>NZ_CP081869.1:0-2250000 GCF_019797865.1 Chenggangzhangella methanolivorans
CGGTGGAGGCCGGCGCGCAGGCCGCGATCATGGCCCCGACCGAGATCCTCGCCCGCCAGCATCTCGCGACGCTTGAGCCGCTCGCAGGCGCGGCCGGACTTCGCGTCGCGCTTCTCACCGGCCGCGAGAAGGGCCGCGAGCGCGCCGCGATCCTGACGCGGCTCGAGGACGGCGAGGTCGACCTTCTCGTCGGCACCCATGCGCTCTTTCAGGACGACGTCGTCTTCCGCGATCTCGGGCTCGCCGTCGTCGACGAGCAGCACAAGTTCGGCGTCCGTCAGCGGCTCGCGCTCGCGAGCAAGGGCGCGGCCGTCGACGTGCTGGTGATGACCGCGACCCCGATCCCGCGCACGCTCGTCCTCACCGCCTTCGGCGACATGGAGCATTCCGCGCTCGACGAGAAGCCGCCCGGCCGCACGCCCATCGACACGCGGCTCGTCAGCCTCGAGCGCCTCGACGAGATCGTCGGCGCGGTCGGGCGCGCGATCGAGGGCGGCGCGCGGGTCTATTGGGTGTGCCCGCTGGTCGAGCAGTCCGAGACGCTGGACGTCGCCGCCGCCGAAGACCGGTTCGGTTCGCTCAACCAAGTGTTTCCCGGCCGCGTCGGCCTTGCGCACGGCAAGCTCAAGGGCGCGGACAAGGACGCAGCGGTCGCGCGCTTCGTTTCGGGCGAGACGCCGATCCTCGTCGCGACGACCGTGATCGAGGTCGGGGTCAACGTGCCGGAGGCGACCGTCATGGTGATCGAGCACGCCGAGCGCTTCGGCCTCGCCCAGCTTCATCAGCTGCGCGGCCGCGTCGGCCGCGGCGCGGGCCGCTCGACATGCCTCCTCGCCTGGAAAGGGCCGCTCGGCGAGACCGCGAAGGCCCGGCTCGAGACGCTGCGGGACACCGACGACGGCTTCGTCATCGCCGAGAAGGATCTCGAGCTCCGCGGCGAAGGCGAGGTTCTCGGCTCCCGGCAGTCCGGCGCGCCGGAATTCCGCCTCGCCCGAATGGAGACCCACGGCGCGCTGGTGCGCGTCGCCCACGACGATGCGGGGCTGGTGCTGGCCAAGGATCCGCACCTCACCTCCGACCGCGGCCGGGCGCTGCGCCTGCTGCTCCAGATCTTCGAGCGCGACGCCGCCGTAAGACTGCTGCGGGCCGGTTGAAAGCGCTGCGGTCGGGGCCCGACCTCGTAGCACTACTTACAGACGATCACGCGCGCTTGATCTAGCATCCTGCCGCTGGACCGCATCCCATCGGTCCGTCCCGTATCGGGGGGACTGCGATGCTGGCGTCGAAGCGTGTCATTGGCGCGGCGATCGCCGTCGCGCTCTCGTCAACGGCCGCGCCTGTCGCGTGGGCGCAATCCGCGGGGCCGCTGCCCGCCTTCTCTCCCAAGGCCGCCGAAGTGGTCCTCAACGCGCGCACCGGGCTCGTGGCCTGGATGTCGGGCGTGGGCGGCGGCCCTGTCGCCAGCGCCCTAGGCCAGGGCGGCGCGGCGAGCTTCGAACAGGCCGCGGCAGGGTTCCTCAGCCAGCAGTCGACCGCCTTCGGCCTTCGCTCGGGGAGCGCCGAACTCTCGCCGGTCAAGACCTCGACCGACGCGTCGGGCCGCGGTTTCGTGCGCTTCCAGCAGACCTATAAGGGCGTTCCGATCATCGGCGCCGAGCTCGTTGTGCAGGTCGGCGCCTCCCGCGACGTGATGTCGGCGACGCGCGGCCGAGCGTCGCCGACGGCGGCGCTCGCCGGCGCGGGGGCGCCGGCCGACGAGCGGCGCCGACGACGCGGTCTCTCGCACGACCGCGGCCCGACGCGTCGGTCGGCGCCGGAGACCGATCTCGTCGCGGCCGAGCCGGTCCTGTCCATCCACGACGCCCGGGTGATGGGCGGCCCGCCGGCTCCGCCGGCGCTCGTCTGGCGCGTGGACGTGACCAGCAAGACCCGCGAGGACCTGCGCCAGATCGTGCTGGTCGACGCGCAGAACGGACGGGTCGCCGTCACCTTCAACCAGGCGGCGCACGCAGCGCCGGCCAACGCCCTGCAATGGGTCTGCGACGCCGGGAACGCCGTCGCAAAGGTGCCCTGCACGCAGGCCGACGCGGTCTCCAACCCGACCGGCAGCGACGTGCCGGACGTCAAGCTCGCCGCCAAATTCGCCGAGTCGACCTACGACTTCTACGCCCGCCGCTTCGATCGCAACAGCCTCGACGACGCGGGTCTCCGGCTGGTCTCGACCGTGCGCTTCCAGCGCACCGCAGGTCAGGACTACCAGAACGCGTTCTGGAGCGGCGATCTCGGACAGATGGTCTACGGCAAGGACTTCGCAACCGCGGAGGACGTCGTGGGCCATGAGCTCAGCCACGGCTTCACCGACTTCTCGTCGAGCCTTTTCTACTACTATCAGTCGGGCGCGCTGAACGAGTCGCTGTCGGACATCTTCGGCGATCTCGTGCAGCGCTCGCACGACACCGGCGACGGCTGGCTGCTCGGCGAGGATCTGCCGATCGGCGCGATCCGCAACATGAAGGATCCGACGATCTCGCCGAACCCGGCGCTGTTTCCGGCCCAGCCAGACAAGATGACGAGCACGCTCTGGACCGGCGACTTCAGCTTCCGCGACCAGGGCGGCGTTCACGTCAACAGCGGCGTGGGCAACAAGGCCGCCTATCTGATCACCGACGGCGACACCTTCAACGGCCAGACCGTCAAGGGCCTCGGGATCGACAAGGCCGCGGCGATCTTCTACCGCGTGAACAACTTCATCCTGACGTCGTCGAGCGACTACGCCGACTTCGGCAACGCGATGAAGCAGTCCTGCAAGGATCTCATCGGCAGCCGCCCGAAGAACAAGAAGGGCGTCGCGAAAGCCGCCATCACCGCCGACGACTGCAAGGAAGTCGCCAAGGCGGTGACCGCCACCGAGATGAGCAAGGACCCGCAATACTGGCCGATTCCGGCCGAGGCGGGCGTCTGCCCGAGCGGCAAGACCGCCAAATACAAGCTCTTCGAGACCTTCGAGGCGACCGACACGACGTCGTACAAGTTCCAGGGCTCGGACTTCCACTGGAGCGTCGTGGACAATTACGCCGCGAGCAACTTCCACGCGCTCTACGCGTCAGGCGGCGGCCAGTACGACACCAATCTCGCATCGACCGACAACGCCAAGATTCCGGCCAAGGCCTATCTGCGCTTCGCGCACTACTACAACCTCTACACCAATTCAGCCGGCTCATCGGCGGGCGGCGTGGTCGAATACAGCGTGAACAACGGCGACTGGCAGCGCGTGCCGGCCACGATGTTCAAGGACAATCCGTACAACACCACCATCAGGACCGACACCGGCAGCGCGTTCGCGGGTCAGGCGGCCTTCTCGGGCTTCTCTGGCGGATGGACGTCGAGCCGGATCGACCTGTCGTCGCTCTCCGGCAAGAAGGTGAAGTTCCGCTTCCGGATGGCGACCGATTTCGACGGCGCCTGGGACGGCTGGATCATCGACGACGTCCGCCTCTACACCTGCGGGTCGTCGAAGGCCGACGTCGCCTCGGCCGAGTGACGGCGGAGCGGCGAAGAGAATAGACGAGGCCGGCGAAAGCCGGCCTCGTTCCGTCACCCGCCCATCAGGCTCAGGCGCTGATGGCGGCCTGCGGGTTGATCTTGCCGCGCTTGGCCGAGAGCTTGTTGAGCGCCGCCACATAGGCCTTCGCCGACGCCACCAGCGTGTCGGGATCGGCGACCTTGGCCGTGACGGTCTTGCCGTCCTCTTCCAGCCGAACCGAGACCTCGGCCTGCGCGTCCGTGCCCTCGGTCACCGCGTGGACCTGGTAGAGCTCGAGCGACGCCTCATGCGGCACCACGCGGCGGATCGCGTTGAAGATCGCGTCCACCGGGCCGTTGCCGGACGACTGCACGGTCGTGTGCACGCCCTCGATGTCCAGCGTCAGCGTCGCGGACTGCGGGCCCATGGTGCCGGCGATGACGGTCAGCGACAGCACCTTGATGCGGTCGTGGCCCGAGGCGATCTGGTTGTCGACGATCGCCTCGATGTCTTCGTCATAGACGTGCTTCTTGCGGTCGGCGAGATCCTTGAAGCGCTGGAAGGCGTCCTGCAGCGCGTTCTCGCCGAGCTCGTAGCCGAGCGCCTTCAGCTTGTCCTTGAAGGCGGCGCGGCCGGAATGCTTGCCCATGACGAGCGAGGTCTTGGTGAGGCCGACGGACGCCGGCGTCATGATCTCGTAGGTCTCGTTGTGCTTCAGCATCCCGTCCTGATGGATGCCGCTCTCATGCGCGAAGGCGTTCTTGCCGACGATCGCCTTGTTGTACTGCACCGGGAACGAGGTCGCGGCGGAGACGAGCCGCGAGGCGCGGGTCAGCATCGTCGACTCGATCGCGGTGTCCCACGGCAGCACGTCATTGCGGGTGCGCAGGGCCATCACGACCTCTTCGAGCGCCGCGTTGCCCGCGCGCTCGCCGATGCCGTTGATGGTGCACTCGATCTGCCGCGCGCCGCCGGCGAGGCCGGCCAAGGAGTTGGCGACCGCGAGGCCCAGATCATTGTGGCAGTGGGTCGAGAAGATGACCTGGTCGGCGCCCGGCACGCGCTCGCGCACCTGGCGGAACATGTCGCCATACTCTTCCGGCGTCGCGTAACCGACGGTGTCGGGCAGGTTGATCGTGGTGGCGCCCGCCTTGATCGCGGTCTCGACCGCGCGGCAGAGATACTCGATCGAGGTCCGGGTCGCGTCCATCGCCGACCACTCGACGTCGTCGACGAGGTTGGGGCTTGGCTGACCGTCGCCTGGATGATCTCGATCACCTGATCCTCGGTCTTGCGCATCTGGTGCGCGAGATGGATCGGCGAGGTGGAGACGAAGGTGTGGATGCGGCCGCGCCGGGCGTGGCGCACCGCCTCTCCGCAGCGGGCGATGTCGCCCGGAATGGCGCGGGCGAGGCCCGCCACCGTCGCGTTCTCGGTGCGGCGGGCGATCTCGGCCACGGCCTCGAAGTCGCCGTTCGAGGCGATCGGGAAGCCGGCCCTCGATGATGTCGACGCCCATCCGGTCGAGGAGGCTTGCGACTTCGAGCTTCTCCTCGAACGTCATGGTCGCGCCGGGGCATTGCTCGCCGTCGCGCAGCGTCGTGTCGAAAATGACGACGCGGTCCTTGGAAGCGGTCATTGGGGGTCAGTCCTTCGGTCCGGCGCGGTCTTGGCTATGGCCCTCAGGCCTTTGGCGCGCGCCTGTCGTTTACGTCTCGTCTTGCGGCTGTTCCAGATCCCCTGAGCGCCAGGGCGTGCGACGCCCCGCCGGCCCTCAGGGGCGGCTAAGGAGAAGCAGCGCGCGAAGCGACGTCCGGCCCGAAAGCGCCGTGGTCAGGTCTGCGATGATGACGCTGGTCGCGCGCATCGAGTGAAACGTCCGAAGCCGAAAAGGAACGCGACAGGCGGAAGGACGCCCGCGCGACGCATGTGAATTTACGTCGAATGTCGCGCGGGATCAATCCGCTGCGAGGATCGCCGCGACGGCGGCTCTTGCATAGGGCGGAATCTCCGGCCCGAGCGGGTCGCCCAGTCGCTTCATGACCAGCTCGGACAGCTCCGGCTCCGGATCGGCGGCGAGATGCGCCCTCGCCTTGGCAAGCAGCGCCTCGGCGCTGAAGCGAGAACGGAAGACGCGGATGTAGCCGACGAGCGGGCCATGGAACACGGCGAGCCGACGTTCGGTAGGAACGGCGTCCTCCTCGCCAAGCCCCGTCTCCTCATGCAGCTCCCGTTCGATCGACCCTTCGAGATCGACGGTCTCGCCCACGACGTCGCCGAGATCGGGCGTTCCGCAGGGAAAGTAGACCCGGCCGGCGTTGGCCGTGTGGTCGCCCATGCGGCCGAGCAGCACGGCGCCGTCCGACGAGACCACGGCGGCGGCTCCGAAGACGTTCAGCAGCGGGCGCGTCTCGGCGGGGATCAAGCGCCGCCAGATCATCAGCGAAAAGCCGACCTCCCGGAACGCGACGTCGAGCGCCCCGTCCCGGACGTCGGCGCTCTCGCCGAGCAGCACACGGCCGTCGAACATCTTCGGCTTTTCGGCCAGCGCCTTTTTCCACTCGCGCGCGATGGCGTCGCGCTCGCCCGCCTCGGCCGCATGGGGTCCGGAAAGAAGACGGGCGGCGACGCCGGAGACCGGAACCACCCGGGGCGCTCCGGGCGCGTTGTCGAGATCCGCGCTCACGCGGGCTCTGGTTCGAACACGCGGGACGGCGAAACGAACTCCTCCTGCGCCGCCACGGTGAGGATCTCGCGCGAGCCCGCCTCGGCCGTCGCCTTCAGCACGCCGTAGATCGAGGAGGCGGCGCGTTTCAGCGCCTCCGCCGCCGAGCGGGTCTGGAGCAGATGCGCGAAGAACAGCGCCGCCGTCGCGTCGCCCGCGCCATTGACCGAAATCGGCAGCAGCGGCGTGCGGAGCCGCCACACCCCCTCCCCGTCGACCGCCAGCATCTCGATCGCGTCGGCGGGCGTCTCGTCGATCTGCAGGCTCGTCAGCAGCACCACGCCCGGCCCCGTCGCCCGAAGCGCCTCGATGGCGGGCCTTGGCGTCGGCGAGCGTCGCGATCTCGCGCCCGGTGAGCAGCGCGAGCTCGAACTGGTTGGGCGTCGCGACGTCGGAGGCCGGGACCGCCTTGTCGCGCATGAACTCCGGCACGCCCGGCCGCACGAACACGCCGCGGCCGACGTCGCCGATCACCGGATCGCAGCAATAGAGCGCCTGGGGGTTCGCGGCCTTCACCCGAGCCGCCGCGTCGAGGATCGCCTCGCCGATCGCCGCCTCGCCCATGTAGCCGGAGAGGATCCCGTCGCAGGCTCCCATGACGCCGCGCTCTTCGACGCCCGCCACCACCTCGCGGATCGTCTCGGCGGGAACACCGGCCCACGCCAGGCGCCGTAGCCGGTGTGGTTGGAGAACTGCACCGTGTTGACGGCCCAGACCTCATGGCCAAGCCGCTGCAGCGGAAACGCAGCGGAGGCGTTGCCGACATGGCCGTAGGCGACGTGGGACTGGATCGAGAGGATGTTCATCGGCGCAGCGCCCGAGACCGTGAGCGATCCGCCTTCTAACGCCGCCCTGAGCCCTGCGTCGAGGCTGCATCGAGCGAGGGCGCGCTTCAAGACGCCTGCTCCGCAGGCTCCCCAGCATAAAGAGCGTCGGAGCGCTGCAAGAGCGAAACAACCCTCATGCGGAGGAGCCGTCCGTCAGGACGGCGTCTCGAAGCACGCAGTTCGCTGATGCAGGGCACCCCCGTCAAGCGAGCCCGTAATGCCTCAGCAGCGCGGCGCCGGGCGCCAGCAGCACATAGGCCCAGACCACGGCCGAAGACGCGTTCGCGAGCTGGAACAGCCAAAACGGCATCTGGAACATGCCGGCGACGAAGGGCACGAAGGAGCGGATCGGGCTGATGAAGCGGCACACGAACACGGCCGCCATGCCCCACCGCTCCACGATGCCTTTGGTGCGCTCGATGATCTGGGGTCGGTCCCTCACGGCCTTCCAGTTCAGGACCGGCTCCTTGAAGCGGTAACCGAGCCAGTAGGAGATCCAGTCTCCGATGAAGCCGCCGAGCGCGACGCCGGCGAAGATCGGCCAGAACGCGATGTTGCTCGCCCCGATCAGCGCCCCCACCCCGACGAAGATCGGCGTCGAGGGCACGGCGAGCGACAGGCCCACGATCGATTCGAGCATCGCCAGCACGAACACGATGAACGGCGCCCAGGCCTGGTGCTCGCGCACGAATTCGAGCGCGGTCTGGATCAGGCTGTCGAACGTCATTTAAGGGCCGCGGAATTCAGGGGAGGAACGCCGCTTGTGTCGGGTTTCGACACCGCCCGCAAGGCGCCGGTGCGTGAACGGGCGCCGCCGGACAGGTGCCTGACAGGGGGGAGACGATGCCGCTTGCCTCACCCGCCGCCTCCGCTAAGGTTGCGGCTCCGCTGACAGCTTCGTCGTTTTCGGCCTTTTCGGACGATCTCTTGCCGCGCGCCACCGCCCGTCCCGCACCGTCTCCGAAGAGCGCGCCCGTCACGGCCTCGCCGGCTCCGATCCCGGTGTTTCCGCCGCGGCCGGCGAAGCCGCTGTCGACGTTCCAGATCATCCGCACCGCGACCACGAACTCGCTCTCGGTCTGCGACGAGCAGATGTTCGACGACCTCATCGTGTCGCGGCGCTACGGCACGCTGCGGCTCGTGGTGGTGAGCGATCCCGAGGCGGTCCGGCAAGTGCTGCTCGACAAGTTCGACCAGTATCCGCGCTGGACCAACACCCGCCGTCTGTTCGAGTTCGAGCTCAACACCGGCACGCTTTCGAGCGAGGGCGAGGGTGTGGCGCCGCCATCGGCGCGCCGCGACGCCCGTCATCGACCCGCGTTCGATCGCCCCCGACCTCGACGCCATGATCGCGATCGCCGAGCGCCGCGCGCTGCAGCTTCACGCCCACGCCCGCAGCGGCGCGGTCGTCGACATGCAGGACTGGCTCACCCGCTATTCGACGCGGATCTGGAACCATGTGGTGACCGGCGGCGACCCTGCGGGCGTGCCGATGATGAAGTGGTTCTCGCGCGTTCCGCACAAGCCGCGCGTGCTCGACCTCGTGCCGCAGCCCAAAATGGATGTCGGACCTCCGCCGCATGCGGCGCGGCGCGGAATCCGCGGAGGCGAACGCCACGCTCGACCGCCTCATCGCAGAGCGGCGCGACCCAAACTACCAGGGCGCGCGCGACATGATCTGGCGCATGGTCCACGCGATCGACAGGGGCACCAACGAGCCGCTGCCGGCTTCGGAAGCGCGCGACGAGGCCGCGAGCCTCATCACCGGCGGCATCGCCACGGTGCGGGCGATGACGTGGATCTGGTATCTGCTCGCGATCGACCCGGAGGTCGAGGCGCGGTTCCACGCCCGAGATCGACGAGGTGCTGGGGAGCGGCCAGATCGATCCCTCGGCGATGACGCGCATGCCCTATGTGCGGCGGGTTCTCGACGAGTCGATGCGGCTCTATCCGCCGATCCCCGCCATCATGCGCATGGCGGCGCAAGACGACGAGCTCTGCGGGGTCAAGGTGCCGGCCAACGCCGTGACGCTGGTGATGCCCTGGATCATCCACCGGCACCGCAAGCTCTGGACCGATCCCGACCGCTTCGATCCCGACCGCTTCCTGCCGGAAAACTCCGTGGGCCGCCCGCGCCTCGCCTATCTGCCCTTCGCCATGGGCCCTCGGGTCTGCATCGCGGCCGCGGTCGCGATCCAGCAGCTCATGATCGGGATCTCGGTGCTGGCGCGAAAGTTCAGGTTCCGGCTCGCGGACGGCCACGAGGTGCGGCCGGCCGGAGCGGTGAGCCTTCGCGTCCACGAAGGCCTCTACATGACCGTCGAACGCCGTCGCGGCGGATGACGGGGCGCCGGCCCCATCCGCTCAGCGGACGGGGCCGACTGGTCGTTGGTCTCAGTACAGGCTCGCGGTCGGCCGCACGATGATCTCGTTGACGTCGACGCCGTCCGGCTGCCCGACCGCATAGGCCACGGCGCCGGCGATCGCGTCGGCCGGGATCGAGACCTCGCGGAACGCGTCCAGCATCTCCTGCGCGCCCTTGTCGGTCGTGGTGTTGGCGAGCTCGGACTCGGTGACGCCGGGCGAGATGACGGTGACGCGCACATCCTTGTTCTCGAGCCGGACGCCGTCCGAGATCGCAACCACCGCGTATTTGGTGGCGCAGTAGACCGCGCAGTTGGCCCAGACCTGATGGCCGCCGATCGACGAGACGTTGACGAAGTGACCGGCCCCCTGGCGCTTGAACAGCGGAAGCGCGGCCGCGATCCCGTGCAGGACGCCACGGATGTTCACGTCGATCATCCGGTTCCACTCGTCGATCTTGAGCGCCTCGAGCGGCGCGAGCGGCATCACGCCCGCGTTGTTCATCAGCGTGTCGAGCTTGCCGAAGCGCTCGACCGCGAACTCGACGAAGCCGCGCATGTCCTCGAGGTCGACGACGTCGAGAGCGCGGAACGCCGCCTCCCCGCCCTCGGCCTCGATCTCGGCCACGATCTTCTCCAGCCGGTCGGTGCGGCGCGCGCCGAGCACGACCTTGGCGCCTTCTTTCGCGAGACGACGCGCGGTCGCCTCGCCGATGCCGCTGCTCGCGCCGGTGATCGCGACGACTTTGCCCTTGAGGTTCGACATCTGCTCATCCCTTCGGTTTCGAAGGCGCCGTCCGTCGGCGCCGGTCGACGGGGAACATGGCGAGACGAGAGGCCGAACCTGTAGACCGATCCTCCCGACCTCTTGCACGATCCTCCAAGATCGCTTGTCCGCACTCGCTTCCGACCACGCGATGCGCTTTGGTCAGGCCATGGATAACGGTGCGCCGCGCCTCATATCCGAGGGCGAAGCACAGGAGGCGCCAATGGCGAGCTCAAGCGATCTCGCGGAGCTGATTGACCGATACGCCGAGCGCGAGGGCCTCATCGAGGAGACCGCCCTGCCGCGCGTGATGCTGGTGAAGTCGACTCGGCGCACAGAGCCGATCCACTCGATGCAGAGCGCTGCGGTCTGCATCATCGCCTCGGGGCGCAAGCGCGTGATGCTTGGCCAGGACGTCTTCACCTACGACCCCGAACAGTACCTGATCGCGAGCGTCGACCTGCCTCTGGTCGGCGAGGTCATCGAGGCGACGCCGGAAGAGCCCTATCTCTGCTTCGTGCTGAAGCTCGACCCCGCGATGCTCGCCCGATGCTGGTCGAGTTCAGCGTCGAGCGAAGCCGCGCCGCGCAAAACAGGGCCTGCGCTGTCGCTCGGAAAAGTCTCGCCGGAACTGCTCGACGCCGCGGTGCGGCTGATGCGGCTGCTCGAAACGCCCGCCGATATCCGGCGCTCGCCCCGCTCGCGGAACGCGAGATCCTTTACCGGCTCATGCGCGGCGGGGAGGCCGAAAAGCTCGGCGAGATCGCGCTCGCCGACGGGCGTCTCGGCCAGGTCAACCGCGCGATCGACTGGATCAAGCGCAATTTTCGCGAGCCGTTCGAGATGGATGCGGTGTGCGCCGAGGCGCGCATGAGCCAGTCGGCGCTGCACGCGCATTTCAAGTCGGTGACGCTGATGAGCCCGCTGCAATACCAGAAGCAGCTGCGCCTTCAGGAGGCGCGGAGGCTGATCCTGACGAGGTCCGCGGACGCGGCCGGCGCGGGGCACGCGGTCGGCTACGACAGCCCGTCGCAGTTTTCGCGGGAGTACCGCAGGCTGTTCGGCGCGCCGCCGATGCGGGACGGGGAGCGGCTCAGGGCCGAGGGGGCGTGGGCGGGGTAAGCGCCGACGTCATGCCCGCATCTTCGCGGGTATCCACGACTTCGGCGCAGAGCTCCACGTTCCCAGGAAGTCGTGGATACCCGGCTCCGCCGGGCATGACGGCCTGAGGATCGGTCGCCTCAAACGAAAAACGCGGCGGGATCGCTCCCGCCGCGCTTCTCAGTCCGATCTTCAGAAAACTCAGTTCTTCGTCTTGTCGACCATCGCCTTGGCCTTGATCCACGGCATCATGTCGCGAAGCTTGGCGCCGACTTCCTCGATCTGGTGCGCGTCGTTGCGGGCGCGGGTGGCCTTGAACGAGGTCTGGTTGACCTTGTTCTCGAGCATCCAGTTGCGGGTGAAGACGCCCGTCTGGATGTCGTTCAGCACCTTCTTCATCTCGGCCTTGGTCTCGGCCGTGATGATGCGCGGGCCCGTGACGTACTCGCCATATTCGGCAGTGTTGGAGATCGAGTAGTTCATGTTGGCGATGCCGCCCTCATAGATGAGGTCGACGATCAGCTTCACCTCGTGCAGGCACTCGAAATAGGCCATCTCGGGCGCGTAGCCGCCCTCGACCAGCGTCTCGAAGCCGGCGCGGATCAGCTCGACCAGGCCGCCGCAGAGCACGGCCTGCTCGCCGAAGAGGTCGGTCTCGCACTCTTCCTTGAAGGTGGTCTCGATGATGCCGGCGCGGCCGCCGCCGTTGGCCGCGGCGTACGAGAGACCGATGTCGTGGGCGTTGCCCGAGGCGTCCTGGTAGATCGCGATCAGCGACGGCACGCCGCCGCCCTTAAGGTATTCGCCGCGCACGGTGTGGCCCGGGCCCTTCGGGGCGACGAGCAGCACGTCGAGGTCCTTGCGGGGCTCGATCAGGTTGAAGTGGACCGAGAGGCCGTGGGCGAACAGGAGCGCCGCGCCTTCTTTCAGGTTCGGCTCGAGGCTCTCCTTGTAGATGTCGGCCTGGAGTCGTCGGGGGTGAGCATCATCACGACGTCGGCGGCCTTGGCGGCCTCGGCCGGCGACAGCACCTTGAAGCCCTCGGCCTCGGCCTTCTTGGCGGTCGCCGAGCCCGGACGCAGGCCCACGATGATGCCTGGCACGCCCGAGTCGCGCAGGTTCAGCGCATGGGCGTGGCCCTGGAGCCGTAGCCGATGATAGCGACCTGCTTGCCCTTGATGAGGTTGAGATCGGCGTCGCGATCGTAATAGACGCGCATGTTTGTTGTCCTTTCCCTTGGGATTCAATGCGACTTCGGTGAGCCGGCTTTCGCCGGGGTTCTCTCCGCCCCGTAGAGGGCGAGAAACTGGGTTGCGGCGCGGGCGGCGTCGGCTGCGATCACGCCCGCGTCCATCGGAGGATGGTCGCCGAGCAGCAGGCGGATCTGCACGTCGCGGCCCATCAGGCCGAAGAAGGTCCGGAACGCTTCTTCCGCGTCCTCGAAGGCCACGAGCCCCGCCGCGCGGGCGTCGAGCAGCAGCGTTTTCAGCCGCTCGCCAATCGCGAAGCGGCCGTTCGCGAGCATCAGCGGCCGAGAGCCCCCGCCTGCCCGATGGCGACGCGGTTCAACGCCACGGAGGTGTCGGAGGCGATGACGCTCAGCCAGTTGGCCGCGAAGGCCTCGAGGCTTTCGCGAAGCGCCCCAGCGTCGAGATGCTGGCGATCGTAAGCGCCGGCGCGCACCTTCGACGCCTGCCACCGCACGGTCGCGGTCAGCAGGCCGTCGCGGTCGCCGAACCACTTGTAGAGCGTCTCCTTCGAGCACCGCGCGCTGGGCCACCGCCGTCATCGTGAGAGCGGCCGCGCCCTTCTCGACGAGCAGCGCCAGCACGGCGTCGAGCACCGCCTCGCGTCGTTCGGTCATCTCTTCGCCGGGCGCGCCGGTGGTGTCGAGGTCGCTCACAATCGCCGTACCGTACGTTACGGTTCGGCTCTATGCCGGAAGACGGGGTCGGTTTCAAGGTCCCTTTCGACGCCTGGTCGCGGGAATCTTTTCGGGCTCCGAAACACCGCCGTCATCCCGGCCGAAGAGCAGGGATCCAGGACCATCGACTTCTGAGGGCTTCGCGGCGCCGGCGTTCATCGATTCCGGGGTCAAGCCCGGGATGACGGCCGCGGTTCCTGAGCGCCCTCAGGCGCGCAGCGCGGCCCGCACGTCGCGGCCGAGCGCGGAAAGCGCCGTGGCTGCGATCGCCTTGGCGTCCAGGCCGGCGTCCGAAACCTGCCGCTCGGGCTTGTCGTGCTCGATGAAACGATCCGGCAGGCCGAGCGTGCGGATCTTGAGGCCGCGATCGAGCGCCCTCCATGGCGAGAAGCTGCAGCACGGCCGCGCCGAAACCGCCGGCCTCGGCCGCCTCCTCGATCGTCACCATCACCTCGTGCTCGCGCGCGAGCCGCAGCAGCAGCGCGCGGTCGAGGGGCTTCGCGAAGCGCGCGTCGACGACGGTCGCCGAGACGCCCTTCAGCGCGAGTTCCTCGGCCGCTTCCTGCGCCGCCTTGAGGCGGGTGCCGAGCGAGACCAGCGCCACCGTCGTACCCTCGCGCACGATGCGCCCGCGGCCGATCGGCAGCACGCGGCCGCGCAAGGGCAGCTCGACGCCCACGCCCTCGCCGCGCGGATAACGGAAGGCGCTCGGGCCGTCGTCATAGGCGGCTGCGGTCGCAACCATGTGGACGAGCTCCGCCTCGTCGGCGGGCGCCATCAGCACGAAGTCGGGCAGGCAGCCGAGGAAAGCGAGATCGTAAGCGCCGGCATGCGTCGCCCCGTCGGCGCCGACGAGGCCGGCGCGGTCGAGGGCGAAGCGCACGGGCAGCTTCTGAATCGCGACGTCGTGGACCACCTGGTCATAGGCGCGCTGCAGGAACGTCGAGTAGATGGCGCAGAACGGGCGCAGGCCTTCGGTAGCGAGGCCCGCCGCAAACGTCACCGCGTGCTGCTCGGCGATGCCGACGTCGAAGGTGCGCTGCGGAAACGCTTTGCCGAAGAGGTCGAGCCCGTGCCGCCCGGCATCGCAGCGGTGATCGCGACGATCCGGTCGTCGCTTTCGGCCTCGCGGATCAGGCTCTCGGCGAACACCTTGGTGTAGCTCGGGGCGTTTGGCCTTGGGCTTGGCCTGCGCGCCCGACGACGCCGTGCGCCGTGATACTTGTCGGCGCTGGCTTCCGCGGGCGCGTAGCCCTTGCCCTTCTGCGTCACGACATGGACGAGGATCGGCCCGAGATCGGCGTCGCGGACGTTCCTGAGCACCGGGAGCAGATGCTCGAGATTGTGGCCGTCGATCGGGCCGACATAGTAGAAGCCGAGCTCCTCGAACAGCGTGCCGCCCATGGCGAAGCCGCGGGCGTATTCCTCGGCCCGCTGCGCGCCGCGCTCGACGAACTTCGGCAGGCGCTTGGCGAGCCCCTTGCCGATGTCGCGCAGCGACAGATAGGTGCGGCCCGAGGCGAGCCGCGCGAGATAAGCCGACATCGCGCCGGTGGGCGGGGCGATCGACATGTCGTTGTCGTTAAGGATGACGACGAGCCGCGAGCCGAGATGGCCGGCGTTGTTCATCGCCTCATAGGCCATGCCGGCCGACATGGCGCCGTCGCCGATCACCGCCACGACGTTGTTGGCCGCGCCCGTGAGGTCGCGCGCCACCGCCATGCCGAGGCCGGCGGAGATCGAGGTGGACGAGTGCCCGGCGCCGAAGGGATCGTATTCGCTCTCGGCGCGGCGGGTGAAGCCCGAGAGCCCGTCGCCCTTGCGCAAGGTGCGGATGCGGTCGCGGCGGCCGGTGATGATCTTGTGCGGATAGCACTGGTGGCCGACGTCCCAGATCAGCCGGTCGCGCGGCGTGTCGAAGACGTGGTGGAGCGCGACCGTCAGCTCGACCACGCCGAGCCCGGCGCCCAGATGCCCGCCGGTGACCGAGACCGCGTCGATGGTCTCGCGCCGCAGCTCGTCCGCGAACTGGCGCAGCTCCGCGTCGTCGAGCGCCCGGAGATCCTCGGGCGTATCGACTCGGTCGAGCAGCGGAGTGGCGGACGGGAGGGTCACTTCGGAGATGACTGCCACGTTAAGAAAATGAGGCGGGAGGGTTACACGAGCCCTTGGAGCCGCGCAAACCCGCCGCTTCACGACCTTGGTCGGCTTGTAGATAGGCGCCGGCGCGCAAGTTACGGAGGGCATGAGGCTATTTTTCGGCTGCGCCGCGGCTCTCGCTCTGGCGCTCCTTTGGTCCGCCCCGGCTGCGGCGATGCGGCCTGCGGCGCTTGGCGGCGCTGCGCCTGCGCTCGAGTCGCAGGCGCAGTTCCGGTTCCCCTGGGAATCGCGCGCGCCAAAGCGCAAGACCCGCCAGAAGCGGCCGCCCCGCCCCAACAAGGCGCGGACGGAACGGCGCGCGGCGCCCGACCGGGCCAAGAAGACGCCGCCCCTACGCGCCCGCTCGACCCGAAAGACGCGCTGCTGCCCGCGCTTCTGGTTCCGCTCGGCGCCCTTCCGCGCGGAGCGACGGCGCGAGAGCAGGAGAACTGGGCCGCGCTCGCCGCGCAGTTGGGCGAGCCGGCTCCCGTCCCCCTGCTTCCGCCCGAAGGGCCAGCGCCCGCCCCCGCAAATGTGATGGCGTTGCTGTCCTCGCTGCAGAAGCCGGCGCCCGTCGCGGCGCCTCAGGCTGACGAGGACGAGGACGAGACGCCCGACATGCACGTCCCGCTGCCGCCCGTGCGGCCCGGCGGCGAAACCGCGGCCGCTTCGCCGCCTCCGAACCGCGAGAGGCTTGCGCCCGAGGGCGGTCTCGCGCCGGACGGACAGGGCCTCGCGCCCGACAGCGTGCCGATCCCCTCCCCGCGTGACGAACGCAGCGCGGCGCTGAACCCCGAAGTTCCGCTGCCGCCAGAGGCTCCCGAGCCGCCCAAGGGCCCGACGCCGCCCGCGATCGAGCTTCCCGTCACCAGCCATGCGGAAGACCCGGCCTGCGCCGCGCTTGCGGACGAAAGCTTCGCGGTCGCCGAGCAGATTCCCCCGATCGAGGGACCGGGCGTCTGCGGCGGCGGGCCGCTGGTCCGGCTGACGGGCGTCAAGCGCAAGGACGGCGGGCTGATTTTGATCAAGCCCGCCGCCACCTTGCGCTGCGGAATGGCCAAGGAGCTCGCCGAGTATCTGCGCGAGGACGTCTCGCCCTCCGCCGAGGCCGCCGGGACGAAGCTCGAAAAGCTCGAGATCGCCGGCTCGTTCCAGTGCCGCGGCCGCAACGGCGCGGCAGGCGGGAAGATGAGCGAACACGGCCGCGCCAACGCCGTCGACCTTTCGGGCTTCGGCTTCGCGGACGGCAAGGAGTTCGGGATTTTCGCCGCCGAGCTCCCGGAACCCGTCAAGACCGCCGCCAAGGCCGGCGCCTGCGCGCGCTTCGCGACGGTCCTGGGGCCGGGCTCCGACGGGTTCCACGAGACCCATCTCCACATCGATCTTCAGCCGAGGCGCTCGAAGGCCAAGCTCTGCCAGTGGTCGGATCCGGAGGTCGCGAAGGCCAAGGACGAGGACAGCCAGGAGGCGGAGGCGCCGAAGCCGGCTTCCGCCAAGGACGGCGAACCCGAGAAAGCCGACGCCGGGAAGGGCGAGGCGAAGGGCGCCTCCTCCAACGCTCAGGCCTCCGGCCGCAAGGCTGATCGGCCCGACGAGCCCCTTCCGAAGCGCAGCGAGACGCCGTAAGCGCTTGGGCCACGCCGTCTCGTCCGGACGCGAAAGGCTTTAGGCGATGCTGACCAATCTCCAGGCGCGCGACGTCGCGACCGTCCTCCACCCCTATTCCAACCTCGCGACGCTGCCGAGCCAAGGCACGCTCATCCTCGAGCGCGGTCAAGGCGTTTATGTCCACGACGTCGAGGGCAAGCCCTACATCGAGGGCATGGCCGGCCTCTGGTGCAACGCGCTCGGGCACGGCGTCGAGGAGCTGGTCGAGGCGGCCGCCGAGCAGATGCGCAAGCTCCCTTTCGCGCATCTCTTCACCGGCAAGAGCCACGACCCGGCGATCGCGCTCGCCGAAAAGCTCAAGGAGCTCGCGCCGATGAAGGCCGCAAAGGTCTTCTTCACTTCCTCGGGCTCTGAAGCCAACGACACCCAGATGAAGCTCGTCTGGTACGTCAACAACGCGCTCGGCCGCCCGCAGAAGAAGAAGATCATTTCCCGCATCAAGGCCTATCACGGCGTGACGATCGCGAGCGCGAGCCTCACGGGCCTGCCCAACAACCACATCGACTTCGACCTGCCGCTGTCCTCCGTGCGCCACGCCGGCTGCCCGCATCACTGGCGTTTTGGCCATGAGGGCGAGACGGAAGCCGAATTCTCCGCGCGCCTCGCCGCCGAGCTCGACGCGCAGATCGAGGCCGAGGGACCGGAGACGGTCGCGGCTTTCATCGCGGAGCCCGTGATGGGCGCCGGCGGCGTGATCGTGCCGCCGGAGGGCTATTTCGCCGCCATCCAGCCCATCTTGGAGAAGCACGACGTGATGCTGATCTCCGACGAGGTGATCTGCGGTTTCGGTCGGCTCGGCGAGTGGTTCGGCGCGACCAAGCTCGGCATGAAGCCGGACACGGTCTCGGTCGCCAAGGCGCTCACCTCCTCGTACATCCCGCTCGGCGCGGTCATCATCCCGGACTGGATCGACGAGGCGCTCGTCGCCCAAAGCGCCAAGATCGGCGTCTTCGGCCACGGCTTCACCTATTCCGGCCACCCGGTCGCCGCCGCCGTCGGGCTGAAGACGCTCGAGATCTACGAGCGCATCAACATTCTCGGCCATGTCACTGACATCACGCCGCATTTCCAGAAGCGCCTGAAGGCGCTCGGCGACCATCCTGGTCGGCGAAGCCCGCGGTCTCGGGCTTGTGGCGCGGTCGAGGTCGTGGCCGACAAGGCGGCCAAACGCGCCTTCGACCCGAAGACGGCGGTGGCCGCCAAGGTGGTGGCGTTCGCGCAGGACGAAGGCCTGATCGTGCGCGCCATCGGCGACGCGGTCGCGGTCTGCCCGCCGCTCGTGATCACCGAAGCCGAGATCGACGAGCTGTTCGACCGCCTCGGCCGCGCGCTCGACCGCGGAGAGGAATGGGTGCGGAAAGAGCGGTCGCGGGAGGGCTGAGAAACCACATCCCAGGGCTGTCGTTCCGTCTCGCCTGCGCAACAAATCCGTGATTTAAGCGGTCGACAAGCAGCGGGGGCTGCGCAGAAAGACGTCGGGGGCGCAATGACGGCTTGGAACGCGGACCAGGGCGAAACCGGCGTCAGGCCGAGCTTCCAGGGCTCGGCCGGCGAGATGTTCCCGATCGTCTTCAAGGGCCTTGCGCTCACCGTCCTGACGCTCGGCGTCTATCGCTTCTGGTACCTCACCAACGTCCGCCGGTTCCTGTGGAACCGCGTCGAGGTCGGCGGCGACTATCTCGAATACACCGGCCGCGGCGTGGAGCTCTTCATCGGCTTCCTCATCGCGCTCGCGGTGGTGATCCCGCTCTATGGCGTGATCTTCTTCCTGAGTTTCCTGCTCGGGCCGATCGGCACGATCGTGTTCCAGAACGTCGCCACCGTGGCGATCATCTTCCTCGCGCAGTTCGCGCTCTTCCGGGCGCGGCGCTACCGGCTCACCCGCACGATCTGGCGGGGCGTGCGCTTTCAGCAGACGGGCTCGGGCCTCGCCTACGCCGCCAAGTCGCTCGGCTGGGCGATCCTCGTCATCCTGACGCTGGGCCTCGTCTACCCCTGGATGCGTGCGAGCCTCGAGCGCTACAAGATGACCAACACCTGGTACGGCGACCAGCAGGGCGCGTTCTCCTCGACCGGCGGCCAGCTGTTCAAGCGCGGCTTCCTGCTGTGGCTGCTGTGCGTCGTCGTCATCGTGGGCCCGATCGCGGTGCTGGCGGCGCTCGAGATGCGGACGCCGGGCGCGGCCCAGGCCTCGCCCGCGCACGCCGCGCTCTTCGTGCTGTTCCTGCTGCTGCCGGTGGTCTTCGCCGTCTATCTCGCGATCGAATACCGCTGGTGGGCGAACGGCTGCTCGATCGGTCCGGCGGCGGCGAGCTGCGACCTCGGCCTGTTCCAGTTCTTCAAGGTCTACGCCGGCTATTTCGGCGTGGTGCTGCTGTTCTCGATGGCCGTCGGCGCCGTGGGCGGGCTGATCGCCTATCTGCTGCACGCCAACGGCGTGCTCCAGGCGACCGAGCCCGGCCCCGCCCAATACGCCGTGATGGCGGGCGGCGTGCTGGTCTATTTCGTGATCGCGCTCGCCTTCGCGGCGCTCTGGCAGCTGTTCGGGGTCCGGCCGATCTGGCGCAAGTCGTTCGAAAGCGTCGAGATCTTCGGGCTTCCGGCGCTGATGGCCGCCCAGTCGCAGGCGCCCGTGGCCAACGCCTTCGGCGAAGGCATCGCCGACGCGATCGATTTCGGCGGGTTCTGAGCCGAAGCGCATGGGCGGCGCGGCGCGGCCTCTGGCAAAGTCGCTCCCGCGCCGGGGCCGTCCCGTCGCGACCGACGACATGTATCGGGCGTAGCACGTGACGAGCAGCGGAACGGGCGTCTTCTTCGACGGGCTCACGAGCCGCCGGCAGGACGTCCATGTCGCCCTTCAGGACGCGACGCTCGAGATCCTGCGTCCGGACGGCGCGCGGCTCGACATGTGGCCGCTCGGCCAGCTCCGTGAACTGTCCGCGCCGCCCGAACTCCTGCGGCTCGGCCATGACGGCGGGAACGCGCTCGCCCGGCTGGAGATCCGCGATCGGGCGCTCGCCGCGCAGATCCGCGCCTCCGCCCCCCGCCTCACCGCCGCGCTCGCCGAGGAACGCGGAACGACCCGCAAGGTCGTGCTGTGGAGCCTCGCGGCCATGGTCTCGGTCTCGCTCTTCACCTTCTACGGCGTGCCGGCGCTCGCCGACCGGGTCGCCCCGCTCCTGCCCTGGAGCGTCGACCGACACATGGGCGACATCGCCGACCGCCAGATCCGCGCGGTGTTCCCGACCGATCCCGGCGGCTTCGAATGCGGCGCCTCCTCCGAGGAGCGGCCCGGCCGCGAGGCGCTCGACCGGCTGACGAAACGGCTCTCCGACGCCGCGGCGCTCCCTGTCCCCATCAAGGTGACGGTGGTGCGCAGCGACTTCGTCAACGCGCTCGCGCTGCCGGGCGGCGGCGTCTACCTGTTCCGCGGACTGCTCGACAACGCCCGTTCGGCCGACGAGATCGCGGGCGTGCTCGCCCATGAGATCGGCCACGTCGCCCATCGCGACGGCGCGCGCCGGGCGTTGCAGGCGGGCGGGGCGTCGCTGCTGTTCGGCTTCATCCTCGGCGACGTGGTGGGCGGCACCGCCGCCATCACCATCGCGCGCGTGCTCAGCGAAGCGCACTATTCGCGGGCCGCCGAAACCAACGCCGACGACTACGCAGCCGACCTGATGAAAAAGATCGGAGCCGATCCGCGCCCGCTCGGCGAATTTCTCTCGCGCCTGACCGAGGGCGCGTCCGAACCGGAGGCCGACCAGGACAAGGCCGGCAAAACGGACGACGCCGGCGAAAAACCGACCGAGACCGAGAAGCGCAAGGAACGCTCGCTGCAGAGCTGGATCTCCTCGCATCCCGAAAGCGAAGAGCGCCGTCGCCGCGTCGACGCCGTCGCGGGCGACGGGCCGTTTTCGCCTGTGGTCGACGGCGCGGATTTCCTCGCGATCCAGCGCATCTGCGGCAAACCCTCATGACCTATGTACTGAGGCCTGAACCGCCGAAGCGCTCGTTCTTCGCAGGGGCGGCGCTGTCGCTCGCCTTCTTCGCGCTGCTTGTGACGCTCTACGCCGCCGCGCTGATCCGATTCCGCGCGATCGAGGCCTCGGCCGCGTTTCCGGCCTTTCTCGCAGGGCTCCTGCTCGCCGCGCTCGCAGTACCCCTTTCCCTTGTCGCCATGACCGTCGTCTGGCGGACGGGGCGCACGGGCGGCGTGCGGGCGTTGTTCGCGCTTCTGATCGCAGCCGCGACCCTCGCCGGGCCCGCTTACGTCGCAGGCGCAGGAGTGGCGGCGCCAGCGCTCACCGACGTCTCGACCGACCTCGTCGACCCGCCGCGCTTCGACAGGGCCCCGCGGGACCGAGCGCGCGTCGACCTCCCCGCCCCTGTCGCCATATCGCCCGCGCAGGCCGAGACGCAGCGCGCCGCCTATCCGGACCTCGCCTCTCTCCGCCTGCCGCTGCCGCCGGAGGAGGCGTCGAACCTTGCGATCGGCGTCGTCGAGGAACGCGGATGGCGCCTGCTCGGGCCGACGTCCTATCCGCGCGGCGGTCCCCCGACCGGCCGGATCGAGGCGGTGGCGCGCACGCCTTTGCTCGGCGTCTCCGACGACGTGTCGATCCGCATCCGCGCCGACGGCGACGGCTCGCGCGTCGACATGCGCTCCGCCTCCCGCTTCGGGACGCGCGATTTCGGGACCAACGCGGCGCGCATCAAGGCGTTCTTGGCCGACCTTGCGGCGGCCGCCAACGTCGCGCCCTGAGCGTCAGGCGGGCCGATAGAGCCCATCGAGAAGCGCCGGCCCGTCGGTCGCGACGATTCCGCGCTCGACGAGATCCTCGAGATGGGCGAAGACCGAAAGCCCCGCGGCCTTCGCAAGCCGTGGATCGAGCCCGCGATAGAGCTCGGCGACGAGATCGGGAATGCGCCGCGGCCCCTCGGCGAGCCGGGCGCGGATCGCGGTTTCGCGCATCAGGCGATGGCCGAGGAGGTGGCGGGCGAAGGTCCTCGCGTTCCTGAGCGCCGGCCCGTGGCCCGGGAGGTAGAAGTCCTCCTCGCGCTCGATCAGCTTTCGCAGGGAGGCGACGTAAGGCCCCATCGCCCCGTCGGGCGGCGCGACGATCGAGGTCGACCACGCCATGACGTGATCGCCCGACAGCAGCAGGCGGCTTTCCGGCAGCGCGAAGCACAGATGGTTCGCGGTGTGGCCGGGCGTCGCGACCGCGACCAGCGACCAGCCCGGTCCCGAAATCCCCTCGCCGTCCGCGAGCGCCTGGTCGGGCTGGTAGGCGAAGTGGACGCCGGCGTCGAGCGCGCCGGTCTCGCCGTCATGCAGGCGGCGGAAGCGAGCATGGGCCGCCGCCCCCACGATCGGCGCGCCGGTCGCCGCCGAGACCGCCGCCGCGCCTTCCGAATGGTCCATGTGGCTGTGCGTCACGACGACGTGGCTGACCGTCTCGCCGGACACCGCCCCGAGCAGCCGCGCCCGGTGGCGGGCGTCGTCGGGACCGGGATCGACGATCGCCACCACGCCGCGGCCAACCACGTAGCTCGCGGTGCCGGTGAAGGTGAAGGGCGAGCCGTTCGGCGCCACGATCCGGCGGACGTTCTCGGCCACCTCCACCACCTCGCCGGGCGAGGCGTCATGCGTGGTGTCGAAGACCAGGTCGTCGGCCATGCGAGCTCCCGAACGAGATCGGTTGCGGCGGGGCCGTCCCGCGGCTATCCATCCGATCCGTCGGCGCATTACGCCGTCGATGGGGCGTAGCCAAGCGGTAAGGCAGGGGATTTTGATTCCCCCATGCGGAGGTTCGAATCCTCCCGCCCCAGCCAATCCAAGACGATCGACGCCAAAGCGCCTTCTGCCGGCGGCCGCAGATATTGCGCTATCGCAATGCAGTTAGCCTTATTCGCATTGTTGCGCTTCGTTGGCGTAATATCGACATGACGCCTAGAGCGACGGCCGACATATGAGCCGGCGCCGCTCATCCAAAGGAGAGCGTCATGAAAAGCATCGTCTATGGTTTGGCGGCCCTGGCCGTCGCGAGCACCGCCGCCGTCGCGGATCCCGTCACGCCCGCCACCATCACCGGTTATTCGGCCTCGGTCGCGGTCGCGCGCGGCGTCCCGCTCGACGGCTCGGCCAACGCATCGCTCGATCGCCGCGCGCCGCAGTTCCGCCAGTCGGCGGCCGACGACGCGACCGCTGGACGCCGCGTCCTGCGCGTCTCGAACGAGCGGACCGTCAGCGCGCGCTGATGCGGTCTCCCGGCGACGGCGCGGAACGGCGCCGCCGCCGGTCTCAGCTCAAGGCCGGTTCAGAATCGGCCGCGGGCGCTCGAAGCTGACGCGCCCGCGCTTCAGTCCCCAGAGCGGTGCGGTGATCGAGGCGAAGGCCTCGTCGGCGTCCGCAGCGTCCATCACGACGAGATCCGCCGCCGCCCCGACGCGCAGGCCGTAGTCGCCGAGGTTCATGAAGCGCGCGGGGCTTTCGGTGACAAGGTCGAGGCACGCGCCGAAGCCTTCCGGCCCCACCTGCGCGACGTTGGCGTAGAGATTGGCCATCCGCATCAGCGACAGATCCCCGAAGGGCGTGAAGGGGTTCTGGACGTTGTTGGTCGCGACCGAACAGGCGACGCCGTGCGCGGCGAGCTCATGGACGCGCGTCACGCCGCGGGGGCGGTCGGCGTCGCGGTCCCGCCCCATGAGGAAAAGGTCCGTGGCCGGCAACGCGGTCACCGCGACGCCTGCGTCCGCAAGGCGTCGCGCGGCGGCCTCGAACGCCTCGCGCGGCATGGCCGAGAGCTTGACGTGCCCGATCGCCACGCGTCCGCCCCTGCCCGTCTCGACCGTCTTGCGGCACACCTCCTCGACCCATGAGGTCGCGGGATCGAGGTCGAAGTCGAGATGCAGGTCGAGGTCGACGTCGAACGCGCACGCGAGATCGAACAGGCGGTCGATCTGCGCGGAGGGATCGGAGTCGGTGTAGGGGCAGCCGCCCAGAAGATCGGCGCCGTCGCGCAAGGCTTCCACCAGCAGCTCTTCGCATCCAGGATCGTTGGTGAGCCCCTCCTGCGGAAACACGCAGAGCGACAGGTCGAGCGCCCAGGCGTAGTCGCGCTTCGCCTGCTTGAGCGCCCGGAAGCTTCTGAGGCCCGCGCGCGGATCGACCTCCACATGGGTCCGCATCCGCGTGGTGCCGTGGCCGATCGCGCGGTCGAGGCAGGCGGCCGCCCTCGCCAGAACGTCGTCTTCGGTGAAGCCGCGCTTGAGCGCCGAGACGGCGGCGATCGCGCCTTTGAGGTCGCCATGGTCATGGCCGCAGCGGCCGAGCAGGCACGCCTTGTCGAGATGGACGTGGCTGTCGACGAAGCCCGGCAGCAGAAGCCGCCCCCCGGCGCTCCGGACCGGCGCGTCGGCCGCGATCTCGCGCTCGATCGCGACGATCCGCCCCGACGCGATCCCGATCGCCACGGGCTCGTCCCGCCCGCGAAGGCGAGCGTCGGTCACCACGAGGTCCAGATTCATTTTGGTCTCCGCCTGCTCCGGTTCGGCGTGCATCATGCATCGCGATCGGCCTATGCTCGCAACGTCCGCAGCTTCAGGGGACCCTCATACGATGTCCGACGACTTGCCGCCCGACGCCGCGCTGGTGCGCGATTTCCTGGAAGCCTCGATGGCGCCGGACCCCGACCGGGCCGCGACCTTCATGGCCCCGGACGTCGAGATCACCTTCACGGGCGGGCGCAAGTTCAGCCATCCGAGCGGCACGACCGGCGTCAACGCCCGCCGCTACAAATGGGTGAAGAAGCGCCTTGGCCGGTTCGACGTCGCGCCGGGCGACGGCGAGACGGTGGTCTACAGCGTCGGCACGCTCTACGGCGAGTGGCCGGACGGCGAGCCGTTCGAGGGCAACCGCTATGTCGACCGCTACGTGGTGCGCGACGGCAAGATCGTGACGATGGACGTCTGGAACGACAGCGCCGAGCGCATCCTCGTGCGTAAAGGCATCGACGCCTGAGCGCCGCGTCCGAAGTCGCCGTCTCGGCGCTGTTCGACGGCGCGACGCTGCGCACGGACGTCGCGCTGCGCCACGAGGACGGGATCATCGTCGCGATCGAGCCGCTCGACGGCCCGGCGCCCGGCCCGCGGAGGCTGGCGATCCCGGCGCTCGTCAACGCGCACGACCACGCGCGGCCGCTGTCCTCCAACTCGTTCGGCGCGGCGTTCACGCCGCTCGAGTCGTGGCTGCCGCGCACGATCTTCGCGACCCCGCCCGACCCCTATCTCGCCGCCCTCGCCCCGCTCGCCCGCGCGGCGCGGAGCGGCTGCGGGGCCGTGATGGTGCATTACACGCGGCCGAGCGGGACCATGCCGATCGTCGAAGAAGCCCGGGCGATCGCGAAGGCCGCCGCCGACGTCGGCGTGCGGATCGCCTTCGCGCCGGCCGTCAAGGACATGAACCCGCTGGTCTATGGCGACGAGACCGAGGTTCTGGACGCCCTGCCCGAAGCGACGCGCGCGCTGTTCCGCGAGACATTCGTGCGGCCGCCGACGAGCCCCGAAAGCTATCTTGCGCTCGTCGACGAGCTCGCGGAGGCGATCTCGGGCCCGTTCGTCGACGTCCAGTACGGGCCGGCCGGCCCGCAATGGTGCTCGCCAGCGCTCCTCGAGGCGATCGCTGAGGCGTCGGCGCGCACGGGACGGCGCGTCCACATGCATCTGCTCGAGACCGAGCGGCAGCGCCTCTGGGCCGACAGCGCGCATCCGGACGGGATCGCGCCGTTTCTCGACGGGCTTGGACTGCTGTCGGAGCGCCTGACGCTCGCCCATTGCGTCTGCGCCCGCCCCGACGAACTCGACCTCATCGCGGCTTCGGGCGCCCGCATCGTCACCAACTTCAGCTCCAACATGCATCTGCGCTCAGGCCTCGGGCCGATCGCCGAGGCCCATCGGCGGGGCGTGCGCGTCGCCGTCGGCGTCGACGGCGCGGCGCTCGACGAGGACGACGACATTCTGCGCGAGATGCGCCTCGTCCATGGCGTGCACGCAGGCTCCGGCCTTTACGCGAACTGGACGCCTGCGGAGTTTCTGGCGCTCGCCGTCGCGTCCGGCCGCGCCGCCGTCGGCGCGCCCGGCGACGGGGCTCGCGCCCGGGCGGCCCGCGGATTTCTGCGTGCTCGACCTCGACGCGCTCGACCGTGACGCGGTCATGCCGGTCGACCCGCTCGATCTTCTGTTCGCGCGCGCGACCGCCAGCCATCTCCGCGAGCTGGTCGTGGCGGGCCGCAGCGTCGTCTCGGACGGCAAGCTGACGAGCGTCGATCTCGACGGCGCGGAGGCCGAGCTGCGGGCCCGGTTCCGCCAGGACGTCGGACGCTACGCCGAGCTCGACCGCGGCTGGCCGTGCTTTGACGCCGCGCTGCGCCACTGGTTCCAGGGCTGCGCGGGCTGCGGATGACGTCCTAGCGCCTTGCGGCCAAAGCCTCCGTCGTTCGGCGGCGACAGTCGCCGTGGGAGCGCCCTACCCGGTCAGGACCAGTCTTCCGGCGCAGTCGGCAGAGGAACGTTTTCCGATGTCGCGCTCGATTAGGATCTGCGCACGAATAAGGCGGCGAACGCCTATTCTTCAGGCATCCGGACGGCGTCGCGCGCCTCGTTGGCGAGCACGACGCGCTCCAGCAGGCGCATGAAGGTCGCCTGCTCGGATCTGCTCAGTTTCGAGATGGTCTGCTCATGCGCCGCGCGCGCCGGCTCGCGGATCCGTTCGAGCAGGTCCGCGCCTTCCGCCGTCATCCTGCACTCCTGCGAACGCCGGTCCCGCTCGGAGGTCACGCGCTGGATGAGTCCCCGGCTTTCGAGGCGTTTCAGGCCGCCTGTGGTGGTGGTGCGGTCCAGGGCGACGAGACGCGCCAGCGTCGACTGGTCGGCCGTTCCGCACTCCGCGAGCGCCGTCAGCAGGCTGTATTGCAGCGGCGTGATCCGGAATTCGGCGCAAAGCTCCATGAACAGGCCCACATGGATCTGGTGAAGCCGCCGCGCGAGAAATCCTGGCCGCCCGGCGAGCGGCCAGGATTCCTTGGAATCTCTCGAATTTTCATCGTCCGCCATTGATCCGCTTCGCTCCTCTGGCCGGCCCTCGGTCGAGCCGACGCCCGCTTCTGGCATGCCGCGTGCATACGAAATTGCGAAGCATACTTCGCTTTTTCGCCTGCGCTGCAAGACGCGGGCCGCGTCACGGAGGACCACAATGGCGGAAGCCCCCGGCTACGATCTGCTGCTCAAGGGCGGCAGGGTGATCTGCCCGGCCAGCGGGATCGACGGCGTCCGCGACGTCGCCGTGAAGGCGGGGAAGATCGCCGCCGTCGAGGAGGCGATCCTTCCGAGCGCCGCGCGCGAAGTCGTCAACGTGGCGGACAAGCTCGTTCTGCCGGGCATGATCGACACCCACGGCCACGTCTACCAGTACGTCACCGGCCGCTTCGGGCTCGAGCCCGACATGGTCGGCGTGCGTTCGGGCGTCACCACGGTGATCGACCAGGGCGGCCCGTCCTGCATGACGCTGCCGGGGTTCCGCAAGTTCATCGCCGAGCCCGCCGAGACCAACGTGCTGGCGTTCCTCTCCGCCTATCTCGTCGGCGGCCTCGAGGGCCACTTCTACCCCAACCTCTACCAGCCCGACTGCGTCGACATCGAAGCGACCGTGCGCTCGGCGAGCGCCAATCGCGACATCGTCCGCGGCATCAAGGGCCACGCCGAAATCGGCGGTTTCGCGCGCTGGGGCATCAGGGTGATGGAGATGGCGGCCGAGATCGCCCGCCGCTCGGAAGTGCCGCTCTACGTCCATTTCGGCCAGCTCTGGGGACTGCCCGAGCATGGCGTCAACGGCGAGGACGCCGACACCATTCTCGAGCGCGTCATTCCGCTGCTCAAGGAGGGCGACGTGCTCGCCCATCCGTTCACCCGCCATCCGGGCGGCTTCGTGAACCGCGAGGGCGAGCTGCACCACGTCATCCAGGCGGCGATCGACCGCGGCCTGAAGGTCGACGTCGGCCATGGGAGCCACTTCTCCTACCGCCTCGCCAAGCAGGCGCTTGCGGCCGGCGTCGTGCCCCACACGCTCGGCGCCGACATGCACGGCTACAACACGCAGGTGCCGGAGATCCCGGTCCCGCTCGGCACGCCGGAAGAGCATGAGGACGACGAGAACCACCCCTTCAAGGGCCAGGCGCGCTTCAGCCTGACCCAGGCCATGAGCTCGATGATGACGCTCGGCCTCGACCTCGAATACGTGGTCAAGATGGTGACCACCCATCCGGCCAAGATGCTGCAGATGGAGGATTCTCTGGGCTCGCTCGCCGTCGGCCGCACGGCGGACGTCTCGGTGCTCGACGACGTCCGCGGCCGCTTCGTGCTGCGCGACAACGAGGACCATCGCGTCATCGCCGAGCGCCTGCTGCAGCCGGCCTTCTGCCTGCGCAAGGGCAAGAAGATCGACTCGGACTCGCCGATCCTCCCGCAGGCGATCGCCGCGTGAGCGACATGGCCGCGGCTCCTGCCCCGCTGGCGGGGCCATCCCCGCAGGATGTCTGGGAGACGCTCTCCCAGGCGGAACGCGACGCCGCGTACAACAACAACGCGGCGGTCGCCAACAGCGCGGAGCTGGTCGCCGAGCGCGACCGGCTGGCGGCCGAATTCCGTTCGGCGAACGGCTCGAAGCTCGACCTGAAATACGGCCCGAAGCCCGCAACCGGATCGACGTCTACCGCTCCGCGGATCGCGACGCCCCCTGCCTCGTCTTCATTCATGGCGGCTATTGGCAAAAGAATTCGCGCGAGGTCTTCGCGCATTACGCCGAAGGCGCGCTCGCGGCCGGATGGTCGGTCGCGATGCCGAGCCACACGCTGGCCCCCGAGGCGAGCCTCACCGAGATCGTCGCGGAGCTCGGCGAGGCGCTCGACTGGATCGCCCGCGAGGGCCGCCAGCACGGGCTGAACGGCCCGGTCGTGCTCGCCGGCTGGTCGGCGGGCGGGCACCTCACCGCAATGCTGCTCGGCCATTCGGCGGTTAAAGCGGGGCTCGCCGTCTCGGGCGTCTACGAGCTCGGGCCGATCCGCGACACCTTCCTCAACGCCGCGCTGAAGCTGACCGACAAGGAGATCACGACGCTGTCGCCGCTCTCGCTGCCGGTCGTCACAAAGCCGATGGCGATCGCCTACGGGACGGCGGAAGTCCCGGCGCTCGTCCGCGACAGCCGCGCGCTCCACGCGAAACGCTCTGAAGCCGGCGCCGGCGGTCCGCTGATCGCCATCGAAGGCGCGGACCACTTCACCATCCTCGACGAGTTCCGATCTGCCGACGGCGCGCTTGTGAAGGCGCGCTCGCGATCCTCGCCGAAGCCAAGTCCCGGGCGGCGGCATGAGCGCGCCCGAGCGGATATCCGGCGAAGGCGTCGGCGCCCGGCTCCCTCGCAAGGAAGACGAGCGCTACATGCGCGGCCGCGGCCAGTATGTGGCCGACATCAAGATGGCCGGCATGCAGGACGTCGCCTTCGTGCGGAGCCCGCTCGCGCACGCCCGCATCCGCGCGATCCGCGTGCCCGAAGACATCCGTTCGCAGGTATTCGTCGCCGCCGACCTCGACGGCGTCCTGCCGATCCGCGCGGTGTCGGGGCTTCCCGGCTTCAAGGTCTCGGAGCAGCCGGTGTTGGCCTTCGAGAAGGTGCGGCAGGTCGGCGAGCTGATCGCCATGTGCGTCGCCCCGACACGCGCTGAAGCCGAGGACCTCGCCGCGCGGGTGGAGCTCGATCTCGAGGAGCTACCCGCGCTCCACGACATGCTCCTTGCGCGGAAGCCCGGCGCGGCTCTCGTCCACGAGCACTGGGGCGACAACGTCTTTCTCGAGACCTTCGTGGACATCGGCATCGAGAAGGCGTTCGACGCAGCCATCAAGGTGAGCCGCACGATCTCGACCGCGCGCCAGTGCATGGCCCCGATCGAGGGCCGCGGAACCATCGCGCATTTCGACGATCGCCTCGAACAGCTGACGCTGCACACCGCCTCCCAGATGCCGCACATCGTGCGGTCGGGCATGTCGGAATGTCTCGGCATCGAGGAAGGCGCGATCCGCATCGTCTCGCCCGACGTCGGCGGCGGCTTCGGCTACAAGGGCATTCTTCTGGCCGAAGAAGTCTGCCTCGGCTGGCTGGCGCTGCGCCTGCGCCACCCGGTGCGCTGGATCGAGGACCGCCGCGAGCATCTCTCGGCCAACGCAAATTGCCGCGAGCACCACTACGAGATCACGGTCTACGCCGACCGCGACGGAACGATCCGCGGCGTCGACTGCGAGGCGACCGTCGATAGCGGCGCCTACTCCGCCTACCCCTTCTCGGCGTGCCTCGAAGCCGCGCAGGTCGCGAGCATCCTGCCTGGCCCCTACGATTTCCCGGCCTATCGCTGCCGCACCTGGTCGGTCGCGACGAACAAGGCCCCGATCCTTCCCTATCGCGGCGTCGCGCGCACCGGCGTGTGCTTTGCGCTGGAGCTCGCGCTCGACGCGGTGGCGCGCGAGGCGGGCCTTCCGCCGGAAGTCGTGCGGGCCAAGAACCTCGTGCGGCCCGAGCAGATGCCGTTCGACAACATCACCAAGAAGCACTTCGATTCCGGCGACTACCCGCAGGCGCTGCGCCGCGCCGTCGAGGCGATCGACGTCGAGGCGGTGCGCGCCCGCCAGAAGCGCGGGGAGCCGGACGGCCGCCGCATCGGCCTCGGCCTCTCGATCTATTGCGAGCAGGCCGCGCACGGCACGTCGGTCTATTCGGGCTGGGGCATCCCGATGGTGCCCGGCCACGAGCAGGCCGGCGCCCGCATCACGCCCGACGGCGGGCTGGAGCTGCGGATCGGCTCGCACAGCCACGGCCAAAGCCTCGAGACGACGCTGACGCAGGTCGCGCACGAGATCCTCGGCGTGGCCGTGAAGCGCATCCGCGTCGTCCATGGCGACACCGCCATGACGCCCTACTCCACCGGCGCCTGGGGCTCGCGCATGATGGTGATGGCGGGCGGCGCGGTCGCCGCCGCGGCCAAGGAGCTTGTCGAGCGCCTCAAGGCGATCGGCGCGCATCTGCTGCAAGCAGACCCATCGGAGGTCCGCTACGAGACCGGCCGCGTCATCGGCCCCAACGGAGACGTCTCGGTCCAGGAGATCGCGCGCTGGTACCGGCGCCCGCAGGATCTTCCGCCGGGCGTCCATGGCGGCGGGCTCGAGGTCACGGCCGGCTACAAGCCGGTGCGCGACAGCGGCACCTTCTCCTATGCGGCGCACGCGGTGGTCGTCGCGGTCGACGCCGAGATGGGACAGGTCGAGATCCTCGACTACGTCATCGTCGAGGACGGCGGGGTTCTGGTGAACCCGATGGTGGTCGACGGCCAGATCCTCGGCGGCCTCGCGCAAGGGGTGGGCACGGCGCTCTACGAAGAGATGCCGTTCGACGGCGCCGGACAGCCGCTCGCCTCGACCTTCGCCGACTACCTGCTGCCGGGCGCGGCGGAGGTGCCGGCCCCGCGCATCGACCATATGGAGACGCCCTCGCCCTACACGCAGTTCGGCGTGAAGGGCATCGGCGAAGGCGGCGCGATCGCGCCGCCCGCCGCCATCGCGAACGCGATCAACGACGCGCTCGGCTCGCTCGGCGTCGAGATGCTGGCCTCGCCGGTCTCGCCGCGCCGCATCGTCGAGGCGGTGCTGAAGGCGCGCGCCAAAAGCGCGTCGGACGCTCCTCATGCGCGGGAGGACGCGGCATGAAGGCGGCGCGCTTCGAGCTCTTCCGCCCGCGACCTTTCCGAAGCGCTCGACCATCTCGCGGGGGCAACAGGTCTCGTGAAGGTTTTGGCCGGCGGTCAGTCGCTCGGCCCGATGCTGAACCTGCGCCTCGTCGAGCCCGACGCGCTCGTGGACATCGCAGGGATCCCGGAACTCCGCCGCATCGACCGCGAGGCCGACGCGCTCGTGGTCGGCGCTGCGTCACCCACGCCGATTTCGAGGACGGCCGCGCTCCCGACGTCGGGACCGACATGATGGCGCGCGTCGCTGCAGGCATCGCCTACCGCGCCGTGCGCAACCGCGGGACCATCGGCGGCAGCCTCGCGCATGCCGATCCGGCGGCCGACTGGGTCTCGACCCTTTCGGCGCTCGGCGCCGAGATCGAGATCGCCTCGCGCGCCGGCCGCCGGCGCCTCGCCATCGGCGCCTTCCTCACAGGCGCGCTTTCGACCGCTCTTCAGCCGGGCGAGTTGCTCGTCTCCGTTCGTATTCCGCTGGTCTCAGGCGCCGCGCGCTTCGGCTACGTCAAGCACGCCCGCAAGATCGGCGAGTTCGCGCATGCGATCGGCGCCGCGCTCGTCGATCCCGAGCGCGGGATCGCGCGCGGTGGCGGGCGCGATCGACGCGCCGCCGCTCGTCTTCGAGGACGCCGCCGACCTCTACGACCGCTCGACCGGCCTCGACCGCGAAGAGACGGGACGGCGGCTCGCCGCCGCCGCGTCGAGGACATGGTCGACCGGCACATCCATGTCGAAGCGCTCGCCGCGCTGGCGCAGGGCCGACGCGCCGGCTCCCACGCTGAGGAGCGCGGCATGAACGCCCCCGTCCGTCTCCACCGCGCGGCGCGACGCCGGTCGCGCTCACCGTCAACGGCCGCGCGATCGAGGCCGAGGTCGAGCCGCGCACCCATCTCGCCGACTTCCTGCGCGAGGACCTTAACCTCACCGGCACGCATCTCGGCTGCGAGCACGGGGTCTGCGGCGCCTGCACGGTCTCCGTCGACGGCGAGCCGGCGCGCTCCTGCCTGACGTTCGCGGCCACTTGCGAGGGCGCGCGCGTCGTCACCATCGAGGGTTTTGACGACGACGAGCTGATGGGAGAACTCCGCGCCGCCTTCAACCGCGAGCACGCGCTCCAGTGCGGCTTCTGCACGCCCGGCATGCTGGTCACCGCGCGCGATCTCGCTCTCAGGCTTCCGGAGGCCGACGAGCGCCGCGTGCGCGTCGCGCTCGCCGGAAACCTTGCCGCTGCACCGGCTACGTGGGCATCACACAGGCGATCCTGTCTGTCATCGCGGATCGAAGGGCGCGAGGGATCGCGCCGGTGACGGGCGAGCGCGGGCTGGGCCCGGTCGGCGCGCATCTCTCCCCTCCCCCTGGCGGGGAGGGGTCGGGTGGGGGTGGCTCAGGATAAAGCGCAGCCCTACGCCCACGCTTCGAGCCAGATCCGGAACCACCCCCACCCTCACCCTCCCCGCAAGGGGGAGGGGGCGGACACCTCGCGCTCCGAACTCCCGAGCGACTTCACCCCGGCGCATACGCTCGAACAGCGTTTCTCCGTCGCCCATCCCCCGAAGACGTATTCGCCCTGTTCGGCGACGTGCGCGCGGTGGCGGACTGCCTGCCGGGCGCTTTCGTGGACGCCACGCCCTCGCCCGAGCGCGTCGAGGGCGGCATCAAGGTCGGGCTCGGGCCGATCACCGCCTCGTTCCGCGGCGTGGCCGCCGTCACCCGCGAGGAGGCCTCCCGCTCCGGCCGCATCCTCGGCGCCGGCGCCGACGGGCGCTCGGGCGCGCAGGGCGAGATCCGCTACCGGGTCGAGCCCGGCGCGCAAGCCGGCACGTCCGAGATCGTCATGCAGGTGGGCTACACGCTCAAAGGTCCGCTGGCGCAGTTCGGCCGGCCCGGCCTCGTGCGCGACATCGCGGCCCGGCTCACGGCCGAATTCGCAAAGAACCTCGAGGCGCGCCTGTCGGGCGCGCCGGTCCAGGCCGGCGGGCAAGCCCCGGCCGGCGGGCTGAACCCATTCCGCCTCGTCGCCGCCCTGATCGGCGACTGGCTGAAGCGCCTCCGGTCCGGCGGCGCCCCCCGATGATTTTCCGCATTCCCTCCATGGAGATGGCCATGCCGACGTTCCGCATAGCTTCGATCGCCGCCTTGGCCCTCGGCCTCGCGGCTCCCGCCTTCGCCGCCGACACGATCAAGATCGGGGTCAACCAGCCGCTGACCGGCCCGTTCGCGGCGTCCGGCGCCTACGTCGTCAACGGCGCCAAGATCGCGGCCGACGAGGTGAACGCCCGAGGCGGCGTGCTCGGCAAGAAGATCGAGCTCGTGGTCGAGGACAACAAGTCCAACCCGACCGAGGCCGCCGCCGTCGCCGAGAAGCTCATCACCTCCGACGAGACGCCCGTGATGATGGGCGCCTGGGGCTCGAGCCTGACGCTCGCGGTCATGCCGAAGCTCGAAGAATACGAAGTGCCGATGCTGGTCGAGACCTCCTCGTCCGGCAAGATCACGACCTCCGGCAACCCCTTCGTGTTCCGCATCTCGCCGCCGTCGGCGCTGGAAGCGGAAATGTTCGCGCCGATGGTCGAGAAGATCGGCGTCAAGAAGGTCGATTTCCTCGTCATCAACAATGACTGGGGCCGCGGCGCGGCGGCCGACTTCGGCAAGATGCTGAAGGACAAGGGCGTCACCGTCGGCCTCACCGAGACCATGGACGCGAGCGCCCAGGACATGAGCGCCCAGCTCGCAAAGATCAAAGGCACCGACGCCGACACGCTGATGATCACGGCCGCCGTCGACCAGCTGACGCTGGTCTTCAAGCAGATGGCCGCGATGGGCGTGAAGAAGCGCGTCATCACCACCGGCGGCTCGCAGAACCCCGACCAGATCGTCGCCCAGGCGGGCGCCGCGGCCGAGAAGACCATGCACCTCACCACCTTCCTGCCCTGGGATCCGGCCAAGACCCCGGACCCGAAGGCGACCGACTACTTCCTCGCCGAGTGGAAGAAGCGCGGCTACCCCTTCGCCGGCGCGACCGAGAGCTTCCGCGGCTATGACGGCGTCCGCACCATCGCAGCGGCCATCGAGAAGGCCGGATCCGCGGAGTCCAAGGCGATCCAGAAGGCCTTCTGGGAGATCGAGCTCACGGGCCTCAACGGTCCGATCAAGTTCGCGAAGTCCGGCCCGGCCGGCAAGGAAAGCGGCCAGTCCAAGCCCGGCGTCTACCTGATCCAGATCGCCGACGGCCAGATCAGCGAAGTGAAGCTGTGAGCTGACGGAGCGACGCCCTGCTCCCCTCCCCCTTGCGGGGAGGGGTCGGGGGGTGGGGGTGGCTCCGGAAGAGGCGAGAACGGTGAAGGCGCTCTACGCCGATCCTCGGCTCGATGTTCTGAACCACCCCCACCCCTCACCCCTCCCCACAAGGGGAGGGGAATTTCCGACACGTAGCATTCCAAGTCTCAAGGCGGCCCTCGTGGACCAATTCCTGCAACACCTCGTCAACGCCATGGTGCTGGGCGGCGCATATGCGCTGCTGGGCATCGGGCTGACGCTGATCTTCGGCATCATGAACGTGGTGAACTTCACCCACGGGGCGCTCTACACCTTCGGGGCCTATGCGATGTACATCGCCTCGGTCTCGCTCGGCCTGAACTTCTTCCTCGCGCTGCCCGTCGCGATCGTGGCGGGCCTCGCGCTCGGCGCGCTGATCGAGATCCTGCTGCTGCGGCCGCTCCGGGGCGCGGACATCGACACCACGATGCTGGTGATGATCGGCGCCGGCATCATCCTGCAGTCGAGCACGCTCTGGACCTTCGGCGGCGTGGCCAAGGCCATCCCCAACCCCTTCCCCGACGCGCCGATCGCCTTCCTCGGCGTCTCGATCTCCTGGATCCGCCTGTTCGTGCTGGTCGCGGCCGCCGCCCTCATCGTCGGCGCCTACGCGATGATCAACGGCACGCGGCTCGGCCGCGCCATGCGCGCGACCTTCCAGGACGCCGACACCGCGGCGCTGATGGGCGTCAACGTCAAGGTCATCTACACCGCGACCTTCGCGCTCGGCTCGAGCCTCGCGGCGGCGGCCGGCGCGCTGCTCGGCCCGGTTTATGTCGTGTTCCCGCAGATGGGGGATCTTGCGGCCGTAAAAGCCTTCGCGATCGTGATCCTCGGCGGCCTCGGCTCGATTGCGGGCGCCACCATCGGCGGCTTCGTGCTGGCCCTCGCGGAAGAGTTCGGAGCCGGCTACATCTCCTCCGGCTACCGCGACGCGATGGGCTTCCTGATCATCATCGCGGTCCTTCTGGCCAAGCCCACGGGCCTCTTCGCCCGCGCGGAGCGCGTCGGATGACCCGCTATCTCCCGCCGTTCATCCTGCTCGTCCTCGCCCTGCTGCCGCTTGGGCTGAGGGACCCGTACATCCTCAACGCCCTGATCACCGGCGGCATCTTCGCCATCGGCGCCATCAGCCTGAACCTGCTGCTCGGCTTCACCGGCCAGCTCAGCCTCGGCCACATCGCTTTCTTCGGCATCGGAGCCTATGCGAGCGCCCTCACCGCGCTCGGCTTCGACGTCGGCCTCCCGTTCGGCGTTCGTATCGTGCACGAGGGCGCGCATCCCTTCTTCGGGTTCCTCGCGGCGATCATCGTCTCGGGCATCTGCGGCTACGTGGTCGGCCGGCTCTCGTTCCGCGTCCGCGGGGCCTATTTCGTGATCGTCACGATCTGCTTCGCCGAGGTCGTGCGACTCGTCGCGCTCAACTGGATCGAGCTGACCCAAGGGCCTCTGGCGCTCACCTCCATCCCCTTCATGAAGCTCGGGCTCCCGGGCGTCGGCGAGCTGACGCTCCGCACCAAGATCCAGAACTACTACCTGATGCTCGGGGTCGCGGCGCTCGCCTATCTGGTGGTCGCGCGGCTCGTCCATTCGCGCTTTGGCCGCGCCATGCGGGGGTTGAAGGAAAACGAGCAGCTCGCCGTGTCGGTCGGCGTCAACGCCACCAAGACGCTCACAGTCGCCGCCACGATCTCGGCCGCGCTCGCGGGCGCGGCAGGCAGCCTCTACGCCCATTACTTCCGCATCATCGATCCGGATGTGTTCCTGTTCACCTACACGGTCACGATGGTGATCATGGTGGTGTCGGGCGGCAAAGGCACGCTCGCAGGCCCCGTCATCGGCGGCGTGATCTTCGGCACGCTGCCCGTGGCGCTGCGCCCCTACATGGCGCCGGAAGCCCAGTGGATCGTCTACGGCGCTGTGCTGATCCTGATCCTCTTCCTCATGCCGCGCGGCATCGCGCCCTTCCTCGACGACCTGTTCAAGGGACGGCTGAAGCGCGCCAAGACCCCCTCGTCCGTCGTCGCCAAACCCCAGCTCGAGGGCCAGTCATGAGCGGCTCTGCGATCGCCGTTTCCCCCTCCCCCTTGTGCGAAGGGGTTAGGGGTGGGGGTGGCTCCGGAAGGGGCGCCGCCAGTGAAGCCGCTCTACGCCGAACCATTCATTCAGTTCTGAACCACCCCCACCCCCACCCTCCCCGCAAGGGGGAGGGTGACGGCGACCGTCGCGGCTCGCATATCGACGGAGCAGCATCATGAGCGCCTCAAAAATCCTCTCGATCGATCATGTGGGGGTGCGCTTCGGCGGGCTGATCGCGATCGCGGACCTTCACTTCGACGTCCGCGAGGGCGAGATCCTCAGCCTCATCGGGCCGAACGGCGCGGGGAAGACGACGGCGTTCAACGTCTGCTCGGGTTTCCTGAAGCCGAGCCAGGGCGAGGTGCGCTTCAAGGGCGCGAGCCTCGCCGGACTTTCGCCCAACCGCATCAACCGCCTCGGCCTCGCCCGCACCTTCCAGCGCACGAGCGTTTTCCCGGACGATACGGTGCTGGACAACGTGCTGATCGGCCTCCACCGTGAGGACGGCGGCGCGAGCCTTTTGGACGCGATTTTCAACCTGCCGAAGGAGCGCCGCGGCGAGGCGGCGCGCCGGGCGAAGGCCCGCGAGCTCATCGAGTGGGTGGGTCTCGGCTCCCGCGCCGACGAACGGGCGGGCTCGCTCTCCTATGGCGAGCAGCGGCTCGTCGGCGTCGCGCTCGCACTCGCCACCGACCCGGCGATGCTGCTGCTCGACGAACCGGTCTCGGGCATGAACGCGTCGGAGACCAAGAACTTCGTGCGCCTGATCCAGTCGGTTCGCGACCGCGGTGTCACGATCCTCTTGGTCGAGCACGACATGCCGATGGTGATGGAGGTCTCCGACCGCATCGTGGTGCTGAACCACGGCCGCCTGATCGCAGACGGAACGCCGGCCGAGATCCGGCAGGATCCGGCCGTCATCGAAGCCTATCTGGGCAAGAGCGCCGCGACCCTTCAGGCCGAGCAGGAGGCCGCCCATGCTTGAGATCCGCGACCTCGAATGCGGCTACGGGCCGGTGGCGGCGCTCAAAGGCGTCAGCCTCGACGTCGGAGAGGGCGAGCTCGTCGCGCTGATCGGCGCGAACGGGGCCGGCAAGTCGACGACGCTCCGGGCGATCTCGGGGCTGGTGAAGCCGAAGTCCGGCTCGATCCGCTTCGCCGGGCAGGACATCACCGGCGCAGATCCTGCGAAGATCCTCAGCCAGGGCGTCGCGCACTGCCCCGAGGGGCGGCGCGTCTTCCCCTATATGAGCGTCGCCGACAACCTCGCCATGGGGGCCTATCTCCGCAAGGATCCGATCCGCGTCCGGCAGGACTACGACCGCGTCTATTCCGACTTCCCGCGCCTCGCCGAACGCCGGCATCAGGCGGCCGGCACGCTCTCGGGCGGCGAGCAGCAGATGCTCGCGATCGGCCGCGCGCTGATGTCCCGCCCGAAGCTCGTGATGTTCGACGAGCCCTCATTGGGCCTTGCGCCCACCATCGTCGAGCAGACGCTCGGCATCATCAAGTCGATCCGGGACGGCGGCGCGACCGTGCTGCTCGTCGAGCAGAACGCCTTCGCGGCGCTCGAGCTCTGCGACCACGCCTATCTCATCGAGACCGGCCGCGTGGTGCGACGCGGCCTCGGCAAGGAGCTGATCGCCGACCCGCATGTGCGCGCCGCCTATCTCGGCGGCTGACCGAAACGGCAGGCGGCGGTTCGACGCCTTGCCTTCTCGCCCGGCGGCGAAAGGTCTCGCGTCAGCCCCCGCCACTCATGCGAGACTTGCGTCCATGGATCTGACGAAGCTGCCGTTCGACGCCGACCTGATGCTGGCGGGCCTGCGCCGCTGGGTCGAATGCGAGAGCCCGACCTTCGAACCTCACGCGGTCAACGCGATGATGGACCTCGCCGCCGCAGACCTCGCGGCGGCGGGCGCCGAGGCGCGGCGCGTCCCCGGCCCGCCCGGCCTCGGCGACTGCGTGCTCGCCGAGTTTCCGCACCCGCGCCGCGGCGAGAAGGGCGTGCTCGTGATGGGCCACCTCGACACCGTCCATGCGCTCGGCACGATCGAGACCTTCCCGTTCCGCCGAGAGGGCGGCCGCGCCTACGGCCCCGGCATCCTCGACATGAAGGGCGGAAACTTCCTCTGCGTGGAAGCGATCGCGGCGCTGGCGCGCGCCGGGCTCGAGACGCCGCTGCCGGTCCGCGTGCTGTTCACCTCCGACGAGGAGATCGGCAGCCCGGGCTGCCGCGCGCTGATCGAGGCGGAGGCCGCCAGGGCGGCTTACGTGCTCGTGCCCGAGCCAGCCAATCTCGACGGCGGCCTCGTCACCGGCCGCTACGCCATCGCGCGCTATGACCTCGAGGCGCGGGGCCTCTCCAGCCATGCGGGCGCGGACCTCAGGAAAGGCCGCTCGGCCATCGCCGAGATGGCGCGGCGCATCGGCGAAATCGAGGCCATGACCGACGAGGACTGCACCTTCTCGGTCGGCGTCATCCATGGCGGGCGCTGGGTGAACTGCGTGCCGCAGGCCTGCCGCGCCGAGGCGCTCAGCATGGCCAAGCGCCAGGCCGATCTCGACCGCGGCGTCGAGCGCATGCTGGCTCTGACCGAAGTCGACGAGACCGGGATCGGCTTCCGCGTGACGCGCGGCGTCACCCGCCCGGTCTGGGAGCCGAGCGGCGCGACGATGGCGATGTACGAGATCGCGCGGGAGATCGCCAAGGAGCTCGGCTTCGAGCTCACCCACGGCTCCGCCGGCGCCGGCTCCGACGCCAACTTTACGGGCGCGATGGGCGTTCCCTCGCTCGACGGCCTCGGCGTGCGCGGCGAAGGCTGGCACACGCTCAACGAACACATCGAGGTCGACAGCCTCCCCGAGCGCGCGCGGCTGGTCGCGGGCCTGCTGATGAGGCTGAAATGACCTTCCGCCCCGCCTTCGCGAGCGACGGGACGCTGGTCGCGCCGCCCGTCGACATGCCGGAGCTCTGCCGGGCGGGCGCCTCGAAGCTTTCGCGCATGCTGGCGGCCGTAGACGTCTCCTCTGTCGAGGTGGTCGAGGCTCATCTCGGCCAGATCGAACGGACGAACCCGACGCACAACGCGATCGTCACCATGCGCGCCTCCGACAAGATCCTGACCGAGGCGAAAGCCGCCGACGCCGCCCGCGCCGCGGGCGCGATTGCCGCCCCGCTCGCGGGCCTGCCAATCGCGATCAAGGACCTGCAGCCGACCAGGGGCCTCAAGACCACCTTCGGCTCGCCGCTGTTCGCCGACTTCGTTCCCGACGCCGACAGCCTGACGGTCGAGCGCCTCAGGGCCGCGGGCGCGATCGTGATCGGCAAGACCAACACGCCGGAGTTCGGCCTCGGCTCGAACACCTACAACACCGTGTTCGGGCGCACGCTGAACGCCTTCGATCCGAGCCTCACCGCCGGCGGGTCGAGCGGCGGGGCGGCGGTCGCGGTGGCGCTCGGGATGCTGCCGATAGCCGACGGCTCCGACTTCGGCGGCTCGCTGCGCAATCCCGGCGCCTACAACAACGTCTTCGGCTTCCGTCCCTCGCTCGGCCGCGTGCCGAACGTCCCGGCCAAGGACGCCTTCTACGGCTCGTTCTCGACCGACGGCCCGATCGCTCGCAGCGTCGAGGATCTTGCGCTGACGCTCTCCGTCATGGCGGGCTACGATCCGCGCACGGCGCTCGCAAGCGCCGACGAGGGCTTCCGCTACGAAGACCGGCTCGGCGGCGCGGAGGCGCTGAAGCCGAAAGTCGCGTGGCTCGGGAGCTTGTACGGCCGGCTGCCGTTCGAGCCCGGCGTGCTGGAGATCTGCGAGGCCGCGCTCGCCGCCATGGAGCCGGCCGGCTGGCGCGCCGAGGCGGCGGCGCCGGACTTCGACTTCGAGGCGCTCTGGCGGAGTTTCGTCACGTTGCGGGGGCTCGCGGCGCTCACGAGCCACGGCGCCTATCGGGCGTCGCCTGAACAATACGCGCAGCTGAAACCCGAAATGCGGTGGGAGATCGAGACCGCGGCGCGGCTGTCCGCCGACGACATCGCGGCCGCCATGACGACGCGCACGCGCTGGCGGGAGACCGCGCTCGGCCTGCTGGAGCGCTTCGACGCGATCGCGCTGCCGACCGCGCAAGTGTTCCCCTTCCCCGTCGATTGGGACTGGCCGAAGGAGATCTCGGGCGTCCCCATGGACAGCTATCACCGCTGGATGGAGGTCGTGGCGCCCGGTTCCATGACGGGGTTTCCGGTCGTCAATCTTCCCGCGGGCTTCGCCGCCGACGGCCGCCCGATGGGGTTCCAGCTCATCGGGCGGCCGCATGGCGACCTCGACCTGCTCCGCATCGCCGCCGCCTACGAGGCGGCCGCCCCACGCGCGTAACTCAAGGACTGCCGGTGAAACCCGACACGGCCCGCTTTCTTCGCGACCTCCACGAGCTTCGCCAGATCGGCAAGTTCAAGACCGGCGTCCACCGGCCGACCTACTCGCCCAACGACATGGTCTCGCGCGAATGGCTGATGCGGCGGATGGAGGAAGTCGGCCTCGTGTCCGAGATGGACGGCGTCGGCAACGTGCTCGGGCGCTGCAAGGACGACGGGCCGAAGTTGCTGGTCGGCAGCCATATCGAGACGCAGAACGAGGCCGGCTGGCTCGACGGCGCGCTGGGCGTCATGGGGGCGCTCGCGCTCGCCCGCGCGGGGCTGCCCGTCGACGTCGTGGCCTTCGCCGACGAAGAGGGGCATTTCGACTGCGGCTTCCTCGGCTCTCGCTCGGCGATCGGCGACCTCGGCGAAGACGAGATCGACGCGAGTGTCGACCGCACGCGCGGGACGCCGCTTCGCGAGGCGCTGCGCGCCGCCGGCCTCGAGGGACGCCCGCGGATGCGGATCGATCCGGCCCGCTACAAGGGCTATTTCGAGATGCACATCGAGCAGGGAACCGCGCTCGAAAACGCCGGCGAACGCGTCGGCGTCGTCACAGGCATCGTCGCGATCTGGCAGTACCGCCTCATCGTCGAGGGCCGGCAGGACCACGCCGGCGGAACGACCATGGCCGAGCGCCGGGACGCCGGGCTCACCGCCGTGCGGCTGCTCGGCGAGATCGACCGCGAGTTTCCGCGCGTCTGCGGCGAGCGCACGACATGGACCTGCGGGCGCATCGCGCTCGATCCGGGAGCGCCGAGCGTCATCCCGGGCCGCGCCGAGGTGCTGTTCCAGTTCCGCGACGTCTCGATCGAGGTTTTGCAGCGCCTGGAGGCGACGCTGCGGCGGCTCGTGCAGGAGAGCAACCGGCGCGAAAAGTGCCCGGTCAGCATCGAGACGCTGCGAAAGCCCATGCCCGCGATCTGCGACCCGGCGATGATGGACGCGCTGGCGGCGGCCGCCGAAGAGCTTGCGCCCGGCGCGTGGCGGCGCATGCCGAGCGGCGCCGGCCACGACGCGCAGAACATGGCCGCCATCATGCCCGCCGCCATGCTGTTCACGCCTTCGATCGGCGGGATCAGCCACCACTGGGCGGAAGACACCAAGGAAGAGGATCTGGCGCTCGGTCTCGAGGTGCTGTGCGCCGGGGCGGAGCGGTTTCTGAAGGCGTAGCGCCGCGCTTGTCCCGGACGTGATCCGGGACCCAGAAACGACGCCAGCTCCGAAGAAGACGCCGCCGACGGTCGCGCCTCACATGGGCCGCGCAGCGGTTCTGGGTCCCGGGTCAAGCCCGGGACAAGGGCGCGGGAAAAGGCCGAACCGCCTGCTTCGAGACCCCGCTTCGCGGCTCTGCGAGCCATGAGAGTCGTCGGGAGGCTGAAAACCCGCCGACCTTCCTCATGCTGAGGAGGTCCGAAGGACCGTCTCGAAGCACGCAGTTCGCCTCAGACGGACCTTCCCCGCGCCGCCACCTCAAGCTCCCCCACGATCTCCCCGCCCCGCACCGCGACGAGCCGATCCACCATATTGATCACCGCGCAGACATGGTTCGGCACGACGCGCACCACGTCGCCGATCCCGGGCTTCGAAGCGCAGGCCGAGAGGTCGAGAAACCCGTGCTCCTCCGACAGCGCGTTGACGGCGGCGTCGGGATGCTCCAGCACGAGCCCGAACCCCGTCTGTCCGAACTGGTCGCTCGTGAGCATCTTCGAGCCCGCGTCGAGAATCCCGCGATCTGCTCCCGCGCGGCTGACGACGGTCGAACAGATCGCGACCGCGCAGTCCTCGAGCCGAGCGACGCCCGCCGCCATCTGCATGCGGTCGTTGAAGATGTATGTGCCCGGCCGATGCTCGGTCGCGCCTTTGAGCGCGGAGAGATGCGCGAGGTTCGGCGTGCCCCCGGTCGAGACGATGCGGCAGTCGAGCCCCGCGTCCCGCAGTCCCGCCCGCGCCGCATCGAAAAAGGTCTGGGTCTCGGCCCAGCGGTCCGGCGGCGGGTAGAGCAGCAGCCCGGCGAAGGCGAGGCCCGGCGTCGCGGCGATGCGTCTCGCAAGCGCGACCGCCTCGCCCGGCGTCTCGACGCCCGCGCGCCTCATGCCGGTGTCGCACTCCACCACGACGTCGAGCGTGCGGCCAGCGGCCGCCGCGGCGCCTGCGAGGCCGTCGACGGTCGTCGCGCTGTCGGCCGCCACCGTCATCTTCGCGCGGCCCATCAGCGCCGCGAGACGGCCAAGATTGCGCTCGCCCAGAATGTTGTAGCTCACCAGAATGTCGTCGAGACCGCCCGCCGCCATCACCTCGGCCTCGCCAAGCTTCTGGCAGGTGATCCCGCGCGCCCCGGCCTCCACCTGAAGCTTCGCCAGCACCGGCGACTGTGCGTCTTCACATGGGGCCGGCAGGCGAGGCCCGCGGCGTCGCAGAGCGCCTGAACGCGCGTGATGTTGGCCTCGACGACGTCGAGATCGACCACGACAGCGGGCGTGCCGAATTCCTGCGCGATGCGCGCCGCCAGAGCCGTCACGGCAGGATCCGGACGATCGCCTCGATCTCCACCGTCATGCCGTTCGGCAGCGAGCCCATGCCGACCGCCGAGCGCGCATGCCGTCCGCGCTCGCCCAGCACGGCGACCAGCAAGTCCGAGCAGCCGTTGATCACCTGCGGATGCTGGGTGAAGTCCGGCGCGGCGTTGACCATGCCCAGAAGCTTGACGATCTCGACCTTGTCGAGATCGCCGACCGCAGCCTTCATCGCGGCCAGCAGGCCAAGGCCCACAAGCCTGGCGTGCCCGTTCGCCTCCTCGACCGAGACCTCCGCGCCCACCTTGCCGACATGGTGCGAGCCGTCCGCGAGCCGCGGTCCCTGCCCCGAGAGGAACAGCAGGTCTCCGACGCGCTTGGCCGGCACATAGGTCGCGACCGGCGTGTAGGTGTCAGGCAGCGTCAGGCCGAGTTCGGCGAGTTTCTGTTCGGCGGTCATGCCGCAACCTTCTTCCCGAACGCCGTCCCCTCGGCCGAGTGCCACCACTTCCCCTTCAGCACGACGCCCTCCGAGACGATCTTCTGCGCCCCCGTCATATGCTCTCCGACCGTATCGACATAGTCGAACGCGCCCTCGCGCACGCTCAGCACCGTTGCGTCGCCAAGCGAGCCGACCTTCAGCGAGCCGTGGTCCGGCCGCTTCAGGGCGAAGGCGGCGTTCGCCGTCGAGCGGCGGACGACGTCGGGAAGCGCCATGCCGAGGCACAAAAACTTCGACATGGTCGTCACCTGGTCGAAGGCCGGACCGTCGATGCAGAGCTGGTGGACGTCCGACGAGATGGTGTCGGGCGCGAACCCCTGCGCCAGCATCGCGCGCGCGGTCTTGAACGAGAAACTGCCCATGCCGTGGCCGATGTCGAACAGCACGCCGCGCTCGCGCGCCTCCCGCACCGCGCGCTTCACCGTGCCCTGCGCCGTGCAGGGCGCATTGGGGAACGGGCGGAAAGCATGGGTCAGCACGTCGCCCGGCCGCAACATCGCCAGCACCTCCTCATAGGAGGGCGGCGGATGGTCGATGTGGCACATCAGCGGCATGCCGACCTCGTCGGCGACCTGCAGCGCGATGTCGAGCGGCGCGGTTCCCTGGTCGCCCGAGGCATGACGGCCGACCCGGACCTTGATGCCGACGATGAGGTCGCGGTTCGCGTCGGCGACCTGCGCGGCCTCCTTCGGCGCCATGAGCCGGATGTCCTCGCTCTCGCCCACCATCACGGTCTTCGAGAACCCGAAGATGCCCGCGAAGGACACGTGGAGATAGGCGAGCACGCGCGCTTCCGCGCGCTCGATGACGTGCTTGCGAAAGCCCGCCCAGTTGCCGGGGCCGGCCGAGCCGGTGTCGATCGAGGTGGTGACGCCCGAGAGCCGGCAGAACGCGTCGGGGTCGACGCCGAGCGACGTCCCGCCCCAATAGACATGGGTGTGGAGGTCGATCAGCCCGGGCGTGACGATCGCGCCGGAGACGTCGCGGATGTCTGTCTGCGCTCCGCCGGGGAGGTTTGGCCCGAAGCCCGACACCTTGCCGTCCGTGAAGGCGACGTCGGCGATCCCGTCGAAGTTCTGGGAGGGATCGACGACCCGCGAGCCGCGGAGGATGAGGTCGGGAGCCGCCGCCGTCATAGCGTTCTCCGGACCGCCGCCTGCTTGTCCCGGACTTGATCCGGGACCCAGAAGCGAGACGGTTGCTTTGGCGACCGCCGCGGCCGCCGCCTATTTCGGAAGCGCCGACGGCTCTCTGGGTCCCGGATCAAGTCCGGGACAAGGAAGGCGCATCACGCCCGCGCCCCGCTCAGCAGCGGATTGTCCTGCGCGTCGCGGTCATTGAGGTGGCAGGCGGCCTCGTGGCCCTTCTCTACTTCGCGCAGTCGCGGCTCTTCCGATTTGCAGCGGTCGAACGCATAGGGACAGCGGGTGTGGAAACGGCAACCGCTGGGCGGGCTGATCGGGCTCGGAACGTCGCCCTTCAGCATGATGCGCTCGCGCTTGGCCAGCGGGTCCGGCGTCGGCACGGCCGAGAGCAGCGCCTCGGTGTAGGGGTGGCGCGGCCGCGCGAAGATCTGCCGCTTGGTCCCGATCTCGGCGATCTTTCCGAGATACATGACCGCGACGCGATGCGTCATATGCTCGACGATCGCGAGGTCGTGGCTGATGAACAGAAGCGCGAGGCCGAGCTCCTTCTGCAGATCGCCAAGCAGATTGACGATCTGCGCCTTGACCGAGACGTCGAGCGCCGACACTGCCTCGTCGCAGACGATGAGGTCGGGCTCGGCCGCAAGCGCGCGGGCGATGCCGACGCGCTGGCGCTGGCCGCCAGAGAATTCGTGCGGCCAGCGGCCGAGCGCTTCCCTTGGCAGGCCGACCTTGTCCATCAGCATGTTGAGCTTGCGGGTCAGTTCGGCGTTGTCCTTCGCCAGCCCGAAATTGTTGATCGGCTCGGCGAGCGCGTCGCGGACCCGGATGCGCGGATTGAGGCTCGAGAACGGATCCTGGAACACGACCTGCACGCGCCGCCGGTAGGGCCGCAGCTTGGCCGAACCCATGTCGTCGATGCGTTTGCCCGCGAGAACCACCTGGCCGCCCGTGGGCTTCAGCAGGCGCAGGATGGCGCGTCCGACGGTGGACTTGCCGCAGCCGCTCTCGCCGACGAGCGACAGCGTCTCGCCGCGCTCGACGCGGAACGACAGCCCGTCGACCGCATAGACGTAGCGCCGTTCGCCGAACAGCGCCCCGCCGAGGGGGAAGTGCATCTTGAGGTCGTTGACCTCGAGCAGCGGGGCGGTCATGGGGCGTCTCCCCTCTTGTCCCGGACTTGATCCGGGACCCAGAACCGATGCGGTTTCTCAGATGATCGCGACGGCCGCCGTCTCCTTTGGAAGCGCCGTCGGTTCTGGGTCCCGGATCAAGTCCGGGACAAGGGCTGCGCTTTCCCCTCACGCCGCGGCCTCCGCGGCGTCGCGGTTCGAGAAATGGCACGCGGCGAGATGGGCCGGCGCCTTCTCCTCGAGCGCCGGCGCGAACTGGCGGCAGACGTCCTCGGCGTCGGGACAGCGGCTTGCGAACACGCAGCCCTCGATCTTCTTCTTCAGGCTCGGCACGATGCCGGGAATCTCGGCGAGCCGCTCGGCCTCGCCGTCGAGCGAGGATCCGAGCTTCGGCACCGCCCCGAGAAGACCGCGGGTGTAGGGATGCTTGGGGTCGGCGAAGAGGTCGTTGACTGGGGCCTCCTCGACCTTGCGTCCGGCGTACATCACCACCACGCGGTCGGCGACCTCGGCCACGACGCCGAGGTCATGGGTGATGATCAGGATCGCGGCGCCGACGCGCTGCTTGAGGTCGCGCATCAGGTCAAGGATCTGGGCCTGGATGGTGACGTCGAGCGCTGTGGTCGGCTCGTCGGCGATCAGCAGCTTCGGCGAGCAGGCGAGCGCCATGGCGATCATCACGCGCTGGCGCATGCCGCCCGAAAGCTGGTGCGGATATTCGCCCGCCCGGCGCTTGGGCTCGGGAATGCCGACGAGGCGCAGCATCTCGACCGCCTTGTCCTCGGCGGCGGCGCGGCCGAGCCCCTGATGGAGCCGCAGCGACTCCCCGATCTGCCGGCCGACCTTCAGCACCGGATTGAGGCTCGTCATCGGCTCCTGGAAGATCATCGAGATGTCGTCGCCGCGGATCTTGCGCATCTCCTTCTCGGAGAGCTTGAGCAGGTCCTTGCCCTCGAAGCGGATCTCGCCCGCGGACCTGCCGGGCGGCTCGGCGATCAGGCGCATGATCGACATGGCGGTGACCGACTTGCCGCAGCCGCTTTCGCCGACGACCGCGAGCGTTTCGCCCTTGTCGATGTGGAACGAGACGCCGTCGACCGCCCGGTTCACTCCGTCGGGAGTGCGGAAGTGGGTCTGGAGACGGTCGACTTCGAGCAGGGGCATCAGGCGTACTCCGGCGACGCCGCCGTCATGCCCGCGCGGCAGCGCGGGTATCCACGACTTCCTGGGCCGCGCGCTCTACGCCCAAGTCGTGGATACCCGGACCAAGTCCGGGCATGACGCCGGTGGTTCGGGAGAGAATCTCCCATCACAAGCTCTTCGCCATGCGGGGATCGAGCGCGTCGCGCAGGCCGTCGCCGAGGAGGTTCACGGCGAGGACGGTGAGCGACAGAAAGATCGCGGGGAAGAACACGATCGTCGGCTTCACCTGCCAGAGCGCCCTGCCCTCCGCCATGATGTTGCCCCAGGACGGCGTGATCGGCGGCACGCCCGCGCCGATGAACGACAGGATCGCCTCGACGATCATGGCGGAGGCGCAGATGTAGGTGGCCTGCACGGTCATGGGCGCGAGCGTGTTGGGCAGGATGTGGCGGATGACGAGCATCGGCGTCGACGTGCCGGCGGCGATCGCCGCGTCGATATAGGGCTGCTCGCGCAAGGACAGCACCACGCCGCGCACCAGCCGGGCGACGCGCGGGATTTCGGCGAGCGTGATGGCGATGACGACGTTTTGCAGAGAGCCGCGGGTCAGCGCCATCAGCGCGACGGCGAGCAGGATCGGCGGGATCGACATCATGCCGTCGATGAGCCGCATCACGACGCCGTCGATCCAGCGCACGGTGCCCGAGACGAGCCCGATGGCGAGGCCGAAGACGGAGGCGAGCACCGCCACCGAGAAGCCGACGACGAGCGAGACCTGCGCGCCGTAGACCACGCGCGAATAGAGGTCGCGGCCAAGCATGTCGGTGCCGAACCAGAAGTCGGCCGAAGGCGGCCGCAGCCGTCGCGACGGCGCGAGTTCGCCGGGGTCGACGGTCCCGAGCAGCGGCGCGAACGCCGCGACCGCGATCATCGCGAGCAAAATCGCGCCGCCGAGCGCCGCCGCGGGCCGGCGGCGGACGACGCCCCAAAACCCTTTCAGGGGCTTGCGCGCGGGAATGACGTCGGGCAGCTCCTCGGCGACCTTGAGGCCGGGCGGAGGCGCGAGGGTCCTGGCTTCGACGGCCATCAGTAGCGGATCCTCGGATCGACCCAGACATAGACGAGGTCAACGGCGAGATTGACCAGCACGTAGACGAAGCTGAAGAGCAGCACGACGCCCTGGATCACGGGGTAGTCGCGCCGCAGAATCGCGTCGACCACGAGGCGGCCGAGGCCCGGGATCGCGAACACGCTCTCGGTCACCACCGCGCCGCCGATGAGCAGCGCGACGCCGATGCCGATGACGGTGACGATCGGCACCGCCGCGTTCTTCAGCCCGTGCACGAAGAGGATGCGCCGCTGGCCGACGCCCTTGGCCTTGGCCGTGCGGATGTAGTCCTGGCCGAGCACGTCGAGCATCGCGGCGCGGGTGATGCGGGCGATCAGCGCGATGTAGACGAGCGCGAGCGTCACGGACGGCAGGATCAGGCTTTGGATCCACGGGCCGACGCCCGCCGAGATCGGCTTGTAGCCCTGGACCGGAAACCAGCCGAGCTTCAGCGCGAACACATAGGCGATGAGGTAGCCGACCACGAAGACCGGGGTCGAGAAGCCGAAGACCGCGAAGGCCATCGCCGAACGGTCGACCCAGGTGTCGGCCTTCCACGCCGCCACGACGCCCATCGGCACCGCGACGCCGACCGCGATGATGAGCGTCACGATCATGAGCGAAAGCGTCGGCTCGACGCGCTGCGCGATCATGGTGGTGACCGGCATGTTGGTGAAGATCGAGGTGCCGAGGTCGCCGGACAGGATCTGCCCCACCCATTCGAAGAAGCGGATGAGATAGGGCCGGTCTAGACCGAGCCCGGCGCGGATCTTCTCGACGTCCTCGGGAGAGGCCTGGTCGCCCGCGATCACCGCGCCGGATCGCCGGGCGCGACGTAGAGCAGGCTGAAGACGAACAGCGCCACCACCCCCATGACGGGGATGGTCGAGAGGATGCGGCGCAGGACGACCGAGGACATCAGCCGCTCCCTTCGAACGAGCCCGGGATCAACGAAGTGCGTGCTTCGAGACGCAGGCCTCCGGCCTGCTCCTCAGCATGAGGGGGGTGGGTGGGCGCCAAAGCACAAACCATCCTCATGCTGAGGAGCGAAGGCGTTTCGCCGTCGCGTCTCGAAGCACGCAGTTGGCCTCGGCCATGCGCCACCGGCTCACGCCTCCTTGGTCACGTCCCAGAAGAACGGCAGCGGGCCGCTCTTCACGCCCTGTACGTTGCTGCGCCACGCCTGGTAGCTGAGGAAGAAGCCGGTGACGCCGTAGACCACGTCGTCCACCGCCGCCTCGTTGGTCTTGGCCAGCGCCGCCTTCTCGGCCTCGAGATCAGCCGCTTCGAACCAGGCCGTGATGCCCTCTTCGGTCTTGGGGCTGTTGGGCCAGCCGAACCACGCCTTCTCGCCGTTGGCGCGCAGCGCGTTGTAGCCGGCGGGCGACAGGCAATCCGCGCCCGCGTGCCAGGTGTGGAACATGTTCCAGCCGCCTTCCTTCGGCGGCTTCTTCGACGCGCGCCGGGCCCCGACCGTGCCCCAGTCGGTCGCCACGAAGTCGACGGTCATGCCCATGCGGCGGAGAAGGTCGGCGGTCACGTCGCCTTGCGCCTTGGTGATCGGGTTGTCCTGCGCCACCACGCAGGTCACGGGCGTGCCGTCATAGCCGGCCTTCTCGAGCAACTTCTTGGCCTCGTCGATGCTCGCCTTCTTCAGGATGTCGCCGCCCTGCTCGCTGTAGAACGGGGTGCCGGGCGTGAAGAAGCCGGGCATCGGCTTCCAAAGATTGTCGTCGGAGCCGACGATCGCCCGCATGTAGTTTTCCTGGCTCATCGCGGTGAGCACGGCCTTGCGCACCTCCACCTTGTCGAAGGGCGGATAGAGGTGGTTCATGCGGAAGGCTCCGACATTGCCGAGCGGGTCCGCGATGTCGACCTTCACGTCGGAATTGCCCTGCAGCACCGGCACGAGGTCGGAGAGCGGGTTCTCCCACCAGTCGATCTCGCCGTTCTGGAGCGCCGCGAGCGCGGTCGCGGGGTCCGGCATGATGATCCACTCGATGCGGTCGACCATCATGCGCTTGGCGCCGGCGAGCCACGAGGCGGGCTCGTCGCGGGACTTGTAGTCCTCGAACTTCTCGAACACCGCGATCGCGCCCGGCACCCATTCCTTCTGCGCGAACTTCATCGGCCCGGAGCCGACATATTCCTTGATCTGGGTGAAGGGGTCGGTCTTGGCGATCCGCTCCGGCATCACGAAGGAGCACGGCGCGTTGTTCTTGCCGAGCGCCAGCAGCATCTTCGGATAGGGCTTCTTCAGCGACCACTTGAACGTGAGGTCGTCGACCGCGACGAGCTCGTTCTGGATGACGCGGATCATCAGGCCCATCGGGTCGCGGGCCGACCAGCGCGCGACCGAGGCCACCGCGTCCTTGGCGAGCACGGGCTCGCCGTCGTGGAACTTCATCCCCGAGCGCAGCTTGAAGGTCCAGACAAGGCCGTCATCGGAGACGGTCTCGCTCTCCACCATCTGGCGCTGCGGCTGCAGCTTCTCGTCGACGCCGTAGAGCGTGTCCCAGACCAGCGCCGCGGCGTTGCGGACGACGTATTGCGTTCCCCAGATCGGATCGAAGTTGGCGAGGTTCGCCTGCGGCACGAACTTCAGGGTCTTCTTCGCCGCGCCGAGCGCGATGGAGGGCGCGGCGAGCGAACCGGTCGCTCCGATAAGTCCCGCGCCAATCGAGGCCTGAAGGAAAGTGCGACGATCCATCGGTGTCTCCCGGTAGCGGCGTGGGCCGCAAGCTGGCGCCTGGCGCGCCAGCCAATCCGTCTGCAGAGATCGTGCCATGCCCGGACCGTCAGACGACGACAGGCGCGCAGTGGGCCGCTCACCATGGCCCCGGGTTTAGAAGTGATCAAGCAATGAGCGGTCGCGTCGCTAATTTGTGCGCGCCCAATCGATGGGCGGCGGCGAGCGCGCGCTATGTTGGCCGCAGTCGCGGCCCGAAACGCCGCCCGGAAGCTCAAGCGAGGCCCCGCCCATGTCAGCGAAGCGCGTCCGCTCACTCCCTCCCGTCGCCCTTGGCCTGCTTGCGCTGGCGGCTCTCGCCTTCACGCCGCCCGAGCGCGCGGCGGCGCAGACCAAGACGACGATCAAGGTCGTGATGCATTCGGGGATCAACATCCTCGACCCGATCGTCACCACGGCGCACATCACCCGCAACCACGGCTACATGGTGTTCGACACGCTGCTCTCGATGAACAGCAAGTACGAGCCGACCCCGCAGATGGCGGACTTCAAGGTCTCGGACGACAAGCTCACCTACACGTTCACGCTGCGCGACGGCCTGACCTGGCACGACGGCGCGCCCGTCACCGCGGACGACTGCGTCGCCTCGCTCAAGCGCTGGGGCGCGCGCGACGCCGGCGGCCAGATGCTGATGGACTCCGTCGAGAGCATCACCGCGGACGGCGACAAGGCCATCGTGCTGAAGCTGAAGAAGCCCTTCCGCTACGTGCTCGACCTCATCGCCAAGCCCGCCTCCTACGTGCCCTTCATGATGCCCAAGCGCCTCGCCGAGACGCCTCCCACGACGGCCGTCAAGGAGATCGTCGGCTCCGGCCCGTTCCGCTTCGTTCAGGCCGAGTATCGGCCGGGCGACCGCACGGTCTACGAGAAGTTCGAGGGCTACAAGCCGCGCGCCGAGGCGCCGAACTGGATGGCGGGCGGAAAGGCCGTGAAGGTCGACCGCGTCGAGTGGATCAACATGCCCGACATGCAGACCGCGGTGAACGCGCTGGTCACGGGCGAGATCGACTACATGGAGCAGCCGCCCGTCGACCTGCTGCCCCTGCTGCAGGCTGTCCCCGACGACGTGAAGGTCGATTTCTACAACGAGCTCGGCTCGCAGACGATGGGCCGGATGAACTTCCTCTATCCGCCCTTCAACGACATCCGCATCCGCAAGGCGGCGCTCTACGCGCTCAACCAGGAGAGCGTGCTGCAGGCGCTGATCGGCGATCCCGAATTCTTCCAGACCTGCCCTTCGGTCTATGGCTGCGGCACTCCGCTTTCGACCGAGGCCGGCGAAGGCGCCGCGACCATCGCCAAGAGCGGCGACGTCGAGAAGGCGAAGGCGCTGCTGAAGGAGGCGGGATACGACGGCACGCCCGTCGTCATCATGCACCCGACCGACACGCCCTCGACCTCCTCGCAGCCGGTGGTGGCGACCGAGCTGCTGCGCGCCGCAGGCTTCAAGGTCGATCTCCAGCCGATGGACTGGCAGACGCTGGTCGCCCGCCGCGCGAGCCAGAAGCCGATCGCCGAGGGCGGCTGGAACATGTTCTTCACCAACTGGGTGATCCCGGAGGTCTGGAACCCGATCGTCAATCCGATGATCAACGGCCGCGCCAAGACCGGCTTCTTCGGCTGGCCGGACGATCCCGAGCTCGAGAAGATGCGCGCCGACTTCGCGGCCGCCGAGACGGACGACCAGCGCAAGCAGATCGCCGAGAAGGTTCAGGCTCGGGTCTATGACCAGGTGATCTATGTGCCGCTCGGCCAGTATCGCCAGCCGGCCGCCTGGCGGGCCTCCGTGTCGGGCGTGGTCAAGGCCCCGATCCCGGTGTTCTGGAACATGGAGAAGAAGGGCTAGCTCACATGGCCGCCCGAACCTCGGCCGTCATGCCCGCGCCTTCGCGCGGGTATCCACGACTTGGACGTAGAGCCCTACGATCTCAGTAAGTCGTGGATACCCGGCTCCGCCGGGCATGACTGACTGAGGCGTGTCAGCACTTACAAGGGAACTCCAGCATGCCCGCCCTCCCCGAGATCCTCGCCTTCGCCGACGACATGACGGCGCTGCGCCGCGACCTCCATTCCCACCCCGAGATCGGCTTTCAGGAGACCCGCACATCGGGCGTGGTGGCCGAAAAGCTCGCCTCCTACGGCGTCGAGGTGCATCGCGGGATCGGCGGCACGGGCGTCGTGGGCGTCCTGAAGGGGTCCGGCGGCCCCGGCCGCGCCATCGGCCTTCGCGCCGACATGGACGCGCTGCCGATCGTCGAGACCACCAACCTGCCGTGGCGCTCGAACAACGCGGGCGTCTCCCACGCCTGCGGCCATGACGGCCACACCACCATGCTGCTCGGCGCCGCGCGCTATCTGGCGGAAAAGCGCGACTTTCCCGGCACGGCCGTGTTCGTGTTCCAGCCCGCCGAGGAAGGGCTCGGCGGCGCGCGCGCCATGATCGCCGACGGGCTGTTCGAGAAATTCCCGGTCGACGAGATCTACGGCCTCCACAACGACCCCTATCTGGAGCCCGGCGAAATCTCGGTCTTCCCCGGCCCGGCGATGGCGGCGGCCGACTTCTTCGACGTGAAGATCGTCGGATCGGGCAGCCACGCGGCGATGCCGCAGATGTCGCGCGATCCGGTCGTCGCGGCCTCGGCGCTCGTCATGGCGCTGCAGTCGATCGTCTCCCGCAACGCCAACCCGTTCGAGTCGCTGGTTCTGTCGGTGACGCAGGTCCATTCGGGCTCGGCCTACAACGTCATCCCCGAGGAGGCGACGCTGACCGGCACGATCCGCGCCTTCGACCCGACGATGATGGAGCTCGCCCGCAAGCGCATGAAGGAGATCTGCGCCGGGATCGCGGCGACCTACGCGGTCGAGGTGACGCTCGACCTTCGCGACGTGTTCGACGTGCTGATCAACACCGAAAGCGAGACGCCGCCATGGCGGAGGCCGCGCGGGACGTCGTGGGCGACACGGGGCTGATCACCCGGCCGCGGCCGATGATGGGCTCGGAAGATTTTGCCGACATGCTGCGCAAGGCGCCGGGCTGCTACGCCCGCGTCGGCCATGCGGGCGACCTGCCGCTGCACAATCCCGGCTTCGTGCTGGACGACGCCATCCTGCCGGTCGGCGCGAGCCTCTTGGCGCGGATCGTCGAGCGTCGGCTCGCCGCCTGAGCGCCGGAGGGCGCGGCAGCGCCTATGCGGCCGTCGAGATGTCGTGCGAGGCCGCGATCTTCGACCAGATGTATTCGCCGGACTTCACCGGCGCGTAGCGCGGCGGGTTCGCCTCGTCGCAGCAGCTCGGCAGGCAGGCGACCTCGGCTTCCTCGTTCGGCGCGGTGAACGCCACCATCGAAAGCCGCGCGGTCGAGCCGGTGAGCGCGCGGTTGGGGTTCGAGACCCGGTGGAGCGTCGATCTCCAGCGATCGTTGGTCCAGCGGGCGAGCAGGTCTCCGACATTGATGACGAAGCTGTTCGGGACGACGCCGGCCTCATGCCAGACGCCTTCTTTGTCCGCGACCTCGAGGCCGCCGGGCGCCTGGTCCTGCCGCAGGATGGTGAGCCCGCCATAGTCGTGATGGGCGCCGTAGCGCAGCTGGCCGGGAGCCGGCGGCTCGACCTGATCGGGATAGTGCACGAAGCGAAGGGTGAGCGCCGGATCCTCGAAGACGGGGTCAAAGTGGTTCTCGGGCAGATCGAGCGCCAGAGCGGAAAGCCGGGTCAGCCGATCGGTGAGCGTCAGGATCTCGCCGCACCACTCGCGCACGAGGCCGGAGAGCTCCGGCGGCTCGGCGGGCCAGATGTTCGGCTTGACCGCCCTTCCCTCGCGATGCGGCGCGTTGAACACGAGCGCCTCGCACAGGTCCGTCAGGGTTTCGCCCTTCAGCGTCCTGGCGACGCTCTCGATCCCCATGGGCAGATAGCCGCGGCCCTTGGTCTTCTCGGGCGCCTTGTCGGCGAGCTTCGCCTCGACGTCTCGGGCGAAATAACGCTTCATGGCGTCGTAGGTGGCGGTCGCGAGGCTTTCGGGCACGCCATGCCCGACCACGACGGCGAAACCCGTGGTCTCAAGCGCATCGCCGAAGGCGCGCGCGACTGCTTTCTTGGCGGCCGCCGCCGTCGATGAAGGGCGCGACGTCGACGATCGGCAGGTCCATCGATCCTCTCCTCGCCGTCCCTGCTCGTGATCGGCTCGTCCCCGCCGGCTTTGCGGCGCGGACCGAGCTTCAGGACACGCCGAGCTTCTTGCGCTGGCGCGCGATGACGGCGATCGCGGCGAGCGAGACCCCGATCACGCCGAACGAGACCAGCGTCGTCACCGCGCCGAGCGCATAGAGCACCGGCGTCGTGACGTTGGTGGTCATGCCGTAGATTTCGAGCGGCAGCGTGTTGAACGAGCCCGCGGTCATCAGCGTGCGGGCGAACTCGTCATAGCTGAGCGTGAAGCCGAACAGCCCGACGCCGACCAGGCTCGGCGCGATGATGGGCAGCACCACATGGGCGAAGGCCTGCCAGCTCGAGGCGCCGAGGTCGCGCGCGGCCTCCTCGTAGGCCGGCGAGAAACGGTTGAACACCGCGAACATGATCAGCACGCCGAAAGGCAACGTCCAGGTGAGATGCGCGCCGAAGGCGGAGCTCCACCAGGTCGGCTCCAGCCCGAGGATTTGGAACGACAGGCCGATGCCGAGGCTCACCAGGATCGAGGGCACGACGAGGCTCGAGATCGCGAGATAGAACAGCGGCGTCGCGCCGAAGAAGCCGCGCCGGAAGGCCAGGCCCGCGAGCAGCGAGACCACCACGGTCGTCGCCATCACCATCAGGCCGAGCAGCGCCGAGCGGGTGAAGGAGCCGCCGAAATCGCCGACGGCCTGCGTCTCGAACAGGTTCTGGAACCAGCGCGTCGAGACCCCGTTCATCGGGAACGTCAGGCCGCCGTTCGGGCCCTGGAACGACAGGATCAGGATGGTCGAGAGCGGGCCGTAGAGGAACAGCACGAACAGGGCGAAGAAAGCCGCGAGCAGATAGAATTCGAGCGTGCGCCGGTCAGAGGTCATCCGGCGCTCCTTCCTTGTCCCGGCCTTGAGCCGGGACCCAGAAACGGCACGCTCTGGAAGTGGACCTCAACGCAGCCGCCTCTTTCGGCGCCCGCATCGGTTCTGGGTCCCGGCTCAAGGCCGGGACAAAGGCGGCGGAGCGCCATCACAGCTCCTTCCGGATGTCGACGATCTTCAGGATCGCGGCCATCATCAGCAGCACGAGGATCAGCAGCGCGACCGCGTTGGCGGCGGCGGCCGGATATTGCAGCAGCGAGATCTGGTTCGCGATCATCAGCCCCATCGAGGCCGACTGGCCGCCGGACATGAAGCGCACGGTGATGAAGTCGCCGAGCACCAGCGTCACGACGAAGATCGAGCCGATGGCGATGCCGGGCTTGGCCAGCGGAATGATGACGTTGGTGAGGATCTGCCAGCTCGACGCGCCGGCGTCGCGCGCGGCCTCGACCAGCGACCGGTCGATGCGCACCAGCGTGTTGAAGATCGGCGTCACCATGAAGAGCGCGTAGAGATGCACCATCGCCAGGACGACGGCGAACTCCGAGAACAACAGGAATTCGAGCGGCGCGGGCACGATCCCGAGTTCGACGAGCGCGGAGTTCAGCAGGCCGTTGCGCCCGAGGAACGGCACCCACGAGATCATGCGGATGATGTTGGAGGTGAGGAACGGCACCGTGCAGACGAGAAACAGCACCGTCTGCATCTTCGAGGTGCGGACGTGGAAGGCGAGGAAATACGCCACCCAGAAGCCCACCACGAGCGTGATGGCCCAGACGATGGCGACGAATTTCAGCGTGTTGAGGAAGGTCGACCAGGTGACCCAGGAGCCGAGACTCTCCTCGTAGTTGAGCGTCACGAAGGCCGGGTAGATCTGGACGCTGTCATAGTCCCAGAAGCTGACGATCACGATCGCGGCGATCGGCAGCAGCAGGAACGCGCCGAGGATCAGCGCGAGCGGCGCGGCCTGGAGATAGGGCGCGAGCGGAAGCGCGAGGCGCCTTTTGCGCGGGGGAGCCTCGGTCTCGACTGAAGTGGGGGAGGCGTCAGCGGCGACGGTCATGCGTTTTCGCTCGACGGTAGGGACTCCTTCTCCCGCTTGCGGGAGAAGGTAAGGATGAGGGGGCGTCCAGCGACCTCCCTGATCTGCGACAGACCCTCACCCTTACCCTCTCCCGCGCGCGGGAGAGGGGGGCGGAGGCGTCGCGGACTAGGGCCGAAGCGCATCCTCACGCGGCGATGAACTCGTTCCACTTGCGGACCATGTAGCGGTCCTTGTCCATGACCGCGTTCCAGCAAGCGACCTTGCCCATGCGGTTCTCGAAGGAGCCGCCGTCGCGCACCGCGCCGGCCTTCTCGATCGGCTTGCCGTCCGGCGAGGTGATCTCGGCGGCGGCGGGCTTGCCTTCCATCCAGAAGCCCCACTCCTCCGCCGACATGTGCTCCTTGGCGGTCGAGGGGCAGGCCGAATAGTAGCCCTGGCGGTTGAGGTAGGCGCCGCACCAGCCCGACAGATACCAGTTGATGTATTCATAGGCCGCGTCGAGCACGATGCCCTTGACGTTCTTGCCGATGCCGAGGCCCCCGCCCCATGCGCGATAGCCTTCGGCGAGCGGCTGGTAGACGCAGGGGATGCCCTTCGACTTCACCGCGGTCACCGCCGGCGACCACATCGACTGGATGATGACCTCGCCCGAGGACATCAGGTTCACGCTCTCGTCGAAGGTCTTCCAGAAGGCGCGGAACTGGCCGCCCTTCTTCGCCTCGATCAGGACCGCGATGGTCTTGTCGATCTCCTCCTCGGTCATGTTGCCCTTGTCGCCGTATTTGATGAGGCCTGCGCTCTCGCAGATCATCGCGGCGTCCATGATGCCGATCGAGGGGATGTTGAGGATCGACGCCTTGCCCTTGAACTTGGGGTCGAGGATGTCCTTCCAGTTGGCGATCGGGCGGCCGACGAGGTCTGGCCGGATGCCGAGCGTGTCGGCGTTGTAGATCGTCGGGATCAGCGTCATCCACTCGGTCGGGGCCTTGGCGAAGGTCTTCGCGCCGGGGGCCTCGACGAAGGTCACCGTGTGGGGCGCCGTCCCTTGAGCGATCGTGCTCTCGGGCGTCAGCTTGCCGGTGGTGAAGATCGGCGTGATCTTGTCGTAGTATTTGATCTTCTTGACGTCCATCGGCTGCAGCGCGCCGGTCGGGAACACCTTTTTGCAGATCCAGTATTCGATGTCGGCGATGTCGTAGCTGTTGGGCTGCGTCACCGTGCGCTGCGTGACGCTGTCGGAATCCAGCGCCGTCATCTGCAGCGTGAAGCCGAGATCCTGCTTCACCTTCTCGGCGATGGCGTTGAGGTTCGACACGCCGGTGCCGAACTGGCGCAGCGTCACGTCCTTGATGTTCTGCGCCCAGATGGTCGGAAAGCCGGTGATCGCGCCCGAACCTGCGGCGACGCCGGCCGCGGCCGCGCCGGTCTTGAGAAGGCTCCGGCGGTCAAGGCCGCGCGGCGTTTCCGTCGAGTCGGTCATTGGTCGTCTCCTTGGGTGTCTTCTCAGTGTGCGGTGGGCTTGAGCACGTGGACGTCGGCGAGGCTCCAGGACAGCGGAACCGCCTGTCCGACCTCGTGCGGGGCGCTGTCGAAGGCGCTTTCCTCGGCGTAGACCGTAAAGTCCTCGACGCCGGGCGCGTCGAGCGTCACCTTCATCGAGCCGCCGCGATACTCGACGTTGCGGACATGGCCGGTGAAGCCGAGCCCCTTGGTCGGGCTTTCGCCGATCGCGATCCGGTCGCGGCGAACCGCGGCTTCCGCGGTCTCGCCGACGACGAGGTGATCCGCGCCGGGAATGCGGAACGAGGCGCCGTTCGGGGCCTCGATGAGCGCGCCCTCGGCGTCGAGCTCCTTCACCTTTCCGGCGAGCACGTTGTGGTCGCCCATGAAGCGCGCCACGAAAGCGGTCGCCGGCCGGTGGAAGATCTCGCGCGGTTCGGCGGCCTGCTCGATGCGGCCGTTCGACATCACCACCACGAGGTCGGCGAGCGCCATCGCCTCCTCCTGACTGTGGGTGACGTGCACGAAGGTGACGCCGAGCTCGCGCTGAAGGCGCTTCAGCTCCTGGCGCATCTTCACCTTCAGGAACGGATCGAGCGCCGAAAGCGGCTCGTCGAGCAGCAGCGCCTGCGGGCTCGTGATGAGCGCGCGGGCGAGCGCGACGCGCTGCTGCTGGCCGCCCGAAAGCTGGGCGGGCCGGCGCGAGGCGTATTGGTCGATGTGCATGAGCTTCAGCATGTCGAGCGCCTTGGCGCGGCGCTCGGCCTTCGGCACGCTCTTCATCTTCAGCGAGAAGGCGACGTTGTCGACAAGGTCGAGATGCGGAAACAGCGCGTAGGACTGGAACATCATCGAGGTCTGGCGCTTGGCGGGCGGCAGGTCGGTGACCACCACGTCGCCGAGCCTGATGTCGCCGGACGTCGCGGTCTCGTGGCCGGCGATCATCCTGAGCGTCGAGGTTTTGCCGCAGCCCGAGGGGCCGAGCAGGCAGCAATAGGTCCCGGCCTTGATCTTGAGGCTGATGGCGTCGACCGCGACGGCGTCGTCGCCGTATTTCTTGGTCAGCGAAGCGATGTCGATCGTGGCGGCCTGCTGCATCTTGCCCCTTTTGTCCCCCGCGGGCTTCGCGTCGCTCAAGAAAGCAGCAACGGTCATGCCAACCGCACGGATTGCGGGAGACGGGCACGGGGTCGCGCGTCCGTGATGGCGCGTTCGCCTAATTTTTGGGCGATTGATCGGAAACGGCGCGGGGATCTCGCAGTGCGTGAGCCGTGTCCTCGCCGTCATGCTTGCGCCTTCGCGCGGGTATCCACGACTTCGACGTCGCGCTCGACGATCCCGACAAGTCATGGATGTCCGGCCGCCGCCGGGCGTGACGGCGACGGATCGGGCGCTTCAGGCGGAGGCCGCCGCCGCGTTCGTCCCGGCGCGCCCGACGAAGGCCCGGAACGACCGCCGAACGCGCTCGGGATCGATGGTCCGCGCAATGACCACGAGGCGTGTCCGCGCATCGCCGTCCGGCCAGGCCTCGAGGTGCTCGGGCGCATGCACGACGCGCTGCACGCCCTGGATCGCGACCGGCCCGGCGACGCCCTCGATCGCGACCACGCCCTTGAGCCGCAGGATGTCGTCGCCGTGGGCGTTGAGAAGCATCGACAGCCACAGTCCGAAGCGCGCCCAGTCTAGCGGCGCCTCCGCCTCAAGCAGGAACGCGCGCGCGTCGTGCCCGGGCTCGGCCGCGGGCGTGTCGGCGCGCCACCGGCTTGGCGGTCCCTCGCCCGCCCCCGTGAGCCACAGCGCAGGCGGCGGCGTCTCGGCGTCGAGCAGAAGGAGTTCGGCGACGGGATTGAGGGCGCGCAGGCGCGCCGCGAGCGCGGAGCAAGCCTCGGGCGGCGCGAGGTCGGTCTTCGAGACCACGATGCGGTCGGCGGCGGCGGCCTGACGCAGCGAGACGTCGTGGGCGTCGAGCGTCGCGGCGCCGTTCAGAGCGTCGACGACGCAGACCACCGCGCCCATCCTCAAACGGTGTTTGAGCGCCGCGTCCGCTGCGATCGTGGCGAAGACCGGAGTGGGATCGGCGAGGCCCGTGGTCTCGATCGCGACGCGGTCGAACGCGATCTCGCCACGCGCCCGGCGTCCGAGCAGGGCTTCGAGCGCGGCCTTCAGGTCGCCCCGCACCGTGCAGCAGACGCAGCCGCTCTTCAGCAGCACGACGTCGCCGTCGATCCGCTCGAGCAGCAGATGGTCGAGCCCGATTTCTCCGAACTCGTTGACGAGCACCGCCGCCCCCGCGAGCTCCGGCCGCGCGAGCAGGCGGCGCAGCAGCGTCGTCTTGCCGGCGCCGAGAAAGCCGGTGATGACGTCGACGGGAAGGCGGGCGCTCATCAGGCGCCCAGTTCCAGCCGGGCGAGCACCGTCGCGTCGAGCGGATCGCAGGAGCGGCCCCCGAGCTTTTCGGCCGCCGGCCAGAGATCGCCGAAACCCTCGACCACCGCGGCCTTGCCGGTGCGCGACGAGAGCACGTAGCGCCCGCCCCAGGACTTCAGCGTCAACCCAAAGGGCGCGAGCGCCGCGTTCGCGACGGCGGCGCGGCGGGCCCGCTCGGCCGTCGGCGTCTGCGCGTTCGAGGCGACGCCGTCGCTCCAGTGGCCGTGCGCGAAGGAGCCGCAGAGGCCGCACATGGTGGTGCTCCGTGGATTATAACTGCATCAGCCGACTGCGTGCTTCGAGACGGCCCTTCGGGCCTCCTCAGCATGAGTTGGGCTTCGGGCTTAGGCGCCCTCGACCCCCCTCATAGTGAGGAGCCCGCGTCAGCGGGCGTCTCGACGCACACAGTTCCTCTCCCCGGCGCTCAGGACATCGGCCGCGCCGTCCCCGACCGCGGATAGCGCTTCGCGAAATCCTCCGCGATCTCCTCCATGGCGACGAACTTCACGCCGTCATGGGCGCGCATGTGGTCGTAGAGGCGCTGGTGCATCTGAAGCACGTGCGGGCGGCCCGAAACGTCGGGATGGATGGTGAGCGGGAAGACCGCATAGTCGTAGTTCTCGTAGACCCAGTCGAACTGGTCGCGCCACATCCGCTCGATGACGTGCGGATCCACGAAACCGTGGCTGTTGGGCGCTGCCTTGATGAACATCATCGGCGGCAGGTCGTCCAGATGCCAGGAGGCCGGGATCTCGATGAGATCGGTCTCCTCGCCGGACACGAAGGGCTTCATCCATGTCGAAGGATGCTGCGAATAGTCGATCTTGGTCCACTCGTCCCCGACCGTCACGTAATAGGGGTGGTGGTCGTTGTGCATCAGCGAGTGGTCGTAGCGGACGCCCTTTTTCTTGAGCAGCTCGTTGGTCTTGGCTCCGAACTCCCACCACGGCGCGACATAGCCGCGGGGCCCCTGCCCCGAGAGCTTGGCGATCACCTCGACGCATTTGTCGAAGATCGCCTCCTCCTGCTCGGGCGTCATGGCGATCGGGTTTTCGTGGCTGTAGCCGTGCATGCCGATCTCGTGGCCGGCGGCCGCCACCGCCTTCATCTCGTCGGGGAAGGTCTCGATCGAGTGGCCGGGGATGAACCAGGTGGTCTTGATCCCCCACTTGTCGAAGAGGCGCAGAAGGCGCGGCGAGCCGACGCGGCCCGCGAACACGCCGCGGGAGATGTCGCAGGGGCTGTCCTCGCCGCCATAGGAGCCGAGCCAGCCTGCGACGGCGTCGACGTCGATCCCGTAGGACACGAAAATCTCTTTCGGCATGGGTGTCTCCTCGATCTGGGACGCCAGATGGCGCCGGGCTTGCTGGCGTCTTTAGGGCGGAGGCCGCGCGGCGTCCGCCGACCCGATTTTTCACAGTAGCGAGAGCTGGCGATGTGCCAAGGCGACGACCCGTCCTGCCCGGAATTCGGGCTTCATTACGAGGCGTTGAAGCGCGACCTCGCCTCTGAAAGGCGCAGCTTCCTGAAATCGAGCTTCGTCGCTGCGGGCGGTCTCGCAGGCCTTGCGGCCGGCGGCATGTCGCTGGTGACGCCGGCGCTCGCGCAGGCGACCGCCGCCAAGGCCCCGGCGACGCGCAAGCACCATTACCTGCCCGCGAACGCCGACACGGTGCACTGGGGCTATTTTTCGAAGACGCTCAAACCCCGCGTCGAATGCGACTCTGGCGACATCGTCACCATCGAGACGCTGACCCACCACGCCAACGACGACGCCGAGCGCATGGTGCAGGGCGACGAAGGCGCGGAAAGCGTCTTCCTCTGGACCAAGGACAAGAAGGGCGTCGATCGCCGCGGCGCCGGCCCGACCGACCCCAAGGTCTATAAGAAAGGGTCGGGCGAAGGCCAAGGCGTCCACGTCATGACCGGTCCGGTCTATGTCCGCGGCGCCGAGCCCGGCGACGTGCTGGAGGTGCGCATCCTCGACTGCGCGCCCCGCGCCTGCGCCAACCCGGCCTTCAAGGGCAAGTCGTTCGGCTCCAACGCGGCCGCCTGGTGGGGCTACCACTACAACGACATGCTGGGCGGCCAGAAACGCGAGGTGGTGACGATCTACGAGGTCGACGCCTCCGGCGCGAAGAGCTGGGCGCAGGCGGTCTACAATTTCAAATGGGTGCCGCAGACCGACCCGTTCGGGGTGGAGCACGCCACGATCGACTATCCGGGCGTGCCGGTCGACCATTCGAAGACCGCGCGGAACTTCGACGTGCTGAAAGGTGTCAGGATCCCGATCCGCCCGCATTTCGGCACGCTGGGGCTCGCGCCCGCCGAGGTCGACTTCGTCGACACGATCCCGCCGAACTGGGTGGGCGGCAACATCGACAACTGGCGCATCGGCAAAGGCGCGACGATGTACTACCCCGTCGCGGTCGAAGGCGGGCTGCTCTCGGTCGGCGACCCGCATGCGAGCCAGGGCGACAGCGAGCTCTGCGGCACCGCGATCGAGTGCTCGCTGACCGGCGTGTTCCAGCTCATCCTGCACAAGAAGGCGGACCTCGCCGGCACGCCGCTCGAGGAGCTGAACTATCCGATGCTCGAGACCAAGGACGAGTGGCTCGTCCACGGCTTCTCCTTCGCCAATTATCTGAAGGAGCTCGGAAGCGACGCGCAGTCGGCGATCTACGGCAAGTCGTCGGTCGACCTCGCGATGCGCGACGCCTTCCGCAAGATGCGCCACTTCCTGATGACGACCCAGAAGCTCACCGAGGACGAGGCGGTGTCGCTGATGTCGATCGCGGTCGATTTCGGCGTGACGCAGGTGGTGGACGGCAACTGGGGCGTCCACGCCATCGTCAAGAAGGATCTGTTTGCAGGACGGGTCTGAGGCCGGGGCCAGAACTGGAAGGCGAGGCGGCGGCGAAGCGGCGACGCCCGCTTCGCCGCCGTCCACGCCCCTCATCCTGAGGAGGCCCGAAGGGCCGTCTCGAAGGACGCACAGCGGTCGATGCGTGCTTCGAGACGCAGGCCTTGCGGCCTGCTCCTCAGCACGAGGAAGGACGGAGGTTCTCGGAGGCGGCATTGGCGTTGGAGAAGAGGCGGCCGCGGACCTTCGGCTCCGTCCCTCTTCGCCATCCTCCACGCTCCTCATCCTGAGGAGGCCCGAAGGGCCGTCTCGAAGGACGCATCGACCGCTGTGCGTGCTTCGAGACGCAGGCCTTGCGGCCTGCTCCTCAGCATGAGGAAGGGCGGAGGTTCTCGGAGGCATTGGCGTTGGAGAAGAGTCGGCCGGGGACCTTCGGCTCTCTCCCTCTTCGCCATCCTCCACGCTCCTCATCCTGAGGAGGCCCGAAGGGCCGTCTCGAAGGACGCACAGCGGTCGCTGCGTGCTTCGAGACGCAGGCCTTGCGGCCTGCTCCTCAGCATGAGGAAGGACGGAGGTTTTCGGAGGCGTTGGCGCTGGAGAAGAGTCGGCCGGGGACCTTCGGCTCTCTCCCTCTTCGCCATCCTCCACGCTCCTCATCCTGAGGAGGCCCGAAGGGCCGTCTCGAAGGACGCACAGCGGTCGATGCGTGCTTCGAGACGCAGGCCTTGCGGCCTGCTCCTCGACATGAGGAAGCGTGAGGCGCGTCGACGGCGGCCGTATTGAAGCAGGCGCGGGCGGCCGGCTCGCGTCCTCCCCGACCCGCCCGCCCCGTCAGCGCGCGCCGCCCGAGGCGTTGATGGTCTGACCGGTGACCCAGCGCGAGGCGTCGGAGGCGAGGAACACCGCGACGTCGGCGATGTCGTCCGGCTGGCCGATCCGGCCGAGCGGGGTCTGGGCCACCATCTGCTTTTCGAGATCCGAGCCGATGACCCCGGCCGTATGCGTGCCCTCGGTCTCGACCGCGCCCGGGTTCAGCGAGTTCACGCGGATGTTGCGCGGTCCAAGCTCGGCCGCGAGGACGCGGCTCAGCACGTCCATCGCGCCCTTGGTGGCGCTGTAGACCGACGCGTTGGGCACCGCCACCTGGCTCGCGAGCGAGGAGACGTTGATCACCACGCCGCCGTCCGACCCGAACCGCTTGGCGGCCTCGCGCGTCGCAAGCAGCGCGCCCAGAACATTGATGTCGAAGTGTTTGTGGAAGTGCTCGGCCGTCACCTCTTCGAGCGGCGCGAACTGATAGATCCCGGCGTTGTTGACCAGGACGTCGGGCCGGCCGAAAGCCTTTTCGGTCTCCTCGAACAGGCGCAGGACGTCGGCCTCCTTCGAAACGTCGCCCTGGACGGCGACGGCCTTGCCGCCGGCCGCCGCAATGTCGGCCACCGCCTTGTCGGCGCCTGCCTTGTCGGACGCGTAGTTCACCACCACGGACGCACCGGCCTTGCCGAGGCTGCGCGCGATGGCCGCGCCGATGCCCTTGGAGGCGCCGGTGACGACGGCGGTCTTTCCAGTCAGTTCGCTCATTGGAGTTCCCTTTCGGCGAAATGTTTCGATAGTTAGGTAATTATCGAAACATATGCCGCAAGAGCGTCCGCCGTGATCGCCGGATCGAAACGCGGCCTGCGACGGCGCAGCCGCCGTCAGATCGCGGCGAGGCGCGCGAGATAGGCCGAGAGGCGGTCGCGATTGAGCGTGAGGATGGCGCAGCGGCCCTCGCGGGCGATCGAAATCAGCCCCGCGGTCTCCAGCTCCTTCATGTGATGCGACATGGTCGCGGCGCTGATGTCCTGCGTCTCGTGCAAAGCGGCGCAGGCCATCGGCTCCGACGCGGCGCCGAGCTGGCGCAGGATCTGGACGCGGCGCGGCTCCGCCAGCGCCCGCCCGATGCGGGTGAAGTCCTTGTCGGTCAGTTGGGCGGCGTCGTCAGCCTGGGCCATGGACGGAACATGGCGACGGCCGGCGCATCCGTCGAGGCCGCCGCCCTCACAAGTCCGCTGGGCGTCGTGCGCATGACGCACGCATCGCGTATACACGATGCGTCTGGCGGGCGACCCGCCGATCACTGTCCGGGAGACCATGGAGACGCCGACGCGAGCGGACGCAGCCTACGAGGCGCTGCGCCGGGCCATCATCGAGCAGGCGCTCGCCCCCGGCGCGAAGCTGCGCGAGGACGAGATCGGCGCGCATTTCGGCGTCAGCCGGACGCTGGCGCGCGCTGCGCTGTCGCGGCTCCAGTCCGAGGGGCTCGTCGACGCGCAGCGCAAGCGGGTGGCGACCGTGGCCTCACCGAGCGTCGAGGAGGCCCGAGCGATCTTCGAGGTCCGCCGCTGCCTCGAGCGCGAGACGGTGCGGCTCGTCGTCGAGCGCTGGTCGCCCGAGATGGCGGCGCGCCTCCTCGCCCATGTCGACGAGGAGGACGAGGCCGCCCGCCGGGGCGACGCGGCCGCCGCCGGCCGGCTCGCCGGCGAGTTCCACATCGTCCTGGCGGGGCTCACCGGCAATCCGCTGCTCGCGCGCTACGTCTCGGAAGTGGTCTCGCGAAGTTCGCTCATCCTCGCCGTTCACGGCCGGCCGCATCAGTCCGACTGCGCGACCGCCGAGCATCGCGGCGTGATCGCGGCGCTGGCGGCCCGAGACGCGGACCGCGCCGCAGCCTTGATGGCGGCCCATCTCGCCGCCGTGACGGCGCGGGCGCTTCCCGAAACGCCCACGGCGCCCGCGACGCTTTCGGACGTGCTCGCACGCTACGCCGGCTGAGCGCCCTCGCATCCGCGGACCGCCCGGCGCCGCATCTTTGCGCCGTTTGGAAGCCCCGGCGCCCATAATGTATTCTTGCGTTGCGCCATCACGTATACATGATTTCGGTCATGGGTTGGCGTGGGGGTGAATGAAGGCAGCGCGCCGCATCGGCGACGCCGGTCCCTCCCCCTTCCGCCGACCGCGACGCCGCCATGACGGCGGCCGCAGACGCCAGGAGCGCGCGATGACCGATGCGCATGAGCCTCGCCTGACCTCACGCGGCCTCGACCGCCGCTCTCTCCTGATCGCCAGCGGCGGCGCGACGCTGGCCGCCGCCGCAGGCCTGCGCCCGGCACCCGTCCGCGCGGCCGAGAATCTCGTCGTGGGCGTCGTTTATGTCGGCCCGCGCGACGACTTCGGCTGGAACCAGTCGCACGCGAGCGCCATCGCCGCGCTGAAGGCGACGCCTGGCGTCAAGGTGCTCGAGGAGGAGCGCGTTCCGGAGTCGATCGACGTCGTGAAGACGATGGAGTCGATGATCGAGCTCGACGGCGCGAAGCTCATCTTCGGCACCTCGTTCGGCTACTTCAATCCGTTCATGATCGAGCTGGCGAAGAAGTATCCGGACGTGCAGTTCCGGCACCCGACGACGCTCTGGAGCGCCGACAAGCACCCGAAGAACCTCGGCGGCTACTTCGCCTCGCTCGACCAGGCGCACTACGCTTCGGGCGTCGCCGCGGGCCTGTCGTCGAAGTCCGGCAAGCTCGGCTTCATCGCGGCAAAACCCATCAGCATCGTGCTGCGCTCGGTCAACCAGTTCACGCTCGGCGCCCGCAAGGCCAATTCGAACGCCACCGTGAGGCTCGCGGTCACCGGCGAGTGGTCGCTGCCGGTGCGCGAGGCCGAGATGGCCAACTCGCTGATCGACCAGGGCTGCGATCTGATCGCCTGCCATGTCGACAGCCCCAAGATCATCGTGCAGACCGCCGAGGCGCGCGGCGTGAAGTCCTGCGGCCACAACGCCTCCCAGGCCTCGCTCGCGCCCAAGGGCTTCGTCACCGGCGCGGAGCTCAAATACGAGACGATCTACAAGGGCTTCGCCGAGCTTCTGGCGAGCGGCAAGCCGCTGCCGAACGTCGCCGTGGGCGGCTTCGACAAGGACATGGTGCGCCTCACGCCCTACGGTGCCGGCGCGACCGAGGAGGCGCGGAAGGCCGCCGAAGCCGCGATCGCCGAGCTTGCGGCCGGAAAGCCGATCTATGTCGGCCCGATCAAGGACAACAAGGGCGCGACGATCGTGGCCGCTGGCCAGACCCTCGGAAACTACGCGCCGGAGCTCGACGCCACCGCCTTCCTGGTCGAGGGCGTGCAAGGCTCTCTGGCGTGAGCGGAGACCCCTTTCGTCCCGCGCGAAAGATCACCCATGCCGGCGCGCTCGCGATGATCGCAGCGGCGGTCGCGGAGGCGACGCGCCTCGGCGCCCCCGTCAACGTCGTGGTGGTGGACGAGAGCGGCGTCGACCTCGCCTTCGTGCGCATGGACGGGGCGAAGTTCCTGTCGATCGAGACGGCCCGCGCCAAGGCCCAGACGTCGGCCTCGCACCGGCGGCCGAGCACGCGGATCCCGGCCGACATCGCCACCGGCCTCGCCTTCGCATCGGGCGGGCGCATCACCGACATGGCGGGCGGCCTGCCGGTCTTCATCGACGGGGCGTGCGTCGGCGGGATCGGGATCGGGTCGGCCTCGGACGAGGACGACATCGCGATCGCCCGCGCGGCGCTCGCGGCCGTGGGAGCCGACGAGGTCTGAGCGGCGAGGCGCCGTGGACTTGCGGACTGCGTGCTTCGAGACGCCCGCCAGAAGGCGGGCCACTCGGCATGAGGGCTGTCGAGGGCTCCAGCCATCGGAAGGCTCGTCCCGCAACCCGCAAACCTCCCTCATGCTGAGGAGCCGCGCGCAAGCGCGGCGTCTCGAAGCACGCAGTCCGGTCCCGTGGGCGTTCCCCTGGTCCCGGACCAAGCCCGCGCCGACGACTGGCACGCGGCTTGAATCCTCACGGGACAGTGAGGTCACGAGGGGTCCGGCATGTCGTCAGCAGTCCATCCGGTCGACGAGACCTTTCCGGCCCCGCGGCTGATCACGCTCGGGTTGCAGCACGTGCTGGTGATGTACGCCGGCGCGGTCGCGGTGCCGCTCATCATCGGGCGCGCGCTGAAGCTGCCGCCCGAGGACGTCGCCTTCCTCATCAGCGCGGACCTCTTCGTCTGCGGGCTCGCGACGCTTTGCCAATCGCTCGGCTTCAGGGGCGTGGGCGTCCGCCTGCCGGTGATGATGGGCGTCACCTTCGCCTCCGTCGGCCCGATGCTGTCGATGGCGACGGTTCCCGAGATCGGCATCCTGGGCATCTACGGCTCGGTGATCGCCGCCGGCGTCTTCGGCGTGCTCGTCGCGCCCTTCGTCAGCCGGCTGCTGCCGCTGTTCCCGCCGGTCGTCACCGGCACGATCATTCTCGTGATCGGCGTCTCGTTGATGCGGGTGGCGATCAACTGGGCGGGCGGCGGCCTGCCGACCATCACCAAGGCGGTGCCCGGCGAGGCGTTTCCGGGCGCTTTCCCCAACCCCGCCTACGCCCAGACGCTCGGGCTCTGCGTCGCGCTCTTCACGCTGCTCGTGATCCTTGGCCTCATCCGCTGGGGCGCGGGTTTCATCGCCAACATCGCGGTGCTGCTCGGCATCGTGGCGGGCGCGGCGCTGTCGGCCGCGCTCGGCCTCATGCATGTCGAGAAGGTCGCGACCGCCTCATGGGGCGCCTTCATAACGCCCTTCCATTTCGGCCTGCCGCAGTTTCACCTCGTGCCGATCCTGACCATGTGCCTCGTGATGCTGGTCGTGATGATCGAGTCGCTCGGCATGTTCCTCGCGCTCGGCCAGATCACGAACAGGCCGCTCGACCAGAAAGACCTGACGCGGGGCCTGCGCGCCGACGGCGTCGGGACGATCCTCGGCGGGGTGTTCAACACCTTCCCCTACACGTCCTTCTCCCAGAACGTCGGGCTCGTGGGCGTCACGGGGGTCAAGTCGCGCTGGGTGACGGTCACGGGCGGGGCGATCATGATCGTGCTCGGCCTCCTGCCGAAGGTCGCCGCGCTGGTCGAGGCCATCCCCCAGCCCGTGCTCGGCGGGGCGGGCGTCGTGATGTTCGGCATGGTGGCGGCGACGGGCGTGCGCATCCTGAAGAACGCCGATTTCGAGACCAACCGCTTCAACACCTTCGTGGTGGCGATCTCGGTCGGCTTCGGCATGATCCCGATGGTGGCGCCGAATTTCTTCCGGAACCTGCCGGATGCGCTCCATCCGCTGCTGGAGTCCGGCATTCTGCTCGCCGCCGTCGTCTCGGTGCTGCTCAACCTGTTCTTCAACGGGTTCGGGAGCGCCGAGGACGCCCGGGCCCACGCGGCCCGGCGGCTGCGACGGCCGAGCACGTGTGAGGTTCCTGGCTTGCCGACCCTTCTGATCCGCCGCGCCGACGTGCTCGTCACCATGGACGACGGGCGGCGCGAAATCGCCGACGGGGCGCTGTTCGCCCGCGACGGGGTGATCGAACAGGTCGGGACGACCGCCGAGCTTCCGCAGACCGCCGACCGCGTGATCGACATGGCGGGCCGCGTCGTGACGCCCGGCCTCGTCAACACCCACCACCACCTCTACCAGAACCTCACCCGCGTGGTCCCGGCCGCGCAGGACGCGCTGCTGTTCGGCTGGCTGAAGACGCTCTACCCGATCTGGGGCCGAATGGGCCCGGAGCACATCCGCGCCTCGACCACCATTGGCCTGATGGAGCTCGCCGAGACCGGCTGCACCACGAGCTCCGACCACCTCTACATGTTTCCGAACGGCGCGCGGCTCGACGATTCCATCGAGGCCGCGACCGGGATCGGCCTGCGCTTCCACGCGACCCGTGGCTCGATGAGCATCGGGGAGTCGAAGGGCGGCCTGCCGCCCGACGCGCTGGTGGAGGACGAGGCCGCCATCCTCCGCGACTGCCGCCGCGTGATCGAGACGTTCCACGACCCCTCACGGTTCGCGATGGTCCGGGTCGGCGTCGCGCCCTGCTCGCCGTTTTCGGTGAGTCGCGAACTGATGCGGGACTCCGCGGAGCTCGCCCGAAGCTACGGCGTCGGCATGCACACCCATCTCGCCGAGAACGTCGAGGACGTGGCCTATTCGCTGGAAAGGTTCGGCGTGCGCCCGGGGGCCTATGCCGAGGCGCTCGGCTGGTGCGGGCCTGACGTCTGGCACGCCCACTGCGTCCAGCTCGACGCCGAGGAGATCGGCCTCTTCGCCCGCTCCGGCACGGGCGTCGCGCACTGCCCCTGCTCCAACATGCGGCTCGGCAGCGGCGTCGCGCCGGTGCGCGAGATGATGGCGGCGGGCGTCAGCGTCGGGCTCGGCGTCGACGGCTCGGCCTCGAACGACAGCGGCCACATGCTCGCCGAAGCGCGGCAGGCGCTGCTGCTCCAGCGCGTCGCCAAGGGCGGCGCGGCGCTCACCGCCCGGCAGGCGCTCGAACTCGCGACGCTCGGCGGCGCGAAGGCGCTCGGGCGCGACGACATCGGCGCGCTCGCGCCGGGCAAGGCCGCCGACGTCTCGGCCTTCGACCTTTCCGACGTCGCCTTCGCGGGCGCGCAATGGGACCCGGTCGCGGCGCTCGTCTTCTGCGGTCCGGCGCGCGCCGACCTGACGGTGGTCAACGGCCGCGTGGTGGTCGAGCGCGGCCGCTGCGTTACGGTCGACCGTGAGATGGCGCTCGAACGCCATGCAGCGCTCGCCCGCGCGCTGATCCATGACTCGCATTAAGGCGCCGGCTTGCACCAACTGCGCGTCCGCCGGCCGGTATTGATCAAAGATCGATCAAGTCACGTCTTCTCGCGCCTCTTTTCACGCCACTGTGTACCCTCGGATACACTTGCGAACGACTACAGCTTTCACGTCCTCGTCATATTGACCGTCCGGTTCGGTCATGTGACTCTCGTCGAAGCATCGGGGGTCGATGTAATTCGAGACGAAAGCCGCGCGCAAAATCTTGCGCGGGTGCGGCGAACTACGCTCGACGGGGAGCCTTGTGACATGACGCGTCTTTGGAATTCGAGCAAATCCTTCGCCGACCTGAAGTCCTGGACGCTCGGCGCCGTCGCCGCTGCGGTCCTGGCCGGCGGCGCGACCTCGGCGGTCGCGGCCGACATGGCCGAACCCGCTCCCGCGACGCCCGCGCCCTTCACCTTCTCGACCACCGAAATCCAGTTCCAGCTCGGCCGGCTGAAGAACCCCTTCGCGCCGGGCGGCGACCCGAACTACACCCCCATCGTCACGCTGCAGCACGCCTCCAGCTGGGTGTTCGGCGACGTGTTCTTCTTCATCGACTTCCTCGACGACAACAAGCGCGACGGCTTCAACGACAAGGACGCCTACGGCGAATTCTACGCCTACTTCTCGTCCTCGAAGCTGCTCGGCGTGAACTACGGCGACGGCATCATCAAGGACGTCGGCGTGGTGGCGGGCATCAACGCCGACGCCGACGCCAACTATCGCAGCTACCTCCCCGGCATCTATGTCGACTGGAAGGTTCCGGGCTTCGCGTTCTTCCGCACCCAGTTCACCGCCGTGCTCGACGACAGCGACCACAAGGGGCCGAACGGGCGCCAGAAGGACGGCTGGCAGTTCGACAACTCCTTCGCCGCGCCGTTCGAGATCGCCGGCCAGTTCTTCAGCTTCGAGGGCCACTGGGAATATACGTGGAACGTCGAAACCAACATCGACGGCTTCAAGATCAAGCAGAAGGACTGGTTCCTCGCCCAGCCGCAGCTGCGTTGGGACGCCGGCTACGCGATCACCGGCAAGAAGGACGTGTTCTTCCTCGGCACCGAATACCAGCTCTGGGTCAACAAGCTCGGCTCGAAGGTCGACGAGAGCCGCTTCCAGGCGCTTGCGGTGCTGCGCTTCTGATCTTTCCTCCCTCTCTCCGGGTTTCCTCCCAAACTTGAACATGGCCGGCGACAGGTTCGCCGGCCATTTTTTATGCCTCGGCCTGGGGGAGAAGAGAGCCGCCGGCCCACCGGACGCACCGCCGTCATGCCCGGCAAAGCCGGGTATCCACGATTTCGGCTGTCGCCGCGCGCTTTTGACCAAGTCGTGAATGCCCGCGCGAAGGCGCGGGCACGACGGCGGGGGCTCCAACGGAACAACGGCTTACGAGGGAGAGCGCCTCACGCCATCGCGGCGATCGCGGCCCCGGAGCTCGACACCCAGCCGAAGATGCCGCCCTGCGCCTTGATCATCCGGAGCCCCATCTCGTGGAACTCGGGGAAATAGGACGCGCAGCAGTCCGAAAGCGCGACGCAGCGATAGCCGCGGTCGTTGGCTTCGCGGATCGTGGTGTTGACGCAGACCTCCGTCGTCACGCCGCAGACCAGCAGCGTGTCGACGCCGCGGTTCCTCAGCATCAGTTCGAGATCGGTCTGGTAGAAGGCGCCCTTGCCGGGCTTGTCGATCACCGGCTCGCCGGGCGCGGGTCTGAGCGCCGCGATGATGTCGTGGCCGGCCTCGCCGCGGATCAGGATGCGGCCCATCGGGCCTTGCGCGCCGATCCTGAGGCTCGGCTCGCCGCGCTCCACCTTGGCCTTGGGCGCGTCCGAGAGGTCGGGACGGTGCCCCTCGCGGGTGTGGATCACCAGCATTCCGGCGGCGCGCGCCGCGGCCAGCACCGCCTGGCAGGGCGCGATCGCGGCCTCAAGCAGCGAGATGTCGTTGCCCAGCGTCTCACCGAAGCCGCCGGGCTCGAGGAAATCGCGCTGCATGTCGATGATGACGAGCGCGGTTCTTCCAAGGTCCACCGCGATCGGCTGCGGCTCCGCGTCGATCGTCACCATCGCCCTTACTCCTCGTCGATGACGCTGACATGGGCGGAGACCACCCGCCAGCCGTCGGGAAACCGCGCCCAGGTCTGGCTCTGGCGGCCGATCTTGCCGGGCGCGTTCTCGCGCCGGAACAGCGTGTTGGCGACCGCGAAGTCGCGGCCGTAGGTGGTGATCTGCGTGCGCTCGAGCGTGCGGTCGAGCCCCTTCGAGGACCGGCCGCGGCGGAAGGCGCGGATCTCGTCCATGCCGTAGAGGTTCTCGGTCGCGCCGTAGCGGAGCGTGCGGGGATCGTCGCGGAACAGCGCCTCGAGCGTCGCGACGTCGTTGCCGGTCAGCGCCGCCTCATAGGTCGCGAAGGCCTTTTCGACCTCGGCCTTCACCTCGGGAATGTCGATCTCGGACTCGATGCTCACAGCTTCGCCTTTCGGAATTCGGCCACGCCGGCCGCCTCGAGCGCGCGGGCGACGCGCAACGCGTCGGCCTCCCGCCAGGGCGCCGCGATGATCTGCACGCCGAGCGGCAGGCCCTCGTCAAGAAAGATCGGCGCGCAGGCGACCGGCAGGCCGATGAAGGAGATCGGCTGGGTGTAGACGCCGAGATTCGGCCGCACGGGCAAGGTCACGCCGTCGAGCGTGAAGGTCTTCTGACCGAGCGCCGGGGCCCGGCAGGGGGTCGACGGCGCGAGCAGGATGTCGACCGTCTCAAACACGCGCGCCGCTTCTTGCGCGAACCAGCGCCGGAAGCGCTGGGCCTTGGCCACATAGGCCGACGGGATCGTCGCGCCGGCGATCAGCCGGTCGCGCACCGCGGGGTCGAACTCGTCCGGGCGCGCGCGCAGGCGCTCGAGGTGAAGCGCCGCGCCTTCGGTCGCGGTGATGAGATAGGCCGCGGCGCGGGCGCGGGCGGCCTCGGGAAACTCGACCACCGCTTCGGCCCCGAGACAGGCCGCGGCGCGCGCCACCGCCTCGAAGCACTCCGCCTCGCCGCCGCGCGCGAAATGGCCGCCGAGCGTGGCGATCCGGAGATCCGCGAAGCCGGCGTCGAGCGACGGAGCCGCGGGTTCCGGCGCGCGCGTCGTGGTGGCGGGATCCTCGGCGTCCGGCCCCTGCATGGCGTCGTAGGCGCGCGCCAGAAGATCGGTCGAGCGCGCGATTGGACCGAGATGGTCGAGGCTCTGCACGAAGGGGAAGGTTCCGGCGCGGGTGAGCCGTCCGTACGTCGGCTTCAGGCCGAAGCAGCCGCAGAGCGCCGAGGGCACCCGGATCGAACCGTTGGTGTCGGAGGCGAGCGCGACATCGACCAATCCGGCCGCCACCGCCGCGCCCGACCCGCCCGACGAACCGCCCGACATGCGCGTGAGGTCATGGGGATTTCGCGAGGGCCCGTCGTGAATGTTTTCACCTGTAAAGTCATAGGCGTATTCGCCCATGTTGAGAGCGCCGGTGAGGATCGCCCCCGCCGCCTCCATGCGCGTCAGAAGAGCGGCGTCGCGGGTCGCACGCGCACGGTCGCGGTTGATCCTTGAGCCCGCGCGGGTCGGGAGCCCTTCGACGTCAAAGAGATTCTTGACCGCGAAGGCGACGCCCGCAAGCGCGCCCGAATTGGCGCCGGCGTCGAGCGCGCGCGCGGCGGAGAGCGCACGCTCGGCCGTCACGTCGGTGAAGGCGCCGACGCGCCCGTCGAGCGCGTCGATCCGGGCGAGCGCGGCGGCGGCCGCTTGCTCCGCGGGGCCGGGCTCGGGTCTGGCGGCGGCCAGGCTCACGCGGCGCCTCCCGGAGCGATCGGCGCGAAGATCGGCGCGGGCTCCATCTCGTCCTCGAGCGGAAAGGCGTCGACGAGCCGCGCCGCGGTCACGGTCACGCCAAGATGGGCGAGCACGGAGGCGCGCCATTGGGGCGCGACCCGAAGGCCGAGCAGCGCGGCGGCGGCGTCGAGATGCGCTTCGAGCGCGGCGGCGTCGTCGGCCATCACGCCGCCGCCCGCTTGCGCTGGTAGGCGCGCCAGCCGCCGAACGAGGTGATGTCCTCCGCCCCGTCCGTGGCGATCGCCTCCGCGAGGAAGCCGAGCGCCGTCGATCCGTCGGCGAGGCGCAGCGTCCCGAAGCCGAGCGGCGCCGGAACGCCCGCGATGAACGGTCCGACATTGGCCGACGGCAGCGCCCAGATCTCGGTCGCGATCGCAGCGCCCGCGCCTTCCGCGACGCGCACGAGGCCTGGCCTCGCGACCTTTCCGGGCAACGCATAGAGCCGGTAGCAGGGCGCGGCGTCGATCGCCCGCAGGAAGCGCCCGCCGAGCCGAGTGAGCTCGCCGTTGAGCGCCATGCCGGAAAGATGCGCGCCCACCACCACGATCGCGGTCTCGTCGGGCGCGGGAGCCGGCGCGCGATCGGGCGCGGCCGGAGCCGGCAGGCCGAGCGCGCCGAGCGGCGTTTCGCCCATGGCGTGGAGCCGCTCTCCGATCGCGGCGAGACGCGCGTCGGCGCCTGCCGCGCCGATCAGCGTGACGCCGGCCGGCAGCCCGTCGGGCCGCGGGCGGCCGGGAACCGCGAGAGCGCAGAGATCCATCAGGTTCACGAAGTTGGTGTAGGCGCCGAACTCGCTGTTGAGCCCGACCGGATGGGCCGAGACCTCGGCCACGGTGCGGGGCCGCGGATAGGTCGGCACGAGCAGGCAGTCGACGGAGCCGAGCGGGCCCGAGAGCGCGCGCCTCATCGCCGCGAGTTCATACATGCCGCCGAAGGCGTGGCCGGCGTCGAAGCGGCGCGCGCCCTCGATGATCTGGCGCGTCACCGGATGGATGTCGTCGGCGTTGGTCTCGATGAAGCCGCGGATCGCCTCCTGCCGCTCGGCGACGAAGGGTCCGCTGTAGAGCAGCCCCGCGACCGCGAAGAACGGCTCGAAGTCGAGTTCGACGATCTCGCCGCCGAGCGCCGCGACGTCGGCGAGCGTCGCCTCGTAGGCGGCCTCTGCCGCGGGGTCGCCCCCGAAGCTGCGGGTCTGGGGCGTCGGGACGCCGACGCGAAACTTCGGCGGGGCCAAGCCGACCGGCGCGGTCCGGACGTCGCGCGAGAACGGGTCGGAGGGTTCGAAGCCCGCCATCGCGGAGAAGGCCGCATAGGCGTCGTCGACCGACAGCGCGAAGACCGAGACGCAGTCGAGCGACTTGCAGGCGGGCACGACGCCCTTGGTCGGGATCGCGCCGACGGTCGGTTTCAGCCCCACGATGTTGTTGAGCCCTGCCGGCACGCGGCCGGAGCCGGCGGTGTCGGTGCCGAGCGCGAAGGCGACGAGTCCCTTGGCCACCGCCACCGCGGAGCCCGAGCTCGATCCGCCGGGCACGAGCGACGGATCGACGGCGTTGAGCGGGACAGGATAGGGCGTCCGAAGGCCGACGAGCCCGGTGGCGAACTGGTCGAGATTGGTCTTGCCGACGATGAGCGCGCCAGCCGCCTTCAGCCGGGAGACCGCGACCGCGTCTTCCGCCGCGCGATAGGCGAAGGCGGGGCATGCGGCGGTGGTCTCGAGGCCTGCGACGTCGATGTTGTCCTTCACCGCGACGGGAACGCCCCAGAGCGCCCGCCCGTCCGGCGTCGCGCCGAGCGCCTCTGCGGCCGCGCGGAGGGCGGCGCGGTCGGCGAGCGAGATGAAGATCCCGGGATCCCCGCAGGCCTCGATGCGGGCGAAGACCTCGTCTACGACGTCGGCCGGCGTCGTCCCGCCGGCGTAGGCTGCGGCGAGCGAGGCGAGGTCGAGGCCAAGCCCTTCGAGCGGGCGCGCCATCAGTGATGCCCCGCCATGTGCTCGCCGATGACATGGACGTCGGCGCTCGCGATCGGCGTCTCGTAGACCAGCGCCCCGTCGGACATCACGAGGATGCGGTCGGAGAGCTCCATCAGCTCGTCGAGATCCTCCGACATCAGCAGCACCGCCGCGCCGCCATTGCGGGCTTTCATGATGCGGGCGCGAATCTCGGCCACCGCCGCGAAATCGAGCCCGAAGCAGGGGTTGGAGACGATCAGCAGATCGACCTCCCCGGTCAGTTCGCGCGCCAGCACCGCGCGCTGCACGTTGCCGCCCGACAGAGACTGGATCGGCGAGGACAGCGACGCGGTCTTCACCTTGAACTGCTCGATGAGCTTCGTGGCGTAGGTCCGGATCGCGCGGGCGCTGATCCAGGCGACCGGCTTGCCGTCCTTGTTGAGGTCAAAGGTGCGGAACGAGATGTTCTCCGCCACCGTCATCCTGGGCGCGCAGGCGTTGCGCAGCGGCTCTTCCGGGATGAAGCGGACGTTGAGCTTGCGCGACTGCTCGCGGGTCGAGGCGTAGGGCGCGGCCTTCACCGCCACCTCGCCGGCCTCGCGCGCCCGCTGGCCGGCCAGCACCTCGAGAAACTCTTTCTGGCCGTTGCCCGAAATCCCGGCGATCCCCACGATCTCGCCGGACCGCACCGTCAGCCCGTCGACCGCGATCGACTTCAGGCCGGTGCGGTCCTTGGCCTTCAGCGCGGTGACGGTGAGCACGGGCTTGGCGTCGGCGGGCGTCGCGGAGCGGCTGTCGAGCGCCGCGATCGGCTGGTCGCCGATCATCATGGCGGCCATCTTCTTGCGGTCGAGCTCGCCGAGCGAGCCCGAGCCGGTGCGTTTGCCCTTCCGCAGAACCGTGACGTCGTCGCAGAACGACGTCACCTCGTGGAACTTGTGGCTGATCATCAGCACGGTGAGGTCGCCGGCCTTCGTCATGCCGCGCACGAGGCCGAGCATCTCCTCTGCCTCGTTGGGCGTCAGCACCGAGGTCGGCTCGTCGAGCACGATGAAGCGGCGGCCGAGATAGAGCTGCTTGACGATCTCGAGCTTCTGCTTCTCGCCGGCCGCAAGCGAGGCGACCGGAACGTCGAGCGGGATGCGGAACGGCATCGTGGTCATGAAGTCGGCGAGGTCGCGGCGCTCCTTGCGCCAGTCGATGATCTTCGGGGCGTTCTCGCGCGAGATCACGAGGTTCTCCGCGCCGGTCAGCGAAGGCACCAGCGTGAAGTGCTGATAGACCATGCCGAGCCCGAGCCGGTCGGCGTCCTTCGGGCTCGCGATCACGGCTTCCTTGCCGTCGACGAGCATCTGGCCCGAAGTCGGCGTGTAGAAGCCCATCATGCATTTGACGAGGGTCGACTTGCCCGCGCCGTTCTCGCCGAGCAGCGCGTGGAACGAGCCCGCCGGGACCTTGACCGAGACGTCGTCCAGCGCCGTGAAGGCGCCGAAGCGCATCGTCATGCTAACGGCTTCGACCGAAACGGCTGTGCTCATGGCTGGCTCCTGTCCAGAATGATCGCGACCGGGCCGCCGCCGGGCGGCCCCTGATGCTCGGCGCCGCCGGAGACGTAGATTTCCGTCTCGCCGAAATATCCCGCCAGCGCGCCGCCAACGAAGGCGCGGGCGTGGCGGGTGGAGGAGATGTCCGAGTCGTCGAGCATGACGTGCCGGCGCCCGCGCATCCGGCCCGTCGGATCGGCCTCGGCCTTGGCGAGCGCGGCGACCAAGATCCCCTCGCCCATCCGCTCGCGCGCCTCGCGAACCGAGGCCACGTCGATCGCGTCGCCCATCACCGCATGGTCGATCGCGAGCGGGCCGGACCAGCCCTCCCCCATGCCGAGCACCACGATCTCGTGGCCCCCGAGCTCGACGCCGGCCGACGCCGAGGCGCGGCCGGAAAACAACCCGTAGTTCCGGCAGACGTCCGCGTCCCCGATCTCGTCCGCCGCGACCTCGCCGAGCGCGACCCGACGCCGAGCGCCGAGGCTCCGCGCGACAGGCCCATGGACTTCAGCGTGTCGCCGGTCGCGGTCGTGACGCCCCGTCGGGAGGCCTCCTCGACGCGCGCGGCGGTCAGCAGCGGGCATTTCACCTGCACGAAATGGACGTCGTCCGCGGTTTCGACCCGGGCGTCCGCCATCGCCTTGGCGACGCCCTCTGCCACCATCTCGACTTGGCCCCGCCGCCCGAGGTCTTCGGGCGCAAGATCCGCTGTCCGGGCGATCCCGACCGCGAGCGCGCGGGTGGGCTCTTCGTCGCTCGCCTCACGCGCGAACACCGTCCAGTGGGGCGACAGCGCGCCTTCCGTACCGCCCGACATCACGATCGCGACGTCTCCCGCTCCGCGGCGGGCGAACAGGTCCTCGAAGCAGCGCGTGGCGAAGCCGCGGGTGAAGTCGTTGACGCAGCCGTTGCCTTCCGTCTTGCCGAGCACCGCGACGACCGAAGCCAGATCGAGCCCGGCGTCGAACAGCGCCTCGACGCCCGAGACGTCGTCCGGGCTGGCCGCCGCCACCCGTTTCACCACGGCGCGCATCGACGCCATCAGGCGATCGCCCGGATGAAGGCGTCCGAAGTCGCGACCGTCCCGAACACGCCGCCCTGCATCTTGATCATCTTGAGCGCGGCCTCGTGATTGCCCCTGTCGGTCGCGGCGCAGCAGTCCTCCAGCATCACGCATTCGAAGCCGCGATCGTTGGCCTCGCGCATGGTGGTGTGGACGCAGACGTCGGTGGTGACGCCCGCCAGCACGATGTTGTCGATGCGGCGCTGTTTGAGGATCAGCTCGAGGTCGGTCGCGCAGAACGAGCCCTTGCCGGGCTTGTCGATGATCGGTTCGCCCTCGACCGGGTAGAGCTCGGGGATGATGTCCCAGCCGGGCTCGCCGCGCACGAGGATGCGGCCGCAGGGCCCCGCGTCGCCGATGCCCGCGCCGAATTGGCGCGAGCGCCAGCGCTTGTTCTCGGGAAGGTCCGCGAGGTCCGGGCGATGGCCCTCGCGGGTGTGGAAGATGTGGTAGCCGCCGGCCCGCATCGCGGCGAGCAGGCGCTTGATCGGTTCGATCGGCGCGCGGGTGAGGCTGAGGTCGTAGCCCATGCCGTCCACATAGCCGCCGGGCGCGCAGAAGTCGGTCTGCATGTCGATGACGATGAGCGCGGTGTTCTCCGGCCTCAGGTCGCCGTTGTAGGGCCACTTGTAGGGCTCGGCCTCGACGAAACGCTGGTCGACGCGGGCGTGCATGTTCATGGAACCTGCTCCGGCTTCGGATCTCACTTCGTGATCGACAGCTCTCCTGGCGCGCCGGCGAGCTGGCGGCCAGGCGAGGAGGTGGCGATCATGATGAGAAGGGTGAGGATGTAGGGGGCTGCGTAGAACAGGTAGTAGCCTTGCGTGACGCCGACCGACTGAAGCGCCGGCCCGAGCGCGCCCGCGCCGCCGAACAGCATGGCGGCGGCGAAGCAGCCGATCGGGTTCCAGCGCGCGAAGATGACGAGCGCGACCGCCATCAAGCCCTGGCCCGAGGAGATGCGCTCGTTCCAGCTGCCCGGATAGTAGAGTGAGAGATACGCCCCGCCGATCGCCGCGAGCGCCCCGCCGAAGGCGGTGGCGAAGAGGCGCACCGTCGTCGGCGAGAGCCCCATGGCGCGGGCGGAGTCCGCCGAGTCGCCCACCACCCGCACGATCAGCCCGATCTTGGTGTTCTTGAAGCCCCACCAGAGCGCGAGCGCGAGCGCCGCCCCGAACAGGAACAGCACGTTGACGTTGAGCGCGGCGCGCACCTGCGGGATGTCGGACCAGTCGCCGAAACCGATCGCGGGCAGCGGCGGGGCCGAGGGCTGGATGTAGGGCTTGCCGAAGAAGAACGCGAGGCCGATGCCGAACAGCATCAGCGCGATGCCGACCGCGATGTCGTTGACCCGCGGAAACGAGCAGATCCAGCCATGGACGAGGCCGAAACCAGCGCCCGCCGCCATCGCGGCCAGCACGCCGAACCAGGGCGAGCCGGTCTCGACCGCGACCGCGTAGGCCGCCATCGCGCCGAAGACGAGCGTGCCCTCGAGCCCGAGATTGATGCGGCCCGAGCGCTCCGTCACCGCCTCTCCGAGGCTGACGAAGATGAAGGGCGTCGAGACGCGGATCGCGCCGCCGAGGATGGCGAGGGGCACGCCCCACAGGCCGATGTCTTCCATCAGGCGGCCCTCTTCCAGCGGTCGGGGTTGAAGATCTTGAAGCGGCCGTAGAGCGTCTCGCTCATCAGCACGGTGATGAAGAGCATGCCCTGCAGCACGAGGATGGTGGCGTCCGGCAGGCCCATGCGGCGCTGGATCAGGCCGCCGGCGGCCGCGATGCCGCCGAGCAGGAAGGCGACCGGGATGCACCCGAGCGGGTTCTGGCGGGCGAGGAACGCGACCAGAATGCCGGTGTAGCCGTAGCCGATCGCGAGCGAGGCGTTGGCCGTGCCCTGCACCGCCGCGACCTCGAACATGCCGGCCAGGCCCGCGAAGGCGCCGGCGAGCGCGCAGAAGCCGACGATGAGCGGGCCGACGCTCAGACCCTGGATCTGCGCCGCGCGCACGTTGCCGCCCGCGACTCGCGCGGCGAAGCCCCAGCGGGTCTTGTCGATCAGCACCCAGCAGGCGACGCAGGCCAGAATTCCGACCACGAGCCCCCAATGCACGTCCATGCCGGGGATCGGGCCGATGCGGTAGGCCTCGGCGAGCGGATGGGTCGAGGGCTTGTTGAGCGAGGCCGGGTCGCGCAACGGCCCCTCGACCAGCTGGTTCATCAGCGCGATGGCGATATAGGCCATCAGCAGGCTCGAGATCGTCTCGTTGACCGCCCGGTAGTGCCGGAGCGCCCCGACCGCGCCGATCCACAGGCCCCCGGCCGCCATGGCGGCGAGGCCCATGGCGAGGATCACCATCGGAGCCGGAAGCCCGGACAGCCAGTGCCCGAAGGCCGCCGCCGCGACGCCGCCGAGCACGATCGCGCCCTCCCCGCCGATGACGGTGAGGCCGAGCCGCGCCGGAAGCGCGACGCAGAGCGCGGCGAACAGCAGCGGGGTCGCCCGGAGCAGCGCGTTCTGCAGCGAGAACCACGAGCCAAAGCCGCCACGCCACATCAGCTCGAAGAACTGCGTGGGCGACTTGCCGAGCGCGAGCAGGAACAGGCTGAAGGCCGCCATGCCGGCTATGAGCGCGGCGAGCGGGATGACCAGCCCTTCGGCGCGGCGCGCCGCGAAGGCGATCGCGCCGGAGAGTTTCGGCGGCGCCAGGGGCGCTGCGACGTCGGTCGCGGTCACATCGGCCATGGAAGCGTCTCCCCGCCCAAAGGCCGCGTCAGGACGTCGAACCCAGCACGCCCTCGACGAGGAAGCTCGTGCTCTCGAGCTCGATCGCCGTCTCGGGGAAGGCCTTGCCCGCGCCCGCGATCTCCTTGCCCTTGTTGTCCTTGAGCGGGCCCTTGATGACCGCGTAGCCGCCCTTCTTGATCTCGGCGAGCGTCGCCTCGAACTGCTTTCTGGCGGGCTCCGTGACCGCGGGTCCGAGCGGGCTCATCTTGACGAAGCCGTCCGAGAGGCCGCCGCGGGTGAAGTTCGGCAGCGGTTCGCCGGCCAGCGCGTGCTTGGCGTACATCGAATAGACCGTGGCCCAGTTCCACTCGGCGCCGGTGAGGTACTTCTCCGGCGCGAGCGGCGCTTGGCTGGCGTGGTAGCCGCACACGAACGCCCCGCGGTTGGCGGCGGTCTGCACCACGACCTTCGGCCCGTCGACGTGGCAGGTGATGACGTCGGCGCCCTGGTCGACCAGCGCGTTGACGGCCTCGGCCTCCTTCACCGCGAGCGACCACTCGCCGGTGAAGATCACCTGGCAGGTGATGGTCGGATCGACGGCGCGCGCGCCAAGCAGGAAGGCGTTGACGTTGTTCAGCACCTGCGGAATGGGCTTGGCCGCGACGAAGCCGATCTTCTTCGACTTCGACATGTGGCCGGCGACGACGCCGTTGAGATACTGGCCCATGGCGATGTAGCCGAAATAGGAGCCGGCGTTCATCGGATGCTTCGACTTGTCCCAGAGGCCGCCGCAATGGCGGAACTGGGCGTCCGGGAACTTCTTGGCCATGGCCAGCACGTGCGGGTCGTAATAGCCGAAGGACGTCGGGAACAGCAGTGACGCGCCGTCGAGATTGATCATCGACTCCATGGTCTTCTGGACGTCGACGGTCTCGGGAACGTTCTCCTCCTCGACGAGCTCGATCCCCTCCATGGCCTTGAGCGCCTTGGCGCCTTCGGCGTGGGCCTGGTTGTAGCCGAAGTCGTCCTTGGGCCCGACATAGATGAAGCCGACGGTCGTGGCGGCCGCGCGAGCCCTCGTCGAGAAGGCCGGGACGCCCGCAAGGCCGAGCGCGGCGCCGGCCGCCGTGGTCTTCAGCAGGGAGCGGCGGGAGATCGTCAGGTCGGTCATCGTGTCATCCCCTCGGGCCGGACGCGGATCTGCCGTCCGCGTCGCCATGCGCGACGCATCTCGCCGTCCCGGCCCATCCGGGACGGCGCACTCACAGGGTCATGCAATGTCGGGGCCGGATGCGGCGGCGCGTGGGATCTGGAGGAAGACAACGCCGCGAAAGCCCGTGACGAGAAGATTGCATGCAATGTCATATCTTTGCATGCATTAATGAGCGTCACGGGCGCCCAAAGTTTTAGCGCCGCGCGATAGACAGGCGCCGCAGGGCGCGGCGCGCTCGGGATCCGCTCAGATCCGAGGAGCTGGCCAGCGCGAGGCCCGCGGCGCGGGAGGGCGCTTCGCGGGTCTTCGTCAAAACGTCTGCGAACCGATCGGGCGCCCGACGCCCGCAGGCGCCGGCTACTGCGAACGCCAGCTGAGGCCGAACAGTCCGTAGCGCTCGATGCGCGGCTTGGGCGGCCCGGCCTGCGACGCGGCCGCCGGATCGGCGCCGGGCTCGCCCGCGGCCGCCTCCCCATCCGGGGCGGGCGGCTTCGGCGTCTGGTCGAGCGGAACGCCTTGCGCCTCGGCGGCCGCCGAGGCGCGGCCCGTGATCGTGTACTTGTTGACCGGATCGGCGAGCGCGCCGGTCGAGGCGGCGAACGCGGCCGCGACGATCAGGGCCCGCGGAGACAGCTTCATCGCAAGATCTCCCCGCGCGCTCACTCGGCCGCGTCCTTGAACCGCTCGCCATAGAGCCGAGTCGGCGCCGGGAAGCCGCAGGAGGTTCCGTCCGTCACCTTGACCTCGTCCTCCCAGGGCAGCCGGTACTTTCCCGCCACCATGTCGTGCATGAAGGTGTAGGGGCAGTCCTGCGCGCCGCCCTTCACCGCCGTATAGGCGCGGTGGCCGAGCTGGTAGATGTTGTTCTCGACGCCCCAGTTGACGCGCGCCTCGCGCACGAGGTCGGGGCGCACCTCCGCGGTGATGATCTCGTTCGGCCGGCCGGTCTCGCCATGCGCGATGACGGTGCCGTCGAAGTTCACGATCATGCCCTCGCCCATCGAGTCGAACGAGCCGTCGCTGCCGCACATGCAGACATTCGCGGTCACCATCAGGTTCTGGAAGGAGTTCGCCTGGTTGGTGAAGCGCCAGCTCTGGCGGATCGGCGCGGTGTAGCCGGCCGTGCGGATCATGATCTCGGCGCCCTTGTAGGCGCATTCGCGCGCCATCTCGGGGAACATGCCGTCATGGCAGATGATGAGCGCGATCTTCGCGCCGCGCGGCCCCTCGATGACGGGCACGCCGAGATCGCCCGGCTCCCACGGCTCGACCGGAACCCAGGGGTGGAGCTTGCGGTAGTTCAGCCGGATCTCGCCTTCATCGTCGATGATGAGGCCGGTGTTGTACGGCATGCCCCCGGGGTTCAGCTCCATGATGGAGAAGCAGCCCCAGATCCTGTTGTCGACGCAGGCCTGTTTGAACGCCGTGACCTCGGGTCCGTCGACCCGGCACATGATCGCCGGGTTGATGTCCATCGAGAGGCCGTGGAGCGCGTATTCGGGGAACACCACGAGGTCCATCGTGCCGAGGTTCCGGCGGGCCTTGGCCACCATCTCGACGATGACCTGCGTCTGCCTCGCCAGATCCTCCGGCGTCACGACGGTCGGCAGCTGAAGCTGCACCAGCCCGATCACGACGCCGTTTTTCCGACTTGTTGAGCCCGCCCAGTCCGTTCATGGCGATCGCCTCCGCTTCCGCGCCGCGACGGGCGCATCGTTTGTTGTGGCGCCTTCCGACAGGCGAACGCCGTGCCAACCGGGCGCCTTGCATGCAGAACTCAAATCCTGCATTCCGAAGCGGCCGTTTCACCGCCCTTGCGAAGGCGAGATGTCCGAAGCTCAGCTCTCAGATCTCGCTCACACCCGCACCGACCGCCTCGTGCGGGACCTGTCGGACGCGATCATGAGCGGCGAGTTCGAGCCCGGCGACCGGCTGGACGAGCACTCGCTCGCCGACCGCTTCGGCGTGTCGCGCACGCCTGTCCGCGAGGCCCTGCGGCAGCTTGCAACCTCGGGCCTCGTCGAGGTTCGGCCGCGCCGCGGGGCGGTAGTGGCGAGCCTCACCGCCGATCGTCTCGCCGAACTTTTCGGCGCCATGGCCGAACTCGAGGCGACCTGCTCGCGGCTTTCCGCCATCGGCATGAGCCCCGTCGAAAGGCGTCGGCTGGAGGCCCATCACGAGTCCATGTCGGCCTTCGTGACCGAGAACGACCCGGAAGGCTTCGCGGCCGCGAACCTGACGTTCCACACCATGATCTACGCCGGCGCGCACAACGGACCGCTCGCCGAGATGGCGGCGGGCCTGCGTCAACGCCTCCTGCCCTATCGGCGCGCCCAGTTTCACACGCCGGGCCGCCTGCCGGGTCCCACGCCGAACATGGCGCCGTGGTCGAGGCGATCGTCGCGGCCGACGCCGCCGCCGCCCACGCCGCGATGCTGCGCCATGTCAGCCTCGTCGAGGACTCGTTCGAGCGCCTCGCCGCGGCCTTCACGCGGTCGAAGGCCAGCAACCGCCTAAGACGCGCCGCGGCCGCCAACCGATCCCGAAAGCCCCCGCGCCGCATCGACGCGACGTCGCGGCCGACGCTGCAGTCGAGGTCTCGATCAAACGAGATGTCGATCGCCCAATATTTGGTCATCGAGACCCGGCAAAGCCCGGAACTCTTCCGGCGCGGCGGCATTTGTTAGGCGACGCAACCAAACAGAGGAGTTCCGCCATGCGCACCACCGCAGCGATGCTGGCGCTCGCCATCATTCCGTTCTCCACGCCTTCCTTCGCGGCGCCGTCGGCCGAGGCCCAGATCAAGCACGTTGAGGCCTGCAACGAGATCGCCGACCGACACGACGTCACCGGCTACGCCCGCTCGAGCTTCGTGCAAAAGTGCCTCGAACATCAGTCCGCGAAGATGGACCGGTCGACGGCGCGCGGCGCCAACGGCTGACGCTTAGACGCTCCCTGGCAGCCGGCCGAAAATCCGGTCGGCGGTCAGCGGAGCGACGTAAACCTCACGCCGGTCGCGTCGCGGACCGCGTTGCAGAGCGCCGCCGCCACCGGATTGAACGGGCTCTCGCTCATCGATTTCGCGCCCAACGGCCCAAGCGCGTCATGGGTTTCGGCGAACAGCACCTCGGTGCGCGGCACGTCCGCGAAGGCCGGGATGTGATAGTTGCGGAACGTGACGGTGGTCACCTCGCCGTCTTCCGACACGTCCACATGCTCATAGAGCGCCGCGCCGATCGCCTGCGCTACGCCCCCCTCCACCTGCCCCCGGCACTGCATCGGATTGATCACGAAGCCGGCGTCCGCCGCATGGACGCTGCGCAGGATCCTGATCGCGCCGGTCCGGCGATGGACGGCGACGCGGAACGCCTGAACGTTGAAGGCCACCGAGCGCGGACTGCCGTCGGCGACGCCCTCTCCTGAAAGCCCGCCCTCGTCCGCGATCTCCTTCAACGTCAGCTTGGCGTTGCCGGCCGTCACGCCGTCGGGCCCGAGGTCGCATGTCGCCTGATCGACGCCCAGCCTCGCGGCCGCCGAGCCGATGATCTTCGCCTTCAGGTCCATGGCCGCCTTGTGCACGGCCTTGCCCGCCACGACGGTGCCGGTCGAGCCGAACGCGCCGGTGTCGTAGCCTGCGATGTCGGTGTCGGACTGCAGGATCGTCACTGCTTCCGGCGCGACGCCGAGCGCCGACGCCATCAGCTGCGCGTGGACGGTCGTCGAACCGTTGCCGAACTCGGCGGTGCCGATCGAGAGTTCGTATCCCCCCTCGCCCGTCAGCCGCGCCTGCGCGTGCGAGTGGTGTCCGCGCGGCGGGATGGTGTCGAGCATGCCGGCCGCCATGCCCTCGCCGACAAGCCAGTCCACGCCGAGCCCCACGGCCTCGCCTCGATCGGTCGCCATCGCGGCCTCGACGAGATCGAGGCACTGATCGAGCCCGTAGGAACCGTATTCGACGTCGTGCGGGTGGTCGTCGAACGCGACCATCGCGTCGCCCGGCCGGATGACGTTGCGGCGGCGGATCTCGTACGGGCTGATCCCGATCTTTCGCGCGAGCTCGTCCATGGCCGACTCGATCGCGAAATTGGTCTGGCTCAGCCCGTAGCCGCGGAAGGCGCCCGCCGGCACGACGTTTGTATAGACGACCCGCCCGTCGATGCGCTTGGCCGCGCAGCGATAGAGCGCCACGCTTTCGTTGCAGCCGTGGAAGAAGACGCCGGGCCCGTGATTGCCATAGGCGCCGGTGTTCGACGTCACCTCCATCTCGATCGCGCTCAGCCACCCGTCGGCCGTCGCCGAGCTTGGCGCGCACGCGCATCGGATGGCGGGTGGTCGCGCCGATGAACTGCTCCTCACGCGTGAACTCCAGCTTCACGGGCCGCCCAAGCTTCAGCGTCGCGAGCGAGACGATGTCCTCGGTCAGCATCTCCTGCTTGCCGCCGAACCCGCCGCCGACGCGGGCGCAGATCACGCGGACCTTCTCGACCGGCAGATCCAGCACGAAAGCGAGCCGCCGGCGGACGAGGAACGGCACTTGGCTCGAGGTGCGGACGACAAGCCGCCCCTCATCGTCGATCCAGGCGAGCGAGCCGTGGGTCTCGAGATGGGCGTGCTGGACGCGATGGGAGTCGAACGTGCCCTCATAGACCGCGTCGGCCTGCGCGAAACCTTCGTCAGCCTCGCCGATGCGGCCGCGCACCTCGGCGAGGACGTTGCTCTTCGGTTCGCGCTCGTGCAGCAGCGGCGCATCCGGGGCCATGGCGGCGGCGGGCTCGAACACGGCCGGCAGCGGCGCGTAGTCGACCTTCAACGCCCCGACGCCGGCCTCCGCCACGGCCTCGGTGTCGGCCACGACGGCGGCCACGCGCTGGCCGATATGGCGCACGACGTCGTCGAGCAGGCGGGTGTCGGGCGGGTCGTCGGAATCAAGCTCGTGAAGACCGGTGGAGGTCAGCGTCTTCGGCGCGTCCATGTGGGTGAGAACGAGCCGAACCCCTGGAATCGCAAGCGTTTCCGAAGCGTCGATCGACGCGACGCGCGCATGCGGCAAGGGCGATCGGAGGAGCTTCATGTGAAGCGCGCCCTCCATGGCGAGGTCGAACGTGTAGCGCTCCGCCCCCGTAACGATCCGCCGGCTCGCAGGCGCCGCCACCGCGCGGCCCGCCGCCTCGCCATCCGCCGCGCCTTCGGCGTGGACCACGCCCCGCACCGCGTCCTCGATCGCCCTGTAGCCGGTGCAGCGGCAGAGGTTTCCCTTCAGCGCGCCCGGGAGATCGTCGAGCTGGCGCGGGGTGAGGCAGGAGACGGTCGAGATCATGCCGGCGGTGCAAAAGCCGCACTGAAACCCTTGCGCTTCCAGGAACTTTTGCTGGACCGGCGAGAGCGTCCCGTCCGGCCCGGCGAGGCCCTCGACCGTCGTGACCTCGCGCCCCTCGGCGCGGAATGCGGGAAAGATGCAGCTGTGCACGGGCCGCCCGTCGACATGGACCGTGCAGGCCCCGCAGTCGCCGGCGTCGCAGCCTTTCTTGACGCCGAACCAGCCGAGTTCGCGCAGGAACGTGCGCAGGCACTGGCCCGGCCGCGGCTCGGCGTCGAACGGCGATCCGTTGACCGTCACGCTCACGCGAGAAGGTCTGCGCGGATCTCTTCCGCGAGCATGAAGGTCAATATCCGCCGCCAGTCCGGCCGGCCGTGGACGTCGTCATGGAGCAGCGCGTTCGGGACCGCCTCCGCGATCGCCTCGACCAGCTCGCCGGCCTCTGGAATGTGAGCAAAGTCCAGCCGCACCGGGCGCTTGGTTGACGCCGTGATGGTGAGCGCGAAGCGGCCGTCGTCATGCAACAGACCGATCAGCAGCGCGGCCGAGCGCCCCCGCGGCGTCAGCGAGGTCTGGCGGAAGGCGGAGCGCGCCCGAAAGTTCTCGATCGGGAACGCGATCGCGCGGAGAAGCTCGCCGGACTTGAGCGCGGTCTTGCGGTCGCCGGTGACAAAGTCCGCGGCCTCCATGCGCCGCTCGCCGCCGTCCGCGGTCCAGATCACGCAGGTCGCATCGAGGCCCACCGCGAGCGACGTCATCGGCCCGGCGGGAAGCGCGAGGCACATGTTCCCGCCGACGGTCGCCATGTTCCAGATCTTGAAGGAGCCGAGCAGCGCCTCGCAGCACTGCACGATGAGTCCGCCCGAACGCCAGTCCGACGGCGGCTCGAAATCGTGGAGCTCGCGGATCTTGGCGGTGGCGGAGACGACGAGCGCGTCAGTTGAGATCGTCATCGCCTGCCATCCGAAGCCGTCGAGGTCGATCAGGCGGCGAAGGTCCGGCTGCGGCTCCGAATAGATCCACGTGCCGCCGCCGAGCCACGCGTCGCCCGGGCGCCAGCCGGACTGCGATCCGCGGTCGGGCCGGGCGACGATCTCCTCGATGGTGTTGATGTCCAACGCGACGCTCCGGACGGGACGGCCATCATCATGGCGCGCCTGCTAAAGCGCAAAGTGGCAAGCGGCGTGCCAGCGCCGGCTCGGCGACACAGGCGGCCTGCGGGAAGGAACTGCGTGCTTCGAGACGCGGCCTGACGGCCGCTCCTCAGCATGAGGGGGGTCTGAGCTCCGGCGTACCCAGAGGGCATCTCATGCTGAGACGCCTGCTCTTCACGGCGTCTCGAAGCACGCCGTTCCGTCGTCGAGCGACGTCACGCCTGCCGCGCCAGCGCGTCGAGCCGGATGCGGGCGATGCGGTGGACGTTGTCGAGCGCGGTCCGGAATTCGTCCTCGGGCGTGTTCTCCACACGCGATTCGAATGCGGCGAGGATGTCGGCGCGCGTCATTCCGGTGACCGCGACGATGAAGGGAAAGCCGAACCGCGCATTGTAGGCTTCGTTCAGCGTCTGGAAGCGTTCGAAACTCCTGGGGAGAGCACTCGTCGAGCCGCGCGGAGGCCTGCTCGCGCGTCGATTCGGCGGTGAGCGTCTCGCCGACCTTGAGCCTGCCGACGAGCTCGGGATGCAGGCGGAGCAGCGCGAATTGCCGCTCCCGCCCCGCCGCCTCGACGATCGCGGACATCCGCGCCGACAGCGCCTCGGGTTCGTCGTCGGCCTCCGTCAGACCCTTGGCGGCCACGGCTTCGGCGACCCACGGCGAGTGTTCGTAGACCCCGCCGTAGAGAGCGACGAAGTTTTCGGGGGAAAGGCCCGAGGGCCGCTTGGGCGAGACGTCCATCACCGATTTCTAGACCGCCTCCGGACTGCGGGGCCAGCAGCGTCGGCGCCGATTTGAACGGCGCCAAAAGCAAGGCGGCGCCACAATTTTGTTCCTGCGTGCAGATTGCGCAGTTTCGACCTTTGGTGGCAGCTTCTGGACACGCGCCCGGCGGAAGGATCGACGAGGCTCCGGCTCCCGCCAACCTTCCGTCCGGGTGCGCCCATACCGCGCCGTCGCGGCGCGAGGTTGAGTTTCGCCGGCGCCGCCCGAGGTCGTTTCGATCGGCCGACGAGGCCACAGCGACAGGGCGGACGCGTTTGGGACGCTTGACCACGCATGTTCTCGACACCGAACTCGGCCGCCCCGGCGCCGGCATCGCGGTCGAGCTCTACCGGATCACGGGCGAAGCCGCCGAGAAGCTCGGCGAGGTGACGACCAACCATGACGGCCGCACCGACGCGGCCGTGATCGAGGGCGAGGCGTTCTCGGCCGGCGTCTACGAACTCCGCTTCCATGTCGGGCCCTATCTGAAGCGCGCCGGCCGCACGCTGCCCGATCCGGCGTTCCTCGACGTCGTCACCCTGCGCTTCGGCGTCGCCTCGCCGGACGAACACTTCCACGTGCCGCTGCTGCTGCAGACGCACGGCTATTCGACCTATCGGGGCAGCTGATGGGGACAGGATCGGCGCCCGGCAAAGTTCTTGCCTCCCGAAGCTCACGCGAGAGGCGGCCCGATGTCTGAGTCACCGATCCTGAAGCTCGAGAACGTCACCAAGACGTTCCCCGGCGTCATCGCCAACGAGAACGTCTCGTTCACGGTCGGCCGGGGCGAGATCCACGCGCTGCTCGGCGAGAACGGCGCGGGCAAGTCGACGCTCGTGAAGATGATCTACGGCATCCAGAAGCCCGATTCCGGCGAGATGACGCTGATGGGCGAGCCGTTCTCGCCGTCAAAGCCGTCGGAGGCCCGGGCCAAGGGCGTCGGCATGGTGTTCCAGCACTTCTGCCTGTTCGAGGCGCTCACCGTCTACGAGAACATCTCGCTGGGCCTGTCCGCCGCCGAGGCGAAGAACGGCGACCTCCGCAAGCGCATCGTCGAGGTCTCGACGGCCTATGGCCTGAAAGTTGCCCCATCCCAGCTCGTCGGCACGCTTTCGGTCGGCGAGCGCCAGCGAATCGAGATCGTGCGCTGCCTGCTGTCGGAGCCGAAGCTGCTCATCATGGACGAGCCGACCTCGGTGCTGACGCCTCAGGAGGTCTCGGTCCTGTTTCAGACGCTGCGGCGGCTGGCGGCCGAAGGCTGCTCGATCCTGTACATCTCCCACAAGCTCGACGAGATCCGCGCGCTCTGCTCGAAGGCCACCGTGCTGCGCGGCGGCAAGCTGGTCGGCTCCTGCGACCCGCGACAGGAGACCGCGAAGTCGCTCGCCGAGATGATGATCGGCGCGACGCTCAACAAGCCGGTGCGCGAGCTGCCCGAACCCGGCGAGATCCGCCTCAAGGTTCAGGACCTGTCGCTCGACAGCGAGGAGCAGTTCGGCGTCGACCTCGAGAACGTCTCGATGGTCGTGCGCGCCGGCGAGATCCTCGGCGTCGCGGGCGTCGCTGGCAACGGCCAGACCGAACTGATGGAGGCGCTCATCGGCGAACGGCCATGCCGTTTCGCCCGCCAGATCCAGCTCGACGGCGCCGACATCGGCCTTGCGGGCCCCCGCGAGCGGCGCGCGGCCGGCATGTGCTTCGCGCCCGAGGAGCGGCTCGGCCATGCGGCGGTGCCCGGCATGGCGCTCTGGGAGAACACGCTGCTCTCGGCCGGCAAGACCAACGATCTCGCGCGCGGCGGGCTGATCAGCCCCGGCAACGCCAACCGCTTCGCGAGCCAGGTGGTCGCCGACCTCAAGGTCAAGACCGCGAGCGTGAAGTCCGCGGCGCGCTCGCTCTCGGGCGGCAACCTGCAGAAGTTCATCATGGGCCGCGAGATCATGCAGGCCCCGAAGGTGCTGGTCGCCTCCCAGCCGACATGGGGCGTCGACGCGGGCGCGGCGGCCGCGATCCACAAGATCCTGCTCGATCTCGCGGGCGCCGGCGCCGCCGTCGTCATCATCAGCCAGGACCTCGACGAGCTGTTCACGATCTCGACGCGGATCTCGGTGATCGCGGGCGGCTACTTGTTTCCGAGCCAACCGACCGAGGAGCTCACCGTCGAGAAGCTCGGCGTCGCGATGGGCGGCCGGGCCAAGGAGGTCGAGGCGACACGAGCCGCGGACGCCGCCGCGGCGGAGCCCGCCCATGTTTAAGCTCGTCCCGCGGAAGGAGCCGAACCGCGCGATGCTCTATGCGACGCCGTTCCTGGCCGTCGCGCTGACGATCCTCGCCGGCTTCGTCCTGTTCACGCTGCTCGGCAAGGCGCCGCTGCATGCGATGTACCTGATCTTCCTGAAGCCTCTCACCGACTTCAACAGCCTCGCCGAAATGCTGGTGAAGGCGACGCCGCTGATCCTGATCGCCGTCGGCCTCTCGATCGGCTTCCGCGCCGGCGTCTGGAACATCGGCGCGGAGGGACAGTTCACCATTGGGGCGATCACGGGCGGCAGCGTCGCGCTTGCGGCCTACCCGGACGGGGGCCCGCTGCTCCTGCCCATGATGGCGATCGCCGGCGCGCTCGGCGGCATGGCGTGGGCCGCGATCCCGGCCTTCCTGCGCACGAAGTTCAACGCCAGCGAAATCCTCGTCTCGCTGATGCTGGTCTATGTCGCCACGCTGCTGCTGAGCCTTCTCGTTCATGGGCCGCTGCGCGATCCGGAGGGCTTCAACTTCCCGGAAAGCCGCCTGTTCCAGGAGGACGCCCATGTCCCCAACCTGATCACGGACACCCGCGCCCACATCGGCTTCCTGGTCGCGCTCGCGGCCGCCGCCGCCGCTTACGTCTATCTCGAGCGGATGATCCTCGGCTTTCAGGTGAAGGTGCTGGGCCAGGCGCCCCGGGCCGCCCGCTTCGCCGGCTATTCCGAGAAGACCATCGTCTGGACCTGCTTCATGATCTCCGGCGCGCTCGCAGGCGTCGCGGGTCTGTTCGAGGCGGCGGGGCCGGTCGGCCAGCTCGTGCCGTCGCTGCCCGTCGGCTACGGCTTCACGGCGATCATCGTGGCCTTCCTCGGACGCCTCCACCCGGTCGGCATCGTGTTCGCGGGGCTCTTGATGGCGCTCACCTATATCGGCGGCGAGACCGCCCAGATCGAGATGAGCCTGCCGTCGGCCACCACCAGCGTGTTCCAGGGCCTGCTGCTGTTCTTCCTGCTCGCCACCGACGTGCTGGTGAATTTCCGGGTGGTGCGCGCCGGCGAGCGGCTGGCCGCGCCCGCGAAGCCCGCGCCTGCGCCGCTGACCCCCAAACCCGCCGAGTAAGGAGAGACGGACCCGATGGATCTCCTGCTCAACATCCTGCTCGGCGTCACGGTGGCCGCGACTCCTCTGGTCTTCGCGGCGATCGGCGAGCTCGTGACGGAGAAGTCCGGCGTCCTCAATCTCGGCGTCGAGGGCATGATGATCATGGGCGCAATCGCGGCCTTCGCGGGGACGGTGGGAACCGGCTCCTACGTGGCCGGCATCCTGATCGGCGCGCTCGCCGGCGCTGCGATGGGCGGGCTGTTCGGCGTGCTGACGCTGACGCTGATGTCCAACCAGGTCGCCTGCGGACTTGCGCTGACCCTCTTCGGCCTCGGCCTCTCGGCGCTGATCGGCCAGTCCTATTCGGGCATCTCGCTGCCGCAATTCCCGCGCGTCGACATTCCGCTGCTCACCGACATCCCTTTCCTCGGCCCGCTGATTTTCGGGCAGGACGCGCTCGTCTATCTCTCGCTCGCGCTGGTGGCGGGCGTCGCCTGGTTCCTCGCCAGGACCCGGCCCGGCCTCATCCTGCGCGCGGTCGGCGAGAACCACGAGGCCGCGCACGGCATCGGCTATCCGGTGATCCGCATCCGCTATCTGGCGGTCATGTTCGGCGGCGCCTGCGCGGGGCTCGGCGGGGCGTATCTCTCGCTCGTCCAGACCCCGCTCTGGGTCGAGAAGATGTCGGCCGGGCGCGGCTGGATCGCGCTTGCGCTCGTGGTGTTCGCCTCGTGGCGGCCGCTCCGCGTGCTCGGCGGCGCGTACCTGTTCGGCGGCATCACCATCATGCAGCTTCACAGCCAGGCGCTCGGCCTTCAGGTCGACGCCCAGATCCTGTCGATGATGCCCTACCTCGCGACCATCCTCGTGCTGGTCGTGATCTCGCGCGACCGCGTGAAGATGAAGCTCAACGCCCCGTCCTGCCTTGGCAAGGTGTTTTACGCGACGAGCTGACGGTCGTCCCGTTGGCCCGGCGCCTTTCGAAGGAGTCCTGGCAATGAAACGCGCGTTCCGCCTGCTGGCCTCGGCCGGCCTCGTCGCCGCCGCGGCGGTCGCGGCCACGGCCGCCATGGCCGCCGAGCCGCTCAAGGTCGCCTTCGTCTATGTCGGCCCGATCGGCGACCACGGCTGGTCCTACCAGCACGACGTCGGCCGCAAGGCGGTCGAGAAGGAGTTCGGCGACAAGGTGAAGGTCACCTATGTCGAGAACGTCTCCGAAGGGCCCGACGCCGAGCGCGTCATCACGCAGCTGGCGCAGGGCGGAAACGACCTCATCTTCACCACCTCGTTCGGCTTCATGAACCCGACCATTAAGGTCGCGAACCGCTTCCCCAAGGTGAAGTTCGAGCACGCCACCGGCTTCAAGACGGCCAAGAACGTCTCGATCTACAACGCCCGCTTCTACGAGGGCCGCTACATCGCCGGCATCATCGCGGCCAAGATGTCGAAGACCGGGACGATCGGCTACATCGCCTCGTTCCCGATCCCGGAAGTCGTGATGGGCATCAACTCGGCCTATCTCGGCGCCAAGACCGTCAACCCGGACATCAAGATCAAGACCATCTGGGTCTCGAGCTGGTTCGATCCCGGAAAGGAGTCGGACGCCGCCAAGGCGCTCGTCGACCAGGGAGCGGACGTGCTGATGCAGCACACGGATTCGCCCGCCGCCATGAAACTCGCCGAGGAGCGCGGCATCTACGCCTTCGGTCAGGCCTCCGACATGGCGATCTTCGGCCCGAAGGCGCAGCTCACCTCGATCCTCGACGACTGGAACTACTACTACGTCGACCGCGTGAAGGCGGTGATGGACGGAAGCTGGGCCACCAAGGACACCTGGGACGGCCTGAAGCAGAAGATGGTCGAGCTCGCGCCCTACGGCCCGGCGGTCCCCGACGACGTGAAGACGCTCGCGGACGCGACCAAGGAGAAAATCATCTCGGGCGAGCTCCACCCCTTCACCGGCCCGATCAACAAGCAGGACGGCAGCCCTTGGCTGAAGGAGGGCGAGAAGGCGGCCGACAAGGACCTCTTGTCGATGAACTTCTTCGTCCAGGGCGTCGAGGGATCTCTGCCGAAGTGAACTGAACCGCTGCGGCTCGTCATGCCCCGGTTCATCCGGGGCATCCAGACCTCCGCAGCGCCGCGCCCGGCAATGGGCCTGGATCCCCCCGACAAGCCGGGGGATGACGGAAATGGCGGAGCCGAACGTCATACGATGACGACACCCCACACCTTCGCCCTGCGCGGACGCACGCTCGCCTTCCGGGACGATCCGTTCCGGGTCGGTCCGGATGCGGCCGTCGAGACCTGCGACGACGGCGCGGTCGTGATCGCGGACGGCAGAATCCTGGAGGTCGGACAGGCTTCCAACGTGCTCGCCCGCCATCCGGGCGTCGAGGTCGACTCTTACGGCCCCGACGCGCTGATCATGGCGGGCTTCGTCGACAGCCACGCGCATTATCCGCAGCTCGAGATCATCGGCTCCTATGGCGAGCAGCTGCTCGAATGGCTCGAGAAATACACCTTCCCGACCGAGATCAAATATTCCGACCCGCAATACGCCCGCGCCGGGGCCGAGACCTATCTCGACGGCTGCCTCGCCAACGGCGTCACCACGGCGAGCGTTTTCTCGGCCACCTATCCGGCGTCGGTCGAGGCGCTGTTCGAGGGCGCGCTCGAACGCGGCATGCGCATCGTGTCGGGCAAGAACATGATGGACCGCAACTGCCCCGAGGCGCTGCGGGACACGGCCCGGTCGGGCTACGACCAATCCAAGGCGCTGATCGAGAAATGGCACGGCCGTGGACGCATCGTCTACGCAGTGACGCCCCGCTTCGCCGTCACCTCGACGTTCGAGCAGATGGAGGCCATGGGCGCGCTCTGCGCGAGCATCCTACCACGCTGATGCAGACCCACATGTCTGAAAACCTCGCCGAGATCGCCTGGGTCGCAGAGCTCTATCCGGACGCGCCGGACTATCTCGGGGCCTACGAGGCCTATGGGCTCATCGGCGAGGGCGCGAATTTCGGCCACTGCATCCACCTGACCGAACGCGAGATCGCGCGGCTGCGCGAGACCGGCTCGGCCATCTCCCACTGCCCGACCTCGAACGCCTTCATCGGCTCGGGGCTGTTCGACATGAAGGGCCTGCGCGACTGCGACTCGCCCGTCCGGGTGGGGCTTGCGACCGACATCGGCGGCGGCTCGTCCATGTCGATGTTCGACACGATGAAGGCCGCCTACGAGATCGCGCAGCTGCGCGGCTACTCGCTGCACCGGTCAAGGCGTTCTGGCTCGCCACCATGGGCAGCGCGGCGGCGTCCGCATGGAGGGCAAGGTCGGCAATCTCGCGGCCGGCCACGAGGCCGACGTGATGGTCATCGACCTGAACTCGACGCCGCTGATCCGCCGCCGGATGCGCGAGGTCGACAGCCTGTTCGAGGCGCTGTTCGTCCAGATGATCCTGGCCGACGACCGCGCGATCCGCGCGACATACGTGGCGGGCAAAAAGCTCCACGACCGGGATCAGTCCAATGCGGATCGCTGATCGCGAGACGCTCTTCTCCCCTCCCCCTTGCGGGGAGGGGTCGGGGGTGGGGGTGGTTCAGGACGGAGCGCGACGGCGCCAACGCTCTATGACCGCTCGCGGCGCCTTATCCGGCGCCACCCCCACCCTCACCCTCCCCGCAAGGGGGAGGGGGCCGGAGGCGTCGCGCCTGTCGTTTCTCCCACGCCAAAGCCCACTCTCGGGAGCCTGAGCCTTGGACGCGATCATCTGGGAGTGGGTGAGCTTCTTCGTGCGGTGGACGCACGTGATGGCCGGCATCGCGTGGATCGGCTCGTCGTTCTACTTCGTCCACCTCGACCTCAGCCTGAAACAGAGGCCCAGCCTGCCCGAGAAAGCCTATGGCGACGAGTGGCAGGTCCACGGCGGCGGCTTCTACCACATGGTCAAGTATCTGGTCGCCCCGCCGCAGCTGCCCGAGCACGTCACCTGGTTCAAATGGGAGGCCTACGCCACCTGGCTGTCGGGCTTCGCGCTTCTGGTCATCGTCTACTATCTCGGCGCGCGGCTCTACATGATCGACCCCGCCGTGATGGACATCCATCCGATCTCGGCGGTCGCCTACAGCCTCGGCGGCATCTTTCTCGGCTGGTTCCTCTACAACGAGTTCTGCGAGAGCGACCTCGCCAGGAGCGACCTGAAGCTCGCGCTCTCGGCCTTCGCGATGATCGTGGCTTTCGCCTTCATCTACTCCTTCGTGTTCTCCGGCCGCGGCGCCTTCATGCAGATCGGCGCGATGATGGGCACCATCATGGCGGCCAACGTCTTCATGGTGATCATTCCCAACCAGCGGAAGGTGGTGGCGTCGCTGAAAGCCGGCGAGACGCCCGACCCGACGCTCGGGGCGAAGGGCAAGCAGCGCTCGCTGCACAACAACTACCTGACGCTGCCGGTCGTGTTCGTGATGATCGGCAACCACTATCCGCTCGCATTCGCGACGCGGTATTCGTGGATCATCCTCGCGCTCGTCATCGTCATGGGCGTGTCGATCCGGCATTTCTTCAACACGATGCATCGCGGAAAGCCCTCGCCCTGGTGGACCTGGGGGATCACGGCCGCCTGCGGGGCGGCGATCGCGGCTCTGTCGGCGGCCGGCCCCGCGCCCGCCCGGCGCGCGGTCGTCGAACCGCAAGGCGCCCAGAGCGAGCTGTTCGAAAACGCCCAGCTCGTGGTGCAGACCCGCTGCAGCATGTGCCACGCCGAAAGGCCGCTCTGGCCCGGCGTCGGCGTCGCGCCGAAGGGGGTGAAGCTCGAGACGCTTCAGGACATCCGGGCCCATGCCGGCGCGATCCGGGTCACGGCGGTGCTGACCCATTCCATGCCGCCCGGCAACGTCACGGAGATCACCGACGAGGAACGGCGCATCCTGAAGGATTGGGTCGCGGTCGAGTGAGCGGGACGGCTAGGTCTTGGCCCCCGCCGGAACGATCGCGCGTCGAGGCCCGCGGCCTTGAGGCGCGAGGCGAGCGTCGTCGGCCTCACGCCAAGCAGCTCCGCCGCGCCGCCGGAACCGGACACCCGGCCGCCGGCCGCCTCCAGCGCAAAGACGAGCGCGGCGCGGTCGCGGGCGCGGCGGTCGTCCTCCGAAACGATCGCAGGGGCCTTGCCGGCCGGCCGCGGCTCGGCGCGGACCGCCGCCGCCTCGCCGCCCGGAAGATCGATCGCCAGCCGCCCGTCGCGCGCGGTGATGAGCGCGCGCTCGATGACGTTCTCGAGCTCGCGAACGTTGCCCGGCCAGTCATAGGCGACGAGGCGGCGGACGTCGCGCTCGGTGAGGCTCGGAGCCCGGCCGGCCGGCGCGCGCCCGGGCCGGCCCAGCATGTGGAGCGCGAGCAGCGGGATGTCCTCCGGCCGCTCGCGCAGCGGCGCGGCGTGGATCGGAAACACGTTGAGGCGGAAGAACAGATCACGCCGAAACGCGCCGCGCTTCACCTCCGCCTCGAGGTCGCGGTTGGTGGCGGCGATGACGCGGACGTCGACCCGCCGCGTCTTCTCCTCGCCGACGCGCTCGATCTGGCCTTCCTGGAGCACGCGCAGCAGCTTGCCCTGCTGCTCGAGCGGGATCTCGCCGACTTCGTCGAGGAACAGCGTCCCGCCGTCGGCGAGCTCGAAGCGCCCGACGCGGTCCCTCAGCGCGCCCGTGAAGGCGCCGCGGGCGTGGCCGAAGAACTCGCTCTCGAACAGCTCGCGCGGAATCGCAGCGCAGTTGACTCGGATCATCGGGCGTTCGCGCCGCTCGCTCGCCTCGTGGATCGCGCGGGCGATCAGCTCCTTGCCGGTCCCGCTCTCGCCCGTGACGAGGACGCTCGCGTCGGTCGGAGCGACGAGCTCCACTTGCCGAAGCGTGGTCTGGATCGCAGCGCTCGCGCCGACGATGCCGCGATGGCGGCCCTCCAGCCGGATCTCCTCCTGCAGATAGGCGTTTTCGAGCTCGAGTTTTTCGCGCAGCGCGTCGACTTCGGCGAGAGCGGCTTTCAGCTTCTCGTCGGCCTCGCGGCGCTGGCCGATGTCGCGGAACACCACGACGGCGCCCACCACAACGCCGCGGTCCTTGATCGGGGTCGAGGTGTATTCGACCCAGAGCGGCGAGCCGTCCTTCTTCCAGAACACCTCGTCGGTGACGGTGTGCACCGCGCCGTCGCGGAACGCGCCGTAAATCGGGCAGTCGTGGTTGTGGTAGTGGCTGCCGTCGGGGTGATGGTGATGCACCGTCGCGTGCATGTTCTTGCCCACGAGCTCCTCGGCGTTCCAGCCCAGCATGCGTTCGGCCGCGGGGTTGAGGAAGGTGGTGGTCCCCTCGGCGTTGACGCCGTAGACCCCCTCGCCCGCCGCCTTCAGGATGAGCTGGTTCTCGCGCTCCACCTCCTGGAAGAAGCGCTCGACCTTGCGCCATTCGGCGATGCCGTCGCGCATGTAGAGCTCGGCCTCGGCGTCCGCGTCGCGGCGCCGGCGCTCGTCGAGATCGGCGATCGTGACGACGATCGGCCCGCGCGGGCCCTCGAGCCGCACGCCGGAATATTCGTAGCGCGCCGCCCCTCCTTCGAAGGGCGCGGGCGAGAGCGAGCGCGTCCAGTGCCGGCCGAGCGTCAGCACCGCGTCCGTGAACACCACGAGCGCCGGACGCTGGCCCGGATGCAGCTCTGCGAAGGAGCGGCCGACCACGTCTGCGCCCTCGCCGCCCGCCAGTAGGCGGCGCGCGGCGTCGTTGGCGGCGAGCACCCGGTCGGCGAACGGATCGACCACGAGCGCCGCCTCGGCGAGCGCCTCGAAGGCCGCGACGGGGTTCCGGCCGAGATCGAACGAAAGCTGCGCCAACAACGAAATCTCGTAAGCAAGAGACGATATTTCGTAAATTACGATTTTTCGTAACCGACCGCCAGCGCGTTTGCGTCAAGAACGCGAGAGGATTGCGCGGCGTCCGGAGTTTGGCACGCGCTTCGCAATGGAAGTGACGCCTCGCCACCGGAGCCTCGCGCCGATGACCGCTTTCAAAGACCCCTTCGACGCCCGCCACCGCCTGACCCCCGGTTGCTCCTGCGGCCGCCACGCCAGTCAGGCCGAGCACGCGGCCGACCCCGCAAGCGCCGACGACCGCTCGAAGCGCGTCGTCGAGAGCGCGGTGATGCGGGCGCTGTTCCCGCAGGACGCCACCCGCCGCGCCTTCCTGGCCGCCGTCGGCGCCGGGACGGCGATCGCCGCCGTCAACGCGCTGTTCCCGCTTGCGACCGCGACCGAGGTCTTCGCCCAAGGGCTGCCGGTCGAGAAGAAGGACCTCAAGGTCGGCTTCATCCCCATCACCTGCGCGACCCCGATCATCATGGCCAAGCCGATGGGCTTCTATGAAAAGCAGGGGCTGAACGTCGAAGTGGTGAAGACCGCCGGCTGGGCGGTGATCCGCGACAAGGCGATCAACAAGGAATACGACGCCGCCCACATGCTCTCGCCGATGCCGCTCGCGATCTCGATGGGGGTGGGCTCGAACCCGATCCCGTGGACGATGCCGGCGGTCGAGAACATCAACGGCCAGGCCATCACCCTCGCGGTCAAGCACAAGGACAAGCGCGACCCGAAGGACTGGAAGGGCATGAAGTTCGCCGTGCCCTTCGACTATTCGATGCACAACTACCTGCTGCGCTACTACCTCGCCGAGGCCGGGATCGACCCGGACCGCGACGTGCAGATCCGCGCCGTGCCGCCGCCCGAGATGGTCGCGAACCTGCGCGCCGACAACATCGACGGTTTTCTCGCGCCCGACCCTGTGAACCAGCGCGCCGTCTATGACGGCGTCGGCTTCATCCATCTGCTCTCAAAGGAGATCTGGGACGGCCACCCCTGCTGCGCGTTCTCGGCCTCCAAGCAGTTCGTGACCGAGATGCCGGGCACCTATCAGGCGCTGCTGAAGGCGATCATCGAGGCGACGGCGTTCGCGCAGAAGCCCGAGAACCGCAAGCAGATCGCCGAGGCGATCGCACCCACCAACTACCTCAACCAGCCGCAGACGGTCGTCGAACAGGTGCTGACCGGCACCTTCGCGGACGGGCTCGGCAAGGTGATGAAGGACCCGAACCGCATCGCGTTTGACCCCTTCCCCTATGAGAGCTTCGCGGTCTGGATCCTCACCCAGATGAAGCGTTGGGGGCAGATCAAGGGCGACGTCGACTACCAGAAGGTGGCCAAGGACGTGTTCCTCGCGACCGACGCGACCAAGCTCATGGCCGAGGCCGGGCTCACCGCGCCGACCGCCACCACCAAGACGTTCTCGGTGATGGGCAAGCCGTTCGATCCGGCCAAGCCGGCGGAGTACGTCGAGTCCTTCGCGATCAAGCGGACCTGAGCGATGCGCGCCTCGCTGTCTCTTCGCGCCGGCCTGCTCTCGATCGCGATCCTCGCGGCGCTGATCGGGATCTGGCACGTCGCGACCCTTCCGACCGCAGGCGCGGCCGGAAACGTCGATCCGGAATACGCAGCCCTCGTCTCGGGCGCGGCCGCGGAGGGACAGAAGAGCGCGTTCCCAACCCCTGCCGATGTCGGCGCGACGCTCTGGAAACACATCAAGGACCCGTTCTACGTCCGCGGCGCGAACGACCAAGGCGTCGGGATCCAGCTCGCCTATTCGCTCGGGCGCGTGCTGGTCGGCTACGGCCTCGCGGCGCTGGTCGCGATCCCGCTCGGCTTCCTGATCGGCATGTCGCCGCTCACCTACCGGGCGCTCGATCCCTTCATCCAGATCCTCAAACCCATCTCGCCTTTGGCCTGGATGCCGCTCGCGCTCTACACGATCAAGGACTCAGGGATCTCGGCCATCTTCGTGATCTTCATCTGCTCGCTGTGGCCGATGCTGATCAACACGGCCTTCGGGGTCGCGAGCGTCAGGAAAGAGTGGCTCAACGTCGCCGCGACGCTCGAGGTCGGACCGCTGCGCAAGGCCTTCATGGTGATCCTGCCGGCGGCGGCCCCCACCATCATGACCGGCATGCGCATCTCGATCGGCATCGCCTGGCTCGTGATCGTGGCGGCCGAGATGCTCGTGGGCGGCACCGGCATCGGCTACTTCGTCTGGAACGAGTGGAACAACCTCTCCATCGGCAACATCCTGACCGCGATCCTGCTGATCGGCCTCGTGGGCATGATCCTCGACGTCGCCCTCGCCCGCGCCGCCCGCCTCGTGGCCTACCGGGAGTGACGGTGATGGCGTCGTCTGAAACCACACCGCCTCGTCATCCCCCGGCTTGTCCGGGGGATCCACGCCAACCCACGAAGCGCCGCGCGTCGGCGCGGTGGATGCCCCGGACAAGCCGGGGCATGACGAACCTTCAGGCGTTCGCCCATGACCAAGCCCCTCATCTCCATCGAGGCGCTGGCGCGCCGCTATCCGGCGCCCGGCGGGACCGAGACCACGGTCTTCGAGAACGTCTGGCTGCCGATCGCCAAGGGCGAGTTCGTCTGCCTCATCGGCCATTCGGGCTGCGGCAAGACCACGATCCTCAACGTGCTCGCAGGCCTCGACCAGCCCTCGGCCGGGGTCGTGATCGTGGACGGCCGCGAGATCTCGGGTCCGAGCCTCGACCGCGCGGTGATCTTCCAGGGGCATTCGCTGCTGCCCTGGATGTCGGTGATGGGCAACATCGCCTTCGCGGTGACGTCGCGTCATCCCGACTGGCCGAAGGACAAGGTCCGGGCGCACTGCCAGAAATACATCGACGTCGTCCATCTCACCGGCTCCGAGCACAAGAAGCCGGCGGAGCTGTCGGGCGGCATGAAGCAGCGGGTCGGCATCGCCCGGGCGCTCGCGATCGAGCCCAAGATGCTGCTGATGGACGAGCCGTTCTCGGCGCTCGACGCGCTGACGCGCGGGTCCCTTCAGGACGAGGTGCGCCGCATCTGCACCGAGACCGAGCAGACCGTGTTCATGATCACCCACGACGTCGACGAGGCCATGCTGCTCGCCGACAAGATCGTGCTGATGACCAACGGTCCGGGCGCCAAGATTGCCGAGATCGTCGAGAACACGCTGCCGAAAGACCGGCGGCGCACCGACATCCACAAGCACGACAGCTACTACGCGCTGCGCAACCACCTGCTCGACTTCCTCGTGACGCGCTCGAAGACTTTCGCGTCGGAGATCGCCGGGAAGAGCTACGACCCGCGCCGCCCGCCGCTGGTGCGGCCGGGCGAGACGGCCGCCGCCGCGCCGCCCGAGATCGCCCCGGCCCGCGCCGCGTCGGCCTGACTTTTCACTACCCCGACCTCAACCTGCCTCACCCAAGGAGAGCCGCGCCATGATCCGCGCCGAAGTCACCGAACTCGTCCTGTCGCAGAAGAGAATGAAGGGCCTGACCTGGAAGGAGATCCACGAGAAGGTCTCGGTCTCGACCTCGCCGATCGTGATCACCGCCGCGCTGCTCGGCCAGATGCGGCTCGAGCCGAGCGAGGCCGCCAAGGCCGCCGCGCTGCTCGACCTGCCGAAGGAGGCCGAGATCCTGCTGACCGAGATCCCCTATCGCGGCTCGCTCACCGAGATCCCGCCGACCGACCCGGTGATCTACCGGTTCTACGAGCTCGTCATGGTCTACGGCACGACCTGGAAGGAGCTCATCAACGAGGAGTTCGGCGACGGCATCATGTCGGCGATCGACTTCGACATGACGATGGAGCGCCAGCCCGATCAGAAGGGCGACCGGGTGAAACTCCAGATGTCGGGCAAGTTCCTGAGCTACAAGCGCTACTGAGCCGCTGCGGCCGTCCGGGCCTCGCCCCTCAGCGCGCAGGCGCCGCGGGCGAGGTCACGGGGGCCGGGAGCGCGGCCCGGCGCTGGCGGGGCGCGGACGTCTGTTCGCTTTCGCCCGCCACCCTCGCCTGCGGAAGCGTGATGCGCGCGCGCAGGCCCTTGTCGAGGTTCTCCAGCACGACGTCGCCGCCATGCCGGCGCGCGATAGAGCGGGCGATGGCGAGGCCGAGCCCGACGCCCCCGGTCTCGCGGTTGCGCGAGACCTCCAGCCGGTAGAACGGCGCGAACACCTGCTCCAGCGCGTCTTTGGGCACGCCGGGCCCGTCATCCTCGACGTCGATTGCGATCGCCTGCGCGGTCTCGAACACGCTGACGCGCGCTCCGCCGGCGTAGCGCGAGGCGTTCTCGACGAGGTTGCGGACCGCCCGGCGCAACGAGTCCGGCCGGCAGCGGGTGCGAATGCGCGCGCCCTCCAGGAAAACGACTTCCTGCCCGAGCTCCCGCAGGTCGTCGCAGAGGCTTTCGACGAGCGCCGTCAGGTCGACCGCGCGGGTCTCCTCCTCGACCGCCTCCTCGCGCGCGAAGGCGAGGCTCGCCTCGGTCATCCCGCGCAGTTCATCGAGCGTCGCCAGCATTTTTTCGCGCGTCTCCTCGTCGGAGACGAATTCGGCGCGCAGCCGAAGCGAGGTGATGGGCGTCCTCAGGTCATGGCCGATCGCCGCGAGCATGCGGGTGCGGTCCTCGACGAAGCGCTGCAGGCGGTCCTGCATGCGGTTGAAGGCTTCCGCCGTCTGGCGGATGTCGTCCGGGCCGGTCTCGGCGAGTTCGACGCGCTCGCCGCGGCCGAGCGCTTCCGCCGCGTCCGCCATGCGCCGCATCGGGCGGGTGATGCCGCGCACCAGCACCACGGCGATGGCGCAGAGGAGGAGCGCTGCGAAACCGATCGAGGCCGCGGCCTGCTGCGTCCAGAACGCGTTGGCGGCGGGCTTGGCGAAGGCGGTGTTGAGCCACGAGCCGTTGGTGAGCCGCACCGCGAGCCCCATGCCGAAGGCGTCGTCGAGCCGCACGAACTTCGCCGTCCGGTCGAGCGGCCAGGCGCTCGACGACAGCTCGCTCCATTGCGCGCTGGTGGAGGCCTTGGCGGCGGCGAGCAGCGCCTCGTTGGGCGGCGCCGTCCTGAGCTTCTCGGGGCTGCCGAGATTGATGTAGCTCGGCAGCGGCAAGGTGAGCTGCCGGAACGCCTCGCCGCGCCAGTCCGCGACCTCGGTCGGCGGAGCGGGCGAGACCCAGAAGCGCGAATAGTTGGTCGCGGTCGCAGCCAGAATGTCGTCCTGCAGCTCCTTGGGCGTCGCCTCGAGGAGCTGCGCCACCGAGGCCGCCCGGCTGACGAACTCCGACTTGATCTGCTTCTGCAGGAGGTCGGAGCGCTCGTACCACGCGACCACCGCGCCGACGCCCTGAGAGGCGGCGAGCGCAAGCAGCATCAGCACGATGAACTGGACGGTCAGGCTTCTCGACCAGAACTGGCGGATCACGTCGTCATCTCCGCCGAGAAGCTGTAGCCGCCGCCCCAATGCGTCTTGATGAGCGTCGGCGTCTTGGGATCGGCCTCGATTTTCTTGCGCAGACGGCTCACCTGATTGTCGATCGAGCGGTCGAAGGGATCGGCGGCGCGTCCGACCGTGAGGTCGAGCAGCTGGTCACGGCTGAGCACCAAGCCGGCGTGATCGAGAAAGGCCGACAGCAGCCGAAACTCCGCGGTCGAGAGCGGCACCGCCACGCCGCCGTCGTCGACCAGTTCGCGCCGGCCGACATTGAGCAGCCAGCGGTCGAAGCGGATCTCCTTGGCCTTGGGGGCGCCGCGCTGGGGCGGAAGCGACTGGACGCGGCGCAGCACCGCCTTGATGCGCGCGAGAAGCTCTCGCGGGTTAAACGGCTTCGTCAGATAGTCGTCGGCGCCGATCTCGAGTCCGACGATGCGGTCGGTGTCCTCGGCCATCGCGGTCAGCATGATGACCGGGATGTCGGTCGCGGCCCGCAGCTCCCGGCACAGCGACAGCCCGTCCTCGCCCGGCATCATGACGTCGAGCACCACGAGATCGACCGCCGTCTTCTCGGCGAGCCGGCGGAACGCGGGCGCGCTCTCGGCCTGGCTCACGCGGTAGCCGTGCTGGGCGAGATACTTCGAAACGAGATCTCGGATGTCCCTGTGGTCGTCGACCACGGCGATGTGGGGCTGCGGTTCCATTGCGATGCTCAAGATGTGTGCCAAGAGCACCATAGCGTGATCGCCGAAGCGACGCCGGGAAAAAGTGTATCAGAATGTCGCGACGACTGCGGCCGATACAAATCGCGACCGTTCGACCTGTTCGCCGACAGATCTCTGCGACAGGCGGCGCTTAAACCTCTCTTCATCGACGGGGCGCTTCCGCGTCTCGACTTCGCGGCCTCCGCCGCAGACCGAAAGATGGAGACCAGTTCGATGAAGACGATTCTGACCGCCGCCGCCGCTCTCGTCATCTCCGCCTCCGCCGCCCACGCCGCCAGCACCGCCAGCGAGCGCGCCGGCGGGATGCAGGCGCCGACCGCCCAGGGCGAGCGCGACCCGCGCCTGCAGCAGAACATGACGCCGGTGATGCTCGAGCGCGAGATCCGCGGCCTCGCCACTCCGCCCTCGCCGACCGGCACCGGCGCCGTGTTCCGCGGCTGGACCGGCAACGACAACGAGGGCTGAGCCCTCACGACCTTTCTGTCCGCGCCCTGAAAGGCGCGGCCTCGAACGCCCGGGCGCGGCTCCCCCCTCCGAACCCCGCCGCGCCCGGCGGGCGCCTTTCCCCCAAGGCGCCGCGGACGGCCGCCGACACTCCCCCCCCCCTGCGTTCCCGCGCCGGCGGCCGTCCCTCCTCTTTTGACGACGCGAAAGCCCGGCCTACGGCCGGACCGCCGGCGTTTCGACGGCGAGCGGCGCGGCGCGCGACTGAAGATAAAGTTCGAGCTCCACGAAGTCCGGCGCGCCAAACGGCGGCGCCTCGGCGCGCACGCCCGTCATGCAGTTGCGCAGCCGCCGCTGGAGCGAGCCCATCCCCTGCCATTCGAGCCGATAGAGCGGATAGCCGTTCGGGTGCCCCTGCGGGATGAGTGCGCCGGCGAGCCGCCCGCCCGCCCGCGCGTCATGGCAGGCCGCGCAGGAAAGGTTCAGCTGGCCGATCGGCCGCTCGAACAAGGCCTGCCCGCGCGCCCTGAACGGCGCGAGCCGCGGATCCGGATCCGGCGCCGTGGGCGTTCCGCGCGACTGCAGCCCGACATAGGCCGAAAGCGCCACGAGCTCCTCGCTCTCATGCGGCATGTCCGGCGCGCCGGGCCTGCGGGCGTTGCAGGCGCGGATGCGGTCCTGAAGATCGATGGGCCGCCGGGTCGCCTCGTCGAACGCAGGATAGCGCGCCGCGACGCCCTTCATACTCGCCGTCGCATCTCCGTGGCAGCTTGCACAGGACTGTCCGCCGCCGGGCGGCTGCGCGTTCCACAGCGCCTCGCCCTGTCCGGCCGCGAGCATTCCGGGGTTCTGGACGTCGTCACGCTGCATCGCCTGCGTCGAGGCGGACATGTCGTCGAAGCCCGAGCGTTTCGGCTCCGCCAGCGCCCCGAGCGTCGTCAGCGCGAGAAGCGATGCTGCCGCGGCGCTACTCCACCGTGATGTCGACCGTTTCGGTCTGCTCGAAGCCATTGTCGCCGCGCCAGGTCAGCTTCATCGGACCGCTGCGCGTCGCGCGGGTCTCGAAGGCGAGATAGGGATTGGCCGAAGTCGCCGGATGGAGCGCGGCGCGGAACACGACCTCGCCGTCATATTCGCAGGCGAACTCCGTGATGATGTCGCGCGGCTTGATCCTGCCGTCCATGCCCGGCCGGAATCCGGTCTCCATCACGTGGCTGATGAGGGTCTTGATCTCCATCATCTCGCCGGCCTTGGCGGTCTTCGGAGCGTTGACGAGCGCGCGCGCCATGCCTTCAGCCCTCCACGCAGGCCGCCAGCGTGACGATCACGTCGGCGGTCGCGGAATGGAACGTGCCGTCCGAAAGCTCGGCGATCGCCGTGATGGTCTGGCTGTCGGCGAGGCGGATGCGAGTCTGCACGCGCGGGGCCGTCCGCGGGCCGAGATGCAGCGTGACGGTCTCGGGCAGCGGATTCTTCTCGTTGAACACGCCGATGCGGCGCACGAACACGCCGTCGCCCAGGCCCGGCACGTCGAGCTTCAGCGGCGCCGAATTGCCGTTCTCGACCAAGGGGGGAATGTCCATGACGATCTTGCCGGGCGCCGCCTCCTTGCCGCCGGTGAAGGCGCGGATCGCCTCAAGGGTGGCGGCGCCGTCCTTGCGGACGAACTGGGCGGCGGCCGGCTTCACCGTGACGAGCGCGAGCGCGCCTGCGCCGATCCCGAGCGCAGACCTGCGGGAAACGGCGGTCATCGGCTTCCGCCCGTCGTCTTCAGCGTGGCGAGAAACGCGATCACGTCCTCGATCTCCTGCGCGTTCAGGATTGTCTTGTCCCTGAATTCCGGCGCGACCCGATGGAGGCCCGTCGTTTCAAAGTAAGGCGGCATGATCGTATCCGTATTCACGCGGCGGCTGTCCACCAGCCGAAGGCGCAGCGCGCCGGGCGTGTTGCGGTCGCCCGCGCCCTCGAGCGAAGGCGCGAGATCACCCTGAAAGCGCTCCTCCGGAAAAGGCCCGGAGTGGCAGAGCAGGCAGAGCCCCTTGCGGCGGTCGACCACGATGGCGCGGCCGCGCGCCGGATCTCCGGGCTGATCGGTGAGAGGTTTGGGGATCTCGTCGCCCAAAACCTCGTAGCGCCCGCCGTCGGCATGCGCGCTGCTGGCGAGGACAAGCGTGGCGAGGAACAGGATTGCGCGCGCCATCTCATCCGAACGTCGCCTTGGTGATGACGTCGTACCAGGCCTCGGCGTATTTCGCCTCCTGTTCGCGCGCCGCATTCGGCGCGTTCAGCGGGCTGATCCCGCCCGCGCCCTCGACGTCGGCCAGAAGTCCGTTCGACGGCTTGAACACGCCCGCGATCGAGATGCCGTAGCCCGGAGCCACGAGGCTGTAGCAAGTGTTGATGAGGCGCGGCTCGACGGGCTCTTGTCCCGCGATCAACGCTAGAACGGCCTCGGCGCAGACCTTGGCCTGGGCGTTCGCCGAGAAGGCCGATTTCGGCATCGCGCCGGCGATCGCGGCGTCGCCGATGACGTGGACCCCCGGAATGAGCTTCGACTCGAAGGTGACCGGATCGATCGGGCACCAGCCGGACTTGTCGGCGCAGCCGGCGTCGACCGCGATCCTCGCGGCGCGCTGCGGCGGGATGACGTTGCCGACCGCCGCCCGATAGGTCTCGAAGTCGGTCTTGAAGGTTTTCTGCTTCGCGTCGACCTCGGTCACCTGCCCGCCGGCCGAGAGCGGCACGAACTCCAGCACGCCGGCGTAAAGCTCCTTCCATGCCGCTTCGAACAACGGCTGCTTCGAAAACTTGTCCTTGGCGTCGAGCAGGATGAGCTTCGACTTCGGTTTCCGCGTCTTGAGATAATGCGCGATCAGGCTCGCGCGCTCATAGGGACCGGGCGGACAGCGGAAGGGGTTAGCGGGCGCCGACATCACCACGAGGCCGCCGTCCTCCATGGCCTCGAGCTGCTTGGCCAGAAGGAGCGTCTGGTCCCCGGCCTTCCAGGCGTGCGGCAGGACCGTTGAAGCGGCCTCGTCATAGCCGGCGAGCGCGCCGTAGCGGATCTCGATGCCGGCGACAGCACAAGCCGGTCGAACGGCAGCGGTCCGCCGGAGGCGAGCGCGACCGTCTTCTCCTGCGCGTCGATCGCCGTCGCGGAGGTCCGGGCGACGGTGACGCCGGCGGCCTTCACGCCGTCATAGCCGAAGAGCTGCCGCTCCATTGGCCGCAGGCCGACGATCACCTCGTTGGAGAACGGGCAGGAGGCGTAGGTCTCGTTCGGCTCGACGAGCGTGACGTCCGCGCCGCCAGCGGCGAGCGCGCGGGCGGCCTCCGCGCCGCCAAACCCGCCGCCGACCACAACGACCCTCGGCTTCGCGGCTCGCGCCACGATCGGAGCAGACAGCGCGAGCGCCGCCGCGCCAAGGCCGATACCCGCGGCTCGCCGTGTGATCGGCGCCGTCACTTGCCCGCCTCCTGGCCCGCCCACCACTGCGCGATCGCGCGCGACTGGTTCTCGTCGAAGCCCTTGGCGATCCGGCCCATCAGCGTCGAGGGGCGCTCGCCCGAACGGAACGCCGCAAGCGCCGCCTCGGTGCGCTCGGCGGGAACGCCCGCCAGCGGCCCGAAGGCGGAGCCCGCCGCATGGCAGCCCGAGCAGCTCGTGGCTCCGGGCGGCGTCGGCTCGGCGGCGAAGGCGGGAAGGCCGAAGGCGACCGCGACGAACGCGGCCACGGCCCAGGGCCTTCCCGGATAGATGCGCGTCACGCCTGTTTCAGGTCCGTGTTCTTCAGCGGGATGTTCCGCACGCGCTTACCTGTCGCGGCGAAGACCGCGTTCAACACGGCGGGCGCGGCGACCGCGATCGTCGGCTCGCCGACGCCGCCCCAGAAGCCGCCGGACGGCATCAGGATCGATTCGACCTTCGGCATCTCGGCGAGCTTCATCACCCTGTAGGTGTTGAAGTTCTCCTCGACGACGCGGCCCTTCTCGACGGTCATCTCGCCATAAAGAGCCGCCGAGAGGCCATAGACGAACGAGCCCTCGACCTGCGCCTCGATCTGCTGCGGGTTGACCGCGTAGCCGGGGTCGGTCGCCGCCACGATGCGGTGGACCTTCAGCTCGCCGTCGGTGACCGAGACCTCCGCCGCGCCAGCGACGTAGGCGCCAAAACCCATCACCTGCGCGAGGCCGCGATAGATGCCCTTCGGCGCGGGCTTGTCCCAGCCGATCTTGTCGGCGACCGCCTGCAGCACCGCGCGATGCTTCGGGTGGTTTTCCATGAGCTTCAGACGGAAGGCGAGCGGGTCCTGCCCCGTGGCGTGGGCGAGCTCGTCCATGAAGCATTCGAGATAGATGGCGTTCGGATTGGTGTTCACCCCACGCCAGAAGCCGGGCGTGAGATGCGGGTTCCGCATCGCGTGGTCGATCAGGAGGTTCGGGATCGTGTAGCCGATCTCGAACTCCTTGCCGCTCGCCATCAGCCCCTGGAACACGAACGGATCCTTGCCGTCTTCGGCGAGCCGGCCCGGGACGATCGCGGCCACGATCGACTGGCCGGAAATGCGCATGTGCATCCCCGTCAGCTCGCCCTTGTCGTTCAGCGCGGCGCGCATCCGACACTGGGTGATCGGGTGGAAGCGCCCGTGGATCATGTCCTCCTCGCGCGTCCAGATCAGCTTGACGTGCCGGCCCGGGAACTTCTTGGCGATCTCGACGACTTGCGTGACCCAGTCATGGGTCGCGCCGCGCCGGCCGAAGCCGCCGCCGAGATGCACCTTGTGGACGTCGCACTTGGAGGCGTCGTGCCCCGAGGCCGCGATGGTGGCGGCGAGCGCGCCCTCGCCGTTCTGGGTCGGGGTCCAGACCTCGCAGCGGTCTTCCGTCCAGATCGCCGTCGCGTTCATCGGCTCCATGCAGGCGTGGTTCTGGAGCGGATAGCTGTAGGTCGCCTCGACGACCCTGGCGGCGGAGCCGAGCGCCTTGGCCGCGTCGCCGTTCTTGTTGCCGACGAAGGCCTCCTTGGCGTCTAGCCCCTCCTTCAACCACTCCGCGAGGCTCGCGCTCGAAACCTCGCCGTTCTTGCCCGGGTCCCACTCGATCTCGAGCAGGTCGGCGGCGAGTTTCGCCTGCCAGAAGGTGTCCGCCACCACCGCGACGCCGCTGTCGCCGACGCGCACGACGCCGCGCACGCCCGGCTCTTTCTCGGCGTCGGCGCTGTTCACGCTCTTCAGCGTCCCGCCATGCACCGGACAGTCCTTGATGGCGGCGTTCAGCATGTTGGGGAAGCTGAGGTCCATGCCGTAGACTTGGCTGCCGTCGGTCTTCGGCTTGGTGTCGAGCCGCAGCAGCGACTTGCCGATAACGCCCCAGTCCTTCGGATCCTTGAGGCGGATCTCCTTCGGCGGCTCCATCTTGGCCGCTTCCGCCGCGACTTTGCCGTAGGTGGTGGAGCGGCCGGAAGCCGCGTGCGTGATGACGCTGTTCTCGGCCTTGCACTCGGATGGCTTCACGCCCCAGCCCTTGGCCGCGGCTGCGATCAGCATCTCGCGCGCGGCCGCGCCGCCTTCGCGGACATATTGATGGCTCTCGCGGATGCCGCGGCTGCCGCCGGTCGCCATCGCGCCCCAGACGCGCTTGCGCTTCAGGTTCTCGCCGGGCGTCGGATACTCGGTCGTGACCTTGGACCAGTCGCATTCGAGCTCTTCGGCGACCATCTGGGCGAGGCCTGTGAGCGTGCCCTGCCCCATCTCGGAACGGGCGATGCGGATCACCACCGTGTCGTCGGGCTTCACCACCACCCAGGCGTTGACCTCGTCCGGGAAAGCCGGTTCGGCGGCGTCCGCGAAGGGAATGTGGAAGCCGAAGGACGCGCCGCCGGCGACGGCCGCGACGCCCGCGAGGAAGCCTCGGCGCGAGGGCGAGGGAGCTTGCGAAAAGAGCTTGTTCATGACCGCCTCCCTCAACCCGCGCCGCCTTCGACGGCGGCCTTCTTGATGCCGGCGAGAACGCGGTTGTAGGTGCCGCAGCGGCAGATGTTGGTGATCTCGGAGCGGATGTCTTCGTCGGTCGGGTTCGGGTTCTCCTTCAGGAGCGCCGCCGCCGCCATGATCATGCCCGACTGGCAGAAGCCGCATTGCGGGACGTCGAGATCGACCCAGGCCTTCTGCACAGGATGCGGCTTGCCGTTGGCCAGCCCCTCGATGGTGACGATCTTCTGCTCTTCCTTCACCGAAGCGAGCGGCATGACGCAGGCGCGCACCGCCGCGCCGTCGATGTGCACCGTGCAGGCCCCGCATTGCGCGACGCCGCAGCCATATTTGGTGCCGGTGAGCCCGAGCTGCTCGCGGAGCGCCCAGAGGAGCGGGGTGCCGGGATCCGCTTCAATCTCGCGGACCTGACCATTCACGTTGAGCCGAACCATGGACATCTCCCTGGGGTCTCAGCTTGGATCCCGGCGTCGGCCGCGCGTCCAACGACGCGGCGGCGACGACGCCAGGCTATGGCGGACGGGGGAGCTTCCCCCGACTTCAAGGTAGAACAGTTCTATGCGGAGGCTGTCGCACGTCTTTGTCAGCCTCGCGACGCGACTGTCGCGAGATGTCGCGAAACCGGTCCCGCGATACGTTTTGATACAAAGTCGGGAGCGGAGGCGGCTCGTGTCCGCCTGGGCTCAGGCGCTGCGACGCTCGGCGGCGTTCTCGCCATAGGGCGCGGCCGCGGGGAAGCGGCGGAGCAGTCCCTCGACCCGTCCGGCCTCGAGGCGGAGCACGAAGCGCACAGCCCCGTCCTCGTCGACGTCGCGCGCCATCACGTCGCCCTGGCGCCGCAGCCAGTTCTCGCTCGCGCCGTCGGCGGCTGCGACGCTCACCACATAGGTCTCGCGGCCGGTGGAGATCCGCTCCTCGATCGCGGCGAGCAGCGCGCCCTCGCCTTCGCCCGTCAGCGCCGAGACGAGCGCAGGCCGGTTCAGTTCCTCGCGCCGGGCGGCGGTGGCGGCGAGATGGGCCTTGGCGTCCTCTCCGAGCGCGTCGATCTTGTTCCAGACCTCGATCAGCCGCGGGTCCGTCTCGGGATCGACGCCGAGATCCTTCAGCACCGACACGACGTCCTCGCCCTGCGCTTCCGTGTCGTCGTGGGAGACGTCGCGGACGTGGAGGATGACGTCGGCCTCCAGCACCTCCTCGAGCGTCGCCCGGAAGGCGGCGATGAGCTGCGTGGGCAGTTCGGAGATGAAGCCCACAGTGTCCGACAGGATCGCGGGCGCGCCATGCGGCAGGCGGATCTGGCGCAGCGTCGGGTCGAGCGTCGCAAACAGCATGTCGGCGGCGGTGACGTCGGCGCGCGTCAGGCGGTTGAACAGCGTCGACTTGCCGGCGTTGGTGTAGCCGACGAGCGCGACCACCGGGTACGGCACGCGCTTGCGCCCCGCGCGGTGGAGGCCGCGGGTGCGTTTCACCTGCTCGAGCTCGCGCTCGATCTTGAGGATGCGCTCGCCGATGACGCGGCGATCGGCCTCGATCTGGGTTTCGCCCGGGCCGCCGAGGAAGCCGAAGCCGCCGCGCTGGCGCTCGAGATGGGTCCAGGATCGGACGAGCCGGCTCTTCTGCCAGGTGAGATGCGCGTGCTCGACCTGCAGCACGCCTTCCTTGGTGCGGGCGCGGCGGCCGAAGATCTCGAGGATGAGGCCGGTGCGATCCAGCACCTTGGCCCCGAGCTCCTTCTCGAGATTGCGCTGCTGGACCGGCGAGAGCGCGGTGTCCATCACCACGAGCTCCACGCCCTCGGCCTTCGCGATGTCGGCGAACTCCGCGACCTTGCCCTTGCCCAGATAGGTGGCGGGCCGGATTTCGGAGAGCGTCACCAGCCGGCTCGCGACCACGTCGAGCTCGATGGCGTCGGCGAGGCCGACCGCCTCCTCGAGGCGCGCCTCGGGCGTGCGCGCGCTCGTGGACGGCGCCCTGCCGAGCAACGGCGTGATCACCATCGCGCGGGTGCGCGCCGTCGGGCGGCGAGCTTCCGCCGCCGAAGAACCGGTATCTTCCAAACGTTCAACCCATGCGACGCGTCACAAGACGACGGTCGGCCGCGTCGTCACCGCCCGCCGCGCGACGGGACGATGTCCCCTTCCGCCTCTTCGGGCTCGAAGAGCTGGATCGGGTGTCCCGGCATCACCGTCGATATGGCGTGCTTGTACACGAGTTGCGAGTGCCCGTCGCGGCGCAGCAACACGCAGAAATTGTCGAACCAGGTGACCACGCCCTGCAGCTTGACGCCGTTCACCAGGAAGATCGTCAGCGGGACCTTGTTCTTGCGGACATTGTTGAGAAAGGTGTCTTGAAGGTTCTGTGCGCGCTCAGCGGCCATCTTCTTGTTCTTTCGTTTGCGCAGTCGCTCGCCGTCCGCTGGCGTCGGCCGTCGCAGGCGTCATGGAGATCGTCCGAAGGATTTTTGGCCCCCGTCCGCCGCCCGCCCGCAGCGCCGACGCCGACTTCACGAAGCGGCGTCCCCCTTATTAAGGCCGTCAGGGCGGCGTTCCGCAAGACTTTGGTGGTAGGACGAACCGTCCAAGGCGGCGTTTTTCGTTACGCTTCACCGCGATGGGCGAATTCGTGATAGCGGCGTCTCAATTCGAGCGCGACCTTGCCCGGCCGGCCGTCGCCCACCGGCGCGCCGTCGATCGCGACGATCGGCGTCACGATCGCGGTCGCGGCGGTCATGAAAGCTTCCTTGGCAGCCTTGGCCTCGGCGACCGTGAAGGGCCGCTCCTCGACGCGGATCTGAAGATCGCGCGCCATGTCGGCGACCGTCGATCGGGTGATGCCGCGCAGGATGCCGCTTTCGGCCGGGCGGGTGATCAACACGCCGTCGGCGCTCACGATCCAGGCGTTGGTCGAGCCGCCTTCGGTGACATGGCCGTCGGCGTCCACATACCAGGCCTCCTTCGCGCCGGCCTCCTTGGCCTGCTGCTTGACCAGCACGTTCGGAAGCAGGCCGACAGACTTGATGTCGACGCGCGGCCAGCGGTTCTCCGGGACCGTGATCACTTTCACGCCCGCCTCCGCGCCGACGTCGTTCTTCGCCCGGTCGAACGAGCGCGACGTGACGACGACCGCCGGCGCGACGGTCGCGGCGGGAAAATAATGGTCGCGCCGGGCGACGCCGCGGGTCACCTGGAGATAGACGATGCCCTCCCGCACCCGGTTGCGGCGCACGGTCTCGCGCAACACCACCTTCAGCGCCGCCTCGCTCATCGGATGGCGGATCCTGAGTTCGTCCAGCGAGCGCCAGAGGCGCGCGAGGTGCCGCGGCTCGTCGATGAGCCGCCCGCCCATGACCTCGCAGACCTCGTAGACGCCGTCGGCGAACTGATAGCCCCGATCCTCGATGTGGACCGAAGCCTCGGCGTGAGGGACGTAACGGCCATTGACATAGGCGATGCGGGACATGGGATTTCCGTTGAGTCAGCCATCATCCCGGCCGACGCGGAGCGCAGAGCCGGGATCGTCCTGAGTTAAAGGCGCTTCTTCGCGATGACGATCCCGGATCGACGCAATGCGACGTCCGGGATCACGCATGCCTCACCCGATGCCGAGCGCCTTCAGCTTCCGGTGCAGCGCCGAGCGCTCCATGCCGATGAACTCGGCGGTGCGTGAGATGTTGCCGCCGAAGCGGCTGATCTGCGCGAGCAGATACTGGCGCTCGAAGATCTCGCGGGCGTCGCGGAGCGCCAGGCCCATCAGTTGCTCGCCGCCCGCGCCCGTCGGCGTCGGCGGAACCATGGTGCCGATTTCCGAAGGCAGCATGCTCGCCGTCACCACCGCGTCCGGGTCGCCGCCGGCCAGGATCATCAGGCGCTCGACGTTGTTGCGAAGCTGCCGGACGTTTCCGGGCCAGTCGTGCGACTGGAGCACCGCCATCGCGTCCTCGCCGATGGTGCGCTTGGCGAGGCCGGTCGCGCCGGAGATCTGGTCGAGGAAGTGGTCGATCAGCTCCGGAATGTCCTCGCGCCGCTCGGAGAGCGCCGGCACGCGCACCGGAACCACCGCGAGGCGGTGGAACAGGTCCTCGCGGAAGCGTCCCTGCGCGATCTCCTCCTCGAGATTGCGCGCCGAGGACGAGATGATGCGGACGTCGACCTGGACCCTCGTGGTCCCGCCGACGCGGGTGAAGGTCTGCTCGACGAGAACCCGCAGGATGCGGTTCTGCGTCTCGCGCGGCATGTCGGCGACTTCGTCGATGAAGAGCGTGCCGCCATGCGCCTCCTCGAGCGCCCCCACCTTGCGCGAGCCGCCGTTCTCCACGCCCTCGACGCCGAACAGCTCTTCCTCCATCCGCTCCGGCGTGATGGCGGCGGCGTTGATGAGGACGAACGGGCCCTTGGCCCTCGACGACTTCAAGTGGATGACGCGCGCCGCGAGCTCCTTGCCCGAGCCCGAGGGTCCCGCGATCAGGATGCGGCTGTTGGTCGGCGCGACGCGGTCGAGCGCGCCGCGCAGCTGATTCATGACCGTCGACTTGCCCACGAAGCTCGTGGTGACGCCCGAGCCGCGCTTCAGATCTTTGATCTCGCGCTTCAGCTGGTAGCTCTCCAGCGCCCGCTGCGCGATCAGCACCAGGCGGTCGGCCTTGAAGGGCTTTTCGATGAAGTCGTAGGCGCCGTTCTTGATGGCCGAGACGGCCGTCTCGATGTTGCCGTGGCCCGAAATCATCACGATCGGGATCTCGGGATGGTCGCGGTGGACGACGTCGAGCAGCTCGAGGCCGTCGAGCTTCGAGCCCTGCATCCAGATGTCGAGGAACACGAGGTGCGGGCGCCGCTTGGCGATCTCGGCCAGCGCCTCGTCGGAATTGCGGGCCGTGCGGGCGCCGTGGCCCTCGTCCTGCAGGATACCGGCGACGAGCTCCCGGATGTCGGCTTCGTCGTCGACGATGAGAATGTCGGTGGCCATGTGAAGTCCAAATAGCTCCGAAATGAAAGACGTCGAAATCAGGCGGCGGGCTGGGCGTCGGCGGGAACCACGGCGGTCTCGGTCGGACTGCGGGCCAGGAACCAGAGCCGAACCATCGCGCCGCGGCCGCCGTCCGCGACGGCCGGGGAATCGAGCAGTTCGACGCCGCCGCCGTGCTCCTCCATGATCTTCCCAACGATGGCGAGGCCGAGCCCCGTGCCCTTCTCGCGGGTCGTCATATAGGGCTCGAGAAGCCGTTGTCGGTTCTCGGTCGGAAGTCCCGTGCCGTTGTCCACCACCTCGATCACCGCAATGTCGCCCTCGCGGCGCACGGAGACGTCGATGCGGCCGACGCCTGGCGTGTTCTCGGGGACGGCGGCGACCGACTCGGTCGCGTTCTTGACGATGTTGGTGACCGCCTGGCTGATGAGGCGGCGGTCGAAGCGCGCCGCCACCGGCTTGTCGACGCCCGTCGCCTCGATGACGATGTCCGGATAGCCGACGCGCATCATGAACACGCCCTGCTTCACGATCTCGGCGAGGTTCTCCTCCTCGATCGTAGGCTTGGGCATGCGGGCGAAGGACGAGAACTCGTCCACCATCCGTTTGATGTCGTCGACCTGGCGGATGATCGTGTCGGTGCACTGGTCGAAGATGTCCCGCTCCTCGACGATGACCTTGCCGTATTTGCGCCGGATGCGCTCCGCCGAGAGCTGGATCGGGGTGAGCGGATTCTTGATCTCGTGCGCGATGCGGCGCGCGACGTCGGCCCAGGCGGAGGTGCGCTGCGCCGAGACGAGCTCGGTGATGTCGTCGAGCGTCACGACGTAGCCGTGCTCGTCGGCGGCCGAGGTCTCGGTCGTGAAGCGGACGTTGAGGTTGCGCTCGCGACCTCCCCTCAGGATCGTGATCTGCCCCTGCACCAGCCGCTGCGACCGCCCGAGCGCGGCGTCGATCAGCGGCGCGAATTCGGGGGCGGCCTCGCGCAGCGGACGGCCGAGCAGCGTCTCCTCCGGCTCGCCGATGAGGCGTTCGGCCGAGCGGTTCATCAGCGTGACGCAGCCCGAGAAGTCGATGCCGATGACGCCGGCCGAGACGCCCGCCAGCATCGCCTCGGTGAAGCGGCGGCGGCTGTCCATCTGCTCTGCGGCCTCCACCAGCTTGTTGCGCTGGGTGCGGAGCTCCGCCGTCATCTTGTTGAAGGTCTCGCCGAGCGCCCCGAGATCGCCTTCCTGCTTCCGCGAGATCGGCACCTGGACATAGAGGTCGCCCTGGCTGACCTGGTCGGCGGCGGTGATGAGGCGCCGGATCGGCGCGACGAGGCGGTTGGCGAAGGCGAGGCCGAGCCAGATGGCGGCGAGCAGCAGCGACAGCGACAGCAGCACGTAGAGCAGCGCGAAGGTCGCCTGAATGCGCGGCCGCCGCAGCGTCAGGGCGTTGTATTCCTCCGACCCCTGCTCCACGAGCCGCATGTAGCTGTTGGCGCGAGGATCGACGGGGCGCGCGACGAACAGCACGAGGTCGTCATAGCCCGACAGCTTCAGGATCGCGCCGATGGCGTTCTGCTTGCCGGCGCGAGCAGGATCGGCTCGGCGGTCTCGGCGCTCTGGATGTCGGGCGCCGGGGCTTCGGGAAGTCGCGGCCGATCTGGATCTTCGCGCGCTCCACCACCGACATGTCGGTAGGGTTGATGAGTTGCGCCTCGGGCAGGCCGCGGATCGTCGCCTGCGCGGTGAAGAACTCGGCGAACGGGTCCGGTCCCTGTCGACAGCGGGCGCGCGCGGTTCACGTCATGGCCATGGCGAGGATCTCGCCGCGGATCGAGCGGGCGTGCTTCGTTGAGATAGGCGCGCGCGACGACGAGCGAGTTGTCGACGATTTCGCGCACGCGGGTCGAGAAGAAGCTGTCGAAGCCCTTGTCGATCGTGACCAGCGCGAACACCGCGAGCAGCGCCGCCGGCGCGACCGCCACCACCGAGAACATCGCGACCAGCCGGCCGTGAAGCTGCGAGCCCGCCTGCGCGCGCCAGCGCGACATCACGAAGCCGCGGATCTCCCAGGCGATGATGACGACGAGCAGCGACGAAACCGGCGTTCACCAGCACGGCGATGCGGCCTCGTCTCCTCGGTGGGCTCGATGTCGGCCCGGCCGGTCAGGATCATGAAGGTGACGAGCGCCGACAGCAGCGCCGCGAACACGGCGAGCGGACCAACGACGCCGGGCCCGCGCCGTTCGCGCGTCGTCGAGGCTTCAGGGGTCTGGAGCGGACTTTCGACAGACAAAGGCTGACCCGAAACGCGCTGGGGAGTTCACGACCGCAGGCTCATGACCCGAGCGCGCGACGGTTCCCCACCCCGAGTCGCGGCCTGCCGCTGATGCAGCTGTACCACACTGTTGTCGGAATGCGACAGCTTTGCGGCGAGCCTTCGCCTTAGCGGCCGATCCCGTGAGCCTTCGCCCATAACAGCGTCGTTTAGTGCAATTGTGCGACGCACTTAGCCCATAAGCCCGTCGCGACAGCGCGGTCGAAGAGCTCAGCCGGGCTCTTTCCGGTCTATCAATCTCGGAGCATGCTCGCCGATTTGAACGTCACGATCGTCAGGATGTCGCCGTTGCTGAGCTTTTGCGACTGCTCGTAGACCTCAAGGTCTCCAATGCCGGCGCGCTCGAAAAACCATGCATCGGCCCCAATGAGCTGACGCCGCGATCTCTCTTCGCCGCCGAAGAGCACCTCCATGGCGTTTGATTCTGCATCGACGTCATCCCGCGGGAACCATCGCTCCGGCACGCTTCGAGTACGCCGAAATCGAACCCGTCCTTGTTGGGAATGACGGATGACGACGGCGGGTTCGGGTTCGATGTCGATCAGTCGGCTGGTCATCGCCTCGCGGCTTACTTGGAATTGCTCCCGCAGTTCGTCGACCGCTTCAAATGTGAAACGCCGCGTTTTGCGCGCCAATGGCGCAAGGAGGAACGTCGGCATCAGCAGGTCGGCCGAATAAGCGTCGGCGATGCGTTCCGGGTCATTGGCGTCGCGCATGCGCCTGGCGCCAATGTCATCCTTTCGGCATACGAAGGACCGGCCGCGGTGATATTTCCAGTGTCCAAGCTCGTGTCCGATCGAGAAGCGCTTCCGCGTCGGGATCGAGCTTTCTTCGACCGTGATGATGGCGCGGTTACCGTATCCGATGATTCGCGCTTCGCAGCTGTCGAGCGAAGCGAAGCGGACTTCAGCGCCCGCATCCCAGGCGATCGCTTCGAGATCGATCTCTCGCGGCGCTTCGATGCCAAGTTCGATCAGTAGTCGCTCCGCCGGCGTCGGGAAGCTCACCGCGGATTGCCATCCTCGTCGATTGCGCCGAGATCGCGAAGATCCTGCAGGATTGAGTCGACCTCCCTTTCGGAAGCTCCGTCGCCCTTTCGAGCCGCCATAGTCAGTCGTTCGCCCAGCCGACCATCATTTTCTGCGAAGCCTTTAAGGATCGCTTGCTTCCTTTCGAAGCTCAGGAAGGTCGCTGATGCGATCGGCATCCCGACACGCCTGCGGTCCAGTGATGCCCGCGCCGACTTCAAGCGTTCCTTCGCCTGCTCTTGAATGAGGCTCTCTATTAAAGCGCGCAGCTCCTGTGCGACCCGTTCGGGATCCTCACCGGTCTCCTGAGCTTCCGCGAGCAATTCCTCGTCGGTAAGAGCGTCGATCTCATCCAGTCGCCTATCGACGAAACTCAACATCGCTTTTCCGTCCTTTGAGGCGGCGCTCATGGCCGCTGACCGTACGGAAACGCCCTGCCTGTCGTCCTGCGGATCCGCTTCCGGATCGTCGCGAATTCCTTGAGATCCCAGTTGCCCAGCGATCGGATTGCTTCAGCTGACATCTGATCGAACTCCCCCATCAGGACCAACTGCGCATCTTCGTCATCGGCGAAGAGACGCTCGAGCTCTTTGGACATGCTCTGTACCTCCTCTTTCGCAATAAGCAGTTCCTCCGCGTCGCGGCCGGTCGACGCGGGATCGAACCCCTCGTCCTCGACCATCGCGTCGAGGCTGCACTCATCGAGTTTTTCCTTTTTGCGGCCAGCCCATATGAGGCTTCTCATCGCATTCCGCAGGAACGTCTTGATAGGTACGCCGACGGGGCACCGCCGTTCGCCGACAAGCGACTGCCGGATCGCGTCGCTGACCACATCTAGCGCTTGCCGCCGATCGGGCATTCCGCAGAACTTTCCGTAGCCCGCTATCCGATAAAGGGGGCTGTCGTCAGCTCATTGAGAGCGTCGCGTACCTGGTCCGGCGTCAATGTCGGCTTGCTCACGCGATCGTCCTGCTGCCCAGACACAATCATAGGCTGAGATTCGACCTGTCTCGGACGCGGATCGAAAATTTTTAGCCGAATTGTCCGAGGCCAATCCCTGAAGAGCCTACTCCTACGAAAGCCAATCCTTGGCGATCGCCGGCGTCGCGGACCGGCCTGTCGACGAACGCCGCGAGATAGGAGGTGAATCCATGTCGGGTAAGAACCAGCACATCGTCCCGCACGATGAGGGATGGGCTGTTCGTGGCGAAGGAAACTCGCGCGCGACGTCTGTCCACGACACCCAGCGCGAAGCCATCGAGCATGGGCGAGAGATCGCGCGGAATCAGGGCAGCGAGCTTCTGATCCATGGCCGTGACGGCCGGATCAGAGAGCGAGACAGCCACGGAAACGATCCGTTCCCGCCGAAAGGCTGACTATCCTCCGCTTCCACGCGGATTTTGCCGGAGACCGCAGAGGCGCGGCCTCCGGCCTTATGGTCATAGGCGGAAGCGCACGTGTGTCGCCGAGCCGCCATCGCTGAGACGCGAAAGGTGAAGTGCGATGAACATGCTGACGACGGTGATCACGCCCGAGGCCGAAAAGTATCTCGAGGCCTTGGTCGCCGAACTCGAAATTCCCAAGAGCCGCTATGAGCAGGCGACGTCCCGCTACATCTCACTCGGTGAGTGGTTGCATCGCGATGCGTCGGCCATCAAGAAATTTGACCCGCAGGTTTACGTCCAGGGTTCCTTCGGCACGGCACGGCGATCAAGCCGCTCACCGAGCGCGAAGAATACGACGTCGATTCCGTAGTCGAACTGCGGCGTCTTCTGAAATCTCAGGTCAGCCAGGCCACGCTGAAGCGCGCGGTTGGCGCCGAGATCACGGCTTATGCACGCGCGCACGGCATGGAGAGGCCGGTTCGGGAAAGACGTCGCTGCTGGACCCTCGACTATGCCGATGGCGCCCAGTTCCACTTGGACGCCGTCCCCGCCCTCTCGAACGGCCAAGATCAGAGGGTCCTTCTGGAAGCGCGGGGCCTCGACCAGCGATGGGCTGACACGGCGATCGCCATCACGGACAACGAGACGCCGAACTACGAGCAGATCACGAATGGCTGGCCCCGCTCCAATCCGAAGGGCTACGGCAAGTGGTTTCGCGAGCGTGTCGTGGTGGCTGTCGAGCGACGCCGCAGGGCTGGCGGCGTCTACGCAGACGTCGAATCCATGCCGACCTACAAAATCAAGACGCCCTTGCAGTCGGCGATCATGATCCTCAAGCGCCATCGAGACATGATGTTCGTCGGTCGTGGCGACGAGCGTCCCATTTCCATCATTCTCACCACGCTTGCCGCTCATGCCTATAATGGCGAGCTCACGGTCGGCACGGCCTTGGTCGCGATCTTGGCGCGCATGGATCACTTCATCCAATTCGTGGACGGGAGGTATGTGATTCCCAATCCAACCGATCCTCTCGAGAACTTCGCGGACAAATGGGAAGCGCATCCGGAACGGGCCGAGGCCTTCTTCGAGTGGCTCTTGCACGCTCGTGAGCAATTTACGCAGGCCGCCCGCCTGTCGCTCCGGCAGCAGATCACCGAAGTCGTAGCTTCCGGGGTCGGACGTCCGGTTGCCGAACGTGCCCGTGACCGGAGCTTTGGCCTCGCGGCGCCCGCCCTCCTTACCGAAGGCATCGTGCGCAACGTGGCTGAGGCTCAAGAAACGCCTGTCAGGCTCGAAGGGGGCGGTCGGAACGCCTGACGTGCCCGACGCTCTTGACCATCGACGGACGTCAGCCATCGCAGCGGTCGAGACGTGGCTTGTGGAACGAACGTCAAGCGTCCAACGGCTCGAAGCCGGCGATCTCGTCCATTTCCGTGGCTCTCCGATCGCCGGCTGGCGTGTGTCTGCTGACTTCGCGGACGGTGAAAGGCGTGTCGACATTGTGGTCGACGCTGCCTTTCCATTTCGGCCAGCAAAGCTGTTGCTCGTTGACCGCCCGGCGTTTGGAGTGTGGCCACATGTGGAACGAGATGGCTTCCTCTGTCTAACGAGTGAACAAGCGGCATTCTCGTCCGAAGACCCGATCGGTGGCGTAGCTGCTCTGTTCGAGATGGCGTTCGGGCTTGTGCGCCGGTGTGTGACCGAGAGCTGCGATGCCGAGTTTCGCGCGGAGTTTCTCTCCTATTGGCCTGGCTCCGCGGAAGTGGCAGGCCGGGCCGTGCTCGGGCTTTTCGAGCCAGACGGCGGTTCCCGCGCAATCCGCGCGTGGTGGGGAAAAGATTTGCTGCTCCTCGCTGACGACGACGACGCCATTCATCGTTGGCTGCGGGCTTGCTATGGAGATCTGCGAAAGCGAGATCTCAAGACCGCTGCTGGAGCCCTTCTCTGGATCGGTCGGCCCCTAACGCCGTCACAGTTTCCCAAGACGGGCACGGATTTGCTCGATCTCTCCGACCAGCGCGAGGCAAGAAGTATCCTCGACGACGCGGCGGCGACCTTGCCGGGCGCCTTGCCGGTGGTTCTTGGCATGCGCGCCGACGCGGGCGACGCATATGCGGGCCTCCTTATCCCCCAGCCCGGTGTCGCCCGATCTAAAGTCGCCGCCGGCCGCGGTTTCAGGCCCAGCCGAATCCCACCCCACGTGGCGGCTCGCCGATACTTTGGCGGGTCGGCAGGCGAGGCCTTCATCGTGGAGCGCGCCGATCCTTCCTGGATCCACGGGCGCGCCCGCGATCCGCGCTTCGCGACGTTGCGCGGCTCAAGCGTCGTGCTCTTGGGCTGCGGCTCGGTCGGCGCCCCCGTCGCCACGACGCTTGCCCAAGCTGGCGTCGGCAAGCTGATCCTCGTCGATCACGACGGACTCAAGGCGGCAAACCTCAGCAGGCATCCTCTCGGCGCGGCGTCTCTCGGCAAGCCGAAGGCGCGCGAACTCGCTCTGCGAATACGGCGCGACCTGCCCCACATCCTCGTGGAGGCCGAAGTCATGGACCTTCAGCGTCTTCTCTTGGAGCGCCCAGAGCGACTCCTCGAAGCTGACCTAGTCATCTCCGCGCTCGGCAACTGGGCTGCGGAAGCCATGCTGGATGAATGGCATCAAGGCGCGGTCTGTCCGGGGCCGGTTGTCTATGGCTGGACTGAAGCCACGCCTGCGCGGGTCATGCCGTCGCGATCCTGCATGAGGGCAAGCGGCTCAGGGATGGCTTCGATTCGACAGGGAAGCCGAAGCTTGAAGTGACCGCGTGGCCAAACGGGCCGACTATCGCCCATGAACCTGCCTGCGGCGCCGTCTTTCAACCTTACGGACCCGTCGAACTGGGCTTCATCACGAGCATGGTCGCCGACCTCGCTCTTGACTGTCTGCTCGGCGGCGTCATCGCCTCGACGCACAGGATATGGGCATGCGCCGAACGACTGCTCGACGGCGCTGGCGGTGTATGGTCGGACGAGTGGACAAGCCTTGTCGATGGCCGATCGGAAGGAGGGTTTCTGACGAAGCGACTGTGGGCGGCGCCTCTCGGCGCGGAGATCCTACCGGCATGATCGAATACGTCGTCGGAAGTTCTGACCAGCGCTTGATGTTCGTTCAGGAGGTCGTCGACCATTTCGCGACGTACCGGCAACTCCGGTTTTGGCAGCGCGAAGCCGGAGGTTCTCTTTTCGCTCGGTTTGCCGACAAGCTCGTCACGGTCGAGCGCGCTACCGGGCCGCGCCCGACCGACCAAAGAACGCGATGGTCCTATCGACCGGATCGCGCTGCAGAGCAGAACGAAATCGACGAATTTCATCGCGTCGGACTTCATTTTATCGGCACTTGGCACACCCATCCGGAGCGCGATCCAAGTCCCTCGGGCATAGACCTGCAATCAATTGCCGAGGCGGTGGTTCGTTCAAGACATGCCCTGAACGGCTTTGTCCTCGTCGTCGTAGGGCAGCGCCATCCGATGGAGGAGCTGTTCGTCGCCGCATGCGACGCCGCAGCTGTTTATCCCCTGGCGCGATCCCCTGTTAGTTCCCCCGCGAGCTATCAAGAAGAGAGGCGGTCGGCATGACGTTCGACTATCTCGTGCGCGCCGTCGCTGACGCGTTGCGAACCTATGTCGGCTGGCTCGTGCGGCCTCGGTTGCTCGCGCATTACGGCATGTGGTGCGGGCTCGCGATCGTAGGCTTCGTCTGCAGCGGCTGGGCGATCGGACTTGAGCTCCCGACCCTGGAAGGTCCTTTGCGCTTCAGCTTCGATACAGGTGGCGGAACTCCGACGTTTCTGACCTGGGCTCTGCTTCTATTCGGGTTTGGGCTGCTGGCGTGGGGTCCTTGGCAAGAGTGGGCAAGGTATCGCCACGAGCGCGATCTCCTGTCCAAAAAGCGCGTCCTCGTACTTGAGGCCCGCGGACTTCGGTTCGAAATCGGCCGCGCATTGGCGGACGCAGTTCCCGATCTGATCCTCGGTCGGCGCGAACCGCGGATCTTGGACTTCAGACAGATATATGACGGCGAGATCACTCATCCCGAACGAGGTCTTGAGGAAGCGATTTCACTGCCAAACCAAATCCGTCAGGCGGCCGCGGGCGCCGACCGCGGCGACTTCACTGTCGTGTATGGGGGGCTTGCGCCGGTGCCATACACATTTCTCACCGGTGTTCTGATCGACGATGAAGGAAAACTCTTCGTTATGGACTGGGACCGGACGGCTGAGCGTTGGAGGGCTCTGGACGCCCCCGACGACGGAAAGCGGTTCGAAGTCGAGGGTTTGGATTCGCCTAAAGATTCGCCCGAAGCCGTGATGGCGGTAGCGGTCTCCTATCCGGTCCTTGACCGCAATCTTGAATCGGCGTTCCCAAAACTCCCGGTTGTCCGGTTAACGCTGGAAGACGGAGATGTGAACGCACATTGGTCGGCTGAGAAGCAGGCCGCGCTCGCCGAGCAGTTTCTCGATGCCGCTATTGCGCTCGAAGGCTGCGGGGTTCGGAGGATCCATCTCGTTCTGGCGGCGCCGAACAGTCTGGTTGTCCGCCTAGGGCGTGCTTACGATCGCCGCAACCTGCCGCGCTCGTAGTGTGGCAGTTCGAAACGAGATATGACCCCGCCTTATCCATGGGGAATCGAAATGCCCCTGGGAGCGATTCATCGGCCTGCAATTGTCCGTGCGTGACTTTGGAAGACAACTGCGGTCAGCGTTAGGAACACCGTGTTCGCATCTGCAGATGTTTTGCTTCAAATAGGCCTGCGTTCACCGAATCTGAACCAAAGCGCACTTCGGCTTCATCTGATATCCTTTGAAGTTGTGACGGATCCAGTGGGCGGATTGCTCGTGGCGGACGGCCGCATCGTTGGTAAGGGTCTTCAGCACCACCCGTTTGGAGTCATCGCACGACGGCGGCGTCAGTCCGATTCGCTTAAATGCAGGCTTTGGAGCTACTTCCTCTCTTGAGGCTGACGAATGCGCTTGCGAACGCGCGATCGAAAGAAAGCCGAATAGGGCCAAGGTGGCGGCTACCGCTACGATTCTGAGCGACATGCGTTCATTATCGCGCACTGACTTGTCTCCAGATCAGCTTCGGCCCGGCCGGCGAACCAGGCCGAAGCGCCTCACTCAGTTCGTCCGGGTCAGCGGATCACGACGCTGCGATGATCGTGCGTGTTGGTCGACACCTGCTCGAACGCCTGGTCGTCGGCCTTCGGCTTGCCCGTCAACGTCGCGAAGTCGGGAACACTGGCGTAAAAGTCAGCGCGGTCGCGACCGTGCTGATTGGTGGAGTTCGGGATCGTAGCGTCGTCTGCGAGCGCTGCCCCCATCGAGCCGATTACGACCAGGCTCGCCACCAGAAGCGTCTTCATTTCTTTCACTCCATCTGCTGCGCTCGAACTTGAGCTGGAGTGAAGGTGACGCATCGCGTGCATCCTCGATGTGGCGGTCGCCACATCGGCGGTCTGTCAGCGACGCCGTTCTGACACAAGCCCGCGACAGCGAACCGGTGGCCGGCAGCACGCTGACAACGTCGACGGCCGCCGCCCACCGGTCTCGGATCGATCCAAGAGGCGCGTTTGCGGCTCACCTCAGCCCGCAACGTCGATGACGGTCATCAACCCGCCGCCGCCCTTCTCTTCGACATTGTTGTTCGAGGTGTGATGCGGGATATGGCAGTGGATCAGCCACTTGCCAGGCCGGCGCGCCGTCCAGACGACATCATAGCGTTGCCCGGGGCCCACATTGACTGTATCGGCAAGGAACCGCCCCGCCTCCGGAATTGTCTCCCCGTCCCGCGCGACGACCTGAAACGGGCCGCCGTGGATGTGCATCGGGTGAACGAACCCATTGTTGGTTCCGACGAACCGCACCTTGAGCGTCTCGCCGACCTTCATCCGGATCGTGTCGGTCGCGGGATAGGCCCGGCCGTTGATCGTAAAGTAGTTCGGCATGCCGCCTTCCATCGGCATCGCCGGATAGGTCAGGCCCTCCCGTTTGAGCCATTCCTGCAACTGGATGACGTAGTCATGGTCGGCCGTGACCTCGTCCGCCGGATTGGCCGGATCGATGATCAGAGCGCCATATAGGCCGAGCGCCTGGGTCCGGTCGGGCTTGGCGTGCGGATGGTAGAAGTAGGTGCCGTGCTGCTCGGCAGTAAATTCATAGCTGTATGACCCGCCAGGCTCGATCGGCTTCTGGGTGATCTCCGCAGGTCCGTCCATCTGGTTCGGCAGGATCAGGCCATGCCAGTGGATGGTGGTATCTTCCGGCAACCTGTTCCTGACGTTGATCCGGACCGTGTCGCCCTGGCGGATATGGAGGCGGGGACCGGGGATCTGACCGTTGTAGGCGTAAGCGTCGACCGTCACCCCGGGCAGGATCGACCAGCGGATCACGGTCGGCTCGAGATCGAACACCTTGACGTCGCCTTCCATGCGGAAGGGCGCATCCTGATCGCCCCGGACGTTTGGCCCGAAGGTCGCTGAGATCAGCCGAGGATCGGCGGCCGCCATGTCCAGCATGGCGTCGGCCGGCGTGTCGCGGTCCATGATCATGCCGGGCGGCATGATCGCGCCGCGCACGTCCTTCGCGGACAGGGACATATTCACCCAATTCGCCGGCGAGACCATGCCGAGCCCGAGGGCCAGAACCGAAACGCCGCCGATTGCCGCAAGCTGCGGAACCGTCGCGCCCGCTCCCATGCCGCTATGCCCGGCGTCAGTGTGGCGGTCGTCGTCGCCGCCCTTACGGCCGTCGTGACCCGCGTGGCCGGCCTGTGACTTCGCCTCCGGCCGCTCCGTCATCAGGCCGTGCTTCAGGCCTCTGGCGACCAGCCACACATTGGCGGGATAGGCCGTCGCAAACCCCACGATCACGCCGAGCGACATCACGCCCCAGAACAGCAGCTCGGTCGGCTCCATGGCGCGCATGTCGCGCCCCATCATCAGCAGGCTCATGACCGGCGCCATGCCGGCCATCATGAAGTTCATGCTGATGAATTCGGGTAGAAAGCTCTTGCGAACGTTCTCCCAGTAGGTTCCGCCCATCATCGATTTCATGAACAGGGACTGGAAAATGAAGAGCCCGAAGGCGAAGCCGGCGAGATACTCGACGATCAGGTCGAGCCACATCGGCAACCCAAGCGAGGCCGTGATCACCGCCGCCAGAATGATGCCCGTCGCGTCGCCGGCGACGCAATGGATCGTCGAGCCCGCGCCCTGTTTCCAGAGCGGTTTGACGAACTCCTCATGTTTTCCCGGCCGCGGCTCTTTGTCGGCAAGCACATAAAGCAGAAGGCCGATCGGACCCATGTAGAGCGTGACGAGGATAAACCCCCACTTCATCACGACCGGCTCGGGATTGTTCCTATACTGGTCGACCGCGACGTAGAGCGTCGACGCCAAGGCTAGCGCGAACCAGACGGCGAGAAAATAATCGACAGGTTGAACGAACATGCGAAGACCTCGATCGCGCCCTCGCCGAACGACGAGGGCGTCGGGAGCTGGTTATTGTTTTGCCTGGGAAAGCATCCGGTCATAGAGGTCATGCCGGATGTCGTGCTGCGCCAGAATCCCTTTAACGAGCGGCTTGGCGGTGGTCTCGCACCATGCAACCAGGCGCTCGGTCTCCGAGGCCGCGGAGTCGCCGCTCATCACGTGGATCAATCCGAGAGAGATGGCCCTCGCGGCGTTCGCCGCCCGGATCACGACGACGCCAGCGTCGCTCTCCGATACCCGGGACAGGATCTCCGCCTTGATGTGCTCGGCGAATGCGCGACCGTCGCCTTCCGCGCCCTTGGTGTCCTCCAGAAACCATCGGTTCTGCTCGGCGCAGACACGGCTAAGGTTGTCGGCGAGAAAGGCCGTCGACAGGACATTGGCGAGAACGTCAGTGTCGACGGCGCTTTTCGTCGGGCCCGCTCCCGTCGCGTCGGCCGGCCCTACCGACGCCAGAGCGCCGAGAAGGGCTCCGACAAGAATGCTGTGACGGCGAGGCCAAGACAGCGATCGGGCGGCGGGACAGGCCATGGCTTCCTCCCTCGATTCCGGTTGACGGCGGCTCTACTGGGCGCGCTTGCCCGCCCAGGCCTCGAACTCCGCGATCTCCTTTTCCTGGTCCTCGATGATCTTCCTGGCCCAGGCCTTGGCCTGATCGTCCTTGCCGCTCTGCAGCTCGATCTTGCTCATCGCCACCGCGCCGCGGTGATGAGCGATCATGCCGCAGACGAAGGCGAGGTCGGGATCCTTGATCCCATGCGTCGCCCTCATAGTCCGGTTCATCTCCTGCATGGCCTTCATCGAAGCCATCTGGGGTTCGCCCATGCTGGACATCGAGTGGGACGCCATGTCGCCCATCTCCATCGCCTTGCCCGTCATGCCCTGTCCGGGCGAGGCCGACTGGCAAGCCTTGGGCAGGCTCTCCGTTCCCTCCGGCGGTGCTTTGGCGTCCTGCGCCATCGCGGCCCCTGCGCTCACGGCGAACGCCGTCGCCAGCAGTATCCTCAACATCTCGCGTCTCCGAAATCGTATTCGAAGCGGGCGCGCTCACCGCGCCCGCTTCTGGAAAGATTAGTTCTTCTGGATCTTGGTGACCGTGATCTGGCCATTGACGCGATCGGCCTCGAAGTTGACCTTGTCGCCGACCTTGACCGACTTCAGCATCGCAGGATCTCCGGCCTTAAAGACCATCGTCATCCCCTCATCCATGCCGAGAGACTTGATCGGACCGTGCTCCAGCGTGACCTTGCCGGCGCTCTCGTCGATCTTCTTGACGGTCCCTTCCACAGCCCAAGCAGCGGTCGTGGCCAGCAGCGCGAAGGCGGCGGCGCTCACGGCGGTCTTGATGACTTTCATGTTCTTCTCCTTGAGGTTTTTCGTCATTTGACGGCGACAGAGCCGTCCATCCCGGACTCGCGATGGCCCGGGATCAGGCAGGCGAAGTTGAACTCGCCCGACTTCGAGAATTTCCAGATGATTTCATCGGTCTTGCCCGGCGCGATCCGCCGTCCGTTCGGATCGTCATGCTCCATGTCGGGAGCCTTCTGCATCGCGATCGCGTGCTTATCGTTTTCAGCCCGCGTCGCCAGCATGAACTCGTGGTCGAGTTGGCCCTCGTTTTTCAGAACGAACCGGATCTGTTCTCCTTTGCTGGCGGACACCGAGTTCGGCTCGAATATCATCTTGCCGTCGTCAGTTTCCTTCATGACGATCTCGATGGTTCGATTGGGCTTTTTGGGATCTCCAGGCTCGCCATAAGCCCGCGATCCGCCGTGATCGTGGCCGGCGTCGGCAAGGGCAAGCGTCGGAAGCAACGCCGCGCCCAGAATGACGGCGAACTTGAACATCTGTTTCATTTCGAGTGTTCCAATCTTTCCTGAGATCAGTGGTTTGCGTGTCCGCCGGAGCCGGCCTTCGGCTTCACGACGTTCATTTCCATGTCGCCGGGCATCGCTTTCGCCGGAGGCTGGCTGGTCGCGGCCTGCTGCGGTCCCTTCCACTCGAAGGCGACCTGACCTTCGGGATGCTTGAACCAACCCGGATCCTTGTAGTCGCCGCGCTCGACGCCCTCCCGGACCTTCACCACCGTGAACATCCCGCCCATCTCGATCGGCCCGAACTGGCCGAAGCCCGTCATCATCGGCAGCGTGTTGTCGGGGAGCGGCATCTCCATCTCGCCCATGTCGGCCATTCCGGCGCTGCCCATAGGCATGTAGCCAGGCACAACCGCCTTGATCTTCTTGGCGATGTCCTTCTTGTTCACGCCGATGAAGTTCGCGACCTCATGGCCCATGGCGTTCATGGTGTGGTGCGACTTGTGGCAGTGGATCGCCCAGTCGCCGGGCACGTCGGCGACAAAGTCGAAGGCCCGCATCTGCCCGACGGCGCAGTCGATGGTGACCTCGGGCCACGCCGCCGCCTCCGGCACCCAGCCGCCGTCCGTGCACGACACCTTGAAGTCGTAGCCGTGCATGTGAATCGGGTGGTTGGTCATGGTAAGGTTGCCGAAGCGGATCCTGACCTTGTCGCCCTTGCCGGCAACGATTGGGTCGATGCCCGGGAACACGCGGGTGTTCCAGGTCCAGAGGTTGAAGTCGGTCATCTCCGCGACGCGGGGCACGTAGGTCCCCGGGTCGATGTCGTAGGCCGACATCAGGAAGACGAAGTCGCGATCGACACGCCGGAACGCCGGGTCCTTAGGATGCACGACGAAGAAGCCCATCATGCCCATGGCCATCTGGACCATCTCGTCGGCGTGCGGGTGGTACATGAAGGTCCCGCTCTTCCGGAGCTGGAACTCGTAGACGAAGGTCTGTCCGGGCTTGATGTGCGGCTGGGTCAGTCCGCCGACGCCGTCCATGCCGGAGGGTAGGAGCTGCCCGTGCCAGTGGACGGTCGTGTGCTCCGGCAGGCGGTTGGTGACGAAGATCCGGACCTTGTCGCCCTCCACCGCCTCGATGGTCGGACCCGGCGACTGGCCGTTGTAGCCCCACAGATGCGCCACCATGCCGGGGCGAGCTCGCGGATCACGGGCTCGGCGACGAGGTGGAACTCCTTCCACTCGCCGTTCATGCGCCAGGGCGCGGTCCAGCCGTTCAGCGTGACGACCGGGTTGTAGTCGGGGCCCGTCGACGGGACGAGCGGCGGCTGCATGGCCGCGTCCTTCATGGTCGCCGCTTCGGGGATCGAAGCGGCCTGAACGCGGCCCGAGACTGCGGCCGCCGCGACCAGCGACGTGCGCCCGCTGCGGATGCGGACAGAAAGGATCTGCGCGAGACGGTCATGATGTCTCTCCCGGTCACTGAGGCGATGCGGCGGATGAGGAGGCGGCCGAGGCGAGCTTCGGCTCAGGCGACGCCTCCTCGGCGCCGCCCCCTCCGATAAGGGCGGCCTGGAAGTCGACGTCGGCGATGAAGAAATCGCGCTTGGCGCGAATGGCCGCGACGTTCGAGGCGACGTTCTCGCGGGCGTTGGTCAGAAGCTCGAAGGCGTCGACCAGCATGCCGTTGTACTGGAGCTGCGACTCGTCGGTGATGATCTTCCGAAGCGGCAGGACACGGGTCTGGAACGCCCTCGCGATGTCGTAGCGGCCGCGATAGGTCGCATAGGCCTCGCGAGCTCCGAGCGGGCGTTGACCGCCTTCTCAAGCAGTCTGTTGACCGCGCCCATGTAGGTCTCTTCGGCCTTCGCGGAGCGCGCTTTCCCGAAATCGAAGATCGGGATCTGAACCGCGACCTCGAATCCCTTCGGATTGGCTTTGTCGCCCTCCGCCGATTTCGAATGATTGGCGAGGCCGGTGACCTCGAGCATGGAGATCGCGCGGGTCTGCTCAGTCAGCCCGTAGCTCTGCGCCAGCGCGTCGAGCTCAAACCGATCGCCGATGAGATCAACGCGACGACGAAGAGCGGTGGCCTCAACGTCACCCTGCGTCTTCAGGGGGAAAACCGGGAAGCCGGGATGGAAGCTTGTAGTCGAGGTCCCGGCCCCACAAACCGAGTTCCCTGGTCAGCGCCTCGCGCTCCTTGATCGCGTCAAGGCGCGCTTCCGCGAGTTCGGTCGCAACCTCGGCGTAGAGGGCTCCCGAACGGGCCTGATTGAGCTTGGTCGTGGCGCCGGTCTCACCGAGCTTCTTGGTTAGCTCGGCCGACGCCGACGCCGACGCCCGCGCCGTTTCCAGAAACGCCGCCGTCTCGCGCGCAGCTACCGCTTGATAGAACGCGCGTCGCGCCTTCACCGCCGTCCGGAACGTCGCCTGGATCGTCTTGTATTGCGCCGCGCGGAACTCGGTCTCAGCGATCTTCGCGCGCCTTGGCAGCGTGATGAGCTGCAAAAGATCGGCAATCAGCCGGCGCTCGATATCGAGTTCGCCCCGATAGGTGACGCGCTCGACCGAAACCGTAGGCGACGGGGGGAGGCTCGCCTCCACATACTCTGCCTCGGAAACGCCAAGCGCATTGTACTCCGCCTGTAGACCGCGATTGTTCAGGAGCGCGATCTGGACGGCGGCGTCAGCGGTCAAAGGCTTGGCGAGCAACCTCGTGACGCGGGATTGGACCGCGGCCGCGTCGGCCGGCGTCACAATCTTCGCCGTGTCCTTGCCGAGATCGAGAGAAACGCGCGAGACGACCGGCGTCATGCCGCGATCGGCGGAGATCGAAGCGCAGGCGCCCAGCGTCGCGGACAAAGCGGTCACTACGGACACGCGCGCAAAACGGGAGCGGAGCAAGCTCATCACATGCCCTCCATCGGCTTGGAGGTGACGGCCTTGTTCTGCTCGAGCCACGGCTTGGGTTCTACCGGGCGATAATTGGCCATGCCGGCAGTGACCGAGACATATCGATTGCGCGGCGCGGGAGCCGATGGGTCGGCCGCATCTGGGCCTACGACGGGTGATGGCGGCAGCGCCGAGCAGGCGCTCAAAAGCGCAGCGAACGACGCTGCAACGGCCGAGACGAGCGGCTTCATGAAGTACCCCGAGATCTGACGAACGGACGCGATGGCGCTGGTTGCGCCGGCGAGCGCGGTCGATCAGACGACTGGGGGAAGGTTCACGAGGTTCGGACGATCATCCGGGCGCAAACGTTCTCAAGACGTCAGCCGACCAACGCGGACGGACGTCTGGGAGGGCGCTTGATAAAGATCGAGGGACCCTGCAGCGCAGACGGTTCGGTCCCTGAGGTCAAAACCGCAACAGCCATCGACAACGCCACGGGAAGCCCGAGCTCGGTCGACATGACGGCATGACAGGTGTTGCTGCAGCAGGTCTTGGTGGACCCATCCGGCGCGGAAACGTGTCCCGCGCAATCCGGCTCTGAAGCACTGGCTGAAGTTGTGGCGCGATCGCCGACTTCGGCGAGGTCGTGCGTCGTGGTCGATGCAGCCTCCGCCGACGCTTGGTGCGACTGCGACGTCATAGCAGCGTCGTGGCCGCCGTGAGCTTGGCTGGGCGCTGTCCAAGCGATGAAGAACGTCAGCGCCAGGGCAAAGCCGGCCAGCACACGGGAAAACGCCTTCAGGCTCATCCCCGCACCCTTCCGAGCACGTCGACCAGCTCAGCTACCTTTTTCCGCTGCTCGTCCTTGTCGCCGCTTTCGATGGCGTGCTCGACGCAGCAACCCACATGATCCTGGAGGATAACCTCTTCGATTTTGAGCGCGGCGCGGACCGCCGCGATCTGGGTCACGACGTCAATGCAGTAGCGGTCCTCCTCGACCATGCGCGCGATTCCACGAACCTGACCTTCGATCCGGTTCAGGCGCTTGGCGCAGGAGGATTTAGCAGCCGCCATCATCGTTTCCATAATACCCAGTCCGGGTATCAATGCAATGCTCTTTAAAGGGCCGGGACGATGGCCTGTCGCAAACGTCCCGGCTCAAAGATCGGTTAGTGATCGTGTCCGCTGGTCTGCGTCGGGGTGACCTTCTTGCCGTCGTCCGCCTTCTCGGCTGGGCGGCCGTCCTTTGTCCCCTGACCGACCGCGCCAGCTTTCGGAGCTGGAACCTCGACATGAGACGAACTGCTGGCCGATTCACGAGCCGGACCATTGTTTTGGGTCGCGTTTTTGTCTTCCGCGAACGCCGCTGACGAAGCAGCCAGACCGATTGCGAAGATTCCAGCGACGATGGCGCGATCAAGATAAGACACGTTAACTCCTTCGATCTGAACCTGTTGAATGTCACGCGAGCCGCGTTGACCGCCAGCCCAGTGCGAAAGTAGCGGCCAAAAAGAAAACGCGATGTGGCGATCGCCACATGTCTTCGGCGTGATCTGTCAGATGTTCTCCAAACACCGGCGCAAACGCCGCCGGCTTAAGGAGAGGAACATGTTCAGGTCATTAGGTTTCGGCCTCATTCTTGCCAGCGCGGTGGCCGCGACCGCCTCTGCGCATCCTTTGACCGCCCCGATGCAGTCCGGGCTTTCTACGCCTGACGCTGATGGTCGCTGGGTGATGCGCACCATCCCGCCGAACAAGCTTCCGACGAAGAGCTGGGAGCACGTCAACGCTTCCTCGAGACGAATGCCCTGCCTGACCCGAGCAGGAGCCCCGGCGGAGCTTCTCACTGGGTGAAGAACTGATCTTCATCCTGTGAGAAAGAGGGCCGCGGCAGCCCCCACGGCCGCGGCCCTCGCATTCACAGGCCATCCCTCGACCAGGACGGCCCCACCAAAGCCAACCGCGGACCCTCGCGCCGTATGGCGCCGACGCGCTCCAGCCGGCTCAGTTCCTTCGTCACGGCCTCGCGATGGCTGGCAATCCTCACCGCAAGTTCCCGATGGGTTGGAAGCTGTTCGATATGCTCGCCGTCATCGCTCGATTGCGCCATCCGCAGCAGTTCGGCCGCTAGCCGATCGGCCACATGCATGGTCACGCTTTCGGCCATTCGCAGGTTGGTGCGGCACTGTCGCCGGCACATCGCGTCCATCGCCGCGACCGTGAACTCAGGCACGTCGGAAAGCGCGCGCAGATATGCCGGCTTTCGCAATGCCCAAACTTCAGTCTGCTCGACGGCGGTGACCGCGAGCGGAACGCTGTCGTTACCCAAGGCGAAGGCTTCGCCGACCATTTCGCCGGGGCGAACGTCCGACAGAAACGCCTCCTTGCCGTCGATCGTTGGCGTGACGACCGACAGCATTCCCGCGACCACGATCAGGACGCAGCATTCGCCGTCCGGCAGATCGACGGTCTGGCCTTTCGGAAGAATGCGCCTGCGCGCGCCAAGCTCGGCCGCGTGGCTCTCGAGTATGTCCGGGATAAAGCTGACGCGATGCGGCGCCGCCGCCGCGATGCGTGACGATTGGATCATGACTGAAACCATTGGCGGCGCGCGAAACGCAAGCGCGTTTGATGGCTGTCGCCGCCCCATAAAGGATGACCTCGCCGTTCGACCCCCAAGGCCTTACGGCTGCGCGAAACGTGGCGGTCAGAGCCGTCGGGGCGGCGGCGTCGCGCGATCCATCATGGCGCCGAGAGCGATTGTCTCGAAGAATCGAAAGGTCAGTGCATCAGACAGCGAGAGATGTGGGAACGCTCGGGGCTCCGGCGCCGGAACCGCTGCGCAAACCGAAGGGCCGCAGAGATCATTCGCCCCAGACTTCGCCTCGTCCTGGCATCCCGCGTCATTTGGGGAAGCACACACGAACTCGCCGTTCTCGCCGTGATGAACGATCCCGGCTTCGGCGGTGGAGTGGAGCCCCATGAAGCCAATCGTCATCAGCGCCACAAACAGCAGCCGCATCAGGTAGGCGAAGACGCCTGTCAAGCGACGCCTTTCGATCCGACGTGAAGATGGAACAGCGTGCACTGACGGGGTCCGAATCCGATAGCTTGCCACCGTACCCCTGCAGGGTATAAAGATCAACTTCGTATATACCCCACCTTGGTATTTGAGAGGCGACGATGGCGGACCCTGTCCATCACTCTTCAGGATCGTGCTGCGGGGGGCATGACGGGCATCACCGCAGCGCCGAGGGCGAGCGTCGAGATGGCGCCCATGCTCATTCAAGCGAGAGCCATGCGTCGGGCGCCGGCAGCCATCGATCCGGTCTGCGGGATGACGGTCGAGATCGCGACCGCCAAGCACCGGTCCGACGCCGGCGGGAGTTCGCATTACTTCTGCTCGGCCGGGTGCAAGTCGAAGTTCGAAGCCGACCCCGCGAAATATTCCGGGGAGAGCAAGGCTGAGCACGCCGAGGCGCCCGAGGGCGCGACCTACACCTGCCCGATGCATCCCGAGATCCGACAGGTCGGCCCCGGCTCTTGCCCGATCTGCGGCATGGCGCTCGAGCCGGAGCTGGTCAGCGCGGAAGCCCAGCCCAATCACGAATTGGCGGACATGACGCGCCGCTTCTGGGTCGGGCTTGCGCTCGCTGTGCCGATCTTCGTGCTGGAGATGAGCGGGCATCTCCTCCCCGCGATCCACCATGTCGTGCCGCCTGCGACGTCGATATGGATTCAGTTCGCGCTGGCGACGCCGGTCGTGCTTTGGGCCGGCTGGCCCTTCTTCCAGCGCGGCTGGGCTTCAGTTCGCTCGCGCAACCTCAACATGTTCACTCTGATCGCGATGGGCGTTGGGGTCGCCTACGTCTACAGCGTGGTGGCGACGCTCGCGCCCGCCCTGTTTCCTCCGGCTTTCCGAGGACCGGACGGCGCGGTCGCCGTCTATTTCGAGGCCGCCGCGGTGATCACCGTGCTGGTTCTGCTCGGCCAGGTGCTGGAGCTGCGCGCGCGCGACCAGACGTCGGGCGCGATCCGCGCGCTTATCAACCTGGCGCCCAAGACCGCGCGCCGCGCGCGGGCGGACGGTACGGAAGAGGACGTCGCGGTCGAAGACATCGCCGTCGGCGACATGCTCCGCGTCCGTCCCGGCGAACGAATTCCCGTGGACGCCGAAGTGGCCGACGGCCGGTCGAACGTCGACCAGTCGATGGTCACCGGCGAGCCCATGCCGGTGGCGAAGGCGGTCGGCGACGCCGTCATCGGCGGGACCATCAACCAGTCCGGCGCCCTTACTATCCGCGCGCAGAAGGTCGGCCGCGACACGATGCTCGCCCGCATCGTGCAGATGGTGTCCGAAGCGCAGCGCTCGCGCGCTCCGATCCAAAAGCTGGCCGACCAGGTCTCGGGCTGGTTCGTCCCGGCCGTGATCGCGGTCGCGGCGCTCGCCTTCATTGCCTGGGCCGCGTTCGGCCCGGAGCCGCGCTTCGCCTATGGCCTCGTTGCGGCGGTCGCCGTGCTCATCATCGCATGCCCGTGCGCGCTCGGCCTCGCGACGCCGATGTCGATCATGGTCGGCGTCGGCAAGGGCGCGTCGCTTGGCGTCCTGATCAAGAACGCCGAGGCGCTCGAGCGTCTCGAGAAGGTCGACGCCCTGGTCGTCGACAAGACCGGCACGCTCACCGAGGGCCGCCCCTCCGTGACGGACATCGCAGTCGCCGACGGGGTGTCGGAGAACGATCTTCTCAGCCTGGCGGCCGCAGTCGAGCACGCCTCCGAGCATCCGCTGGGCCGCGCCGTGGTGACGGCCGCCGAGGACCGGCAGCTGACCATCCCCGTCGTCGAGGATTTCGATGCGCCGAGCGGCAAGGGCGTAAGCGGAACGGTCGGCGGCCGCAAAATCCTGCTCGGAAAGGCTCGCTATCTCGAAGACGCCGGCGTCGAGCTCGGCGCGCTTGCGGACAAGGCCGACGCGCTTCGCCGTTCGGGCGCGACCGCGATCTTCGCCGCCGTCGATGGCCGCGCCGCGGGCGTCTTCGCGATCGCCGACCCGATCAAGCCGAGCACCCTTTACGCCGTGAAGGCGCTCAAGGCCGAAGGCATGCGGATCGTGATGCTGACCGGCGACAACCGGACGACGGCCGAGGCCGTGGCGCGATCCCTCGCCATCGACGAGGTCGTGGCCGACGTGCTGCCGGAAGAAAAGCACGCGGTCGTCGAGCGGCTGAAGCGCGAAGGACGTGTGGTCGCCATGGCCGGCGACGGCGTCAACGACGCACCGGCGCTCGCGGCCGCCGATGTCGGCATCGCGATGGGCACCGGAACCGACGTGGCGATCGAGAGCGCCGGCGTGACGCTCGTGCGCGGCGATCTGATGGGGATCGTCAAGGCGCGCGCGCTGTCGAAGGCGACGATGTCCAACATCCGGCAGAATCTGGCGCTTGCCTTCGTCTACAACGCCGCAGGCGTGCCGATCGCCGCCGGCGCGCTCTATCCGGTCTTCGGGCTGCTGCTGTCGCCGATCGTGGCGGCCGCCGCGATGGCGCTGTCGTCGGTGAGCGTGATCGGCAACGCGTTGAGGCTGAGGGCGACAAAGATCTGAAAGCGACGCGCGTGCCGGGGAGCCCGAGATCCCACGCCTCTGCGGCCTCGTTCAGTGCGCCTCGCCTGCGTCGGCGGCCGCTTCGCGGCGGTCGTCGTCATCGTAAAGTCCGTAGTCGGCGGGTTTGGCTCCAAGCGCCTGAACGCCTTCGGAAAGGCTCCGCCGCAGGCCGAAGCGGTCGTCGTCGTCATAGCTTCGCAGGCTCGAGCCGATGGCGTCCCGCCACGCCGGCCCGCGGTTCCAGGCCTCCATATACGCGTCCGCGAGGTCCTCTTTGTGGCGCAGCTCGATCATGGCGTTCATGAGCGTCAGAGCCTGGAGGCGATCCTTTGCGCTCTTCGCCATTCCGTCGCCGTCCGTCCGGCGGCGAGATCCGACGATGAGCTTGTGAATCGCAAAGCGTTCCGGGGCGGGAACGAGGATCGGCACGCCCGCGCCATGCAGCAGCACCGCGCGCTCGGGCTGATAGATCAGAAAGTCCAAGAAGCGCAGCGGCTGGGCCGCCGCGCCCCAAGGGCCGGCATCGGCGCAGGTCCGCCCGCGTTGTCGTCGGACCCTCGGTTCGGGGTCAGGAATTCAACTTTGTAGCCCGAACGCGAGACAAACTGCGTCGACAGTCGCCCGTCATTCATGTGTGGAACTTCTCGGAAGGTCCCGTCGACGGAACGCAGGACGTCAAGGACCGGCGGAAGCTGATCGCCGACGGCCGCCGAGATGGAATGAAACTGGGCGAAATCAGCGTCGCCGGTGAGCATCGCCGTATCTCGAGCCGGACGCCCAGCATGGCGGAATAGGCCTGATAAGCGACGGTTCCGACGAGCACGCCCCGCAGACGGAACAGACCGGCCTCGGAAAGCGCCTGCACGATGTCCCCCGCGGTCTTGTCGGGGCGCGGCAGATAGGCTTCCCGGATCAGGGTCGAGACGATTTTCCGCCGCTCCCTGACGTCGGCCTTCAAGTCCTTAAACGCCTCGACGCGCTTGGTGATCTCCTCGTCGTCGGCCGGTCCGACGTAGCTCCGGTCCTGCTTACTGGTGCCGTCGCCGGCGGGACGATCGAAGTACCAGTATTTGCGGTCCTTGACCGTTACGGGCACGAACCGTCCGTCGGCCGGGAAATCGCTTGCGAACCGGGCGTCGAGGCTGCGCTGGGCGAGCTCGGAATACAGGGTCTGATAGATGTGGCCGATTGATTTCATGGCTTTCGCTATACTATTTTCGCGAGATTAATATAACGATTTTGAGTCCACTGGACAAGCCGATTATACTAATTTCGCGAAATTGATATAGCTCACATTTTTCGGTTTTATGCATCAAACGCATCCTGTGATCAGTTTCCAAAGACGCCCTGCCGAGGCATTTTCGGGACCGGCGAACTCACGCGTGCTCTATCGCGGGAGATCGCTGACGCGGCTCGGCCTATGACGTCTCGAGTGCTTGCCCAGAGAGTCATCTCGCTAGCCGCGACGACGCTCGCGATCGGAAGCTGCTATCTGAAGTAAAGCGTCGAGGATCGAAGGCGCTGCGTAAGCAGCGCGATGAAGGGTGCGTCCGATCGGCTCCGGATGAGAATGACAATCTGCTCTGGTCTCCACATCGGCGATGATTGAAATATCGCCCAATATTGTCTAGTTCAAATTATTTCAAAAAATCTGATGCTTACGGATGGCACATTTAATACAGGGCGCTTTGGTCGCCTTCCTTCCAATCTTATTATATTAAGATCTACTAATGAAGACAGAGATCTTGAGACGTTTGATTGAGACCGGTTCGCTAGTCTAGCTAGTTCCGCGACGCTTTCAGGCTCCTCTCGATTGATAATACGAATGAGTTCGATATTTCGATTTGTGAGGGCCTTTAGGATGAGCTCCGACTTAGAGAGCGGGGGCATGCTGTTTTTCGTGCACTCGGCGAACAACCTGATCGACCCGGTCAGGCGTCATGGCGCTCCATCCAGCCAGATGAAAACGCGTCACTGCAGATCGCCAGCTTTGAAATAGCGCGGGATCTGTCGCGGCCAGTTCGACTGGAGCATCCGACGTCGCCAGCCGAGATATTTCACGGAGCAGTTCCCAATCACGACTCTGGGCGACTGAAGCCGTATTCCCGCGTAGCAGCGCGTCAAGCGCAGCAACATACAGCTCTCTTGGAGATCTGCTCATTTATGGCCTCGACCAGTCGTTAGCTCAACGAAAACGAGATTCTCGGAAGCAGCCTCCCGGTCAGATGCTCGAGGAAGCTTTTAATGGCCAACTCGATGTCAGAGAGATCTATTCCTCTCTGTTTAACCCACCAGACAACGTCCTGAACATCAGCAGGGCTTGATCGAACAAGTTTTGCGGCAGCCAACAAATCTGGGGTTGGCATAATGACCGTAAGCTGACCATATCTTCCGATGGTTTCTGTTTCGAAATCCTTGGGAAGCTGAACGACACCAGGCCTGATTATTTGTATATATATCGTATCTGGATCGATTTCGCCTTTCGGATCGTAGAGAACACCGATGTTTCGACAGACTGTAGATAGCTCTGCGACGTCAAAGCTAGAGCCAGCAAACCATACGTCGATATCTGGGGTCTGACGCTCCTTCTGCCCCGTGGCAATGCCGGGCGTGCTCCCAATCACGCAGAGCGTTGCGGGCGTTTGAAGCGCCGAACCGATCTTGGCGAAGAGATCATCCACCGTCGAAGCTTCAATCGGCATGCTCTCTCCTATCCCACGAAAGATAATATCATATCATGATATTCATTCAACCGCAGTCGTCTTGCTGCTGCGGTTTAGCCGCAGGTCGGCTTTGGCTTTTGCGTCCTCTGCCCCAGCACGGCGAGCAGACCGATCACATTCGACGGCGACAGGAGGAATTCGACCGACTTCGACGCCATGAACAGCACGATCTCTACCCTCCGCTCGCTGGAGCCGCCCCGACGCCGATTTCGTCGCGCGCAGGATCGAACCGCGCCAGGCCGACGCCTTTCACCAGCGCATACACGGCCGGGATGACCAGAAGGGTCAGGATGGTCGACGACGCCATTCCGCCGATCATCGGAACGGCGATCCTCTGCATGACCTCGGATCCCGCCCCTGTGCTCCAGAGGATGGGGAGCAGGCCAGCCATGATCGCGACGACGGTCATCATCTTCGGCCGCACGCGCTCAACCGCGCCGACCATGATGGCTTCGTGCAGGTCGGCGCGCGTGAAGACCCGCCCCTGTGAGGCGCGGCGCGCCTTCAGCTCTTCGAGCGCGTGATCGAGATAGATCAGCATGATCACGCCGGTCTCGGCGGCGACGCCGGCGAGCGCGATGAAGCCGACCGCGACCGCGACAGACAGGTTGAAGCCGAGCCACCACATCAGCCAGAGGCCGCCGACGAGCGCGAACGGCAAGGACAGCATGACGATCAGCGTCTCGGCCAATCTGCGGAAATTCAGGTAGAGCAGCAGGAAGATGATCATCAACGTCACGGGGACGACGATCATCAGACGGGCCTCGGCCCTTTCGAGATATTCGAACTGACCGCTCCAGGCGATCTGGTAGCCGGTCGGCAGCGCGACCTGATCCGCGACAGTGCGCCGGGCCTCGGCGACATAGCCCCCGAGGTCCCGGCCCGTGATGTCGACGAACACATAGACCGCGAGTTGGCCGTTCTCGGTCCGGATCGATGTCGGTCCCCGCGTTCGCTCGATGCTGGCGACCTCGCCGAGCGGCACGGTTCCGCCGTTCGGCAGCGCGATGAGAAGGTTGCGGCCGATCGCGTCCGGATCATCGCGCAGGTCGCGGGGATAGCGAACATTGACCGAGTAGCGCTCACGGCCCTCGACCGTGGTGGTCACAGCCTCGCCGCCCAAAGCGGAGGAGACGGCGTCCTGCGCGTCGCTCACCATCAGACCATAGCGAGCGAGCGCCGCGCGATCGGGCGTGATGTCGAGGTAGTAGCCCCCGATCACGCGTTCCGCGTAGGCGCTTGAGGTCCCGGGCACGCCTTTCAGGACCGCCTCGACGCGCTTTGCGATCTTCTCCATCTCGCCGAGGTCGGAACCGAAGATCTTGACGCCGACCGGTGTCCGAATGCCGGTAGCCAACATATCGATGCGGGCGCGGATCGGCATGGTCCAGGCGTTCGACACGCCCGGGAACTGCAGCGCCCGATCCATTTCGGCCTTCAGGCTCTCCGTCGTGACGCCGGGCCGCCATTCAGCCTTTGGTTTGAGGTTGATGATGGTCTCGAACATCTCGGTCGGAGCGGGATCCGTCGCCGTCGCGGCGCGCCCGGCCTTGCCGAAGACCGTCTTGACCTCCGGAAACGATTTGATGATCCGGTCCTGCATCTGGAGCAATTCGGCCGCCTTGGTGATCGACAGACCCGGTAGGGTCGTCGGCATGTACATCAGCGTGCCTTCGTCGAGCGGAGGCATAAATTCGCTGCCAAGCCTCGTCGCCGGCCATACGGAGATCGCGAGCGCCGCGAGCGCGAGCGCGAGCGTGAGGGTTTGGCCTTCAGGACTCCACGGATGATCGGTCGGTAGATCGCGATCAGGATCCTGTTCACCGGATTCTTCGCCTCGGGAATGATCCGGCCCCGGACGAAGAGAACCATCAGGGCAGGCACAAGCGTCACCGACAGAAGTGCTGCGGCGGCCATCGCAAATGTCTTTGTGAAGGCGAGAGGTCCAAAGAGCCGCCCTTCCTGGCTCTCGAGCGTGAAGATCGGCAGGAAGGATACCGTGATGATGGCCAGGCTGAAGAACAGCGATGGCCCGACCTCCGACGCCGCTTCAATCACGGATTCGATCCGAGGCTTGCCCTCGGGGGCACGCTCGAGATGCTTGTGCGCGTTCTCGATCATGACGATCGCCGCGTCGATCATGGCGCCGACCGCGATCGCGATGCCGCCAAGGCTCATGATGTTCGCGCCGATGCCGAGCGCCCGCATCGCGACGAAGGCGATCAGAATGCCGACGGGGAGCATGAGGATCGCGACCAGCGCGCTTCGGACGTGAAGCAGGAAGACGATCGTCACCAGCGCGACGACGATGCTCTCCTCCACCAGCGTGCCCTTGAGCGTCTCGATCGCGGCCTCGATCAACGTCGAGCGATCGTAGACGGGCACGATCTCGGACCCTGACGGCAGGCTCGGCATCAGTTCCGAAATGCGCGATTTGGCGTTCGCGATTACTTCGAGCGCATTGGCGCCGAACCGCTGCAGCACGATCCCGCTAGCAACTTCGCCCTCGCCGTTGAGCTCCGCGACGCCGCGGCGTTCGTCCGGGCCGAGTTCGACGCGCGCTACGTCCTTGAGAAGGACAGGCACCCCGCCGTCGGCCTTCACCACGGCTTTCTCGAGATCAGCGAGCGACTTCACGTAACCGCGGCCGCGAACCATGAACTCGAACTCGCTAAGCTCGACGGTGCGGCGCCTGTGTCCATGTTCGCGCCGCGAACGACGTCCCGAACCTTAGATAGCGGAACGCCAAGCGTCCGCAGCCGCTGCGGATCGACGACGACGTTGTACTGCTTCTCGAAGCCCCCGACGCTCGCGACTTCTGCGACGCCACCGGCGCCGGACACGCCGAAGCGAACCCGCCAGTCCTGCAGGGAGCGGGTTTCGGCGAGCGTGAGGTTCTTCGCCAGAACCGCGTACTGGTACACCCAGCCGACGCCGGTCGCGTCAGGACCGAGCGTCGGCGTCACTGAAGAGGGCAAGCGCGACGCGGCGGCGCTCAGGAATTCGAGCACGCGCGAGCGGGCCCAGTACGGGTCGGTGCCGTCCTCGAAGATCACATAGACGAACGAAACCCCGAAGAACGAAAAACCCCGGACCACCTTCGACTTGGGAACCGTGAGCATCGCGGTCGTCAGCGGATAGGTGACCTGATCCTCGACGACCTGCGGGCCTTGCCCGGAATATTCGGTGTAGACGATCACCTGGACGTCCGAGAGATCCGGGATCGCGTCGAGCGGTAGTGTCTTCAACGCATAGAGGCCGGCGGCCACGGCGAAGGCGGTGGCGATGAGGACCAGCGTCACGTTGCGCGCTGACCAGCTAATGAGGCGGGCGATCATTGCGACGCTCCCGCCGAAAGGCCGCTCAACGCGGCCTTGAGATTGCTCTCGGCGTCGATCAGAAAATTCGCCGCGACCACCACCTTGTCGCCTCTGCGAGTCCCGATCGCACTTCGACATACCCTTCGCCGGACCGACCGATCGTAACGTCGCGCGGTTCGAACTTGCCCTCGCCCTTTTCGATGAGCGCCACCCGCCGGTCGCCGCTGTCGATCACCGCGCTCAGCGGCGCCGCCAAGACCGCCGCCGCGGCGCCGGTCTCGATGTCGGCGTCGACATACATCTCCGGCTTGAGGGCGCCGTCCGGATTGGCGAGTTCGACCCTCAGTCGCGCGGTCCGCGTCGCGACGTTGATCTCGGGATAGATGAGCGTGATACGCCCCTTGTACGCCGTCGTCGCGCCGCGGGGCCGCACCGTGACCGTCTGTCCGGCTTCGACCAGCGGCAGCTGGGCTTCAGGGATGTCGAGGACCGCCCAAACCAATGAGAGATCGGCGATGCGGAACATCTCTTCGCCCGGCATGGCCTGCATGCCGTCAACGGCTTTCCGGAGAGCACCACGCCGTCGCGAGGCGACGTCCACGCGAAATCGAGCGGCGCGCGCCGGCTCCGCTCGACCTCGTCGATGACGGCGTCTGGCACGTCGAGGTTCTCCAGTCGCCGCCGCGCGCCATCGACGACTGCTTTCCCGGCCGCGGTCGGCTGACCAACGATCGATAGGTATTGGGCAGCGGCCGCGGCCACTTCCGGCGAGTACAGGCGCATCAGGACTTGGCCACGCTTAACGCGGTCGCCGGTCGTGACCGGTTCGACCTTGTTCACGAAGGACTGGGCGCGCACCGCGACGACCGAAATGCGACGCTCGTCGAGCTGGATGACGCCGGCGGCGCGAACCGGAACCGACAGCGAACGCCTTGAGACCGTTTCTGTCCTGACGCCGCTTCGCTGCCGCTTGCCTGGATCGACGCTGACCGTCGATCCTTCACCGTCGCCCTCGTAGACGGGGATGTAGTCCATCCCCATCGAGTCCTTCTTGGGCGTGGGCGACGTATCCGGAAGCCCCATCGGGTTGCGATAGAAGAGGATCCGGCCCGGCTTCTGCGGCTTCGGATCAACGGCGACAGCGCGTCTTCCGGGCTCTGTCGGCTCGCCGTTCTTGGCATCGAAACCGACGTCCTCGCCCTCGCGCACCGGCGCAAAAGGTCGTCCGTCGTCAGCTTCGCGCGGACCCGCGGAGTACACCGCGCCGCCATCCGGATGGCGGTAGTAGAGGATCCGGCCGTCTGAAGCCGGCTGCGCCGCCGCCCTCTGAAAGATTTTTCTGAAACAGGAATCCAGCCGCGGTTGAACCCAGCGTAGCCAGCCCGGCCACGCCGGCTACAAGCAGGCAGACGACGACGGCGCGCCTCATGGCTGCACCTGGAGCAAGGGGCGGCCAACGATCGTCTGGCTTTCTCCCTGAACCTTAGCCGCCAGGGAAAGCCGCCAAGCCCCCTCCATCGTCAGATTCGCCTTGAACCGGTAGACGCCGGGCTCGTCCGAAGTATGGGGTTCGAGCGAGCCTGTCATCGTGGGCATCCCGTCCGGCGCCATGTCGATCCGCCAGGCGAAAATCACGGCGTCCGACACCGGCTTGCCGCTTCGCTTGTTGATGAGACGCGCCGCGAGGATCACGCCCTCACCAGCCTTCGTACTGGAGTCGATCAAACTGGAATTCGTAAGTGTCGGAATCCGCCCGAGCGGCGATGGGGCTGATCGCCAGCAAAGCAGCAAGCGTCGCGGCGGGTGCACGCCACCGATACCGGATATTCATTGTTCAATTTCCATACGCGCCATGCGCCCGCAGGTCGCGGGCGTTCACCGCGGGCAGGAGCGCCCACGGCAATGAACCGCGCGGGTCAGTTCCGCGCAGCGCAGCGCTTACGCGCCGCAGTTCGCGTCAGGTACGGGGCGGTCTAGCGGGGGTCCGCGACAGGTCCGGAACGCGACTGGTCATCGAGCGGAACGAGCTGCGCCAGCGCCAAAATCGAGCGGCCGCCGAGCGTCGAGGACTCGGGCGTCGCTGGAATGCTTGCGGTCATGCAGACCGCCATCAGCGGGCAGACCTTTGGACAGGCTGGACGAAGAGGGGCTTCGTCTGGGCAACACGGCATGCCCTCCGCCATCGTCTCCGCCGTGGCCACATCTTGAGACGTCGTGCCGACGCGAAAGCCCGCTTGCGCGCCCAGCGGCTCTAGAGCAACGCCGAAGACGAGCAGCAAAAAGGTCAGACGTTTCAGCACTGCGATCAGGCTCACGTTATAAGCATGCACCCGTGGCGGCGTCTTGTGAAGCGCTTGATGGTGGCGGCGTCTTGTGAAGCGCTTGATGGTCGCGGCGTCGCTCTGACGTTCACGCAGGATCGCCACCTCTGAACGTCATGAATTTTTCCTGCTCGTCGCCGAATGCCATCACGTCGTAGGTCTCGGAGTCGCGGCCTTCGACCTCCATGCCAGGCGATCCGATCGGCATCCCGGGCACAGCGAGGCCCCGCACCTTCGGGCGCTCGGCGAGCAGCCTCGCGATCGCAGCCGCGGGCACGTGGCCCTCGAGCACGTAGCCGTCGATCTCGGCCGTGTGGCAGGACCTCAGACCCGGCGGCACGCCGAGCTTCGCCTTTACGGCGTGATGGCCGCGACCTCGACGACCCGCGCCTCGTAGCCGGCCGCGCGGACGTGATCGACCCAGGCCTCGCAGCAGCCGCAGGTCGGATCCTTGTGGACGGTCATCGCCGGAGCGGCGCGGACCCCGCCCGGGAAAAGCAGCGCGGCGCCGGCCGCCAGCAGCGTGAACGTCCTGCGATCCATAGTCATGGGCGTCGCCCTCCTTCTTTCCCGGCCACCTTCGCACACGCGCGGCTCACGTCCAGTTGTCCGCTAATGTGGGACTTTCCACCCGGCGAATCCGGGCCTCCCGGCATCGTGGCCCCAAGCTCAAGACGAGCTTCCACAAGGGAGTGACCCACGATGAAGACCATGATCGCCGCCGCCCTCGTTCTAATGTCCTCGGTCGCGGCCGCGACGGCCGGGACCGGGCCCGCCAACTCGACGAACCAGCACCTGCGCGACAGCGCCGACTTCTACGACAGCGTGCCGGACTTCAGCCTCCTGTCCAGCGAGAGGACCGGCAGCGTTGACCGTGAGGCGAGCAACCGCCATGACCCCAGCGCGGGATCGCGCGCTGATCCGAACCGGCGCCGTCATTTGGTCTCCAACCCTGACGGCGCCGCAGGGCCAGCCCCCCCCGGGCTGGCCCGCCCCAAGTTCAGGTGTTCCAGCTTGGCCCGACGAGTCTCAGGCCATATCGCTCCTTGCGGATCGCGCCCTGTCGTTCGAGGCGGCTCAGCTCCTTGGTCACCGCCTCCGCTGGCGTCGCGATGCGCGAGGCGATCTGCCGATGCGTCGGCAGCCGCCCGATCGCGCGGCCGGACGGGTCGCAGGCCGCGAGCCTCAGCAGCTCGGCCTCCAGCCTGCCCGACATCGGCAGGGTCATGACCTCCGACATCCTTTGAAGCGTCCGGCACTGCCGACGGCACATCGCGCGCACCACCGCCTTTGCGAAGGCTGGGTGGCGCTCGAACGCGGCCGCGAAGTCGCGCGCCTCGAAGCACCAGGCCTCGGACGCTTCGTCGGCAACCACCTCGAACGGCGTGTCGCAGCGCTCGAACGCGAAAGCCTCGCCGATCACGTCACCCGGCTCGACGTCGGCCGCGAAGGCCTCGTGCCCGTCGGACGTGATCGTCTCGGCCGAGAGCCTTCCCGAGGCGAGCACCAACGTAGAGCCGTGCCGACCCGGCAGGTCGAGCTTCGCCCCGCGGGGAAGCCGGACGCGGCGGGCAAACAGGGCGATCTCGTGAGCCTCGATGGTCGCGAGCAGGTCGGCGTCGTCCGCGTGGTGCGCGGGGTGCGCGCAGGATGAGTGGGTGATCATGTCTTCGTTTCCCGGAGTCGGTTCTGCGTCCCGCTGACGGCGTCGGCCGTCGCGTCAGGGACGCGTCGCTGAAAGCAAGGTCGGCGGAACGGCGTCGCCGCTTCCGCCGGACGGCGCGATCAGGCGATCCGGGGCGGTGGGGTGGCGAGACCGACATGGACGCCGTGGAGGCCGGGGCATGAGGATCGGACGGCAGCGGACCGCTGGGCGAGAGCCTCCCAGGAACCGAGGGCGGCCGGAAGCGGCGCGACGCACGGTGCTGAGCATTCGGCGGCGCCCGAGCCAGCATGCCCAAGCGCGGCGGACGAGCAGGGAGCGGAGGTCACAAGCACGGCCTGCTGGCCGGATAGTGGCGCGAAGCGGGAGCCGTGATCGATCTCGACGTGGGACACGGCGAGCAGCAGCACGGCAAGAAGCGTCGCAAGCGCCGCCGCCTTGCGCGAAAGCGCGCGTAGGAAAGCCGCGGCGCGTGTCCCAGCCTCAGACCGCATGGGCGGGGGCCAGAGGACAGGAGCCCGTCGCGAGCTCGATCTGGATCGTTGGGTGGGCGATGCCGAAGCGCTTTTCGAGCTCCTCGGCGATCGAGCGCATGGCTGCGTCGCCCGGATGGCCCGAGGGCATGACGAGGTGCGCGGTGAGCGCCGTCTCGGTCGTGCTCATCGGCCAGACGTGGAGGTCGTGGACCTCGACGACCCCGGGGCGCTGCTGAAGGAATGCGACGACGGCCGCGGGGTCGATGCCCGGCGGGGTCGCATCAAGCGACATGGTCACGCTGTCGCGCAGCAGCCCCCAGGTGCCCATCGTGATCACCGCTGCGATCATCAGGCTGACGACGGGGTCAAGCCATTCCCATCCGGTCACGATCACCAGAAGCCCGGCGACGATCACGGCGACCGAGACCCCGGCGTCGGCGACCATGTGGAGGTATGCGCCCTTGATGTTGATGTCGCCCTTGCGGCCCGACATGAACAGGAACGCGGTGAAGCCGTTGATCAGAACCCCGATGGCGGCGACCACCATGACGGTCACGCCGGCGACGGGCTGGGGGTCGAAGAAGCGCTGGATCGCCTCCCAGGTGATCATCCCGACCGCAATCAGCAGGAAGATCGCGTTGAACAGCGCCGCCATGATCGAGGACGAGCGCAGGCCGTAGGAGAAGCGCGGAGACGGCGGACGGCTGGCGAGCGTCGCGGCGATCCAGGCGACCAAGAGGCCGAGCACGTCGGACAGATTGTGGCCTGCGTCCGCCACGAGGGCGAGCGAGTTGCTGGCGTAGCCGTAGCTTGCCTCGATGACGACGAAGACGGTGTTCAGCCCGATGCCGACCGCGAACGCCTTGCCGAAACTGGCGGGCGCATGCGCGTGCCCGCCCGGCCCGTGGGCATGGCCGGAGTGGTCCCCGCCGCCATTGCCATGGTCGTTTCCGGCGTGGTCGTCATGTGCCGTCATCGTCGTCCCGTCCTCAGCCGCGGCCCTGGCGGGCGTCCTTGAGCATCTGCTCGAAAAACTCGTGCCGCTCGTCATGGTTCTCGACGACGCCCTTCACCAGCGGCTTGGCCGTGCCCTCGCAGAGCGCCCTGACACGGTCGGTCTGCTCCTCGACCGTTCCGCCCGAAAGCGAGCGGATCATGCCGAGGCCGACCGCGCGGGCGGCTCCCGCGGCGCTGACGACGATCTGCGCGGCCTCCTCTCGCGTCATCGTCGCGAGGATCTCGTCCTTCATGTGGGCGATGACCTTGGAGGCGTCTCCGTCCTTCCCTCCCGTCTCCCGGGCGAAGTCGGGATCGACCTTCACGCAGACGGCCGTGAAGTTCTGGGCGAGGAACACGGAGGACAGGACGTTGCGCATCACGTCCTCGTTGAGCGCCCGCGCCGGGGACGACGTCCCCAGAGCGAGAGCGAGCGCAGCCGCGCCGAGGGCCGCGGCCCTCACGACGCGGCCGCCGGCTGCGTCCGGTCCGGGTTCCGGAACCAGGTCCGACTTCCGTCGCCTCGTGAAGAGGACGTAGAGAGCCGGGAGGACGAGCAGCGTCAGGATGGTGGACGACACGATCCCGCCGATCACCACGGTCGCGAGCGGACGCTGCACCTCCGCGCCCGGCCCGGTCGCGATCGCCATCGGCACGAAGCCGAGCGAGGCCACCATCGCGGTCATCAGCACCGGGCGGAGTCGGGTCAGCGCGCCTTCCTTGACCGCCTCGACCAGCTCCTTGCCCTGTTCACGCAGCTTCTGGATGAACGCGATGATGACGAGCCCGTTGAGGACCGCGACGCCCGACAGCGCGATGAACCCGATGCCCGCCGAGATCGAGAGCGGGATGTCGCGGATCAGGAGCGCCGCGACCCCGCCCGTGAGCGCGAGCGGCACGCCGGAGAACACGAGCGCCGCCTCCTTGAACGAGCCGAGGCTCATGAACAGCAGGACGAAGATCAGCCCGAGCGCGATCGGGGTGACGATCGTCAGGCGCTGGGTCGCCGAGACGAGCTGCTCGAACTGCCCGCCCCAGCCGATCCAGTAGCCGCTCGGGAGCTTGACCTGCTCCCCGATGACCCGCTGGGCGTCGCCGACGAAGGAGCCGAGGTCGCGATCGCGGACGTTCGCCGAGACCACGATGCGGCGCTTGCCGTTCTCGCGGCTGATCTGGTTCGGCCCGGGGGCCACCTCCAGGGACGCAAGCGTGGAGAGCGGGACGTAGCGGGTGCGAGAGGCGGGAACGCCTCCAAGCACCGCCGGGCTTGCCTGCGCCTCGTTGCCGTCCGGGGTCGGAAGCGGCACGGGCAGGTTCTTCAGCGCCTCGATGTCGGTGCGCAGCCGTTCGGGCAGCCGCACCACGATGTCGAAGCGGCGGTCGCCCTCGAAGATCTGCCCGGCTTCCTTGCCGCCAACCGCGATCTCGACGATCTCCTGCACGTCGCCGACGCTGACCCCGTAGCGGGACAGCGCGGAGCGGTTCAACTTCACGGTCAGGATCGGCAGGCCCGTGACCTGCTCGGTCTTCACGTCCGCGGCTCCGGGCACCTTCTGGAGCACCGTCTGAACCTCGCCCGCGACCTTGAGCAGCGTGTCGAGTCGTCGCCGAAGATTTTTACGCCGACGTCCGACCGCACGCCGGAGATCAGCTCGTTGAAGCGGAGCTGGATCGGCTGCGAGAGCTCGTAGTTCGAGCCGGGAATCTCCTCCGCGGCCTTCTCCACATCCTCCATCAGCTCGGCCTTGGTCTTCTTCGGGTTCGGCCACTCCGACCGGGGCTTGAGCATCAGGTAGCCGTCCGAGATCGAGGGCGGCATCGCGTCGGTGGCGACCTCGGCGACGCCCGTGCGGGCGAACACCTCCTTGACCTCCGGCAACTGCAGCAGGCGCTTCTCGAGAGCCGACTGCATCTCCAGCGACTGGGTGAGGCTCGTGCCGGGCACGCGGAGCGCCTGGACGGCGGCGTCGCCCTCGTCGAGGCTCGGGATGAACTCGCCGCCCATCCGCGACGCCGCGATCCCGGTCACGACGACCAGGGCGACCGCCGCAGGGGCCACGACCCAGCGGAGCTTGATCATCAGGCCGAGCAACGGCTGGTAGGTCACGCGGGCGCCCCGCATGAACCAGTTCTCCTTCTCCTTGACCTTGCCGGACACGAAGATCGCGATCGCGGCCGGCACGAAGGTCATGGAGAAGATCGACGCGCCGAGAAGGGCCATCAGGACGGTGACCGCCATCGGCGTGAACATCTTGCCCTCGACCCCGGTGAGGGTCAGCACGGGCAGGTAGACGACCGCGATGATCATGGTGCCGAAAAGGCTCGGCCGGATGACCTCGCTCGCTCCGGCGAGGATCGTCTGGAACCGCTCCTGCATGTTGAGCAGACGGCCGCGGCGTTCCTGCTCGTGGGCGAGCAGCCGCAGGCAGTTCTCGACGATGATCACGGCGCCGTCGATGATGATGCCGAAGTCGATCGCCCCGAGGCTCATGAGGTTCGCCGAGACCTTGTTCTCGACCATGCCCGTGATCGTGAAGAGCATTGCGAGCGGGATCACCAGCGCGGTGACGATCGCGGCGCGGATGTTGCCGAGCAGCAGGAACAGCACCGCGATCACGAACAGCGCGCCCTCGACGAGGTTCTTCTCAACGGTGGCGATCGTCGCCTCGACGAGAGTGGATCGGTCGTAGACGGCGCGCGCCTCGACGCCTTCGGGCAGCGACTTCTGGATTTCGCCGAGCTTGTTGGCGACGCGCTCCGCTACCGTCCGGCTGTTCTCGCCGATCAGCAGCATGGTCGTGCCGAGAACGACCTCGTGGCCGTTCAGCGTGGCTGCGCCGTTGCGGAGTTCGCGTCCGTCCTTCACCTCCGCGAGGTCCGACACCCTGATGGGCGTACCCGCGTGCGAGTTGATAACGATGCTCCCGACGTCCTCCGCGGTGAGCGCCTGGCCGGGCGTCCGGACGAGGTATTGCTCGCCGTTGCGCTCGATGTAGCCGGCGCCGACGTTCGCGTTGTTGGTCGCGAGCGCCGTCATCACGTCGCGGAAGGTTAGGCCATAGGCCATCAGCCGCGCGGGGTTCGGCAGCACGTGGAGCTGGCGCTCGTAGCCGCCGATCGTGTTGACCTCGACCACGCCCGGCACGGTGCGGAGCTGGGGCGTGATGATCCAGTCCTGGATCGTGCGGAGGTCGGCTGGGCTGTAGGCGGAGCCGTCGGGCTTCTTCGCGCCTTCCTTGGCGTCGACCACGTAGTTGTAGATCTCGCCGAGGCCCGTCGAAATCGGCCCCATCGCGGTCTCGACGCCGACGGGCAACTGGTCCTTGGCCTGCTGCAGCCGCTCGTTCACGAGCTGGCGGGCGAAGTAGATGTCGGTCCCGTCCTTGAACACGACAGTGACCTGGGAGAGCCCGTAGCGCGAGAGCGAGCGGGTGTAGTCGAGGTCCGGCAGCCCGCCCATGCTCGTCTCGAGCGGGAAGGTGATGCGCTGCTCGACCTCGAGCGGCGAGAAGCCCGGCGCGGTGGTGTTGATCTGGACCTGGACGTTGGTGATGTCCGGCACCGCGTCGATCGGCAGGCGCAGGAAGTTCCAGGCCCCGAAGGCCGCCACGCCAAGACAGGCAAAGACCACGAGCCAGCGCTGCGCGATCGAGAAGGCGAGGATGCGCTCGATCAGGCCGTTCGGCTTGAACTCGCTCGCGTCGGCCTGGTGCGGGTCAGTGCTCATGGCTCGCGCTTCCCTTTGCGAGCTCTGCCTTCACGACGAAGCTGTTTTCGACGCGTAGGCTTCGCCTCTCTTGAGACCCGTGACGACCTCGACGGAGCGTCCGTCCCGGCGGCCGAGCGTCACGTCGCGGGCGGCGAAGCGGTCGCCCTCGCGGACGAACACCACGTCGCGGCCCTCGAGCGACTGCACGGCGTCGATCGACACGGCGAGCGGCACGGACTGCTCGGCGGTCGCGATTGCGCCCGTCGCGAACAGGCCTGGCCGGAAGCGGCCGTCATTCGCGATAACAGCGCGCGCGACCGCGCTCTGGGTGTCGGCGGCCCCGATCGGCGACAGGTAGGAGATCTTCGCCTCGATCGGCTCTCCGCCGTCCTCGGGGTCGATCCGCACGGTCTCGCCGACCGCGACCTTCGCGAGGTCGCGGCGGTAGACCGAGAAGTCGACCCAGAGCGTTGAGAGGTCGGTGATGACGAAGGCGGGCTTCTGCTCGGAGACGTATTCGCCGAGCGAGGCCTGCCGCTCGGTGATCACGCCCGCCATCGGGGCCTTCAGTTCGTAAGTCGTCAGGCTCTGGTTGCTCTCGACGACCGCGAGCAGCTCGCCTTCTTCACCTGGTCGCCGAGGCGCTTCGACAGCGTGCGGACCACGCCGGGGAAGCGCGGCGTGACCTGCACGACCGCTTCCTGGTTCGCCTGCACGATGCCGTTGAGCTGGAGTTCCTCGCGGAGCGTCGAGGCGCCCGCCTTGCCGAGCGCGATGCCCGCGGCCTTCACCTTGGCCTCACCCAGCTCGACGACGCCCTCGGGGAGCTGAGCCCCATGACCGTGGCCGTCGTCCTCCTTCTCGGCGCCGTGGCCGTGCCCGTCGTCCTTGGCGTCGACTGCCGCGACCTTCAGGGGCGGTTCGCCCCCGGCGTCGGCCTTCGGCTTCGGCTTGTCGTGGCCATGGCCGTCGTCCGCGCCGTGCTCGTGACCGTCGTCCTTGCCCGACCCGTGTCCATGGCCGTCGTCCTTGGAATGGGCATCGTCCTTCCCGTGGCCGTGCCCGTGATCCTTGGAGTGCGCGTCCTCCTTGCCGTGACCGTGGCCGTCGCCCTCCTTGTGGTCGTCCGCGGCCGCGACCTGGATCGGGGCGCCTGCGTCGGCCTTCGGCTTCGGTTTGTCGTGGCCGTGACCGTCGTTCTTGCCATGGCCATGCCCATCGTCCTTGCCGGAACCATGGCCGTGGCCATCGTCCTTGGAGTGGTCGTCGTCCTTGGAGTGACCGTGGCCGTCGTCCTTCGAATGGGTGCCGTCCTTGCCGTGGGCATGGCCGTCGCCTTCCTTGTGACCGTCCGCGGCGGCAAGCGCCTTCGGGGCTTCGGCGTGGGCATGGCCGTCCCCTCCCATCAGACCGGAGTAGAGCGAGAGCGCCTGGGTTGCGACCGCGGACGGTCCCTGCTGAGCGGCGTAGAGGCCGCCGGCCCCGATGAGACCTCCGACCACGAGGACGGCGGCGTCGCGTGCGAACGATCGGCTCATGACAGGTCTCCGGACAGGGCGTTGCGGGTCGCGGCGGTCGCCAGGTCGGCAGGGGTTTCCGGTTGGGCGGAGGCGCGGCGCACGTAGCAGGGCGGCTTCGTCGGGTAGCCCTTGAAGTTGCGCTTCGACCACTTGTGGCCGTGGCCGAGGTGCGCGTGTTCGGCGGCGTCGCTGGAGTGGCCATCACCCGCGAAATGGCGGACGCGGACGTCGCGGGCGTTGCAGGTCGGCGGCGTGCGGCCGTCATAGACCCACGCGCCGTCGTAGCCGGGCAGCGGGACGACGCGGGACGTCGATGCGGGCGCCGCCAGCGAAACGGGAGCGGAGGCGAGTAGGAGCGCGCCGCCCATGGAGGCGGTCTTGAGGAAGGTCATTTGTCTCTCCGGGACAGAACGAGGGCGGATCCCGTCAGGCCTTCGAGACTGGCGAGCGATGAGTGGAAGGAGACGAGAGCGTCGATCTCCTTGAGCGAGGCTTCCGACAGCGCGGCGCGCGCGTCGAGCAGCTCGAGCAGCGAGTAGCGGCCCTCGCCGTAGCCGGAGCGGATGCTGTCCCAGGCTTCGCGGGCGACGGGCAGAACGTTGGCGCGGGTGAGCCGGGCCTCGTCGTAGGAGCCCCGAAGCGTCTCGTAGGCGTTGCCGACGAGCACCGTCAGGCCCGCTGGGCCGCGGCCTTCTCGGCTTCGGTCTTGGCGAGTGTCTCGTTTGCCTCGATGACGCCACCGTGGTTCCGGTCGAACACCGGAAGCGGCACGCTGAGCGAGGCCATGACGGCGTTCGAGCGGTCCTCGCGGTAGTGCCGCCACCCACGCCCGCCGTGATGTCAGGCACGGCCTTCGCCTGCGCGGCCGCGAGCAGCGCCCGGCGCTGGGCCCTCACCGCCGTGAGCGCGTGAGCTGCGGGGTCTGCAGCGCGCGCCATCAGGCTGCCGAACGAGGGCGGCGCGCCGATGCGCGAGAGGTCGCCGCCCGACCGACGTGAACGACGGCGCCTTCTCTCCAATCAGCACCGACAGCTCGCGCCGCGCCGCCTGGAACGAGGCCTTCGCCTTGGCGAGCTCGACGCGGGTCGTCTCGGTGGCGAGACGGCCGCGCGAGATCTCGGCGCTTGAGGACGCGCCCGCCTCGACCCGTCGCTGGAGCAGCGGCGTCAGGCGGTCGAGGTCGTCGACCTGTTCCTCGAGCTCCGCCACGCGACGCTGGGCGCCGAGCGTCCTTGCGAACGCCTCGGCCGTCTCGCGAGAACCTGGAGCCGGGTCGCGGCGCGGTCCCAGCGCGCGGGTCGATGTCGGCGGCGGCGATCGCCATCCGGGCCTCCCGCTTGCCGCCGAGCTCGAAGAGCTGGCTGATCTGGAGCGTGGTCTCGGCGGCCTCGAGGTTGCGCTTGGATCTAGAGCCGAAGGCGTTGTCGAGCTCTGCGGAGAGCTCGGGGTTGGGGAAGACGCCGGATTGGAGGCTCCGGCCGTCCGCCGCCCCAATCTCCCGATCCGCCGCGGCGAGACCAGGGGAGGAGGCGACGGCGCGCGACAGCGCCTGTGACAGCGTGAGGGACCGCGACGACGGCGCGGCGTGCGTCGCCGGCGCGGGAAGCAGCGCGATCGCCACCCCCAGCGCAAGCGCGCGGGTTCTGAAAAACATGACCTGACCTGATGAACTGACGAGCGGAACCGAGCGCGGTTCTAGGCGCGCATCGACACGGATTCCGTCAGGTCAGGCTCGAGGCGGAGGAAGGTCGACGAGGGGTTCCCGCCCGGCGGTCGAGGGCACGGAGGCCCATGCCGGGGACAAGCCGAGCGCGCTCGGCGCGGCAACGACCTGCGCTATCCGCTCAGGAATGGCGGCGCAGCCATGGCAGCCGTGACCGACGAACTGGCCGCTCAGGTCCACGTCGCCGGACTGGCCGTCGACATGGATGCCGGAATGATCGGTCGTGACGCTGGCCATGGTGTCGGCCGAGACCGCGTAGGTGAGCGCCGAGTCGAGGCCCACGTGGCCCGCGAAGCTGCGCTCGACGGCGTCACCGACGCCGAAGACGACCAGGCAAAGGGCGAACGCAACCCGGACGCAGAAGCGCCAGGCACGCATTGATCTCGCCTTCGACAGAACGTCCATGCTGCAACGCATCCGGGGAAACGGGGGGCGGTGTCAAGTCCCGTGGCCGCCACGACTCCGCGATCCGATGGTGGCGGCAAGCCGTCAACGAGTCCTTAACCGGGCGCCGTGGCCCGTGCGTCGCCGGGCGAAAGCGCCTCGATGATCCGGCAGTCGCGGACCGACCCGTGGCCGCATTGCCGCACCATCCCGCGAAGTTCATCGCGCAACGCTTCGAGGTCGGCGATCTTGCGCTCGACCTCGGCGAGGTGGCCCCGCGCGATCTCGTCCACGGCCTCGCAGGGGCGGTCGCGCTGGTCCGCAAGGTCGAGCAGCGCACGGACCTGGTCGAGCGAGAAACCGAGGTCGCGGGAGCGGCGGATGAAGCTCAGGCGATTGAGGTGGCCGCGGTCATAGGCGCGGTAGTTGCCCGAGGTGCGCCGCGGCTGGGACAGCAGGCCGATGCGCTCGTAGTAGCGGACGGTCTCGACCTTGGTGTCGGTCGCCCGCCCGAGCTCGCCGATCGCGAACGTGTCAGACATCGCTTGACCCTGTAGTTGCTACAGGGTCCATATTGTGCGTCACGTCGGAATTGTCGAGGTGACGAAATGGCCGCCGCGAGCGCCCTGAAGCTCCGCATCGAGGGCATGGACTGCGGGTCCTGCGCCGCGAAGATCGAGACCGCCATGCGGCGACTGCCGGGCGTCGCCGAGGTCGAGGTGAGCGTCGCCGCGTCCTCAATGTCGATCACGGTGGACGAAGACCGCACCAGCCGCGAGGCGATCCGGGCCAAGGTCGACAGTCTCGGCTTCAAGGCGATCGATCCGGCCGCGGCCGGCCCCGCGGGTCACGATCATCCGGCGACCGAAGGCCCGTGGTGGTCGACCGCGAAGGGCAGGCTCGTTCCCGCCTCGGGCGCGCTGCTCGCCGGGGCCTGGGGCGTTTCTTGGCTTGAACCGCAGTGGGCGGCGTGGCCCTACGTGGTCGCGGCTGTCGTCGCGCTCGTTCCCGTGGCCCGGCGCGCCGTCGCCGGCGCGCTCAACGGGACGCCCTTCAGTATTGAGACCCTGATGGCCGTCGCCGCCATCGGCGCGATCGCGATCGGCGAGGCGCCGGAGGCCGCGGTCGTGGTGTTCCTGTTCGCGGTCGGCGAACTGCTCGAAGGCGTGGCGGCGAGCCGCGCCCGGGCGGGGGTGAAGGCGCTCGTCGACCTGATGCCGCGCTCGGCCCACCGGATCCGTGGCGACGAGGTGGAGACCGTCCCGGCGTCCGAACTCGCGGTCGGCGACGTCGTGCTGGTGCGTCCAGGCGACCGCGTCCCGTCCGACGGGACCGTGGTCGAGGGCGCGTCCGAACTGAACGAGGCCCCGATCACTGGCGAGTCCCGGGCCGTCTTCAAGGAGGTCGGCTCGAGCGTCCATGCGGGCAGCGTCAACGCCAACGGCGAGCTCCGCGTGTCGATCACGAAGGCGGCCGCGGACAACACCATCGCCCATCGTCCACATGGTCGAGGAGGCGCAGGCGACCAAGGCGCCGACCGCGCGCTTCATCGAGCGCTTCAGCCGCTGGTACACGCCCGCCGCCATGGCGTTCGCGCTGCTGGTGATCGTCGCGCCCCCACTGTTAGTGGGCGGCGACTGGCAGACATGGATCTATCGCGGGCTCGCCGTTCTGCTGATCGCCTGCCCCTGCGCGCTCGTGATCTCGACCCCGGCGGCCGTCGCATCGGCGCTCGCGGGCGGAGCGCGACGTGGCCTCCTCATCAAGGGCGGCGCGGCGCTGGAAACGCTCGGCCGCGTGAAGACGGTCGCGTTCGACAAGACGGGCACGCTGACGGAGGGACGGCCGCGCGTCGTCGATGTCGTTGCGCTTGACGGGACCGTCGACGAGACGCTCTCGAAGGCTGCCGCCGTCGAGCGCGGCTCCAGCCATCCGCTCGGTCTCGCCATCGTCGAGGAGGCCCAGTCGAGGATGTTGACTGTCCCGAACGCCTTCGGCGGTACGGCTACGCCCGGCAAGGGCGTGACCGCGCGCCTGATGTCTGGCTTCGTCACCGTTGGATCGCCGCGTCAGGCCGTCGAGAAGGGCCTGCTGTCGCCGGAAGCCACTGGGCGGGTGGCAGAGCTCGAGGGCGCCGGAAACACCGTCGTGGCGGTCAGCGAGGGCGCTCGGCTGCTCGGCCTCGTCGCGCTCAGGGACACGCTCCGTCCGGACGCGGCCGCGGGGCTGGAGCGGCTGCGCAAACTCGGCCTGCGCACCGTAATGCTGACGGGCGACAACGCGAGGGCCGCCGCCGCGATCGCGGCCGAGCTCGGCGTCGAGCATCGCGCGGAGCTGCTGCCCGCGGCCAAGCTCGAGGCGATCGCCGACCATCGCCAGGATGGTCCGATCGCGATGGTCGGCGACGGCGTGAACGACGCTCCCGCCCTTGCCGCGGCCTCGGTCGGCGTCGCGATGGGCGGTGGGACGGACGTCGCGCTCGAGACCGCGGACGCGGCGCTGCTCAAGGACCGCGTCGGCGGGGTGGCCGAGCTCGTGGTCCTGTCCCGGGCGACCCTGTCGAACATCTGGAGCAACGTCACGCTCGCGCTCGGCCTGAAGGGCGCGTTCCTGGTCGCGACCCTCTTTGGCTTCACGCCGCTCTGGATGGCGATCCTCGCCGACACCGGAGCGACCGTGCTGGTGACAGCGAACGCGCTCCGCCTGCTGCGCTTCAAGATGTCTTAAGCATCTCAATCAAAACGTTTAACCGGCGTGGCTATTGTTGGCGTCCAACGCTACGCCAAGGGAATGATCATCCTGAAGAAAACGCAGGCCTTCGTTTTCAAGAACTCTTACGACTGCTTCCACCGTAGCCGTGTAAGTGCGAACACCCGGCGTTTCCAACGCTTTGATCGTATCCCTACTCAAGTCAGCTTTGTCGGCAAGCTGTTGTTGCGACCAAGACAGCATCGCTCTGCCGGCACGAATTTGGCAAGCCTTAACCACGCCCAATACTTTCCGCATAATGCAGAATGTTAGGATTGCAGGACTGGTACCGAACATGCACCAATCTGTCTGCCCGGCGTATGCGTGTCGTCTCTCTCCCTACGGGCGATCCACTCAGATTTGAACCCATTCTGCCTCGCACAGTGATCGTGGCGCAGGGCGCCGTGCTGCGCGGTCGGGAAGAAACCGAATTCCTCAAACGATCCGTCGTTTTGAGGGATTGAGCTCGGCTGCGCTTCCTCTCGTCAAGCCATACCGGGGGACGAAGATTTATGGAAGGCGTATCTCCAAAGCTGACCGACTGCGACATGTTCGCGTGCGAGCAGCGCGACGCCAGCGACCTACTGCGATTGGTTCGTCAGGTGTTCACTGCCGTTTCGGCCTTGCCAGTCGAAGTCGACGGCGCCGATGAATACGTCCAGGAGCTTGCTGGCTTTCATGGGCTGCAGCCGTCCGAAGCTTTCGTGGTGAAGCTTCGCTCGAACACAAGAAGCTTCACCCTGATCGCGGCCACAACGCGCGCATGGGAGCAGAAGCGTCCTGCCCTGCTTTCGACAAAACACGACGCCCGCCGAGCGCGGAGGCATGTCCTCCTGACGCCGGCCGGCTGGGTTAGGCGGCCGGCCTTTCTCGACAACTGTGCTCTGATCGGAACGAGCAGAAGCCTTCGGATCACGGCGACAGATCGAATGGCCATTATCGCTCGCGTCCGGGAAACGCCGGGCGTTTCGCTCGAAGACTGCGCGCTTGAAATCGCAAGCCACGACGACCCCGTCGGGGCTGTCCTCAAAATGGTCGGGGAAGGTCTTCTACGGATGGACCTTAGAACCCCCATGAGCCCGGATATCTGCGTTTCTGTCTCCGTCTCCTGACCTCGCCATTGGCCGACAGCAGTCGAGACCCGCGAAAGGAATTTTCTCTAGATGACGATCTTTGACGACGCCGACAGCGATGTTGGCGAACGGGAAACTGCGGGCTCATTTCGGCAGATCTTGGTCCAGAACGCCGTGAAAAAAGCGCTGACCCCCGCGGTGGTCGCTTCATGCCTCGACGATCAGATCATAATCCTGTTCAACACGCCGACGGAAGTCTGGGCGAACGCAGTGATGGGCCGATCGCCGGGCTGTTCGAGAACCGACGAGGATCAACGAAGCCCTTCATTTTTAAAAGATCGCCGCCGCGAAAAGCGGGCTCGCCGAAAGACGATCCCGACCACGACACGCTGATCGTCAAGCTTCTGTCGGGCACGTCTGCGATTGGAGTGTTCAGTCCTGGCAGCGCTCCTCTGCCTGCGCTCCAGGATAATCCTGACCTGCGGTTGGAGATCACTCGTCCCGATCGTCGCGCTATCGCGGAGGCCCTTTCGGAGGCGACCGGCGCTGTGGTCGTTCCGGAAAGCGTACCGATCCTCAACACCCTCGATCTCGATGCGCTCTGTATTGCGATCCGACCTCGCGCTCCGATCGAGCGGACGCTCGTCAGGCTCCAGTCGCTGTCGGCTGGCCAAAATCAGGACGATGAAGCGGTCCCTCACCTTGAGCAGCTGGCGGGTTACGGAGCCGCTAAAGTTTGGGCACTTGCGGCGCTGCGAACCCTTGAGCGCTTACGTTCAGGTGATCCCGACGTCACTCTGGCGGATCTTCCCCGAGGCGCATTGCTCGTCGGGCCTCCGGGCGTCGGAAAATCAATATTCGCACGATCATTCGCGAAAAGCTTGAAAATTCCTTCGGTAATTACTTCGGTTTCCGATTGGATGGGGTCGGGAGACACGCATCTCGGCACTGTTTAAAGGCCGCAAGAAGCGCAATTGATAAGGCGACATCGTACCAGCCCGGGTTTCTCTTTATCGATGAAGTCGACTCCATCGTCGATCGAGATTTTGAAAATGGAGACAGTGCTTCATGGTGGCTCAATTTCGTAAATGCAGTGCTCACAGCAATTGATGGCGCCGTTAAATCTCCTGGACTAATCGTTGTCGGAGCCTGCAATAACCTTAATCGCGTCGACAAGGCTCTCAAACGTTCAGGACGTCTGGAGACAATCGTAAGCATTGGACTGCCAAATGAGGCTGACAGACTATTAATACTCGAGTTTTATGTAAAGAGCGCCTTATCTACGGACGCACTTCGACCCTGCGCGGCCAGAGCGGCCGGAATGAGCGGCGCCGACCTCCAGCGCGTCGTCCGCGAAGCGAAGCAGGCAGCCCGTGATCTGGATCGCCGTCTGACGGTCGATGACCTGCTTCAAGCGATGAAGCCGAGCGATGCCCTTTCAGGTGACGTGCTCGTCACGGCGGCCCGTCACGAAGCCGGTCACGCACTCGCCAATCTCTTGCTGGGGGACCGTCTCCTCAGTGTCGATGTCGAGCGCGGCGTCACGCATCTCATGCCGCCGCCTCGGGTGCTGGACAAATTTACGATCGATGATGTGCTTGTAGCGCTCCTGGCGGGCCGAGCGGCTGATGTGCTTCTGAGCGGCAAAGCCAACGGAGGCGCCGGCGGCGCGCCGCACTCCGATCTAGGACAGGCTACAGCCTTGTCGGCGGCTCGGCACGGAAGCTTTGGCCTTGGTGAAACGCTGGCCTTCGTCGGTCCTGCTGACGAGGTTTTAAGGCTGGTCCGAGCAGATCAGGACCTTCGAACCAAGGTCGAAAAAGACCTTCAGGACGCCTATGCCGCCGCTTTGAGCCTGCTTGCTCGCCATAAAGTGGCGCTAGCGGCCCTCGCGGACGAACTCCTGCATCGGAGGTTCATGCATGCCGACGATATCGCGGCCTTCATGTCCGGCAAACTCGAGGCGACACCATGAACTGGCTAATGGAGGCGGAACGTCTCGACCGATTGTCGCTCGATCTCAGGCTGATTTCCGCAAATTCGGATCGCCCTACGATCGACCAGCTGGCGATGGCTCCGGTTCTGTCCGATTGGCGCAGGGCGGTCGTGGCGAACCATGCCCTGATTGGCTGCGTTCGGCGCCACCCGCTCGTCGGTCCGGGTCCGATCAGAACGTCGGCCATTGTCGCTGAAGGACCCGGTTGGGCGAGAACTTTAAGTCGCTTTTACGTTCTGCAGGACCCGCACCCCTCGATCCTCGACTGAGGTTGCGTAGGCTTTTCTCGCGGAGCCTGGCAGTAACTGGGGCTTGGATCTGGATTTTGCCAACTTGACCGGGCCATCGATACGAAGTGGGAAGCAAACTACACCATAGTGCACGAGATGTGTACTGATCCAGCTTTTTCATTCAGCAGAGTCGCTACCGAGTCCCCACACCCTCCGGATTGCGCTGGACCGTGAATAATATCGGCTTAATCTCGAACATTACTATAGACAACGACCTCGCTAGACTCTGATAAAACAGAGCCGCCCGCAATCAGCGGGGCGGAGACTCAAAAAAAAATCTCAGCGGGAGAAGATACTTTCCAGAAAATCGGTTTTCCTAAAAATGCGAGGTCCGACCGGGCAGCGCGGAGCAGCGTCGGAGAAAATCATGGCTAACGTATCAAGCATAAAAAAGGCGCGCAGCATGTAGCTGCGCGCCTTCTGTTTTCGGTCCCGAGGTCACGCTTACCGGCCAGCCTCAGGAAATCAGTCTCAGTTGCAGAAACGGCGTGCGAAGCGTCGTGACGTGCGAAGCGTCACAAGCCCCTGTGCACCGCTATCGCCAGATTCGCACGCTGCTTCGCAAGCTTCAACGCCCCGATTGAAAAAATCGCGGGTGAAAGGAAAGCTGCGTGCCTAAAGGTAAGTCCGCCCCTGTGATCGACGTCTCCGTTGTCGCAAACGGATTGTCAGCACACGCCTCCGGTAGCGTTACGACCTATCATGTTCGGCGGATCGAGACGTCGTCAGTCGACGAAACGGACGACCTCGTTCCGAACATCTGCACACCGCTCATGCCCGAGAAACGCGCGGCGCGACAGCCGCGTCGATCGCGGACGGAAATCCAGGAGAAGAAAAGCCCGCGTCTCCGGGGATCTGAGACGAAGAAGGTACGCTATCGCGGTCGTGAAACCTACTGCGGAGACGTTCCTATGACGCGGCTCCGCTACAAGCTTGTGGCGGGTGATAGTCTTCTCGAGTGCGACTTCGTCATCGTCACAGACGCGACCGAAGACGACCTGATCGATGTCCAGTCCCAGCCAGCGCCGCTCGCGATTTATGTCGAAGGCCACGAGCTGAAATGGACGCCCGATTATCTCATCCGTCGAGTCGGTTTTACCGCTGAACTCGTCGAGGTGAAAAACCTCTCATGGCTTCGCCCTTCAGACCCATCCCTTGCCGCCTACCGGCGCGCATGGGTCGACGCATGCGCGGTAGCGGCCCGCTCCCAAGGCTTTGCTTTCAGATTGCTCACTGAACAGGAAATCCGAGTCGAGCCGCGTCTCTCCAACGCCTATCTCACGCATCGCCACCTCGGGCCTTTCGTCGATGAGGGCCTGCTGATGAAGGCCGTGATGGCGCTGCCTTCGTTGATGGCGCAGGCGACTGTCGCCGATCTTGGCAGCGCGATCGACAATCCTCTCCGCGCCATTGAATGCGCGATAAGGCTTGATCGTCAGGGTTATATTCGGCTTGACCGATCGACGGTTTTCTCCTCGGCGAGCACCTTCACGAATTCCCAGGCAGAGCGCGAACCGCAATGACGGTCCGTCTCGCTCCCCCCAGAATGGCTCCCGGCTCGACCGTGTTGATTTACGGACGCCGGCATACCGTCCAGGGTTTCACGCGAACCGGACGATCCTTTCTGCCAGCTGACGATTCTGAGGCTGAGCCGGTCGAAATCACGTTCGATCGCCAGATCGAGCTTATCCGACAGCTAAAACTCACGTCGGACATCTCCTACCAGACGATACCCGACAGCGTGAGGATCAACCTCACACGCGATCTGAGCGTGTTCGGTGACGTCGCACGAATGGAGGCGACCGCTCGCTTCGCCTACTGTCGGGCAATCCACGAACTGCCTTGGGCCCATCGAGATAAGTCCGCTCACGTCGGGCCAGCCCTTGCTCGTGTCGCAGAGACCGAAATCGGAAAGACGATAGCCCAGCCGTCATTTCGGCTAGCGCGCGAGTGGTACAATCGCTGGGTCGGATGCGCGTTTGATATTCGAGCACTCATTCCCAGCACTTCAAAACGCGGCAACAAAGAAGCCCGGTATGACGACTGGGTCTACGCCGAGATCGACAAAGCAATACTTGAGGTGCACGCCAATTGCACCAGAGGAAGTATTAGCCAGACGCTCAAGCGCGCCAGACAGCTTGTTCGCCTAAAGGTAGATAAAGAAGGACGTAAGCTTCCAGGTAAAAGCAAACATATCCTCGGCCGCGGCGTTGTCGAAGACCGTATCGCCAAATGGGCCATTATGAGCTCGTGGCCAGACAATGGGATGAAAAGGAGGCTCGGCGTCAGCTGCGGATGATAGGAGCAGGCCCCGACGGCAAGTATCCTCTCGCAGAAGTTGAGATCGATCATACGGTCATTGATTTGATGGTCCGGCACAACGACATAGTGCTTGGACGGCCGTACATTACGGCACTCATTGATAGATATTCGCGAATGATCCTTGGGTTCACGATTAGCTTCGTGCCGCCTTCTTGGGTCTCCGTTATGGAGGCGCTCCGTCAGGCTGTCATGCCCAAGGATGCACTCCTTAACGATGTCTACGAGGCGACGGGGGTTTCGTTTGAATTCGACTGGCCATGCTGGGGTGCGCCAGACCAGCTTTTTGTAGATCAAGGGGCGGAGTTTTTAAGCATCTCAATGGCGGCCGCAGAGGCTGCGTTGAACATGAAGCTTGTTCAGCTTTCAAAAGCAAGAGGAGATTTGAAGGGTAAGATTGAAAGCTGGTTTCACAGCAAGAACCAACAAATTACGCACAGAATACCGGGAACGACATTTTCTAACCCCCAGAAGAGAAAGAATGCTGATCCAAAAACATTTGCAATTATAGGGTTTGATGAATTCAAGACAGTCGTCTTGCGTTGGGTCGTCGACGTTCATAACGCTCAAGAGCATTCCTCGACGGGCCAATGCCCTATCAAGGCATGGCAGGAAGGGATGCGAAAAGTTGGCCCGAAGCCGCCGCCTCCAATGGAGCTGCTCTCACCGCTAGTGGGGTTGGTCGTCCAGCGCAGACTGCTTCAGAGCGGGGTTTCCTACAACCGACTGCGGTTTAACTCTATTGAGTTCCAGGCGCTTCGCGCACGACTTCCGAAAAATAGCCGAGTCGAAGTGAGAATCGACCCGCTTGATCTTACTCAAGCATATATTCTTGATCCCGATACGCTTGATTGGGTGGTCGGGCACTGCGTATCCGAAGACTCAGCATCTAAACTGACACTGGCGCAGTACAACTTCGTACGAAAGGCGAGCGCTGAACAGAAGATAGTCGATGAAGACTACGAGCTAAAACTAGCTCGAGGCGAGCAAAAGGTCCGCGACGCTATCAATGGCGCTCACCGCCGTAGCGGAGTGCCACCAAAACAAATCGTAGCGCTCGTGACACAGGGCACGCGTCCGTCGGAACACATCCATAGAAATCGAACCGATCCCACGGAAAGCGAGAGCCGGATGGGAAGTCACGATTTTGACGGTCCTGTTCTTTCTCCCGCTCCGGACCCGGCCGGACCCTACAGGGAGAAGGTCCTGATGCCGGTGGATCCGTACCCGACCAAAAGATCAGACGGTGAGCCGGTCGGCTCGTGGCGGCCACCGGCGACCATCCCTCCTCTCGTGGAAGCAGCGGCGACAGAGCAACCCCGAGAGGAGAGAACTTTTACTGGCAGGAGGCGCGTATGACCATTTCGAGCACCCCAATCAAAGCAGACGCGTCCGCGTGGTCATCGATGTCTTTATCGGCGCGCCTATCGAACATCGGAAACTTTATCGCGGACACGCCCACGCTTCTCGATTCTGTCTCCTTTATTCAGGAATGTATCGAAAGCCACGGCTGCTCGCCGGAAGGTGAGATTTCATTTCTGCTTGGTGAGACCCGTGCAGGAAAGACCACTGCTGTTGAAACGGCTATGCGCGATCTTGCGGACAAAGTACAGGGTGAGTTCATCTCTCAGCGCTTTCGTTCTGATCGTCACGCTGCGGCTCTGATGTCGGTCGACAAAATGACGCGCGACGGTATCGAAAGACCAGTGTTTGCAATCGAAGTACCGAAAGCGCCGACCTTTAAGGGTTTGCTCGCAGACGTACTGGCCGCACTTGGAGTTGCCATAAAGGGAAAAATCACCTTCGGAGAACAGCAGTCTTTGCTTTGTGCGCAATTGGTTGGCCAGCGGACCAAGTTGCTGATCTTTGATGATGCCCAGCACGTCTGCGAAAGCGGAAAAAATCATGAAGTTTATGCGGCTGCCGATGTGTTCAAACTGATCGCTAAAGTATCGGGTGTACAGATATTATGCGTTGGCTTACCGCACACTTTAGACGTAAAGACGGCTAACCCGCAGGTCAAATGGATCGGAGGAGTCGAAAGGACGATCGAGCCGCTCGCGATTGACGCCAATCCTGCCTCGGATTTGGCAATCCTCTGTGCCACTTTGAACAAAGAACTTCCGTTTGAAGTGGCCTCCCATCTCTCCGAGCCAGAAGTTTTCGTCCCGCTGGCCATCCATTGTGGGGGTTATGAAGGTCGGATCGCAACGATCGTCCGATTGGCCGCTCGTCATGCGATAAGAAGCAACCGTCACTGCCTAGACAAACATTGTCTGATAGATTTTCTTAGAGAGATGCGCGGCGTGCCCGACGCATTGAACCCATTCTTGCTTTCGGCGGAAGATCTTACGGATCTGCCAAATCGACTGAAGGACGCAAAGAACGCAGAGGTTGCGGCGGTTGCGGCTCGTCTAGGCAAAGCTTCTCGAAGGGGCGAAGCTTTCTCAGGCATCTTGAGATGAGCCCTCTCGATAAGTGGCTCCCCCCACTCCGGACACCCGACGTCAGGCCCGACGAGCCGGCCCACGGCGTCTTACTAAGGCTTAGTCATCGAAATGGCATCCAGCGCATGTCGATGATGCAGGCGCTGACTGGGCTTGAGTTGCGGCGCGTGAGGACGGGTCAGCAGCTAGACGCCCTGGCTGGTATGGCCGGATGTGACGCGGACGACCTATCGTCTCTTCATCTCAAGAAGTTGCCTGGGCGAACAGTCGAGATTCGCGGTGAAGTGCTGCGATACCCATCGGATATCCTCATCAGCGGAAGACGCCTTTGCACGGCCTGTCTGGACGAGGCTTGTTACCATCGCTTTTGGTGGGACCTCTCGATGGTCGCGACATGCCCCAAGCACCAGACCGTTCTGACAGTTGCTTGCAGTTGCGGTCACGCTCTGGGGTGGGGGGACGGATCGCTGACAAAATGCTCGCATTGCGTCGACGGCGACGTGCGTAAAACCGTGCCGAAGGCGGCAAACCCCAACGAAGTTGAACTCGACCGATGGATCCTGGGACGCTTCGAGCTCACGAAGAGCCAATCCGAGCCCGAAGTGCTGATGGATTTGCCGATAACAAGCGCTCTAGAGACGATTGAACGGATCGCCGCTCTCCCACTAGGCCGTCATGGAACAAGTTTTGGCAGTCTCGGCCTGTCTCGTCGGGCGGTCTGGGTGAGAGGGTTTCAATGCGTAGCCGCTGGGCAAGTAGCGGACGCTCTTGAAGAAGCCTACCGGCTGTCCAAGCAGCCTGACCACCCGCATCCGGACATCTCTACAGCCTATGGACCGTTTTGGGGATGGCTCACTCGAAAGGGAGGCGAGAGGTTTTGCAGTCCACTTGCCGTCATCGTGCAAGAGCATTCGTCGAAGATATTCAACCTGTCTACCGGTCAACACTATGGAGCGTCACACATCACGCGACGGATAAGCGACCTTGCTCATATCGATCCGGCAAGCGCTCAGCCGCAGAGTGATCGGGACGCTGTTGATCGGGCTTCTCATCAGGCTGCTTCGTGGACGGTTGGTCTCGATGTCGACGGCATACGCTCAATGCATCGTATTAGACCGTTTATTTCTATACAGGAGCTAGCTGACCTTCTCGGGGTTAACTTGGCTCAGCTCGATGAAGTGCTAGAAACAGATCTTCTCACGCCTAGGGAGGGCGGGCCTCAGGTTCAGAAACGCCCATATGTGAGGGCAGAAGTCGAGCAGCTTCTAAAAGATCTGAAATCTGAAGCTCGTATATCTCCGCAGCCACAGTCGAACGTTGACTCGGTGGTCTCGCTTGCTTGCGAACACGGATCATCACTCGGAAGCCTAATCTTGGCGATTCGTCAGGGCGTCCTCCCGGTAGTAGCATTAAGGCGCGGACAGACAGGCTTAAGTGCTTTGCTTGTCCGCTTGTCCGATTTCTTAGATGTAGTAGAGACGCCAGCGTTAACTATTTAGCATAGGCCAATCTTGAGAAACAACATCGTATCTCCTCTCTGATGCCTGGAATTTGCTGCAGCATTCAGTCTCTAGAGAGCTCTCTTCGAGCGCCCAGTAGCACAGCTGTCGCGCCTAGGTTCAATGTCGCCAGAACAGCCAGCGTACTTAACATTGCAACGCTCCCGGCACGTGAGATCGCCAGGCCGGCCACGAAAGGGGCGAGCGCCTGAACGACGAGGTTCGGAGCCGCGAGCCGTCCCATGACGACCGCGTAGCGCTCCGGCCCGAAAAGCGAGAGCGGGACCGTACCGCGCGCGATCGACCAGACACCGTTCCCGGCGGCGTAGAGCACGACAGCGGCCGCGGCGGGCCCGGCGCCGAGCGCGAGCAACACCACGCCCACCGCGACCAGCGCCCCGGCCCAAGCGAGGGTCGAGGTCGGGTGAAGCCGCTCGCCGACCAGCATCTCGACCACGCGCGCTCCGACCTGCGACGGACCGATCAGCGCGCCGACCGCGACCGCGGCTGCGAGCGCCATGCCCTGGGCCTGCAGGATCGTCAGCAGGTGCACCGACACCGTCGTCTGGACCGCCCCGTTCGCCATCAGGATCCCGGCCAGCAGCCAGAAGGTCCGGCGCTCACGCGAGGTCATCGCGCCGGCGCCAGAACGGTCAGGGGCGGTCGGGACCTTTCGGGCCTCGCGCGGCAGCAGGAGGAACAGCGTCGGCGCCATGACGAGCACCTGGACGACGGCGTAGGCGAAGCAGGCGCCGCGCCAGCCGACATGCTCGACCGCGAGCGCCGACAGCGGCCAGCAGACCGTGCTTGCGAAGCCCCCGAACAGGGTGAGGTTGGTGATGGCGCGCCGCGCCGACGCCCCGAAGATCCGGCCGAGCGTCGAGAACGCCGCGTCGTAGAGCCCGGCGCCCATGCCAAAGCCGAGCACGGCCCAGCCTAGCAGGTAGGTCGCGAGCCCGGTCGACGACCCGACCGCGGCGAGACCCGCTCCCATCAGCAGTGAGCCGGCCGCCATGGTCTGCCGCCCGCCGAAGCCGTCGATCATGCGGCCGACGAAGGGCGCGGCGATCCCGGAGCAGAGCAGCCCGACCGAACCGCCGCCGACCACCCAGGCGAACGGCCATCCGGTGTCGGCCGAGATCGGCGTCGCGAGGACTGCGAGCAGGTAGAAGCTCGAGCCCCACGATACGATCTGGGCAATGCCGAGCAGCGGGACTGCGATCCTGACGCCGGGCGGCGACGGCGCCGTCGTCTCCACGCCTCAGACGGCCCGTTTCAAGTCGACCCGCGCCTCGAGCGCCGCGGCGGTCTCCTTCCGCTCGCTGTAGCGGTCGGTCAGGTGGTCGGACACGTCGCGGGTGAGCAGCGTGAATTTCACCAGCTCCTCCATCACGTCGACCACGCGGTCGTAGTAGGCGGACGGCTTCATCCGCCCGTCCTCGCCGAACTCCTGGAAGGCCTTGGCCACCGACGACTGGTTCGGGATGGTGACCATCCGCATCCAGCGGCCGAGCACGCGCATCTGGTTCACGGCGTTGAACGACTGCGAGCCGCCAGAGACCTGCATCACCGCGAGCGTGCGCCCCTGCGTCGGGCGGACAGAGCCGACGGAGAGCGGGATCCAGTCGATCAGCGACTTCATCACGCCCGTCATGGCGCCGTGGCGCTCGGGACTGGTCCAGACCTGCGCCTCGGACCAGAGCGAGAGCTCGCGCAGCTCGGCGACCTTTGGGTGGTCGGCCGGGCCGTCGTCGGGCAGCGGCAAGCCTGCAGGGTCGTAGACGCGCGTCTCGCAGCCGAGCCGCTTCAGCAGGCGTTCGGCCTCGAGCGTCAGCAGGCGGCTGTAGGAGACGGGCCGGAGCGAACCGTAGAGCAGCAGCACGCGCGGCGGATGGGTCGACCGCGGTCCATGAAGCCGGGAGAGGTCCGTCGCCCGGAACGAGGCCTCGTCGAGGTTCGGGAGGTCGGTCACGAGCGGTCGCCTTTCTTCGGCGCTGCGCCGTAGGACGAGGCCGTGGCGGCGAAGGCCGCGGCGACCTCCGGATGCCCGGCGCAGCAGTCCTTCAGCAGGAAGGAGGCGAGGCCTTGCACCGCGTCCAGGTCCGCGCGGTAGACGACAAGGCGGCTTCGGCGCTCCGACTTCACGAGGCCGGCCCTCGCCAGGATCGCCAGATGGGTCGAGAGGGTGTTGTGGGGGACGTCGAGGCCGCGCGCGATCTCGCCGACGGGAAGCCCGTCGGACTCGTGCATCACGAGCAGGCGGAACGCGTCGAGGCGCGTCGGCTGGGCAAGCGCCCCGAAGGCGTCGATGACTTCTAACTTGTCCATATGTCGATAAATATCGACATATGGACGCACGTCAACCCACCTCTGCGTGGCCTGCCGGAGGTCGCCTCATGCTTGCACTTTGACTGCGTTTACGATCAGCCCCTCGATCATGGGCCACAAGACCGCGAGCGCCAGCATAATCGAAGCCGCGATCATGATCGCCATGGTCGATCGAGCGGGTCGGCGCGCCGTCCGTCGGCTTTCAAGCCAGACCCAGATCCAGGCGCCGAGCACGGCGACGGCGGCGATGGCGACCATCCAGATCCGTGCGCCCGCGAACCACGACAGGACGCCCCCGAACGTCCCGAGCGCCACGGCCGGGAGCGCCAGCGGAAGCACGCCGCACGCACCACAGGCGACGGCGGCCGTCGCGCTGGTCGCCGCGGCCGTCACGACGGCCATTTCTGTCCTTGCGGTCACGAATCCCTCCTTCACCACCGTTTCCGGGATTCCGCTTTCAAACGGCGACAGCACCGCGTCGGCCATTTCGTCGTCGGGCGCCGTGATCGCGAGGACCACCACCTCGCCCTCGCGGCGGACGTCGAACCGGAGGAAGCCGCAGCACTGGCGCTCGCTCTCGACCAGCAGGCGGGTGCGGGCCTCCGCGTCGGAGGCATAGCCCAGCTCGAGCCGCGGCCCGGTCCGGCGCCAAGTCCTCAAGGTCTCGCGGTTCAGGTCCCCGATGAGGTCGATGCGCTCCTTGATGGCGCGGGAGCGAGAGAGCAGGCGACGGCGGTGGCAGCAGCGGACACGGGCGAAAACCTCTGGGCCGTCATGCCGCAGGACCGTCCCGCGGCGTCGGCTCGCCCTGATGTGCCACTTCAAGTAACTTGAGGTTCAAGAGGGAAAACGGAGGGCTCGGGATGGAGCTCAAGATCGGCGAGCTGGCGAGCCTGACGGGCACCAACGCCCCGACGGTCCGCTATTACGAGGAGATCGGTCTGCTCCCGAAGCCGGCCCGGCGCGACGGCGGCCAGCGGTCCTACGGGGACGGCGACGTGAGCCGCCTGACCTTCATCCGGCGGTGCCGCGAGTTCGGCTTCCCGATCGAGCGCGTGCGCGACCTCGTCGGCCTGCTGGAGAGCCCGGAGCGCCCCTGCGTCGAGGCGCGCGACCTCGCCGCGGCCCAGCTCGCCGAGGTGCGGAAGAAGCTGAAGGAGCTGCGGGCGCTCGAGCGGAGCATCGCCGACTTCGTCACGCGCTGCGACGAGTCATGCGCCGGAGGGCCGGGATCCGACTGCGTGATCCTCGAAGACCTTGCACGGCCCGACTGCGGCTGCGGACATTGACATGGGGAGCTTTGGGATGGAGCAGGTTCGGGAGACGCTCGAGGCGCGACAGGTCGCTATCTACTTCGCGGCTATCGTCGTGGGCGGCCTCGCCGGGATGGCGATCGGCGGCGCCGAGGCGCTCGAGGCCGCGATCAACCCCGCACTCGCCCTGATGCTGTTCGTCACCTTCTTGCAGGTGCCGCTCGTCGAGCTGGGCGCCGCGCTGAAGAACGGGCGCTTCCTCGCCGCGCTCCTCGCCGTGAACTTCGTCGCGGTGCCGCTCCTGTCGTTCGGCCTTGTCCAGTTCCTACCCGAAGACCCGATGCTGCGGCTCGGCGTGCTCATGGTGCTGCTGACGCCCTGCATCGATTACGTGGTGACGTTCGCGCATCTCGGCCGCAGCGACGCGCGCCTGCTGCTCGCCTCGACCCCGATCCTGCTGATCGCTCAGATGCTCCTTTTGCCCGTCCAGCTCGGTGTGATGCTGGGCGACGCGGCGTCCGGCCTCGTACAGCCCGGCCCGTTCGTTCACGCCTTCGTCTGGCTGATCGCGCTCCCCTTGCTGCTCGCCGCGGCGGTGCAGTTCTGGGCGGGCCGGTCCCGCGCCGGAGCCTCGGCGTCGAAAGCGCTTGGACTGCTGCCCGTGCCCGCGACCGCGCTGGTGCTGGTCCTCGTGCTGGCGGCCGTCGCTCCCAGGATCGGCGAAGCGCTTCCCGCCGCCATGGCCGCGGCCCCGGTCTACGTCGCCTTCGCCGTGCTCGCCCCGCTGCTCGGTCTCGGGGCTGCTCGCCTCTTCGGCCTCGAGGCCGCTGCAGGGCGCGCGGTGTCGTTCAGCGCGGCGACGCGGAACTCCCTCGTGGTCCTGCCACTCGCCTTCGCGGTGCCGGGCGGCGCGCCGCTGCTGCCCGCCGTGATCGTCACGCAGACGATCGTCGAGCTGGTGAGCGAGCTGGTCTACATCCGGCTGGTGCCAAGGCTGCATCGCGATCGGCGGGTGGCACCTGCCTGATCGTCAGGTCGTAGTATTGAGCGGCGTCCGAGGCTTGTGGCTGCTCAAAGTTCAAATCGGACTCAGCCCGCCCGGACAACCTCACCGTCCTCCTTGGTGAAGTCCTCGGCCAGAGGCGCGGGCAGGATCTGGATCACGACCTCGGACGGACGGCAGAGCCGCACGCCGCGCGAGGTGAACACGAATGGGCGGTTGATCAGGATCGGATGGGCCAGCATCGCGTCGAGGATCGCGTCGTCGGTGACGGACGCCTCGCCCAGGCCGAGCTCCGCAAAGGGCGTGCCCTTCTCCCGCGCGGCCTCGCGTGGGCTCAGCCCCGCGGCTGCGATGGCCTTAGCCAGCTCTTCGCGCGTTCGCGGCGCCTTCAAGTACTCGACGACGGTAGGCTCGATCCCCGCGGCGCGGATCATCGCGAGCGTGTTGCGGGACGTGCCGCAGTCGGGGTTGTGCCAGATGGTGACGGACTCGGTCATGACGACCTCCTCAGGTCTTCTGCTGCGAGGCGACCGCGCGGACGCCGCGGGCCTCGTACCAGGGCTTCGAGCGGTTCACGATCCAGACGACCGAGAGCATCACGGGCACCTCGATCAGCACGCCGACGACGGTCGCCAGCGCCGCCCCGGACTTGAACCCAAACAGGCTGATGGCCGCGGCGACCGCGAGCTCGAAGAAGTTCGACGCCCCGATCAGCGCGGATGGCCCGGCGACGCAGTGCGCCTCGCCGGAAGCCCGGTTAAGCAGGTAGGCGAGGCCGGAGTTGAAGTAGACCTGGATCAGGATCGGCACGGCGAGCAGCGCGATTACGGCCGGCTGCGCGATGATCTGCTCTCCCTGGAAGGCGAACAGCAGGACCAGCGTCGCGAGAAGGGCGACGAGGGACAGCGGCTGGAGCGCCGACAGCAGCTTGCCGAGCGCCGCTTCGCCGCCGGAAGCGAGGATCCGGGAACGCAGGACCTGGGCCGCGATGACGGGCACGACGATGTAGAGGCCGACCGAGAGGATCAGCGTGTTCCACGGCACGGTGATCGACGACAGGCCGAGCAGCAGCGCGACGATCGGCGCGAAGGCCACGATCATGATCGCGTCGTTGACGGCGACCTGGCTCAGCGTGAAGAGCGGGTCGCCTTTCGTCAGGTTCGACCAGACGAAGACCATCGCGGTGCACGGGGCGGCAGCCAGCAGGATCAGCCCGGCGATGTAGCTGTCGATCTGGTCGGCGGGCAGGTAGTGCCGGAACAGCCAGCCGATGAACAGCCAACCGAGCAGCGCCATCGAGAACGGCTTGACCGCCCAGTTGATGAACAGCGTCACCGAGATGCCCCGCCAGTGCGAGCTGACCTCGCGGAGCGCCGCGAAGTCGACCTTGACCAGCATCGGGATGATCATCAGCCAGATCAGCACGGCGACAGGCAGGTTCACGCTGGCGACCTCGAGCGCGCCGATCGCCTGGAACAGGCCGGGCGCGACGTAGCCGAGGGCGACGCCGACGACGATGCAGAGGAAGACCCAGACGGTCAGGTAGCGTTCGAACAGGGACATCGGCTCGTTCTTCTCGGTGGATCAGGCCGCGGACGGGTGGGTCTTGCCGATCTCGTCGAGGCGGCGCTGCAGCGAGAGCTTGTCGATGGTCTTGAGCGGCAGGCTGACGAAGATCGAGATCCGGTTCGTCAGGCCGCGCATCGTGTCCGCGAAGGCGAGCGCCTTTTCGGTGTCCGAGCCTTCGAAGGCAGCCGGATCCGGCATGCCCCAGTGCGCCGACATGGGCTGTCCCGTCCAGTAGGGGCATTCCTCCCCGGCGGCGTCGTCGCAGACCGTGAACACGAAATCGAGCTCGGGCGCGCCGGGTTCGGCGAACTCGTGCCAGGACTTCGAGCGGAGGCCCGAGACGTCGAAGTTCGTCCGCTTCAGCAGGTCGAGCGCGAAGGGGTTTACCTCGCCGCGCGGGTGGCTCCCGGCCGAGAACGCCTTGAAGCGTCCCTGGCCCTCACGGTTCATCACGCACTCGGCGATGATCGAGCGCGCGGAGTTGCCCGTGCATAGGAACAGGACGTTGTAGGGGCGCTGGGCTTCAGTCGCATCCATCGTTCTTCTCCCGGTCGGATGGACGGGGGCCGCATCCGCAGCTCCCCTGGAGGGTTTCGAAGATCGGCGCGCAGACCTCGGGGCGACCGTTGCAGCAGTCGGTCAGCAGGTAGCCGACAAGGCCGCGCATCCCCTCGAGGTCAGCGCTGTAGAGGATCGAGCGGCCATCCCTGACGCCTTGGACCAGGCCCGCACGGGACAGGATCGCGAGGTGCGTCGAGAGCGTGTTCTGCAGGCAACCGACGGCGTCGGCGATCACGCCCGCGGGCAAGCCCTCCGGGGCGCGCGAGACCAGCATGCGGAAGATGCGCAGCCTGGTGACCTGACCGAGCGCCGACAGGGCCTCGACCGCGGAGACGTCCTCCTCGGTCATCGGTCCGGAGTCGGCGGGGCCGGCCCCCGGCTTGGTCATGGCGTTCATACGCAGCCTTCGACGTTTGACTAGATATCGAGAAAACTCGATGTATCGCTATATGAGCGAGGAAGCGGGGTCAATGGCGATGGTCGCCGGATCGGCCACCGAGCCGCAGGAGCGAGATGTCGAGAATCCCCGGACAGGCCCTGTGGGGCGTAATGGCGGCGTTCGCGCTGGCCGCGACGGCGATGGACCTCGGCCGCTGGGGCGCCGAACACAACGCCGCCGGCCACGACCTGTTGGCTGCAGTGCCCGTCGCGATGCTGGCGGCCGCGACCCTCGTCGCATACGCCGTGGCGTGCGTCGGCGGGCCCTCCCGCAACGCCTACCGGATCGCGAGTTTCGGCGCCGCAGTCGTCCTCGTCGGCTACGTGCTGCTCGCGAGGAGCGCCGCGTGAGCGACGATCGGGCGCCGGGACGTTCGCCGTCCCGGCGCCCGACGCCTCAGGCCCGGTACTCCTTGGACTTGTAGCTCGCGTTCCTGACGCTCTCGGGCGCGTCGGAAATCTTCCGGATCGCGCCCCAGGTCTGCTTGTAGTTCGGGATGACGAACTCGTTCACGCCCGCCGACACCACGTTGCCCTGCACGCCCGTCGGGTAGCCGAACAGCATGAAGACTTGGCCACGCCTGGCCGACGGCGTCGGGTAGGCCATGGCCTGCGTCGCGCCGTTGTCGTTGTGGATCTCGACGAGGTCGCCCTCGCCGAGCTTCAGCTCCGCCATGTCGTCAGGGTTCATCTCGACGAACGGGTACGGCCAGCGGTCCTGCACGAACTCGTCCGCCTGGTCGAGGTAGGCGCTCTGCCAGACGAGGTTCGCGCGCCCGTTGTTGATCAGGAACGGGAACTTGTCCTTCTCGGCCTGCTTGCCCGCGGCCTGCAGCCCGCGCCAAGGGGTCTCGGCGAACGTCGCCTTGCCGTCCTTCGACTTGAACTTGCCGTCGGCGAAGAGGCGCTTGGTGCCGACGATCTTGCCGTCCTGGAACCCGGTCGCGGGTTCCTGGAAGCCGTTGTTGCCCATCGCGCGCAGGCGCTCGTAGTTGACGTGTTCTCCGCCGCCCTCGTGGGCGTGGTAGCCGTCCATGAAGGCGTCCTCCTCGGTCTTCCAGTCGAAGCCCTTGAACTTGTCGGCGACGTCGTTCTTTCCCGCCGCCCGAAACACGCGCTCGAGGTTGTTGGCGAGCCGCGCGGCGATCAGGCAGTCCGGCATCGCCTGTCCGGGCGGGTCCATGTAGCGCTCGGTGAGCCGCATGCGCCGCTCGCCGTTCATGGAGGTGAGGTTCATCTCGCCGGAGGTCGCAGCGGGCAGGATCACGTGCGCGGCGGCGCCGATCTTGGTCGTCACGATGTCGACGTCGACCGAGAAGAGACCGCCCTTGCGGATCGCGCCCATTATCGCCTCGACCATTGCATCTCGGTCGCCGTAGGGGACCGAATTCATTGCGTCCTTCACGAGGTCGGTCCGCTGCTTGTAGACCCGCTTGAACTCCATGGCGTTCAGCGTGGTCTTGTAGTGGTCGCAGCCCCACACGTGGTGGACGCCGCCCTTGCCCTCGATCAGCAGCTTGTCGACGTAGGGACCCGGACGGCCGACATGGGCGTCGGAGGGGCGCGAGTAGCCCTCCTGGTGGCCGCCCATGCGGACGCAGCCGCCGCCCGGTCGGCCGACGTTCCCGGTGGCGAGCGCGAGGTTCACCAGCGCCTGGTTGGTTCGGTAGTTGTCGTTGCCCCAGATCAGGCCCTTCTCGTAGGCGAACATGGTCCGTCGCCTGTGGCTTCCGGCCTTTGGCTCCGCGATCCAGGTGATCGCCTTGACGATGTCCGCCTCGGAAAGGCCCGTCGCCTTCGCGGCTTCCACGACCGAGACCTTGTTGGCCGCGAGCGCCTTGTAGAAGTCCTTGGTGGAGGCCTCGATGAACGGCCTGTCGATCCAGCCCTTCTCAGCCGCGTAGGTCAGCCAGGCGTTGAACAGGATGAGGTCAGTTCCGGACTCGATCGCGAGGTGGAGGACGTTTGTCCTTGCCCGCGGTCTCGCAGGCGTTGACCGATACCGTCCGGCGTGGGTCGACGAACACGATGCGGCCGCGCTCGTTCGGCTCGTCCCCGAACGTCGCCTTCTTCTTGGCCGCCGACATGCCGTTCAGGTTCGGCATCCAGTGGTTTAGGAAGTAGTTGGTCTGGGCTTCGAGCGGGTTGTTGCCGACGCAGACGATCGTGTCGGCGAGTTCGGCGTCCTCGTAGCAGTTGTTTAGCTCGCCGACGCCCATGTCGCGGGAGCCGTGGACTTCGGAGTTGTAGGCGGGCCTGTTGTGGATGCGGATGTTCCGCACCTTCATGGCCTCGAAGTAGAGCTTTCCCGTGCCCCACGTGTTCTCGTAGCCGCCGCCGGCCCCGCCGTGATCGAAGGCCGAGACGAAGAGGCCGTCCTCGCCCTGCTCGGCGATCACCGCCGCGGTCACGCGGGCGACGAGGTCGAGCGCGTCGTCCCAGCTTGTCGGCTGGATCTGGCCGTAGCGCCAGACGAGCGGGTCGGTCAGGCGCTGAAGCTGGGTCCCGCGCGTCTTCGAGTGGCTCATCTCCGCCATGCGTGCGCCGCGCACGGAGCCGAGGCCCGAGTTCACCACGCAGCCCTTGTCGGGCTTGATGACGATGTGGACGTCGCGGCCGTCCTGGCGGACGACGTTGTACATCGAGGGGGCGTACCAGGCTTCCGTGTCCTGGACCTGCTGCTTGCCGAGGTCGACGCCGAAGGCGTTCGCCTTCGGGTCGGTCCAGCCCTCGTAGCGGGCGTCCCAGGTGTAGGCCTTGTAGCCGCAGCCGACGATGCAGTAGTGGCAGGGTGACGTTGTGCTGTTTGGCGTCCGCGGGACGATGGGCAGCCGCCCGATCTGGCGCTTGTAGACCATCGGATCCTCCTCAGAGCGTGTTCGACAGGCGGCCGTAGAGAAGCTCGTCCACGCCCTCGGCGTAGATGTCGCCCTTCTCGTCGACCCGCAGCGCGTACTGGGGAAGGTTCTGGGTCGCGTGGCCCCAGACCTGCTGTCCGCCCTTCTCGCAGTCGAAGCGCGAGAAGTGCCCGGGGCAGTTCAGCGTCCGGTCGTCCGGGCGGTAGTTCATGTAGAAGCCCTTGTGCGGGCAGAGGGCGGCGAAGCCGACGATGTCGCTGTCGGGACCGACGCCGCCCTCGACGGGCTTGCCAAGTTTGAGCAGCACGCCGGGCGCGTCCTGGTCGGGATAGGCGACGTCGAGAGCCTCGTTGACCTTGAGCTCGCTGACGTTGCCCAGCCGGTTGGACGGGTACTTCACCAGCGCGGCGGTCGGCGCCGCCCGGGCCGGCCCGGCCGGCATGACGGTCGCGGCGGCTCCCCCCGCGGCCGCGAGTCCGCGCCTGCAAGGAAACGGCGCCTCCCAACGTCAATCAGTCGTTCGCAGCTCGCCATGAGCTTCTCCCCGTCTCTGAGCCCGTTCCATCGAGCGGGCGACGAGGAATTGCAGGCCGCGGGCCAACGCTTAGAACTGTTCGAAATCGAACGGTATGGAGCTGAAAATCTGAAAGCTGCCGTCCGGCAACCCGAACGTCTTTGGGCTGCCCGATCCGGGTTTCCGACAGAAGGATTCGTCGGTAGGCTGCACGCCCCCCGAGCCCGCTGACGCAGCCATGATCACGAACCTTCCCACCCGGGAGAGCCTGAACAACGTCGCACTGCGGATCTACTTCCGCGCGTGGAGCGACCTCCTCGACGTCTGGACGGACTTCGCGCTCATGTTCGAACAGACGTTCGACGTCGGGACGGCCGTCAAGGACTGGCCGACCGAATGGGAGGACTACCTAGTCGCAGCCCAGACCGACCTTCAGTCGATCTCTTCATTGCTGCAGCAGTCCGTGGAGCTGGCGCTGAAGGCGAGGGTCTGCGCGGTCAGCCCCTACCTGCTGTTGCTCGACAGCGCCATGAACCTCTCCGCCTCGCCCAAGTCGATCGACTTCTCGGAGTTGAGGACGCTCGACGCCGTCGACCTGCCGGGGGCGGTCAACACGCTGACGGACCAGCCCGTCTCGGACGAATTCATAACCGCTTACACGCAGCTCCGGTCGCGACGGAACAAGATCACGCATCTGGGTGAGGCGGGCGTGACGATGACGCCTGACGAACTCATGCGCCTTGCGGTGTCGCTCTACGTCGCCGTGTGGCCCGGCAGGCAGTGGCTCGCCGACCGACTGGATTTCGCCGACCCGAGGGCGGCATGGCTGCACGACGGGAAGTACACTTCGACCCACATGGTCGTGCTCCACGAGTGGCCGGCCGTCGTCAGCTTGCTGAAGAAAGGCGAGTTCAAGGCTCTGTTCGGACAGGAAAAATCGCGTCGACGCTATCTCTGCCACGACTGCGTCTACGAAGGCGACACCCGGTATGCCGGGCTTGAGAAGCCAGGATGCGGGACCGCCTACCTCGATGAGTCGGGCACGGTGCTCACCTGCGTCATGTGCGGGCAGACGTCGAAGGTCGAGCGGCGAAAGTGCACAAGCTGCCCGGGTGACGTGATCGCGGACAACGGGGACGACTGGGTGGGGCACTGCCACACCTGCGGAGAAGAGCTCAACGCCTAACTTCTCAGGGAGTCGGTATCCCGAGCTTCTTCATCTTCTCCCAAAGGGTCGTCCGGCCGACGTCGAGAAGGCGAGCGGCCGCTCCGGTCTCTCCGTTCGATGCCGCGAGGGCTCGCAGGATGTGACGTCGCTCAGTGTCCTGGCGAGCCTGCTCGAGGGAGGGGATATCCCGACCGGCCTCGGAAGTCTCACCCTTCTCCGGGAACAGGTCTGCGGGCATGATCCACGGCCCGAGTGCGAGAGCGGCAGCGCGCTCCACGCGGTTGCGGAGCTCGCGAACGTTGCCCGGCCAGTCGTGCGCCAGCGCCGCTTCCTCGGCCAGCGCGCTGAGCCCCCTGGGCGCTTCGGGAAGCGAAGCGGAGAACTCCGTGAACGCCCGGTCCAGCAGCCAAGGGATGTCGTCGGCTCGATCTCGAAGCGATGGCATTCGTACCGACACGACGTTGATGCGGTAGAAGAGATCCTCGCGGAAGCGCCCCTCCTTCACCCGCGCGCCGAGGTCGGCGTTCGTCGCAGCGACAAGCCTTCCGTCGAACTTCAACGGCTTCTCGCCGCCGACGCGCGAGAAGAAGCGGTCTTCGATCAGCCGAAGCAGCTTGGCTTGGAGGTCGAGCCTTAGGTCGGCGATCTCGTCGAGGAACAGCGTGCCTCCTGATGCGCGTTCCGCGTACCCCATGTGCCTGCGCGTGGCGCCGCTGAAGGCGCCCCGTTCGTGGCCGAACAGCTCGCTCTCTAGGAGGTCCGCCGGGATCGCCGCGCAGTTGACCGCCATGAACGAGGCAGGTTTGAGCGAAGCGGCCGAGTGCAGGAACCGGGCGGCCACGTCCTTGCCCGTCCCGGTCTCGCCGCCGATCAGCACCGTGCTTCCCACCTTCGCCACACGGCGGAGCAGGGCCTCGACCTCTCGCATGGCGGTCGACACCCCGATGAGCCTTCGGCCGTGGGCGCCTCGCTCACGATGCCGGACAGGCGGTCGAGGAAGTCCTCCATCTCGAACGGCTTGGTGACGTAATCGCCCGCGCCCGACCTCATCAGCCTCACCGCTTGGTCGATGTCCGCGTGGCCCGTGATGAACAGGAACGGCGGCGCCGAGGATCCTGAAGTTGCCTTGAACACGTCCTCGCCGTTCAGGTCCGGCAACCGGATGTCGCAGATGACGGCGTGGCGGCGCTCCTGGCCCATGCCCGCCACCGCCGAGGCGCCGTCCTTCCACCAAGTCACCTTAGCGCCCTCGAGCGTCAGCCGCTGGACGAGGCTCTCGCCCATGATTGGATCGTCCTCGACGATCCCGATGGATCGGCGTTCAAGCGACATCGGCGAGCACCTCGTCTCGGGCAAGTGGCACGACCATGCGGACGAGCGTCCCGCCTCCGGGCAACGTCTCGGTCTCGAGCACGCCCCCGATCTCGGCCACCAGACCCCGGGTTGTCCAAAGCCCGAGCCCAGCGCCCGCGGTGGGGAGCCGGTCCGGTTCTGTCAGCATCGCGGCGGCCTCGACGGGCAGACCCTCGCCGCGGTCCCGCACCTCGAACGTGACCGACTCCCGCGTGCCGACAACGGCGAGCTCCACGACGGACACGTGCGGCGCGGCCGCGATCGCGTTCAGCAAGATGTTGAGCAATGCTTGCCGGACGGGACCGCTCGGGATCGGGACCTCAGCGGCCAGTCTGGCGGTGACCGTAACCCGAACGGACTCCCGTCGCGCCTCCGCCGCCACGAGCACGAGCAGGTCGTCGACGTCGTCTGGCCTTAGGTTCCGCGCCCCCTCCCGGGGACGGTGGACCGCAAGTGTTGTTCGGACGACGTCGCGTATCCCTGCAAGCCCGCGTTCGAGCAGGCCGATCGCGCCGTCGCGGGCCGCGGGAACGTGACCGTGCGATCGGAGCGTCGAGAGCGCGTTGAACAGGCCGCCGAGCGGGTTGTTGATCTCGTGCGCGATCGAGGTAGCCAGCCGTCCGAGGCTGCCGAGCCTCTCCTCCTCGGCGAGGCGCTTGCGCAGCTCGTCGCGCTCCGTGATCGAGGTGGACAGGCCGTTGTAGGCCCGGAACATCCGCCGGAACTCACCCGGCTTCGCTCGACTTCCCAGTCCGCGATCGGGACGGCGACGCCGTCCGACGACGCCCCGAGGTGCTCGGTGAGAACGCGGACGGGTCGCATCATCCGCGCGACCACCAGCCAGCCGGCGGCGGCGAAGAATGCCACCAGGATGCCGTTAGTGACCAGCAGGGTCGCTATCACATCGCGTCTCTCGGCGGCGAGGTGGCTCGTGTCGAATGTCGCGTAGAGGTGCCCGATGGTGCGGCCGGGATAGGACAGCTCGCGGTGGGCCCGGGCGGTGGCCGATCCGCTCTCATATGCGAATGGACGAGACTCGCTTGGCACGAAGGCGGACCCGACCGCGTGGGACCGCGGGTCGGAGGCGGCGATCACCGCGCCACGCGGATCGGTGACGACTGCCTCGGAGGGCCGGAGGCCTTTGTACTGGTCCCGGGCGCGCGCGATCGCGTCGTAGACCTCCCAGACGTCGTCCCTTAGTACGGACGGCCCGACCGCCGAGGACAGGCCGTCGAGATAGCCTTGGGCGAGTTCACGAAGATGGCGTTGCTGGATGTCGCCAAGGCGGTCGAGCACCCGCTCCGACAGCACTGCCCCCGCTACTAGCATGAGGATGGCGACCGCGACCGGTACCTTGAACGTGATCGGCCAGCGTCTCGGGTCGACCCTCATGTCGCTATCCCGCAGCCGCGACCATCGCCGCCTTGGCGGCGATCGCGTCATAGAGACCCAGTGGCTCGCTCGCGAAGCGATCGAGCTTCAGCAGTGCAAGCACTGCTCGGCCGTCGGCGTCGCCGTCCATGCCGAGTAAGGCTGCCTTCAGGGCGTTGAGGCGGCCTGCGTCCGGCGGTGACGCCGGCGCGGCGATAGGCGGGAAGCCGAGCCATTCCGACGTGCGCAGGACCCTGGTGCGGGCGACGAACTTCGGCTCCAGCTCCGAGACGACGTCGTAGACATAGCCGTCGACCGACCCGGAGGCGGCGAGGCCCGAGGACACCGCCTCGATCACGTTGCGATGCCCGTAGGTGAAGAACGAGCGTGAGAAGAAGGTCTCCGACCGCTCGCCGAGTTCGGCGAGGGCCGCGCGCGTGCAGAGGAAGCCGGAGTTCGAGTCCGGGTCGGAGTAGGCGTGGATGTCCCCACGCAGCGCGGCGATGCCGCCGGCCTTCCGGTCCCGGTCGACGATCACGTAGGCGCGGTATAGGGGTTGCCCCCTCCAGACGGGCGTCGCGACGAGCTGGAGCTCGGATCGGTGGGCGACGAACGGGAAGCCGCAGATCCAGGCTGCGTCGAGCTGGCCCGCCACCAGCATCGCGGTCACCTCTTGGTAGGTGCGCCGCGTGACGAGCTCGACCGGACGGGTGGTGGCCTTTTCGAGGTAGGCCGCCAGACGTCCAGTGAGCTCGAGATCGGACGACAGGAAAACCGGGGTGAGGCCGACGCGTATCGGCGCCGCGGCGCTCGGCGAGCCTGCGGCCACGCATGGCAACAGCGTCAGCGTCCCCATCAGGATCGCGCGCCTGTCGACGATGGGTGCAACCACCTCTCGCCCTCACTACCGTTCGACGAAGAAGGCTAGCAGAGATGGAGGTTGCGTCGAATTGTATTTGCCAGTGGGCGATCGAGGCAAAATTTTCACCCAGCGGCTACCGATAGCTTTTGCCCACTTCAGCCACATGCCTGCAGCATAGAGTTTAGCCCAATTGGCCGTCGTAAGCTTAGCGACGGTCAATTGGGCTAAACTGGGCCGCTTCAACGTTCTTTTAGGCGAAACCGCGCGGACGCAATTGGCTAAGGCTCATTGATTCAATTACCTTTTTTCCAATGAAACGTCGATCTTATGGAATAGGCCTCATCCCGCCGATCAGTCAGGATCAAAGCTTCGGACGGGTCGCCTGCGGATCGACGAACGGCTTCAGGGAGACGCTCGCCGGGACGAGCGCGCCGGCGACGTCGAGCTGATAGTCTCCGCTCATCACGAACTGCGCGTCGACGCCGCCCGGGTCGCGGACGTAGCCATAGCCGATCGGCCGTCCGATCGTGTGCCCGAAGCCGCCGCTCGCCAGCCAGCCGACGCGCTTGCCGTCGCGCAGGATGGTCTCGCGGCCCAGAAGGATCACGTCCGGGTCGTCGACTGTGAAGCCGGCGAGCAGGCGCGGCAGCGGCTCGCCGGCCTGCTCGACCAGCGCGGCGCGGCCGAGGAACGGAGTTTCGGACTTCAGCTTCACCGCCCAGCCGAGCCCCGCCATCCGCGGCGTGTGGTCGGGGCCGATCTCGGCGCCCCAGGCGCGGTAGCCCTTTTCGAGCCGCAGCGTCTCGATCGCCCGGTAGCCGGCGAGCGCGAGCCCATGGGGCCGGCCGGCCTCCGTCAGCGCCTCGTAGACGGTCGCCGCGAACTCGGTCGGGACGTGAAGCTCCCAGCCGAGCTCGCCCACATAGGTGACGCGCAGCGCGAGCGTCGGCGCGCCCGCGACCGAGATTTCGCGCACCGTCCCGAACGGAAAAGCGGCGTTCGACAGGTCGTCGGGCGAGATGGCCGACAGCACGTCGCGGGCGCGCGGGCCGAACAGGCTGAGCACGGCGCGCGAGGCGGTGACGTCGACGAGATGGGCGTCGCAATCCTCCGGGATGTTCTTTGATATCCAGTCGAAGTCGCGGGTCGCGAAGCCCGTGCCGGTGACGATGTAGAACCGGTCCTCGGCGAGGCGTCCGACCGTGAGGTCGCATTCGACGCCGCCACGGGCGTTCAGCATCTGGGTGTAGGTGAGCGCGCCGACGGGCTTGGCGACGTCGGCGGCCGCGATCCAGCTGAGCGCCTTCTCGGCGTCGCGCCCGACCATCAGGAATTTCGCGAAGGACGACTGGTCGAAGAGGGCCGCGCGCGCTCGCGGCACGCCTCGTGCTCGCGCTTGACCGCCCCCACCAGTTCGGGCGGCCGTAGGAGTATCGGTCGTGGGCGTCCTCGCCCTCGCCCGCGAACCAGTTCGGCCGTTCCCAGCCGAGCTTCTCGCCGAACACGGCGCCCGCCGCCTTCAGCCGGTCGTAGAGCGGCGAGCGGCGCAATGGGCGGCCGCTGTCGTGCTCTTCGGAGGGCCAGGCCATCGTGTAGTGCTTGGCGTAGGCCTCGAGCGTGCGGGTCTTCACCCAGGTCTCGTCGCGATGGTTCAAGCCGAAGCGACGGATGTCGACGGGCCAGAGGTCGTAGGGCGCTTCGCCCTTGGCGACCCATTCGGCGAGCGCCATGCCGGCGCCGCCGCCGGACGCGATGCCGAAGGCGTTGAAGCCGCAGCCGACATAGACGCCCTTGGTCTCGGGCGCCGCCCCGAGGATGAAGTTGCCGTCGGGCGTAAAGCTCTCCGGGCCGTTGATCAGCTGCTTGACGCCCGCGGTCTCGAGCGCCGGCACGCGTCCGAGCGCGAGCTCCATGATGGGCGAGAAGTGGTCCCAGTCCTCGTCGAGCAGCGAGAACGAAAAGTCCTTGGGCGGCCCGCCGGGCGTCTCCCAGGGCAGCGGATTCGGCTCGTAGCCGCCCATCACGAGGCCGCCGACCTCTTCCTTGTAATAAGTGAGCCGGTCGGGATCGCGCAGCGTCGGCAACCCGCGGGTGACGCCCTCGATCTGCTCCGTCACGATGTACTGGTGCTTCACGGCGGTCAGCGGGATGTTGACGCCCGCCATCCGGCCAAGCTCGCGCGACCAGAGGCCGGCGCAGATCACCAGCTTCTCGCAAGCCACCCGACCGTGATTGGTGACGACCGCGACCACGCGCCCGCTCTCGATCTCGACGCCCTCGACCGAGACCTGCTCGCGGATCGTGACGCCCGCCATCCGCGCGCCCTTGGCGAGCGCCTGGGTGATGTCGGAGGGGTTCGCCTGCCCGTCGGTCGGCAGGAACGCCGCGCCGACGACGTCGTCGACGCTCATCAACGGCCAGAGGTCCTGCGCTTCCTTTGGCGTGAGGAGCTGCATCTCGAGCCCGAACGAGCGCGCGGTAGTGGCCTGCCGCTTTCACCTCGGTCCAGCGGTCCTTGTTGCAGGCGAGGCGCAGGCCGCCGTTCATCTTCCAGCCGGTCGCAAGACCCGTCTCGGCCTCCAGCTCCTTGTAGATCCGGACGGATTCGCCGAGCAGCTGGGTGATGTTGGCGCTTGTCCGCAGCTGCCCGACGAGCCCGGCGGCGTGCCATGTCGAGCCTGAGGTCAGCCGGTCGCGCTCGATCAGCAGCGTCTCAACGCCAAGCTTGCCGAGGTGATAGGCGGTCGAGCAGCCGACGATGCCGCCGCCCACGACGACGACCTTGGCGGATGAGGGCAGTTCGGTCATGCGGAACCCATGTCTTCGAAGCGGGCGAGCGCGCGCTCGAAACGCGCGAGGTTTTCCGCCGTGTAGGCGCGGTAGTCGAAATCGAGCGTCGAGTGGATCTCGGAGACCATGCTCCAGAGGCTCTCGCGCAAGAGCGAGGCCACCTCCATGGCGGCGAGTTTCAGACGGAGCGCGTCGTCGGGCGCGCGGCCGTAATAGATCGCGAGCAGCCGTTCGCGCTCGGCGTCCGAAAACCCGTTGTTCGACGCGAGGTTGGCGAGGTCGAACAGCGGGCTGTTGAAGCCGCCGTAGTCCCAGTCGATCAGCCAGATCTTCTGGCCGTCGTCGATGAAGTTGCCGGGCAGCAGGTCGTTGTGGCCGAACACGATCTCGGTCGGACCGACAGTCGCCTCGATGCGTTCGGCGACGGCCGCGAGGCGGGGCAAGTCGGCCGAGAGGCGGTGGCCGGCCTCGGCGAGCTCCGCGAGGTAGCTGCGCAGGATGTGGAAGGTCCAGAAGGCGAGCGCCGGCCCGCGCAGGCGCGCCGTCACCTCGCGATGGGACGTCCGGATCAGCTCCGCCACGCGCGGCAGTTCGGCGCGGACGTCGGCCTCCGAAAAGGTGCGGCCCTCGACGTGGTCGATGACCATCAGCCCGTGCTCGATATGCCGGACGGCGGGCGAGACGCCGGCGGCTTCCGCGGCGAGCGCCGCGGCGCGCTCGTTGAAACCGCAGGCAATTGTGCAGCGGGATGTCGTCGCCGAGCCGCACCACGAACTTCCGCCCGTCGTCCGTGACGAGGTAGTTGCGGTTGGTGATGCCGCCCGTGAGCGGCCGCGGGTCCACCTTCCCCGTCCAGAAGGCGAGCGACCGCACGCGTTCGAGAGCGGCGTCGGTCATGCGCCTAGCCCCCGGCGGCGCTTCATCTTGGCGGCGGCGGCCGAGACCAGACGGTCCGCGATGATCGCGATGAAGGCGACGCACAGTCCCGCCACCAGCCCCTTGCCGACGTCGGCTTTCGCAAGCGCGGAGTAAGTCTCCTGGCCGAGGTCGCGGGTGCCGACGAGCGCGGTGATCACGAGCATCGAGAGCGCCAGCATGATGGTCTGGTTGATCCCGAGCAGGATCTCGGGGAGCGCGAGCGGCACGCGCACGCGCGTCAGGATCTGGCGGCGCGTGCATCCGGTCATGGTCGCGGCCTCGATCAGCGTCGGCGGCACGCGCGCGACGCCATGGGCCGCGTAGCGGATCGCAGGAGCCACCGCGTAGAGCACGATCGCGATCAGCGCCGTGAAGTCGCCGACGCGGAACAGCATGACGATCGGGATGAGATAGACGAAGGACGGCAGCGTCTGCAGCAGGTCGATCACGGTCTCGACCGCGCGCCACAGCCTCGGCCTCGTCGCCGCCGCGACGCCGACCGGCACGCCGATGAGGCACGCGACCACCACGGCGACGCCGCAGAGATAGACGGTCAGCATCGCCACCTGCCAGAGGCCGGTCGTGGCGATCGCGAGCGCGAGCGCGCCGAGCCCCAGGCCGAGCCGCCAGCCGCCGAGCCGAAGCCCCGCGATGACGACCAGCGCGACGACCCAGGCCCAGGGCAGCGCGAGCGCGAAGCGTTTCGCCGGCGCCAGCAGGTTGAGGAACGCGAAGGTCCGGATGGCGTCGAGCGTCGCGTTGAACGTGACGTTGATCCAGCGGACGAGATCGCTCCAGTACGGCGCGGTGGACAGCTTGAGAGCGTCCGGATAGCGCGCGATGTCGGGGACGATCGCGGCCAGGATCCAGAGCGCGCCCGCGAGCATGAAGGCGGCCTGCAGGGCTGAGCGCTTGCGGCGCGCCGTCTGCTCGTCGCGCTCCGGCGGACGGCCGGTCTTGACTGCGAGCGCCTGGGCGAAGCGGTCGAGCAGGATGGCGAGCACCGTGATGGCGAGCCCGGCCTCGAGGCCTTCGCCGATCTTGAGCGCGCGCAGCGCCGACAGCACGTCGAAGCCGAGCCCGCCCGCGCCGATCATCGAGGCGATGATCACGACGTTGAGCGAGAGCATGATGACCTGGTTGACCCCGACCATGAGGGCCGGCAGCGCGGAGGGAACCAGCATCTTCCAGGTGAGCTGCCGGCGCGTGCAGCCGGTCATCGCGCCGAGCTCGCGGATCTCGTCCGGCACGGCCCGGATCGCAATGATCGTGACGCGCACCATCGGCGGCATGGCGTAGACGATCGTGGCGATCATCGCCGACACCGGCCCGAAGCCGAACAGGATCAGCATCGGCAGCAGATAGGCGAAGACCGGCATGGTCTGGGCGAGGTCGAGCATCGGCGAGACCGCCCTCTCCGCCCATCTCCAGCGCACGCAGGCGAGACCGATCAGAAGCCCGCCGACGGCGCCGAGCGCGCTCGACACCAGCACCGAGGACAGCGTCACCATGGCCCCGGCCCACTGGCCGAACACCGCGAGGTAAAGCAGCCCGGCGCCGATCAGCGCCGCGAGCCGCGCGCCGCCGACCTTGTAGGCGGCGGCGACGCCCGCGATCAGCGCCGAGAACCACGGGATCGCGGGCGCGATCGTCACCGCGTCGGCGCCCCGGCCCCAGCCGATCCCCTCGGCCAAGACGGCCTTGGCGGCGGCGAGCGGCAGGTCCAAAACCCAGGCGACCGCGCGGAACAGGTCGCGCACGGTGAACAGCCCGAAGCTCGCCACCTCCATCAGCCAGCGCATGAAGGTCGAGATCCACGCCGCCGTCGGGATCTGCCAGGCGGCCGGATATTTGGTCATCCACGCCGGCAGCGCGCCGTTCGGCAGGTTGACCAGCACGATGGTGACGACGAGGAGCGCCGGCCAGAGCAGCCGGCCAAGCGGAAAGGAGCGTCGGACGGCCGGGGCGGACAGGGCCGCGTCGGTCATGGCGCGACGCCTCCAGATACCCTCTCCCGTTTGCGGGAGAGGGTAAGGGTGAGGGACGTCAGCGCCGAGGTTTTAGACAGAGCTCTTGCGGAACGCCCGCAACGTCGCCGTCCCCCCTCCCCCTTGCGGGGAGGGTAAGGGTGGGGGTGGCTCAGGACAGGGCGCGATCGTTCGGCGTCGAGCGGCGTCGAGGGTTTCTTTCTATTCGGAACCACCCCCACCCCCGACCCCTCCCCGCAAGGGGGAGGGGGGAAGAGCGCGCCCTGCCCTGCCCTCGCCCTCACGCCGCGACCTTCCGCTCTCGGCCGACCAGCACGTCGATCATCGCGAGCCGGTCCACCACCCCGATGACCTCGCCGCGCTCGACCACGGCGAACGGCTTTTCGGAGCTCTCGACGTCATGGGCGAAGCTCGCGATGCGGCTTCCGGCGTCGATCCGGCCGGCGAAGTCGCTCGCGCCCGCGACCGGGGCCATCACCGAGCGGGCGGTCAGGATCTTGGCGCGCGGGGCGTCGCGGGTGAAGGCGCGGACGTAGTCGGTGGCGGGGTTCAGCACGAGCTCCTCGGCCGAGCCGATCTGCGCCACGCGGCCGTCCTTCATGATCGCGATGCGGTCGGCGATCCGGACCGCCTCGTCGAAGTCGTGGGTGATGAACACGATGGTCTTCTTCAGAAGACCCTGAAGCCGCAGCACCTCGTCCTGCATCTCGCGGCGGATCAGCGGGTCGAGCGCGGAAAACGGCTCGTCCAGGAACCAGAGGTCCGGCCCGACCGCGAGCGAGCGCGCGATGCCGACGCGCTGCTGCTGGCCGCCCGAAAGCTCGCGCGGGAACCGGTCCTCGCGGCCCCCGAGACCCACCAGCTTGATCATCTCGAGCGCACGCGCCTCGCGTTCGGCGCGCGGCCGCCCCTGCACGTCGAGCGGGAACGCCACGTTGCCGAGCACGGTGAGGTGCGGCAGCAGCGCGAAGTTCTGGAACACCATGCCCATCTGGTGGCGGCGGATGCGGATGAGCTCGTGCTCGGGCATCTTCGCGAGATCCCGCCCCTCGAACAGGATCTCGCCCGCGGTCGTGGGCGTGAGGCCCGACAGGCACCGCACCAGCGTCGACTTGCCGGAGCCCGACAGGCCCATGATCACGAAGGTCTCGCCGCGGGCGATGTCGAGGTCGACGTCGATGACGGCCGGGACGATCCCGGCCGCCGAGAGAGCCGCGGCGTCGGCGGAAAGCCTGCCGTCGGTCACGAAGCGCTCGGGCCGCGCGCCGAAGAGTTTTGCGACGCCGCGCGCGGCGAGGATGGAGTCAGGCATCGGATCGGCTCACATGCCGCGAGATCGAAACCTACCGCCGTCATGCCCGGCGGCGGCCGGGCGTCCACGAATTTCTAAGATCGCAGAGCGCTGCGACGAAGTCGTGGATGCCCGCGCAAAGGCGCGGGCATGACAGCGGAACGGGCGGCGCGAGAAAAGCATCAACGCCGATCGGTCACTGGATCCACTTCTTCCAGCGGTCCTCGTTCTTGGCCATCCAGTCGTCGACCACCGCCTCGACCTTCTGGCCCTCAAGATCGACCTTGGCGGCGAGCTCGCCGATCTCCTTGTTGTCGAACGTGTAGGCCTTCACGGCCTTGTAGGCCCCCGGCCACTTGTCCTTCATGCCCTGCCAGACGGCCTTGTAGATCGGCCCGCGGGGCTTGGCGCAGTCGTACTTGGCGTCCTTGTTCACGCCCCAGGCCGGATCCTCGTAGCAAGCCTTCTCGTAGGGCGGGAACTTGATCCACTCGCCCTTGAACTTGATCGGCGCCCAGTGCGGCGCATAGATCCAGAGCAGGATCGGGGCCTTACGATCGTAGGCCGACTGCAGCTCGGCGAACATCGCCGCGTCCGTGCCCGCGTGCACCACCTCGAACGGCAGGTCGAGCGCCGCGACGCGCTCTTCGTCATAGCCGCCCCAGGTCACTGGGCCGCCGAGATACCGGCCCTTCGGCGCGGTCTCCGGGGTGGAAAACACCTCGGCGCATTCCTTCAGCGCCTTCCAGTCCGGCAGGCCCGGGCACTTCTCCTTCATGTATTCCGGGAACCACCAGTCCTCGATCGCCTGCATGCCGGTCTCGCCGACATTCTCGACGCCGCCGGCCGCGATCGCCTCGTCCATCGCCTCCTTGGCGGTGGTGGCCCAGACCTCCATGGCGACGTGAAGGTCGCCGGTCCGCATGCCGGCGAACTGCGCGAGATAGTCGGCCTGGACGTAGTCGACGTTGTAACCGGCCTTCTTCAGCGTCTCGCCCATGATGCGGGCGGTGATCAGCTGGCCGGTCCAGTCGTGCAGGGTGACCTTGATCGGGTCCTTGGACTCCGGCGCGGCCGTGGCGGCGCCTGTCGTCCCGGCCATGGCGAGCGCGACGAGCCCCGCCGTCATTGCGCGCGTCAACTGATGCAGCATGCCCGTCTCTCCTCAGAGGTTCGCAGGTCGCTCCCGCCGCACGGCTCCAATGCAGTTTGGGCGCCAGTTTTGCTGATGTCCACGTTTGATGTGGGAATGACGTTGAGTTGACCCCAGCCTTCCCACAAAATGCCCACGGAATAATCCCGCCGAGCCTGCGAATGAGACAAAGCCCGAGACAGCGCGCGATCTTCGACCTCGTCCGCGACGAGGACGTCACGCGCGTCGTGGATCTCGCGGACCGGCTCGGCGTCTCGGACGAAACCATCCGGCGCAACATCAAGGCGCTGGTCGAGCATGGGCTGCTGACGCGAAGCCATGGCGCGGTCGAACTCGCCGGCGCCGCGGTCGAACCGCCGTTCCGAAGCCGCATGCGGGTGAACGCCGCCGCCAAGAAGGCGCTCGCGGCCGTGGTCGCCGGGCTGGTCGAGGACGGCCAGACCGTGATGATCGACGCCGGCTCGACCACGGCCTATGTGGCGCAGGCGCTCGAGCTCCGGCGGGGGCTCACCGTCATCACCAATTCGCTGGAGATCGGCCGCCATCTGCTCGAGCGCGGCGAGGCCCGCGTCTATCTCGCGGGCGGAGAGATGCGCGCCGAGCTCGGCGCCGCGGTCGGAGCCGACGCCGAAAGCTTCATCCGCAGGTTCCGCGCCGACGTCGCGATCCTGTCGATCGGCGGCGTCGACGCCCGCGCCGGCTTCACCGACTTCGACCTCGACGAGGCGCGGATCGCCCGGTCGATGATCGAAAGCTGCGAGCAGACGATCGTCGCCGGCGACAGCTCGAAGTTCGGCCGTCGGGCTCCGGTCGCCGTATGCGACGCTTCGGAGGTGAAGACGGTCGTAACCGACGCCGCCTCCGCCGCCGATATCGGAGAATGGCTGTCGAGGCACGGCGTCGCGGTGACGACGCCGGCGCGGCGATCCTGACCGCGCTGTTCGGCGAAGGCGCGCCGCGCCCTCACCGCGTCAGGCGCAGCACCTGGACGTCGAGGTCGCGGATCTTCTTGCGCAGCGTGTTGCGGTTCACGCCGAGCAGCTCCGCGGCCTTGATCTGGTTGCCGCGCGTCGCCGCGAGCGCCGCCGAGATCAGCGGATACTCCACCTCCCGCAGGATGCGGTGGTAGAGGCCGGGCGGCGGGAGGCCGTCGCCGAACTCCGAGAAATAAGCGGTGAGGTGCCGCTCCATCGAACCGCCGAGCGTCTCCGAGACAGCGGCGTCCTCGCCGAGGCTGGTGGTCTCGGGCTGCGACAGCTCCGCGTCGATGATCGAGGCTCCGATCATCTCCTGCGGATAGAGCGCGGCCAGGCGCCGGATGAGGTTCTCGAGCTCGCGGATGTTGCCCGGCCAGCGGTAGCGCTTCAGACGGTCGAGCGCCGCGACGTCGATCTGCTTGGGCGGCAGGCCCTCGCGCTCGGCGAGCGTGAAGAAGTGGCGCACGAGATCGGGCACGTCCTCGGAGCGCTCGCGCAGCGGGGGCAAGCGGATCGGCACGACGTTCAGGCGGAAGAACAGGTCTTCGCGGAACAGGCCCTGCTGGATCGCGAGACGCAGATCCTTGTTGGTCGCCGCGACGATGCGCACGTCCGTCTTGATGGCGGTGCGGCCGCCGACGGTGGTGTATTCGCCCTGCTGGAGCACGCGCAGAAGCCGCGTCTGCGCCTCCATCGGCATGTCGCCGATCTCGTCGAGGAACAGCGTGCCGCCCTCGGCCTGCTCGAACCGGCCCGACGACCGCGCCTGCGCGCCCGTGAACGCGCCCTTCTCGTGGCCGAACAGCTCGGCCTCAATGAGGTCGCGCGGGATCGCCGCCATGTTGATCGCGACGAAGGGCCCGGACCGGCGCTTGCCGTAGTCGTGGAGCGCGCGCGCGACCAGCTCCTTGCCGGTGCCGCTCTCGCCCGAGATCATCACCGTGAGGTCCGTCTGCATGAGACGGGCGAGCACGCGGTAGATGTCCTGCATCGCAGGCGAGCGTCCGACGAGCGGGATCTCGTCGGTCTCCACCTCGTCGTTGCGGCGCGCCTTGCCCTTGGGCTCGGTGAGCGCGCGCCCCACGATCGCGATCAGCTCCTTCAGGTCGAAGGGCTTCGGCAGATATTCGTAGGCGCCTTTCTCCGAGGCGCGGATCGCCGTCATGAAGGTGTTCTGCGCGCTCATGACGACGACCGGCAGCTCCGGCCGCGCCTTCTTGATCCGGGGCAGCATGTCGAAGGCGTTCTCGTCCGGCATCACCACGTCGGTGATCACGAGGTCGCCGTCGCCCTGGGAGACCCAGCGCCACAGCGTCGCGGCGTTGCCGGTCGAGCGGACCTCGTAGCCCGCGCGGGAGAGCGCCTGGTTGAGCACGGTGCGGATCGCGGCGTCGTCGTCCGCGACCAGGATGGAGCCTTGCGGCATCGACGTCAGCTCCTTTGGGCGCGGCCGTCGCCGGCCACGTACATCGGCATGAGCACGCGGAAGAGCGTCCGCCGCGGCTGGGATTCGCATTCGACGATGCCGCCGTGATTGCCGATGATCTTCGCGACGAGCGCGAGACCAAGGCCCGAGCCCGTGGGCTTGGTGGTCACGAACGGATCGAACAGGTGGGGCACGAGGTCTTCCGGCACGCCGGGGCCGTTGTCGCGCACGATGAACTGCAGCGGCAGGCTGACCTTGGCCGAGGAGCCCGGCACGGAGAGGCGCACGCCCGGCTTGAAGGCGGTCGAGAGATGGATCTCCCCGTCCTCGGCGTCGCCGATCGACTCGGCGGCGTTCTTCACGAGGTTCAGGAACACCTGGATGAGCTGGTCGCGGTTGGCGAGCACCGGCGGCAGCGAGGGGTCGTACTCCTCGACGATCCGGACGTTGCGGCCGAAACCCGTCATGGCGAGCCGCTTCACGTGCTCGAGCACCGAATGGATGTTGACCGCCTCGCGCTCGATCGGGCGCTCGTCGGAGAACACCTCCATCCGGTCGACCAACTTCACGATGCGGTCGGCCTCGTCGCAGATGAGGCGGGTGAGCGCGCGGTCCTCGTCGCTCGCCGACTGCTCTAGAAGCTGCGCGGCGCCGCGGATGCCGGAAAGCGGGTTCTTGATCTCGTGCGCCAGCATCGCGGCGAGCGCCGTCACCGATCGGGCGGCGCCGCGGTGGGTGAGCTGGCGGTCCATCTTGTCCGCGATGGTGCGCTCCTGCAGCACCACCACATGGACGCCGGGCTTTTCGGACAAGGGCGCGACATGAATGTCGACGATGCGCTCGCCGCCGTTCCTCGGCGTGCCGAGGTCGACGCGATATTCGTTGACCGGCGCGTTGCGCTCGCGCGCCTGCTCGATCAGCGCCACGAGCGGCGATCCGAAGGGAACGAATTCACGGATGTCGTGACGCCGCAGGACGTTGGCTGAGACCTCGAAAAAGGCTTCGGCCGACACGTTCACGTCCACGATCCGACCATCGGCCCCAACGCACAGAACAGGGTGCGGCAGCGCGTTCAGCACGGCCTCGGGGGCGCCCGCGCCGGTGCGGGGCTTGTGTTCCGTCGCGGCGGCGCTCACGCGGCGGCCCTCCACTGAAGTTCGTCGAGCGCGCGGTCGAAGGCCGCAAGGGCGGCCGGGGGTGGGCGCGGTCATGGCCGCGGCTTTCGCGGCGGGCGGGATCGGCGTTCCGACGCTCGCCGCGACGGCGTCGAGCGTCCAGCCGAGATGCTTTCGCGCGTGCCGCACGCCGACGTCGCGGCCGTAGAGGCCGAGAAGGCCGTCGTAATGTTCGAGCGCGAGCGCGCGCTGGTCGTCGACCGACGGCGCATCGGGCGCGAGTCCGGTCGCGAGAAACTCCGCGACCTGGCCCGGGAACCACGGCCGCCCCTGCGCGCCGCGGCCGATCATGACGCCGGCCGCGCCGGAGGCCGTCAGCATGGCCGGCGCGTCCTCGAAGGTCGTGAGGTCGCCGTTCGCGATCACGGGGATCTGGACCGCGGATGTCACCGCGGCGATCGCGCTCCAGTCGGCGCGCCCCTCATAGAACTGGGCGCGGGTGCGGCCGTGCACCGTGAGCATCTTCGCGCCCGCGGCCTCGGCCCGGACCGCGAGCTCCGGCGCGACGATCGAGGTCTCGTCCCAGCCGAGCCGCATCTTGACCGTCACCGGAACCTCCACCGCCGCGACCGTGGCGTCGATCAGCCGGACCGCGAGGTCGAGCTCCTTCAGGAGCGCCGAGCCGCCATGGCCGCCCACCACCTTCTTGGCCGGGCAGCCCATGTTGATGTCGACGATCGCGGCGCCCGAGCCGACCGCGACCTTCGCGGCTTCGGCCATCCACGCGGGATTTCGGCCCGCGAGCTGCACCACATGAAGGTCGAGCCCGCCGCCCTCGGCGCGCAGCCGCGCTTCCGAATCGGCGCGCGCGAGTTCGCCAGACGCGACCATCTCGGACACGACGACGCCCGCGCCGAGCCGCGCCGCAATGCGGCGGAACACAACGTCGGTCACGCCGGACATCGGCGCGAGCGCGACCGGATTGCGCAATTCGACATCCCCGACGCGCAGGGACGGACGAACGGGAATGGGACCAGAGGGGCTGCTCATAATTTAGTCGTCTGACCTTGTGCACACATCTTAGCCAATCCGGACCGCTGCACAAGATTCAATCTCGCCGGGACAGCGCGGACCGGCTCCGATAAAACCGCAGGCCTGCCGACGGAACCCGAGAAGCCGCCCATGTCCCCTCTCCCGCCCTGCGTCGCATGAGCACGCCCCGTCACGACGCGCCGCTGCGGACGGCCGCCCTCATCTGCGCGGCGGGCTCTGGAACGCGCGCCGGTTTCGGGCGCCCAAACAGTTCTTCGCGCTTGGCGGACGCCCGATTCTCGCGACCGCCGCCTCGGCTTTCATCGATCATCCGGGCGTCTCGCGACTGAAGATCGTCATCGGCGCGGATCAACGCGACGCCTATGGCCACGCCATGGCGGCTTTCGCCGGCCATCCGAAGCTCGCCGAACCCGCCATTGGCGGAGCGAGCAGGCAGGCCTCGGTGCGGGCGGGGCTCGCCGCGCTTGGCGGCGAGGCGCCCGATATCGTCCTGGTCCACGACGCCGCCCGCCCCTTCGCAGGGCCTGACCTAATCACCCGCGCGATCGCGGCTGCGGCCGAGCATGGCGCGGCGGTCCCCGGCCGCCCGGTCACCGACACGATCTGCGCCGTCGAGGCCGACGGCGCCCGCGGCGCGACGCTCGATCGTTCGAAGCTCGCGGCGCTTCAGACCCCGCAATCGTTCCGCTACGCCGATCTCGTCTCCGCGCATGAGAGGGCGGCGCGCGAGAACCGCGACGACTTCACCGACGACGGGGCGCTGATTTCCTGGGCGGGTGGGCGCGTCGCGCTGTTCGAGGGCGAGGCCCGCAACGTGAAGCTCACCACACCGGGACCAGTTCGACGAGGAGGCGCTGCGGCGCGCCGGGCTCGACCATCTCGCGCTCGGCGACGTGCGAACCGGCTCGGGCTTCGACGTCCACGCCTTCGCCGACGGCGACCATGTCACGCTCTGCGGCGTGAAGGTGCCGCACGACTTCGGCCTGTCGGGCCATTCCGACGCCGACGTCGCGCTCCACGCCGTCACCGACGCGATCCTCGGCGCGCTCGGCGACGGCGACATCGGCGCGCATTTCCCGCCCTCCGACCAGCGCTGGAAGGGGCAAGACTCCGCCCTCTTCCTCGAAGACGCGGTCGCGCGCGTGCGGGCGGCGGGCGGCGTGGTCGCGCATCTCGACGTCACCATCATCGGCGAAGCGCCGAAGGTCGGCCCGCATCGCGAGGCCATGCGCGTCAGGCTCGCCGAGATCGCGGGCGTGGCCGTCGGCAGGGTCGGCGTGAAGGCGACGACGACCGAAAGGCTCGGCTTCGCCGGCCGCCGCGAGGGACTGGCGGCGCTGGCCTCCGCCACCATCCGCCTGCCGTTCCGGGATCTTCTGCGATGACGAGATCCGCCTACGACCTCGCCGAGGAGGCGCTTCGGCTGGCGCGCGGCGCCGGGCTCACGATCGCGACCGCCGAGTCCTGCACCGGCGGGCTGGTGTCGGGCGCGCTCACCGAGGTGCCGGGCTCCTCGGACGCGATGGACCGCGGCTTCGTGACCTACTCCAACGCGGCGAAGACCGAGTTGCTCGGCGTGCCCGCGGATCTGATCGAGCGCTGCGGCGCGGTGAGCGAGGACGTGGCGCGCGCTATGGCGGAAGGCGCGCTCGCCGCCGCCAAGGCCGGCGTGGCTGTCGCGATCACCGGCGTCGCGGGCCCGGGCGGCGGCACCCCGGCCAAACCCGTCGGCCTCGTGCATTTCGCCGCCGTCCGGCGCGGCCAGCCGACGATCACGCGCGAGCGCCGGTTCGGCGACCTCGGGCGGGCCGAGATCCGCCGCTTGTCGGTGCTCGTCGCGCTGGAGCTGCTCGCGGAGGCGGCCGGCCGCACTGAGACCGCCTGAGCCCGGCGCAGCCTACAGCAGCGCGCGCGACGCCTCACGGACTTCGCGGGTGGCGGAGTCGACCTGCTGGGTCGCGGCCGCGATCTCCTTCATGCGGCCGCTGATCGCGAACACGCCCTGCGACGCGAACTGCATGCTCACCGAGATCTCCCGGGTGACGCCGGACTGCTGCTCGACCGCAGACGCGATCGCGATCGAGATCTCGTTGATGCGCTTGATCGTCTCGGCGATGTTTCGATGGCCGAGACCGCCTGCGCCGCCATGCTCTGGCTTTCCGAAATCTGGGAGCTGATCTGCTCGGTGGCCTTGGCGGTCTGCTCGGCGAGGTTCTTCACCTCGGAGGCGACGATCGCGAAGCCTCGGCCGGCGTCGCCCGCCCGCGCGGCCTCGATGGTGGCGTTCAGCGCCAGGAGGTTCGTCTGCTCGGCGATGCCGCGGATGAGGAGGACGACCTCGCCGATGCGGTCCGCCGCGGTCGAGAGGCCCGCGACGATCGCGTTGGTCTCGCGCGCCTGGCTGACGGCTTCTGTGGAGATCACGGAGGCGTTCGACCTTGGAGCTGATCTCCGACACCGACACCGCGAGCTCTTCGGAAGCCGCCGCGACAGACTGCACGCTGTCGGTCACGCCGCCGACCTCCTGGGCTGCGCTGCCGGGCCTGCTCGGTCGTGGGTCACGGCGCTCAGGATCGAGTCGAGCTGGCCGCTGATCGTGACCTGGCCCTGCTCCCGCCGGTCGCGGGCCTTCGCCTGGGGCCGTGACGTCGTCGCTCACGAGCTTGACGATCTTGAGCGGCTTGCCGTCGGCGCCGAGCACGGGATTGTAGGACGCCTGGATGAAGATCTCGCGCCCGCCGCGCGCGAAGCGGCGGAACTCGCCGGCCTCATACTCGCCGCGACGGAGCTTGTCCCAGAACTGGGCGTAGTCGCCGCTCGCGCGATAAGCCTCGTCGACGAACATGCTGTGGTGCCGTCCGACGATCTCCTCGAGCCGGTAGCCCATGGCGCGCAGGAAGTTTTCGTTCGCCGAGCGGATGACGCCGTCGACGTCGAACTCGACCACGGCCTGCGACCGGTGGAAGGCCGCGATCTGGTTCTCGCAATCGACGGTGTGGCGCTTCTGCGCCGTGACGTCGGCCGCGACCTTCATGACCTTCGTCACCACGCCCTGCGGTCGACGATCGGGTTGTAGGACGCCTGCAGCCAGATCTCGCGCCCGCCCTTGGCCACGCGCCGGAACTCGCCGGCGTGGAGCGACCCGGCGCGCAGGTTCTCCCAGAACTCGCGATAGGCCGGGCTCGCCTGCTCGGCGGGATCGACGAAGAGCGCGTGGCGGCGACCCACCACCTCGTCGAGTTGATAGCCGACGACGGCCAGAAAGTTCGGATTCGCCCCGAGGATGACGCCGTCCGGCGAGAATTCGATCACGGCTTGCGAGCGCTCGATCGCCGCGAGTTTCGCTCGGGCGTCGGAGGAGCTGAGTTTGAACATGGGGAATCCTAGCGGCCCGCGATGGAGCCTTCGTGCCCGCCCGACTCTATCGGGCGTGGCGCCAAGGATGCCAGCGACACGCTAAGGAAGCGTTATCCAAGCGAATGCACGCAAAAAGAGCGAAACTACACGCCTTTGGCGAAATCGTCCTTCCGCACGTCGCGTGCGATCGCATCGAGCACGGCGTTGACCATGCCGGCCTCTTCCCGCTCGAAGAAGGCGTGGGCGATGTCGACATATTCGACGATCACGACCTTGGCGGGCACGTCGCGGCGCTTGCCGAGCTCATAGGCGCCGGCGCGGAAGATCGCTCGCATCACCGCTTCGACGCGCTTCAGCGGCCAGCCGCCCTCGAGCGTGCGGTCGACCAGCGGATCGAGCGCGCGCTGTTCCTTCAACACGCCGCCGACGAGATCGCGGAAGAACGCGGCGTCGGCCGGCTTGTACTCGTCGCCGTCCACCACCTTTCCGAGCCAGTGCGACTCGAACTGCGCGAGCGTGTCGGGAAGGCCGGCTCCTGCGACGTCCATCTGGTAGAGCGCCTGGACGGCCGCGAGCCGGGCCGCCGAACGGGTTTCGCCCTTCGCCATCTCAGGCCTCCACGCGGCGCTTGAGCCGCAGCAGCGACAGCGCGGCCTCGGCGGCCCCGCCGCCCTTGTCCATCTCGGCGACGCGGGCCCGGGCGAGCGCCTGGGCCTCGTTCTCGACGGTGAGAACGCCGTTGCCGAGCGGCAGCCGCAGCGCGACGGACAGATCCATCAGGCCGCGGGCGCTCTGCTCGGAGACGATCTCGTAATGTGTGGTCTCGCCGCGGATGACGCAGCCGAGCGCGACGGCCGCGTCATACGGCGTTCCCCGCGCGGCCGCAGTCTCGAGCAGGATCGCGATCCCGGTCGGCAGCTCGAGAGCGCCCGGCACGGTCACGACGTCGAACGTCGTCCCGGCGGCTTCGAGATGGCCGACGGCGCCCTTGAGCAGCTCGTCGGCGATCTCGTCATAGAAGCGCGCCTCGACGACGAGGATGTGGGCGCGCATGGGCTCGACGGCGCCTTTGCGCCGTTGCGGTTCGGCCATAGGATTTAGAGACCTTCGAAATTGGACGAGGCGCTTGCTAGCCGAGCGCGCCCGCCTCGGCAAGGCGCGCGGCGTAGCGGGCCATCATGTCGACTTCGAGATTGACGCGGTCGCCGACCCTCCGGTCGCCCCAGGCGGTCTCCTTCAGCGTGTGCGGAATGAGGTGGACGGAGAAGCGCAGGCCCTCGACCGTGTTGACGGTGAGCGAGGTTCCGTCGAGCGCGACGGAACCCTTGGCGGCGATAAACTTGGCGAGCGCCGGCGGCGCGTCGAGCTCGAAGCGCACCGTATCCGGCCCCTCGTCTCGCGCGACGATCTCGCCCAGCCCGTCCACATGGCCGAGCACGAGATGACCGCCGAGCTCGTCGCCCATCTTTAGGGCGCGCTCGAGGTTGAGCCGCGTTCCCTCGCGCCATGTTCCGGCGGTGGTGAGCTTGAGCGTCTCCGGGCCGGCGTCGACCGAGAAGGCCGCGCCGTCCCCATGCGACTCCACGGCCGTCACCGTGAGGCAGACGCCGTCATGAGCGATCGAGGCCCCGAGCGCGATCCCGGCCGGGTCGTAGCGGCTCGCGACGCGGAAGCGGACGAGTTCGCCCTCCTCCCGCCGCTCGAGAATTTTTCCGATGTCGCTGACGATGCCGGTGAACATGGCTGAGCCTTGCGGAAGCGAAGTGCGTGCTTCGAGACGCCAGCCGCCGGCCGGCTCCTCAGCATGAGGTGCGTGAAGGGTGGCGGAGAAGGCGATATGTCTTTCGCCGGATAGCTCCTCACGCCCGCAACGGTCCTCATGCTGAGGAGCGCCGAAGGCGCGTCTCGAAGCACGCAGTTCCTGTCAGCCCCGCAGATACGTTCTCCAGACGTCGTCGCCAACCCGCTCCTGCGAGACTTCGGGCAGACCCGCGCGAACGAGCGCCGCCAGCGGGAGGCCATCCACGGCGTCCGCCCCCAGCATCCTGGGCGCGATCAGCATCACGGCCTCGTCGACGAGGCCGGCTGCAAGCAGCGCCTTGGCCGCCATCGGCCCGCCCTCGACCATCAGCCGCGTGATCCCGCGCGCCCCGAGAAGCTGAAGCGCCTGATCGAGCCGCAGGCCGCCCTCCCCGCGCTCGACGCGCAACACCTCGACGCCGGCGTCGCGGAGCGCGCGCTCTTGGTCCGCAGGCGCGTCCACGGCGGCGAAGACCCATGTCGAGACCTCACGCGCGCCCCGGACGAGTTTCGCGCCGAGCGGCGTCCGCAGCCCTGCGTCCAGCACGATCCGGATCGGCGAACGATCTTCCATGCCCGGCAGCCGGCAGGTCAGCTCCGGATCGTCCGCCAGAACCGTGCCGATCCCGACGAGGATGGCGTCGCTCTCCGCCCGCATCAGGTGGACGCGGGCGCGGGAGGCTTCGCCGGTGATCGCGACCGGTTTTCCGCCGGGCAGCGCCACCTTGCCGTCCTCGGACTGCGCGAGTTTGAGCGTCACGAGCGGGCGTCCGAGCGTGACGCGCGCGACATGGCCGGCGTTCAGCCGCCGCGCCTCCGCCTCCATCACGCCGGTCTCGACGGAGATCCCGGCGTCGCGCAGCCGCGCGAAGCCCCTTCCGGCCACGCGCTCATCCGGATCGCCGGTCGCCGCGATCACCCGCGTGACGCCGGCGGCGATCACCGCGTCGGCGCAGGGGGGCGTCTTGCCGAAATGGCGCTGCAGGGCTCGAGCGTGACGTAGAGCGTTGAGCCCCGGGCCGCGTCGCCCGCCTGCGCCAACGCGACCGTCTCGGCGTGCGGACGGCCGCCGGGCTGGGTCCAGCCGCGGCCGATGATCGTTCCGTCTGGCGCGACGAGCACCGCGCCCACGGCGGGGTTGGGGGCGGTGCGGCCAAGGCCGCGGCGCGCGAGGCCGAGCGCCAGCTTCATGAAGCTCGCGTCTTGAGCCGTTAAACCATTGATCGAACTAGACACTTACTCTCACTGACGGGTTGATCGCCTGTCAGAGATCACTGTTTTGCTGGCCCGAGGCCAAAGCTGACGGTTTGCCAGATACAGGAGAAACAGCTGGTACGAAACAGCCCAGCAATCGTGGCCGCTGTCCCAAGCCACCCTTCTAACGAGAAGCTTTCGCAGAACGTCAACGGCCGCCTGATCCACTGGATGAGATTTCGCCGAGAAGCTGCTCAAAGTCCTTGGCTTCCCGGAAATTGCGGTAGACCGAAGCGAAGCGCACATAGGCGACGTCGTCGAGGCTTTTCAGCCCCTCCATCACCAGCAGCCCGAGGGTCTCGGCCGGCACGTCGGGCTCGCCTGTGCTCTCGAGCTGCCGGACGATGTCCGAGACCCAGCGTCTCGATCCGCTCGGGCTCCACGGGGCGCTTGCGCAGCGCGACCGCGATCGAACGGTGCAGCTTGTCGCGGTCGAACGGAACGCGGCGGCCGGAGCGTTTCACCACGTTCAGCTCGCGCAGCTGGATGCGCTCGAAGGTCGTGAAGCGCTGGCCGCAGGCCCCGCAGACGCGGCGGCGGCGGATCACGGCCCCATCCTCGGCGGGCCGGGAGTCCTTGACCTGGCTGTCAGGCGCGCCGCAGTGCGGACACTTCATGCGAGGGGGAGCTCCAAGGCGACGTTCGCCGCCGTCCTGCCCGAGCTTGTCTCGGGCATCCACGACTTTTTCGGGACGACCTGCGACGACCCAAGTCGTGGATACCCGGCTTCGCCGGGCATGACGAGCCCGACGCTCGCCGCCCGAACAGGAAGCGGCCCGCCTTCCGGAGAAGACGGGCCGCCGCCGTCGATAGGCCGAAGCCTTGGGAGAGATCAGTCCGCGTAGAGCGGGAAGCGCGAGACGAGCTCGGAGACTTCCTTGCGGACCTTCGCCTCGACTTCCGAATCCTCGTCCGCGCCCTTCTGCGAGAGCACGTCCAGCACCTGGGCGATCATGTCGCCGACCTGCTGGAACTCGCTCACGCCGAAGCCGCGGGTGGTGCCGGCCGGCGTCCCGAGGCGGATGCCCGAGGTCACCATCGGCTTCTCGGGGTCGAACGGGATGCCGTTCTTGTTGCAGGTGATGTGGGCGCGGCCGAGCGCGATCTCCGAGACCTTGCCGGTCAGCTTCTTCGGGCGCAGGTCGACAAGCATCAAATGCGTGTCGGTGCCGCCCGAGACGATGTCGAAGCCGTGGCCCTTGAGGTTCTCGGCGAGCGCCTTGGCGTTGGCGATCACGTTCTTGATGTAGACCTTGTAGTCCGGGCGCAGCGCCTCGCCGAAGGCGACCGCCTTCGCCGCGATGACGTGCATCAGCGGGCCGCCCTGGATGCCGGGGAACACCGCCGAGTTGAACTTCTTGGCGAGCGCCTCGTCATTGGTGAGGATCATGCCGCCGCGCGGGCCGCGCAGCGTCTTGTGCGTCGTCGTGGTGGCGACATGCGCGTGGTCGAGCGGGTTCGGATGCGCGCCGCCGGCGACGAGGCCCGCGAAATGCGCCATGTCGACCATGAAGAACGCGCCCACCTCGTCGGCGATCTTGCGGAACGCCGCGAAGTCGATCTGGCGCGGATAGGCCGAGCCGCCGGTGATGATCACCTTCGGCTTGTGCTCCTTGGCGAGGCGCTCGACCTCCTCCATGTCGATCCGCTGGTCTTCCTTGCGGACGTTGTAGTTGACCGCGTTGAACCACTTGCCCGAGAGCGCCGCCTTGGCGCCGTGGGTGAGGTGGCCGCCGGCCGCAAGGTCGAGGCCGAGGAAGGTGTCGCCCGGCTGCATGAGCGCGAGGAACACCGCGGTGTTGGCCTGCGCGCCTGAATGGGGCTGCACGTTGGCGAACTCGCAGTTGAAGAGCTTCTTGGCGCGGTCGATCGCGAGCTGTTCGGCGACGTCGACGAACTGGCAGCCGCCATAGTAGCGGCGGCCCGGATAGCCTTCCGCGTACTTGTTGGTCAGCACCGAGCCCTGCGCCTCGAGCACGGCGCGCGAGACGATGTTCTCCGAAGCGATCAGCTCGATCTCGTCGCGCTGGCGGCCGAGCTCGGACTTGATGGCGTCGTAGAGCTCCGGATCGCTCTCGGCGACCCCGGCCTGGAAGAAGCGGCTTTCGGCGGCCTGCGCCTGAACGTCGCTCATGGACATGGACGATCTCCCTGATGGTTGTCCCGCCGGTCGCCGCCGGCTGAACGCGGGCCTCTCAACCCGCGCCGGCGTCCCTCGCCGACGAATGCGGCTTAAGCGCCTTGAACTTGAAGCCGCACGATAGGCGGAAATGACTCGACCGCACAGTGCGGCGGAAGGCGTAGCTTGGTCGCATTCGACTTTGTATTAAGGCAGCCGCATTTGTATGCCAGATGCCATCAGTTCTTCTGAACAGCTCGACCCAGCCGATCGTTCCTGTTACGTTCCGACTCGACACGCGTGCGGCGATACGCGGCTTGACCTCGGCGTTTCGACGGGCGCGCCTTGACCGGAGCGCGGCGCCGCACGACCTGACGCCGAACGGCCACCCGACCGCCGGTGGGAAAGACTGAACCATGAGCAAGACCGCATCGCGGACCCCAGGGCCACGCGCGCCGAAGAGCGGCGCGCCTTCGCCTTCGAGCGCAAAGAAAACGGCGCCGAAGACCGACGCGCCCTCGCCTCCCAACAAGAGCAAGGCTGCGCCAAGCGAGACGAAGACGCCGCCCAAGCGCGCAAGCGCCGGCAAGTCGTCGGCCGCCGCGCTCGAAGCCGCCTTCGACAAGGCCGCCGGGCGCGCGCCTGCGGCCCCGCGCGACCAGCGCATGATCTCGATCCGCGGCGCGCGCGAGCACAATCTCAAGAACGTCGACCTCGACATCCCGCGTGACCGGCTCGTCGTGTTCACCGGCCTGTCGGGCTCGGGAAAATCCTCGCTCGCCTTCGACACGATCTACGCCGAAGGCCAGCGCCGCTATGTCGAGAGCCTCTCGGCCTACGCCCGCCAGTTCCTCGAGATGATGCAGAAGCCGGACGTCGACCAGATCGACGGCCTGTCGCCCGCCATCTCGATCGAGCAGAAGACGACGTCCAAGAACCCGCGCTCGACGGTCGGCACCGTCACCGAGATCCACGACTACATGCGCCTGCTCTGGGCGCGCGTCGGCATCCCGTATTCGCCGGCAACCGGCCTGCCGATCGAAAGCCAGACCGTCAGCCAGATGGTCGATCGCCTCAAGGCGCTGCCCGAGGGCTCGCGGCTCTATCTGCTCGCGCCCGTGGTGCGCGGCCGCAAGGGCGAGTACCGCAAGGAGATCGCCGAGTTCCAGAAGAAAGGCTTTCAGCGCCTGAAGGTCGACGGGACCTTCTACGAGATCGCCGACGCGCCCGCGCTCGACAAGAAGCTGAAGCACGACATCGACGTGGTGGTGGACCGCGTGGTCATCCGCGGCGACATCAACAGCCGCCTCGCCGACAGCCTCGAGCAGGCGCTCGGTCTCGCCGACGGCATCGCGATCGCGGAGTTCGCCGATGGCGTGGACGAGCACGGCCAGCCGCGGCGGATGACGTTCAGCCAGAAATTCGCCTGCCCGGTGTCCGGCTTCACGATTCCCGAGATCGAGCCGCGCCTGTTCTCGTTCAACAATCCCTTCGGCGCCTGCCCGGCCTGCGACGGCCTCGGCACCGAGATGAGCGTCGACGCCAATCTCGTGGTTCCCGACGGCGGGCTGACGCTGCGCAAGGGCGCCATCGCGCCCTGGGCGCGCTCGACCTCGCCCTATTATCTCCAGACCCTCGAAGCGCTCGCCAAGCACTACGGCTTCTCGCTGACGAAGCCCTGGGCGGACCTTCCGGAGAAGGCGAAGAACGTCATTCTCTATGGCTCGGGCGACGACAAGGTCCGCTTCGTCTATGACGACGGCCTGCGCTCCTACGAGACGGTCAAGACCTTCGAGGGCGTGGTGGTGAACCTCGAGCGCCGCTGGAAGGAGACCGACAGCGAGTGGGCGCGCGAGGAGATCGGCCGCTACATGTCGGACGTCGCGTGCCTGGCCTGCGAGGGCTTTCGCCTGAAGCCCGAGGCGTTGGCGGTGCGGGTGGCGGACAGCCACATCGGCCGCGCCTCGGCGCTCTCGGTGAAGGCCGCGCATGGCTGGTTCGAGGACCTGCCCAACCGCCTCACGGCCAAGCAGAACGAAATCGCGTTCCGGATCCTCAAGGAGATCCGCGATCGCCTGAAGTTCCTCGTCGACGTCGGGCTCGACTATCTCACGCTCTCGCGCGGCTCCGGCTCGCTTTCGGGCGGCGAGAGCCAGCGCATCCGGCTCGCGTCCCAGATCGGATCGGGCCTCACGGGCGTGCTCTATGTGCTCGACGAGCCGTCGATCGGCCTGCACCAGCGCGACAACGCCCGCCTGCTGACGACGCTCGAGCGCCTGCGCGACCTCGGCAACACGTCATCGTCGTCGAGCATGACGAGGACGCGATCCGACTCGCCGACTATGTGGTCGACGTCGGCCCCGCGGCCGGCGTCCATGGCGGCGAGATCGTGGCGCACGGCACGCCCGCGGAGGTCATGGCGAACCCTGACAGCCTGACGGGCAAGTATCTCACCGGCGAGATGATGGTGCAGCCGCGCGCCACCCGTCGGAAGCCGAACGCCAAGAAGACCCTCAAGGTCATCGGCGCGAAGTCCAACAACCTCAAGGACGTGACCGCCGAGATCCCGCTCGGCGTGTTCACCTGCGTCACCGGCGTCTCGGGCGGCGGCAAGTCCACGCTGCTGATCGACACGCTGTTCAAGGCCGCGGCCCGAAAGCTCAACGGCGCCAACGAAAACCCCGGCGTCCACGAGCGCATCGAGGGCTTCGAGCATCTCGACAAGGTCATCGACATCGACCAGTCGCCGATCGGACGGACGCCCCGCTCGAACCCGGCGACCTATATCGGCGCCTTCACGCCGATTCGGGAGTGGTTCGCCGGCCTGCCCGAGGCCAAGGCGCGCGGCTACATGCCGGGGCGCTTCTCGTTCAACGTGAAGGGCGGCCGCTGCGAGGCCTGCCAGGGCGACGGCGTCATCAAGATCGAGATGCACTTCCTGCCCGACGTCTACGTCACCTGCGACGTCTGCAAGGGCAAGCGCTACGACCGCGAGACGCTCGAGGTGCTCTATCGCGGCAAGTCGATCGCCGACGTGCTCGACATGACGGTCGAGGAGGCGGTGACGTTCTTCAAGGCGGTGCCGTCGATCCGCGAGAAGATGGAGACGCTGGCGCGCGTCGGGCTCGGATACGTCAAGGTCGGCCAGCAGGCCACCACGCTGTCGGGCGGCGAGGCGCAGCGCGTGAAGCTGTCGAAGGAGCTGTCGAAGCGCGCCACCGGACGCACGCTCTACACATTCTCGACGAGCCCACCACGGGCCTGCACTTCCATGACGTGGCGAAACTGCTCGAGGTGCTGCACGAGCTCGTCGACCAGGGCAACACGGTCGCGGTGATCGAGCACAACCTCGAGGTGATCAAGACCGCGGACTGGATCGTGGATCTCGGCCCCGAGGGCGGCGACGGCGGCGGCCGGATCGTCGCCGCCGGAACGCCCGAGCAGGTGGCCGCCGCGAAGGGCAGCCACACCGGCCATTTCCTTCAGGAAGTGCTGGAGCGCCGCCCGCTCAAGGCCCCGATGAAAGACGCCGCGGAATAGGTCTGCGCAGCCTGAAAGCGCGGCACGCCTATTTGATAGGCAGATAAATCAGGCCGCCGGGCGGCCATTTCCGTTCTTTTTTCAGAGAACGCAGACGGCGGTCTAAATATGAAGTGGCGGTTACCTCCGCCATGCCTGCCGCGCAAAGCAGCACTCCCGAAACAGCCCGACCGGAATCCGGTCGGCGCGCCTATATTGCCTCTATCGAAACACGGCGGCTCCGAAACCTCCGGCGCATGGGGCGCCGGCCAAAAAGCCGCCGGCTGAACTGGACGCAAGAAAATGTTGTTCTGGGCTTTCCTCCTCAAGCGCTACCGCGCGTGGAAGGTTTACCGCGAAACCTACAACGCTCTCGCTGACCTCGACGTTCGCTCGCGCGCCGACATCGGCGTGACCTGGCTCGAAATCGACGCCGTCGCCCGCCGCGCGGCGATCCAGGCCGCCGCGTGACGCGCGGCCTCCGGCTGATCTGAAAAGCCCCGGCCCGCCGGGCTTTTTTGTTTCTGGCGGCAGCGGCTTGGCGCCCCGGCATGCGATGTGTGCAATGCAGCATGGCGGCCGACCCGATGGTCGATCTACAACTTTAGGCGTAGCCTGACTTCAGTTGCGCGGCCTCGGGACGGCCGCGCCCTGATCCTCCTGAAGTCATTGGACCTTCCGTCATGCTGCCCGTCGTCAAACTGGTGATCTACCTCGTCCGGCGCGTCCGCGCCTGGAACCCTGACCGCGCCGCCTTCGCGTCGCGCTCGCGGTACTTCTGAGAGGCGCACGCCTCGGACCAAACGAAAAGCCCCGGCCACGCCGGGGCTTTTTTGTTGCGGCGACGGCGCGCGCCGTTACCTATGCGCCCATGACAGCGCGCCCTGATCCCATCCATATCGTCGGCGGCGGCCTCGCCGGCTCGGAAGCCGCATGGCAGATCGCCGAAGCCGGCGTTCCCGTCGTCCTCCACGAGATGCGCCCCGACCGCGGCACCGACGCGCACCAGAGCGACGGCCTCGCCGAGCTCGTGTGCTCGAACTCCTTCCGCTCCGACGACGCTGAGCAGAACGCGGTCGGCCTGCTGCATCAGGAGATGCGGAGCCTGGGCTCGCTGATCATGGGTTCGGCCGACCGGAATCAGGTGCCGGCCGGCGGCGCGCTCGCGGTCGACCGCGAGGCCTTTTCGCAGGCGGTCACCGCGGCGCTCGAAGCCCACCCGCTCGTCGCGATCGAGCGCGGCGAGGTCGCGGGGCTGCCGCCCGCGGATTGGGACAGCGTGATCGTCGCCACCGGCCCCCTCACCTCGCCGGCTCTCGCGACCGCCGTGCAGGAGCTTACGGGCGAAGGCGAGCTCGCTTTCTTCGACGCGATCGCGCCGATCGTCCATGCCGACTCGATCGATTTTGGAATTGCCTGGAGGCAGTCGCGCTACGACAAGGTCGGGCCGGGCGGCACGGGCGCGGATTACGTCAACTGCCCGATGACGCGCGAGCAGTACGAGGCCTTCGTGGCGGGCCTCGTGGCGGGCGATAAGGTCTCGTTCAAGCAGTGGGAGGCCAACACCCCCTATTTCGACGGCTGCCTGCCCGTCGAGGTGATGGCCGAGCGCGGGCCCGAGACGCTGCGCTACGGGCCGATGAAGCCCATGGGCCTCACCAACGCGCACCAGCCGGACGTGAAGCCCTATGCGGTCGTCCAGCTCCGGCAGGACAACGCGCTCGGCACGCTGTTCAACATGGTGGGCTTCCAGACCAAGCTTCGCCACGCCGAGCAGGTCCGCCTGTTCCGCACCATCCCGGGACTGGCGACGGCCGAGTTCGCCCGCCTCGGAGGCCTCCATCGCAACACCTATCTGAACGGCCCCAAGCTGCTCGACGGCGCGCTTCGGCTGAAGGCGCAGCCGCGGCTGCGTTTCGCCGGCCAGATCACCGGCTGCGAGGGCTATGTGGAGAGCGCGGCCGTCGGGCTGCTGGCGGGGCGGTTCGCGGCCGCCGAGCGGCTCGGCGCGCGCATGGCCCCGCCGCCCGCCACCACGGCGCTCGGCGCGGTGCTGAACCACATCACGGGCGGCCATCTGACCGTCGAGGGCGAAGGCCCGAAGAGCTACCAGCCGATGAACGTCAATTTCGGCCTGTTTCCGCCGGTCGACGGGCCGATCCGCGCGCCCGACGGCGCGCGCGTGCGCGGCGCGATGAAGGCGCAGGCCAGAAGCGGATGCTGACCGACCGCGCCCGCGCCGACCTCGCCGCATGGCTCGGCAGACCCCCGCCCCCGCGGAAGCCGCCGCATGAGCGAGACCATCGAGGACCTCGTGCTGCGGCTCGCCAAGGAGCGGGGCGAAGGCAAGACCATCTGCCCGACCGAGGCCGCAAAGGCGGCCGCAGGGCAGCGCGGCGAAGACGACTGGCAGGCCCGGCTTCCCGGCGTGAAAGCCGCGGCCGTGCGGCTCGCGCGGCGCGGAAGCGTCTCGATCTACCGCAAGGGCAAGCCGGTCGACCCGGAGGACTTCAAGGGCATCTACCGGATCGGCCTGCCGCACGGACGAGCCTAAGCCTGAGCCCGAGGCGTGAGCCAGGCGCCCTTCAGCGCGCCGCCACGACGACGCAGTTCACCCAGGACCGCTCCGGCTCGACGCGCCACGCCTTGATCTCGAAATGCGCCCGAGCCGCGCCCGCCACCAGTCCGGCGGCTCGACGATGAGATGGGCGTTGCGTCCGTCCGGCAGCGTCTTTCCGGCGGCGCGCGTCGAGATGTTGAGACGCGGCCTTGCGGGCGAGCCGCGCGATGTCCGCCAGGACGTTGTCGAGAAGCTCCGGCTCGATGTGCTCGAGAACGTCGGTGCAGACGACGAGGTCGCAGGCCGGCGGCGGCGCGTCCTTGCCGGGCACCGCGGGATCGTATTCGACGAAGGCGATTTCGGGCAGCGACGCCGCGAGCTTGCCCTTGCCGCAGCCGTAGTCGAGCACGTCGGCCGCGGAGAACTCCTCCACCAGCCGCTGGACCTCGTCGGCCCAGCGCGCGCTGTAGGCGCCGTAGTTCGGCGTCCGCTCATGCAGCTCGGCGTTGGCCTGGCGGTAGGCCTCGGTGATGAGGGGCCCGGCGTGCGGACTGTCCGGCATTGTCCTCACACCACCATCGGTTGCCCGAGCTCGACCACGCGGCCCGCGGGGATGCGGAAATACTCGGTCACGTCGAAGGACTGGCGCACGAGGCCGATGAACAGGTGGTCCTGCCAGAGCGGCATGCCGACGCTCGCCGACGCCCGGTAGGAGCCGCCCGACGAAGAACGACGTCTTCATCATGTCGAGGGCAGCCCCGCTCCTTCGCCTGCGCGAGCGCGCGGGGAAGGTTCGGATCCTCCATGAAGCCGTAGCGCACCTCGAGCGTCGCGAAATCCTCCGAGACGCGGTTGAGCTGGATGCGCTCGCGGTCGTCGATCGTCGGCTGGTTTGGTGGTGTGGACGCTCAGGATGACCGTTTGCGCTCGTGCAGCACCTGTTGTGCTTGAGATTGTGCAGCAGCGCCGGCGGCGTGATCTCGGGCGAGGAGGTGAGATACATCGCCGTGCCCTTCACGCGGGTCGCCGAGCTCGTCGACATCGACTTGGCGAACTCCTTGAGCGGGATCGCCTCGCGCTGGATGCGGCTCTCGACGAAGTTCACGCCGCGGATCCAGGTCCACATCAGCACGACGATGCAGGCGCCGAACAGCAGCGGGATGTAGCCGCCGTCCGGCAGCTTCAGCAGGTTGGCGCCGAGGAAGGTGAAGTCCACCACCAGCACCGGCGACATCATCGCGATCGCGAGCGGCCAGCCGAACTTCCAGTGCTTGGCGATGACGAGCGTCGCCATGAGCGTCGAGACGATCATGGTGCCCATGACCGCGATGCCGTAGGCGGCCGCGAGGTTGCTCGAGGTCTTGAACGTCATGACCAGCAGCAGCACGCCGGCGAGCATCAGCCAGTTGACCTGGGCATGTAGATCTGGCCGTGCTGGGTCTCGGAGGTGTGCTGCACCTCGAGATGGGGCAGCAGGCCGAGCTGCATCGCCTGCCGTGTCAGCGAATAGGCCCCGAAATCACCGCCTGGCTGGCGATGCCGGTGGCGAGGCAGGCGAACAGCACGAGCGCCAGCCGGCCCCATTCGGGAGCCATCAGGAAGAACAGGTCCTTGATCGCCGCAGGGTTCGAGATCGCAAGGCCCGCCTGGCCGAGATAGTGAGCACGAGCGCCGGCAGCACGAGGCCGAGCCCGCGGTGCGGATCGGGCCGCGGCCGAAATGGCCCATGTCGGCGTAGAGCGCCTCGGCGCCGGTGACGGCGAGGAAGGTCGCGCCGAGCACCACGAAGCCGAGGAACTTGTGCTCGATCAGGAACCAGAGCGCATGCCAGGGATTGAGCGCCGACAGCGCGACCGGAGCGTCGAAGATGTGAACCAGACCGAGCGCGCCGAGCGTCAGGAACCAGATGACCGTGACCGGACCGAAGAAGGTTGCGACCTTGGCCGTGCCGAAGGACTGCATCGCGTAGAGGCCGACGATGATCGCGATCGTCAGGGGCAGCACGTAATGCTCGAAGGCGGGGCTCGCGACCTTGAGGCCTTCGGTCGCCGAGAGCACCGACACCGCCGGCGTGATGATCGAGTCGCCGTAGAAGAGCGCCGCCCCCACCACGCCGAGCGCGACCAGCGGCAGGCTGCGGCGGCCCAGCGCCTCCTGGGCGAGCGCCATGAGCGAGAGCGTGCCGCCCTCGCCGTGGTTGTCGGCCTTCAGCAGGATCAGCACGTATTTGAAGGTCACGATGAGGATCAGCGCCCAGATCAGCAGCGAGGTGATGCCGATCACCTCCTCCACGCTCGGCGCGTGGCCGAGATGGAGCAGCGACTCGCGCATCGCATAGAGCGGGCTCGTGCCGATGTCGCCATAGACGACGCCGACGCTGCCGACCGTCAGGGTCCAGAATCCCTGATGGCCTTCCTTTTCTTCGGCGGCTTTCGACGCCGTGACGCCGTGCGTGCCGGTCGCGCCGCGAGGGCCCGGGCTTCGCGCGGCGGCGGAAGGTTCGGGCGCCGGAGCGCCCGACTGGTCGGAACCTGTCGTCATGAAGAGCCTTGGACGGCGCCGCTGAAACCAAAGAGCGCCCGGGAGGAAACGTCGGCGCGATGTGTCATCTGTCGCCCTTTGCGGGCCGCGGCAACGGCTCGACCACATAACCGAGCAGCCAGTAGGTCACAAGGCCGACCCATTCGCGCACCGCGACGTCGGTCCGGCGAAGACCGGCCGAGACCGAGGAGAACGGCCGCGCGGCGTCCTCCGGGCCGCGCGTGCGGAAGTCGACCGGCCAGGCCTCGACGTCGAAGCCGACCTTGCGGAAGCAGCCCACCGCCCGCGGCATGTGATAGGCGGAGGTGACGAGGAGCCAGCGCTCGTTCGGCGCAGGCGTCACCAGCTCGCGCGTGAAGCGGGCGTTCTCGACGGTGTTGCGCGAGCGCCCCTCGAAGATCATGCGCTCGGCCGGGACGCCGAAGCTTTCGAACACGCGCGCGGCGAGATCGGCCTCGGTCGCGCCGTCGTAGATGATCTGGCCCGAGCCGCCCGAAAACACGATCCGCGCCTCCGGCCACCGCCGCGCGAGCGTGGCGATCTCGGTCAGGCGCTCGGCGGCCTCGGTGAGCGCGATCTCGCGCCGCGCCCCGGCCACCACCGTGTCGAAGGAGCCGCCGAGCACGATGATCCCGTCCGGCGCCGCGTCGATCCGCGTCCGCGGAAACCGCTCCTCCAGCGGAAGCAGGAGAAGGTTCGCGGCGGGCGACAGGCCGAAGACCACAAGGCCCAGGATCGACGTCGCCATCAGAGCGAGACCCGCGCCCCGCGCGCCGAAGGCCGCAAGGACGACGCCCAGAAGCCCGACGAGCGCGAGCGCGTTCGACGGCGCGGTCACGAAGCCGAAAACCTTGGACAGGACGAAGAACATCGGGCCTCCGAGCGTAGAGCGAGTCTAATGCGCCGGCGGCCGGCGAGATACGGCGGGCGGGCGCGACGTTTTATTCACGCGCTTGCGCCTAGGCTGACGTCGGCCGCCCCCAATCCGGCCGCCTGCGAGGACCAGAAGACGTGACGCCCACGCTCGCCGAATGCCTCTCCGGCCGTGCAACGACCTTGCGGCCGTGCGGATTTTCGCGGCGACCGCGGTGCTTCACGCGCACGCCTGGTACACTGCGGTCCCCGGCCTGAAGACAGAGGACTTCCTCCACGTCTTCGCCTTCACGCTCGATTTCCAAGGCGTCCACGCCTTCTTCATCCTATCGGGCCTGCTGCTCACCCGCAGCCTGATCGACCGCCCCGACGCGCTGCGCTTCACCGTGGCGCGCCTGACCCGCTACGTCCCCGCGATCCTGGTTTCGGCGCTCTTCGCCGCGCTGGTGATCGGCCCGCTCGTGACGTCGAAGGACGCCGGCGCCTATTTCACGCCGGCGCTCGCGGGCTTCGTGATGAAGATCACGACGCTCGCCGACGTCAACGCCGCGCTTCCGGGCGTCTTTGACCGGAACCCCGAGCCCGGCATCCTCTTCATCCCGCTGTGGACGATCCATTACGAGCTCGTCTTCGCGGTGGTGCTCGCTGTCATCGGCGCGCTCGGCCTGCTGCGCTTCAGGCGCCTGGTGCTGTTCGGCCTCGTCGCGACGCTCGCGGTCAACGTCGTGTGGTTCTGGAACGGCGAGGAGCACCTCGCGCTCGGCGGGCCGCATCATCTCGTGCGCTTCTGCTCGACCTTCGGCATCGGCATCGCCATGGGCGTGTTCGCCGACCGCATTCCGGTCTCGAGCCGCATGATGCTGATCGTGACGCTCGTCGCCGTCCCGCTCGGCTTCACCAATCTCGCCGCGATCGCGGGAATGGCGCTGCTCGCCTACGCCATCATCTGGATCGGCTTCTGCGCGCCGCCGCTCGCCGCGACGTTCGCGCGCCTCGGGGTCTGGTCCTACGGCTTCTATGTCTGGGGCTATCTGATCGAACAGACCGTGGTCTACGCGCTGCCGGGCGTGTCGGCCTGGGCGGTGTTCGCCCTCTCCTTCCCGATCGCTCTCGCGGCCGGTTGGGCGTCCTGGGTCTTCGTGGAGCGGCCCTCGATCGCGCAGACGAGCGCGATCGCCTCCGCGATCCGGCGAGCGCTTTCGAAGGTCCGGACCATCGGCCGCGAAGCGTCGCCGACGGTCCGGCCGGACTAGCGAATGGCTTGGGACCGGCGGGCGCGCCGCAGGCGCCCGCCCTCGCGGCGCCTTACTCGGCGTCAGCCTTCTTTTTCTTCTTGCCGCCGGCGCCGGCGCCGGTCGCCTTGCGGGCCTGACGGCGGGCGATCTTCACGCGCTTCTTGAGGCCGACGATCTCCTCCTCGAGGATGGCGATCTTCGACGCCATTTCGTCGAGCCTGCTTTCGATGAGTTCGGACACGGACGTCACTCTCCTTCGGACCGGAACGGTCGTCCGGGGGAACCGATCACGCCGCGCCTGCTTCGGCAAGATGTTTGGCGAAACCGCAAGCGGCGTCGTGCTGCCGCACCGGCGAGGAAGAACGTGACCGGTGACGTTCGAGACGCTTCGCGCCGCATCAGTAGCCGGTCGCGGCGAGGCGGCGCCAGCTTTCGGCCGTGCCCATGTAGACGTTCTGGTCGACATTGCCGACGACGCCCGGATTGCGGCCGGTCGCGGTGTGCTGCCAGAGCGAGAAGCTGGTCGAGACATGGTACTTCAGGCTCGGATGGCCGGCGACGCTGCGCAGCCACAGATGATGGCCGGGGAACGCGCCCACGAGCCGGTCGCGGTGGAAGTCGACGCTCGAATAGATGATCGGCCGCTTTCCGTAGTGCTTCTCGACGATGCGCAGGAACACGCCCATCTCGCGCAGCACCTCGACGCGGTCCGGCCGGCGCTTGCAGCTCGGCGAGAGATGGTTCCACTCCATGTCGAGCACGGGCGGAAGCGCGTTCGGGTCCGCCGGCACGTTGCGGATGAACCAGGCGGCCTGCTCGGCGCCGGTGCGGCAGAAATAATAGAAGTGATAGGCCCCGTGGGGCACGCCGGCCGCGCGGGCGTTGGCCCAGTTCTCGGCGAAGCGGTCGTCGACCCGGTCGCCGCCCTCGGTCGCCTTGATGAAGGCGAAGGAGACGTTCGAGCCGCGCACCGCGCTCCAGTTCACCGTCCCCTGGAACTTGGAGACGTCGATCCCCTTGATCGGATGGTCGTCCGGGGTCGTCACGACGCCGGTGGACAGCGAAACCGCGCCGACGCCGAGCGGCGTCTCGGTGGTGAGCGCCGTGCGCTCGACCCCCGAGGCCGCGGCCTCATTGCGCGCCGTCTGGGCGTCGCCCGCGACGGTCGAACAGGCGCCGAGGCCGAAGGCCGCCGCGAAGGCTCCCGCCGCCATGGCGGCGCGGATCGCGCGCTGGTTCCGCATGCTGTCCCCCGAAGGTCCGAAAAATCGTTCAGGCGTCAGTCTAGCCGCGCCATGATAGCAAATCTCGTCACGGACGCGCGAACAAAGACGACGCCACGCGGTGATGGATCTCGGCGGCGGCCGAAACGTCGCGCTTGGGCGCCTGAGGCTGCGCCACGACTGCGATCAGAGCGCCGAACAGGCCGGCGAACACCAGGCAGCCGCCGAGACGGGCGATCATCGGATCGAGCACGGATTTCGCTCCTTCCCTTCATGATTGAGGGAAGGTTAAAGGCGCAATGGCTGCCAAACCGTTAACGCGCCGCTCACCATGCCGGCGCGCGCCGCGCCCCGATCACTTGCCGAGGCCGAACCACCAGGTGGCGAGACCGAGGAAGGAGAAGAAGCCCACCGTGTCGGTGACGGTCGTCAGGAACACGCCCGAGGCGACGGCCGGATCGGCCTTCAGCTTGTCGAGGGTGAGCGGAATGAGGATGCCGAACAGCCCGGCGAAGACGAGGTTGGTCACCATGGCGCAACCGATGATCACGCCGAGCTGCGCGGGTTCTGGAACCAGAAGCCCGCCGCGAGCGCGATCAGGATCGCCAGCACCACGCCGTTGGCGAGCCCGACAAGCGTCTCGCGGCGCACGAGGCGGCGGGCGTTGTGGCCGCCGATGTCGCGGGTCGCGAGCGCGCGCACCGCGACCGTCATCGATTGCGTCCCGGCGTTGCCGCCCATCGAGGCGACGATCGGCATCAGCACGGCGAGCGCGACCATCTGCTCGATGGTCCCTTCGAACAGCCCGATGACGCTCGCCGACAGGATCGCGGTCACGAGATTGATCAGCAGCCAGGGGATGCGGCTTCGCGCTGTGTAGAACACCGGGTCGGAGATCTCCTCGTCGCCGGTGACGCCGCCGAGCGCGCGAAGGTCCTCGTCGGCCTCCTCCTCGATGACGTCGACGATGTCGTCGACGGTCAGCACGCCCACCAGCCGGTCGGCGTCGTCGACGACGGCGGCCGAGACGAGGTTGTAGCGTTCGAAGGTGCGGGCGGCGTCTTCCTGGTCCTCGGTCGCGCTGATGGTGCGCGGATCGTCATCGAGGATCTCGGAAAGCAGCTTGGAGCGTTTGGCGCGCAGCAGGCGGTCGAGCGGAACCGAGCCCACGAGCTTGAACGTCGGGTCGACGACGAAGATCTCGTAGAAGGTGTCGGGCAGGTTCTCGGCGTCGGCGACGTAGTCGATGGTGTGGCCGACGGTCCAGAACTCGGGCGCGGCCACGAACTCGGTCTGCATGCGCCGGCCGGCGCTGTCTTCCGGATAATCGAGGCTGCGGGTCAGCGCCACGCGCTCGGGCGCGGGGATCTGCTCGAGGATCTTGGCGCGATCCTCCTCGTCGAGGTCCTCGAGAATGTAGACCGCGTCGTCGGAGTCGAGCTCGCGCACGCCCTCGGCGACCGTCTCCGGCGCCAACTCCTCGAGCAGCTGGACGCGGACCGTCTCGTCGATCTCGGTCAGCGCCGTGAAGTCGAAGTCCTTGCCCAGCAGCTCGACGAGCTTTGGGCGGTCGTCGGGCTCGAGCGTCTCGATCAGGTCGCCGACGTCGGATTCGTGCAGGTCGCCCGCGATCTCGCGCACGCGCTCGGCGTCATTCGCGCCGATCGCGGCGGCGACCTGATCGACGAAGGCCTGGATCAGGCGGCCGTCCTCGTCCCGGATCTCGTCGTCCGCGTCGGACACGGCGCGCGTTTCGGCGTCAGCGTTCATCGCGGGCCTTTTGGAAAATCTGGAGAAAACGCGAGAGGCGCGCGCCGGGTGTAGGGGGTTTGGGCGCCTTCGGCAACCGGCCGCGGACCGGCGCCTCGCCGCGCTCCAGGCGGGGCGCGGGCGCGCGCCGAGGCGACGAGCGCCTCGGCCGCAGCCTCGTTCAGCGCGTCAGAACTTGGTGATCCAGGAGGTCACCACGGACCAGTAGCGCACCGTGTTCTCGGCGTGCGCGGTCGTCGTCGCCTTGACCTTCAGCGACGTCCCGAGCGACGGCAGGTCGTAGGCCGCGACGCCGCCGAGCTGCAGAAGCTCGCCGCGGCGCCCGTCCGGCGGAATGCGGCGGCCCGAGATGCGGTCGTCCTGGGGCTGGAACGCGTAGATGCCCGCAAGCCCCGCCTGCAGCGGACCGAACCGCTCCGTCACCGCGAAGTCGAGATTGACAAGGTCGCCGGTCCGGTAGTCGGTCTTCCGGTTCTCGAAATAATTGTTCCAGAAGAGCTTGGCGCTGAACTCGGTGCCTTCCCCGAGCCAAGCCGGCGTCGTGTAGGTGAGCGCGACGGTCGGCGACACGTCCCAGATCCCGGTGCCGGCGCTGATCGCCTGCGCCCGCGGATCGCGGTGGTCGTACTCCCCGACAGGAATCACCGCTCCGAGACCGAAGAGCACCGACAGGCCCTCGGGGATCGGATAGGCGTCCGGGTGCTTCGACGGCCGCCATGTCCCGAAGAAGCGGCTCCAATGGGCCTCGACGTAAGGATCGCCCATGCCGTTTTCGCAGGCGCGATCCTGGCCCGCGAACAGCTTGCCGCATTGGCGCACGAAGGGCAGCAGCCCGCCGAAGGTCAGCAAGCCGCCATAGACGGTCGCGTCGGGCACGTACATCAGGAACGGCCCGCCGATCGCCTTCGTCAGCTTGGCGTCCTCGAGGCCGAAGACGCGGTTCCCCTTCCCGTCCACGAAGCCCCGGGTTTCGGCATAGGCCTGGACGGTCCCGCCATAAAACCCCGGCGGCAGCGGCAGCGCCGAGCGCATGTCGGTGCCGCCGATGGGCCCTGCGGCCGCGGGCCCTTCCACAGCGGCCGACGGGCCGCACCACACCGCCGCGGCGACCCCCGCCGCCCAAACCCCCACGCGCATCACAAAAACCCTCAAGATCCGAAAGACGGCAGACCGGCCAAAAACCGCACGAGTTCGACGCGCCGCCCGAAACCGGTCTTGCGCAGCACGGATTTCACGTGCGTGCGCAACGTTTCCCCACCCATGCCGAGCCGGCGCGCGACCTCGTCGCCTGAACCGCCGCCAAGCAATTCCTGTGCAACCCGCGCCTCGGTCGGCGTCAGGTCGAACAAGGCGCGCAGGAGCCCGGCGTCCGGCGCAGATCCGGCCTCGACGCGGGTCACGAGCAGCAGCGCGGTCCGGGCGCCGAAGAGGTCTCGGGCCGCGCCCTCGGTCGGCAGGATGTGGACCACCAGCGGCGGCGACTCGCTTTCGGCCGGAATCGCGACGGACAAGGGCGGCTTGCGTCCGCCAGGCCCCGGCGCGCGGGCGAGCGCGGCATCGATCAGGCCCGCCGCCCCCTCGAACGCCACCCGCAGCCGGTTGCGGGCGCCGATGGCGAGTTGCGGACCAAGCGCCGCGAACAGATCGTTGGCGGCGAGCACGTGCCCGTCGGCGCGCGCAAGCGCCGCCGGCATGTCGGCGACCGCGAACGCCTCGACGGCGCTGCGCGCGCGCTCGAAACGCAGCTTCGCGGTGAGCAAGGACGAGCGCGAAATGTGCGGGCGCAACGCCTCGAGCACCCGCATGGAGTCGTCGGAGATCGGCCCGTCGCGCCACATCTGCTCGATCGAGAACAGCAGGATTTCGCCGCTCGGCACGGGCGTCGCGAGCGCGGCGCTCCAGCCGTAGCCGCGCGGCCGCAGGAACTCTTGCACCATCGGCAGGTTCTGCACTTCGTCACGGGTGTAGAGGTCGACGTCGCGCACGAAGCCCGAATAGCCGTCCCGCAACAGCCTCTCCATCCGGTCGTTCTTCTGCGCCCAGCCGCTTTCGAAGTAGTCGCGCACGTCGGCTCGAAGGCCGGGCGACGACACCCAGACGGGCGCCGCGCGGTCGATCGTGATGATGGTGCAGCCGGCGGCGCCGATCCGAGTCGTCACGGCGTCGAGGGCGTCGGGCCACAGTTCCGGGATGGCGGCCGCTTCGTAAATTCTCTCGACGAGATCGAGCATCGCGTGAGAGCCGTCCCTTATCCGCCTGCAACGTCGCCCTGAAACTCCGCCGCATCATCGCCGGATCTCCGTCCGATTGGCAGAACGGGGGAGTACGTACGTAGTTTTTAGCATCCTCCGCGACGGCCACCTCCCCCATTTGGGGGACGCCCGCAAAGATCGGCCTCACGCATCCTTGATAAACACCACAAGTTGCGCCGGAGGATGCTGAATGGAGCTCGCGAACACGGCGGCGGCAGATGCGGAGCGGGAGGCCGGATCGTACGCCGCAGCGGCGTTCTCGCTGTCGCTTGGCGGACCGGCTTCAATCGCTCGGTCGGAACCGATCGAGCCGCGCCCGCTGCGGGAGGCGCTCGTCGCGCATTCCGCCTTCCCGCATGTGCGGATCGCCGACACCTATGCGCGCCTGAGAGCGATCGGCGCGCTCCGCCACCGCCAATACGTCGCCGGACAAGGCAAGCCCTACGCCTCCGCCGTGCGGGACGCCGGGACGTTGCTGGAGCTCGCCGACTTCTCCTCGGTAAACCTCTACGCCGTCGACCGCGACGGCCTGACGGCGGCGATGCGCGTCGGCCCGCTGGTGGGCTCGAACCATCCGAAAGCCCGGCACTTTCAGTCCATCGCCGAAGACCTGAACGTCAGCGCCCGACGGACGCTCATCTGCACCAGGCTCGTCCGCGATCCCAGACATTCCGGCCGGCATGCGGTCGACCTGGTGTCCTTCGTCCGCGTCCGAACCGTCGAGGCCGGATGGCGCTATTGCCTGATGCAAACCTCGGAAGCGCTGGTGCGCTTCTTCGAGCGCCAGGGCTTCACGAGCACCGGCCGCTGGAGCCAGGACGAGAGCGCCGGCCGGCTCCAGACCATGCTGCTCGACACGCATGACCTTCCCGTCCGCCCGAAAGCGGCGCGGACCGGCGACATCCACATCCAGGGCGCAGCGTGATGACCCGAATCGAAACCTGCATCGCGGACGCCCAGGCGCTGTTCGCCGAACTGCTCGAGAGCTACCTGAAGAACGGCGGCGCGACGACGGTCGACCAATACATCCGCTACCTCTCGTTCCAGTACCACCTGACGCGCGGCGTGCAGCGCTACTTCATGAGCGCGGCGGCGCACGCCGACCTCGCGCGGCGGCGCAGGCTCCGCGCCTTCCTCGTGAACTTCGCAAACGAGGAGGAGCTGCACTACCTCGTCGCCGCCAACGACCTGCATCAGCTCGGGCTGAAGCCGATGCCGGCGCCGTTCGACGTGGAGCTCTGGCACGCCTATTTCGAGCGCGTGGTTGTCGACCGGCCGTTCGTGCGCCTCGGCGCGGCGACGATTCTCGAAAACATCTCGAACGGTGCGGCGCGCCCTTGGGTCCGCAAGGCCCTGACCGGCGCCTTCCTGACGCGCGACAACACCAAGTTCCTCGTGCTGCACCAGCACGAGACCCTGCCGCATGGCGACCAGATCCTCGAAGCGCTCAGCTCGGCGAATCTGGAGGAGCGGCACCTTGCGGATCTCGCCGAGGGCGCGCGCAAGGGCACGGTGCTCTATCTTCGCATGGCCGAATGGGCGCTTCGCCCGGGATGTCTCCTCGCTCTCCGACCGGGACGACGAGGCGATCGCGGAGGCTGAGTTCGAGCGGATTCGGTCCTTCGACATGGCGGAGCTGGCCGAAGACGCGCCGCTCGCCGCCGCCGGCTGACGCCGGGAGTCTCCGCCGCCCGCCAGGGCCCTGAAAAAGCAAAACCCCCGGAGCGTTTCGGCTCCGGGGGTTTTGGGATCGCATGAGGTTACGGATGCGATCAGCTTGCTTGGTGCGGTCGAGAAGACTCGAACTTCCACGGGTTGCCCCACAGCGACCTCAACGCTGCGCGTCTACCAGTTCCGCCACGACCGCGACGGCGGTGCTGATAACAGGTCGGTTCCGGGACCACAAGCGCAAGTTCGCCGGATGGAGCGGGATAGCGCTCAGGCGGCCTGGTCGGCCGGCGTCCGCTCGGTGCGTCCCTTGGCGTCGCGTTCGATCATCGAGGTGATCTCGACGCCGATGCGGTCGCCGTTCACGAACACCGAACCGCGCGCGATCGGATGGTCGTTGGCGAGCACCGTCACGGCGTCGCCCTCGCTCGCGCCGAGCTCGATCACCGCGCCGCGGCCCATTCTCAAGAGCTGGTGGATCGGCATGCTGGTCGATCCGAGCACCACCGAGAGCTCGAGGTTGACCTTGTCGATCTGCGGCACGAAACGTCTCCCGGGGCGCGCATGAACGCAGGCGCCGCTTGACGACGAGATGACCACGCGCGTGGTTAATCCATGGTTCACCACGTGCTGAAAACCGACCGATCCGCTTTGCCCGCGACGTTTCCGCCAGCCCCCGGCTCAGCCCCGGTCGAATGGCGCGTCAGCGACCGTCTCGTGACTTACGCGGAGGCGCTCGCCAAGATGGAGGCGCGCGCCGCCGCGATCGCCGACGGAAAGGCGGGCGAGCTTGTCTGGCTGCTGGAGCATCCGCCGCTCTACACCGCCGGCACGAGCGCCAAGGCCGCCGACCTCGTCGAGCCGGAGCGGCTGCCGGTGTTCCAGACGGGCCGCGGCGGGCAATACACCTATCACGGCCCCGGGCAGCGCATCGCCTACGCCATGCTCGACCTGCGCCGCCGCGCGCCGGACCTGCGCGCCTATGTGGCCGCGCTCGAGGCCTGGCTGATCGCGACTCTCGACCGATTCGGCGTGACGGGCGAGCGGCGCGAGGACCGCGTCGGCGTCTGGGTGCGCCGGCCGGAGCGCGGCCGCGACGCGGAGGACAGATCGCGGCCATCGGCGTGCGGGTGAAGCGCTGGGTGACGCTCCACGGCGTCAGCCTCAACGTCGAGCCCGATCTGTCGCATTACGCCGGCATCGTCCCCTGCGGCGTGCGCGACCATGGCGTCACGAGCCTTGCCGATCTCGGCCGGGTGGTCTCGATGGCCGAGGTCGACATGGCGATGCGGGAGACGTTCGAGGAGATCTTCGGGCCGGCCGCCCGGGAATGACCGCCGGGCCGACGGACGGCGCTCAGCCGTCCTCGCCGATCACGACGCCGGCGCCGGCGGGAAGATCGCCGCCGCGCGCGGCCGACCGCCTGACCGTCTTCACCTCGGCGTCGGGCGGCCCCGCGAGCGCGGCTTCCGCAAACGCCGCGATGCGCTCCTCGGGGCCTTCGAGAACCGCTTCGACGGAGCCGTCCGACATGTTGCGGACGACGCCCCTCAGCCCGAGTCCGTTCGCGGTCGCCTGCGCCCATTTGCGGTAGAAGACGCCTGGACGCGGCCGGTGATCTCGAATTTCGCCGCCTGAGCCGCCATCGCGCCCCTCATCGCCGTTTTTTCCGTCCGCGAGAAGTGAGGCGGGACGGGAGCGCGACAAGGGCTGGAGCGGGCGAGAGGTCGAACGCCTCCGCGCGGAACGCCTCGACGATGACCGGCCAATGGCCGAGCCTCGAACATGGCGGAAGCCGACGCGTCGCGCCGAGCTCCCGCTCAGCACAGGAAGACGTCGGCGGGCCGCCCTACTCCGCCGCCGCCGTCCTGGCCGCTTCGATCGTGAGATAGGCGCCCATCAGCATGTTGCGCTTCGGATTCGCGTCGAGGAGGTAATAGGTGAAGAAAACCCGACCGTCCTTGAGAGCCGCGCAAGACGGCGTGCGCTGCTTGTCGAACGCCTTCTTCGAGGCGAAACCGTCAGACCGCGTGGCGCCTTCGGGCGACAGCAGCTTGTAGCGAATATCCCTCTGCTTGAGGTCGTCGGGCTGATTGTAGATGGACACGAGGTCGCCGTTCGGACGCCGGAGCACGCAGGCGGGGTCCTTGTCGCCCGTATAGTAGTCCGGCGAGATCGCGAGCCCCTCGCCTGTGTCTTTATACGACCCGCTGATTTTCACTCCGGAGAGGAAATGATTGTTGTTGTAGAGGAGCATGAAGCTGCCGTTCTTCAGCGCGAGCGTCCGCCGGAAACCGATAGGTTTCGCCGACATAGACCGGATTGGTCACTGGCGCCCGGCCTGAGAGAACACGCGAAACGCGCCGCTCTTGCGAAGCTCGTCGGTGTAAACGATGGCGTAGTTGCCATCGGAAAGCGTCACGATCGCGGATTCCGGCGAATAGTACATTCCTCCGAACATGTATGTGTCGGAGTATCTAGCGCCGTCTGAGAACTTTAATACTTTCTTGTCTTCGATCGGCGTGACGAGTCTCGAAGGCGAAACGACGCCTCCAGCGCCATCGATGATCATCGTGAAGATATTGTAGTTCCGGCCCATCAGCCGGCCTATCTTGACCGTTTCGCGACGCTCATAGGCCAGCGCGAGTTCGCCATTCTTTAGCCGGCTCGCATGGATCTGGAGCGAGTTGTCGCCGTCGTCGGTCTTCTCGACGCTCGCGACGCGTTTCTGCACGCTGACGCCGCCGGTCTGAGAGACGCGAACGAAATAAAATCCGCCGACTGAATCTTCAGCGCTGAAACTGTGCGACTCATAGACAATTCCGAGATCGTTCTTCAAGCGCGACGATCTTGAACGAGAAGATCTGCTCGAGGCTCGAGACGCTGACGTCATGCGACGCCAGCGTTTTCCCGTCCTTCGTGAAGAAACCCGGATCTTGTTGTAGTCCAGGCTCGGAGCGTAACTCGCGGTCGCGACCGTCACGCCGTCGCTCAGCGCCGCGCTCTGGATGGGATTGAACGCATAGTCGATGACGGGACCAATCCTGAAGAACCCGTCGGCCGTGACCTTCGCCTGCTGGGCCGAAACGCTTGACGACTGGGCGCCCGCAAACACCGCGGCCGCGAACAAAACTGACAGGAAACGCCGCATCCTCGAGCTCCAGGCGATGGCCGACAGGCGGCCCGCGCCGACGATGGGCGAGCCTCGCAAGAGGCTACGCCGCGCCCCGTCGCCGCCCCTTACCCGAATGGGGAACACGCGCCGGTCCGGTCGTCGAAGCCTGGGGAGAGGCCGCGGTCGTCAGTCCGCCGGCCGCTCGTCGCCGAGCGCGGCGACGCGCGACAGCAGCCTCGCTGCCCGGACGCGCCGGTCTTCAGATAGATCGACTTCAGCTGCGTGCGGATCGTGTCCGGCCTCACGCCGCGCGCCTGCGCGATCTCGGCCACCGAGCCGCCTGCCCTGAGGCTCGCGACGATCGCGGACTCGGCGGCCGTGAGGCTGGACCGGGCGGCGAGCGCCGCGACGGGATCGAGGACGCGGCGCTTGAGCAGAAGAAGCACCGCGCGGCCGTCGGCGGGCGCGAACACGCTCATGCCATCGACCTCGATCGCCCGGACGAGGATCTCGCCGCCCTTCGGATCCCTGACGACGCAGGCCGCCGGCTCCGGCCCGCGCCGCCGCTGGCTCGAGGCGAGGCAGGCGCAAGGCGTCGCGATCGGCCGCGCTGCGCGCGACAGCGTCCGGCTGCGCGGATCGATCATGCGGCCGACCAGCGCCTCTGCCCGGGCGTTGATCGAGGCGATCCGCCTCCCCGGTCGCAGACGATCGCCGCGTCGCGGGTCAGCTCCAGCGCGTCCGTCATCCCCTTCAGCCTGGCGAAATCGAACTGGCGCGAGAGCGTCGCGGCGTCGCTCAGCGGCCCCCAGAGCCTCAGGAGCGCGTCCAGCTCGCGCGGCTCGAACGGGCCGTCGCGCAGCCGGCGCTGACTGAGAGGCACCAGAGATCCCCGCCCGCCCGGAACCCGACGCCCGCGAAGGCTCCGATGCCGTGCCCGGCGAGAAAGTCCTGGTAGAACTGCGAGGAGGCGATTTCGTCGCGGTCCATGCAGTCTTCGTCGGTGATGAAGCCCGGCGCTCCATCTTGGGGATGCCGCGGTAGCGGACGTCGAGCGCGTTCCAGCCCTTCGTCAGATACTCGTCCAGGACGTGCGCCTGTTCGGCGGAGGCGGGCGGCCGGACCAGCCGGTCGTCGACGCAGAACAGCAGCGCGCCGGCGCCGTTGACGCTCTGCGCTGACGTCTCCGAGCGCCTGAGCCCAGATCTCAGGCGCGCCCGCAGCCTCGCGGATGCGTCGGGCGATGAGTTCCGGGTCGTGACGCCATGACGTCGTCCGAGGGGCGGCGGCGAGAGATATGCAACCCTACGGCGCGCGAGATCCGCGCGCCACATCGGCCCACCCTTTTTCCGTTCGTCTCAGACGTTTCGTCGGCGCTGTCTCGCGAAGATCACTCGAACTCGAGGATCACCGCGTCGACCGCGAGGCTGTCGCCCGGCCTTAGCGTTGATCTTGGCGACCTTGCCGTCGCGCTCGGCGCGCAGCACGTTCTCCATCTTCATCGCCTCGACCACCGCGAGCGTCTCGCCGGTCTTGACCTCCTGACCCTCCTCGACCGCGATCGAGACCACGAGGCCGGGCATCGGGCAGAGCAGCTGCTTGGAGGTGTCGGCGATGACCTTCTCGGGCATCAGCGCATAGAGCTCGGCGATGCGCGCGCCGTGGACGCGGGCGTAAACCGCGACACCGCGATGCTGGATGTCGTAGCCGTAGTTCTTGGCCTTGCGGACCTGCGCCGCAATCTCCTGACCGTCGATCGTCCCGCGCCACACCGGCTCGCCGGGCTTCCAGTCGGTCTCGACGCGCTGGAGACGGATCTCCGAGCCGTCCTGCCCAAGCGTCCGCACGATCACGGCCTCGCCGATCGCCGAGGTCTCGACGCGGGTCGGCTCGCCGTCGAGCAGCACGGTGCGCAGCCGCTCCTTGGTGGCCGCGCCCTTGCGGAGCTGATTGGAGATGAGGCGGCGACGCTCCATCACCATCCAGTCGATCTGCGCCGCGATCGCGACCAGGGCCGCTGCGACTTCGCCTGCGGGCTTGCGAGGCGCGAAACCGTCCGGGAACTCCTCGGCGATGAAGCCGGTCGACAGTTCGCCCGAACGCCAGCGCGGATGCTCCATCAGCGCCGTGAGGAACGGGATGTTGTGCTGGATGCCGTCGATGCCGAAGGCGTCGAGCGCCCTGCCCTGCGCCTCGATGGCCGACAGGCGATCCGGCCCGTGGGTCACGAGCTTGGCGATCATCGGGTCGTAATAGAGCGAGATCTCGCCGCCTTCGGTCACGCCGGTGTCGTTGCGCACCGTGATTCCGTCGGCGCTCGATTCGGCCGGCGGCGGTAGGCCGACAGGCGCCCGATCGAGGGCAGGAAGTTGCGATAGGGATCTTCGGCGTAGACGCGGCTCTCCACCGCCCAGCCGGTGAGCTTCACATCTTCCTGCTGATCGCGAGCTTCGCCATAGGCGACGCGGATCATCTGCTCCACGAGGTCGATGCCGGTGACGAGCTCCGTCACCGGATGCTCCACATGAAGACGCGTGTTCATCTCGAGGAAATAGAACGACTTGTCCTGCCCCGCGACGAACTCGACGGTGGGCCGGAATCGTAGCCGACGGCCTTGGCCAGAGCGACCGACTGCTCGCCCATGGCCTTGCGGGTCGCCTCGTCGAGCAGCGGCGACGGGGCCTCCTCGACGACCTTTGGTTGCGGCGCTGGATCGAGCATTTCGCGCTCGCCGAGATAGATGACGTGCCGTGCTTGTCGCCGAGCACCTGGATCTCGACGTGGCGCGGATTGACGATGAACTTCTCGATGAAGACGCGGTCGTCGCCGAAGGAGTTCTTGGCCTCCGAGCGCGAGGCGCGGAAGCCTTCCGCCACGTCATCGGCCGAGTGCGCGATGCGCATGCCCTTGCGCCGCCGCCGGCCGAGGCCTTGATCATCACCGGATAGCCGATCTCGTCGGCGACCTTCACGGCGTCCTCGGACGCTCTCGATCACGCCGAGATTGCCGGGCACGGGTCGAGACGTTGGCCTTGGCCGCCGCCTTCTTCGACTCGATCTTGTCGCCCATGGCCTCGATCGCCCCGGGATCGGGCCGATGAACACGACGCCGTTGGCCTTGAGCGCCTCGGCGAGGCCGCGCGCTCGGACAAAAAGCCGTAGCCGGGATGAACGGCTTCGGCGCCGGTCTCCTTGCAGGCGCGCAGGATTTCGTCGATCAGCAGATAGGACTGCGCGGCCGGCGGCGGGCCGATGCGCACCGCCTCGTCGGCCATCTCGACATGCAACGCGTCCTTGTCCGCGTCGGAATAGACCGCGACGGTCTGATGCCCATCTTGCGCGCGGTCTTGATGACGCGGCAGGCGATCTCGCCGCGGTGGCGATCAGGATCTTCTTGAACATCGAGGCTTGAGAACTCCGGAGCCGCGCCGGACAAGTCCCGCGGATCGCGCGCCGACGCCGTTCGTACTTAGGGGAGCGGGTCGCCCGCCGTCCACCTGTTCAAAGGGCGAACGGCGCCGCCGAAGAAGCTTCGCCGCGGCGCGGCGCCGAAAGCCCTAGTCCTTGTGGTCCTTGGGCAGCGGCGGCATCCAGTCCGGCCGCGGCAGCGGCGGCGGGGCGGGCTCGACCTTCGGCGACATCAGCCTTCCGTCCGCGGTTCGGGCGAACTGGCTGCGCGCGGTCCACGGTCCAAGGACCAGCGAGAAGTAGTCGTAGGGCCCGCGGACCTCGTTCGCCATGACGAACTGGAAGTGCGCCCGGAACACCCGCCATCCCTTCTGCAGGGACTTGATGGAGTGCTGACCGAGCATCTTGGTCAGAAAAGCGCGGCGGAACGTCGGGTTCGGCCGGTCGGCCGGCACGTCGAGGCCGAGCTCGGTGACCGGGTCGCGGTGCGGAAAATTGAGCGTGTCCCAGGGGCCGACGACCTCGGCCCAGAACAGCGACGGCTCGATCGCCAGCCGCCGGATGCGCTCGCGGAACCAGCCGGCGCGCGGGTGGAACGCGACCAGAAGCTCGCTCGCCCCGACGGTGAGCAGCGCGAAGTTCGATCCGCGGGCGAAGTCGGGGCTCGCCTCATAGGCGCGCGCGATGGCGTCGATCGCGACGAAGCTTCCGCTCGAATGGCCGACGACGAGAACTTCGTCGGCCGCGCGCGCCTCGACGATCTCGCGGATCCGGGCCGCGAAGGCGTCGACGCGGGCGTCGAGCTCCCTGTCGGCGCGCGTCGCGTATCGGCGCTGGGACCGGCCGTCGTCGATCAGATGGACGAGGAACGAGCCGGACCGGCGGAGCGCGGCGACGACGCCGAGCAGAAGCGCAAGGCCGAGCGCGACTCCGACGAGCACGCCCAACACCGGCGCTCCGTGGCCGGCGACGAGATCCGCGATCGCGACCCCGCCCCACACCGAGAGGGCGAACAGCGCGATGACGGTGAGCATCGGATAGAACCAGGCCACCGCGCACCACGGCGCGGCGCGCCAGATCCGCCAGAGGAGGCCCGTCACGATCACCTCGACGCCGGTCCTGAGGCTTCGAACGAGCGTGGCGAGCAGCGGCGCGGCGAAGTCGCGGCGGACGAGATCGTCCCACCGCAACGTCTCGTAGGTCGTTTCGACCCTGGCGTCGCCGGCGGTCAGCCGCGCCCGCCAGCTGAGGCTCGGCGTCGGCGTGCGTGTGACGTCGTCCCGGTCGACGTCGACGACGACGCCCCAGAGCTTGGCGAAGCGCCGGAGCTCGAACACGGAGAGACGACGATAGAGATCGGGATCGCGCGGGTCGTAGCCGGGGACATAAACGAGGTGGCGTCGGCGGACTTCCTGCCCGCCGGCGGGGCCGCCTGTCCCGAACTCATCCGCCGGCTTCGTCACATCATCCGCGGCGGCTTCGGCTGCCATACGCTCACCCGTGCTCATGGGCGGCGATCTATGTCACGGCCGGCGCCCGAAGGACAGGGCTCCGACTGCGCTCAACTCACTCGGCGGCCTCGCAGGGAGGATAGACGACCGACCGGGCGCGGCCGAACTCCGCCTCGATGCGATCGCAGGCCTCGGCGATCACGTCGGAGCGGCTGGTGCGCTCCGCCACCGACCGGCAGGCCGAGGCGACCGCATCGGAGGCGAGCAGCGCGTCGAGCGCCTGCGCGGCGCGACGCGCGGTGAAGAGCGCGCGCGGCACCGAGGTTCCGCAGCCGAGCCGGCGGATGCGGCTCGCATGATCGAACTGGTCGAACGCCATCGGCACGACGATCTGCGGCGCGCCCGCCGCGAAGGCCTGCGACACCGTGCCGACGCCGCCGTGGTGGATCAGCGCCGAGCAGCGCGGCAACACCTGGCCGAGCGGGGCGTAGGTCGAGAAGAAGGCCCGGCCCTCGAGGCCCTTGGGCGGATCGATCGTCTGGTGCGACAGCACGAGGCATCGGCGCCCGGTCTTCGCGCAGGCCTCGACCGCGGCCCGATAGAGCGAGGCGGTGCGCAGCCGGGCGGAGCCGAAGGTGATGGCGACCGGCGGCTCCCCGGCCGACAGGAACGCGTCGAGCGCCGGATCGAGCCGCGCGGTCGCGGCGCCGAACATGTCGGCGCGCGGAAAGTCGAGCTGCACCGACTGGGCCGGCCAGTCAGCCTGCCGCGGCGCGAACCAGTGCGGAAACAGGAGCAGCATGCGCTGCGAGGAATGCCACCAGCTGCGGATCTTGCGCTTCGGCCGCAAGCCCAGCGACGCGCGGAAGGCGTTGAGGCCCGGCTTGATCAGCGGCGCGATGAAGGCGGTGTAGAGCCCGGTCTGCAGCTTCAGCTTCATCGCGGCCGGCATCCAGCGCGGCATCGGCAGGAACGGCGTGCGCGGCGGCGCGTCGCGCGAGACGAACATGATGGGCGTCAGATGCACCGAGACCACCGGCACGCCGAGCGTCTCATGCGCCACCTTGGCGCCGATCGCGAGCGCCGAGGCGATGACCAGCGTGTCGCCTTCACGATGATGTCGGACGACGAAGTCGTGGGTGGGCTTTAGGAAGGAATGCAGGTTCTTGAACAGTCGCCGGGCGCCCAGGAACGGCCGCCAGAACTGCGGATGCTCGAACAGCGCCGAATATTCGGCGGCGGTGGTCAGCGGTTCGACGTCGACGCCGGCGCGGCGGGCGGCGGGCGCGAAAGTCTCGGCGCAGGAGAGCGTGACCTCATGGCCGCGCCGGTCGAGCTCGGCCGCGAGCCCGATGAAGGGCAGCACGTCGCCATATGTCCCGATCGCGACGATAAGAACGCGCATGTGACCCAGTCCAACCCTACGCGACGCCGCAAAGCGCGACGCGCTGTTCGGCTCTCCATCAGCAAGTCGCGCGCCAGTCGGCGCTCGCCGTCTCTTGATCGTCGTGCAGCATTTCGTCGCCGAGGGGAAGAAGGCAAGCGCGCACGATTGATTTCGTTGTGCGTCGCGACTTGGGCGACACGGCGTCGGGTCTGTCTCAGCCGACGATCGCCCCGACGATGACGAGCGCGATCAGGACGCCGGCGAACGCCATCGCGGTGGCGAGCGCGGTCCAGACGAACGGCAGCGCGATGGCTGCGCCGGCCACGACCGCGGCCGTGAGATTGCCCCTCACCGCCCGCGTCCTCAGCCAGTCGACGACGGCGAGCGCCGCGCCCGAAAGCGCGATCAGGACCACGATCGGCACGACGAAGCGGGCCGAGCTCCCGAAGAGGCCCGGCTCCTCGACCGGCGCCGGCGCGGCCGTCCGCTCCTCCTGCGCCGCGCGGTCGTTGCGCTCGCGGATCTTGCGCGCGAGCCAGCGCCCGGCTTCCTCGTGAAGCGACCGCTCGCCTTCCGGCTGAACGGGTTCGGCCCGCTGCGCGGCGGCGTCCGCGAAGGAGATCTGCTCCCTCAGCACCGCAGGGTCGAGCGCCGGCCCCGCGACGCCGAGCAGAAGCGCCGCGAAGGACAGGACCAGCGCGGCGATCGACAACCGGCTCATCCGCGCGCGTCTCAGAGCGGGATGTTGTCGTGCTTCTTCCAGGGATTCTCGAGCCGCTTGCCGCGCAGCATGGCGAGCGCGCGGGCGACGCGCTTGCGGGTCGAGCGCGGGTGGATGACCTCGTCGATGTAGCCGCGCTCCGCCGCCACGAAGGGCGACATGAAGCGGTCCTCATACTCCTTGGTCTTGGCCGCGATGCCGTCCGCGTCCGCGCCGCGGAAGATGATCTCGACCGCGCCCTTGGCGCCCATCACCGCGATCTGCGCGGTCGGCCAGGCGTAGTTGACGTCGCCGCGCAGGTGCTTGGACGCCATGACGTCATAGGCGCCGCCGAACGCCTTGCGGGTGATGATCGTCACCTTCGGCACCGTCGCCTCGGCGTAGGCGAACAGCAGCTTCGCCCCATGCTTGATCAAGCCGCCATATTCCTGGGCGGTGCCGGGCAGGAATCCGGGCACGTCCACGAAGGTGACGATCGGGATTTCGAAGCAGTCGCAGAAGCGCACGAAGCGCGCGGCCTTGCGGGAGGCGTCGCTGTCCAGCACGCCCGCCAGCACCATCGGCTGGTTGGCCACGATCCCGACCGTGCGGCCCTCCATGCGGCCGAAGCCGACCACGATGTTCTTCGCGAAGCTTTCCTGGATCTCGAAGAAGTCGCCCTCGTCGACCGTCTTCAGGATCAGCTCCTTGATGTCGTAGGGCTTGTTCGGGTTGTCGGGGATCAGCGTGTCGAGCGAGAGGTCGTCGCGGTCGGCGCTGTCGAAGGTCGGCCACTCCGGCACGCCCTCGATGTTGTTGCCGGGCAGGAAATCCATCAGGCGGCGCATGTCCACGAGCGCGTCGACGTCGTTGTCATAGGCGCCGTCGGCCACCGAAGACTTCGTGGTGTGCACCTTCGCGCCGCCGAGCTCCTCGGACGTCACCGTCTCGTTGGTCACCGTCTTCACGACGTCGGGGCCGGTGACGAAGAGGTAGGAGCGGTCGCGCACCATGAAGATGAAGTCGGTCATGGCCGGCGAATAGACGTCGCCGCCCGCGCACGGGCCCATGATGACCGAGATCTGCGGGATCACGCCGGACGCCAAGACGTTCCGCTGGAACACCTCGCCATAGCCCCCGAGCGCCGCGACGCCTTCCTGGATGCGCGCCCCGCCGGCGTCGAACAGGCCGATGACCGGCGCGCGGTTGCGGATCGCCATGTCCTGGATCTTGATGATCTTCTGGGCGTGGGTTTCGCTGAGCGAGCCGCCGAACACCGTGAAGTCCTTGGCGAAGACGAAGACCTTGCGGCCGTTCACCGTGCCCCAGCCGGTGACGACGCCGTCGCCCGGAATGGTCTGCTTCTCCATCCCGAAGTCATGGCTCCGGTGCTGGACGAACATGTCGTATTCCTCGAACGACTCCGGATCGAGGAAGATCTCGAGGCGCTCGCGGGCCGTGAGCTTGCCGCGCGCGTGCTGCGCCGCGATGCGCTTTTCGCCGCCGCCGAGGCGCGCCGTCGCGCGACGCTCCTCGAGCTCCTGCAGAATGTCCTTCACGTGGCGCGCCCTCGGCTTTCCGGGTCGATCAAGAGGGCAGAGGCGTAACGCGCGTCATGCGGCGCCGCAATGTCGACAAAGGGCCGATGACCGCGACGCGGCGCCCACGGGGCGAGCACGCACAATCTTCGGGCGAAGTCAGCGATTGACAGCTTGTTCACGGAGTCGTCATCTTTCGTTAACGTTTTCGTTACCGAGGGGACGGCGATGCGCAACAAGTTCACCCTCTACATCCTGATCGCGATGGTTCTCGGCATCGTGGTGGGCCAGGCCTGCCACGTGGCGTTTCCGGACGCCAAGGTCGCGGGAGCGGTGGCGGGATACATCTCGCTCATCACCACCGTGTTTCTCCGGCTGATCAAGATGCTGATCGCCCCGCTCGTGTTTTCGACGCTAGTCGTCGGCATCGCCCATATGGGCGACACGGCCTCCGTCGGGCGGATCGGCGCCAAGACCATGGGCTGGTTCATCTCCGCCTCGCTGGTGTCGCTGGTGCTCGGCCTGATCATGGTCAACCTGCTGCAGCCGGGCGCGAACCTGAACCTGCCGCTGCCCGACGCCGGCACCGCCACGAACCTCAAGGTGTCGTCGCTGACGCTGAAGGAGTTCGTGCCGCATCTGGTGCCGGCCTCGATCGTCGAGGCCATGGCCACCAACGAAATCCTGCAGATCGTGGTCTTTTCCATTTTCGCCGGCATCGCGATCGCGTCGCTGGGCGAGAAGGGCAAGATGCTCGCCGAGTTCGCCGACCAGGTCGCCCACATGATGCTGGTGATCACCGGCTACGTCATGAAGGCCGCGCCCGTCGCGGTGTTCGCCGCCATCGCCGCCACCATCACCACGCAGGGGCTCTCCGTCCTCTGGACCTACGGCGCATTCATCCTCGAGTTCTACGCGACGCTGGCGATCCTCTGGGCGCTGCTGGCGCTCGCCGGCTTCCTGGTGCTGGGCGCGCGGGTGAAGAACCTGATCGCGCGGGTGCGCGAGCCGTTCCTGCTGGCGTTCTCGACCGCGAGCTCCGAGGCCGCCTACCCGAAGATCCTCGACCAGCTCGCCAAGTTCGGCGTGGCGCGGCGCATCGCGAGCTTCGTGCTTCCGATGGGCTATTCGTTCAATCTCGACGGCACGATGGCCTATTGCACCTTCGCGACGCTCTTCATCGCGCAGGCCTACGGCGTCAACCTGTCGGCCGGCGAGCAGATCACCATGCTGCTCCTGCTGATGGTGACCTCGAAGGGCATGGCGGGCGTGCCGCGCGCCTCGCTCGTGGTGATCGCCGCCACGCTCTCGACCTTCAACATCCCGGAGGCCGGCCTGCTGCTCATCATGGGCATCGACCAGTTCCTCGACATGGGCCGTTCGGCCACCAACGTCATCGGCAACTCGATCGCCGCGGCCGTGGTGGCGAAGTGGGAGGGCGAACTGCACGAGGACGAGCAGGAAAGCGCCGCCGGAGAGCCTGTCGGCGCGCATGCGCCCGCGGCCGCCTGAGGGACGCGCCGCCATGGCCGCCCTGCCCCGCGCGACGATCTCCGCCGCGCTCCTCGCGCTCTTCGCGCTCGCGCCGGCGGCCTGGGCCGAGGAGGCCGTCACCACCGGCGGCGAACCGACCGCGCTCGGCGGCACGCTCAAGAAGGCACACGACAGCGGGACGGTGACGATCGGCTATCGCGAGGCCTCGTTCCCGTTCTCCTATGTGGCGAACAACGGCCCGAAGCCGATCGGCTACGCGATCGACCTCTGCCTCGGCGTCGTCGAGGAGATGAAGCGGGAGCTCGACGGTCAGGCGCTCGACGTCGCCTATGAGAAGGTCACGTCCGAGACGCGCATCCCCGAGACGGTCGCCGGCAGGATCGACCTCGAATGCGGCTCCACCACCGCCAACAAGGACCGCGAGAAAGAGGTCGCCTTCTCGCCGATCACCTATGTGGCCGGCACCAAGCTCATGGTGAAGAGCGCCTCCGGGCTCCGGTCCTATCGCGACCTTGCGGGCAAGACCGTCGTGGCGACGGCGGGCACGACGAACGAGAAGGCGCTGCGGGCGATCGCCGAGAGGCAGAAGATCGACCTCAGGATCGTCACCGCGCCCGACCACGAACAGAGCTACGCCATGGTAGCCAGCGGCCAGGCCGACGCCTTCGCGACCGACGACGTGCTGCTCTATGGTCTGATCGCCCGCCACAAGGCCGACGCCGACCTCATCGTGGTCGGCGACTTCCTCACCTACGAGCCTTATGGGCTGATGTTCCGCAAGGACGACCCGCAGATGGCGCGGGCGGTCGCGCGGGCCTTCGCGAAAATGGCCGAGGACCGGGACCTGATCGAGGCCTATCACCGCTGGTTCGAACGGCCGACGCCGACCGGCGAGCAGATCGCCCTGCCGATCAGTCCGCAGCTTCAGGAGGTGTTTCGCAACATCGGCCTCGCCGACTGAGGCGGCGCGACACCCTCAGGCTCGCGCCAGCGCCATCGTCTCGACTGCGGCCCGCATCTCGGTCTCGCGGTTGGCCTTTCGGGCCGCGGCCTCCGAATCGTAGCCCCAGAGCTCCTCGTTCCAGTCCTCGTCGACATTGGCGGCGGCCCAGGCGGCGGCGAGGTCGAGCGCGCCGCGCTGGAGCGCCAGCGCGATCAGCGCGGATCCGGTCAAAGTCGTAAGCACGCTCAAGGCCGTAAGCGCGAATACGTCGTGGCGGGGCAGCGCGCGGTCCACCGCCTCGAGCGCCGCGCCGGGCTGGCCGACGAACATCACTCCCTCGGCCAACACAAACCGGGCGCCGAGCCCGTCGCGCGCGAAGGCGAGCACCGGATCCCAGTGCGCGCTCTGCTTGGCGACGAGCCGCTCGGGACGCTCCGCGCGATAGCAGACGAGGTCGCTGCCGGCGTATTTCACGATCTCCGCCGCCACCGCCTCGCGCTCGCGCGCCACCCCGTCGATCGCGACATTCGCGATCCGCGTCAGCGGCATCGTGCTCGGATCGATGGTCTCGCTCTGCCGCTCCCACTCGGCCGCAACCGCCGCGCCGAGCGCCAGGGTCGGAAGCGCGAGCGGCGCCCGGGCGGGCGTTCGGGCGGGACGCCCGTCGAGCGCGATGACAAAGCCGCCTTTCACCGCAACGGCTTCTGCGTGTTTGTAGAAGCGCTTCGGCAAGACTGGCCGTTGGGCCAATCCCTCGGGACGCTGCGCGCCAGGACGCTGAGAATCGGTCATATGGCGTCCGCCGTGTCGGAGAGGCCGAGGGCCGCGTCGAGCTCTTCGAACGAGCCGAGCACGAGCTCGGCGCCCGCAGCGAGCAGCCGGTCGGCCGGGTGATAGCCCCAGGAGACGCCGATGGCCCGCGCGCCGGCCGCCCGCGCCATCGCCATGTCGAAGCTCGTGTCGCCGACCATCACCGCCTCCTCGGGTTTCAGCCCCGCTTCCAGGCAGGCCTGGAAGATCATGGCGGGATGGGGTTTCGACGGCGCGTCGTCCGCCGATTGCGTCGAGACGAACCGGCCCTCGTAACTGAAGCGGTCGAGAAACCGCTCCACGCCCCGGCGAGAATTTCCGGTCGCAAGCGCAAGCAGGACGTCGTCGCGCGCGCCAAGCCTGTCGATGACCTCCGCGGCTCCGGGATAGAGCGGCGAATGATCCGCGCCATGGGTCAGGCTGTTTCGAAAGATCGTCTTGAACGCTTCGCCGATCGCCTTGCGCGGATGACCCGGCGCCTCGCGCGACAGCTCCGCCACCGCCTCCGCGACGGAAAGGCCGACGACGCTGAGAATGGCTTCGCGATCCGGAGGTTCGAGATCGTGGCCGAGATAGGCTTCGCGCATCGCCGAGACGATGGCGTGCTGGCTGTCGATCAAGGTGCCGTCGACGTCGAAGAAGACGAGCAGTCGGGGAGCGCTCATGCCGCAGCAGGTAGCGCGCCCGCCTCGCTTCGCACAAGCGCCCCGTCGCCGCGCAGGCGCCCGCCCCTATGTCATCCAGACGTCACGACGGCGACAGGCGGGGTGGAGATTCCGATGACGAAGGCGAAGCACGAAGACGCAGAGGGCGACGCGCGCTCTCCTCGCGAGATCGCTGCGGCGATGCGCGAGGTCGAGGGCGGGCTCTCGGTCACGGACGCCGCCCGGTCGCTCGGCCTCGTGAAGAGCGAGTACCAGCGGCTCGCCGCCGCTCACGCCGAGCGCCGCAAGGCGAAGCTGGTGACGCAGCTGCCGCTCGTTTTTCACGAGCCAGACCCGGACGCGGAGAAAGCCATCCGCGAAGACGTCTCGGCGATCGCCGCGATCGCCGAGGGCGAAAGCCTGTTCATCGGCGCCGACGAGGGCGCGGCGCTGGAGCGGCTCACGGCGCGACGCGACGCGGCGGGCCGCGTGGTGGGCTATGGCGGACACAAGCGCTTCGATCTGCACGACTTTTTCGACTTTCCCAACGGCCGTGACGAGGAGGCGGACGTGGAGGGTCTGGCGATCGCGGACGGATTTCTGTGGGTCGTCGGATCGCACAGCCTGAAGCGCAAGAAGCCGAAGGCCGGCGACGATCCCGAGAAAGCGCTCGAAACGCTGACCCGCGTGGTGCGGGAGGCCAACCGTTTCCTGCTCTGCCGCATCCCGCTCGTGGCCGGCGACCATCCCGGCGCGCCGAAGCTCGCTGCGTCCGGGCCCGCGGTCGACGGGAGCGGCCGAACGCGTCGCGCGGGGGCGCTTCGGATGGACAAGGACGGCAGTGTCCTCTCCCGACGGCTCGCCCGCGATCCTCACCTCGGCCCGTTCATGTCGATCCCGTCCAAGGACAACGGGCTCGACGTCGAAGGCATGGCGGTTTCAGGCGACCGGGTGTTCCTCGGTCTGCGCGGCCCCGTGCTGCGCGGCTGGGCCACCATTCTAGAGCTTCGGTTCAGGGCGAAGAAAAAGACGGGCCGTCTCAAGCTCCGGCGTCAGGACGACGGCGATCTCATCCGTCGCCATTTTCTCGATCTCGACGGCCTCGGCGTCCGCTCGCTGCTGATCGACGGCGAGGATCTCGTGGTGCTGGCCGGCCCGACGATGGATCTCGACGGTCCAGTGCGGCTCTATCGCTGGCGCGGGGGCCTCAACGCGCAGGACTCGACCGTCGCCCCACGCGCGGACGTCGAGCGCATCCTCGACCTGCCTTTCGGCGAGGGCGACGACCACGCCGAAGGCGCGACGCTCATGCCTCTCTCGCCCGGCGATCCGATTCGACTAGTGGTGGCCTACGACACGCCGGCGCACGCGCGGCTGGTGCGAAGCGGTGGCGTTCTGGCGGACGTCTTCGAAGCGCCGGAGCGGTTCTGATGGGGTTTGAAGCGGACTTGGCGCTTCGAGACGCGCCGTCGGCGCTCCTCAGCGTCAGGACCGTCCGGGTGGAGAAGAACTGAGCCTCTCCTCATGCCGAGGAGCGGCCGTCAGGCCGCGTCTCGAAGCATGCCGTTCATTTCGTCACTCTTCGGGCGCTTCGACGATCGGGTCGTATTTGCTCGTGTCGAAGCCCAGAAGGTTCCAGCTCTGCTCCATATGCGGCGGCAGCGGCGCGGAGACGTCGAGAACGTCGCCGGACGGCAACGGCAGAACGAGGCGGCGGGCGAGCAGATGAAGCCGGTTCTGCACGCCGCCGGCAGCTGCCAGTTCTCGATGTCGAAATACTTCGGGTCGCCCACGATCGGGTGGCCGATATGGGCGCAATGCGCCCGAAGCTGGTGTGTGCGTCCGGTGACCGGCTTCAGCGACAACCATGAGAGCTTCTGCCCGGCGTGCTCCACCACGGCGTAATAGGTCAGCGCGTGCGCCGCGCCGTCGTCGCCATGCTCGGCCACCACCATGCGCTCGCCCAGCGGGCCGTCGCCCTCGCCCTTGGCGAGATAGGTCGATATCCGCCCCTGCTTCACGCGCGGGACGCCGGGAACGAGCGCCCAGTACACCTTCCGCGCATAGCGCGATCGGAAGGCGCGCGCGAGCTCGGACGCCGCGAGCCGGGTCTTGGCCACCACCAGCACGCCGGCCGTGTCCTTGTCGATGCGATGGACGAGGCGCGGCTTCTGTCCCTGGCTGTCGGTGAGCGCGGTCAGCATCCCGTCGACATGGCGGGTGATGCCGGAACCGCCCTGCACGGCGAGCCCCATGGGCTTGTTGAGCACGAGGACGTCGCGGTCCTCGTGGATGGTCATGTCACGCAGGTCTTTCGCATCGCGGTCGTCCTTCACCGGACGGCGCACCGCAGGCGCGGCGGGGCGTTCGTCGTCCCCCTCCCCGTCGCTCTCGTCTTTCAGCGGCGGAACGCGCACCGTCATGCCTGCGGACAGCCGCGTCGCGGTCTTGGCCCGCGCGCCGTCGACGCGAATTTGGCCCGTGCGGCAGAGCTTCTGCAGATGCCCGAAAGCGAGCGCAGGAAAGCGCTCCTTGAACCAGCGGTCGAGCCTCAGGCCTTCTTCGGCCGGACGCACCGGGATCGACTGGACGCCGGCGGATTTTCCGGGGAGCGCCGGCAAGACCTTCGGCGCGGGCGCAGGTTCGGGCGCAGGGCGCTGCCGCAGCGCGGGCTTGTCGGCAGGTTTGGCGGCCGATTTGGCTGGCGCACGAAACGCCTCGTTGGCCTTGGCCTTGGTGGCGGCGCGGGTCGGCCGCCGTGCGCCGGCGGGCGTAGCGCGGTTTTGGCCGGATGCGGGCTTTCTGCCGCGGGGCGGGCGGGCGGACATCAGTTCGAACTCGAGGCTGGAGAAGCGCTTCTCTTAGCCCAGAGCGCGCCCGAGCGCGAGACCCGCGACAAGCGCGCCGATCGAGAGGACGACGGAGGCCGCCACATAGACCGTGGCGGTCGTCGCCTCCCCTCGCTCCCAGAGCGCGACGGCGTCGAGCGAGAAGGCCGAGAAGGTGGTGAAGCCGCCCATGATCCCGGTCATCAGGAAGACGCGGAGCTCGTTGGTCCCGCCTTTCAGCGCAAGCAGCGCCGCGATGAGACCCATCACCAGACCGCCCACGACGTTGACGGTGAGCGTGCCCCAGGGAAATCCCGGGCCAAAGGCGCGCATCGTCCAGACGTTGACGCCGTAGCGCGCGACGGAGCCGAGAGCGCCCCCCAGGGCGACGAGAAGGATTGGGATCATGGGCGGGTTCGGACGGAAGGGTGACGGGCGGCGTGAAAGACGCCGAGGATATCAATGTGCTCGCGACCGACCCCATAGACGACGATGTAGGGTAGGTTCGAGAGAATAAGTTCGTACGCTTCCTCTGCGCACGCCCCGACGGCTGATGAATGGGAAATCGGCAAGCCTTTTGACCGCCTCGTCGACCCGATCGAGCACACGAGCGGCAGCTGCGGGGTTATCGCGTCGGATATGCTCAGCTATGCCACGCAAGTGCGTGCGAGATCGTTCAGCGTACCGGACGATCACCGCCGATATTGCGCGAAGAACGCCTCCATCTCCGCGGCGGGGACATAAGGGCCGTCTTCCGAAAGCGCAGAATCGACCTCGGCCAGCTGCTCATCCGATAATCGCAGTTCGCCGGAGAGCTCGCTCTCCGCTGCGTCGATCAGCATCTGCGCCAATTCGTTTTGCCTATCGTCCGGTAGCTTTGAAAGCTCTTCGAAGGCCTTCATCAGAAGTTCGGTCATCGAGCGTTCCTCGATCTCGCGTCACGGAAGGCTACACCCCACCCGGGGCACGCGCCGCAGCCCTCACCCGCGCTCGGCCCGCAGCCGCGCCCAGTAGTCGATGCGCTTTCTCAGCTCCCGCTCGAAGCCGCGGTCCGGCGGGTCGTAGAAGGCCCGCCTCCCCATGGCCTCGGGGAAGTAGTCCTGCCCCGAAAACCCGTCCGGCGCGTCGTGATCATAGGCGTAGCCGTCGCCATAGCCTTCCGATTTCATGAGTTTCGTCGGCGCGTTGAGGATGTGCTTCGGCGGCAGCAGCGAGCCGTGCTCCTTGGCGGCGGCTCGCGCGCGCTTGTAGGCGACATAAACCGCGTTCGACTTCGGCGCGGTGGCGAGATGGATGACGCATTCGGCGAGCGCGAGCTCCCCTTCGGGCGTGCCGAGCTGCTCATAGGCGTCGCGCGCCGCGATCGCGACCACGAGCGCCTGCGGGTCGGCGAGGCCGATGTCTTCCGAAGCCATCCGGATGAGGCGTCGCGCGAGGTAGAGCGGGTCCTCGCCCGCGTCGAGCATGCGGGCGAGCCAATAGAGCGCGGCGTCGGGGTCGGAGCCGCGGACCGACTTGTGGAGCGCGGAGATGAGGTTGTAGTGGCCGTCCGCGGACTTGTCGTAGATCGGCGCGCGACGCTGGACGACGTCCTGCACGCGCTCCGCGTCGAATGTTTCGCCCTTGCGCGCCGCCCGCCAGATCTCTTCCGACAGCGTCAACGCCGCGCGGCCGTCGCCGTCGGCCATGCGGATCAGAGCCGACCGCGCTTCGGCGTCGAGCGGAAGCGCCCTGCCCTCGATCTCTTCCGCACGCGCCAGCAGCTTTTCGAGCGACGCCGCGTCGAGCGAACGGAACACCAGCACGCGGGCGCGCGACAGCAGCGCGGCGTTGAGCGCGAAGGATGGATTTTCAGTCGTCGCGCCGACAAGCGTGACGGTGCCGTCCTCCATGACGGGCAGGAACGAGTCCTGCTGCGCCTTGTTGAAGCGGTGGATCTCGTCGACGAAGAGCAGCGTGCCCCTCCCCGTCATCCGCCGCGCGCGGGCGGCGTCGAACACCTTCTTGAGATCCGCGACGCCGGTGAAGATCGCGGAGATCGGCTCGAAGGCGAGGTTGGTGGCGTCGGCCAGCAGCCGGCCGACCGTCGTCTTGCCGGTGCCGGGCGGCCCCCAGAACACGAGGCTCCCGAGAGACCCCGCCTCGACGAGCCGTCCCAGCGCGCCGTCGCGGCCGAGAAGATGCTCCTGACCGATGACTTCCTCAAGCGATCTTGGCCGCAGGCGGTCGGCGAGCGGCCGTGGCGCGTCGCGGTCCATGCCTGCGGCTTCGAAGAGGTTGCTCATTGCCGTCTCTCACGCGGGGCGACCGCCCCGGCCGTCATGCCCGAGCTTGCCTCGGGCATCCACGACTTGATCGTAGATCGCCGCGCGAGCCGAAGTCGTGGATACCCGGCTTCGCCGGGGATGACGAGCGCAAAGCCTCGTCAGAACACGCTCGTCACCAGCTGCCCGTCGCGCTCGATCGTGACCTTCCAGTAGCCGCTCTGCCCCGAGGCCGCGACGCGCTCGAGATCGCGGGTGCTGGCGATCTTGGCGTTGTTTCACCTGCCGGACGACGTCGCCCTTCTGGAAGCCGAGGCGCTCGGCGATCGAGCCGCTCGCGACCTCCGCCACCGCGACGCCGGTGAGCCCCGATCCGAGCGACATCTCCTCGGCGAGCGCCGGCGAAAGGTTCACGACCGTCGCGCCTGTGAACGGCGTCTCGCCGCCGATCGTGCGCTGCTCGCGCGGCGGATTTTCGGGCGCGGCCGCAAGCTCCACCTTCAGGTCGCGCGCCTTGCCTTGCCGCTGGATCGTCACCGTGGCGTGGCCGCCGACGGGGCGCGTCGCGAAACGGAACGAAAAATTCTCGACGTCGTCCACGGGGCGGCCGTCCACCGCGGTGATCAGGTCGCCTGACTCCGCTCCCGCCTTGGCGGCGGGCGAGCCCTTGGCGACGTTCGCGATCAGCGCGCCTCCGGGGTGGTTCAGCCCGAGCCCGTCGGCGATGTCCTTGGTGACGTTCTGCAGGTCCGCGCCGAACCAGGGCGGGTCACGGACTTCGAGCCGGCGCGCGCCGAGGCCACGACCGCCTGCACCATGTTGGCGGGAATCGCGAAGCCGATGCCGACCGAGCCGCCCGATTGCGAGAAGATCGCGGTGTTGATGCCGGCGAGCCTGCCGTCGAGGTCAACGAGCGCGCCGCCCGAATTGCCAGGATTGATGGCGGCGTCGGTCTGCACGAAGGACGAGATGGTCGCCGACGCCGACCTGCGTGCGGGCGAGCGCGGAAACGAGCCGGACGTCACCGTCTGGCCGACGCCGAACGGATTGCCGATTGCAAGCACCAGGTCGCCGATCTGAAGCTCGTCGGAGTCGGCGAAGGGCAGCCACGGGAACTTCTGCTTGCCGTCGCCGATGCGCAGCACCGCGAGGTCGGTGCGCTTGTCCTTCAGAATCAGCTTCGCCTCGAATTCGCGCTTGTCGGAGAGCGCGACGCGGAGCTCCGTCATGCCCTCGATGACGTGGTTGTTGGTGACCACGAGCCCATCGTCCGACACGATCGCCCCGGAGCCGAGCGAACGCTGGGTCCGGTCCTGTCCCAGAGGGCCGCGGTCGCCGAAGAACTGGCGGAAGAACGGGTCGTCCAGCAGCGGGTTGCGCCGGCGCTGCTCGACGCGGCTCGCATAGATGTTCACGACAGCAGGCGTCGCCTGCGCCACCACGGGCGCGAACGACAGCTTCACTTCCTGCCGACTGTCGGGGAGGCGCCGCTGGTCCTGCGCATGCGCGGGAGCCCCCGCCAAGAAAACCGCGACGGCGGCGGCCAGAGTCTGGACGAAACGCATTTTTGGGCGGGCTCCTTTCGGACGGCCGGGCGACCGTGGCGGCGACAGCCAAAGGCCGTACGCCTCGATCAAGCCGAAGACTGCGCGCTCTATATGGCGAAGCGAGCCGCTTGCAGCGACGGGCGGAACGGAGAAAAGACCGTGAAAACCATTCTGCTGATCGTCGGCTTGCTGCTCGTCGCCTCGGGCGGGCTCTGGTTCCTGCAGGGGCTCGGGATCGTGACCTGGCCGCAGGAGAGCTTCATGATCGCCCAGACGCAATGGGCCTGGTACGGCGGCGCGACATCGCTCGTTGGCCTCGCGCTCGTGGTGTGGTCGCGGAGGTGACGCCGCCCTTGTCCCGGACTTGATCCGGGACCCAGAGCCGACGTCGGTTCCGCTAAAAGCTCGTCTTTCAGCAATTGATCTTGTAGCCGTCTCGGTTCTGGGTCCCGGATCAAGTCCGGGACAAGGAGCTCGGTTCCCCGGATCCAAAAACGCGAAAAGCGGCCGTCGCCGGCCGCTCTCCGTCAGTTTAAAAGCCGAAACGCCAAGCCTCAGGCGGCTTCGGCAGCCTCGGCGCGCTCGCGGTCGACCTTGCCCTTGGCGTCGACGTCGCGGTCGACGAACTCGATCACCGCGATCGGAGCGTTGTCGCCCTGGCGGAAGCCCGCCTTGATGATGCGGAGATACCCGCCCGGGCGCTCCTCGTAGCGCGGCGCGAGCACGTCGAAGAGCTTCTGCACGGTCGGAACGTGACGAAGCTCGGAGATCGCGAGGCGGCGCGAGTGAAGATCGCCGCGGCGCGCGAGCGTCACCAGCTTCTCGACGACCGGACGCAGGTCCTTGGCCTTCGGCAGCGTGGTGATGATCTGCTCGTGCTCGATCAGCGACTGGGCGAGGTTCTGGAACATCGCCTTGCGGTGGCTCTGGAGCCGGTTGAAGCGGCGTCCCCGCCGGCCGTGCATCGACATTTTCGTTCTCCTTAAGACCGGGACTCAGCGGCCCGCCGGTCTTGCGACCTCAGTAGTGTTCTTCGAAACGCTTGGCGAGTTCGTCGATGTTGTCCGGCGGCCAGCCGCCGACTTCCATCCCGAGGTGCAGACCCATCTGGGCCAGCACTTCCTTGATCTCGTTCAGCGACTTGCGACCGAAGTTCGGAGTGCGGAGCATCTCGGCTTCGGTTTTCTGGATGAGGTCGCCGATATAGACGATGTTGTCGTTCTTCAGGCAGTTGGCCGAACGCACCGAAAGCTCGAGCTCGTCCACCTTCTTGAGCAGCGCCGGGTTGAAGGCGAGCTCCGGGATGGAGGACGGCGCGGCTTCCTTCTTCGGCTCCTCGAAGTTGACGAACACTTCGAGCTGGTCCTGCAGGATGCGGGCGGCGTAGGCCACCGCGTCCTCAGGCGTGATCGAACCGTTGGTCTCGACGTTGAGCGTCAGCTTGTCGAAGTCGAGGTTCTGGCCCTCGCGGGTGCTCTCGACGCGGTACGAGACCTTCTTGACCGGCGAGTAGAGGCTGTCGACCGGGATGAGGCCGATCGGAGCGTCCTCGGGACGGTTGCGGTCGGCCTGGACGTAGCCCTTGCCGGTGTCGACCGTGAACTCCATGCGAATCTCGGCCGCCTCGTCGAGAGTGCAGAGCACGAGGTTCGGGTTCAGGATCTGGACGTCGCCCACCACCTGGATGTCGCCCGCGAGCACCTGGCCCGGGCCCTGCTTGCGCAGCACCATCCGCTTCGGGCCTTCGCCCTGCATCTTGATGGCGATGTCCTTGATATTGAGGACGATGTCGGTCACGTCCTCGCGCACGCCCGGGATGGACGAGAACTCGTGCAGCACGCCATCGATGTGCACCGAGGTCACGGCCGCGCCCTGGAGCGAGGACAGCAGGATGCGCCGCAGCGCGTTGCCGAGCGTCAGGCCGAAGCCGCGCTCGAGCGGGGCCGCCACCATGGTCGCGATCCGCGCGCCGTCGCCGGACGCCGAGACCTCGAGCTTGTTCGGCTTAATAAGGTCTTGCCAATTCTTCTGGATCACTTCTCAGCATCCTTCGTCAGTCGCCGCGGGCCGCCGTCGCCCTCCGCGGAGAAGCCGACCTCGCGAAAACCGCAGCCGGCTGGAACAGTCCCGCGCTCCGACGTCTCGGAGCGCGGCGTCGAAAAGGACGACGTCAGACGCGACGGCGCTTGCGCGGACGGCAGCCATTGTGCGGGATCGGGGTCACGTCGCGGATCGACGTCACCATGAAGCCCGAAGCCTGAAGGGCGCGGAGAGCGGACTCACGACCCGAACCCGGGCCGCGGACCTCGACCTCGAGGGTGCGCATGCCGTGCTCGGCGGCCTTCTTGGCCGCGTCCTCGGCAGCGACCTGGGCCGCGTACGGGGTCGACTTGCGCGAGCCCTTGAAGCCCTGCGCGCCGGCCGACGACCACGACACGGTGTTGCCCTGGGCGTCCGTGATGGTGATCATCGTGTTGTTGAAGGTGGCGTTCACATGCGCCACGCCGGAGGCGATGTTCTTGCGCTCGCGGCGGCGAATGCGCTGGGCTTCCTTGGCCATAGGTCTCTCGTGTCCTTCAGGCGCGCCCGTGATGCCAGGCGCTCGGGAAATATGCGTCTCCCGGGCGCGCGCCCGGGATCTTCGGTTCGGCGTCGTCCCGGACGGCGGAGCCGATCCGGAACGACGCGCCGCAGCCGATCAGGCCGCGGCGGAAATCACTTCTTCTTGCCGGCGATCGGCTTCGGCTTGCCCTTGCGGGTGCGCGCATTGGTGTGGGTGCGCTGGCCGCGCACCGGCAGGCCGCGGCGATGGCGCAGACCGCGATAGCAGCCGAGGTCCATCAGGCGCTTGATGTTCATCGCGACGTCGCGGCGCAGGTCGCCCTCGACGATGTAGTCGCGGTCGATCGTCTCGCGGATCTGGATGACTTCGGCGTCGGTCAGCTCGTTCACGCGGCGCTCGGCCGGGATCGAGACCTTGGCGCAGATCTCGGTCGCCTTCGAGGCGCCGATGCCGTGGATGTACTGAAGCGCGATCACGACGCGCTTGTTCGTCGGAATGTTGACGCCGGCGATACGGGCCATCTTTGTCCCCTCCATGTGGGCCGGCGCGAGGCCGGCGGAAGAAGCGTGCGTCCGGTGGAGGCCGGCCCATGCGCGCTCATGAATTCGAAGCGCCGAAAGGCAGCGCGGACGCAGCGCTTGGAAAGCACAGCGCGACCAGACTGCTTTCAGGATGCGTGCGGTTAGCGCCTTACACGCCAGGCGTCAACCCCTTGCTAGGAGATTCGGAGCCCAGCAGTCGCTGTCCCGCTGTCGCCGCGCCCCCGCTCGTCAGAAGCGTCAGCCCGTCAGCGGCGCGCAGTTCTCGGACGTGCAGCAGTTCCCCCGGGACAAGCCGGGGGACAACGACCGAAACTCCGACCCTGCGCCCCGCGGCGGGTCCGTCAGCCCGCTGACGGTCTCGGAGAGAATCGCCTCGATCTGCTCCGTCACCTCGTCGATCGACGCCATGCCGTCGACCGTGGCGTGAAGCCCCTTCGATTCGTAGAACGGCCGGAGCTGGCTGGTGACGCGGTTGAAGTCGGCGATGCGCTTCCTGACCGTCTCCGGAGCGTCGTCAGGGCGCAGGGGCTTGCCGGCCGCGGCGGCGTCGCGCGCGCGGCCCTCGACGCGGGCGAGCAGCGCGTTGTCGTCGACCACGAGCTCGATCACGGCGTCGAGGCGGAGATCCTTCTCCTCGAGCATGCGCTCGAGCGCCTCGGCCTGGGCGACGGTGCGCGGGAAGCCGTCGAGGATGAAGCCCTTCTTGGCGTCCGGCTCGTCGATGCGGTCGGCGACGATCTTGACCACGAGGCCGTCCGAGCAGAGCTCGCCGCGCGCCATCACGTCCTTGGCTTCGAGGCCGACAGGCGAACCCGCGGCGACGGCCGCGCGCAGCATGTCGCCGGTGGAGAGCTGGACGATGCCGTGCTTCTCGACGAGGCGCTCAGCCTGGGTGCCTTTACCGGCGCCGGGCGGTCCGAGAAGAATCAGCCTCATCTACGTTTTCCTCTGAGCCGGGCCTTCTTGATGAGGCCCTCGTACTGCGCCGCGTAGAGATGCCCCTGCACCTGCGCCACCGTGTCCATCGTAACAGACACCACGATCAGGAGCGAAGTCCCGCCAAAGTAGAATGGCACTGCGGCCCAGGAGATGAGGATCTCGGGAATCACGCAGACGAGCGCGATGTAGGCGGCGCCGACGACGGTGATGCGGGTCAGCACGTAGTCGATGTACTCGGCGGTGCGCTCGCCCGGACGGATGCCGGGAATGAAGCCGCCGTACTTCTTCAGGTTGTCCGCCGTCTCCTTCGGGTTGAAGACGATCGCGGTGTAGAAGAAGCAGAAGAACACGATCAGCGCGACGTAGAGCGCCATGTAGAGCGGCCGGCCGTGGGCGAGGTACGACGTGATGGTCGTGAGCCAGCCCGAGGCGGTCCCCTGCGCCGAGAAGTTCGCCACGGTCGTCGGCAGCAGCAGCAGCGAGGAGGCGAAGATCGGCGGAATGACGCCGGCGGTGTTGAGCTTCAGCGGCAGGTGCGAGCTCTCGCCGCCCGTCATGCGGTTCTGGCTGACCTGTCGCTTCGGATACTGAATCAGCAGCCGGCGCTGGGCGCGCTCCATATAGACCACGAGCGCGATGACGCCGATCGCCATCACGATGATGCCGATGATGAGCGCGTTCGACAGCGCGCCCTGGCGGTTGAGCTCGAACGCGCCGGCGATGGCCGCCGGGAGCTCGGCCACGATGCCGGCGAAGATGATCAGCGAGATGCCGTTGCCGATGCCGCGCGCGGTGATCTGCTCGCCGAGCCACATCAGGAACATGGTGCCGCCGGTCAGGGTGATGACCGTGGAGATCTTGAAGAACCAGCCCGGATCCACGACCACGTTGGCCTGACCCTCGAGGCCGACCGCGATGCCGTAGGCCTGGACCGTCGCCAGCGCCACCGTCCCGTAGCGGGTGTACTGGTTGATGATCTTGCGGCCCTGCTCGCCCTCCTTCTTCAGAGCCTCGAGGTGCGGCGAGACGGTCGTCATCAGCTGCACGATGATCGAGGCGGAGATGTAGGGCATGATGGCGAGCGCGAAGATCGCCATGCGGCCGACGGCGCCGCCCGAGAACATGTTGAACAGGCCGATGATGCCCGTCGACTGCTGACGGAACACCTCGGCGAGAGCCGCCGGGTTGATGCCGGGCATCGGGATGTACGTGCCGAGGCGGTAAATGATCAGCGCGCCAAGTGTGAACCAGATACGCTTCTTCAGCTCGTCGGCCTTTGAAAAGGCCGAGAAATTCAAGTTGGCGGCAAGCTGCTCTGCGGCGGAAGCCATCTACGCCCTCGTCCGTCTGGACCACAAAATGAAACGCCGCCCCAGCCGGGGCCCGACGGACCCGGCAGGGACGGCGCGCGCCGTTAGATAGGCGATTTACGCGGGTTCCGCATCGGCCTTTTCGACGGCCGGCGCGAGAAGCGTCACCTTGCCGCCAAGCTTCTCGATCACGTCCGCGACAGTCTTGGAGACCGCGTAGACCTCGAGGTCGAGCTTCGTCTTGAGCTCGCCGCGGCCGAGAACCTTCACGCCGTCACGCTTCTTCGAGAGAACGCCGGCCTCGACCAGCGCCTCCTCGGTAACGGGCTTCTTGGCGTCGAGCTTGCCGGCGTCCACCGCCTGCTGGAGCCGCGCGAGGTTCACCTCGTTCAGATCCTTGGCGAAGATGTTGGTGAAGCCGCGCTTCGGCAGACGCCTGTAGAGCGGCATCTGGCCGCCCTCGAACGCCTTGATGGCGACGCCGGTGCGCGACTTCTGACCCTTCACGCCGCGGCCGCCGGTCTTGCCCTTGCCGGAGCCGATGCCGCGTCCGACGCGCATCCGCTTCTTGGTGGCGCCGGGGTTGTCTCTGAGTTCGTTGAGCTTCATCGTCTTCTCTCCGACGCTCAGGCTTCGACGCGCACGAGGTGCGCGACCTTGGCGATCATGCCGCGCACCGCGGGGGTGTCGATCAGCTCGCGGCGCTTGCCGATCCGGCCGAGGCCGAGACCGACGAGGGTCTGCTGCTGGTCGAACGGGCGGCGGGTCGACGAACCCGTCTGGACGACGGTCACGGTCGCGCCTTCGACCTTCTTCTTCTCAGTTGCGGCCATGATCAGGCTCCTTCAAGCGATGTCCGACGGTCAGCCTTCGGCGACCGCGTCGGCGTCGACGTCCTTGCGGCGGGCCTGCAGGGTCGAAACCTTGAGGCCGCGGCGAGCGGCGACCGAACGCGGGCTGTCTTCCGCCTTGAGGGCGTCGAACGTCGCGCGGACCATGTTGTACGGGTTCGACGAGCCGAGCGACTTCGCGACGACGTCATGGACGCCGAGCGTTTCGAAGACGGCGCGCATCGGACCGCCGGCGATGATGCCGGTGCCGGCCGGGGCGGCGCGCAGCACGACCTTGCCGGCGCCGTGGCGGCCGTCGACGTCGTGATGGAGCGTCCGGCCTTCGCGCAGCGGCACGCGGATCAGGCCGCGCTTGGCGGCTTCCGTCGCCTTGCGGATGGCCTCCGGCACCTCGCGGGCCTTGCCGTGGCCGAAGCCGACGCGGCCCTTCTGGTCGCCGACGACGACGAGAGCGGCGAAGCCGAAGCGACGGCCGCCCTTCACCACCTTGGCGACGCGGTTGATGTGGACCAGCTTGTCGACGAACTCGCTGTCCTCGCGTTCACGTTCGCGGCGGTTCTCTCTGGGCTCACGAGCCATTTAAGTGTCCTCTTCCCTTCGAGCGGGCTTCAGAAGTTGAGCCCGCCCTCACGGGCGGCCTCGGCCAGGGCCTTGACCCGGCCGTGATAGATGTAGGCGCCGCGATCGAACACGACCTCGGTGACGCCGGCCGCCTTGGCGCGCTCGGCCACAAGCTTGCCGATCTCGCTCGCCGCGGCCATGTCCGCGCCGGTCTTCTTCGCGGCGCGGAAATCCTTGTCGAGCGTCGAGGCCGAAGCCAGCGTCACGCCGCGCTCGTCATCGATGACCTGCGCGTAGATCTGCTTCGACGAACGGTGGATCGACAGCGCGGACGCCCGTTGGCCGCCGCGCGAAGCGCGCGGCGCACGCGCGCCTTGCGGCGCGCCTCAGTCGCAAGTTTCTTCGCCATCGGTCCCGGCCCTTACTTCTTCTTGCCTTCCTTGCGGAAGATGAACTCGCCCGCGTACTTAACACCCTTGCCCTTGTAAGGCTCGGGGCGGCGGAAGTCGCGGATTTCGGCCGCGACCTGACCAACCTGCTGACGGTTGATCCCGGTGATGGTCACTTCGGTCGGCTTGCCCGTCACGATCTGGATCCCGTCCGGGATCGGGTAGATCACGTCGTGGCTGTAACCAAGCGCGAGAACCAGGTTCTTGCCCTGGACCGACGCGCGGTAACCGACACCGGTGATCTCGAGCTTCTTCTCGAAACCCTTGGTGACGCCCTCGACGAGGTTCGACACCATGGTGCGCGACATGCCCCACATCGAGCGGGCGCGCTTGGTCTCGTCCTTCGGCTGGACCGAAACCTTGCCGTCCTTGAACTCGACGACGACGTCGTCGTGGACCGTGAAGGCGAGCTCGCCCTTCGGTCCCTTAACCTTGACGTTCTGACCGTCGACCGCCGCGGTGACGCCCGACGGCACGTCGATCGGCTTTTTGCCGATGCGCGACATGATCGCTCTCCTAATCCTTCGTGGAAGACCCTTCGCCCAGCGTCAGAAGACGCGGCAAAGGATCTCCCCGCCCACGTTGTTGTCGCGGGCGTCGTGATCCGCCATCACGCCCTTGGGCGTGGAGAGGATCGAGATGCCGAGGCCGTTCGCCACGCGCGGAAGATTGTCGACCGACGCGTAGACGCGGCGGCCGGGCTTCGAGACGCGCTGAAGCTCGCGGATGACCGGCGCGCCGTCATAGTACTTGAGCTCGATCTCGAACTCGGTGCGGCCATTGGTCAGCTCCGTCTGCGTGTAACCGCGGATGTAGCCTTCCGACTGAAGGACGTCGAGCACATGCGCGCGGAGCTTGGAGCCCGGCGTCGAGCACGAGGTCTTGTTCCGCATATGCGCGTTGCGGATGCGCGTCAGCATATCGCCGAGGGGGTCGTTCACCATCGGTCCCTCCTCACCAGCTGGACTTCAGAAGGCCCGGGACCAAGCCCTTGGAGCCTAGATCACGGATCGCGATACGCGAGATGCCGAGCTTGCGGTAATAGGCCCGCGGGCGTCCCGTGACTTCGCAGCGATTGCGGATGCGGGTCTTCGACCCGTTCCGCGGCAGTTCGGCGAGCTTGAGCCGCGCCGCGAACCGGTCCTCGAGGTCGAGGTTCGGGTTCTTGGCGATCGCCTTGAGCTCCGCGCGCTTCGCGGCGTCGCGGGCGACCATCTTGCGACGGCGGGTGTTCTTCTCGATCGCGCTTTTCTTAGCCATGCGATCCTCCCGTCACTGCCTGAAGGGGAAGTTGAAGGCGCGCAGCAGGGCGCGCGCCTCGTCGTCAGACTTCGCCGTCGTGCAGACGATGACGTCCATGCCCCAGACCTGGTCGATCTTGTCGTACTCGATCTCGGGGAACACGATGTGCTCCTTGATGCCCATGGCGTAGTTGCCACGGCCGTCGAAGCTCTTCGGGTTCAGGCCGCGGAAGTCGCGAACGCGCGGCAGCGCGATCGTGACCAGGCGGTCAATGAAGTCGTACATGCGGGCGCGGCGCAGGGTGACCTTGCAGCCGACCGACTGGCCTTCGCGCAGCTTGAACGTCGCGATCGAGGTGCGCGCCTTGGTGATGACCGGCTTCTGCCCGGCGATCTTGGCGAGCTCCGACGCGGCGGTCGTGGCCTTCTTCGAGTCGGCGACGGCCTCGCCCACGCCCATGTTCAGCACGATCTTCTCGATCGAGGGAACGGCCATGGGGTTCTTATAGCCGAACTCTTCGATGAGCTGGGCCCGGACCACGTCGTCGTAATGCCGCTTCAGGCGCGGCGTGTAAGCGGCCTCAGCCATCGATGCGCTCCCCGGACCGCGCAGCCACGCGGACCTTCGTCTGGTTCGCGCCTTCGCCCTCGATCTTGAAGGAGACGCGCGTCGGCTTGCCGTCCTTCGGATCGGCGAGCGCGATGTTCGAGAGATGGATGGAGGCCTCCTTGCGGATGATGCCGCCTTCCTGGTTCTGGGTCTGCCGCTGATGCTTCATCACGACGTTGACGCCCTGCACGACGGCGCGCGTCTCCTTCGGGAGCACCTTCAGCACTTCGCCGGTCTTGCCCTTGTCCTTGCCGGCGAGAACGACGACCTTGTCGCCCTTCTTGATCTTTGCGGCCATCACAACACCTCCGGCGCGAGCGAGATGATCTTCATGTGGTTCTTGGCGCGAAGCTCGCGCGGAACCGGGCCGAAGATGCGCGTGCCGACCGGCTCCTTCTGATTGTTGATCAGAACGGCGGCGTTGCGGTCGAAGCGGATCACCGAGCCGTCGACGCGGCGGATGTCCTTGGCCGTGCGAACGACGACCGCCTTCATGACGTCGCCCTTCTTCACGCGACCGCGCGGGATCGCCTCCTTGACCGACACCACGATGATGTCGCCCACGGCGGCGTAGCGGCGGCCGGCGCCGCCCAGAACCTTGATGCACATCACGCGCTTGGCGCCGCTGTTGTCAGCGACATCCAAGTTGCTCTGCATCTGAATCATGGCCTTAGCCTTTCAATTTCGCCCGGACCGGTATCCACGAACTCTGCGGACCTCGCCCGGCGGGCCGTTTCAGATGATCACTCGGTCGGCGCAGGGGCCGAGGCGTCGGCGTCGACTGAGGCGTCGGGTCGAACGACCCAGCGCTTCAGCCGGGAGATCGGACGGCTCTCCTCGATCCAGACGAGGTCCCCGACCTTGAAGGCCTGGTTCTCGTCATGGGCGTGGTAGTGCTTCGTCCGGCGCACCGTCTTCTTCAGCAGCGGGTGCGTGAAGCGGCGCTCCACCTTGACCACGACGGTCTTGGCGTTCTTGTCGGAAATGACGGTCCCGAGCAGGACTCTCTTCGGCATTGTGTCCTCCTCTTACTTGGCTTCGGCGCGCTTGGCGGCCGCGACCGTCATAACGCGGGCAATGTCACGGCGAACCGTCTTCACCCGCGAGGTGTTCTCGAGCTGTCCCGTCGCCTTCTGGAAGCGAAGGTTGAACTGCTCCTTCTTCAGCTTGACGACCTCGTCGTCGAGCTGGTCCGCGGTCATCGCGCGGAAATCCTGAGCCTTGGTCATGATCTCAGCCCTCACTCGGCGACGCGCTGGACGAAACGGGTGCGGATCGGAAGCTTCGCCGCGGCGAGCTGCAGGGCCTCACGGGCGATGTCGAGCGGCACGCCGTCGATCTCGAACATGATGCGGCCCGGCTTGACCTTAGCGGCCCAGTACTCGTTCGCGCCCTTGCCCTTACCCATGCGCACTTCGGTCGGCTTCTTGGAGACCGGCACGTCCGGGAAGACGCGGATCCACACGCGGCCGGCGCGCTTCATGTGACGGGTCAGAGCGCGGCGAGCCGCCTCGATCTGACGCGCGGTGATGCGCTCGGGCTCCATGGCCTTGAGGCCATAGGCGCCGAAGTCCAGCTCAAAGCCGCCCTTGGCCGCGCCAGAGATGCGGCCCTTGAACTGCTTGCGGAACTTGGTCTTCTTCGGTTGCAGCATTGTTCAAACTCCCGGTCGAACCGCCTCAGGCCGCGTGATCGCGACGCTGGGGACGGCCGCCGTCGCCGTCGTTCAGACGCTTGTCCTGGGCCATGGGGTCATGCTCCATGACCTCGCCCTTGAAGATCCACACCTTCACGCCGCAGGTGCCCATCGCGGTCTTCGCGGTGGCGACGCCGTAGTCGACGTCGGCGCGCAGCGTGTGCAGCGGAACGCGGCCCTCGCGGTACCACTCGGTGCGGGCGATCTCCGCGCCGCCGAGACGGCCGGCGCAGTTGATGCGGATGCCCTCGGCGCCGAGACGCATGGCCGACTGGACCGCGCGCTTCATCGCCCGGCGGAACGCCACGCGGCGCTCGAGCTGCTGGGCGATCGACTCCGCGACGAGCGTCGAGTCGATCTCGGGCTTGCGCACCTCAACGATGTTGATGTGCACTTCCGACGAGGTCATCGAGCCGACCTTCTTGCGAAGCTTCTCGATGTCCGCGCCCTTCTTGCCGATCACGATGCCCGGACGCGCCGAGTAGATCGACACGCGGCACTTCTTGTGCGGGCGCTCGATGACGATCTTGGAGACCGCCGCCTGCTTCAGATCCTTCAGGAGCGCGTCGCGGATCGCGATGTCTTCCTGCAGGAGCTTGCCGTACTCGCCCTTGCTGGCGAACCAGCGCGAGTCCCACGTGCGGTTGATGCCGAGCCGAAGCCCGATCGGGTTGACCTTGTGACCCATCGTCTTCTCCTCAAGCCTTGGCCGACGCCTGCTCGACCTGACGAACGACGATCGTCAGGTGCGAGAACGGCTTCTGGATCGTGCCCACGCGGCCACGGGCTCGCGGCGAGAACCGGCGCATCACGATGGACTTGCCGACGAACGCCTCGGAGACGATCAGGTCGTCCACGTCGAGATCATGGTTGTTCTCGGCGTTGGCGATGGCGCTCTCGAGCGTCTTCTTCACCTGGCCGGCGATGCGCTTGCGCGAGAAGGTGAGGTCGGCGAGCGCCGTCTCGACCTTCTTGCCGCGGATCAGCTGAGCGACGAGGTTGAGCTTCTGCGGCGAGATCCGGACCATGCGCAGCACGGCCTTGGCCTCGTTCTCGGGAAGCGCGCGCTTGGCGGCTGGCTTGCCCATCGGATTACTTCCTCTTCGCCTTCTTGTCCGCCGCATGACCGTAGAAGGTCCGCGTCGGAGCGAATTCGCCGAGCTTGTGGCCGATCATCTCTTCGTTGACCGACACGGGCACATGCTTCTGGCCGTTGTAGACCCCGAAGGTGAGGCCGACGAACTGCGGCAGGATGGTCGAACGGCGGCTCCAGGTCTTGATGACCTCGTTGCGGGTCGAACCGCGGGCCACGTCCGCCTTCTTAAGCAGGTACCCGTCGACGAAGGGACCCTTCCAGATTGAACGAGACATTCTCGGGCTCCCTTACTTCTTCTTCCGGGCGTGCCGGCTCGTGGCGATGAACTTGTCGGTCGCCTTGTTCGAACGCGTGCGCTTGCCCTTGGTGGGCTTGCCCACGGGGGGTGGCGGCGGCCCGAGGTGCGGCCTTCGCCGCCGCCATGCGGATGGTCGACCGGGTTCATGGTCACGCCGCGGTTGTGCGGCTTGCGGCCGAGCCAGCGCGAACGGCCGGCCTTGCCGAGATTGATGTTGGCGTGGTCGGGGTTCGACACCGCGCCGATGGTGCCGAAGCACTGGCCGTGCACGAGGCGCTGCTCGCCGGAAGACAGGCGGAGCGTCACGTAGCCCTGGTCACGAGCGACGATCTGGGCGTAGGAGCCCGCCGACCGCGCGATCTGGCCGCCGCGACCGATCTTGATCTCGACGTTGTGCACGATCGTGCCGACCGGCGCGACGCCGAGCGGCATCGCGTTGCCCGGCTTCACGTCGACCTGGGCGCCCGCGACGACCTGGTCGCCGACATTGAGGCGCTGCGGCGCGAGGATGTAGGCGAGCTCGCCGTCCTCGTAGCGGATCAGCGCGATGAACGCCGAACGGTTGGGATCGTACTCGATCCGATCGACGGTCGCCGGCACGTCCAGCTTGCGACGCTTGAAGTCGATCAGGCGGTAGGTCCGCTTGTGGCCGCCGCCGCGGAACCGCACCGTGATGCGGCCGAGGTTGTTGCGGCCGCCGGAGGACGTGAGTCCCTCCGTCAGCTGCTTGACCGGCTTGCCCTTGTAGAGCGCCGACCGGTCGACGATCACGAGCTGGCGAAGGCTCGGAGTGATCGGGTTGTAGGTCTTCAAAGCCATAGCTGTTCTCCGGTCCTCAGCCTCAGAGGCCCGTCGTCACGTCGATGGCGTGGCCTTCGGCCAGCGTCACGATCGCGCGCTTGGTGTCGCCCTGCCGGCCGAGGCGGCCGCGGAAACGCTTTTCCTTGCCCTTGCGGACGAGGGTGTTCACGCTCACGACCTTCACGTCGAAGAGCTTCTCCACCGCCGCCTTGATCTGCGGCTTGGTGGCGGTGTCAGCGACCTTGAACACCACCTTGTTCTGCTCGGAAGCGTAGGTGGCCTTCTCGGTGATGATCGGCGCGCGGATGACGTCGTAGTGGCGAAGGTCGGTCATTTGAAGCGCGCCTCCAGCGCATCGATGGCGGCCTTGGTCAGCACGAGCGTGTCGCGGCGAAGGATGTCGTAGACGTTGATGCCCTGCACCGGCAGCACGTCCACGGTGTGGACGGCGCGCGAGGCGAGCTTCACGTTGGCGTCGACGTCGGCGCCGTCGATGACCAGCGCGTTCGAGAAGCCAAGCTTCTCGATCTGCGCCAGGAACGCCTTGGTCTTACCCTCGGTCAGCGCGAAGTCGTCGAGCACGACGATCTGCTCGCCCTTGGCCTTGGCCGAGAGAGCGTGCTTCAGGCCGAGCGCGCGGACCTTCTTCGGCAGGTCGTGCTCATGAGAGCGCACGACCGGACCGAAAGCGCGGCCGCCGCCACGGAACTGCGGAGCCGACGCCTGGGCGTGACGGGCGCGGCCCGTGCCCTTCTGCTTGTACATCTTCTTGCCCGTGCGGGCGATGTCCGAGCGGCCCTTGGTGACATGCGTGCCGGCCTGACGGCGGGCGAGCTGCCAGCGAACGACGCGGTGCAGGATGTCGGTCCGCGGCTCAAGGCCGAAGATCTCGTCCGAAAGCGTGACCTTGTCGCCCGACTTGCCGTCGGCCTTGGTGATCGCGATCTCAACCATCACGCGGTCTCCCCGGCGGTCGTTTCAGTGGCCGGGGCCTCCTCGACCGGGGTCGAAGCCGGGGCGTCGGACTGCTGCCCACGCTCACGGAACTTGCCCGGCATCGGAATGCCCTCGGGAAGCTTGGTCTTCACGGCGTCGCGCACCAGGATCCAGCCGCCCTTGACGCCCGGAACCGCGCCCTCGACGAGGATCAGACCGCGCTCCGGATCGGTGGAGACCACCTTCAGGTTCTGCGTGGTGACGCGCTCGTCGCCGAGATGACCGGCCATCTTCTTGTTCTTGAAGACCTTGCCCGGATCCTGACGGCCGCCGGTCGAACCGTGCGAACGGTGCGAAACGGAGACGCCGTGAGTGGCGCGAAGGCCGCCGAAGTTCCAGCGCTTCATCGCGCCGGCGAAGCCCTTGCCGGTCGAGGTGCCGGTGACGTCGACGCGCTGGCCGGCGACGAAGTGGTCCGCGGTGAGCTCGGCGCCCACGGGGATCACGGCGTCGTCGGAGACGCGGAACTCCACGACCTTCCGCTTCGGCTCGACCTCGGCCTTGGCGAAACCGCCACGCTCGGCCTTGGTGACGTTCTTCGGCTTGCGCGAACCCGCGCCGAGCTGAAGAGCCACATAACCATTCGTCTCGACCGTGCGGTGGGCGACCACCTGGCACATGTCGACCTTAAGCACGGTGACCGGCACATGCTCGCCAGCGTCGGTGAAGACGCGGGTCATGCCCAGCTTCTGTGCGATGAGTCCGGAGCGCATCCGCCTCGTCCTTCTACTCAGTGAGCCTGGATCAGAGCTTGATCTCGACGTCGACGCCGGCGGCGAGGTCGAGCTTCATCAGCGCGTCCACGGTCTGCGGCGTCGGGTCGACGATGTCGAGAAGACGCTTGTGCGTCCGAATCTCGAACTGCTCGCGGCTCTTCTTGTCGACGTGGGGCGAGCGGTTCACCGTGAACTTCTCGATCCGCGTCGGCAGCGGGATGGGGCCGCGCACCTGGGCGCCGGTCCGCTTAGCCGTCGACACGATCTCCCGGGTGGAGGTGTCGAGGATGCGGTGATCGAACGCCTTGAGGCGGATCCGGATGTTCTGGCCGTTCATGGGTCTACCGTCTCCACGGGTCGGAGGCAGGCCGGTTAAGCCGGCCCCCTTCCGCGTCAGGAAAGTTCAATCACTCGATGATGGTGGCGACGACGCCGGCGCCGACGGTTCGGCCGCCTTCGCGGATGGCGAAGCGCAGCTTCTCCTCCATCGCGATCGGAACGATCAGCTCGACCGTCATCGCGATGTTGTCGCCCGGCATCACCATCTCGGTGCCCTCGGGAAGGTGCACCACGCCCGTCACGTCCGTCGTGCGGAAGTAGAACTGCGGGCGGTAGTTCGTGAAGAACGGCGTGTGACGGCCGCCCTCCTCCTTGGTGAGGATGTACGCCTCAGCCTTGAATTTCGTGTGCGGCTTCACCGAACCCGGCTTGCACAGAACCTGGCCGCGCTCGACGTCCTCGCGCTTGGTGCCGCGCAGAAGAGCGCCGATGTTGTCGCCGGCCTGCCCCTGGTCGAGCAGCTTGCGGAACATCTCGACGCCCGTGACGGTGGTCTTCACCGTCGGGCGAATGCCGACGATCTCGACTTCCTCGCCGACCTTCACGATGCCGCGCTCGACGCGGCCGGTCACCACCGTGCCGCGGCCCGAGATCGAGAACACGTCTTCGACCGGCATCAGGAACGGCTGGTCGATCGGACGCTCCGGCTGCGGGATGTAGGCGTCGACCTGGGTCATCAGCTCAAGAATGGCGTCATGGCCGAGCTTGGCGTCGCCGTTCTCGAGCGCCACAAGCGCAGAACCCTTCACGATCGGAATGTCGTCGCCCGGGAAGTCGTACTTCGACAGAAGCTCGCGAACCTCGAGCTCGACGAGCTCGAGAAGCTCCTCGTCGTCGACCATGTCGCACTTGTTCAGGAACACCACCAGCGCCGGAACGCCGACCTGACGGGCGAGCAGGATGTGCTCGCGGGTCTGCGGCATCGGGCCGTCGGCGGCCGAAACCACCAGGATCGCGCCGTCCATCTGCGCCGCGCCCGTGATCATGTTCTTCACATAGTCGGCGTGGCCGGGGCAGTCGACGTGGGCGTAGTGGCGCCCGCTCGTCTCGTACTCCACATGCGCGGTCGAGATCGTGATGCCGCGCGCCTTCTCCTCCGGCGCCTTGTCGATCTGGTCATACGCCGTGAACGTCGCCCCGCCAGTCTCCGCAAGCACCTTCGTGATCGCAGCCGTCAAAGACGTCTTGCCATGGTCAACGTGACCAATCGTTCCGATGTTGCAGTGCGGCTTCGTCCGCGAAAACTTTTCCTTGGCCATCGGCGTCGGCTCCGTTCTCTTCTCTAATCTTCAGGGTTCAGGTTCGTCTCTAACGCGGCGTGGGATCAGGCGTATTTCGCCTGAACCTCCTGCGCGACGTTGGACGGCACCTGCTCGTAGTGATCGAATTCCATGCTGTAGTTCGCGCGGCCCTGGCTGAACGAACGCAGCGTGTTGATGTAGCCGAACATGTTGGCGAGCGGGACCATGGCGTTCACCACGTTCGCGTTGCCGCGCATGTCCTGCCCTTGGATCTGGCCGCGGCGGGAGTTGAGGTCGCCGATGACCGAACCGGTGTAGTCCTCAGGCGTCACGACCTCGACCTTCATGATCGGCTCGAGCAACGCAGCGCCGCCCTTCTGCAGGGCCTCGCGGAACGCCGCGCGGGACGCGATTTCGAAGGCGAGGACCGAGGAGTCGACTTCGTGGAACGCGCCGTCGAGGAGCTGGACCTTGACGTCGACCACCGGGAAGCCGGCGATCACGCCCGCGCCCATGACGGAGGCGATGCCCTTTTCGACGCCCGGGATGTACTCCTTCGGCACCGCGCCGCCGACGATCTTCGACTCGAACAGGAAGCCGGCGCCCGGCTCGTTCGGCTCGATGTGCAGCTTCACCCGGGCGAACTGACCGGTGCCGCCGGTCTGCTTCTTGTGGGTGTAGTCGATATCGACCGGCTTGGTCAGCGTCTCGCGATAGGCCACCTGCGGCGCGCCGATCGCGGCGTCGACCTTGTAGGTGCGCCGGAGGATGTCGACCTTGATGTCGAGATGAAGCTCGCCCATCCCCTTAAGGATGGTCTCACCGGACTCCTGGTCGGTCGACACGCGGAAGGACGGGTCCTCAGCCGCGAGCTTCGACAGGGCGATGCCCAGCTTCTCCTGGTCGGCCTTGGTCTTCGGCTCGATCTTGATGGTGATGACCGGTTCCGGGAACACCATCTGCTCGAGAATGACGGCCTTCAGCGGGTCGCACAGCGTGTCGCCGGTGCGGACGTCCTTGAGGCCGGCCAGAGCGACGATGTCGCCGGCGTAAGCCTCCTTGATGTCCTCGCGATTGTTCGCGTGCATCAGCAGCATCCGGCCGACGCGCTCTTTCTTGTCGCGGGTCGAGTTCAGCAGGGTCGAGCCCGCCTCGAGCTTGCCCGAGTAGACGCGACAGAAGGTAATCGTGCCGACGAACGGATCGTCCATGATCTTGAACGCGAGGACCGACAGGCCCTCGTCGTCGGACGGATTGCGGACGATCGGCTCTTCGGTCTTGAAGTCCACGCCGTCGACCGCGCCGCGATCGAGCGGGGTCGGCAGGTAGTCGACAACCGCGTCGAGCAGCGGCTGCACGCCCTTGTTCTTGAACGCCGAGCCGCACAGCACCGGCGTGAACGCGCGGGTGATGGTGGCCTTGCGGATAAGCGCCTTCAGCGACGCCTCGTCGGGCTCCTCGCCTTCGAGGAACTTCTCGAGCGCGGCGTCGTCGAGCTCGACGGCAGCCTCGACCAGCTTGCCGCGATATTCGGCGGCCTGGTCGGCGAGCTCAGCCGAAATCGACGAAATCTCTCGTCACGGAAGGTCGCGCCGAGGTTCTCGTTATCCCACACGACCGCCTTCATGCGGACGAGGTCGATGATGCCGAGGAAATTGTTCTCGGAGCCGATCGGCAGCTGGATACAGACCGGATTGCCGGCGACGCGGGTGTCGAGCTCTTTCACGCAGCGGAAGAAGTCAGCGCCAATCTTGTCCATCTTGTTGACGAACGCGATCCGCGGCACTTCGTACTTGTCGGCCTGGCGCCACACCGTCTCGGTCTGCGGCTCGACGCCCTGGTTGCCGTCGAGAACGCACACCGCGCCGTCGAGCACGCGCAGCGAACGCTCGACTTCGATCGTGAAGTCGACATGGCCCGGCGTGTCGATGATGTTGAGGCGCTTGTCCTTCCAGAAGGTCGTCGTCGCGGCGGACGTGATCGTGATGCCGCGCTCCTGCTCCTGCTCCATCCAGTCCATGGTCGCGGCGCCGTCGTGGACTTCGCCGATCTTGTGGGACTTGCCGGAGTAGAACAGGACGCGCTCGGTCGTCGTCGTCTTGCCGGCATCAATGTGGGCCATGATGCCGAAGTTACGATAGTCTTCGATCGCGTGGGAGCGGGCCATCTTATCGGTCCTTCAGTCTCTGCTCGATTACCAGCGGTAGTGCGAGAAGGCGCGGTTCGCTTCCGCCATGCGGTGCGTGTCTTCGCGCTTCTTCACGGCGGAGCCGCGGTTGTTCGATGCGTCGATCAGTTCGGCGGACAGGCGATCCACCATGGTCTTCTCGTTGCGGGCGCGGGCCGAGGCCAGCAGCCAGCGCAGAGCGAGCGCCTGGCGACGCTCGGGGCGCACTTCGACGGGAACCTGGTAGGTCGCGCCGCCGACGCGGCGGGAACGAACCTCGAGAGCCGGCGAAATGTTCTCGAGCGCCTGATGGAACACGGCGATCGGGCTCTGCTTGAGCTTGCCTTCGACCTGGTCGAACGCGCCGTAGACGATCGCCTCGGCGGCCGACTTCTTGCCGTGCTTCATGACGGTGTTCATGAACTTCGACACGATGAGATCCCCGAATTTGGGATCGGGATGAACTTCACGACGCTCGGCGGAATGACGACGGGACATCTGTCAGAACCTCACTTCGGCCGCTTCGCGCCGTACTTCGACCGGCGCTGCTTGCGGTTCTTGACGCCCTGCGTGTCGAGCACGCCGCGCAGGATGTGATAGCGGACGCCCGGAAGGTCCTTCACGCGGCCGCCGCGGATCATGACCACCGAATGCTCCTGGAGGTTATGGCCCTCGCCCGGGATGTAGCCGATGACCTCGAAGCCGTTGGTGAGACGCACCTTGGCGACCTTACGAAGCGCCGAGTTCGGCTTCTTCGGGGTCGTGGTGTAAACGCGCGTGCAGACGCCACGCTTCTGCGGGCACGCCTGGAGCGCCGGAACCGTATTGCGCGCCGTCGGCGCCTGCCGCGGCTTGCGGATCAACTGGCTGATGGTGGGCATTGTTCGCCTAACCGCCTTCTTAAATCTCAACAGCGTTCGGCGCGAAGAGGAGACCCTCGACACGCAAAACGAAACGACGCCCGCCTTCGGAGAACCGAAGGAAGCGCCCGCTCCTTGCAGAGGACCGACGGCGACAAGCGCCGCAGGTCATGAACCCGCAACTGACCCAGTGTGGTCGCGACAGCGTTTGAACCCGAAAGGTCGGAGCGTTGGACCGCTTCCGAGCAGCGTGGGATCACCGCCTGCCGAAGAGTGGGCGGCTTCTAACCCGCGAGTCGGGGAACGTCAACCCGCCGTGGAGCTATTCGGCGAAGATCGGCCATGCGCGCCCAGATGAGGTACCCGAGCGCTGTGATTTAAGGCCCTTGCGACCCACAAGAACCAGGCGCCGCGCCCCTCGCCTGCTCAGCAGCGCTGGCTCTTCAGCTCTTCCGCCTAGGTCCGCGGCATCCCCAGCCCGCCGCACATCAGCACGAGCTCGCTTTGCCGACTCGCTCCCGTCTTGGCGAAGATCGAGCGGGCTGGTTGCGGATGGTGGATTCGCTGAGCCCAGAGGATTCGGCGATCTCGTTGACCGCCGCGCCCTCGATGAGCTGGCGGGTCACGCGCGCCTCCGCCGGGGTGAGGTCGAAGAGGCCCGAGAGAATCGAAGCGCTTGGGGCGGCCGTCGCCCAAGCTGGGGTGACCACGACGAGCCAGGCGGCCTGCGCGAAGACGTCCCGCGCCTGCGGCGGATCGGCAGCACATGGAGCACGCCGGCCTCGCCTCCCCCGCCTGCGGCAGCGCGATCGACCGGCCGCCTGCCAGGCCGTCGGGCGAAGGCCCGCGCAGAAGGGCGTCGGCGGCGGGATCAGAGAGGCGCAAGCCGTCGCGCGCGCCGATCTTGATCGGGCCGCCAGCGCCTCGAAGGCGGCGTTGGCGGCGAGCGTCGAGCCGTTCGCGCGCGTGACCGCCGCAGGAAGGCCAAGCGCCGACAGCGCCTCGACCTGCGCCCGCGAGCGTTCGAGGTCGATCCGGCCGAGAAGATCGATGCGCGGGCAAGGTGCGGGACGAAGCTTGTCGAGCTCGCCAAGATCTCGACAGGCGGGCCCCGAGCTTGCCGGCGCGTTCGAACGAGAACGCCACGAGATCGTCGCTCGGACACTTGATCACGGAGCCCGCGCGTAGCCAAGGCCCGCAGGCCGCAGCAGCTCGGCGTACATCGGCTCGTTCTCGATCTCCTCGTCGGTCAGGATGTCCTGATCGCGGACGAAGCCTTCGTAATTGAGCTTGGCGGTGCGCGGCGCGCGACAATTGCGATCCTGCCAACCTCCGGTCAGGAAGCGCTCGAGCACGTCGGCGATTCCTGGCGAGGAGATCCCGCGCTGAAAACTGCGCATTGACGCAGAACATGCCGCGCCGACGAACTCGTAGCGGTTGGACAAGTCCTGAAACAGGTCGGGCCACAGCTCAGGCAAAGCTGCGGCCTCGTAAATTCTTTCGACGATGTCGCTCATGCGCGGTTCGGCCCCACCCGGATCGCGTAGATCCCGCGATCATACGGTATCCGGCAGGGCCTCAAAGGTAAATGAGGGCCGCCGGTTTCCCGGCGGCCCTCATGACCTGTCGTCGTTCTCAGACGGCGGGGCGAACCGCCCCGCCTCACTCCGCCGCGTCGGGCGTCGGCAGCAGCTGTGCGTCCGGCGCGGGCGCGGCCGAGGTCTGCTCCTGCGCGCGCTGCGCGAGGATCAACTCGTCGCGATGGCTCGCGATCTCGCGGACCTTGTTCATCACCGAACCGGTGCCGGCCGGGATGAGGCGGCCCACGATGTACGTTCTCCTTGAGGCCCTCTAGGTCGTCGGCCTTGCCGTTGACGGCGGCCTCGGTGAGCACCCTCGTCGTCTCCTGGAAGGAGGCGGCCGAGATGAAGGAGCGCGTCTCGGGAGCGAGGCCTTGGTGATGCCGAGCAAGACTGGATGACCGACCGCCGGCTTCTTGCCCTCTTCCACCGCCTTGGCGTTGACCGCGTCGAACTCGAGGCGGTCGACCTGCTCGTTGGTGATGAGCTCGGTCTCGCCGGCGTCCGAGATCTCGACCTTCTGCAGCATCTGACGAACGATCACCTCGATGTGCTTGTCGTTGATCTGCACGCCCTGCAGTCGGTAGACCTCCTGGATCTCGTGACGAGGTAGGCCGCAAGCTCCTCCACGCCCTTGATCGCCAGAATGTCGTGCGGCCGGGTTGCCGTCGACGATGTAGTCGCCAAGCTCCACGACGTCGCCGTCCTGCAGCTGGATGTGCTTGCCCTTCGGGATCAAGTACTCGACCGGATCGCCGCCGTCGGCCGGGATGAGGCTGATGCGGCGCTTGTCTTGTAGTCCTTTCCGAAGTGCACCGTGCCCGAGACCTCGGCGATGATCGCCGCGTCCTTCGGGCGCCGAGCTTCAAAGAGCTCGGCGACACGCGGCAGACCGCCCGTGATGTCGCGCGTCTTGGCGCTTTCGGTCGGGATACGGGCCAGCACGTCGCCGGCCTTCACCTCGGAGCCGGGCGAGACCGACAGGATCGCGTCCGGGGCGAGCTGGTAGCGCGCCTCGCCGCCCTTGGCGGGCTTCAGGATCTTGCCGTCCGGGCCCTGCCGACGATCGAGGGCTTGAGGTCCGCCGAACGGGGTCGACGTCCGCCAGTCCATAAACGACGCGCTTGGTGATGCCGGTCGCCTCGTCCGACGTCTCCCTGACGGAGGCGCCTTCGACGAGATCCTCGAACTGCGTCTTGCCGTCGACCTCGGTGAGGATCGGACGGGTGTACGGATCCCACTCGGCGATGCGCTGGCCGCGCTTGATCTTGTCGCCGTCGTCGACGCGCAGCTTGGCGCGTACAGCAGGCGATGGGACGCGCGCTCCGTGACGCCGTTGGCGTCGAGGATCACCACCGCGACGTTGCGGCCCATGACGATCAGATCGCCGTCCGAGTCCGGGCCGCGTTGCGGTTGCGGATTCTTGACCGTGCCCTCAAAGGAGCTTTCGACGAAGGACGAGTCAGCAAGCTGCGCCGTGCCGCCGATGTGGAACGTGCGCATGGTGAGCTGCGTGCCCGGCTCGCCGATCGACTGCGCCGCGATGACGCCGACCGCCTCACCCATGTTGACCGGCGTGCCGCGAGCAAGATCGCGGCCGTAGCAGGCCTTGCAGACGCCGACCTTGGTCTCGCAGGTCAGCACGGAGCGGATGCGAACCTCCTGCACGCCGGCGGCGGACATGGCCTCGACGTCCTTCTCGGAGATCAGCGTGTTGCGCGGGAGAACGAGGTCACCCGTCGCCGGATGCTGAACGTCCTCGGCCGTCGTGCGGCCGAGCGTGCGCATGCCGAGCGTGGCCACGATCTGGCCGGCGTCGACCACCGGGCGGACGCGGATGCCGGACTCAGAGCCGCAATCGTCCTCGGTGATGATGCAGTCCTGCGCCACGTCGACGAGACGACGGGTCAGGTAGCCCGAGTTCGCCGTCTTGAGCGCCGTGTCGGCGAGACCCTTACGGGCGCCGTGCGTCGAGTTGAAGTACTCGAGAACCGAGAGGCCTTCCTTGAAGTTCGAGATGATCGGGCTCTCGATGATCTCGCCGGAGGGCTTGGCCATCAGGCCGCGCATGCCGGCGAGCTGCTTCATCTGCGCCGGCGAGCCGCGGGCGCCGAATGGCTCATCATGTAGATCGAGTTGATCTGCTTGGCGCGGTTGGTCTCCTTGTCGATCTGGACCGCGGAAATCCGCGCCATCATCTCCTCGGCGATCTTGTCCGTGCACTTCGCCCAGGCGTCGACGACCTTGTTGTACTTCTCGCCCTGGGTGATCAGGCCGTCCTGGTACTGCTGCTCGTATTCCTTGGCGAGCGTGCGGGTGTCCTCGACGATCTTCGTCTTGGTCTCCGGCACGACCATGTCGTCCTTGCCGAACGAGATGCCGGCCTTGAACGCGTTGTGGAAGCCGAGCGACATGATCCGATCGCAGAAGATGACCGTGTCCTTCTGACCGCAGTTGCGGTAGACGGTGTCGATCATGTTCGAGATTTCCTTCTTCGTCATCAGCTTGTTGACGACGTCGAAGGTCAGCTTCGGGGTCTTGGGCAGCAGCTGGCCGAGCATCATGCGGCCGGGCGTGGTCTCAAAGATCTTGGACACCTTGTCGCCGTTCTCGTCGATCGAGACGAAACGGCCCTTGATCTTGGTGTGCAAGGTCACGGACTTCGAGAACAGCGCGTGCTCCATCTCGCCCATGTCGGCGAACAGCGAGCCTTCGCCCGGCTCGTTGTCGCGCATCAGGGTGAGGTAGTAGAGACCGAGCACGATGTCCTGCGACGGCACGATGATCGGCGCGTTGGCGGGATGCAGGATGTTGTTGGTCGACATCATGAGCACGCGCGCTTCCAGCTGCGCCTCGAGGCTCAGCGAACGTGCACGGCCATCTGGTCGCCGTCGAAGTCGGCGTTGAACGCGGCGCAGACCAGCGGGTGAAGCTGGATCGCCTTGCCCTCGATCAGCACCGGCTCGAACGCCTGGATGCCGAGGCGGTGGAGCGTCGGCGCGCGGTTCAGCATCACCGGATGCTCGCGGATGACCTCGTCCAGGATGTCCCAGACTTCCGGCTTTTCCTTCTCGACGAGCTTCTTGGCCTGCTTGACGGTCGCCGAGAGGCCCTTGGCGTCGAGCCGCGAGTAGATGAACGGCTTGAACAGCTCGAGCGCCATCTTCTTCGGCAGGCCGCACTGGTGCAGCTTCAGCTCAGGGCCGACCACGATGACCGAACGGCCCGAATAGTCGACGCGCTTGCCCAGCAGGTTCTGGCGGAACCGCCCCTGCTTGCCCTTCAGCATGTCGGAGAGCGACTTCAGCGGGCGCTTGTTGACGCCCGTGATGACGCGGCCGCGGCGGCCGTTGTCGAACAGCGCGTCGACCGCCTCCTGAAGCATGCGCTTCTCGTTGCGGATGATGATGTCCGGCGCGCGCAGCTCGATCAGCCGCTTGAGGCGGTTGTTGCGGTTGATGACGCGGCGGTAGAGGTCGTTGAGGTCGGACGTCGCGAAACGGCCGCCGTCGAGCGGCACGAGCGGACGCAGATCCGGCGGGATCACCGGCACGACGGTCATGATCATCCAGTCGGGCTTGTTGCCCGAGTCGATGAAGGCCTCGACGATCTTCAGGCGCTTGGCGAGCTTCTTGGGCTTGAGCTCGGTGGTCGCCTCCGCGATCTCGACGCGGATGTCGGCGGCCATCTTCTCGAGGTCGAGGCCGCGCAGCAGCGACTGGATCGCCTCGGCGCCGATCTGGGCCGTGAAGGCGTCCTCGCCGTATTCGTCCTGCGCGAGAAGATACTCCTCCTCGGTCAGAAGCTGGCGGTCCTTGAGCGGCGTCAGGCCGGTCTCGAGGACGACGTACTTCTCGAAGTAGAGGATCGCCTCGAGGTCCTTCAGCGTCATGTCGAGCAGAAGGCCGATGCGGGACGGCAGCGACTTCAAGAACCAGATATGGGCGACGGGCGCGGCGAGCTCGATGTGGCCCATGCGCTCGCGGCGCACGCGGCTGAGGGTGACCTCGACGCCGCACTTCTCGCAGATGACGCCCTTGTACTTCATGCGCTTGTACTTGCCGCACAAGCACTCGTAGTCCTTGATCGGACCGAAGATGCGAGCGCAGAACAGGCCGTCGCGCTCCGGCTTGAAGGTCCGGTAGTTGATCGTCTCGGGCTTCTTGATCTCGCCGAAAGACCACGAGAGGATCTTTTCCGGGCTCGCGATCGAGATCCGGATCTGGTCGAACGTCTGGGCCGGAACCTGCGTGTTGAAGAGATTCATCACTTCTTGGTTCATCGCCGTCTCCTTCCGCGGATCCCGCCTTGCGTCGCCGCCAACGCCGGGCCTATCCGCCAAAAATCCAAAATCGGCGACGGGCGGGCCGCTCGGCCCGTCCGTCGGATGACAACTCTCTCAGAGAGCCGCCGTCACTCCGCCGCGTCCGCCGGCGGGAGATTCTGCTTCTTGGACGTGTGCAGGTCGACGTTGAGGCCGAGCGACCGCATTTCCTTCACGAGCACGTTGAGCTCTCCGGAATGCCCGCCTCGAAGGCGTCGTCGCCGCGCACGATCGACTCGTAGACCTTGGTGCGGCCCGCGACGTCGTCGGACTTCACCGTCAGCATCTCCTGCAAGGTGTAGGCCGCGCCGTAGGCTTCAAGGGCCCACACTTCCATCTCGCCGAAGCGCTGTCCGCCGAACTGCGCCTTGCCGCCCAGCGGCTGCTGGGTGACGAGCGAGTACGGGCCGATCGAACGCGCGTGGATCTTGTCGTCCACGAGGTGGTGGAGCTTCAGCATGTAGATGTAGCCCACCGTCACCTGACGGTCGAACGGATCGCCGGTGCGCCCGTCCGACAGGGTGACCTGGCCGGACGTGTTGACGCCGGCGAGCTCGAGCATGCGCTCGATGTCCGCCTCCTTGGCGCCGTCGAACACCGGCGTCGCGATCGGAACGCCGCGCCGAAGCGTTTCGGACATCTCGACGAGCTCGTCGTCCTTCATGCCCTTCACCTCGGCGTTGTCGCCGTAGACGGTGTCGAGCCTGGACTTGAGGTCCGAGATGCCGGCGCCGGCGCGGTAGGCGTCGATCGCCTTACCGATCTGAGCGCCCAGACCCGCGCAGGCCCAACCGAGATGGGTCTCGAGGATCTGCCCGACGTTCATGCGGCTCGGCACGCCGAGCGGGTTCAGCACGATGTCGACATGGGTGCCGTCCTCGAGGAACGGCATGTCCTCGACCGGAACGATGCGCGAAACCACGCCCTTGTTGCCGTGCCGGCCGGCCATCTTGTCGCCCGGCTGGATCTTGCGCTTCACGGCGATGAAGACCTTGACCATCTTCATCACGCCGGGCGGAAGCTCGTCGCCGCGCTGCAGCTTCTCGACCTTGTCGAGGAACCGCTGCTCGAGACGCTTCTTCTGCTCGTCGTACTGGGCGCGCATGCCCTCGAGGTCGGACATCATCTTGTCGTCCGACACCGCGATCTGCCACCACTGCGAACGCGGCGCCTCGCCCAGCATCTCGCGGGTGATGGCCTCGTCCTTCCTGATCGCCTTCGGGCCGCCGACCGCGGTCTTGCCGACCAGCATCTCGCCGAGACGCGCATAGGTGTTGCGGTCGAGGATCGCGAGCTCGTCGTCGCGGTCCTTGGCGAGCCGCTCGATCTCCTCGCGCTCGATCGCCTGGGCGCGCTCGTCCTTGTCGATGCCGTGCCGGTTGAACACGCGCACTTCGACGATGGTGCCGGTGACGCCGGGCGGCACGCGCAGCGAGGTGTCGCGCACGTCGGACGCCTTCTCGCCGAAGATCGCGCGGAGGAGCTTCTCCTCCGGCGTCATCGGGCTCTCGCCCTTCGGCGTGATCTTGCCGACGAGGATGTCGCCCGCTGCCACTTCAGCGCCGATGTAGACGATGCCGGCTTCGTCGAGATTCTTCAGCGCCTCTTCCGAAACGTTCGGAATGTCGCGCGTGATCTCCTCCGGCCCGAGCTTGGTGTCGCGGGCCATCACCTCGAACTCCTCGATGTGGATCGAGGTGAAGACGTCGTCGGAGACGATCTTCTCGCTGAGGAGGATGGAGTCCTCGAAGTTGTAGCCGTTCCACGGCATGAAGGCGACAAGCACGTTGCGGCCGAGCGCGAGCTCGCCGAGCTCGGTCGATGGGCCGTCGGCGATGATCTCGCCCTTCTTCACGATGTCGCCGACGCGGACCAGCGGCTTCTGCGTGATGCAGGTCGACTGGTTGGAGCGCTGGAACTTCATGAGACGGTAGATGTCGACGCCGGGCTTGGAGGCGTCGGGCTCTTCCGTCGCGCGGATGACGATGCGGGTCGCGTCGACTTGGTCGATCACGCCGGCGCGGCGGGCCGCGATCGCGGCGCCCGAGTCACGAGCGACCACCGCCTCCATGCCGGTGCCCACGAAGGGCGCGTCGGCGCGAACGAGCGGCACCGCCTGGCGCTGCATGTTCGAGCCCATGAGCGCGCGGTTGGCGTCGTCGTTCTCGAGGAACGGGATGAGCGCGGCCGCGACCGAGACGAGCTGCTTCGGCGACACGTCCATGTAGTCGACGCGCTCGATCGGCGCGAAGACGACCTCGCCCATGTGGCGGCAGACGATCAGGTCCTCGGTGAACTTGCCCTCGGCCGTGATCACGGCGTTCGCCTGCGCGACGTGGTGCTTCGATTCCTCGACGGCCGAGAGGTAGTGCACCTCGTCGGTCACCGCGCCGTCGCGCACCTTGCGGTACGGGCTCTCGATGAAGCCGTACTTGTTCACGCGCGCGAACGTCGCGAGCGAGTTGATCAGGCCGATGTTCGGGCCTTCCGGCGTCTCGATCGGGCAGATGCGGCCGTAATGGGTCGGATGCACGTCGCGGACTTCGAAGCCCGCGCGCTCGCGAGTGAGACCGCCCGGTCCAAGCGCCGAGAGACGACGCTTGTGCGTGATCTCGGAGAGCGGGTTGGTCTGGTCCATGAACTGCGAGAGCTGCGAGGAGCCGAAGAACTCGCGCACGGCCGCGGCCGCAGGCTTCGCGTTGATCAGGTCCTGCGGCATGACGGTGTCGATCTCGACCGACGACATGCGCTCCTTGATGGCGCGCTCCATGCGGAGCAGGCCGACGCGGTACTGGTTCTCCATGAGCTCGCCGACCGACCGGACGCGGCGGTTGCCGAGATGGTCGATGTCGTCGATCTCGCCCTTGCCGTCGCGCAGGTCCACGAGCGTCTTCACGACCGCCAGGATGTCGTCCTTGCGGAGCGTGCGATGGGTGTCGGGCGCGTCGAGGTCGAGGCGCATGTTCATCTTCACGCGGCCGACGGCCGAGAGGTCGTAGCGCTCGCTGTCGAAGAACAGCGACTGGAACATCGCCTCGGCGGTGTCGAGGGTCGGCGGCTCGCCCGGACGCATCACGCGATAGATGTCGAACAGCGCTTCCTCGCGGGTCGCGTTCTTGTCGACGTTCAGCGTGTTGCGGATGTAGCCGCCGGTGTTGACGTGGTCGATGTCGAGCAGGTCGATCTCGTCCAGCCCGACCTCCTGAAGGAGCTCGAGCATCTTGGCCGTGATCTCCTCGCCGGCCTCGGCCCAGATCTCGCCCGTCTCGGGATTGACGAGATCCTCGGCGACGTACTGGCCGATCATCTCCTCGTTGGAGACCTTGAGGAACTTCACGCCCTTCTCGCCGATGAGGCGGGCCTGGCGGGGGTCAGCTTCTTGCCGGCCTCGAGGACGACCTCGCCGCTTTCGGCGTCGATCAGGTCCTGGGTGGCGTTGAAGCCCTTCATGCGATTGCCGTCGAACGGCATGCGCCAGCCGTCGCCGTCACGCTGGTGCGGGACCTTGTTGTAGAAGGTGTCGAGGATCTCCTCGCCGTCCATGCCGAGCGCGAACAGCAGCGACGTCACCGGGATCTTGCGGCGACGGTCGATGCGGGCGTGCACGATGTCCTTGGCGTCGAACTCGATGTCGAGCCAGGAGCCGCGATACGGGATGATGCGCGCGGCGAACAGCAGCTTGCCCGACGAGTGGGTCTTGCCCTTGTCGTGGTCGAAGAACACGCCCGGCGAACGGTGCATCTGGCTGACGATGACGCGCTCGGTGCCGTTGACGATGAAGGTGCCGTTCGACGTCATGAGCGGCATGTCGCCCATGTAGACGTCCTGCTCCTTGATGTCCTTGACGGACTTGGCGCCGGTCTCCTCGTCGACGTCGAACACGATGAGGCGCAGCGTCACCTTGAGCGGGGCCGCGAAGGTCATGCCGCGCTGGCGACACTCGTCGACGTCGTATTTCGGCTGCTCGAACTCGTAGTTCACGAACTCGAGCATCGAGGTGTTGGAGAAGTCGGAAATCGGGAACACCGACTTGAACACCGTCTGCAGGCCTTCGTCCGGCCGCGTCGCCGCGCCCTCGTCGAACAGAAGGAACTGGTCGTAGGACGCCTTCTGAACCTCGATGAGGTTCGGCATTTCCGTCACTTCACGGATCTTGCCGAAGAACTTGCGGACACGCTTGCGGCCGGTGATCTGCTGAGCCATCGTCTTCCTCATCTCGCGCCGTGCACGCCTGATCCAAAAACCGTCCGGCCGAAAATTCGGCCCAGGGCCCTTGGATCAGGCGCGGCGGACTCCATCTCGCGACGGACCCGCTTTCAGAAACGCCCCGCCGGGTCTCCAGAACCACGAAGGTCTCCGGGAACCGGAAGGCGCTGAAAGCCGCGCAGGACTCGACGTCTGCGACGTCGCCCCACGCGGCTTCAATCAAAGTCCCGCGGGGACCGGCGAACCGGCGACCCCCGCGGGGTATTTCCGTCGCGGACCGCGAAACGCGATCCGCGCCGAACTCACTTGAGCTCGACCTTGGCGCCAGCCTTCTCGAGCTGGGCCTTGAGCTTCTCGGCCTCGTCCTTGGAGACGCCTTCCTTGACGGGCTTCGGCGCGCCTTCGACCAGGTCCTTGGCTTCCTTGAGGCCGAGGCCGGTGATCGCGCGGACCTCCTTGATGACCTCGATCTTCTTCTCGCCGGCGGCCGCGAGCACGACGGTGAACTCCGTCTGCTCTTCGGCGGCCGGGGCCGCGGCGCCGCCGCCGGCCGGACCAGCGACCGCAACCGCCGCAGCGGCCGAGACGCCCCACTTCTCTTCGAGGAGCTTGGCGAGCTCCGCAGCTTCGAGAACCGTCAGATTCGACAGCTCGTCGACGATCTTCGTCAGATCAGTCATTGTTTCACGTCCTTAGAGGGTTCGAACCAGTTTTGAACTTTGGAAGAGCGGCTCACGCCGCCTCGTCTCGCTTGGCGTATGCCCCGAAAACGCGCGCAAGCTTGGCGGCCGGCGCGGTCGAGAGCTGCGCGAGCTTGGTCGCCGGGGCCTGGATAAGGCCGACGAGCTTGGCGCGCAGTTCGTCCAGGGACGGCAGCGTGGCAAGAGCCTTCACGCCGTCCGGGTTCAGGGAGGTCGCGCCCATGGCGCCGCCCAGGATCACGAACTTGTCGTGCCCCTTGGCGAACTCCACTGCGACCTTGGGCGCCACCACCGGATCATCGCTGTAAGCGAGGATCGTCGGGCCCTGCAGGAGGGACCCGATATGGGCGACGTCCGTGCCATCGAGAGCGATCTTGGCGAGCCGGTTCTTCGCGACCTTCACGCTCGCGCCAGCCTCGCGCATCTGCCGACGAAGCGTCTGCAGCTGGGCGACGGTCAGGCCCGAGTAGTGAGCGACGACGATGGCCCCGGAGTTCGAAAACACCGAGTTCAGCGTCGCGACCATGTCACGCTTTTCCGCGCGGTCCACGTGCTCTCTCCGGTAGACGGTCCAGTCCTCATGGACGGAACCGCCGGGTTGCTACGGCCGTTGCTCGTCGGGCGGACGCCCTCGTGGCCAACGGCGGCTTCAAGCCTGTCCGCGCGCCTCGCCTCGAAAGGTTCGGCCGCGTTGGTTCGAACCGGACGTAAGGGCCGCTCTCGCGGGCCATGAAATCCGGTCGTCCCGTCTCGGCAGGTCCCGGTGCTCCGGGCTTAAGCGGTCTCCCCGTGGAGGCGCGCCTGCTTTCTCGGACAGGTCGGACAGAGCGGCGAACCGCCCTGCCCTTCATTCGCGCCGGATCAGAGACCCGGCGCGAAATTCTTCAAATCAGGCGCCCAACACCGTCGACGGATCGACGTGCACGCCCGGGCCCATGGTCGACGAGACCGCGATGCGCTGGACATACTGGCCCTTCGCGCCGGTCGGCTTGGCCTTCACCACGGCGTCGGTGAACGCCTTGATGTTCTCGGCGAGCTTCTGCGCGTCGAACGACGCCTTGCCGACGCCGCCATGGATGATGCCGGCCTTCTCGACGCGGAACTCCACTGCGCCGCCCTTGGCGGCCTTGACCGCGCCAGCGACGTCCATCGTCACGGTGCCGACCTTCGGGTTCGGCATCAGGCCGCGCGGGCCGAGCACTTTGCCGAGACGGCCGACGAGCGGCATCAGGTCCGGGGTCGCGATGCAGCGATCGAACTCGATCTTGCCGCCCTGGACGATCTCGAGCAGGTCCTCGGCGCCGACGACGTCGGCCCCGGCGGCCTTGGCCTCGTCGGCCTTCGGGCCGCGGGCGAACACGCCGACGCGAACCGTGCGGCCCGAACCGTTCGGCAGATTGCAGACGCCGCGGACCATCTGGTCGGCGTGGCGCGGGTCGACGCCGAGATTGATCGCGACCTCGATGGTCTCGTCGAACTTCGCCTTGGCGCGGTCCTTCACGAGAGCCAGGGCCTCGTCGAGAGCATAGAGCTTCTCGCGGTCGACGCCTTCACGAGCGGCGGAGTAGCGCTTACCGATCTTCGCCATGGTCAGCCCTCCACCGCCAAGCCCATCGAACGGGCGGAGCCCGCAAGCATCGCCACGGCGGCCTCGACCGTGTGGCAGTTCATGTCGGCCATCTTCTTCTCCGCGATGTCGCGGAGCTGGGCCTGGGTGACCTTGCCGACGGGAGCCGCCTTGCCGGTCGTCTTGGAGCCCGACTTGATGCCGGCGGCCTGCTTGAGGAAGTAGCTCACAGGCGGCGACTTCATCAGGAACGTGAAGGAGCGGTCCGCATAGGCGGTGATGACGACGGGGATCGGCATCCCCTTCTCCATCTGACCGGTGGCGGCGTTGAACGCCTTGCAGAACTCCATGATGTTCAGGCCGCGCTGACCGAGCGCCGGACCGATCGGCGGCGACGGGTTCGCGGAGCCCGCGGGCACCTGCAGCTTGATGTAACCTACGACTTTCTTCGCCATGTCCTCAGTTCTCCTCTGACGCCACGGGGATCACGCCCCTCGCGTCGTTGAGCCGTGGTGCGAAGCCGGACGGCCGGCGGCGAAAACGCCGGCGCCCCCTCTCCCACAGCCGGGTTTCGGGTCAGACCTTTTCGACCTGCCCGTATTCGAGATCGACGGTCGTCGCGCGACCGAAGATCGAGACGTCGATCTTGAGGCGCGCGCGGGCCTCGTCGACGTCCTGCACCACGCCCGAGAAGGACGCGAACGGCCCGTCGGAGACGCGCACCTGCTCGCCCACCTCGAACGAAACGGAAGGCTTCGGACGCTCGATGCCTTCCTGCACCTGCTGCATGATCCGCAGAGCCTCGCGCTCCGAGATCGGCGACGGCTTGTTGTCCGCGCCCAGGAACCCCGTGACCTTCGGGGTGTTGCGGATCAGGTGATAGGCCTGGTCCGTCAGGGTCCATCTTCACCAGCACGTAGCCGGGAAAAAACTTGCGCTCCGCATCGACCTTGCGGCCGCGGCGCACCTCGACGACCTTTCGGTCGGCACGAGAATTTCCTCGAAGAGATCGCCGAGGCCGGTCTGCTCGGCCTTCTCGCGGATCGATTCCGCGACCTTCTTCTCGAAGTTCGAATAAGCGTGGACGATGTACCAGCGCTTCGGCCGGCCGCCCGCGCGGGCTTCGACGGCGCTCATCGGCCAATTCCCAACAGCAGGGTGACGCCGTAGCGGATGATCATGTCGACGAAGAAGAAGAACACCGCCGCGACGAAGGCGAAGATCACCACCATCAGCGTCGTGATGCCCGTCTCCTTGCGGGTCGGCCACACCACTTTCGCGGTCTCGGCTCCAACCTGCTGGAGGAATTCGAGCGGGGAAGTCTTCGCCATCAGATGTCCAAAACGTCCAAAAGGGCGCGCTCCCGAAACGGGCCCGCACCCCGAAAACCAAAAGAATTCAACGACCTTGCGGTCGCACTCAAACCCCGAACTAAATTCCGCCCCGCCACGCCGTCCGCCCGGGCGTGGCAGGAGTGGAGGGACTCGAACCCCCAACCCCCGGTTTTGGAGACCGGTGCTCTGACCAGTTGAGCTACACTCCTAAAGACGCTGGGGGTTTTGAGCGGGTGGCTCATATGGCACGCCGACTCGCTTGGCGCAACACCCAACGCGGCAGTTTCGAGACGGACTGAACGTCCGTCACGGCGCCGCGCCCGGAGGGAGCCTCCGGGCGCGGCGGCCGACATCACTCGATGATGGTGGCGACGACGCCGGCGCCGACGGTTCGGCCGCCTTCGCGGGCGAAGCGCAGCTTCTCCTCCATCGCGATCGGAACGATCAGCTCGACCGTCATCGCGATGTTGTCGCCCGGCATCACCATCTCGGTGCCCTCGGGAAGGTGCACCACGCCCGTCACGTCCGTCGTGCGGAAGTAGAACTGCGGGCGGTAGTTCGTGAAGAACGGCGTGTGACGGCCGCCCTCCTCCTTGGTGAGGATGTACGCCTCAGCCTTGAATTTCGTGTGCGGCTTCACCGAACCCGGCTTGCACAGAACCTGGCCGCGCTCGACGTCCTCGCGCTTGGTGCCGCGCAGAAGAGCGCCGATGTTGTCGCCGGCCTGCCCCTGGTCGAGCAGCTTGCGGAACATCTCGACGCCCGTGACGGTGGTCTTCACCGTCGGGCGAATGCCGACGATCTCGACTTCCTCGCCGACCTTCACGATGCCGCGCTCGACGCGGCCGGTCACCACCGTGCCGCGGCCCGAGATCGAGAACACGTCTTCGACCGGCATCAGGAACGGCTGGTCGATCGGACGCTCCGGCTGCGGGATGTAGGCGTCGACCTGGGTCATCAGCTCAAGAATGGCGTCATGGCCGAGCTTGGCGTCGCCGTTCTCGAGCGCCACAAGCGCAGAACCCTTCACGATCGGAATGTCGTCGCCCGGGAAGTCGTACTTCGACAGAAGCTCGCGAACCTCGAGCTCGACGAGCTCGAGAAGCTCCTCGTCGTCGACCATGTCGCACTTGTTCAGGAACACCACCAGCGCCGGAACGCCGACCTGACGGGCGAGCAGGATGTGCTCGCGGGTCTGCGGCATCGGGCCGTCGGCGGCCGAAACCACCAGGATCGCGCCGTCCATCTGCGCCGCGCCCGTGATCATGTTCTTCACATAGTCGGCGTGGCCGGGGCAGTCGACGTGGGCGTAGTGGCGCCCGCTCGTCTCGTACTCCACATGCGCGGTCGAGATCGTGATGCCGCGCGCCTTCTCCTCCGGCGCCTTGTCGATCTGGTCATACGCCGTGAACGTCGCCCCGCCAGTCTCCGCAAGCACCTTCGTGATCGCAGCCGTCAAAGACGTCTTGCCATGGTCAACGTGACCAATCGTTCCGATGTTGCAGTGCGGCTTCGTCCGCGAAAACTTTTCCTTGGCCATCGACTGAGTTCCTGCGTCGCGATCTCTGTTCGGCTTTAAAGCGCCGCTCCTCTAGGCGGGTTCTGGCCGGGAGACAAGCCCGAAAGCGCCGCGGCCTGTTTCGGGAACCTCTCCTTAAGCGAAAAGACGCCACCATCGCGGACCCGGAACGCCCTCTGTCGCCGCCTCATGACCGCCACTTCCGCGCCCGCCCCGGACGACCGCGCGCTCGCGATCCGAGCCGCGTTCGCCTTTTTCGCGCTCTATGCGGTTTTCTTTTCGACAGGGCCGCTCTTCGGACAATGGCTGCTCGACGCGGAAGGACGGCCGCTGCAGGCCGACTTCGTAAACGTCTGGGCCGCCGGACGGATGGCGATCGAGGGCCGGGCCGCGGACGTCTACGACTGGGCGGCGCACCGCGCCTATGAGGTTCTCGCCGTCGGCCACGACTTCGAGGGCTATTTCGGCTGGCACTACCCTCCGATGTTCCTGCTGGTGGCCGCGCCGCTGTCGCTGCTGCCCTACGTCGCCTCGCAGCTCGTCTGGACGGCCGTGACGCTGCCGATCTACGCGGCCGCGATCCGCCTGATCTGCAGGCGCTGGGACGCCGTGCTGATCGCCCTCGCCTTCCCGCCGTCGCGATGAACGTCGCCTTCGGCCAGAACGGATTTTTGACCGCAGGGCTTCTGGGCGCAGGCCTGGCGCTGCTCGACCGGCGGCCGGTCGCCGCAGGGATCCTGATCGGGCTTCTCACCTACAAGCCGCAGTTCGGAGCGCTGATCCCGATCGCGCTGCTCGCCTGTGGACACTGGCGCGCCATCGCCTCCGCCGCCGCCACCGCGCTCGCCGCGGCGGGCGCCGCGACGCTCGCGTTCGGGGCCGAGGTCTGGCCGGCCTTCCTCGCCTCGACAAAGCTCACCAACCACGCCGTTCTGGAGATGGGCTGGGCGAACTTCGCCGAGCTCGTCAGCCCGTTCGGCGTCTCCCGCTGGCTCGGCCTCGGCTATTGGTCAGCCTGGATGGTGCAAGGCGCCGTCATGGCGACACTCGCGGCGCTCGTCTGGTCGGCCTGGCGGCGGCCGGGCGCCGACGGCCCCAAGCGCGCCTTGCTCGCGGCGGGCTGCGTGGCGGCCTCGCCCTACGCCTATGTCTACGACCTGACGACGCTCGGCGTCGCGCTGGCGTTTCTCCTGAAGGACGGCTGCGCCCCCGCCGAGCGGCGCGCGGTCGCGCTCGTGTGCCTGCTGATCATCGCGGAGCCGCTTTCGGGAACGCCCTCAGCGTCCTCGCCGCGCCGATCGTCGCCGCGCTGGCGATCAGGAGGATCTGGCCGGGCCTGGCGCGCTGGCACGCGGTGGCGGCGGCCTGAACGGCCAGTCGCCGCAATCAGATCTGTCACGCGCCCACTCCGAGCGGTCGCCCCTCGGGAGCGAGACCGGAGTCAGCCTCCCCCCTCTCCCGCGACGCCGGCTGCGACGTTTCGCTCGACATCCGCCCGCGATACGGGCGGCCAGCCCTTCTTCGCGCGGCGCGGTCGAACGCGCCGCTTTACGAGGCGACGACCGGGACCGGCGGTCGGGTTCTCAGCGTTCTCCTGAGAGCCGCAGGGCTCACGCCGACTTCGGCGGAGAAGACCCGAGTCAGATGGCTCTGGTCCGAGAAGCCGCACTGGGCCGCAATGTCGGCGATGGTCGCGTCCGAGTTCAGGAGCGCGGCCTGGGCCGCCTTGATGCGAAGCAGGCGCGACCAGCGATACGGAGTTTCGCCGACCGACATGCGAAACGCTCGGATGAAGTGCCCCCGGGAGAGGCCGCACAGCGTCGCGACCTCCGCGACGGAGCGTTTGGGCGCTCCGCTGACGCCCAGCTCTTGGAAGGCGATCCGGCGTTGCTCGGGGGTGAGCCCGCCGCGACGCCGGAAGTCGCACGAGGTCGGCCGCCGCGTCATGACGCGACGGCTTCGGCGGAACGCGTGGCCAAGCGTTCGTACCAGTCGGCCGCCAGTTCGACGTCGACCTTTGTGAGGCCGTGTCCGGTCGGCAGGATGCGGTGCTCGACCTGGCCGCCGGCCTCGCCAAGCACCTTCGCGAGCTGCGAGGCGTTCGTCGCGGGGACGATCGGGTCCCGATCGCCGGAGACCAGCAAGGCCGGCGTCGGGACGCTTCCCCCAACGGGGCCGTCGAGCGGGACCATGCCTCGAAGCAGGATCGCGCCGGAGAGCGCGCCGGGATGCAGCAGGCGGACGGCGGCCGCGATGTTCGCGCCGTTGGAGAAGCCGAGCGCGACCGGAGCGCCGATTCCATAGGAGGCCCTCGCCTCCCCGACGAAGCGGGCGAGGTCGCCCGCCCGGCGGCGGACGTCGTCCTCGTCGAACACGCCCTCGGCGAGCCGCCGGAAGAAGCGCGGCATGCCGTTTTCGAGAACCTGGCCGCGAGGAGACAACAGCGCCGCGCCGGGCGCGACCGCGGCCCCGAGGCCGATCAGGTCGGTCTCGTCGCCGCCCGTGCCGTGAAGGAGAAGCACGGGGGGCAGGCCCGCGACGGTCGCAGGGCGAAACACATGGACGAACGAAAGCTCACGCGCGCTCATGGCGACGCTCCATCGTGTCTTGAGTGAGAGGAAGGAAGGCTCCGCGCCCCAGATGAGCGCGGAGCTTCAAGTCAGGCGAGTTCGGGCAGCCGCTCTTCGATCCGCGGGCGCAGGGCCTCGAGGAACGGGGGCAGCTTCAGAGCCTCGCCCAGATGCTCCGCGGGCTCGTCGAAGGCGAAGCCGGGCTCGTCGGTGGCGATCTCGAACAGCACCCCGCCGGGCTCGCGGAAGTAGACGGACCGGAAGTAGTTGCGGTCCTTCTGCTCCGTGACGGCGAGGCCATGCTCGCTGACGAGCTTGCGCGCCATCGCGGCTTGCGCGGCGTCGTCGGCCGCGCGGAAAGCGATGTGGTGCACGCTGCCGCCGCCGGGACGACCGCCGAGGAAGCCGCCGACCTCGCGGAGGTCGACGAAGCGGCCGTACCCCTCGCCGCCAGCGTCGTAGCGGACGACGTTGTCCTCGCGCGCCACCTCGCGGTGACCAAACACGTTGGTCAGAACCGCGGCGGTCGCCTCCGCCTTGTCGAGCAGGAGCGTGACGCCGTGGAAGCCGCGGATAGCGTGCTCGGCCGGGACCGAGCCGCCCTCCCAGGCCTCTTCAGCCTCGACGCCGTCCACGCCGACGAGCGCGAGCGAGAGCCCGTCCGGATCCTTGAACGCCAGCACCGTCTCGCCGAAGCGGATGACCGGGTTGTCGTGGGGGACCGCGGCTTCGACGAAGCGCTGCGTCCACCAGCCGATCGAGCCGCGGGGCACGCGGAACGAGGTCTGCGAGGTCTCGCCGACGCCGATCCGGCCGGGGGCGACATGGTCCCACGGGAAGAAGGTCAGCACGGATCCCGGGCGGCCCGCGGCGTCGCCGTAGTAGAGATGGTAGGTGCCGGGATCGTCGAAGTTCACGGTCTTCTTGACCAGGCGGAGCCCGAGAACCCCGGTGTAGAAGCCGACGTTCCGGCGGGCCGGTCCGCTGATCGCGGTGACGTGGTGAAGGGCTGCGCCGCTCATGGCGAGAACTCCGTTCGTTGGGGCGTCGCTCTGGGGACGCCGATTTCGCTTGAACGAAAGTACGCGCTGAGCTGAGATATTAAACGGAAACAATCGAAAATCACTGTTTCGGAAATTGACCAATGGCGACGCTTCCCGACTTCGAGGCCTGGGCGATCTTCGCCCGCGTCGCGGCCCGTGGTTCGTTCGGCCGGGCGGCCGAGGACCTCAACCTCTCCAAGGCCACGGTCTCTAAGGCCGTCGCCAGGCTGGAGGCGCGCATCGGGACGCCGCTGTTCCACCGCACCACGCGGCGGCTTTCGCTGACCGAGGCCGGGCGAGCCGCTGTGCCGAACGCCGAGCGAATCCTTGGCGCGGGCGAGGAGGCGGAGACGCAAGCGCTCGCCCAGTCCGCCTCGCCGCGGGGCGTCGTGCGGCTCGCGACCCCGATGTCGTTCGGCCTCGCCCATGTCGCGCCGCTGCTGCCGGAGTTCTTCGCCGCCTATCCGGACGTGGCCGTCGACATGGAGCTCAGCGACCACACCGTCGACCTCATCGATGGCGGCTTCGACCTTGCGCTGCGGATCGCGAGCTTGTCGGACTCGCGTCTCAAGGTGCGGAGGCTCTGTCGGGTGAAGCGCGTTCTGGTCGGAACGCCTGGCTACTTCGAGCGGGCCGGCCGACCGTCTCATCCGCGCGACCTCGCGGGCCACGCATGCCTCGGCTACTCCTACCTGGCCTCGCGCGACCGCTGGCGGTTCCTGCGCGAGGACGGCGAGGAGGCCACCGCCACGCCGTCCGGACCCATGCGCGCCAACAACGCCGACGCGCTGACGCCGAGCCTGATGGCGGGGCTCGGCCTCGCGGTGCAGCCCGAGTTTATCGTCTGGCAGGACATTGCGGCGGGGCGGCTGGAGGCGGTGATGTGCGACTGGAGCCCGCCGCCGATCGCGCTCAACGTGGTGACCCCGCCCGGGTCGCTGCGCCCGCCACGGGTGACGGCGCTGATCGAGTTCCTCGTGCGGCGGCTCGCGAAGGCGCCGTGGGCGACGCCGGAGCCGAGCGAGGCGGCTGCGAAATAGCCGCCTCGCTCGGCTTTGATCAGGTGCGCCAGGGATGGGCGGGCAGTTCCCACGTGCCGAGCGCCTGCGCGCCCGCGGTCGCGACGGCATGGTCGTTCTCGACCGAAGAGCCGCTGACCCCGATCGCCCCGATCATGACGCCGTCCTTGTCGACGATCGGCAGACCTCCGGGGAAGGTGATCAGACCCTGGTTGGAATGCTCGATGCCGTAGAGCGGCTTGCCCGGCTGCGAGAGCTTGCCGATCTCCCCGGTCGGCATGCCGAAGAAGACGGCGGTCTTGGCCTTCTTGATCGCGATGTCGATCGATCCGACCCAGGCGTCGTCCATGCGATGGAACGCCTTCAGGTCCGCGCCGGAATCGACGATCGCGATACACATGAAAGTGTCGATCTCGCGGGCCTTGCGGATGGCTTCTTCGATCGCCTTCGCCGCGTTTTCGATCGTGATGTGCATCGCTTTTTCCTTGGTTTCAGTAACGAAACTGAATCTCTCCGCCCACGAAGTGGACGGTCTTGCCGGACCCGGTCTCGCTCAGGAAGGGCCGGGTTCGAAGAGGGCGTAAGACGTCTCGAGCGTGACGTTTGTCGTCGCCTCCCACCCGAGAACGACCTCGCCCTGCGTCCCCACATAGCGCGCGCGGCTGCCTGCGGAGGGTCGGATGAGGTTTCCGGGATTGCCGTAGACGCCGTCGTCGAGCGACTGCCGCCAGTAGAAGACGGCCGCGCCAGTCAGCGACCAACCAGACCCAGCGACACCCCGATGACCGGATGCAGGTTCACGAGGTTGGCCGGGCCGATCAGTCCGATCTCGCCAAAGTATTTGCCCTTGGGGAACAGCGCGTTGAACGTGCCGAGGCGGCCGCCCGGCCCGCGGTCGCCGCTGATGACGTTGGCCTTGAGTTCGACGAACGGCCGAAGGGGGACCGCGGAAAAGGTGTAGCGCGTGTGTCTGTCGCCACCGACCAGGCCAGGATCCTCTCACCGCCGAAGGTCCCGAGCTGCAGCATCGCCTCGTGGTTCCAGCTCCAGTCGCCGAGCGCGCCGAAGAACCGCGTCCCCAGCGTATGGCGGCGCTCATCGGCGACGCCGCTGTCGAAGCGCGCATCGTCACGCTCATAGCCGATCCAGTAGAGGTCGAGGCCCGACTTGGGGCCGATCTCCGGCAAGGCGCGGGTCGCGTAGAGGCCGAAAGTCTTGCGGCTCCGGTCCGAGCGATCGTCGAAGTTCCCAAGCTCGTTGGCGACCGGACGGTAGGCGAAGGCGTCCACGGTCCAGTCGCCGACCGAGAGCCGCGCCCGCGCGCCGTCGAAGGAGAGCGGCACGTTCGGCCCGAAGCGCAGGCCGATGAGGCGCTCGGAACCATAGGCGACCATCTGCCGGCCTCCGCGGATGGAGAGTTCGCCGGAACCAAGCGGCGCGCTCGCTTCCGCAAAACCCTGCAGCAGTTTCGACCCCCGTCTCGTCGACCGGCCCCTCGGTCAGCGCGCTGCGGTCCGCCCATGCGCCAAGCATCTGGCCGAAGACGCGCAGGGTCGGCCCGAGACGCAGGTCCGCATACGGCATAATCCGCGACCAGCCGTAGATCTCGTCAGGCTTGGCGCTGTCGAAATTGTCGGAGTAGCGCTCGAACCTGAAGCGCAGGTCCGTCCCGAGCGTCAGGCGGCTTTCGCCGGCGGCGTCCAGCGGCACGAACTTGAACCGCTCCCAAGCCGCCCCCGTGCGGTTGGCGGGATCGGCGAGCACGCTCCAGTCCTCGTCGGCGCGGTTGTTGGAGAAGGATGGCGGCTCCGCAGTCGCCGGGCTCATGGCCGCCACGGAGATCGAGGCCGCGGCGGCCGCTTGGATTGCGCGGAGCATCCGGCAGTCGCGCGCGGCCGGTTTCAGGTCGAGCCCGAGCAGGTGGCGCACGACCGGAGCTTCGGGCCCGACATGGAAGCGGCGGGTCGCCTGCTGCAGGTCGGCGTCGGCGTGAGAGACGCGCTTGTGCTGACGCAGGTGCTCGGCCCAGCTCTCGACCATGAACCACTCGACGATCTTCTCGGGGTCCTCGGCGTCCTCGGTCACGCCGCAAGCGAAGGCGCCGTCGCGGCGCCGCTCGTCGGCGCCTGGCCATGGCCTCGAGAAACCCGACCCGGTCGTCCCGGCGCACGCGGTACTCGATCTGGATCATCACCGGCCCGCGGTCGTGCTCCACGGGCGCGGCGGTCAGGGGCTCCGGCCAGTGGTTCGAGGGCGTGAGGTCGGTCTCGCCCTTCGGCAGAGCCCGGCGGCGCAGCAGGAGCCCCGCGGCCGCGAGGCACGCGGCCGCGACGAGCAGCGTCGGCGCGACGCCGAGATGGTGGGCGACCAGCCCCCACAGGAGGCTGCCGCCCGTCATCGCGCCGTTGAAAACCGTAAGGTAGACGGCGAGCCGCGGCCGCGCACCCAGTTGGGCAGGATCGCCTGCGCGGCGCCGTTCAGCGTCGTCAGCGCGACGATCCACGCGAGGCCGAGCAGCAGGAGGGCTGCGAGCGCGACCGGCTTGGGCGGCGCGAAGGACAGGCCGGCCATCACCACGGCGGCGACCAGCGCCGCGAACAGCAGCAGGCCGTCGGTTCCGAGCCGCGCGCGCAGCTTGGGCATCACGAGGGCCCCGAGGATCGCGCCGAGGCCGACCGCGCCGAGCAGCAGGCCGTAGAAGCTCGCGGTCCCGCCGAGCAGTCCGCGGGCGACCAGCGGCAGCAAGGCCCAGACCGCGCTCGCGCAGGCGAAGAACACACCGGCGTGGAACAGCACGCGGTGGAGCTCGCGGCTCGCCTTGGCGTAGCGCAGCCCGGCCCGGAAGGCGCCCGAGAAGCGCTCCGCGAGGACGTCGTCGGCCGCCTTCGGCCGCGGCCACCAGACGAGCGCCGCGATCACCAGCAGGTAGGACGCGACGTCGACGCCATATGTCGTGGCGGCGCCGGCGACGCCGAGCAGGATGCCGCCGGCCGCAGGCCCGATCGAGCGCGCGATGTTGATGCCGAGCGAGTTCAGCGCGACGGCGTCGCGAAGCTCTCCGCGCGGCACGAGCTCGGGCACGATGGACTGCCATGTCGGCCCCATCAGCGCCGCGCCGACGCCGCCGAGAAAGGTCAGCGCGACGAGCGAGGAGACAGTGAGCCCGCCTGAAGCCGCGAGGATGGCGAGGGTCAGGCTGGTGAGCCCGAGCAGCACCTGGATGGCGATGAGCAGTTTTCGGCGATCGAGGATGTCGGAGAGCACGCCTGCGGGGATGGCGAGCAGGAAAATCGGCAGCGTGGCCGCCGCCTGCACCAGCGCGACGGCCGCGGGCGAGGCGGCGAGGTCCGTGACGAGCCATGCGCTCGCGACGTCACGCATGAAGGAGCCGACATTGCCGACCACCGTCGCGCCCCAGAGGACGGCGAACAGAGGGCGGCGCAGCGGCGCGAAGGCGTTCTGGGCGGCGGGCGCGGTCATTCGGGTGCTTTCACGCGGTTTCGACGTCGAGCGCCGGAGCAGTCCCCCTCCCCCTTGTGGGGAGGGGTTAGGGGTGGGGGTGGCTCAGGATCGAGCGCGAAGGCCGACGCAGCTCTACGCCGATCCTGCCAGCCTCTTTCGGAACCACCCCCACCCGTACCCTCCCCGCAAGGGGGAGGGAGGCGGAGGCCTAGCGCCCTCGAATCGTCACCCCTTCACGAACGCCAGCAGGTCGGCGTTGAGCACGTCGGCGTTGACCGTCAGCATGCCGTGGCCGAAGCCCGGATAGGTCTTGAGCTCGCCGTTCTTCAGCAGCGGGGCCGAGAGCTTCGCGCTGTCGTCGATCGGAACGATCTGGTCGTCCTCGCCGTGCAGCACCAGCGTCGGCACGGTGATGGCCTTGAGATCCCCGGTCTGGTCGGTCTCCGAGAAGGCCTTGATCCCGTCATAGTGGGCCTTGGCCCCGCCCATCATGCCCTGCCGCCACCAGTTGTTGATCACGCCCTGGTCGACCTTCGCGCCCGGCCGGTTGTAGCCGTAGAAAGGACCGCTCGGAACGTCGAGGAAGAACTGCGCGCGGTTGGCCGCGAGGCCTGAGCGGAAGCCGTCGAACACCTCGATGGGCAGGCCGCCGGGATTGCTCTCGGTCTTCAGCATCAGCGGCGGAACGGCGCTGACCAGCACCGCCTTGGCGACGCGGCCGTTCGGCTCGCCGTGCTTCGCGACATAGCGGGCGACCTCGCCGCCGCCGGTCGAGTGACCGATGTGGACCGCGTTCCGAAGGTCGAGATGGTCGGCCACCGCCGCGGCGTCGGCCGCGTAGTGGTCCATGTCGTGGCCCTCCGAGCCTTGCGCCGAGCGGCCGTGGCCGCGCCGGTCATGGGCGACGACGCGGTAGCCGTGCTGGAGGAAGAACAGCGCCTGCGCGTCCCAATCGTCCGACGAGAGCGGCCAGCCGTGGTGGAACACGATCGGCTGCGCGTCCTTGGGTCCGAGGTCCTTGTAGAAGATCTCGACGCCGTCCTGCGTGGTGACATAGGCCATGGATTTGTCCTTGGATCGGATGACGTCAGACGGCCCAACAGGCGCAGCCCAGCGCGCCCCAGAAGGCCTTGAGATCGGAGACGGGCAGTTTTCCGGAAGCCGCGCGGGCATGCTCGTGACCGTGCACGCCGCAGGCGTTGGCGCAGCCGCAGGCAACGGCCTGGAGCCGGAGCGCCGAGTCTTTCTTCGCTTCCGCCTTCCATGCCCCGTAGCCGCCATAGGCGCGCACCGGCGACCAGTCGGGCATCGCCGGCGGCACCTCGGTCTCGTCGAGTTTTTCGAAGTCTGCCTTGGCGAACACCACCTCGCCGCCGACGACCGTCAGGTCGGAAGTGATGGACGAGATCTCGTCGGGCGCGCAGGAGAAGAAGTCGCGGTCCGGCACAATGAAGTCGGCGAGCATCCCGGGCGCGATGCGGCCCTTGGCGCCCTCTTCGTTCGAGAACCACGTGACGTTCTCGGTCCACATCCTGAGCGCCGTCTCGCGGTCGAGGCGCGAGCGGGACGGATAGAGCTGAAGGCCGCCGACCGTGCGGCCGGTGACGAGCCACGAAAGCGAAACCCACGGATTGTAGGAGGCGACGCGGGTGGCGTCGGTGCCGGCCGAGACCTTCACGCCCTTGTCGAGCATCCGCGCAAAAGGCGGCGTCTCCTCGGCCGCGCCGGCGCCGTAGCGCTCGACGAAATACTCGCCCTGATAGGCCATGCGGTGCTGCACGGCGACGCCGCCGCCCAGCGCCGCGACCCGGTCGATCGAACGTTCCGAAATCGTCTCGGCGTGGTCGAAGAACCAGTTGAGACCCTTGAGCGGAATCTCGCGGTCGACCTTCTCGAACACGTCGAGCGCGCGCGAGATCGTCTCCTCATAGGTCGCGTGCATGCGCCAGGGCCAGCGGTTCTCTGCCAGCACTCGCACCACCCCCTCGAGGTCATCCTCCATCTCTGGCCCCATGTCGGGCCGAGGCTGACGAAAATCCTCGAAGTCGGCGGCGGAGAAGACCAGCATCTCGCCCGCGCCGTTGTGGCGGAAATAGTCGTCGCCCTGCTTGTACTTCGAGATCTTGGCCCAGTTGATGAAGTCGTCCTTTTCCTCTTTCGGTTTCTGCGTGAAGAGGTTGTAGGCCAACCGCACGGTAAGTTGGCCCTCGTCGGCGAGCTTCTGGATGACCGCATAGTCGTCCGGATAGTTCTGCGACCCGCCGCCGGCGTCGAGCGCGCTGGTGAGGCCGAGCCGATTCAGGTCGCGCATGAAGTGGCGCGTCGAATTCACCTGATAGTCGAAGGGCAGTTTCGGGCCCTTGGAGAGCGTCGCGTAGAGGATGGTGGCGTTGGGCTTGGCGATCAGCAGGCCCGTCGGCTCGCCCTTGGCGTCGCGGGTGATCTCGCCGCCGGGCGGGTTGGGCGTGTTCCGGTCGAAGCCCACCGCTCGCAGAGCCGCGCCGTTCAGCAGCGCGCTGTCATAGAGGTGGAGGATGAACACCGGGGTCTCGGGCGCGACCTGGTTGAGCTCCTCGATCGTCGGCAGGCGCTTCTCAGCGAACTGGTTCTCGGTGAAACCGCCCACGACCCGCACCCATTGCGGCGGCGGGGTGATGGCGACCTGCGCGCGCAGCATGTCCATCGCGTCCTTGAGCGACGGCACGCCGTCCCAGCGCAGCTCCATGTTGAAGTTCAGCCCGCCGCGGATGAGATGCAGATGGTTGTCGATGAGGCCCGGCAGCACGCGCCGGCCCTTGAGGTCGACGATCTTGGTCTCAGGCCCGCGATGCGCCATGACGTCGCTTTCGCGTCCGACCGCGAGGAAGCGCCCGTCCTTGACGGCGAAGGCCTCCGCTTCCGGCGCGCTGCGGTCGAGCGTGGTGACGCGGCCGTTGATGAGGATGAGGTCGGCGGTCGTCGCGTCGGTCATGTCCGTTCCTTCGGCGGGGGCTGCCCGCGATCGCGTGGCGAGGCCTGCGGCGAGCGCGGCCGCGGCCGCGCCGATGGTCGTGTCGCGGCGCGTCGGGCTCATGAGCCGGCTCCTTCGGTCGGGTCGGGTTTCGGTTGGGCGTGCCGTCCGGGCAGCGCGCCGAACAGGTGCGGCGCGCACTTCGCCTCGGCCCAGGCGACCGCAGGGCTCAGGCCCGCCATCAGCTTCTGGCCGACGGGCACGATCTGCTCGCCGACCAGGATGCCGAGCAGGCCGACCAGGGCCACCAGCGGCGGCGCGGGCGAGCGCACATGCAGCAGGCTGTAGACGACGCCGACCAGGAGGCCTGCGCCCGCCGAAAGCAGGTACATCTTCATGGGAGCTCGCCCGGCCGGACCGTCAGTGTCCGCCTTCGGAGGCGCCGAACATGGTCTTGGCGTAGACGATCCCGAGCCCGTAGGCGCCGCCGTACTTTTCGCGACGCCGGTGGTGAAGTCGTAGGTCTCGGTGCGCGCCCAGTCGCGCTGGAGCTCGAGGATGTACTGGAGCGAGGTCATCGGACGCACGCCAGCCTGGATCATCCGGTCCATGGCGCGCTCGTGGGCCTCGTCGGAAACGTCGCCGCAGGCGTCGGCGATCACGTAGGTCTCGAAACCCTGGTCGATCGCGGAGAGCGTCGGGCCGACGATGCAGACGGAGGTCCAGAGGCCCGCGAACACGAGCCGCGTCTTGCCGATCCGGTTGACCTCGTCGATGACGGCGGCGTCCTCCCAGGTGTTCATCGAGGTGCGGTCGATGAGCTTCTGGCCCGGGAAAGCGTCGGTGATCTCGGAGAACATGGGACCCGAGAAGCTCTTCTCGGCGACCGTGGTCAGGATCGTGGGCACGCCGAAGCCCTTGGCCGCATGGCTGATGAGGGCGGCGTTGTTGCGCAGCGTCACGGCGTCGATCGACTTGGTCGCGAAGGACATCTGCGACTGGAAGTCGATGAGCACCAGCGCGTGGTCGGTCGGCGAGATCAGCTTTGAGCCGGGCGTCGGCGTGGCGGTGATGGTCATGTCGTTCCCCTGGATGGACGGCGCGAACGCCGCCGCTGCTTCGCGGGGAACGTGACGGGGACGATCAGCGCCGTCTTGAACGCTTGTCGCGCGTTTTGAACGTTTGAATCATCTCGACCAAGAATTGAGCGACGTCGCCAAGCCGACGGCTCCGATCGCCATCCGATCAGCGCACCAGCGGCGCGATCGTCGGGAACCACGTCCGCCTTCGGAATCTCTAAGTCGTTACGCAGAAAGGAGCCACGTTGAGGCCCGCTTAGACAAGCGGCTCACTCGATTGAAGGAACGAACCTGTCGGCCTGCGCGCGCTGGATCACGCATTCTTGAGCGAGGAAGTCCAAAAGCGCTCGAACCGATGGAAGCAATCCGCGGCGCGAGGGGAAAACAGCGTGGACGATCCCCGGTTTCGGTCTCCAATCCGGCAGTACATGCGCAAGTCGTCCGGCGCGAATATCATCCCAGACGAAGATAGTCGGCAGTTGTACGACGCCGGCGCCCGCCATCGCGGCGTTGCGAAGAACCGACATGTCGTCCGTGACGAGACGCGGCGCATGAGGAATGGTCGCCACCTCGCCATCGGCCCGGTGCAATTCCCAGGCATGCTCGTGATATGGCCGGGCTTGGTCGAGGCTCGGCAGGTTCTGCAAGTCGCTGGGCGAGATCGTTGCGTCGCTGACCAAGGTCCGCGCCGCCACCAGACACTGTCGGCTCTCATCGAGCCACCGCATCACCAGGTCCGTCGACTCCAGCGGCGGAAAGCGCACGCGGATCGCCAGATCCAGCCCTTCCGCGATGACGTCGACGCGGCGGTTCGTACTCTCCAACTGCACCTGGACGGCGGGGTTTCGCATCATGAAGCGCGCGATCAATTCGCCGAACTGGAACGAGAGGAGCCCTGTCGGGCAGCTCATTCGAACGACGCCCCGCGGCTCCGCCCGCACTTCGGCGACAATCTGCTTGGCCGCTTCTGCTTGGACCAGCATCGCAACGCAGCGCTCATGGAACTCGCGGCCGACCTCCGTCACCGAAAAGCGGCGCGACGACCGGTTGAGGAGGCGAACGCCGAGACGCTCCTCAAGCAAGAGAACGCGGCGACTGAGCTTCGATTTTTGAACGCCGAGCGCGCGACCCGCCGATGAAAAACCTCCGTGATCGACGACGGCGGCGAAATATTGAAAGTCGTTCAGATCAAGCATCGTCCTGGAAATAGGACGCTTCGTCACGACGGCCAATCTTTTCCGACGATCGTCGCATCGCCATGTTGTTCTGCGGACGCAAGGGCGTCATGCGGGCGGCCTCAAGGGGCCGCAGCGCTGGGCGGCGGCGACCAGAATGACGGCGAGGACGGCGATCCTCGCAGACGGATACGGCCGTCTCTAGCGCATCTGTTTTCTCAATCGGCCGTCGCATGCTGGCGACCGGCTTTTCGACGCTGCGAACTCTGTGAGCCGAAAGGACGATTTTCTATGACGATCTCCAATTTCGACGATCTGTCGGCGGCGTCTCTGGCTGTGGCGCTAGATTTTCTGTCGAACACCGCGCCCGATAAAGTCGAAGCTGCGGCCAGCCGGCTTGTCGCGCCGGACGCCGTCTATGTCTCGTTGAATTTCGACAATCCGGAGCTGAAGAAGATCGAGCCATGGACCGGCACCGCGACGGGTCCGTCGGCCTACAGCAGCACTTTCCTGCGGGTCGCCAATTACTGGCACGTCGAAGACTTCTCGATCACCGACAAGATCGCATCGGGCGAGGATGTCGCCATCTTCGGCAAGTTCACCTATCGCTCCGTCGAGGTCGGCCATGTCTTTACGTCTCCGTTCGCCATCCTGGCCAAGGTTCGAGACGGCAAACTGGTCTACTTCCAGTTCATGGAAGACACCTATGCGTCTGCAAGTTCTTTTCGTCAGAGCGGGTCTTGGACGGTAAAGACAACGAAAGATACGCCTGCGTTCGAGGTTGGCGGCTCGTAGCGCGACGCCATATCGCCCGCATCTCCTGCGGGGCGGGCCAGACTGCGAGCCCCGTCCGCCACGCAAGGTCATGGGCGTTCTTTGAACCGCCACGCTGGTTGCCGGGTCCCTGGGGACGGCTCACCTCCGTCATCTCCCTGGTCGTCGGCATCTCGCCGTTCGTGCGGCTCGCGCAGGCGATCTTCGCGGCCGCGGAAGGTTTCGTTCGCCTGCCCGGAATGCGCGCTGCTCCGCGATGAGCCCGCCGCCGTGTTCTGCAAGGCGTGCGGCCACGAGCTGAAGATATCGAACGCCCCAGACTGAACCACGTCGACGTGATCCCGGCGTGAATTGACGCCCGAGCCGCTAGCCTAGCTATTGGAACGATCCCAAGAGCCGGAGAGCCGATGACCCTTGCGCCGCCGCGCCGCCCCTTCTCCATGTTCCGTTCGTTTCTCGACAGCGAGGCGTCCGGGGGGCTGCTGCTCATGGCGGCCGCGGCCGCGGCGCTGATCGTCGCGAACTCTCCTCTCGGCGCCGGCTACGAAGCGGCGCTCAAGGCCTACGTCGGACCGTTGAGCGTCTCGCACTGGATCAATGACGGCCTGATGGCCGTGTTCTTCCTGCTCGTCGGGCTCGAGATCAAGCGCGAGGTTCTCGACGGCCAGCTCTCGACCTGGTCGCGCCGCGTCCTGCCCGGCGTCGCGGCGCTCGGCGGCATGGTCGCGCCGGCGCTGATTTATGCAGGCCTCAATTGGAACGACCCGGCGACGCTGCGCGGATGGGCGATTCCGGCCGCGACCGACATCGCCTTCGCGCTCGGCGTGCTGTCGCTGCTCGGCGACCGCGTGCCGACCTCTCTCAAGGTCTTTCTCACCGCGCTCGCCATCATCGACGACCTTGGCGCGGTCATCATCATCGCGCTGTTCTACACCGCCGACCTCTCGGGGCTTTATCTCGCCGCCGGACGGTCGTTGCGCTGGTCGCCCTCAACCGCGCGGGCGTCACGTCCCTCACGCCCTATTTGCTGCTTGGCGCGGTCCTGTGGTTCCTGGTGCTGAAGTCGGGCGTTCACGCCACCCTCGCAGGCGTCGCGCTTGCGCTGACCATCCCGCTTCGGCCGACGCCGGGAAAGGTCGACGACGTCGATCATTCACCGCTTCATCGGCTCGAGCACGCGCTCCATCGCGTCGTGCCCTTCGTCATCATCCCGATCTTTGGCTTCGCCAATGCGGGCGTGTCCTTTTCAGGCATGACTGCGGAATCGCTGACCAACCACCTGACGCTCGGCGTCGCGCTCGGCCTTCTCCTCGGCAAGCTCGTCGGCGTCTTCGGAAGCGCCGCGCTCGTCATCCGGATGGGATGGGCGGACCTTCCGGCGCGCGCGAGCTGGCCTCAGCTTCTCGGCGTCTCGCTGCTCTGCGGCATCGGCTTCACAATGAGCCTGTTCATCGGGCTGCTGGCTTTCGCGGACGACCCGACGCTCCAGAACGAGGTGAAGGTCGGCATCCTGCTTGGCTCGCTGGCCGCAGGACTTGCTGGTTGGCTGGCGCTCAGGCTCGCCAGACCGGAGCCTGCGCGCGAAACTGCGGCGGCTCCGGTCTGAGGCCCACGCGCCGCGCGCCCGCCCGGCGTGGTGACGTCAACCCGTCCCGCTCCAGATCTCCTTCGATCTGACTTTCCAGCTCCGGCATAGAGCTCGCGACAACCCGCGGGTTCCTGCCCGCCTTGCGCCGGGCGAAGTGGTCCTTGGTGAGGCGCGCCACGAGTCCGGATATCAGGCAGATGGCGATCAGGTTCACGGTCGCCATCTGCCCCATGGAGGCGTGGCGGCGTTGAACACCGTCGCGACCGACTCTTAGGCTCTCCACACCACCATCGACTGAACGCCGGCGCGCAGGACCGCTTTGCCTGCTTTTGAGGCGACCAACACTATTCTTATCTCGGCGCTCGGGCTGACAAGCAGACGCGCGACGGAAGCTCTCCAAACCGCCATCGTGGGTTGTCGAGCATGATGTCGAGGTCGACGGTGTCCCCCCAGCGCATCAAGAATGAGGGAGATGGATGTCAACCTTTGTGACAAGCGGCCTCATCGCCGATTTGGCCTTGGCGGCGCTCGCTCTGGAAGCGGCGTTGATAGGCTGGCTGAGGCGAAGCCGCGGAGGCGAGGCCTTGATGGAATTTGGACCTTTTATTTTCGCAGGCGCCGCATTGATGATCGCGCTCCGGGCGGCGTTGGTCGGTTGGCCAGAAACCGTTATCCTAGCGGCGCTGACGGTCGCGGGCGTCGCGCAGTTCGTCGATCTCGTCCGGCGTTTGCAGAAATGAGCGGCCAAAACAAGCTCAAGCGCGCCTTCCGGGTGCGCGGCGCCACGGCGAGACAATTCCGAGAAGGTGCGCGAGATCCTTGAAGAATATCCGCAGATGCGCCAGCAAGTCTGAACGCACGAGGCCCTTATCGAGATAGGCGCGCCAAGTCAGACGGCTGATGTCGGGGTCGCCGCAGAGCGCCACGAACCGTTCCCGCCGCCGGTCGCTCGCGTACCAGAAGCGCTGCAGGATCCCGAGCGCGAAGAACACGCGGCCATGCTGTTTCAGGAAGCGTCTTCGCAAGCCCGACAGCCCCCGCGCGTCTCCGGTGGCGAGGAAGACGTCGACCTGCTCGGCGGCCATCCGCCCGCAGGTCATCGCGTACCAGATGCCCTCGCCCGACGCCGGCGCGACGACGCCCGCTGCGTCGCCGATGAGCACGACGTCGCGGCCATTGTCCCAGCGCTTGAGAGGCTTCAGCGGCAGCGGCGCGCCTTCGCGGCGAAGCGTGCGGCAGTGCTCCAACCCGATCTTGATCCGGAGCGCGGCGATGGATTCGCGAAGCGCAAAACCTTTCTGGGCGCTTCCCGTGCCGATGCTTGCCGTCCCGCCATGCGGGAAGATCCAGGAATAGAAATCGGGCGAGAAGCGGCCGTCATAATGGATGTCGCAGCGGCGGCCGTCGAAGACCTCGTCGGCGCGATCGGGGACCTCGACGATCTCGTGATAGGCGAAGACGAAGGGCGCCTTCTGGCCCGGGAGCGCCGCGCGCGCCACCTGGCTGTTGGCGCCGTCAGCCCCGATCACGCATCTCGCGCGCAGCCGCTGCGTCTCGTCGGAGCCCTTCGGCCGCCACAGCACAGCCGCCACGCCGTCCGGATCGCGCTCGAGGCCGATGAAGGTCCCGGTGAGCCTCGACGCGCCGGCGCGGGACGCACGGTCGCGCAGCCATTCGTCGAAAACCTCGCGATCCACCATGCCCACGAACCCGTCGTCGATCGGCATGTCGACGCCGCGACCCGAAGGCGCGATCACCCGGGCCGAGCGGGCGCGGGCCACCAGCAGGCTTTCGGGAATGTCGAAGTCGGTGAGCGTGCGCGGCGGGATCGCGCCGCCGCAGGGTTTTACCCGTCCCGCCCGGTCGAGGAGCGCGACATGGCGGCCAGCCCGCGCGAGATCGGCGGCGGCGGTCGACCCGGACGGGCCGCCTCCCACCACGACGACGTCGAAGGCCTCGGTCATCGGATCGCCTCCCGGTGAACTGCACAAGCGAACTGCGTGCTTCGAGACGCCTCGCGGATGCGAGGCTCCTCAGCATGAGGAAGGTTTGCGATCGGCATGACTTGAGCGTGATGAAACAGCCCGATTGGCATCCTCACCCTCCCTCATGCTGAGGAGGCCCGAAGGGCTGTCTCGAAGCACACAGTTCGCTCATCCCCGCGTTTGCCCCGCCGAGCCTCAGCGCGAACACCGCGCACGCGGCGAACAGCGCAGCCTCGCCGAGAAACACCAGCGCGTAAGACGCGGCCGTCGATCCGATAGCGAACCGCGCGACATCGGCGGCGAGCGCGCCCAGCAGACCACCAAACCCAAAGCCGACCGCTTGAGCGGCGCCCCAGAGGCCCATCCGCGCGCCGCGGGTCGCCGGGTCGCCGCGGCCGGCGAGACCCATCATCGAACCGATGGCCGCTGTCGCAAAGGCGCCGTTGCCGAGGCCGAGCGCGAAGGCCGCTGGGTGGATGGCGGCCTCCGATCCGCCGAGCCCCGCGGTCGCGATCGCCGCCAACGCAAGCGCGGATGCGAGGCAGCCGGCGATGATCCAGCGCTTCAGAAGGCCGGACGGCGTCTCGCCGAACGCGCCCGAAAGCATCGCGACGCCGATCATGCCTGCGAGCGTGCCGGCATTCTGCAGGCCCGACAGCCGCGTGGTCTCGCCCGCGCTCATGCCGAAGACGAGACCGGCGAAGGGCTCGAGGATCAGGTCCTGCATCGAATAGGCGAGCATTGAGGCGAGCACGAACCAGGTGAAGCGGCGCGCCTCGTCCTCGGCCCAGATCGTCTTCAGCGCCTCGCGGAACGGCGTCGCGGCGGCGCGCGTCGCGGCGCGTTCGGCCGCCGGCGAGCGCGCCGGCTCAAGCCGCCACACCGCCGCGACCGTCACAAGAAAGGCGAGGCCCGACACCGCGCAGGAGACTGCGACCAGCCGCTCCGGCGAGAACGGGTCGAGGAAGCGGCCTGCGCCCGCGCCGGTGATCACGAAGCCCGCGATCATCATGGTCCAGACGATGGTGGCGGCGGCGGCCCGGCGGCCCTTGCCGACATGGGTCGCGAGCAGGACCAGCAGGTTGGTCCCGCAAGCCCCGACGCCGATCCCGATGGCGAGGAAGGCGACGACGCCGAGCGCAAGGCCGGCGGAAAAATCCTCGGCCATCAGCGCGGTCGCGACCGCGGCCAGAACGCCGCCGAGCGCCAGCAGCGCCATGCCGCCGACGATCCACGGCGTGCGGCGCCCGCCTCGGTCCGATCCAAAGCCCCAGCGCGGACGGAGCATCTGCGAGGCATGGTGGAGCGCGACCAAAAGGCCCGGCACGAGAGCGGGCAGCGCGAGCTCCACTACCATCACGCGGTTCAGCGTCGAGGTGGTGAGCACGACCACGGCTCCGAGCGCAGTCTGCGCGAGGCCGAGCCGGACAATCTGAACCCAGCCGAAGCCGCTCATCCTCCGAGCTCCCTTTCTCCCCTCCCCGCAAGGGGGAGGGAGCGGAGACGCTGCGCCCGCACGCTCATGTTCCCGCGCCTCCGGCGAGCGCGAAGGCCGCGGCCAGCATGCCGAGCACGTAGAGCGTCGTTCCGGTCGCGTTGTACCAGGCGGCCTTTCCACGAGGATCCGTCAGGAACCGCGCCATCAGCGCGATCTGGGCGAGCAACAGCGCGCCGACGATCGCTGCATGGAGGGACGCTCCCCACCAGATGAGCGCCGCGATCACCCCGACCTGCGCCAGCGCCATCACCCAGCAGGCGAGGCGAGCGGCGCGTTCCGGGCCGAGTTGGACGGGCAGCGAACGGACGCCGAGCGCGCGGTCACCCTCGATCGCCTTGAAATCGTTGAGCGTCATGATGCCGTGCGCGCCGGCGCTGTAGAGCAGCGCGAGCGTCACGACCCGCATGTCGGGCGCGACGGCCGAGACGACGGCCGCGCCCGTGAACCAGGGCAGGCCCTCGTAGCAGAGCCCCACCGCGGCGTTGCCCCACCAGCCGTTCCGCTTCAGCCTCAACGGCGGCGCGCTGTAGGCCCAGGCGAGCGCGAGCCCGACCACCGCCGCGGCGAACACCGCCGGCCCAAGCGCCGCGCCAAGGGCCGCGGAGAGCGCGGTCCAAATCAGCGCGATCCAGAGGCCCCAGCGGCCGGGAATGCGTCCAGACGGGATTGGCCGGTTCGGCTCATTGATGGCGTCGACATGGCGGTCGAACCAGTCGTTGGCCGCCTGGCTCGTCGCGCAGACCAAAGGCCCTGCGAGCAGCACGCCCGCCACCACGAGCGGCCAGCGCTCGGCGAGCGGCGCGCCGGACGACACTAGCCCGCAGCCGAAGGCCCACATCGGCGCGAACCAAGTGATGGGCTTCAGCAGTTCCAGGACGGCGCTGGGCGCTGGCGCGGACATGGCCCAAGGCTAGGCGGGCCGCGACCTCATGTCCAATATTTTTGACGATTCAAACGTCAACTTTGGTTGACGACTGTCAGGTGTCGTCGGGCGACTCGTCGTCACGCGCGAGGCCGTGCCGACGAAGCTTCGAATAGAGGCTCTGGCGGCTCAATCCCAAGATCTGCGCCGCGGACGCCCGGTTGTCGTCGGTCCGCCTCAGCGCCGCCTCGATGCAGAGCTTTTCGACGAGGTCGGTCGACTCCCGCACAAGTTCCTTGAGCGAGACGCGGCCGACAAGCTCGGTGAGCTGCTCGACTGAGCGGAACCCCTCGCCCGGAGCCGCTGAGGACGGCGTCGCGGGCCGGCGGCGCACGGGACGGATGACGAGGCCGTAGCAGGGCGCGCCGGCGTTTCCGGCCGCCACGCCAGTCACGTCGACCTGCTCGATGCTGCCGAACTCGCCGCGCAGGATGGTCGAGAAATCACGCAGCGAGCCGTGCTCGCGCAGGTTTGCGATGAGGAGCTGCGCCTCGACGCCCGGGCGCCCGAGCCAGCTGTCGAGCCGAGCGCCCTTGAGCGCGTCGAGCGACACGAGCTCGATCAGCGCGAGGAAGGCGGGGTTGGCGTCGAGAATGCGCTGGCGTTCGTCCACCACCACGAAGCCGTCGGGCATCCGCATCACGGCGTCGAGCGCCTGCGAGCGGTGACCGGCCTCGACCGCCGCGGCGCCGTCCGCCGCGGGCGCGAGGCGGACGAGCAGATAGGTGGCGGCCTCCTGGCGGAACACCGAGGCTGAAGCCACCAGCTCGGAAGCCGCGCCCGCGAGGCCGATGCGCAGGCTGTCGGCATGGCCGAGCGTGCGGGCGGTCGCGATCAGGCGGCGCAGGTTCGCGGCGCTTCGCGCGTCGAACAGGTCATGGAACGAGCGCCCGACGATGCGCTGGGAGGGATCGCCGATGATCTTGGCGGCCGCCGCATTCGCCTCCGCGACGCGCTCGGTCGCGTCGTCGACGATCAGCACGGCTTCGGTCGAGAGCTGGAACAGCAGCCGATAGCGCGTCTCGGCGTTGCGGATGCGGCTGTATTCGCGGTCCAGCATCAGCTGGGTCTCGACCAGCTTCTGCTGGAGGCTCGCGACGGCGCGCAGGTCCCGGCCGAGCGCAAGCACGCGCCCGTCCTTCGGCAGCAGCATCGCGGAGAAGCGCACCGGCATCGAGGTTTCGCCGGGGCTGGTGAGGTTGATCTCGCGGCCGCGCGTCGGGCCGACGGGACCTGCGTCCCTCAACAGCGCCTCGACCTTGGGCCGGCTCTCGATGGTGACGATCTCTGTCCAGCGCCGGCCGACCCAGTCCTCCATGTCGCGCGGGGCCGGGTCGTTCGCCGTGTAGGAGACGTCGCGCACCACGCCGTCGCCGTCGAGCACCAGCGCGATGTCGGCCGCGGAAGACACCATGCGCGCAGCCGCGGCCGGCTCAAGGCCGGCGAACCATTCGTCCACCTTAGCGAATCCGGCGATCAGGTCCTCGGCGACCAGAGGCTGCATGGCGAGGCGCAATCCGTTGGGGGATCAATCCCATCAATGGGTCTGCATTCTTGAGCACACCGCGGAATGGGATGCAACGAGAGCCCCCTTCCCGTCCTGCGCGGTGATGTCCGCGCCGACCCGCCTCACCAGGGACGGCTCATCGTTGAAGACGCGTCCCCCGACCATGACGACGACGCTGGAATTGCGCGACGCTCTTCGAACCTGGGCGATCAGCCCCGCCAGGTCCTCGAGCGCGCTTTCGCGCGACAGCGAAAAGCCGACGACGGAGAAATCGCGCCGGCCGACCATGGCGCAGATCTCGTCCGTATCCGTCAGCGGCAGGCCGACCGTGTCCCAGCCGGCGCGGCGGAACATGGTCTCCAGCATCAACACGCCGAAGGTGTGCTGCTCGCCCGGAGTCGCGGACAGCAGGATGCGGCCGTCGAAGAGCGCGCGCGGGTCGGCGGCCTCGCCCGAGGTGACGCTGCGCAGCAGGTTCTGGAGCGTGCAGAGGCCGACGGTGACGTCGGTGAAGGTGAGTTCGTCGTCGACCCACATCTGGCCGAGCCGCTGGGCGGTCGGAGCCAGCAGGTCGAGCAACACCGTCTCGATCGCGACGCCGCTTTCGAGCGCGCGCGCGACCACGAGTTTCGGCCTTGCGGAGATCGAGCGCCACCATCATCGCCGCAAAGCCCGCGATGTCTTCCGCGTCGACCTCTAGGCTCGCGGGCGCAGAGGCGCGTCCGACAGGCCCGCGCGCGAGAAGAAGGCGGGGTATGATGTCGGCTTCGATGACCCGCGCGAGGGTCGCGCTTCGCTGGATGGGCGCGCCGCGGGCGAAGGCCCGAAGTTCGCGTTCGGTTCCGACCGCCTGCTCGCAGGTGGACGACGTTCCTGCCTCGTCGAGGATCACCACCGGCGCCCCTCCCCTTGCGCGACGATGTGTCTCGCCTGCGCTAAATCGACCGTCCTCCCGATGATAGGGGGTGTCAATCCCTCTATTTCGCACTTCGATTGCGCGCCATCAGGCCAATACCGGCCTGCGGCGACGCACAACCGTAGATCGTTCAATAGAGGCAATGGGGTAGCAGAATCCTGCGCTGCGGCGCCGAAAAGCGTAAATTATTTTATACGTCCAACTTTCTTGACACTTGGCTAGCGCCGTTCCACCGTCTGTCTCGGACGAGAGTCACGAGGGACTTTGGAAGATGCCGGCAAGGCGCGCCCTCACTGCAGATCGCCGCCCGCTCTACACGAGCGAAGAGCGCGCGAGACGCGACGCGACGCGTTGGACGCTCGTCCAGGGCGTGCTCGCGCCGCTGCAATTCCTCGTCTTCGTGATCTCTCTCGCGCTGGTGCTGCGCTTCCTCGCCACCGGCGAAGGGTTCCTCGCCGCCACCGTGTCGATCGTCCTGAAGACGCGCTGCTCTACGCGATCATGGTCACGGGCTCGATCTGGGAACGGGTCGTCTTCGGCCGCTGGCTGTTCGCCCCCGCGTTCTTCTGGGAGGACGTGGTGTCGATGGGCGTGATCGCGCTCCACACCGCCTATCTCGCAGCGCTCGCGCTCGGCGCTGATCCGCATGTCCAGGTGACGATCGCGCTCGCGGCCTATGCGACCTACGCGATCAACGCCACGCAGTTCCTGCTGAAGCTGAGGGCGGCGCGGTTGGAGTCTTCCCTTCTCCCGCCTGCGGGAGAAGGTGGCCGAGCCGAAGGCGAAGGTCGGATGAGGGGACGTGGCGCAAGCGTCTCCGACGTCCCCTCACCCGTACCCTCTCCCGCCATGCGGGAGAGGGGGATGGGACCGTCGCGCCTCACTGTCGAGGCCGCGCCATGAACGCGCCGGTCGCCCTTCCTTTGGGCTGCGACGCCCCAAAAATCCGCAGCGAGCGCGGGCAGCGGGCGGTGTTCTGCGGGCTCACCGGCATCGTGTGGCTGCACCGAAAAATCCAGGACGCGTTCTTCCTCGTGGTCGGTTCGCGCACCTGCGCGCATCTCCTGCAGTCTGCCGCCGGCGTCATGATCTTCGCCGAGCCGCGCTTCGCCACCGCCATCATGGAGGAGCGTGATCTCGCCGGCATGGCCGACATGCATGACGAACTCGACCGGGTGGTCGGCCAGGTGCTCGAGCGTCGGCCGGACATCCGGACGCTGTTCCTCGTGGGCTCCTGCCCCTCCGAGGTCATCAAGCTCGACCTCGCGAAGGCTGCGACGCGGCTCTCGCAAAGACTCGCGCCGGACGTCCGGGTGCTGGCCTATTCGGGCAGCGGCATCGAGACGACCTTCACCGAGGGCGAGGACGCCTGCCTGTCGGCGCTGGTGGCCGCCGCTCCGCAGCAGGCCGCCAACGCCCCGGAGCAGCTCGTCGTGGTCGGCGCGCTGCCCGACATCGTCGAGGACCAGTTCGCGCGGCTCTTCTCGGAATTGGGGATTCCTGACGTCCGCTTCCTGCCCGCGCGGCGCGCCGACGCCGCGCCGGCGCTGGGCCCCCGGACGAGATATCTCCTCGCCCAGCCGTTCCTCGGCGCGACTGCGACGGCGCTGGACGCCCGCGGGTGTTCCGGCGTCGTCGCTCCTTTCCCCTTCGGGGCCGAGGGCACCACCGCATGGCTGTCGGCCGCCGCGGAGGCGTTCGGGATCTCGCCCCAGAGGGTGCGCGAGGTCACCGCGCTCAAGGAGAACCGCGCCCGCGTCGCCGTCTCGCGCCATGCGGCGAGGCTCGAGGGCAAGCGGGTCATGTTCTTCCCCGACAGCCAGCTGGAGCCGCCGCTGGCGCGGTTCCTGTCCCGCGAGCTCGGAGCGGAGATCATCGAGGTCGGCACGCCCTATCTGCACGGCCGCTGGCTCGCGCCGGATCTCGCTCTGCTGCCGGCCGGAACCCAGATCGTCGAGGGCGCGGACGTCGACCGGCAACTGGACCGCTGCAGGGCCGAAAGGCCCGACCTCACCGTCTGCGGCCTCGGCCTCGCCAATCCGCTCGAGGCGGAAGGCCTCGCGACCAAGTGGTCCATCGAACTGCTGTTCACGCCGACCCACGGCTACGAACAGGCCGGAGACCTCGCCGAACTCTTCGCCCGGCCCCTGGCCCGGCGAGAGCTGCTGGAGGTCTGAGGCCATGCAGCTCGCCATGTGGACCTATGAAGGACCGCCCCATGTCGGCGCCATGCGCGTCGCGACCGCGATGCGCGGCGTCCACTACGTGCTGCACGCCCCGCAGGGCGACACCTACGCCGACCTGCTGTTCACGATGATCGAGCGGCGCGGCGAGCGGACGCCTGTGACCTACACGACGTTTCAGGCGCGCGACCTCGGCGGCGACACCGCCGATAAGCTGAAGACCGCGATCACGGACGCTTACGAGCGCTTCCAGCCGCAGGCGATGCTGGTCGGCGCGAGCTGCACCGCAGAGCTGATCCAGGACGATCCGGGGGGCCTTGCGGCCGCCGTCGGGCTGCCGATCCCCGTGGTGGCGCTTGAGCTGCCGGCCTACTCCAAGAAGGAGAACTGGGGCGCGGCGGAGACCTTTTACCGGCTGGTGCGGACGCTGGCGGGATCGAAGGGCGCGACGCCTCCACCCCCTCCCCCTTGTGGGGAGGGTGAGGGTGGGGGTGGTTCCGGAGAAGGCCAAGCGCGCGAGCGTAGAGCTGCGTCGCCCGCGGCGCCCTGTTCTGAACCACCCCCACCCCTCACCCCTCCCCACAAGGGGGAGGGGGAACGTCGACCGACCTGCAACATCCTCGGCCCGACCGCGCTCGGCTTCCGCCACCGCGACGATGTCGCCGAGATCCGCGGGCTGCTCGAACGGCTCGGCCTCACGGTCAACGTCGTGGCCCCGCTCGGAGCCTCCCCAGCCGACCTCGCGCGCATCGGCGACGCCGACTTCAACGTCGTGCTCTATCCCGAGATCGCCCGCACCGCCGCCGAGTGGCTGAAGCGTCAGTTCGGCCAGCCCTTCACCACGGTCGTCCCCATCGGCGTCGGGGCGACGCGCGCCTTCGTGGAGGAGGTCGCAAGCCTCGCCGGCCTGGACCCCACCCCAATCCTCGCCGACGAGCGCACGCGCCTGCCATGGTGGAGCCGGTCGGTCGACTCGAACTACCTCACGGGCAAGCGCGTCTTCATCTTCGGCGACGCGACCCACGCGATCGCCACCGCGCGCGTCGCCGCGAGCGAACTCGGTTTCAAGGTGGTGGGGCTCGGCACCTATTTGCGCGAATTCGCCCGAGAGGTCCGCGCGAAAGCTGAAGAGCTCGGTATCGAGGCGCTGATCACCGACGACCATCTCGAGGTCGAAAAGGCGATCGCAGCCCTCCAGCCGGAGCTGGTCCTTGGCACCCAGATGGAGCGGCATGTCGCCAAGCGCCTCGGGATCCCCTGCGCGGTGATCTCGGCTCCGGTCCATGTGCAGGATTTTCCGGCCCGCACCTCGCCCGTGATGGGGTTCGAGGGCGCCAACGTCCTCTTCGACACGCTCGTCCACCCGCTGATGATGGGGCTCGAAGAGCACCTCGTGGCGATGTTCCGCGACGACTTCGAATTCGCCGACGGCGCCCTGCCCTCGCATCTCGCGGGCCACGCGCCCATGGACGCCCCGCCCGCCGAGCCTGCCCCCGACGCCGGAATCGTCTGGGAGGCTTCGGCCGAGCAGGAGCTCAAGAAAATCCCCTTCTTCGTGCGCGGAAAGGCGCGCCGGAACACCGAAAGCTTCGCCCGCCAGACCGGGATCGCCGCGATCACGGTGGAGACGCTCTATGACGCCAAAGCGCATTTCGGCCGATAGGCCCGGCGCGCCAAGCGCCGTCCCCGTCCGCGTCGTGGTGGTGACGCTCGACCACCATCTCGGCGCGACCACCGACCGCGCGGCCGCGCGTCTCCATAAGGATCTGCCGGGCCTCACCCTCGACCTGCATGCGGCGGCCCGCTGGGAGGACGACCCTTCCGCGCTCGAACGCGCCAAGGCCGACGTGCTCTGCGCCGACATCGTGATCGTCACCATGCTGTTCATGGACGACCACATCCGCGCGATCCTGCCGGCGCTCGCCGCGCGGCGCGAGGCCTGCGACGCGATGGTGTGCGTGATGTCGGCCGCGGAGGTGACGCGGCTGACCCGCATGGGCCGGCTCACCATGGACAAGCCCGCCAGCGGTCCGCTCGCGCTGCTGAAGCGCCTGCGCGGCCAGAACGGCGCTGCGACCGCGGGCGCCGAGCAGCTGAAGATGCTGCGGCGGCTGCCGAAGATCCTGCGGTTCATTCCGGGGACCGCTCAGGATCTCAGGGCCTGGTTCCTGACGCTGCAATACTGGCTCGCGGGCTCAGAGGAAAACGTCGCGAACCTCGTGCGCCTGCTCGTCGACCGCTATGCGGACGGCCCCCGAAAGGTTCTGCGCGGGACGGTTCCCGCCGCGGAGCCCGTCGTCTACCCCGAAGTCGGCGTCTATCACCCGGCGCTGAAAGGCAGGATCAGCGAGGACGCCGCCCGCCTGCCCCGCGCGCCGAAGTCCCGCGGGACGGTCGGCGTGCTGGTGATGCGCTCCTACCTGCTCGCCGGAAACACGCGGCACTATGACGGCGTGATCGCGGCGCTGGAGGCGCGGGGCCTCAGCGTGATCCCGGCCTTCTCCAGCGGACTCGACGTCCGGCCTGCGGTCGAAAAATTCTTCATGGTCAACGGCCGCCCGGCCATCGACGCGCTCGTGTCGCTCACCGGATTCTCGCTCGTCGGCGGCCCTGCGTACAACGACGCGAAAGCCGCCGAAGAGCTGCTGGCGAACCTCGACGTCCCCTATCTCGCGGCGCATCCGGTCGAGTTCCAGAGCCTCGACGGCTGGCGGGAAAGCGAGCGCGGCCTCTCCCCGGTCGAGGCCACCATCATGGTGGCGATCCCCGAACTCGACGGCGCCACCGGTCCCATGACGTTCGGCGGCCGCGACGGCGAGGCCGGCGACATGGGCGTCGATCCCGAGCGCGCCGCCATGCTCGCGGCCCGCGTCGACAGGCTCGTGTCCCTGCGCGCCAGGCCAAAGGCCGAGCGCAAGGTCGCGACGGTGATCTTCAATTTCCCGCCCAACGCCGGAGCGGTCGGCTCCGCGGCCTATCTCGCGGTGTTTCCGTCGCTGTTCAACACGCTGAAGGCGTTGAAGAAAGACGGCTACACGGTCGAGCTTCCGGAGAGCGTCGACGCGCTGCGCGAGAGGATTCTCGAGGGCAACGCCGCACGCTTCGGCGCGCAGGCCAATGTCGCGGCGCGCATCCCCGCCGACGACCATGTGCGGCGCGAACGCCACCTCGCCGAGATCGAAAAGGTCTGGGGCCCGGCGCCCGGCCGTCAGCTCTCGGACGGCCGCTCGCTGTTCGTCCTCGGCGCGGAGTTCGGCAACGTCTTCGTCGGCGTGCAGCCCGCCTTCGGCGTCGAGGGCGATCCTATGCGGCTTCTGTTCGAAAAGTCCTTCGCCCCCACCCACGCCTTCTCGGCCTTCTACCGATACCTGCGCGAGGACTTCGGCGCCGACGCGGTCCTTCATTTCGGCACCCATGGCGCGCTGGAGTTCATGCCGGGCAAGCAAGTGGGGCTCGGCGCAAAATGCTGGCCCGACCGGCTGATCGGCGACCTTCCGAATCTCTATCTCTACGCCGCCAACAACCCGTCGGAGGGAGCGCTCGCCAAGCGCCGCGCGGCCGCGACGCTTGTCTCTTACCTCACCCCTTCGCTCGAGCAGGCCGGGCTCTATCGCGGGCTGATCGACCTCAAGGCCTCGATCGACCGCTGGCGCGCGCTTGAGCCGGACACGTCCGCCGCCGAGCGCGAGACGCTCGCGACCGTGATCCGCGCGCAGGCCGTCGGGCTCGATCTCGCCGGCGCCGACGACGGTTGGGAGGACGCGGAGGCGAAGGTCGGCCGGCTGGCGGCCCAGGTTCTCGAAGTCGAATACGCGCTGATCCCGCACGGGCTCCATGTGGTGGGCGAAACGCCGGGCGAAGCGGAGCTTTCCGAAACGCTCGCAGCGCTCGGCGAGGCCGCGGGCGGCGAGGCGCCGGAAGGCGTCGCGGAGCTTTTGCGCACGGACCACGAGACGCCCGCCATCCTGCGCGCGCTCGACGGGCGGTTCATCCGCCCCGCGCCCGCAGGCGACCTGATCCGCTCGCCGGGCATTCTGCCGACGGGCCGCAATCTCCACGGCTTCGACCCGTTCCGCATCCCCTCGGCCTTCGCGATGAAGGACGGGGCCCGGCAGGCCGCTCGCCTCATCGCCCGGCATGTGGCGGATGGAAACGCCTTCCCGGAGTCGGTCGCGCTGGTGCTCTGGGGCACGGACACGCTGAAAACGGAAGGCGGCCCGATCGCCCAGGCGCTGGCGCTGATGGGCGCCCGGCCGCGCTTCGACGGCTATGGCCGGGTCGCGGGCGCGACGCTCGTCCCGCTCGCCGAACTGGATACGCCCCGCATCGACGTCGTGATGACGCTTTCGGGCATCTTCCGTGACCTTCTTCCGCTTCAGGTCCGCCTGCTCGCCGAAGCTTGCTGGATGGCGGCCTCGGCGGACGAGCCCACCGACCGCAACTTCGTGCGCAAGAACGCGCTGGCCTATCAGGCCAGGACCGGCTGCGACCTCGAGACCGCGGCGCTGCGCGTGTTCTCGAACGCGGAAGGCGCCTATGGGGCGAACGTCAACCACCTGATCGAGAACGGCCTGTGGTCCGACGAGGACGACCTCGCGGAGACCTATGGGCGCCGGAAGTGCTTCGCCTATGGCGTCAACGGCCGCCCGCAGGCGCAGCCGGAGCTTTTGAGCGCCGCGCTCTCGGGCGTCGATCTCGCCTACCAGAACCTCGAAAGCGTCGAGACCGGCGTCACGACGCTCGACCAGTATGTCGACACGCTGGGCGGCTTGACGCGACTTTCCAAGCGCGCCCGCGGCTCCGCGCCGCCGGTCTATATCGGCGACCAGACCCGCGGCGAGGGCGCGGTGCGCACGCTCTCCGAGCAGGTGGCGCTCGAGACCCGCACGCGGCTCCTGAACCCGAAGTGGTTCGAGGGGATGCTGGCCCACGGCTATGAGGGCGTCCGCCACATCGAGGCGCATGTCACCAACACGCTCGGCTGGTCGGCGACCACCGGCCAGGTGGACCCGTGGGTCTACCGGCAGATCACCGATGTCTACCTGCTCGATCCCGCGATGCGCGAGCGCCTCGCGCGGCTGAACAAGACCTCGGCATCGCGCGTCGCCGACCGGCTGATCGAGGCCCAAGACCGCAATTACTGGACGCCCGACGACGCCACGCGCGCGGCGCTGCGCGAGGCGGGCGAGGAACTCGAAGACCGTCTGGAGGGCGTCTCCGGCGCCCCGGCGGCGGCCTGAGGAGACGGGGATGAACGCCCACACCAAGATCACCACCTCGGCCGCCGGGCCCTGCCGCCTCGACGGCGAGGGATCGCTGCAGGTCGCGCTCGATCCGGCCCAGAAGATCGAGGGGGCCAAGGTCTTCGCGGTCTACGGCAAGGGCGGCATCGGCAAGTCCACCACCTCGTCGAACCTCTCGGTCGCGTTCGCGAAGCTCGGCAAGCGCGTCCTTCAGATCGGCTGCGACCCGAAGCACGACTCGACCTTCACGCTGACCAAGCAGCTGATGCCGACCGTCATCGACGTGCTGGAGACAGTGAACTTCCACTCCGAGGAACTGCGCGTCGAGGACTTCGTGTTCCAGGGCTACGCCGGCGTCATGTGCGTCGAGGCCGGCGGGCCCCCGGCCGGCACGGGCTGCGGCGGCTATGTGGTCGGGCAGACGGTGAAGCTGCTCAAGGAGTTCCACCTGCTCGAGGACACCGACGTGGTGATCTTCGACGTGCTGGGCGACGTCGTCTGCGGCGGCTTCGCGGCCCCGCTCCAGCACGCCGAGCGCGCCGTGGTGGTGACCGCCAACGACTTCGACTCGATCTTCGCGATGAACCGCATCGTGCAGGCGATCGGCGCGAAATCGAAGAACTACGACGTGCGCCTCGCCGGCTGCATCGCCAACCGCTCCGCCGACGTCGACCAGATCGAGCGCTTCAACGCCGCGACGGGAATGAAGACGCTGGGCCGCCTGCCGGATCTCGACGTCATCCGCCGCTCTCGGCTGAAGAAGTCGACCCTGTTCGAGATGGAGGGCGAGGGCGTCGCGGAGGTGCAGGCCGAGTATCTGCGGCTCGCCGCGCAGCTCTGGGCAGGGGTCGAGCCCTGCACGGCGAAATCCCTGAAGGACCGCGACATTTTCGATCTTCTCGGGTTCGACTGAGGGAGGATGTGATGAGCGACGCCGCCTATCGCGACCGACTGACCCGGATCGAAACCTATTTCGACCGCACCGCCGTTCGCGCCTGGGAGCAGATGACCTCCGACGCGCCGCTCGGGCGCATCCGCGCGACGGTGCGGGCCGGCCGCGAGCGGATGCGCGCAGAAATCCTCAGCATGCTGCCGGAGGATCTGTCGGGCCGCCGCATCCTCGACGCCGGTTGCGGCACCGGCGCGCTTGCGGTCGAGGCGGCGCGGCGCGGCGCCGATGTGGTCGCGATCGACCTGTCGCCGAAGCTCGTGGCGCTCGCGCGCCATCGTGCGCCCAAAGATCTCGTCCGCCGCCTCGACTTCCATGTCGGCGATCTCGCCGACGAGGCGCTCGGTGGCTTCGACTACGTAATCGCCATGGACGTGCTGATACACTATCCGATGACGGACGCGGTCGCGACTCTCAAGGATCTCGGCGCTCGCACCCGTCACTCGCTGCTCTTCACCTTCGCACCGCGAACGCCGCTGCTCGCGACCATGCACGCGGTCGGAAAGCTGTTTCCCCGCTCCGACCGGTCGCCTGCGATCGAGCCCGTGGCCGAGCGCGCGCTCCGGGACGCGCTCGCCCGGTCGGTTCCCGCGTTCGAGGCCTGCCGTTCCTCCCGGGTGACAAGCGGCTTCTACATAAGCCAAGTCATGGAGCTCGTTCGGCCATGACGCTTTCGCTCCGCCACACCGCCAGGATCTGGAGCGGGATCGGGACCCGCTACCTCCCCTTCGCGGACGCCGCGAGCGAGGACCTGCCGCTCTCGCGACTGCTGCGGCTCTCACTGTTCCAAGTGTCGGTCGGCATGGCCACTGTCCTGCTCGTCGGCACGCTCAACCGCGTCATGATCGTCGAACTCGGCGTGCCGGCGGCGCTCGTCGCCGCCATGGTGGCGGTGCCGTTGATCGCAGCGCCGCTCCGCGCCGTCATCGGCTTCCGGTCCGACCATCACCGCTCCGCCTTCGGCTGGCGGCGCGCGCCCTTCATCTGGTTCGGCACGCTGATGCAGTTCGGCGGGCTCGCCATCATGCCCTTCGCGCTGCTGGTGCTTGCGATGGACCCGGCCCCCGTCCCCTACGCCGGCCACGTCGCGGCGGCGCTCGCCTTCTTGGCTGTCGGCGCGGGACTTCAGACCACCCAGACCGCGGGCCTCGCGCTCGCGAGCGACCCTCGCCAAGCCCGAGACCCGCGCCCGCGTGGTGGCGCTGATGTATGTGTCCCTCCTCGCCGGCATGGTGTTTTCAGGCTTCCTGTTCGGCCTGCTGCTGGCGAAGTTCTCTGAGGTTCGCCTCATCCAGGTCGTGCAAGGCTGCGCGCTCGCGACCTTCGTGCTGAACGTCGCCGCCCTCTGGAAGATGGAGCCGCGCGATCGTTCGCGGGCCGAGGCGATGCGGTCCGCCGAGACCCCGCGCTTCCGCGACGCATGGGGCGCCTTTACGGCCGACCGGCGCGCGCGGCGATTCCTCTGGGCGCTCGGCCTCGGAACCGCGGCCTTCATGATGCAGGACATCGTGCTGGAGCCCTATGGCGGGCAGGTGCTGCATCTCTCGGTCGGCGGCACCTCGGCGCTGACCGCCCTCTTCGCAGCCGGCGCCCTCCTCGCCTTCTGGATCGCCGCACGTGCGCTCGCCGCCGGCCGTGACCCGCTGGTGGTGGCGGCGATCGGCGCGACGCTTGGCCTGCCGGCCTTCGCCGCCGTGATGCTGTCTGGGCCGCTTGAATCCCCCGCTCTCTTCCGATTGGGCGTGCTCGCCATCGGCTTCGGCGGCGGGCTGTTCTCTGTCGGCACGCTCAGCGCCGCCATGGGGCTCGAGGACAAGGAGCGCACCGGCCTCGCGCTCGGCGCCTGGGGCGCGGTGTCGGCGAGCGGGGGGCGCTGCGCTCGCCTGCGGCGGGGCGCTTCGCGACGCCGTCGCGCATCTGCCGGGCGCCGCGCCTTACGCCGGCTACGGCGCCGTCTACGGCGTCGAACTCGCCCTTCTCGTCATGACCCTGATCGCGATCGGGCCGCTCGTTCGGCACGCCCGCGAAGACGCCGCCAACAAGAAGATCGGCCTCGCCGACATGCCTGCCTGACCGCAACGGAAACGATCGCCGGGAGAGACGCCATGTACTCTATCTGCACTTCACCCAGCATTTCGATCTCGCGCTGACTTCGCTCTATCTCTTTTGGGCGTTCTTCGCCGGGTTGATCTATTACCTCCACCGCGAGAACAAGCGCGAAGGCTACCCGCTGGTCGAAGACCACCCGGTCGGCCGCGGCGTCTCGATCGTCGGCTTCCCGAAGCCGCCCTCGCCCAAGACCTACCTGCTGCATGGCGGGCACGGCGAGGTTTCGCTGCCGAGCGGCCGGGTCGAGCGCGCCGATCTCGCGCTCGCTCCGACCGCGGGCTTCTCCGGCGCGCCCTACGTGCCCGTCGGCGATCCGATGACCGCGGGCGTCGGCCCCGGCTCCTGGGTCGAGCGCTCGAACCATCCGGACCTCACCGTCGACGGCCGACCCAAGATCGTGCCGCTGCGCGCAGCGCCCGACTTCCACCTCGCGCCCGAAGATCCGGACCCGCGCGGCTGGCCTGTGGTCGGCGGCGACCGGCAGGTCGGCGGCGTCGTGTCGGACGTCTGGGTCGACCAGTCCGAATACATGATCCGCTACTTCGAGGTGGAGCTTTCGGGCGGCCGCAGGGCGCTCTTGCCCACGCCCTTCGCCAAGGTGGACGGCCGCCGCGGGCGCATCACCGTGACGGCGCTCTACGCCGACAATTTCTTGGGCGTGCCCCAGACCGCGAGCCCAGACCAGGTCACGATGCTCGAAGAAGAGAAGACCGCGGCCTTCTACGGCGCCGGCCTGCTCTACGCCCATCCCGGCCGCGCGGAGCCGCTGCTGTGAGCCCGGGCCCGCAAGAGGGCGAGCCCCGCCCCTTCGGCCTGCCCGGCCCGCTGCCGGAGGGCGAGCGCATCCTCTGGCAGGGGCAGCCCGGCTGGCGGGGGCTGGCGCTGCGCGCCTTCCACTGCCGCGAGGTCGCGATCTATTTCGCAGTCTTCGCCGCATGGCGGGCCGCGACGGGCTACGCAGAGGCCGGGCTCGAGGCTGCGGCCGTGCGGGCGATGGCGCTGCTGCCGATCGCCGCGATCGCCCTCGGTCTGCTGGCCCTTCTCGCATGGGCGACGGCGCGCTGCTCGGTCTACACCATCACCGACCGGCGGGTGGTGCTGTCCATTGGGGTCGCGCTTACCGCGACGCTCAACCTGCCACTGAAAACCATCACGCGGGCGGACCTGAAGCTTCTCGGCGACGGCTCCGGCGACCTCTCGCTCGGGCTCGGGGCCGGCACGCGCGTCGCCTATCTCACACTCTGGCCGCACGCCCGTCCCTGGCGGATCAAGACGCCGGAACCGACGTTGCGCGCCTTGCCCGACGCCGCTCGCGCGGCCTCCGTGCTCGCCGAAGCGCTGGAGCCGGGCGCCTCGGCCCGCGTCGCGCAAGTCCGCGCCTTCGCTCCCGACATGCGTCCCGTCCCCGCGCCGCGCCCCGCGGCGCTGGCGGGCTGAGGGAGACACGGCCATGGCCCGCCCCGACGACTTCTCACCGCCCCGCGCCTTCCTCATCGGCGCGGCCGCAATGGCCGTGATCGCGCTGGTCGCGGCCTTCGTCGGGCGGGCCTCGGACGTGGGCGCGTTCCGCATGGAAGAGAGCCCGACGGTCGAAAGCCGCCTGCTCACCATTCTGGACGGCGGCGTCGGCCACGCGACGGTGAAGGACGCAACGACCGGCGACCTCCTCGCCGCCACGAACCCGGGACTGGAAGAGGGCTTCGTCTGGGGCGCGCTCAACGGTCTCTCCTACGGCCGCAAGCAGATCGGCGCTCCGGCGGACGCCCCTTACGAACTCGCCCGCCGCGCGGACGGGCGCATCACCCTCACCGACCTCATGACCGGCCAGAAGGTGTTTTTGGACTCCTTCGGCTACGGCAACGCCGCGGCCTTCGCGCGGCTCTTCGAACATAGGGAGGCGGCACGATGAAAATGGCTGCGAACGCGCAGACGCGTGGCGCCCTGCCCCCCTCCCCCTTGTGGGGAGGGGTCGGGGGTGGGGTGGTTCAGAAGGAGGCGAGATGGCCGCCGCCGTTCTACGCCGCCGTCCTGAGGTCCATTCTGAACCACCCCCACCCTCACCCTCCCCACAAGGGGGAGGGAGCGGGACCGTCGCGGCCATCCGGCGAACGGGCGCCGCGCGCGCAAAGCCGCTGTTCCGGCGGCGCTTCGAGATCGACTGCACGGTCGACGTCGAGCACACAACCGAAAGCCTCCACGCCTATGTGTTCCTCGACGGCTACGAGGTCGGCCCGGCGACGAGGTCACGGTGAAGAACCCGCCCGCGACGCCGGCCTTCGGCGGTCGCGTGGTCCGCCGCTGCCGCGCGAGCGTCACGCAGGCCGGCCTCTGGGGCCGGATCTGGACGCCTGTCGCCGCCTATCTCGAGCTCACGGATCTCTACGAAGTCGGTTTCGACGAAGGAGCGCGTCATGATCGCGGTCGAAGGCGGCGTGCCGCAAGGCGGCCTCGTCACGAACGAAAGCACCGCCGGCGCCATGGAGGAGACCGTGCTCTCCCGCGCTTCTACACCACCGACCACGCGGCGATGGACAGGATCGACGTCTCGGCGGTGCGAAGCGAATGGGACCAGATCGTCGCCGAGATGCGGCGCGACGAGAACAAGGAGCACTTCCACAAGACGCCGGAGTTCGACGACTTCTCGCTCGAAGCGCTGCCCCCGGAGCTGCAGGCCGAGTTCAAGGACTTTCTCGTGTCCTCGCTCACCGCCGAGTTCTCCGGCTGCGTGCTCTACGCCGAGATCAAGAAACGCATCCAGAACCCTGACATCCGCGAGCTTTTCGGCTTCATGACGCGCGACGAGAGCCGCCATGCCGGCTTCATCAACGAAGCGCTGAAGGACATGGGCATCGGGGTGAACCTCGGCTTCCTGGCGCGGGCCAAGAAGTACACCTTCTTCAAACCGAAGTTCATCTTTTACGCGACCTATCTCTCCGAGAAGATCGGCTACGCGCGCTACATCACGATCTTCCGGCATCTGGAGCGAAACCCGGACAAGCGCTTCCATCCGATCTTCAAATGGTTCGAACGCTGGTGCAACGATGAGTTCCGCCACGGCGAAGCCTTCGCGATCATCATGCGCAGCGACCCGAAGCTGACCCAAAGCTTCGTCAACAAGCTCTGGATCCGCTTCTTCCTGCTGGCCGTCTACGCCACGATGTATGTGCGTGACCACGCCCGACCGGCCTTCCACAAGGCGCTCGGGATCGACCCGACCTGGTACGACACGAAGGTCCTCAACCTCACCTCCGAGATCTCGAAGCAGGTCTTTCCGTTCACGCTCGATCTCGAGCATCCGGCGATGAAAGCGGGCTTCGACCGCATGTGCCGGATCTCCGACGGCATCGCCGCGGCGCAGAAGAAAGGCGGGCTGGTCGGCAAGGTGAAGGCGACCGCGCTCGGGCTCGCGGCCGGAGCGGTGTTCCTGCGGCTCTACGTCGTGAGGGTCGTTCCCAACGAGGTCCCCGCCTCGCCCCGCCTCGCGCCGGTCTGGTGAGCGCGATGGACTCGGCTCGAACGGAACTGCGTGCTTCGAGACGCCCGCTGGAGCGGGCTCCTCAGCATGAGGACCGTTCTTGCCCGCCACGATCCGTCCTCATGCTGAGGAGCGGCCGTAAGGCCGCGTCTCGAAGCACGCGGTTCGGCTCCGCAACGCGGGATCTCCTCCCATGACCGTCGCGCTCGTCTCGGTCGGCTTCGTGATCCTGCTCTGGTGGACGGCCACCGCGGCGGTGTTCTGGCTCGACCGGCGGACGGGCGCCTCCGGCTGGACGATCCTTGGCGCGACGCTTGTGCTGTTCGCCTCGCTCGTCGGCCTCGGCCTCACGTCCAAGACCGTGACGCCCGGCGGCGCGTTCCTCGCCTTCGCCTGCGCGATCGGGGTGTGGGGCTGGAACGAGCTCCTGTTCCTCTCAGGCGCGGTCACCGGCCCAAATCGCGGGCCGGCGGACGCCGGCCTCAAGGGCTGGGCGCGCTTCCGCGCGGGGCGGGGAGCGTGATGCACCATGAGGTCGTGCTGCTCGCCTCTGCGGCCGCGGTCGCGGCGCTCACCGTCGGCGGCGAGAACCATGCAGGCCTTTGCGCCTTCATGACCCTCTGGGTCATGCGATTGAGCGCAAAACTCAACATCTTCGTCGGCGTGCCGAACCCCGGCGAGCGCTTCCTGCCCGACCGGCTGCGCTATCTCGCGGGCCATTTCCGCACCCGGCCCGTGGGGCCTTTCTTCGCCGCCACCATGACGGCCGCCACTCTCGCGCTCGCCGGCGTCGCGCTGTTCGGCGCGGGCGAGGCGCCGAGCGACTTCGAGATCGCGAGTGTCGCGCTCGTCTCGACGCTGCTCGCGCTCGCCGTGATCGAGCACGTCTTTCTCGCGCTGCCCTGGGACTCCGGGCGGCTCTGGGGCGGCTTGCCGGCCAACGACAATCTTCGCGCGGGCCGCTCGCCCGCATCGACGAAGCCCGCGCCCCGCGCGGCCAAAGCCTGAACCTCGGGGACCGAAGCCGATGACCAACGACCGGTACTTCCGCGAACGTCTGGACGGCCTGAAGCGCGAGGGCCGCTACCGCGTCTTCGCCGATCTCGAGCGCAAGGCGGGCTCGTTCCCCCGCGCCATCCACCACACCGCGCGCGGGCGTCGCGAGGTGACCGTCTGGTGCTCCAACGACTATCTCGGCATGGGCCAGCACCCTGACGTGCTCGCCGCCATGCACGAGGCGATCGACCGCGCGGGCGCCGGCGCCGGCGGCACCCGCAACATCTCGGGCACCAACCACGACCACGTTCTGCTCGAGGCCGAACTCGCCGACCTTCACGGCAAGGAGGCGGCGCTGCTCTTCACCTCCGGTTTCGTGTCCAACCTCGCGACGTTGACGACGTTGGGCGCCCAGATCCCCGGCTGCGTGCTGGTCTCCGACGCGCTCAACCACGCCTCGATGATCGACGGCATCCGCGCAAGCCGGGCGGAGAAGCGCATCTTCGCGCACAACGACCCGGAGGACCTCGACCGCGTGCTGTCGAGCCTCGACCCGACCGCGCCGAAGGTCGTCGCCTTCGAGAGCGTCTATTCGATGGACGGCGACATCGCGCCGATCGCCGAGATCTGCGACGTCGCCGATCGCCATGGCGCGATGACCTATCTCGACGAGGTCCATGCGGTCGGCATGTATGGCCCGCGCGGCGGCGGCGTCGCCGAAGAGCGCGGACTGATGGACCGCCTCACAATCATCGAGGGCACGCTCGGCAAGGCCTTTGGCGTGGTCGGCGGCTACATCACGGGGTCCGCCGCGACGGTGGATTTCATCCGCTCCTTCGCCTCGGGCTTCATCTTCACCACCTCGCTGCCGCCCGCAGTGGCGGCGGGCGCCGCGGCGTCGATCCGGCACCTCAAGGAAAGCCAGGCCGAGCGCATCGGCCAGCGCGACCGAGTGGCCCGGGTGCGCCGCCGGCTGGACCGGCTCGGCATCCCGCACCTTCCCAATCCGAGCCACATCGTGCCGGTGATGGTGGGCGATCCGGTCCTCTGCAAGCAGCTTTCGGATCGGCTGCTGAACGAGCACGGGGTCTACGTCCAGCCCATCAACTACCCGACGGTGCCGCGCGGCACGGAGCGGCTGCGCATCACCCCGTCGCCGCTGCACACCGACGCCGACATCGAGCACCTCGTGGCGGCGCTCGCGGCGGTGTGGGCCGAAGTGGGGCTCGAACGGGAGGCGGCGGAGTGAGGCGACATCCGAAAAGCCAAAACGCTTCCGCGGCTGTCTTCGATAGACCGCGAGGCCTCCGGACCCGCTCCCCTTTGCGGGGAGGGGCAAGGGGTGGGGGTGGCTCAGGAAAAGGCTCCGAGGGCGATGCCGCTCTACGCTCAACGTCTGCGCCTCGTCCTGAGCCACCCCCACCCTCACCCTCACCCTCCCCACAAGGGGGAGGGAACGGGGACGTCAGCGCAAACTCCAAGGCGTCGTCTGAGGCAGGATCCCGCCCCCTCCGCATCGTCCTCGCCAAGCCCCGCGGGTTCTGCGCGGGCGTGGTCCGCGCGATCGAGATCGTCGAGCGGGCGCTCGCGGCCCATGGCGCGCCGGTCTATGTGCGTCACGAGATCGTCCACAACGCCCATGTGGTCGAGGCGCTGAAAGCCAGGGGTGCGATCTTCGTCGACGAGGTGGACGAAATTCCGGAAGGCGCCGTCACGGTGTTTTCGGCGCACGGCGTCGGCCGTTCCGTCGAGACGGCGGCGGCGGCGCGCGGCCTCGACGTCATCGACGCCATCTGCCCGCTGGTGAACCGCGTCCACAAGGAGGGCGCGCGCTATGCGAGCCTTGGCTTCGATGTGGTGCTCATCGGCCATGAGGGGCACCCGGAGGTCGAGGGCACGCGCGGCCGGATCGACGGGCGCCTGCATGTCATCGCCACGGTCGAGGAAGCCCGGGCGATCAAGGTGTCAGACCCGGACCACGTCGCCTTCGTGACCCAGACGACGCTCTCGGTCTCCGACACCAGCGACGTCATCGCGGCGCTGAAGAGCCGCTTCCCGGCCATCGTCGGCCCCGACACGCGCGACATCTGCTACGCGACGCAGAACCGGCAGGCGGCGGTGATCGCGCTCGCGCGCGAGGTCGACGCCATCCTCGTGGTGGGCGCGAAGAATTCCTCCAACTCCAATCGCCTGCGCGAGATCGGCGAGGCGGCCGGACGACCGAGCTGGCTGATCGGGGACGCCTCCGAGATCGACCTCGGCTGGCTCGAACGCGCCGAGAGAGTCGGGATCACCGCCGGCGCCTCCGCGCCCGAGCGCCTCGTCGAGGAGGCGGTCGCCCGGCTCGCCGACTGGCGGCCCGTCACCGTCGAGACCGCCGAGGGGCCGGAGGAGACGGTTCAGTTCCGCCTTCCGCCAAGGCTCGCCCCTGACCTGCGCTACCGCCGGGAGGCCGCCCATGCTTGACCGCCCGGCACACAGCGCGCCCAAAGCCGCGGTCGCCGCCTCCGCCCCCCGACCGCCCTTCCCGTTCTCGGCCATCGTCGGTCAGGACGAGATGAAGACCGCGCTGCTGATCGCGGCCGTCGATCCCGCGCTCGGCGGCGTTCTCGCCATGGGCGACCGAGGGGCCGGCAAATCCACGGCCGTGCGCGCTCTCGCGGCGCTTTTGCCGGAGCAGAAGGCCGTGGAGGGCTGCATCTACGGCTGCGACCCGGCCGCCCCCTGCCCCGCCTGCACGGGCCTGGCGCGCCGAAAATCCGTCGCGCGGCGCGCGCCGGTCGTCGACCTGCCGCTCGGCGCGACCGAGGACCGGGTCGTCGGCGCGCTCGATCTCGAGCGGGCGCTGACGCTCGGCCAGAAGGCCTTCGAGCCGGGCCTGCTCGCCCGCGCCAATCGCGGCTTCGTCTACATCGACGAGGTCAACCTGCTGGAGGACCATCTCGTCGACCTCCTGCTCGACGTCGCGGCCTCGGGCGAGAACGTGGTGGAGCGCGAGGGCCTTTCGATCCGCCACCCCGCCCGCTTCGTGCTGATCGGCTCCGGCAACCCGGAGGAAGGCGAGCTTCGCCCGCAGCTGCTCGACCGGTTCGGCCTGTGCGTCGAGGTGACCACGCCGGCCGACATCCCGTCGCGCATTCAGGTGGTGAAGCGCCGCGACGCTTATGAGCGCGACCCGCACGGATTCTCCGCCGACTGGGCGGGAGCGGACGCAAAGATCCGGCGACGCGTGGAGCGGGCGCGGCGACGGCTCGACGAGGTCGCGGTCAACGACGACGCGCTCGAATCCATCGCGCGGCTCTGCCTCGCGGTCGGGGCCGACGGCCTGCGCGGAGAGCTCACCCTGATGCGCGCCGCCCGCGCGCTCGCGGCGCTCGACGGCGCGAAAGCGGTGGGCGAGAGCCAGGTTCGCGCCATGGCCGCGCCTGCGCTGCGCCATCGCCTGCGCCGCAACCCGCTCGACGAGACCGGATCCAGCGCCCGGATCGAGCGCGCGGTCGCGGATCTTCTGGGGTGAGCCCCGGCGCCGCGCCTGTCTCGCCATGCTGGCGCGACGCGATCGCGGCCGTCGCCCTTGTGGCGATCGATCCGGCGGGCCTCGGCGGCATGCGCCTCCGCAACGCCGCGGCGCCGGCGCGCGAAAAGCTGCTGGACGTCCTGAAGACGCTTCTGCCTCCCGGCGCGCCTGTCCGACGGCTGCCGCCCAACATCCCCGACGACCGCCTGCTCGGCGGCCTCGACCTCGCGGCGACGCTCTCGGCGGGGCGGCCGGCGCACCAGCGCGGAGTTCTCGCCGAAGCCGACGGCGGCGCGCTTGTGGTCCCCGGCGCAGAACGCGCCTCGCCGGGGCTCGCGGCGCGCATCGCGTCGGCTCTCGACCGCGGCGCCGTGGCGGCCGAGCGCGACGGGTTCGGGACGCTCCAGCCTGCCCGCTTCGCCGTGCTGGCCTTCGACGATGGCGAAGGCGACGACGCAGCCCCGCCCGCGGCGCTCACCGAGCGGCTTGGACTTGCGGTCGACCTCGCCGCGATGCGCCCCGCTGATCTTGCGGCGGTTATGGACGCCGCCGATGTCGAGGCGGCGCGGCGCCGCCTTCCGGCGATCGAGGTTTGCGAGGACCGGACGCTCGCGCTCGCCGAGGCTGCGGCGGCTCTTGGAATTTGCGGCCTGCGCCCGCTGATCTTCGCCCGCGCGGCCGCCCGCGCCGCGGCGGCGCTCGCCGGTCGCGACCGGCCCGACGACGCCGACCTCGAACTCGCGGCGCGGCTCGTTCTCGGGCCCCGCGCGACCTGCGTTCCCGCCGCTCATGACGACGAAGAGCACGCAAGCGAACCCGAAGGCGATCGAGAGGACCGCGGGGGCAAGGACGACGACGGCGCCGGAGGCGATCCGCGCGAGCTCGCCGAACGCGTGCTCGCAGCCGCCGAGGCGACGCTTCCGCCGGGACTGCTCGAAGCTGGTGCGGCCGCGGCGCGCTCGGCCGGCGCAGCGGGCCGCTCAGGCGCGCAGGCCTCGCCTCGTCGCGGCCGTCCGGTCGGCTCGCGCCCCGGCCGTCCCGAAGGCGGAGCGCGGCTCGATCTCGTGGCGACGCTCAGAGCTGCAGCGCCATGGCAGGGCTGCGGCGGAGGGAGGCGGCCCTCCCCCCTCCCCCGAGCCAACTCCGCTTCAGCGGAGTTGGCCATCCTGAGTGCGCAAGTCGGATACATCCGACTTGCGATGGGGAGGGGTCGGGGGTGGGGGTGCTTCAGGATAAGGCGCAGGAGGCGACATCGCTCGACGCGCAACCGCGCCGCTCTCTCCGGAGCCACCCCCACCCTCACCCTCCCCACAAGGGGGAGGGAGGCGGAGACGTCGCGGCTCAACAGAGTGGGACGTCGTCCGTCGAAAACCAAGCAAGCGAAAGTCCGCCCCCTCCCCGCATCCTCGTCCGCCGCGAAGACTTCCGCATCCAGCGCCTGAAGGAACGCCGTCGCTCGCTCACGATCTTCGTCGTCGACGCCTCTGGCTCCGCCGCCCTCCATCGGCTCGCCGAGGCGAAGGGCGCGGTCGAACTGCTTCTGGCCGAGGCCTATGTCCGGCGCGACGAGGTGGCGCTCATCGCCTTTCGCGGGACCACAGCCGAGCTGTTGCTGCCGCCGACCCGCTCGCTCGCCCGCGCGAAGCGATCGCTCGGAGAGCTGCCCGGCGGCGGCGGCACCCCGCTCGCGAGCGCGATCGACGCTGCGGCGCTTCTTGCAGTCGCGGCGCGGCGGCGGGGCGATGCGCCGGCGCTCGTGTTCCTCACCGACGGCCAGGCCAACGTCTCCCGCGACGGCGAAGGCGGCCGCGCCCGGGCGCAGGAGGAGGCGGCGCAGGCCGCTCGCGCGCTGAAGGCGTTGGGACTGAAAAGCCTCGTGATCGACGTCTCGCCCCGCCCGAACCCGCGCGCTGGAGAACTCTCGGCCGCGATGGGCGCCCGTTACATGCCGCTGCCCTCGGCCGACGCCCCGGCGCTCGCTCGCGCTGCCGCCTCGTGACGCATGTCACGAATGGATGACATAATGAGTGTAAACAAAACTTGTCATCTCTCTTGTGCGGTCTAAGCTGACATCCGGAGCGAACAGGAGGCCGAACATGCCGATGACGCCCGCAACCGCCGGATCGCGCACGCCGCTGCTCGACCGCGTCTCGACGCCCGCGGATCTCCGAAGACTTCCCGAGAGCGACCTCCGCCAACTCGCCGACGAGCTTCGGCTGGAGACCATCGAGGCGGTTTCGGTCACCGGCGGGCATCTCGGCGCCGGGCTCGGGGTGGTGGAGCTCACCGTCGCGCTCCACCACGTGTTCGACACGCCCGACGACATTCTCATCTGGGACGTCGGCCACCAGGCCTATCCGCACAAGATCCTGACCGGCCGCCGCGACCGCATCCGATCTTTGCGAAAGCCCGGCGGTCTCTCGGGCTTCACCCGGCGCGCCGAGAGCGACTACGACCCCTTCGGCGCGGCGCATTCCTCGACCTCGATCTCGGCCGCGCTCGGCTTCGCGGTCGGCCGCGACCGCTTGGCTAAGACCAACAACGTCGTGGCGGTGATCGGCGACGGCGCCATGTCGGCCGGCATGGCCTATGAGGCGATGAACAACGCCGGCGCGATGGACGCGCGGCTCGTCGTGATTCTCAACGACAACGACATGTCGATCGCCCCGCCGACGGGCGCGCTTTCGGCGCATCTTGCGCGGCTCGTCTCCGGAAAAACCTATCGCGGCGCCCGCGAGGCGTTGAAGAGGCTCGGCAAGAGGCTCCCCCGTGGCCTCTTCGACAAGGCCCGCAAGACGGAGGAATACGGCCGCGCCTTCTGGTCGGGCGGGCTGTTCGAGGAGCTCGGCTTCTACTATGTCGGGCCGATCGACGGGCACAATCTCGACCACCTGCTGCCCGTGCTGAAGAACGTGCGCGACGCCGAGCAGGGCCCGATCCTCGTCCATGTGGTGACGCAGAAGGGCAAGGGTTACGGGCCCGCCGAGGCCTCCGCGGACAAGTATCACGGCGTGGTGGCGTTCGACGTCGCGACCGGCGCGCAGGCCAAGGGCAAGGCCGGGCCGCCGGCCTACACCAAGGTGTTCGCCGAGAGCCTGATCCGGGAAGCTGCAGCCGACGAAAAGATCGTCGCCATCACCGCCGCCATGCCGGGCGGCACCGGGCTCGACCTGTTCGAGAAGACGTTTCCGGACCGCGTCTACGACGTCGGCATCGCCGAGCAGCACGCCGTGACCTTCGCGGCGGGGCTCGCGGCGCAGGGTCTGAAGCCGTTTTGCGCGATCTATTCGACCTTCCTGCAGCGCGCCTATGACCAGGTGGTGCACGACGTGGCGATCCAGAGATTGCCCGTGCGCTTCGCCATGGACCGGGCGGGTCTCGTGGGACCGGACGGCCCGACCCACGCCGGCTCCTTCGACCTCGCCTACCTCACCTGCCTGCCCGGCATGGTGATGGCGCCGGCCGACGAGGCGGAGCTCACCCACATGGTGGCGACGGCCGCGGCCCATGACGACGGCCCGATCGCCTTCCGCTATCCGCGCGGGAACGGGACGGGCGTCGCCCTGCCGGCGCGCGGCGTGGCGCTGCCCATCGGCAAGGGCCGCGTGGTGCGCGAGGGCGCGTCGGTCGCGATCCTCTCGCTCGGAACACGGCTCGCGGATGCGCTGAAGGCCGCGGACGAGCTCGGCGCGCGGGGCCTTTCGACCACGGTCGCGGACGCGCGCTTCGCGAAGCCGATCGACGTCGAGCTGATCCTGCGGCTAGCCCACAGCCACGAGGTGCTGGTCACCGTCGAGGAAGGCTCGACCGGCGGCTTCGGCTCGCTGGTCCTTCACACGCTCGCCGAGGCCGGGCGCTCGACCATGGCCTGAAGGTCCGGACGCTGACGCTCCCCGACCGCTTCATCGAGCACGGAACGCCCGACGGCATGCTCGCGGAAGCGGGTCTCGACGCGGCCGGGATCGTCGCGACGGTTCTCGGCGCGCTGGGGCGCGAGGACGTTCCGGCCGCCGCCGCGCCGTTGAGGGCGTGATGGGCGGGGCGGATCATCGAGCCGCAGTCTTCTCCCCCTCCCCCCTGTGGGGAGGGGTCGGGGGTGGGGGTGGCTCCGGAGAAGGCGCAGACGGCGAATTGCTCGACGCGCAACGACAGCAGCCCATCCTGAACCACCCCCACCCTCACCCTCCCCACAAGGGGGAGGGAGGTGAGACGTCACACACCTTCGAGGGAAGAGGGCCTTAAAACCATGCCCGCCCGCCTCGACTGGAGCCGCGACGGAGGCGACTGGCCGAACAGGTCGGCGAGCCGCTTCGTCCGGGCCGGCGGGCTCACCTGGCACGTGCAGACGGCGGGCGACGGCGACGACGTGCTGCTGCTCCACGGAACCGGCGCCTCGACGCATTCCTGGCGGGGCCTGTTTCGTCGCGCTCTCGCGCGACCATCGCGTGATCGCGCCGGACCTCCCCGGCCACGCCTTCACCGACCCCCTTCCCTACGGCCGGACGACTCTGCCCGGCATGGCCGAGGCTGTCGGCGCGTTGCTGAAGAAGCTCGGCGCCCGGCCCCGGATCATTGTCGGCCATTCGGCGGGCGCAGCGATCGCGATCCGCATGGCGCTCGACGGCCACGCGGCGCCCGACGCCATCGTCAGCCTCAACGGCGCTGTTCCCGATCTCGAACTCCTTCGCGCGGCCGTTCTTCGTCGGCGCGGCGAAGCTGCTGGCGCTGAACCCGCTTACCCCCTGGCTGTTCGCGCTCCGGGCGCGCGACCCGGTCGCCGTGCCCCGCTGCTCGACGGCACCGGCTCGGAGATCGACCCGCTCGACGAGGAGATCTATGGCCGGCTCGCGACGACCACGTCCCATGTCTCGGGCGCGCTCGGCATGATGGCGGGCTGGGATCTCCACGCGCTCGAGGACGATCTATCGAAGCTCGAGACGCCGCTGCTCCTCGTCGTCGGCGAGGCCGACGCCATGGTGCCGCCCGGGCGCGCGGCGGGCGTCGCGCGGCTCGCGAAGAACGCTCGCGTCGTCTGCCTGCAGGGGCTTGGCCACCTCGCTCATGAGGAAGCGCCCGGAAAGATCCATGCGCTGATCGGCGAGTTCGCCCCGAAGACGGCCGCGCCCGAGCAGAAGGCCGCCGCCCATGGCTGAGCGTCCCGGCTCGAGCTGCGCCGCCTGCCCCCCTCCCCCTTGTGGGGAGGGGTCGGGGGTGGGGGTGGCTCCGGAAAAGGCAGAGCCGGCGACGCGGCTCAACGCGCGGCCGGAGCGCTCCATTCTGAACCACCCCCACCCTCACCCTCCCCACAAGGGGGAGGGAGGGGGCCGACCTCGCGGCAATCGCCCTTCTACGCCAAGGACGACCGCCCATGGCTGACGGCTGGCCCCTCGTCGACGACCGGCCGCATGCGGTCGTCATCGGCTCCGGCTTCGGGGGGCTGGCGGCGGCGGTGCGGCTCGGCGCGCGCGGCTGGCGCGTGACGGTGCTGGAGCGGCTTGACCAACCGGGCGGCCGGGCGCGCGTGCACCGACAGGACGGCTTCACCTTTGACGCGGGCCCGACCATCGTCACCGCGCCGCATCTCTTTGAGGAGCTCTGGACGCTCGCCGGACGACGAATGGCCGACGACGTGACGCTCGTTCCCGTCGACCCGTTCTACCGCATCCGCTTCCACGACGGGTCGACCTTCGATTGCTCGACCGACGCGGAAGCGATGCGCGCGCAGGTGCGCCGCCTGTCACCCTCCGACCTCGACGGCTATGAGCGTTTCCTCGCCTTCTCGAAGGAGCTCTGCCGCGTTGGCTTCGAGGAGCTCGGCGCGAAGCCATTCTCGCGCGTCTCCGACATGGCGCGCATCGCGCCAGAACTGGTGCGGCTCAAGGCCTATCGCTCGGTCCATGCGCTCGTCGCCGGCTTCGTGAAGGACGAGCGGCTGCGTCAGGCGCTCTCGTTCCATCCGCTGTTCGTCGGCGGAAACCCGTTCCGCGCCTCAAGCCTCTATGCGCTGATCGCCTGGCTCGAGCGGCGCTGGGGCGTGCATTACGTGATGGGCGGGATCGGTCGGTTGGTGGAGGGGCTCGCGGGCCTCGTCCGCGGACTTGGCGGCGCGGTGCGGCTCAATGCGGAAGTCGAGCGCATCCTCGTCGAGAACGGCCGCGCGACGGGCGTGAAGCTAGCGAGCGGCGAGATGATCCGCGCTGACGTCGTGGTCTCGAACGCCGACAGCGGCTTCACTTATTCTCGCCTTCTCGCCGGCGAAACGAGGCGACGCTGGAATGATCAAAAGCTCAACAAATCAAGCTACTCGATGAGCCTCTTCGTGTGGCGCTTCGGAACGCGAAAGCATTTTGCGGAGCTGCCCCACCACCTCATTCTGATGGGTCCGCGCTATCGCGGCCTGCTGGACGACATCTTTCCAGGAAGCGCCTCGCCGAGGACTTTTCGCTCTATCTGCACCGGCCGACAGCGACCGACCCGTCGCTCGCGCCGGAAGGCTGCGACGGGTTCTATGTGCTCTCGCCGGTCCCGAACCTGCTCGGCGGCGCCGACTGGACGCAGGAGGCCGAGCCCTATCGCCAAAGGGTCGCGCGGTTCCTCGACCAGACCGTCATGCGGGGCTTCGAGCGCGAGATCGTCACTTCAACGGTCACGACGCCGCTGACCTTCCGCGACGACTTCCTGAGCCCCCACGGCGCCGCCTTCGGGCTGGAGCCCGTGCTGACCCAGAGCGCCTGGTTCCGGCCGCACAACGTCTCGGAGGAGGTCCAGAACCTTTTTCTCGTAGGCGCAGGCACGCATCCGGGCGCAGGGCTTCCGGGGGTGCTGTGCTCCGCAAAAATCCTCGATCAGGTGGTCCCGCATGCGACAAGCCTCGTCCGCTGACCTCGCCGCCTGTTCGGCGATCCTCGCCCAGGGGTCGCGCTCGTTCCAGGCCGCCTCACTGCTGCTGCCGCGGCGCGTTCGCGAGCCGGCGGTCGCGCTCTACGCCTTCTGCCGCGAGGCCGACGACGCGGTCGACACATCGACCGATCCGGCGAGCCTTCAGCGCCTAAAGGCCCGGCTCGACGCCGCCTACGCCCAGCGCCCCGAGGACAGCGCAGTTGATCGCGCTTTTGCGACGGCGGTGGCGGGGAGACGAATCCCGCGGGCCATTCCCGACGCGCTGATCGAAGGATTCTCCTGGGACGCCGAAGGCCGGCGCTACGAAAAATTCGACGCGCTCGAAGCCTATGCGGTGCGGGTCGCGGGCACGGTCGGGCTGATGATGGCGCTGGTGATGGGCGCGCGTTCGCCCGCCGCGCTCGCCCGCGCGCTCGACCTCGGCGTCGCGATGCAGCTGACCAACATCGCGCGAGACGTCGGCGAGGACGCCCGTATGGGCCGCCTCTATCTCCCGCTCGACTGGTGCGCGGAAGCAGGCCTCGACGCCGATGCCTTGTTGGCGGCGCCCCGACCCTCGCCGGCGCTTGCGCGCGTCGTCCGCCGCCTGCTGGGCCAAGCTGAAAAGCTTTATGCGCGGGCTGACGCCGGCATCGCGGCGCTGCCGCTCGATTGCCGGCCGGCGATAGGAGCCGCGCGGCGGATCTATGCGGCGATCGGCGACGAGGTGGCGGCGGCGGGCCACGACAGCGTCACGCGCCGCGCCGTCGTCGGTCGATCGGCCAAGGCATGGCGCCTTGCGGCCTCGCTCACCTCGGTCATTCCGACGCCGGGACGCGACGCCGAAGCGCCGGCGCTCGCATCGGGGCGCGCGCTCATCGAAGCCGCGACCGCGATGGGCGAACCGGCGCCGGCCACCGCGCCTCCCCGCTTCGGAGAGCGCGTCGGCGGGGTGGCGGAGGCCTTCGCGCGGCTGGAGCAGGCGCGCCGCATCGAGCGTGGGGCCCGGTGATCGACTCTCACGCCTTCGGCCTGATCGAGCTTCTGGGCGTCTTCGGCGTCATCCTCGGCGTGCTCGGCTGGCAGTGGGTCTCGATCCGCCGGACATTGCGGGAGGACCGGGAGAAGGCGGAGCGGGACGCCGCACAGCCCCAAGAGACGCGCTTTTCCTGATCCTCCTCTGCGTCAGCGGAGGGGGGACCATGGGCGAAGCCCATGGTGGAGGAGGCCCTTGGCGCAAAACGCGTCGATCGCCTGCGCCCGCCCCTCCACCGCTTCGCGGTCCCCCTCCCCCGCGCTGAAGCGCAGGGGAGGATCAACCCTTCATCCGCGCCGCGGCATCCTGAACGGCAGCATCGCCTGCACCACCGGCATGCCGAACCGGTCGAGCGACAGGCTTTCGTGCATGAGCGAAACCTCCTCGCCGCCGATCGTCGTCGCGATGCGTGAGCGCGAATAGAACGGCGCGTCTTCCAGCTTCGCCTCGATGCGGTGGACCGTCCCCGCGTCGCGCCAGACCAGGCGCGGCATGCCCCAGAGCAGTCTTGGCGACGCCGCGACGGGCGGCGCGGGGACGGAGGAGAACCGCCCCTCCCCATCGATCGCGATCCCGAGCGACAGTGGGGCTCCACGCCGCCGCGCGACGTCATAGAGCACCAGCGCCCCGTCGCGGGTCCGCGCCCTGCCCCAGATCCACTTCGAGAACGCGGTCTCCAAAGGCTCGGAGCCCTCGTTGAAATCGAGATAGCCGTCGCCGCGCCAGTTCAGCGCCGGGCTCTCGCATCGAACCTCGAGCTCCGCCATCGGCGCGATCGGCCGCCATTCGTGACGACCCTCGCCGTCGATCGCGAAGGCGCGGCTCAGCACAGGGCCGAAGCTCACCCGCACCTCGCCCTTCAGCCGCTTCGGGATCGGCGCGCAGATCTCCTCGAAGCGGATCGTCAGCCCGGAATCGTCCCAGACGAGCTCGCTCGGGCCGATGACGAAGCGGTTCGGCTCACGCCGAATGCGGCGGCGGCCGCGCTCGGTCATCGACCAGCGCCCGCCCGGCCCGTAGAGCGCGACATTGAGGGCGCAGTGATTTTCCGGATCGGCAGGACCGCGGCGGCGGGCGAGCGCGTAATAGGGCGAGAACACCGAGCCCACGAAGGCGATGATCGTCAGCCCGTGCCGGCCGTCCTCGCTCCAGCCGTCGAGATACCACCAGGCGTAGCCGCTCGGCGGGATTTTCCGGTCGAAGCGAGGTCCCGGATCAGCGAGGTGGCGGCTCGCCATCCCGAAAGCGCCGCCATCGGCACGCCCGGCCCCGGATGGACGCTGCCCCCCGCGAGATAGAGCCCCGGCAGGCGGCTCGTGGTCACGGCCCGCCGGAACGAGGCGCTCGACCCGTGGCTCGCCGGCCCGTAAAGCGCCCCGCCGGTCGCCGGAAACATCTGCGCGAATTGGCTCGGCGTGGTGGCGATCGTCTCGCCCGAAAACTCCAGCGTCAGCCCGCAGCGGTCCAATAGCTCCAGCGCGTTCCTCTCGCATCTCGCGATCTCCTCGCGGCCGAATTGATAGACGTCGCCGACCGGCGGCGCGTTGACGAGCAGCATCAGGCGTTCCGGAAAGACGTCGGGAGCATCGCTCCGCCGACCGCGCGCCTCCGCCGTCATGCCCGGCGAAGCCGGGTATCCACGACTTCCCTTCGCGACGGCGCCGTCTCCCAAGTCGTGGATACCCGGCCTTGCGGCCGGGCATGACGGAGGTGGTTCCGACGCGAAGCCGTCGGAGAGCAAACCTCCCCCGTCGTCACGGTCCTGCGCGCAGAGATAGACGGTGGGCGCCTCGGGCAGCTGCGAGCGACCAAAAATCTGGTCGAACTCGGCGCGGTAGCCGCCCGAAAAGAACACCGTGTGGCGCGCGAGCGGGAAGCCGTCGGCGCGGGCGACCGACGCGAAGGTGACGGCGGAGAGCGAGCGGTCGTTCGGGCTGGTGCGCGGCGCGGCCCGGACGGGCGCCTCGCCCAGAAGCCCGGCCCCCAGCGCCTCGACGTCGCCGTTGAACAGGATGGCGTCGGCGGCGAGCCACTCGCCGCTCTCCAGCGTCACGCCCGAGACGTTTCCGCCCTCGGCCTCGATGCGCGCCGCGCCGACGCCATAGCGAAACGTCGCGCCGTTGGCCTCGGCCTGCCGGGCGAAGGCCTCCGCAAGGCGGATCATGCCGCCTTCGACAAGCCACACCCCGTCCATCTCTACATGGGCGACGAGCATCAGCGTGGCGGGGGCGGAAAACGGCGAGGAGCCGCAATAGGTGGCGTAGCGGCCGAAGAGTTGCCGCAGCCGCGGGTCCTCGAACATCCTTGTCAGCGTGGACCACAGCGTCTGGAACGGGCGGATGCGGGCGAGATCGACGAGCCCCGAAAGCCCCGCTCCCATCACGAGCCCCGCCCGGCTCGGCGCCTCGGCGCGGATGAAGCTGTGGTCGAGCGTGCGAAACACATGCGCGGCCTCGGCGTGGAAGGCGAGGAAGCGCTTCGCTTCCGCCGCGCCGGAGAAGTCGCCGATCGCGTCCGCCGAGCGGGCGGGATCGGCGAAGAGGTCGAGCCGCTCTTCCGGCCCCCAGGCGTGGCGCGCGAGCGTCTCGACGGGTCTCAGCGTGACGGCTGCGTCGAGATCGAAGCCCGCCGTCCCGGCGATTTCGCGCATCAGGCCGCGCATGGTGAAGACCGTGGGGCCGACGTCGATCGGCCGACCCGCAACCTCGACGGTCCGGATCTTTCCGCCCGGCCGCGCGGCCTTCTCCACCACTGTCACGTCGAGCCCGGCGCGCGCGAGGACGGCGGCGGCCACGAGCCCGCCGATCCCTGCGCCGATCACGACCACGCGGTCAGCCGGCATGGCGAAGGCCTCGCTCTGGCCAGAGCATCTCGCCTCGATCCCATAGGCCGCCGAAAACATTTCGGCGAGCCTCTTCCGTTGTCCAATATTTTGGACAAATATGCACGTCATAAAAACTAGACGCGCGCACCGGGAGGATCCATGGACCTGACGCCGCGCATCGAACGGACGCTCGAACAGGCGCTGCGCGCCGCAGCCGGCGCCGACTGCCCGCCACGACTGGCGGACGCGCTCCACTATGCGGTGTTCCCCGGCGGGGCGCGGATACGCCCGCGGCTGGCGCTCGCTGTGGCGAAAGCCTGCGGGGACGACGATCCCGCGGCTGCCGACGCCGCGGCGGCCGCCATCGAGTTCCTGCACTGCGCAAGCCTCGTGCATGACGACCTGCCCTGCTTCGACGACGCGGACCTTCGGCGCGGCAAGCCTTCCGCCCACCGGGCGTTCGGCGAGCCGCTCGCGGTGCTCGCCGGCGACGCGCTGATCGTGCTCGCCTTCGAGACGATCGCAGCCGCGCCCATGCGGCGGCCCGAGCGCATCGGAGCGCTGGTCGGCGTCGTCGGACGCGCGGTCGGGGCGCAGGGCGGCATCACGGCAGGTCAAGCCTGGGAATGTGAAAGCGCAGTGGATCTCGCCGCCTATCACCTCGCCAAGACCGGCTCGCTCTTCGCCGCCGCGACGGTCGCGGGCGCAGCGGCGGCGGGCGCGGCCCATGAGCCGTGGCGGGCGCTCGGCGAGACCATCGGCGAGGCCTTCCAGGTCGCCGACGACATTTCCGACCATGTCGGCAGCGAGGCCCAACTCGGCAAACCCGCCGGCCGCGACAAGGCGCTGGGGCGGCCGAGCGCGGTGCTCGAACTCGGGCTCGAGGCCGCGGTGGGGCGGCTCAAGTCGCTCGTCGCCCGCGCGGCGGCGCTCGTGCCGCCCTGCCCCGGCGAAGCGGACTTTCGGGCGCTGATCCTGCATGAAACGAGGCGCTTCATGCCTTCGGGCATGAAGACCGTCGCCGCATGACCGCGGTGGACAACGAGGGGCATGAACCACCGGTCATGCCCGGCGAGCGCATCGGCGCGGCGTGGCGAAAGCTACGCCGCGAGAAGCTCGCCGATCGCGAGTTTCGAAGGAGCGCGGCCCAGAACCCGCTGACGCGGCCGATCGCGACGGCGAGCGCAAGGCGGCTGTTCGATTACACCGCGGGCTTCGTCTATTCGCAGATCCTGAAAGCCGTGGTGGAGCTCGACCTGCTGGCGCTTCTCGCCGACGGGCCGCGCAAGGCGGAAGACCTTTCGGGGCCGCTCCGCATGTCGCCGGAGGCCGTCAAAAAACTGCTCGACGCCGCGGCGGCGCTCGATCTCGTCGAGCGGCTGGAGAACGGTTCCTACGAGATCGCAGCGCTCGGCTCCGCGCTCCAGGGCGAGACCGGCGTGCGCGCCATGATCGCGCATCACGACATGCTCTACGCCGACCTCGCAGACCCCGTAAAACTCCTGCGCGGAGAGGCTGGCGAGACGCGGCTCTCACGCTTCTGGCCCTATGCGGGCGGAGGCGAGGTCGGCGAGGAGGGAGCGGCCCCCTACTCTGAATTGATGGCCGCCTCCCAGACCTTCGTGGCCGACGACGTGCTCGACGTGTTCTCGTTCGGGGACCGCAACTCGCTGATCGATCTCGCAGGCGGCGACGGCGCCTTCGTCGAGACGGTCGCGCGGCGCTGGGAGCACCTCGCCATCGCGATGGCCGACCTCCCGCCGGTTGCGGAACGCGCTCGGCAGCGCCTCGCGGCGGCGGGTCTCGGCGACCGCATCGCCGTCCATGGCCTCGATCTCTTCGCCGATCGGCCGCCGGGCGAGGCCGATGTCGTCTCCTTCGTGCGCGTGCTGCACGATCATGACGACGAGCGCGTCGTCGCGCTGCTGAAGCTCGCTCATGACGCGCTGACGCCCGGCGGCGAGGTCATGGTCGCCGAGCCGATCGCCGACATGCCGGGCGCCGCCCGCGTCGGCCACGCCTATTTCGGATTCTACCTTCTGGCCATGGGCTCGGGGCGCCCGCGCACCTCCGCGGAGATCGCGGAGCTGATGGAGCGAGCCGGATTCTGGAGCGTGCGCACCCGCTTCACCCGCGGGGCGCTGCCGCTCGCCGTCATCACCGCCCGCCGAAGCTCCGAAGGGCCGATGTGGCGAATTTAGGCGTAAAGCTAACTTGACGTAGATTGACGTCTCGTTAAGTTGACATATCGCATCCGCAGCTCCACGGGAGTTCTCCCAATGAGCCTCGCCGCAACCGCAGTGGTACTGGACGAGCCCGGGCGCATCAGCGTCCGCGGTCTCGCGCTGACCGCGCCGCGCGCGGGCGACGTGGTGGTCGAGACCGCGTTCAGCGGCGTCTCCACCGGCACCGAGCGGCTGCTCTGGAACGGCTCGATGCCGCCCTTCCCTGGAATGGGCTACCCGCTGGTGCCGGGCTACGAGGCGGTGGGCGAGATCGTCGAGGCCGGCCCCGAGTCGGGCCGCCGCGTCGGCGAGACGGTGTTCGTTCCCGGCGCGAAGTGTTTCGGCGAGATCCGCGGCTTGTTCGGCGCGGCGGCGGGCGCGCTTGTGACGCCGGGCGCGCGCGTCGCGCCAGTCGAGCCGGCGCTTGGAGAGAGCGCCGCGTTGCTTGCGCTCGCCGCCACCGCGCACCACGCCTTCGCCGGCCATGCGCAGCCCGAACTCATCGTCGGGCACGGCGTGCTCGGCCGCCTCGTCGCCCGCATCGCGGTGGCGCTCGGAGCCGAGCCGCCGATCGTCTGGGAGAAGCTTCCCGCCCGCCGGCCCGGCGCTGACGGTTATCTGGTTATCGATCCCGAGAACGATCCCCGTCGCGACTATCGCGTGATCTGCGACGCATCCGGCGACTCTTTGCTCACTGACGCGCTCATCCAGCGGCTTGCGCCCGGCGGCGAGATCGTCCTGGCGGGTTTCTACGAGACCCGCGTCTCCTTCGCGTTTCCGCCGGCCTTCATGCGCGAGGCGCGCCTGCGCGTCGCCGCCGAATGGAAGCCGGCCGACCTCGCCGCCGTCACGGCGCTTACGGCCTCGGGCCGCCTGTCGCTCGAAAACCTCGTGACCCACCGCGCCCCGGCGCGGGAGGCGGCCGACGCCTACCGGACCGCTTTCGAGGATCCGTCCTGCCTGAAGATGATCATCGACTGGAAGGGAACGGCATGAGCACCGCCGAAGCGCGCCTCGCCGCACTTGTGGCCCAAGCGACCGAAGAAAAGCCCGCCGCCAAGGCCACCCAGATCATCGCGATCTATGGCAAGGGCGGCATCGGCAAGTCGTTCACGCTCGCCAATCTCAGCTACTCCATGGCCCAGCAAGGCAAGAAGGTCCTGCTGATCGGCTGCGACCCGAAGAGCGACACCACATCGCTCCTCTTCGGCGGCCGCGCCTGCCCGACGATCATCGAGACCTCGACGAAGAAGAAGCTCGCGGGCGAAGAGGTCGCGATCGGCGACGTCTGCTTCAAGCGCGACGGCGTCTACGCCATGGAGCTCGGCGGGCCGGAGGTCGGCCGCGGCTGCGGCGGGCGCGGCATCATCCACGGCTTCGAGCTTCTCGAAAAGCTCGGCTTCCACGAATGGGGCTTCGACTTCGTGCTGCTCGACTTCCTCGGCGACGTCGTGTGCGGCGGCTTCGGCCTGCCGATCGCCCGGGACATGTGCCAGAAGGTCATCGTGGTCGGCTCGAACGACCTGCAGTCGCTCTACGTCGCCAACAATGTCTGCTCGGCGGTGGATTACTTCCGCCGGCTTGGCGGCAATGTCGGCGTCGCCGGCATCGTCGTGAACAAGGACGACGGCACCGGCGAGGCCGCGGCCTTCGCGGAAGCGGCCGGCATCCCGATCCTTGCCTCGATCCCCGCCGACGACGACATCCGTCGCAAGAGCGCCTCCTACGAGATCATCGGAGGGCCGGGCTCGCGCTGGGCGCCGCTGTTTGAAGGCCTCGCGCAGAACGTCGCCGACGCTCCGCCCATGCGCCCGACCCCGCTCACCCAGGACGGCCTGCTGAACCTGTTCGCCGGCGACGCCGTGGGGCGGAACGTCGTGCTCCAGCCCGCGACTTTCGAGGACATGTGCGGCCGGGTCGACTTCCGGAAGCCGTCCCTCGAAGTCGTCTACGACGCGGTCTGAGGGAGCGCCGCGCCATGGACATCGCTCCCGACGCCATCGAATCCGACGCCCCGCGCAGGGAGGACGGCTCCGCGCCGGCCCTCGGCTGCCATGCGGGCAAGGACGAGATGCTGTCGGCGGCGAAAAAGGCCGGCCAGAGCGAGATCCTCGACCGCTACGCCGCCGACTACCCCGTCGGCCCCCACGACCAGCCGCAGTCGATGTGCCCCGCCTTCGGGTCGCTCCGCGTCGGCCTGCGCATGCGCCGCACCGCCACGATCCTTTCGGGCAGCGCCTGCTGCGTCTACGGCCTGACCTTCACGTCGCATTTCTATGGGGCCAAGCGCACCGTCGGCTATGTGCCGTTCAACTCGGAGACGCTCGTCACCGGCAAGCTCTACGAGGACATCCGCGAGGCGGTGTTCAAGCTCGCCGACCCCGCGCTCTACGACGCCATCGTGGTGACGAACCTCTGCGTGCCCACCGCCTCGGGCGTGCCGCTCAGACTGCTGCCGAAGGAGATCGACGGCGTCCGCATCATCGGCATCGACGTGCCGGGCTTCGGCGTGCCGACGCATGCGGAAGCCAAGGACGTTCTGGCCGGCGCGATGCTGGCCTACGCCCGGACCGAGGTCGAGCAAGGCCCGGTGCAGGCCCCCAAGGGCGGGCGCTCCGAAAAACCGACCGTCACGCTGCTCGGCGAGATGTTCCCCGCCGACCCCGTCGGCATCGGGCGGATGCTGGAGCCCATGGGGCTCGCGGCCGGTCCGGTGGTCCCGACCCGCGAATGGCGCGAGCTCTACGCCGCGCTCGACGGCGCGGTCGTGGCCGCCATCCACCCCTTCTACAAGTCCTCGATGCGCGAGTTCGAGGCGGCGGGCCGCCCGATCGTCGGCTCGGGGCCCGTGGGCTACGAGGGCACGGCCGCCTGGCTCGAGGCCATCGGCAAGGCCGTTAACGTCCCCGCGGAGAAGATCGAAGCCGCAAAGCAGGCCGTGCTGCCCGCCATCAAGGGCGCGCTCGCCGCAAAGCCGATTAAGGGCCGCATCTCGCTCTCGGGCTATGAGGGCTCGGAGCTGTTGGTCGGGCGTCTTCTGGTCGAGAGCGGCGCGGACCTTCGCTATGTGGGCTCCGCCTGCCCCAAGACGCCGCAGGCCGAGGCCGACCGAGACTGGCTGGAGGCGCATGGCGTCAAGGTCCGCTTCCGCGCCTCGCTCGAGCACGACCTCGCGGCCATGGCGGAATACGAGCCCGACCTCGTCATCGGCACCACGCCAGTGGTGCAGAAGGCCAAGGCCGCCGGGACCCCGGCGCTCTACTTCACGAACCTCATCTCCGCCCGGCCGCTGTTCGGCCCGGCGGGCGCGGGTTCCCTCGCGCAGGTGATCAACGGCGCGATCGCCGGCAAGTCGCGCATGGACGCCATGAAGGCGTTCTTCGAGGGCGTCGGCGAAGGCCATGCGGCGGGCGTCTGGGAAGACACGCCCCAGAAGCGCGACGACTACAAGGAGACCTATCGCAAGCATCTGATCAAGCAGTCCGCCGCCGCCAAGGCCGAGGAGATGATCTGATGCTTGTGCTCGATCACGACCGCGCCGGCGGATACTGGGGGTCGGTCTACGTCTTCACGGCCATCAAGGGCCTGCAGGTGATCATCGACGGCCCCGTCGGCTGCGAGAACCTGCCCGTCACCTCGGTGCTGCACTACACCGACGCGCTCCCCCCGCATGAGCTGCCGATCGTGGTCACGGGGCTCGGCGAGGAGGAGCTTGGCCGCCACGGCACCGAAGGCGCGATGAAGCGCGCCCGCGCCGTGCTCGACCCGGAGCTGCCCGCGGTCGTCGTCACCGGCTCGATCGCCGAGATGATCGGCGGCGGGGTGACGCCGCAGGGCTCCAACATCAAGCGCTTCCTGCCGCGCACCATCGACGAGGACCAGTGGCAGTCGGCGAACCGCGCCATGGCGTGGCTCTGGTCGGAGTTCGGCCCGAAGCGGGTTCCGGCGCAGCGCCCCCGGAAGGACGGCGAGAAGCCGAAGGTCAACATCATCGGCCCGGCCTACGGGACCTTCAACATGCCCTCCGACCTCGCGGAGGTGCGGCGGCTGATCGAGGGGATCGGGGCCGAGGTCGCGATGACGTTCCCGCTCGGCAGTCACCTCGCCGACGTGACGAAGCTCGCGCAGGCCGATGTCAATGTCTGCATGTATCGCGAGTTCGGGCGCCTGCTCTGCGAGACGCTGGAGCGGCCGTATCTCCAGGCGCCCATCGGGCTCGAATCCACCACGCTGTTCCTGCGCGAGCTCGGGCGGCTGACGGGGCTCGATCCGGAGCCCTTCATCGAGCGCGAGAAGCACACGACCATCAAGCCGCTGTGGGACCTTTGGCGCTCGGTCACGCAGGACTTCTTCGCCACCGCCTCCTTCGCGATTGTGGCGAACGAGACCTACGTGCGTGGCGTAAAGAAATTTCTCGAAGACGACATGGGCTTGCCATGCGCCTTTGCGGTCCCGCGCGTGCCCGGAAAGAAGACCGACAACGACCTCGTCCGCACGATGGTCAGGGACAAGGCGCCGCTCGTCCTCTTCGGCTCGTTCAACGAACGGATGTACGCGGCCGAAGCCGGCGGGCGCTCCCGCTACATCGCGGCCTCGTTCCCGGGCGCGATCATCCGGCGGCACACCGGCACGCCCTTCATGGGCTATTCGGGCGCGACCTACCTCGTGCAGGAGGTCTGCAACGCGCTGTTCGACGCGCTGTTCCAGATCCTGCCGCTCGCCCAGGACCTCGACCGCGTCGAGGCGACGCCGAGCCGGGCCCACGCCGAGCTCGCCTGGGAGCCGCAAGCGCAGGACGCGCTCGACGCGCTTCTCGAGGCCCAACCGATCCTCATCCGCATCTCGGCCGCGCGTCGCCTTCGCGACGCCGCCGAGCGCAGCGCGCGCCAGCGGGGCTCGGCTTCCGTCGGCGCAGACGACATCGGGCGCGCAAGCGCCGCGACGCTGGAGGCTGTTCGATGACCGACATCGCCCACGCGCCTGACCTCGGCAAGGAGCGCGACCGCAAGGCGGCGCTTTGGGAGTTCCGCGCGCTCGTCATCGCGACCTACCCGCTGTTCCTCGCCGCCGAGATCGCGCGCCGCGCGACGGGCGGGCGAAGCGCGGGCGGCCGCTCGGTGTTCTCGGAGGCCCACGCGACCGCGGCGGCGACGCTCGCCTGCGCGTTCATGGGCTGACGTTTTCCGGACCCCGCCAGGGTCCGGGCTCAAGAGTTTCCGGGCCGCCATGTTTCCCGCATGGCGGCCCGGGAAGACCGACCGGGGGTCCAAGCCCGGCCGGGGACGTCCCCGCCGCGCGGGTGGCCGCGGTAATCCCTGTGGAGATGACGATGGCTGACATCGACAGACGGGGCTCGCTCTCGGGACTGACCGAGAACGAGGCCAAGGAATTCCACAGCGTGTTCATCTCGAGCTTCATCGGCTTCACGATCGTGGCCGTGATCGCTCACATCCTCGTCTGGATGTGGCGGCCATGGATCCCCGGGCCGAACGGCTACGCGATGAACGACGTGCTCGACGGCGTGCACACGGCGCTTGCGCCGCTGACGCAGCTGATCGGTTGAGGAGGCGCCCATGTGGAAGCTGTGGCTCCTGTTCGACCCGCGAAGAGCGCTGGTGGCTCTGTTCACCTTCCTCTTCGTGCTCGCGCTCGTAATCCACTTCATCCTGTTGTCGACGAGCCGGTTCAACTGGCTGGAGCCCCACGGACCTGCGGCCAAGCCCGCGGCCTCCATCGGGACCAATGTCGGCCCCATAGGCTGAAGTCCAAGAACCGCCGGCGGCGGGACGGCCCGGCCTCAAGCCACGCCTCCCCGCCGTCGGCGATCCATCCCTCAAGGCATGAACGCGCAACAAGACGGCGACCGCCGAGGAGGAGCGTCCCATGGCGATGCTCAGTTTCGAGAGAAAATACCGCGTCCGCGGCGGCACCCTGATCGGCGGCGACCTGTTCGACTTCTGGGTCGGGCCGTTCTTCGTCGGCTTTTTCGGCGTCGCGACGATCATCTTCGCCGGCGTCGGAATCTCGATGATCCTCTACGGCGCGGCGCTCGGGCCGACCTGGAACCCGTTCCTGATCTCGATCAATCCGCCGGACCTCAAATACGGCCTCGGCTTCGCGCCGATGAAGGAGGGCGGCATCTGGCAGGTCGTGACGATCTGCGCGATCGGCGCCTTCGGCTCATGGCTGCTGCGCGAGGTGGAGATCTGCCGCAAGCTCGGCATCGGCTACCACGTGCCGTTCGCCTTCAGCTTCGCGATCCTGGCCTATGTCACGCTGGTGGTGTTCCGCCCGATCCTGATGGGATCGTGGAGCTACGGCTTCCCGTACGGGATCTTCACCCACCTCGATTGGGTGTCGAACACGGGCTACGCGTATCTCCAGTTCCACTACAATCCGGCGCATATGATCGCCATCACGTTCTTCTTCACGACCGCGCTCGCGCTCGCGATGCACGGCGGCGCGATCCTGTCGAGCTCCAACCCGGGTCCCGGCAAGGAGATCAAGACCGCCGAACACGAGAACACCTACTTCCGCGACACCATCGGCTATTCGATCGGGCCGCTCGGCATCCATCGTCTTGGGCTGTTCCTTGCGCTTTCGGCCGTCTTCTTCAGCGCCGTCTGCATGATCATCTCGGGACCTTACTGGCCTGAGGGCAAGAGCTGGGCCGACTGGTGGCTGTGGTGGAAGGACATCTACATCTGGCGCAAGCCCGTGTGAGGAGGGGACGATGGCTCAATACCAAAACATCTTCACGCGCGTTCAGGTCCGCGGGCCGCTCTATGCGGGCGTGCCCATGGACCGGCCCGGCCCGTTCGAACGCCAGACGCCGCTTCGGTTCAACTACTGGATCGGCCGGTTCGGCGACGCGCAGATCGGCCCGATCTATCTCGGGTGGCTCGGCCTGGCCTCGCTCATGTGCGGGTTCCTGGCGATCGAGATCATCGGGCTCAACATGCTGGCCTCGGTCAACTGGAGCCCGCAGGCCTTCATCCGCGAGTTCTTCTGGCTGAGCCTCGCGCCGCCGCCGCCCGAGATGGGCTTCAAGATCATCCCGCCGCTGAAAGAAGGCGGCTGGTGGGTGATGGCGGGCTTCTTCCTCACCTCGGCGATCCTGCTCTGGTGGGCGCGCATGTATCGCCGGGCGCGGGCTCTCGGCCTCGGCACGCATGTGGCCTGGGCCTTCGCCAGCGCGATCTTCCTCTACCTCGTGCTCGGCTTCATCCGGCCGTTCGCCATGGGGTCATGGTCGGAGGCGCCGCCCTTCGGCATCTTCCCGCATCTCGACTGGACCCAGAACTTTTCGCTGCGCTACGGCAACCTGTTCTACAACCCGTTCCACGCGCTCTCGATCGCGTTCCTCTACGGCTCGGCGCTGCTGTTCGCGATGCACGCCGGCACGATCCTCGCCGTCTCCCGCTACGGCGGCGACCGCGAGATCGAGCAGATCGTCGATCGCGGCACCGCGACCGAGCGCGCGGCCCTGTTCTGGCGCTGGACCATGGGCTTCAACGCCACGATGGAGTCGATCCATCGCTGGGCGTGGTGGTTCGCGGTGCTGGTGACGCTGACCGGCGGCATCGGGATCCTGCTCACCGGCACGGTCGTGGACAACTGGCAGGAATGGGCGGGGCGCCACGGCTACGGCACCCAGATCATCACGCAGGCCGCGGTCGCCTCACCCGCGCAGGCCGCACCCGGATCGACCGCTCCCGGCTCCGGCAGCGGCGCGGCGGGACAGCAGCCCGGCGCTCCGGGACAGGGCGGCGCACAGCCCGCGGCGGCTGGCGGCCAGGACATGGCGGCGGGCGAAAAGGTCTTCGCCAAGTGCAAGACCTGCCATGAGATCGGCCCGAACGCGAAGGCGAAGATCGGTCCGCCGCTCACTGGCGTCGTCGGCCGCCCCGTGGCGAGCGTTCCGGGCTTCGCCTACAGCGAGACGCTCAAAAAGAAGGCCGGCGAGATCGGCAACTGGGACAAGGAAAAGCTGCAGCAGTGGCTGACTGATCCCGCAAAGTACGCCGGCGGAACCGTCAAGATGATGTTCAAGCTCGCCAAGCCGGAAGAGCGGCAGGCGGTCGTGGACTATCTGGAAACGCAGAAATAGCATCCCACATCGCGTCGGATGGAAGGGACGAATTCCTGGAACGCTCTCCGACGCATGCGATGCGTCCAGTGTTTCAGAAGCCGCCCCCGACATCCGACGCGAGCGCCCTTCCCGAGCGACGTGTGCGGCCCTACGGGGCCGACCTCGAACGGAGGCGTCTCTTTCGTCGTCGTCACCGTCCAGATCCACTTCGACGGAAGGAACTCGCGGACGCGTAGGCGTCCTCCATGAACTGGAAGTAGATCATTCTCTATCGCGAATCTTGGCGAGGATGGAGAAGGGCGATGTGAAGACATGGCCGAGCTCCACCGAGCGACAGGTGAGCTTTCCGAAGATGGCGACGGTCTCGCCCGAGGCGATCTGGTCGGTGATCGAAAAATCCTCGACGCGCCAATAGCTCGCGACCCGTCAGCGCCGGTCGCCCCGGACGAGCCGAGCCTGGGCCGGCTGTTTCTCGCGCTTTTCGTCTCGCCAATCGCGCCCATCCTGCTGTTCGCCCTCTATCGGCGAGGCGACGCGGAAGGCTCGCCCCGGGTTCGTCGACGGTCTCTTCGCCGGCATCCTCGGCGCTGTCCCCGTGGTCTTGGCGCTGGGCATCCCGATGGTGTCGCTGCTTCGAGGCCGCATTCGGCCGACGCTGACAAATGGCGTGCTTGCAGGCGCGGCCATCGCGTCCGCACCCTGGTGGATCGCCGCCGCTCTCAGCGGCCCCGGCTATCTTTCGACCGTAACAGGCCTCGCGCTGCCGGCCACGGCGCTGGGGGGGGCTTGGCGGGGCGATCTTCTATGCCGTCGGGGCGCACCGTTTCTCCGCCGATCGCAAAACCCGCTCTCGCAGGCCCACGTCAGTCGCGTAACCACACGCTAATGCGACCGGCTGGGCGACCGCTCTCGCCCCTCTTCCAACTGCCATGGAGCTTACCGCGATGGCGTCCTTCCTGAAGCGACTGTTCGGCAAGGAGCCCGGCGCGCCGATCGATGCGCCGCCTGTGCTCGATCACGCCTCGACGCTGGAGCGCGCCCGCAACGAACTCGCGCTGAAGACGGGGTTCGCCAACCAGTTGTTCCAGCTCGGCGACCGCGCCTGGGCGGTCGATCTCGAGAAGGGCGAAATCGTCTTCACCTCCGACGACGGCATGAAGGCGACCGCGCCGGTTCAGGTGATCGGCACGCTCGACCGCGAGAAGCAGACCTGGATGTGGGGCTGGGATCATCCGTCGGTTCCGGCCCCTTGCGCAATCGACGCCGGGCTCGCGCGCGATTTCGGCGAGAAGCGCGGGCTCGCCCAGTTCACCACCCGCGTCATTCCCTGCGATGAGCAGACCGCCTGGGACTTCGCGGCGCTCGCTATGCATCTGTCAGGCGGCGAAGGCGCCTATCGCGGGCCTGCCGGCCCAACGCTGGTCTACATGACCTTCGGGACCGTCACGCTGTCAGCCGATCAGCCGCGCCCGCTGCGTCAGGAAAAGGATTTTTCGGCCGGCCTCGAGCCCGTCGACGCGCCGGACGTGATCGCGCATGTCCATCGCTATTGCGAAGAGATCCACGCGATCGAGCGCGCCCACAACGCGCTTCCGGAGGAGCTGCAGCCTGATCGCTTCAAGGCCGCGATCGACGCCCAGCAGCCGGTCTATGAGCGCTACTGGCGGCGCGACGACGACTACTGGCGCCCGTGCTCCATCGCCTCGCACTCGGAGATGGATCTTTCCGCCACGACGAACTGGCGGACGTTTTCCCGCGGGCCAGGGCGCTACCGCGTGACCTATACCTACGCCCGTGCCGGGCTCGAAAGTCCGCGCGCCTATGACGTCGACCGGTTCGACGACGGGCTGAGGATCATCGACAGCCTGTTTTGACTTGGCTGCGGCCTCGATCAGCGGAGCTGGAGGACGTTCGCGCCGATCTCGGGATCGACCTCCCGCTCGAGACGCTCCGAATGGACCGTGACGGTGATCTCGGCCGAGCCGGTTCCGACAGTGAGCGCCAGCGCGTGCCCGCCATAAGTCGCGAAGGTCGCGTCGGAGACGGCGGCGTGCGCGTGGATCGACGGCTTGCCAGATTGCCAGGCGATGCTGCCGGTCAGGCTCGCCATCTCGACCTTCGAGAAGGTCCGCGGATCGAACGCCTTCTTCTCGAAGTCGTAGAACCCGAAGGTCGCGGTCTCCAGAAAGCCGATGCCCGTCAGGCTGGCCCCGCCAAACTTTTCCCGCTCGGCGAGTTTCGTCACTTCGGCGAAGACGTCGTCGCCGCGCCGGAGCACCATCAGGAAGCCGGTCGGAGTCTTGACGTAGCGTCGCCGGTCGTCGTCGGCCGCGACCGCAGCGCCAAACGCGCCCAGGCACGTAGCCAGGAGCACCGCCGCTCCGAAAAGGCGCTTCATTCGTCTGCTTCACCGCGCTGTCAGAGCCGCGATCCCGCCGGCTGCCGCTCCAACCCGAGACCTATGCCGATTGCGCACGCCGGCGAGGCCCGCGCACGACTTCTTGAGCTAGACGGGTCTGAAGCTCCGCTGCGGCAGCAAGGCGTCGAACGGGACTGAGTTTGCCGAGGGCGACAGGTTCCGGCCGGCCTGCGCCACAAGCGGAACTTGGCTGCGCTCCGAGAGCCCGACCCTCGCAGCTAAGACGCCTTCGGTCTCTGGTTGGACGCGCGGAAAAAGAGCTAGCTTGCGATTCGACGCGCGCCATTGCGGTTTACGGGCATCGCCAGGCCAAGATGGTCGCGCAAGGTCGAGCCTTCATAGGCGTGGCGGAAGATCCCGCGCTTGCGCAGGATCGGCACGACCTCGTCCACGAAGATCTCGAGGCCGTCAGGCAGGACGTCGGGCATGAGGTTGAACCCGTCGGCGGCTCCCGCGTGGAACCAAGCCTCGATGTCGTCGGCGACCTCGACGGGTGAGCCCACGATGACCCGGTGCCCGGTGCCGCCGCCGAGCTTTCGCAACAGCTGGCGCACCGTCAGCCCGTCGCGGCGGGCGGTGTCGTACATGGCGCGGAAGAAGGTCTGCGAGCCGTCGACCGGTAGCTCGATCGCGTCCGGCAGCGGGCGGTCGAGATCGAGGTTTGCGGGGTCGACCTTGAAGATGCCCGCGACCCGCACGAGGCTGTAATCGCCCGGAATGAGCGACCAGAGCCGGTCCTCGCGCCGCCGCGCCTCTTCGTCGGTCGAGCCGATCACCGTGGCAAGGCCAGGCAGCGTCACGATGGCCTCCGGGCGTCGGCCGTAGCGGGCAGCGCGCCGGCGGATGTCGGCCGAGAAACTGACGCCCTCCTCGATCGTGAGAGCCACCGAGAAGATCGCCTCGGCGTGCCGGGCGGCAAGCTCGCGGCCGTCCTCGGATCCGCCCGCCTGCACCACGACGGGATGGCCCTGTGGCGAGCGCGGCAGGTTCAGCGGGCCCTTCACCGAGAAGTGCCGGCCCGAATGCTGGATAGAATGGACCTTCGAAAGGTCGAGGAACTGGCCCGAGGCCTTGTCGCCGACGAGCGCGTCGTCCTCCCAGCTGTCCCAGAGCGCGGTGACCACCTCGGTGAACTCCGCCGCGCGTTCATAGCGCGTGGCGTGCGCCGTGACGTTGTCGAAGCCGAAATTGCGCGAGGCCGCGGCGTCCGCGGTGGTGACGACGTTCCACCCCGAGCGGCCGCCCGAGACGAGGTCGAGCGTCGCGAAGCGCCGGGCGATGTTGTAGGGCTCGTTGTAGGTCGTCGAGGCGGTCGCGATGAGCCCGATATTCTCGGTCGCGGCCGCGACCGCGGTGAGCAGGAGCGTCGGCTCGAGCGCGTGGAACGGCCGGTATTCCGGCCGGTCGCTGAGGGCGGGCACGTCCGCCAGGAACACCGCGTCGAAGGTCCCGCGCTCGGCGATCCGGGCGGTCTTCACATAGTGCGCGGCCGTCAGGAAAGCGTCGGGCTCGCTGGCCGCGGCGCGCCAGGCCGAGCCGTAGAAGCCGGCGTTCAACATGTTGACGTTGAGGTGCAGCTGGCGCTCGGCCATGCCGGTCTCCTTCACGGGTGGGCTGGGGCGCGGTCTTCGGCGTGGAGCGGCGGCGGAATCGAGCCGATGAGGGCGCGCGTGTAGTCGTGGATCGGCGCGTCGAACACCGCGTCGGTCTCGCCCTGCTCGACGATCCGGCCGTCCTTCAGGATCAGGATCCGGTCCGCGACGTGCCGTACGAGCGCGAGATCGTGGCTGATGAACAAGAGCGCCGTGCCGAGCCGGGATTGGAGCTCCGCGATCAGGTCGACCACCTGCGCCTGGATGCGGACGTCGAGCGCCGAGACCGGCTCGTCGCAAATGATCAGCGCAGGCTCGGCCGCAAGCGCCCGGGCGATCGCGACGCGCTGCCGCTGGCCGCCCGAAAGGGTCGCGGGCCGCCGGTTTTTGTAAGCGTGGTCAAGCCCGACCTGTTCGAGCAGCGCCGCGGTCCGGTCGCGCCTGGCCTGACTGGACAGTCCTGAAAGGTTCTCGCCGATGATGTCTGCGACGCGGTAGCGCGGGTCGAAGCTGCTCAGCGGATCCTGCGGGATGTATTGCAGCTTCGGCCGCAAGGCGCGCCGCTCCCGTTCGGCGACGACCGACCATTGGCGGCCGAGCAGCCGGACGTTCCCGGCGTCCGGCTCCAGGAGACCGAGTGCGATCTTGGCGAGCGTCGACTTGCCGGAGCCCGACTCCCCCACCAGTCCCACCACCTCGCCGGCGCGGATGGTGAGCGACACGTCGTCGAGCGCCGTGAAGGCCTTTGCGGCGTTGCCGGCCGCATAGCGCTTGGTGAGGCCGCTCGCCTCGAGGACCGGCGCCTCGCCGATCGGCGCGCGGGCGGGCAGCGGGTCGCGCAGGATCCGGATCGCGCCCGCAGCGTCAGGCGCGATCCGGGCCGACGACAGCCGCGCCCCGCGCGAGCCTTTCGACGGCGACGCCGCGATCAGCTCGCGCGTGTAGCCATGGCGCGGGCGCGCCAGCACCTCGGCGGTTGGGCCGCTGTCCACCACGCGCCCGCGCCGCATGACGTGGACGCGATCGGCGACGCCCGCCACGACGGAAAGGTCGTGGCTTATGAGCAGGAGCCCCGCGCCTGCCGCCACGAGGTCGCGAAGCACGGCGACCACCTGGGTCTGGATCGCGGCGTCGAGCGCCGTGGTCGGTTCGTCGGCGATGACGAGCCTAGGACCGCCGGCGATCGCGGCCGCGATCAAAGCGCGCTGCCGCAGCCCGCCCGACAGCTGGTGGGCGTATTGGCGGGCGCGGCGGTCCGGGTCCGGGACGCCGACGCGGGACAGCGCCTCCCGCACGAGCCCGTCACCGGCGTCGCGCGGCGCCAGCAAGCGGTGATGGCGCGCCGCCTCGACGACCTCCCGGCCGATCGTGCGCAGCGGATCGAGCGAGGTCAGCGCGTCCTGCATCACGAGGCCTGCGAAGCGTCCGCGGATCGCCCGCCAACGCCGCTCGTCGAAGCCGAGCGCGTCCTCGCCGGCGATCCGGAAGCGCCGCGCGGTCATCTGGGCGTCGGCGCCCGCGAGCCCCAGGAGACTGCGCGCCGTGACGCTCTTGCCGGAGCCTGACTCGCCGACAAGCGCCACGCACTCGCCCGCCCGCACCACGAGATCGACGTTCTGCACGGCCGGCGTTCCGGGGTCCGCGCCGAAGGCGACCGTCAGGTCTTCGATCTCGACCAGCGTCTCCCGCGCGCTCACGACGTTCGCCCCTCGAAGCGGCGCTGCAGCGCGTTGCCGAGCACGGTGAAGGAGATCACCGTCAGCGTGATGGCGGCGCCTGGAAACACGCTCGGCCACCAGGCGACGCGCAGCACGTCGCGGCTTTCGGCGAGCATGACGCCCCATTCGGGCGTCGGCGGCTGGGGCCCGAGCCCAAGGAAGCTCAGCCCCGAGACCGCGAGGATCGTGGTCCCGACATAGACCGTCCCGACCACCGGAATTGCGGTGAGGACGTTCGGCAGCAGATGGGCCGCGAAGGTCGCGAGGCGCGAGCGGCCGTAGATCACGGCGTGGGTCACGTAGTCGGCGTCGCGCACGAGCTGGGTCTGGGCGCGGACGACGCGGCCGAACTTGGGGATTCCGGCGACGCCAACCGCGACCGCGATGTTTTCCATGCCGGCGCCGAGGAAAGTGACGACCAGCATTGCGAGCAGCACGCCGGGAAACGACGAGATCACGTCGAACAGCCGGCAGATCGCCTCGTCGAGGAGCCGGCTGCGCAGGCCCGCCAGAAGCCCGAGCGCCACGCCGAACACGACGCTGATCGCGGCGCTGCCGAGCCCGATCGCGAGCGAGTACTGCGCGCCGTGGACCACGCGGGCGAAGACGTCGCGGCCGAGCCTGTCGGTGCCGAACAGATGCTCGGCCCCGGGGGCCTTCAGCGCCGCCATCACGTCCTCGGCGAGCGGGTCGGCGCGCGTGAAAAGCTCCGGCGCGATCGCGACCGCGGCCAGGACCGCGATGAAGGCCGCGGCCGCCAACGGGGCCGACTGACGAAGCGCGTGGCCAAGGCCCGCGCGGCGTCTCGCGGGCGCTTCGGCGGCTGCGATCCTTGCGTCGAGAAGCGTGTCGGTCATTGCGCCCTCAGCCGGGGATCGATCGCGAGATAGACGACGTCGAGCAGCGTCGAGGCCGCCACGTGGATGAAGGCCGCGAGAAGCACCACCGCGAGCACCACCGGCACGTCATGCGTGAGCACCGCGTTCAGCGTCACCGCGCCAAGGCCCGGCCGGCCGAAGACCTTTTCGGTGATGACGGCGCCGCCGAGCAGCCCGCCGATCATCCAGCCTCCAAGCGTCACGGCCGGCAGCGCGGCGTGGCGCAGCACATGGCGGACGCGGATCAGCGTCTCGCCGAGGCCGCGGGCGCGCGCGGTGACGATGAACGGCTGCTCGAGCGTCTTCTCCATCGCCTCGCGCAGCACCTGCGCGAGCAGCCCGGCGGTCGGCAGCGCGAGCGCGACGGCCGGCAGCACCAGCGACTTCCAGTTCTGCGCGCCCGACACCGGGAACCAGCGCAGCGTGAAGGAGAACGCCATCAGCAGCAGGATGCCGATCCAGAACACCGGCGCGGAGGCGCAGACGAGCTCGACCGTGGAGGCGACCCCACGGGCGAGCGGCCCGCGGCCCGCCGTCAGCGTCGCGGCGAGGACCGCGAGGACAAGCGCCAGCGCGCCGGCCGCGGCCGCGAGCTGCACGGTCGGCCAGACTTGCGAGCCGACGATCTCGACGACCGGCTGGCGCAGCACGTAGGAGACGCCGAAGTCGCAGGAGGCGATGCGGGCGACGAAGTCGACATATTGCTCGGGCAGGCTCCGATCGAGCCCCCACTCGGCCGCGATCGCCTCGCGCAGGCCGGGATATTCGAGGTCTCCCGCGAGAATGTCCTCGATCTTCCCGGGCAGCGCGTGGAGGGCGACGAACGCCGTCGTGACGCTTCCCCACGCGACCAGGATGCTGGTCGCGAGCCTTGCGGCGACGCGCCGGAGCAGCGGCCTCGCGCTCACCGGCTCGCGAGCCAGACGTCGTGGAGGCTCGAGGGCGAGTCGAGCTGCGCCTCGAACGACAGGCCGCGCACCGTGTCCTTGGCGGCGAGCTGGTAGTTCGCCGAGAACAGCGGGACGATGAAGGCCTCGTCCACCGCGCGTTTCTGCGCGGCGTCGACGAGCTGTTTCTTCTCCTCGACGTCGGTGGCGGCGAGCGCCGCGTTGATGAGGCGAAAGAGCTCCTTGTCGCCCTTGGCGGCGGCGGCGCGGATGAAGCCCTGCTCGCCGATGTTGCTCTGCAGCTCCTGGGCCGCGTCGGCGGGCAGGAACGTGTTTGGATAGATCGTCCAGGTCGCCTTCTCGCGCTGCTGCGCCCACTCGCCCGCCGTGATGATGCGCAGCTTGAGGTCGAAGCCGAGGTTCTTGCGCAGTTGCGCTTGCAGGCCCTGGATCAGCACGTCGCGGTTGTCGCGCACGAAGGGCTGCGGGTAGCCGACCTCGATGGTGAGGCGCTTGCCGTCCTTGATGCGGAAGCCCTCCGCGTCTCGCCCCGTCCAGCCGGCCTCGTCGAGAATGGCGTTGGCCTTCTTCGGGTCGTTGCCCCAGCTGCCTTCGAGAGCCTTGTTGTAGAACGGGTTTTCCGGGCCGATGTTCGACCAGGCGCGGCGCACCGTGCCGAGATAGACGCCCTGCACCAGCCCGGCGATGTCGCCGCCGTCGCGCAAGGCGCGCCGCACCCGGACGTCGTCGGCCGGCGGGATCGTGTAGTTGATGTTGAAGGTGAACGAGGTCTGGGCGCCCGACGGCCCGACGAGGAACTGGAAGCCGGGTTGACCCTTGAACAGAGCGACGTCGATCGGCTGGACGCCTTCGATGACGTCGACCTGATCGGAAGAGAGCGCGCCGGCGCGCACCGAGTATTCCGGCAGGAAGCGGATGGTCGCGGTGTCGAGATAGGCCGGCCCCTGATGCGCCGCATAACCCGGCGCCCAGCGATAGGCCTCGTTGCGCTTGAGCTGCACCGACTGCCCGCGGGTGTAGGACTGGAACACGAACGGACCGGTGCCGGCGAGCGCCGGGCCGCCCGAGCACAGCCGGTCGCCGGACTTCAGCGCCTTGGGTGACAGGATGCCGAGGCGAATGCTCGAAAACGCTTCGAGCAACGCGGAGTCCGGCCGCTTCAGCGTCACCCGCAGCTCAGTGGGCGAGAGGACCTCGGATTTCTCGTAGGCCAGCAGAAGCTGACCGGCGGCGTTGGTGTTCGCCGGCTCCTTGATGAAGTCGAAATTGAACTTGAGCGCTTCGGCGTCGAACTTCTCGCCGTCGTGGAACGTCACGTCGTCGCGCAGCTTGAAGTCGTAGGTCTTGCCGTCCGGCGAAATCGTCCAGGAGGTCGCGAGCCAGGGCAGAAAGCGGCCGTCGGCGTTCTTGGCGACGAGCGAGTCCACGAAGTTGCGGATCACGATGAAGGAGTTCTGCTGCTCGGACCGCTGCGGGTTGAAGCAGGCAGGCTCTGTCGTCACGCCGAATGTCAGCGAGCCGCCAGGCTTCGGCTGTTCGGCGAAGACCGCGCCGGGCGCAGCGAGCGCAAGCGCGAGGAAGGAACCGCCGGCGGCGCGGCGCAGGTGTCTATGGGCGATCATCGATCGGCTCGTCTGAGGGAGGAAGGGCGTGGTCCGCACTTTCGCGCGGCCGAAAGCGCAGATCAGAAGAAGCCCTGCGAGGGCAGCGGCGTCCCATGCAGCGCATATGCGCCGAGCGCGCTCGCCTTGAGGGGGGTGGGGTTGTGAGAGGACAGCGTCCGGGCGTTTCGCCAGTGCCGGTCGAGGCCCGCCGTGCGCTTGGTCGCCGAGGCGCCGCCGACGTCGAACAGGCGCGTGGCGGCGCGCAGCGTGAGTTCGTCGGCGACGAGCTTCGCCCGCGCGGTGGCGGCCGCCGCATTCACCGCCAGCTGTTCGGCCGGAAGGCCCTGCCGGCGCGCCTCGAATACGAGGTCGAGCGCGTCGGCCGCGGCGAGCACGACGGATTCGGCCGCGAATGCCGAGGCGGAGATCTCGCCGATCACCCCGAGCAGAACCGGGTCGTCTGCGGCCCGTTCGGAGCTGGCGTAATAGAAATGTCGCTCCTTGCGGCCGCCGAGCAGCGCCGAGGCGTCGGCCAGCACATTGCGGCAAATGCCCGCCACGACGCCGGTCACGATGAGCTGCGCCAGCGTGTTGGCGTAGGGCACGCCGTAGCCGACCTCTTCGGTATCCGGGATCACTTCGTCGGCCTCGACGCGCACGTCTCGCAGCACCGTGGTGCCGGAGCCGGTCAGTCGTTGGCCCGCGCCGTCCCAGTCGTCGACGAGTTCGACGCCGTCGCGTTCGACGGGGATGATGGCGGAGGCGGGTCGGCCGTCCGGCAGCACCGCGCGGATCAGGACGAAGTCCGCGTAAAGCGCGCCGGTGCTGTAATATTTCCGTCCGTTCAGCAGATAGCCGTCGCCGGCTTGCGTCAGCGTCGTGGCGTAGTCGCTCGCGCCGATCTTGGCGCTTGTGAGTTCGGTGTTTGCGACGCCCACGATCGCGCCGGTGGCGACGAGGCCCGACCAGCGCTCGCGCCCCGGAACGGCATGAGGCAGCGCGAAACGATCGACGAAGGCGTAGTGGTTGCGCAGCGCATGGGCGACGTTCGAGTCCGCCGCCGCAAGCCCGATCACGAAGGACAACAGCCGGCGCAGCGAATAGCCGCGGCCGCCCTCCTCCACGGGCAGACGCAGCGCGCCGACGCGGCGCTCGCGCAGCAGCGCGATGACGTCGGTCGGGTGGACGCGTTCGCGGTCGCGCTCGGCGGCGCGCGCGCCCACCTCGGCGAACAGGCTCTGGAAGTCGTCGTCACGGACGGCCGCGAACGCGGCGGCGGGCGTCGGAGCGTTCACGGCCGCGGCTCCGCCTGGACGGCCGGCGTCTGCGAATAGGCCTCGAGCTTTCGCTCGATCGATTCCGCCAGCAAGGCGAGCGTCTCGATCCTGGCCTCGAGCTGCGGGACGATCCTGGCGCGGATCGTGACGGCGAGCCGCCGTTCGACGTCGGGAGTGATGCGGCGCTGGTCGTTCACCATCGCAAACAGCAGCGGCCGGGAGACCTTGAGTTCAGTGGCGAGCGGCGCATGGAAGCGGGGTCCGAAGATCGCCTGTCCGGCCTGGGCGAGCCGGGTCGCCGCGGCCGATCGCGGCGGCGAGCCCGCGCCCACGGCCAGCGGGTCGAAGCCGATGTCAGTTTCAGAGGGCGGCATGGAAAAGCCTCGCGAGACGTCGCGTCGGTTATTGATCTATCAAAGTGATAGAATGTATGGAAAAAGCGCGTCAAGCGGCTTTGCTGCAGCGCGCCATCGCGATCGGCGGACGCTCCGCGCGATCGGCAAGATCCGCTTGGCATTCCAAAGGACGAGATTTTCGATGACCGCGCCGCTCTCGATGTTCTGGTTCATCCCGACGCAGGGCGACGGGACCTATATCGGTTCCGACATCGGCCATCGGCCGGCGGATTTTCCCTATCTCGAGCAGATCGCGATCGCGGTGGACCGGCTGGGGTTCGAGGGCGTTCTGCTGCCCACCGGCAAGGGGTGCGAAGAGTCTTGGATCGTCGCCACGGCGCTCGCCGCCGCGACGGAACGGTTGAAGTTTCTCGTGGCGCTGCGCCCCGGCGTCACCAGCCCGGCCTTTGCGGCCCGGCAGGCGGCGGCGCTCGACCGCATCAGCCGCGGACGGCTGCTGCTCAACGTCGTCGTGGGCGGCGACGCGGCGGAGCTCGCGGGCGACGGCGTCTTCCTGGATCACGACGCCCGCTACGAACAGGCCGCCGAATTCCTCACGGTCTGGCGGCGCATGCTGTCGGGCGAAAAGGTCGACTTCGAGGGCGAGCACCTGAAGGCGTTCGGGGCGGAGCTCGCTTTCCCGCCGGTGCAGACCCCGCATCCGCCGCTCTGGTTCGGCGGATCGTCCGACGCCGCGATCGAGCTCGCGGCCGACCAGACCGAGGTCTACCTCTCATGGGGCGAGCCGGTCGATCAGGTGGCGGAGAAGATCGAGCGCGTCCGCGCCGCAGCCGCCAGACGGGGCCGAAGGTTGAAGTTCGGCTTGCGGATCCACCTGATCGTCCGAGAGACCGCAGCCGAGGCCTGGAGCGCCGCCAACCGCCTCATCAGCAAGGTATCGGACGACGCGATCGCCGCCACGCAGGCGATGGCCGCGAAGTCCGACTCCGTGGGCCAGGCGCGCATGACCGCGCTGCATGGCGGACGGCGGGACAATTTGGAGATCGCTCCCAACCTCTGGGCGGGCCTTGGCCTCGTGCGCAAGGGCGCGGGCACGGCGCTCGTCGGCGATCCGGAGACGGTGGCGCAGCGACTTCGGGAGTATCAGGCCGTCGGCGTCGATACGATCATCGCTTCCGGCTACCCGCATCTCGAGGAGGCCTTCAAGGTCGCGGAGCTGCTGTTCCCGCATCTCGGCGTGGGCGAGAGGGGCCGTCAGCGCCACGCCACGATCGGCGGCGAGTTCGGCGTCAGGGCTGCGGCGACGTCCTGAGGGCGTCTTGCGCGGGGGCTGTCCCCTGACGCACGATCGCCGCGCTCGCAAGACCAACAAACGAGGCCAATCATGAGCCGCCTGCCGCTTCGCACGCTCGACGACGCGCCCGACGCCGCAAAGCCTTTCCTCGCCAGCGCCGAGAAGGCGAACGGTTTCTGCCCAATCTTTTAAGGGTTCTGGCCAACGCCCCGACGGCGCTTGAGGCTTATCTGACCGTCGGCGGCATCAACGGCCGCGCGTCGCTGACGCTCGCCGAGCGCGAGGTCGTCCAGATCACCGCCGCGGCGACCCATGGCTGCGGCTTCTGCGTCGCCGGCCACACCAAGGTGGCGACCGCCAAAGCCGGACTTCCCGGCGCGCAGGTCGAGGCGCTCCGCGGCGTCCGCACGACGGGCGAGGCCAAACTCGACGCCGTGCAAGCCTTCACCACCGCGGTGATCGCGACCCGCGGCAAGGTGGAGGACGCCGATCTCGCCGCCTTGAAGGCTGCCGGCTACGACGATCAGGCCGCGCTCGAAGTCGTGCTGGGCGTCAGCCTCGCCACGCTCTGCAACTTCGCCAACAATCTCGGGCAACCTCCGCTCAATCCCCAGCTCGAGGACTACCGCTGGGACGGCCTGAAGGCGGCGGAATGAGCCTCGACCCTTCGCTCGAACACTGGCTTGACGACAACGCGTCGGCGCTCGACGCCGGGATCGGCGATCCAGCGACGCTGCTGAAGCGGCTTGCGGACGCCGGCCTCTTCCGGATCGGCGCGCCGGTCGAGCTCGACGGTTCGGGCGGCGACATTTCCGACGCGGTCGAGGCGTTGGCGCAGGTCGCCGAACGCTCGCTGGCGGCCGGCTTCGTGTTCTGGGGCCACCGGACCTACATCGAATATCTGCTGCAGAGCCCGAACGCCGCCCTTCGGGACCGTCATCTCACCCGTCTCTTCGACGGTTCGCTCGCGGGCGCGACCGGCCTCTCCAACGCCATGAAGTTCCTGGCGGGACTTGAAGAGCTGCAGATCGCCGCGGCGCGGTCCGGCGAGGATTTCGTCCTCGACGGCAAGATGCCCTGGGTGACCAACCTCCAGACCGGCAACTATCTGGTGGCGGCGGCCGTCCAGGGCCCGGACGGCGCGCCCTTCGTGGCCTCGATCGCCCATGACGGCGCGGGCGTCGAACGTTCGCCGGACCTCGACCTCATGGCCATGCGCTCGACCGCGACCGCGGCCGTCAGGCTGACCGGCGTTCCCCTGCCGGCGAGCGACGTGATCGCCGCCGACGCCAAGGGCTGGCTCCCCGCCGTGCGGCCCGCTTTCCTCGGGCTGCAATGCGGCATGTCGATCGGCGTCGCGCGCCGCTCGATCGCCGAGGCCGCCGCTGCGGCGGGTTCCGGTCGCCATGTGCTGCGGCCAGAGATCGAAGCTTTGTCGGAGCGGCTCGCAGCGTCCAAGCGGGCGCTTCATGAGGGGCTCCACGAGGGCGTCTTCCGCACGCGGCCGCAGATCTCTTCCGCATCCGCATCGCGCTCTGCGAGGCCGCGACGCAAGCCGTCCAGCTCGAGCTGCAGGCGAGCGGCGGCAAGTGCTACCTCGTCGCCCCCGGCGAAGGCTTCGCGCGGCGCTGGCGCGAGGCGGCGTTCCTGCCGATCATCACGCCGAGCATCGTGCAGCTGAAAAACGCGCTCGCGGGCCAGGTCCATGCGGGACGCGCCGCATGAACGCGCCGGCGCTCGAGGTCAGCGGCTTTCGATCCGCTATCCGGGCGCCGCGCCCGTGATCGCTGATCTCGATCTGGCGGTCGCGCCCGGCGAGATCGTGGCGGGCTCGGCCAGAGCGGCGTCGGCAAGTCGAGCCTTCTTCGGGTGCTCGGCGGGCTCCAGCGCGCAAGCTCCGGCCGCGTGCTCGCGGGCGGCGTCGAGATAGACGCGCCGCAGCCGCGCGTCGCCGTCGCGTTCAGGATCCCGCGCTGCTGCCGTGGCTGACGCTCGAGGGAAACGTCGCGTTCGGGCTCGACTTCAAGCGCCAGCCGAGGCGCGAGGCCGCGGCCCGCAAGGCGCTGATCGACGCCGCGATCGCCGAGGTCGGGCTGGAGGCGGCCCGAAAGTTCGCCCCTCGGCGCTTTCGGGCGGCATGGCGCAGCGCACCGCGCTCGCCCGCTGTCTCGCCCGCGAACCCGACGTGCTGCTGCTCGACGAGCCGTTCGGCGCGCTCGACGAGGTGACGCGCGCCGCCATGCAGGCGCTTCTGCTGAAAGTCGTGGCCCGCCATCGCGCCGCGGCTCTACTCATCACCCACGACGTCGACGAGGCGCTCAACGTCGCGGACCGCATCGTGCTTCTCGGCGGCGCGCCGGCCCGCGCCGTCGGGGTCTGGGACGTCGATCTGCCCCATCCGCGCGAGGACGCCGTGGCCGAGACCGCGCGCGCTCCGCATCGAAATCCTCACCGCCCTTCGTTCGGCCGTGCGCCGACATTGACGGACAAAAACCCATGCCGACCGACGATTTCATTTTCTCTCGCCGCGACGCCGTCCGGCTTGCGGCCCTCTTCACCGCGGCCGGGGCCGCGCCGCTCCTGAAAGCCGCGGAAGCGCGCGCGCAAAGCCCCGACAAGCCGGTGAAGATCGGCTACCTGCCGATCACCGACGCGACGCCGCTCCTCGTTGCGCACGGAAAAGGCTTCTTCGACAAGGAGGGGCTGAAGGCCGAAAAGCCCGTGCTATTCCGCAGCTGGGCCCAGATCGTCGAGGCCTTCGTCTCCGGCCAGGTCAACGTCGTGCATTTGCTCTCGCCCATCACCGTCTGGGCGCGCTTCGGCTCGAAGGCCCCGGCCAAGGTCGTGGCGTGGAACCATACGGGCGGCTCGGGGCTCACCGTCGGAAACGACGTGACGGACGTGAAACAGCTCGGCGGCAAGACCGTCGCGGTGCCGTTTTGGTATTCGATCCCAACGTGGTGCTGCAGGCGCTGCTGAAGGAAAACGGCCTCACGCCCGTCACCAAGAAGGGCGGAGAGCTGAAACCGAACGAGGTGCAGCTCGTCATCATGGCGCCGTCCGACATGGTCCCGGCGCTCGCGGCCAAGCAGATCGCCGGCTACATCGTGGCCGAACCGTTCAACGCCGCAGCCGAGGCGCTCGGCGTCGGCAAGGTGCTGCGGTTCACGGGCGACGTCTGGAAGGACCACGCCTGCTGCGTCGTGTTCATGCAGGAGCGTGACCTCAACGAGCGGCCCGAATGGTCCCAGAAGGTCGTGGACGCCATGGTCAAGGCGCAGCTCTGGACCCGCGACAACCGCGCCGAAACCGCGGCTCTCCTCTCCAAGGACGGCGAAAACAAATACACGCCGCACGCCAAAGCCGTGCTTGAAAAGGTGCTGGCGCCAGCCGAGACCGACGTCGAGGCCTATGTGAAGTCCGGCGCGATCAAGAACGCGGATTGGCGCGAGCGGCGCATCGACTTCCAGCCCTATCCGTTCCCGAGCTACACCGAAGAGCTGGTGAAGCGCCTGAAGGAGACCGCGATCGAGGGCGACAACCGCTTCCTCGCCGAGCTCGATCCGGCGACGGCGGCGCGCGAGCTCGTCGACGACCGCTTCGTGCGCAAGGCGGTCGAGGCGGCAGGCGGGCTCAAGGCCTTCGGTCTCGCCGACAGCTGGACGCGCTCCGAAATCGTGTCGGCGTGAGCGACGCCGCCGCGCAGGCGCCGCGGACCATCGAGGAAAAGTCCGAGCCCCGGGCCCCGCGATCGACGGCGGTTCCAGGCGCCCTGCTCGGCGTGTTTGGCCTCGTCGCGTTGGTCGCGCTCTGGTGGGGCTCGATCGAGCTGTTCTCGGCGCCCGGCTCCTTCGCGCGGCTGTTTGCGCCAGCGGCCGCCTTTTCGAGCCTCCTCGACCTCGCCTCGGGACCGGACCTCTGGACCCATGTGGGGCTGAGCTTGAAGCGGATCGCGGTCGGGCTCGGTCTTGCGGTGCTGATCGGCGTGCCGATCGGGCTTGCGGTCGGGGCCTCGACGACGTTCGAGGCCGCCACCACGCCGGCGTTCCAGCTGCTTCGCATGATCTCGCCGCTGTCCTGGATGCCGATCGCCGTGATGGTTCTCGGCGTCGGCGACAAGCCGATCTATTTCCTGCTCACCTTCGCGGCCGTCTGGCCGATCCTGCTCAACACCGCGGCCGGCGTGCGCGCGCTCGACCGTCGCTGGCTGCTGCTCGCCGAAAGCCTCTCCGCGACCCGGTGGGAGTTGCTGACGCGCGTGATCCTTCCCGGGATCGTGGCGCATGTGCTGACCGGGGTGAGGCTCGCGATCGGCATTCAGTGGATCATGCTGGTGCCCTGCGAGATGCTCGGCGTCTCGGCCGGGCTCGGCTACTTCATCCTCGATACTCGCGACCGGCTCGCTTACTCGGAGCTGGCGGCGGTCGTGATCGTGATCGGCGTGCTTGGCTTCTTGCTCGACGCGCTCGCCCGCAAGGCCCATCGCGCCCAGGGGCGCGGCTGAGGTGGACTATTTTTCGAGCGTGACGCTTCGCGGCGCTGGCGTGTCGCTGGTTCCGCTTTCGATGGACCATGTCGCGGATCTCGCGGCGGGCGCGGACGAGGCCATCTGGCGGTGGATGCCGAGCTGGCATCATCTGCCGGGAACCATGACCGACTTCGTGACCGCGGCGCTTGAGCTTCAGAAAGCTCGCCGCATCGTGCCGTTCACGACGATCGACAGGCGGACGCGGAAGGTCGTCGGGTCCACGCGGTTCCACTATGTCGAGCCCGAGCATCGGCGGCTCGAGATCGGCGTGACCTGGATCGCGACCGCGTTCCAGCGGTCGCATGTGAACTCGGAAGCCAAGCTGCTCCAGCTCTGGTACGCGTTTGAAATTCCGAAATGCCGGCGGGTCGAGTGGAAGACCGACGCCGAGAACCTCAAGTCCCGTGCGGCGATCGCTCGGCTCGGGGCGCGCGAGGAAGGCTGCTTTCGCAAGCACATGATCTATCCGGACGGCCGGAACCGGGACAGCGTGTACTTCGCGATCACCGACGATCTCTGGCCGACGGCCAAGGAAGCCCTCGTGGCGCGTCTCGGCTATCCGTTCGAGCCCTCACTCACCGTCGAGGGCCGAGACGGCGTGTCCGACACCGCCTGACGGCCGCGCGCGGATCCTCCCAAGGATCGCCGCAGGATCATGTCCGGCGGCTCAAAACCTATAATCTTGATCATTTTAATAGAAATATGTTGACGACGTTTGATCGATCGTCAGGATGAGGGCCAGTTCACGCGACCGGCATCGGGCGACGCCCGCGTCTCGGCCAGTCGCGCCCCTCACATCAGGCGACCTGGCCATGACCGTTCACGACGCTTCAACAGCCGAACCCGCAGGTTTCTCCCGCCCGATCCGCGTCGCGATCCTTGTCGGCGCCGCACTCGTCGTCGCGGCGATCGCGGTCGGGCTTTATCTGTCGCCGATCGACTGGGCCGCCGCGCCCGACGAGATCGCGACGGGCCTCGCCTCGCGCGGTTTCTGGACCGCGGTCGCGGTCGGCCTATTCGCACAGATGGTCGACGGCGCGCTCGGCATGGCCTACGGCGTCACCTCCACCACCTTTCTGCTGTCGACCGGCGTGCCGCCGGCGGCGGCTCGGCCTCGGTTCACATCGCGGAGATTTTCACGACGGGCTTCTCGGGCCTGTCGCACTGGAAGCTCGGCAACGTGGACGGGCGGTTGTTCCGCCGCCTGCTGATCCCGGGGATCGTCGGCGCGGTCACAGGCGCCTTCGTGGTCACCTCGATCGACGGCGACATCCTGAAACCTTTCATCGCCGGCTACCTGCTGCTCATCGGCGTCTACATCATCATCAAGGCGTTCCGCACGATCCGTATCCGGACCGAGCCGCCGACATTCATCGCCCCGCTTGGCCTCGCGGGCGGATTCGTGGACGCGGTCGGCGGCGGCGGCTGGGGGCCGGTGGTGACGACCTCGCTCGTCGGCGGCGGCCAGGATCCGCGCACCACGATCGGCTCGGTCAACGCCGCGGAATTCTTCCTCGCCATCACGAGCGGGTTCTCGTTCGCCTTGCTCGGCGGCTTCACGCATTGGACCACGATTGCGGGCCTGGTGTTCGGCGGGATCTTCGCGGCTCCGCTCGCGGCGCTGCTCGTGAAGAAGCTTCCGACCCGCGTGCTCATGATCACCGTCGGCGTGCTGATCACCTCGCTCAGCCTCTTCAATCTCTACAAGGCGCTGGCGTGATCTCTCCGGGCGTCTCGAACCGCGCATGAGCCAGAGGCCGAAACTGCGCATCGCTCCCGGAGCCGCCGGCGTCTCGATCTGGAGTGAAGACCTGTTCTCGCAGCCGGGATCGCCCCGGCTGCGCGACTTCATCGCCAGCGCATTCTCCGTCGCCGACGTCGCGACGGTCGACATTCGCGCCGCAGACGCTTTCGGACGCATCGGCTACGCGCCTGCGAGCGCGCCCGAAAGCGTCTGGCGCAGGCTCGCGGCGGCGCTTCGGCGATCCGCCGATCCCGCCGCAGCCGCCCATCATTCCCGGCAGGATGTGGGGACGCCGGATCCGCTCGGGGCTGCCAATCTCTATCTTGATCATCCGGCCCGCTGGCCGATCCGCGTCAGCCGGATCGGCGGGACGCTTTCGACCTGGCGGCTTCGACGCGTCGGAAGCGACCGGATACGCCTCTCCCACCCCGCGCTACAGAGACGCCGCGATCGCAGCCACCGGCTGGAGCAGCAGCTCGCCTCGATCCTCGGCGTCGAGGACGCGCGGGAGCGGTCGCTGTCGTCCGACTTCCTGCTGCGCTTCGACCCGAAGACGCTCACGCTCGAACGGCTCGCGCGCGAGCTCGAACGGTCATGGCCCGCACTGTTCGATGGCGAGGACGAGCCGCCGTCGACCAAGCGGCTGGCCACCGCCGGAACGCTGCTGACGCTCGCCGCCGTCGCGCAGTTCGCGGTTCCGGCGCTGCGCCCCGTGGCGGTCGGGGCGGTCGTCGTCTACGCCGCGCCGAACGTCGCGACGGCCGTCAGGCAGGCGCGCCATGGACAGGTCGGGCTGCCGGCGCTTTATTCGATGGGTCTCGGCTTCATGCTGCTCAGCGGCCTGCCGCTGACCGGCACGATCATGGCCTCGCTGATGCAGCTGTGGCCGTACCTCGCCCATCGCACCATCGCGAACCGGCAGCGCCGGCTGTTCGCCGCCCATCGCAAGCGCCCGGTCTGGGCGCGCGTTCCGGGACAGGCGGCCGAGATCGAGGTCCATGTCGACGATCTGCAGCCCGGCGACGAGGTGGTCGTGCGGGCCGGCGAGACGGTTCCGGTCGACGGCGTCGCGGTCGCGGGGGCGGCTTCGGTGATCGACCATCTCGGCCCATGGACCGATCCGGCCCGAGACGTCGAGGCAGGCGATGTCGTCTACGCCGGCGCGATCCTGCGGGACGGCGAGGTGACGTTGCGCGTCGATCGCGCGGGCGAGGCGACCGCGGTCGCGCATGTCGGCCGAATTCTGCCCTACGCCGCCTTCCGGAACCTGCCCTCGTTCCACGAGGCCGAGCGCGTCGCCAACCGCAACGCCAAGCCCGCGCTCGCGCTCGCGGCCTCAACCTGCTGACGGTCCGCGCGCCCCGGTTCTCCCAGGCGGTCATCCGACCGGACTACGTCACGGCGCCCCGACTCAGCGCCCAGCTCTCGGCGCTCCATGATCTCGCAGGCGGCCTCGCCAGGGGCGTTCTGTTCCGAAGATCTCGGCGCTCGACGCGCTCTGGGGCGTAGACGTCATGGTCTTCGACGACGGTGCGGGCCTCGGCCGGCGAGGCGTCGAGGTCGACCAGATCGCGGTCCTGGCCGGATCGGCGGACGACGCGCTCAGCTACGCCGCGGCGGCTTTTCCTGCGAAGAGGTCGGCGCGCGGGCGCGCTTGAGCGCCTCGCGGCGAAGCGGCCCGGCGCCCAACCACGCGACGTTCGCGGCGTGCGCAGGAGCCCGGGCGCGATCCGCTTCAGGGACGAGGCCGATCGGGAGATCCTCGTCGTGACGCCGGCCTATCTGCAACGAAACGGCGTCACGCTGCCCCCGAAGCTCGCCTCCCTGGCCGACGCGCAGAGCGGGCCCGACACGTGGCCGGCCATCCTCTTCCGCGACGGCGCCCCGCTGGCGCTCGTGACGTTCGGCCGACGCGGCGAGCCGGAGGCGCGCGCCGTGATCGCGGCGCTGACGCGCCAGAATCCAAAGATGCGCTTCGTGCACGTCTCGAGCCGGTCGACCGCCGCCGCGCGCTCCGTCGCCGACGCGGTCGGGATCGAGCTCGCATTCGGCGGGCTCGACGCGCGCGGGAAGGTCTCGTTGCTGCGGGGCCTCGGGCGACGCACCGTCTGGGTCGGCGACGGCGCTTCCGCGGAGGCCGCCGACGTCATGGCGGCGAGCGACGTCAGCGTTCGGTCGCGGGGTTTGGACGCGCGCCGAACGACGCCGCCGACGTTCTGCTGCTGCGCGGCGAACTCGACGGCCTCGTCGCGCTGGGCGAGCTTGCGGCGACGCATCGGGCGCGCCTTCGGGGGGACTATCGCGCCGTCTACGCCGCGAACCTTCTTGGCGTGGCGGGCGCGTTCCTGGCGAATTTCGGCAGCCTGCAGTCCGGGCTTTTGTCGAACCTCGGCTCCGGCGTCGTCTACGCCCGCCATGTCCGCCGGTTGAACGGGCTGATCGCGGCGATCGAGGCGCAGCAGGCGCGGCTGACCGGATGACGCCGCCGCGGCTGCGGGCCGCCGGGGCGCCCGTCACGACGCGGCTATGAAGTCCGATTCCCGCAGCACCGTCTCGACGAGCGTCTGCAGCTCCGCCTTCTTCTTGGCCGTGAAACCGATCTTCGCCCAGGCGGGCGCGGTGGCGTAGAGCTCGACCTTCTCGGCCAGGAACTCGACCTCGATGTCCACGGGATCGATCAGGATGTGGAGGACGTCGGCGTCCTCCTCCCAGCCATATTCGAACGGCTTCGGGACAGTCCCGCGTTCTTCTCGATGTTGGCTTCGAGCGCCTCGCGGCGTTCGTCGGTGAGCGGCGCGTCGATGTCGAACTCGTAGATCTTCTGTCGCTTCATTTCACGCCGTCAGCAAGGATTTGGATCGGAGCGCCCCGGACTGGGCGGATTTGGCGGGGCGAACGGGACGACGCGCGGCGGCGCGCTGGCGTTCGCCCGAAGGCGCGGGCCTCGGCGCGGCCTGCTCGCGCGCGTGACGCTCGGCGGCGCGGCGCTCCGGATCCCACCAGAGCAGCATCTCCTGCCACTCGAAGCGGAGCATCGAAGCCAGACGCGTCCAGCCGCGCCTCTCGCACATGCGGGAGCGCGCCGGCCCCGGCCTTCCGGGCGAGCTTGCGGAGCCATTTGGCGATCTTCGACTTGAGGATCTTCGCGGTGAGGCCCGAGGTCGCGATCAGCACGAGCGAGATCACCCCCGCCATGACGCCGAGGAGGATGGCGAGGCCGTCCTGTTCGGCGAGACCGAGCGAGATCACCGAGATCGACGCGGCGTGGAGCGGATCGAAGCCGATCACAGGGAACGCGATCGCGACCGCGAGGATGAAGAGCAGCAGGCCAAGGACCCGGCGCGCCAGCGGGCACGTGGCCCAGCGCAGGCGCGGCTTGGAGATCTTCTCGGCCGCCTCGATGACGGGGGCCAGCGCATGGATCGCGACCGCGAGCGAGCGGCGCGGCACCTTCTTGTTCAAAACGGCTTTGGGCAGGCTCGTGGTCTTGCGGCCGGCGATCATCTGGCCGGCCAGCATCCCGGTCGAGAGCCCGCTCATGGAAGGCAGATCCGGGGCGGGCACGATCGAAGGCATGGAGAAGAAAACGAGCGACGCCTCGGTTCTGTCGGCTCCAAGGCTATCGAGGATCTGGCCTACGGTGAAGACTTCGACATTCGGGTTGGCCAGCAGAATATTGCGCAGCAGGTCCGACGTTCGGGCCATGGCGTTCGGGCGGATCGCAATATCCGTCATTCCGAAGCCGTCGTTCGGCTCATCAAGCCGGTGAGCCGCTGGTCTGACCATCTCTCGAAGCCTTGCATATCGACTCGCTCGACTTTGCTTTTACGTCCGCAGCGTCACAGTTTTCTGACGGCCTGACGCCGTTCCGAAATCAAGCCGCCAGACCAGACGCGGCTCCCGCTGCGACAGATCGACGTGAGCGCCCGGAAGCGCTGTCATCTGTTTGACAAGAACGGCCCCGACCGCTACCCGTCACATACAATCTATAGACTTGATGGTCTAAAGAGGCAAGATGGCTTTTGCGCCGCTCCCGCTGGTCGAACAGGCGGCGGACGCAAACGGCGTCGCGGGGCGAACTCCATCGCTCCCGAGAGCTCTCCAGACGACCGCCCGCGTTTCTCCAAGACGTCGCAAAAGGAACTGTCCATGGCCGCCGCCACCGCCGAAGCACCGGAAAGCAACCCCTGTCCGTTCTCGGCGACGCCCTTGAAGCGGCGGCGCAGTCGATCGGCGACGCGCGCGCTGACGCGAGCGAGTCGGCCAAGGCTGCGGCCCAGAAGGTGAAGTCCGGCGTATCGGCCGGCGCCTACAACGCCGCCTACGGGCTTTCGTTCGGCGTCGTGTTTGGCGCCGTGTTCCTCAAGGAGCTTCTGCCCGAGGACAATGCGCTTCGCCGCGGCTTCGAGGATGGAGCGGAGGCGGCGATCGACGCCGTCGCGAGCCGACGCGCCGCGAAGGACCAGTTCGAACCCGAACCTGAAGCGCACGAGCCCGAGCCGAAGCCGCAGGCGGCTCCCAAGCCCCGGGTCCGAAAGGTCGTGATCAAGTCGCGCAAGGCCGAAGGCTGACCTTCCAGACGCGCGGGCCGGCTGCGGACCGCCCGTGCGCCGCACACCTCGGGAGCGGTCCAATGTCGTCTGCCCAAGACCCTTCGAAGCGGCCGCCTGCGGCAGGAGCCGCCAAGCGGCGCGCGCTGCCTCAGGGACGCGCCGCTTCGCAGGCTTTCGAAATCGATTTCCCGAAGCGGCCCAAGGGCGCCTCGGCGATCTCGGCCTTGTTCGGCGTCTTTCGGGACGCCTGGTCGCGCGGCGGAGACGCGGTCGGCGACGCCTATGCGTCAGGCGCGCGCGTCGTGCTCGACCGCAAGGAGGCGCTCGAGGACCTGAACGCCGAACGCCGCCACAAGCCAGCCGCGGCGACGTCGACGCAGAGCCGTTCCGCAGACCTCGAACCCGGAAGCTGATCCATGCCGACCGTCCAGCCCTCGCCGAAGACGCAGACCAGGACGCGGGCGACGGGCCCCGTGACGCATCGAGCCAGCTCCGCGGGCGCCCACGCCGTCTCTCGCGCGCCGAGGAAACGCGGCGCGGCCGCGGCCGGGGCGTCGGACCTGAAGGTGTCGTTCCCCTCCCCCACGCGCGTGCGCTTTACGAGCGCCCGGCTGTTCGGCGACCCGCGCAGCGACACCGCGCGACTTCTTCGAGCGCGCGTTCCAGGCAGAACGTCTCCCAGGTCGAGATCGACGGCCGGAGCCGCAGCGCCGAGCTGTTCCTCGCCGCGCCCTTGGCGAAAGGCGAAGGGTCAGCGCGCTTGCGGCGCTGCTCACGCGGCCGATCGGGCGGACGGATGCGTCGCAAGCGCTGATCTTCCCGGAAGACTTCGGACGCGGCTCGGCGAGCGCGATCCGGCTGCAGCGCTATGACAGGCGGCTGTCGAGCTGGACGATCCGGCACGCGCTGCCGGGCGCGTGCGGCTCTACAATCCAGGCCTGGTGCGCCGCCGCGACGTCTGCCAGCTCGTCGAACGCGAGTTCATGAACACTTTTGGCGTGGACCGCTACGTCACCAACGAACTCACCGGCACGGTGCTGGTGCATTTCAATCCGAAGCAGCTGACGCTTTCCCAGATCGTGACGCTGCTCGACGCCGTGACCGCGTCCGCGCCTGACGCCGAGCCCTCGCCGGTCGATCTCGACCTCCCCGTCAACACGGCCTCTGTGGCGCTTGCGGTCGCGAGCCGCTTCTTCGTGCCGGCGCTCGCGCCGGTGAGCGCCGCTCTGTTCCTCTATTCGGTGATCCCGAGCTTCAAGAGCGCCTACGAGGTGGTGTTCAAGGAAAAGCGCGTCGGCGTCGACGTGCTCGACGCGATCGTGGTGGCGGCGTGCCTGGCCACCAACCAGGTGCTCGCCGGCACGGTGCTCGGCTTCACGCTCTCGGTCTCGCGCCGCCTCGTGCAGAAGACCGAGGACGACTCGAAGAAGATGCTGCTCAACGTCTTCGGCAAGCAGCCGCGCTTCGTCTGGCTCGAGGTCGACGGCGCCGAGGTCGAGACGCCGCTGGAGAAGCTGAAGCTCGGCGACGTCATCGTCATCCACACCGGCGAGACCGTGCCTGTCGACGGCGAAGTGGTCGACGGCATGGCGATGGTCGACCAGCACACGCTCACCGGCGAATCCGCGCCGGTCGAGAAGGTGAAGGGCGATCCGGTGCTGGCCTCCACCACGCTCATCGCGGGAAAGGTGCGGGTCTCGGTCACGAGCGCGGGCGACCAGACGACCTCGGCGAAGCTCACCCGCATCCTGAACGACACCGCGGGCTACAAGCTGAAGTCCCAGTCGCGCGGCGAGGAGCTCGCCGACAAGGCGGTGGTCCCGACGCTCGCGCTCGGCGGGCTCGGCTACGCCATGACGGGCGTCAACGCCGCGACCGCTGTGGTGAACTGCGACCTCGGCACCGGCATCCGGATGGCGGCTCCGATCGCGATGCTGACCTCGCTGACGCTGTCGGCCGAGCTCGGCATCCTGGTGAAGGACGGCCGGGCGCTCGAGCAGCTGAAGAACGTCGACACCTTCCTGTTCGACAAGACCGGCACGCTGACGCGCGAACGGCCCGAGGTCGGGCGCATCCTCACCTACGAGACCTATACCGAGAACCAGATCCTCTCCTGGGCGGCGGCGGCCGAGAAACGGTTCAGCCATCCGATCGCCAAGGCCATCGTCGAGAAGGCGCGCGAGCTCAAGCTCGACCCGCCCGCGCGATCGACGACTCGAAGTACCATGTCGGCTACGGCATCACGGTCTCGGTCGACGGCCACACGGTCCGGGTCGGCAGCGCGCGCTTCATGGAGCATGAGGGCATCGCGCTCCCGAGGCCCTCAAGGCCGAGATCGAGGCCGCGCATGAGGAGGGCCACTCGCTCGTGATGGTCGGCGTCGACGACAGGCTCGGCGGCGCGCTGGAGCTTCATGCGGCCGAGCGGCCCGAGGCCAAGGCCGTGATCGAGGGACTTCGGGCCCGCGGCGCCAAGCAGCTCGTCATCATCTCGGGCGACCACGAGCAGCCGACCAAGAAGCTCGCCGAGAAGCTCGGCATGGATCGGTACTTCGCCGAGGTGCTGCCGCAGGACAAGGCGGCGTATGTCGAGCTGCTGCAGAAGGAGGGCCGCACGGTCTGTTTCATCGGCGACGGGCGTGAACGACTCGATCGCGCTCAAGACCGCGAACGTCTCGATCTCGCTGCGCGGGGCCTCGTCGATCGCGACCGACACCGCTCAGGTCGTGCTGATGGAGGACAGCCTCGTAAAGCTGCTGCAGCTGCGCGACGTCTCCCAGGAGCTCTCCCGCAACATCAACCGCAGCTGGGGCGTGATCCTGATCCCGAACATCATCTGCATCGCGGGCGCGCTGTTTGGCGGCTTCACGGTGATGCACTCGATGATCTTCAATCAGATCGGCGGCCTGCTCGCGGTCGGCAACGGCCTGCTGCCGCTGCGCAAGGCCTCTGCGGTCCGGCTGGAGAAGGAACGCCAGCAGGCTGCGAGGCTCCCGGCGCCCGCGGTCGCGGAGTAGAGCGCAGCCCTCATGCCCGCGCCTTCGCGCGGGCATCCACGACTTGGTCTTAGAGCTTCTCAATCCAGCCAGTCGGGGATACCCGGCTCCGCCGGGGCATGGCGGTTCGGGTCAGTTCACTCCGAAAGAAAATGGCCCGCAGCGCCTGAAGCGCTGCGGGCCATAACCGTTTGGTCGCGTCGGGAGCTTCCGAGAAATCAGGCTTCGGCGGTCGCCGCCTTGCGGCGCGAGCGCTTGGCCACGGGAGCCTCTTCGTCGACCTCCTCGACGGCCTCGACCGTCGACGCCGCCTTGCGCTCGTCGATCGCGTCGAAGGCCGCGTGCGCGCCGTCCTCGAAGCCGCGGCGCACCGCGCTTCCGGTCGGCGCAGCAGCTCCTTCAGGAACACCGCGGCGAACACGACGCCGTAGGACGCGCCATAGGCGCCCTTGTAGGCTCCCGCGCCGATGACGTCGCCGGCCTTGCCCGCCGCCGACTTGACCGAGGCCCCGGCGCTCGCGCCCGCATTGCCGATGTAGTCGATCGCGTTCTCGACCGCGGTGGAGCCCTCGAGGGCGCTGTGCTGCGGGGCGTCGATGGTTTCAGTCGCGCTCATGTTTGTCTCTCCTGAACAGAGCTGGAGGAAGGGCGGCCCGCTCGGGACCGCCGGATCTTTTCGGCGGCTTCAGCCGGCGCGCTTGGCCGGCGCGACCGCGAACTGCATCTGGCCGCCCTCGACCGCGTCCTGCACGGTCTCGATCATCTGCGGACGCCGGATGCGCTCGACGAGCAGCCAGGCGACGCCGACCAGCATGTAGGCGAAGAAGGCACCGGCCAGCAGCGTGTTGGGCCAGTCGATCGGCGGGAACAGCTCGCTGCCGGGAAGGCCGAAGGTGCCAAGCAGAGGCAGCGCCATGAAGGCGAGCCCGCCGGCCGAATAGGCCACGGCGCGCCAGCTGAGCTGCCCGATCGAGCGCAGGTAGAGAGGGGCGGCCAGCGTGATGAGCAGATAGACGGAGATGAAGCCGAAGCTGCAGAGCGTGCCGAAATGCCCCTGCGCGTCGAAGGCGCTGATCCCGAAGGCGAGGCCGGCGGTGGGGGCCGCGAAGGTGATGAGCGCCGCGACCGCGACCGCGACATGGGGGGTGCGGTTGGTCTCGTGGGCTTCGCCGAGCGCCTCGAAGAACAGGCCGTGCCGGGCCATCGAGAAGATGATGCGGGCGGTCGAGTTGATGGCCGCAAGCGTGCAGGCGAAGAAGCTCAAGAACACGCCGACGGTGATGACGGTCCCGAGCGGGCCGACGCCGAACTTCTCCGACAGATGGTCTAGCGGAGCTTCCGAGTTCGCGAGCGACATGGGCGAACCTTCAAAGCCCATGACCACGACATAGGCCATGAAGATGAAGACGATGCCGGAGAACACCACCGAGTGGGTGACCGAGCGCGGGATCGACTTCAGCGGATCCTTGGCCTCCGCGCCGAGCGAGGTCGAGCTCTCGAAGCCGGAAAAGCCGAAGACGACCAGCACGACGCCGACGAGGACGCCGCTCGCGGTCGCGCCCTCGAGCTTGAAACTGGGCGGCGTCGACCGAGAAGCCGTGGGCGTTCCAGATGATGACGCCGAGCGCGACGATCGAGACCAGCGACACGCCTTCGAACACGAGCATGGTCTTGGCCGAAAGCTGGATGTTGCGCATCGCGACCCAGCCCGCGACGCCGGCGCCGACGGCGAACCAGACGAGCGTCGGAAGCTGCATGCCGGTCGCCTGGCCGAGGAGGACGTCGCCCACGATCGCGAAGCCGCAGAGCGTCGACATGCCTGTCAGCGTGTAGGGAACACCAGCGCCCAGCCGCCGAGGATGCCGGACGTCGGGCCGAGGCCGCGCGTGATGTAGGTGTAGAGCGAGCCGGGCGAGGCCGAACGGGTGGCGAACTGGTTGACGTTGAGGCTGACCAGGACGAGCCCCAGCATGCCAAGCAGGAAGCTGAGCCATGTGCCGTTGCCGGCCGACGCGAAGATCAGGCCGATGATGGCCGCAGGCACGGTCGACGGAGCGATGACCGAAACCGACTGCGCCAGAACCTCCGGATAGGACAGACACGCTCGGCGCAAACCTCCGGCCGCGGGCGCCGCGACCTCGTCGGTGGTGTCCAGGGCGACGGGCTGGGTCTGCATGATCGGGGTCACCTCGCTCCGATAAGGCCGAACGCGGCGAACCTCGCCGCACCAGCGGAGCGCTGGACGCGACAATCCGTTTTCGTCGCCTGGAGGCGGCGAAGCGTCATGCTCGCGTGGTCACGTTCCGCACCGAAAACCGACGTGGAGCACGCCTTCCGGACCAGGCCGGCGACGCGCTTACAACGACGTCATCAACGCGTCATTTAATGCACTGCAAAACGGGAGATTGCAATGCACAGTGCAAAAATAATTCTGGCTAAGTTATTCATATTGCAAGGAAATACCTATTCCCTACTAGGGATAGGGAGATTTCGGAAATAACCGTTCCGCGCGAAGGCCTTTTGCCCGAGGCCGTCAAAAACATGTCATCCAACCGCCGTCGCGTCCAGACAAAAGACTAAATCTATCATTTTTATTGTAAAATGATCCGACCCGGCGTTCCATGGCGCTCCACCGTTCGTCGGATCCAGCATGTCCAGCAGTTTTTCCGCCCTGCGCGCTCTGTCCTTGCGCAGGGTCCAGGCCCGCGGCGTTCGCGGCCGCCTCGTCACGAGGAGCCCTCTTCGGGCGCTTGATCGCGCCGCGCCGGCATGCTGACCAAGAAGGCGAAATACGGCCTGAAGGCCATGCTGCATCTCGCGCGGCTCGATTACGGCGCGTCAGCCTTCGTGGCGTCGATCGCCAAGGACAACGCGCTTCCGAAGAAGTTTCTCGACGCCATCCTGACCGAGCTTCGCAATGCCGGCTTCCTGACGAGCAAGACCGGCCGCAACGGCGGCTATATGCTGGCGCGGCGCCCGGAGGCCATCTCGGTCGGCTCGATCATCCGCACGCTCGACGGCCCGCTCGCGCCGATCGCCTGCGCGAGCCGCACGAGCTATGCGCCCTGCAGCGATTGCGGCACGATCGAGCTCTGCGAGATCCGGATCATGATGCTCGAGGTGCGCGAAGCCATCGCGGGCGTCCTCGACCACCGGACGCTCGCCGAACTGCGCGACGCGCGCGCCGATCCCATGGCGAGCTTCGTCTACGAGATCTAGGGAGGGGCCTCACCCAAGCCATTGAGTGATTGTGGCGACGAGTGCGATCTCTGGAGGCTACAGAATCTCCGGGTCAACTAGCTGAACACGCCTCTTCGAAGCCTTCGACGGCTCTTCGTCGACCCACCTTATCCTGCCTGGAGCCCGGATCAGCCGGCAGGCGGCGCTGCGCGAAACAGTGACCCTCACGCCTGGGTGCGATGAAACGGCAGACGCCCCCCTGAATGGATGCGGTGGGCGAGGGCGACTAGCGGCAGGGTCCTCAATCGACGCTGCCGAATCCGAAGTCCTGAATGATCGTTCGACTTGGGATGCTGCGGCTTTGCGTCGGAACGCCCAGGCCTGCGCAGAATTTGCAGACCTCATCGGAAACGTGACGGGCGCGGCCGCGGACGTCGCCCGGCGCTCCTCGCCATTGATCGTGGCGGCCTTCTTCCCTGAGGAAGGGCCACCGACACAAGCAGTTAGACCCGTGGCGAACGTGATCGCGCTGCTGATCGCGATGGACGAACCCATCGCCCGGTACCGCGGAGAGGGACCTCCAGAACATCCGGGCAGAGAAGGCGCGCAGGTAGCCCTGGCGAGCTCGCTCAAGACTGAAGGGCGCGTCTCACGGGGCGCGCCCCTTCGTTTAATTCCGCAATCATCGACGATCACCGTCCTGCGGGATAATCCGGGTCGCCGAGCGGCGAGATTTCGGGCGTGGTCGAGATCGTCCCGCTGAATGTCGCCGATCGCCGACATGGATCGAGTCGCCCTGCCCCGCCCGTGGGAAGGCCGCTGGCGGCGATTCCACGCCTCGACGCTCGATGTGCGCCCCCGCGCCCTGCCCGGCTTCCTAGCCCCTCGAGAACGGCGTCGGAACCCGCATGGGTGATCCGTGGGGACTGGCTGCGCCGATGAGGTGTTTGGGAGCCTGTTTGTCGCCGGTCGGCTCCCATGTCTGGGGCCGGTCAGACGCGGTCGCTACCCGCCGTGTTCGTTGAATTAGAGAAGGAAGGCGGCTGGAGCGGGTGAAGGGAATCGAACCCTCGTATTCAGCTTGGAAGGCGACGTCTCTAGGATCGCAAAACCCTGAACCAATCTCTATTTTCAAGCCTTTCGAGGGGTTTTTGCTCGATCTAGGGATTGACCCGACCCCAATTCCCTCAATTTGTAGGTCTGAGATGTGGTGCCGATGTGGTGCCAACCTTGCGCCATCAATGGGAGGTCGCACATGTCCTCAACCAGAAGTGTCGATAGCCTGACTCAGACTCATGTCGAGAAAGCTGCACGCGCGATCAAGTCCGGTCGACACGTCCCCGACGATGAGTGGCGCGAGAAGGGCTCCGGCCTCTCGCTTGCCTTTAACGCGACGTCTGCGAGCTACATGTTTCGGGATCGCGCCCGCACCCATCAAGCTTGGGGCCCTTCGGTTGGTCGAAGACGACCCGCAGGATCCGACGCTGATCACGCTGACCATTGCTAAGCACCTGGCCCGAGAGGTTCGGGCCGCGCTGAAGGCAGGCCGCGACGCGAAGATCTATGTCAGGACCTACCGCGAGCAGTTGATTTTAGGCGGCACCTCCGCTTCCGACGCCCACGTCTTCGCGACGCATGCTTCCGCTCAGGGCAACAGCGCGTCGGTCGGAGAAATGTCTTGGACTTGGCGAGAGTGCGTCGACGCTTTCCTCAAGCGCAAGCTTCAAAAGCTCAAAGAAGGTCGCAACCAGCAGCAGTATGCCCGCTATCTCCGCCACGCCGCCTTTACGCCGATCGCCGGCAGGCGCGTCGCGGAGCTTCGCTTTCTCGACCTGTTCCGGATCCAGCAGGCGCTAACGCCTGGAGGCGGCCCAGACGAGGACGGCCGGCCAAACTCCACCACCTTCCGCTGCATGTCGGAGGCCGTCGCCATGCTTGATTGGGCGAAAACGACGAAGCCTGTCGAGAGCGGCCTCGCCTATGTCGCGGAGCCCTGGTGGCGCCAGATCAAGGTCGACTACAGCGCGAAGAAGCGTCTTCGCGCTCCGGGGCCGGACGAATTGGCGCGGACCCTTGCGATCGTCGAGCATGAGCGACGGCGCAACGATGATCCGTTAGTGGTGATGCCCGGCGTATTGGCGGCGCTACGGGTCGGCATAGCGACCGGCCAGCGGGTTGGCGCCCTCATCCAACTTGAACGCGCAAACATCAAAACTCATCCCGACGAGGAAGGCTGGTGGATCGCGCACTGGACCGCGGACCAGATGAAGACGCCCCTTGATCACGCGATCCCGATCCCGCCGACTGCTTATGCCGTCATGCGAGAAGCATGGGATGAGATCGATCGTCGGCGCGCGCTACGGGGACTGGCGCGCTCGAAATGGGCTTTTCCAAGTCATAGGGGCGACGGGCACGTCGCGCCCAACGCCATCAGTCAACTGTTCGACCGGCTGAGAGGCAAGCCGGCGCGGACGAGCTACAAGGCTGCTCGGGAACGCGAGGGAAAACCCGGACCCAAGCCGTCGCCAAGCAGAGGTCGCGCACGCCCTAACCTATTTCGTTTGAGCGGCATCGACGACTGGACGATGCATGACGGTCGGCGAAGCATAACCAATGAGCTCGTCAATGCCGGCTTAGGCCGGGCTGCGTCCGCCATACTTGCGCACACGACTGAAATCCGCCTTCCCCTAAGCGAGGAGACACTGCACGAGACGATGGCGCGAACCACTTCAAAACATTACTTTACTGCCCAGCAGATCCACCTGAAGACCGAGGGTATGAAGCTCTGGTCGGAGACTCTAACCGCAGCGCTCCAGCGCGAGCGAGTCAGTCCGAAACGCGATCATTGAGCCGGCGGATCCCGGAGTCTTAAGGGCGTACTGGCCGGGGCCATCGCCAGCCTAGTTGACTGATTTGAAAGCCCTCATCAGGCGCTGCGCGGGCATTGGGCGATCCGCTTCAACCAAGTTCGCCTAGGCAAGCGTGGCCGACAAAGTACGATTGATTGCGTTCTCCCTTTTCCGGACTTCGACGGCGTTTTGGATCAAAGCGTGCGGAAATAGGGAGGCCAGCCGCGCGACCGCGATAGTCCAGACTCGCGATCGCTCCCGGCGCCATACTGCTCGCTGACGCCCGCCTGTATCTCCATCGTTTCGCCGTAGGACCAGTGCCAAACCGCGCGCCGCTCTGGCGCGCCGCGACGGCCCTGAACCTGTTTATCAAATAAGCGATGCCCGCGCGACGGCCGGCGCTCGCTATTCGGCTGCGACCGGTGTCGAAGCGTAAGCCTCGGACGGGGGGCATGAGCACATTAGGTTGCGGTCGCCATAGGCATTGTCGACCCGGTTTACCGGCGGCCAATACTTATCGATCCCGAGCGAACCTGCTGGAAAGCAGGCGGCCTCGCGGCTGTAGGGTCGCTCCCACGCGCCGATCAGGTCGCTCACCGTGTGCGGCGCGCGCTTGACCGGGTTGTTGAGCTTGTCGATCCTACCTTCCTCGATCTCCCGTATCTCCTCGCGGATCGCCAGCATCGCGTCGCAGAAGCGGTCGATCTCCGCCTTCGTCTCGGACTCGGTCGGCTCGATCATCAGCGTGCCGGCGACTGGCCAACTCATGGTTGGCGGATGGAAGCCGCAATCGATCAGTCGCTTGGCGATGTCGTCTACATTGACCCCAACGCTCTTGGCGAAGGGCCGCACGTCCACGATGCATTCATGCGCCACCCGCCCGTTCCGCCCCGCGTAGAGAATAGGGTACGCGCGCTTCAGCCGTGCCGCGATGTAATTGGCGTTCAGAATTGCGACCCGCGTCGCCTGTGTGAGGCCGCGCCCGCCCATCATCAGGCAGTAACTCCACGAGATCGGTAGAATGGATGCCGAGCCGAACGGCGCCGCCGAGACCGCACCCTCCCCGCCGGTCTCCGGATGGCCGGGCAAGAATGGGATCAGGTGTGACTTGACACCGATCGGTCCCATGCCCGGCCCGCCGCCGCCGTGCGGGATGCAGAAGGTCTTGTGCAGGTTCAGGTGGCTGACGTCGGCCCCGATGTCGCCGGGCCGGGCGAGGCCGACCAGCGCGTTAAGGTTGGCGCCGTCGAGATAGACCTGCCCGCCATGGGCGTGGATGATGTCGCAGATCTCGCGGACATGGCCCTCGAACACGCCGTGGGTCGACGGATAGGTGATCATGCAGGCGGCTATATTGGCTGAATGCGTCTCGGCTTTGGCTCGGAAGTCGTCGAGGTCGATGTCGCCGTCGGGCCGCGCGCCCACCACCACCACAGTCATGCCGCACATCTGCGCCGAGGCTGGGTTGGTGCCGTGCGCCGATGACGGGATCAGGCAAACCGTCCTGTGCGGCTCGCCGCGGGAGAGGTGATAGCGGCGGATCGTCAACAGTCCGGCATATTCGCCTTGCGCGCCGGAGTTCGGCTGCATCGAGATCGCGTCATAGCCGGTAATGTCGCAGAGCTTTTGGCTGAGGTCGCCGATCAGCTCGGCATAACCCGCCGTCTGGTCAGTCGGCGCAAAGGGGTGAATTTCCGAAAACTCCGGCCAGGAAATCGGCAGCATCTCGGCGGTGGCGTTCAGCTTCATCGTGCAGGAGCCGAGCGGAATCATGGCCCGGTCGAGCGCGAGGTCGCGGTCCGCGAGGCGGCGCATGTAGCGCGTCATCTCGCTCTCAGCCCGGTTCATGTGGAACACGGGATGGGTCAGGAGTCCGACGTCCGGGCGAGCGCGCCGGGCAGCCGGCTATCCGGCCACTCGTCGAGGTCGACTTTGCGGTCGCTACCGAAGGCGCGCCAGACCGCCTCGATGACATGCTCGCGAGTGCGCTCGTCGACCGTGATCCCGATGCGGCTTGCGCCGACCTTGCGCAGGTTGACGCCGTTCTCGACCGCGCGGGCGAGGATCAAGCTCTGGAAGGCGCCGACATCGACCGTGATAGTGTCGAAGAAGGCACCCGGCGCGACCGTGAAGCCCGCCGCCTCCAGTCCCTCGGCAAGCCTCGTCGCGTCGCGATGCACCCGCGCCGCGATGCCCTTCAGCCCTTCCGGCCCATGGAACACGGCGTACATCGAGGCGATGACGGCGAGCAGCACCTGGGCGGTGCAGATGTTAGATGTCGCCTTCTCGCGACGGATGTGCTGTTCACGGGTCTGCAGAGCAAGCCGATAGGCGCGGTTGCCGCGGCTGTCGACCGAGACGCCGACGATGCGCCCTGGCATGGTGCGCTTGTAGGCGTCGCGCACCGCCATATAGGCCGCATGCGGGCCGCCGAAGCCTATCGGCACGCCGAAGCGCTGGGTGGAGCCGACCGCGATGTCAGCGCCCATTTCGCCCGGCGGCTTCAAGAGCGTCAGCGCCAGCGGATCCGCCGCGACAGCCGCGATCGCGCCGGCCTTGTGCAGCGCATCGATCGGGCCGGTGAAGTCGTGGATCGCCCCCTCGACGCCCGGGTACTGGAACAGCGCGCCGAACACTTCTACCGGCTCGAGATCGCTGAACGGATCGCCGACCACGACCTCCCAGCCGAGCGGCTCGGCGCGGGTCTTCACCACCGCGATGGTCTGCGGCAGGCAGTCCTTGTCCACGAAGAAGGCGTTGGCCTCCGACGTCGAGACGCGGCGCGCCATCGCCATGGCCTCGGCCGCCGCAGTCGCCTCGTCGAGCAGAGAGGCGTTGGCGACGTCGAGGCCGGAGAGATCGCAGACCATGGTCTGGAAGTTGATCAACGCCTCGAGCCGGCCCTGGCTGATCTCGGGCTGGTAGGGCGAATAGGCGGTGTACCAGGCCGGGTTCTCGAAGATGTTGCGCTGGATCGCCGGCGGCATCGTCGTGCCGTGATAGCCCTGCCCAATTAGCGAGACGAGCGGCCGGTTGCGGTTGGCCACCGCTCGCATCCGCTCGATCGCGCGGCGTTCGGAGAGCGGTTTGCCGAAGTCGATGCGGCTCTCCTGGCGGATGTCAGGCGGTAGCGTTTCGTCGATCAAGGCGTGGAGGTCGGCCGCTCCGACTTCCGAGAGCATTTCGGCGATCTCGGATTCCGTCGGTCCGATGTGGCGACGGTTGGCGAAGTCGTAGGGATCGTATCGACGAGCGCTCATCTGGAAATCTCCGCATAGGCGGCTTCGTCCATCAGGGCGTCCATGGCCGAGGCGTCGTCGAGCCTCATCCGGTAGAGCCAGCCGGCGCCCTGAGGATCGCTTCCGATCGAAGCCGGGTCGGCGACGACACCCTCGTTCACCTCGACGACCTCGCCGGACAATGGGGCGTAGACGTCGGACGCCGCCTTGACCGACTCCACCACGGCCGCGCCGGCGCCCTTGGTGAGCTTGGGCTCCGACTTTGGGAAGCTCGACATAGACGAGGTCCCCCAGTTGTTCGGCCGCGAAGCCGGTGATGCCGACCGTCGCGACGTCGCCGTCGAGCCGCAGCCACTCATGGTCTTCGGTGAAGCGCAGCATTGAATGTTCCTCGAGAGGCAGTGGGGTCAGCTTCGCTTGAAGCCGGCGGGGACGAAGGGGAGCTTCGCGACAGTGACCGGCAGGCGTCTGCCTCGGACGTCGGCGAAGAGCTGTTGGCCAGCTTCGCTCAGGGCGGTGGAGACGTAGCCCATAGCAACCGGCGCGTTCAGGCTCGGTCCGAACCCGCCCGAGGTCACGCGGCCGACCAGCTCGCTGCCGACGTTCGCCGAGAACAGCTCGGCGCTGGCGCGGACCGGCACCCGGCCTTCTGCGAGCAGGCCGACGCGACGACGCGGCGCGCCTTCAGCCAATTCGAGCAGGATACGGTCCGCGCCTGGAAAGCCGCCCTCGCGCGCTCCGCCGGGTCGGCGGCTCGGCGAGATCGCCCAACCGAGGCTCGCCTCGATCGGCGTCACGTCCTCGTCCATGTCGGAGCCGTAGAGGCAGAGCCCGGCTTCGAGCCTCAGCGAGTCCCGCGCGCCAAGGCCGACGGGCTCGACGTCCGCAGCGATCAGCGCCTCGGCGACGCTTTCCGCGCGCACATTCGGGAGTGAAATCTCGAAACCGTCCTCGCCGGTGTAGCCGGAGCGCGAAACCAGACAGCGCTCGCCCGCGACGTTGATCTCGTGGGCGTCCATGAAGCGCATGGCAGCGGCGTCAGGCGCGAGGCCGGCGAGCGCGGCCTCCGCGCCCGGCCCCTGGACGGCGATCAGAGCGCGGTCGACCGGCCGCACTTCGATCGCGTCGGGCAGGCGCGCCCTCAGATGCGCCTCGTCGGCGTCCTTGGTGGCGGCGTTGACCACAAGCGCGAGGCGATCCGGGAGCCTCGCGACCATCAGGTCGTCCAGCACGCCGCCGGTCTCGCTTGTGAACAGCGCGTAGCGCTGGCGGCCGGGCTTCAGCCCCAGAATATCAACGGGGACGAGCGTCTCGAGCGCCCGCGCCGCGTCGTCGACGTCGCCCGAGCGCGGCACGAGTGCGATCTGGCCCATATGCGAGACGTCAAACAGCCCAGCCGCGCTGCGCGTCAGAAGATGTTCTTTCAAAACGCCATTGGGATAATGCAGCGGCATCTCGTAGCCGGCGAACGGACAGAACTTCGCCCCAAGACGGGCGTGCATGGCGTGAAGCGGCGTACGCTTACGCTCGTTGGCCGGCACAGAATGGCCGGCTTGTGTCTGGACGTTCGCGTTCATAGGCCTCTCCGCGACGGCTCGTTGCGGACCGCGCCTGGAATGGCGCAATCCGACTGCGAACCCCCATCTGTCGCGGTTACCTGAGAGCTTCCCTCGCAGGCCTTTCGGCCGGAGGTTTCTCCTTCGGTGGACGCCGGTTAGCGCCTCTCTCCAGATTGTCCAACGATGCGGTGATTGTGCCTGAGAGTTTCCGGGGGCGGTTGCTCCGTCGGCGCCATACCGATCCTGCGAAAAGAGGGCTGGGCTCTCCCGCATCGTCTGTAGCGGACGCCTGCACAATGGCTTAAGGCGGGCACATAGATCAAGGTGTGATTGATAATTTTGATCGATAAATCGTTTTTTACGATCGACAATATGCGGAACCGTTTCTGTTTCTCGAGCGAAAGAGCGACTGAGGCTTCTGCTGCTAACCGTAGTTCACGAATTGCGCGGACCGGCGGTGAGTTCAGGTCCCGGCCTGATCCATAGGCGACGTTGGGAAGGTCGGCTCGGGGCATCCACGAGCGGAGGCTCCGAACCGCTATGGCCTATTGTTTTGACTCGAGGGACCACCGAACGACCTTTGGAGTGAACAGCCAATTCGGGGCCCAGATGCAAGGCGCGTAGTGGTTGTGATAGTGTCCCGAAGCAAGGGAGGCCTGAAAACTGACAGCGCTCAGCCACGCGATCATCCGGAAACTGTCGATCCGAAAATATCACGGCATCAAAAGTCTGGATTGGCGGCCCGGCTCGACCATGAATCTCATCCTCGGTGGCGGGGATGTCGGCAAGACCACCATCCTCGATGCGGTGGGGCTACTCCTGAGCGCCTCGAACGCGGCATCTATCTCGGAGGCTGACTACTGGCGCCGCGACAACACCGACGAATTCTCCATTGAAGGCGTCGTCTCGCTTCCCGTTAGCGTCGATCCCAACAGCTTCTCCGTTCAGCTTATGCCCTGGGATTGGAACGGCGCCGATGCGGTCCTGCCCGACGATCCGCAGAATGGCGACGTCCCGGAAGCCAAGCACCCGGTATATCGCCTGCGGGTGCGCGGCACGGCCGACTTGGAGTTGGTGTGGGAGATCATCCAGCCGGATGAGAGCATTATTGCGTTCTCGGCGGCTTTCCGAAAGAAAATCGGCCTGATCCGTCTGAGCGCCGACGACCGCAACGACCGTGACCTACGCTTGGTGTTCGGCTCGGCACTCGACCGACTGCTGGCCGATCCGGCGATCAAAGCGCGCATCGCCAAGAAGGTGGCGGAACAGGACTTCTCCGGCGCCGTGGGCGACGCTGGCGTAAAGGTACTTGGCGAGCTGGATTTGCGCCTGAAGGCGGCGTCGCTGCCATCCGGCGTAAAGCTAGGGCTGACCTCCAGCCAGGGCCTATCGATCGGTGCCCTGATTGGGCTGCTGGCAAATCGCGACGGCGTGGCACTGCCTCTGACCAGTTGGGGTGCCGGGACCAAGCGGATGGCGGCGCTGGAGATCGCCGCGGCCACCCAGGCGGGCAGCTCCGTCACCGTCATCGACGAGGTGGAGCGCGGCCTCGAACCGTACCGGCTGCGGCAGCTGATCGGCATTCTCAAGTCGACGTTCGGTCAGTCGTCACCACACACAGCCCCGTCGCCATTCAATGTTCGACTCACGCCAACCTCTGGTATCTCGACGCAGCTGGTGCCATCGGCGCGCTTGATCACGAGAAGATCGCCCCTCAGCAGCAGCGCGATCCGGAGACTTTCTTGGCCAAACTCGCGGTCATAGCCGAGGGCCCCACGGAGATCGGCTTCCTGAGACGGCTTCTACGGTTGGCGTTCAAGGGCAATCCGCTCGACTCGGGCGTCCGCGTCTGCAACGGCCAAGGCAACGCTCAGACCCTCGCCCTTCTCGAGGCGATCGGCGTCACCGGACTAAAGTTCGCGGCCCTTGCCGATGACGAAGGCACGCACGACGGCCGTTGGAGCGAGGTGAAGGCCGCCATGGGCGCGCGCCTGCTACGGTGGGAGGGCGGCTGCACCGAGGAGGCGGTGCTCGGACATCTGCCGGAGGCACGGTTGCCGCAGCTCTTGAAGGAGGAAGAGGGAGGCTGGAACGGCGAGCGGTTGCGCACCCTGGCGGATCGGCTGGGCCTTGCGGACAAATCCCTAGCGGCCATCAAGGCGGCGCTCGTCGCTCAGAAGCGCTCCCTCCGGGCCGTGATCATCGAGGCCGCCACCGGCAAACCAGATGGCGCGCCCGAGGGAAAGCGGAACGAGTGGAAGGCGCACGGACGAGCGTGGTTCAAGTCAATCGTCGGCGGCGACGAACTTGCCGGCTACGCGCTGGCGAACGACGTCTGGCCGAAGCTTTCGGGCAGCATCCTGCCGCTGCTCAACGCGATTCTGGCGTCGGTCGACCGCGCCGCTATTGAGCGCCTTGATCGTGTCTGACGCCTCCGTCGCCGCCCTGCTGCGATCCGCCGAGCCGCTGGTGGTGATCGAGGCGCCGGCCGGCTGCGGGAAGACCTTCCAGGGCGCGGCATACGCGCGCGAGGCCTCGCAGGCGCTGCCGCAAGGCCGGGTGTTGATCCTCACCCACACCCATGGAGCCTGCGGGGTCTTCGCCAACCGCACGCGGGGCTTGTCGTCCCGCGTCGACATCCGAACCATCGACTCCCTGATCAGTCAGGTCGCCACTGTTTATCGCCGGGCGCTAGGCTTGCCGGACGACCTGTCGACCTGGGCTTATCGGAACGACGGCGAAGGTTTCGACATCATGGCAACCAAGGTCGCCGGCTACATGGAGCGTCATCCGATTGTTCGTGAGGCTCTGGCGCGCCGCTATCCGCTGGTGATCTGCGACGAGCATCAGGACGCCAGCGAAGCTCAGCATCGTGTCATAATGGCGCTGCGCGTTGGCGGTGCCCGGCTACGAATCTTCGGCGACCCACTCCAGGCGATCTTCGCGAGCGGCTCGAAGTCCAACAAGGCCATGGCCGCCGCGCTCGTTCGCTGGGAGGCGCTGAAAGCCGCCAGTGCCTTCGACGATCTCGATCATCCCCATCGCTGGGACGACGGCTCTCCGGAGCTAGGTCGCTGGGTCTTGGCTGCGCGCTCAGAACTGAGGGCGCGGCGCCCGATCTCTCTGCTCGGACCGCCTGTCGCCGGCCTTAGCGTGCTTCGCGCCAGCAATCGCGCCCAGGTGCGCACCGGCTATCAGGTCAGTCGAGACGAGCGCCGCCCCATTGATGCTGCGGCGGCGAAAGACGTGATGATCCTGGCCGCCAGTAACGACCGGGTCCGCGGATTGAGCGCTTTTTGGGACCGCCGAATTTCGATCTGGGAAGGCCATACTCGGTCCGCGCTTGCCGATCTGGTGCGCACCGTCCGCGAGCAGTCCGGGCATCCTGTGGGGATCGCACAAGGAGTGCTAAGCTTCGCCGGGGCCATCGCGGTGGGCTTCTCGCCGAGCGGCTACGGCGATCGGTTGGTGAAGGAGGTTCACGAGGGCTGCGCGCGTCCGGCCCGCGGCAAGCCAGGGAATATTCAACGCCTCGCTCGGTATATTCTTGAGGCGCCCAACCACCATGGTGTTGCAAACGCCCTGGGTGAGCTTCACGACCTGATCGAGGCCAAGGCCGAGGGCTTCGATGTCGTTAAGATCGTCCATCGCACAGAGCTGCGGGACGCCATACGGCTGAAGGCCTTTGCCTGCCCGGACGAGGGCTATGCCGAGATCGCGCGTCGGCGCTCGCAGGCCTCGCCGGCTCCGCCCAGCCGCTCACTCAGCACGATCCACAAAGCCAAGGGCTTGGAATGCGACAACGCCATCCTGATCGCCGGCGATCACGACCAGTTCGGCGACACAGACTACGCGCGATGCAAGCTCTACGTTGCCCTCAGCCGGGCGAAGCGTCGGCTGACCCTAGTGGTGTCGCGCGACAAACCTAGCCCGCTATTTCGCTTGGCCTAAGGAAAGCGAACTTGCTCCAGATCGCATCCGGCAAACTCTCCCACCTGGGCGGCACAACGCTTTGCGCGGCGGGATTTGCAGCAACTTGCGCATCTATCGCCACAGGGCCATCGTCGCGCGCATGCGCCGCTCGGTGTGACGCGCGGCCCGACCTCGCGCCCGCCGCTTGGGCCGCATGCGGTTCGAGACGCGTCACCGACGCTCAAGCGGCAGCGAGATCGACCTGCGGCACGCGCTTCTAGCCTGCATCTAACCGATCCCCTGACCCAATGGTCAAAAGGCGTGGCGGCGGCTGGGCGGCCTCAATAAACAACCTGCATCAACGCTTGCCTCTCGCTATGAGCGGTTGCCTCTCAACGATCCGAACATGTCTGCGATGCTGCGATCGCCTGCCCGTTCGTCCCGATAGCGCTCCTGCCACTCGTCATGCATGTGATCGGCGTACGTGTCCTCTTGTTCCGCGAACTCGGCGTTGGCCTCCTCCACCCGTTCGATCATGGCACGAACGTCGACGTCGAGCTGGTCTCGGAACAATTCAAGATCTTCGATAAGGCCAGAAAACTGCTCGCGCGACCGACATTCACTTAGATCTTGCAAGAAGTGGTCCTGCTGGTACCTCGCGAAGCTCTCCCGGGCGACGGCAACCTCGCGCCTGGCTTGTTCGGTGTCGACGACGCCCAGAAGCTCGCGCAGCTCGTCCGCGCGACATCCTGTCCGTGCCTCTTCTAAGACTGCGTCAAGCACAGCCCCGCGTATGCCGTCCACGTTAGTCATCATCAACGGCGGTGCGCCATCGATCGCTCGGATCCATTCGACCGCGTCGTTGATCTGTGGACGTTCTGTCCGCCATTCCTCGAGTAGGCGCTCAAAGGCCGGCGCGATCAGCTCTGCGATGGCAGGCGCTTCGAGCCGCTGAACCATCTCAATGATCGTCGCAAGCCGCCGCTCGTAGGTCGGTCCGTAATAGCCCACTCCCCCACTGTCCGACGCCACACGCCGTCTCGCTTTCGCTAACCGGCCGATCGTTGGGGCAATTCGCCCCGCCTCGCGCCTGAGCGCGCTAATGATGGCCCCGCCTTGGTCCGCTTTCGCGAGCGTCCATACCTGGTCAATCTGATGAAAGCTTGCCGCGCCAGCGATCAGGTCCACCGCATTGTCGGGCGCGTTTCGCGCCACGGCGTTCAGCAGATCGAGAACCGAAGGGTCGATGACTTGAAAACCCTGCGCGCCCCACGGTTTGACGAAGCTGTTGACGACTTCTCGGACGCCCGTGCGTAGATCGTCCGGTCGTCGAAAAATTGTAGCGTGTGGCCCGATAGGCGTGCAGCGCCCCGAACGCCCGCTCCAAGACCGGGCCGCCGCATTCCCCGCCGAGCGCACGAACGGCGAGCAGAACCGACCGGCCAGCCTCGGTGATCTCCTGCTCATAGGCATGTCGCCAGATCTCCGACGGATCACGCAGCAGATCTTCGATGAAGCGGCGATAGCTCTCCACCGGACATGCCTCAGGCGACGATAGGAAGAGAGCCACTCAATCAAGCGCGGGTTGAACTTCTCATGCTTGACGATGCGAAGGTAGAAGTCCTTCCGGAGAAGTTCGTCTCGATAGGCGTCCGGCAGGTCGCTGAAGTAGAGGTGATTATAGTGTCAATCGGCGCTGAACTTTGACCCTCTATCGGCGTCCAATGTTGACCCCCTGAAGCTGGTGAGCGGTGTTGATCCCGCCGGCGGAGCTGGTCGGGGTTGCGCAGCGTCGGCGGGATCAACGTCCAGAAGGCGCGGCCTCGGGCGGCGCTCAGGCGCGGTTTTTGAAGCGCCAGCTCTCGTTGCCGGTCTCGACGATGTCGCAGTGGTGGGTAAGCCGGTCGAGCAGCGCGGTGGTCATCTTTGCGTCGCCGAACACGCTTGGCCATTCGCCGAAGGCGAGGTTGGTGGTGACGATGATCGAGGTCTGCTCGTAGAGGCGGCTGATCAGATGGAACAAGAGCTGGCCGCCGGACTGCGCGAACGGCAGGTAGCCGAGCTCGTCGAGGACCACGAAGTCGAGGCGGCCGAGGTAGTCGGCCATGCGGCCCTGACGGCCTGAACGGCCTTCGGCCTCGAGCTTGTTGACGAGGTCGACCACGTTGAAGAACCGGCCGCGCGCGCCGTCGCGGATGCAGGCCCGGGCGATCGCGATGGCGAGGTGGGTCTTGCCGGTCCCGGTGCCTCCGACCAGCACGACGTTGCGCTGATGGGCTAGGAACTCGCCTCCGGCGAGGTCGCGGATCAGGGTCTCGTTGATTGGCGTGTCGTCGAAGGCGAAGTCCTCGACGTCGCGGGCGAGCGGCAGCTTGGCGATCGTGATCTGGTATTTGATCGAGCGTGCCTGCTTCTCGCTGATCTCTGCGGTGAGAAGGTCGCCGACGATTTGAGGCTCATGCTGGCGCTTGACCGCGGCCGCGATGATCTCGTCGAAGGCGGCCTTCATGCCGTAGAGCTTGAGCTCGCCCATGGTGGTCAGTATCGCGGAACGCTCCATCACACGGCTCTCCTGAGGGTGTCGTATCGGGCGCAGTCGGCGGTCGGCTCGACGGCGAGCCGCAACGCTTCGGGCGTCATGATCGTGACCAGCGGCGCGGGGTCCCGGCGCCGGGCGAGGATGTTCAGCACGACGTCGGCCGAGCAGACGCCCTCACGCAGCGTCTCGGCGCAGGCGGCCTCGACTGCGGACAAGCCGTCGCTCAGCACTGCGGCCAGGATCGCCACCACCTGACGGTCGCCGTCATCGACGCTCGCAAGCTTGCGCCGGACCTTCTCGAGGCTCGCCGGCAACACCCAGTCCTTGAACGGCGCTCCGTTCCTGAGAGCGCCGGGCTTGCGAGCCAGTACCGGAACGTAGTGCCAGGGATCGAACACGGTCTGGCCGCGGCCGAAGCAGCGCGGGTGATCGCCGACGATCCGTCCGTCCTGGCGCAGCTCGATCCGGTCGGCGTAGGCGCGGATCTCGACCGGGCGGCCGATCGCGCTCGCGGCGACCGAGTACTTGTTGTTGTCGAACCGCACGAGGCAGGTCTTGGACACCGAGGCCGGGACGGCGTGGAAGCCGTCGAACCGCCCGGCATAGGGAACGAAGCTCGGGCGCTCCGCCTCGAACGCCTCCCACACGGTCCGATCCGCGAGCTCGGGATGACGATGCGCCTTGGCGTAGGCGATCGCCTGGTCGAGCAGCCAGGCGTTCAGCTCGTCATAGCTCTTCGCCCGGACGCGCGGCGTGAAGAAGCGCTCGCGCACCAGCCCGACCTGGTTCTCGACCTGCCCCTTCTCCCAGCCCGAGGCCGGCGTGCAGGCCACAGGGTCGATCAGGTAGTGGCTGCACATCTGCAGGAAGCGCCGATTGTAGGCGCGCTCGCGGCCGACGAGGATCGTCTCCACCGCGGTCTTCATGTTGTCGTAGATCCCGCGCGTGCAGGTCCCCTTGAAGAAGGCGAACGCCCGGTCATGGGCGTCGAACACCATCTCCTGGCTCTCCCGCGGGTAAGCCCGCACGAACAGCATCCGCGAGTGGCAGAGCCGGACGTGCGCGACCTTCACGGTCGTGGTGACGCCGTTGATCAGGACGATCTCGTGGCTCCAGTCGAACTGGTAGGCCTCGCCCGGATCGAAGCTCAGCGGCACGAACGCCGCCGATGACGACGACCGCTCACGCTGCCGACCGCGGGCGTAGCGCCGGACCGCGTCGTAGCCGCCCTCGTAGCCCAGCGCCCGCAGCGCCTCGAAGATCCGGATCAACGTCAGCCGCTCGCGCGCCGCCCGTCCCTCGTTCTCCGTCAGCAGCCGATCAAGGTCGTTACGCCATGGCCCGAGCTTGGGAAGCGGCTGAACTTCGCGCTCGTACTCGAACGCTGTCGCCCCCGACCGCAGCACCTTCCGCACCGTGTTCCGAGACACGTGCAGTTCGCGGACGATCTCCTTGATCGTCTTGCCGCGCACAAAATGCTCGCGGCGGATCCGCGCGATCGTGTCCACGCACTTCATCCCCCGACCGCCCGTCCTCGACAAAGACAGGCAGCATGCGCAACGCGCGCCTCAGGGGGTCAAAATTGGACGCCGATCCCCCTCATAACGGGGTCAAAATTCCACGCCGGATCACACCTAATTAGGGACTTGTTGATGGCTTCCGGCCACCATTGGATCGCGGAGTCGTGGCGGCCACGGAACTTGACACCGCCCCCCGTTTCCCCGGATGCGTTGCAGTATGGACGTTCTGTCGAAGGCGAGATCAACGCGTGCCTGGCGCTTCTGCGTCCGGGTTGCGTTCGCCCTTTGCCTGGTCGTCTTCGGCGTCGGTGACGCCGTCGAGCGCAGCTTCGCGGGCCACGTGGGCCTTGATTCTGCGCTCACCCACGCGGTCTCGGCCGACACCATGGCCAGCGTCACGACGGACCATTCCGGCATCCACGTCGACGGCCAGTCCGGCGACTTGGACATGAGCGGAAAGATCGTCGGGCACGGCTGCCATGGCTGCGCGGCCATCCCCGAGCCGATGCTGCAGGTCGCCGCCGCGCCGAGCGCGCTCAGCTCGTCCCCGGCATGGGCCTCCGTGCCCTCGACCGCCGGGCGCGAACCCCTCGTCGACCTTCCTCCGCCTCGAGCCTGATCTGACGGAATCCGTGTCGGCGCGCGCCTGAGACGCGCTCGCCCCCGCTCGTCAGTTCATCAGGTCAGGTCATGCTTTTCAGAACCCGCGCGCTTGCGCTGGGGGTGGCGATCGCGCTGCTTCCCGCGCCGGCGACGCACGCCGCGCCGTCGTCGCGATCGCTCACGCTGTCTCAGGCGCTGTCGCGCGCCGTCGCCTCCTCCCCTGGTCTTGCCGCGGCGGAACGGGAGATCGGGGCGGCGGGCGGACGGAGCCTCCAGTCCGGCGTCTTCCCCAACCCCGAGCTCTCCGCAGAGCTCGACAACGCCTTCGCTCCAAGCTCAAGCGCAATCTCGAGACCGCCGAGACGACGCTGCAGATCAGCCAGCTCTTCGAGCTCGGCGGCAAGCGCGAGGCCCGGATGGCGATCGCGGCCGCCGACATCGACGCCGCGCGCTGGGACCGGGCAGCGACCCGGCTCCAGGTTCTCGCCGAGACGGCCGAGGCGTTCGCAAGGACGCTCGGCGCGCAAGCCCGCGTGGCGGAGCTCGAGGAACAGGTCGACGACCTCGACCGTCTGACCCCGTTGCTTCAGCGGCGGGTCGAGGCGGGCGCGTCCTCGAGCGCGGAGATCTCGCGCGGCCGTCTCGCCACCGAGACGACGCGCGTCGAGCTCGCCAAAGCGAAGGCCTCGTTCCAGGCGGCGCGGCGCGAGCTGTCGGTGCTGATCGGGGAGAAGGCGCCGTCCTTCGCCTCGGTCGGCGGCGACCTCTCGCGCATCGGCGCGCCGCCCTCGTTCGACAGCTTGATGTCTCGGGCGCTGCAGACCCCTCAGCTCACGCGCTTCTCTACCGTGAGGGCCCAGCGCCGGGCGCTGCTCGCCGCAGCTCAAGCCAAGGCCGTGCCGGACATCACGGCGGGCGTGGGCTGGCGGCACTACCGTGAGGACCGCTCGAACGCCGCGATGGCTTCGCTCAGCGTGCCGCTCCCGGTGTTCGACCGGAACCAGGGCGGCGTGATCGAGGCGAACGAGACGCTCGCCAAGACCGAGGCCGAGAAGGCCGCGGCCCAGCGGGCCCTGACGGTGCTCGTCGGCAACGCCTACGAGGCGTTGAGGGGCTCCTATGACGAGGCCCGGCTCACCCGAGCCAACGTGCTGCCCGTCGCCCGCGAGGCCTGGGACAGCATCCGCTCCGGCTACGGCGAGGGCCGTTACTCGCTGCTCGAGCTGCTCGATGCGCGCGCCGCGCTCTCGGAAGCCTCGCTCAAGGAGATCGACGCCCTCGTCTCCTTCCACTCATCGCTCGCCAGTCTCGAAGGCCTGACGGGATCCGCCCTCGTTCTGTCCCGGAGAGACAAATGACCTTCCTTAAGACCGCCTCCGCGGCGGCCGCGCTCCTGCTCGCCTCCGCCACCGTGTCGCTGGCGGCGCCCGCATCGACGCCCCGCGTCGTCCCGCTGCCCGGCTACGACGGCGCCTGGGTCTATGACGGCCGCACGCCGCCGACCTGCAACGCCCGCGACGTCCGCGTCCGCCACTTCGCGGGCGACGGCCACTCCAGCGACGCCGCCGAACACGCGCACCTCGGCCACGGCCACAAGTGGTCGAAGCGGAACTTCAAGGGCTACCCCACGAAGCCGCCCTGCTACGCGCGCCGCGCTTCCACCCAACCAGAAACCCCTGCCGACCTCGCGACCGCCGCGACCCCAACGCCCTGTCCGGAGACCTGTCATGAGCCGCTCCTTCGCACGCGACGCCGCCGTCCTCGTGGTCGGGGGTCTCATCGGGGCCGGCGGCCTCTACGCCGCTCAAGTTGGACCGTCCGCGGTCGCAACCCAGGCGCTCTCGCTCTACTCCGGCCTTATGGGCGGGGACGGCCATGCGCACGCCGAGGCCCCGAAGGCGCTTGCCGCCGCGGACGGTCACAAGGAAGGCGACGGCCATGCCCACGGCAAGGACGGCGCCCATTCGAAGGACGATGGCCACGGTCACGGCAAGGAGGACGACCACTCCAAGGACGATGGCCACGGCCATGGTTCCGGCAAGGACGATGGGCATGGCCATGGCAAGGACGACGGTCACGGCCACGACAAGCCGAAGCCCAAGGCCGACGCAGGCGCGCCGATCCAGGTCGCGGCCGCCGACGACCACAAGGAGGGCGACGGCCACGGTCACGGCAAGGAGGACGCTCACTCCAAGGATGACGGGCACGGCCATGGGAAGGACGACGCCCATTCCAAGGACGACGGCCACGGACACGGGTCGGGCAAGGACGACGGGCACGGGCATGGCGCGGATGACGGCCACGGCCACGACAAGCCGAAGCCGAAGCCGAAGGCCGACGCCGGGGGCGAAGCGCCCCTGAAGGTCGCGGCCGTCGACGCCAAGGACGACGGGCACGGCCACGGCGCCGAGAAGGAGGACGACGGCCACGGCCATGGGGCCGAGCTCCCCGAGGGCGTCGTCGAGCTGGGCGAGGCCAAGGTGAAGGCCGCGGGCATCGCTCTTGGCAAGGCGGGCGCCTCGACGCTGCGCGAGGAACTCCAGCTCAACGGCATCGTGCAGGCGAACCAGGAAGCGGTCGTGCAGGTCACGCCGCGCTTCCCCGGCGTGGTCCGCACGCTGTCGAAGCGCCTCGGCGACCAGGTGAAGAAAGGCGAGCTGCTCGCGGTCGTCGAGAGCAACCAGAGCCTCACCACCTACGAGCTGAAGGCCCCGATGGCGGGCGTGGTCACCGAGCGGCAGGCCTCGCTCGGCGAGTACGTCTCCGAGCAGAAGCCCGCCTTCGTCATCACCGACCTCTCGACGCTCTGGGTCGACTTCTCGGTCTACCGCCGCGATCTCGCGAAGGTCGCGGTCGGCGAGACGGTGCGGATCGACCCCGAGGACGGCGGAGAGCCGATTGAGGCGCAGATCTCCTACCTGTCGCCGATCGGGGCCGCGGACACCCCAAAGCGCGGTGGCGCGCGCCGTGATCCCGAACGACGGCCGCTTCAGGCCGGGCCTGTTCGCGACGGGTGCGGTCGCGACCGCCGAGCAGTCCGTGCCGCTCGCCGTGTCGATCGACGCCGTGCAGTCGCTCGAGGGCCGCGACGTCGTGTTCGTCCGCGAGGGCGACCGCTTCGCCGCCCGCGACGTGACGCTCGGCCGCCGGGACGGACGGTCCGTCGAGGTCGTGACGGGTCTCAAGGGAGGCGAGGCCTACGCCTCGAGGAACAGCTTCGTCGTGAAGGCAGAGCTCGCAAAGGGAAGCGCGAGCCATGAGCACTGACGCGGGCGACTACAAGCCCAACGGCCTGATCGAACGGATCCTGGCGTTCTCCATCGCGCAGCGGTGGATGGTGGTGTTCGCGTGCCTGGCCGTCGCGGGCTTCGGCGTCTTCAACTTCCTGCGCCTGCCGATCGACGCGGTGCCGGACATCACCAACGTCCAGGTCCAGATCAACACCACCGCCCCCGGTTTCTCCCCGCTCGAGGTCGAGCAGCGCATCACCTTCCCGCTCGAGACCAGCCTCGGCGGCCTGCCGGACCTCGACTACACCCGCTCGCTGTCGCGCTACGGCCTCTCCCAGGTCACGGTCGTGTTCAAGGACGGGACCGACATCTATTTCGCCGCCAGCTCGTGAACGAGCGGCTGCAGCAGGCCAAGGACCAGTTGCCCGCCAGGATCGAGACCGCCATGGGGCCGATCTCCACGGGCCTCGGCGAGATCTACAACTACGTCGTCGACGCCAAGCCCGGCGCGAAGAAGCCGGACGGCTCGGACTACAGCCCGGCGGACCTCAGGACGATCCAAGACTGGATCATCACCCCGCAGCTCCGCACGGTGCCGGGGGTGGTCGAGGTCAACACCATCGGGGGCTACGAGCGCCAGCTCCACGTCCTGCCGAACCCGGCGCGGCTAATGGCCTATGGGCTGACGTTCCGCGACGTGATGACGGCGCTCGCCACCAACAACGCCAATGTCGGGGCCGGCTACATCGAGCGGAACGGCGAGCAGTATCTCGTCCGCACGCCCGGCCAGGCGCTGACGGCGGAAGACGTCGGCGGCATCGTCGTGAACTCCCACGCCGGAACTCCGGTCCGTGTCTCGGACGTCGCCGAGGTCAAGGACGGGCGGGAGCTGCGCAACGGCGCCGCGACGCTCAACGGCCACGAGGTCGTGCTCGGCACCACCATGCTGCTGATCGGCGAGAACAGCCGCACCGTCGCCGAGCGCGTCGCGAAAAAGCTCGATGAAATCCAGAAGTCGCTGCCCGAGGGGATCGAGGCTCGCTCCGTCTACGACCGCTCGACGCTGGTCGAGGCCACGATCACGACGGTGGAGAAGAACCTCGTCGAGGGCGCGCTGTTCGTCATCGCGGTGCTGTTTCCTGCTGCTCGGCAACATCCGCGCCGCCATCGTCACGGCCTTCGTGATCCCGCTCTCCATGCTCTTCACCATCACGGGCATGGTCGAGAACAAAGTCTCGGCGAACCTGATGAGCCTCGGGGCGATCGACTTCGGCATCATCATCGACGGCGCCGTGATCATCGTCGAGAACTGCCTGAGGCTGCTCGCGCATGAGCAGGAACGTCGCGGCCGCCTGCTGACCATGCAGGAGCGGTTCTCGACGATCCTGGCGGGATCGAGCGAGGTCATCCGGCCGAGCCTCTTCGGCACCATGATCATCGCGGTGGTCTACCTGCCAGTGCTCACCCTCACGGGGGTCGAGGGCAAGATGTTCACGCCGATGGCGCTCACCGTGCTGATGGCGTTGCTCGGCGCGTCGATCTTCTCGATGACCTTCGTCCCCGCGGCGATCGCGATCTTCGTCTCCGGCAAGGTGTCGGAGAAGGAGAAACTGGTTCATGCGGGGCGCCCGCGTGACCTACGAACCCCTGCTTGGCCTCATGATCAAGCTCCGCTGGGTCGTGGCCCCGGCCGCGGTCGCGCTCGTCGTCGTGACGGGGATTGCGGCGTCGCGCATGGGCGGCGAGTTCATCCCGAGCCTCGACGAGGGCGACGCAGCGATTCAGGCGCTGCGCGTGCCGGGCACCAGCCTCACCCAGTCGCTGGAGATGCAGGGAGCGCTCGAAAAACGCCTCATGCAGCTTCCCGAGGTGAAGGAGGTGTTCGCCCGCACGGGCGTCGCAGAGGTCGCGACCGACGCCATGCCGCCCTCGATCTCGGACGGCTACATCATGCTGAAGCCTAGGTCGGAGTGGCCAAACCCCAAGAAGACCAAGGCCGAGCTAATGGAGGACGTGGAGAAGGCCGCGGAGGAGATTCCCGGCTCGAACTACGAGCTCTCGCAGCCGATCCAGCTCCGCTTCAACGAGCTGATCTCGGGCGTGCGTTCGGATGTCGGCGTGAAGATCTTCGGCGACGATCTCGACACGCTGCTCAAGGTCGCGGGCGAGGTCCAGACGGTCCTTCAGAAGGTGCCCGGAGCCGCGGACGTGAAAACAGAGCAGGTCACCGGCCTGCCGATCCTCACGGTGAAACTCAACCGCACCGCTCTCTCCCGCTACGGGGTCAGCGTCGGTGACGTACAGGAGATCGTCGAGATCGCGGTCGGCGGAAAGAAAGCCGGCCAGATCTTCGAGGGCGACCGTCGCTTCGACATCGTGGTGCGGCTACCCGAGCGGCTGCGCACCGACATCGAGGCGCTGAAGAACATCCCGGTCCCGCTGCCGACCCCGGACGGTAACGAGGCGCAGGCCAGTCCTGCGGTTCTGGGAGGTCCGCCGTCTTCCCGCACGCGTTACGTGCCGCTCTCCTCGCTCGCCTCGCTGGAGGTGGCTCCCGGACCGAACCAGATCAGCCGCGAGAACGGCAAGCGGCGCATCGTGGTCTCGGCGAACGTCCGCGACCGCGACCTCGGCTCCTTCGTCGGCGACGCGCAGCGGGCGATCGGAGAACAGGTCAAGCTGCCGTCGGGCTACTGGATCGGCTGGGGCGGTCAGTTCGAGCAGCTCGTCTCCGCCACACAGCGCCTGACCATTGTCGTTCCGATCGCGCTCGGGCTGATCTTCGTGCTGCTGTTCATGAGCCTCGGCTCGTTCAAGGACGCGGCGCTCGTGTTCTCGGGCGTGCCGCTCGCGCTCACGGGTGGCGTTGCGGCGCTGTTGATCCGCGACATCCCGCTCTCGATCAGCGCGGGCATCGGGTTCATCGCACTTTCGGGCGTGGCGGTGCTGAACGGCCTCGTCATCATTGCGTTCATCCAGAAGCTCCGCGCGCAGGGCAAGGACCTGATGGAGGCCGTGAAGGAGGGCGCGCTGACGAGGCTTCGCCCGGTGCTCATGACCGCGATGGTGGCGTCGCTCGGCTTCGTGCCGATGGCGATCGCGACCGGGCCGGGCGCCGAGGTGCAGCGGCCGCTCGCGACCGTAGTGATCGGCGGGATCGTGTCGTCGACGATCCTGACCCTGCTCGTGCTCCCGGCGCTCTACGTTCTGTTCACGAGGCGGCGTAAGCCTGACCCGGTTCCGGAACCGGGGCCGGACGCAGTCGTGGCGGCAGCGTCATGAGGGCCGCGGCCGTCGGCGCGGCTGCGCTCGCTCTCGCGCTGGAGATTTCGTCCCCAGCGCGGGGGCTCAACGAGGACGTGATGCGCAACGTCCTGTCCTCGGTGTTCCTCGCCCAGAACTTCACGGCCGTCTGCGTGAAGGTCGACCCCGACTTCGCTCGCGAGACGGGCGGCAAGGATGGCGACGCCTCAAAGGTCATCGCCCACATGAAGGACGAGATCATCGCGACGATGACGCGCGACGAGGCCGCGCAGATCGTCGTCAGCGCCGCAGGCGCGGCCCGCGCCGTCGGCCTCGGCATGATCCGCTCGCTCTCCGGCGGATCGGTCGAGGAGCAGACCGACAGGGTCAGGGCGCTCTGCGAGGGGACGGCGAAGCCGCTGGTGAAAGGCGTCGTCGAGAACCACGACGAGCGGCACGAGTTCTTCGAGCAGATGCTCAAGGACGCACGCCAGGGCCGCGGCTGAGGACGGGACGATGACGGCAGGTGACGACCACGCCGGGCACGACCACGACCATGGCGGGAAGGTCGAGTCCGGCCACTCCCACGGACCGGGCGGGCACGCCCATGCGCCCGCGAGCTTCGGCAAGGCGTTCGCGATCGGCATCGGGCTCAACACCGTCTTCGTCGTCATCGAGGCGGGCTACGGCTACGCCAGCAACTCGCTCGCCCTCGTGGCGGACGCGGGCCACAACCTGTCCGACGTGCTCGGCCTCGTGGTCGCCTGGATCGCCGCGACCTTGGCGAGCCGACCGCCGTCGCCGCGCTTCTCCTACGGCTTGCGCTCGTCCTCGATCATGGCGGCGCTGTTCAACGCGATCTTCCTGCTGATCGCGGTCGGGATGATCACCTGGGAAGCGATCCAGCGCTTCTTCGACCCCCAGCCCGTCGCCGGCGTGACCGTCATGGTCGTCGCCGCCATCGGCGTGCTGATCAACGGTTTCACCGCGTTCCTGTTCATGTCCGGGCGCAAGGGCGACATCAACATCAAGGGCGCCTACCTCCACATGGTCGCCGACGCCGGGGTCTCGGTCGCCGTGATCGTCGCCGGGCTGCTGGTGATCGTGACCGGATGGGAATGGCTCGACCCCGTCGTGAGCCTGATGATCGCCGCGGTGATCACGATCGGGACGTGGGGACTGCTGCGCGACAGCGTGACCATGTCGCTCGACGCGACCCCGCCGGGCATCGACCCCGCGGCCGTCGCCGCCTTCCTTGAAGAGCGTCCCGGGGTCGTGGAGGTCCACGACCTCCACGTTTGGCCGATGAGCACGACCGAGACGGCGCTCACCGCGCATCTGGTCATGCCCTCGGGCCATCCGGGCGACGCGGCCATGCGCTCGATCGCCCAGGAGCTCGAGGAGCGCTTCGGCATCGCCCACCCGACGATCCAGATCGAGCTCGCGACGGGCTCCTGTCCGCTGGCGTCCGCCCATGCGGTCTGAGGCCGGGACACGCGCGGCAGGTTTGCTCCACGCGCTCGCGGGCAAGGCGGCGGCGCTTGCGACGCTCGTCGCCGTGCTGCTGCTCGCCGTGTCCCATGTCGAGATCGATCATGCCTCCCGCCTTGCGGTGGCCTCCGGCCAGCAGGCCGTGCTCGTGACCTCCGCGCCCTGTTCGTCCGCCGCGCTCGGGCATGCTGGATCGGGCGCCGCCGAGTGCTCCGCGCCGTGCGCCGCGCCGCTTCCGGCCGCCCTCGGTTCATGGGGGGCGATCGCCCAGTGGTCCCCGTCGGTCCGGTCCCCGTGCCTCGGCCTCGACGGCGTCCACGTCGGCTTCGCCACCCCGCCGCCCCGGATCGCCTGATCGCGCCGTCCGGCGGATGCGGCGACGCCGTTCCGCCGACCTTGCTTTCAGCGACGCGTCCCTGACGCGACGGCCGACGCCGTCCTCGGGGACGCAAGGACCGACTCCGGGAACGAAGACATGATCACCCACTCATCCTGCGCGCACCCCGCACAATGCGGACGACGTCGAACTGCTCGCGACCATCGAGGGCCACCAGATCGAGCTGCTCGCCCGTCGGAGCCGGCTTCCCCGCGGGACGAAGCTCGACCTGCCGGGTCGGCACGGCTCCACGCTGGTCTTGGCCTCGGGAAGGCTCTCGGCCGAGACGATCACGTCCGACGGGCACGAGGCCTTCGCGGCCGACGTCGAGCCGGGCGACGTGATCGGCGAGGCCTTCGCGTTCGAGCGCTGCGACACGCCGTTCGAGGTGGTGGCCGACGAGGCCTCCGAGGCCTGGTGTTTCGAGGCGCGCGACTTCGCGGCCGCGTTCGAGCGCCACCCCGCCTTCGCCAAGGCGGTGGTGCGGGCGATGTGCCGTCGGCAGTGCCGGACGCTTCAGAGGATGTCGGAAGTCATGACGCTGCCAATGGCGGGCAGGCTGGAGGCCGAGCTGCTGCGGCTGGCGGCCTGCGACCCGTCGGGCCGGACGATCGGGCGGCTGCCGACGCATCGGCAGATCGCCTCGCGCATCGCGACGCAGCGGGAGGCGGTGACCAAGGAGCTGAGCCGTCTCGAGCGGCAGGGCGCCATCCGCAAGGAACGCCATGGCCTGAGGCTCGTCGGACCTAGCTGGAACCCCTGAGTTGGGCGGGCCAGCCCGGGAAGGGCTGGCCCTGCGCCGCCGTCAGGGTTGGAGACCAATGACGGCGCCGGTTCGGATCAGCGCGCGATCACGCGGCTGGGGTCATTGCGGTTGCTCGCCTCACGGTTAACGCTGCCCGTCCGCTCGCCGGACAGGACGCTGAAGTCCGGCACACTGTCGTAGAAGTCGGCGCTGTCGCGCAGGTGCTGGTTCGTCGAGTTGGCGGGCCCGGTCCCGGCGGTCGCGGCCGCGACCGAGGACATCAGGACGAGGGCGGCGGCGATCATGGTCTTCATCGTAAGTCACTCCCTTGTGGAAGCTCGTCTTGAGCTTGGGACCACGATGCCGGGAGGCCCGGATTCGCCGGGTGGAAAGTCCCACATCAGCGGACAACTGGACGTGAGCCGGGCGTGTGCGAAGGTGGCCGGAAAGGAAGGAGGGCGACGCCCATGACGATGGACCGCAGGACATTCACGCTGGTGATCGCAGGGGCGGCGCTGCTTCTCCGGGCGGGGTCCGCGCCGCTCCGGCGATGATCGTTCACAAGGATCCGACCTGCGGCTGCTGCGATGCCTGGGTCGATCACGTCCGCGCGGCCGGCTACGAGGCGCGGGTCGTCGAAGTCGCGGCCATCAACGCCGTCAAGGCGAAGCTCGGCGTGCCCCCGGACCTGCGATCCTGCCACACGGCCGAGATCGACGGCTACGTGCTCGAGGGCCACGTGCCCGCGGCGGCGATCGGCAGGCTGCTCGCTGAGCGCCCAAAGGCGCGGGGTCTCGCCGTGCCCGGGATGCCGATCGGATCGCCCGGCATGGAGGTCGAAGGACGCGATCCGGAGGCATATGACGTGATGGCATTTGGCGAGGGCGAGCCTCGGGTGATTATGAGGTTCCGGGGAAGCGTCGCGACCTAGTTCTTCGTCGGGAGGGAGACATCAAGTCCGTTTATCGGCGACCAAGCCATGTTGCTGTTGGCGCGTCCGCGATGGAAACGCTTAGCCTGGCCTGACCCGGAGCCGCGGTTAAGAAGGTCCGCACTTGCGGTGTCATCCATGGAACGGCGGATGAGTTCATCGCTGAGTGACCTCGCGGCGTAGGCGTACAAGCATGTATGGCCCTACCCAACCCCACGCGGAACGCGCCGGTGGAGCGCTCGGCCCAGACATCGTCGGCCGCCTTCGGCCCGGCCATCAGATCAACGCCGCAATGACGAGCAGGCAGGAGCGACGTCGACCCCATAGGAGGCGGCGGCTCCGACTGCGCCGAGCAGGATGTCGCAGGCTGCGGAGCCGATCGAACGCGCGATGTTGATGCCGAGCGGGTTGATCGCGACGGCATTGCGAAACTCTCTACGCGGCACAAGCTCGAGAACGATTGACTGCCAGGTCGGGCATCAACGCCGCGCCGACCCCGCCCATGAAGGTGAGCGCGACGAGCGACCTGACGGCGAGGCTTCCCAAAACTTCATCTCCGTCCCGGACGCCAACGAGACTGATTTTTTGGCTGATACTGAACTGAGCTATCGGTACTGTTGTCGCCTAGTTTTCAACCGCGCTTTTAGCAAAATTGTTTCGGGTTGCCAGACCAACGAAATATAGAATGCGCAAACCGAATTGGGAATTATCACCGGTTCTTACCAACTGAATTTCAGTTCCGAACGAAAAAATATACTGTCCTTTCCGCCGGCGAATTGGAGGTCTGAGCCAACATCATATCGTACGGCCTCTACGGATCCGGTGAGGTTGGATGCAAACCTATAATCGGCCCTTAATTGTGCATACGCGCCGGTCCACGACGTTCCCCGGCCGGCCGTTCCAAGGACGGGAACGCTTGGCAGAACATAGACCGCATCCTTGGTCGTCTGGCGCCAAAGCAGCCCAATTCCGGCCAACAGGTCAAATTCTTGATTGGGGCGACTGTCAGCGAAGGCTTGAGGTGCACAAGATTGGTGTAACCAGTGTGACCGCCCAGGGAAAAATAATAACCGTTTGGAAAACAGCGGATTGAACGTGCCGAGATTGCCATCGTCGGCACGACGATCGCCGGAGGCCGCATCGAACTGCAGGCCAATCCGCGGCGACCAGACCACGTCACGGATCGTGTAGCCGGTTCTCGCGCCGAACGCCCAGGCCCGAACGTCCGCCCGGCCGACATGTCCAAGTTGCCCCATTGCTTCGACGTCCCAATCGAAACCCGAATGGGCGCCGGCCAGGCGCATGTCGAGGATGTGCCGGTCTTCTTCGCCGGACGCATGAAGGTAGAGCGCGTTTCTGCGCTGATAGAGCGCGTAGTAACCAGTGAGTTGCATCCAGTCCGACAGCTGCCGTTCCGCGCGCACGCCGGAAAACCGGATGTCGCGCGTCGACCTGTCGTCGACGGGTGGCCGTCCAGGTATTCGACCGGCTGGCTGACGAGCCCATAAAAACGCCATTCGTCCGACTCCCAACCGGCCCAAACCGCATCGAAGGACTGACGGACGTTGGGTCCGTCCCGTGACGACAGAAAGCGCTCAAGGTCGAACTCGAAATCCTGCCGGCCGATTCTCGCCCTGAACGTTCCGGCGTCCAGCGGCACCGTGTAGCCCAGGGAAGGCGAGCCTGAGATCGAGCCTGTTGGCCTCGGTGGAGCTTATCGTCTTCTTGTCGAACGTTCGGACGTCTTCAAACTGGGTAAAGATCTGCAAGTTTTTGTTGAGGCGCAGGTCAACATGAAATTGAAGGCGCTGAAGCCCGTAGGTATCGCTGGGCTGGTCCTCAGAAGTTCCGAACGCAGGCGCGTCGCTCCTTTCAAAACTCTCGCGCAACGTCAGCCCCAACGACAGGTAGCTGTCGGGGGCATGCGCGCCGAGCGGGATGAATTTAAGCTCGTCGAACGGCTGAGTCCGCAAGCGCGGGTCGGCGAGGCGCGACCAGTCCTCCCGCCATCGGTCTGCAAGGATCGCGGGTCTTTCTGCGGCCGGGGAAGCGCCGTCGTCCGCCACGGCAGGCCGGGCGTCGAGATAAAGCATCAGGACCACCGCCGCGACCGAGAAGAGCCGAATCTGCCCTAATCGTGTCGGACGCGGCGACAGTTGGTCTTGACCGGCACGGAACGGGCGCCCGCCGCCGCGGCCGATGCAACTCTTTTGGCCGACATCAAGCGTCGCCTGCATGGCAGGCGCGGCTCGTCGTCTTCGTCGCCGGTGATGAAGCATGATCGTCACGCCGGAGCGATCTCCGGGTTCCCGGCTATAGACTAGCGGTAAAGGGGGATCGCCGTTTTGGTCGCCTCGAACAGATAGTCCCGCGATGCTGTGATCCTGTCGCGCAGCGCGGCGATGTCGTGGCCAATCAGCGTTCCCTTCCATTTCCTGATATGGCCTGCGACCAATACGGTCTCGACGTTCGAGCGCTCCATCAGCGTAACGACCGCGCCGGCGGCGTTGTTTAGCGGGGCGACGTTCAGGGCAGTCGCATCAAGAATGATGATGTCGGCTTCCTTGCCGGGGGTCAGCGAGCCAGTTTTGTGATCGAGCTTCAGGCCCTTGGCGCCGTTGATCGTGGCGAACTCAAGCACCTTCCTTGCATCGAGCAGAGCCGGCGCCTTCTCCATGCCGGCGTCCAGCGCTCTCTGGTTTGCCAATGCGCGCTGCAGCGTGATGGTAGAGCGCATCTGGGTGAAGAAGTCGGCCGTCATTGTCACTTCGACGTCCGATGACAGCGAGGGGTTCATGCCCATGTCGATCGCCTTCTGGATCGGCGGCATTCCGTGACGCATCTGCATCTCGATCGGTACCGACAGGGAGACATGAGCGCCGGTCTCACTCGCGCGATCCCAGACGGCGTCCGACATCTCCGTCATGTGGATGAACAGGTGCTTGTCGGTGTAATGCGGGATCAGCTTCTCCATTATCTCCCGTATGATGGGGCCGCCCACGACGTGCAGGCCGATGGGGAGATCGAGCTCCTTGGCCATGTTCCAAAGCAGCAGCGGGTCGACGCCCGGCACGTAGACCTCGCCGCCCATCAACATGGTCAGCAACTGATCGTCGGACGCGAAGAACGTCTCGCGCAGACGGCGCGCGTCCTTCGGATAGTCCACCTTGTCGCCATAGGCCTCGAAGTAGCCGAAGACGGCGCGGCGGCCGGCTTCCCTCAGACCGTCGATCAGCGCCTCGGAATGTCTTGGCGAATGGTGGACTTGCGAGACGTCAAGGACCGTCGTGACGCCTGCGTCGAGCTGGCTAAGGCCGCCGAACAGCTGTGCAATGTGGACGTCTTCGGGACGGTAGACCTTCGAGAACTTGCCGAGAATGTCGCTCTCATAGGTCGGCTCGCCCTCGCGGGTCGGATCGTGGAACAGGATGCCGTTCGGCAGAAATGAACGCAGCGCCGTCTCGAACTGGTGGTGTGTGTGTCGATGAAGCCTGGCATCACCACCCGGCCGGCCGCGTCGATTACGACGGCCTCCGGCGCATCAATCGACGCGGCGACCTCCAGGATCTTTTTCCCTTCGATTAGCACGTCGCCGGTCAGATCGCCGATGCCCCTATCCAGGCTGAGGATATGCCCGCCCCTAATCAGCGTTCTTCGCCCGGCGTCCCCGATGCCAAGAGGCGGCGCCGCCTCCTGCGCAACCGTGGGCAGGGTCAGAAAGCTCGGAAGCAGGCTGGCTGCGGCGACCGAAGCCAGAGCGCGGCATAGAAAACCGCGGCGCGACGGCCTATGCGCGACCGACAGCGAAAGAGGCCGGCCGCATAAGCAAAATCGGGTCACTGCATCATCTCCAATGGCCGAACCCTCGATTGGAAGCCGTGCGAGACGTGTCGCGGCCGTTCCGGTCAAGCGCGTTTGCAGCACCCCCGGAACGATCTGAACTGTCGGGGTCTGGTCTTGCGCGAGAGGATAAGGACCCCAATCTCTTCAACAATCGAAAGAAGAGGAAAACTGAATTTCAAAAATGAGCAGAATGCCTGACTTCGAAGGCTGGGCGGTTTTTTCCCGCGTCGCCCATCTGCGGTCGTTCTCAGCGGCAGCCGCCGAGCTCAACATGTCTCCGGCCACGGTCTCGAAAGCGCTCAGCCGGCTGGAAAACAGCCTTGGCGCAGCGCTGATCCACCGCAGCACGAGGACGCTCTCGCTCACGCCGGTCGGGCTGGAGCTCGTAGAGCAGGCGGCTTCGCTGCTCAACGCGGCGGAAGCTCTGGACGACGTCGCGCGCAGCGGATCGACGCAACCGCGCGGACTGGTCCGGGTTTCAGGACCGGTGTCGTTCGGCGTGCTCCATATCGCGCCGCTTCTGCCGAGCCTATTTGGACTGCTCCCCGATGTGACCGTCGAGCTTCAGCTCGACGACGGTCCGACGGATCTCGTCGCTTCGGGCGTCGACATAGGGGTGCGCATCGGCTGGCCACGCGATTCCACGCTTCGCGCGCGAAAACTGGTCGACATGCGGAGCTTTCTGGTTGCCGCGCCCGACTATCTCGCCCGCCGAGGCGCGCCTGCGGCTCCGCAAGATATCGCCGGTCATGCCTGCCTGTCCTACACGCCCCTTTCAGCTGCAGAACGGTGGAGACTGGTCGGCCCGTCCGGAGTCGAGGTCCGCGTCGACGCGCCTGCGATCCTGACCACCAACAGCGGCGACGCCATGCTGCCGATGCTTCATGCAGGCCAGGCGATCGCTCACATGCCAGAATTCATGGTGCAGGACGATCTCCGAACGGGCCGTCTGGTGAAGCTTCTGCCCGATTGGACGATGGCGACTTCAGCGCTCTATCTCGTCACGCCTTCGTCCGGACCGCGTCCGGCGCGCGTTTCGGCGGTCCTGGAGCATCTCGCTTATCATCTGCCGAAACGTCTTGCCTGTTAACCCAAGACACTTGCGATAAGAACTTAGCCAAATTCTCGTTTTGCTATATGAAGGTGGCTTCCTTGCTCGAACGCTTTGTTTGCGCGTTGGCGCTGGTCTGCCCCCTGAGAAGTTGTCCTCCATTGTGTATGGCTTCTGGCCATTAGGAGGACTGTCTGATGCGGAGAAGAAGGCACGTGCCTGGAGATCGTCGCGAAGTTGCGGCAGGTGCAGGTTGTGACCCTGCAGGGTCGGACGGTCACGGAGGCGACCAGGTCGATCGGGGTGACTGAAGTCAGTTCTCTCGCTGGCTGACCGAGCATGGCGGGCTGCAGGGCGACCAGGTGAAACGGCTGACAAAGCTCGAGGCTGAGAACGCACATCTTCGACGCGCAGCGTCGGACTGGACTCTGGATTAGATGATCCAGGCCGAGGCTGGGCGGGAAACCGACCAGCCTCGCCCGCCGTAGCGCCTGCGTCGATCGAGTGATGGGCAAGCTCGACGCCTCCGAGCGCCCGACCGCCTCAACGCGACTGCGCGCTGTCTCGCCGAGATCATCGGCCGCGCTGCCGAGGCCAAAAGCCTGATCCGCGCGGCCGAGCCCGCCTATGCCGCCCGCGAAAAGATCTGACGAAAGCCGACGTTGCTCTGCCGCTTTCTATAAAGACGGCCGGCGTTTCGCGGTCTAAGAGCGGTTTCAGCGCCGTGGCCGAGCCGCCAGCGTGACGAGTGCATGTCGCGGACGCCAGGCCGGATCTGGAACATCGGTCGTCTTGGTCGAAAATCTCGCCGCGATGGGCCAAGTCCGCATCGTGCATGTCGACCGCGGTGCCGAGCCGCGCGGGCGCTCGCGCGGCTCGGATGCAGTCTGTAACGGCGCGCGCTTCCGGTCGTCCGTCGGAGCGAGGCGTTAGGCATGGCTGTGGCGCACCCGACGACGCCGGCGGCGGTCTGCGAGGCGGGGGTCGCCATCATCGCGCTGCGCCAGAAAGCGGTTCGGCCCAACTCGCTTTACGCTTCCGTCAGCTATTCGCCCAAAGGCGGACGGCAGCGTCTTCGGTCCTGCCTGCGCAATTCAGTCCGCAAGGTCGGTTAATGAAAAATTTGTCCGATCAGGCCGGGGAGAGTGCAATGGAATGGAAGCGAAGTAGATTTGACCGCGCCAAACGCCCGTTGTCCACGTATCCTCGAATGCCCGCGAATGACGCCTCGACGGCGCAAGCATCCTGATCGTTTAAATCGACAATCAGGACGCCCTTTTTCGTAAACCGGCGCAAAAGCAGCGATCGCGCCGCCTCGTCGATGTCTTGCCACAATGCCATCCGTTCGACGCCTGGATCCAAGCCCCCGCCAACCAGCTGCCTGGCAAGCTCACCGAGATGAGGACCGGCGCGTGACGCGCCTGGCCTCGTGAGCTCTTCGGCAAGAAAGAAGCCGTAGAGCGACGCGCCACCCAATAGCCCGCCGGAGCCCAAGCGAAACTGTTTGGCGTCGAACGCTGTCAGGTCATCGCCGTCAGCGGCGCCGGACTGAACGCACATGCCGCGCGCCGCAAGCTATGACAGCGCATGTCCGAGCAGCGCGCCTCCGACGCCTTCAAGGATCAGGTCATAGGGACCCAGCCGCTTGGCGTCGTTGATGCTGGCTGCCACCTCATGCGCGCCGAGAGCAACGAGACGTGGAGCGTCGCTTTCGCAACGCGCGAACGCAACGACGTGAGCTTGAGCTTTGGCGGCGAGCTGAATTGCGAACGTGCCGACACCGCCTGTCGCGGCGGTGATGAGCGCCCCGTCGCCCGGCTTCAACGGCTTCGTGGCGAGAGCGATCGCAGCCGTCAGTCCGGCGACCGGCAGCGTCGATGCATGCTCGAAACTGACCTGATCCGGCATCGACGCAATGAAGCTTTCGGGAACCGCGACACGCTCCGCCCACGCCCCTTCGAATTTCAGGCCGACGACCCGATCGCCCGCCTTCACGCTCGATCCGGCAAGAGCCTTTTCGACGACGCCCTTTTCGCCATTATACGATCCCAAATGCCTCCCGCGATCCTGAACGACCGGCAGGCACGGCATTAACCGTGATCGCATTTACGGGCGGCTGCGTGCTTGACGGGTTGGGGGCCTAATTACAGTTTTCGACGGCGGCGATCATGCCGCGACTACGGTTTTCGCTTTTGGGAACGGGCCGTCCGCATAACAAGCGGACGCCGGCAGCTGTTGGAAGCAGCCGCCGACGCCCTGACCATGATGGCGAAACCTGCTTGGACAGGATCCGACCGTCATGGCTGCTGGCCTTTTCGGCGAGCCCGCGCTCGCTTGCAATCCCGAATCTCTGACTTTCCTGCACCACTCCGTCCATGGCAGCGATGGAGTTGCGCCCAACGGCAGCGCATGGCTCACGCCCGTCACGCGCCGACTGCTGCTCGAAATTCTCCAGCACGACGGCTTCGCCACCCTTGAGGCGCTCATCGCCGCGATTCCCGTCCATCCCCGCCCGCTGTCGGCCGTCGTCGCCCTGATCGACGAGGGCCTTGCCTCCTTCGTGTCCGGTCAGGACTTCAGCCCGGACGCGCACGTCGTTCTTCGCTCGTTCGAACCCTGACGACTCTTGACCAAGAGCGCTGATCGTTCGACGCGGCCGCGGCCGCGCGGCGACGCATCTGCATGACCGGGATCGAACGGACGCGACGATGAAAGCTACTCCTGGCGGCACGACCGCCCAAACGCTCACGCTTCAGGTCGGTCAGCCGGTGGTCGAAGCGCTATGCAGCCGCCCCTTCAAGCTCTCGAGCCTTGAGGGATCCGCGATCGGCGTCTATGTGCTGATCTGCGACGCTCTTGGGACCAATTCCGAGCTTTACGTCGGCAGCGCCAGCGATTTGCGACGGCGACTCAAGGCGCACCCTCGGCTTCACGAGTTCGCATCGAACGTCAGGGCCTACGCCGTGACTGGAGGGGGCGATGTCAGTCCCGACGAGGCGCGGCTCGTCGAGCGCTTGCTGATCGCGCAGTTCAGCGCCCTGCCCCAGCTCAACCGTCAACTGCCCAGCGGTCGATGCGCGTCGTTCGAACGCTATGTCGGCTGGCGCGCCTTCGCCGGCGCCGCGGCGATGCTGATCGCGCGGTCCGAGCCGGCGTTGCGACTGCTGTCTCTTCAGGCGCTTGCGGCCGGGCCATCGATGCCGGTCGAGCATGGCGTCTACGCCGCGCTCGTGCCGACCTCTGGCGGGGTGGAAAAACGGCTCGATCGGCCGGTTCGGGCACGGTCAGTGCAGTTTGCGAGCGTCATGGACGAAGAACTTGGCGTCGTTCCGCAGCCGGCGATCCTCAAGGCCGGGAGCGAGATTTTGCTCAAGGCGACGCAGTCGATGCCATCCGGCGCGCTGATGGCTCGGTTCGAGGCGCGCTTCGCCGGGCTGATAGAAGAGCTCTCGCCCGACACGGGCAGACTGACCAGCGACCTCGTCTTTCGGTCAGCTTCGATGATGACCGCTTTCGTGCTGGGCTCGACGCGCGGTCAGCTCCAGCTTTGGGATCGCCCGCCGCTGCGGGGGGCTCGATCGCAGTTAGCCCTGCCCCTGGACTTCTGGCGCAGCCATGACGTGCACGTCCTGCGGCGCGCTCGTCCGATAGACATCCGACGCGCTTTCGCCAGCGTCAGCATCATGAAGGAGCCCGACTGGCCGCGCGCGGCGCGCGGCTATGCGCCGGCGGCCATCGCGATGGCATGGTCCGTAGCGCCGCGCGCGCGCCAGCTGTCGATCAAGCTCGATCTCGTGATGTCCGCGTTGCTGGCCTGCGCGCTGGCGGGCAACGCCGCCGCCGACGTGTTCGATCATTTCTGCCGATCGCTCCGCGACGTCGGACTGATCTCGAGCCGGGCTGCGCGTCTGGGCAGCGCCTCGCCTGGCGAGACGGGTGACGCAACGTGACGGCTGGACGGTCTTCGAAAACGACAGACGGCGGTAAGATCATGACGGCAGGCTCCCGCAAGCGGCCGGTCGATCCTCGTCGACTGGCTCGCGAGTTCGTGGCGCTTCTTTTTGAAAAGGCGAGCGGGACCAGCGACGTCGACGGCGTCGATGTTCCGAAGAAAGAGCCGGTCGCGCAGCCACGCGTCGACACCGTCGTTGCGGCCGTCCATCTTGCATTCGCGATCTCGCCTTTCCCCGAGCTGCTTCGGCAGTTTCGCGGTGGCTCGCCGATCGTCTGCATCACGACAGGCGTCGACGAACTGGTCGAGCCGCTCGAACGCGCGGTCTCCACTTGTCTGCTGAACGGCTGCGTCAAGCTCAGTCAGGCTCGGCTGCGTTCGGGCTCTATCGAGCCGTCAAGCGAACGCGCCTATGTAATCTTCCGTAGCGGAGGCGACAGCGTCCGCCGCGACGCCAATGACGAGGCGCTGACGAACGCGTTGGAGAACCGCGCCGTGATCGTCGCGCTGGCCGCCGATCCCGAACGGCAGCTCAATCCCGATCTCGTCCGTGCAGCCGATTGGCGCATCGAGCTCGGCGGGATGGATGGCCCGCGCCTGGCGGCGACCGTCGAAGCGATCTGCGGCGCCGGGCCGTCGCGAGACGTGGCTTGCGACCTTGTTCAAGACGTGCGCGCCATTGACCTTCAGATCGCGGCGCGAGGGTCGCGCGTGGCGGATCTGATGGTCGCGCGGGTCGAGGAACTGGTGCGTCGCCGCGCGACGCCTCCGGCTTCCGCCGAGACGCTGGATCGCCTGTCGGGATTCGGCGCTGCGCGGGACATCGGCATGGCGATCGCAGCAGATCTCAAGGCGTTCGCCGCAGGCGAACTCTCGTGGAGCGTCGTCGACCGAGGTCTGTTGCTCGTCGGCGCGCCAGGAACGGGAAAGACGTTTTTCGCCAAGGCATTCGCCGCGACGGCGGATGTTCCGCTGATCTCCGGATCGCTGGCGGTCTGGCAAAGCAGCCGCGAAGGTCACCTGGGCCACACGCTCGCTGCGATGCGCCGCAGCTTCGCCGACGCACGGCGGAGAGCGCCCGCCGTGTGGTTCATCGACGAGATTGACAGTTTCGGCGACCGGACGACGTTCACCGCCGATCATCGGGACTACTCGTCCCAAGTGGTGAACGCATTGCTGGAATGTCTTGACGGGGCCGAAAACCGCGATGGCGTTTTTGTACTCGGCGCCACCAACCATCCGGACCGGATCGACCCGGCTCTGCGTCGTTCGGGACGTCTCGACCGAATCGTGACGCTTCGACTGCCGGAGCTGGACGAGCTCATGGGCGTCGCCCGTCATCATCTGCAGGGCGAGCTCGACGACGCCGGTCTGCGCGAAGCGGGCGTTGCGGCTTGGCGCCACCCCCGCCGATTTGGCGGCCTGGATTCGGCGGGCTTACGCCAACGGGCGTCGCGTCGGTCGTCGAAAGGTGACGTTGGACGACGTCCTGGATGCGATCCGTGACGGCAAGCCGGACTTCGCCCCGGGCGTACGCCGTCGCGTCGCGTTCCACGAAGCCGGGCACGTCGTGGTGACTCTGGCGCTCGGGGTGTGCCGTGTCGGCAGCGCGGCGATCACCTCGGACGGCGGTCACACCGAAATTCTACAGGACCTGACCGATCACACGGTCGAGGGGCTGACCGCGATGATCGCACAGGCGCTCGCCGGCCGCATCGCCGAACGGCTCGTCTATGGCGAGATCCGCAGCGGTTCGGGCGGATCGCGCGACAGCGACATCGCGCTCGCGACGCACGTGGCGACCGCGATCGAGGCGAGTTTTGGCCTGGGCGAGCAAGGCCCCCTTTATCTCGGTGAGCCAGACCGAGTAGTCGGCGGTAACGCGTTCGCGCTTGTCTCGTCCGCAGTGCGCGCTCGCCTTCGCATGGCGGAGGAGACGGCCGCGCGCGCCTTGGCGGCGAACAGCTGCACCTTTGAAAGGGTCGCAGAGGCTCTCGCACGCGAGACCTATCTGGCGCGCCAGCGCATCGAGGAGCTGACGCGCGATCTGGTCAAGACGCCTGTCTTCGACTGGCCCGAGGAGCACGAACCTCACATGGGGCCGCTTCAGTGACGGCGCGCCCGGGACGAACCTCGCGATGAGCGACTGGCGCAAGGACATGGTCGCTACGCACCCTGATCTGTTCAGCGAGATCGTGGGTGACAAGCGCGTCGTCACGGCCCACCCCTGGGTCAGCGACGGCTGGCAGGACATTCTGAACACCTGCTACGCCAACATGGCGGACAAGCATCACGTGCAAGGCGAGCAGTTCGTGCTGATCAACCAGCGCGACGCCCGACGCCAGCGGAATCATCGAGGGCGACCGGGTCAAGGTCCAGCGACGACCGCGGGGCGTTCAAGGGCGTGGCGCGCATCACCGACGACGTCAACGCCGGCATCGTGGTGGCGACGCTCGGCTACGGGATCGAGCAGATCCTCAAGACCACGACCTACAACGGCCTCTACGTCTTCGGTCGCAAGGAGGACGGGGACGAGAGCGAACCGCTCTTCGACACTGCGATCGCTCGGGTCCGCCACCTCGCAAGCGCGTCGTGACGCGATTGCGCGTCAAAGCGAGGAGGTTCGCACCAGGAAGGTCGCGGCCAGGCGCACTTATGCCTCGGTCGACTACTTGAGCCGTAAGGTGCGGTGCTGCGCGTGCGACCTGCCCATAGTGCAGCAGAGGCACGAGACGCACCAGGTCCACCGGGTCTTCGTTTGCGAGAACGAGGTCTATGTCCGCAAGCACTCGGGCATTCACACCTCTGAACTGCGTGCGGCCGAGATCGATGGCGTGAAATCGCTCGTCGGCGCCCCGGAGCACGAGGATCTGCTTACGCAGAACTGGCGCCGCGTGCTGGTGCGCTTCGACCAGGGGCACAACATGTTTGACGTGACGGTCGAGCTGTGCCCGAACGGGGAAGCGACGCGCCCGACCCGTTGATCATCACGCGTTGTCGCGAAGTCTGGCGGCTCCAGGGCGGAGTCTCCGACGCCTATCTCGAGATGGCCCGCAGCCAGCTCGAGGCAGGCGCTGGAACCTCAGCGAGGAGCAGTTCTCCAACTGCTCGGTCGTTCGGCCGCCCTGCGTCGCGCAACCAACTCGTCGTTCGCCACACGCAAGGCGTTCATCGAAGCCGTCCTGTGGTGCATCGAGACCGGGATCAACCCTCGTCGCCGAGGCGAACTCGGACGGCCTGGCGTGAAGCTCTCGTTCAACCTGAGGTCGCTTCTCGCCGAGCGCGGAGGCAAGCAGGAACTGCGTGACTGGCTGGCGTCAGACGCCCAGTACTGGCGTCTTCTTCCGCCGGGCGCCTTCCTCGCCCCCGGCAACTGCGTGATCTACCTGCTTCCCCTATGAGGCAATCTGGAGGGCGGCGCCTTGGCGCCGCCCTTCATCATCAGGACGCAGATCTCAAGGCGACTTCTTCGATTACAACCCTTTCCGTTCGGGTGCGCCCGTGATGGATGCGCCCACACTTTCCCGATCGCGGTTCGCATGGACTTTCCGTCCACGTCGCTGAGCTCTAATCTGCCGAACGACGCCCTTGTCGAATTAGAGCCTGCCCAAAACGCCCATGGATCGCGCCGCGCACCGACATCAGCGTGACCTGGCGATCGCGCCATCCCGTATCAGCCGCCCGCGAACCGTCCCCTCGATCGTGCGAAGATCGTGAAGGATCGCAGTCTGGTCGGCCGGTTCTGCATCGGCCTCGATGACTACGTAGCCCAGATCGCCGTCTGTCTGAAGAAACTGAGATGATACGTTCACGCTCCGCTTTGCGAAGGCGGCGTTTATGCGTCCCAACACGCCCGGAACGTTGTGATGAACATGGACGAATCGAGCGCCGCCGTTTCCCGGCGGAATTTGCACTTGCGGAAAATTAACCGCGCCAAGTGTTGATCCAGTCTCCACGTAGTCGATCAGCTTGCGCGCGACTTCGGCGCCGATGCGATCCTGGGCTTCTTCGGTCGAGCCGCCGATGTGCGGCGTGAGAATGACGTTCTCCAGTCCTTGAAGCGGAGACCTGAAGCGTTCGTTGTTCGATTTCGGCTCGACCGGAAAGACGTCGACAGCGGCGCCATGCAGGTGGCCCCGTCGTAGGGCGTCCGCCAGAGCGTCGAGGTCTACGACCGTGCCTCGACTGTTGTTGATGAGGCAAGAGCCGGGCTTCATCGCGCCGATCCTTCCGGCGTCCATCAGTCCGGCCGTAGCGGGGGTCTCGGGCACATGCAGGCTGACGACATCGCTGGCGGCAAGAAGCGCGTCGAGGCTGTCAGCCGGCTCGGTGTTGCCGTGGCGGAGCTTGTCGGTGAGATCGAAGAAGATCACACGCATCCCCATGGCCTCGGCGAGGTTGGAGAGCTGAGCTCCGATATTGCCGTATCCCACGATCCCCAGCGTCTTCCCGCGAACTTCGAACGAACCGTCGGCGGACTTGTCCCAGCCTCCGCCATGAGCGGAAATCGACCGTTGCGGGATGCGGCGCAGCAGCATCACGATCTCGCCGATTGTCAGTTCGGCGACGCTGCGCGTGTTGGAGAACGGCGCGTTGAAGACGGGTATGCCGCGGGCCCGCGCAGCGGCCAGATCGACCTGGTTCGTTCCGACGCTGAAGCACCCGACCGCCAAAAGACCTGACGCAATGTCGAGAAGGCCTATGTCGATCCGTGTCCGAGATCGAATGCCGAGGACGTTCGCCGAGCGCGCCTCTGTCTGGTTTGCAGGCGTGACTGCGCCCGTTAGCCGCACGACGTCGCCGAACCCGGCCAGCAAAAATGCTTTGGCCGCTGAAGGCGCAATATTTTCTGTCAAAACGACGCTTACGTCGGATGACGCGTGTCGACTACCTGTCTCTCTCATGTCTGGTCGCGCTCGCCAAAGGATCGCAGCCGCCATATTGCAGCGCAGCATCGCGTCCATACCAGCTCATAGATCACGATGCAAAACGCGCGTGGACTTGAGATAGCAGATATAACAAATATTATTATAGAGCAGATTTGTTGGTCAGGCGTCCGATGCTACACAATTCATTTGATTTACTGTGTGATAGCCCTGCGATTTGTACTTTGGTGGTGTTTGCAGATGTGGGTAGGTACGCCGATTGCAATCGGAATCACTGCCAGCCGTTGATGTGTCTATCTAAAGCATGGACGGGGCACCTAGCGCTTACACTGTCTGAACTGTTTGCCGGCCCAGGTCGAACACGTGTTTGATCTGTCAGCGGTGAAAACGCCAAGATCGTATTTGATTTCATGCAAGTATGGCGGCTGAAGCTACGAAGCTGCCGCTTTGACATGCGGTCAAGTGGAAGGCCGTATCTCCTTATTGTCCCCCTCCCAGCTGAATGTTCCACAACCAGATCTTGTTATACTTTCGTCTATTTGCAGTGCACAACGGCAAAAATTACGGTTCGGCAAGCTTTCCGCAACGATGGTGGCTACATTGCGCGAACTAAGTATTTCACCTGAAGAACAGCAGACACGCGCCGCGGACGACCGGTTTATCGCTCACAATCTGAATCCTGCGTCGTTGTCTGGGTGGGCGGTAATTGGAGTGCCCAGCGGCTCGATAGCGATAGATCCTGAAGGGACTTTGATGATAAAGCTGCGTAAAGAAGAAGCGGATTTGATCGCGGCGAAACTTACAAGGTCCAGATAGTTTTTGTTTCCCTGCATAACCGCGCTCTTCGAGACCACGGTTCTGCTTGTCGAAGCTTCTGTGCCCTAGATCGACCGTCATATGGTAGTGGGGTCGCCATCAGGCGACGTCACCTACGTCCCTGCGGAAACATACTCAAGTCCTATTCTTGATTCGTCTGTACTGTGCGGCGTCAGCGACGATGAATACACGCGTGGGGGCGCATCGGCGGCTCGATGAGCACCGCGCACAAGAATCTGCCGAAGCTGAATGAGGAATGCGAGAACCTGTCGGAGCTCGACGCGCTCCTGGAGCAGCGGCTGTGGATGAGGCACCGGGCGGAAATCGCGGGGTTCTTCGCGACCGTCAGGACCGCCGCCGAACGGCGCTATCGGCTGCTCAAAGCGGATTCGCTCGAACGTGAGCGCGCTCTTGAAGCGCAGCTTCAGAGCCAGAAAGCCGCCAACACGGATCTGACCGAGGCCAACCAGCGACTGTCGGCGGTGATCGAGACGAAGGACGCCGAGGTCAAGGCGCTCTCCGCAGTAAGACTGAGCCTCGCGACCTCCAACGCAAGCCTGAAGTCCGAGATCAAGGCGCTCAAAGCCCACCTCGCGCAGGCCACGACCGCCGAAGACCATATGCGGGTCGTGAAGCAGGCGCTGGGAGAGCTCGGAGCCACGGCGACGTCGGCGCCGGGCGCGTTGGCGGCCCCCGGCGTCAAGGCTGGCGCGAAGACAACCAAGCCGGCGGGGGGCTAGGCCGCGCCCCCCGCCGTCAGCGCGAGGTCTGAGCGCGCCCTCGCGCGCCCAGGCGCGAAATTGAAGGGCTAGCGGCCGGTTTGCCCGATCGCTCATTGGCCGACGTCTTCCGCTCGGGGCTGCTGGAGAAGATCGACCGGCGCGCCGCCTTCAGCGTGTCGCGTCTATCGCTTGGCAGATAGCGGACATAGCGTTCGATCGTATCGACTGCGTCGTGGATCGCGTCGGCGGCGGTCTGCTTGTCGCCGGTGGCCTTGAGCACTGCCGTCGCCAGGATGTGCCGGAACGGATGCGGCCCGAACGGTCGAACGCCCTTGACGCCGGACTTCGTCAACGGGTTGTACGCAAGAAAGCGTCTCGTGATCTCGATGATCAGATTGCGGATCGCCGTTTTGCGCATGCGTTTGCCCTCGATGATGCCCGGGAACAGCGCGTCTGCGACACCCTTCGGGTTCAACGCCTCCCGGCCGCCTTCCAGCAAATACTCGTCGAGCATGGCGTAGAGCCCCAGGCCGTCGCTGTCGTCGAGCTCTTCCTCATAGTCGTGGAACCCCTTGTCCTTGTCGCCGAAATACGGACCGTTCTTGTTCTTGAATAGGTGCCGGCTGATCCGCAGCGTCCAGACGCCGTCGACCTTCATGATATGCGTGTGGGCCCCTTGCGCATTGAGTGCGCAGAGCGTCCCGAGCCGCAATCCCAGCTGCGACAGGATACCGACCAGCACGCCGCTGCGCAGCGCGATCGCGCGCTCGCGCGTGCCCGGCAGGCATTTTTCGATGTCCTGCGCGAGGCCCTCCATCAATGTCGCGAAGGCGACGGCGGGATTGGCTTGTTTGAGAAAGGGCAGCACGGCTTCATGTCGATCGCACAGTTCTTCGACGAAGCTGCGCAGCGAACGCTTTTCCCGCTTGTAGCCTCGTTCGGCGCGATCGCATGCCCCGTCCCAGTCGGCCAGCGCGGTGTCGATCTCCTCCTGGCTCACCAGACCGTAGACGGGTCTCAGGCGATCGCCGAGATCAGGCCTTTGCCGAAGCCAGCCGGTCTCGGTCTCCACCAGGCGCTGGAGATCGCCGAGAATATGGAATTCGGCGCCCGTCAGCCGCTCCATGTCGCCATCCCAGGCCAGCGCCTTGCGGCGCGCCATGTGCTCCAGATGCGCGCGGGCGCACTTCGGAAACAACGCCAGGGCGAGCGCCATGTGAGGGACGAGCGCCGCAGGGTCGTCGGGCGATGCCAGGATGCAGAGCGATCCGAAATAGCCATGCAGCCTCTCCTTTCTGATGAGGACTGTGGCGTCGGACCATTTTCCGCCGCGCCGATGGATGTCCAGGCGACGGGCGAGCGTATTCTGGAATTCGATGAAATCGTTCCACTCGCTGGCGAGCGCCTCGGAAAACGCCGTCATCCTGTAAGGCGTCTGTCTGTAGATCCGCATCGCGCGCGAATAGGCCGAGGTCTGCTGGTCGAGCTCGGCCAGCAGTTCGATCAGCATCGCCCGGCGGGCTTCAGCCGGCTGGATCGTGAACTCGGGCGGGACGTATTTTCGGATCTTCAGATATGTCGCCTCGTCGACGATGTCTGCGTCGAACATCGACCTGTCGACATACAGCGTCCGGCGGCGTCGTTCCGTCAGGCGCGAGCTCAGACAGGCAGGCGGCAGGCCGAAGAGACGCTCGAACTTCTGCGCTTCGGCGATCAGGGTATTGCTGCCGATCTCGCTTTCGATCCGGTTCCTCAACGCGCGTTCGGTCAGGCCAACCATCGCAGCGATCGCGGGGGTCGACTTGCCCGAGCGAGCGCAGACGAGAGCGAACGCCGCCGAATAGCTCGCCGGCAGACCGTCGCCGTGCTCGATCTCGTCGAGCGCATTGAGACAACGCCGGGCTTCGGTACGGACAGTCGCCTTGGTTCCGGCGTCGGCCGCCAGAGTTTCGAACGCAGGCCTCGCCGGCGCGCCGACCAAGTCGCCTGCGACAATTCTTGCGATCCGGAACGCCCAGTGCAGATTGGACATCGCCTTGCGCACCGCCTTGTCGTCCAGGCCCCGTCGCCGCAGCAGCCGGGGCTGCTCGATGTCGAGGACCATTTCCAGCTCTTCGATCGACAGCGGGTCTCCAAGGCTGGCCGACCGGCGCGGGCCAGTCCCGAGCTCCGGCGCCCACCGCTCGACGATACGCCGCATCCGGCCGCCGGCGGCGTGGAAGCAATTTAGGCTCAGGCCGCTTTCCTCGGCCACCTTCCTCCACAGGATGCCGCCGCCAAGCGTCACCTGCTCCGGCAGCGGCAGACCCTGCTCGCGCAGGCGCTGGAGATAGGCCGTCAGCTTGGCTTCGCGTTCGCCGCGGTCCAGCGTGCGATTGGCGCCTGACCACTCAGGGTTTCCGCCTGGACCGTCGTAGCGGCGCAGCTCGCGCTCGGCCAGACCAAGCGCCGGGATCCAGCTTTCGATCACGACGCGCCACTTCATCCTCGGACGCAGAGAGCCGATCTTGATGCCGCTTTCTGCTGAAACCTGCTGCCAGTCGATCGTCGCGTCGCGAAGACCTCCAGCCGCCCAGCTTCGCTGCGGAAGGGTCAGCCCCCCGCGTTCCAGCGCCTGCCGGTAGGTTTCGGCGCGGCTGGCGCTTTGCGCATGAACGATCCGGTTGTGGCTTTGCGACGGGTGTGCGGTGGTCCAGTTCGGCCCTGCTCGACTTGCCTCCGGCGGCGCGACCGCGCCGCCGTCAGGCGATTGGCCCGCCTCTGCCGCCTCGCGTGCGCATCGGCTCGAGCGCGCGACATGGCGGTCGCGCCTGATCCAGGCGCCGAGCACGTCGCGCGCGACGGGATCATGGACCGCGGCGTGCGAAAGGCGCGCCCTGACGGTCGTCTGCGCGACCGCGTCGCCTGCAAGCGCTGCAAGCGCCGCGCATGTCGCGGCGACTTCGGCTTCCGGCAGGTGGATCACCAGTCGCTGGGCGGCGAGATAGGCGCAGGCGGTCCTGGCGTCGGTGGCGAGCTCAGGCATGACCGCGGTCGCCGCCCAGGCCGTCAGCGTCGCGCGAAGACGTGCCGCCGTTCCGGTGCTTTTGATCAAGCCGGGCTTCAGGCGTCGCCAGGCGGACATGTCCGCCCTCACCTGCTTGAGGTCTTGCGGTCCGGCCGGGGACGCGCCACGCGTGGACGAAAGGATGGCGTTTCCGGTCGCGGCGCGACCGGCGGCGGCGGCCTCATGCATGATGGTGAACCCCGGCTGTCAGACCGAGAAAATGGGGCTTGCAGGCGTCTTCGGCCACGCCCGTCAAGCACAACCTCAAATTGAGGTTAACGTTTCGGTCGGAACCGCTGGGGGTCTTGGACCCGTTGCCCGACGAGTCGTTTCTGGGCTCCGGAAGCGGCGCCTCAACACCTGACCACTGTGTCGGTGTAGGAGCCTTCGAAACGAAACCGAATCCCTCATTCAAGAATGGAAGATACAGTAAATCCCTGAATGTTGGGACAGCATTCCATCGCCATTCCGGACGGGCTTGAAGGACGACCCAGCCTCGATCATAACTCGCGTCGTTACCACAATCAAAAATTGTTTCGTGGAATCCGAGGTGACCAGAAGCCGTCGCGATGCGAGCTGGTTCTTGAGGCACGCTAAAGCCAACGGCATTTTTACGGGATCCATGCCCCTCCGCGTCTGCGCAGACCTCCGACAGCGCATTCTGCGAATGGCCGACCCTCGGGGACAGCGGATTATCAACGCTTGATCCTCGGTTTCTCGATCTTGGGTGCTCGATGCTCACGTCGCCCTCCATCAGGCTTGGCCTCCCGCCAAGCCTGATGATCGCAGCGCAAGCCGGGGCACCGGTCAAGCAAATTTTTAAAAAAACTCAATTAATTCAGTGACTTATAATCCTTGTCACGACACGTCGTTGGCGGAACGAATCCTTTATTTGCGAAAGGTTTGATAAGACGATGGGGCACCATCACGCCAAGAAAATGAAGGGCTTGGAAGGATTACCCGTTACGAGCGCGCGGGCGATCTTCCCAGGCGTCCGACGACCTTACCCCGCGATCGTCTCTCATCCCCGGCCGAGTGTTCGAAGGTTCTCCCGTATCGTGCCCCTCGCCGTTTCGACGTCACAGCCCCAAGCCTCAGCCAGAAGCACGTATGCCCCGTCCACATCCCATGGATTGAGCGGACGGCCCTTGATCCGCGCGAATGGCGCGTCGGTTTCGGTCAGCACACGGTCCCTCGGCATGGCTTTCGCCAACGCCATGCCCTTCGCGCTCGTTAACATCGACGGGCCCACGCTGAACCAGCACCCGCGGCGGATCGCACGGTCGAGTTCGGAGCGGTCCCCGGAGAACCAGTGCAGGATCGCCGTCCCGGCGTCTGGAAACCGATCCAGGCAGTCCATTACGGCGCCCGCGGCTCGCCGCGAATGGAGGCTCAGCACCCGGCCACCGGCCATCGAACTGGCCCGGAGTATCCGTTCGAAAATCTTGCGCTGGCGATCGAATCCAGCGGAGTGCTCAGGACTTCCGTCGAGACCGACTTCGCCGATGTATCTGGCTTCCGGCACCAGATGTTCGAACAGCGCGATCTCGGAATAACGAGTTTCAACCAGTTCGGGATGGAAGCCGAGCCCCAACCTGACGCGCCGACGGCCCGCCACCAGCTTCAGGTTGCCCGCCCAAGCCTTCGGTGTGGTCGTCACCGCGAGCACGTAGACGCCTCGCGTCTCCGCCTCGTTCAGGACGGCCGCTGGATCACTGTAGAGGTCTATGTGGCAATGAAAATCGATCACGGGTCGAGACGGTTGGAGATGAATTCCCCCAGTTCGGTTACGCCCCGTCTGACGGTCTTACGCAAGCCATCGGCGTCGGGATTGACTGCAGAGTTCAGCGCGCCGCCGAGCCACGCGTCGAAGCCGTCGGTCTGTATCACCCGCCAGGCGTAGGCGACAGCGCGGACATCGTCGAAATCCCGATGGGCGCGCCCCGGAAGGGACAGGTCGTCGTAGCGATAACGCCCTGTCGGATCAACTTGCCCCGCCGCATGAAACGACGCGCGTCGCACGAGGCAGGGAACGCATCTGCCGCATTGGCGGAAGCCGGAGCGCGCGTATCGCCCGCAGCTCGTCGAACGGCCGACCAGATCCGCCAGCAGAGCAGGAGTCAGGCACTCCGTAAGCATCTCGCCCTTGGTCTTGAGCTGATACGGGTTGCGCAGCACCGCCCGCAGATCCGCCGCGTCCAGGACGCGCTGGAGCGCCTGCAGGTAATACGGATGCGTCGTGCGCGTGCTGAGAGACCCGAGCCTGAGCGGCGTCAGCGGAGGATTGATGCTGATGTAGCCATTCTCAGGCACGATCAGGTCGACGCGGCCGGCGCGGCCAGTCAGGCTTTCGGCCGCCAACGCGCCGAAGGCAAAGAAGATGATCGACCGAGCCCGTTGTGAGCGCTCGGAGATCACGGGGTGAACCGCCTTGTGGTTGAGCTGGGCGTGAAGCGAACGCGGCGAAATTCGGCTTGCGAACTCGATCTGGTTGGCTTTGTCGCCCTTGGCGACCTGGCTGACGAACAGCGGGGTCTCGCCCTGGGCGACGAGATCGATCGCGCCAATCAGGCTGTCCATGCCGCCGGACAGGAGCGACACGACCGTTTCTGGCCGAGCCGCCCGGTTGCGAAGCGGCGCCGGCTGGACGCCGCCTTCAATGAAGTCGAGCGCCCAGATGTCAGTCGTCAGGAAGCGAAGGGCCTGCGCGAGCGAGGCTGCCTGCGTCGCCCAGAAACCGGCGTCGGCGACCGCGACGGTCAGCGTGATCTCGCGCGTCCAGCCGTCCGGGCTGTCGGAGCGGGTGATTCCCTCGTCCGCGGCCAGGACCGCCAGCGATCGACAGGAAAAATCCCAGGCTTTCTGGCCCGCCGACAGACCCATGGTCCGGATCTCATCGATCAACCGAGCGCCGACGCCGCCTTCGCCGGGGCGCGAGCCATAGTTGTAGAGCACGTAACGAACGTCGCCGATGGGGACGCCGGGCGTACCGTTTGGGGCGCAGACAACCCGTTTCATAGATAGGACTCGAAGACTTCGAAGGTGTCGCGCAGCACGGTGGCGGTCAGTCGCCCCGCCGTCCCGGCCGTCATTCGCTCGCCGAGCTCCCGACGGGCGCGAAACGCCGCCGCGACCGCCTGGCGGACGTAGTCCTGCATTTCCTGCATGCGTTCCACGCCTTCGGGAATGCTCGGCGCTCTGGAGTAGACCGCCGCTCCGACGTCCAGCTCAATCCGGTGGGCGAGGTCGTGACCGACATAGCCTTCGACCACGCTTTCCATCTGCGCGGCGTCGAGATTGGTGAGGTCGACGTCTGGCTGTTCGCTCAGCAGTTCCGACAATGCCCGTGAGAGCGCGTCGCGGGCCGCTTCGCTGTCCTGGGCGCCGTCGACAGGCCTGATCGCGTCCGCCAGCCGATCCGCGATCTCACCCTGCGACAGACCCGCAAGCGACGCGGGATCGAGCGATACGTCCGCAGGCGGCGCGCCGCCGCCGCTTAAGGAGCTGAGCGTGTCGTAGAGCCGTCCCGCAGTCCGTGACGTCCCCGCCATTCGCGACGTGGCGGACGCCGAGCCGCCAAGTCCTGTGCGGACGTAATGTCCGAGCCCCTGTCTCAGTCGGCCTGCGTCGCCGCTTGCTGCGAACCCGCCGAGGTTGCGCCGCGCCGACTGGAATCTGCGCGGCGGGGCGACTGCGGGTGGCGCCGGCGGGGGCGCGTTCGCGGGCGCAGGCGCCGGATCGACCCAGCCCGGCACGAGAGCCACTCCCGCGCCGGGTCCCTTGCTCGAACTCGATGTTCCCATCAGCCGCCGGCCTTTCGCGACGCCGTGGCGATCGCCTTCTTCACCGGTTCCTTCGTGTCCTTGTCGGCCGCCCAGGCGCTGAGCACGTCCGCCGCCCAGGCCTCGCCGCCCAGCAACGGAACGATCGGGGTCGAGCGTTGGGCCGCGGGCACGTCTTTCAGGAAGCGCGCGATCGTGGCCCGGTGCGCGCCGTCGACCTTGGCGATGGTGAGGAAGGCATGAAGGATCGGCGGCGCGCCCCAGGTCGTCACGCTGCGGGCGCGCGCGATCAGGCGCTCGACGATGGCGGAGAGTTCGTGCGGGGGCAGAGCGCGCAGCCTTTCGGCGAGCTGGGCGCTGGCGGACGTCGTGAGTTTGGACAGCCCTTCCAGCAGTCCGACGGCTTCGCTCGACAGGCGGTCTGCGGCCGTCACGATCGGGATCTGTTCGCGGCTGACATAGACGAGCCCGCGCAGGTCCTGATCGGCGAGCTCAGGCGCAAGCGTCAGCCACTCGCGCACGAACGGCACGTCCCATTCCTTCTCGAGCTTGAGTTCCTCGGAGCCCTTGAGCGCCGCCTTCTCCAGCGTCGCAAGCGACGCCGGCTTGCCATGTTCGCTGTTGTTGATCTCGGCGAGCAGCTGCGCATAGACCTTGGGGGCCCCCCGCGCGCTCGAACAGCAGCATCTTCGCCATGGCGGCGTCGTCGAAACTGATGCCCTGCGCCTTTGCGATCGAGCGCCGGATCGAAAGCGTGTTCAGGAAGCGTTTGATGAGGCGCGGGTTGCCGGCGATGTTGCTCGCGCTCGTCATCAGCGGGGCGATGCGATCCGCGAGATCGAGCTGCGACTCAAGCTCAGAAGGACATGATTTTAGAACTTCTTTGAGAAACGCGCGATCGACGCGCTTGCCTTGCCAACTTTCGCCAAGACGTTTGCTTATGGTGGCCCGTAATTCTTCCTTTTTTTTCACCTCAATCGCGCTGTTTTCGATAAATAACAGGAAGAGGTAGGCCCTGACGTCCTGCGTGCCGAGCGGAGGCACGCGAAGTGGAACCTGGGATCAGCTTGTCGAAATAGTTGGTGACCAGATCCTCGTCGAGGCTGACGTCTTGAAAGTGGATTTTCACTGCCGAGCGGATCATGTTGTCGTCGGCCGCGATCACGAACGCCGTTCGCTTGAGGAACAGGAACAGGCGCATCGCCTCGAGCGTCGCGATGGTGATCGGCGGCAGGCAGCGGTCCAGGTCGTCGATCAGCACGACCAGGGTGACCTGTAGTTTTTCGAGCGTCTGTTCCAGGTCGTCTCTGAAGTCTTGAATCGCCTTCGGCGGCGTCGGAAGCGCTTTTGGCTTGGCGTCTTTGAGCGCGCCCTTTCCGGCTTCGGCGCCGGCGGCAGCCACCTTATCGGCCTTGTCGATGTCCGCTTGGCTGATGTCGCCGTCCGTCAACGCATTCCAGGCGTCGTAGACGTCTCCGGCCAGCCCTATCGGCGGCAAGCCCACAGCGAGTGAAGCGGCGGTCTTTGCTCCAGCTGCGGCCACACGGAACCAGTTCACGCGCCCGAGCAGGCCGCGCGCCCGCTCCAAGCCGCCCTCGACGACGGTCTTCGATTCTTCGGCGTGCCTCACGAGCGCTCGGGCGAGCACCTCCATCAAGGCGGCGCGGGTGTCGTCATATCCCTGGTAAAGCCAGGGGTTGAACGGCACGAACAGGAAATCTTCGCGCTCTCGCGCTTTGAGATCGGCCTCAAGCAGCCGCATCATCGACGATTTGCCGACGCCCCAGCTTCCCGAAACGCCGATGGACAGCGGCTGCCCATTCGCCTGAGCAATCATCTCGGCTGCGACGCCGGCGACATACTTGAAGTTCAGAAAGTCGCGGTCGGTCTCATTGTCGGACCACATGCCAATATCGCCCAGCAGTTGAATTATTCGCGGACATGCTACCTGCATCTTGGCTTCAATCGCCAGACGCCACGCCTCAAGGTCACGGTGTGTCCACACCTCAAGCCAAAATGTTGGATTCGTGCGCGTCGCGCTGGCGCGAAAGCCTTCGCGGCATGGCCGTTGAGGCATCGCCGAATCAAACGCGCGCGTATGGATTAAAACCAGCTGAAGGAATGGCTCACACGGATTCCAGCGTCGTCAGCAGAAAAACTTCCTTCAGAGCCCGGCGAAATTCGCTCGAGAAACCCGCCGACGAAGGATTGCTTCTATGGAGTTCCGCAGGCTTCCGAGATCCACGGAGAAATCCTTGAGTTCTACCGAAAGGTGGTGCCGATGTGGTGCCAGCCTGAACGCAGATCCAGCTCTAAAAGCGCTTGGTCCAATATAATCGTTCAAAAAAGAGGCGTTGGGGCTGGAGCGGGTGAAGGGAATCGAACCCTCGTATTCAGCTTGGAAGATTGTCACTCTACGGCCGAATACGCTTTTTTTTCGGCCGTTAGTCCGCATCCGCTTCGTCCCGTGGGGAGTGCCGTGGGGGATTTTTGCGGCCGCTTCCTCGTAACGCGCGCGGCGCGCGGCGACGTCAAGGGCGCTCGTGGACAGGGCTTCAGCGACGTCGTCAACCAGCACGTGAGCGTATTCATCGTCGTTTTGACATCGGAATGGTTGAGCAGCTTCTGGACCGCGGCGAGGTTTTTGGAGCCCCTGAGCGTTCTGGTCGCGGCCGTGTGCCGGGTGTCATGGAGCTTGAAGTCGACGACGCCGGCCGCCTTGCAGGCGCGGGCGAGCTCGTTCCCCCAGCCGCTGTAAGTGATGGCGTACCGTTTGCCGCGCACGAACTGCTTCTTCGAGGTCGCGCAGGTGCGGGTCCGCTCGGCGGTGTAGGTGAAGACCTGCTCGATCGACGGGTCGCGGTTCTGCCACAGCGGCCACAGGATCTCAGTGATCGCGGGCGTGATCGGCAGGGTCTGCCACTTGTCACCCTTGCCCTTCACCCGCAGCTGGCCCTCGGCCCACTTGATCTGGTTCCAGGTCAGCGTGACGGCGGTCTCACGCCGGAGCCCCACGACCAGGACGAAGGCCGTGATCGGCCGGTAGTCCGGCCGCAGGCTCTCGAACAGGCGCTCCTCTTCCGCGAAATCGAGCTCCCGCACCCGCTCCTCGGGCTCCTTCAGCATGTGCTGGGACCAGTCCGGCTCGCGGAGCGGGATCTCCCAGGCCTTGCGGGCGCGGGTCATGATCCGGCGCAGGAGCGCGGTGACAGAGCGATTGACGGTCGAGGGAGAGACGAGGACCGGCCTGCCCTCTTCGTCCTTCACGATCCCGGCGGCCGCGTTGGTCTTGATGTCGGCGCGGCGCCGGGCGACGAGGCGCGCCACGAGGTCGTTATTGATGTCGGAGATCGGCGTGCGCTGGCCGACCCAGAGCACGAGGCGCTCTAGGTTGGCGGCGAGATCGCGTTCCTTCGAGTGCTGGCCGACCTCGGTCCAATACCGGTCCGCTGCGGCGTCGAACGTCATGGAGGGCGCGGCGACCTTGTCGGCGGCGGCGGCCTTTACGCGAGCCTTCTCGGCCTTCAGCCAGGCGTCCGCTTGGCGCTTGTCATCATACGGCGCCTTTCCACGAAGCCTGACACCACGGACGACGAATTCGTAGTGCCAGCCCGTGCTGTCCGGACGCTTGAAGACCGACATTGAGCGTGCGTCGCCTGCTGTGACTGGCGCTCGAGAAACTCCGCGATGTCGGCGAGGCGAAAGAACCGCTTCTGCCGCTGGTCCCGAGCCCTGTGTTGACCCAGTGAATGTTCCCCGCCGCACAGTGTCCACGCAACTGCTTTGACGACATGCGCAGGAGCCCGGCCGCCCGATCGAGGGGGATGATCGGGTCCGGGCCGAACGCGTCGGCGAGCTGCTGCAAAGGAATCGAAGATGCGGCGTACATGCGATTCAGCATGCCGGATTTTGCATCCGCATCAAGCGGCAAAATCCTAGGTTTCGCAGAGTCTTGCGGCTATGGGTGAAATCGAAAACTTCACCACGAACTTCCCCATGCCTATGTCGAAAACCTTGGGGAAGTTCGTCAAAATCGTGGGGAAGTTCGGGGCTCCGAACGGCCAATCCTTACCGGTTAACCACGCCAACCGATGATCGACCCCGCAATTTAGGATACAATCGGTGGGTGACCGCGGAAATTGTGGCTTAAAGTGCAAAAAATTCGGGCTCGGAGGCCGATCATGGACCCGAAAACGATTTCCCCCACAGAGGCGCAGGCCAAGAGATTGAACGGTTAGAGGCCGAATTGAGGGAGCACGGTCTGCTCAAAGAGCCCGCTCCGGAGCCGACCGACGGCTACACCAAGGCCGACATCGCCGTCCTGGATGGGATCGATCAGGGCAGGCGCCGGCCGGGCTGACGCAGGCCCAGGCGTCGCTGCCGATTATAGACGGTCCGCTGGCTGACGCCGGCCCTGATCGCGATCTCGTCCATCGGCGTTCGGAGCCGGGTCAGGCGTTCGACCGTGGCGTCGAGCGTTCGCAGACGGCGGTCCTCCGCTGACCCTGGCACGACCTTTCGACCGCGATTTCGCCGGGTCGAAAGGCCCAGCGCCGCGGCCCGGCTGAGGACGACATGGATGTTGGTCCCGTCTTTTTCGGCGATCGCCGCCGTGCGAATGCCGGCCAGCCATAGCTCTCTGAGCCGCTCACGCTCAGCTTCCGGATCAGCGTCATAAGGGATTGTTACTCATGGAGTTTTCGGTCCCATAACCTATGGGAAGGTTACGCGCAGGTCACCCATAGGTCGCGCGCAGATCACGTTGACCTGCCGCTGACCTATGGGCGGATCAGATTGATCTGCGGCTCAGGAGGCCGGCTCAAGCGCCTCGCGCGCCCGCTTCAGGGTCTTGGAGACCAGCGCCGGGGAGACCTCGTAGGTCCGCGCGATCTCGGCCTGGCTCATGCCGGCCTCGAGGTACTCCTGCAGGACCGGCTCGTCCGGCAGGCGGTTCTGCGAGCCCAGGCCAGCCTCGATCAGCGTCTTGACGACCATGGAGTAGCTGACGCCGAGCTCCTTCGCGATGTGAACGCGCGACCGCCCTGCCCGCCTTAGAGCGACGATCCTGCGATGCGTCGGGGACGAGATCTTGAAGCCCTTCGGCATTTGGCGGCACGCTTCTCGAAGCGACGCTCACGGCCTCAAATATCATCCGCAGGCGCTGGAGTTGGTCGAGCGAGCGGGTCGGTAGGTAAGTGTCGAAGACACTGGAATGCGGGGTTCGGTGATAGTCATGTGCGCTTCTCCTTCGCAGCCGCCCGCCAAGCCTGATTGAGCTCGTGCGACGCAGTCACCCAGTCGAAAACCGGGCCCTCCACTGTGATCCGGCGTGGAATTTTGACCCCGTAGGTCGGGGGATCGGCGTCCAATTTTGACCCCCTGATTGGCGCGTTGCGCATGCTGCCTGTCTTTGTCGAGGACGGGCTGCCGGGGGATGAAGGGCGTGGACACGATCGCGCGGATCCGCCGCGAGCATTTTGTGCGCGGCAAGACGATCAAGGAGATCGTCCGCGAGCTGCACGTGTCGCGGAACACGGTGCGCAAGGTGTTGCGGTCGGGGCGACGGCGTTCGAGTACGAGCGCGAAGTCCAGCCGCTCCGAAGCTCGGGCCCTGGCGTAGCGACCTTGACCGGCTGCTAACGGAGAACGAGGGACGGGCGGCGCGCGAGCGGCTGACGCTGATCCGGATCTTCGAGGCGCTGCGGGCGCTGGGCTACGAAGGCGGCTACGACGCGGTCCGGCGCTACGCCCGCGGTCGGCAGCGTGAGCGGTCGTCGTCATCGGCGGCGTTCGTGCCGCTGAGCTTCGATCCGGGCGAGGCCTACCAGTTCGACTGGAGCCACGAGATCGTCCTGATCAACGGCGTCACCACGACCGTGAAGGTCGCACACGTCCGGCTCTGTCACTCGCGGATGCTGTTCGTTCGGGCTTACCCGCGCGAGAGCCAGGAGATGGTGTTCGACGCCCACGACCGGGCGTTCGCCTTCTTCAAGGGAACCTGCACGCGCGGGATCTACGACAACATGAAGACCGCGGTGGAGACGATCCTCGTCGGCCGCGAGCGCGCCTACAATCGGCGCTTCCTGCAGATGTGCAGCCACTACCTGATCGACCCCGTGGCCTGCACGCCGGCCTCGGGCTGGGAGAAGGGGCAGGTCGAGAACCAAGTCGGGCTGGTGCGCGAGCGCTTCTTCACGCCGCGCGTCCGGGCGAAGAGCTATGACGAGCTGAACGCCTGGCTGCTCGACCAGGCGATCGCCTACGCCAAGGCGCATCGTCATCCCGAGTTCGCCGAGCGGACCGTGTGGGAGGCGTTCGAGGCCGAGCGCCCGAGCCTCGTTCCCTATGCCGGCCGCTTCGACGGCTTCCACGCCGTGCCGGCGTCGGTGTCCAAGACCTGCCTCGTGCGGTTCGACAACAACAAGTACTCGGTCGCCGCGAGCGCGATCGGCCGCCCGGTCGAGATCCGCGCGTACGCCGACCGGATCGAGCTTCGCCAGGACGGACGGATCGTCGGCGACCACCCGCGCTGCTTCGGCCGCGGCCAGACCGTGTTCGATCCCTGGCACTACGTTCCGGTGCTGGCTCGTAAGCCCGGCGCGCTCAGGAACGGAGCGCCGTTCAAGGACTGGGTGCTGCCGGCGAGCCTCGAGAAGGTCCGGCGCAAGCTTGCGAGCGTCGATGACGGCGACCGTCAGATGGTGGCGATCCTCGCCGCGGTGCTGAGCGACGGCTTGTCCGCAGTCGAGGCCGCCTGCGCCGAGACTCTGCGTGAGGGCGTCTGCTCAGCCGACGTCGTCCTGAACATCCTCGCCCGGCGCCGGGACCCCGCGCCGCCGGTCACGATCATGACGCCCGAAGCGTTGCGGCTCGCCGTCGAGCCGACCGCCGACTGCGCCCGATACGACAGCCTCAGGAGGGCCGTGTGATGGAGCGTTCCGCGATACTGACCACCATGGGCGAGCTGAAGCTCTACGGCATGAAGGCCGCCTTCGACGAGATCATCGCGACCGCGGTGAAGCGCCAGCACGAGCCTCAACGCATCGTCGGCGACCTGCTCACCGCCGAGATCAGCGAGAAGCAGGCGCGCTCGATCAAGTACCAGATCACCATCGCCAAGCTGCCGCTCGCCCGCGACGTCGAGGACTTCGCCTTCGACGACACGCCAATCAACGAGACCCTGATCCGCGACCTCGCCGGCGGCGAGTTCCTGGCCCATCAGCGCAACGTCGTGCTGGTCGGCGGCACCGGGACCGGCAAGACCCACCTCGCCATCGCGATCGCCCGGTCCTGCATCCGCGACGGCGCCCGAGGCCGGTTCTTCAACGTGGTCGACCTCGTCAACAAGCTCGAGGCCGAAGGCCGTTCAGGCCGCCAGGGCCGGATGGCCGACTACCTCGGCCGCCTCGACTTCGTGGTCCTCGACGAGCTCGGCTACCTGCCGTTCGCGCAGTCCGGCGGACAGCTCCTGTTCCACCTGATCAGCCGCCTCTACGAGCAGACTTCGATCATCGTCACCACCAACCTCGCCTTCGGCGAATGGCCGAGCGTGTTCGGCGACGCCAAGATGACCACCGCGCTGCTCGACCGGCTCACCCACCATTGCGACATCGTCGAGACCGGCAACGAGAGCTGGCGCTTCAAGAACCGCGCCTGAGCTCCGCCCCAGACCCTAGCCCTCTGGACGTCGATCCCGCCGACGCTGCGCAACCCCGACCAGCTCCGCGCCGGCGGGATCGACACCGCTCACCCAGCTTCAGGGGGTCAACATTGGACGCCGATAAGGGGTCAAAGTTCAGCGCCGATTGACAGTCGGGAGGGCCGGAACCGGGCCGGGCTCCAACGCCGGAGCCGGTTCCCACGGGGTCTCGGAGACCTTCTGGACCGCCGGCGCGGCGGGCGCGGGCGTCTCTATAGACTGGGGCTCTGATGGCGGCACATAGGCAGGCGGACGGCGAAGCATGGACGAATCCGAGAAGCGTTAAATTCAACGCTTAGAGAATGCCGCAGTCCGAAGTATCCGCAACCTTGATTTGACCCTCGCCGCGCTCCACGGACCGTCAAACCCTCAAAACGACCGCAACGCTGGGTCCGGATCTATCGGATTTCGCCACCCTGAGGACGCATCCGGCGGCCTCGACTTACGATGCGCAAACGACCTTCGCTTGTTACTTTCATAGTGCAGAGGCATATCTTTGGGGCCTGTGGTTCACCAGGAGCCACGTACGGAGGCTAAAATGGGTTTGATCGACAGATTCAGGTTGAGGCGCTCGACCCCCTTCAAAACGTCTTATCCAGCCCCTGGAGGCGTGGAAGCTCGAAGGCCAATCCTTCAGACGGAGGCTCAAAAGGTCGCTTTTTGGGCCCAGGAGCGGCGCGCTGGACGGGGCCAGAGACTGCCCGAAGGCCTGCGACCGCATGTCGCGGCAGAGCTGGTCCGGATGCGGTCCGAGCGCGACCTCCGGCGGATCGACGCCGAGGCCTGGGCGAAGATCTGGATCTCGGAGCTCGATCTGGATCGGACGATCGCGGAGGGCGACCCGGCGCGCCGGCGTCAGGCGGTCAACCCGGCCCCTGCCCCGCGCGCGGCCGCGCTCACCGACGACGAGATCGTCGCCAACATTCTTCGGCGTTAGGCGCAGCCGGCCTGGCGCCTGACGATGGCCTCAAGGCGGGCGATGTAGGCGGCCTGCTCGGCGACCACCGCCTGCGACTTCTCCCACTCTAAGTAGTTGTGGTTCGCCAGCCGGATCGCATCATTCCTCTGGGAGACCACCTGATCGACCACCGCCTGGGCGGCCGCCGCATCCCGCTTCATGCGGTCGCCCATGCCGAGGATGAGACCGGTTTCTTCGTAGCCGAGCATGAGACCTCCAAGGTCGCTTGACATAAGGTTACTAGTCACTAATTAATAGATCGTTACCGGACGCCTCGCCGGATCAAAGGGGGCCAGGAGACCACCACGATGCACACCAAGCTCACCCGCAACCAGATCGAACTCGCCAAGCTCGTCATCTCCAGCGACGGCTTCGTCCAGTCCCTCTTCTCCGACATCGGCCTCGCCGACGCCTTCCGTCTCAACGGTCACGCCGACATCGCCAATGAGATGGATCGCCTGTCCGGCCGTATCCTCGAGCTCCAGTCCGCTGCCCGCACCCTCGACGAGCTCGGCATGACGGACGCAGCCCGCCAGGTCCGCCAGCACTGCTCGGACAACGCGGAATACGACTACAACACGTGCTGGGACGACGCGGAGTTCATCGCGCGCGGCCTCGCGAACCAGCTCGCGAAGGATCTCAAGTGGGCCTACCTCGTCGAGGAGTGCATCTGGGGTCACGAGCCGTACACAACCGCCGACGATCTGGTCGCGGCATAAGGGGCTTCATGGGATATCGATTGCACACGCCGGGCGAGCCTTCGCGCTCGCTCCGCTGGACGAACTCACGCCCCGGGGCTCCGCGCTCCGGGGTGCTTCTGTTCAAGCACGCCTCCGAGCAGCTGACCGCCGAATCCTTCCGCGCGCTCCGTGATCAGGGCGCCTGGATCGAGACCGACCGGCCGGCGGCCGCTCGCGCCGCGATGGGGCTGGAGCCCGACGAGAGCCTAGGCGAGCCGGCCGATCCAGAGCTCATGTCTGATCTCGGCCTCTGATCTCGCTTGACCCGGTCCACTTGTTCAGCTACTAGTAACTATATCGCAGTCGCGATGACGGGCGCCCCGCCGAAACCCAGGGGCCGAGACCGAAAATGAGCAAGCCTACCTACATCGTCAACGCCGACGCCAACGACCTCGAGGGCTGGACCTGCGAGAGCCTCGCGAAGGCGCTCGTCTCCCCGCTCGCCGAGCACGACGTCGAGGTTGTGTCCCGCCCCCGCGAGAGCGGGCTCGCCGGCCTGCCGGGCGACCACGACCTGGGGTTCGCCTCCCAAGTGGATCGCATCGTCGAGGCCGTCATCGTGGACGGCCCCCAGCTCTGATCGAGCAGAACTCTGTTCCCTGCGTGTGCGGGGATGAATAGGACCCAATCAGATGCCCCGCACCGCCCTTGGCGACGCCCCACTCACCCTCGCTGAGAAGCAGGCCCGCGTTCGCTCGAAAGCCCAGGAGAATGGCGGCAAGACCGTTGCCCTGCAGCTCTCGGCCCTCCGTCGAGGCGATCGCCGCGATCCGCGCCGCCCACGACCTGACGTCCGATCGCGCGGCCATCGACCACGCCCTCGCCAAGGTCGCGAAGTCGCTCGCTCGCAAGAAAGCCTGACCGACACGGGCGCCCCGCCGTCATCCAGGGGCTGGTGATGAGACCGATGAAGAAGAAGAAAGACCTTCGCTACGTCCCCGACGCCTCGCCGGCCGAGGCCCTGGTCCTGGCCTGGTACCAGGAGCTGCAGCGCAGGCGGCACTCGCGCAAGTTCGATTCCGAGTTCGCGCTTATAATACGGGAGGTTTACGCCCGGCGCGCCGGGGTCACGTTCCTGCCTCACCGGCTCCCCTGAGAGCCACAGACACGACAAAGCCCGCCACCGGATTTCGGGGCGGGCTTTTTGCTGTCCTGGCGGCGAAGTAAACGACCGTTTACTGCCTGCGCTACCGCTTAGCAGTAACCTCCTGGATTCGAAAAGTCAAGAGGCCGTCTTTCGCGCCGCTATCCGCTCGGCCCGCTCCTTCGCCAGACGCTCTTGGCGCTGTTTCCGCCACGCTGCGTCCGCGGATCTCTGGGCCTTGTTTTGGGCGGCCGCCACCGTCGCCGGGCGCTTCCTGCCCTTCCACCGGCTCGAAGAGGCGTAGATTGTCACGCCGGTCGTCGCCGCGCCCTTGCGGATCGGCCAATAGCCCCATTCGAACTCCTGCGGCTCCAGGGTCTTAAGCGTGTCGATCGCGGTCCTGACGTAGACGCCGACGAACTGCGCCATGGTCCGGCGACCCAGGTTCGGCGCGTAGAGGTCGATGTCAGCCTCGTCCAGCGTCAGGCTCAGAGCGTCCGTGCTCTGCAGCCGCGTTCCGCCCGCCGCCATGACCAGGAGCCGCACCGCCAGCCGGCCAGTGACATGCCTCCATGCGGTCGCGTTGATCTCGGCGGTCGGCTTGGACTTCAGCGCCCACATCGCCCGCTGGTTGAGCGTGACCTCGATCTCGGAGCTCTTGCCGCGCACGAAGGCCCGGTTCCGCTCGCCCTCCTCCAGCACGATGTTTTCGACCAGCTGGACGCCCTGGAGATCCGGAAGGAACGGGCAATAGGCGATCGAGCCCTCGATCAACCGCCTGAACGCGTCCAGGTCACGAAACGGCCGCCCGCAGACCGCCTCGAGGTCGAGCAGCTGGATCCGCGTGACGGCGTCCGTGCAGAGGGAGAGGATCGTCCAGAGGCGATGCGCGTCCGCCCCCTCGAGCGCTGGAAAATCAACGTTCGCCGCCACCACCGCCGAGACCTTGAACGCACGCCCGGCGTCCATGGTCGAAGCCAGCTTGCCCTGCGCGATCGGCCGGCGCCGTCCCCTGCGAACCTGCGTAGGCGCGGTTGGCTCCAACGCCTGCTCGACGGCCTCATCCCCATAGGCGTATCGGATCGCCCGCTCGAGCTGTTCATCGGGCTCCAGCTTGGGCTCGTACGACCTCGGCTGCGGGTTCAAACGACTTAAACGAAATCCGTGCACTTTTTGTCGTCTCACTGTATACCGTTCTTGCTAATTCCTCATTATGCAGGCGTCTTGGAGAACGCTGCAAGCGAAAGCCGTGGGGTTATAAGAAAGCAGATAAATGGCCTGAAAGCGGCTTCCAAACAGCGAGATTCCGGCTGCGTCCGGCTGACGGCCTACGGCCCTACGCTGCCGCTCCGGCCTGCGGCCTCCCCCATGGAGCTGTCAGAATCCAGATGGCTGGGTCGGGGCTTCGCCCCTCCTCATGGAAGCCGATGCTTGCCTCTTTGGAAGCCGATGCCTGACTGGGCCTTCGGCCAAGATTTAAGAGGAAGAATGTCGGGAAGAGGTGAAGGGGAGCGGAGGCGAGCGGGATGGTCATGAGGGCCAGCCTGGGCGCGCTGAGAGGGCGGCTTCGCCATGAATGCATGAGCGGAGGTCTGAAGGCCTTAAGCGGCTGACAGAGGCCCTGCGCATTTCATCCCCGATGCCGGCTGCGGACGCTGTCGATGCCGGCGCTGTTTCTCGCGCGATGCCGGCGCTGTCTCTCGATCGGACTGCGGTTCGCGCCACGTGCGCGCGTCACGTTTTGTGACTTTCCGGGCCTCTCGATAGGGTCGTGAGATCCTAGGGAGACCGCAGATGGGCCGGATCAGACAGACCACCAATTTCGAGGACCGTTTCGCCGCGCGGCTGGAAAGCGATCGCAGGCGCTCTCAGGCCTATCGCGATCGCATCTCCGCGGCGCGCCGGCCGTCGTCGGGCCAGGCCGACCGGGCGATCGTGATGGCGTTGCGCGAAATCTGGGCGGCCTCGATCGACCAGGCCGGGGCTGATCCCCAGGCGCGCGCGGCCGCCATGGGCAAGCCCATCTCCGCCGTCGAGATCGGCGCCCGCGCGGCCGCGCATCTGGCTCGCCTCGACCGCGCCGATCCCGAGCAGGCGCGGCTTGCGGTGCTGGCCCGCATGCGCCCGGTGCCGTCTCGCCGAAACGTTCGGACTGCGGACCGCGTCACGTCTCGGGACACGTGCGCCGGAGTGAGGGAGTAACGGGGGCGACGGTCCAAAATTCGCATGAATTCCGCCGGAAATGCGGGGGACTCTTGTGCGATGCGTCGGTTCAGATAGAATCGAGAGCGCTCAGTCTGTCAGGGCGAAGCAGGCAGGCCGGAGCCTCGATTCGGCAAGGAGCCCCGCGCGCTGCTCCGCCACCATGCGCCATCGCCCCGCCGGTCCATTGGATCGCGCGGGGCTCTTTCGTTCTGGACGTTCGCCGCGCTGGCCGTCGTCCTAAATGCATGGCGACCGACACAACCGACCTCAGGATCTCAGCCGAGCTCTCCGCAGCCCCAAGGACTAAGCCGTGATCGACATCGGCATCACGCGCCTGACCTTGCAGGTTAGGACCAGCGGCGACGGTGGTGTCGCGGGTGCCACAACCTCGTTCATAGGGCGAGCGGGCTCAGCGATCGGCCCTAGGTTTTCTTCGAGCGGCGCAACGTTTTCGTCCCCAAAGACGGCCACGATGCTCGCGTAGATCGCCTTGAGCGCCGCGCGATCGCGCTCCTCGTCGGCCGTGGCGACGATCTCGATCTCGCAGGGGGCAAGATACGGGCCCCAGTCCTCGACCCGCTTCCTGCGGCGACGGAGCAGGACCAAGGCCTTGGCGTCCGTGCGATCCGGAAAAGCCTCCCGCGCTGCCTTGAGCAGCGCCTCGTTCTCGCCGCGGACGTCCGGCGCCGGGAGAGGCTCGCGACCCTTGAGGCTGGAGTCCCGGTGCTCGAACAGGCCGCCGTAGGTGAGCAGGCCCGCGCCGCGGGCGGACTCAGCCTGGTCGGCATTGGCGATCATGACGTCGAGCGACTGGATGGCGTCCACGACGATATCGCAGGGCACCCACGGTCCGAGGCAGATCCAGCGGGCCGGAGCGCTCGCGGCGTCGGAGTAGATCGGACGGGGGCGGAAGGCGGCCTGGTAGACCTCCTGCTCGCGTGCGGCGTCGTCGATCTCGTGGTGGAACGTCCCGAGCTCAAACGAAGGAACGCTGGCCTGGACGTCTTCGCCGGACCGCATGGCCCAGGTCTTCACCACCGTCGGCCGCATAAGCGGCTTCTCATCGGCGGTGAGACCATCGCCGCGCAGGTCGAAGGGTGTGATCGGCTTGATGTCGTCACAGCCGAAAGCGCATGCGCTCGCGTCGTTCGAGCCGATGCCCATCTGTTGGCGGCCGACGGTGATCACCGAGGCGTAACCCTTCGCGAAATCGCGGCCGCGCACAGCGCCGTAATGCAGCCAGCAAACGTTCTCCGGAGCTCTCCAGAACGGGCTGTTGATCACCTCTTCGATTGCCTTCGGGAGGACGACAAGGATGCGGCTCCAAGGGCGCTCAGCGGCCTCGAGGGCGATGATGCGGCGGACCTTGTCGATCAAGAGACGCGCGGACCTGATCTGCTCCGGCGGCGCGTCCGGACCGGGCTTGAACGAGGCGACAGAATAGGTGCGGGTCGGGTCCATCAGAACACGCAAGTGCGGCGCGACGGTCTCGGACACGACCTTCGCGTTCACGTTGTACACCTTGTCCACCCGGCGCTTGCTCGCGCTGGCGTCGAGGACGAGCAGCGGGTGGCCTGTGAACTTCGACTTCAAGCGCTTGGAGACGCGAACGCCCCACAGCTTTTGTCCGCGGAATTCGGAGCCGGCATACTCGGAGAGCACGTATTGTAGGCGAGCGTCCAGTGGGCGGCGCGGGGTGTTCAGGTCATAGCTCTCGAGACGATCCTCAACGATCTTCAGGAGCTCGCGCTCGGCCGAAGCGCCGGGCGACTTTCTCGGGGCATCGATGATCTTCTGGAGGTCTGCAGCCGAGATCTTCGGGTGGATCTTGAGCTGGCTTGGGTCGTCGCGGCGCACTGCCGACAACGCCAGCCCGAGCATCGTCGGTCCGTCGGTGTTCAGGCCATCATGCCAGTGCTTCACGAAATAGGACGGGCAGCGGCCGGCCTTGATCTCCGCGACGATCTTCGGGAGCAGCGCCTCGCGCGCCATCGTCGGGAAGTCGTCGTCGTAGCCGGCATCGGCCTGCGCCTTGGTCGGGCGTCCGTGACGGACGGCGTTCGCCCGGTCCACATCGAAGCTGACGTAGCTCTTGGCGAGGCTCGTCGTCGTATCCTCGTCCACGATGCGACCGACGCAGCGTTCCCAGAGCCACTTGCCAGCGACGGTCTCCATCTGGCTGACCATGAAGACGATCTGCGCATGCTTGATGCGACGGTGCTGCTCGAAGAACTCGCAGCCATCGAGCATGAACGTGCACTGGATCCTCTCGGTCTTCGGTCCATTGTCGGCGCGCCGGTAAGACGGAATCTCGACATTGGCTTCGCACAAGCCGGAGCCTGAGATGTCCGCCGCCTCGAGCGCCTCCATCTCGGCCTTGCGCATGCAGGCTGTACGGCCCTTTCCGACGGGCACCATGACGGCGACGCGGTCGGTGAGATCCGGCATTGGCTGGTTGTGACGAATGATGGCGGCGAGCGGAGACCCGTCCTCGCGGCACACCGCAGCGACCTTCTCCACGACCTCCTCGAGCACATTGTAGTCGGGGAGCATGAAGGCGACGAAGCCGTACTCGAGCGGCTTGGCGAACAGCGTGTTCATGACGTCGACCGCCTGGGCGGCGTAGCGCGCCGACTGGCTGGTCTTCCCCGACCCCGGCGGCACCCGCAGAATTACTGCGTGCTCTGACCCCTGCTTGCTCTCGGAAGCGTCGCGAACGGCCTCCCAGAAGTCGCCATTGACCTTGTCGATCGCGCGGCCGATCCGCTTGTATCCGGCCTCGCGCTGATCCTGGGTGAGGAGCTTGCGCTCCTCGCGGTCCTTCGCGACCTGCTCGGGAGACTTTTCGACGGCCAAGACCTTCTGGATGCCTTTCCACGCCGGGGAAACGAACGGCTTTGAGTTGAGGCGCGAGAACGCGCCGCTCTCGTCGCGGAAACGGTCCACAACCGGCGCCGCAGGAGCCTTGGGAGCAGGCGATGTCGGCGTCGGCATTGAGCCGCGCAGCGGACTGATCTCGCCTCGCTCCATCATCGGGCAGAAACGGTTGAGGCGCTCGGTGATCTCGGTCACGAGCCCTTGCCCGCCGAAGCGCCCGCTCATCTCGGCATGCTCGCCGAACGTCGCGATCGCGGCCTTGAGCAGGCTCGCCTTGTCGCCCTCCTCGTAGTTCGACGAGGGATTGGCGCGAACCAGGTTCCAGACGATGCCATGGAGGAGGCTCTCGCGGCCTTCCCTCGCCTTCTCGCCCGCCTTCGGCATCGACGGCAGGCGGACATTGTCGATCCGGACGTCGGAAAGCTCCACAGGCGCCGCAGCGATCTTCGCGACCGAGAGGTCGGTGAAGCGGCGCTGGATCTCATACCTAAGCCGCTGGAGCTGCGAGCGGGTGATGACCGGCAGATCCTCGGGACGTGCGTCAGAGAGATCACGCCACCAGACGATCTTCGAACCCCACCGATGATGCCAGCCGTAGAGCGTCAAGACCTTACCAAATCCAAGGAACTCGACCTCGCGCTTGCCCTCTTCTCCCTTGGGAGCTCGATCGTCGCGAAGGCCTCGTCGCCCTGGCGGGTTGGCTCGTCCAAGCGGTAGACCAAAGCGACCTTGGGCGAGGAACCAATACGCGCGAACGGCGTGAATCCGAGCGTTTTGAACACGATCCGCATGACTTCGGCCGACAAGGTCGCGTCCGAGATATCGACATCGATCGCGATCGCACTGAGCGACGAGGAGCCGCCAAGCGCCAGCGCAAGGTTGTGCTCGTACCCGGCCTTGGCGGTCCACTCCTCCACCTTCCATCGCGACGGAAGTGCGTCCCGATATTCGGACGGCTGCGCGCGGAACGGCCGACGGCTGTCTCTGTCACGCGTCTGCGGGAACACCGGCCAGCCGAGATTGTGCATCTGGACGCCGACGTCTTTGTAGAACCAGCGGTTGCTGACGTAGACGTCGCGCTGCACGTCCGTGAGGACGCGGATCATGTGCTGAGCCTGCTCACGCGCCGCGACAGCCTCCGGAGTGGCGTCCCAGCCTCTCGGGTCAAAGCGCACGTCTGCTTGCGCGGGCGCGGATGCGCCTCTGCGATCGTCCAAAATCATCTGGGAACGCTCGTCATGGTCAGGGCGGACTAGACCGGGCTGCCAGGCGCGGGTTCGTCCTATTCTTTAGATGTTCGGTGTAATCGTGGAGAACCACAACACCCTTCTGACGATCGCCGCCGAAAACGATCGCGCTTCGCCGCGCCTGCCCGCGACTCCGATCAGGCCGTCGTCAAAGAGACTGGAGACCGCCAACACAAGTCGGCGTATCGCGACCCGGTGATGTTCTAGCGAAAGTCCCGCGTCTTCACCTTGATCGTGTCGAGGTGCAGGTCCGGGACGTAGATGTCGCGCGGCCGAAGCCCCGTCGAACGTTGGCCCCTCGGATCCGGGGTCGAGCCGCGATGCACCTCGTCGCCGCGTCCGTGCGGCAGCGGGAACTCACCGTCCCGCTCGCCGACGCTTGCAAGCTCCGCCGACAGGTTCGTCAGGCGCTGGGCAACGAGATGAACCACCTCGCCCTCGCGCTGCACCCGCCCGTAGACCGCGATCATGCCCGCGGACAGGATCGTCCTGCGGTTCTTTTCGAACACGCTCGGCCAGACGACGAGGTTCGCCACTCCGCTCTCGTCCTCGAGCGTGATGAACATGACGCCTTTGGCGCTGCCGGGACGCTGGCGGACCAGCACGACGCCCGCGATCTCCAGCCATCGCCGGTCGCGCGCCTCCATGGCTTCGAGACACGTCACCATCCGGCGCCGCGTCAGTTCCTGGCGCAGGAACGCAACGGGATGGGCGCGCAGCGACAGGCTGACATGGCGGTAGTCCTCAACGACCTCGCCGCCGGCCGTCATAGGTCGCAGCGTGACGGCCGGTTCCTCAACCTCCGGCACGATTTCGTTCTCTCGCGCCGAGGCCGCTGCGAATAGCGGAAGCGGTTCGTCGCGCAGCCCCCGGATCGCCCAGAGCGCTTCTCGGCGAGCCAGTCCGAACGCCGGACGGAAGCCGTCGGCCTCGGCAATCTGAGTCAGCGCCATGACGGGCACGCCGGAGCGACGCCACAGATCGTCCATTGACACGAACGGCCGGTCGCCACGCGCCGCGACGATTGCAGCCGCATAAGCGTTGGAGAGTCCCTTGGTCATTCGCAGGCCGAGCCTGACCGCGAACCGGGCCTCGTCGTCCATCGGCTCAAGCGTGCAGTCCCATCTTGAAGCGTTGGCGCACACCGGCAGGATTTTGACGCCATGATCTCTGGCGTCCCGGACGATCTGGGCAGGCGCGTAGAACCCCATCGGCTGAGAGTTCAGCAGCGCGGCGCAGAACACATCCGGATGCCAGCACTTCAGCCAGGCCGAGGCGTAGGCGATCAGCGCGAAGGACGCCGCGTGGCTCTCCGGGAAGCCGTACGAACCGAAGCCTTCGAGCTGCTTGAAGGTGCGTTCGGCGAACTCGGCCTCGTAGCCGTTCGCCACCATGCCAGCGACCAGCTTCTCCTTGAACTTCGAGACGCCGCCCGTGAATTTGAACGTCGCCATGCTTTTCCGGAGCATGTCGGCTTCGCCTGGGGTGAACCCCGCGCATTCGATCGCGACCCGCATCGCCTGCTCCTGGAAGAGCGGCACGCCAAGCGTCTTGCCCAGCACCTTCTCGAGCTCAGGCTTTGGGAAGTGAACCGGCTCGAGCCCTTCCCGCCTTCGAAGATAGGGATGGACCATGTCGCCTTGGATCGGACCGGGGCGGACGATCGCGACCTGCACGACGAGGTCGTAATAGGTCCTCGGTTTCAGCCGCGGCAGCATCGACATCTGCGCGCGGCTCTCGATCTGGAAGGTGCCGAGCGTGTCAGCCTTGCGGATCATCGCGTAGGTGCGCGGGTCCTCCGCTGGGATGGTCGCGAGGTCGTAAGTCGCGCCCTTGTGCTCGGCGAGAAGATCGAGCCCCTTCTTCATGCAGGTCAGCATGCCGAGCGCGAGCACGTCGACCTTCATGAACTTCAGCGCATCGATGTCGTCCTTGTCCCACTCGATCACCTGGCGATCGGCCATGGCGGCCGGCTCGATCGGCACGAGGTCGTCGAGACGATCATGGGTCAACACGAAACCGCCCGGATGCTGGCTCAGGTGCCGCGGCGCGCCCATGAGCTGGCGTGCGAGGTCAAGCGTCAGCCGTAGCCGGCGGTCGGTGAGGTTGAGGTTCAGCTCCTCGACATGGCGCTGTTCGACCCCTTGCTCCGACCAGGACCAGAGCTGCCCCGACAGCGCGCCGATCAGGTCGTCGGGCAGGCCCAGCGCCTTGCCGACGTCGCGGAGCGCGCCCTTGGCGCGATAGCGGATGACTGTCGAACACAGGGCCGCATGGTCGCGGCCGTAGGTTTCAAACACCCACTGCATGACGATCTCACGCCGCTCGTGCTCGAAGTCGACGTCGATGTCAGGCGGCTCGCGGCGCTCCTCCGAGACGAAGCGCTCGAACAACAAGTCGTTCCGGCCCGGGTCGATCGAAGTGATCCCGAGCACGAAGCAGACGGCGGAATTTGCGGCCGAGCCGCGGCCCTGGCAGAGGATGTCCCTCGACCGGGCGAAGCGGACGATCGCGTTCACGGTCAGGAAGTACGGCGCGTAGCTGAGCTTCTCGATCAGGGTCAGCTCGTGCTGGAGCGCCGCGCGGACGCTTTTGGGCAGACCTTCCGGATAGCGCTCCGCGGCGCCCTCCCAGGTTAGCTTCGCTAGTGTCTCCTGCGGGGTCAGCGTCGGGTCGTCGCGTTCCTCCGGATACTGGTAGGCGAGCTCGTCCAGGCTGAAGCGGCAGCGATCGACGATCTGCAGCGTGCGGGCGAGCGCTTCCGGATAGCGGCCGAACAGCCTATGCATCTCCTCGGGCTGTTTTACGTAGCGATCGGCGTGGCGCTCCCGCCGATCGCCCAAGGCATCAATCGTGACGGTGTGCCGGATGCAGGTGACGACGTCCTGCAGCATGCGGCGCGAGGGTTCGTGGAACAGCACGTCGTTGGTCACGACGGTCGCGACGCGCATTTGGGTCGCCAGATTCGACAGCTCGTGCAGCCGAAGCTGGTCATTCGGTCGGCGTCGAAGGGTCAGCGCGAGATAGGAGCGGTCACCAAAGGCGTCGCGTAGCCGGCGAAGACGAAAGGCGCAGTCTTCATCAGCAAGATCCGGCACGAGAACGGCGAGTAGCCCCTCGCCATAGGTGACGAGATCCTGCCACTGGAGCCGGCACCTCGCCTTCCCGCCGCGCTTCTTGCCAAGCGAGAGCAGGCGGCACAGCTGCGAGTAGGCCGCCCGGTCGGTCGGATAGACCAGCACCGACACGCCGTCGACGAGATCGAGGCGGCAGCCGACGACGAGCCGCACGCCCGTGACCTTCGCCGCCTCATGGGCGCGGACGATCCCGGCGAGCGAGTTTCGGTCGACGACCGCGAGCGCCTCGATCCCGCAGACCGCCGCCTGCGAGAAGAGTTCTTCGCAGGACGAGGCGCCGCGCAGAAACGAGAAGTGCGAGGTGACCTGGAGCTCGGCGTAGCGCGGGCCGCTCATCCGAACACGCCGTGGACGAACCAGCGGTGCGATCCGGTTGTCGCGTCCTCGCCGTCGCCGGCCCGGTAGAGCCAGTAGCGCTCGCCGGCATCGTCCTCGACCCGAAAATAGTCGCGGACGGCCACGAGCTCGGCGTCACGCTTCCACCACTCGCCGAACACGCGTTCCGGTCCGTCGGCGCGCTGTACGCGCCGGCGGACGCCGCGCCAGGTGAAGCTGACGGGCGGATGATCGGGCAGTAGCGCGACAGTCTCGACGGGCTCGGGATGAGCGAGCAATCGGGACGGCCGAGGCCAGTGACCGGGCCAGCCTGTACCGCTGTCTGCCGCCATGGCGGGCACCCGGCAGACTGACCGCTCGGGAACGTCGCTCGCGACAGGCGCCATCCGGTAGATCGCGCGCTCGCCGACCCGGTTCATCAGCGTGTCGACGAGATCGGAGACGTCGGCTGCCGTCTCCTCGATCAGCAAGCTCGCCATCTGCCTGCGCCCGAAGGGCTCCGCGAGGGTGGCGGCAAGCGTCATCATCTCGATGCCGAAGCCCGGCGCGATGGTCTCGATCTTGTCGCAGAGCAGCCGCGTCATGCGCTTCACGTCGCGGACCGGCGTCGCCATGCCGACGCGCACAGCTTGGACGTCGTTGTCGACCCGGCGGCAGATGAGGTCGAGCCGCCGGGCGCCAAGGCCACCTGCCTCGAGTCTCTCGCAAAGCTCCGCCACTAGCTTGCTGATGTAGCGGGCGATGGTCTCCGGCGCGCCAATCGGCTCGGCGAAGGCGCGACGGACCTCGATCAGGTCGGCCGGCCGCACCGACTCGATCAGCTCGGCCGCGTCGCCAACCGCCTGGTCGATACGGCGGCCAAGCTCCGGGCCAAACCGTAAAGTCAGCGGCGCCCGGGGCTGCGCAAGGAGCTCGCCGATGCGATCGAAGCCGAGCGTCCGCAGCGCGGCTGTGACCTGAGGCGCGATCCGAAGGGCTTCGAGCGGCAGGTCGCGCAGGACCGCCGCGCCGTGATCCGAAGGTGCCACGGCTGCTGGTCGCGCGACGTGGCGGGCCAGCGCATGCGCCGCGCCCCAGCTGTCAGCGACCGCGGCCTGCGCCGTGACGCCCGACATGGCGAGCCGCCCGATGAGGCCTTCGAGCATCGCGGTCTCGCCGCCATGGAGATGATCGGCGCCGGTCGTATCGATGACGATCCGTCTGGCGGATCGACTGTCACGATCGGCGAGAAGCGCAGCGCCCAGACCGCCAGTCGTTCGAGAGCCTCGGCGTCGGCTCGTGGATCGGCGTCCTTAACGAGCAGGCCCTGGACCAGCACCTGGGCCTTCGTGGCGGGCATGCCGACCCGCACGCCCATGCTCTGCGCCGCGAGGTCCGCTGCTGTGACGACGCGCCGGTTGCCCTGACGGCCGACAAGGACGAGCGGCGTCTCAGCCGGCGGCGCGACGTAGCCGGCCTGTCGCCGAAAGCGATCCGTCGGCCAGGTCGGAAGGAAGAGCGAGACGACCCGTGCCATCGCACGCCTCCAATTCGAAATCAGCGCTTTCGCCCGCCCGGGCCCGGATCAGCTCGACGAGCCATCGGTGTCTTCCGACGCCCGGGACGGGCAGCGGAGCGGACGGGATCACCGAAATCCGCCATCGGGTCGTCGCCGCGGTCGGTTGGCCGAAGTCCATCGCCTCCGCCTGTCGTCGCCATCGACGAAGCGCGATCCCGATCGAGCCCGTGCCTTCTGCTGCAAGCTGAAGGCGGCGGGAAGCCGTCATGGCGAGGCGTGCAAGCTCGCCGATAACAGCGCCGAGCCCGCCATGGCGAAGGCCTTCCTCCATACATGCAAGCACGGTCTTGTCGTCGCCGGCCTCGACATAGATCACTCGGTCCGCGACGAGCCCCGCCTGCGCGATCGCCGGCGCGAACAGATCTGGCCGCGTGACGCACCAGAGGACCTTGCCCCTCGTGCGAGCCGCGACTCCTGCGCTGAACAAGGCTGCCGCCGCCCCATCGATGGCGCCGTTGCCGCCGCCAGCGACCTCATGCAGCGCGCCGAATGCGAGTCCCCCTCCAGGTAGACGCGCATCGACTTCGGCGATCCCGAACGGGAGCGCCGATCTCGCGCGCTTCGAACGACCTTCGATCCGTTCGATCTGCGCGCGCAAAGCGTCGATCGCAGGCTGTGGCTGCACGTGGTCGTCGTCCTCCGAAGTCGGGCGGCATCATCGTTCTCTCTTTGTTCTAATCCCGCTACGCTTGAGTCAAGACGCGATCTGCTGTGGGTAACGCTGCGGCTTCAATTCAATCGCGAGGGCGCTAGGTCGCTGAAGTCCAGAGGCTCTAGGACAATGACTGACCGACAGGATCCATGAGCCGCGCGAAGCGCCTTCAGGCGGAGCTCGAAAAAATTGAGGCCGCTGCCAACGAGGCGCCGCGCAACGCGCTCTGCCAGCGACTGGTCCCGCCGACGGCGCGCCAGTCCGAGCACCACTTGGTTCTGAAACTGCGCGGCGGCACGTTCGGGCCGACCGTCCGCTCCACAGGTCTGCCACTACGTAATTCACGCACGGCTTCTTGCTCAGCGCCTATCCGACATCGAGGCGCTGAGGGCTGAACCTGAAGTCTCGACCTCGACGATCCGCACGCGGCGATCGACGGCGAAACAGGCAGCTCGATCCTGAATTTCGCTGACCACGCTACGGCGTCGCGGGACGCTCAGCTCGACCTTCTTCGCACGACGTCGCCCGACAGGATCGCGACCGGGCCCCTCAGGCTCGAACCGCGCGCAGAGAAGGAGGCCAAGTCCACCACCCTGATGACGCTGCCGCACCTGTCTATCCCGGCGCATCACAAGGTCCATGCGAGCGATGTGATTGCACGGCGTTTCTTGGGGCAATCGCCGCTGCGACGAAACGGGGGCCTGAGGATTTTGCGGATGTGCTCGCGACGCCAGGCATTGGGGCTCGAACTGTGCGTGCCTTGGCGTTGGTAGCCGAGGTCGTCCACGGCGCTCCGTGTCGCTTCGGCGACCTCGCTCGGTTCTCGTTCGCCCACGGTTGCAGGGACTGGCATCCACTCCCGGTGCCTACGCGCGTCTATGACGAGACCATCGGAGTTTCGAAGTCTGCATTCTCAAAGGCGAAGCTTTGAAACGATGAGCGGCTTGAGGCGTTGGCGCGGCTGGATCGGGAGGCTCGCCGTCTCGAGGCCATTGCCAGCGAACGACGTGCTTCGAGAAGAACGCGGACGGTCTCAGAGTGTGGTAGTCGCAGCACGTTCGGATGGGAGCCCGCAATGAAGCTGGTTGAGATCGAGCCGCTTTACAGAACTCTTGAATTCAACAACGGAGGCACCGTTGTACATGCGCGCCCCGTCTCCTACGAGGCGCGCCATACTCCAGTTGATAACAGCCGTTTTAAAGTCGCGTCTTTACGGCTGCAGTGAGCCAGCGAAGGACCATTTCGACGCGCATGAGCGTCGAAGCCACCGTAGAGTGGATACCCTTCGACACTGAGCCCACCACCTGAATCATAATCGATCGAGCACTGGATGCGAGCGATTATGATCTGCGCGTTCCACTGATTCTCGCTTCCACGGGACTTCGCCTTCTGAATGACTTCAGGAAGTATTAGAGAAGCGATTAGGTTGAAGCCCTGCTCGTCCGGTGCAGGTCCTATCGCAATCAGGGAAAGCTCGAAGCCCGCGGCCTCGACCTCGTTTGCCGTCGTGGCCAGAAAATCGACGACGCCGTTGTCGATCCCCAGCTTCATCTCGCGGGCGTGTTCGGAGGCATGCGCCTCCGGGTAGGTCGGAAGACCTGCGAGAAGATCCAACAAAGCATCCTCTCCGTCCGACAGCTGACGCCCCTCGTGGGCCTTGGAAAGAACGGAACCTGCGTCGATAGCGACGGGGCGAGAAAAGAAAAAATTGTTCAAAACCAATGCGCTAACTCCTTTTTGGAACGCATAAAGTTTACGCGATTGCGTAATGTTCTGAGGCACAAACGCCTTGCTGTCAAGGCTGCTATCGACACGCCGGCTCCAAACAATCATTATATGATCGCGTAAGGTAAACGGGATCTCGATGTTCTTTTGGTTTTTGGACCTTGAGAGGCTGCTGGCTGATAAGGCGTGGCTTCCGGTAGAGCGCGCGCTCGCAGAGTCGCGGTCTCGCTTCCCTCAACTCACGGTAGGCGCGCTCGAAACCCTCATCTATATTTCCCGTCGGCAGAAGCAGATCGACGCTGGTTCTTTGACGCTTCCGAAAATCGCCCGTGACCTTGGTGTGCCTTACTCGACACTCGCTCGACATACAGATCTGCTAGGAGCAGGAGTAGGAGGGCGTGAGGGATTAGGTCTTCTTAAAAAAAAGGGCGGGCAAGGCAGAGTGTACAGCATCGAAATAACGCCTGCCGGCATGCACTTTTTATCTCAAATTTACGTTGCGCTCAGACCGTCTCAGAAAGAAAATTTGCTGACATTCAATTCAGATACTGGATCAATACCTGATAAATAAAAAAGTATCGGTAGCTATCTTATTTTCTGTCAATTGTAATATCGCGGCCGAAAAAAGAGCGGGCTTGGCAATCTACGGTTATCGGCAGCCCAGAACCGGACGCCACGTATGTCGGCAAAAGGTCGTTCGCGCCTAAGATGCACAGCCGTGATGCGCCACAACCGGACCTCAAGAACTCTCCAATGTGCGGACATCCGCAACGCCATCGGAAAGACCTGAGCCATGGAAGCCTTCTTGAACGACGTCTGGGAGGCCGTCCGGCCGGGACTGCTCCTGTTTCGCCGGCCTCGTACCCGTGCTCGCGACATGGCTGACGGCGAAGATCGTCGAAGCGCTCAAGGTCCAGAAGGACGGCGAGCTCGCGCAGAGCCTCTATCGCACCATCGACAACACGCTGCGGGCGCTCGTGACCACGCTCGCGGCGCGCGGCGGCAAGCTCGAAGGGCTTCCGGCCGGCCTCATCAACGACGCGATCGAGATCGTGAAGCGCGCGACAATCCCAAGGCGGTCGCGGCGCTCAAGCAGAGCGACGACACGCTCCGCACCAAGATCATCGCCAAGCTGCCGGGCGTGCAGAACGACGTGGTGACGACGAACAGCTCGATCGCGGTGACGGAGGGACGCGGCAAAGAGCGAGCGGGCCGCGCAGTAAGGCGGCATTGTGGGAACATACGCAGAGGGCGATCCGGAAGAGGTCGCTAGGCTCCGAAAAACGAAGCGACCTTCGAGGAAATCGTGAGACAGGCCTTTGAAGCACTTCGGTCTGAGGTGGCGGATCTGAAGAATCGTCATGACCACCACATGCCGCCGCCCGCGCCTCCTCCGGTCCAGCCAGCGCCGCATGCGAACGGCTACGGTAGACCACGCTTCAATGCAGAAATCTCGGTCGGGAACCTGCTGACGATCGCGGCGATGGCGGGGACGGCCTTCATCGCATGGGGCCAGTTCACGGCGTCCATGACGGACATCAACAACAAGATCGCGAACAACGACCGCAGCGTGAACACGCGCGTCGACAACGTCGTCTCCGACATCGCGTCCCGGCGCACCTTCGTGAATTCGAAGCTCGACGAGATGGCCTCAAGGGTCGAGGACATCCCGCTGATACGCGATCAACTAAAGCAGCAACAGGGCAGCCTCGAGCGGGTGGCGAAGAACCTCGACGACGGGCGCGGGGAGCGACAGCGGCAGATCGACGACGCCCGCGAACGTCAGGCCGGGACCGACAAGGGCCTTGCGCTACTGACCCAGCGGGTCGAAGGCTTCGAGCGGAAGCTGGATCGGCTCCTCGAGCGGATGGAGGGCCGCCGGGAAGACGGCAGCGGCCCTTTTCGAGAAAACAGGATCGAGATCGACCGGCGTTTTCCGTACAGCCTAAGGGCGACTCTGACCGATCCACCCGCAGCAACCCTCCAGGACGATAGCGGCTGACCAGCTGTGTCCGCCAGATATTAGCGCGCCCCGCTCGGCTCCGGCCGGCGGGGCGCTTTCGTCGCTTCTAGCAATCGCAGAAGACCGCCATGTTATGGATCGGCACAACTCGACTTATGAACCGAGCTTCGCTTTGATTAAAATCTTCAAAGTTGCCTCACACGCTCGCACCATCTCAGGTAGTACATTCAATAGCTCATGTCCGTGATAATGATATCCATCGGCAAAACCTATAGCGAACTGCGGCTGACGTTCGACGATGCGTTCTCCATTTACTATTCGACGTCGATTTTCGGCCTGCGCCCTCTACGCCGCCGCCAAACGCCGGCCGCGTCTACCGCGAGAGCGGTTTAGTCCTATGGCGCCCAACCGACCTCGCAACTGGTGGCGAAAGTGGCAAAAGGCCACCAGTACAATTGCGCTACGGACGTTCTCGCCTGCCGCTGCTTAGCGCCGATAGGGTCGCGCGACGCTTCCCGTCCCTACGGATTTAGCTGGTAAGATTTTACCGGCGACATCGGCGGACACTATAAACGGTAGAGTCGGCTTTCTCGCTGGCGGGCGGGGCACCTATCCACTGCGATGGTTCGGGACCGCGGAATGATACTAAAAAGCGCGCAAAGGTGGGAGCGGGACCGGAAAAGTCTCTCCAATATGCCTGTGCCGAACCCTTCATCGTAGTGGTGGCGGTAGTGGTATAGACAATAAGGTCAGGGAGAGAAACGTGATCAGAAAAGATGTAAAGGGCCCCCGGGAGTCAACGAACAAAATCAAGCTGGCAGCTGCAATAGCGGGAACTTTGCTCGCCGCGAATATTTCCGGTGCTTTGGCAGAGGCTAAGAAGATGCCCGATTGACCCTGAGGACGATGGGACATTTCTTTGCGGGCGGCAAGATCATGAAAAGGAAGTCTTCTGATTTGTTGGCGCCGGGCCTCCCGCCTCTGAATACAATGAAGAACCTTGTTGGTCAAGCTTATGTCGAATACCTGATACCTAAGGAACTACGAGCCGGCGCGGCACCTATCATTTTCGCGCACAGCGGCCTGAACGGGATGGTCTGGCAAACGACAGTCGACGGGCGGGAAGGCTGGGATAAATACTTTGCAAGGCGCGGCTTTCCCGTCTACGTCATTGATCCGCCAGGCACTGGACGCGCGGGCTTCGTGGTCGACGCAATCAATAAGGCCGCCACAGGGAAGGGCGATCCGCTGGCTAACAGCCCGTTCTTCCTGCAGACCAGCTTCGCATGGAGATGGTACGACGTTGGGCCGAAATTCGGGGAGCTAGGTGATGGCCATAATTTCGGAAACCAGATGGCCACTGACAAAGAAGCTCGGAGGCAGTTCCTTGGACAGTTAATCCCGGGCGGTCCAAGCGGAGGCGACGTACATGAGAGCTTTATCGCAGCCATGGAACGTATAAAAGAGGAATATGGCCGGTTATCTATGTCGGATGGTCAGGAGGTGCTGTCTTAGGAAACGAGCTCATGATGCAACGGCCCGATTTGTTTAAGGCTGTTGTTTCCGTCGAAGCTGCCAATTGTACGACCTTGCCTCTTAATTCGACGGATTTTGACAGCCCGCAGCCACAGAAGCCGGTCGATCCGAAAACTCGTATCCGTCTATGCAGACACCAAAGTTCCTCTGCTCAACCTCAATAGTGAAGCCGGTCACGGTATCTGGTCCGGTCACGGTAAAGAGCACTGCCGTCCATTAGTCAGGGCGATAAAGGCGAAAGGAGGTAAAGTCCAATGCCTTCCTCCCGGACTTTGATATCCACGGCAACAGCCATCAGATGATGTCGGAACGTAATAGTGACGAAGTGGCGGGCGTCATTCTGAATTGGATAGAAGATAAAGTCCTGGATACAAGCCGCGGAAGTTCCCAATTCGACGCCGATTAATAGAAGACTTTCATCAGTCTGGCCGACAGAGCACGCCTGTCGGCCAGCACGCGCGAAGAGCCGCGTTATGCCAAGGTAGCTTTCCCAAGGCTCAGGTTTGATGTCGAGCTTGATGACACGTTCAACGGCCCTTTACGCCTCTACGTTCGTTCTATGCTTATCATCGTTGGTTTTTCAGATAAGCATTATCCGAATATTTTCGGCCATATTTCGATATCATTTCGTCTTCGCGGTTGTTTCCTTCAGTATTCTGGGGCTGGGGCTGGGAGCTTTGCTGGCGCGTTGGCGCAACGGTGATGCCTACATTGTAGCAGCCTCCATTGCCGCCGCGATCCTGAACGTCACGCCGATGATAATGATCTTCACCACACCCGCCCTCTCACTGCTCCCGCCTCTCGCCGCCGTTCGATCGTCTTGATCCCCGCATTTATCTTTAGCGGATGGTGTGTGGGATCAATTTCACGCGCTGGCCGGACAGAGCAGGTAAACTCTATGCAGCTGATCTAATAGGAGCGGGAACTGGATGCTTTGTAGGTATTTTCCTTTTGAATCTCCTTGGACCGGTCTCTACAATCTCCGCTACTGCTACGCTCACGTCGCTGGCAGGTTTGATTTTTGCGCTGGGATGCGAGCGCGAACGGCGACTTAGAGCAGCAACATTCCTAGCGCTACCGTTGTTGATCGCCTGCTTCGCTTTTAGCGTGAGCGTTCCACTGAATCGGCTGACGGTTGGCAGGGTCGCTGTCGACCCGGCTAACTCAAAGCCGATGATAGTTAGAATGCAAAGGGACCCAAATAATTGGACCGTTTCTAGCCACGAGGGGGATGCATATGCTCGAACTGACGCCGTCATGGGATTGAACAAAGATCTAATCTCGATATTCACAGACGGTGACACGCCCGCCCCAATGGTGCGGATGCACAGCCGGGAAACTGATCCCACGGCTCTGCGCTCGCACATCGGACACGTCCCGCTTGATGTCTGGCGGCCGCGTCAGTCCGATCGGATGTTAACGATTGGGGCCGGTGGGGGGCTGGACGTACTTTTCGGACAGTTCGCTGGCGTCAGAGACATCACGGCAATTGATATAAATCCCGCCCTACCGGCGATGCTCGAACAGTTTCGCGAATTTTATGGCGACTTGTATAACAAACCGGGTACGAAACTTTTTATACAGGAAGGACGACACTTCTTAGCTCGAGATACAGGTGCGTATGACTTAATATATCTCTCTCTGACGCAAACGGCGACCGCGACCGGTCAGGGCCTTGCTCTGGCTGAAAGTTACATTCAGACCCGTGAAGGCTTACAAGACGCTGTTGCACGTTTAACGCCAAGTGGTGCCCTTGTACTTATATTTGATCAGGATGCATTTCTTGCGCGTGCCTTCGTAACAGCACTTTCGATTCTTTATTCGGAAGGGCAGAGTATAGCGAAAGCCGCCGCTCATCTCGCTGTGGTGAGCGCGCCTAATAAAAACAATGCACCCTATAATCATCTCCTCATCATCAAACGATCTCCATTGACCGCTGAGGAAACAGCAAGACTGAAGTTCGTCACGGAGGCGCGCGGATTTGCGCTTAGTTATCTAGCTCCTGATACGGGCTCTCCGCTATTAAAGCAACTCGCTTCGTCATCGGAAGCATATAAGCTCCCTGAGGTAAATTTAAGACCAGTGAGTGACGATAGCCCGTTTTTTTCGATTATCTTTTGAGCTTCCCATAATGGTAAGAGGGCTACTTGTGATTTCGGCCTCAGTAACATTTATTGTGCTGGTATGGGCGTTTGCGTCGGGTAGGAACTTTAGAGAAGCGACTCCGAAGCTATCCATTTTAGCTATCCTAGTCGCTTTAATAGGCGTAGGATTTATGGTTGTCCAGAATATCATTGTTCAGCGATACATGTTATTTTTGGGATTTCCTACCATCACTCTTTCTGTGGTGCTCTTCTCCATGCTGGTGGGGGCGGGCCTAGGCAGTTTGCTTTCGCACTTTTTATCAATCGTGAAAAGTGGCAGATCTTGCTGGTCACATGTATGTTTTCTGTTCCGGCAGTTCTGATGGTGAACTATCTAGGTCCCTTAGTAACGAGCAAGTTTTTTTATCTTTCGACGGGTGGGCGGATAATCCTAACGGGAGCCATGATTTTTCCGCTAAGTATTTCGTTGGGCTGCTTTTTTCCTACAGCGTTGAGGCTGGCCGGTCATAAAGCTCATTCCATTGATATTCCTATTCTATGGGCGATCAATGGCTCGGCGTCGGTACTTGGGTCCGCGCTATCCGTTGCGCTTTCGAAGCAATTCAGTTTTACATTCGCCCTTAACATTGCGGCTTCCTGTTATCTTGGTGCGTTACTCCTGATGCTGTGGTCGTGCAGACGAACATAGTACCTGTGCCCTGCTATGTTAACGGCAGCATGGTGTGATTCCAAGGTAAGCGCTGTTCCACCGCCACCTACTGCCGGGGCGGTGCGGGGTGATGTTCGGAGCCTGATTTAGGGCTTCGGCATATGTCGGTTTTAGAGCTTAAGCCTATGTCGGAGCCTGCCCGGCGGCTTGAGGTGTTCATCGGCGCGGGCGGCGGCGGGTCTGGTTGGCCGAGGAGAAGGCGGCGATCGTCGCCGAAAGCGCGGAGCCCCGGCGCGACGGTGCGCGCAGTTTCGCGACGGCATGGGCTGACGCCGCCTCAGCTTTTTGCATGGCGGCGGACGTACAGGGCTGAGGCGGAGAAGGCGGCGTCGTTCGTTCCGGTAGTCGTGACGGCGGAGCCGGAGTATCGGCCAGGCCAAGGCCTCGTCGGCTGCGGCGTTCGTCTTTGAAGACAGCGTCGATCGGGCGTGAGGTCGACGGTGCGGCGGTGCGGACGCAAGTACCGTAGCGACGGTGATCCGGGCGTTGAAGGCCGGGGCGTGATCGGCCCGTCCGGCTCGGTCTGGGTTCTGGTGGCGACGCGGCGGTAGACTTCCGCAAGGCGCGGAGAGCCTGGCGGCGATCGGCGGCCGGATCGGATGCACGACGCGAAGCGCCGCGTTTCTCGATCGGGCTCTCGCCCGCAACGGACCACGGTCTGACCATCGTTGTCACCACCGCGCCCGCACCCGGAGTCGGTAAGCCAGCCCTTCGCAGGTGACGCTCTCACGCCTGCCTTCGTCTCCGATCTGTCAACCTTGATCGATCGACGGCAGCCAACTCTTTAGGTCGACGGGCATACGCATCAGCCACTCGAATAACTGATCGAATGCTGGAAGATCGAGGCTCCGGTTCAGAACGTCGCTCGAGGCCCTCAAAGCCGTCGGCGTCGAAAAGCCGGAGCTCTGTCTACTCGCCAGCCAAGCCAGGACACGCTAGGGCCCGGACTCATAACCAGCTGACGATCGCGGTGATGTGGACGGCGGCGAGGAAGCTCGAGGCGAGGCGGTCGTAGCGCGTCGGGACGCGCCTGAAGTCCTTGAGGCGGCCAGAACATGCGCTCGATGGCGTTGCGATCGCGGTAGAGCGCTGGCGAGAAGCACGGCTTCCAGCGCCTGTTCTCCTTCGGCGGGATGTTGGGCGTGCCGCCTGCGGCCCCGACCTGACGCCGGATCGCGTCGCTGTAGTAGCCTTTGTCGCCATGAAGCATGCGGGCGGCGGGAAGCTCCGCCAGCAGCGTCGCGCCGGCCGCGCAGTCTGCGACCTGCCCGCCGGTCAGCAGGAAGGCGATCGGCCGGCTCTTTCCGTCCGTGAGCGCGTGGATCTTGGTGGTGCGTCCCCGCGCGATCGGCCGACCGCCTGGCTGCGCTCGCCCCTTTGCGGCCGGCCGCCGAGCGATGAGCTGTTACTGCGGAACTGTCGATCAGGACGTGAGAGCGGGGCCCGGCCTCAGCGGCGAGCGCGTCGAAACAGTTTGCACCAGACACCCTTCACGGCCCAGCGCACATAGCGATTGTAGAGGGTCTTGCTCGGACCACAGACGGCAGGCGCGCCGGCCTATCGGCCGCCCGACCTCAGCACATGCACGATGCCGCTGATCATCCGACGGTCGTCGACCCGCGGCATGCCCGCGTCTTCGTCGGAAGGTGTGGCCCGAGACGGCCGAACTGCTCGTCCGTCAGCCAGAAGTAGTCCGATCCCATCGGCGTCCTCCTCCACGAGGACGCCTCTGAATCACGCTTCGCTCAATCCGCAAAGCCGTTAATGGGTCCGGGCCCTAGGACTGAACGCCTAGATGGCGCAGTAGGAGAAGCGCTGGGAGTACGCGTGCGGCGACGGGCTTGGCACGGCGCGCGTGATTTACCTAGGGCGCAAGCGCCGCTCCAAACCCTAGCATACCACTTGTAGCGTCCTGCAGCAAGATTGGCGCATCATTGCTGAACAAGGATGCCGCCGCGGTCCATCGCCAAAGTAAGATGTTAGACCATCAGAAGAGGTGAACACAGCCATAATTGACGGCAGCAGACACTGAGCTTATAAAGGGCTTCCGCGCGCTCTCGCAGAGACACACCCCTCTCCGGCGAACGAATGTGCAATTCGTCAAGCTTCTCTGTCCCGTGTGAAGAGTGTTTGGCTGAGGAGGGGACTTTGTGATCGCCATGCCCTCCACCGAACTGATTCCAGCCGCTGTTCAGCGGCGCGTCGCAATTTTCGCAATGGCGAAATTCAGACGTTTGTGCCCGGCTCAGAGCATTTCTTGAGTGCAGCCACCCCGGCATGGGCTGGCTTTCCGCTCGAAGAGGGTGCCGGAACGTTAGAACCCACCAAGCGGGCGATGGCGATAAAAACGGTGCTCGTCGTTGGCGGAAAGCAGCATGGTGAAGTACGATGGTTTTTTCGAGGTTCATCTCACCATGAACGGATGTCGGCTGGAGCGATATTTCTGCTAAGGGCGGGCGTAGAAATCGTCGAGGTGAGTAGGACTCAGGCGTATAATCGCACTGGGTTGCTTTTAGATACCGATAGATTAACTAAGTTATACCCAATGACGGGCGTTGGAGAGTCGCAGGGCTTAGTGCCGACAGTCTTCAGTCAAAATCGTCAAGTCGCTGACATCGTTCGGTTGATGCGGGCTGAGATTAAGGCCGGTTGTCCAAACGGCCCTTTGTATGCGGAGTCGCTCTCTATCGCGCTCGTTGGCCTTTTAAGGGCGAAATACTCTGCGACCTGCCCGCCGATTGTTGACCATCGTTCGCTCTCTCCTAAAGAGACCGAAAGAATTTTAGACTATATATCAGAACATTTATCCGATAACTTGTCGGTGACGCGGCTCGCAGATCTGGTTCAGCTAAGCCCCGACCACTTCTCTAGGGTGTTCAAGACCACTTTTGGGACCGGTCCGTATCAGTTTGTGCTCTTGCAACGGGTTGAAAAAGCGAAGATCATTATGAGAAACCCGGAACGGGATTTGGTTGATATTGCAGTGACGCTTGGTTTTTCAAGTCATACGCATTTCTCTCGCATCTTTCGAAAGCTAACGGGCCTCAGTCCTTCCAAATATAGACGGCTTTGCTAATTGGGTTCATCTTTACAGGATTCAGTGACATTGTAAAGCTGGGATGTCGACCGTCTTTGCATTTGACTAAGTTCGCCACCAACCTCTTGCTTTGCCATGTCAGGGGCTGACTGCTTGCCTACAGCTACTCCAAGTAGCTCAAGACGCTCGTCTCAAACAGTTCAAGGCTCTAATAGCCATCAGCGTCAACACCCGGTACTGTTCCTTTCCGTGGAATCTGTCGCGAGCGCTGCGGAGACTGCCGGATAGGGCGGAAGTCAGCGTAACAGCTCGCATGCTTTACAATCTTGCCGCCCCAAGCTTTCTGCGTTCAGCTGAACGCGTCCCTACAACAATGCATTGCGAAATTCTCGCGGAGTCATCCTAAGTCTACGCCGAAAAACGTTTGTCATATGGCTCTGGGAAGCGAAGCCTGACAACACCGAGATCTCTAGGAGCGGCATGTTACTGTTCCGAAGCATTTCGCAGGCTCGCGATAATTTCACCTGCAAGACATATTCGTGAACGCTGGATCCCGTCCCTTCCTGAAACGCCCTTGCAAATCTCCGCTCGCTAACGCCCACCGATGAAGCAATATCCCGGAGGAACAGAGGGCCGATACTCAAATGAGAATTTATGTACGCCTTAGCCCGGCTAAGAGCAACTCCTGAAAGAACCTCTTTCCTACCGCCCGATAATCCTCTTTTCAGGCCGTCGCTCAGGTTGTATTTACGAAGTATATGCAACGCAACAATCTGAGCCCAGGCGTCCATTTCTAAAGCCGTGACAAGATCACCGCTAAATAGTCTCTCTAGTACGATACCTCCGATTTGCATCATCGTCGCATCATAACGGAAATGCCCCTGCTGAAACTCTAGATTAGCAAGAGGCTTATCAAAGACTTCAAGTGACAACCTTTCAACAGCGCTCGAGGCAATGAAAAAATTTAACGATTCGAACGAGCCGACCCCCTCGAAATGCCCTTCATCATCGGGCGGGATCATGATTGTCATACCAGCCTTCCCTACAGCGAAGTCCGGCTTGGCTCGAAAGTCAACCCGACGAACCGGCGGGCCTTTAACCTTGATTGATATCCCGAAATAATCGCTTTGGCACTTCTTGCACGCGCCGTCGACAAATGTATACTGATCATAACTTACGCAAGCGCTAGTGGAGTCCTCTATTTGCGCTGATTGCTGTATGACCAGACCTTCTGACGCTAAGAAGCGCACGACATCGAGGAGAGGCGACTGAGCGGAAGAGGCCGTCATCGTCATAATCCAGACCTCCAAAACGGAAGAAAATAGAAATGACTGCTGCGTTCAGCCCTAGCAGAGCAAGGACTGAACAGGTCGTCAACATGGAAAAGCCCTCCACTCGTTAAAGTGGAGGGATGATGTCAGAATGCAGCCTCTAGGACTTGCGGCTTCAGCTTTCGTTCTGATCTAAGCCGTGCTTTCCGAGGAAATCAGATAACAGAGAAGCGACCTGCACGTTATTCCGGTCGGTGAATGGAAAATGCGTGTTGCCGCGAAGTCCCGCAGTCGGCAAATCCAAAAGAGACGCTTGACCACCGAGCTTATTGATAGCCTCGAGTGACAAGCTGTGAGCGTAGCGAGTGACTCTCCACCAGTCCAAGAACCAATAGGCGGATTTAGGGTTCTTGGGGATATTATCTCCGAAGACAAACTGAATGGGTATCTTCGCGAGCTTCTTAAAGTAAGACTCCTGGATCTCGAACGGCGGGAAAATTTGCGACTTTTTATCGGCGAGAGGCGGTATCTCAGGCACTTTTCCTTTGGGAAAGATACTTGTCGCAGGCTCATAAGCAACGATCCCCCTCACGTTCTTGGCGTGTGTCGCGACTCGCATGCCCAGTACTCCGGAAGCCGAATGGGTCACCAGAACACAAGGACCTATGTGAGTTACTAGTTTAACAACAGCGTCGACTATCTCATCTGATGAGATCGACGGACTGAACCCCATCTCCTTGAAGTAGTTGTCTTCATAACCACGTGGGAATTGGCTGTTCTCAAAAAACTGGCCGGGAGCGGGCCCTAGTCGATCTCTAACCCACGCTCTTTCTTTACTGACGTTTGCGGTAACAGTGTTAACAATCGACTCTTCTTCCAACTGCCCAAAAGGGCCATTAAAGGTAGGAATATTGCCCCTTCCGCGCCCTGGCTGATCAATCGTGTAGACCGTATGCCGATCTTGAACAAAGAGGGTCTGAAATCCGGGGCGGCCGTCTGGGGTAGATTCCCAGATATGGCCGGTTAGTCCGCCCCCATGCCAAAAGACTAGAGGCAGCCCACGAGGGCGCACAGGAGCTTGAAAGTTTACGTACATTTGATTGATATAAAACGTGGCACCTTCGTTGGAAGCTCGAATTACCGGCTTTGACGGATCGAATTTTCCAGGCCCGGTTACTGTTCTGCCCCCGATGTAGAAACTGCCTTGTTCAGCAAGGACAACCTTCCGCTTCGATTGGGCAAGCTCCACGTTGTCAGTTTCCGCGAAAGCAGTTGCAGTCGAAAGCGGCAGCGTCGCTATTCCTATTGCGCCGGTCCCAGCAGCCTTCACAAATGATCTGCGGGACGTTCCGGTTTTTTTATCGGTTTCCATAGCGTCATCCCTAGACGTACTTGTTGGTTTATTTGGTCGACCTTGATGCGGGGATAGCCGACGATCGAAGACTAGCTGGTAAGAAGCGCTACTGTCAAGTTGGTCTGTCGCCTGAGAGGTGGTCCTGCCCTGATCCTCCGGCTGGTGCGATTTGACCGCGGCTTTTTCGGGCGTCGTCACCCCTGCCGGAGGGAATCCCGCTAAGCGCAACGGTATCCGGACGAGCAGATCCCCTTCGCCTTGACGCACGCCTCGTGCTGCCGATCAGCAACGACACGCTGCTGGGGGTCGTGCGGAGACGCACGATGCGGCCGGATGCGCCGCTGCGTCGCCGCGTGACGGCTAGGCGTTCCGACACAGCTGCCGTTATGGATCGATTGTTGTCGATCTCGAGCGTCGGTGTCCTGTCGCCCTGCTTCGAGACCGTGAGATGGCACCGTCGCGGCCTCGCTTAGCGATACCCCGGCATCGCCGTCGAAGCTCGCGTAGAAGACCGGCGCGTCGCCGCGGTGACGGCACCGCTCCAACGCGCACTGCCCGGGCATCCGAAGCTGTCGGCGCCGGTTGCTGGACTACGAGAACCTTCTCGCGGGAGCGCCGTTCGGAGCGTCGATGCTGCTCATCTGCGCGCTCGGAACCACGATCCGGAAAGCGAGTTCGAATGATGCGCTCCGCCGCACGATTACGATTATCCGCTCAGGATCCCGGCTGCCGAACGGCAGGGGCGCCGAGACCTTCGCGCTGAACCCCGCTCGGGGCCGACGTCGGTTCGCGCTTCTTCTACAGCCGTATTAAGGGCGAGCTGGACGAGATCTCGCGACTGTCGGCTTCACCTCGCTCCTTCGTCCGTCCTGGCCTGATCGGCGGAGAGCGCTGCAAGAGTAGACCCTGTGGAGCGGGTCGCCTCCGGCGTGCTGGGCTCTCTGGGCCCGGTGCTTCCGCGCGCCTCGCGGACCAACCCGGTGCCCATCCGAAGCGTCGTTCTCCGCGCCTTGCCTGACGGCCGCGGCTGCCTCGATCTGAGCTCTGTCATGCCCCGCGATTAGCCGGTACAATCGGCATGCGGACATGAAGGGAGTTTATGGGTGCCCCGCGAGAACGTCAGCGACATTCTCGCTTTCCTGGCGGTGCCCGGGAGCGCAGCTTCACCCGGGCGGCAGCCAAGGTCGGCGTCTCGCAGTCAGCGCTCAGTCACACCATCCGCCAGCTCGAAACCCGGCTTGGTTTGAGGCTGCTGACGCGGACTACCCGCGCGGTGACGCCGACCGAGGCGGGGGTGCGGCTTCTGAACGGCGTCGGCCCGCACTTCGATGAGATTAACGCCCAGATCGACGCCCTCAGCGAGCTGCGGGACAAGCCCGCCGGATCGATTCGCATTACGGCTTCGGACCATGCAATCCGGAGCGCACTCTGGCCGAAGCTGGGCCTTTTCCTTCCTCATTTCCCTGACATTAAGGTCGAGCTGGTGCTCGACAACGGCCTAACCGACATCGTCACCGAGCGCGTCGACGCGGGCGTGCGGCTCGGTGAGCAACTAGCCAAAGACATGATCTCCGCGCGCATCGGCCCCGATCTGCGGTTCGCGGTCGTGGCGGCTCCGTCCTACTTCTCCTCGCGCCTGGAACCCGCGCATCCGCAGGACCTCGTCCAGCACACCTGCATCAACATCCGCCTGCCGACGTATGGAGGGTTCTGGGCCTGGGAGTTCGAGGAGGACGGCCGCGAGTTGAGGATCCGGGTCGACGGTCAGCTCGCCTTCAACCACATCTACGATGTGCTCGAGGCTGCGCTCGCCGGGTTCGGGCTCGCCTACATGCCGGAAGACATCGCGATGACGCACATTGAGTCCGGACGTCTCACCCGCGTCCTGGAGCCATTCTGTCCGGTCTGGGACGGCTACTACCTCTATTATCCCAGCCGTCGGCATACTTCCCCGGCGTTCGTGAAGCTGCTCGAGGCGCTCCGCCACAGGACCTGAAGAAGCCCCCGATACGTTTCCACCTCGATTGATGAGCCGCGTCGATGAAAGCAATGAGGCGCAGGCGGCTAATGGCGGGAATGCCTAGGGTCTAACTACGGCTCATCCGCGCTGCAGGTCGCGGGACAGGCGGGGACCGTGGTCGGCTCGCGCGACGGCACCGACTAACGACCTTTGAGGACCCGTCGATGGAAACACGCCGCGCATGAGCGCGAAGCTTCGGAACGCAGGAGGGTCCGCATCATGAAGCTTGGGTTCGAGAACAAGGTTGCGCTCGTGACGGGCGCCGCGATGGGCATGGGACTGGCGACCGCCAGGCTCTTCGCCGAGGCCGGCGCGTCGGTGGTGCTCGCAGACTTCAACCCCGAGGCCCTCCGGAAGGCGACCGACGATCTGACGGCGGCGGGGCGCACGGTGCTCGGCGTGCCTTGCGACGTGACGGACGAGCATCAGGTCGAAGCGATGGTCCGGCAGACGGTCGAGAGGTTCGGCCGCCTCGACGTGGCCTTTAACAACGCCGGGATCCAGATTCCTCCGGCGGACGTCGTGGACGTTCCGAGCGCCGACTTCGAACGCGTGGTCGCGGTCAACCTGCGTGGCGTCTGGAACTGCATGAAGGCGGAGCTGCGCCAGATGCAGGCGCAGGGAAGCGGCGCGATCGTCAACTGCTCGTCCATCGGCGGGCTGGTCGGTAACCCGTTCCTCACAGCATATCACGGCACCAAGTACGGCGTGATCGGCCTTACCCAGGCCGCCGCCCTCGAGAACGCCGCTCGCGGCATCCGCATCAACGCGGTGTGTCCCGCGACGATCGACACGCCGATGGTCGCCAAAATGATCGAGGAGCGCCCCGAGGCCATGGCTGAGATCCTTAAGAAGCAGCCAATTGGCCGCCTTGGAAAGCCGGACGAGGTTGGAGCTGCCGTTCTGTGGCTCTGTAGCGACGCGGCTAGCTTCGTGCTGGGTGTCGCCCTTCCGGTCGACGGCGGCTACACGGCGCACTGATGCCGGGCGTCGGAAACCATCGGTCGCGAGCGACGGCTATCGCCGCGGCCTTCCTGGCGACGACTTCCGTCGCCTGGCCTGTTGAAGTCGAGAGCTCCGCGAGACGTCCGATGAACGAGATCCAGTTCCGCATCGCGGGGAGCGGCGAGACCGTCGAGGCGACCCTCGAGGACGGAGAGGCCGCCCGAGCATTCGGGGCGCTTGTGTGGGATGACGCTGAAGCTGACCGACTACAACGCCACGGAGAAGATCAGCGACCTCCCGCGCAAGCTGCCGACCGCCGGGGCTCGCGAAGGTTTCACCCCCGTTGCGGGCGACATCGCCTACTACGCGCCCTGGGGAAACCTCGCGGTCTTCTACAAGGAGTTCCCGTACTCCAAGGGACTGGTACGCCTCGGCCGGCTGAAGCAGATTCCGGACGCGTTCCGCGGCTCGGATCCGGTCGCCGTCACGATCGAAGCGATACAGGCGAGGCGACGCCGTGACCCCTGACGGTTCGACGCTCGCACCGATCGGGCCGCACGCGCGGCGCGTGCTCGGAGGCGCTCTGGTCGTCGCGGCGATCGGATGGCCAGGGCTCTCTCTCCTCGTGCAGGCCGGAGATATCCCGAGACCGCTTGCATATGATGAGCTGACGCGCGGGCCTGCCCCAATCCCGCCGGCCGAGCGCATGCTCCAGACGGCGGTCGCCGACGAGTGGTTCAAGGTCGCAGACGTCGGCGTGCCGCTGGAGGGCCCGGCGTTCGACCGGATCGGCGACTTAATTTTCGCGGATGCGGGGAGCGGGCGCATCCTGCGCGTCACTGCCGAGCGGCGGCTCACGACGGTCGTGCCTGAGAACGCGCTCGGCCTGGGCGGACTGGCGGTGCATAAGGATGGCCGCATCTACGCGGCCGGCGCCGGAGACTTCCGTAGGGGCTCAATTGTTTCGGTCGCCGCCGATGGGTCGGACATGGCGACTGTCGTGTCACTGGACGCCGGGTATGTCCCGAACGACCTCGTGTTCGACAGGCTCGGCGGCTTCTACTTCACCGACTTCAGGGGCTCGTCGACTGATCCGAAGGGGGGCGTCTACTACGTTGCGCCTGACAGAAAGACTGTCGTTCCGGTTGTCCCGAACCTCGCCATGGCTAACGGCGTCGCGCTGAGCCCGGACGGCCGGACCCTCTGGGTGACCGAATTCAGTCGAAACCTGCTGCACCGGATCGAGCTGGCTGACGCGACGACCCCGACTCCCTTCGGGACGGCGGTCGCCTATCACTTCGTCGGGCCGGCTCCCGACTCGATGCGGGTCGACGGCGACGGGAACGTCTACGTCGCGATGTACGGCCAAGGACGGGTCCTCGCATTCAACCCCCAAGGCATCCCGATCGGCCAAGTGCTGCTGCCGGGACGTGAGGAAGGGCACAACCTCCGCTCCACCAGCATGGCGATCCGCACGGGGTCAGACGAATTGTTCATCGTCACCAACGACGGCGACGGTGGCCGCGGGTCGACGATCTTCAGGTCCAAGGCCTTTGCGAAGGCCGCGACACTGTACTCCCACCGGTAGATCCACCCCCGGACCCCTCTTGGGTCCGAGCGCAAGGCAAAGGACACCGTCATGGTCGATGGCGTGGAGGGAATCACCCTCAACAACGGGTGGTCATGCCCGCAGTGGGACTGGGCGTCTATCGCAGCGCCCCGGAAGAAACCGTCGACGCCATCGTCCATGCTCTGCGCGCTGGCTACCGCCTGATCGATACTGCGACCGTCTACGGCAACGAGCGCGAGGTCGGCGAGGCCATCGCCGGGAGCGGGCTCCCGCGCTCGGACGTGTTCGTCACCACCAAGCTCTGGATCTCGGACTTCGGCCGCGATGAAGCGCTGCGCGCCTTCGACATCAGTATGGAGAAGCTCGGTCTCGACGTCCTCGACCTCTACCTCCTGCATTTTCCGGTGCCATCGAGCTTCGACCGGACCGTTGAGGCCTATCAGGCGGCCGAGATGCTACTCGGCGAAGGAAGGGTGCGGGCCATCGGCGTCAGCAACTTCAGGGCCGGTCACCTGGAGAGGCTCGCGGCGGAGTCGTCCGTCGTCCCGGCGGTCAATCAGGTCGAGCTACATCCCTTCTTCAGCCAACGGGAGATGAGGGAGACCCACGCCAGGCTGGGAATAGCCACACAGTCCTGGTCGCCGATCGGGGGCGTGCTCGTCTATGACGCGAACGACCCCGACACAGCCACGCGCTTGCTCGATTACCCGGTCATAACCGGGATGGCGACGCGACTTGGCAGGACGCCTGCTCAGGTCGTCCTGCGCTGGCACCTGCAACATGGGCTCTCCCCGATACCGAAGTCGGTCAATCCCGAGCGCATCGCCGGAAACATCGCCGTCTTCGACTTCGCTCTCTCCGACGACGACATGGCGGCGCTGGACGGTCTCGACCGCGGCGCGCGAGGCGGTCCGGACCCGAACGAGTTCGATCTCGCCTTCTTCGAACAGAAGCTGGCGGCGCAGACCTGACCCGAACAAATGGAAGCGTCGTCTCGGTGGCGCTGCCTCGTGTGTCCGCTGATTGATGAGCCTTTCTCATAGTCGCATGCGGAACTGACCGGGTGCCGGGCACACAGCCACGGCCTTAGCTTCCGCTCCAGACACCGTCACTGGACACGACCGCACCGCGAGGCTGACGCCGCGCGCAAGGCAGACGCACGCCTCCGTCGAGCGGAAAGCATTCGGGACAGACGCAATGCAAGTCACAGCAGCCCCATCCGTTGACGAAAGCCCCTCCGCGTCCTGGGGCGCGGTCTTCGCCCTGTCGCTTTGCGCGTTCGGCCTCGTCGCCTCGGAGTTCATGCCCGTCAGCCTGCTCACCCCGATCGCGCAAGACCTCGGCGTCACCGAGGGCCAGGCCGGACAGGCGATCGCGGTCTCAGGCGCCTTCGCGTCTTGACCAGCCTCTCCATCTCTTCCGTCGCAGGCGGTCTCGACCGCAAGACGCTGCTGCTGGCGCTCACCGCCCTGACAATCGTTTCGGGAGCGGTCGTCGCGGCTGCGCCCAACTACGTCGTCTTCATGATCGGCCGTGCGCTGATCGGCGTCGCGCTCGGCGGCTTCTGGTCTATGTCGGCCGCGACTGCGATGCGCCTCGTGCCGAGCGACCAGGTCCCGAAGGCGCTCGCCATCTTCAATGGCGGCAACGCGCTCGCGACAGTCGTCGCGGCCCCGCTCGGCAGCTTCCTCGGCGGCCTGATCGGCTGGCGCGGGGCGTTCTTCTTCGTGGTCCCCGTCGCCGTCATCGTGCTGATCTGGCAGGTCCTGAGCCTGCCCTCGATGAGGGCCGACGCCCGGAGTGGGAAGGGATCGGTGTTCCGGCTTCTTCGCCAGCCCATGGTCGCGCTCGGCATGGCTGCGGCGGCCTTCTTCTTCATGGGCCAGTTCACGCTGTTCACCTATCTGCGGCCGTTCCTCGAGACGGTCACGCATGTCGACGTGCCAACGCTGTCGGTCATGCTGCTGGTGATGGGGGTTTCCGGCTTCGTCGGAACGCTGCTGATCGGTGGGCTCCTGACCAAGGGGCTCTATCGGACGCTCGGGCTGATCCCGGCGCTGATGGCGGTCCTTTCGCTCGCCCTCATGACGCTCGGCGGCTGGACGGGCGCGACTGGCGTCATGCTCGGCGCCTGGGGCCTGCTCGCGACTTCCGCGCCCGTCGGCTGGTGGACCTGGCTCGCCCGCGCCCTGCCGGACGACGCGGAGACCGGGGGCGGCCTGATGGTCGCCATCGTCCAACTCGCGATCACCGCCGGCGCGACGGTCGGCGGCGTTCTCTATGACGCCGACGGCTACCAGGCGACGTTCACGGCGAGCGCCGCGATGCTGGTCGCGGCCGCGGTCCTCGTCGTCTTCACGTCCCGGTCGTCCGCTTGTCCGCGGCGGTCGCCTAAGTAGGAGAAACGACATGAGACAGGCCATCATGGCCGCCGCGGCCTCCACGGTCGCGATGGGCGCCCCGGCGGCGGCCGAAGAGGTCCGGGTGACGATCCAGCGCCCGGGATCGCAGGCCTCGCAGGTCGGCCTCGCGGACTGGTTCACTGGGACCGTCAGGGTTGACCAGCCCTTCAGGGGTACGGGACAGCGGGTCACGGGCGCGACCGTCGCGTTCGAGCCCGGCGCGCGCACGGCCTGGCACACGCATCCGCTCGGCCAGACCCTGCTGGTCATGTCAGGCCTCGGCCGGGTCCAGCAGGAGGGGGCAGCCGTTCAGGAGATCATGCCGGGCGACGTCGTCTGGATCCCTGCGGGCGTGAAGCACTGGCACGGCGCCGCCCCGAAGGCCGCGATGACGCATGTCGCCATTCAGGAAGCCCTCGACGGCAAGGTCGTCGAGTGGATGGAGAAGGTTACGGATGAGCAGTACGGCGACTGAGCGCGACAGCGTAGTCTTCGCGCGGAGCTCCTTCGCGCGATCAGAGCGGCCGATCCTCCAGTCCGGTCTCCCGCGTAGATCGGCCGCCTGTCTGTTTCGAAAGCAGACGCCTCAGACAGCCGCAAAGGGTCATTTGCCGACGCTGAGCGCCAGGACCTGCATCGCGGCGCCAAGCTTTGCTGCAGCCGCGGGCCAAGGCGCAGTCGCATCCCAGCCCACCAGCAAGGTCCCCTCACCTGCCAGCCTCGACGCAGCTGCGTGCTCGACGAGGAGACCGCGTCGCAAACGGACCAGGATGCAACTTCTGTGGTGCCCCTTGGCGACGCGGTTCCCCACCCCTACCTTTGGCGTTTACGGAGAATCCGTCCGCTTGTTCCGAATCACCGCCCGGATGGTGCTTGAATTAGATCCCGTCCTCATCAGCTCGGACATCATCGCGTTCTATAAGCTGATCGAAAATGAAAACGACGCCGGGACGGAGAGCGCCTGGGACGGTGTCGAGGAGGCCGTCACAGCCGATGTCGATACGGTCTTTGCCATAGCACGACCTGCCTGTGAGCATGTGAAGGCAAGTTCAGAGCTAAGCGAGACGGCCTCGAGGGGGTCGAGCTTCGACAGTGTCGGCGCGCTGTGGAGCACGATCGAAACGGCGGCAGAGGGTCTGAGCGGGATGGCTTTCACCGCCAAGAATGCGCCGAACGTCGGAGCCAAGCTAAACCCGGGGGATGCTTGGCGCTCGGGTCTACTTATCCACGTGCACGATCGACAAGTCGAGGATGCGCCCAGTCGGAAAGATGCGGTGCAGCGGGGCCCGGTCGCTGCGGAGCCCGAAGCGCCGCAGGCCGAAGTTGGTCCCGCGCCATGATCGCGCGACCGATCTATCTGGACGGATTCGCAACTCAGCCTTTGGCGCCCGAGGCCAGAACAGCGATGCTTTCGGCGTGGGATCGTCCGGGAAACGCGGGATCGCCGAATGCCGCCGGCGAGCAGGCTGCGGCGCTCGTAGCTACGGGACGCGCCGCCGTCGCCAGTCTCATCGGTGCCTCGCCCGGCGAGATCACCTTCACTTCGGGCGCGACGGAGGCGAACAACCTAGCGCTGGCTGGCGTTCTGCGGGCGGTCCACCGGGCCTGCCACTCGCGATCGCGGGTTATCGTCTCGGCTGTCGAGCACAAGTCGGTGCTCGAAACGGCTGATACCTTGCGAAGCGAGGGCATTGAGGTCATTCGCTGCCCCGTCGACAAGACCGGGCGCCTCAATGTTGCAGCCTTCGCCGAACTGGCGGACGAACGACTCCTTCTGGCGTCTATCATGCTCGTCAACAACGAGACCGGCGCGATTCAACCGATCGCCGAGGCGGCCGCCTTAGCCCACCGTGTCGGCGGCTTGTTTCACACCGACGCCGCTCAGGCGATCGGAAAATCCCAGTCAATGTCGTCGAGCTCGACGTCGACTATCTCAGCATCTCTAGTCACAAGTGCTACGGACCGATGGGGATCGGTGCGCTCTACCGTGCTTCAAGCGCGCCGGCGCCCCACCCCCTCCTGCATGGCGGTCGCCAAGAGCGCGGACTACGCCCGGGCACCGAACCCGTAGCCTTGATCGCGGGGTTCGGCGCGGCCGCCGCCGTTGCCGCCGCTGAACTCGCCCGGGCAGACCATCGCGAAGACGTGCTGCTGGAGAGCTTCCTGGAGTGTTTGTCCCATCGACAACTTCGCCATCATCGGGTGACGGACGGCCATCCCACGGTTCCGGGCGGCATCGCCCTAAGTATTCCTGGCGTCGACGGAGACGCTCTGTGCGTCGCGTTGGCGAAGACAGTGGCGATTTCTACCGGATCCGCTTGCACGTCAGGCCAGCTCACAACTTCCCATGTCCTTGCAGCAATGGGCTTTTCCGCCAAATCCGCCAAGCAAGTTGTCAGAGTATACTTTAACCGTTACTTAGACGAAGTGCATGTTGTGCTAGCTGCTGACGAATTTGTTGCCGCAGCCGAGCGCTGCCGCCTTGCCACTGGAGAACTTCGCCAGTAGCCTCCTCTCCATGCGACAGGAAGCAATCTACGCCGATTCCAAGGTTCAGTTCGCAGGGCACGAGACGTTCCCGCTGCGGCTCCTGTGGCTAAAAAAGGCCTTCGATGCCGTCAAAGACGGCGCGCCATCCGGAACGTTCCAAGAACAAGACGCTATCGCACGCTTTGGCGTAGGGCGCAACATGGCGGTCTCGATGCGTCATTGGGCCTTAGCCTCTGGATTCTTTGAGGAAACTGATCGTCAGCTCTCGCCGACGTCGCTGGGCCGCCTCCTACTCTCCGACGGCGGGTTAGATCCCTACCTAGAACGGCCCGCCACCGTTTGGCTTTGTCACTTGCACATCGCGGCGACCCCCGAGGTTACGACGACTGCCTTCCACGCCTTCAACGCACTAAACGCAATCGAATTCGATTCCGCGACATTGATCGACGATCTCTTCGAGATGGTGACAGCGAAGGGCTGGCGGGCCACCCGCGGCACGATCAAGCGCGACGTGGAGGTCTTTCTGCGCAGCTACGTGCGCAAAGGCGATGTTCGGAACGAGGACGCGGCCGAGCCGCTGCTCGCAGAGCTTGGCTTGGTGCGAGAGGCCCGGCTCGGCGGATGGTACGAGTTTGTTCGGGGCCCAAAACCCAATCTGCCGGACGGCGTTTTTGCCTACGGCCTCGCCGATTTTTGGCAGCGCCAAGGCGGCACCAGCACGCTCGCCGCTGAACAGATCTGCTACGCCCCCGGCTCGCCTGGACGCGTTTTCAAGCTCGACGAAGACAGCGTGATCACGCGCTTGATGCACCTGGCGGAGCTGACCGACAACGCCTGGCAGTGGACCGACACGGCCGGCCTTCGTCAGGTTCAGAAGCGCGGGGACATCGACCCCCTCAGCCTCGTGGCGGCCGCCTATCCGTCCCGACCGCTTGTTGGCGTCGCGGCATGATGCGCCTCTCCGACATCGTCGAAATCGATCGCCGGTTTGCACGTTCTGCTCGGATCGACGCTGATCTCAACGGCACGCCGCCTTTGGTGGGCTATGTGCTTCAGGCCAGCGTCCGCAAGTCACTCATGGGTCTTGCCGTAAGCCAAAGCGAGCACCGTCAGGGCGCGTACACCTGGACAGGCCCCTACGGCGGCGGAAAGTCCAGCGCAGCCCTGCTCTTGGCGAACCTGGTCGCCGGGCAAAAGGGCAACCGCGCGATCGCAACCAAAATCGCCGGCAAGGAACTGGCGACGGCCTACGCCAAGGCGTTCCCGGAAGATAGCGGACCATGGAAGGTGGTGGCGGTCACCGGCAGTCGGGTCGGTCTACGCGACACCGTTGCGGGCGCTGCCGCGACGACTTTCGGCTGGACGGACCAGCAGGCTGCCGCGGCGAACGAGAGTGACAATGCGCTGATCAGCGCGATCCAACGTGCGGGATCCTCGAAATCGAGCGGACTCTCATCGTGCTCGACGAGTTGGGCAAACTATTGGAGCACGAAGCGCTTGGCGGCGGCGATATCCATCTCCTGCAGGATCTAGCTGAGCACGCGACGCGCAGCAAGGCCGGCTGGTCGTCATCGGATTCTGCACCAGGCGTTCGATCAATACGCAGCTCGGGCCGCTCGCGACGCACGCCAGGAATGGGCTAAGGTTCAGGGCCGGTTCCACGACATCGCGTTTCTGAGCGGCGCGGACGAAACCGTCGCGCTCCTTGGGCGCGCAATCTCCAGCCCCACCCCACCCACCGAATTCCACGGGCTCGCCGAAGCCACCGCGCAAGCTGTCGCCCGGCGCCGGCCGACTGAGGTTGAAGTCCTAACCGGAGCCCTGGCGGCGACGTGGCCGCTCAACCCGGTCACCGCTCTCCTTCTCGGGCCGGTTTCCCGGGCCCGGTTCGCGCAGAACGAACGTAGCGTCTTCGGTTTCTTGAGTTCTGGCGAGCCGGCTGGTTTCCAAGAATTCTTGGCCACGACGGAAGGGGACGCTGCGACCTACGGGCCAGATCGCTTGTGGGACTACCTAGCGTCGAACTTCGGCATGGCGCTCGCCGCAGGACACGACAGTGGCCGGTTCAGCTTGGCCTTCGAGGCGATCGAACGCGCCGGCGCAAAGGGCAGCCCGGCCCACGTCGCGCTGACGAAGACGGCGGCGGCGCTTGAATTCTTCCGAAACGGGTCCGGGCTCGCTTTGGCGGAAGATTTCTTGGCGCTCTCGCTTCCAGGGCTGGAGGACGCTGAGCGGAGCCGCGCCATCGCCGACCTACTCGAATGGGCGGTCCTAATCAGACAGCCGCGGCTCGGAGGCTACGCCCTGTTCGCGGGCAGCGACTTCGACCTGGAGGAGGCCATCGCCCGAGCGACGAGCCCGGTCGATGCCGCGTTGTTGGAGGGCTTGCCGCAGCGCGTTGGCTTCGGGTTCGCCACGGCCAAACGCCATTACTTCGTCACAGGCACCCTGCGCACTTTCGCGATTTCGCTGTACCTGGTCGGGGCTGATGACACCGCCGATGAGCTGGCCGCCGGCGTCACCGCCAGGGCCGCCCGGGGCAGTGGTCACCTTGCGTTGGTGCTGGGCGATGGAAGCGTCGAGCAATCGGCCGTTGAGGCGGTCTGCAAGGCAGCCGCCAAGGGGCTGAAGAAGTCGGGTCTGGTCGTGGCGCTTGGTGCGGCTGCGAACGGCTATGCCTTGCGCGACAGCGCGGCTGAACTCGCGGCCGTCGAGCGCGTGCTGCGCGACCATCCGCAGCTTGAGGGAGATCGAATAGCGCGGCGCGAACTGGCGGCCCGGCATTCCACTTGCGTCGATCGCCTGCATCGCGCTCTCGAAACCTCGTTAGACGAGGCCAAATGGTGGCTCGCTCCCGAGCCATTCAAGCCGATGCGGGAGACCTTGCCGATCGTGGCCAGCGCCTTGGCGGACGCCGGCTATCCCGCCGCGCCGGTGCTCAAGAGCGAGCTGTTGCAACGCGACCGGCCATCGTCAAACTCAATGGCGGCGCTCCGCGAGCTCTGCCACGCGATGGTGTCTCGAGGCGACCAGGCCAACCTCGGCATTACAGGCTTTCCCGCTGAACTCGGCCTCTATCTGACGGTCATCAAGCCGTTCGGGCTGCATCGCGAGGACGCGGATGGCCGGTTCGACTTTTGCGAGCCCTCGCCCGAGGGCCCGGGCAAAACTCTGTGGCCGGCCTGGCGGGTGTTGGAGGAATCTGGCGACGGAGGCCTCGGTGAGGTCTTCAAGGTTTGGGCGGCCCCGCCCTTCGGCATCAAGGCTGGCGTCATGCCCGCGCTCGCCCTCGCCTACATGCTGGCGTACCGGGAGACCGTCGCGGTCTATGCCGACGGCGTCTTCCAAACGGGCATCGACGACGTAACCGTCGATCGGCTCCTGCAGCGTCCAGCCGACTTCAAGTTCAGGATAATTGATCGCACTGTCCGCGAGACCGCGTTCCTAGGCAGCTTGGCGTCGCAGTTGGGCGTGGAGGACGCGTCAACTTCGCTGCCGGTCGCACAGGCCCTGTTCCAGAGGTTCGAGGCGCTGCCAGTGCACGCGGCCCGAACAACCCGGGTGAGCGCCCTGGCCCAAACGGTGCGTCGGACGGTCCTGAAGTCGCGGGACCCGGAAGCACTGTTGTTCGACGCGCTCCCTGAGGCGCTCGGTGACGACCTCGCCGCCGAAACCGTCCACAACGCGCTGCTCGAATGCGAAGCGACCTATCCGGCGCTGCTGGCCGAGATGCGCCAAGCCATCGCCCGGGCGCTGGGCGTGGTCCCGAACACCTTCGCCGGCCTGACGGAGCGCGCGGCGGCGATTAAGGGACTCACCAACGACTATGCGTTCGAGGCGTTCGCCGACCGGGTCGCTTCTCTGGAGGGCCACGGCGACCTTGAGGGCGCACTCAGCGTTTTGCTCCACCGCCCGGCCCACGGATGGTCGGACCGCGATCGCGAACAAGCACTCACCGAGGTGGCGCGGTACGGGCGCCGTTTCCGGGAGCTCGAGGCGCTCGCCGTGGTGCGCGACCGCCGGTCCCACACTGAAACCTTGGCCCTTGTCGTGGGGCTTGATCCCCTGACCCCGCCTCTGCTGCGCAGCTTCGAACTGACGGACAGCGAGAAGCAGGCGGCCGCCTGCCTGGCCGACCACGTCCTCAAGGTGTTGCAGACCGACCCGGATGGCAGGCGCCTAAAGCTCGCGGCCTTGGCGCGCGCCATCGCGGCATTGGCGGCCGAAAGCGAAGTGGAGGCAGCGTGATCGAACGGCACATCCTGGGACTTTCGGGCGGCCGCGACAGCGCGGCGCTGGCCGTTTATATGCGCCAGCATTTCCCAGAGCTGCAAATCGAATACTTCTTCACCGACACTGGGAAGGAGCTGCCGGAGGTCTATTCGTTCCTAGATCGCCTGGAGGGATTCCTCGGCCGTCAGATCGCGCGCCTGAACCCGGACCGGGACTTCGATTTCTGGCTGCAAGAGTACAACAACTTCCTGCCCTCGCCGCGGACACGCTGGTGCACTCGCCAGTTGAAGCTGCGGCCGCTGGAGCATTGGCTCCGTAAGGACCTCGACGACGGCGTCACTGTCCACTCCTATGTTGCGATCCGGTCCGACGAACCCAGTCGCGAGGGCTATCAGGCAACGCATCCCAACATGAAGGTGCACCTACCGCTGCGGGAAGCGGGGATTGACCGCGCTGGGGTGGTCGAGATCCTCGATCAAGCCGATGTCGGCGAGCCAGCATACTATCGCTGGCGCTCCAGGTCCGGCTGCACCTTCTGTTTCTTCCAGCAGAAGATCGAGTGGGTGCGGCTCGCGGAGAACCATCCGCAGCGCTTCGCCGAAGCGATCGCCTACGAAAAGACGGCCATGGACGATGGCTCGCCCTTCACCTGGAGCCACGGGGAACGCCTCGTCGATCTGCTCGCGCCCGGCAGGGTCGCCCAAATCAAGGCCGACTATGAGCGCCGACGTGACCGCCTAAGGCGCAATCGACCCGTTAATCCGCTGTCCGCCCGCACCGATGAGACGATCGATGACGTCTACGGTGTCGATGAAGCCGACGGTGGCTGCGTCATCTGCCACAAGTAGGTGGAGCGCCTAGGCGCCAGCGTCGCCGGCAATGATGGCGTTCACGGCCAGGTCGATGTCGTCGTCCAAGAGAAACGGCGCCTGGGCGTAGATGATGGCAGGCTCGCCGCTGAGACGGGCCGCCAGGTGGCCAAGCCCTAGCAGCTGCTCGGCGCCCTTTACCCCTAAGGCGATCTCCGAGGTCCCGACGCTGGCCACCTTGAGGATCAGGCGGTTGCCGAGGTTATCGCGCAGCTGCATCGGCATGACGTTGGCGTCAGGCCGCTGGGCGGCGAAGATCAGGTGGATGCCGGCCGCGCGGGCCTTGACCCCGAGGCGCGAGACATTGGCGGTGACGGCCTCCTTGTAGTCGTCGCTGAGCATCCATTCGGCGAACTCGTCGTGGACGAGGAAGGTCCAAGGCAGTTGCTCCGCCGCGTCGGCCTTCTCGTTGAAGCTGCGGATGTCGCGCGCGCCCCGTTGCCGGAACAGGTCGTAGCGCCGCTCCATCTCAGCGACCAAGCCTTCCATCACCTCGGTCGCACGGGACTGTTCGACCACCACCCCGCCCTGCAAGTGGGGCAATCGTTCGACGGCGGCGTAGTCCACGCCCATCTTGGGGTCGATCAGGTGGATCCGGGTCAAACGGCTAGTATTGGTGGCGGCGATGTCCAGCAACAACGCCTGGATCAGCACCGATTTGCCGCTGCCGGTCGCGCCAGCGACTAGGGTATGGGGCTCGTGCTGCGTCCCGCCGGCGAATGGACCGCTAAGGTTCAGATAAAGGATGTCCCCATCAATTTCCTTAAGGCCGAGAACGAAGGAGGTGTTCACACCGACTGCGTTGCGGTTGAGCACACGGCGCGCCCAGACATCCCACATGGAGACGGTCTGACGCTGCGGTCGCGCGACCCCGACGACGATTTCGCCGGGCAGCGGCGAGATCGAGATCAGCCGGAGCCCGTGGGTCGTCAGCAAAGCCGACTGCTTGGCCTCAATGTCCTCCACCCGCAGCCGATCGCTCCCCTGGAACCGCACTAGCGCGGCGTTAGGCGTCAGCCGTGTGCCAACGATCTTGGCCTGCAGCGAATAACCCAGGAGCGCGCTGCGCAGCTTCTGGGCTGTCGCGTTGAGCCAGGCCTGGTCATCGGCCGTGTCCTCGCGGGCCTGCTCCGCCTTCTCCCGAACGAGTTCGGCGAGCCCCCTGGTTGGCTCCGACGCGGGCGGAGGCGAGACCTGCGCGGCAGGAGCCGCGGGCGCGACCTCGGTGCCACCATTTTCGAGGGCAGGCTCGGCGGGTGAAGATAGAGCCGGCGTGAACGGCGCGGCGGCCGCACCACCCGCGGGGCTGGGCTCCGGCGAGGAAGACGGGGACGGGGGCGCGTTCGGCGGTGCGCCGTCGTCGTCATCCCCATCGTCCTCGTCATCGTCGAAGGTCTGGACGTTGACCGGCTTGGGCAGTGGTGCTTTAGGGTCGAGGTCGATGGCCTTAGTCCAGTCGATGCGCGGTGCCGGGCTCTTGAACGTATCGGCCTGCCACGGACGCACGCCGATTAGCGCCTCACGCTGCGGCGCTAGAGGCTCGTTGGACTCGTAAGCCTTGATCAGGGCCCTAACACCTTCCCGCGTGAAGGTCTCCTGCAGGCCGCCGCTGATGTCGGCGATAGACTCCTGGTCTCCAAGGCTGCTCGCATCGCTCGGCGGCCCCGAGATGAAGATGTGGGAGTACCCACGCAGGTCGATGGGCACCCTGCCCTGACGGATTCCGTCGCGCACCCGTTCCAGAAGCGTCGAATGGCCGAGGGCTGCCGTTCCGTCGAGCAACAGGTCTGCGATCCGCGACAGCCAAAGGTCGCGGTCGAGCCGGCCGGGATAGCCGAACAAGGCGTCGTCCATTCGGCTGACCGTCTGGCGCAGCTGTTGGCGGGACTTGCGGCTAGCATCCGCTTGGCCGGACGCATCGACGTATTTGGCTTCGGTGACCACGGCGCGCAGGTGCTCGGTGCCATCGGCGTCGACGCCGACGCTCAGCGCCAGGATATCCGCCAACCCTTCCTCGCGTTGCCCAAGCCACTCCGCATAGTCGTCGAGTAAGAACCAGGCAACCGCAGCGCCGTCGCCGAGCTCTTCGGCGACGAGCGCTCGACTTATGACCAATCCGATCAATTCACCTGCCGAGATACCGCGCTTGGCCGCTCGAAGCACGATATCGCCGGAGATAGCGTTGGCGTCGTTGATCATGCGCCGCGCCAGCTCGGACAGCCGAGCGTCGGACAGACCAAGGTTCAATTCCCCCAGACGCCGACGGACCAGGACGTGCAGCAGACGCAGTTCGGAAGTCGAGGAGACCACCATGTTGCGGCCGTGGGTGCGCTGACGGCGATAGCGGATGACGCTGATCCCCTGTGCAGTCAGCTGCCGCTTGTCGAGCAGGTCGTCGTAAGTCGCAACCCATTCCGCCAGCTGGTGGGCCTCGTCGAACATCGACTTCAGGCCATGATCTTGGAAGGAGATCTGCCGCGCGGGCAGGACGTGCTCCTGCGTGCCATGCGACTGCCGGCGGATCACCCCGGCGACCGCATCGACATAGGCCCAGCCAGCATCGGGCTGGCGCGGACAGGTCAGATAACTTGTCGCTTTGAGCTCGTCTTCGGCAGTTACCCGGCGATAGGACCAGCGCGACGGCACGTGTTCAAGTAGCGACGGATTCCGCTCTGCAGCCGGGACCGGAAACCAGTGTTCCTTGGCCTGGCGAGACACCACGTCGTGGAGGAAGGCGACATCGATCCGCCGGCCGATGGCGTCCTTGGGGCCGCCGCCCCCGTCCAGCATCACGCCGATGCGCAGCTTGGACATGAAGTTGCGGGAGGTCTCGCTGACCACGATGGCGTCTGGATCGCCCTCCGACTTCTCCAGCAGCTCCGAATAGACCTGGGTGAGCCGATTGCGGTCCCGGTGGCGGACGAGGACGTTGCAATGCACCTCATCTTCGTCCTGCACCGTGCTCAGGGCGTTGATCGTTGCGAGGGGCAGGCCAGCTGCATCGCAGTTGTAGAGCATGATGCTGAGGTTCGATCCTCATGCGGCTGCAAGTCGAGGTAGCGCTCCAGCACCCCGCGGATCTGACGCGCCGCCTCCTGCGGGTCGACGTCGGTGCCGGCCTCGGCCGGATCGCGCACCGGCCGCTCGAACAGGGAGTAGTCGTTGACGGTTCCCGTTTCGACCAGCAGCACCGGCTCCGCCCCCTCGTAGCCCACGGCGATCTCGGGGTAGAGCGGGTGGCCGAGCTCCTCGCGCAGGTCGGAAAGAATAGCCGCGAGTCCCCGAAGTTCACGTCGTTGTCCGACAGGAGATAGTCTGCCAAGCCGGCGACCGATCGCATCTTGATGGCGGTGGCCGCTAGGCGCATGGGGTGCCACGGCGCGATGATCGCCGAGGGTGCCGCGCCGGTGATCTGCACTATGCCCAAGCCCAACGCTTGCTCCCACAGCCCTTGGCGGTTGATGTCGCCGACCGCGTGAACGGAGAGGCAGCGCAACAGCGCGCCAAAGGCCTCGGCCTGCTCTAAGAGCACTGCGTCGGCGTACCCGGTCCCCGACCAGGCCAGGAGCGCCCGCCCATAGACCTCCGAGAACGTCCCCCAGGCGGCCGCCACGGCGTCCGCCGCATCGGGAGTCAACCGACCGACTTGGCGGGCCTCCTTAAGGCGCCGCGGGATGAGTTTCGCGACATCCTCGCCGACCTTGGTCCTAGGCACTAAGGAGCCGGCGTCCTGGCCGAACGCCGGCTGTAGGGTCCCTACATCGGACAGCGAGACCGATTGCAAGGCGCCCTTTCGGCTCACCAGTAGGCGGGCAACGTTTGTTCGGCGCAGCGGACGCTCCAACAGACGCCGTAGGTCCTTGGAAAGTTCCGCGCCAATCGCATTGGGTTGCCCCGCCCATACGAGCTGAACGACGGCGCGTTCCGAGCCGGCACCAGAGCCCACGACCAACTCGACGTCGAACTTGATCTGCAGGCTCGCTCGGGAGACCGACTCGTTGCGTCGATACTTCTTGCGGCGCTTCGCGCGTTCCAGAAGCTCCTCGTACTGGAAGATGTGAGGCGCGTCCCAGGTCACCGCGTTGCCCATCAGCGCGGGCAGGCCGCGGTAGCGCACACCGAACGCAAGGGCGATGTCTGCGTTCATGTCGAGCCACTGGCTACGCGACCTGCGGGCGGAGCGGATGGTTAGGCTGCGGGCCGCCCGTCGCGTTGACTTGACCGAACAGGCGCTCGAGCACGAGGAGCAGGCCGGCGAGGAAGTCCGTGCACTCAATCGGGCGGCCGAAGATGAACCGCTCCCACTTTGCGCGCAGGGGCTTGTCCTGCCCGAGGTCATCGCGGTGGGCTTCGAAGAACTCTCGATCGTCGTCGCGGGTCTCTTTGAGCGAACGCCCCTTCAGTGCCTTAAGATACTCCTCGTCGGCATCGCTGAGCCGGCCCGGCAAAATCGAATTCGAAGAAGTTAATCGTGTCTTCGGCCAGCGTCGTTTTCTTGAGCTTGATGCCGGAGAACAGCAGCAGAACGTTGTCTGCCTCCCACTCGAACTCGGCGAGCGCCTGAGCAGCGTCCCCCCACCCGGGCGGCGCCGCGATGAAGACCTCAATCGGCCCGTGCGCAATGGCGGCGATGTCTTCCTTCGACTGCTCGAACTGTCCCTGCAGCTCATCCGCATCGATAGTCTGGCGGTTGGACCGCATCTTCGCCATGAGCGGCTTGCGGTCCGAGATCAGCTTATCGAACAGCTTCCTCCAACGGCGCGGCTGGTCGAGATCCTTATCCTTGATCCCGACGAAATAGCCGCTGTCGCGCGGGAGCCTCAGAGCGGGCAGCGCCCAGCCGAGCGCTTCCTGGACGGGCTTGGACTCCTCGGCCACGCGTTGGCGCGTAAGGGCGACGAAATGGGAGACCTGGTGGAGGGTCCAGTCGTCGGCGGCGTTCAGCCCCGCCAAAGCCGCGCGCCACGCGGCGAGCTGCCCCTCCGGCAGACCGAGGCCAGTGCTAGCGGCCTCGACCCAGGGGGCGACGTCCTCGGTGAGTTGCTTGGCGCCGATCAATGTCACGTCCTGCAAGGACTCGCCCTGGTCGTCGTCGGTATTGGCCATCAGGAGCGCCGGCTTTTCGCACTCCGCGTTGCGCACCGCGACGGTCCGATCGTCAGTGACAACCGCGTCCGGCAGGCCGTGACCGTCGACTAAGGCGCGTGGGATCGCGATCTTCAGCTGGGCCGCGACACCCGATGTTGCCAGCAAGGCCGCCGTTATCGCCGCTACCTGCTCGCCGGTAAGGCGGTCGAGCAGGTAGCGCGCTACGCCATCCTCGGATGTGAGCGTCGACAAGCGCTGCTGGATCGAGGTTGCGCCGGCAGCGCCGATGAGGTCGGCCGGCTTCATGCGGCTTCTCCGCGCTGGAAGGGATTTTCGACGTAAGCGCAGGAGTCGGACAGGCGCTTCAGCAGGCCGAGACTGGCGAGGCGCTCTTCGAGCCGGCGCGCGTTGTCAGAGAAATCCTCTTGATCGGCATTGCCGCTGTCGATGAAGGAGCGGGCCTGATGATCACCGATGATGAGGCCGTAACGGCCTGCCAGGGTAGCCAAGAAGTCCTTGAACTCCATCCGTTTGGCCACGCAGGTCACAACAAGCGTCTTGAGGAGCCTGTCGGTTGGGGCGTAGCGCACCCGCCGGCTCGAACGGCGCGAAGAGAGGCCAATGGCGCGGGCCCAGGTCATGTGGACCTTGCCGACGTGCTGCTTGTGTCGGACCGCAGCCTTATTGACTAGCCGGTCTATCAGCTCCTCGGGCGGGATGCTGCGCTCATCGTCGTCGTCCGGATCGGGCCAGTCGAATGCCCGCTTGAGCAGCTCGGCAACTTCGATGGCCGCGTCGTCGGAGGTGATCGCGGTTTGCCACTGCGACGTTTCGGTTGTCGCCCGGATGAAGCGCTCCATCGCCTGCTGCGGCAGGGCGTTGTTGGACTGGTAGGAGTCCGCGGACAGATCGCGCACCACAGACTTCTTGGGCGAGACGATCTCGCACACCAAGCTGGCGCGCTCGCTGCCCAAGACTTCGCCGGCCCGGTCGAGCTGATAGAGGATTAGGTTGAGGCCGGTCACCGCGACGAGGTGGGGGATCGCGTCGTAGGCCGGGATCGGCAGTGACAGGATGGCGAGCCAATCCTCGGCTAGACGGTCGAACGCAGGATGCGATGAGCAGGGAAGGAAGGCACCGCCGCGGTCGGCCTTGGCAAGCTGAGCCTCTCCCTGAAGCGCCCGGACCATGCCGTCATAGGGCGCCGGATTCTGCAGGAACTGCCCGACGAGCCGTTCGCGTAGCTCTTCGACGCGCTGGCTGCGGCAAAGCATGAGGTAGAGGATTTCGCCGGTGCGCGCGAAGAACCGGCGGTCAGTCGTCACTCCGCCGTTGACCTTCACGTTGACGTCCTCGTAGAGGCCGTTGGGCCCGAACGGGAAGACGAATTTGGAACTCCAGCGCTTGTTGCTGTCGCCCTCGATCGCCGAGCCCTGGAGGAAACGGATGACGGCCGCGAAGTCGCGAAAGGTCTCGAAGCGGTCGCGCAGGTAGGCGAAGTCGGGTGACTCGAGCCCCCCGGCGGTGTCCGCCATTTTCTCCAACCAGGACGTCCAGGCCAGTTCGTCGGAGCGGTCCTCCGCCAGCACGGTCGTGATGTGGGGGTTGTTGAACACCAGGTTGCGCAGTCGAAGCTGGGTCTGCGGCCGATAGCTCAAGCTGTTCAGCGATGTTTCCTGCAGCGCCCGGCCAGCGACCTTTTCTGCCAACAGGACATTGAGGAACTCGAGAAACGTCAGCCAGGGCGATTGCTCGTCGTGGAGCCGGTGGCCCCAGATCGCCTCATCGACCCAGATCTCGGGCCCGGAGCGTTCCTCGAAATGCGTCGGCCTCGCCAGCACCTCCATGGTTATGCCCGCACCATCACTCGGCGCGGCGTGGCCCGCCCGTCGTTAGTCAGTTCGATAAAGCGCAGCACCAGCTGACCATCCTCGCCGACGTCGTCACCATCCAGCTTGCGCCGGGTCTCGGTCTCGCGGAGCAGGCGCGCCTTGAAGGCCAGGATGTCCTCGTGGCACTCGAGCGAGAAACTACTCGGCAGCGCACCCTCGGCCACCCGGCCCAGGAATTCGAATCGGGTCGGCGAGAGCTCGAGGCGCACGGCCGGATGGATCTCGCCCCGCGTGAGCCGCACGGCGACGTCGAAGCCACCCTGAGGATTGAGCACCAGGCTGACCTCCTCGCCCCCCTGTCGGGGAACAGAAATCAGTTCGTCGAGCAGCGGGCTTCGTTTGGACTGCGAGTAGCTGCCCGACGTCGCTAGGACCAATTCGTCCTGGTTCTGCACGAGCATGCCGGTGAACACGCGATTGAGACCCCGCACGATCATCGAGAGCGCGGCCCGCGGCAGGGGCTGCTTCGCGCCAACTTTTCGGCCACCTCGAGGTAGACGCCCGCAAAGCGGAAGACCGTCAGGTCCCACAGCTCGTAGGCCGCTACGAGGTCATCCGGCAGGGTGAAGAACAGGCGCTGGCGCTGGGCCTTGAGCAGGTGAAGGAATGCGGAACGGTCGACGCCCTCCCCGCCCTCTAGATACGCCTTCTGACCTTGGGTGTAGTTCGCCGTGGCCCCGTAGAACGGGTCCTTCCGGACAAGAGCGTCATAGGGCTCGGAATAGGCAGGGTCGTCGGCACCATAGACCAGGAGGTTATCCACCCGATTGCTGGTTTCCGCGCCGATGCCGAACAGGTTCAGCTTTTTGAAGGGCTCGGTCTTCTCGGCACGGCTAGGCTTCAGGTTCTCGCCGAAACGTTGCGGTAGACGCTGGCGAGATCGGCCCTGCCGCTGGCGACAATGTCTGGGACGTCCCCGCAGGACATCAGGCCATCGCGACCATCGGGGTGACCGAGGATCACATTCGCCACGAGTGAAAGGAGCTGGCGGACCGGAAAGTGGCCGCCATTCCGCTCACTGAGTTCGACCAGCGACGCCAGACGCTGTCTGAACTTCCCGTGGCCGTCAGCGCCGGTCAGGCGCCGGCGGTTTTCGAGGATTGGACAGGCCTGGTCACGAGCCGCGGGGCAGCCGTCGCAGCCCGCCCAGCCTTCGTGACCACCAATCTCGTCGATAATGTACGACGTCATCTTCGCCGCCGGCGCGCGGCTGAGATCGCTGAGGTTCAGGCGGACCTCCCGATCGTCGGTGCCGCCAGTCACCAGCAGGTCCTCGACCACGTCCGAGAGTCGGCGCACCTCCGGCGTGTCGGGTGCGGCCTTCAGCTTCTCCAAGAGCTGGCCGTGATTGGCGGCCAGGAGATAGACGGTGTTCGAGGATGGCTGAGTGACGTCGCGCGCCACGCCGGCGATGAGCTCTGCGCTTTCTTCGTCGCGAAGCTCGCTGAGGTCCTTGACGATCACAAGGGTGCGTTGGCCGACCGCTAGCGTTTGGACCTTGGTGCCCTTGTTCCAGGTCGCCTCGTCGCCGCCGAGGGCGCTCCAAACCTCGCGGCAATGGTAGGTCTTTCCGTCGCCCGCCGTCCCGGTGATGATTTGGGTTACAGGGTCGGCACCACTGAAATTCTCAAGCAGCGCCTGCATAAACTGTGCAGGCAACACGATAGGCTTGATCCTGTGCCGCTTCAACGCGCGCTGAATCGACTCGTCATACATGTTGTCGTTTGTTGGAATCGGCCCGTAGTTGCGCAGAAATCGCACCCATGTGGCTGTGGTCGATGCTTCTGGCAATCCGATTCCCCCGACACCTCTTGGTTGCACGCTACCGATCTGGCGCCGCAACGCAATCGGCAGGGTAGATTTCCAACGTCCATGGTAGACTTCTGCGCCAGCTCAACAGCCGTTATGACCACGGTAGGGCTGACGTCGACTTGGATTAAGGCTTGCGTTGCCAAGCGCCGGCTAGAGTTGCACACCAGCGCTGAGATTAGGCTCGCCAAACAGACGTTTCCAACGACCGATGTGGGTCAGTCACTGACGCCACTAAGCTGTCGAGCGTGACGATCTGCTTTGATATGTTACATGACTAATCTGCATCGCTGCGATGGAGAGTCATCTTGGCGCGCAAAAGGCCGGCCAGACCATCGATGACGGTCCAGGCAAAACCGTCCTGCCGCACATGGCGATAATCCGCACCAACGCCGCCATCCTGATCGACGCCGAGCAGATGTGCGGGCTGACTAACGACCGATCGAAGACACGCGGCTATGACGAATTCGCTTAGGTTCTTGCGGTCCGGACGGCAAATTGGATGGCTGACGAAGCCGCTAGTCGGCGCACTCAGGAAGCGCCCTATAGCGAGCCTCTGGACTTCGCCTAGTCCGGATCAACGAGCCTGAGCGGAGGCCTTTCTTCCCGTCGCTCAATCGCGCCCGGCTGCACCATCCCCTGGAGTCGTTCGGCGAGAGACAGCGCCTCATCCCAAAGACCGAAGTCGCGTGACGGCGGGCGCTCGGGCGAATTGTTTTGGCGCAGTTTCTCGAAAATTCCTGCGGATCTTACGCGCCTGGCCAGGGCCGCGACAATTCCGTCTGCGTAGCCCATAATGCCGTTAATATAGCTGACCTTCTTCTCATAGGTGATCGTGGTGGCCAGCAGTCGGCCGAATGCTCTCGCGGTCTCGCGCTCATACTCGACCCGATGAGCGTCAGACGCCCACGCCGGAACCCGATCTGTCGCCCCTTGGTAGCCGTGACCGGGTCGCTGCTCGTGTAGAAAGGTAGCGTAGTCGACCAGCTTCGCTGCCAGGTCGAGGACTTCGTGCTCCTTCAGGTCAAACAGCACGATCTCAACGTCGTTGTCGGAGGTGTATTCGCTAGTCTTCGACGTCTTGGCCTTAAGCACGAAGGCCGGCGCACCGGTCGAGATGCCGTTCTTCCGGAACTCGACACTTTCGTCGAGCGCTCCCATGCGTCCGCGCAAGGTGCGGTATGACTTGGATCCGTCCGAGACCTTCGACCGGTAGCCGTAGCCGGAAAGCAAAAATCTCATCACGCTACCCTCGTCCAAGGCGCGTCCATCAACTCATCAAAGCGGTCGAGGTCATGGATCGTCAGCAGCACGACGCCTGTTGACCTGGCGAGCGTGCGCGCCGAGGCCGTGTAACCAGCGTTGGTGACGACAGCGGCAGCGTCATAGCGGTAGTGCTGCTTAGCGGCGAAGACCTCTTGGACTGACTTATTACCTACCGACGACGTGTAATACTTGCATTGCACGACGGCACGGAAGCCGTCCTTCTCGGCCAGCACGTCAGCGCCCTGATCGCCCGTGGCTTGGGTAGTTATTGCAATCCAGCCTTGTTTCTGCAGTCGCCGCTGGCACCACTGTTCGAAGCCGGTCGGGGTCATGAAGTCCGGTATCGCGCTGTTGGCCGCGATCTCTTCGGCTCTCTTCACGATAGGGGCAATGATCGTATCTTTGAAATTAGCCAACGGCTGGCGCTGCATCGCGTCGAACGCGTTGCGCTCTTTGTCGTTGAGCTTCGCGTGGATGACCTTCTCGACGAAGTAGCGCCATTCTTTCTGCCAAGCCGCGTCATGAATGACGCCATATTCGTCTATTCTCACTGTTGCGAGCCGCTTCCGGGCCAGCGTCTCGAGGTGTTCCTGGACAGCAGACGACGCTTTATCGATCGCTGTCTGAAAATGATTTGAGCTTCCAGACGATGTAATTAAAATATATAGGAATATTAGGCCAAATATCAATAGTACAACTATCGAAACTGGTCGTGTATACGAGAACAATAAACCAGCGATGACAATGCCAAAAAAAGGCCGTTACCTGTATCAGAGTACCTACGAGTTCGCCCCGTCCCACTTTAATCCCCGAGCTACCACAGTGAGCTGATCGTCCGGCAGAGGCCGCTGAAGCCTATTCGCTTCAGACCACTCCGCCCTCGTCCAGACGTCGATTTCCTCCTCCGTCGTCAAGATGACCGGCATCGCTTTCGGGTGGCAGGCTTAATCACGGCATTGGGTTCGGTGGTGAAGAATCCAGCGCTGGCGGATCCGCACGGATCGGTACGGCCCGCTGATCGGCGGGGCCGCGGTCGCGGTCATCCTGATCTGGCTATTCTCCTGACGCGGCCGCGCGCGTACCCCGTCGACACTCGAGCCTCGAGCTCGGCGATCTGCTCCTCGAGCGCAGCGTTCGCGACCAAGAGACCTCGGACAGCGTCCCATGCATCGCCGTAGCAGGCCTCGACAGCCCGGTCGGTGGCGATGTCGAGCGCGGAATCCTGTGGCCCAAGAGCCTCAGCGGTTTCAGCCATCTCGTAAGCCCCCTGTAACGCCGTTTCCGCCGGAGTGATCTATTTTCCGCCGATCGCCCGATCGTGCCCGAGTCGGGTTGACCCGTCCAGAAATTGTTCCCTATATGTTCTCATAGCGGCTGTGGAAACGATCGCGGATGCACTGAGCGCCGGCTGGAGGGTCCGGGCACGGTGCGTTGGCGGCCCGGTCGACCACAAAACGTCCAGCCGCCGCTGCGACATCTTCGAGGAACTCGACCTCCGCAACCTCGCCTGAAAGCGGGGATTATCTTTTCTGGCCAGTATGTTATAGAGCCTGCTTAAATGCCCGCGCTGCGGCAACAGGAGGATCAGTCTGGTCTTCGAGCCGCCGGCACCGAACCAGGCGAACGCCGTCCGGGCACCGGTCTGGGCACGCTGATCCGGAAATAAGGGACCCTTCTTTTCGCTTCTCCCGTACCGTTTCCAGGGGCCTGAAATCTTACCGATCGGGAAGATTCGAGCCCTCAGAGCCGGTTTCTTCCCGATCGGTTAGCTCCTACCGCTCGGGAGGATTCGGGAGCTGGGAGGCCAGTTCCTCCCGAGCGGTAGGATATGGCGTCAGCGCCATAAACGCGGATATGGCGTCAGCGCCATAAATCCCCGATCGCCGCCTCATCCTCCGGCGGCGTCTCGCGCCCGACGACGATCGTGAAGGACGGATCGAATTCCGGGTTCTCGAGCTGCATCCGCGCCGCCTTGCCGCGCCCGACCTGGGTGACGTAGCCGAGCGGATTCGAGACCACCCGTGTGCGGCCGATCTCGTAGTCGACGGATCGGTGGACGTGCCCGTGGATCCAGGCGGCTGGCTGCAGGTCGAGGATCAGGCTCTCCAGATCGGATGCATAGGCGGCGTCCAGCAGGCCGGTCACCTGGCCGCCACGCAGCGACCTCGGGCTCGGCGCGTGGTGGGTGACCACAACGACATTTGCAGGCTCGGCCGCTCTCGTAATCGTTTTTGCAGGCTCGTAATCGTTTTTGCAGGACGGATTTGCGACGTCGTCGTCGCCGCTGAAGGTTCCTGCGATCGGCTGAGCGTTTTTGCGCGCGAGCGGATTTGCAGGCCGGCCTTCATCTGCGAACTTTTCTGCACGCCCGCGAACGTTTTTGCAGGCCACGAGCGTATCCGCAGGGCCACCGCCCGGCACGAGCGAATCGGCAGCCGCACGAGCGCTTCGGCAGGACCGGGTGATCGCCTCGACCGCGGCCGCGTGCTCCCGAACGGCGTCGCTAGGCAGGAACGGCCGCGAGCCGGCGCCATGTCGAATCTTCCGGTGGTCGTTCATCCCCGACCTTCGATCCGAGGCTGCAAGCATCGCCGCCCGCTGGTCGCCGGTCAGCCGGAAGTCGGTCCAGAGCGTCGCGCCGACCACAAAAACGTCACCGATCTGAACGCTCTGCCCGCGCGCGAGCAGGCTGATCCCGGCGGATTCGAACGCGGCGACCGCCCGGTCGAGCTCCGCAGGAAAACGCTTGCCGTAATAGCAGTGGTTGCCCGGGGTGTAGACGACCGGCGCGCCGGCAATCGCGATGTTCTCGACCAGCCAGTCGAGCACCCGAGTTGAGAGCCGTTCGCTCACATCGCCGGCCACGATCACGGCGTCGCAGTCGCTCAAATCCAGCGGGACCGCGAGCCCGTCATTGGCGTCCACATGCAGGTCGGAAAACACGCGAAAGCGCAATTTAGTCAGCCTTATCAGTGGTTTAGGCTTGTATTTTCTTGACCTATCGAAAGGTCATGGGCAGGTCACCCGTAGATCAAGTCGCAAGCCGCAAGCTCGAAATGAGGGTGCGTCAGCGTGACTCAATGCATGCCGTCCCGAGGCTTGGCCCGGTAGCCGATGAGCAGGTCCATCGTCTCGACAAGCGTGAGCTGAAGTATCTCCCGGAGCGTGGTCACGTCGTGTTCGCCGGTGACGCAACGCCGTACGAGCTCGGCTTCGGTGGGCACAGCGAGCGGCGCCCTGAGCTCTGCGGCGTACCGGCGGAGCGGGGTCGACCATCGACGGGCGCCGGGGTCAGTCCACTGCTCGATCGCGGCGGCCGCGCGTTCGACGGCGTCCGGATCTCGGCTGTCGTAGAACGGCTCCACCACGGGCTTCTGCCCGGGCGCGCGACGGCCGGCTTCGTGTCGAATGCGCTCGATGTCGTTGACGACGTCGCCGAGGTCGCGCGGGCGATCAGACATCGACCACCAGGCCCCAGTCGAAGCTCGGGTTTTCGCCGGCGTAGCCCTTCGCGTTGCAGATGATGCGCGTGTCCCGCAGGCCGGAAAACATCGGCTTGATCGAGTAGTCGAGGCTGACGTGGGTGTGCCCGTGGTTCCAGAGCCGGGGCTGGCCGGCGTCGATCAGGGAACTCAAATCGCTGACGTAGCTCGGCGTGCTGGGGTGGCCACGCCATCTCTCCGCGACCGAGAGTGGGTGCGGAGCGTGGTGGGTCACGACGACTGTCGGGCCGTGCTCGATCTCGAACGCGGACCGCAGCCAGGCGACGCTGGTCTCGTGAAGCTCCAGCGCGTCGGCGGCCGAGAACCGGCGCGCGATCTTCCCCGGCTCCGGCGCCTCCATCAAGATCTGGGCGTGATCGGGCAGACGCTCCGCGACCCGCATGGAACCCTCCTGGCGCGCCCGCTCGCCGAAGGCATAGAGCTTGTAGTCGGTCCAGAGGGTCGATCCGAGGAATCGGACGCCGTCGATCACGGTCTGGCTGTCGTCGAGCAGGTGCAGGTTCGGCACGCGATCGGCGTAGGTCCGGGCGTGCCGGCGGGCCTGGGGCAGTATCTCGCCGTAGAACTCGTGATTCCCGGCGACCCACACGACCGGCATCCGGCGCGTGATCGTCAACCAGAGCCAGTTCAGCGCGAAGCCGACGCCCTCCACGATGTCGCCGGCCACGACCGCGACGTCGGCGTCCACGCGCGGAGGCTGCCAGCCGGACTGCGCCGCGATCTTGGACAGGTGCAGGTCGGAGATCACCCAGAGCCTCATTCCCCCGGCCTCCAGAATTTAGGCCACTGAGCCGAGGCCTCGGGGTCCGCGACAACGGCGGGCCATCCGCCCGCCACGACGATAAGCGACAAGGCCTGCAACAGCTGCCACGCGCCCTCGTGATCGCCTGAAAGCCGGAGCCCGTTGATTTCCACAACGACCAAGAGCAGGTCGGGCTCCCTCATGGAGAGCAGGCGCGCGGATTCCTCGCGGCCGATGAACCCACGATCCGCGTTGGCGCGGGTCAGCAGCCCGATCACGACGACGGCGTCGCGCAGGGTCTTTGGCTCGAACGCGCTCATGATCTCGGAATCTCGGTCTCACGCCTCGCCTGCGAGCCCAACCGGACGGCGTCGAAAAACCCGATCGCGTACCCGGCGCCGACGCTGATGTGCGAGAAATTTCCGGCCGCCATTGTCCGGCCGTCGACCTCTCCGACAAGCGCCCATCCATCCAGCCGCGGGAATTGCTCAAGCATCAGTGCGACGGTTTCCGCCCAGGCGGTGCGCGCCTCCGAGCCGGCGGACCAGTAGACGAGCTCCCAGCCTCCGGCCGCGTCGATCCGGCCTCCGATTTCTCCGAGCCCAGCCAACGATAAAGCGATCGGGCTCGGCCGCGTCAGGATCGCGGTCGCGACAGGTCGGCTGATCCGGCCGGTCCGATGGGCCGTCGCGACGTCGGCGGCCAATGCGAGGATGAGCGCGTCAGAAGTCATTCGCCCCTCGCGATCTCGGCGTCGCGCAGGGTCTTTGGCATCGAACGCGCTCACGCCGGCCTCCCAAGCTCGTAGTCCAGCCCGCTAAGCCCGCGTGCTGTCTGGCCCTCAACGACGGCCACGATCATCACCTCATCCCCGTCGACCGAGCGCGGGTCGCCGTGGATTTTCCCGCCGACCATCGGCCAGCGGTGACCGGGCCGGCCAGGGCCGAAGAGCCTGCCGATCCACCAGCGGTCGAGTAGCGGTCGCATGGACATCCGCACGTGCATCGTGCGCCGAGCCATATCGACCTGTACCTCGATCCCATCAGGTGCAGGCTTGACCTTTTGAGCGTGTGCCGCACTCAGATCGGCGGCGAGCGCTTCCCAGGTGTTTCGGGCATGATCGGGCGCGGCGTCGAATACGGCCAGCCAGCCGCCGGCGTCGAGGAGCTCCAGCGCCAGCCGCTCCATACCCGCCGCTCGCACGTGTAGATCTGCGACGCCGGGCTCGCCGAGACGCTCCCGGATCTCGGCCTCATCCTCGAGACGAGAAACGATGCCGAGCAGTTCGATGACGTCCGCGCCGCGCCCGGCGATCCCGTTGGCGCGCGCTGGTTCGAGCAGGCCGTCTCGGTGAAGGCCGCGGAGCGCGATCGCGATGGAAACGATGAGGAGGGCTTGCTCCATCACGCGCGCCGCATCGCCATGTCACGCCCGTCGACGAGCACCTCAAGGGCGCGCCGCAGTCGCCGGATCGAACCGCCGTTCCATGCTCGTCTGAGCACCTGAAGCTCGTCCTGGGCCAGCTCGTCCAGCCATCGCCTGTCGAGGTCGCGCTCGGCCGCGATGTCGTCGAGGATGCCGCGCGCGAGATCTCCGACATGCGCCCAGGTCGGCTCTTCAACCCGGATGATCCGGAATCGATCGAGCAGCGGCCGCGGGACGTCATCGAGCTTGTTCGCCGTCGCGATCCAGGACACGCGCGATAGGTCCACCTCGATCTCGAGCGCGAGATCGCGGTAGCGCCGGGCGGTGGACGGCTCGAGAAAGGCCAGCAAGGCGTCCACGAGCGAGCCGTTGTGGGACGCCTGCGACTTCTCGACCTCGTCCAGCACGACCAGCGGATTCGCGACGCCTGAAGACCTGATCAGGTCCAGCGGCACGCTCGGCCGCGACGTCGACCACTGCGCGCTGGTCCCCATCATGCTGGCGTCCGCGATCCCGCCGGCCGCGTAGGTCGTGACCGGCAAGCCGATGACCTCGGCGATCGAGCGTGCGAGCGACGTCTTCCCGGCGCCTGCAGGGCCGACCAAGAGCGTCGGCCTGATCCAGGCGAGCTCGGACGCCGTCAGGTCGCGCAGGATCACGTCGATCGCGGCCGCGGCATGCGGCGCGCGGCGAACCAGGGCGCGGCGGTGGGCAGCCACATCCCCGCGGCGGACCAGCGGCAAGCGCCGGCCGGCGATCGCCGCGAAGGGCCGCCACAGACGATCGCCCGCGCCCGCCGGCTGCTTCGGGACGACCTGCAGGCCGGTCACGCGACTCTCGCGCAGGCGAGCCAACCCGCCCGGCGCGCGCACGATCTCGCCGCGGTCCTCCATGACCTCGTCGAGCAGGTCCGTCATCTCTCCGGGTTCGGGCCGGTTGCGGAGGATGCCCTCTTCGATGTCGCCCTCCGCCCGGCGCTCGGCGGAGATCCTCGACCATGCCGAGCGGAGGATGTTCTCGCGGCGGTATGGAGGTGGGGACTTCGGACGCCCGCCCTGGACGAAACGGCAGCAGGCCGGCCGCCATCGCGAGCAGGTGGTGTTGGTGGTGCTTACCGGTCAAAAGCATGATCGCGCCGATCAGCCGGGCGCGCGGCTCCAGGGCTCCGAAACCGGCCACGCAATAAAGGTCGCAACGAACCCGGCCCTCGTAGCGGATCTTCTCCTCGGCGGCGGCCGCCAGCGCCCCGACGCGCTCAAGCTCCCGTCCGGCCTCAGCGACGTTGGTCAGGCTGACCTCGCCCAGGAGTGCATGAAGGGCGCTCCCGAGATCGGCGCGGCCGCGCTCAGGCCGGCAGACGACCAGCGCGTTCAGCGTTGTGTGCGCCCACGAGCGGACGTCCTTCTCGAAGTCACCACTTCGGAACGGATGGCCGACGAGCAGGTCCGCAAGCGTCGGCAGGTCGCCGCACATGATCTCGGCGCTACGCGCGGCACGTTGGCGCGCGACCGAGACATCCTCGGCGCGAGGGGTAAAAGGCGGATTCTGGGAGGGCAAAGCTGGTCTCGCTCGAACCGTCCAGCGCGGACCATTCCAGCGGTGGACTCGACCACCTTAGGTGATCGACGGTAGCGATTTCAAGCTGAAGTTGCTTGGCTGGTTACCGGATCGTTCGTCCGAGGACCTCGACGTGCGCCTCGGCGAGATAGCTTGCGATCGCCTCGTCATGGACGCCGGCGTCGCGCATGCGCTGGACGAGCGCCCGAAGGACCGCGTCCGGGTAGGGGTTCACGATCGTGAAGATCTTCTCTTGCTGATCCTCGAGCCAGGCCTTCACCTCGGCCGGCATCGGCATTTCCTGCTTGTTCCAGCGCTGGCCGGTCCTCGTGTCGACGCCGAAGACGCGCGCGAGCCGGCCGCCAGCGCCTTCCGGAAAGACGATGTGCATGAGGACTTCGTGCTCGGTCAGCGCCAATAAAGAATCCCCCGCGCCGTGGTCAGCGCGAGGGTGAGCATACCCGTCGTGGTGCTGTGTCGTCACGCCGAGAGCGCTTCGATCGCCTCGGCCGCCGCCTTTCGGTTGGCGAGCACCTGAGCCGCGACCGCGTCGGTGTCCACCGTCATCGGATCCGCGGCCTCGACCTCGTCGCCGATCCGGCGATTGCGGGCGAGCAGGTCATTGAGGAGGGCGTTGGCTTCCGGCTTGCGGCCGAGCGGGGCCGCGAGAACGGCGGCGAAGAGGCGGCGGGAGACGGCGTCGGGCTTGGTCACTGGTCGATCCTCACGAGGATGAAGGGCATGGGGCTGAAGCAGGCGTTTCCGAAGAGCTCGGCCTCGGCTGCGGTGGGGAAGAACTCACGGACGAGCTCGACGTCTCCGTCGATGTCCAGGGCGACGGCCCAGGGGCGGCCGGTCACCAGCCGATCTCTGTGTCGAGATCGACCCGAGGAATCGGATACGGGAACGGTGGAATGACGCTCCTATCGGACGAAACGCACAGCCAGCGCGCCGCGAGATCCTGGGCCTCCTCGAGCGCTTCCTCTCCTGTGACGTCGGAGATATCGAGCGTGAGGCCGTCGTCTGAGAGGCGAGCCTCTACCCACTGATCCTCGAACGCACGCTTGGCGGCATCTATGGCTGCAACCATCCCGCCGACCTGCGCCAGCATTTCGACTGTCGCCTCCGGGTCTTCGTCGTCGGGGTTGTCGATCGCGCCGGTGAACTGCACCAGCGTGCGGGTCCAGCCGAGTGGATGGAAGTCGCCGCGGATAGGGTCGTAACCCTCGCCCAGCACGGCGACGAGCACGCGTTCAGCGAGCTCAGCGCGGAGCTGTCGGTCTTTGTCCGTGATGATGATGGTGTTCATTCTCTAGGCCTCCTGCCGTCGCGCCTCGGTCATCCGAGCGGGACAAGGCCATGATATGCATGCGCCCTCGAAAGCCGCAATAGGGCTGCGGTACGATCTCGCCGACCGATTCGAAGTTCCCGGCCGGGGGGTCGGCGGACCGCTGTTTTGGAAAAGAAGCACCCTTCTTTTCGCTTCTCTTGTACCGATAGTTTTGGCCTGCGGAGCCTGCTGGAACGCCCGATTTATGATGTCCGATAACTCAGGGTTATCGGACATGACGCCTTCTTGGGCGCAATGTTGACAATGCCTCTTCTTGAGTCAGGCCGCAGATAACCGTTGTGGCGGGTCGGGGCTTCCGGCAGAATCCAATTTTCAGCCTAGATATCCGCCTGGAATGGGGCAGAGCCCTTAGTGCCCGCCACGCCTCTCCTAGAAGCGCACCAGGCGGGCCGTTCGAACTGGACTGTGGGGCGCGCTCCGGCCGCGCGCGCCCTTTTCGGGGGTGGCGCAATTGGTAGCGCAGCGGGTTCTGAGCCCGAAGGTCGGAAGTTCGAGACTTTCACCCCGAGCCAACTTCCAGCGCGGCGGCGTGGAGAGCAGACACGTAGGTGAGCGGGCCGCGCAGCGCATCGCGCTCCCGCAAGCTGGCAGGGATGAGGGCCTTGATGCGACGCAGGCCGTTCCCTCTGCGATAGCCGGCCTAGCGACCGGCCCGCTGGTAGCCTTTCAGAGGAGGTCTCCGGTGCTCACCCAACGCCATCGCCCCCTGACGCGCTCGCAGGCAGCCAAGCAGGCCGCCGTCACCCGTGCCGAGACCGCCCGCCGCGAGGCGCGGAGCTTGCGCTACTGGTTGGGGGACATCATGGGCGTCCGGCGCTCCAAGGCCGAGATGGTCGCGTCGCGCAACGCTTTCGACCGCATGACCGGAGCGGCGGCCTGGGACGTCGAGCAGGCGATGGGCGTCGCCGTCTGTGATGGTTTCGCAGTGAAGGCTCCAGGCCCGCGCGGCGGCGCCGGATGGACGCTGACGCCGTCCGGGGAGCGGATGATCCGCAGGCGGCTTGACCTGCCGGCGCGCGAATCCAGGTGACCAGGAGCGCCCTTGGGCGTTTCCTCCCCCAGGACTGGGTCGTCGGTGGTGGCGCCGGCGGCCCTTTTTCGTTGAGATCGAGGGACTACCGGAGGGCCGCGATCGAGGGCGCCAGTTCCTCGGCCACCCTCAAGAATGGCGTCAACGCGTCCTTCACCCCGATCGCTTCCGCAATGTCCCAGATCTCGTTCAGATCCGCGCCGCTGCGCACATAGTCCGCCAGCGCCTTGGCGGCGGTCTCCTCGCCAAGCTTCCCTCGATAGCGGATGAGGTCGACGACGGTCCGCGCCGGCGACGTGAAGCGAACGTCGACGCCGGCGATCTGGACGGTGTTCACACCGACCTCCAAGAGTTCGGCCGGCCACCACACGAGGCGATGGGGCTGACGGATGCTGGGCGCCGCCATATTGCCGTTTCTTCCGCGATCGACCGCATACCAGATCTCTGGCGGATCCTCGTCGGACAGGCCATGGAACTGCGCCGCGGATCCGAGGCAGACGACGCCCTGCAAGAGCAGGGAGGTCGCGGCCAGGCTGATGCCAGTGGTCGCAAGGCCTTCGGCGCTTACGTAGACGCCCCGGGCGTATTGAATGATCCGACCGGCGTCGGCGGCGCGCTTGATCGCCATCCGCGACAACCCGGCTGCAGCCAGATCGGCGGATCGATGCAGCCTGTTGTCTGCGAAGATAGCGTCGATAGCGGGTGGAGGGCTCATGCGAGCAGCCTATCCGCGCAGCCCGCATGTTACAATGAAGTAGCAAAATCTCAGTTTTGCTACCTGAACGTAACATCCCCGGCCGCCGGTTTTCGAAACGTCCAAGTAGCAAAATCCGATTCGAGCTACTTCGCTGTTTCGTAACCCCCTTCCCGATTCGGACGCCGGCGAGAACGCCTAGCGAACCTCCGTGGGGACTTCGTGGGGACTTTCTGCACCGAAACACCCCACAAGAGGCCTTTTGGCCGCCTTACGTTCCCCTAGCCCCCACGCCGCATGAGGCGGCCAGAGGCCAGAAAAACGTTCAATTTTCAGGGCTGGAAGGCTGGAGCGGGTACCGGGAATCGAACCCGGGTATTCAGCTTGGAAGGCTGCTGCTCTACCATTGAGCTACACCCGCGCGCCGCCCGTCATAGCGCATTCATGCGGGATGGTGGAGGGGGTTGGATTCGAACCAACGTAGGCTGAGCCAACGGATTTACAGTCCGTCCCCTTTAACCACTCGGGCACCCCTCCACGCCGGCCCCGATATGTAGGGGGCCGCGCAAGCGCCGCGGTCCCGAAGGACAGAAGCGATCGCGGCGCTCGCTATAGGGGGAGGCCGCGCCCTCGGTCAACCGGAAAACCGCGCGGCGGCCGCCCGGCTGTGGGCGAACGCGTTGCCAAGCGGCCCGTCGTGGTGGAAGAACCGCGCCTTGGCGGCCCGAACGTCGCCGTCTCGAACCTTCCGCCCCAAGGGAGCCCAGAATGTCCGTCTCCCGACCGCCCCGCCGGCCACGCCCCGGCGCGCAGGGCCGCGACGCCAAGGACGGCCAGAAGAGCTGGGGTCCGCGCGCCTTTCCGCGCGATCACGACGGCCCGGTCGTGCTCTACGGCTTCCACAGCGTCGTCGAGGCCCTGCGGAACCCGAAGCGCAAGCCGATCCGTCTTCTCACGACAGAGAACGCTCTCGCCCGCCTCGCGGAGGCCGGCGTCGCCGAGCGCCTCGCGCCGGAGATCGTGCGCCCCGGCGAGATCGATCGCCTGCTCACCCCCGACGCCGTCCATCAGGGCCTCTATCTCGAAGCCGAGGCGCTGAAAGTCCCGACGCTCGAGACGATCCCGCGCGACGGGCTCGTGCTCGTGCTCGACCAGATCACCGACCCGCACAATGTCGGCGCGATCGTGCGCACCGCGGCCGCCTATGCGGTGGACGCCATCGTCACCACCGCCCGCCACAGCCCGGAAGCCACCGGCGTGCTAGCGAAATCGGCGAGCGGAGGCCTCGAACACGCCCCTCTGGTGCTCGTCCAGAATCTCGCCCGCGCGCTCCAACATCTTGGCGAACGGGGATTTCTGCGGATCGGGCTCGATTCGGATGGGCCCGCCCCGCTCGACGACGCCAAGCTCGGCGACCGCGGCCTCGCGCTGGTGCTCGGAGCCGAAGGCAAGGGCCTTCGCCAATTGACGCGGGAGACCTGCGACGTCCTCGCCCGGCTCGACATGCCCGGGCGCGATCAAGAGCCTCAACGTGTCGAACGCGGCGGCGATCGCGCTGCACGTCGCGCGGCGGACGAAACCGGCGGGCTAGCGCGGCTTGTACTGGTTGATGCGGGTGGCCGCGTCGGTCCGCACGGTCGGGCCGCTCGGCGCGATCGCGGGCCCTGGCCGCTGAAGGGCGCGCGCGCGGCCGAAGCCGTCATAGGTGTCCGGACGGCCCGGCACGTTCAGCCGCCGCCCCCGCGCGTCATATCGCGGCGCCTCGAAGCGCTGCCGCGGGTAGGTGGAGCGCTGGGGCGTCATCACGATCTCGGGAGAGCGCCGCCCGCGACGCCAGTCGCGGTCGGCCTGTCCGGACGGGCGTGTGACCGCGCCAGGGCGCTGGTCGTAGGGCGCGGCGATCGAGGTTCCCGGGCGTCGCTCGTCGGCGACGACGGGCCCGACGCCCAGCGCATGGCACGCCAGCGCGAGAACGATCGCAAGCGGCATAGACGAACGTCGCATTCAGCCTCCAGTCGACGAGTCATTCCAACAACTTGTATCTAGTTGGTGCGACATTCCGCGCCAGTAGCGCGGGGATCGTTTCGGCGGTCGCCGAAAGCGTTGCGGCGGTCCCGTCGTCAGGCTGAAGACCGGCGTCCAGGACGTCAGCTACAGGGCGAATCGCGGCGAAGGCTTCGCGGTTCGTCGGGGGTGGGACCGACGGCCGGAAGAGCCGCGGGTCCAGTGTTTCAACGAAGCCGCCGAAAACAAGGCGGCGCACGGCTGCGACGCGACGGGAACGCGCGCCGACCGCCAGAACCGAGGTGACGCCCATGTCAGTCGCAACAGCCGCTCCGAGCATGGCCGAAAGGACGCGGCCAATGACCCGCGAGGAGAAGAAGGTCATCCTGGCCTCCTCCCTCGGCACCATCTTTGAATGGTACGATTTCTATCTCTACGGAACGCTCGCCGTGATCATCGGCAAGCAGTTCTTCTCGGCCTTCGATCCGTCCACCCAGGCGATCTTCGCGCTGCTGGCGTTTGCGGCGGGCTTCCTGGTCCGTCCGTTCGGCGCGCTGGTGTTCGGCCGCCTCGGCGATCTCGTGGGCCGCAAATACACCTTCCTGATCACCATCGTGATCATGGGCGCTTCAACCTTTCTCGTCGGCCTGCTGCCGAGCTACAACGAGATCGGCTGGCTCGCGCCGGTGATCCTGATCGTGCTGCGCATGCTCCAGGGCCTGGCGCTCGGCGGCGAATACGGCGGCGCGGCGGTCTATGTGGCCGAGCACGCCCCGGTCGGCCGCCGCGGCTTCTACACCGCCTGGATCCAGACCACCGCCACGCTCGGCCCTGTTGCTGTCGCTCGCGGTCATCGTGTCGCTGCGCCTGTGGATGGGCGAGCAGGCGTTCCAAACGGACTTCCAGCTGTTCTTCGGCCTGCAGGGCGGCTGGCGCATCCCGTTCCTGGCCTCGATCCTGTTGCTTGCGATCTCGATCTACATCCGCATGCAGATGCATGAGTCGCCAGCCTTCACGAAGATGAAGGAGGAAGGCACGCGCTCGAAGGCTCCGCTCACCGAAGCTTTCGGACAGTGGAAGAACTCCCGCCTCGTTCTCATCGCGCTGTTCGGCCTGGTGGTCGGCCAGGCGGTGGTCTGGTACACGGGTCAGTTCTACGCGCTGTTCTTCATCCAGAACATTCTGAAGATCGACCTTCTGACCGCCAACGTGCTGATCGCCTGGTCGCTCATCATCGGCACCGGCGGCTTCCTGTTCTTCGGCGCGCTGTCGGACAAGATCGGCCGCAAGCCGATCATCCTCGGCGGCTGCCTGATCGCGGCGGTCACCTACTTCCCGCTGTTCGGCGCGCTCACCTCGGTGGCCAACCCGAAATATGAGCGGGCGCTCGAGAACGTGAAGATCGAGGTCTCGGCCGATCCCGCCACCTGCGGCACGCTGTTCGACCCCGTCGGCATCCGCAAGTTCACCGCGCCCTGCGACGTCGCGCGGCGCACCCTCTCGCAGCAGGCGCTGCGCTACACCAAGGTCGAGACTCCGGCGGGCTCGCCCACCAAGGTCACGGTCAACGGGACGGAAGTGCCGTTCGAGGCCGCCACCTTCGCCAAGACGATCGGCGAAGCGGCCGTCGCGGCCGGCTATCCGGCCGCCAACGACGCCGAGAAGGTCAAGGTCAACGGGTTCTTCGCCGCGCTCGGCAACATGCAGGCGCTGAAGATCATCGGCATCCTGACCATCATGGTGCTGTACGTGACAGCCGTGTACGGCCCGATCGCCGCGGCGCTGGTCGAGTTCTTCCCGACCCGCATCCGCTACACCGCCATGTCGTTGCCCTACCACATCGGCAACGGCTGGTTCGGCGGCCTCTTGCCGGCGACCTCCTTCGCGATCGTGGCCTCGACCGGCGACATCTACGCCGGCCTCTGGTACCCGATCTGCTTCGCGGTCTTCACCTTCATCATCGGCATCATCCTGGTGCCGGAGACCAAGGACCGCGACATCACCACCTACGAGCACGCCTGACCGCTCAGGCCTGCCCGAGAACGGAAAAGGCCCCGCGGCGAACCGCGGGGCCTTTTTCTTTTCGCCGGACGACGGCGCAATCGTTTTGCAAAGATCGGTCGCTATCCCTAAGAACAGCGCCATGCGCCGATCCCGAAGGTCGTCCGCCGGCGCCGCGTTAGCTCAGTTGGTAGAGCACCTGATTTGTAATCAGGGGGTCGCGGGTTCGATCCCTGCACGCGGCACCACGGACGTCTCGGCGGAAGCCTCAGCCCAGCAGCCGTCCCGCCAGCGCGATCAGGGCCTCGTCCTGGCCGCGCGCCGCGACGAGGGAGAGGCCGACCGGGCAGCCGTCGACGACGCCCAGCGGCAGCGAGATCTGCGGCAGGCCGGCATGACCCGCAGGGCACAACATCTCGAGCGCCGCGGCGCGGAAGACGTTGAGCTCAGGCTCGGGCGTGCCGATCAGCGGAGCGATCCCGGGGACGGTCGGCGACACGAGAATCACGCCCGGCGGCAGAAGCGCCTCCATCTCCGCGCGGATGGTCTCGAGCCCGGCCTTGGCGCCTGCGATCTCGTCGGCGGAGAGCCTTGAGGCGGCCTCGAAGCGCTCTTTCACGCCGGGACCGAAGGTCGGGCGGACGCGCTCGACCCAGTCCCCGTGAAGCGACCAGGCCTCGGCCGACTGGATGATGCGGAACACGTCGCGCCAGCCGGCGCCGCGCGCGCCTGACACCTCGACATGGTCGGCGCCGCCAAAGAGGCCCGTCAGCTTCTCGAGCGCGGGCGCGAGCGCCTCTCGCGTCTCGGGTCGGGCGCGCGCCCACATGTCGTCAGCGACCAGCAGGCGCGCCGGCTCCACGGTCTTTTCGGGCGCGCCAAGCAGAACGCCCCCCACCCGCTCGAAGGTCGCAAGGTCGCGCGCGAACCAACCAACCGTGTCGTAGCTCGGCGCGAGCGCCACCGCGCCGTCGATCGGAATGCGGCCGTGGGTGGGCCTCAGGCCGATGAGCCCGCAATAGCTTGCGGGCAGCCGCACCGAGCCGCCGGTGTCGGTGCCGATCGCGAAATCGACGAGCCCCGCGGCGACCGCAGCGGCGGAGCCGGAAGACGAACCGCCAGGGATGCGCCCCGGCGCCGCGCGGTTCTTGGGCGTGCCGTAGTGAAAATTCTCGCCGTTGAGGCTCCAGGCGATCTCGTCGGTGATGGTCTTGCCCGCGAGCCGCGCGCCCGCGGCGAGCAGCGCGGCGGGGACCGGGGCGGTCTCGGACGGAACGTCGTGCGTGTTCAGCCAGTCCGGATTGCCGGCGCTTGTCGGGACGCCCGCGAGATGGAACAGATCCTTCAGCGCGAAGGTCAGGCCGGACAGCGGCCCGTCGGCCGTCGGCTCACGCTCGACCGCTCCGTGGGGGACAAGGGCTCCGATCTCGTCGACGAACACGCGCGCAAAACCTCTCAGGCCGCGGCGGCGTCCATCGCCTCCCGCTGCCAGTACCCGACGACGAGAAAGCGGTCGCGCGCAAGCCCTTTCGCCTTCAGATGCTTGCGGATGGCCTTTGCGGCCGAGACCTCGCAGGCCGCCCACACGAAAGGATCTGAGTCCATCGGCAGCGGCGCGGCGATCACGGCGCGATGCAGCAGATCGGTCGCGCCCGCGGGCGCGCCGCGACGGTGCAGCCAGCGCACGGCGACGCCGGCAGGCGCATCGAGCGCAATCTCGTCGGCGCGCGAGTTCACCTCGATGAAGACGACGCCTGCGGCCTCACGCGGCGCCTCCTCCAGCATTCGGGCGATCGCCGGCAGCGCCGTTTCGTCGCCTGCGTAAAGCGTCCAGCCGTCCTTCGGCGCGACGCGGCCCACCGGCCCCGCCATGCCCACGATCGCGCCGGGCGTCGCCCGGGACGCGAAGGCGCAGCCCGGCCCCTCGTCCTCATGCATCACGAAGTCGACGTCGATCTCGTTGGCTTCCGGCCGCCAGCGCCGCACCGTGTAGTAGCGGACCTCCGGGCGTTTCGCCTCCTCCGGCCAGATCGTGCGCCCGTCCGGCCCCGGCCTCGGCCATTCCGGCGTCGCGAGGCCGTCGGGCGGAAAATAGATCCGCACGTGGATGTCGGCCGCAGAGCCGAAGCGCGCGACGTCGTCGCCCGTGAAGGTCAGGCGCCTGATGCGCGGCGCGACCTCGACATTGGCGACGAGCCGCACCTCGCGGAAATCGGCGAACAGGCGCCCGGTCGGCATCTCGCCGCGCCAGGCGAGGCTGAGGCCCTCGTCCTTGCCGAGCGCCAGAAACGTTTCGGTGACCGAGGAGCGCATGATCTCGAGCACGCCGAGCTCCGCGCATTCGAGCCGGAATCGGAGCACCTCGCCATGCGCCTCCATCACGCCCAGGCTCGCGCCGAGCTTGGCGGTGGTGCGGGAGCCCTGGGTTTCGAGCTCGACCTCGTAGCCGTCCCAATAGGCCGTGATTTCGGCCGCGAGCGCTTCGGCGTTTTCGGTCCGGATTTCGGCTTCGGAGACGAACAGTCGGGTCATCGCAAGCGCTCCGCGGGCGGGGGCCGCGACAGGCTTAACCGATCCAAGCCGCCACCGGCAACGCCACGGGCGAAGATGATAATCGTTCTAAAATCAGCAGGTTCCACCGTTCGGCCCGCATGGCGCAGCGGCTGCGATCAGCGATTGAACATCTCCGCGCCCGCGCCCCAGCGCTCGTCGAAGACAACGTCGGCGAGCGGCAGCCGCTCGCCCCAGCGTCGCGCCTCGAGCTCCGGGCGCACATGCAGTCGCTCGACATGGCCGACGCACAGATAGGCCACCACGCACACATGCTCGGGCAGGCCGAACGCCGGCTTCAGGTCGTCGGGCTCGAAGATCGACACCCAGCCGACGCCGATCCCCTCGGCGCGCGCCGCGAGCCAGAAATTCTGGACGGCGCAAACCGTGCTGTAGAGGTCGACGTCGTCCTGGTGGGTGCGTCCGAGCACGACGGGTCCGCCGCGCGATCGGTCCGCCACCACGCAGATGTTGAGCGGCGCCGCCTCGATTCCCTCGAGTTTCAGCCGCCGATACTGCGCGGCGCGCTCGCCGTCGAACATGTTCGCCGCCTCCTCGTTCCGCCGCGCGACGATGCCGGCGACTTCGGCCCGCTTCTCCGCCGAACGCACGAGAATGAAGCTCCAGGGCTGCGACAGCCCGACCGACGGTGCGCAATGGGCCGCCTTGAGCAGCCGCGCCAGAATTTCGTCGGAGACCGGATCGGGCAGGAACTCGTTGCGGACGTCTCGCCGGCTCTCGATCGCGCGGTAGACGGCGGCGCGCGCGGCCGCGTCGAAGGGCCCGGCGGCCCGGCGCTCCCGGTCGGCCTCGTCGTCCGGCGTTCCCTCGGCGGGGGCGGTCATCGTGCGGTCCTTGAACTTGATGACGAGGTCTATGGCCTCGCCCGCCGAGCGCGCAAGATGACCTCCGTCGAAGGATCCCGGCAAAGGATCCGCAGCAGGAAGAAACGGTCAGCATGCGAAGAGTCGCTCTCGCCATCGCCATCTCGGCGGCCGTCGTCCCGGCTTGGGGCGAAACGGGCCAGTCCGGCGTCTGGACCTACACCTACGAGCCCTCCTCGACCGGCGAGGGGGGGATCGTCACCGCGCTCGCCCCGGCGCCTTCGCCGTCCGCCGATCCGAACGACCCGAGCCATCTCGTCGCGCGCTGCCTCGGCGGCCGCGTCGAATTTCTGGTCGGCGGCTCCGGGGGCTGGGGATTGTCGCGCGGCCAGATCGAGATCACGACCCGCGTCGACGATCATTCGTCCGAGACCCGACGTTGGGATGTTTCGACCAACGGCAAGGCGGCGTTTCTGAGCGAGGGCGTCGAAGCGTTCCTCGCTGCGCTTTCGGACGACGGGGAGCTTCGCGTCATGCTCGCGGACGCGGCCGGCGCGCGTCGCGAGACGACGTTCTCCACGAAGGGCGTCGCCGAGGTCCGCGCGAAGATCGCCAAAGCGTGCCCGCCCGGTCGATGACGGTCCGAACTAGTTCAGGCGCCCGACATTCGCCGTCGGCGCGCTCGCGGAGCCTTGTGAGAGGAACGCCCTGTCGACGGAGATCGTCCGGGACGCAGTCGCGTTGTTCACGCCGAAAACCATGCGGCCATAGCGATCCGTCGCGGCCCCTCCGAGAATCTCCACGTCTTCCGGAGAAAGCCCGCTCGCTCCCGTGAAGAGAAAACCACTTGCTTTGGGATCCGCCCAGAGAGCCGGCACGCCGACCGGCGTGCTCGTCGTCGTGGGCGATCCGGTGCAATTGGAGGTTCCGCTATCGATCGAGCGGCAATTGACGATGCGCAGCACTTTGACGGTCATTTCGCCCGCGGCCTGCGTCTGGGAAAACACGAAGCCCGCATAGCCGCAGCGCGTCGCCACGCAATCGGTGAACCTGGTGCCGAAGCCGTTGTGAGCCTGCTTGAAGCCCCACGTGTAGCAGTCCGTCGCCGAACATCTTTCGAACCGCAGTCCCCGCCCAGGCGCATCGAAGGCTTGATCGACATTGGAGACCTGACAGTCCGAGAAGACATTCCCCGACGAGCCGGGTCCGGTCCAATGCGAGATCCCGCGGGTCCAGAGCGCCTTCGTCTGGAACCGCGTCTCGCCGCGCGGAAAGCCGGACGCCCGATATCCCAGCAGGTTCTTCACCACGACTCTGGAAATGAGGTTGTCGGTGTTGGCGCCCGTCGAGCGCGAGGCCGACAAGCACGTCGTCGCGCGCGGCGTCGTCCTCCCACGTCATGTCGTGAATGGTCACGTTCGACAGCCGTCCGCCGACATTCGCGCGCCAGAGGACGCCGGAACCCTTGCCGTCGCCCGTGACGTCGCAGCGGGCGACGACCGGCTTCGTGCAGCCGATGACGGCGATTGCTGCGCTCGTAAGCGCCACGCCGCTGGTCCGCGCGCCGTTGCGGTCGACGCGAACGTCGCGGATCGTCGGCCCGGTCACGTTCATCGCCGTGATGACCCCGTACTCAGCCATCTTGGCGATGTCGGGACCGATGTATTTGATGGTCGCGTTCTGGAGCAGCCCATCGTCGAAGAGCCGCAACGTGTTCGAAACGCAATAGGTGGCGCCGCCGCCGTCGAGGGGCGTGCCCGCGCTCAAAAGCTTCTGGATCGCCGCCTGCTGATCGCTGCCGTCGGACTTGACGCCTGCGGCCGCCATCGAGACCGGCCGTTCGGCGCGACGCGCATGGGCGTCGACGACAGCGAGACCTGTGCCGGCCGCCAGACCGAGGAAAAACCCACGACGGGTCAATGTTGCAGTCACGGCGTCCCCCGATCAGACTTCGCTCGCACGCGAATATGGCGTTCGCGCGCCAGACTAGCATCGGTGAAGATCCATGGCGCGCGGTTGACACCGCCCTGCCCCGCCCCCACAGTTTCCTCATCATCCGAGGGGCGCCCGGCGACGGGCTGAGACGGCTTCGGCCGGACCCTTTGAACCTGATCCGGGTCATGCCGGCGAAGGGACGGGAGCAAACGGCGCGTCAGCGCCGACCTCTCCGTTCCTTCTCGCGATGCGACGTCCGGATCCCTTGCGGCCTTTGCGGCCGGGAAGGACGTTGAGATGCGCGTCACCGTGGTGGGCGCAGGCGTCGCCGGCCTCGTGGCGGCGGTCGAACTCGCCGAGCGCGGACATGAGGTCGAGGTGCTGGAGCGGAGCCCCCGCCTCGGCGGAGCCGCCTGCGCCTGGTCGGCCGGCGGAATGATCGCGCCCTGGTGCGAAGCCGAAGCCGGCGAGGAGGAGGTCGCCGAAAAGGGTCCCGAAGCGCTCGCTTGGTGGCCGCGCCAGATCTCGCAAGCCAAGATCGAGGGCACGCTGGTCGTCGCCTCGCGCCGGGACCACGCCGAACTCGCCCGTTTCGCCCGGATGACGGAGCGTTTCGAGCACGCCGACGCCGTGCGGATCGGTGAGCTTGAGCCGAACCTCTCGGGCCGCTTCGACAAGGGCCTGTTCTTTCCCGAGGAAGGCCACGTCGACCCGCGCGAGGCGCTGCCGGCGCTCGTGCGGCGGCTGGAAGCGCTCGGCGGCGCTGTCCGCTTCGGCGTCGACGCCGACCCGGAGGCGCTCGACGCCGACGCCGTGCTCGACTGCCGCGGCCTCGCGGCCAGGAACGCCGTCCCGGAGCTCCGCGGCGTGCGCGGAGAAATGATGCTGCTGCGCACGGCGGAGATCGCGTTCAAGCGCCCGGTTCGGATGCTGCATCCGCGGCTGTCGCTCTATGTCGTGCCGCGCGCCGACGACATCTTCATGGTGGGCGCGACCTCCATCGGAGTTCTTCACGCGCGAAGATGTCGGCGCGCTCCGCCGTCGAGCTTCTGAACGCCGCCTATGCGCTGCATCCGGCCTTTGGCGAGGCGGAGATCGTGGAGATGTGCGCGGACGTCCGCCCCGCTTTCCCCGACAACCTGCCGCGGCTGGAGAGGTCCGGCCGCGTGCTGCGGCTGAACGGGTTTTATCGCAACGGCTTCCTGCTCACCCCCCGCGCTCGCGCGGGAGGCCGCGGAGGCCCTCGAAGAGGTTTCGGAGACGCCCCATGCGGCTGATCGTCAACGGCTCAGCGCTTGAGGTCGAGGCGGAGACGCTGGGCCACGCGCTCGACGCGCTCGACTATGGCGACGCCAAAGTCGCGACCGCGGTGAACGGCGCCTTCGTGCCGGCGGCCGCGCGCGCGACGAAAAGACTGGAAGACGGCGACCGCATCGAGATCGTCGCGCCGCGACAGGGAGGATGACGATGGACGGACCCTTGACGTTCTACGGTGAGACCATCGGCTCCCGCCTGCTGCTCGGCACTGCGCAGTACCCCTCCCCGCAGGTGCTGGCCGACGCCGCCCGCGCTTCCGGAGCCGAGATCCTTACAGTGTCGCTGCGCCGCGAATCCGGGCGACTGCGCGAAGGCCAGGATTTTTGGGGGCTGATCCAGGGTCTCGGCGTGAAGGTGCTGCCGAACACCGCCGGCTGCCATTCGGTTCAGGAGGCGGTCACCACGGCGCAGATGGCGCGGGAAGTGTTCGGAAGCTCGTGGCTGAAGCTCGAGGTCATCGGCGAGGCCGACACCCTACAGCCGGACGTGTTCGGGCTTGTCGAGGCCGCCAAGATCCTGACCGACGACGGTTTTCGAGGTGTTCCCCTACACGACCACTGACCTCGTGGTGGCCGAAAGGCTGCTGGAGGCCGGCTGCAAGGTGCTGATGCCCTGGGGCGCGCCGATCGGCACCGGCATGGGGCTGAACGACGTCTACGCGCTGCGCAGCCTGAGGGCGCATTTCCCCGAGGTTCCGCTGGTGGTCGACGCCGGCGTCGGCCGCCCGAGCCACGCGGCGCACGCCATGGAGCTCGGCTACGACGCCGTGCTGCTCAATACGGCGGTCGCGAAGGCCGGCGATCCGGTAGCGATGGCCCGCGCCTTCGGCCAGGCGATCGAGGCCGGCCGCGCAGGCTTCGAGGCCGGCTGCATCGAGCCGCGCGACATGGCCGCGCCCTCGACGCCGGTGTTCGGGCGGGCCTTCGCGTAAAGCGCCGCCTTTGTCCCGGCCTTGAGCCGGGACCCAGAACCGACGCCGTTTCCGGGATTGTCGGGACGCTCGTCGCTCTCTCTCGCCGGCGTCTCGGTTCTGGGTCCCGGCTCAAGGCCGGGACAAGGTCACGACGCCTCGGTCCACCTTTACCGCCTGTTCGGAACGCCTATGACCTCCGCGAAACTCGATCCTTTCTACCCCGTGGTCGACCGCCTCGACTGGGTCCGCCGCATGCTCGGCGCGGGCGCGAAGCTGATCCAGCTCCGCATCAAGGACCGGCCGGCCGAAGAGCTGCGCGGCGAGATTCGCGATGCGTTGGCGCTCGCCCGCAAGGCTGGGGCCGATCTCGTGATCAACGACTTTTGGGAGATCGCGATCGATGAGGGCGCCAAGTTCCTGCATCTCGGGCAAGAGGACCTCGACGGCGCGGACCTGAAGGCCATCAAGGCCGCGGGCCTGAAACTCGGCGTCTCGACCCACACCCATGAGGAGCTCGACCGGGCGCTCTCGATCGACCCCCACCACATCGCGCTCGGTCCCGTTTGGCCGACGATCCTGAAAAAAATGCCGTTCGCGCCTCAGGGAGTGGAGCGCGTCACCGAATGGAAGCGGCTGATCGACGACAGGCCGCTGGTCGCGATCGGCGGGCTGACGCCGGAACGGGCGCGCCTCTGCCTCGACGCCGGCGCGGACGTGGTCGCGGTGGTCAACGACGTGTTGGGCGCCGTCGACCCGGAAGCCCGCGCCCGCGAATGGATCGCGGTGACCCGCGAGACGGCCTGATCGCGGTCAGGAAGCTCCGTCGTCGCTTTCGGTGGTGAGGTTTTCGGGCGAGACAGCGCCGGGAGGGGCGCCGTTCGTCTCATCCTTCTCACCGTCACGCCGCTTGGTCCCAAGCCGTTCGGCGGCGTCAGGCGGCTGATCCTTCGGATCCTTGCCCTTGCCGGGCTTCGCGCCTCGATCCGGCTCGAAGTCCACTGGTCTTTCCGCCTCCGCCGCGGAGGCCCCGGTGGCGGCGCTGTCTTCGGCTTCCGGTTTCGGCGATCCCGGCGTCATGAACCCTCGCATGCGTGTCGCTTCTCGAAGCGAAGCGATCACGCGCGCACAAGGTTCCGGCGTCGCTCACTCGTCGGTGAGCGGCCCGAGCGCCAGCGGCTCCATCTTGAACCACGCGGCGAGCTGCTGATAGTTCAGCCCGACGGCCTTGAGGTCATAGACGACCTCGGATCGCGTCGGGCCGACGCATTCGTCCTCGCCTTTGTCGTTCTTGACCTTCTTGCAGTAGTCTTCGCTGTCCTTGTAGTAGACCCGCCCGTAGACGCCAGGCTTGGTCTGGTCGTTGGAGGCGAAGAAGGCGTCCGGATCCGACTGCCCGCCAGCGCTCGGGAAGAAGGAGGCGTCTTGCGAGGTCGCCTGTTCGTTCCAGCGCAGGTTGTAGTCGTAATAGCCGGTGTATTCGCGCATCTGGCCGGTCGGATCGGCGAACCGGCCCTCCTCCTCGACGTAGCGGATCGAGCCCGTGACCCGGTCGGTGTAGGGGCGGTCGGCGATCGTGTAGTAGAAGTTGAGGCCGTTGGCGTCGGTGAGCCAGTTTCCGAGCTCGTAGTCGTAGTCGAGATTGCCGTTCACCTTCACGGCCGTGAGGTAGGAGAACGGTCCGGCGGCGAGCGCGAGGCTCTCGAAGCCGAGCGGATCCGGATTCTTCACGGTGATCGACACGGTCTTGCCCTCGACCACGCGCGAATAGATCTTCTCGGCGTCGGTTTTGGCCGCGCGCAGCCGCTCGGCGACGTCCCACCATTTCGTCACGCGCCGCCCCTGCAGCACGCCGCCATAGCGTGACGAGGTCTGCTGCCCTTTCACGACGTCGATGCGCAGGTTTCCGTCGGCCGGAAGATAGCGGCCGCGCTTGTCGATCGGCAGGTCGCCGCGCAGGATCGCGACGTCGGTCGCCACCTGCCCCGGGTTCGCCGGATTGAAGACGTCGAACTTGATGCTGTAGGTCATGCGCTCGCCGGGCTGGCCGCCGAACCTGGCTTCGCGCATGATGAAGAGGTCGGCGACCGTGAGCTTCTTCAACTCGTAGGTGTCGACGCCACTGGACGAGCGCTCGGATCGAGAAGCGTAGTCGATCGTCATCTCGCCGGTGACCCGGCCCTTTTCGGCCGGAACGACCGTCGTCGCCCGGCTCTGGGCGAAGGCGGAAGGGGCGGCCATGAGCGACGCCCCCACCAAAGCCGCGGACAGACTGCGCATGTGGACGTGCGTCATTGTTCTCCCCCAAAGCTTTTATCGGGCGTGACGTTAGTCGGGGCGTCGGATAACCACAAGCTGTTCGAGCGATCAAGTCTTTGAACGGCTAAAGATTACTTGAATTTCGTTGAGAAATCCGGGCCTTGCGCATTCGGCGGCGACGGAGCCGCGCCTTGGGGGCGCTTGACGGCCGCGCGGGCCCGCCCCCAATGAAACCCGGGGCGCATCGAAGGATCAGGATGCATGGCGCGGCGCGGCGATCGAAACTACGGAACGCTGACGGACCTCGTGACGGCCGGCCGTGATCCGGAAGACTCGTACGGCTTCGTCAATCCGCCGGTGGTGCGCGGCTCGACGGTGGTCTGGCCGACCGTCGCCGACATGAAGGCCGCGCGCGGACGCTACACCTACGGCCGGCGGGGCACGCCGACCTCCGACGCGCTGTCTGATGCGCTTCAGACGATCGAGGGCGGCGACCACGTAGCGCTCGCGCCGTCCGGCGTCACGGCCGTCTCGCTCGCGCTGCTGTCTGTCCTGAGCGCCGGCGATCACCTCCTGATGGTCGACACGGTCTACGATCCGACCCGGCGGTTCTGCGACGGCTTCCTGAAGCGCATGGGGATCGAGACCGACTATTATGATCCCGCCCTCGGCGCGGACATCTCCGCGCATATGCGGCCCAACACCCGCGCGGTCTTCGTCGAGAGCCCAGGCTCCCTCACTTTCGAGGTGCAGGACGTGCCGGCGATCGCGGGAGCCGCGCACGCCCGCGGCGCCGCGGTGATCATGGACAACACCTGGGCGACGCCGCTCTATTTCCGCGCGCACGACCATGGCGTCGACCTGTCGCTGTCGGCCGGCACCAAATATCTCGGCGGACACGCCGACGTGCTGATCGGCTACGTTTCGGCGACGCAGCCCTACGCCGCCGCCCTGAAGGCGACGCATGGCGCTCTCGGCCTCTGCTGCGGGCCGGACGACATGTTCCTCGCGCTGCGCGGGCTGAGGACGCTCGGCGTGCGGCTCGCCCATCACCAGGCGTCGGGGCTGAGAGTGGCGCGCTGGCTTCAGTCGCGTCCCGAGGTCGCCCGCGTGATGCATCCGGGGCTCGAGAACGATCCGGGCCACCACCTCTGGAAGCGCGATTTTTCGGGAGCCTGCGGCTTGTTCGCGCTGGAGCTGACGCCCGGTCCGTTCGAGGCGGTGGAGGCGTTTCTCGACGGGCTGGAGCTGTTCGGGCTCGGCTATTCCTGGGGCGGTTACGAGAGCCTCGCCATCCCCTACGACGCGACGCCGATCCGCACGGCGTCGCGATGGGCCCCCAAGGGTCCGACCGTGCGGCTTCACATCGGTCTTGAGGACGTCGAAGACCTCATCGCCGACCTTGAGGCAGGGCTCGAGCGATACGCCGCCGCCTGTTGAGGAGAAGCGCGACGACAGACGACGTCAAGACAAACAAAAACCCCGCGCGGTCGGGCCGCGCGGGGTTTCCGTATTGACTAAGGACTGAGCTTAGAAGCTCAGAGCTCGGCCGGGCTGTACGAGGTGACCTCGAGGCCAACCGGGGTCTCTTCAACGATCGGGGCGGTCCAGAGAGCCATAAGATCCTCCATTAGATCTAAAGCTGGCGCGGTAGTCGCACCGCGCGGCGTCGGATCGCTGCGTCGCGTCCTGTAAGATTGAACATAGGGACGCCGGCCGCCGATGACCAATTAATTATCGGTCATGTTTGGGTGCGGCGCAGCAAGATATGTCTTAGAATTCTCACAGGTTTTGAAGCTGACCAGACCTGTCGGCCGCCATCGCCGCGTTCGCGCCGGCGTCGCGAGAACAGGCGACCGACAGCTAGATCCGCCTCACCTCGCCGGCCTTGAGGCCAAGACTCTCGATCTCGGCCGCGCTGAGCGGCTGCAGCGGCGCGCTCGGCACCGCGGCGCCGTAGGGAATGGCCTTGCGCGCCGCCGCCTTGTCGGGGATCGCAGCCGCCCAGGAGCCGTTCTTCGCGCGGTCCTCGCCCTTGAGGTTCGCCAGCGGCAGGGTCAGCCGCCAGCCGGCCGGCGTCGTCGTATCGGACATCTCGTCTCCTCCCGTCAGCCGGCGCCGTCGTCATTGGCGCCGTTGAGCTGGTCGACCGGGATCGAGCCTTCGCCCGCCGCCACCAGCAGCCGCGCCCTCACCGAATCGCGGAGCGCCGCGTTGATGCGATCCTGCCAACCTGGGCCGTCCTCCTGGAAGATCTCCAGCACGTCCTGGTCGATTCGAAGCGTCACCTGCTCGCGCGCGCCCGGGATCGTCGCGGCGCGCTGGGGTGCGGGCGCAGCAGGCTTGGCGGGCCTGAAGGCCGCCTCCGCTGCTGCGCGAGGATTGGTCGGACGGCGGGACATTCTTCGACTCCTTGGGTTCGCGCCCTCTGGCGCACCAACATAGCGCGGCCGAGACGCGTTTCCGACTGGCGAAAACCGTCGCGGCGAAATCGGCTTCGCGAAAGCCGCCCGATCCTCGTCGGGTCTTAACCTCAAGGTAGGAATTTGCGCACGCTCCGTCGTTCACGATCCGGTCGCGGAGAACGAATCCCGACCGTCTCGCTTTGTTCCGCGCGTCCCTCGCGCGCTATGATCTTTCGGCCGCCCGCCATACATTGGCGCGATTGTTTGGAGGACGTTGCGCCGATGGCGACCGCATGGGCCCCGAAACTCGGCTCCGGGAGCGGCCCGCTCTATCTCCGGATCGTAGACGCCATCGCACGCGACGTCGGATCCGGCGTTCTGCGCGAAGGCGACCGCCTGCCGCCGCAACGCTCTCTCGCACAGGCCGTCGGCGTCGACCTCACGACTGTGACGAGAGCCTACGCCGAAGCGCGCCGCCGCGGTCTGCTCGACGCCGTCACGGGCCGCGGCTCGTTCGTCGCGGCGCGCAAGGAACCCGGCGCCCCTCCGCTCGACCTCGGCATGAACATCCCCCCGGCCCCGCGCGGCGTAAGGCTCGCCGACGCGGTCGGGCGCGGCGTGGCGGACCTCGTGGCGCGCTCCGACGTCGACGCGCTGATGTCCTATCATCCAGGCGCCGGCTCCTCGGCCGACCGCGCGGCGGGGGCGGCCTGGCTCCGCCCGGTCCTCGGACCGGTCGATCCGGACCGGATCCTCGTCGCGGCCGGCGCGCAGTCGGCCATGCTCGCCATCGCCGCGACGCTCGCGCGCGCCGGCGAGACGATCGCCTGCGAACCATCCGTCTATCCCGGCGCGCTTGCGATCGCCCGGCGGCTCGGGCTAGAGACCGCGCCCGTCGCGGCTGACGAGGACGGCATGTCGCCAGACGCGCTCGAGCGCCTGTGCAGATCGTCGAGGCCGGCTCTCATCTATCTCAACCCGACGATCGGCAATCCCACCTGCATCACCATGCCGGAGGCCCGCCGCCGCGAGATTCTCGCCGTCGCGCGCCGGCATGGGCTGACGATCCTGGAGGACGATCCCTATTCGCCGCTCGCGGGCGACGCGCCGCCCGCCTTCGCGACGCTCGCGCCGGATTGCGTCTGGCATGTTCACACGGTCTCGAAATGCCTGACGCCGGGACTTCGCGTGGCCTATGTGGCCGCCCCTTCGGCGGCGGCGCGGGCCGAGCTCGTGCCGGCGTTGGGCGGTCAGCCTGATGGCCGCGCCGCTCATGACCGCGCTGCTCGGAGGATGGATCCGGGACGGCGTCGCGGCGGCCCTGCTTGCGGGCGTGCGCGAGGAGGCCGCGGCGCGGCAGGCGCTCGCCCGGAAGACGCTGCCGGCCTCGATACGGGCTCATCCGAACGGGCTGCACGTCTGGCTGCCGCTCCCTGAGGGTTGGGACCGCTACCGCCTCGCCGAACGCGCTCGCTCGCAAGGACTGGCGGTGGTGCCGGCGGACGCCTTCAGCGCGGGGGGAGCGGCGCCAGAGGCGGTGCGCATCTCGCTCGGCGCGGTGCCGGAACGCGCGCGGCTCGCGTCTGCGCTCGACACCCTCGCCGGCCTGCTGCGCGAGAGCCCGCGGGCCCTGCACGACGTGGTGTGATCAGGCGCGCGCCCACCGCAGGATCAGCGACAGGCTGCGAAGGGCGATCCAGCCGATGATGAGATTGGCGGCGACGAACGCCAGCGCGGCGATCTCCGGCGCCGGCGCGGCCGCGCCTTTTTCGGTCAGCCTCATGGCCGCGAGCGGCAACGCCGAGACGCCGAAGGTGTAGCCCCAGGCGGCCGGCGAGAACGCCTGTTCGCGCAGCCACGGGACGAGCCGGATCATCACAAGCGCCAGGAAGCACCCATAGCCGAGAAGCGCGAGGCCGATCGTCGTCACGCCGTGGGCTGGCTCCAGCGCGCACCAGGCGACGGCCGCGACCGCGGGGGGCGCAAGGTGGACGCCGAGCGTCGCGCGCCGCTCGACCGGAAGGCCGATGGCCAGCAGGCGCACGAGAACGACCGACTCCATCGACATCCACGACAGCAGTCCTGCGCCGAAGAACATCCATCCGGCGGTCGGCCAGCCATAGGTGGCGCAGGCGAGCCCCGCGACGAAGCCGCCGCCGACAGTCGGCATGTAAAGCACCGGGGTGACGGCCTCCTGCGCGCGGCCGCCGAGCCACAATCCGCCGATGCTCCAGGCCGCGAAGGCCGTGGCGCCGGCGAGGCCCGCCGCGAGCATGACAAGGCCGCCGGCGTGGAAGATCGGCTCGATCGCGATCGCGGCGATCAGCGTGGCGACCGGCGCGAGCGAGGCCAGCAGCGCAAAGACCGGATCGGCGAGCTCCGCCTTCGCCTCGGCGCGGTGGAACGTCCACTTCAACGCGTAGAGAGACAGCAGCGTGAGCCAGATCGCGACCGCCAGCACGCAAAGCGCCTCGCCGACGACCCACGGCGCGCCCCAGAGCCGATGCGCAGCGCGCCAGCCGTTTCCGAGCCCGCCGACGCCGAGCACGGACCCGAAGAACATCGGCCTGACGTGGGCGGCAAGCTTTACCAGCCGGCGGTCTCCTCGGCCTCGCCGACCCGCACGAGGCGGCCCTCGGCGGCCTTGTGATAATACTGGCTCGCCACCAGCCATCCTTTCAGCGGCCTCAGCGGCGGCACCAGAGTCGCCAGCATGAGCGGGAACGTCGTGAAGACGTGGACCCAATACGGCGCCTGAAAAGCGAGTTCCAGCCATACCGCGAAGCAGGCCGACGGCAGGCAGGCGAAGGTGATGGCGAAGAAGGCGGGACCGTCCGCCGGATCGGCGTAGGAATAGTCGAGGCCGCAGACCTCGCAGGACGGCCGAAGCTTCAGGAAGCCTTCGAACATGTGGCCCTCGCCGCAGCGCGGGCATCGGCCGCGCACGCCGACGTCGTAGGGCTTAAGAGGCGGATAGACGGTCGGCTGCATGACGCTGGCCTCCTCCAGATCGCTGACGCGAGCCCACGCCAGTGCGGGAAGAGCTATGGCTTGATGCATACAATGTCAATATTGTACGCACACATGTTGCAGTCACCATTCATCGCGGGCTTGCGCCGCCGCTTTCCTCAATCGCCGAGGCTTCGACGACGTAGCGGAGCGGGCCTCGGGTCACGGCGTCGAACGGCCAGCAGGTCACAAGCGCGAGACGGCGGCCGGCGGCGTGAGGATCGAGCCCCGACGCGTTCCAGGCCGCGACTCGCGTCTCCTCGACCCTGAAGCGCGCCGCGCGGCCGTCGCGGCGGAGCACGCGGATCTCGTCTCCGACGCGCACCTCCTTCAGGAACGCGAAGTGCGTGTCGCGATGGGCGGCGTAGATCGCGACGCCCGGCTCGCCGGCCTCCGGCGTGCCGTCGAGATGGCCCGGCCCGAAGGCCAGCGCTTCCCCGCTTGCGCCGGCAAGCGCGATCTCGCTGGCGCCGATCCGCGGAACCTCGATCCGCGCCACCGGCCAGGTGTCCGCCCAGGCCCAGGCCTTCGTCGGCGCGCCCGTCGCGAGGCTCGTCGCGAAGGCGCGCTCCAGCAGGATCTGGGCGAGGATCGCCTTGGCGTGGACGTAGGCGCCCTGCCCCGCGAGTATGAGGCCGGCGAGCGCGAAGACGGCGGCGAACGCAGCCCGAAGCGGGACGCGCTGCGCGATCCTCCCCCCCGCATCGGGGGAGAGGACAAGCGACCGGGACGCGCTCACGCCGCCCTCCGGCGCGCCGGGCGGATGATCAGGAGGCCGACCGCCAGCAGGATCAGCGCAAGCCCCGCACAGAGCTTCAGTTCCGCGTCGGTCGCGGTCTGGGGAAGGTTTGCGCCGGCCGAAGGCGAAGGCGTCGCGAGCGGGGCGGGAGAGGCTGCGACGCCCATCGCGGCGACCCGTTCGAGCTTCGACTGGGCGTCTGCGCGGCGCATGCCGGGAACGGTCGGACCCTGCTCGGAGCCCGGACGCTTGCCGAACACCGCGTCGAAGTCCCAGCCGGCGGGGAGGTTGAGCGGAACCTCGGCGCGGGTCAGCGTCGCGCCCGCCGGACGCCGCGGCGTCTGGTCGACCGCCACGAGGCTGGTGAGGCGGGTGGTGAGTTTGTGCTCGAGCGCCAGCTTCAGGATCTCGGCGTCGGCGGCCTCCGGGCCCGTCTCGCGCAGCGTGCGGGAGACCTCGGCGTCGTCGATCTTGCGGCGCGCCCAGAGCTTCGAGATCCCGTCGCCCGGCGCAGCCTTGGCGAGGTCGAGCTTCACCGTCCAGGGCTGGTCGCCGATGAGGCCGCCGATCTCGAGCGCGCCCGAGACCTTGGCCATGCGCGCCGCCATCACCAGCGGCTCGCCGCGATAGATGTCGGGCAGCGTGCGCGGCGTCATGTCCGCGGCGCCCTCGCTGAAGGCGGCGGTCAGGCTCGTGATCACCGGGCTTTCAAGCTTTGCGAAGAGCTCGCGCATCCGCGCGTCGACCTCCTCGGTCGAGCCAATATGCGTGAAGGTTCCGCGGCCGAGCTCCGCGGCACGCGTCATCAGGAAGCTGTTGGGCGCCGAGCCGATGCCCACCATGAAGAGGCGCGAGCGGCCGCGCCCCGAGGCGATCGCGTCGAACATGCGCTGCTCGTCGCCGATCGCGCCGTCGGTGAGGAACACGATCTGGCGCACGCGGGCGGCGTCGTTCGGGCGCGGATCGAACAGCGCGGCTTTCAGAGGCGGCAGCATCTCGGTGCCGCCCTCGGCAGAGAGGCGCGCGACGAAGGCTTTCGCCTTCGCGACGTTCTCGGGCGTGGCCGCGACGGTGTCGAGGAACAGGCGCTCCATCGTGTCGTCGAAGCGGATGACGTCGAAGCGGTCGGCGGGCGTCAGACGATCGAGCGCGAAAGCGAGGCTCGCCTTGGCCTGCCCCATCGAGGGACCGGACATGGAGCCGGAATTGTCGATCACGAAAATCGTCTCGCGCGGCCTTTTCTCTTCCTTGGCGGCGCCCGTCGGCGGGGTGACGTAGGCGACCACGTAGTCCGAGCCGCCGACGCTCTCGCGGAACAGGCCGACCGAAGGCGTCGGGCCGCTCGCCGCCGTCCACGCCAGCTCGAAGTCCCGGTCGGCCGGAACGTCGGCGGCGTCGAGCGTCACCGTGCGCGCGGCCTCGTCGGTGCCGTCGACCTTGATCTTGTGAGTCGAGCTCGCGACTTCGCCGAGCCTGAAGCCGGCGTTGAGCCGCACCGTGATCGAGACCGGGTTCGTGGGCGCCGTCTCGCGCGGGTCGTTGACCGGCGGCGTGATGCGCCCGCGATCCGGCGCCGGGTCGACCACGCCCCAGCCGCCGACGGCGTCCATCGACACCTCGGTGACGAGCGGCTTCGGAACGTAGCGCGGCGCGACCACGAGCGGGATGCGCAGCGACATGCGCTCGGCGTCCTGATGGACCGGCGCCTGATATTCGATCCGCACCAGCACGGTCTCGCCCGGACCGATATTGGCGACCGAGTTTGTGAAGAGGTTCGGGCGCTCCTGCTCGGTCAGCGCCGCGGTCTTGCCGTCGCGCTTGGCCGCCTCATAGATTTCCTTGGCCTCCTCCCGCTTTTTGACGTCCGCGACGATCACCCGGTCGCCGATCACCAGCGTCATGGCGTCGACCGCGCCTTTCTCCGGCAGCGGATACACATAGACGCCCTCCACCCAGCCGTCGGTCGGATTGGTGAAGGCCTGCGTCACGCGCGTGCGCATGGTCGGGCCCGACACCGTGACGTCGTAGTCGGCGCGCACCTGCGGAGCCTCGACGAACTTTCCAGGCTCCGCGCCCTTCAGCAGCAAAGCGCCCGAAGTCATGTCGGCGGGCTTCACGAAGGCCTGGGCGGAGCGCGCCTCGGAGGCGTTGGCCGCGACGGTCGCGACGATGAGGCCGCCCAGGCCCGCGATGCCCAGCGTCGCGGCGATCGCGATCCGGGCGACGACTCGGCGCGCGCGCGCCATCGGCGAAGGCAGGGTGAAGTCGCTCAGTCGGAGCGGCGGCAGCGATATGTCCATGGTCTGGTTCTCCCCCTCGGGCTTGGTTCGCCCAGAGAGGTTTCCGCGCCCCGGCGGCGTCCCGCGACCGGATCGATCGGCATTCGTCGGCCGCGCGCCGCCTTGCCCCGGCGAATTCCGCGCGGCTATGTGAGGTTCTGTGCGGAACGTGAGGGGATGTGGGGCGATGTCCGGGGAGGACGGGGAAACTCGGCAAACGCCGAAAGCGGCGCCATCGCGGATCAGGTCCGTGAGGAGCTGGCGCGGCGCCGCATGTCGCGGCAGGGGCTCGCCGACCTTGCGAAGATCTCGATCTCGACGCTCGAAAAGGCGCTCGCCGGCAGCCGCCCCTTCACCCTCGCCACCACGGTGCGGCTCGAGGAGGCGCTCGGCCGGCGTCTGCGCGACCAACCCGCGGCGGCCCGGCCGCACGCCGCCGCCCCGACCGGCTTCGCGCCGCCCGAGCTCGGCTCCTATTCGCGCCCGGCGATGTCATGGATCGAGGGCGAGTATCTGACGCTGCGCCCCTCCTTCGGAGATCCGGCCGCGGTCTACGCCTACCGCACGGTCATCGGCTGGTCGGAGGACGACTCGCGCATGACGTTCCGCGAGGGCGAGCGGCTCGACGCCGCCTTCACGCAGTTCGGCGACGTCTCGGCCCCGCATCAGTCGGGCCACATCTATCTCGTCACCAACCGGCACGGGCAGCTGCGGCTCGTCGTGCTGTCGCGCCCGACCATCGAGGGCGCGATGTACGGCGTGCTGACGACGCTGCAGTCCGGCCGCGGCTCGCAGCTGACGCCGGTCTCGGCCGCGATCGCCTTCCTGCCGCTCAAGCGCGGGGAGCCGGCGGTCTCGGGGCGCATCGGCCCGCGCGACGCCGACTACGAGCGCTGCCGCCGCCACCTCGACCGCGTCAAGCAGGACGGGTTCGCCGTGCTGATGTGACGAAGGCGCTCGTCGCCATCCGGTTTTCGCCGTGCGAACCCGTCGCAGGCGCTTGCCCGCGAGCCTGCGATCCAGCATAACCGCCGGGAAACTGCGGCGTCGGGGCGTAGCTCAGCCTGGTAGAGCGCCTGCTTTGGGAGCAGGGGGTCGCATGTTCGAATGTCGCCCCGACCATCATCCCGGCGTTTTGCGCCTGCAGAGGTCCCTCACATGACCGCTCGCATCTTCCGGCCCTCCCGCAACGCCATGCAGTCCGGCGTCGCCAAGACCAAGCGCTGGGTGCTGGAGCACGACCAGGCCGAAGCGCGCCGCGTCGAGCCGCTGATGGGCTGGACCTCCTCGGCCGACACGCGCCAGCAGGTGCGCCTGTTCTTCGCCACCAAGGAGGAGGCGGTCGCCTACGCCACCCGCCAGGGCCTCGCCTTCCGCGTCGACGAGCCCAAGGCCAAGGCGCCCAAGACCGCCGCCTATTCGGACAATTTCCGCGCCGGCGCGCCCGAGCCCTGGACGCACTGACGCCCTGCCTTTCGGCCCCGTAGCTCAGTTGGATAGAGCACCAGCCTTCTAAGCTGAATGTCGCTGGTTCGAATCCAGCCGGGGTCGCCAAATTTCCCCCTCTATTCTCAGGGGTTACAGCCGGGTCCAGCGGCGCACCACCAGACCGCCAGATGGGAACGAATGGGACAGAAGTCCCACCAGAGACCCTTTGGGCGCAGATACTCCCACCGGATTCCCACCGCAGGTTCACCCTGCGTTCCAGGGCGGCGGGAGGCCGGTGGTGTTAACGGAGTAGCAAAAATCGAAATTTGCTACCCGAACGTAACAACCGTCGTGAGAGCCGGCTCCGTTACAACGGGATGGCAAAGGCTCCCGTTTGCCATCCCGTTGTAACGCCGGCCTGGGCCTAGGGCCGGCCGGTTTTGAAACAACGAAGTAGCGAATCCCGGATTTTGCTATTCGGATGTTTCATCGGCGCCGAAACAGAATCGGCCGCCGGGTGGAGCGCCGGCGGCCGATAGTTTGGGGAGGAAACGCCCTCAGGCGTCCTCCAGGTCACCTAGATTCGGGGGCGGCGGCGTCAAACCGGTCGCGGTCGGCCAAGCGAAACCGGAACTCCGCGTCGATCTCCGCGATCATAGCCTTGGCCGCATCGACCATCTTTGCAGGGTCCAGAGCTCCGCTGCGCATGGCCGGCGCCGGGTGAGACCAGCTGTCCAGGGCAAGGCTGGCGGTCATGCGGGCAAGCTCGAGCTGAGCGTTGTCCTTGGCGGCGAACTTGGGGTTTGGCGCGGTCTGCGTGATCATTGTGGATCTCCAAGGGATGGACCGTCGGCGGTGAGTTCGAGGGCCGGCGATAACGATAGGTCGGCCTCCATTTCTGTGGCGATCGCATCGAGCGCGTCGGCGGCGCGGCGAAGGCCGGGCGTGACGCCGACGTGGAGCGCGACCGCGATCTTGGCCTCGACCTCCTCGGTCATGCGCCGCTCACCCGAGACAATGGACGACATCAGGGCTGGCGAGATCCCCGCCGCCGCGGCGAGCCGCGACTGCCAAGTCTTGCCGAGGATGGCGCCGGCGCGTTCGAGGCGGGCGACGCGAGGGTCCCTGGTCATCAGCAGAGCTCCATGTCGAGGGCGGCCATGTCGGAACGGTCGCGAGCGCGCTCCTCCTCCTCTCGGCCGAGCGCGCTCAGGACCTCTCCCGGAGCCACGGCCCTGAGCGCCTGACGTAGGGTGGGATGGTAGGTCTCAAAGTTGTGCGGCCAGACACGGACATGGATGCGTTCGATCCGGTTGTCGATGATGCGACGGCCACGGGCGATGGTGTCGACCTCATAGATCGAGGAGGAATTTACCTCGTGATATACGGTTCGAACGTGAATCGCGTCGAAGACGAATCGGCCGTCGTTTAGGAGGCCGAGGGCACCTGACAGGCGCCCGACCTGGCGCGCCGCTGTCATCCACCAGCGCGGCAGACAGATGCGATGATCCCAGCTATCGATCCGCAGGAATTCGATCCAGCGGTATCGATGTCTGACCTCATACCGCGCCAGGTCGGCCACATGAACCGCGATCGAAAAGTTCGCGCCGGTCCGAATTCCGAGTTTCGCGGCGTGCGTGGCAAGACCTTGGCGGAGGGCCGTGAGGCGATCCGATACCTTGGTGACGGCGGGTGCCTGATAGACCCCCCGCGCCTTCCGGGTCTCCGCGCGAGCGCGCGGGAGAACCTCGCTCAATTTGCGAACAGCGAGCTCAGCCGCTTTCAGGGTCAGTCCACCGCGATCGTCCAAAGGCTCGGCGCGGAGGAGATCTAGGCGATCTTTTACCGTCGAGCGGCGGCTTGAATTGAGGGCGACGCTAATGACGGCTTTCGGAGCGCCACGACAGATAGCGTTCGCGGCCGCCTGCCAGGGGGTAAGCTCCACGTGGGTGCGCATGGATACGGGCCTCCTCTGAGGCAGGCCCGGGAGCGCCACTCGCTCGCCCGTCAGCCATGTGAATATGATATTCACGCCCGACGGGAGCGCAAGATATAGCGTGAATTTATTTTTTACATTTCGCTATGATGTCCGATAACCCTGAGTTATTGGACATCATTTTTCAGAACGTCAGGCAGCCCTCGCAGGCCAAATCAATCGGTACAAGAGAAGCGAAAAGAAGGGTCCTTCTTTTCCAAAACGTCCCCTCGCCAAGCCGGCGCTGAGGACTTCGAATCGGCGCCGAAAACTTCTTGCGCCATTCTCTCGCTGGATTCATGATCCTCCAAGCGCACCGCGGCATGGGCCCGGGCGACGGCTAGGAGGCCGAGAGAATGACGCGGATCACATCACTTTCGCAGTTGCTGGAGACGGTCTCGGACCTCAGCTCCTGCATCATCATTGCCGTCGGCGCCGACGGCCGCTCGACGGTCATCCAGCAGGGCGAGCCGGTCGTGCTCTCCGACGACGCGCCGAAGCCGATGAAGACCCGCGAGGAGGTCGAAGACCTCAAGGTCCAGTGGCGGGGCGACCCCGCCTGGGACATTGGGGACACGGAAGGCTTCGAGGCTCACCGCGACGAGCTCAAGGCGTTTCGTCTGGAACTCCAGAGAGAATGGGACGAAGCGGCCGAGCGCGTTAAGGCCGAGCGCCGCGACGCGGCCGCCCGCGCCGGCGGTATCTCGCCCGGCCACCCCGCGGTCGACTACATCCTGTTTCTCGAGGGCCAGCTCGCTCGCGTCGAAAAGCGCCTCGGTGAGGTCGCGTACGGCATCGACTTGAGCCGATCATGAGCCGCCCCTGGGCCATCGCCCTCGACCTCGGGAACGGAGACGTCGAGCTCGTCCCCGAGCTCTTCCCGTCTGAAGCTGAGGCCGCGCTGTTCGGCGACGCCTGCTTCTCCCCCATGCCATTTACGATCGTGAGGATCGACCAGTGACCAAGTTCAGCAAACTCGACCACCGCTTATACCGTGCCATGGCCAACACCCCGGCCGACCACAAGATCGCCGCCCACGCGATCATGGACGACCTCAACGCCAACCTCACCCGCATCGCTGACGAGCTCGAGGTGGCGACCGGGCTCGTAGACACCGACGCCATCGAGGCCGACATCGCGGCGCGCGAGATCCGGGCAGCCGAGGCGATCGAAGCGCTAGCGGCGTGACGACTCACGCCGACAACCGCTACTCTTACCCCCGCCGGGATCGCCCGGCGGGGGTTTTGCGCTTGGAACCTGATGAAATCGTCGAGATGATCCGGCGGGTTCTCCCCGCCGGCGCCGGCTCGCGGCTCGCGATCATCGCCGAGGTCAATCCGCGCCTAGGTGCGCGCTGGGCGAGCGGCGAGGTCATCCCGCCGGCCGACGTTTTCCAGTGGATCGATAGCGAGGACGACGTCCTGCGCCGGGCCGGCAATCCCGCGGCCGAACTCGACGCCATCGTCGAGCGCCTCCGCGCTGCCGGCCTGCAGGACATCACGATCGGCTCGCACCTCCTGGCCGCGGAAGCCCGGCTCAGAAACCGGTAACCCTGCGGGGAGTCCCCGCTTGATCTCGCTACCATCCGCAATCTAGGGTGGCTCGTTCGCACCCGGCATGGGCCAGGGCGACGGTGATCAGCGAGACCGTGCTGAATGTCCTCCCAAAATCCGACCTTCGACCCTCGCGCCGAGGACATATCGGTCGCGCGCCAGCGTGCAGTGCGTCGCGACGAGATCCTGTGCGGCGATCTACCGACGCTGGCGGACCTGCTCGTCGGACATCCGTTCCGCAGCGGTGATTTCGAGAAGGACGTCCGCTCGTGGGCGCACGTAGCGTTGAACTCGCTGGTCGTCTGCCGGCCCGAACGCGGCCGCGCCGATCTCGGGACCGCCCTTCACGAGCTCCTGGGCGATGTGAGCCTGACCAACGTCGCCGAGGCCGGCCGGGAGCTTGAGCGGCTTGGGACGTTGGCGGCCGCCGCCGACGAGAAGATCCGCTACGAGGGGCGGGTTCGGTGTGACCTCTACGCCGTGGCCGGTTTTGGGGCCCTGGAGCCGCGCGCCCGGCTGATCGGCGCGATCATGCTTCTGCAGGGGCGACACCACCAGCACCACCTGCTCGCGATGGCGGCCGGCTTGCGCTTCAGGATGATCGTCCAGGGCGGTCGGCATCCGAAGTCGCCGGGTGACCTCCATAGCGCCGGCGGGAACATCCTGCGGTCGGCGGCACGGCGGATCGGCATGGAGATGATCGCGCAGGAGAGCGTCGTGTCCGGCCCGCCGCCGGCAGAGGACATGACGGACCTGCTCGACGAGGTCATGGAGGACCGCGGCGAGATCGTGCGCGCGCCGGGCGGGCTCGCCCAGCTACGCGAGAGCCGCGTTATCGGCCTGCAAGTCGTGCCGAAGCAGCCGACGGCCGCGCCTGACCGTCTATGGAAGCCTTTCACATCGATCGCCGGCCGGCGCCTGCCGCTGGTCCGGCGCGGTGACGTGGCTGCCCACCGCCGCTCTCTCGTGCGTCGCGCGCCGCATGCCGAGGTGGCGATCGACACCATCCTGCGAGATCTGGCGGCGTCTGAGCTCGCCTGGATTCGACCGACGCTGCTGGTCGGGCCAGCAGGCGCCGGGAAGACCTCGCTCGCCCGCGCGATCGCGGAGACCGTTGGCCTGCCGGTCACGACATACGCGGCCGGCGGGATCGCCGACGCGTCCATGATGGGAACGTCGGCGCAGTGGTCGACGTCGCGGCCGAGCGTGCCGCTGGACCTGATCCGGTCGTCCGGCGTCGCGAATCCGCTGATCGTGCTGGACGAGGTCGACAAGACCCAGAGCTCGCACAACGGCTCGCTCGTCGACGCCCTCCTGGCGTTCCTCGAGCCGTCTACCTCGCGTCGATACCGGGACCTCGCGATCGAGGTCGAGGTGGACCTCTCGCGGGTCTCATGGATCGCGACTGCGAACCGGCTCGATGACGTGCCGCGGCCGCTGCTCGATCGACTCCGGGTCATCCAGGTCGAAGAGCCGACCTGGGCGCATGTCGGCGATCTCGCGCGCGGGATCCTGAACGACATCGCCGCAGAGCGTGACCTCGACAGGCGGTGGCTCGAGGAACTGGCGACGGACGAGCTCCAGGTGCTCAGGAGGGCGTGGAATGGCGGCTCGATCAGACGCTTGCGGCGGGCACTCGAGGTGCTCGTGGATGGTCGCGACATGCAGATGGGGAGGGCGTGAGATGGAAGCTGCCCTCCTGCTCGTATCCATCGCGATCGCCATCAGATCCCTGCATCGCGATGGCCTGCTCGCCACCCAACATGCGGCCGGAATCACAGCCCACGGCGCGGAAACGATGGTCCTGATCGACCTTTCCAACCACCTCGAGGAGGACGCGGTCATCGCGGATCACGAGCGACGTCCCGACGGAGACGCTCTGCGGGCACGCGCCGTCGGCATCGGACGCCTGGCGGTCGAGGTCCTCGACGCCGGCGGCTGGGCGGCGGTGTTCGCCGCGGCACCGGATCATGCCCGCGAGACCTGGCTCGCGCTGGCCGACGACCTGGAGGGCACCTATGCGGTTCCAGCCGCAGAGCCGGTCCCGGACGGCCTTGAGGTCCACGTCGACATGCAGGCGAGAACGATGCACGTCCGGATGTCTCTGCGGTCGATGATCGACCGCTGGTGGGTCGGCCGATTTTTCGCGCCGGGAAAGCGCTTCCACCGCTGGCCCCTGGTCGGCGGCCGGCTTTTCGGCGACCCGCGTACGCCTGACGGCGATCAGATCATGATGGTGGCCGTCATTGAGGACGAACGGACGGCGCTTGGGGTCAACAACCTGCACTACGATCTGGGGAGGCCGGCGTGAGGCTCTGGGTGATCTCCGACCTGCACCTCAGCAGGGTCGCGGCGCAGACCGGCGTCCAGCCGCCGGTCGTTGACGCCGACGTCGCGGTCGTCGCCGGCGACATCACCGAGGGCGTCGGGTTCGCGCTCACCTGGCTATGGCTGACGATCACGCGCCGGATGCCGGTCATCTGGGTCGCCGGGAATCACGAGTATTTCGGCGAGGTTTTGCCATCGGCCAGGGTCCAAGTTTGGAGGCATGCGGCGCATGTCGGAAATCTCCACCTGCTCGACGACAGCTCGGTGATCCTCGGCGGCGTCCGATTCCTCGGGGCGACGCTCTGGACCGACTACCGGCTCCATGCGCACGGCGAGCGTGCGCGCCAGGAGGGGTCGATGCGGGTGGCCGAGCGCATGCCGGATCACGGCCAGATTCTGATGGAGGCGCCGCAGCCCGGGACGATCGCACGCCGGTTCTCCCCCGCTGACGCGCTTGACCTTCACGAGGTTAGCGTCGCGTGGTTGCGCGATGCGTTCGAGGTCGAGCATGACGGCCCGACCGTCGTCGTGACGCATCACGCGCCGCATCCGCTCTCGGTCGCCGAACGCTGGCGCGGGCATCCGAGCACGCCGAGCTACGTGTCGGATCTCAGCTCTCTGATCGACCGCGGGCAGCCGAGGCTCTGGGTCCACGGCCACACTCACGCGTCCTTCGACTACGAGATCAAGCCGATGTTCGGCGGCCTGCGAAACACGAGGATCGTCTGTAATGCGCGCGGCTATTCCGGCGAGAATCCGGCCTTCGACTGGGGCCTCGTGATCGACGTCTGAGTCACGCTGACGCGCCCTCATTTTTCGATTGCGGCTTGCGTCATGACCTATGGACAGGTCGTCCATGACCTACGGATAGGTCAAGAAAATGCCACCGTAAGATACTGTAGGGGCTGACGAAATTGCGTTTTCGCGTGTTTTCCGACCTGCATGTCGACGTCAATGGCGGCCTCGCGGTCCCGCTCAATCTGACCGACTGCGACGCGATCATCGTGGCCGGAGACGTGTGCGAGAGGTTGAGCACGCGGGTGCTCGACTGGCTGGTCGCGAACGTCCAGCCGGCCGGCGTGCCGGTGATCTACCTGCCGGGCAACCACGATTTCTATCACTGCCGATTTCCGGCTGAGCTCGACAAGGCAGCCTCCGTTTTCGAGAGCGCCGGCGTGACGCTGCTCGCGCGCGGGGAGACGACCCAGGTCCGCGATGTCACCGTCGTCGGCGCCACCCTGTGGACGGATTTTCAGGTCGCGCGAGACCAGCGGCAGTCCATGCTGGCAGCGAGCGATCGGCGAACCGGAATGAACGACCATCGACGGATCAGATTCGGCGATGGCTCCAGGCCGTTCCTGCCGGCCGACGCGATCCGGGAGCACGCAGCCGCGGTCGAGGCGATCACGCGAGCCTGCAAAAACGTTCAGCCGGTCGCAGAAACGTTCAGCGCCGGCGACGGGCTCGCAGATCCGTTCAGCTGCAAAAACCATTATGGCCCTGCAAAATCGATTACGAGCGCGGCCGGGCCTGCAGATTCGATTATCGTGGTGACCCACCATGCGCCGAGCCCACGGTCACTGCGCGGCGGGCAGGTCACCGGCCCGCTGGACGCCGCCTACGCCAGCGACCTCGAGGCGCTGATCGAAGAGCTCCAGCCGGCCGCCTGGGTCCACGGCCACGTGCATCGCTCCGTCGACTACCGGATCGGCGCGACGCGGGTGGTCAGCAATCCGATGGGCTACCTGACGCAGGTCGGCCGCGGGAAGCAGGCGCGGATGGAGCTCGAGAATCCGGCTTTCGATCCGTCAATCACGATCACGGTCGGGGCAGAAACGCCGCCCGGGGATCTCGAGGCGCTTCGCCTGTGATCCGGAAATCCGTATCGCAACTGGCTGATACGGAAAAACGTATCGCGCTCTAAGTCACTGATTTCATTCCGTTGTCGGTATATCGACAACGGTTATGGTGTCAGCGCCATATCCGGCTTTATGGTCTCGGCGCCATATCCTCCCGATCGGGAAGATTCCGTCACTCAGGGCTCGAATCTTCCTGATCGGGAGGATTTCCAGCGCCACGGAGCGCGATTGAGCGGTCGGCGGAAAACGGATCACTCCAGCGGAAAAGACGTCAGCGGGCTGCTAGGGAATGGCCAGAACCGCTCAGGCTCTTGGACCACACGTTTCCGCGCCGACAGTCAGGCCGCGATCGCGGGGTTGTCGAGGTTCTCGTCGTAGACGTAGGCCACTGCCTGCTTCGCCTTCTCGGCGGCCACGTGTTCAGCGATCAGATCTGACGCTGAGGCGTAGGCCGGCCGGTCGTCATCGACGTCGCCTGAGTGGTAGCCCTCGAGGATGCGGGACATGCAGGCCATCGCGCAGGCGATGTGCGGGCAGCCGGTCGTCAGATCGATCCACTCGCCGGCGAACCAGCAGCCCCAGTGCCAGAGCGACTTCTCGTAGAGGTCGACGGTTGACGCCCTGCCGCCGAGGATCACCGAGCCAGACGTGACGAGCGCCGGGGACGCGCACCGCGGCCGGTTCTCGATAAGCTGATCCATCGGGCCAGCGTCGAGCAGGATCGCCCCGCAGGCCATGCCGTGAGCAAGGTGAGGCGCTCCGGATTCCGGGTCGATCCACTCGCCGGTGAGCCAGCAGAAGGAGTGGCGGACGGCGGCTTCGTAATAGGTGACGCCCTCGACCGCCTTGCCGTCTTCATTCCAGTCGAACGGATTGTATTTCACGGCGCCGAGCCGGAACGCCTGCGACATGTAGAGAATCGCGATCGGCGAAACCGTTCGTAGGTTCGGGCCCGCCGCGCCGGCTCGGAGCGCCTGGTTGATGTAGGCGATCGCAACCGGCGGGATCAGACCGACCGGCGGCTTGAGGCGACCCGCGAGGCCCTTAGGGTTCACGCGGCAAACCTTTGCCAAGCAGCCTTCTTGAGGTGCGCCAACGCATGTGACATCAGCAAACGCCCTCGAGGCGTGTCCAGCATGGATGTCGACGAGGTCGGCTTAAGGTCTTCGCGTGAGACCGATCCCGGATCTTTTATCATCACGCTGCGAGCCTTTCCTGCTTCCGCCGGCGAGCGCGCCACTTGCCCTTCTGCAGGGTCACATGGGTCCACTTGCCGTTGGGGTAGATGATCGCGTGCGTCTCGCTCCATGAGCTCGCGCCACCGTTGTTGTATCCCATCCGACGTTGACTGACGCCGACGCCGCCCGCGCCGGAGCGGCGGTAAGCTGTGTGCTTGTCGGCGTGAATGATCTTTCGGGCGAGGCGAACAAAACCCTCAAAAGCCCCCTTCGCCCAGTTTGAGCCCTGGTCACCGTGCTGACCAACCTCGATGCCGAGGATGTGGCGGCTTCCCCCACGATAGGCCCACTCGGCGTGAGAGACCTTGTTGCCTCGCAGCGTCCTGATCGCGTGCTCGAGCATGGACGGCGGCGACTTTGCGCTTCTTGGCCTTCTTGGGCTTGCGGCTGAGATGGCAGCCGCGCTCGACGTAGACCGAAATGCATATCGCCTCGGCCTCGTCATGGCTGGTGATAACTGGCTTGTATGCCCGCGCGAACTCCAGCGCGGCCGCCTTGGCCTCCTCGGTCGGGATCGAGCCGTTGCCGTGGATCTCCTTCCGCCAGGTCCCGATCGCGACATGGTCGATCGGCAGGCCGCGACCGCCGGCCTCCGCCATGACGGCGCCCATGAGCCGGTATGGCAGCGGGCTGCCTTTGTCGAAGTTGGCCTCGATGACGATCTTCTCAGGGTCGAAGCGGTCGATCAGGCTGCGGACAAACGACTGGGCTTTGGCGAGCAGGATCGGGTGCCAGACGCCGATGCCGCCCTTCTCGCGGATGCCGGCCATAAGGTCCTCGACGCCGCTCTCGCGCTGGCCGTCGATCAGCGCGCACCAGCCGGCGAGCTTCGCCATGTCGAGACAGAGGACCCTCATGCCGGCCTCAGATGCCAGGCGAGGTCCATGCGCCAGGCCTTTGGCATGACGGTCCTGAGAACGCGGGCGCGCAGGACCAGCCTTGCCTTGTCCTGGAGGACGACGCGACCGCCATGGCGCAGCCCGCTGTCGGCTCCCAGCTGCAGACGAGCCCGGATTGCGGCGGTGTCGACGCCGGCGCGGTCGAGAAGCCAGAGAGCCGTGTTGTCATCCCCGGCAGCTAGGGATTCCGTGCGCCCAAGGGTGCTTTCAGCGAACCGGCGGACTGCGTGATCCGAGACGATCGCGTTTGAGGTATTGCTCGGCGTGAACACGGGTCACGCGGCGAGCTTGGCATGCTGCTTCAGGAAGTCGAACGTGTAGCGATACTGCTCGGCCTTCTTGAATACCGTGCCGAGCCCAAGGTCGGTGTACTCCCCGCGGACGATGCGCTGGCGAATGGCCTTGTCCGCCTCGCTCTCGAAACTGAAAAGCTCGCGGTTCTCGCGGTACCTCTGCTCCAGGTACGCCCCGAGCTCATCGAGCAGAGCGTCGCGGAATGCATGCTCGGTGGCCGTCTTACGAGGCGTGAACTTGTTTTTGCGCTGGACCTAGGGAAAGGAACTCATTCGGCACCCGATGCAAATCGGCCAAGCAAATCGGCCTCACGCACATGGTCTCACCCTCAATTCGAATTAACTATGCTGTTTTGCAGGATTTTTCGGCCTCGGCATTTATTCTACAAAATGTCGCTTCGGCCCTCGATCAAGGATTGCGCGACGAATCGTTCGAAATTCGAACGAATAATCCTTGAAACGGATTGGATGACCAATCTCAGGTTGCGAATCGGAGATTCTATTCGGGGCTCAACGGGGCGATCCGCGGCTATTTGCAGGGGCGATCGCTCGGTTGCATAAAGATCCTTGCCCGTGGACTACGAAAACTGTTGTCGCAGGCGGGTTTCAGATTCAGACTCACTACCGTTAGGCGACCGCCGGCGTGGCAGCCCCGGTCCGCCCCCTGATGGTTTGAGTGTGATCCATGGATTTCGTGGACTGGGACGCGTGCGCGTCCGAGCCGCAGTGCGACGAGGTAGGCGACCGGTTCTCGCGCATGACCGCCGACCCGGTGCTGGCCGCGCGGTGGCGCGAGGGCGAGCGCCTGCGGGCCGAGGCGGAGGCCGAGAAGGAGGCCGAGGCGCAGCTTCGCGCCGCTGGCTTCGATTGGCGCGAACGCATCTATATCGACACCGCCCAGGAGGCCGTCGCCGAGCGCGGCCGGCTCGACGCGGTGCGCGCCGCGGCGCTCGCCACCCGCGACCCGCGGGAGAGCTGGCGCGCGAGCTTTCGCTATGACGCGCGCGCCTTCTTCGACGCCGGTTATGATGTCATCCCCCAGACACGCGACCGCGATCGCCGCCGGCCCATGCTCGGGCTCTATCCCTCGACGTGGTTCAACCGTCGCCAGACCCAGGCCGAGTTCGACGCGCTGATCGACGCGGAGATCGACTGGACCACGACCAAGTTCCCGACCGGCGTTCGCGTCGTCGACCACCGCTCGCCGTTGGCGGGGAAGTCGCCGCACAACGTCGCGATCGTCGCCAAGGACTTGCTCGTCACCGACATCGATATCTCGGACCACGATACATCCCTCGAGGCCGAGCGTCTGATCGAGAGCGCCCTCGGCCAGACGGCCTACAAGCGCATCGGCCGCAGCCCGAAAATCAATCTGGTCTACGTTTTGGCGCATCAGCTGACTGAGGCTGAGAAGGCGCTGCTGAAGACGATCAGCACGATCGTGGGCAACATCGAATTCCTGACCGGCCGCAGCGTCGTGACCGTCGCCGGCCTGCATCATGCGACCCGACAGCAGATCGTGTGGACGACGCCGCTGGCCCCGCGGGACCAGCTGCCACAGGCGACCGTCGAGGGCCTGAAGATTGCCCGATACCTGCTCGAGCGGCGGTTCACGCCGGCCGCGATCCGCACGCCCAAGGCGGCCGCGGTCGCGCTGGAGGCGTTGCCGTCGTCGATCGAGGGGCTTTCCGTCCCAGGCATCCAGCGCGCCGGTCCTTGGGTTCGTGACGAGGCGGCCGGCCTGGTGGTCGACGGCCGCGAGAAGTTCGTGGTGGCGATGTGCGCCAACGTCGCTCGCGCCAACCTCGCCGAGGGCTACACCGAGGAACAGCGCGCCGGTTTACTCCGGGTCGCGTTCGACCTCTGCGCTTCCAACGTCGAGCGGACCGGTCGTTGGGCCACTGACGAGAGGCTGTTGGCGCAGGTCCGCGAGCGCCTCAACCGAGCGCTCGACTTCAAAGGATGGAACTCGCCGATCCGGCAGAAGCAGGTGGGCGATCTGCCGCCGCCGGTCGAGATCAAGAAGTCGGATCCGTTCGCCGACATGGAGGCCGCTTTCGCGGCCGTCGGCGACCCGCGGCCGTTCGTGATCCCGCGCCGGGTCAACTCGAGGGGTGAGGAGCTGCCGGCAAAGATCATCCCGGCCGTGAAGGTCTCCGCGGCGATCGAGGCCGACCGGACCAAGCGCGCGCTGATGAGCGAGGCGCAGCGCCGTCCGACGCATCTCGCGATCCAGCACCTGATCCAGGAGGCGATCGAGAGCTTTATGGTGCAGGTCGTCGACGCGCTGCTCGGCAAGGAGCTCGCGGGCGACGCCAAGACGCTGCTGGTCAAGGTGCCACCCGGTGGCGGCAAATCCTCCGGCTTCGTGATTGGCGTCCTCCGCTGGATCGAGCGGATGATCGAGGCCGGGACGTGGCCGACCGGAAAGAAGGTCGTCTTCTACTGCCCGACGTACACGATGTGCCGGCAGATGATGGCGGTCGCGGCCGGCGCGGGTCATCGAACCATGACCTGGGAGGACGCCGCGGCGCCTGCGCTAGTCGACGGCCAGCCGCGGGCGCTGGTGGCGCTGTTCGGCTCGAAGTCCGAGGTGCCGTGCGAGCGCGCCGAGGAGATGGCCGCGCTCCGCAAGGGCGGCGTGGATCCGAGAGGGTTGTGCGAGAAGCAGCTGAAGCGCACGGACTACGAGAAGTCCGCGAAGCTGAAGGCGAAGACGATCACGTGCCCGTTCAAGCTCGCGGCGACCGGAGCGGACAACGGCTGCCCGCCGTGCCGGTTTTACCGGCAGGAAGAGACCATGGCCGACGCGCACCTCGTGTTTGCCGTGCGCGCGATGGCCCGCGTTCAGTCGAAGTTTTTGCACAACAACACGGTCGGCGCGATCATCGACGAAGATCCGACGGTCGAGCTCGCACGGGTGAAGCACTCGTTCAATGCTGACCGCCTGCTCGGCCGCTCCAACGAGGTCATTCACAACGACGCCAAGGGCGACGAACTGAAGGCCCTCTACGACAAGCGCGCCAGGATCAACATCCTCGTCACGGCCGAGATCAAGGCGCGCCGCAACCCGGCGCCGGCGATCCTCGCCATGGAAGGCGGGCTCGAATGCCTTGAGGCCGCGATCGACATCACACGGCCTGACGATTGGGTCTCGCGCCAGATCCGGCCAGACATGGATCCCGACGAGCTCGCCTGGTTCGCGAGCGCAGGTATCCGACTGCCGGGCCGCAGCGCAGAGCGCGACCTCTGGGCGATCGTGAAGCAGATGGTCGACGAATTTCAGCAGCACTCGGTCAACTTGTCCGCGATCGAGCAGATGAGAACGCTGGCCGGTCGTCGCGCGGCCCGTACTGGCGGCCGCGATCGCACGAAGCAGCTGCTCGCGAGCCTGCGCACGACCAAGCTGTCCGTCAGCCGCCTCGATCCGCGCCTGCAGTGGGTGCAGGCCGAGCGTCCGGACAAGACGCGCGAGTGGGCGATCCGTGTGTCGCGGCGCAAGCAGCTGACGCCGAAGCTCCTGCGGCTGCCGATCGCCGTGCTGGACGCCACCGCGAGCGTGAAGCGCCTGACGAAAGCCATCGGCCGGGAGGTCGACGTGCGCGAGATCGGCGACCTGATCCAGCACTGCCGGGTCATGATGGATCCAACGCAGACGTTCAGCGTGTCATCTTTCAAGATCGACTCGCGGGACAGTGAGAAGCAGCGCAAGGAAAAGTTGCAGCGGCGCGATCACGTGCGCCTGCTCATCACGCTGCTGGCCGGCCTCTACTCGTGGGGCCGAGGCCTCGTTGTCGCGCCGACTGAGGTTCGCGACATCCTGCAGGATCAAAAGTGGCGCACACCGAGCAACATTGACTGGCTGCACCACGGAAACGTACGCGGCCTCGATTTCGCGAAGCGGGCCGATTGGGTGGTCGTCGTCGGCCGCATGCAGCCGACGACCGGCGCGATGGATGGACAGGGCGCCGCCTACGGCTCCGACGAGCCGGACTTCGTCGCGATCGACCAGCGCGGCGACGGGACGATAGACGGCAAGAATCCACTGCACCTCGACCTCCATCCGCGGAGGTATCGGATGCGAAACGGGAACGACGTCGTCTGCATGGCGCCCAACTACGCGCCGAACACCTGGCAGCGCGACTTCCTCGAGGCCGCGCGCGAAGAGGAAAATTTCCAGATCGCGACTCGCCTTCGCACGGTCTACCGGCATGGCGACCTGCCGCCGCCGCTATGCATCTTCCTCGGACCGTTTGCACCGGAGAACACGATCGTCGACTCGATGAGGCGGCTCGCAGATATGGTGAAGGGCTCGGAGATCGCCGACCTCGCCCGTCAGCGCGGCCTCATGTCGATGCAGCCGGCGGGATTCGCCGTCGTCGACAACCAGCGCAAGAACGGCCCGGAGCTGTGGGACGATAGCGAGCGCGCGAAGGCCGAGGCGCTGGTCACCGAAGGACTGAGGCGCTGGCCCGACCTGAAAGAGGAGGCCGCGATGTGGCGGATGAATCGCCACACCAAGCGCCTCAACGCGGCCGAGGGCCTGCTGGACGACGAGACGTTCCGGTTCCTGGAGAACGCCGACGAAGACCGGCACGGCGATTGGCTGTGGAGGCTCGACGAGTGGCTCGCGCAGCACGTTGAGGCGTACGACCTGCAGGAGCGGCCGGCGGCCGGCTCTGAGCGCTATGCCAAGCCGGAGGAGCCGAAGCAGTCGCCAGCCGCTGCCACTGCTCCGAGGCAGATCGCTGGCGTTCGTCGCGTCATGCCAATCGTGGTTAAGGTTAAGGACGCGGCTTAAGCCGTCTCTCACACCGTCGGCCGGTGGGCGCAGTAGACGCGCCACAGCCCGAGCGGCTGGCCGTTGACGGTGATGTCTCCGCGAGAGCTGTGATCCGACGTGGAATTTGGGGCTGGCGGTCTTTCGATTGTCAATCGGCGCTGAAGTTTAGTCCCTTATCGGCGTCCAATGTTATGTTGACACCTGAATTTTTGTAGGCGGTGTCGATCCCGCCGGCGCGGAGCTGGTCCGGGTTGCGCAGCTTGGTTGATGACCGCTTCCGGCCCACCTGTTGCTAGCGCTCGTCCCGGCGCAACTCCATTTAGTCGTTCAGCAGGTTCAACTTGACTAAAATTACAGGCAATTCTTTGGATACTAGCTCCGCCATAAAACAATTTTTTCTTGAGCCGCGGCAGGCTGGGCCTGAAAGTGTTGCGTCGTGGACATGCCACGATGTCATTCACGCGCCCATTCTCTAAAAGAACTGAAAAATCGAAAAAATCATTCTGCAAAGAACAAAGAAAAAGCCGCCCATCGTCATGAGGGGCGGCCTGATCTCTGAAAATGCAATCAGATTTAACTTCCGGCCGACCTCGGATTGAGGCCGGCATCACTTCAGCTCTCCGGCGGCCAGCACCAGCGCGTCTTCCGGGCCGACCTCGGATTGAGGCCGGCATCACTTCAGCTCTCCGGCGGCCAGCACCAGCGCGTCTTTCCGGCCGACCTCGGATTGAGGCCGGCATCACTTCAGCTCTCCGGCGGCCAGCGCCAGCGCGTCTTTCCGGCCGACCTCGGATGAGGCCAGCGTCACTTCAGCTCTCCGGCGGCCAGCGCCAGCGCATCTTTCCGGCCGACCTCGGATTGAGGCCGGCATCACTTCAGCTCTCCGGCGGCCAGCGCCAGCGCGTCTTTCCGGCCGACCTTGAATAGAGGCCGGCATCACTGAAATCGTTCAGATCGAGTGACGCCAAATATAAATATTTAGCCAGCCCATGAAAAGGCCGGATTGTAGGGGTGGTAAATTGTTCGTCTACGTTTCGAACGTTGACCCATAGCGGCTGTCTGAGTGGTCCGCTGTTCGGTGCCAAGCCAACTATTTCTTAGGCGCTGTTTCGCCGTGATGGCGTCGCATATCAATGGTTGAGTGTAGGAAACCGGACACCGCCAACATGGTCGCATTTGAGGTTGACGCCCTTGGTTTGAAGCGTCGTCAGCGCAGCGTGCCTCGGGCGAGCGCACGTTGAATTCCAGATACATCGCTACCTCGCGCTAAGGTTCGCTCAATGGGAGCGTGCTGACCTGAAATCCAAATCTTCATCTCAGCGTCCAAATCGAATGTACCAGCCGTCTCGACTGAGAACTGCGTGATGGCGCGATACGGGATCGAATGGAAGTCAGTTTTGCGGCCCGTTACGCCTTGCTTGTCAATCAAAATGAGACGCTTGTCGGTAAAAACAAACAAATCTCGAATGACTTTGTAAGCAAGATCGATTGTCTCGCCGGGGATCAGAATGGGACTAAGCTCAGCACTTAGTTTCTCAATTGACACACTGCTTGCGTGTCCCAGAATACCATCGAATAGGCCCAACACTCAATCCTCCATGTCCGGATGAGATGACCAGATGGGCGAGGGCCTAAGGAATAGGCGGCGGGCGACACCATCTTGTTGACCCAATCGCACTTTTACGAGCGCTTCTAGTTGTTTGGGGCAAAGAAAGCCCGGTCTTGGCAGCCGGGCTTTCCGTCACTCTGTATCGTCAAGCCGCGTTGCTCTCGTCGAACGGCGACGGAGCCTCTAAGTGGCCGCCACGGCGCTTGACGAGGATCCAGCCGACGACGCCGACGAAGATTGCGCCGACTACCGCAGCGCCGTAATGCAGCAGGCCGATGCTCATCAGCAAGTCTTCCGCATGCGGATTTGGGACGATGTATGCCCCGAGGTAAGGCTGCAGGTAGGACAGCAGGAAGCTGTCGCCGACCAGCATTTCGCCGGCCACCCAGCCGAGCAGCAGTCCGCCGAACCAGACCAGGATCGGGAAGCGCTTGAGAACGCCCGAGATCAGGTCGCGCCAAACACGACGAGCGGCACCGAAAGCAGCAGGCCGAAGATGAAGAGCTCGTAGTGGCCCTTCGCGGCGGCAGCGATCGCGATGACGTTGTCAAGGCTCATCACCGCGTCGGCGATGACGATCGTCCACACGGCCTTCCAGAGGTTGCCGGAAGCGGCGATGTCGCCCTCTTCCTCTTCCTCGCCGACGACCAGCTTGATCGCGATCCAGAACAGGAGCACGGCGCCGACGACCTTGAGGAAGGGAACGTTCAGCAGGTACGAGATGATGCCGGCGAAGATGATGCGCAGGAACACGGCGGCGCCAGCGCCGAGCCAGATGCCCCACTTGCGCTGGTTCTCAGGCAGGCCGCGGACGGCCAGCGCGATGACGACAGCGTTGTCGCCGGAGAGCAGGAGGTCGATCCAGATGATCTGGAGCACCTGTAGATAGAAGGTGGGATTCGAGAAATCCATGACGGACAAGGTCTCTGTATGGGATGAGAAATCGGGCGGCTGGCCCGTTCGATCAGTCGTCCGGCGTCAGAGGCCTTCAGCCGGGATGTATTGAATAAAGCGTCCCTCATCGTCATGGGTGAGGAAGGCCCGCTTCATGCGTCGGCCGACCACTTTCAGGACAATCTCGTTGTCGCGCCGCTCGTCGTCGATGACCATCTCGGTCCCGGCGGCGTCGCGTAATGCCTGGCTTTCGCCTCCGAGGTTGCGAATGCCGTTGTCTTGGAGGAATCGCTCGTTGTCGGCGGCGATCCGGAAACCTCGCAAGCGTTTTGGTCGCTCCGACAGGCCCATCAGTGTGCCGAGAGCCGCCGCCAGGGACGAGATCATCAGCAGGACCAAAGCTATCGTTCCGCTGTTGTCGGTTGATCCTGTCGCGGGATTGCGTTCTCCGTATCCTCCAGTGATCAAGAAGTAGATCAGCAGCAGGAAGATCGCTCCGAGCCCAATCGCCGGGAGCGTACTCTTCTGGCCCTCGCGAGCGTCGTGTCCTTGGGTCACCATCCGCGCCAGCATAAACGGGGCGACCAGCAGGACGAGCGCCGCCACGATCAGGAACGCGTTGTTCTTCATGCCCTTGTAGAAGTCACGGCCAGCGCTGAACCCAACGCCGGCGACGGCGGAGCGCGACAAAATTCGGACGAGGTCGTTGTCGCTGTTCAGCATCTCACATGGCCCTCGAGCGGGCCGAACGGATAATCCCGTCCGGCCCGATTCTTGATCAGCTCAAGCCGAACTGGCCTATGAGCGACTGCAGGCCGCCGGCGTAGCCTTGGCCGATCGCCTTGAACTTCCAGTCTGCGCCGGCCCGGTAGAGCTCGCCGAAGATCATCGCGGTCTCGGTCGAGGCGTCTTCCGAGAGGTCGTATCGGGCGATTTCGGCGCCGCCTTCCTCGTTGACGACGCGGATAAAGGCCTTGTCGACCTGGCCGAAATTTTGCTTCCGCTGGTCGGCTTCATGGATGGTGACGGCGAACACGATTTTCTCGATCCCGGCCGGGACGCCGGCGAGGTTGACCTTGACCTGCTCGTCGTCGCCTTCGCCTTCTCCGGTGCGGTTGTCGCCCTGATGTACGATCGCGCCGGAGGCGTGGCTTTTGTTGTTGTAGAAGATAAAGTCGGCTTCAGACTTGCATTTTCCGTCCGCGCCAAGCGCGAAGACGGACGCGTCGAGGTCGAAGCCGGCCCCGTCGGTCACGCGCGGATTCCAACCGAGACCCACGATCGACTTGCTGAGACCTGGTGCTTCTTTGGAGAGGTTGACGTTCGAACCTTTGGACAGGTTCACAGGCATGGTCGTTCTCCTATTAGGGCTTTCGGCCCGTTTGAAACTTGAGCACTGAGGTGAATGGTTAGCTCGCGCTGATTCCGTAGTTCTGGCACATGGCGCCGAGACCGCCGGCGTAGCCCTGGCCCACGGCTCGGAATTTCCATTCCGCTCCGTTGCGGTAGAGCTCGCCGAACACCATCGCGGTCTCGGTCGAAGCGTCCTCGGCGAGGTCGTAGCGTGCGACCTCGTTCTGGGTCGCGGCATCGACGATGCGGATGAACGCCTTGCCGACCTGGCCGAAGTTCTGGCGACGGGTCGTGGCATCGTGGATCGTGACCGCGAAGACGATCTTGTCGACCGACGGCGGAACGTTCGCCAGCTCGACGAGCACCTTCTCGTCGTCGCCCTCGCCTTCGCCGGTGCGGTTGTCGCCCTGATGGACAACCGATCCGGAGACGTGCTTGAGATTGTTGTAAAAGACGAAATCGGCATCGGAGCCTACCTTGCCATTCGTGGCGAGGAGGAACGCCGAGGCGTCGAGGTCGAACGCGGCTCCGTCAGTCGAACGCGGATCCCAGCCAAGGCCAACGAGGGCCCGGGTCATGTTTGGGGCTTCCTTCGAGAGCGAAACGTTGCCGCCCTTTGAGAGGCTTACGGGCATCTTTGACTTAGTCCCTGTTGAAGTTGCAATCGTCGAATTTTGGTCGACCTTCGCGCCGGTCGGCGTGGCGTTTCCGCTCTAGACGGCGAGGTCAAACCGCGCCGGATCGAGGCCGACTTCCTTGACGATCCGGAATGCCACGGCCTTCTCGCTGGCGTCGAAGTTGCCGTCGGCATTGGCGATGATCATAGAGACCCGCACCACGAGGCTGGCGGCCTCCGGCTTGTCCTTTACGCGGCCAATGAGCTTAAGGCACTCCATCTCGCCAACCGCTTTGTCGAAGTCGTACTTGCCCGAGAGGTTCTGGAAGATCGCGATAACCTCGTCGGTCTTGAACACCTTGAGCTCGTCGGAGGCCTGCAGCACGCCGACCATCTTTGCCTTCTCTTCGGACGAAATCGTGCCGTCGGCGAAGCCCATCATGGTGGAGGCGGCGACGATGGCGTCGAGCGTTTCCTTGTTCTTGAAGCGACCGACTTCCTCGGCGAGCTTGGAGCGACCCTGGGCCAGCGTGTTCTTGATCCAGTCGAGCGGCATCGCGGTCTTCTTTCCTATTCAGGGTCTTGATCGCTTCAATCTTTGGAGCCGGCGCTCCAGCGCAGCCCCCAGCGATAGGCTCGATCCATCTCGTCGACGGCTGCGAAGTAGGTGTCGAGACGACTGATCCGCATGGCGTCGCCGACGTTCTCGATCATCGCGACGGCGCAGCAGGTCTTCCCGCTGCGCCCTTCGACGAGACGGACCTCGATCTCGGGCTGGCCCGGCATGAAGACCGTGACCACGCCATCCGTCGAAGCCCAGTTCGGCACGCCCTCGTAAATCGAGGCGAAGACCAGGATCTTGTCGATCTGGCTCCACTGGCGGCCGTTGACGCGAATCCATTCGCCGTCTGTCGACGCGCCGGTGCGGTCGTCCGACGCCAACTGAATAAAGGGTTCGCCCTCATACGACCCGAAGGCGTTCCCAAGCGCTTGGACGACGCCCATATAGCCATCCTTAAGCTTGAACAAGCAGCCGAGATCGAGGTCGATCCCACCGCGGGCAGATCGCGCTCCACCGCCGAACAGACCGCCAAAGCCGCCCGAACGCTGCGGAGGGGAACCTCCCCGGTTCCAGTTCAGATTCACCTTGATCTCGCCAAAGCTCCCAGAGGGCTTGGAAAGGTTGATTCCCGGCTTCTCCTTGGTCAGCGAGATCTTCGACAGGCTGATTTTCGGAGGAGCTGGCGGAGGCGGAGCCGCTGGCGGCGGGGCCGGAGGAGGAGTCGCACTCGGGGCCGGCGCGGCCGGAGCCGCGACATCGACGCCGAAGCTCTTGGCGAGCGGTTCGAGGCCGCCGAAAAAGCCTTGACCTACGGCGCGGAACTTCCAGGCGCCGTTGCGCCGGTAGAGCTCGCCGACGATCAAAGCCTGCTCCTTCATGCCCGAGGTCGGAACGTCGAAGCCGATGATCTCCGCTCCGTCGGCGACCGCGATGCGAACGAAGGGCATGCCCGCAAAGGCAACGCCGGCGGGAAGAGTCGCGGTGATCGCGATCTTCTCGATGTCAGCGGCAAGCGCGGGCAGGTCAAAGGCGATCCGGGTCTCCAGCGCGTCGCCCGAGGCTTGCGCGAAAGGCCCGGCGGAGACGCCGCGAGTCGAGGGCTGGTTGAAGAACACCATGTCGGCGTCGCCGCCGACCTTGCCGTTGGCGCGCAGCACAAACGCGGACACGTCAAGATCGGAAGCCGCCGAGCCGCGCGCCGACCACGTCACGCTGACGCGAGGCGTCGACGTGATCAGAGACGCGTTGCCCCCAGGAGTGAGGTTCGCCATGGCCGGGTTCACCCAATCCTGATCAGAGCGCCGCCATAGCGGGGCTGACGAGGTCCTGGACGGTGCGGCCTGGAGCCGGTTGGCCGACCGCCTTCATCGTCCACTCGCCCGAACGGCGGGACACGACGGCCATAACGACGCCTGTGTGAGAACCCTTCTCACGGAGCTCGTAGCGGGCAAGCTCCTTACCGGTCGCCTCGTCCACGAGACGAGCGACGGCGTTGTCGACCTCATTGAAATTTTGTCCGGCGAAGGAATTCACCACGAACACGAGGTCCGTCACCTGCGCCGGGAGCTTGGCCAGATCGACCCTTATTGTCTCGTCGTCGCCGTCACCGTCGCCGGTCCGGTTGTCGCCAGAGTGGACGATCGATCCGTCTTTAGACTTCAGTTGTCGGAACCAGATGGCGTCAAGCGGCTGACGGTTCGAATCAAAGGTTATTACCGAAGCGTCGAGGTCGATGTCTTGCGAGCCGCCACCGAAACCGAAGAAACCTTTCTTTTTTACCGCGTCCCAGCCGAGACCCATCATGACTCGTGCGAGGCCAGATGATTCCTTGGACAGATTGATGGTCTGCCCTTTTGACAAAGAAATCATTCTTGAAGTTTCCCCATATGGCTGAACGGCCTAGAGGCGTATCCGCCTGCCGCTCAATTTATGCTTGCATCGACACCCTAACGGCCTACCATCGTGTGTCAAGTCGTTGTGCTGCTTTTCAACATTAGCGCAGGCAGAAGAAATTGCATGAAAAACAACGAGTTAACCATGCAGCTTCAGGTCGTGATCGCGTTTGTCGATGGGCTCGTTCCATTGGAGTATCGTGAGCGCGAAGTGGTCCTCAACGCCTTTCGCAACGCAACCAAAAGAATGAAGTGTTACCTCGTGAATTATCGCTTCGGCGAGCGCTGGATGGAGCTAATTCTTGATCACTCACCAGGCTTCGATATCTCCAAATTGATGCGGTGCTTCAAGGCCGTATCCTCCCGCAATATCCATACGCTCCGAGGCAACGCGTCAGGGATCTGGGCACCCGGCTACGTCGTACGCACGATCGGCGAGCCAGTTGAGCCCGAAGCAGTCTTTCAATCGCTTCTGACTGTAGGTTCCGATTTGTGACGGCCTTATGGATCGCGCAGTCCCACGCCAGCCAGCGTGACGTCGTCTCTTTGATCCGGGGAAGCGAAGACTGGGCTGTTGTCTTGGCCTCGCACGCAAAGCCGCGCGAAGATATTCTAGCCGTTGCCGATGCTTCCTTCGCCGAACCTAACGACACCGATCTCGGCCCAATCCCCGGCTGTGGCTATGGCGAGTGGGTCGAGCAGGTCGCCAAACATCGCGACGTCGCCGCGGTATTGTGCACCCGACATCGCGAAGCCCTTTCCGATCTGCGCGGGCGATTCGCCTCGTTTGGCGTTCGTCTCGCGACCGGCGCTTCAACCAGCGAAAACGCCTTCGCTGTTGAGAACAAAGACGTGTTCGCCAAGCGTATTGAAGGCATCGCGCCCCTTCCGCGCACCAAGCGCGTAGACGGCGCCGAAGAGTTCGTTGCGGCGCTGAAGGAGTTCGACGACGTCGAGCGTCTTTGCGTGAAACCCGTTAATGGCATCTTCGGACGCGGCTTCCTGCAGATCGACCCGAAGGCCGGGCTGCTCGACGCGCTGACCGCACTCCACGGCCGTAGCGTCTCTTCAGAGGTGCTCGCCCACGCGCTCGCAAGCGCAAAGAACCCCGAGCCGATGCTGCTGATGGAATATTTGCCGGGCGAGGAATACTCGATCGACATGGTCTGCGACGACGGCCGCGTCATCGCGGCCGTCTCGCGTCACAAGACGGCGCACTACCAGATCATCGAGACCCGAGGTCCCCAGGTCGAAATCGCGCGCGCCGTCGCCGCCGAGATGCGGCTCGACGGCATCGTCAATGTCCAGACGCGCGGCGGAGCCGACGGCCGCCAGAACATTCTCGAAGCCAACGCGCGGATTGCGGGCGGCGTCGCATACTCGGCGCCTGCCGGCGTCAACCTCCCAGCGATCTGGGCACGCCACGCCACCGGCCGCTCCGTGATAGTGAAGCACCTCGCAGAACCGGTTGCTGTGCGCATCAACGCTTCGGCCTTTGCTCTGCCTGAAACCTCGGCGCTCCTCAGCTCCGCCACGACGGAGACCGCCGCGTGACCAAGCTTCAGCCCGGGCAGAACGCTCCAATCGCTCGCGTAGGCGAGAGCGTGAGGCTGGCTTTCTCCGCTCCGCGTATAAGTGTCGGATATGGCATCGCGCTCGTGCCCCTTAACGCCAGCGACGTCGGCATGCCTGGCGCCTTCCAAAGCTATGGAGGTGAGAGCGCCTGGGTGCGCGACGAAGGCGCAACCGTCACGATCGACTTCGCCCAGGTGCCAGCCTCGACTAACAAGCTGTTAGTATGCCTTTATTCCATCCGGTCCGCCCGATCGCTCCGCGACGTGCCGGAAATCCGGCTCACCGCCGGCGAGCACGAGATTGCCCTGCGCGGGGCGGACTTTCCCCACGCCTATGCCTGCGCGATCCTCGCCGAGCTCTACCGGCGCGATAACGCCTGGAAGATTCGAGCGCGCAGTGACGGCCTGATCGACGGAATAGATGCGCTCGGCCGTCGTTACGGCGTCACGCTTTCTGACGACGGCCCCAACGCGCCTCGCGAGTTCGGCTTCGATCAAAGCGATCGAAGACAGCAGGAACAACCGCGTCAGGATTACGGTTCCCCGAACGGCCGGCCGCAATGGACAGGTTCGGGATTTTCCGTCGCGCGCCGCCTCATCGTCACCAACGCTCACGTCGTCGACGAGGCCCGCGTCATCACGGTATCGGGCTATGACGGCACATCCAGAGCAAAGCCAGTAATCGTCGACCGAAACAACGACGTCGCGCTAATCCGCACAGAACAGGATCTCGACGGCCCTCCGCTGCCGTTCCGCTTCAGGGGCGGTCCAGGCCTTGGCGAGACGGTTGCGGTTCTCGGTTACCCGCTTGCCGGCCTGCTGAGTTCGGGGCCCCAGGTCACTACCGGCGGCATCTCGAGCCTGCTCGGTCCCCAAGAGGATGCGCGCCAGTTGCAGCTCTCGGCGGCGATCCAGCCTGGTTCTAGCGGCGGACCGCTGCTCGACATGCGCGGACGGGTCATCGGCGTCGTCGTGGCGACGTTGACCAACGCCCAGAATGTCAATTTCGCGGTACGCGCATCGCTCGCGGAAGCCTTGATCGAAGCCGCAGGCGAAGACTGCACGCGGCTCGACGACCCGACGCCCGGCACGCCGGCGCTCGACCTGCAAAGTCTCGTCAAAACCGTCCGCAAATCGGTCTGGCGCTTAGAGATACATCAATGACCCCATTTCTCGCGATTGGGCGCGTGCTTCTGCTCCTCCTGATCGCCGGAGGCGTGCTCACGGCCGTCCGCTACGCGGTGCTGTTCCTGAAGACGCCGGGCAAGCGACGCGAGATCGCGGCCGAGCGCGGCGTCGACCCGTTCTCCCCGAGCGTGGAGCCTGCCCTGGCGAGCTGGCGCGGTCATCTCGGAAAAAAGCTTTGGCTCAACCTGGTCGGACTTCCGCTCGGTTTGTTCCTCCTCTTGCTCTTTGTCGGCGAGTACATGTGACCATGACCAAGACCCGTATGTTCCTGATCGTCTTCGCCGCGGTCGTCTTCCTTCCCTTCATCCTGATGGCAAGCTTCTACTTTCCGTCCAAGGACGTGCTGCGCATCACCGGCACAGAGGTCGTCCGCGTCGACGCCGACGGCAAGCGCATCCAGGGCGACGGTCGCGGTCGCGAGACCCGCGACGTGTTCTACATCTACGCCGAGGACATCGAGTCCAAGAAGCCCCATGTCTTCGAGAACGAAGACACCAGCTGGGGCTTTCCATTCTACTTCAAGTTCAACTCCACAGACGTCCAGGCGACGGCGAACTCGATCGCCGGCGAGCGTGGCACCGCGATCATCTCGTCCTATGGCTGGCGCATCCCGCTGGTGTCGTGGTTTCCGAACGCGACCAGCGTGACCCGCGCGGCCGCCGACGCCTCGCCGTTCCCCTGGTTCAACACGGTGTTCCTGCTCATCTTGGCGGGCGTGCTCGTCGCCCTGTGGCGCGCCACGCGCCGATTCCGCAAGCCCACGGTCTGAGGTCCAGTCACCCCCATGGCCCTCCGCGCGCTCAGGGACCGCGACGGTCTCCACGCCGATCTCCTGACCGGGAGCATTGATGTGGAGGTCGACCGCGCGGCCGTTCCCCCGATCGACCTTTTCGGCTTCGCCCAGCGCCGCAATCCAAAGCGCGGTTTCCTGTTTGTCTCCCGGGTGCTTGGCCGGCACATTCCCGTCGCGCCCTCAGCCATGCAGTCGAGCTACGACGCGCTCGCCCGCCAGTGCGTGATGACTGGAAACAAGCCAATCCTCGTGATCGGCATGGCCGAGACCGCGGTCGGCCTCGGCGCAGGCGTCCATCGTGAACTGGTCCGCCGCAATCCTGACCGGACAGTCGTCTATCTTACGACCACCCGCCATCGCCTCGACGCGCCGCTACTGGCGACTTTCGAGGAAGAGCACAGTCACGCAACCACGCACCTGATCCACGAGCCCGCCGATCCTGAGATCATGGCGGCCGTGCGCGAGGCGCGCTCGCTCGTTCTCGTCGACGACGAGATGTCGACGGGCAAGACCTTCATCAATCTCGTGGCAGCGCTCCGGACCTCCGGCATCACGGCCGAAGACGTCTCGCTCGTCACGCTTACCGACTGGTCCGACGGCAAGGCGGTCGCGGCGATCGGCCGGGGCTGCCGTTCGGTCTCGCTGCTGTCGGGACGCTATAGCTGGACGCCCGACGCCAAGGCGCCGGCGATCGAGATGCCCCATGTCGACGTCACCGGAGCAGGCGCGGCGCGCATCGACCCGGCTAAGGACTGGGGCCGGCTCGGCGTCCTCTCCCACCGTGACGTCCCGTCGGAGTTCGCCCGTTGCCGCCCCGGCGAACGGATCCTCGTCCTTGGGACCGGCGAACACGTCTGGCGGCCGTTCCTGCTCGCCGAAGCGCTGGAAAAGAACGGCGCCCATGTGCGCTATTCCTCGGTCACCCGCTCGCCGATCGCGGTCGGCCACGCCATCGGCTCGGCGCTCGCCTTCTCGGACAATTACGGCCTGGGCATCGCCAATTTCGCCTACAACGTCGACCCCGCGCTCTACGACCGGATCATCCTGTGCGTCGAGACGACGGCCGACACCATCGACCCCACCCTCATCGAAGCCATCAGCCCCGAGATCGTCTCGGACATCGACGGAGTCTCGCCGTGATTCGCCCCGTCTGCCTCGTCGATCTCGACGACACCCTGTTCTCGACGGCGGCCAAGCATCCCGAGAGCGAGCAGCCGTTCCTCAAGCAGGTCACCACCGCCAGGAACGGCCGCCACTCGATGATGAACCGCCCGCAGGCCGCGCTCGTCGACTGGCTTGTCGCGACGACCGACCTCATCCCGGTCACCGCGCGCGGCTCCGAAGCTTTCAAGTCAGTAGACCTGCCATTCACAGCCGGGGCGATCTTGTCAAACGGAGCGCTGATCCTGCTACCGGACGGCTCGACCGACCCACTCTGGCGAGAACAGATCGCAGAAGATCTCGAGCCAGAACAGCAACGATTGGGCCTGGTCCTCCAAGACGCCAACAGGTTTGCGGAAGAGCTTGGAATTTCGATCCGAAGCTGGATTGTGAGGGAAGGCCACGTTGGAACCTACGCGGTCGTCAAGCAGAACGATGATGAAAAAGGCTCCAAGCTGTCGCTGCTGGCGACACTACCCAATACTCCCACGAATTGGACCGTCCATCTCAATGGAAACAATCTCGCATTCATTCCTTCTGCGATTTCGAAGCAACGAGCGGTGTCACATATCCTGGCAAAGATAAGGCAGTGCAATCCAGAGCGTCCGATTATCGGGCTTGGAGACAGTCTGACTGACATTCCCTTCCTGTCACAATGCGACTGGTGGGGAGCACCAAACCGCAGTCAAATCACTTCCAGGCTTTTAGCCTGCTGAGCTGGAGGCTCCGATGGCAACGCTCGCTCAAAGCGTCGAAATCACCCATTTCTCCGGCAGTTATGCTGCTGAGGACGTCGAGCTCCTGCTGCAGCCGACGAACGTCGCGCCGACTGATGTCGCGACCAAGGAGAAGCTGATCCAGACAGGCAAGCGTCACTACTCCGAGATGATCTCAGAGGAGAGGGCTCCAGATCCGGCTTACGTCGGTGTGTACGAGAAGGCGCTCGACGCCGGTTCCAAGCGCATGGCCAACGACCTTGCGCGCCTCGCCCAAGCTCTCTCCCGCGAGATCGCCGGAGATATCACGCTCGTCAGCCTCGTGCGCGCCGGCCTGCCGGTCGGCGTGGTCCTGAAGCGCGCGCTCAAGGCGCTCGGCCGTGATGTCGCCCACTACGGCGTCTCGATCATCCGCGACCGCGGCATCGACGAGCAGGCGATGCGTCACATCACAGCGCGCCGCGATCCCGCCGGCGTCGTCTTCGTCGACGGTTGGACCGGCAAGGGTGCGATCATCGGCGAACTCGAGAAGAGCCTCGCCGGCTCTGACGTCCTGCCGCGCCTGGTCGTGGTTGCCGACCCTTGCGGCCGCGCCTGGCTTTCGGCCTCCGGCGACGACTGGCTGATCCCGTCGGGCATCCTCGGGGCGACCGTCTCCGGCCTCGTCAGCCGCTCGATCCTCAACGACGAGATCATCGCTTCGGGCGGCTTTCACGGCTGCCTCGACCTCGTCAGCCTTTCCCGCCACGACGTCAGCCGCGCCTTCGTCGACCAGATCTGGGCACAGATGGGCTTACGCCTGCTGCACGCCGAAGCGGCCGTCTGGACCGACGCTGACCGGGCCCGCCATTCCGCAGTCGCTCAAGCGACAGTCGGACGGATCGTGGCAGACTACAGCGTAAGCAACCTCAACCGCGTCAAGCCGGGCATCGCCGAAGCGACCCGCGCTGTGTTGCGACGCATGCCCGAACGGGTCTTCATCTCAGACCCTTTCGATCCCGACCTCGCGGCCTTGGTTTACCTGGCGACCGACCGCGGCGTTCGACTCGAGACGCTGCATGGCGGGATCGCGCCCTATCGCGCCGTCACCCTGATCGGAAAGGCCTCATGATGCTGAAGCCTCGGCCGTCGCCATTCGCCCTGGGCGCCACGCTCTACATGCCGGCGACGCATATCTCGATTCTCGACATCGTGCGTGGCCAGAAGCACCCTGGCCTGAAGTCGGTCGTCCTCTGCCTCGAGGACTCGCTGCTGTCGAGCCATGTCGAAGTCGGGCTCGCCAATCTCCGCCAGATCACGCTGGCGTTAAAGGTCGATCCGGATCGCGATGGCCATCCGCTTATCTTCGTTCGACCGCGCTCGATCGACATGGCGCGAAAGATCGCGCAATGGAATGATTCCGTCGTCTTCGATGGTTTCGTCGCCCCTAAGGCCTGCCCTGGAGGCATGACGAGCTGGTACGACGCTGTCGCCGGCACGGATTTGCTGCTGATGCCCACCCTCGAAACCAAGGAATTTTTTGATCCTTTCGGTATCCGCGACTTTCGCGACGAGGTGATTGGCCTTGGTCGCGATCGGGTGCTGGCGATGCGGATCGGCGGCAACGACCTTCTGGCCAGTCTAGGTCTCCGCAGGATCGCAGGAATGACGCTGTACGATGGTCCACTGGCCTCGGTCGTCGGCAACCTCACGGCGCAGCTTGGTTCCGCAGGCTTCTCACTTACCGCGCCGGTTTTCGAAATACTGGATGACGCGCATACACTTTCGGCAGAACTCGCACGGGACGTCGCCCACGGACTAGTAGGCAAGACCGCGATACATCCTTGCCAACTCAGGCCGATCAATGCGGCGTTTCAGGTCAGCGCGGCCGATTTCGAAGCCGCCCTCCGTATCCTGGAACCCGTGGCCGCGGCGGTTTTCAAGCTGAATGGCGCAATGTGCGAACCCACAACACACCGAGCTTGGGCTGAGAAGATCGTAGCAAGGGCAGAAGTTCAAGGTATAGCAAATTCGCGCCAGAGTTACTTAGAGTCAGAAATCTCCGTAATGCCAGAGCCTGTCATTTATGGCGGTCAACTTGCGATTGCGCGTTAGTTGAGAATCATCCGACGCCATTGCAACAGTAAATCCAAAATAGGTTTATTGGCGCAGCCTCGCGAACGTAGTCTTGGGGCGTACCGGTCAATTCGACTGCGTCCGTGGTGGTTTGTTAATCCACCGGCTCGATCAAGCTGCCGTGGATCCAGCCGATCTTCAATCCATCCCGACCGATCTGCGCCCACTCGCCCGATCTGACAAGAATGTCGAACGTGTCCCCGGGATTGACCTTTCCGACGACGCCAGAGCGTTGGTCGGCGCTGTAGCGGACGTTCGCCGCCTTTCGCGCTGCGACCCTCTTGGTCCTGCTCTCCACAGGACCAGGCGGAGCCGATGGAGCCAATGTCCGATCGGTAGGCCCCGTCGCCGCAGCCGGAGCCGAGCGGCCTGCAACGACATCGGCGTTTGCATCTGGCGAAAGCGGCGAGGGCTGAGGGGAGTCCGGTCGGACCGGCGCGGGTTCAATCGAGATCCCTGCGGGCGCTGCCGAAACCGTATCGTGAACCGGCGGCTGCGGGGGGCCTGCGGCCTGTCCCAGCGCCCACACAATCGCCAACAGCGCGCCAGCCACGACGAGTGCGGAGGCGCCCCACGCACCGCCCACGGCCGGAAGGGTGGGTAGCATCGCCAAAAGCTCGTCTTCTGTCGGCATCTCGGGGGTAGCGACAGGTAGGCCCGTGGGCTGGGTGGGCATCGCTGCAAGAGCACGCTGCAACTCGCCCCAGGCGCTTACAAACGGGAGAACCTTATTTGCTTCGGAAACCTGATATGCCTCCATAAGGCCTGATGAGGCATGGAATTTCAGTGTTCCGTAGCGACACACCGGGAGCTGCCTATTGGCGCTGTAACGACGGTTTGGGCTTCCATCTCGATTGGCCCTCTCCCAAACCTGCTCCGAAATAGTCGCACGCTCGGGCACGTCCCCGAGCTCGATGACGCTCAAGTCCATACCTTCGACAGTGACCTGCCGCAGGTCGATAAGCGCAAAGTCGGCTCCAACCTTCTCCCTGACGATCATGACGCCTGGATAGATTTCGAGATCGCCGCCGTTGGCGTTCTCAAATCGTAACCCAGCCTGAGTGGTTTTCACCGATCCGTCAAAAAGCAGAGAGACAACCACCTGCGAGCGAGAAAAACTGGTCGACAGGATCCGCCCTGTACGCTCGGCTTCGACAGTGTCCAGCGCCGTGACGTCCCAGACCTGTGACGCGCATCGGATGCCATCGAAGGCGATCTCGAGCTCGCGATAGGCGTCGAGCGTGCGACGGTCGACGCCGAAATCGAGGTTTACCTTCGACTGAAAGATGGCCTCGGCGACCTTCAGCGCCTCCATCTCGGCGTCGAGCAGATCGGCGCGGCGACGCTCGATCTGGGAGCCGAACACCCACTTCAGAGGAGCCTGCTCGCGACGGCGGAGCTTGCGCCAGACGGTCTCGCGAGCCGCGCAAGCAAGCCGAAAATCCTTGGCGAGGTCGGCCTTCTGTGCGCTGGCCTCGATGACCATCTGCTTGACCCCGACCAAATCCGGACAGGTCAGCCTGGCGGTCTCGACGCTGCGCAGGTCGACGAGCGAAGACGATGGCGGCGGGGTATCGATCGGGGCCGGCGGCTCATAGCTCGGCGTATAGGGAGCCGGGACCGGGACAGGAGGAGGCGCGCGACGACGACCCTGCCGCTTGCCGCCCCAAGGCGTGTGGTCCTGGTAGGAAAGGCCGGTGCCCGGAAGGCCGAGCGTGGTAGTGCGGCCGCGCTTGCTGAAGTTGACCGTCGCGCCGGGCACGCCGACGCTTGCGCTCACTCCAGAGCCTGAAAAGTTCAACCGGACGCCCGGGAAAAGCTTGACCGACTTACGAAACCGAAAGCCCAACGTGAGCTCCTTCAGGGCATACCGTCGACGTCTGTGATCCTATCTGACAGACGCGCTCCTAGATTGCACGTCCGCACCTTCGGGCGCTCAGCCTACTACTTGGGCATTGACCGTCTGCCGCTTTGCGACTGCGATCTCTTCCTCGCTCCAGTTCTCGTGGGCGAGGGTTTCGGCGTCTGCCAAGGCGCCCGCGAGCACGCTCGCGCACCGAACCCGCTGCTCGTCCAGTGCCTTAAGTTGCTCTACGAGCGTCTCAACCTTTTCGGCGGCCTTCAAAGCTGGTCCGCGCGCGCCATGCAGCTTTCGGATCCAGTGTTGAGGCTCCAAGTCGTCAGTCATGGCTCCGCCTATAAAATCGATACTTTGATATCGTGCACATTTTTCATTTATGTGTGCGGTGCATTACTTGGCCCACTTGGATTCTCCATTCTTCACGTGCAGACAAAATGATTTACTGTTGTGTCCGCAATTCATGTTAGAACTTCGCTAAATCTTGGAATGCATGGCGTCAGTGTTCTGTATTTCAATGCGCTACGTCTCGACAGCCCGGGTGGGCTTAAGTTCGTTCGAACCGTCGGCATACCGATGATGACGACAGAGCTTGAGTCGGTTTAGATCCGTTGACGACTCAACCATGGTGGGCGGACACCTCCTCAGGCGAAGCCAAACCGGCAAGGACATAGCGTGACGCATAGTCTGATCCCAGGAGCGAACGCGCTCCTCGGTCCAAATGACATCAGCATTGAGGTCGACGTCAGAATTTTCAGCTCGGAGCATGAAGTCGACGCGTCCTGCTTCATGATAGGCCCAGCCGGGAAGGTGCTTTCGGACGCCAGCATGGTGTTCTTCAATCAGCCCGGCGGCCCCTCGGACCCGGTCGAACTATCTATGGCGACCAAGCTCTGGACCTTCGACATCCGCCCCTCACGCGCGCCGGCGGAGGTGGAGAAGTTCTACCTAACTATCGCAGGCGAAGGGCCGGTCAGAGACGTAAAGGGACTTGTTGTCGAAGCGCGCTCGACCGGGCAGTCGATCCAGCTTAAGGCACCGGAGTTCAACGAAGAGAAGGCAGTGATCCTCGCCGAGGTCTACCGGCATTCCAGCGGCTGGAAGATTCGCTCGATCATGCAGGGCTTCAACGGCGGGCTCGGGCCGTTGGCTCGCCATTTCGGCGTCGACGTCGGCGAACCGCAGACCGCGATTGAGACGACGTCTGCCCCACCGCCGCCAGCGCCTGTCGCTCCGCCGCCGGCCGCGGTCCCTGCGGCCCCCGTGGCCGCGCCTCCCGCCCCGGTGCCTCAGGCCGCCGCTTCCGCCGGCCCTTCGTCTATCAACCTGTCGAAGAAGGGAGAGCGCTCGGCGATCAATCTCGTCAACGACAAGCCGATCACAGCCTACCTGAAATGGGAGAGCCGCGGCGACCTCGATCTCTATTGCCTTTGGGTCGACGTCGCCGGCCATGCGGGCATGACCTATTATCGAAGACTCGGATCACCGGGCGAGGCGCCGCATGTCCAGCTCCTCGGCGACTCGACGGAGCCGGGAGTGGAGACGGTTCTGATCCACAAGCCCGAGGCGCTGCGCTACGCCACCATCGCGGCCTATTCGGCCCTTTCCAACGGCGTCGGATCGTTCAAGTCCTTCGGGGCCAGAGCGGTGGTGGACAACGGGGCAGGACAGGTGGTCACCTGCGGGCTCAATGAGAAGAGTTCGTTCAGCTACTGGACCGTCATCGCCCTCATCGATTTCACCGTGAAGGGCGAGGCCCGCGTCTCCCAGGTCGAGAGCTACGGCAAGCGGTTCTCCGAACGGGCGCCCGTGCTCAGTCCCGATGGTTCGATCAAGATGAGCGCGGGCGTCGTCGAATTTAAGTAGTCCCGCAGCGATCTCGCTCAACTCCTTATTGGAAACAGAGTTTTACGTGAGCCTCGACAAGACAAAGGCCGACCTTAAGAACGTCCTGCTCTATGCTTCGGAGCTGCTGACGCTCAACGAGCGCATCATCTACGACTCGGCGAAGCCGGCGTTCCCGCCTTCTATGAGGCGGACCTGATCGACCTCGAAGGTGTCGAGACCAGCGGCGAGGGCGAGACCTGGATGCGGATGAAGCGACTGCGCGAGACGCAGCCGCCCGCGCCTGACACCATGTTCACGGACTGGATCGTCCCGGTCGCCCACCCGACGCCGGACAAGAAGCCTGAGCTGCTCCCCCAGCGCGTGCTGAGGCTGTCGATCGAAGAGATCTCCGATCTCTGCGAGGCGGGCCTGATCGGGATGGACGATGTCCTGCGGCCGCTCGACGCCGACGAGGACCACCCCTCGACGCTCGACGTAATCCTGCGCCCGGCGACCATGAGCGAATTCCAGTCGCTGTTCGCCGCGTGGATCGATGGTCCTTGGGAGGCCTGGGCGAAGGTTGAGCGGCCGCGGCGCCTGTCCATCTCGGTCTACAACAAGATCTACCAGATCCAGCAGCGCCAGCTCGCGGCCGGCGACGACAACCAGATCGAGCTCGTCTGGGGGCGTCGGCATGGCGCGCTGGAAGCACGAGCGCGGCAAGCTCTCGATCCCCGTTCTCGAGCAGCTTGTTGACGTCGAACTCGAGGAGGACGGCTCCCTCTCGGTGATGCCGCGACAGGCCTCGCCGGTCCTGAACCTCAAAGCGTTCCACGCCCTCGACGTCGAGGGCTCCAAGGCCTTCGCACGCGACGCCGCCGAGCAGCTGCAGCGGGTCATCGACGATCCCGACATCCTGTTCTCGCCGTTCACCAAGAAAACCTTCGAGACGATCCTGAAGAGCGCGGCGGCCCGCCTGTCGGCGAGCGGCGTCTATGTGCCGGACGAGGAAGGCCGCGACGAGACCAACCGCAAGCTCTCGGTGGCCGACGACACGCTGCGGATCAGCGATACCTGGGTGCTTTATGCCCGCAACAGGGCGGAGGACTTCCGCAAGGCCGACATTTCGAAGCTGATCCGCTCGGTCGAGGGCGCCGAGAAGATCGAAGAGATCCCAGAGGCTGGCGTCAGGTTCGTCACGCCGCCGAGCGACGAGAAGATCTATGGCGGCGGAGGCATCGATCTCGGGCAGGCCAGCTGGAGAGCCGGGGTCGGCGAAGGATCTGGCGTAGCCGATCTCCAGCCGAAGGCCGCGCACGATTTCTTCTTTCCGCTCGCGACGAATGCGGATCAGGAAGCCATCGCGTACCGCCTGGAGGAAGATCCCGCCGTGCACGTGATGGGGCCCCCGGGCACCGGAAAAACGCATCTAATCGGGAATATAATCTCACACTACCTCGCCTGCGGGAAGCGTGTTCTCGTGACCGCGAAATCCGCGGAAGCCCTGGTAGCCGTTCGGGAGAAGCTGCCGGAGGGAATCCGGGCGCTTGCGATCAGCGTCATCCATTCGGATCGAGAGGGCGCGGGTCAGCTCGAAGAAGCGATCCAGATGCTCGCCAGCGAGGCCAAGCAGATCAACGTCGCTCAGGTCTCGCGTGAAATCGGCGACAAGCAGAACGCGCTTGCCGACGTCAGCGACCGTATCAAGGCGATCGACGTCGAGCTGATCGACTACGCCCGGCGAAACCTCGAGAAAGTATCGGCCGCAGGCTCGGACGTGCTTCCGATGGATCTGGCGCGCACGGTGGTCGAAGGGCAGTCGACCTTCCTGTGGTTTACCGACGATCTCGACCTGGGAGCACGTTTTGAGCCTCAGTTTGGTGACGGCGATATTCGCGACGCCCGCGCCGCGCGCATCGCACTGGGCGACGACATCGCGTACCGCTCACAGGACCTGCCGATAGCGGCGGATCTGCCGGACATGCCGAACCTGCTCGCCGCGCATCGCGACCTGCTGGCTGCAAATTTGGCCGGCGACCGTGCGAGATCCGCGAAACGCTGATCATGGCCACTGGCCAGAACGAGAGCGCCCGGCAGGCCCAGGTCTGGATCAAGGCGCTGAGCGACTTCGCCCATGGCGAGGGCAACGAGCCCTGGGCGTTCAAGGCCTATCGCTCGCTTGCGCGACACGAGACGCCAACCGACGCATCGACGACCGCGGTCCGGCGCTTTGCGGAGACGCCGTCTGTCCGACGGCGACGCCTATGCGATGCAGGCGATCGATCTGGGAACGGGCGACCCGAACGATCCGGAATTCTCGGGCGCGGTGGCGGCGCTCGCGCGCGGCGAGAACCCGTTCGGAGTGTTCTCCTTCGGCAAAGGGCAGCTCAAGGCGAGCATCGCCATTGTCCGCGTCATGGGGACGGCTCCGGCAAGCCGGGACGAGTGGACGATCGCAGCCGGCTATGTCGGCTGGCTGTCCGAAATCCGCCAGTTCTCGCTGCAGTGGAACGCGCTCGCGCCACAGCTGGGCCTGCCCGTCATTCCGGAGGATCGCGCCCAACAGGTGCAGCGCGTCATCCGGCTCGGCGAAGTCTCCAAAACCATGCTGTCGCTTGCAAGCGAAGCCGAAGACATGGCGCGACGGCTGCAGACGATCTTCCCTTACGGTCTCGACGTGAACCTCACGGTCTACGAAGCAGCCGTGAAGTCCGCCAAGGACGCTCTAGAGGCAAATCTCGGGGCCGTGGAGACCGCGACCGCATCGGCCGTCAAGGAGCGCCTGATCGCGCTGGCGGGGCGGGGCGACACCCATTTCAACGAAGCGCTTGAGGCCTTCGCGGGCGCGCTCGGCGATGAGGACGTCGACGTCAACCGGTTGAGCCACGACTGGTCGTGGATGCTGCGCGAGGCCGCGCGCCTTCAGGCTCTCTATCACGCCAAGAGCACGCTCGAGAAGGTCGCGGCCAAGGTCGCGTCATCGGGCGCTCGCAGATGGGCAAGCCACCTCCTTGGAGAACCGGCGACGGGGCAGGACGACGCTTGGACGCCGGCCGACTGGCGCGGCGCCTGGGAATGGTCACGGGCCTCCGGTTTCATCCGGGCGATCGGCGATCGCGACGCCATCCGCAAGCTTTCCGACGAACGCGCGGAGCTGGAAGGCAAGAAGCGCCGCCTGCTGGCGGAAGTCGTACGCCTTCGCACGTTCCTTGGCCTGAAGAGCTCGCTGACCGCGCGCATCGAAACGGCGCTCGCCAAGTTCGCCTCGGCGGTCGCCAAGCTCGGGGCAGGCACCGGCAAATCGGCGCCGCGGCAGCGACGGGTCATCCGCGACGCCGCATTCGAAGCCGCGAACGCCGTGCCGTGCTGGATCATGCCCGAATGGCGGATATCCGAACAGATCCCGGCAAGCCTCGCCGCCTTCGACCTCGTCATCGTCGACGAGGCGTCGCAGTCGGACATCACGGCGCTGCCGGCGCTGCTGCGGGGAAAGAAGATCCTCATCGTCGGCGACGACAAGCAGGTCTCGCCGACCCCGATTGGCCTCGAGGAACGGACGGTCATCCAGCTCAGGACGACCTATCTCGAAGGCCTCCCATACGCCGACCAGCTCGACCCTTCGACGAGCCTCTACGAGCTCGCCTCGATCATCTTCCCGGGCAAGGCGATCATGCTGAAGGAGCACTTCAGGTGCATCGAGCCGATCATCCGGTTTTCGAGCCGGTTCTATCACGGCGCGCTCATTCCGATGCGCTTGCCGTCGGCGAGCCAGCGCCTGGATCCGCCCCTGATCGATATCCTGGTCAAGAACGGTCGGCGCGACAGCCAGATCAACTTGCCTGAGGTCGATGCGGTGATCGAGGAGCTCCGCAGGATCGTCGCCGATCCGGCGATGGAGCGCCGCACGGTCGGGGTCATCTCTCTGGTCGGCGACAAGCAGGTCAAGGTGATCCAGGATCGCGCCATGGCCGAGTTCGGGGCCGAGATCTTTGACCGTCATCACCTCATGTTCGGCTCCGCCGCCAAGTTCCAAGGCGCCGAACGGGACATCATTATCCTGTCGATGGTGGTGTGCTCCAAGACGGTCGTGACCTCCCGCGCGCGGCTTTACGAGCAGCGCTTCAACGTCGCCATGTCGCGCGCCCGCGACCGGATGATCCTCGTCCGGTCCGTCACGAGCTCGGATCTGAAGCAGGGCGATCTCAAACTCGCGGTCATCGAGCACTTCCGCAATCCGATGGGCGAGGGCGGGCTCGTGGTCCGCAAGGACGTCCTGGAGCTTTGCGAAAGCGGGTTTGAAAAGGATTTCGCCGAGCGGATGCTCGGGATGGGATACCGCCTCCAGGCGCAGGTCCCGGTCGGCGGCTTCAGGATCGACTTCGTGGTCGAGGGCGCCAATGATCGCCGCTTGGCGATCGAACTCGACGGCGACAAGTGGCATGGCCCGGATGTCTGGGCCGCCGACTTCCGCCGCCAGCAGGCGCTCGAACGCCTCGGTTGGACGTTCTGGCGATGCTGGGGCTCGAACTGGATCGCTGACAAGGACGCCTGCATGGCCGATCTCAAGCGCACGCTTGCGGCGATGGAGATCGAGCCGATCGGGTCAAAGCCGCTCGACGGCGTCTGGACCGAATTCCGCGAGGTCGGCGAAACCGCGGCGGAGATCCAGGACGCAGGCGCAAGTGCGACGTCGGGCGCAGACGCCTTGGCCGGCCGAAACGAGCTGTTTGACGCCGCCCCCGCAACGCCGCCGGCTGTCGACAACGACCGGCTAGTGGCGCAGCCAGGCGACCTTGTCGTGCTCCGCTATGACGACGAGCCGAACCGGGCCTTGCGCGTGACGCTGTCGCGAGACCAGAACCGGCCAGAAGAGGGGATCGTGCACATCTCCGAGCCGCTCGGTCTGGCGCTCGTCGGCGTCGGCGAGGAAGAGGAGATCGAGGTCGATCTCGGATCGCGCAAGCGCACCGGCATTATTGAACGGATCGAGCGTCACAGCGCGCTCGCGGCATGAAGTCTCGCCTCGGGTAAAGAGCAAGATGTCGAGCGTGGCCATCCAGAGGCAGCGGATCGGCTCGCAGGACACCCTGCTGAATTTTTGAAGTGCACCCGGCGAAAATCACGCTTGCCGAGAGCATCTCTGGCACGGGACAGGGCGCTTTAGCAAAGCCGAGTTAGTCAACGGCTTGTTGTCGTTGCACTTTTCGACGATATTCTGGTCAAACACAGGTTTGCGGCGATCCGACCAACGCCGGCTCAAGAAGCTCGATGTTGGCGCGCCGGCACGTCGAACGCGCTGCAAGCCCGTCAGCTGCTTGGAGCCCGCGGAAGAATGCCACGGTTAAAGTCGATTGAAGACGTTCGTTCGTGCATCTCGGGCACCTGCCCAGGCCCATCATGCTACTGCAATGAGCGACGGCAACCTGCAGCGTGAGCCTCTTCGGGAGTGCAATACCAGCGTTCTCCCTTAGATTCGTCGATCCTCGTCCGCGCATAAAAGCGCCCGCCAGGAACGTGATAGATGCAAACCCCGTCGCGATTGAGGTTGCCCTTGATCTGGCAGCCTTGTTTGGAAGCCATTTGAGACGTGGCCGGCGCCAAAAGCGTTTTCTGTGCGTCGAGCGGAACACTGTAAGATCCAAGCACGACCGTCGCGCCGCTGCGGGATCTCCATTCCCACGGCGCAATGAAGGCGCCGGACCAGATCCCTCTCTGCGCCTCGCGGGCGCGCCGCTCGTGAGCGTCGTAGCGGTGGGAGTAACGCACGAACGACAGCGCCCAACCTTGCTCAACCATCCAGCCGTTGAGGTCCACGCCGTCGACCAAGCAGTCGCCGAGCCAGCGATCATACTTGTCTTTAGCCGTTGTCCGGCAGTTCCAGGTCTTGCCGGCAGTCACGGCAGACAGGCGATCGCGCGCCTCGACACCACATGTCCAGGGTTGTCCGGCGGCCGTCAGGCACAGCTGATCGGTTTCCGGCGCGTCAACGCCATTCAATCTGATCTTTCCACCGGACACGACAATCGTATCGCCGTCGACGACCCGGGCCGAGCCGATGACCTCAGCGGCGGCCCCGGCTGCGGGACAACAGAGAGTTGCAAGACACATGGCCGCGAACGCCCAGCAGCCCATGACCGCCGATCTTAGTTTTTCTGTCACCAATGTCTCAAAACTTAACTATCCAAGAGGACCGTGAATCAATTTAGCGGCGAATCGATCATTCACGGCTCAATCATCGAGCTACGTGTTTGATTTTCAAAGGTAAATGCGACAAACGCAGCGTCCACCACGACTTTCTCCACGCGTCTGTATATCGGAGATCTCATTGCTGTATTAGTTAGCTACAGAGTCGTAGATGTTCAGGATCTATACGCCCATTAACCCTGCCGGTCTTAATTGTTGTTTATCGCCCGCTGCGTCACCACTGCGCTCTCCATCGTCATCGTTCGCCCTTTCTCCCTTTGCTCTCATCTGCACCGTCCTTCTCACTGGCTTGTTGTCGCGCTGGTCCGGCTGGTCATACGAGCTGGCGTCAGACCGGCCGAGATCGACGCAGAGGACGCCGCCGCACGTTGAGCTTTCTGGGCATCCCGAAGACTGTTAAAGACGTGCAATCGAAGCGCAGTCTAAATCGCTATGTCCCGCACTCACCACAGGTCGAGAAGCACGTCACCAAGCCGAACGCGGCGGCCAACGCGTCGGTCGACCGCGCGCAGAAGTAGAAAATTTTCGCTCGCTCGGACATTCGGGTTTCCGACCTTTCAGGACATTGAGGATACGATAGACGGCGCGGCGGCGCTCGACATTCCCGGCGCCGATCCAATTAGCAACGCCATTTTCGCGTTCCGGGTCGCAAGATTTTTCAGACGCCGCAATCCGAAGCGCCGAGCCAGGCCGTCCAGAGCAGTTCAGTATCCCAGCCGTCATGAGCGCCGCCCTACCGATCTGTCCGGCTCATTTCGGCTGACATGGAGGCTCGCTATCCTAGCGTTTTGGCTTGGCGTCGGAATTCTTTGGGTCGCCTACCTGTGGGGAGCGACGCTGCTCTCCGTCCTGATCCACGGCAAGCGCAAGACCCTCGCGCGTGTGCTTCCTGCCTTGACCGGCACCCCAAGCCCCCGTCAAGCGCACCACATCTTGCGGCAATGAGATTTATTGCTGTTCGATGACGGAGAGCGCCGCGTAAGTAAAAAGCGCGGTGAATAGCCGTCGTTTAGTGGACAGTAATGCGCCAACGGCCTGAACGCTTTTCTTTCGTGAGCACCCCTTCCTCTGCAAGCGCGTCCACCCACCCTTCAACAATATAGGCACCGCCCTCAAAACGCGTCGACCGGATAAAGTCGTCGATCATCGCCGATTGCATTAGTTCGCCATACCCGGATAGATTGGAGATGTAATCTCTAAATACGATTGATTTCTGAAGTGCACTTCCTGCTCTGGACAAGCGTTCGGTCAAATCATCAGGGTACAAAATTTCCTCAGACTCCAATAATTCGATGATGCGTGCAAAGTGTTTGCTATCCATTGACCTTGACGACGCCTCCGCTGCGGATGATATGAGATTAAAAACAAAGTGATAACCCAATCCATAATCATCGAGGAATACATTTTTTCCTTCGTTGTCGAGCTCTTCGTCTGACGCGTCCCTGGCCCATTGATCTCGCGAAGGATAAACGGAAATTCCAGCTTGGGGAGCTTCCGTTAGCAACCAATTCTGCGCTGATTGAGTAAATGGTAGCGCCTTTTCAATAAGATCAATGGCTTCTTCAATTCCTTTCGTTCCAGAGATGTGGTCCAATGCCTGCGATCTGCGTTCGATTCTAGAAAGTTGCTTAAATTCTGGAATTTCTTCAAATTTTTGCATGAATTCCCATGACATATTTTCGGCGTCGTCCGATGAGCCGATCGTGAACTCGAGAGCGACATCTCCGAGTGGAGCATCCTCTTCACTGCCTTCGAAAATACTTGAAACCCTCGTTGAGGCTTCAGTCAGCAATTGCCGTATCTGATCTTCATCAAATCCCGCAGCTGAAAGAATGCGTATAGTCGACGAAATTACTTCGTTAGCAAGTCGATTGACACGTAAAGGACTCCTCATGCGTAGGGTTCGGGATCGGCGCGGACAGACACTAGCGCGTATGTGGAACTTTCCAGTCTGTCGATTTTCAGCCTTGGCTCGCATTCCGCGCATGCATTGCAATAGGTAGGGCGAGAACTTCGATGACCTTACCAGTAGTCATGAACACGATCAGCCCACGCTTGGCATCGACGGTCTTCAGATAGTCGGCGACCTGCGCCCGATAGCCTGCGACCACGCTCGATCCTGGCTCGACGTCGCTCTTCCAGTCGATGACGATGTCGATCCTGTCGCCTTCGAGCGCGACGGCGTCTGCGATGCCGTAGGTGACGAGTTCCTCATCGCCGTTGAAACTCGCCGCAACCGGAAGCTCGGCGACAAGGCGCGCCCGCAGCGCGGCGACCTCTGCGATCCCGAGCGTACGAAGCACGGAGCCGGCGAGTTCGTCCACATCGAGGTCGGAGGTCTCGATCGTCTCCCCGCGCTTCATCAGCTGACCGACGAGGATCGTCGTCCGTTCTTTCAGGGAGGCCAGGTCATCGGCGGTCTCGCCCCCGATCACCTCCTCCATGAGCTTGTGCAGCACGACGCCACGGCGGGCCGAGCCCTTGACCACGGGACGGTCCTCGAGTGGATCGTCGACGATCGCATCCATCTCCGGATCAGCCAGAACGGGCTTGGCCACCTCGTCATGGCGCGACGGGGTCTTCCATTTGATCGTCTTGCGCGCCCGGATCCGAAGCGTGTCAGCATAGAAGCTCTCAGCGGTCTCGGCGTTGCTCGCGCCGGCGCCGTGCGCATAGGTCTGCGGCGGGAACGGCGTCAGGTCGAATTCCGGAAGCTCCTTGAGGGCGAAGTCGACGATCGACCAGTCCTGCTTGGCGGAGTCCTCGGAAAACCGCGGCATGACCAGCAGGTCCTCGGCGCGGGTCGTGGCCACATACCAGAGCCGCACGCGCTCGGCGGCGACGTTGGCCTCATAGGCCGCCTTGTTGTCGTCGTGGCCGAGCGGCTCGACGCCGAAGAGCTTCATCGACATCTGCCGGGTCGACGGATTGAAGACCAGGCTCGGCGCCGGCATCAGCTTGGTGCGCGAATTGATCGGGATCACGATCGGCCACTGCAGGCCCTTGGCCGAGTGCATGGTGATGATCGACACCGAATGCTCTTCGGCGTCCGGACGGCCTTCCTGGAGCTTCTCGTTGTGGTTCCAGGCGCGCGCCATGTCGTCGGAGAAGGCGCGCAGGCCGCGCACGGCGTAGGGCCGCGCCATCTCGATGAATCGATCGACATTGGCGAGGGCGCGCTCGGGATCGCCGGCGTAGCGACCGCGGATGATCGCACGGACCTCGAGCTCGTCGATCGCCTGCGCCAAGGCGTCATATGGCGCGGTCCTGCGCGCGATCCGCGACAGGTTCTGCAGCTTGCGCAGCGTCCGCTCGCCGATCTCGTCGGTGACCCGGTCCGGATCGATCTGACGGCTTAGACGCGGCCGCCCGCGACCTTCCTCCTGGGGAAGCGCATCCAGCATGTCGAGCATCTGCTCTTCCGTCATGCCGACCAGAGGCCCGCGCAGCAGCGCGGCGAGCGCGAGCGAGTCCCGCGGGTCTGCAAGCACGCGCGAGAGCGCGATCAGGTCCTGGATCTCCTGGCGACGGAAAAGGCCCTTGCCGGCCTGGGTCGCGACGGAGAGACCCTTCTCTTCCAGAGCCGCCTCATAGCGCCACAGATCGGTGCCCATCGGAGCCAGAAGGGCGATGTCGCCCGGCTCGCAGGGCCGCGGCGTGCCGGTCTTGCGATCGGAGACGACGTAGCGACCGACCAGGCGCACGCAGAAGTCGGCGACCGCCGCAGCTTCAGCGTCGCGGATCGCATCGGCTTTGCCGTCACCGCCGCCGAGCGTGATCGCCGTTACCGCCGGACCGCGCCATGATCCTCATGGAAGTGATCGAGCCTTGCAAAGCCCGGCTGATCGGCCGCCGAGAGCGGCAAGTCGAAGCGCTGGTTCACCCATTCGAGGATCGGTCGCACGGAGCGGAAATTGACGTCGATCGAGACGACGCTGTCATCGGACATCGCTCGCATGCGATCGCGCGCCGCCAGATAGGTTGCGACGTCCGCGCCGCGGAACCGGTAGATCGCCTGCTTGGGGTCGCCGACCAAAAACAGCCCGCCCGAGCGCCAGCCCCAGTCCTTCAGGTCCGCGTCCGGACACCCGCCGGCGGCGCGCCTGCGATGCGCTGGAAGATCTCGCACTGGATCGGATCGGTATCCTGGAACTCGTCCACCAGGATCACCTTGAATCGCTCGGCGAGCGAGAGGCGGATCGCCTCGTGATTGGCCAGCATGTTGCGGGCTGCGTGCTGGAGGTCGTTGAAGTCGAGAGGCGGCGCGCCGCTTGGCCTCCTGGTAGTTCGCGACGAGCGGCCTCACCTCGTCGACCAGATGTGACAGCAGGCAGGCGGCGGCCGTCGCGCGCAGGATCGAATGCGCTTCGCGACAGGCGACGTAGAGGTCGTTGGCCTCCAGAAAGAGCTGCTCGCCAGCCGCCTTCGACGTCGCGGCCGCCTGCCACTTGCCCTTCTTCTGGTAGGCGCGGAAGCCCGGTCTGGGTGAAGACCTCGCCCGGCCAAACCGAGGCCCGGATGACGCCCACGGCGGCCTCGAAATCGGACCGGCCGGCGAGGTCGCGCCACTCGTCGGCCATCGCCTTGAGGCCGGCCGCGATCGCCACGCTTTCGGGCTCAAGGCCGCCGCAGCGGTCCATGAAGGCGCCAAACGCGTCGACGGCCCCGTTGAAGTCGCCGCACGGATCGGCGCCGAGCGTCGCCTTGAGAGCGTCGGCGTCCCGGTTGTCGCGCAGGGTCTCGGCGATCGAGCGCAGCGTCTCCACGACGTCGTCCGGATCGAACGCGATCAGGTCGGCGATCACGCTGCCGGTCTCGTCCTGGCCCGACAGGCGCTCGCGGATCCAATCGTCGAAGAGATCGTTGAAGAGGAGAGCCGCTTCAGCCTGATCCATGATGGCGGCGCCGGGGTCGATATTGGCCTCGACCGGATAAGGTTTGATCAGCCGCTGGCAGAAGCCATGGATCGTCGTGCACGCGATTTCGTTGAGGCTGGCGCGAGCCGCCGCCAGATTGGCTTCTGATCAGCGCTCGGGCCTTCTGCCGGGAACGCTTCTCTCAGGTCTCGCGGAACACGCCCGTGCTCAAGCTCCTCCATCATGCGCATGATGCGCCCGAGGAGCTCGGAGGCCGCCTTCTCGGTGAAGGAGACAGCGGCGATGTTCTTCGGATGGACGCCGCTCGCCATCATGGCGATGACGCGTCCGGCCATGAGCGATGTCTTGCCGGAGCCGGCGCCGGCTTCGACCAACATGGTCGAGGACAGGTCGGTAAGAGCGCGGCGGCGGATCGCGGCGTCGGAGAGGACCACGGTCGTCATTTCTCATCCCAGACGGCGGCAAGGGGTCCAACGGTCTCGAGCATCGCGACCTCCTTGCGATTGAGGTAGGCGGCCTTGGCGTTAGCCGGGAGCGCAAAGCGCAGCCCGTCGTAGTCACCGGCCGCGTCCTTGCCCGCCGGCGCGCGGCCGGCGAGCAGGTTCGCCTTGGCGATCACCAGGTAGCCCTTCAGCTTCTCCAGCGTCTCGACCGGCTCGGGCAGCGGCAGGATGGCCTGCGCGCGCGGATAGTTCAGGCTGGCGGTGACCCGACGTCGCCGAGCAGCGCCTTGACGGTGAAGTCGTACAGGCAGCGCTGCAGCTCCTTGCCGCCATTGAGCACGAGCTCGTTCGGCTTCTTCGGCAGGGATCCGGTTTTGTAATCGGTGACGTTGACCTGCGCACCATTGCCCGACAGGTCGACACGGTCCATCCGGCCGCGCAGCTTGATGTCGGTGCCGGGGATCGTCACCTCCGCGGCGATGTTCCAGGGGTAGTTCACCCCGGGAACAGGCGTCTCGCCGCCGAACGGAACCTCGACATAACTGCGCTGGCCGATGAGCGGCTCGGGCGTGTTGGAGAGCGCGCCGAGAGAAACCTCGCCGACATCATCGAGCGTCCGCCGCCAGATGAGGTTCGGCGGCAGCGGGTTGTCCGCTTCGTACTCCGCCGCAACCGTCGCGACGGCCGAGCTGATCGCCGTCCCGACGTCGTCGGTCGTCGCCCTTGCGGCGCCGCCATCGGCCTCGAGCTGTGCGACGGCGCGCTCCAGGACGTTGTGGACCAGGTTGCCGTAGCTCAGATTGTCGACGGTCAGCGGCTCGCTGTCGTCGTCCGGCTCCTGGATGCGCAGGCCGTAGGTCCAGAGATAGGCGATCGGATTGCGCAGCATCATCGTCAGCGACCTCGCCGACTGGGGATCGTTGAGCGCCGCGACGATCCGCGGATGGTTGGCGCGGACCAGCCCGTCATGGGCGGTCATCTCCTCCGAATGCCAGTTGCCCCAGCAGGCCCTCGCCGAGACCGCGATCCTGGTCGAGGCAAATTCATCGGCGCGCGCGAACACGCGATCGCTCTCGCTCATCGCGGCTGTCGGAATCCGGGAGCGGCGCAGATGCTCGACCGGCTGGTCGGGAACGAGCGGCGACCGGCCAAGAGCGCGCCCTTCGGCGTCGCGCCGGGGATAGCTGAAGGTGACCGAGCCCGAGGTCGTGACCATGATGGTGCGGAAGTCGCGACGGTCGGCCTCGACGAGCGGGAGCGGGTTCAGGACCGCCGCGCGCACAACATGCTCGGGAACGAGCGCGTCCTCGCCGGTTCCTCGCGGCCAGCCGCGGGACGACAGGCCGATCAGGCGCACGAAGCGGCGTGGCGTTGTGACCAGATCCTTGGCCGCCACGAAGATGGGCGACGTCATCGGATCAAGGCCGTCAGGCGTCTTGAGGTCCTGCACGGTGCTGTCGAGAGCCTCGACCGGTCCGGTCTCGAGGGCGCGCCGCCAGATCAGCAGCGCGCGGCCCTCAAGGATCCTCTCGCCGGCATCCTCTGCAGCCTCGACGCCTCGATCGAGCATTTCGAGCAGGGGCAGCAGGATCGCGCCGTCGGCTTCCGCGCCCTCAACGGCGTAGGCCTGCCGCCAGCGCGCCATGTCGGACATGGCGGAGGCGCGCGGGATCGAGCGAGCCCATTCGTCCGACAGGCCATCCGGGCGCGCGAGGCCGAACAGGCGACGGACCCGCTTCTGGTTCACGCCCCGCAGGAGAATGTCCGCAAGCGCTGCGGCGGCCTGACCCTCGCCGGTCTGGAGCGCCTTGATGCCGCTGACCGCATGGACGCCGATGTTGGCGTCGGCGGCGATCGCGTTGAAGTGGTCCTCATAGTCCTCGACCGAGGCGGCCGCGATCGCGATCTCCTCCGGCCGAGCGGCGCCGCTCGCGATCAGCTCACGGACCCAGCGAAAGGCTTCCACCACCTCGTGGCGCGCAGTCGCGCAGGACACGACGCTGACCTCCGGCTGGTGAGGCTCGGATCGCTCGACCTTGATCGGTGTGCCTTCGAGCCATGCCGGAACCTCGCGGGGGCCCGCCTCCCAGGTTACGGGCACCACCTTGGCGAGCTCTATGAGAAGCGGTCGCCAGATGGGCTCCAACTCGGTCATGCCTTTGATGGTCACAGGACCGAAGCACGACTTGGCGTGCGCGACGCGGCCGAGCGCCTGCGCGCGACGAGATCCTGGGGGCGCAGAGCGGACGCCGGCAGTCGCTCCATGACGGCCGCTTCGATCGCTGCCATGTCCAGGAGACGCGGCGCCTCGGCGCCGTCGAGTTCGACGCCCGCCCGCCAGAGCTTCATCAGGGACGCAGCCGCTGCGGAAGGGACGCCGGGCAGCATCTTGATCGGCTCAAGCTCGCCGAGCGCGGTGGTCTCGATCGCTTCGGCGACCGCCTGGCGAAGCTCGATGGGATCGACCGGCCGGCTGAAACCGCCGGCAAGCCGCGCCACAGCGCTCTCGATGGTGAGGATGTTGGTGCCGAGCGCACGGCCGCGCGCCATGGCCAGTCTCTCGACCTGCCATGCCAGACGTCCCCGAACGATCACAGAGCGACGAATATTGAGAGGCATGGGCATCTTCTCCATTCACGCGGCAGAGAATTGCTAAATTCGCATTACTTCTACAGATCAAGGCATTGCATCCTCATGCCCCCTCTGGGTCTAAAGGCTCGTAGTCTATGTCGTCTCGTTCCAGACGGGTCGTGTCCTGGTCGAGCCCCCATCGGCGGTCGAACAGGAACTCAAGCGGCCTCCGCGTAACGATGCACAAGCGGTCGTCGGTGAAGCCGTATTCGAGACGGACGACCTCCTGCTGAGCTTGCGAAAGACTCCGTTTCGGCCGCAGCCAGATCGTGGCCTTGGTGTTCCAGTCGTCATCGGGCGGGAGCGGTTCGGCCAAGGGTTTGGTCAGGAAGTCGCTCTTGGGCGAGATCCGTATCGGCAGATAGGTCCGGTGCTCTTCATGCCGGAAACTGTAAGCCCGGAGGTAGATCGCCTGGCCGTCCGACATGAAACGGGTCGGCGCGATCCATCTTCCCGCGTCCGGACCAGATGTCATCGACGTGTAGGCGATATGTATGGCGCACCGGCCGCGGATCGCCTGATGCAGACGTGACAGGACCGTCGGATCGGCCGTGCGGGCGGGTCGTGGCAGCGCCGACGGGACGTCAGCGACCAGGTCGTCACGAAGGATATCGAACGCCTCATCGACGCTGCACGGCGTGATCGGCTGATGCGGGCGCGCAGCGACATAGGTCTTGCGCGCGGCGTCGTAGGTCGGCGGCGAAGCGCGGTTGAGCGCGAGATAGGCTTTAAAGTCGATCGCCGCCTGCGGCTCCGAGATTTTGAACCGATCGATCAAATCCCGGCGATTAGCGACGCCGCGCCATAGCAGACATCGGTCCAGAAAGGTCAGGCGCTCGCGCTGTGCATGTTTGAGATCGTCGAACGTCATAGTGGATCGGACTGGCTTGACTCTCGTTCGGAGGTGCATCTAAAAAATACACGAATAAAAAATATATGGAAGAGACGGCATGCGGATTCTCCATACCGCTGACCTTCACCTCGGTCGCCAGTTCGTTGGGCTCGCGCTCGACGAGGACCACGCCGCCGTTCTGGATCAGATCATCGACGTCGTCGGAACCCAGTCCGTCGATGTGCTTGTCATTGCCGGCGACGTCTTCGATCGCGCAGCGCCGTCCGAAACAGCCGTCCGACAGTTCAATCGCTTTCTCCAGCGTGTGACGCGCGAGACGGCGGCCGCCGTGGTGATGATCGCCGGCAATCACGATTCCGGAGATCGCATCGGGTCGATGGCGGTGATGCCGGATATCTCCAGGGCGCTGATCAGAGGACCGGTCGAGGCTGACGAGCGGCCGCTTCTCGTCAAAGACGAACACGGCCTCGTCGCATTCTCCGCTCTTCCGTTCAGCTATGAGCATGCGGCGCGGGCGTGCTTCGGCAACACGGCACTCGAGACGCCCGAGCATGTTCTGTCGGCCCAGGTCGCGGCCGCGCGGCGCAATGTACCGGAGGGCGCGCGCTGGGTGATCACGGCGCATGCGTTCGTCGCCGGCGGAACCAGCGGCGAGACCGAACGGCCGCTTGCGAAGGTCGGCGGGATCGAGACGGTCTCGCATGAGATCTTCGACGGGGCCGCGTACGTCGCGCTTGGTCATCTTCATCGTCCGCAGTCGGTCGGCCTGCCGCACATCCGCTACTCTGGGTCCCCCTTGGCGTTCGGCTTTGACGAGGCTGGGGCGCAGAAGTCGATGGTGCTGGTCGACCTCCGCGCCGACAGGGCCGACACCACCCTTATTCCGTTCACGCCGGTTCGTGGCGTCCGCGTGCTCAAGGGGCGGCACGCGGAGCTTCTGCTTGCCGATTCCTCGACTGACATCGTGAAGGCGGTGCTGACGGACGAAGCGCCGGTGATCGACGCGATGAAGCGTTTGCGCGAGGTTTTCCCGAATGCCTGCGCGCTCGTTTACGAGCGCGACGAGCGGCAGCTGAAGCGCGCGGGGACCTTCACGCGACCAGTCGCTGCAGCCGAGCCGATCGACGTCGTAGGCGGTTTTCTCCAACTCGTCCGTGACGAGCCGATGAGCGATCGGGAGCGCGAAATCGTCATCGCGCGCCTTCAGGACCTTGGCCAGAAGGAGGACGCGGCATGAGGCCAGTTCGACTCGTCATGCAGGCGTTTGGCCCCTACGCGGGCCGCGAAGTCGTCGATTTCGGGGACGCGGTCGCCGCTGGCCTGTTCGGCATCTACGGGCAGACCGGCGCCGGCAAGTCGACGATTTTCAGCGCGATCACCTTCGCCTTGTTCGGATCGGCGACGAAGGAGGAGCAGGCGACGGCGTCGCTGCGTTCGGATCACGCGTCGCTGACAGACGCAACGGTCGTCGAGTTCATCTTCGATCTCGAGCGCCGCTACATGATCATCCGCAGCCCAGACCAGCCACGCCCAAAGCGGCGCGGCGACGGCGAGACCTGGGAGGCCCACGAAGCCCACCTTTTCGACGTCACCGGTCTAACCTTCGCTGAGATCGACGCGGGCGCCCGCGGTACGGTCATCGCGGAGAAGAAGACCGGAGTGGTCTTCGCGGCGGTCACCGAACTCCTCGGTTATGGCCCGCGTCAGTTTCGGCAGATCGTCCTGTTGCCGCAGGGCAAGTTCGAAACCTTTCTCGCGGCGAACACGAAGGACCGGATGGAGATCCTGCGCGATCTCTTCGATGTTTCGCTGTTTCGGCGGCTGACGGCGCGGTTCAAGACTGACGCCGACGAAGCGGAGCGGGACGTTCGCGCGCAACGCGAAGCGTGTGCGGCTCGTCTCAAGATCGAAGGCTTCGAGAGCACCGACGCGCTCAGATTAGGCGTTACAGACGCCGGCGAGATCCATGCGAAGCGCGCCGAGATCGAGGCCGCTCGTCAGAAAGAAGAAAGGGCGTCGGCCGCGACTTTGGACGCGGCGAAAGATCTCGACGGCCGCTTTGCAGAGGTCGCCGCCGCCCACGCGACGCTGAAGGTCTTGCTGCAAGACAAGACTGAGATGGACGCGCTGGCGGCCCGGATCGTTCGGGTCGAAGCGGCGCGTGGCGCTCTTGATCGCGAAGAGGCCAAGGCCGCCGCCGCTAAAGATAAGGGCTCCGCGGAGGCTGCGCGCGATGCTGCCCGGCAGAGATCCGAGCACGCCGCATCGATGAGAGACGCTGCGGCTCAGGCTTTTGATCGCGAGCGCGCCCGTGACCCGGAGGTCCAGGGGTTGCGGCGCGACCTCGACGACTTGCGGCGCCATGAAAAGTCGATCGCCGACGCTTCGAGCGCCAAGCGTGCGGCGGACGACGCCAAGACCTCGGAAACCGAGATCGCCGCGGTGCGCGTGGCCGCCGAGGTCGCCCGCACGGCATTGCTGGAGCAGCGTGTCCGCGCGAAAGAGACGCTGCGGCTCGCTCAGGAAACCGAAGAGCGGCGCCGCGGGCTCGACGGCGAGCTGGCCTCGGCGCGCGGGGCTTTGAAGGCGGCCGATAGCTACGTCAAGGCGGAAGCCGACCATCAAATGGCGGGTCAAACGGTGACGCGGCTGGAACATGCGCGGGACGCCGCCCTCGCCGAGGTGGAGGCCGCCAAAGAGGCCTTCGACGCGGCGGAGGCGCGCCTGTCTGAAATGCAGGCGCTTCATCTGGCCAGCAAATTGGCGACGGGGGAGCCCTGTCCGGTCTGCGGCGGGACCGATCACCCGTCTCCTGCCACAGGCCAGGCCGAGCAAGCTGGCCTCGACGCCGCCTTTCGCGGCGCGAAGTCCCGCTGGGGCGAGAAGGATCAGGCTGCGCGCGAGGCGGTGAACGCTCATGGCGGTGCGCTCGGCGTGTTGACCGAGCGTCGCCGCGCGCTCGACGAACTTGATCGTCCAGATCGCGGGATTGGCGAACTGCGCGACCTCGTCGCCCGGCGCCAGGGTGAACTCGATGATCTTGGCGCGCCGGCCGAGCTCGGTGTGCTTGCGGGGGCGCTCGATGCGTTCGAGACGAAGATCTCGGCGGCCGAAGCCGAACGCGACCGTCTTCGCGACGCTGCGGCGCTCGCTTCTACTCTCGCCGCGACCTCGTTGGCGCGTCTCGAACAGATGCTCACCGGCGTCCCCGGGCATTTGCAGAACGCCGAGGCGATCGCCGCGGCGCTCGTGGCGACCGGCGGCTCGCTCCATGCGCGCACCGAGGCGCGCGCCCAGGCCGAGACGGCGGAGCGAATGTCACGCGAAGCGTCGTTGTCGAGCGAGAAGGACCTCGAGGCCGCAGACGCCGCGCTTGTTCGCGCCAGAGAGCGTCAGGCGGCGGCTCAGGGCGCGTTCGACGCCAGGCTGGAAGAGGTCGGTTTGACGGTCGAGGCGTTCGAGAGTCTCAAGCCGTTGATCGCTCAGATCGATGTGGACCGCGAAATGGTCGACGGGCACCGTGCGAAGCTCGCCGGCGCGCAGGAGCACTTGCGCCAGCGCCAGGCCGCCGTCGAAGGCCGCGAGCGGCCGATCCTGGCCGAAATCGAACAGGTTCATGCCGTCACTGCGCAGGGGCTTCGCGTCGCCACGGAGGAGCGTGCCGAAGCGCAGGCGAGGCTTGGCCACCTGGAAAGGCTGCTGAGCGACCTCTCGGACGTCTTGCGTCAACTTGACGAAGCGGAAGCGGCGACAGGACCGCTTCGGCTCCTCGCGTCGCAGTTCGACGCCGGCAACTCTCAAAGGCTCGATCTTGAGACCTATGCGATCGGCGCGATGTTCGACGCGGTCCTCGACGCAGCGAACCTGCGGGCCGGTCCGATGACGGACGGCCGGTACAAGCTCGAACGAGAGGCCGAAGGCGGCGGACGCGGGCGCAAGGGCCTCGGGATCCAAGTGTTCGACGCCTATACCGGGAAGTCCCGATCGGCTTCGACCCTGTCCGGCGGCGAGACCTTCATCGCTGCTCTCGCCCTCGCGCTCGGGCTGGCCGACGTCGTCGAAAGCGCCAGCGGAAAAGTGCGGCTCGACACGGTCTTCATCGACGAGGGGTTTGGCAGTCTCGACGCCGAGAACGGGGCCGGCACGCTCGATGTTGTGCTGCGGGTCCTGAGCAATCTGACGAGCGTCAATCGAGCCGTCGGTCTGATCTCTCATGTCCCGCTCGTCCAGGAGGCGATCCCTCACGGCTTTTACGTCACGAAGAGCGGCGCGGGGAGTACGATTGAACGAGGAGGAGAGCGTGATGGCCCAGCGCCGGTCGCACCTTCGGCTCTCGCGTCGCGGAAAGCTCCACCGGGTTCGCGCTTCATGGGTTCGCGACGATCGTTCTCAATCTCGTCCGCCGCGGACCCGTAAATGCCCGACGTGCGGAGCCAGGATCCTGATCTACCGGATGCCGAACGCAGGGCTCGCGCACTTCGAGGGCGGTCGAGGACTTGGGGGTGTGAAACACCCGTGCTTCAGCCTCGGCGAAGGTCTCAGCCGTCGGCGCGACCAACAGACCCCTGATCTGTTTGATGGCCACGCGGGAGATGCACCGCCGTTGGCAGGACAGAAGGAATAACATCTCGTCCAGGAGTCGGTCGGTCCGTCTTCGGGCGGCCAGAGGCGGGTTCGGAAGGGCCCGATGCAGGTCGGCCGGGTAGAGAACTGACGCACAGTCGCTGCGGAGGCAGATCGCCCCGCTTCGGGGCAGATGTATTTCATTGGGCTCGATATGACGAACTACGGGGCGCTGCCCAGCATCTGGATTTCGAAAGCAGGTCCGCTTTCGGCTTGCTAGCTAAGGGGCGCTAATGGCGCATCACGGCTGAGCGTCACCGGCTGGGAAATGAGCAAACTTCATACGTTCGCCCGCCTGTTAGTTCCGGTGACGGAGGACGACGGCGTTCATACCCGCTATATGGCACCGAGTTGATCGCCAACGAGCTTCCTCCAGGCCGTCAGCTTGTCTTGGTTCTCTAGCAGCCAGCGACGAAGCGTCGTAGCAGTAGCAATGCCACGCGCCAGAGCGTCGCGTTGCGCGTCGAAGCTGCACTGGTTGTCGACGGGCTCGCAAGGCAGCGCCATGACTAGCCCCGGACGTGGGCGCACTTTCGTCGGACGTTTAGCCTCGAAGAAAGCGCCAATCTCCGACGTGTCGGCCTCCAGACGAGCGCCAATGGCCGGCAAGGCAGCTCCCCATCCCGCAAATGTCACCGCCACGTAGTTCGCGCGCTGTTCCGATCCACGACCAAGCTCGTGTGCGAAGCGTCGCGGACGAATCCCGTCCGGAATAGCGGACAGTGACACCGCCTGATCGTAGATCATTGACGTGCTTTCGCGGGGATTGGCTGGCTTTCGCATGCTGGGGCCGGGCTCGATCTCGGGCGCGAGATCCGCTAGCAGCAACACGTATCGAGCATTGAAATCGCCGACGACAGGATCGGGAATTGGGGTGTAGCCGCGTCGGTACTTGTAGATTGCCTGGTCAAGAATGGCTGCCCGGAAGTCATATCTAAGTGCCAGCTCGCTGCCAGTCTCCGCACGGAGCTCTCGAAAGAATGCCGCGATCTCCTCGTAGCTCAGCACTAGATCGAACTTCCCGCTAAAGTCTAGGTGCTGTGCTGCGTAGGCCGCTGGACAAACTAGAACCATAGCCGCACGGCTATAGTCCGACGCCAACGCGGCGAGCTCCTGGCGGTAACTCTCCGCTTGATCAGGTTGTTCTGTGGCGTCGAGCTTGTTCTCGATCAGGATGGCCGAACTCGTCCCGTCCCGATTTTGGATCTCAATGAAGATATCGATCTCGCGACGCGACCGCGTGCGACGCCGGCTGTGTTTTACGTCCCACGCCGCGATCGAACCCACCATTCCGACATGTCCCGCGACCCAGGTAGTGAAATCGAGGGATGAGGCGAGCTCTTCCACCAGCAAGAGATCCACGTCGCGCTCGGTGGCGTGGGTTAGGGTGGGGATCCACTCATCGACTCTCACGTTGCTCCTCCCGGGCAGCTTTGCATTAGCGATTGCACAGTGAAGCTTCTACGAGCCTACTGCGCCAAACCGTCGTCTTAGCCAGAGTCGTTTTCTATAGCCGCCGCACTCTAGCGGGGTTGACCCGAAGCGCGTCCGTTTTCGGAAAACACTGAAGGTCAGCTTCTGGCGCGAGGCGGTCGAGCTCGTTTACGATCGCGAAGGATTTGTTTGGGCGAAACCGTTCTTGGTTCGACCCTGCAGAACGAATCCAGATCGTCTTGTTCTGTTCTCGCTCGCGCCTCGAAACTAGCCGGGAAGCAGACCGGCGGCGCGATAGCCGTCGATCAGGGCATCGTAGACCGAGACGTCCGAACGGCTGCGCGCGACGAGCTGGGCGCCCGCGATGGCGGCATAGATCGCCCGAGCCCTCGCTTCGCTGTCCCCGGCAGGGGCAAGCCCCGCGGCGGACACGTGTCGCGTCAACCAGGCCACGTTGACGTCGGCGAATGCGAGCACCTCCGTTTTCACGACGTCGGGCAGGTCGTCGAACTCGGCCGCCATAAAGCTAAACAAGCAGATCCGGTTGCCGCTCTGGAGCGCCAGGCGGAACGTCGCGGGGTAGCGGCGTAGAGCCTCGACCGGGTCAGGGGCTTCGTCCGAAATCGCTTCAAGGACAACTGCGGCGTCTTCCCAATAGCGCCGTCCTACTGCCGCGCCGAGCTCAGCTTTGCTCGGAAAGTGGTGATAGATGCTCGCAGCCTTGATCCCGACCTCGGCCGCCAGGTCGCGAAAGTTCATGCCGAGATAGCCGTGCGCCTGCGCGCTCAGCGTCGCCGCCGCCAAGATCGCCTCACGGGAATTCGTGGTCACCGCTGCCTGCCCCTAAAAACCTAACGATCGTTAGATAGGGCTTGACGGAGTAAAAATCACTGCCCAAATAATGACTACCTAACGTTAGGTAGGGAAGTAATTATGATCGATGACATCCTGTTCTCCGACGCGACGCGGCTCGCCGAACTCATTCGCGCCCGCGAGGTCTCCCGGTTGAGGTCGTCCGCGCCCATCTCGACAGAATCGAAGCGGTCGACGGAAAGATAAACGCGATCGTCACGGTCGCGGACGGGGCGCTCGAAGCCGCGAAGGTCGCCGAGGCCTCGGTCCTCGCCGGCCAAACGCTCGGCCCGCTCCACGGTGTGCCCTTCACTGTGAAGGACTCAATCGACACAGCCGGCGTGCCGACCCAGCGGGGCTCGCCGATCTTCGAGGGCCGCACGCCGGAGACGGACGCGACCAGCGTCGCGCGCTTGAAGAACGCCGGCGGCGTCCTGCTGGCGAAGACCAACCTTCCTGAATTCTCCTACTGGATCGAGAGCGACAACCTGCTTTCCGGCCGCACCAACAACCCTTGGGATCTCGAACGCACGCCGGGCGGGTCGAGCGGCGGCGAGTCCGCGGCGATCGCCGCCGGCATGTCTCCGCTAGGCCTCGGCACGGACCTCGCGATTTCGGTGCGTGGGCCAGCCGCCCAGACGGGCATCGTCTCGCTGAAGGCCACGCACGGGCTCGTGCCCATGACGGGAATCTGGCCTCGCGCGCCGCGCCGCTTCTGGCATGTCGGCCCGATGGCCCGCAGCGTCCGCGACCTCGCGCTCGCCGTCTCGCAACTGGCCGGCCCCGACGGCCTCGACGCGTTTGTGAGCAGCGCGGCCTTCAGCGCCGGGCCCGGTCGCTCGCCCGATCGACCGCTCCGCGTGGGGTGGATGGTCGGGCCCGGCCTCGGGCCGGTCGACCCGGAGGTGGCGGCCACGGTCGAGGCCGCAGCGGATGCGCTCAAAGGCCTCGGCGTTCTCGTGGAGCCGGTCGGCCTCCCGGCGCTGGAGCGGGACTTTGCGCTCGACGTGTTCAACCGCCTCCACGTCATGGAGATGAAGCCGGCCTTCAGGGCGGCGACGGCCGGACGCCGCGAGGACGAACTCTACAAGATGGCCAAGACTATGCTGTCGCTGCCCGATACGTCGATGGACGACTACATCGAGGCGGAGCAGGCGGCGGAGCGGCTGCGCGACGGCTACGCGGCCTATTTCAGGGACTACGACGCGCTAATCACGCAGGTGCTTCCGATCCCTGCGCACCGGCATGGCGTCGAGCAGTTCGTCATCGACGGCCAAACGGTGGACGCGACCTATCTTCAGGCCGCGACCGTGCCGCTCAACGTCACCGGCCTGCCGGGCCTGTCGATGCGGTTCGGCACGAGCACGGACGGCATGCCGATCAACGTCCAGATCATCGGCGGTTGGCACGCGGAGCCTACCATCCTTCATCTCGCGTCACTGCTCGAAGAGGTCAGCCCCGTTCGAGGCCCACGGCCCAATCTGTTGGGGTCGTCGCGGTGACCGCCGAGATGCTCGCCACGACGCCGTTTCTTCAACCCTATCGTCGCAGTCAAGCCGTCTCAAGGCGACGCTGTTGCGCCGCACAGAAAGGAAGGCGGACATGAAGGTCTTCATCATTGGGATCGCGGCGGCGGCGTAGGTCGCCGTATCGCGGAAAAGCTGACCGAAGCGGGTCACGAAGCCGTCGGCCTCGTGCGCCGGCCCGAGCAGGCGCGCGCGCTCGCTGCGCGCGGCATAGCGACCGCCGGGCGATCTGGTCGCCATGTCGATCGACGTTCTGGCCGAGGCTATGCGCGGCGCCGACGCCGTCGTATTCAGCGCCGGCGCTGGCGGCAAGGAAAGCGACGAGGCCACCACACGGGTAGACGGCGACGGGCCGGAGAAGCTCGCCGCGGCAGCAGAACGCGCCGGCGTTCGCCGCTTTCTCCTCGTTTCGGTGTTTCCCGAAGCTTGGCGCGAACGGCGCATGGACGCCTCGTTCGAGCACTACATGGTCGAGAAGAAGAAAGCGGAAACGCAGCTGGTCGAGACCGGCCTCGATTGGGTGATCCTGCGGCCCTCCGCGCTGACGGACGAGCCGGGCGCTGGCCGGTCGATCTCGGCGTCGCGAAAATCCACGAAACGATCGCGCGGGATGATGTCGCCGCGACGGTCGTCGGGCTGCTAGATGCCCCACGGATCAGACGACGCATCTTGGAAGTGACGGGTGGAAACACGTCGATCCGGGACGCCGTCGAAGCGCTGGACTGAAGTCGCCATCCGCGAGCGGCCTGATGGAACGGCGCTTGTGAGTATCTGTCCAGGCCCCTTCGGTTGTTCAACGAAGATGTGCGCAATCAGCCCAGTGGGCGAAGTGAGCGCTTCGTTGAGCGCAACTGATGCAGCCTAGGCGACCGCCTTGTTGCTTCTAGTGCTCGGCGTTTGCGCAGTCGCGCCTGCGTCTATGGTATCGAGACAACCACATCGCGATGCCTGATGTCAGTGGAGCACTGGCGATTTCGCTATCGCCGCGGTTGCGGGAATTCCAAATCTGCTTGAGGAAGCCCTAGTGCTGATGTGAGCCGCGCTATAAAGGCCGTCCCTGAACAGGTCAGCCTTCGTTTCCAGAGCAGCCCTCGAAAGCCTCTCGGCACAGATCGACGAAGCCTCGCACTTTCGGGTCCATGTATCGCGTTGAGGCGAATACGGCGTGGACCGGCATCGGCGCGTTCGCCCATCCTGGCAGGACGTGAGCCAGGGTCCCGTCGGCGACATGTGGCGCGGCCATAAAGCGAGGAAGCTGAGCCACCCCCAGTCCCGACACGGCAAGGTTTTTCAGCGCGATCATGTTGTCGAGCGCATCGCGGCGTCTGCGAGACCTTCTCCGTGACGTCGCCATTGGCCAGCGTCCAGACGGCGCGGCCGCTTGCCGTCTTCATGATCAGGTCATGGCGCTTCAGGTCGTCGACCGTGCGCAGAGCCGCAGCGTCCTTCAGGTAGCCGGGCGAGGCATAGAGGCCGTAGGTGATGTCGCCGAGCTTGCGCGCCGAGAGCTCGGAATCCTGCAGCGCTCCGATCCGGATGGCCACGTCGATCCCCTCGTGGATGATGTCGACGGCGCGGATCGAGTAGACCGTCTCGACGGTGACCTTCGGCCATGTGCGCAGATAGGTGGCGATCCAGTCGTCGACCCGTGTCGTTCCGAACTCCGGCGTCGCGGTGATCTTCAGGCGGCCCTTCGGCTCCCGGGACTGCTGCGCCACTGCTGCCTCGGCGGCTTCCGCGGCCGCAAGGATCGAGGAGACGCGCTCGAAGTAGTCCCGGCCGACTTCGGTCACGCTGAGCCGCCGGGTCGACCTGTTCAGAAGCCTCGCGCCGAGCTTCTCCTCGATGCGCTGGACGATCCGGCTGACCCGCGCCTTGTCGGTCTCCAGACGTTCGGCGGCAGCGGTGAACGACTCCTCCGTCACCACCGCGACGAAGGCCTGCATTTCAGAGAAGCTGATTGTTGTCGTCATGGACAACATTCTTTCATCTGCCACGCGATAGTGCAATCGCGCGCCGGACGCCCGCGCACAGCGTCCGGCGCGAGCAGGTCACTGCCTAACGGTGTCGGGGCTCGCCTGCTCGAGGAACAGATCGATGTGGACCTGCGGCATGCCTTCGAGCGTCCCGCCGATCGGCGACGGGCGCACGGCCTCTCGGATCAGCGTCCGAGCCTGATCGTGGGACACAGGTTCGCCCCGCTGCTGATAGATCCGCTTGGCCTCGTCGCCCGTCACGCCTTCTGGGACCTTCGGAGCGTAGCGCCAAAAGTAGATCGCCGTGTTTGGCTCAATGCGCCAGCTTTCGGCGAGCGAGCCGGCGTCGACGACGTCATAGCCGATTGCCTCGACGAACTTGGTCACGGCCTGCTTGGCCGCCGCGTCGTCGCCCGCGATCGGCAGGGTTGTCCGGTCGGCGTCGCCCTTGGGCCGGGCGTTGCTCTCCATGTGGATCCAGCTGAGGTTGTGCAGCCCCTTCACGAGCCGGGCCCCGCGAAGGCGGCGCTGCATGAGCTCGCTTGAGGTCAGTTCCCCGCTGTCGAGATCGGCGCGGCGGAATTCGCCCATGCCCGGATAGTAGTTTGTCTGGTCGAGCACGACCTTCCCGGCGAACCCGTCGGATGGCAGCGCCTCGAAGGCGGCGAGTGGAACCGAGACCGTAACGACGTCCCCGGCCGCGATCGCCTCTTCTACAGAGCCCGCGCGGGCAAGCGGGCCGAGCTCCGCGACGAGGCCCGACAGCGTTCCGGCGCCGCGCGAGTTGCTCACCACGACCTTGTATCCCGCCCTGACGGCAAGCCGCGCGACGGCTTTTCCTACGAGGCCGGAGCCGATGATTCCGATTGTGCCTGTCACGTGATGATCCTTCCATAAGCTGTTCACGGCGCGCCGCCGACTTCTCTAGCGGGCGCGTCCGGACCCAGAGCTATGGACTGCCTTCAAAGGATGACAGTGATGTCAGATGCAACAGACCGTTGCCGTTATAAGCAACAGTATCCACCCGGTAGTCAGGCCAGTGCTGAGAGCGTCGACACGAAGGTCTTCTTCGCATGGTCGACGAATGCCCGGACCTTCGGCGTCGGATAGCGGGTCGACGAGAAAACGGCGTGGACTGGGGCCGGTGGCTTCGACCAGCCGGGAAGCACCTCCTGGATGCGGCCTTCGGTCAGGAGCCGCGCGGCCTGGAAGCGCGGCAGCATCCCGATGCCGATGCCGGCCGCAACCGCGTCACGGGCGGCAAGATTGTTGTTGACCAGGAGGCGCGGAACAAGGCGAACGATCTCGCTGTCGGCCCCGCGGCTCAGTTCGAGCTCGGCGCTTCGTCCGGGAGGCGCGAACACCACAGTGTCGTGGGCGCCGAGATCTCGCGGTGATTTCAGCACGTCGCGACCTTTAAGATAACCAGGGCTTGCGAACAGGGCGTAATCGGCCTCGCCGAGCTTGGCTGCGGTGAGATCGCCGTCGCCCAGGGCGCCGACCCGGATTGCGAGATCGTAGCCCTCGCTGACGATGTCGACGATGCGGTTGGTGTAGTCGGCCTCGACCCGCACCCGGGGGTGAGCGTCCAGAAAACCGGCAATCCAGCGGTTCACGACGCAAAGTCCGAATTCCTCGCCGCAGGTCAGGCGCAGCACGCCTTGCGGCTCGCCCTTGGCGCTCTCAGCAAAGCGATCGGTGTCCTCCAGGGCGGCGAGGATGGAGACCGCGCGCTCGAACACCTCCTGGGCCGAGCTCGGTGACGGTGACGGATCGCGTGGTCCGATGCAAAAGCTGCGCATCGAGCCGCGCTTCGAGCCTGATCACCAGGCGGCTGAGATGGGACTTGCGGGTGCTGAGCGCCCCGGCCGCTCGTGTGAAGGAACCGGACCGGACGACGGCCACAAAGGCCCTGAGCTGAGCGGGATCGATTGTCGCTTCCATGGGCGACAAGGTGGTGCTGGCCAGCCGGTTTATCCACTGATCGCGACATCATAGCTCTCCGCCACGCCAATCGAACTGGCCCGGAGACACATATGAAAATCGGCATTCTCAACACGGGGAACATCGGCGCTCGCCTCGCAAGGGCTTGGGCGGCCGCAGGACATGATCTTGTGCTCGCCAAAGACGGCGAGGATCGGAAGCTCGAACCGATTCTGGCGGAGCTTGGCGACAAGGCTCGCCTCGGCTCGATCCGCGAGGCGGCCGAGTTCGGCGAGGTCGTCCTGTTCTCGGTTTACTGGCCGCGAGTTTCGGCGATCGTCGACGCTGTCGGCGACGCGCTCGACGGCAAGGTTGTCATCGAAACGATGAACCCGCTCGGCGTCACGCCCGAGTTCAAGCACTTCCACGACGTCGATTTCATGCGCGACAGCTCGACGGCCGAGGATCTGCAGAAGCGTCTGCCGAAGGCGCGCGTCGTGAAGGCCTTCAGCACGCTGGCGGCTCCCGTGCTCGAGGCGGCCGCCTGGGAGACCGCACCGTCGCGGCCGGGCGTGCCTTACGCGACCGATGACGCGGCGCCGGGCAGATCACGCGCAAGCTCGTCGAGGACGCCGGCTTCAGGCCGCTCGCCGCCGGCCCGCTGAAGGGCGCCCGGCAGATCGAGCAGCTTGGCGTCTTCCTCCACCACGTCGCCGACCACGAATATGGCGGCGATCCCGACCTCATTCGTCTCGCCCTGACGGTGATCGAGGCCAGTCCTGGCCCGGTCATGCGCGAACGCGTCGCCTGAAGAAGGAATAGCAGAATGTCCAAGTTACTGAACGGGAAGACTGCTCTTGTCACCGGCGGTTCGCGTGGCATCGGCCGCGCGATCGCCGAGCGTCTCGCCAGCGACGGCGCGACCGTCGCGTTGACCTACAACGCCAGCAAGGACGGCGCGTATGAAGCAGTCGCCGCCATCGAGGCAGCAGGCGGAGCCGCTTTCGCTCTCAAGGCGGACCTCTCCGATGCGAGCTCAATCCCGGCGCTGTTCGACCGGCTCGACCGCGAGCTCATCGAGCGTAACGGAAACGCCGCGCTCGACATCCTGGTCAACAACGCAGGCAACTCCGGGTGGGGCGGCCTCAGCGACGCCACGCCCGAGGCCTGGGACGCGATGATCGCTGTCCACGCCCGCGCGCCCTTCTTCATGGCGCAGTCGGCGCTGAGCCGCCTCCGCGACCCCGGACGGATCATCAACATCTCATCGGCGCTCGCCACACGGCCGCAGCCGATGGTCCCGATCTACTCGATGGCGAAAGCCGCCATCAACACACTGAGCCACGCGCTGGCGATGGAGCTCGGGCCGCGCGGCATCACCGTGAACGTCGTGGCTCCGGGTTGGACGCGAACCGACATGAACGCGTCTGTCCGCGAGAACGCTGATATCGTGAAGGCCATCGAGGGCGACACGGCGCTCCGTCGCTTCGGCGAGACGTCCGACATCGCCTCCGTCGTGGCCTTCCTCGTCTCCGACAACGGCCGCTGGGTCACCGGTCAGGTGGTCGAGGCCAGCGGCGGCTACAGGCTTTAAGACTGCTCAGGCAGCCAATGGCCAGCTTCTCGGAGGCTGCGCCGCCGGATGCTTGGCGGCATTGTTTACACGCGGACGGCCGCGATGGCTTCGATCTCGATCATCGCGGCCGGATCGTAGAGCGCCCGGACCTCGGCGATCGTGTCTGCCGGATAGGGCTCGGAAAAGAACTTTCGCCTGAGTTCGACGACCTCGGCGAACTGTCCCATGTCGGTGACGAAGATCGTCACCTTGATCACGTCCTTGAGGCTCGATCCGCCGGCCTCGAGCGCGCGTCGAAGGTTCGCGAAGGCCTGCTCGCCCTGCGCACGGAAGCCGCCCTCGACGATCTTTCCGTTGTCTCCGGCGCCGGCCTGGCCCGAGATAAAAAGCAGGTCGCCGAAGCGGATGCCCTGCGACAGCAGGTAGGGCGCGTAGTTATCGGTTTCGGTGATGACGCGTTCCAGCATGATCGTCTCCATGGGTTGAGGATTGAGCCGCCTTAGGCTGCGAGTTCCCGATCCTTGACGTCAGCAACGGGTCCAAGGATCGCAGGGTCGAAAGCGCCGAAGGCGCGCCCTTCGCGCGCCCGGTTCGGAAGGTCGGGGTTGGCGAGCGCGCCCTTGCCGAGCGAGACAAGGTCCGCGGCCTCGCCGATGACCTTCGCCGCCTGTGCGAGATCGCTCAGGCCGCCGTTCGCGATGATCGCGGCGTTCGGCGCGTAGCGTCTTGCGAGGGCAGCAAGGCTCGTGTCGCCGCCCTCGAACGCGGGGCGCCAGGCTTCGTGCTCGGTGACGTGGATGTAGTCGGCGCCCGCATCGCCAAGCGCGCCGAAGATCGCCTCGGCGTCAGCCTCGCCGCCCGCCCATTTGTGCGCGAAGTCGTTGACCTTACCCTGCGAGATCCGGACCCCGACCGGGACCGCGCCGCCGACGCGCTCCCGGACGACCCTGAAGACCGCAAGCGTCAGCTCCATCCGCCGCCGCGTGTCGCCGCCCCAGCGGTCAGTCCGCCGGTTGGTGTGATCGGTGAGGAACTGGTCGAGCAGATAGCCGTTCGCGCCGTGGATCTCGATCCCGTCGAAGCCCGCCGTTGTAACGGCCCGGGCCGCCGAGGCGGCGAAGCCTTCGACCGCGTCGGCGATCTGCTCTTCCGTGATCTCGGACGGCGCAGGGTAGCGACCCTGGCCGCGATAGAACGCCATCTGCTCGCCCATAGGCTGGATCGCAGACGGTCCGATGGTGGTCGGGCGGAAGCGGTTGCCCTGGCTCAGAGCGCCGGCATGCATGAGCTGCGCGACGAGCCGCGCCCCGTGGCGTCGGACAGCCTCGACCACGGGCGCCCAGGAGAGCGCCTGATCCTCGTCGGCGAGGCCCGGCTGATGCAGGTAGCCCTGCGCATGAGCCTGATCCGTGTAGAGCCCCTCCGTGATGACGAGGCCGAACCCGCCCTGCGCGAAGCGCTCGTAATAGCGGGCTATCCGCTCGGTCGCGAACCCGTCCGCCGTGGCGCTGACGCGCGTCATGGGGGCGACCGCGAACCGGTTGCGGAGGGTCATCTCCTTTATATCGAATTTCGTGAAGAGAGTGTCGTTGGACATTGTCCGCTCGTCCTGTCGTTCGGTTCGGCGCGCCTTTCAGAGAAGCTCGATACGCTTAAGTTCGTGCGGCAGAGATAGCCAAGGGTTGCGGCGCCCGGAAGCGCGGGTCGACGAGAATCAGTTTATCGTTCAGTGATAAGATATGGATCTTGGCGACGTCGCGTTGTTCTGCTCGATCGCATCGACCGGCAGCCTGTCGGGCGCTGGCCGTCAGGCAGGGCTGTCGCCAATGGCGGTCAGCCGGCGGCTTGCCGCGCTCGAAAAGGAACTCGGCGTCCGGCTGTTCCACCGCACCACCCGCTCGGTCGCGCTGACCGGCGACGGCGAGACGTTCCTGCCGCTTGCGCAGTCGATGCTGGAGGCGCGCGAGGCCGCGGCCTCGGCCTTCGCTGAACGGCGGGAGGCGGGCTTGAGCGGCGTCCTCAAGATCACGGCCCCGAACCTCATCGGCCGATCGATCGTGGTTCCGCTCGCCGTGTGGCTGATGGCGGAGAATCCGCTCCTCAAGGTCGACCTGACCCTGAGCGACGGCATCGTGGACATCGTCGCTGCCGGCATCGACGTCGCGATACGCGTTGCGACCCTGCAGGAATCCGGGCTGATCGCCATCAAGGTCGCGGACAATCCGCGGATACTGTGCGCTGCGCCCGGGCATGTCCGGGCCCACGGCGCGCCGCGTACGCTCGCCGAGCTCGACGACCATGTGTGCCTCACCCTTCACGCGATAGACGCATGGGTGTTCAGCCGAGCCGGAGAGCGGGTCGCGAAACGGGTCGCAGGGCGGTTGTCGGCGAGCAGCGTCGACGCGGTCCGGGCCGCCTGCCGCGCGGGAGCGGGCTTTGCGCTGCTGACCTTCTGGGACGTGGCCGAAGACTTGGCTAACGGAAGTCTCGTGGCTGTGCCGCTCGACGACGCGGAGACCGAACCGCTCGCGATATGGGCCGTACTTCCAACGCGCCGCCACGTGCCCGCTCGCGTCCGGCGCCTCATCGAGGAGATGAAGGTCCGGCTATCGAAGTCGCCGGGATGACCTCAACGAATATGGCGTACAGAATGTCGGCTTACAGGACGATCTTCGAAGTTTGTTGTTGGCGCATCTGAGCCCTACGGCCTCAAGCTGCGCCGACGATCTGCTCCTCGGGCGCGGGCTCCCAGCCGAACGTACTGCGACCACCATACTCATGCGACCGGCCGCGTTCCTCCCGAAGCACGTCGTCGATAGCGGGCCCGCTGACGACGGACTCGAGGCGTCGTGCTTCCCGATCGAGCCGCGTGAGCGCCTCCAGCCGCTCGTCATTGCCGAGCTTCGCTTTCGAGACTGTAGACTTCAAAACTCCGATGGTCTCGTCGTAGACGCGCGTAGGCACCGGGAACGGATGGCGGTCCTTGCCGCCGTGAGCGAAGGAGAACCGAGCGGGGTCGCTGAACCGACATGGCGCGCCATGGACGACCTCTGCCACCAAAGCGAGCGCCCGCACCGTTCGCGCCCCGACACCGGGCGTGGCGAGCACATCCGCAAAGTCCTCGGGGCCTCGTTCCGCCGCGGCGGCGATCGCCCCCTGGAGACGCCGTGCAATCACGTCGCTCGCACGGACCTCGTGATGCGCCGGCATAGACAGGTGCGGCAGCGTCATCTGGTCGGTGGGTATGGCCTCTTTTTCCGCGCGAGGTTCGAGCGCCAAGGCCTCGGTCGCGATTTTGTCGGGCGATGTGGTGCGAAGGAGATCGAGCTGCGCGTCCCGCGAAGCCGTGGCGCGGCGGTCCGCAAGGTTCAGGATCGAGCCGCCGGTCTCGCCGTCGATCGCCGCGTGCGAATCGTCGAGAAAGCTCGTAAGGCCCTCAGACAGCCAATGATACCGGCGCGCCTGCCGGAGATCGCCGTTCATGCCCCGCTGGATCACCGTCCAGCGACCATCGTCTGTCACAACGAAGCTGTGCAGGTAGAGATCGAAGCCGTCTTGAACGGCAGCGCTGTCGACCTTGACGATCAGCCGGCTGTTGGCTGCGAGCGCCGGAGCATCGATCCCGACCCGCGCCCCGACCGCGAGCAGCTCGCTTGGCGTCAGGCGCGACTGCTTTCCGCGGCCGCCGCAGACATGAATCCCGAGCTCGCCCGCAAGCGGCGTCAGACTCCGCTTCAGTGCGCCCACGACGCTGGTCGTCACCCCGGACGAATGCCAGTCCATTCCCATCACGGAGCCAAAGCTCTGGAACCAGAAGGCTGAGCGAGACGTTGCAGAAACTCGTCGCGACCGTAGTGGTGCACGATGGCTTCCGTGATGACCGCGCCGAGCTTGGTCATACGCTGGCCAAGCCAAGCCGGGACGTGCCCGCCATGCAAGGGAAGATCGGCGCTGCCGGCCCGTCGCGCCATCAGAACGGATCTCCACGGTCTCAAACAGCACTCTAGATCGCGACCGTCCTGGCCGCATCACGTCCGGCCGGGCGTCCACTGTGAGCGACGCCGCCTATCGCTTGTCCTTCGCCCTGCGCGTCGGCGCGTGGAAGTCGTCCGGCTTGGTCCGAACCCACGCGATGAAGGTCGCGACTTCAGGTTCAGCCCTCAACGCCTCGATGTCTGACAGACGCCGAGCAAGCTCCTTCTCTGAGAACAGCGCATGGATGACGTTGTGGCAGATCTGGTGAAGCAGGACGGTCGGCCCGAACGTGCCGCCGCGGGATTTTGGGACGAGGTGATGCTCCGACTGCCTGGCGGAGGAAGGAATCCGTCGCCCGCACAGCGCGCATCGCGGCAGCTCCTCGACGACGCGGTGCGCCTCCGCCTCGAGCGCCGCCTGGATCCGCTTCGCTCGGCTCATCGATCTGCGTAACTGGGTTGGCGGACAATTCGTCCCACGGCTCGTTCCCCTGAGTCTGATGGCGTGCCGGTCGCGGAACGCGGCAAGCCAAAGATAGCGTCTTGACTCTGACGTAGCCGAATTAGAACAGATAGCGAACATAATAGCGCGTCCGGTTCCGGAGGGAGACGAAAAGCGTGCGGCCGCAGCCCGCCATTGACTTGTTGCGCGCCCAGATTGAGCGGATCGAAGGCCGCTCGAAGCGCGCACGATCGGCGCTCCCGTTCGGGATCGCCGAGGTCGACTCGCGCCTTCCCGGAGGTGGTCTCGCTTTCGGAGCGCTGCATGAGGTCGCTGGCGGAGGCGACGGCGCGATCGATGGCGGCGGCCGCCCTGTTCAGCGCGGGCGTCGCCGCTCGCACCAAGGGAAAGGTCCTGTGGTGCGTCACGCGTCCCGACCTGTTCGCGCCGGCGATCGCTCAAGCCGGGCTCATCGCCGACCGGGTGATTTATGTCGAGGCCGGCGACGACAAGACCGTGCTTGCCTGCATGGAGGAAGGCCTGCGCCATGGCGGCCTCGGCGCGGTGATCGGCGAACTCGCTCGCCTTGCGATGACGGCCTCCCGCCGACTCCAGCTTGCAGCCGAAGGGACAGGCTCGATCGGCATCGCGCTTCGTCGATGGCGACGACAGGCGGAGGCGATGGATTTCGGGCAGCCGACGGCGGCGACGACCCGATGGCGGATCTCGGTGATTCCGTCAGCTCCGCTACCAGTGCCGGGCGTCGGAAGACACCGATGGCTCGTCGAACTGATCCGGGCGCGGGCGGGCGAAAGCGCTGATTTCGAACTGGAGGCGTGCGATGGCACGGGTCGTCTCGCTCTTCCTTCCGACCTGGTCCACCGACAGGTTCCGGCGCAGGGCTGGCGACGCAGCGCCGCCGGCTGAGACGCCGTTCGTCCTCGTTGGGCGCGAAGGCAACAGGCGAGCCGTCGTGGCCTTGGACGCGGCCGCGTATGCCGCAGGCCTTCGGATCGGGATGGCGGCGACCAAGGCCCAGGTCCTAGTGAAGGACCTCATCCTTTACGACGCCAACCCGGCAGAAGACGCCGAGGCGCTTGAACGGCTGGCGGTCTGGGCGCTGCGGTTTTCTCCGATCGTCGCGCCCGATCCGCCAAACGGGCTCGTCATTGAGGCGACCGGCGCTGATCATCTTCACGGCGGCGAGGCCACGATGCTGTACTGCCTGGTCGGCAGGCTCGCGATGTCGGGCGTCGCAGCTCGCGCTGCCGTCGCCGACACCTGGGGCGCGGCCCACGCGCTTGCCCGGTACGTCGCCCGAGCCTCCACCGTCGCCTCCCGGGGCATGGCCCGACTGTCCTCGCCGACCTCCCGCTCGAATCCCTGCGGATTCAGGGTCCGACCGCGGCCGCGCTGCGGACGCTTGGATTCGACCGGGTCGGCGACCTTCTGGCGCAGCCCCGGGCGCCGCTGACTTTGCGCTTCGGCCCAGAGCTCGGCCGCCGGATCGATCAAGCCCTCGGGGACCTGGCCGAACCGATCGAACCGGTCCGACCGCCGGATCTGATTGAGGTGAGCCGCGCATTCGCCGAACCGATCGGTGCTGCTGAGACGATCGCGCGCTACATCGAGAAGCTTGTGGTCCAGCTCTGCGAGCGACTGGAGGAGCGCGGCCTCGGCGCGCGCCGGCTCGATCTCATCTGCCGCCGCGTCGACAACGACATGCAGGCGGTCCAGGTTGGCATGGCGATGCCCGTCCGTGACGTGAAGCGGCTGACGCGGCTGCTCTGCGACAAGATCGAGACCATCGCGCCAGGATTTTCGAGATGATGACGCTCGCCGCGACCGTCGCCGAGCCCTTCGGACACAAGCAGGCCGTCAGCTCGCTGATCGAGGAGACCGTCGCGGACGTCTCCGACTTGGTCGACACGCTGATGAACCGGGTCGGCGAGCGGGCGATCTACCGGTTCGCACCCGTGGCGAGCGACGTGCCCGAACGCTCGGTGTGCCGCGTGCCCGCGATGTCGGCGGACACTGGCGCGGGCTGGCCGGGCCACTGGCCCGCGGCCGTCGCGGCTACTGCCTCTCGACCCGAACCGGTCGAGACGGTCGCGCTGCTCCCCGATCATCCGCCGGGTCAGCTTCACCTGGCGCGGCATCCGCCGGCGGGTGCGGCGCGCCGACGGCCCGGAGCGGGTGTTCGGCGAGTGGTGGACGCGGGACGCCGAACTGGTCGCGGTCCGGGACTACTTCCGGATCGAGGATGACGCAGGTGAGCGCTACTGGCTCTACCGGGCTGGCGACGGCGAGGATTCTTCCACTGGATCACACCGCTGGTTCGTGCACGGCGTGTTTGGATGACCGGCCACCGCTACGCTGAACTCCAGGTCACCTCGCACTTCTCGTTCCTGCGTGGCGCGTCGTCCTGTGAGGAGCTGTTCTCGCAAGCCTCGGTCTGTGGAATCGAGGCGCTCGCGGTCGTCGACCGCAATTCGCTCGCGGGGATCGTCCGCTCCCACGAGGCCGCCAAGGTCACGGGCGTGCGCGCCGTCGTGGGCTGCCGCCTGGATCTCGCCGACGGCATGTCGGTGCTGGTCTATCCGACCGACCGGGCGGCTTACTCGCGGCTCTGCCGACTGCTGTCGCTTGGCAAGCGCCGCGGCGGCAAGGCGAAGTGCCATCTCGAGTGGCTTGATCTCGTCGCTTACGGCGAAGGCCTGCTCGCCGTGCTCGTCCCCGACGTGGCCGACGAGGAGTGCGGACTGCGGCTGCGTCGCCTTCGAGACGCGTTCGGCGACCGGGCCTACATGGCGCTGACGCTGCGCCGCCGGCCCAACGACCAGCTTCGGCTTCACGAGCTCTCGAACCTTGCGACGCGAATGCGCGTAGCGACGGTCGTGACCAACGACGTCCTCCACGAGCCCTCGCGAAGGATGCTGCAGGATGTCGTCACCTGCGTCCGCCACAACGTCACGATCGACGCGCTGGGCGAGCGCCGAGAACGCCATGCCGATCGGTATGTGAAGCCGCCGGAGGAAATGCATCGGCTGTTCAGGCGCTACCCGGAGGCGGTCGCGCGCTCGCTGCAGATCGTCGACCGCTGCCGCTTCAGCCTGGACGAGCTTGCCTATCAGTACCCGGAGGAGCGCGACGACCCGACGCTCACCCCGCAGGAGACCTTGGCCAAGCTGACCTGGGAGGGCGCCGCCGAGCGCTATCCGGAAGGCCTGCCCGACAGCGTCCGTGCGGCGCTCCAGCACGAGCTGACGCTGATCGAGAAGCTGAGCTACGCGCCGTATTTCCTCACCGTGAACTCGATCGTGCGCTTCGCCCGCTCAAAGGACATCCTCTGTCAGGGCCGAGGCTCGGCCGCGAACTCGGCCGTTTGCTTCGTGTGGCATCACCTCGATCGATCCCGGCCGCCGCAACGACCTCCTGTTCGAGCGCTTCGTCTCCGAGGAGCGCCGCGAGCCGCCGGATATCGACGTCGACTTCGAGCACGAGCGGCGCGAGATCGTCATGCAGTGGGTGTTCGAGACCTACGGCCGCGACCACGCGGCGCTGTGCTCGACGGTCATCCGCTATCGCGCCAAGGGCGCGCTCCGCGACATCGGTAAGGCCTTGGGGCTGCCAGAAGACCTGATTGGGACGTTGTCGGGCCAGCTTTGGTCATGGTCGGAACAGGGCGTCGAGCAGCGCCATGTCGAGGAGCTGAACCTCAACCTCGCAGACCGTCGGCTGCGGCTGACGCTCGACCTCGCGCGCCAGCTCATGGGGCGCCGCGGCATCTCAGCCAGCATCCCGGCGGTTTCGTCCTGACCCATGACCGCCTCGACGACCTCGTCCCGATCGAGCCGGCCGCGATGGTCGACCGCCAGGTGATCGAGTGGGACAAGGACGACATCGACGCCCTGAAGTTCATGAAGGTCGACGTGCTCGCGCTTGGCATGCTGACCTGCATGAAGAAGGGCCTCGACCTCTTGGCCGAGCACAAGGGCGCGAATTTCGACCTCGCGACGATCCCGGCCGAGGACCCGCGAACCTACGCGATGATCCGCAAGGCCGACACACTCGGGACCTTCCAGATCGAGAGCCGCGCGCAGATGTCGATGCTGCCGCGGCTGAAGCCTCGGACCTACTACGACCTCGTCGTTCAGGTCGCGATCGTCCGCCCCGGGCCGATCCAGGGCGACATGGTCCATCCGTATCTTCGACGGCGAGAAGGGCTCGAGCCCGTCCACTTCCCCAGACCCGAGCTCGAGAAGGTGCTCGGCAAGACGCTCGGCGTGCCGCTGTTCCAGGAGCAGGCCATGCGGGTCGCGATCGAGTGCGCAGGGTTCACGCCCGGGAAGCGGACATGCTCCGCAAGTCGATGGCGACCTTCAAGTTCACCGGCGGCGTCTCGAAGTTCAGGGAGAAGCTTGTCGCCGGCATGGTGGCGAACGGCTACGAGCAGGAGTTCGCCGGGCGCACCTTCAAGCAGCTCGAGGGCTTCGGCTCATACGGCTTCCCGGAGAGCCACGCGGCGTCGTTCGCGCTGATCGCCTATGCCTCCGCCTGGCTGAAGTGCTGGCACCCGGACGTGTTCTGCGCCGCGCTCCTGAACAGCCAGCCGATGGGGTTCTATGCGCCGGCCCAGATCGTGCGGGACGCCAGGGACCATGGCGTTGAGATCCGCCCCGTCTGCGCCAATGCCTCGCGCTGGGACTGCACGCTCGAGGCGACGGACGATGAGACCCGCTTCGCCGTCAGGCTGGGCCTGCGGATGACCAAGGGCCTGTCGAACGCTCATGCCGCCGCGATCGTCGCGGCGCGCGGCGCTCGTCCTTTTGCCTCGATGGACGATCTCTGGCGTCGCGCGGGTGTCCCCGTGGCCCCTGACCCAGATCGCAGAGGCGGACGCGTTCCGGCCAGCCTTCGGGCTTGCGCGGCGAGAGGCGCTCTGGTCGATTCGGGGCCTGCGCGATGAGCCGTTACCGCTGTTCGCTGCGGCGTCGGCGCGTGAGTACGAGATTGTTCCGGAGGTGTCCGAGCCCGCCGTCGCGCTGCGGCCGATGACGGCTGGCGGCGAGGTCGTTGAGGACTACCGCCATGTCAGCCTGTCGCTCCGCACCCATCCGGTCGCGTTTCTGCGAGAAGATCTGAAGCGGCGCCGAATGGTGACCTGCCTCGAGGCCATGGAGGCGCGAGACCGGCGCTGGGTCGAGATCGCGGGCGTGGTGCTGGTCCGACAGCGCCCGGGCAGCGCCAAAGGCGTCATGTTCATCACGCTCGAGGACGAGAGCGGGGTCGCGAACCTCGTGGTCTGGCCGAACGTGTTCGAGAAGAACCGCCGCACGATCCTTTCGGCTGGCATGATCGCGGTCTATGGCCGGGTTCAGCGTGAGGGCGAGGTCGTCCATCTGGTCGCGCAGCGCCTTACGAACCTGTCGGCGGAGCTCGCGAGCGTCGGGGAACGCGATGGCGAGTTTCCGCTGCCGCACGGACGCGGCGACGAGGTGCATCACGGTTCGACGCCGGGCCCTCGTGGGTCCCCGCCGAAGGGGCTCAAGACGCGCGACATCTACATTCGCGATCTTCACCTCGACACGATCAAAGTGAAGACGCGGGACTTCCGATGAGAAGCGTTCCGGCGCGGTTTCGAATGCAGCCCGGGACCGTCATTCAAGACCCGCGCGCCGCCGCATGGCTTTCCAGTTGGACCGGATCTCTTCCAGTCGACCTGCAGGGGCGGCGCAGGGCTGCGCAGCGGCGCTGAGCGCTTGGTCGACCATCAGCTTATGGCTGGTTTCGTCACTGAGGCCCATCGCGTCCGCCATCGCGGTCGCGACTTGCGCCGCAAACATCGGGCCTTTCGATGTCGCAGGCCACGGCCTGTCCCGCGACATAGCCAAGCTGCCGCAGCAGCTGAACGTCGTCCGTTGGCTCAGCAGTAACAGGTTGCGACAGCAGGAGCACGAATGTCAGCGTCGCTCTCATAGACCAGTTCCTGCTTGATCCCGCGCGATGCGACGATGATCGCGATGACGGTTTCTAGGCTAGCGCTGTGAGGCAGGCCGCGGTCCAATGCGGTCTAGCGCGCAAGGACCGGCCCTGACACCGAGATGTCCAGATGTGTAACCTCTACTCGTTGACAAAGGGTCAGACTGCGATCCGTGAGCTGACGCGCGCAATGGTCGACCGCACCGGCAACCTGCCGGCCATGACGGGAATCTTCCCGGATTATGAAGCGCCGATCGTGCGCAACGGCGCAGGCGGTCGCGAGCTCGTGCTCGCTCGGTGGGGCATGCCGTCATCTCGAAAGGCGTTGTTCGACGCCGCCTCCAAGCGCGCCGACAAGCTGCGCGCCAAGGGTAAGGACGTCGACTTCGACCAGCTGCTGAAGATGGAGCCCGACGCGGGAACGACCAACATCCGCAATGTCGTGAGCAAGCACTGGACGCGCTGGCTGTCGGTCGAGAACCGCTGCGTGGTCCCGATGACATCGTCTCGGAATACGAGCGCGGCGTGGACGGCAAATTCTCGCCGACGTGGTTTGCGTTGGCTGAAGATCGACCGCTCTGCGTCTTCGCTGGCCTGTGGACGTCTTGGTCGTCGGTCCGTAAGGCGACCAGGGGCTGGGAGCCGGAGGTCGACGTCTATGGCTTCCTGACGACTGAGCCGAACGCGGTCGTCGCTCCGATCCATCCGAAAGCCATGCCGGTCATCCTCACAAACAGCCGAGGAGATCGACATCTGGATGGAGGCGCCTTGGGATGAGGCGCGCGCGTTACAGCGCCCGCTTCCGGACGATGCGCTCACTGTCGTGGCGCGAGGCGCCAAGCGAGACGGTGATGTCGAAGGCCCTGAGCGAAGCCCGTGGCGCGGGTTTCGTCTGCTTCATGGAAGCTGGACGTCTCCGAAGAGGCTTTCGAAGTCGACCTTCGGCAGGACGCGCCGCGCGACGAACATGCCGACGACGGACACCTCGCCGAAATAGGCATGGATCATGTCCTTGCAGACTGTGAAGCTGCAGCCGGTCGTAAGCACGTCGTCGACGAGCAATACGCGACCCACGTCCTTTGCGCAGAGGCCCTTATCAATCTCGAGGCTTGCCTTAAGCTCTTCGGTATCCCGGCGCGCTCCCGAAACGTGACGCGCTTCTCGATCGGCGGTCGAAAGCAGCATTTCACGAACGTCGCAGCGGGGGTCGATACGTTTCACGACCTGAAGCATGCGATCGTCATGATCCGGAGATGACTTCGGCCGGGAAGGCGGGATCGGCACGATCGTGATGCTGTCGAGCGCGTCGTCCTGAAGGCTTAATCGGATTGCGCGCGCAGCGCGCTCTATCGCACGCATCTTGTGCGGCCATTGAGCCGTCCCGCGTACCGAGGGCGGCTTCTTCAGATTTCGAATGAGCTGATTGGTTTCGCTATAACTGAACGACTCGTTCGACGTATAATCGCCGAAGAAATAGCAGACGTCGTCCGGTCGAAGCAGATAATGATCCGGCCGCTCGAGATCTCCAATGCGGCGGGCTCTACCCGACCAGCTCGTGTCGGATGTCATCGTAGCTCCGGACGCGCACGGCTCCCTCACGCTCGAACTTCGCGGGCCAAGTCAGATCCGCCCGCTCGAAGCAGCTGTTGAGGATGAACAGTTTCCGGCCTTGCTTCAACGCCTCGCGGGCCTGGATCAGAGTGCCTGAGGTCTCGCCGGCCTCGACGATTATCGTCGCCTCGCTGATCGCGGACATCGTCTTGTTCCGCTCCGGAAAAAAGAAGCGGTTCACCTTCGGATTCTGGGCCTCGTAGCGCTCGAGCGGCACCTGGCTGATCACAAGGTGGTTCTTTGCGATCTGGCTTTGCAGATCCCGGTTCGCCTTTGGATAAACATGCCCAAGAGGCGTCCCGATGACGGCGATGGTCGATCCGCCTGCCGCGATCGTGGCCTGATGCGCCGCGGTGTCGATGCCTTCCGCCAGCCCGGAGACGACGGTGAAGTCGTCCGCGACAAGCTTTTTGGCGAGCTGCCGGGCGCGCGCGATCCCGTCTTCGCTCGGTTTACGCGTGCCGACCACGGCGACGGAGCGCGAATGCACCAGATCCCAGTTGCCTTGAAAATAGAGCAACTCGATTGGATAGGTGGCGTCGCGGAGCTTGTTGGGATAGTCGGCCTCGCCAAAGACGCGCACGTCGAAGCGGCTTCCGATCAGCGCTCGGAGCCTATCGACGACCCGAGCCGCATAAGCCCGCGCTTCACTTTCGGGGACGAGGTCCGATGGCCTTACGCCGTCTCCACTGGAGAACCGTTCCGCCAGTGACTTGAAGCTCGCGCGATCGCCCGCCCAGAGCGCCTCATAGGCGCCGAGCTCCAAGGCTGCGTCGATCGGCGCGACGAACGGCCATTCCTGTTGCTGGCGAAGCGTGAACGAAGATTGCGTCATTTCGGGTCCTGCGACCGCGCAGCTAGCGCGGACGGGCTCAAAGGCGTCAACGAACATCAATGTCTGCCCGAATCATCAACAAACCTTACACCGGAACATATAAAGAACAAACTATAAATATATAAGAATTATCAAGGATTTAATGGGCGTTGTCGCTTTGCTGGATCGGCGTCGGACCTTTTGTGGAGGCGCCGCCCGTTGACTGAAGCGCGACGTCGCAGTGGGTCGGGTTTGCGGCGATGATGGGGCTCGCGACGCCATGCGGTTTGTGCTCGGCTTGGTCGCATGGCGTCATTTCCCGCACCGGCCGGCCGGCCCCGATCAGTCGTCCGCTATGGCGCGGGACTGAAGTGCTGGCGGAGCAGGTCGCGGTCGCTGGCTGAAAGCCGGTAGCCACTGAGATGGACTGTGCCGGTCGCCGGGACGCCCCAAAGCTCGCCCGTCTTCGCCAGAGCGACGCCCTTGCGGCCGCGGAGCGCCACGTCGCCTTTGGTGAGAAGATCGAAGTTGCCCGATCCAATGATCACGATGCGCTTTGGCCTGAGAGCATGGACGATGGCCTCCTATCGCTCGGCGGAGAACGTCTCGAGCTTGAGGCGTAGTGGCGTCGGCAGCTTCATCCATGCCTTGACGCTTGGGGCGCGGAAAAAGATGGCGTTGAGGCCTGTGCTGCGCGCCGTTCTCTCTGGGCCGAACACAGAGCGGATCTGCCTCGTCAAGGGCCAGGGCTTGACGGCGTAGTCGCTTTCCTGCGGCCAACTCTCGTGGTGTTGAACATCTTCGATCTTTTTGCCGCCGGGCTGATAGCCCAGGAACAGAAGCGGCGCGCCGATCATGGGCGGCCCGTACAATATCCGGAAGCCAAGCGCGGCGTCGGCGAGCTCATCCTTCACCGAGGCGTAGAATGAGCGCGTTTCGTCATAGATATTCTGGCAAAGCGTATCGATCATGGGCCGAAAGTGGCGTGCTCCGCGCGTTTTGGAAGCGCTGGTCGAGTGAGCGGTCCCCAGCCTGGTTCGCCGGGAGCGTCTCCGCAGCGCGTCGCGCCGATCAAGGCAACATGATCGCCATGTTGTCTTTGAGCACGAAATGAGCGCGGCAGCCTGAGGTGAGATCCACCGATGGGTGAAGGCTGACGCGCCCGCCCGAGACTTTGACCCCCAGCACGGCGCGATTGAAGGGGATGTGTTGACCCGTCGGATTTCGCCACAACCGCATGGACAGCGGAACGCGACCGATTTCAGACCCTTGGCGCCCTCGACGAGCGCGATCGCGTCCCGTTTTTCGACGGCGATCGTCGCGGCGGCTTGGGTGTCGACGGTCTCGACATTGCGGAACGGACGTATGTAGCGGGCGCGGCTGGCGGCGGCGCCGGGGCGGGCCGCCAAAGCCATGACCAAGGCGCTTGATCGTGGAGAACATGGGTCGCTCCTTTCAGCGCCGCCGCCAGACCATCGGTTGCCGATCGCCTGCGGCGAACGCGCCAAGCCCGCGCGAACACACAACGCAGCTCTCGTCCGGCTCGCCGCCAAAGCTGCGGATGACACCCTCGCGTCCGTTGTAATTCAGTCCTCGGGATCGCATGGGCAGGCCGGCCACGGCCGCCATGAGCATTGTCATCGCGGATGATGCGACAACGCCATTCAGCGCGATCACGGCCGGCTGAGGCGTATCCGGCACATTGTAAGGATCAGCCGCTCGCTCCTGGGCGCTTTCGAAATCTCTTCGAACGGCGGCGGGATCGAGAACGCCGCCGCACTGCAGGCAGGGCAGTCCCGGCGCGAGCATTTGCACGCGGCCTGCGATCGCCTGGACCTGGCCGTCGACGGCGTCGACCTGCACGCCGAGATCGATCGCCGGGACCAGATGCTGGTACGCGATCTGGTTCACGACGGCCCTACTGCCGTGACTGTCGGTGCAGCACATGACGAAGTCGGCGCGCAGCAGAAGTTTCCCGCTTCCGCGTCGAGTACGTTGAGCGGGAAAGGCTCCACGATGGTCCGCCCCCCCGTGATGCGCCTGACCATCTCAGCCGCAACATCGACCTTGAGATCGCCGACGGATCCCGGCGACGCGCCGACCACGCGATTGCGGTTGGTGTCCTCGATCCTCTCGTCGTCGATCAGAATGAGACGTCCGATTCCAAGGTGCGCGGCCTGCTCGATGACCAGAGAGCCTGTGCCGCCGGCGCCGACGACGGCGAGCGTCAGCGCGCGCAGGGACCGTTGACCGGCCTCGCCGAGGGCGCGGACGTTGCGGTCGTCGATCGCATCGATGGTCGCCCTGTCGAGCGCAGGCCCGGAGCGCCTGACCGAGCGGCCTACTTCGACGATCTCGGGAATGACGATGGTGGCGCCGTCGCGCAAGCGCGCCCGAGCGGCGTGGCCGTGCTCGCTCAGGATCAGCGAGCCGTGCGGGCCGTGAGGCGCGCGCGAGAACAGCGCAGGCATGACAACAGCCTCGCCGGCGTCATCGACCTTCGAAAATTCAACGACCCGCGCGCCGGGATGCGTGTGCGCGAAGATGAGCCCGAGGCCTTCGTCGCGCGCCCGCTTCAGCAACGGCACGTGAAAAGCCGGGGCGAGCTCGAGCCGCACCGGAGACTGGACGATGTAGGCCTCGGGCGGCGCCACTTCGACGTCGTTGACCAGCAGCCCCTCCGCCCCGAAGGCGCGACCGTCATGATCGCCGCCGCCTCGAGCGGGGCGTAGGCGAGCAGCGCCGCCTTGAGCGCCGCAAGCGAGCCGTCGGGGAACACGATGCGCCGGATCATTGGGCCTGCCTCAAGCGCTCTCGGATGACGTTGACGTAGGTCAGGAGGTCGTCCGGTTCGGAGCCACCGCGCGACGTGCCAGGAAAACCAGAGCAGCGGCGAGCCGAGCTGGGGGTTGTCGACCGACGTGTTCGTCGGCTGCGTCCCGGCGGCGAGCCGCAGTCCGCGGTCGGCGAAGAAGCAGTCTGGCGCGGCTTGCGGATAGTTCGCCGCCGCGACGAACCAGACGCCCGTCGCGGCCATGTTCCAACCGCCCGGCGGCTCCGTCGGCACGCCTGGGACGTGCACGACGAAGCCGGCGTCTCTTTCGCTCCAGCTGGCGCCCGGAAAGGCGTCTGGAGCCGGCTGAAATGCGCGCCGAAGACCTTGCTCATCCGAAGGTCGCCCGGGCTGGCCATAGAACCGCAGGCCGTCGCGGATCTTGACGGTGGAGCCGAGGTCGATCGGCTTGTCGTCGCCCGGACGTTCTTCGAACAGCAGGTAGTCCGCGGGGACGCCGCCGAGGGCGGCGATCTGGGCCCCCGTCATCTCGTCATCGGCCACGTCGTAGGGGACGTCGCCGATATAGATGCGATGGGTCTTGGGGCGGCGCTCGCTCCGGAAACGTTCGAAGCCTGCGGCGCCAAGATCGACAGTGTCGGTGGTCTCGATCCGGAGGTCGGGCTGGTCGCGGCGCTCGAGACGAGCGAGCGCTTCGCCGGGTCGATCCGGGTTACGCCATAGAGCACGGTCCCCGGGACAGTCGCCTTGGGCCACACGAAGTCGATACCGTCGCACTCGAAGCGATGGAGGTCGGCCGACTCGATCACCCAGAACTCGTCACCGTCGTCGACCTTGCGCTCGGCGTCCTCGGCGAGGTCGGCGAGGCCGCCGCTGTCGCCTCGGTAGAGCACCGCGAACTCGTCCGGCGGCAGCGCGCCGGCGAGGAGGGCGACGTCGCGGCCTTTCAGTCCGGCGCTCGGCCTTAACCTTCCGGCTGTTCAGATTCTCGTCGAAAATGACCAGCTTGATCCCGCCGGCCCGCTCAATGTCGTTCGACATGCGTCCCACTCCTGAAACGGCGACGCTGAGTTCGATCCCCCCGTTCGGAGGCCGGCTCGCGCCCGTCACGTTGACGTGGGGTCGGCACGCTTCGAGTGCAAGGAAAAATGTTACCTATTGCGTAACGATTTTGGATCCTACATGAAGATCGGGTTCCCGAATCGTTCAGTTCAGAGGCTGTTCAACGTCCACGAGCGACTGGTAGAGCGCTTCGGGGAGACGCTCGCGGGCAAGATCGCGGGGCGGATGGCCGTGCTTGCGGTCGCGCGCAATCTCGCGGCGCTTCCGGCCGAGCCGCCGATCGGCTTTCGCGTGGAGCCCGGCTCTGCGAACCTCTATGGGGTCGACCTGCCCGGCGGGCGGCGGCTGATCTTCACCGCGGCGTCTGACGTCGTGGACGGATCGGCGCTCAAGCTCAGCCAGATCGAGGAGATTACGGTGATCGACATTGTCTGACGTCGCCCGGCCAAACCCTCAGAGGCGAGCGCCGTGACGGCCGACCTTTCCTATCAGCCAGATCGGCTGGTCTCGCCCGGGGCGGTGCTCGCGGACTTCCTCGACGAGCTCGACATCTCCGCCAGGGAGCTCGCCCGGCGATGCGGGCGTTCCGCCAAGCTGATGGTCGAGATCATCGCCGGCAAGGCGCCGGTCGAGCCCGAGACGGCGCTGCAGCTGGAACGCGTTCTCGGGATGAGCGCCGACATCTGGCTCGGTCTTGAGGCCCGGTATCGTCTTGAGCTCGCCAAGACGGAGGAGATCGAATCCATGGCGGGCGCGACCGGTTGGGCGTCACGCTTTCCGCTGGCGGAGCTTCGCAAGCGGGGCCTGATGGGGGGAACTGGCGTCGACGGCGACGCCGTCAGGCAGCTGCTGGCGTTTTTCGGTTGCGGCAGCGTCGAGTCCTGCAAGGAGAAGTTCCGCGATCTGGCTGCGGTCTCCTACCGGCATTCGCCGAGCTTCAAGAGCACCGAGGAAGCATTGCTCGTCTGGCTGAGGCTCGGCGAACGAAAAGCCGGCGGAATCGCCTGCGCCGACTTCGACAAATCCGTCTTCACGAAGAACCTGAAAGAGGCGCGGGCGCTCAGTCGTGACCCGATCGACGCGGCGCTGCCTGAGCTCGAGCGGCTTTGTGCGGCGGCGGGCGTCGCCTTCTGCATCGTCAAGCCGATCGAAGGCATCCGGCTGAGCGGAATCTCCCGCTGGCTCACGCCGCGGAAGGCCCTGATCCAGCAGTCGATGCGCCATATGGCCAACGACCATTTCTGGTTCACCTTCTTCCACGAGGCCGCCCATCTGCTGCTTCACTCCCGCAAGACGGTATTTTTGGACAGCGCCGACTATCGGTCGGCCAGCGACGCCGAAGAGGAGGAGGCCAACAAGTGGGCGACGAACTTTCTCGTCCCACAGACGCTACTTGAGACGTTCATCGCCGGCTTTGAAGGGACGGACGAAGAGGTGTTGGACTTCGCCGAACGGCACGACGTCGCCGCCGGTATCGTCGTCGGGCAGCTGCAGAACCGCGGCGTTCTGACCTACAGGCAGATGAACCACCTGAAGGTGCGCTTCAAATGGGCGGCCTGAAGCAGTCGCCGGCGAGAGTCGGGCGTCCATGTGACCGGGCGGCTGTCCGATGAGCGACAACGTCGATCTGTTCGCCGACGTCGCGTCGTCGCTGTTCGCAAGGCTCTACGCGGCGTTTCCGTTCCCGATCGACATCGAGATAGACGAGATGGCGGATGCGGCGATGCCGGACGCGGACCCTTCGGGCGCGACCCGCGAAGCCTTCGTCGAGGCCTCGCTGCACTGGCTCGGCGCTGCAGGCCTGATCGCCTTCGAGCTGGTCAGATGGGCGCGCGCATGATCGAGCGCGTTGGGCTCACGGCCCGAGGATTTCTGGCCTTGCAGGTCTGCGAGGATGGCGGCGAACCGGTCGGGCGATTGCTGCGTGACGAGCGCTCCACGCCGGATCGACGCCGGCTGGTCGGTGCGGCGCTTGCGGCCGCCGCCAGATGACGGGCGCCTTACGGGACTGACCAGGCCCTGTAACGCTTGCGACCAGTGGCCTCTCGCAAGCCGAGGTCCTGAGCGAGCATCAACGCGGCCCGCGGGGTCACGCCGAGGCGCGCCGAAATCAGCGACGACGTGACGATCGGGCTTGAAATCGCCAGGTCCCGCAACTGGGGCAGCTTCGAGTTCGACCGTCGGCCATCCGTGCGCCTGTCGAGCCGGCCATATGTCGTGAAGAGGCGATCGTGCTCTTTCAGCCCGGCGTTCGCCGCTTCCGCCAGGCCCTGCAGGACCACTTCCAGCCGGATGACGGGATCGCGCTTCCAGCGTTTTTCCTGGGGAACGGCTTTGAGGCCGGCGGCGAGGCACGTCAGGTGCGCACGGGTTTTAGCGCGCGATCGCAACAGATCGGCGCACAGCAGGCGACCGAGCCAGGCTTGGGCCTGCAACGGCTCGATCTGGTCTCAGGCGTCGAAGGCGACCGCAGCGGCGAGCGTCGCCGGAAGGACGCTGACCGACGCGACGACCGAGCGCCATTCCGCGAACTTGGGTAAGCGGCGTCGATCGCGCCGGCGCGGAGCTGGTCGGGGTTGCTAGCATCGGCGTGATCGACGTCCAGTCAGCGCGGTCTCGGGCGGCGCTTGGGCTCGGTTCCCGAAGCGCCAACTATCGTTGCCGGTCTCGACGATGTCGAAGTGGTGGGAGAGCCGATCGAGCAGCGCGGTGGTCATCTCGGCGTCGCCGAACACGCGCGGCTATTCGCTGAAGGCGAAACTGGAGCCGATGGCGTACTCGGGCACAAACTCCGCGATCGCCGCATCGGGCGTCGGGGCAGTGATCTGGATGTCGCTGGTCGCCATCCAAATGATGGATCAGCGCGGCCCCGACTTCATCAAGCTGAAAAGAGAAGGCCCGCCGAGCGGATTGGACGCTGGCGGGCCTTTCGGGTCTGTTGTGGCGGCTACAGACGAAGCCAATGCGCCCCTGATGAGAGCGAAGGGATTCTTGCATCCCGCGATGAATCGCACAAGCGCCAGGGCCGTTTGATCGACCTCTTTCGGCGTGACGCGTCACGTAACGCGGTTTGTGACGGCAAGCGAGGGAGTAACGGGGGCGTCGCCGCTTTTGAGACCGCCGGCGAACGGCTCTTTCCGGCGCTCTGGACGGAGCCTCCTGGAGACCATTGCGGTCGCTTCCTGTGGGTCGGCGCGCTCGAGCCGCGTGAGATGGCTGACGGCCGCGGAACCGATCCTGGCGAGCGACACGGGCCTCTGCAGGGCCTCGCGCTTGTCCAGGCCCTCGCGGCGGGCTTCGGCGTATGTCTCCGCCCAGATCGTCTGCAGCGCGATGATGATGGCGCGGTCGACCTGCGTCGGGTTCGGCCGCTTCAGAACTTTCGCGCGGTCGCGGTAGGCCTGTGATCGGGCCGCGGCGCGCTGGCGATAGGCCTTGAGGCTGTCGCGGGCGGGTTCGGCGTTTTTCGGGCGGGACATGATCCGTGGTCTCCGGCGGTTGCCAGGAGTCTGTAGGCGCGGAACGAAAGACACAACGGACGTCGTGACGTGACGGCGTATGCGGTCGTGGTCTCATGGCAGCGTCAGCGTCCCGCATGGTCAGCCATCCATGCTGCTTGTCAGCCGCTCTCTCATCCAGGCGAAGCCGACCTCTCCAGAGCCAGCGACCCTCGCAGGGATCGTCCCGACCCCCCTCCAGCCCAAACCCTCTTCCCGACATTCTTCTCTTTCTGTCCTAAGCCGAAAGGCTTCCAGTCAGCCTACGGCTCAAGGCGCCATCCGCAACGAACGGCTGACAGCCCGCCACCCAGGCCCGAGCGAAGCTGGCGCCAGCCAGCGAAGCGACAGGCCTCCAGACCTCCGCGCAGCTGTCTGACAGCCCCCATGGGGAGGGCCCGCCAGGGCCCGGAAATCCGCTCTAAAGAATACGACATCTATTAGGCGCGATTCGGTTCCCATGAATCCACACAAGCCATTCAACAGACGTTGTGTTATTCGTCGCCATGACCATATAATCGGCATCATCTTGCATGCTGAGAGACGCCATGTTCGCACCCGAAAAGTCCCCGTCGCCGCTGGGCCATCTGAAGCCGTCGCAGCCCTTCGACGGCTCCGTGATTTCGTTCCCCGAGTTTGCCGCGCGGGAGATCGCTCTGCTCGGCCTGAGCGGTCCGGCCGCCCACCGCGCATGGTCCCTGATCGCGGTGATGAGGCGCGCCGTCCCCAAGAACTGGAGCGCTTTCACGGCCGATCTGATGGACGCCTCGGGGCGCGAGGTCCGCAGTCTCCAGGCGGCCATGCAGGAGGTGGTCGAAGGCAGCGAGGTCTATGCGCCGTCCAATCCGGAGCTCCACGGGAAGCGGCTGTTCATCTCGATCACGGTCACCCCGGGCTATGGCGGGCCGGTCGGAAAGAGGCGGCCGGGGATCATCGAGGTGGTGCTCGATCCGGCGTTTGGCCGACTTCTGGACGGCCCCCGGGTGGAGGTTCCGCGCATCTGGTGGCAGCAGCTCGGCCAGAAGACGTCGGTGCTGCTGGCGATGAAAGCCGTTGGTTTCGTTGGGCTGAGCCGGCCTGGGATGACGGACCCCATGAACGAGATCGAGATCACCGGGGAGATGGCGGAGATCACCGCGCCGGGGTCGTTCGCGGTGTTCGCAGCCAAGCACCTGAGCCGGGCGCTGGACGAGCTCAACGCCCCCTCGCTGTGGCGGAACTGGCGCTTCGAAAGGGTGTCGATCAAGCGCGGCGTCAAGCTCGTCGGGCTGGCGGTGGAGATCTCGACAGCCAAGAGCCGCAGGGAAAAGACGCATTCGGCGGTGATGGGAGACAGGAAGGCCCGGCTGCGCCGCGAGCGGGCGACCAGGGCCGGCGTTTGACGGACACAACAAAAAGGTGTATTTCCTGTCGGAAATACGGCACCCCACCGCTCTTGGGGTTTTCGGGGGCCGCGCCAATCACTGGTTGCGGCCCTTGGCGCGTCTGGAGCGGAATCGACAGATCGGACGCATTTTAGCGATCGCCGAAAGCCGACGCTCACAGGTCGAGATGTAGGTTGGGGAGTCGGCCCGGATTCCCGGGCATGGAGGGCGTGAGATGCTCAGCTACGAAGAGACCGGTTTTCTGCTCGGCGCCGGCGATCGGATGCGCCGCGAGCGCGCCTTGGCTCAGCAGGTCGTCGATCAGGCCTGCGCGCAGCGTGACGAGGCGCTCAGGATCAGCGCCCACAACTATCAGGCCTGGGAGGCGGCCCAGTCGACCGTCGAAAGCCAAGCAGAGTACATTCGGCGGCTCGAAGCCATCATCCGCAACCAGGCCGCCGGCCGCGCTTGATCACCTGCGTAGGATCGCCGCCACGATCTCTGCGTCTGACTTCGCGCTGACCTCTGCTGCCCGGCGCTTCGTCATCGGCCGCACTGGCTTCTCCGCCGGCCGCCCTATCGCCTCAAGCCTCGCGAGGTCGGCCGCGATGATCTCGCTGATCGTCGGTGCGGCACTATGAGTCGGCCGGGCCGCCGGACGGGTGACCGAGACGGCCGCCTGAGCCGGCGATCGGCGCTCCCAACCGGTCACCGACTCCGGACGAGGATAGGCCTGAGAGCTCGCTGGGTTCGATTTCATGGCCCGTTTTGGCCAAACCCAATTCCACCAACTGACACGCATTGGACCCTCCAGAGCGCCTCCAGGCGCCTTCTATGCCCATCCGAATCCATCTCCCAGCAATGCACAATCCACGAATAGGCGTCGAATAGCCAAGAATTGGCCGTCATCGGCCTGCCGGCCGGCGCTCATTGGGTGGCATGCGGACCCGAAATCCATGTCGAGCGGCGCTCAGACGCCGACTCAATCCTTCATGGGCACTTGCCGGATCGCGGATTTGTGGAATCCTGAATGGATCAACAGTTGATCCACTTGGATTCGAGATGCTGCGTCGCCCTCCTGCTTTCATTCCGCCCGCTGAGACCACTTCTCCGGCCCCCGCGCCCGTCCAGGCTGAGAAGCCGGAAGCCGCTCCTGCAGCGTCCGCGCCCGCGCGGGAGGCGATCGACTACGAGGCATTCGCCGCGGCGCTGGTGGCAGCCCTCGAGGCGGTACCGGGCGTGCTGGCCCAGATCGACCTCGGCGTCGGCCACAGCGAGACGTACTCTTTACTTAAGGCGCGGCTGCGCGCGACGGCCGCCCCGGCGCCTGCTCCCGAGCCGGAACCTGTGAAGGCCTCCGAGCCCGAGCCCGCACCTGAGGCTCTGAAGCCGCCCGTCATCGCCGTCCGCCGCCCCGGCGTTATGCGCCCGCCGGCCACCCAGCCGCGGGCGGTGACGACCGACGCGATCGTGCAGGCGGCCGCCGCGACCGCAGCGCCCCAGCGCCCGAGGCAAACCCAGGACGAGCTCGAGAAGCTCCTCGCCGCCGTCGGCTCCGTCGAGGCGGAGACCGAGACCAGTGAAGACGCGGACGTCATCCCCGACGCCTATGCGGAGCCGGTAATCTCCGACGAGGAGGCGCTGATGGAACCGGGCGAGGTCGCTCTGGCTGACGAGGGCGCTTGCGAGGATCCGTGGGTCAACCCGCTCAGGATCGGACTGCCGAAGCCGCCGCGCCCGCTGACCGAGCCGAGGGGCGTGATCGTGCCGCTGGCGCCGTCGACGCCTGCGCCGGCCGAGGACGACGGCGAGCCGGAGTGGATGAGGCCGGGTTTCGAGTCGAACCCGAATGACAAGGGCCTGATCGCGCGCTTGAGCGCGGAGCGATCCGACAAGCGGAGGCTGACGTAGTGAACGCCTGGCATCGCGTCGACCGCACCCGGATGGCGCAGCTTTTCCGCGCGGGATCCACCAAGTCCAAGATCGCGAAGATCTTCGGCGTCACCGAGAACGCGATCCAGCGCTATCTGGTCAAGGACGGCCTCCTCGAGCGGAGCATCCGACGCGATGGGAAGGCGGAGCCAGGCCGCGATAGCGCTCCAGCACTGCGTCTCGCCCGCGGCCGTGTGCTCGGCGCTGCAGCGGGCCCAAAGGGCCTCAAATCCAGCGTGACCTATCAGTAGGTCATCCGTAGATTAATCTGACCTATGGGCCGTGAAACACCTTGTGAAACATACACTTAGTAATGTTGACAAAACGTCTGAGTAACGACGATTTTCGCGCCGCCTGGGTGCGGCCCTGGCCTCTGCTGGAGATTTCGATCGCCGACGATCGGTCGATCCCCAAGGTCAAAGAGCGTGCCGCAGCGCTCGGCCTGCCGTCCCGGGATCGCCGCCAGCGCCGCACGATCATGGCGGCCGCGATGCCGGCGTCGCACCTCTCGGACGACGAGATCCGGCAGATGTGGGAGACCGACGTCCCGGTGAGGGAGATCGTCCAGGCCGACCGGACGACCTCTACCATCGTCCGTATGCGCGTCGAGGCGATGGGCCTGCCGGCGCGGCCGCACATGTTCCGACGTCCTGGCGGACGCGGCGGGAAGCCAGGATCGGCGGCCAATGAGCGTCAGCTGGAGCTGGACGAGATTGTCGAGCGGCTCACTCGCGCTCGAACGCCAAGGGGCGAGATCGCGCTTAGGGCCGGCGTCGGCGAGCGGACGGTCTACAACCGGCAGCGAAGGCTGGGCCTGCGTTAGCGCGGCCGGCGCCTGCCCTGATCCAGCCCCGCCAGCACAGCGATGTTCTCGGACGTGTAGCCGCCGTCGGCTGGCTCCGGATCCGGCTCCTTCAGCAGCCCGCGCTCTCGCATTTCAGCCTCAAGCCGTTGAGAGTTTCGGGTTGAGAGCTCTGTGGGGGAAATCGTTTTCGGGTCCATTCTCGGCCTCCGAACCATGCTCGACCACCACCATAGGCTACAAAAACGGCCTCTGGGGACAGGATTGTATCGCAAAAGCTGCAGGAGCGACCTCGGAACTGGGTTAACGGGCAAGGATTGCTCGTCTGGGCCCCCGAACTCCCCCACAATTTTGACGAACTTCCCCATCGATTTCCACATGGGCATGGGGAAGTTCGAGGGAAAGTCCGTCAAATCTATGGGGCAAATCCGATAGTGAAATCATGGGCTTGCAATGGATTTCGGATGCGCCATGCTGATTCGCATGAGCGTCCAAGTTCCGATTCCTCAGGCCCTCGTTGAGGCCTTCTCCTATCGGCCCCTGCGGCCGCTCGACGACACCGCCAGACTGCTTGGCATGTCGGGGAAGACCCTGCGCCGGCATCTTGCGGCCGGGAACATTACAAGCGTCAATGTCGGGGTCGGAGCCGTTAAGCGCCGGCATGCTTTCCGCCTGTCCGACGTCACCTGCTTTCTCCAGAACCAGCACCAGAGCGCGCCGTGTCCGTCTACAAGAAGACCCCCAGCGCGGACCACTACAGCTACGACTTCGTCTGGAAAGGTCGTCGGTTTTCTGGCTCGACGGAATGCTCTGATCGCCGAGCGGCAGAGGCCTTCGAGCGCCGCGAAAAGCAGCGCGTAAAGTCCGAGGCTGCGTCCGCCGATCCGACGCCGACCATGTCGATCGACGCGGCCGTCGATCGCTACTGGATCGAGGTCGGCCAACACGCCAGCGAGCCGGACCTGGAGGCGAACCTCGCTCGCTTAGTCGAGTGGATCGGCGCGGCGACCCAGCTCTCCCAGATCACCAACGAGATGGTCGCCGGCCTGGTCGCCCGGCGCCGGGGTGAGTTCCGCCACGGCCGCCCCACGCTCGGCCTGGTGTCTGCCTCCACCGTCAACCGCTCGCTGACGATGCCGCTCCGGCGGGTGCTCAAGCGGGCGTCGCTCGACTGGGAGATCCCGCTCAAGGAGTTGCGCTGGAGCTCTCACATCCTGAAGGAGCCGAAGGAGCGCGTCCGCGAGTTGACCTTCGACGAGGAGGCTCGCCTCGAGGCCGTCGAGCTTCCCGAGTTCACGGACCTGCGTCGGTTCGCCCAGAAGACCGGCCTGCGGTCGTCCGAGTGCCTGCTCGCCTGGGACCAGGTCGACTTCGGAACCCAGAAGATCCACGTGACTCAAAAGGGCGACGACCCGCACTCGATCCCGATGCATCCCGAGGTCGAGAAGCTGCTCCGTCGGCTCTGGATCACGCGCGATCCTGAGCAGGACGCCGTATTCCTCTATACCGCCCAGAAGACGCGCCGCGAGCCGCGCACTGGACGCGAGATTGAGGCCGGAATGCGCTATCCGATCACGGCGGCCGGGTGGTTGACCTACCACCGCCGGGTCTGCTCCAAGGCCAAGGTCGCGGACTTCCGGCGGCACGACGAGCGCCACACCAGCGCGACCCGGCTCCTGCGGTCTACGGGCAATCTGAAGGCGGTCCAGAAGGTCCTGGGCCATAAGTCGATCACGACCACGATGAAGTACGCGCACATCAATGACGACGACGTCCGCGCCGCCCTGGCCCGTCAGGCCGAGGACGAAGGGGCCCGTCGCGCCGACCATGAGCGCCGCAAGAATTCCCACCAGAGTCCCACCGAGGGTGCTCCGGCGGTCAAAAAACTCAAACGGCCCCGTAGCTTAGTTGGATAGAGCACCAGCCTTCTAAGCTGATGGTCGCTGGTTCGAATCCAGCCGGGGTCGCCAAGACCTTCTCGAGATTTCAGCGCGCGGTTCGACGGTCGGGCCTCCCCCTGGCCGTCAGACCGCGTCCGCCCCGATCGCCGCGAGGCCTGCGCGCGCGACCTCGACGTCCTGATCCGGCAAGCCCGAGCCGACCCCGATCCCGCCGACGCATTGCCCGTCGAACAGGATCGGCAAGCCGCCCGCGAGATTGGTCAGGCGGCCGCCGGTGGCGCTCGCGAGCCGTGGCTCCATCTCCGCGTTGAACCGCCCCGTCGGTTGCCGGTGCGAAGCCGCCGTGACCGCCTTGGCCAGAGAGGTCTCGCGCGACAGCAGCTTGGCGCCGTCGGTGCGCAGAAAAGCGATCAGGTTTCCGCCCTCGTCGACGATCGAGACGTTTTGCGGCGCGCCGATCTCCTCGGCCTTCTGGGAGGCTGCGGCGATCATGCGCAGCGCCGCGGCGTGGGTGAGCGCCAGCCTCGGGCGGGTGAATGCGGCTTCCGTCATGCGGTTCGAGCCCTTTTTTTTTTTCCAAGCGTTCGCGAGCGCCGCACGCGATGGGAAGACGCGCCTGCGACCCGTTATACTCCGCCGCGAAGCTGATGCTCCCCCTCGGCTCGCCGCTCGATCATGCGAGCGCGCCAGGCCGCTGGCCTTCGTCGCCCCTGTCGCAGCGCAACCGGTCCGGCGTCATGTCATGGCGGCGGGGCGGTCGCTTGGAGGTCGCCGTTTCGAGCCGGGCCTTCAATCGGCCTTGATGGCGTCCTATATGACAAACACCGACAGGCCGGTGGCGGCGCCGCCGATACGGATCGCGCCGCAGGCAGTCGGATCTCAACACTCGCATTGCCGCCTTGCGCGCCGCTCTCGCTGCGACAGCGAAGTCCCGCCAAGGCCTTAAGGAAACGATGAAGAAGCATACCCACGCCCGCCCCGCCGTCGCGCGGCAGGCGCCGAACCAGATCCGCACGGCGGTCGCCGCAAAGCGGACCAAGGCCTGGAAGCCGGAACCGAGCGCCATCTCACGCGCCGAATGCGCGAGATCATCATTCAGATGATCGGCTGACGCCGGCCCTCCACTCCAAGCAAGCCCGCCCTCAAAGGCGGGCTTTTTTGTTCCCGGAGAGCGGCGACGCCACGGGCGAGGACGGACGGCCGGACCAGTCCGTCGGGCTCGTCCCGGGGGGTCCATTCTTGGCGCAAGGTTACGAAGCGTCTGCTTAGGCGAGCCGGGTCGCCAAGCCGGCGACGCCGTCAGCCGAACGCCTTCGCGGCGAAAAAGCCGACGGTGGCGGCGAAGGCGGTGAGGATCGCGCCCCACGTCATGTCGACGATCGCCATCGTCATCGGAAAGCCCCGCGTCACCGCGAGGTTCGTAAGATCGTAGGTTCCGTAAGCCACGAGCCCGAACAACGCGCCGGAGACAAGCGCCGTGGTCCATTGGCCGCTCGCAAGCGCGGGCGAGATCGCGAAATACACCACGCCGACGACGTAGAGCAGATAGAAGGCCGCGGCCGCGACGAGGTTCGGGTCCGGCGCCATGAGCTCGCCGAGCTGGACGCGGTAGAACTCGCGCGCCACGAAGCCGAGCCAGATCGCGTCGGCGGCCAGGAACGCCGCGGCCGCAGCCGCGTAGGCGACGAGATAAATCTTCATGAGGCCATTACGCGCCGATGCGCGGATGGACCACTCTGTCACCCGGCTTCAGCCCGATGCGCTTCGCGGAGCCCGCGAGCAGCTCGACCACGTAGCGCGCCGGCCCCTGCGAGGAGACGATGCGGGTCGAAAGCGGCTCGGTGTCCTCGGCGACGCGCAGGACGCGTCCGTCCGCGCCCACGAACACCATGTCGAGCGACACATAGGTGTTCTGCATCCACATCGAGATTTCCTGCGGCTGCCCGAAATCGAACAGCATGCCGTGGTCCTCGGGCAACGAGCGGCGATACATCAGCCCGACCTCGCGCTGCTTCGGCGTGTCGGCGACCTCGATCTGGAAAGTCTTCGCCCCACCGGCTGTCTCGAAGGTCAGCGGCTCGAGCTTCGCCGCCGCAAGCGCGGCGGAGACGAGCGCGACCGTCATCACGACGGCGAACGCCGCGAGACGTGCGAGAGTGAGGGAGGCGACTGCGGCTGCGCGCATCTGCGCGGCGCTCAGTGCGACGACGGCCCGCCGCCGGGTCCGTCCGGCCGGACCTCCGCCGCCATCAGGCCCTTGGGCCCGTTGCCGAAGCGCGCGAACACCTTCTGGCCGGGCCTGAGCTCCATGATGCCGAAGCGGCGCAGCGTCTCCATGTGGACGAAGATGTCCTCGGATCCGTCGCCGCGGGTCAGGAAGCCGAAGCCGCGCAGGCGGTTGAACCACTTCACCTCAACGAGCTCGAGCCCGCTCGTCGGCGTCACCGAGACATGGTGCGGGCCGGCGGAAGCTCGCCCGGATGGCGGGCGGTGGAATCGTCAAGCGACAGCACCCGGAAGGCCTGCGCGCCCTTGGGACGCAGCTGCGCCTCGCAGACGATGCGGGCGCCCTCGTTGGCGGTCTGGAAGCCGTCGCGGCGCATGCAGGTGACGTGCAGCAGGACGTCGGGTCCCCCGTCGTCCGGCACGATGAAGCCATAGCCCTTGGCGACGTCGAACCATTTGATCACGCCGGACACCTCGTAGAGATCGACAGGGTCGACCTCCGCCGCATGTCCTGGCCTCGTCTCTGTCAGAGACGCCGCGCCCTTCGCCCGCTCTTCACTCATACGAACCGCCTGCCCGCAACTTACACCGACGGAAGGGAGCCGCGTCCGACTCGTTCGACTGAAACGATATCATCGAGAACCGCAAACGGAAAGGATGGCGGCCGGAAGTCCGCGACCATCTCGTTCGGGTCGACCGACGAGGGCTTGAATGAAATCAATCTGGACATCGAAGCGATCGCTAGGGACCGAAAATCTCGACGAGGTCGCCTCTGAGCAACAGGTCGGCGTAGGGGTCGAGATCGGTCGGTTCGCGGTTCGCGATGACGAGGGCCGCGCCCGCGCGCTTGGCCGCGACGGGAAGCGCCGCCGCGGGATAGACCACGAGCGACGACCCGAGCACGAGGAAGAGATCGGCCTCGCGCGCCGCGGCCTCGGCCCGCATCATCGCCTCGACCGGCATCGCCTGGCCGAACGAAATCGTGGCGGATTTCACGAGCCCGCCGCAGACGCGGCAGTCTGGCGGGTCGCCGCTCGCCTCGAAGACCGCGCGCACCTCGGTGAGTTCGTGGCGGGCGCGGCAGTCAAGGCAGGCGGCGTAGGTGCCGTTGCCGTGCAGCTCGATCAGCCGGTCGCGCGGAACGCCCGAGGCCTCGTGCAGGCCGTCGATGTTCTGCGTGACGACGACCGAGGCCCTGCCCTCCCGCACGAAGCGCGCGATCGCCCGGTGGGCGGCGTTGGGGGCCGCGCCGCGGGTCGCGTCGTCCATCGTGAATTTGCGCCGCCACGCCTCGCGGCGCATCTCGAGGGAAGAATAAAAATCGTCGAAATCGATCGGGCGATTCTTAGACCAAAGCCCGCCGGGGCTTCGAAAATCGGGGATTCCGGAGCCGGTCGAGACGCCAGCGCCCGTGAAGACGACCGCTGAGCGCGCGCCGCGGATAAGCGCGTCGAGCGCCGCGATCTTGCGGTCGTCGTCCTTGCGATCGTCGTCCTGGCTCATACTTGCATCCCGCGACTGCTCAAGCGCCGGAGGCGACGATGAAATATCTGCACACCATGGTCCGCGTAAGCGACGTCGACGCCTCGCTGGATTTCTATTGCGCCAAGCTCGGGCTTGAAGAGGTGCGGCGCACGGAAAACGAGAAGGGCCGCTTCACGCTGATCTTTCTCGCCCCGCCCGGCCAGCGCGAGGCCCAGGTCGAGCTGACCTACAACTGGGATCCCGAGGCCTATGGCGAGGGCCGCAATTTCGGCCACCTCGCCTATGAGGTCGACGACATCTATGCGACGTGCGACCGCCTCATGAAGGCCGGCGTCGTCATCAACCGCCCGCCGCGCGACGGGCGCATGGCCTTCATCCGCTCGCCCGACAACATCTCGATCGAGCTGCTCCAGAAGGGCTCGGCCAAGGAGCCGGCCGAGCCGTGGACGTCGATGGAGAACACCGGCAAGTGGTGAGCTCGACGGCCTGAGCCGACGCGGCTCAGGCCGCGCACTGCGCCGCGCCGGCGGCGCTCGGGCGATCGTCCTCCGCGAGGATCCGCCGCCCGAGCGCCGTCGTCAGGACCGCCGCGAGGCCGCCGAACGTCGACACCGCGAAGGCGCCATGCGACCCCCAGAGGTCGATGGCCCAACCGCCGAGGAAAGCGCCCGACGCCATGCCGACGCCGAGGCCCGTCATCACCCAGGTGACGCCCTCGGTCAGCATGTGGGCCGGAACGCGACCCGCCACGATGCCGAAGGCTGTGATGAAGGTCGGCGACACCGCGACGCCGCTCAGGAACACGAAGACGGCGAGTTGCGCGACGCCGCCTGCGAACAAAAGCGGCGGCTGGGTCAGCGCGACGATCGCCGTCGCGAGCACGATCTGGCGGTGGAGCGCCATCTCGGGGCGCGCCGCGCCGAGCGCCACGCCCACCACGAACGATCCGACCGCATAGACGCCGATCACGGCGCTCGCCGCCCCGGGCGCGCCGAACGCCTTCGTCAGCGCCACCACGCCGACCTCGGTGGCGGCGAAGATGACGCCCATGAAGATCAAGATGAGCGTGACGACCTGCACGGACTGCAGCCGGATGGCCGAGGTCGAACGTCCGCCGCGCACGGGCGCCGGCCGGGGCTCCGTGGAGCGCTGGAGAAGCAAGGCCGTGACCCCGAGCGCAAGCATGACCGCCGCGACGGCGACGCCTGCTTCTGGAAACAGCGCGACGCTGATCGCCACGGAAAGCGAGGCGCCCGCGATGTAGACCAATTCGTCCGCCGCAGATTCGAACGCGAAGGCCGTGGCGAGCGCCGGCCGGTCGCGGAACAGCGCCGTCCAGCGCGCCCGCACGAGCGCCGGGACGCTCGGCATCGCGGCCGCGAACAGGCTTGCGGCGAACAGCGTCCAGACCGGCCAGCGGAAATGCGCCGCCGCGACCAGCATCGCAAAGGCTGCGACCGACACCACGGTGGCCGGCGCGACCACGGGGGTCTGCCCCGCTTTGTCGACGAGCCGCGAGATCTGAGGCGCGATGAGCGCGTTGGCGAGCGCGAAGGTGGCGGCGACCGCGCCGGCGAGCCAATAGGCCCCGTGGGTTTGCGACAGCATCGTCACGATCCCGATCGGCGCCATGGCGACCGGCAAACGCGCCACGAAGCCGGCGGCCGCGAAGCCTTTCGCGCCAGGCGCTTGAAATATCTCGCCATAGGCGGTGAGCATGAGAATCCTCGTCTCGTTGGCGCAGAGCTCTTACATACGAGCCGTATGCGCGAAGACGTAGGGACATACATTGCGTATGTCAATTGGCGTGCATGGCGTATGTGAGTTCCGTCGAGGGCGTGATGTCGAAGACCCGCAAGGAAATGATCGCGGAGACCCGCGCGAAGCTGCTGGCGGCCGGCCGACACGCCTTCGCCGAGCAGGGCTACGCCGAGGCTTCGATGGACGACTTCACCGCGAGCGCCGGGCTGACGCGCGGCGCGCTCTACCATCACTTCGGCGGCAAGACCGGCCTGTTCGAGGCCGTCGCGATGCAGATCGACGACGAGATCACCGAGCGGCTCGACGCCCTCGCAAGCCGAGCGGCCTCGCCCTGGGAGGCGCTCGTCGAAAGCTGCGTCGCCTATGTCCAGATGGCGCTCGAGCCCGAGGTCCAGCGGATCATGTTTCGCGACGGTCCGGCGGTGCTCGGCGATCCGTCGAGCTGGCCGAACGCCAGCGCCTGCATCGCCTTCGTCACCGGGCAAGTCGAGGCCTGCCGCGCCGCCGGCGTCCTGTCCGACGTCGATCCGGAAGCGGCCGCGCGGCTCCTCAACGGCGCGACCAGCGACGCCGCCCAGTGGATCGCGAACGCCAAGAACCCGGAGGGCGTGTCCGCCAAGGCGGTCGCGGCGCTACGCGCCATGCTGGACGGGCTGAGAAGAGCCGACTGACGCCTGGCGGAGCCGCTGCCCGCAGCCCCGCTCCAAATCGGCGCCTCGAGAGAAGAGCGCCGCCCCTGCCCTCACGCCTTGACGGAGGGCGGCGTGGCGGCGGTCACGGTGCCGGCCGCGCGCCACGGGCTCTTGCCGAGGCCGAATTTCTCCAGCCGGTCCAGCAGCGCCCAGAAGATCGGCGCCTGCCGGCCCTTCAGCGGCGAGAGCGCCCACGGGTCGAGCCCGACGAAGGGCAGGAACGGGTTGCGCCGCGCGTAGGCCCAGATCTCGACGCGCGTCGAGGGCCGAACGCTCGCGCCGCGAGCGTGGAAGCCGGAGGTGTCGGCGACGACGAGCGTGTTGGCCGGCACCGCAAATTTCTGCGGCGCGGGCAAGGCCATGCGCTTCAGGTCCCGCGCGGTGACGCGGAACGAGCCGCGCGAGGACAGCCGGTCGAGCTTCGAGGCGTTGACGCTCATTCGCCGCTCCCAGGCGAGCCGCCGCTTGGTGGGGCGGTGGGAGCCGGGAACGTAGACGAACGGCCCGAGATCCTCCTCGACGTCATGGAGGAACAGCCACGCCTTCATGGTCGGATGGAACGTGTCGGCGTGCACCGAGGTCTGCGGGTCGGTCGCGGACCTGTCGACCTGCGCGAACACCGTCTGCACATAGACGATCGGCTCGGCGTCATAGGTCGAGACGTAGCGCACGAGGTTCTGGAAGGCGTCGCCGTTCACCGCTTTGTCGGTCGCCGGCATCTTCTTCAGGATTTGCGGATCGAGCGCGATCCGGCGGGTGATGGCGTCGCCTGCTTCATCTCGCGGACCGGGGCTTCTGTGCGGCCGATCTCGTCGACGAGCGCGCGAAACTGATCTTCGGGCAGGAAGTTGCGCTTCAGAATAAAGCCGTTCGCGGCGAACTCCGCCCGGTCCTCGGGCGAAAGCCGTGAGGCGAGCTTGGCGCGGCGCGCCTCCGCCATGCGATTCGCGAGCCGCACGCGCCAGACATGGAGCCCGCGCTCATTGAGCCTGACGTCGCCAAGAATGCGATTGTCGCAGAACGACTTGGCGCCCGTGAAGATCTGCGCGGCCCAGACCGGGGCCAGCAACCAGCGCAACGCTGTCGTCATCTTGGCGGCTCCCTTTCGGCAGGCGCATCCGAGCGCGCCGCCCTTTGCGCCACCACTAGCGCGCCACGTCGCCCGTGTCGCGGCCCGCGTCCACGCCTTGTCAGAACCGCTGACGAGAATGTGACGGACGGTCGCACCTGAGGGCCTGACTACGTATCTGCACACCGCCTCGACGGCCGAGAAAGACAGCGGGTCGATCATTTCGAGCCGGGAGATCTCGGCCGGCAAGACTGAGCGCTCTTAGGCTGAATGAACCACGCGCCTTAGACAATAGTGCAATCAAGGGCTTAGCCAGATCGACGCAACGCGCCCGAATCTTTTCAGGTCTTTTTCTCAGTCCATAAAAAAATTAACTACAATAAACTGGCACATCTCAGTTTGAGACAAACTCTCCCTGGCGCGCCAGAATCTATTTCCTCGACAAATCAGAGTTAACGTCGAGGCCGTTTCTTACCGGCAAAAATCGTCCACTTGCCAATGGTAAACAAACAATTAATTCTTATTTCCAACCGGAGCGGCGGGTGGCGGCTCCGATCGGAGCGGTCGCATGTCGATTACGATGACGATGCCGGAGGCGACGCCTTTCATGCGGCTCAGCGAGGCGAGGCGGCGTCTGCAGGCGGCCTTCGCGCCGCCGGCTCGGCGCGCGGAAGCCGACGCCGAGACCACGGCGGGAGAGCGGCTCGCGCTCGAGACCTACGCCGAGATCGAGATCGAACACGACGCCGCGCTCGAGACGTCGTGGTGCTGGATGAACCCGATCGGCGCGCCGAGCTTCACGCCCGGCCTGCTGCGGGATCTCTCGGCCCACCAGCGGCTGATCCGCGAAGCCTTCGACACCGCTTCCGCGGACGCGCCGGCGCCGATCAAGCACGCAGTGTTCGCCTCGCGCCTTCCGGGCATCTACAATCTCGGCGGCGACCTCGGCCTCTTCGCAGGCTGGATCCGCAACCGCGACCGGGAGGGCCTCGCCACCTACGCTCGCGCCTGCATCGACGTGCTGCACGAGAACCAGATCGCCTTCGACAAGCCGGTGATCACCGTGGCGCTCGTCCAGGGCGACGCGCTTGGCGGGGGCTTTGAGGCGGCGCTGTCCTGCGACGTCATCGTGGCCGAGCGCGGCTCGAAGTTCGGCCTGCCCGAGATCCTCTTCAACCTCTTCCCCGGAATGGGCGCCTACAGCCTTCTGGCGCGCCGCCTCGGCGGGGCCCAGGCCGAGCGCTTCATCGCAAGCGGCAAGCTCTACACGGCCGAAGAGCTCCACGCCCTCGGCCTCGTGCAGGTGCTCGCCGAGCCGGGCCAGGGCGTCGCCGAGACCCATCGGCTGCTGACCCGCAACCAGCGCCGCCACAACGGGCTTTCGGCGCTGTTCCGCGCCGGCCGCCGCGCCGCTCCGATCCCTTATCAGGAGCTGCTCGACATCACCGAGATCTGGGTCGACGCCGCGCTGAACCTCGAGGAGCAGGACCTGCGCAAGATGGAGCGCCTGACCTCCGCGCAGGACAAGCGCCTGATCGCGAGCTCCGTGATGAGCGACGACGTGCGCCGCGCCGCCGGCGCTCTCTGAACGACCGATTGAGCCCTGCCGGGCCTCAGCGAGGCGTCGGGATCTCGCGGTCCCGGCGCCTCACGCCCTTTTGGGGCCTTCCGAGCGTTCCGGAAAACGCTGGCGCAAGGTCTTGCGCACGCGGTCGAATTCGCTCTCCAGCCGACGCATGTGCTCCGCGCCGTTGATGGCGAGGTCGTGGGCGTCGGCGTTGCGGTAGGACAGGCAGATCTCGTACATGCCGCGCGCGCCGATATTGGCCGCGCCGCTGCGAAGCGCATGGGCCTGCTCGCGGAACGTCGAGGCTTCGCGTCCGTCGACCGCTTCATGCAGGCTGCGCAGCACGGAGGCGGCGTCGCCGATGAACTCGTCCACGAGGTCGGCCACGAAGTCCTCCCCGCCAAGCGTTTCGAGCTCGGCGATCGTGTTGCGGTCGACGACCGCGCGCGTGGCCGGGCGATAGTTCGGGTGCCGGGCGATGTTGGCTACGATCTCGTCGTCGACCACGCCCGCCTCGACCGCCGCCTTCTCCGCCGCCGCCACCGCCTCGCCGGCGCCGCCGGCCCCGCACATCTCGGCGATCAGACCGAGCAGCCTCTCGGGCTCGATCGGCTTCGTCAGGCAGGCGTCCATGCCGGCCTCGAGGCAACGCTCGCGCGCCTCCGGGGTGGCGTCGGCCGTGAGCGCGACGATCGGAACGCGCGGCTTCCCGATCGAGGCGAAGCGGTAGAGCTTGGTGCACTCGACCCCGTCGAGCGCCGGCATGTTGACGTCCATCAGCACGAGGTCGAAGGCGCGCTCGGTGAGCGCGTCAAGCGCGAGCTCGCCGTTCGCCGCGATCGAGACCTCGTGGCCGGCCCGCTCCAGGATCTTGGTGATGACCTTCTGGTTGGTGCGGTTGTCCTCGGCGACGAGGATCGACAGGCGGCGACCCACCTCCCCGGCGGGCGCGGCCTTCGCCACCGCCGCCGCGCGGCCGACCGCGCCGACGCTCGCGATCTTCATCATCGCGGCGAGCGCCATATCGTCAGGATCGGCCGCGCAGGCCGCCACCGCATGGCGGATCTCCGGCTCCGGCAGCCCCTCGGGGGCGTTCGGATCGATCAGCGCGATCTCGACGGCGCCGCTGTCGTCGGCGGCGCGCAGCGCGAAAGCGATGTCCTCGCCGGACGCGCGCCCGCCGCGCGCGTCGATCGCGACGGCCCGGCGCCCGGCGCCTGCCGGATCGCTCGCGAGCAGCCGCAGCGCGCCGCGGAGGTCGAAAGCCGCCTCGGCCGCATAGCCGAGCGCGAGGAGGCGGCCCGCCAGCGCCTCGGCGCGCTCCTCGTCGGCTGCGAGCGCCACGACATGAACGTCGCCTGCGGGCCGGGCCGGAGCCGTCGCCGCCGATTCGAGATCGAGCTCGAACCAGAAGGTGCTTCCGACGCCCTGCTCGCTGTCGACCCCGATGCGTCCCCCATGGAGCTCGACGAGCTGGCGGCAGATCGCAAGCCCGAGACCGGTTCCGCCATGGCTGTTTGATGATGGTCTCGTCGGCCTGGGTGAAGCTCTCGAAGATGCGGGCGCGCGGGCTTCGGGCGCGATGCCGATGCCGGTGTCCGCCACCTCGAAGCGCAGCCGCGGCGCGGCCGCCGTGCCGCCGACGCGATCGACGCAGATCGCGACGCCGCCGGCTTCGGTGAACTTCACCGCGTTGCCGATGAGGTTGACCAGCACGTCCCGCACATGGCGCGCGTCGCCGCGCAGCATCAAAGGCGTGCGCGGCGTCACGTGAAGCGCCAGCCTCAGCCTCTTTTCGCGCGCCTGCGCCGTCAGCATGCCGCGCACGGTCGCAAGCGCTTCGGCGAGGTCGAAGTCGACGAGGTTGATCGGCATCTTGCCGGCTTCAAGGCGGCTGAAGTTCAGGAGGTCGTCGATCAGGCCGAGCAGCGAACGGCCGGAGGCGCCGGCGGTTCGCGCCATGTCGCGCTGCTCGGCGTCGAGCTCGGTCTGGTCGAGCAGGTCGGTCATGCCGATGACGGCGTTGAGCGGGGTCCGCAGCTCGTGGCTGACGCTGGCGAGGAACAGGCTCTTGGCGCGGCTCGCCTCTTCGGCCGCGATGCGGGCGCGCTCGAGCTTCTTGATGAGCGTAGCGGCGTAGGCCGGCAACGCCAGCAGGCCGAGCAGCAGGCCGTAGGAGAGACGGATGTGCTCGAGCCAATAGGGCGTCGAGGCCACCATGGCGGAGAAGCCCGCGATGCCGATCGCAGACCCCGCGAGCAGCGCGGGGATGCCGAAGCGGAAGCCGTTGCCGAAGATGATCCAGAGATAGGCGGGGTAGAGGATCGCCGTGACCTCTCCGCCGAGATGCATGCCGACCGAGAGCGCCGTGAGGTCGAACACCATCGCGAGCGAGCGCCGCCAGCGGGAGACGCCGGGCGGAGCATCATGTGGGCGAAGAACATCCAGCCGCCGACCGCGAACACCAGCGCCGTGGTGAAGGCTGCGCCGAGCGGCGCGCCGTCATAGGCGGCCGCGCCGATGAGGTAGAGCAGCAGCAGCGTCGAGATCGTCAACCGGTTGAGCACGATCTCGTGCTCGCCGTCCGGCCGGTTCGAAAGCGTCCGGCGGACGTCGTCGAGGCGCGCGATGCGCCCGAGCGTTTCACGGTTCATGCGGAGCGCACCAGCAGCATCTCGCGGCGAACGAGATCGACGAACATGTCCGAGCGCATCGGGCGCCCGAAATAGAAGCCCTGGACCTCGTCGCAACCTTCCGAGCGCAGATGCGCGACCTGCGCGGCGGTCTCGACGCCCTCGGCGATGACGTCGAGATCGAGGCTGTGCCCGAGGCTGACGATCGCGCGCACGATCGCGGCGTCGTTGGCGTCGTTCTTGAGGTTGGCGATGAAGCTCTTGTCGATCTTGAGGCGATCGACTGGGAAGTGCTTCACATAGGCGAGCGACGAATAGCCCGTGCCGAAATCGTCGATCGAGAAGGTGATGCCGCGGGCCCGCAGCGCCTCGAGCTGGCGCACGACCGCGCCGGTGTCCTGGAGCAGGATCGTCTCGGTCAGCTCGAGCTCCAGGCGATCGGGCGCGAGCCGCTTTCTTCGAGAGCTTCGAGCACGAGCGCCTCGACGTCGGTCTTGATGAACTGCATCCCCGACAGATTGACGGCGACGCGCAGGCGCGGAAGGCCTTCCGAGCTCCAGGCGGCGGCCTGCTGGCAGGCCTCGCGCAGCACCCAGTTGTTGATCGGCACGATGAGGCCGTTCTCTTCCGCGCGCGGCAGGAACTCGCCCGGAGAGACGAGGTCGCCGTTCTCGCGCCGCCAGCGGATGAGCGCCTCGGCGCCGACGATCTGGCCGGTCGAAAGCGCGACCTGCGGCTGGTAATGCAGCTCGAACTCGTTGCGCGACAGCGCCCGGCGCAGATCGCTCTCGAGCACCGTGATCGCGCGGGCGTTGGTGTCCATGTCGGCGGCGAAGGCGCGGAAGCCGTCGCGGCCGTCGGCCTTGGCCCGATACATCGCAAGGTCCGCGTTCTTCAGCAGGTCGTCGACGTCGAAGCCGTTGTCCGGGAAGATCGCGATGCCGATCGAGGCCGAGGTCAGCACCTCCTCGCCGTCGAAGCGGAAGGGCGCCGAAAGCGCCTCGCGGATGCGACGCGCGAGCTCGGCCGTGTCCTCGGGGGTCGCGACGTTCGACTGCAGGATCGCGAACTCGTCGCCGCCGAGGCGCGCCACCGTGTCGCTCTCGCGCACGGTCGCGCGAAGACGGTCGGCGACGGCGCGCAGCAGGCGGTCGCCGAAATGATGGCCAAGGACGTCGTTGATGCCCTTGAAGCGATCGAGGTCGAACAGATGCAGCGCGAACTTGCGGTCAGAACGCCGCGCCTGGGCGATCTCGTGGCGCACGCGCTCGTGCAGCAGCGCGCGGTTCGGCAGGTCTGTCAGCGTGTCGTGATGGGCGAGGTGGCGCAGATGCCGCTCGGCGCGGCGGCGGTCGGTGATGTCGAGCGAGGTGGTGAGCACCGCGACGATCTCGCCGTTCGCGTCGCGCAGCGGCGCCTTGGTGGTGAGCACGTAGCGGGTCTCGCCGTCGAGGCCCGTGATCTCCTCCTCGAAGCTCGGAAGACCCGTGCCGCTCTCGCAGATCAGGCGGTCGAGCGCGGCGCTGCGGACGCCCTGCTCCTCGCCGAAGAGATCGACGGCGGTGCGCCCGAGAAGGTCAGCGGCCTCGACGCCCTTGACCGCGGCCTGATGCGCGTTGACGAAGATGCAGCGCCCCTGCCGGTCGGCCGCGCTGATCATCGCGGGCACGGTGTCGATCACCTGGGCGAGGCGCTCCGTCGAGTCGCGCAGCGCCTGGGCGCGCGACTGCTCGCTGGTCCTCAGTTCGTGCTCCAGCGTCATCGCCCGGCTCGCGATCAAGAGCTGCTGGCGGCGCATCTTGAGGAGGTTGCGGGCGCGGGTGAGGAACTCGTGGTGGTCGACGGGGCTCTGAAGGAAGTCGGTCGCGCCGGCCTCGAGCGCGCTCAGGCGGAAGGACCTCTCCTCATAGACCGTGAGCACCACCACCGGGACGTCGTCGCAGCCGGCGAGCTGGCGGAACCGGCGCGTGAACTCCGCGCCGTCGATGTCCGGCATCTTGAAGTCTGTGACGACGAGATCGGGCGTGTTGTCCGCCATCCAGGCGAGCGCCTCGAGCGGATTGCCGAAAGCGCGCACGTCCACGTCCGGTTCGATCGTGGCCGCGAGCCGCGCGAAAATGTTCCGGTTGGTGACTCGATCGTCGAGAATGCAGATGAGCGCCATGTGCTCTCACGGAACTTCGGTTCGTCGCGGCAGTCCGATGACGTGCGAAACAAAGGCGCTCTTTCGACCGGCCGCGACTGGCCCGATCCTTTCCCGAAGGTGTAGCAAGCGCGGCTTAAGGAAACGAAAATCCCGGAGAATGGCGAGACGTGAGTCTGATTTAAGGTTTCAATCGTCTAAAAGCTTATTATTCAGCAGCGCATGTCTGACGCGATAAGATTAGCCCCAGCGGCCGCTCAACCAAAAGTGGTCATCGTCGGCGCAGGGCCCGCGGGCCTCGCCGCGGCTGAACGCGCGGCGGCGGCCGGATGCGCGGTCGACGTCTTCGAGCGCATGGCCTCGCCCGCCCGCAAGTTCCTGCTCGCAGGCCGCGGCGGGCTGAATCTTACGCATTCCGAACCGCTTGAGGGCTTTCTCTGTCGCTATGGCGCAGCCGGGGAGGCGCTTGGCGCGGCGATCCGCGCCTTCCCGCCGGAGGCGCTGCGCGCCTGGAGCTCGGAGCTCGGGGTCGACACCTTCGTCGGCACCAGCGGGCGCGTTTTTCCGAGCGTTTTCAAGGCCTCCCCGCTGCTGCGCGCCTGGCTCGGGCGCCTCGCCCGACAGGGGGTGCGGATCCATCCGCGCCATCTCTGGACGGGATTTTCCGAGGCCGGCGCGGCGCGCTTCGAGACGGCGGAGGGCGCGCGCGAGGCGGCGGGCGACGCGGTGGTGCTGGCGCTCGGCGGCGCGAGCTGGCCGCGGCTCGGCTCCGATGGGACGTGGGCCGAGGAGCTCGGACGCGCCGGCCTGCCGGTCTCCCCGCTAAGGCCTGCAAATTGCGGCTTTATCGTCGATTGGTCTCCGGCTTTCGCGGGCCGTTTCGCCGGAGCGCCGATCAAGCGCGCCGCGCTGACTTTCGAGGGCGTGACGGTCCGCGGCGAGGCGGTGGCGGCGGCGGACGGCCTCGAGGGCGGAATGATCTACGCGCTCTCGGCCCGGCTGAGGGACGCGATCGCGCGCGGCGCGGCGGATGAGGGGGTGGAGGCGGCGCTCGACCTCCGCCCCGACCTCGACGCCGCCGCGCTGGCGCGCAAACTCGCCCAACCTCGCGGCAAGCGCTCGCTCTCGACGCATCTCGCAAAGGCCGTGGGCCTTTCGCAGGTCGCGATCGCGCTGCTGCGCGAAGCCGGCCCGCCGCGATCCGATCCGGAAGCGCTCGCCCACGCCATCAAGGCGACGACGCTGCGGTTCCGCGCGCCGAAACCGATCGACCGCGCGATCTCGACGGCGGGCGGGGTCGGCTTCGACGGGCTCGACGCGTCCTTCATGTCGCGCGCCCGGCCCGGCCTGTTTGTCGCCGGCGAGATGCTGGACTGGGAGGCGCCGACCGGCGGCTATCTGCTCCAGGCCTGCTTCGCCACCGGGTTCGCGGCGGGCGACGCGGCGGCGCGATGGGCGCTCGCCCGGCGACAGGACGCGGACTGAGACGTCAGCCCGCCGCAGCCTCGAGGCGCGCGAGCGCGCGGGCGCGGCCGACGAAGGGCAGCAGCCGCGCGAGCTCCGGCCCGCCCGGCTCGCCGGTCAGCGCCAGGCGCAACGGAAGGAACAGCCCGCGACCCTTCCGGCCGGCGGCGGCTCCGAGCGCCGCGGTCCAGGATTTCCACGTGGTCTCGTCCCACGGCTCGTCCGGCAGCAGCCGCGCCGCCTCGACGAGGAGCGGCCGGTCGTCTTCGGCCGCCGCAGGAGACGAGAACGCGTCATCGGTCGCGATCCGCCACCAGTCCGCAGCTTCCGCGACGGTCCGCAGATTGCCGCGGACCGTCTCCCAGAACGCCGCGCCCCCGCCGACGCCAAGCGCTGCGAGACGCGGAGCGACGATCTCGAACGGCAGCGCATGCGCAGTCTTCGCCGACAGCGCCGCAAGCTCTTCGGGATCGATCCGCGCGGGCGCGCGGGACAGACGCGACAGATCGATCAACCCTGCGAGCTCGTCGAGATCGCCGACCGGCCGCACCGCCTCGGCTGAGCCGATCAGCGTGGCGTAGGCCGCGACCGCGAGCGGCTCGATCCCCTCCTCCCGCAACGTCCCGAGCGAGAGCGCGCCGCTGCGCTTGGAAAGCCCCGCCCCGTCCGCGGTCGTCAGCAGGTTGTGGTGGGCGAGCCGGGGCGCCGACGCGGCCAGCGCCGCGAACAGGTCGAGCTGCACGGCGGAATTGGCCACATGGTCCTCGCCGCGGACGATGTCGGTGATCCCGAGCGCCGCGTCGTCGACGACGCTCGTGAACACGTAGAGGAACGTGCCGTCGTCGCGGCGGATCACCGGGTCGGAGAGGCTCGAGAGATCGATCTCCTGCGCGCCGCGCACGCCGTCGTCCCAGGCGACGCGGCCGCCGGTGAGGCGAAACCGCCAGTGCGGGCACCGCCCCTCGGCCTCGAAGGCGGCGCGCTTTTCGGGCGTGAGCTTCAGGGCCGAGCGGTCGTAGATCGGCGGCCGTCCCGAGGCGCGCGCCAGACGGCGGGCGCGGTCGAGCTCCTCCTCCGTCTCATAGGCCGGATAGACCCGGTCGCCGAGCTTGGCGAAGGCCTGCTCGTAGAGCGTCGCGCGTTCGGACTGCCGCACTTCGAGCGCGGGCGTCAGGCCGAGCCAGGCGAGATCCTCGCGGATGGCTTCGACATACTCCTCGCGCGAGCGCTCGACGTCGGTGTCGTCGATGCGCAGCACGAAGCGGCCTCCGGTCTTCTTCGCCATCAGCGCGTTCAGCAGCAGCGTGCGGGCGTTGCCGAGATGAAGCCGCCCGGTGGGGGACGGGGCGAAGCGGAAAGTGGTCATGAGCGGAAGCCGACTGCGTGCTTCGAGACGGCCCTGCGGGCCTCCTCAGCATGAGGGAGAACTGAGGATCCAGGCGAACTCAAGCGGTCCTCATGCTGAGGAGCGGCCATCAGGCCGCGTCTCGAAGCACGCAGTTCCTTTCCCTCACCCGCCATCACGAAACCTGTTCACGATCGGGTAGCGGCGGTCGCGGCCGAAGTTGCGGCGGGTGACCTTCACGCCGGGCGCGGACTGCCGGCGCTTGTATTCGGCCAGATACAGCAGCCGCTCGATCTTCTTCACCGTCGCTTCGTCATGGCCCCTCGCCACGAGGTCGGCGACGCGCGCGTCCTCCTCCACGAGGCCGTCGAGGATCGCGTCGAGCTCGTCATAAGGCGGCAGGCTGTCGGCGTCCTTCTGGTTCTCGCGCAGCTCCGCGGTCGGCGGCTTGTCGATGATGTTCTGCGGGATCACCTCGCCGTCGGGCCCCAGCGCGTCGTCGGGCTTCCAGCGGTCGCGCAGGCGGCAGAGCCGGAAGACTTCCGTCTTGTAGAGATCCTTCAGCGGGTTGAAGCCGCCGTTCATGTCGCCGTAGAGCGTGGCGTAGCCGACCGACATCTCGGACTTGTTGCCGGTGGTGACGACCATCGGCCCGAACTTGTTGGAGATCGACATCAACAGCGTGCCGCGCGCGCGGCTCTGGAGGTTCTCCTCCGTCACGTCGCGCTCCCGGCCCGCGAAGGTCTCGGCCAGCACGGCCTCGAGGCCCTCGACCGCCGGCGCGATCGGCAGGATGTCGTAGCGCACGCCGAGCGCGGCCGCGCAGTCCTTGGCGTCCTTGAGGCTCTCGTCCGACGTGTAGCGGTAGGGCAGCATCACGCAGTGGACCTTTTCGGCGCCCAGCGCGTCCACGGCCATGGCGGCCGCGAGCGCCGAGTCGACGCCGCCCGAAAGCCCCAGCACCACGCCCGGAAAACCGTTCTTCGCCACATAGTCGCGAAGGCCCAGCACGCAGGCGCGGTAGTCGGCGCGCTCGTCCTCCTCGAGCGCCGCCATCGGCCCCTCGACGCAGGTCCAGCCGCCAGCCCCCCGCGTGTAGGCGACGGTCGCCACCTCCTCGACGAAGCCGCGCATCTGGAAGGCGAGGCTGCGGTCGGCGTTGAGGCCGAAGGAGGCGCCGTCGAAGACGAGCTCGTCCTGCCCGCCGACCTGATTGAGATAGACGAGCGGCAGCCCGCTCTCGACCACGCGCGCGGCGACGACGTTGAGGCGGACCTCGGCCTTCTTGCGCCAATAGGGCGAACCGTTCGGGACGAGCAGCAGCTCGGCGCCGGTCTCGGCGAGACACTCGACGACCTCGTCGGTCCATATGTCCTCGCAGATCGGCACGCCGAGGCGCACGCCGCGCACCACCACCGGTCCCGGCAGAGGGCCGGCGTCGAACACGCGCTTTTCGTCGAACACGCCGTAGTTCGGCAGGTCGACCTTGTGGCGCACGGTCACGATGGCGCCGCCGGACAAATGCGCGACCGCATTGGTGAGCCGGTCGCCCTCGCGCCATGGCAGGCCGATCAGCACGTCCGGCCCGCCGTCGGCGGTGTCGGCGGCGAGCGCGGCGCAAGCGTCGCGGCAGGCGTCCTGGAAGGCGGGCTTCACCACGAGATCCTCGGGCGGATAGCCGGCGAGGAAGAGTTCCGGGAACACGATCAGGTCCGCGCCCTGCCCCGCGGCCTCGGCGCGCATGCGCCGGGCGCGCGCGAGATTTCCCGACACGTCGCCGACGGTCGGGTTCGCCTGCGCGAGCGCGATGCGGAGCGTGTCGGCGGGGGGTGTCGGAGCCATGCGGCTCGTCTAGCGCGCCCGCGGAAAAGCGGCAATCGCGATGCGTCAGGCGACGCGAAGGGCCGCGGGCGGCGCGGCGAGCCGAACCGCGTTGCGGCCGCCGGACTTCGCCTCGTAGAGAGCGGCGTCGGCGCGCGCGACCAGACGCTCGATGGCGGCCGGCGGCGACACCGCGACGCCGACGCTCAGCGTCAGCACTCCGCCCGGCGCCGCGGGGTTCGCGACGCCCCTCGCCTCGACGGCGGCGCGGATGCGCTCGGCGATCGAGAGCGCCTGCTGGCCGTCGACCTCGGGCAGGATCGCGACGAACTCCTCGCCGCCGAAGCGGGCGAGCAGGTCGCGGCTGTGGCGCAGCTCGCCGCTGATGACGCCCGCGACCGCGCGCAGGCACTCGTCGCCCGCGGCGTGGCCGCGGGTGTCGTTGAGGCCCTTGAAGTGATCGATGTCCATCATGAGCACCGCGCACTGACCGCGCTCCGGCCGGCCCTGAAGCGCGGCGTAGGCCTCGTCGAAGCCGCGTCGGTTGGAGACGGCGGTGAGCGCGTCGGTGCGCGCGATCGCGTGCAGGCGCCCGTTCATCTCCTCGATCTCGGCCATCTTCAGCCGATCGACGAGGCCGAGCACGAAGACGCGGTACTGGAGCTTGTTCATCGCGCGCTTGGCGAGCGCGAGACCGATCAGCCCGACGCCGAAGAACGCCGCCATCTGGAGCTTTTCGGCGATCGACAGGTCGGCGGTCGGGGACGTCGCCATCAGGATCGCCAGCGCCGTCATCACGGAGGTTGTGAGCGCGACCGTGTCGCGCCAGGCGATCCGCGAGATCACGATCGCGGTGCCGCACATGAAGATGGCGTGGACGACGTAGCGCTCGGCGAAATGCTGGCGGGCCTGCTCGGCCATGAAGCCGGCGAGCGCGACGACCGCGAGGCAGACCGCGATCGTCAGCAGCCCCTCGACGTCCGAGCGCCGCGCGAGAAAGATCGCGCCCGCCCCCAGAGCGAGCACAAGGCTGATCGCGATGCGCGCGACCACGACCTGCTCGAGCGCGCCCGGCGGCACGATGAAGAACGCGAGCGCGCAGCACAAGATGTTGAGCGCCGCCGCCCAGAGCATCCAGCCGGCGTTGATCTTGGTGCGGGTGTGCCGCGTGTGCTCGAGATAGGCGTCGTGGATCTGCGGCGGCAGGACGAGGTCGCGGGTGCGCACCTTGGACAACGCGATGAGGGTCGCGGCCATCGCGGGGTGCTGGAGCAGGCGGTCGGTCGAGAAGGCCTGCCCTGCGTCGTCTGACAAAGATTCCACCATGCCGAAAAGCGTCGTCTCGAAGTTCGCGCAGAGCGAGCCTCGCCCGAAAAAGCTTCAGGAAGGTGAAGTCTCGTCAAGCATTTGATTTAATTGGCGTTCGTTTCCGCGGCCGGCATGACGGCGCGTGCGCGCCGCCATGTTCCGTTCGCGCGGCCAACCGCTCACTCGGCGGCGACGACCTGCCGGGGACCGCGCGCGGCGCGCTCCTTCTTGAGCTCCTCGGCCACCAGGAAAGCGAGCTCGATCGCCTGCTCGGCGTTGAGGCGCGGGTCGCAGAAGGTGTGGTAGCGGTCCTGCAGGTCCGCGTCAGAGATCGCGCGCGCGCCGCCGGTGCATTCGGTGACGTTCTTGCCCGTCATCTCGACATGGACGCCGCCGGCATGGACGCCTTCCGTGCGGCAGACCTCGAAGAAGGCCTCGACCTCCTGCAGGATCCGCTCGAAGGGGCGCGTCTTGTAGCCCGACGAGGACTTGATCGTGTTGCCGTGCATCGGGTCGCAGGCGAGCACGACCTTGCGGCCGCCATTCTTCACCGCGCGGACGAGGCCCGGCATGTGGTCGAACGCCTTGTCGGCCCCGAAGCGCATGATGAGCGTGAGGCGACCGGCCTCGTTCTCGGGGTCGAGCGCGTCGATGAGCTTCATCAGCTCGTCGGGCTTGAGCGAGGGGCCGCACTTCAGGCCGATCGGGTTCTTCACGCCGCGGCAGAACTCGACATGGGCGTGGTCGAGCTGGCGGGTGCGGTCGCCGATCCAGATCATGTGGCCCGACGTCGCGTACCAGTCGCCGGTGGTCGAGTCGACGCGGGTCAGCGCCTGCTCGTAGCCGAGCAGCAGCGCCTCGTGGCTGGTGAAGAAATCGGTCTGGCGCAGCTCCGGGCTCGACTCCGGGTTGATGCCGCAGGCGCGCATGAAGTCGAGCGCCTCCGCGATCCGGTCGGCGACCTCCTGGTAGCGGCCGGACTGCGGGCTCTCCTTCACGAAGCCGAGCATCCACTGATGCACGAAGTCGAGATTGGCGTAGCCGCCGGTGGCGAACGCGCGCAGCAGGTTCATGGTCGCGGCCGACTGGCGGTAGGCCTCGAGCTGGCGGCGCGGATCGGGGATGCGCGACTCGGGCGTGCCCTCGGACCCGTTGATGATGTCGCCGCGATAGATCGGCAGCTCGACGCCGCCGATCGTCTCGGTCGGGGACGAGCGGGGCTTGGCGAACTGGCCCGCGATGCGGCCGACCTTCACGACCGGGGACGCGGCCGCATAGGTCAGCACCACCGCCATCTGCAGGAAGACGCGGAAGAAGTCGCGGATGTTGTCGGCCGAATGCTCGGCGAAGCTCTCGGCGCAGTCGCCGCCCTGCAGCAGGAAGGCCTCGCCGTTCGCGACCGCTGCGAGCTTGCGCTTCAGCTTGCGGGCCTCGCCCGCGAAGACGAGCGGCGGAAACGAGGCGAGCTGGTCCTCGGCGGCCTTGAGCGCGGTCAGGTCCGGATAGACCGGCGACTGCTCGATCGGCAGGTTTCTCCAGCTCGACGGGCTCCAACGCTCCGACATGACTTCGCTCCAACTGACCTTCGCGCCGAGCCCTTCTTTTCGGGAAACGACAAGGCGCCGCCCGGCCTCGCGGCCGCTCGTTCGGCGGACCCTCTAGCACCAAGGGCGCCACGACGCCAACCGTCTCAGCCGGGACCTTCGGAGGGTCGCGGCTCGATCGTGTCCCGAAGCGGACGCTCGGGCATCCGCCACAGAGATATAAGCGCCGCCGTTCCTAAAATGGCCGCCAGGAACGCAAGCCTGAACGTGCCGGGCTCGACGACCGCAGGACCGTGCTCGCCCCCCTCGGGCCCGAGCCCTGCGCCGAGCACGATGGCGCCCAGGATCGCGACGCCGAAGGCTGCCCCCATGGAGCGCAGGAAGGCCAGAAGTCCGGTGGCGGCCCCGAGATCGTGCTGGGCGACGGCGTTCTGCACGCTCACCGTCCCGACCGGAAAGATCGGGCCGATGCCGAGCCCGTAGAGGAACAGCAGCGCGAGCGAGACGAGGAAGGAGCCGTGCTCGACGCTGAGCGCAAGCCCCGCAAGCGCCGCGATCGAGAGCGCGAAGCCGCAGAGCGAGGGCGTGCGGTAGCGCTTCAGCTTCGGCACCGCGCGCCCGGTGAGCGCGGCCCCGATCACGGCGCCCGCCCCCATCAGAATGAGGCCGACGGCCGCGAGATCCGGCCCGACGCCGTTCCGCGTCTGCAGGAAGACCGGGATGATCGTCGTCAGCCCGATGAAGCCGCCCGCGCCGCAGGCGACCGCAAGCGCGCCGCGCGCGATCACCTTGTTCTTCAGAACCTTGATGGGGATCAGCGGCTCCGCGAAGGTCTTCACCCGCCACGCGAACAGCGCCGCGGCGACGAGCGCGGCGCCCGCGAGGCCGAGCACGTCGGGCGCCGCCCATTCGCCGCTCTGGCGGCCGAGCGAGAGCGCGAGCATCGCAAGCGAGGTGGCGGCGACCACGAGGATCGCGCCCGGCACGTCGAGCCGGTGCGGCCGCGGGTGGAACGGCAGGTCCTTCAGCGGGCCGTTCATCATCCAGAGCGCGACCAGGCCGATCGGCAGGTTGATCCAGAACACGAGCGACCAGTGAAGGTGCTGGGCGAAGACGCCGCCGACCAGCGGCCCGGCGACGCTCGCGGTCGCCCAGACGGCGGAGATCTGGGCCGCGTATTTCGCCCGCTGCTTCGGCGGCACGAGGTCGCCCATCACGGTCTGGGCGAGCGCGATCAGCCCGCCGCCGCCGAGCCCCTGGATCGCGCGGCCGGCGACGAGCCAGAGCATCGAGGGCGCGAGCGCGCACAGCACCGAGCCCGCGAGAAAGATCGTCACCGACACGAAGATGATCGGCCGGCGCCCGTGGATGTCGGCGAGCTTGCCGTAGAGCGGCGTCACGGCGGTCGCGGTGACGAGATAGGCCGAGACGATCCAGGGGAGATACTCGACCGAGCCGAGCGAGCGCCCGATCGGCACGATGGCCGGCGCGACGATGGTCTGGTCGAGCGCGGCGAGCAGCATCGCGGTCAGCACGCGACGATGATCTGTTTCTTGCGCGTCTCGGTGAGCGGAGCCGGGGCGGCCGCCGTCTGGCGGTCCATCAGGCGCCCCTCCCCGCCCGCTCGAAGATGGCGTCGAGCCGCGCCTTGATGTCGTCGGGCTCGCTGAAATAGTACATGCCGCCGAGCATCGCGACGAAGGCGGGATTGTCGGCCGCCTCCCGCTCCATCCGGTCGATCGTCGCGTGGCCGACGGCGTTTTCGAGCGGTCCCGCGGCGAAGAGGCCGAGGACGTTCGGATCGGACTCGATCTTGAGGACCGCCAGCGCAAGATCGACGAGCTTTTCGGGGTCGCCGGCCGCGAGATCGTGCTCGTGGTCCATCAGCGCGTACCAGTTGTCGTCGCAGTCCTTGGCGGGCTTGCTCTTCTGCTCGATCCAGACCCGCGCGAGCTCGTCGATCGTGAGGTTTCTGAAGTCGATCGGAACGGCAGGCCGGCGCGCCTCATCGTGATCGGCGTCCCAAGCCGCGGCGTCCGCGATCGCCTCGAGCCGCGCCCTCGTCCGGCCTTCCGCCCAAAAGCAGACGCCGCCGAGCAGCCATCGGAAATCGGCGCTTTCGCCGGCCGCGGCCTCGATCTCGTCGACCAGAGCGTCGCCGTGGCGGTGGACCAGCGCCGTCATCAGCCGGTCGTTGAGCTGCATCCTGACGCTTCGGTCGGTCTCCGCGCGAAGCACCTCGAGCACGAGCGCCAACGCGCGACGCGGCTCCTCATGCGGCAGATGATCGAAATACTGCTCCGCCTCGAAGACGTCCGGAATCCGTTCCCGCAGGCCGAAATGCTGGATGCGCCGCCACTGCGCGGCGAGTTCGGGAACGTCCATCGCAGCGTATCGCTCGCCGCGCGGGGCGAGCGGGTGGCGGGGAACAGGCTCGGTGGCCGCGATCCAAGCGCTCTTGAACAGGGGGTCGTCGTCCCCCGAGGTCACGACGCTCCCCTGCGACGCGGCAAGGCCATCACCCCGTCCACTTCTGCCTCAGCGTGACGAGCTCCTCGGCCGCGCTCGGATGCAGCGCGACGGTCGCGTCGAAGTCGGCCTTGGTCGCGCCCATCTTCACCGCGATCCCGGCGACCTGGATCATCTCGGCCGCGTCCTCGCCGACGATGTGGACGCCGAGCACCTTGGTCGTCGCGGCGTCGACCACGAGCTTCATCAGCACCTTCTCGTCGCGGCCCGACAGCGTCGCCTTCATGGAGCGGAACCGCGTCTTGTAGATGTCGACCTCGCCCTTCTCGCGGGCCTCCGCCTCGGTCAGCCCCACGGTCCCAAGCTCGGGCGTCGCGAACACCGCTGTCGGGACGTTCGAAAGGTCGACCGTCGTCGGCCGCCCGCCATAGACCGTGTCGGCGAAGGCGTGGCCCTCGCGGATGGCGACGGGGGTGAGGTTCATGCGGTCGGTGACGTCGCCCACCGCATAGATCGACGGCGCCGAAGTCTGCGAGAATGCGTCGACCTCGACCGCGCCCTTCTCATTGAGCCTCACGCCGGCGGCCTCGAGCCCGAGGCCGCCGACATGCGGCGCGCGGCCGATGGCGAGCATCGCCTGATCTGCGTCGAGCGTCTCGCCGGAGGCGAGCGACACGCGCTTCGAGCCGCCCTCGCCCGCCGCGATCGAAGCGATCCGTTCGTTGAGCCTGACGATGACGCCGCGCTTTTCCAGCCCCGCCTTCACCTCGTCGCGCAGATCCTCGTCGAAGCCGCGCAGCAACTTCTCGCCGCGATGGACCAGCGTGACCTGCGAGCCGAGGCCGGCGAAGACGCCGGCGAACTCGATGGCGATGTAGCCGCCGCCCGCGATCACGATTTTCTCCGGCAGCTCAGCGAGATCGAACGCCTCGTTGGACGAAATCGCGAGCTCGGCGCCCGGGAATCCCCGACCGTCGGCCCGCCGCCGGCGGCGACCAGGATGCGCTCGGCCGTAATCTCGGTCCCGTCCGCGAGCCGCACCGCGTTCGGCCCCGCGACGACCGCGCGCTGGCGATGGATCGCGACGCCGGCCTTGGCGAGGTTCTGCTCGTAGAGCCCGGAAAGCCGCGCGATCTCCTTGTCCTTGGCGGCGATCAAGGCGGCCCAGGAGAAGGTCGGCTCGGCCGGGAACGACCAGCCGAAGCCGGCCGAATCCTCGAAGCCGTCCGGGAAGCGGCTGGCGTAGACCAGCAGCTTCTTGGGCACGCAGCCGCGGATCACGCAGGTGCCGCCGATGCGGTATTCCTCCGCGACCGCCACGCGCGCGCCGTAGCCCGAGGCGATGCGCGCGGCGCGCACGCCGCCCGACCCCGCGCCGATGACGAAGAGATCGACGTCGTACTGGCTCATGTGGACCCGGACCCGCCTGGCGTCAGATGTCGACGCCGCGCTTCTTCATCTCCTGGCGAAGGCGCGCGATGATGTCGGTGCTCATCCGCTGGCTCCAGACCTGCGTGCGCTCATAGCTCGCCTGCAGGACGCCCGGCAGGTTCTGCACCAGCTTCTTGCCGGTCTCCGAGGTGTAGAACGTCTTGATCTCGGTAAGCTCCTGCGCGGAGAAGCGCTGGGCGTAGACCGTCGCGATGTCGTTCATGAGGTCCTCCTTGCGCTGGAGGAACTCGGGCTCGACGATCTTGAGGACCTCGCCGAGATCCTTGGCGATCTCGGGACGCGTGCGGGTCAGCGTGTTCTTGGCCTCGTCGAGGAAGATCGGGACGATGTCTTTGATGCTGTCGGCGGCGCCAGAGACGTCGATGACCTCGCGGGCGGCCTTGACCTGCTCGGCGGACGGCGCGGCGTCCCCGGCGGGCGCCTGCGCGAAGGCGGGGGAGAACGCGAAGGCGGCGAAGAGGGTGGCGGCCGCAAGGCCGGCGCGGAGCGTCGCGTTCATGCGATCTTCCTTGGCTGCTCGACGAGGCCCTGGCCCGGCTCGAGCGTGATGACGCCGTCGGGGCCGGCGACGATGGCGAGGCTCGCGAGCCCGATGAACAGTCCGTGCTCGACCACGCCCGGGATCCGGTTGAGCGCGTCGGAGACCTGACGGGGATCGTCGATGCGGCCGAAATGGGCGTCGACGATGATGTGGCCGCTGTCGGTCACGACCGGGCACTCGTCCTCAGCGCGGCGGATGCCGACCTCGCCGGAGCCGCCGAGCTCCTGGGCGAGCCGCGCGATGGCGCGGCGCGTCGACTCCTTGCCGAAGGGCACCACCTCGATCGGCAGCGGAAACGCGCCGAGATGGGGCACGCATTTGGTCTTGTCCGCGATGACGATCATGCGCTTCGAAGCGAAGGCCACGATCTTCTCGCGCAGCAGCGCCGCGCCGCCGCCCTTGATGAGGCGAAGCTCCGGGTCGATCTCGTCGGCGCCGTCGATGGTGAGATCGAGTTCGGGCGTGTCCTTCAGCGTCGTCAGCGGCACGCCGTGACGCTCGGCGAGCTCGCGCGTCGCCTCGGAGGTCGGCACGCCGACCACGTCGAACCCTTGCGCGACCCGCTCGCCGAGCAGCTCGACGAGATGCGCCGCGGTCGAGCCCGTGCCGAGGCCGAGCTTCATGCCCGGCTCGACATAGGCGAGCGGCCTCGGCGGCCGCGCGTTTGAAGTCGTCAGTGCTCAAGACGTCCCGTCCTTTCAGCGCGAAGGGATCGCTGGCGATGTTTTCAAAGTCCCGCGACCAGCAGGTATTTCACATCGACGAATTCGTCGACTCCCCGCGGCGTTCCTTCGCGGCCATGACCGCTTTCCTTGACGCCCCCAAAAGGCGCCAGCTCGGTCGAAATCATGCCTGAGTTGATGCCGACCCCGCCATATTCAAGGGCCTTAGCGACCCGGAATGTCCGTCCCACGCCGCGCGCATGGACGGACGCGGCGAGGCCGAAATCGTCGGCGTCGACGTTCGCCAAGACCTCGTCCTGGGTCTCGAAACGGATGATCGGCGCGGGCTGCGTCGGTCCGTGCATCGGAGTTGGGCTCCGCCGTGAGGAAGGCGCGGTCTAGCACGGCGCCCGCGCGGGACGCCACCCGGCGCGCGGCGGCGGACCTCCCGCAAGCGAGACGCCGGAAAGAAACGAAGCGATGTAAAGGCGAGGCCGCGCCGGGACCCGGCGGATCCTAGCCCCCGCACCAGCCAGACGATCGCGACGCCGATCGCCGCCGACACCACCCCGATCACGCGAAGCGCGTTTTCGGGCGTCGCCACGATGTTTTCGCTCGCCCGTCGCGCCCGCCCGGAAAGCCCGCGAAGAGGAGACCCTCGATCGCGAGCAACAGTCCGAGCGCGGCGAACAGGTCGCTCATCAGGGGCGGGCGTCTGCCCGGGCTGCGGCGCGGCGGCGCGCGGCGCGGCGCCGGTGGGGCTGCTCGAAGTACTTGAAGAACGGGCTGTCGGGCGCGAGCACCAGACGCGTGCCGGTCTTCAACGAGGTTTCGTAGGCCTGCATCGAGCGGAAGAAGGCGAAGAAGTCCGGATCGGCGCCGAAGGACTCGGCGAGGATGCGGGTCTTCTCGGCTTCGCCCTGGCCGCGCAGGATCTCGGCGTCGCGGTTCGCTTCGGCGACGATGACCTGCGCCTCGCGGTCGGCGCGAGCGCGCATGCCCTGCGCCGTCTCGGGCCGCGAGCGCGGATCTGGGCGGCTTCCTGGGCGCGTTCGGACGACATGCGGTCGAACACGGCCTTGGAGTTCTGCTCGGGAAGATCGGCGCGACGGATGCGGACGTCGACGATCTGGAGCCCGAAGCGGTCGGCCTCGCGGTTCGCCTGGTCGCGGATGCGCGCCATGATCTGGTCGCGGCGGTCCCGGACGATCTGCTCGAAGCTGTTGGAGCGGATCGCCTCGAGCAGCGCGTCGGTCAGCACGTTGGTCAGGCGCGTGTTGGCCTGCTCGATCGTGCCGACGGCCTGACGGAAACGCAGTGCGTTGGTGATCTTGTACCGCGAGAAGGCGTCGACCACGAGGCGCTGGCTGTCGTTGGCGGTCGCTTCACGCTCCGGCAAATCAAGGTCGAGCACGCGCTTGTCGATGCGCGTCACGCTCTCGATGAACGGAACCTTGGCGTGAAGACCGGGCTCGGTGACGGTGGCGACCGGCTGGCCGAGGCGCAGCACGATGACCTGCTCGGTCTCGCTGACCTGATAGAGGGCGCTGTAGCCGGCGACGGCGACCAGGAAGGCGATCACCGCGAAAGCGGCGCCGAAGATGGACTTGTTCATCTCGCGCGCTCCTTACGGGATCGACCGCGCCGCGCGCGGCGCGACGGGCTGCTGGTCAAGCGGCAGGTAAGGGACGACGCCCTGCCCCGCGGCCTTCTGGTCGATGATGACCTTGTCGACGCCGCCGAACACCCGCTCCATCGTCTCGAGGAACAGGCGCTCGCGGGTCACGTCCGGAGCCTTCTTGTACTCGGCCACCACCTGGCTGAAGCGCGAGGCCTGGCCCTGCGCGTCGGCGATGGAGGTCGCCTTGATGCCCTCGGCCGCCTGGATGGTCTGGGTCGACCTGCCTCGCGCCTCGGGCACCACGCGGTTGGCGTAGGCCTGGGCGTCGTTGGTGGCGCGGATGCGGTCGGCCTGCGCCACCTGCACCTCTCGGAACGCCGCGATGACCTCGCCCGGAGGCGCGATCTTCTGGAGCTGCACCTGCGCGATGTCGATGCCGGACTCGTAGCTGTCCAGCGTCTTCTGCATGAGGTCGCGCACGGCCGCGGCGGTGACCGCGGCGGACTGCACGTCCTCCTTGGGCTGGACAGGCTCGACCGGCGGCGCGCCGGGCGCGGCGGTCGGCGGAGTGACGTCGGTCTCCGGCGTGCCTTCCGTCAGGATCTGCGACAGCTTGGAGCGCCCCACGACCTCACGCATGGCGCTTTCGGCGACCGCCTTGATGGTGCCTTCCGGGTTCTGAAGCTTGAACAGGTAGTTGGCCGCCCCGCTCGGGCGGTTCGCGGCGCCGTCGGCCGGCTTGATGACCCACACGACCGAGAAATTGACGTCGACGATGTTGCCGTCGCCGGTCAGCATCAGGCTTTCCTGCGGGACTTCGCGGCTCGACACGCTGCGCTGGCCGCCGACGGAGGAGCGCATGCCGACCTCGATGGAGTTCTGCGTGGTGACCTTGGGAGTCACGACCGTCTCGATCGGATAGGGCAGATGGTAGTTGAGGCCCGACTGGGTCGTGCGGACGAATTCGCCGAAGCGCAGCACGATGCCTTCCTCGTCCGGCTCGACTCGGTAGAAGCCCGACAGGCCCCAGGCGATCGCCGCGACCGCCACCAGGGCGAACACGCCCTTGGCGCTTCCGCCGCCGCCCGGAAACACGCCGCGAAGCCGTTCCTGGGCCCGGCGCAGAACCTCGTCGATGTCCGGCGGCTGCGGGCCGTTGCCCCCTCCGCCGCCCGAGGGCCTCTGCGGGCCCTGACCCCACGGGCCGCCCGGCTTGTTGCCCCACGGGCCGCCGCCGCCGCTTTGGTTGCTCCAGGGCATCTGCTCTCCTTCTGCGCGCCGGCCGATCCGCCGTCGATCCGCGGCGCCGCATATATTGCCGCCGTGCAACACGTTCAACGCGCACGGCGTGGGCGACGCTCGTGCGGCGCCGTAACAGAACCGTCAACCGCAATTCACGCGCGCGGCGATCACGAGGCCTTCAGCGCGTCACTCGCTGCGCACCCGCACGAGGTCGCGGAACGTGAAGGCGTGGTCGTCTTTCGGGCCTGGCTGATGCTCCTCCCGGAACGTCTCGCGCCAGCGCGCGGGGTCGTATTTCGGGAAGAACACGTCGCCGTCGACCTCGGCCTCGACCTCGGTGAGGCGCATGCGCGAGGCCTTGGGCATGAAGAGCTCGTAGATCTCGCCGCCGCCCGCGCAGATGATCTCGCTTGCGCCCATCTCCTCGGCGATCGCCTCGGCGAGGCCGAGCGCGTCGGCCAGGTCATGGGCCACGTGGACGCCGGTCTCCTTGAAGGCCCGGTCGCGCGTCAGCACGATGGTCTCGCGTCCCGGCAGCGGCCGGCCGATCGCCTCATGGTTCTTGCGGCCGACGATCAGGGGCTTCCCGATCGTCACCTCCTTGAACCGCTTGAGGTCGCTCGACAGCCGCCACGGCAGGCCGTTGTCGCGGCCGATGACGCCGTTGGAGGCGACGGCCGCGACGAGGACGATCGGAGCGCTCACTCGATCGGCCGTCCCCGCAGGCACAGCGGGTTCCACAGCGCCTGCACGGTGCGGGTCTCGTCGGCGCCGAGCGTCTCGATCGCGGCGTCGCCCTGCTTGTAGCGATAGACGAAGCGCACCAGGCTCGGCTTGTCGCGGCCGATATAGATGGTGGCCTGGCCGCAGACGGCCTCCTGCTTGCCGTCGGTGCGGCGGCGGAAGTTCTCGAAGCCGAAGCGCGCGGGCTTGCCCGCATAGGCCGACTTCAGCTTGGCGCGCAGCGCCTGCTCGGTCTCGGTGTAGACCTGCGGCGTGCTCTGCGCGGCGGCCGCCCCCGACCACATCGCCGCGCCCGCGACGGCGAGCGCCGCAATCGTCCTAAATTTCATCACGTTACGTCCTCGTCCCCGTCGCGCCGCCCAGCGCGATCTTCCGCGAGTCGCGCGAGCGCGTCCCCGCTCGTGCGATACACCGTCCAGCCGTCCATCGCTACGGCTCCAAGGCTCTCATAGAACGCGATCGCGGGAGCGTTCCATTTCAGCACCGACCATTCGAGCCGTCCGAGCTTCTCTTTCGCGCAACGCCGCGCCAGCGAGGCGAGCAGCGCCTTCGCCACGCCGCGGCGGCGGAAGGCCGGCCGGACGTAGAGATCCTCGAGATGGATCCCGTGGCGGCCGACGAAGGTCGAGAAGGTGTAGAACGAGAGCGAAAAGCCGGCCGGCTCGTCGTCGATCTCGGCGATCTCGCCGAACACGCGCGGATGTGGGCCCCCGAGCGCGGAAGCGAAATCCCAAGGCGTCGCCACGGCTTCGTGAGCGAGCTTCTCGTAGTCCGCGAGCTCGCGCACCAAGCTCCAAATGAGCTCCCCATCCTCGGGGAGCGCCTGCCGGACGACGAGGCTCACACCGCCACCGGCGCCTTGATGGCCGGGTGCGGGTCGTAGTTCTCGAAGGCGATGTCCTCATACGACACGTCGAACAGTGAGCGCGGCCCGGAGAGCCTGAGGCTCGGCAGCGGGCGCGGCTCGCGCGAGAGCTGCTCGCGGGCCTGCTCGACGTGGTTGAGGTACAGATGCACGTCGCCGAAGGAGTGCACGAAGTCGCCGACCCCGAGCCCCGCGTCGCGCGCCACGAGGTGCGTCAGCAGCGCGTAGGACGCGATGTTGAACGGCACGCCGAGAAAAATGTCGGCCGAGCGCTGATAGAGCTGGCAGGAGAGCCGCCCGTCGGCGACGTGGAACTGGAACAGGCAGTGGCAGGGCGCGAGCGCCATGTCCGGAATGTCGGCCGGGTTCCAGGCCGAGACGATGAGGCGGCGCGAGGACGGGTTGCGCTTGATCTCGGCCAGCACCTCGGCGAGCTGGTCGATCACCCGTCCGTCGGGCGCCGCCCAGGAGCGCCACTGGCGGCCGTAGACCGGGCCGAGATCGCCGTTCTCGTCCGCCCACTCGTCCCAGATGCTGACGCCGTTGTCGCGCAGATAGCCGACATTGGTGTCGCCGCGGATGAACCAGATCAGCTCATGGACGATCGACTTCAGATGGAGCCGCTTGGTGGTGACGAGCGGAAACCCTTGAGTGAGGTCGAAGCGCATCTGCGCGCCGAAGAGCGAGAGCGTGCCGGTGCCGGTCCGGTCGTCCTTGGCGACGCCGTGATCGAGGATATGGGCGAGCAGATCGAGATAGGGACGCATCGCGGCGCTCCTCGGAAGTCAGGAACGGCGCACCTTACTCCCGGCCGCCCCCGGGCAGCCAGATCGACCGGGGCGCCGTCAACAGGCGATCGCCGCGCCCCTTCCGCCGCCGGCTCCGATCGCCTATATTCCGAAGCGCCGGGGATACCCGGCTATGGTGATAAACGGCCGCCGCAATAAACCCTTCGGACCCGGGGGCAGTACCCGGCGCCTCCACCGAAGCCCATGGGCCTCTTGGCCTGGCGTGGGCTTCGGCGGGGGCGAAACAGGATCGACGGGGGCGTAAAGGGCGAACTTTCACCCGGTATTGTTCCGCCGTTATCGGGCTTTTTTATAGTTGCCAACGACAACTATGCTCCGGTTGCTCAGGCCGCGTGAGCGGTTTGAAAGACCACGCTTAAAGTCCTGATGGGTTAGCATTCGTCAGGCGGGGTTCGGAGGTACCTGGCAACAGAAACCTCCACTTCCCTTCCCCTCTCTTCCGAACGTTCCGTCGTCCCGCCAGCCGCATGGCCGCCATGCGTCACGCTGCGTTGCAGCATGACGCCGTCCGGACCAGCTTCCGCGCTCTTGTCTGGTCCGGCACGAAAGCGAAAACCCATGACGAGCGCAGCCGACTGCCTGCCCCCCTGCGACGCGCCGGACCATCAGCGCGGCGAAGAGCTCGTCCGCGTCGTCGCGCCGCACGGCGCGGCGCTCGGGCAGCTCGCGCTGTCTGTGGGCGGCCTTGCGATCGGCACGGGCGAATTCGCGGCCATGGGCGTGCTGCCGGACGTCGCGGCCGACATCGGCTCGACCATCCCGCAGGCCGGGCACATGATCTCGTCCTACGCGCTCGGGGTGACGATCGGCGCGCCGCTGTTCGCGGTCGCCTTCGCGCGGGCGCCGCGGCGGGCGTTGCTCATCGGACTGATGGCCTTCTTCCTTCTCGGCAATGTCGCGAGCGCGCTCGGCCAGGGCTATTGGCAGGTCGTCGCGGCGCGTTTCGTCGCGCGGCCTTCCGCATGGGGCCTATTTCGGCGTCGCCATGCTGTTCGCGGCCTCAATGGTCGAGCCGTCGCGCCGCGGCCAGGCGGCCGCCAACGTGCTGCTGGGCCTGAGCATCGCCAACGTGGTCGGGGTGCCGGCCGCGACGTGGCTCGGCCAGACCTTCGGCTGGCGCGCGACCTTCATTTCGGTGGCGGCGCTCGCCGCGCTCACCATCGCGCTCGTGCGCGCCTGGACGCCGGAAGTGTCCCCGACCGGCGCGAGCCCCGCGCGCGAGCTCGGCGCGCTGAAGAAGCCGCAGGTGCTCCTGACGCTCGGCGTCGCGGCGGTCGGCTTCGGCGGCATCTTCGCCGTCTATTCCTACGTGGTCCCGACCCTCGTCGAGGTGACCCGGCTGCCCGCCTCCGCAGCGCCCGTCATGCTCGCCGTCCTCGGCTGCGGCATGATCGCCGGGAACATCGCGGGCGGCCGGCTCGCCGACAAGGCGCTGAAGGCGACGATGGTGGGCGTGCTGATCTACAGCGCGCTGGTGATCGGCGCCTTCGTCTTCACCTCCGTCAACGCGTACGCCGCGGCCCTGAACCTGTTCCTGATCGGCGGCTGCATCGCGATGGGGCCGGCGCTCCAGACGCGCCTGATGGACGTCGCCGGCGACGCCCAGACGCTTGCGGCGACGCTGAACCATTCGGCCTTCAACATCGCGAACGCGCTCGGGGCCTGGCTCGGCGGCCTTGCGGTCGCGGCGGGCTTCGGCTGGACCGCCCCGGGCTGGGTCGGCTTCCTGCTGGCGCTCGGCGGGCTCGCGCTGCTCCTGACGTCGCTCGCGCTCGATCGACGGGAGCGCGCCGCCGCCTGAACGGTCGCAACCGGGAGCCATTGGCCTTCCGTCGTGGAGCGTTTCGCCTCTCTCGGGCGTATTGGTGTCTGTGACGCCTCTCACGCCGGAGCCGGCCTTGTGATCACGCGGCGCCTCGCCATCGCTTGTCTGGTCGCCATCGCGACAGTCGCCCCCGCCGTCGCGCAGGAGGGGCCGAAGCCGTTCGACAAGGCCGCGTTCGATGCGGCGTTGGCCGCGGGCGGGCCCTTCGTGGTCCACGTCACCGCGCCCTGGTGCCCGATCTGCCGCGCCCAGAAGCCGATTCTCGCCAGGCTGCGCGCAGAACCCCGCTTCAAGGACTTCGGCCAGTTCGAGGTCGACTTCGACTCCGACAAGGCGTCGCTGCGCGTCGTCAATGCGCGGCTTCAGAGCACCCTGATCGTTTACCGTGGCGGCAAGGAAATCGCGCGCACCGTCGGCGACCGCGAAGAGGGCTGGATCGAGGAGCTCATGGAGAAAGCGCTGTGACCGCCAAAGCGCGCTCAAAGAATCTCCGCCGCGCGACGAGCGGTCGCGATGTTTTCGCCGCTCCGAATCCGCCTATGTAGCGGGCATGACGACGACGCCGCCTCCGGCCCCCCCGGCCCAGGACTTCATCCGGTACGATCTGCTGACGCAGAACGCGCTGAGAAGCGTCGTGCGCGACGTGCTCATGCGGGTGTCGCGCGAGGGCGTGCCGGGCGAGCATCATTTCTACATCTCGTTCCGCACCACCGATCCGGACGTGCGCCTGTCGCAGCGCCTTCGCGAGCGCTATCCGGCCGAGATGACGGTCGTGCTCCAGCACCAGTTCTGGGACCTCGAGGTCGACGACGACGGCTTCGAGGTCGGCCTGTCGTTCGGCAACGTGCCGGAAAAGCTTGTGGTGCCGTTCCGCTCGATCACCGGCTTCTTCGACCCCTCGGTGCAGTTCGGCCTCAAGTTCGACCATCCGGACGCCGAAGCTCTCGACGCCGAAGAGCCGGCGGCCGAGGCCGAAGAGCCGGCCGCGGAGATCGCGGCCGAGCCGGAGCCCGAGACGACGCATCCGCCGGCCGGCGGCGCGGAAGTCGTCAGCCTCGACAAATTCCGCAAGAAGTGACGGTCGGCCCCGCGGCGACGTTCGCCGGGGGCGACGAGTGACGCGCTCGTCCGGAGCGTGCTAGGGAGCCTGCGCCGCGACGCGCGCGGCTGAAAGCCCCTTTCACGCAAGCTGAAGAGAGCGCCGATGACCGCGACCCGCACCGAAACCGACAGTTTTGGTCCGCTCGAGGTGCCGTCCGACAAATATTGGGGCGCGCAGACCCAGCGGTCGCTGCAGAACTTCAAGATCGGCGGCGAGACGATGCCGAAGCCGCTGATCCGCGCGCTCGGGATCATCAAGCGCTCGGCCGCCCTCGCCAACAAGGAGCAGGGCTCGATCGACGGGAAGCTCGCCGACGCCATCGCGGCCGCCGCCGCAGGAGGTCATCGACGGCAAGTTCGACGATCACTTCCCGCTCGTCGTCTGGCAAACCGGCTCCGGCACCCAGTCGAACATGAACGCCAACGAGGTGGTGTCGAACCGCGCCATCGAGGCGCTCGGCGGCGAGATGGGCTCGAAGAAGCCCGTTCACCCGAACGACCACGTCAATATGAGCCAGTCGTCCAACGACACCTTCCCAACCGCGATGCACATCGCGGCGGCCGAGGAGATCGAGCGCCGCCTGTTGCCGCAGCTGAAGCATCTCGAGGACGCGCTCCAGGCCAAGGCGAGCGCGTTCGAGCACATCATCAAGATCGGCCGCACCCACACGCAGGACGCGACCCCGCTGACGCTCGGCCAGGAATTCTCGGGCTACGTCGCGCAGGTTCGCCTCGGCGCGGAGCGTATCCGCGAGACGCTGAAGCATCTCTATCCGCTCGCCCAGGGCGGCACGGCGGTCGGCACCGGCATCAACGCCAAGGTCGGCTTCGCGGAAAAATTCGCTGAGAAGGTCGCCGAGATCACGGGCCTGCCCTTCGTCACCGCGCCGAACAAGTTCGAGGCGCTCGCCGCCCACGACGCCTATGTGTTCGCCCACGGAGCGCTGAACGCGCTCGCCGCCGGCCTGTTCAAGATCGCCAACGACATCCGTCTGCTGGGCTCCGGGCCGCGCTCGGGCCTCGGCGAACTCGTGCTGCCCGAGAACGAGCCCGGCTCCTCGATCATGCCCGGCAAGGTGAACCCGACGCAGTGCGAGGCGCTGACGATGGTGTGCGCCCAGGTGTTCGGCAACAACGCGACGATTTCGTTCGCCGGCAGCCAGGGACACTTCGAGCTCAACGTCTACAAGCCCGTCCTTGGCTACAACATGCTGCAATCGATCAGGATTCTCGGTGACGCGGCGGTCAGCTTCGCGGACAATTGCGTGGCGGGAATCGAGGCGGACGAGACCCGCATCGCCGACCTGATGAGCCGTTCGCTGATGCTCGTCACGGCGCTCGCCCCGACGATCGGCTACGACAACGCGACCAAAGTGGCGAAGACCGCGCACAAGAACGGCACGACGTTGCGTGAGGAAGCCGTCAAGCTTGGCTTTGTGTCGGCGGAAGACTTCGACCGCATCGTTCGCCCGGAGTCGATGATCCGCCCCGGTTGAACCCCTTGCGCAAGACGGTAATCCGGTGGCGCTCGATTTGCTTTCAAGGCGAGTGTAATAAAACAAGTCGATGGGCGAAATCGTGAACTTGCGGCGAGCCCGCAAAACCAGAGCGCGAGAAGAGGCGGAGGCGCAAGCCGCCGCCAACCGCGCCCGGTTCGGGGCAAGCAAGCAGGAGCGGGAGGCCGAAAAGGCCGAACGCGACGCATCGGTTCGTCGACATGAGGGGCATCGCCGCGAAACCGGGGGCGACGGAAGCGAATGAACGAACCGTCGAAGCCAATCGACCTGGGCCAGTCGGGCCTTGTCGACGCCCTTGGCTCGAGGCAAGCGGAGGGGATCGTCGTGCAGGGCATCCTCGCGGGGGAATCCGCGGCGGAGCCGCGGGAGTTCAACCCGGACATCGTGAAGCGTTCCGTGGTCGTGGCCGGCCACAAGACCAGCGTCAGCCTCGAGGACGCGTTCTGGCATGCGCTGAAGGACATCGCGCGCGAGCGCTCGGTGTCGCTGCGCGGCCTCGTCGCCGAGATCGACGCCAGCCGTCGCGGCGGCAACCTGTCTTCAGCCGTGCGGCTCTTCGTGCTCGACCACTATCGCCGCCGCTGCTCGGAGTCCCGGTGAGCCACGCGGCCTTTTAGAGGCCTTCGGAATCCGACCCATCGCCTCTGGCGTGGGAACGCCGGAGGCTTTGCGTCGGCCAGACCAGATCAGCGCTTCTGATCTTCCCCATCGAACGTCAACGCCATTCGACGCGCCTCAGCGCGGGGTCGCGGCCGCCGGCGGCAGGATGGATTGCGGGGCCGGGAGAGGCGCGTCCGGCAGCGTCTTGTGGCGCTCGGCGGCGCTCGCCTGGCCCTGCGGCGCGAACACGCCGGCCGGCGGCGCGACGACAGGCGCGTTCTGAGCGGCGGCAGGCGGCGTCGTGACGTCGATCGCGCCCTGCGTCGCGGCTCCGGCCGGACGCGGCAGAGACTCGATCAGCGCCCGCGTTTCGGCTTCGCGCTTCTTCCTTTCGGCCTCGGCCTTGCGGCGTTCGGCTTCCAGCCGCGCCTTCTCGGCCTCGGCGCGTTTGCGCTCTTCCTCCTGGCGCTCGCGCGCCAGCCGCGCGCGCTCGCGGGCGTCCGCCTCCATCGCCTCGATGCGCCTGGTCTCGCGCTCGACCGCGCGGATCGACAGCCAGCCGGTGAACGACGTCGCCTCGACGACGCGGACCGGCGCCGCCAGCGGCCCCTTGAAGGCGACGGAGACCTGCGGCGCCTCCGGGCGGGCCGGCTGAAGCGAAAGATCTGCGTCGAAGACGAGCCGGCGCAGGTCGAGCGTCGCTGAGCCGCCGAGCCTGACCCCGTCGGCCTCCGCATCGAGGCCGCCCGACCGCATGACACCGCCCGACATCGTGAAGGACGCCGAGGCGCGCTTCATCCGAAGGTCGGCCGCGCCGAACTCCCTTGCGAGCGCCCCAGCGACCTTCGGCGCCTCGAGCGCAAGGCCCGCCTCGATCTGCGGCTCGATGCGGTCGATCGCCGCCGGGTCGAGCCTTCGGACAAGCCCGTCCGACAGCGTGATCTGTCCCGCGCCCGTGAGCGCGCCGACGAGCGAGGACAGCGACCGCCCGGTCCCCTGCGCCTCGATCTTGAGATCCGTCGTCCCGAGGAGCGGCGAGGCCGCCGGCGCAAAGCCCAAGAGCGTCTCGGCGGCTGCGCCCGACAGCGCGAGAGCAAGGCTCGCCGTCGCCTCGGGCTCCGAGCGCGTCACGCCGGCCGCGCCCGAGAGCCGACCCGAATAGAGCGTGGCCGCGAGCCCTTCCATGGCGAGGCCATCGCGCTTCAGCGCGAGCGCGAACGCGACGTCGGACGCGACCTGGCGGCCCGCCAGAGGCATCCGCGCGGCGGTCACCTCGAAGCGGCCGAGAAGGCCGCTCAGGGGCGAGGGACCGAATGACGCATTCGGCCAGGCGGAGCCGTCGCCGGATGCGCCGAACGCCTCGGGCGAGAACGCCAGCGCGGCGAGCGCCTGGACCGGAAGCTCCTCGAAGGCGAGCCGCCCCTCCATCGGTTTCGACGGGTCGAGCGGAGCGCTCGCCCGGCCGCTGAACGCGCGGCCGCCGATCTCGCCCTTGAGTTCGTCGAGCCGCAGGCCGTCGGCGCTGAGGCCGACATTTGCCGCGAGCCTCATGGTCGCGGCGGGGCCCGACAGCGGCGTCGCGCGGCCAAGGGCGGCGGCCAGACCGGCGAGGTCGCCGGTCTCGAAGGTCGCCTCGCCCTGCGCCGAAAGCCCGGCCACCGGCGCGACCGCCACGTTTCCGCGCGCCGCAAGGACGGCGCCGAGGGCCGAGAACCGCGCTTCGCCCGCCATGCCGCGCGCCGGCGCGCCGGACAGGCGGACCGTCACGTCCCCGCCCTTGGCGGAAGCCAGCGGGCTGACGCCAAATCCCGCGAGCGCCGCCAGCCGTCGCCCGTCCGGCGAGGCCAGCTTGACGTCGATCTCGGTCGGCGCGTCGAACGAGAGTTCGGGCGCGGACAGCCGGGCGTCGATCCGGCCTCCGGCCGCGGAGCCGGCGACGGTCATCCGGCGTTCGCCGGCGCGCGCGTCGACATCGATCTGGAGATCGACCGGCGCGATCGCGCCGGCGCGCGTCTCGATCGCCTCGACCGCTGCGGGCGCGACCCCGCCCGCCCGCGCGATCGCCAGAAGCGGCGTGAGCGACGGACCCGCGACCTTGAAGCCCAGCCTGCCCTCGAGACCGCCGGCGCCCGGCGTGAGCCGCCCTGCCCCCGACATGCGCGCGCCGCTCGCGTCCCGGACCTCGAAGCGCTTGAGGTCGAGACCGTCCCGGTCGAGCGAGCCGTCGACCGAGACGTCGCGCAGCGCGAGGCCCCAGACCACGAGCGTCTTGGCGTCGAGCGCGACGAAGGCGTCCATGTCGCGGTTTCCGAGCGCCTGCCCGAGCATCCGGTCGAGGCCGAGCGCGTCGAGGTCGAGGCGGTCGGAGACGAGCGCCGCCTGAAGCTGCGCGCGGGCGTTTTCGGTCGCGCCGGTCCAGGCGATCCGGCCCGTCGAGCGCGCGCCGTCGGTCGCGATCTCGGCCTTCTCCACGATCACCGAGGCCGGCCGCGCCGAAACCTCGCCTTTCACGGCGAAGCGCCGCACGGGCGTCGCGCCGTCGGCGCGCCCGCCGGCCAGCCATCGACGGAACGCAGAAAGGTCCGCGGCCTCGAACTCCGCCTGCCCGACGAAGCCCGGTTCGGCGCCGGCGAAGGCCAGCGCGCCCGAAAGAGCCGTCCGCGCCTCGCCCGGCAGCGTCGCGCCGCCGCGGCGCACCCGCCACTTGCCGTTCTGGGCTTCGAGATCAAGCCGCAGGTCCCGGACGACGTCGCCGGCCAGCACCACGCCTCTCGCGTCGAGCGAGAAAGACCCGTTCACCGGCGGCGCGAATCCGCCGGGCAGCCGGGAGGCGATCTCGGCGAGAACGCCCGCGGGCGTGCGCGGGCGCCCATCGCCCAGCAAGCGGTCAAAATCGAGCTGCCGCGACTCGAGCCGAAGATCGATGCGCGGTCCGTTCGCGAGGGAAGCGGCGCCAGATCCGGCGATGCGGACCGCGCGGTCTTCGGGACCGTAGACGAGATCGAGCGCCTCGACGGTCAGCCGTCCGGCCTCGAGTTTGGTCGATCCGCTCGCGCTCCAGATCTCGTCGCCGTCGCGGGCGTCACGGCGAGCCGGGCGGGTGATCGCGACCCGCCCCTCGAAGCCTGGCCGCGCCGCGAGCTTCAGCAATCCGTCGGCGTCGAGGGTCGTGCGTCGTCCAGCCTCGTTCGCCGAAAGCTTCACCCGGAGCGCCCCGGAGGCGTCCGCGCGGGCGGTTGCGAGCCTCAGATCGATCCGGCGCTCCTGCGGGCCGGCCGAGCCTTCGAACTTGTAGGGGCCTGCGAGCGATCCCGCCTCGGCGAAGCCCGAAATCGCCCCCAGAGCCGACGCGCCCCATGGGGCCTTGAGCGCGATCTCGCCGTCGATGATCTCGGCGCGATCGAACGAGACCCGCTCCGCCGCGCCCGCGCGGCCCGCCGAGAACGCGGTGCGCACGGCGCCGTCCGCGGTCGCCTCCACGCCGAGCTTCGGCCGCACGAGCTTCACCCGCTCGGCCTTGAACTCGCCGCGCAGCAACGGGGCGATCGCGAGCTCGATCTCGACCTCGTCGACCGCAAGCCGCGTCGCGCCGGCGCCCGAATGAATGTTGCGGAACCGCACATAGGGCGTCGGCAGCAGCCGCGCGTCGACCGCGCCCGACACCGTCACCGGCGCGCCGACGAGCGCGCTCGCCTGTCTCGCGAAATCGTCGCGATAGGCGGTCCAGTTGACGAACCACGGCCCGATCAGCGCCGCGACCAGCGCGAGCACCAGAGCGAGCCCGAGCCCGGTGAGCGTATTGTTCAAGGCGCCTTGGTCCGGCTTCGACCCGATGCTCGCGAAACGGCCGCATCCGCGGCGGGTCGGCGGCCGGGTGCGACGGGAAAATGATTACACGGGATGGCCGGACTCACGGAATGACTATCTTGCCCGGATTCATGATGTTGAATGGATCGAGCGCCCGTTTCAGCGCCCGCATCGCCTCGACGGCGGCGGCGCCGTGCTCGGCTTCGAGATAGGCCATCTTGCCCTGCCCGATCCCGTGTTCGCCCGTCGAGGTGCCGCCCATGCGCAGCGCCCGCTCGACGAGCCGCGAGATAAAGGCCGCGCAGGCCGCGCGCTCCCCGGCGTCTTCGGGCTTCACCAGCGGCAGGACATGAAAATTGCCGTCGCCCACATGGCCGACGATCGGCGCGACGAGGCCGGAGCGCGCGATGTCCTCGATCGTCTCCTCGACGCAGTCGGCGAGCCGCGAGATCGGCACGCAGACGTCGGTCGGCACGGGCTTGGCGCCGGAGCGCAGCGCCGCCGCCGCCCAAGTGGCGTCGTGGCGGGCGGTCCAGAGCCGCGTCCTGTCCTCGGCCTTCGTCGTCCAGTCGAGCGGCCCGCCGCCAAGATCCGCCGCGATCTCGCCGAAACGCTCGGACTGTTCGTGGACGCTCGCGTCGGTTCCGTGGAATTCGACGAAGAGCGTCGGCGCGACCGGCAAGGCAAGCCTGGAGTAGGCGTTGGTGGCCGCGACCATGGCGGCGTCGAGAAGCTCGATTCGGGCGATCGGCAGGCCGGTCTGGATCGTCAGGATCGCGGCGTCGCAGGCCGCGCGGACATTCGGGAACGGGCAGACGCCGCCCGCGACCGCCTCGGGCGAGCCGTGGAGACGCAGAGTCACCTCGGCGATGACGCCGAGCGTGCCTTCCGAACCGACGAAAAGCCGGGTGAGATCATAGCCCGCCGAGGACTTCTTGGCCCGCCCGCCGGTCCGCATCACCTCGCCGGACGCCGTGACCACGGTGAGGCCAAGCACCGCATCCTTCATCGTGCCGTAGCGCACGGCGTTGGTGCCGGAGGCGCGGGTCGCCGCCATGCCGCCGATCGAGGCGTCGGCGCCGGGATCGATCGGGAAGAACAGCCCGGCGTCGCGAAGATGAGCGTTTAGCGCTTTGCGGGTGACGCCCGGCTGGACGACGGCGTCGAGGTCTTCCGCATGGACCGCGACGATCTCGGTCATCTGCGCGGTCGAGATCGAGACGCCGCCGAACGGCGCGTTCACATGGCCTTCGAGCGAGGAGCCGGCCCCGAACGGAATGATCGGCGCGCGATGCTCGGCGCAGATCCGCACGATCTCCGCCACCTCCTCGGTGTCGCGGGGAAACGCGACGGCGTCCGGCGGCTCGGCGGCGATCCAGGTGACGACGCTCGCGTGCTGCTCGCGGATCGCGGCGCCGGTCGAAAGCCGGGGCCCGAAGCGCTCCGACAGTCTGGCGATCGCCGTCTCGACGTCGGATTCCGGCGCCCGGACGGCGGCTGAGGTTGCGGCGGCGTGCATGATTGGGCCAAGACCTCCGGCGTCCCGTCCTGGCCTCTCTTCCGGAGACCCCGTTTGAACGACGCGCCCTATCTGTCGCCCCCGCTCGAGATCGAGAGCCGGTTCCTCGACCACAACGGCCACGTCAACATGGCCTACCATCTCGTGCTGGCGGATACGGCGCTCGACCTCGCCTTCGGCGAACTCAAGGGCCCAGACTACGTCGAAGCGCGCGGCATGACGACCTTCGCGGCCGAGATGCATGTGCGCTACCTGCGCGAAATGAAGATGGGCGAGGAGATCCGCGGCCGGGTGCGCTTCGTCGCCGCCGACGCCAAGCGGGCGCATTGGGCGGTCGAGCTGGTGCGCGGCTCCGACGGCGAGACGGTCACGACCGCCGAAGGCGTGACGATGTCGGTCTCGGTCGCGTCGCGGAAGGTCGCGCCCTTCCCGGAGGACGTGTTCGAGCGGCTGACGGCGCGGGTGGCCCGCGACGCTCCTGGCGCCGCCGGTCTCGACTGGCTCGGCCGCCGGGTCGCGATGCGGAAGTGACGGCGCCGCGAGCCGCGACACGAAAAAGCCCCGCGCAGAGGATGCGCGGGGCCTTCGAAGACCAGACGATGCGTCAAATCTTATTCGACGACTTCGACGATCTCGCGGTCGCTGTTCACGATGTACCGCTTCTCGTTGACGACCGTGTAGCTGTAGTCGCTGTCCGGCACGCTGTAGACCTCGACGCGCTCCGGCAGACGACGGCCGACGACGACGTCGCCCTCATAGGTGACGGAGGCGCGGTCGGCGCCGGTCACGTAGGTGCGCACCCGCTTGTCCGGGGTCGCGGCCGCGCCCACGACGCCGCCGACGCCTGCGCCGACAGCCGCGCCGACAGGTCCGCCGACCACGGCGCCCGTGGCGGCTCCGGTGGCCGCGCCCGCGGCGGCGCCGCCAGCTTCACGGTCCCCGGCGAAAGCGACGGTGGGAATGGCTACGCCGAGAGCGGCGACGAGCGCGATCATGCCATTGCGCATGATGAAGTCCTCCTGTGTTCCGCCCGCCCCAACAACGGACGGCCCACAGAAAGCGTTCCACGTGAAATGACATGTAACCAAAAGCGAGCTGTGCGCCGACTTTCGCGATGACCTCCCGGCGGCTCGCCATCGGGCCACCGGGGCGCCATTTTGTTCTCGGCGGGCCGCGCTGAGTCGCGGCCTGCTCGCCTTGCATTCCGGAGCCGTCTTTCCTTGTCCGACCCGAACGCCCGTTACGACGATCCTTCCGCGCCCGCGCTCCGTCCGGGCGGCATCGCCGCGCGCGCCCAAGGGACGATGCGGGCGGCGAACGCGCCGGACTATCTCGCGGGGCTGAACCCGGAGCAGCGCGAAGCCGTCGAGACGCTCGACGGCCCGCTGCTGGTGCTGGCGGGCGCCGGAACGGGCAAGACGCGGGTGCTGACCACGCGGATCGCCCACATCCTCGCGCTCGGAAAGGCTCGGCCGTTCGAGATCCTCGCCGTCACCTTCACCAACAAGGCGGCGCGCGAGATGCGCACGCGGGTGGGAGACCTGTTGGGCAGAGCCGCAGAGGGCATGGAGTGGCTCGGCACGTTCCACTCGATCGGCGCCAAGATGCTGCGCCGGCACGCCGAGCTCGCAGGGCTCCAGCCGAGCTTCACGATCCTCGACACCGACGACCAGATCCGCCTGCTGAAGCAGGTGCTGGCGGCGGAAAACATCGACGACAAGCGCTGGCCCGCGCGCCAGCTGGCGTTTGCGATCGACGGGTGGAAGAACCGCGCGCTGTCGCCGAAGGATGTGCCTGTCGGCGAGGCGCAGGCCTACGCCAACGGCCGCGGCGCGGAGCTCTACGGGCTCTACCAGACACGCCTCAAACAGCTGAACGCGGTCGATTTCGGCGACTTGCTGCTGGAGCCGATCCGCATCTTCCGCGAAAACGCCGACGTGCTCGGCCAGTATCACCGGCGCTTCCGCTACATGCTGGTCGACGAGTATCAGGACACCAACGTCGCGCAGTATCTCTGGCTGCGGCTCCTCGCGCAGGGCTCCAAGAACCTCGCCTGCGTCGGCGACGACGACCAGTCGATCTATGGCTGGCGCGGCGCCGAAGTGGAGAACATCCTCAAATTCGACCGGGATTTTCCGGGCGCGAAGGTGGTGCGGCTCGAGCGCAACTACCGCTCCACCGGCCACATCCTCAACGCCGCCTCGCATCTCATCGCGAAAAACGAGGGCCGGCTCGGCAAGACGCTTCGCCCCCAGACCGAGCTCGGCGAGAAAGTGAGCGTGGCGGGCGCCTGGGACTCCGGCGAGGAGGCCCGCCAGATCGGCGACGAGATCGAGGCGCTGCAGACCAAAGGCCACAAGCTCGACGACATGGCGATCCTCGTGCGCGCCTCGTTCCAGATGCGCGAGTTCGAAGAGCGCTTCATCACGTTGGGCCTGAACTATCGCGTCGTCGGCGGCCCGCGCTTCTACGAGCGCGCCGAGATCCGCGACGCCATGGCCTATATCCGCGTCGTGGCGAGCCCGGCCGACGCGCTCGCCTTCGAGCGCATCGTCAACGTGCCCAAGCGCGGCATCGGCGATGCGAGCGTGAAGCAGATCGTGGAGCGCGCCCGCGCCGACGAGGTGACGCTTCCCGAAGCCTCGCGCCGGCTGGTCGCCGAGGGCGCGCTGCCGGCCAAGGCCCGCAACGCCCTGAAGGATCTCGTGCTGTCGTTCGACCGCTGGTCCGGAGAGCTCGACCGCACGCCCCATGTGGAGCTCGCCGAAAAGATCCTCGAGGAGAGCGGCTACACCGACATGTGGTCCAAGGACCGCTCGGCCGAAGCCCAGGGTCGGCTCGAAAACCTCAAGGAGCTCGTGCGCTCGATGGAGCCGTTCGAGAACCTGCGCGGCTTCCTCGAGCACGTCTCCCTCGTCATGGACGTCGACGGCGCGCGCGGCGAGGACGCCGTCACCATCATGACGCTGCATGCCGCCAAGGGGCTGGAGTTCGACACCGTCTTCCTCCCCGGCTGGGAGGAAGGCCTCTTCCCGCACCAGCGCTCGCTCGACGAGAACGGCCGCGCGGGGCTCGAGGAGGAGCGGCGCCTGGCTTATGTCGGCGTCACGCGCGCCAAGCGCCGGGCCAAGATCTGGTTCGCGTCGAACCGGCGCGTCCACGGCATGTGGCAGTCCTCGATCCCGTCGCGCTTTCTCGACGAGCTGCCGGAGACGGCCGTCGACGTCGTCGAGGCGCCGGCGACCTTCGGCGGCGGCCATATGGGCGGAAGCTACGGCGCAAGCCGCTTCGACCGGGCGGACGCCTTCACCTCGACCTACGAGACGCCGGGCTGGAAGCGCGCGCAGGAGCGCGGCTTCGACCGCGGCTCGGCCGGCCCCGGCGCGCGCAGCCGCGGGCCGATGACGATCGAGGGCGAGCTCGTGGCGGCGTCGACCGCGAAGTCCGCGGGCTTTTCGCAGGGCGCGCGGGTGTTTCACCAGAAGTTCGGCAACGGCACGGTGGTGGAGGTCGACGGCAAACAAGCTCACCGTCGCCTTCGACAAAGCCGGCCAGAAGCGCGTGGTCGACAGCTTCGTGAAGGCGGCGTAGGGCGCGCCGGAACGCGGGGCCGCGATCGCGGGCCGCGTCAGTCCAGCCGCTGGCTGTCGACGAACCAGGTCTGTTCCCGTAGCGGATTTCGGACGCGCCCTCGCCGGGCGTCTCCTCCACGACCGTCACCTTGCGGCCCACGCGGATCCGGATGGGGCAAGCCTTGCTCGCGCGCGCGCCTTTCGGAGCGAGCGACGCCTGCCCGTACTCCCGCCACGCCGCCCAGCTGGCGCACGCATAGGCGTCCCGACCGACGATCGCCTCCCGCTCGGCGGCCGAGGCGTCGCCCGCCGAAGCAAGCAAAGCGAAGACGACCGCGATCCTTGTCGCTTCGGCCATGCCCCACGCCCTCCTTCTCGACGCCGCCCGGCCTTATATGGGCTGCTCGAGCGGAAGGATGGAACATGCAAGCGCAATGGACGGACGAGGGATCGACCGCGATCGGCGAGATCGCGCGCCGGCACGGCTTTTCGGACGAGGCCGGCCGCGCGATGGCCGACGCCCTCAACCAGAGCGCCGGCTCCATGGCGCAGTTCCATCATCCCGATCTGGGCGGCATGGGCCAGTGGTCGCGCGGCGGCATGCTGATGATCGGCGACATGTTCAACCATCACCTCAAGGCCGCGTCGCGGGCCTCGCGGAGGATCTCGCCGAAGCCATGGCGCGCGGCGCGATCGTGGCGCGGCGCCCGGCGCCCGGCGAATCGTCCGCCGGGTTCGGCCAATGGTGGCCCGAGGAGCTCGGCCGCGCCTCGTCGACCGGCGCCCAGAACGGCGGGCGCTACGCGGTCTTCCCCGAGGCGCGTCGGCTTGCGGTGGAGCGCGACGGCCGCGTGACGATCTATGACACCGGCGACCATCGCATCGGCGGCGCGTCGCAGCAGCAGGGCGGCGGCTCGTCCTTGAGTTTCTCGACCGACCGCGGATCGGTCGGGATCGAGGCCTTCGCCGAGCTGCGCGCGCCGGACGACCGGCCGTCTTCGGCGTCGGCGTCGGCGTCGGCGTCGGCGGAGCCGATCATCGAGCAGAGCGCCGCATACCGCCCGACAGCGTCGCTCGAGACTGCGGCTGCCGCGTCGACGACGCGCGAACCGGCGCCCGACGCGGCCCGCGCGACCGCCGAGCCGTCCGCGCCGCCGCCCGTCCGCATCGAGGGCGGCGATCCCTTCGACACGATCCGGAAGCTCGCCCGGCTGAAGGACGAGGGGCTCCTGACGGACGAAGAGTTCGCGGCCAAGAAGACCGAACTGCTCGCCCGCATCTGACGTCGCAAGGCGCGGCTCCGCCTTCGCTGTTTCCTTCGCGCCGCGCGATGTTTATGGGTCCGGGCTCCAGGGCGAGGCGAACGCCTCGCCCGGCGCCTTACCGGACATGCCCGTGACCCAAACGCCCGTCATCCGCCTCAGCCTCGACGAAACCACCGCAAAACGCGTCGCCGACGTGCTGGAGGAGGCGTTCCCCTTCGGCGAGGTGTCGATCGCGGCGTTCGAGACCGGGCCCGACGCGTGGAGCGTCGAGGTCTACGGCTCGCCCGAGATGGAGGCCTCAGAGCTCGCAAGCGCGCTGCGCGAGGCGCTGGGGCCGGAAAGCGCCGGCCTGCGCGTCGAAGAAGGCGCGATCGACGAGAAGGACTGGGTGGCCAAGAGCCTCGAGGGCTTGAAGCCTGTGCCGGCCGGGCGCTTCGTGGTCCATGGCAGCCATGACCGCGACAAGATCCCCGCCGACGCCATCGGCATCGAGATCGAGGCCGCGCTCGCCTTCGGCACCGGCCATCACGGCACGACGCGCGGCTGCCTGCTGGCGCTCGACGAACTCCTGACCGAGCGCCGCTTCGAGCGCGTGCTCGACCTCGGCTCGGGCACCGGCGTACTCGCGATCGCAGTGGCGCTCGCGCAGAAGGCGCCGGTGCTCGCCACCGACATCGACGAGACCTCGGCCCGCATCGCCGGCGAGAACGCCGAGGCGAACGGCGCGGGCGCGTTCGTCGCCTCCATCCATGCCGAAGGTTTCGATCACCCGGTCTTCGCCGAGCGCGGACCGTTCGACCTCATCGTCGCCAACATTCTGGCGGGCCCGCTGGTGGAGCTTTCCGGCGACGTCGCGGCGCATCTCGCCGAAGGCGGAGTCGTGGTGCTGTCTGGCCTGATGACGCATGAAGAGGATCGGGTGCGCGACGCATATCTGGCGAAGGGCCTCAGCCTCGTCTCGGCGCGCCAGCTCGAGGGCTGGTCGACGCTGGTGCTAATAAAGAAGTAGGACTGGAGCGGCGAATTGCGTGCTTCGAGACGCCTTGGCTCCCGCCAAGGCTCCTCAGCATGAGGGTCGTTGGAGCGCGCCGTCATCCCTCATGCTGAGGAGCCGCGCGTGGCGCGGCGTCTCGAAGCACGCACTTCACTGATCCAAGCTGACGGCGAAACATGTTGAAGCCCGCTTCCAGTCGTTCGACGAAACCGCCGATCCGAGCCAGGGCGCGCCGCGTCTCAAGGCGCTTCGGGCGGAACTGGCGCGGCAGGGCCTCGACGGCTTCCTGCTGCCGCGGGCCGACGAGCACCAGAACGAATATCTGCCGCCCTCGGCCGAGCGGCTCGCTTGGCTCACGGGCTTCACCGGCTCGTTCGGCTTCGTGAGCGTCCTTCCCGACGTCGCCGCGATCTTCGTCGACGGGCGCTATACGGTGCAGGTCCGCGCGCAGGTCGACGCGGCGGCGTTCACCGCCGTCAACGTCTCCGACCAGCCGCCGTCCGACTGGCTGAGGGAGCACGCCAAGCCCGGCCAGCGCATCGGCTACGACCCGACGCTGCACACGCTCGACGGCTTCGAGCGTTTCGAAAGGGCCGCGAAGGCCGCCGGCGTGGAGTTGGCCGCGGTCGACCAGAACCCGGTGGACACGATCTGGAGCGACCGCCCCGCCCCGCCGCTTGCGCCGGTGACGCTCCACGGCGAGGCGCTGGCGGGCGAAAGCGCCGCGGCGAAGCTCGACCGCGTCCAGACGGAGCTCAAGACGCAGAAGGCCGACGCGCTGCTCGTCACCGACGCGCATTGCCTCGCATGGGTCTTCAACATCCGCGGCGGCGACGTCGCGCACACGCCGCTCCCTCTCGGATTTGCGATCATCCCGGCCATGGGGCGGCCAAGCGTCTTCCTCGACGCGCGCAAGCTCTCCAACGCGGTTCGCGACGCGCTCGCGGGATCGGCCGAGATCTCCGAGCCCGGCGACCTCGACGCGGCGCTCAAGGCGCTCGGCGCGCGCGGAGCGACCGTGAGGCTCGACGCGGCCGCCTCCGCGGTCGCCTTCGCGCGCACGCTCGAAGCGTCTGGCGCGAAGCTCCAGCGCGGCGCGGACCCGATCGCGAAGTTGAAGGCGGTCAAGAACGCGACCGAACTTGCCGGCGCCCGCGCCGCGCATCTGCGCGACGCCGCCGCGCTCGCCCGCTTCCTGCGCTTCGTCGACGAGGAGGCCCCGAAAGGCGCGCTCGACGAGATCGGCGCAGCCGAAGCGCTCGAGACCTTCCGGCGCGAGACCGGGGTCCTGAAGGAAATCTCGTTCGATTCGATCTCGGCCGCGGGGCCCAACGCCGCGCTGCCGCACTACCGCGTCACCCGCTCGACCAACCGAAAGCTGACCTCCGGTTTCTACCTGATCGATTCCGGCGCGCAGTACGAGGACGGCACCACCGACGTCACCCGCACGGTCGTCGTCGGCGAGGCGAGCGCGGAGATGCGCGACCGCTTCACCCGCGTGCTGAAGGGCCACATCGCGATCGCGACCGCGGCGTTTCCGAAGGGCGTGTCGGGCGCGCAGATCGACGCCTTCGCGCGTCGGGCGCTCTGGGACGTCGGGACCGACTTCGACCACGGCACGGGCCACGGCGTCGGGTCATATCTCTCGGTCCATGAAGGCCCGCAGCGGATCTCCAAGCTCGGGACGGTGGCGCTCGAGCCCGGCATGATCCTCTCGAACGAGCCCGGCTATTACCGCGAGGGCCACTACGGCATCCGCACCGAGAACCTGATCGTGGTGGAGGCCCGAAAGATCGCGGGCGGCGACCGGGAGATGCGCGGCTTCGAGACCATCACCTTCGCGCCGATCGACCGTCGCGCGATCGAGCCCTCGCTGCTGAGCGCCGACGAGCGCGCCTGGCTCGACGCCTATCACGCCGAGACGCTCGCGAAGGTCGGCCCGCTGGTCGACGCCGAAACGCGGGCCTGGCTCGAAGCCGCCTGCGCGCCGCTGTGAGGCCCATGTCCCGCTCTCCCCTCGCCCTCCTCGCAGTCGCCGGTCTGTACGGCGCGGCTGGCGTCGCCACGGCGGCCGTGGCCGCCCACATATCCGGCGACACGCGCCTCGGGACCGCCTCGACCTTCTTGATGCTGCATGCGGCCGTCCTCGTCGGGCTCGCGGGCGCGGCGCGGGCGTTCGGGATCGGCCTGCCGCTGCTCGTTCCGGCCTGGGGCGTCGCGCTCGGGACGCTGTTGTTTCTGCGGCGACCTGATCGTGCGCGTCGTCTACGGCGCGAGCCCGCTGCCGTCGCGGCGCCGACCGGCGGCACGATTCTGATCGTCAGCTGGCTCGGCGTGACGGTCGGCGCGGTGGTGGGGGCGCTGCGGAGAGGTTGACGGCTTCCGCTTTGCGTTGCCGGGGCGACGTCGGCTCGGCCCCATGCGGCCAGGCCGCCGCGTGGTCAGTTCGGAGTGAACTGAACGGTCATCGCGCCGCCGTTCACGTTGCAGTATTTCGGACCATAATCGGAGAAAATCCTGAAGTCTCCGAGCACGAAGGTTCTGAATTTGGACGTCGACTTCTTCTTGATGTCGAAGACGCGCGTCAACGAAACCGGGACAAGGTAGTTCTTGTCTCCGGCGAGGTAAGCCGGCGTCCGGTCGGTGCTCGAGGCCGCGTACGTCATCATGGTTCGGTGATAGACGTCGAGCGAGGTGGCGCCTTCCTCGTTGATCGTGATCTCGGAGTTGTCGTCTTTCAACGCCAGATGCATGTAGAACTGTGACCGCGTCGTCGATAGGGTCGGATCGGCGGTGTTGGTGTCTGTGATCTCGCAGAACACCGTCCCGTTCCAGGTCACGACAGCTGCGCCGGCTCCCGGAAATCAACCGAAAAGGTGGGAAGCGAGATCTTCTCGGCGTCCTTGGGTTCGACCCTGAGGCAGAAAAAGACGTCGGCGGCGGAGCCGCAAGGCTTCTTCCGCTTGACGAAGGCCTTCACCTCCTTGGCGGCCTGCGCCTCTCCGGCATCGACGGCCAGCGCTGGCGCCAGAACGCAGGAGAGCACCAAGCCGCCCAAAACCATCATGCGCATCGCCATGCCCCTCCGGCCGCCACGGCGCCAAAATGGCACGGCGATCGAACGCCTGACAAGGCGCCGGAGCGCGTGGGAACGCCTAGGTTTCGCTGGACTTCGGCTCACTCAGCAACAGGCAGAGCACCAGCGCCGGCGCGCCCGACAGGAACGTCAGGAAGAAATAAACCGGGTAACCTGTCTGCACGGCCACGAAGCCCGAGCCGCCGGCGAGCAGATGGCCCGGCAGCGCATAGATCGAGCTCAGCACCGCGTAGCGGGTGGCCGAAAACTCCGACGCCGCCAGCTTCGACATGAAGGCGATGAGCGCCGTGCCCGCGATCGACGAAGCCACGTTGTCGAAGCCGATCGTGGCGGTCAGCATGACGATGGAATGCCCCACCTGCGCCAACGCGCCGTAGAACAGGTTGGTGGCGGCCGACGCCACGATGCCGACGATCAGCACCGTCTTCAGCCGCATCTTCGTCAGCATCCAGCCGCCGAGGAACGCGCCGGCGATCGACAGCACGATGCCGAACACCTTGGTGACGTTGGCGATCTCCTTGTTGGTGAAGCCGAGGTCCTTGTAGAGCGGCGACGACATGACGTTGGCGAGCTGGTCGGGCATCCGGTAGAGCCCGATCATCAGCAGCACCGCGATCGGCGTGGCGGCCACGAGGCCCAGAAGGTCCTTCACCGGCGCCCGCAGCGCTTCGCCCGGCGCGCGCGGCTCGCTCGGCTCCAGATCGCGCGCGGTCTTTGGAATGAAGGCGACCGTGAGCAGCGCGATCGCGACCATGATCGCGGCCATCACCCAGTAGGAGCTGTTCCAGCCGAAATCCTGCGCGAGGTAGAGCGCGCCGGCGCCGGCCGTCAGCAGCGCCAGCCGGTAGCCGAGCTGGTAGGCGGCGACGAGCAGTCCCTGCTCCTGCGCGCCCGCCACCTCGACGCGCCAGCCGTCGACCGCGGCGTCCTGAGTCGCTGACGCCGCAGCGGTCAGGAAGCAGGCGGTCGCGACCAGCGGCAGGCCCGTGGCCGGATCGCCCATCGCCATGCCGACGAGCCCGAACGCGACGCCGATCTGCGCGAGCAGGATCCAGGCGCGCCGCCGGCCGAGCGCGCGCCCGAGCGGCCCGAGCGAATAGCTGTCCATGAAGGGCGCGATCAGGAACTTGAGGCTGTAGGCGATGCTCGCCCATGACAGCAGGCCGATGGCCTCGAGGCTGACGCCCGCCTCGCGCAGCCGGAACGCGAAGGTGCCGAGCACCAGAAGCAGCGGCAGGCCGGACGCATAGCCCAGCACGCCGCTCGCGAGCCTGCGCACGGTGATCGGCGCGGACGAACCGGCGACGGCTTCAGGCTGCGGCGTTTCGACCATCCGGGTTCCTCTTTCAGGCGGCGCGCAGAACCGGTCTTGCGCCTGATCTTCTTGGCGGATTCGAGGCGTCTCCGCCACCCTGGGCCTGCCGGCGCGCGCGCCCGCCATCTGGCGTCCCAGCCTCCACATCCCAATCGAAACATTGTTGACTTGCTTTATGGATTGTGTGGACATTGGTGCGACGCCGCATGCGGGCGGCGTCACGGTCATCTCCTCCCGGGGCGCGTCTGCGCGCCCTGAAGTCCAGTACAGCGAGGAACGCCATGTCGTTCGACGCCCGATCCCCCTGCATCCTTCATCCTGCCGGTCGGGATCCTCGTCGCGTGGCAGGCGCTGTCGAGCGCGGGCCTGATCTCGGGGGGCGTCCTGCCGGCGCCCACCGAGATCGCGGCCGCGGGCTGGAAGCTCGCGCTGTCGGGCGAACTCTGGACCAACATCTGGATTTCGACCTGGCGCGCGGGCGTCGGCCTGTTGATCGGCGGCGGCATCGGTTTCGCGCTCGGCCTCGGCAACGGCCTGTCGCGGCTCTCGGAGCGGCTCGTCGACCCGACCCTGCAGATGATCCGCACGGTGCCGCATCTCGCGCTGATCCCGCTCGTGATCCTGTGGTTCGGCATCGACGAGACCGCGAAGATCTTCCTCGTCGCGCTCGGCGTGTTCTTCCCGATCTATCTCAACACGCTGCACGGCGTGCGCACCGTCGACGCCCAGCTCGTCGAGATGGGCCGCGCCTACGGCATGTCGAACGCGACGCTCTTCACCAAGGTGATCCTGCCCGGCGCGCTGCCCTCGATCTTCGTCGGGCTGCGCTACGCGCTCGGCATCATGTGGCTGACGCTGATCGTCGCCGAGACGATCTCGGCCTCCTCGGGCCTCGGCTACATGGCCATGAACGCCCGCGAATTCATGATGGTCGACGTCGTGGTGTTCGCGATCCTCATCTACGCGCTGCTCGGAAAACTCGCGGACTCGATCGCCAACGCTCGAGCGGGCGACGCTGTCCTGGCACCCGCCTATCTCCCGGCCTGAAGGCGCCCCTCCTCCATGACAGCCAAAGCCATCACCGCCCCGTTCGCCTCGCCCGCTCCGAGGCTCCGGAACGCGCGCCGAGCAGCTCTCGCTCCGCGCCAAGACCTCCGGCTCCGGCGCTTCGGTCGCGCTGCGCGGCCTCTCGAAGTCATTCGGCCCGAAAGAGGTGCTGAAGAACGTCGACCTCACGGTCCCGGCCGGCCAGTTCCTCGCCATCGTCGGACGATCGGGCTGCGGTAAGAGCACGCTGCTTCGCACCGTCGTCGGGCTCGAGACGCCCACCAAGGGCGCGGTCACGGTCGGCGGCGGCCGCGCGGGCCTTGGCCGCATCATGTTCCAGGAGCCGCGCCTGCTGCCCTGGGCGCGCGTGATCGACAATGTCCGCGTCGGCCTGCCGTCGTCCGAACCGAAGTCGGCTGCGCGCGCCGCCGCTCAGGCCGCGCTCGCGCAGGTCGGCCTCGCCGATCGTGGGGGCGACTGGCCGTCGGTCCTCTCGGGCGGCCAGCGACAGCGCGTCGCGCTCGCCCGCGCGCTCGTCTCGCGTCCCCAGTTGCTGGCGCTCGACGAACCGCTCGGGGCGCTCGACGCGCTCACCCGCATCGAGATGCAGGAGCTGATCGAGAACATGTGGCTCGACCAGGGCTTCACCGCGATCCTCGTCACCCACGACGTCTCCGAAGCGCTCGCGCTCGCCGACCGCGTGGTGCTGATCGAGGACGGCCGCATCGACCTCGACCTCACCGTTGACCTTCCCCGGCCCCGCCGCCGCGGGTCCGCCGAGATCGGCCGCCTCGAGGAGACCATTCTCGACAAGCTGTTCAACGCCGGCGGCCGCCCCTCGGACGACCGTCCGGGCGTCGCGGCGCCGGACGCGCCCGAGGCCCGGAGGGCGATCGCGTGACTTCGATCGTCGCCATCGCGGGCAGCCTTGGAAAGCCGTCCCGCACCCGCCTTCTCGTGGAGGACGTCGCGCGACGCGTCGCGGCGCGCACGAGCGGCGCCGTGACCTTGGTCGACGTCGCCGAACTCGCCCCGGAGCTCGGCCGGTCGTTCTCGCGCCCTGCGGCCGAACCGGTCGAAACCGCGCTGGCGGCGATCGAAAAGGCGGACCTGATCGTGGCCGGTTCTCCAATCTACAAGGGCTCTTACAGCGGCTTCTTCAAGCACCTGATCGACCTCGTCGACTACCGCGCCTTGACCGGCGCGCCGGTGGCGCTGCTCGCGACGGGCGGCAGCGACCGCCATGCGCTCGCGGTCGAGCACCAGATGCGTCCGCTGTTCGCTCCTTCGACGCGCTGACGCTCGGCACCGCCGTTTTCGTGGTCGACCGCGACATCGGCGCCGAAGGCCATGTCGCCGACGAGCGGGTGCGCGCGCGCATCGAGACGCTTGTCCGGGAAGCCTCGAGCGCCGTCGCGGTCCGTTCCTCCGCCGCGGCCTGACCCCACACCCCCCAGTCCCCAAACCGACAAGACGAAACAGATGACCTCCCCCACCCTCACGCGGGTCTCGCGCCTCGCCTCCGCCGCGTTCGTCGCCGCGGCCCTCATCGGCGCGACGAGCGCGCAAGCGGCCGACCGCACCATCCGCATCGGCTTCCAGAAATACGGCACGCTCATCCTGCTGAAGGGCAAGGGCACGCTCGAGGAGAAGCTGAAGCCGCTCGGCGTCACGGTGAAATGGGCCGAGTTCCAGTTCGGGCCGCCGCTGCTCGAGGCGGTCAACGCCGGCGCGGTCGACTTCGGAACGACCGGCGAAGCGCCTCCGATCTTCGCGCAGGCGGCGAGCGCCAAGCTGGCCTACGTGGCCAACGATCCGCCCTCGCCCAAGGCCGAGGCGGTCCTGGTGCAGAAGGACAGCCCGATCAAGACGCTGGCCGATCTCAAGGGCAAGAACATCGCCGTCGCGAAGGGGTCGAACGCCCACTACCTGCTGGTGAAGGCGCTCGAGAAGGGCGGCGTCGCATATTCGGACGTCAAGATCTCGTTCCTGGCGCCGGCCGACGGCCGCGCGGCCTTCGAGAGCGGCAAGGTGGACGCCTGGTCGGTATGGGATCCCTTCTTCGCAGGCGCGGAGGCCGCCGGAGCGCGGGTGCTGACCACCGGCGAGGGCATCGTGGAGAACCACCAGTTCTTCCTGACATCGCGCGACTACGCCAAGGACAACGAAGACGTCCTGCAGATCGCTCTCGACGAGCTCCGCAAGGTGGAGGACTGGGTCGCCAAGGATCCGAACGCCGCCGCGGCCGAGCTCTCTCCTCTCGTCGGCATCCCGGCGCCGCTCCTGACGGTCGCGATATCGCGGCTCGGGCTCGGCGTGCGGCCTCTCACCCCGGACGTCGCGGCCGCCCAGCAGCGGATCGCCGACACCTTCCTCGAGCTGAAGCTCCTGCCCAAGCCCATCGTCGTCGAAGACGCCGTCCTGAAGCTCAAGACCGCGGATGTCGCGAAATGACCGAGTTCACCCCCCCGGAAACCGCCAACGTCCTCTGGTTCCTGCCGACCCATGGCGACGGCCGCTATCTCGGCACCACCAAGGGCGGCCGGGCGGTCGACCTTCCCTATCTCGAACAGGTCGCCCAGGCGGCCGATCGCCTGGGCTATTTCGGCGTGCTGCTGCCGACCGGCCGCCCTGCGAGGACAGCTGGGTGGTGGCCTCCGCGCTCGCCCCGCTGACCGAGCGGCTGCGCTATCTCGTGGCCGTGCGACCCGGCCTCCAGTCGCCGACCGTCGCGGCGCGCATGACCGCGACGCTCGACCGGATCTCGAACGGACGCCTCCTCATCAACGTGGTGACGGGCGGCGATCCGGCCGAGAACGCCGGCGACGGCATCTTCCTCAACCACGACGAGCGCTACGCGGTCACCCGCGAGTTCCTCGAGGTCTACAAGGCGCTGCTGGCCGGCGAGACGGTGAACTACAAGGGCGACCACATCCGCATCGAGGACGGCCGCCTGCTGTTCGCGCCGACCAGCCCGAAGGGCCGCCGCTCTACTTCGGCGGCTCGTCGCCCGCGGCCTCCGAAGTCGCCGCCAAGACCATCGACAAGTACCTCACCTGGGGCGAGCCGCCGGCGCAGGTCGCCCGAGAAGCTCGCGGCGGTGCGCGCGCTCGCCAAGCGCGAGGGCCGTGAGGTGTCGTTCGGCATCCGCCTCCACGTCATCGTCCGCGAGACCAACGAAGAGGCATGGGCCGCCGCCGACAAGCTGATCGAGAACCTCGACGACGAGACCATCGCGGCCGCCCAGAAGGTCTACGCCCGCATGGATTCGGTCGGCCAGCAGCGCATGGCCGCGCTCCATGGCGGCCGGCGCGAAGCTCGAGGTCAGCCCGAACCTGTGGGCGGGCGTCGGGCTCGTGCGCGGCGGCGCGGGCACCGCGCTCGTCGGCGATCCGGAGACCGTGGCCGAGCGGATGAAGGAGTACATGGCGGCCGGCGTCGACACCTTCATTCTCTCCGGCTACCCGCATCTCGAGGAGGCCTACCGCTTCGCCGAGCTGGTGTTCCCGCTGCTGCCGCTCTCGACCACGACGGCGCCGGCGGCCACCAGCGTCAACATGGGCCCGTTCGGCGAGACCATCGCCAACGACGCCCGTCCGGCGCTGAGGGTCTCCCAGTCGTGAGCGACGGGGCGGGCTGCGTTCCCGGCGCGCCGGGCGAGGGAGACCGCCAGACCGTCGTCGTCATCGGCGGCGGCTTCACCGGCGCGGTCGTCGCCCACCAGCTCGCCCGCCGCGCGCCCGCACGCTTCCGCATCGTCGTCGTCGAGCCGCGATCGGCGCTCGGCGGCGGCGTCGCCTATTCGACGGCCGACCCCGCGCACCGCATCAACGTGCCCGCAAGCCGGATGAGCTTCGTGCCGTCCGATCCCTGCCACTTCGAGCGGTGGCTGAAGGCCGACGGCGCGCTGGTCGAGGATCCGGAGGCGGTGACGCCTGACGGCCGCGCCTTTCCGCGCCGTCAGGTTTTCGGGCGCTACGCGGCCGAGACAATGGAGCCCTATTTGCTCGCAGGCGCGATCGAGCACCGTCGCGACAGGGCCGTCTCGGTCGACCGCAGCGCCGACGGCGGCTGCGTGGTTCATCTCGCCGGCGGCGAGGCGGTCGCGGCGTCGTTCGTCGTGCTGGCCGCCACCCATCCCGCGCCCGCGGCTCCCGCGGCCTTCGACGCCGTCCTCGGCGATCCGCGGCTCATCCCCGACCCCAGGACCGCGCCGCGCTCGACGCCCTCTCGCCTGACGCGCGCCTTCTGATCGTGGGAACCGGCCTCACCATGGCCGACATCGTCGCCTCGCTCGAACGCCGCGGCCATCGCGGCCCAATCGTGGCGGTCTCCCGGCGCGGCCTGCTGTCGCGCGGCCACGCCGACCGACCCGGCGAGTTCGGCGCCTTCGACCGCCAGCCCGCCAGAACCGCGCTCGAGCTTCTGGTCGGATCCGCCGCACCGTCGAAGCCGCCGGGGCCTCGGACATCCCGTGGCAGCACGTCCTGGACGCCGCCCGCAACCAGGGCCGCGCCCTCTGGACAGCGCTTCCGGAAAGCGAGCGCCGCAAGGTCGTGCGACGGCTGCGCACATTCTGGGACGTCCACCGCTTCCGGGTCGCGCCCCAGGTCGAGGCGGCGATCGCGCGGCTGCGCGCGTCGGGCCAGCTCGAGGTCTTCGCCGGCGAGCCGGTCTCGGCTCGCGCGGGCGTCGAGGGGCTGGAGGTCGCGATCCGGAGGCGGCGCGGCGCGACCGAGACCGTCGCCTTCGACGCCGTCGCGCTCGCCACGGGGCCGGCGCATCGCGGCATCTGCGACGCCGATCCGCTCATGCGGCGCCTCGCGGCAGCCGGCCTGGTGACGTCCGACCGCCTGCGGCTCGGCGTCGCGACCGACGAGCTGAGCCGCGCGCTCGGCCCGGACGGCGCGCCCTCCGGTCTGATCTGGATCGCCGGTCCGCTGGCGCGGGCGACCTTCGGAGAGCTCATGGGATTGCCCGAAGTCGCGCGGCACGCCGAGTTCGTCGCCTGCGAAACCCTGCGCGCCGCCGACGCCGCGTTTCAGGTCGAAGTCCGCGCGGTCGCCTGAACCGCGAGGCCTCGCCTCTTTCCATTCCGGTGTGTTACCGCAAGTCCGGCCGGCGTCACGCAAGAGTGACGCCGGCCGCCCGCTCGCCTGTTGCCTGCCCGATCCCGCCTGACCTAGTTGCACTCACGCTGGAGGGGACCACATGTCGATCATGTCGCGCAGAACCGTGCTGACCGCCGCCGGCGCCGCCGTGACGATCCCCGTCGCGGGATCGGGCGCGCGCGCCGCCGCGCCCGCGGCCGGCCGCCAGTCGCCGGGCGTCTATCGCTACAAGGTCGGCTCGTTCGAGGTCACGGCGCTGACCGACGGCCTCGCCCGCCGCCCCCTCGACGCCGGTTTCGTGAAGAACGCCCCGCTCGAGGACGTTCGAAAGGCCCTCGAAGACGCCTTCATCCCGACCGAGACGCTGCCGATCACCTTCACGGCGCTCGTGGTCAACACCGGCAGCCGCCTCGTGCTGATCGACGCCGGCACCGGCGGACGCCTCGCCCCGACCGCGGGCCAGCTCTACGAGAATCTCCGCAGCGGGCGTCGATCCGAAAGCGGTCGACACCGTGCTGATCTCCCATTTCCACCCCGACCACATCGGCGGCATCCGCCTGAAGGACGGGACGCTCGCCTTCCCGAACGCAGAGGTCGTGGTCCCGGAGGCCGAATGGGACTTCTGGATGGACGAAGGCGCGATGAGCCGCGCGCCGGCGGGCCTCGTCAACGCCTTCAAGATCGTGCGCGCGGTGTTCGACCCGATGGCCAAGGACGTGCGCCGCTACAAGGGCGACACCGAGCCCGCGCCGGGCATCTACGCCATTCCGGCCTACGGCCACACGCCTGGCCACATGGCGTTCCGGATCGCGTCCGAGAAAGAGCAGCTTCTGGTCTGGTCCGACGTCACCAACCATCCGGCGCTGTTCGTGCGCAATCCCGGCTGGCACGCGATCTTCGACATGGATCCCGAAATGGCCGAGGAGACGCGCCGCCGCATGCTCGACATGGCGGCGACCGACAAGCTGCTCGTGTCCGGCTATCACTTCCCTTTCCCCGCCGTCGGCCACATCGCGCAGCGCAGCGTGCGCGAATTCGCCTTCGTTCCCGAGCAGTGGAACCCCGCGCTTTAACGACGACGCGCTAAGTTCAATGGACGCCCGCGCGGCTTTGCGTATAAAGCGCGCTCTCGCCGCGCTCCCTCCCCTTTCGCGGCTTCGGAAGACGACGTCACGGCGGCCATGAACGATCGCAAGCGCTACGAGCGGATCGCCTTCGTGGCGAGCGCCGCCGACGACGCCCGCGCCGCGCTCGAGGCGCTCGTCGCCCGCTACGGCGACGCGCCGCAGGCCGAGGCCGACGTCGTGGTGGCGCTCGGCGGCGACGGCATGATGCTGCAGACGCTGCACGAGACCATGGGCCGGCGCATGCCGATCTACGGCATGAACCGCGGCTCGGTCGGCTTCCTCATGAACGAATACATCGAGGACGGCCTCGTCGAGCGCCTCGCGGCCGCCGAACGGACGGTTATCCATCCGCTGACCATGCGCGCCCGCGACCGCGAGGGCCGGGTGCACGTCGCCAAGGCCATCAACGAAGTCGCGCTCTGGCGCCAGAGCTACCAGGCGGCGAAGTTCCGCATCGAGGTCGACGGCAAGTCCCGCATGGCCGAGCTCATCTGCGACGGCGTGCTGGTGGCGACGCCTGCGGGCTCCACGGCCTACAACCTGTCGGCCCACGGGCCCCTGCTGCCGCTCGCGAGCCCCCTGCTCGCCATGACGCCGATCTCGCCCTTCCGGCCCCGCCGCTGGCGCGGCGCGCTGCTGCCGGACCGCGCCGCGGTCGCGATCGACGTGATCGAGGACGACAAGCGCCCGGTGGCGGCGGTGGCCGACAACACCGAGTTCCGCAACATCCGTCGCGTCGAGATCGCGCTCGACCGGAAGACCGATCTCGTGATGCTCCACGACCCCGGCCACGGCCTCGACGAGCGCATCCTCGCCGAGCAATTCGGCTGGTGACAACCTGAAACGGAGCGTTAACAACGTTTCGTCATGATGAGCTGCCCTCGCGTGTGCGCAGCCCAAGATGATCCGCGTCGATTTCACGAAACTTCGCATTCTGGTCGTCGACGACAACGCCCATATGCGTCGGATCGTGCGTACGCTGCTGCACGGTTTCGGCGCGCGCGAGGTCTATGAGGCCGAAGACGGCGCGGCCGGCCTCGAGCTCTTCACCTCCCACCTGCCCGACATCCTGATCGTCGACTGGTCGATGCCGATTTTCGACGGCATCGAGCTGGTGCAGATGATCCGCCGCCCCGAAAGCGGGGTGAACCCCTACGTGCCGATCATCATGCTGACCGGCCATTCCGAGAAGAGCCGCGTGCTGCGCGCGAGAGACGCCGGCGTCACCGAGTTCCTCTGCAAGCCGATCTCCGCCAAGGCCCTGCACCAGCGCGTGCTGAACTGCGTGCTGCATCCGCGCGCCTTCGTGCGCACCAAGGACTATTTCGGGCCGGACCGCAGACGCAGCGGCGCCGCCGCCTACAGCGGACCCGAACGCCGCGTCAACGAGACGGTGCTGATCGACTCGGGCGTCGACCGGATCCGCGAAACCGTGAACCAGTGATCGCGAGGCTCCGATGGCCGACCAGCCGCCCCTCGACGTCCCGACCGAGACCTATGCGGACCACATCATCCTGCGTCCGCCCAACAGGCTGAAGGCGCGCGTCGCGCAGCGCGTCGATCCGGACGAACGGCTCGCCGATCCCGTGCGCCGCGCCGAGCATGCGCTCACCTTGCTCGAGAACGAATTCGACCAGTGGATGGATTCGGAGATCAACGCGCTCGAGGACGCGCGCCGCCGGGCGTCGATCACGCATTCGACGGGCGACTTCGAAGAACTCTATCGCGCCGCGCACGACATCCGCGGCCAGGCCGCCACGCTCGGCTTTCCGCTCGCGGGCGAAGTCGCGGACGGGCTCTGCACCATGATCGAGCGGCTGGCCGAAGCCTCGCCCCAGAGCCTGGTCGACCGTCATGTGGAAGCGGTCCGCGCCATGGTGCGCGAGGACGTGCGGGACCGCGACCATCCGCTCGGCGTCGCGCTGGTGCGCCGCCTTGCGGAACTGCGGCGCCAGACGATCCCGGGCCTTTCGAACGACGCCTGACTGCTCTCCCGGAGCCGTCAGGCCGCCGCCGCCGCGACGCGCCGGGCGGGCTCGCCGAGCGTGCGCCGGGCGTCTTCGCGCGCGGCCTCGGCGGCGAGGCGGCGCAGCATGGCGCGCAGCGACGAGACGTCGAGATCGGCGCCCTCGCAGGCGGTCAGGGCCCGCTCCACCATCCGGCGCGAAAGCGCGGCCGATCCCATCTCCGCGAAGCCGACCTCGCGCGCCGCGGCGAGCGCGCCGCGGAAGGCGCCGAGCGCCGAGCGGGGGAAGCCCGCGCGCTGATAGAGCGCCTCGAAGCCGCGCCCCTCGAAGTCGCGGACGAAGCCCGCCACGCGGACCGGATCCTGCCCTGAAAGCGCGGAAAGCGCGGCCTCGAACAGCGCAAGGTCGCCGCTCAGGAGCGCCCTCAGCGCAAGGCTCGGCGAGAACAGGTCGCGCTCGGCGAGATGCAGCACGAAGGCGCGGCGGTCCGGCGCGTCGGAGGCGATGACGACGAGTCCGCGCTCGCAGGCCTCGTCAGCGGCGCGGCGCGCGCGGCCGGCGTCGAGCCAGCCGCGACTCGACACGAAAGCCGAAAGCGCCTCGGCGACCGAGCGCATCAGCCGCTGGCGGATCTCGGGACCGAGCTCTTCGCGCGTGAGCAGCGCGTCGCGCGTCGCGCCGTCGGCGCCGTGGCGCTCGGCGATCCGGGAGGCGGCCGCGCGGGTGAGATGAGCGCCGCGGTTGGAGGCGAGACGCTCGCAGGCGCGCGCGTCGCCGACCTCGGCGATGGCCGCGGCGAGCGGTCCGGAGACCTGCCGGCGGCCCGAGATCGCGAGCTGCGCGCGCGAGCCCCCGAGGGCCACGAGATCGACGAGCTCGAGATCTCCCAGCACCGGCGAGCGCGACAGCACCGGATCGGCGACGTCGGGCACGTCCTGGGCGAGCGAAAGAATGAGCGCGGGGGGCGCGTCCGGAGAGGCGGCGAGCGCGTCGGCGAGCGCGGCCCGCACCGCCACATGGTCGTCGTCGAGCGCGAGCGTCAGCGCCGCCTCGACCTCTTCGCGCACATGGGCGTCGAGCTCGCCATGGAGATAGGAGCGCGCGAGCGCTCCCGCAGCTTCGGCGCGCATATGCGCAGGCGCGGACGACGCCCAATCGAGATAGCGCTCGACGATCACGGCCGGCCTCGCGCGGTTGACGACGCGGAACCCGTGGTCAGCCAGGACGGCAGTTGGATCCCGAGGAAGGTGGTGGCGGGTTCGACCTTGCGGCCCGCCAGCGCAGAGACGGCGGCGGGCGCAGGCTGGACGGCCGTGCTCTGAGTGATCGAAGCTCCGGACGCGGCAGGCGTGGCGCGCGGGGTGATCGTGGCTGCGGCGCGCGGCTTCGCGGCCCGGGCGCGGCCGGCGAGATCGACGGCCGCCGCTGCGGCCTCGGCGCGCGGCGTCGCGGCCGCGGCGGTCGGAGCCGCGGCGTAGCCCATCGCGCTCGCCGCGGCCTTCACCGATGCGCCGTCCGCGGCGAGGCCCGCCGAGCCGAAGCCGGCCCAGGCCTGTTGGACGTAGGACGCGACGGGCGTGCGCCGGCCGGTCTTGAACAGCGAATGGAACGCCTGGCCGTCGTTCTCGCGCCCGCCATTGTAGGGCGCGACCGAGGCCTCGTTCGTAGCCTGCAGCGCGAGGATCGGCCGCGTGGTCTTTGCGGCGGGAGACGTCGCGGCGATCGCGGTTCCGGACGGCGTCGCGGTCAGCCGGTCGTAGACCTCGCGGGCGGTGCGGGCGCGGCCGCCGTCATAGAAGATCGATCTGTTGGCGGACGCCTGCGACGGGAACGCGGCTGCGGCCGAAGCGGTCGGGGTCGCCGTCGCGAGGCTCGTCAGCTCGATCGCGCCCTGCGCGCCCATGAAATGAGCGGCGTAGAGCTCGCCCTCGCTCGGCGCGCGGCCGAGACCGTTCTCGAACGCCTGCGCGTTGCGAAGGCGGCGCCGAGCAAAGCGGAGGCCTGTGGATCGTCGCGCATCGCCAGGATCTCGGCGCGCCGGGCGGGATCGGCGACGACATAGCGGCCGGACGCGGTCTTGGCGATGTCGCCGGCCGCGGCGCCCATGCCGAGGCCCGGTCCCTCCTCCTTCATCACCTCGAGCCAGGTCGAATCGATGAATTGGAACAGGCCGCGGGCGGAGGACGACGGGTTCTTGGCCGTGGCGTTGAGGGAGGATTCGCGGGGTCGCGGTGCGCAGCAGATAATCGAAGCCTGCGCCGGTCGCCTCCGCCGCGCTCTTCAGCGCCGCGGTGACGCGGCCTGCGGCGTCCGCGGGAGTGAGGAGCTCCATCGACTTCGCGCTCGTGACCCTTCACGTCCCGGGCGGGACGCCCATCCGGCGCCGACTCCGGCCCGTTGCGACGAGGATGCGGCCGACATGGTAAACCGCTCGTTAACGCACCGCCGAACGCCTAGGAGACCCAGAGCTTGCGACGCTTTCACGCCGGTCCGATCCGATCCGTCCTCGTCGCCTCGCCGGGCGATCCGATCTCGGGCGGAGCGGACGCCCTGCTGTTCGATCTCGGCCAAGCCGGCGCCGCCGGTCTCGAGGCCGTGGCACGGCGGCTGCGCGCGCGTCCCGGCGCCGACGGCCCGCTCGTCGTCCTGAAGCTCGCGCCGCTCGACGATGGCGGCGCGGAGCAGCTTGCGGCGCTTGGGCCCTTGAGGCCCGACGCCGTGGCGACGACGGCAGCAGAGACCGGCGCGGATCTCCAGCACCTCGGCGCGCTCCTGTCGGTCGCGGAAGCCGCCGGCGGGCTGGACGACGGCGAGATCTCGATCGTGGCGGTCGCCGAGACCACGGCGTCGCTGTTCGGGCTGATCGGCTTTGCGGTCGCCACCCCGCGGCTGGCGGCGATCGCCTGGGACGGCGAGGCGCTCGGCGCGGATTTCGGCGACGAGGAGCCGCGCGACGCCGACGGGCGCTGGAGCGACCCGCTCCAGACCGCCCGCACGCTCGCTCTCGCGGCCGCCGCCGACGCGGGCCTACCGGCGCTCGACAGCCCGTTTTCGACGCGCGATTCTGGCGCCTTCCGGGGCGAGGCGGAACGCGCCCGGCGCGACGGCTTTTCGGGCAAGATCTCGCTCGACGTAAATCAGGCGGCGATCGCGCAGGAGACGTTCGCGGCCCGCTAGCTCTGCGGCCGCGCGAGCGAAAACGTCTCGAACACCGTCGCGTAGTCCATGTAGCCGCAGCGCGCGAGCGCCTGGGCCTTGGCGGTGTCGAACAGGCCGTCGACCAGATAGGCGTCGTCGATGTGGACGCCGGTGACCTGGCCGATCACCACGTAGCGCCCGGTCGCGGCGCCATGCATGTCGTTGAGCTCGGTGACGCTGATGGTTCGGCATTCGAGCGCCGCGGGGCTTTTTGCGACGCGCGGCGGACGGACGGTGCGGCTCGGGGCGGCGGCGAGTCCTGCGCGGAAGAACTCGTCCTCGCCCTTGGCGAGCGGCGCGGAGGTGACGTTCATCTGCTCGCGCAGCGAATGGGTCGCGAGGCTGCACACGAACTGCCCGGTGTCGCGCGCGTTCTCGGCCGAATGCTTGAAGCCCTCGGAGGAGAACATCACCATTGGCGGCGAGCCGCAGACGCCGTTGAAGAAGCTGTAGGGCGCGAGATTTCGCCGGCCGCGGACGTCGAGCGTCGAGATCCAGCCGATCGGCCGCGGCGCGACGATCGCCTTGAACGGGTCGTGCGGCAGGCCGTGCCCGAGGATCGGCTCGTAGAACATCACGCGCTCCAGCGGGTCGTGATCTTGGCGATTTCCGGCCGCGGGCGATCGGGCAGACGCTCGGTCGGCGTGCCGAGATGGAGGAAGCCCGCGACGCGCTCCTGCGGAGCGAGGCCGATGAGCTCGCGGGCCCGCGGCTCATAGGCCGCCCAGCCCGTCAGCCACTGCGCGCCATAGCCGAGCGCGTTCGCCGCGACCGAGAGGTTCATGCAGACCGCGCCGGCCGAAAGCTCCTGCTCCCATTCGGGGATCTTCACATGGGGCGCGGCCGTGCTGACGACGGCGACGACGAGCGCGGACTGCGAGAAGCAGGCCGACTGCGCCCCGAGGCGCGCCTCGGAGACCGAAGGATCGGTCTCGCGCAGCAGCTCCGCGAGCCGACGGCCGAGCTCGGCGCGGCCCTCGCCTGCGATCACGATGAAGCGCCAGGGCGCGAGCTTGCCGTGATCGGGCACGCGCGAGGCCAGGGTGAGGATCTGCTCCAGTTCGGCGTCGCTCGGTCCCGGCTCGGAAAGCGCGTTGGCGGGCACGGAGCGGCGCGCGGCGAGCAGCTCGATCGTGTCTGACATGGGAGGCTCCGGCGGACGTGACTGGTCGCGCGAGGGCTTAGCACGATCCGCGGCCGACCGGCCAAGGCGTCGCCATCCGCGAGCCCCGCTGGGGACGGGGGGCCGGGGCGCCCATTCGGACGCTTGCCTTGGCGGTCCGCTGATGGCATCGCTCGGCCCATGGGTCGTCGTTCGCCGTCCTTGCTCGCCGGTCTTCTCACGGCCTCGGCGCTCGCCGTCACCTCGGCCGGGGACGCCCTCGCGCAGGCGGCGCCCGGCGGGGCGCTCGCGCCCGGGGGCCTTCCGAACGCCGGAGAGGCCGCCCGTTCGGGCGCCGGGCCGAGAAACGCGCCGAGTTTCGGCGGCGTCATCACCGGCCGCATGAACCTCATCGGACCCGCAGGCCCCGACGCGCTTTCGCCGCCGACCCTGTCCCGGCCCGCGCCGCCTCCCGCCCCCGTCTTTTCGCCCGAGCGGATCGATCGGCTCGACCCGGCCATCGTCGACCAGATGCGCCTGCCCAATCTCGCGCCCGGCGCGGCGTCGCGGCCGACCACGACGACCACGACGTCGCCGCCGACCGATCTCGGCGCAGGCGCGGCGCCGCTCGCCAAGCAGTTCCTGACGCTCCAGGGCCAGTTCGACGAGAACGGCTCCGCCATCCCGAGCGGCGTGAAGTGGCGTCTCTTCACCGATCAGGCCGACGCCAACGGCGAGCACATGCTGGTGGCGGAATCGAACGACGCCCGTCCGCGCTTCGAGGTCGACCCCGGGGCCTACATCGTCCACGCGGTCTACGGCCTCGTGAGCGCCGCGAAATTCGTCACGGTGGCGGCCGGCCGGCCCACCAGCCAGACCATGGTGCTGCCCGCGGGCGCGGTGCGCCTCACCGCCTTCGTGGGCGGACAGCAGGCGCCGGAGGGCGACGTGACCTTCACGCTCACGCGCGACGACGGCGGCGTCGCCCGCACGGTCGCGGAGGACGTGAAGCCCGGCCAGCTCCTGAGGCTTCCGGCCGGCTCCTATCATGTGTCCTCGGTTTATGGCGACGCCAACGCCAATGTCGAAGCCGACCTGAAGGTCGCGCCCGGCAAGCTTGTCGAGGCGCAGGTCCACCACAAGGCCGCCCATGTCTCGCTGAAGCTCGTGCAGTCGCCCGGAGGACCGGAGCTGCGCGACACGTCATGGACGATCCTGACGCCCGGCGGCGACGTGATCCGCGACTCGATCGGCGCGCTCTCGAGCGTCGTGCTGGCCGAAGGCGACTACATGGCGATCGCGCGCCGAGACGGACGCCTCTACCAGCAGAGCTTCGCGGTGCGCACGGGCGTCAACGCCACTGTGGAAGTCGCGGTCCGCTAAGGACAGTCCGCTCATTCAGGCGAGCGCCCGCATCGCTTCGCGGATCGGCTCGATCGCGCGTTCGCCGGCCTCTTCGCCGAGACGGATCGACTCCGCGGCCCGGTGGAAGTCGAACAGGCCGATGTCGGCGAGCCGCGGCCCGATGGTGACGTCGGGCGGATCGCCCGCAAGGCGCGAACGCGAGATCCGGTCGAGCATGATGTTGAAGGCGTCGACCATGACGGCGGGAATGCCGGGGCCGTCCTCGATGGGCGCCGGGCGGCCGGCTCCCCGCCGGATCTCCGGGCGCCGCGCATGCGCGCGAACCAGGTGAGATCCTCGGCCGCCTCCTGATCGCGCTCGCTCGCGCCGATCGACTGCACCACCGTGCCGCGGCCCGAGACGTCGCTCTGCAGATTGACCGCCGCCACCATCCGCCCCCCAAGCGCGCGGGCGGCCGAGACCGGCACGGGATTGACCAGCGCGCCGTCCATCAGCCAGCGGCCGCCGATGCGCAGCGGCTCGAACACGCCGGGCAGAGCATAAGAGGCGCGGATCGCCTCGGCGAGCGGCCCGCGGCCGAGCCAGACCTCATGGCCGGTGGTGTAATTCGGTCGCGATCGCGGCGAAGCGGACGTCGAGATCCTCGATCGCGATGTCGCCGAGATTGGCCTCGAGCTGCGCCTTGAGGCGGCCGCCGCCGATGAGGCCCGCGCCGCCGAAGCTGACGTCGAGCAGTCCCGAACATGCGACGCCGGGTGAGCGAACGCGCCCAAGATTCGAGTTCGTCGAGCTTTCCGGCCGCCCAGCACCCGCCGACGACAGCGCCGACCGAGGTGCCGTCACGATGTCTGGCCTGACGCCTGCGGCGTCGAGCGTCTTCAGGACGCCGATATGCGCCCAGCCGCGCGCGATGCCGCCGCCGAGCGCGAGCGCGAAGACCGGTCGGCGGTCGCCCTGCGGCTCCGGCGCGCCGGCGTCCCCGGTCTCGGCGATCGAGGCCGGACGAGAGATCAGCGATGACAGACTGGGGAACACCGAACCCGAACCCTCGCTCTCGCGACGGAGCGATCATCCCATGGCCGCGTGAACGCCGATTGAACGCGCGGCGCGCGGCGTCAGCCGCCGTAGGTCTTGGCGGGATCGAACAGCCGCGCGTCGTCGACGAGGCGAAGCGGCGCGCCGACCTCGCCGGTCGGCACGGCGCGGTAGAAGCACGACTTGCGGCCCGTATGGCAGGCCGCGCCCGTGCCGGCGACGCGGACACGAAGCCACAGAGCGTCCTGGTCGCAGTCCACCCGCATCTCGGCGACCGACATCTCGTGTCCCGAGGTCTCGCCCTTGCGCCACAGCTTGCCGCGCGAGCGCGAGAAGAAATGCGCGACCCCGGTCTCGATCGTGGCGGCGAGCGCCTCGGCGTTCATGTGGGCGAACATCAGGACGTCGCCGGTCTCGACGTCGGTCACGATCGCGCCGACGAGCCCGTCCCGGTCGAACTTCGGGGTAAGCCGCTGGCCTTCTTCGAGCTCGTCGTGCGAGCCCGGCGCGGGGAACGTGACGGTCATGGAGCGATGTCCCGGGCGAACGGCGGCGAGGCATAAGAAAAGGGCCGGACGAGCCGGCCCTTCACGCCCGCCCTGGCCCCAACAGCGTTCAGCGGCTCGGATGGCCGGTGCGCACCATGGTGATGAAGCGTGCCTGGTCGGCCGGCTCGTCCTTGAACACGCCGGTGAACTGCGTGGTCACGGTCGAGACGCCCGCCTTCTGGATGCCGCGCATCGACATGCACATGTGCTCGCCCTCGAGCATCACGGCGACGCCGCGGGGCTTCAGGTGCTCGTCGATCGCCTCGGCGATCTGCGAGGTGAGCGTCTCCTGCGTCTGCAGGCGCTTGGCGAAGACGTCGACCACGCGGGCGATCTTCGACAGTCCCACCACGCCGTTCGACGGGAAATAGGCGACATGCGCCTTGCCGAAGAACGGCACCATGTGGTGCTCGCAGTGCGAGAAATACGGAATGTCGCGCAGCACGACCATGTCGTCGTAGCCGGCGACCTCCTCGAACACGCGCAGCAGATCCTCGGCGCCGTCCTTGCCGTAGCCGGCGAACAGCTCGCCATAGGCCTTCACGACGCGTTTGGGCGTGTCGATGAGGCCCTCGCGGGTCGGGTCGTCGCCGGCCCAGGCGATGAGCGTGCGAACGGCCGCCTCGGCCTGCTCCCGGGTCGGGCGCGGCTGGACGAATTCGGCAGGGACAGAAGAATGTTTGGGCGCCGGTATCGGAACGCGGGCCCGGGGGTGCTGAACGACAGCGTCCATGAAAGAACCTCTTGGGGGCGCTAGCCCCATACGCGCGACGACTGAACCCCGATCAACCGGCCGAAGCGAGGCTTCAGCTTACGGCGGCCGATCATGGCGGGGCGCGTCGCGAGTTCATATATAGGCAACGAGGCCGATCGAACAATGCGACTTCGGCGACAGGACCATCAAGAGACTCGATCGATGATCGACGACATCTACAACCGCCGGATCCTCGAGCTCGCGGCCGAGATTCCCCGCATCGGCCGCCTCGAAGCGCCGGACGCGACCGCGACGGCGCATTCGAAACTTTGCGGATCGACAGTGACGATCGATCTCGCCTTCGACGGCGAGACGGTGACGGACTTCGCCCATGAGGTCCGCGCCTGCGCGCTCGGCCAGGCGTCGTCCTCCGTGATGGCCCGCACCGTGGTCGGCCGCACCGCGCAGGAGCTGCGCGAGGTGCGCGAAACGATGCGGGCGATGCTGAAGGACAACGGCCCCGCGCCGGACGGCGTGTGGGAGGATCTCAAGGTGCTGGAGCCGGTGCGCGACTACAAGGCCCGCCACGCCTCGACGCTGCTCACCTTCGACGCCGTCGTCGACGCGCTCGACCAGATCGAGAAGAAGCGGGCGGGTGAGCGGCACGCGCGTCATCCTGGACGGCCGCAGGCCGATCCGGGATCGCCTCGGAACGAGGCGCAAGCGGAGACGCCGCGCTCTGCGGAGGACGATCCCGGCGCTTCGCCGCGCTTCGGCCGGGATGACGCCCGCGTCCCTTCCCTTTCCCTCCACGCCCCCCGCTCGCCTCGGCTCTCCGCCTCCCCATTCTCGCCTATCGCTATTCGCTGTCGATGTTCATGGGGCGGCGCTGCCGCTACCTGCCGACCTCGGAGTTCGCCGACGAGGCGCTCGCCCGCCATGGCGCATGGGCCGGCGGCTGGATGGCGGCGGGCCGGATCTGCCGCTGCAATCCCTGGGGCGGCGACGGCTTCGAGCCCGTGCCGCGCGAATTGCCTTCGGACGCGACGTGGTCTAGGCCGTGGCCTACGCGCGCCGGGCGCGGCGGCCGATTTGCGAGGCCGTCGACCCGAGCTGACGCGGCGAAGACCAACCCCTGAAATCGCTTACCTGCGTTCGTAGGCAGTGAGTGAGCGGAAAGAGAAGACCATGCCTCTCGTCACGTTTCCCGACGGCGCCCAGAAATCCTATGAGCACGGCGTCACGGGCGCCGACATCGCCGGCCAGATCTCCAAATCCCTGCTGAAGCGCACCGTCGCCATGGCGCTCGACGGCGTCGTGGTCGACCTTGCGGACAAGATCGAAAACGACGCCCGGATCGAGTTCCTCGACCGCAACGACCCGCGCTCGCTCGAGCTCATCCGCCACGACTGCGCGCATGTGCTGGCTGAGGCCGTGCAGAATCTCTGGCCGCAGACGCAGGTCACCATCGGCCCGGTGATCGAGAACGGCTTCTACTACGACTTCCACCGCGAAGAGCCGTTCTCCACCGACGACATCGCCGCGATCGAAGCCGAGATGCGCAAGATCATCGCGCGCGACATGCCGTTCACCAGGACGTCTGGAGCCGCGACCGCGCCAAGGACTGGTTCGCGGCCAAGGGCGAGACGTTCAAGGTCGAGCTGGTCGACGCCATCCCCGCCGACCAGACGATCAAGATGTATGCGCAAGGGCAGTGGATGGACCTCTGCCGCGGTCCGCACATGACGTCCACGGGCAAGGTCGGCGACGCCTTCAAGTTGATGAAGGTCGCGGGCGCGTACTGGCGCGGCGACTCGAACAACCCGATGCTCCAGCGCATCTACGGCACGGCGTTCCCCGACAAGGCCGGGCTCGACGCCTACCTTCACATGCTGGAGGAGGCCGAGAAGCGCGACCATCGCCGGCTCGGGCGCGAGATGGACCTCTTCCACTTTCAGGAGGAAGGCCCCGGCGCTGTGTTCTGGCACCCGAAGGGATGGACGCTGTTCCAGACGCTGATCGCCTATTCGCGGCGCGTCGTGAACACGTCCGGCTTCGTCGAGGTCAACACGCCCCAGATCCTCGACCATTCGCTGTGGCAGACGTCGGGCCACTGGGACTGGTATCGCGAGAACATGTTCGTCACGCAGACCGAGGACGACCGCGTCTTCGCGATCAAGCCGATGAACTGCCCGGGCCATGTGCAGATCTTCAAGCACGGGCTTCGCAGCTACCGCGAACTGCCGATCCGCATGGGCGAATTCGGCATCGTGCACCGCTATGAGCCGTCCGGCGCGCTGCACGGCATGATGCGGGTTCGCGCCTTCACCCAGGACGACGCGCACATCTTCTGCACCGACGAGCAGTTCATGGCCGAGACGCTCGCGCTGAACGAGCTGATCCTCGGCATGTATTCCGACTTCGGCTTCGACCGCATCATGCTGAAGCTCTCGACCCGGCCCGAAAAGCGCGTCGGCTCCGACGCGCTGTGGGACCGCGCCGAGCAGTGATGAGCGACGCGCTGAAGGAGATCGAGGCGCGCTATGGCAACCGCGTGACCACGGCGGTCAATCCGGGCGAAGGCGCGTTCTACGGGCCGAAGTTCGAATATGTCCTGCGCGACGCCATCGGCCGCGACTGGCAGTGCGGCACGATCCAGGTGGACTTCAACCTGCCCGAGCGCTTCGGCGCCTTCTACATCGGCGCGGACGGCGAGAAGCATCATCCCGTCATGATCCACCGGGCGATCTTCGGCTCGCTCGAGCGCTTCACCGGCATCCTGATCGAGCATTTCGCGGGCCATTTCCCGCTCTGGCTCGCGCCGGTGCAGGCGATCGTGACGACGATCACGTCGGAGGCCGACGGCTATGCGCTCGAGGTCGCGGCCGAGCTTCGCAAGGCCGGGCTTCGGGTCGAGCTCGATCTCAGGAACGAGAAGATCAACTACAAGGTCCGCGAGCACTCGCTGACCAAGACGCCGGCGCTCGTCGTGGTCGGGGCGCGCGAAGCCGAGACGCGCGGCGTGTCGGTCCGCCGCCTCGGCAGCCAGGGCCAGACCTCGATGACGCTCGACGAATGCGTCGCCGCGCTCGCCGACGAGGCGACCCCGCCGGACGTCAGGCGCGCGCGGCTCGCAGACGGACGCCCGCTGGCGGCGGAGTGAGCCTCGGCCTTACTGGTCGCGCGTCCGGACCAGGATCGTCTCGCCGGCCTTGAGCCTGTCGGCGAGACGCTGCGCCAGAGCGGAGTCCTCCGAAGCGGGCGCGATCGCGATCTGGCCGCCCTCGATCGGCGACCGGATGACGGGCGACATCACCACCGCGCCGTCGATCAGAATGTCCACCGTCAGGCCGACGCGATCGCGCGTGAAGGTCGCTAGGTTGAGCGACGAGAGGCGGTTGAGCTTGATCACCACCTGCGCGCGGCCGTCGGCGTCGAACGTCACGGTCGCGTCGTCGGCTTTGAGCCTCACGCTTCCCGTTGCGGCGTGCGCCGCGACGGCGACGGCCGCCGCCAGAAGGATGCCGGCGAGCGAACGGACGAGCATCGAGTTTCCTGGGATCTAGGCAGTGGCGATGTAGTCCCGCATCGCCGAGGCCTCGGCCTCGATCGACTCGATCCGATGCTTCACCACGTCGCCGATCGACACGATCCCGACGAGGCGGTCGTGATCCATGATCGGCACGTGGCGGAACTTGCCGCGAGTCATGCGCTCGGAGAGGAAATCGAGCGTGTCGTGTGGGGTGGCGGTCACCACTTTCCGGGTCATGAAGTCGCCGACCGGGCGGTCGAGCGCCTCGCGGCCGTCGCTTGCGATGACGCGCACCACGTCGCGTTCGGTCATGATCCCCGCGACGCCGCCGTCTGCGTCGGCGACGATCACGGCGCCGATCCCCTTGGCCGCAAGCGTCGAAACGAGCTTCGAGACGGGATCCTCGGCCCTGACGGTCACGACCGAATGGCCCTTGGCGGCGAGAATGGTCTCGACCTTCATTTCGCATCCCTCCTCTCGCCGTCTGGCGCGGCGTTGAAACGGGTCCGGATCGTCCGGACCCTGGCGGAGGGCCGTCCGGCGATCGCCTCAGCGGTCCTGCGGCGACCGTTCGGCGGCCCCGGTTCCGCCATCATGAGGGCGACCCCCGTCCTCGTGCAAGCCGTCGCCCCACACGTCATTGGGATGAGACGTCGGGCGCGCCCGCACGGGATCGAACAGCGGAAACAAAGCGAGCCCGGCGAGGAAGCCGCCGATATGCGCCTCCCAGGCGACGGTGGCGCCCTCTTCGGAGAACGGCACGCCGCCGAGGCCGAACACGAGGTTCATGCCGAACCAGACGACGAGAAACACGATCACCTGCGGCCGCCGGATCGCGCGGGAGAGCGGTTCGGCCGGAGCGAGGAAGGCCTCGCGGCCGTTGCGACGGAAGGCGCCGAGCGGCCCGCCGGCCTCGAAGATGAAGCGGGTCGCGGCCGCCATCTGGCCCGAGATCGCGCCCGACGCGCCGACCACCGGCAGCGGCGTGCCGAAATGGAACGCGAGATGGGTGGCCGCGCCGGCCGCGGCCGTGACCGCCGAGAAGACCAGGAAGCGCGCGGACCCGAACCGCCAGGCGACGGCGCTGCCGAAGGCGAGCATCCACACCGAATTGACGGCGAGATGCATCCAGTCGCCATGGAGGAAGGCGTAGGACACGAAGGTCCAGACCTTGGCCGCGTCCCCGCCCAGGAAGTCGGCGGCGTAGGGAGAGGCCGGGTCGTAGCGCGCCGGGATGAATGCGAAGCGCAGGATGACGTCGATGTCGGCGTTCTCGCCGATCAGGCTGCGGACGACGTGGACGGCGACGCACGCGCCGAGCAAGGCGAGCACCGAGGCCGGCGCGTTGAAGGCGGGTTCCCGCTGGGACGGCACGCGTGAGGTCCGTTCGTTCGAGGACGGCGTGGAGGCGGGACGGCCTCCCCGGCCGCTGAGCGATCGCGCGAAGCTGCGGCGATTGCAAGGCCGGCGCTTGGTGATCGCCCGACTGGCACGGCCCCTGCTCAATACCTCGTTAACCGCGAGCTGCGCCGGGCGTCTGTCCCGGAACGGCACGCCGGGACCATGCAAGAGTGTTGAAAGGGCCGCCCATGAAAGCCGCCGCGACGAAGGATCTGTTCGGATACTGGAACCGTCTCCGGGGAGAGCGCGCGGCGCCCGAACGCGCCGACGTCGATCCGGCCGCGATCCGCAGCGCGCTGGGCGACACCTTTATTCTCGAGGCCGACCAGGACTCCGGCTATCCGTTCCGCCTGTCGGGCTCGCGCATCTGCTCGATCACGGGCCATGAGATGAAGGGCGAGTCCTTCCTGTCGCTGTGGTCCGGGCCGGACCGCGCCACGGTGCTCGGCGCGCTCGGGACGGTGTCGGACGACGCCGCCGTCGCCGTGATCGGCGCGCAGGGTTCGACCGACCTCGGGCGCAAGCTCGATCTCGAGATCGGGCTGCTGCCGCTTCGCCATCGCGGCCGCACCCATGCGCGCCTGCTCGGCTCGCTCGCGCCGGTTGAGACGCCCTATTGGCTCGGCGCCTGCCTCGTGACCCGCTTCGAACTGACCTCGCTGCGGATGATCTGGCCGAGCGGCCGGCGCCGGCCGATGGAGTCGCCGATGGCTCCCGCGGCCTCGACCATCGCCGCAGTGGGACGCAAGATCGGCAGATTCATGGTGTTTGACGGCGGACGCTGAGCGCATTCTCGCCTGCGAGCTTACCCGCCGTTAACCGAGCGGCCCTAGTTTTTGGTCATTGCCGGATGCGCGGATTCTCTCCGCGCATGGCGCTCGCGGACATGTCGCCGATGTTTTCCCTTAAAGCGCCCTTTTCGGACGAACGTCGCCGCCACCAGCGCGTGAAAGTCGCGCTGCTCGGACGCTACATGTTGTCGTCGCGGCGCGAATATCCGTGCCAGACCGTCGACATGTCGCCCGGCGGCCTCGCGCTGATCGCGCCGGTGCCCGCCAGCCAGGGCGAGCGCGTGGTGGTCTATCTCGACCATGTCGGCCGCGTCGAAGGCCAGATGGTCCGCGCGATCCCGAACGGCTTCGCCATGACGGTCGGCGCGACGATCCGCAAGCGCGACAAGCTCGCGGCCCAGCTCACCTGGCTGGCCAACCGCTCGATGCTGGGCCTGCCGGAGGATCGCCGCCACGAACGCCTTACGCCGCGCAACCCGCGCGCGATGCTCGTGACCGAGGACGGCGAGGAGCATGAGGTCCGCATCATCGACGTGTCGCTGTCGGGCGCGGCGGTGCAGTCGACGCTGCAGCTTCCGATCGGCGCGCCGGTGATGCTCGGCAAGACGGCGGCGCGCGTCGTGCGCCACTTCGACAAGGGCCTCGCCGTCGAGTTCAACAGGCCGCAGAACCAGGAGCAGCTCGCCGAACAGTTCGGCTGAGCCTCCACGCCCTTTCTCTTTCTTCTCAGAGCTTCAAGACGCCGCCCCACCGGGCGGCGTTTTTGTTTGCGCCGTCTCCAGGGCTTTCAGGCTCTGCGAGCGTCCCGCACGGTCCGGCCCAGGGCCTGGAAAAGCAGCCTAGCCCGGCCTAGACCGGGGCCCGCGATGAATGGGCATTCAAAAACATGGTTGAGGCTTTGATAATCGACCCCCCGGAAAACGGGGCGCCGTTAACGTTTGGCCCACCAAGTCTTCCCCTCATTCTCTTCGCGGTCGCCACCGTGGTAAACAAAACACCCAATGCAACTCTAAACAATTGATTTTCGAAAAGTATTTAAATCCTAAATCTGGTCGCTAAAACACGCTATCTCGACTTAGACCGACAGCAAATCGAATGTGAGACTTTGCATCCCGGGACAGGACGGGGATTGCAAATGCTCAAGAACATCAAGAACAGCGCGATTTACATCTTGTTTGGACTGGTTGCCGGCGGATTTACTACGGCAGGAACCGCCGCCGCGCAGACCGTCAAGCTCGCCCAGGCGACGCCGATGATGGTCGAGGCCGCCGCCAAGGCGCCGATCGGCTGGATCCAGTTCTGCCGCACCAGCGAGATCGACTGCGACGTCGCTCCGGCCAAGGCCCAGTGGGTGAAGCTCACCCCGACCCGCGTCGCCGAGCTCGACCGCGTCAACCGCCGCGTCAACGTCCAGATCCAGCCGATGACCGATCAGGAGCAGTTCGGCGTCGAGGAGCTCTGGACGTATCCGACCGCCGGCTACGGCGACTGCGAGGACTACGTGCTCGAGAAGCGCCGCCGCCTCATCGAGGCCGGCTGGCCGCGCCAGGCGCTGCTGATCACGGTCGTCCGCGACCTCAAGGGCGACGGCCACGCCATTCTCACCGTCGTCACCGACCGCGGCGACTACGCCCTCGACAACCAGGCCGACGACGTCAAGCCGTGGTTCGAGACCGGCTACACCTTCATCAAGCGCCAGTCGCAGACCGACCCCAACCTGTGGGTCATGCTCGGCGACGGCATCGGCCCGGCCGGCGTCGCCACGCCCTGAGCCGAAGCTTTCCAGGGATGCTCGCGGCCGGTCACGTCCCCACTCCCGCCCCGACCGACCGCAAGCCAGAGGCCGGCTCCCGCCCAGGAGCCGGCCTCGCCATTTTCAGTCGATCCTGACGAGCCCGGCCCGGTAGCGGCGGCCATTGGCCACGTAGCGGCCGGCGGTGCCCATCAGATTGATCTCCCACTCCGGCCCGAGCGTCTTCACCACCTTCGCCGGCGCGCCGAGGATCATCGAGAAATCCGGAAACTCCTTGCCCTCGGTCACCAGCGCGCCGGCGCCCACGAGGCAGGACCTCCCGATCTTCGCGCCGTTCAGCACCGTCGCGCCCATGCCGATGAGCGATCCGGCGCCGATCTCGCAGCCATGGACGATCGCCGCGTGGCCGATCGTGCAGTCGGGCCCGAGGATCAGCGGGTAGCCGGGGTCGGTGTGCAGCACCGAGCCGTCCTGCACGTTCGAGCGCGCCCCGATGACGATCGGGTCGTTGTCGCCGCGCAGCACCGCGCCGAACCAGATGCTGGCGTCTTCCTCGATCGTCACGTCGCCGATCACCACCGCGGTCTCCGCGACGAAGAAGCGGCCGTTGGCGGGCGTTTTGGGGCTCACCCCGTCGAGCGAATAGAGCGCCAATCGTTCCTCCTTGGGCAGGTCCAGCACCTTCCGCCGGAATAACGAAGCCTCGCCGTCCCGTCCAACGGGAACGAGCCGCGCCGCCCGTCACAGGCGCGTCGCACCCCGCGAATTATCTGAAATCGTTCCAATCCGTCCCCTCCCGAGACAGATCCCATGACCCGCGACGACGACCACGGCCACGGGCCGGCCGGCCCCGCCCTCTCGCGGCGCGACGCGCTGCGCCTCACGCTCGCGGCCGGCGTCTCCGCGACGTCGATCACCATGCTCGTGACGGACCCGGCCGAAGCCGCGAAGTCCGGCCCGTTTCTCCACGGCGTCGCGAGCGGCGATCCGAAGGCCGGACGCGTGGTGATCTGGACGCGCGTCACCAAGGCCGACGCCTCGTCTCCAATCCCGGTCAAATGGACGCTTTCGAGCGACGCCGCGATGCGCAGGACCGTCAAGGAAGGGACGACGGAGGCGAACGCCGAGCGCGACTTCACCGTGAAGGTCGACGTGAAGGGCCTAGAGCCCGGCGAGACCTACTACTACCGCTTCGAGGCCGACGGCGCGGCCTCGCCGGTCGGCCGGACGAAGACGCTGCCGGTCGGCAAGGTGAAGCAGCTGCGCCTCGCGGCCGTCTCCTGCTCGAACTTCGAGCTCGGCTTCTTCAACGCCTATCGCGAGATCGCCCGCTACGACGACCTCGACGCGGTGCTGCATCTCGGCGACTACATCTATGAATACGGTCCGGGCCTTGAAGGCTACACGACGCCGGCGGCCGCGCTCGGCCTCGTTCCGAAGCCGCGCGACAAGAAGCTCGAGCCGCGCGAGGAGATCATCGCGCTCGAGCAGTACCGCGCGCGGCACGCGCTCTACAAGACCGACCGGGATCTCCAGAAGCTCCACGCGCGCAACGCCGTCATCAACATCTGGGACGACCACGAGGTCGCGAACGACGCCTGGAAGGGCGGCGCGGAGAACCACGATCCGGAGACCGAGGGCGACTACCAGGCCCGCAAGGCCGCCGGCATCCGCGCCTTCTATGAGTGGCTCCCGATCCGCGAGCCGGCCGACGGCGATCCGCTCGACCCCGACACCGGCAATCCCGACGACCTCTACCGCGTGTTCGACTTCGGCGACCTCGCCCGGCTCGTGATGATCGACACCCGGCAGGCCGGCCGCGACCAGCAGCTCGCGGCGCCGGCGCTGATCGACGTCTATTCGGGCGTCGCGCCGCAGGGGCCGTTCCCCAAGGACGTCCGCGGCGGCGGCAAGCCGCGCCAGCTGCTCGGAGGCCGCCAGGCGAACTGGGTCGACCGGCGCATCACCGAGGCTGACCAGACCTGGCAGCTGATCGGCAATCAGGTGCTGATGTTCTACCAGGCCTCGCCCGACATCGGCGCGTCCTCGCTCCTGAGCCTGCCGCAGCGGCTCGCCTTGCTGGCGGATCTCGACCGGGTCGGCGGCGCGGGCTTCGGCGACCAGATCGCGGCGCTCGGCGCCGCCGGCCTGCCGTTCCCGCTCGCGGCCGACGCCTGGACCGGCTACCCGACCGCGCGCCTCGCGATGCTCGAGACGCTCGCCAAGGCGCCGAACCCCGTCGTGCTGACCGGCGACAGCCACAACGCCTGGACCGCGAACCTCGTCCAGCCGTCGGCCGAGGGGCCGAAGCCGGTCGCGCCGGAGTTCGGCGGAACGTCGGTCTCGTCGCCCGGCTATGAACAGTATCTGCTGAACACCGCGCCGGAGGTCATCGCGGCGCTGTTCGTCGAGTCGAGCGCGAAGCGGCCGACGATCGACCAGCTGATCTACGCCGAGCAGCGCCGTCGCGGCTTCATGCTGATCGAGGCGCGGCCGAAAGCTGTGACCGTCGACCACGTGTTCGTGTCGACGGTGTTCGACCGGACCTATGTGACGGAGACGGTGCGCTTCCGCGTGAAGGCGGGCGAAAGGGCGGCGCGGCCGGTCGACTGACCGGCGCGCGTCAGACGGCGAGAGCCGTCAGCGTCGCGGAGCCGATCACGAGGCTCCACAGGCCGAGCAGCACGACGCCCACCATGGTGGCGAGCGCCGGGCGCTTCGAACCGAACATCAGGTTCCGGGCCATGATGTAGGCCGCGCCGATCGTGACGACCGGCACGGCCGCGACCGCCGTGACGGTCGGCTCGCGCAGAAGCTTGAATCCTGCGCGCCGACCGGTCGCCGCCTCGAACGCCGAAGCCGTCGCGCCCGAGACCGCGAAGCCGAGCATCAAGGTGAGCGATCCGAAGAATAGCGTCATGGGGGAGAGCCTCCTGCCCAGACCTGAGCAAGAGGCGGGCCGTCCCGATGCGGGACGCCTCAGTCGAGGTCGGTCTCGAGGATCGCCATCGAGAAATTGTAGGACAGATCGCCGTCCTCGTCGTCGCGGAACAGCACGCCCATGAACTCCTCGCCGAGATAGACCTCGGCGGAATCGTCCTTGCGCGGCCGCGCCACGACGCGGAAGCCCGGGTTCTGGAAAGTCTTGCGCAGATAGGCCTGCACGCGTTCGAGCTCGCGTTTGTCCAAGAGATCCTCCTAGGGAGAAACAGTCGCGACGCCAGCGCCTGCAGCTTGGCCGTCGTCGGAAACAGAGCCGAGGGATTGCCACGCGGGGCCGCGGGTGGCAACCGCAAGCACGGACATTCTCCCGTCATTCAGAGGATGGGCGTCCGCCGTCCAATTCCATGACGTAGGCGTAGAGGGCCTTGACCGTCGCAGCTGCGCGCCGGTCGGCGTCAGGCCCTCGGCCGAGCCCCATATGATCAGCTTCGATCTCGGTCAGGAGTTCTGCGACGGCGCGGTTCTGCGCCCCTGCGGAGAAGGCCGACAGCCTCCTGAAGATATCCGTCGTACTCGTCGGCGAATTCCGGTTGCGGCGGACCGATCCCGATCGGATCCCAGTGCGCCCATCCGATGTCGCGCAATCGGGACATGGCGACCGGACGCCGGCCTTTGATCTCCGCCATCCGCTCGCTACTCCGCCGCAGCCGCCGTCGGCGGGGCGAGGCGCGCGAGCTCTGGCGGACCGGCGAGCGCTGTCGCGGCGCGGGGCAAAATAAGCGCGGCTTTCAGCCCCGGGGCGTTGTCAGAAAGCGCGAGTTGTCCGCCATGGAGGCGCGCGACTGCCGAGACGAGCGCCAGTCCCAATCCCGAACCGGGACGGGAGCGGCTCGAGTCGAGCCGCACGAAGCGCTCGACCGCCCGGGCGCGATCCTTCTCCACGATGCCCGGCCCGCGGTCCGCGACCGCGATCTCGGCGTTGAGGCCGGAGCCCAGCGCCGAGACCGTCACCTCGTCGCCGCCGCCCTCCCCGGTCGCGTAGTTGAGCGCGTTCTCGACGAGATTGGCCACCACCTGTCCGATGAGCTCCCGGTTCGCCATCACGATGAGCGAGGACGGCGCGTCGACCTTCAGCGCCGCGCCGCGCTCCTCGGCGAGCGGCTCGTAGAGCTCGGCGACCTCGCGCACGACGTCGGCGACGTCGACCTCGGCGAGCTGTCCCCTGACGCCGCCGGATTCGGCGCGGGCGATCAGCAGCAGCGCGTTGAAGATGCGGATCATGCCGTCGCTCTCGGCGATGATCTGCTCCATCGAGACCTGCCAGTCCTCGTCCGACCGCGCGTCGCGGAGCGCCGCCTCCGCGCGATTCCGGAGCCTCGTCAGCGGGGTCTTGAGGTCATGGGCGATGTTGTCGGAGACCTCCTTCAATCCCGCCATCAGCTCGTTGATGCGGTCGAGCATCGCGTTGACGGCCTCGGCGAGGCGGTCGAACTCGTCGCCGGAACCGGTGACGGCGAGGCGCCCCGAAAGGTCGCCGGCCATGATCGAGCGGCTCGTTTCCGTCATGGCGTCAAGGCGCTTCAGCACCCGCGTCGCGACGAACGCGCCGCCTGCGAGCCCCAGCACCACGACGAGCGCGATCGACCACTGCACGGCGTTGGCGATGACGCCTGCGAGCCGCTCGCGCTCCTCGGTGTCGCGCCCCACCAGCAGCCGGTATCCGCCCGGCAGCACGAACACGCGCACCACGGCCGGATAAGGCGCGGTGTTGGCCTCGCCGACGCGCTGATAGGGCAGCTCGCGCTCGCCGGCCTCGGCGAGCGAGGCGCCGGGAAGCCCCGAGACGTTGCCCGCCAGCGTGTCGCCGGTGACGGTCGTCAGGAGATAGAGCGAGCCGTTGCCCGCGCGGTTGGAGCGCTCGTCCACCACCGCCACGAGCTTGCGGATGCCGCCCTGCCGGTACTGCTCGGCGAGGCCCGTGATCTCGGCGTTGACGGTGGCGTTGAGCTGGCCCGCGATCAGCGCGTTGGCGTGCCACGAGACATAAGCGAGCACGACCGTCGAGAGCGCGGCGAACACCACCAGATAGGCGAGCGCCAGCTTGAACGCGGTCGTTCGGAGAAGTTTACCGAGCGCCGTCACGGATCATGTACCCCGCGCCGCGAACCGTGTGCAGCAGCTGGCGGTCGAAGCCCTTGTCGATCTTCGAGCGCAGGCGGGAGACATGGACGTCGATCACGTTGGTCTGGGGATCGAAATGATAGTCCCAGACATTCTCCAGCAACATCGTGCGCGTGACCACCTGTCCGGCGTTGCGCATGAGGTATTCGAGCAGGCGGAACTCGCGCGGCTGCAGCGGCACGTCCTGCCCGCCGCGCGTCACGGTGTGGGACAGCCGGTCGAGTTCGAGATCGGCGATGCGGTAGACCGTGTCGGCCGCGCCCGCCTTGCCGCGCCGCGCCAGCGCCTCCACCCGCGCGAGGAGCTCGGCGAAGGCGTAGGGCTTGGTGAGATAATCGTCGCCGCCGGCCCGGAGCCCTTGCACGCGGTCGTCGACTTGCCCGAGCGCCGAGAGGATCAGCACCGGCGCGTTGAGGCCCTCGGCCTTCAGCCGCCCGATCAGCGAGAGCCCGTCGAGCTTCGGCAGCATCCGGTCGACCACAAGCACGTCGTAGGAGGCCTCGCCGTTCGCCAGCGCATAGCCCTGCTCGCCGTCGGCCGCATGGTCGACGACATGCCCGGCCTCGGTGAAGGCCTTGACCACATAGGCCGCCGCTTCGCGGTCGTCTTCGACGATGAGGAGTTTCATGGCCGTCGTCATGGCGCGGCTCTCCGTTCGCCGCAAGCGGCGCATTCAACACTGGTTTCTCGGATCTGTAACCGGCCGCTGCGCGCGCCCCCGCGTGGGGCGGGGAGAGCCCTGGTCACGGGGCGCGCACGGGGAGTTCTTCCGCCTAGGCGGCGCGCGCTCGGGGGAAACGCGCGCCGCCCGCAGAAGGCCCAGGCGGCGGCTCGGGGGGGACCGCTGGCGCCTGGGTCATCGGCGAAGGCTTATCCAGCCTTGCCGATCTCGATCGCGACGAACCGCGTCGCGTCGTTGCGCTTGACGAGCAGGAGCACGGACTTGCGGCCGTTCTTCTGCGCCTCGTCGAGCTGGCCGGCCACCTCGGAGACCGTCGAGACGGTCTTGCCGCTGACCTTCATGATGACGTCGCCCTGCTCGAGCTTGCCGGACGCGGCGCCGTCCTCGTCGACCTGCGTCACCACGAGGCCCTGGTCGCCGGCGTTGCCCATCTTGGACGCCGGCGAGACCTCGATGCCCAGCCGGACCTTGCCGCTCTTGGCGCTGTCGTCCTCGTCGGTCTTCAGCGAGGCCTGCTTGGGCTCGTCGGGAAGCGTGCCGAGCTTCAGCTCCTTGGTCTCTTCCTTGCCGTCGCGCCAGATGGTCAGCGTCACCGGCTTGCCGGGATCCATCGAGGCGATCTTGCGGGAGAGGTCGCGGGCGCTGTCGATTTCCTCGCCGTCGACCTTGAGGATGGTGTCGCCGGACTTCAGGCCCGCCTTCTCGCCCGGCGTGCCCTTCTGGGCTTCGGCGACGAGCGCGCCATAGGCCTTCTTGAGGCCGATTGAGTCGGCGATCTCGTCCGTCACCGGCTGGATCTGCACGCCGATGTAGCCGCGGGAGATCTTGCCGCCGCTCTTCAGCTTCTCGATGATTCCGGTCGCGACTTCCGACGGGATCGAGAACGCGATGCCGACATTGCCGCCCGAGGGCGAGAAGATCGCGGTGTTCACGCCGACCACTTCGCCCTTCAGGTTGAAGGTCGGGCCGCCGGAGTTGCCGCGGTTCACCGCCGCGTCGATCTGCAGGAAGTCGTCATAGGGGCCGGCGCCGATGTCGCGGCCGCGGGCCGAGACGATGCCGGCCGTCACCGTGCCGCCGAGGCCGAACGGATTGCCGACCGCGATCACCCAGTCGCCGACGCGCGGGCCCTCGGGGGCGCCGAACTTCACGTATTTGAAGTCCTTGCGGTCGCCGTCGACCTTCAGGAGCGCGAGATCGGTGCGCTGGTCGGTGCCGATGACCTTGGCCTTGTAGGTCGTCTTGCTGTCGTCGGCGACGAGCTCGACGTCCTTGGCGCCCTGGACCACGTGGTTGTTGGTGACTACGTAGCCGTCCTCGGAGATGAAGAAGCCCGAGCCCTGGCTCATGCCGCGCGGACGCGGGTTCGCCTTCGGTCCCTGCTGGTTCTGGCCGAACTCCTTGAAGAAGCGCTTCAGCGGGTGGTCGTCCGGAAGCTGGCCGAGACCCGAATGTTCGGCATGCCGCCCTGCCCGCCGGGAGCCGGGGCCGCTCTGGCCGCCGGGGCCGTCGTCGTCGTCGAGCGCGACGTTCTTGACCCGCACGCTGACGACCGCGGGCTTCACCCGCTCGGCGACGTCGGCGAAGCTCGGCAGGGCCGGGCCGGCCTGCGGCTGGATCTGCGTCTGGGCGACGGCGGGCGTCGTTAGGGTGGTGAGCGCCTCGGCGCCGATCGCGCCGGCGACCGCAAGCGCGATCACCGAGGCAGCGATCGTCCTGCGGCGGCGCGAGGTGGCCGTGGGCTTGTCGATCGTCATGGACATCAGTCTCCGGGAAGGAAAATCCGTACGCTCCCATATGGGCGCTTGGTCAGGATATTCACCGGGCCAATCTTACGCGCGTCTGTCCGGCGCATGAAACTTACGTAAGCTGGAGCGATCCGTGACCGGTCAGCTCTTGGCGCGCGCCGCCGTTTGCTCGTCGTTCGCCGAGAGCAGCGCGTCGAGCCTTTCACGCTCGGCCTCGGACAAGCCTTCGCCGGCCGCGGCTCTCTTTCGCGAGCGGAACGCCCAGAACAGGTAGCCGAAGACGCCGACCCCAAGCACCGCAGGGGCGAACAGCCAGAGCAACAGCGTCTCGCCGCGGAACCTCGGCCGCAGCAGCACGAACTCGCCGTAGCGCTCGGTGAGGAACTCGATGACCTGCGTGTCGCTGTCGCCCGCCTTCACGCGCTCGCGGACCAGCAGTCGTAAATCTTTCGCGAGCGGGGCGTCGGAGTCGTCGATCGACTGGTTCTGGCAGACCATGCAGCGCAGCTCCGTCCCAAGCGCCCGCGCGCGGGCCTCCTGCGCAGGGTCGGGAAGCTGCTCGCCGGGGTTCACGGCGAAGGCGGGGGCGGAGGCGAGCAAAAGAACCGCCGTCATCCCGGCCGCAGCGAAGCGAAGAGCCGGGATCGTCTTCCGGAAAAGCCTCGAAGAGGCACCATATCCTGAAGACGATCCCGGATCGGCCTTACGGCCGTCCGGGATGACGCGCCCTGTCCTTGGCCCCGCCATCATTCCGCCGGCTGCAGCGCGGGCGCGGGCCGCGCCGCCTTTCTCGGGGCTCCGACGCGCAGGCGCCGGTCGGCGAGCGAGAACGCCCCGCCAAGCGCCATCAGCGCCGGCCCGAGCCAGATCAGCAGCACCAGCGGCTTGTACTGGAGCCGAAGGCCCGTCGCCCCGTCGTCGCGCGCTTCCGCGGTCGCGGCGTAGAACTGGCTGAGCCCGAAGGTCGCGATGCCGCTCTCGGCGAGGTCCATTTTCCGCGCCTGATAGATGCGCCGCGAGGGCTCCACCGCCGCGACGACGGTTCCGCCCTCGCGCAGGGTCAGCTTCGCGACCACCGAGGCGTAGTTCGGCCCCTGCCGCTGCTCGAGCCCCTCGAAGGTCACGTGGAAACCCGAGAGGTCGACGCTCTCGCCGGGCTTCAAGGCCACGACGTTCTCGCTCGACCAGGCGGTCGCCGCCACGACGCCGATGAGCGTCACGCCGAGACCCGCATGCGCCAGCGCCCCGCCCCATGTCGAGCTCGGCAGGCCCTTGGCGCGCGCGAAACTGTCGCCGAACGGCGCCTTGAAGAGCTTGGTGCGCTCCATGACTTCCGCGAACGCGCCCACGATCGCGAACAGGCCGAGGCCGATCCCGATCGGCGCGAGCCAGGGCCCGCCCAGGGTGAAGCCCGCGACGAGCGCCGTCGCCACGATCGCGACGCCGAAGGCGATCATCAGCCCCTGCGCCGCGCGATAGGCGTCGCCGCGCTTCCAGGCCAGCAGCGGCCCGAAGGGCATCACCAGCAGCACGGGCAGCATGATCGGCCCGAAGGTCGCGTTGAAGAAGGGCGGTCCGACCGAGATCTTCTCGCCGGTCGCGGCTTCGAGCGCGAGCGGATAGAGCGTGCCGACGAAGACGGCGGCGGTCGCGGCGGTGAGGAAGATGTTGTTGACGACGAGCGCGCCCTCGCGGCTGACCGGCGCGAAGATGCCGCCCTGCTTCAGCACGGGCGCGCGCAGCGCGTAGAGCGCGAGGCTGCCGCCGACGAAGACGGTGAGGATGATCAGGATCGCGACGCCGCGCGCGGGATCGACGGCGAAGGCGTGGACGGACGTCAGCACGCCCGAGCGGACGAGGAACGTGCCGAGCAGCGACAGCGCGAAGGTGAGCAGCGCCAGCAGCACCGTCCACACTTTCAGCGCCTCGCGCTTCTCCATGACGACCGCCGAATGCAGCAGCGCGGTGCCGGAGAGCCAGGGCATCAACGAGGCGTTCTCGACCGGGTCCCAGAACCAGAAGCCGCCCCAGCCGAGCTCGTAATAGGCCCAGTAGGACCCCATCGCGATGCCGAGCGTCAGGAACAGCCAGGCGGTCAGCGTCCAGGGCCGCACCCAGCGCGCCCAGGCGGCGTCGACCTTGCCCTCGATGAGCGCGGCGACCGCGAACGAAAACGCCATCGAGAAGCCGACATAGCCGATGTAGAGCAGCGGCGGATGGATCGCGAGGCCCGGGTCCTGCAGCAGCGGGTTGAGGTCCTGCCCTTCCATCGGAGCCGGGACCACGCGCTCGAACGGGTTCGAGGTGATCAGCACGAACAGCAGGAAGGCGGTCGAGATCATCGCCTGCACGGCGAGCACGTCGGCCTTGAGGCGAGCGGGGAGATTGCGCCCGAAGACGGCCACCAGCGCGCCGAACAGCACGAGGATCAGCACCCAGAGCAGGAGCGAGCCCTCGTGGTTCCCCCAGACGCCCGAGAACTTGTAGATCAGCGGCTTCAGCGAATGCGAGTTCTCGACGACGTTCAGCACCGAGAAGTCGGAGGTGAGATAGGCGTGGGTGAGCGCCGCGAACGCCAGGCCCACGAAGCCGAACTGCGCGACGGCGAGCGGGCTTGCGAGCCGCATCAGCGCGACGTCGCGCACCCGCGCGCCCCAGAGCGGCAGAATCGACTGCAGGATCGCGAGAGCGAGCGCGAGGACGAGCGCGTAATGTCCTGTTTCAGCGATCATTTCGACGTCTCCGCGGGCTTTGCTGCGGGAGCGGCGTCGGACTTGCCGTCGGACTTGCCGCCGCCACGCCACTCGCCCTGCTCTTTCAAGCGGTCGGCGACGTCCTTGGGCATGTAGTTCTCGTCGTGCTTGGCGAGCACGCTGTCGGCCTTGAAGACGCCGTCGGTCTGCACCGAACCCTCGGTCACGACGCCCTGCCCCTCGCGGAACAGATCCGGCAGCATGCCGGTGTAAGTCACCGCCTGGTCGGCCTTGTTGTCGGTCACGGTGAAGAACACCGTCGTGCCCTCGTGGCGGACCGAGCCCTGCTTCACGAGCCCGCCGAGCCGCATGCGCGTGCCAAGCGCGTCGCCCCGCTGGGCGATCTCGCTCGGCGTGCGGAAGAACACCAGCGTGTCGGTGAAGGCGTTCAGCACCAGCGCGACCGCGGCCGCGAGCACGAGGCCGATCACCGCGAGCAGCGCGAAGCGGCGGCGCTTGCGGGCGCTCGCGCGCCGGCGCGGCGAGGGAAACGAGGAGGTCGAAGCGTCGAGCGTCATCCGAGATTCCCTTTAGGCGCCGCGGCCTTCGAGCCCGAGCCCGAGCGCCAGCGCCTCGAGCCGGACCGCGGCCCGTCCGTCCGCCCCGAATTTCTCCCGCGCCTTGGCGAGCGCGTCCCGGGCCTTGTCGACCTCCCCGAGGGCGACGCGCGAGCGCACCAGGCGCAGCCATTCGCCGAGATCGCCGCCGTCGGCGGAAAGCCGCTGGTCGAGCCCCTCGACCATCTTGCGGATGAAGGCCTCGCGCTCTTCCGGCGTCTTGAGCGTGGCCGCCTCGTCGCCGGTCGGCAACTGCAGCGCCGGCACGTCGGCCATGCGCTGGAACTCTTCCTTCAGCGCCTCGAGATAGGGCGCGTCCTGGGGAGCGTTAGCGAACATGAGCTTGAGCCGCGAGAAGGCGCCGGCGAGGTCGCCGTCCTGCTCGGCGGCGCGGGCGAGGTAGAACGTCCCCTTGATCGAGGGCTGCGGCCCCTCGACCGAGCGCTCGAAGGCGGCGCGCGCCTGCGCCGTCACGACGCCGTCGGCCGCCGCGAACAGGGCCTCGCCAAGATTGGCCTCGCGGTCGGGCGTCGCGCCCAGCAGGCGGATCGCGTTGGCGTAGGCGGTCGCGGCGTCGGCCGGCCGGCCGAGCCGCAGATAGATCGGCGCGATCACCGACCAGCCGCGGCCGTCGTTCGGGTTCTTGGCGAGCGCGGTTTCGACGCGGGCCGCGAGATCGGCGACGTTCGCGCCGTCGGGCGCCTCGGTCTTGCGGGCGGCGAGCGGAAGGTCCGGCAGGTTCGGCTTGCCGAGGCTCGCATAGACGCCGAGCCCGATCGCCGGGATCGCGACCAGCGACAGCGCGGCGGCGATGCGGCGGCGGCCCGTGGACGCCGAGGCGGGAGCGTCCCCGCCGCGCTCCGAGGCCGCGATCAGGCGACGGGCGACCTCGACGCGGGCGCTCTCGGCCTCGCGCTCGTCGATCAGCCCCCGCGAACGGTCGCGCGCGATCTCGTCGATCTGGTCGCGATAGACGGCGGCGTCGGCCTCCGACCCGTCCGCGCCCGCCGTGCGGCTGCGCGCGAGCGAGCCCAGCACGACGAACACCGCCGCGCCGGTCATCACCGCGAAAATCAGCCACAAGGCCATGGTCGAGCCCAAGCCGCGTCTCCTTTTCGGCCGGTTCGTCCCGGCCGTCATGTTGGCGTTGTCATTAGAAGCGTTCGAGCCCGGCGAGAAGAGACACGGGGTCGCGCGCCGATGACGCCTTCGTAAAAATCGCCGCGAGGTGGCTGATCCTCGCGCCGCAGGGCTTTATAGGGTGAGGTTTAAATCACTCCAATTCGCCGTCCGGCCACGAGAGCCCCCGCCCTGTTCGATCTTCCGTCCCTCCTTCGCAGGCGGCGCGCCCGCCCCGGACAGACCTTCGCGCCCCCCGAGGCGCTGCGCGAGACCTATGACGTCGCCGTGGTGGGCGGGGGCGTGCGCGGTCTCGCGATCGCGCGCGCCTGCGCCGCCGAAGGGGCCTCGGTCGCGCTGTTCGCCGCAGGCGAGATCGCGGCCGCTGCCGACGAGCGGGCCTGGCCGGTGGCGCGCGCCGCCCATGTCGAGCGGCTGCGCGCGGGAAGCGACGGCGACGCCGTCCAGCGGCTCAAGCGGCTCGAGGCCGGGTTGCCGAGCCCGGTCGCGATCGACCGGCCGGGCTGCGTGACGCTCGCGACGGGCTTCGGAGAGGTCGAGCAGTTCGAGGACGCCGCGCGGCGCCTCAAGGCCGACGGCGCCGACGCCTGGATGATTCCGGCGCGCGAGACCGCGGCGTTGAGCCCGCCGCTCGCCGACTGGGCCGACCTCGGGGCCGGGCTCTACGAGCCGGGCGCGCTCGCGGTCGACGCCGACGCGCTCGCGCTGTCGATCGCGCAGGACGCCGCGGCGCTCGGCGCGCACCTCTTCTCCCATGCGCCCGTCGGCGCGATCGAGCGGCAGGGCTCGGTCGTCACCGGGGTCGAGGTGATGGCGCGCAACGTCGGCGCGGGCGCGGTCGCGCTCGCCGGCGACCTGTCGGCCATCCGCCTCGTGCGGGAAGGCCGCGGCCGGCTTTCGCTCACCCGCGACGAGCGGACCATCCTGGTGACGTCCGCCGACGCCCCGGACATCGGGCCGTCGCTCGTGATCGACGACCTGCTGATCTCGCGCGACCGCGTCGGCGCGCTGACGATCTCGGGTCCGGCCGGCGTCGACGCGATCGCGCGGCGGGCCGTCGCGATCGCGCCGACGCTCGGCGGACTGACGCTCGCGGCCGAAGAGCCCGTGACGATCTGGACCGGAATCGACGGCCTGCCGCAGGTCGGCGCCGCGGAGATCGACCGGCTCTGGCTCGCGCTCGGCTATGGCCGCGACGGGCTCTCGCTCGGGCTCGCGGCCGCCGACCACCTCGCGGCGCTGATGTCCGGCCGACGCGGCGTCGAGGCGCTTGACCCCTTCGCGCCGACCCGCCGGCCCGCCGTCCGCGCCCAGGAGACGGCTCGATGACCGGCCCCCATCGCCTTCCCGCCACGGCGCCCGGCGGCTTCGGAACCGAGGTCGACCGCTCGGAGCCGGTCGGTTTTCGGCTCGGCGGCCGCGTCTTCGGTGGGCTCTATGGCGACACGCTCGCAAGCGCGCTGCTTGCGAGCGGCGTCCGCAAGTTCGGCGGCAGCCCGCTGCTCGGCCGGCCGCGCGGCCTCATGGCGCTCGGGCTCGAAGACCAGACGCCGATGGCGCTCGAGGGCGACGCCGGCCCCTGGAGCCTGGTGTCCGGCTCCGAGATCACGCTGCGCGAGGGCCTTCGCGCCCGCCAGGCGAGCTCGGGCGTCGAGACCGCGCTGCGTCGTTTCGCGCCGGTCATGTCGCCCGATCGCCGCGCGCTTCCGGCGGCCCAGCAGATGCTGGAGCGGCTCCGGCGCGCCCTGCCGCTTCCGGGCCCGCGCCTGCCGGCCGTCGAGCCGCCGCCCTTCTCGCGGGTCGAGACCTGCGGCGTGCTGGTGATCGGCGCGGGGCTCGCGGGGCTTGCGGCGGCAGCCGCGCTCCGCTCGGCCGGCGTCGACGTGCGGGTGGTCGAAGCCTCGCGCCGCGCCGGCGGCCTCGCGGATCTCTATGGCGGGACCGTGGACGGCCTCCCGCTCGCCGGCTGGGCGTCGGCGCAGGCCGCAGGCCTTCGCGACCGCGACGCGCTGAAGCTCGGGGCGACCGCGATCTCGATCGAGGCCGACGGATCGGTCTGCGTCATGGAGCGCGACGATCCCCAGCGCCCGGGCCGCGTCACGGTCACGCTGGTCTCGGCCTCAGCCGTGGTGCTGGCGACGGGCTGGCGCGAACGGCCGCTCGTCTTCCCCGGCAACGACCGGCCCGGCGTCATGCTCGCCACGACCGCCCGCGCGCTGCTGCGCCGCCACGCCGTCGCGCCGGGCTCCCGCGTGATGGTCGCGACGACCTGCGACGAGGGCTACCGGACCGCGACCGATCTCCGCGAGGCCGGCGTCGAGGTCGGCTTCGTGCTCGACGCGCGCGCGGACCCGCAAGGCCCCGCGGTCGACATGGCGAAGGCGCTCGGCGCGCCCGTCAGCCTGTCGACCGTCGTCACCGGCGTCGAATTCGCCGAAGGCGAGGCCCAGCTCGCAGGCGTGCGGACCCGCAACCGCTTCGGCGAGGGCGCGACCGCGGGGGCGCGCATTCTAGAGGCGGACGCGCTCGTCGTCTCGGGCGGCCTCGCGCCGCGCGACGAACTCGCGCGACTCTGCGGACTCGGGTCCGATCAGGGCGTGTTCTCGGCCTCGGCCGGGCCGAACGCCGTCGAGGCCGTTGCGGGCGGCTGGGCCGCCGGGGCCGCCGCCGCGGCGCGTCTCGGCGCCGAGCCCACGGGCCCCGCTCCCGTCGTCGAGGCGAGCGCGGACGAAGCCGGCGAAGTCGCCGCGGTCCTGCCCGCGCGGCTCGACGAGCCTGGCGCCGCGGAGGCCTTCGTGGATTTCGGAGCCGACGTCACCCTCGCCGATCTCGTCGCCGCCGCCGCGCGTCGCGGGCCGGCGCCTGCGGCGGTCGCCCGGCGGCTCGGCCTCGGGCTCGGCCCGGACGGCGGGCGGCTCGGCGGCGACGTCGCCGCGTTGGCGTTCGAGAGGATAACGGGCGTCGGCTTCGCGCCGCCCTCGCCCGGCCGGCCGACGCTCGCGACGCTTGCCGCCCGCGCGCGCCTCAGAGACGCCTGAGCGCGCTCAGACCGTCGGCAGCGTCAGCTCGCAGCGCAGCCCGCCCATGGCGGAGCGGCGCAGCTCCACCGAGCCGCCATACATCGCCGCGAGCTCGTTGACGATGGCGAGACCAAGCCCCGACCCGGGCTTGGTCTCGTCGAGCCGGCGCCCGCGCGCCATCACCTCGCTGAACTGGGCGTCGGTGAGGCCGGGACCGTCGTCGTCGACGGTGAGCCGGGCGGATGGCTGCGCCTTGGTGGCCTCCGGCGAGGCCTCGACCGTGATTGCGACCTTGGCGTTCGCCCATTTGAAGGCGTTGTCCACGAGATTGCCGACCATCTCCTCGAGATCCTGCCGCTCGCAGCGCATGCGCAGCGGCTCGGCGATCGAGATCTCGACCTCGATCGCGCGGTCGCGGTGGATCTTCTCGATCGCTCGGGCGAGCCCCTCCACCACCGGCTTCACCTCCGCCGACTCGCCCGCGAAGGCGATGCCGGCCGAAAGCCGCGCCCGCTCGAGATGATGGTCGATCTGCCGGCGCATCAGCACCGCCTGCTCGCGGACTTTCTCCGCGAACGCGCCGTCGCCGGCGTTCGCCTCGTTGGCGATCACCGACAGCGGGGTCTTCAGGCCGTGGGCGAGATTGCCCACATGGGTGCGGGCGCGCTCGACGATCTGGCGGTTGGAGTCGATCAGCGCGTTGAGCTCGCCGGCGAGCGGCGCGATCTCGCGCGGGAAGGCGCCGTCGAGCCGGGCGCGGTCGCCGTTGCGGATCTCGACGAGCTGGGCGCGGATGCGCGCGAGCGGCTTCAGGCCGAACTTCACCTGGAAGCCCGTGGTGATGACGAGGCCGAGCCCCAGCAGTACGAAGCAGACCAGCAGCGCGAAGTTGAAGTTCGCGACGTCCTTGTCGATCTCGTTCGAGGCCGCGCCGATCGAGATCAGATAGCGTCCGTCCTGCCCGAGATCGATGATGCGCTCGACGATCCGCAGGCGCCGTCCCTCGGGCCCGGCCGCATAGCCCTCGCGCACGCTCGCCTGTCCGTCCGCGCCGCTCGCGCCGAGCCGCGGAAGCTGCTCCTCGAACAGCGACTTCGACGTCGTGGCCTCGGGCGGATCCCGATCGATCCGGGTGATCTGCCAGTACCAGCCCGAGAGCGGAATCTCGAACCGCGGCTCGCCGAAAGATCCGGGATCGGCGCTCTGGAAAGTGCCGTCCGCGACCCGCGCGACGATCGTCTTGAGATGCACGTGGAGCCGCTGGTCGAACCCGTTCTCGACCGAGCGGACATAGTAGGAGGACAGGGTGAGGCCGCCGATCACCAGGATCGCGGTCGTCCACATCGCGGCGGAGCCGAACAGCCGCGCCGCGATCGAGGCGGCGCGCTTGGTCTTTCTCCGCGCCGCTGTCTGCTCCACGGGCGGCGCGATCGCCGCCGGGCCCCGGCCGCCGTCGGCGTGGGCGCTCACGCAGGCTCCACGCCGAGCAGGTAGCCGAGCCCGCGGACCGTCTGGATGACCTCGGCCCCGAGCTTCTTGCGCAGCCGCCCGACGAAGACCTCGATGGTGTTGGAGTCGCGGTCGAAATCCTGATCGTAGAGGTGCTCGACGAGTTCGGTGCGCGACACCACCCCCCTGATGGTGCATCAGGTAGGAGAGCAGCCGGTATTCGTGGCTGGTGAGCCTGATCGCCGCCCCGTCGACCGTGACGCGGCCGGACTTCGTGTCGAGCCTCACCGGCCCGCACAGGATCTCGCTCGAGGCGTGTCCGCTCGCGCGGCGCAGCAGCGCGCGGATGCGGGCGAGGATCTCCTCCATATGGAAGGGCTTCGGCACGTAATCGTCGGCGCCGGCGTCGAAGCCCTGCACCTTGTCGGACCAGCGGTCGCGCGCGGTGAGGATCAGCACCGGCGTCGTCTTGCCGTCGCGGCGCCACTGCTCGAGCACCGAAATGCCGTCCATCTTCGGCAGGCCGATGTCGAGCACGATCGCGTCATAGGGCTCGGTGTCGCCGAGGAAGTGGCCCTCCTCGCCGTCATGGGCGCGGTCGACCGCATAGCCGGCCTCCTCCAGCGCCGTCACGATCTGGCGATTGAGGTCGGGATCGTCCTCGACGACGAGCAGCCGCATTGCGAATTGTCCTCCTGGCCGCGAGCGGCCTTTATCTCACGCCGACGAGCTTGCCGCTCACCGCCTCGACGCGGACGCGGGCGACCCGGCCGTCGTCGTTGAGCAGCGTGAGATCATAGGCGAGCGCGCCGTCAAAGGTGCAGAGCTTGTAGTCGATGACCTCGCCGTCCCAGGCGCCGCGGGCGGTGCGCAGGGCCTGTGAGAGCGACACGGCGCGCTTCTGCGCGATCGCGCCGCGGGCGTCGCGCGCCGACATGCAGTCCTTGCCGCCGGGATCGGCCGCGCGCGCGGCGTCGCGGGCGGTCGAGATCCGGACGCGGATCGGCGGCTCTGGCGGCCGCGCGGGCGCGGTCGAGCTGCTCCTCGTCCTCCGGATCGGCGGACTTCGCGGCCGCTCGGGCCTTCTCGACGCCCTCGTCCTGAGGCTTTCCGGGCGCGCCGGCCGGCTCCTGCGGGCCCGAAGGGCCCTGGCCGGGCGGCGCGAGAACGGGCTTGTCCTGGGCGGCCGCCGAAACCGTCGCGAGCGCGAGCGCGAGCGCTATGACGCAAGGCGTGTGCATGCCCTCCCTGTGCCAGAAACGCTCTGAACCCACGATGAATGTCACCTGCGCGGCCTCGGCTCGCCCCCTTAGATAACGGCCCGGGCCGGACCGCCAAGGCCACGGCGAGGCGTGGTCAGCGCGCCGGCGCCTCGCCCGCGGCTCGACCCGGTCGAGCCGCTGGCGCAGATCGACGATGACGTCGCGCGCGTTGTAGAGCCCGCCGAACGCCGATTTGAGGTCGTCGACCTGACGCTGCAGCCCTGCGATCGCGGCGTCCTCGGCCCGCCAGCGCTCCTGGTGCTCGCCCCGCGGCACCACCGCGTCGCGGGCCTCGCGGGCGCGGGCGTCGAGAACGGAGAGCGCCGCGTCGACCCGCGCGAAGCGGGCGTCGTAGTCCTGTCGGCTGACCAGGCGGTTGTTCTCGTAGGTCGACTTGAACTCCGAGAGATAGGCGCCCGACACGCTCTCGCGCGCCAGCCGCTCGTAGTCCCGTTCGAGGCGCCCGAGCGCCTCGTCGACCGGCGCCTTGGCGAGCTGGCCGCCCGCCACCACGATCGCCAGCACCACGCCCATGGCCGAGACGATCGTGGCCCAGGGCGTGCGCGAGCGCTCGTCGAGCTTGGTCGTGAGCCCGGCGAGCTGCGCCGACACCTCGCCGATGCGGCCCGTGAACAGCTGGTTGAGGTCGTGGACCCCGCGCTCGAGCCCGTAGACCCGCTGCTCGAGCGCGGCGAGCTTGGCGTCGTCGTGGAGGGACCGCTCCACGCTCGCCGCCCGGACGCTCGCGTTCATCGCCGCCCGGGCCTCACTTCAGCGGACGCGTCGTGGTCTCGCGGCCGTACCAGGCGTAGGCCGCGCCCGCGAGCGAGACGAGCGTCGAGACGAGTTCGGCGGCCGCGCTCTCGGCGATCGGCGCGCCGAGCGCTTTCCCGAGCGCCACGACAAGCGGCGCGCCCGCCGCGATCGCCACGCCGCGCAGCGTCTGGCTCTTCAGCCGCGACACCGGCTCGAGCGCCGGCGCGACGCGCGGATCGGCCGAGACGCTCTCGGCGAGGCGCCGGGCGCCCGCCATCGCCTTGCCGGTCGGGACCGCGGCCTCGCCGAGCGCATCGGCGGCGGCGTCCGCCACCGCGGCCTCGAGGCGGGAACGGGTGAGCGCATGGGTCATGAACGTCTCCTTTGAGCTGGGAACGGTCGCGCGATCAGGCTTCGTCGAGGCTCGTCGCGCCGCCGGCCGCGACCCGCACGCGCCGCGGCCGCGGCGCCGGGACGGTCGCGGGCCAGCGGATCGCGATCAGGCGGTTCTTGAGGATCCAGGCCTCGGTCACGGCGTTCGACTGGTTGCCGCCGAGCACGCGGAAGCGGCCGGCGTCCTCGCCGACATAGAAGCCGACATGTCCGGCCGTCGGCCCGCGCTCGAACACGAGCACGGCGCCGGGCGCGGGCTTCGAAAGCGTCACGCCGAACCGCGCCCAGCCGCGCGCCCAGAGCGGGTTGGCGGGCAGCGGCTCGTCCGGCAGCGCCGCCGCGAACTGGCCGAACACGAAGGCGCCGCACCAGGGAACGTCGTCGTCCCTGTACCAGTCGGCCCGCCCGCCCCCAGGCGAGGATCTGCGGGTCGGAGGCCGGGCCCGCGATCTCCCGCAGGCCCATCCAGCGCCGCGCCTCGGCGAGCCAGGGCGGATCCTCCGGCGCCGACGCGCGCGCGGCCGGCGCCCCGAGCGCCGCGCGCGTCAGCGGCCCGACGACGCCGTCGGGCGCAAGGCCCGCGCTCGCCTGGAAGGCCTTGACGGCCGCGATCGTGCGGCGTCCCCAGATCCCGTCGAGCGGGCCCGGATCGAAGCCGCGCGCGGCGAGCCGCCGCTGGAGCTCCAGCGTGGTCATGGTCGTCCTCCGCATGTTGTGAAGGGCGCGCCGATCAGAATCCGGTGGCGCGCTTGGGCCTGCGGCCTCATGCTGAGGCCCATGAGGACAATCGCCAGCTGGACGGCGTTCGCGGCGGCCACGACGCTCGTCTGGCTTGTGGGCGGGTTCAGCTATCTGTTCCTGAGCCGCCTCTATGACGGGCTTCAGATCCCGACCATGAAGCTGTTCGCGCTGTTCGTGATGTCGGCCGCGACGTCGCTCGCCGCCATCAGCTTCGCCTCCAAGCTCGACGAGCGCGACGACCCCGAGGCCGCCGACATGGCCGCCCGCCGCGCGCGGCCCGACGAACGCGGCGGGCGGTAGCCGGCCGGCCGCCGCCGTATCGGCGCGGCCTCAGCGGTAGCTCGTCACCCACACCTCGCCGCGCGCGCCGTCGCCGCCTTTGCCGGAGGCGAAACCGTTGCGCGCGGCCCCGCCGCCCCCGCCCGATCCGCCGGGCGCCGCGCCGTCGCCGCCCGCGCCGCCATGTCCTGCCGCGCTCGCCGCGCCCCCGCCGCCGGAATCGCCCGGCGCGAAATAGAGCGAGCCTGCGACACCCCCGCCGGCCGAGCCGCCCTGGCCCTCGGCCACGCCGCCGTTGGCGCGGCGGCTGGTGTTGGTGGCGAGCCGGTTCGATCCGCTGTCGCCGCCGCGGCTCCAGAGGTTGGCGGCCGAAAGGCCTCCGCCACCTCCTCCGCCGCCGCCGAGCTTGCCGACGCCCTCCCCGCCGGTGTTGCCGACGCCGGCGTTGCCGTTTCCGCCCGCAAGCGCGACCGGGAAGCCCGGCATGCAGCGATGTCCCGAGAGCGAGCCGGCGAGGCCTTGCGCCGCCGCCGCCGCCGCCGCCGTTCACGCCGCTGTTCTGGCGGGCGTTGTAGGCGCCGAAGCTCGAGACGCCGCCGGCCGCGCCGTCGAGGCCGTTGGCGTCGGCCGCGGTCTGCGACGCGCCCCCCGCGCCGCCCGCCCCGACCGTGACCGCGACCGTCGCCGGCAGCTCCGCGGCGAGGAACTCGTAGACGACGACCGGCGCGGGAGCCGCCCCGCCGCCGCCCGCCACGGCCGCGCCCGCGGCCCGCAGTCCGCCCGAACCGCCGCCGTTGCCGCCCGGGATCATCTCGGCGACGACGCGGCTCGCCCAGGCGGGCTTGGTCCAGGTTCCGCTCGCGGTAAACTTGTCGACGCGCGCCTGCGGGGTGGCGGGCGTCGACACGGCGCCGCTCGCCGGATCCACGCTGAGCGCGGTGATCCAGGCCGAGCCGTCGGCCGACACCTTGAGGCTGAAAGCGTCCGAGCCGACGAGCCCGAATTCGGCGCGTCCCGAATAGCCGCGCTGGAACAGGAAGCTCGCGACGTCGGCGGCCGCCGCCTTGTTGAGCTTCACCTGGACGCCAGCGCCCTCATGGGTGAAGAGCACCGCCTGCGAGGCGACCGCGAGGCGGTTGACCGCGTCCGCCGACGCGTTGATCCCGAGCTTCGTCAGGGCCTCGGTCGCCGCGAGGCCGCCGGCCCAACCGCCGTCTATGAAAGCGAGCAGCGCGCCTTCCGAGGCGACGTAAGCGAGCCAGCCGGGCTTGGGCTCGATGAAGGTCCAACCGCCGTCGAGATACGCCGCGATCCTTCCCGCCTGCCCCGCCCAGGCCCCCGCCGCGCCGGCGGCGACGATGTGGCGGTCGCCCTCTTCCGGGGCCTCGGGCGGCGCGGTCCGGTCGCGGTCGAGCGCGCCGAGCTGGACGATGGCGTCGAGCCGCCGGAACGCCTCGTTGACGGTCACGTGCTTCTGCGCCTGCGCCGGCGCGAGATAGCCGAGGCCGAGATGGGGGCTGTCGCTCATGGATCGGGCTTCCTGGGGTTCGTCAGAGGAGCAGCGTCGCGCGGGCGGGAAGTCCCGGCCCGACGGTCGCGGAGAGCTGGCGGACCGCGACCTCGATCACGGCCGGAAGCGCGCCGAAATCCGCCGTCTGCCGCGCGGCGGCGTAGAGCGCTGAAGGAGCCTCCGAGCCAAGCGTGCGAACCACGACCCCGGCCGAGAGGATCTCGACCTCATAGGCCTCGCGCTCTTCGGCGAGCCGCACCTCGCGGGCGTCGAAATCGTCGCCGCCGACGCGGGTGCGGCGGATCCAGGACAGCGTGACGTCTCCGGTCAGAGGATCGCGTCGCCCTGCAAGCCGCACGGGCGAAATCGGCCGCAGGCCGCGGGCGCCCATGCGCTCGACCCGCGCGGCGTAGGTCGCGTCGTCGCGCGGCCGGGAGGCAGGCCCGGCCCGCCAGACGAGATCGAGCCCGCGGCGATCCTCGCCGACGCCCGAGACGCCGATGCGGGCGTCGATCAGCACGAAGGCCGAGCCTTTCGGCGTGGGGTCGCCGACCGCGTCCTCCGTGCCGAACTGGCCGCGCAGCAGGCCCTCGAGCCGCCAGCGGCCGGGCGCGACGAGGCTCGCGGTCGTGAACTGCAGAACCTCCCAGACGCCGCCGGCTCCGCGCAGCGCAGCGAGGTTGGCGCCGTTCAGCACCGCCTTGCGGCTGCGGCTTTCGAGCGTTTGGTCAGGCGCGAGCTCGACGTCGAGCGCGTTCGTCAGGTCGAAACGGCCGGCGTCGTGGCGCGGCGCCGGCGCGGCGAGCCGGCCGATCGCCGCCGGGCGGCGCAGAATGGCGTCGAGCCCATAGGCGTCGCCGTCGTCGGAACGATAGACCGCGACCGCGCTCCAGGGCTTGGAGCCCGCGGCGAGCCGCGGGGCGTGCGGCGCCTCGCCGTCGATCAACGGCAGGTCGAGCGCTTCGAACAGCGGCTCGGTCGGGCGGCCCTTTCGGGGCGGGGGTCGGCGGACCGGCTCCTCGGGCGCGGCGTCGCGCACGTCCGGATCGGCGCGGACCGCGCGAACCGGCCGGACATGCTCCTCGCCGATCGAGTCGAGCCGGAACAGCGTCGTGCGGCCGGCCGCCGCAAAGGCCACGAGGTCGCCGGGCTCCAGCGCGAGCCGGCTCGGCGGCAGCGCGAAGGCGCCGGTCTCGCGCGCGACCGAGGCCTCGATCAGCAGCGCGTCGGCGAGCCCCTGCGCCTCGCCGGCCGTCAGCGCGAGCGCGAAGGCGGCTTCGGCGACCGCCCGGCCTTCGCCCGCGAGCCGCCGCGCCTCGACCGCGCCCTGCCGATAGTCCTGGTCGGGATCGACATGGCGCAGCTTCAGCGTCTCGGGGATCTCGGAAGCCTGCGCCCGGACGAGCCGGAAGGCCGGCCGCCCGCCGCCCGCCTCGGCGAGGTCGTCGGGGGTGAGCGTCGCGACCGGCGCGTCGGGTCGGTTCCAGATCGCGATCGCGCCGCCGCGGGCCGCGGCCTTGGCGCCGAACGCGTCGAGGAGCGGCTCGATCGCCTCGCGCGGGCTCATCACCCGGTCGATGGCGTAGCCGCGCACCAGCCCTTCGAGATCGTCGAGATCGAGCGGCGCGCCCAGGCCGCCGGCGAGGTCGCGGACGACGTCGCGAAGCGCCGCGAAGCCGAGACGCCCGGTGATCCAGTGGCCGAGCCGCCAGTTGGCCGCGTCCGTCCAGACGTCGGAACGCAGCGGAAAGGCCGAGGGCGGCCGCGCGTCCCAGGTCCACACGAAGACGCGGGCCGGATCGATCATCGGCTCGCCGGTGAGCGGGGAGACCGGGTTACGGCCGTTCTCCGGGCTCCAATGCCGGATGAGCGCCTCGAGCGCGGCGCGCTGGCCGAGATCGTCGCGCCGACCGGACGAGAAATGCGGCAGCGCGGATTCCGACGACTTGGCGTCGACGAAGACGTTCGGCTGGTTCGCGCCCTTGTCGATCGCCGGACAGCCGATCTCGCACAGCACGATCGGCTTCGAGGCCGGGACCCAGCCGGTCGGCGCGGCCGCGCGCGCGCCGCCGGGGCGGTCGTGATGAGGGTTCTCCCACCAGCTGCGGAAATCCTTCGAGCGAAACACCCAGTGCTCGCCATGGGCGGAGTCGAGGATCGGCGTGCGGATCTGGTCGCGGCGGTCGGAGGCGGCGTCGTAGAACCAGTCGAAGCCCTCCCCGCCCTCGATGTTGGCGTCGAGATAGTCTTGGTCGCGCGGACCCGAAAAGCCCGCGAGCGCGTCGAGATGTCCGTCGCCGTCGCGCCAGTCGGCGAGCGGGGCGTAGAAATCGACCCCGACGAAGTCGATGTCCGGGTCGGCCCAGAGCGGGTCGAGATGGAAATGAAGGTCGCCGGACCCGTCCGCCGGCCTGTGCGGCGGAAACTCGCTCCAGTCCGCCGCATAGCCGATGCGCGTCGCCGGCCCGAGGATCTCGCGCGCGTCGCCCGCGAGCCGCCGAAGCTCCCCGACCGCAGGATAGGAGCCGGGCCCGTCGCGCAGCCGCGTGATCTCGACGAGCTCGGTGCCGACCAGGAAGGCGTCGACCCCGCCGGCCTCGGCCGCGAGGCGCGCGCAGTGGAGCACGAAGCGGCGGTAGGAGAACTCGGCCGGCGGGCCGTTGTAGGTCACCGCCTTCAGATCCTCGCTCCAGCCGAAGTTTTCGGGCGTCACGGTCCCGAAGAAGCTCTCGACCGGGCCCGCGACCGCCGGCGTCCCGTCGGGCGAGCCGGGCCGCCCCGGCGCCGGATGGCAGGTGATGCGGCCGCGCCAGGGATAGGGCGGCTGCTCGGGCGCGCCATGGGGGTCCGGCAGGCCGTTGTCCGGAGGCACGTCCATCATCACAAAGGGCGTCAGCATCACCTTGAAGCCGCGCGCCTTGAGCTCCCGGATCGCCTGATGGACCGCCCGGTCCGCGGGCGCGCCGCCGATCGCCGGCGCCCCGCCGATGCGCGAGACCCGCTCGGCGTCGGCGCGCTTGATGGTCTCGACCCGCCACTCCCACGGCCGGGTCTGCTTCAGCAGCCCCTCGACCTTCGGGACGATGCGGCAGTGGCCGATCCTCAGATCCGTCCCGTGCCAGGCGACGATGAGCGAGACATGCCGAACGTTCGGCGCGACGGTCGCGAGCTCGTCGAGCGAGGAGGCGAGGTCCGACCGGCCGTCGGCCGTGTGGGCGTTCTCGGCCTCCCAGGTCCCGTATCCCGCCTGCCGCTCGATGACGTCGGTGGCGTAGGCGAATTCGGACGCGCCGGGGATCAGGGTCACGCCGGTCACAAGATCCTCGAGCGCCGGCCGGTCGGAGGCGGGACGGCGGATCACCTCGACGGTGATCTGAGGCACGCGGTTCCCGAAGCGCTCGAGCGGCAGCTCCTCGAAGACCAGATAAGCGAGCCCGCGATAGGCCGGCGCGTATTCGGCGCCCTCGACCGCCACGATCTTCGGATCGGGCTGCTGCCCCTCCGTCCCGCGATGGAGCCGCATCTCGAAGCCGTCGGTCTCCAGCGCCTCGCCGTCCGCCCAGATTCGGCCGATCCCGTCGATCGGTCCCTCGCAGAGGCCGACGGCGAAGCTCGCGAAATAGGAGTAGGTCGTCTGCTCGACGCTGCCGCCCTTGCCCTTGCTGCGCTCGACGTCCTTGTCCTCGCGGAGCTTGGAGGCCCAGACGACCTGGCCGCCGACGCGCATTCGTCCGTAAACGCGCAGCACCGGCGCGCCTTCGGTCGAGGTCGTGACCGACAGGTCCTGCAGCCGCGGGCCCGAGGCCTTCACGGTCGGCGACAGCAGCGCCTGGTCGATGGCCGAGCCCGCGAGCCCGCCGATCGCGCCGCCGATCGCCGCGCCCGACAACGTCGCGCCGAGGATCGAGACGCCGGCGGGCAGCAGGGCCCCGCCGATCGCCGCCCCTGCGGCGGTGAGCGCGAGTACGGCCATGAGAGAGGCCTTTCGGCTGGAAGACAAGGGGGTTCTCAGAAGCCCGGCAGGCGGAACCGCGCGACGAGGCGCCGGACCCAGACGTCCGGGATCGCGGTCTCGGCGACCGCATGGCCGTCATAGGCGTGGACCATGGCGCGTCGCCCGGTCGCGATCCCGCAATGCTTGGCGACCGTCCCGCGGAAGACCCGGAACAGCAGCACGTCGCCGGCCGCGATCTCGTCGCTTGCCGCCGGGACAAGCCAGCGCGTCGCCGCGGCGAGCACGAGCTCGCCCGCGCCGTCCTCGGCCCAGCTGCGCGCATAGGGCGGCGGCGGCTCGGGCTCGGGCCCGATCAGCTCGCGCCACACCCCGCGCACGACGCCGAGGCAATCCGCGCCTGCGCCCTTCAGGCTCGCCTGATGGCGGTAGGGCGTGCCGATCCACTCGCGCGCCGCCGCCGCCACGGCGGCCGAGCGGGGATCGAGCGGCGGTCGATCCTCACACAAGGCGGCCGCCGTCGAGATCGTCGCCCTGATGGGCCTGGCGGGTGAGCCAGTCGTTGCCGGGCATCTGCGGAAATCCTCGAAAGTTGAGGATGTTGTCGAAGCGCGTTCGACAGGTTTCGAAAGACTTATCGCAACCCGCCGTCACCATGAAGCCGTCGCCTTCGGCGATCGGCGCCGGCGGCGCCTCGGCGAGCTCCAGAAAGCCGTCCGCGTGCCGCCGCGCCTCGGCGGCGGCGCCTTGATTGGCGCCGCTGGTCCAGATGAGCCGGCCGCGTTCGAACGCACGTCCGCGCCCGTCGAGCGCGTCCGCCGTCAGCCCGCGGACGCCGATGACCGCCGTCACGACGCCTTCGGCCCGATGCTCGGCGAGCGTCAGATCCGCCTTGCAGCGGGCGTCGCCCAGCGCCGCGTCGCAGGCGCGCTGGTAGAGCCGGCCGCGCGGCTGGTTGAGCGCATGCGCGAGGCTCCGAAGCTCCGCCGTGAACCCCCGCCCCTCGCGCGCGACTTCGCCGAGCGCGCCGGAGAACAACGTCACGCGGTTTTCGACGTCCTCCCAGTCGACGAGCGTCAGCTCGACGCGCGCCCCGTCATAGGCGCCGCGGGCGAGATCGGCGTCGGTGAGCCCGGCGTCGTCGAGCGCGCCCACGACCTCGAGCCCGTCGACGCCGAGGCCGAGCGAGGCTTCGCGCCGCCGAGGCCGCGACGAGCCGGTCGCGAAGGAGCGCGCGCCGTCGGCCGAGCGTCCCGAGCGTCGCCGTGGCGCGCCGCGGGGTGGGCGCCCCGGCGACGCGGCGAGCCGCCAGCAGCGCGCGAGCGTGGAGACGCCCGAGGCGAGCGCCCCGGCGAGCGCTTCGGGGATGTGGCGCATGGGGGTCCTTCAGGCGAGCCGGATCTCGATCAGCGGCACCGAGGGCGCGGAGCCCGCGCCGAAAGCCGCGAGGTCGACCTCGAGCCGATCGGCGTCGAAGCGCACCGGCGTGTCGAACTCGAAGCCCGCCGAGACCGGCGCTCCGTCCGCCGGGGCCGCGTCGAGCACGACCTCGCCGCTCGAGAGATCGAGCGCGAACGCCGTGGTTTCGACGCCCCCGACCGCGACCCTCGCGGTGCCGGCCACCGGCTTGCGGATCGGCCGGCGATAGGGGTCGAACGCTCCGCCATAGGTTTTGCGCAGCGCGAAGCGCCGGGTCTCGCCGTCGCCTGCCCCGAGCAGCTGGTCGGCGGGCTCCACGCCGACGCCCGGAAGCGCCGAGGAATGGTCGAGCGGATCCCTGAAGCGGAAGCCGACGAGCCGCCCGCGCCGCTCCTCGAAGAAGGCGACGACCTGCTGGAGCTGGGCGAGCGTGCGCACGCCGAGCCCCGCGTCCCAGCGCCGTCGCGAATGGGCCCAGAGCGCGTTGCGCTCCTCGAACCCTGAGCCGAGCGTCGCGATCTCGGTGCGCCGCTCGGGCCCGCCGCGCGCCCCGCGCGCGATGTCGGTCGGAAAGCGCACGTCGTGAAAGGGGCTCACCTGCGGCCCTCCCTGATCAAAGCCCGCGCCGGCCCCGCGCCACCGCCCGGGCGAGCGCGGCCGAGACCTGGACTTCCGAGCGCCGGAAGCTTTCGGCGTCCGGCGTCGAGATGTTGACGGTGATCGCGCCATGGCCGGCCTGCGGCGCCGACTGAGGCGCAGGCGCCGCGACGGCTGCGGGCGAAGCGGAGGCGAGCGCGGTCGAGACGCCCTGCGGCGCGGCGAGGCCTGCGGCGCCGAAAGGCGAGGCGCCGCCGAACAGGCCGCGGGTCAGCCCGGAGAAGATCGAGCCGAACGCGGTCTCGACCGGCTTCAGGGCCGCCGACAGCGCGATCGAGGACAGCCGCGCGCTGAGCCCCCGCAGCACCTCCGAGAGCGAGGAGCCCTGCACGACGCCGGCCTCCAGCGCGTCGCCGAGCGCCGAGCCGAAGCGGCGGGAGAGGCGTTCGGCCTCCGTCAGTTCGCGTCGAAGCGCCGAGGCCTCGACCTCGATCGTCACGGCGATCGCTTCGCCCTCAGCCATGTCGTGTCTCCGCGTCGGGGAACGTCGTCATCAGGCGCTCAAGCTCGCCGCGGCGAAGCGGGGCGACGGCGCCGGCCGCGCCGGCGAGCCCTCGCGCCGCCGCCGCGATCTCTGCCGGGGTCGCGCGCCAGAAGTCGCGCGGCGCGAGCTTCAGCACGCCGAGTCCGACGGCGCTCAGCTCGTCCCAGGGAAAGGGTTTTGGCCCGCCGGGCCGCCCTCCCCGGCCCCGAAGGTCGCGCGCAGCAGGTCGGCGACCGCGCGAACGAAACCGGCCGCGCCCTCCTCGTGCGACAGGCGCGCGACGTCGGCGTCGGAAAGATCGGCGCCGCCGCCCCGCAGCCCCGCGCCCAAGATCGTCGTGACGTCGCGCGCCGAGAGACGCCCCGTCTCGAAGCGTTCCGCGAGCGCGGTGAGGTCGGCGACCGCGAAGGCGTGTTCGAGTTCGGCGAGCGCGCCGAGGGTGAGCGCGAGCCGGCAGGGCCTGCCGTCGAACACGGCCTCGACCTCGCCGCGGCGGCGATTGGCTGGCATTGGAAGCTCCTCGAAGTCGGGCGTCATAGCGCCGAGAAGGCGAGTTCGCCCGCGCTTTCGAGCGAGAGGTCGTAGGTGACTTCGCCCGCGTGCTCGCCGCGGAACTCGAGCCCGACGACCTGGAACGGCCCCTGGATCCGTCCGAAATCCGGGATCACGATCTGGAACTCGGCGACGTCGCCGGAGAACACGAGCCCGCGCACCAGCGCGTCCGACGGGCCGTCGCGGAAGACGCCCGCGCCGACGACGCTCGCCCGTTTCACGCCGGCCCCGGCCAGAAGCTCGCGCCAGCGGCCGGCGCTTTCGGAATGGGTGACGTCGACGGTCTCGGAATTGAAGGCGAGCCGGCGCGAGCGCAGCCCCGCGACGGTCGCGAAGCCCGCCCCGTCGGCGACCTTCACGAGCAGGTCCTTGCCTTTCTGGATGGCCATGAGGGATCTCCGATGGCGTGGGGTCGATGGGTCAGGCGAGCTCGGTGACGGCCCGGAACGTCAGCGTCGCGCGGCGAAGGCCCGCCTCCGCGACGCGGTCGGCCTCCGTCGCGCGCCAGGCGAGGCCGGCGAGCCGCGCGCCGTCGAGCGAAAGATCGGCGTCGTCGAGCAGCCGCACGACGCGGTCGGCGATCCTGAGCGCCTCCGAGAGCCCGCCCTCGCGCGACCAGACTTCGAGCGTCAGCGCATGCTCCTCGGCGGGCGCGCCGTCGCCGGACGCGTCCTGGCTCTCGCAGCGGCCGAGCGCGACGTAGGGCGGCAGGCTTCCCCGCGGCGGCTCGTCATAGATCCGCGGGCCGCCGGTGAGCGCCGAAAGCGCGGCGTCGCCCGCAAGGCGCCCGCGGACCGCGGCCCGCAGGGAAAGCGCGGCCGAACTCATGCGCCGGTCTCCTCGCAGAGCAGCTCCTCGAAACGCCCGTCTGCGTCGAGCGGGCGGGACCGAGAGCACGTCGAACACATGGCCGCGCCAGGCGACGCGGTGGCCGCCGGTGAGGTCGCCCCGCCCGCGGATCGTCGCGCGCCACAGGCGGTTGAGCCCGAGCGCGCGGCCGGCCGCCGCCTCCTCGGCCGAGAGCGGCTCAAGGCTCGCCGCGACGGTCGCGAGCGGCGCGAAGCCGCGCGTCACGCCGCCGGCGCCGTCGTCGGCGTCGGCCGGGCGCTCGATCGAGATCCTGCGGCGCAGGAGCCCGGGGGTCGCCGCCGCGCTCACAGCCGCATGTCCCGGTAGGGCTCGACGAGCCCGCAGACGTCGGCCGGCGGCCCGTCGCGGCCCGATCGCCGCTCGAAGCCTTCCGCGGTCAGCCGGCGCACCGCAAGCCGCAGCGACTCCGGCGCCTGGTCGGGCTCGCCATAGCCGACCGCGAGATCGATCTCGACCCGCGCGCCCGGCGGAACGGAGGCCGCGAAGGTCAGCCGCTCGCCCGCCCAGTCGAAGCGCCAGAGCGCCTCGTCCAGAACCTCGAGCGCGCCGCCCGGACGGCGGATCCGCACCTCCTCGACCTCGCGCACCGGGCGCGGCTTCAGCAGCACGGGCGCGCCGTCGGCCGGAACCGCGATGTCGAGCCGCCAGCGCTGGGCGACGAGCACCCGGCGGGTGAGGCGCTCGACCTGGTCGCGCGCCGCGGCGATGAGATCGCCAACGAGCGCGTCCTCGGCGTCGTGGTCGAGGCGCAGGAAAGCCTTGGCGTCCGACAGGCCGATCGGTTCGGCCGCGGGCGCGCTCAAAAGCACGGCGGGCATGAGATCCTCATGACTTTTGATGATGACGAAGCGCCTGCGCGGTATTCGACTACATGGCGCGCAAATAAACCCGACAGGCCGAAGCCGATCGATTGTCTTGCACAATACAGAGTGGTAATGTTTGCGAGCATGTCGACGCCGAATGCTTTGGCGTTCGGCGATACGACTTGTCAGCACTTGATAACGTCACCACGGGATCGTTCGGGGAGCGCCTCATGATCCGCATTTCCGGTCGGCGCGCAGCGCTCGCTGCAGCGCTCCTTGCGCTTTTCGGCTCCGCCGCCGCGGCGGCCGACTTCAAGATCACCGCGCCGCTCAAGGGGCTTTGCCGGCCCGATCTGCCGCCCGATCCCTGCACGCCCTTCAATCTCTTCGGGCCGCCTGCGATCTCCGGCGATTTCGTCGTCTGGACCAATCGCGCAGGCCCGCAGGACGGGATCTGGAGCTACCAGATCTCGACCAAGAAGATCCGCAAGCTCGCGGGCTTCGAGACCAAGGCGCCGGCCGGCAAGGGCAAGTTTACGGCCTTCGGCAATACGGGCTCGGAATATCCGACGCTGATCGGCGGCGAGACGGTGGTGTTCTTCGCCCGCGACGCCGACAACACGAACGGCCTCTACACCGCGAACGTGCGCGGCGGCGTGCGGCTGATCGCGAACGGCAAGACGCCGATCCCGAAGGCCGGCGGGCTCGTGTTCCAGGACATCCGCTGGGCCTCGACCAACGGCAAGACGGTTGCGTTCTTCGGCGTCGACCCGAACGGGGCGACCGGCGTCTTCAGGGCCAAGATCGACGGCTCGAGCCTGAAGACCGTGATCTATTCGGCCGAGACCGAGCTCGACGCCCGCTCGCCCTCAGGGCCGGTCCCGGGCTATTTCGGCTACTTCTCGCGCCCGCTCGTGGCGAAGAAGAGCCTTCAGTTCTACGCCAGCGGACTGTTCGATCCGGTGAGCGGGGCGAACGCCTATTTTCAGGCGGGCGACGGCTTCACGGACCTCATCGACAACATGACGCGGCTGCAGGGCGGCTCGAGCGGCGTTCACGTGCGCAACTCCGCGGCCTCGGCCTCGGACACGTCGAGCGAGATCGCCGTCCTGTCGGACCAGCCGGCCGACGGCTATTCGGGCATCTTCAAGCCCAGGACGCTCGACGAGGCCCTGGCCTTCGTCACGACGAAGACCAAGGTTCCGGGCGCCGCCACGACGTTCCACACCTTCGTGGGCAACGGCTATGGCCCGGGCTTCGGCGTCGACGCGAGCGGCCTCGCCTTCACCGCGTTCTATGTCGACGGAAACGGCAACCACCAGGACGTGTTCTTCGTGGCCAAGCCCGGCGGCAAGGTTCTGCGCGTCGCGCGCGGCGGGGCCGACTACTACCTGCCCTATGTCGGCGACCGCTCGGTGAGCGGCGGCGTGATCGCCTTCACCGAGGGCTACAACGCCGTCGACACCTTCTACATCGCGACGCCGAAGTAGAACGCGACGCGCCGCCGTCTCCGTCCCTCCCCCGCGTGCGGGAGAGGGTGGGGATCGATCCTGCGGCGCGTCCCTTTCCGACGCCTCAGCTCGCCGCGAAGCGCAGCGTCTTGATGGCGTCGAAGTCCTGCACGCCGCCGCCCACGCGCTTGGTCGTGTAGAACAGCACATAGGGCTTGGCGGTGTAGGGATCGCGCAGGATCCGCACCCCGATCCGGTCCACCACCAGATAGCCGCGGCGGAAGTCGCCGAACGCGATCGCATGGGCGTCGGCCGCGACGTCCGGCATCGCCTCGGCCTCGACCACGGGGAAGCCCAGCAGGCTCGCGGCCCCTGCCCCGGCCGGCGGCCCAGAGATAGCGGCCGTCGACGTCCTTCAGTTTTCGCACGGCGGCCTGCGTGCGGCGGTTCATCACGAAGCTCGCGTTGCGGCGATAGCCGGCGCGCAGCGCATAGACGAGGTCGAGCAACGCGTCGGCCGGCTCGTCAGCGTCGAAGGCTCCTGCGGCGCCGCTCGCCACATAGCCGATATTGCCCCAGGACCAGCTGCCGTTCGCGACCTTCGGCGGCGTGAGAAACCCCTGCGGCCGGGTGATCCCGTCGCCGGTGACGAAGGCGACGCTCTCCTGCTCGGCGAAGGCGGTCTCGACCTCCTGCGCGATCCACTGGTCGAGGTCGACCGCGGCGTCGTCGAGCAGCGTCTGGGTCGCGGCCGGCATGGCGTAGAGCTCCATGGCCGGGAAGGTCAGCTCGTCGAGCACGGGCGTCGCCGACTGCGCGCGGGCCGCGGTCTCGGCCGCCCAGCCGGAGGCGAAGCCTTCCGTCGCGAAGGGCTTTCGATAGACCGAAGCCGTCACCGCCTGGACGCTCGCGATCGCACGGATCGGCGAGACTTCGGCAAGCCGCCGGCCGATCTCGCGCTCCGTGGCGTCGGGCGCGAGATAGCCGCCCTGCGCGTCGGTTCCGGCGACGAGCGCCTTGGATTCCAGCCCCTTCAGCGAGGCGACCTCGCCGCGCCGCACATAGGCGTCGAACGCGGACCTGTGCTCGGCGCGGCCGCTGTCGCGCGCAACGCCGGTCTCGAGCGGCGGCCGGCGGCTCTTCAGCGACAGCTGGTCGAGCGCGCGCTGCTGCCGGTCGAGCGCGTCGTCGAGGCGGGCGAGCTTCTCGCTCGTCACCACGTCGGGCGAGAGCCGCTGCTCGATCTCGGCGAGGCGCTCGTCATTGGTCTCCTTGAAGGCCTCGAAGGCGCGCATGAAGTCGTCGAAGGCGGTCACCACCTCGAGCGACGACGCGCGCCCTCGGCGGCCTTGGTTTCGGGGGAGGAGAAATCGGCGAGGGTCATCGGGCTGCTGCCTCTCTGGCGTGGGGCCGCCGGGCGGCGGCGGGAGAAACGCGACGCTTGACCGCCGCGACGCGCGCGTCGGGCAGCATCGGGAAGGTGACGACCGAGACCTCCCAGAGGTCGATCTCGATGAGCCGGCGCACGCCCGCTGCCTCGCGGACCGAGCGCACCGCGCGAAAGCCGATCGAAAGCCCGTCGAGCGCGCCCTGCCGCAGCAGCGCATGCACCTCGCGCGCCCGGGCGACCGCGAGATTGAGCCGCCCCGAGACCCGCAGGCCCCGGACGTCCTCGGAGATCGACGTCCAGGCGCCGATCGGCTCGGCCGGATCGTGCTGGAACAGGAAGCGGATTCCGCGCGGCCCGCGGCGGGCGAGGCTCGCGGCGAAGGCGCCGCGCTCGACCCTGTCGCGGCCGAGATCCACGACGCCGAAGAGGCTGGCGTAGCCCTCGATCGCGCCGTCGGCCGAGACCGCCGGAGCCAGCGGCGGGCGCTTCAGTTCCGGCGCGGGGCGGCGCGCAGGCGCAAGCGTTCGCGCCCGGGAGAGCGGGTTGGGCATGGGGTGATCCCTGATGATGGAGCCGCGGACCTCCTGTCCCGGACCTGATCCGGGACCCAGAACCGACAGGCGCTCAGACTGAAGCGCGGAGGCGGCGGAGCCTGATCGAGACACGTCTCGGTTCTGGGTCCCGGATCACGTCCGGGACAAGAAAGAGAGGATCCGCACGCCGCAATAGGTTCACTGCGAAGACGCCGCGCTCGACCCTGTCGCGGCATGCTTCGAGACGGCCCTGCGGGCCTCCTCAGCATGAGGACTGTCGAAGCGTCACGACCGTTGGAGCGGAATCAAACCGGCCTCATGCTGAGGAGCGGCCGTAAGGCCGTGTCTCGAAGCACGCAGTCGGCCTCTGCAAGTCTCGACCAGACGCCTACTGCGCGCCGGCTCGGCAGGATCGGCGGCGCTGACCTGCTCACGTTCTCGCCCCATACCCCACCGCCGCGCGCTTCTCCTCGTCGGTGAGGAAGTCGGCCGCCGTCACGCGGCGCCAGAGCGACTCCCGCTCCGCGCTCAGCGCCTCCACGGCGTCGAGGTCGGGCGTCAGCGTCAGCTCGGCGCCGTAGGCGGGCGAGAGCCAGTTGGCGATCGCCTGCGCGATCCGCCCCAGCAGCGGGATCACGGTCTGGCGCCACAGCGCGACATTGGCCTGCGCGTAGTTGGCGTAAGTCGCGTCGCCCGGGATGCCCAGAAGCATCGGGGGCACGCCGAAGGCGAGCGCGATTTCGCGCGCGGCCGAATTCTTGGCGGAGAGAAAATCCATCTCCTGCGGGGTGAGCGACATCGGCCGCCAGTCGAGGCCGCCGTCGAGCAACAGCGGCCGCCCGGCGTTGGCGGCCCCGGAAAATTGCGCCTCCAGCTCCTCCTTCAGCCGCTCCACCTGGTCGTCGGCGAGGCCCTGCCCCTCCGGACCCTTGTAGATCAGCGCGCCCGACGGCCTGGCGGCGTTGTCGAGCAGCGCCTTGTTCCAGGCCGAGGCCGCATTGTGGAGGTCGACCGCCGCGGCCGCCGGCTCCAGCGGGCTCAGGCCGAAGTGGTCGTCGAGCGGATTGAACAGGCAGAGGTGGAGAATCGGAGCCACGGGCTCGGCCCGCTGGTCGTAGCGCACGACCGTCGCGCCGACCCGGTACTCGTAGGCCTCCGGCCAGCCGTCCGGCCCGGCCTCGAGCCGCATCCGGTCGGGCCGCAGCGCATGAAGCTCGCGCGGCTCGCCCTCGATCGAGACGACCTCCAAATAGGCGTCGCCTGCGGTCAGCAGATGCGCGGCGACCGCCTCCAGCAGCCCCGCTTTGCCCTGCCGGGCGTTCGGGCGGGCGAGCAGGTCGAGCAGCGGGTGGCGGTCGAGTTCGCGGTCGCCCTCGGAGAGCGCCAGCGGAACGCCGCCGAGCGCCTCGGCCACCATGCGCACCGCGCGGTGCACCACCGGGTTCTTCGGGTAGCCCTCGCGGGCGAGCGTCGCGGGATCGCGCGCCGACCAGACCGCGCGGCCGCCGGCGTGCAACGCCACGAGCGACCCCGCGGGATGCGACTTCGCCTCACGGCGGCGGCCGAACAAATGCGCGAAACCGAACGCCATGGCGGCTCTCACGGGTTGCGGCGGCGCGGCGGGCGCGGTTCCGCTCGGGTTGTCAGTCGGTTGGGCGAAAACGCCTCAGGATTCACGCCGCGGCGCAGCATGGATCGTTGTGTCCGCCGCGTGTTTTTCGACATGTTTTTCGGAACGATCGCCCGGGGGTCGCGTTGGCGGTCCCGAGGGCGCGCTTTGGCGGCGGTGATTTTTCTCCGCCGCAGAAGGGCAAAGACTTCCCATGAAAAATCTTCTCATGACCACCGTCGCGGCGATCGCCATCGCTGTGGCGCCGGCTGCCGCGTTCGCCCAGAAGGGCGACGGCGGCGGCGGCAAGGAGATGTCCGGCGGCTCGTCGGGCGGCGGCGGCGGCGACTCGTCCGGCGGTTCGTCGTCGAGCGGCGGTTCGTCCGGCTCCTCGGCGGGCGGCTCGTCTTCGGGCGCCGAACGCGGCGGGTCGTCGTCAGGCGGGTCGTCGTCGGGCATGTCCGACGGCGGCGCGTCAAGCGGCGGATCGTCGTCGGGCGGCCGCATGGATTCCGGCCAGGGGTCGGGTCAGGACGCTGGCTCGACCTCGAGGTCCGGTTCGGACAGCGGCGAGCGTTCGGGCAAGAGCTCGGAGAGCGGCTCCGGCAAGAGCTCGGAGAGCGGCTCGGGCAAGTCGGGCGGCGACAAGGCCGGCTCCGAGACGTCCGGTTCGGGCTCCGACATGAAAAGCGGCTCCGACATGAAGTCGGGTTCGGGCAAGGACGGCTCGGGCAAGGACAAGTCCGGCGACATGTCGTCGGGCTCTGAAAAATCCGGCTCCGAAAAATCCGGCATGGACAAGGATCGCGGCGAGAAGTCCGGAATGGACCGCGGCGAGAAGTCGGGCGACCGCGACCGCGGCGGCGATCGCGCCGGCGGGGACCGCGACCGTTCCGGCGGAGACCGCGACCGCGGCGAGGCGTCGTCGAAGTCCTCCACCAGGACCAAGGTCAGCGTCTCGACCGAGCAGAAGACCAAGATCAAGACCACGATCAGGAGCTCCGGCTCGTCCGCCAAGGTCTCGCGGTCGAGCGTCGGCGTCTCGTTCTCGGTCGGCGTGAAGCTGCCGCGCGACAAGATCAGGGCGCAGCGCCTGCCGAGCACGATCGTCGAGATCGTGCCCGAATATGAGAGCTACTATTACTTCGTCACGGACGACGACCTCATCGTCATCGTCGACCCCGACACCTACGAGATCGTCGACGTGATCGAAGCGTAACCGGAGGCCCGGCGGACACCCCCTTGCGCATTCGCCGCCGGGCTTCCGTTACTGCGCCGGCCGACCCCTCCCCGGTCGGCCGGCGCATTTTTTTCAAGCCGCTTCCGGTTCAGGCGCGCGCGCCTCAACCGTCATGCCCGAGCTTGTCTCGGGTATCCACGACTTCGGCGTAGCGCTCGACGATCCCAGAAAGTCGTGGACGCCCGCGCCGCCGCGCGGGCATGACGGCGGAGCGGCTGCGCCGTCGGGCGAAATCTCCTAAAGCGCCAGAACCCGCGGGCCCCTGCCCCGGGCGGCGAACATCAGATGCGACACCGCCCAGACCAGCGCGTCGACGCGGTCGGGCGAGCGGCCGTTCGACAGGCCGTCGAGCCCGAACCCCGCCATCTCGTCCTCGAGCGCCGGCAACGGCCCGACATGCGAGACGCGCCCCTGCGCATAGAGCGCCGCCACGGGCTCGGCCCGCAGCCATTTTCCGCGGGTCGCCCGCACCGCGATCACCGGATCGACGGATCGACGCCGGAAATCACCGCGCGCACCATCTCGCCGCCCTGGTTGACCTCGGCGACCAGCGCGTCGGCCTCGAGCCTGCGCCACAGCGCGACGGCGCGCGCCGCCCAAAGTTCCGGCCGCGCGCCCTGCAGCGTCTCGTCGGCGAGCACATAAACGCGCCCGTCCTCGCCGAGACCGGCCGCCACGAGCCCGCAGGCGTCCGAACTCTTGCCCGAGGAGGCCGGCGGATCGACCGCCGCCACGATCCGGCGCAGCGCCGGGGCGGCGGCGACCCGCGCCCGCTCCACCGCCTCTCGCGACCACAGCGCGTCGTCGCGGTCCTCGATCAGCTCGCCGTCGAGCTCCTGCCGGCCGAGCCGCGTGCCGGCATAGGCGCCGACCACCGCCTGCAGGAAGCCGGGCGCGAGATTGGCGGCGTTCGCCTTGGTCGCGGCGCGCGTCACCGCGACGGCGCCGTCGGCGACCAGCCGCTTCACCAGCGGCGTCGCGCGCGGCGTCGTGGTCGCGACCTGCCGGGGCCGAGCCCCGAGCCTCAGGCCGAACTGCAGCATGTCCCAGGCCTCCTCGCCGTGTCGCCACTTGCCGATCTCATCGCACCAGGCGGCGTCGAACTGCGGCCCGCGCAGCGCCTCGGGGTCCTCGGCCGAAAAGCCGTGGGCCACCGCGCCGTTGCGAAAGAGGAGACGCTTGCGCGTCGGCTCGTAGCGCGGCCGCTCGGGGCCCGGGCAGATCGCCCGCAGCCCCGAGGGGCCGTCGATCATCACCTCGCGAAGATCGGCGTAGGTCTCGGCCACGAGGGCGATCCGTCCGGCGGCGGGCGCAAAGCCCGGCCGGCCGAGCGCGACGCCGCGCGTCCATTCGGCGCCGGCGCGGGTCTTTCCCGCGCCGCGGCCGCCGAGCACGAGCCACGTGGTCCAGTCGCCGGCCGGCGGGCATTGATCCCGCCGCGCCCAGAGCGCCCAGTCGCCTTCAATCAGCGCGACGTCCCGCGCGGTGAGCGCGGCGAGCTGCGAGTCACGTTCCGCGTTCGTCGCGAAGCTTCTCAAGACGCTGCGCAAGCGCATCGCGGAAGGCGTCAGGATCGGCGACAAAGCCATCGAACTCCTCGCCGTCCACCATGTCCGCGCCAGCCGCCCGCCCGCCGGCGCGGCCCTGCCCATCTGAGCGCGCCTGCTCCTCGTCGTAGCGGGCGAGTTCGCGCAGCGTGCGCACCAGGCTCGCCAGCGTGCGCGCCGCCGGGCCCGCGTCGCCGCCGCCCGCAAGGGCGGCCTCGGCGGCCACGATCTCCTTCTCGGCCTTCTCGCGGATCGCGCCGACGAGACGTTTTCGCGCCTGCGCGGCCGCGGGCCGGCGCCAGCCGCCCTTCTCCGCGAGCCGCCGCACCGACGTCCGGCCGACGCCAACCCGCGTCGCGATCGCCTCGATCGACAGCGCGCTCGACTCGTAGAGCCGCCGCGCCTCGGCGACGGTATCCGGCGAAATGCCGTTCTGGGCGACGGACCGCGCGGCCGCGCCGTGCAACGCCTGTTTCACCGGGCGATCGGCCGTCATGCCGCGCCTCCTTCGCAGGACAGCGCCGCGACCTCGACGCAACTGTGGAGCATGGAAGAAACCTACCCGACCAGCGTCACGCTGTCAATGACTTTTTTCCTATTTAGGATTTTTAGTTGTTCCTGCGCCGCCGTCATGCCCGGCGGCAGCCAGGCGTCCACGACTTTCCAGGAGCGTCGAGCGCTACGCCAAAGTCGTGGATACCCGAGCAAAGCTCGGGCATGACGGGGGCGGAATTGGCAGATCACATCCGTCGCCGTCATGCCCGGCGGCAGCCGGGCGTCCACGACTTCCTAGGAACGTGAAGCTCTACGCCAAAGTCGTGGATACCCGAGCGAAGCTCGGGCATGACGAGTGGCGGAATTGGCAGATCACGCCTGCCGCCGTCATGCTCGGCGGCAGCCGGGCGTCCACGACTTCCTAGGAACGTGAAGCTCTACGACAAAGTCGTGAATACCCGAGCGAAGCTCGGGCATGACGGAGGGCGGAATTCGCAGATCACACCCGCCGCCGTCATGCCCGGCGGCAGCCGGGCATCCACGACTTCCTAGGGACGTGAAGCTCTACGCCGAAGTCGTGGATACCCGAGCAAAGCTCGGGCATGACGACAAGGGGATCGACCTGCTCCCAAGTTCGCCACAGTCGAGCCCCGCCCTCAAAACGCCGCGGCCCGGGCGCATCGGGGCGTGATGCGGGACCTCCTCAAGAAAATCCTCTCCGTTCCGGTCGCGGCGCTCGTGCTCGCCTATGACGCGCTCGACGCCCTGTTCGGGCCGCTCGTGCGCCCGATCATCGGCTGGGCCGCGGGCCTAAGACTGTTCCAGAGGATCGGCGACTGGATCGCGGGCCTGCCGCCCTACGGCGCGCTGGCGCTGCTCGCCGTGCCGTTCGCAGCCATCGAGCCGTTCAAGTTCGTGGCTCTCTACTGGATCGCCGAGGGCCATTTCGTGACAGGGGCCGTCGCGCTCGTGGCCGCGCATCTGTCGAGCCTTCTGATCTGCGAGCGGATCTTCCACGCCGGCAAGGCGCGCATGCTCGAGATCGGCTGGTTCGCCCGCGGCTACGGACTTCTGGTCGCGCTGCGCGAGCGCGCGCTCGCCTGGGTGCGCGGCACGGCGGCCTGGCGCGCGGCGGCCTCGGCCGCTGCCCGCGTCCGGGCCTTCGCGCGCCGCGCGCTCAGCGCGTGACGGGCTCGATCTCGATCACGTCGACCGCCGGGCCGAGCGTGGCTTTGGCCGCCTCCACCACCGCCCGGTGGTGGGTGAAGAGGATCGGCTGGATCTTGCCCCCGACCTCGGCGAGCGCCCGAAGGCCGTTCTCGGTGCGGGCGTCGTCGAAGCTCGCGAACAGGTCGTCGCCGATGAAGGGCGCGGGCTCGGCGCGCTCGGCGTAGTCTTCGAGCGCCGCAAGCCGCAGCGCGAGATAGAACTGGTCGCGGGTGCCCTCGCTCAGGCCCGAGACCGCGACCCGCTCGCCGCCGGCGCGCCGCGCGACGAGCGCCGGCTCGTCCTTCTCGAAATCCTGCGCGAAGCCCTCGAAGGCGCCGCCGGTGAGCAGCGCGAACAGGCCGCCGGCGCGCTCGAGCGTCGGGCTGCGGTCGACGCTTCCGGCGCGCTCGACCGCGGCGCCGATCAGCAGGCTCGCGAGCTTCAGCACCGCCCAATCGCGCGCCGTCTGGGCGAGCGCGGCGCCGGCGGCCCGCTGGCGCGCCGCGGCGGCTTCGGCCGCCGAGCCCCCGAGCGCGTCGCGGCGCGCGCGCTGGGCCGTGAGCTCGGCGAAGACCTCCCGGTCCTCGGCGACGAGCCGGGCCTCGTCCGCGCCGAGCGCCTCGATCGCGGCCGGCGCGGCGTCAGGATCGAAGGAGGCGAGTTCGCCCCGCAGCGTCTCTTCGTCGGGCCGCTCGCCCGCCATCAGCAGCTGGGCGCGCCGCTCGGCGAGCGTCTCGGCGAGCTTTTGGCGCGCGGCGAAGCGGGCGAGCGCGTCGCGAAGGTCCGCGCCTTCGGGAAAAGCCGACGAGGCCGCAGCGACGGCCGCGCTCGCTTCGGCGCGCCGCTCGGCCGCGGCCGAGGCCGAACGCCGCGCTTCGACGAGGCGTCGCGAGGTCTCGACGCGGCGCGTCTCGGCCGCGCGCGCGGCGGTGAGGCGGTCGTTGAGGCGCCGGGCCGCGGCGTCCGGCGCAAGGTCGGCGAGATCCGGCGCGACGGCGCCGACGAGCTCGGCGACCTGATCGGAAAACAGCGCCGAGTCCCGCACGATGCCGCGCACGCGCCGGCTCCTGTCCTCGCGCTCGGCGATGAGCGCCGGCGCCTCGTCCCAGGCGGCGAGCGCGGCGGCGGCGCCGGAAAGCGCCGATTCCGGCGCAAGGCCCGCGGCCGCGCAGGCCGACGACCAGAGCGCGGCGCGCGCGGCCGCGCCGGCCTGCGCCGCCTGCTCCTCGGCCTCGAGCCGGGCGAGCCGCCGGCCGAGCTCGCCGATGGCGGCGGCGGCCTCGGCCGCGTCGCGCCAGACCTCGTCGAGCGCGGCGAGCCGCTCCTCGATCCGTTCTCCCAGCGGGCCGAAAGGTCCTCGACGCCCTTGAGCCCGATTTCGGCGCCGAGCGCCGCAAGCTCGGGCCGCAGCTCGGCCGCCTGCGCGTCGAGCGCTGCGAGATCGGCGAGGCGCCGGCCGTTGCGCTCGCGCCGATCGAGCAGCGCCGCGACGTCCTTGCGCCAGCCCTCCATCTCGGCGGGCGTCGCGGGCGACACGCCGGACGGGGCCCAGGCGCCGCGCCAGTCCTCCAGCGCCTCGCCCCGTCCAGCTTCGAGCGCCGTCCGTCGCGCCCTGCCCGCGTGGAGAGCGGCCGCGAGATCCTCGCCGCGACGCTTCAGCTCGGCTTCGCGGGCTGCGCGCCCGGCGTCCTCGGCGGCGCGGTCGGCGAGGCGGTCGGCCTCGGCCATGGCCGCTTCGAGCTCCGACACGGCCGCCGCAAGTTCGCCCGGTTCAAGCGGCGCGAGACCGAAGAGGTGGGTCCGGAGCCGCTCCCAGCCGGCCCGGCGCGCCTCGCGCGCCATGCGCACCGCCTCCGGCGAGGCGATCGGCCCGCTCGAGGCGAGCGCCCGCGCCTCGCTCGCAGCCCGCGCGCTCTCGGCCTCGTCGCGGGCGAGCGCTTCGGCCGCGCGCGCGATGTCGGCGTCGAGCCGGTCGAGCGCGCCGCGATGACGCGCGATGGTCTCGGCGCCCGGAACCGCGCGTCCGGCGAGCTGGTCGAGATCGCCGACCGGCGGCAACAGCCTCGCGGCGGCCTCCGCCAGCGCGCGGGCCTCGGCGCCTGCCTCAGCGGCCGCGGCCTCGCGCCGGTCGAGCGACCTGAGACGCGGCGAAAGGCCTGCGAAGATCTCGCGGAAGGGTCGCGGGTCGATCGCTCGAGCGGCCCCCGGTCCCGTTCGAGCAGGAACAGGCGTTCGCGCTCGGCCGCGATCGCCTTCGCGCGTTCGGCCGATGCGCGGGCGCGTTCGCGGCCGTCCTCGATCATCGCCTTCAGCTCGGCCCGCGCCGCATCGGTCGGGCGCGCGGCTTCGACGGCCGCGACGTCGGGAAGTCCGAGCCGTTCGGCGAGCTGGGCGAGCGCGGCCTCGCGCTCCTCCGCCTCGCGCCGCACCCGCGGCAAGTCGGTCTGGAGCGTGGCGTAGGCGCCGGACTGGCGGAACGCGCGCTCGATCGCCTCCGCCGCGCCAAGCGCCGCCTCGTCGAGCCCGGCCGAGGCGACCTCGGCCTCGAGCGCCTTGAGAGCGCCGGCGGCCCGGCCAGCGGCCTCGCGCGCGGCCTCCGCGGCGTCGAGCGCGCGGGCGAGCGCGGCGGCGCCGGCGATCGTCAGGTCAGGCGCTTCGCCTTGATCCTCTAGCGCGCGCCGCGTCTCGTCGACGCCGGTCGCGGCCCGCCTGGCGCGTCCGAGCCGCTCGATCCGGGCGCGGTCGGTGCGGGTTTCGGCGAGGCGCCGTTCGAGCTCGGCGTGACGCGTCTCGAGCGCCGCGATGGCCTCGTTCAGCCGCTTCCACTCGGTCTGGCCGAGCTCGTTCGCCGCCACCTCCTTGCGCGCGGCCTCGAAGGCGCGGAACTCCTCGTTGAAGCGCCGCGTCGAGGCCTGCGGGCGAAACAGCGCGTCGGCCTCCTCGTCGAGCCCGCGACGCTTCTCCTCCAATCCCCGAAGGCCGGAGGCCGCGGCGAACAGGCTCGCGCCCGCCTCCCCGTCGGCCTTGCGAAGCTCCTCGCCGCCCTTGCGGAGCGCGTCGGAGGTCAGGCCGAAGGCCCGCTCGAAGGTCTCGCGTCCGAGAGCCCCGAGGAAGGGCGCCAGCAGGTCGTCGCGCAGCGGCTTGTCGTCGGCGTCGATCAGCGTCGCCTTGGCGCCCTTGCGGCGACGGAAGAAGACCTCGCGCCCTTCGGCGTCCGCGATCAGCGCCCCGAGCCTCAGCTCGCCGGTCGCATGGCGGAAAGCGAAATCAGTGCGCTGGCCGAAGCCGAACAGCAGGTCGCCGACCGCCGAGAGCGCCGAAGATTTGCCCGCCTCGTTCGGCCCGAAGACGAGATGAAGCCGCGCGTCCGGCCGGAAGACGAGCGCTCGTCCCTCGAACGCGCCGTATTTCTCGAGATCGAGCCGCAGCAGCCGCATCGCCGCCTCAGGCTCCGAGCCGACCGAGCGCGAGCGCCCGCGCCTCGGCGAGAAGCCCGGCAAGATCGTCGGCAAGCGCCGGCTCGTCCGACGAGGCCGCCGGAAGACGCGCGCCCATCGCTTGCAGCGTCTCGGCGGCGCGGGCCAAGAACTCGGGATCGTCGTCGATCCCCTCCATCAGCCCCGCGAGGTCGAGCGACTTCAACTCCGGCGCTCGCTCCGCGGCGGCGGCGGGCGAAGACGTGGCGAGCTTCAGCTTCTCGAGCCAGACGTCGGCGCCGAGCCGATGGAGCGCGGCCTGCGCCTCTTCGGCGATCCGGCCCCGCGCGGCGGCGAAAGGAAGATGAAGCGGCGTCTCGCCATGAAGCGTCACGCGGACGGCGAGAAGCCGGCCCTCGGCCTCGGCGACATGCGGCGCGGCGGCCTCTTCGATGCGTCGGAGAGCCGAGGCCTCGTCCGCGACGTCGGCGAGGTCGACCTCCGCGATCGCGAAGCGGGCCCGGTCGACCAGCAGCCGCTCTGCGGAGACGACGCGCCCGTCCTCGACGTCCACGACGACCGCGCCCTTCGGCCCGCATTCGCGGACGCTGCGGCCCTGCATGCAGCCGGGAAACACGATCCAGGGATCCTGCGACAGCTCTTCGTGCATATGCACGTGACCGAGCGCCCAGTAGTCGTAGCCCTTCAGGCGAAGCTCCTCGACGGAGCACGGCGCGTAGGTCTCGTGCGCCGCGTAGCCGCCGCAGGAAGTGTGCAGCAGGCCGATGTTGAACCAGCCCGGCACGGGCGCCGGATAGCCGCGGGCGAGATTGTCCGGCGCGGCGCGGTCCGCGAAACTCTGGCCGTGGAGCGCGACCTTCAGCTCGTCGAGACGCACGGTCGCGGGCTTCTTCGACGGAAATTGCGCGACGCTTTCGGGCGCGGTGATCGCGCGCGTCACGACGCTGTCGGCGTCATGGTTGCCCTTCACCATCGCGACCTTGACGCCGGCGCGATCGAGCCGCCCGAGTTCCCGGGCGAAGAACAGACCGATCGAGGCGTCGCGCCATTCGCCGTCATAGACGTCGCCGGAGATCACGAAGAGCGCGGCGCCGAGCTCGATCGTGCGGGAGACGAGATCGGAAAAGGCGTCGCGGCTCGCGCTCGCAAACCGTTCCGCGAGATCACGGTCGGCGCGCGCGATCCCGGAAAGCGGCGCTCCGAGATGCAGGTCAGCGGCGTGGACGAAGCGAAAGCTGCTCACGGGCGGGACAATCGCAGCCGGGGCGCCGATTCGCGAGCGGCTCGCATTCGGCCCGGCTCTTTCCGCGCGCGGCGCGGAAGGGTTAGAAGGCTTCTCATCGACGGTTCAGGAGGCCTCATGCCGGGCGCGCTCGACGGGATCTTCGTGGTGACGATGGAGCAGGCGGTGGCGGCTCCGCTCGCGAGCGCCCGGCTTGCCGACGCCGGCGCGCGGGTGGTGAAGCTCGAGCGCGAAGACGGCGACTTCGCGCGCGGCTACGACGACTTCGTCCAGGGCCAGTCGACCTATTTCGTCTGGGTCAATCGCGGCAAGGAGAGCTGCCGGGTCGATCTCAAGACCCCAGAGGACCGGGCCTTCGTCGAGGCGATGGTCGCCCGCGCCGACGTCTTCATCCAGAACTTCGCGCCGGCGCAGCTTCGCGCCTCGGGCTCGGCGGCGCCGAGCTGCGCAAGCGTCACCGGCGGCTGATCGTCTGCGAAATCTCCGGCTATGCGGCCGGCTCGCCCGACCACGAGCGCAAGGCCTACGATCTGCTGCTGCAGGCAGAGGTCGGCCTCTCGGCCATCACGGGCGCCGAAGGCTCCGCCCCTGCGCGCGTGGGCGTCTCGCTCTGCGACATCGCCACCGGCGAGGCCGCTTACGCCGCGATCCTCGAAGCGCTGATCCGACGCGGAAAGACAGGCGAGGGCTCGCTGATCGAGCTGTCTCTCTTCGACACGCTCGCCGACCACATGAACGTGCCGTATCTCACGCGCCGCTATGGCGGTTTCGAGCCGAAGCGGCTCGGCCTCGCGCACCCGTCGATCTGTCCCTACGGCGTTTTCGCCCTCGCGGACGGCGAGATCGTCATCTCGATCCAGAACGAACGCGAGTGGCGCATCCTCTGCGCGGAGGCGCTGGGCGATCCCGACTTCGCCGAAGACCCGCGCTTTTCTTCCAACGTCCAGCGCGTGAAGAACCGCGAGGCGTGCGACGCCCGCGTGCAGAAGGCGCTCGCGAGCCGCAGCCGCGCCGAGGTGACGGAAGCGCTCGACCGGGCGCGGATCGCCTATGGGCTCGTGTCCACCGTCGCCGACCTCATGGCGCATCGCAGCGCCACGACGCTGCCCGTCGAGACGCCGGGCGGGCCGGCCGAAGTGCTCGCGCCGCCGGTGGTGATCGAGGGAAAGCGCCGCACGCTCGGCCCCGTTCCGGCGCTCGGACAGCACGACGCGGCGTTGCGCGCCGAGTTCGCGCCGCTCCGGGCGGCCGGGGAGTAGCGGCGATGACGGTGGTGCGCGAGGAGGATTTCGTCGCCTCGGTCGCGGCCGCGCTGCAGTTCATCGCCTGCTATCATCCGGCCGATTTCCTGAAGAGCCTCAAAGCCGCCTACGACCGCGAGGAAAGCCCGGCGGCCAAGGACGCGATCGCCCAGATCCTCGTGAACTCGCGCATGGCCGCGATCGGCCGGCGGCCGATGTGCCAGGACACCGGCATGGTGGCGGTGTTCGTGAAGGCAGGCGTCGGCGTCCGGTTCGAGACCACGCGCGGACTGCAGGATCTCGTCGACGAGGCGGTGGCTCGCGCCTATCTCGACGACGAGAACCCTCTGCGCCCCACCATGGTGTCGGATCCGCTCGGCGACCGGAAGAACACCGGCGACAACGGCCCGGCGATGCTGCATGTCGACCTCGTCGCGGGCGATGCGGTCGAGGTGATCGTCGCGGCCAAGGGCGGCGGGTCGGAGAACAAGGCGCGGTTCGCGCAGCTCAATCCGAGCGCCTCCGTGGCCGAGTGGGTGATCCAGACCGTCGAGACGCTCGGCGCCGGCTGGTGCCCGCCGGGCATGATCGGGATCGGGGTCGGCGGCTCGTCCGACCACGCGATGCTGCTCGCCAAGGAGTCTCTGTTCGAGCCGATCGACATGGGCGAGTTGCTGCGCCGCGGGCCATCGACCGCCGAGGAGCTGCGGATCGAGCTCTACGAGCGCATCAACGCGCTCGGCATCGGCGCGCAGGGGCTCGGCGGGCTGACGACCGTGGTCGACGTGAAGGTGAAGACCGCGCCGACCCATGCGGCCTCGAAGCCCGTCGGCCTCGTGCCGCAATGCGCTGCGAACCGCCATGTGCGCTTCACGCTCGACGGTTCCGGGCCCGCGCGCTTCGATCCGCCCTCGCTCGCCGACTGGCCGGAGATCGCGCTGCAGCGGACGGCGGACGCCGCGAAGAAAGTCGACCTCGACGCCTTGAGCCGCGCCGAGGTCGCGTCCTGGAAAGCCGGCGACCGGCTGCTGCTGTCCGGAAAACTCCTCACCGGCCGCGACGCCCCCCACAAGCGCATGGTCGAGATGATGGCGCGCGGCGAGCCGCTTCCGGTGAGCCTCAAGGGCCGGGTGATCTACTATGTGGGCCCCGTGAAGGCGGTGGGGGACGAGGCCGTGGGCCCCGCCGGCCCCACCACCGCGACCCGCATGGACATGTTCACCGCCGAGATGCTGGAGAACACCGGCCTCTTCGCGATGATCGGCAAGGCCGAGCGCGGCCCCCAGGCGATCGAGGCCATCCGCCGCCACGGCGCGGCCTCGCTGATCGCGGTCGGCGGCGCGGCGATCCTCGTGGCCAAGGCGATAAAGTCGTCGAAAGTGCTCGCCTTCGCCGATCTCGGCATGGAGGCGATCCACGAGTTCGACGTCGAGGACATGCCGGTCACCGTCGCGGTCGACGCGCAAGGCTCCTCGATCCACCAGCTCGGCCCAGCGCTCTGGCGAAAGGTCCCCGCATGAACGACGCCCCCTCGCCCGCCTTCGACCCTCTCGGCGAAGGCTGGGAGGTGTTCGACGGCCAGGGCTTCGTCGACCATGTCGGTCCGTTCTACGTGCGGACCGGCGCGGACGGCCTGCGCTCGTTCGGCTTCGTGGCGGAGCCCAAGCACGCCAACCTGATCGGCGTCGTCCATGGCGGCATGCTGATGACGCTCGCCGACCGCGCCCTCGGCGTCGCGGCATGGGACGCGGCGGGCGGCAAGCCGAGCGTCACCGTGCAGTTCGACATGCAGTTCCTGTCCGCCGTGAAGATGGGCGAGTTCGCCTCCATGCAGCCCGAGCTCGTGCGCCTCACGCGCTCGCTCGTCTTCATGCGCGGCACGCTCATGGTCGGCGACAGGGCGGCGGCCGCGGCCAACGGGCTGTGGAAAATCCTCGATCGGGCCGCATGAACGCCGGCGTGACGCGCCGCTCGACGCGGTTGCGGTTTATGAACCAATCGAGCCGATCTATTTAAGGCGATGAGCGGCCGCCGATTCTGGCGCGGCCGCGCATGGACGGGACCGCGATGCTGACCAAGAAGGCCAATACGGTCTGAAAGCGATGGTCGATCTCGCACGCCTCGAGCCCGGTCACTCCACTTTCGTGGCCGATGTCGCGAGCCGCAACGCGATCCCCAAGAAGTTTCTCGACGCCATTCTGGGCGAGCTGCGCAACGCCGGCATGCTGACCTCGAAGAAGGGCAAGGCCGGCGGCTACATGCTGGCCAAGCCCGCCGAGGCCATCACCATCGGCTCGATCATCCGCACGCTGGACGGCCCGCTCGCGCCGATCCCATGCGCAAGCCGCTCGGCCTATGTGCCGTGCGAGGACTGCAAGGACGTCAAGGCCTGCCAGGTGCGGCTGCTGATGCTCGACGTGCGCGACGCGATGTCCCGAATTCTCGACGAGCATACGCTCGCCGAGATGCGCGACATCGGCGAGAACGCCATGGCGGGCTTCATCTACCAGATCTGACGGGCCGTCGGCCCGGACCCGCGAGGCCGGCGGCGATGCAGCGCCCCATCTCCCTCGACCGCCGCAAAGCCTTCCGGCCGCCCTCGCTCGCGGCGAGCGGCGCGGCGCTGGTGGGCTCCGAACCGCGCGGGTTCGAGGTCGCGCGTGGGACGGCGATGATCGAAAGCGGCGCGCCGCTTTCAGCCGCCTATCTCGTGACCGAGGGGCTCGTCGCAATCCTTGCGAGGACGCCCGGAGGCGCGCGGGCCGAGGCCGGGCTCGTCGGCCCCGGCGGGCTCGTCGGCCATCAGGCGGCGCTCGGCGCGCGGACGGCCTCGACGGACGCGCTCGCGCTCACGGCGACGCGCGGCCTTCTGCTCGACGGGGCGTCGCTGGCCGCGCTCGCGACCGGGAGCCCTCCCCTTCATCGCGATCTCGTCGATTACGCCCTCGCCCGCGCGGCGGAGACCGAGAGGCTCTGCGCTTGCGCCGCCGCCCATTCGATCGAGCGGCGGCTGGCGCGGTGGCTGCTGTCGGCGACGGCGCTCCTTGGGCGAACGGCCCATCGAGGTCACCCACCAGCAGCTCGGCGACATCTTCGCCGTGCGGAGAGCGAGCGTGACCACGAGCCTGCATCTGCTCGAGGGCGAGCGCGCCGTCCGGTGCCGGCGCGGCTCGGTGGAGGTCCGAGACCTCGCAAGGCTCGAGGCGGCCTCCTGCGGCTGCCACGTGGAGCCTTGGCGGCCCTAAGACCCCTGCTGCTCGAGCGCGACGTCGACCGAGATGCCGCGGATCTGCAGCTTCCACATGCGTGCGAAGATCCCGCCCTTCTGGATCAGCTCCTCGATCGGTCCGTCCTCGGCGACCTTGCCGCCCATCAGAACCACGATCCGATCGAAGCTCGTCAGCGTCGACAGGCGATGCGCGACCGCGATGACGGTGCGCCCCTGGGTCAGCTTGTCGAGCGCGCGCTGGACCTCGAGCTCGGACTCGGTGTCGAGCGCCGAAGTCGCCTCGTCGAGGATCACGATCGGCGCGTCCTTCAGGATCGCGCGCGCGATGCCGACGCGCTGGCGCTGGCCGCCCGAGAGCTTGGCGCCGCGGTCGCCCACGATCGTGCCGTAGCCGTCCGGCAGATCGTCGATGAAGTGGCAATGCGCGGCGGCGGCCGCCGCCTTCACCTCCTCGTCGCTCGCCTCGGGGCGTCCGAAGCGGATGTTCTCCATCACGGTGCGGTGGAACAGGGAGATCTCCTGCGGCACCACGGCGATCGCGAAGCGCAGCGATTCCTGCGTGAGCGTCCTTGCGTCCTGACCGTCGATTAGCACCCGGCCCGCCTGGATGTCGTGCAGGCGCTGGGTCAGGTGGATGATGGTCGACTTGCCGGCGCCCGAAGGCCCGACCACGCCGACTTTCTGTCCCGCCGGAATGTCGAGGTCGAAGTCGCGGAGCACGGGCTTGGCCGGATCGTAGCCGAAGGTGACGTTCTCGAACCGCACCGTCCCGGCCTCGCGCCGAAACGGCTTGGCGTCTTCGGCGTCGACGACCTCATGGGCGACGCCGACGACCTTCAGGGTCTGGCCGAGATAATTGACGTGCTGCTCGATCTCGACGAGCGCCACCGCAAGATCGCGCGAGCCATGCAGGATGCGGAACACCAGCGTCGACACGACGACCACGTCGCCGGCGGTGACCTGGCCCGCCTTCCAGAGCAGCAGCGCCCAGACCAGCATCGAGCCCGCCATGGTCCAAAGCATGACGTCGTGGATGACGCGGGCCTTCTCGGTGAACATCCAGCTGCGGCGCTGGGCGTTGGCCTCGCCGTCGAGGGTGTAGCGCAGCCGCGCGCGTTCGCGGGCCCGGCGGCGAACGCCTTGATCGACCAGATGTTGGTGAGGACGTCGACCATCTCGCCGCCGGTCTGGCCGGCCTGCTCGGCGTATTGGCGATGGAGAGGCCGGCCGCGGGTCGAATAGAAGAACAGCAGCCCGGTGATCGCCGCGGCGAAGAAGGCGAGCGCGAGCGCCATCCAGACGTTGATCGTCAGGAAGATGAAGAACGCGCCGAAGAAATTCACGATCGGCGGCGCGAAGTTCCAGGTCAGCTTGTTGACCATCGCCGAGAAGTCGCCGGCCGTCGACGTGATGCGATGGCCGAGCGAGCCGGCGCGCTGCTCCTGGAAGAAGCGCATCGGATGACCGGTGGCGTAGTTCAGGAGATCGAGGCGGATATCCACGCCCACGCCGACCGAGGTTCGGCAGCCGAGCCAGCCCGAAACGCGCCACAGCGCGGCCTCCAGCGCGAACAGCCCGACGAAGAAGGCGAGCGCGTACCAGACCGCGACATTGTCCGGCGGCTTCTCCATCGCGTCGACGAGAAGCTTCATGCCGTATTGCGAGGCGATGCCGGCGAGCGAGGCGGTGACCACCACGGTGGTGAGCCCGATGAAATGGCCAAAGCAGCTTCACGTAGCGCCAGAGGAACCGCAGCGGCCCCTGCATGGAGCGCGCGAGATCCTCGTTCTCCTCCAGGCGCTCGGGCGCGTAAGGCCGGTCGGCCGCGCGCACGATCTCGGCGGTCGAAGCGGCGGTCCGTCATGACGCCTCGCGGCGGAGCGGCGCGAGCGGTTCGTCATTGGCGGCGAGAAGATCCGCCTCGAAGCGCTGGCGCTGTCGCTCGAGTTCGGCGGCGTATTCCTCGCAGATCAGGCGCTCGCCGTCGTGGCCGGCGTTCCCGAACAGGCCGACGTCGCAGTGGCGATCGTTGTCCCAGCCCGGATAGTCGAAGATCGGATAGAGGCACATGGCCTCGACGCTCACTCCGGCCTTCCGCGCGGCCGCGACCTCCTGGGCGACGTAATAGAGCCAGGCCGGGCGGGGCGGTGTTCTCGGCGCCGAGCTCCGAGACGATGACGGGGCGGCCGTAGCGCTCGGCGGTCTGCGCCAGAAGCTCGCGGAACGGCCGGTAATTGTACTGGCCGAGCGGCACGGGCGGACCGCCCAGAACCCACTGGTTGTCCGGGTAGTAGTTGACGCCCACGATGTCGAGCTTGTCGGGCGAGCCGCCGAGCTCGGGGTTCAACCGGCCGACCAGCATGTCGTGGGCGGCGTACTGGACGTTGCAGTAGTCGGCCGCGTCGGCGAGCGCCTGCGGGCTGTCGCCGTTCGGCGAGACATGGATGCAGGGCTCCGCGACGATGAAGCGCGCCCGCGGGTCGACCTCACGGACAGCGTCGATCGACGCGATGGCCGCGCGGGCGAGCTGACGCTTCAATTCGTCGCCCCTGCCCTTCGTGGTCGGGTTGAAGCGGCCCATGTCCCCGCCGGCCCAGGCCCAGAACGACATCTCGTTCACGGGGCAAAAATAGGGAATCTCGTCGCTCTGATCCTTGAGAAACTGCGCCGCGGCCTTTGAAAAACGGGCGAAACGCTCGGGAAAGGACGGCGACCAGACGTCGAGCCAGTCCGGATAGCCGTAGTGGCACAGATCCCAGACGATCTGGACGCCCGCTCCTTGCGCCGCCTTCGCCATCGGCGCGACGCTCGACCAATCGTAGAAGCCCGCGGTCTTCTCGATGAGATGCCAGCGCATGCCGTCGCGCGCGGCCCGCATCCCGCGGCCGGCCACCAGCGCATAATCGGTCGCGGCGCAGACGTCGTGCCTGGTGGACGCGAGCAGGTCGAGACGCTTGCCGTCGGCGCGCCGTTGCGAAGCGCATTCGAAGCCCGCCATGAAGAAGCTGCGAAGTCCGGCGGCGCTCGGCAGGACGCTAGAGCTCAAGGGTCGTCTCCGTGGAAATTTCGGGGATGCGCCGGAGGAGCGGCGCGGAAGCCATATGGGTCCTGATCGCGCGGCTCACGCAAAGCTGTATTTATTTGTACGGTTTCGTACAAATAAGCGCTCTTAGGAACCTGCTCTCACGATCGGTTGTTTCGGGACCGGCGACCATTGCGCCGGACGCGATTGCTTGTCGCTCGTTCAGTTTCGGTTCATTTCGCCTCCCCTACCGTTTTCGTAATGATGTCTCGCATTTTTGGGAGAGATAATGCTCACGACAGCGAAACTTGCGCCGAATTCAGGATCAGACGATCCGATTAGATTTGAAGACGCAACTGTCGTTTGCTTTTCTCATCTCCGCTGGGACTTCGTCTATCAGCGCCCGCAACATCTCCTCAGCCGGTTCTCTCGCCATCACGACGTGATGGTGATTGAAGAGCCGGTCTTCGAAGACGTGGCCGAGCCCGAACTGCGCGTGACCCCGCGAGACGGCCGGGTGAAGGTTGGCGTTCCGGTGCTGCCGCACGGCCTCGGCCATGCCGGCGACGTGCTCGCCCAGCGCAAGCTCGTCGACCAGATGCTGGCGGGCCTCAAGACCTCCAAGCGCGTCTTCTGGTACTACACGCCGATGGCGCTGCTGTTCACGCGCCACCTCGACGCCGACGTCATTGTGTTCGACTCGATGGACGAGCTGTCCGCCTTCAAGGGCGCGCCGCCCGAGCTGCTGGCGCTCGAAGAAGAGATCATGGGCCGCGCCGACGTGGTCTTCACCCGGCCCACAGCCTCTACGAGGCCAAGAAGCACCGCCACCACGACATCCACGCCTTCCCGTCCTCGATCGAGACCAAGCACTTCGCGCGTGCCCGCGCCGCGGACCGCAAGGAGCCCGAGGACCAGGCCGCGATCGGCCATCCGCGCCTCGGCTTCTTCGGCGTCGTGGACGAGCGCTTCGACATCGATCTCCTTCGCGAGGTCGCCGCCGCCAAGCCCGACTGGCAGTTCGTCATGATCGGCCCGGTGGTGAAGATCGACCCGGCGGATCTGCCGAAGGGCGACAACATCCATTGGCTCGGAGGGCGCGACTACAAGCAGCTCCCGGACTATATCGGCGGCTGGGACGTCGGCTTCATGCCCTTCGCGCTGAACGAATCCACGCGGTTCATCAGCCCCACTAAGACGCCGGAATTCCTCGCGGCCGGCCTGCCGGTCGTGTCGACGCCGATCCACGACGTCATTCGCTCCTACGGGGACGAAGGCTACGTCGAGATCGTGAAAGACGCCGCCTCCGTCGTGAAATCGGCCGAAGAGCTGATGGCGATGGATCGCGCGCCGTTCCTCGAGCGGGTCGATCAGAAACTCGCCGAGAACTCTTGGGATCAGACGTTCGAAAGGATCTACGAGCTCGTGGTGAGGGCGCATGACCGCCGTCACTCGCGTTCCGAAGGGGCAAACTTCGGAAAGGAAACTCTCCGTGTATGATTGGCTGATCGTCGGCGCAGGCTTCGCAGGCAGCGTCCTGGCGGAAAGGATCGCGGCCGAACGCGACCAGTCCGTCCTCATCATCGACCGTCGTCCGCATATCGCAGGCAACGCCTACGACAAGTACGACGACGCCGGCGTGCTCATGCATCAGTATGGGCCGCACATCTTCCACACCAACTCGGACCAGATCGTCGACTATCTGTCGAAGTTCACCGAGTGGCGGAAATACGAGCATCGCGTGCTCGGCATGATCGACGGCAAGACGGTGCCGATCCCGATCAACCGGACCACGATCAATGCGCTCTACGACCTCGATCTCAAGACCGACGAGGAGGCTCAGGCCTTCCTCGACTCGCGCGCCGAGCCGGTCGAGACGATCAAGACGTCGGAAGACGTGGTCGTCTCCAAGATCGGCCGCGAGCTCTACGAAAAGTTTTTTAAAGGCTACACCACCAAGCAGTGGGGCCTCGATCCGTCCGAGCTCGACAAGTCGGTGACCTCGCGCGTGCCGACGCGCACCAACACGGACGACCGTTACTTCACGGACACCCACCAGTGCATGCCGAAGCACGGCTACACGCGGATGTTCGAGAGGATGCTGAGTCATCCGAACATCAAGATCATGCTGAACGCGGATTATCGCGAGATCCGGGACGAAATCCCGCATCGCCGGCTGATCTTCACTGGTCCGATCGACGAGTTCTTCGACTTCCGCTTCGGTCGCCTGCCCTACCGCTCGCTCAAGTTCAAGCATGTCACGCTTGATCAGGAGAAGTATCAGGAGACCGGCACCGTCAATTATCCGATGAGCGAGGATTACACCCGCATCTCGGAGTACAAGCACCTGACGGGCCAGGAACACCACAAGACGACGATCACCTACGAGTATCCGTCGGCGACGGGCGATCCCTACTATCCGATCCCCCGTGACGAGAACCAGGCGCTCTACAAGAAGTACCAGGCTCTCGCGATGCAGACGGAGAATGTGCACTTCGTCGGCCGCCTCGCGACCTACCGGTACTACAACATGGACCAGGTCGTGGGTCAGGCCCTCGCCGAGTTCCGCCGCATCCAGGAGCAGGTTCCGCTCTGGACCGGCGTCAACGGCGCGAACGGCGCCTCCGCCGACGATCGTCTCATCGGCGCGACGCTGGACGGCCGCCTGCTGAACTGACCGACGTTCCGGTCGGACCGAACGGAAGGGCGTCGCCGCAAGGCGGCGCCCTTTTCGTTCGGGAGAAGGCGCGCCTCGGAAGCGAGCCCACGAACCACCCGGTCATCCCGGTCCTGACCCGGGATCCAGAACCGACGCCGTCGCCGGTCTGGTTGCGAGGGGTTCGGTTCTGGATCCCGGCTCAAGGCCGGGATGACGGGCGGTGCGTCACGCGCCTGCAAAACAATGACCCGCGTGGCGAACGGCGACGGCTCCCTACCGCCGCCGCTCGACGATCATCGGCAGGCCGCCTTTGGGCTGAAGCGAGATCCCGCCGAACGGGACGATGGGCCCCTTGGTCGCAAGCCGGAACCTCAGCCTGCGGGCGAGCGCCAGAATGCCGAACATCAGATTGGCGCTCGAGGCGCTCGCGCCGGGGCACACGCGCGGCCCCGCCGCGAAGGGGATGAAGGCGAAGCGGTGGCGCTTGTCGCGATTCTCGTCCGCGAAGCGGTCCGGGTCGAACACGCCCGGCCGCTCCCACAGCTTCTCGTGGCGGTGGATGATGAAGGGCGCGACGCACATGATCGCGCCCTTCGGCGCCCTCTGGCCCGCAACCTCGTCGGCCTTTAGCGCCTTGCGCACGATCACCGGGATCGGCGGATAGAGCCGCATCGTCTCGTCGAGCACGCGCCTGGTGTAGGGCACGAGCCCGACATGTTCGGGCGTCAACGGGTCGTCGCCGAGCACCGCGTCGATCTCGGCGTGCATGCGCTCGGCGACGTGCGGATGCAGGTCGAGCAGGTACCAGATCCAGGTCAGCGCGCGGATGGTGGCGTCGCCGGCCGCGATGATGGAGGCCGCCTCGTCGCGCGCCTCCTCGGCGGAGAAGGGCTGGCCGTCCTGCCGGTCGCGGGCGTGGGCGAGACGCCACAGCAGATCCTGCCCGCCCGCCCAGTCCGGCGACCGGCGGGCGTCGATAAGGCGGCGCAGCGTCACGTCCGCCTCGCCCTTCCAACCCTCGATCCGCCGCCGGACGAACAGCTTCGACACCCATTCGGGCTTCGGCACGATGTCGAGCGCCCGCGGCTTGCGCGGCACGGTGGAGAGCCATTTCATCACCGGGATCGCGTCCGGATCGCCGCCGGTCGAGATCTGGTTCAGCATCCGCATCAGCAGGTCGCCGGCGACCCGCTCCATGTCGACGGGCTTCTTGCTCCCCTTCGCGCCGGCCTTCTTTGCGAGGTCGGCCGCGCAGGCCTCCGCGAGCGCGATGATGGCCGGCGCGTCGGATTTCACCGAACGGGCGTCGATCGAGGGGGTGGCGATGCGGCGATGCCGCCGCCAGGTCTCGCCTTCGCTCGCGAGCGTCCCCGTGCCGATCTCGGCCTCGAACAGCCGCCGGATGGTCGGCACCCGGGGATAGTTGTCGAAATTGTCGACCAGCACCCGTTTGACGCCCGCGGGATCGCTGACGAAGCAGGCCGACACCATCCCGTAGGAGCGCCGCACGAACAGTTCGCGATAGAGCTCCGCGTCGAGCACGCCAAGCGAGTTCGTGGGAATCGTCTTGAGCAGGGTCAGGACCGGCAACGGCTTTTCGGGCCGGTCGGGCATTGCGAGGACGGGAGGCGTCGCGGGCGGCTCGGTCATGGCCGAGCGATAGCGTCACTCGGGCTGCGGCGGAAGAACCGACCCGGCGCGCAGAACCTGTTTCGAGCTGAAAAAGGATCTTGAGCGCCACGCTGCGCGCATTCGGGAGGCGCGAGCTTTCGGCGCAGGATCGTCGGCCGCCAACATTGGAGAAACGTTGGTCGGAGTGGCAGGATTCGAACCTGCGACCCCCTCGTCCCGAACGAGGTGCGCTACCAGGCTGCGCCACACTCCGAGCCGACGACGCGCCTTATAGGGGCCGCGCTCGCGCTCCGCAAGCGACCTTGTGCGGCCGTCCCCATTCGTCGCGCCGGCTAAGGACCGCAGAGCGTGGAACCTGCTTCGCCGACGGCGCGTTGCACGCCTGAAGAGGCGGTTTTCCCACGCCGTCGACGACACAAGGACGACCGCTGGATGGTTTCTCGCAGGATCACGGAAAACGGCGACGACGCCGCCGACACGGTCGCGGCGGCTGGCCGCAGGGCCGGAACGCGGGCCCGGCGCGCCGGCGCGGACGCGGGAGCGGCCATCGAGCGCGGCTCGGCGGCCGGCGCGGCGCGCATGCGTCGGGCCGCGCGCCGAACCGCCGACGCCTATGACGCGACGACCGACGAATTCGAAGAGCGCGTCGATTCGCTCGAGGCGACGATCCGGCGCAACCCGATCGCGGCCGCCGGCGCGGCGCTCTGGTCGGCGTCGTGCTGGGACGCTTCGTTTTGTGAGATTTTGAGGGCGAACCGCTCCGGTCTCGCCGCATTGGAGGACGACGAAATGGTCAACACCAACACAGTCAAAGGCGCGGCCAAGGAAGCGACCGGCAAGGCCAAGGCCGCTGTCGGGCGCGCGACGGGCGAGAAGGACCTCGAGGCCAAGGGCCGCGCGCAGCAGGCGGCCGGCAAGGTCCAGAAGGAAGCCGGCAAGGCCATCACGAAGGTGAAGTCCGCCGTTCAATGACGCCGACGGACGCGGCTTCGGCGGCGTCCGAAAAATCAGACAAAGCCCGCGGCGCGAACGACGTTCGCCTGCGGGCTTTCGTTTGCTCGCTGCGTTCGCGTGATCGCGCCTCGGGTCAGCCCGCCGAGCGCCGGCCCGCCCATCTTTGAGCCTGCTCGGCGTCCCGCTCGGCCAGCATGCCGCGCACGGTCTCGACCAGCGTCGCGAGCGAGCTTCGCGACTTCGTCATCGCGGCCTCCGCGCGCGCCGCGACGGCGCGATCGGCGTCGCGCGCCGAGAAGATGATGGCGCGCAACGGCCGTGGATAGGCTTCCTCGAAGGTCGACAGCAGATCGAGACCCGAGCCGTCCTCGAGCGCGACGTCGAGGATCGCGATCTCGTAGCCGCCCGTCTCGACCTCGCGGCGCGCCGCCGCGACGCTCGCGACCGCTGTGACGTCGGCGTAAGGCGCAAGCGCGGCGGCGACCACGTTGCAGAGGTCGGCGTCATCCTCGACGTGGAGAATGCGCGGACGATTGGTCTGCGGCCCCACCCGCTGCAACAGCAGCTTGGCGAGGCGGCTCGTATCGACGGGCTTGCGCATCCAGGCCGCCACGTCGAGCCCATTGGCGCGGACGTCGCTGCGCGCGCGATCGGCGTCGGCCGAAATGACGAAGACCGGCAGCTCACGGCCCTTCTCGGTCGCTCTGAGGTCGCGGATGAGGCTGATGCCGTCGCCGTCCGGAAGATTGAGGTCGACCAACACGGCGACGATCTCCTCCTGCTCGACCGCCTGGAGCGCGGCGCGAACCGTCCCGGCGGTGAGCGCCTCATAGCCGGCGTCGCGCATCTGCTCGGCGAGGATCGCGGCGATCAGCGCGTCGTCCTCGCACACCAGAACCTTGGCTTTGGGCGGCAGCTCCGCGAAGGCCGGCGCGGCGGCGCGCCCGCGGGTCACGTGGCGAGGCAACTGCACCTCGAACTCGGTGCCCTCGCCGATCGCCGTGCGGTACGAGAGCGCGCCGGCGTGCCGCTCGACGATCTCGCGGCAGATTGCGAGACCGAGCCCGGTGCCGCCCTTGCGCCGGCTGTCGGAGCCGTCCGCCTGGGCGAACTTCGTGAAGAGGCGCGGCCGGAACGACTCCGGAATGCCCGGACCGCGGTCCTTGACCACCACCGACACCGCTTCGCCGAGCGCCGAGACGACGACCGTCACGATCCCGCCGCGCGGCGAGAACTTGATGGCGTTCGACAGCAGGTTGGTGACCACCTGCGTCAGACGGTCATGGTCGCCGTAGACCATCAGGCCGGCGCCGCCGGGCGCAAGCTCGACCTCCACCTCGTACTCGTCCGCATAGGCCTTCAGCCCGCCGATCGCCTGGCCGACCAGGTCGATCACGGAGACCGACCGCAGCTCGAACGTCATCCGGCCGGCCTGGATCTTCTCGATGTCCAGAATGTCGTTGATGAGCCGCACCAGCCGCAGACTGTTTGAATGGGCGATCTGGATCAGGTGACGGGCGCGCTCGCCCAGCGGGCCGGCGGCGCCGCCCGTCAGCAGGCCGAGCGATCCCCGATCGAGGTCAGCGGCGTGCGCAGCTCATGGCTCACCGTCGAGACGAACTCGCTCTTCAGCCGCTCCACGCGCTTGCGCTCGCTGATGTCGCGGGCGCTGAGGAAGATGCGCTCGATCTCGCCGTTCGCCCCGCGCAGCGGCACCTGGACGACCTCGAAGACGGTCGACAGTCCGCTCGTCTGCGGCTCGCGCTCGACGGTCGTCACGGCTCCGAGCTCGAGGGTGCGCTTGAGGTCGCGCTCGATCGCAAGGCCGCGCGAGCCCGGGAAAACCTCGCGGGGACCGGCCGACGACCTCGCTCGCCGCAAGACCCGAGATCGCCGTCGCGGCCGCGTTCCAAGTCTCGACGCGAAACTCTCCGTCGCGGCCGACGCCGATCACCACCTTGGCGTCGGGGGGAGTGGTCGAACAGCCCGCGGAACAGCGCCTCGGCGCCTGTCAGGCGGCGCTCGCGATCCTCGATGGCGGCCGCCATGGCGGCGAGCGCGCGGCCGAGCGCGCCGACCTCGCCGCCCGCCCTCACGTCCGGCCGCGCCGCGAGCTCGCCGGCCTGCAGGCGGCCTGCGTAGGCGATCAGCCGCCTGAGCGGCGACAGAACCATGATCTCGGTGCCGAGCACGCCGAGCGCGAGCGAGCCAAGCAGAATCGAGACGATCAGCAGCAGGCGGGCGTTCAGGCGGGCGTCGACCGGCCGCACGACCTCACGACGCGGCGCGCCGACGACCAGGGTGCCCTGCCCGTCCAGCACGCGCCGGGCGAAATAGACCGTCGGCCGCCCCTTGAGGTCCGACGCCTGGAACGCCTGCCCGGGATTGGCGAGCGCCTGGGTGGCGAAGGTCGCGTCCGCAAGGTTCTGGCCGACGCCGGCGAGATCTTTCGGCTGCGTGGCGATCGCGACGCCGTCGCGGTCGAGCAGGACGAGCGTCTCGCCGCGGGGCATGTCGCCGCCGAGCCCCTCGAGCGGCGATGCGAGCTCCGACAAATCGAGGCTCGCGACCAGCAGCATCGTGGTCTCGCCGTCCTCGGTCACCGGCATCGCGAGCGCCATGCGCGGCGCGCCGCTGATGCGCGCGAGGATGAAGCCCGAGAGCGTGAAACGGCCGCTTGCGAAGGCCTCGCGCACATAGTCGCGGTCGCCGACGTTGAGCGACAGGCTCGCCGGATCGTTCGAGCAGCGGACGACGCCCGACCGGTCGACGGTGTAGAGGGCGCGGACGCCGGAGATGATCGGCAGATAGGCGGTGAGTTCCCGATCGCAGACGGGCCCCGGCTGTCGGACCGACTGGGAGCGGCGAGGAAGGTGAGCATCTGGCGCGTCTGCGCCACCACCGCGTCCTGGCGTTCGCCGCCGAGCCGTCCGAGCGCCGCGAGACGCTCGCTCGCGGCCGCAAGCGCCGCCTCGCGCTCGGCGCTTGCGAAATGGACGGTGAGCGCGACGAGCGGCGCGAGCACCACGACGCCGATGTTGGCGACCTGCCAGCGCAGGCTCGCCGCCGGACGGTCGAATCCCATCGCGACGAGCAGCAGCGTGAGCGCGAGCGCCGCGTTGAAGGCCGTCTGCTCGAAGCCGTCGATCACGCCGAGCGTCGCCGGATCGTAGACGTGCAGCGCGATGGCGAAGAGCGGGATCGCGAGGCCGCAGAGCCTCAGGCACTGTCGAAGATCCTCGGCCCGTCCCGAGCGGCCGGCGTCAGCGCCGCGGCGATCGCCGCGAGCAGCAGCGCGAGGCTGACCGCGACGCTCGATCTGCCGGGGTGCCCGGTCCATGGCTCGCTCACGTCGCGGGCGACGAGCGTGTCGATGCCGAAATCGAAGCTTGTGAGATGCTGCAGCAGCGTGAGCACGGCGATCAGGCCGCCGACCGCCGCAAGCCCGTAGCCGAAGGCCCGGAAGCCCGCGCCGCGACGCTGCAGCGCGAACCAGGCGCCGCAGGAGGCCAGGATCGACAGCGCGGCGTTCACCTTGATGGCGGGCAGGCCCGGCAGCAGGCTCGACAGGCGGGGCGCGCCCAGAACCTGACCGACGAGCCCCATAGACGCGACGGCGCATGCGAGCAGGGCGAGCGCCATGCCGAACGCAAGTCTGGTCGAGGCGGTCGTGCGCGGCCTCGTCATTTACCCGCCGGTAAGATTCGTTGCCCGGGTAACCTTATCTCGTCCAGCGACGATAACGAAGTGCGTCCAGCCGAATGTTTGACCGAAACCTCATGCGACTTCCGATGACGCCCCCGGCCTCTCCATGATCACGAGGACGTCAGCTAAGTAGTCGCACGTATTGAGCAATCGCTCCCGACATCGCCTCCTTATCCGGGAATTTCCACCCGAATGATCCGCCGGCTTCGGCCGCAGCGACGGAGACGACGATGGCGAAGCGTTGGCTGATGAGTCTTGCCTGCGGCCTGGCCGCGCTCGGAGCGCTGCAGGCGGGCGCAGGAGAGGCGAAAGCGACCACCATCGTGGCGCTGTCGCCGATGAGCCGCTCGCTCATCCTGATCGACGCGGACAAGGCGAAGGTCATCAAGACCGTGCGCCTCAAGGGAGCCGCGGCGCTCGGGACGCTGCGGACGATCGCCTTCAACCCGAGCGACCAGTCGATCTACGGCATGGACGACTTCTTCGACCTGTTCCGAATCACGCCGGAGACCGGCGCCTCGAAATACACCGGCAACATCGGGCGCTTCGCCACGCCCACCACGCGGATGGACTGCGCCCGGATCGGGACGCGCGACAGCTGCAGGTTCATCTCGCAGGACGGCTACTTTGCAGCCTTCGATCTTCCCAAGGGCGACAACGCGCTGGTCCTGCCGGGGCTGAACGGGCTGCTCGGAAAGCGCGTCCTCGGCGTCGCCTACGCGGCCGATCTGCGCCTGCTTCTGGTGGAGGGACTGACGGACCAGCTGTTCCTCGTCTCCCCGCCCACCAGCGGAACCATGGTCCCGATCGGCAGGCTCGGCGTCGACGTCGAGGCTCCCATCGCCTTCGACGTCCTGACCACCGGCAAAAAGGCCGGCGGCTACATGATCGCCAAGCGCACGCTGCACAAGGTCAACGTCAAGTCGGGCAAGACCACCAAGGGCAAGATGATCAAGAACCTGACGGTCGACGTGACCGACATGGTGGTTCTCGAGGACTGACGTCGCGCAGGGCAAGCGAGCTGGCGACAGACGCCTGCCGGCCGACTGCGTCGTCGAAACCGCCGATGGCCTCTTGCGGCCGGTTCAGCGCGGAGCGCGGCCTATTCCGCCGACAGCCGGAAACGAACGCGGGCCGGCGCGGAAACTCCGCCCGGCCCGTCTCGGTTCGCCCGACACGTTCGATCTGGGATCGACATTTTGAGAAAGAAGTTCCTTCAGGAACTCCCCACCAAGCCTTGAGGGCTTGGTGGGCGCACTAGGGCTCGAACCTAGGACCCGCTGATTAAGAGTCAGCTGCTCTACCAACTGAGCTATGCGCCCGGAAACCCGAGGGGTTTCGGTCTGCCGTGCGGCAGCGGCGGGGATGTAACAAAGCTCCCCGCCGCTGGCAAGCGCCGTCTTACGCGTCTTCCTGGAAAACTTCCTCGCGCTTGGCTTTCACCGAGGGCAGGAACACCACGACGAGCACCAGCGCCGCGATGATCAGCAGCGACAGGCTGAGCGGACGGGTGACGAACACCGTCGGATCGCCGCGCGAGATCGTCATGGCGCGGCGCAGGTTTTCCTCGAGCATCGGCCCGAGCACGAAGCCGAGCAGAAGCGGCGCGGGTTCGCATTCGAGCTTGACGAGGATGTAGCCCAGCAGGCCGAAGGCCGTGACCGCGTAGAGGTCGAAGGCGTTCGAGTTCACCGAATAGACGCCGATGCAGCAGAAGGCGAGAATCGCCGGGAACAGCATCGTGTAGGGCACGGTGAGCAGGCGCACCCACATGCCGATCAGCGGCAGGTTGAGCAGCACCAGCATCAGGTTGCCGATCCACATCGAGGCGATGACGCCCCAGAACAGCTCCGGCTTCTCGGTGGCGACGTTCGGGCCGGGCTGGATGCCCTGAATGATCATCGCGCCGATCATCAGCGCCATGACGGGGTTGGCCGGGATGCCGAGCGTCAGCATCGGGATGAAGGAGGTCTGCGCGCCGGCGTTGTTGGCCGATTCGGGAGCCGCCACGCCCTCGATCGCGCCCTTGCCGAAGCGTTCGGGCGTCTTCGAGATCTTCTTCTCGACCGTGTAGGCGGCGAAAGACGACAGGACCGCGCCGCCGCCCGGCAGGATGCCGAGCACCGAGCCGAGCGCAGTGCCGCGCAGCACCGGCGCCCACATCGCCTTGAAGTCTTCCTTGGTCGGCCAGAGGTTCGTGACCTTCTTGACCATGACCTCGCGGTCGCTCTCGTCCTCGAGGTTCCGGAGGATCTCGGCGATGCCGAAGATGCCGACGCGACCGCGACGAAGTTGAGGCCGTCGGCAAGCTCGAGATAACCCATGGTGAAGCGCTGGGCGCCGGTGTTGACGTCCGAGCCCACGAGGCCGAGCAGCAGCCCGACCACCACCATCGCCAGCGCCTTGATCACCGATCCGGACGCCAGCGCCACCGAGGCCACGAGGCCCAACATCATCAGCGAGAAATATTCGGCGGGACCGAATTTCAGCGCGAGATCGGTGAGGGGCGGCGCGAACAGCGCGATCAGGACGGTGGCGACCGACCCCGCGAAGAACGAGCCGAGCGCGGCGGTGGCGAGCGCGGGGCCGGCGCGGCCCTGCTTGGCCATCTGGTAGCCGTCGATCGCCGTCACGGCCGAGGAGCTTTCGCCCGGCAGGTTGATCAGGATCGCGGTGGTGGAGCCGCCGTACTGCGCGCCGTAATAGATGCCGGCGAGCATGATCAGCGAGGTCGCCGGCTCGAAGTTGAAGGTGATCGGCAGCAGCATCGCGATCGTGGCCGTCGGCCCGATGCCCGGGAGAACGCCGATCAGCGTGCCGAGCAGGACGCCGACGAAGCAGAAGGCCAGGTTGACTGGAAGGGCCGCGGTCGCGAAGCCGAGGCCGAGATTGTTGCCGAGTTCGGCGGCGGAGCTGAGGAAATCCATCTGTCTGTCTCCTCGCTCAGGCGCCGATGCCGAAAAGGTCGCGGAACCAGTGCACGACCGCGCCGAGCGCGCCCGCGATGGCTGTGCCGAGGCCGGCGAAGGGCGACATCAGCGCGTCGAAATAAGGGTTCAGGGGTCGAAGGGCCCTGCGAAGACGGGCGTCGGCAGGCCCAGCATCCGCTGGAACACGATCACGCAGAAGAAGGTGAGCAGGACCGTCAGGATGATCGCGAGCTTGATCGTCGAGCGCTGGCTGGCGAAGGCCGAGATCAGAACGACGAGCGCGACCGACGGAGCGAGGCCGAACCAGCGCACCGTCAGGCCGAACACGATCGGCGCCGCGAGGATCAGGATCGCGCCTCGCCACGGCACGCCGGTCATGGGCGACGGCGCCTTGCCGACCGCCTTGATGAGGATGATCAGCCCGAGCGCGCCGAGCACGGCGGCGAGCAGGAGCGGAAAGAAGCCCGGGCCCATCCGCAGGGCCGAGCCGATCGTGAGCTCCATCGTGCCGAGCGCGAACAGCGCTGCGATCGCGATGAAGATGCCGCCCGCGGCGGCGCGTGTGTTGACTTGCATGGAGATCCGGGTCCCGAAGGGTCGACGCGCGGGCTCTCCCCGCGCGGACGCCAAAACAGGAAGGCCCGCCGGAGAGGATCTCCTGCGGGCCCTCGCGGGTCGTCAGTCGGCGTAGACGCCGGCGGCTTTGATCACCGGCGCCCAGCGCTCCACCTCGGAGCTGAGCTTGGCCTTGAGCGCCTCCGGCGTCGCGTCGGCTTCCGGCGACGGGGTGGTGCCGAGATCGGCGAAGCGCTTCACCACGTTCGGATCCTTCAGCGCCTTCTGGAGCGAGGCGGTGAGCTTCTTCAGGATCTCGGGCGAGGTGCCCTTCGGCGCGTAGAGGCCGTGCCAGATGCCGACCTCGAAGCCCGCCAGGCCGCCTTCGGTCGCGGTGGGCACGTCGGGCAGCGCCGGCACGCGCTCCTTGGTGGTCGTGGCGTAAGCCTTGATCTTGCCGGTCTTGATCTGGTTCGTCGTGTTGGTGGTCTGGTCGCAGGTGAGGTCGACCTGCTTGCCGACGAGGTCGGTCATGACCGGGCCGGTGCCCTTGTAGGGAACGGTGACGAGCGGCGTCTCGATCTTCTGCATGAACAGCATGCCGCAGAGATGGCTCGCGGCGCCGACGCCGGCGTTGGCGTAGGTCACCTTGTCCTTGTTGGCTTTCAGGTAGTCGACGAGGCTCTTGAGATCCGTCGGCTCGAAGTCCGAACGGGCCACGATCGTCATGGGCACTTCGGTGACGAGGCCGACATAGTCGAAGGCGTTCAGCGTGTCGTAGGGGAGCTTCCGGTAGAGCGTCGCGCTCGTCGAGATGCCGATGTGATGCAGCAGCAGCGTGTAGCCGTCGGCGTCGGCCTTGGCGACGCGGCCTGCGCCGAGAGTGCCGCCGGCGCCGCCGACGTTCTCGACGATGAGCTGCTGGCCGAGATCCTTGCCCATCGACTCGGCGATGAGGCGCGTGACCGTATCGGTCGGGCCGCCGGCCGCGAACGGCACGACGACGGTGATGGTGCGATTGGGATAGTCGGCGCTGTGAGCCGCTCCTACCCCGAGAGCCACGAACATAGCCGCGGCTGCGGCGAACGACTTCAGCATTCTCGTCTTCTCCCTGACGCCGACCGGCGAGGCGGTGAACCGCATCGTTCTTTGGCGGTATTGACTTTCCGCCGGTCCAAACACGCGGCCGCGGCTTAGACGCCGCTGGCCTTTCGTCGCTTATGTTTCATCAAAAGCACGAGCGCAACAGGCGAAAATCCCAATTCGTCGCTATAAGGACAACTACTTACGGCCCTGACCAGTCACAGAAGAGCGAGCGGCCGACGATCGATTTGGTCGCCCGACCAATGTGATCGCTTGCGACTCTTAAATCGCCTGTTCCCGGCGCGGGCCTCAGCCGCGTCGGGCGCGTCGCCGCGGAACGTTCGAAGCCGAATGTGGAAAACCGCTCCGCGGCGGAGCGCGGGACGAAGGCGACGCCGGCCCCTCCCCGCGCCGCCCGTCAGGTCACTTCGAGGCGACCGGCGTGATCGTCACGTCGAAGCCGGTCGAGTCGAACCGCCAGTGGCCGTTCGGATTGAGGGCGAACTGCACGCGCTGGTTCTTCGAGAGCTCGCGGGTGAAGCTGAAGGACTTCTTTTCGCCCGGCTTCAGCGCGGCGGGGTCCGCGGCGCCGCTCAACACGACGGTCTGCTTCTCGCCGAACGCCTTCCGGGTCTGGTCCTTCGTGCCGATGACGATGCGCGGCGCGACGCTGGTCGGCGCGTTGTCGAGGATCTCGAAGAAGCCTTCCATCCTGTAGAAGCTGTGCGCGGGCGCGGTGAACACCACCATGGTCTCCTGGCCGTCCAAGCGCGGATGCATCACCAGCGCGTCGGTCGGGATGACGACCTTGCTCGAGCCGGGATCGTGCAGCGCCACGGCTCCGGTCGCGTTCACCGACACCGAGGACTCGCCGTCGTAGAAGCTGTCGAGCAGTCCGTTGGCGGCCGAGATCAGCCCGGCCGGGTACCGCACGAAGCTGGCCTTGTCGCCGGCCGTGCCGTAGCCGTAGGACCAGACGCCGCCTGGATTGTTGTACGAGAAATCGCGGGTCGCCTTGTAGGACGCCGGAGCGGGAGACTGCGCGGAGGCGGGTCCGACAGTCGCGAGAAGCGCCGCGACGGCGGCGCAGGTCAGCATCGTCTTCATGTCACGTTCCCCACAGGCCGCAGACTGGCGGCCATGGGCGGAACGATCGTTCCGGAAAACCGAAGCGGTAGTCGTAGAACCACGTAGCGACGCGGGGCTTAAGATCACGTTCCCGTGATCATCAGGCGACCTTAAGCCGATCCACCACCGCAGCCGCAGCGGCGTCCCCCGTTCGGTAGGCGCCGTGCGCGGTCGAGAAGTCGCGCTCCGAGCAGGCCTCGCCGGCGAAGAACAGCCGTTCGTCGACGGGCGCCGCCAGCCTCGCCCGGTCGCCGGCCCGGCCGGGAACCGCGTATGAGTAGGACCCTCGGGCGAATGGGTCGGACGCCCACAAATGCATCGGCAGCGGCTTGAGCCGCTTCGTGACCCCGGCGCCGAACAGGCGAGTGAGTTCGGCGAAGGCGAAGTCCACGAAAGCCGCTTCGCCGCCTCGCTCGAGTTCGGCCGCGCAGGCGCCGCCGAAATAGGCCTCGACGACAGGCCGGCCGAGCGGGCGGAAATGATAGGCGGCGGTCGCCGCCCGGTCGGTGCGGCCGAAGACGCGGCTTTCGGGCTCAAAGCCGTCCGGCCGGTCGAGCCGGAAATAGAGCTTGTCCGCAAGCCCGAGCGGCAGGCCCGCGGCCGCGTCGCGCTTGTCGGGAAGGTCCGGCGCGAACGCGATCGCGCCGGCCGCGATCAGCGCGCTCGGGACGCAAACGATGACGGCCCGCGCCGAGACCGCGCCAGCGGGCGTCTCGACCCTGACGAGGCGCCCCGAGTGATCGATCCGCGTCGCAGGCGCGCCGAAAGCCACCGGCAGCCCCGCGCCATGCGCGGCGATCGCGGCGCCGTAGCCGCCGGCGACGCGCCAGTTCTCGCCGGTGTCGCGATAGGCGTTGAGGTCGTCGGCCGAAACGCGCTCAGGCTCGGCGCCGCTGACATAGGTGGACGTCGCGCCCATCAGCCCGTTCCAGCGCGACGCGGGATCAAGGAAATCGGAAACCGGGAGGTCCGCGCCGTCCCGCCGGGCGGCCCAGAGCGCGAGCCGCTCGCGCAGCGCCGCGGCGTCGGCGCGGTAGGCCGCCTGATCGGCCGCCGGAAATCCGGCCTCCATCATCGGCCGCGTCCACGGCGTCGGACCGCGGACGACCTCGCCGCCCTCTTGCTCGATGACCTCGACCCAGGGGTTCCGGTCCGCCGAATGCAGCCAGCCGCAGCCGAGGTCGAGCGGCCCGGCGAGCGGATCGACGCGGGTGAAGCCGCGCCCGCCCAGTCGCGCGCGAGCCTCGAGGACCTGAAGGGTCAGGCCCGCGGCCGCGATCCGCCGACCGGCCGCGATCCCGGCGGCGCCGGCCCCGACCACGACGACGTCGACCTCGTCGACCGGCATCGGCTATGACCTCGGCCCATGGTTTCGGAGAAGACCGCGTTCCGCATCGTCGTCGCGCTCGCGGGTCTCGTGCCCGTCGGCGCGGGGCTTGCGGGCGCGCTCGGCGGCGCGGCCGTCTTCGCCGCCGCGCCCGACCCCTTCGATCTCTCGCTCGACAGCCATGCGCGCTACCTTTCGGGCCTGCTGCTCGGCATTGGGCTCGCCTTCTGGGCGACGCTCGGGCGTCCGGAAGTTCATGGCGCCCGCTACCGGCTGCTCGGCGCGGTGGTCGTCCTGGGCGGCCTCGCCCGGGCGTTCGGGCTTCTGGCCGGCGAGCCGGACCTCGCGATGCGGCTCGCCCTCGTGATGGAGCTCGTGGTCACGCCGGCGATCTGCCTCTGGCAAGCGCGGCTCGCCCGAAACGCGCCTTAGCCCGCCTTGCCGCGATGGACCGCGAAGGGCGAGAACGCCTGGTCGGTCGGCATCACCTGCAGGCGGTTGATGTTCACGTGGGCCGGCAACGTCGCGCACCAGAAGATCGTCTCGGCGACGTCGTCGGCCGTCATGCCGCGCATGTTCTCGTAGACGCTCGAGGCCTTGTCCTCGGCGCCCTTGAAGCGGACCAGCGAGAACTCGGTCTCCACCATGCCGGGCTCGATGTTGGTGACGCGAATGTTCTTGCCGAGCATGTCGGCGCGCAGCGCGAGGCAGAACTGCTTCACGAAGGCCTTGGTGCCGCCATAGGTGTTGCCGCCCGGATAGGGATAGTCGCCGGCGACCGACCCCAGTCCGAAGACGTGGCCCTGCCCGCGCGCGACCATGCCCGGCAGCGCGGCGCGAACCGTGTTCACGAAGCCGGTGACGTTGGTGTCGATCATCGTGTGCCAGTCGTCGATCGCGACCTGGTCGCCCGGCAGCAGGCCGAGCGCGAGGCCGGCGTTCGCCGCCACGACGTTGACGCCCGCGAAGGGCTCGGGAAGGCTCTCGAAGAGCTTCACCGTGGCCTCGTAGTCGCGCACGTCGTGCTCGGCGAAATGGAAGGCGTCGCCCAGCTCGGACTTGAGCTTCTCGAGCCGCTCGACCCGTCGCCCGGTTCCGACCACCTTGGCGCCGGCGCCGATGAAGCGACGCGCGATCGCCTCGCCGAAGCCGGACGTCGCTCCGGTGACGAGAACCGTCAGGGTTTTGGGATCGAGCGGGGTGGTGGTCATCGGCGTCAGCTCCGCGGCTTCTCGAAGAGAAGAGCGGGACCTAGCGCCTGACGCGACGGAAAGCGAGCCTTGCGGCGCAGCCATGCGAAAAGGCCCGCGCGAGGGGGTCTCGCGGGCCTCGGACTGCCGGAATCCACCTGATCAGCGGATCGTGGTCTTGGTCTTCACGTCGCCGTCGTCGTCGATCGTGGTCTTCGATTTCACCATGTCGCCGGAGTCCTTCTCCTTCGACTTGATGACCACGTCGCCGTTCTTCTTTTCCTTGACCTTCACGTCCGTGCTCTCGGTGCGGTCGCGGTCGGTCGTCACCACGGTGGTCTGCGCAAGCGCCGGACCGGCGGCCAGACAAGCGGCGAGCAGCGCCACAGGACCGGCGCGACGGACGGTGGCCATCAGGCCGCGGGTGTCATTGGTCGTCATCTGTGCATCCTCCGCGCGCCCGCCGGACATGACGCGACCCGCCGCATCGCGGCGGCTCGCCGATCTCGTCAATTCGTCTTGGACGGCCGCGTTACGGAGCGCGACGAACCTTCAGGCCTCGTGCGCGCTTCCATGTAGTTCGCCCTCGCCAGTCAGAACGCGCAATGTCATGGCGGGTTCCGCAGAAAATTTAGACTTGTGGACAATCTAAATAATCTCGTCCCGGTTTGGAACTTGGCGGAGTCGAGGACCGTTCGTCGATACGTGACCCGCAGATGAGACCCTCGGGCGACCCGCGTCGACGACGCGGCTTCAAGACACAAACGAAGGGAGGGCCGCGCATGATCCGCGAGGCCGAGCCGGTCCTCGATCGGCACACGCAGGAGCGGCTTGGCCGCATGCTGCGCGAGAAACTCGACGTCGACCGTCAGCCGACGTCGTCCACGGAGATCGAAAAGCTCCTGGCGAGCCTGCGCGCGGCCGACGACCTCGGCTGCGAAAAACAGCGCCGCTCCTGACGAACGCGATGCGTCACGGAACCGTCATCGCCGTCCGAAGGTTGCTTCCGGGAGGGCGATGACGGTCCCGGCGACAGCGATCGCCGGGCCTTCCGGAGCATTTCCATGTCCACGATACTGCTGATCATCCTGATCCTGATCCTCATCGGCGTCGTGCCGGTCTGGCCGCATTCGCGCGGCTACGGCTACGGGCCAAGCGGGATCCTGGGCGTGATCGTGATCGTGCTGATCATTCTCGCGCTTCTCGGGCATCTCTGATCGCCCGAAACAGCTGGCCCCGCGGACGCATACGTAGTCTTCCCGACTGTCCGCGGGGTCGCCGCCCCAATTAATAGTGAGCTCTCGACGAACATCGGTCCGCCGACCGGATTCTCTTGGGAGCTCAAATGGTTCGCGTCGCCGCGGCACTGGCCGTCCTGTTGGCCTCGAGCATCGGGGCCTCGGCTCAGGAACCCGCCCCGAAGAAGGACGCGCAGGGCGGACGGATGAAGGCGGCGTTCAAGTCCTGGGCGGCCCAATGGGGCGTCCAGAACGCGAGTTTCGCGGTCATGCGCGACGACGACGTCGTGGGCCTTGCGAAAGTCGGGGACGGCGATCCGAAAGCCCCACGTCCCGTGGCGAGCCTCTCGAAAGCGATCACAGGCGTCTGCGTCGCCGAACTCGTCGAGAGCAAGAAGCTTTCCTACGGCGCCAATCTCGGCAAGCTCCTGAAAGCCTATTTCAAGAAGCGCCCGCCGGCCGATCCCGCAGCGAAGTCCATCACGGTCGGCCAGTTGCTGAACCACGCCGCCGGTCTCACCTACGACCCCACGCAGGGCACGGCCGAGTTCGCGGCTCTCGACTTCAAGAAGCCGGACCTGACGTCGGTGACCGCCATGGCGCTCAACCGGCCCCTCGGAGCGAAGACCTACGTCTACAACAACGCCAACTACGCTGCGCTCGGTCTCGTGATCGAGTCCGTGACGGGCAAGAGCTACGAGAAGGCCTGCTCGAAACTCGTGCTGACGCCGGCCGGCGTGAAGAAGGCGGGCTTCGATCCGAACTGGCGGATCATGGCGTCCTGGGGCGGCTGGAACATCTCGGCCGTCGACTACGCCAAATTCCTCGATCACTTCCGCCCGGGCAGCAAGCTGTTGAAGTCGCCGCCGAGCTCCTGGCCGCAGGTCGGCCTGGAGGGCGGGGCCTTCTATTCGATCGGCACGTATCAGCGCATCAGCCGCGACGGCGTGACCTACAATTTCTGGCACTCCGGCGCTTGGCGCTGGAGCGCCGCCTCGATCCCCGAGCGGAACGTGAACTACGGCGCCTATTTCGTGGTGATGTTCCAGAACCTGCGCTACGTCGCGAACTATGCGCCGCAGCCGCCGAGCGCGGCGATCGGCGACCTCGACAACGTCATGTGGGCGGCGGCCTATCCGGCGCGCTTCTCGACGAAGCCGGCGGCGCCTTCCGCGGCGGCCCCTGCGTCTGAGGCGAACGGCTCCGACCGGGGCGTCGAGGACATCGAGATCGACCGCGCCCGCCAGCGCTGACCGCGCAGGCGGCGGGCGCCTCGCCTCCGCCGTCTCAATCGAGGCGCGTGAGCGACTGCGTCTTGCACAGCAGGCCGACGACGCAACCCTTGAGCCGCAGCCGGTTCGGCCCGTCGGCAAAGATCCGGCCGGCATAGGTGCGGCCGTCGTCGGGATTGTAGAAACGGCCCGTCCAGACGTCGCCGTCGAAGCGCATGCCGCTGACGAGGGCGAGGCCGATCACCGGCCGGTCCCGCAGCGCCGGATCCGGATTGTATTTGTCGCGCTTCGGCCGGCCGTCCTTGGCGTTCGGCTTGCGCAACCCCGTGAGCGTCGCGCAGAGCGATCCGCCGCAATCCGCGATGCGGATCTGCGCCTTTGCCGTTCGAAAGGCTCCAGAGCCCCGAGGGCACGGGAGCGGCGAGCGCCGGACTCGACGACAAGAGAGCGAGCGCGGCGACGAGCGAGCGTGTCTTCATCATCCGGCACATAGGCGCGGCGCCGCGCGCCGCAACGCGCAAAAGAAAAGAGCCGGCCCAAAGGCCGGCTCAAGTCGTCGAGGGAGGATAAGACGGGTCAGATCAGGCCGCGGCGGCGGCTTTCTGGGCCGGGACCTCGGAGATCGTCTTCAGGATCTGCGAGGCGATCGCATAGGGGTCGCCCTGCGAGTTCGGGCGGCGATCCTCGAGATAGCCCTTGTAGTCGTTCTTGACGAACGAGTGCGGCACGCGGATCGAGGCGCCGCGGTCGGCCACGCCGTAGGAGAACTTGTTCCACGGGGCGGTCTCGTGCTTGCCGGTCAGACGCTTGTCGTTGTCCGGGCCGTAGACGGCGATGTGGTCCATCAGGTTCTTCTCGAAGGCGGCCATCAGCGCTTCGAAGTACTCCTTGCCGCCGACCGTGCGCAGGTGCTCGGTCGAGAAGTTGGCGTGCATGCCCGAGCCGTTCCAGTCGGTGTCGCCGAGCGGCTTGCAGTGGTACTCGATGTCGATCTCATAGGACTCGCAGAGGCGCTGCAGGATGTAGCGCGCGACCCACATCTCGTCGGCGGCCTTCTTGGAGCCCTTGCCGAAGATCTGGAACTCCCACTGGCCCTTCGCGACTTCCGCGTTGATGCCCTCGTGGTTGATGCCGGCGGCGAGGCAGAGGTTGAGGTGCTCCTCGACGATCTTGCGGGCGACCGAGCCGGACGCCGCATAGCCGACGCCGCAATAGTACGGGCCCTGCGGGGCCGGGTAGCCGGTGGTCGGGAAGCCGAGCGGGCGGCCGTCCTTGTAGAAGAAGTATTCCTGCTCGAAGCCGAACCAGGCGCCGTCGTCGTCGAGGATGGTGGCGCGGGCGTTGGTCGGGTGCGGGGTGACGCCGTCCGGCATCATCACTTCGCACATCACCAGGATGCCGTTCTCGCGGGTGGCGTCGAAGAAGTGGCGGACCGGCTTCAGCACGCAGTCGGAGTTCGAACCTTCGGCCTGCATCGTGGACGAGCCGTCGAAGCCCCACAGCGGCAGCTGCTCGAGCGTGGGATACTCCGCGAATTCCTTGATCTGGGTCTTGCCGCGGAGGCCCTGGACCGGCGAGTAGCCGTCGAGCCAGAGATACTCGAGCTTATACTTCGTCATTGCGAACCTCTCAGAAGCGCGATCACGCGAGGGGTTGAGAAACGGTCGACGTCCGACGCGCCGCGGCGCGCGCGGGCGGCGGACGAACGCCCGAATGAAAGCATCAACCGTGCCAATGGCGGGGAATGCGGGCTGCGTCGGGTTGGCGCGCGTCGCCTCTCGGAACCGGGGCCCGCTCGGGGAGAGACATGCGGCTGCGCCGCTATGGCCTCATCCCGCAACGTTCGCAGCGCTTTAATCACGCTATGGCGCCGGGCCGGACCAAGGCCGTCGCGGACCGGCCTGACGACCGTCATGGTCGCTCCGGCCACGCCGCCCACGTGGCGCGCGCAAACTCATGCACAAAAACTGAGCGTGAAACCCTTGCTTCGAAATGGGGCGCCAAGCTCTTTGCTGATACTTGCGCCAAAAGCTGCTTTTTGATGAGGCACTCAGTACAAAAAATGCGCAGTCGTTGCTATCTTCACGATGCGAGCCGGCTCAAGGTCGGCGCTGTCTGAAGGAGAACGCATCGCATGACCCCTGATCCGATCCGAGGATCGGCCAAGATCCTCGACTTCCGTCCGCGGACCCGCTCGGGCGCCGCGCCGCTTCCCGGCCGCACGGCCGAAATCGCGCAACTGCGCGTGTCCAAGCCCATCTATGCGGTCGCCGCCGTCGACATCGACAGCTGGTACCACGCCGAGGCGGTGGCGGACGCGCAGCCTGCCGGCAAGCACTGATGCCGCATCAGCCGACAAACGCGCCGGGGCCTGTAGCCGCAAGGCGGGAACCGGACGACGACAAGGGCCGCAAGCGTTAAGCTGGCGGCCCTTTTTCTTTGCGCAGGCGGGCGTCCCGCCAGGCGTCACGCCCCGAAGATCGACCAGCCCATGCGCTTGGCCAGCGTCTCGAGCGCGATGCGGCCGAGATGGGAGTTGCCCGCGGCGTCGAGCCCCGGAGCCCACACCGCGATCGAGGCCTTGCCCGGCGCGACCGCGAAGATCCCTCCTCCGACCCCGCTCTTCCCCGGCAGGCCGACCCGATAGGCGAAGTCGCCCGAGCCGTCGTAATGCCCGCAGGTCAGCATCACCGCGTTGATGCGGCGCGCCCGCTCCGGCGTCACCACCGAATGCCCGGTCGTCGGGTTCTTGCCCCGATGGGCGAGGAAGCGGCCCGCCATGGCGAGCTGCCGGCAGGTCATCGTGATCGCGCAGTGGTGGAAGTAGACGCCGAGCGTGTAGTCGACCGGGTTCTCGATCACGCCGAACGACTTCATGTAATTGGCGAGCGCGGCGTTCCGGAAGCCGGTGCGCGCCTCCGACTCCGCCACCGCCTTGTCGATCGAGATCGTCTCGTCGTCGGCCAGAAACTGCATGAAGCGCAGGATCTCGCCGAGCGCCTCGCGCGGCTTGTGGCCCGACAGGATGACGTCCGTGACCGCGATCGCGCCGGCGTTGATGAAGGGGTTGCGCGGCACGCCCTCCTCGCGCTCGAGCTGGACGATCGAATTGAAGGGACTGCCCGAGGGCTCGCGCCCGACGCGCCGCCACAACCGGTCGCCGACCTTGCCGAGGGCCAACGTCAGCGTGAAAACCTTCGACACGCTCTGGATCGAGAACGGCGTCTCGGCGTCGCCGGCGGCCGCGATCTCGCCCTGCGCGTCGATCACCGCGATGCCGAAATGCTTCGGGTCGACCCGGGCGAGTTCAGGAATATAGGTCGCGACGTCGCCGCGGTCGGGCCGCGCCAGCATCTCCGCGGCGATCTCGGCCACGACCGTGTTCAGATCCGGCATCTGCGCTCCGTTCCCGTAAAACCGGGACGAAGCGCCTCGGCCGGCGCGCATGTCCCCTCGCCGAGGCGCTTTAGCGTCAAGCGCGGCCGGGCGGGAGGACAAATTCAAGGCGCCGGGCGAACGACGCCCTCAGCGGTCACCAGCGGCGGTGCGCCCAGCGGGCGCGCGGACCGTAATAGGCGCGCGGACCATAAACGCGACGCGGACCGTAGAAGCGGCGCGGGCCGTAGAAGCCGGGACCGACATAGACCACCGGCGCAGGCGTCTCGACATAGACGCGCCGCACGGGCGCCGGGCGGCGGACGACCACGCGCTCCTCGAGCTCGGGCTCGTCGTAGTCGGCGCGCCGGTCGTAGGAGCGCTCGTAGGAGCCGCGTTCGCGGTAGGAGTAGTCGTCTTCCGGATAGTCGGCGGCGAAGGCGGCCGCCGGCGCGGCCGCGACGGCGAGAAACGACAAGGCGGCAAGGCTGATACGCATGATGTGAGACCCCGTTACGCGACCCTCGCCGTCAGGATGCCGCGCCCTTCGTGGCGGGCTTTTGGCGCAGTCGAGGCGCTTCCGGGGCGGCGGCCGCGTCGAAAGTTTGGGCGTTGGTCACGAGCAGCGCGCGCATCATCTGCGCGAGCCCGCTCGTCGACGCGTCGGGGCCGAGCCGCATCGCGCCTGCGTCGAGCGGCGAGCAGAGCCCGGCGATCTCGGCGCCCGGCCTGACGAAGCCCAGCGGCCATTCGCCGAAGACCCGGTCCTCCGCCTCGACGAACTCAAGCAGCCGCACGCGGCGGTGGCGGAAGTCCCTGCAGATCCGCTCGAACGTCTGCTCGAGCGCGGGAAGCGGTCCTTCAAGCGCCTGGACGAAGGTGTTCGACGCCACCATAAGCGCGCCCGTGAGGTCCGCCCGCTGGTTTGCGGCGCGGGCGCGGTCAAGGATCTGGGCGAGGCCGCCCGAGGCGTCGTCGCCGACCGAGATGGCGACGTCGCTGCGATAGACGAGGCGATGGACGATCATGTCGGACCTCATGCGACCGCGGCGGTCGGCCGCGACCTGTCGAGCATCGGAGCGATCTCGTCGATCGGCGCCGGCCGTCCGGTGAGGTAGCCCTGGACGAGGCCGCAGCCTTCGCGCGCGACGAAGGCGCGCTGGCCTTCGGTCTCGACGCCCTCGGCCGTGACTTGCATTCCGAGCCGCCCGGCGAGCCCGATCACCGCCTGCACGATCGAGGCGCTGTCGGCGTCGCCCGGAAGCTGGCTGAGGAAGGACCGGGTCGATCTTGATCTTGTCGAAGGGAAAGCGCCGGAGGTGGCTGAGCGAAGAGTAGCCGGTTCCGAAATCGTCCATCGCGAGCCGCACGCCGAGATTGCGGAGCGCGGTGAGCGCGGCGAACGAGGCTTCCTCGTCCTGGATCAGCGCGGTCTCGGTCACCTCAAGCTCGAGCCGGCGGGCCGGAAGTCCGGACTCTGCGAGCGCGTCGGCCACGATCGCCGGCAGGCGCGGGTCGCGTAGCTGGACCGGCGAGAGGTTGACGGCGATGGCGAGATCGCCCTGCCAGCTGGCGGCGTCCCGGCAGGCGGTGCGCAGCACCCACTCGCCGATCTCGTTGATCAGGCCGAGCTCTTCGGCGAGCGGAATGAACTCGACCGGCGGGACCATGCCGCGGATGGGATGGCGCCAGCGGATGAGCGCCTCGGCCCCATGCGGTTCGCCGGTGCGGGGGTCGACCTGCGGCTGGTACGACACGCTGAACTCGTTGCGGCCGAGCGCGCGGCGAAGGTCGATCTCCATCGAGCGGCGCGACAGCGCGCGTTCGTTCATCTCGGTCTCGAACAGGCGGAAGCCGTCGCCGCCCCTCTGCTTGGCGTCGTAGAGCGCGAGATCGGCGGCGCGGGCGACCTCCGCCGCGCTGTCGCCGTCGGCCGGCGAAAAGGCGACGCCGACGCTCGCCGAAACTTCGACGATCTTGCCGTCGATGAGTAGGGCCGCGCGCAGAGGTCGATGATGCGTTCCGCGATGGCGCTCGCCGATCTCGGATCCGAGACGCCCGGCGCGAGCGCCGAAAACTCGTCGCCGCCGAGCCGGGCGACCGCGTCGACGCCGCGCACCGCGCTCTTGAGGCGGCCGGCGACGCGCCGCAGCAGCTCGTCGCCGACGGCGTGGCCGAGCGTGTCGTTGACCTCCTTGAAGCGGTCGAGATCGACGGTGAAGAGCGCATAGGCGCGCGTCTCCACCCGGCTCGCCTCGAGCTCGTCATGGTGCTTGGCGAAGCTCGCGCGATTGGCGAGGCCGGTCAGCGCGTCCTGATAGGCCAGACGCACCATCTCGGCCTCGGTGCGCAGACGCTCGCGCTGGTCGCGGACGGCGACGACGACGTGCTTGCGGCCGCCGAGCGAAATCTCCTGGGCGATGACGCGCACCGGGATCCCGCCGCCCGCCGCGTCGATGCGCGCTTCGGCCTCGTGCTGCATCGAGACGTCCCGGACCTTGAGGCCGGAGACGACGTCCTCGAGCGCGCGGCCGACGAGATCGGCGCGCGCGCAGCCCGCGAGGCTTTCGATGCTGCTGTTGGCGCCCACGATCCTTTCGCCGTCGCAGATCAGCAGCCCCTCGACCGCGATGTCCGCGAGATCGCGCAGGCGCTTCTCCTCCGCCGCGAGCTTGAGGCGGTCCCGGAACGACACCCATACGGCCGCGAGCGAGAACGCCACGATGACGAGCGCGACGTTGGCCACGAGCGTGACGAGCGTCGTGACGTTCCCGAAGTCGGCGGGCGGCGCGACGGCGGGATCGAACCGGGGGACGGCCGCGGTCATGCCGACGAAATGCGTGGCGCACACGGCCAGCACCATCAGCGTCGGGGCCGCCGCCGCCGCGAGGCGGCCCGGACGATAGGCGACGAGCACAGCGGCGACCGAAAACAGGACGCCGAGCACGGTCGACATGGCGACCATGCCGTGATCCCACTCGATGACGCCCTGGACGCGATAGGCCGCCATGCCGGTGTAGTGCATGGCCGAAATCGCAAGGCCCAGGATCGCGCCGCCGGACAGCCGCGCCGCCGTTCCCCGGGCGACGGCCAGAACGGCGCCGCCGGCGCCGACAGGCGCGATCGCGACGACATAAGAAAGCGCGGTCAGCGGAATCTCGAACGAGACCGCCATGCCGGGCTGGTAGGCGAGCATGGCGATGAAGTGCGTGGCCCAGATCGCAGAGGCGAGCGAGGCGGCGGCGCCGAGGCTCCAGAGCGCCTTGATGCGCCCTCCCCCTTCCGCGCGCGCCGCCTCCCTGGCGAGCCCGAAGGCTGCGAAAATGCCGAGCGCGCAGATGAACGCTGCGAGCGCGACCAGGATCAGGTCGTGGCTCTCTGTGACGCAGCTGAAGACGGCCTGCATTCTGGGGCGCTCGGGTTTGCGTTCGGGAATGAGACGTTCCCACCGCAAAGCCATCTGCGAACGCAGCTTATCACAGCGTTAAATCACGGACCGATCGCGCAAAATTCAACTTGGAGAACGCCCCTGCGCGCCGGGCGCACGCAGTGCGATTATGCAAAGTCCGGGATGATCCCGATTTATGGTCTTGGGCTACCTCTTGCGGGCCTGGCGCGGTTTCGGCGCGCTTCTGGCGGCCTTCGGCCATTTGCCCGGCCATCCGACGATCCTGTCCTCCAGCTCGTCGACGCCGACATCCGTCTCGCTGGCGAAGATGCGGCCGCGCACCGACACGCCGGCCTCGTGCACCGTCTCGGCGCGGCCCGAGACGAGCGGATGCCACCAGGGCAGATCCTTGCCTTCGTCGATGAGCCTGTAGGCGCAAGTCACCGGCAGCCAACCGATTTCCTCGACCGCCTCGGGCGTCAGCCGCACGCAGTCCGGAACATGGGCGGCCCGGTTGGGGTAGTCCTTGCAGCGGCAGGCCTCATGGTCGAGCAGCCGGCAGGCGACGTCCACATACGCCACGCGCTCGGTCTCTTCGTCCTGAAGCTTCAGCAGGCAGCAGCGGCCGCAGCCGTCGCACAGGCTCTCCCATTCGGCGGACGTCATCTCGCCGAGGCGCTTCACGCGCCAGAAAGGCTGCGGCTGTAAGGTCTTGGCTTCGGCCATCGATCGCATGTCTCGGACGCGTCCCGCAGGGGACGGCATGGCTCTTGCGCGGCGGCGCGGATCGGGTCAAGTGCTTGGTCGGGCGTGAAGGAAGGGCGTTTTCGGTGTTCGGGTTCGAGGGCAAGAAGCGAGCCGTGCTGAAGCGTCGCCTGCTCGCGATCGACTCCTGGCTCGACGACACGGTCTGGTCGATGCTGCCGTCGGCGACCCGCAAGTGGGACGCCGTCTGCGCGGCCTTCGACTGGTTCCGCGTCCGCGGCTGGCGGCGCTGGACCGCCGAGATCCTCGGCGAGGGCCTCACCCTCGGCGCGGCCGGCGTCGTGCTTGTAACCGCGCTCGCGACGCCGGCGTTCCGCGAGACCGGCGACGACTGGCTGACCCGCGGCGACATCTCCGTCACTTTCCTTGACCGCCACGGCGTCGAGATCGGCAAGCGCGGGGTGATGCAGAACGACGGCATCCCGTTGAGCGAATATCCGCCCCATCTCATCATGGCGGCGCTTGCGACCGAGGACCGTCGCTTCTACCAGCATTTCGGCATCGACATTCCCGGCACGCTGCGCGCCATCGTCGAGAACGCGCGCGCGAACGGCGTGCGGCAGGGCGGCTCCTCGATCAGCCAGCAGCTCGCCAAGAACATCTTCCTGACCAACGAGCGCACCATCGAGCGCAAGATCAAGGAAGCGTTCCTCGCGCTCTGGCTCGAGCATCACCTCACCAAGGACGAGATCCTCAAGCTCTATCTCGACCGCGCCTATATGGGCGGCGGCGCCTTCGGCGTGGACGCGGCCGCGAACTATTATTTCGGCAAGTCCGCCCGCGAGGTGACGCTCGCCGAGAGCGCGATGCTCGCGGGCCTCTTCAAGGCGCCGACCAAGTTCGCGCCGCACATCAACCTCGCGGCCGCCCGCGCGCGCGCCAACGTCGTGCTCGACAACCTTGTGAACTCCGGCCTCATGACCGAGGGCCAGGTGCAGGTCGCGCGCTTCAACCCCGCGACGCCCAAGCCCGTCCAGCAGACGATCAGCCCCGACTATTACCTCGACTGGGCCTTCAACCAGGTCCAGCAGATGGCCAAGGACGGCTCCTTCGCCGGCCAGCGGGTGCTGCGGGTGCGCACTCCGCTCGACATCGCGGTCCAGCAGCACGCGGAGGCTTCGGTCGAGCAGATGCTGCGCCAGTACGGCGATCAGTACGACGTCGACCAGGCCGCCGCCGTCATCATGGAGCCGGACGGCGCCGTGCGGGCGATGGTGGGCGGGCGCGACTACGGCCAGAGCCAGTTCAACCGCGCGGTCGACGCCTATCGCCAGCCCGGATCGTCGTTCAAGACCTACGTCTACGCGGCCGCCTTCGCCTCCGGAAAATACCAGCCCGACACGGTGGTCTCGGACGCCGCGATCTGCGTCGGCAACTGGTGCCCGCGGAACTACGGCCGCCGCTTCGCGGGCCGGGTGCAGCTCACCACCGCCTACGCCAAGTCGATCAACACGATCCCGGTGCGGCTCGCGCTCGCGGTCGGGCAGAAGAACGTCATCAACCTCGCCCACGCCATGGGCATCCGCTCGAAGCTCGACGTCGGCCGCGCCTTCGCGCTCGGCGTCGAGGAGATCTCGGTGCTCGACCACACCACCGCCTACGCCACGATCGCGAACGGCGGGCGCAAGTCGACCGCCTACGCCGCGATCGAGGTCACCGACGCCAAGGGAGACCTGCTCTGGAGGCATGACCGCGACATCAAGCCGGCGGCCCAGGTGCTCGCCCCTTACGTCGTCGCGGACATGGCCAAGATCATGCACGCGGTGACGGAGGCCGGCACCGGCGGCAGGGCCCGGCTCGACGGGCTGCAGGTCTGCGGCAAGACCGGCACCTCGCAATCCTATCGCGACGCCTGGTTCGTGGGCTTCACCGGCTCGCTCGTGGGCGGCGTCTGGTTCGGCAATGACGACTTCACGATGACCAAGGAGATGACCGGCGGATCGCTTCCGGCCATGACCTTCAAGGAGATCATGCAGTTCGCCCATCAGGGCCTGCCGCCGAAGCCGATCTACGGCCTGCCGGCCCCGCCCGCCGCGGCGCAGGCGGCGGCTCAGGCGCCGGCCGACGACGCCGGGCCGCAACGCTCCCGCAACCTCACGGAGAACGCCGCGCGGGTGCTCGACGACATCGTCTCGGACGTCACGGCCGCAGGCCGGACCGCGCCGGAGCGCGGCGCGACGCTCGCCCCCGCCTCGGCGGCGCCCGCCGTCGCGGCGCGCTGAGGGCGCGATGCGGCTGATCCTTGGAACGCTCGCTGCCCTGGGCCTCGCGGCGACGCTCGGTCTCGCGGCGACCTGGTGGACGGTCGCCAACGGCCTGCCGGTCGCGGGCCTCACCATCGGGGCCTGGCGCGCCGATCCCGACGCCGGCACCATTGGGGCCGATCCGTACGAGATCGCCAAGGTGGCGCGCAGCGGCGAGGCTCCGCTGTCCTATGGCGACGGGCTCGCCTTCACCGCGACGATGGATGACGACGGCCGCCCGCTCGACGCGGCTTGCGACTACGAGCTCGAGGGCGAATTGCCGTCCGGCCGCCTCTGGACGCTCGCGGCCTTCACGCCGGACGGACGCCGCTTCTCCAACGGCGCCAAGAACCTCGCGCTGACCAGCGCGACGGACGTGCGCATCGTGGGACAACCGCTCAAGATCGCCCTGTCGCGACGCGCGCGGCCGGGCGCGTGGGCGCAGCTCGAGGGCGAGGGCCGCTTCACGCTGCGCCTGTCGCTCTACGAAACCGTGCTCGGCACGCCGCTCGAGCGCGCCAACCCCTCCGCCCTCCTCTCGATCCGGAGGGGCGCATGCCGCTGATGCGCGTCGCCTATGTGGTCGTCGTCGGGCTGGTTCTCGCTGGGCTCGTCCATATCGGCTCGCTGCTCGGCGTGCCGCGCTACGCGACCCAGGGGCCGCTGGAGCGGATCGCGGCGCTCGGGCCCGAAGGCGCCTTCGTCACGCTCGCCGACGAGGGCGACGCCGCCGACCTGCTACCGTTCCGAGATCCGGCCTTCGTCACCGCGGCCTGCCGCTACGACCTGTCGAGCGGGCCGGTCGCCGTCACGGCTCCCCTGCCCTCGACCTACGGGGCGATCTCGGTCCACGCCCGCGCCGGCCAGCCCTTCTACGCGCTGACCGACCGGGCCGCGACCGGGGGCCGCGTCGAGATCACCATCCTGGCCAAGGACGACGTCGCGGCGGCGGAGCAGGAGGAGCCGAGCGAGGAGAGCCGCCCGAAGCTCAAGATCGTCTCGCCGACCGAAACCGGCTTCATCCTGGTGCGGCTGTTCGCGCCGGGCGAAAGCGCGCGGCCGGCGCTGCGCGACCTCGCCGCCAAGGCGACCTGCGCGAAAGTCGCGCCTAGCTCTTGAAGATCCCGCGCGCAGGCCCGAGCGGCCGAAGGCTCGCGAGCACGGCCGCGAAAGCGTCGATCGCGCTTGCGACCTCGTTCGAATAAGGATCGGGCGTCTCCAGCATCAGCCGGTCGAGCGCGTAACGGTAGCTGTCGAGGCGCTCGTCGAGGCTCTCGCGCGCCCAGGCGATCATCATCCCGTTCTCGTCGATCCGCGCCGTCGCGTTCTCGCGCTCGGCGGGCGTCACCTCAGGAACGTCGGCGAGCGCTCTCGCCCGCGCCCGGTCGTCGCGCGCCACGCGCGAGGCCGCGGCGAAGAACGGCTCGACGCGGAGCGTGTCGTTGACGACGTCGTCCTTGAGCTTGGCGTAGCGCGCCCGCGAGGACCGGTAGTCGGTCGCGATCAGCGTGCGGACGTAAGAGGCGCGGTCGAGGCGCGCCCGGTCGGCCGGGAGGATGCGGGTGCGGCGCAGCTCGGTCAGGATGCGGTCGCGCCGCTGGCCCTCGAGCGGCGGCATCACGATGCCCCAGCCGAAGTCGCGCATCTCGCGTTCGTTGTCGGTCAGCCGATAGGCGGAGACCGGCTCGTCGCGCTGATAGGCGAGAGCCGCGCCCATGGCAGGATAGACCGCGTCGTTGAGGACGTTGGGCTTCGGGCGGCCGAAGTCGCCCGTCTCGGCGCAGGCTGCGAGCGCGAGCGGCGCGAGAAGGACCGCGCCGAGCCTCACGATCCCTGGGTCGGCGCGTCCTGCCGGGCGCTCGGCTGGGCCGAGGCGTCGGAGGCGTCGCCGTAGCGTTCGTAACGAACGCCGGTGAAGAACAGGATGTCGGCGCTCTTTGCGGGTTCCGCGGGGCGCTTGACCGCCGGACGGGCGGAGGCCCGGCGCGGCGCGTTCTGGAAGGCGAGCACGAGGCCCATGGTGTCCTCCCCAAAAGGGGGCTGGAGGTCATGTGGCCCGGCGGAAGAGCCCGGCTGCGGGCCTTGTCTGCCGTTAACTCTTGGGTCCAAATGGTTAACGAGGAGTAAGCGTCGCCCCATGCAACTTGTGATGGCGCTTGCTGTTGCGATTGCGCCACATAGGCGTCTCCGGCATCCGTCCGATACCGCGCCGACGCGCTTCGGAACCCTCGTCCGGTCCGGGGATTAACCTCCCGATAACCATCCGGACCTAACAGTCTCATGGCCCGAAGGCGCGCGCGGGCGTGATCGCATCCAGCCGGCGCCTTCTCAACGGACGCTTGATGAGCGACGACATTCTTCCTCTCGAAACTCTGGAGCGCCTTTCGCGGCGGGACGGCCTCGACACGCGGCCGATCCTGATCCGCGTCCTGACGGATCTCTTCGTCCAGAAGGCCGATCATTCGGCCGAGGAGACCGCGCGCTACGAGGAGCTCGTCCTGGGGCTTCTCGACGTCGTGAGCGTCGAGGCCCGCGCCGCGGTGGCGCGCAAGCTCGCCGACGACCACCGCGCGCCGGCCGCCGTCATCGAGCGCCTGATCGCCGACGAGGCCGCAGTGTCCGCGCCGATCCTCGCGCGCTTTCCCGACGCGCCGCGCCACGTGCTGCTCGCCCGCGTCATGGACGGCGGCCCGGTCGAGGCCGCGGCGGTCGCCTCCCGGCGCGACCTCGACGCCGACCTCATCCGCCTGCTCGCCCACAACAGGGACGAGCTCGTGCTCGAGACGCTCGCCGCGAACCTTGCGGCGCGGCTCGGGTCTGGCCCGCTCGCGAGCCTCGTCGAGCGCGCCCGCGGCGCGCCGGCGCTCGCCGCCGCGCTGCTGCGGCGCGAGGACCTCGACGCCGGAGCGCTCGCCGCGCTCTACCTTCACGCCGGACCGACGCGCCGCGCGGAGATCCGCGAGGCCCTCGCGGCCCGGCCGGCGCGTCCCCTGCCCGCGCGGGCCTCGCGCAACGCGGAGCCGGTCGAGGCCGCCATCGCCGAGGCCGCGGTCTCGGAAGGAAAAGGCCATCTCATCGCCGAGGTGCTCGCCGAGGCGCTGCGCCTTCGCCCCGACGACGCGGCGCGTCTTGCGACCGAGCCGAGCGGCGAGCCCTTCGTGCTGATGCTGCGCTCCATCGGCGTCGAGCCCGACCTCGTCACCCGCGCCCTGCTGATCGCCCAGCCGGAGATCGCACCTTCGGTCGTGCGCGTCTTCGACCTCGTCGAGCTCGCCGAGACCACGTCCCGCGCCGTCGCGCACGACATTCTCGCGGCGCTGACCGGAGAGGCCGACCGCGCCTCCGCCGCGCCGCGCCACGAGCCGCTGTTCGAACAGAGCGGCGTGATGGAGCGGGCGGGCGCGGCCCGGCCCGCGAGCCAGCGCCGCCCTTCGGCGCGCGGCGCGGATCAGCGCCAGCGCGGCTGATCCAAACGCCGCCGTCATTCCGGCCGACGCGCCGGGATCCATGACCACATCGGTCGAGCGACAGTCATGGATCCCGGGTCAAGCCCGGGATGACGGGCGGCGGCTCCCGCGCAAAAGACTCGAGCCAAACGCCCCGCTCGGCGAAACGCTCACGTTTCCTCGAGATGGGCCCGGCCCTGCCGGTCCTCGACGACGACGATCCACAGATCCGGGTCGAAGCGCATTTCGCGCTGGAGCCGCTCCTCGACCGCAAGGCCGTCCAGCCCCTCGGCGAGCCGCTCGAACGCGCGGCCGCGCACGTCCTCGGCCTCGCTCTGGATCGCGGGGCCGTAGAGATCGTTGGTCCGGTCCAGCCGGTCGACCACGATGAAGATGGCGCCGGCCTCCGGCGAGCCGCGCCGGCGCACCAGCGCATAGGCGCCGGCGAGCTGGCAGCGGCGGACATAGGCCGAGACCCAGAAATCGGAGGTGAGGCGCGCGCTCATGGCGCGCCTTATACGCGCCTCACTGGATCGGCGCGCCGGTCATCTGCTGGAGCGCGCGCAGAACCTGCGGGCCGAGCTCGCCGGTCTCCGGCAGGCCGCGGTCCTTCTCGAAGCTCTTGATGGCGTTGCGCGTCTCGGTCCCCATCTTGCCGTCGATCGAGACCGGCCCATAGCCGATCCGCGCCAGCGCGCGCTGGGCGGCCATCAGCTTGGCGTTCGGCGCGGTGGAGCCGGTCGTGGCGGGCTGCGCCTGGGCGGCCGGCTGCGGCGCAGGCTTTGCGGCGGGCTTCGCCTCGGCCCGGCGCACAGGCGCGGTCATGAGCGCCGCGAGCGTCTTCTCGCTCGCCTCGCCGGTCTGGGCCATGCCCTGCGCGTGCTCGAAGGCGCGGATCGCGGACGCGGTGCCGGGGCCCATCACGCCGTCGACGACGCCGTCATAGAGATCACGCTCGGCGAGCGCGGTCTGGACCTGGGCGACGAGTTCGTCGCGCTTGGGCTCGGCGCGCCACTGCTGGGCGGCCGGCGCGGTGGCCGACTGGCGCGCCGCCGCCTCCGGGGCCGGGCCCGGCCGGCCCTGCTGAAGCGCGAGCGCGTTGACGAGGATCATCGCCGTGCAGGCGGCGGCGAGCAGGCCCGCGAAGGCGTCCACCGGCCGGCGCAGCACCATGGCGGCCGCGGCGCCCATCATGCCGGGAGCCTCGTCCTCGATCTCGAACTGTCGCGGTGCGGGCCTAGGCACGACGTTTCACCTTCTCGGCGGGAATGTTTTCGACGGAATGCTGGAAGACCGGCGCGCGCAGCGGCCGCACGGAACCGGGCCGGCGCGGCAGGAAGACGTCGACCGACGTTCCGCGGCCGAGCACGCTCGAGACCGCGAATTCGCCGCCATGCAGCGCGACGAGGCCGCGCACCACCGACAGTCCGAGGCCCGCGCCCTCCTGCGGGCGGCCCGCGGCGTCGCCCTGGAAGAAGGCCTCGCCGAGCCGGCCGACATGCTCGGGCGCGATGCCGCAGCCGGTGTCGCGCACCGACAGCGCGACGCCCTCGCCGCGAGGCGCGAGCGCGATCCGGACCTCGCCGCCGCGCGGCGTGAACTTGATGGCGTTGGCCACCAGATTGATCAGCATCTGGGTGACGGCGCGCGGATCGGCCTCGATCTCGGCGGCCGCCGGGTCGAGGTCGGCGTGAAGCGAGACGCCCGCGGTCCCGGCCTTCAGCTCCATCAGCTTGAGGCAGTGCTCGACGAGCGGCTCGAGCGCGCAGGCGCGCGGCGAAATCGCGAAAGCGCCGCTCTCGATGCGCGTCATGTCGAGGATCGAGTTCACGACCTCGAGCAGATGCGCGCCGGAGCGATGGATCAGCGCGGCGTAGTCGGAGCGTCGCTCCGGCGTCAGCCGGCACAGCGTCTCGTCCGACAGGATCTCGGAGAAGCCTATGATGGCGTTGAGCGGCGTGCGCAGCTCGTGGCTCATATGCGCGAGGAAGCGCGTCTTGGCGAGGCTCGCGCGCTCGGCTTCCTGACAGGCCTCCGTCAGCGCGGCTTCATGCGCCTTCGAGTCGCCGAGGTCGCGGAACATGGCGACGACGGGCGCCGCCGCGAAAGCGGCGGCGTTCGCCTCATGCGGAAGCGCCGGGCGCGCGCGCATCGAGAACCAGCCGAAGGCGGGCGCCTCCGCCGGGCCGCGACGCAGGCGGATCTCGGCCTCGGCCGGCGCGCCGTCGACGGCTGCGGCGAGCGCGCGGAGATAAGCGGGCCGGTCGGCGATGTGGACGCGCTCGAACAGGCCCTGCCCGGCGAGGTCGCGCGCGTTCGCGCCGATGACGTCGCGCGAAGCGCGTGAAACGAAGGTCGCCGCGCCGCTCGGGGCGTGGCGCGTGACGAGATCGTCGAGGCCGTCGGCGAAGAGCGCGAACCGCTCGTCGCTCGGCGCCTCGGCGCGTTCGAGCGCGCGGGCGAGGCCCGCGGTCCGAAGCGCGAGCGCGAGCGCGTAGAGCCCGAAGGCGCCGCCCGCCACGACCGCGAGCGCCGGCTCCATCACCGGGCCCGCGACGCCGGAAAGCGAGAAAGCCGCAAGGCCGGCGAAGGCCGCGCCCGCAAGGCCAAGCGCGAAGCGGCCGGCGCGGCGCGCGCCCGACAGCGCGGCGTCGGCGGCCGGCAGCGCAAGCAGCGCGACCGCGGGCGAGGCGACGCCGCCGGTCGCGGCCGCGACAAGCGCCGCAAGGCCGACATAGGCGGCCGCCGCAAGCCCCGCGGCGCGGTCGAGCCGCCCGGAGCGGGTGAGGTCGAGGGCGGCGAGCAACGGCAGCACCAGCCAGCCGAAGGCCGCGAAGCCGACGGCCGACGAAGCCGGCGCGAAAGCGAGCAGCGCCGGCAGCGCCGCGAAGGGCGCGGCGCCGACGACGACATGGGTGAGAACGAATCCGCGGTGGCGCTCGGCGGCGGCCGCGTCGGCCGTCACGCTGTCGTGGAGCCGGTCCGCGACATGCTCCGAGAGCGCCTTGAAAGCTGCGGTCTGAAGCAACGCGCCTTACTCCGGGCCGGACCAGCGGGTCCGGCGTGACCGGCCGCGCCGCCGGCGCTCCGATCCTTCCATCCACAGGTCGGAGTTTTGCGCCCTCCGGCTTAAGCGAACGCTAAAATGCGATGGATTTCGCGTGAGCCTGAACGCGTCTTCGACGGTCTGTGCGGGCGGTGAGGAAAGACTTTCCAAATCCTTTCCGAAGTCTTTCGGATTGCTGAACGCATTCGCGACAAATGCCGCCTGCCCGTTGAACGCGAATTCAGACGCCCCTGCTACGGTCCTATCCATCGGCTGACCGCGCCGGCTCGAAACGAGCGCGGAGACCGACGATGACGATAGGCGGGTTTCCCATGTTCTTCCTTCTGCGCACGGCGTTCTGGGTTTCGGTGCTCCTCATGTTCGTCCCGTTCGGGTCCGACCCGAAGAGCGCGGGGCCGAACGCCGAGGACCGCGCCGCCATCGACGGCATGGCGGCGCTCGCCGCCGCCGGCGCCACGATCTCCGACGTCTCCGGCTTCTGCTCGCGCCAGCCCGGCGCCTGCGACGTCGGCCAGCAGGCGCTCAAGATGGTGGGCGAACGCGCCGCCGCGGGCGCCGCCGCCGTGCAGAGCTATCTCGCGACCAACAAGGCCGCTCAGACTTCAACCGCGCCGAGGCCTACGGCCACGACGACATCCGCCGCCGACTCCTCCGCCTCGCGCAACACCCTCACGACCTCCGACCGCAAGCCCGCCTGGCGCGGCCCGGCGGCCTGACGGCCGAACGCTTTTTCTGACCCCGGCGGTCCTGCCCCGCCGGCAACTCCAGCGCCGCGACGACGGCCGGGCTCTGTCCCGCCCGGTCCGTCCGCGGCGCTTTTTCTTTTTGCAGCCGCGTCCGTCCCGCACTACGTCGTGTGTTCAAGGAAAACGGCGGCCCCGCATGCCTACGACCATCGAAGAGATCATCGACGGCTTCGAGTTCATCGACGACTGGGAGGAGCGCATCCGCTTCCTGATCGAGCTCGGCCGCGATCTGGAGCCGCTGCCGGACGCGGCGCGCACCGACGCCAACAAGGTGCAGGGCTGCGCGAGCCAGGTCTGGCTCGAGACCACGGTGGGCGACGGTTCGGACCCGATCCTCGCCTTCCGCGGCGACAGCGACGCCCATCTGGTCAAGGGCCTCGTCGCCGTGACGCTCGCGCTTTATTCCGGGCGAACCGCGCGCGAGATCCTCGCGACCGACGCCGGCCAGACCTTCGACCGGATCAAGCTGCGCGAGCATCTGACGCCCCAGCGCTCGAACGGCCTCCGCTCGATGGTGGAGCGCATCAAGCGCGAGGCCGCCGCCGCCGCCGCGAAGGCCGAAGCGCCGGCCGGCTGAGCCTGTCTCAGGCGCCGTCGATCGTCGGGCGGCTCCTCTCCGCCCCCCAGCTCACGATACGGCCCGGCCCCCTGCCCTCGGCGACGAGCCCGTAGTGGCGGGCGAGCCGCGCAAGACCAAGGCCGAGCACGAGCTTGGCGCCCCGCGCCGGCCAGCCGCGCTCGCGCTCCACCTCCTCGAGGCCTTTCAGGAAGCAGCAGACGTCGAGCAGCGCGCCGGAAAGCTCCGGCCCGACCGCCTCGAGCGCGCGGGCGACCCGCGCCTTCGCCGCAAGCGCCGCGTCGCCGAGGTCGCCCGCGCCGCCGCCGCGACGGCCGGACGACACCGCCGCCTCCCAGTTCGCCGTCACGCGCGGGCCCATCTGCGCGCGGGTGAAGTCGGCGCGCAGGCGCTCGCCCGCCGCGACCTCGGCGACCGCGAGCAGAGGGCGCCCGTCCCGCCCCTTGCGTCGCGCCAGCCAGGCGAGCGGGCTCTCGTCCAGATCGACCAGCAAATGTTCGTGGCCGTTCCCGGTCTCGACGGCGCGACGCTCCACCCGTCGATGCTGCGCCAGCAAGCCTTCGGGGCCCGCGGCCTCCCGCGCCACCCGCGCGCGACCAGTCTCCGTCGCGACCAGACGGCCGCCCAGTTCCTCGACGAGGCCGCGGCGGCCAAGCCCTCGAGCCGCCTCGGGAGGCGGGAGCCGCGATCCCCGCCTCCCCGGCGGCCGCGACGCGGGCCAGCAATCTGGCTTCGACAGGCGGGAGCCGCGTGAGCGACGGCGCGGCCTGAGGCCCGGCTCGGCCTGCGGATCGCGCCGGACGCGGACTGCGGGGACGGACGGCTTTGCTCATGACGATCCTCCTGGCGGCGCGGACGCGGCGCACCGCGCGGCGGCGGCGCGCCAGACCTCCATCTCGCCTTTTATCCTATAATAGGATTTTTTTTCTTGTCCAATGAGCGAGGCGCGCCCATCCTTTCCGTCGGCGACCGGAAGGAGCGGGCATGGAGAGGAACAGCAGGAACGGCGGCAGGGGAGCAGCGGCTCCGGCGCATGGGCGCGTCTGGCGGGCGGCGGCCGAAGACGGCTTCGCGCGCACGATCGCGGGCGGCGCGGCGGCCTATGACCGCCGCCGCACGCTGCCGCGTCTCATCGGCCTCGATCCTCGGGAACTGGACGGAGACAGCGCGGCGCTCGATCGCCGGATCCGGACGCGGCTTGCGCGTGCGCTCCGCGCCGAACGTCGGCGGGGAGCCGCCGGCCACTGGACCTATGACGTCAGCCGCCACCTGGCGCTCGCGCAGGCGATCGCCGGCGAAGCCGTCCGCGCGACGCAGCGCCGCAAGGTCGATCCGGCGCCTGCGCAAGACGCCGAACGAGAAACATCAGGCTGAACAAACAAAAACGCCGCGCGGCTGACGCTGCGCCGCGTTCTGTTCGATGTCTTGCGCGTCGTCAGCCGGGCGGGACTTGACGACGGCTTGGAGCGTCAGCGGGTGCGCTTGCCGCGCTGCTGGCCGAGACCCATCTTCTTGGCGAGCTCGGAGCGGGCGGCCGCATAGTTCGGCGCCACCATCGGATAGTCCGCGGGAAGCCCCCACTTCTCGCGATACTCTTCCGGCGACATGTTGTACTGCGTGCGCAGATGGCGCTTCAGCGACTTGAACTTCTTACCGTCTTCCAGGCAGATGATGTAGTCCGACGTGACCGACTTCTTGAGCGGCACGGCCGGCTTCGGAGCCTCGGCCACGGTCTCGACGGCGCCGGTCGAAACGCGGTTAAGCGCGGCGTGCACGTCGTTGATCAGCGAGGGAAGATCCGCCGCGGCGACCGAGTTGTTGCTCACATAAGCGGACACGATGTCGGCGGCCAGCTCGATATAGTTCGACGTGGGGGCGGTATCGGTCATGAAATCCGTTTCCGTAGGTTTGTCTTTTGGCGGGCCGATTACGAGCAAACCGCCGCACGCTCTTGTGATGTCCTTGAGCCCACCAGCGCCGCCGACCGAAATTACGACGGCGTTCGATTCGAAGCCCGCTTGACTGCCTGGTAAATAGACGAGCCTCGGCAACTGCGCAAGTTCTCAAACAGGTTGTGAACCGTTTTTGTTTGACGATTTATGGCATGACTGCCCGCATTACCGTCCGATCCGGCCGGTTCTGAGTCACGTGCAAAGGTTTGCGGCGGCTCGGGAGTCTTGCGCGGGACATTGATTGCGCGCGCGCCGCTTGCCGGGTCGGCGCCCCGCCGCTAGGTATCGGCGGCCCTACCGCAAGTTTCCCCTGTCCTGTTTCGGAGCAATCGCAGATGTCGGAAAGCGCTGGCGCGCCCACCGTCGAACCGCCGCGCGCCGAGAAGCGCCCGCATGTCGTCGAAGTTCACGGACGCCGCCTCGAAGATCCGTACGCGTGGCTGAAGGCCGAAAATTGGCGCGAGGCCCTGCGCGATCCCAAAACGTTGCCCACCGACATCCGCGCCTATCTCGAGGCCGAAAACGCCTATGCGGCGACGTTGCTTGGGCCGCTCGAAGACCTCAAGAAACGGCTCGTCGCCGAGATGCGCGGCCGGATCAAGGAAGACGACTCGAGCGTGCCCGTGCGCGACGGCCCGTTCGACTACGCCGTGCGCCATCGCGAGGGCGGCCAGCATCCGCTGGTCGTGCGCCGTCCAGCCGACGCGCCCGGAGCGGACGAGCAGATCCTGCTCGACGGCGACGCGCTCGCGGAAGGACGCGCCTTTTTCCAGCTCGGCTCCTGGAGCCCCTCGCCCGACCATCGGCTGCTGGCCTGGAGCGCGGACGAGGCGGGCTCGGAGTTCCTCGCGATCCGCATCCGGGATCTCTCGACCGGCGAAGATCTTCCCGACGTCACGCCCGACGCGACCGGCGCGGTGGTCTGGACCGCGGACGGACGAGCCTACTGGTATGTGCGCCTCGACGCCGAGCACCGCGCGCTCGAGGTCTGGCGCCATGCGCTCGGAAGGCCGGCCGAAACGGACGTCCTCGTGTTCAAGGAAGCCGATCCGGGCTGGTTCGTCGGGATCGAGGAGACCCGGTCGGGCGCCTATTGCGTCGTCACCGTCTCCGACCACGACACGAGCGAGGCGCGACTGATCGCGCGCGCCGCGCCCGACGCCGCCCCGCGCCTCATCTATCCGCGCCAGGCGGGCGTGCGCTACGAGATCGACCATCATCCGGACTATGAGGGCCGCTCCACCCTCTTCATCCGCACGAGCGCCGGCGACGCCGTCGACTTCAAGCTGGTCGCGGCCGACGCCGACGATCCGTCGAACGTCCGCGAGATCATCCCCCACCGGGCGGGCGTCTATCTCCTCGACCATGCGGTGACGGCGCGCCATCTCACGCGGCTCGAGCGCGTCGAGGCCCTGCCGCGCATCGTGATCCGCGACCTCGCGAGCGGCGCCGAACACGAGATCGCGTTTCCGGAGGCGGCCTATTCGCTCGGCGTCTCGTCGGGCCCGACCTTCGACACGGACCTGACGCGCTTCGTCTATTCCTCGCCCGCGACCCCGTCCGAGACCTGGGACTACGACATGGGCACGCGCGAGCGCACGCTCCGCAAGCGCCAGGAGATTCCCTCGGGTCATGATCCGTCGGACTACGTGGTGCGCCGGATCCTCGCGCCCGCGCCGGACGGCGAGACCGTTCCGGTGACGATCATCCACCGCGCGGATCTCGCGCCAGACGGCGCGGCGCCCTGCCTGCTCTACGGCTATGGCGCCTACGGCATCGCCATCCCGGCGAGCTTTTCGGGCGGGCGGCTTTCGCTCGTCGACCGGGGCTTCGTCTACGCCATCGCGCATATCCGCGGCGGCACGGAAAAGGGCTGGGGCTGGTATCTCGACGGCAAGCTCGCCAACAAGACCAACACCTTCACCGACTTCATCGCCGCCGCCGAGGCGCTCTGCGCCGAGGGCTTCGCCAGTCCCGGCGCGATCGTCGCCCATGGCGGATCGGCCGGCGGCATGCTGATGGGCGCGGTCGCCAACATGCGGCCCGACCTCTTCGCCGCGATCCTCGCCGAGGTGCCCTTCGTCGACGTGCTCGCCACCATGATGGACGAGACGCTTCCTCTCACCCCGCCCGAATGGCCCGAATGGGGAGACCCGATCCGGGACGCGGCCGCCTTCGAGCGCATCCGCGGCTACAGCCCGGTGGACAACGTCGCGCCCCGCCCCTACCCCGCGATCCTCGCTCTCGCCGGCCTCACCGATCCGCGGGTGACCTATTGGGAGCCGGCCAAGTGGGTGGCGCGGCTGCGCGACGCGACCACCTCCGACCAGCCGATCGCGCTGCGCACGAACATGGACGCAGGCCACGGCGGCGCGTCCGGCCGCTTCGACCGGCTGGAGGAGGTGGCGCTGGCCTACGCCTTCGCGCTCTCGGCGACAGGCCGGGCGAGCGGCTGAACGCTGACGCTTACGCGGAGCGCGTCGAGGATCGCCCGCCTTCGAGCTCCGTCAGCGCGGCCTCGAGCGGATCCTCGTCGCCCGGCTCGCGCGGCGTCTCGCTTCGCGACTCGGGCGCGGCGTCGGGCTGAGGCTCCGGATCCGACGGCGGCTCGACATAGCCCGGCCCGCGCGCCGCGATGACGGTGGCGCGCAATTCTTCCACGCTAGAGAACCGCCGGGCGCCGTGCGGCGACAGGGCCTCGACCGAGCCGTCGTCGTAGAATCGATAGGTCACGCCGCGATGCTCGCCCTCGCGCACCACCTTCGGTTCGGCGGCCGTCTCCGGAGCCGCGGTTTCGACGGTCTCCTCGTCATGACCGGTTTCCGTCGCGGCGGCCTCTTCGGCCACGGGCGGCTCCGGCGTCTCCACGACCGCCTCCGGCGCAGGCTGATGCTCCGGCTCCGGCTCCGGCTCTGGCTCTGGCTCTGGCTCGGCCGGCGACGGAACGGCGGTCGGATCAGTCTCGGCGCGCGCCTGCCGACGCGCGCGCGCCTTCGCCAGCCAGTCCGGAACCTTGGGCTCGATCGATGGCGCAGGAGCCGGCTTGGGCGCTTCAGGCTCCGGCGCGGCGGGCTCCGGCTCCACGGGCGTCAGCTCGACAGTCTCGGGCTCCGTCGGCGCGGGCGCGTCGGCCTCGGCGGCGGGCGTTTCGATCGCGACGGATTGACCCGCGTCCAGTTCCGCGGGAACGGGTTCGGCGACGAGCGGCTCCGCCGGCTCTTCGAGCACGGGCGGCGTCTGAAAGGGCAGGACCGGCCGCGACGCCCGCTCGAGCGGAGGCGCGACGGGACCGGGGGCTTCGGGACCCCGAACGCCCCGATCCGGCCCGCCGAAGATGTTGCGGCTGCCGCCAAGCTGGGGCGTGACCACCTCGGGCCGCTCGACGGCTTCGGCCTCCTCGCGCAGGCGGGCCTCGCGGCGGCGCTGCTTGCGCTCCTTCTTGCTGAGGCCCGCGTCGCCGTCCTCGTCCGGTTCGGCCGCGACGCTCGGAGCAGGCTCGTCGGCAGGCTGCGGCTCGGCTTGAGGCTCGGAAAGCGGCGGAGGATCGCTTGCGATCGGCTCCGGTTTGAGCGCCGGCGCGAAAGCGAGCTCGGCGACCGGTTCTTGGACCAGCTCTTGGACTCGCTCTTGGATCGGCTCCACGGCCGGCGCGGGCTTCCGCGCGGCCGGCGGCGGCGGCGTGCGGTCGAAGCGCGGCGCCTCGAAGCGGGGCGCCGAGCGCCGCGACGGCTGCGGCTCCGGCGCGATCGGCGCAGGCTCGACGACGTCCGCAGGCTCGGGCTGCGGCTCCTGGCGCGGCTCGAAATCGAGGCGCGGCTCGAAATTCGCCAGCCCGCGCGGCTCGGGCGCCGGCTCGAAGGCGGGCGCGGGCGTGGGCCGGCCATAGTCGGAGGGCGGCGCCTGTTCGCGCGGCGCGGCCCCCGAGAGCATGGCCGGCAGCCCGCGCGAAACCCGCGCCGGACCCGACGCCTCGATGGCGCGCACGAGGCGGCGCAGCCCGCCGGCGAGCGCCCCGAGGCCGATGGCGAACACGCCCCAGCCCACGAGGTTCGCGGCGATGTCGAGCGCGGCGAAACTGTCGCCGGCGAGCAGCATGTAGCCGCCCCAGCCGATCAGTCCTGCGCCGAGCGCGTAAAGCACGAACGACATGTCTCGCGACCTTCCTCAGGCTCCGGCGGGCGGACAGTTTTCCTGCGGCGTGGTTAGCGCGGCGTAAAGCCGCTGCGTTTCGTCGCGCTCCAGGGCTCTCGACCGCACGGCGTTGTCGCGCGCCCGGTGGAACCTATGTAGGGCTGCGAACGCCGCGTCCGGGGATTTCGCCCGGCTCCGGGGCGACCGATATCTTTTTTCGCCGGAGATTTTCAATGGCCTTCAAGCTGCCCGAGCTGCCTTACGCCTACGACGCGCTGCAGCCCTATATGTCCAAGGAGACCTTGGAGTTCCATCACGACAAGCACCACAACACCTATGTCGAGACCGGCAACAAGCTGCTCGAAGGCTCGGGTCTTGAAGGCGCTTCGCTCGAAGAGATCGTGAAGCAGAGCTACGGCAAGAATGCGCCGCTGTTCAACAACGCCGGCCAGCACTTCAACCACCTCCATTTCTGGAACTGGATGAAGCCGAACGGCGGCGGTGCCATTCCGGGCGCGCTCGAGACCAAGATCAAGGAAGACCTCGGCGGCGTCGAGAAGTTCAAGGAGGACTTCATCGAGGCCGGCAAGGGCCAGTTCGGCTCGGGCTGGGCGTGGCTCACCCTCAAGAACGGCAAGCTCGAGGTCACCAAGACCCCGAACGGCGAGAACCCGCTGGTCCATGGCGGCGTGCCGCTGCTCGGCTGCGACGTCTGGGAGCACTCCTACTACATCGACTACCGCAACAAGCGTCCCGACTATCTCAAGGCGTTCATCGAGAACCTCGTGAACTGGGAATATGTCGAGAAGCTCTACGACGAAGCGAAGTAAGCGCGGCGTTCGCGCCGAACGCTGAAAAGCGAGACCAAAGGGCCGCGCCTCCGTCAGTCGGGGGCGCGGCCCTCGCGTTTGAGAAGCGCTGCGACATCGACGTCGTCACGCCCGCGTGCGCCGAAGTTGACGCGGCGCGAACGAGTCCCAACTCTTCCGGACATGAACCGCCTCGGACGACAGATCGCAGCTTGCGCCGCGCTCGCGGCCGTGTGTCTCGCGCCTGCGCTTCCCGCGCGCGCCGAACCGGCGGTCGCCGAAAGCACGGTCATCCGCAGCATTTCATTCAAGAGCATGGCGCTTGGCCGCCAGCTCCAGTTCTCGCTCTATCTGCCGCCCGGCTACGACGCCGATGACGACGTTAGAAAATATCCGACCATCTACCTGCTGCACGGCCATGGCGGAACGGACGTCTCCTGGCTCGACCAGGGCGGACTGCGCGAAACCGCCGACCGGCTGATCGCCGATGGCAAGCTGCCGCCCTCGATCATCGTCATGCCCTTCGCCCAGACCGGCTGGTACGTGGACAGCTCGGGGCCCGAGGGCACCGGACGATGGCAGACCGCCATCCTCGACGACCTCATCACCTATATCGACGCCAAATATCCCACGATCGCCGACGGCGCGGCGCGCGCGATCGGCGGCCTGTCGATGGGCGGATACGGGGCGCTGCGCTTCGCATTGATGGAGCCCGACGAGTTCGCCGCCGCGGCGAGCCTCTCCGGCGCGCTGTTCGCCGACGTCAAGAGCGCGACCGATTTCCCCGCCTTCCAGATCGGCCTGTTCGGCCGCACCTTCGGCAAGACCTTCGATCCGGTGACCTTCAACGCCGCCAGCCCCTGGCGCAGCATCGACGACGACGGCGAGACGGTCGAGGAGACGCCGGCGCTCTTCATGACCTGGGGCGACCAGGACATTCCGATCCTCGCCGCGGGAAACGCCAAATTCGTCGAGGCGCTGAAGGCGGCGCGCATTCCGGTGACTTTTTCGGTTTCGCCCGGCGGGCACAACTGGAAGCTCTGGGCCCCGCAGACGCCTCCGATGCTCGCTTTTCTCGGCTCGCGGCTGAAGCGCGGCGTCACCGTCGCGCAGACCGGGCCCGTCAGCGACGCGACGCGCGTCGCCGCCGGCGCCTCGACGCCCGAGACCATCGCGAGCGGCGTCAAGAACGCCGCCCCGCCGCCGCCCAACGCGGCTCCGGGCCCGAAGCCGCTCGCTCCGCCGAAACCCATCGTGGCGCGGCCGTAAGCTCGCGCGCTTCCATGAGAGCCGCGTGAGACGCAGCTGTCGTCCCGGCCTGTCCCGGAACGACGGCCGGCGTTTTCGGCCGCGTCCGGCGAACGTCCGCCTCGCGCTTCAGCTCTCCAGCACGGCCTTGGCGACCAGCAACGCGTCGCGGTTCGCGCGGATGTCGTGGACGCGGAACATCGTCGCGCCCGCGGCCCAGCCGACGACGGACGTCGCGACCGTGCCGAAGACCCGCTCCTTCGGTTCGCGCGGGATGATGTGTCCGATCAGCGACTTGCGCGAGGTTCCCAGCAGCACCGGAAACCCCATGGCCGCGAGCGCGTCGACGCGGCGGATCGCCTGAAGGTTCTGCTCCACGGTCTTGCCGAAGCCGACGCCGGGGTCGAGCATGATCGCGCGGTCCGGAACGCCAGCCTTCTGAGCGATTTCGATGGAGCGGCTCAAGAACCGCTTCATGTCCTCGACGACGTCGAGCGAGGCGTCGACCTCGGTCCGGTGATGCATCACGCAGACCGGCGCGCCGTGTTCGGCGGCGACGCGGGCGATGTCGGGATCGCGCTGCAGGCCCCAGACGTCGTTGACGATCGTGGCACCGGCCTCGAGCGCGGCCGCCGCCGCCGAGGCCTTCATCGTGTCGATCGAGATCGGCGTTTCGAGCGCGGCCCGGAGCGCCCGGATCGCCGGAACGACGCGGCGGATCTCTTCCTCGGCGTCGACCGGCGTGTGACCGGGCCGGGTCGACTCGCCGCCGACGTCGATGACGTCGGCCCCCTCCTCGGCCATGGCGCGGGCGTGGGCGACCGCCGTTTCGACCGCCTCGAAGCGTCCGCCGTCGGAGAACGAATCCGGAGTGACGTTCAGGATGCCCATGATGCGCGGGCCGCCGGCGCGGTCGAACAGGCGGGCGGCGGCGAAAGGCTCGTTCGGCGACATGTCGGGATCACTTGGCGGCGCGGAATGGCTGGCAGGCCCGACATAGCGGCGTTTTCCGCCCCGCGCGAGCGCCCGTCAGTACGTCATGACGGCCGGCATCGACTTCGCCTGCTCGATCCAGGCCGCGACGCGCTTTTCGGATGGCGGCGCCTTCAGGAGCTTCTTCTTCACGTTGAGCTCGGCCATCGCGCGGGTGAGGTTCTGGACGTTGCGGTTCCTGAGGCTCTTCACCGTGTCGACGCCGGCGGCCTCGAGCAACTCCGCGTATTCGCCGCCGACCCCCTTCACCCGCATCAGGTCCGCCATGTTGGCGATGCGCAGGATGGTGGCTTCAGGCGCCCCGGAGGCCGCCGCCAGCGCCTTGCGGCCCCGCGGATGATTGGCCCGCTCGAGCAGCGTCGCCGTCGTGCGCACGCCAACGGCTCTCAGCTTCTTGACCGTGTCCGGACAGACGCCTGCGAGCTTCAAGATGGCGTAGGTCAAGCGCGTCCCCCGAGATCATAACAGCCCCAGAAGACGCAGGGGATCAGTCACCTCTCAACGCGACTGCGCATAAGGCCGAAGAATAAAATCCTTCGGCGACCGAAGTTGTCAAACGAAAGCTTCGAGCCCAGGGACCGAGCCGACAATGCGACCCGTCGTCTCTTCGCCCACCGTCTCGCGGGAATGGGCGAGCAGCTCCTTGGTGACGATCTGCACCTCGCCGCCCGAAAGGCCGGCGGCGGTCAGCGCGTGATAGGCCGCCATGGCGCCGAACCCCTGATAATCCGAGCCGTCGCTTTCCTTGCGGCCCTGCTCCAGCGCCTTGTCGGCGCCTGGCATGGCGTCGACGAGCTCCTTCACCGCGTCGGCCGGCGCCTCCTTGTCGAGGAACACCAGGATGGTCTTGACCGCGGCCTCGGCCTTGGCGCGGTCGAGGCCGGCTGCGGCCGTCAGGCGGTTCACGAGTTCGTCCATCGTCCGGCTTCTCCCCGGGTTCTCATTGGGAGGCGCATAGTAGGCAGGGCCGGTCCGATGGCAAGCTGCCGATGGGCGAAGCGCGACCTGTCAGCTTGTCTCGGCTCGCCCGGCGGGCCACTAATCGCCCGGCGGACAGAGGCGAGGAGACGGCATGCTCGAGGACGGCAAGATCTTCATCGGGACGAGCTTCGACCAGAAGGGCGCGAAGGAGAAGGGCGAGTATCTCGAGCTCAAGCTCGCCAACCGCCACGGCCTCGTGACCGGCGCGACCGGCACCGGCAAGACCGTCACGCTGCAGGCGCTGGCCGAAGGGTTTTCGGACGCCGGCGTCCCCGTCTTCGCCGCCGACATCAAGGGCGACCTCTCGGGCGTCGCGGCCAAGGGCGAGCCGAAGGACTTCCTCGTCAAGCGCGCCGAGGAGATCGGGCTCACCCCTTACGTCAACGACGCCTTCCCGGTGACGTTCTGGGACCTGTTCGGCGAGCAGGGCCACCCGATCCGCGCCACCGTCTCGGAGATGGGGCCGCTGCTGCTCGCGCGGCTCATGAACCTCAACGACACGCAGGAGGGCGTGCTCAACATCGTGTTCCGCGTGGCGGACGACGAGAAGCTGCTTCTGCTCGACCTCAAGGATCTGCAGGCGCTGCTGAACTATGTGGCCGAGACGCCTCCGCGCTCACCACCAAATACGGCAACGTCGCCAAGGCGACCGTAGGCGCCGTCCAGCGTCAGCTGGTGCTCGAGCAACAGGGCGGATCGAGCTTCTTCGGCGAGCCGGCGCTGACGCTTCCCGACCTCATGCGCACGAGCCGCAACGGCAAGGGGATGATCAACATCCTGGCGGCCGACAAGCTGATGGGCAGCCCCCGCCTCTACGCCACCTTCCTGCTCTGGCTGCTCTCGGAGCTCTTCGAGGAGCTGCCCGAGGTCGGCGATCCGGAGAAGCCGAAACTCGTGTTCTTCTTCGACGAGGCGCACCTGCTGTTCGACGAGGCGCCGAAAGCGTTGATCGAGAAGGTCGAGCAGGTGGTGCGCCTCATCCGCTCGAAGGGCGTCGGCGTCTATTTCGTGACGCAGAACCCGCTCGACGTGCCCGAGACGGTGGCGGGCCAGCTCGGCAACCGCGTCCAGCATGCGCTGCGCGCCTACACGCCGCGCGAGCAGAAAGCGGTGCGGGCCGCCGCCGAGACTTTCCGACCGAACCCGAAGCTCAAGACCGCTGAAGTCATCATGGAGCTCGGCGTCGGCGAGGCGCTGGTCTCGACGCTCGAAGGCAAGGGCGTTCCCTCGATCGTCCAGCGCACGCTCATCCGACCGCCGGCCGCGCGCATCGGGCCCGTGAGCCCGGAGGAGCGGCGCGCCATCATCCAGAACTCCGCGATGGGCGCGAAATACGACACGGCGGTGGATCGCGAGTCGGCCTACGAGCTGCTGACGCAGCGCGCCCAGCAGGTGGTGGAGGCCGACGCCGGCGGAGGCGGGATCGGCGGCATCTTCAGCACGATCTTCGGCGGCGGCTCCTCGCGCTCGAGCACGCTGAACCCCGGCCAGCGCGTCGCCCGCGAGGTGACGCGCACCATCGTCAACCAGACCGCCGGCAACGTCGCGGCCTCGATCGGCAAATCGATCGCGGGCTCGGTCGGCGGCTCGGTCGGGCGCGCTGTGGTGCGCGGCGTGCTGGGCAGCCTGATGCGGCGGTGAGGTTGTTGAACGCGGTCGGGCGCGCTATTTATCTACACCGACAGGCCATGGGGTGTAGACGATGGCGTTTCACGTAAGGGATCCGGAAACCGACAGGGTGGTGCGAGCGCTCGCCGCCGCGACGGGCGCCTCGCTCACCGAAACGATCCGCGTCGCGTGCGACGCCGAGCTTCAGAAGCTGAAGCTTGCGGAAAGCGAAGAGGAAAAGCGCGCCCAGATGCGCGCTGTCAGGGAGCGGCTCGCCCAGTACCCTCAAGATGAGGGCGTGGCGCTCGACAAGGCGTTCTTCGACGCTCTCAACGACGAATAGCGATCATGTTCGTCGACGCCTCGGCTTTGACCGCCATCCTGGTCCGGGAAAAGGACGCCGACGACATCGAGGCGCGTCTGCTCGCATCCAAGACGCCGTTGATCACCTCGGCTCTGGCGCTGTTTGAGACAGCGCTCGCGGTTTCGGCGCGATTGCGCATCGACCTCGAACTCGCCGCCGAAGAGACAGCGGCATACACCTCGCCGAAGGTGAAGACGGTCCCCATCACCGCCGAGATCGGCCGCCTCGCCATCGACGCGCGATCGCGCTACGGCAAGGGGACCGGCCACCCTGCCCGCCTCAATCTCGGCGACTGCTTCGCCTACGCCTGCGCCAAGGCGCACGCCGTGCCGCTGCTCTACAAGGGCGACGATTTCGTCCATACGGACCTCGCCTGAAGCCTCTTCCGAAAGGATCATCGATGTCCGATCTCGACCGCCTCGCCGCCGCCGACGAGGGCCTCGAGCAGAGCCTCGACCGGCTGTTCTCGTGGCTGAAGATCCCGTCGATCTCGACCGACCGGCCTATCGCCACGGCTGCCGCGAGGCCGCCGACTGGCTGAAGCGCGAACTCGCCGAGCTCGGATTCGAGGCCGCGCTTCGGGAGACGCCCGGCCACCCCGTGGTGCTGGCCAAGCACGCCAAACCCACCGGCCCCCACATGCTGTTCTACGGCCACTACGACGTGCAGCCGGTCGATCCGCTGGAGAAATGGGAGACGCCGCCCTTCGAGCCGAAGATCGCGACCACCAAGGAGGGCAAGAAGATCATCCTCGGCCGCGGGTCCAGCGACGACAAAGGCCAGGTGCTCACCTTCGTCGAGGCCTGCCGCGCCTGGAAATCCGCGACCGGCGAGTTGCCGGTCGGCGTCACGCTGATGATCGAGGGCGAGGAGGAGTGCGGCTCGGTCAATCTCGGCGGCTTCCTCGACGAGGCCAAGGACGAGCTCAAGGCCGACGCCGCGCTCGTCTGCGACACCACCATGTGGGCGCAAGGCCGGCCGGCCATCACCTCGGCGCTGCGCGGCCTCATCTACGAGCAGATCACCATCAAGGCCGCGAACCGCGACCTCCACTCCGGCATGTATGGCGGCGCGGCGCGCAACCCGCTGCACGTGCTTTCCAAGATCGTCGCCGACCTTCATGACGCCGACGGCCGCGTGACGCTTGCGGGCTTCTATGACGGCGTTCACGAGACGCCCGAGGACGTGCGCGAGCAGTGGCGCGGCCTCGGGCTCGACGCGGAGGCCTTCCTGAAGCCGGTCGGCCTGTCGGAGCCCGCGGGCGAGCGCGACCGCATGATCATCGAGCAGATCCAGTCGCGCCCGACCTGCGACGTGAACGGCATGTGGGGCGGCTACACCGGCGCCGGAGCCAAGACAGTGATCGCGGCGGAAGCTCACGCCAAGATCTCGTTCCGCCTCGTCGGCGACCAGGACCCGGCGGCGATCCGCCAGGCGTTCCGCGCCTTCGTGCGCGAGCGCCTGCCCTCCGACTGCGCGGTCGAATTCGACGGCCACAAGGGCTCGCGCGCGATTCAGGTTCCGATCGACAGCCCGGCGCTCGCCAAGACGCGGGCGGCGCTCGAAGCCGAATGGGGCGTGGCGCCGGTGACGATCGGCATGGGCGGCTCGATTCCCGTGGTCGGCGACTTCAAGCGCACGCTCGGCCTCGACACGCTGATGGTCGGTTTCGCCCTCGACGACGACCGCATCCACTCGCCGAACGAGAAGTACGACCTCGAGAGCTTCCGGAAAGGCACGCGCTCCTGGATCCGGATCCTAGGCGCGTTGGCGGGCTGAATTACCGCTTCGACTGACGGCAAATCATTTGTGCAACGCACGCTGGACAGGCGCCTGCCCGCGTTCGGCGCTGATCCTGCGTGTGTGCCCGCCCCGCAGGCGCCCTTTCCCGGGCAAGGCGCACAAGGCTTCGGCGCGCAGCGGTTAACGTCGGTTAACCATTTGAGCCGTATGGGCAACACCTCCGACTTTCGTCGTCCCCCATGACGGTTTCGTGAGTCTTCGGGGGCGCCATTTCCTGAACGTTCGTTCATACTGCGACGCAGCGAGACGAGAGCCGTGCGGGGCCTCGTCGGCAGGCGGCAGAGGCAGCGAATCATGGTCGGACTGGCGCGACGCGCCGGGCTCACGCTCGGCGCGCTGGGGACGATTTTGGCCTTCGCGGCGACGCCCGCTCCGGTTGCGGCCGGCGAGGCCGACGCCCCGAGAGACTTTCGATCGACCCAGGCGCTGGTAGAGGCGCCGCTGTTTTTGTCGATGGCCGAGATCGACGCCGCGTTCTCGCGGCTCGACGCCGAGCGCGTCGGCGCGAACAAGCCGGTTCCCGGCTTCATGAGCTATTGGGAGTCGTCCGGCGTCGGCTACGGCCAAGGCGAGCGCGCAGGCCGCATCGGCTCGGGCGCGTCCACCCAGATGCGCATCGGCCTCGATCGCGAAACCCGCCCCGGCCTTATCATCGGCGCGATGGCGAGCGCGGGCTTCGGCGGCGTCGGCTCCGGGGATCTTGGCGCGCGGGCCTATGGGCGGCATGTCGATTTCTACGCCAAGTTCAACGAGGGCCGCGTCTTCGCCAAGGCTCTGGTGGGCGCGTCGCAGTTCGGTTTCGGCGCGATCGAGCGCGGCGAGGCCGGCGACCAGTGCCAGGCCGCCGCCTCGAGCGTCGTGGCGCGCGCGTCCGGTCAGATCGGAGCCTCGACCAAGATCGCCGGAATCACCATCACGCCGATGCTGACCGCCTCGGCGCTCGGCGACCGGCTCTCCGGCTATTCCGAGCGCGGCGGTTCGGGCGCCGCCTCGTTCGGCGCGCGGTCTGCGGTCGCGGCGATCGGCGCGGCGCGGCTGTCGGGCTCGCGTTCGTTCCGCCTCGACTCCAAGCGCAAGCTGAAGGTCGAGGCCTTCGTCGGCGGCGAGGGCGTGATGGGTTTCAGCTCGAGCAAGCTGAAGGCCTCGGTGGGCGGCGAACGCGTCGACGCCATCGCGATGGGCGGTTCGCCGACCGGACGCGGGCTCGTCGGCGGTCTTGGCGTCGGAACGTCCCTCATGGAGGGCGTGACCGTCCAGGTGAACTACGACTACGGCCGCCGCGACGGCGTTTCGACCCGCGCGACCCGCGGACGCCTCGGCGTCTCTTTCTAAGGCGCGGCCTCGCTCCGAATCTCCTGCTTTCGCCGGCCCGGACGCGTCTCGCGCATCCGGGCCGTTCCGTTTCGGCGGCCCTCTCCAGTAGTTCGATTTTCCAAGATGGCTGGGGGTGCGGGCCTGTGGCAGGGTGGCGCCGCATTGCAGCAGAGACGACCATGACCGCCGACGCGTCCGCATTCACGACCGATTTCGCCGCCGACTTCCCCTCCGACGAGGCCTCCTGGCGCAGGGCCGCCGAGGCCGCGCTCAAGGGCCGACCGCTCGATCCGGTGGTGAACGCGAAGCTCGTCGACGGCGTCGCCTTCGAGGCGATCCGGCCGCGCGCGCCTGTTCGCGCCATCGCAGGCCGCCCGGCCGGCGCGCGGTGGTCGGCCCTCGCCCGCATGGATCTTGCGGACATCGCCGACGCCAACGCGCAGGTTCTCGAGGATCTCACCAACGGTTCGTCGGGCGTCGCGCTGGTGCTAACCCCGGACGGCCTCGGCGCCCGAAAGATCGATGCTCTCGACGCCGCGCTTGAAGGCGTGATGCTCGATCTCGTCACGACCGTGGTCGAGACCGAGCCGCTCGGCGGCGCGCAGGCGGCGGCGCTCGTCGCGGCGCTCGTCGAACAGCGCGGTCACGCGCCGCAGGACGTGTCGGTCCTCTTCGGCCTCGACCTCGTCCGCGACGCGCTGCTCGCCGGTTCGGCCGCTGATCCCGCGTCCGTCGCCGACGCGCTCAAGACGCTCAACGGCCTCGGCTTCTCCTCCCCGGTTCTGCTGCTCGACGGGCGCGTCGCCCATGAGGCCGGCGCCAGCGAAGCGCAGGAACTCGCGGGCGTGCTCGCGGCCGCGGTCGAGCATGTCCGGACGCTCGCCGCGCACGGGCTCGACCCCAAAACCGTGCTCGACGCCTCGGCGATCGCGCTCGCGGCTGACGGCGACCAGTTCGCGACCATCGCCAAGCTCAGGGCCGCGCGCCTGCTGTGGGCGGCGTTGCGCCGCGAGTTCGGGCTCGCCGACGCGCCGCTGCACATTCACGCCGAAACCTCGCGGCGCATGCTCACCCTCGACGACAGCCAGACCAACATCGTGCGCTCGACCATCGCGGCCTTCGCGGTCGGCGTCGGCGGCGCGGATTCGGTCATGGTGCTGCCCTACAGCTTCGCGCGCGGGGCCGCGGACGGCGACGCCCGCCGCATCGCCCGCAACGTCCAGTCGATCGTGCTCGAAGAGACCAACGCCTATCGGGTCGCGGACCCCGCGGCCGGCGCCGGCGCGATCGAGGCGCTGACCGACGCGCTCGCCGAAAAGGCCTGGGGACTGTTCCAGGAGATCGAGGCAGAGGGCGGCGCGCTGGCGGCGCTGACGTCCGGTTTCTGGCAGGCGAAGATCGGCGAGACCGCCAAGGCCCGCGGCAAGCTCGTCGCGACGCGCAGGATGCCGCTCGTCGGCGTCAGCGAATTTCCGAAGGCCGACGCGGCCGGGGCGCCTACGGCGACCAGCGATCGCAGCGGCGGCGGCGATGGCGGCGGCGGTCAGCGGACTTCGCGGCGCTGATCGAGGCGTTTGGCAAGGGCGAAAGCCTCGGTGTGGACGCCGGCCAGCCGGTCGGCGCGCCGCTTGCGACCGCGCGGCTTTCCGAGCCATTCGAACGGATCCGCCACGCCAACGAAGCGGCGTCGGAGCGTCCCGCGGCGTTCCTCGCGCTTGTCGGCCCCATCGCCCGCCACGCCGCGCGCGCCGGCTTCATCCGCAACCTGCTCGCCGCCGGCGGGTTCGCGACGCCCGACGGACCGGCAGACGCCTCGGCGCAGCAGATCGCGGACGCGTTCAAGGCCTCCGGCGCAGCGCTCGCGGTGATCTGCGGCGCCGATCCGGACTATCAGGAGAGCGGAGCGGCGATCGCCAAGGCGCTGAAAGCGTCCGGCGCGACCGTGTGGCTCGCGGGCCGGCCCAAGGACGGCCGCGACGCGCTCGAGGCCGCAGGCGTCGTGGCCGCCGGCGACGACGCCATCGACATTCTCACGGAAGCGACCACAATCGCCTCCACTGTCGCCAGCACGGCGAAAGGAGGCGCGGCATGAGCGCGACCCTTCCGAATTTCTCGAACATCGCCTGGGCCCGGCCCGACCTCCCCGCGCCGAAGGCTGCAGCCGCGCCGTGGACCACGCCCGAGGGCATCGACGTGCCGCCGGTCTATTCGGAGGCCGATCTCGACGGCCTCAAGGGCCTCGACACCTGGCCGGGCCTCGCGCCGTTCATCCGCGGCCCCTACCCGACCATGTACGCGGCCCAGCCCTGGACGATCCGGCAATATGCCGGCTTCTCCACGGCGGAAGACTCCAACGCCTTCTACCGGGCGAACCTCGCGGCCGGTCAGATGGGCCTCTCGGTCGCGTTCGATCTCGCGACGCACCGGGGCTACGACTCGGACCACCCCCGCGTCGCCGGCGACGTCGGCATGGCGGGCGTCGCGATAGACTCGATCTACGACATGCGCACGCTCTTCGACGGCATCCCGCTCGACAAGATGACCGTGTCGATGACGATGAACGGCGCCGTTCTGCCGGTGCTGGCGCTCTTCATCGCGGCGGCCGAAGAACAGGGCGTGCCGCAGGAAAAGCTCGCCGGAACCATTCAGAACGACATTCTGAAGGAGTTCATGGTCCGCAACACCTACATCTACCCGCCGCAGCCCTCGATGCGGATCATCGCGGACATCTTCGCGCACACGTCCCAGCACATGCCGAAGTTCAACTCGATCTCGATCTCCGGCTACCACATGCAGGAGGCCGGGGCGACGGCCGACCTCGAGCTCGGCTACACGCTGGCGGACGGGGCGGAATACGTGAAGGCCGGCATGGCGGCGGGCCTCGACATCGACAAGTTCGCGCCGCGGCTCTCCTTCTTCTGGGCCATCGGCATGAACGTGTTCATGGAGATCGCGAAGATGCGGGCCGCGCGCCTCATCTGGACGAAGCTCATGACCGACCTCGGCGCCAAGAGCCCGAAGTCGCTTCCCCTTCGCACCCATTGCCAGACCAGCGGCTGGTCGCTCACCGCGCAGGACGTCTGGAACAACGTCACCCGCACGACGCTCGAGGCGATCGCGGCCACGCAGGGCGGCACCCAGTCGCTCCACACCAACTCCTTCGACGAGGCGCTGGCGCTGCCGACCGACTTTTCGGCCCGCATCGCCCGCAACACCCAGCTGGTGCTCCAGATGGAAAGCGGAACCACGCGCTTCATCGACCCGTGGGGCGGCTCGGCCTATGTCGAGAAGCTCACCCACGACCTCGCCAAGAAGGCGCTCGCCCACATCGCCGAGATCGACCGGCTGGGCGGCATGGCGAAGGCGATCGAGGCGGGCGTGCCGAAGCTGCGCATCGAGGAGGCGGCCGCCACCACGCAGGCGCGCATCGACTCGGGCGATCAGGTCGTCGTCGGCGTCAACGCCTACAAGGTGCTGGAGAACGAGACGCTCGACGTCCGCCAGATCAAGAACGCGGAAGTTCGCGCCGCGCAGGAGGCCAAGCTCAAGCGCCTGCGCGAGGAGCGCGACGAGGCCAAGGTCCAGGCCGCGCTCGACGCGCTCGAAGCCGGCGCGCGCGGGAACGCCAACCTGCTGGCGCTGTCGATCGAGGCCGGCCGCGCCAAGGCGACGGTGGGAGAGATCACGAGCGCGATGGAGCGCGTGTTCGGGCGCCACCGGGCGGAGATCAAGTCGATCTCGGGCGTCTACAAGCGGGAGGCCAAGGCCATGGGCGCGATCGAGGACGTGCAGAAGCTTGTCGCGGCCTTCGAGCGGGCCGACGGCCGCCGGCCGCGCATCCTCGTGGCCAAGGTCGGCCAGGACGGCCATGACCGCGGCCAGAAGATCATCGCCTCGGCCTTCGCCGACCTCGGCTTCGACGTCGACATCGGCCCGCTGTTCGCGACGCCCGAGGAGGCGGCCCGGCAGGCGATCGAGAACGACGTCCACGTCGTCGGCATCTCGACCATGACGGCGGGCCACCTGACGCTCGTCCCGGCGCTGCGCGACGCGCTGAAGGCGGAAGGGCGCGAGGACGTCATGATCGTGGTCGGCGGCGTCATTCCGCCGGTCGACTATCCGGCGCTGAAAGAGGCGGGCGCGAGCCTGATCTTCCCGCCCGGCACAGTGGTGGCGAACGCCGCCAAGGAGCTTGTCGTGATGTTGAACGAGCGGCTGGGCTATTCGCCCGCGCAGGCGGCCGAATGAGCGGCCCGTCCGAAGAGCCGACGCCCGAGATGATCGAGGCGATCGCCAAGCAGCTGTTTCGCGCCGAGAACCCGCCGAGCCGGTTGTGGGACGGAAAGCTGTTCGAGCAGGCGGGACTGCCCACCGAAGGCTATCTGTTCGCCAGCGAGGACGAAAAAGCCGCCTTTCGGCGGCGCGCTCAAGAAGCCTTCACCGGCGCGTCCTCGTAAGACGAGCCGGCAGATCCCGGCCGGCGGATCGCCGGCCATGAGGTCAAATGTGCAGCTTCACACCCCGAGACGGCGGCGGAAGCCGAGAAGCTTGGTCGCGCCCATGGCGCGGCCGAAGCTCGCCTGGGCCTTTCCGGAGAGCGCCGTGGCGCGGCCGCGCAGCACCATCGCCTGGTCGCCGCTCATGCGGCCCCAGGCCTGGAGCAGGCGGCCCTTCACCTGACGGTAGATTCCTTCCAGTCGATCGGCGTTCATTGCCATCCTCGCGAGCTGAAACAATCTGTAACAGACACTATGCGACGAGAACGCTGAACGGCAGATGACAGTTCGACGTAGCGGATGAAATTTCCGTGCTGAGGCGACTCATCACTTGGTCTCGCCCCGCGCGCTTCGCGCCAGCCGCCGCAGCCTGATAGGCTGGCGGAACTCCCTCAGTTTTCAAGCCGAAAGCCCGCAGTGCCCGTTTCACAGACGCCCGTGCAGGAGATCGACGTCGCGGCTTTCGCCGAGCGCATCCGAAAAGGCGAGCGGGCGGCGCTCGCGCGCGCCATCACCTTCGCGGAATCCCGCCGCGCCGATCACCAGGCCGCGGCCCGCGCGATGGTGCAGGCGCTGATCGAGGAGACCGGGCGGGCGGTGCGCGTCGGCATCACGGGGGTGCCCGGCGTCGGCAAGTCGACCACGATCGACATGCTGGGGAGCATGCTGACCGCGCAGGGCCATCGGGTCGCGGTGCTCGCGGTCGACCCGTCGTCCAAGCGAACCGGAGGCTCGATCCTCGGCGACAAGACTCGGATGAAGAGCCTCGCGCACGATCCGCACGCCTATATCCGCCCCTCGCCGTCCGCCGGCACGCTCGGCGGCGTCGCGGCCAAGACGCGCGAGACCATGCTGCTGGTCGAGGCCGCGGGCTTCGACGTGATCCTGGTCGAGACGGTCGGCATCGGCCAGTCCGAGATCACGGTGGCGGACATGACCGACGTGTTCGTGGTGCTGATGCTGCCCGGCGCCGGCGACGAGCTCCAGGGCATCAAGAAGGGCGTGCTCGAGATCGCCGACATCATGGCGGTCAACAAGGCCGACGGCGACAACGCGGCGCGCGCCCGCGACGCGGCCTCCGACTACAAGGCGGCGCTGAGGATCCTTTCGGCGAATTCCGGCGCCTGGACGCCCGAGGTCATCACCGTTTCGGGCCGCGAGAACATCCGGCTCGACACGCTGTGGGAGCGGGTTCTGGCCTGCCGCGCCGCGCGCGAAAAATCCGGCGAGTTCGCCGAACGCCGCGCGAGCCAGCAGGTGCGCTGGATGTGGGACATGGTGGAGGCGCGCTTCCGCGAGCGCCTCGGCGAGCACCCTCGCCTCGCAGAGCGCGTGCCGGCGCTCGAAGGCGAAGTCGCGCGAGGCGAACTCGCCCCGACGCTCGCCGCTGACGAAATCGCGAAGGTGCTGGGCTTCTAAGGCGCTGGACACGAGTTCGAAAGGGATGAGGAATAGCTTCCTCCAGAGTCGAGTCTTCGCCCCGCCGCTTTTCGATGTCCGACGCCTTGCCCAATGACGCGACGCCCCCAAGCGACGACGACGCCGCGCGCCTCATCGCCGAGGTGCGCCAGGCGCTGTCGACGCCCGGACTGAAACGCGAGCAGGCCGAGGCGATCGCGCGGCTCGCCGAGGACGCCGCCCATGCGCTGCGGCGCGGCCGGCTCGAGGAGGACCGCCGCAGGCTCGCCGATCTCGTGGAGGCGCAGGCGCGGGCGATCGACGCGCTGCGGCTGGAGGCCGACCGCCGCAGCCGCACCATCGACGCAGCGCTTGGCGCGGCGCGCTCTGGCCTCTGGGAGTGCCGCCTCGGCGACGAGCGGCTGGACTGGAGCGCGGGCGTCTACGACCTCTTCGGCCTGCCCGCCGGAAGCCGGCTCCATCGCCGCGACATGCTGGATCTCTACAAGCCCGCCTCGCTCGAACGGCTCGAGCGCGTGCGCGGCGAGGCCCTCGTGAAGGGCGGCCGGTTCTCGCTCGACGCCGAGATCACCACGGCCAGGGGCGTCAGCCGCTGGATCCGGATCGCGGCGGTGGTGGAGCATGAGGGCGGCCGCGCCACGCGGCTCTACGGCATGAAGCGCGACGTCACCGGCGAACGCGCGATCGCGGCCCAGACCCGCCGCCTCGCCGAGGTCGACGCGCTGACGGGACTTGCGAACCGCCGCCTGTTCGACGAGCGGCTGGCCGAGCGCGCCCATGACCCGCGCGCCGGGCTGCTGCTCGTCGATCTCGACGGCTTCAAGGGCGTGAACGACACGTTCGGCCATTCGCGCGGCGACGCCTGCCTGAAGGAGGCCGCGCGCCGGCTCGAGGCCACCTGCCGCGGCTCGGACGTCGTGGCGCGGCTCGGCGGCGACGAATTCGCCGTGCTGGTGACCGACGCCGCAGGCGGCGATCGGCTCGCAGCCCGCGTGGTGGAGGCCTTGCGGATGGACGTCGAGGGCGACGGCGCGCGCATCGCGATCGGCGCCTCGGCGGGCTTCGCGGCTTCCGACGGCGCGGCCCCGGCCGAATGGTTCGCGCGCGCCGACCTTGCGCTCTACGCCGCCAAGGCCGCCGGGCGCGGCGCCTTCAGAACCTTCGAGCCCTCGATGGCGGCGCCGGCCATGGGCCTGCCGTCGCAGACGCCGCCAGAGCTTCGGCTCGTCGGCTAGAGCGTGACGCGATCTCATCGGCTCATGCCGTCATGCCCGGCGGAGCCGGGCATCCACGACTTACTGGAAACGTAGAGCGTTACGTCGAAGTCGTGGACACCCGCGAAGACGCGGGCATGACGTGGCGAGTCATCCGAAAGTCATCGTGCTCTAGGGGCCCGCGCTCAGCCGATCCCCTCGGGTCCGCGGGCGATCGCCGCGACGCCGGTGCGGGCGACCTCGACGAGGCCTAGCGGGGTCATCAGCACGATGAACTGGTCGAGCTTGTCGGGCTTGCCGGTGATCTCAAACACGAAGCTCTCGGTGGTGGCGTCGATGACGCGCGCCCGGAAGGCGTCCGCGAGGTTCAGCGCCTCGACGCGCGCCTCGCCCTTGCCCCGCACCTTGATCAGCATGAGCTCGCGCTCGAGCGCGCGGCCGGTCTGGGTGAGGTCCAGAACCTTGTGCACCGGCACGAGGCGGTCGAGCTGGGTCTTGATCTGGTCGACGACGTCGTCCGGGCCGGTCGTCACCACGGTGATGCGAGAGGTGGCCCTCGTGGGCTCACCTCGGAGACGGTGAGGCTGAGGTCGATATTGTAGCCCCGGCCGGAGAAACAGGCCGATGACGCGGGCGAGAACGCCCGGCTCGTTGTCGACGAGGACCGCCGTGTGGCTCGAGCGCGGCTCGTGGGTGTCGTCCATGAAATAGGCGGAGCCGGTGGGCTGGCGCATGTCGGTGTTCTTCTGATTGGAGATGCGGAAGACGCGACGCGTCCGGGTCGATCTGATGAGGCGGAACCCGTCGTCCCGGCCGAAGAGCCGGGATCCAGATCCACGGCGCTCCGGCGCGATCCTGCGCCGTCGGCGTTCATGGATCCCGGGTCAAGCCCGGGATGACGGCTGAGGTTCGAGAGCGTTCTGACGACGATCCCGGATCGGCCCTCTCGGGCCGTCCGGGATGACGCGCTTTAGACGGGTCAGACGAGCTTCTTGCCCTCGTCGGTGATCGCCTGGTTGATGGTCTGCTCGCCGGCCTCGCCGAGCAGCATCTCGTTGTGGGCGCGGCCCGACGGGATCATCGGGAAGCAGTTCTCCATCTTGTCGACATGCACGTCGACAACGACCGGGCCCGGCGTCTCGACCATCTTGCGGATGGTGTCGTCGAGCTCGGCCGGGTTCGACACCCGCAGGCCCGTCGCGCCATAGGCCTCGGCGAGCTTCACGAAGTCCGGCAACGCCTCCGAATAGGAGTGCGAATAGCGGCTGCCGTGCAGCAGCTGCTGCCACTGGCGCACCATGCCCATGTACTCGTTGTTCAGGATGAAGATCTTGACCGGCAGATTGTACTGGATCGCCGTCGAGAGCTCCTGGATGCACATCTGGATCGAGGCCTCGCCCGCGATGTCGATCACGAGCGCGTCCGGATGGGCCTTCTGCACGCCGACCGCAGCCGGCAGGCCGTAGCCCATCGTTCCGAGACCGCCGGAGGTCATCCAGCGGTTCGGCTCGTCGAAGCGGAAGTATTGCGCGGCCCACATCTGGTGCTGGCCGACCTCGGTCGTGACGTAGGTGTTCGGGCCCTTGGTGAGCTCGTAGAGACGGCGCACCGCATGCTGCGGCTTGATGGTCTCGTCGGAGTTCTTGAACTCGAGGCAGTTGCGCGCCTGCCAGGAGTTGATGCGCCGCCACCAGTCCGCGAGGCCCGCCGGATCGATCCGCGAGCGGCTCGCCTTCCAGATCGCGACCATCTCCTCGAGCACATGCGCGACGTCGCCCACGACGCCGACGTCGACGCGGACGTTCTTGTTGATGGACGACGGGTCGATGTCGATGTGGATCTTCTTCGAGCCCGGCGAGAAGGCGTCGAGACGGCCGGTGATGCGCTCGTCGAAGCGCGCGCCAACGCACAGCATCACGTCGCAGTCATGCATGGCGTTGTTGGCCTCGAACGTGCCGTGCATGCCGAGCATGCCGAGCCACTGCGGCCCGGACGCCGGATAGGCGCCGAGGCCCATCAGCGTCGAGGTGACGGGCGCGCCGGTGAGATCGGCGAACTCGCGCACCAGTTCGCTCGCGCGCGGGCCGGAATTGATGACGCCGCCGCCGGTGTAGAAGATCGGCTTGCGCGCCGAGGCCAGCAGCTCCACCGCCTCGCGGATCTTGGCGACGTCGCCCTTGAGCCTCGGCTGGTAGCTCTTGTGGATGATGTCGCCCGGGCCGACGTAGCGGCCGGTCGCGAACTGGACGTCCTTCGGGATGTCGACGACGACCGGGCCCGGACGACCGCGGGTCGCGACGTAGAACGCCTCGTGCAGCACCTGGGCGAGGTCGTTGACGTCCTTCACCAGGTAATTGTGCTTGGTGCAGGGCCGCGTGATGCCGACCGTGTCGCATTCCTGGAACGCGTCCGAGCCGATCAGATGCGTGGGCACCTGACCGGTGATGCAGACCATCGGGATCGAGTCCATCAGCGCGTCGGTGAGGCCGGTGACCGCGTTGGTCGCGCCAGGGCCCGACGTCACGAGCACGACGCCGCACTTTCCGGTCGAGCGGGCGTAGCCTTCGGCCATGTGGGTCGCGCCCTGCTCATGGCGGACCAGCACGTGCTCGAGGTCCTCCGTCTGGAACAGCGCGTCGTAGATCGGAAGAACCGCGCCGCCCGGATAGCCGAAGATGTGCGCCACGCCCTGATCCTGAAGGGCGCGGATGACGATCTCGGCGCCGGTCATCGTCTCGGCGGACAGGTTCACCGCCTTGGGGTCGATCGAGGCGGCCTCTTCGGTGGTCTTCGGTTCCAGTTCTGCGGCGTCTTGCGCGGCCATGGCGTTTTCCTCTCGCCTTTTCCTGACCATCGCCCTCGCGCTTTTCGGACGCTTAGGCAACAAAAAAGGGCCCCGTGGGGGACCCTTGGCTTGGCGTCATCGTTCGAGCGCGAACCTTATGCGGCCCGCACCTTCGATGACGCCCAGATTACGATAAGCTTGCGCGACATTCGTCGCTCCTCAGCCGGAATTCGCTCGGAAGTTACGTGCGGCGAAGCCGGTCGTCAAGGCGCGGCGCGCGCGACTTCGGTCGTACGCTCGAACGTCAGTCCGCCTCGACGGGCGTCAGCGAAACGGCGTCGAGGCCGTTGTGGGTGTCGGACGGCGCGTCGCCATTGTTGAACCTGATCTTCGTGCGCGCCTTCGTGGCGGTGAAGGTCGTGGAGAATTTCTTCCAGTTCTGGACGTTGCCGCCCTCGGCGTTCACGGCGACCATCGCCTGTTCCCCGTCCACGAACACCTGGACGGACGACGTCGACCCGACGCGCAGCCCCGCGGCGCCGGCCAAAGCCCCCGGCCCTGGCTCGACGCGACCGCCAAACAACGCCGTATGGCGATACTGTGCGCCGCGTCCATGGCGACACAACCTGAAATGGTCTTACGCCGTTCGGCCGGAAGAGTGCGCGCCGCGTCAATCCAGATAGACGATCTGCGCCTTCGGCTCGCAGTCGACCACGTTCCAGTCGACCGCGAAGGCGTCGGCGGCTTCCGCCGAGCAGAGCCGCCAGCAGTTGCGGCCCGCGGCCTTGGCCTCGTAGAGCGCATGGTCGGCGAGCGCCATTAGGCGTTCGGGATCAACGGTGGAATCCGGCGCGAGCGCGACGCCCACCGTGATGGTCGGCGAAAGCTCCAGCCCGTCATGCACAAAGGCCTGATTGACGCCGGCCACGAGCCGTCCGGCGAGCCGCGTGGCGTCATCGGCCGTCGGCACCGGCGCGATCACCGCGAATTCGTCGCCGCCGAGCCGCGCCACCATGTCGGTCGCTCGGACCGTGTCGCGCAGCCGTCGCGACACCTCCACCAGCAGCGCGTCGCCGCTCGCATGCCCGAAGCTGTCGTTCACGGACTTGAAGTGGTCGAGATCGACGAGGAACAGCGCGAAGCGGCGACCCTTGCCGCGGGCGCCCTCGATCGCCGAGCCGAGCGTCTCGAGAAAGTGCGTGCGGTTGGCGAGCGTCGTCAGCCCGTCGTGGAAGGCGCGGAAGGCCAGGTCGCGGCTCAGGCGGCGTTGGTCGTGGGTCGCGGCGGCGGCGATGAGCGCGGGAAGCGTCAGCAGCGCAAGCGCGAGCCCCCGCATCAGTTCGGCCTCGCGCGGGCCCGCCTCGGCGAGCGCGGACCACTGCTCCCCGGCTCCGAAAGCGTGCAGGGTCGAGACCAGCAGGAAGGCGGCGAGCGCGGTCGGGAACAGGCCGAGCCGGGTCGCGAACCACATCAGCACAGCCGAGGCGCCGAGCGCGATCTCCTGACGCCCGTCGGCGATCGCGGCGACGGCGCAGACCGTGAGCAACGCGGAGGCTGCGAGCGCCTCGCCCTGGAAGTTCCGTGGGCCGCTGGCGTCGTCGAGCCGGCGCTCGGGCCTGTCGAACGACAGCGTAACTGTCATGATCAGCATGGCGGCGAGGCTCGCGGCGACGAGCGCGGCCGCGAAGCCGACGCCGAACTCGCCGAAGGCGGCGAAGAAGGGCGAGGCCTGGACGACACCCATGGTGACGGCCGCAGCGCCCAAGGCCGCGACGACGCGCGACTGGGACGAGATGAAGCCCTTGCGGCGGAGCCAGCCGAACAGGCCCGCGGCCCCGCAGATCGCCACGACATCGAGGCCGAACCAGAGCGCGGCGTCGACGACGTTCTCGCTGGACGCCGCCGCGAAAGCGAGCCGTACCGCCCCGAGCCGCAAGGCGTCGCCGGCGCTGAAGCCGCGGCCGTAGCGGATGACGAGGCCTGCGACGGCTGCGGCCGCCAGGCCCATCAGCGGCGCGCCGTTGGTTCCCTCCCCCAGCGAGCGCATCGCCAGGAGGCCCCCGCCGTAGCAGAATGCCAGCGAGGCCTTCGGGCTGGACAGCCAATCAAGGCATGTGGCGATGAACCGGCGGAGCAGACAGACGCGATACGCAGGCATAGGCGGACTCGGGCTCGATGGACTGAAGCGCGGACGAGCGGTTCCGGTGTGGCATGTCATACGCCATGGGACCTTAAGCCTGGGTTCCCGAAAGCCCTCAAATTTGAAGCAACCGCCGCGCGCAGGAGCGCCGCCCACACGTCCTTTTGAGACGCGCCGCGTAACGATCAAGCGCGCTTGCGCGTAGGCGCACCGAGGCCTTTTTTCTGGAGACGGGCGAACCGCATGGGACTGCTGCACGACCGGACCGGCCGCTTCTCGCCGCTCTTGACGCTCACGCTCGTCGGGCTTTGCCTGCCGGCGGCGTGGCTCGCCTTCCGCGCCGCGCACGGCGATTTTTCGGGCGCGGCGCCCGCGGGCCCGCCTGGCCTGCCGCCGGGCTTCGCCGACGGCCCCGGGATCGGCGGGCCGGCCGCCGGCTCCGGCTCGACCCCCTTCGGCCCGGCGGCCGCGCCGAGATTCGGCGCGCCGGACGGCGGCCCGGGCGGCGACAGCGCGCGGCCGATCTACGCCGCGATCCATCTCACCGGCGACTGGGCGTTCCGCTTCCTCATCCTGTCCTTGATGATCACGCCGTTCCGTCGGCTGCTGCACTGGCCGCGCCTCGTGCTGACGCGCCGGCGCATCGGCCTCGCGGCGCTCGCCTATGGGCTTGGCCATCTCGGGCTCTACGCGCTCGACCAGGAGTTCGTGGTCTCGAAGATCGCGAGCGAGATCGCGCTCAGGATTTACCTTGCGATCGGCCTCGTGGCCCTGCTCGGATTGATCGCGCTCGGCGCGACCTCTTGGGACGGCGCGGTGAAGCGCATGGGCGCGCAGAATTGGAGCCGGCTGCACCGCCTCGCCTACCTGATCGCCGGCCTCGCGACGCTGCACTTCTTCATGCAGACCAAGCTCGACGTCTCCGAGACGCTGATGTGGGGCCTGTTCCTGTGGGCGATGGGCTGGCGCTGGCTGCAGCGCGACGGCGAGCGAGCCGTGAGCCTCGCCTGGCTCGCCGGGCTTGCGGTCGCCGCGGCGCTCGCCACCGCGCTTTCCGAGGCGATCTGGTACGGGCTCGCCACCGGCGTCGATCCGCTGCGGGTGCTGAAGGCGAACTTCACCACGGTTCTGGGCCTGCGGCCCTGCTGGCTGGTGCTGATCTTCGGCCTGGTCGCCGCGGCCTCGAGCCTGATCGGCGCGCGCCGCCGCGGCGCGCCAAGGCCGAGGGCCGCAGCGCAGGACAGACCGTCTCGGAAGGAAAGAATGGTGCCCGAAACAGGGAGGTTTAGATTTTGTAAGTCATTGAGATAACGCAACTATTCTAGCAAACGATTTTTCCGTACCGTCAAAAATACCGTCAAAAAATGTGTCATTTTTGCACCACATTTTTTGCGGGTTGGGCATCAAACTTGTGAAGATTTGGCACCTCTGCAGAGCCGCAAAACAGGTGCCTCAACCCTTCGCTCGCGGCTCGGTCGGCATCGCGAAAATACCCGCAGCACGCACCCGGTCCTTCGCGTCCTGCCGAATCGCTTGAGTGGCTGAGTCGACAAAAGAGATCACCTTCGGGCGCTCCCATTGCTGGGCGTCGTGGGCTTTCCGCGGCTGCTCGGTCAACTGAAGTGACAGTTGTGGCTCCGTACGATCCTTCCGCTTAGACACTCCATCGCTCCCGTCAGACGATCATCACGCAAGCGGAGCTTGCTCCTTATCAGACAAATCCGCAATCACTTTTGCCTCGTAATCGGCCATGCTATCCAATGGCATGCTAAATAATGGCACGGACGTTGCTGGATTAGTTCGAATAACTTTTCCAGATCTCTTTCGTTCGGCTCCTGATTTGAAAAGTTTTACATAATTCGACGGCGCGACGCCGTCGTATTGACGGAATACTACGCGCGTACGGTCTTCAGGATCTTCCGAGATGGCGTCATCATGCAATGAAACCGCGAGGCTTTTATCATATGGTTCGATATAGATGACTGATTTGATGCCAGCGGCAACAATATGCCTAGCGCAATTATGACATGGATACGTATTCGTATACAATGTCGCTTTATATATAGATCTTTTCCCTTCTCGCGCTACAGTTAGTATCGCCTCCATCTCTGCATGGATGGCCCTGGAATACTCGATCAATGAGTCGACTGCTGTGCCCTTAAATATTTCACGGACGTCAGCCCGACTGATGCCTCGCTTCAGCATGCCAGATTTGACGACACTGTCCGTTATTTCCTCAAGTATCCCGAGTCTTCTAGTCTCATTGTGACAAACGCATCCTTTCCACTTAAAGCAACGATTGTCTTTATCAACTAAAGAGCCCTTTTCTGCATCCCAAACGGACTGATCATCTTCATTGTACAGCCCGCCACCGAATTTTGGTACGTCATTCCACCCGACGGCAATCAACTCGCCATTCTCGGCCACAATAGATGCACCCACTTGACGTGACATACATGCAGAGTTCGCTGCCGCGGAACTCGCCTCGTACATTGCCGACTCGGCTCGTGTAGGCGTATGAACGCCTACACCGAATAGAATGTGCAGATAGCGCGATATATTTTGTCTCAACTCGTCCTTTTTCTTATCGTTGCATAAAAAGAAATCAGACTGGACGAATATTTTTCGAGTTTTCTGACCAAAGGTTGCAACTTCCCCTCGGTCACGGTTCATAATATTCGAGACGGATAATTCGGGAACACCTCCGTCTTTCAGTCGACTTGACCGCAACTGATCCGGCGCAAAAACGCCAAATATGCAGACCATCTCGCCATAAACTTTTTTGAATAAATCGATTTCGTCGACATGCTTTATCGAGTCAATTATGTAAGCGCGCCTGCCAGGCTTTAAAACGCCACCCTCGGCGACGCCCCCTTTTTCTTTTCGGAATTTTGCGATCCGCTCTACGGCCTTCTCTGCTAAGTAATTGTTGCCAAATTTCTCTCTAAGTTTGTTGCCAGCAGTTTGCATAACGTCTATATAGTTTGCCGCGTTAGCGGCGGGCAAAGACGTCATGCCAACTCTATGCGCCTCTGATTTTATTATGTCGCTTGGCTTAATGATAGGGCATACTGAATACTTAAATTCGACTTCCATGATCTCTCTAATAAATTCGGCCGCCGTTGAAACTCCTGAGCCCACCGGCCCGACCAACGCGATAATTAGTTCCTGAGATCTACGGTCAGAAATCGTATTTGCGACGGTCGCCTTCGTCGGCAGCGACAGCAAATCGGCGGCGGCGGTGGAACTCACCTTCACTCTCCCTAAGGCATCCCCTGAGGGGACCATTTCATCTGCACTTACGACGTGCGGTTGAAAAGGTCACACCACCGTTCAATCCGAAAAATCCACAGCCGCTCATCAGAGCGCGCTCCCTCGAGCGTGCCCGGTCAGGCGCTTGTAACAATCGATACCGTCAAAAATACCGTCAGAATTGGCGCGATTGGGAGTTACGGCCTGTTACGGCATGATCAGCAATGGGGAATTTTTGGTTGGAAACTGAGGTGCTTCACGTCTCAGCGCGTTATGCGCTGTTACAGGCTGTTATGCCTTGAGAGGGGATAAAATGGTGCCCGAAACAGGGATCGAACCTGTGACCCCACCCGTGTGAAGGGTGTGCTCTCCCGCTGAGCTATTCGGGCAGACCGGCGGAAGCCGGGTTCTTACTCCCCCCGCCGCGGATTTCAATCGGGCTTGCGCGGCGATCGAAACGATCTTCCAAACGATCTCGTATGGCGGACCCATGGCCGCCGCTTCAGGGCCGAAGAAGCTGCCCGGCGAGGCCCTTGCCGCGGACCGTATACAGAACCACCGCGTCGCCGGTCGCCAGAACCTGCATCTGCATCTGCGAGAGCTGCGGCGCGCCGCCGTCGACGCTCGAAATCCGCGCCGGCCCGCCCTTCTGCTTCAGCGAAGGCTCGAAGCGCATAAACTTCAGCGCGGTCTCGCTCTCCCCGTCCGGAACCGTCACGCCGACGAGAAAGTCGCCGTTGGGGAGCGCGCGCGCCATGTAGTCGCGCCGGACGAGATCCTTGGCGATCACCTTGGGCTTGCCCTTCGGCTTCCAGTTTCGCGGCGTGAAGCTGCGCTGTGAGCTCCGCGCCGCCCTTGGACTTGAGGCTGCGCAGGACGACGATCGAGCCGTTCGGCAGGCCGACGGCCGAGACGAAGGGGACTTCGCCGATCTTTCCCCCATCGAGCGCCCGGAACTCCTTGCCCGACGGCGTTCCGAGCGAATCATAGAGCTGGAAGAACACCGAGGCGGTTCCGCTCGTCTCGTCGCTCGCGGCCTGCTTCAGCATGAAGCCGCTGCGATAGGGCGCGGCGTCGACCAGCACGCGTCCCTCGCGGCTGAAGTCGAAGATGATCGGATCGAGCTCGTTGAGCTTGGTCACGAACCGGCCATAGGCCTCGACCTGGCGGGTCTGGGAGTTCGAGATCCTCCAGTAGGCCAGGCCGCGGCCCGCGGAGAGCCCGATCAGGCCGCCGGCTTCGAAAGTGCCGCTTTCGCTCGTGTCGACGCGGCGTTCGGTCCCTTCGGGCGCGCCCCGAGCCACGGTCTGGGCGAACAGGCCGCCCCACGAATAGATCGTGTTCATCCGGTGGTCGGCGTAACTCACGAGGATCTTCCCGCCGGCGAGCTGCAGCGCGCCGGCCGGGAACGTCCCGGCGGACGGCCCCGGCGCCGGCTTGCTGCGGCCGACGAAGAACGTCTTGCCGAGCGGCTTACCCTTCTTGTCGAACAGGCGGAGATAGGTCGAATCCGGAAAACCGGTCTGGCCGTCGTCGCGGGCCATGACGACGCCGAAGCCGCCCTTTCGCGTTTCGAACAGCGAATGGCGGATCTCTTGGCGGGAGGTCAGCGCGTCGATCGCGAAGGGCGATCCGGACAGGCTCGCGGCCGAGGCCGACGACGCCATGGCGAGCAGCGCCGCCGCAGCGAAACCGATGCGCATGCCATGCCTCCCCGACGATCGTCTCGGCGAAAGGATCATGCGCGACCGAAGGTCGTCCAATCACGACGTCGAAGGTCGAACAAGAAAATCGGACGGCGCCCCGTCGAGCGCGAAAGATGATCGAATGATTATCATGAGGCGGACGGCAGTCGCCGCAGGCGCCGCCGTCCGCCGGATCGTCGCGAAACGACCAAGCCCGGCGGCGTTTGACGCCGCCGGGTTCGTCTTCAGGGCTTGATCACCTGGCCGGTGAGGTCGGCGCCCTTCGAGGTGTAGATCGCGACGAGGTTGCCGCCGTCGAGGCCCACCATCTGCGAGAACTCGGGCGCGGCGACGCCCGCGATCCGCGCCGAGGCGCCGACCTGCTTCAGCGCGGGGCTGAAGCGGCTGTATTCGAGCGCGAGGTCCTTCGCGCCGTCGCGGACCTTCACGCCGACCACGAAGTCGCCGCCGGGAAGCGGGTGGGCGGCGTAAGGCTGGGCGAGCGCCTCCTTCGACAAGGTCTTCGGCTGTCCGAGCGGCTTGAGCGCGCCGTCATGGAGCTGTGCGGTGAGCTCCGCGCCCTTCTTGGTGGCGACGGAACGCAGCACGACGATCTGGCCGTTCGTCAGCCCCATCGCCGAGGTGAAGACGGCGTCATCGAACTTGCCGTTCTTCTCGAGCGTGGCTTCCGCGCTCTTCGGCTTGCCGTTTCCGTCGTAGACGCGGGCGAAGACCGAGGCCTTCTTGAACTTGCTGTCGTACTGGGCGTGCTGGACGATGAAGCCGTCCATGAACGGCGTCGCGCCGGAAAACAGGCTGTCCTTGCGCGTCAGGTCGATGGTCGCGGGGCTGGGATCGCCGGCCTTCGAGACGAAGCGGGCTCCGGCCTTGTTCTTCAGCTGGAGATCGATCGAGCTCCAATAGGCGAGGCCGCGGCCGTCGGAGAGCTGGAGCAGATAGCCGAACGACATCGGCCCGTCGCTCTTGGAGAGCTCGAACGCCTTGCCGGACTTCTTGCCCTTGGCCATCGCCTGGCCGGAGAAAGCCCCGGACGCGCCGGTCGGGCTGAACTTCAGATCGGTGTATCCGGCGAGCGTCTTGCCGCCGCCGAGCGGCAAGCCGCCGCCGGGAACCGTCGAGGCCGGGATGGGGCCGGTCGGAACGCCCTGGAAGACGAGGCCCTTCTTGCCGTTCGGCTTGCCCTTGGCGTCGAACAGCTGGAGGTAGATCGTCTCCGGGGTCTTGTCGCCGTCGCTGTCTTCGGAGAGCACGGCCCCGAAGCCGCCGTCCTTGTTGTTGAACGCGGTCGCCACGACGCTCTGGTTCGGAGCGCTGGGATTGAGATTGAAGGGCGCCCCCGACAGGCTCGTGGCCGATGCGGCCGACGCCCCCGCCAGCAGGATCGCCACGCTGCACGCCGCACTGATGTTCATGCGCATTCTTGTTTCCCCACGGTTGTGCACCGCGGGCGGTCATCTTCCGGCGAGGCTCGGAAGTCCAGATGGCTTGGCTGGGCGCCCTCATCTTTTTTCGCGCGGACGAGACTGTGACCCGGCATGATTATCGATCGATAACTTTCTGGCGCATAAGCATCCTACATTTGAATGGGCGTCTCGGACCGCGCGCCAATACGCTTTGGTTTCATCGCATTGACGCGGAAACCTTAAGCGGCGTTCTCACGACCCGGGAACAGGCGCGCTTCGCCGACGCGCGGCCCGACCGACGGCTTTCGTCGCCCACGACGGTTCGAGCGCACAATAATGTTACCGAGCTTCAAGCAGGAACATTCGGCAAGCCGACACGTTGCGATTGTGTCGTCGACAGACATCGCTCGCCGACCAATGAAAAGACACACATGAAGGAGGACGCGATGAAAAGAATGATTTTGGCCGCTTCGGTCTTTGCTCTGGCGACCGGCCCTGTTCTGGCCCAAACCTCGCCGTCGACAACCGACAAGCCCGCGGCGTCTGGCCAGGGCGGACAAACCGAGAAGATGTCGCCGGGAACGACTGGCGCGATGCAGAATTCGACCGGCGGCGTGGCGACCAGCCCGCAGGACGTCCAGAAGCAGGGCACGGGCGCGACCGCCCCGACCACCGAGGGCGATTCCGGCAAGGCCGGCAAACAGACCGGCGGCGGCGACAAAAAGATGTAAGTCGCCGCGACGTCAGCGGACATTAGGCGAAGGGCCGCTCGATTCTCGGGCGGCCCTTTTTGCGTCCCCTCTTCGGCGCCGCAGCGAGGAAATTCCTAGCCACTCTGACGTTTTCGTGTTCCGATCCTGTGATCGGGGAACGTGAGGGCAAGAAGAACGCAGGAGGACGTCATGCAGTGGCTCAGGCTCACGGCGCTCGGGAACCACGAGATCTATGTGAACATGTCGCTCGCGGTGCATATGCGGCGATTCGGCGAGAAGACGACCATCGACATGCTGACGAGCTCGATGGATCGAACGCATTGCGTCGGCGTCGTCGAGACCCCCGAAGAGATCCTTCAGAAGATGTGCGACTGCGGCTGGGTGTCGAAGCGCGCCGAGGCCGGCGCGGAAGTCGCCCCGCCGGTGTCCCATTGAGGCTTCGGACTTACGACTTCAACGCTTGAGGCCGCTCGCGTCGAGCGCCGCGAGATAGTCCGAGAACATCTCCGCTCCGTCGTCGCCGAAGCGGCGGAGCGCCGTCCAGGTGTAGATGCCGGTGTTGTGGCCGTCGTCGAACACGAGGCGCACCGCGTAGGAGCCCACCTCCTGCACGTCGCGGATAACGACGTTCCGCTTGCCGGGCACGATCGTCTTCTGGTCCGGCGAATGGCCCTGCACCTCGGCGCTCGGGCTTTCGACCCTCAGGAGCTCCGCCGCGATCGCGTGGCGGGCGCCGTCGGCCCAGGCCACCGTGAGGGTCCGCCCGTCGGGCGAAAGCCTCAGCTCGATCGGCCACTCTCCCTCGTTCATGCTCGATCCTTGTTGCGCCCGCGCACCTTTACGGCGCGGCGGGGCGTTCATAGCTTGTAGAACGACTCCAGGACAGAGATAACAGCCGCTCGCCCGCGGCGGGAGCGTCCGGGCGAGAAGGCAGATGAGTATGAGGAACGCGTCGCGCTGATGGACGCCCTTCCGAACATGTTCCAGTCGCCGCTCGTCGACCCGTTCGCGCGGCCGATCACCTATCTTCGCGTCTCCGTCACGGACCGCTGCGATTTCCGCTGCGTCTATTGCATGTCGGAGCACATGACGTTCCTGCCGAAGCGCGATCTCCTCAGCCTCGAGGAGCTCGACCGGCTGTGCTCGGCCTTCGTGGGCCTCGGCGTGCGGAAACTCCGGCTCACCGGCGGCGAGCCGCTGGTGCGGCGGAACCTGATGACGCTGATCCGCTCGCTCGGCCGTCACCTCGACTCGGGCGCGCTCGAGGAGCTGACGCTCACCACCAACGGCAGCCAGCTGGCCACGCACGCCGCCGACCTCTACGCCGCGGGCGTTCGCCGCATCAACGTCTCGCTCGACACGCTCGATCCAGCGAAGTTCAAGGCCGTGACCCGCTGGGGCGACCTCTCCCAGGTGCTCGGCGGCGTCGACGCCGCGCTCGCGGCCGGCCTCAAGATCAAGATCAACACGGTCGCGCTCAAGGACGTCAACGAGGACGAGATCGCCGGCATCGCCGAATGGGCGCATGGCAAGGGCATGGACCTGTCGCTGATCGAGACCATGCCGCTCGGCGACATCGAGGGCGACCGCACCGACCAGTATCTCCCCTTGAGCCTCGTCCGCGCGCGGCTGGCGAGCCGCTGGAGCCTGCAGGACATTCCTTACAAGACCGGCGGCCCGGCGCGTTACGTGCGCGTCGCCGAGACCGGCGGGCGCATCGGCTTCATCACGCCGATGACCCACAATTTCTGCGAAAGCTGCAACCGGGTGCGCGTCACCTGCACCGGCACGCTCTATATGTGCCTCGGCCAGGACGACGCCGCCGACCTTCGCGCCCCCTTGCGCGCGAGCGAAGGCGACGAGCGGCTCGTCGAGGCGATCCGCGAGGCGATCACCCGCAAGCCCAAGGGCCACGACTTTATCATCGACCGGAAGAACGCCCGCCCGGCTGTCGCACGGCACATGTCCACCACGGGCGGCTAGGCTTCTTGTCCCGGACGTGATCCGAGACAAATAGCCGACGGCGCCGGCCGATCAGACGGGGCGGTCGTCGATCTCCTATGAAATCGCATCGGTTCTGGGTCCCGGATCACGTCCGGGACAAGGGCGGGTGCATGCGCCCCAGAAACTCCCGTATCAGCGCCGCCGCCTCCGGCATGTAGCCGTCGCGCGGCCCCCAGACGATCAGCGCCGGCGGACGTTCGTCCCGGAGGTAGACCTGATAGCGCGGGAACCAGTCGAGGTTCGCACTGAGCCCCTCCATCAGGCCGACCGAGAGCGCACGGCGCGCCGCCGTGTCCATCAGCGGCCATGACAGCTTGGCGCGGTCCGCGCGTTCGGGCGCGATGGTCATGGGGCCTCCTGTCCAGCGCTCCGCTGACATCGGGGCTCCCGGCCCGGCTCCCACCCCCGGGCGCTATAATTTTCGTGAATGGCCTCAACAGTTTTCCTGATCGATCGACGCTGTGCGATCTCGCCATGCGGAAAGCGCGGTGGTAAGCAGCGCGAAAGGCGTGGCGGCGGAGGCCTCAAGAGGAGGTTTGCGCTTCGATAAAGCGCTCGAACGGGGAGAAGCCGACAATGGGCGCATTGCTCAGCGTGAGTCGCGTGATCGACGCGATGAACACGGCCATCGGCCGCGCGGCCATGTGGCTGACGCTCGCCGCGGTGCTGATCTCGACCGGCAACGCGATCATCCGCTACGTCGCGCCCCAGTACAGCTCCAACGCGTGGCTCGAAGCGCAGTGGTATCTGTTCGGCGGCACCTTCATGCTCTGCGCGGCCTATACGCTGCTGAAGAACGAGCACATCCGCATCGACGTGGTGGCGAGCCGGTGGACGAAGAAGACCCGCGACTGGGTCGACGTCGCGGGCCACGCGATCGTGCTCGTCCCGTTCTGCCTGCTGATGATCTATGACCTGTGGCCGTTCTTCCTGAACTCGTACCTGTCGGGAGAGATATCCAACAATCCGGGCGGCCTCATCGTCTGGCCGGCCAAGTTCCTGTTGCTTGCGGGCTTCGTCCTGCTGCTGCTCCAGGCGATTTCCGAACTCATCAAGCGTCTCGCCGTGATCCAGGGCCTGATCCCGGATCCTCACGAGGAGAAGCACGAGGGCGACGACGAACCCGTCGTCGCCTGACGCGCTGCCCTTCTTCTCGCTGAAACACCAAGCACCCGGCGGAACACCCGATGGTCGAGTTCTTCACCCACAACATGGCGCCGATTATGTTCGCGGCGCTCGTGATCTTCCTGCTGATGGGCTACCCGGTCGCGTTCTCGCTCGCGGCCAACGGCCTGCTGTTCGCCTTCATCGGCATCGAGCTCGGCCTGTTCGCGCCCGACTTCCTCCAGGCGCTGCCGTTCCGCGTTCTCGGCGTCATGAACAACGAGACGCTGCTGGCGATCCCGTTCTTCACCTTCATGGGCCTGATCCTCGAACGATCCGGCATGGCCGAGGATCTGCTCGACACGATCGGCCAGCTGTTCGGCCCGGCGCGCGGCGGTCTTGCTTACGCCGTGATTTTCGTCGGCGCGCTGCTCGCCGCCACCACGGGCGTGGTCGCGGCCTCGGTGATCTCGATGGGCCTGATCTCGCTGCCCATCATGCTGCGCTACGGCTACGACCGGCGGCTCGCGGCCGGCGTCATCGCGGCGTCCGGCACGCTCGCCCAGATCATCCCGCCGAGCCTCGTGCTGATCGTCATGGCCGACCAGCTCGGCAAGTCGGTCGGCGACATGTATCACGGCGCGCTGGTGCCGGGCCTGGTGCTGACCGCGCTTTACGCCGGCTACGTGTTCCTCGTCACCATGATCAAGCCGGAGTTCGCGCCGGCCCTGCCGCCGGAGGCGCGCTCGCTTCGCGGCGCGGCGCTGCTCGGCCGCGTGCTGTTCGTGCTGATCCCGCCGCTGGTGCTGATCGGCCTCGTGCTCGGCACCATCTTCATCGGCGTCGCGACGCCGACCGAAGGCGGCGCCATGGGCGCGTTCGGCGCGCTCGTGCTCGCGGGCCTCAAGCGCAAGATCAACATGCCGCTGATGCTGCATGCGCTCGACTCGACCGCGAAGCTCTCGACCTTCGTGATCTTCATCCTGATCGGCGCGCGCGTGTTCAGCCTGACGTTCTACGGCGTCGAGGGCGACAAGTGGGTCCAGGGCCTGCTGACCGGCCTGCCGGGCGGCCAGGTGGGCTTTCTGATCGTCGTCAACATCCTCGTCTTCGTGCTGGCGTTCTTCCTCGACTTCTTCGAGCTCGCCTTCATCATCGTGCCGCTGCTCGGACCGGCCGCCGCCGCGCTCGGCATCGACCTGATCTGGTTCGGCGTGATGCTGGGCGTGAACATGCAGACCTCGTTCATGCACCCGCCGTTCGGCTTCTCGCTGTTCTATCTGCGCTCGGTCGCGCCGCGCTCGTCCTACATCGACAAGATCACCAAGAGGCGCACCGAAGGCGTCACCACGGCGCAGATCTACTGGGGCGCGATCCCCTTCGTGGTGATCCAGTGCATCATGGTGGCTCTGGTGATCGCTTTCCCGCAGATGGTCACGCACTACAAGAAGGCCGGGAGCGGGGTCGATCCGAGCACGATCAAGATCGAGATCCCGGACATGGGTTACGGCGATCCCGCGCCTGGAGGCGGCGGAAACGGCCAGAAGACCGACGACTTCGGCATGCCGCCGCCGCCGGACTTCCTGCCCCCGGCGCCGAAGTAAAACGGCGTCCGGCTACCATGTTCCGATCGGCGCGCTAGCTCAGCGCGCCCGAGCCGCCCGCCCCTCCGGCGGGCGGTTTCGTGTCTGGAGGCCTCGATGGATCCCTCGATGCTCGAGCCGATCGCGCTCGCGATCAACCTGTTCGGCCTCTTCGGCTTCGGCAAGGCGCGCGAGGCCGGCCAGCTCGTCGACCAGGGCTTCGTGCTGGTGGAGGACGGCCGCTACGAGGAGGCCGTCGAGGTGCTGACGCGTGCGCTCGCGCTCGATCCGGAGGACGTCGACGCGTTGGAGCGGCGGGCGACCGCCTATCTGATGCTGGAGCAGCGCGCGCTCGCGATCGCCGACCTTCAGACGGCCGCCTCGCTCGCGCCCCAGGCCGCGGAGGTGCGGGCCGGGCTCTGCGCGGCGATCGCCGAGAGCGACCCGGCGGCCGCCATGCCTCATTGCGACATCGCGATCCGGCTCGATCCCGAGGACGCGCCCTCGCTCAACAACCGCTCCACGGCGCTCGGCCTGCTCGGCCGGGACGAGGAGGCGCTCGCCGATCTCGACCGCGCCGTCGCTCTCGCGCCCGACGAGTTCATCTTCCGCGCCAACCGCGCCATCACGCTGGTCGAGCTCGGGGAGTTCGAACGCGCAGCGGAGGACGTCGACTACGCGCTCGCGATTCAGCCGAACGATCCCACCATGATGCTCGCCCTCGCGCGGATCGTCCTCTCGCGCGGCGACGTCGCCGAAGCGCGGGCGCTCGTGGGCTCGGTCCTGAACCGCGGCTCCGACCACGCCGAGGCGCTCGCCGTCGCCGGCTGGGTGTCGCTCGCCGAGGACGCGCCCTCGGCCGCCGTCGAGGCGTTCGACCTCGCGCTCGCTCGTCAGTCGGGCGGGCGCGAAGGCCAGTTGAGGGACCGCGTAAAATGGATGGCGCTCTGCGGCCGCTCGGCTGCGCGCCGCTCCCTCGGCGACGTCGCGGGCGCGGAGGCAGATCTCGGCTCGGCCCGCGACCTCAAGCCGTCGGTCGACCGCGTCGCGGCGGCCTGGGGGCGTCCGCTCAGCTCGCAGCCTTGAGCTGGGGCTCGGCGCTCGCGCCGTTCGAGGGCGCGGCCTCAAGCGCGTCGAGGAAGCTGCGGCACCACCACGCGACGTCGTGCTCGGCGATGCGCTCATACATGCGCCGCCAGCGGTCGAGCCGCTCGTCGAGCGGCATTTCGAGCGCCCGCGAGATCGCGCCCGCGGTGCCGTCGATGTCGTAGGGGTTGGTGATCAGCGCGCCGTCGAGCTCGGCCGCGGCGCCTGCGAAGCGCGAGAGCAGCAGCACGCCCGGGTCGTCCGGCTTCTGCGCCGCCACGAACTCCTTGGCCACGAGATTCATGCCGTCGCGAAGCGGCGTCACGAGCCCGACGCGCGCAAGCCGATAGAGCCCCGCAAGCGCGTTGCGGCCGACGGTTCGGTTCACGTAGCGGATCGGCGTCCAGTCGAGATCGGCGTGCTGGCCGTTCACGCGGCCGGCGAGCTCCGCCACCTCCTTCTCCATCGCGGCGTATTCGGCGACCTCGGAGCGCGATTTCGGGGTCACCTGGAGATAGGTGACCTTGCCGCGCGCCTCGGTGTCGAGCGTCAGGAACGACTGGAAAGCGAGCATGCGTTCGGCGATGCCCTTGGAGTAGTCGAGCCTGTCGACCCCGATGATGAGGCTTTTCCCGACGAGGCTCTCGTCCATGCGCTGGACGAGCGTGTTGTCGTCGGACTTGGCGGCGATGTCGGCGAAGGCCTTGGTCTCGATGCCGACCGGCCAGGCCTCCACACGCACCGCGCGGCCATGGATCACGAAGCGGCCGTCCGACATGCGGCGGCCGACCTTCTCGCGGCGCAGATACGTCTCGAAATTCTCGACGTCGAGCGGGGTCTGGAAGCCGATCACGTCATAGGCCGCGAGCCCGCGCACGAGGTCGGCGTGGTTCGGCAGAACGGTGAGGATGTCGGGCGGCGGGAACGGGATGTGGAGGAAGAAGCCGATCCGGCAGCGCACGCCCGCCTGTCTCAGTTCGTTGGCGAGCGGGATCAGATGATAGTCATGGATCCAGACGACGTCGTCGGCCTCGACCATCGGCGCGAGCAGCTTCGCGAACAGCCGGTTGACGCGGTAGTAGCCGCCGAGCGTCACGCGGGTGAAGTCGGTCAGGTCCATCCGGTAGTGGAACAGCGGCCACAGCATCCGGTTGGAGAAGCCCGCGTAATAGTCCTCGAGATCGCGCTGGCTGAGGTCGACAAGCGCGTAGGTGACCTTGCCGCGCTCAAGCGTGCGGACCTCGCTCGCCTCGTCATGACGGGCGGTGTCGCCGCTCCAGCCGAACCAGACGCCGCCGCGCTCCTCCATCGCGCCTGACAGCGCGACCGCGAGCCCGCCGGCCGGCGGCTGGCCGCCCTTCGGCACCGGCACGCGATTGGAGACCACGATCAGCCGCGACATGGCGCGGCTCCATGCTCTTCTTGGCGGCGCACCGGCCGGGGCGCGCATGTGGCGCGGCGATCAAATGAATGGGTGTTCATGTCCGCCGTTAAAACGCCACGTCGCCGCCGCTTGTTCCCATCTTTTTGCACTGCGGCGCCATATGGCGCTTCAAACGGCCGGGACCAGTGCGGCGATGGCGCCTTCGAGCTCGTCGAAGTGGTCGATGACGACGTCGCCGCCGAGTTCGTGCGGGGGCGTGACGGTGTAGCCGAAGCTCATCACGACCACGGGAACGCCCGCGTTCTTCGCCGCGCCGACGTCGGTGAAGGCGTCGCCGACCATCACCGCGCGCGCGACGTCGCCGCCGGCCCGCTGGATCGCGCCGAGCAGCGACTGCGGGTCGGGCTTCGACGTCGGGAACGTGTCGCCGCCCACGATCACGTCGAACTTGTCGGTCATCTCGAGCGTGTCCAGCAGCTGGCGCGCGAGCCTCTCGACCTTGTTGGTGCAGACCGCGAGCTTGGCGCCGGACGCGCGGAGCCGGTCGAGCGCCTCGAGGCAGCCCGGATAGGGCCGGCTCTCGTCGGCGATGTGGGCGCCGTAGTGCTCGAGAAAGATCGCGTGCAGCTCGTCGACGCGGGACTTTTCGAGGCGGCGGCCGGCCGCCTCCAGCCCGCGCTCGACCAGCGCCCGCGCGCCCGCGCCGATGAGGTCGCGGCCCTGCTCGTAGGGCAGCGGCGGCGCGCCGTCGGCCGCGAGCGACACGGTGAGCGCCGCGATCAGGTCCGGCGCGGTCTCGACGAGGGTGCCGTCGAGATCGAACACGACGGTGAGCGGAATGTCGTTGGTCATGAGGCTCGGGGGGATGGCTTGGAAGGGGGCGATGTCGCCCCGGCATAGGCCTGCTAGGCTCCGCCCCGTCAACCGCCGCGATTCGACGCGCGGCGCGAATTGCGATCCGGGAGGCCGCCATGGGAACGTTCCGGGGACTGACGTCGGGGATCGCCGCCGCACTGCTTTCCGCCTCCGTCGCCGTCGCGCAGGAGCCCGCCCCGCCCCCGCCGCAGGACTACGAGTTCCTCGCCGCGCCCCAGACCGACCTCAACCGCATGTTCCGCGTCGAGAAGACGACCGGCGAGATCGGCGTCTGCCAATACGCCGTGAAGGACGGCTCGGTCGGCGTCACGCTCTGCCTCGCGCCTGGCGAAGGCGCCGGGCCCCAGGAGCCGGGATCCTACGGCCTCGCCGCCTCCAGCCACACGCAGGAGGGCGGCGTCTATCGCGTCGAGCGCCGAACCGGCCGTATGAGCGCCTGCTACGTGCTCGGCGAACAGGTGGTCTGCACGCCGCAGGCGCGGTGAGTTCGGCCGGAGCGCCGACGGACGGCCCCGGCGCAGGAACAGCCGCCCGGTCGCCCCGGCGCGCGAACCTCCGCCCGTCATCCCGGCCGAAGAGCCGGGATCCAGAGCCGAGGCGGACCGAGAGCCAGGCGCCGGCGTCGGTTCTGGATCCCGGGTCAGGCCCGGGATGACGGCTGGCGGGTCGGGCGCTCAGCCACTGGGGCGCATGGGTCGCCCCGGCCATCCCCGGCGCAGGAACAGCCCCGGTCGCCCCCCGCGCGAGAACCTCCGCCCGTCATCCCGGCCGAAGAGCCGGGATCCAGAACCGAGGCGGACCGGGAGCCAGGCGCCGGCGTCGGCTCTGGATCCCGGGTCAGGCCCGGGATGACGGCTGGCGGGTCGGGCGCCCTATCACTCCGGCGCGAGGGTCGCCCCGGCCATCCCCGACGCAGGAACAGCCGCCCCGGTCGCCCCCCGCGCGCGAACCTCCGCCCATCATCCCGGCCGAAGAGCCGGGATCCAGAACCGAAGCGGACCGGGAGCCAGGCGGCGCCGGCGTCGGTTCTGGATCCCGGGTCAGGCCCGGGATGACGGCTGGCGGGTCGGGCGCTCAGCCACTCCGGCGCGAGGGTGGCCCCGGCCATCCCCGGCGCAGGAACAGCCCCCGTCGCCCCCGGCGCGCGAACCTCCGCCCGTCATCCCGGCCGAAGAGCCGGGATCAAGAACCGAGGCGGACCGAGAGCCAAGCGCCGGCGTCGGCTCTGGATCCCGGGTCAGGCCCGGGATGACGGCTGGCGGGTCGGGCGCTCTCGGGCGGCGAGACCGGGCAAAACCGTCTCCCGCGTTCTCACGTCTTGCCTCGAAGGCGGTCCCTGACCGGCCCCGGCGGCCGTCCCGGTCGACGGCGTCGACAGACCATCGGGACGCCCACCCTTTTTCCGCCTCATGAGCCTCTATAGAGTCGCGCGCGCACTCGCCCCGCCAGGAGACGTCATGAGCCACGCCGACCGCCCCTCTTCCGCGCGACGGCGCTCGCTCTCGCCGCGGGCCTCGCGTTCGCGCCGCTTCAGCCGGCCGTCGCCCGCCCGGCGCCGGAGAGCTTCGCCGATCTCGCCGAGGGCATCATCGACAGCGTGGTCAACATCTCGACCTCGCAGAACGCGCCGGCGGCCGCCGAAAAGGCGGTGCCGAGCCCGCAGGTGCCGGAAGGCTCGCCCTTCGAGGACTTCTTCGACGAGTTCTTCAACAAGCGCGGCGACAACGGCCCGAAGCGGCCCTCGCGCAAGCAGACGTCGCTCGGCTCCGGCTTCGTGATCGACCCCAACGGCATCGTGGTGACCAACAACCACGTGATCGACGGCGCGGACGAGATCACGGTCAACTTCAACGACGGCTCGAAGCTCACCGCCGAACTCGTCGGCAAGGACCAGAAGACCGACATGGCGGTGCTGCGGGTGAAGCCGCCGAAGCCGCTCAAGGCAGTCAAGTTCGGCGACGCCGAGAAGCTGCGGGTCGGCGACTGGGTGCTCGCCATCGGCAACCCGTTCGGCCTCGGCGGGTCGGTCTCGGCCGGCATCGTCTCGGCGCGCAACCGCAACATCAATTCCGGCCCCTACGACAACTTCATCCAGACCGACGCCGCCATCAACCGCGGCAATTCGGGCGGACCGCTGTTCAACACCGACGGCGACGTCGTCGGCATCAACACCGCGATCATCTCGCCGTCGGGCGGGTCGATCGGCATCGGCTTCTCGGTGCCGTCCACGATCGCCAAGAACGTCGTCGACCAGATCCTCCAGTTCGGCGAGACGCGTCGCGGCTGGATCGGCGTGCGCATCCAGGAGGTCACCGACGACATCGCCGAGAGCCTCGGCATCAAGGGTCCGGACAAGGGCGCGCTGATCGCCGGCGTCAACGACGACGGGCCGGCGGCGAAGGCGGGCATGCAGTCCGGCGACGTGGTGCTGAAGTTCGACGGCAAGCCGGTGCGCGCGATGCGCGACCTGCCGCGGATCGTCGCCGACACCGTGATCGACCGCGAGGTCGAGGTCACGGTGTGGCGCAAGGACAAGGAAGTGACGCTGAAGCTGAAGGTCGGCCGCCTCGAGGAAACCGATCCGAAGCAGGCCGCGCTCAAGGCGCCCTCGCCCGCCGAGGAGCCGAAGACGGGCGCGGCGCTCGGCCTGTCCTTCACGGCGATCACCGACGAGCTGCGGCTGAAGTTCAGCCTCAAGCCCGACGCCAAGGGCCTCGTCATCACCAAGGTCGATCCCGGCTCGAAGGCGCAGGAGAACCAGATCCAGGAAGGCGACCTGCTGGTCGAGGTCGCGCAGGAGACGGTGGAGAAGCCGGCCGACGTGACCAAGCGCCTCGACGCGCTCAAGAAGGAAGGCAAAAAGACCGCGCTGCTGCTGCTCTCCGGCAAGCAGGGCGACGTGCGGTTCGTCGCGCTGTCGATCGAATAGGCCTTACAGTCTCACGGCCTCGTTGAGGCGGCGGAGCTCGTCCTCGACGAGCTTCATCACGGTCTCGCCCGCCGAGGCGAGGCCGTTCATCTCCTGCGCCACCACGTTGAAGCCAAGGCCGTGCTCGGCCGCGCGCGCGGCTTCGATGCGCGCGTTGAGCGCGAGCAGGCGCAGCGTCTTCAGCGTCTTGAAGATCTCGCCGATCGACTCGTTGATCTGCCGGACCGAGTCGCGGCCCTGCTCGAGCTTCTTGGCGAGCCCCGTCAGCCGGCCGGACTCGAGGATGATGCCGTCGAGATAGCGCGCGACGCCGGTCTCCGGATCGGGATCGCAGCCGCCGCCGGTCTCGTGGACGTAGCGCCAGCCGCCGTCCGGCGCTTTCAGACGGTAGGCGACCTGCCAGCGCCCGCCGGTCTCGAGCGCCTTGGCGACCGCGTCGTTGACGAGATCGAGGTCCTCGGGATGGATCAGAGCGCTGAAGGAGCTGCGCTTGCGCACGAAGGCCTCGGCGTCGAGCCCTGTGAGCTCCTCGAAACCGGACGAGACCCACACCATGGCGTAGTCGTCGCGGTTCAGGCCCCGATAGAGAAAGCCGTCGATGCGGCCGCCGATGCTGAGCGTGTAGTCGGCGAGATCGATCGTCGCTGCGTCTGCGCTCGCCATCACGCCCCCCTGGCGCTGCATGAACCGGATCAGCCGTACGGATCCGACCGGGACAGTGATCACGGCGCAGGCTTAACGACGAATTACTTTCTCGTAAAAATAACGCAACGCGTCCGACAAGAATTTCGGGACGATCGATGCTTGGGCGCCCTGGCAAATATTCAAGCAACGCGATCCGATCAAAGTCGCGTCGCCTGCCCTCGTCATGAGCGCGCGTGGTCAGCCGCCGACGAACTCGTCGGACCGGTATCCCTGCAGAAACAGGAGCGCGGTCAGGTCGCCATGGTCGATGCGGACATGGGCGGCCTGCGCCACCGCGGGCTTGGCCCGATAGGCGACGCCAAGGCCCGCAGCGCCGAGCATCGCGAGATCGTTCGCGCCGTCGCCGACCGCAAGCGTCTCCGCCGTCTTCAGCCCGCGGCTCGCCATCAGGTCGTTGAGCGCCGCGAGCTTGGCCTCCTTGCCGAGGATCGGCTCGGCGACCTTGCCCGTGAGCTTGCCGGCCTCTTCAAGAAGCGTGTTGGAGCGATGCTCGTGGAAGCCGAGCGTCGCCGCGATCGCGCCCGTGAAAGCCGTGAAGCCGCCCGAGACCAGCGCCGCATAGGCCCCGTCGGCGCGCATGGTCGCCAGCAGCGTCTTGGCGCCGGGCATCAGCGTGATGCGGTTGGCGAGCACGCGCGACACGGTCTCGGCCGCCGGCAGGCCTTCGAGCAGCGCCACACGCTCGCGCAGCGCCGGTTCGAAGGCGATCTCGCCGTTCATCGCCCGCTCGGTGATAGCCGAGACCTGCGCCTTCAGCCCGAGCACGCCTGCAAGCTCGTCGAGGCATTCCTGCTCGATCATGGTGGAGTCCATGTCGGCGATGAGCAGCCGCTTGCGCCGCACTTCGACGGGGACGACCGCGACGTCGATCGGCGCGCCGCCGAGCGCCTCGACGAGCCTCGCGCGGACGTCCCCGGGATCGCAGCGCGAGACCTCGAACTCCGCCGCGACGCCGTCGGCGAGCACGCGCGCCTTCGCGCCCGAAAGGGCGGCGGAGACGCAAGCGAGCGCGCGTTCGTCCACCGCCGGCCGCGCGGGGTTCGAAATCAGCACGGCGGCGAAGGACTGGCTCATCGAAAGAACGGCTCCGGGTTCCGGGGCCTCGTCTATAAGGACCGCGACGCCCGCCGCAACCTTGGGCGATGAGCTGAGATGCATGGCCGCTGAGCCGCCGATCCGCGCCGTCCTGATCGCCGGCCCGACCGCCTCGGGCAAGTCGGCGCTCGCGCTCGCTTTGGCGGAGCGCTGCGGCGGCGTGGTGGCGAACGCCGACGCGAGCCAGGTCTATGCGGACCTGCGGGTGCTCTCCGCCCGCCCCAGCGAAGCCGACGAGGCCCGCGCGCCCCATGCGCTCTACGGCCATGTGGACGCAGCCGAGGCCTATGCGGTCGGCCGCTATCTCGACGACGTCCACAGGGTTATCAACAGGTTAAGCGCTGGTTTTGAGCCGGGTTCTCAACAGGCCGTCGAACCCGGCCGCGTCCCGATTTTCGTTGGCGGCACTGGGCTTTATCTCGAAGCGCTGACCGCGGGGCTCGCGGCCGTCCCCGCCATTCCCGACGAGGTGCGCGTGCGCTGGCGGTCCTTCGGTCCGGCGGCCGAGCTCCACGCCGAACTCGCCCGCCGGGACCCCGAAATGGCGGCGCGGCTGAGGCCCACCGACCCGCAGCGCCTCATCCGCGCTCTGGAGGTGCTGGAGGCGACCGGCCGCTCGCTCGCGCGCTGGCAGGAGGAAGCGACGCGCGGGCCGCTCGACCCCGCCGAGACGCTGCGCATCGCGCTCGCGCCCGACCGCGCGATTTTGAGGGAGCGCATCGCCGCGCGGCTCGACGGCATGGCGCGCGACGGCGCGGTCGAGGAGGCGGCGAAGCTCGACGCCCGCAGTCTCGACCCAGCGCTGCCGGCGATGAAGGCGCTCGGCGTTCGCCCGCTCGCCGCTCATGCCCGCGGCGAGATCAGCCTCGACGAGGCGCTGGAGCGCACCCGCCTCGACACCGGCCGCTACGCCAAGCGCCAGTCGACCTGGTTCCGGAACCGGATGCCGGGCTGGCTCCAGGCCGCGCCGGACGAGGCGCTGGAGCTGGCGATTCGAGAAATCGGGCGGCGGGGAACCGCGCCGCCGCCCTTGTCCCGGACTTGATCCGGGACCCAGAACCGGCACGGTTCAGAGGAGAAGCGGCGCGCGTTCTGCAACTTCCGGAAGCGGCCTCGGTTCTGGGTCCCGGATCAAGTCCGGGAAAAGAACCCTACGCCGCCGCTTTCTTGCGCCGGGCCTCTTCCGCCTCGGCGCAGGCGAGCGCCATGCAGACGGCGATGATCTCCGAGGCGACCTTCACGTCGGCGAGCGTCGGGAAGGACGGCGCCAGCCGCAGGTTCGAGTCCTGCGGATCCTTGCCATACGGGTACGTCGCGCCGGCCGGCGTCAGCGCGAGCCCCGCCTCCTTGGCGAGCGCGACGGTCCGCGAGGCCGCGCCCGGCGCGAGGTCGACCGAGACGAAGTAGCCGCCCGCAGGCGTGATCCAGGTCGCAGCGCCGAGGCCGCCGAGCCGCGCCTGAAGCGCGTCCGTCACCGCCTTGAACTTCGGAGCGAGCGAGCCGCGGTGCTTGTCCATATGGGCGGCGAGGCCCGCCTCGTCCTTCAGGAAGCGCACGTGACGCAGCTGGTTCAGCTTGTCCGGGCCGATGGTCTGTTTGCCGGCGCGGGCCTGCTGCCACTTCACGTTGGCCTCCGACGAGGCGAAGAAGGCGAGGCCTGCGCCCGCCACCGTCATCTTGGAGGTCGAGGCGAACACGAAGGCCCGGTCCGGATGGCCGGCCGCGGCGCATTCGTCGAGAATGTTGAGGATCTCGGCCTTGGCGTCCGTCAGGTGATGGACCGCATAGGCGTTGTCCCAAAACAGGCGGAAGTCCGGCGCAGCCGTCTCCATCTTCGCGAGGCGCCGCACGGTCTCGTCCGAATAGGTCTCGGCCGTCGGGTTCGAATATTTCGGCACGCACCACATGCCCTTCACGGCCGGGTCGCGCACGAGCTCCTCGACCTGGTCCATGTCCGGGCCTTCGCCCGTGAGCCGCACCGGGATCATCCTGATCCCGAATTCCTCGCAGATCGCGAAATGGCGGTCGTAGCCGGGCGCCGGGCAGAGGAAGACGATCTCCTCTTCCTTGCTCCACGGCCGCGCGGAGCCCGGCACGCCCTTCAGCAGCGCCCAGACGATGACGTCGTGCATCATGGCGAGGCTGGCGTTGCCGCCCACCACGACCCGCTCGGCCGGCGCGCCCATGGTGCCGGCGAAGAGCTTTCTGGTCTCCGCCAGCCCCTGAAGGTTGCCGTAGTTGCGGGCGTCTTCATTGGCCTCGGAGGTGTGGTCGCGGTTGCCGGGCAGCGCCAGCATGCCCTCGGCGAAGACGAGCTGCTCGGGCGAGGGCTTGCCGCGGGTCATGTCGAGTTTCAGGCCGCGCGCCTTGAACGCGTCGAGATCGGCGCGGGTCTTGGCGAGAAAGGCTTCGAGGTCGGCGGCGGAGAGATCGGCGAGAGCGGCGGTCACGGGAAGGATCCTCAGGCGGGAGGCGGTCGAACGGGCGCGTTCTACGCCTCATGCGCGCGGCATGCCAGAGGAAGAGAGGCAGGACTGGCGCGACGCTTCCGCCCCCTCTCCCGCTTGCGGGAGAGGGTAAGGGTGAGGGCCGTCGGCGCCGACGCCTCGAAAAGAAAGCTCGCCCGACGGACGGGTCCATGCCGGAAAGACCTTCGCCACTTCCCCTCATCCTTACCTTCTCCCGCAAGCGGGAGAAGGGGCGGCCTACGTCGCGCCTTACTCGCCGACCCGCGCCAGCCACTCGTCCTCGGTCAGCGTCTCGATCCCGAGCTCCTTGGCCTTCTCGAGCTTGGAGCCTGCGCCCGGGCCCGCCACCACGAGGTCGGTCTTCTTCGACACCGAGCCCGAGACCTTCGCGCCCAGCCGCTCGGCCATCGCCTTGGCTTCGTCGCGCGTCATCTTCTCGAGCGCGCCGGTGAACACCACGGTGAGCCCAGAGACCGGAGAGCTTTCCGCCCTCGCCTCCATGGCCGAGGGCGTCGCCTCGGCGAGCAGCGCGTCGAGCGGCGGGTCGTTCTTGGGTTCGCGGAAGAACTCCACCACGGCCTTGGCCACCACGGCGCCGATGCCGTCGATGTCGACGATCTCGCGCCAGGCCTCGTCGCCCTTGTCGCCCCGTTCGCCGCTCGGCGACGTCGCGGCCTTCGCCGCCTCGCGCAAGGCGTCGATGGTCGCGAAATGGCGCATCAGGCGCTTGGCGTTGGTCTCGCCGACATGGCGGATTCCGAGCCCGTACAGCAGCCGGTCGACGGTCTGCGACTTCGCCGCCTCGATCGCCGCATAGAGGTTCCTGGCCGAGGTCTCGCCCCAGCCTTCGCGGTTCTTCAGCGCGGTGAGCCGACCTTCGGTCTTCTCGCGCTTCTCCAGGGTGAAGATGTCCGCCGGCTCGCGGATCTCGCCCCACTCGTAGAAGGCCTCGATCTGCTTCTCGCCGAGCCCCTCAATGTCCATCGCGCCGCGCGAGACGAAATGGCGGAGCCGCTCCACCGCCTGCGCGCGGCAGGTGAGGCCGCCGGTGCAGCGCCAGACCACCTCCCCCTCATCGCGCGCCGCGTGGCTGCCGCAGACGGGACAGACATGGGGGAACTCAAACGCCGGGCCCCTGCCCTTCCGGTCAGCGTCGGTCACCCGCACCACCTGCGGGATGACGTCGCCGGCGCGCTGCACCACGACCGTGTCGCCGACGCGGACGTCCTTGCGGGCGATCTCGTCCTCGTTGTGAAGCGTGGCGTTCGACACCACGACGCCGCCGACCGTAACGGGCTTGAGCTTGGCGACCGGCGTCAGCGAACCGGTGCGGCCCACCTGGATGTCGATCGCCTCGAGCACGGTGGTCGCCTGCTCGGCCGGGAACTTGTGGGCGATGGCCCAGCGGGGCGAGCGCGACACGAAGCCGAGCCGCCGCTGAAGGTCGAGCCGGTCCACCTTGTAGACCACGCCGTCGATGTCGTAGCCGAGCGTGGCGCGCTTCTCCTCGATCGCGCGGTAATGCGCCAGAAGCTCGTCGGTCGTCGCGCAGACCGTCATCTCGTCATTGACGGCGAAGCCCCAGCGGCCGAGGTTTTTCACCATGCCCGACTGGGTCTCGGCCGGAACCTCGCTCGCCTCGCCCCAGGCATAGGCGAAGAAGCGCAGCGGCCGCGCGGCGGTGTTCTTCGGATCGATCTGCCGGAGGCTCCCGGCCGCCGCGTTGCGCGGATTGGCGAAGACCGGCTTGCCGGCCTCGACCTGCCGTTCGTTCAGCGCACGGAAGTCGGCGTGCGACATGTAGACCTCGCCGCGCACCTCGATCACCGCGGGGACGTCCTTGCCCTTCAGGCGTTCGGGCACGTCCGCGATGGTGCGCAGGTTCTGCGTCACGTCCTCGCCCACGGCGCCGTCGCCGCGGGTCGCTCCGCGGACGAAGACGCCGTCCTCGTAGCGCAGGGAGGCCGAGAGTCCGTCGATCTTGGGCTCGGCCGAGATCGCGAGCGCCTCCTCGGGCGGCATCTGCAGGAAGCGGCGGATGCGGGCGGCGAACTCCGCCACGTCCTCGTCCTTGAAGGCGTTGCCGAGCGAGAGCATCGGCACGGCATGCCGAACCTTGGCGAACGCCTCCGAGGGCGCCGCGCCGACGGTCTGGCTCGGGCTGTCGGCCGTGACGAGGTCGGGAAACGCGGCCTCGAGCGCGTTCAGCTTCTGGCGAAGCGCGTCGTAGTCGGCGTCCGAGACGATCGGCGCGTCGTCCTGATAGTAGCGCCGGTCATGCGCGCGGATCTCGTCGGCGAGCTTGGCGTGTTCGGCGGCCGCGTCGGGCAGCGAGGGCGGGAGTTCGCCGCCGTCCTTGTCTGTCGTGGCCATCTCAGATCGCCCTTGGGTTCCAGCGTGGCGGAGACCGACTGCGTGCTTCGAGACGCCGTCCTCACGAACGGCTCCTCAGCATGAGGAGGTCGAGGGTGGCAAGCTCAAACGGACCTCATGCCGAGGAGCCTTCGCGCTAGCGAAGGCGTCCGAAGCACGCAGTCCGTCTCCGCCCCGGTCACGCCGCCCTTCCAGCAGCCGGGTGGGCGCCGCCCTGGCCTCCTCGGTCGCCGAGACGCCGCCCTGCGGTCTCCTCGGCATGAGGACCGTTGAAAAAGCGAAAACGATCCTCATGCTGAGGAGCCTTCGCGCCAGCGAAGGCGTCTCGAAGCACGCAGTCCGTCTCCGCCCCGGTCACGCCGCCCCTTCCAGCAGCCGGGCCGCCGCAGCCCTCGCCTCTTCGGTCACCGAGGCGCCGGCCAGCATGCGGGCGATCTCCTCCTTGCGCTCGGGACGCTCCAGCCCCGCGACCCGCGTCACGACCCGCGTTTCGCCGGGCGCCTGCGCCTTCGAGATGAGGAAGTGCGAACCCGCCCGCGCCGCGACCTGCGGGGCGTGGGTCACCGACAGCACCTGCACGGTGCGCGCCAGTCTGGCGAGGCGGGCCCCGATCGCGTCCGCCACCGCGCCGCCGACGCCGGTGTCGATCTCGTCGAAGACCAGCGTCGGGGCCGAGCCGCGGTCGGCGAGCGCGACCTTCAGCGCCAGCATGAAGCGCGAAAGCTCGCCGCCCGAGGCGATCTTGGCCAGGGGCCCGGCGCGCGTGCCGGGATTGGTCTGGACCCAGAACTCCACGCGATCCACGCCCTCGGGACCGGCCGTGTCGGGCTCGACCTCGGTAGTGAAACGGGCGCGTTCGAGCTTGAGGTCTGGCAGCTCCGCCATCACCGCCGCGTCGAGGGTGGCCGCGACCTTGCGCCGTGCGGCGCTCAGGCGTTCGGCGGCGGCGGCGTAGGCGTGGCGCGCCGCCTCAGCCTCCGCGCCGAGCGCCGCCAGCCGCGCCTCGCCGGCGTCGATCTCGGCGAGATCGTGCTTGTATTTCTTGGCGAGCGCCGCAAGCTGGTCGGCCGGCACGCCGTACTTCCGGCTCGCGGCCCGAAGCGCGAACAGTCGCTCCTCCAGCCGCTCCAATTCCCGGGGGTCGAAGGCGGTGGCCTCGAGCGCGGCCTTGATATGCTGCTCGCCCTCGTCGAGCGCGACGAGGGCCGCGTCGAGCGCCTTGATGGCGGGCTCGACGAGTTCCGGCGACGCCGCCGCGCGCCGCTCCAGCCGCCGGATCGCGTTGGCGATCGCGGAAGCGGGCCCTGCGCCGCCGGTCACGGCCTCATAGGCCTCGTTGAGGTCCTCCGCCGCCTTCTCGGAGCGCATCATCGCGGCGCGACGGTCGGCGAGCTGCTCCTCCTCGCCATATTCGGGCGCAAGCGCGGAAAGCTCTTCGCTCGCATGCTTCAGGTAGTCGGCCTCGCGCCGCGCCGCCTCGACCCGTTCGGCATGCTGGCCAAGCGCTTTCTCGGCGGCGCGCCGCGCGGTCCAGGCGCTGCGGACCGCCTCGGCCTCCTGGCCGAGCCCGCCATAAGCGTCGAGCAAAGCGCGGTGGGCGGCCGGGTCGACGAGCGCGCGATCGTCGTGCTGGCCGTGGATCTCGACCAGCAGCGCGCCGAGGCTCTTCAGCGTCTGGACGCTCACCGGCTGGTCGTTGGCGAAGGCGCGGGTGCGCCCGTCGCGGGCCTGCACGCGGCGCAGAATCACGTCGCCGTCGTCGTCGATGTCCTGCGCCTTGAGCAGCGCGCGCGCCGGGTGGCCGGGGGCGAGATCGAAGGCCGCGGTCACCTGGCCTTGGGCTTCGCCCTCGCGGACGAGCCCGCCGTCGCCGCGCCCGCCGAGCGCGAGCGAGACCGCGTCCAGCACGATCGACTTGCCTGCGCCGGTCTCGCCCGTGAGCACCGACAGGCCGCCCTCGAAATCGAGTTCCAGCCGGTCGATCAGCACGATGTCGCGGATCGAGAGCCTTGCGAGCACGGACGATCCCGCGGGAGGGGTTTTGGGGTCAGGCCGGCGGGTTCGCGGCCGCGGTCTTGTTGCCGCCGCCGAACGCGCGGCTGATCCAGCTGTCGTTGTTCTGCTGGGGCTGCAGGCCGGAGCCGTTCAGCAGCGCGTAGCTCTGCTTGTACCAGTCGCCGTCCGGATAGTTGTGGCCGAGGATCGCGGCCGCGGTCTGCGCCTCGCCGACGATGCCGAGCGAGAGATACGCCTCGACCAGACGGTGAAGCGCCTCCTCGATGTGACGGGTCTGCTGGTACTGGCTGACGACGACGCGGAAGCGGTTGATCGCGCCGGTGTAGTCCTTGCGCGCGAGATAGAAGCGGCCGACCTGCATCTCCTTGCCGGCGAGCTGGTCGCGGGCGACGGAGGCGCGGCGCTTGGCGGGCTCGGCGTATTCGCTCTGCGGCCAGCGGCGCACGAGCTCGTCGAAAGCGGCGATCGCGCGCGTCGTGCGCTCCTGGTCGCGGCTCACGTCCGGCACCTGGTTGTAGTAGCTCATGCCGACGAGATACTGGGCGTAGGCCGCGTCCGGGCTCGTCGGATGCAGCTGGACGTAGCGATTGCCGTTGGTGATGGCCTCTTGATACTTGCCGTCGCGATAGGCGACGTAAGTGGTCATCAGCACCGACTTGCGGCCCCAGTCCGTGTACGGATGCTGGCGGTCGACCTCGGCGAATTTCTTCTTGGCGGCGTCATAGTCGCCGGTGTTCAGGCCGCTGAGGCCTTCGTTGTAGAGCTTGTCGGCTGGTTCGTCCGGCGCGAGCTCTTCCTTCTTGTCCTCGAACATCGAGCAGCCGGCGATCGGCAGCGCGAGCGCGACGAGAAGAGCGTTGCGGATCATCCGGCGCCCCCGCGCGGACGAAGCAGTAGACGGACGCACGGCCATCGAAGCCTCTTTCACAAACAGACGGATTCGGCCCCCGGGACCGGCCCGCGCCTTGACGCGGAACCCGACGCACCATGCTGGCGACGGGCGGGATGTCTATAGCCGAAACTCATCTCCGACGCACGCGCGGCTTTTTTGAGACAGGGGATGGAGGGCTCGGCGGCCATGATCCTGCTCCGCTTGCGGAGGAGGGGGACCATGCGCAGCATGGTGGAGGAGACCGCCGCGACGGACCGACAATGCGCGCCCCAAAACGGACGTTCGGGATCGCGCGAAATCTGCGCAAGAAGTTGAGCTTGCCGGAAGCCGTGCTTTGGCGAGCGCTTCGACGCGACCAGCTTCAGGGTCTACGCTTCCGACGTCAGCATCCCATCGGTCCGTTCGTCCTCGACTTCTATTGCCCCTCCGCGCGACTCGCCATCGAGGTCGATGGAGCGGTCCACGATTTCGCAGAGCGACTTGTCCGCGACGAGCGTCGTGACGCTTTGCTCGCCGAGCGCGGGATTCGCACGCTGCGCTTCGCGGCGCGGGACGTCCTGAACGACGAGGGCCTCGAAGGCGTCCTGCTCATGATCGCGGACGTCGCGCTCACCCCCTCGACCGCTGACGCAAGGGAGGAAGCGCGCGGAGGCGACGGCGCCTCTTGATCCTCCTCTGCGACGCGGAGGAGGGGGACCGTGGGCGAAGCCCATGGTGGAGGAGGCCGGCGCTACCCTTTTCAACGGGAAGCAGCCCCGAGATCGTCTCGGCGGCGAAGAAGGGGCCGGAAATCTCAAGCTCGTCGTTTCCGGCGCCGCGACCATGCCGCGCGTCGCGCTCGCCCCTCCACCACCCTGCGGGTGGTCCCCCTCCCCCGCTGACGCAGGGGAGGATCCGAGCGCGAGAGGCAGCGCATAATCGTCAAGCGCTTCCCCAAACGAAAACGGCCCGGACGTCTCCGCCCGGGCCGCTTGGTCGTTCACCTTAAGTCCAGCGCCTCAGTTCGCCTGACGGCGAAGGAAGGCCGGGATCTCGAGCTGGTCGTCCTCGAGGCCGCGGGGATGCTGCGGAGCCGGGGCGCGGCCGTGGGCGTCAAGGTTGCCCTGGGCCGGGCGGCCCATCGGGGGCTGCGCCGGGCGGCGGGCGTAGTCGCTCTGCGGGGCCGGAGCCTGCATGCGCGGAGCCGGCTGCGGAGCGGGCTGATAGGCCTGCTGCGGGGCGTGGTGATGGCCCTCGTCCTCCTGGCCGCGGCCGAGGCCGTTGGCGAGGCGCTGGAGCAGCGTCATGCGCTTCTTGTCCGGCTGGCCGGCGACTTCCGCGTGATGGTTCGCGCGGATCTGCGCCTGGGCCGGCATCGGCAGGTCCTCGATCCGCGGCATGCGCGGACCGCGCGCCGGGGCGCGCTCGGCGTGCGGCGGGATGAAGGGCGCCTCATGGGCGCTCTCCTCAACGTACTGCTCCTCGGCGTGGTGCTCCGGCTCGGCGACCTGCGCGCGCGGCGCGGCCGGACGGATGGTGACGTCCTCGATCGCCGCCACGACCTGTGCGTCGTAGTGGTTCTCGACCTCGGCCGCCTGCTCGACCTGCGCCTGGGCGACGGGCGCCGCCGGGCGGAAGGTCGGGAGCGGCTGCGGCTCGGGCGAGCGGTGGGCCATCGGCGCGGGCGCGGGAGCCGCCGGCTTCACGCGGCTCGCGAGCTCGGCGATGCGCTGCTCGGCCGGGGTCGGCATGCCGGCCTCGAGGATGTGGTCGATGCCGGTGGCGACGACCGACACGCGGATGATGCCTTCCAGGCTCTCGTCGAAGGTGGCGCCGAGGATGATGTTGGCCTCGGAGTCGACCTCCTCGCGGATGCGGGTCGCGGCTTCGTCGACTTCGTAGAGGGTGAGGTCGTTGCCGCCGGTGATCGAGATCAGCAGGCCGCGGGCGCCCTTCATCGAGACGTCGTCGAGCAGCGGGTTGGCGATGGCGGCTTCGGCGGCCTGCACGGCGCGCTTCTCGCCCGAGGCTTCGCCGGTGCCCATCATCGCCTTGCCCATCTCGCGCATGATCGCGCGGACGCGGCGAAGTCGAGGTTGATGAGGCCTTCCTTGACCATCAGGTCGGTGATGCAGGCCACGCCCGAATAGAGCACCTGGTCGGCCATCGCGAAGGCGTCGGCGAAGGTGGTGCGCTCGTTGGCGACCCGGAACAGGTTCTGGTTCGGGATGACGATCAGCGTGTCGACCGCCTTCTGCAGCTCCTCGATGCCGGCTTCCGCCGTCTTCATCCGGCGCATGCCTTCGAAGTGGAACGGCTTCGTGACGACGCCGACGGTGAGGATGCCGGCTTCACGGGCCGCGCGGGCGATGACGGGCGCGGCGCCCGTGCCGGTGCCGCCGCCCATGCCGGCGGTGATGAACGCCATGTGGGCGCCCGAGAGATGGTCGCGGATCTCGTCGATGACCTCTTCGGCGGCCGCGCGGCCGACTTCCGGCTGCGAGCCGGCGCCGAGGCCCTCGGTGACCTGCACGCCCATCTGGATGATGCGCTCGGCCTTCGAGAGCGTCAGCGCCTGCGCGTCGGTGTTGGCGACCACGAAGTCGACGCCAACGAGGCCGGCGTCGATCATGTTGTTGACCGCGTTGCCGCCAGCGCCGCCGCAACCGAACACGGTGATGCGGGGCTTCAGTTCCCGGATGTCCGGCATCTTCAGGTTGATGGTCATCTCAAGCCTCTAGAATTTTCGCGCCAACCGCGAGTCGTTTCAGTCCTCGGCGATCGGAGGGCGCGCTTGGCCCCTGCCGACCGACGGCCGCCGCGCCGCCGGTCAGAAGCTCTCTTCAGCCACCGGCCGACCCGGTGGATGTACGTGTCCTTTTGCGGCTGCGAGCCGCCGCGACGCATCCGCCGCGGGTCGACATGCTCGACGCCGGCGACTTGCGGATAGACGAGCAGCCCCACCGGGGCCGCGAAGGCCGGGCCCTTGGCCGCCTCGGGAAGACCGCGGGCGCCCAGCGGGCGGCCGATGCGGACCGGGCGGTCGAGGATTCGCCGCGCGAGCTCGGGCAGGCCCGTGAGCTGGCAGGCGCCGCCGGTCAGCACCACGCGGCGCGCCTCGGAGGCGTGGCCGGAGGCGCGAAGGCGATCGCGCACGAGCTCGAGGGTCTCCTCGACGCGCGGCTTGACGATCTTCACGATCATCGACTTCGGCAGATAGTTCTGCGCCTCGAGCTCCGCCTCGCCGACCGGCGTGACGGCGATCTGCTCGCGCTCGTCGGCGATCGAGGGAAACACGCTGGCGTGCAGGGTCTTGAGCCGCTCCGCCTCGTCGATGGAGGTCGAGAGGCCGCGGGCGAGGTCGAGCGTGACGTGATGGCCGCCGAGCGCCACCGCGTCGCAATGCACGAAGGATCCGCCCTGGAACACCGCGACCGAGGTCGCGCCGCCGCCCATGTCGATGAGCGTGACGCCCATCTCGCTCTCGTCGTCGACGAGGCTCGCGAGACCGGCCGCGTAAGGCGCCGCCACCATGGTCTCGACATTGAGGTGGCTGCGTTCGACGCAGAGCGTGAGGTTGCGCAGCGGAGCGCCCTCCGCGCTCACGATGTGCATGTCGACGCCGAGCTGCTGGCCGACCATGCCGAGCGGGTCGCGCACGCCGCGGGTGGCGTCGAGCGCGAAGCCGGTCGGGATCGAATGCGCCACGGCGCGGTTCGGGCGCACGGTGTGGACGCAGCCCGCCTGCAGCACGCGGCGGATGTCGCGGTCCTCGACCGGGCGGCCGGCGATGTCGACCTCGGCGTGAAAAGTCTCGGAGGCGAGGCGCCCGGCGGAGATCGACGCGATGACGCTCTCGATCTGGACGCCGGCCATGCGTTCGGCGGCGTCGACGGCGAGGCGAATGGCCTGCTCGGCCGCCTCCATGTCGACGATCTTGCCGCCCTTCACGCCGCGCGAGCGCTGGTGGCCGACGCCGATGAGCTCGACGGTGTGGCTGCGGTCGGGAAGCGCGTCGCCGGCCTCGGTGGGGCGCAGGCGCGCCACCATGCACACGACCTTCGAGGTGCCGACGTCGAGCGCCGACACGATCACGGCCCGGCGGCCCGGCAACGGCCGCATCTTCGGCACGACGCCGTAGGGGAACGCGCCGCTCATATCTGGCCAGCCTTCTTCTTGGCCTTGGCGGCGGCCTTGTCGGCCTCCGCCATCTGGGCCGCGGCCTCGGGCGAGAGGCGCACCACGATCTTCGCGGGGGAGCGCAGGTCCACCACGTTGATCCACTTCGCGAAAACGTTCTGCTTGGCCTGGAGCGACTCGAGACGCGCCAGCGCGGCCGCATAGCCGATCTCGGGCAGCTTGACCTCGACCCCGGAGCGCAGGCGCAGGTTCCAGCGCCGCTCGGCGACGAACACCGCGGCGTAGGTCTCCTCGCGGATCTTCGGCGCGAGCGCGAGCGCGTCGAGCAGCTTCTGGGCCTTGAGGTTCGCCGACGGGCCGACGACCAGCGGCAGATGCGCGAAGCGCGAGTCGCGGAACTCGTCGATCGGCGTGCCGTCCTCGGCCAGGATCTGGACCTTGCCGTCGTGCTGCCAGAGCGCGAAGGGCTTGCGCTCGACGAGGTTCACGGTGAGGCGGTCGGGGTAGAGCTTCTTGACGGTCGCGTCCTGGACGAGCGGGTTCGCCATCAGGCGCTCGCGGGCCGCGCGGACGTCGAGGAAGGGCAGCGCGGTGTCGTCCTTGACGCCGAGCGCAAGCAGCACCTCGTCGTCGGTCAGCGCCACCTGCCCCTCGGTCTGCACCGCGGTGATGCGGAAGCCCATCAGGTTGGCGGTCGTGACGTGGGCGTTGAGGATTTCGTCGCGCACCGTCGGCCAATGGCCGCCGTCGATCATGCCGAGCAGGCCGGTGCCGCCGTAGAGGACGGCGACCAGCGCGAGGCCAAGGCGACGCTTGCGCGCGACGCGCTCGAGGCGGAAGCGGAGGGATGACCAGCGGCTCGCGCCGATCACCTCGTCGACGTCGTCGATGTCGGGGCGCTGGACGCGGGCCTCGCCGGCCGCGCGCATGTTGGGATCGGTGCGGTAGACCAGCGTGGGCTGGGGACGCGATGCGCGAACGGGCGGGGCCGCGAGCTGCGGCTCCTCTACCGATCTAAGGACGCGTCCTCCACGAGCCATGTGACGAGCTCACCAAACCCCATGCCGACATAAGCGGCGAGTTCCGGCACGAGCGACGTCTCCGTCATGCCGGGCTGCGTGTTCACTTCGAGGCAGACGAGTTCGCCGGTTCCGTTGGGACGATCGTCGAAACGGAAGTCCGCTCTGCTGACCCCGCGGCACCCGAGCGCGTGGTGCGCCGCGACAGCCAGTTTTCGGACCTGTTGGTAAACAAAGGATGAAATTTCGGCCGGGAGAACGTGCTTCGAGCCGCCTTTGGCGTACTTGGCCTCGAAATCGTACCAGCCGTCGGAAGGGAGAATCTCGATCACGTCGAGCGCCTCGCCGTCTAAGACAGCGCAGGTAAGTTCCCGTCCCGCCACGAATTTTTCCGCCAGCAGCAGCTCGCCGTGGGGCCAGTCCTCGCGGGTGAGCTCCTGCGGCGGGTGGACATGGTCTTCGTTAACAATCAGCACCCCGACCGACGATCCGCCGTCGACAGGCTTGAGAACGTAAGGCGGCTCGATCGGATGCGCCTTCGCAGCCTCCGCGCGTGTGACGACTTTGCCACGCGCGACAGGAACTCCTGCGGCGGCCATCACGGTCTTGGCCCGCTCCTTGTGCATCGCGAGCGAGGAGGCCAGCACGCCGGAATGCGTGTAGGGGATGCCCATCAACTCGAGCAGGCCCTGCACCGTGCCGTCCTCGCCGAAGCGGCCGTGCAGCGCATTGAAGCAGACGTCCGGCTTCACGCGCTGGAGCACCTCGGGGAGGTCGCGGCCGACATCCACCCGCGTGACCTGAAAGCCCTTGCTCTCCAGAGCCTTGGCGCAGGCTTCTCCCGACCAGAGCGAGACCTGTCGCTCCGAGGAGAGCCCGCCCATGAGGACGGCGACGTGCTTCGACATGCGTTCCCCCGAATGCTTCTTGTCGTCATCCCGGACGGCGCGACGCGCCGGGCCGGATCGTGTTCAGGACAAAGCGCCCGCGACGCGCGCGCCGAGACGAACTGCGTGCTTCGAGACGGCCCTGCGGGCCTCCTCAGCATGAGGAGCGTGGTGGAAGCTCAAACCTGACCTCATGCTAAGGAGCGGCCTCTGGGCCGCGTCTCGAAGCACGCAGTCGGCCTCCCCAAGGCCTTTCCTTACGCCGCCGTCCCGATCCGCTTGATCTCCCATTCGAGCTCCACCCCGGACGTCTCGCGCACGCGGCGGCGGACCTCCTCGCCGAGCCCCTCGATGTCGGCCGCGGTCGCGCCCCCGACATTGATGAGGAAATTGCAGTGCATCTCGGAGACCTGCGCGCCGCCGATCCGGTGGCCGCGCATGCCGGCGGCGTCGATCAGCTTCCAGGCGGAGTTTCCGGGCGGGTTCTTGAAGGTCGAGCCGCCGGTGCGGCTCTTGATCGGCTGGTTGGTCTCGCGGTGCTCGGCGACGGCGTCCATTTCGGCGCGGATCTCGGCCTTGTCCCGAACCTCGCCCTGCATCAGCGCGCCGGTGAAGATGACGTCGGCGGGCGCGGAGGAGTGGCGATAGGTGTAGCCCATCTCGGCGTTCGAGAAGGTCCGCTTCGCGCCCGTCCGATCGACGCCGTAGACTTCGACGACGCGCTGGCAGGTCTCGGTCCCGTTCGCGCCCGCGTTCATGCGCAGCGCCCCGCCGATCGCGCCCGGAATGCCGTGGTAGAACGCGAAGCCGCCCAAACCGGCCTCATGGGCCGCGAGCGCGACGCGCTTGTCGGCCGCCGCGGCGCCGACAAGCAGCCGATCCGCGCCAACGCGCTCGATGCCGGCAAAAACTCTTGCCGAGCCTCACCACCACGCCCGGCACGCCGCCGTCGCGCACCAGGAGGTTCGAGCCGAGGCCGATCGGATAGAGCGGCGTTTCGGCCGGCAGGCGGGAGAGGAAATAAGCGAGGTCGTCCTCGTCTGACGGAGAGAACAGCGCTTCAGCCGGCCCGCCGACGCGGAACCAGGCGAGGTCGCCGAGCGCTTGGCCCACGACGAGCTTGCCGCGCAGATCGGGCATGAGGGCCGTGAGGCGATCGGGGAGAGGCGGAGGTTGGCTGTGCATCGCTCGCGCTTAACGGCCGCTACGGTTCTGAACCAGATGGCGGTTCGGGGAAGTGACGTTCGGTCATGACATCTATCGCCGCCTCGAGGGGCCCGAGATCGTCCTCATAGACGCTCCACAGGATATCGAGGTCGACCCGCTGATAGACGTGGCGGATGATGTTTCCAAGATTGGCGACGGCCGGCCAGTCGATGTCGGGAGCGTCCGTGGCTTTCCATTCGGCCGGGATATGTCGAGACGCTTCGCTCACGATCTCGAGGAACCGCTCGAAAGCCGCGCGGGCGAACCTGTCGGTGCGGAGGGTGGTCGATCGTCTTCGCGTCGAGGAGCGACCGGATATCCTGAATGGCGACGCTGATATGACCGAGCCGGTCTTTGACCTTCTCGTTCATCAGAAGACCTCTATGGCGTCTCTCTCGAACGAACTCCTGAACGAGCCGTCCAGGCTTCGACGCATGAGAACGTTAGCTTCCAGAGACGTTTCGTCCTCGATGGCCACGGCGACGCCCGAAAGGTCGATCAGCGAGAACTTGGCATGCGGATCAACCTCGATCGCCACGTCGACGTCGCTGTCGGGTCGATTGTCCTGGCGCGCGCGCGAACCGAACAGGGCCATGTGGGTCACGCCCCTGGCCCTCAGCTTCGGCTCCAGCTCCAGAAGGCTCTGGATCAGATGTTCGCGCGACATCGTCATGGCGTTCGTTCTAGCACGCCTCCAGTTCAGCTCTTAAGCGCCGCCAGCTCGTCCGGGAGCGCGGCGGCCCAGTAGGTGCTCGAGCCCGCGCCCCAGCAACACCACGTAGTCGCCTGGCCTGGCCACTCCCGCCACGACGCCCGCGAGCGCCTGCGGGCTCTCAAGCGGGATGACGTGGCGATGGCCGCGCGCCCGCAGGCCCGCGATCAGATCGTCGCGCTCGGCGCCCTCGATCGGCTGCTCGCCGGCCGCGTAGACGTCGGCGACGATCACCGTGTCGGCGTCGTTGAAGCAGCTCGAAAATCCGTCGAACAGCGCCTTGAGGCGCGAGTAGCGGTGCGGCTGGACGACGGCCACGACATTGGCGTCCGTGGAAGCGCGCGCGGCCTTCAGGACGGCCGCGATCTCCACCGGATGGTGGCCGTAGTCGTCGAAGATCGTGACCCCGTTCCACTCGCCCACGCGGGTGAAGCGACGCTTCACGCCGCCGAACTTCGAGAGGCCCGCCCGGATCTGGTCCGGGGTCGCGCCGAGTTCATGGGCGACGGCGATGGCCGCGGTCGCGTTCAGCGCGTTGTGGCGGCCGGCCATCGGCAGCACGAGATCGTCGAGCGCGGTCTCGGCGCCGGACGTGCGGTCATGGATCGTCACGCGGAAGCGGCACTGGCCGCCCTTGAGGTCGAGGTCGCGCAGGCGCACGTCGGCCTGCGGGTTCTCGCCATAGGTCACGACCCGGCGGTCTTCGATCAGGCCCACCATGTCCTGCACGGTCGGGTGGTCAAGGCACATCACCGCGAAGCCGTAGAACGGCACGTTCTCCACGAAGGAGCGGAACGCGGCCTTCACGGCGTCGAAGGTGCCGAAATGGTCGAGATGCTCGGGGTCGATGTTGGTGACGACCGCGACGTCGGCGGGAAGCTTGAGGAAGGTGCCGTCGCTCTCGTCGGCCTCCACCACCATCCAGTCGCCGTCGCCCATGCGGGCGTTCGCGCCGTATGCGTTGATGATGCCGCCGTTGATGACGGTGGGATCGAGCCCGCCGGCGTCGAGCAGCGTGGCGACGAGCGAGGTCGTGGTGGTCTTGCCGTGCGTGCCGGCGATCGCGACGCAGGTCTTGAGCCGCATCAGCTCGGCGAGCATCTCGGCGCGGCGCACGACGGGCAGGCGGCGCTCGCGGGCGGCGGCGAGCTCGGCGTTGTTGCGCTTGATCGCCGAGGAGACGACCACGACCTCGGCCTTGCCGAGGTTTTCGGCCGCATGGCCGATCGTGACCGCGACGCCCTTCTCGCGCAGGCGCTTGACGTTGGCGTTCTCGGCGGCGTCCGAGCCCTGCACCGTGTAGCCGAGATTGGCCAGCACCTCGGCGATGCCCGACATGCCGATGCCGCCGATGCCGACGAAATGGATGGGCCCGATGTCGCGGGGAAGTTTCATGGGTCGGCACGCGGTCAGTTCGAGGGAAGGACGGCTTCAGCTTCGGGCGGCAGACCGGCCGCTCGCCGCCGCCAATACCACATCTGCGAGCCGCGCGGCGGCGTCGGGCGCGCCGACGCGGCGGGCGGCGTCGGCGGCGGCGGCGAGGCCCGCGGCGTCCTCGAGGCGGACGGCGAGATCGTCGGCGAGCGCCTGGGGCGACAGGCGGGACTGCTCCCAGACGACCGCGCCGCCCGCGAGCGCGAGCGCGTTGGCGTTGGCGAGCTGGTCGTTGTCGAGCGCGGGGCAGCGGCACGAGGATCGAGGGACGCCCGATCACCGCGAGCTCCGCGACCGTCGAGGCGCCGGCGCGCGCGATCACGAACTGGGCGAGCGCCATGTGGCCGGGCATGTCGGCGAAGAAGGAGGAGAGCTCGGCCTTCACGCCCGCGGCCGCATAGGCTGCGCGCGCGGCCTCGATGTCCTCGGGGCGGGCCTGCTGGGTCACGGCGAGCCGATCGCGCAGCTCCGTCGGCAACAGCGCGAGCGCGGCCGGCAGGATCTCGGAGATGAAGCGCGCCCCCTGGCTTCCGCCGAAGGCGAGCAGGCGAATGGGGTGGTGGTTGCTCGGCGGCCGGTAGGCGACCTCGCTCGCCGCGATCACCTGCGGGCGCACAGGGTTGCCGACATGGACGGTCTCGCGGCCTTCCGGCGCGCCCGAGACCGTCGGGAAGCCTGTGGCGATCTTCGTCGCGAGCTTCGCCAGCATGCGGTTGGCGCGGCCCATCACGGCGTCTGCTCGTGAAGGATCACGGGCGCGCCGACGATGCGGGCCGCGACCAGCGGCGGGAAGGTCGGATAGCCGCCGAAGCCGACGACGGCCGCCGGCTCGACCTTGCGCAGGATCGAGACGCAGCGGACGACGCCGCGCGACAGCGTGAGGCCCAGCTTGGCGTAGGCCGCGGGCCCCGATCCGCGCAGCGTGTCGGCGGGGGCGGCGTGCAGCGCGCGCGCCGGGAAATGCGAGGCGTAGGCGAGCGCGCGCTCGTCGGTGATGAGCTCGACGGGGACGCCGCGCGCTGCGAGTTCGGTCGCGAGCGCTTCGGCCGGGAAGAGATGCCCGCCGGTGCCGCCCGCGGCGAGCAGGATCGGCCGACCGGTCACGCCGGGGCTCCGGCGGGCGCGTGGCCGCTCTTGCGGGCGTGACGCCTGATCTCGGCGGCGAGCGCGTCGGCGCGCGGGCGCTTGCGGGTGAGCGCCAGCAGCATGCCCATGCCGAGCGCGAGCGCGAACATCGAGGAGCCGCCGTAGGACACGAAGGGCAGCGTCATGCCCTTGGCCGGGATCATGTGGAGGTTCACCGCCATGTTGATGGCCGACTGCAGGCCGAACAGCATGACGAGGCCGGCGATCGCGAGCCTTGTGAAGCCGTCCTGCGTGTTGCGGGCGTGGTAGAGGCCGCGCAGCACGATGAAGGCGTAGATCGACACGATCACCATGCAGAACAGCACGCCGAACTCCTCCGCGGTCACGGAGAAGATGAAGTCGGTGTGCCCGTCCGGGATGATGCGCTTGACGGTGCCCTCGCCCGGGCCCTTGCCGAACCAGCCGCCGGACGCGAAGGCCTCTGTGGCTTTCTCGATCTGGAAGTTGTCGCCGGTCTCGGGGTCGAGGAAGCGGTCGATGCGGCGCGCCACATGCGGCAGCACCTGATAGGCGGTGATGAGGCCGAAGGCCCCCGCCCCGCCGAGCCCGACCACCCAGATCCAGGGCAGGCCCGCGAGGAAGAACAGCACGCCCCAGACCGCCGTCGTCAGAACGGTCTGGCCGAGGTCGGGCTGAAGGATGAGCAGGCCCACCACCGAGCCGAGCAGCACGGTGGAGAGGATGTGGCCCGGCATGTCGCGCCGCTCGGAGCCTTCGGCGAAGAGCCAGGCGGCGAGCACGATGAAGGCCGGCTTCACGAATTCGGACGGCTGCACGACGATGCCGGCGAACGAGACCCAGCGCCGCGCGCCCTTGATCTCGGTGCCGTGGACGAGCGTCACGGCGAGCAGAACCATGCCGCCCGCGAACACGATCCAGGCGAGCCTGCGCACCTGCCGCGGCGACAGAAACGAGATGCCGATCATGATGAGGAACGCCGGGGCGAGGAACAGCGCCTGGCGGTTCACGAAGTGGAACAGGTCGAGCCCGATGCGTTCGGCGACGGGGGGCGAGGCCGCGAGCGACAGGACGACGCCGAGGACCATGAGGCCGCTCACGGCGAAGAGCAGGGCCCGGTCGATGGTCCACCACCACTCGCCGAAGAGGGTGCGTTCCGCGCGGGAGATCATGGTTCTGTTCCACTCCGAAGAGCATGCGGCGCGTCGCGGCCCGGCGGGCGGAAAGGCGCGAGCCGAGAATGGACGGTTAGCGTTAATGAAGTTCGAACTGGGGCCGCCAAGCGAGATGCGCTGGAGCCAAAGCGCGTCATCCCGGGCTTGACCCGGGATCCAGAACCGACGCGTCGTGGGGCTTGCCCATCCCTTATCGGTTCTGGATCCCGGCTCTTCGGCCGGGATGACCCGGCGCTTAAAGCTGAAGTCCCAGCACGGCCCTGCGGAACGCTTCGCCGCGCTCCTCGAAATTGCGGAACTGGTCGAAGGAGGCGCAGGCCGGCGAGAACAGCACGACGGGCTCCGGATCGGCCGACGCCTCCGCGGCCTTCGCGGCGGCCTCGACCGCCTTGTCGACGGTCCCGCAGAAGTCGTGCGCGACGCCGTGCTCGCCAAGCGTCCTGGCGAAAGCCTCCGAGGCCTCGCCGACGAGAAACGCCTTCTCGACGCGCCCGAGCAGCGGAACCAGCGCCTCGATGCCGCCGGTCTTGGGCTTGCCGCCGAGGATCCAGAACGACTTCTCGAACGAGGCGAGCGCCTTCTCGGCGCTGTCGGCGTTTGTCGCCTTCGAGTCGTTGATGAACACGACGCGGCCAGGCGTCGAAATCTCCATCCGGTGCGCGAGACCCGGGAAGGTCGAAAAGCCCTTCAGGATCGCCGCGTCGTCGAGGCCGAGCGCACGGGCGACCGCGCGGACCGCGCTCGCGTTCTGGACGTTGTGCGCGCCGCGCAGCGCCCGGGCGCCGGAGAGGTCGAGCGGATCGTTCTCCGAAATCTTGACGACCTCGACGCCCGCGATCGCAAGCCGCTTCGCCATCGCGGCCGACCGCTCGTCGTCGACGCCGATCACAGCGGTCTTCGCGTTCACCACCAGCCGCTCCTTGACGCCGGCGTAGCCGTCCATCGTGCCGTGGCGGTCGAGATGATCCTCGGAGAGGTTCAGCATCACCCCGACGGTCGGTGCGAGGGTCATGGTGAGGTCGATCTGGTAGGAGGAGCACTCCACCACATGGACGCGGTTCGGCGCGGGCGGCGCGAGCTCCAGCACCGGAACGCCGATGTTGCCGCCCATCTGCACGTCCCAGCCGGCCTCGCGCAGCACATGAGCGGTCAGCGCCGTGGTGGTGGACTTGCCGTTGGTGCCGGTGATCGCGACGAAGGGCGCGTCCGGCGCGATCGTGTCGCGCTCGCTGCAGAAGATCTGGATGTCGCCGATGACGCCGACGCCCGCGGCCTTGGCGAGCTCCACGCTCCAATGGGGCTTGGGATGGGTGAGCGGCACGCCCGGCGCGAGCACCAAAAGCTCGAAACGGGAGAAGTCGCCCTCGCGCAGGTCGCCGGTCGGCAGGCCTTCGGCCTTGGCCTTCTCGACGCTCGCGGCGTTGTCGTCGAAGGCGGTGACGTCGGCGCCGCCCGCCACGAGGCTGCGCACGGTCGCAAGCCCCGAGCCGCCGAGCCCGAAGACCGCGACCTTCATGTCCTTGAACGCGGTCGCAGGCGTCACGAGAGAGACGCCCGCCTCTGCGCGAGGTTGATCCAGAAGAAGGCGTTCTGGGGAGAGGCGCTGCGTGCGTCGGGACGCGCCGCGTCGCGTCGCTCCTCGGCATGAGGAGCCCTTAGACTCCACACATGCACCTTATGCTGAGGAGCCGTCCGCAGAACGGCGTCTCGAAGCACGCAGTTGGCCTCGATGTGGTCTTGCGAAGCAGCCATGCCCGTCACCTCAGCTTCAGCGTCGCAAGGCCCACGAGGGCCAGCACGACGGCGATGATCCAGAAACGCACGACGACCTGGGGCTCCGACCAGCCGAGCTGCTCGAAGTGATGGTGGATCGGGGCCATGCGGAACACCCGCTTGCCCGTCAGCTTGAAGGAGGCGACCTGCACGATCACCGACACGGCCTCGAGCACGAACAGGCCGCCGATGATGGCGAGCACGATCTCATGCTTGGTCGCGACCGCGGTCGCGCCCAGCATGCCGCCGAGCGCGAGCGATCCGGTGTCGCCCATGAAGATCGAGGCCGGGGGCGCGTTGAACCAGAGGAAGCCGAGCCCCCCCCAGCATCGCGCCGCACACGACCGCGATCTCGCCGGTTCCGGTCGTGAAGTGGATCTGAAGGTACTCGGCGAAGAGCGCGTTGCCGGAGAGATAGGCGATGAAGCCGAAGCTCGCGGCCGCGATCATCACCGGCACGATCGCGAGGCCGTCGAGGCCGTCGGTGAGGTTCACGGCGTTGCCCGCGCCCACCAGCACCACCGCGCCGAACAGGACGAAGAACCAGCCGAGATCGAGCAACAGGTTCTTGAAGAACGGAAAGGCTAGCGAGGTCGAGAAGCCGAAGTCGAGGCCCGGCAGGCTCGCGGCGCGGAAGCCGCCCGGCTGGCCCGCGATCGCGATGCAGTAGACCGCGATGATGGCGATGGCGAATTCGAGGCCCAGTCGCATCTTGCCCGAATAGCCGGCGTGGGTCTGCTTCGTGACCTTGAGATAGTCGTCATAGAAGCCGATCGCGCCGAAGCCCACGGTGACGAACAGAACGATCCAGACGTAAGGATTGGCGAGGTTCCCCCACAGCAGCACCGAGGCGATCATCCCGGAGAGGATCATCAGCCCGCCCATGGTGGGGGTGCCGCGCTTGGAGAGGTGGGTGACCGGGCCGTCCGCTCGGATCGGCTGGCCCTTGCCCTGCTTGATCCTGAGCGTGTCGATGATCAGCGGGCCGAACAGGAACACGAACAGCGCGCCCGTCATCACGGCGCCGCCGGTGCGGAACGTGATGTAGCGGAAGATGTTGAAGCCCGGAACGAGGTCCGAGAATTCGGCGAGGAAGCTGAGCATGGTCGCGCTTTACCCGGCCGCCTGCGTCTCGTCGACCGTCGAAAGAGGCCGGAAGCGCTCTTTCATCGCGGCGACGACCGGGCCCATGCGCGAGCCGTTGGAGCCTTTCACCATGACGACGTCGCCGGCCTTCAGGCGATCGAGCAGCTTGGGCTGAAGCTCGGCGGCGGTCTCGGCCCATCCGCCGCGGCGCGCCTTGGGCAGCGCGTCGAAGAGCGACTTCATCAGCGGCCCGGCGCAGAACACGAGGTCGATGCGCGCCGCCGCCGCCGTCTCCGCCACCTTGGCGTGGAGCGCCGGCCCCTCGTCGCCGAGCTCCAGCATGTCGCCCAGCACGGCGATGCGGCGGCCCGTCGGCGGCGCCATGGTGTGGCCGAGCAGCGCGAGCGCCGAGCGCATCGAAGCGGGATTGGCGTTTAGCTTTCGTCGATCACAAGCAGCGAGCCGCCTGCGACGCCGAGCTCGTGGCGCTGGCCGCGCCCGGCGGGCGGGGCGAACTTGGCGAGCGCGAGCGCGGCGAGCGCGAGGTCCGCGCCGGCGAGCTTGGCGGCCAGCAGCACGCCGAGCGCGTTCTGGACGACGTGGCGGCCGGGCGCGCCGATCTTGAAGGTGACGGGCTCGCCCAGGATGGTGGCGGCGACGCAGGAGCTCGTCTCCTTGAGCGCCAGCCGGTCGAGGCGAGAGTCCGCCGAGACGTGCTCGCCGAAGCTCCAGACCGCGGCGCCGCATTCGATGGCGGCGGCCTTCAGGCGCTCGTAATGGGCGTTGTCGCGATTGACGACCGCATGGCCGCCGCGCACCAGCCCCTCGAAGATCTCGGCCTTGGCGTCGGCGATGCCCTCGACGTTCTTGAAGGCTGCGAGATGGACGGGCTCGACGTTCGTCACCATCGCGACGTGCGGGCGCACCATCTTGGTGAGCGGGCGGATCTCGTCGGGGTGGTTCATGCCGATCTCGAACACGCCATAGGCGGCCGACTTCGGCAGGCGCGCGAGCGTGAGCGGCACGCCCCAATGGTTGTTGTAGGAGGCGGCGGAGGCGTGGGTCTGGCCGTCCTCCGCGAGCGCAAGGCGCAGCGCCTCCTTGGTCGAGGTCTTTCCGACCGAGCCCGTCACCGCGACGATCTTGGCGCGCGAGCGGGCGCGGGCCGCGATCCCGGTCGCGACCATCGCCTCGAGCACGTCCTTGACGATGAGGATCGGGCCGAAGGCCGACGCCTCGTCGGCGTGGGCCTCGTCCACGACCGCGAGGCTCGCTCCGCGGCCGAGCGCGTCGCCGACGAATTTGTGGCCGTCATGCACGTCGCCCTTGATGGCGAAGAACACGTCGCCGCGCCCGACCGTGCGGCTGTCGATCGAGACGCCCGTCAGCGCGCCGTCCGGACGGCCGGCGAGGCGCCCGGCGGTGGCGAGCGCGAGCTCCGGCGCGGACCAGAGCGGCTCGGCGAATGCGGTCTGCGCGGTCACGCGGCGTCCCCCAACTTTGCGAGCGTCTCGCGAACCACCTCGTGGTCGGAGAACGGCAATGTCCGATCGCCCACGATCTGGCCGGTTTCGTGACCCTTGCCCGCGATCACCACCACGTCGCCGGCTTTCGCCTCGCCGACCGCGGTCTCGATCGCGGTCCGGCGATCGCCGATTTCACGCGCCTGCGGAGCCGCGGCGAGGATCGCGGCGCGGATCTTCGCGGGCTCTTCGGAGCGCGGATTGTCGTCGGTGACGACGACGTCGTCGGCGCCGGCCGCCGCCGCCTCGCCCATCATCGGGCGCTTGCCCGGATCCCGGTCGCCGCCGGCGCCGAAGACCGCGACGAGGCGTCCAGCGGCGAAGGGACGAAGGGCCGCGAGCACCGAGGCGAGAGCGTCGGGCTTGTGGGCGTAATCGACGAAGACCGCGGCGCCCGAAGGCGTTTCGCCCACGAGCTCCAGTCGGCCGGGCACGCCTTCAAGCCGTTCGAGGCCGGCGAGAGCGACGTCCTGGTCGACTCCGGTCGCGATGGCGAGGCCTGCGGCCACGAGCGCGTTCTCGGCCTGGAAGTCGCCTGCGAGCGGCAGACGGACCTCGCGCAGGCCGGCGGGCGTGTCGAGCGAAAGGATTTGGGCGAGGCCGTCGCGGCGCACGTCCGTCAGCCGGAAGGTCTCGCCTTTGCGGCCGAGCGTGAAGAGGCCCTGCCCCCTCGCCTTCGCGGCGTCGATGAAGGCCGGGGCGTCGGAGGAGTCCGCCCACACCACAGCTGTCCCATCCTTGGGAAGCAGTTCGGTGAAGAGCCGAAGCTTGGCGTCGCGGTAGTGCTCGACCGTCGGATGATAGTCCATGTGGTCGCGTGAGAGATTGGTGAAAGCCGCGGCGTTAAGGTTAACGCCATGCAGTCTTTTCTGGTCGAGGCCGTGGCTCGAGGCCTCCATCGCGAGATGGGTCACCCCCTCCTCCGCGAGGCCGTCGAGCGTGCGATGGAGCGAAACCGGATCGGGCGTCGTCAGCGATCCGTAGGTCGCCCCGGAGGGCTTGGTCACGCCGATCGTGCCGAGGCTTGCGGCGGCGTGGCCGGCATGGCTCCAGATCTGGCGGAGAAACGTGACGGTCGAGCTCTTGCCGCTCGTGCCGGTGACGGCCGCGATCTGCTCCGGCTGGCGCGGATAGAGCCGCGCCGCCGCCTTCGCCAGCGCAAGCCGGCCGTCGGCGACCCGCACCACGGGAACCGGCGCGTCGACCGGCGCTTCGGACACCACCGCGGCCGCGCCCTTCTCCAGCGCCTGCGCCACGAAGCGCGCGCCGTCGGTCTTGGCGCCTGCGAGCGCGGCGAACGCGAAGCCGGGCTCCACCGCCCGGCTGTCGGCCGTCAGCCCCGCGATCGCGGTCGCCGCGACGTCGGGCGCGAGCCCTTCGTCGGGAAACAGCGCGCCGAGAGTTCTGGCCGGAGCCTTCAGGTCGCTCACTCCTGAACCGAGCCCGTCGGGATGCCGCCGAGCAGCGCCGTCGCGGTCGGGGCCTCGTAATCAGGCTCGACGTTGAGCAGCGGCGCGATGCGCTCGACCATCCTGCCGCCGACCGGAACGACGTTCCAGCCGGAGGTGGCGAAACCGTGGGTCTCGGGCAGCGCCTTCGGCTCGTCGAGCACGGCGAGCAGCATGTAGCGCGGCTTGTCCATCGGGAACACGGCGGTGAAGGCGGTCAGGTTCTTGGTCTTCGAGTAACGGCCGCCGATGACCTTCTCGGCCGTGCCGGTCTTGCCGCCGACGCGGTAGCCCGGAATGTCGGCCTTCTTGGCCGAGCCCTTCTCGGCGTTGAGGCGCATCAGGTAGCGCATCTGGACCGAGGTCTGGTCGCGCAGCACCTTGGTCGAGACGGCGCGCGCCTCCTCGGCGGTGCGCTGCAGGAAGGTCGGCTTCATCAGCCAGCCGCCGTTGACGAGCGCCGAGACGCCCATCACCGACTGGATCGGCGCGATCGCGACGCCATGGCCGAACGAGATGGTGATGGTGTTGAGCTCGCCCCAGCGGGCCGGCACCAGCGGACGGGCGCTTTCCGGCAGCTCCGTCTGGAGACGGTCGAGCTGGCCCATCTTCTTCAGAAACGCCTTGTGCGCCTCGACGCCCATGGTCAGCGCGATGCGCGCCGTGCCGATGTTGGACGAGTGGATGAACACCTCCGGCACCGTCAGCACCCGACGCTGCGGATGGAAGTCGTGGATCTTGAACCGGCCGTACTGCAGCGGCGCGCGGGCGTCGAAGCGGCTCTGGAGGCTGACCTTGCCGCTGTCCAGCCCCATGGCGATGGTCAGCGCCTTCATAGTCGAGCCCATCTCGAACACGCCGGTGTTGACGCGGTTGATGGCTTCCGGCTTCAGCGCGTCGGAGGGAATGTTCGGATCGTAGTCCGGCAACGAGACGAGGCTGACGATCTCGCCGGTGTCGACGTCGGCGATGGCGGCCGACGCCGCGATCGCCTTGAACTTCTTCATGCCCTCGGCGAGCTCGTCGCGCACCGCGTGCTGGACCTTGAGGTCGAGCGCCATGCGGATGGGCGCCATGCGGCCGCCCTTTCCGGCCTCGAGCGCCGCGGCGCGGGTGAGGCCGGACGTGTCGAGATACTTCTCGATGCCCGCGATGCCCTTGTTGTCGATGTCGGCGAAGCCGAGCACATGGGCGACCTGGGTGCCGTTCGGATAGACGCGCTTGTTCTCCTGCACGAAGGCGACGCCCGGAATGCCGAGGCGGAACACTTTCACCTGGTCGCGCGGAGAGATCTCGCGCTTCAGCCAGACGAAGCCCTTCTTGGTGGAGAGCTTGGCGCGAAGATCCTTGGCGTTGAGGTCGGGGAGCGCCTGGCTGAGCAGGTCCACCGCCTCGTCGACGTCGATGATGTTCTTCGGCTCGGCGTAGAGCGACGACACCTTCACGTCGGTCGCGAGCACGGTGCCGTTGCGGTCGACGATGTCGGGCCGCTGGATGGCGGCGACGGTCTGGGCGACCCGCTCGATCTCGTCGATGTTCGGCGCGACGGCGTACTGGACGAGGCGGCCGACGATCAGCGCGTAGATCACGCCGAAGCCGATGGCCGCAAGCCGAAGCCGCCCCGAGGTGAGGCCGAGGCCCTCGCCCGAACCGATCAGCAGCCGCACGGCGCGTCGGAACATGCGCCAGCCGAACTTCGTCGCGGTCCAGAGGCCGCGCGCGCTCGCGCCGGCGCCGCGCCCGAGCGCCGCGCCCGCGATCGCGCCGTTGCGGAAGGCGCCGTCGATCACCGCCTGCCCGTTCATCGCACGACGCCAATCTTTCTGAGGAAATCGGTCAGGTTCGCAGGCTGCGCGGGCCGCGGGGCGGGCGCGACCTGCATCGGCTGCGGCGCGGGCCGCGTCGCCGGCGCCTTGAGCTGGGACACGGGCTTCACGGCGATCGTCGCCTTTTTGGCGGGCGGAGCCGGTTTCTTCACGGCGGTCGGGGTCGACGGCTCCTTGTCGATCACGAGGCTGGCGTCCTGGCCCATCAAGCCGAGCGCCTCGAGCTTCTTGCCGATCTCGTCGACCGGCAGGCCGCCCGGGCAACGAGGCGAGATGCAAGGTCTGCTCGCGCGTCAGCGGCTTCAGATCGAGATGCTGTTCGGTCAGCGCCTGGACGCGGTCGAGCCGCGCGAGGAACGCCCATTCGGCCTTCAGCACCGCGACGGAGTCGACCTCCTGGGTGATCTGGCGCTTGAGCTTGGCGACCTCTTCGGAGTGGCGCGTCGCCTCATATTTGATGCGGTAGACGTAGACCGCCGAGCCGACCAGCGACAGCACGGCAACGACATTGACGATGCGGGCGATCTTCACGACGCGCCTCCGGGAAGGCCTTGCAGCGGCAGGCGCGGCACGCCGAACGCGAACGGATCGCCGCCGCGGGCGGGCGCCTCGGTGCGGCGGGCGGCGCGCAGGCGCGCGGAACGGGCGCGGGCGTTGGTCTTGGTTTCGGCGTCGCCGGGCTTGGCGGCCCCGCGTGAAATCGCCTCGAAGGTCGCGGGCGGCACGATCGCCTGCGGCATGTGGCGCGACCCGCCCGCCTGGGTGCGGGTGCGGTCGGCGAGGAACGTTTTCACGATCCGGTCCTCGAGCGAATGGAACGACACGACGACAAGGCGCCCGCCCGGCTTCAGGCGCTTCTCGGCGGCGAAAAGCGCACGGCCGAGCTCGCCGAGCTCGTCGTTCACCGCGATGCGCAGCGCCTGGAAGGTGCGCGTCGCCGGCGAGATGCCGTCGTTCCAGCTTCCGAGCACGCGTTCGCAGATCGCGGCGAGCTGGGCCGTGGTCTCGATCGGCGCCTTCTCGCGCTCGGCCACGATCGCGCGGGCGATCGCGCCGGCGCGGCGCTCCTCGCCGAGCGTGCGGAGCACCGCGGCGAGCTCCTTCTCTTCGAGATCGGCGACAAGATCGGCGGCGCTCGGGCCTTCGCCGCCCATGCGCATGTCGAGCGGGCCCTCGAAGCGGAACGAGAAGCCGCGCGCAGCCTGGTCGAGCTGCATGGACGAGACGCCGACGTCGAGCACGAGACCGTCGAGCGCCTCGACGCCGAGCTGGTCGAGGGCTGCGGAGAGGTTCGAGAAGCGCTCCTCGACGAGCGTGAGGCGCCCCTTCGAGGCCGCGACGAGGTCGTAGCCGCCGGCGATCGCGGTCGGGTCGCGGTCGAGCGCGACGACGTCCCGCGCCCGTCCTCGAGGATCGCGCGCGTGTAGCCGCCGGCCCCGAACGTGCCGTCGAGAATGATCTCTCCGGGCTTGGGATCGAGCGCGGCGATCACCTCCTCGAGCATGACCGGCAGGTGACGGGCGTCGGCGCTCATGTCGAGGCCTCCGGAGCGCCGGGGCGCGCGAGCCGCGACTTCAGCGCCCTCGCGTCCGCGCGCGCGGTCGCAAGATGCGCCCGGAAGCGCTCCGGCTCCCAGATCTGGAACTTCGAGCCCTGGCCGACGAAGGTCACGGCGTCCGAAATGCCCGCATAGGCCTTGAGGCTCTCGGTGAGGATGACTCTGCCCTCGGAATCGATCTTGAGGATTTCGCTGACGCCGAGCAGCGCCGTCGACAGGCTGTCGCGCTCGGTCGAATAAGGCGGCAGGGCGTCCAGCAGCCTGTCGATCTCCGACAGGAGCGCCTCGCCCCCGGCGTCGAGCGCCTCGAGGTCCAGCGACGGATGGACGTAAAGCCCCGGAATGGCGTCCTGCGTCAGGATCGCCCGGAACGGCGCCGGGATCGACACCCGCCCCTTCGCGTCGATCTTCGTCGACAGGTTGGACAGGAAGCGATCCATGCCCCGACGGCCCGTTTCCCCATGGCGACGGCGTCAAACCGCCGATCGACCGATCCCCAGCGTTGAACCGCCCGCACCGCGCGCACGACCGCGCGTCCGCAGCCTCCACGGCCGCGGACGAAACAGCCGACGCTTCCCTGAAGGGAGCGTCCGCACGCCGTTTCGACGGGATAGCTTGGGATATCATGGGCCCCTATGGGCGTCAACGAAATGGCCAGTCGGGCCGGCGCGGCTCGGCCCAGGACGCGAGACCTGTTCAAGGGCCGGGTCGCGACCGGCGCGCGACGACCAACTAGAGCTTTATTAGGGTTAAGAAGGCGTTTCCGACGCCGTCGACGGCGCCCCGACGCGGCCCCATAGGCGGCGGCGCGGCGACGGGTTGTCCACAAGAGCCTGTGGACAACCCGGCCATGACGGCGCGCTTGAAAAAATCTGGGGCCAGCCGGCCTGTAAGCCGGGTTCTGTATGGCGCGCGTCGGCGGACCGGCGCGCGCGTGACGACCATTCCTCTGGGACGTCCGTCGCCGGACGCCTCAAGCAACCAACCCGGGCGACGGCCCGGAAGCAGGCCTGCCGACGGCTTTCGCCGCCTGCGCGTCGCCCCTATTCGGTCTTGCTCCCGGCGGGGTTTGCCGTGCCGCTCCCGTTACCGGTCGCGCGGTGCGCTCTTACCGCACCCTTTCACCCTTACCGCCGGCCATAGCCGGAGGCGGTTTGCTCTCTGTGGCACTTTCCCTGGGGTCGCCCCCGCCGGACGTTATCCGGCGCCGTGTTTCCGTGGAGCCCGGACTTTCCTCTCCGCTCCGATGAAGGAGCGAAGCGGCCGTCCGGCCGACTGGCCGGCCCTTGTGGGACGGCCGGCCGGAGCGCGTCAAGCGGCGAAGGGAAAGCAGCTTGCGATCAGCTCGCCGACGCCATGTAGCGGCGCACCTTCGCGCAGTAGACCGCGCCGGCGCGCGTCACGCCCTTCACGGCGTGTCCGCCCTGATACTTCGAGACCGCCGCGCAGGTGTTTCCGCCGGCCTTGCGAACGGCTTCGGCGAGATAGCGCATGCCGTATCGAAGGTTGGCGGACGGCTCGTAGAGCGCCTGCCGGCTGCCGCGGAAGCCCATGCCGCGCGCCGTCTGGTAGCTGAGCTGCATCAGGCCGATGTAACCGCCCTTGCCGGTGGCGCGCGGCTGGTACATCGACTCGACCTTCACCACCGCATGGCCGAGCGCCGGCTCACCCCGGCGGTCTTCGCCGCGGCCGTCACCATTCCCTGGATCGAGCCCGTGGGCGCATTGGTCGCGAGATCGCCGGCAGGCTTCTCGATCTGCTCGACCGGCACCTCGCGGGTGAGCGCGACCGTGTTGGTTTTGCGCGCAAGCCGGCGGGCCGACGCTTCGCGGACTCGGGCGCGGGCCTCGGCGCGCGCCTGCTTCGTCCGGCTCACGAGGCGCGGCTGCGCGCCGGCCGTCTTCGAAGCGACGGCCTTGGGAGCCGGGGCCTGCGGCTGGGCAGGCGCAGAGCCTGCGTTGCGGGCCGAGGTGAAGGCGGCGGCGCCGCGCGAAGCGGCGGATGGAACGGCGGCGGCGTTGGCCGCGTTAACCTGCCGTTCAGACTTTTCGTCTGGGCCGCAGTCGAGGCGACGCGGGCTTGAGATTTTCCGGAGAACTGAGAACCCCGGCAAGATGTCTTGAGTTCGGCGAAGCTTCCGCCGAGGCGACGGTCGCCGCTAGCAGAGCGACGACGATCGTCGATTTACGCATGTCCACACTCCCGATGCGTTACGCAACGGCAGGTCTTAGGCGTGAGAAAAAAGACCTCCGATCGACCATGATCAGGCTGTCGTCAGGCCGTCATATGGCGAGACTTCGGCGGCGGCCCCTCAGACGGACGGCGAGGCCGCCAGCAGGTTGCGCAACGTGTCGACGGTCGAGAAGTCGGCGACGCCGTCGACGAGTTCCTGACGGAAATGCCGCTGGAACGCCCGCACCACATCCTCGGTCGCGGCGCTGTAGCGGCCGTCGATCTCGATCCCGTAACCGTAGAGGCTGAGCAGCGTCTGCAGATGCTCGACCGGTTCGCCCTCCTCGCCGGGAGCCAGGCGCGCGCCCTCCCGATCGGCGTCGGCGCGACCCAGTGGCCGACGTTTTCGGCGGCAAGCCGGTACCACGGAAATTTCTCGCCCGGGTCCTGTTTGCGGCGCGGCGCGACGTCGGAATGAGCGAGCACCCGCTGAGGTTGAATACCTCGTCGTGCGCAAATGTCGCGGGAGAGCGCGATCACCGCCGCGACCTGCGCGTCGGGAAAATCGCGGTAGCCGTGTTCGTGGCCCGGATTGACGATCTCGACGCCGATCGAGCCGGAATTCACGTCGGTCTCGCCGTCCCAGCTCGACAGGCCCGCGTGCCAGGCGCGGCGCTCTTCGGGGACAAGCTGGAGGATCTCCCCGTCCTCGAGGACGACGTAAGGCAGGAAACCTCGCCTCGGTCAGCTGCTCGACCGCGGCTTCGGCGGACGTCATGCCCGTGTAGTGCAGGAGCAGGATGTCGGCCTCGCGCCCGTCGCGCCGCTCGTCGTGATTGGCGGCGGGGATGATCTTCGAGACCAGCGCGCTGTCCGGCCTCATGTCAGAGCCCGCTCGGCGCGGATCGCGTCCCAGGCGGCGTTGATGGCCGCGAGCTTCGAGGTCGCGACGCGGATCGCCTCCGGCGGCAGGCCGCGGGCGAGCGCCCGGTCCGGGTGATTTTCGGCCACGAGCGCGCGGTGGCGACGCTTGAGCTCGTCGTCGGACGCCGAAGGCTCCGCGCCGAGGATTTCGTAAGGGTCGTCCTCGGGCAACCGCACATAGCGTCCGAACGCGCGCCGCACGCTGGCGCGATCGAGCGAAAAGATCTCGGCGACCTGCATCAGGTAGTTGACCTCGGCCTCATGGATCGCCCCGTCGGCGGCGGCGATGTGGCGAGGCTGTGCAGCACGTCTTCGAGCGTGGCGGGCTCGCCCTCGAACAGATCGTGCAATTGTTTGGCGTAGGACTCGAACCCGGCGACATCGTAGGTCGCGCGGTCAAAGACCTCCTGGACCTCCGCCAGGTCGTCAGGCTTGATCTCGAACACCTTTCGGAACGCTTCGACCTCGACCGGCGCGACGACGCCGTCGGACTTCGCCATCTTGGCCGAGAGCGCGATGACGCCGATGGTGAAGGCGAGGCTTCTCGCGTCGCGGTCCTCGGCCTCCGCGACTGCCGGGGTCGGTCTCACGGTCGACGAGCAGATGGCCGGCGATCACGCCCGCGATCGCGCCGAGCGGCCCGCCCAGCATGAAGCCGCCCGCAGCTCCTCCGAGCTTTCCCCAGAACGCCATTGGTCTTCCGCTCCCGGATTCGCTTGGCGCCAAGTTAGCGCAGCCGGAGTGTGCATTGCGACTGGCGCAACGCCGCGGAGGCCAACTGCGTGCTTCGAGACGCCGGCCCTTTTGCCGGCTCCTCAGCATGAGAGAGGTTGAGTAGGCTTCTCGCCGCTTCTATCACCCTCCCACCTTCCTCATGGCTCGAGGAGGTCGCGTCAGCGGCCGTCTCGAAGCACGCAGCCGAGTTCCATGACCTCATCCGATCGCTGGCAGTTCTGGATCGACCGGGGCGGCACCTTCACCGACGTCGTCGGCCGCGCGCCGGACGGCTCGCTGCATGTGAAGAAGATGCTGTCGGAGAACCCGGAGGCCTATCGCGATGCGGCGGTCGCGGGCGTGCGGGAGTTGCTCGGCCTCGGGCCCAAGGACGCCGTGCCGGCCGAGAAGATCGACGCGGTGAAGATGGGCACGACCGTCGCCACCAACGCGCTGCTGGAGCGCAAGGGCGAACGGACCGCGCTGCTCATCACCAAGGGGCTGAAGGACCAGCTTCGCATCGGCTATCAGGCGCGGCCAAAACTGTTCGCCAAGCAGATCGAGCGGCCGGAGCCGCTTTATGAACGCGTCGTGGAGGTCGACGAGCGCGTGCGGGCCGACGGAACGATCGAGCGCGCCTTCGACGACGCCGCGTTCCGCGCTTCGCTGGAGGAGTTGAAGGCGGACGGATACGAGGCGCTCGCCATCGTGTTCATGCACGCTTACGCCCATCCCGCCCATGAGCAGGCGGCGGCCAGAATCGCGCGCGACATGGGGTTCGCCCAGGTCTCGGTCAGCCATGAGGTGTCGGGGCTGCCCAAGATCGTCGGGCGCGGCGACACCACGGTGGTGGACGCCTATCTGACGCCCGTGCTCGCAGCCTATGTGGCGCGCGTCCGCGACGAGCTGAACCTCTCCGAGGACGACGCGCGCCGCCTGATGTTCATGACCTCGGCCGGCGGCCTCACCTCCGCAAGCCTGTTCCAGGGCAAGGACGCGATTCTTTCGGGCCCCGCGGGCGGCGTGGTGGCGATGGCCGCGACGGCGAAGGCGGCCGGCTTCGACAAGGTCATCGGCTTCGACATGGGCGGCACCTCGACCGACGTCGCCCATTTCGACGGCGCGTTCGAGCGCTCGTTCGAGACCGTGGTGGCGGGAACGCGCATGCGCGCGCCGATGATGCGCATCCACACGGTCGCGGCCGGCGGCGGCTCGATCCTGCATTTCGACAAGGGCCGGTTCCGCGTCGGCCCCGACTCCGCCGGCGCGGCGCCCGGCCCCGCCGCCTATCGCAACGGCGGGCCGCTCACCGTCACCGACGCCAACGTCATGCTGGGCAAGCTCGCGCCCGACCTCTTTCCGAAGATCTTCGGGCCCGGCCGCGACCAGCCGCTCGACGCCGCAGTCGTGCGCGAAAAATTCGGGGCTCTCGCGGCCGAGATCGGCGACGGGCGGTCCGCCGAACAGGCGGCCGACGGCTTCGTCGCGGTCGCGGTCGCCAGCATGGCGGAGGCGATCAAGACCATCTCGGTCGCGCGCGGCTACGACGTCACGAAAATACGCGCTCAACTGCTTCGGCGGCGCCGGCGGCCAGCACGCCTGTCTGGTCGCCGACGCGCTCGGGATCGACACGGTGCTGATCCACCCGCTGTCGGGCCTGCTCTCGGCCTATGGCATGGGCCTCGCCGACATTCGCGCGGAACGGACGGCGAGTTTGCGGTTAAGGCTTCATGAAGCCGGGGAAGCCATTGCTGAGACGATGGAAAAGCTCGGCGGTGAAGCGATGGGCGAGCTTCAGGCGCAAGGCGTCGAGGACGGCGTGACGGAGGTCCGCCTCCATGTCCGCTACGACGGCACGGATTCGACGATTGAGGTTCCGGTCCTCGGACTTGGCGCGGCGTCTCCGCCCCCTCCCCCTTGTGGGGAGGGTACGGGTGGGGGTGGTTCCGAACAGAGCGGCGCCGTTGCGCGTGGAGCAGCGTCACCCTCTGGGCCTCCTTCGGAGCCACCCCCACCCCCTGCCCCTCACCGCAAGGGGGAGGGGGGACAACCCATCGACCTCGATCGGATCGCGGCCGACTTCGCCGACCTCCACCGCGCGCGCTTCGGCTTCGTGGACGAGGCGCGCGGGCTCATCGTCGAGGCGGTCGAGGTCGAATGTTTCGGCGGGGGCTCCGGGCTCGACGAGCCGGAGCGTGACCCGGCCGAAAGGCCCCTGCCCGCACCGGAGCGGACCGCAGACATTTTCTCAGGCGGTCAGGCCCACGAGGCAGCCGTGTTCCGCCGCGAAGCGCTTGGCGTCGGGCATCGGGTCGATGGTCCCGCGCTCATCGTCGAGCCGAACCAGACAGTGGTGGTCGAGGACGGCTGGCGCGCCGAGGTTTCGCCCCGCGACCATCTCGTGCTCTCCCGCGCAAAACCCCGCGAGACCCGCAAGGCCGTCGGAGCCGAGGCGGATCCGGTGATGCTCGAGATCTTCAACAACCTCTTCATGTCGATCGCCGAGCAGATGGGGCTCGTGCTCCAGAACACGGCGGCTTCCGTCAACATCAAGGAGCGGCTCGACTTCTCCTGCGCCGTCTTCGCGCCCGACGGCGCGCTGGTGGCCACGCCCACATGCCGGTGCATCTCGGCTCGATGGACCGCTCGGTCGAGGCGGTGCTGCGCCGCGCCGGCGACCGGCTGACGCCGGATGCGTCTATGTGCTCAACGCCCCTTACGACGGCGGCACGCATCTGCCGGACGTCACCGTGGTGACGCCCGTGTTCGACGAGGCGGGGTCAAGACTGCTGTTCCTCGTCGCGAGCCGCGGCCATCACGCCGACATCGGCGGGGTCGCGCCCGGCTCCATGTCTCCGCGCGCCACCACCATCGAGGAGGAAGGCGTCACCATCGACGTCATGCCGCTGGTCGAGGGCGGCCGGTTCCTCGAAAGCGAGATCCGCGAGGTACTGGCCGGCGCGCGCTTTCCGGCCCGCAATCCGGACCAGAACGTCGCGGATCTGAAGGCCCAGGTCGCCGCCAACGCCAAGGGCGTGGCGGAGCTGAGGAAAATGATCGCGAGCTTCGGACTCGACGTGGTGCAGGCCTATATGGGCCACGTGCAGGACAACGCGGCCGAGAGCGTCGCGCGCGCGCTGACGACGCTCGACGACGCCGAATTCGCCGTCGAGATGGATCAGGGCGCGACGATCCGCATGAAGATCACGATCGACCGCGAAGCCCGCACCGCCAAAGTGGACTTCACCGGGACCTCCGACCAGCGCGGCGACAACTTCAACGCGCCCGAGCCAGTGACGCGCGCGGCCGTGCTCTACTGTTTCCGCGTGATGGTCGAAGACGACATCCCGATGAACGCCGGATGCCTGCGGCCGATCGAGATCGTCGCGCCGGAGGGCTCTCTGCTCAATCCGCGGCCGCCCGCGGCGGTCGTCGCCGGCAATGTCGAGACCAGCCAGGCGGTGGTCGACTGCCTGTTCGGCGCCATGAAGGTGATGGGCTCCAGCCAAGGCACGATGAACAACCTCACCTTTGGCGACGACAAGCGGCAGTATTACGAGACGATCTGCTCGGGTTCGGCCGCCGGCCCCGGCTTCGACGGCGCCGACGCAGTCCATGTCCACATGACGAATTCGCGGCTCACCGACCCGGAGATCCTCGAACAGCGCTACCCGGTCGTGCTCGACGAGTTCTCGATCCGGCAAGGCTCGGGCGGGCGCGGACGATGGTCGGCGGGCGACGGGGTTCGCCGGGTCATCCGCTTCCCTCGAGCCGATGGACTGCGCGATCCTGTCGGGGCGCCGACGCGTGGCGGCCTTCGGCATGGAGGGCGGCCACGAGGGCCAGCCGGGCCGAAATTCCGTGCGCCGGACCAATGGCGGGGTGGAAGAAGTCGCCGCTTGCGACCAAATCAAGGTCGACCCGGGCGACGCGATCGTCATAGAAACGCCGACCGGAGGCGGCTGGGGCCGCGCCGAGGGAGCCTGACGCCCATCATGAGCGCACGTCGACCGATCCCGATCGAGCGGGGGCACGCTGAAGCCCGTCACCGTCTCGAAAATCCGCGCGGCCAAGGGCAAGGAGCCCCTGGTCTGCCTCACCGCCTACACGACGCCGATCGCCCAGGCGCTCGACCAGTCGTGCGACCTGCTGCTCGTCGGCGACAGCCTCGGCATGGTGGTGTACGGGCTCGAAAGCACCATTCCGGTCACCCTCGAGATGATGATCGCGCACGGCGCGGCGGTGTCGCGCGGCGCGAAGCACGCGCTCGTCGTCGTCGACCTGCCGTTCGGCTCTTATCAGGAGAGCCCGGCGCAGGCGTTCCGCTCCGCCGCGCGCATCCTGGCCGAAACGGGCTGCGACGCCGTCAAGCTCGAGGGCGGCGCGGTGATGGCCGAGACCATCGAGTTCCTGACCGCGCGCGGCGTGCCGGTGCTCGCCCATATCGGCCTGCAGCCGCAATCGGTGAACGCGCTCGGCGGCTATGCGGCGCGCGGCAAGCAGGCGGCCGAGGCCGAGGCGATCGTCGCCGACGCCCGCGCGGTCGCCGACGCCGGCGCCTTCGCGGTGGTGGTAGAGGGCGTCGTCGCGCCGCTCGCCGCCCGCATCACCTCGACGATCCGGGTTCCGACGATCGGGATCGGCGCATCGGCCGAATGCGACGGCCAGATTCTCGTCACCGACGACATGATGGGCATGACGTTCGGCCATGTGCCGAAATTCGTGCGCCGCTACGCCGACGTCGGCGCCGCCGTCAAGGCCGCGGCGGAAGCCTATGCGGAGGACGTGCGCGCAAGGCGCTTCCCGGCGGAAGAGCACCTCTACGGCGCGACCGGGCCGAAGATCGCGGCGGGATAGCTTACTCTGGAGGAAGTCCGCTTACGCCTGCGGCGATATGGGCGCCGGCGTCCATGCTTTGGTGGGAGCACGCGAAGGATTTCGAGTTGGCTGAAACCGCTCGCCGTCCTCCCGACGCGATAGAAAATCTGATGAGAAGCTCTTCGCCGAGCACCGGCTGCGAGCTTGACGTGTATGGACCGAAGGCCCGGACGAAACTCCGATCTATCGATCGAAGATGGCCGGCCGGATCTTCCGCAGCCAGCGCAACCGCTTTCTTCAAAAGATCCGCGTAGATGCGCGCTTGAGCGTCGCCAAAAAGACCGAGGCTTTGATCAAGGATATCGTCGATGTCGCGTCTGGCGCGTTCCGAATAAGCGACCTTCACGAACGTTTGCGGTTCAGAACGTCGTTCAGGATATCGTCGATCGTACCTTCATAAATTTGTCCCGCCTCGATGTCGGCTACGCCCTCGTTGATCGCCGCTTTCAGCGCTTCGAGTTTCCGGTTCTGCTCTTCCCGAAGCAACCGCAACCCTTCGGCGACGGCCTCGTTCGCTGAGTGGGAATATCCCCGCGCGACGCGATCCTCCACGAAGGCCGCGAGTTCGCCCGTCAGGTTGATGGTGACCGCCGACATGACCCGCTCCTTCTAAGCGGACATAGCATCGCGCTCGGGGCGCCCGACTGTCAAAGACGCCCCGAAATCCTCACTCGTCGTCGCCGTAGTCCTCCGGCGCGACGTCGAGCAGGTCGAGCTTCGGGCGGCCGCGCAGGCTTCCCGTGGCCAACGCGTCGTCGCGCTTCATGAACTTCGGCCAGGCGGGCGCCGGGGCGTAGCTCATCGGCATGTCCTCGACGTCCTCGCGGGAGGGCGCATAGATCTCTGGCTGCTGCGGCGCCGGATCCACGCGCACGGGGCGCGGGCGGCAATAGGCCGAGCCCTTGGCGTTGTGGCGCGCAAGGTCGAAGTGGAAGTGGTTCTCGTGGAACCGGTCGCTTCCGGGGCCGAGCACCGTCTTGAACAGGCCGCAGGCGCCGCCGTGGACGTCGCGCAGGAAGGCCTGCGCCTCCGGCGCGCCGTTCCGCCAGTCGCGCAGCACCGAGATCTGCGTCCCGTCCGTCAGCGTGAAGGCGCCGACGTCGAGCGCGTTGCCGAAGGAATGCTCGGAGAGCTTGGCGCCCTTTCGGTTGTTGCGGGTGCGGCAGCCGTAGGACGCCATGTTGTTCAGCGAGGCGACGCGCATGCCGAAGCGCGCCTGCGCCGCCGGCTGCACGACGTCGCGCATCCAGTCGTTGACGGCGGCGTTCATCGGGCAGCCGAGCCGCGCCGACGGATCGATCGCGGTGTCGCCTTCCTGGACGGCGGTGATCGAGAACGGATGTTCGAGCCCGCAGACGCCCGGACCGTCGATCTCCTTCACGGGCCGCGAGAAGGAGGTCGGCACGATGAGGCCGCGCGCGAGGCACACGCGCTCGGCCTCGCCGCGCCAGGCGGCCCGCTGCTCCCTCTTGAAGGAGCCGCAGGCCGCAAGCGCGCCGATCAGACAGACGGCGATGAGACCATACGCAACACGGGCCTTCATGCCCTCTAAAATGAGAGCCTTCCGGTTAACGTCCGATCAACGCCGCCGACCTCGTCGGAAAGTCTGACGACGCGGCGGCTTCTGCGCCCTAGGTGTGTGCGCCAAGGTCCGCCCGACCATGAGGAGACGACCATGACCGACGCGCCCAAGACCCTGATCGAACTCGCTGGAGCGGACCCGCAGCCGGCCTCCCTTAAGGACGCGACGCTCGTGGTGATCGACGCGCAGAACGAATATGTCGACGGCCCGATCGCGCTCCCCGGCGTCGGCCCGGCGCTCGGCGCGATCGCCGATCTGCTCGCCGCCGCGCGCGCCGCCGGGACGCCGATCGTCCATCTCGCGCACCGCGCGCCGGCCGGCGTCTTCGTCGAGGGCACGCAAGGCGCCGAGATCGCCCCGCAGGCCGCGCCCAAGGACGGCGAGCCGGTGTTCAAGAAGGAGCTGCCGAACGGCTTCACCAATCCCGAGTTCAAGCCGGCGCTCGAGAAGCTCGGGCGCAAGAACCTGATCCTGACGGGCTTCATGACGCATATGTGCGTCGACTCGACCGCCCGCGCGGCGGTGGATCTCGGCTACGGCGTCACCATCGTCGAGAACGCGACCGCGAGCCGCCCGCTTCCCGGCGCTGTCGGCAAGGCCTCGCGCTCGGCGCAGGAGGTGCATGACGGCGCGCTGGCGGGCCTCGCGGACCTCTTCGCCGTGGTGGTGAAGGACGCCGAGGGGTTGTCGAAATAGGCTGGCGACGAAGGACGGGAGACGACGCGATGGGCATTTTCGACGGCCTGCTCGGGCACGCCTCCAGCGCCTCGACGGAGACCGTTCAGCGCGACCTCGCGCCGATCCTGGCTCCGGGCGAGGTGGTGGGGCTCGCGTTCAAGCTCGTGCGCGACATGTACGTGTTCACCGACAAGCGCCTGATCCTGATCGACAAGCAGGGGATCACCGGCCGCAAGGTCGAGCATCACTCGATCCCCTACCGGGCCATCACCCAGTTCTCGATCGAGACCGCCGGCACCTTCGACATGGAGGCCGAGATGCGGATCTGGGTTTCGGGCCAGAGCGCGCCGCTGGAGCGGACGCTCGCACGCGGCGTCGACGTGGCGGGGATCCAGAGGGCGCTGGCCGCCGGCGTGCTGCGGTGAATGCAGGTCGCCATCCTCGGGCTTGAGGATCCATCGGCCGCAGACGCGGCCGACGGATAGACGCCCGGATCAAGTCAACTCTGGGCATGACGGAGGAGCCGGAAACGGCGCCGCCAGGCTCTCAGCCCTGCAGCTTCGCCTTGATCGCGCCGTTGGCGGCCGCGAAGTCGATCATGCCGGTGTACTTGGCCTTCAGCGCGCCCATGACCTTGCCCATGTCCTTCATGGAGGCCGCGCCCGTCTCGGCGATGGCGGCGTCGATCGCGGCCGACACCTCCTCGTCCGACAGCTGCTTGGGCAGAAACTCCTGGATGACTGCGATCTCGGCCTTCTCCTTGGCGGCGAGTTCGGGCCGGGCGTTCTCCTCGTAGATCGCGGCCGACTCCTGGCGCTGCTTCACCATCTTGGCGAGCAGCTGCTTCAGCTCGTCGTCGGTCGCGGTCTCCTTGCCGGCGCCGCGGGCCTCGATGTCACGGTCCTTGAACGCGGCCACGACGAGGCGCAGCGTGCCCGTACGGTCGGCGTCGCGGGCTTTCATGGACTCTTTCAGGGCCGCCGAGATCGCCTCGCGCATGGGGTTTCCAGTCCTTTACGTCGTCTGTCGCGCCGCTTTGTTGACGGCGCCGGGGTCGGCGCCTAGGTTCCGGCCGACGCCGACCGCCCTATTGGCCGCCGGCTCTTGGGTCAAGACAATCATGACGCTTGCGACGAACACGGCCGACCGCGGCTGGGAAGAAACGCGCCCCACCGCCCGCCTGCTGCTGGCGGACGGGACCGTGATCGAGGGCGAAGGCTTCGGCGCCGAAGGCGTCGCGGCCGGGGAGCTCTGCTTCAACACCGCGATGACAGGCTATCAGGAGATCCTGACGGACCCCTCCTACGCCGGCCAGATCATCACCTTCACGTTCCCCCACATCGGCAATGTCGGCGTGAACGAGGACGACCTCGAGACCATCAAGGCGGCGGCCGCCTCGGGCGTGCGCGGCGCGGTGTTCTCGGCCGACGTCACCGACCCGTCGAACTGGCGCGCGACCCGCAGCCTCGACGCCTGGCTGAAGGCCCACGGCATTGTCGCGATCACCGGCGTCGACACCCGCGCTCTCACCGCGCTCGTGCGCGAGAAGGGCATGCCGAACGCCGTCATCGCCCATGCGCCCGACGGCGAGATCGACGACGCGAAGCTCAAGGCCGAACTCGCCGCCTTCCCCGGCCTCGAGGGCCAGGACCTCGTGCCGATGGTCGGCGCGACCCAGCGCTACGGCTGGGACGAAGGCGCCTGGGGCTGGCCCGGCCACGAGGCGCCGGGCGTCTATGGCGCGCGCCCGGAAGGCGCGGCCAAGAAGGTCGTGGCGATCGACTACGGCCTCAAGCGCAACATCCTGCGCCTGCTGACCGCGGCCGGCTGCGAGGTCACGGTGCTCCCCGCGACCGCGACCGCCGACGAGGTTCTGGCGCTCTCGCCCGACGGCGTGTTCCTGTCGAACGGTCCGGGCGACCGGCCGCGACGGGCGCATACGCCGTGCCGATGATCCAAGGCGTTCTGGAGAAGAGCGTGCCGACCTTCGGCATCTGCCTCGGGCACCAGATGCTGGCGCTCGCCGTCGGCGCGAAGACCGAGAAGATGCATCAGGGCCATCATGGCGCGAACCATCCGGTGAAGGACCTGACGACCGGCAAGGTCGAGATCGTCTCGATGAACCACGGTTTTTCGGTCGATCGCGAGAGTCTGCCCGCCAATGCGCGCGAGACCCATGTGTCGCTGTTCGACGGCTCGAACTCCGGCATCGAGCTCACCGACCGGCCGGCCTTTTCGGTGCAGCACCACCCGGAGGCCTCGCCCGGCCCGCAGGACAGCCACTACCTGTTCAAGCGGTTCGTGGAGCTGATGGACGGCAAGCGAGGCTGACGGATGGGCGACGTCGACGATCGGCCGATCCGTCACGTCGTCTTTAATCCTTCTGCACGCGCGTCACTCGTCGAGGCGCTGAAGAGCCTCGGCCGTCCGGACGAGGTCGTCGCGCTCTTCGACGACTTGCGCTGTGGGCCGCTCGACCTGGGCGATCTGCCCGCGCGCGAGCGCTGGTTCGACGAGGTCCTGGGCGTCGATTACGAACGTGGCCTGATCGGGCAGCGCCACACGGACTTCTGGCCGAAAGCGCTCGCCCCCGACCGCCGCCTCATCGCATGGACGACGCGGCACGGGGCTCAGGACTGGATCGGCTTCCTGTTTTGGGCCGCGCGACTGAGCGAGGCTCTGGCGGAAGTGATCGACATCTCGGACGTGCTTTTTCCGGATTGGCGCGATCCTACGAGTCTTCGTCGTCGGCCCGTCGCGCGCATAGCGCCTTATCAAATTGTCGAGCAGCGCCTAATCGAACTCGCCCGCCCCGTCACGGCGAAGGAGCGCGCCGAGGGCGGGACGAGGTTTCGCGCCTCGTAGCCGAGAACGGCGCGTTCCGGGCCGTCCATGCCGGGGCGCCCGTCTCCCTGCCGATCGAAGCCTTCGACCAGCAGCTTCTCTCAAAAACGTCGACGACGCTGCGGAAAGCCGCACGCGTCATCGGCGAAGTTTTGGCGGACATGGACGAGCGCGACGGCTGGCCCGTCGGCGACCTACCGCTCGCCGTCCGCCTATGCGCGCTCGTCGAGGCTGGCCGGCTCGAAGCTGCGGGCGACATCTATGGAAGCATCCGGTACTGGGAGGTAAAGCTGCCTTCCTCGCAGCCATGATGCGATCCGCCGTGTTTGATCCCCCTGCACGATCTGATCTTCTCGTCCGCGACGCGACCGACGCCGACATGGACGCGGTCGCCGAGATCTACGCGCATCACGTCCTGACCGGCTGCGCGAGCTTCGAGGAGGTCCCGCCCTCCCCCGCCGAGATGGCCGCGCGGCGACTGGTCGTGCTCGCGCTCGGCGCGCCCTACCTCGTCGCCGAACTCGACGGCCGCGTCGCCGGCTACGCCTACGCCGGCAGCTACCGCGCGCGCCCGGCCTATCGCCACACGGTCGAGGACTCGGTCTATGTCGCCCCCGACGCGCTCGGGCGCGGCGTCGGCAAGGCGCTGCTGGCCGAGACCATCGCACGCTGCGAGGCCGCGGGTTTCCGCCAGATGATCGCGGTGATCGGCGACAGCGCCAACGCCGGCTCGATCGCGCTCCACGCCTCGCTCGGGTTCCGCGACGTGGGGACGTTTTCCGACGTCGGCTTCAAGTTCGGCCGCTGGGTCGACAGCGTGATGATGCAGCTGCCGCTCGGCCGGGGCGGCGAGACGCTCCCGGACCAAAGGGATTGATAAGCCGCAGCCTGGTCCTGCGGCTCGGGCTCGGGCAGCTGATCGGCTGGGGCGCCACTTACTATCTCGTCGGCGTCTTCGCGCCGCGCATCGCGGCCGACCTCGGCTGGAGCCTGTCGGCCGTGCAGGGCGGCTTCTCGGTCGGCCTGCTCGCCATGGCGCTCGCCTCGCCCGCCGTCGGCCGCGCGATCGACCGCCATGGCGGCCGGGCGGTGATGACCGCCGGTTCGCTCGTCGGCGCGGCGGGCTGCGCGGGCCTCGCGCTCGCGCACGGACCCTGGAGCTACTGCGCCGCCTGGGTCGTGATCGGCGTCGCGATGCGCTTGATGCTCTACGACGCCGCCTTCGCGGCGCTGGCGCGGATCGGCGGGCGCGACGCCAAGGCCGCGATGGCGCAGATCACCTTGCTCGGCGGGCTCGCCTCCACCGTGTTCTGGCCGCTCGGCGACGCGCTCGCCGACGCCTTCGGCTGGCGCGGCGCGGTGACGGCCTATGCGCTGATCTGCGCGGCCTCGGCGCTGCTGCATATCGGGATCCCGAACGGCCGCCACGCCGCGCCCGCGCCCGATCCGAAAGCTGATGCGCCCGAGCCCGTGCGCCGCGGCTCGCGCCGCGCGGCCGTGCTCTACGCGATCGCGGTCGCGCTGGTGAGCGCGCTCAACTCGGCGATGTCCGCGCATATGATCGGAATCCTGGCGGCGCTCGGTCTTCCGCTCCAGGCGGCGGTCTGGATCGCGGCGCTGCGCGGCTTCGGGCAGACGGGCGCGCGCGGCTGCGAGGTTCTGTTCGGCGCGCGGCTGAGCGCCGTCGACCTCAACCTCCTCGCAGCCCTCATGCTGCCGTTGGGCTTCGCCGCGGCGTTCGGCGCGCCGCTCATGGGGGCGGCCGCAGCCTTCGCGCTCTTGTTCGGGGCGGGCAACGGGCTCTCGACCATCACGCGCGGCACGCTGCCGCTCGCGCTGTTCGATCCGGCGACCTATGGGTCGCTGGTCGGCCGGCTGATCGCGCCGAGCTTCCTGCTGTCGGCCGGCGCGCCGGTCGCCTATGCGCTCGTGATCGAGCGGTGGGGCAGCGAGGCCGCGCTCTGGCTGTCGCTCGCGCTCGCCGGCGGCGCTCTCGCGGCCGCGATCGGCCTGAAGGCGAGCGCGCGCTAGGAGCGTCCCCAACGCTCCCTGAGCCCGCCCGCAGGGCCGAACCGGGTCGGTCGCCGGAACCGGCGTCTCTGCGATTCGCGCGACGGCGGCCTCATGGGCCGCGACGTCGTCGGAGCGGATCATGTCGTAGGGCTCGTCGGCCGGATAGGCGCCGACGACGAGGAAGTCCGGGCTGGCGTCGATCCGCTTGTGGCCCGTTCCGGCGGGCAGGACCGCGACGTCGCCCGTCTCCAGCCTCAGCGTCTCGCCGGCCTCGCCGCCGAATCGAACCTCCGCCCAGCCATGGGCGACGCCAAGCGCCTCGTGGCAGGTCGAATGGTAGTGGTGGAAGGGATAGACGCCGTCGCGCCAGAAGCCGCCCCAGCCATTGGCCGCGAACAGCGCCTCGATCGCCGCCGCGCTGTCGCCGCCGGCCGACGCCTTTAGCGCGCCGCGGTGAAGCAGAAGTTCGAAGCGTGGGTGGTTGGGCGTCGCGCCGTCATCGGAAAAGCGGAGCGCGAGCGTCCTCATATCGTCGTTCGACAACTTAGGAGCCTTGTTTTTGGCGGCCGGGGACAGCCGCATCCTAGGCGGGAACGGCGACGGGCCCTGCTCGTTCCGGGAAAGCTTCCCATCGGCCGGCTTGACTGAGCCCGGCGCCTATGCGCCATAGTCGCATCTGCAATCGGATTTTGGACGCCCTGTCTGGCCTTCGCATCGGCGGTATCCCCGCCTTAGCTTCGCCCGAACGACACGCACCAAAGTTGAGATTGTGCCCGGCAGATGGATCGTGTGATCGATCGGCCAAATGCGCACACGCGCTTGTCTTTGAGGGAAGCAGGAATGCCCAGCGGCACCGTCAAGTTCTTCAACACCCAGAAGGGATACGGTTTCATTCAGCCGGTCGACGGCTCGAAGGACGTGTTCGTTCACATTTCGGACGTCGAGCGTTCGGGCCTTCACACCCTCGTCGAGGGCCAGAAGGTGGCGTTCGAAGTCGTCATGGATCGCGGCAAGACCAAGGCCGCGAACCTGAAGGCCGAGTGATCGGGCCGTCGGGGCGCGCGGGCCTTGCCCGTCGGACCGACACTGAAATTCCGGCGGGGCGCTTCGCAAGAAGCGCCCCGTTCGTTTTTGTCGCGCCGGCCGCGGGCTTCCCAACCCGGCCCCGCATGGGCTACGGCGCGTCCCCGGGGGCGGACCGGTCCGCTTGATCAGGAGAACCGGACAGACATGCCGATGAGCTATCGCCGCATTTCGGGCGCGGATCTCGCGCACGGGCTCAAGACAGCGAGCATCACGCCTGAGCAGTTCGCCGCGCTCTATGGCGTGCCCGCCAAGCGCGTCGACAAGTGGCTGACCGAGAAGACCGAGGTGCCGCACGCGGTGGCGCTGTTCGTCGGCCTGATCGCCGACCCGCTGATCCTCGAGAAGGCGCTGGTCATCACCAAATACATGGTCGATCCCGGCGCGGCGCCGACCGCCGACGACGCCGAGGACTGAGGTCCTCGCGGCGCCTCGCCGCCGGGGGCGGCGGGCGCCTCACTCCTTCACGCGCTGGAGCTCGTGGGCGAGACGGCGCGAGACGCCGCGCGGGATGAAGCGCGTGCCGAACGCGCCGAGCTTCGGCAGCGCGCCGGGGATGACGATCGCCTCGCCCGCCTGAAAACCCTCGAACCCCGCTTTGGCGACGTCTTCGGCCGAGACCACGCCGGTCTTGAACAGCGCCGCGTCGCCCATCTTGGCGACTTCGCCGAATTCGGTCGGCACCGGCCCGGGACAGAGCGCGGTGACGGTCACGTTCTTGCTCTTGGCCTCTTCGTGCAGCGCTTCGGAAAGCGACAGCAGATAGGCCTTGCTGGCGTAGTAGACCGCCATCTCGGGGCCCGCCTGGAAGGCCGCGAGCGAGGCGACGTTCAGGATGCCGCCCTTGCCGCGCGCCAGCATGCCGGGAAGGAAGAGGCCGGCGAGCGCGGTCGGCGCGGTCACGTTGACCTGGACCATGGCGAGCTGGCGGTCGAGCGGCAGCTTGGCGAAGTCGCCGCGCAGGCCGAAGCCTGCGTTGTTGACCAGCACGTCGACGACGAGGCCCTTGCGGCCGATCGCGATCGCGAGCTCCTTCGCGCCGTCGGGCTTCGCCAGATCCGCCGGCGCGACCGCCGCCTCGATGGCGTGCTTGTCCCAGAACTCCTTGGCGAGCGCCTTCAGCCGGTCCGCGCGCCGCGCGGTCAGGATGATCTTGTCGCCGTTGGCCGCGAACAGCCGCGCGAGCTCCACGCCGATGCCCGACGAAGCCCCGGTGATCAGCACCGTGCGGTTGTTCTCGAAAAGCGACATGGATCTCTCTCGGCGGGTCGGAATGGGATGGGAGACGGCGCTCGGCCTCGGGTCCGACTGTGCAGTTAGGGCGACGCCCCGCGCAATTCTCGCTCTTGCCCGCTCGCGGAACATTGAGCCGCAGGCGCGCCGCCTTAGGTGCGCGGCCATGACCGAAGACGCCATGACCGCAGACCCCGTCCTCGTCCGCTTCGCGCGCGATTTCTCAAAGGGCGATCCGGACGCCGTCGCCCGGGCGCAGGCGTTCGCGGCCGCGCCGCCGACTGTGCCCGAGCAGATGGGCTTCTACGGCTCCGAGGACTATGGGCCGCAGGCCCGCGCCTATCTCGCGACGGTCTCGCACCTCAACAACGAGGGCCACGTCCAGGACGTCGAGGACAAATACGTCATCGAGCTGCTTCACCGCTGGCGCGACGAAGGGCGGTTCTCTCCGGACGATCTCCCGCCCGCCGCCAAGGCCGTGTTCGGCCCGATGCTGGCCGACGACTTCAGCGGCCTGTGGGACGCGCCCGACGCTCTTTCGCGCTACGTGGAGACTTTCTGCGCGACGTTCGCGGAGGCGGCGGCGGAGCTCGATGCCGCGCTCGCCGGGAAAGGCGACGCCCTGCTGTCGATCGACGCGACCGACGGCGACACAGTGTTCTTCGCCTTCGTCGCCCCCGAGATCGCCGAGCGCTGGCGCGACAAGGCCCTGTGCGAGTACGAAGGCTATGTGGCGGGCGTCCGCTCGCCGATGTGGGATCGGATGTACGCCTTTCTCGGCTACGGTCTCGGGCTCTATCACGAGCCCGGCTGGCGCGAGGCGCCGCCGCCCGGCACGCCCTCTCGCAAGCCCGACATTCCTTTCGCGCTGTGACGGCGCGCACGCGCGCGGCCCCGGCGTCGGGGAAAGCCCAAAGCCCGGCTTCCCTGCCAGCGCGCGACTGTGTAAGGAACGCGCTCAGCCACGCATGACTCCTCCGCGCTCCGCTCTTCTTCGAGCGGCGGCGCCGCGCCGCCTGCCGGCGCCCGATGGAAAGACCCGATGCCCAAACGCACCGACATCGCGACGATCCTCATCATCGGCGCGGGACCGATCGTCATCGGGCAGGCCTGCGAATTCGACTATTCCGGCACGCAAGCGGTGAAGGCCCTGAAGGAAGAGGGCTACCGGATCGTGCTGGTGAACTCGAACCCCGCCACCATCATGACCGACCCGGACATGGCGGACGCAACCTACGTCGAGCCGATCACGCCCGAGATCGTCGAGAAGATCATCGCCAAGGAGCGCAACGTCGTTCCGGGCGGCTTCGCGCTCCTGCCGACGATGGGCGGCCAGACCGCGCTCAACTGCGCGCTGTCGCTGAAGAAGATGGGCGCGCTCGAGCGCCACGACGTCGAGATGATCGGCGCGACCGCCGAAGCCATCGACATGGCCGAGGACCGCGAGCTCTTTCGCGAGGCCATGACCAGGATCGGCCTCGAGACCCCGCGCTCGATGCTGGCCCATAACCTCTCCGAGGCGCTCGTCGCCTTCGAGGAGATCGGCCTTCCCGCGATCATCCGCCCGAGCTTCACCATGGGCGGCACCGGCGGCGGCATCGCGTACAATCGCGAGGAGTTCCTCGAGATCGTCGAGCGCGGCGTCGACGCCTCGCCGACCGACGAGGTTCTGATCGAGGAAAGCGTGCTCGGCTGGAAGGAGTACGAGATGGAGGTCGTCCGCGACAAGGCGGACAACTGCATCATCGTCTGCTCGATCGAGAACGTCGACCCGATGGGCATCCACACCGGCGACTCGATCACCATCGCGCCGGCGCTCACGCTGACCGACAAGGAATATCAGCGCATGCGCGACGCCTCGCTCGCGACGCTGCGCGAGATCGGCGTCGAGACCGGCGGCTCCAACGTCCAGTTCGCGATCGACCCGAAGACGGGCCGCATGATCGTGATCGAGATGAACCCGCGCGTGTCGCGCTCCTCCGCGCTCGCCTCCAAGGCCACCGGCTTCCCGATCGCCAAGGTCGCGGCCAAGCTCGCCGTCGGCTACACGCTCGACGAAATCGAGAACGACATCACGGGCGGCGCGACGCCTGCCTCGTTCGAGCCGACGATCGACTACGTCGTCACGAAGATCCCGCGCTTCGCCTTCGAAAAGTTCCCGGGCGCCGAGCCCACGCTCACCACCTCGATGAAGTCGGTCGGCGAGGCGATGGCGATCGGCCGCTCCTTCGCCGAGAGCCTCCAGAAGGCGCTGCGCTCGCTCGAGACGGCCTCACAGGCCTCGACGAGATCGAGATCGACGGCATCGGCCAGGGCGACGACAAGAACGCCATCCGCGCCGCGCTCGGCAAGCCGACGCCGGACCGGCTGCTGAAGGTCGCGCAGGCGCTGCGCCACGGCTTCACCATCGAGGAGATCCACGAGGCCTGCGCTTTCGACCCGTGGTTCATCTCGCAGATCAAGACGCTGGTGGAGACCGAGGAGAAGGTTCGCCGCCACGGCCTGCCGACGACCGAGAAGTCGTTCCGGCGCCTGAAGGCGCAAGGGTTCTCGGACGCCCGCCTCGGCACGCTCTCCAAGCTCTCGGCCGAGCAGGTCCAGGCGCGCCGCCGCTCGCTCGGCGTGCGGCCGGTCTACAAGCGCATCGACACCTGCGCGGCCGAGTTCGCCTCGCCGACCGCCTACATGTACTCGACCTACGCGCCGCCCTTCGCCGGCGGCGAGCCCCAGGACGAGGCGCAGCCCTCCGACCGCAAGAAGGTCGTGATCCTGGGCGGCGGACCGAACCGGATCGGCCAGGGCATCGAGTTCGACTACTGCTGCTGCCACGCCTGCTTCGCGCTGACCGAGGCCGGCTACGAGACCATCATGGTCAACTGCAATCCCGAGACGGTCTCGACCGACTACGACACCTCCGACCGACTCTATTTCGAGCCGCTGACCGCCGAGGACGTGCTCGAGATCCTCGAGACCGAGCGCCAGAACGGCACGCTCCACGGCGTCATCGTGCAGTTCGGCGGCCAGACTCCGCTGAAACTCGCCACCGCGCTCGAAAAGGCCGGGATCCCGATCCTCGGCACCACGCCCGACGCGATCGACCTCGCCGAAGACCGCGACCGCTTCAAGCGCCTGCTCGACAAGCTCGGCCTCGTGCAGCCGATGAATGGGATCGCCTATTCGGTCGAACAGTCGCGGATCGTGGCCTCCGACCTCGGCTTCCCGCTGGTCGTGCGCCCGTCCTACGTGCTCGGCGGCCGGGCGATCGATCCTGCACGACGAGAAGATGCTGTCGGACTACCTGCTCGGCACCCTGCCGGACCTCGTGCCGGAAGACGTCAAGCAGCGCTATCCGAACGACAAGACCGGCCAGATCAACACGGTGCTGTCGCGTAACCCGCTGCTGTTCGACCGCTATCTGTCCGACGCCATCGAGGTCGACGTCGACGCGCTCTGCGACCGCAAGGACGTGTTCGTCTGCGGCATCATGGAGCATATCGAGGAAGCCGGCGTGCATTCGGGCGACAGCGCCTGCTCGCTGCCGCCGCATTCGCTCTCCGAAGAGCTGATCGAGACGCTGAAGAGCCAGACCCGCGCGCTCGCGCTCGCGCTCGAGGTCGGCGGCCTCATGAACGTGCAGTACGCCATCAAGGACGGCGTCATCTACGTTCTGGAAGTGAATCCCCGCGCCTCGCGCACGGTGCCCTTCGTCGCGAAGGTGGTCGGAAAGCCCTTCGCCAAGATCGCCTCGCGCGTGATGGCGGGCGAAAGCCTCGCGTCCTTCGGCCTGAAGGAAGAGCCGCTCGGCCATATCGGCGTGAAGGAGGCGGTGTTCCCCTTCGCCCGCTTCCCCGGCGTCGACACTGTGCTCGGGCCCGAGATGCGCTCGACCGGCGAGGTCATGGGCCTCGACCGCGACTACGGCGTCGCCTTCGCCAAGAGCCAGCTCGGCGGCGGCACGCGGGTCCCGCGCGAGGGCGTGCTGTTCGTCTCCGTGAAGGAGGCCGACAAGGACCGGATCCTCGCGCCGGTGAAGATGCTGGCCGAGCTCGGCTTCAAGGTGATCGCGACGTCGGGCACCCAGAAGCACCTCGTCGCCAACGGCGTTAAGGCGCATAAGATCAACAAGGTGCTGGAGGGCCGTCCGCACGTCGTGGACGCCATCAAGAACGGCGGGGTGCAGCTCGTCTTCAACACGACCGACGGCGCTCAGGCGCTCGCCGACAGCCGGTCTCTCCGCCGCGCGGCCCTCTTGCACAAAGTGCCGTACTATACGACGCTGTCCGGCGCGGTGGCGGCGGCGCAAGGGATCAAGGCCTATCTGGGCGACGATCTGGAAGTGCGGTCGCTGCAGTCCTATTTCGGCTGAGCGGCCCGGCTCGCCGAACCGACCGGAACGTCGAACGGGCTTCCGACGTTTCTGATCTTATGCGCGCTCGCTGTCGGCACACGGCGGGCGCGACGTTTTTGTGTCGAGAGAGAAGTGAAATGGACAAGATCCCGATGACCGCCGCAGGCCATACGGCGCTGGAGGCGGAGCTGAAACACCGCGCTTCCACCGAACGGCCGCGCATCATCGCCGCGATCTCCGAAGCGCGTTCGCATGGCGACCTGTCCGAGAACGCCGAGTATCACGCGGCCAAGGAGCAGCAGAGCCTGAACGAGGGACGCATCGCCGAGCTCGAGAGCATGATCGCGCGCGCCGAGATCATCGACGTCTCCAAGCTCACCGGCGACACCATCACGTTCGGGGCGACCGTCACCCTCGTCGACGAAGACACCGACGAGGAGAAGGCCTACCAGATCGTCGGCGAGGCCGAGTCCGACGTGAAGGCCGGCCGCGTCTCGATCGGCTCGCCGATCGCGCGCGCGCTCGTCGGCAAAAAGGTCGGCGACACCGTCGAGGTCGCGACGCCCGGCGGCGGCAAGAGCTACGAGATCCTGAACATCCGCTTCGCGTAAACCGCAAGCGTTCAGCCAAAGCAAAGCGCCCGAAGCCATGGCTCCGGGCGCTTTTTGTTTTCCGCGTCGTCTCATCCGTCATCCCGGGCCTGGCCCGAATGGCGGATGCGGATTAAGCGCGTCTTTCGCTCAGCCCGCCGCGAAGAACACCGACCAGATCACCCACAGCGCCACCGCCGCGCCGACGGTGCTGACGAGCAGCACCACGGGCATTCCGCGCGGCTTGTCGGTGCCTGCTTGGCTTGAACCTCGTGCTTGGCGGTCGTGGTCTCGCCGGCCGGCGGCCGGCGGCTCGGGGCTTCGCTCTGATGGATGGTGTGGGCGTCGCTCATGGGAAACCTCCCTGCTTTCGCCGGGCGTCGTCGCCCGGACGTCTCAAGGGGGTAACGATCTAAGGCGCGAACCGATCCCTCACGCCTGCGCGTGCGCCGGAAACGTTCAGTGCGAATGCCCGTGCCCGTGGGCGCCGTGCGCATGCGCGTCCGGCGCGTGGGCCTCGTGCGCATGGGCCTCGCCGCTCCCCTGCCCTGTCCGCTTCGCCTCGGCGACCTCGGCGAAGGACTGCCGCAGGATCTGGACCGAGGAAGTCAGGAACAGGCCGGCCATCAGCGCCGCGACGATGAGGTCCGGCCAGGCGGTGCCGCTCGCGAACACGCCGGCGGCCGCGAACATCACCGCGACGTTGCCGATCGCGTCGTTGCGCGAGCAGAGCCACACCGAGCGCACATTGGCGTCGCCGTCCTTGTAGCGGACGAGGATAAGGACGCTCGCGAGATTGGCGGCGAGCGCCAGCAGGCCGACCACTCCCATCACCTCGGCGGTGGGAACGCCCAGCACCAGCGTGTTGTAGGCCGTCATGCCGAGCACCCAGACGGCCATCGCGGCGAGGCTGAGCCCCTTCAGGAGCGCGGCCCTGGCGCGGGTCGCAAGCGAGGCGCCGATGACCGCGAGGCTGATGCCGTAGGTCGTGGCGTCGGCCGCGAAATCGAGCGCGTCGGCCTTGAGCGCCTGCGAGCCCGACAGCGCGCCCGCCGCCATCTCGACGACGAACATGGCGCCGTTGATCGCGATCACGGCCCAGAGGCGACGCTTGTAGTCCGCCGACAGCCCGTCGAACTTGGCGTTATGTCCGCAGCAACCAGCGCTCATGGCGTCTCTCCTTGCAACGGACAAGCAATACCCCAATCGTCCGATGTTACACTAGAACCATGATTTTTCAGATGTTATAAAATTACTTTTGAGCGCCGCCCGCGCAGCTGTTCCGATCGCTGAGAACGCTAAAAAGCCGACGAACCATGACATGGCATGACGACGAGCTGAGAAACGAACTGCGTGATCGCCTCGCCCGCGGCGCCGTGTCGATCGGCCCGGACGGCGAGGTCTTCAAGATGTTGGCCCGGCTTTACCCGCTCGCCGACAGCCGGATCGACTGGCGAAAGCTGGAGCTGCGCGTGCAGGGCGGGAGCGGCGACGAGCCGGACTGGACCAGCCGGTTCGTGTCGTTCTTCCGGGAACAGCGCGACGTTCACGGCCTTTCGGGACGCGTGATCTACGCTGGCGACGGCGTCACCACGCTCGCCGTTCAGGCCGACATGGACGACATGATCGAGATCATGCCGATCGTCCTGAGCTCCCGCAGCACCATTATTTCGTCAGCGAGCGCTACCGCTGGTGCTTTTGCATGAGCTTCGAGAATGCGATCGACTTCGGTCTGCCGGCGGCAGTCGGTTTTTCGTCGTGATCCCGGTCACGTGACGCGTCCGGCCGCGCCTCTCAGTACGACCACTTCTGCGCCTTCTCGAGCAGGAAGTCGCGGAACACGTTCACGCGCGCGACGTTCTTGAGCTCCTCGGGATAGACGAAATAGGCCTCGAGCGCCGGCATCTCCATCGAGGTGAAGATGCGCGTGAGGTTCGAGGTCTCGTCGAGGAGATAATCTGGCAGGACCGCGAGGCCGACGCCGCGCTCGCACGCCTGCTTGATGGCCGCGACCGAATTGATCGTGAGGCTGGCGAGCCGCGGGTTCTTGGGCGCGCGGTTCGCGGTCTTCAGCCAGTTGATCGACTGCAGGAAGAACGGGATGGGCCCGCCGAACTCGATGATGCGGTGCTGGTCGAGCTCGTCGAGACCGCCTGGCTGGCCGTGGGAGTTCAGATATTCGGGCGAGGCGTAGGCGTGATAGTGCACCGTGAACAGCCGGCGCTGGATCAGGTCCGGCTGGGTGGGCGCGCGCAGGCGAATGGCGACGTCGGCCTCGCGCATGCCGAGGTCGAGCTCGTCGTCGGTGAGGATGAGCTGCACCTGGATGTCCGGGTAGCGCTCCATGACTGGCCGAGACGCGGCGCGAGCCAGGCGCCGCCGAAGCCGACCGTCGTGGTGAGCTTCAGGACCCCGTGCGGCCGCTCGCGGCTGTCGGTGAGGATCGAGCGCGCCTGCTCGAGCTTGGAGAACACGTCCTGCGTGGTGCGGAACAGCAGCTCGCCCTGCTCGGTCAGCATCAGCCCGCGGGCGTGGCGATGGAACAGCGGCGCCTTGAGGTCGTGCTCGAGCGCCGAGACTTGACGGCTCACCGCGGATTGGCTGAGCGCAAGCGTCTCGCCCGCCTTGGTGAAGCTGCCGGCGTCGGCCGCCGCGTGGAAGATCCTCAGCTTGTCCCAGTCCATTCCTGTCCCCGCAAGGGCTCGCACATGTCCCTCAAGCGGAGGGCGTTTACGCCATTCTAGGATCTCGGTCCTTTCAGGCCCCTTTCGCGAGGCTGAAAAAACCGTGACCCGATTGGAAAACCCGCGCCGTCACGCGGCGGTGCGGGCGGCCTCCTCGGCTGCGAGGAAGCGTTTCGGCGTCGAGCGCCGCATGCAGCCCATGCCCGCCGCCGTGACGGCCTGGCGGTAATGCTCGTCGGCGACGTCGCCTGCGGCGAACCGCCCGGCACGTTGGTGAGCGAGGTTCCCGGCGTCACCTTGAGATAGCCCGAGGGCTTCATGTCGAGCTGGCCGCGGAACAGCTCTGTCGCCGGCTGGTGCCCGATCGCGACGAACACGCCGTCGGCGGACCTCACCGTCGGCTGGCCGGTACGCGCGTCGACGAGCTTCACGCCGGTGACCTTCGGCGGCATGCCGGCGTTGCCGAGGATCTCGCTTACGGTCGCGTTCCACACCACCTCGATCTTCGGATTGGCGAAGACGCGGTCCTGAAGGATGCGTTCGCCGCGGAAGCTCTCGCGCGATGCACGAGCGTCACCTTCGAGGCGAAGTTCGTCAGGAACAGCGCCTCCTCGAGCGCGGTGTTGCCGCCGCCCACGACCACGACCTCCTTGCCGCGGAAGAAGAAGCCGTCGCAGGTCGCGCAGGCCGACACGCCGTAGCCCTTGAAGGGTCTCCTCGCTGTCCAGCCCGAGCCATCTGGCTTGGGCCCCGGTCGACACCACCACGGCGTCCGCGGTGATGCGGCCCGAACTCTCGGTCTCGATCACGAAGGGGCGGCGCGAGAAGTCGACCTTGGCGACGTGGTCCTGCAGCGTGCGGGTTCCCATGCGCTCGGCCTGGGTCTGCATCTGCTCCATGAGCCACGGCCCCTGGATCGGCTCGGCGAAGCCCGGATAGTTTCTCGACCTCGGTCGTGATGGTGAGCTGGCCTCCGGGCTGGAGGCCGGAGATCACGACCGGCTCCAGCATGGCGCGCGCGGCGTAGAGCGCGGCGGTCCAGCCGGCCGGGCCCGAACCGATGATGACGAGGCGGGCGTGGGTGATCTTTTCAGAGCTCATCGGGTCGTCGGTCCGTTCGTTTCACGCTTGAGCGGCGCCGCGCGCCGTTCGTTTCTTGGCCGCAGCGCCTCGCGCGTCGCGGCGAGCGCCGCCCCGCGCGGCCGATCTCGCTTGCGGCGTGGAGCGGCGCGTAGCCATAGGCCTCGAGCCGCCCCGCGAAGGGCCGCACGACGCCATGCGCCGCGAGCCTGTCGAGATGGGCGGCCGCGGCCCGTTTCAGTCCGGTCGGCCGGAAGGCGAAGACCGGCCGGCCGGTCGCCACCGCCTCGTCGACCGCGAGCGCGTCGTCGCCCGCGACGACGACGGCGTCGGCATGGGCGAGAAGCGCGACGCGGGGATCGGGACCGCGCGGTCCCACAGATAGGCGGCCGCCTCGCGCGCCGCCAGATCGAGCGCCGCCGGAGCCTCCCGCCGGGCCGCCGCGAGCACCGTCGCGCCGTCGGCCGCAAGCCGTGCGAGGCCGGCCGCGAGGCGCCGCGCGTCCCTCCTCCTGCCACGCGCGGCCCGACCGCCCGCCGAGCAGCACCGCGACGCGCGCGCGGGCGTCGGAGGGTCCCAGCGCGTCGCCCCCGCGCGCCGCGGCGAGGCGCACGGCGTCGATCCGGTGCGGGCCCGAAACCGTGCGCACCACGTTGAGGCCGCTCAGCCGCGATCCTTCGCCCACCGCGACGATGTCGGCCGCGCGCGCGCCGAGCGCGCTGTCTCCGAGGAAAACGGTGACCACGCGCGATCGCGACGCGCGCTTGACGGCTGCGAGATAGGGAGCGGCCCGCCGCCCGCTCGCGACCACGACGTCCGGCCAGCCGCGGCGCGGCGCGATCGGGCCGGCGGCGCGGTCGGCGCGTCACGCGGATCGATAGGACCGAAGGGGGCGAGCCAGCGCCAGGGCGCGCGCGGCGCGACATGGCGGCGCTCGACGCGGTCGGCGACGGCCTCCGCGACGCCGAGACAGCGCGTCTCGTCGTCGGCGTCCCCGTCCGTCAGGCCCATGCCCGAAGCATTCAGGCACAATCGGCCGCGCAGCCTCGCCATGCAAGCCAAGAAGACGGGCCATGCGCGCTACGCACAGCCTTCGCGGAGAGACGGCTCAGGCGGCGTCGCGCCCGCTCCAGCCGCGCCGCGCGGCCCCAAGGCTCTGCGCGAGGCGCTCGTCGAAATCGCCGGCCGCGCCCGCCGGCGCGACGCCGTGCTCGCCGAGCGCCAGCCGGATCTGCCAGCGATCGATGTCGCCGCGGTCGCGCATGGCGTTGGTCAACGCGTGAAGCGTATCGACCAGCGCGTCGAAATCGCAGTCGTTAAGAAACGTCGAAGCGCTCATTCCGCCCAAAGCCCCTCGAACCACTTGCTGATCTAGGGTCCTCCGCAGACAAGCGCATCGACAAGAGCGTAGTTGCACGTATCCGATAAAACTTTTCTGGAGCTGCGCGGCGTTCGCGCAACCAGAACTCTTCGCCGTCAAGAAAACTAGCGCAGAAGATGCGAAACCGCCCCCAGATCGGCGCAGTCTTCGCGGTTCGTGGCGGGCTGAGGTCAGCCGCGAGAGGCGTTGAGGGCCTGCAGGAGCTCGACGGTCGGATAGCCGTCGGCCGGCAGGCCGAGCTTCTCCTGCGCCTTGCGGGTCGCGCGGCGCGTGTCGCCGCCGAGCTTGCCGTCGACCTCGTCCTCCGGCAGCCAGCCGTCCGCGCACGTAATGGCGCTGGAGCTCCTTGAGCTCGTCGCTTCCGAGCGGACGAACCGGGGCGTTGCCTTCCGAGATCTGCGGCGCGCCGGCGATGCGGGTCGCGAGATAGGCCGCGGTCGTCGAATAGATGAAGGACTGGTTCCAGGTCTTGTAGACGTCGAAGTTCTGGTAGGCGAGGAACGCCGGCCCGTTCTTGCCCATCGGCAGCAGCAGCGCGGCGGGCGCGCCGTCGGGCGCGAGCGCGCCCGTTGCGCGGCTTCACGCCCCAGGCTTTCCCACTGCGAGACCGGGTGCTTGATGTCGATGTCGGCCTCCTTCCACGGCATGTCGGCGGGCGCGACCACCTCCTGCAGCCAGGGCTCGCCGCGCCGCCAGCCGAGGTCGGCGAGATACTTGCCCGCCGAGTTCAGCGCGTCGGGCAGGCTTTTCATGAGATCGACGCGGCCGTCGCCGTCGGCGTCGACGCCGGAGCGGACATAGTCGACCGGCATCATCTGGGTCTGGCCGAGTTCGCCGGCCCAGGCGCCGCGCATGTCGGCGGGCGCGAGGTCGCCGCGGTCGACGATCTTCATGACGGCGATGAGCTGAGGCCGGAAGAAGGCTGGCCGCCGGCAGTCATGGGCCAGCGTCGCCAGCGCGTTTGCGGGTGTCGAACTGCCGAGATTGCCGCCGAAATCGTCTCGAGGCCCCAGAACGCCGCGATCACCTCGGCCGGGACCCCATAGGTCTTCTCGACCTGATCGAAGATGTCGCGCTTGGCCTTCACCTGCTTGATGCGTTGGGCAGCCGCGGGGCGGCGGCCATGCGGCCGGCGAACTGCAGGAAGGTCTGCTGAACACCGACTGGCCGCGGTCGGCGGCCAGCACTTTCGGCTCGATCCGCACGCCTTCGAGCGCCTGCGCAATCGCCTGGTCCGAAACGCCTGCGGCGCGCGCCTCGCTCTTCACGCCCTCGAGCCAACCGTCGAAGTCCCCGCCGCAGGGCGCGGCCGTCACGTCGGCGGGCGGAGGGGCGGCCATGGCGGAGGCGGCCGGAAGCGCGAACACGAAAGCGAGCGCTGCGCGACGGACGAAAGGCGTCATCCAAGCATCCCGGACAGAAACGAATGCGGCGCCGCGACGGCGACCGCCGTTTCATTCGCGCGAGAATATCGGCGAAGACAAGGCGAAACGTCATTCTGGCGCGGATCGGCGTGAATTGAGGCGCTTCAGCGCCCCCGCTTCATCCGCTCGACCAGCCGCGCCACCGTCTTCTCCGCCCGTCGCAGGCCCGGCCGCCCGCGCGCGCCCTCATGCGCCTTCTTGAGCGCGCCGGACGCGAAGCCCTCGACCACCACCGCGTGGACATAGGACTTGCGAACCACCGCAGGCGTGTTGGCGAGCTTGTCGGAGATTGCGCGCATCACGGTCGCGAGCTGACGGCGCCGGCCGGTCTCGCTCGTCGCGGGGTCGAGCTCCACGAGCTCTTCGGCCGCGCTCGCGCTCGCGCCGAGCTGGCGAAGATCCTTGGCGGTCACCGGCAGGCCGGTGATCTCGCGGATATACGCGTTGACGTCCACCGAGGTGATGCGGCGCACCTTGCCGTCCGGATCCTTGTACTGGAACAGGCGGCGTCCCGGCAGCGAGCCGACGCGCCCCAGCGCCCGAGCGAGCCGCGGCGAACGCATCCGCAGGCGAACGTCCTTGCCGCCCTTGCCGCGAAAGGCGAGCTCGACGGCCTCGCCGCGCACCTTCACGTGGCGCTTGAGCAGCGTCGAGGCGCCGTGCGCCTTGTTGGTGCGGACGTAGGATTCGGAGCCGACGCGGATGTGGGTCTCGTCGATGAGCGCGACGGCGGCCGCAAGCGCCTTGGTCTTCGAAAGCTTCGGGCTCGCCATGTCGCGCTCGAGGGCGCGGCGGAGCTTCGGCAGCGCCTCGATCACCCGGTCGAGCCGCTCGACCTTGCGGGTCTCGCGCACCGCGTCCCAGTCGGGATGGTAGCGGTATTGCGTCCGCCCCGCCTCGTCCTTGCCGACGGCCTGCAGATGGAGCGCAGGATCGGCCGCGATCCGGACGTCCTCATAGGCGGGCGGGATCGCCAGCGACTTGATGCGGGCCACGACCTTGGCGTCGGAAATCCGCTTGCCGTTCCCGTCGATGTAGAAGAAGCCCTTGCCCGACCGGCGACGCGTGATGTCGAGGTCTTCGGCCGAGGCGATCTTCAGCCCGGCCTCGCGCGCGATTTCTTCGACCGAGGCCGCATCGTCGTCCGGCCCCGCCATCAATGCGTCCTCAGCGCGTGGATGATGTCGCCTTTGCTCGCGCGCGAAAGACCGGCGAGGCCGATCTCGCGGGCCTTGGCGTAGAGGTCGTCGCGCCGCCACTCTTCGTAGTCCGGCGATTTGCCGCCCTTGGTCGAGGGCGCGTTCTTGCCCTTGGTTCCGTACTTCGCCTGCGCGTTCGAGATGCGCGCGGCCTTTTCGGGGCTCGCGCCCTGTTCGCGCAGCGCCTCATAGACCTCCGGATTCTTGATCGACGGATTGTCTTTCGGAGATTTTTTGGACGCCTTCGTCGCCGCCATCTTTCGCCTCCCTCGCGAAGTCGACGAGACCTCAACTCGGGCGCGGGAGACTCCGTTCCCGCGCCTTTCGAACGACGCGCGCTAGATTGCGCGACGCCATCCCCTGACCGAGGACGCCGCCATCGCCCCCTCCCCCACGCTCGTCGAAGTCACCCGCGGGCTCGCGGTCGAAAGCCGGCACTGCGGCGCCGTCGCGGTCGTGGACGCCGACGGCGCGACCGTGCTGGCGCTCGGCGACGTCGAGCGGCCCGTGTTTGCGCGCTCGTCCGTCAAGGCGCTCCAGGCGCTGCCCCTCGTCGAGAGCGGGGCGGCGGACCGCTTCGGCTTCGCCGAGCCCGAGCTCGCGCTCGCCTGCGCCTCCCATGCCGGCGAGCCCGAGCATGTGGCGACCGCGGCCGGGGCGCTGGCGCGGCTCGGCCTCGACGACGCGGCGCTCGAATGCGGCGCTCACTGGCCATTGAGCGACACGGCGGCGCGGGCGCTCGCCGCGAGCGGCGTGGGGCCGAGCCCGCTGCACAACAACTGCTCGGGCAAGCATGCGGGCTTTCTGTGCCTCGCCTGCGCCATGGATGTCGCGCCTGCGGGCTATGTCGAGGCCGCCCATCCGGTCCAGCGCGAGGTGACGGCCGCGATCGAGGCGACGACCGGGGCGAGCCTCGCCAGCGCGCCGGTCGGCACGGACGGATGCGGCGTCCCGACCTACGCTATGCCGCTCGTCGCGATCGCCCGGGGCTTTGCGCGCTTCGGATCGGGCCAGGGGCTGACGCCGGCGCGCGCGGCCGCGGCGCGGCGGCTGATGGCGGCCGTGTGGTCGGCGCCCAACCAGGTCTCCGGGACCGGGCGCTTCGACACGCAGGCGATCCAGGCGCTCGGCGACGCGGTGTTCGTCAAGGTCGGGGCCGAGGGCGTCCATGCGGCGGCGCTTCCAGCGCTCGGGCTCGGGATCGCGATCAAGATCGACGACGGCGCGGCCCGCGCCTCGGAGACCGCGATGGCGGCGGTGCTCGCCCGATTGCTCGCGCCGACCGGCGACGCCGGCGACTGGCTCGCGGACCGAGTCCGGCGCCCGCTCCGCAACGTCGCGGGCAAGGAGGTCGGCGAGGTCCGCGCCGCGGACGCGCTGCTGCGATAGCGCCTCGCCGCGGGGCTACGAGCGGCGCGCCGTCTTCCGGGACCAGGCCGCAGCGCGAACGAAAACGGGGGCGCACAAGGCGCCCCCGTCTCATTGATCCCTGAGGATCAGCCGTTCCGCTCGTCTCAGTACTTGGTGACGAGCGGGGCGGCCGGGGTCTCAGGCGTCCACAGCGGGATGATCACGCGGGTCCAGCCACGGGTGTCCTTGCCGCCCATGTTGCGCTGGTAGACGTCGCGCGTCAGGTAGGCCTGGAGGATGACCGGGCCGAAGTTGTAGCCGACGAGCGGGCCGACGGCGAACTGCTTCATCTTGCCGCCGAGCGCGTTGTTCGGACGATCGTACTCGGTCGAGCCGAAGCCGACGGCGCCGATTTCCCACTTGCCGAAGGTCTTCGTGGCGGTCAGGTCGAGGTTGAAGCCGTTAGCGGTCTTGTTGCCGGCGAACTTCGACGTGTCCCAGGTGATGCCCCAGAGCAGGTTCGCGGTCAGGTTCCAGCCGTCGCCGGTGTACGAGATCGCGAAGTCCTGACGCCAGGTGTTGGCGGGGACGCGGATGCCGCGCTCGCCGACGTTGAAGTAGTTGCCCGACAGGTAGCTGAAGCCCGAAGCCGCCGCCGAGATCCCAAGCGATACGGGCCGCGAGGATCGGGTTGTAGAAGCCGTAGTTGTCAGCCGCGCCGGGACCGTCGGCGTGGATCGCCGGGGTCGCGCCGATCAGCTGCAGGTTGCCACCGAAGATCGACCACGGGGTCGACCAGGCGATGATCGGAATGGTGACCAGGGACTTGGCGTCCTGACCCGGGAGCTTGCGGACACCCCAGTCGAGGGTGTTCACGAAGTAGACGCCTTCCGGGAGCGGCGCGCCGCTGGCCAGACCGACGGTCTGCCGGGCTGCGCAGTCGCGCCGGCGAAGGCCGCCGAGGTGGTGGCGGCGAGGGCGAACACGCCCGCGGCCGCGATTTTCAGAAACTTCTTCATGTTGCCTTTTTCCTCCGATCGGCGCCCTGCCGGGAACGCCGCCTCTCCGAGCATTGCTTTGTTTCGTCTTCGCCTTCCGGTGCGGTGTCGTCCGTCCCGAATTCGAACTGTCGGACCACAACCGATAGGCTCAACGTGCGCCCCCGACTCGGCGCCGCCTTCCTCAGAGGACATTTTTTAGGCGGCGTTTGCTACCGGATTCACGTCTTCGCGACGCCGTTCCGCCCCAAACTGTCTCTGAAATGTCGCAACTGTGGCAGCCAAGAAACGCCGGGCTTTGAGGGCAGTCGGCGCCCGAGAATTGGGCAAACTATAAGAAATCCAATTGGTTGCAGGACGCCCGCTTCGAGAGCGTCGTGAAACTGTAAATGAGGCCTTAACGAACCGCGTTCTGGGACACCAGGAGCCCCGATCGCCTGTCGCCGCCCGCGAGAGTCAGATCCTGGGTCACAACCTCGCGCCAGCGGTATCCAAGAACCGCCCCGAGACGACAACCAGAGATAGTGTTGCCGACGACCGAGGCCGCGCCGACGCCTTCTACGACCGAAACCCCGATCCCGACGCCGCAGGCGCGCACGACGTTGCCCGACACCGTCACGTCGCGAAGATACGGTCCGAAGCCCGCCAGGATCCCGATCTCCGGGGCGTTCTCGACGACGTTTCCGGTCACCGCGGTGTCGGCCTCGACGCCGATGCCGCCGCCATAGCCTTCGCCCGGCTCGTCGAGGTTCTTGCGGCGGAACAGGTTGCGGACAAGGTTCGCCGAGACGGTCGCGAGCCGGCCGCCCTCGTTGAAGTTGACGACCGAGACGCCGTTCGCGGCCCCGTCCACGAGGTTCGCGGAGATCACCGCGCCCGAGAAGCCGTATTCGGCGTAGATCCCGGTCTCGCCGCTGTCGAGGCAGAGATTGTCGGTGATCACGGCGTCGTCCGCCTCGTGGGCGCGCACCGCGCTGAAGGCCGCGCGGCGGATCGAATTGTTGGCCACCATCACGCCGGCGGCCTTCGACACGTTGACGGCGTTGCCGTTCCAGCCGAGGCCGCCGTCGAGCGCGCCGATGTCCTCGATGCGGTTGCGGGAGACCACGGAGCCGTCCGGCCCCTTGATCGAGCGGCGGATCCCACGCCGTTGTTGCGGCAGTTCCGGACGACGCAGTCCGCGACCGAGAGCCCGCGGCCGTCGAGCGCGAACAGCCCCGCGTGGCGGGCGCCCTCGATGCGGCATTGACGGACGGCCCCGCCGACGCGGTTCAGCACGATGGCGCTGCCGCCCGCCCCGTCACGGCGACCTCGTCGAGCGTCAGCGTCTGCACGTCGTCGGCCGCCAGCACGCCGATCTCCTGCCCGGCCGGGACATTGGCGCCGTCGAGCGCGACGCCGCGCAGCGAGACCCGCCGCGCGCCCTGCGCCGTCATCAGCGGCCCGGAGCCGACGAGCTCGATCCGGGTGAGCTCCGGCGCGCCGACCAGAACGGTTCCGTCCGGCAGCGTGAGGCCTGCGGCGCGGTAGAGGCCGGGCGCGAGCGCGAGCGGGCGCCCGTCGCGCGCGGCGCGGTCGAGCGCCCGCTGGAGGCCGCGGCTCTGGTCGGCGTCGCCCGGCTTCACGCCCATCGAGGCCGCGTCGAGCGCGCCCGGCAGAGCCTGGGCGTAAGTCGGGGCCGCCGACAGCGCCGCGAGCGCGCCTGCGCCGAGCAGCAGGCGGCGGCGAAGCGCGTCGATCTCGACGGCGACGGAACGGTCCACGCGGCATCCCCCGGGCCCCGGCGACTGCGGGACGGGGCGATCCTATGCGGCCGCCGCGCTTTCGGGAAATCGCAGGCGCTTGAGCGCGGGGGCCTCCGGTCTGCTAAGGGTGCGCCGAACCATGACGCCCAGCCCCCGCCCCGCCGCCGCGCCGACGTGCTGCTCGTCGAGCTCGGCCTGTTCGAAAGCCGCGCCAAGGCGCAGGCCGCGATCGCCGCGGGCCTCGTGCGCGCAGGCGGCGAGACCGTGCGCCGCGCCTCCGACATGCTCGCCGCCGACGCTGCGATCGAAGCCGAGCCGGCGCACCCTTACGTCTCGCGCGGCGGCGTGAAGCTCAGCGCCGCGCTCGACCTGTTCGGGCTGTCGCCAAAGGGCCTCCATGCGCTCGACGTCGGCTCCTCGACCGGCGGCTTCACCGAGGTTCTGCTTGAACGAGGCGCGGCGCACGTCACGGCCGTCGACGTCGGCCGGGGCCAGCTTCATCCGAAGGTCGCCGCCGATCCGCGCGTGACGAGCCGCGAGGAGACCGACATTCGCGCGCTCGCCGCCGCCGACCTGCCCGAGCCGCCGGGCGTCGTCGTCGTCGACGTCAGCTTCGCGCCGCTCTCCGCGGTGCTGCCGGCGGCGCTCGCGCTCGCAGCGCCGGAGGCGACGCTCGTCGCGCTCGTGAAGCCGCAGTTCGAGGTCGGCCGCAAGGAGATCGGCAAGGGCGGGATCGTGAAGGACGAGGCGCGCGGCTGCGCGCTCGAAGGCGCGGTCGCGCTGGTCGAGAGCCTCGGACTGACGGTTCTCGGCCACGCGCCCTCGCCGATCTCAGGCGGCGACGGCAACGTCGAATATCTTCTCGCAGCAAGACGGAGGGGCCCGCGTGGCTGAGCTCGTGCGGATCGAACGCCTCGCGCGCGGCGACGGCGTCGCCTCGACGGCCGACGGACCGCTGTTCGTCGCCCGCGCGCTCGCCGGCGAACTGGTGTCGGTCGAGCGGAACGGCGAACGCGCCGCCCTTCGACGTGGTGGGCCCTCGCCGGACCGCGTTGCGGCCTACTGTCCCGAAGTCGGCCGCTGCGGCGGCTGCGCCACGCAGGAATTCGCGCAGAGTCCCGCGCTCGCCTGGAAGCGGGATCTCCTCATGGAGGCGTTGTCGCGCGAGGGCGTCGCCTGCGAGGGGCTGGTCGGACCCTGCGTCGACGCCCACGGCGCCGGCCGCCGCCGCGCGACCTTCCACGCACGGCGCGGACCCGACGGGCGGTCCGTGGTCGGTTTCTCGGAGGCGCGCAGCCATTCGGTGATCGCGCTCTCAGACTGCCCGCTGCTCGCGCCCTCCATGGCCCGGGCGCTGCCGGCCGCGCGCGCCGTCGCCGCCGTGCTGCTCGGCAAGGGCAAGCCGCTCGACCTCGCGGTGACCGCGACCGACACCGGGCTCGATCTCGACGTCCGCGGCCTCGGCCCCCTGCCCGAGCCGATGCGGCTGAAGCTCGTCCGGCTCGCCGAAGAGCTCGACCTTTCCCGCCTCTCGATCCATGGCGAGGCGGTGGTGGCGCGGCGCAAGCCGACGCTCGCCGTCGGCCGCGCAAGTCTCGCGCCGCCGCCCGGCGGGTTTCTGCAGGCGACCGAGCTCGGCGAGCGGACCCTCGCGGAACTTGCGCTCGAGGGCGTCGGCAAGGCCAAGCGCGTCGCGGATCTTTTCTGCGGATCGGGCGCCTTCGCGCTGCGTCTCGCCGAGCGCGCCGAAGTCTATGCGGCCGATACGGAAAAGCCCGCGATCGCCGCCCTCGACGCCGCCGCGAGGGGCGCGCAGGGGCTGAAGCGCGTCACCGCCGAGGCCCGCGACCTGTTCCGCCGGCCGCTCACCTCGTCGGAGCTGTCGCGCTTCGACGCCGTCGTGTTCGACCCGCCGCGGGCCGGCGCCGAAGCCCAGGCGCGCCAGCTCGCGGCCTCGAAGGTCCGGACGGTGGTCGCGGTCTCGTGCAACGCCGTGACGCTCGCCCGCGACGCCGCGATCCTGATCGCGGGCGGCTACCGGCTGGAGCGGGCCGTGCCGATCGACCAGTTCCGGCACTCGGCGCATGTCGAGACGGTGGCGACGTTCAGGAGGTGAAGCGCCTCCCATGTCCCGGCCTTGAGCCAGGACCCAGAAGCGGTTCGCGCGCCGGATGAGGCTCCCTGGCGAAGGCCTTTTCTTGAAACGACAACGGTTCTGGGTCCCGGCTCAAGGCCGGGACAAGGAGCAGATCAAATCCAGCGCCACCGGCCGTCTTCGATCGCGAGCGCCCTGCCCTGCTGGATGCGGATGTCGGCGAGTTTCGTCCGGTCGGCGCCGCAAAGCGCCAGCACCGCGCGCGCCACGCCGCCATGGCTCACCAGCACGGCCGGCCGGTCGAGCCCGCCGAGCAGCGCGCCGACGCGTTCGCAGACCTGCACGTAGCTCTCGCCGTCCGGCGGCACGTGGGACCACTTGTCGGCCTCGCGCGCCTTCATGGCCGCGGGCTCGCGCTCGCCAATCTCGCGGAACGTCAGCCCCTCCCAGCGCCCGAACGACATCTCGGCGAGCCGCTCGTCGGTGGAGAAGCCGTCCGGATCGAGCCCCATGGCCGCGCGCATGCGGCGCATGGTGTCGACGGCGCGGGTGAGCGGGCTCGCGAGGAAGACGCGATCGGAGATGTCCGGAACGTCCCTCAGCGCGCGGCCGACGGAGTCCGCCTGGTCGCGGCCCTTCGGATTGAGAGCGGCGTGTCGGTGCGGCCCTGCAGGCGGCCGGCGACGTTCCAGTCGGTCTCGCCGTGGCGGACGAAGATCAGCGGCGCCATCGAGCGCGTCAGACCACGGAGATGTCGGGCGCTTCCGGGTTCTTCATGCCGACGATGTGGTAGCCGGCGTCGACGTGGTGGACCTCGCCGGTGACGCCGCGGCCCATGTCGGAGAGCAGGTAGAGCGCCGAGTCGCCCACCTCGTCGATGGTGACGGTGCGGCGGAGCGGGGCGTTGTATTCGTTCCACTTGAGAATGTAGCGGAAGTCGCCGATGCCCGACGCCGCCAGCGTCTTGATCGGACCGGCCGAGATCGCGTTGACGCGGATGTTCTGCTGGCCGAGATCGGCCGCGAGATAGCGCACGCTGGCCTCGAGCGCGGCCTTGGCGACGCCCATGACGTTGTAGTGCGGCATCCACTTCTCCGCGCCGTAATAGGTCAGCGTCAGGATCGAGCCGCCGCCGCCCATCAGCTTCTCGGCCCGCTGCGCCACCGCGGTCAGCGAGTAGCAGGAGATGAACATCGTCTTGTTGAAGTTGTCGGCCGTGGTCTCGAGATAGCGGCCGTCGAGCTGGTCCTTGTCGGAAACGCGACGCAGTGGACCAGGAAGTCGAGCCCGCCCAGAACCTCGCCGGTCTTGTCGAACACCGCGTCGATGGAGGCGGCGTCGGTGACGTCGCAATGGCCGACCACCTCCGCGCCGAGTTCGGCGGCCAGCGGCTCGACGCGCTTCTTCAAGGCGTCGCCCTGGTAGGTGAAGGCGAGCTTCGCGCCGGCGTTCGCGCAGGCCTTGGCGATGCCCCAGGCGATCGACCGATTGTTCGCCACGCCCATGACGAGGCCGCGCTTGCCGGCCATCAGGCCACGGACATCGGTCATGAACCCACCTCTTGCGCGGGCGCCGGGGAACGAGCCTCGGCGCTGCTTCGACACGTCGTTTGGACGGGCTGGCTATGACACAGGCCGTCGACCCGCATCAAGCCGTCCGAGGTCCGACGAGGTCACGCCGCGTTTCGCATCGCGATACCGCCCGCCTCCTCTAAATCGAGCGCCGGCGGACGATCCCGCATTGACCGCGGACGCCGCGCCATGATCGTCTTGCGCGCGATTTATCCAAATGATCAACAGGCGAGATCCGCGATGTCCGAAGCCCGCCCGCCATTTCCCCCCTTCGACCGCGATTCGGCGGCCTTGAAGGCCCGCAAGGCCGAGGACGCCTGGAAACACCCACGACCCGGAAAAGGTCTCGCTCGCCTACACCGAGGATTCGACCTGGCGGAACCGCTCGGAGTTCTTCGCCGGGCGTCCGGCGATCGTCGAGTTCCTGACGCGCAAGTGGCGGAAGGAGCAGGAGTACCGGCTGATCAAGGAGCTCTGGGCCTTCCACGAGAACCGCATCGCGGTGCGCTTCCAGTACGAATGGCATGACGCTGCGGGCGACTGGTTCCGCTCCTACGGCAACGAGCAGTGGGAGTTCGCTGAGAACGGCCTGATGCGCCGCCGCGAGGCCTCGATCAACGACGTTTCGATCAAGGAGAGCGAGCGCAAGTTCCTGTGGCCCAAGGGCCCGCGGCCGGAGGATTTTCCGGGACTGACCGAACTCGGTCTCTGAAGCCCGAAAAGAATCGCCCTCGCCTGTCGGATCGGCGATGCTCAGAACGTCCTTGCCTCGTGTGACGACACGAAAGGGAGGCCGAGATGGGCGCGATGGTGCTTGTTCTGCTCGGAACCAAGAAGGGCGCGTTCATCCTGAAGAGCGACGCCGCGCGGAAGGACTGGGAGCTGTCCGGTCCGTTCTGCGAGACATGGCCGAGAACCATGTGGTCGGCGTTCCCCGAACCGGCACGATCTACGCCGGCGGCGGCAATGAGTGGTTCGGGCCGGCGGTCTGGAAGTCCGAGGATCTCGGCGAGACCTGGTCGCATTCGAGCCAGGGCCTCGCCTATCCGGAAGGCCACGACCCGATCACCGCGGTCTGGAGTCTCGCCGCCGGCCATGGCCGGCTCTACGCGGGCGTCTCGCCCGCCGGGCTGTTTTCGAGCGACGACGGCGGCCTCCTGGAGCCCGATCGAGGGTCTGCAGCGTCATCCGACCCGGCCCGAATGGCAGGCGGGCGGCGCGGGGCTGATCCTGCATTCGATCGTGCCGGACCCGGACGACGAGAAGCAGATCTGGGTCGGCATGTCGTCGGTCGGCGTGTTCCACACGGGCGACGGCGGCGAGACCTGGGAGCCGCGCAATTCCGGCACGCGCTGCGATTTCCTGCCCGAAGGCCAAAAATATCCCGAGTTCGGCCAGTGCGTGCACTGCATCGTCATGGCGCCGGGCGGCTCGGGCCGGCTCTACCAGCAGAACCATTGCGGCATGTACCGCTCCGACGACGGCGGGAAAAACTGGGCCTCGATCGAGAACGGCCTGCCGTCGAGCTTCGGCTTCCCGGCGGCCGTCCACCCGCGCGATCCCGAGACGCTCTACTTGCTGCCGCTCAACGGCGACATCCACGGCCGCTACATGCCCGACGCCAAGGCCGCCGCCTGGAAGACGCGCGACGGCGGCGCGACATGGGCCGACAAGCGCGCGGGGCTTCCGCAGAAGAACGCCTATCTCAACGTGCTGCGGCAGGCGCTCGCCGTCGACCGGCTGGAGCCGGCGGGCGTCTATTTCGGCCGGCTCCGGCGAGCTCTACGCCAGCCGCGACGAGGGCGAGACCTGGGACTGCGTCGCCCGCCACCTGCCGTCGATCTCGTCCGTCGAGACGCTGGTGGTGGAGCGATGAGCGGCGTCTCGCAGGAAAGCAAAGCCCCGCCCGTCACCGTGCGGCTGTCGCCGCTTGGTTCGCCTGTTTCCCGAGGCCGACCGCGAGGTGGATCTGCCGGCGTCGGTCAAGGAGATGGTCGACGCGCTCGACGCCCGCTGGCCGGGCATGCGCGACCGCATCTGCGACTCCCGCCCCGCGATCCGTCGGCACATGAACGTCTTCGTCGACGGCAAGCGCGCCAGGCTCGACGCCAAGCTGCTGCCTGGCGCGGAGGTGGTCATCCTGACGGCGGTGAGCGGGGGGTAGGGCGAGGGCGCCATCGTCCGACGACGCGCTCTGGAACCTGAGACCGTCATCCCGGGCTTGACCCGGGATCCATCGCCGCTGACGGCTCGAAACTTTCCGCCGTTCGGCGTTCATGGATCCCGGCTCTTCGGCCGGATGACGGCGGCGCGTCGTCCGCGCTCAGCGCCGCGTCGAGCGCCATCCTGACCGCGAGCGCGCCCAGCACCGTCGCCATCAGCCAGCGCTGGACCACCGCCCAGAACGGGCGGCCGGCGAGAAAGGCCGCGATCGTTCCCGCGGTCATCGCGATCAGGGCGTTGATCGAGACGCTCACCAGGATCTGCGCCGCGCCGAGCGCGAGCGTCTGGGTCAGCACCGAACCCGCGGCTGGATCCACGAACTGCGGCAGCAGCGCGAGATAGACCATCGCGATCTTGGGGTTCAGCAGGTTCGTCACGAAGCCCATCACGAACAGCCGCCTGCCGCTCGCGGCCGGAAGCTTGCTCACCTGAAACGGCGAGCGCCCGCCGGGGCGGATCGCCTCCCAGGCGAGCCATGCGAGATAGAGCGCGCCGGCGATGCGGAGCGCGTCATAGGCGTAGGGCACGAGAAGCAGCAGCGCCGTGAGGCCAAAGGCCGCCGACATCGCCCAGAACACGAAGCCGAGCGCCACCCCGCCGAGCGAGATCAGACCCGCGCGCACGCCCTGAGAGATCGAGCGCGAGATCAGGTAGATCATGTTCGGCCCGGGCGTCAGCACCATGCCGAGCGCCACCGCCGCGAAGGCGAGAAGGGTCGTGGGTTCGGGCATGGCGGATCTCCGGCTGTGGGCGGGCGATCCGAAAAAGATGCGCCCGCGCCCGCCGCCGGTCCAACCAATGATCCTCATGAGGCCCATTCGCGCCTGCGATGGGCGACGGCCCTTCAGCCCGAGTATTCGCGCGTCCAGCGACAGAACGGATCGTCGGACGTCTCGTCGTCCATGTCCGCGGTGGTCGCGACGATTTCGGACGCCGTCGCCGGAACCGTGACGCCGAACGTCGTCTCGACCCAGGCGCGGAACGCGACCGGTTCGACCTCGTTCGGGTCGGGAACGACCAGCTCGCCGTCGTCATCCCTGACGGCCCTCCGCTCCCTAATCTCGGACGGCGTCAGCCCGTAGTCCTCCGGCCAGCAGAGCTCGTCGTAGCCGATGGCGCACAGCCGCAGGATCTCGACGGGGTCGTCGGGCAGCACGCACACCATCGTGGAGCCGGAGCCGACCCCATATGCACGATGCGCTGGCGCCCCTCGTCGTCGAGCCAGAGACCCGCGCGGGAGCCGTCGCCGCCGGTCTGCATGATGACGGCGACGCGATCGGCGACGTCCGGCTCGTCATTGGCGAGCCATCCGCCGAACCAGTCGGACTCGTTGGTGCTGAAGGCGATGCAGGACTTCAGACCGCCCGGGTCGCCTTTTTCGGAAACAAGCCCACATAGCTGAGCCCGATCTCCTCGACCGTCTCGACGTGCCCTCTCGGCTCCATCCAGTCGAAACATCTTCCGGAACGCGTCCGGAAGCTCGAAGCCCTCGGGCAGCGACGCCGCCACCTCGTCCGCGAAACTCGCCAAGCCGTTCTCCCCGGTTGTCTGCAACCGGTTCTAGAACCGGTCGCAGCCGAGGCCAGTCATGCGGGCGGCGACCCACGGGATGGTGATCGGGTTACCCTCGCGGGTCGTAGGGCGCGTTGTCGCGCATCGCCTCGGCGTATTCGGTGAGGCGCGCGTCGCCGCCCTTGGGCAGCGCGATGCGAAGCTCGACCAGCAGGTCGCCGGCGCCGGACTTCGCCTGCACCCCTTGCCCCGCAGGCGCAGCGTGCGCGCCCCGTCGGAGCCGGGCGGCACCTTCATCTCCACCTGTCCGTCGAGCGTCGGCACCCGCACCTTGCCGCCGAGCACCGCCTCATAGAGCGTGATCGGCACCTCGACGCGCACGTCCTTGCCCTCCGCCTTGAAGGCGGGATCCTTGCCCACATGGACGACGATAAGCACGTCGCCGGCCTCGCCGCCGAAGCCGGACTGGCCGCCCTGCCCTTTCAGGCGGATGGTCTTGCCGTCCTCGACGCCGGCCGGCACCGAGACCTCGAGCTCGCGCCCGTTCGGCAGGCGCACGCGCGTCTTCGCGCCGAGCGCCCAGTCGCGGAACGGCACGGTGACCTCGGCGCGCAGATCCTCGCCCTTCGGGGCCTGGCCGCCGCCGCCGAACGCGCTCTCGGCGCGCGAGCGCCGACCGCCAAAAGCCCCGAGGATCTCGTCGATGATGTCGTCGTTGCCGCCCGGCTGGCCGCGCCGGCCGCCGCCGAACGGACCGCCGCCGCCGAAATCGAACTCGTGGCGCTGGCCGCCGGCGCGCTGCGCCCAAGGGCCGCCTCCGCCCCAAAGCCCTGGAAGCGCGGCTTTCCGTCGGCGTCGATCTCGCCGCGGTCGTACTGCCCGCGCTTGTCCTTGTCGGAGAGCAGCTCATAGGCCGAGCCGATCTCCGCGAACTTCTCCTTGGCGTTCGGGTCGTCGGGCTTCTGGTCGGGGTGCCAGGTCTTGGCGAGCTTGCGGTAAGCCTTCTTGACGTCGGCTTCGCTCGCAGTCTTGGCGACGCCGAGCACGGCGTAGGGGTCGCGCATCGCGGTCTATGGAATCCGTCGGTTCGAGGGGGCGTCGTCGCGCAGACTTAACCCGCGGACGCCGTCTCCCTCAATGTGGGCGCCTGTCACCCGAATGCAACAGTCGTGCCGACGCAGGAAGAGCGAAACTGGAGCGTCGCGCAAGCGAACGGCGTGCTTGGATCCGATCCGGCGTCCGCAAACACGCGCTCAGAGCGTGCGGCTCGCCGTCGTCTTGAGCGCCACGGCTTCCCAGTAGCCGGCCGCCGTGCGGCAAGCCGTGCCTTCGGCTGCTCGTGGCCGCCGCCCGAATGGCTCGCGGCGAAGGAGCGGCAGGGTCGCCGTTTTCCGTGGTCGCGCCGGCCGAGGCCGAGAACGAGCCGTAGGCGCCGGTGTCGGGGTTCGCCCACGGCACCGAGGCGTTCACCGCGTCCGCGCCCATCGCAAGGCTCAGCGCTCCGCGGGCGTAGGCCCAGTCCGAGGGGGTGATGGCGGGGTCGTCGTCCTTCTTGGACGCGGGCGCGTAGGCCACGGGCCTGGCCTGCGCGGCCGGCGCGGCGGCGCTCGCGCCCGGCGGCGGGGCGAGCGGGCTCGAGGCGACCGCGTCCTTCGGAGCGGGGCGTCACGGCCGCGCGCGACGCGTCGACGCTGCCGGTCTTGATGTCGTCGGAGCCGTAGATCGGATAGGAGACGCTGCAGGCGCCAAGGCCGAGCGACAGCGCGGCCGCGGCGGCGACGGCCGACAGCCGGCCTCGCGGCGGGCGGGGCGCTCGTGTAGATCTGGTCGCAAGCGTCGCGTGCGGATCGTGGCTACGCATCGGTACTCGAAAACTCCAGGATCGCCCGGCGAGTAAAGGCGAGGAGCAGTTAATGTCGCGTGACCTTCCGGCGGCCTCCGTCGCCCTCCACGAGGCCGAGGATCCCTATCCCCTGTTCGAGGCCTGGTTCGCCGAAGCCAAGGATAGCGAGATCAACGATCCGAACGCCATGGCGCTCGCGACCGTCGACGCCGAAGGGCTGCCGGATGTCCGGATGGTGTTTGCTGAACGGACTCGATGCCCGCGGCTTCGTCTTCTACTCCAACCGCGGCAGCGCGAAGGGGCGGGAGTTGCAGGGCCAGCCCAAGGCCTCCGCCGTGTTCCACTGGAAGTCGCTGCGCCGGCAGGTGCGCGTGCGCGGCCCCGTCGAGGAGGTCTCGGCCGACGAGGCCGACGCCTATTACGCGAGCCGCCCGCGGCTTTCCCGCATTGGCGCATGGGCCTCGATCCAGTCCCGCCCGCTCGCCTCGCGCTCCGAGCTCGAGCAGGCGGTGGCGACCCGCGAGGCCGAGTTCGAGGACCGCGAGCCGCCGCGCCCGGCATGGGACGGGCTGGCGCATCGTCCCCACATCGGTCGAGTTCTGGCTCGACATGCCCTACCGTCTGCACGATCGCGCGGTCTTCACGCGCGCCGGGGCGGCCGCGCCCTGGGTCCGCACGAGGCTCTATCCATGACCGACGACAAGCGGTCCGGCCCCGAAGGCGCGGACAAAACGAAGGACGGCGCGCTGTGCCCGTTCACCGGCCAGCGCGCGGGCGACGCCGGCCCGCAGCAGATGGGCTCGCTGTCGGCCGCAAGCGCCGGCGCGGTGGCGGCTCCGCACGCGCCGACCCCGCGCCGTCCGCCATGCCGCGGCGCGCCGGCTCCAACGAGCCGCGCAAGACGCTGCTGCTCACCGGCGCGAGCCGGGGCATCGGCCATGCGACGGTGAAGCGCTTCTCGGCCGCCGGCTGGCGGGTCATCACCTGCTCGCGCCACGCCTTTCCGGAAGAATGCCCCTGGGGCGCGGGGCCCGAGGACCACATCCAGGTCGATCTCGCCGACGTCGACAACACCGTGGAGGCGATCGCCGACGTCCGCGAGCGCCTCGAAGGCGGCGCGCTGCATGCGCTCGTTAACAACGCCGGCATCAGCCGAAGGGCCCCAACCGCGAGCGCATGAACGCGATCGACACCGGGCTCGACGACTGGAAGACGGTGTTCCAGGTCAATTTCTTCGCGCCCATCATGCTGGCGCGGCCTCGCCGCCGAGCTCACCGCAGCCCGCGGCTCGATCGTCAACGTCACCTCGATCGCCGGCGGGCGGGTGCATCCCTTCGCCGGCGCGGCCTACGCCACCTCGAAGGCGGCGCTTGCGGCCCTCACCCGCGAGATGGCGGCGGATTTCGGGCCGCTCGGCGTGCGCGTGAACGCGATCGCGCCGGGCGAGATCGACACCGCGATCCTGTCGCCCGGCACCGACAAGCTGGTGGCGCAGATCCCGCTCCGCCGCCTCGGCACGCCCGACGAGGTGGCGAAGACGATCTACTTCCTGTGCACCGAGAACTCGTCCTACGTGACGGGATCGGAAATCCACATCAACGGCGGCCAGCACGTCTGAGGCTGCACTCAGGCGCGGGCGCGGAGCTCGGCCTGCGCGCGGGCGATGAGGCCCGGATAGCGCTTGCCCGGATACCAGGGCGTGGACATGAGCTCCGCAAAGCCCGGCAGGCTCTCCATGTGGCCGATCATGCGGGCCCGCATCGCCTCGTCGGGCAGCGGGCCGCGCAGCGCCTCCATGTTCTCGACGAGATGGTCGGGGTTCGAGGTCGAAGGCAGCGCGCAGGTCACGGCCGGATGGCCGAGCACGAACTTCAGGAAGAACGCCGCCCAGCTCTTCGCGCCGATGTCGGCCGCGAAGTCCGGCAGCGGACGGCCCTCCACGAGCTTGAACAGGCGCGCCTTCTCGAACGGCATGTTGATTAGCACGCCGCAGCCCTTGGCGGCCGCCTCCTTCAGCACGCTCGCGGCGCGGTTGGCGATCGAGTAGTTGACCTGCACGAAGTCGAGCCCGCCGCGCCCGATCCAGCCCGCGAGCACGCTCTGATAGGCGTTCTCGTGGTGCGAGGCGCCGACGAAGCGCACCCGCCCCTCCTTTTTCCAGGCCTTCATCAGCGGGACCACGACGTCGACATTGACGAGGCTGTGGCACTGCATGACGTCGATCTTCTCGCGCCAGAGCCGCCCGAGGCTCTGGTCGAGGCTGCGGCGCGCATGGCTGTCGTCGGCGAGATACTCGCCCGTCGACCAGATCTTGTTGGTGACGAAGACGTCGTCGGTCCCCTCGATCGAGGCGAGCGCCGCCCCCACGGTGATCTCGCCGGAGCCGTAGAGCGGCGACGTGTCGATCACCCGGCCGCCCGCGGCGCGGAAGCGGCGCACGACCTCGATGAGGTGGCCGCGTTTCTGGCCCGGAACGACGTCGAAGGTGAGGAAGGTGCCGAGCCCGACCGCGGGCAGGACCTCGCCGCTGCGCGGGATCGCGCGGGAGATCACGTCGCCGGCCGGAACGGGCGCCGGCCCGGCGGCGGGCGTCTGGGCCGCGGCGGGCGACGTCGCGGGGCCGGCGGCCAGGACAGCGGAGGCCGCGCCGAGGCTTGCGGCTCCGCTAAGCACGCCGCGGCGGCTGAGTGTCGGGGTCGTCAACGGCATGGCTCGCTCCGGGGCGTGATGTCCTTGCCATCGCCTAAGCCTTTCGGCGAAGCTCGGCGCGCGCGCGATCCTGATCCGCGGGACGCGATCCTGATCTTTCCGGATGGACCGCAGATGTTTCGCCGCGTGCACGAGCCCGAAGCGCAGGATCGTCGATCGGCGATCTGGGGGCGGCCGCTTCGACGCCGGACGACGGCCCATGACGCGCCGCGTCGAGGGCGTGACGCGCAGCGACGACCACCTTCTGCTGGTGACGCTTTCGGGCGGCGCGAAGCGGCTCACCGTCGTCGCCGACGACGGCCACCGCTATGACGGGCCCGACCGCGCCGGCGCCGTCTCGTTCCTGCCGGCCTTTTGCGAGCGGCGCCTGACGCTCGACCATGTCGAGGCCGAATGGGCCTCGATCTCGCTGTCGCGCGCGTCCTTCGGGCCGCTCGAGACCGCCGCGCGGCTCGCGCCCTTCAGCAATGTCGAGGATCCGGTGGTGTTCGCGATCGTCGGCGAGATCGACCGCATGCATCGCGCCGACGGCGCGGTCGACGCCGCCTACGCCGAGACCATGGCGTTCGCGCTCGCGCGCCACGTCGCCCGCCGCGCGGGCGTTTCGGCCGAACGGGCCGGACGGACGCCCGCGCTGCCGCGGTGGAAGCTGAAGCGGGTGCGCGACCATGTCGAGGCGCATCTCGACCGGCAGATCTCGATCGCGGAGCTCGCGGAGGTCGCCGGCATGTCGGCGGGCCACTTCCACCGAGCCTTTCGCGAGGCGACCGGCGCGACGCCGCTGCGCTTCATCCAGGAGCGGCGCGTCGAGCTCGCCGCGCGGCTGCTGCGGACGGGCGAGGCCTCGGTCGGCGAGGTCGCGGCGAAGGTGGGCTTTGAGAGCCAGAGCCATTTCGCGCGCGTTTTCCGCGCGATCGCAGGTCGCCGCCCTTCTGAGGCGGGCGGCGGCTGAAGCCTCAGCCGGCCGCGAGCATCCGCTGGCGCGAGAACGGCGATTCGAACGAGACCACCGGGCTCGGACGGCCGACCAGATAGCCCTGGATCTCCTCGCAGTTGAGCTCGGCGAGGAAGGCGCGCTGCTCCGGCGTCTCGACGCCCTCGGCCGTGATCGGCATTTCGAGGCTTTCGCCGAGCGCGATCACCGCGCGCACGATGGCCTTGGCCTGCGGGCTGGTCGAGAGCGTGCGGATGAACGAGGCGTCTTGATCCGGTCGAACGGAAAGGCCTGCAGGTAGCTGAGCGACGAGTAGCCGGTGCCGAAGTCGTCCATGGCGATCTGCACGCCGAGCGCCTTCAAACGCCGCAGCGTGTTGAGCGCGCCGGTGAGGTTGTCGAGCAGCACGCCTTCGGTGATCTCGAGCTCGAGGCGGGCGGCCGGCAGACCGGTCTCGATCAGGATCGAATGGACGAGCTCCACGATGTCGCCGTGCTGGAACTGCACCGGCGACAGGTTGACCGCGACCTTGCCGGGCTTCGCCCATTTCATGCCTTCGCGGCAGGCGGTGCGCAGCACCCACTCGCCGATCGGCACGATCGCGGCGGTCTCCTCGGCGACCGGCACGAACTGCACCGGCGGCACCACGCCGCGGGTCGGATGCTTCCAGCGGATCAGCGCCTCGAAGCCGACGATCTCGCCGGTCTTGGCGTTGGCCTGCGGCATCCAGTGCAGGAACATCTCGCCGCGGGTGATGGCGGTGGTGAGGTCCTGCTGCAGCGCCCGGCGCTCGCGAAGCGCGAGGTCCATCTCGGGCTCGAAGCCGCGCGCGAGGCCGCGCCCGTCCGCCTTGGCGCGGTAGAGCGCGGCGTCGGCGTTGGAGAACAGCGTGTCGACGTCGCCGCCGTGATGGGGATAGACCGCATAGCCGACGCTCGCGCCGCAGCGGATCGTGCGGCCGGCCACCACCGTGTCGGTGTTGAGGCGCTCGGTGACGCGCAACGCGACCTTGTCGGCGTCGCCGGCGTCGGCGCCGGTGCCGATCATCACGAACTCGTCGCCGCCGAGGCGGAACGCCATGCAGTCCGGCGCGGCCGCGGTGAGGCGGCGGGCGGCCGTGCGGAGGATGTCGTCGCCGGCCGAATGGCCGAAGACGTCGTTCACTTCCTTGAACTTGTCGAGGTCGACGCAGAACAGCGCCACCTCGCCGCCGCGCTTCAGCGCCGAGGACAGCGCCTCGCCGAAGGCCGCGCGGTTGGCCAGGCCGGTCAGCGGGTCGTGATAGGCCAGATGCCGGATCTGGTGCTCGTTGCGCTTCTGCTCGGAGAGGTCGCGCAGCGTGAAGACCCGGCGCTGGCGGTTCTCGATCGCGACGTCGCGGCTCGAGATCTCGACCCAGGAGGCCTCGCCTCCCATCGCCTTCACGGCGACTTCCTGGGGCTTGGCGAGGCTCGCCGACAGGATGCGGTCGGGATCGGGCGCGTCGAGGAAGTCACGGAGCGCGCGGGCGCGCATCACCGAGGGGTCGAGCCCGACGAAGCGCGCGGCCGCGAGATTGACGTCGACGATGCGCGCGTCCTCGCAGATCACGATGCCCTCGCGCGTCAGGTCGGCGAAGGCGCGTTCGCGCGCGGCGGAGCGGCCCGAGGAGAGCCGGGCGCGCAGAGCCGGGCCGACGGACGCCCCGATGACCACGGCGGCGAACACCAGCGCCGCGACCAGCTCGAGCGCTTCCTGGCCGACCATGAGGCCGCTCGGCGCGAGCCGCGGATTGGCGGCGAACGACAGGGCGTCGGCCGCGATGACGTGGAAACCGGTGACGCCGGCGGCGAAGAGCGCGGTGGCGAGCGCGAAGCCCGCCCGTCGTTCGATCTTCGCCGCGATCCAGAACGCGCCCGCCGCGGCGCCGACCGAGAGCGCGACGCCGATCGCGAGTTCGCCGTTTTCGAGCGCGAAGCGGCCGGGCCCGCGCATCGCGGCGACGCCGACGTAATGCACCGCCGCGACGCCCGCGCCGAGCGCGACGCCGGCCGAGGCGGCGGAGCCGCCGTTCGCCCCGTAGAGCGTCATCGCGAGCGCCGCCGTGACGAGCGCCACGACAGCGGCCGCAGCCGTCATCCGCGGGTCGTAGCCCACGAGGGCGGAGCCGTCGACGCCCAGGATCGCGACGACATGCGCGCACCAGATGGTCGCGGCGACGGTGACCGCGGCGATGACGGCCGCGCTCGTCCGGCTCGCCCGATCCTGCGGATCGGTGAGGCGACCGAGATAATAGACGGCGAGCGCCCCGCCGATCAGGCACAGCGACGCGACCGCCGCGAAGGCGAACGGCGCAAGTTCATGTGCGAAGGCAGGCGCAGAGAAGGGCATGGAACCCCGCAGGGAGAAATCTTCCCCTGCGATAGTTACCGACGCCCCGATAACAATTGGTAAGCGGCCGGGAGCGTCAGAGCCACCGACGCCACTTGAAGAAGAGGTAGGGCAAGATGGCGCTCAGCACCATGAACCCGAGCGCCATCGGATAGCCGTGGGCCCATTTGAGCTCGGGCATGTTCTCGAAGTTCATTCCGTAGATGGACGCCACCAGCGTCGGCGGCAGGAACACCACCGCCATCACCGAGAACAGCTTGACGATGTCGTTCTGCGCGAGGCCCACCATTCCGAGCATGGCGTCGAGCAGGAACGTGATCTTGTCGTTCAGGAAATTGGCGTGCTCCATCAGCGAGGCGACGTCGCGCTGCATCGGCTTCAGCTGCTTCTGCGTCTCCTTCGAAGGCGCGCGCCCGTCGATCTCGGCCGCAAGATAGAGCAGGACGCGTTGCAACGTGACGAGGCTCTCGCGGGCCTTGGAGTTGAGGTCGCCCTTGCGGCCGATCTGCTTCAGGAGATCGGTGTAGGGCTTGCGGTAGGCCTGCGCGCCCACCCTTCGGAAAATGGTGGCGGACAGCTGGTCGACCTCCGACCCCACGATCTCGAGAATGTCGGCCGTGCGGTCGATGACGGCGTCGAACAGGCCGAGCAGGACGCCCTCCGGAGATGTCAGGCTCGGCGAGCTCTGCGCCTTGCAGGCCCGGGAGGCGAACAGCTCGAACTTCGGTGTGTCGTAGCGCACCGTCACCAACGCCTTGGGCGTCAGGATGAAGGTGACGGCGGACAAGTTGGGAGACAGCGCGTCGACGTTGCAGATGAGAGACGCCGTCATGTAACGGCCGACGCCGTCGACATAGAGCCGGCTCGACGGCTCGATCTCGACCATCTCCTCGCGCGTCGGCACGCTCGCGCCGATCGTCTGTTCGACGAAGCGGTCCTCCTCCGCGGTCGGCTCCAGCAGATCGATCCAGACGACGCCCTCCGGCAGCGGCCGCCCGACTTCGGACGCGACGCGTTCCAGCCCGCCGGGGCGATGGGCGTAGGCGATCAGCACCGCTGGGGCTCCGTTGGACGATAACGGGAGGGGATGTCTCGCCTCCGCTCCGCAGATCAAGCGGACGGGCGACTGGACAGAGAAATCAGGTAGCGCGATACTTAATCCACCGCATTGCAGCAAGATTTAGTCGATCCAATCCTCGCCCCTCGTGGTTCCGGAGTCCCCGATGACGAACCGCTTCGCGATTGTGCTTGTTGCGTTTTTCTCCGTCATGACAGCCGCGGCCCCGCGGCCGCAGACCCTGTCGTGGTCGGATCAGGTCCCTGCGTCTACCAGGGCGGGTACTGTACGGAATTTGGCACCTACAGCGAGTTCGGGCCGATCAACAAGCTCAGCTTCCGCGCGCCGAACTCCGGCAAGGTCATCGTCACCGCGACCGGGGCGATGCAGTGCTTGAACACTGAGACCCGGGTTGGAAATTACGGCGTGATCGACCTGTCGGCGCGCATCAACACCCCCGACGAACCGTTCAGCGCTACGGGAGACGGCGTCACCCGCTTCGCCATGCGGATGCCCCCGGTCACGACGTCGACGCCGCTCGGCGAGAGCGTCGCCGTCAATCTGTCGAACACGCGCGTGTTCAAGATCAACAAGGGCCCGGTGTCGTTCGAGTACCGGTTCGTCAAGAACCGGATGGACGAGGGAACCTATTGCTACGTCCACAATCTGAGCCTGTCGGGATCTTCGTCCCCTGACAGCAGCCCAAGCGCGCGCGGAGCCTATTCGGGATCGGCTTGAGGCCGCTCGCCCCGCCGTCGGCCCCCACCGCGATGGTCTCGACCCGCGCCTCGGCGCGCTTCAGCAGCTCGTCGCAGCGGACTTTCAGCGTCTCGCCGCGACGGTAGAGGTCGATCGACTCCTCGAGCGGCGCCTGGCCCTGCTCGAGCCGCGCCACGATCTTCTCGAGTTCGGCGAGCGCGGCCTCGAACGCCATGGTCTTCGGATCGGCAAGCGGCTCGGTCACGGGGGCGGTCTTCCTGCGCTCAGGAGCCCATCAGGGCTCGGACATGGGCGGCCGTCGAGTCGGCGAGGCCCTTCAGGTCGTAGCCGCCTTCGAGCACCGACACCACCCGCCCCCCGGCTGTTTCCTCCGCGACGTCGAGCAGCGCGCGCGTCATCCAGCCATAGTCCTCGGCGGTGAGCTCCAGGCTGCCGAGCGGGTCGCGCGCATGGGCGTCGAAGCCCGCCGAGATGATGATGAGGTCGGGCGAGAACGTCCTGAGCGAGGGCAGGATCGACTGGTCGAAGGCCTCGTGGAACCGCGAGCCGCCGTCGCCGGCGCGCATCGGGCAGTTCACGACGTTGCCGACGCCGATCTCGGACCGCGCGCCGGTGCCGGGGAACAGCGGCATCTGGTGGGTCGAGCCGTAGAAGATCGATTTGTCGGACCAGACAAGGGCTTGCGTGCCGTTGCCGTGATGGACGTCGAAGTCGACGATCGCGATCTTCTCGAGGCCGTGCTTCTTCTGCGCGTGCTTGGCCGCCACCACCGCGAAATTGAACAGGCAGAAGCCCATCGCGACCTCGGCCTCGGCGTGATGTCCGGGCGGACGCTGCGCGCAGAAGGCGTTCTTGACGCGGCCCTCGACGACCTCGTCGACGGCGTGGATCGAGGCGCCGAGCGCGCGCAGCACCGCCTCCCAGGTGCCGGGGCTCATGACGGTGTCGCCGTCGATCCGCACCATGCCTTCGCGCGGCCGCGCCTCTTCGAGCGCGTCGACGAAGCGCGCGGGATGGGCGAGCTTGGCGACCTCGGGCTCGGCGAGCGGCGCGGCCTCGCGCAGCAGCGCCTGGAACGCCTCGGCCTCCAACGCCTGCTCGACGGCGCGCATGCGCTCGGGCCGTTCGGGATGGCCGGGCGGCACGAGGTGCTCGGCGTAGGACGGATGCGAGATCAGCAGCGTGCTCACGGCGGGAGCCCTCCCTCGGGCGGCCTTCGTCGGCGGTCTTGTGTCGGCGCTTGCGCTTTCGGCGATCAAGATGGCGCGCAGGACCCGCGCCGTCGAGGCATGCCAGAGCTCAGAGCGCGAGCGCGGCCTCGACGTCGGCCCCGGAAAGCGCGTCGGCGCCTTCCATGACGCTCGTCGCGAGACCCCGCGCCGCCACAGCGAGGTTCTCGGCGAAGAAGCGGGCGAGCGCGGCGCGCGCCTCGGCTCGCGCGTCTCCGGACCGGCGGGCGGCGAGCGCCTCCTCGACCAGCGCCGCCCCGCCCGCCGCAAGGCCGAACAGCCGCAGGTAAGGCGTCGCGCCGGCGAGCGCATGGGCGGACGAACGGTCCGGCGCCGAAAGCCATGCTGTCGCGTCCTCGAGCGCGTCGAGCGCGTCGTCGAGCCGGTGGGCGGCCGCGCCGAAGCCGGGCGCGTTCGCCTCGGCGGCGCGGCTTGCGACGCCGCGGAGGTCGGCGATCACGCCCCGCACGGTCTCGCCGCCGGAAAGCGGCAGCTTGCGGGTGACGAGGTCGATCGCCTGGATGCCGTTCGTGCCCTCGTAGATCGGCGCGATGCGCGCGTCGCGCAGGAACTGGGCCGCGCCGGTCTCCTCGACGAAGCCCATGCCGCCGAACACCTGCACGCCGAGCGAGGCGACCTCGCAGCCGACGTCGGTGCCGAACGCCTTGGCGATCGGGATCAGCAGGCTTGCGCGCTCCTGCGCGGCCTTGGCCTCTCCTGTGTTTTCAAGGAAGCGTCCGCGATCGAGCTCGACTGCGGCGCGGTAGCAGATCCCGCGCGACGCGGCCGTCAGCGCCTTCATGGTCAGCAGCATCCGCCGCACGTCCGGATGGGCAACGATCGGCGCCGGGCCCGGCTCGTCGGCGGCTTTCCCCTGCCGGCGCTCATGGGCGTAGGCCAGCGCGTGCTGGGTCGCGCGCTCGGCGACCGCGACGCCCTGCAGGCCGACCGCAAGCCGCGCGTTGTTCATCATCGTGAACATGCAGGCCAGGCCCCGGTGCTCCTCGCCGACCAGAAAGCCGACCGCGCCGCCGCCCTCGCCATAGGCCATCGTGCAGGTCGGCGAACCGTGGATGCCGAGCTTCTCCTCGAGCCCCGCGCAGACGACGTCGTTGCGCTCGCCCGGCGTCCCGTCCGCGTTCGGCAGGAACTTCGGCACGAGGAACAGCGAGATGCCGCGCGTGCCCTCGGGCGCGTCCGGCAGCCGCGCAAGGACGAGATGGACGATGTTCTCGGCCATGTCGTGCTCGCCATAGGTGATGAAGATCTTCGATCCGAAGATCCGGTAGCTCCCGTCGCCCGCCCGATCGGCGCGCGCGCGCAGCAGCGCGAGGTCGGAGCCCGCCTGCGGCTCGGTGAGGTTCATGGTGGCGGTCCAGGTCCCGGCCACCAGCTTGTCGAGATAGGCGGCCTTGAGCTCGTCGGAGGCGTGGCGTTCGAGCGCCTCGATCGCGCCCTGGGTCAGGAGCGGACAGAGGCCGAACGCCATGGAGCCCTGCGACCAGAGCTCGCTGGTGAGCGCCCAGACCGCGGTGGGCAGGCCCTGTCCGCCATGCGCTTCGCCGGCCAGCACTCCGTTCCAGCCGGCGGCCGCCCAGCGCTGATAGGCGCCGGCCCAGCCGGCCGGGGTCGTGACCGCGCCGCCTTCGAGCCGGCAGCCCTCGCGGTCGCCGGCGAGGTTCAGCGGCGCGAGCTCCCCGCTCGCGAAGGCGCCGGCCTCCTCGAGGATCGCCGCGATCGTCTCGCTGTCGAGTTCGGCGTAGAGGCCCTCGTCCCGCGCGGCCCAGAGCCCTCCTGCGTTTTCGAGCGCGAACAGCATGTCGGCGACGGGGGCGCGGTAGGTCATGGGTCGTCCTCCGGGCGGCTTTTTTCTCGCGGCTTGACGGCCGCCGCTCCAACGCGTCTATCCGCCATCGCGCGCCGCCCCGCAACCGCCGCGCCGCGGCGCGGGGTCCACCCAACGCCGAGACCGAAGTGACCGCCCCCGCCGCCGATCATCCTGCGAGCCGCGCCACCCGCCGCCTCACCGCCGCCGACGTCGCGGCGGCCGGCCGGCTGATCGCGAAGGGAGGTCTCGTGGCCTTCCCGACGGAGACCGTCTACGGCCTCGGCGCGGACGCCACCGACCCGATGGCGGTCGCCTCGCTCTACGCCGCCAAGGGAAGGCCCTCGTTCAACCCGCTGATCGCCCATGTGCTTTCGCTTGAAGCCGCCTTGGCGCTCGGGCGGTTCGACGCGACCGCGCGAATGCTCGCCGCAGCGTTCTGGCCGGGTCCGCTGACGCTCGTGGTTCCCTGCGAGGAGACCTCCCCGGTCTGCGATCTGGCTCGCGCCGGCCTTCCGAGCGTCGCGCTGCGCGCGCCCGACCATCCGCTCGCCCGCGCCCTTCTGGAGGCCGCCGGCCGCCCTGTCGTCGCGCCCTCGGCCAACCGCTCAGGCCGCGTGAGCCCGACGACCGCCGACCATGTTCTCGCCGATCTCGACGGCCGCATCGACGCGGTCCTCGACGGGGGCGAAACGGCGGTCGGGGTCGAATCCACGATCGTCGCGTGCCTCGACGCAGAGCCGCGGCTGCTGCGGCCCGGAGGCCTGCCGCGCGAGGCGATCGAAGCCGTGCTCGGGCGCTCTCTGGCGGAGGCCGTCTCCGACGAGGCCGCGCCGCTCGCGCCCGGCCGCCTCACCTCGCATTACGCCCCGAACGCCGCTGTGCGGCTCGACGCGACGGAGCTCTCCGCAGGCGAAGCCCTTCTGGGGTTCGGGCCGGACCATGGCCTCGGCGCGCAGGCGGCGGCTTACGAGAACCTGAGCCCGTCGGGCGACCTGCGCGAGGCGGCCGCGCGCCTGTTCGCGGCGCTGCGCCGCCTCGACGCTTCCGGCGCCGCCCGCATCGCGGTCGCGCCGATCCCGGCGACCGGCCTCGGCGAGGCGATCCGCGACCGGCTGGAGCGGGCCGCCGCCCGCGCGGGTGAGCGCCCGAACCTCCGCCGGTCCTCACTTCCCGCGCTCGCTCCGTCAACGGTCCTCATGCTGAGGAGGCCCGAAGGGCCGTCTCGAAGCACGCAGTCTCTCCGCAGCTGAAGCGTACTGCGTGCTTCGAGACGCTCGCCTCCGGCGAGCTCCTCAGCATGAGGACCGTTGAGAGAGAGAGAGAGAGAGAGAGAGAGAGCGTGCGCCGAAGGCCGCTCCCGCGCCCTCAGCCCGGCTTGAACACCAGCGCCTGCACGGTCGGCAGCTCGATCAGCCGCGCGTCCTTGTCGGCGAAGAACTCGTCGAAGGCCTGCTTGGCGCCGGGGCACTTGCGCGAGCCGTAGTCGTCGCAGACCACCACCGCCCCCGGGACCATGCGCGGCCAGAAGAACTCGAGCGAATCGACCGTCGGCCGATAGAGGTCGACGTCGACATGCAGCAGCGCGAAGGTCCGGTCCGCGACCTCCGGGAAGCGCGTCGGGATCCAGCCCTTGTAGAAGTGCAGGTCCTGGCCGAAGCCCTGGAGATCCCGCCGCACGATCTCCTCGGGCACGTCGAGGTCGGACTTGCCCCAATGGGCCTTGCCGGTGTCGGCGAGCGCGTCCGCGGCTTCCGGCTCGGAGAGGCCCTCGAAGCTGTCGAACAGGCGCCAGGAGCGGTCCTTGCGCGGGTCGGCCTCCAGCATGAAGGCGGTGCTCTTGCCGAAGCGCAGCCCGCATTCGGCGACGTCGCCGGGCACGTCCTTCAGCGCGCGGATGACGTTCTGCAGCACGAAGCAGCGCTCGTCGGGGATGCCCTCGATGGCGTGGCCGCGCGCGGAGGCGAAGTAGTCGCGCTTGCGCCATTCCGGCAGGCGCTTCTCGATCTTCTGAAGACCGAACTTCGCAAGCCCGGCGATGAGCATCTCGCGCCGAACGCGCTTGCCCTCGGAGGCGCTCTTGCGCCGGCCCATCGGCCCCTGTTTCACGCTCATCTCGGTTCCCCACATTCGCGTGGAGCTAGAAGCTTGGCGCGCCCGCTCGTCAAGGCGCCGGAGCGGCGTTCAGAACATTGCGTGCGGACCCCGCCACACGAGAATGCTAACCTCGCGCCGCCATGACCGAGACCGCAGCCGCCGCCCCCCTGTCGCCAGACCTCATCGCCCGTTTCGCGGCCCTCGTCGCCGACCGCGACCGGCTCGACGACGACGCGGCCGCGCCGAAGCTCGCCGAGCCGCGCGGACTCTACAAGGGCAAGGCCGCGCTCGTTCTGACGCCCCGGACCGTCGAGGAGGTCTCGGCGATCGTCGCGCTCGCGCATGAGGCCGGCGTCGCGGTCGTGCCCCAGGGCGGCAACACCGGGCTCGTGGGCGGCCAGACGCCGGATCTCAGCGGCGCAGATCCTCGTCTCGACCGCCAAGCTCGACCGCATCCGCGAGGTCGACGCCGACGAGAACCTGATGGTGGTGGAGGCCGGCGTCACGCTCCAGCGCGTCGCGAGGAGGCGGCCTCCGAGGCCGGGCGGCTGTTCCCCTTGGCCTCGGCTCGGAGGGCACCTGCACGATCGGCGGCAACATCGCGTCGAACGCCGGCGGCGTCGGCGTCGTGGCCTACGGCAACACTCGCGACCTCGTGCTCGGCGTCGAGGCGGTGCTGCCCGACGGGCGGATCTGGAACGGGCTGAGACGCCTGCGCAAGGACAACACCGGCTATGACCTCAAGCATCTCTTCATCGGCTCGGAGGGCACGCTCGGCGTCGTCACCGCGGCGGTGATCAAGCTGTTTCCCGCCGCGCGCGAGACCGCGACGGCCTTCGTGGCCGTGCCCTCGCCGCACGCCGCGCTCGCGCTGTTCCGCGCGGCGCGGGCGAGCGCCGGACAGGCGCTCACCGCTGCGAGCTGATGCCGCGCATCGGCCTCGAAATGACCTTCGCCCATGTGCCCGGCACGCGCGACCCGCTCGCCGAGCCCTCGCCCTGGTACGTGCTCTTGGAGCTGTCGTCGCCGCTCGAGGTCGGGCTCGCGCAGGACCATGGAGCAGATCCTCGAGGCCGCTTCGAGGACGGGACCGTCACGGACGCCGCGATCGCGGCGTCCGGCGAGCAGGCCGAAGCCTTCTGGCGCATCGGCTCGGGCTGTCCGAGGCCCAGGGCCATGCCGGCGGCTCGATCAAGCACGACGTCTCGACGCCGCTCTCCAAGGTCGCGGACTTCATCGTCGAGGCCACGGCCGCGGTCGAGCAGCATCTCGACGGCGCGCGCGTCGTCGCCTTCGGCCATCTCGGCGACGGCAACATCCACTTCAACGTCAGCCAGCCGGTCGGAGCCGACAAGAAGACCTATCTCGAAGGCTGGGACGCGATGAACCGCGTGGTGCACGACATCGTGGCGGCCTATGGCGGCTCGATCGCGGCCGAGCACGGCGTCGGCCGGCTGAAGCGCGACCTGCTGCCAGGCGTGAAGTCGCAGGTCGAGCTCGACCTGTTCCGCACCGTGAAGCTCGCGCTCGATCCGAAGGGCCTGTTCAATCCGGGCGTGCTGCTCGCGCCGGAAACCGCGCTTAACCACGGTCTCCATGATGCGGCTCCAGAAGTCCTGTGGAGCCGCATGTCCCGCGTCGCCGGCCGCCTCTTCGTCGCCTTGATGGCGGCGCTCGTCCTCTCGTTCTCGGCCAAGGCCGCGACCGCCCGATGGGCGGAGGCGTCAGGGTGACGGTCGACGCCTGCGCGCGCCGCGCGTCGACGTCGTCGCTACAAGGAGCAGGTCTGCCAGAAAGGCGCGGGCGGCTATGCGGCCTGCCGCTGGGTCCGAGCGCGAACATGCGGCGTCGAGAGCGCGGGCGTCTGCGAGCCGGTCGACACCGCCGAGCGCGCCCGTCCGACCGAACGCGGCGTGTTCCCGCCCTACTCCCGCGTCGCGCCGCGCGGCTGAGACCGTCAGATCAGGCGCGGCTGCGCCGGGTCGCCCTCGCCGCGCTCCGGCGCCGGCTGCTGGACCTCGGGACCGTCGTTCGACGGCCGGTTGATCAGCGCGCCGATCGCGATCGTCTCGAAGGTTCCGGCCGACGCAGGCTCCAGGCACCGCAGCGCGAGGCCGCCCGTCGACCCGGCGCGTCGAGCCAGGCGTCGCGATGCTCGGGCGCGACGACCGCCGGCATGCGGTCGTGGATCCCCGAGACGTCGGCGCCGGCCGCCGTGGTGACGATGGCGAGCGCCCTCACTTCTGGCCGTCGGCCAGGGTCGCGACGTCCCACAGCCGCGAAGGTCACGAGCGCGCGGTCGGCGCGGCGGATGAGATAGGGCTGCTTGAAGCGCCCGAGCGTCTTCCACTCATACCAGGCGTCGGCGGGCACGAGGCAGCGGCGCCCATGCAGCGCGGAGCGGAAGGCCGGGCGCTGCGCCGCGGTCTCGGCGCGGGCGTTGACGACGAGCTGCGGCGCGCCCCCCCCTCGGTGGCGAAGCCCGGCGAGAGCCCGAAGCGATAGTCCGAAATCAACCGCTTATCGCCGTCTTCGGCGACGGCCTTCACCATTTGCGACGGCGAGATGTTATAGCGCGGCTCGAACTCCGCGGCCGAGACGGCGCCCGTCAGCGCCTCGACGGCGGCTCTCGGCGAAGTCAGGGCGAAGCGTCCGCACATGATCGATGTCCTGCATCGCGGCGACCGAGTCTCTTCGGCGCCCCGCCTTCCGGCGCCCGGCGTGCTCGCACGGCTCAACGGGTCCGATCAAGCGGAATCGGGAGGCGCCGCGTGACCGGCGGCCAGGCGCCCCGGCCGATCCTCGCCGCGAGCCTCGCCTGTTTCCGCGACGGCAAGGTGCTGATCGCGCGCCGCGTCCGCGAGCCCGGACGGGGGCTCTGGTCGTTGCCGGGAGGGCGAATCGAGTTCGGCGAGACCGCCATGGAGGCGGCGCGCCGGGAGCTCATGGAGGAGACCGGCGTCTCGGCCGAAATCCTGGGCCTCGCCGAGGTCGTCGAGGCGATCCGGCGGAACGACGGCGGAGACGCGCTCAGCCACGCCGTGATCTTCGCCTATTGCGGCCGCTGGACGGCGGGCGAAGCGAGCGTCGGCGACGAGGCCGACGCGATCGCCTGGGTCGGCCCGGACGAGATCGGCGGCTACGAGACCACCGAGGGGCTCGCCCGCGTGATCGAGCGCGCGGCGGCGCTTGCGAAGGAGGCGGGATCGTGAGGCGCGCCGTCGTCCTACTTGCGGCGCTCGCGCTCGGCGCCGCGCCGCTCGCCGCGCAGCCGGGCGACGCCGGCCGGCAGCGCCATTCGCCCCCGACGCCGACCGCCGCGCCCCCTCCCCCGGCGCGGCCGGCCGCGCCCGATCCCAACGCGCCGCCGCCCTATGAGCCGCAGATGATGCGGCTCGCCGAGCTGCTCGGCGCGCTCCACCACCTGCGGACGGTCTGCCAGGAGAGCGACGCCAACCAGTGGCGCGACCGGATGGCGGCGCTCATCGAGGCGGAGCAACCGGCGCCCGACCGCCGGGATCGCCTGGCCGGCGCGTTCAATGCGAGCTTCCGCACCTGGGCGCGCAGCTACCGCGCCTGCACGCCGGCCGCGCGCGCGGCGAGCCGGCTGTTCCTGGCCGAGACCTCGAAGATCGCGACGGACGTGAAATCTCGTTACGGACCGTAAACGGCCACCCCCGAGTTTTCCGAAGCGCGTTAACCCTTTCTTCGAGAATCGGCTTCGCCCGGGCCTGAAACCCGATACGGTCCTGAGTCTGGGAGCAGGGACCGAGTATGAGTCACGACGATACGACTACGGACGACACCCCTGTCGACGGCCGCCGCGCCGCGCTCGCTTATCTCGACGAGGCCTGGGAAGAGGCCCTGCTCGACGGCATCTCGCCCGACTGCGTCGCGCATGCGGCCCTGTTCGCGGCGCTGAAGGAGCTGGTGCTGTCCTTCGGCGAGGAGGCCACCGCCCGCTTCGCCGAGAAGCTGCCCGAACGCATCCGGACCGGCGGCTACACGCTGCCGCGCCTGCCGCACTGATCGGTCGGCGCGCGCTCTGGACTTCGCCGGGCGTGCGACCGCAGCTTTCCGACACGCCCGAGCGCCAAGCAACATTGGTCATCGTCGAGCGATCAGAAGCATTGATCGCCCGACGATAACTTTGCGTCAATTGCCCGAAACTTGAAGCTGTACTACAGCACTCCTGCAAACGTCGTTTGTGGGGGAATACGCATGTCTAAGCTTTTCGCAGCGCTCGCGGTTTCGGCGAGCCTCCTGATGGTCGGCCCGAGCGTCGCCGGCTCCGCGCTCGGCGCGCCCAGCTCGGCGGCGGCGGTCGACCTCGACGGCGCGCTCATCAACGGCATCGGCGTCGACTCGGTCGTTCGCGCCAATGGCGGGGCCAAGGACGGCCAGTGGGCCGTCAAGTTCAAGCGCGACCTGACCGGCTGCGTGTGGACGGGCTCGATCGGCTACGGCCGCTTCCGGGGCTTCTTCCCGCCGAACTTCATCACCGTCAGCGGCCTCTTCGGCACCACCGACACGCTCTATGTCGAGACCTTCAACGGCAAGAGCCGCAAGGAGCAGGACGCTCCCTTCACGCTCATCGTGATCTGCGGCTGACCTGACGAGGCGGCGCGGCGGCTCCCGAGCCGCCGCGTCCTCAATAGCCGAGCGCGACGCCGATCAGCACGATGAAGCCGAAGATCGCGAGCGCGCCGCCCGAGATCGTGTTGATGCGCCCGAGCCATTTCTCCGCGATTCGCTCGCGCAGCCGGCTGGCGCCGGTCGAGAGCAGCGCCCACCAGGCCGCGCTTCCGATCGCGACCCCGATGGTGAGCTGCGCCGCCGTGCCGTAGCCCGGATCGTCGCCGATGCCGGCGAGCCCGCCGAAGATCGCGAAGAAGCCGAGCAGCACGGCCGGGTTGGTCGCGGTCAGCACCAGCGAGGTGAGCGCGGCGTGGAACAGCGACAGCTTGGTGTCGTTGGCGGGCGCCGAGCTCATCGAAGACGGCGCATAGAGCAGCTTCATCGCGAAGGCGATCATCACCGCGCCGCCCACCACCTTGATCACCGGCAGATGGCCCTCGACGAAGGCCGAGATCGCCGTGACGCCGAAGGCGGCGGCGGCGGCGAAGATCACGTCCGCCACCCACGCCCCGAAGCCCGCCGCCATCGCCGAGGTCGGTCCGTTCCGGATCGCCCGGTGGATGCACATGACGTTCACCGGACCGACGGGCGCGTTGACGCCCACGCCGATGGCCATGCCGGTCGCGATCAGCGACAGGTCCATCACGACGGGCGTCTCCTCGGCACGATGGTTCGGCTTTCGCTGGAGAGTCGGGCGGGGCGCAGGGTCGAAGTGGCGTCCGCCGCCTGCGAAGCAAGCCGCGGGCCGCAGGCCCGGCCAGATCGTCCCGCCGCGCCGCTCACGCGGCGAGCGTGTCGATGAAGCGCACCGGCTCGCCGGATCCCGGCGTCACGATCTCCCCGTCCCACATCACGCGCCGCCCCCGAATGACCGTCCCGACCGGCCACCCGGTGACCGACCCCGTCATAGGGCGTCCAGCGGCTTTTTGAGCCGATCCACGCATTGGTGATCGTCTCGCGGCGCTTCAGGTCCACCACCGTGACGTCGGCGTCATAGCCGACCGCGATCCGGCCCTTGCGCGCGATGCCGAAGATGCGCGAGGGCCCGTGGCTCGACAGGTCGACGAAGCGGGCGAGGCTGAGGCGCCCGGCCGCGACGTGGTCGAGCATGATCGGCACAAGCGTCTGCACGCCCGTCATCCCCGAGGGGCTGTCGGGATAGGGCTTGGCCTTCTCCTCGAGCTGATGGGGCGCGTGGTCGGAGCCGAGCACGTCGACGACGCCCTGACGGAGCCCCCACCAGATGCCCTCGCGATGGGCGTCGTCGCGCACCGGCGGGTTCATCTGCGCCTTCGCGCCGAGCCTTGCGTAGGCGTCGGAGCCGAGCGTGAGGTGGTGCGGCGTGCATTCGACCGTCGCCACGTCCTTGTAGTCGGCGAGGAAGCGCATCTCCTCGGCCGTCGAAATGTGCAGCACATGGATCTTGGCGCCGTGCCGGCGGGCGATCGCCGTGAGGCGGCGCGTGCATTTCATCGCGACCTCGACGTCGCGCCACACCGGGTGGCTCTGCGGGTCGCCGGGGATGCGCTCGCCCTTGCGCTCGACGAGCCGCGGCTCGTCCTCGGAATGGAACGACACGCGCCGGCGGGTGCGCCTGAGGATCTCGGACACGCCGTCGTCGTCCTGAACGAGCAGCGAGCCGGTCGACGAGCCCATGAAGATCTTGATGCCGGCGGCCCCCGGAAGGCGCTCCAGCTCGGCGACGTGCTTGGCGTTCTCATGCGTGCCGCCGACGAAGAAGGCGTGGTCGCAATGCATGCGGCCCTTGGCCCGCGCCAGCTTGTCGGCGAGCGCCTCGGGCGTGACGGTGAGCGGATTGGTGTTGGGCATCTCGAACACCGCCGTCACGCCGCCGAGCACGGCCGCGCGCGAGCCTGATTCGAGGTCTTCCTTGTGCTCGGCGCCCGGCTCGCGAAAATGCACCTGCGTGTCGATGACGCCGGGCAGCAAATGAAGGCCCGCGCAGTCGATCGTCTCTCCGGCCGAGGCGCCGGACAGATCGCCGATCTCGGCGATGCGGCCGTCGCGCACGCCGATATCGGCGCGGCGTTCGCCGTCATGGTTCGCGACGACGCCCGGGTCATCACGAGGTCGAAGGTCTCGGGCATGTGTTCCCTCCTCGTCGAAGGACCCGCTTGAGGCCGCTCCCCCGGCCAGCTACCTTTGCGCGGGGCTGAAAGCAACACGGACAGGAGAAGCCGGATGCGCGGCGCTTTCCTAGACGGTCGCGGCGTCCTCCACGTGACGGGGTCGGACGCCGGCCGGTTTCTCGATAATCTCCTGACCAACGACGTGGGCAAGCTCGCGGCGGGACGGGCGGCCTATGCGGCGTTGCTGACGCCGCAGGGCAAGATCATCGCCGACATGCTGGCCTCGCGAATCGAGGGCGGCTTCCGCCTCGACCTGGCCGGACATCTCGCCGCCGACATCGCGCGGCGGCTCACGCTCTACAAGCTGCGCTCGAAGGTCGAGATCGAGGACGCGAGCGACCGGTTCCGCACGCTCGTCGTCTGGGGCGACGGCCAGCTGCTGCCGCGCGGCGGGCCCGACTTCGTGATCGACCCGCGCCTGCCCGGGCTCGGCGCGCGCGCCTATGTCGCGCCGGGCTCGGCGATGCCCGACGGCGTCGCCGACGTCGGCCTCGAGCGCTACCGCGAGCACCGCATCGCGCTCGGCGTGCCGATGGGCGGGCTCGACTTCGTCTATGGCGACGCGTTTCCGCACGAGGCCTGCCTCGACCAGCTGAACGGCATCGACTTCAAGAAGGGATGCTATGTCGGCCAGGAGGTCGTGAGCCGCATGGAGCATCGCGGCACGGCGCGCACGCGGGTGACGCCGGTGCGGATCGACGGCCTGCCGCCGGAAGTCGGCGCGGCGGTGCTGGCCGGCGAGAAGACGGTCGGCCGCATGGGCTCCTCGGTGGAAGGACGCGGCCTCGCGCTGATTCGTCTCGACCGCGCGGCCGAAGCGCGAGAGGCGGGCCAGCCGCTGATCGCGGGCGCGGCCATGCTCACCGTCGAGAAGGCCGGCTGGACGCGCTTCCCGGCGCCGGGCGAGACCGCGGCTTGAGCCAAGCCTCGGCGAAACCCTCGGTCCTTGTCCATCCGGACGGGAAGACGCGCTGCGCCTGGTGCGGGACCGACCCGCTCTATGTCCACTATCACGACACCGACTGGGGCCGCCCGGAGCGCGACGCCCGCGCGCTCTATGAAAAGCTGGTGCTCGACGGCTTCCAGGCGGGTCTCGCCTGGATCACGATCCTGCGGAAGCGCGAGGCCTTCCGCGCCGCCTTCGAGGGGTTCCGGCCCGAGATCGTGGCGGCTTACGGCGAGGCCGACGTCGCGCGCCTGATGGCCAATCCCGGCATCGTGCGCTCGCGCTCCAAGATCGAGGGCGCGGTGAAATCCGCCCGCGCCTATCTCGCGATGGCCGAGAAGGGCGAGGATTTTTCCGACTATCTCTGGGGCTTCGTGGACGGCGCGCCCAAGGTCAACGCCCCGCGCGCCTTCGCCGAGGTGCCGACTTCGACGCCGCTCTCCGAAAAGCTCTCGAAGGACCTGAAGAAACGCGGCTTCGTGTTCTGCGGTCCGGTGATCGTCTACGCCTTCATGGAGGCGGTCGGCATGGTGGACGACCACATGCACGAGTGCTGGCGCGCCGGCGGCCGCTGACCGCAGAAAAAAGCGCCCGAACCGCCGGCGTCATTCCGGCCGAGGCGGGACTGACGGCTGCGGATCTCCCGCAAATCCCGGGAACCGGCGATAACGCTCAGGCGCGCAGCGCGGTCGGCGGCGTGCCGAGATCGGCGCCTTCCCACGCCACGCGCCCGGCGAGCGTCGAGACCGCGCCTCTGGCGAAGTCCACGACGTGCTCGGCCTGGATCGGCCGCGAGAGAAAATAGCCTTGCGCCTTGTCGACGCCGAGGTTCCTGAGGGTCAGCAGCTCGGCGGCCGTCTCGACGCCCTCGGCCACGATCTTGCAGTTCGTCTGGTGGCCGAACTCGATCAGCGAGCTTGCGAGCGCCTGCCGCGTCCGGTCTTCCTCGATGCCGCGCGTCAGAGTGAGGTCGAGCTTGATGTAGTCGGGCGCGACATGAACGATGTGGCGCATGCTGGCGTAGCCCGACCCCGCGTCGTCGACCGCCACGCGCACGCCCATGCGCCGCAGCGGCTCGAGCGCGGCCAGCAGAGGGCCGTATTCGGCGACGTGGTCGTGCTCGGTGATCTCCAGGATCAGCCGCTCGCACGGGTCGTGGCGGAAGAAGGCCGCGAGGTCGCCCTCGACAATCGTCTGCGGCGAGCAGTTGACGCTGAGATCGATGGGGCTCGCCGTCCAGATCTCGCGGCAGCCGTCGATCGCGTTGCGGATCGCCTGTTTCTCGAGCGCGGTCCGCATGTCGAGCGCGCCGGCTTCGGCGAACCACACGTCCGGCGCGCGCCTCGGCTCGAGCCCGAAGCGGGCGAGCGCCTCGGCGCCCGCGATGCTCATGTCGAACATCTTGAAGATCGGCTGGTAGACGATCGCAGGCTCCTGCCGGAGCATCGCGGCCGCGAGCCGATCGATGAGCTCGTCGCGCGAGCGCAGCGCCACGAGCTGCGTCTCGATCTGGCAGGCGAGCACGTCGGCGAAGGCGGCGAGCAGCGCGAGGTCGCGCTCGTTCAGCGTGACGTCCGGCGCGAAGCTGAAGCAGCACAGCGTGCCGTAGACGCGCCCGTCCGCGAGCACGAGCGGAACCGACAGGTGCGAGCCGATCGGCACGGCGCGCGTCGCGGGGATCTCGCGCGCCGCCGGATGCCGCGAGGCGTCGACGATGAGGCCGGGCAGCAGCCCGTCCACCACCTTCTTGCAGTAGCCGTCCGCGATCGGGACCGAGAGCCCGGCCCAGATCGGCGCGCGGCCGGCGCGCGAGCGGACGTAGCGGAAGGTCTTGGCCGCGCCTGCGAACTCGGAAATGGACGCGACGTCCATCCGCAGATGTCGCCGCACGCTTTCGAGCGCGCGGCCGATCGGATCGTCGGTCCCGATCGCGGCGACGCCCGCATGATCGGCGAGCGCCTCGGAGACCTTGATCGAGACGCCGCCAGGCGATCCCTGGGGGATCGGCTTTGAGCGAGAACTTCCCATGGGACCAAGGTGATGGTCCCGAGACCTTAACCCAAGGTTGCCGAAAGCGGGACGACTCTTACTATCGGCTGCATTTTATCCATTCGCCGCACCCCTGCTCTCGCCGGACGGTACCGAGGTCTTGCCGTTGAGCTCGGCGTGCAGCTTCTCCTCATCGAGCGCGCCCTCCCACTTCGCCACCACGATGGTCGCGACGCCGTTGCCGACGAGGTTGGTGAGCGCGCGCGCCTCCGACATGAAGCGGTCGATGCCCAGGATGAGGGCGATCGCGGCGGTGGGAATGTGCTCCACCGACTGGAGCGTCGCGGCGAGCACGATGAAGCCGGAGCCCGTGACGCCCGCCGCCCCCTTCGAGGTGAGCAGCAGGATCAGCAGGATGACGATCTGCTGCCAGAGCGTCTGCTCGGTGTTGGTGGCCTGGGCGAGGAAGATCGCGGCCATCGTCAGATAGATGCAGGTGCCGTCGAGATTGAACGAATAGCCCGACGGGATGACGAGCCCGACGACGCTCTCCTCCGCGCCCGCCCTTTTCATCTTGTCGAGCATGCGCGGCAGCACGCTTTCCGACGAGGACGTGCCGAGCACGATCAGCAGCTCCTCGCCGATGTAGCGGACGAACTTGAAGATCGAGAAGCCGGTGAGCCAGCCCACGATCCCCAGCACGCCGAACACGAAGATCAGGCAGGTGAGGTAGAAGCCGAGCATGAGATAGGCGAGCGAGGCGAGCGCGCCGACGCCCTGGCTGCCGATCGTGTAGGCCATCGCGCCGAAGGCGCCGATGGGGGCCGCGCGCATCACGATGCCGACGATCTTGAAGAAGATCTCCATCGAGGCGTCGATCAGGTCCATGACCGGCTTGCCCTTGTCGCCGATCATGTGCAGCGCGAAGGCGAACAGGATCGCGAAGAACAGCACCTGGATGATCTCGCCCTGCGCGAAGGCGCCGACCACCTGGTCGGGAATGATGTGCAGGAAGAAGTCGGTGATGGTCTGGCCTTCGGCGGCCTTCTGGTATTTGGCGACCGAACCGGCGTCGAGCTTCGACGGGTCGACGTTCATGCCGGCGCCGGGCTGCAGCAGGTTGACGATCACGAGGCCGATGATCAGCGCCACCGTGGTCATGAGCTCGAAGTAGACGAGCGCCTTCACGCCGACGCGGCCGACCTTCTTCATGTCCGACATCGACGCGATGCCGTGCACCACGGTGAGGAAGATGATCGGCGCGATCACCATCTTCACGAGCTTGATGAAGCCGTCGCCGAGCGGCTTCATCGCCTTGCCGAGATCGGGGTAGAAGTAGCCGAGCGCGACGCCGATCGCGACCGCGATCAGCACCTGGACATAGAGGATCTTGTACCAGGGCGTGGCTGTCGGCGCGGGGGCCGTCTCGGCCGTGGTGGATGCCATGTCGCGTCTCCGCCTGATTGGTCTTGCGGTCCCGGCGGACCGAGGGAGGTGGAGACGTCATAGGGCGTGGATCACGAAACGCTAGCGGCGCCGTGACCGTCGAGGGGTCCTTTCCCGCGCAAATCGAGCGGGGCCTCGGAAAATTTGCGCGCTTCGCGCAGTCAGGTCGTCCCCGCCACGACCTTCTCGCCATATTGCTCGATGGTGAGTTCGCCGGCCTGCGCCGCCGGCGCCTTGTCGCGCTCGGGCAGATGCGGCTGGACGGCGTCGATGCGCTTCCATTCGGCGAGCGGCTGGCCGTCCTCGGTCGGCACGTGGCGGGACGTCTCGACGCGGCTCATCTTGTGGATGTAGCGGCCGCAATTGACGAAGGCGTCGGTGATCCGGACCTTCACCGCATAGGCCGCGCCCACGAAACTCTCGACGAGCTCGCCCTCGCGCACGATCTCGCCCTCGCCCTGCACGCGCAGGCGATGCGGCGTCTCGAAGTCGATGAACAGCAGCCCGACCTTGGCGTTCTCGGCGATGTTACCGGCCGACAGGAACATGCCGTTGCCGTCGTATCCCGGGAAGGCGAGCGTCCGGGCGTCGAGCACGCGCACGAAGCCGGGCGCGCCGCCCTTGTAGGAGACGGTCGGCCAGCCGCTGGCGTCGACGGTCGAGAGGAAGAAGTAGTCGCGCGAGGCGATGAAGCCCTGCTCTTCGGGCGCGAGCTCGCCGTGGATCAGCATCTGCTGCCAGAGGTCCGCGAGCCGGCGCGAATCGTGCTCGTCCTGAAGCGCGCGGTGCTCGTGGCCGTAGAGGATCGTCATGGGGTTTTTCCGTCCCTTTTGAGTTTTTGTCGTTTGGGCCGCATGGTTCGGCCCGCGCCGCGCCTCTGTCAAAGCCGAATCGCGGCCAAGCGACCCTGCCCGTCCCGCCCTTGCGCCCCGATGCCCGACCGTCCCCCGACCACGCCCATCCGCGCCCCGAAACGCGCCGCCGGTCCGCGCGCGTGGCAGCGCATGCTGTCTGGACGGCGGCTCGACCTGCTCGCCCCCTCCCCGCTCGACGTCGAGATCGAGGACGTCGCCCACGGCCTCGCCCGGGTGGCGCGCTGGAACGGACAGACCACGGGCGAGCACATTTTTTCCGTCGCCCAGCACTCGCTGCTGGTGGAGCAGATCGCCCGCCGCATCGAACCGGCGGCGCCGCGCGCGTCCCTCCTCTGGGCGCTGCTGCACGACGGGCCCGAATATGTCGTCGGCGACATGATCAGCCCGTTCAAGGCGGTGATCGGCGACAGCTACCGCGAGGTCGAGGCGCGGCTCGCCGCAGCCGTGCGCCTGCGCTTCGGCCTCTCGCCGGAGCCCGACGCCGCCTGCCTCAAGCTCGTGAAGCGCGCCGACCAGAGCGCCGCCTTCCTGGAGGCGACACGGCTCGCGGGCTTCTCGCTCGCCGAGGCCACGACGGTCTTCGGCCGCCCCGTCGGCGCGCCGCACGACGCCGACCTCACGCCCTGGCCGGCCGAGACCGCCAAGCGCCGGTTTCTGGACCGCTTCGCCGAGCTTGCGGTCTGAGGTCGGCGCGGATGACGCATCCCCCGTATGAGGTATGCGCGACGCCCTCAAGTTTGTTATCGTTCGACCGATGATCGCCGTCTGCCCCATCACCCGACTGAAGGAGAGCGCCGAAGCCTTCGGCGTCCACCGCATGCTGTCGCTGGTGGCCGAGGGCACCGAGATCGAGCGCCCGGCCCGGATCGCCCCGGACGATCACCTCACGCTCTACTTCCACGACATCGTCGAGCCGCTCGAAGGCTATGTGCCGCCCTGCGAAAGCCACGTGGCCGACGCGCTGGATTTCGCGGCCGCCGACGACCGGCCGATCCTCGTGCACTGCTATGCGGGCGTCAGCCGCTCCACCGCCATGGCGTTCGCCATCGCCTGCGCGCGCGAGCCGGCGCGCGACGAATTCGAGCTCGCGCGCACGATGCGCGAGCTCAGCCCCACCGCGACGCCCAACCGCCTCATCGTCAGCCTCGCGGACGCCGCGCTCGGCCGCGGCGGACGGATGGTCGAGGCGGTGGCCGCCATCGGCCGCGGGCGCGACGCCTTCGAGGGCGCGCCCTTCGCGATCGACCGCGCCGACCGCTCATGAACGAAGCCGCCGCGGCCGTCGGCGTCGGCCTGTCGGCGGCGGTGGTCGCCGTCGAGAACGAGGCGCCGGAAATTCTCGTCACGCGCGGCGGCGGCGGGCCGGCGGGCCTTCCCTCCGGCGCCTTCGATCCGGCGCGCGACCGCACGCTCGAAATCGCGCTGCGCGCCTCGATCTTTGACCAGACCGCGCTCGACGTCGGCTATGTGGAGCAGCTCTACACCTTCGGGGACCGCGGCCGCGCGCTCGTGCCCCAGGCCCGGCACATGGTGTCGATCGGCTATCTCGCGCTCACCCGCCGGCCGCGCGACCGCGCGGCGCTCGAGGCGGCCGGCGCGGCGTTCCGGCCGTGGTACGCCTATTTCCCCTGGGAGGACTGGCGCCGCCGCCGGCCCGAGGTGCTCGACCACGCTATCCTGCCCGCGCTCAACGACTGGATCGCCGAGGCGCCCGAGGCCGAGACCGGCCGCGCGCTGCCGCGCCTGGCCCGCGCGCGCTTCTGTTTCGGCCTCGACGAGGCGCCCTGGGACGAGGAGAAGGTGCTCGACCGCTACGAGCTGCTCTACGAGGCCGGGCTCGTAGAGGAGGCCTGCCGCGACGGCCGCCCGGCGGCGCTCGCAAGGACCGACGCGCCGCGGCTCGGAGAGGCGATGCGCGACGACCATCGCCGCATCCTCGCCACCGCGATGGGGCGGCTGCGATCGAAGCTGAAATATCGCCCCGTGGTGTTCGAGCTGATGCCGCCGCGCTTCACGCTGACCGCGCTTCAGCTCGCCGTCGAGGCGGTAGCGGGCCGAAAGCTCCACAAGCAGAATTTTCGCCGCCTCGTCGAGGCCGCGGCGCTGGTCGAGCCGACGGGCCAGTCCGAGACCCAGACGGGCGGGCGCCCCGCCGCGCTCTATCGCTTCCGCCGCGAGGTGATCGAGGAGCGCCCGGCGCCCGGCCTGCGGTTCGGGCGGGGGTGAGGCGCGAACTCTTTTCGGCGCGCCGGCCCCCTCCACCATGGCTATCGCCATGGTCCCCCTCCCCGAGGATCCGCGCACGCCCTCGCCCCGCCTCGCCCCTGACGAAAGTCGCGCTATAACCCGGCCGGGCTGCGTGATTTTCCCCCGGACGACCTCATGACATCCGATAGCATTCTCGTTCCGGGCGACACCTGCTGGCGCATCGAGCGGGCGGAGCGCTTCGCCTTCATCGTCGACGCGAACGACTATTACCGCTTCGCAAAGCAGGCGATCCTGAACGCGCGCCATTCGGTGATGCTGATCGGCTGGGACTTCGACAGCCGCATCGAGCTCGAGCCCGAAGGCGCGACGCTCGAAGGCCCCAACCGGCTCGGCCCGTTCCTCACCTGGATCGCCGACCGGCGGCCGGAGGTGGAGATCTATCTCCTCAAGTGGCGCTTCGGCATCGTCGAGACGCTCTCGCGCGGCGAGACGCCGTTCTACCTGCTGCAGTGGATGGCCAAGAAGAACATCCGCCTGAAGCTCGACGGCGCGCATCCGCCGATGGCGTCCCACCACCAGAAGATCGTGGCGATCGACGACCGGCTCGCCTTCTGCGGCGGCATCGACATGACGCTCGGGCGCTGGGACACGCGAGAGCACCGCGAGAAGGACCCGAACCGCCGCTCGCCCTGGGGCCGCTCGCTCCAGCCCTGGCACGACGCAACGACCTGCGTGGACGGAGCTGCCGCCAGGGCGCTCGGCGAAATCGCCCGCGAGCGCTGGTTCCGCGCGACCGGCGAAAAGCTCGCCGAAGGGCCGACGGGCGAGGATCTGTGGCCGGAGCCGCTCGCCCCCACCTTCGAGGGCGTCGACGTCGCGATCTCGCGCACGGTCGCAGCCTATGACGACCATCCGCAGGTGGCCGAGATCGAGGCGCTCTATCTCGCGGCGATCGCGACCGCGAAGCGCAGCCTCTACATCGAGAGCCAGTATTTCGCGAGCCGGCGCATCGCCGAGGCCGTGATCGCGCGCCTCGTCGAGCCGGACGGGCCCGAGATCGTCATCGTCAATCCCGAGAGCCAGGACGGCTGGCTCGAGGAGGCGACCATGGGCGCGGCCCGGGCGCGGCTCATCGACCATGTGCGCTACGCCGACAAGCAGAAGCGCTTCCGCGTCTATTATCCCGCCACCGCCTCGGGCGCGCCGATCTACGTCCACGCCAAGGTGATGATCGTGGACGACCGGCTGCTGCGCGTCGGCTCCTCCAACCTCAACAATCGCTCGATGGGCTTCGACACCGAGTGCGATCTCGCGATCGACGCGCACGACGACGAGGCGCTCTCGAAGAAGATCGCGGCGGTGCGCGACGACCTTTTGGCCGAGCATCTCGGCGCCACGACGGAGGTGGTGGCGGCCAAGCTCGAGGAGACCGGCTCGCTGATCGCGACCATCGAGGCGCTCGGGCGCAACGGCCGGCGGCTGATCGAGCTCGAGGTGCGCGAGCTCGGCGAGGTCGAGGAGGCGCTCGCCGAGACCGACTTCGTCGATCCCGAGCGCCCGCCCGGCGTGATGAAGCGCGCCAAGCACAGGATCATGCGGCGCCTGCCGCGAGGCTGAGACCGACTGCGTGCTTCGAGACGCCCGCCGATGGCGGGCTCCTCAGCATGAGGAAGGTTTGCAGACTTTCACGACGGTCCTCATGCTGAGGAGCGGCCTTTCGGCCGCGTCTCGAAGCACGCAGTTCCTTTCGACCGCTCCAACTCCTTCGTCGGCTTCCTCTCCCGAACGCGGCGCCCTAACGTCGCGCCCTCGCGGCATCGGGGGGCGGCGGCTTTGGACGAATTCGGGCTGCTGATCCTGCTGGTGCTCGCCGTGCCCGTCATGGCGATCGCGGGGCTGACGCTCGGCCTTTCGGCCCGCCGGCGGATCGACACGCTCGAACGGCGCCTCGCAGCCCTCGAAAGCGCCTTCGCCCGCAAAGCCGCGGCCGAGCCGTCACCCCTCCCGTCGCAGGCGCCGCAGCCGGCCCCGGCGACCGCGCAGGCGCCGCCCGCGCCGCCGCCGCCGCGTCGCCGCCGCGCATGTCCGTCCCACGCCCCCGGCGCCCAAGCCTGCGCCTCCCAAACCTGCGCCGCAAAAACCCGGGCGCTCGCTGGAGGAGCTCGTCGGCGCGCGCTGGAGCGTGATCGTCGGCGGGCTCGCGCTCGCGCTCGGCGGCATCTTCCTCGTCCGCTATTCGATCGAACAGGGGCTGATAGGCCCCGCGGCGCGGATCACGCTCGGGGCGCTGTTCTCGGCCGGGCTGCTGGCGCTTGGCGAACGGCTTCGCCGCGCGGAAGGCTCCGGCCCCCGCAAGGCCATCGACATTCCCGCCGTCGTCACCTCGGCCGGCGCGACCAGCGCCTTCGCGACCGTCTACGCGGCCTATGCGCTCTACGGCTTCCTGCCGCCGGCCGCCGCCTTCCTCGCGCTCGGGATCGTGGCGGTCGCGACGCTCGTCGCGGCCGTGCTGCACGGGCCGGTGCTCGGCGCGGCGGGCCTCATCGGCGCCTACGCCACCCCTCTCCTGGTCTCCTCCGACGAGCCCAACGCGATCGCGCTTTTCGCCTATCTCCTCGCGCCGACGGCCGCCGCCTTCGCGGTCGCGCGGATGCGGAACTGGCCGCCGCTCGCGCTCGCGGCGGGGATCGCGGCCTTCGCCTGGGGGCGCTTGCGGTTCTCGGCGGCCTCGCCGCCGGTTCGGGGCCGCTGCTGGCTTACGTGGTGGGGCTCATCGCGCTCGCCGCCGCGATGCATTCGGGCCTTTCCGCCAAGGCGCCCGAAGCCGCGGCGCCGGACTGGATCAGCGGGCCCCTGATCGCCCTGTTCGCGCTGCTCGCGACCGCAGCGCCCGCGATCGACGGCTTCGGCGCCGCCACGCTCGCGGCGACCGGCGCGGTGATGCTGGCGCTGCTGGGCCTCGCGGCCTGGGCGCCGGGCCTTTCGCCGCTCGCCCCCGTCGGCGCGGTCCTCGCGGCGCTCGTCACGCTCTCCTTCGACGACGGCGCGCTCACCGCCATGGCCGAGGCCACGAGCCTTCCCGCCCCGGCGAGACGCCGCGCAGCGACGGGCTCGGCGGCTTCCTCGCCTTTTGCGGCGTCCTCGGCGCGGCGTTCCTCGCGGCCGGCGCGTTCGCGGCCCGCATCGCCTCCGCAAGCCCGGCGTGGCGAAGCGGCCTGCTGGCCGCCGCCGCCGCGGCCGCGCCGCTGCTCCTCATCGCGAGCGCCTACTGGCGTGTCGCCGAATTCGCGCCGGACCTGCGCTTCGCGGCGATCGCGGTGCTGGTCGCAGCCGCGCTCGCCGCGCTCACCGAAGACGCCGCCCGCCGCGAGCCCTCCGGCGCCGCGAGCCCCGCCGCGACCGCGGCCTACGCCACGGGCGCCTCCGCCGCGCTTGGCCTTGCGCTCGCCATGGCGATGCGCGACGGCGGGCTCACCGTCGCGCTGTCGTTCCTCGCCATGGCGCTCGGCCTCGTGGCGGCGCGCCGGAACATCCGCGCGCTCGGCTGGCTCGCGATCGTCGCGGCCGCGATCGTGCTGGTCCGCATCGGCGTCGACCCGCGAATCGTCGGCGACGACCTCGGGGACGACGCCGCTGTTCAACGCTCTGCTCTGGGGCTACGGCGCGCCCATGGTCGCGTTCTGGATCGGCGCGCGCGCCTTCGCCAAGGCCGGCCAACCCCTTCCCTCGCAGGCGCTCGAAGGCCTCAGCCTCGTGTTCGCGCTGCTCTTGAGCTTCATGCAGGCGCGCCATTTCGCCACCGGCGGCGAGGTCGCGACGCCGGGCGTCGGGATCCTGGAGGCGGGCCTCGACGCGACCGTCGCCTTCGCGCTGTCGGCGGCCGCCGGAAAAACTGTCGCTCGGCCGCGCTTCCCCCGTGCTGAACTGGGGCGCGGTGATCGCGGGCGGTCTCGGCGCCATCATCTCGGTCGTCGGCCTGCTGCTCGTCTCGAACCCGTTCTTCACCGGAGAGCCGGTCGAGGGCGGCGCGGTCTTCAACGCGCTGATCCGGCTACCTGCTGCCGGCGCTCGCAGCCTTCGCGGCGGCGCGCTTCGCCGGCGAGGGCCGCCCGGTCTGGCTGCGGCGGGCGCTCGGCGGCGCGGCGCTCGCGCTCGCCTTCGCGTTCCTCACGCTCTTCGTGCGCCGCGCCTTCGCGGGCCCCGAGCTCGACGGCCCGTTCGAGAGCGACGCCGAATGGTACGTCTATTCCGCCGTCTGGCTCGTCTTCGCGCTCGCGCTTCTGACGGTCGGCGTCGTGCGGCGCTCGCAGACGCTGCGGCTCGCCTCGGCGCTCATCGCCGTTCTGGTCGTGCTGAAGGTATTCCTGCTCGACCTCGCGGGCCTCGGCGGCGTCTGGCGCGCGGTCTCCTTCATCGGCCTCGGCGGCGTGCTGATCGGGGTCGGCCTCGTCTATCAGCGATTGTTGTTTCCAAAGCCCGCCGCCTCTGCATGACTTGTGCCGAACAATCGGCTATGTGGCTTGCGGGGACGCAAGACGACTTCTCACAAAACGGCTTGCTCGATGCTTCAATGGGATGATTTCCGGCTGGTGAAGGCGATCTCCGAGCGGAGGTCGCTCGCCGGGGCCGCCGAGATGCTCGGCGTCAACGCCTCGACCGTGTTCCGGCGCCTCGGGGCGCTCGAGGAACGGCTCGGCGCGCGCCTGTTCGAGCGCGGCCGCGCCGGCTACGGCCTGACGCCGGCCGGCGACGAGATGTCGGCGATCGCCGACCGGATGGCGAACGACATCGTGTCGTTCGAGCGCCGGGTGCTCGGCCAGGACCTCGCGCCGACCGGCGAGCTGCGCGTCACCACCAACGACGGCCTGCTGATCCACGGCCTGACCGACGTGTTCGCGAGCTTCCGCCGCGCCTATCCCGAGATCACGCTCGACGTGGTGGTGGGCAACGCGGTGCTGAACCTCTCCAAGCGCGACGCCGACATCGCGCTGCGCGTCACCTCCTCGCCGCCCGAGACGCTGGTTGGCCGGCGCCTCGCCTCGATCTACTGGGCGGTCTACGGCCTCGCGCCGCTGAAGGAGGTCGACAGCATCGAGGCGCTCGACCACCTGCCCTGGATCGGCCCTGGCGACATGCTGGCGGCGCTGCAGCGCTGGCTCCGCGACGTGGTGGGCGAGCACAAGATGGTCTACCGCCTGAACACGGTGCTCGGCATGGCCGAGGCGATCGCGGCCGGCATCGGCGTCGGGCCGCTGCCCTGCTACATCGCCCACCGCTTCCCGAGCCTGGGTGCGGCTCTACGATCCGCCCGGCCAGCAGCCGCCGGGCCTGTGGATCCTCACCCATCCCGACCTGCGCTCGAGCGCGCGCATCCGGGCGTTCATGGACCATGTCGGCCAGGAGCTCTCGAGGCGGCGCCCCTGCTTCGAGGGGATCAAGGAGCGCGAGCGCGAGCCGGCGTGAGGCGGGGCTGAGACGGATCGCGTGCTTCGAGACGCCCGCCTTGCGGCGGGCTCCTCAGCATGAGGATCGTCGAGAGGCCGTAGTCGCAGAATGCATCTCGACGAACCTCATGCTGAGGAGGTCCGAAGGACCGTCTCGAAGCGCGCAGTGCGCCTCAGCTGCGCGTTCGCGCGGCCAGCCTCGGCAACAGATCCAGACGTCCGGCGATCAAAGCTTCCTTCTTGGCGCGCGACCATCCCTTGATCTGGCGCTCGGCCGCGATCGCGTCCTCGACGCGGACGAAACGCTCGGAGAAGACCAGCGCCACCGGCAGCCGCGCGGCGGTGTAGCCGCCGAAAGCGCCGCTCTGGTGCTCGGCGAGACGCTTCTCAAGCGCGCCGCGGGTGGAGCCCACATAGTAGGAGCCGTCGGAGCAGCGGAGGATGTAGATCCAGGCGTCCATGAGCGGAGACGGACTGCGTGCTTCGAGACGCCCGCTTTGCGGGCTCCTCAGCATGAGGGCCGTCGAGGCGATTGGAAAGAGGCCGACCGGCTGTTGCTGAAAGAGAAAAGGCGGCGACCGATCAGAACTCCGACTCCAGCCTTCCTCATGCTGAGGAGGCTGCGAAGCAGCCGTCTCGAAGCACGCAGTTCGCTTCAACCGCGATGCGACGGAGACGGACTGCGTGCTTCGAGACGCCCGCTTTGAGGGTTCCTCAGCATGAGGACCGTCGAGACGACTGAGACGAGAAAGAGCGCCCTCAGGCCGCCTGCTTGCGCACGTCCTTCACGTCGGTGAACTCGACGGTCTCCCAGCGCTCCTTGGCGCGTCCCATCTGGAACGCGGAGCCCGCCAGCAGCACCGGATCGCCGTCGAGGTCCTCGGCGAGGCTCGAGCGGTTGGCGGCGAGGAAATCCTCGAGCGTCTTGCGGTCCGGCGCCGTAATCCAGCGCGCGATCGAGTACTGGCTCTGCTCGAAGCCGACCTCGAGGCCGTATTCCGCCAGGAGGCGCCCCGTCAGCACGTCGAGCTGCAGCGCGCCGACGACGCGACGAGGGCGGGCGAGCCGTCGAACGGGCGGAACACCTGCACCACCCCCTCCTCCGCGAGCTCCTGCAGCGCGGACTTGAGCTTCTTGGCCTTCATCGCGTCCTCGAGCCGCACGCGGCGCAGGATCTCGGGCGCGAAGCTCGGCACGCCGAGGAAGCTGATGTCCTCGCCCTCGGTCAGCGTGTCGCCGATGCGAAGCGCGCCGTGGTTCGGGATGCCGACCACGTCGCCGGCGTAGGCCTCCTCGGCGAGCTGGCGGTCCTGCGCGAAGAAGAACTGCGGCGCATGAAGGCCGATCATCTTCTGGGTGCGGGTCTGCCTGGCCTTCATGCCGCGCGTGAGCTTGCCCGAAATGAGCCGCACGAAGGCGATGCGGTCGCGGTGGTTAGGGTCCATGTTGGCCTGGACCTTGAACACGAAGGCGGTCATGCGCGGCTCTTCCGGCGCGACCGCTCGCTTGTCGGCGTCGAGACCCTGCGGCGACGGCGCGAGATCGGCGAGCGCGTCCAGCAGGTCGCGGACGCCGAAGTTCCGGAGCGCCGAGCCGAACAGCACCGGCGTCAGGTGGCCCTCGCGGAACGAGGCCATCTCGAAGGCCTTCAGCGCGCCCTGCGCGAGTTCGAGCTCGTCGGTGACCTCCGCGAGCCGGTGCTCGTTCACCAGCCCCTTCAGCGCGCCCAGGCCCTCGCCCGCGCTCTCGTCGCCGCCGTCGACGAGGCGGATGCGGCCGGTCTTCAGCTCGAAGGTGCCGGCGAACTCCTTGCCGCGGCCGATCGGCCAGGTGAGCGGCGCGACGTCGAGCGCGAGCGTCTGCTCGATCTCGTCCAGAATCTCGAACGGGTCGCGGCTCTCGCGGTCCATCTTGTTGACGAAGGTCACGATCGGGATGTCGCGCAGGCGGCAGACCTCGAACAGCTTTCGGGTGCGCTCCTCGATGCCCTTGGCGGCGTCGATGACCATCACGGCGGAATCGACCGCGGTGAGGGTGCGGTAGGTGTCTTCCGAGAAGTCCTCGTGGCCCGGCGTGTCGAGCAGGTTGAACACGCAGTCGCGGTACTCGAAGGTCATCACCGAGGTGACGACCGAGATGCCGCGGTCGCGCTCGATCGCCATCCAGTCGGAGCGCGTGCGGCGGCGCTCGCCCTTGGCCTTCACCTGGCCGGCGAGCTGGATCGCCCCGCCGAACATCAGGAGCTTCTCGGTCAGCGTCGTCTTGCCGGCGTCAGGATGCGAGATGATCGCGAAGGTGCGGCGGCGTTCGACCTCGCGCGACAGCGGAGACGGGGCGGACGGGGAAGCGACTTCGGTCATCTGAGGGATCTGCCAGCGGCGACGGTCTTGCGTGCTTTCAGGACGCCGTCTCCGCAGCCCCGGCGAGACGTCGGAAGAGCTGGCCGTCGCGACGCTTGCGCCGAGCCGCGCTTGCGCGCGCGTTCGGCCGCGCCGGCGCGGGATGTCAGGCGTTCGGGGTTGCTCGCACGACGCGTCGCCGGGCGCAAGCGCCGGCAGGATCGAGCTACTGGCTCGGCGGCGTCCAGATCGCCAGTTCAGAGGTCACGACCTTGCGGGGGAACAGGCCCTCGCCGAAGAAGGCGTCGGCGATCTTCTGCTGCTCGGAGAGCCCCTCGCGCGTCACGGCGCCGATCTTGTAGGACCGCCGGCCGTTCGCCTTCTCGATGCTGGCCGCGTCCATGGCCCAGAGGCCGGTGAGCTTCTCGGCGCCTGCGCGCGGATCGGCCTTGAGCTGCTCGCCCGCGGCCTTCAGGCGGCCGACGATGAGGCCGAGCGCCTCGCCGCCGCGATCGGCGAAGTCGCGGGTCGCGAGATAATAGCGCTTGTAGCCGGAAAGCCCGGTCCCGTCGGCGAGGACGCGCGCGTCGGTCTGCGCCTGGATGCTGGCGATGAACGGATCCCAGATCACCACCGCGTCGACCTTGCCGGCGACGAGCGCCGCGCGCCCGTCGGCGGGGGTGAGATAGGCCGGCGTCACGTCCTTGATCGAGAGGCCGGCCTTGGCGAGCGCCGCGAGCAGCAGGTAATGGCTGCCTGCGCCCTTGGTGACCGCGATCTTCTTGCCCTTGAGGTCAGCCACCGAAGCGACGCTCGACGAGGCCGGCACAAGGATCGCCTGCGCGGACGGCGAGGCCGCCTCTTCGGCCACATAGACGATCTTCGCGCCGGCGGCCTGGGCGAACACCGGCACCGTGTCGGCGACGTCCGCGCTGAAGTCGATCGCGCCGACGTTGAGCGCCTCCAGCATCGGCAGGCCGCTGGTGAATTCGTGCCAGGTGACCGCGACGCCGCGCTCGCCCAGCGCCTTTTCGAGCGAGCCGTCGGCCTTGAGCAGGCTCATCAGCGTCGACGAGCGCTGAAACCCGATCCGCACGGTCTTCGGGGCCTCGCCGAACGCCTCGGGCGCGTGAAGAAGCGCCGGAACCACGAAGGCGGCCCCCGCCGCCAGCAGGACAAAACGGCGGGTGACGTCGGCGGCGCGGCGCATCTGGGCTCTCTCGTTCGAACTGTCGGCGCCCCGAGCGCCGTCAATATGTATACATAATACATAGAATGCATTGAGTGAAGCGCAGAAAGGCGCGCAGGACGCCGGGACGGCTTGCGGCCGTCAGGCGCCGAAAGCTTTGTCGCGTCGCGGAACTGCGGACCTTCGTCCTGCGGAGACTGAAATATGAATATTTCGTATACGGTCAAGCAATAAAGACAGACATCTCAGAACAACGGCCTTCCGGCGGCTGATCAAAAAATCTCGCCTGAGCGGAACCAATCGCTGCGCCGCACAATGGCCTCATAGTGCTCACGCGAGGCTCACATTCGACCGCTACTCCTCCGGACATAGACTTTCCAACGGGGAATTAGATCCTATGAGTAAATCCGCCATGCTGGCGCTCGCCGGCGTGACCGCGCTCGCCTGCGTTTCGGCCGCAGCGCCCGCCTCCGCCCAGTGCGGCAAGGCCTCCTGGTACGCGCTGCATTCCAAGACCGCGAGCGGCGAGCGCATGCAGCCCTACGCGCTGACCGCCGCCCATCGCAGCTTGCCGTTCGGCACCAAGATCCGCGTCAGCAATTCGAGGACCGGCAAGAGCGTGGTGGTGCGCATCAACGACCGCGGCCCGTTCATCCGCGGACGGTTCCTCGATCTCTCCAAGGGCGCGGCGCGCTCGATCGGCATGGGCGGCGTCGGCAGTCTGCATGTCGAAGATCGGCTGAGCCGTTAGAGCAGATCCTGCCATCGCCGCGCCCCATGGACGACGCGGACGATCTCCGCGCCGCCCTCGATCCCGCGATAGAGGATCAGGTAGTTTCCCAACGGAAACATGCGCAGCTCAGGCCGCACGTCCGGCCTGGAGACGCCCATCCCGGGATTTTGGCTGAGCGCCCGGCATCGGTGCTGGACCGCGTCGATCCAGTTCAGCGCGGCCCTCGGATCGTCGGCGGCGATGTGGCGAGCGATCCTCAGGATGTCGGCCTCGGCCTCAGGTCGAAGGCGAAGCGTCATCGCGCGGCTGCGTCCTACGCCTTCAAGGTCAAAGCGCGTCTGACACGGTCGAAAGCCTCGTCGCCGTCCGTCGTGGGTCCGCTCGAAACGCCGACGTCCCACAGGCGGCCGATCTCTTCGATCGCCTTCTCGCGCTCAGCCCGCTGGGCCTTCCAGTCTCGCAGCGCCTCCCGCATCACCTCGCTGGCTGACGCATATTCCCCAGACGCCACCGCCTCGCGCAGCATCGCGGCCATCTCGGGCGTGAGAGCGACGAGCTTCTCGACATTCGCCATCGGTGAGGCCTCCTTCCTGAAAAGTAGGAAAGATTGCTACCGGAGACAACGGCCTCAGCGCAGCCGGACCGTCTTCAGCCTGGCGCCGGAGAGCAGGACCTCGCTCTCCTTCACCGGCTCCAGCTGGTAGGCCAGAATCCCCTGCCCCATGCCGGCGTATTTGACGAGAAAGAACCCGTTGAGCCGGACGAAGCCGCGGCCCTCGACGAAGCCGCCCGCAAAGGACAGCTGGTATTTCTGCGCGTCCGAGCGGCCTGTCGCCGTGCTCGACAGAAACACGACGAGCGCCTCGTCCGGCAGCCTGTCGGCTACGAGGCCGGCGGCGGGATCGAGCGTCGCCTTCAGCCCGATGATCTTGTCGGAAAAGCCTGCGACCCGCTCGAAGACGCCTTGAGCGTTCTTCGCCGACACAGCGCCTTCGAGCACCGGGATCGGCGCCGGCGCGGCGGCGAGCTTCGTGGCGGGGAACGCCAGCGTCGCCGCGGCGGCGATGCGGACCGTGGCGGCTCGGCGCGAGATCACGGGCGGCGGTTCTCCTCTTTGACGGCGCAGGCCGTTCAGCCGAGCCCCGCGGGCGCGTTGCTGCGGCGGGCGAGCTCGGCGACGCGCGGCTGCACGAAGGCCTCGCGCACGAGCGTCGGCTCGGGCAGCGGCGGCTTGCGGCGCGCGCAGCCCTGCTCGCGGGCCGGAACGTCGCGCCAGCCATGGCCGTCCCAGGCCCGCACCAGGATGTCGACGAGGCCCGACCGGTCGACCTCGATGCGGTGATAGGCGTTGGGCTCGCCGCGAAGCCGCGTCGAGGTCGCGGTGGAGACCTGCGCCACGGTGAGCACCGGCATGTCCTCGCCCAGCGGCTCGTGGTTGGTGAGGTAGCCGCGGTGGTGATGGCCGGCGAGCACGAGGCCGACGCCGAGGCCGCGAAAGGTCTCGAGCGCGTGAGTGGCGCGCCCCACGATGTCGAGCTCGGGCTCGGCGTCGGGCGGATGCAGCGCGTGATGCGCGACCACGATCCGGAACAGGTTCTTGGGCAGCGCCTCGACGCGGCGCTTGAAGCGCATCAGCTGCGGCAGGCTGAACGCCCGTTCGACCAGTCGAGCGAGAACGCCATGCGCCGCGCGGTGTTGAGGCCGAGCACCGCCACGGTGTCGTCGGTCCAGGTCGGCTCGAGGTCGCGGCTGACATAGCGCCGCCAGCGCCGGAACGGATCGACGAAGCGCTGCAGCAGGTGGATGTAGGAGATGTCGTGATTGCCCGGCACCGCGAGCACCGGCGCGTGGAGGCTCTGCAGGAACTCCGCGCCGCGTCGGTATTCGTTGCGATGGGCGCGCTGAGTGAGATCGCCCGAGACCACCACGAGATCCGGCGGATCGTCGTTGATCTCCTGCTTCAGCGCCTCGACGATGACGGGATCGACGCGGTCGAAATGCAGGTCGGAGAGGTGGACGAGGCGGGTCACGCCGAAACCCCGGCGATCGACGCGCGATCGGAAAGGCGCGGCGCCGGCCCCCTTCGCCGCTTCGCGGCGCCCCTCCCCCGCCTGCGGCAGGGGAGGATCCGCTGGAGCCGCGTCTCGCCCTCTTGATCCTCCTTCGCGGAGCGGAGAAGGGGGACCATCGCGACAGCGATGGTGGAGGAGGCGTGCGCTCCCCTCCCCGGATGTTCCGTCCCGCTCACGCCGCGCTCTCCCAGCTCCGGCGCGGGCGCGGCGGATTTCGGCCGCAGCACCTTCAGCGCCTTGGGGAGAATTCTATATTTCAGCGGCGGTGCGATGAGGCGCGTCTCGCCGTCGTTCATCACCCTGAGCAGTCGCCTGCGGCTCGTCACCGTCAGCTCCTTCACGTGGGTGGGTCTCGAGATCGACGTCGTCGGTCCAGCGGCCGAGCGCCATGCGGATCGACAGGCGCACCAGCGGCCAGGCGCTGAGGCGACGCGTCGCGTAGAGGGTCAGTTCGCCCCGGTCGAGGCGCGAGCGGGTCAGCACGTGTCCGAACCCTTCGTCATAGGCGTTGTCGGCCACCACGACGGCCTTGGAGCGGATCGTCACCGGCCCGTCGCCGAGGTCGAGGCCGATCCGCATCGCCGGATAGCGATACATCGATTTAGTCCGGCGATCACATGTCGCCACCAGCCGACGACGCCCATGTGAAGTCGATTGCGCTCGCGGCGCTCCGCAAGGCGCGCCGGCACGCCCAGCATCGAGTTGCACAGGAACTTGTGGCCGTTGACGTCGCCGACGTCGATCTCGGTCGTCTCGGCGTCCGCGAAGACCGCGATCGCGGCGTCGAGATCGACCGGGATCCCGAGATCCTTCGCCAGAAGGTTCATGGTGCCGAGCGGCAGCGGCGCGAGCGCCTTGTCGGAGCCGAGCAGCGCTTCGGCGGCGGTGGCGATGGTGCCGTCGCCGCCCGCGGTCACGATCGCGTCGACGGACAGGTCGCGGGCCTGCGCCATCCGCGAAACGAGGTCGGACGCGTCGCCGTCGAGCACGGCGACGACCTCGAGGCCGGCTCCGCGGAGCTTGGCCTCGAGCTCGGCGGCCGCGTCCGGCTTGCCGAGAAGCGAGCCGGACGAGGAGTTGACGACAAGAGCGACCTTCAAGCTTCACACGCCTTTCGAAGAGAGCAGGTCAGGCCTCCGCCGCCGCGTCCTCCTGCTCGATGAAGCGCTGCAGCCGCGCCTGGTCCCGTCCGGCGCCCGTGACGAAATAGAGCGCGGTGATGAGCAGGATAAGGCCGATGGCGATCGCGGGCGCGGTGAAGTCGCCGCCCTGGAACAGCCGCACCACGATGAGCGCCGAGCACACGAGCGCGCCGAGCATCGGGATGAACACCGGAACCTCGAAGGTGCCTTCGGGCGCAGGCTCGCGCTGTTTGAGGATCACGAGCGCGACGTTCACCACGGTGAACACGGTGAGCAGCAACAGCACGGTCGAGGCCGCGAGCGCCTTGATGTCGCCGATGAGCGACAGCACCACCACGATGCCGAAGATCGTGACGATGGCGACATGCGGCGTCTTGCGCGACGCGTTCACCTTGCCGAGCGCCTCCGGCATCAGGCCCTGGCGCGACATGCCGTAGAGCAGCCGCGAGCCCATCACCCAGTTGACGAGAGCGGTGTTGGAGACCGCGAAGATGGTGATGACGCTGAGGATGATCGGCGGGAACCAGGGCCAGGCCTTCTCGACGACCGCGACGAGCGCGAGCGCCTTCGGCAGCTCCGAATAATGCATCACCGAGACCGCGGTGATCGCCACCGCCATGTAGATCACGGTCGCGGCCACCATCGCGATGATGATGGCGAGCGGCATGTTGCGCTTCGGGTTCTTCACCTCCTCGGCGACGTTGAGCATGTCCTCGAAGCCGATGAAGGAGAAGAAGGTCAGCACCGCGCCCTGCATGATGAGGATCGCTATCGTGCCGAGCTCGCCGTTGTGGCTGGCCTCGGGCGGGAATTCGAGCAGGTTCTGCGAGCCCCAGTAGGAGACGCCCGACGCGATCACGATCAGAAGCCCCGAGGCCTCGATGACCGTGCAGAGCGCGTTGAACCACATGCATTCCCTGATGCCGCGCAGCAGGATGCCGCCGATGAAGATCAGGAAGCCGATGGCCAGCATCCAGATCGGGATCTGGAGCCCGAGGAGCTTGGCGATCGACTCCGCCACCACGTTCGACTGCGTCGCGATCGAGGTGAGGCCCGAGCAGACGACCGTGAGGCCGACCACGTAGGACAGCAGCGGGATCATGTAGGCGCGCTGGGTGACGTAGGCCGCGCCGCCGGCCTTGGGATAGCGCGAGACGATGTTGGCGTAGGAGAGGCCCGTCAGCATCGCGGCGATCATCGAGACGATGAACGCCATCCAGACCGCGGAGCCGAGCTGGCCGGCCGCCTGGCCGATGAGGCCGTAGATGCCGGCCCCCAGCATCGAGCCGAGGCCGTAGAGCGTGATCTGCCAGAGAGTGACGGACCGTTCGAGTTTAGGTTCGCCTGTCGCGTCGGTCATCCGCCTGTCCCCTCTTTCCATGTGACGGACCGATGACCGGCCCCCCTAGGGAGGTTAGGGCGAAAATGAGGCGCGCCAACCGGTTGGGCGCCATTCGTTCAAAAAGAAACGGCGCGCGGTAGCGCCGCGCGCCGTCTGTCGTGGTTCCGGGGACAGGCCCGGAAGGCTTATTTCTCGCTGGAGAGCAGCGTCGTGATGTTGCGCACCGTCACGCGGCGGTTGCGCTCTTCGGCCCCGTCGGTCTGGACCTTGAGATACTGCTCGCCATAGCCCTGCGTGGTCAGGTTCTCGGCCGGAATGTCGAAGTACTTGGTGAGCACTTCGGCGACCGCCTCGGCGCGCCGGTCGGAGAGCGACAGGTTGTCCTCGTCCGAGCCGACCGCGTCGGTGTGGCCCTCGACCATGAAGACCGTGCGCGGGTTCTTCTTGACCGCGGCCTCCATCGCCTGGCCGACCTTCTCGAGCTTCGAGATCTGGTCGTCGCGGACGTACCAGGAGCCTGTGTCGAAGGTCACCGAGTCGAGATCGACCGAGCGGACGTACTGGCGCAGCGGCGCGCTCTGACGGATCTCGTCGAGCGAGTAGCTGCGCTCCAGCCGCTCGACCGGCGGAGCGTCGAAGGCCTCGGAGATGTCGCGCTCGGACGCGACGTCGGCGTCCACGATGTAGCGCTCGCGCGGCACCGAGATCCGCGGCGGGGCGATGTCGAGATTGATGAACAGCCCGTCGCGGCCGCCGCGCGGGCGGTTGTCGATCAGCACGTATTCCTGCCCGCGATACTCGCGGACGCGGCGGATCAGGCGGCCGTCCTCGTCCGTCACGGTGACGACGCGCGAGCCGTCCGGCCGGGTGACGACCGTGCGGATCTCGCCGCCGCGGCGCTCCTCGCGGATGTCGCGCGGGTTCACGCCGAAGCGGAAGCGCGCGGCCTCGTCGCGGCGGATGATGACGCGGTCGCCGTCGCGGATGATCCGGCGCCCGCCCGGCTCCGTGATGATGATGCGGGAGCCGTCGCGGGTCTCGCGGCGCTGGTCCTTCAGGCGGTCGACGCGGTCCTCGAGACGCTCGTTGTCGCGGCGCTCGTCGCGCAGACGCTCGCGCAGGCGCTCCTCGCGGTTGTCCTGACGAGCGTCCTCGCGGCGCTCCTGACGGTCGTCGCGACGATCGCGCGCGTCTTCGCGGCGGTCGTCGCCGGCGGCCGGACGGTCGTTGCTCGGCCGGTCAGCGCCCGGGCGGCCGCCGTCATTGGCGCGCTCGCGCTCGCGGTCCTCGCGCATCTGCGCGCGATCCTTGCGATCCTCCGAACGCGTGTCGGAGCCAGGACCGGAGCCGGCGCCGCCGCCCGTGGCGTTGGGGCGATTGGCGTCGTTGGCGCGGTCGCGCTGGCGGTCCTCACGCATCTGCTGCGCGCGGTCCTTGCGATCCTCGGACCGGGCGTCGGATCCCGAACCGGCTCCGCCGCCGGTCGCGCTCGGCGATCCGCCGGCCGCGGGCTTGTCGGAAGACGCGGGCTTGTCGGGAGACGCCGCCTGGTCGCGCTTGCGCTGCTCGCGCTCGGCGTCGCGGGTCTGCTGACGTTCTTCGCGGTTCGGCCGATCCTCGCGGGTCTGCTGACGCTCCTCGCGCTGTTGCTGGCGCTCCTGCTGCCGCTCCTCGCGGCTCGGACGCTCCTGGGCCTGCTGACGCTCTTCGCGGCTCGGCCGATCCTCGCGGGTCTGCTGGCGTTCTTCGCGGCTCGGGCGCTCTTCGCGAGTCTGCTGACGCTCCTGCTGGCGCTCCTCGCGGCTCGGGCGCTCCTCGCGGGTCTGCTGACGCTCCTGGCGCTCCTGCTGGCGCTGCTCCTGACGCTCCTGGCGCTGCTGCTGCCGTTCCTCGCGGCGCTGCTCCTTGCCGCCCTCGTCGGCCTGCGCGACGACCATCGGCCGATCGGAGGCGAGCGGAGCGGCGAAGCTCGGCGCGGCGATCGCGAACGCCGGCAGCACAGTGCCCGCCAGCAGCAGGATCCTTGTTTTTCTCATGATCAACCTTGTCGCGTTTCAGGCAGTTCGATGGTTACGAGCCACGATCGCCTCGTCAGCCCCGGATCCTACCTATTCGCAGAATTTGATCCGTCAATGACGAAGCGCAGGTCTTATTGAGGCGAGCGGTACATTTCGTTCCGCAAATCGTAGAGACGTTCATTTAACGTTCATCTTCGACTTTTGCGACGCAACATTTCGTCTTGCCGATGCGAAATACCTCTATACCGGCGCAAGCCTCGCACGGTCGACGCCGCCGCCCCGCCGGGCTATGAAACCCCGTCGGCGTCGCCCTGCGGGCCGGCTTGTCGGGGAGTATCGGGGCGTTGCCAGGAACCGGTCGCCGCTGCGCAGTTCTGCTCGTGACTGGGTTTCTCGCCGCCTGCGGCGGGCGGCCCGAGGGCGTGCTGACGCCCGTGACCGCGCAGACGCCGGGAGCCTCGAGCGTCGACCTGATGGCGGTCACGACGCGGCTTGCGACCGCCGAGCCCGGCAAGCTGTTTTCGGGCGAGCGCGCCTCGAAGATCTCGCTCACCGACATCCGCATCTCGATCCCGCCGGACCAGACGCGCCAGATCGGCGACGTGCAGTGGCCCAAGAAGCTGCCGCCCGACCCGTCGAAGGAGTTCGCCACACTCGCGGCCAACGAGGTGACGCGCGACGGCGCCCGCGCCTGGTTCAAGCGCGAGGCGAAGGGGCGCAAGCACGTCCTCCTCTTCATCCACGGCTTCAACAACACCTATGAGGACGCGGTCTACCGCTTCGCGCAGATCGTGCATGACAGCGGGACAGACGCGGTGCCGGTGCTGTTCACCTGGCCGTCGCGCGGCTCGGTCTTCGCCTATCAGTACGATCGCGAGAGCACGAACTATTCGCGCGACGCGCTGGAGGAGACGCTCCAGACGCTCGCCAAGGCCCCGGAGATCCAGGACGTCTCGATCCTCGCCCATTCGATGGGATCGTTCCTGACGCTTGAATCGCTGCGCCAGATGTCGATCCGAAACGGCCGCATCGCGCCGAAGATCAGCAACGTGATCCTGGCCGCGCCCGACGTCGACGTCGACGTGTTCAAGCAGCAGCTCGGAGAGATGGGGCCTGCGAACGCGCGGCCGCGCTTCACGATCTTCACCTCGACCGACGACCGCGCGCTGATGGTTTCGAGCCGCCTCGCCGGCAAGGTGCCGCGGCTCGGGGCGATCGACCCGAAGGCCGAGCCCTACGCCTCGGAGTTCCGCGACGCCAACATCGACGCCTTCGACCTCACCGACGTCGAAAGCGCCGACAAGCTGCGGCACGGCAAGTTCGCGAGCGCCGCGGTGGTGAAGGCGATCGGCGGGCGGCTCGTCGAGGGCCAGCAGATCGCCGACAGCGACCTGAGCCTCGGCGAGCGCGTCGGCCAACTCACCACGGGCGTCGCCTCGAGCGCGGGCGCGGCCGCCGGCGCGATCGTCTCGACGCCGCTCGCGATCATCGATCCGCGCACGCGCCGCAGCTATGGCGACCAGTGGGGAACGGTCGGAGGCGGCTTCGACGACGCCGCCTCCTCGCTCAGGCCCGACATCCGCCGCCGCGGCGCAGCCCGGCCGCAGGCGGGCGCCGCTCAGGCCTCGACGACGAGCTCCGCGGCCTCCAGGCCGTCGAACTCCGCCGCGACGCGCTGACCGGTCTTGGCCTGAAGGAACGGCGTCGCCGAACCGGTGGTGACGACGTCGCCGGCCTTAAGCCAGCGGTCGGTCTTGGCGAGGCGGTTGACGAGCGCGACCAGCAGCCAGGTCGGGTCGCCGGCGTTGTTGCCGCCGCGATGTTCGAACGCCGGCGCGCCGTCGATCTTGAGGCGTACCGGCAGTTCGCCGAGCGGTCCCTCGGGCCGGCGTTCGGTTCCCGGACCGACGATCAGCGCGCCGTGGTTCTGGCGGTCCGCCACCTTCCAGAGCGAGGGCGCGCCGCGCCATTCGGCGAAGGCGGTGTCCAGCACCTCGATCGCCGCATGCCATGTCGCGACGGCGGCGAGCACCTCCTCGGTCTCGTAAGGCGTTTCGCGCGGGCAGAGGTCGCGGCCGAGCGTGACCGCGATCTCGGCCTCGACGGCCCAGAGCCGCAGCGCGGCCGCGGGCATGCGGGCCGGGCTCTGATGAAGCGTGTCGGCCGCGATCTCGCCGACGCCGATTTCGGCCTGCGGCGAGGAGGCGCCGACCTTCCACGCGACCGCCGGGCCGCTTTTGGCGACGAACGCCTGATGGACCGCCCAGGCCTCGGCCGCGTCGGCGGGCGCGAGCTCGGCCGGCAGGATCTCCAGCGCCGCCCCGGGCGGGCGGGCGGAGGCCAGCAACGCCGCGGCCTGTTCGATCTTGTCGCTCGACGCCGTCATGGCGGTCTCCCGTGCTGTGGACTGGTGGCGGACCTATAAGCCGAAGACCGCCGAGAAGGGAGACGCCGTCATGCCCGGCGGAGCCGCGTATCCACGACTTCAGCCATGGCCGCCGGCCGCCGCGGCGACGAGCGCGCGGGTGTAATCCTCCCGCGGACGGGCGAGCGTCTCGCGGCAGGCGCCCTCCTCCACGATCCGTCCCGCCTTAATGACCGCGATCCGGTCGCACAGCGTTTCGACCACCGCGAGGTCGTGGCTGACGAAGATCATGGTGAGGCCGCGCTCGGCCCGAAGACGCTTCAGCAGCGCGAGGATCTGCGCCTGCACGGAGACGTCGAGCGCCGAGACCGGCTCGTCGAGCGCGACGACGTCGGGTTCGGCGATGAGCGCGCGGGCGATCCCGGCGCGCTGGAGCTGGCCGCCCGAAAATTCGTGCGGATGACGCTCGGCGTGCTCCGCGCGAAGGCCGACGAGCTCGAGCGTCTCGGCCGTCCGCCGGCGCCGGTCGGCCCGGCCGAGCCTCGTCAGGCCGATCAGCGGCGCCTCGAGGCTCTGGCCGATGGTGCGGCGCGGGTTGAAGGCGCTCGCGGCGTCCTGGAACACGAACTGGGCGCGTCGGCGCAAGGCCGCCCGGCCGCGCGCCGTCTTCGGATCGAACGTCTCGCCCGAGGCCGCGACCGCGCCCTCGTCGGGCGCCAGCAGCCCGACCATGACGCGGGCGAGCGTCGATTTCCCGGATCCGGACTCGCCCACGACGCCGAGCGCCTCGCCGCGCGCGACCGAAACCGAGACGCCGTCGAGCGCGGCGCGGCCGCCATAGCGCTTCGCCACGTCTTGCGCCGCCAGCGCGGCCACCTCAATACCGGCCATCCGCCACCTCCAACACGCGGATGCAACGGGCTTTTCGGCCGCCGCCGAGGTCGGAGAGCGCGATCGGCCCGGCCGCGCAATCGGCCACGCCGATCCGGCAGCGCGGCGCGAACGAACAGCCCTGCGGCCGGCCGTCGATCGGCGGCGGCCCGCCCTCGATCGCCTCGAGCGCCCGGTCCGGCTTGCCGAGCTTCGGCGCGCAGGCGAGAAGCCTCGCGCTGTAGGGATGGCGCGGGCTTTGGAGCACCTCGCGGGTCGGCCCTTCCTCGACGATCTCGCCGGCGTACATCACCGCGACCCGCTCGCAGAGCGCCTCGATCACCGAGAAATCATGGCTGACGAAGACGAGCGCCGCGCCGCGTTCCGTCCGCAGTTTCTTGAACAATCTCAGCGCCGTAGCCTGCGTGGTGGCGTCGAGCGCGGTCGTCGGCTCGTCGGCGATCAGAACCTCCGGATCAGCCGCCACCGCCATCGCGACGCCGACGCGCTGGCGCTGGCCGCCCGAAAGCTCGTGCGGATAGGCCGAGAAAATGCGTTCGGGATCAGGAAGTTCGACCTCGACGATCAGCTCGCGCGCGCGCGCTTCCGCAGCCTTCGCGGCGACGCCGCCATGCGCCGCGACCGCCTCGGCGATCTGCCGGCCGACGGCCATGACGGGGTTCAGCGTGGTCGAGGGATCCTGGAACACATAGGCGATCCGGGCCCCGCGGACCGCCCGCAAGTCTTCGAAAGACAACGCGAAAATGTCCTCGCCCCGCAGCGCCGCGCGGCCGCCGACGATCGCGCCCGGCGGCGAGGCGACGAGCCGGGCGAGCGACAGCGCCGTGACCGACTTGCCCGACCCGGACTCGCCCACGATCCCAAGAGAACCGCCGGGTTCGAGCGCGAAGGAGACCTCGCGGACCGCCGCGTGACGCCCCGACGGGAGATCGAACGCCGTGGTGAGAGCCTCGACCGCAAGCAGCGGGTCGGCGTCCTGCGTCGCCGTCGACGGGCAGCGGTCGGCGGGTCGCTCGACCGCCGTGGCGGCCGCCGGCGCCCCGCCCCGCCCGTCGGCCATGCGCGGGTCGAGCAGGTCCCGCAGGCCGTCGCCCAAGAGATTCAAGCCGACGACCAGCAGGAAGGTGACGACGCCCGGGACCGCCGCGACATGCGGCGCGACCGCGAGCGTCTTGCGGCCGTCGCCGAGCATCGAGCCGAGATCGGCCTGCGGCGGCTGCGCGCCGAGGCCGAGAAACGACAGGCCGGCGGTCTCCAGGATCATCCAGCCGATGGTGGTGGCGGCCGTCACCACGATCAGCGGCAAAACGTTCGGCAGCACTTCCGCGAGGAGAATGCGCAGGTCCGAGAGGCCGGCCATCCGCGCGGCCTCGACATAGTCGCGGCCCACGACCACGAGCGCCGAACCGCGGACCGCGCGGGCGAAGAACGGCACGTTGGCGATCGCGATCGCGATGGCGGCGTTCATGAGGCCGGGCCCGAGCGTCGCCACCACGCCGAGCGCGAGCAGCAGGTAGGGAAACGCCATCAGCACGTCGACCAGCCGCATCAGCGCGCCGTCGACGAAACGACCGTAGAAGGCGGCCAGAAGCCCGATCGCCGAGCCGACGAACGCCGCCGCGAGCGTCGCCAGGGCCCCGACCGCGAGGCTGACGCGCAGACCCCAGACGACGCGCGCGAGCACGTCGCGGCCGAGCTGGTCGGTCCCGAGAAGGCCATGGCCCGAGAGCGGCGGCATGAGGCGTCGCGCGGGCTCGGCGAGATCGGGGTCAGCGAGCGGAAGGAGCGGCGCCAGGACCGCGGCCGCGACGAACATGCCGACGATCCCGAGCCCGACCGCCGCGAGCGGCTGGCGGACGAGCCGCGACAGCGCTCCGGCGCGGCCTTGGCTTCGGGGCGCTTCGATCGCCGTCGCCGTCACGTCTTGATCCTCGGATCAAGCGCGGCCTGCAGCAGGTCGGTCGCGACGTTGATCGCGACGTAGAGCGTCGCCACGACCAGCACGCCGCCCTGCACGAGCAGCACGTCGCGGCGGCCGATCGCCTCGACCAGCATCCGGCCGATGCCCGGCCACTGGAACACGGTCTCGACATAGACAGCGCCGCCCAGCACGTATCCGGCTTGCAGGCCGATGACCGGGACCACCGCGACAAGCGCGGGCTTCAGGGCATGGACGCCGATCACCCGGTCCTCGGCGACGCCCTTGGCGCGGGCGGTGCGGACATGGTCCTGCCGCAGCACGTCGAGCATCGCGGCGCGGGTGAGCCGGCCGACGATCGCGGTCGCGACGACCGCAAGCGTGACGGCCGGCAGGACGAGGTGGTGCAGCAGGTCGAAAAGCCCCCGCCCGCCGAACAGCGAGACCATTCCGCCGGTGGGAAACCAGCCGAGCTCCACCCCCAGCCACTGCGCGGCGAGGATGCCGAAGAAGAACGACGGGGTGGAGATCCCGACGAGGAGCAGCAGCCGCACCGCGCCGTCGAAGGCGGTGTTCTGGCGGACCGCCGAGACGACGCCCGCCGCAAGCCCGAAGAACACGCTGAGCGAGAGCGCGGCGGAGGCGAGGATCAGCGTCGGGCCGATACGGTCGCGCACCTCGTCGAGCACCGGCCGGTCGAGCGCGTAGGAGCGGCCGAGATCGCCGGTGAGCACGCCCTTCAGCCAGATCAGGTAGCGAACCGGCAGAGGCTGGTCGAGGCCGAGGTCGGCGTTCAGCCGCGCCACCGTCTCGGGCGTCGCGAAGGCGCCGAGAATGGCGAGCGCGGGATCGCCCGGGATCAGCGCCATGACGAGAAACACGACCACCGACACGCCGAACAGCACGGGCACGGCGAGCGCGATCCGGCGGAGCGCATAGGCGATCATCGGGCGCCGCAGCGGCTGAGGCGGACTGCGTGCTTTCCTCTCCGCATGCTCACTTCTTGTTAACCATACGCAGATCCATCAAAAATGACGGCTGAAGCTCGAACCCCTGAACGCTCGCGGAGACGGCGGCGTCCTGCTTCCAGCTCGCCACGAACGCCCAAGGCGCGTCGTCATGGACGAGCCGGTCGACGCGCCGGTAGAGCGCGGCGCGCGCCTTCGGGTCCTGCTCGGCGCGGGCCTCGTCGAGCAGCCGGTCGAGCTCGGGGTTCTCGTAGTATCCGGCGTTGAAGCCTCCTTTGTCGGGCGTCGCCGAACCCTTGAGCGCGAGCGAGGGCAGCGTGTCGGGGTCGTTCGTCATCCACGCCATCTCGGCCATGGCGGCGTCCTTCAGGCCGCCGTTGACGCGGGCGAGATAGGCGTTCCACTCGAAGGTCTCGACGCGCGCGTCGAGGCCGACGCGACGCAGGTCCGACTGGATCGCCGTCGCCATCGCGATCGGCTCCAGCATGCCGGAGCCGCCCTCGGCCGCGAGCAGGGTGACGCGCGCGCCCTCGGCTCCGGCCTCGCGAATGAGCGCGCGCGCCTTCTCGGGATCGTGCGGATAAGGCGTCACCGCCGGGTCGCTCGCGGGGCCGAACGCCTCGGAGATCGGACCTGCAGGCGCGGTCGCGGTTCCCTGCAGCACGTCGTGGACGAGCGTTTCCCTGTCGATCGCGAGACTGATCGCCCGGCGCACCCGGACGTCCTTGGTCGGCCCTTCGCGGACGTTGAGGATCAGGAACCACAGATGCGGCCCTGCGGCCTCCGCGAGACGAAAACGCGGGTCGCCGCGAAAGGCCGCGACGCTGTCGGCCGGAAGCTCCGGCATCACGTCGAGGCCGCCGGCGAGCATCTCGCTCAGCCGTGCGTTGGCGTCGGCGATCGGCCGGAACACGAGCGCGTCGATTTTCGGCGCACCGTCCCGGTGCTCGCGGTTCGCCTCCAGCCTGACCTGCCGCTCGCTCTCCCAGCCCGCGAAGCGGAACGGTCCGGTGCCGACCGGCGCGCGTGCAAACCCCCGGCCGAGCTTCGTGACGGCCGTCGGCGAGACCATCAGCCCGGCCGGATAAGCGAGGTTCGAAAGCAGCGGGGCGTAAGGCGCCTCGAGCCGCAGCTTTATGGTTAACGGATCGACAACAATGACTTCGCGCACCGGCTTGAAGAAGAAGGAGAGCGGGAACGGGCCGGTTCCGGCCGCCGGATGCTTCGGGTCGAGCATCCGGTCGAGATTGAACTTCACGGCGTCGGCGTCGAAGGGCGTTCCGTCATGGAAGCGAACACCCGGCTTCAGGTGGAAGACGTAGGTCTTTCCGCCGTCGAGGATTTCCCAGCGCTCCGCGAGGCCCGGGCCGACCTCGAGCGTCCCGGGCCGGTAGCGCGTCAGCCCCTCGAAGACGTTGACCAGGATGCGGAAGTCGTTGACGGCCGTCACCGTCGCCGGATCAAGCGATTTCGGCTCCGCGAGCTGGCCGATGACGAGCGTGTCCGGCGGGATCGCGGCGCGGCCGGCCCCCATGGCGACGAGCCCCGCGACGCCCGCGGCGAGCGCGCCGGCCACGCAGATGAATCCCAGTCCCAGACGTCCCATCGCGGCTCGCCGCCTCCCTTCCGGCTCTGCCGTTATGGCGCGCCGTCGGCCACGACCAAGCCGCGGCCTCGGATGGGCGCGACGACCCGCATGGTTACGACACGGTTAAGTGATCACCCGATCTGCATCCCGCCTCCCGCGCCGCGGGTAGCCCCCTCGGACGCACCCGAGTGGGCGTCTTAGCGAGTCGACACGACTGGGAGGACGACGCATGGCGAATGTCACGGGAACGGCCGGCAGCGACTTCATTCACCGCGCGGACGACGGCAAGACGCCGCCGGACGGCGCGAACGACATTCCGCAGACCACCGACGGCCGCGACAGCATCGACGCGGGCCTTGGCGACGACACCATCTTCGGCGGGCGCGGCGGCGACGCCGCCTTCCTCAACGTGCTGACCGACGGGGCGGACGAGATCAATCTCGGCCAGGGCTTCGACCGGGTCGAGGTCGAGGGAAGCGGGACCGGCGAGACGCAGGTGCGGCTCACCTTCACTTCGGCGGAAGTCGGCAACGGCGACACGAACGACAGCGGGACGCTTCCGAACCAGGACGGCGGCCTTGCGGTGCGGCTTCAGGCCGAGGACGGCTCCGACGGCCTCACCGGTCCGATCACCCGCACCGACGACGAGGGCATCACCTTCGTGGCCGGCGACGGCGTGAAGTTCGACGTCCGCGATCTTGTCTCCGGCGCGGCGCGCGGCGACGAATTCGACGTCGTCACGCTCGGAACCTCGAAAGACGACGCGCTGCGCGCCGACGACAACCAGCGCAACCACTACATCAACGGCGGCGCCGGCGACGACGGCATCCTCGGCGGCGTCGGGCGCGACTTTCTGGTCGGCGGAGCCGGCGCGGACGTGCTGAACGGACGCCTCGGCGCCGACAGCTTCATCGGCGGTTCCGGCGACGACTCGATCTTCGGCGGCCGCGGCGACGACGTCGTGTTCCACAACATCACCACGGACGGCGCCGACCAGGTCAATCTCGGGGCCGACGACGACACGGTGAACGTGACCGCCGCCGCCGAGACCCAGGTCCGCCTCACCTTCACCTCGTCCGAGGTCGGCAACGGGAACGCCAACGACAGCGGGACCATGCCCAACCAGGACGGCGGCCTCGCTGTCCGCATGCAGGCCGAGGACGGCTCGGACGGCCTGACCGGCCCGATCACCCGCGTCGACGACGAGGGCGTCACCTTCATCGCCGGCGAGGGCGTGACCTTCGACGTCCGCGACCTCGTCTCCGGCGTCGCGCGCGGCGACGGGTTCGAGGTGGTGCGGCTCGGCACCTCGGGCGACGACTTCCTGAACGCAGTCGACAAGGACCGCGCCTACTACATCAACGGCGGCATGGGGAACGACAAGATCGTGGGCGGCGACGTCGACGACTTCCTGGTCGGCGGCGCAGGCAACGACACGCTGCTCGGCCGCCTCGGCGACGACAGCTTCATCGGCGGCGGCGGCGACGACGTCATCAAGGGCGGGCGCGGAGCCGACACGGTAATCCACAACATCACCACCGACGGCGCCGACCAGATCCAGCTCGACCGCGGCGGAGACGAAGTGGTGGTGAACGCCACGACCCCGACGGAGGTGCGCCTGACCTTCACCTCCACCGAAGTCGGCAACGGCTCGGGCTTCGACTCCGGGACCATGCCGAACCAGGACGGCGGCCTCGCCGTGCGCATGCAGGCCGAGGACGGCGCGGACGGCCTGACTGGCCCGATCACCCGTCGACGACGAGGGCATCACCTTCACGGCCGGGACCGGCGTCACCTTCGACGTCCGCGACCTCGTCTCGGGCGTCGCGCGCGGGAACGAGTTCGAGGTGGTGAAGCTCGGGACCGACGGCGACAACACGATGTTCTTCGACGACCCGTCGCGGGCGACCTACATCAACGCCGGCGCCGGGAACGACAGGTGGTGGGCGGAAACGCCGACGACTTCCTCGTCGGCGGCGTCGGCGACGACACGCTGAACGGCGGCTCCGGCGCTGACAGCATGATCGGCGGCGCGGGCGCGGACGTGTTCGCGTTCTCAAGCCCGCTTGGCGGCGGGAACGTCGACGCGATCCTCGACTTCGCGGTCGCCGACGACACGATCGAGCTCGACGCCGGCGTGTTCCGCAAGATCGGCGAAGGCGGGCTCGACGCCGACGCATTCACGATCGGGACCGCGGCGACCGACGGCGACCACCGCATCATCTACGACGCGGCGACCGGCTCGCTGTTCTACGACCGCGACGGTTCGGGCGATAAGTTCGAGGCTGTCGAGTTCGCGAAAATCACCGCCGGCCTCGACCTCAGCGAGGACGATTTCCGCATCGCTTGACGGGCGCTGCGCCAACGATGAAGAAGCGGGGGCCGGCCCGACCGGCTCCCGCTTTTCGCTTTCAGCCTCCCCGACATGGATCCTGCGGCCTCATTCGGCCTGTTCAGCGCCGCCTTTCTGGCCGCGACGCTGCTTCCCGCCCAGTCCGAGGCGCTGCTCGTCGCGCTGATCCTGTCGGAGACCCAGCCGATCTGGACGCTGGTCGCGGTCGCGAGCCTCGGCAACGTGCTGGGGTCGCTGACCAACTGGCTGATCGGCCGGCAGATCGACCGGTTCAAGGATCGGCGCTGGTTTCCGGCGAGCGAAGCCGGCCTCGAACGCGCCAAGAACTGGTACGCCCGCTACGGGCGCTGGTCGCTGCTGCTCAGCTGGGCGCCAATCGTGGGCGACCCGCTGACGCTCGTGGCCGGCGCGCTGCGCGAGCCGCTCTGGTCGTTCCTGCTGCTCGTCACCGTCGCCAAAACCGGCCGCTACCTCGCTCTTGCGGCGATCACGACCGGCGTCGCCTGAGGCCGCGACGACCCGCCGCCCGCGATCGTGATCGCGCTCCTGCGGGGAGGCGCTATTCTCGTCCGAACAGGCGATCCGCCCGCTGCGGCCGGAGGTGACGCGCATGACCGGCGAGCCCGACGTCTCGACGTTCTTCGATCCCGCCACCAACACCTTCTCCTATGTGGTGAAGGACCCGGACGGGCCGGCCTGCGCCGTCGTCGACAGCGTGCTGGACTTCGACTACGCCTCGGGACGCGTCAGCCATCGCTCCGCGGACCTGATCGTCGCGCATGTGCGCGAGCGCGGCCTCGTGGTCGAATGGCTGCTCGAGACCCATGTGCACGCCGACCATCTGTCGGCCGCGCCCTACATCCAGCAGGCGCTCGGCGGCCGTGTCGCGATCGGCGCCGGCATCCGCGAGGTGCAGGAGACCTTCGGAAAGGTCTTCAACGAGGGCACGGACTTTCAGCGCGACGGCTCGCAGTTCGACCGCCTGTTCGAGGACGGCGACGCGTTCTCGATCGGCGGCCTCCCGGCGCGCGTGCTGCACACGCCGGGCCACACCCCGGCCTGCGTCACCTATGTGATCGGGGACGCCGCCTTTGTGGGCGACACGCTGTTCATGCCCGACAGCGGCACCGCGCGCGCGGACTTTCCCGGCGGCTGCGCCCGCACGCTGTTCCGCTCGGCGCAGCGCGTGCTGGCGCTGCCGCCCGAGACGAGGCTGTTCATGTGCCACGACTACGGCCCGAACGGCCGCGTGATCCACAACGAGACGACCGTCGCGGCCGAGCGCGCGGCCAACATTCATGTGCGCGAGGGCGTGAGCGAGGACGACTTCGTGAAGCTGCGCACCGAGCGCGACGCGACGCTCGCCATGCCGCGGCTCATCATCCCCTCGCTGCAGGTGAACATGAAGGCCGGCGAACTGCCCAAGCCCGAAAGCGACGGCAGGCGTTACCTGAAGATCCCGATCGACGGGCTGTGACGCTGAGCCGTGACCGGCGGCGCCGTCGGTCGCGACGTCAGGGAATGACGCTGTCGCGGATCTCGACCTTCTGGTTCAGCGCAGTGAACCGAGGCGCCTCGGCGGCGCGACACGCGACGATGCGCAGATCGACGGCCTCGGGCGAAAAGGACGCCTTGGCGCTCGCGGCCTTGTCGCGCACATAGCCGGTGTCGAGGTCGCGCAGCACCAGGCCATCTACGCCCTCGAACTCCGACGCGATCGCGCCTGCGCGGACCATGACGTTCTGCAGCCGGACATCGGCGTGCCGGACGTCGGACTTCCGATCCGCGCGCGTGACCCTGAAGCCGGCCACCGGCGCCGCGTCGCCGACGGACGGATCCGAAAACACCGAGAAGCCGCAGTTCTCGAAAGACGCGCCGCCAAGCGGCTTGAACGTGGTCGCATAGACCCCGCGAGCCAGCGTGCGGGCTTGGACGTTTCGAAACCTGACGTCCGAATAAGCCGGCGCAGCGCGGGCGTCGGCCTTCCTGTCCCGGAACCGCACGGCCGTCTTCGAATTCTCGATGATCCCGTCCACCAACGCGATCCGGGACGCGGTTCGAGACAGCGACAGGTCGGCGCCGGTCTGGTCGTGAAACACGACCGCTTCGTATCGATTTTCGTCCTGTCGGACCCCGTCGTCGTCTAAGCCGCCCGGCGACCTGATCTCGAAGTTCGAGATCCGAACGTCCGTCAGATCGAACGGCGCCCGCGACTTCGCGGCGACGACGAAGAAGATCGAAGTCTTGTGCGCGCCTTCAAGCAGGATGTTCCGCGCCGACACCTTCCGGCACGCGAGAAAAAAGAGGCCGCGCTGAATGAACGGCTCCTGCAGGGCCCCTCCGAAACGGTGGTCGCGCGCCTGATGCCGGAATCCGTCGATCTCGACGTCCTCGCAGCAGTTTAGCAGCAGACCGTGCTCTCCGTTGTAGGCGAGACACCTTTCGATCTTTATCCCGCTGACCGGCTGATCGATCGCGTAGCCCCGCGCGTGGCGCGGCTTGTCGATGTTGAGGCCGAGGGCGGCGAGCGCATTTGTGCCCTCGCCGCCCTCGCACTCCCGCAAGGTGACGTCGCGGCTCGCGAAGCTGATGTCCCAGTTGTTTCCGGTGGTGTATTTTTGCACCTCGGTGCGCGACTTGCCCTTCAGGATCAGTCGTTCGAACAGGATCGCGCTCGACCGATACACTCCGACCGTGGCATTGCGCGGGTCACCGGCCGCGCCGGTCGCTTCGGCCTCGCATCTTTCCAACGTCGATCCGTTTCCGCGGATGGCGACATTGTGGACGTCGTCGAGCGCCCAGGCGACCTGCCCCCACCCAAATCCTCCCCGCTGACCGCCCTCGTAAGGCGAGGCCGCGACCCTGAAGGTCTCCTGTCGCGGAAAAACGATCTCGCCGCCCCCGCGTCGCGAAAGCTCGCGCGCGGCCTCTGTCAGCAAAGCCGCGTTTTTCTTCGCCTTGGCCAGAAGGTCCGGATCGTCGTCCGACACGGACCTGAACAGGCCCAGATCCGCCACGTCCACCCGTTGAGCAGACCGCCCCTCAGCGTCGTCGGCGCGCGCCAGAGTAGGGAGGCCGGGCAGAGACGCCGCCGCTCCCAGCGCCTGAATGAGCCTGCGACGGTCGATGCGAAGGCTCATGAGGATCCGATGGCCTTTCCGCGAACGCGACGCGCCCGCAAGGCGTCGCCGGGTCATCGACGACGCGTCTTGATCCTGCTGACCGGTCGCGGTTCCGCTCCCCGGATCAGAACCGGGTTCATGGCTGAAGATAATCGAAAACCAGTCGGTTGCGATCAACCGGAGCTTCGTTCAGCCGGAGCCTCGATTTCCTGCGGCGGGCGGCGGCGAATGCGTTCAGCCAATCCCGGGCGTCGTCCGGCGATCGGCCCCGCCTTGCTGCGACGGGGCCGTTGGCGCCGCTCAGTCGTCCAGATGCTCGTTCGAGATCGAGCCGGTGCGCGGGTCGATGTGGAATTCGTAGATCTGGCCGTTCTTCACGCCCTTGGCCTCCCAGCGGCCGTCGTCGGCCTCGATCTCGGTCACCTGCGCGTAGCCGGCGTCCCTGGCCTTCTGGGTCGCTTGCTCGATGGTCATCCAATCCGCGCCAGGACGGTCAGCGAGCGCGGGGCTGATGAAGCCGAGCGCGAGAGCGGCGGCGAGGGCGATCTTGGCGGTGGTCATGTCCAAAGCTCCTTGGTGTGAACCTGTGGAGCCCTTTTGGCGGCGCGCCCCCATATTTCCCTGATAGGCTTTGTCAGCCGTTTATCAGCTTCGCCGCCTTAGCCTCCGACCATGCCGAAACCTCTTCTTGCGCTCGCGACCGCCCTGCTCGTCTCTCTGTCCGCTCACGCCGCTTTCGGCGACGAGAGCGACCAGGACCGGGCGCGCCGGGCGCTCGAGCGCGGCGAGATCCGCCCGCTCGACCAGGTGCTCGACGCCGCACGCAAGGCGCTGCCGGGAGACGTCGTCAAGGTGGAGCTCGACGAAGACGACGGACGCTGGACCTACGAGATCAAGATCCTGACGCCCAGCGGCGAGCGGCGCGAAGTCGAGATCGACGCGAAGTCGCTGCGTGTGCTGGAGATTGACTAGGAATGCGTGTGCTGGTGGTCGAAGACGAGCCTCGGATCGCCGCCGACGTGAAGCGCGGGCTCGAGCGCGCGGGCTTTGCGGTCGACCTCGCGGACGACGGCGAAAGCGCCTGGTTCCAGGCCGACGTCGAGACATATGACGCCCTGGTGCTGGACCTCGGCCTGCCGAAGCTCGACGGCCTGAGCGTCCTCAGAAAGCTCCGCGCCGCCGACAACGCCGTGCCGATCGTCATCCTGACCGCCCGCGACGGCTGGCGCGAACGCGTCGACGGCATCAACGCCGGGGCCGACGACTATCTGACGAAGCCGTTCCGGATGGAGGAACTCGTCGCACGGCTGCATGCGGTGCTGCGGCGGACGGTCGGCCAAGCCTCTCCGCTGATGCGCGTCGGCGAACTCGAGCTCGACCCGCGCACGAAGATCGTTACGGTCTCAGGCAAGGCGCTGTCGCTGACGCCGCTCGAATATCGTCTGCTGGCCTATCTCCTCCACCGGTGCGGCGACGTGGTCTCGGCCGGCGACCTGCTCGACCATGTGTATGAGAGCGGAACGGACAGAGAGGCCAACGCCATCGAGGCGCTGATCGCGCGGCTGCGCCGCAAGCTCGGACCGTCGCTGATCAAGACGCGTCGCGGCCACGGCTATGTCGTGCCGGCCAACGCGCGGTGACGCGCGGCTCGCTCCGTCTTCGCCTCAGCATCGCGGCCGCGGCGCTTGTGGCGCTCGCGCTCGCGCTCGGCGGCGTCGGGCTGTTCCTGCTCTTCGAAGCGGCGCTCGACCGGCGCACCGCTGACGAACTGAACCACACCGCCCGGCTCCTCGCCGGCGGCGTCGGCTTCGACGCTTCCGGCGGAATAACGGTCGACCGGCCGCCTGCAGACCCACGCTATGCGACGCCCTATGGCGGCCTCTACTGGCAAATCGAAAGCGCAGAAAAGGAGCCGCTGCGCTCGCGCTCGCTGTGGGACCAGACCATCGCCCTGCCCCGTTCGCCCGACGCCGACATGGCTCATCACGCCACGATCGATCTCGAAGGCTTCGACGGGAGGCCGCTCATTGTGGTGTTCCGCACCGTCCGGATCGCGTCCGCGCCGAACAAGCCGCTTGTCGTGATCACCGTCGCTATGGACCGCGGCCAGCTCGCGGCGAGTCGCGGCATGGTGCTCTGGCTGCTTCCCGCCTCGCTCGCGGCGCTCGGACTTCTTCTCGCCCTCGCCATGGCGGCCTTCGTGCGCCGCGCGCTCAGCCCGTTCAGGACGCTTCGCGGAGAATTGCAGCGCGTGCATGACGGACGCGACGAGCGCCTCCGCGGCAGCTATCCAAGCGAGGTCCAGCCGCTGGTCGACGATCTGAACCGGCTCGTGGCCCAACAGGAGTCAGCGCTTGGACGCGCGCGGACGCAAGCGGCGGACATGGCTCACGGACTGAAGACCCCGCTTGCGGTGCTCGACGCTCTCGCGCGCAGGATAGAGGAGCGCCACCCCGCGCTGAGCGCCGAGATCGACGAGCAGTCGCTCGCCATGCAGGAGCAGGTGTCGCGAACGATCGCCCGGGCGCGGAGCGCGACGGCCGCCGGACTCCAGAAGAGATCGACCCCCGTCGCGCCGGTGCTGGGGCAACTGGTCGCGGCGATGAAGAGCCTGCCCGGTTCGGACCGGATCTCGTGGCGCGTCGAGACGTCCGGGCACGCTCTGTACCCAGCATCCGAGGGCGAGCTTCTCGAGATGCTCGGCAACCTTGTGGACAACGCGCGCAAATGGGCCCGGACGAGCGTGACGATCTCCGTCGTGGCGAAGTCCGGCGGCGGGGCGATTTCAGTCGAGGACGACGGGCCGGGAATGGCCGCGGCTGAGATGGCCGCGATCGACCGGGGACGACGCTGGGACGAGGCGACGCCGGGCACCGGTTTCGGGCTTGCGATCACGCGCGACCTCGCCGCCTCGACGGGCGCACGCCTGCGCCTGTCGGCCGCGCCTTCGCGCGGGCTTCGGGCCGGGATCGAATGGGGGGACGGGTGAAAGTCGCGCCTCTCGCCTTGCGGGCATGAGGGTTTTCGGCTGGTAGGCCTGGCCGGACTTGAACCGACAACCAGACCGTTATGAGCGGTCGGCTCTAACCATTGAGCTACAGGCCCCCGCGGCAGGGATACGCCGAAGCGGGGCGGCTTGTCATCTCGGCTTTGACGACTGCGGTCCCGGAAAACGACCCTCCGCGCCTTCCGCTCGGGCGCCTTGCGCGCCATCATGGTTCTCAGGAGCCGAACAAGCGCCCGGGACAAACCGGGCCAGGCGGCTCCGCCGCGGCCGACCGCGAGAGGAGAGGACCCCCGAGATGAGCGACGTCAGGACTCCGCCCGAACCCTTCCTGTCCACCAACATCGAGCCTCATCCTCCTCATCCCGCCGACAAGGCCGGAGCCGAGGCGTTGCGCAACCCGCCCACGACCTTGCGGATCGTGATCGTGCTCTATGCGATCGCGCTCGTCGCGATGGTGGTCGCGATCGCGGTGCTGAAATCCCCAGGAAGCTGAAGCCTCCCACGTGACGGCGCTCGCTGCGGTCCTGCGAACTGCTATAAAATAGAAGACGTCCCGCGCGCCGGGACGCCTTCTGCCGCGTTTCGAGGACCGCCTTTCCACATGACCGCGCCCGCCACGACCGAAACAGGCGCCGCCGCGGAGGAAGGGCTCGGCTTCCGCCCGCTCTACGCGCAAGTGCGCGATCGGCTGATCCGGCGGCTCGTGGACGGCGTCTGGGCGCCCGGCGAGCCCCTGCCGAGCGAGATGCAGCTCGCCGCCGAGCTCGGCGTCAGCCAGGGCACGGTGCGCAAGGCGCTGGACGCCATGGCGGCGGAGAACCTGGTGGTGCGCCGGCAGGGGCGCGGCACCTTCGTCGCGCGGCATGACGAAGAACGGATCATGTTCCAGTTCTTCAAGCTGGTCGGCGACGACGGGGCCCGCACCTTCCCGCAAAGCCGGGTGCTGTCGGTTTCGGCCGCGCGCGCCAACGCCGGCGAGCGAGACGCGCTGAAGCTCGAGCGGGACGCCAAGGTCGTGCGCATCCGGCGGCTGCGCTCCTTCGGCGAGACGCCGGCGATCGTCGAGACGCTGACTCTGCCGGAGACGATTTTTCCCGGCCTGTCGGCGATGGAGATTCCGAACAATCTCTATGGGCTCTACGCCATGCATTTCGGCGTGACCGTCGCGAGCACGCGCGAGCGCATCAAGGCGGTCGCGACATGCGCGCAGGACGCCGAGACGCTCGGCGTTCCGGCCGGAACGCCCGCGCTCAAGATCGACCGGCTGGCGCTGTCGATCGAGCGCCAGCCGGTCGAATGGCGCGTCTCGGTGTGCCTCACCGAGCGCTTCCACTATCTGTCGGAGCTCCGCTGAAAGCCCGGCCCCGAAGGGCCGGTGCGGCGCGGTTCAGTTCTGGACCTTCTGCTCCCCGCTTTCGGCGAAGACCTTCTTCCAGGTCGCGATCTCCCGCTCGAACTTGGCCTTGTGGGCCTCGACGCTGAGCTCCGCCTCGGGGAACACCGACGTGCCCACCTCCTTGAAGCGGGCGACGATCTTGGGATCCTTCAGCGCGACCTGAAGCGCGTCATGAAGCTTCGTCACGACTTCGGCGGGCGCGCCCTTCGGCGCGTAGAGCGCGTGCCAGATCTGGAACTCAAATCCCTTCAGGCCCGCCTCCTCGAAGGTCGGCAGATCCTTGACGACGTCGAGGCGCTGCTTGGACGAAACCGCATACGCCTTCACCTTGCCGGCGAGGAACGGCGGCACGCCGGTGGTCGACTGGTCGCAGAGCACGTCGACCTGACCGCCCATCATGTCGTTCAGCGCCGGCGCGTTGCCGCGATAGCTGATGAGATTGAACTTTGAGCCGAGCGCCCGCTGCAGCAGCAGCGCGCAGAGATGCGAGTTCGACCCGATCCCGGCATGCGCCACCGACACCGACGGCCCGTCGGACTTCAACTTCGCGAACATCGCCTTTGCGTCGGCGGCCGGAAAGGCGGTCTTGGACGTCAGGATCATCGGGCCGCCGTTGACGAGCCCGAGCGGCTGGAAGGCGGTTCCCGCGTCGTAACCGAGATTGTCGTAGAGCGAGGCCGAGGCGGCGAGCGCCACGTGGTGGATCAGCAGCGTGTAGCCGTCCGGCTCGGCGCGGGCGACGCGCGCGGCCGCAAGCGTGCCGCCGGCGCCGGTCACGTTCTCGATCACGATCTGCTGGCCGATCGTCTTCGACATCGAGTCGCCGACGAGGCGCGCGATGATGTCGCTCGGACCGCCAGCCGCGAAGGGCACGATCAGCGTGACCACGCGGTCGGGATAAGCGGCGCGCGCCGGCGAAGCGGCGGCCGTGAGCGCGACCGCGACGCCGGCCGCGGCGGCCACGGATCTGAAAAGTGCGAGAAAGCGCGTCTTCGACGTCATGCGGAGCCTCCCGGCGGGTTTCGTTTCCTCTGGCGCGGCGGCGGATCTTTCTCGTCCGCCTGCCCGCCCGGCGCGGGGCGTTTCACCCTCGCGCCGACGTGCAGCCGATCGGCTGCGACCCGAATACGGTATCATATCTTATATAAGACTAGCGCCGATCGAGAGGTTTGGGACGCCACATTCCAGTTTTTCTACGACTTGAGTCAAGATACTCGGAAAGATCAGACGAGGGCCCGTTGACGCACGAAATGTCTTGTGTCTTATACAAGAGTAAGAGCGCACGGATGAACCGACGACGCGCCGCCGGATCACGCGAGGAGGATCGCCTGACGATGAGCGACAAGACCAACGGGGACGGCCGCGTCCCGCACGTTCTCGCCCACAGCCCGAAGGACAATGTCGCCGTCGCGGTGATCGAGGGACTGAAGGCCGAGACCGACGCTTTCGGCGTCGTGACCGAGAACAACGAGAGCTTCGGGATCTACGTGAAGAACGACATCCCGATCGGCCACAAGGTCGCGCTCACCGATCTCAAGGCCGGCGACACGGTGATCAAGTACGGCCAGGACGTCGGCAGGATCGTCGCGGACATCGCCAAGGGCGAACACGTCCATACGCAGAACATGAAGACGAAGCGCTGGTGAGGAGACACGACCATGGCTGACGTCCTGCCCCAGGGGGAGACGCCCTTCGTCGGCGGCGCTCCGGACCAGCACTTCACCTCGCAGATCGCGCAGAAGCGCGCCTCTGAGGACTTCGTCAACGCGACCTTCACCGGCTGGCGCCGCGAGAACGGCCGCGTCGGCGTGCGCAACCACGTCGTGATCCTGCCGCTCGACGACCTGTCGAACGCCGCCTGCGAGGCGGTGGCGAACAACATCAAGGGCGTGATGGCCCTGCCCCACGCCTATGGGCGGCTGCAGTTCGGCGAGGATCTCGAGATCCACTTTCGCACGCTGATCGGCGTCGGCTCGAACCCGAACGTCGCGGCGGTCGTGGTCATCGGCATCGAGGAGCAGTGGACCAAGCGCGTCGTCGACGGCATCGCCAAGACCGGCAAGCCGGTCGTCGGCTTCGGCATCGAGCAGCATGGCGACATCGCCACCATCGCCCGCGCGAGCTATGTGGCGAAGAAATACGTGCAGTGGGCGACCGAGCTTCCGAAGGAAGAATGCCCCATCACCGACCTCTGGATCTCGACCAAATGCGGCGAGTCCGACACGACGACCGGCCTCTCCTCCTGCCCGACCGTCGGCAACATGTACGACAAGCTGATCCCGCACGGGATCTACGGCGTGTTCGGCGAAACCTCCGAGATCACCGGAGCCGAGCATCTCTGCAAGGAGCGCGCGGCGTCTCCGAGATCTCCGAGAAGTGGTTCCGTATGTGGAAGTCCTACAGGACGACGTCATCGAGGCCCACAAGACCGACGACCTCTCGGACAGCCAGCCGACCAAGGGCAACATCGAGGGCGGGCTCACCACCATCGAGGAGAAGGCGCTCGGGAATCTCGAGAAGATCGGCCACGAGTGCAGATACATCGACGCCCTGCAGCCGGCTGAAGCCCCGGCCAAGGGCCCAGGCCTCTACTTCATGGACACGAGCTCGGCGGCCGCCGAATGCGTGACCCTGATGGCGGCGGCGGGCTACGTGGTCCACACCTTCCCGACGGCCAGGGCAACGTGATCGGCAACCCGATCGTCCCGGTGATCAAGATCACGGGCAACCCGCGAACCGTGCGCACCATGGGCGAGCATGTCGACGTCGACGTCTCCGGCGTGCTGCGTCGCGAGATGACGATCCCGGAGGCCGGCGACGCGCTGATCGACATGATCATCCGCACCGCCAACGGCCGCCTCACCGCCGCGGAGGCGCTCGGTCACCGCGAGTTCGTGATGACGAAGCTGTACCGCAGCGCGTAGAGCGCGCTTCTCCCTCCTCGCGCCGAAGGCGTGGGGAGGGTGGCGCGTCGCCGTCAGGCGACGTGACGGGTGGGGTCTTGGGCGTAGAGCGCAGTCCTGAGTTCTTCGCCATGCCCTGAAACGCACCCCACCCTTACCCTCCCCTGTCCCAGGGGAGGGATGCGTTTGACGTTTCCGCAGAGGTCCCCTTGCCCAAGATCGTCATCAGCGAATTCATCGACGAAGCCGCGATCGCGGAGCATCTCGGCGCTTTCGAAGTCGTCTATGACCCCGACCTCGTCGACCAGCCGGAACGCCTCGCGAAAGAAGCCGGGAACGCCGACGCGCTGATCGTGCGCAACCGCACGCAGGTGCGCGGGGCCCTGCTCGAGGGAGCGACGAAGCTGATCTGCGTCGGGCGGCTGGGCGTCGGGCTCGACAACATCGACGTCGACGCCTGCAAGGCCCGGAACGTCGACGTCTTCCCCGCAACCGGCGCCAACGACGTCTCGGTCGCCGAATACGTCATCGGGACCGCGATGGTCCTGCTGCGCGGCGCGTACGTCTCGACGCCCGAGATGGCGCAAGGCGCCTGGCCGCGCAACGCGCTGTCGGCGGGCCGCGAGATCTCCGGAAAGCGCCTCGGACTTGTGGGCTACGGCTCGATCGCCCGGGAGACCGCTCGCCGGGCGATCGCGCTCGGAATGAGCGTCGTCGGCCACGACCCTTATGTGCCGGCCGACTCCCCCGCATGGGGCCAGACCATCCCGATGTCGCTTCCCGAACTTCTCAAGACCTCCGACGTGGTCTCTCTGCACGTGCCCTTGACCGACGGCACCCGCGGCCTCATCGGCGCCGGAGCGCTCGCGTCGATGAAGCGGGACGCGATCCTGATCAACGCCGCGCGCGGCGGCGTCGTGGACGAAGCGGCGGTCGCGAGCGCGCTCAAGGAGAGGCGTCTCGGGGGCGCGGCGCTCGACGTGTTCGACGCCGAGCCGCTCAGGGGCGCGGCGGCGGAGATCTTCGCCGGGGTCCCGAACCTCATCCTCACCCCCCATGTGGCGGGCGTCACGGCGGAATCGAACGTGCGCGTCTCGGGCGTCACGGCGGCGTCGGTCGCCAAGCGCCTGACGGGAGCCTGAGCCGCGATGCCGAAGCTGACGCTCGCCGAAGCCCGCAGTCTTGTCGCCGCCGCTATGGAGCGTAACGGGGCGGCGCCCGCGAACGCCGCCAGCGTCGCGCGCGCCCTCGTCGGGGCCGAGGCCGACGGGCTGAAGGGCCACGGCCTGTCGCGCGTGGCGACCTACGCCGCGCAGCTCCGCGCGAGGAAGGTCGACGGCGAGGCGACGCCCGTCGTCACGCGGCCGCGCCCAAGCGTCGTCGCGATCGACGCCGCCCATGGCTTCGCCTATCCGGCGCTCGACGCGGCCGTCGCGGCGCTCCCCCCCACAGCGCGCGAAACCGGGCTCGCCGCCGCCTCCATCCGCCGCTCCCATCATTGCGGCGCGGCCGGCCAGCCGGTGGAAGCGCTCGCCGAAGCCGGGCTCGTCGCGATGCTGTTCGCCAACACGCCGGCAGCCATGGCGCCGCATGGCGGGCGCGCCGCCGTGTTCGGCACCAATCCCATCGCCTTCGCCTGCCCCCTGCCCGGCCGCGCGCCGCTCGTGGTGGATCTCTCGCTCTCCAAGGTCGCGCGCGGAAACGTGCTGGCGGCCAAGCAGCGCGGCGAAGCGATACCGGACGACTGGGCGCTCGACGCCGAGGGTCGCCCCACCACCGATCCGGCCGCCGCGCTTTCCGGCACCATGGCCCCGCTCGGCGGCGCGAAGGGGGTGGCGCTCGCGCTGATGGTCGAGCTTCTGGCGGCCGGCCTGACCGGCTCGCTGTTCGCGGCCGAGGCCTCGAGCTTCCTCGACGACGAGGGCGGACCTCCCGGCGTCGGCCAGCTGATCCTCGCCTTCGACCCCGCCGCCTTCTCGTCGAGCGCGCCGGAGCGCTTCGCCGTCCTCGCCGGGGCGATCGAGGCCCAGGAGGGCGCGAGGCTGCCCGGAGCGCGCCGCCTTGCGTTGCGCGCCAAGGCCCAAACGGAGGGGCTCGACGTCTCCGAGAGCGTCCTCGCCGACCTGACGGCGCAGGCCCGGGCGGCCTGAAGACGCGCATAGCGGGCGCCCTCTCAGATTTATTCGGCGAAGGCGGCGGACGGCGGCGCGCCGACGCGCTATGTCGCTCGGATGGTCGCGGACCGCCGTCGCGGCCGCACGCCCCGAGGAGACCGCCGCCCGATGATCTTTCCTGCGACCACTGCGGTCTTCGCCGCCTTGCTCGCGCTGGTCTATGCGGGACTCAGTTTCTGGGTGGTGGCCGGCCGGTTCTCGAGCGACGTGCTCCATGGTGACGGGGGAAACCAGACGCTGCTGAAGCGCATTCGCAGCCACGGCAACTTCATCGAATATGTCCCGCTCACGCTGATCCTCATCGGCCTGCTGGAGGCCTCCGGCGCCGGCGGCGGACTGGTGACGACGCTGCTGGTCGTGCTCCTCGTCGCGCGGATTCTGCATCCGATCGGCATGATCGCGCCGAAGAATTCTCCGCAACAGTTCGCCTGCCGCGGCGGAGGGATCATCGCCACCATTCTGGTGATGACGATCGCCGCCGTGACGCTGCTCGCGCGCACGGTCTGACGCTCCCATGGCCGCCAACAAGGAAATCGAGCTCAAGCTCGTCGGCGACGCCTCCGACCTCGACGCGCTCGAGAGGTCGGCCCGCTGATGGAAGCGGGCCCCGCGCGCACGACGTCGTTGTCCTCGACCTATTTCGACGCCCCTGACCTGCGGCTGCACAAAGCCGGGGTCGCGCTCAGAATTCGCGAGATCGACGGAGGCCGGCGCCTCCAGACCGTGAAGACGCGCGGCGACGGCCTGTTCGCGCGCGGAGAATGGGAATCGGCGGTCGAACGCCGGGAGCCGGACCTCAACAGCCTGAAGGGCACGCCCGCAGCTGGCCTGTTCTCGGCGGACGAGCCCTTCGACGCGCTGTTCACGGTGGCGGTCGAGCGCACGGTCCGACAGGTGACGCGCGGCCGCTCGCGTATCGAGATTGCGATCGACCGCGGCCGGATCTTCAAGTCGGCGGATCCGGTTTCGGCGATCGCCGTCGGCGAGGTGGAGCTCGAGCTTCTCGCCGGCGCGCCGCAGGACCTGTTCGCGCTCGCCGCCGACATCATGGCCGCCGCTCCCTTGCGGCTCGGCGTCGCGAGCAAGAGCGCGCGCGGCCACGCCTTGCTGGAAGGGCGGCTCAACGACGTCGCCAATGCCCAGCCGGTGCCGTTCGGCGACGAGCCGAGCGCCGCCGACGCGTTCCGCGCGATCGCGAACGCCTGTCTCGTGCAGTTGCGGATGAACGAGGACGTGATGCTGGCGCGGCGCGATTCGGACGCCCTCCACCAGACGCGCGTCGCGATCCGCCGGCTGCGCTCCGCCTTCTCGCTGTTCGGCCCGCTGCTCCGGCACGCCCGCACGGACGAGCTGAAGGCGGAGTTGAAGCGATTGTCCGAACCGCTTGGTCCGGCCCGCGATCTCGACGTATTCCTCGCCGAGACGCTGGCGGACGAGCGCGAGCGACGGCCGGATGAATCCGGGCTGCTCAACCTCGAAAAGCAGCTTCAGACCCAGAAGGCGAAGGCCTATGACGGGGCGCTCGCGACGCTGCGGTCCGACGAGTGGCGCAGGCTCGTGGTCGAACTCGCTGGCTGGATCAATGTCGGCGCCTGGCTGCGCTCGCGCGATGAGCAGATCGCCAGGCAGATCGCGGGTCCGGCGCGGGACTTCGCCGCCACGGTGCTCGAGAAGCGCTACCGGCAGGTCCGCCGCAAGAGCCGGCGCATCACCAAGATCACCGACGAGAAACGCCACGACGCGCGCATCTCGGCCAAAAAACTGCGCTACGGATCGGAATTCTTCGCCGACCTCTTCGCCGACAAGCCGAAGCGCGAGCGGAAGCGCGTGGTCTTCGTCAAGGCGGTGAAGCGGCTGCAGGGCCGTCTCGGCGCGCTCAACGACGTGGCGACCGGACATGAGCTGATGGCGGACGCAGCCCAGACAGGGCGCTCGCGTTCGGCGGCCTTCGCGGCGGGCGTCACGGCCGCCGACGGCGACGCGCGCGCCGACGCGCTGCTGAAGGAGGCCAAGGAGACGCGCAAGGCGTTGATGGCGGCCGAGCCGTTCTGGCGGTGAGCCGCCCGCGCCGTCAGTCTTTCTCGTACATGATGATCGACAGATAGGTCATCGGCTTCTTCAGCAGGCGCTCCGGCCCATGCGGCGCGCCCGAGTCGAACAGCAGCGTGTCGCCGGGCTTCAGGTGATAGCTGTTGCCGCCATGGGCGTAGACCACCTCGCCGGTGAGCATGTGGATGAGTTCCGTCCCCTCGTGCTGGAAGGCGGTGAAGGGGGCGGCGTCCTCGGTCAGGGTGATGAGATAGGGCTCGCAGGCCACCGGCCCGCCAAGCATGTGGCCGAGCAGCTCGTAGTGGTGCCCGACCTTGGTGCCGCGCCGCTGGATCACCACGCCCTGCCCGGCCGGCACGTGCGAGCAGTCGCGCCGCTCCTCGAATTCGGAGAACAGCAGGCTGATCGGCACGTTGAGCGCCGCCGCCAGCGTCTGCAGCGTCGTCAACGAGGGAGAGATCTGGCCGTTCTCGATCTTCGAGAGCATGCCGGTCGACACCGTGGCCGCGCCTGCGAGTTCGGCGACCGTCAGCCCCATCAGCTTGCGGTGGTGGCGGATCTGGAGGCCGATCGCTTGTTCGAGCGTGCGGCGCTCCTGCGCCGCCGGAGCGCCCGATCCGGTGACGTAATCCTCCGCGTCGTCGATCGCCGAAGCGTCGACGGATGCGGCGGCCTCTTGGGAGGATCTTTTTGCCATCGTGCTCCTCGGCGCCTGTCCCGGCGAACGCCGGGAGAACCGAAGCATAGCCGCCGATGGCGCACGGCGGAACTCACGCGTCGCGGCCCTGCGACGCATTGAGCGCGAAGCAATTGTGGAACCCGGATCGGCCTCCATCGTTATCGGATGGCAACTATCGGGGAGACACGGCATGACGGAGCTCAGCGCGGAAGAGCGCGACACGCTGAATCAGCTGGTCGTGCGCGACGCCTTCGGCGTGTTCGACGGCGAAACCCTGTCAAATCTTCACGCGCGCGGTCTGGTGGCCTTTTCGCTCGACGGGTGGGAGGTGACGCAGCTTGGCCTGCTCAGCATCGACCAGCGCGTCTACGTCTAGTTTGCAGTCTTCGACGACAGACCGAGCGGGCGCGACGCGTGGGGGACGCCGCGCCCGCTCGTGGAGACGAGGCTTAGCCGGGCTGGGCCGGTCCTCGCTCCATCCCGCTCGAGCCGGGGGACGGCTCGTCGGGGCGTGACGGCGGCGCCTTCGAGCCGCCGAAACCTTCAGATCCGAAGCCCTTTCGACCGAAACCGTCCGGCCCCATGACGAGCGCGGCGCGTTCGAGCTGTTCAGGCGTCAGCTTCGGTTTGAGCGCCTCGATCGCGCTCTTCAGCTTTTCCGCGGCGCGGCCGCGCGCGACCGCGTCATCGGCCATCGCCTGCTCCGCGGAGAAAGCCTCCGGAGCGTCGGTCTTGGCCGGCGGCTTCGGCGGCGCGAGCATCGCCTGCAGCGCGTCGGAATAATCGCGCCACGCGTCGAGCTGGCCGGAGCGGATGCCGATCGCCGTTTCCTGCGCGGCGAGCACGGCGGCGAGCGGCGGGCCGAATTTCGGTCCGGGCGGCGGGCCGCCTCGCCAGCCATGCGGCCCCTTTGGACCGAAGGGCTTGGGACCGCGCGGATGAGGCGGCCTGTCCGGCCAGCCGGCCGCTGGGTCGAAATCGGCTCGGGCCAGCACGGTCACGGCCCTGTCCTGATCCTTCGTCGCCGTCGCCGGGGCCGCCCAGGCGAGCGAGCCCGCGACCATGGCCCCAAGGCCAAGCGCGAAGGCGAGGTGGAACGCTTTCATGGGCGTCTCCCTGTGGTTTCGTCGGGAGCCACCATGGAGGCCAGGCGTTGCGCGCTTACGTCCGGGCGGTGTGGAAACGTTTCCGGCAGGGCGATTTTCGTTTCCGAACGTTGCGGAGACCACAGGCGAGACGTTCGGCAACGCGGACGGTTTCGCCCGGCGAGCGGCGATCGGCTAAAAAGCGCCTCGCGCCGGCAGGTCGTTCTCGACGAGGGCCGACGCGTCTCGGCGAAAGACAGGACCGACGTGAACGCTTCTCCCCACATCCTCGTGGTCGACGACGACGAGGAGATCCGCAAGCTTCTCGGGCGCTATCTCCAGACCCAGGGCCTGAGGGTCTCGCTCGCCGCGAGCCTGAAGGAGCTGAAGGAAAAGCTGCACCGCGGCAGGCCCGATCTCGTCGTGCTCGACGTGATGCTGCCGGACGGCTCGGGCGTCGACTTCTGCCGCGACCTCCGGACGACGTCTGGCGTGCCCGTCATCCTCCTGACGGCGCTGAAAGAGGACGTCGACCGCATCATCGGGCTCGAGATCGGCGCCGACGACTATGTCGGAAAGCCGTTCAACCCGCGCGAACTGGTGGCGCGCATCCGCGCCGTGCTGCGCCGGACCGGCGAGCAGCGCGAGACGCCGCCCGCCTCGGGCCGACGCCATCGCTTCTCAGGCTTCACGGCCGACGCCGACTCGCGCCGGGTGGTCGACGAGACCGGCGCTGAGGTGCCGCTGACCGCCGGCGAGTTCGACCTGCTGATGGCGTTTCTCGAACGCCCGGGCCGCGTGCTGTCGCGCGAGCAGCTGCTCGACATCACGCAGGGGCGCAGCCTGGGACCGTTCGACAGATCGATCGACGTGCTCGTGAGCCGGGTGCGACGCAAACTCGGCGACCAGGGCGCGTTCCAGATCCTCAAGACGCTGCGGAACGGCGGCTATCAGATGACCGCCCGGGTGGAGACGGAGGCGGCGCCCGAATGAACGCTCTCGGCGTCCGCGTCGCCGCGCTCCTGACGCTTGCGATCCTGATTGTGGTCGGGGTCGCGACAGTCCTTGCGCTGCAGTTTCTGGGGCCCCCGCCGCCGCCCGGCGGTCCGCGCCGCGCCGCGGCCCAGCTCGCGATGGCGGTCCGCGCCGTCGAACGGCTGTCGACGGCGGAGTTCGAGAAGCTGGTGGCCGGCGGCGCCGTCTCGATCGGCTCCGCGCCGCCGCCCGGGCCCGAGATCGAGAGCGCGTCCGAGAAGCTCGAGGAAGCGCTTCGGCGCGAGGGCGCGCACGGCGAGGCGCGCGTGGTCGAACCCGCGCCCGGCGCGCCCGCGACCGCGGCCGTGCGGCTTTCCGACGGTCGATGGCTCTCGATCGAGACCGGCCCGCCGCCGGGCCCCGGCCGTCGCGAGTGGCTGGTCTTCGCGTTCTGGCTGGTGCTGATCGCGATCGGCGTCGCGGGGCTCGCGGCCTTTGTGGTGATCCGCTCGACGCGTCCGCTTTCCGTTCTGGAGCGCGCGGTCGCGGCCGTCGGCCCGGACGGCGAGTTCAAGGCGCTGCCGGAGGAAGGGCCGCCCGAAGTGCGGGCCGCGGCGCGCGCCATCAACCAGCTGTCGCTGCGCCTCAAAACCGCGATGGAGAGCCGGATGCGGCTCGTCGCGGCCGCCGGGCACGATCTGCGCACCCCCATGACGCGCATGCGGCTGCGGGCGGAGTTCCTGGCCGACGACGAGGAGCGCGGCAAATGGCTGGCCGACCTCGAAGAGCTCGACCGGATCGCCGACAGCGCCATCCGGCTCGTGCGCGAGGAGGTCGACCCGGACGCGCCTCAGACAGCCGACGTCGCCAAGATGACGAGCGAGATCGCCGCGGAGCTCAGCGAGATCGGACTGCCGGTGCGCGTCACGCGCGCTGCGCCCGCCCGGGCCCTGGTTCGGCCGCTCGCGATGAAGCGCGCGCTGCGCAACCTCGTGGTCAACGCCGCGACCCATGGACTGTCGGCGACGCTTTCGGTCGACGTGACGCCCGACAAGGTGGTGGTCGCGATCGAGGACGAGGGACCGGGCATCCCTCCCGAATTGCTCGAACGCGCCTTCGAGCCGTTCTTCCGCGTCGACCCGGCGCGCAAGGCCACGACGCCCGGCGCAGGGCTTGGCCTCGCCATCGCCAAGGAGATCGTGGCCCGCAACGGCGGCGGGCTGACGATCGCGAACAGGCCCTCGGGCGGCCTCGTCCAGGTCGTCACGCTCCCGCTCGCGAAGGCGCAGGGTGACGCAGCAACCGCCTGGAGCCGCCGCGCCTCGTAACCGAACGTTGCCGCCCGTGATGAGTTGTTTCAGGGGCGGTTTGTTAACGTTCGCGTGATCGTCGCGGCGCAAGCCTTTCCGTCACAGCGCTTTTTCCCGCGATGGCCGCGGAGGACAAAGTCGCCCTGTCACGCGAAAGGATGCGGGCCATGAGCATTGGAGCAGTCGGCGGCGGGAGCTCGATGCTCTCGAGCCTTATGATGAAGGCGCTCGACCAGGACAAGAGCGGGACGGCGTCGCTCGAGGAGTTCACCCCGCTCGGGCAGAGCCTCGAGACGACGTCAGCCGACAAGAGCGAGGACGCGCTCGCCAGGGCCTTCGCCTCGCTCGACTCAGACGAGGACGGTTCGCTCACCGAAGGCGAAATCGCCCAGGGGCTCGCCAAGTTCTCGTCCGAAAGCGCCGGCGCCCTGCTCGGCGCGCAGGAGGCGGCCCGCCCGCCGCCGCCCGGCGGCGCAGGCGGCCCGGGCGGAGGCTTCTTCGCCGAAGCGGACGCAGACGACTCCGGCTCGATCTCGCTCGACGAGTTTTACGGCGGCAGGGCCGAAGTCGGTCTCGTCGGACGACGTCGAAAGCTTGTTCTCCGAAATCGACTCTGACGGCGACGGCGAGATTTCCTCGGACGAGGACGAAGCGTTCCGCACGGCTCAGGGTCCTCAAGGGCCAGGCGGACCGCCGCCGGCGCCGCCCGCGGGAGGCGGATCCGAGGCGTCGGACGAGACCGAGGACGAGACAGACCAGTTGCTCACGTCGTTGTCGGAGCTGCTCAGCGCCCGCGGGACCTACGCCTCGTCGAGCGCCAGCTTCATGGACGAGGCGATCTCGAGCCTGTTCACGGCGAAGGCGTAAAACCGGAAGCCCGCGAGGGTCCAAGGACCCGAGCGGCCCTCACCCGCCTCTGCGCGAAGGCTTCGGATCGATCGCTTCGGCGACGGCGCGGCGGGCGTCCGCCGCGCTGCGGAACAAGCGGCCCTCAAACCGGAAGGCCTCGCGGGCCGCGGCGAAAAAGCGGAACTGTCCGCGTTCGTCGCGAACGACGAGGCCGGCTTCGACGCCGTGGATTTCGATCAGCACTGCAGAATTCATGACGCGACGCGCGGCGCTCCGGCTCGCGCGCTCCCTTGAATCTCGATTGTCCCTGGAAAAAGCGAGCCCGGCTCCAGCGCCGGGCGAAGCGTCGTTTCAGCGGCGACATCGCCGGCTCATGGGCCGGGTCTCGAGTCGGGACATTGAGGACATCAAGGAGAAAGACACGCCGACGCTCCGTGAGGGTCTCCACGAAGCGCCGGCGCGCGTCGCGGCGCTTTAGCCTTGGGGATCGCGGCGCAAGCTGCCCTTCAAAAACCGCGGCCCCGGTCGATGGGGGGGACTTCAGGGATCGACCGGAACAAGGCTGACGATGTCCCTCTCGCGGCGCCGCGTCAAGATACATTTGATCATTTCGATAGATTATATAATTTCGGACCGCCGACGCAGCCTTCGCGACGAACGCGAGAGGGGCGCAAGGCGGAGGGCCGGATGCTCACCAAGAAAGCGAAATACGGGCTCAAGGCCATGGCGCATCTCGCGAAGCTGCCCCAGGGCTCGCCGGCCTTCGTGGCCGACATCGCGAGCGCCATCGGCGCCCCCAAGAAATTTCTGGACGCCATCCTCGGCGAACTCCGCAACGCCGGCATGCTGTGGAGCAAGAAGGGAAAGACCGGCGGCTACATGCTGGCGCGACGCCCCGAAGAGATCGCGGTCGGCGCGATTCTGCGCGTTCTCGACGGCCCCCTCGCCCCGATCGCCTGCGCGAGCAAGTCGGCCTTCTCCGCCTGCCAGGACTGCGAGGACCAGGAGACCTGCGAGGTGAGGCTCGTCATGCTCGAGGTTCGCGAAGCGATCGCCGACGTGCTCGACCGCGCCTCGCTCGCCGAGCTCCGCGACCTCGGCGAACCGGACATGGCGAGCTTCGTCTACGAGATCTGACGAGTCCGAAATACAACCCTGACGCAACCATATCTACAATTACACGTATTACGTGCTTTTTCGCTTCGTCACACTCTGTCGCGACACCGCCGGAGACCGAACCGCCATGGCCTCGAACGACCCCCGATCCGCCAACGTGATGGCCGACGTCATCTCGAGCGAGATCGTCAAGGATCCGAACTTCGTCACGACGCTTGGCCAACCCCAGGTTCTGCAGGGGCTCGTCGACAAGTCGATCGCGCAGACTGACGGCGCGAACAGCCTCGCGCTCAAAAAGACCGAGGCGGACCGCGACCTCACGCAGGCTTACGCCGACAGCCGCGTCTATCTCATCGCCGTCACTGCGCTCAGCCTCGTCTCGGTGATCGTCGTGGTGGCGATCGGCTTTCTCGCCTGGCGTCAGGTGGGTCCGCTGATCGCCGAAACCGCCGCAGCCGTGGACCCAGCGGCAGGGGCGCCCGGCGCCGCGCCTGCCGCGGCCGGAGGGGCGGCCGCTCCGGACCCCGACGCCGCGGCCGACAAGCTCGTCGAGGCGGCCCAGCGCCTCGTGATCGCGATTCCCGACGGGCTGGTGGCGCTCGGCTCCGCCGCCATCGGCGCGCTTGCCGGGCTGCTGGGGCCGCTCAGCTCCCGGAGGTGACGTCGTCGGCGTCCTTCAGCGGCTTCAGATAGGTCCGACCCCTGCCCTTCGGGCCCGGCCGCCCGTCGACGAGCGCCGCCACCATGCCGTGGAGCGTGCGGACGTCCTGCAGGCTCGGCTCCATCCGGTGGATCATGTTGCGGATGTTGCGGACCATCGAGGCGCGCTTGTCGGCCGAGCGGAAGAAGCCGCCCTCCTCGAGCTCGCCCTCGAGATGGGCGAACAGCGCCAGCGTCTCCTCATGGGTGGGCGGACGCGCGCGGGACGGCATCTCGAAGGCAGGCGCGCCGCCGGCCGCGGCCTTGAACCACTCGTAGCCCATGAGCAGCACCGCCATGCCGAGGTTGAGGCTCGCATAGGTGGGGTTCACCGGATAGGTGACGACGCGGGCGGCGAGCGCCACCTCGTCGTTCTCGAGCCCCGTGCGCTCGCGCCCGAACAGGATCGCGACCCGCCCGCCAGCGGTGATCTCGCCGAGCGCGCGGGCGGCCGCCGCCTCCGGCGCGTCGACGGGCTTGGCCTGCCCCCGCTCCCGCGCGGTCGTGGCGAAGACCAGCGTCGCGTCGGCGATCGCCTCCTCGACGGTCTCGAAGTTTCGCGCCGCGTCGAGCACATGGGTCGCGCCGGCGGAGAAGATGCGCGCCTTCTCGTCCGAGGCTTTCGCGCGGCCGTTCACGATCCGCAGATCGGCGAGCGCGAAGTTCGCCATGGCGCGCGCGACCGAACCGACGTTTTCTGAGAGTTGCGGCTCGACGAGAACGATCGCGGGGCCTGAGGGCAGGCTCAGCGAGAGGTCTTGCTTGGTGTGGTCGGTGCCGGCCATGCGCGTTCACTGGGACGTTACGGAGCGCCCCGATAGCACGCGTCAGCCAAAACCGTCAGGCCTTGCGACGCTCGGCGAAAGCAAACAGCAGCGCCGCCAGGGGCAAGGCCGCGCCGACGAGCGCAGTCGTGGCCCAGCCGAAATTGGTCATCAAGGGGCTGGTGATCGACGAGCCGAAGGCGCCGCCGAGGAACAGAACCGCGACGTAAAGCCCGTTGATGCGCCCGCGCGCCGCAGGGTTCAGGCCGTAGATGGTGCGCTGGCCGAAGATCATGTTGGCCTGCACGCCCATGTCGAGCACCACCGCGCCGAACAGCAGCGCCGCGACGCCCATCCAGAGGTCGCCGGCCGCGGCCGCAAAGCCGATCACCACGGCGGAGATCGCGAGCAGCGTGCCGGGGCGGGTGAAGCCGCGATCGGCGAGACGGCCCGCAACAGGGGCGATCAACGCGCCGCTCGCGCCTGCCAGCGCGAACAGGCCGATAAGCGAATGCGACAGGCCGTAGCCCTCCGACAGCCGCATCGGCGAGGCGGTCCAGAACATTGAGAAGGCGGCGAACATCGTCGCCTGGTAGAGCGCGCGGCGGCGAAGCTCCGGATAGGTCTTCCAGAGGTCGAGCATCGAGGCGAGGAAGGCCCCATAGGCGATGCCGCCTTCCGGCCGCCGCGACGGGATCAGCGCGCGCAGCATCAGCGCGACGGCCGCCATCAGCACGGCGGAAAGCGCGAAGACCGCGCGCCAGCCGAAGAAATCCGCGACCACGCCCGCGACAGGGCGGGCGAGAAGGATGCCGAACAAGAGGCCGCTCATGATGGTGCCGACCACCCGCCCGCGGGTCGCCTCGGGCGCCATGCCGGCGACGAGCGGCAGCAGCATTTGCGCGGCGACCGACGAGACGCCGATCAGCAGCGCTGCGGCGAGGAACACCGAACCGGTCGGCGCGAGCGCCGCTACGACGAGCGCCGCGACCGCAAAGCCGAGCGTGATGGTGAGCAGGCGCCGGCTCTCGAAGATGTCGACCAGCGGCGCGATCAGGATGAGGCCGACCGCGTAGCCGATCTGCGACAGGGCGACGACCGCGCTCGCGGCGGACGGCGCGATTGCGAGATCGCGCGCGATCAGGTCGACGAGCGGCTGGCCGTAATAGAGGTTCGCGACGATCGCCCCGCAGGCCACCGCCGCGGCCAGCACCACGGCCGTGCTCGGCGCCTCGTCGATCGCGCGGCTCGCGCCAAGGGTCTCGGTGCTGGACATGGGGATCGCCGGAAACTTCCTGAGAGGTTCCGGCTCATGTAGCCCCCCGGGTCCCGCGCGCCAGATGCTGCAGCGCAAGACAGGAATGCGCGGAGAGGCGGCGCGCCGCCGGCTCCGGCTGCGGCGGCGCGAGGGGAGGCGCCGCCGCTGAGGTCAGTCTGAGGTCAGTCGTCCTTGCCGCGGCCACGGCCGCGACGGCCGCCCTTGTCGTCGTTCTTGTCATGGCTCTTGCCGTCGTCGGCGCCGTGGCGGGCGAGCACGATCGGGGCGGCGTCGGAGGCCGAGGCGTGGCCGGAGCCGCGCTTGTGATGGCCCTTGTCGTCGTTCTTGTCGTGGTTCGCGCCGTCGTCGGCGCCGTGGCGGGCGAGAACGAGCGCGGCGGCCGGGTGGGAGACGGCCGCGTCCGTGGCGGGGGCGACGGCGGCGGAAGCGGGAAGCGCGCCGGCGACCGCAAGAGCGCCGAGGGCGATGAGCGTACGAACGATCATGACGTATCCTTTCTCGGGTTCGGCGGGATGAGGGCTGCGGGCCCCGAGCCGATGGAGACAAGACCTAACGGACGCCGCCCCATGCCTGCCTGACGCAGCGGGTCAGCTTCGCGTCAGCTTGGATGCGCTAAGCATAGATACGGCCGATGCGCAGGCGTTCGGCGCCAAGATCGCATCTATATTTCACAGGACTTCACCATGACGCGCGCGTTGCACGCCGTCTTCGGGAGAGCTTTGTCCGCGGCCATGGCCTGCGCGATCGCGACTTCGCCCTCGGGCGCCGTCGCCGCGAAGCGCCGGAGCGCCGCGATGGCGCCGGCTTTCGCCGGGGCGCTGTTTCGGGCGCCGGACGCCGACGGGCTCACCTCCCGCCGCCGCGCGACGCTGCGGCTGTCAGACGCCGCGGACGACCTCGACGATCCGTTCTCCGAGGGTTCGGCGGCGGGATCGCGCGGCCTCGAACTCGCCCCCGGATGGACGGCCAAGGCGTCGGTCTATGGCGCGGGCCGCCCCGACCGGAGCCGATCGCCGCTCGACGCTTCGACCGATGGTTTTTCGTCTCGCCTCACGCGCTCCTTTGGCCAAGGCGCCTCGCTTTCGAGTTCGGTCGAGACCGATCCGTCCGTCATGACCACCACGCTCGAAGCAAAGCAGGAGTTCCGTGGAACGGTCGGACGCCGCAAGGCGGTGGTGTCGGGCCTCGAGGTCGGCTGGGCGCGCGAGCAGAAGGTCGGCCACGGCTTCTACGCTTCCTTCGCGCAAGGCGGCGTCGCCCAGACCCGCCGGGGAACCTCCCACCTCACCCGCGACGCCCTCTGGATCAACAGCAAGACCAGCGTCGAGATCGCGCCGAGCCTCTCGCTCACGGCCGAGTTCGAGGCCGAAACCAACTCCGGCGGCCGCATGCTGCTGGGCTACTTCGGGATTAAGCAGAACTGGTGACCGCCCTTCAGCCTTGGCGGGGTTCGCGCCCACATGCTAGAGCGTGCGGCGCACCATCCCCCTTCCCGAAGGATCCGAGCCACATGTCCAAGATCAAGGTCGCCAATCCAGTCGTCGAACTCGACGGCGACGAGATGACCCGCATCATCTGGCAGTCGATCAAGGACAAGCTGATCCATCCCTATCTCGACCTCGACCTGCACTACTACGACCTCGGCGTCGAGCACCGCGACGCGACCGAGGACAAGGTGACGGTCGAGGCGGCGGAAGCGATCAAGAAGCACGGCGTCGGCGTGAAGTGCGCGACGATCACCCCCGACGAGCAGCGGGTCGAGGAGTTCGGCCTCAAGAAGATGTGGCGCTCGCCGAACGGCACCATCCGCAACATCCTCGGCGGCGTGATCTTCCGTGAGCCGATCATCTGCAAGAACGTGCCGCGCCTCGTGCCGGGCTGGACGCAGCCGATCGTGGTCGGCCGCCACGCTTTCGGCGACCAGTACCGCGCGACGGACTTCAAGTTCCCGGGCAAAGGCAAGTTGACGATCAAGTTCGTGGGCGAAGACGGCACGACGATCGAGCACGAGGTGTTCGACGCGCCGGGCTCAGGCGTCGCCATGGCGATGTACAATCTCGACGAGTCCATCAAGGACTTCGCCCGCGCTTCGCTGAACTACGGCCTCGCGCGCGGCTTCCCGGTCTATCTCTCGACCAAGAACACGATCCTCAAGGCCTATGACGGCCGCTTCAAGGACATCTTCCAGGCGGTCTACGACGGGGAGTTCAAGGACAAGTTCGCCGCCGCCAAGATCTGGTACGAGCACCGCCTGATCGACGACATGGTGGCCTCGGCGCTGAAGTGGTCCGGCGGCTATGTCTGGGCCTGCAAGAACTATGACGGCGACGTCCAGTCCGACACGGTGGCGCAGGGCTTCGGCTCGCTCGGCCTGATGACGTCGGTGCTCACCACCCCGGACGGCAAGATCATGGAGGCGGAAGCCGCGCACGGCACCGTCACCCGCCACTACCGCGAGCACCAGAAGGGCAAGGCGACCTCGACCAACTCGATCGCCTCGATCTTCGCCTGGACCCGCGGCCTCGGCCACCGCGCCAAGCTCGACGACAACGCGCAGCTCAAGACCTTCGCCGAGACGCTGGAGAAGGTCTGCGTCGACACGGTCGAGAGCGGCTTCATGACCAAGGACCTCGCGCTGCTCGTCGGCGACGAGCAGAAGTGGCTGACCACCGAGGGCTTCCTCGACAAGGTCGACGAGAACCTCCAGAAGGCCATGGCCTGAGGTTTCGGCGTGGCGGCGCGGTTCTGGCCGCGCCGCCCGTCATGCTCGATGCTTATCCCATAATCCGAAGTCATGATCACCTGCGCAAAGGCGGTGGCGTGACGTCGTGTTTGGCCCCACATTCTCGGCGCATCTTACCGCCAACTGTCGCACAGACATTATGAACCCGCGTTCATCTCTCTGAACCTCACCTAAATCGCTGCTTCGCGCGCGGTTCATCCGCGCCCCGATACCGTCCTTCCATTGTCGAGAGGCGTCACCGTGCGCAAGCAGGGCCGCCTTGAACGAGATGAGGGACGACGACGATGACGGACTCGGCCAAACAGACCGCGCTTTTCTTCGGCTTCGTGACCGCCGCCATGACCTACGCCTCGGCGCAGGCGACGCCTGTCCATCCGCAGCCGACCGGCGTGGGCGCAGCGCAGCAGACCATGGTCGAAAAGACCAAGCTGGACCGCAAGCGCGTCGCTCGCATCGAGCATGAGATCAAGATCAGCAACCAGCGCCGATCCAAACCCGCCTAATTTCGCGCCACAGGACATCGACTGTGCAAGTCGATCACGATTTTCGCGACGCTGACTTTCAGCGGAACGATGCGGCGCCACGACCTGTTGGTCTGTCGAAGCCCGACGCCAGACTTCGGCGCCTCGCATCGAAACTGTACAGGAAACAATTATGTCTATGATTTTCAGAAACGCCGCTCTCGCCGCCGCCGCCATTCTCGCCTCGAGCGCGACTTACGCGGTCGCCCAGTCTGGCCTGTCGACGGCAAGGGGCAGGCCGGGGCCGCCGCGCACCGCACCATCCAGCAGGACACGGTCGCAAGAGGCGATTATTCGGCGGCTGAGGAGCAGATGGTCGCGCCGTCCGAGAGCTATCGCTCGGCGGAGCTGCGGCGCGGATCGGAACGCGGATATGAGACGCGGTCCGTCTCGGAGCCGCGCGGCTACAGGTCTGACGCGCAGATGAGCGAGGAGCCCTCGGCCGAGGTCAGCGGTCCGCAGGACCGCCGCTAAGCGTCACGGCGCACGATCGCCGGAGAGAGACGAGGCCGCCGGCGATCGCCCGGCGGCCTTTTCGTTGCGTCTTCGCCGACGGATGCTCGTTCGGCCCGAGCCTCGCCGGCATGTCGTCTGGCAGAAGCTCGCCGCGCGAACGATCGGCTGACTGCGCCAACGTCCCCATCGGCTCAAGCGGCTGCTGCGTCGTCCGCTCAGGCCGCCTCGAGCTTGGCCGCCACCGCGTCGAGCGCTTCGGCCGCCTTCGCGCCGTCCGGTCCGCCGGCCTGCGCCATGTCGGGCCGACCGCCGCCGCCCGAACCGCCGAGCGCCGCCGAGGCGACGCGCACGAGGTCGACGGCGTTGAACTTCGCGGTCAGGTCCGCCGTGACGCCCACCACCACGCCGGCCTTGCCCTCGGCAGTGACGCCCACGATCGCCGCGACGCCGGAGCCGAGCGACTTCTTGGCCTCGTCGACGAGGCCCTTGAGATCCTTCATCTCGACGCCTTCGACGGTTCTGGCGAACAGTTTCACGCCGCCCACCTCGCGGGTCGCGTCCTGCGCGCCGCCGCCTCCGCCGCCCATGGCGAGCTTCTTGCGGGCGTCAGCGAGCTCGCGCTCGAGGCGTTTGCGCTCCTCGATGAGAGTCTCCACGCGGGCCACGACCTCAGCCTCAGGGGCCTTCAGCAGCGCCGCGAGATCGGCGACGCGCGCGTTCTGGCTTTCGAGATAAAGCCGCGCCGCCTCGCCGGTGAGCGCCTCGACGCGGCGGACGCCGGACGCCACGCCGCTCTCGCCCACGATGGTGATCGGCCCGATCTCGCCGGTCGAGGCCACATGGGTGCCGCCGCAGAGCTCGACCGAAAACGCCTTGTTCGAGCCCTCGGCCGCGCGGCCCATCGAGACCACGCGAACCTCCTCGCCATACTTCTCGCCGAAGAGCGCCCGGGCGCCCGACTCCATGGCGTCGGCGACCGGCATCACGCGGGTGACCACCGGATCGTTCTGCCAGACGACGGCGTTGGCCAGCCGCTCGATCTCGCTCAGCTCGGCGTCCGAGATGGGCTTGGGGTGGCTGAAGTCGAAGCGCAGGCGATCGGGCGCGACCAGCGAACCCTTCTGGGCGATGTGGTCGCCGAGCGTGAGGCGCAGCGCTTCATGCAGCAGATGGGTGGCGGAATGGTTGCCGCGCACCTCGGAGCGGCGCGCATGCTCGACCTCGAGCGTCAGCTCGTCGCCGACCGCGACCGAGCCTTCCGTGACCTCGACCGTATGGACGAAGAGGTCGCCGAGCTTTTTGGAGACGTCCGTCACGCGAAGCTTCGCGCCGTCGCCCGCCATCGAGCCGTGGTCGCCGACCTGACCGCCGGATTCGGCGTAGAACGGCGTCTGGTTCAGCACCACCGCGCCGGTTTCGCCGGCGTTCAGCCGCTCGACCTCCTGACCGTCGCGAAGCAGCGCGACGACGGCGCCTTGCGCCTTTTCTTCCGCGTATCCGAGAAACTCCGTCGCTCCGACGCGGTCGCGCAGGCCGAACCACACCGTTTCGGTCGCGGCTTCGCCCGAGCCCGACCAGGCGGCGCGCGCCTCGGCCTTCTGCTTGGCCATGGCGGCGTCGAAGCCGGCGGTGTCGACCGTGATGCCGCGCGGACGCAGGGCGTCCTGCGTGAGATCGAGCGGGAAACCGTAGGTGTCGTAGAGCTTGAAGGCGGTTTCGCCCGAGAGGCTGCCGCCGGACGTCAGGCCGTCGGTCGCCTCGTCGAGAAGGCCGAGCCCGCGCGCGAGCGTCTGGCGGAAGCGAGTCTCCTCGCGCTCCAGCGTTTCGGCGATCAGGCCTTCGGCGCGCACGAGCTCAGGGTAGGCGCCGCCCATCTCGCGCGCGCGCGGGCACGAGGCGGTGCATCAGCGGCTCCTTGGCGCCGATGAGCTGCGCATGGCGCATGGCGCGGCGCATGATGCGGCGGAGCACGTAGCCGCGGCCCTCGTTGCCCGGCAGCACCCCCTCGGCGACGAGGAAGCTCGATGCGCGCAGGTGATCGGCGATGACGCGGTGGCTCGCGAGCGCTGCGCCTTCCGCCGGCACACCGGAGGCCTCGACGCTCGCCCGGATCAGCGCGCGGAAGAGGTCCGTCTCGAACACCGACTGGACGCCCTGCAGCAGCGCCGACATGCGCTCGAGGCCCATGCCCGTGTCGATCGAGGGGCGCGGCAGGTCGCGGCGGTCGCCCGGCGCGATCTGGTCGTACTGCATGAAGACCAGGTTCCAGAATTCGAGGAACCGGTCGCCGTCCTCGTCCGCGCTGCCGGGAGGGCCGCCGAACACGCTCTCGCCCTGGTCGAAGAAGAGCTCCGAGCACGGCCCGCAGGGGCCGGTCTCGCCTGCGGCCCAGAAATTGTCGGAGCTTGCGATGCGGATGATGCGGCGGTCGGAGAAGCCCGCGATCTTCTTCCAGAGATCGGCCGCCTCGTCGTCGTCGATGTAGACGGTGACGAGCAGCCGGCTCGCCGGAATGTCGAAATGCTTGGTGACGAGGTTCCAGGCGAGCTCGATGGCCCGTTCCTTGAAATAGTCGCCGAACGAGAAATTGCCGAGCATCTCGAAGAAGGTGAGATGGCGCGCCGTGTAGCCGACATTGTCGAGGTCGTTGTGCTTGCCGCCGGCGCGCAGGCATTTCTGGGCTGTGGTCGCGGTGGCGTAAGCGCGCTTCTCGACGCCGGTGAACAGCGTCTTGAACTGGACCATGCCGGCGCTGGTGAACATCAGCGTCGGGTCGTTCCGAGGCACGAGCGGACCCGAGGCGACCGGGGCGTGGCCCTCGGTCGCGAAGTAGTCGAGGAAGGTCTTGCGGATTTCGTTGACGCCGCTCATCGCGCTGAAGTTCGCCTGGATCTCTAGAAAAGGCGGTCGCCCGGAGGGCGACGCGGCAGGCGTCGCCGGAAATGACCGGCGCCCCGTGGCGCGGCGCTCGCGGCCGCGCCACGGGGCGCGGCGGCACCATAGCCAGGGCGTTCTCGCGATGTCCAGAAATCCCGTCCGCCGCCGCCCTCGACGACGAAAAGGCCGCGCCGGAGAAGCCGGCGCGGGCCTTTCTGAAACCCTCTCGGTCAGCCGACCCGCTCGTCGCGAGGCCGTCGCGAGCTCTTGCTTAATCGGCGTCGACGTCCGGATCGTTGGGGTCGACCTGGTCGAAGATCTTCTCGGCGATGATGCCCGAGGCCTGGCGAACCTCCGACTCGATCCGCCGCGCGATCTCGACGTTCTCCTTGAGATAGACCTTCGCGTTCTCACGGCCCTGGCCGAGACGCTGGCTGTCATAGGAGTACCAGGCGCCCGACTTCTCGACGATGCCGGCCTTGACGCCGAGATCGATCAGCTCGCCGGTCTTCGACACGCCCTCGCCGTACATGATGTCGAACTCGACCTGCTTGAACGGCGGCGCGACCTTGTTCTTGACCACCTTGACGCGGGTCTGGTTGCCCACGACCTCGTCGCGCTCCTTGATGGCGCCGATGCGACGGATGTCGAGGCGCACCGAGGCGTAGAACTTGAGCGCGTTGCCGCCCGTGGTGGTCTCGGGCGAACCGTACATCACGCCGATCTTCATGCGGATCTGATTGATGAAGATCACCATGGTGTTGGACTTCGAGATCGAGCCCGTGAGCTTCCGCAGCGCCTGGCTCATCAGGCGCGCCTGAAGGCCGGGCTGCACCTCGCCCATCTCGCCCTCGAGCTCGGCGCGCGGCGTGAGCGCGGCGACCGAATCGACCACCAGCACGTCGATCGCGCCCGAGCGCACCAGCGTGTCGGCGATCTCGAGCGCCTGCTCGCCGGTGTCCGGCTGCGAGATCAGCAGATCCTCGAGGTTCACGCCGAGCTTGCGGGCGTAAACCGGATCGAGCGCGTGCTCGGCGTCGACGAAGGCGCAGACGCCGCCCTTCTTCTGGGCCTCGGCGATGGTGTGCAGCGCAAGCGTGGTCTTGCCCGAGCTTTCCGGGCCGAAGATCTCGACGATGCGGCCGCGCGGCAGGCCGCCGACGCCGAGCGCGATGTCGAGGCCGAGCGAGCCGGTGGAGACGGTCGCGATCTCGGCCGCGGCCTGCCCGGCGCCGAGTCGCATGATCGAGCCTTTTCCGAAGGCGCGCTCGATCTGAGACAGGGCGGCGTCGAGCGCCTTGGTCTTGTCCATGGAGCTTCCTTCGACGAGACGAAGCGAGGGCTGGGGCATCGCGGGGGCTCCTTATGGCACGGGCTGCTGCGGGGCTTCAACGCGATGAGATGTACCGTTTTTGTTCACGGAACACAAGTAGAACATATGGGGTTGAGGGCGAGCGGAACACGCTAGCGGTTGATCCGGGGGCGCGGATCGTCTGGCGAATCGATCGCAGAACCCGCCGCCGTCGTCCCGGCCGGAGAGCCGGGATCCAGATCCGCCGGCGAAACAGAAGACGCCGGACGAACCGAAACGCCTTGATTGAACAGACCTTCAGTTCTCCGCCCGGGCTCAAGGCCGCGACGACGGCCGCGGCTCCACGCGAGGGCCTCGCGGACTCAACTCCCCGCCGCGCCGTCGCCGATCGTCTCCTTCACGGCCTGGATGAGCTGCTTCAGGCTGAAGGGTTTCGGCAGGAACGAGAAGGTCTCGCCCTCGGGCAGGTTTTTCTTGAAGGCGTCCTCGGCGTAGCCGGACACGAAGATGATCTTGAGCGTCGGCTGCGTCTTGCGGAGCTCGCGCAGCAGGCTCGGCCCGTCCATCTCGGGCATCACCACGTCCGAGACCACGAGCTGGATCTCGGAGCCGTGGGTCTTCATCTGCTCGAGCGCCTCAACGCCCGAGCGCGCCTCGACCACGGTGTAGCCGCGCGAGGCGAGCGCGCGGGCTCCGAAGGCCCGCACCGCGTCTTCGTCCTCGACCAGCAGCACGGTGCCGGAGCCGGTCATGTCCTGCTGGGGCGCGGCGGCCGCCACCGCGGGCTTGGCCTCGTCCTCGGCCACGGCGTGGTGGCGCGGCAGGAACACGCGGAAGATCGCGCCGCGGCCGGGCTCGGAGACCGCGAACACATAGCCGTCGGTCTGCTTCACGATGCCGTAGACGGTCGAGAGCCCGAGGCCCGTGCCCTTGCCCACTTCCTTGGTCGAGAAGAACGGCTCGAAGATCTTGTCGATGATCTCGGACGGAATGCCGGGGCCGGTGTCCTCGACGTCGATCTGGACGTAGTCCGCCGCCTGCATCTCGGCGTGGCCGAGCGCGGGAACCTCGGCGGCGGCGATGTTGCGCGTGCGGATGGTGACGAGGCCGCCTTCCGCGCCGGATTTGCCGTCCATCATGGCGTCGCGGGCGTTCACCACCAGGTTGATGATCACCTGCTCGAACTGGTTGAGGTCGGCCTTGATCAGCCACAGGTCGCGCCCGTGCACGACCTCGAGCTTGATCTTCTCGCCGAGCAGCCGCGAAAGCAGCATGCGCACGTCCGCCAGCACGTCGCCGAGCGCGATGACCTGCGGGCGCAGCGTCTGGCGGCGCGAGAAGGCCAGCAGCTGGCGAACGAGGCTCGCGGCCCGGTTCGCGTTCTGCTTGATCTGCATGATGTCCTGGAAGGACGGGTCGGTCGGCCGGTGATTGGCGAGCAGCAGGTCCGAATAGCCGATGATCGCGAGCACGTTGTTGAAGTGCGCGACGCCGCCCGCAAGCTGGCCGACGGGTTCATCTTCTGGCTCTGGGCGAACTTGGCCTCGAGCGCCTTCTGGTCGGTGGTGTCGAGCGCGTAGACCACCGCCGCCTCGTCGTCGCCGTCGCGATCGTCGACGCGGGTGACGAAAAGCGTCGCGGAGCGTCCGGCCTCGCCCGGCAGGGTCGCCTCGACGGGCGCGATGTCGCCCTCCCCGCGCGCCGCCGCCGAGACCGCGGCCTCGAGCGCGGTGCGGTCGCGTTCGGCGGCGAGGCAGGCGAACACCGAGCGCTCGTCGCCCTCCCCGCGCAGCCGGTCGCCGAAAAGCTTGGCGAAGGGCGCGTTGGCGCGGGCGATCCGGCCGCGCGCGTCCACGGTCGCGATCGCGAGCGGCGTGTTGTTGAAGAAGCGCGCGAACCGCACCTCGGCGGCGCGCAGGGGCTCGGAGACGTCCTGGCCAGGGCCGCGGTCGAGCACGAGCGTGCGCGAGGCGCCGGCCGCCCCGTCCTGCCCCCAGGCGACGGCGTGCAGCAGCCGCGCCGGCGTCGGCCGGCCGCCGCGGGTCCTCAGATCGACGTCGATGATCTCGGTCGAGGTGCCGCCCGGGGCCGGGGCCGCCGCCTCGACGAGCGCCGCGCCTTCGCCCGCAAGGATGTCGCGCAGCTTCAGCGCGCCGGGGCCGACGCGGGTGAGATCCTGGTCCAGCCAACCGGCGAGCGTGGCGTTCATATAGACAATCGAGCCGTCGGCTTCGGCGGCGAAGAAGCCGGCGGGCGCATGGTCGAGGAAGTCGACCGCATGCTGCAGCTCCTGGAACACGTTCTCCTGGCGCTCGCGCTCGCCGGTGACGTCGGAGAGCGTCCAGACCGTCTCCGCGGCGCCGGCGCGCGTCACCGGCCGCACGCCGATGCGGAACCAGGCGCCGCCCGTCCGGCGTCGCGCGCGCGCTTCTTCGAAGGCGCGCTTGCCGCCGCTCGCGGCCTGCGAGAGCCGGTAGATCGCCTCGGCGACGTCGGCGTTGCCGGCGAAGACGCGCTCCACCGTCCGGGCGGCGGCGGGCCCTTCAGCGCGCGTGAGGTCGAGATAAGCGTCGTTGGCGAGCACGATCCGGCCGCTCTGGTCGGTCACCAGCACGCCGTGCTCGTCGGTCGCGACGATGGCGCGGGAAAGCTCGTCGCGCGCGCCGCGCGAGCCGACCTGCACGAGGCCGATGGCGGCGGCGAACAGCGCGAAGACGCCGACGACCGAAAGGATCGCGAGCAGCGCGAGGATCCACGGCTGCGCCTCCTCGCCCTTCAGGAACGAGATCGCGAGCCCCGCCCCGACGAGGGCGACGGCCAGCAGCGCCACGAGGCCGATCGAACCGGAACGGCCCGACCGGTCGATCGGCGGCTCTGCGGCGCGTTCGCCGCCCTCGGCGAGGCTCGACATGGCGGCTCCTGACGGACGTTGCGATTCGCGCGGGCCGGGAGACCCTCGACGTCGCTGCGAAGATGCGGCGAGACGAGAGGCCGCGCAACACGGAGGCGGACCCGAGGGGCTCGACGCGCGCGCCCGGCGTGCTAAAAGTCCGCGAAACGAGGCCGCGCGGCCTCACGCCTTCGGAGTTCGCCTTCCGTGACCGACCAGACGTCGCATTCGATCCAGACGCCGCTGGCGCGCGTCACTCTGGTCTCGGCCGTGATTCTGATCGCGGCTCAGACCATCACGGCGGCGGTCGCAGGCGGCTGGGCGATCGCGGGCTTCCTCGGCCTCGGCGAATACTTCGCCTGGGGGTTCGAGGCCGCGGGCCTGTGCCTCGGCGTGTGGGCCGTCGTCGCCTTCGTGCGCTCGGCTCTCAAGAACGACCCGGGCCGCCGCGGCGCCGAGCAGCCGCAGGGCTGAAGCTCCTCCCTGACTATCCTTTGGGTTTCACGGCTGCCGCTGGCTTGCGCGCCTGCCGCCGGGTCGCGCGCCGCTGCCCGGCCTGCGCTCAAAACGCGCATCCGGATGGCTTGCGCGTCGCTTCTGTAACATTATAACGTTGAGATCTCTCGACCTCCCGGCGTCGCCTCATGCCTCACGACCATTCCGGCCACGACGCGCACGACCATCATGCGCACGGCCATCATCATGGCGGCCATCGTCGTCTTCAATCGGGACGTCCCGCGCCTGACGCGACCGGGTCGCTGCTGCGCGCCTCCGCCGCCGCGCGGCTGTCGGCGGCGCTCGCCGTGGTCGCGCTCGTCTGGGGCGGCGTCTTGTGGGTCGTGTCGTGAGCGCCGCCTCCGCCATCCGGCTCGACGACGTGACGCTCGGCTATGACCGGCATCCGGCCGTCCATCACCTGACCGGCGAAATCGCGCCCGGAGCGTTGCTTGCGGTCGTCGGCCCGAACGGCGCCGGCAAGTCGACGCTGCTGAAAGGCCTCGTGGGAACGCTGAAGCCGCTGGGCGGACGCATCGACCGCGGCGCGCTGAAAGTGCGGGAGATCGCCTATCTGCCGCAGGCCGCGGCGCTCGACCGGTCCTTTCCGATCGACGTGTTCGACCTCGTCTCCACCGGCCTCTGGCGGCGCAGGGGCCTGTTCGGCGGCCTGTCGAAAGGCGACCGCGCGACCGTGGCCGAGGCGATCGCGAGCGTCGGGCTCTCCGGTTTCGAGCGACGCCAGATCGGCACGCTCTCGGGCGGCCAGCTTCAGCGCGCGCTGTTCGCCCGCCTCGCCTTGCAGGACGCCGCCGTGATCCTGCTCGACGAACCCTTCGCGGCGATCGACGCCAAGACCGTCTCGGACCTGCTCGAGCTCGTGGCGCGCTGGCGGGCCGAGACGCGCACCGTGGTGGCGGTGCTGCACGATCTCGAGACGGTCCGCCGCGCCTTCCCCGAGACGCTGCTTCTTGCGCGACGCCAGGTCGCCTGGGGCCCAACCTCCGAGGCGCTGCGCCCCGAGCGCCTGCTCGAGGCCCGCGGCATGCAGGAAGCCTTCGACGACCACGCGCCCGTCTGCGCCGTGGACCACGCCGCATGACCCCCTACGACGCGCTCGTCGCCCCCTTCGTCGAGTTCGACTTCATGCGCCGCGCTCTCGTCGGCTCGCTCGCTTTGTCGGTCGGGTCGGCGCCCATCGGCGTGTTCCTGATGCTGCGGCGGATGAGCCTGGCGGGCGACGCGATGGCGCACGCGATCCTGCCGGGCGCGGCCGTGGGTTTCCTGGTCGCGGGCCTGTCGCTGCCCGCCATGACGATCGGCGGGCTCGCGGCCGGCGTCGCGGTCGCCGTGCTGGCGGGCCTCCTGACGCGCACCAGCGTTTTGAAGGAGGATGCCGCGCTTGCGGCCTTCTATCTCCTGTCGCTCGCGCTCGGCGTCACGCTGGTCTCGCTGAAAGGCTCGAACGTCGACCTGCTCAACGTGCTGTTCGGCTCGGTGCTCGCGCTCGACGACGACGCGCTGTTCCTGCTCGCAGGCGTGTCCTCGCTGACCCTGCTGACGCTCGCGGCGCTCTATCGATCTCTCGTTCTCGAATGCGTCGACCCGGGCTTCCTCGCCTCGGTCAGCCGGTCCGGCGGACCGACCCACTTCGTCTTCCTCGGCCTCGTGGTGCTCAATCTCGTCGCCGGGTTCCAGGCGCTCGGAACGCTGCTCTCGGTCGGGATCATGATGCTGCCGGCCGCAAGCGCCGCGTTCTGGTCCGCGCGCCTGTCCGGAATGTTCGTGGCGGCGATCGCGGTCGGGGCGCTCGCCAGCCTCTTCGGACTGCTCGGCTCCTACCACACCGGCGTTCCGAGCGGCCCCGCGATCGTGCTCGCCGCGGGCGCGCTTTACCTCGTCTCGATCGCCTTCGGCGCGAGCGCCGGCCTCGTCTGGCGTCTGCTGCCCGCGCGCCGACACCGCGCGGCCTGAACCTTCTCGTCCAACAGGGAGCGCCCCCATGCGTCTCTTTTCTCTCGCCGCCGCAGCGCTTGCGGCGGGACTGTTCGCGTCGCCCGCCGCCGCCGAGCCGCTGAAGACGGTCGCGAGTTTCTCCATCCTCGGCGACCTCGTGAAGCAGGTCGGGGGCGAGCGGGTGAGCGTCGAGACGCTCGTGGGCCCCGACGGAGACGCGCACGTGTTCTCCCCCTCCCCGGCGGACGCGAAGAAGGTCGCGCAGGCCAGGATCGTGTTCGAGAACGGCCTCGGCCTCGAAGGATGGATCTCGAAGCTCACCAAGGCGTCGGGCGGCAAGGCGACCGTCGTGGTCGCCACCAAGGGCGTGACCCCGATCGAACTCAAGGACGACGACGACCACGGTCACGATCATGGCCACGGCTCGGTCGACCCCCACGCCTGGCAGAACGTGCGCAACGTCGTGGTCTATGTCGCCAACATCCGCGACGCGCTGATCGCCGCCGACCCCGACGGCGAGGAGACCTACCGGGCGAACGCCGAGAGCTACACCGAAAAACTTGAGGCGCTCGACGCCGAGATCGAGGCCGCCTGGGCGAAGGTCCCGGGCGAGCGCAAGCGCATCATCACCTCGCACGACGCCTTCGGGTATTTCGCGATGGCCTACGGCCTCGAGGTGATCGCGCCCCAGGGCGTCTCGACCGAGTCCGAGGCCTCCGCCAAGGACGTCGCCAGGATCATTCGCCAGATCAAGGAGACCAAGGTCCCGGCGGTGTTCGTCGAGAACATCTCGGACAGGCGCCTGATCGAGCGCATCGCCAAGGAGACCGGCGCGCGCGTCGGCGGCGCGCTGTATTCGGACGCGCTGTCGCCCGCCGGCGGTCCCGCCTCGACCTACGTCGACATGATGCGCTCGAACCTGCGCGAGCTCACCGCGGCCCTGTCGAGCTGAACGCGCCAGCGCCCTCAGTGACGGCTTCGTGATCGCGCGTTCATGAATCCTTAACCATACGGGCGCAGTTTCATCTCATGTCCGGCCTGCGAGCCGGATCGCGTCTCCAGGCGTTCGACCACGGATGTACTGGCGGAGCCTTTCGGGACGCAGAGAGAAGGTCGGGCTTGTCCCGGCCTTTTTTCATTTTCGCTGAACCCTGATCGGAAGAAAGTCTGAAGATCGGCGTCGCTCCACGGCGCGGATCTCTGCTAGGAAGTGCTCCCGATATATCACGCAACGGGAGCGCCCCATGGCCGATCTTCGCCTGCGCCGCAGCGTCCTCTACATGCCCGGCTCCAACCAGCGCGCGCTCGACAAGGCGAAGACCCTCGCGGCCGACAGCCTGATTCTCGATCTCGAAGACGCGGTCGCGCCTGACGCCAAGGAGATCGCCCGCGAACAGGTGTGCCGCGCGGTGAAGGAAGGCGGCTACGGGAACCGCGAGATCGTCATTCGCGTGAACGCGCCCCAGACCCCGTGGGGCGAGGCCGACCTGCAGGCCGCGATCGAGGCCAAGCCCAACGCGATCCTGATGCCGAAGGTGTCGTCGACCGCGGTGCTCGAGCACATCGCCAACCGGCTCGAGGCGCTCGACGCGCCGGAGGGCATCGACGTCTGGGCGATGATCGAGACGCCGGCCTCGATCCTCAACATCCAGGAGATCGCCAAGGCCGCCGCACGGTGCCGGGTTGCCGGCTCACCTGCCTCGTGCTCGGCACCAACGACCTCGCCAAGGACACCTGGGCGCAGATCGTGAAGGGCCGCGCTCCCATGATGCCGTGGATCATGATGGCGCTCGCGGCCGCGCGCGCCAACGGCCTCACCATCCTCGACGGCGTGTTCAACGACATCGAGGACGTCGAGGGCTGCCGCGAGGAATGCCGCCAGTCGCGCGACCTCGGCTTCGACGGCAAGACCATCATCCATCCGAGCCAGATCGAGCCGGCCAACACCTGCTTCGCGCCGAGCAGCGACGAGGTCGAGCGCGCCCGCAAGGTGATCTCGATCTTCGACGAGCCGGAGCACGGCAAGGCCGGCGCGCTCAAGATCGAAGGGCGCATGTACGAGCGCCAGCATCTCGGCATGATGCGCCGGGCGGTCGCCTGGCACGAGGCGATCGTGGCCAAGGGAACGTGAAGCGCGACGGAGAAAAATTTCGGATCTCTGTCGGCTAGCCTGCGCGCCGCTCGTCCTCGGGACGACACGCAGAACCGACGGAGACACGACATGACCGCCGCCGAAACGTCCGCCCCAGAGGCCGCCGAAACCCGCGAACTCGTCCTCGACCGCCTGCTCGACGCTCCCCGCGAGAAGATCTGGCGGTGCTGGACCGAGGTCGAGCTCATGAAGCAGTGGTTCGTCCCGAAGCCCTGGACGGTGCCGCACGCCGAGATCGACCTCCGGCCGGGCGGCTCCTCGCTCGTGGTGATGGCCGATCCGGAGGGCAACGAATATCCGAACAGCGGCGTCTATCTCGAGGTCGTCCCGAACGAGAAGCTGGTCTTCACCGACGCGTTCACGAAGGCGTGGGAGCCGTCCGAGAAGCCGTTCTTCGCCTGCACGCTCACCTTCGCCGACGAAGGCGGCAAGACCCGCTACGTCGCCCGCGCGCGGCACTGGACGGTCGAGGACCGCAAGGCCCACGAGGCCATGGGGTTCCACGAGGGCTGGGGCAAATGCGCCGACCAGCTCGAGGCGCTTGCGAAGACCCTCTGAGCGGATCCGGTCGCGCGGTCTTAGGCGTCCCGATATGGGACGAAGGCCCGACGTCAAGGCGACCCATCGGCGCGTGGCGCGCGCCCCTGCCGGCGGCTACCAGAAGGCCGTCGGGCGATTCGGGGGAAGCGCATGCGGGTGTTGATCGTCGAGGACGACATGGCGGTGGCCGGCGCGCTGAGCCCGCTGGTGACGGAGGCCGGCCACGAGCTCGTCGGGCTCGCGGCCGACCGCGACACCGCCATCGCCCTGCTGGCCTCGACCACTGTCCATCTCGCCCTGATCGACCTTCGCCTCGCCGACGGCTGGACCGGCGCCGACGTCGCGCGCGCCGCCGCGGCCCGCGACATCGCCGGCGTGTTCACCACAGCCAATCCGTCGATGCTGCCAGCCGATCTCGCCGGCGCCTGCGCGGTGATGGCCAAGCCCTATTCGCCGCGCCTCGTCACGGCCGCGCTCACCTACATCGCGGCGCGCGTCGCCGGCGAGGCGACAGGCGCGCCGCCCAAGGGGCTCGATCTCGGACCCCGCTGGCTGGGGTCCGGCCCCCTGCCGTCGTCCCAGCAGGCCGAGCGTCGTCTCTCGGCCTGAAAGGGCGCGGAAGCGCCCCGCGGGGCGGCTCGGCTCAGCTCGGATCGTCGCGGTGCACGTCGTGCACCGTCATGCCTATCGTCTCCGGCGGCTTCACCAGCCAGGCGCGGTTCCTCAGCGTCTTGCGGGTGTCCTGATAGCCGCTGTCCCAGTGCTCCCTCATGGATGTTCCGGAAAACTCGTAGTCCTTGGCGTCACTCTCGTAGATCTTCTGCTGGTAGATCAGGTGCAGGATGTTGATCTGCGGAACGTCCTCCATCGAGGCGAGGAAAATCTTGTCGTCGGCTGTCAGCGCCTCCGGCGGCACGCGCATAAGCGCCTTGTGCAGCTTCAGGCGCATGTTGTGCATCCGCCGAAACGTGTCCGTGTTGTTGCGGGTGCGGCTCGAATACATGATGTCCTTGTGCCGGGCGAGGACGTCCGGCATGTCGCGCGGCAGGATCCCGCGGGCGCTGAACAGGTCCACCTGGAACACCAGCGTGTCGTGGACCTCCTCCTGCTCCAGCAGATACTGGAGCGGCGTGTTGGAGACGATGCCGCCGTCCCAGTAAAATTCGTTCTCGATCTGGATCGACGGGAAGGCCGGCGGCAGCGCGCCCGAGGCCATCACGTGCTTGGGGCCGATGACTTCGATGGCGCTGTCGAAGTAGCGGAAATTGCCGGTGCGGACGTTCACCGCGCCGACGGAGAGCCGCCGCTCGCCGTCGTTGACGATGCGCCAGTCGACGAGCCGGTCAAGCGTGTGTTCGAGTTCGCCCGTATCGTAGAAGCTCGTGGCCCCGTCCGCGCCCGGCAGATTGAGCCAGGGGTTCATGTCCCGCGGCTTGAAGAAGCCCGGCAAGCCGGAGTTCATCGTCATCATCGACGACATCTGGTTGCGCAGCCGGCGGAAAAAGTCGCCCTCGGGATTGAAGTGCCAGACCTTGCGGGCCGACACCGTCTCCCAGAAGTCCCGCAGCCGGTCGAGCTGGTCGCCCGGCTTGTTGCCCGCGATGATGGTCGCGTTGATCGCGCCGATCGAGACGCCCGAGAGCCAGTTGGCCTCGACCCCCGCCTCTTTCAGCGCCTGGAACACGCCCGCCTGATAGGCGCCGAGCGCGCCGCCGCCCTGCAGCACCAGCGCGACCGACTGATACTCCCTGAGCATGGCGGCGATGTCCGGCGTCTCGCTCTTCCGCTTCCTGACGATCTGGTCCATCGCTTCGCTCCCCGTCAGGCCGGATCGGCCATGTAGTCGTGCACGACCTTTCCGAGCCCAAGCGTCAGGTCGGCGATGAAGTGCACCGACGAGACGACCTCGAGCACCGGGAGCTTGGCGACGTCGCAGATCGTGTGGCGGAACAGCTCGAGATCGACCTGGCTCTCCCAGGCGCCTTTCACGACGACGTCCTCGAGCCCGTACTGGACGAGCTCGCAGATGCGCGGGGTGGCGTCGACGTGCGGAATGACCTTCACGAGGAAGTTCGGGGCCGCGAGCGACTTCGCGATCACGTCATGATCGACGGGGCGGTGCTTGTAGCCCATCGACATCACGGCGCAGAGCACCGAGCCGTAATGCAGCTTGCCGATGATGACCTCGCCCTCGTGGACGATCTTCGGATTGGCGAGCTCCTTGGGAAAGCCCCAGATCTCGCGGCCGCCCGCGATCGGCGCGTCGTCGTCCAGGAACATCGAATGCACGTAGACGCCGTGCTGCCCGTCGAGGCTCACGGGAATGACCTGGCCGCTCTCGGTATAGTCGCCGAAGCCGGTCGAATCCGGCATGCGGATGAACTCGTACTTGACCAGCGGCTCGGTGACTTCGAGCGGCTCCGGCACGACGGCGCGCAGCGCGTCCATGTCGGTGCGATAGGTCACGATCAGATATTCGCGGTCGTAGAAGCGATACGGCCCGGGCGGATAGGCCGGGTTGGTGATCGGCATCGCATAGGAGCGGCGGACGTCGGCGAGCTTCATGGGCTGATCTCCTCAGTGCGCCGTCCAGCCGCCGTCGATCGGGATGATCGCGCCGGTGATCGAGGCGGCGACGTCCGAGCACAGGAACGCCGCGAGGCCCGCGACCTGCTCGATCGTCACGAACTGCTTGGTGGGCTGGGCTTCGAGCAGCACGTCGTTGATGACCTGCTCCTTGGTCAGCCCGCGCGCCTTCATCGTGTCGGGGATCTGCGCCTCGACGAGAGGCGTCCACACATAGCCCGGGCAGATCGCGTTGCAGGTGACGCCTTCCCTGGCGACCTCGAGCGCGACCGTCTTGGTGAGGCCCGCGATGCCGTGCTTGGCCGCCACATAGGCCGACTTGAACGGCGAGGCCACCAGCGCATGCGCCGAGGCGACGTTGATCACCCGCCCCCATCCGTTCGTCTGCATCGAGGGCAGAGCCGCCTTGATGGCGTGGAACGCGGAGGTGAGGTTGATCGCGGTGATCGCGTCCCACTTCGGCTCGGGGAACTCCACGATCGGCGAGACGTGCTGGATGCCGGCGTTGTTCACGAGGATGTCGCAGCCGCCGAGGCCGTCGATGGCGAGCGCCACCATCTCCGCGATCTCCGCGCCCGACATCATGTTGGCGGGCGAATAGAGGCAGCGGACGCCGAATTCGGTCTCGATGGCGGCGCGCTTTTCCTCGATGTCGGCGGCGTCGCCGAGACCGTTCAGCACCACGTCGGCGCCGAGCGCCGCGAACCTTCGCGCGACGCCGAGCCCGATCCCGCTGGTCGAACCGGTGACGATCGCGCGCCGACCCCTGAGGTCGGGCTGCTCGGAAAGATTTGACATGTCGCACCCCGGCGTGTGGGAGCGCCGGAGGAGCGGCGTCCCGGGACGAAAGATCAGTCGCCTACGTGTTGACGCACGCCGAGATGTCGCTGTGATGAACCTCGCGCCAGGCCCGCCGCGACCCGCAAGTGCCCAGGACGGCCCGCGCGATTCAGTTCGAAGGCCGACAGCCAGCGGCCGACGTTGATTGGGGTGATGTCATCGTCGCAAGAGCACGCTGTGACTACCTGAGGCTCCACATCCAGGACTTTCCTCCCAGATGAACCTCTGCGTCCACGATGAAGCCGGCATCGGCGATCATCTTTTCGATTTCCGCGCGCGTAAGATGACTTACCCAGCCATGACGCTCGCGGTGTTCGAGCACGCATTTTCCCGTGCGCAGATTGTAGCTCAAAACAAGATGCTTCAGCTGGGCGCGCATCGACTTCAAAAGAGGCAGGGGATCATAGATGTATTCAAGAACCCCCAGCGCCGCGCCGGTGTCAGCGCCGAAATCGGGAAGAGGATCGGCGTTGAAATCCACCACATGGACGCGCGAATAATCGAACGGAGCGATCTCGGCCAGTTTTGCTGCTTTCTCCTCGGGAGAGTCGAAAGCTTTCGCCTCGATGACAAGGTCGAGACGTACGCAGTCGACCGGAATATACTGGACGTCCGGCGCCAAAAACCGCTCGAGCGTCATGGCAGACGCGCCGAAATCCACCACAATCTTGGCGTTCTTGAGAAATTTGGCGGCCAACTCCGCGCGCGGAGCCCAATTTTCTTCCGGAAGGCCTGACGCGCCCGACCACCGCTCGATAAGCGTCCGCTTCTCGAAGATCGCTTTGCGCGTTAGGTCCCGACGCTCGTCCGGCGGAAGATCATAGAACCACTCGCCCATAGCCGATCCTTGCCGTCCTGCAGGGCCGGTCGCCGATCGCGCGACCCACGGGCTTTTGGACCGACCATCAAGACACTCGTCAAGCTGGATCTAGCCCGCTCTGCCGACGAGACCGTAACAGCTTCCTGAGCCACGCAAAACGGGCGGGTCTTCAGCTCACGGACGGAACGGACGCCCGTCGATGATCGCCAAAGGCGTCACGCTTAGCCCGATGCGTCCGCCCGAGAGAGCGAACGGTTTTCAGCCATGTAAGAATATCTGGAACGGATGGTGGGCGTGACAGGGATCGAACCTGTGACCCCTACGATGTCAACGTAGTGCTCTCCCGCTGAGCTACACGCCCGACCGTCCTACGGACCGCCGCGGGAGGCGGTCCGGATCAGAGCGCGGGCTATATCGGATCGTTACGCGGGTGACAAGCGCGCTTCGCGTCATCTTTCGCTATCGTGCGCGCGTCAACGGTCCGTCATGCGACGGCGCCACCTTCCGGGGGCCTCGTCGGCCATCGTGGAGGCCCGCCTTTTCCAGGAGATACGCCATGCGCATGCCTCTCCTCCTGAGCGCGGCGATCGCCGCGCTTTTCATTGCGCATCCCGCATTCTCAAAGGCTCCCGAGATCGGCGTCGTGAAGCCGAAGCTCGAGACCGAGACGCTGACCGAAAGCGATCTCGACGCAGACGCCGACGATCCCGCGGTCTGGGTCGCGCCGGGCGACGGCGCCGACAGCCTCGTCGTCACCGCCGTCAAGAACGGCGGCGTCCGCGTCTATGACCTCAAGGGCAAGCTCGTGCAGCGCGTCGATCCCGCGCCTGACGGCGGCCGCATCAACAATGTCGACGTGGTCTACGGCTTGAAGCTCGCCGACGGTTCGAAGATCGACGCGGCCATCGCGAGCGACCGCGGCCTCGACGTGATTCGAATCTTCAAGATCGAAAGGCCCGAGAACGCGAACGACGACGAAGGGCCTTTGGTCGAAATCACCGCGAAGAACCCGCGCCGCGCCTTTCCGCAGCGCCCGAAGGAGAACGGCAAGGGCCTCGAGGACAATCCGCTCGAGGACCAGAACACCGTCTATGGCCTGACCGCCATCAAGGATCCCGAGAGCGGCGCCGTCTTCGCCGTCGGCACGCAGCGCGGCCAACCGCGCCTCGGGGTCTTCCGCCTTGTCCCGCGGAAGGGCGGAACCGTCGAGGCGGTGTATTTCAGCGAGTTCCGCGTGCCCGTCGTGCACAAGGGCCAGAACCTGCGCGAGGAGAACGAGAACGATCCGCTCAAGGACTGGAGCCCGCAATTCGAGGGCCTCGCGGTCGATCTGCGCGCCGGCGTGCTCTACGCAGGCCAGGAGGACGTCGGGATCTGGCGCATTCCGATCCGCGTGCGCTCCGACATGAAGCCGAAGCTCATCTACGAGACCCGCGGCTCGAAGGAGAGCTCGTTCCACAATCCCGACAGCGTCATCTCGCGCGACGTCGAGGGGCTCTGCGTCTTCTATGGCGAGGACGACAACGCCTATCTGATCGCGTCGAGCCAGGGGAACGCCCATGGCGACGCGCCGACGCCGGACGCGCCTTATGACGACAGCTTCGTCGTGTTCAAGCTGAAGGGCGACGACACGCCGGAGCTGATCGGCTCCTTCCGGGTCGGCAAAGGCAAGAAGATCGACGCCGTGCAGGAGAGCGACGGGCCGAGGTCATCTCCTTCGGGCTGCCGGGCTTCAAGAAGGGCCTGTTCATCACGCAGGACGGCTACAAGGGCGACATCTTCTCGGGAGATCCCTCGCAGACGAACTTCAAGTTCGTGCCGTGGGAGAAGATCGCCGAAAGCTTCACGCCGAAGCTGATGATCGCGCCGAAGGCGTTCGATCCGCGCCGGACGCGGTGACGCTTCCCGGGCGGCCGCATGTGAACCTCCGGGGTCGGCGGACTTACCGCCCGCCCCTGCGCCGCATGACGAAGCCGATGACCTCGGCGACCGCCTTGTAGTGCTCGGCCGGGATCTCCCGGTCGATCTCGAGCGCCGCGTGCAGCGAACGGGCGAGCGGGCGGGTTCTCGATGACCGTGACGCCGGCCTCCTCGGCGACCCGCCTGATGCGCAGCGCGATGGCGTCGACGCCCTTGGCGACGCACATCGGCGCGTTCATGCCGGCCTCGTATTTCAGCGCGACCGCGAAGTGGGTCGGATTCGCGATGACCACGGTCGCGCCCGGCACCGCCGCCATCATGCGCTTCCTCGACCGTGCTGGCGGAGCGCCGGATGCGTCCCTTGATGTGCGGGTCGCCTTCCTGCTGCTTGTGCTCGTCCTTGATCTCCTGAAGCGACATCATCAGCTTCTTGCGCCAGCGGTGGCGGGCGAACAGGTAGTCGGCGATCGCGATCGCGGCGAACACGATCACCGAGGCCACCATCACCTCGAGGCTGAGCTCCTTGAGAAGCGGCAAGAGGCCTGCGAGGTCGCTCTCGGCGAGGGTCGCGAGGCGCGTGCGCTCGGGCCACGCGACCATCCAGATGACGATCCCGACGATCAGGATCTTCAGGAGGCCCTTGAAGAAGTTGAGCAGCCCCTCGACCGAGAAGATGCGCTTGAAGCCCGAGGCCGGGGAAATCTTCGAGAACTTCGGCGTGATCGGCTCGGCGGTCACGATCGGCGGGTGCTGGACCATGTTGCCGGCGATGCCTGCGAAGGCCAGCATCAGCATCGGCAACGCGAGCGCCGCCGCGACTGCGAGCCCGAGGCCTCCGAACATCGCGCGCAGCGACGCGCCGTCGACCGCGATCCGCTCCGGCGAGGCGAGGAAGCGCGTCAGCGTCTGGCCGAGGCTCGCCGTCGTCCCGTCGGCGAAGATCGAGACCACGAGAGTCGCGGCCGCAAGGCCGAACCAGGTGCTGAGCTCCTGGCTCTTCGCGACGTCGCCCTTCTTGAGGGCGTCGTCGAGGCGCTTGCGGGTCGGTTCTTCTGTCTTTTCGCCGCCTTCGGACTCAGCCATGGCTCAACGGCCCAGCAAGAGGCGGAGCGTGTCCGACAGGCCGTCCAGGAAGACGGACATCAACACGCCGATGGTGATGGCGAGCAGGCCGATGCCTGCGATGATGGTGAGCGGAGCCGCGACGAAGAACACCTGAAGCTGCGGCATCAGGCGCGCCAGCACGCCGAGCCCGAGATTGAAGATCAGGCCGAAGACGAGGAACGGCGCGGAGATCTGCACGCCGATCCGGAAGGCGTCGGCGGCCGACGACAGCGCGAGCTTCGCGGCGTCGCCGATGTCCGGGATCACGCCCGGGCGGAACGCCTCGTAGCTCTGGCCGATCGCGGTGATGACGAGGTGATGGAGGTCGGTCGCGAAGATGAGCGCGATGGCGAGCAGGCTCAAGAACGTGCCGACGATCGCGCCCTGCTGCCCCTGCGTTGGGTCGACGGTCATGACGAAGCCGAGGCCGAGCTGGTTCGCGATCACGTTTCCGGCGACCGAGAGCGCCGACATGATGAAGCGCCCGACGAGGCCGAGCATCAGCCCGACGCCGATCTCGGAGATCAGGAGGCCGACGAGCCGCATCGGGTCGCCGGCGTCGATCTGGTAGAGCGGCCGCGCGAACGGCCAGAACACGAAGGCGAGCAGAACCGCGATCGTCAGCCGGAAGCGCGGCGAGACGTTTTCTTCGCCCAGCGCCGGCAGCAGCATGACGAGCGCGCCGACCCGAGCGAGGATCAGCACGAAAGCGGCGACTTCGCGGGAAGGATCTGCAGGGTCATCGGGCGCCCGCGCGGCGGTTCGAGACGCCGATCTGTACCAGAGTCGCTAGCCGCCCGAGACGATCTTCTCGGCGATCCGGCCCATATGGCCGGCGAGCGCGTCGCCCATGAAGGGCAGCGCGAGCAGCATCGCGGCGAAGAGCGCGAGGATCTTCGGCACGAACACCAGCGTCGTCTCCTGGATCTGCGTCAGCGCCTGGATGAGCGACACCACGACGCCGACGACAAGGGTCACCACCATCAGCGGGCCGCCGACCTTGAGAATCGTCCAGAGCCCGTCGCGCGCGACGTCGAGAACTTCGGGAGGGGTCATCGGCCTCAACCTGCTGGGTGCGAACTGACCGCCGCCGGTCAGATCGGCATGCGCATGATTTCCTCGTAGGCCGCGATCACCTTGTCGCGGACGCTCACGAGGGTGTCGAGGGCGAGCTCGCTCTCGGCGACGGCCGTCACCACGTCGACGACGTCGCCCTTGCCGGAGATCGCCTCCATGGCCTTGGCGTCGGTCTGGCGGCCCTGCTCGGCGAAGCCGGAGATCGCCTGCTCCAGCATGTCGCCGAAGCCGCCGCCTTTCGGCGCGGCCAACGGGCTCTGGACGCCGCCCGCGGCGCCGCCCATGAGGCCGGATATGGACGCGTAGGCGCTGGCGGCCGCCGTGGGGCTCGTCATGTCCGTCTATCCTTCCCGTCAGGCCCTGAGGATCTCGAGCGTGCGCGAGATCATCCGGCGCGCCGCTCCGACCATGTTGAGGTTCGCCTCGTAGGAGCGCTGGGCGTCGCGCATGTCGGTCTGCTCGATGAGCGAATTCACGTTCGGCATCAGCACGTTGCCCTTGGCGTCGGCCAGCGGGTTGCCGGGCTCGTACTTGACGCGGAAGTCCGAGCGGTCGCGCTCGATGCGGCCGAGCGTGACGGACTGCGCCGCGAGCTCGTCGTCGAAGGTCGCTCGGAGCGTCGGCACCTTGCGGCGATAGGGCTCGCCGCCGGCCGTGCGCGCGGTCGAATCGGCGTTGGCGATGTTTTCCGAGATGATGCGCATGCGCCCGGCCTGCGCCTTCATGCCGGCGGCCGCGAGGCCGATCGCGGGAAAGGTCCATGGGTCGCCTCCTCAGCGCCGCCCGAGGGGCGGTGCGCAGAAGGCCGAGGCTCTTGCTGTAGAGCATCGCGGCCATCTGGTGGTCCATCTGGTTCTGGGCGGTCTTGGACATCTGCTCCTCGAGCGTCACGCCGTTGCCGTCCGGAGTGCGGGCGAAGCCGTCCACGGGGCCGGCGCGGCCGAGATCCTGAACGGACGCCAGCGTCATGTGGCGGCTGTCGGTGCGAACCGGCGCGGTCCCCGGGCTCGACAGGTCGAGCGGCGTGAGGTCCTGGCCGCGGAAATTCGGCGTCGAGGCGTTGGCGACGTTCTCGGCGAGCACGCTCTGACGCGCCTCGTGCCAGCGCATCTTTGTTTTCAGCGCCGATATCAGCGATGGTTCCGAGATGCCGTTCACGGGTCTTTCCCCAGTCGCGGCGCCGAACTCCATTTTCGCGATTTGCGCCGCCGCCCGGCAAAATCTGCCGCCTCCATGGTTAACGAGGCGTTAAGAACGTTAAGTTTCAATTCACCTTGCGCGTGACTCTGGCTATGACGAAGCGGTCTGTCGCGGTCGTGTGATCTTCATGCATCGACCCGGCGGGCATGCGCCGGCCGGGCCGCACGTTCCGACCGCGCCTTCGAGAGTGAGGTATCTCGCGTGTTCGACCAGTTCCTCGGCGACGTCCCGACGCCCCTCAAGTTCCTGCTGGCCTTCGTGGTCGTCATCCTGCTGATCGTGATCGCCGCCTGGCTGATCCGTCGGTTCGGCGGCCAGCGTTTCGGCCCCACGGCAGGCTCCGGACGCTCGCGCCAGCCGCGGCTCGGCGTGCTCGACGTGCTCGCCGTCGACGGGCGGCGCCGGCTCGTGATCGTTCGCCGCGACAATGTCGAGCACCTCGTCATGATCGGCGGGCCGAACGACGTGGTGGTCGAGAGCGGCATTCTGCGCCAGCCGCCGGGCGTCCAGCAGATGCGCGAACCGGGCCCGCTCGGCCAGGTCGAGCCTCAGCCCGCGCGCACCGTTCCGCCCCAGCCGATCCCGGCGTCTCCGTCGCCCGCGCCGCGCGCCCCGCAGCCAGCCGCGCCGGCCCCTGTCGTCGCCGCGCCGACGCCCGCCGACCAGACCCGGGTCCATCCCAAGATCGCGGAGACGCCTGCGCAGCAGCCTGCGCAGCGGGCCCCGACCATCCCCCCGCGCCCGGCTCAGCCGACTCCTGCGCCGCAGGTCCAGCCGGTCGCCCGCCCCGCCGCCGAAACCCAGAAACCCGCAGCGGTGGAAGCGCCGAAGGCGCAGCCCGCAAAGGCCGAGGCTCCCAAGGTTGAAGCTCCGAAAGTGGAGGCTCCCAAGGTCGAGGCTCCGAAGCCCGAAGCGGTCGTTCAGCCCGCGCGTCCCGCGACGCCGCCTCCGCCGCCCCCCGCTCCGGCTCCGCAGGCCCCTGCTCCCGCCGCTCCGGCTCCTGTTGCTCCAGCTCCCGTCGCTCCGCGCCCGGTTCCGCAGCAGATCATCGCCGGTCCGGCGGCCCGCTCGGCCGAGCCCGTCGCCCGCTCGAACGAGCTCGCCGACCGCCTCGCCGCCGCGCTCAAGCGTCCGGTGGCGCCCGCAGCGCCCCGGCCCGCGGCCGCCCCGGCCGAGCCCGACCTGCCCCGCGCCATGCCGGCGATGGGCGGCGACGCTCCCGCCCCGTCCGCCCCGGCCTCGGCGCCGGCTCCCGAAGTGAAGGCCGAAAAGCGCGCCGAGCTTGACGCTTCGACCGAGGACGATCTGCTGGCGTCGCTCGAGGCGGACATGGCGAACCTGCTCGGGCGGGATGTCGGCAAGCCCAAGAGCTGAGGACCCGACCGCGACGCGGCTCCGCGTCGGGGCCGCGCTCCGCCGCGTGAGGCGGGTCGCCGGCTGGGCGTTCGGCTGCGCGGCGCTCTTCGTCGCGGGCTCGGCCGCCGCCCAGACCATGACGCTCGATCTCGGCCAGGGCGGCGCCAGCGAGCGCGCCCTCCAGATCGTCGCGCTCATCACGGTCATGAGCCTCGCGCCCTCGATTCTGGTGATGGTGACGTGCTTCACCCGCATCGTGGTGGTGCTGTCGCTGCTCAGGACCGCGATCGGCACCCAGACCGCGCCGCCCAACGCCGTCGTGACGGCGCTCGCGCTGTTCCTGACCGCCTTCGTGATGGGGCCGACGTTCCAGGCGGCCTATACCGACGGCGTCCAGCCGAGGCTCGCAGGCCAGATCGACGACGCCACCGCCTTCACCCGCGCGGCCGCGCCGTTCCGCACCTTCATGCTGGCGCATGTGCGCGAGAAGGATCTGGCGCTGTTCCAGGGCCTTTCGCGCGAACCGAATCCCGAGACGCCCGAGCAGGTCTCGCTGCGGGTTCTGGTGCCCTCCTTCATGATCTCGGAGCTTCGCCGCGCCTTCGAGATCGGCTTCCTGTTGTTCGTCCCGTTCCTCGTGATCGACCTGGTGGTGGCCTCGGTGCTCATGTCGATGGGCATGATGATGCTGCCGCCCGCGATCGTGTCGCTGCCGTTCAAGCTCATCTTTTTCGTGCTGGTGGACGGCTGGAACCTGGTCGCAGGCAGCCTCGTGCAGAGCTACACGGGCGGAGCCTAGCGTCGCCCTCCCGCTGGAGGTCCCCACACCTCAGGCGATATGGCGGTTTTGACCGTTTAGAGCGCCGTCGGAGCTTGCAAACCGGGCGATCCGCCGCGCCCCATACCGGCGAAACGAGACCCGTCGGAACGGCCCTCGCAAGGAGAGACCTAGGCGGGCGCGCCTGACTTGGCGGTCATTTCCTCAGCCGGGATACGCGCCACGAACCGTTCCTGGTTCCACAGCTCCATCGCCTCGCCGCCGACATGACCGCGGGCGTCGTCGAGCGCCTGCTGGTCGCTGTCGTGAAACAGCTCGACAAAGCGCGAGATCCGGTTGTCCGGACTTAAAAAATAGAGCCGGTAATACGACATGGAGCGCTCCCGGGCCGAACGGCGGGAGCGCGGACGAAGCCCAAGGCCTAGCCCGACTCTCAGTCGCTGGCGGCCATGAAGCGATGCCCAGCGATGAAGGATTCTCGCATGGCGGAGCCTGTCGCACCACGTCTTTCGACGCCTTAAGCGGGAAATAAGTCTTGGCTCGCAGGACCGTGTTCCGCGCCGCCAAGATCATCAGGCCTTCGGGGGTTGCGCGCCCGAGGGAGCGGCCGCCGCCGCCTCCTCGGCCCCGCGGGCGCGATATTCCTTCATGAAGGCGTCGAACGACGCGCTGGCGGCGACGGTCCGCGCGATTTCCCGGAAGGCGTCGCCCCGCGCTTCGATCGGCGCGGTCACGACCTCGAAGGCCGAGGCTTGCGGGCCGTCGGCCATCTTGGCCGAGAACTTCTGGCGCAGGCGGTCGATCCCGAACCCGTCCTCGGCGAGCGACAGCGCGATCGCGGCGCGCATCACGTCGCTGCGCTGGCTGGCGTCGAGCGGCGACGGCGCACGCCAGGCGGAGCCGAGCGCCGTTTCGAGCGCCTCGCCGGCCTCCGGCCAGCGCCGGGCCGCCCAGAGGATGTCGGCCTTCAACCGGGAGGCCTCCGGCCCCTCGAGCCCGTCGGCGATCTCGAGCGCGAGGTCGACGCGGCCGGTTTCGGCGAGCGCCCTCGCCTCGAGCCGCAGGCGCGTGCGCAGAAGCGAGCCCGGCAGGTCCGCCTGGCGCGTTTTGCGCAGCACCTCGAGCGCCTTGGCGGGCTTGCCGTTCATCATGTCGACGAGGGCCGCGCGCGCCGCGACCTGGGCGCGAGCCGCCCCGGCAAGGCGGTTGTCGATCTGGTACTGGAGCAGGTCTGCGGCCTGGTCGAACAGGTCGACCTCGACGAGCTTGTCGGCGAGACGGCGCACGAGCTCGTCGCCGCGCTTGCCGCCCGGGCTCATCTCCTTGAAGTCGTAGAACAATGCGAGGGCGTCGAGCTTCGGCAAGGTTTCGGCGCCGGCGCCCAGGAAAAGGTCGGTGAAGCGCTCCTGCATCTTGTCCTGGAGCGCGCGGGTGCCGTCGGCGTCCGGGAAGGCCTGGACGGCGACGCGCAGGGTCGAGAACGCGTCGCGCCAGCGCGCGGCGTCGGCGTAGAGCTGGATCAGACGCGACAGCGCGGAGGCCTCGATCCAGTCGCCCCGCCACCCCGTCACGAGCCGCTCGAGCCGGTCGATCGCGGCCGGGGCGTCGATCTTGCCGGTCTTCAGGCCAAGTTCGACGCCACGAAGGTCCGCCTCCGCGCCCGCGGCGCCGCCGGCGCGTTTGGCGAGGCTCTCATAGGAGGCGATCGCCCGGTCGGCGCGACCGAGCGCCTCGGCGAGACGGGCGCGCACGAGGTCGCGCTGCGCGACGCCGTCGATCGCGGGGAGAACGTCGAGCTTTTCGAACTCCGCCGCGGCGGTCGCGGCGTCGCCGGCGTCGAGGGCGAGCGTCACGTCGAGGCCGACGAAGCGCGCCTGCAGCTCCGGCGGCAGGTCGTCGAGCGCGGGCGCGCCGCGCTTGAGCGAGACCCGGGCCATGCCGGTCTGGCCGTCCTCCGCCTCCGCGGCGGCGCGCCACAGCGCGGCCTCGGACGGCAGGCGCAGCGACGGCGCGGCGAGAATCGCACGCGCTTCCTTGGCCCGCCCGAGGCCGACTTCGGCCGCCGCGCGCATGATCGAGAGCCGCTCGTCGCGCTCGCTCAGGCCGCCGTCGTCGACGATCGCGCCGAGGACGGCCTTGGCGTCGGCCGGACGCTGGCGCGCCAGATAGAACCGCGCGAGATCGAGGCGCGCCTCCTGCCGGTCGTCGACCGGGGCCATGGCGGCTGCGCCCATCAGCTCGTTCTCGCGTTCGGCGAAGGGCTTCTGGTTGTCGGCCGCCCAGGTCTCGGCGCCGAGCGTGACCCCGTTGTCGTTCTTGCGCTTGGGCGTGGCGTCCGCGGTCGCGTCGGCGGCCGAGAGCGTGAGGCCGCCGTCGCGCTCGACGAAGAGCTGGTCGAGGCGCCGACCACGCGGGCGTCGTCGGCGCCGAGCAGGAAGGCGAGGCCGTGCGCGGTGGCGAGCGACTGGAACTCGACGAAGCTGCGCGGCCGTTCCGCGCCCCGGGCCGGGCCCGCAAGCGTCGCCACGGTGAGCTCGTCGCCGACCTCCGGATCGGGAATTGTCCTTACGGTTCCAAGGCCTGGCGCATCCGCCTGCATGGCGGCGCGGCCGTCGCGGTCGAAGCTCGGCTTCAAATCGACGACGCCCGAGCGGCTGAGCACCTCGTCGCCGAGCGAGACGATCCAGCTCGCGCCGTCGGCCTGGGCGGAGACGAGCACGTCGTCGGAGAGCGTCATCCGCACGACGCGCCCGCGATCGAGCGCGCTCTGCGAAACGGCCGTCACCAAGCCCTTGGAATCGCGGGTGAAAGCCGAAAGGTCGAGCGGCGCGACGTCGTCGAAGACGCCCCACAATGTGCGTCCGCGCCGGAAGATCGCGGCCGGAACCGGACGGGCGAAGGGCAAGACTAGCCGGGCGGTGTGGCCGGCCATCCGGACCTCGCCGACGCCGGCGGCGGCGGCGGGGACGGCGCTCGGCGCGGCGGATGGGGCGGCGGAGGGCGCGGCGGGCTCGTCATGCGCCGCCACGCCGGGCGCGGCGGCGGCGTCCGGCCCGTGAGCGGCCGACTCGCGCTCAGTCTCTTGGGGCGAAGGCGGCGCGGCGTCATGCGCGGCCGTCATCGCCGGCTGCGGGTGCGCGGCGGCGGAGAGCGCGGCGGCGGCCTCCGCGGGGGTGGCGGCGGCGAGCGTCGCCGCCGGGGCCGCGGCGGCCGCGTCATGCGCGGTCTCGGCGTGGCCCGTCTCTGCGTGGCCGGCGTCGGCCCCCTCTGCGCGCGGCGCGGGACGGTCGATGTCGAGGATGAAGTCGTCGCCGTCGCGGAAGCCTCTCGCCTCGCCCGCGCCCTTGGCCGGCACGTTCACCACGATCTTGTCGCCGAGCTTTTCGGAGGTGAGCCCCGCGAAGTCGAGCGGCAGGAGCGCGCGGGCGGCGGGGGCGTCGAATCGATAGGACGCGCCGATCACGACCCGCACCTTGTCGCCGAGCCGCTTGAAGTCGACGTCGACGTCGCCGCCGAGGCCGAACACGAGCCGGTTGAAGGTCGGATGGGTCGCGCCCTCGAGCGTCAGCCGCGCGAGCGGCCGGGCGGCGCGCCGGGCTTCTTCGGCCCGGAGCTCGCGGCCGGCGCGGGCCTCGCGGGTGAGGTTCGCGATCACGTCGGCGGGCAGCGGCGGCGGCAGCGACTTCCAGCTCGGCGGCAGCAGGTCGACGAACAGCGTCTCGCCGGCCTCGTTGACCGCGAGCTTGACCTGCGTCTGCAGCGCGATGCGGATCGCGGTGCCGTCCGGATCGAGGCGCACGACGCTCGCGAGCTTGCCGAGGCCGCGCGCCAGGCCCTCGGCGTCGAGCGTCACGGGCTCGTCGAAGGAGACGATGAGGATGGAGTTCGCGATGCGCACGTTCGGCTTGGGCAGCCGGTCGAACGCGAAGGAGATGCGGGCGTAGCCCTCGGGCGCGATCGCGGCCGAGACGGCGCCCGTGGCGGCCGCCATCGCGGGCGCTGAGACGCCGATCGCGAGCGCGAGCGTCAGGCCGGCCATCGCCGCGCGCGTCCGAAACGCCACCTGTCCCGCTCCCGTCGCATCACGGCGGCGCGTCCGCCGCCTTGTCCAGAGAGCGACTAAAGACAGAAAGCCGTTGGCGAGACGTTACCGCGACCCCGAAGCTTCAAGGTCGAACGCGATGAGATCGCGCATGCACCGCCGTCATGCCCGGCGACGGCCGGGCGTCGGCGACTTTCCGGGAGCGTCGAGCGCTACGCCGAAGTCGTGGATACCCGAGCGAAGCTCGGGCATGACGGGTGGCGGAATCGGCAGATCACACCCGCCGCCGTCATGCCCGGCGGCAGCCGGGCATCCACGACTTTCTGGGATCGTCGAGAGCTGCGTCGAAGTCGTGGATATCCGAGCGAAGCTCGGGCATGACGGATGGCCGAATCGGCCGATCACATCCGCCGCCGTCATGCCCGGCGGCAGCCGGGCGTCCATGACTTTCCGGGATCGTCGAGCGCTACGCCAAAGTCGTGGATACCGAGCGAAGCTCGGGCATGTCGGGTGGAACGGTTTACGCGCAGATGTCCGGCCAGAGGTCGCGCCAGTCAGGATTGGCGTCGTGGATCAGGCGCACCTTCTTCGCCCGCGAAGGTGCTTGAGGTCCTTCTCGCGCGCGATCGCGGCGCGGATGTAGTCATGCGCCTCGAACCAGACGAGCGCCTTGAGGCCATAGCGCTTGGTGAAACCCTCGGCGGCGCCGGATCGATGCTCGAAGACGCGGCGGACAAGGTCGTTCGTGACGCCGACATAGAGCACGCCGTCCTTCCGGTTGGTCATGATGTAGGCGAAGGCGGCGTACATCCGCAGATGCTGCTGGCTTTCGTGAGTGCGCGCAACGTCTGGCGGCGGCCGGGCGGCCGCGACTTTCCGGGAGCGTCGAGCACTACGCCCAAGTCGTGGATACGCAAGCGAAGCTCGGGCATGACGGGTGGCGGATCTCGCCGATCACGCCCGCCGCCATCATGCCCGGCGGCGGGCGGGCGTCCATGACGTCCTAGGAACGTGAAGCTCTACGCCCAAGTCGTGGATACCCGAGCAAAGCTCGGGCATGACGGGTGGCGGAACTAGCCGATCACACTCAACACTGTCATGCCCGGCGGCAGCCGGGCATCCACGACTTTCCGGGATCGCCGAGCGCTACGCCCAAGTCGTGGATACCCGAGCAAAGCTCGGGCATGACGGTGGCGGAACTCGGAGATCACGCCCGCCGCCGTCATCGCGCCCTCAGCGGTTCGGGCGGCCCTCGATCTTGGGCAGCTCCGCGGGCAAGACCGAGGCGGTCTCGGCGATGGGCGGCGAGGCCTCGCGGCGGGCGAGCGCCACGGTCAGCTTCTGCGCGGCGTCGGGCTCCATCACGCCCATCACCACCGAAAGCGTGCGCGGCTTCATGCGCGAGGCGACGTCGAGCAGAACCTGGGCGTCGAGCTTCTCGAAGATGCGCGCGGCCTCCTTGGGCTTCATGCCCTCGTAAAGGATCACGAGCTCCTTGAACTTGGTCTGCTCGAGCTCGGCGCGGCGCTTGTCGGCGTCGCCGATCGCCTGCTCGAGGCGCTTCAGCTCGTTGAGGCGATCGTCGAGCCGCTTCTCGGTCGCCTTGAGCGTGGCCTCGCGCATGTCGAGCTCGCTGGTGCGGGCGTCGATCGCCTCGCGCCGCTTCGACAGCGCCTCGGTCAGCGCCTTCTGCGAGCTCTCCTCGACGGTGAGCTCGCCCTTCGCGTCGACCGGCGGCTTCTCGACCGGACGCGGCTGGACGGGCGCGCCTTCCTTGGCGCCGTGGTCGTCGGCCACCGCAGGCTTTTCGGCGCCGTGCGAGGCGCTCGCGGCGGCGGCCGGCGGCACGAACAGATAGCTGGTGTGGGTCGCGATCCCGATCGCCTTCAGGCCGAGCAAAGCCGCGGCCGCGGTGATGACGACCGGCATCAGCCGGATGCGGGACGCAGCGCTCACGAGGCGCTCCCCATGCTCAGCGCACGAATGCGGTTGGAGAAGACTTCAGCGGCGGCGGCGGCCGCGGCCGAGGGGCTGAGCGCGGCTTCGGCGGCGCGGCGCGCCTCCTCGGCGGCGCGCTGGGCCTCGGCCTCGGCCTCGGCGCGGCGGCGCACCTCCTGGCGGATCTCCTCGCGGGCGGCCTTGACGCGCTCGACCTCGGCGGTCTCGGCCTCGCGCTGGGCGTGGTCGCGCGCGGCCTTGGCGATCTTGGCGATGCGCTCGATGACCGCCTCTCCCTCGCCGAGCTGGCCGGCCATCTGCTCCGACAGCGTCTCGGCGCGGCCGAGACGGTCGGCGAGCGTCTCCTCGCTCTGAGAGACGGTGGCGCGCAGCGCCGCGATCGAGCGCTCGGCCGCATGGGTCGCGGTGACGAGCTCGACGATGGTGTCGCGCATCGTGGTCTCGTCGGCGCGCAGGCGCCGGAGCTTGCGGTCGAGCACCGCGCAATAGGCGATGGTGGCGATCAGCAGGACGGCGACGAGCGACTCGATCGCGAGCCCGACCACGTTCTCCATCACGAGGCCTCCTTGCGGATCTGGCCCGCCGCCTCGAAGGCCGCGAGCGTGGTGCGCGAGGGGCGCAGCGGAGCCGCGATCTGGATCGCGACCTTCTCGCCCGAGCGTCCCATGCGCGCATGGGTCAGCACCTCGTCGCCGCAGCGCAGCTCGACGAGCGCGTCGGGCTTCACGTCCAGCATCAGCGTGTCGCCGACGTCGAGGTCGAGGATGGTCTTGAGCGGCAGCCGCTGGTCGTAGAGCACGGCGTGGACCTCGGTGCGCGCGGCCCAGATCTCGGTCGCCAGATGCCCTTCCCAGGTCGCGTCGCGGCCGAACTTCTCGCCCATGAACTGCTGCATCAGCACGTCGCGGATCGGCTCGATGGTGGCGTAGGGAATCGCGATGTGGATCACGCCGCCGCGCTCCTCCATGTCGACGCGCAGCGTGACGAGGATCGCGGCGTTGGCCGGCCGGGTGATGGTGGCGAACTTGGGATTGGTCTCGAGCCGGTCGAACGAGAAACTGACCGGGGTCACGGGCCGGAACGCGGCCTCGGCGTCTTCGAGCACGACCTCGACCATGCGCTGGACGATCGAGGTCTCGATCGTGGTGTAGGGCCGGCCCTCGACCTTCATCTTCACCGAGGCGTTCCGCCCGCCGAGCAGCACGTCGATGATCGAATAGGTGAGCGCGCTGTCCACCGTCATCAGCCCGAAGCCGTCCCACTGCTCGGCCTTGAACACCGAGAGGATGGCGGGCAACGGGATCGAGTTCAGATAGTCGCCGAAGCGCACCGACTTGATCCCGTCGAGCGAGACCTCGACGTTGTCGGAGGTGAAGTTGCGAAGGCTCGTCGTGAGCAGCCGGACCAGCCGGTCGAACACGATCTCGAGCATCGGCAGGCGCTCGTAGGAGACGAGCGCCGAATCGATGATGGCGCGGATCCCGGACTGGTCCGCGAGGCCGAGCGCATTGGGGTCGAAGCCGAGAAGGCCGTCGACCTCGTCCTGGTTGAGCACGCGGTCGACCGCCTTGCGGGCGCTCGGCGGCTCGGCCGAGGCGTTCCAGTCGGCCGAATCGGCCGCGGCCGGTCCGCCCTGCTCGGAGAGCGCGGCCTCCCATTCGGCCGCAATGTCGTCGTCGCTCTGGGTTCCGCCGGCCATAACTTTAAGCCCCGCCGCCCTACTGGACGATGATTTCCTTGAACAGAACGGCGTCGACCTTGGCCGGCGCCACCGCGGTGTTGACGCGGCGCAGCAGCTCTTCCTTGAGGCGATACACCCCGGAGGAGCCGCGGATGTCGTCGGGCCGGAGCTCGCGCAGATGCGTCTGGAAGCTGTCGAGCACGCGCGGCATCATCGGCTTGATGGTCTCGGCGGACTTCGCCTCGTCGACCTCGAGCGCGACCGACAGGCGCACGTAGCGCTGCTTCTCGCGGTCGACGGTGGCGAGGTTCACGGTCATCTCCGGCAGGTCGACGAAGGCCGCGCCTGCGGTCTCGGCTCCCTTTTCGCCATGGCCGCCGCCGTGGCCGCCCTCGGCCTTCTCCTCGCCGTGGCCGCCCGAGGCCTCGGCGTGGGCCTCGCCGTGGCCGTCCTCCTTGCCGCCCTTCATCATGAAGAACGCGCCGCCGCCGCCGATGAGCAGCGCGGCGGCCGCGGCGCCCGCGATGATGATGAGCTTCTTCTTCGACTTGGGCTTGCCCTCGGCGGCCGCGCCGGCTTCGTTCTCGTCCGCCATGTCAAAGCCTCCGCGGCGTGGATGACGCCGCGCTCCGTCGCCGCCGACGGGTTCGCCGGCCATGGTTAACGGATAGGTCCCAAAGGTTAACGAAGCCTTGCGACCCGGCAAAAGCTGCCGGGCAAATTGCGCCGGGCGGGCGGCCGCGACCTGTTTCTGCCGGGTGGGTTTCTCTGAATTTTCGTTCAAATTCGAACGATTCATCCATCTGGCACGCCGGCTGCAATGGTTCTGGCGACGGATCGCAGGTCGGGGAAGGACAGGCGAACGTCGTTAAGACAGCGGCTCGGGAGCGTGTGGTGGAAAACGCCTCTCTTGTCGGGTTGTCGCGGCAGGTCGCCCTGCGGCGCGAGCTCGACGTGATTTCGAACAACGTCGCCAACATGAACACCTCTGGCTTCAAGGCCGAGGAGATGACGTTCGGCGAGTATCTGATGCCCAAGGCGCGGGACGACACGTTCCAGCGCCGCGACCGCACGCTGTCCTTCGTCGAGGATCTCGCCACCTGGCACGACCAGACCGCCGGCGCGATCCAGACCACAGGCGCCGACACCGACGTCGCGATCGACGGCGAGGGCTTCTTCGTGGTCGAGGGCGCGGGCGGGACCCGCTACACCCGCAACGGCGCGTTCCAGATCAACTCGCAGGGCGTGCTGGTGACGTCGGAGGGCGCCCGCGTGCTCTCGACCTCCGGCCCGATCCAGCTCGGCCCCAACGAGCGCGGGCTCACGATCTCCTCCGACGGCACGATCTCGACCAACGAGGGCGTGCGCGGAAAGCTCCGCGTGGCGCGGTTCTCGAGCCTGCAGGACCTCTCCAAGGAAGGCGCGAGCCTGTTCCGCTCCGACGCCGAGCCGCAGGAAGCCACCGCCCGCGTCCGCATCGTCCAGGGCGCGATCGAGAAGTCTAACGTCAAGCCGGTCGCGGAGATGAGCCGCCTCGTCGAGGTGACCCGCGCCTATGAGAGCGTGACCTCGCTCCTGTCAAAGCAGGACGAGATCCGCCGCGCCGCGATCGAGAAGCTCGCCGAGGTGCCGTCGTGACCGCCGCCTCCAACACCGCAGGAGCCGCCTGATGCGCGCGCTGTACACCGCCTCTTCGGGCATGGCGGCCAGGAGCTCAACGTCGAGCTCATCTCGAACAACATCGCCAACATGCGCACCGCCGGCTTCAAGCGCCAGCGGGCCGAGTTCCAGGACCTGCTCTACCAGTCGATGCGCCGCGTCGGCTCGTCGAGCTCGGACGCCGGCACCGTGCTGCCGACCGGCGTCGACATCGGCTCGGGCGTGAAGCTCGTCGCCACGCCCCGCGTCATGAGCCAGGGCACCGTCTCGCCGACCGAGAAGACCTACGACGTCGCCATCCGCGGCGAGGGCTTCTTCCAGGTCGAGCTGCCGGACGGCACCACCGCCTACACCCGCGACGGCTCGTTCGAGCTCGACCCGAACGGCCAGCTCGTGACCGCCGACGGCTACACGGTCTCGCCCGGCATCACGGTGCCGAACAACACGATCTCGGTCGCGATCAGCGCGGCCGGCCAGGTCGAGGCGACGGTGGCGGGCCAGACCGCGCCGCAGGCGCTCGGCCAGCTCCAGCTCGCCGCTTCATCAACAAGTCGGGCCTCGAGGCCAAGGGCGACAACCTGTTCCTCGAGACCGAGGCGAGCGGCGCGCCGCTCCAGGACGTTCCCGGCGGCGAAGGCTTCGGCACGCTGCTGCAGGGCTATCTCGAACAGTCCAACGTCAACGCCGTGACCGAAATCTCCGACCTGATCGCCGCCCAGCGCGCCTACGAGATGAACTCGAAGGTGATCTCCTCGGCCGACCAGATGCTCCAGAACGCTTCGTCGATGATGCGGTGAGGACCATGACCCGCTTCGCCTGCGCGCTCGCGCTTCTCCCCGTCCTCGCCCTGCCTGCGCTTTCCTCGCCCGCTTTCGCGCAGCCGACGCTGCGCGCCGAGGCGCTGGTCTCGGGCGAGATCGTCACCGTCGGCGACCTGATCGACGGCGCCCACGGCCTCGAGGGCGTGGCGCTGTTCCGCGCGCCCGATCCCGGCCAGACCGGCCCGCTGCCGGCCGCCGCCGCCATCGCCGCCGCCCGCCGCGCCGGCGTCCAGGGCGTCGAGGCCAACGGCGTGCGCGAGGTGTTCGTCACCCGCGCGAGCCGCGAGGTCAGCCTCGAGCAGATGACCGGCGCGATCACCGCGCGCGCCGCCACCGACTATGGCTGCGACGTCGAGGCCGTCGAGACCACGCTCGATCCGGAAATGGCGGCCGTCCATCTCGACGCCGGCGTCTCCGGCGCGCTCGAGGTCGCGCGCTTCGTCGTCGATCTCAAGACCGGCCGGTTCGACGCGCTGCTCCAGGTCGCGGGCGCGGCCCGCGGGACGGCGCCGATCCGCGTCACCGGCGCGGCCGTCGAGACCGTCGAGGTCGCCACGCTCTCCCGCGCGCTGTCGCGCGGCGACATCGTCTCGGCCGCCGACGTGCGCGCCGACCGCCGCCCCAAGGCGCAGGCGCAGGACGCGCTTCGCCCGACCGAGGTCGCGGGGCTCGCGGCCAAGCGCGCGCTTCGCGAAGACCAGCCGCTGCGCTCGGGCGACCTGATGCGCCCGCAGCATGTCGAGCGCGGCGCCTTCGTCACGCTCATCTACGCCACGTCGGGCGTCTCGCTCTCGCTCAAGGCCAAGGCGCTCGCCGCCGGCGCCGCCGGCGACCTCATCACCGTCCAGAACCTGCAATCGAAGCGCGTCGTGAACGGCGTGGTCACCGGTCCCTCCGAAGTGACCGTGACCTCCGCCCCGACCGCCCTCGCCCGTCGCTGAGGAAGGCTCCCATGTCCACGCGTCAGTTTTCCGGGCGTCGCCTCGCCCTTCTCGCCCTGCTCGCCTGCTCCGCGGCGCCGCTCGCCGCCTGCAACACGGCCGACCGCCTCTCCCAGATCGGCAAGGAGCCGGCGCTGTCGGCGATCGACAACCCGACCACCCAGCCCGGCTACAAGAAGGTGTCGATGCCGATGCCCGAAGCCGTGCCGGTCTCCTACGCGCCGAACTCGCTGTGGCGCGGCGGGGCCAAGGGCTTCTTCAAGGATCCTCGCGCCAAGCAGGTCGGCGACCTGCTGACCGTGAAGGTCAACATCGCCGACAAGGCCGAGATCGAGAACGCCACCAAGCGCTCGCGCACCAACGCCGAGCAGTCCGGCGTCAACAACCTGCTCGGTTTCGAGACCAAGGTCGCCAAGATCATGCCGGGTGGGTTCGATCCCTCGAACCTCGCCAACGCCTCCTCGAGCTCCTCGAGCGCGGGCGAAGGCTCGGTCGACCGCAAGGAGACGCTGACCACCAACGTCGCCGCGGTCGTGACCCAGGTGCTCCCGAACGGCTCGCTCGTCATCGAGGGCAAGCAGGAGATCCGGGTGAACTTCGAGATCCGCGAGTTGATCGTCGCGGGCATCGTGCGCACCGAGGACATCGACGCCGACAACACGATCCCGTCGGAGAAGATCGCCCAGGCCCGCATCGCCTATGGCGGCCGCGGCCAGATCACCGACGTGCAGCAGCCGCGCTACGGCCAGCAGGTGATGGACGTGCTGCTGCCCTTCTGACCCATCCGACGCATCGAACTTCGCGGGAGCGGCTCCACCCAGCTCCCGCGGACCGCGGCCTTTCGGGCGTCCACCCGCCCGAAACGTCCGCCCGACCGCGGCCGCCGGCTCCCCCCGGCGGCCGTCGGCGTTTCCGTCCGACGAGGCCGGCGACGCCGGGCCCGACTACGTACGTGTTCGCACGCCCTATCGCTCTCTAAAGTTGTGTTTGTAAGTTTGCACAACTTAAACGGATATTCGAGACGCAGCCGCAATCGGCGCGCGTCCCAGCCCGCGGAGGAGAGCGCATGGTGTTTTCGGTCAACAATCACCGGCTGATGGCGAACGGCGCGCCGGCGCCCTTCGTGGCGAGCCCGAACCGGGGCGCGGCGCTTCAGCCGCTCTACCTGATCCTGCATTACACCGCGGCCTGAGGGCCGACGGCGCGATCAGCTGGTTCCAGAACCCGGCGGCGCAGGCCTCCGCCCATCTCGTGATCGACCGCGACGGCGCGACGACCCAGATGGTCGAGTTCAACCGCATCGCCTGGCACGCCGGCAAGAGCTCCTGGAGCGGGCTCGACGGGCTCAACAAATATTCGATCGGGATCGAGATCGCGAACGCCGGCAGGCTGAGCAAAGGCGCGGACGGCAAGTGGCGCAACTGGGCCAACAACGTCGTGCCGGACGCCGACGTGATCGTCGCCACCCACAAGCACGAAAACACGCCGGCGGGTTGGCAGCGCTACACGGCGGATCAGATCGAGGCCGTCATCGAGATCGGCGTGGCGCTGCACCAGAAGTACGGGTTCGCCGACGTCCTCGGCCACGAGGACGTGTCGCCTGGCAGAAAGGTCGACACCGGTCCCGCTTTCCCGATGGGCAGCGTCGCGGGGAAGATCATGGGGCGGAAATAGGCCGCGCCCCGACCACGCCACGGCGGATCGCGGCCATGCCGCGCTCCGCTTTAGGCGGTCGACGCGACGCTCAGCTCCGCGCCTTCGCCTTTTCCGGCTTCAGGCGCAGGATGCCGCCTTCCTCGCTGTCGGTGAGGACGTAGAGCAGCCCGTCCGGGCCCTGCCGGACGTCGCGGATGCGCTCGCCGAGGTCGTTGAGCAGGCGCTCCTCATGCGTGACCTTGGCCCCGTCGAGCTCGAGCCGCGCGAGCGTCGGGATAGCGAGGCCGCCGACGAAGGCCGAGCCCTTCCAGGCCGGATAGGCGTCGCCCGTATAGAAGACGAGGCCCGAGGCGCCGATCGAGGGCACCCAATAGTGCACCGGCTGCTCCATGCCCTCCTTCTCGGAAGGGCCGATGTCGGTGCCGGAATACTCCTTGCCGTAGGTGATGACCGGCCAGCCGTAGTTCTTGCCGGGCTCGGGGCGGTTCAGCTCGTCGCCGCCGCGCGGGCCGTGCTCGGTCGTCCAGAGCTTGCCGTCCGCCGGGTTGATGGCCGCTCCCTGAACGTTGCGGTGGCCGTAGGACCAGATCTCGGGCTTGGCCTTCGGGTCGTCGGCGAAGGGGTTGCCGGCCGCCGGCTGGCCCTCGCGCGTGAGGCGCACGATCTTGCCGAGCGTCTCGTCGAGCGCCTGGCTCTTGACGCGGAACTCGCGGTCCGAGCGCTCGCCGGTCGTCACGAACATCGTGTTGTCGGCGGCGAAGACGATGCGCGAGCCGAAATGCTTGGTGGAGGCGTATTTCGGGGCCTGGCGCCAGATCACCTCAACGTCTTCGAGCCGCGCGCCGTTGGCCGCGAGCTTGCCGCGGGCGAGCGCCGTGCCGTTGACGCCGCCTTCGCCGGCCTCGGAGAAGGTGAAGTAGACGAAGCGCGTGTCGGCGAAGTCCGGCGCGACCGCGACGTCGAGCAGGCCCCCCTGCCCGCGCGCGTCGACCTTGGGCATGCCGGTGACCGGCGCCGACAGCTTGCCGTCGGGCGAGGCGATGCGCAGGCGCCCGGCCTTTTCGGTCACGAGCATCTTGCCGTCGGGCAGGAAGGCGAGGCCCCAGGGCCGCTCCAGCCCCTCGGCCACCGTCTCGATCGAGAACGACTGCTTCTCCGAGGCGACGACCTCGGAGGGCTTCTTCGACTGCGCGAGCGCGAGCGAAGCCCCGCCCGCCGCCACCGCCGCGACCGCGGCCGCCGCCATCAGCGCTTTCCTGCCAGCGTACGGAAACGCCATGTCGAAGCTCCTTGGCCGAAGGTCAGGTCGTCGGGCGCGAGCCGCCGCATGGCGACTGGTCCCGTTCACGGCGGCAGATATGTCCCAGACGATCGAGATCAAATCACGACGGATCACGCGCGTGTCATGGAGGCTCGCCGCGCCCGGCGCTTTCGCCCCGGCAGTTCTTGCCGCCCGGCAACGGCTACATGGACCCGGCGAAAGCGCCCATCCAATAAGGCTTTGATTCGAAACGATTTTCAATATGGCCCACGGCTTGCTCCGGGGATCTCGGGAATTTTCGTGGCGCCATGGGGCCCACGTCCGGGGTCGCTGTTCTGGAGACGGCAATGGGTATCTTCAACGCTCTGCAGACCGCGGTGAGCGGGCTTCAGGCCCAGTCCTTCGCGCTCGACAACATTTCGGGCAACATCGCGAACTCGCAGACCGCGGCCTACAAGCGGACCGACACCTCCTTCGCCGACCTCGTGCTCGGCGGCGACCTCAACTTCCGCCGCCAGGTCTCGGGCTCGGTGCAGGCGTTCTCGCGCCAGACCAACGATGTCGGCGGCGTGGTGCAGCCCGCGAACTCTGGCACCTCGATCGCGGTCAACGGACAGGGCTTCCTGATCGTGGCCTCGAGCCTCGGCGACCAGAACGGCTCGCAGGACTTCAGCGGCGACCTCTACACCCGCCGCGGCGACTTCGAGTTCGACCGCAACGGCTATCTGGTCAACGGCGCCGGCTACTACCTGAAGGGCATCGCGGTTGATCCGGTCACCGGCAACCGCGTCGGCTCGACGCCCGAGCCGATCCGCCTGCAGAACGACAGCTATCCGGCGACCGTCACCAGCTCGATCAACTACCGGGCCAACCTGCCGACTGAGCCGCAGACCACCAATTACGACGCGGCCGACCCGAACTCCTGGCTGCTCGACGGCACGATCACCGGCGACGTGACGGCCGACCAGAGCACGGCGTTCATGGCGAGCACGATCCCGGGCGACGCCATCACGGTCTACGACAGCACCGGCGGCGCGCATGACGTGCAGTTCCGCTGGGGCAAGACCGCGAACGGCGACCCGACGGCGACGCCGCCGACCGAAGACACCTGGGCGATGTTCTACCAGTCCGACACCAACGCGACCGGGACCGACACGGCCTGGACCAAGGTCGGCGACTACAGCTTCGACGCCAAGGGCGCGCTGACCTCGCCGGTCGGCGGCTCGACCACCATCACGGGCATGACGCTGAACGGCGCGAACATCGGGAACGTCAGCGTCGACAGCGGCACGGGGCTGACCCAGTACGCCGACAGCAACGGCACGACGACCACCAAGGCGATCTCGCAGAACGGCAACGCCTCCGGCACCGCCCAGAGCGTCGAGATCGCGGACGGCGGCAAGGTCAACGTGACCTATTCGAACGGCAAGACCCGCACCTTGTTCGAGGTCCCGGTCGTGACCTTCACGGCCGAGAACCGCCTAGCCCATCTCGACGGCGGCGCCTACGCCCAGACGGTCGCCTCCGGCGCGCCGCTCAGCGGCGACGCGTCCGGCGCGATCGTCGGCTCGGCGATCGAGCTGTCGAACGTCGACATCGCGGACGAGTTCACGAAGATGATCGTCACCCAGCAGGCCTACTCGGCCAACACGCGCGTGGTCTCCACCGCAGACGACATGCTTCAGGAAACGTTAAGCATGATCCGCTGAGGTAAATCACCTCGACGGCAAAGTAAGGCATCATCGTTTCGCCAGAGACGGAGCGGAAGACGCTCAATCGGCTTCTTTCGCTTCGTCTCCTTTTGTCCTGAAACGGCCTCGCCACGTGCGCGGCCGGACAGTCCGGGAGACGGGCAATGGGTCTGTCGAGCGCGCTCGGCGCAGCCCTGTCGGGGCTCAAGGCCAGCCAGGCCGGGCTCGACCTCGTGGCGTCCAACGTCGCGAACGCCAACACGGTCGGCTACGTCAAGCGCAGCCTCGTCACCGAGCAGTCGGTGGCGGGCGGCGTCACGACCGGCGTGCGCGTCGACGACATCCGCCGCGAGCTCGACGCCTATCTGCAGCGCCAGCTCCGGACCGAGTCCTCGGGCGCGGCCTACGCCTCGACCCGCGCCACCTATCTCTCCCAGCTCCAGTCCACCTTCGGCACGCCCGGCGGCGACCTCTCGCTCGACACGCTCGTCTCGGACTTCTCGAGCTCGCTCGACGCGCTCGCGACGACGCCCGACAATCAGGCGACGCGCGCAGGCGTCCTCGCCGCGGCGCAGACGCTCGCCCAGCAGCTGAACGCCGCCTCGACCGACGTGCAGGCGCTCCGCTCGCAGGCCGATCTCGGCATGAAGTCGGGGGTCGACCAGGCCAATGCGGCGCTGAAGACCATCGAGAAGCTCAACAAGGACATCACCGTCGCGCGCGCCAACGGGCAGACGCCGACCGGGCTGCTCGACCAGCGCGACCAGGCGATCGACGCGCTGTCGGGCCTCATGGACGTCAAGATCGACGAGCTCGCCGACGGGCAGCTCCGCATCAAGACGCAGAGCGGGCTGTCGCTGTTCGAGGGCGGGGTCGCGGCGACGCTCGAATTCGAGCCGACCTCGACGATCGTGGCCGGCGACTCGGTCGCGAACGGCTCGCTCGGAACCATCAAGCTCACCCGTCCCTCCGGCTTTTCCGCCGACCTTCTCGCCGACGGCGCGCTGCGGTCCGGCGCGCTGAAGTCGCTCGCGGATCTGCGCGACAAGACGCTGCCGCAGGCGCAAGGCCAGCTCGACGAGCTCGCCGCCAACCTCGCGCAGGCGTTCAGCTCGAAGACGGTCGCGGGAACGGCGATCACGGGCGGCGTCGACCTCACGACGCAGAACGCGCTCGCCGGCGACCGGCTGAGCGTCTCCTACACGTCAGGCGGCGTCACGAAGTCGGTGACGATCGTCAATGTCGGCGACCCGTCGGCCCTGCCGCTCGACGACGCGCTCACCGCCGACCCGAACGACACGGTGATCGGCGTCGACTTCTCCTCCCCGACCGCCGCCGCCGACCTCGACGCGGCGCTTGCGGCCAAGGGGATCGCGATCGACGCGAGCGCGAGCGCGACCGGCTTCGCCTTCACCTCCGGTGATCCGGCGCTCATGATCGCCGGCGGCTCCTCGAAGCTCACCGCCACGGCGCTGTCGGGCGACGGGCTCGCGATTCCGCTGTTCGTCGACGGCTCGGGCTCCAAGCCCTTTTCGGGCAGCCTCGACGGCGGCTCGCAGCAGGCGGGCTTCGCGGCGCGCATCACGGTCAATCCGGCGCTTCTGGCCGACGACTCCAAGCTCGTGGCCTATGACGCGACGACCGCGGCCGGCGATCCGGCGCGCGCCGAATATCTGCGCGACGCGCTGACCGCCGACCGCAGCTTCTCGGCCTCGAGCGGCCTCGGCTCGACGAACCGGCCCTTCACCGGCTCGATCGCGGAGTTCGCAAACGGCGTCATCGCCAACCAGGCGAGCGCGAGCGCGTCGGCGACCCGCGTCGCCGACGGCCAGTCGCTCGTCGTCTCGACGCTGACCGACAGCTATTCGGCGGCCTCCGGCGTCAACACCGACGAGGAGATGGGTCGCCTGATCCAGCTCCAGACCGCTTATGGGGCGAACGCCCGCGTCATCTCCACCGTGAAGGAGATGATGGACATGCTGATGAACATCTGAGGGCGCTCATGACGTCGATCGGGCCCTACGCCGCAAGCGGCATCGGACGGCCAAGCCTCACCAGAGCGCTAGCCGACATCAACTCGAACCTCGACAGCCTGTCGGTGCAGCTTGCGACCGGCAAGGCCTCGCAGAGCTATGCGGGCCTGGGCGACGGCGCCGCGACCTCGCTCGCGATGCGTTCGAAGCTCGGCCAGATCGCGTCCTACCAGTCGGTCAACGCGACGGTGAACACGCGCGTCTCGTTGATGAACACGACGCTCGAGCGGCTCGACGACCTCGCCGCCGAATACAAGCTCACCGACCCGAACGAGTTCATGCTGACGTCGGGCTCGGTCACGATCGCGCAGAGCCAGGCGGCCGTCGACCTCAAGGAGGCGATCGCCGCGCTCAATCTCGACGTCGGCGGCCGCTACGCGTTCTCCGGCCGCTCGACCGACGTGAAGCCGGTGATCTCGGCCGAGGCGATGCTCGCCGACGACGGCCAGAAGGCGGGCCTGCGGACCGTGATCTCCGAGCGCAAGCTCGCCGATCTCGGCGCGGACGGGCGCGGACGGCTGTCGGTCTCGGCCGCCTCCGGCGGAAGCTTCTCGGTGTCGGAGACCGGCGCCGGGCCGTTCGGCTTCAAGATCACCTCGCTCTCCTCGTCCATGACCAACGGCGTCGCGAGCGGCCCGACGGGCACGCCGCCTGCGGTCACGCTCGGCTTCACGGGCCAGCCGAACGTCGGCGACCAGGCGCGCGTCGGCCTCACAATGCCGGACGGCACCACCACCGAGATCACGCTTTCGGCCAAGGGAGCCGACGACTCCTCCGCGCTCCAGAGGGGCGAGTTCCGCATCGGCGCGACCCCGGAGGAGACCGCGGCCAACATGCAGGCGGCCTTCGACGGCGCGCTCAAGACCGCGGCCTCGACCGAGCTCACCTCGGCGTCCGCCATGCAGGCCGGAACCGAGTTCTTCGACGTCGCGCCGGGCGCCGAGCCCTCGCGCGTCGCGGGCTTCGACGGGACCTATGCAAGCGACGCCGAGCGCATCGCGGCGCTCCAGTCCGCGACCTCGCTCGATTCGACCGGCACGGCCGACAAGACGGTCGCCTGGTATGTGGGCGACGACGCCGCCGGCGACCCGCGCCTCACGGCCGCGGCCAAGATCGACGACGGCATCAGCGTCGCCTATGGCGCGCGGGCGAACGAGGACGGGCCGCGCCGCGTGGTGCAGACGCTCGCCGTGTTCTCCGCCATGACGTTCTCGGCCGACGACGCCGACGCCAAGGGGCGTTATGCGGCGCTCGCCACCCGCACGGTCTCGACGCTCGGCGACGCCAAGGCCTCGAGCGACATCCAGACGATGGCGGTCGACCTCGCGCAGGTCTCGACCTCCATCAAGGCCGCGAACACGCGCCACTCGGCGTCCAAGACCATGGCCGAAAACCTGATCTCGAACGTCGAGGACGTGTCGAAGGAAGAGGTCGCGGCCAAGATCCTGTCGCTGCAGAACCAGCTGCAGGCGAGCTATCAGGTGGCCGCGAACCTCAGCCAGCTCTCGCTCGTCAACTTCCTCTGAACGACGTGAGGCCGACGTGAGCGGGCGTGCTAAGCGCCGGGGCTGACGGCGGAGGGACCGTCATGCCCGCGCGCAGCGCGGGTATCCACGACTTCGGCGCAGAGCTCCACGATCCCAGAAAGTCGTGGATGCCCGGCCGCCGCCGGGCGTGACGGCGGCGGGAGACGCAGCCGCGGCGGAAAACGCCCCCTCGCCCGGTTCAGTCGTCGTCGTCGGCCGCCGCGACCTCGGACGACTTCGCGCCAAGGGCCGGCGGCGCCGGCGTCTTGGGGACGCGCTCCAGCATCTTCGCGACCCGGTCCCGCTCGCTCTTTCGCTCCGCCAGATTGGTCCATTCGTAAGGATCGACGCGGTGGTCGTAGAGCTCGAGGTCGCCGTTTCCGTAGGCGATCAGCCGGTGGCTCTCCGTGCGCACCGAGAAATGCAGGTCGCGCCGCGCCTTTGAGATCTTCGCCGGATCGTCTCCGTCGACGTCGAAGGCCCAGGACGAGACCACCGCGTCGCGCGCGCTTTTGGCCTTTCCCTTCAGGAACGCCGCATGGTCGGCGCCGTCGATGTCGTCGGGACGGTCGACGCCGGCCAGGCTCGTCAGGGTCTTGTAGAGGTCGGTGGTCGAAAACAGCGCGCGGCTCGCCCGCGGCTTCACGCCCGGGCCGGCGAAGATCACCGGCACGCGCAAAGCGCGCTCCCAGAGCGTGAACTTCTGCCACGTGCACTTCTCGCCGAGCTGCCAGCCGTGGTCGCTCCAGACCACGACGATCGTGTTCGAGGCGTTCGGGCCCTTCGCCAGCCCGTCGAGCGCGACGCCGATCGCGTCGTCGGCCTCGGCGATGCAGGCGAGGTAGCCCTTCACATAGGCCTTCCACGCGCCCTTGCCCGCGATGTCGAGATGGTCCGAATAGCGCTGCCGCGCCATCGCGCGCCCGGCCTCGGGCAGATCCTTGACGTCCTCGTTCCTGGCCATCGCGCTGTGAAGCGTGTCGAGCGCGCCGAGCGGGTACGGCATCTCGTCGGCTTGGGGGAAGCGGTCGAAATAGGTCTGCGGCGCGACCCATTTGGGATGAGGCTTGCGCAGGCCGAAGGCGGCGAAGAACGGCCGGTCGTGGCGTTTGGAGAGATGCTTCTCCACCATGAGCCTCGCGCAGCGCATGTCCTCGGTCTTTTCGCGCGTTCCTTCGGCCCGCCAGATCAGCGGCTCCTTGCCGGTGTCGGCCCATTGCGGCCGCGGCAGCGGGTCGGTCCATGAGGCGGGATCGTTGGGCGCTGTGTTCCAGCGCCAGTCCATGTGATGGATCTTGCCGGTGTAGGTCGTGAGGTAGCCTGCGTCCTTGAAGGCGCGCACGAGCGAGACGCGGTCGGGCGCGACCCGCGGCCAGTTCAAGCAGGCGTTGGTGTAGATGCCGGTGCGCCACGGATAGCGCCCGAACAGGACCGCGGCGCGCGCCGCCTGGCAGACCGGCGCGTCGGCATAGGCGCGGTGGAGGCCGACGCCCTGCCCCGCCAGCCGGTCGAGATTGGGCGTGGAGGCGAGCGGATAGCCGCCCTGCCACCCGGTCCAGTCGTTCATGTCGTCGATCGCGACGAAGAAGACGTTCGGCCGGTCGCCGCCTTTCGGGGCCCTGGCGACCGCAGGCGCCGCCATCGCCGCCGCGCCGAGGGCCGCGCCGGCCGCGGCCTCGGCTCCGTTAACGAGCAACCGCCGCCGAGTGAGTGGTTCCACGTCCGCGCTCCCCCCAAAACCGCAGGACGGCGGACGCTAGCAAGTTTTTATATAATGTCTATTGATTTAGTATTTTGTATGTCGCCTTTGGCCTGGCATGCCTGCGTTTCTTGGGGCTGGGCGACCGTCGCGGCCATGCGGCCAAACATGACGCCAAGGCCTTGAAAACGCTCCATTAACCATACGGCTCGCTTTGGCGCGAAGCCGTGGAATCCCGGAGGTCGAATTAACTCCTGCTTAGAGGGCCGGGCCCGATTGTCCGCACGTGCTTCAGGACGAGGCGCTTCAAAACTCCTAGGACAGGAGAACTACCATGGCTGAGATCACCCTCAATTCCGCCGTTCGCTCGAACCTGCGCACCCTGCAGTCGACGACGGACCTCATGAACCGCACCGAAGAACGCCTCTCGACCGGCAAGAAGGTCAACTCGGCGTTCGACAATCCGGCGAGCTTCTTCACCTCTCAGGCCCTCGACCGCCGCGCGAGCACCTTTAACAACCTGCTCGACTCGGTCTCGAACTCGGTCCAGACGCTGAAGGCCGCGGACAACGGCATCACCGCCATCAGCAAAGTCGTCGAGTCGCTCAAGGCCACCGCCCGCAGCGCCGTGCAGTCGACCCAGGCCGTCACCTCGAAGGCGTCGGTCACCTCGGCCGCGATCGCCAACCTGTCCGAGTCGAACCTGATCGGCGGCACCTTCACCAACAACTCGGCGACGGGCACCGCCGTCCTCAACAACAACAGCACCACGGCCGTCGCCATCACCGGCGCGACCAAGCTCTCGGGCGCTGCGAGCACGACGTCGGACAGCCTGGCCAGCGGCATCGCCGCCGGCGAGTCGATCACGGTCAACGGCACGAAGATCGACTTCGTGTCCTCGGGCGCGACCGGCAACCAGGTGAACATCACCGACGACGTCACGACCCTGATCCAGAAGATCGACAGCATCACCGGCGCCTCGACCGCGTCGTCGGTCACCGCTGGCGCGATCAGCATCTCGACCGGCACCAACCAGGATCTGACGCTCTCGGGCAGCACCGGCACGCTCGCCAAGCTCGGCCTCACCGCCGGCACCACGGCGCGCACCGCCCCGACCGACGTCAACCTGCAGAACCAGTCGCTGACGGTTCAGGACAAGAACGGCGTCAACCGCACCGTGACCTTCTCGCGCGGCGGCATCGACACCCTCGACAAGCTGAACAAGTTCTTCGACGACAACAACATTGACCTTCAGGGCACGGTGGCCGTCGACCCCGCGACCAAGAAGGGCACGCTGACGCTGCAGACCACGAACGCCGCCGCCGACTCCACCCCGGCGACGCTGACCGGCTCGGCTGTCGCCACCGGCCAGGCCTTCAACGGCGCGGCGACCTTCTCGACGCCCGTCGTGGGCGGCGCCGGCAAGGACGTCCGTGACAGCTTCGTCAAGGACTACAACAACGCGCTGAAGCAGATCTCGACGCTCGCGAAGGACGCCAGCTACAACGGCGTGAACCTTCTGAACGGCGACGACCTCGACATCGTGTTCAACGAGGACGGCTCGTCCAACCTGAACGTCAAGGGCGTGCAGTTCGACGCCACGGGCCTCCAGCTCGGCGACCTGCAGAACATCGACTTCTACGACTCGAACTCGATCAACGACGTTCTCAGCGCTCTCGACGACGTCTCGTCGAAGCTCGAGACCCAGTCCTCGAAGTTCGGCTCGCAGCTGCAGATCGTCCAGACCCGTCAGGACTTCACGAAGGACATGATCGGCACGCTCGAGGACGGCTCCGCCGCCCTCACCTCGGCCGACACCAACGCCGAAGCCGCGAACCTGGCGACCCTCCAGACCCGCCAGTCGCTCATCGTCTCGGCGCTGTCGATCTCGACCAGCCAGGAGCAGAACGTCCTTCAGCTTCTCCGCTGATCGACGCCTCCTCCGAAACGAAAGAAGGGCGGAAGCTTCGGCTTCCGCCCTTTTCTTTGCTCAGTTTTCAAGGCTTGACGGCGAATGAACAGGAAGCCGTTAACCATTAACTCCTGATTAAGGTTAACAGACTTTGGCCATTGCGCCCATCGGAGGCGTCTCCCGACTGGAGCGATTTGGCCATGGCCGACGTGGTTCTCAATTCAGCCGTTCGTTCGAACCTGCGCACGCTGCAGTCGACGACCGAGCTGCTCAACCAGACCGAAGAGCGCCTCGCCACCGGCAAGAAGGTGAACTCGGCGCTGGACAATCCAGCGAGCTATTTCACGGCGAACGCGCTCGATCGAAGGTCGTCCGACCTCTCGAGCCTGCTCGACAGCGTGGCGAACTCGATCAAGACGCTCGAGGCGGCCGACAACGGCATCCGGGCCATCACCGAAATCGTCGAAGGCCTCAAGGCGACGGCGCGAGCCGCGCTTCAGTCCCCGCTCGCGGTCTCCGAGAAGGCGGCCGTGACCTCGGGCGACCTCGGCGACGGCGCGACCTCGAAGAACCTGCTCGGCGGCGCGGTCCAGAACTCGCCGACGTCGGGCCAGGTCAGCTTCACGTTCGGTTCGGCGACGACGCTGACGGACGCCGCCGACACGCTGACCTTCAACATCGCAGTCGACGGCGGCGCCGCGACCCCGATCACCATCGACCAGGCGGCCGTGCAGGCGGCCGGCAACGGCGACAACGTGATCGACAGCCCCGCGGAGCTGCGCCAGATCCTCGGCGCCAAGCTCGGCCCGAACGTCAGCGTCGGCGGCGCCGGCAACGCCGTCACCATCTCGTCCAACACCGCCGGCGCCAGCTCCTCGATCGCGATCACCGGCTACACCGAGACCGACACGAACAACAACACGACCGACGGCACCGGCCTCGGGAACCAGACCAACACCGGCCTCGCCGCCACGACGACGCCGAGCGTCCTCGACGGCAAGAGCCTCGTGGTGAAGGACAAGAACGGCCAGAACGTCTCGGTGATCTTCGGCTCGGCGATGGGCCAGGTCGACAGCATCGAGGAGCTGAACAAGTTCTTCGACGACAACAACGTGCTGCTCGACGCCACCTTCGACATCAACACCCATTCGCTCAAGATCTCGGCCGACAACTCGATCGCCAACTCCACCCCGCTCGACATCGGCGGCTCGGTGGTGGGCGCGGGCAAGCCGTTCACGAACAGCGCCTTCTCGGCGCCGGTCCTCGACGAGGCGGCCGCGCTCAAGCGCGCCAACTTCGCCGACGACTTCAACGACTCCATGAAGGAGATCAACAACCTCGCCAAGGACGCCAACTACAACGGCGTCAACCTGCTGATGGGCGACGATCTCGACGTGATCTTCAACGAGGACGGCTCGTCGAAGCTCGAGGTGAAGGGCGTGACCTTCGACGCCGACGGCATCGGTCTCGCGGCGATCTCCGACAGCCAGTTCTACGACTCCGGCTCGATCCAGGAAGTTCTGGACCGGCTCGACGGCGCCTTCCAGACCATCGAGGCGCAGTCCTCGAAGTTCGGCTCGCAGCTCCAGATCGTGCAGACCCGCGAGGTCTTCACCAAGGACATGATCGGCACCCTCGACGACGGCGCCCACATCCTGACCGCCGCCGACACCAACGAGGAAGCCGCCAACCTCGCGACCCTGCAGACCCGCCAGCAGCTCATCGTCTCGTCGCTGTCGATCTCGACCCAGCAGGAATCGGCGGTCCTCCAGCTTCTCCGGTAAGCCAGAGCGCCATCTGAAAGGCCTCCGAAGACGGGCGGGACATCGGGTCCCGCCCGTCTTCGTTTGAGCGCTGTCGCGAGCGTCGGCCGGACGCCTCGGAACAGGAACCAAGGGACGATTGTCATTTCCGCGCCCGGCGCGCCAAAATCCGCGATCAGTCGCGGATCGCGGGGGCGTGATGCTCGTTTCTCTCCGTCTTCGCCTCACGGGCGCCGCCCTAGGCGTCGCGCTGGGAAGCGTCGGCGCGGCCGACGCCAGACCCAAGGTCACCCCGACGAAGGCCTTCGAGGTCGGCGCCGGCGCCATGTCGAGCGCAAGGGCCGTAGCCGGCCTCAAAGCCGGCGGCGCGCTCTACGCCTACGCCGAGGGCAAGGACCTGTTCGTGCGGCCCGTCGGCGCCGACGGCGCGCCGGGCCGGCCGTCGCAGCTCTCGTTCCGGGGCCATTCGGAGTTCGGCGTGTCCGAGGCCTCGATGGCGCTTCTGAAGAACGGAAGCGTCGCCGCCGCCTGGACCGCCGGCACGGGGCTGCGCGGCGCGGTGTTCGCGCGCGTCGCCCGGCCGGACGGACGGCTGGTCTCGGCCGAAATCGAGGTCTCGGCCGACCCCCTGCTCAATTCCACGAGCCCGTCCGTCGCTGCGCTGTCCGGCGGCGGTTTCGCGGTCGTCTGGCGAAGCGCGTCGGACACCGGAAAGGTCGCGATGAACGTCCGGATCTTCGACGCTTCCGGCGGAGCCGTGGGCGGATTGACGAAGATCGCCGCGCCGAAGAACAGCAGCTTTTCGAGCCTGTCCATCGCCGCTCTGGGAGCCGGCTTCGTCATGGCGTATGTCCGCCGCGACCAAAACTTGGTCCGCGTGCTCGCCCAGCAGTTTTCGGCGGCCGGCAAGGCCAAGGGACAGCCGATCCGGCTCGACGAGCAGAACGACCGGTTCCACGAGAACGTCCGGATCGCGCCGCGCGCCGCAGGCGGCTTTGCGGTCGCCTGGCAGGAGAACGTCTATTCGGGCGCGGTCGACGTGCCGATCGTCGTGGACACGACGCTCAGGGGCCGGTTCCTGACCGCCAAAGGCGAGCCGGCGGGGCGCATCGCGATCGAGGACACGGTCAAGGAAAAGTCCCTCGAGCGCGCCCATGCGCTCGCCGACACCGCCGCGGGGCTGCTCGTCGCCTGGCACCTGCTGACGCCGAAGTCCGACGACAAGAGCGACAACGACATTCGCGGAACGCTCGTCTCCGCCGCCGGCGTCCCGGGCCCGGTCGCGCGCCTGACGAAGACCTCGGCGGCCGGCGAAACGATGCCGCGGCTCGCCCCGCTCGCCAATGGCGACGCCGCGCTCGGCTTCACCGCCGCGCCCTACGAGGGCGACGAGGATCCGCACGGCGCGAGGGGCGCGCTCTCCTCAAGGCCAAGCCCTGAGACGGCGCCCCACGCCGGCGCGCGCCCTCACGCCTTGCCCAGCATGCGGTCGGAGATGATGCGACGCTGGATCTCGCTGGTGCCCTCGAAGATCGTCGTCAGCCGCGCGTCGCGCCAGTAGCGCTCGACGCGGCGCTCGGTGGTGTAGCCGTTGCCGCCGTGAAGCTGCATCGCCTGATTGGTCACCTTCACGGCCATCTCGGTCGCGAGCAGCTTCACCATCGCGCTCTCGCTCTCGGCGGCCTCGCCCTGGTCGAGCAGATGCGCGGCCTGGCGCCAGAAGGCGCGGGCCTGATTGACCTCCGCGGCCATGTCGGCGAGCGCGAAGCGCAGCGCCTGGAACTCGCCGATCGGCCGGCCGAACTGCTCGCGCTCCTGGAGATAGAGCTGGCAGTCCTCGACCGCGGCGCGCGCCACGCCCACGGCCCGCGCGGCGGTGTGGACGCGGGCGATGTTGAGGCCGCGCTGGACGGCGGCGAAGCCGCCGGCGTCGGCGCCTGCGCCCTCGTCGCCGTAGAGCCCGGTCAGCCGGTCGCTTTCCGGCACCCTCACCCCGTCGAGCTCGAGCTCGAAGGTGAGGAAGCCGTGATAGCCGATCTTGTCGATGACGGTCCCGGCGACGCCCGCGGGGAAGCGTCCGGGCTCCTTGACCACCAGGAACGGCTCGAGCCCCGCCGACCGGGGCTCGCCCTCCTCCGGGTCGCGGGTGCGGGCCAGACCTCGATGAAGTCCGCGCCCTTGGCGAATCCCGCCCAGCGCTTTTTGCCGGTCAGCACCCAGTGGTCGCCGTCGCGCACCGCGCGCGTGCTGACGCCCGCGAGATCGGAGCCGGCGTCCGGCTCCGACAGCGAGATCGAGCCGATCCACTCGCCCTTCGCGGATTGGCGAGCAGCGTCTTCCGGCGCTCCTCGTCGAGCGTCTGCGTGCCGAGCCCCTGCCCTCGCGCCAGGATCGAGCCGACCGAGAGCCAGGCGCGGGCGAGCTCCTCGGAGACGAGGCAGTATTCGAAGACGCCGAGCCCCATGCCGCCATGCTCGGCCGGAATCGTGAGCCCGAACCAGCCCTTCTCGGCCATCTGCTCGATCAGCTCGCGCGGCATTTCGCCTTTCTCGCGGTCGAGCCGGTCGGCGATCGGCAGCACGACATCGCGGGCGAAGGCGCGCGCGTCCTCCATCAGCGCGATCCGCTCCGGGCTCGCCCAGGGCGAGGGAAGGCTCGGCGGCTCGGGCGCGATCGGATCGGAGGCGGAGTTGCGCATGGGTTCGGGCATGTCGGGATCGGTCTCCCCTTTTGTCGTCGTCATGCGCTATGCGTAGCGTCCGAGACCGCGGCGGCCATGCGATGTTCGTCTGGGACGCCGCATGGCCGCAGCGCCAAGCCGAGAGCCGCATCACATGACTTTGAAGGTCGATCTGAAGCCCGGCGAACGCGTCGTCATCGGACGGTCGGTCGTCACCAACGGCCAGACCCGCTCGAGCCTGATGATCGACGGCTCAGAGCCGGTGCTGCGCGAGCGCGACATCCTCAGGGAAGAGGCGGCCGACACCCCCGCCAAGCGCATCGCCTATGTGGTGCAGATGATGTATCTGGCCGGCTCGCCCGACGCTCTCCTGCCCGCCTACACCGAACTCGCGCGCGGCGCGATGAAGGCGGCGCCGAGCATGATCCCATTCTTCGAGGCGGTGAATAACCACGTCTTAACCGGACAGCTTTACAAAGCCTTCCGGGAAGCGCGGAAACTCGTCGCGCACGAAGCGAGTATCTTCGAGCATGCAAAACGGGGCGCAAGCCTACGCGCGGATGGCGCAGACGACGGCGAGTCCCCGTGAGCGGGAGGCTCAGCTTCTCCTGAGGGCGGCGGCGCGGTTCGCCGCGGCCCATGCGGCCGAGCCCTTCGACCGCAACGCGGCCCGCGAGGCCGCCGAGTTCAACCGCAAGCTCTGGACGATTTTCCTGAGCTCGGTCAGCCGGCCCGAAAATCCGCTCGACGCCACGACCAAGACGAACCTTCGCAACATCGCGATGTTCTCGATGCGGCGGTCGAGCGAGATCGAGATCAATCCGAAGCCCGAGCTGCTCCCGGCGCTGATCGACATCAACCGCAACATCGCCGAAGGCCTGCGCGGCTGAGACCAGCCCCGCAGGCTCGAGAGGTCCGGATTTCAGGCTTAGAGGATCAGGCCGTGACTTCGAGCGCAGGCTCGGGCGCGCTCTGGGCCGTCACGCCGTCGATATAGGCGCGGAGCCTGAGGCGCGACTCGCTCGGCGTCTGCACCGCGACGAAGCCGGTGGCGACGTCGACGAGACGGTAGACCAGGGAGCCGGTCTGCGCGTCCTTCTCGACCGAACGCTGGGCGTTCATCGCGAGATCGGGACGGACGGTGATCTCCGCGGGACCGGCCGCAGGAGCGGCGACAGGCTGGACGGACTCCGGGCTTCGGCGCACAGGCGCCAGCGAAGTCGTCACTGTTCCAAACGAGGCGTCCATCTCCTCAACCCCACGGCGAATGCGACATCCAATGAGGGATGCTCACCGTGAGGATAGCCGTGACCTGTTAATTCGATGTTAGGAGATGGGGTTAACGCCACACGTCCTGATTGCTTAAGATTTTACGTTCACGCTCCGCGCGATACGGCGATGGGCGCCGCCGCCGCGGGCTTTCCGTAGCCGCCGCCGGTCCGGTCGTAGACGCTGGGCTGCGACTTCGAGCCCATCTCCTCGGCGACGCCGCGCAGCAGGCTCTCGGCGACCGAGCGCGCCGTGCCGATCACCAGCAGGTTCTCTTCGAGCGCCGCGCGGAACGCGACGTGGAGCTCGCTCACCTCGCCGATCGCGCCCGCGTCCTGGGCCGCGACCGCCTGCTCCTGCGCGCGCAGGCCCTCGACGTCGAGCATGTAGCGGCCCGACAGCTCGGCCTTTTCGGAGGCGAGTTCGTTGGCCGCCCCATAGGCGCCCACGCGCACGAGGCGGGTCTCCTCGGCGATGACGGCGGTGAGGCGTTCGACCGTGCCGGCGATCCGGGAGATCCGCTCGGCGGCTTCCTGCGGGGTCATCGGCGCGCGGGCGACGACGGCGGGCACGGAGCGGCGACGGAGGGTCATGACGTCTTTCCTTGCTGAAGCGCGATGAGTTCGCGGCGGATGTCCTCGGCGATGCCTATTCCGCCTGCGGCCGCGATGGTCTTGCCGTACTGGTCGGCGAGCATTGAACGATAGGCGCCGCCGGCTTCGCCCGAGCCCAGCGGACCGTCGCCGCCGAGCCCTTCGAACATCCGCTCCATCATCTGGGTCAGGAACACGGCTTCGAAATCCTCCGCGGTCTGGTCGACGCGGTTCGGCGCCTTGGCGGCCGGGTGGGCACCGTAGGCCTTTTGGGCCGCGAGCGCCGCATTCATCACGGAGGCCGCCGAGGAGGTGGCGGCGGGCGACGACAGCGCCATCACATCACCTCGATTTCGGCCTGGAGGGCGCCCGCGGCCTTGATGGCCTGCAGGATGGCGATGAGGTCGCGCGGGCCGACGCCGATGGCGTTCAGCCCGTCGACGAGCTGGCGCAGGTTGACGCCTTCCTTGAGCACCGCCAGGCGGCGCTCCTTGTCGGTGTCGACGGTGATGTCGGTGCGCGGGGTCACGACCGTCTCGCCGTCAGAGAACGGCTCCGGCTGGCTCGCCATTGGGCTTTCGGTGATGGTGACGGTGAGGTTGCCCTGCGCCACCGCGACGGTCGAGACGCGCACGTCCTGCCCCATGACGATGATGCCCGAACGCTCGTCGATCACGATCTTGGCGAGCTGGTCGGGCTCGACCTTGAGCTGTTCCACCTCGGTCAGCAACTGCACGATGTTGCCGTGATACTGCTTGGGCACCTGGACGGTGACGGTCGAGGGGTCGATCGGCTCGGCGACGCCGGAGCCGATGAAGGCGTTGATGGCGCCGGCGACGCGGCGCGCGGTGGTCAGATCAGGGTTGCGCAGCGCAAGCCGAACCGTTGTCAGATTGTTGAGCGCGAACGGGATCTCGCGTTCGATCAGGCCGCCGTTCGAGATGCGGCCGGTGGTCGGCACGCCGCGCACCACCTGCGCGGCCTCGCCTTGCGCGTTGAAGCCGATCACCGCGACGGAGCCCTGCCCGACGGCGTAGACCTCGCCGTCGGCGCCCATCAGCGGGGTGACGATCAGCGTGCCGCCCTGCAGGCTCGTCGAGTCGCCGAGCGCCGAGACGGTGACGTCGATGCGCGTGCCCTGCGTGCCGAAGGGCGGCAGGTTCGCGGTCACCATCACGGCCGCGACGTTCTTGGTCCTGAGCGTCTGGCCGCGGGTGTTGACGCCGAGGCGCTCCAGCATCGACTGCAGCGACTGTCGGGTGAAGGGCGCGGCGTTCAGGGAGTCGCCCGTGCCGTTGAGGCCGACCACGAGGCCGTAGCCGACGAGCTGGTTCTCGCGCACGCCCTCGATGTCGGTCAGGTCCTTGATGCGGGACTGGACGCCGCCGCGGCTCGGGCCGCCGTCGTCCTCGCCCGCGAAGGCGCGCTTGCTGACCGAGACGGTCTGGATCGTCGCGGCGCGCGTTCCGCTCTGCCCCGCCGCCTGGGCGCGCGGCGCCGGGGCGGCGTCGGCCGCATGGGCCGCGGCCGAGGTCGAGACCACGAGCGCGGCGGCGGCCAGACCTGCGACGAGACGATCGAAAAGCGACGGCATGGACGGACCCAACACCCCACGAGAACTTCGCCGTTTCCCATGCGAAGCCCGTGCCGGTTTCAGGATCGTTGAGATCTGAGCGCATTCCCGTGTCCGGCGCCCGGCAGAAGGCTCTTCGGCGCCCGGCAAGACCGGCCGCGCCCGGCAATTTCTGCCGGGACGTTAAGGCGGGATTAACCATGCGCGGGCCATGGTTCCCCTGTTGCTTCAGGGGATGCTCACGATGCGCATCGACGGATTGGGGCGCGTGGTCGCCGGCTCGGGGCCGACGCGGCCGGGCGCGGCCTCCGGCGCGTTCAGCCTGTCGGAGGGAGCCGAGGCCGCCGCGCCGAAAAGCGCCGCGCCCCTGCGCGCGGCGCCCGGGCTCGACGCGCTGATCGCGCTTCAGGCCGTCCCGCCCGAGACCGCCAGGGAGCGCCGCAAACGCGAAATCCGCCGCGGCCGCGGGCTGCTCGACGCGCTCGACGAGATGAAGCTCGCGCTGATCGAGGGCCGCGACGACCCGGCGAGCCTCAAGCGACTGGTCGACAGCCTCGCCGAACGCCGCGCCGCGACCGACGACGCAGGCCTCGACGACGCGTTGTCGGCGATCGAGTTGCGCGCCCAGGTGGAGCTGGCCAAACGCGGGCGATAAGCCCAAAAAGGCCCCGAGGCGGGGTCCGGTAAACTGCGTAGAAGCGAAATAGCCTGTGATTTCAAAGGTTTCATGACGCACAGATAGATTGTCGCTCGATAGCGTTACCGCTATATTCCGCGGCAACCGACACCCCGCCTGCGGCAAGGCAGAAGGCCCTGAAGATGAGCGTCGAGTTGGCAGAGGACTACCGGCCCAGCGAGGCCGAACCGTTTATGAACCAGCGCCAGAAGCGCTACTTCCGCGACAAGCTGCTCGCATGGCGGGACGAGATCCTGCGGGAGAGCCGCGAGACGCTGGAGCACCTGCAGGACGAGAACCAGAACCACCCCGATCTCGTCGACCGCGCCTCCTCGGAGACCGACCGCGCGATCGAGCTTCGGGCCCGCGACCGGCAGCGCAAGCTGATCGCCAAGATCGACGCGGCGCTCGCCCGGATCGAGGACGGCTCCTACGGCTATTGCGAGGAGACCGGCGAGCCGATCTCGCTGCGCCGCCTCGACGCCCGCCCGATCGCGACGCTGTCGATCGAAGCGCAGGAGCGCCACGAGCGCCGCGAGCGCGTCTATCGCGACGACTGAGACGTCGTCCCGACGTCAGTGACCCATGGCCGGGCGGCCAAGCCGCCCGGCCGGGACGTCCGACGGGAGGCGCGACGGCGCATGTCGGCGATCGACCCGCGCCAACGTATTTCCCTACCGCTGCACAGTTTGGCTTCTTGCGACGCCCCGCCCCGGACAGGCGGCGCTTCTCGCATATACATCTGAATACGTATTTATACTGTTTCGCCCGCCCGCAGATCGACTAGCTTCGAACTTCTGGCCCAGGTTTTCGACGCCGACATGCCGCTGCTCAGATGGAAGCAGCCCGCTCAGCAACCTGATCATCGGCACGGTCACGGCCACGCGTCTGCCCGGCGGGGGCTTCCTGCTCGTCAGCGAGGACTGCATCGGCGAATTCGGCCAGTTTCGCAGCCTGGTGTTTCGCCGGTTCGACGACGGGCTGAAACAGGCGCCCGCCGCCCGACAGACCAAGTTCATGAAGACCCTCGTGCGGGGCGGGCTGGCGGTCCTCTCCAACGGCGACGTGGCCGCGGCCTATAGCGGCGGCGGGCGCCAGGTCATGGTCCAGATCGTACGGCCCTGAGCCCAGCCGGGAGGCTTCGCGGAGCCGCCCTGCCGCGAGCAGGCGCCCGCCGCCGCGACCACGCCCGGGCGTCGCGGATAAGCGGCCGATTACAACCTTCACGTTTTCGTGACGCGCACCTGCAAGCGATGCCCGCGGCCACTCGTTCGATCTCGCTTCACGCATCGAACTGCGGTGATGCGCCGCAGCAGACCGGGACCGCGTCTGAGCCGAATTGTCGAGTTCCGCCCGCATGGGCCGATGCCGCAGCGCGTCACAAACACGATTGCGGAGCATCGAGCGATCGGCTTTGACGATCGTTCCGACGCTCTCTTGGGATGGAGCTCGGAGCCTCGATCGTCTGTTCTCAATCCCTTCGGCGGTCTTTACCTGCGACAAACTGGTATGCCATGTTTGGCATACCAGACATGCGGAGGCGCATGGCTGGCCAGTTTCACGGCGAACGTCGGGGGTGACGCGTGTTCGACCGGTCGATCGGAGACGGCATTACCGCGTCACTGCGCCGCGCTTCGCGCATCCCGGCCGACGGCCTGCTGCGCGCCCGAAGACTTCGCCGAAAGCCTTAGCCGGCCGGTTGGCCGAGCCAAAAAGACGTCAAGCTAGCTGAATGGCTGGCATGCATGACGCCAGAAAATCTGAAAAACAGAAAACAATCGAGGAGAAACGCCAGTGAGTCCCACCGCAGTCGCGTCAAATCCCGCATCCGGCGCGCCGGGCCAGCCCCACGTCTCTGAAAAGACGCGCTGGCTTCAGATCTTGGTCGGCGTGGTCTGCATGGTGGCGACCGCCAACATCCAGTACGCCTGGACGCTGTTCGTCCCTGAAATTCAGTCGACCTTCGGCTGGGACCGCGCCTCGATCCAGATCGCCTTCACGATCTTTGTGCTGGTGCAGACCTGGCTCACCCCGATCGAGGGCTACTTCATCGACAAGTACGGCCCGCGCGCCATGGTGGCGTTCGGCGCGGTGTTCATGGGCCTCTCGTGGGTCGTGAACTCGCAGGCCACCTCGCTGATGGGCTTCTACCTCGGCGCGGCCGTGGGCGGCGTCGGCGTGGGCTGCATCTACGCCACCTGCATCAACAACGCGCTGAAGTGGTTCCCGGACCGTCGCGGCCTCGCGGTCGGCCTGACCGCCGGCGGCTACGGCATGGGCTCGGCGGCCACGATCCTGCCGATCGCCGCGATGATCCAGTCGTCTGGCTTCCAGTCCACCTTCCTGTTCTTCGGCGTCCTCCAGGGCGTGCTGGCCTTCGTCGCCGCCATGTTCCTGCGCTCGCCCAAGACCGGCGAGGTCAAGGTCTCCGAGAAGCTCGCTCAGTCGCGCCGCGACTACACGCTGACCGAAGCCATGCGCACCAAGCTGTTCTGGCTGATGTTCTTCATGTTCATCTGCGTCGTCACCGGCGGCATGATGGCGGTCGCCCAGCTCGGCGTCATCGCGCAGGACCTCGGCGTCAAGAACTACTCGGTAACCTCTACTTCTTCACCATGGCGGCGCTGCCGCTCGCGCTGATGCTCGACCGCATCATGAACGGCATCTCGCGCCCGCTGTTCGGCTGGATCTCGGACAACATCGGCCGCGAGAAGACGATGGTGATCGCCTTCACGCTCGAGGGCTTCGGCATCGTGGCGCTCGGCTACTTCGGCCATAACCCCTACGCCTTCCTCATCCTGTCGGGCGTGGTGTTCCTGGCCTGGGGCGAAGTGTACTCGCTGTTCTCGGCGCTCGCCGGCGACGCCTTCGGCACCAAGCACATCGGCAAGATCTACGGCGTGCTCTACTGCGCCAAGGGCATCGGCGCGCTGTTCGTGCCCGTCGGCAACCTGCTGATGGAAGCGACCGGCACCTGGTCCACCGTGCTCTACACCGTGGCCTGCATGGACCTGCTCGCGGCCTTCCTCGCGGTCGTGGCGCTCCGTCCGATCCTGAAGCAGCACGTGGCCTACTCCTCGGCGCTGAAGGCCAAGGAGACCGAAGAGATGTCGGCAAGCCCGCGCTCGCCTGACGCCTCCGCGAAACTTGAGAATTCGGCGGGCCCCTCACGGGGCCCGTCGTCGTTTCGGGGCGCCATACCCTCGCCTCGCCGCAGCCCCACATAGCGGACGCATGTTCCGCTTCTTCGAGTCCCTCATCGACGTGACCGCGACGCCCGAGCGGCCCGAGCCGCCGGCGCGGCTCGGCGCGTTCTATTGGCACTTCCTGCGGCAGGCCAAGGGACTCTTCGCCGGGCTGCTGGTCATCGGCCTCGTGCTCGCGCTCGGCGACGCCTCGATCCCCTATTTCATCGGGCGGCTCGTCACGCTCGTGACCTCGACGCCGCCGGAGCGCCTGCTCGCCGAAGGCTGGCCGACGCTCGCAGGGCTCATCGGCGTCGTGCTGATCCTGCGCCCCGCGACGCTCTTCCTGCGCGGGCTCGTCGCCAACCAGGCGATCGGGCCGGGCCTCTCCAACCTCATCCGCTGGCAGTCGCATTATCACGTGGTCCGCCAGTCCTGGGGCTTCTTCCAGAACGACTTCGCGGGCCGCATCGCCACCAAGGTGATGCAGACGGGGCCGGCGCTGCGCGAAAGCATGGTGCAGACCGTCGAGGCGCTCTGGCACATCGTGGTCTACGGGACGACCGCGCTGATCCTCGCTCAACGCCGACCTGTGGCTCGCTTTGCCGCTCGGCGTCTGGTTCGTGGCCTACGCCGCGCTGCTGCGCTGGTTCGTGCCGCGCATGCGCGACCGCTCGCGCGCGGCTTCCGAAGGGCGCAGCCAGGTCACCGGCCGCGTGGTCGACAGCTACACCAACATCCTCACCGTGAAGCTGTTCGCGCGCGCCCGCGACGAAGACGACTATGTGCGCGAGTCGATGGACAGCCTGAACCATCTGTTCCAGCGCCAGATGCGGCTCGTCACCATGTTCGCGGTGACGCTGCAGCTGCTGAACGCGCTGCTGGTTGCGGCGATCGCGGTGTCGTCGGTGTGGCTCGCCTCGCAGGGCGCGATCGGCGTCGGCGTGGTGGCGATGGCGGTGCCGCTCTCCTGGCAGATCGTCTCCATGTCCGGCTGGGTGGCGTTCCAGGTCTCGGCGATCTTCGAGAACGTCGGCGTGGTGCAGGAAGGGGTGGGCACCATCGCGCGCCCGCTCGATCTGCCGGACCGGACGAACGCGGAGGAGCTCGCGGTCGAAAAGGGCGACATCCGGCTCGAAAACGTCACCTTCGGCTACGGCACGCCGCGGAAAGTCATCGACGACCTCACGCTCCACATCCGGCCGGGCGAGAAGATCGGGCTGGTCGGCCGGTCCGGCGCGGGCAAGTCGACGCTCGTCAATCTGCTGCTGCGCTTCTTCGAGCCGGCCCAAGGCCGCATTCTGATCGACGGACGCGACATCTCGCACGCGACGCAGGAGAGCCTTCGCGGCGCGATCTCGGTCGTGACGCAGGACACCTCGCTGCTGCACCGCTCGATCGCCGAGAACATCGCCTACGGGCGCCCCGGCGCGCCCCAGGCCGAGATCGAGACCGCGGCGCGACGCGCCTCCGCGCATGAGTTCATCACCGGCCTCACCGACCTCCATGGCCGCGGCGGCTACGACGCCCATGTGGGCGAGCGCGGCGTGAAGCTCTCCGGCGGCCAGCGCCAGCGCGTCGCGATCGCGCGCGTGATCCTGAAGGACGCGCCGATCCTCGTGCTCGACGAGGCGACCTCCGCGCTCGACAGCGAGGTGGAGGCCGCGATCCAGGCGAGCCTCGACGACCTGATGGCGAACAAGACCGTGATCGCGGTCGCGCACCGGCTCTCCACCATCGCCCGCATGGACCGGCTCGTGGTGATGGATCGCGGCCGCATCGTCGAACAGGGAACCCACGCTGATCTCATCGCGCGCGACGGCCTCTACGCCGATCTGTGGCGGCGCCAGTCCGGCGGCTTCCTGGACGACGGCGAGACCGAGGACGAGGCGGCCGAATAACGGCGATTCGCGCCCGTGCGGTATGTCGGGCGCCGCCCGTTTCGAACTTCGCCTGCGCCAAAGCAAGCGGCCGATCACTTTCGCGCAACGCGGGTTCGACCGGCCCTTCAGCGAAACCAAAGGCTTGAGTCGCGGCACCCGCCTTCTGGAACGCGTTTTTTTCGGCGCCGTTCCGCCTCAGGCGTGAAAAAAATGTCGCAGCCTTATGAAACTTTCGTACGTTGAGGCCGTTGGAGCCGTCAGCACGGAGGACGCCTATGGGAGAACCCGCAGATCGGGACGCCATCGACACGCTGGCCGCTGATCTTTTCAGCCGCGACCATCCCGACCGCGCCTGGAGCGCGATCGTGGACCACAGACATCGACTGGGCGTCGCCTCGGCGCTCGAACAGGCCGTCTATCGCGGGTTCGCCACCGCCCATCTGAGATCGCAGATCCGGACGCTTCCCGAGCCCGCCATCGCCGCCGCAGCGCTCGCCGCGGACGCCGCCGGAACCGGCAAGCTGCGGACCTGAACGCGCCCGATCCCGGAATTCCCCGTGATCGGGGAATTCCGTAGGTTTTCGATCACGACATCAGGCGGCGCTTCCGGGCGCCGCTTTTTTGTTGGCCAAGGATCGCTGCGCCCGGCCCACGCCTCGGGCCGCTCGCGCGCCGCGCGTCTTTGGAGATGCGCCCCGAGCCACACCCGTCATCCCGGCCTTGAGCCGGGATCCAGAACCGACGGCGATCGAGATGAGGGCGTCGGCGGCCGCGGCGGCTTTGCTCGAAGCGACGCGTGTCTGGATCCCGGCTCAAGGCCGGGATGACGCGTCGAGGGTCGCGCGCGAAGCGATCGACGGCGCGTTGCGGGCGCAGATGAGAACGCGCCGCAGACGTTCTGAAGGGCGTTCGAACCACACCCCGTCATCCCGGCCTTGAGCCGGGATCCAGAACCGACAGCGGTCGAGACGAAGGCGTCGACGGCGACGGCTTCGCTCGAAGCGACGCGTGTCTGGATCCCGGCGCTTCGGCCGGGATGACGCGTGGAGGATCGCGCGGAGCGATCGGCGGCCTCGTGACAGAGGCCGCCTGCGCGCCCCTACCCCGCGATGCGGTCGAAATCCGCGACCGCGCGCGTGGCGTGGCGCAGGTGCGCCAGCAGCTTCAGGCGATTGGCGCGCAGCGCCGGATCCGGCGCGTTGACCGTCACCTGGTCGAAGAGGCGTCGACCTTCGGCCGCAGCGTCGCGAGCGCGCCGGTCGCGAAGGCGAAATCCTCCTGCCGCAGGGCTTCGGCGGCCGCGGGCTCGACCGTGTCGAGCGTCGCCGAAAGGTCGATCTCGGCGTCGTCGGCGAGCAACGAGGGATCGAGCGCGCCCTCGAAGGCCCCCGCCCCGTCCTTCTTCTCCTCGGCGCGCAGGATGTTGGCGGCGCGCTTGTAGCCTGCGAGCAGGTTTTTTCCGTCCTCGGTCTCGAGCAGCTTCCCGAGCGCCTCGACGCGGCGGACGACGAGCACGAGATCGTCGCTCGCGGTCGCGGCGCTCGAGGCGAACACGGCGTCGACGAGATCATGCCGCGCGCCCTGGTCGCGAAGCTGAACCTTCAGGCGATCGGCCAGGAAGGCGAGCAGGTCGGCGCCGACCGCGTCGCCCAGCGTCTCGAGCAGCCGCAACCGCAGCCCGTTCTCCAGCACGATCCGCACCACGCCGAGCGCGGCGCGGCGCAGCGCATACGGGTCCTTCGAGCCGGTCGGCTTCTCGTCGATGGCCCAGAAACCGACCAGCGTGTCGATCTTGTCGGCGAGCGCGACCGCGATCGAGACCGGGGCGGCGGGGATGCGGTCGGACGGCCCCTGCGGCTTGTAGTGCTCCTCAAGCGCCGCCGAGATCTCCGGGTCGAGCCCCTCGGCCTCGGCGTAATAGCGGCCCATCAAGCCCTGAAGCTCGGGGAACTCGCCCACCATCTCGGTGACGAGGTCGGCCTTGGCGAGGCGCGCGGCCACTTCAGCCTTCTCCGGATCGGCGCCCACCAGCGGCGCAAGCTCCCTGGCGAGCCGCGCGATGCGCTCCACCCGCTCATGCTGGGTGCCGAGCTTTTCGTGGAACGTGATCGACTTCAGCTTCTCGAGCCGGTCCTCGAGCCTGGTCTTCTTGTCCGTCTCCCAGAAGAAGCGGGCGTCGGAGAGCCGCGCGCGCACCACGCGCTCATTGCCGTGGATGATCGCGGCGCCGTCGTCGGTCGCGTCGAGATTGGCGACGAGAATGAAGCGGTTGGCGAGCCGGCCGGGCTTCTGCGGCGCCTCCGCCTCGTCGGCGGCGCCGGACGCGAGCCGCCGCGTCAGCGAGCCGAAGCCGACGCCGACCCGGCCCTCCGGCGCGGCCTTCGGCGCGGGCCCCGTGCGGCGGAGCACGAAGCATTTCTGGTTCGCCCGGATGGTGGCGCGGATGACCTCGTCGGGCACCTCCAGAAACTCCTCGTCGAAGGAGCCCATCAGCGGCACGGGCCATTCGACGAGGCCGGCCGTCTCCTCGATCAGGCCCTCGTCCTCGACGAGTTCGAGGTTCTGGGCCTCGGCGAGCGTGCGGGCGTCCGCGCGGATGACGTCGCGGCGGCGCTCGGGATCGAGCACCACATGGGCCTTCAGCAGCCCCGCCTCGTAGTCCTCGAAGCGGCGCACGCGGAACGGATCCGGCGCGTGCACGCGGTGGCCGCGCGTCACGTCGCCCGACACGATCCCGTCGACCTCGAAGGCCACGACCTCGGGATCCTCCTGGCTCGAGCCGAAGGTCGCGACGATCGAATGGAGCGGCCGCACCCAGCGCAGCGTCCCGGCCCCCAGCGCATCGACTTCGGCCAGGGGAAGGCGCGGATCACCGCCGGCACGATCTCGGCGATGACCTCGGTCGCCGCCCGCCCGTGCTTGTGGATGCGCGCGACGTAGAAATCGCCCTTGGGGTCGGACTGGACGGTCGCCTCGTCGATCGAGCTCAGCCCAGCGGCCTTCAGGAAGCCTTCGAGCGCCTTCTCGGGCGCGCCGACGCGCGGGCCCTTGCGCTCCTCGTGCCGGTCCGGCTGGCGGGCCGGCAGGCCGCCGACCACGAGCGTCAGCCGCCGCGGCGTCGCGAAGGCCTTGGCGCCCTCATAGACCAGCCCCTGCTCGACGAGCGCGTCGGTGACGAGGCGTTTCAGGTCGTCGGCCGCCCGCGCCTGCATGCGCGCCGGAATCTCTTCGGAAAGGAGTTCGAGAAGGAGGTCGGGCATTTACTGACCAGATGCTATTGTTGACATGATCTCACGCGCGGCGAAGTATTTCGGGTGCGACGTATCGGGAACTTCCTCGATCGCACCAACACTCTTTACAATATCAATGTTATTTTGCGCCGCCCTATACGTAATGCTCAAAAACACAGCAAGCTGCGGGTGGTGAATACCGGATTGATGAACAGGTAGTCCACTATTTTCAAGAGAAGCGCGGACCGTCCGGCTTCTTGAAGATTTTTCCTGTATCGCTCCCGCAGCGCGAACAGCGTATTTGCAGTTTCGATCGTCTGCTTGCACGTTTCTTCGACCGCCTCGAGGAAAAAGACGATCCAGTCCGTCCATCGGCCCGCTTGGGAGACGAGGAGCATTCGGTCGATGTAGTCGTCTTTCCGGGCCTCGAGATAGGGGCTCATGAACAACGCCGGATGACTGAGCGTCTTCCGGTCGACCAGGACGATCGGGATAAGAATGCGGCCGACGCGTCCGTTGCCGTCGGCGAACGGATGAATGGTCTCGAACTGATAGTGGATGAGCGCTGCGTCGAGCAGCGCGGGAAGCGCCTGGCGGTCTTCCCGCTGAATATAGAGTTCGAGCGCATGCATCCGATCGCGAGCGATCTGGGCGGCGGCGGGACGAATCGCGCGTTCTTGATCGAAGCTGAGCCGATCCAGTTCTGGCTGGACTTGAACTCGCCGGCTTCAGCCGCGGCGCCGCGGCCCCGGCCGACGCCCTTGAGAAGATCGGCGTGGGCCGACTTGATCGTTCTCAGGCACAGAGGCAGTTCGTCGAGGCTCTTGATGGCGTTGCGAAGCGCCCTTGCATAGTTGTGGACCTCGCGCGTGTCGGCCGTCTGTCTGGCGCCCTCGAATCCCGCCTCGGCGAGCAACAAGGCGTCGACTGTCGTGTATGTGCCTTCCATGCTCGACGAGGTGAGCGCTTCCCGCGCCTCGAGCGGCCGGATGAGCAGATAGGGATCGGGCAACGTCGTCATGACGCCGTTGAGCTGGCCGAGCGCCTGCGTGGCCTGCGTCAGCGGCACGAGAAGAGCTGACAGATCGAGTTCCGGGGGCAGATCATGCGGCACGAAGGCGAACTGTCCGCCGATCGTGGGCGCGAGCGAACCCGCCGGTGAAGACCCGAAAGCCGTTTTGTCCATCGGTGCAAAACTGCGCCCGCGTTTGATACCAAACCGGCGTTTTCGAGAATTCTTCGCCGAACTTATGTCGCTGGGTGCAATTAGCACCATTGATTTTATACGAGAAGCCGCTTTCGTATAAAACTTACGCCGCCGCGCCGCCGGATTCCGTCTTGAGCCATGCGGCGCCGCAGGCCTTCGCCAGTTCGCGGACGCGCAGGATGTAGCTCTGGCGCTCGGTCACCGAGATCACGCCGCGGGCGTCGAGCAGGTTGAAGGCGTGGGAGGCCTTGATGCACTGGTCGTAGGCCGGCATCGCCATGAGGTGGCGTCCCTCGGCCTCGCCCGCCTTCAGCAGCGCCTCGCATTCGCCTTCGGCGTCGCGGAAATGGCGCTTCAGCAGCTCGACGTCGGCGTGCTCGAAGTTGAAGCGGGAGTATTCCTGCTCGGCCTGTCTAAAGACGTCGCCATAGGTGATCTTGTCGGCGCCGTCCTGGCCGTTGAAGTTGAGGTCGAAGCCGCGGTCGACGCCCTGGATGTACATTGCGAGGCGCTCGAGCCCGTAGGTGAGCTCGCCCGAGACCGGCGAGCAGTCGACCCCCGCGACCTGCTGGAAATAGGTGAACTGGCTCACCTCCATGCCGTCGCACCAGCATTCCCAGCCGAGGCCCCAGGCGCCCAGCGTGGGGCTCTCCCAGTCGTCCTCGACGAAGCGCACGTCGTGCAGGCTCTGGTCGAGGCCGATGGCCTTCAGGCTCTCCAGATAGAGCTCCTGCAGGTTCTCCGGACTCGGCTTCAGGATGACCTGGAACTGGTAGTAGTGCTGGAACCGGTTGGGGTTCTCGCCGTAGCGCCCGTCCTTCGGGCGCCGCGAGGGCTGCACATAGGCGGCCTTCCAGGGGCGCGGGCCGAGCGCGCGCAGCGTCGTGGCCGGATGGAAGGTGCCGGCGCCGACCTCCATGTCGTAGGGCTGCAGGATGACGCAGCCCTGCGCGGCCCAGAACCGCTGCAGGGTGAGGATGAGCCCTGGAACGAGCGGGCGGGGCTCAGCGGGTCGTCGGTCATGGAAAAGGTCATCGGGTCCGGGCGCGGAAGGCGCGCGGACGCTAGTTGCGGCGCCCGGGAGGGTCAAGCCGCCGGCCGAACGCGTCGGCCGGCGGGCGATGCGGCGAGGCGATCACATCGCGTCGTCGTCGTCGTCGTCGTCCTCATCGTCGTCGTCGGCGGCCGGATCGGCGGGCTTGGACGCGGCGCCGGCGGCCGGCGCGGGCTTGGAGGCGTCCGTCTTCGGCGCGTCGGTCTTCGGGGCCTCGGTCTTGGGAGCCTCGGTCTTGGGGCCTCCGACTTCGGCTGCTCGGTCGCGGCCTCGTCGTCCTTCTTCTTGCCCTTCTTGTCGTCGTCCTTCTTGCCGCGGCGCTCGGCGAAGGCGTCGATCTCGGCCTTGCTCACCTTGCCGTCGTCGTCCTTGTCGGCCTTCTTGAACCAGCCCGGCGCCCGCACGCCCTCGGCCTCGGTGATCTTGCCGTCGTCGTTGCGGTCGAGGCGCTTGAGGCGCTTCTCGGCGCGCTCCTTGGCCTTGTCGTTCTTCTGGGCGGCCTTCTCGACGAAGGCCTTCCACTCCTCGGCGTCGATCACGCCGTCGTTGTTCTTGTCGACGCGCTTGAAGAACTTCTGGGCCTGGCCCTTGGCCTCCTCGGCGTCGACCACGCCGTCATTGTTCTTGTCCAGCCGTTCGAACGCCTTGGCCGGGCCTTGGCGTTCTGGGCGAACGCCGTGGGGGCGCGAGGGCCGCGCCGAGCGCGAAGGCCGCGAGGATGGCGAAACGCATGGTGGTTTAAGTCTCCTTGTGGAAGGCGTCGTAGGGCCGGCGACGGCGCGAGGTCACTCGGGGCGCCACTCGCCGCTTGTCGGATCTTTCTTGAGCGTCGGGCGCGCCGTGCGGTCGCGGGCGGGCGTCGGCGCGCTCGGCCTCGTCGAGGCGGGCGTTGACGCGCGCCCATTCGCGCTTCAGCGCCTTCGCGCCGAACAGGGCGCCGGCGGCCGCGGCGGCGAGAACGATCAAGGGCGGCATTCGCTTGGGCTCCAGGGCGTTTCGTCAACGGGGTGAGAGTCGGCGGCGATGGTGGCGCGCTCATGACGGCCCGAGCGCTTCCGCTAAAGCCCGAACCGCGCCCAGAGCGCGCGCGCCTCGAGCGTGGAGACGGCGTCCTCGGCGAGGCCGGCGGCGAGCGAGGTCAGTTCGGCCCCCTGCCCGCCCCGGCCGGTCAGCCGCTTTCAGCAGCGAGACCTTGGGCGTCATCGGGCGGAGTTCGACCTTGTCGCCCCAGCGCTCGCGCATGGTCTTGCGCACGTCGCCGAGCCGGTCGACGAGGGCCGAGCGTCAGACCGGTCTGCCCCGTCCAGAACGCGCCGGTGAAAAGGTCCGGGTCTTCCGCCAGCGCCTTGCCACGGCGCTCCTTCACGAGGGCGATGAAAAGCTCGTGAATCTCGCGCTGGAGATCCTTCAGCCGCTCGACCTCCTCGGCCTTCTCCGGGCTGAACGGATCGAGGATCGCCTTGTTCTCGCCCGAGGTGTAGAGCCGGCGCTCGATCGACAGCGCTCGATCGCGCGGTCGAAGCCGAAGCCCGCCGACACCACGCCGATCGACCCGACGATCGAGGCCGGATCGGCGACGATCTCGTCGGCCGCGCAGGCGATCATGTAGCCGCCCGAGGCCGCCGCGTCCTCGACGAAGGCCGCGACGCCGATGTCGTGCTCCTCCGCGAGCTCACGGATCCGGGCGTAGATCAGATGCGCCTGCGCCGCCGAGCCGCCGGCGAGTTGACGATCAGCGCGACTTCTTTCGCGCCCTTGGTCTTGAACGCTTTTTCGAGCGGGCCGGCCACGGAGGCGAGCGTCAGAGCGGGCTTGAACGGCGTGCCGATCCCGATCGCGCCCTGCAGCCGCACCACCGGCACGACGGGTCGTCTTTGCTTAACCATGACGGGAGATAGGGGCTGAGTTTTTCGCGCAGGGAGATGTCTCTGGGTGCGTTCATGGGCTCAGGAGATAGCGTCGGCGCCTGCCGGCGTCACGGGGCGACCAGAGGCGATGAACGCCTGTTGAACGACCCGCTCGGCGCCGGTTCAGACGACGGCCGCTAGCCTCCAGATCAATTGGGCCCCGTTTTCGCCTTCGCAAGGTGCGGAGGGGGGAACGACGACCGGGCGGACAACGATCCCGCCGCCGTCCCACGGGCGCCTTGGAGAGAGCCACGTCATGGTCCGCAATTACGTTCTCGGCGCCGCTCTCGCGGCCGGCGCTTTCGCCCTCGCCCCCGGCGCCGCCTCCGCCGCCCCGGTCTCCGTCGGCGTGACGCTCGACACTGCCCACGCCCAGATCATGCCGGTCGGCTACTATCGCCGCGGCTGGGGCTATCGCCGCGCCGGCTGGGGCTATCGTGGCGGCTATCGCGGCCCGCGCGTCGGCGTGGTGATCGCGCCGCGCGTGGTCTATGGCCGCCGCTGCTGGATCAACAAGCGCGGCTATCGCGTCTGCCGCTGATCTCGCTCGGCCACGCATGCGCAAGGGTCGGCGTCCGAAAGGGCGCCGGCCCTTTTCCGTGTCCGCTCAGCCGGTCAGCTCCACGACGCTCTCGCCGCGCTGGGCGGCGTCCGCCTCGGGCGTGAAACGGCCGTCCGGCCCGTGGAGGGCGAACGGCGCGAGCAAACCGAGCGGCCCGCGTCCGCCCTTGCGGCCCGCGACCAGCAGCCTCGCGGCCGGCGCGTCGGCGTGGTGATCGCGCCGCGCGTGGTCTATGGCCGCCGCTGCTGGATCAACAAGCGCGGCTATCGCGTCTGCCGCTGATCTCGCTCGGCCACGCATGCGCAAGGGTCGGCGTCCGAAAGGGCGCCGGCCCTTTTCCGTGTCCGCTCAGCCGGTCAGCTCCACGACGCTCTCGCCGCGCTGGGCGGCGTCCGCCTCGGGCGTGAAACGGCCGTCCGGCCCGTGGAGGGCGAACGGCGCGAGCAAACCGAGCGGCCCGCGTCCGCCCTTGCGGCCCGCGACCAGCAGCCTCGCGGCCGGCGCGTCGGCGCGCGGCTGGATCGGCTTGATCCGGAGGTCGCCGAAGCCGCGCCCGAGCCCGGACAGGATGTCGCCGAGCGCCTGCGGACGGTGGATCGCGACGAACGCGCCGCCGGGCCTCAGCACCCTCAGGGCAGCCTCGGCCCATTGCGCGAACAGGCCGTCGTCCTGATGCGCGAGCGCCTTCGCCGGATCGGGCGAAGCGCGAAAGCGAAGCGTCGTCGAAGGGCGGGTTCGCCGCGACGAGGTCGAAGGCGCCCTCGGCGATCCTGCGGCGCGCCGGCCGGCAGAGATCCGCGACGTCGCAGACGCAGGATCTCGCCGCCTCCGCAAGGCCGTTGCGCGCCGCGTTCTGGGACGCGATCGCCGCGAGCGTCGGGTCGATCTCGACCAGCGCGACCCTCGCCGCGCCCGTCGCCGCGAGGCCGAGCCCGACCGGGCCGACGCCTGCCCCGAAATCCGCGACCACGGCGCCCTCGACCATCAGCGAGCGCGCGGCCGCGACCAGCAGCGCGGCGTCGCCGCCGAAGCGGTGTCGCGTCGGGCTGGAGCAGGCGCAGCCGCCCGCCCAGAAATCCGTCGTCGCTGACCTCTTCGTTCATGACGCCTCGCCGGGCCTATCCGATCACGGGGTCTCGGGCCTGAGCTCATGCGCGATCCCGCGCTCGCCGAGCGCCTTGCGCGCCTCCGCCGCGTCCGCTTCCGGCACCAGCACGCGGGCCGCCAGAATCCCGAGCGAGCCCTCCAGCACGCTCATGTTGTTGTCCACCACGATGAACTCGATCCCCTCGTCCTCGAGCGCCGCGCGCACGAAGGAGAGCAGGACGAGGTCGTTGGTGCGGATCAGCTCATGCACGGCGAGGCGGCCTTTCGCGGCGGGTCGGGAAACGTGGTTAGCAAAGCTTCATCGATAAGGCGAAAAAGGCCCCATATCGGCCCAACTTCGGCCCGCCGACGCAGGCATTTAGATCGCCGTCGCCGCATGAAGTCGAGGGAGCCCAAAATGCGAACCGAGCTCGCCGCCCTGCTGTTCGCCCTGCTCCTCCTCGTGCTCGCCTCCGAAAAGCTGCTCGCCGCCCGCGCGCTGATCGGCGGCTGACGCGGGCCCCAGCTCCGCCCCCTCCTTTCCGGCTTGCTCCTTGATGGGGCGGTCGATACGGTCCGGCCCTCGTGAGGGCCGGCCTGAAGGAGCGGCGAGGTTTGGGCGTAGTCGCATCATTTGAGAAGCGTCCGCCGGCGGACGGCGCCGCGGGCATCGAGCCGCTGGTCGCGCTCGTCGCGCCGGGCATGGAGCGCGTCAACGCCTTCATCCTGTCGCGCACCGGCTCGAGCGTGACGATGATCCCCGAGGTCGCCAACCACCTGATCTCCTCGGGCGGAAAACGCCTGCGGCCGATGCTGACGCTCGCGACCGCCTCGCTCTGCGGCTATGAGGGCGACGGCGACGTGCGCCTCGCCGCGGCCGTCGAATTCATGCACACCGCCACGCTCCTCCACGACGACGTCGTCGACGACAGCGACATGCGGCGCGGCAAGCTCGCGGCCAGAAAACTCTGGGGCAACGAGGCGAGCGTCCTGGTCGGCGACTTCCTGCTCGGCCAGGCCTTCAAGATGATGGTCGAGGTCGGCAGCCTCGAGGCGCTGCGCATTCTCTCCGAAGCCGCCGCCGTCATCGCCGAAGGCGAGGTGATGCAGCTCTCCGCCGCCAAGAACACCGCGACGACCGAGGACGACTATCTCGCGGTGGTGCGCGGCAAGACCGCCGAACTCTTCGCGGCCGCCTGCGAGGTCGGGCCGGTGATCGCCGGCCGCCCGAAGGAGGAGCAGGCCGCCGCCCGCTCCTACGGCATGAATCTCGGCGTCGCGTTCCAGCTCGTCGACGACGCGCTCGACTATGGCGGGCGCGAAGCCAAGCTCGGCAAGAAGGTCGGCGACGATTTTCGCGAGGGCAAGATCACGCTGCCCGTCGTGCTGGCCTATCGCCGGGGAGACGCGCAGGAGCGGGCCTTCTGGAAGCGCACGCTCGAAAACGGCGAGGCCGACGACGCCGATCTCCAGGAGGCGATCCGCCTTCTCGGCAAGCACGGCGCGATCGACGACACGATCGCGCGCGCGCGCCATTACGGCGCGATCGCCCGCGACGCGCTCGGCCTCTTCCGCGAGAAGCCGGAGGCCCGCGCGCTGATCGACGTGGTCGAGTTCGTCACCGCCCGCGCGCATTGAGGGCGATGGACGTCACCCCGGGCGGCCGAAGCCGGGCCGGGATCGCGCGCCGACAGAGCGCCTGAACCTCCGCCGTCATCCCAGGGCTTGACCCGGGAGCCGGAAACGCGGACGTCAGCGAAACCGCGCGAGCCTCGCGGCTCCGGATCCGGGCTCTTCGGCCAGGATGACCGGCGCAGGCTCGCGCGCTTCGAGAAAGAGACGCCCCATGACGCCCGCCGAATATCGCGCCGCCCTCCAGGAGGTCGGCCTGTCGCTCGCCTCCGCCAGCAAGTTCTTCCAGACCGACGAGCGCACCACGCGCCGCTGGGCGAGCGACGAGGACCGCAAGGACGCGCCCCGCGCCGTCGCCATGACGCTGCGGCTGATGGCGAAATACGGCCTCACGCCCAACGACGTCACGCTGATGATGCATGAGGCCGAAGAGGCCGCCGACCAGGCGGAAGGCGCGGGCCAAGAACCGGCCGAAGACGCCAAGGGCTGAGGTCTCCCGCGCCTCCTCCGCTCCCCTCCCCGCCAGGGGGAGGGGAAGTCCCGCACAGGGTGTCCTTCCGGCCAACGGAGCGCTAAACCGCCCTTCCCGCCGGAGTTCCGCATGCCCTCCCCCTCGCCCATGCGCGCCGACGATGCGCCAAGCCCCGTGCTGCGCGGCCTGAAGGACAGCCTGCCGGTCGTCACCGCCATGGCGCCCTTCGGCATGCTGTTCGGCGCGCTCGGCGTCGCGAACGGCCTCACGCCGCTCGAGGCGACGCTCATGAGCGCCGCGGTGCTCGGCGGCGCGAGCCAGATGGGGGCGTCGAGCTCTTCGGCCAAAAAGCCCATCCGGCGCTGATCGTGCTCGCGATCTTCGCCGTGAACTTCCGCCACGTGCTCTATTCGGCCGCGATCGGCCGGCGCATCGCGCACTGGCCGAAGCTCCGGCAAGCCGCCGCCTTCTTCCTGCTGACCGACCCGGTCTATGCGGAAGGAGAGCGCAAGGCCGGCGCGGGGCTTCCGGTCGAGCCCGGCTGGTATTTCGCCATGGGCCTCTCGCTCTGGGCCTGCTGGACGGCGCAGACGGCGGTCGGCGCCGCGTTCGGCGGGCTGATCAAGGACCCGCACGCGCTCGGCCTCGACTTCCTGCTGCCGATCTACTTCCTCGGCCTCGTGATGGGCTTTCGCGACCGCCCGCTCTGGGGGCCGGTGATGCTTGCAAGCGCCGCCGCCTCGATGCTCGCCTACAGATATGTCGGCTCGCCCTGGCACGTCTCGATCGGGGGCCTGGCCGGCGTCGCGCTCGCCGCGCTCTGGCCTCCCCGCAAGGACGGCGCGCGATGACGCAGACCCTCTGGATCATCCTGGCGGGCGCGGTCGTCACCTATCTCACGCGGATCGGCGGCCATCTGGCGCTGTCGCGCCTCGAGCGCGTGCCGCCGCGCCTCGAAGCCGCGCTCGACGCCGTCCCCGCCGCGGTTCTGACGACGCTGGTGGCGCCAGCGCTGACCACCGCCGGCCCGCTGGAGTTCTGCGCGATCATCGTGGCCGCGCTGGTGGCGTTGCGCGCGGGGCTAATGACGATGTTCTTCGCAGGCGCCGCGGTGCTGGTGGCGGGGCGGTGGCTGATGGGGTGATCGGTTCAGAGCTTTTGTAATCATGACATTGGAACGGCCACTAATGGTGGCGTTGGCGAACTGACTTCATGTTAATGACCAATCGCGAAAAACTCTCCGGAGCAGCTCTATGGATGAAAGTGATAAGGATAAATTCGACAGAGATCTAACAATATGGCCAACGGTAAATGGTTTCCTTGAAGCTCTCGCAAAGCGCTATTGGGGTCCCTTACGCAAGAAGGTGGAGGCTGACCCAAGATTAAGGGGGTCCGTAACTGGATTTCTTGTTAACTTCAAAGAGATTGCAGTTTATGTCGGCAGGACTCATATTGCGATCGAGTACCTAGGTTCTGAATTATTTGACGAGATGCCTGACGGTATAAATATGAACGTGAAATGTTTTGACCTTATTGATGACAAAGGAAATCTCCTCGAAAAGATCATAGGATTTGGATCAGACTCGACGGTCGATTTTGAACTCAAGATGCCAACATTTTCTCAAGATTATATTTGGCCAACTAATAGAGGACACGATAAGTTATACGAATTGGGGTGGAATTTTGCCGCACAAGAGAGCATCATAAGTCTTAATGCACCTAAACCGGTTCTAGAGCCCGGCCATTTTTGTCGAATAGTGAATGGCAGATTTTTCGATGCAAATGATGCTGGATTAATTACTAGACATATTAAATGGCTTGATGCGCTTCCCATTTCTATCGAAGATAGAGATGACGATTATTATAATATAAAACTCAATTTAGGTCCGCTGAATAAGCTGGTTGAGCATGATGCTGACTACAGATATCCACTTCCAACCGAATATAAGTATAGAAAATTGCCAATAATCAATCGCTTTATTGAGATTTGGGGAAATAGGGAAAATAGGGAAACAAAAATAACATCTTTTATTGCTCAAGATGAAAATAAGTTCCTAATAACGATGCGCTTTGGCGCAGCCGACGCGCACTCCGAACTCACCTGCGAGTGGCAGAGCGAGTCCAAGCCACCAATAAAGCCTGACTTTTTTGTGGTGCAACCTAATGGATTTGCAGATATAGTTGAATTCAAACTCCCGTATATTTCATCGAAGGGAGTGGTAGGTGAACTAAACAGGGAGAGTTTTGCATCTTGGTTAAACTCATATATTTCTCAGACAAGGGTTTATGCCTCCTATTTCGACGATCCTAACAATAGACGCTGGTTTGAAAATAGATATGGCTTCAGCGTTCTCAAACCGCGCAGATGGCTTGTTGTGGGTCGCAGGTCAGATTTCACACCTCAAATGTGGCGTGAAATAGCTTCAGACTATCGAGACCTTGAAATAATGAACTTTGATGATCTGGTCGACGGTGTCAGCATTCAGTTTTATAAATAAGCGCTCGGCATCGTCAAAAGACTAAGGCCCCACAATGGTGGGGCCTTTTTTCTTACCCCGCGGCGTTCAATTTGCCCGCGCGACCTCTACCAGATTGTCCGAGAACGTCGGCGAGTGCCCCATGTCGCCGAACTTCGGCGAGGAGATCGAGTTCACGGTGCCGTCGTTGAGCTGGCGCCAGTAGCCGAGCGTCGCCACCACGATGCCGTTCCGCACGTCGTCCGAGATCCGCGCCACGCCCTTGAAGGCGCCGCGGTCGTTCATGACCTTCACGCGGTCGCCGTCGAGGATGCCGCGGGCGTCGGCGTCGGCCTGGCTGATCAGCACGAACTGCTCGCCCTGCACCTGCTGCTTGTCCTTCATGTTGGCGTAGCAGCTGTTGAGGAAGGCGTGGCTCTTCGGGCTCACGATGTTGAGCGGGAAGCGCCTGGCGAGCTCGGGGTCGGCCGTGTGGCTCTCGCGCGCAGGCATGTAGTCGGGCAGCGGATCGAGGTCCTCGCCCGGCTGGAACGCCTCGTACATCTGCCGGAACGGCGGCGCGACGAAGTTCTTCGCGCCCTCGACCATGAACATGCATTTGCCCGTCGCGGTCGGGAAGTTTCCTTCCTTGTGCGGCGCGCGGTCGTCAGGGGTGCCGACCTTCAGGCGCCAGTAGCCGTGCTTCTTCATGTAGTCGAGGTCCGCGCCCTCGCAGGCGGGGACGACCAGTCGACATAGCGCTCGAGGCACTCCGTGTCCGACCACTTGAAGTTCTCTTCCTCGAAGCCGAAGCGGGCCGCAAGGCGGCGGAAGATCTCGTTGTTGGGGATCGCCTCGCCGGGGCTGTCGGCGCATTTGGTGTTGTAGGTGAGGTAAAGGTGGCCCCAGGAGAGGATCATGTCCTCCATCTCGGCGCCCATCGAGGCCGGCAGCAGGATGTCGGCGTAGGACGCGGTGTCGGAGATGAAGTGTTCCGCCGAGACCATGAACAGGTCCTCGCGCATCAGGCCTTCGACGATCTTGTCGGTCTCGGGCGCCTGCGTCACCGGGTTCGAGTTCCAGCACATCAGCGACATGATCGGCGGGCCGTCGGAGAGCCCCTCGCCGAGCAGCGCGCGGCCGATCTGGAGGTTCGAGATCACGCGCGTGCCCTCGGGGATGAGGTCGGGCCGGCAGATCACGTCGAACTTGTAGGGATGCTCCCAGACCGGGAACTGGGTGACGCCGCCGCCGACATGCCGCCAGGCGCCGGTAAGGCCGGGGATGCAGGAGACCGCGCGGATGGTCTGGCCGCCGCCATAGTGCCGCTCGAGCGCGACGCCCATGCGGATCGCCGCCGGCTGTTCGGTCGCGAGCTCATAGGCGAGTTTTCTGATGTCGGCCGCCGGGACGCCGGTGATCTCTTCCGCCCATTCGGGCGTGCGGGTCGCGGCGCGCTCCTTCAGCTCCTCGAAGCCGACCGTGTAGTTGTCGACATAATCTTGGTCGACGAGCCCCTGTTCGATGATCGAGTTGATGATCGCCATGGCGAGCGCGCCATCGGTGCCGGGCTTGGGGCAGATGTGCCAGTCGGCGCTCTTGGCCGTGCGGGACGCATAGGCGTCGATCACCACGACCTTGGCGCCCTTCTTCTGCGCGTCGCGGACGATCGCCCAGTGGTGCAGGTTCGTGGAGACCGAGTTGCACGCCCAGATGACGATGTATTTCGAGTGGATGTAGCTTTCCGGATCGAGGCCGGCGGTCGGCCCGAGCGTCAGCAGCCAGGCGGTGCAGGAGCCCTCGCCGCAGAAGGTGCGCTCCATCACCGAGGCGCCGAGCCGGTTGAAGAAGGCGTCGCCGCCGTTGAGGCCGTGCACCAGCCCCTGATGGCCGAGATAGCTGTAGGGCGCGATCGCCTGCGGCCCGTGTTTCTCGATGATGTCGGTCCAGCGCTCCACGATCGTGCCGAGCGCCTCGTCCCACGAGATCCGCTCGAACTGCTTGGAGCCCTTCGGGCCGACCCGCTTCATCGGGTAGAGCAGCCGGTCGGGGTGGTAGTGGCGCTCCTCGTAGTTCTTGACCTTCACGCAGAGGCCGCCGCGCGTCATCGGGTGGTCCGGATTGCCGCGCACGCTCAGGAGCTTGCCGTCGTCGACCTCGAACAGCATGGAGCAGGTGTCGGGGCAGTCGTGCGGGCAGGCGCCGAAAAAGGTTTCGGGCTTTGCGATCTCGTTCATGGCTCCCTCCGAAGCGTGACGGCTTTCGTCGACGCTCTTGTCACGGCCGGCCGACATCTCGGATCCGGCGCGCGCGGCGCTCTGGAGCTAGAAGAACTCAAATATCACGGCGACGTAAGCCCAATGTTCGTGCAACCAATGGGCTACAGGCTGGGCGCCGAAGCCGGCTTCGACGGCGCCTCGCCGATCTCGGCCATCATCTCCAGAAACGCCGTGCTGGCCTTGGTGACGTAGCGGTCGCGCCGGCGCAGCGCGAAGAAGCGGCGGTTGGGCAGCGCGAAGGCGGCCTCCGTCATCTTGCCCGAGGCGAGCGAGGCCGCGGCCACCATCCGCGACATGACCGCGGCTCCGGCCTCGGCTTCGACCGCCGCGCGAACCGCCTCGTTGGACGGGAACTCGATCGCGACGTCGAGCGCCCCGACGCCGACGCCCACCTCCGCGATCGCCGCTTCGAGCACCGCGCGGGTGCCTGATCCCGGCTCGCGCAGCACCCAGCGCGCTTTGACGAGGTCGACGCCCGTGAGCGTCCGCCCGTCGGCCCAGGGGTGGCCCGGACCGACCACCAGAACGATCTCGTCCTCGGCCACGGGCGTGGCCTCGAGCGCCGGCTCGTCGACCGCGCCCTCCACCACGCCGAGATCGGCCGCGCCGTCCATCACCGCCTCGGCCACGATCTCGGTGTTGGCGATGTCGAGCGTGACGGCCACGCCCGGGAACCGTTCCTGGAAGGCGTGGATCACCGCCGGCAGCCAGTAGCTCGCCACCGTCTGGCTCGCCGCGAGCGCGAGCCGGCCCTTCTTGAGGCCGGCGAGATCGCCGAGCACCGCCTCAGCGGCGGCGGCGCGCGCGAGCACGGCCCTCGCCTCGCCGAGGAAGACGCGGCCGGCGTCGGTGAGCGCGATGCGGCGGCCGATGCGGTCGAACAGCTTGGTGGCGTAGCGTCCCTCGAGCGTCGAGACCGCGGAGCTCACCGCCGACTGCGTCAGGCGCAGGTCGTGGGCCGCGCGGGTGACGTGCTCGCGCTCGGCGACGGCGACGAAGATGCGCAGCTGTTCGAGCGTCACCGCGTCCCCTCCCCGCGCGCGTCACCCACCGTCGCGGAGGCCGGCGCGGGGCCGCACTCCTTGAAGATGCGCGCCGTGCAGCCGGCGCAGATCGCCGGGTCGAGCTGGGAGAAGATCGTCGCGATCGCCTCGCGCTTGGAGTCGAACAGGTGGTCGCGACCGAGCCGCGTCAGGAAGCCGGACTTCTTCCAGGTCTCGATCACGGCGCTTCGCGGGCGATGGAAATAGAGGTCGCCGCCCGCCTGGCGCCGCCGGCTCGCCTCGAGCTCCCAGAGCTCGGCGCCCGCGATGTCGATGAAGTTCATGCTCTTGGCCATCACGAGCAGCCGCTTCTGGCCCGGCCTGCGCTGGCGCATCTCGTGCAGCCGGTCGCCGACATATTGCGCGGCGCCGAAATAGGCCGAGCCCTCGATGCGCACGAGTTTGAGCTGGGGGCACTCGACCGGCGCGGCGAGCTCGTCGAGCGGGGTGAGGCGCCCGGCCTCCGTGTCGCGGTCCGGCGCGAGCGCATGGATGCGCGGCCGGGACGTGCGGTGCAGATAGGCGAGCACCGACAGGCTGACGCCGGTCAGGATCGCGACATGGAACGGCGCGACCAGCATGGCGGCGAAGGTCGCGGCCGCAATGGCGAATTCGCCCCGGCTGATCCGCGCGATCTCGGCGAAACGCCGGGCGTCGAACAGGCTCCAGGCCGTGTAGGCGAGGACGCGGCGATCGCCGGCGCCGGCAGGCGCGTGAGCCAGGGGGCCGCCACCGCCACGAGCGCGATCAGGAAAGCGCGGAGAACACCGCCGCGAGCGGCGAGCGGGCGCCGGCCTCGAAGTTCGGCACAGAACGGTTCAGCGAGCCGCAGGACAGATAGGCCGAGAAGAACCCGCCCGCGATGTTGGAGAGGCCTTGGCCGACGAATTCGCGGTTCACGTCGACGCGCTGGCCAGATCGCGCCGCGATGGCCTTCGCGATCGAGACCGACTGCCCGAGCGCGATGATGGCGAGCGCGCCCGCGATCGGCAGCAGTTCGCCGAGCCGCCCGAGCGGCGGGATCGGCAGGGTGAAGCCCGGCAGCGCGGCCGGGATCCCGCCGACGAGCGCGACGTCGGCGTCGCCCCACAGCCGCACGATCGCTTCCGAGAGCGCCCAGCCGGCCAGCAGCCCGCACAGCATGAAGGGCGCCGGCCGCACGAGACGCCGCACCAGGAACGTGACCGCGAGGGTGACGACGGCGATCGCGACGGCCGAGGGGTTGATGAGCCGCCAATAGGTGAACACCGCCTCGACGAGCCCGAAGGGCCCGTGGGCGTTGAGCTGGAGGCCGAGCAGTTCGGGCAGCGCGTAGCAGGCGATGAGCGCGGCCGCCCCGCTCGTGAAGCCGAGCAGCACGGAGGGCGACATGAAGTCGGTGACGAAGCCGAGGCGAAACGCGCCGACGGCGAGCTGGATGACGCCCACCATCGCGGTCACCGCAAGCACGAGCGCGACGTAATCCGGGGTTCCGACGAGCGCGAGCGGACTGAGCGCCGCGACGATCGCGAGCGAATTCGCGTTGGTGGGGCCCGACACGACGTGGAGGCTCGAGCCGAACACCGCCGCGACGATCGTCGGCACGATCGCGCTGAAGACGCCGTAGTGCGGCGGGAGCCCGGCGAGCGTCGCGAAGGCGAGCCCCTGCGGCAGCACGAGAAACGCGCCGAGCAGGCCCGCGAGCGCGTCGGCGCGGGCGGTGCGCGGCGTCACGGCCCGCCACCAGCCGGACGTCAGCCCCATGGGAGCAAGCCGACCGGCGCGGGCCGAACGGAGGCGTCGGCGGAGGGAACAATCAAACGGCGAGGCATTCAGCAGTTTAATTGGAATTACCTAACTGAACACAAGCGCGCATTCGTCTCCGCAGCCTTTGCGTTCAACGAATACCTATAAGATCGATCGGAATTACAGCACGCTGGCGCAATCATGCGGGGAGCGGCGGCGTCTCGGGTCGGTCGCTCACGACATCGGCGCGCGCCTGCAACCTGAGGCCGAACACCGCCACCATCATCATCACCCAGAGCGGGCTGCCCGACTGGAAGAACACGCTCTCCAGACAGGCCTGGAAGATGCCGTAGAGCCAGATGCGGATGAACAGCGTGGTGACGGCCGGATTGTTGTCGGTGCGCTTGGCGCGGGAGACGTCGCGCAGCGGCAGGACCAGGATCCAGGTCAGCGCGAGGATGAAGCCGGGGATGCCGGTCGTGAGCGCGAGGTCAAGAAAGCCGTTGTGGCCGTTGAAGGCCGCATAGGCCCAGTCGCGGCCGCGGCCGGCCTTGGCCAACATCTCGTCGGTCTGCCAGAAGCTCTGGAAGCCGTGGCCCGTCCACGGCTGCTCCGACAACGCCGCGAAGCCCACGCGCCAGACGTCGGATCGGTTGGTGAAGGTCGGGTCGATCCCGAGGCTCGTGACGAACTCGTTGATCGACGGATAGCCGGCCGAGCCGATGGCGATGAAGTTGAACAACGCCGCGCCGCCGAGCACGATCGGCGCGCGCGCGATCGGGAAGCGCTCGAAGATCCAGGCGATGATCAGCACCGCGGGCAGCGAGCCGGTCGCAGCCTTGCCGCCGGTGTGGGCGAGGAAGAACAGCGCGCCGACCACGAGGATCGCGCCGCGGATCTTCATGCCCATCCGCCATGTGAACATGCCGACGAAGGCCGCCAGCACCATCATGGCGGCCGCGACGTTCTTGTGCATGAAGTGGCCGCGCCAGAGGCCGGCGTTGATCGGCTCGCGGATCTCGTCGGCCTGGTGGATGGCGTAGCGCGGCATGAACGCGACGCCCCAGTAGGACAGCGCGAGCATCGCCAGGAACCCGAAGGCCATCAACCGCGCGAACTGGCCGTCGGTGCGCGGCAACAGCAGGAACACGCTGGCGTTGACGATGGTGAGCGTCGCGAGGATGACCTGTTTGACCGCGAGGCCCGCGTTCGACGAGATCACCGAGATCCCGACGAACCACAGCAGCATCATGAAGATGAGGATGCGCGGGCGCATGATCTCGCCGCGCATCGGCGACATGAGGCCCGCGATCCAGGTTGCGCCGGTCAGGCCGAGAAACACCAGCTGGTTGATGCGGTTCGACTTCTCGGCCGCGGCGTCCACCGAGGCGAGCGCCGTGAGGTCGGCGAAGGGCGTGGTGGTGATGAGATAGAATAGCAGCGTCGCGGCGAACAGGAACGCGCCGAAGCCGAAGCCTTCCGTGCTGGCGGCGGCCGGCGGCGAGATCGGCGGGCTGGCGGCGAGCGACATTGCTTCAGGTCCGGGGGCGGCGCGAAGCGCCCGACGGCGTGACTTTAGGGCCCGGCGAAGAAAGCTTGGTTAACAGCTTGCTTCGAAACGCAGACGATCGCTTTTGGCTGTCGTGACGGACGGGGGCCGGGTCACGCCCCTTCGGGCCGCTCGATCAGGAAGTAGGTCGTCGGGCCGTCTTGCGTGACGTTGGAGAGCCGGGTCGACAGCTCGCCGTCGCCGGCGGCCACGGGCGCGCCCACCGCGCCGTCGAGCCCGACGGGCGAAAGCAGCCATGCGCCCTTGCCCGCGAGCCTCACGTCGATCTCGCCGCGGCGGATCAGCACCGGCAGGCGGCCGAAATCCTCGATCGTCTTCTCCGCCGCGTCGCGGAAGCGCATGCCGGAGTTGCGGGCGTCGGTGGCGAAGATCACGAGCAGCTTCCGGCTTTTCGCGACGGGCTCGCCGTCGAGCGAGGAGACCGAGAACAGCGCGCCGACATCGGCCCTCGCCACCGTCAGCGGCCCGATGGAGACCGGCTCGTCGAGCGTCCCGAACGCGATCGCCTTGGTGTTCGGCGCGTCGAGCGTGATGCGGCCGCGGCCCTCGTTCAGCACGATCTCGCCGGTCTGACTGACGGTCCGGCCGGCGGCGGGATCGCCGGCGTCCTTCGGCAGCAGCCCCTTGGCCTTTAGCTCGCCGAAGATTTCGAGCGCCTGCCGCGGGTCGCGCGGCTGGCGCACCGCGAGCTCGCCGGGGGCGATCCTGTCGGCGTCCTTCAGGCCGATCTTCGCGACGAGCGCGAGGCGCGTCAGCGGATCGGCCTCGCGCGACTGCATGGAGTCGGTCAGATCCTGCTCGCCGCGCGCCGCGAAGGGCACGACGGTCTTGGCCTCCGCCACGTCGCCGCGGCGAAACAGCAGCGCCGCCAGCGTCTCGCCGGCGCGCGCCACCGGGTCGAGCGCGATCGCGTAGGGCAGCATCTGGCGCTTGTGGAGATAGGGCTCGCCATAGGCCAGGATGATCGGCCCGTGGGCGTGGCGGCAGATCGCGTCCCAGCCCTGGAGCGCGGCGTAGGCCGGGAACACGAGGCCCGCCTCATAGCGCGAGCGGCTCCAGAACAGGTGGTCGTACTCGGTGATGACGAAGGGCCGGTCGAGCCAGCGCCCGCCCGCCATGGCGCGGACATAGAACGCGCCGTCGCCGATCGAGCTCACCTGACCGATCTTCGAGCCCGGCTGATAGCCCCCGACCCAGTCCTGATAGGCGTTGAGCGCGACGGCGTCCTGGTTCCGGCGCGAGAGCGCGGTCTGCAGGCTCGGCCAGTTGTTGTAAGGCGCGATCGGGCCGGAATAGCCGAGGTCCCGGATCACGCGGGTCATGCGCGCCGCGGCCTTGGTCTCGACGTCGACCAGAAACGCCTGGAAGTCGCGCATGCGCGCGCTCTTCTCGTAGCGGCTCGTCGGCAGGTCGATCGCGCCCGTCTCCAGCTTCTGGCCGGCGCCGAGCCCGCCCCACGCGGTCGACAGCGCATCCGTGGTCCGGTAACGCGCGCGCAGCCAGCCGTTCCATTTCGGCTCGAGCAGCGGGGAATAATGCGGGACGCCGGCTTTTTCGCGCAGGATGCTGTCGAACTCGACGCCGCCCTCGTTGACCGGCACCACCAGGGTCAGCGCCGGATCGTCAATCGGACGCTTGCCGGTGTAAGGATTGAGGCTCCCGAGCGTCATCGTGACGAGCCGGCGCCAGTGCTCGAAGGCGTCGTCGTCGACGAGAACGCGCAGCTTGAGGTCCGAGGACGGATCCCAGCGGTCGTCGAAGCCGCCATAGCCGCCGCGCCAGGAGGTGAGGCCGTCGAGGATCCAGCTGATCCCGTTCTTCTTCAGCGCCGCCATCAGGTAGTTGACGCGGTCGAGCGTGTCCGGGTCGAAATCGAAGTCGCGCTTGCGGCCGAACATCAGCGCGGCGTCGACGAAGTGGAAGCGCGCGAGATCATAGCCGTGGCGCTTCAGCTGGAGCGCGTAGCGGTCGGCGGTCGGCTTGTCGGGAAAGCCTCCGGAGGCCGGGCTCCAGGCGAGCGAGGCGCACATCATCCGGGCGGGCGCCTCCGGCGCGTCGGCGCGCGCGAACCGGCCTTGGGCGTTTACGAGGATGCGGTTCGAGGCCTCGACCGGCGGGCTCTTCAGGATGCGGGAGAAATCCAGCGGGCTGCCGGCCGCGACCTCGAGATTGGTTTCGCGGACAGGAACCCAGTCGTTGGAGGCCGACGTCGCGGGCGGCGCGACGTCGAACGCCGCGAGCGCGACGAGCCCCCCTGCGACCACGACGAAGGCCAGCCAGCGGATCATCCTTGAGCTCCGGTCGGCGCCATGTGAGCGGGCGTGAGGCTAGCTCGCCCGCGCTTCGTCGTAGACCGCGATCGTGGCGTCGACCACCGGCCCCCAGCCATAGGCCTGCTCGGTCTCGACGATCCGAGCGGCGACCGCGGCGGGATCGGGCGGGGTGGTGAGCTTCTCGCGCATCGCGGCGGCGAGCCGGTCGACGTCGCCGAGCGGGAAATAGTCGTCGGGCGGCAGGCGCAGCGCAAGATTGGGCGAGATGTCGCTCGCCAGCACCGGCACGCCGAGCGCCAGCGCCTCGAGCAGCGCGATCGGCATGCCCTCATGGCTCGAAGGCAGCACGAACAGCGCCGCATGGCCGAAGAGCTGCGCGAGCTCCTCGTCCACCTTGAAGCCCGTCATCACGACGCCGGGCGTCGTCTTCGCCGCGGCCTCGACCCGGCGCAAATAGTCGCCGCCATGCTCGGCGTAGCCGACGAGCGCGAGCTTGAAACCGAGGTCGCCGAGCTTGGCGAAGGCCGCGATCAGGTCGAGCTGGCGCTTCTCCGGGACGATGCGCGCCACCATCACGACATAGCGCCCGGACTCGAGGCCGAAGGCCTGAAGCGCCGAGACGTCGTTGGGCTTGCCCGCGACGTCGACGCCGTTCGGGATGAAGCTGACCGGCTTGCCGTAGCGTCGCTCCGCATAGGTCGCGACTTCCTGCGAGATCGCGATGCGGCGGTTTGCGAAGCGCATGCCGAGCCGCTCGCCGAGGCGGAGCGCCGTCTTAGCGAACCGTCCCCATTTCTGCCGGTTGTAGTCGAAGCCGTGATGGGTGACGACGAGCTTCAACCCGAGCGCGCGCGCGACGGGCGCGGCGAGCGAGGGGCCGATGGCGTGGATGTGGACGACGTCCGGATTGAGCCGCCGCGCCGCCACCAGCCCGACGAGCGTGTGGCAGATGGCCTCGAGGCTCGTGCGCTTGGGGCCCAGAGCGGCGTGACCTTGACGCCCTTCCAGACGCGCGGGCCGCCGGCCGGCAGATAGGGCGCGCGACCCAGCACCTCGACGTCCCAGCCGCGCTCGACCAGCCGCACGCTGAGCGCCTGGACATGGGTCTCGACCCCGCCCTGGACGTTCGGCAGGCCGCGCAGCCCGAGGAAGACGACCTTGGGCCGCGAGCCGCTCACGCCGCGACACCGAGGTCGCGGTAAAGCGCGAGAAGCCGGTCGCGATGCGCGTTCTGCGAGAAGTCGGCGAGCACCCATTCGCGGCCCGCCGCGCCCATGCGCCGGCGCTCTCCGGAGCGGAGCGCGGCCATGCGCGACATCGCGCCCGCGAGATCCTCGACGTCGCCGGAGCGCGCGAGCAATCCCGTCTCGCCCTCGCGGACGAGCTCGGGGATGCCGCCGATGCGGGCGCCCAGAATCGGCGTTCCGAGTCCGTAGGCTTCGAGCACGCTCATCGGCGCGTTCTCGTACCATTCGGAGGGAAGCACAAGCGCCCTCGATTCACCTATGAGTTGCAGAAGGGGTTGTCCCGAGACGTAGCCGAGGAACGTGACGGGCGCGTCGAGTTCGGCGGCGAGGCGCTTCAGCGCCGCCTCCTCCGGTCCCGTCCCTGCGATCATGACGCGTTCACCGGACATCGCGGCGGCGCGCACGAGCGTCGAAAGGCCCTTCTCATGGCCGAGACGGCCGGCGAAGACGAAATGGTCGCCCTCGTCCCAGTCTGAGCGCATGGCGGCGGCGTCGACGAAGTTCGGCACATAGGCGATGCGGGCCGGATCCCAGCCCCATTCGGCGAGCTTCTCGCGGTAGAAGCGGCTCGGCGCCACAACGCGGTCGACCTTGTCGCGGTAGAGGCCAAGCGCGCGATGCGTCATGGTCTCGACCATCACGAGGCCGCTCAGCGCGACCGAGCCCTTGATGCAGCGGTTGACCAGCACGTTGTGCACGCGCCCGCCCTTGCAGCGCTCGCAGACGCCGTCATGCGACAGCATCTTGTAGGCCGGGCAGGCGAGCTTGAGGTCGTGCGCCGTCATCACCGTCGGCACGCCGGCGCGCTTGAGCGTGTCGAAGATCGACGGCGAGATGTGGTGATAGACGTTGTGGGCGTGGGCGAGCGCCGGCGGGGCGCTCTCGATCAGCGCCTTCAGCTTCCGGCGCGCCTCGAACGAATAGATGATCTTGGCGGCTTGCGCGGCCTTGGTCAGCGGCCCGCTCTCGCGCCCGTATTCGATCTCGGACACGAAATAGCGGGCGTAGGCGCTGTTGTCGTTTTCGGGGTGCTGCATCGCGAAGGGCACGACGTCCCAGCCGATCTCCGAAAACATCCTCATCTGGTCGAGGAACACGGCCTCGGCCCCGCCCCGGCGATAGAAGTAGTTGTTGATGGCGAGGAGCCGCGGCGCGCTCACGCGGCGAGCCCCAGCCGGTTAAGCGCGGCGTCCACGGTCTCGACGACGCAGCCCTTGGCCACGGCATGGCCGACGAGGCGGTCGAGCGTCTCGGGGCGGCAACCGTAGTCGGTCGGAGTCTCGGCGACGTCGTGGGTGAAGAAGATCAGCCAGCCCGGCTCGCGCGCGACCTCCTCGATGCGCGCGGTCAGCGCGAGCTCTCTTCCGGCTGGCGGATCTCGACGGCGTTCAGGAAATTGAGGTCGGTCGGCCCGCGGTTGATCCTGTCGCCGCCGCGCGGCAGGTGCGGTATCGCCGGCCGAGTTCGGGAAGCGCCGGGATCGAGCCCGCATTGTAAGGGAACGCGAAGTTGCGCCGCGCCCGCGCGCCCTCGATCTCCGAGATAGGCGGCGTTGCGGTCGAGGTCGGCGGCGAGCGCCGAAGGACCGAGCCGGCGGACGGCGTCATGCGCGTAGGTGTGGCAGCCGATCTCGTGGCCGCGCGCGGCGAGCTCTCGGCAGCCGTCGAGGTCGATCAGCGTCCGGCCCGGCTCGACGCGGCCGGCGAGACCGCCGGCGATGTAGAACGAGCCGCGCACGCCGTGCGCCTCGAGAATGCGGGCGCCGGCCGTCAGCGCGGTGTCGGGCACGTCGTCGAAGGTGAAGGAGACGATGGGGGTCGCGGTCGCGACGATCGCCGGCCGATAGGCCCTGAGCCGCAGCGCCTTGTTGGTCGCGCGGCCGTAGAGATCGTCGAGCTTTTCAATCATCCCCACGGCGTCGGGCCCAGTTCGAGCGGCCGAACCGCCTCGGCCCCTCGGATGAGAGGACGGCGGCCCGGGCCAAGCGTTATCGCGCCTGCAAGTTAAGATTGTCGCCTTGCGATCGCCGACAGACCGTTAAAATCGTCGCTATCGCGCTGACGCGTCAGGACTGTCGCAGCATCCGCCGATAGGCGCCGAGGAAGCCGAAGGCGAGCGCCAGCGCGACGCCGAAGCCGATCCCGAAGATCGCGCCGCCGGCCGCGAGATAGCGTGCGCGGCGGGTAGCTGCGGCGCTCCGGCGGAACCGCGGTCGAGATCACGCGCGTGTTCGTGGCGTCGACCTGCTCGCGCTGCGTCGCCTCGCCGGCGCGGTGAGGAAGGCCTGATAGATCGAGCCCTTGGCCTGCGCGTCGCGCTCGAGCTCGCGCAGCTTCACCTGCGCCTCGTCGTCGACCGAGACCGAGCTGCGGGCCTTCTCGGTGTCCTTGGTCAGGATCTGGAGCGTCTGGCGCGACTGGTCGAGGTCGACCTTGGCCGCCGTCATCATGCGCTGGGTCTCGTTGTAGACCTCGCGCTCGATGGCCTTGAGCTGGGTGCGGATCGTGGTGAGCGCCGGGTGCCGCGGCCCGTAGGTCAGCGACATCGACTCAACCTGGCGCTTCAGCTCGGCGTATTGCACGCGCAGCTGCGTGAGCGTCGGAGACTGCAGCGAGCTCGACGGATCGAGCGCGCCTGCGCGCGCGGCCTCGGTGAGCTGGCGATAGCGCGAGGCGGCCTCGGTCTCGCGCGCCTGGGCGTCGATGAGCTTGGCGTTGATCTGCTGCATCGACTGGGTGCTGACGAGCGTGTTGGCGGCGCTCTGCTGCAGGTTGTTCTGGCGGCGGAAGGCCTGGACCTTGTCCTCGGCCGCCGACACCGCGGCCTTCAGGCCCGCGAGACGGTCGTTCAGCGTCTCGGCCGCCTGCGCCGCGCCGCTCGCCTCGCCGCGGGCGAGCTCCTGGCGGAACGCTTCGGCGAGCGCGTCGGCGACGCGCACCGACTTGTTCGGATCCCAGGTCCAGACCGCGGCGGTCACGAGATAGGAGCGGTCCTGCCGCCCGACCTTGATGCGGTCGGAGAGCTCGCGCATCACCGGAACGATCGGGTCCTCGGCCTCCTTCTTCGGCGCGAGCGCGGCGCGGATGTCCCACCATTTCGGCGGGGCGTTGAATTCGTCGTCATGGACGAGGTCGAGCTTCTCGGCGACGCGGCGCAGCACATTGCCCGACGTCATCACGCGCATGCGGCTCTCGACCTCGAGGATCTGCGCGTCGCTCTGCATGCCCTGGGCGTAAAGGTCGTTGCTCACGACCTGCAGGTTCGAGGGCGGAACCAGGATGTCGGTGTAGACCGTGTAGCGGGGCTGGGCGAGCATGCCGAAGGCCACGCCCGCAGCGAGGCCCGCAAGGCCGCCGAGCACGATCCAGCGCTTGCCCGCCAGGAGCCAGTCGACGACGTCGTCGGGCTCGATCTGCGGCAGGCGCACGAACTTCGTACGGGCGGGCGCGGCGGCGGGAGCCATCGCAGGAGCCGGGGCCGCGGCAGGCGCAGGAGCCGCTCTCGCCGCAGGCGCGGGCGCAGGCGTCTCGGCCTCGCGCCAGGCCGTGTCGGACCGCGCCTCGTCCTCGAACTCACGGACGCCGGGGCGGGCGGGATAAGGCTTGGGCGCATAGCGCTGGGAGCGGCCGGCGAAGCTCCAGCCGCGAGCGGCCTCGCGCGGAGCGACGGGGAGCGGTTCCGGCCCGGGGCGCGCGGCTCCGGCGCGGGCGCGTGCTCGAACGCATCCCGCTTCGCGGCCCTTGCGGCGTCCCGCAGCGTATACATCCCGACGCGCTCTCCAGACCCTCGGAAGGCGCAGCCCAAGGGGCCTGCCCGCCGTCATCGAGACATGATCCTAAAAGAGGCAGCCAGAACATTTGGTTAACAATAACGCAGGCGTCGCCGCCGGCGCTTTATCAAACCATAACGCCTCCGGGAGTAGAAACCGCGGCGTGCCTCAGATCCAGACCCATATCGCCCGCGTGCGCCGGCTCGCTCCGATCGGGCTTTCCTACATGGCCTCGAGCGGTTCGCTGGTGGCGGCGAACGCCGCGCAGCTTCTCACCTTCGCGCTGCTGGCGCGCTGGCTCGGGCCCTCGCAGTTCGGCCTCTACGTGCAGGTCACCGCCATCACGACGGTCGCGGTCCATCTCTGCGGGCTCGGCGCGAACGACTGCCTGATCCGCCGCGTCGCGCGCGACCGCGCGATGTATCCGACGATGCTCGGCCACACGCTGACCTTGGTCGCGATCACCGGGGCCGCGCTCGTCGCGATCGGCATGGGCGCGCTGCCCTTCATCATCACGGTCGACGAGGATCCGGTCCGCAACGTCGTGGCGATCGCGTTCCTGCTCGTCACCAACATCGTGCTGGTGCGCGTCATCCTGCTCACCGAGCAGGCCTATATCAGCCACTCGATGTTCGCCGAAGCCAACCGCTCGGTGATCTTCTTCGCGCTCGCCCGCACCGCGACCGCGGCGCTCGCCTGCCCGATCTTCGGCGTCACGACGCTCGAAGGCTGGACCGCCTGGCAGTTCGGCGGCCATGTCGTGGTGGCGGCCTATTTCGCCTGGAAGACGCGCGAGCTCGGCCGCCCGAAATTCGGGATCGTGCGCGATGAGGTGAAGCCCGGCGTGTTCTTCAGCTCGCAGTTCATCTTCCGCGCGATCCGCCAGAACTGCGACCTGTTCATCCTCGGCCTCGTCTCCTCGATCGAGGTCGTGGGCAGCTACGGCGTCGCCCGGCGCATCCTCGACTCCAGCTACCTGACGATCGACGCGCTGAACCGCCTCGTCTATCCGCGGTTTGCGGTCGCGAGCCAGCACGGCGTCCACAACGCGCTGCCGATGCTCTGGAAGGTGCTGGCCGGCGCGGTGGTGCTCGGCCTCGGCACGGGCTCGGCCTCTTCATCATGGCGCCGCTGCTCCCTTATCTCTTCGGCCACGAATACGTCTCGCTCGTGCCCTTCGTGCGCACGATGTGCTGGCTGATCGTGTTCGTGGCGATCTGGTCGGTCGCCATGGACCTGCTCGGCGCCTCGAGCCATCAGGGCGCGCGCGCGCTGATCGTCAACACCGCGAGCATCTTGGGCGCAGGGCTCGTGGCCTTCGGCACCTGGTGGTGGCCGCCGACCGGCACCTTCATCTCGCTCTACGTGACCGAGATCGGCGTGACGATCGCCACCTGGGCGATGCTCATGCACATGGCGCGCAAGAGCGAGGCGGCCGCCAAGGCCAAGGAACAGGCCAAGGACGAGGCCGAAGGCATGGCGGCGAAGCCGGCCTGACGCTCCAAACGGTCTCAAGACGCCGTCGGCGCATGAAAAAGCCCGGCGCGTCGGGGGGGCGCGCCGGGCTTCTTATCAGACGAAACGCGTCGGGGGAGCGCGTTTCACATCATAGACGCGCGAGCCGGCGGAAGGTTCCGGCCTCGCGCGGATCTTTTGCGATCGACGTTGTTTTACGCCGCCAGCGCGCTCCCCTCGCCCGTCGCGATCGCGGTTCCGCCGCGGGATCGACGCCGGCGCCTGACGCGTGCTCAGGCGCGGCCGGGGAGCTGCTTGCTCTCGATCCAGGCTTCGGGCTTCAGCCGCGGATGGAAGAAGCCGAGCGGCAGGGCCGCGGCGTGGAACAGCCAGGCGACCACGGCGTAGACGCCGAGCGACAGGCTCTTCTGCTTGAGGCTCATCGCGGCGACCGGCAGGGCCAGGATCGCGAGCGACGCCGCAAGTCCGAGCGCAAGGCTCGGCGCGAGCAGCGGCGCGACGAGCACGGCCGCGATCCAGCCGTAGACGCCCGCCCAGAGCCTGAGTTCCGGCAGCTCCTTCAGGAGCATGCCGAAATAGGGCTTGCCCCAGGCCGCGCGCAGCAGCTCGCCGACGCCGCGCAAATATTTGGACTTCCACCGCCGCACCAGCAGCGCATAGGCGTTGAGCGTATGCCCGAAGTGCTGGACGAACGGCCGGTCGAGCCGGTGCAGCGTGAAGCCGAGCGCGCGCAGGCGGACGCCGATCGAACTCCTCGTAGCCATGGAGGTTGCGGTCGGAGAAGTAGCCGGCCTTCTCCACCGCCTCGCGCCGATAAAGGCCGCCGCCGTTCATCCGGTCGATCGCGCCGGTCCGGTTCTCGGGCGAGGCGCGGCGCACGCGGCGGGTGAATTCGAGGTTCTCGACGTTCATCTCGACCACATGGCCGGTGACGCCCGCGCAATCCGGATGGGCCGCGAGATAGCCGAGCGCCTCCTGCAGGAAGCCCGGATCGAGGATCATGTCGCCGTCCATCAGGCACACGAACTCGCAGCCGCTGTACTGAAACCCGAGCTGGGGGCCGAGACCGCAGCTCGGCCGCGCCGGGGCGACGATCTGGACGACCTTGGCGTCGTAGCCGGACGCGATCTCGACAGTACGGTCGCGCGAGCCGCTGTCGGCGACGATGACCTCGCCGCCGCCGACCGCCTGAAGCGCCTCGAGCGCGCTCTCGATCGCGGCGGCGATGCGCTTCTCTTCGTTCAGGGTCTTCATGATGACCGAGACTGACATGATCGAAGGTCCGAGTGGGCGGGCCGCAGGCGGCCGCGATCGCCCCCATCGTGACGCGGCCCGCTTTAGAAAGCGTGGAAGCCGATCGATAAATTGCGAGGCGTTCCGGTCACGTTTTCCAGATCGGCCCTAGGTAGGGTCGCGACGCTGGAGGGGGAAAACCGCATGGGGGAGAAACGAACCCGAAACCCCCGCGCCGATGTCAGTCCAATTCGTTTCAAAATTTAATGGTCGGTCAACTAGGCCCGGAACGATCGTTTGCCTCGCCCCGACCACAGGCACAGGATGCGCGGCGACGGGGCGACGCGCAGAGCGCCGCCTTGGCGGGACATCTCAAGGCGCACCGATGACGCATGACGCTCTCCAACTGCAGGGCTCCGGCCCCGCAGCGCGGCAGGCCGCACGGCTCCTTCCGGCGCGCCGCGTGTTCGGCGCGGACGCGCAACGCTTCGCGATCCGCGTCCATGACGACGTCACGGCCCTGCCCGCCCACTGGCCGCGCAGCAGCCGGGAGTACGAAGGCCGCTGCCACGTCTTCCAGACCGTCGAATTCCTGGAAGGTCTGGGTCGAGACCTTCGGCCGCGCGGCCCGGGCCCGGACCTATTTCGTCGAGGTGCGCGACGCCGACGGCGCGCTCGCGATGCTCGTCCCCTTCGCGATCACGCGCCGGGCCGGCGCGCGCGCGCTCTCCTTCGTCGACGGCGGCGCGGCCGACTACAACGCCCCCGCTGTTCGAAACGCCGTGGGAATGGTCGCCCCGCAACGCCAACGAGGCGTGGAGCGCGATCAAGACCGCGCTGCCGGCCTTCGACGTCGCGCTGTTCGACAAGATGCCGGCGGAGGTCGGCGGAATCGTCAATCCGTTCCACCTCCTCGCCACCGGCGAGAACCCCGAATCCTGCCACGCCACCGACCTGACGAAGCCCTGGGCCGTGGTCGAGAAGGGTCAGGTCTTCTACGGCAAGCGCCTGCGCCGCATCGCCTCGCTGCAGGAGACCGTGCCGGTCGAGATGCTCGTCGCCGAGGACAAGGCGGGCCGCGACCGCATCCTCGCGGCGCTGCTCGAGCAGAAGCAGAAGCGGTTCGAGGAGACCCGGGTGCCGGGCTTCGACGCCCAGCCCGAAAAGCGCGAATTCTACGAGCGCGCGACCGAAGCGATGGCCGAGTCCGGCGCGCTCCACCTCTCGGCGCTGTCGTTCGGCGGCGACATCGTGGCGGCGCAATGGAGCCTGATCCACGATCGCCGCTACTACGCGCTCGTCGGCAGCTTCGACGGCAGCGTCTACGGGCGTTATTCGCCTGGCAAGGTTCTCTACCTCATGCTGATCAAGCGCCTTCACGAGGCGGGCGTGGAGACCGCCGACCTCGGGGTGGGCGACGAGGCCTACAAGAAAGACCATTGCGACGTGACGATCGCGCTCTCCGTGATGACGGAGGCGCAGAGTCTCCTGGGGAGGCTCTATCTCGCGCGCGCCGAAGGTCTGAAGCGGCTGCGGGCGTCCGCGCTCTGGCAGAAGTTGCGGCCGTTGAAGTGGGTCATGCTTCGCAAGCTCCGCCGCGAGACGGAGCCTGTCGCCGAAGGGGCGCAGGACAAGTCATGAGCGAAATCGTCGTCGCAGCCGAAACCGAAACCGCCGTCGACGTCGCCATCATCGGCGCAGGCGCGGCCGGCGCGACAGCCGCCGGCATGCTCGCCAAACGCGGGATCTCGGTCGCGCTGATCGCGAGCCACCACCGGCATCCGCCCGAATATCGCGCCGAGAAGATCGGCGAGGCCCAGATCGCGATGATCGACGAGGCGGGCCTCGGCGCGGCGGCGCGCTCGGTCTTCACCGCTTTCGACGGCTGCTGGCTGCGCCGCTTCGGCCACATCGTCGAACGCGACCCGAAGCGCGAATATGGCGGCGACTACGGCGCCGTCGTGGACGCGATGCGCGGCGCGCTGCCGGCGGGCGTGGCGCAGATCGTCGGCCGGGTGGAGACGATCGAGACCGGACCCGACCAGCAGTTCCTGAGGCTCGCGGACGGCCGATCGGTCCGCTCGCGCCTGCTCGTGATGTCGACCGGCCTCAGCGAAGCGGCGCTGAAGAAGGCCGGCATGAGCCGCGACGTCTACAGCCGGCACCATTCGCTGACCGCAGGCTTCGACCTGTCGCGCCCGCCGTCCGACTTTCCGTTCCCCTCGCTGGTGTGGGCCGGCGACGGCCCGAGCGACAAGCTCGCCTATCTCACCCTGTTCCCGATCGGGAACGCGATGCGCGCCAACCTCTTCGTCTACCGCTCGCCCTTCGAGGACTGGACGCGGGAGCTCCGCGACGACCCGAACAGGACGCTGAACGAGATGATGCCGGCGTTCCGGCGCGAATACGGCGAGCTTGCGGTCTCCGGCCCGGTGATGATCCGCCCGATCGACCTCGCCCGCAGCTCGACATCGAGCGCGACGGCGTGGTGGCGGTGGGCGACGCCTTCATGACCGTCTGCCCGATCACCGGCACCGGCATGGACAAGGCGCTGAACGACGCCGTGATCCTCGCCCGCGACCACATCCCCGAATGGCTGAAGACGCCCGGCATGTCGGCCGCCAAGCTCGCGAGCTTCTACGCCGACCCGGCCAAGCGCGCGCGCGACGCCAACGCCGAGAAGATCAGCGTCGAATCGCGCTCGATCCGCTTCGACCAGAGCCCGCGCTGGCGGCTTCGGCGGCTGCGCTCGACGCTGTTCGGCGGTTCCGCCATCTGCTGCCGCACGGGCACGCCCATGCGGCGGCGAACCTCACATGAGGTCGAGCGCGTAGCCCGGCCGCCCGGCGAGAAGCGCCTCGCCCCTCGCCTTCCCCATCACATAGATCGCGGTCGACAGCCCGTCGCCTCGATCCCGCTCGGCGCGAAGACGGCGACGCGCGAGAGAAGTTGCGGCGAGAGGCCGGTGCGGGGTCGAAGATGTGGTTGTCGGCGCCGTCCTTCGAAAACGGCGTGCCGGCGCCCGCCGACGTCGCGGCGAAACCTTGAAAATCGCTCGACAGAACGTCGGTCTCGCCGCCCTCCTTGGCCGTGCGGCCGCCGAGCCGCCACGGGCGCCATCCGGGTGACGCCCGAAGGCGCCGAACTCGCCGGTGTCGACGAAGGCGTCGGCGACGCCGTGGCGCCGCGCCGCCGCGATCACGAGATCGGCGGCGTAGCCCTGAAGGATCCCGTTCAGCGTCATCTCGACGCCGGGCGGCGGAACGCGATCCGCTCGCCGGAAACCTCGACGTCGCGCCAGCCGACCCGGGCGACCGCCTCGCGCGCTCGGCCTCGTCCGGCCGGCGGCCGTCGCGCGTCGTGCGCTCCCAGAGCGTCCAGAGCGGCTGGACGGTCGGGTCGAACGCGCCGCCGGAGCGCTCGGCGAGGGCGAGCGCGTAGGAGGCGAGCGCGACGAGCCGAGGGTCCGGCCGATCGAGCGCGCCCGCGCGGTGAGGCGAGACAGCTCGCTGTCGGGCCGCATCAGGCTCGCGGCGCGCTCGAGCGCGCGGATCTCGCTGAAGCCGTCGTGGATTGAGGCCTCGAGCGCCTGTGCGTCGGGGCCCGCGGAAAGTGAGCGCGACCGTCGTGCCGAACGCGACGCCTGCGCGGGTCGCGACCTGCTTGCCATGGGCACGGGCGAGCTCCCGAAACGCTGCGCCGCCGACCGCGGCGGCGGCGAGCGTCCCGGCGCCCCCGGCCAGAAGCTTGCGACGGCTGAAACCGCTCATTCGGCCGCCTCCGTGGCGAGACGCACGTTTGGGCGTTTTGGCCGCGAGGATCTGCGGAACGCACTGGTTGGGATCGTGGATAATGGTCACGGCAGTCCATGCACTGGAAGCATTCGGCGTAGTCGACCTTTCCCGCCTGATCGATCGCGCCGTAGCGGCAGCGCACCTTGCAGAGCTGGCAGGGGCTTCCGCATTCGGCGCGGCGCGGGATCCAGTCGAGCATCCGCAGGCGCCCGCCGATCGCGAGAAAAGCGCCGAGCGGGCAGAGATATCGGCAGAACGCCTTGTAGACGAGAGGTTGAGGACGATGAGCCCGACCGCGTAGGCCACGAACGGCCATGAGCGCACGAAGTAGAGCGTGATCGAGGTCTTGACGGCTTCGACCTCGGAGAACATGTCGGCGAGCGGAGACGCGCTCGCCGCCGCCGCGACGATCCCGGCCAGGCGCGGCATATTTGAGCTTGCGCAGCCATCGGTCGAGCGCTGGCGAGACCTGCCGCTGGCGGATTGCGAGGGGCTTGGCGAGCCACGCCGCGAGCTCCTGCAACGCGCCGAAGGGGCAGAGCAGCCGCAGAACGTTCCGCGCCCCCACACAACGAGCGCCGCGAGCGCGAAGCCCAGATGAGCAGCGAGGGCGGGTCGTAGAGCAGGAAGCTGGCGTCGTGGGTGTAGATCGCGGCCCGCACGGCGCCCACCACCGTCACGATCGAAAGCTGCGCCTGCGCCCACCAGCCGACGAAGCCGAGCGTGAAGACGAGGAAGCTGAGCCGGAACCAGCCGAAGCGCGGCCCGTCCGCGACGAGCCCGCGCTCGCGCGCGAGCGTCGGCGTCAGCAGGAGGAGCGCGGCGCCGATCAGCCCGAGCTCCGGCCAGCGCGCCGTCCAGCTGTCGACCCATGTCGGCCCTAAGTCCGGCTTCGTCCTGGTGAAGAGGTCTTGGGGCAGCTCGTACTTGGTCTCGAAGCTCTTCGAGACCCGCTCGGTCAGGATCTGCCCGCGCTCGCGCGTCACCGTCAGCTGCAGCGTCCAGGGCGAGGACGGGTCGAAACCGGCCTCGGGCGTGATCTTCATGATCGACCAGGGCCCCGCCGGCATGCCGTCTGGTCCCCGCGCCCCGACGATCGATCGCGAGGTCGCGGGCGTTGATCGAGAGCCCGTCCTGGATAACCGCGAGGTTTTCGGGCAGCGAGCCCATGACGAAGCTCTCGCCGAGCGCGTTCCAGCGGCCGGCGGTGAGGAACAGCAGCGCGTGGGCGTCGGGACCGATCTCGGCGACGAGCTTGTCGAACGCCCTGTCGCCGAGGAGATTTCGGCCGATCGAGGGGACGTTGAGATAGGTCACATAGGCGTCGATGAAGGGCTCGTCGGGCCGCTCGCGGCCCTCCTCGTCTCCGTCCGGCGTCGAGGTGTCGGCGAAGGCCGCGTCGACCTCGCGGTTGGTCGCCGTGAAGCGCTTCACGTAGCCGCGCTTGAGAAGTTCGTCCCAGCCAAGCGGCTCGAAGCCGTCTTGCCTAGCCTCGACCCTGAGGCCCGCGCTTCGCCCCGCGCCGAAACCGAGCTTGGCGCGCGCCACGGCGAGCGCGGAGAGCAGCATGGTCTCGTTGACGACGCGGGTGGAGGCGGTCGCCATCGAGACGCCGTCGACGACCGATGACGCCGGCGCGCCGTTGGCGCGGGCGTTGGCGCGCCCCACGCTGATCGCGCGCTTGGCCGACATGCCGGCGTACTGGTCGACGAAGGCGACGAGCGGCGCGGAGCCAAGCCCCTCGAGGAAGACTGGCTCGTGATGCGACAGGATTTTCGCGTCGAGGAACGTCCCGTCGGGCTTCAGCGCGATCAGCAGGTTGGGGGGCGCGCCGCCGAAGCCCGGGATCGCGGCGAAGTCGATGGATTCGAACGCATAGGCCAGGACCTCGTAGGAGCCGGCCTGCTGCTTCATGATCGGCCAGATCGGCAGCCGGTCGTCCTTCTCGCCGCGACGAGGGGAAGCGGGAACGCCGCCTCCATGCCGGCGCGATCGAGGGTTCCGGCTTGAGCGGGGAAGGCGGCGAGCAACGCCAAAAACAGAAGAATTGCCGCTGCGATCGCCTGCGCCGTCATGCCCGCGCGCCAGCGCGGGTATCCACGACTGGACCGTAGGGCTCCGCGCCGTGCGAAGTCGTGGATACCCGGCTTCGCCGGGCATGACGGACTCCGATGCGGACGCGTCGCAGCTTCTCCCCAGTCCTTCGCGGCTGGCATCCTCAACAAACCTCATGCTGAGGAGCCCGCGTCGGCGGGCGTCTCGAAGCACGCAGCTGGCTTGTCCAACGCTCCAAACGCCGCGCCTTTACTTGCGGTCGGCGACGGGCTGCGCCCTGGGCCGCACCGCCGCGCCCCAGGGGAAGCGGCCGACCTTCACGGTCTTCACGGGCTTGAGGCTCGCGACGTCCACCATGGTGACGTCGCCCGAAACCCCGTTAGTGGTGAACAGCATGGACTGGTCGGGGGTGAGCGCGAGGTGCCAAACGCGGCGGCCGACGAGGATGTAGGACTTCACCTCATAGGTCTGCGCGTCCACCACCGCGACGCGGTCCGACGGGCCGAGCGCCACGAAGGCGTATTTGCCGTCGCGCGTCAGCTGCACGCCGACCGGCTGGACGCGGTCACTCGCCACGCCGGGAATCGCGAACTCGATCGTGTGGACGATCTGCTTGGTGGCGACGTCGATGATCGCGACCGTGCCGCCGACCTCCGAGGAGACCCAAAGCCGCTTGCCGTCGAGGTCGAACTCGGCGTGGCGCGGCCGCTGGCCGACCGGCGTCGCGTCGTTGGACGTGAGGCTGTCGACGTCGATCCAGTGGACCAGTTGGTGGTCTCCGACGTCGTCACCGCGGTCTTGCCGTCGGGGCTCACGGCCATGCCCTCGGGCTCGATCCCGACCTCGATCTGGGCCAGCACCTTGCGCGTCTCGACGTCCACCACGGGTCGTGAGCGCGTCGTCTCGTTGGCGATGAAGAGCTTGGTCCCGTCGGGCGAGAGCGAGAACTGCTCGGGGTCTTCGCCCGAAGGCAGGTCGTGCAGGATCTTGCCGCTGTCGGGATCGATCGCCTGCACGGCGTTCGAGTCCGAGGCGCAGACATAGAGGATCTTGCCGTCCGGCGAGAAGGTGAGGCCGCGCGGCCGCCGGCCGACCGGGAAGGTGCGCGTCACGACCTTCTGCTCGGTGTCGATCACCGACACCGTGTTGTCGCGCTCGTTGGTGACGAAGACCTCATGGGCGTTGCCGGAGCCGGCGCCCGCGATCGAGGCCGCGAAGCCGAGGCTGACCGCGGCCAGCGCCGCGCGCATGCGCCGGAGCGCCTCGCGCTCGTCGGCGTCGCCGACGAGCGGAGGCCGCGACCTATCCACCCCCTCCCCCTTGCGGGGAGGGTAAGGGTGGGGGTGGTTCAGAACAGAGCTCTCTTGGTCGGCGTAGAGCTGCGTGGCCCTCTCCGCCTCATTCTGAACCACCCCCCACCCCGACCCTCCCCGCAAGGGGGAGGGGAGAAAGCGGGCTGATCACCATTCGGCCGGGAGGCGCGGTCTTCGTCATCTCATCCCCTCATCGCCTTGCAGGCGCTTTCCGACTGGTCGAGGCCGAGCGTGTCCATCTCTCGGTGCGCTGGTGGAGGAAGCCCTCGAGCGGGGCGGTCGCGACCACGGCGCCGGGCCACAGCAGGTAGACCGGCTGGCGCAGCTGCCCGTTCCAGGCGCGGAAGCTGAGCGCTCGGCCCTTGAAGCCGCCGACCTCGAACGTCTCGCTCCGCAGCAGCGCGGAGATCGCCGCAGGATCGGCGCTCTTGAGCTGGACCGCGGCCTCGCCGACCGCGTGGACCGCCATCCAGCCCGAATAGTCGACCGGATCCATCCGGCGGCCCGCGAGCTTCCTGAACCGCCCCTGCAATTGCACCGCGGCCCAGGCCTCGACGGGCTTGCCCCAGGCGGCCGGGACCATGCCGTGGGTTCCGACGACGGGCCGCGGGCTTGCGGTGTTGTAGGGAAGGTTGTCGCCGAACTCGTCGGCCTCGTCGGCGACCGCCACGACGTCGTGTTCGGCCCCGCGGGAGGCGAGCGTCAGCTCGTCGGTCGCGGTGTCGCGGATGTCGGCGCCGCGGGCGTCGAAGGGCTTCTCCTCGACGATTCTGAGCCCGAACTTGCGCGCGCTCTTGCGGATCGCGTCGGCGTAGAGCCGGTCGCCCTCCCCCGGGCCCGCCACCAGCAGGATGCGGGTCCAGCGCTTGAAGGCGAGGAACTGCATCAGCGCGTCGGCCAGCATGTCGCGCGAGGGGATAACGTGGAGCACGCGCGCGCGGCAGTCGGCGTCGCGCAGGCGCACGTCCGGCGCCGAAACGTTGAACAGCACGACGTCCCTGGCCGCCGCCGCGTCGGCGAGCGCCAGCAGATCCTCGGCCGGGGCGTTCACCACCACGAAACGCGGCGCGTCCTTGGCCATCACCTCCGCGAAGGCCGCTCGAGGTCGCCGTCGGGCTCGACCACCGTGGTCTTGAGGTCGAACTTCAGCCCGACGAAGCGCCCGGTGGCGTTGGAGTCAGCGATGCCGAGCTCGGCGCCCTTGAGGCCTTGGTCGTCGGGAACCGGGTCCTCGTTGTTGCGCGGCGTGTGGCGCTCGACCGGCGCTCGAAGTAGTGGATCGAAACCAACTTCAGCTCGCGCGGCTTGCGGACCGTCGGGGCCGGCGCCTGCGCGGGCGAGGCGCTTTCGGTCTGCGCGGTCTGCTGCGGAGCTGCGGGAAAGGCCGGCGCCGCGCCTGGCGCGAGGGTGGTCGCGATCGTCGCCGCCACGATCGCGGCGGTGTGCGCTAGGCCTGTCCTGTCGCCGCGCATCGCCGCTGCTCCTGCGTACCGCCCGGAGGATAGGGAGCGGCGCCGGGCGCGGGATTGTACTTATTGGCGCCTCAAAAATCGGCCGCTGCTGGAACGGCTATAAGGTGTACCTAAGAACAATGTGGGGGCCCCAGCCCCGTTGCTAGCGTCCGCGCCGCAATGGGAAGGACGCCTGACATGAAAGCCTCTCGCCTCGTTCTGCTCGCCGTCGGCGCCGCCGCGCTCTTCGCCGGGGCCGCGCTCGCGCCGCGCGCCTGGGCGCATGGCGACGTGCAGCCGCAGCCGGTCAACACCGACGGGCTCGCGCCGCTCGGCGAGGAGTGGAAGGAAGAAAACCCCTATCGCGGCGACCCGAAGGCGATCGCGATCGGCGCCTCAGGCTATAACCAGAACTGCGCCCGCTGCCACGGCCTCGAGGTGATCTCGGGCGGCCTCGCGCCTGACCTTCGCCATCTCGAGAAGGGCAAGGAAGGCGACGAGTGGTTCTCGCAGCGCGTCCAGGGCGGCGCGATCATCAACGGCATGACGAAGATGCCGTCCTTCGCCGGGGTGATCTCGCAGGAAGGCCTCTGGGCCATTCGGAGCTACATCGAATCCGTGCACGTCGACGAGTGATGCGAGGGATCGACCGCCGCCTCTTCCTGGGGGCGCTCGCGGGCGCAGGCCTGGCCGCGCCCGCTGTCGCGCGTCCGCTCGACGAGGTGACGGCCTCCGGGATCCTGCGGGTCGCGCTCTATCGCGACAACGCGCCCTTCTCCGACGACGCCGGCGGAAAGCCGGTCGGCATCGACGTCGACGTCGCGAAACGGATCGCGCAGACGATCGGCGTGAAGCCCGAGATCCGGATCGTCGAGGCGTCCGAGAACGTCGACGGCGACTTCCGCCTCAACCTCTGGCGCGGCGACCTCGCGGGCTCGACGCTCGCCGACCTGATGCTGAGCGTGCCGGCCGACAAGCTGCTGCAGATGCGCAACGAGCTGGTGTTCTTCACCGCCCCTTACGTCGAGCAGCGGCTCGCGATCGCCTATCGGGCGGGCGTGGTGGAGGGCGGGTTCCAGGATCTTCAGGACATCGCCGGCAAATCGGTAGCGGTCGAGGGCACGAGCCCCGTGGACGCGCTGATCGGGTTCGCCAATGGCGGGACGCTGCGCGAGTCGATCCGCCACTACCGCAATTTTGGCGACGCCGCCGACGCGTTCCGGAGCGGCGAGACCCAGTTTCTCGCGGGCGCGCGCTCGGCGATCGAGTCGACGCTCGCAAAGGCCGGCGTGAAGGACGCGGAACTCAAGGATCTCGCCGGCTCGAACCTCATCCGCCCGCGCTGGGAGCTCTGCGGAGCGGTGAAGACGGACTCGCGCGATCTCGCCTATCGGATCGGCGAGGCGCTGGCCGAAATGCGCGCCTCGGGCGAGATGGAGAAGATCTTCGCGGCCCATGGCGCGAGCTTCACTCCGCCGGCCGGATATTAATAAGAATCAGTCACTTACGTTTCTTCTTAGGGTGTACTTAATGGCAATAAGCAAGGTCCCCGGCCCCGTCTAACGTCCCCCCACTGGGATCAAGCGCGCGTGACAAGCGCGCCGGTCCAGCAGCGCCGGGAGATGGCGCGCTCTCAGGGGAGAAACCAATGACCTTCCGCGCAACCTTGCTTGCCGCCGCTGGCGCGGCGGCGCTTCTGGCGGGGGCGGTCTCGCCGTCGCTCGCGGTCACCGACGAAGACATCGCCAACGACGCCAAGACGGTCGACGACGTCGTCTCCTACGGGCTCGGCAACCAGGGCCAGCGCTACAGCCCGATCAAGACGCTGACCCGCGACAACATCAAGGGCCTCATCCCGGCCTATTCGTTCTCCTTCGGCGGCGAGAAGCAGCGCGGCCAGGAGAGCCAGCCGCTCGTCAAGGACGGCGTGCTCTACATCACCGGCTCCTACAGCCGCGCCTGGGCGATCAACAGCCGCACCGGCGAGAAGATCTGGGAGTACAACGCCCGTCTTCCCGAAGGCATCCTGCCCTGCTGCGACGTCGTGAACCGCGGCGGCGCGCTCTACGACAACCTGTTCATCTTCGGCACGCTCGACGCCAAGCTCGTCGCGCTCGACGCCAAGACCGGCAAGGTGGTGTGGAAGAAGGACGTCGACGACTTCAAGGCCGGCTTCTCCTTCACCTCCGCCCCGATGATCGTGAAGGGCAAGATCATCACCGGCGTGTCGGGCGGCGAGTTCGGCATCGTGGGCCGCGTCGAGGCGCGCGACGCCAAGACCGGCGAGATCGTCTGGAAGCGGCCGGTGATCGAAGGCCATGTCGGCGAGCTCAACGGCAAGCCCTCCACCATGACGGGCAAGACGAACGAAAGCTGGCCCGGCGACATGTGGAAATACGGCGGCGGCGCCACCTGGAACGGCGGCACCTACGACGCCGAGACCAACCTGATCTACTACGGCACCGGCAACCCCGGCCCGTGGAACAGCTGGCTGCGCCCGGGCGACAACAAGTGGTCGGCCTCGCGCATCGCGCTCGATCCGGAGACCGGCGAGATCAAGTGGGGCTTCCAGACCACCCCGCATGACGGCTGGGACTATGACGGCGTGAACGAGTTCGTGTCGTTCGACCTCCAGAAGGGCGGCAAGACCATCAAGGCCGGCGCCACCGCCGACCGCAACGGCTTCTTCTACGTCCTCGACCGCACCAACGGTAAGTTCATCTCCGCGACCCCGTTCGTCTCGAAGATCAACTGGGCCAAGGAGATCGGACCCGACGGCCGTCCGGTCTACGACGACAACTTCCGTCCGAAGGACCCCTCGAAGTCCGGCGACGGCAAGAAGGGCGACAGCGTCTTCGCCGTGCCGAGCTTCCTCGGCGGCAAGAACTGGATGCCGATCTCCTACAACCCCGACACCAAGCTGTTCTACGTCCCCTCCAATGAGTGGGGCATGGACATCCACAACGAGCCCGTCTCCTACAAGAAGGGCGCGGCCTATCTCGGCGCCGGCTTCACCATCAAGCCGATCTTCGAGGACCACATCGGCTCGCTCAAGGCGATCGACCCGACCTCGGGCAAGGTCGTGTGGGAGTACAAGAACAAGGCTCCGCTCTGGGGCGGCGTCCTGAACACCGGCGGCGGCCTCACCTTCACCGGCACGCCCGAGGGCTTCCTCAAGGCCTTCGACGCCAAGACCGGCGAGGAAGTCTGGAAGTTCCAGGTCGGCACCGGCGTCGTCGCCTCTCCGATCACCTGGGAGCAGGACGGCGAGCAGTGGGTCGGCGTCGCGGCCGGCTGGGGCGGCGCGGTTCCGCTCTGGGGCGGCGAGGTGGCGAAATCCACCGCCGGCATCAACCAGGGCGGGTCTTTCTGGGCCTTCAAGCTTCCGAAGGAAGTCGCCTCCCGCTAAGGGAAGAGCGGAAGTCGGACGCGGCCGGCCGGGATCTCCGGTCGGCCGCTCCGTCCCCTCCGGCGCATGCGAGCCCGACAGCGCAAGCGCCGGAGGCCGGACCTGACCCTCCGGTCAGGGACGCGTTCGTTCGGGGGATATCGGTCGTGCATTTCGCCATCATCGACGACCATCCGTTGTTCCGGGAAGCGCTGCTGTCGACCGTCCATGTGGCGTTTCCGGACGCCCAGGTCGACGAGGCCGACTCGCTGACGAGCGCATGCGACATGCTCGCCCGCTCCGACGCCATCGACCTCATCCTGCTCGATCTCTCGATGCAGGGCGTCACCGGCTTCGACGGCCTCATCCAGATCCGCGGCCGCTTTCCGCGCGTGCCGATCCTCGTGGTCTCAGGGCTCGACGACGCCCAGATCGTCCATGAGGCGATGCGCTGCGGCGCGGCCGGCTTCGTGCCCAAGGCATCCGGAAAGGCGCTTCTCACCGAAGCCATCACCGAGGTGCTGGGCGGCGGGGTGTTCCTGCCGAAGGAATATCGCCGGACCCAGACCGCCCGGCCCTCGCGCGCCGGCGCCGACATGCTGGATCGGCTGAAGACGCTGACGCCCGCCCAGATGCGCGTGCTCTCGCTCGTCAAGCGCGGCAAGCTCAACAAGCAGATCGCCTACGAGCTGAACGTCGGCGAATCCACCGTGAAGGCCCACATCTCCGAGATCATGCGCAAGCTCGGGGTCGCAAGCCGCACCCAAGCCGTGATCGAGACCTCGGCGCTCGACTTCGACGTGATCCTGAGCGGGCCGGCGAAGGTCGACTGAGCGTCCCGCCTTACTCCCCTCGCCGCACCGACGGCGCGAGGTGGGACATCAGCGCGCGCACGTAAGCCGGCTTGATCGGCTTGTGGATCAGTTCGCAGCCGGCCGCGCGCACTTCCGCTGCGACCTCGGCCGAATGGTCGGCGGTCGTCACGATCGCGGGCGTGTCGGCGCCGTAGGTCGCGCGCAGCCAGGCCGCGACCTCGAGGCCATAGACGCCGCCGTCGAGGTGGTAGTCGATGAGCGCGATGTGCGGCGGCTCGGACTGTCCGGCGAGCGCCTGCTTCAGCTCCTCCAGCCCGTGGGCGGAGACGACGGTCGCCTCCCAGGAGACCAGCAGCCGCACGAGCGCCTCGCGCGCGCCGACGTCGTTCTCGACCACGACGATGCGCGAGCCCGAGAGCGTGGTCGAGACCGGCGGCATGAAGGCGCCGGTCTCGTTGCGCTCGCGCACCTCCCCTTGCGCCAGCGCGAGGCGCAGGCGAAAGCGCGAGCCGCGCCCGACCTTCGACGAGACCTTGAGGCTGTGGCCGAGCGCGAGCGTCATGCGGCGCACGATCGAGAGCCCAAGCCCGAGTCCGATCTCGGCGTCGCCGCTCGCGCCCTCACCGCGATAAAACTCCTCGAAGATGCGCGCGCGGTCGGCCGGCGTGATGCCGGGGCCGGTGTCCACCACGTCGATGAGGCAGGAGCCGCCGCGCGAGCGCGCCCGCACGAGCACGCCGCCGCGCCGCGCATAGCGCACCGCGTTCGAGACGAGGTTCTGCAGGATGCGCTTCAGCAGCACAGGGTCGCTTTCGACCGCGAGCTGGCCGGTCTTGACCACGAAGCGCAGGCCCTTGCGGCTCGCGACCGGCTCGAAGGTCGCCACCACGTCCTCCAGCACGTCGTTGAGCGAGATCGAGCGCACGTTCGGGCGCACGACCCCGGCGTCGAGCTTGGAGATGTCGATGAGGGCCTTGATCAGGTCCTCGATGGTCTTGAGGCCGCGCTCCACCTGGCCTGCGATCGCGAGCGCCTCGACGCCGAGCGGCATGTCGGCGAGCGTCGAGATCGAGAGCCGCGCGGCGTTCAGCGGCTGCAGCAGGTCGTGGCTCGCGGCCGCGAGAAAGCGCGTCTTCGAGCGGTTGGCGAACTCCGCCTCTTCCTTGGCCTCGACCAGCGCCCGGTTGGAGCGCTCGAGGCTAAGCATCAGGTTGGTGAGCTCCTCGGTGCGGTCGCGCACCCGCGTGTCGAGCGTGATCGCGGTCTGGAACAGCGAATAGGCCGAGCCCTGGCGGTCGGTCGAGCGCTCGACATGGTCCATGAGCGCGGCGTTCATGCGCTCGAGCTTGGCGATGCGCCGCTTCAGCTCCGCCGTGTCGTCAGGGATTTCGGCAAGGCTCATTGGACGTCCGCGAGGCTCAGGCCGCCCCAGCATAGCCGATCGCGACGCCCGTAAAAGTCTGGTTCAGGTGCATCGAGCGGTACTGCTCGCCATAGGTCTCGAAGCCGACGACGTTGTACTGGCGGTAGAGATCCGAGATCGGCCGCCGCTTCTGGCGGATCTCGGCGTCGAGGCGTCGGAGCACGCAGTCGAAGCCGATCACGAGGTCGACGCCGCCGAGCCGCGCCTCGAGGCGTTCGAGTTCGGCCCGCGTCACCTCGACGACGTCGAGCGGGCGCGCGAGCGTCAGCACCAGCCCACGGTCGATCGCGCAGAAGAAGGAGAGCGAACCGTCCGGATTGAGCCGGCGGATCGAGCGGCAGAAATACTCGCCGCCGACCCGCACCACGAGCGGATGCGAGGCGAAGCTCATCGGCGACAGGTTCTCGGGGTCGAGCCCCACCGCCATGGCGTATTCGGTCGCGGCGGGCTCGGCGTTGAGCTCCCGCACCGTGCGCGCGCCGTCGTCGGAGGCCGTCACCACGAACTTGACGTCTGTCGGCTCGAAATTGTCGGTCTTGAAGATCTCGACCGGGTAGTCGGTCTCCACGATCATCAGGATCGCGGCGGTGAGCTTCACCTCGCCGTCATGGATCAAGGCGGTCCGCCGGAACGCGAGGTCGTCGCCGGCCGAGCCGCCGACGAGCGGAATGCCGTCGAGCGCCTGGTCGATCACCGAGACGACCCGCTCCTCGGCGTTGGCGAGGCCGTCGATGAGCGAGAGCGCGAAGCGGCTCGCCCCGGCCTTGGCGTCGGGCGCGGCGTCGAGCCGGCGGCGCAGCGACCGCACGATGTCGGCGGTGCGCTCGACGTCGAGTTCGTCGACGTTGGGGAGCGAGGCCGACACGATCCGGAAACCCGACTTCGGGAACGCCACCGCCACGACGCCGCGGTCGAGATTGCCCGCGGGGCTGAGCTCTCCCGCGCTCGAACAGGCGGCGATCGGCGTGCCGGCGAAGCGTCGGGAGAACGCGACGTTGATCTCGTCCGCGGCGTAGGCTGACGAGAAGAACACGAGAAGCTGGCCGACAGGCTCGCCAGACAGCGCTGCGGCGACGGACGCGACGGCGCCTTCCGCCGTGGCCGCGCCGTCGACCCACGCGGTCTTGATGCCGCAGCGGTGGCTGACGGCGCGCGCCTCTGTCAAATCCGAAGTCCTCCCGTGGGACGTCGGGGCTCTTTTTCGGCCCTCTTTAGAAAGACCGTAGACCGCTGGCGGCGCCGGCTGCAAGGGACCGGCCGTGCGCACTTAGGTTGAGCTTGAACGGCTCCGCGGCCGCGCGGCCTCAGTCGGCCGCCACCAGCGCGAGCGCGGAGAGGAAGCCCGCGAGATCGTCGGTCATGTGGTCGACATGCGGGCCGCCATGGGCGTCCGTGGCGGAGGTCAGGCGCTCCAGGCCCTCGGGCTCGCCGTCGCGCGGCGTCACCAGCACGGTGCGCATGCCGAGGCGATGGGGAACCACAAGGTTCTTCGACAGATCCTCGAACATCGCGGCCTTGGAGGGCTCGATGCCGTGGAGCTTCAGGAAGGCGTCATAGGCGGCCGCGTCGGGCTTGGGCACGAAGCTCGCGGCCGCGATGTCGAAGATGTCCTCGAACAGCTCGGAGATCCCGAGCCTTGCGATGACGCTTTCGGCGTGGCGGCGCGAGCCGTTGGTCAGCACGAAACGCCGCCCCGGCAGCCGCGCGATGGCGGCCGCGAGGTCGGGCGCGGGCGCCAGCACCGCATGGTCGATGTCGTGGACGAAAGCGAGGAAGTGGTGCGGGTCGAGCCCGTCCTCGCTCATCATGCCGGCGAGCGTCGTGCCGTGGCGGCGGTAGTAGTATTTCTGGAGCGCGCGCGCCGAGAGCCCGTCGAGCCCGGAGCGCTGCATCACATAGGCCGTGATCTTGGCGTCGATCTGGTCGAACAGCCGGCTCGAGGCGGGGTAGAGCGTGTTGTCGAGGTCGAACACCCAGGTGTCGACGTGATCGAAGCCCTTGGCCTCGGCCTCCTGCACATGCTCGCGCAACGTCGTGGCGCCGGTGAAGGAGTTGGAGGCGGGAGGTTTGTTCATCGAAGACCGTTCAGCCCGCGCGACGGGACGTCGCGACATCCGGATGATCGCCCGGACATGGTGAACGAGCCGTTGTCGCCGCGAGCCGCGGCTTTTCCAAGGCGGGGCGGCCGCGCCGTCAGGGCGTCGCCGCCTGGTCAAGAGCCGCGGCCCCGCGCGACAGTCCGTAGGTGACGGGCGACGGCGCGCCCGTCATGACGAGGCAGACGAGCGTCAGCGCCATCCAGAGGCCCGCCGCGATGCGCGGGCCCTGCTGGAAATAGACCACCGCGACGAGGAGATGGATCACGACCAGCATCTCCTGCGGCGCGCTCGACCACACGGTCGGCAGCAGGAAGAACACGAGCCCGATGACCGCCATGGCGGCCGCGAATTCGGCAAGGCCGCGCCGCGCGACGGCCAGCTTGGCGTTCTTGGGTTCGGGCCGCTTGAACTGAACGACGTTCATGCCGGCACTCTAGCCGAGATCAGGGCTTCAGGCGAAGCGACGCTTGGCCGCGAAGGCGCGCCCGCCGAAGCCGCCGCTCAGCGCGCTTCCTGGACGAAGTTCAGCGTCTCGACGCGCTCTGTGCGCTTGCCGCTGTCCACCAGTTCAAACAGCGCGCTCTGCCGCTCGCAGGGCGACGACTGCGCGACGCAGTAGCCGAGCGAGCCTTCCACCTGATAGGCGCCCGGGCCGTCGAGATAGAACTCGTACTTGCCCTGCTCGTCGGGCTTGACCTGCTGCACCGCGGAGACGACGCCGGCTTCGCGCATCGCGAGCGTGACGGTCGCCCCGCCCCGGCGCGCCTTCGAGACCTTGCCGCGGATCACGAGGCTGTCGGTCCCGCCGGAGCGCGCCCCGACCCAGGTCCCCGAAACGCCGTTCGTGTCCTCCCAGAGGCCCTCGATGATCTTCCGGCCCTTGCGATCGACCTTGCCGGTGAGGGCCACCGTGTATTTCACCTCGTTGTAGGGCCAGGCCATCGTGACCTTGCGGCCCTTCAGGACGCCGTCGAGTCCCCAGCTGTAGAGGCCGTAATCGCCGAAGCCGGTCAGCTTTCCGTCGACCTGCTGCGTGATGGAGAACCGCTGGCTGAGGCGGTTGATCGTCCCGATCCAGGAGCCGCGCATGTCGATCTGCGGCTTGGCCGGGGCTTCGCTTTCTTCGGCGAGCGCGCTCCCCGCGCCTGCCAGAGCCGCGACGCAGAGCAAAAACGCCAGCAATTTCATAGCGTCCTCCCGGACGATGGTTGACCGGAAGGTCAAGTCTCGCCGAGAACTTCGAAACGCTCAAGAGCCTCATGTAAAGTTGAGGAGATCGACTTGAGGAAAGGGCGCGAATATTTATCGTCGATTGATGAGTTTTGCCGGCGACGGCCCGATGTCGGCCGCCGCCGGCGGATCGTCCGCGCCCGTCAGCGGGTGATGAGCGTGCCCGCGCCGCCTTCGGTGAGCAGCTCGATCAGAACCGCGTGGGGCGTCTTGCCGTCGAGGATCACGACGCCCTCGACGCCGCGCTCGACCGCGTAGATGCAGGTCTCGACCTTCGGGATCATGCCCGCCGTGATGGTGCCGTCGGCGATGAGGCGGCGCGCCTCCTCGATCGAGAGCTGGTCGATGAGGTTCTTGTTCTTGTCGAGCACGCCCGGAACGTCGGTGAGCAGCAGCAGGCGCTTCGCCCCGACCGCGCCGGCGATCGCGCCCGCGAAGGTGTCGGCGTTGACGTTGTAGGTGGTGGCCCCGTCCGAGCCGGACGCGACCGGCGCCACGACCGGGATCTGGTCGGAGGCGATCACCCAGTCGAGCACCGTGCGGTCGACCTTGTCGGATCTCCGACGAAGCCGAGGTCGACGATCTCCTCGACATTGGTGTCGGGGTTGATCATCGAGCGGGTGACCTTGCGGGCCGTCACCATGCCGCCGTCCTTGCCCGAGAGGCCGATGGCGCGGCCGCCCTCGGCGTTGATCGACGCCACGATGTTCTTGTTGATCGAACCGGCGAGGATCATCTCGACGACCTCGACGGTCGCCTGGTCGGTGACGCGCAGCCCCGCCTTGAACTCGGACTTGATGCCGAGCCGGTCGAGCATCTTGCCGATCTGCGGGCCGCCGCCGTGGACCACTACGGGGTTGATGCCGACCTCCTTGAGGATCGCGACGTCCTGCGCGAACCAGCGCGCCGCGTCCGCGTCGCCCATGGCGTGGCCGCCATATTTCACCACGATCGTGGCGTCGTCGTAGCGCTGCATGTAGGGCAGCGCCTCGACGAGGATGCGGGCGGTGTCGTGCGGATTGGGAGCGGCGGTCATCGGCCTCGCGTCTTTCGGCGTGGAAAGCGGTTGGCCGGCGGTTCTAGACGGTCATTCGCGACGGCTCAATGACGTCGCGCAAGAAGCCTCTTCAGGCGCGCTGGCCGCCGACCGCGAGCCGGAGGCTCCCGCGGCGCTCGCCGACCGCGCGGAGCTCGCTGACGCGCCGCTCCGCGTACCACGCCTCGAAGGCCGCGACCGACATCGGGCGGCCGAACAGATAGCCCTGCGCATAGGTGCAGCCGTGGTCGGTGACGAAGCGGAGCTGCTCTTCGGTCTCGACGCCTTCGGCGATGGTCTCGAAGCCGAGGTTCTCGGCCATGCCGATGACGGTGCCGACCACCACGCGCGCGCCGGCCTCGTCGATCGCGTCGCGCACAAAGCCGCGGTCGATCTTGAGCACGTCGAAGGGCAGCCGCGTCAGCGCCGAGAGGTTCGAATAGCCGGTGCCGAAGTCGTCGATGGCGATGCGAAGGCCCGCAGCCTTCAGCGGCGCGAGCTCGCGGGCGGCGTGCTGCGGATCGCCCATCGCGGCGCTTTCGGTGATCTCGAGCTCGAGCTGGGAGGGATCGGCGCCCGCCGCTCCGGTGATCTCAAGCGTGCGCTCGGCGAATCCCGCGCGCCGGAACTGCAGCGGCGAGACGTTGACCGCGACGCGCACGTCGATCCCGCGGCTGTGCCAGTCGGCCGCGACCCGACTTGCCTCGGCGATGACGAACTGCCCGAGCGGCTCGACCAGGCCGCATTCCTCGGCGACCGACACGAACTCGCCCGGAGGAACCATGCCGCGGGTCGGGTGCCGCCAGCGCGCGAGCGCCTCGGCGCCCGAGACGACGCCGCCCTTGAGCGAAATCTGCGGCTGGAAGTGGAGTTCGAGCTCGCCGGCCTCGATGGCGCGGCGAAGATCCTGCTCGAGCCGCAGGCGGCCATAGGCCATGCGGCTCAACTCGGCGCCGGCGAAGCGCACGCTCTGCGGGCCGGCCACGCGGGCGGCGGAGACGGCCGCGGCCGCGCTGCGGATCAGCGCGCCGGCCTCGTCGCCGTCTTCCGGCGCGAGCGCGACGCCGACCGAGAGCGTCGTCATCATGCGGTGCTCGCCGACGACGAGCGGCGCCTCGAAGGCCGCCACCGCGCTTTCGGCGAGCGAACGGGCGGCGTCGGCGTCGGCGTCGGGGGCGAGGATCGAGAAGCCGCTGTCGGAGGCGCGGGCGACCATCATCGACGGCTCGCCGTCGTCGCGGTCGAGGCCGCGGCCGCGCGCCCAGCCCTCGACGGCCGACGACAGGCGCCGGGCGGCCGCGCGCACCGTCTCGTCGCCATGGCTTTGCCCGAGACCGGCCGCGATGCGGCTGAGGCCCGCGATCTCGACGCGCACCAGCGCGAGCGAGCGGCCGAGCTGAAGCGCGGCCGCGAGGCGGCTCGTCAGGCTCGCATGGTTGGGCAACCGCGTGATCGGGTCGTCGAAGGTAAGGCGGTGGAGCGCGTCGGCGTTCTCGGCGAGATCGCGGGCGATCGAGAGATGCGCGCGGGCAAGCGCCCCGACCTCGTCGCTGCGCTCGCCCGCGGCGCGGACAGCGGCGTCGCCGGCGCCCGGCCGCATGACGGCGCGGGTCAGCGCGCGCAGCGGCGAGGCGGCGCGGTCGACGAGGATCGCAAGGCCCGGAAGCGCGAGCGCGAGGAAGATGAGCGTGGTGATCAGCCCGTGGACGGCGGCGTCGAACCCGGCCGAAGCCGCAGGCGCGAGCGACACCCCGAAGCGCAGCGTCGCGCGGACGCCCGAGGAGAGCGTCAGCGCCTTGGCGCCGTGGGCGTATCCGTCCTGCCGGACCATCACCGCAAAGGCGGAGCGCTCGGTGCCGTCGACGCCGGTCTCGGAGAGCAGCGGCGCGGGCCGCGCGGGCGCCTGGCCTTCGATCACTGCGCCTTCGGCGTCGACGAGATAGGCGTAGTCGAAGCCTGCGATCCGCACGAGGTCGCCGAACCGCTCCTCGGCGAAGCGGGAGCGCTCGATCGCCGCCGCGGCGCGCTCGGCTTCGGCCACGGCGTTGCGCTCGATCGAGCGCTCGCCGGCGTCGCGGACGTTGGCGGCGTTGGTCAGGATGAGGACGAGCGAAAGCGCGGTGAGCAGCAGGCCGACGAGCAGCGTCGCGCGCGCCGCAAGGCCCCGCCACCAGCGCTTGAGCGGCTGGCCGTCGGTCCGGCTGTCGTCACCTGTCATCGCAAAAACCGCACGCAAAGGCCTTTTCCCACAGGGTGCGATTGTCGTTCGGAAGGGTGAATGAACGGTTGATGCTTCGAACAGACGGTTTTTAGCTACCCCCATCGCGTGTGATCGGCTTGGACTTTCAACGAAACCGAAAGGAGCCTTGGGATATCGGTCGAAACGGCGCCGACGTTGCGGAAGCGGCCGCCTCAAGGAGCCTGTCCCCATGGCGGTCCTCATCACCGGCGGCGCCGGCTACATCGGCTCCCACATGGTCCACGCGCTCAGCGACGCGGGCGAGGCCTGCGTGGTGCTCGACGACCTGTCGACCGGATCGCGCGAGGCCCTGCCCGAGGGCGTGCCGCTCGTCGTCGGCGACGTCGGCGACCAGGCGCTCGTGCGTCGGCTCGCGGCGTCCTACGGCGTCGACGCCGTCGCGCATTTCGCCGCCCGCATCGTCGCGCCGGAGTCGGTCGCCGACCCGGTCGGCTACTACGTCGCGAACACCGGCCGGACGCTCGCCCTGCTCGGCGCGGTGCGGGACGCAGGCGTCCGCCGCTTCATCTTCTCCTCGACCGCCGCCGTCTACGGCGTCTCGCCGCCGACGCCGACGCGCGAGGACGCGCCTCTCGCCCCCGCCTCGCCCTATGGCGCCTCGAAGATGATGTCGGAGCGCATCCTCGCCGACGTCGCCGCCGCGCACGGGATCGAGTTCGTCACGCTGCGCTACTTCAACGTCGCGGGCGCCGATCCGCTGCTGCGCACCGGCCAGCGCCTGCCCGGCGCCACCAACCTGATCACCGTCGCGATCCGCGCCGCGCTCGGACTCAACCGCGGGCTGGAGGTCTACGGAACGAACCTTCCGACGCCGGACGGCACCGGCGTGCGCGACTACATCCATGTCCGCGACCTTGCGAACGCCCATGTGGCGGCGCTCGGCCATCTTCGGGCCGGCGGACGGAGCCTCACGCTCAACTGCGGCTATGGCTGGGGCTACTCGGTGCGCGACGTGATCGCCTCGGTGAAGCGCGTCTCGGGCGTCGACTTCCCCGTGACCGCCCGGCCTGCCCGGCCGGGCGACCCATATGTCTCGATCGCCGACGCCGGCGCGATCCGCGAGGCGCTCGGCTGGCGCCCCGAGCGCGCCGATCTCGACCTGATCGTGGGCGACGCGCTGCGCTTCGAGCAGCGCTGGCGCGCGAACGAAACCCGCCGCCCCGCGAAAGCGAGACGGCGCGCCGGATAGCGTATCAAGACATCAGCCCAGGCGGTCGTCGCCGGGCTTGACCCGGCGATCCGTCGGGCGCGCACGCGCCCCTGACGGATGCCCGGATCAAGTCCGCGCTGAACTTTAGCGCGATCAGAAGACCGCGAGGTACTTCAGCAGCGAGATGATGCCGATGATGATGACGATGACCCGGACGATCTGCTTCGCCCGGCCGTCTATCGGCAGCATGCCGACGAGATAGAGCACGAGGAAGATCACCAGGACGGTGATCAGAATGCCGATCAGCGGACCCATCCTCAAATTCCTTTCGCGAAACGCACTCGGGAACGGTTATCGCGCCGGCTCGCTCCCGATTTTACGCGCCGTCGCCATGTAAAAACGCGCGCGTGACCCGCTTGTTCCGGACTAATTTCCTGATTCGACGATTTTCGCCGCAATCGACGGGGCCGCTCAGCGTTCCGGCGCGGAGAGCCTCGGCCCGGCCTTGGCGCTTGCGAGCGCCCGGCCGAAGGCGTCGGCGAAATCGGCGCGCTCGTCGGGCGAGAGCGCGCCGGCGAGATCAAGCGAGGAGCCGCGCGCCGCGACCGCGACCCGCGTCATGCCGAAATCCTCGTCGCGCTCGGTCTCGAGCCTGACCCAGAGCGGGTTGAAGCGCCATTCGCGGGCCGCGCCCTCGGCGAGATCTTGCGCACGAGCAGCTCGACATAGGTCAGCACCACCTGCTCGCAGGCGCGCGCCTGCGCAAAGGAGAAGCGGAAGGCGAGCCAGAGCGCGAGCACGTCGAGGCCGAGGAAGCCGACGATCGGCCAGGCGCCCATCAGGAAGAACGGCAGGCTGATGAGCGCGTTGAGCGCCGCGAAGCTTCCGATGACGATCGCAAAGCCCTTGGGGCCGAGCGAGCGGTGCGGCCGGATCTCGGCCGCGAAGACCGGCCGGTCGACGATGTCGTCGGTGCTGGCGCGCTCGCTCATAGCCTCAGTATAAGGGCGCGATGGCCGACCGTCAGTCTCCCGCCCCGAAGAAATCAGCGCCGCGCAAGGCCAAGGCTCCGCGCAGGCTCCCGCCCGCGACCGTGGAGGAGATGTTCCGCCGCTTCGAGGAGCGCGACCCCGAGCCCAAGGGCGAGCTCGAGCACACCGACCCCTATACGCTGCTGGTGGCCGTCGTGCTCTCCGCGCAGGCCACCGACGTCGGCGTGAACAAGGCGACGCGCCGCCTCTTCGCCGAGGCCGCGACGCCCGAGGCGATGGTGGCGCTCGGCGAGGACCGGGTGCGCGAACACATCAAGACGATCGGCCTCTATCGCAACAAGGCCAAGAACGTCGTCGCGCTGTCGGAGCGGCTGATCGCCGAGCACGGAAGCTCGGTTCCGCCCTCGCGCGCGGCGCTCGAGCTGCTGCCGGGCGTCGGCCGCAAGACCGCGAACGTCGTGATGAACACCGCCTTCGGCGAGCCGACCATCGCGGTCGACACCCATCTCTTCCGCGTCGGCAACCGCACGCAGCTCGCGCCGGGCAAGACGCCGCTCGCGGTGGAGCTCGGGATGGAGAAGGTGGTGCCCGACCGCTACCGCCGCCACGCCCACCACTGGCTCATCCTGCACGGCCGCTACGTGTGCAAGGCGAGGAAGCCCGAATGCTGGCGCTGCATCATCGAGGACCTGTGCCCGTTCGAGCCGAAGTCCGTGCCGGGAAAGGGCGCACGGGCAGTGGTTTAAGGCGCAGCGCTTTCAGCCGTCATGCCCGCGCCTTCGCGCGGGTATCAACGACTTCTCGAAGCGCCGCGCTCTGTCCCGCAGTCGTGGATGCCCGGCTTCGCCGGGCATGACGGCGAGGATCTTCGCCCTTCGCTCAGCGCCGCTTCCGCGACGGGCCGCGCTCGGGCACGTCGGTCTTGGTCGCGAGCCAGATCACGTGGCGGGCGCCCTTGCCGCTGTCGCTGGCGTAGACGCGGTGATCCTCCACCTTGAAGCCCGCGAAATGCAGCCGCTTGGCGAAGGCCTTGTCCGGGCCCTGCGACCAGACCGCCAGCACGCCGCCGCCCTTGAGCGCCGCGCGCGCCATCCCGAGGCCATACTCGCCGTAGAGATCGTCATTGCCCGTGGACGTCATGGCCTCCGGGCCGTTGTCGACGTCGAGCATGATCGCGTCCCAGCCGCCGGCCTCAATGACGCGCGCCACGTCCTCGACCACGATCTCCACGCGCGGATCCTCGAGACTGCCGCCAAAGATCTCCGCCATCGGTCCGCGCGCCCAGACGACGACGGACGGCACGAGTTCGGCCACCACCACCGTGGCGTCGGCCGGCAGGCTTTTCAGCGCCGCGCCGAGCGTGAACCCCATGCCGAGCCCGCCGATCAGCACCTTGGGCTTCTTGCGCGCGGCTATGCGCCCGCAGGACAGCGTCGCGAGCGCCTTTTCCGAGCCGCTCAGGCGGCTGTTCATCAGCTCGTTGTGGCCGAGCCGGATGGAGAATTCCTGGCCGCGCCTGAACAGGCGCAGGTCGTGCTTGCCGCCCGGCGCCGGGGCGGAGTCGAGCTGCTCCCAGGGGATCATGGGCGCGCCGCGATCATGCGCGCACCGTGCGGCTCGTCGGGAACTTCCAGCCGATCAGCAGGAACGACAGCGCCGCGGCGCCTGCGACCGCCGAAAGATACCAGCCGACCGCCGCGACGCCGTGGCTCTTGGCGAGCGACGTCGCGATGTAGGGCGCGGGCGAGGCCCCGAGGATGCCGGCGAGCGTGAAGGCGACCGACGCGCCGGTGTAGCGCACCGCCGTCGGGAAGAGCTCCGCGAGCGCCGCGCCCAACGGGCCGTAGGTCAGCCCCATGAGCCCGAGGCCGATCGACAGGAAGACGGTGACGGAGACCGCGTCGCCGGCCACGAACAGCGGCTCGAACGCGAAGCCGTAGGCCACGATTCCGAGGCTCGCGGCGATCAGCGTCTCGGCGCGGCCGAAACGGTCGGCGAGCTTGGCCGAGACCGGGATCATCAGGCCAAGGAACAGCACGCCGATCATTTGCATCGGCAGGAATTGCCCGCGCGTGTAGCCGAGCGTGGAGGTGCCCCAGCTCAGCGTGAACACCGTCATCAGATAGAAGATCGCGAAGGTGGCGGCGGCGGCGACGGTCGCGATGGCGAGCGTCGGGAAATGGTTCGAGAACACCTCCGCCATCGGAACCCGCACCCTCTCCTCGCGCTCGATCGCCTTCTGGAAGGCGGGCGTCTCGGTGATCTTCAGCCGCACCCAGAGCCCCACGAGAACGAGCGCCGCGCTCGCGATGAAGGGGATGCGCCAGCCCCAGGACAGGAAGTCAGCGTCGCTCAGCGTATCGGTGAGGATGAGGAAGCTTCCCGTCGAGCACAGGAACCCGATCGGCGCGCCGAGCTGCGGGAACATGCCGTACCAGGCCTCCTTGCCGGGAGGCGCGTTCTCGGTGGCGAGCAGCACCGCCCCGCCCCATTCACCGCCGAGACCCAGCCCCTGGCCGATGCGGAAGAGGCACAGCAGCAGCGGCGCGAGCAGGCCGGCCTGTTCGTAGGTCGGCAGCAGGCCGATGGCGACGGTCGAAAGGCCCATGGTCATCAGCGCCGCGACGAGCGTCGCCTTGCGCCCGACCCGGTCGCCGAAATGCCCGAACAGCGCCGCGCCGACGGGCCGCGCGAAGAACGCGATGGCGAAGGTCGCGAAGGACTGCAGCGTCGCGGTCGCGGGATCGCCGCCGGGGAAGAACAGTTTCGGGAACACAAGCACCGCGGCGGTCGCGTAGATGTAGAAGTCGAAGAACTCGATCGTGGTGCCGATCAGGCTCGCGAACAGCACGCGGGCGGGGGAGTTCCTCGGGGCGGCGGAAGCGTCGGACACGGCAGTTTTCTTGGTTTGATTTCGAGGCCGTGGCCATAGACCCCATGCGCCGTCTTGGGAACTGGCCGGCGCGCGATTGAGACGAACTGCGTGCTTCGAGACGCGCCGCTTCGCGTCGCTCCTCAGCATGAGGCGCGTTGGTTTCGGGCCGAGCGGAGACCATCCTCATGCTGAAGAGCCCGCCTGCGGCGGGCGTCTCGAAGCGCGCAGTCCCCGCCGATTCAGACGATGCGCGTGACCTTCAGGAACACGTAGGTCGCAAGGCCGGTCCCGGCCATCAGGACCATGGTCCAGAGGAAGCCGTGCGGGCTCTCCACGCCCGGAACGCCGCCGACATTCATGCCGAAGACGCCGGTGACGAGCGTCATCGGCAGGAACACCGCGGTCACGATCGACAGGACGTAGAGGTTCCGGTTCGTGATCTCGGCGAGGATCGCGGCGCGCTCGTCCTGAAGCTGGCGGGCGCGCTCCTGCGCGAGGTCGAGGTCGTGGCCGACCGAATCGATGCGCGCCACCGCGTCGCGCAGCGCCGCGACGTCGTCCTCGGGGGCCCATTTGGGGGGCGCGCCGCGAGCCGTCCGAGCACGAGCCGCTGCGGCCCGAGATGGCGGCGCAACCGCGCGAGCAGGCGGCGGACGCGTCCGAGATCCGCCGCCCCGCGCGCGGCGTCGTCGAGGATCGCGGCCTCGACCGCGTCGAGGTCGTGGGTCGCCTCCTTGACGAGGCCGAGGAAGGCGTCGGCGAGATGCTGCAGCAGGTCGGCCACGAGATTGAGCGAGCGGACCTTGCCGGTCGGCCGGTCCATCTCGCGCCTCAGCCGGTCGGTCGCCTGCAGCGGATGGCGGCGGGCCGTCACGACGCGGCGTTCGTCGAAGAAGATGCGCAACGCCCCGACCGCTGAAGGGTCGTCCTCGAAATCGTGATGGAGGTCGCTCAGCACGCCCGCGAGGCCGTCGTCGCCGGCTTCGCGCAGCCGCACGAGTTCGTCGTCGTCGAGCAGCGCGTCGCGCGCCGGAACCGGCAGGTCCGGCTGCTCCTCGAGCCATTTCTGGACGCGCAGATCCGTGACGTCGAGGTGGATCCAGACAAAGGAGCCGGGCGACGCCAGCGCGGCGTCGACCGTTTCCCAGTCGAGCCGCCTGACGTCGCCCGTCTCCGAGGCCTGGAACCCGCAGATCAGCCGCGGGTCATGAAAGGTGAACATGCATCAGAAGATATGGCGCAGGATCCAGAAGAGCGCCCCAGAAAGCGCGATCGAGACCGGCAGCGTCAAGATCCAGGCCATCGCGAGGTTGCGGATGGTGGAGACCTGAAGACCCGACCGGTTCGCCGCCATCGTTCCGGCGACGCCCGACGACAGCACGTGGGTGGTCGAGACCGGCAGGCCATAGACGTCGGCCGCGCCGATGGTCGCCATCGCGACGAGCTCGGCGGAGGCGCCCTGCGCGTAGGTGAGGTGCGTCTTGCCGATCTTCTCGCCGACCGTGACCACGATCCGCTTCCAGCCCACCATCGTGCCGAGGCCGAGCGCGATCGCGACCGCCACCTTCACCCAGGTCGGGATGAACTTGGTGGCCTCGTCGAGCGAGCCCTTGTAGGTCGACAGCGCCTTGGCCTCGGTCGCCGACAGGGCCGGCTGGCCGGACTTGGCGATGATGCGGATGGCTTCGGAGGCGAGATACATGTCGTTGCGGACGTTGCCGACCTCGGTCGCCGGGACCGCCGCGACCGAGCCGTAGCCCTTCACGTCGTTCGCCGTGATCGTGATGAGGCTCTGCAGCGCCGGGACCGTCTCCGGCTGGAGCGTGCGGGAGCCGACGAAGGCCGTGACGGCCGCGCGCGGATCGCCCGAGAACGCCGGAGCGCCGTTGGCATGGGCGGCGAGCGCATGAACCGCGCCCTGGGCGTTCATCTCATAGGCCGCGACATGGCTCGGCTCGACCGCGCGGTTGAGCGCGTAGGCCGTCGGCACGGTGCCGATGAGGATGAGCATGATGAGGCCCATGCCCTTCTGGCCGTCATTGGAGCCGTGCGCGAAGGAGACGCCCGTGCAGGTCAGGATCAGCAGGCCGCGGATCCAGAGCGGGGGCGGCGCGTCGCCCTTGGGGGCCTCGTAGAGCTCGGGGCGCTTCACCAGCACCTTCATGGCGAGCAGCAGCAGCGCGGCGCGCAGAAGCCGATCAGCGGCGAGAGCAGCAGCGCCTTGCCGATGCCGGCCGCCTGGCTCCAGTCGACGCCCGATGTTCCGCTGCCGGCCGGCGCCATCATCTGGTTCATGAGGCCGACGCCGATGATCGAGCCGATCAGCGTGTGGGAGGAGGAGGACGGCAGGCCGAACCACCAGGTGCCGAGGTTCCAGATGATCGCGGCGAGCAGCAGCGCGAACACCATCGCGAAGCCCGCGTCGGTGCCGACCTTGAGGATGAGCTCCACCGGCAGCAGCGACACGATGCCGAAGGCGACCGCGCCGAGGAGGTGAGCACGCCGAGGAAGTTCCAGGCGCCCGACCAGACCACGGCGGCGTTCGGCTTCAGCGAGTGGGTGTAGATGACCGTCGCGACCGCGTTCGCGGTGTCGTGGAAGCCGTTCACGAACTCGAAGCCGAGCGCGATGAGCAGCGCCAGGAACAGCAGCACGTAGACGAGCGAGCCCGCGGGCGGCGCGACCTGGAGGTCGTGGATCAGGCTCGCGCCGGAATAGACCAGGCCGATGAGCAGGATGGCGACGAAGGCGCCGCCGGCGAAAAGCGCCGCTCCGCCGCGCGGCCCGGCCGGGGCCGCGAGCGCGGGGTGGGATGTCGTGTCAGCCATGGAGGGGTTCCGGACGCGTGACGGGGCGCCCGGCGCACCTCGCGCCGGCGTCCCCGCCGATCACGGGGACGTTATTTCCGGCCGATGACGCTTTCGTGAACCGTTAACGGTTTATCCTCACGACGGCGTGAGGGACATGGAGGCGGACCGTCCTCAGCCGACGGCGAGCGACAGCGTTCCGACGCCCGCGACCGCGCCTTCGAGCCGGTCGCCCGGCCGCACCGGGCCGACGCCGGAGGGCGTGCCGGTGAAGATCAGGTCTCCGGGGCGCAGCTCGAACAGCCGCGAGAGGCCGGAGATCATCTCCGGCACGGTCCAGATCAGCTGGTTGAGGTCGCCCTCCTGCACGCGCGCGCCGTTGACGTCGAGCGTCACCGCGCCGCTGGTCGGATGGCCGATCTCGGAGGCGCGCGCGAGCGCGCCGCAGGGCGCGGCGTGGTCGAAGGCCTTGCCGACCTCCCAGGGGCGGGCGAGCTTCTTGGCTTCGGCCTGGAGGTCGCGGCGGGTGAAGTCGATCCCCACCCCGTAGCCGAACACGAGGCCGAGCGCGTCGGCCTCCGCAACGTCGACGCCGCCGCCCGACAACGCCACCACCATCTCGATCTCGTGGTGCACGTCCGAAGTCGCGGGCGGATAGGGGAAGGTCGCGCCGTCGGGCAGCAGCGCGTCCGGCGTCTTCATGAAGAAGAACGGCGGCTCGCGGTTGGGGTCGTGGCCCATCTCGACCGCGTGGGCTGCGTAGTTGCGGCCGACGCAATAGACCCGCCGCGCCGGAAAGAGCGCCGACGTTCCGCGCACCGCGACAGCGGCCTGCGGCGCGGGCTCGAAGACGAAGTCGGACATGGCGGGCTCCCTGATGCGTCGGCGATCCCGGCTGCTTAGCACCCCCGGGCCGCGCCTGTCGCCGCCGGAGCCGCGCGCGCCTACTCCTTCAGGAGATAGCGGAAGACCTGTCCCTCCCCGGCGCTCCACTCGCTCGTCCCGAAGAAGAGCGAGCCGCGCGCGATCGCCGGCGAGGTCGTGAAGGCCGGAACGCCCGGCTTGGAGCGCCACATCTCGCGGCCGTCCGTGAGCCTGAGAGCCGCGACGTTTCCCTCGGTCAGGCCGACGAAGACGAGGCCGTTCGCGATCGCGGGCGTCGCGTTGAGGTTGGTCGCGGTCTGAAACGTCCAGCGCGTTTTTCCGGTTCGCGCGTCGAACGCATAGACGCCGTTGGAGTCTGTCACCGCGACGACGCCCTCGCCGACCGCAGGAGAACCGCCGGTCGCGCCCAAGGGCGCCGACTTCCAGCGCCGCTTGCCGTTTTTGGCGCTGAAGGCCCAGACGGCGCCGGCGTCGGTGACGTAGACCGTCCCGTCCACCACCGCGGGCGTAGCCACGGAGAGGATCTGGAGCTTCGTCGTCCACTTTACCTGGCCGGTCTTGGCCGCGAGCGCCGTCAGAACGCCGTAGTTGTTGGTCGCGAAGACGTTCTTTCCGTCCGTGGCCGCCGCGGCGACGAGCGGGCCCTTCATGTCGGTCGACCAGCGGCGCGCGCCGGTCTTGGCGGTCAGCGAATAAAGGCGGTTGTCGTCGCAGCCGAAATAGACCGCGCCTCCGGCCACGATCGGAGAGACGCTGTAGGCCGAGCAACTGAGCGAGGCCCGCCACTTCTGCTTACCCGTCGCGGCGTCGAAGGCGTAAAACGCCTGCTCGCCGTCGCCGACATAGAGCCGCCCGCCGCTGACCGCGGGCGTCGTCTGGACGCGGGCGTTGTCGAAGTCGTGGACCCAGACCTTGCGCCCGCTCTCGACGTCGAGCGCCGACAGAAGCGAGCCGGACGTGAAATAGACCAAGCCGTTGGCCGTCACCGGGCCGGCGGAGACCCGCGTCTGCGCGTTCGAGCTCCAGCCACGGACCAGCTTCTTGGCCGTGTCCGTCGAGATCGCGGTCTCGAACGGATTGTAGGCCGCCCCGGCCGCGTCGAACTTCGGCTGCGCCCAATCCCCCGGCAGCGGATCGGCGGCCGAAGCTTCGCCGCATATCGGCGCGCCTGCGAGCGCCCCGACCACGAACGCACGCATCAACGCTTCGCGAAAAGTCATGACCGGCCCCCGCCTCAAGTCCTGCCGCGACTAAACAGCGGCCCGGAACTGTGGCAAGACGCGAACCGCCCATGGGCGGACCGTTTTCTACGCTCGCCCAGTTTTGTCCCCGCCAGCCGTCGTCTTCGTCGCGACGCCCTAGATCCTCCCGAACCGCTTACCGTCTGCACGGACCCCCGATGGACATTTCCGGATCCCACCGCATTCCCGCTCCGCGCGCGTCCGTCTGGGCGGGACTGCAGGATCAGGAGACGCTCAAGGCCTGCATCCCAGGCTGCCGCGACCTCGCGCCGGCGGGCGGCGGCGGCTTCGAGGGCGCGGCGGAGATCAAGGTCGGCCCGCTCAAGTCGACGCTCGAAGGCCGCGTGAGGATCAGCCAGGCCGAGGAGCCGCATCGCCTCGCGATCGCGGCGACCGCGGCCGATCCCGCCGCGGGCGGCGGCGAGGGCGAGGGCGAGATCACCCTCTCCGAAGACGGCGCCGAAACGCTCGTGGCCTATTCGGGCCGCATCGAGCCGAGCGGCAAGATCGGCCAGCTCGGCGGGCGCCTGGTCACCGGCGTCGCGCGCCAGTCGATCGAGGCCTTCTTCACGCGTTTCTCCGAGCTCGCGGCGGCCGGCGCGCTGCCGGGCGGATCGCCCGCGCCCGCGCCCGACGAGCCCCGCGCTCACCGACGCCCCGCCGCTCGTCCATGAGGAGCCGGCGGCCGAGCCCGCGCCGACGCTCGAGGCGCCGCCCACCGTCGAGGACGCGCCGCGCGCGCCGCTCGAGCCCACGCCGATCGCGCCGACCTCGGTGCCCGACGTTCCCGACCCCGTCGAAGTGGCGGCCGCGGAAGAGGCGAAGGAGCCCGAGGAGCGCAGCGGCTCGGTCGGCCGCATCATGCTGGTGGCCGCGATCGTCGTGGTGGTCGGGATCGCGATCTACTTCGGCTTCATGCAGCGCCCGCCCGCCTGAGCCGAGAAGACTACCGCCCGTCCAGCACCCGCTCGCGGATCTGCTCGAGCCGGGCGAGCCGTTCGGACGCCTCCTGCGAGGACAGCTCCGTCACCCGGGCTAGCAGAGCTTCGGTCAGCGCCACGAGGCCGGTGAAGGAATCCCATGCGCCGGCGCTTGCGGTCGGGCCGACGAGCGTCGCCTCCGCGAAGGCGGCCGCGGGGGCCTCCGGCGCGTCCGTCATGAGCACCACGGCGGCGCCGCGCTCGGCGCAGAAGCGGCAGAGCCGCACCACGTCCGGCTGATAGCGGCGAACGTCATAGGCGAGCACCGCGGTGCGGCGGCCGACGTCGATCAGCCTGTCGGGCCAGGTCGAGGACAGCGAGCCGACCTCCTCCACCCCGCCGCGGATGATTTCGAGATGGCGCACGCTGAGCCGCGCCAGCGACTGGCTGAGCCGCCCTCCGACCACGAGCACGCGACGGCGCGGATCCGCCAGGCGCTGGGCCGCGGTCTCGAACTGGGCGCGGTCGAGGTCGCGGAACGCGGCCTGCACGTTGAGCGCGAGATGGTCGCCGAAGGCCTGCAGGCTGTCGCCGCCCTTCGGCGCGAGCTCGGCGCGATGCGCCGTCCAGCGCCCGAGCGGAGAGGCGCGCTCGGCCGCGAGCTCGCTCCGCAGCCGGTCCTGCAACGAGCGCCAATTGTCCATGCCGAGTTTTGCAAGGAGCCGCAGCACGGTCTGCGAACTCGCCCCCGCGGACCGGGCGAAGCGCGCCATCGGGGCGAGGCCCGCGATCGGATAATGGGTCGCCAGATGGTCGGCGGCCCTGCGCTCCTGCGGCGTCAGCTGCGAGGCGATCGCGCCGAGCGCCTGCGCGACCGTCGCCGGGGTCGCGCCCTCCGGATTGGGTCCCATCACGACGCTCCCTGCTTCGGCTCTCGACGGCCTCTTCACAACATCTTGACAGAAATGTTTCGTCAACGGAACGTTCGTTCCAACCGCGACCCGCCGTCAGGGGGACGGGCCGGCGGGGGGCATCGCGACGGCATGTTCGGGACACATGAAACCGCGCCGCCGTCGCCCGCAACGGGGCGGACCAAATGGCAGAACCGACGGGAACGGGCGCGACCTATCAGCAGGTCGACGCGGACTATTTCGCCAAGCGCGGGCTGACGCGCTACGCTGGCGTGGCGAGCCTCTGGGCGCTCGGCGTCGGCGCGGTGATTTCGGGGCACTTCTCGGGCTGGAACTTCGGCTTCGCCACCGGCGGCTGGGGCGGCATGCTGGTCGCGGGCATGATCATCGCGGTCATGTATCTCGGCCTCACCTTCTCGATCGCCGAGATGTCGGCGGCGCTGCCGCACACCGGCGCGGCCTACAGCTTCGCGCGCACCGCGATGGGCCGCTGGGGCGGCTTCTTCACCGGCCTCTGCGAAAACGTCGAATACGTCATCACGCCGGCGGTCATCGTCACCTTCATCACGTCCTACGTAAACTCGATCGTCGGCATCGATCCGATCTATTCGCCGATCGTATGGATCGTGTTCTTCGCGATCTTCGTCGCGCTCAACGTCTTCGGCCTCGAACTGTCGTTCAAGGTCACGATGGTGATCACGCTGATCTCGCTCGCGGTGCTCATCTTCTTCTGGATCAGCGCCATCCCGCACATGGACTTCAACAAGTTCGCGCTGAACATCGGCGTCGGCCCCGACGGAGCCGCGGTCGAGCTCCCCGACGGCGGCGGCTCCTGGTTCCCGTTCGGCTTCTCCGGCGTGCTCGCCACGCTGCCCTTCGCCGTGTGGCTGTTCCTCGCCATCGAGCAGCTTCCGCTCGCGGCCGAGGAGTCGGTCGACCCCAAGCGCGACATGCCCAAGGGCATCATCCTCGGCATGTGCACGCTGATGCTCTCGGCCTTCATGATCGTGCTGCTCAATCCCTCGGTGATCGGGGTCGGCTCGTTCAAGCTCTCGACCTCGCTCGAGCCGCTGCTCGACGGCCTGCGGGCGATCTACGGCGACACCGGCGTGGTGCTGCTCGGCGTCGTGGCCCTCACCGGCCTCATCGCGAGCTTCCACACGATCATCTATGCGCAAGGCCGCCAGATCTATTCGCTGTCGCGCGCCGGCTACTTCCCGCGCGGGCTCTCGGTCACGCACTCGAAGTTCAAGACCCCGCATGTCGCGATGATCGTCGGCGCGGCCGTGGGCTTGAGCGTCATGCTGATCATCTGGTTCTCGCTCGGCGCGGAGCAGGCGGGCTCGACCATCGGCTCGGTGCTGCTCAACATGGCGGTCTCCGGCGCGATGTTCTCCTACATCGCGCAGGCGGCCTCGTTCATCCTGCTGCGCAAGAACGCGACCCACATCGAGCGGCCCTACCGCTCCCCTCTCGGCGTGCCCGGCGCGGTCGCCACCATCGTGATCGCGGTGGTGACGCTCGGCTACCAGGTGCAGGACCCGAACTTCACCAAGGGCGTGCTCTGGGTGCTGGTCTGGTTTGCGGTGATGACCGCGTATTTCGGCCTCGTCGGCCGTCACAAGCTCGTCCTGTCGCCGGAAGAGAAGTTCGCCCAGTCGGGCGGCAAGGACGCCTACGAGTCGCATTGATGGAGTAAGATCCGGAGCCGCCGCGCTCTTGTCCCGGACCGTGGTCCGGGATCCGGAAACGCGGCGGCTCCAAGACGAGCAGAACCGTTCGTCCCCTTTCTCAGGTTTGCGGATCACGTCCGGGACAAGGGGTTCAAGCCAGCGGGACCCGATGAGCAAAAAACAACAAAAGTCCGCCAAGGATCTGCTCGACCTGATCGACGGCCGCGGCCTCACCCATGTGAAGGTCGGCGTCACCGACGCCGACGGCGTGCTGCGCGGCAAATATATGAGCCGCGAGAAGTTCGCCTCGGCGCTCGAGAAGGGTTTTGGCTTCTGCGACGTCATCTTCGGCTGGGACTCGAACGACCAGCTCTATGACAACGCCCGCTTCACCGGCTGGCACACCGCCTTTCCGGACGCCGCCGTCCGTCTCCTGCCCGGGACCGCCCGCGACCTGCCGCTCGAGGGCGACATGGTGTTCGTGCTCGCCGAGTTCGCCGGCGAGGCGGAGGCGCTCTGCCCGCGCGGAACGTTGCGCCGGGTCCTCGACCGCGCGGCCTCGATGGGTTTCGAGGTCAAGTCCGCGGTCGAGTTCGAGTTCTTCCTCTTCGAGGAGACCCCGCATTCGGTGCGCGAAAAGGGCTACAAGAACCTCAGATCCATGACCCCGGGCTTCTTCGGCTATTCGGTGCTGCGCTCGGGCGTCCACGCCGAGTTCTACGCCGAGCTGCTGAAGCTCGGGAACGACATGGGTTTTCCGATCGAGGGGCTGCACACCGAGACCGGGCCGGGCGTTCTGGAGGCCGCGATCGAGGTCTCGGACGCGCTCGAGGCCGCCGACCGCGGCGCGCTGTTCAAGACCATGACCAAGATCCTGGCCGAGCGCCGCGGGCTGATGGCGACCTTCATGGCGAAGTGGTCGCCCGACTGGCCGGGGCAATCGGGACACCTCCACGTCTCGCTCCTGAAGGACGGGGAGTCGGCCTTCTACGCCAAGGGCGAAAGGGGCTCGATGTCCGACGTGATGCGCTGGTTCATCGGCGGCCAGCAGGCGCTGATGCCGGAGGTCCTCGCCATGGTCTCGCCGACGGTCAACGCCTACACCCGCCTCATCCCCGGCTTCTGGGCGCCGACCGACGCCACATGGGGCGTCGAGAACCGCACCTGCGCGCTCCGCGTCATCGAGGGCGGGCCGAAGAGCCAGCGGGTCGAATTCCGGGTGGCCGCGGCCGACATCAACCCCTATGTGGCGCTCGCAGCCGCCATCGGCTCAGGCCTCTGGGGGGTGGAGAACAGGATCGAGCCGGACGCGCCCGTCCAGGGCAACGCCTATGAGCAGAAGCACAAGGCCAAGCGCGCGCTGCCGCGCACGCTCGGCGAGGCGGCGGCCAAATTCGCGTCGTCAAAGCCTGCCAAGGAGCTGTTCGGCGAGGCCTTCGTGGAGCACTGGGCCGCGACCCGCGACTGGGAGCAGCGCGAGTTCAACAAGGCGATCACCGACTGGGAGCTCGCGCGGTACTTTGAGATCATCTGAGCCGCGCTCACGGAGAGAGCGTCATCCCGGACGGCCGCGAGGCCGAACCGGGGTCGTTCTCCGAAATGAGCGCCTCTTCCTGACAACGATCCCGGCTCTGCGCCTTCGGCTCCGGCCGGGATGACGACGTGAGACACATGACCGACCAGATCTGCATCTCGCCCATCGACGGAACCGAATTCGCCCGCAGGCCCGTCGCCTCGCCGGCCGAGATCGAGGCCGCGATCTCCGGGGCCAAGCGCGCGCAGGCCGAATGGGCGTCGGTCCCGATCGCCGAGCGCGGCGCGAAGATGCTCGACTTCCTGCGCGAGCTGCTCGCTCTCAACCAGCAGATCGTGCCGGAACTCGCCCAGCAGATGGGCCGGCCCGTCCGCTACGGCGGCGAGATGCGAGGCGTCGATGAGCGGGTGCGCTGGTGCGTCGAGACGGCGGAAGCCTCGCTCGCCGACGTGGTCCCGCCGCAAACGCAAGGCTTCAAGCGCTTCATCCGCCGCGCGCCGCTCGGAACCGTCTACGTCATCGCGCCGTGGAACTATCCGTTTCTCACCGTGGTGAACTCGATCGTCCCGGCGCTCATCGCCGGCAACTCGGTGCTGCTGAAGCACGCCGCCCAGACCATCCTGGTCGGCGAGCGCTTCCAGCAGGCCATGGACAAGGCGGACCTGCCCAAGGGCCTCTTCGCCAACATCGTGCTCGACCACGAGCAGTCCGGCCGGATGATCTCTTCCGGCGTCATCGACCACATCAACTTCACCGGCTCCGTCGCCGGCGGCAGGGCCGTCGAGCGCGACGCGGCCGGCACCTTCGCGAGCCTCGGCCTCGAGCTCGGCGGCAAGGACCCGGCCTATGTGCGCGAGGACGCCGACCTCGACTTCGCGATCGAGAACCTCGTCGACGGCGCCTTCTTCAACTCAGGCCAGTGCTGCTGCGGCATCGAGCGCGTGTATGTGCACGAAAGCCATTACGACCGCTTCGTGGAAGGCGCGGTGGAGCTGACGAGCAAATATGTGCTCGGCAACCCGCTCGACGACGCGACGACGCTTGGGCCGATGGCGAACCGCCGCTTCGCCGACGTGGTGCGCGCCCAGACCGCGGAGGCGATCGCGGCCGGCGCGAAGGCGCATCTCGACCGACAAGCCTTCGCCGCGGACAAGGAAGGCACGGCCTATCTCGCGCCGCAGATCCTCACCAATGTCGACCACACCATGCGCGTCATGACCGAGGAGAGCTTCGGGCCCGTGGTCGGGATCATGAAGGTATCGTCCGACGAGGAGGCGCTGAAGCTGATGAACGACAGCGTCTACGGCCTGACCGCGTCGATCTGGACCAAGGACGTCGCCGCGGCCGAAGCGCTCGGCGACCGGATCGAGACCGGCACCGTCTTCATGAACCGCTGCGACTATCTCGACCCCGCGCTCGCCTGGACGGGCGTAAAGGACACCGGCCGCGGGGCCTCGCTCTCCGAGATCGGCTTCCATCAGCTGACCCGGCCGAAGAGTTTTCACCTGCGCGAGGCGTCGTGACCCTGACCTGATCCTCAGTCGTCATCCCCCGCCTTGTCCGGGGGATCCACGGTCGGCGTAGAGCTCCGCGCTCTGGCCTGGATCCTCCGGACAAGCCGGAGGATGACGCAGCGTTTCGGAGCGAGATCGTCGGACGCGGCGCCCCAAAGAGTTTTGCCCATGACCTTCACCTCCTCCTGGAACTACCCCACCCGCGTTCTGTTCGGCCCGGGCCGGATCTCGGAGCTCGCCGCCGCCTGCGGGACCGCCGGGATCACGCGTCCGCTCTTCGTCACCGACGCAGGGCTGAAGGACGCCGACATCACCAAACGCGCCCTCGACCTGCTGGACGGCGCGGGGCTGAAGGTCGCGCTCTTTTCCGACGTGAAGGGAAACCCCACCAACGCGAACGTCGAGGCGGGCGTCGCGGCCTATCGCGCCCATGAGGCCGACGGCGTGGTCGCCTTCGGCGGCGGCTCGGGGCTCGACGTCGGAAAGCTCGTGGCCTTCATGGTCGGGCAGACGCGGCCCGTGTGGGATTTCGAGGACGTCGGCGACTGGTGGACGAGGGCCGACGCCGCGAAGATCGCGCCGATCGTGGCCGTTCCGACCACGGCCGGCACCGGCTCGGAGGTCGGCCGCGCGGCGGTGGTGACCAATGAGGAGACCCACGAGAAGAAGATCATCTTCCATCCGAAGATGCAGCCCGTCGTGGTGGTCGCCGACCCCGAGCTCACCATCGGCCTGCCGCCGAAGCTCACCGCCTGGACCGGCTTCGACGCGCTGGCGCACTGCCTCGAGGCGTTTTCGGCGCCCGGCTTCCACCCGATGGCCGACGGCATCGCGGTCAACGGCGCGCGGCTCATCAAGACCTATCTGCCGCGCGCGGTCGCGGACGGCTCGGACATCGAGGCGCGCGCCAACATGCTGGCGGCCGCCTCCATGGGCGCGGCCGCGTTCCAGAAGGGGCTGGGGGCGATCCACTCGATGTCGCACCCCGTCGGCGCGATCTACGACACCCATCACGGCCTGACCAACGGCGTGGTGATGCCCTACGTGTTCCTCGCCAACCGCCCCGCGATCGAGGAGCGGTTCTCGCGGATCGCGAAATCCTTCGACATCGAGGGCGGTTTCGACGGCTTCATCGGCTGGGTGCTGGAGTTCCGCGAAAAGCTGTTCGTGGCCAATACGCTTGCGGACCTCGGCGTCGACGAGAGCCGGATCGGCGAGCTCGCCGCGAAGGCCGAGGCCGACCCGTCGACCGGCGGCAATCCCCTGCCCTTCAAGGCGGCGAACTTCGAGACGCTGTTCCGCGCCGCCATCCGCGGCGACCTCGAGGCGGCGAAGGGCGCAGCCTCGTGACCGCCCGCCCCGTCCGCCTGCTCGTCGCCGAGGGCAACACCCCGGCGCTCCGCGAGCGCCATGCGAAAACCTCCGGCCAGACCCCGAGCGCGTTCTACGCCGGCGTCCTCGGCGGACTCGCCAAGGAGCTCGGCTTCGAGGCCAAGATCGATCTCTGCTTCCCGGCCGACGAGGGCGCGAACCTGCCGTCCGGCGAGGATCTTTCGGGCTATGACGGCGTCGCCATCACCGGCTCCGGCCTCAACCTCTGGAAGGCCGAGCGCGAGTCGCTGGCGCAGGTCGAGTTCGCGCGCGCGGTCTATGCGAGCGGGCTGCCGTTCTTCGGTTCCTGCTGGGGCCTGCAGGTGGCCGCGGCGGCGGCCGGCGGAGAGGTGAAGCTCAATCCCGCCGGCCGCGAGATCGGCATCGCGCTCGATCCGGCTGACCGAAGCCGGCCGCGCCCATCCGATGCATGAGGGGCGCCTCGAGGTCTTCGACGCCCCCGCGATCCATTCCGACGAGGTGGCGAGCCTGCCCGAAGGCGCGACCGTCACCGCCACCAACGAACTCTGCAGCGTGCAGGCGGCCGAGATCCGCCATGGCGGCGGCGTGTTCTGGGGCGTCCAGTTCCACCCCGAATACACCTTCGCGGAGCTCGGCGGGATCCTCACCCGCTACACGCCGATCATGATGCAGGAGGGCTTCTTCCGCGACGAGCAGGGGCCGCGACCTACATCGCCGATCTCGTGGCGCTCGACGCCGAGCCCGGCCGCAAGGACCTCGCCTGGCGGCTCGGCGTCTCGACCTCGGTGCTGGAGCCTGCGTTGAGGCGCGCCGAGCTCACCAACTGGCTGAGGAATCAGGTCGGCCCCGCCATGAGCGCGCGCGGGGGGGCGTGAGGGCGCCGCGCGTGCTGGCGCATTTTCTCGCTCGACGCTGACGCAACACCGCGGTCATGCCCGCGCGGCAGAGCGGGCATCCACGACTTACCGGGATCGCGGAGCGCCCGCCGAAGTCGTGGATACCCGAGCAGAGCTCGGGCATGACGATCGAAAGCGCCTCGCCAAGAGTATGATGGGGTCAATCTCGCTCACCGCCGTCATGCCCGCGCGGCAGCGCGGGCATCCACGACTTTCTGGGATCGTAGAGCCCTACGCCAAAGTCGTGGATGCCTGAGCAAAGCTCGGCATGACGGTCGAGGCGACGCCGCCTGGTCCGGACTGCCCTAACCCCCGCCGAAGCCCCTCACTTCGCCTGCTTCACCGTGTTGGCGGCGCCCATCGACGAGATCTTCGGCTTCGGGGCGCCGTCGGCGGTCTTCCACTCGACGGCGTTGTCCGCGCCGTTCACCTGAAGCGTCGAGGCGCCGGCCAGGATCAGCGTCACCTTCTGCTGCGCTCCCGCGATCTCGACCCTGGCCGAGCCCTCGGTCGGCTTGATCGTCGCCGCAACCTCGTTCTGGGTGACGTCGACGCCGAGCGCGCCCGTCTCGCCGCCCCGCACCTTGTGGCCGACGCCCGAGACCAGCATCTCCTTCGCCGCCTCGAACGTCACCTCGTGGGCCGAACCGTAGACGATGACTTTCCCGCAGGCGCCCGTGAGCTCGATTTTGTTCTCCGCACCGTAGATCCCGACGTCCTCGCCGCCGCACGGAACCTCGCGGCTGATGCCGACGCCCTCGATCTTCAGCGGCTCGGCGAGCGCGGACGCCGGGATGGCGAGCGCAAGCGCGAGGCTCGCGCCGGGCGCGATGCGGGCGAAACGGATGGTCATGCGAAATCCCCTCGAACGAGCCCGGTTCCGGCGGGCCGCGCCGGACATCGCGCCGAAGCCCCCTGGGTCAAGCGGCCCTCAGGTCACAGCGCGGGCGCAAAAAACGCCGCGAGCGCGCCGATGCCGAGGCCGAGCGCGAGCGCCTTCAGCAGCTGCGCCGCGCTCACCTCGTCCTCGGCCGGCGTGGGCGTATAGACAGCTCTCCGGCCGAAGGTCTTGGGCCGGTCGTCGTCGTTGGTCTTCCGGCCCCGGTTCTGGAACACCCGATACTCCATGCGCGCGTCTCCTCAGACGGCCGCGTGCCGGCCGTCGTCCTCCTCGGTGATCTGATCGCTTGTTCCAAGCCCCGTTCATGGAGCCGTCCTGGCTCCCGGGCGAGCGATCTCTACCCCGCGAACGCGGCGACTGCGCGTCGGGTTACGTCACGAAACGGACCATGGTGAAGCAGGCGTTAACACGCGTCTCAGACGGCCTTCAGCGCGGTGTCGAGATCCTCGATCAGGTCGTCGACATGCTCGAGCCCGACCGAGAGCCGCAGCGTGGCGTCCACGATCCCCACCGCCTCGCGGTCAGCGGGCGACAGGCGCTGGTGCGTCGTCGTGGCGGGATGGGTCAGAATCGACTTGGCGTCGCCGAGATTGTTGGAGATCTTGACGACCTCGAGCGCGTTGCCGAGCCGGAACGCCTCCTGTTTGCCGCCGTCGACGCGGAACGCCACCAGCGTGCCGCCGCCCGACATCTGCTTCTTCACGAGCGCCGCCTGCGGATGGTCGGGCCGCCCGCAATAGGACAGGGTCGTGATCTTCGGATGGGCCGCGAGATAGTCCGCGATGGCGGCCGCGCTCGCCTGCATGCGCTCCACGCGCAGCGCCAGCGTCTCCAGCCCCTTGGCGAGCGTCCAGGCGTTGAACGGCGAGAGCGACGGCCCGGTCTGGCGCAGGAAGGTGTGGAGGTGGTCCATCACGAACTTCTCCGACCCCAGCACCATGCCGCCGAGCGTGCGGCCCTGCCCGTCGATGTGCTTGGTGGCCGAGTAGACCACGACGTCAGCGCCGAGCTTCAGCGGCTTCTGCAGGATCGGCGTCGCGAACACGTTGTCGACGACGAGCAGCGCCCCGGCCTCATGGGCGATCTTGGCGATCGCCTCGATGTCGTAGACCTCGAGCGTCGGGTTGGTGGGCGTCTCGATGAAGAACGCCTTGGTGTTCGGGCGCACGGCCGCGCGCCACTGGTCGAGATCGCCGCCGTCGACGAGCGTCGAGGGCACGCCGAAGCGCGGCAGCAGGTCCTCGACGACGTAGCGGCAGGAGCCGAACAGGGCTTTGGCCGCCACCACGTGGTCGCCGGTCTTGACCTGACAGAGCATCGCTGCGGTGACCGCCGCCATGCCCGAGGCCGTCGCGCGGCCGGCCTCGGCGCCTTCGAGCGCGATCATGCGCTTTTCGAAGGTGGAGACGGTCGGGTTCGAGAAGCGCGAATAGATGAAGCCCGGGTCGCGCCCGTCGAAGCGGGCCTCGGCCGCCTCCATGGTCTCGTAGGCGAAGCCGGAGGTGAGGAACATCGCCTCCGACATCTCGCCGTAGCCGGACCGCGCCTCGGCCTCGTGCACGAGGCGGGTGGCGTCATGGAGCTGGCGGTCTTTGGGGAGCGATGCGCGGGCCATGGGGGCGACCTCAGAAGGATCGGCCGGGCCGCGACGGTGAGAAAACCCTTGGGCGTCGCGCGTCCGGCCTTTTAGCGGTTTCGTTTAACGTGGCTGCAAGCCGGCCGGCCCAAAGAACCACGGGAGAGCGCTGGAGTTACGCCCCGCGGCGCTTGGCGTCAACGCCGCTTGTCGGTAAAGCCGGATATCGACCGCCCCACGCCCGTCATGCCCGGCGAAGCCGGGTATCCACGACTTCGGCGTAGAGCGAGGCGATGCAAAGTCGTGGATGCCCGAGACAAGCTCGGGCATGACGGCGACAGTTCGGGAGCGCGCCTTGCTCGGTTCGGATCAAATCGGCGGCATTCTGCCTTCGCAGGCGATCGAAAGACTGATCGCCGAGGGCGCGATCGCGCTCGACCGCCCGGTCGCCGCCGACCAGATCCAGCCGGCGAGCCTCGACCTGCGGCTCGGGCCGGTCGTCCACCGCGTGCGCGCGAGCTTCCTGCCGGGCGGGGCCTCGGTCGCGGAGCGCCTGAAGGAGCTGACGCTCCACACCATCGACCTCGAACAGGGCGCGGTGCTCGAAACCGGCTGCGTCTACATCGCGCCGCTGATGGAGCGGCTCGCCCTGCCGGCGGACGTCGCCGCCGCCACCAATCCGAAAAGCTCGACGGGTCGCCTCGACGTCTTCACCCGCGTCATCGCCGACGGCGCGCGGGCCTTCGACCAGATCCCGGCCGGCTATTCCGGCCCGCTGTTCGCTGAAATCTCCCCGCGCACCTTCCCGGTGCTGGCGCGCGCCGGCTCGCGCCTCAGCCAGCTTCGGCTGCGCCGCGGCGAGGCGCGCCTTACCGACGCCGAACTCGCCGACCTCCAGACGCGCGCGCGCCTCGTCGACGACGACGCGGCCGACGTGAAGGGCGGCGTCGCGGTCACCGTGGACCTCAAGGGCGACGGCGAAGGCCTCGTCGGCTGGCGGGCGAAGCGCCACACCGGCGTCGTGGACGTCGATGCGCCCGGCGCCAACGCGGTGGAGGATTTCTGGGAGCCGATCCGCGCCGGCCGTTCCGGCCTCATCCTCGATCCGGGCCAGTTCTACATCCTCGCCTCGCGCGAGGCCGTGCAGGTGCCGCCCGACCACGCCGCCGAGATGACGCCGTTCGATCCGCTGGTGGGCGAGTTCCGCGTGCACTATGCGGGCTTCTTCGATCCCGGCTTCGGCCATTTCGAGGCCGGCGGCTCGGGCGCGCGCGCCGTGCTCGAGGTGCGCTCCCACGAGGTGCCGTTCATCCTCGAACACGGCCAGACGGTCGGCCGCCTCGTCTACGAGCGCATGCTGGAGCGCCCGGCGACGCTCTACGGCGAGCTCAAGACGTCGAATTACCAGGGCCAGAAGTTGAAGCTCTCCAAGCATTTTCGGGCGCCGTGAGGGCGGGCGGGTGACCTTGGAATCTCAGCAAACATCGCTCTAGAGCGGCCTATTTTGCTCAAGCTGCCAGCAATATTTGCGCACCAATTGAAAAACTCAAGAGTTTGTATGAGTCCTTCTAACAACGAATTTCGAGCGTAGCTCCAGTTTGGCAAACCTAGAGATCCCCGAATGACCGACTTTGCTGGCATCGACGATGATGATTTCCTTGTCTCCCCCTGCATTCTCGAGCAGCGCAGGACGGGCGTTATCGAACCACTAAGCGTGAGAGGGCTCTGCGGAATCGTAGAAGAAGCGCCGAGGGAACTCGCTGTCCTCGGAATTGAAGTCACCCCCGAGGCAATCGTTCGGCGCGTTCGCGCTGAGCTAGAACGCGGCGTTGGTTGGGGACAGTACGTGCAGCCGAGCGCGGAAAATTTTCAGGCGGCGTTGGCTGAAGAGCGGCTCGACGATTTTTGCTTGGCGTTTCAGAAGCTCTATGGAAACGGCTCGATCTTCCGCGAACCGATGGCCAAGCCTGAGATCCGGGCGTTTATCGACGCCTACGAGATTGAAATGCCGGTCTTCGGAGAGGACCTGTACCGATCGGCGCGGCTACGCCTGAACTGAGGAACGCGCACCAGGCAGCTATCGCCGGCGCCAAGCGACATCGGCGCGCTGGATCGAGCACACGTTCCGCAGCTACGAAGGCGATCTAGACGTTGCGGTGGTTGGCGCATCAGGCCTACTGGCCACCCGTGACCCGTATGTATGGACCGGCTGCTGTTCGCAACTGAGGCGTGCTGGTGCGGAAGTCGCTGATATGTATCCGGCCTGTTTGATCGGCTCGCGGGCCGTGGCCTTGATGGGAATACGCACGCGCATTTGGTCTCATTAGCGGACAGGTCGCCAAGCGACCCTAAGGGTCATCAGACTCCGAGCGCGTTGATCGATCCGTTCCATGCAGTTCTCGGTCGCGAACTTAACGAGGCTACGGCTTCAGATCGCCGTAGCCTCAACAGGGTGAGCGTCGAACGCCCTGTCATGACGTAGAACGCTCCAGGCGATGCGGGCGAGCTTGTTGGCCAGCGCCGTCGCCAGCTTGTTGCGGTGAAGGCGCGTCGCCGCTTCCTTCAGCCACGATCCGAAGCTGAACCGCTCCCAGTTCTGCGGCCGCATGAGGATGACGTTCGCAGCCTGGATGAACAGCGTTCTCAGATAGCGGCTGCCGCGTTTCGAGATGCGCCCGAGGATCGACCTCCCGCCAGTGCTGTACTGCCGCGGCACAAGGCCGAGCCAGGCGCCGAAATCGCGTCCGCGTTCGAAGGCTTCGCCCGTTCCGATCGCGGCGACCACGCCGGTGGAGATGAGCGGCCCGACACCCGGCACGCTCATCAACCGACGGCAGTTCTCTTCGGTCTGGCTGATCTGCTCGATCTCACGGGTGATGGTCTCGATGCGTTCGTCCAACCAGAGCCAGTCCTCATAAAGCCCAACGATCAGGTCGTGCATGCGCGGCGAGATCTCGCTCTCCCTGTTCCTCAAGATCTCGAACAGCGAGTTGCGCAGCGAGCGCGAACCTGTCCTGACCGCGATGCCCTGTTCGATCAGGAAGGCGCGGATCTGGTTGATGGTCGCGGTGCGGCGGGACACCAGCCGCGAGCGCACTCGATGACAGGATTGGAGATCGAGCTGATCCTGCGTCTTCTCCCGAACCAGGTTTAGGTTCGGCCGCAATGCCGCCTCAGCAATCGCCTCTGCGTCGTTGTAGTCATTCTTCTGGCCCTTCACGAAGGGCTTCACGTAGATCGCCGGAATGATCCGAGGCTCATGGCCGAGCTCACGCAGCGTCCGGCTGACAAAGTGCGCGCTCAGACAGGCCTCCATTCCGACGATGCAGGGCGGAAGCGCCCTGAACGTCTCGACGAGGGCAAGCCGTCGGATCTTCTTCCGGAACGCGATCTTCCCGTCGGGGCCAAAACCCACGACGTGAAAGACGTCCTTGCCGATATCGATTCCGACGGATGTCAGCGCGGGCGTTGTGGTTTCGCGGGTCGTTTGCATGGGCTGCTTCTCCAGGTCTTCGCGGGCAACAGCCTTGAAGGCTAACCCGCCGAGGGAAGCAGCCGGTCCATCCCATTAGCCGACGCTCGGAGGGTCTGCTCTCGGCCGGAAGCGTCGACGGATGCTGGCCGGTTTTATGCTCGCCAACGCCGCGCTGAAGGATCTTCTGGACGAAGAATGCTAACGCGCGCCGCCAGACGGGAGGCACAACGCATTTTGCTGCGTTCTCCGTTTGAGAGCTACACCCGCGCCAACCATGCGACCGCTGCCCAAATCGCAGCAGCCGCTAACCCTATTCGGACCTAAGCGATAATTGCTTGGCAGGAGTCCTTTTGATTCCAGCAAGGGCTCAATATTCCATTTGAATACGTGGCGGTCGCCAGACGACGCCGGCGACCGCTAAAGTCCCGTTCGGACCTTAGTTCGATGCAGTCTTCGTTGGGTGATAGCTCAGGATCGAGTCCCAGAGGTCGCACTTGTGCTGGGCGACGAACTCCGCGTCGGTGATGGCGGTCGAGAACGGGATGTTCTGTTCGAGCACGCCGGGAAGGTTCTTCTTGGCCCGGAAGCGCGGCCATGGGCTGTTGCCGGAACCGTTCGGATTGCCGCTCCAGGCGAAGCTGGTCCAGGCGGCAACCAGTTCGTCGGAGAGCTTCCGCTGCTGCTTGTTGAGGTCGTGCGGGATGCCCTGGTCGCCGCCGTGCCAGCCGATGAACAGGTACTGGATGTCGGCTGTGTGATAGGCGAGCGACAGGTAACCGGGCATCTTTGGGAAGTAGGGTGGGCGCGGTGCGGTCGGCGAACTGGTAGGCGTAGACTGGCACCTGATCGGACAGCAGCACGTTGGTGTTGTGCTGCGTGCACTGGGTGGTGTCGCTCTGGATCGCGTCGAGCGCCAGCAGCGGCGACTCGTATTTCGAGAGCGGATAGAGCCTTTTCACGCGGCGCTGGGCGTCGGCGGGGAAGGTCGCCGCGCCATAGGTCGCGATCTTGGCGTCATAGTCGGCCTCGGTGAACGGCGTCCGGCCGGGCCGGAAGTATTGCGTGATCCCAAGGCCGAACGTCGCCTCGTCGATCGTTGCGCCGCTCATCACCGGCATCTTGTTGAAGACGCCCGAGGCCAGCGTGTCGACGAAGCGGCGCTGGATGATGGTTCCGTCCTCGATAAGCCCTGAGATGTAGGGCCCGTTGGCGCTCTGCGTGCCGGCGAGCTTGAAGACCGCCTCGGCGGGCAGGTTCCGGAGGCACTTCGCCGTCGCTTCGTCGACGCCGGAGCCGCAACCGGCCGCCACCGCCATATTCTTGGCGTTGGTCTCGGCGGTGGCGAGCGGCGTCGTCGAGCCCACGCCGCTTTGCAGGATGGCGCGGTGAAACAGGCCCGCCGAGAGCGGCGAGGTCATGTTCGCCATCGTGTCGGAGGAGCCGGCCGACTGGCCGCCGAGCGTGACGTTCTTCCGGTCGCCGCCGAACGCTCCGATGTTGGCCTGAACCCATCGCAGCACGGCCTGCTGGTCCATGATGCCGTAATTGCCGAAAAGCTCGCCCTCGGCCTGGATCGCGGGATGGGCGAGGAACCCCATCAGGTTCAGGCGGTAGTTCAGCGTGACCACAATGGTCTTGCCGTCGCGGGCCATCTTCGAGCCGTCATAGGCGTCGCTCGCCCCGTCGACATTGCCGCCGCCGTGGATCCACACGATGACCGGAAGCTTCGTGCCGCCGAGCGCGGTGAGTGGCGCGTAAACGTTGAGATAGAGACAATCCTCGTTGGTGTTCTGCGGCCCGGCGAACGGGCCGAGCGTCGTCACCTGCAGGCATTGCGGGCCGAAAGAGACGGCGTCGAGCGTCGTCTTCCAGGCGTCGGCCTCCACCGGAGGCTTCCAGCGCAGCTTGCCGACCGGCGGCTTGGCGTAGGGGATGCCGTAGAAGCGCGCGACGTCCTCCTGTACGAAGCCGCGAACGTCGCCCTTGTCGGTCTTCACAAGCGGCCCCGCGGCGCCGGCCGCGACGACGCTCGCAAGCAGCATCGCGCCGGCGGCGGTGGCGCGCCCGACGGCCGCGCGTGTCCACGTTCCAATCCTTCCAGTCATCTCAGCCTCCCTAAAGCTGCTTTGGCGCGGCGGTGACGCCGGGCCGGCCGGCGGCCTTATCGGGGCCGCTTCGGTCGGCCGATTGAGCGAGGTTTGGGCGCAGGCGTCTCGGCGGCGGGCGAACGCCGACTGGGCGTTCAGCGCATTCTCAGGCGGCTCGCGCGGTGCGCCCGACGCTGATTGAAGGTCGCTCAGCGCCGAGACCGCGCGCGAGACATGGCGTGATCTCGGCCTGCGCCGTTCGGCGCACCGATAGGAGCATCACATGAGACATCAAAGGAGCGTCGCGACGCTTGTCGTCGGGTCTTTGGCCTTCGCGATCGCCGGCGTCGGCGCAGGCGTCGCGGCGGACCGTCCGGACCTGACCGCCCCTCTTGTGCTGAAGGACCAAGGGAGTTTCTTCGTCGGCGGCTTCGAAACCCGCACCAACGCGACCACGGGCAATCCCGCCGGCCAGATCGGCTATTCAAACACGGACGTCATCAAGACCGGTCAGATGTACGTGCAGTTCCAGGCGCCGAAGGGCGAGGCGAGCCGCGCGCCGATCGTGCTGCTGCACGGCTGCTGCCTCAGCGCGAAGACCTGGAGGACACGCCGGACGGCCGTATGGGCTGGGCGGAATATTTTGTCCGGCGCGGCCACGCGGTCTATCTGCCCGACCAGTCGTCGCGGGCCCGGTCCGGCTTCGACGCGACCACGATCAACCAGGTGCGGCTCGGCAAGAAGCCGCCCGAGAAGCTGCCGGCCATCTTCACCTTCGGGCGCGAAGCCGCCTGGGACCTGTTCCGCTTCGGCCCTCAATATCCCGAGCCCTTCGCGGACCAGCAATTCCCGATCGAGGCGCTCGGCGAGTTCGGCAATCAGGTCATTCCCGATCTCAACGCGACGCTGCCCACTCCGAACCCGACCTACGCCAACCTCGCCGATCTTGCGCGGTCGGCCGGCGGCGCTGTGCTTGTCGGCCATTCGGAGTCCGGCTTCTTTCCCGAGCAGGCGGCGCTCGCGGATAGCTCTAACGTGCTCGGCGTCGTGTCGATCGAGGGGCAGTGCCCGCCGCCGACCGACGCGCAACTCGCGAGCCTCGCCAAGATCCCGACGCTGATCGTGTTCGGCGACCATCTTGGGGACTCGAAGATCTCCGGGCCGCTCTGGACCAAGGCGCTGGCGGACTGCAAGGCCTTCGTGCGGCGCCTGAAGGCGGCGGGTGGGACCGCGCTTCTCGCCGAGCTGCCGAAGTTCGGCTTCAAGGGCAACACCCACATGCTCATGCAGGACCGCAACAATCTCGAGGTCGCCGATTGGATGCTCGACTGGATCCGCGACAACGCCCTGCGGCGCACGGCAAAGCGCGCCGTCGGCAAGAACCGCTCCGGAGACTGAGCCGCGGGCCGCAGAGCCTCCGACGCGGCGCTCATTCGCCGCGTCGGAGGCCGCGGCTTGTTTTCCCGTAATCTTTCAACTTCTGGATGTCTTGTCAGCCCGCACCGACATAGTAACATCTCAGCAATAAGAAGAAATACATGCGCTAAACTGGATATGTCTTTTAATAACGCATCTGTTTAGCGTGATCCAGCGCTCGAATATAGCGAAAGGAGAAATGAACAAATTCGTTCGTTGCGTGCGTGTCGTATAAACAAAATAAAGCGTCGCGCCTTTCTGCACGTCTCCTATTTGACGGCGGCCGCGCCGACGTGGGGAGACATGCCATGGACAGCATCGAAACGAAGCGGCCCCAGACGCCTCGACTCCAGGTTTGGGACAGCAAGTATGCTTCGGCGAAGCGCGCCTTTGCGGTTTATCGGGAGGGCGTCTGCTCCTCTTACATGCCCTGGACGCCCGAACCCGTCGAAGACGAGACGCCGTTCGAGGGGCGCATCGAGAGCATCGGCTTGGGCGAATGCGCGGTCGGCGTCAGCGCCACCACGGGGCTTCGCGCGATCAAGAGCAAGGCGAACATTGCCGCGTCGCCGACCGAGTCGCTCTACGGGAACTACATCCTGTCGGGCGAGATGAGCCTCGAGCAGGCCGATCGGCGCAACGTCGCGGGGGTCGGGGACCTCATTCTCTACCATAGCCACAAGCCGATCCACCTGACGGAAAAGGCCGGCGCGCTGAACCGCAGCGTCGGGTTCTGCATCCCGATGTCGCGTTTCGCGGACGTGCCGGGCATGTCCGGGCGCTCGCTCAACACCGTCGTGCCGGGCGACAGGCTGATCGAGCCGCTGTCGTCGTGTCTCCGGATGCTCGCGAGCAATCTGCGCTCGTCGTCGCCCGACGAACTCGCCTCGGTGTTCGAGGCCTGCGTCGCGCTGCTGCCGCTGTCGCTCGGATGCTTTTCGGCCGAGCCTCTGCCTCATCGCGGCGCCCGCGGGCCGACCGGGGCGATGCTCGGCGTGATCGACGACCTCTTGGCGGAGCCCGACCTCTCGCCGAGCGGCGTGGCGGCCGAGCTCGGCGTGTCGACCCGTCAGATCCACAAGCAGTTCGCCCGGCTCGGAACAAGCTTCGGCCGTTACGTGATGGTCGAGCGACTGGAGCGGGTCCGCGCCGAACTGACGTCGGCCTGCGGCCGGCGCGCGTCGATCTCGGAGCTCGCCTTCCGCTGGGGGTTCAACGACCTGTCGACGTTCAACCGAGCGTTCCGCCGACACTTCGGCGCCCAGCCCCGCGCCATACGGGGGGATCGGGCCTTTTTCGGCTGAAGGCTCGGTCTATCGCCCGGATCGCTTCCAAGCCGCAGGATCTTACGACGCGCAGCCGATCAGGGCCGCGCGTCGCTCGCTTGGTTCGGCGGTCTAAGCCGTCAGCCCCGGCGATCCTTGGCCACGTGCTGCTTGATCCAGTCGATGATCACGTCGGCCACCTCGAGATTGTTGGTGTCCTGCATGAACATGTGGCTGTTGCCCTTGATGCCGATCGCCGGCAGCGAGATGAAGGTCATGTCGCCGCCGGCGCCGTTGATCTGGTCGCGCATGGTCACGCAGGCCGGGGTCGGCTGCGGAACCGTGTAGTTGTCGCCGACCATGATCAGAATCGGGATCTTTTTCAGGATCTTGATGTGATCAGCCGTCAGGTTGGTGAAGCAGCCGGTTTCGAGCTGGATGATGCCCTTCACTGTCTTCGCCGCGCCCCGAAGCGCGGCGCGGGTCGGGAAGCTCGACGACTGCGAGTGGCCGACCAGAATGGCGCCGTCAAGCTGGTTCGAAAGCCGCGCCAGATTGTCCGGGCTGTTATAAGGCGCGTCCGGCTCAATCGGCGTGCAGGTGCCGCCGTTGCAGTCGGGAGAGGCGGCGTCGCTCAGCGTCGCGTTCAGGTCCGGGATGACCTGCTTGTAGAAGCTGTAGCCCGCGTTCTCGCCGACGCCGACGGTCTGCATCGGGAAGCGCTGGCCGGGATAGGGCGTCTTCGTTTCGTAGTCGCCCCAGCGGAAGACGTTCCAGGCGAAGCGATCCGTCGCGACGAGGATGTTGGGGTTGTCGGTGTTGGGCGCGTCGCCGGCGTTGACCCGCGCGAAACGCGTCGGATCGAAGCCCGATCGGCCGCGGCCGACCTGTTCGGCCATGAAGGTCTTGAAGCCCTTTCGGGTGAAGTACTCGTACCAGCCCATCCGCCCGTCGGGCGTCGTCTCCCATGTCTTGGAGGTCAGGCAGCAGCCGTGCATGAAGACGATCGGGAACTGCTTGTTGGTCTTCTCCGGCAGCTGGAACTGCACGTACATCTGGTCCGTCATGATCTTTCCGGCGTAATCCGGAGAGGTCAGGTATTCGGTCTTTATCTTTTCGACGTCGCCGCCGACGAAGAAGCTGCCTTGCCCCTGAAGGGTCAGCGGCGGCGACGCCTTCACATCGGACCACCCTTGCGCCAGCGCTGACTCCGCGCCTCCAGCCGCGCCGATCGCGAATGCGACGGCCCAGGCCGCGCAAGTCGAAGTCCTTTTCAAAGTCGAAGTCATTGCGTCCTCCCTGAACGAGAGGTCGAGCGTAATGAGACCTTACGCGGCATCTCAGCGCTGAGCGCATGAAATCCGGCGTTCAGCGCATCGTTTGGGCGCCCGTGGCCGAAGGAGGCGCGAACGGCCAAATGCAGAGTGGCGGCTGCGCCTGCGGCCGCCACTCCCTTTGATGTCAGACGCCTCGACACAGGCGTCGGAAGGTCAGTCGCGCTTGGCCTTGCACGAGGCCTTCACCATCGGATTCGGAATGTTCTCGTCGGCCCATTCGAGGAAGAAGTCGAACTCCCGAAGCGCGGTAGAGCCGAGCATGCCCATGTGAGTATGGCCCTTGAGCTTGCCGTTGAAGCGCGGGTCTTCGATGTTAAGCGCAAGCGCCGGCCCGACCTTGCGGGACCGGCTGGCGTTCATCGCCGCGACGGCCGCGTAGTTGATCTGGCGCGTCGCGAGAGGGCGATAATCGCCGTTCACCAGCAGGAACGGGATCGTGTCGAAGTCCCGGCCGGTCAGGCCCGCGGCCTCGAGATTGGTGCCGGCTCCCTCGGGGATGATGATGCCCTTGATGAGATGGAGTTGGCCGCGCTCGCGCAGGATGCGGACCATGTGGAACACCGACGAGGTCGACTGCGAGTGCGGCGAGACGATCGCGCCGCCGAGCCCCTCGACGAGATCGGCGAGCGCGTTCGGAAGCCAGGTGTCGATCGCGTTGAGAGTCTGCGGGTTGCAGGTTGGACAGAAGGATCCCGGTAGCGTCACTTCGCCGTTCGGAACCAACTGCTTGTAGTATTCGAGGCCAAGATAGAGGTTGTTCTTCGGGTTCGGCGCCGGACCGATCGCGCCCTCCCGCGCGACGACGTCAGCGTCGACGGAGTTCTTCACCGGAGGGATCGGGAAGGCCGGAAGATAGCGTCCGTGCTTCTCGGACGGCTGGTTGAAATCCTCCGGACCGTCGGGGTCGCCGGGATCGCCGTGACGGATCATCGTGCCGGTGGTGATGTCCGATCCGCTCGGAAGCAGATGGCCGAACCACGTCGTCCACGCGCCGTTGTCGGTGATGCGGCCGAAGCTCGACGGAATCAGGCTCCAGTCGTTCTTGCCCTTCGCTTCTAGGATTACGGACTGGTCGAAACCGGACCGGCCGCGTCCGGGCTGGTCCACGATGAACGTCGCGAGGTTGTTGCGCACGGCGTAGGAGTACCAGCCCTCCTTGCCGTCCGGCGTCGCGTCGAGCGCCGCCCCCGTATGCGTCGACCCGTGGATCATGACGATCGGCCACTTCCGGCGCTCGGCCGGGATCTGGAACTGCACGTAGGACTGGCCGATCGTGATCTGCTGTGGTGGCCCTCCGTCCGAGGACGTCGCGTAGTTCGTGACTTTCGGGACGCCGCCAACGAAGAAGGCGCCCTGGTCGCAGACCTCCAGAGGTCCTGACGTGTAGCGCTTCTCTAGCGGGTTTTCCCACGCCCCGGCCGCCGACGTCGAACCGCAGATAATTGCGCGGCAAGCAAAAAGACGCCGTCATGGGTATGACGGCGTCTGACGGAGTCCTGATCTTCCGGCATTTGCTCCTCCCTGATATTTTGCTGAAGACGCGAGCCGAGCCCGGCGGCGTCTCTCCACCTGACGGCGGCTTCCAGCGTCGAGACAATGAGAGCTGCGGGAAGCCGCCGGCCATTGTCCGCCGATGGCTTTCTCCGAGTCTCGGCGTGTGGCGAACTGGAAGCGGCGTTCGCTGCACGACCGCTAGGCAAAGGGCGCGATCGGGCCTGGCCTCGTTTCGGCCAAGAGGCTCGTTCAGGTCAGAGCCCATGTTTTAGCCACCGGCCGCCGAGAGTCGGCGCTCGATGACGTCGCCGCTAACATCCGCGCGACGTCGCTCGTCGGCGACGTGTAGGTCTCGGACGAGTTCGAGCGCGTTATGGCGAAATCGTCCAGCTTCAGGCAGGCTTGGCGTTGTCTTGGAAAACGCGGCGTCCTCATCCGCGAGCCGCTAGCGCGATTACCGCGAGCGTCGACAAAATGTTGGCCGCCAGACTTAAGGGCGTGATAACCGGCATATCGGCTTCGCGTCCGCTGTAAGTCGTTCGGGAAGCAGCGACGGCTTAAGCGGGCGGCGTCTGCTTCCGGCTCGGATGTTAGAGATAGTACTCTGGGAACGTCGAGCTCAATCGATCCATGGTCCGCACAAGCCGCTTTGCCTCAACTTGGGCAGCTACGTCGGCTGCTAGGTTTAGTCGAAGAAGTGCGCCGCCGAGCTCACCCTACCGTTTCCGGATCCACTGCAAACAAGTCCAGTCAAGTTAGTCGGGAAGCAGCCCGGCGGCGCGATAGCCGTCGATAAGGGCATCGTAGATCGAGACGTCCGAACGACTGCGCGCGACGAGCTGGGCCCCGGCGATAGCGGCATAGATCGAACGAGCCCTCGCTTCGCTTTCCCCGGCAGGGGCAAGCCCCGCGGCGGACACGTGCCGCGTCAGCCACGCCACGTTGACGTCGGCGAATGCGAGCACCTCCGTTTTCACGACGTCGGGCAGGTCGTCGAACTCGGCTGCCATGAAGCTGCACAGGCAGATCCGGTTGCCGTTCTTGAGCGCCACGGAACGTTGCGGGGTAGCGGCGCAATGCCTCGGCCGGGTTAGCGGCCTCGTCCGAAATCGCCTCGAGGACGGCTGCGGCGTCTTCCCAATAGCGCCTGGCCACGGCCGCACCGAGCTCGGCCTTGCTCGGAAAGTGGTGATAGATGCTCGCAGCCTTGATCCCCACCTCGGCCGCGAGGTCGCGGAAGTTCATGCCGAGATAGCCGTGCGCCTGTGCGCTCAGCGTCGCCACCGCGAGGATCGCTTCTCGGGAATTCGTGGTCACGGCTGTCTGCCCCAATGAACCTAACGATCGTTAGATAGGGCTTGACGGAACGAAAATCACCATCCAATTGATGCCTAACGAACGTTAGGTAGAGGCTAGGCTATGACCGATGACATCCTTTTCTCCGACGCGACACGGCTCGCCGAACTCATCCGCACCCGCGAAGTTTCGCCGGTCGAGATCGTCCGCGCTCATCTCGACCGCATCGAAGCGGTGGACGGACATGTCAACGCGATCGTCACGGTCGCGGACGGTGCGCACGAGGCCGCGAAAGTCGCCGAGGCCTCGGTGCTCGCCGGCGAAGCGCTTGGCCCACTCCACGGCGTGCCCTTCACCGTAAAGGATTCCATCGACACGGCCGGCGTGCCGACTCAGAGGGGCTCACCGATCTTCAGGGGCCGCACGCCGGAGACGGATGCGACCAGCGTCGCGCGCCTGAAGAACGCCGGCGGCATTCTGCTCGCAAAGACCAACCTTCCTGAATTCTCCTACTGGATCGAGAGCGACAATCTGCTTTCCGGCCGCACCAACAACCCGTGGGATCCCGAACGCACGCCGGGCGGGTCGAGCGGCGGCGAGTCCGCGGCGATCGCCGCAGGCATGTCGCCGCTTGGGCTCGGCACGGACCTCGCGATTTCGGTGCGCGGGCCAGCCGCCCAGACAGGTATCGCCTCGCTGAAGGCGACGCATGGGCTCGTGCCGATGACGGGGATCTGGCCCCGCGCGCCGCGGCGCTTCTGGCATGTCGGCCCGATGGCCCGCAGCGTTCGCGATCTTTCGCTCGCCATCTCGCAACTGGCCGGCCCCGACGGCCTCGACGCGTTCGCCAGCAGCGCGGCAGTCGGCGCCGGGCTTGCGCGCTCGTCCGACCGGCCGCTCCGCGTGGGGTGGATGGTCGGGCCTGGCCTCGGGCCGGTCGACCCGGAAGTTGCGGCGACTGTCGAGGCGGCGGCGGGACGCGCTCAAGGGCCTCGGCGTTCTCGTAGAGCCTGTGAGCATCCCGGCGCTGGAGCGGGACTTCGCGCTCGACGTCTTCAACCGCCTCCACGTCATGGAGATGAAGCCGGCCTTCAGGGCGGCGACGGCCGGACGTCGCGAGGACGAGCTCTACAAGATGGCCAGGACCATGCTCTCGCTGCCCGATACGGCGATGGACGACTACATCGAGGGGGAGCAGGCGGCGGAGCGGTTGCGCGACGGCTACGCGGCCTATTTCAGGGACTACGACGCGCTGATCACGCAGGTGCTGCCGATCCCGGCGCACCGGCATGGCGTCGAGCAGCTCGTCATCGACGGCCGTACGGTGGATGCGACTTACCTCCAGGCCGCGACCGTGCCGCTCAACGTCACCGGCTTGCCAGGCCTGTCGATGCGGTTCGGCACGAGCACGGACGGCATGCCGATCAACGTCCAGATCATCGGCGGTTGGCGCACTGAGCCCACCATCCTTCATCTCGCGTCGCTGCTCGAAGAGGTCAGCCCCGTTCGAGGCCTACGGCCCAATCTCTTGGGGTGAAGGCTGACCTTCGACGAGGCGCCCTCGTGGAAATCCTCTCTACGAGGGCGCCGCGGCCGCTGAGTGTTTAGAGTCTGCTCCGTGCTCGGGGCCGTCCTGGAAAGCCTCTCGGCACAGATCGACGAAGCCTCGCACTTTCGGGTCCATGTACCGCGTCGAGGCGAAGACGGCGTGGACCGGCATCGGCGCGTTCGCCCATCCGGGCAGGACGTGAGCCAGGGTTCCGTCGGCGACATGCGGCGCGGCCATGAAGCGAGGAAGCTGGGTCACTCCAAGTCCCGACACGGCGAGGTTTTTCAGCGCGATCATGTTGTCGAGCGCGCATCGCGGCGTCTGCGAGACCTTCTCCGTGACGTGCCACTGGCCAGCGTCCAGACGGCGCGGCCGCTTGCCGTCTTCATGATCAGGTCATGGCGCTTCAGGTCGTCGACTGCGTGCAGCGGCGCAGCGCTCTTCAGATAGCTGGGCGACGCATAGAGGCCGTAGGTGATGTCGCCGAGCTTGCGCGCCGAGAGCTCGGAATCCTGCAGCGCTCCGATCCGGATGGCCACGTCGATCCCCTCGTGGATGATGTCGACGGCGCGGATCGAGTAGACCGTCTCGACGGTGACCTTCGGCCATGTGCGCAGATAGGTGGCGATCCAGCCGTCGACCCGGGTCGTTCCGAACTCGGGCGTCGCAGTGATCTTCAGGCGCCCCTTCGGCTCCCGGGACTGCTGCGCAACTGTTGCTTCGGCGGCCTCCGCGGCGGCTAGGATCGAGGAGACGCGCTCGAAATAGTCCCGGCCGACTTCGGTCACGCTGAGCCGCCGGGTCGACCTGTTCAGAAGCCTCGCGCCGAGCTTTTCCTCGATGCGCTGGACGATCCGGCTGACCCGCGCCTTGTCGGTTTCCAGGCGTTCGGCGGCCGCGGTGAACGACTCCTCCGTCACCACCGCGACGAAAGCCTGCATCTCGGAAAAGCTGATTGTTGTCTTCATGGACAACATTTTTCCATCTGCCACGCGATCGGGCAATCAAGCGCCGGACGCCGCGCACAGCGTCCGGCGCGTTCGGGATCACTGCTTCACGGTTTCGGGGCTCGCCTGCTCGAGGAACAGATCGATGTGGACCTGCGGCATGCCTTCGAGCGTCCCACCGATCGGCGACGGGCGCACGGCCTCTCGGATCAGCGTCCGAGCCTGATCGGGAGAAAACGGGTTCGCCCCGCTGCTGATAGATCCGCTTGGCCTCGGCGCCCGTTACGCCCTCTGGGACGACCGGCGCGTAGCGCCAGAAGTAGATCGCCGTGTTGGGTTCGATGCGCCAGCTTTCGGCGAGCGAGCCGGCGTCGACGACGTCATAGCCGATGGCCTCGACGAACTCGGTCACAGCCTGCTTGGCCACGGCGTCGTCGCCCGCGATCGGCAGGGTCGTCCGGTCGGCGTCGCTCTTGGGCCGGGCGTTGCTCTCCATGTGGATCCAGCTGAGGTTGTGCAGCCCCTTCACGAGCCGGGCGCCGCGAAGGTGGCGCTGCACAAGCTCGCTCGAGGTCAATTCCCCGCTGTCGAGATCGGCGCGGCGGAAATCGCCCATGCCCGGATAGTAGTTCGTCTGGTCGAGCACGAGCTTCCCGGCGAAGCCGTCGGACGGCAGCGCCTCGAAGGCGGCGAGTGGAACCGAGACCGTGACGATGTCCCCGGCCGCGATCGCCTCTTCAACGGAGCCCGCGCGGGCAAGCGGGCCGAGCTCCGCGACGAGGCCCGTCAGCGTTTCGGCGCCGCGCGAGTTGCTCACACGACCTTGTATCCCGCCCTGACGGCGAGCCGCGCGACGGCCTTTCCACGAGGCCCGAGCCGATGATTCCGATTGTGCTGTCACCTGATGATCCCTCCATAAGCTGGCCGCGGCGCGCCGCCGACTTTTCCGGCGGGCGCGTCCGGACCCAGAGCTATGGATCGCCTTGAAAGGCTGACAGTGACGACAGGGGCAATGGACCGTTGCCCCTGCACGCAACAGTCAGCGCGGTCCAGCCGTCAGGCCGGGACCGCGATCATCGACGTGAAGGTTCTCTTCGCATGGTCGACGAAGGCCCGGACCTTCGGCGTGGGATAGCGGGTCGACGAGAACACGGCGTGGACTGGGGCCGGCGGCTTCGACCAGCCCGGAAGCACCTCTTGGATGCGGCCTTCGGTCAGGAGCTGCGCGGCCTGGAAGCGCGGCAGCAGCCCGATGCCGACGCCGGCGGCCACGGCGTCACGGGCGGCGAGGTTGTTGTTGACCAGGAGGCGCGGAACGAGGCGAACGATCTCTCTGTCGGCGCCGCGGCTCAGTTTGAGCTCGGCGCTTCGTCCGGCAGCCGCAAACACCACAGTCTCGTGGGCGCCGAGGTCTCGCGGCACTTTCGGCGCGTTGCGAGCCTTAAGGTAGTCAGGGCTTGCGAACAGGGCGTAGTCGGCCTCCCCGAGCTTGGCTGCGGTGAGATCGCCGTCGCCCAGGGTGCCGACCCGGATCGCGAGATCGTAGCCCTCGCTGACGATGTCGACCATGCGGTTGGTGAAATCGGCCTCGACCCGCACCTTAGGATGAGCGGCAAGATAGCCGGCGATCCAGCGGCTGACGACGCAAAGTCCGAACTCTTCGCCGCAGGTCAGGCGCAGCACGCCTTGCGGCTCGCCCTTGGCGCTCTCTGCAAGCCGATCGGTATCCTCCAGGGCGGCGAGAATCGCGACAGCGCGCTCGAACACCTCTTGGCCGAGCTCTGTCACGGTGACGGATCGTGTGGTCCGATGCAGGAGCTGCGCGTCGAGTCGCGCTTCGAGCCGGATCACCAGGCGGCTGAGATGGGACTTGCGAGTCGCCAACGCTTCGGCCGCCCGCGTGAAGGAGCCGGACCGGACGACGGCCACAAAAGCCCTGAGCTGAGCGGGATCGATTGTCGCGTCCATGAGCGACAAGGTGGTGCTGGCCAGCCGGTTTATCCACTAAACGCGACATCATAGCTCTCCGCCACGCCAATCGAACTGGCGCGGAGACCCATATGAAAATCGGCATTCTCAACACGGGGAACATCGGGGCCCGGCTCGCGCGGGCATGGGCGGCGGCGGGACATGAGCTCGTCCTCGCCAAGGACGGCGAGGATCGAAAGCTCGAACCTCTCCTGGCGGAGCTTGGCGACAAGGCTCGCCTCGGCACGATCCGCGAGGCCGCAGAGTTTGGCGAGGTCGTCCTGTTCTCGGTTTACTGGCCGCGGGTGGAGACGATCGTCGCCACAGTCGCTGACGCGCTCGACGCAAAGATCGTCATCGAGACCATGAACCCGCTCGGCGTCACGGCTGACTTCAAGCACTTCCACGACGTCGAGTTCATGCGTGACAGTTCGACGGCAGAGGGTTTGCAGAAGCGTCTGCCGAAGGCGCGCGTCGTGAAGGCCTTCAGCACGCTGGCGGCTCCCGTGCTCGAGGCGTCGGTCTGGGAGACGGCCCCGACTCGGCCGGGCGTGCCTTACGTGACCGACGACGCGGACGCCGGGCGGATCACGCGCAAGCTCATCGAGGACGCCGGCTTCAGGCCGCTCGCCGCGGGACCGCTGAAGGGCGCCCGGCAGATCGAGCAGCTCGGCCTCTTCCTCCACCACGTCGCCGACCACGAATATGGCGGCGACCCCGACCTCATCCGTCTCGCCCTGACCGTGATCGAGGCGAGCCCCGGCCCGGTCATGCGCGAGCGTGTCGTTTGAGAAAGGATCAGCAGATGTCCAAGTCACTGAACGGGAAGACCGCTCTCGTCACCGGCGGTTCGCGTGGCATCGGCCGCGCGATCGCGGAACGTCTCGCCAGCGACGGCGCGACCGTCGCGCTGACCTACAACGCCAGCAAGGGCGGCGCGGATGAGGCTGTCGCCGCCATCGAGGCGGCCGGCGGAACCGCTTTCGCGCTCCAGGCCGATCTCGCCGACGCGGCGAGCATTCCGACGTTGTTCGATCGGCTCGACCGTCAGCTTATGGCGCGCAATGGCAACGGCGCTCTCGACATCCTGGTCAACAACGCCGGCAATTCCGGGTGGGGCGGCCTCAGCGACGCCACGCCGGAAGGTTGGGACGCGATGATCGCTGTTCACGCCCGCGCGCCGTTCTTCATGGCGCAGGCGGCGTTGGGCCGTCTCCGCGACGGCGGCCGCATCATCAACATCTCATCGGCGCTCGCCACCCGGCCGCAGCCCATGGTCCCGATCTACTCGATGGCGAAGGCCGCCATCAACAACCTGACCCATGCGCTCGCAATGGAGCTCGGGCCGCGCGGGGTCACCGTGAACGTGGTGGCGCCGGGCTGGATCCGGACGGACATGAACGCGGCAGTCCGCGAGAACGCCGAGATGGTGAAGGCGATCGAGGCAGACACCGCGCTCGGCCGGTTCGGCGAGACGTCCGATGTCGCCTCCGTCGTGGCCTTCCTCGCTTCCGACGAGGGGCGCTGGGTCACGGGTCAGGTCGTCGAAGCGAGCGGCGGCTACAGGCTCTAAGACTGCTCAGGCAGGCGACGGTCGGCTTCTCGGAAGCTGCACCGTCGGATGCCTCGCGGCATGGTTCACGCGTGGACGGCCGCGATCGCCTCGATCTCGATCATCGCGGCCGGATCGTAGAGCGCCCGGACCTCGGCGATCGTGTCTGCCGGATAGGGCTCGGAAAAGAACTTTCGCCTGAGTTCGACGACCTCGGCGAACTGTCCCATGTCGGTGACGTAGATCGTCACCTTGATCACATCCTTGAGGCTCGATCCGCCGGCCTCCAGCCCGGCGGAGGTTGGCGAAGGCCTGCTCGCCCTGCGCCCGGAAGCCGCCCTCGACGATTTTTCCGTCGTCGCCCGCGCCCGCTTGGCCCGAGATGAACAGTAGGTCGCCGAAGCGAATGCCCTGCGAGAGCAGGTATGGCGCATAGTTGTCGGGGTCGGTGACGACGCGTTCCAGCATGATTTTCTCCATGGGTTGGGAAAGAGCCGCCTCAGGCGGCAAGTTCCCGATCTTTGACGTTCGCGACGGGACCAAGGATCGCGGGGTCGAAAGCCTCAAGGGCGAGCCCCTCGCGCGCCCGGATGGGAAGGTCTGAGTTGGAGAGCGCGCCCTTGCCGAGCGAGACGACGTCCGCGCCTTGGCTGATGACCCCGTCGCGCGGCTGAGATCGTGCAGCCCGCCATTGGCGATGATCGCGATGGCCGGCGCATAGCGCCTGGCGAGCGCCACAAGGCTCGTATCGCCGCCCTCGAATGCAGGGCGCCAGGCTTCATGCTCGGTGACGTGGATGTAGTCGGCGCCCGCATCGCCGAGCGCGCCGAAGATCGCCTCGGCGTCCGTCTCACGTCCCGCCCATCTGTGTGAGAAGTCGTTGACCTTGCCTTGCGAGATCCGGACCCCGACCGGGACTGCAGCACCGATCCGCTCACGGACGGCGCTAAAGATCGCCAGCGTCAGCTCCATGCGACGCCGCGTATCGCCACCCCAGCGGTCGGTCCGCCGGTTCGTGTGGTCGGTGAGGAATTGGTCGAGCAGGTAGCCGTTCGCGCCGTGGATCTCGACCCCGTCGAACCCCGACGTGGTGACGGCCCGGGCCGCCGAAGCGGCGAACCCCTCCACGGCGTCGGCGATTTGCTCTTCCGTAATCTCCACGGGCGCGGGGTAAGGTCCCCGGCCGCGATAGAACGCCATCTGTTCGCCCTTGGGCCGGATCGCCGACGGTCCAACTGAGGTCGACCGGAAGCGGTTGCCCTGGCTCAGAGCGCCGGCATGCATGAGTTGCGCGACGATGCGCGCTCCGTGTTGGCGCACGGCTTCGACGACCGGCTTCCAAGCGACAGCCTGCGCCGCGTCGGAAAGACCGGGCTGATGCAGGTAGCCCTGCGCATGGGCCTGGTCGGAGTAGAGCCCTTCTGTGATGACGAGGCCGAACCCGCCGCGCGCGAAGCGTTCGTAGTAGCGGGCCATCCGCTCTGTCGCGAGCCCGTCTGCTGTGGCGCTGACGCGCGTCATGGGCGCGACCGCGAACCGGTTGCGGAGGGTCAGCCCGTTTATATCGTATTTCGTGAAGAGAGTGTCGCCGGACATTGTCCGTCCTTTCGTTCGGTCCGCAGCGCCTTCGAGAGAGGTTCGAACCGCTCAATTGCGTACGTTGGAGATAGACAGGCGTCGCGGTGCCCGGAACCACGGCTCGACGAGAAGCAGTTTATCGTTCAGTGATACGATATGGACCTCGGCGACGTTGCGTTGTTCTGCTCGATCGCGTCGATCGGTAGCCTGTCGGGCGCCGGCCGTCAGGCCGGGCTGTCGCCGATGGCGGTCAGCCGACGGCTCGCAGCGCTTGAGAAGGAACTCGGCGTTCGGCTGTTTCACCGCACCACGCGCTCGGTCTCCCTGACCAGCGACGGCGAGACGTTCTTACCGCTTGGCAGTCGATGCTGGAGGCGCGCGAGGCGGCCGCCTCGGCCTTTGCTGAACGGCGGGAAGCGGGCTTAAGCGGCGTCCTCAAGATCACCGCCCCGAACCTCATTGGCCGATCCATCGTCGTTCCGCTCGCCGTGCGCCTGATGGCGGAGAACCCGCTCCTTAAGGTCGACCTGACGCTGAGCGACGGCATCGTGGACATCGTGGCGGTCGGCATCGACGTCGCGATCCGCGTCGCGACGCTGCAGGAATCCGGGCTGATCGCCGTCAAGGTCGCGGACAATCCGCGGATCCTGTGCGCCGCGCCCGGTCACCTCCGGGCCTACGGCGCGCCGCAGACGCTCGCTGAGCTCGATGACCACGTCTGCCTAACCATTCACGCGATGGACGCGTGGGTGTTCAGCCGGGCTGGAGAGCGGGTCGCGAAACGGGTCGCAGGGCGGTTGTCGGCGAGCAGCGTCGATGCGGTCCGGGCCGCCTGCCGCGCCGGAGCGGGCTTTGCGCTGCTGACATATTGGGATGTGGCTGAAGACTTGGCTAATGGAAGTCTCGTGGCTGTGCCGATCGACGATGCGGAGACCGAACCGCTCGCGATATGGGCCGTGCTTCCGACGCGCCGCCACGTGCCCGCCCGCGTCCGGCACTTCATCGACGAGATGAAGGTCCGACTATCGAAGTCGCCGGGATGACCTCAACGAATACGGCGTACTGCATGTCGGCTTACAGGACGATCTTCGAAGTCTGCTGTTGACGCACAGCGCCCAGACTAGTGGCGCGTTAGCTGACACCCGCGGTCAAAAGCCTTGCCGTCGCTGCTATAGACGGGGAGAGAGCCGCAAGCGCATCGGCAAGCAGGAGCTACCCGTGAAAGAGCGATTTGAACGGCATCGCCAGCCGTGGACTGGTGAGGAGCTTGCGAAACTGAAGTTGCTCGCCGGGAAGGGCATGGCGCTCAAGGCGATCTCGAAAGCGATGACTCGCAGCGAAGAATCCATCAAGGACCGCGCGAAGCTCGACGGCATCGGGATCGCCAAGCTCCGTTAGCCGAGAACTCCGAGAGAGCGACAGCAGGACGCAACCCGTGCGCAAGTCTTCGTTCCCGATCGCCACATAATGTGACGCAACCGCTTCCGGAGTCTCCAACCCCGGGAGGCGGCCAGAGGGGCCGGCTTCAGGGCCGCCCCTCGACCTCTGGCGAACTGTTTGGGCCCGAGCCTACGTGATACTCGCCGCCGATATGGAAGGCTGGCTGATCGCTTTCGAGACCGGGCCTAAGGGCAATCCACTGTTCTGGGCGGTGCATATCGCCGACCAGGGCGCGGCGCTTGCCGCGGTGGCGGCCGCCGCCGGCGTCGATGTCGACACGCCGGTGGTCTCCGGTCCCAATCCTTCGTCCTCGATCGAGTCTTTCGGGCCCGGTCCGGGGGAGGTCGCGTTCGTTGGCGACATCGGAATGCCGATCACGTAGTTGCGATCTTTCTGGGCTGGTCCAGTTAGAGGTCCTCGCGCCCCGGAGGTCTGATGCTCAGGTTCTTCCGCCGACTGATGCCGAAGGAAGATCGCTTCTTCGAGCTGTTCGAACAGCATTCGAGGATTCTGGTCGCCGGCGCCGCCGCCTTCCAGAAGATGCTCGAGGGCGGCGACGAGGTGGCGGCCCACGCCGCCGAGGTCGTTCGGCAGGAGAACCTCGCCGACGACGTCGCGCGCGAGGTGCAGCAGGCGCTTCACCGCAGCTTCGTCACGCCCTTCGACCGCGCCGACATCCAGGAGCTCATTCAGGCGATGGACGACTCCGTCGACGAGATGAACAAGGTGGTGAAGGCCGTTACGCTCTACGAACTGAAGACCTTCGACCCGATCATGCGCGAGATGGGCGTAACGATCGTGGACGCGGCCCGCCTCACCGCTGAGGCGATCCCGCTGCTCTCCTCGCTCGGCCAGAACGCGGATCGGCTCGGCGAACTCACTGAACAGATCATCGCGATCGAGAACCGCTCGGACGACCTGCACGACAAGGGCGTCAAAGAGCTGTTCCGGACTGCAGGCCGCAGCGATCCGATGGATTACATCATCGGCCGCGAGATCTATGGGGGACTCGAGGACGTGGTCGATCGTTTCGAGGACGTCGCAAAGAAGATCAGCGGCGTCGTGATCGAGAACGTCTGACCCGTGGGCGACGCGGCTATCTCGCTTCCGCTGCTCGTCGCGCTCATCGGCGTGGCGCTGGCTTTCGACTTCTTGAACGGGCTGCACGACGCCGCGAACTCGATCGCCACCATCGTGTCGACCCGGGTGCTGCGCCCGCGCTACGCCGTAATCTGGGCGGCGTTCTTCAACTTCATCGCCTTCCTGTTCTTCGGGCTGCACGTCGCCGAGACCATCGGGCGCGGCATAATCGACGCCGAGATCGTCACGCCCGCCGTCGTGTTCGCGGCGCTGATCGGCGCGATCGTCTGGAACCTGCTGACCTGGGCGCTCGGCATCCCGTCCTCATCGAGCCACGCGCTGATCGGCGGGCTGGTCGGCGCTGGCCTCGCCAAGGTTGGCCTGTCGTCGATCGTCTGGGCAGGACTGCTCAAGACCGCGGCCGCCATCGTGCTGTCACCGGCGGTCGGCTTCTTCCTCGCGATCCTGTTGGTGCTCGCCGTCACCTGGGCGTTCGTGCGCCAGACGCCGTTCATGGTCGATCGCACGTTCCGGATCGGCCAGTTCGTCTCCGCCTCGCTCTATTCGCTCGGCCATGGCGGCAACGACGCGCAGAAGACGATGGGGATCATCGCGGTGCTGCTCTACTCATCCGGCTACGGCTCGGGCGAGTTCCACGTGCCGCTCTGGGTCGTACTGTCCTGCCAGGCCGCGATGGCGCTCGGCACTCTCTCGGGCGGCTGGCGCATCGTCCATACCATGGGCTCGCGCATCACGCGGCTGAAACCCATGCAGGGCTTCTGCGCCGAGACCGGCGGGGCGATCACGCTGTTCGCCGCGACATGGCTCGGCGTTCCGGTCTCGACCACGCACACCATCACAGGCGCGATTGTTGGCGTCGGGGCAGCGCGGCGGACTTCCGCGGTCCGCTGGGGCGTCGCGAGCAACATCGTCATCGCCTGGGTGCTGACGATGCCGGCCGCAGCGGCGATCTCGGCATGCACCTACTGGCTGGTCGCGCTGTTCCAGTGATCGGCCGCTAGTCCTCAATGGCCCGCTTGCTCGTCTTCACCTCCGGAAGCGCCGCGACCTTGGCGGCGATCTCATCGACGCTCGTCTGGGAGAGCCGTACGAACGTGATGACGATCTCGTCCTGACCGTCCTCTTCCGCCGGGCGCGCCACGAAGGTCCGCACCCGGGAGGCGCGCGGCCCGGCGAGTTCGTTGAGCTTGTCTATGGTGAGCGCGCCGCGCGGGGCGACGAATGTCAGCGCGCGGCTCTTCATGCTGTCGCGGTAGCGCTCCTCGAGCGGTTTCACGCCCGCGAGAATGCCGACAATGATCAGCGTCGCGGCGGTTCCGGCGACGTAGAGCCCTCCGCCGATCGCGAGCCCGATCGCCGCGACGCCCCAGATGCTGGCCGCGGTGGTGAGGCCGCGCACGACCTCGCCGCGCAAGAGAATCGTTCCGGCCCCGAGGAAGCTGACGCCGGAGATCACCTGCGCTGCGACGCGCGAGGGATCGAACGAGACCTGTCCGGTCGCGCGGATGTCGTCGAAGCCGTAGGCCGAGACGATCATGGCGAGGCAGGCCCCGACGCAGACCATCATGTGGGTGCGCAGGCCCGCGGCCCATTGCAGCCGCTCTCGCTCGACGCCCACCACGCCGCCCGCGACGGCGGCGGCCCCGAGGCGCATCACCAGTTCGGCGTTGGTCATCGCGACCTCCCTGTTCAGGTTAGCGCCAGAGCCCGATCTCGTCCCAGCGGCTTTCGGGAATGGCGGCGCCGATCCGGTAGTTCAGCTCCAGCACCGTCAGTCGGTCGGACGTCGCCCGGCATCGGAACGTCAGACGATACCAGCGCCCGCCGCTGCGGATCGCTGCGCCCCGCCCGATGATCTCGTCGCCAGAAAGCTCCGCCTCCCGCTCGGCGTCCATCACCATCCGGTCTGGATGGAGCGCGCCATTGGCGGCCGAGATCCGCCGCATCGTCTCGATGTCGCAGAGCTGGTGGAAGCGAGTCTCGGGATCGAGGCGCAGGAGACTGGCCTCAAGCGACCTTTCTAGCGCCACGGCCGGGGCCTGAACCACCAGCAGGGCAATAGCGACGAGGAACGACGTTCCTCTCATCCGTTTCCTCCGTGGCCTTAGGAACAGAGCCGCCTCAATCGACGGAGCGAAGCAGACGACCCACCGAAATCGTGTTCCAACGGCCCGGATTCGCTCGAAATGTTCACCGATTCAACCAATTATGACGAAGCATGAGCAGGAAGTTTCGACGCACGAAGGTTCGCGAGCAATTCGGCGCCGCGCCGTACCGGATCGGCTCCGACGGCCGTCTCGAGGTGATGCTGGTCACCACCCGCGAGACCCATCGCTGGATGGTGCCCAAGGGCTGGCCGATCAAGAAGCTCGGCCCGCTCGGGACGGCGATGCGCGAGGCTTACGAGGAGGCCGGCGTGCGTGGAGAAGGCGGGCCCGCGATCGGCGCGTTCGACTATCTCAAGGTCATGCGCAAGGGACCGAACCAGATCTGCGAGGTCGAGGTGTTCCCGCTGCTCGTTCAGGAAGAGCTCGAGGACTGGCCGGAGAAGGCTGAGCGTGTAAGGCGCTGGTTCAGGACTGACGAGGCTTCCGCCGCGGTCGAGGAAGAGCGGCTGCAAATGATCCTGCTGGACTTGCCCAAGCGCATCAGGCGGGACGGCTGAGTTTCCCACACGTTACTTTCCGCCGGTGACGTCGAGGAACGTGCCGGTGACAAAGGACGCCTCGTCGCTCGCGAGCCACAGGATCGCCCGAGCGACCTCTTCCGGCTGGCCGCCCCGGCCCATCGGGATCGAGTCCTTGACACGATCGACCCGTCCGGGCTCCCCACCGCTCGCGTGCATGTCGGTGTAGATGTGCCCGGGGCGGATGCAACAGACGCGGACGCCTTCGCGCGCGACCTCCTTCGCAAAGCCTATCGTGAAGGTCTCCAACGCGCCTTTCGACGAGGCGTAATCGACATACTCGTTCGCACTGCCCAGCCGGGCGGCCGCCGAGGAGATGTTGATCACGACGCCGCCCTGTCCGCCGTGGCGATGCGACATCCGCCTGACTGCCTGTTGGGCGCAGAGCATCGGGCCGATCGCATTGACCGCGAAGATCCGCTGCATGCGCTCGAAGCCGAGATCCTCCAGCCGGGACTGGCGGGCGAGCATCGCGGCGTTGTTCACCAGCACGTCGAGCCGGCCGAACGTCTGATCGATCGCCGCGAACAGCTTCTCGACCTGGGCCGGATCGGCGCTGTCCGCGCGGACCGCCAGAGCTTGGCGACCCGCGGCCTCGACGTCGGCCGCCACCGAATTGGCCGCGGCCTCGTTCGAGACGAAGCTGATCGCGACGTCATAGCCTCGCGCTGCAGCAAGCCTCGCGGTCGCAGCGCCGACGCCACGGCTTCCGCCCGTGATCAGAATGACGGGCGCATGGGAGGCGATATCCATGGTGGTCTCTCCGGATAGCGATGCTGCGTGTCAGCGCGACGCCAGACGCGGCGCGAGCAGAACGGCGAGCGGCAGTGTGATCAGCGCCGTCACTGCGGCGCTCGCCATTCCCCAAGACCAGCCGCCGATGTCGCCCAGCACGCCGTACAGCACCGGCGCAGCCGCGCCCGAGCCGACGACGAAGGTGTAGAACACCGCGAAGGCGTGCTCGACGCGGCCGGCTGGCGCGAGCTCTGGCACGGTGCCGTAGAGGACCGACGAGGTCCGTTCAGCGCGATCCCGACCAGCGGCAGGAGCGCGAAATCGAGCCAGAGCGGCGCGACCATCGTCGCGACGATGAGGCAGACGGTGGCGCCCTCGGTCAGCAGCGTGGCGCGAAGCACGCCGACCCGCTGTCCGAGCCACCCGCAGGCGAACTTGCCGAACGCCCCGCCGATGAACACCGCCGCAAACGCCGTCCCGATCGTCGGCAAGCCCGCGCCCTTGGATTGGAGCATGAAGGGCAGGAAGGTCAGGAAGCCCATCCGCGCCGCCGTATCGAGACCGCCGATGGCGCACAGCAGCCGGAAGCCGCCGCGGCCCTCGCCGGAAGGCGCGGCCTTTTCAGTCTTCGAAGCGGAGATCTTCGGCATGACGGCGACGGTCGCCGCGACGATGAGCCCGAGGGCGGCGATCAGCCAGAGTGCATGCCGCCAGGGCATGGCGGTGACGAGCAGCGAGGTGAGCGCCGGGAGCGCGGCCTTCCCGAGATCGCCTGTGAAGTTGTAGGTGCCGATCGGCCCTCTCGCGGCGGACCCGTAGGCGCGCGAGACCGCCGCCGACGCCACGGGATGCTGCGTGCTCGATCCCGCGCCCGACAAAGCAAGGCTCGCGCAGAGGCCCAGCGCGCCGCCGGACAGGCCGGCGAGCAGGTAGCCGACGGCTGCGAGGATCGTGCCGGCCGCAAGGATCACACGCCCGTCCATCCGCTCGGCAAGCCGGCCGGCCGGCACCTGCAGCGCCGCCATTGAGCCGGCGTAGAGGCCGCGCAGCACGGCGAGCAGGCTGTAGCTCAACCCGAACTCGGCCTGCCAGATCGGCAGCAGCACGTAGATCAGGTCAATGAAGCCGTCGTGCAGAGCATGCAGCAGGCCCGAGACCGCGAGCGTGCGGTTCGCGCCCCGTCGATCGGGCGCGTGAGCGATTGTCATGGCGGTACGCATGATGTTCGATGCGGCAGGTGTGGTCAGGTTGCGCGCCGCAGGACCTTGCTGCAAACGAGTTATCCTGACGCCTTGCGTGAGAAAAGCTAACGCAGATGAGCCGCCGCCTTCCACCGCTGAACGCGCTGCGTGTTTTCGAGACGGCAGGCCGCCGCCAGAGCTTCACTGAGGCCGCGCAAGAGCTCGGCCTCACGCATGGGGCCGTCAGCCGACAGGTCCGGCTGCTCGAGGACTGGCTCGGGCACGCGCTGTTCACGAGAAGCCATCGGCGCGTCACGCTGACTGATCGCGGGGCCGCCTACCTCGCCGAGATCGGTCCGGCGCTTGACCGGGTTGCCGCCGCGACCGCCCGGCAGATCGAGCAGCGATCGTCACGGCTGCTTCGGGTCAACGCGCTCGCCACCTTCACACTGCGGTGGCTGATCCCGCGTCTGTCCGCGTTCCAGATGGCCAATCCTCATCTTGAGGTTCGCCTGACGACGTCGAACGCTCGGATTCCGGATCTTAACGAGCCCTATGACGTCGCGATCCGCGGAGGGCCGGATCAGGTCCCCGGCCACGTCGCCCAAGAATTCCTGTCCGAGACGCGAATCCCAGTCTGCAGCCCGGCGCTGGTCGAGCGTCACCCTCTCGCTCGCCCGCAGGAGCTTGCCCGGCACACGCTGCTGCACTCGGCGACACTTCCGGGAGTCTGGGCGCAATGGCTGGTCGCGGCGCGGGCTCCGGATCTTGAGCCGGCGGGCTCCGTCACGCTCGAACACTTCTACCTCACGCTCCAGGCGGCGCTCGACGGGGTCGGGGTCGCCATGGGGCCGACGGCGCTCGTCGCCGACGACGTCGCTGCGGGGCGGCTCGTCATTCCGTTCGAACAGCCGGCGCTGCCGGCGCGGAGCTATTACACCTATGTGCCGGAAGGTTTTGCGGACGATCCTGCCGTCAGATCATTCTGCGGATGGCTTCGTAGGATCGCGCAGGCGCCCAGGAAGGCGCACGACTGAACGTCTGACTTCGGATGAGACCCGAGAGACCGCTTATGGCGCATCTGGGCTCAGGGCCTTCAGCCGCGACCCAATGCAGACGCCCGGACTGCTCGTTTTTCGGCGCGCTATCTCCCCGTGAACGGCCTCGGCGTTAGAGGCGCTGCTCCGCCGCAGCACAGGTCGAAGCGCCGCGCATCTTCGCAAGCACGGTGGCGAGGCCGATCGCCGATGTGGCAGCGCCTGCGAGCGAGACCGCCGGATAGCCGAGCTCCGCCGCAATCACGGCCCCGCCGAGCGCCGCTCCAATGGCGTTGCCGAGGTTGAACGCGCCGATGTTTACCGCCGAGGCGAGGTTCGGCGCATCGGAGGCCGCCGCCATGACGCGAATCTGCAATGGCGGCACGATCGCGAAACTCGCCACGCCCCAGATGAAGATCACGAACGCGGACGGCGCGGCATAGGGCATCAGGACCGAATAGGCGATCAGGATCGCGGTGAGCGACGCGAGCGTCACGACGAGCGTGCGGTCGACCGAGCGGTCCGCAAACTTGCCGCCAAGCCAGTTGCCGACCGTCAGGCCGACGCCGTAGACGACCAGCATCGCGGTCATGAAGGTCAGCGACGCCTGAGTCTCGTCTCGCAGTATCGGCGCGATGTACGTGAAGACGGTGAACATCGCGCTCGAAGCGATCACGGTCAGGATCAGCGCACCCAGCACTTCGCCACGCCCAGCACGCGCAACTCCGCAAGCGCGTCACCGCTATTATCCGCGGGGAGCCGCGGCAGGGTGAGTCGCAGCGCCGCCATGGTCACGACGCCAAGCGCCGCGACGCCCCAGAAGGAGGCGCGCCAGCCGAGATGTTGGCCGGCCCAGGTGGAGAGCGGCACGCCCACCACGGTCGCGATCGTCAACCCCATGAACATCGCCGCCACCGCGCTCGCCTGACGGTCGCGCGCCACGAGGCCCGCCGCCACGATCGAGCCGACGCCGAAGAAGGCGCCGTGGTTGAGCGAGGTGATCAGCCGCGCCACGAGCAACATGCCGTAGCTGTCAGAGATGGCCGCGAGGGCATTGCCGAGCGTGAAGATCGCCGCAAGCGCGATCAGCAGCGTCCGGCGCGGGACGCTTCCGGTGGTCAGCGTCATCAGCGGCGCCCCCGCCATGACGCCGACCGCATAGGCGCTGATGAGCATGCCCGCGGTCGGGATCGAGACGCCGAGATCCTCGGCGATGACGGGGAGCAGGCCCATTGGGGCGAATTCGGTCACGCCGATGCCGAAGGCGCCGACGGCGAGCGCCAGCAGTCCGAGATTGGGTTTCATGTCGGGCCTCCTCGGGCCGTCGCGTGGTGGTGCGGAATGTGGCCAAGCGGACAGACCCGGGACGCATGCGCCGATGCGCGCCGCCACGTCGCTAGATGCGCCCCGCCCCTCATCTTGCTTCTTGCGCATAGATGACGGCGGACTCTCCGCTTGAGTATGCTCGCTGAACGCGGAGGATTTTTGCTTTGAACGCAAAGCTGATCGACGGCGTCGACAGGGCGCATGCGTTGTCGCTGTTCGTCGCCATAGTCGAGCACGGCAGTTTTTCGGCCGCCGGGCGCTCGCTGGACTTGAGCCCTTCGGCGGTCGCCCGCGCGATCGATCGGATCGAGGCGCGGCTCGGCGTCCGGCTGCTTCTGCGCTCGACACGGGCGCTTTCGCTGACCGTCGAGGGGCAGGCCTATCTGCAGGCAGCCAGAAGAATCCTCGCTGATCTCGACGACACCGAGCAGCAGATTGCCGATCAGGGCGCGCCGCGGGGCCGCTTAAGGGTCAGCGCCGCGATGGCGCACAGCCGGCTGCGCCTCGTCCCGTTGCTCGGCGAGTTCGCGGCGCTCTATCCGCACATCCTGGTCGACCTTGCGCTGACCGACACCCTCGCCGACGTCGCGGCGGGGCAAGCCGATGTCGCGATCCGGTTCGGCCCGCTGCCAGACAGCGGGCTGACGGCGCGAAAGCTCGGCGAGAACCGGCGGATCATCGTCGCATCGCCTGACTATCTCGCGCGCCATGGGGTTCCGGAAATCCCGGAAGATCTCCACCGCCACAACTGCCTTAACTTCAATTTCCGCCGCATCGAGCCGACCTGGCCGTTCCGGCGCGATGGGCGCGACTATGCGCTGTCGGTGAAGGGAAACATCGAGGCCAACAATGGCGAGACGCTCGGCCAGCTCGCCGCGATTGGGGTGGGCGTCACGCGCGTCGGCGCGTTCAGCGTGGCGGAGGAGATCGCCGAGGGTCGCCTCACGCCGATCCTCGAGGAGTTCAATCCGGGCGACGTTGAGCCGTTGCACGCCGTGTTCGTGGGCGGCGCCTCGACGCCCGCGCGCATCCGGGCGTTCGTAGATTTCCTCGCGGCTCGCCTTCGCTGACGGCGCTCTAGGGAGCGTCCCATTAGCGGGGTTCCGTTTTTTAGCGCGGGCTGATTCCATCTTCTTTGAAGGAGATGGGCATGCGACGACACGAACTGTCAGACGAGGAGTGGCGGATCATCGACCCGCTGCTGCCCCGGAACTCGCGGGGCGTCGCGCGGGTGGACGACCGGCGGGTGATCAACGGCATCCTGTGGCGGTTCCGGACGGGCTCGTCCTGGCGCGACGTGCCGGAGCGCTACGGACCGCGGACGACGCTCTAAAACCGCTTCAGCCGATGGCGCGCGGCCGGCGTCTGGGACCGGCTTCTGGCCCGGGTGTCCGAGACTTACGACGGCGACATCGTGATGATCGACAGTTCCTGCGTCCGGGTCCACCAGCATGGGGCCGCGGGCAAAAAGGGGGCTCTGGCGATCCTTGCATGGGACGTTCCCGCGGCGGCCTGAAGACGAAGATCCACGCCCTCGTCGACGCTGAAGGCCGACCGATCCGGATCGAACTCACCGCGGGACAGGCGGGCGACGCGCCAGCCGCCGCGACCTTGCTGGCCGACGTCCGGCCGGGGGCGGCGGTCGTCGCCGACAAGGCCTACGACACCGACGGCGTCCGCGACTTCGTGCAGGAGCGCGGAGCATGGCCAAACATCCCGCCGCGCTCGATCCGCAAGGCGACGTTCAGCTTCAGCCGCTGGGTATATCGCCAGCGCAATCTCGTCGAGCGCTTCTTCAACCGCATCAAAGATGCGCGGCATCGCCACCCGCTATGACCGAAGAGCCGACAACTTCCTCGCAGCCGTCAAGCTCGTCGCGACACGCCTCTGGATCAACGCGTTATGAGTCCGCTGCCTAGGGCGCCAAGGGCTCAGCGGCCGCCGCCGAGCAAGTCGGCGGCCGCTCGTAGACGCCGCCTATCGTCCTCGATGGTGAGAGCGGCCTCGGCGCGCTCGAGCGCAAGCCCTGAGTGACGGCGTGCGGCCTCGACGTAGCGCCCGCCACCCAACCGGGACAGCGTCGCGAAGGCCTTCTGGAGCCGCAGGCCGATCTCGACCACGCCTGCGCCGTCCCGTGCGATCCCGCTGAAGAGATCGTCGAAGAGATCATCTGGCTCGATCGGCGGGACGTAAACGCGCGGGAATTCGACCGGGTCGTCATCGCTCTCGCGGGCGTCCGTCCAGATCGCGAGCAACCGCACCGCGCGGCCGATGACGTCGACCGCGGTGCCGGGGTCGTTGATCCCCGGCGACAGCGCCCGCGACGCGATCTCGGACAGGACGCAGGCGCCGAAACGCGGATCCTGATCAAAGGAGCGCGTGTCCCCGATCGTGAAGCAGGCGCGGATGCGCGCCTCCACATCGTCGCCGTCGATACCGTGCGCAAAGGCGAGCACGGTCGACGGGTCGACCAGCTTGCCCGGAATGACGCCGACGAAGATATCGCCTCGACCGCCCTCCGCGATGGCCTGCAGCGCCCTGACGTCGAGATGCTGGAGATAGCCGATCGCATCGACGCGGACAGGGCGCGCCCCGCCGGGAATGGACGTCGGATCAGCAAGCGGCGCGCCGCCCATATGCGGGCGCTCGCGGCGTTCGCGCATCGAGCGAGCTGCCGCTTCCTCGACACGCGCGGTCGTTTCGGTGACGCGACCAAGACGCGAAAGGTGGTCGATCCAACGCAGCAGCGTGACGACGACCAGCGCGATGACCGCGATCGTCACGATGAACAGCACGACGCGTCCCTGGTCGCCATACGCGCCGGCGCTCAGCGCGATGATGCCCAAGGCTGAAGAGGAACGAGCCAAGGAAGGTCGCCAGCACGTTCTGGGTGGTGCTGTCCTCCATCACCAGCCGCGTCGCGCGCGGCGTGACGTTGCTGGTCGCGGCCGAATAGGCCGACACCATGATGTTGAGCGAAAAGGTCGTCACCGCCAGCATGCTGGACGCGATGATGCCGAGCAGGTTGTCGACCGCGTCGGCCCCGTTGCGCGCCTGAAGTCCCGCGGGATGTGCGGGCTGGCGACGATCGCCACCAGCGCGGTCGCGATCGCGCCCAGCGAAAACAGGCTCGCCCGGAACCAGATGCGGCGTGTGAGTACGGAAAGCAGCCAGGCCCAGCGCGAGGTCATTGGATGGGAAGGTCTCTAACTTGAAGTCGGCTGTGATGATCCTTTTTCGGACGCGATGCGCCGGTGAAGGTCAAGTGCGCGCTGTTCGCTGCCGGGTTTTCTCGCGTCAGTGAGGGATCTAGGCGTCGTTTAGATTGAGATTGGCAATTAAGATCGCAAAGGTTTTGATCGAGAGATTCCGCTCTCGATCCGACCCTGCGGAACGAATTCAAATCGTCGCTTACTTTGCCCAGCAGATAGACTGCCCACTCAAAGTCAGTTCGTGGCCTGGAGTTGGGGAGTGCTTCAGGCGCGTGCTGGCTTGAGACGCTCGTCCCGCAGTGCCTTAAAGGCGCGCCCCTCCGACCGAGCCGATGGGGCGCAAGCGTTCCGCGAGGCTAGAGACTTACTTTCCGGAGCCGCTCGTCGGGTTTCGCTGTGGCCGCGAAGGTCCTTGGCCTGATTGTCGGAGCTGCCGGCGGAGGTCGGCTTCTCGCCCTTCATCTCCATCGAGCCGGACGAGCCGCTCTTCATGGAGCCCGACGAGTCCTTCATTTTCATACTGTCGGTCTGCGAGCCGCCGGTCGCGTTGTTTTCCGTACCAGTGGCCTGAGCCATCGCGAAAGAAGTCGACGCGGCGAGCAGGGCGGCGGCGGCACCGGTCGTGAAGATGTTTTTGAGGGTCATGACGTTTCCCTTATTGCTTGAGGACTTAAACGAGAGAGGTCATTGGAAGCGCAGCGATACTGCGCCCCGCTGGGCACGCCCGAATAAGTTGACCGAAATGACGTCAGTCTCTCAGCAGTACGGAATGATAGAGATGAATGTTTCTCGCTAAGCAGAAAATGTCAGAATTATATTTTTATTCTGACCGGAACGAACGTCGACTCGTTGAAATGCACATTTGAGCGGATGTCAGATACCAGCGTACCAGGCGTATCCATTGTCTTCCCAATAGCCGCCCTTGCCGCCGCCGATCTCGTCGAAACTGGCGACGGCTTCGATCCTCATAACATATTTGGCCATCTTGTAGCCGAGGTGACGTTCCACCCGCAGTCTGAGCGGCGCGCCATGCTCGACCTTTAGGGGCTGGCCGTTCATCTCGTAGGCGAGGATCGTCTGAGGGTGTACGGCGTCTACGAGATCGACGCTCTCATAGTAGCGGACGGGCGAGCCGTCCTCGGCGTTCTCCATCGTGTCCGCGCAATGAAACACAACGTATCGGGCTTCCGGCTTCAGTCGCGCCTTCTCGATGAGCGCGGCGAGCGGAGCGCCGGTCCACTTGCCGATGCAGCTCCATCCCTCCACGCAGTCATGGCGGGTGATCTGCGTGCGCGACGGCAGCCTTCGGAGATCCTCGATCGACAGATCGAGCGGCGTCTCCACCAAGCCGCCGACCTTGAGCCTAAAACCCTCGAAGTTCCGCGCGACGAGCGCCTTGTAGTCCTCGTCGACTGGGTCGATCGTGCCGTTCGGCTTGAACCAAGGCGAGATGTCGGCCTCGGCGTATTCCCGGGCGAGCGACTGCTGCGTCAGCATCGTCCGCTGGACGAAGAGGCTGGCGTCTTCGCCGGCCTCGAGCGTACGACGAACCCAGGGCATCTGCCCAAGCTGGTCACAGCCTGCGAGCAGCGATGCGCCGGCCGCGGAGCCGCCGAGCAGGACGGCGCGACGGCTCAGGGTGCGGCTCATGCCTGATCTCCCGACGGGTTCGTTCGCTCGATCCGGAACCAGCCCGTCAGCATGCCGCGGACGTTGTTCCAGAACCCTGAGAGCACAACCATGGCGACGTGTATGAGGACGAACAGGACAAGCAGGTTGGCGAGAACGAAATGGATGGTGCGGGCTGACTGCCGGCCTCCGAAGAGGTCGATCACCCAAGGCGCCGCTGCGTTGAAGCCGGGCGACAAAGCAAGGCCGGCGAGTAGCTGCAACGGCAGAAGACCCAGAACGACGACGAGGTAGGTCAGCTTCTGCAGCACGTTGTAGCGCGTCGCCTCTTCGCCTTTCGGGAAGCGGAAGCGCAGGTGCTCGATGACGCTGGCGCCGATATGGCGAAGCTGATCACCCGATGGGACCAGCCGTTTCCTAAGCTGTCCGCTCGCCACGCCATAGCCGAGATAGACGAGGCCGTTCAGCACGAAGAGCCAGGCGAAGAAGAAGTGCCAGCTCCGCCCCTCCGCGAGGCTTTGGTAGCTCGGCAAAGTCGCCCATGAGGGAAAGCCACGGCCGATGATTTCCCCGTCGGCGTCTTTCGACGCGCCGAGCACACCGGTGGTGTCGAAGCTCTGCCCAAACGCCGTCGTGACGCCTCGCGGCGGCTCCGTTTCGGTCGCGGTCATCGCCACGAGCGGGGTGTCGAAGGTGGAGACGTGCCCCCAGTAGAGCGCGGGATGTGCGTTGAAGATCTGAAGCCCGCTGAGCAGCAGCACGGCCAGGCAGACGACGTTGACCCAATGCGCGATCCGAATCGTCGCCGGATGCCGAAACACCCAGCGGGCCCCGGAGGCTTGCGTTCCGGTTTCAGCCGCTTTGGTCGTCGCCATCAAGCTGCTCCTGGCCGACCGGCGATATCGCCGGCCGGCGTTGCAAGGATCTCATCAGACGTTTCGATGGAGCCGCGGGTTTCGTTACATCGGCGGCACGACGCCGTCCTTTCCGATCGCGACCGCCCGGGCGCTCAGGGTCTCGCCGTCGCGGGTCGTGATGGAGAAAACGGGAGCGCCCTTCATAACGATCGACTTGTCGGCTTTCTCGAAGGTGACGATCGGCGCGGTCGGCGGGACCTTGATGGTCTTGGACTGACCATTGTCGTAGGTCACGTCGATCGTCTTTTCACCGCCCGCGCCGCTGCTCGACTTGATCGAACCGTTCGTCATCGCGCTCTTCGTGGTCGCGCCGCCCGACTTCTGCGTTTTGACCGTGCCATTGGTCATGGCGCTCTTGGTCTTTGATCCGCCCGAGGAAACGGTCGTGTCTTCGATCTCGTCCCAGGGGTAATGACCCTCGCCTGTGCCGCGCATCGCTTCGGGGAAGATTACCACCTCAAGCGCCACCGGCGGGTTATCGCCCTTGGTCGCCGTGCCGATGAACTTGCCGTCGCCGACCTGATCGAGGCTCGACTTCACGACGTTGAGGAACGCCGTCTCCGGCTTCAGTGCGATCTGCTGCGTGCCGCCGTCCTTCGTCTTCACCGTGATCGAGCTGTCGGTGGCGCTTTCCACCGTACCGCGAACCCGGACGAGTTCGGGCGCGGCCTGTCCGGCCGCGGTGAACGCGAGCAGCCCTGCGGCCGCCAGAATTGAGACCCTGATCATAACGTTTCCTCTCTTGGTTGAGAGGGCACATGGAGTTCCGGAAAGCGGCGGCAAATAGATTGCGGGCAATTCGTCCAAGAAGATTTGCCCGGGCCGCGAGCGGTGCTCGATCGCTTTCGAATGTCCGCAGCCCTGTAACGACCCCATGTCGGGCGACGTAACGCTCGCAGCATCGCCGTCATGTGGAGGGCCGGATGGTGTCGGTCGTGAACGGGTTCGTCTGCCAGACCGGTTGTGACGAAGCGGTCGCCCGCAAAGGGCGCGATCCGCGCAATCCGAAGAACAATCCCGTGAAGGCCGAGGCGCTTGCGATCCGGGACGGCGAGGCGGTCACGACGATCGGCGTTCCGGGCGCTCGCGTCGTCTCGTTCGGCAAGGATGCCTCGATCGTCGCTGCGAGCACGGACGCGAAGGACGCCCCGCGCAATCCCGGAAGTCCGGCGCTGTTCTACGACAGGTCTGCATGAGAGCGGGCTCGCGTCACACATACGACTGGAGGCTACGTATGATCGACCGTTACGACCTGCTTTCCGCTGGTGTCTTGGCCTGCGCGCTGCTCGGGCTGTCGGGCGCCGCTCATGCGTCGGACCGACCTGTCGTGGTGGAGCTCTTCACAAGCCAGGGATGCTCCTCATGTCCGCCGGCCAACGCGAACCTCGCCAAGCTCGCGCAGAGAAAGGATGTCCTCGCGTTGAGCTATTCGGTGACCTACTGGGACCGGCTGGGCTGGAAGGATGTTTTCGGGAAGCCTGAATTCACGGAGCGACAGGTCGAGTATGAGCCCGGCCTTGGTCAGAACGGGCCTTTCACACCTCAGATGGTCGTCAACGGACGGCTGAGCGCAGTCGGCCAGCGGATAGGCGAGGTCGAAGGACTGATCTCGAGCGCCCGCGGCGACGAGGGGCCGGATCTGTCGATCTCAGGCGACAAGATCAGCGTCGGGGCCGGCTCGGCCCCAGCGGGCGGCGCTGACGTTTGGCTGGTTCGCTACGATCCGAAGACGGTCGAGGTTCCTGTGTCGCGCGGTGAGAATAAAGGGCGGACGCTTCCGCACAGCCATGTGGTGCACGAGCTTCGCCGGATCGGCTCCTGGGACGGTCAGGCGGTCAAGCTGCAGACGCGGTCCGACGCCGGCGGGTTCGCCTTGGCAGTCCTCGTCCAAGGGCGGAATGGCGGTCGAATCCTGGCCGCCGGCACGCAGTGAGGTCCGCCGCGCATCACCGAGGGTCTTGGTTCTCGACCAGCAGGGATAGCTTCGAGGCCAATCCAAAATAGTCTCGCATGACGAAATTCCTGAACGAAGCCGACGAACGCATCAGATCGGCGAAGGCCGCGGACGGCAGCACTGCGAGTTCGGTTTCCATCTCGGCCACGCTACGCGCCGCGAGCCGCTCGCCTGACAGGAGGGACTGCGTGGTCAGCGCGCAGGCCTCGCCCGCGGCGACGCTGTAGAGCGCCACGTCGAGCTTGGTCGCAGTGGGCCGGCATACCCGCGTGCCGCCGGTCACGCACATCTGGTAGCCGCCGCACGGGGCGTCGAACTCGTAGGCAACGGTGCCGCGGCTCAGGGTGGCGAAAAGCAGGCTGGCCCACGCGAACCGTCGATCGCGCTCGGTCATCAACCGGACGAAAGGGAAGCGCCTCCCATCGATCGGCTGGTTCTGAAGTCGTCATGCGTAGGTGCCGTTTCCTGAAGTCAGCCCAACGTAGCCTGACGATTTTCGAGCGTCGGTGACCTGGGTCACCGACAGTGGGGCCGGCCGCGGCGATAACGGATCTAGAAAGCGCATCGCCGCCAAGAAACAGGGCGAGCGTCTGAAGGAGGACCCCATGAGGAAGATCGCAGTCACCACCAGCGCCGCCGCGCTGGTCCTCACGAGCGCGCTTGGCGCTCACGCGGCCGACGACGCCAAGGTGCGCGAGCAGCGCTGGACCGAGCTTCGTCAGAGCGTGTTCGGCGACAAGCAGGTCGAGCAGAAGGACGGCTTCCTCTCGCTCGACGCTCCCGTCCGCGCCGAGGACGCGGCGCTCGTGCCGATGGACATCAAGGTGTCGAACCCCGACCAAGTGAAGGGCCTGACGCTCATCATCGACGAGAACCCCGGCCCGGTCGCGGCCAAGATCGACTTCGGACCGGCCGGCGACCCCGGGCTCCTTCGGCTTCGCACCCGCGTGAACGCCTACTCGAACGTCCATGCGGTCGCCGAGACCAAGGACGGCAAGCTCGTCGAGACCGTGAAGTTCGTGAAGGCCAGCGGTGGCTGCTCGGCCCCGGTCGCGGGCGGCGCCGAGGGGACCATCGGCGAGATGCGGCTGAAAGTGAAGGACGAGGCGACCGCGGGCAAGTCCGCACAGGCGACGCTGATGATCCGGCATCCGAACTTCAACGGCATGCAGAAGGATCAGGTCTCCCAGATTTACACCCCCGCCAACTACATCAAGGACATCAAGGTCACCTACAACGACAAGGACGTGTTCTCGCTGAGGAGCGACATCTCGCTGTCGACCAACCCGGTGATCGAGTTCGGCTTCAAGCCGGAAGGCAAGGGCCAGTTCAAGGTCGTGGCCAACGACACCTCGGGCGGTCATTTCGAGAAGACGTTCGACGTGCCCGTGAAGACGCAGTGAGCCGAGCCATGAGAAGCCTCGCGCTCGCAGCCTTCGCCGCCGCCGCGCTCGTCAGCGCGGCCGCGGCCGGAGGATCGGGATCGGCTCCCGAGCCGAAAGGGCTCTGGACTGGACCCATCCCCGGCTACACGCCATCCACCCTGAAGGGCGCCGCAGTGATCGACGTCGCCGCGGCCGGATCTCTCGTCGACCATGGTGGGGCCGTCTTCATCGACGTGACCGAACCCGACCACAAGCCCGCGGCGCTACCGCCGACCGCCCTTTGGCGGCCCCAGCACCGCTCAATCCCGGGCGCCGTCTGGTTCCCGGGCGCAGCGCCCGGCGACCTGCCGCCCATGCAGGAGGATGTGCTCAAGAAGCGCGTCGAGACCCTGACGGGCGGCGACAAGGCCAAACCCGTCGTCGCGTTCTGCCACCCGACTGCTGGGGGAGCTGGAACATGGGCAAGCGGCTCGTGACCTGGGGCTACACCAAGGTGAGTTGGTTCCCGGAGGGGATCGACGGTTGGCAGAAGGCCGACCGCGACACCGAGGTCGTCCCCGCAGACCCCGACTGGGCCGCCGCGACCAAGCAGGAGGCCGGACGCTGAACCGCGCCCATAGGAGGACGACCGAGATGCACACCCGCCGAAACGCAATGCTCGTCGCCTCGGACTGGCCACGATAGCCGCCATCGGCCCGGCGATCGCCGACATGCCCGGATCCAAGCCCTTCGATCCGGCCGCCTTCGACGAGGCGCTGAAGTCCGGCAAGCCGATCCTCGTCGAGATCAGCGCGCCTTGGTGTCCGATCTGCAAGACCCAGAAGCCAATCCTCGGCAAGCTGCTGGCCGAGCCAAAATACAAGGACATGGCTGCGTTCGAGATCGACTTCGACACCGGCAAGGCCAATGTCCGCAAGCTGGGCGCGACCGACCAGAGCACGCTGCTGGTCTACAAGGAAGGCAAGGAGGTCGGCCGCTCGGTCGGCGAGACGCAACCCGAGTGGATCGCCGACCTGCTCGACAAGGCCGTGTGAGGGCGCAGCCATGATCGGCACGCTCGGACTGGGCGTTCCTTGCGGGCGTCCTCACCATCCTGTCGCCCTGCGTGCTGCCGCTCGTGCCGCTCGCGCTCGGGGCCGCAGCTTCCGAACACCGCATGGGGCTCGATCGCGCTGGTGGGCGGCCTCACGCTCTTTCGTCGCGATCGGCCTGTTCGTCGCGACCGTTGGCTTTCGCGATCGGCCTCGACGCGGATGTGTTCCGCGCCGTCGCCGCGACGCTGATGATCGTCTTCGGCCTCGTCCTGATCGTGCCGGCGGCGCAGGCCCGCTTCGCCGTCGCCGCAGGCCCAATCGGAAACTGGGCGGGGGAGCGCCTCGACACGGTCTTCCGCACCGGCCTGGCGGGCCAGTTCCTCGTCGGGCTTCTGCTCGGCGCGGTCTGGGCGCCCTGCGTGGGGCCGACGCTCGGCGCGACGTCGGTTCTTGCAGCTCGAGGAGAAAACCTCGGAACCGTGGCGCTTACCATGGTGACGTTCGGGCGTGGGCGCGGCGGCCCCGCTGCTGCTGCTCGGGATGCTGTCGCGCGAGGCGCTCGTGCGCTGGAAGACACGCCTGATGGAGACCGGACGCGGCGCGAAGGTCGTGCTCGGGGTCCTGCTGCTCGTGATCGGCGCGGCCGTCCTGACCGGAGTCGACAAGTCAGTGGAGACCGCGCTGGTCGAGGCCTCGCCCGACTGGCTCACGGCCCTGACCACCCGGTTCTGATCGGGGGCCGCGGATCGATCCGATTCGCGGCCTCAGGCCATCTTGAGTGAGGCCAGCGCCTTGCGGTCTCGGATCTCGACCTTGCCGCGATGGTTGGCGACCCAGCCCGCGCGTCCCATTCGCCGAGGTGACGGGAGACGACCTCGCGGACGCTGTTAACGTCGGAGGCGAGCTGCTGGTGGGTTTGGCCACGAAGCCTTCGTCATCCGCCTCGACGAGCAGCCGGCGGGCGAGCTTTTGCTCGAGCGTCGCGAACGAGACCTCGTCGACGATCGAGAACATGCCCGAGAGCAGCTTGCTGTAGTCCTGCAGCACGAAGGTCCTAAACGGGGCTGAGCGCCCCATCAGCTCCGAGAAGACGCTCGCCGGGATCGCCGCCAGCTCGGTCTTCGCCTCGGCCACGCTCTCGGCCGGGAAGTTGCTGCCCGAGAGGAGGCACTGGGTGGTGAGCACGCAGGTGCCGCCGGAGGTGACCTTGTAGATTAGGACCTCGCGGCCGTTCTCCGACCTGCGGAACACCCGCGTCCGTCCGTCGAGGCACATCAGGTAGTTGGCGCAGTCGCCGTCGAGCTCATAGGCGATCGCGTCGGCGTCGAGCGTGGGAAAATGCACGCTCCGGAGCGCAAGCGCGCGATCCTCCTCCGACATCTCGCGAATGAACGGGAAGACCGCCTCCCAGCGGTCGACTTGCGCCTGGGTCGCCATAGACGTCTTCCATCCCAAATGCCTGCGCGGGGCTTTGTGGCTCCGTCGCCCTTATTATCGAACCCTCTCGGCAACGATCAATCGCGACGACGCGCAGCCGAGAGCCGCCTGACGACGTTCATAGTCTCCGCGCCAATTCCCGCGCCGCCGCGGCGCTCTTCTCACGCGAGAAGTCCGCAGGTTCTCCGTCCATCAGCATCTTTTCGACTTCGATTTGATGAACGCCTTCGGCGGCCTACTGCCAATTCGCCGGTCTCCGTAGATCCGCGAAACCGAGCAGCTAGCGAGAGACGTTGGAGGGACGCCTCGGTCTTCATACCCTCACGCATTGACTAACTGGGATACCAGAATGAATTTGGAGCAATGCTTTCAATTTGACAGGCATTTTTTGCATATAGAGACTTCTGAACGCCCGGTCTGATGCGCAAACTTCTGCGCTTCTTCAATGTCGTAGAAAGGCCCGTGCCATCTTCCGTGCGGCGACGACGATTGGTGGCTGACGCCGATCCCACGATTACAATACGAACATTCTCCACGATGAATTCGGCTGCGACCGGTCGTCCAGTTGTCATAGACGTAAAAGCTGTCCATCGAGCGCGTCCCTTACGCTCAAGGTACGGAGAGACCACGAGGAAGGTTTCGCTCGGCTAGGGAACGTGGTTCGGACCCAGCCGCGCTCTTCATTAGCCGGAGCGCTGACCAAGCGTTGGTCGGAACGTCCTCCTCGATGAATCGGGCCATTCGCGGATAGGTTGCGTAGCGTGCAGGCCTCGCCAAGACTGCGGCCATGCTCAGGAAAATCAAGCAGATCGCAGCAAGATCTCTGATCTGATTTAAATATATGATCGTATCAAAAATTCTTATTCATTTGTATTTACAGATTTTGCCGTTCTGTTGTGCGATTTAAGTGACTAGTCGCACATTGCTGTCTGTTCTTGCTGGGTATTTGTTGCCGAAGACAACCCTGCGCGTCACCCTTCGATCAATATCGGAGGAAACACGTATGCGCATCACGACCCTTCTCAGCGCGGCCGCCATCCTCGGCGTAGCCGCAGCGCCGGCCGCCGCCGCCGACCTTCCAATGGAAGCTCCGCCGGCGGTCGTTTCGGTCGACAGCTTTTCCTGGAGCGGCGTCTATATCGGCGGCGCGATCGGCTACGCCTGGAGCGACCTGAAGGTCAGAAACCGCGGGCTGGGCGACAATTTCCGTTACCGCAACAACGTCGACTCGCTGATGGGGTCGGGCTTTGTCGGGGTGAATTATCAGTTCGATCAGGTGGTCGTGGGCGCGGAAGCCGACCTGTCCTACGCCGACTTCGGCGGCAAGAACCGCGGCTGCTTCCGTGGCTTCGTGTGCAAGGCGAACGCGGGCGACTGGTTCGGCACGATCCGCGGCCGCGTCGGTTTCGCGGTAGACCGTGCGCTGTTCTTTGGCACGGCGGGCCTCGCGATCGCAGAAGGAGTCGATTTCAAGCGGACGGGTGCGCCGTTCAGTTTCGACAAGGATAAGTCCGGGACGCGCTACGGCTACGCTCTCGGCGCCGGCGTCGATTACGCGGTTACCGACAACGTCATCCTGCGGGGCGAGTATCAGTACGTCGATTTCGGACGTGAATCCGTGCGCGCCGTCAACGCGATCGGCGGCGGCCAGCCAGCCAAGATCGACCAGGTCGCCCACATCGTGCGCGCCGGCGTCGCCTACAAGTTCTGACCGACGGCTTCGCCGGGCGGCGAACGGGGGAATTCAACGCGATCCTGAAACTCGAACGGTGCGCTTCCCGTACCGCTCAGTGCGGCCGCGCGCGCGGCGAGAGGACGACCAGAAAATCTTGAACAGGGATGAAAGAAGATGACCGAAGAGCATCGCATTGACGGGAAGGACCGCGCCATAGACTGGAACGCCGGCCGACGCGCTTTTGTGCGCGGCTGCGGGCTTGCGGCCGCAGGCGCCGTCGTGCTCGGGGCGGCGCGCCCTGGGGAGGCGGTTGCGGCCGAGAACATCGACCTCGACGTTCTGAACTTCGCTCTTAATCTCGAATATCTCGAAGCCGAGTTTTATCTTCGCGCGACCACTGGCAAAGGCCTTTCCGACAGCGACATCGACGGCAAGGGCGCTCAGGGTCCCGTTGTCGGCGGCAGGAAGGTCAACTTCGACACCAAGGCGATCCGCCTCTACGCGGAGGAGATCGCCGGTGATGAGAAGGCCCATGTCCAGTTCCTGCGCGCCGGGCTTGGAGACGCCCGCGTCGCGCGGCCGAAAATCAACCTGAAAGCGAGCTTCACCGCCGCTGCGACTGCGGCCGGCCTGATCACCGCCGGGCAAGAGTTCGACGCCTTTGCGAACGAGACCAACTTTCTGCTGGCCTCCTATATCTTCGAAGACGTCGGCGTCACGGCCTACAAGGGCGCAGCGCCCCTGCTGACCAACAAGGATCTGCTGGAAGCCGCAGCCGGCATCCTTGGGGTCGAGGCCTATCATGCGGGCATCATCCGAACGCTTCTCTACTCGCTCGGCCTGTTCAAGGAAGCCCGCGCGATCTCGGACGCCCGTGACTCGCTCGACGGCGCTTCCGACCTCGACCAGGGCATCGGAAACGCAAAGACCGCCAATCTCGTGCCGACCGATGCGAACGGGATCGCCTTCAGCCGCTCTGTTCCTCAGGTGAAGAACATCGTCTATCTGAGCCCGGACGGGACCAAGGGCGGCTTCTATCCGAACGGCATCAACGGCGCGTTCGCCTGACGCCTTGCCGGGCCGATCTGCGCGCAAGCGCGGGTCGGCCCTCCTCGGCGGTCTCCACCCAATGACCGAGGCGCGGGTCCTTTTCGTCGGGCGCACCCTGTTCGTCGCTCATGATCGCTCCACCATCAGAGCATTCGCAGCACTGCCGCGCTGGATAGCACCGAATAATGGCGAGTCCTGAGATCGCGATACTGATCAACCGCGTCGCCGACGGCGATCGCGCTGCGTTCGCGGCGCTCTATCAAGCCACCAGCCCAAAACTCTATGCTATCTGCCTGCGCATCCTGAAGGACCGGGACGAGGCCGAAGACGCGCTGCAAGACAGCTACGTCAAGATCTGGCGCGGTGCGAAAAGCTACAACGCGGCGGCCGGAGGTCCGAACACCTGGTTGTCGTCGATCGCCCGGCATCGCTCGATCGACTCCGTGCGGAAGCGCCAACTCCCGGCTGCCGATCTCGAGGACGGATACAATGTCTCCGACGAGACGACCATCGATCCCGAAACCTCTACGGTGCTTGCGGACGAAGGCCGACGGATCGACCGCTGCATGGAGGAGCTTGATCCGGCGCATGCCGGCGCGGTGCGCCGGGCCTATGTCGAAGGCCTGAGCTACGCCGAGATCGCAGCCGAGCTCGAAGCGCCGCTCAACACCGTCCGGACCTGGTTGAGACGCAGCCTGATGAAGCTTCGGGAGTGCATGCTGCGATGACGTCTGGTCCTTCGCAGAATGACCAGATCACTGATGAGATCCTCGCCGGCGAGTACGTCGTCGGAGCGTTGTCGGCCGACCTGCGGTCGGAGGCCGATGAGCGTATCGCCGACGACCCGGAGTTCGCCCGTCGAGTTCGCCGCTGGGAGGCCATGCTCGCCTCGTTCAACGACGACTACGGCGAGGCCGCGCCTCCAAAAGCGGCTTTTGCTGAGATCGAACGTCGCCTGTTCGGCGAGGCGGAGCAGCGTTTGGAAATCTGGAGTTCCCTGTCGTTCTGGAGGGGGATCTCCTTCGCGTCTTCAACCGCGGCCGCGGCTGCGGTCATCTACGCTTTCACTCTGTTGCCTCAAAAGCCTATCGAGCCGCCGTTGGTGGCTCTTCTGACGGCTCCGGATGTAAATATATCCCTCGTGGCGACCTACGATCAGGCAGCAGGCATCCTGCGAGTCACGCCTGCGGCTAGCGGGCAGCCGAAAGAAAAATCTCTAGAGCTTTGGCTTGTGCCGGGTTCAGGTCAGCCAAAATCGCTCGGCGTCTTTGCGCCCGGTCCCGGTGGAGTTGTGGTCATTCCCGAGGATCGCCGCGCCGCGTTGATCGACGGAGCAACGCTCGCCGTGTCCGTAGAGCCGTTTGGCGGATCTCCAACCGGCCTCCCGACCGGCCAGATCGTCGCGAGCGGGTCGATCGGTCCATCCTAAAGAGATTGCGGAGGCAACATTCAAAGAGCCTATCGAGTTCGGAAGCCAATCCGCGCGTTTTGTCTAACGGCCGTCGTGTGAAGCTGACAGGCTGCCATGCGCGCTGACAGCGAGGCGGCGCCTCTTTGACCCGGCATGCCCGTCGGGTTCGCGGACGTCGGCGGATGTCCGTTCTTGGCGCGTCTCAGCCGTGAGCGCTGGTCCCGACCTGACCCGAATGTATGGACCGGCTGCTGTTCGCAACTGAGGCGTGCTGGTGCGGAAGTCGCTGATATGTATCCGGCCTGTTTGATCGGCTCGCGGGCCGTGGCCTTGATGGGAATACGCACGCGCATTTGGTCTCATTAGCGGACAGGTCGCCAAGCGACCCTAAGGGTCATCAGACTCCGAGCGCGTTGATCGATCCGTTCCATGCAGTTCTCGGTCGCGAACTTAACGAGGCTACGGCTTCAGATCGCCGTAGCCTCAACAGGGTGAGCGTCGAACGCCCTGTCATGACGTAGAACGCTCCAGGCGATGCGGGCGAGCTTGTTGGCCAGCGCCGTCGCCAGCTTGTTGCGGTGAAGGCGCGTCGCCGCTTCCTTCAGCCACGATCCGAAGCTGAACCGCTCCCAGTTCTGCGGCCGCATGAGGATGACGTTCGCAGCCTGGATGAACAGCGTTCTCAGATAGCGGCTGCCGCGTTTCGAGATGCGCCCGAGGATCGACCTCCCGCCAGTGCTGTACTGCCGCGGCACAAGGCCGAGCCAGGCGCCGAAATCGCGTCCGCGTTCGAAGGCTTCGCCCGTTCCGATCGCGGCGACCACGCCGGTGGAGATGAGCGGCCCGACACCCGGCACGCTCATCAACCGACGGCAGTTCTCTTCGGTCTGGCTGATCTGCTCGATCTCACGGGTGATGGTCTCGATGCGTTCGTCCAACCAGAGCCAGTCCTCATAAAGCCCAACGATCAGGTCGTGCATGCGCGGCGAGATCTCGCTCTCCCTGTTCCTCAAGATCTCGAACAGCGAGTTGCGCAGCGAGCGCGAACCTGTCCTGACCGCGATGCCCTGTTCGATCAGGAAGGCGCGGATCTGGTTGATGGTCGCGGTGCGGCGGGACACCAGCCGCGAGCGCACTCGATGACAGGATTGGAGATCGAGCTGATCCTGCGTCTTCTCCCGAACCAGGTTTAGGTTCGGCCGCAATGCCGCCTCAGCAATCGCCTCTGCGTCGTTGTAGTCATTCTTCTGGCCCTTCACGAAGGGCTTCACGTAGATCGCCGGAATGATCCGAGGCTCATGGCCGAGCTCACGCAGCGTCCGGCTGACAAAGTGCGCGCTCAGACAGGCCTCCATTCCGACGATGCAGGGCGGAAGCGCCCTGAACGTCTCGACGAGGGCAAGCCGTCGGATCTTCTTCCGGAACGCGATCTTCCCGTCGGGGCCAAAACCCACGACGTGAAAGACGTCCTTGCCGATATCGATTCCGACGGATGTCAGCGCGGGCGTTGTGGTTTCGCGGGTCGTTTGCATGGGCTGCTTCTCCAGGTCTTCGCGGGCAACAGCCTTGAAGGCTAACCCGCCGAGGGAAGCAGCCGGTCCATCCCATTAGCCGACGTTGTGAAGGGCCGCTATCCGCTTGTTTGAAGCGACTGCGTCAGTCGCAAATGATGTGCCAGCTGAGATCATCTCGCTGATCTTCGTGGCGAGGATGCGGGAGCGCCGTAGCTGCCTTCGCGTCGGAAGACGACGGTGGTCCGTCGAGCAATCGTCAGGCGGCCACCCGTCGCCGCCTCACGTGTCATACCGCCCCGTCGTCCGTTTCAGTCGTCAGCTTCTCAGGCGAAATAGCCCCGAGCGGCGCTTTGTCCGCTCGCCGCTTCCCTGTTTCTTTTCCGCGATGTCGCCCGCATCCCGCGGCTCATCGCTTTTGCTTTTTTCGCTGTTGTTCGGGCCGGCGTCTTTTCGATCCTCGAATGGGACAAGCTTGGCCTTGTCGGGCTCGGATCTGCCTGTCGCCAGAGTGTTGTCATTGTTGGATTTGAAGGTCGTGCTCATGGGCCCTCCCGTGGCCTCACTCAGCCGCCGCGCTCGCTGTGTTCCGCGAGGCACTTCTCGATCTCCGCGATGATGCGCTTCGTGTAATCGATGGCGTCGGGGACGCGGTCCATGCGATGGCCGCGCGAATATTCGTAGGACCGCATGGTCCCATCCTCGAGCCAGATCAGGCGCTGACGGAAGATGGCGAGATCCTCTTTCAGCTTCTCCCGGAACTCCACGGCGCTCTCCTTCGGCTACCGATGTGAAGCTCAGCAGTCGTCCGTTCGTTCCGGTAGGGACCGCAAATGCCAGGGTCGTGAGCCGCGGCGCCGACCCGTGAACTTCCTTCTGGAACGAAGACGGCGAGCGCGGGTTTTGCGGATGATCCGACGCGGTCGGAGATCATTCGAGAGAGCCAGCGCTATGAGCGATCGAGAAGCCCAAATTAAGCAGCGCGCCTACGAGCTTTGGGTGCAGGCTGGGCAGCCGGAAGGGAACTCCGAGCAGTTCTGGTATCAGGCGGAGCGGGACATCAGTGGCGATGATCCTGCCGCCGCGAACAAGGGTGGCTCGATGGAGGCGAACGAAAAGCTCGATCAAGAGCTTGAGGAATCGGTGCCGGCGAGCGATCCGCCATCAGCGACGCAGCCGTAAAAGCGTAGCTGGTCGACCTCACACCCGAGGCGGCTCCGATCCAGGAGTCGCCTTTTTTGTTCGCTTCTGACCACCCGACTGTCAGTTTTGGAGACCGGGCTATCCGCACCGCCCGCGCCCCGCACCAGGCTGCTGGCCTAGCGAGCTCGGCGGGAATGCTTTCGTGTCCTTCCCGCCAAGCGATCGTCACGCGGCCTTTTTGGTCCGCTTGGCCGGCGCGGCAGCGGCCTTCGCCGCGGCGCGCTTCTGGCCAAGGCCCATCTGCTTCGCAAGCTCGGAGCGCGCGGCCGCATAGTTCGGCGCGACCATCGGGTAGTCGTGCGGCAAGCCCCACTTCTCGCGGTATTCCTCGGCGACATGTCGTACTTGGTCCGGAGGGACGCTTGAGCGACTTGAACTGCTTCCCATCCTCCAGGCAGATGATGAAGTCGGGCGTGACCGACTTCTTCACGGAGACGGCGGGCTTCGCAGGCTCGGCGATAGGCTCGGCCTTCTGTCCTTGGCGGCGGCGCTGAGCGCGCCATGGATCGACTGGATGAGCGTCGGAAGATCCGCCACAGCCACCGAGTTGTTCCCGACATAGGCGCTGACGACATCTCCCGTCAGCGCGACGAAATCGACCTGATCTTCCATTTGCATTCTCCATTGCGTTGATTTGATAACTGCGCTGCGTCGTGATCTTGGCAATGGTGGTTGTGAAGTAAGCGGCGAGTTACTCGATACGAATACCTATGATTCCGGAATGAAGACGCCTTGCAGACGTCCGGCCAGCCGGGCATTTTGTAGCTTAATCGCGCGCACGAAACGCTACGTCATTCGGACCTTCGGAGGCGCTTTAGCCGCATTTCTCGTTTTATCGGGCGCATTTACGGTGCCCGGGTCGGCCCTAGCGTCCGACGTCTATGACGTCGACGGCGACACGCTTGACGCGTCCGGCGAGCGGATCCCGCTGCGCTCGGAAGCGGGCCCGATCGATGCGCCGGAATTCGGGAGGGCGAAATGTCCGCTCGAGCTGCTTCGGGCCCAGGCAGCGCAGGAACGGCTTGAGAAGCTCAAGGCGCCGAATGATTTCTCGATCGATCGACGAGGACGGGACCGCTACGGCCGGACGGTGACCGTCGTCTATTCAGTCGGGGAAGATGTGGGCGCGCGGCTGGTCCGCGAGGGCCACGCTAAGCCGTGGTCGTCCTTGCTGGCGAAGGATCGGCCGACCTGATGCTAGCGCCTGCGCTGCGCGAGCGACTTTCTTCGATCCGGAACAAGGTCAACCGACCGCCGTTCCGTACTCGAAGAGGAGGAAAAGATGGCGAACGATCGATACGAGATCATCGAGACAGCCGACGGTTGGGCCTACAAGATCGGCGATGCGGTCTCGGATAATTACCCTAGTCGCCAGGCGGCTCTGATCCACGCGGATCTGGCTGTTGGCACCCCTGGGGCCGTTAAGCCGGTTGATCCAAACTCCGCGCCAGAGGTCGAGGAGCAGTTCGACAAGCCCACTCCGATCATCGGCGAAGGCAGCGCTTAGCTAAGAGAGCCCGGCGCGTCGAGAAAGCACGCCGGGCTCTTCATATATCTAAGACAGCAGTTCAGTCGATCAATTGTCGAAGACGAAGTCGTTCTGATCGAGCTTGGATGCGTCGACGCCCTCGAGCGTGATCGAGGAACCTCTATCACCCCAAGTAATTACCGCATCGCCGTCCGCATTGTTTCGGATGGTCAGGTCGTTGAAGTCAAGACCGTCGATATCGAACTCAATTCGATCCTTACCGCCGGCGAAATCCGTGATCGTGTCGGCTCCGTCGTTTCGTTCGAACTTGAATACGTCGGAGCCTTTGCCGCCGGTCAGAATGTCGTTGCCAGATCCGCCATCGAGCTCGTCGTTACCCTTGCCGCCCTTCAGGACGTCCTTGCCCGAGCCGCCGTCGAGATCGTCATTGCCCGAGCCGCCGTTAAGGGTGTCGTTGCCGCTGTCGCCTTCAAGGTCGTCATTGCCGGAACCGCCGTTGAGCTCGTCGTTGCCCCCGCGCCCTTCGAGCTCGTCATCGCCGCCCTTCCCATTGATAACGTCGTCGCGCTCAGTGCCACGAAGTTCGTTCGCTTTGGCGTTGCCGTTGATCTTAGCCATCTAATTTCTCTGAAAATGTACGCCACCCTTGCAGCGTCTCCGATGGCAGACATAGGCGCGCACAACCAAATGGCGCCGAGCAAAAATTTTTGTGCTTCAGAAATATGTGATGGAACAATTCTGTAATAACAGAAAGAGCTGTCAAAAAGCTTTTTTAGCAAATCCACCCAAATGCGGTTGCGCTCTTCTTTTATACAGCACCCTTTCCGCGCCGGCCCGAACGGTCAATAAGATAATCGACAATTTACGCGAGAGCCTAACCTTCGATTAATCCGGTAGGCGGGTGATCCGTAGTGAGGTGATGCATCAACGGACCACCGCTCTCACGGAGATTGACGACCGTATCGCTCTTGCAAGACGGCGGCTCGCGGAACTCGCGCTCCACCGCAGCTACCTGAGTTCATTGGGCCTGGACCTACGCGCTTCGCGACTGACGCAAAAGCGGCTCGAAAGTGAGTTGGCCGAAATGATCGAGGAGCGGCGCTTCGAAACGTATCGAGCGCGGTTCACGCGAGGACAGCGGAGCAGGTAAAAAATAAACAGTCGCAATACAGAGTTGACAGGTGGCCAAATAATATAGGAGAGAACTAGAGATTAGCTATCGTAATTCGTTGCCTGCAAGCGAGCTTATTTGGCCTAGTCATCAAACGTTTGGCGCTTCATAGAAAAGGCCCCGGTTGATGCCGGGGCCTCTCGTTCTTGCCGTCGTCAGGACGACAGCTTTGGCGTCACCAGCCGAACTTGATCGCGAGGCCGCCCATGACGCGGTTCTCGGTCAGCTTCACGCCGTTGCGGCGGCCGTAGTCGGAGTAGCGGTACTCGGCGCGGCCGACGACGCTGTCGGTGAAGGCGTACTCGAGGCCGCCACCGGCCGTCCAGCCGGTGAAGGTGCGCGACGAGGTGATGCCCGCGGCGTTGCCCTTAACACGCGAATAAGCGACGCCCGCGGCGCCGTACGCCAGGAAGCGGTCGAAGGCGAGGCCAACGCGGCCGCGCGTGGCGCCGGCCCACTTCACGTCAGCCTTCACGCTGCCGAGCGGGCCGAAGCTGATCTTGTCGTCCTGGTCGGACCAGTTGAAATCGGTCTCGGCGCCGATGACGATCGGCGAGTTGTCGAACTGGAAGTTGTAGCCGGCGTAGCCGCCGATCAGAGCGCCTTCGGCTTGAAGGCGCCGCCGCCGAGGCGATCCTTGCCGTAACCGGCCTGAACGCCGACGTAGCCGCCGGTCCAGCTGAACGAGGGGACGGCGACGATGGCCGGGGCCGCTTCCATCGGGAGGTCGGCCGCCATGGCGCCGGTCGAAAGCAGAGCCGCCGCCGCGACGCCAACGAAGAGATTGCGCATTTAGGTTTCCTGGTACCGGCGAGCCCGGCGATGGGTGTCCTAATGCGTGTAATTCGGCTGATTTGTCTGCGCCTTTGGCGCAACAGTCGCGGGAAACAAAGCCTATCCAGGCGCATGGCGAGTCGTCGACAGCTCGTCCGCAACGGCTGCTCGTAGCACGACGCCAAGAGAACCAGCGCGCCAGCGTGTTAAGTGATTGCTGACCATCTTCAGCGAGACTTCTCTCGCGCTGAAGTCCCGTCGCGCAAACAGGCCGCCTGTAGCTGCGTCGCGCACCAAGCTCGGGCGGTCTCCTTGTTACTTCGCTGCTCTCGTCGTTCGGCAGACGCTTTGAACCTTTGGTGTGTCCGTCGGTTATTCCCCTCGAGGGCGCTCCAATGGAGCCTCGGGCATGACGACCTTAGGGCACGACTTATTACCTCAGCCGAAGGCAGCTCCCCGTTGGAAGGGTTTGGGGCTTCGGTTTGTTTTCTGGATGGCGTCTTACGCGTTGGCCGGCGTCGCGCTAATCGGGCTGATCAATCTGATCGCTTGGAAATAGCGGCGATTCACAGGCCAGCGAACGTCATCCGATCCCATGCCGTATTTGCGGATCGCTTGCCATCCGTTCGCGCGCTTCGTTGAGCGACCGCAAGCCGTCATCGGTCAGCAGCCAGCCGTCTCCCTGCCGCCGGATCAGTCCAGTGTTTTCCAGCGCGCGGAAAACGCTGCCGGACAGCAGAGGGCTGTCGGCCCCTTCGATCAACGCTTCAAGGATGGCGACGCCTTCCGGCGAAAGGGCGCGTGCGCCGGTCATGCGCGGACCACCTCGCCGGATCGCGGGTCCGTGTTTCGGCGGACGGCGAATTTGCCCGCTTCCGTGAGCGCCCAAGCCCGCTCTTTCCACTCGATCAGTCCGTCGTCCTCCAGAGCCGACAGAACGAGATCGAGCTCGCGGAGCCTCATGGCTTCTACGGTCTTCAGTGCGCAAACCTGCTTAATCGACAGGCCGTCGAGGCGTGGCGTCATGGTTCAACCCGAAGTGTGACTCCCGATGGCCTCAACCGCGGGCTTTGCGGTTCGTTCCAGCGCTTCGCTCAACTGGCGATCATCACGCTTTGGCTGCAGGCGGGAACGTTTTGAAGCGCGAGCCTTTCTCCTTGGGACACGAAATCAGGGAGAAGACACATGGCGAATGGTGGCGGAGATCTGTGGCTCTTGATGACCGTGCTTGGCGTGAGCCTGCTCGGGATCACGATCGCCTACGCGGCGTTCAAGAGCCGCCAGGGGATGACGGGTGAAAAGCGCCGGCTGACCGAGCGCGGAACGCGCGACGTCTACGCGGCCGAGCAGCGCGATCCGGCGAACCGCCGAGCCTGACATGACTGACAAGCCGTCGGTCTATGGACCGACACGTCAAAGCCGAACGAAAAGGCTGGCGTCGAGGTCGGCGGCGGAGAAAAGCCCGCAGCTGCGACGAACAAGGAAGCCCGAGAAGAAGCCGAGCCCGGCAGCGCGGACGACGATCGAGAGCCGCCTGCTCCTGAAGATCCGGAAGAGGCGCAATCGCCTACCTGACGCGGAACCATTTGCAGCCTGCTGCGTCTAGCAGACGAAGCGTACCTTCCCCCGATGCGTTTCGCCTTTAAGAAGCCCGCCGCGCTCCCCGACGCGGCGGGCTTTTCATTTGCCGTCACGTTGAAAGCCGCATTTTGTGCGTCGCATCAGGTCTTTTGATAGAGCGCTCACTCGAAAAGCTGCGTCATCTTAGCGACATGGACGATATCCCTTCGATACTCACCCAACTCCGATGGGTTGATCTCGGCCTGGCCGAATGGGCTGAGGAACTCATTGGTGCCGGCGCGAACGTCGGCGAAATCGCGGGCTTGCTTGAGCGCGCGCTGCGCGAGATCCAAAACTATGCGCCAAACGCATCGTAGTTGTTGGCGCTCGGCGCCCTAAAAAGCGATCGGATGCGGATTGGCCCGACCCTTCCGCGATCCTCGAGGGGAGAGCCTGTTGGGGGACATGGCTCCCCCTCGGTCATTGTCTCCACGAGCGGGCGCAGATGATCGACCAAGAGAAGAAGTCACCTCCGCACCCTTTCTCGTCCGATAAGGTCGCGGCTCGCCTAGACAAGACGACCGAGGCCGCCAAAGAAATAGTGGATCGTAACCGTGCGGCCGAAGACGCCAAGACGGCCCGGCTGCGAGCGGCCCGGAAAGCTCGCGACGCCGCCAAGGCGAAATAAGTCGTAGGGAACGACTCACGGCGGCTCTAGCATTATGAGGCGCCTGCCGAGCTTCTCGCCCGAAGCTAGGTGGGCGGCGGCTGGACGGAGGCTCTGGTCATCGCCCAGCCGCACCGGCGCCCAAAAGGATGACGCTCCTCAAAGCAACCTTGGCCGTCTCAACTTCGTTTAGCGCGTTCTACTTGCGCGCGAGGCGACGCACATGGCCAGCAATGGCGACGGCAAGGGCGGGTTAAGTCACTCTCGGCTTCACGCCGCGGACTACATCGCGACCGAGATAGAGGGACTAGGGAGCGTCCCCATTAACGGGGTTTCGTTTTCGAGCGCGTGCTGATTCCATCTCCTTTGAAGGAGATGGGCATGCGACGACACGAACTGTCGGACGACGAGTGGCGGATCATCGAGCCGCTGCTTCCGCGGAACTCCCGGGGCGTCGCGCGGGTGGACGACCGACGGGTGATCAACGGCATCCTGTGGCGGTTCCGGACGGGCTCGTCCTGGCGCGACGTTCCGGAACGCTACGGGCCGCGAACGACGCTCTACAACCGCTTCAGCCGATGGCGGGCGGCCGGCGTCTGGGACCGGCTTCTGGCTGCGGTGTCGGAGGCTTACGACGGCGACATCGTGATGATCGACAGTTCCTGCGTCCGGTCCACCAGCATGGGGCCGCGGGCAAAAAGGGGGCTCCGGCGATCCTTGCATGGGACGTTCCCGCGGCGGCCTGACGACCAAGATCCACGCCCTCGTCGACGCCGAGGGCCGACCGATCCGGATCGAGCTCACCGCGGGACAGGCAGGCGACGCGCCGGTCGCCGCGACGCTGCTGGCTGACATTCGGCCGGGGGCCGCGGTCGTCGCCGACAAGGCCTACGACACCGATGGCGTCCGCGCCTTCGTGCAAGACCGCGGAGCCTGGCCCAACATCCCGCCGCGCTCGATCCGCAAGGCGACCTTCAGTTTCAGTCGCTGGGTCTACCGCCAGCGCAATCTCGTCGAGCGCTTCTTCAATCGTATCAAGCAAATGCGCGGCATCGCCACCCGTTACGACCGCAGGGCCGACAACTTCCTCGCAGCCATCAAGCTCGTCGCCGCGCGTCTCTGGTCAACGCGTTATGAGTCCGCTTCCTAAGGCGCGTGGCGCCACTACGATCTCAAGACGCTGGTCTATCTTCTCGACATGGCCTGGTTGGAGGCTGAGACAGCGTCTCGCTCAGTTCCGGAAAGCGTCGGCGATCTTCATTGAAGGCGGCCCGTCCGATCCCCAAACGAACGGGCCATGCTTCAGTCCGTTTGAACGGAGAGGGGCGGAAACCCGTCCAACGCCTTTTCCGAGCGGGGGCCAGCCGAAGCGCACTGAGGGTATCTCGGCGAAGCTGACGCCAGCCTGATCGCTAGGTTCAGCAGGCCTTCACCAGCCTGTCTCTTAGCTGTCGCGCTCGAAAATTCTGCGCCGCCAATGTCTTAAGACGCTCGCCTGCTACCGCGGCGTCTGCCACATTGCCGCCATGCTTGACCGTGCCGACCCGCCTCTGTCTGAAGCCGACGTCGCGGCCATGAAGTTGCTGTTGGCCGAGCGTGCCCTCGAGATCCGGAATCGGCAGCTGCTGCTAGACCTCGAAGCGCGCGGTTTCGTCAGGCAGTCGATCGAGGGGTGGTCAGTCACGATTGCTGGCCATCTGGCCTACCTGAAGGCATTGGCCAATAGCCTCTGATCGTGCGGCGGAAGTCCTACCCTGCAGCTATCTACGTTTGATACGTCGCTTCCATCTCGGCCTCGCGGCGCTCGCGATCGGCAGCGCTCCATCTCTGTCGTCGGAACCTTGCGCGTTCACACGTGCTTAAGCTCCGAAACGCGTGAGGAGATGAGCATGAGCGAGCAACGGTCCCAAACTCGATGGAAGCCTCTCGCCTTCATGTTGGCGTTCGTGGCCGCGCTCGCTGTCGCCGCGTCGGCGCTCTTGCTGAACAAGGACGAAGTGACTGAACCGCTGCCCAAAGGTGGGCCAACGGTAAACCCGGGATGAACGCATCGAGGCCGCGGCTTTATAGCTGAGGCTTTCTATCTCTCCCTAGCGACGAAGCAATAGGAGCGCTCTATGAGCAAGATCAAAATGCCCCCGATGCGATCGGACGAAACGGGTAGCCACGTTAGGTCGGATAGCCCCGTCGACTTACCGGCTCAAGATCTCGATATTGAAACACTAGACAAAAAGCGCTCTGAAGGCTCGGCAGACGAAGATGGCGGCGAGCGCCATGAAAAGCGCCCTGAGGGGCCCTACAAAGATCCGGCGGACGAACAGAAGCAGGGCAAGGTGAAGTAACCTACTGCCGATCGCATCCCTTAACCGCCTCGGCTGCAGCAGCCCGATCTTGGATCCATTCCGCCGGTGGGCGTCGACCTTGGTCGAATGCGTCGAGCGCCTGGCGCGCAACGGCGCACCGGCCGCGCTCTGGGTCAGTCGACGATACAGGTCGATCGAAAACCAGCCGGTCCAGAAGGATCAGCAGAACGATGGCGAGGACCAGGGCCGCGGCGATCGTCAACGCGGTTCGGGGTCGATCGAAAGCGCCCATCTAGTCAACGTTGGCTTATCGCGGACGCTGCCGAAATCTCCGCATGGCCCGCGAGCTCGGTCGCGGGTCTGAACTTCGGCGCGGTGGCCGCGGCTCCAGCGATGGCCAATACAACAGCCATTAATGTGATTGGCAGGATCAGTCATTGCGTTCCCCACAGCGCCCGCTGTTCCAACGCGCGCTTAACGGTTCCGTTTCCGGCAACCAAGCGGCTGAGATCGACCGTCGCGAGATGTGGCCCTTTGGAGACAGCGCAAGGGGTCGATTCGTAAAGGTGATGCGTCATGGCTTAGCCCGGAGGGTGGAGCTGGCTCGCCGCCTCGACCTCGCGACGTTGTAATACCTTCTCGATATGGCTTGGCTCGAGGCTCAAACCGTATCTTGATCAGGCCCAAAACCCGTCGGCGACGTCCACTAGCCTGAGTCTGCGGACGGCCGGCATTCGACCATTGGACCAAGTCGGCTCGGATCATCGACGCACGCCGCACGTTTCCTCCGCGGAAGCAGGAGGGATCCATGAATTCGATCATCTATTTAGTCGGCCTCGTCGTCATCGTGCTCGCTGTCCTGTCGCTGTTGGATTGCGCTGATGAGCGAGACCACATCTCCCGCCGCAACCAGCCATAGCTATGCCGATTGGGGTGCGATCTTCGCCGGCGCAGTCGTCGCCGGAGGTGCGTCCCTCGTACTCACGACATTTGCGGGGGCCCTTGGCCTCAGTTCCGTTTCAGTCGGTAAGGACGGCGGCGTCAGCACCTTCGGCCTGATCGTCACCGGACTCTTCACCGCGGTCTCCGTAGCGGCTGTTTATTTGCTTGGCGGCTATATCGCCGGGCGGATGCGCAGAGGCGTCGGCGACGCCCACGCCTGACGAGACCTCGGCCCGAGACGGTCTTCACGGCCTAGTGGTGTGGGGCCTTGGAATGCTCGTCGCCGGGACTTTTGCGGCGTCGCTCGCCGGCGGCGCTGCGCGTACGATCGGCGGGGCTGCGCAGACGGCCGTGCAGGCGGCAGGGTCTGCGGCAGGCGGTGTCGCTCAGGGAGCGGGCCAGTTAGCTGGTGGCGCTGTCAGTGGGCTTGGTCAGGCAGCAGGCGGCATCGCACAGGGCGCCGCGGCGCCGTCCGTCCAGAACGCGCTGCCGAAGGGCTGCGTTCGAACCCGGTCGACTATCTCATTGATCAGATGGTTCGACCCGCTCCCAACCGAGACGGCGCCAGCACGCCGCAGGATCCCGCCGCGGCGCAGAAGCAGACCGCGACCATCCTGAGCAATCTGGCGACCACCGGGAACATAACTGAAGGGGATCGGCTCTTTCTCCGAGATCAGGTCGTGGCGCGGACCGGCTTGAGCGCCGAGGAGTCGGACGCGCGAGTCAAGGAAGCCGTCGGGAAGGCCCAGGAATTGCGGGCCGAAGCGCAGAAGAAAGTCGATGACGCCAAGGCCGAAGCGAACAGGCTGAAGGTCGAGGCTCAGAAGCAGTTCGACGACGCCAAGGCGCAGGCCGAGATCGCCGCCGAGAAAGCCCGCAAAGCCAGCATCCTCACGGCTTTCTTACTTGCCGCGTCCGCGCTCGTCGCAGCTGCGGCTGCCACGATCGGTGCGGTTTGGGGCGGTCGTCACCGCAATGAAGGGCGCATCTGGAAAGGTATTTCGTACAGCAAGTAGTCGCCTCTCGGACTGAGGGCGCTCGGTCTAACCGCGGGCGTCCTCAATCCGAATGGACAAAACAAGCAGCCAGACAAGCTTGCGTAGATGTTTCAAAATGAAACATCGGCATTTCAAATAACCACCGATTTTATACAAATTTTGTTGATCTAAGTGTGACCCGATTACCTTCAATTTTTATTCGCGAGACGCTCTGTCACCGCAACTCAGCGGCTGATGGAGTGTGTCATGAGAGAAGATGCCCGAAGGTAGTCGCTCAACGTCGTCAACGGCGAGATCGTGCTCGAGATCTACGATCCCGGCTTGGTTCACGTAAAGATGCAGCTCAGACCTAACGAAGCAAGCGCCATGGGCGCGACGCTCGTCTACATGAGCCAGCTCGATTAGCCTGCGAGCCCGGCCGCGACCCGGCTGGGCGACGCTGCTTCGCTGAAGCGGCTGCTGCCCGAGCGCGACGCAGCCAGAAGTCAGGAGCAGCCCCACGGGCGCCGCGGCGAGATACCGGAGCGCCAAGCCGTCGCTCGTCACTGCGGCCGCGATTGAGACCGCCACGGCCGCGACGAAGATCGCGACCGCCAGCTGATGGAACATCAGGCCGAGCGCCTTGAGCCGCTCGTTCCGGACCAGGTCGCTTTCAGTCGTCACGCCTATGTCCCGGAGGGTTGCAGCCGATCGTGTGGCCAACAGGCTCAGGGTGCCCAAGCATTTCGGCAAGCCGGCGTAGGGCGATCCCAACGTTCACCGTGGCGTGGTAGTGCGGCGCGCCGAAATCTACCCGCCTCACGACTGCCGACAGCTTGTCTCGAGCCTCGAGACAGATCGCCTTGATCTCTTCCCGGTCCTCGATCCGATCGTAGCGCTTGGGGCCCCGCGGCCGGCTCATCGGGGCCGTTCGGGCTGGACGCCGCGCAGATAGCCGAGCGAAACGGCGGCGCGGACCTCGGCGAGCTCGATCACAAGCTCGCGGATGGCCGCTCGTTCATCCCCGCGGGCCCTTATAATCAGCTCGTCGACGACGGCTTCAGTCCACTCTACGCTTTCATCTTCGAACAGTTTCTCGGCGGCGTCCGGCATAGCGTCCTCCCTGGCTGAGAGGAATTGATTCCATGGGAACGAAAGATGAACAAGCGCCCGTTGGCGAAAACCAGATGCGCGAGATGGCGGAGGCGATACGAGCCCTGCAAGCTCAGGCGAAGCGCGCCGGCGAGAGTACGCTGGCGTACCTTCTAGAGATGGCCGCGCTCGAAGCGGAGGGGCGGAGTGAGGGAGTGGGGGATATCAACTGAGCTTAGGACTACGCTGGACGAGAGCTAACAGTCCGATGGACACCTCGACAAACGGGCCTGCCTACTGCGTCAACGCTTCGACGGACGTCCTATCCACAAGAATGCGAAGCGTCTCTAATGCCTTAGCCTCTATCTCATCCGCGAACAGATCGTGGAGCGCGCTGTCGCCGAGCTTGGAGGGGTCGACATCCTCGTCAACAACGCCGCCTACCAGAAGCCTTTCCAATCGATCGACGAGGTTTCGCTCGAAAAGTGGACCAAGACGTTCGACACCAACGTCCATGCGACCTTCCATCTGACGCAACTCGCCACGCGGCATATGAAGCCCGGCGGCTCCATCATCAACACGGCGTCGGTGAACTCCAAGGATCCGTCGCCCCAGCTCTTGCCATACGCCACCAAAGGCGCGATCGCGAACCTGACCATCGGGCTGGCCCAGCTTCTCGCCGGCAAGGGCATTCGCGTGAACGCCGTGCTGCCGGGTCCGATCTGGACGCCCTTCATCCCAGCGGGCATGCCGCCCGAGGCTGTCGAGACCTTCGGTTCGAAGACGCCGTTCGGACGGCCGGGCCAACCGGCCGAGCTTGCATCAGCTTACGTCATGCTGGCCTCCGACGAGGCGAGCTACACGTCCGGCGCGCTGCTCACCATCGCGGGCGGCCAGACGGTCGTTTGATGCGAGAAAGAAGTCTCGACCGAAGCCGCAGCGGACGACAGCGGCATGGCGTCTGCCCAATCACCACGACACGCGGAGAGGCGTTTTGGGTCTGGAACTAGTGTAAAGCGCAGCCGTTGCGCCCTTGAGTCTAACGAGGACGCTATGACCAAAAACGTTTCAACAAACGCCGGCGACGGCGGCGAAACCCATCAGACCACCGACGCCGACCATCCGGTCCTCACGACCAATCATGGGACGCCGATCAGCGACAACCAGAACCAGCTCAAGGTCGGCCCGCGCGGCCCGGTGCTTCTCGAGGACGAGGTCTACCGGGAGAAAATCAACCACTTCGACCACGAGCGCATACCCGAGCGCATCGTGCACGCGCGCGGGTCTGCTGCGCATGGCTATTTCGAATGCACCGACAGCCTCGCCGACATCACTCGGGCGGACCTGTTCCAGAAGAAGGGGCAGCGCACCGACGTCTTCGTGCGGTTCTCGACCGTTGCGGGCGGCGCCGGCTCGGTCGACACGCCGCGCGACGTGCGTGGCTTCGCCGTCAAGTTCTACACCCGCGAGGGCAACTGGGATCTCGTCGGCAATAACATCCCCGTCTTCTTCATCCAGGACGCGATGAAGTTTCCGGACCTCATCCACGCCGCCAAGATGGAAGCCGACCGAGGCTATCCCCAGGCTGCGACCGCGCATGACACCTTCTGGGACTTCATCAGCCTGATGCCGGAATCCACCCACATGATCATGTGGGCGATGTCGGACCGGACACTTCCGAAGAGCTTCGCCACGATGGAAGGGTTCGGCATCCACACATTCCGCTTGGTCGACCGGGACGGAAAGAGCACTTTCGTCAAGTTTCACTGGAAACCGAAAGCCGGCCTCGCCTCGTCGATCTGGGACGAGACCGTCAAGACGGCTGGCGCCGACCCCGACTACCAGCGTCGCGACCTGTTCGAGCGTATCGGCCGCGGCGACTATCCCGAATGGGATCTCGGCGTGCAGCTCTTCGATGAGGAGTTCGCGAACAGCCAGCCCTATGACGTGCTCGACGCGACCAAGATCATTCCGGAGGAAGTCCTGCCGGTCCGGATCGTCGGCAAGCTGGTGCTGGACCGCTACCCGGACAACTTCTTCGCAGAGACCGAGCAGGTCGCGTTCTGCCCGAGCCACCTCGTGCCGGGCATCGATCACTCGAACGACCCGCTGCTGCAAGGCCGGCTGTTCTCCTACCAGGACACCCAGATCAAGCGGCTGGGTTCGACGAACTGGCACCAGATCCCGGTCAATCAGGCGAAGGGGCGCGAGGGCGGCTGCCCGTTCCACAATCTCCAGCGCGACGGCCACATGCAGATGCAGGCGCCGAAGGGGCGCGCCAACTACGAGCCGAACTCGCTGCATCTCGCCGGAGAGATTGGCGGTCCGCGCGAAGATCCGGACAACGGCTTTAAGAGCTACCCGGCCGAAGAGCAGGGCCAGAAGCTGCGCATCCGCGCGGAAAGCTTCGCGGACCACTACAGTCAGGCCCGGCTGTTCTGGCGCTCGATGGACCCAGCGGAGCAAGCGCACATCGCATCGGCCTTCGTGTTCGAGCTCAGCAAGGTGTCGATCGAGCACATTCGTCGCGCGGTGATGGCGAACCTACGCAACGTCGACGAGAAGCTCGCACGCCGCGTCGCAGATGGGCTGGCGATGGAGCTTCCGAAGGCCTCGCCCACGAAGGTGGCTCCGATCGACATGGAGCCATCGCCGGCCCTGCGGATCATCCGGGGGCCGCTCGAGAAGCACACGCTGGAGGGACGGACGGTCGGCGTCCTGTTCGCGGACGGCAGCGACGCAGCCGAGCTGAAGGGCGTCAGGGACGCGGTCAAGAAAGCCGGCGGTCATACGCTGCTGATCGCGCCGAAAGTCGGCGCGGTGCCGCTGTCGGACGGTTCGAGCGTCAGCGCGGACGCGCAGCTCTTCGGCCAGCCCTCCGTCACCGTCGACGCCTGCGCGGTGGTGCTGTCGAAAGAAGCGACTGCGAGGCTGACTAAGGAAGGCGCTGCGGTGCAGTGGGTCATGGACGCCTTCGGGCATCTCAAGGCCATCGGCCACAACGCTGCCGCCAAGCCGCTGCTCGACAAGGCAGGCGTTGAACCGGACGAGGGCGTCGTCGATCTCGACGGCTTCGTAGAGGCTGCGAAGAAGCGCTACTGGGACCGCGAGCCGAACGTCCGCACGCTCGCCTGAGAAAGGGCGCCGGCGACCGCGGCGGACTAGTCGCGGTCGCTTCCGTCGATGCTGCGCACCAGACGGCCTTCTCGGAACCAGAAAAAAGCGCCGCGGCCTTGTGGGCGCGACGCTTTTCCATAACTCGAAATGGGATCAGTGGCGGCTGTCGTACTTCGTCGACCAGGCGTCCACCTCTTCCTTGGCTTTCGCCTTCTCGATTCCGTAGCGCTCCTGAATCTTGCCCTCGAGCTGGTCACGCTTGCCGGCGATGACGTCGAGGTCGTCGTCAGTGAGCTTGCCCCACTGTTCCTTGACCTTGCCCTTCGCCTGCTTCCAGTTTCCTTCGACGCGATCCCAAGCCATGGGAGCCTCCTTTTGTTGTTCGTACGGGAAGAACGCACAGCCGACGGACATCGTTGCGAGATCGCTCGAACCTGTGACCAAGCCCCGCGCATCGCGCATTGAGAGCGCGATCTCGAACAGACCGCGTTCAGGCTGTCAGCCTGCATTTCGTCGATAGGTCCGCACCGTCTGGTTTCAGCGGGTGCGCAGACGAGCGTCGTACTGTTGGTGGCGATATGAATACGCCAATCCGTGCCCAGAAGCAGAAACAGCGACGAACATTATAGGGGTTTATAGCGCCACTTTATTGCACGCCTTACAAACGTGGAATGAGCGACATCCAGACCTGCATGGCGTCTTTAGTCGTCGTCGTCGGAGCGCAAGGCGACGCCACGCGAGCTGTTGACCAGCACATCGAGGCGTATCTCCTTCAAGCTCAACAGAGCCCGGTTCAAGCTCTTGTCGATCTGAAAGCCGCATTCGACGAGATGAGACTCGATGGCCGCATGGCGGCCTATATATCGTCGCGGATCGACATGGCGTTGGCGACAGCGCAATCGACAATCGATAGCGCGGGCGCCGATCGAGACGCCGAGACCGCCGTGTGATTAACGGCGCAACTCAGCCAATAACTTTTTAATCGGAGCTCACGAGCGCATGTCGACTTCGATCATCGGAAAGCTTGAAGCTCTGCATCCGCTTCCCGATAAAGACAAGAAGCTCCTACACGCGGTCGTCGGGCGCGGAAGAACGCTCAAGTCTGGCGAGGACATCGTCAGCGAAGGCGACCATACCGACATCGTTCATGTCATCATCGAAGGTCACGGCTACCGCTACAAGACGCTGGCCGACGGCAAGCGGCAGATCATCGGTTACCTGGTGCCGGGCGACTTCTGCGACCTCTACGGGTTTTTGCTCGACAAGATGGATCACGGCATGGCGGCGCGGACGCAGTGCCAGATCGCCGAGCTCACTGAAGAACATATCCTGATGCTGACATCCCGTCCGGCGCTGGCGCGGGCGTTGTGGTGGTCGGAGCTTGTGAACGCCGCCATCCTGCGTGAGTGGCTGGTCAACATGGGCCGGCGTTCGCCGAGCGCCCGCGTGGCGCACATCCTTTGCGAACTGCTGGTCAGGCTTCAGGTCGTCGGGCAGGCTACGGCCGATGGGTTCAAGCTGGAGCTATCCCAAGCCGAACTCGGCGACACGGTCGGACTGACGACAGTGTCGGTGAACCGAGCCTTGCAACGGCTGCGTGGTTCGAAGCTGATTGTTCAGGCAGGACGCGAGATCACCATCCCGGACGTCGCGGCGCTCAAGCGTTTTGCGGCCTTCGACCCGAGCTATCTGCATTTCCGGCAGGATCGAGAGGATCGTCCGTGATGGAATTCAAACACGTGAAGGTCGCCACCGGCTCTGCGGATGAGGAGGGACGGCTGGTCTTTCACGAGGAAAAACTGATCGCAGTGCTCGTTCGCCTCGACGACGCAGGCCACGGCGCCGTGGTGGGACAATGGAGCCTCGAAGCCGGCTTCAACGGCGTCGACAGCACCAAGCCGCCTCTGTTCGCCAACCTTGAGGCGGCGGAGCGCTGGATCGGAAAACAGCTTTCCGACTTTATAGCCCTATAATCGATTTCAGCCTTCGAATGGCTGACTGAGCTGTTTTGGCAGATTCATTCGCCGCGGACTGGAACGAGCGGGCAAGGCGCAGACTCCTTGAGTCGTATGGCTCGAGGAGATCGCCGATGACGACGACCAAGACGCTCGCGGACGCATTCCACGAAACGCTCAAGGACGTGCTCTACGCCGAGCGAGCTTCGGCGCGCGCGCTCAAGAAATCAGCGCGAGCTGCAAAAGAGCTCGATCTCAAACGCGCCTTCGAAGAGCACCTTGAAGAAACCGAAGCGCAGATTGAGCGCCTGACCGAGATCTTCGAGATCATCGGGAAGTCGCCGCGCGCCAAGATTTGCGAGGCTATGCAGGGCATCACTTCCGAGATGGAAGAAGACCTCGAAGAATTCGCCCACTCGCCAGCCTCGGACGACGTTCTGATCGGCGGCGCTCAGGCGGTCGAGCATTATGAAATGGCTCGCTACGGGCTGCTGAAATCATGGTCGGTGAAGCTGGGTTACGACGAGGCGACGCCGCTGCTCGAAAAGACTTTGCAGGAGGAAAAGGCCGCGGACGAGCGACTGTCCAAGATCGCTGAGCAGCTTGCAGCTTGAACCCTATTCGCTCGCGGAAACCCGCGTGATCGACCACGAACACGGTAGGTAACGCCTTGCGTATCGGCATCATTGCTCATCTCAAGTACAGGATCGGCGAGCCTTTCGCCGGAGGTCTCGAGACTCATACTCATCTTCTGGCGCGCGGACTTCGGCGACGTGGTCACGACGTCACGGTCTTTGCTTCGAACGGCTCGGATGTGACCGTTGGAGTCGAGCCGATCTGTGATGAAACGGCCATACAGGAGGTCGGTCTGTCAGAAGCGACCGACGTCGCCTTCTTTCAGGAACACCACGCCTATCTGAAGCTCATGGTCGAGCTACGCACGAGAGCCTTCGACGTCATTCACAACAACGCGTTGCACTACCTGCCGGTCGCCATGGCGGACGCCGTCTCGACGCCCATGCTGACGACCCTCCACACTCCGCCATTCTGCTGGCTGGAAAGCGGCGTTCGTCTGTGCCGGTCGTCGCGCTCCACTTTCGTAACCGTCTCGGACGCGCTCAGGCGCCAGTGGGCTCCGATCGCAGCGGTCCAGGGCGTAGTGCTAAACGGCATCGATCTCGAACGCTTTGCCTTCCGCGAAACGCCTTGCCCTGACCCTTATTTGGCTTGGTCGGGACGGATCGTCCCGGAAAAGGGACTTCATTTCGCCATCGACGCGGCCCACCGCGTGGGCATGCCCCTGCGCATCGCCGGGCCGATTGCGGACCCGGCCTACTATGATCGCGAAATCCGGCCGCGGCTGGGTCACGGCGCGTTGCATCTCGGGCACCTCGATCATGGCGAGCTCGCCGATGTCATCGGCGGCGCGCGCGCCCTGCTGTTCACGCCGTGCTGGGAAGAGCCATACGGTCTGGTGGCCGCCGAAGCGTTGGCCTGCGGAACTCCCGTCGCAGCGTTCGCGCGCGGGGCGATCGCCGAAGTCCTGGATCACACGTGCGGCGTGCTCGCCGCTTCTGACGATGCCGAAGCCTTGGCCCAAGCCTGCATGATGGCGCAAAGACTTGGTCGTCGCGACTGTCGAAGGCGAGCCGAGCGTCACTGTGATGTCGAGGTAATGATCGACGCCTATGAGCGGCTCTACGAGCGAATGATCGAATGTGAGCCCGTGGCCTCGAGTGCGGATCGACTGGTGGTCGCGGTATGAGCTCCTCCACCGCCCAGCGACAAGTCTGCGTGTGCGTGCCCGCGCGAAACGAGCAAGACAGACTGCCTCGACTGCTCCGCTCGCTCGCCCAGCAGGATTGGGAAGCGCCGCTGCCCGTGGTGATCGCGCTCAACAACACGAGCGACGGATCGCGTGATGTCGTTCAGCGTCTCGCCTCAGAACTGGCGGACAGGCTTCGCGTTTTCGTGGACGAGCAAGATTTCGAACCGAGCGTCGCTCATGCAGGATCGGCCCGTCGGCGGGCGATGGACGTCGGCCTCGACATCGTCGGAGGCGACGACGGCGCCGTGCTCCTCACGACCGACGCCGACGCTCGTCCGCCAAGAGATTGGGTCCGGCGAAACGTCGAAACGATCATCGACGGCGCCGACCTCGTCGGCGGCGCGCTAATGCTCGGCGAAGACGAGGCCGTGCCGCTCCTCGTCCGATCGCGGTGGGAAGCCCTCTCAGCCTATTGGCGAGCGGTTCGGGCGATCGAGGACGAGATCGATCCGGTGGCCTGGGACCCGCCGCCTCGTCATGGCGACCACACCGGCGGCAGCCTGGCGACGACCGCGGTAGCCTATCGCGCCACCGGCGGCGTTCCTGCCATTCCGGTCGGCGAAGACGGGGCCTACGTCATGAAGGCCCGAGCGCTCGGCTTTCGGCTCAGGCATCCGGCTACGGTCTGGACACGGGTCTCGCCGCGGACGGACGCCCGCGCGATCGGCGGGATGGCGACAAAAATGCAAGCGCTCGCCGGGTCAGCCGCCGACGCCATGGCCGCGCCTTCGCTCGAACAGTGGCGGGAGCGCGCGCATTGGCGCCGCTCTGTTCGGCTGGTCGGCGGCGATGCGCGCGTTGCAGCTCTGGAGCCCGACCTGGCCCCCATGATCTGCAACATCATCGTGACGCCTGCCGTGATCGAGACCGCAGCATGAGCGGCGGACCAATCGGCTATTACGTGCATCATCATGGCGAAGGACATCGACAGCGCGCGCGGGCGATCGCTGCTCGAGCGCCAGGCCGCTTCACCCTTATTGGAACCGGCGTCGAGCACCTGTCCGGTCCCTTCGACACAGTCGAGCTGCCCGACGACCGACCGTTCGATCGCGACGACTTCGACGGCGCGGACGGCGAGATCGTGCGGCCGGACGCCCTGCATTACGCGCCGATCCATCACGAGGGCGTCCGGGAGCGCACGCGGCTCGTCGCAAGCTGGATCGCGGAACGACGCCCCGCGCTTATGGTCGTCGACGTCTCGGTCGAGATGGCGATGCTGGCCAGACTGTGCGCTACGCCCACCGTCTATGTGAGGCTCGCCGGCGCGCGTTGGGACGCGGCCCATCTTGACGCCTTTCGCGGAGCCCAAGCGCTGCTTGCGCCCTTCGATCCACGTTGCGAAACCGCCGACGCGCCGGACTGGGTCCGAGCGAAGACATTCTACGCCTCGGGTCTCGGTTCCTATTCCGCCGCGTCTGACCGAACGGACAATGTGGTCTTGGTCGCGTTCGGTCGGGGCGGAAGCCGGACCACCGTCCAAGATCTCGACGATGCCGCGCGCGCCACGCCTGACCGACAATGGCGGGTGATGGGTCCGATCGGCTGCCCGTCGCCGGCGCCTCCGAACCTGGACGTCGCCGGATGGATTGATCATGCCGATGAAGAAATTGGAGCCGCGGGCGTTGTGGTCGGCGGCGCCGGAGACGGCGTGCTCGGCGCGGTCGCGGCTTGCGGCAAGGCCTATGTCTGCATTCCAGAGGATCGCCCCTTCGGCGAACAGCGCGCCAAGGCAGAGGCCTTGGACGCAGCCGGCGCGGCGATCGTGCTGCAGCGATGGCCACAGCCTGGCGAATGGCCCGAAGTCCTGCGGAAAGCTTCAGCGATAGGTACCCGGGCGATCGCTGGCTTCCATGATCGGCACGGCGTCGCGAAAGCGGCGGCCACTATTCTGGATTGGGCGGATCGATGACGCAGGCTCCATCGACCGATCTCCATTTCTCGCTCTATGAAGCGCGCGTCGCTGCGCTCGGCCTCCGCTACGATGCAGAAGGCGTCTGGCCGGCCGAAAGCGTCGATCTTCTAATCCGCGCTGGATGCCACCGCACTTTCGCGCCGAGGGCCGCAGGCGGACGGACGTTTCCATCGCCGCAGGACGAGAACTGCGCGCTCTTCAATTCGCTGCGCCTGGTCGGGCGGGCCGATCTCAGCCTCGGCCGCATCTATGAGGGGCATGTCAACGCGCTGAAGCTGTTCGGCTGGTACGGATCACCCGAGCAGCTGGAGCGCCTTTCCATCGATCTCGACGCCGGGCGCATGTTCGGCGTCTGGGCGACCGAGCCGCCGCCCGGCGTCGCGCTCGAAGCCGATCCGTTCGGCGACCGTCTGTCAGGCTCGAAGCGGTTCGCGACCGGCGCCGGCCGACTGGACTATGCACTGGTCACGGCCCGTCCTTCGAGCGGCGAGCGTCGTCTCGTCATCATCCCGGCCAACCAGCAGGAACGGGCCGACATCTCAGGATGGCGGGTGCGCGGCATGCGCGCCACCATCAGCGGGACATACGACCTGACGGGCTTTCGGCCGGTCGAGCGCGATCTACTGGGCGCGGCGGGTGACTACGATCGCGAGCCCCGTTTCACTGCAGGCGCATGGCGTTTCCTGGCGGTCCAGCTCGGCGGCGTGGAAGCGTTGCTGCGCGAAACGCGGTCCGCGATGTCCGACGCGGCGCGCTCAGATCCTCTTCAGCGAGCCAAGTTCGCGGACGCTGTCGCCGCGACTAGGGGCGGGGTCTCTGGGTCCGGGAGGCGGCCGACCGCGCCGCAAGCGATCATCCGGACGCAAAGCCGATCGTGTTGCTGGCGCGCGGCGTGGTCGAGCGCGCGGCCCTCGACGTCATGGAGATTTCAGCTCGAATCGTCGGCACGAGAAGCGCAGCCGACGGAACCCGTATCGACAAGATCATCCGTGATCTCAGCCTCTACCTCCGTCAGGCGGGTCCCGACTACGCCCGTGATGAAGCCGCCAAAGCCTTTCTCGAACGCGACGTTTGGCACGAAGGAGACGAGCTTTGGTGAAGTGTGGGCGGTTGACCACTCCGCTCCGCTCGACCCGTTGGCGCGACACGCGATGGCTCGTCCTTGCTCCACATGCGGACGACGAAACCATCGGCGCCGGGGCGCTCATCGCCGAAAGCGCCGCCGAGCGGCGCCTTGCAGGCGTCGTGTTCATCACCGACGGATCAGCGTCTCATGGTTCCGACGGTCCGCCGGATCTCGCAGCGCTCCGGCGCTTAGAGGCGCGCGCAGCCCTTCGGCTGCTTGCTCCTCAGGGCCCCGATCCCGTTTTCCTGAACTGGCCGGACGCCAAGCCTCCCAGTCCCGGCGCGCCGATGTGGGCCGACGCAGTCCGATTACTCGGAGCGCTGTGCCGGTCGCGGGCTGTCGACGCGATCGCGACAACCTCGGCGCTCGATCCGCACTGCGATCATCAGGCGGCCTCGGCGCTTGCGCGCGAGGTCGCGCTCACAGCGATGAGGCGCATCGACGTCTTCGATTATGTCGTTTGGGCCAATGACGTTCCGCAGGGTCGGGCGTTCCGCACGGGGCCATATCCCCCTGGCCCCAGACGGTTGGCGCTCGCCGCCCACCGCAGCCAAATGACGCCGCTCCACGGAGAAGGCTTTCGTGTGCCGGAGCGCCTTAGGCGAATGCCAAACGCGGACACTCTCTATCTCAAGGCGGACCGCCATGCGCCCTGACGCTTCGCTGCCACCGTCCTACTTCGAGAACATGTTTGCGGCCGATCCCGACCCATGGCGGTTCGAGAGCAGCGCCTACGAACGCGCCAAATACGATCGCACGATCGCGGCGTTTGAAAACCGTCGGTTCCGCCGCGGGCTGGAGATCGGCTGCGCCAACGGCGTTTTGACGAGCCGGCTCGCGCCCCGCGTCGATGAGCTGATCGCGGTCGACGTCAGCGCCTCAGCGCTTGCGAGCGCGCGCCGCCGCTGCGCCGATCTGGCAGGCATCCGGTTCGGGCAGATGACATTCCCCGAGCAAGCGCCCCCCGGTGAGTTCGATCTGATCATCGTCTCCGAGGTCGCCTACTACTGGAGCGACCGGGATCTGAACGCGGCCGGCCACTGGATGTCGGAAGCGCTGGCCAAAAACGGCAGGGTGCTCCTGGTCCATTGGACCGGAGCTACCGACTATCCGCAGACCGGCGATGAGGCCGTCGGGAAGCTCGCGCAAGCGGCGACGCCCTTCATATGGTCGGTCGGAGCCGAACGGACCGAGAGCTATCGTCTGGACATCTGGGAGCGCGCGCCATGACCGGCGTCAGCGTGTTGACGCTCGCACGAGGTCGGACCGCTCATCTTCACCAGCTTGTCGAGGGCCTGAAACGTTGCCGACCGCTTCCGGCCGAGCTCGTCCTGGTCGATATGAATGACGCCCCGCCGCCGATCCCCGGCGCCCCGTTTCCGATCCGACGGATCGCGCTGAGGGGCGAGCGTCTCCCGCTCGCCACGGCCCGCAACCTCGCCGCCCGATCGGCGGGCGGCGATCGTCTGCTGTTTCTGGACGCCGACTGCATCCCGTCCCGCGCTCTGCTCGAGCTGATCGAAAGCGCCCTCGACAAGGTCGATGGGCTGGTCTGTCCGCAGGCGCTCTATCTCGGTCCGGAAGACGCGCGCGGCGCGTGGACCGAAGCCGAGCTCGTCGCGGCCGGTCGACCTCATCCCGCGCGCGTGTTTCCCGACGCCGGCCTCCTGCGAGAAACGAACTACGGGCTGTTCTGGTCTCTGGCGTTCGGCGTCAGGCGAACGACGTTCGACCGGATCGGAGGTTTTGACGAGGCCTTCACCGGTTATGGCGGCGAGGACACCGATTTCGGTTTTCGCGCGAAGCAGCTGGACGTCCCTCTTCTATTCACTGGCGGCGACGTCGTGTTCCACCAGCACCATCCGGTCAGCGACCCTCCCGTAGAGCATCTTGGGGACATTGTCCGGAACGCACAGGTCTTCCGCCGGAAATGGGGCTGGTGGCCGATGGAGGGCTGGCTGAATGCCTTCGAGGCTGAGGGCCAGATCGCCTTCTCCTCCGACAGAAGCTCAGTCTCGATGTCACCGGCGCTGTCCGCCACGAGCGCTTGACCAGATGACCGAGGCGCGGATCCACACACAGCATCCGGGTCACCCGGCGTGGGTGCGCATCACGCATTGGGTTGGCGCTGCGGCCTTCTTCGCGCTCGTCGTCAGCGGCATCGCGATCCTGTTGGCGCTCCCTCGCCTGTTCTGGGGCGAGACTGGCTCGAACGCATCGCCCGGCTGGATTGTGCTGCCCCTGCCGACCAACACCGAGCAGACAGGCTGGGGCCGGAACCTCCATTTCCTGTCGGCCTGGATTCTGGTGATTGCCGGAGCGGTCTATCTGGTCGCCAGCGTTTTCGGCGGTCGGCTCCGCGGTCGCCTTCTTCCCGAACGAGACCAATTGCGGCCAGGCCACATCCTCTCCGAAGCGCGAGCTCACCTGCGCTTCGGCGGCTCGCGCTTAGAGAACGCGAACGACCGTCGCTACAACGTTCTGCAGAAGCTCGCCTACCTCGCCGTCATCGTCATTCTCGCGCCGCTCATGGTCCTTACGGGGCTGACCATGTCGCCGGGTGTGACAGCGGCCTATCCCGAGCTGTTCTGGATGTTCGGCGGCCGGCAGTCGGCGCGGACGATCCATTTTCTGAGCGCCTGCGTCCTGCTGGCGTTCGTCGTCGTCCATGTCTGGCAGGTCTTGGCCAACGATCCTAAAGCCCTGATCCGCGGAATGCTGACGGGACGAGGAGACCGTCGACCATGACCACCTCGTTCAGCCGCCGTCGGCTCCTCGTCGGCGGTTCGGCGATCGGCGCCGCCGGCCTAGTCGGTGGCTGCGATCTCCTCGAAGGCGGACCGAGTAGAGGCGGCGTCTACGGCCTATCGGACACGCTGACCTTCGCCACCCAGCGTTTTTTTGTTGCGCAACCAGCCGTTGGCGCGACAGTTCGGGCCGGACGCGATCTCGGACGTCTTTCCCACGATCAACACCACCAATCCGGACAGTTCGGACTACCAACGCTCAAAAGCCCAGGGCTTCGCCGACTGGCGCTTGCGCGTCAGCGGGCTGGTCGAGCGGCCGTCGTCTGTGTCGCTTGTCGACTTGCGCGCCATGCCCGCGCGCACCCAGATTACGCTTCACTCCTGCGAGCAGGGCTGGTCGGCGATCGGCGGGTGGACCGGCGTCCAGCTGTCCCATCTTCTGGCGTCAGTCGGCCTGAAGCGCGAAGCCCGCTTCATCGTCGTCCGATCGGTCGATGGCTGGTGGGACAGCTACGATCTTTCGACGCCCTTCACCCACAGACGATCCTCGCCTACGGCATGAACGGACGCGACCTTCCGGTCGCGCATGGCGCCCCAGTCCGGCTTAGGGTCGAGCGGCAGCTGGGCTATAAGTCTTTGAAGTACCTGACAAGCATCGAGGCTGTCGCGGCCGTCGACGGACTCGGAGCGGGCCGCGGAAGCATGCTCTCGGAACTCGGGTTTTCTTGGTACGCTGGGATCTGAAGTCCTTGGATGTCTTTTCGAAGGGTTCGGTCAGCCAGGCGTCGCGGCGAACCCCAGGCCAACCGCCACCGCGGCGATCATCAATCCGATGGCGACCAGCATCAGCGCGCCATCCTTGACTGTCAGGGCGAGGCCGAAGGCCGCGATCGCGGCCATTGGAGCAGCGCTCGCAAATGGCAGCAGTTCGAGAGGCGGCACGGTGAGCGCCAGCAGCGCGCATGCCGTGGCCGCGATGCGAACCGCCGGGCCTTCGGTGAGCCACTCGAGCCGACCATGAAACAACCGGTCCAGTCGATCCGCGATCGGCCTCAGTTTGTCCGTAGAGGCGTCCACTTTCTCCCGTGACACAGACCATTTCTTGACGCGTTCCGGCAGCCACATCTGGTCTCGACCCAAAGTCATCTGGATCGAAAACAGGGCGATAAGCGCGGCCAGCAGCGACGGAACAGCGGGGATCGCTCCAAGCGGCGTCAGCACGAGCAACGCCGGCGCGATCAGGAATGGACCGTAGCCACGCGCGCCGAACGCATCCACGATGGCGCCGAGACTGACGCTCGAGCCGTCGTCAGCGGCGTCGTCGAGGCGATCCAGGATGTCGGCGACTTTTGAAGGAGCGTCTGGCACCTGGATCAACGGGCTGTCACCGCCCCCGTTCCGGGCCAGCGCCGCAAAGGTCGGTCAGTCTTCGCCTTGTAGGCTGTCGAACCATTTCGCGTAGGGCGTGTTGCGCGCGAGATGGCGACCATAGTCCGGCGCGCCATCGGTCCACCACACCGGTCCCCGCTCGCCAAGCGCGCGCTTGGCTGCGTCCACTTCGGCGCGAGCCCCAGCAAGCGTCCGCGTCTCCTTTCGCCGCCCGCACTGCACGCCGCGCCGCCATCAGCGCCGAGACGTGCTCGGCACGATCGGCCTCGGACAATGCTGGATCGCTCTTCCTCCAGAGCCGACCGCGGGCCGAAGTACCGGCCGTCAGGCGTCTGGGTGCTTGTCACTCAGGTGTCTCCCTCCCCGATCCTCGACTTGGAACGATGCCGCTCGCTTGCTTGGAAAAGGCTAACCGAAAAGCGCGAGCGGCCAGTGGGAGGATGAACGCCATGGAAGACCATCGGGTCTGGGAATTCGAGAAGAGCCTGTGGACCGGGGGAGCGGATCGTTATCGTGAGCTCGTCGACGACGAATGCCTGATGGTCCTGCCGAAGCCACCCTTCGTGATGAACGGAACGCAGGCGATTGAGGCCGTCTCCAATACGCCGCGATGGGACAGCGTCGAGCTTTCCAACGGCCAGATCGCGCGACCGCAGGAAGGCCTGATCGTCATCGCTTACGACGCCCATGCCAAAAGTAACGACGAAAGCTACGAGGCTCACTGCACGTCGACGCTGCGTCGCCCTCGACCATGAGGAATGGCGCGTCGTCCAGCACCAGCAGACGCTGCCGCCCAAGCTCGGAAGCATCGAGGATAAGCAGTGAGGGAGCGCATTTTGGACAAGGATGATCGTTCGACCTACGGCACGACGACCGCCAAGCCCGACGCCAAAGCCGGCGTCGAAGTGGGCGGCGGAGAGAAAGCCGCTGCGAAGGACCAGGCTGAAAAGGATAAGCACGACGACGAGCCCGACTCGAAATCAGACAGTCAGCACGAAAAGCGTCCCGAAGGTCCCCACGCTGAACCCAAGAACACCAACTACGAGGCGACGCCGGGAGCCGGCACGCTTCCGGACGCCGGCGATCAAGATGCGACGGGCGGATAGCGAGTGAAGGTGGGCCGCGACCGCGCCGCGTGGCTCCGAAGCTTGACAGCCATTACGCGCGGCTTCCAGCGCTCGTCAGGCAGGGCACTCTTACGCGTGCCAAATTTTGCTTCAGCGAGACGTAGCGCGGACGATCAGCCCCTCGTTTGCTCTCAGCACGATCGCGCCCGCGATCTCCGAGACGTCGCGATCGAGATGGGTCGAAATGACGACTTTGAGCGGTGCTTCGCCGAGTTGAACTATCGAAGGTCCGTCAGAGATATTAAGCGCAACTAGGAAGTCGCGCGCGTCCGGATTGACGCCGCGCCCGTAGGCGAGCACATCGCCGCTTGTATAGATTGAAGACCAGAAGCCGGTTGCAAGCGCTGGCTCCCGGCGGCGGAGCGCGAGCAAGGCGCGTTGCAGCGACAACATCGATCGAGGATCGCTCAGTTCGGCCGCGACGTTGCGCTCGCTCAGGTCGCCGAGCGGAAGCCATGGCGCGCCGTCCGTGAACCCGCCGCCAACCCTACCGTCCCATGGCATCGGCGTGCGGGCCGGGTCACGGCCATTGCCCGGCTCGTTCAGTTCCCACGGGTCCTGAGCCAATTTGTGCGGCACGTGAACGTCCGTCATGCCGAGCTCGTCGCCGTAATAGAGCGTCGGCGTGCCGCGCAGCGTAAGCAGCAGCATGGCGGCGACGCGGGCTTGAGCGACGCCGATCCGGCTCGCCACGCGGCGTTGGTCGTGGTTGCCGAGCACCCAGTTCGGCCAGCCGCCGGGCGGCAGCGCCGCCTCGTAGGATCGGATCAGCGTATCGATCGCGCGCGCGTTCCACGGCGTCAGGATGAGGTGGAAGTTGAACGGCAGGTGCGCGCCGAGAAGGTCGACGCCGTAATAGGTCACGAGCTTCTCGACGGGCAGGTAGATCTCGCCGATCAGCACCCGGTCGTCGAATTCGTCGACCACGGAACGGAGTTCGGCGACCACGTCGTGAACGCCGGGCTGGTCGGCGGAGAACGCCTGAAGGTAACGGCCGATGTCCGGCGCGCCCTCGGCCCAGGCCGGGTTTGGCGGATTGTCGCGGAACGCATCGTCCTTGATGAGGTGCCAGATCACGTCGACGCGGAAGCCGTCGACGCCGCGCGCCATCCAGAACCGCAGCACGTCGGCCATCGCTGCCCGCACGTCCGAGTTCCGCCAGTTGAGATCCGGCTGCTCGGTAAGGAAGGCGTGGTGGTAGTATTGGCCGCTCGCCGCGTCGAGCGTCCAGGCCGGGCCCCCGAAGTTGCTCATCCAGTTGTTGGGTGGGCCGCCCTCCGGCGACGGGTCGCGCCAGATGTACCAGTCGCGCTTCGCCGACGATCGGCCCGATTGGCTTTCGACGAACCAGGGGTGCTGATCCGAAGAGTGGTTCGGCACGAAGTCGAGAATGAGCTTCAGCCCGCGCGCATGAACGTCGGTGATCAGCCGGTCGAAATCCTCAAGCGTCCCGAAGATCGGGTCGATCCCGCGATAGTCGGCGACGTCGTAGCCGAAGTCGGCCATCGGGGATGGGAAAATGGGCGACAGCCAGACGGCGTCGACGCCGAGCGTGACGAGGTGGTCGAGCCGCCGGCGCACGCCCTCGAGATCGCCGATCCCGTCGCCGTTGGTGTCCTGGAACGAGCGCGGATAGATCTGGTAGACGACGCCGCGCTGCCACCAACGATGATCGCTCAAGCCTCGCTCCGCTTCAGGATGTCGTCGAGGCCACCGAGGCGGAACCAACGGTAGCCGTAGCCCTCCAGCACGACGTGGTGACGACCGTCCGGTCCCGGGTCGCTGTGGTTCTCGTCGAGCAAGTTGGAGAGCGTCGCTGGCTCGTCGTCGGTCCCCTCCGCGCGGAACGCCACCTCCTTCGGCTCGACGTCGAAATTGTGCAGGAACACCACGACATTGCCGCGCCATTCGTAGCGCAGCGCGAGGATGGCTGGATCCTTGACCGGCAACACGCGGTATTCGCCCCAGCCGATCTCCGGAACCTCCTGGCGCATGCGGATGATGCGCTCCATCCAGTTGAACACCGATTGCGGGTCGCGACGCTGGTCGGCGACGTTGACGGTCTCGAAGCCGAAGGCGCCGCCCGAGATCGCCGGCAGATAGGTCTTCTCCGCGGTCGAGAAACCGCCGTTCTTGCGGTTGCTCCACTGCATGGGCGTGCGGGCGCAGTAGCGCTCCGGGAGCTTGAGGTCGTCGCCCATGGCGATCTCGTCGCCATATCGCATCACCGGCGTGCCGGGCAGCGTGAACATCAGGCTGTAGGCGAGTTCGAGCCGCCGCCGGTCCGCCTTCAGCATCGGGGCGAGACGACGGCGGATGCCGCGGTCGTAGAGTTGCATCGCCTTTTCGGGCCCGAACTCGTCGAACACTTTTTGGCGCTGCTCGGGCTCCAGCCGTCCAAGGTCGAGTTCGTCGTGGTTGCGCAGGAAGAGGCCCCACTGGGCGGTGGGATAGGCGGTCTTCGTTTCGTTCAGGCCCTTGGCGAGCGGGCCGCTGTCGCCGGAGGCGAGCGCATAGAACAGGCGCTGGTTGACGTGGAAGTTGAACATCATCTGCAGGCGGTCGCCGTCGTCGCCGAAGTATTTCATCGCCTCCTTCGGGACGATGTTGGCCTCGCCGAGGATGATGCTGTCGCCCTTGCGCCACTGCAGGAATTCGCGGAACGAGCGCAGCATCGAGAAGTCGGACGGCGGTTCGAGCCCGACGTCCGGTCCTTTCTCGGCGATCACGAACGGAACCGCGTCCATCCGAAAGCCCGACACGCCGAGCTGGATCCAGAAGCCCATGATCTTCAGGAGCTCCGCCTGCACGAGCGGGCTCGCCGTGTTGAGGTCGGGCTGGAAATCGTAGAAGCGGTGGAAATAGTAGGCCTTGGCGGCCTCGTCATAGGTCCAGGTCGTGGTCTGGACGCCCGGAAACACCATGCCCTTGTCGGCGTTCTTGGGCTTCTTCTTCGACCAGACGTACCAGTCGCGATAGGGCGACTTCGGGTCCGAGCGTGCGGACTTGAACCAGGGGTGCTCGTCGGAGGTGTGGTTGACCACGAGGTCGATCAGCACCCGCATGCCGCGCTGCTTGCAGCCATGGGTGAACTCGACGAAATCGCCGAGCGTCCCGAAGCGTTCGTCGACATTGTAGTAGTCGGAGACGTCGTAGCCGTCGTCGCGGCCGGGCGAGGTCTGGAACGGCATCAGCCAGATCGCTGTGACGCCCAGGCCATGCAGATAATCTAGCCGCCGGGTGAGCCCGCGGAAGTCGCCGACGCCGTCGCCGTCGGAGTCCATGAAGCTCTCGACCGCCACGCAGTAGACGATCGCGTTCTTGTACCAGAGATCGGTGATCAACCGCCGCCTCCCGCTCAGCGCCCTCGATGGGCCGAACGTGGAGCGCGGCCGGACGTTCCTCATCCGGCCGGGCGTATCGCCGCCTGAGTTTTTATCCCGATGCGATCAGAGCAGCTTGTCGATCGTGATCGGCAGCTCGCGAACGCGCTTGCCGGTCGCGTGGAACACCGCGTTCGCGATCGCGGCGGCCGCGCCCACGATGCCGATCTCGCCGAGACCCTTGATGCCTAGCGGATTGGCCTTGTCGTCCTCCTCGACGAAGATGACGTCGATGTTCTGAACGTCGGCGTGGGCCGGCATGTGGTACTCGCCGAGATTGGCGTTCACGACCCGGCCGAGCGTCTTGTCCCACATGGTCTCTTCATGAAGCGCCATGCCCATCCCCATCACCACGCCGCCAAGAATCTGGCTGCGGGCGGTGGCGAGGTTCAGGATCTTGCCGGCAGCGATCGCGCTGACGATGTGGGTCACCCGCACGACGCCAAGCTGCTCGTCGACGCGCACCTCGGCGAACACCGCCGAATGCGTAAAGGCCGCGAACTTCTCCGCGAACTCTTCATCCGGCGCGAACGATCCTTCGGCCTTCACCTCGCCGCCGCCCGAAGCCGCGATCGCATCGGCGTAGGACACCGACCGCTCGCCATCCGAGACCAGCGATATGCGGCCGTTCGAAAACGCGACATGGTCGAGGCTGGCGTTTGCGAGCGGTGAGTCGTCGATGCCGCGCGCGAGCGTCAGCAGCTCTTTCTTCAACTCCGCGCACGCGACCCGAACGGCGTTGCCAGCCGAGGCCGCGCCCCAGGATCCGCCCTCGGGCGGCGCCATCGGCAGGTCGGTGTCGCCGACTTCCGTGGTGACGTCCTCGATGTCGAGATCGAAGGCGTCCGCGGCGATCTGCGCGAGGATCGTGTAGGTTCCGGTGCCGATGTCTGCCGTGCCGCACGCGACCTTGAGCTTGCCGTCGGCGGAGAGCGTGGCGCACGCGGAATGCGGCATCATCATCGCCTCCCAGCAGCCGGTCGCCATGCCGAGGCCGACAAGCTCCTTGCCGTCCCGCATCGAACGCGGCTCGGGTGAGCGGTTAGACCAGCCGAACCGCTCTGCGCCCTTTTCGTAGGCCGCCTTCAGCTCCTTGGACGAGAACGGCTTGTCGTCGTTCTGGTCCTTCTCGGCGTAGTTCTTCAGCCTTAGCTCGAGCGGATTCATGCCGAGCCGGTAGGACATCTCGTCCATCGCGACCTCGAGCGCGTAGAGGCCGAGCGCGGCGCCCGGCGCGCGCATGTCGGACGGCGTCGAGACGTCGATCTTGGCGAGCTCGTATTTCAGGGTGACGTTCGGGCAGGCGTAGAGCAGGCCCGACCAGTTCACAGTCGGCTCCTGATAGTCCTCGTAGCGCGACGTCGCCTGGATGGCGTGATGTGCGATCGACGTCAGCGTTCCGTCGTCCTGCGCTGACAGCGAGACCGTCTGCAGCGTGTCGGGGCGCCAGCCCATCGTGTACATCTGGCCGCGGGTCAGCACGAGCCGGACCGATCGCTCGTGCTTCAATGCCGCCATGGTCGCGAGCAGCAGGTCGTAATGCGGCCGGAGCGCCATGCCGAAGGCCCCGCCCACGAAGGGCGAGGTCACCCGCACCTTGTCCGGATCGAGGCCTAGTACCGCGCAGATGTACATCTTCGGGTTGTTCACCCCTTGGGTCTTGGTGTGTATCGTCAGCGCGCCGTCGCCTTCCCAGACGACGGTCGTCGCCATCAGCTCCATGGGATTGTGATGCTCGGGCGCGACCCGGTAGCTCTCGCTCAGCTTGATGTCAGAACCCTTGAAAGTCGCTTCGGCGTCGCCGCGCGGGGGCGGCGGCGGCGGAATGCCGTCACGGGGCTCGAACGTGTCGTAGGCCTCGTGGCGCGCCTCCGCGACGTCGACCGTCGGCCTCTTGGCCTCGTAGGTCGCGGTCACGAGCGAGGCCGCGTGGCGCGCGTTTTCGTGGGTGTCGGCGACGACCAGAGCGATCGCCTGGCCGCTGTAGAAGATGCGGTCGTTGTAAAGCGGGCGGAACGGGCTGCCGGGCACCGCCACCATGTCATTGAGATAGGGCTTGTCGCTATCCGGCAGCTCCGGGCGGTTCTCATGCGTCAGGATGTCGATGACGCCGGGCGCGCCCTTCGCGGTCGACAGATCGATGCTGACGATGCGGCCCTTGGCGATCGTCGACGGCACGGCCGCGGCGTAGACCATGCCGTCGGCGAAGAACTCGGCGGCGTATTTCGCGCGGCCCGTCACTTTAAGCGCGCCGTCCACGCGCGGGTGAGCGCGGCCGACATAGGGATGGACGTTCGACATGGGCTGACGTCCCTTCAGTTGACGATCTTGTTGGACTGGACCTGCGGCGTCCCGGCGGCGGCCTGGGACAGCGCGCGGACGACGGCGCGGCGGGCGAGCTCGATCTTGAAGTCGTTCTCGCCATGGCCGACCGCGCCCTTCAGCAGGCGGTCGGCCGCCTCCTCGAATGCGCCGGAGGACGGCAGCTTGCCCTTCAGCAACGCCTCGGCCTCGGGAACGCGCCAAGGCTTGTGCGCGACGCCGCCGAGCGCGATGCGCGCCTCGCTGACCACGTCGCCGTCGAGCTCGATGGCGGCCGCGACCGAGACCAGCGCAAAGGCGTAGGACAGCCGGTCGCGAAGCTTGAGATAGGTATGGTTCTGGCCAAAGCGTGGGGCCGGCAGTTCGACCGCCGTAACCATCTCGCCGTGGGCGAGCGTGTTGTCTTTTTCCGGCGTATCGCCGGGCAGGCGATGGAAGTCCTCGAACGCGATTACCCGGGCGCCGTCCGGCCCCTCGACATGGACCGTCGCGCCGAGCGCCGCGAGCGCGACGCACATGTCGGACGGATGGGTGGCGATGCAGGCGTCGCTCGCGCCGAGGATCGCATGGATGCGGTTGACGCCTGTCTTGGCAGGGCAGCCCGAACCCGGCTCGCGTTTGTTGCAGGGAACGCCAGCGTCGTAAAAATAGTAGCAGCGCGTGCGCTGAAGCAGGTTCCCCCCGGTGGTGGCGGCGTTCCTGAGCTGGGCGGAGGCGCCGGCCAGAATGGCGCTCGCGAGCAGCGGATAGTCCCGCTCGATCCGCGCGTCATAGGCGAGGTCCGAATTCGGCACGAGCGCGCCGATCTTCAGGCCGCCGTCGGCGGTCTGCTCGATAGCTTTGAGCGGCAGCCGCGTGATGTCGACGAGACGCCCCGGGCGCTCGACATCGTACTTCATCAGGTCGACGAGATTGGTGCCGCCCGCGATGAAACGCGCCTGCGGATCGCCCGCCACCGCCTGAATGGCGTCGCCGACGGTGGTGGCGCGGGTGTAGCTGAAGTTCATCATTCCGCGGCCTCCAGCTTGGGCGTCTTCAGCGTCGGGGCCTCACGCGCGCTCCGCACCTCTTCGATCGCTTCGACGATATTGGTGTAGGCGCCGCAGCGGCAGAGATTGCCGCTCATCAGCTCGCGGATTTCCTCCGGTCCATGGGCGTGGCCCTCGTCCAGCATCCCGACCGCCGAACAGATCTGGCCCGGCGTGCAGTAGCCGCACTGGAAGGCGTCATGCGCCACGAAGGCGGCCTGCAGCGGATGCAGCTCTTCGGGCCTTCCGAGGCCCTCGATCGTCGTGATCTCGCGACCGTCGTTCATGACGGCGAGCTGCAGGCAGGAATTCACTCGCCTGCCGTCGACCAGCACCGTGCAGGCGCCGCACTGGCCCTGGTCACATCCCTTCTTCGAGCCGGTGAGATGCAGCCGCTCGCGGAGCACGTCGAGCAGCGTCGCCGAGGGCGGGATCTCGACGGAATGGGTCTCGCCGTTCACCGACAAGGTGACGGCGACGGGCTCCGAAGCGGAGCGCGCGTCTTGCGCCAAGGGACATCTCCCAAAACTGGTTGTCACGCCCTCCATCGAGTGCGCGAAGCGTCTTGGGATCAGAACAATTCAAAACCGGGGACGTTCCCGCTCCACGATAATCGCGGTGTGAGAAAAGATCGCCTCGATGGGCGCAGACGGCTTGCGGATCTCGACCCGCACACGTTGCGCGATCCGGAACTTCACAAACACCGCCGCCGCGACCGCGTTGGCCGCCGCCTCGACCAGCTTGTAGCGGCGCTCGGTGAAGGCCTTCGTGACGGTCTCGACGAGGTCCGCCCAGTCGATCGTGCCGTCGGCGTCGTCGCGTTCCTCCGCGACCGACAAGTCCGCTCCGATCTCGACGTCGATGAAAAAGCGCTGTCCGAGCTCCGCCTCGGCGTCGAACAGCCCGTGACGGGCGAAGATCGACAGGTCCTTCAGCACCACTTTGTCCACGCGACGACTCCTCGTTGTTTTTAGGTCCAACGCGCGGGCGGGGAAATCGATCATGGCGCGCGCCCCGCTGGCGCCGCGGATCCAGCGCGCCAGTTGCACCGGTCAGGCCATCTCGGCCCTTGGAACGCACACCCGCATGCGCAAGAACCGCGTTCACCGATGACCGCCCGTACCGCGGCGCGCATGCGCGAGATCGAAAAGGGCTTCCTGGTCGGGCTTGGTCGCGCCGCCGGCGGCTCGATCGTGTTTGCCCTGCCCGTCTTAATGACCATGGAGATGTGGTCGCTCGGCGCGAGCATGGACCGCCCACGGCTGGCGCTTCTGCTCGTCGCGATCGTGCCGCTGCTCGTCGGGCTGTCGCACTACATCGGCTTCGAGGAGACCGAGACCTGGGTCGACGACCTGCGCGACGCTTTCGTGGCGATCGCGGTCGGCTTCGTCACCTCTGCGATCGTTCTGTCGCTGTTCGGGCTTATCGGGCCGCACCTCTCCTTCGACGAGGTCTTGGGCGCGATCGTCATCCAGACCGTGCCGGCGAGTTTCGGGGCCGTGATCGCGCAAGGGCAGCTGGGGCAGTCGGACGAGGCCGACGACAGCCGCAACAAGCAGGCGGGCTATGGCGGATCGCTGCTCTTCGTCGCGAGCGGGGCCGTGTTCCTGTCGTTCAACATCGCGCCCACCGAGGAGATCGACTTCATCTCGGCCTCGATGACGCCGTGGCACGCGATCGCGCTCGTCCTCGTCTCGATCGCGATGATGCACGCGATCGTCTACTCGGTCGGGTTCGAAGGACAGAGCGCGACGAGGCCCGACGACTACAGCTTCTGGAGCGTCTTCGTTCGCAACAGCCTGCCGGGCTACGCCATCGCGCTGCTGGTCTCGGCCGCGATGCTCTGGATCTTCGGACGTCTCGACGATCTTGGCGCGTCGGCGGCGCTTCGCCTGGTCATCGTGCTCGGCTTCCCGGCCGCGATGGGCGCGGCGTTCGCTCGGCTCATCGTGGGAGGACAGAGCTGATGGCCGCCAAGCAGCCTGCGCGGCGCGAGGTGGGCCGCCTCGAATGGATCGTGGGCGCGCTCGGCGCGGCGATCGTGGTCGCGGTGCTCGGCGTGCTGACCCACGAGGCGCTGACCTATCACGAAGGCGCGCCCGTGCTCGTTGTGAAGGTGCTCGACGTCACCCCGACCGAAGGCGGCTATGTCGTCCGATTCATGACCGAGAACCGCGGGCCCTCGACCGCCGCAGAGGTCGTGGTGGCCGCGACGCTGACAGATGGCGACCGGGTGATCGAACGCGCCGAGACGACGCTCGACTACATCGCGCGGAAGTCTGATCGGGGCGCTGGCGTCATCCTGAAGCGCGACCCGGCGTCGGCCACGCTGGAGATCGCGGCGACGTCGTACCGGAAGCCCTGAGCTTCATTCCCCGGGCGGCAGCGAGGCGTAGTAAGCGGCGACCGCCTTGATGTCGGCTTCCGTCATCCCGAACGCGATCTTGCGCATGATCCCGGAGAAGGGTCCGCCGCCGCGGCTGTCATGCTCTTTCTCCCAGAGCGTGAGCTGGGTTTCGAGATAGGACGCGTGTTGGCCGGCGAGCTTCGGGTAAGCCGGGTTCGGCGTCTCGCGACCGGGCCCGTGGCATGACGAGCAGGCGGGCGTGCCGGTGTCGCGAAGGCCTTCGCGCGCGATCTTCTCGCCCCGCGCGACCAGCGCCGGATCGAGCGGCTTCGCGCCTTCGACCGGTTTGCGCGGCTGGGCGGCATAGTGCTCGGCGAGCGCGGCGATGTCGGAGTATGGCAACCGCGCCGCCGCCGTCTCCATGACGCCGCTGTAGCGCTTGTTCAGCGCATAGGCCGCGAGCGTGTCGTAAATGTAGTCCTCGCTCTGGCCGGCGATGACCGGGAAGGCGTCGCCGTCGCGTCCCATGCCGTCGCGGCCGTGGCAGCGGGCGCAGTCGGCCAGAACATCCTCGCGAAGGCCGCGTCCCTGCGCGCGATGCGCCAGCGCCGTGAGACCGCCGACCGCTCCGTCGTTCTCCTGTCCCATGGCGAGACGGCGATAAGTCTCGTCGGACATCCCGGAAGCTTGAGCAAGAACGCGACCACCGCCCAGACCTCGTCCTCGCGCTCCTCGGCCGAAACCCAGGCGGGCATGCCGGCGTATTTCACCCCGTTCTTCACGATCCAGAACAGGTGTTTCGGCTCCCAGGTCGGGACCTTGGCGTCGAGGTCCGGCGCGGTCGGGACCATCTCGCGGATGACCGGGTTCCGCGGCCGCCCCGGCGCGCCGTGACAGCTCGCACAGCCACTCGCGTAGTGCCCGCGCCGCGGGCGATCAGCGCCGGATCATCGAGGTTCCTCGGCGTCTCGACCGCGATCGAATGCGTCTTGACCGAGTTGATCATGACGTAGTGCAGGAACCAGTCGGTGATCGGCCAGTGGCCGCTCGTCGCCGCGACGCTGAAGAGGCCAGACCAGCCGAACGCCAGCACGCCACCCGCAACCGCGACGGCCGCGAGCGCGACGCGCAACGGCGTGACGAAGAAATCGATACGCCACTTCATCGGCCGGTCCCCGCATCGGCGGCCGGACCTTCCCGCAGCAGCCGGGCGGCAAGCGCAAGCCCGCCTGCGAGATAGACGCCGCCGCCGACCAGCAGCATGACGATCCCGCCGACATGCTGCTGATGGAGGGCGTCGGCCGAGCCGCCATGATGGGCGGCATAAAGCGGGATCGTCGTGGTCGAGAGCAGCACGCCGAGCAGCGTCATGTGGATCGAGGTCAGCAGCATGCCGACCGTCCCCTGCGCGGCGCCTGGCCTCGAGCCGCCATGGCCAAGGCAGGCGATCCAGAGCCAGAGGCCTGCGACAAGGAACGAGGCTTGTTCGGCCGCGAAGGCGAAGCCGTTCGAGCGGGCAAGATCGTGCGCGGCCGGCGCGTGCCAGCCCCAGACCACCACGAGTTCGACGAGCGAGACCGGCACGGCGGCGAACAGTGTTGGGCGATGCAGCGACGGGTCAGATTTTGAGCCGACGAGCCCGAGCGCCAGCAGCGGCGCTGCGATGGCGACGACCGTCATGTGGCTCGTCATGTGGGCTGCGAAGCCGTGGCCGAAGACGGTCGCCGGTAGCGGCGACCACGCCAGAGCAAGGGCCGCTCCGCCGAGGACCGTGAACGCGCCGCGGTTCACCGGCAGTCCCCGATGAACACCGCCGGCAGCGCCACGAAGATCACGCCGATGAACGACAGGCCGCAGAGCAGGATGGTGGCGAAGCCTAGGAACTGCTGGCGGTCGTCGAGGGTGGCGTCGTCGTAAGGCGGCTCGGCGTCCCCGTCGCCCCAGTGCCGCCAAGCCTGCCGGCTCGACCAGGCGATGGCGACCATCGCGACGATCGTCGCTCCTGCGATGATGATCCGCGCCAGCGTCACGTCAGGCCATTCGGGGCCCAAGAACACGCGCGCGTTCGTCATCGCCTTGGCGCAATGGATCGAGGCCGCGATGTAGCAGACGAGGAAATGAAACGCCCAGATGGTCGGGGCGGTGATCAGCGTGATCAGGTTGGCGCGCGTCGAGGCGATCATCGGACCGCCAGCGGAAACAGCGCCAGCACCGCGACCGTGACGGTCATCGTGACGAGCGCGAAGTGCCAGTAGAGCACGACATTGTGGATGTCGATGTCATGGGCCGCCGTCAGCTTCGAGGCGGCCGAGCGGGCGAGGCAGTAGAGCGTCATGATCACACCGACGCCCAAGTGCACCGCGGTCCAGATCGCGATGACCCATACGGTCGCAGGGTATACATGGGAGGTCGGGTCGAGCCCTGTCTCGTGCGGCCCCCAGAGCAGCGCCGCGCCGCCCGCGACCGCGAGCACTGCCGAACCCATCAGCCAGAACCTTAAGTTTCCCGGCCTGTCGGCGGCGTTCGCCCTGCGCGCAAGCAGCATCGCGCCCCATGAGGCCAGCACCAGCATCAGCGCGACCGCGGGCCAGAACTGTCCGGGCCCGGCGCCTGCCGTCGGCGGGAAGGCGGTCGAATGGATCGTCCAGTAGAAGAAGTAGCCGAACAGCAGGCTGGCGAAGGCCGCCATGTCTCCGATCATGGTGATGAACATCGCCCACCAGCCGACCGAGTCCGGACCCGACACGTAAAGCGGAAGTTTCAGGCCGAGCCCGACGTCCTTCTCGGCCTTCTCCGGGATCACCGCAGTGCCGCGCCAGAGCCAGATCAGAATCGAGATCAGCGCCGCGATCGAGAACAGAATGGTGAGGGTCCAGGCGTAGAAGGTCGCGGCGATGAAGGCGCCGCCGGTCAGGAACGCCGCCCCCATGGTCATGAAGGTGTTTCCCGGCACGCGCAGGCACTGGATCGGCCGGGCGTCGAGCACCGAGGTGATCAGCGTCTCGCGTTTCCCTTCCTCGGCGTCGGGCAGGTAGAAGCGGCCCTCGTCGTAGTCGCGCACGAAATTCGGCTGCTGCCAGAGCGGGTATCGCGTGGTGACGACAGGAACGGTCCGCACGCCCCAGTCCTTGCCGGGGTTCTCGGAGAGCCATTCGAGCGTGCCCGCGTTCCACGGATTGCGCTCGGCGTAGGGCTCCTTGCCCTTCGGCCGCAGCACGTCCCAGGTCACGACCAGCACGCCCGCCGCGAACACGAAGGCCCCGACGGTCGAGACCATGTTGAGCGTGTCGAAGCCGAGGCCTTCGGTATAGGTGAAGACGCGACGGCATGCCGCGCAGACCCGTAATGTGCATCGGCAGGAACGTGACATTGAAGCCGACGAACATCAGCCAGAAGCCCCACTTGCCGAGGCGGTCCGACAGCTTCCGGTCCATGGCGAAGGGGTAGAAGTAGTAGAGCCCGGCGATCAGCGGGAAGAACATGCCGCCGATTAGCGTGTAGTGCAGGTGCGCCACCACGAAATAGGTGTCGTGCGCCTGCCAGTCGAAGGGCGCGAGCGCCACCATCACGCCCGTCAGCCCGCCGAACGTGAAGATGCCGAGCGCCCCGATCGCGAACAGCATCGGGGTCGAGTAGACGACCCGGCCGGCGAGAAGCGTCGCGAGGAACACGAAGATCTGCACGCCGGTCGGGATCGCGACGGCTTCCGATGCCGCAGAGAAGAACGCGAGCGAGATTGAAGGCAGGCCCGTCGTGAACATGTGGTGGACCCACAGGCCGAACGACAGGAAGCCGGTGCCGACCGCGGCCAGCACGATCCACGAATAGCCGAGGATCGGACGCTGCGCGAAGGTCGGGATGATCATCGCAAGCAGCGCGATCGCCGGCAGGAACACGATGTAGACCTCCGGATGGCCGAAGATCCAGAACAGGTGCTGCCAGAGCAGCGGGTCGCCGCCGCGCTTGGGGTCGAAGAACGGCCAGTCGAACATCCGCTCGAGCTCGAACAGGATGTCGCCCGCGATCAGCGGCGGGAACGCGAACAGGATCATGCCGGCGACGACCAACACGTACCAGGCGTAGAGCGGCATCATGTTGATGCGCATGCCGGGCGGCCGGCACTTTAGGGTGCCGACGATGAGCTCGACGGCGGCGGCGATCGACGCGACTTCGATGAAGGACAGCCCCAAGAGCCAGACGTCGGCCCCGATCCCGGTCTGCTTCTCATCCGTCGTGAGCGGCGGATACATGAACCAGCCGCCGTCGGGCGCGGCGTTGAAGAAGATCGAGCCGCAGACGAAGACGCCGCCGAGCAGGAACGACCAGTAGCCGAAGGCGGAAAGCCGCGGGAACGGCAGGTCCCGCGCGCCCAGCATTTCCGGCAGGATGATGATCGCCACGCCTCGAAGATCGGGACGGCGAACAGGAACATCATCGCCGTGCCATGCAGCGTGAAGACCTGATTGTAGAAGGTGGCCGAGAGGAAGTCGTTCCCCGGCACGGCAAGCTGCGTGCGGATCATCAGCCCAAGCACGCCGGCGAACAGGAAGAAGGCGAGCGCGGTCGCGGTGTACCAGAGCCCGACCTCAGAATTGTTGACCGCCGACCAGTAGCGGAGGCCGGACGGGGTCTCCCACACCTTCTCGAGCCGGGCTTCCTGGGCCTTACGGAGTTCCGGATCGTCCTGCGGGGATGGGGCGCGGGCGGCTTCGGTCATTTCAGGCTCCCGAGCCAGTTCGCGATCTCGAGCGCATCCTCGTTCGACAGCGCGCTATAGGCCGGCATCTTGGAACGGGGTTTGAGCGTGTCGGTCTCGCGGATGAAGCGGGCGACGTTCTTGGGCGTGTTCGGCAGAAGTCCTGCCCCGACCGTCAGGCGGTCTCCGAAGCGCGTGAGTTCGGGTCCGACCTCGCCCTTGGCGTCCGTGCCGCTCACCTGGTGGCACGCCCCGCAGCCGTGTCGCGTGAAGAGGTCCTGGCCCTTGGCGCTCGGCGGCGGCGCGGACTGCGCCTTCAGCCACGCCTCGAAGGCGGGCTTCTCCATCACGCGGACGTCGAAGGCCATCAGCGCATGGCTCGCGCCGCAGAATTCGGTGCAGGCCCCGCGATAGACGCCGGGCTTTTCAGCCTTCAGCACCAGTCGGTTCACGCGGCCGGGGATCATGTCGACCTTGCCGCCGAGCGCCGGAATCCAGAACGCGTGGATGACGTCCGGGCTCGTCAGCGCGAACTCGACACGCTCGCCGACCGGGATCCGGATTTCGTTGGCGCTCGCGACCGCCGCGCCGTCCTTCGGGCGATAGGTCACGCGCCACCAGAACTGCTCTCCCGAAACATCGATGCGCAGGCCTTCGCCAGGCTCTCGCAGCTTGGGCATCAGGCCAAGGCCGTAGACCAGCAGTCCCGCCAAGACGACGGTCGGAAACGCCACCCCGCCCCAGAGGATCACGCGGTGGCCGACCGCATCGTCGTAAGGCCCCGACTTGAACCGAGACGCGTAGACCGCGACGCCGATCACGGCTGTCCACACCACCGCGGCGCCGATCAGCATCACCCAAAACAGGGTCGCGACCTCGCGGGCCTCGTGGCCAGCCGGGTCGAGCGCCGATTGGACGCCGGCGCAGGCCGAAAGGCCTACGCCGAGCGTCACGATCGCGCCGGTGCGAATTAGGAGAGTGCGGATTCCGCCGGACCCCGGTTCGAAGTGTTGGTCCAACCTATGGCGACGGGCGACGCCGGCAAAGACTTGGATACCTTCAAAACTGGTGATCACGCGGGTGTGAGAGAAGCCCTCGCGGCGCGGCTGTCGCTAGTCGATCGCGCGCAACGTCACGGGGATCGATTTCGCGGCCGGCACCTTCGAGCCTTTGGCGTGGTGCCAGAGCGGGATAAGCGGGTTGCACTCGGGATAGTAAGCCCCGACGCAGCCTTCCGGGATGTCGTAGTCCACGATCCGGAAGCCAGAGACTTCGCGCTCGAAATCATCCGCCACCGTGCGCATCGCGACCGTCTGGCCGTCCTTCAGCGACAGCCGGGCGATGTCGTTCCGGTTCATGAACACGATCATCCGCGTGCCGTCGACGCCGCGGAAGCGGTCGTCATAGCCGTAGATCGTAGTGTTGAACTGGTCGTTCGAGCGCAGAGTGATCAGTCGAAACGCATCCGGCTGCGGCGCCGGCATGTCTGGGTCTTCATCGAGGCTTTTCGGGAAGATGAAGTTGGCCTTGCCCGTCTCTGTGTTCCATTCGCGCTCCCGCGCCGTAATCGGTTTGGGGAAGCCGCCGGCCGTGTCGATGCGGGCGTTGAAGCCCGGAAACACTTTTGGATAGGTCGCCTCGATCGCGTCGCGAACGCGCGCGTAGTCGGCGGTCCAGCCGTCCCAGTCGATCGCGGGGTTTTCCGCAAGCGTCGCCTTGGCGATGCCGGCCACGATCGCGGGCTCCGACATCAGCGTTTCGGCGCAGGGCTCCGCGAAGCCGCGGCTGGCGTGGAAGTGCGAGGTCGAGTCCTCGACCGAGACCATCTGCGGGACGCCCGCCTGCCGGTCGATCTCGATGCGGCCGAGGCACGGCAGCAGATAGGCCGCCCGGCCGTGCACCACATGGCTGCGGTTGAGCTTGGTAGCGATCTGGACCGAGAGCTTCAGCTTGCGCCAGCCCTGTTCCATCAGCCCGGTCTCGGGCACGGCGCGCAGGAAGTTTCCGCCGAGCGAGAGGAAGGCCTCGACCTCGCCGCCGATGATCGCCTTGCAGGCGTCGACGGTCGCCATGCCGTCCTCGCGCGGCGGTTCGAAGCCATAGAGCTCCTTCAGCTTGTCGAGCGGCGCGAGCTTCACCTTCTCGGTGATGCCGACCGTGCGCTGGCCTTGCACATTCGAGTGCCCACGCACCGGGCAGATGCCGGCGCCGGGGCGGCCGATATTGCCCTTCATCAGCAGCAGGTTCATCAGCATCTGGACGTTCTCGACGCCGGTCCGGTGCTGGGTCATGCCCATGCCGTAGACACCGATCGCGGCGGTGGAGGTGGCGTAGACGGCGGCCGCCGCCTCCATCGCGTCCCGCGTCAGCCCGGAATGGCGCTCGAGTTCAGACCAGTCCCTGGCGCGGCAGGCTTGAGCGAACGCCTCGTAGCCGTGGCAGTGCTCGGCGATGAAGCCGTGGTCGATGACTTTGGCGGACGGCGCCGCCGCGTCGTCGAGCGCGATCAGCGCCTTGCACATCCCAAACAGTGTCCCGAGGTCGCCGCCGGCCTTGAGCTGATGATATTGCGTCGAGATCCGGGTCTCGGCGCCGGTCAGCATTTCGGTCGGAGCTTGCGGGTTGGTGAAGCGTTCGAGCCCGCGTTCTTTCAGCGGGTTGAACGTGATGATCGGCACGCCGCGTTTGGCCGCCTCCTGCAGCGGATGCAGCATTCGGGGCGCGTTCGACCCGACGTTCTGGCCGAAGAAGAAGATCAGGTCCGCGCGGTCGAAATCCTCGAGGAACACGGTGCCGACCGGCACGCCGATGCTCTCGGGCAGCGCGACCGAGGTGCTCTCGTGGCACATGTTGGACGAGTCCGGCAGGCTGTTGGTGCCGTAGGCCCGCGCCAGCAGCTGATACATATAGGAGGTTTCGAGCGAGGCTCGGCCGGAGGCGTAGAACACCGACCGCTTCGGCTCGGTGCCCTTCAGCGTCGCGCCGATCTCTTCGAACGCCGTCTCCCAGGCGATCGGCTCGTATGTGTCCGTCGCGCTGTTGAACTTCAGCGGCTCGGTCAGCCGGCCCTGATCCTCGAGGTCGAAATCCGTCCCAGCCTTCGAGCTCGGTCAGCGTGTGGCGCGCGAAGAACTCCGCCCCGACCGTCTTCGAGGTCAGCTCCCAGGCGGTCGCCTTGGCCCCATTCTCGCAGAACTCAAACACATGCGGGTTGCGGGGCTTCGACCACGCGCAGCTGACGCAGGCGAAGCCGCCCGGCTTGTTCTGCTTCCAGAGCGCCGCCGCGCCCCTGACCGGTGCCCCGTGGTGCGCGAGCGCATGAGCGACGGACTTCGCCGAGCCCCAGCCGCCGGCCGGACCGTCATAGCTCTCGATGTGGGTGTCACGCGCCATACTGTCGGCTCCTCGACATGGCTGGCGTCGGTCACTGTCTGACCGGCGCCGCTACGTGCAACGGCTGCCAGAGAGCAGCGTTCCTTGGCACGAGGTGTGGCTGAACGCCGTTCGAGCTCGCACCGTTAAGCTACGGAGACAACGCCCTGAAACTCGCCACCTTCAACGTCAATGGCGTCAACGGCCGGCTTCAGGTCCTGCTCGATTGGCTGGATCAGGCGAAGCCCGACGCGGTATGTCTTCAGGAGCTGAAAGCGCCCCAGGCGAAGTTCCCCGAGGCCGCGATCCGAGACGCCGGCTATGGCGCGATCTGGCACGGCCAGAGCAGGTGGAACGGGGTTGCTATCCTCGCGCGCGGCGCCGATCCGGTGGAGACGCGGCGCAGGCTACCCGGGGGATCGAAGGACGAGCAAAGCCGCTACATCGAGGCGGCGGTGAACGGCGTGCTGATCGGCTGCCTCTACATGCCAAACGGCAACCCGACGCCGGGTCCAAAGTTTCGACTACAAGCTCGAATGGTTTGACCGCCTCACGCGGCATGCGTCGGAGTTGCTAGCTGCAGACGTGCCCGCGGCGCTGATCGGCGACTTCAACGTTATGCCGACCGACCTTGACGTCTACAAGCCGGAGCGGTGGCTCGACGACGCGCTGTTTCGGCCGGAAGTCCGCGAGGCTTTCCACGGCCTTGTCGCCCAGGGTTGGACTGATGCTCTTCGCAAGCTCCATCCCGACGAGCGCATCTACACGTTTTGGGACTACTTCCGAAACGCTTGGGGCCGGGACGCGGGGCTGCGCATCGATCACTTGCTCTTGAGCCCATGGCTCGCTCCGCGGCTGAAGCGCGCCGGCGTCGACCGTGAGGTTCGCGGATGGCCGAAAGCAAGCGACCACGCGCCAGTGTGGGTGGAGATGACGAACGCCGCGCCGAAGCCTCGCAAGGCCAGGACGGATGGGGGCAAGAGCAATGGCTGACCAGGCTCATGATCTCGAGCGCTTTGTAGCGGCGCAACATGGCGGCGTGTTCGATCAGGCTCTGCGCGAGCTTCAAGCCGGCCGCAAGACGAGCCATTGGATGTGGTTCGTGTTTCCGCAGCTTCGTGGGCTCGGGATCTCGTCGACCGCTCAATTCTATGGCCTTTCGTCGCTCGACGAAGCCCGCGCCTATCTCGCGCATCCAATTCTCGGAGATCGGCTAAGAGAGTGCGTCGACGCGGTCCTCGGCCTGAATGGGCGGACGGTCCATGAGATTTTTGGCGCGCCGGACGACATGAAATTTTGCTCGTCGATGACGCTCTTCGAACTCACCTCGGACGGCGCAGCAGCAAGCTTCAGCCAAGCTATCGATACGTTCTGCAATGGGCGCCGCGATCCGCGGACGCTTGAGCTTGTCGGCCGGTCCAGTTCGTCGACCGGCGCTGATTGAAACGAAGCCGGGGCCGTCAAACGAAATCCGGGTCGCGTCCTTGGCTTCGATCGAGTTGGCGCATGATCGGCGTGACCGTCAGGCCGTGCATCAGGATCGAGACTAAGATAACGAGGCCAACAATTGCCCATAGCCTCTCGGCGCCTTCGACGGTCATGTGGTTCAGGCCGAAGGCCAGGTAATAGATCGATCCCACGCCTCGAATGCCGAAGAACGCGAGCGTCAACCGCTCCTTCCAGTTGGCCTCGTGTCCAATCAATCCAACAAGGCCAGCGATCGGCCGAACGATGAGAAGCACGGCGAAGGCCGCAACAACGTCGACCCATTGGAGCGGAGCCAGGAGGCCGCTGACGAGCGCGCCACCGAACAGTAGCAGCAGCGCCATCATGGTGATGCGCTCGATCTGCTCGGCGAGCTCATGCATGCCGACCTGAAACTCATGGTCGCGGTGGGCGTGCCGGAACGTCAGCGCCGTCACGAAGACGGCGAGGAAGCCGTAGCAGTGGATGATTTCGGTGAGGCCGTAGGAAACGAAGGTCGCCGACAGCGCGATCAAGCCGTCGCCGGTCTTGGCGAGCTTGGTTTTGGCTGGCACATGGAACGTCAGCCATCCAAACGCCCGGCCGATCAAATAGCCGGCCGCGATCCCGACGACGATCTCCCAGACAACATTGATCGCGATCCATTCTGCCAGCCACGCCTTTCCGGTCGCCGCCGACGCGGCGAGCGCGATCGCCAGATGCACGAAGGGGAACGCGAAACCGTCGTTGAGACCAGCCTCGGCGGTTAGCCCGAACCGGACCTCGTCCTCGTCCTCAGTTCGCGGCGGACCGACCTGAACGTCGGACGCGAGAACAGGATCGGTCGGAGCGAGCACTGAGCCGAGCAGTAAGGCGACCGTCCAGGACAGGCCGAGCAGCCACCCGCCGATAGCGGTGATCGCCGCGATGCTGAGCGGCATCGCTATGACGATGAGCCGAAGGGCGACAGACCAGCGACGGATTCCGAAGACACGATCGATCCGAAGCCCAGCGCCCATCAGCGCGATGATGACGACGAACTCCGCAAGCCGCTCTGTGAGCTCGGGATAACGCAGCGGCAGCGGTTTGAACGTGACCTGCGGGAGGGCGAAGAACGCCGCTCCGATCGCGATGCAGACGATCGGTAACGAAAGCGGAAGCCGTCGTAGAGCCAGCGGCAGCCAAACCACCAGAGCGATAAGCAATCCAGCGCCTGTCAGCCCGAGAATGTAGGCGTCCGGCAGCCAATCTTGCGGCAGGTTCATCGGTCAGATTGAGGGGAGAGACCGGTCATGTCTGTCTGGCGGTACGTGCCGGGTTCGATCCCAAGCCGTCTTGCCTGAGCTCGGATGTCGTCTCCGCTCGCGACGATCCTGTGGTCGAGGTCCGGCATCTCCGCTTTCAGCAGGCCAAGAGCCTCAGTCTCATCCAATGCCAGGACAATCCAGCGGGTGATCTTGTCGCCATCGCCAGCTCGACGCGTGTCGTGGGTTTCAATGATGAACCCATCATTGGTGGTCAGGCTCATTCGCCGTTCTCTGGCTTTGGCGCCTGGGCCTGCTTGTCCCTGACCTGTTCAGCCGCGATTAGCGCTGCCTCACGCGACGGGAAAGTTTCGACAGACGGCGCGCTGCCGAGCTTGTAGGACCAGCGGCCCGGTTCGAACTCGAAGATCTCAACATCCATCGTCGGCTCCTCTTTTGAAGGCAACGGGCGGAGGGATCGAAGGTTCAGCACAGCGAGTGGTGTTGAGGCGCCGGCGTTAGATAAAGACGCCTACGTCTGCTAAGGCGAAAAACATAGGCCAATCAGGCCGAACCGATCCTCCCTTATCCGCGTTGCGCACCCGTTGATTTGGCGGCCCGTCGGCCGTCTGTGCTCTTGCAGGCTCCATGAACCGCCACGACGTCGACCTCACGAACTGCGACCGCGAGCCTATCCATCTCCTCGGCGCTATTCAGCCCATCGGCTTTCTCCTCGCGCTCACCCTCGACTGGATCGTCGCGCGCGCCTCGACGAATGTCGGCGAGTTCCTGGGTGAGATGGACGAGAGCCTCATCGGCCGGCCGCTCGACGAGATCTTCCTCCCAGAAGCGATCCACAGTCTCCGAAACCGGCTGACGACGCTCCGCGGCCCAAACGCCGTCGACAAGGTCTTCGACCTGAAGTTGTCGGATAGGGCCGGACCGTTCGATGTCGGCATCCACTTGTCTTGCGGGCAGATCGTGATCGAGGCGCAGCCGGCGGCCGAACGGCATGGCGATACGACCAGCCTCGTCCGTGCCATGGTGTCCCGTCTGGAGCTCGTGACGAACGCGTCGGCGTTCTACACTGAAGGCGCCCGCCAGGTTCGCGCGCTCACCGGGTTCGACCGCGTGATGGTCTACCGGTTCGCTGAGAACGGTTCGGGCGAGGTCGTTGCGGAGACCTCCAAGCCTGGGATCGGGTCGTTCAAGGGCCTGCACTATCCGGCGAGCGACATCCCGGTCCAGGCGCGCGAGCTCTACAAGCGGAACCTGCTTCGGGTCATTTCCGATGTCGACACGGTCCCAGTGCCGATCCACCCGGGGCGAGACGAAAAGGGCAAGGTTCTCGATCTGTCGCTGTCGATCCTACGGTCGGTTTCGCCGATCCACATCGAGTACCTGAAGAACATGGGGGTCTGCGCCTCCATGTCGATTTCGATCATCGTCGATGGCGAGCTCTGGGGGCTTTTCGCCTGCCACCACTATTCGCCGAAATTGCCAAGCTTCGAGGTGCGGTCGGTCTGCGAGCTGTTCGCCCAGATGTACTCGATGCGCCTCGAAGGTCGCGAGCGCAAGGAAGTGCTCGACTACGAGCGGCAAGCCCGGGACGTGTCCGACCAGCTCCTCGGCGCCGTCGCCACGAATGAGATGCTGCTGAAGGATCCGGAGTGGCTCGCGGGTATCCTCACGCACGTCATCCCGGCCGAGGGCGTGGGCGTCTGGATCAACGGCAGCTACGCGTTTTCAGGCGTTACTCCGTCCACCGAGGAGTTCACCCGCATCGTCCGGACGCTAAACGTCACTGCTGCGGGCCGAGTGTTCGCTACCGATGAGATCGCCTCGCTCATGCCCGGCGCAGAGGAGTTCGCGGATCGCTCAGCTGGCATGCTCGCGATCCCGATCTCCCGGGCGCCGCGCGACTACGTCATCCTGTTCCGCGAGGAGATGGTCCGGTCGGTGCGCTGGGCCGGCGACCCACACAAGCCGGTCAGCTTCGGCCCGAACGGTCCGCGATTGACGCCCCGCGAGAGCTTCGCCGAATGGCAGCAGCTTGTGAAAGGACACAGCAGACCTTTTACCCCTCCTGAGATCCGCGTGGCCGAGACGCTCCGGGCGACGCTGATTGAGGTCGTGCTTCGGCTCGCGGGCGAGGCCAGCGCCGAGCGCGACCGCGCGAGCCGCAAACAAGAAGTGCTCATCGCCGAGCTCAACCATCGGGTCCGCAACATCCTCGGCGTGATCCGCGGGCTGATACGCCAGGCCAAGCCGCCCTCCGACAAGATCGAGGACTTCGTCAGCTTGGTGGATGGTCGCATCCATGCGCTGGCGCGAGCTCACAACCAGATCACCGACGATCACTGGGGACCGGCCCCAATCCGCGCCCTGATCGACGCCGAAGCGCAGGCATTCCTGGACGCTGAGGACAATGGCGTCCACGTCACAGGCGAGCCCGTGATGCTGAACCCGCAGGCCTACTCGACGATGGCGCTCGTGGTGCACGAGCTCGTCACGAACTCGACCAAGTACGGCAGCCTGTCGGCTGGCGGCCATGTCGATGTATCCTGGAATCGCACCGAGGACGGCGGCCTGCAGTTCGACTGGCTGGAGCGCGGTGGCCCACCGGTCGAGCCTCCGACCCGAAAGGGATTTGGCACGACGATCATCGGCCGCTCCGTTCCTTATGACCTCGGCGGCAAGGCTGAGATCGACTACGCCTCAGACGGAGTGAAGGCGACTTTCTTGATCCCAGCCCGCCATGTCTCCGACACGGCAGGTCCGCAGCCACCGATCATCATTAAGGCTGCGCGGCACTCGCCAATGCACTCATCAAACACGCCTACGGAGTTCCTCAAGGGGCACAAAGCGCTGCTCGTCGAGGACAGCCTGATCATTGCGCTCGACGCTGAAGACATTCTCAGGCGGTTGGGGGCCGAGGTCATGACAGCGTCGGCGGTCGAAAGCGCTCTCGACCTGATCGACGCCGATCAGCCGACCATCGCCGTCCTCGACATCAATCTTGGCGACCAGACCAGCTTCACTGTGGCCGACCGCCTTCGCCAGCTCAACGTCCCATTCGTGTTCGCAACAGGTTATGGCGAGCAGGCCGTACTGCCGGAGGACCATAAAAGCCGCACCGTGATCCAGAAGCCCTACACGATCGAGGGCATCGCGCGGGTCCTCGAGGAACTCATTGTCTGAAGGCGGAACAGCCATGAACGTGACCAACATCGGAGCGCAGCGGGCTCTCGACGGATGGGGCGGGCATGGCTGACGACACGTGCGTCCGCTTCGGCGACAAAAGCGCCAGCGAGATCGAAGACAAGCTGCTTCGTCAGCTCGCAATCCTCGAAAGCGTCACCGACTTCGCCATCGTCGCCACGGACCGCGTCGGCGTCGTTACGGACTGGAACGCCGGCGCCGAGCGCATCCTTGGTTGGACCGCGCAGGAGATGATCGGCCAGTCCGCCCGAGCGTTCTTCACCCCCGAGGACCGCGTCGACGGCCGCTTGGAAAGCGAAATGCGCGAGGCTCTTGCGAGCGGCCGGGCCATCGACGAATGTTGGCATCAGCGAAAGGGCGACGAACGCTTCTGGGCCAGCGGCGAGATGATGCCGCTGAAGGGCCGGGACGGCGCCCACATCGGCTTCGTGAAGGTGCTGCGCGACCGTACCGAACAGCACCTGCATGGCCGAGCTCTGGTGCAGGCCGAGGCTCGGCTCCGGCGAGCTCAGGAGGCGGGCGGGGTCGGCGTATTCTGGGTCAGCGTTGACGACGACGTGCTTCATGCCACGCCCGAGTTCTGTCGCCTCTACGGCATGCCCGAGCACGCGACATTCGACGCCGCCGAGTTCGAGCGTCTGGTCGTCCCTGACGATCAAGGGCTGGTGTCGCACCAGGAAGGCCGGCGCGACGGCGTCTCGCCGACCGATGTCGTCTATCGGATCCGTCGCGCCAATGACGGCGAGCTTCGCTGGATCTCGCGCAAAGGCGAGTTCGAGACCGATGGCGGTCGATCGATCAGGTTCGCCGGCGTCGCTCGCGATATCACGGCTGACGTGCTGCGCGACCGAGACATCGCCGCCGAGCGGGAGCAGCTCGCCACGATGTTCGCGCAGGCGCCGACCTTCATGGCGATGCTGCGGGGACCAGACCATCAGATTGTGCGGGTAAACCCAGGCTATACCCGGCTCGTCGGCGGACGTGACGTGGTCGGTAGAACGGTAGCCGACGCGCTTCCTGAAGCGGTTTCGCAGGGCTACCTTCAGCTTCTTGATCAGGTCTATTCAACCGGCGAGGCCTTTGCGGCCAATGGCTACCGGTTCGCCGTAGAGGACGTCGACGGCAAAGAACCTGACGCGCGTTATCTGGACTTCGTCTACCAGCCGCTACGGGACGGCTCGGGCGCGGTCTCCGGCATCTTCGTCGAAGGCGTCGACGTCACCGAGCGCATAATTGCGACGAAGGCGCTCGAGGCGAGCGAAGCCCGCTACCGCACCCTGTTCGAGACGATCGACGTCGGTTTCTGCGTGCTCGAGATGAAGTATGACCAGGCCGGTCGCGCGATTGACTACCGGATCGCTGAGGCCAATCCCGCCTTCTCCCGGCAGACCGGAGCCGACGTCGTCGGCAAATGGGTCAGCGAGTTCGCGCCTAACCTCGAACGGCACTGGCTCGACACTTATGGCGCGGTGGCGCTGACCGGAGAGCCGGCGCATTTCGAAAATCGTGCCGATGTGTTCGGTCGCTGGTTCGACGTCCGCGCCGTGCGCATCGGCGCGCCGGAGGCTCGGACCGTCGCGGTCTTTTCAGCGACATTAGTCAGCGTCGAGAGATCGAGCTGCATCAGGGCGCGCTGCTCGAACTCAGCGATCGCCTTCGGGAGCTTCGTGATCCGGCCGAAATCGCCTTCACAGCCTGCGAAGTGCTTGGGCGCACGCTATCGGTCAGCAGGGTCGGTTACGGAGTGGTCGACAAGCGCCGAGAGACGATTTCGATTGACCGGGATTGGAACGCCCCCGGTGTGAAGACGATCGCGGGGGTCCTGAGTTTTAGGGACTACGGTTCCTACATCGAGGATCTGAAGCGAGGCGTCGTCGTAGCGATCGCCAACGCCGCGAAGGATCCGCGAACGGCCGACCGCGTCCGCCCTGCAGGCGATCAGCGCGTTGGCGTTCGTGAACATGCCGCTGGTCGAACACGGCGACACGGTCGCGCTGCTCTACGCCAATCACGCCGAAGCCCGGAGCTGGTCCCGAGAGCGAGCTCGCGCTCATGAGACAGGTCGCGGAGCGCGTGCGGTCCGCCACCGAACGCGTGCGCTCGGAGAACGCCCTTCGGGAAAGCGAGGAGCAGTTCCGTGTCTTCGCGCAGGCCATGCCCAACCAGGTCTGGGCTGCGACGTCGGATGGCGAGCTCTACTGGTTCAACTCGCAGGTCTACGCCTATACCGGGGCGTCTCTTGGAGACCTGCACGGCGCCGATGCGTGGAACGGCATCGTCCATCCAGACGATCTCGGGGTCGCGCGCGAACTCTGGTCACGGTCGTTGCGGACCGGAGACGTCTATCAGACCGAGTTCCGTATGCGTCGCCGCGACGGAGCGTTTCGATGGTTTCTCGTCCGCGCCGAACCCGTTCGAGGCAAGGACGGCGGGATTACTCGCTGGATCGGCGCTAACACGGACATCGACGACGCCAGGCGAGCATCGGAGCGGCTCGAGCGTATCGTCGCTGAACGAACCGCCGAACTCCGGCTGTTCGGCGACATCATCGAGTCGAACGCCTCGCCGATATGCACTTTCGACACCTCATATCGCCTGATCGCGTTCAACAGCGCGCACAGCGACGAGTTCTTCCGGATTTTCGGCCACAGGGTTCAACTCGGCGAGGTCTTCCCCGACCTGTTCCCGCCGGATCAGGCCGCGATCATTCGCGGTTTCATGGCCCGGGCTCTCGGCGGCGAAGCCTTTACCGTGACCGAAGAGTTCGGTGACCCCGATCTCGCGAAGCCCTCGTGGGAGGTCGCCTACACGCCACTGCGCGACGCGGAGGGCGTCATCATCGGCGCCTATCACCTCGCCGACGACATCTCGGACCGGCTGCGCGCCGAAGCTGAGCTGGTCGCGGCGCAGGATGCATTGCGGCAAGCCCAGAAAATGGAGGCGGTCGGCCAACTCACGGGCGGCATCGCGCACGACTTCAACAACTTGCTGACCGGCATCACCGGATCGCTCGACCTGATGCTGACGCGCATCCGCCAGGGACGCTTGAACGACGTTGAGCGCTACGTCACGGTCGCGCAAGGCGCGGCTAAGCGAGCCGCGTCGCTGACCCTCGGCTCCTCGCCTTCTCGCGACGCCAGACGCTCGATCCCCAGCCGACGGACGTGAACCGCCTGGTCAGCGGGATGGAGGACTTGCTTCGACGGACAGTCGGCCCGGCGATCGAGGTCGATGTGGTGGGAGCGGGCGGACTTTGGGGCACGCTGGTCGATCCGCACCAGCTTGAGAACGCGATCCTCAACCTTGTGATCAATGCCCGCGACGCCATGCCTGACGGCGGCCGGATCACAATCGAGACCGCCAACAGGTGGCTCGACGGCCGCACGGCAAAGGAGCGGGAGCTACCCCCAGGCCAGTACTTATCGGTCTGCGTCACGGATACGGGAACAGGCATGTCGCCGACCGTTATCGAGCGCGCCTTCGAGCCGTTTTACACGACCAAGCCGCTCGGACAGGGCACGGGCCTTGGCCTGTCGATGATTTACGGATTCACCCGACAGTCGGGCGGTCAGGTTCGGATCTATTCCGAACTCGGCCAAGGGACCACGATCTGTCTCTACCTACCTCGCCATCTCGGCGAAGACATTCAACCCGCCGCTGAGATCCGCTCGCCCGATCCTCGCCGAGCGACGGATGGACAGACGGTCATGGTGGTCGACGACGAGGCGACAGTTCGCATGCTGGTGATGGAGGTGCTCGAAGACTCAGGTTACGCGGCCATCGAGGCGGGCGATGGCCCAAGCGCCATGAAAGTCCTGAGCTCGAACGCTAGGATTGACCTGCTGATCACTGACGTCGGGTTGCCAGGCGGCATGAACGGCCGGCAGGTGGCCGACGCGGCGCGCATCGTTCGGCCTGAACTGAAAGTCATGTTCATCACGGGCTACGCCGAAAACGCCGCCGTCGGGAACGGACAGATCGAGCCGGGAATGTCGGTGATGACGAAGCCCTTCGATGTCGCCGCGCTTGAGTCTCGGATCCGTGAGATTCTGGAAGACTGAAGCTTCCGACCAAACTTTGGCGCGGAGACTTACGCCCCAGGTTCAGGCGTCGGGAAACGTTTACGATCGCGAAGGGTTTGTTCGGGTGAACCTGTTCCCGGTCCGACCTTGCGGAACGAATCCGGATCGTCTCGTTCTGTTCCCGCCTCGCGCTCACCTTTGGAGTTCGTGAATACCTTCAGTTGGAACCGAGACGCAGATTCAAAAGTTGATGCGTCGCAAATCCCAACAGCGCACCGTGAAGGGGCCGTAGCGGAGGCCACGCCAGCATGTCGTACACGGTCATCGCGGCCGCCGAGAGCGGTCCGGTAGCCACCGTCGCATCCTCGGTCCTGGACGCCCTCAGGCTCGTCCAGGACCTGGAGAAAGACGGAGACCAGGTCACCATCGCCAGCGATACGGGATGGATCTTGACCGTCGAGGAACTTGAGGCGCTGGCCAAGCCCTGACGACGACATTTGAAAGCGCCTCAGGAAAAATTTGCGCGCCGCGAGCTGTTAAAGGTCTCGGCCTGATCCAGTGCGCTTCAGTTACGTGATCGCTCCGGGTCTGGAATCTCCCGATAGGCGCCTACCTCCCGCAGATCGCATTCGGGGGAGCGCGCATGTCCTATACGGTCATTACAACCAACCGCGGCCATCAGACCGCTGTGGTGGCAGCGTTACAGATCGACGTCCTGTCTATCGCCAAAGCTGCCCGGATACGTCCGGGAGAAGCCGTAACCGTCTTCACCGAGACGGGGCGTTGGGTATCGATCGCCGAGTTGGAAATGTCTCGCGAGAGGGCCGTGCGCGGCCGCACTCGCCTTGGCGGATGATCGCGACGTCCGGATAGCGGGCGACGAACTTGGCTACGCCGAGGAGCGGCTGCTCGCCTGTCAGAGATTGGCGAAGGAGCTGAAACGCTCGTTCGAGCGTGGCGAGAACGAACCGCTCACCATCCATTTTCGGGAGCGCTACGCGCGGCTCGAGCGCGAGATCGAGACCTGGCGCTGGTACCGATCGTCGGTGCTCAAGCGCTGTAAAGACCATATCGGAGAGTGACGGCGCGCCGCATGCGATAGCGCATCGCTTGGACCGCCTGGTGCGTAGGGTGGGGCAACCGCTCTCGGAGCCTCCAACCCCGAGGAGCGGCCAGAGGGGCAAGCCGCAGGCTTGCCCCTCAATCCCACCCATCCGTCAGATACCTGCGGTCGAAATCCGCAACCTTATGTCGGCGAGAATTGAGTCGGCCGTCGCTCCGTCGAGGTTCCGCTCAATCCAAGCCGCCTCGAGCTCGTGCAATGCAGCCAGCGCGCCTGTGGGCGCGTGGGCATAGGATGCGACGAACTCCTCTATCGCCGAGCGGGCAAGCGCTAGCGCCGAAGCGCTTTCGGTGAGGACAGGCGTGACGAAGAGAGCGAGACAGTCCGCCGAGCTCATCATGATTGCGAGGCTAGTCGAGACGCCTACTCGGGCAACACCAAATGCTCAGCAAGGACGCCTCAAAGTTGAGCGACGTTGGTCGAAGCCTGCCGCCTGATGCTTGCAACATGGAAGCCTCAGATGCAGCATGGCTTTCCAACCTCCATCTGCGCTTGGCTCGCCTCAAGGTTGAAGGTCTGATTTTGGCGGTGATGTAGATGACCGCTGTTGGCGCGTCTGAGCGGTTCGGCCTCGTCCCGGGCTGACCCAAGGCCGACCTTGGGCAGGTCAGCTTATCGACCAGGCGATTGGTGGCGTCATCTCGAGAGCGGTCACTTCAGCGGCCCCTGCGCGCGCCGGAACTTGCGCAGGCGCGCGTCCTGCTCGATCGCTTCCACGCGATGGTTCGGCGCCACGCCGCGCAGAAGCTTGATCCCTGAATCACAGACGCTCCGCCCACCCTGCTCGGCTCATTTACGCGTGCGTGGTCCGGGACCGAGTTGCCGTCCGACCGGACCTTGTCGAGCCGTGGCCCAACGGGCCGACCGTAGGACAGATCACGAAGCTCAAGCTCATCGAGCGCCAGATGTAGGGCCGAGCTAAGCTCGACCTGCTTGCGGCCCGACTTATCGGTGCCTGATAATCCCGCTGCGCTTCATCGAAATTGCGTCAGATCCAAGGTTTAGCGCCGACTGATAGTCTCGGCCATCCAGGATTGGGCGGACCGAGCTCTCTATCTGCACGTTTTCGACTGTAGTCGATTGCCGTCACCCAGCGTGAGCGCTGCGCTTGTCGATTACGATCTTGAACGACTGTCCGTCTTCAACAAAGCAGAGACCTTCCCGCTCGAAGACGTCGATCACGGCCTTCAGCGTCGCGGGATGCGTCCGAACTCCGTGGCTTTCCAGAGCCGTGATGCTGTCCCTATTCAGCTTTGCTCGCTCCGCGAGTTGCTGTTGCGACCATGAGAGGATGGCCCTCGCCGCCCGAATTTGAAAAGGCTTAACCATCAAAAAACACTCCGGCAGACTGACGGAGTTTTTGGATTGAGTTCCCAAAATTCGGCATGCATCAATGCGCTCGCCCAGCCTCTGACGACCCACCCACCTTTGGGCAATCCATCAAACCATAGCCGAAAACCACGACCGCAAAGGATTGCGGCTGTGGATGATGTTGCGCGCTCATGGACGGTCGACGGTCAATCCCTCCTCGATGCCGAGTAGGGGAAGGATCGCGGTCGCCGCGGCGCCCACGCTTCGGCCAATCCAGGACACGAGCCGATGACCAGCCAGCCGACCAGTCCAATACGGGCAAGTCCGAGCGGGGATCCTTCCGACAACGATGACATCCGAAGCCTTCTTCGACAGGTCACCACCGCCCTCTCGGCGCTTCCGGTAGAGGTGGATGGCGACGACGACATGGTCCGCAATCTGGCGGCCTATCACGGGCTTCGGCCGTCCGATGCGGTCATCACGAAACTCCGGACCAACACCCGAAGCTTCACTCTTCTCGTCGCGACTTCCAACTCATGGGAACTGAACAAGAGGGCGCTGCTGGCGACCAAGCAGGATGGCGAGCGGGTCCGGCGCAAGGTTCTTCTGATGCCAGCGGGGCGTCTGCGCAGAACCGTCTTTCTTACAAACTGCTCGCTGATCGGCTCCAGCCGCAACGTCCAGATCACGGCCACGCACCGCATGGCCATCCTCGCCCATTTGCAGACCGATCCGCTCGCCAGCCTGGAAGACTGCTCGCGGGAGATTGCAGGCCATGACGATCCGGTCGGCGCGGTTCTGGCCATGATCGCTGAAGGCTTTCTCAGGATGGATCTCAGGGTCCCGATGCGTCCAGAGAGCGTGATCTCGGTCGCCTGAACAGATCCCTCCGCAAACTCGTTTTCCAACTTCGAGAAATCAGCAGCATGTCCAGAAACGAAGACGCCGACGCCGTCGGTGAACGCCCCATCGCGCGCCCGTTCAGACAGATCTTCGTCGAAATCGTCGTCGACCAGCACCTTACCCCCGACATCATCGACGCGTGTGTTCAGGACCAGATCACCGTCGTCATCGACGCTCCGACCGAGATCTGGGCAAACGCTCTGGCCGGTCCAATCGCAGGTCGCTGTCAGTCTCTTCCGCTCTGCCGCCGCCCTTACGTCTTCAAGAGGGGAGCTCCTCGAAAGGTCCGAACCAGCAAAGAGGATACCGACCTCGAGACGCTTCAGCTCAAGCTCTCGACAGGAGCGTCCGTCATCGCGCTCTTCTGTCCCGCAAGCGAGCCGCTGCCGATCCTCACTGACTCCGCCGACATCCGGATCGAGATCATGAGGCCGACCACCGAGGATGTCGCCAAGGCTCTGTCCGAGGCGACCGCAACCCCGGTCGACGCCGGCCTGATAGCTGCGGTCAACACCATCGACCTTGATGGCCTGTGCGCGCTTGTCCGTCCGCGCGCCTCTGCCGAACAGACGCTGCAGAGGTTCAAGATCGCCATCCAGGGCGGCGCTGACAGCGATGGCATCCCGACCATTCATCAGCTTGCCGGATATGGCGACGCCAAGCGGTGGGCGCTCAGCGCCCTTCATGTCATCGAGAGCATTCGCGCCGGTGAGCCCGGCGTCACTCTGGCCGATCTGCCTCGCGGCGCCCTGCTCGTCGGCCCTCCCGGTACTGGCAAATCGATCTTTGCGCAGTCGCTTGCCAAGACCCTTGGGGTCGGATCGGTCATCACATCCGTCTCCGAGTGGCTGAGCACCGGCGACACCCATTTGGGCACAGTCATCAGCGCGGCGCGCGCGTCGATCGCGAAGGCCTCGTCGTTCCAGCCTGGCCTTCTCTTCATCGACGAGGTCGACTCCCTGGTGGACAGGGATCAGGAGAAGGGCAGCTCGGCGTCGTGGTGGCTGAATTTCGTCAACGCCGTCCTTTCCGCGATCGACGGAGCGGTGAAGGTTCCTGGCCTAGTGGTGGTCGGCGCGTGCAACGATCTCAATCGAGTGGACAAGGCGCTCAGACGCTCAGGGCGCCTCGAAACGATCGTCCATATCGGACTGCCGAACGAGGCTGACCGGCTATCCATCTTCGACTTCTATGTGAAGGGCGCAGTCTCGCGCGCAGATCTGCGGTCCTGCGCCATCCGCTCCGGCGGGATGAGCGGAGCTGACATCCAGCGTGCCGTGCGCGAGGCCAGACAGCTGGCGCGCGAACGCCATCGGCGTTTGACCTTAAAGGATCTGCACGAGGCCCTTTCGCCTCGCATCCGGCTGGATGACGCCGAGACACGGACTGCGGCCGGGCATGAAGCTGGCCATGCGCTCGCCAGTCTGCTGCTCGGCGACAGGCTGATCGCGGTCGACGTCGACAGGGCGCTGACGCATCTGCACCCCCTTCCGCGCATCCTCGACAACGATCTCATCGATTGGCCGGCCCCCATCGAGTGGTCCGGTTGGAATGTTAGTTCATGAGCGGCGCTGACGCGACGGTTGGTGTGGCCGGCGGAGCTGGTCGGGGTTGCGCAGCCGGCCATAGCGCGACCTCTGGCGCGGGCGGCCTGTAGCCGAGCGCCGAGTGTGGGCGGATGGCGTTGTAGTGCCGCCGCCAGGTTTCGATCACGGCCTTGGCCTCGGCGAGTGAGGAGAAGATCTCGCCGTTGAGAAGCTCGTCGCGGAGCCGAGCGTTGAAGCTCTCGCAGTAGCCGTTCCCCAAGGGCTGCCGGGCTCGATGAAGGCAGTCCTCGAGCCGACGGCGACGATCCACTCGCGGACGGCCTTGGCCGCGAACTCCGGGCCGTTGTCCGACCGGATGTGGCCCGGCGCGCCGCGGAGAATGAACAGGTCTGACAGGACGTCGATGACGTCGGTCGACCTGAGCCTCCGCCCGATCCGGATCGCCAGGCATTCGCGCGTGAACTGGCTGCGCCGACCTTCGGTTCGTCGATCACGTTGAGCATCCTGAACTTGCGGCCGTCATGCGTTCGATCCTCGACGAAGTCGTAGGACCAGACGTGGTTTGGCCGCTCGGGCCGCAGCCGCACGCATGAGCCGTCGTTGAGCCACAGCCGCCCGCGCTTGGGTTGCTTCGTCGGAACCTTCAGCCCCTCACGTCGCCAGATCCGCTCGACCCGCTTCAGGTTCACGACCCAGCCGGCGGAGCGCAGCAGAGCCGCGATCCGCCTGTAGCCGTAACGGCCATACTGGACAGCCAGCGCGACGATGTCGGCGGTCAGCGCCGCCTCGTCGTCGGGCCGCGTTGGGACCTTCCGCTGTGTCGATCGGTGCTGGCCGAGCACAAGGCAAGCACGGCGCTCCGTCACGCCGAGCTTGCTCACCACACGATCGACGCAGTCGCGGCGACGGGCGGGGCTGATCAGTTTCCCCGAGCTGCCTCCGCCAGGATCATCTTGTCCAGCGTCAGGTCCGACACCGCTCGACGAAGCCGGGCGTTCTCGGCCTCCAGCTCCTTCAGGCGCTTCACTTGATCGCCCTTCAGCCCGCCATACTCGGTGCGCCAGCGATAGAACGTGACTTCGGTCACCCCGATCGACCGGATCGCTTCCGCGACCGGCCGACCTTGCGCGGTCAGAACCTCGACCTGCCGCAGCTTCGCGACGATCTCTTCAGGTGCGTGCCTCTTCCTCGGCATCGTTCAGTCCTCCACATGGCCAAAAGCCATACATCAGGGAGGACCACTTCTCAGGGGGCAGACCAGTTTGGAGCGCCAGCCGCCAGTACCGGATGGATCGTGATCGGTTACGGCTCATGCTGATCGAGGGAGGATGGATCGAGGAGAAGGTCGATCTGCCGTTCAACTGGATGATCTTCGACGCCATCGCGTCCGAGCAGTTCCTGCAGGACGCCAAGGCCTGCATGAACTACCAGCAGGCGCTCAAGTACCTGAACGCTCCAAAATCGCACGAGCCCATACTCGTGGCGTCAGGTCTTCTAAAGCCCTGGATGCCATCGGGAGCCAGCGGTCTCAAGGACCATGCCATTCTCGCCCGCGACCTGGACGCCTTTCTCAAGCGCCTGATGGAACGCGCTGACGAGCGCTACAGCGCCGATCCATCGTTCATGAACATCAGTTCCGCCCAGAAAAGGGTGTTCTGCGGCGCCGGGGCCATTCTGCGTCTCATTCTTGACGGGAAGCTCGAGCGGATCGGCAAGCGCATCGGCATACACGGTTAAAACTCCGTACTTGTCGATCCACGAGAGGTCGAGAAGCTGGTCCTGACGAAAAATCGCGACGCCCTGTCGACCAAGGAAGCTGCCGAATTGCTCGGGGTGTCGCAGGACGGTGTTCTCGCGCTTATCGACAAGGGCGTTTTGCCGGCGGTCGATGGTCGTCATCCGAAAACGAATCGGCCGATGAATCGTGTCGCGGTTGGCAGTCACCGAATTTTCCGCGGCTTACGTTTCGCTTTCAGAAGGAGCAGGTCGTCGGGAACGAGCATTTATGCGTTTCAGCGGGAACAGACTCGGCGTGGCATCGTACCTGCGTTCAATACGGGCGTCGTTCTCTATCGGCGCGTCGACCTGACGGCTGTCACCCCCTAGACCAGATTTCACACGGCCAAACTCACTCCACAAATGGCCCCGCTCCGGCGGGGCCATTTTCGTATGGGCGTCGCGGTTCAATCTGCCGCGAAACGAATGGCGGCAGGCGCCGACACGAAATAGGGCTAATCTGAGCGAGCGTGGAGCATCATCGGTGCAAACCGTTCATTCTCTCGGCTTTGCTATTTTTGCTGAGCGAGGTTGGATGGTTTTTCAAGACGAAACACCCGGCGCGGTCGTGATCTGGCACAACCCCGCCTGCGGAACCTCGCGCGCCGTTCTCGCGGCGATCCGGACAGCGGGGATCGAGCCGGCGGTCGTCGAGTATCTGACGACCCCGCCTGCGAGAGCCGACCTCGTCGAGGCGATCGCGGCCGCCGGGCTCACGCCCCGCAGCGCCGCCCGCGCGAAGGAAAAACTCTTCGCGGAGCTCGGCCTTAGCGAAGCGTCCGACGAGCAGATCCTCGACGCGATGATCCGGCATCCCGTGCTGATCAACCGCCCGTTCGTCTTCGCCCCGCGCGGCGTCCGGCTCTGCCGGCCGGCCGAAACCGTGCAGGACGTTCTCTAGGAGCGACGGGACCCGGCCCCTATCCCGCGAGCGCCGCCAGGATGGCGTCGAGGCCGTCGGTCAGCGCCGCCGGCCCCGGCTGCAGGATCAGCGGCGACTTGATCTCGTGGATCCGGCCAGCCTTCACGGCGGGGATCGCATCCCAGCCGGGACGGGCGGCGATCCTGTCGGCCACGACCTTCTTGCCGCACCATGAGGCGAGGATGACGTCGGGCGCGGCGGCCGCCACCCGCTCGGGCGCGACCACGCGGTCCCTGGCGGCGGCGCAGGCGGCGAGTTCGGGAAAGACGTCGTCTCCGCCTGCGACCGCCACGAGCTCCGACACCCAGCCGATGCCGCTGATGAGCGGGCCGTCCCACTCCTCGAAATAGACCCTCGGCCGCCGCCCGCTCCCCGCGGCGGCGCGGACCCGCGCCAGCCTCGCCTCGAGCGTCTCCGCAAGCTCGGCCGCCGTCTCGCCCGCCCCCACAAGCGCGCCGACGCACCGGATCATGGCGAGGATGCCGGCGACGTCGCGGTGGTTGAAGACGTGGACCGCGACGCCTTCGCGGACGAGATCGGCGACGATGCCGGCCTGAAGGTCCGAGAAGGCGAGCACGAGATCAGGCTTGAGCGCCAGGATCTTCGGGATGTCGGCGGAGGTGAAGGCCGAGACCCGCGGCTTCTCGCGCCGCACCCGCGGCGGACGGACGGCGTAGCCCGACACGCCGACGATGCGGTCCTCCTCGCCGAGGAGGTAGAGCGTCTCCACCGTCTCCTCGGTGAGGCAGACGATCCGTTCGGGCGGGAAGCGGCGCATCGCAGGCGTCTCCGGAACAGGCGTCAGGGCAAGGCGAGGACGAGGCCGCCGAGCGCGCAAGCGGCGAGCGTCGGGATCATGCCGACGCCGAACCGCAGCATCGCGACCATCGCGGCGCCGGCGAGCAGCGCGGCGCGCCAGTCGAGCGAGGCGAGGACCGGGAGGTCCGGCCCGAAGCCAAGCGACGTCTGCTCGCGAAACAGCACGTGAAGCGCGAACCAGAGACCGAGATTGGCCACGACCCCGACGACCGCCGCGGTCACGGCCGAGAGCGCTGCGCTCAGCGCCGCGTTGGAGCGCAGCGCCTCGACATAAGGCCCGCCGAGGAAGATCCACAGGAAGCAGGGCGCGAACGTCACCCAGGTGACGAGCAGCGATCCGAGCGCGCCGGCGACGAGGGTCGAGCCCGCCGGGCGCGCGATAGGCCGCGAGGAAGCCGACGAACTGCGTCACCATGATCAGCGGGCCGGGCGTCGTCTCGGCGAGGCCGAGCCCGTCGACCATCTCGCCCGGCCGCATCCAGCCGAACGTGTCGACGGCGGCCTGCGCCACATAGGCGAGGACGGCGTAGGCGCCGCCGAACGTCACCATCGCCATCGAGGAGAAGAACGCGCCGAGTTCGCTCCAGACGCTGGACGAGCCCGTCAACGCGAACAGGACTCCGACGGGCGCGAGCCAGACCGGCGTCCAGATCGCGAGCGTTTTCAGCGCCCGCGCGCCGCTCGGGCGCAGGTGATCGAGCTCGCCGCGCGCGAACATGGCGTCGACCACGCCAATATGGCGCGGCGCGCCCGACGCGCCGTGGCCGCCCGCCCGGAACAGCTCGGGCCGGCGCTTCGCGCCGAGCCAGCCGAAGAGCGCGGCCCCGAGAACGATGACCGGAAACGGAACCTTGAAAACGAAGATGAGCACGAAGGCCGCGGCCGCGATCGCGACCATCACGCGGTTCTTGAGCGCCCGGCGGCCGATGCGGATCACCGCCTCGAGCACCACGGCGAGCACCGCGGCCTTCACGCCGAAGAACACGGCGTCGACGACGGGCGCGTCGCGCCACAGCACATAGAGGACGCTCAGCCCGAACATCACGAGCGCGCCCGGAAGCACGAACAGCAGGCCGGCGATCAGGCCGCCGAGCGTGCGGTGCATCAGCCAGCCGACATAGGTGGCGAGCTGCTGCGCCTCGGGCCCCGGCAGCAGCATGCAGTAGTTGAGCGCGTGCAGGAACCGCTCCTCGCCGATCCAGCGGCGCTCCTCGACGAGCTCCTTGTGCATGAGCGCGATCTGGCCCGCAGGACCGCCGAAGCTCAGGCAGCCGATGCGCGCCCAGACGCCCAGAGCCTCGCGCAGCGAGGGGACGGCGGGCGGCGGAAGCGCGTCGCCCGGATCGGCGGATGACGGCGGGGGCGAAGCGGCGGCGGTCGCAGGCATAGGCGTCCATCCCCTTGAGAGGACTCTGGACGCGATCCTTGGGCCGGCTTTGGGCCTTAGCCTGACGGGGCGGTCGCGAGGAGCCCCGAGGCCGGGACAATTCCCGAGCCGACGGCGCCCGTCAATGCGCGTTTTGGTCAGCCGGCCGGCGGCCCCGGTCAGCCGGCGGTCTGGCGCGAGAGCCGGCGCATCATCGCCTGCAGGGCGCGCGGGTCGGCGTAGCCGACGCCCGCCGCCACCTCCCGCGCCTCCTCGCCGCGCGCCTGCCGCGCCATCGCGGCGAAGAGTCGAAGCCGCGCCCGCCAGTCGCCGAAGCTGAGCCCGGTCTCCTCCCGGAAGCGCCGCGTCAGCGTGCGGCGGCTCATGCCGATCTCGACCGCCCAGTCGTCGAGGCCGGCGGCCGCGGCGGGGTCGTCCACCAGCGCCTCGCAAAGCCGGCGGAGCCGCGCGTCGGCCGGCATCGGCGCGACATAGGACGTCTCGGGCGCGCGCGCGATCTCGTCGAGGATAAGCGCGGCGAGATGCCCGCCGCGAGCGCCCTCGTCATAGACCACCGGCTCCTCGGCGAGCGCCGCGAGGCTCGCCTCCAGCAGCGCCGAGACCTTGAGCACCCGGCACCGCGCCGGCCATTCGGGAACGACGTCGGCCGCAAGATACGCGCTGCGCATTGCGACCGGCCCATGCATCGCCACCTCATGCTCGACGCCCGGCGGAATGAGCAGCGCATGTCCTTCCGGCACCACCCAGGCGCCGTGCGCCGCGGCCGCCGTCATCAGCCCGGAGGCGGCGTACAGCAGCTGCGCGCGCTTGTGGCTGTGCGCGCCGGTGCGCGATCCCTGCGCGAACGCCTTGTCCATCACGGCGACGGGCCGCGGCACGTCCTGGTAGTCGGCGGCGGTGACGGAGCGCATCGGCGCGACCTCGCTTTGGCCCGATCGGCGCCGATTTCGGCCTGACGCCGCGCGCGGGTCAAGGCTATGGAGGAGCGAAACTTCGCGAGGACGCCCGATGGCCCCGAACGACCTGTCGCGCCGCACCATCCGCTTCGTCAACGTGGCGCACGCCGCCGACCATTTCGTGCTGCTAATCTATCCGACCGCCGTCATCGCGATCGGCCCTGATCTCGGCCTCGACTACGGCGCGCTGATCGGGCTTTCGACCGGCGCCTTCCTCGCCTTCGGCCTGTTCTCGCTGCCGATGGGCTGGCTTTCCGAGAAGTTCGGCCGTCGCAACCTGCTGGCGACGTTCTTCCTCGGCTGCGGCGCCTCGCTGATCGCGCTCTCTTTCGCGACCACGGCGCTCGCCTTCGGCGCGCTGCTGTTCGTGCTCGGCGTGTTTTCCGCGATCTACCACCCGATCGGCTCGGCCATGCTCGTCAGCCACACCGACCAGCTCGGCCGCGACCTCGGCCGCAACGGCGTCTGGGGCAATCTCGGCGCGGGCCTCGCCTCGGGCGTCACGGCGCTCATCGCCGCGTGGCTCGGCTGGCGGGCGGCGTTCGCGGCGCCCGGCCTCGTCTGCCTCGCGGCGGGCGTCGCCTTCCTCGCGATGGTGCCGCATGACGGCGAGGACCGCTCTGCGGCCCGCGCCCCGCAGACCGCGCCGGGCGCCGGCCGTCCCGCGCTTCTGCTCGCGCTTTTCGCCGCCATCATCATCGCCGGCGGCATGACGTTCAACGTCACCACCATCTCGCTGCCGAAGGCGCTGGACGAACGGCTCGGCTTCGACCTGCCGCTCGCGCTGCTCGGCTCCCTCGCCACCGCCGTGTTCGTGTTCGGCGCGCTGACGCAGCTCACCGTCGGCCGCCTGCTCGATACCAAGCCCCTCCCCCTGATCTTCCTCGGGCTTGCGAGCGTGCAGGCCTGCGGGCTCGCGATCGCGGCGCTGAGCGTCGGCGTCCCGCTCGTGGCAGGCCTCGCGATGGCGATGGCGGGCATCTACGGGCAGGTGGTCGTGAACGACGCCATGGTGGCGCGCTACGTGCCCGCCCATGTGCGCGCCAAGGCCTACAGCGTGCGCTATTTCCTGGGCTTCACCGCGAGCGGCTTCGCCGCGCCCTTCATCGCCTGGACCCACGGGATCGGCGGCTTTCCGGCGACGCTCGCCGCCGCCGCCGCGATCGCGGCCGTCATCCTCGCCTGCGCGGCCGCCTTCTATGGCGTCGCGCGGGCGGCCCCTGCGCCGCTGCCGGCCGAGTGAGCCTTCAGGCCCCGCCGCGGCCTTTCAGCTCCGCCACTTCGGCGCGGAGCTGCTTCAGCTCCTGCATGAGATCGTCCATCGAGACCGGCGGGCGTCCCGTGCGCTCGGCGATCTCGAGGTCGTGCTCGGCCTGCATGGCGTTCACCACCACGCCGATGAACAGGTTGAACACCGTGAACGAGCTCACGAGGATGAAGGTGATAAAGAAGATCCACGCGTAAGGATGGGTCTCCATCGCGGGCTTCACGATCTCGCCCGACCAGCCGTCGAGCGTGACGAGCTGGAACAGCGTGAACAGCGAGATGCCGAGCGTGCCGAACTTTTCCGGCATGTCCGCGCCGTAGAGATGGGTCGCCATCACGGCGAAGACGTAGAGCACGAGCATCAAGAGCACGACGATCGAGCCCATGCCCGGCAGCGCGCCGACGAGCGCGCCGACGACGCGCTTGAGCGAAGGCGCGAGCGTGATGAGGCGGAACACGCGCAGCACCCGCAGCGCGCGCAGCACCTGCAGGGGGCCGGTCGCCGGCAGCAGCGAGATCGCCACGATCGCGAAGTCGAACACCGACCAGGGATCGCGGAAGAACGAGAGCCGGCGCACCGCGAGCCGCGCGACGATCTCGACGACGAACACCGCGAGAATCGCCTGGTCGAGCAGATGCAGCGGGCCGCCGTACCGCGCCATGATCGAGGGGCTGGTCTCGAGCCCGAGCGTGATGGCGTTGACGACCACCAGGACCAGGATGACGCGCTCGGTCAGCGGATGGCCGACGATGCGGGCGAGGACGGACATCGGCGGCTCTCGGAGACGTTCGCGGGGGATTCGGGGCAAGGCGGCGCGCGGTTTCGCGGCGTCTATGTCCGGGCGCGGGCCCGGCGCGTCAAGGCGCGATGGCGCGAGCCCGGGCCGCTTCGGCCGCATCTGCGAAAACGGTCGGGCCCGATCCCGTTTACCGCTTGTGCGGCGCGTCGCTCCCGGTGTAAGGGAAGCGCCTTCCAAACGACCTCATCTTCTTTGCGGAGAGGTGCCAGAGTGGTCGATTGGGACGGTCTCGAAAACCGTTGTGCGGGCAACCGTACCGTGGGTTCGAATCCCACCCTCTCCGCCAATGCCGCTTCTAAGGCATTGATTTATCTTATCTTTTTTTGTCGGCGCGATGGCGGCCCAATCAGAGGCCCCAACGTTGCTCGAAGAGGTCTCTCCCATGCGGGCGCTCTGTGTCGCCTTGGTTACGGGGGCTGTGCCTTTTGGCTTAACGGCGATCAGGTAGACGACCGCCAACCGAGGGCTTAAGCCTTCGGTACCTCATGGGCTTTTGCGAAGGGCCGCCGCGTACCAATGCCTCAAACCGTAAGCTTTCCAATCTTTCAGACATTAAGGGTCACCGATTACGCATTGTATCGGCCGAACGAGGCCGACGCTTTTGTCTGGAATTTTCGCGATGGTCCGAACGCGCTAATTGGCGTGAATGGTCTCGGAAAGTCGACATTGGTCGCCCTCATTTTTCGCATGCTGACGGGCCCTTGGGATTTAAATCGACGAGCTCTCGAGGGGGAATTAGGGCAGCCCGACGTGGCGCCCGTTATGATCGCAGACCGCCGCCTATTCGCGAGGCGCGTGTCTGATCAAGCGCGATCGGCTAAGGCGGAGTTATCACTACGCTTAGGTTCTCACAAACTTGTTATAACTCGTAGATTGGACGATCTCGCACTCGTATCGTTTTGTGTCGATGACAAGCAGTTGCCGATTGGCAATGACGATCGGGACATCTATCAACCCACGATCGCCGAACTTATGAGCACAGGAAGCTTTTTCGATGTGCTTATAGTTTTGAGATTCCTTGTTTTTGTTTTCGAAGACAGGCGCTCTCTAGTTTGGGACGAAAGCGCTCAGCGTCAGATATTTCGCGCCACACTATCGACCACGCCGGCCGAAGCGCAACGTACGTTGTCGCTGCAGAGGATTATCGTCGAGGCGGACAGTTCTGCGCGAAATACGCGAGTCCAAGTTAATAAGGCACGCCATGCTCTCGATGAAGCCGTTCGCACACTGCAGTCGCGCGATGAAAATCAGGCTGCTTTATATGTTTCAGAAAAACAACTTTAGCGACATCTGACCGCCGCGACGAGCTACGCCGAATGCTGGAAGCCTGTGAAGACGAACAGCTTCAAGAGCGTCGCTCCAGGATGCGAGCCGAACATGAACGCGATCAGCTTTTGAACGAACTCGACGGAGCCAAACTTCGTCTAATTACTCAACTATTCGCGGACATTCCGCCAGTCGCGAAATTGGCGCTTGGACGGATTGTTGAACAAACGAAATGCGCATGCTGTGGCCAAGACGCGCCGCAGCTCGCTGAAAAAATTCAGAACGCTATAACTCACAATTCTTGTCCATACTGTGAACAGCCGATCCCGTCACCTACAGCGACAAATAATATTGAGCATATCGATCGTTCTCGAATCGATATCATTACGAAAAATTACAAAGTCGCTGCCGAACAGGCAGAAGCAAGCGCAAATCGTCTGTCAGAAATTGAGTTAGACATTCAAGCGAATATCAGAGAACTGCAACTTGCAGAGCGTGAGCTCAATTCTATTTTATCGAAACAACTTGCGCTTCGCAGAAATTTGGCACTTGAATCTGACGACGTCACACGTCGACGCATTGCGGTAGAGACCCTCAGTGAGCTTATGAATGAAGCGTTGGATAAGCAGCGTTTTGCCGAACAGGACCTTCGTTCTTTGGTTGAGACCCTAGAAGAGACAGTTCGAGATCAACAAGACGCTATCGCTAATCTTTTTGCAAAATTCTCAAATGCATTCATGCGCGAAACTTGCCACCTCACTTACATTGGGCAGGACGAACGCATTGGTCAAGAAGGTGCTCGGTTTCGCTTTCCATCTTTTCAAGTTGCGCTGTCTGGCGGAGCCGTCGCTGGTGAAACTTTGCGCAGCGCTCCTGAAGCTGTTTCACTCTCTCAAAGAGAGTATATTGACATCGCATTCCGAATGTCGGTGTTAAATATACTATCTGAAAGCGCCGGAGCTTGTCTTATCGTCGATACACCGGAAGCTGGCCTTGATTTCTTATTTGCCGAACGCGCGGGAGAACAATTCCGATTGTTTGCCCCTGAAAACGGAAGTGCAAATCGCGTAGTCGTAACTTCCAATCTTGTAAATGATAATCTTTTAAATTCACTTCTCGCAGGTGTTCCTAAAGGTAACGCTCGCAAAGAGCGGATTATGAACCTAGTACAATACGCTGCGCCAACAGCTGCAGTTACTATGGATGCTGATCGCTATCAGTCTTTTATCAAAAAGATTATTGACGGTCAGGACCAAGAAGTCGATGGAACCGATGCGCACCGCTAGAGGATCAAATCGGAAATCTATAGATCGATCTCCGGAGCGCGTTCAATTGCGCGTTCTCCAAATGCTCGACGGCATCGAGCATGCCGGGTTCGCGCCAGTTGGATTTAGGACTGTCCATGGGTTTGCCTATCTGGGCAATTTACTTGCACCGCTATGGGATGTTGATCCACTTGACGGGAAGATACTAAAGAAAGGATATCCATATTATCCTGAGGTGCGGCAGGCCTTAGATACTCTAATATTTAATGGGCTCGTCGATCTAACGAAGCTCGAGGCCAAGTGCATTAACTCGGAATGGGTGGCTGAGGGTGAGATCGGGCTCAATTATAAAGCTGCTCGTCCGCTATTAGATAAGTTGGACGTCTTCTCCGACGAAAAAGCGGTTAGAGACTTTTTGAAGGCGCTAGCTTTTTCGGTTTCTCCATTTGCCGATGAGCTACCGCACATAGTGATGTCTGACGTGACATGGACAGATAATCGCACGGGCCGTGGAGACGTAATCGATTTTGCGGAGTACCGGAACGCCAATTACTCGCTGAATGTAGCTAACGCCTTCGATCGGGCGCTTCCTACATCAATGATACCTAGCCGAGGTGAAAAGCTTCAGTTTTATATCCATTTGCTTGAGAAGCGAGCATCGGTGTTGCGTTCATGAAGTCGGCAAATTCGCTTGATTTAGGAAATTCTTCAATAGAAGAAATGCGTCGTGTGGCGCTTGAAAGTTATGGGGAACAGCCGGACTCTTCGATCGACCCAGTTGATCAGTTTTACACGCGCGTTGTACGCGTCACACGCAATCGCCTTTCAACAGAAAACTCGATTTCTATGAGGTGCGAATGGTGACTTTGCCGTTTGTCCTAACCTCCGAGTTGAGGGAGGATCGCAAGAGGTTGAGCGCTGATCGCGTTGCAAATGTCGAGAAAGGACCTCAGTTAGCGGGCCACCTTTGGTTGGTGCCTTCGACTCTTCATTCTGCCGGAAGGCGAGCGTTTTCGGGCACTACGCTTGGCGACGCCATGGACGAAATCGAGTCGCTCGGGCTGGGCAATCAACCCGCCATAGCGATTGAGTTTTCAAAGCGGACAATCTCTTTCTACCCAACGGGAGTTGAGGCTGAAGAATCGGTTGTTCGGCTTGAGGTGGGAGAGGAAGACTTAGAGTCCACCCCTGTATTGAATTTATTAGAACGGTTTGCAGAAAAGTTTGTTGTCACTCCTAATTGTCAAGAGTCTCAGATAAGGACTTGGCTTGACGGGACAAACTACATTCCTGTGAAAGCGGCCGAAAAAAATATCCAGGAGCTGTTGTGGCTCTTCTTGAGCTCTCGACTCATTGACAATCATAAAATAGAGATGGAGCACACATTACGAAGTGGCCGTGTTGATATAGTTATTCGGAAAAGAATGGCTGCTGGGCTATGGAAAACCAGCGCAGCGGTTGAACTGAAAGTGGTCCGTTCGTTCTCTTCAACAGGGCGGCCTACGCCCGCCGCAGCTTTAGTTAAACATATAGCCCGGGGGTACAAGCAAATTCGCGAATATCGTAAAGAACTCGAGGCTACAGAGGGGTGGCTGGTCACCTACGATATGCGCAAAATCGATGCACGAGGAAACGATCTCTATTCGCCGCATTCGGCCGCGGCTGTGGCTGACGAATTAAATTTACATCTGGAAGCGCTGTATGGCACTGCGGATGATTATAGAGACAGTTGTGCTGCTTAGTTGCTAAGCACGATAAGCGTTTCTCGAAGCTCGGGTCTCCCACCTTGTTGAGGTGCGGCTCGCATAGAGCGGAAAGGATCACTTCTCAATTTGGTAAGCCCAACCGAACGAGATAGTTCGAGAAGGATTTCTCCGACAGGTACATCGATGCCGGCGTATCGGCTATCGCCAACAATAAGCCATTGCCGTCCACTAGAGCTTCCATTGCGCGCAATATCGCTTACAATTCCGATCATTTCTGCAAAATAACTACCGATCATTGCAGGAATATTTTTATTCCACAACGTCGGCGCAACTTTTTCGAGTCGCTCCAACGTTAAATCGAGGCTGCTTGATCCACGTGGCGCAGGTTTATACAAGCGACTGAGCTGAACGTGAGACGAAAGTGTTGCAGATCGGAGAGCGCGATTTCGTCTGAATTTGTTAAATAACCTAGCATCCATAATTCTGTTATATACGTCTGTATAATCGAAAGAGTTTGGGTAAGGTGGAGAGTATATTGCAACATCAAAACCGTCGATGCGCTTAACAAGTTCTCGAGCATCCCCCCGATAGAGATCGTACTGCGAGGAGCGTTGCCCGGAATACATCGCAATGTCTTTGGCTGCTTTTGCAACCGCTTCAATAAACGAAATCCGGAGTTGGGCGGCGGTACCCGAACGAGTTTCGCACCCTTTTCGATAGCGTCGCCCCTTGCCGCTAATTACTGCGTTCGAGTTGTCAACGATCACTGCTCCCAGAAGCACACGGAAAAGACGCTGCATGCGATCGTCAATGATGACCGGCAGCGCGTCCAACAGTGATGCGGCCTCCTGTGCCATTTCTCTTCCGAGAATCCAGCGGCCCTTGTCGCCGGGTTCAATAAGCGTTTTGGGCGCGCCTTGGAAGAAAACGGCCAAATCACTCCGCTGGCGGTCAGCGGTGTTTAGCAAGCGCGCTAACTCGCCGGCAATTTCAACCGGCTCAGGCGCATTGAGTTTTGCCTCGATCAAATCAGCGAGGTAAGGATTGATCTCGATCGTTGAGGCATCGAGCCACAAAAACTGAGCCGCTAGCGCCGTTGTTCCCGATCCGCCAAACGGATCAAAAATGCGGTGCACCTTGGCTGGATGTTCCGCAACAGCCATAGCGATTAACTCAGGCGCGAACGCCTCCTTAAATTTTCGCCATCCCTGAAAAGGGAGCTGTGCTGAGCCCGCATTCGTGCCCAAGGTGGCTAACGGGCGTCGGCCAGTCCACCGATCGAAATGCCCGCTAGAGGGCTTCAGACGAGCAAAATCGTTTGGCTGCAAATGACCCATTGTTCAATAGTAGATTTGTTTGTATTTTCAGTTCGTTAACGATGAACTAGTTAAGGGGTCAATCACGACGAACGCCTTCGCAGCGGCGGTCCTAGCCGGTGCGTGCTTCCGAATCGTCGGGAAAGCTACGTTATTTCGCGGCGAAGTTGGTGACGTTTCCGCTACTAAGTTTGACATCCGACGATAGGTCACTCGCCGAAGGGGTTGCGCGGCTGACGGTCCACGTTCGCCTTATCTCATTAGTTGGACATTCCCGAGATATTCACCTCGAGTTGGCTCTGACAAGCTCGGCGGATATATCCATAGGCTGTCGGTCCCCCGCATCAATCGCTTGGCGCATTTAAGGATGTATGGGCCAACCCGCTCCGGTGTGCGGTTTATTTTGACTACATGGACGTTCCGCAAAAATCGGGTGCCGTAGAAAAAATCTCGCTCGCGCGTTGCGAGAGAAGTAAGCAGATCACCTTTATTTCGACTTCGTTTTGAAAGCGTGCATATGGCGTGCATATGTACGCCGTCATTAACCTCCCAGCCTCGGATGTCAGTTTTTGTGCATTTCGCCACGGGCCAGTCTGGGCCACCGAGCAGAATAGGTCGAAATGGAATTGAGCTAAGTGCGCGAGGGTATCTGACTGACCTTGTCAAAAGGTGGCCATAGAACGAACTGACATCTGCCGTCATGCATTCTAGAACAATTTCCTCGGACCCAGATATCGGTTTAAATAGAAAAGTTACAAAATATGCCTCCCAGCCGGGGCGGCTAATAAGTTCTTCAATCCATTTCGACCAATGCATTATAATGTCGCTGTGCAAAGTACCGACTCCTAATGTCGTATCTGCACATCCTTTACTAAATTAGCTGGAAGAGTGTGTGTGTCATAGCGCGTGTCGAACTGTTTCATCGTCGGCTCTATGCAATAGTCGTACTTCAGGCATCTTAGTGGGCACGCTTGCCCGTGAAGTTCCTCTGACTGGATTTCCATGATCGAAGGGAAGCGCAGCTTCGACGGAAATTAGTTGTCGACCGGAATGGACCTCGGTTGATGTCGTCGCGGCATTGAGCAGCAACCTCTCAGTTTACCACTTTTCTCAAAAAGTGAGTAAGAGCGGATGATAATTGTATATGAGATTGATTGTCTATTCGATCATTATCTTTGGAGTTGGCGCGCGCTTTATTGAAGCTGAAAAGAACGCAGTCATCCAAATTTGGAAGTCATCTATCTCAACGAACGTATTAGAAATCCCGCGAGTTGTAGCAACCTTTCTCTCGCGATGACTCCTAAGCGAGATTGACATTATTAGACTCAACCCACGTTTGTACGGCTCCATTTGTGGACGCGATCCTGACGGCTTGGCCCAAATAAGCGACGTCGGACGATTTCGCTCTTTGGAACTTCCAACAAGGGATGGGAATGAAAATCGCCAATAAGGGACCATGGAGCTGACGCGGATTTGGCCAGCCGGCGCATGAGGTCAACAGAGGTAGGCGTCCATTCGATAAAACCATCGCCGCGGTTGACAGCCGAAATTGGTGTCATTCTTTGAACTTCAATTATCTCCGTTTTGCCGTTGCGTGATCTATTTCCCCACAGCAGTCCCCCAACTTCCAGTCCCGTTTCGGAAAAAGTTAACGATGGTGGCACCGCATGTGTGCCATTTAATCTAATTGGGCTTCTCGAGAGATATGCGCTTAGATGTGCGAAGCTATCAGCATTCAGAGTGGGAGAAACGACGGCCGCCTCTGCAGTTGCCAGAAGGCAGTCGATAAACGCCGATTTATTGACTCGTACCTGTATTCGCTTCGAACACTTCTGCAGTGATGCCATAGACCATCCTTCTCACGTATAGGAGAGATCGAGACCAAATTCTGGGATTGGGTAAAGGCGCTTCGTAGGAAGCATGGCGCTTTCTCTATGGAGAAAAAGCAATGTCAGATCGAAGCAGACGCCTTTACGATATGAAAGAGTTGGTCGAGATAACGGGGCTCAGTAAGTCGTATCTATTTCAGTTAGCCAAAGACGGCATACTGGATCGCATCTATTTTGGACGTAGGGCAAAATACACTGCTGATAGCGTCCTTCGTTTCATCGAGCTGGGTTTTCCCGCCAAAGCAAAAGCCAAAAAGGGCCGCCCACAAAGGAGCGGCCCGCATCTGAACCGGTTACATCTGAAGAGGGCGGCCAGCCGCTCGTCTAACTATGCGGCAGCGTTCAACGATAGACGTCGCTTTTTCGATCTCTGCGCGAGGGCCTCTAGAGGAGCGCAGTATTCAGCCCACGCCTTCATCATGGGACGGCGTTCGTTGATAAGCTGAGTTCGAAGATAGGCGGCGGTCGTCGAGTTGCGGACGGTGTGAGCGAGCGCTGTCTCGGCCATATGGAAATCTACGCCGTTTTCGGCCGCCCAATCTCGAAACGAGCTACGGAAACCATGAACGGTCGCATCGACCTTCAGCCTACGCATAACCATCGTTAGCGACATTCCTGACAGTGGCCGCTCTGGCTTATCGCCGGGAAACACAAACTCGCTTTTCCGAAGCTTCTCCATTTTTCGGAGAATCGCGCAGGCCTGCTCGGATAGCGGGACTGAGTGCTCGCGGCCGGCTTTCATCCGCGCCGCGGGCACTGTCCATGTTTTCGCGCCAAGATCGATCTCATCCCATTTTGCGCCTATTGCCTCACCGCTCCGAGCAGCGGTCAAAATGATACTTGAGACAAATTGCGCTGACTGAATCGAGCATTTCGAGCCGGGCGTAAAAGCTCGGTATTTCGTCTTTTGCCAGAGCCTTGTGATTTCCGCGCGTGAGTTTTTTGGGAATTGGGAGAAGGTGTTTCAGGCTCTCTCGATATCGAGCCGGATTTTCGCTGCTACGAAATTTTCGCTGATGCGCGGAGTCCAAAACGTTTTCAATTCGCCCTCTTAAGCGTTGAGCCGTTTCGGGTTTTTTAAGCCAAATGGCTGAAGCACGGATAGCACGTGCTCGACGGTAATTTGGTCCACGGGGATATCGCGAATTGCGCCGCAATAGACGCTCAGCGTCATTTGCCACTGCGCAGCGCTTTTCGGATTGCGCCACGAGGGCGTTTTCGACTCGATGAACGTGTCGGCGACCTCGCCAAACGTCGGCATTTTTGCCGCGGGCTTTCGCGCCTCTTTGGGATCGAGCCCGCGATCTAGGTAGCCCCGCAGTTCCGCCGCCTTCTCCCGCGCGCGCTTCAAATCGATTGTGGTCGCGCTTCCAAGCCCCAGTTCCTTCAATTTCCCAGTGCCGCTTATTCCAGCGGGCTTCCAGCGGTAGAGGAAAACCCATCGCCGTCGCGAGCGTCTGCCGAAATCGATAGGTAGAGATATCCGCCGTCGCCATACCGACGTGGACGAGGTGTATCGCTGCTATCGCTACAGCTGAGGAGCGACTTCACCCTTTGCGCGTTAAGCTTGTTCAGTTTCCGCATCATCGCATGCCTCAGGCACAGCTCGGCCCCAACGCCGGCCCAAACAATGGCTGACGATTTCGGCGGAGCTCAGTGGAGTTGATGATGAGAATATACGCCGGAAACCGTTCATTTTCCAGCAGATTTGTGCAGCCCCAAGGAGCCCGGTAGAGCTGGTTTAGGGGGACACCCTCTCCGCCACCGCCACGCTCAAATCGTTGGCTTATCTGGACCACTCTGAGTCCAGGTAGCGCCTCCGATGCGGGGCCCAATGGCGTGTCGCGTCGATCGCGTCTGTCAGAACAAGCCGTTCTCTGCCCATGTCCCGATCGCGGGCGATCCGACGTTCCGCGACGGCTCGTCCGACGCGACGCTCGACAAGCTGCTGGAGCGGAAGCGGTCCCGTCTCGCGACATGCTCATGCCGACGGTCGCCGACGACGAGGTCAGAGCGTTTTCGAGACCTCGCTCGCCCCGCGAGAGCAGCGCCACATCCGTCGCCCCGGCGGGAGCGCCCGGCGCGACGGGCCGAGACTGGCGTGCGATAGTCGGTCGGTTCAGTCAGCGCTGCCGAACGGCCCATGCCGCCGCGCCCGCAGGCGTGCGGAAATCCTCGAAGGCGCGGGCCGCGACGCGGGGGAAGCTTTCTTCGATCATCCGCGTGAGCGCCCGGCCGGGGCCGATCTCGAGCACGGCGGTGGCGCCGTACTCGAACACGGATTCGAGGCATCGCATCCAGTCGAGCCGCTCGTGAAGCTGGCGGGAAAGCAGATCGGCGGCCGCGGCCTTGTCGCGGACGACGCGACCGTCGAGGCCCGAAAGCGTCGGCGCCGCCGGCGCGCGCCATGGCGAGGCCGCGATCGCCGCGGCGAAGCGCGGGGCGGCGGCTGCGAGCCAGCGTGTGTGCGACGCGACCCGGACGCCAAGCCGCCGGACATGGCGCGCGCGCCGCGCGGCCTCGGCCTCGTAGAGGTCGAGCGCGTCGAGCGGCCCGCCGACCACGACATGGTCGGGGCCGTTGACGATCGCCACGGCGACGCCGGCGGCCGCCGCCAGCGTCTCGGCCTCGGCGAGCCTAAGGCCGATCGTCGCCAGCATGCCCTGGGGCGCGCCCGCGCAGGCGGCGTCCATCGCCCGGCCGCGCTCGGCCACGAGATCGAGCGTCGCGATCGCGTCGAGCGCCCCCGAGCAGCCATGTGCGGCGATCTCGCCGGCGCTGTACCCGGCGAAGACGACGGCTTCGACGCCCTGCGCCGCCAGCACGGCGTGCGCCGCCAATGCGTGGCCCACGACGAGAAGCTGGGCCGTCCGGTTCTCCGCGAGCGCGTCGGCCCCGGCCGTGAGCGGGCCCTGGGCGACGGCGAAACCCGTCAGTTCCGAAAGCTTGCGCAGCGCCGGCTCGGCCGCCGCTTCCGTCGCCACGGACGCGAACATGTCCGCGTGCTGGCCGCCCTGTCCCGAGCAGAGGATCGCTAGCGGCAAGCGCCTGGCTCCGGGCCGCTCTCCAGCGCCGCGAGGAACATCGTCGCGGCGAGGAGATCGGCCGCGCCGCCGGGCTCATGCGTTCAGCCACAAAGATCCGGTGGATCCCGATCGCGCGATCGCGTCCTCCCGGCGCCGCGATCCCGCCTCGCGCGAGAAAGTCGAGCGCGAGGCGCTGGGCGCGGCCGAGCGCCTCCGCGCCGCCGCGATAGAGCAGGTTGTTGTCCTCGAGCGTCGCGATGATGGCGAAGACGGCGTCGATCATGGCGTCGTTCAGCGAGGCGCCGGCGGCGCGGGCGGCCCTGAACGCCGGCAGCGCGCAGCCTGTGACGGTCGGAAAGCCGGCTGCGGCCTCCTCCCGCGCGCCGGGCGCCTTGTGGCGCGCGCGCACGATCGCGCCGTGGCTGGGCTCGCGCGCGGCGGCGCCCGCCGCCAATATGTCCGGCCCCCAGCGCATCGCGACGGTCCGGCAGATCGTCTCCGCATTCGAGCATCGCGCCCGTCCCGCCGCCGCCGCGATGAGGCCGAGCGAAAACACAGCGCCGCGATGGGTGTTGACGCCTCGGGTCTCGGCGAACATGCGCGCCTCGGCGCGCCGGCCGGCGACGTTCAGAACGGCGAAATCGGCGTCCGCGGCTCCCGCTTCGGCCATCTCGCCGAAATAGCCTCTCAGCGCCGCGATGCTTGCGCGAAACGTCGAGGCGTCCATGTCGTCATGCGCGCCGGTGTCGACGAGACTGACGAGGCCGGGCTTCGGATAGCAGGCCAATTCCTGCTCCAGCGCGGCTGTCGCCAGATCATCGATCCGCCGGGCCTTTGCAGGCGCGAGGGTTCGCCCGCAAAGCGCGAGCGCCGTCACGAGGAGGCTCCCGCCCTGACCTTCGCCGCGATGCGCGCCGCCACCGTTCGCCCGCCGCGGCTCTCGCCAAGCGATCGCCGCATGTCGGCCCCGTCGAGCGGGCGCGAAAGCGCCTCGCGGAACCGCGCCTTGAGGTCGCCGTCCCAGACGCCTTCGAGGCCGCCGACCCGGATGAAGTTCTCGACGCCCGGCCCGAGCACCGGATTGGCGGCGGAGAGCTCTTCCAGGCGCTCCAGCGGGATCTTGGTGACGCGCGCCATCGCGGCCGGGGCCATGACGCGCACTTCCGAGCCCGGCAGCGCGAAGCACAGGTCGGTCGACAGCCCCGTGGCCATGAAGCCGCCGGAGACCGCAAGATCGTGCACCAGCCCGATCACGCGATGGCCGCGGCGGCGCGCGGCGTCGAGGCAGCGGGTGAGATGGGCGATGCAGCCATTGTTGGCCATCAGCTCGTCGCGGCGGCTCAGGCGATGGCCGGCGTTGTCCACGATCACGAGGATCGGGCGGCCCGGCTCGTCGCGCATGGCGTCGAGCACCGCGCGGGCGAGCTTCAGCGCGACGTCGGCCCCGATGACGGCGCGATCGGCGGTGCCCACCACGGTAACGGTCCGGCCGTCGAAGCGGGCGACGCCCGTCAGCGTTCCGCCGTCGCGGACGACGCCGTGGCCATCGCCGAAAAGGTCCGCGAGAACCCGCTCGATGGCACCGCTCATGGCCGTCCTCCGGAAAGCGCGTCCACCAGCCCGTTGAAGCCCGCGGCGTCGAGAGCCGGCACCGAGGCCGGATCGTTGACCCCGAGCCGCGCCCAGACGTCGCGGCCGTCGGCGCAGTCCCAGAAGCGCTCGAGCCGGCGCGAGAGCATCTCGTGCTCGGCCTCGAGCGCGTCGAGATCGAGCGGGCGCGGCCGGCCGACGAAGCCGAGGATCGCGGTCCGGAACGCTTCGACGTCGTCGGCCACCAGCGCGTCGATCTCGCCGATCAGCCTCCGGTGCTTGGCCCCCATCGTGCGCCAGACGAGCGCGCGGTCCTGCGCGTCGAACTCCTCGATGCCCTCGACGGTCTCGATCACCTCGGGCCCCGAAATCGAGAGCCGCCCCTCCTCGCTCGCCACGATCCAGTCGCAGGAGCGCGCGACGATCGACATGCCGCCGTAGCAGCCGTTCTTGCCGCCGATCGCGACGATCACGGGCACGCCGGCGTGCCGGGCCGAGAGCGCCGCCCTCTGGATTTCGCCCATGGCCACGAGCCCGGCGTTCGCCTCATGCAGACGCACGCCGCCGGTGTCGAGCAGAAGGATCGCCGCGTCCGGCTTCACGTCGAGCGCGCGCTCCAGGAGACCGGTGATCTTCGCGCCGTGGACCTCGCCCACAGCGCCGCCCATGAAGCCGCCTTCCTGCGCGGCGACCAGCACGGGGCGGCCGTCGATCGTCCCCTCGCCCACCACCACGCCGTCGTCGAAGGCGACCGGCATGCCGAGAGCCGGCAGATGGGGCGAGACGATGCGGGCCGCCGGTCCGCAGAACTCGCGGAACGAGCCGGCGTCGAGCAATCCGTCGATCCGCTTGCGCGCGGTCGCCTCGTAGAAGCTGTGGCGCGCGACCCTCATGCCTGAGCATCCTTGATCTCGGCCGCGGCCTGGTCGAGGCGGAGGCTCACCACCGCAGGCGTCGCGCCGCCGTCATTGATCGACACGCGCACGTCAGACAGGCCGTGGCGGGCGAAGAAGTCGGCCAGAACCTGCCGCCATGTCTCGCCGAAGCCCCGCACCGAGGTGTCCACGACCGCGGCGCAGCGTCCGCCGAGGTCGGCGGCTTCGATCAGGACCTCGAGATTGCCGGAGCCGACGACGCCCGCCAGCGCTAAGGCGCGGGCAGGCTTCTCACCGGTTCCGTCATAGTCGAATTCGAGATGCTCCATCGGGCTTACCAGTTCCGGAAACGGGAGGGCGGGTCGTAGAGGCCGCCGGACCAGGCCACGAGATCCTTGATCGAGCGGGCGGCGAGCAGGTCGCGGGTCGCGAAGCGCTTGTCGACGCCGAGGTCATCGGCGTATTGCACCGCGCCCTTTTCGCGCAGCCGCGCCACCATCTCGCGGTCGCGCTTCATCCCGACCGGCGTATAGCCCGCGACGCCGCGGATCGCCTGCTCGCGCTCCTCCATCGTGTCGCAGAGCAGGAGATTGGCGATGCCTTCCTCGGTCACGAGATGGGTCAGGTCGTCGCCATAGACCATCACGGGCGGCAGCGGCATGTCGAAGGTCTTCTGCAGCTCCCAGGCGTCGAGCCGCTCCACGAAGGTGGGCGACATGCCGTCGCCGAAAGTCTCGACGATCTGGACCACGAGCTTTCGCCCGCGAGGCATCTCGCCGGAAAGCCGCTGCTCTCGGCCGGCCTTGAGCCACGCCTCGCTGCCGTGGCGGCGGGCGCGCGATTCCGAGCCGAAATTCGGCGCGCCGCCGAAACCGGTGATGCGCGAGAGCGTCGCGGTGGAGGAGTTGCCCTCGAGGTCGATCTGCAGCGTCGATCCGATGAGAGATCGGAATAGTGGCCGGCGAGCTGACAGAAGATGCGGTTCGAGCGCATCGTGCCGTCGCGGCCGGTGAAGAACACGTCGGAGCGCGCCGCCGTATAGGCCTCCATGCCGAGTTTCCGAGCCCGCGCAGTGGATCGACTCCACGAAGCCGCTCTCGATCGCCGGGATCAGCGTCGGGCACGGATTGACCGACATGTACTGGCAGATCTTGCCCTTGAGGCCGAGATCCTGCGCGTAGGTCGGCAGGATCAGCTCGATCGCCGCGGTGTCGAAGCCGATGCCGTGGTTGAGCCGGGTGACGCCGTATTTCTCGTAGATCCCGCGGATGACCATCATGGCCATCAGCACCTGCACCTCGGTGATGACGGCGGGGTCGCGGGTGAAGATCGGCTCGATGTAATGGGGCTTCGGGGCCTCGACGACGAAACTCACCCAGTCGCCCGGCACGTCGACGCGCGGAACCTTGTCGACGAGCCGGTTCACCTGCGCGATCAGCACGCCGGACTTGAAGGCCGTGGCCTCCACGATCGCGGGCGTGTCCTCGGTGTTGGGGCCGGTATAGAGGTTGCCGTCGGCGTCCGCGGCGTCGGCCGCCACGAAGCTCACATGCGGGGTGAGGTCGCAGAAATAGCGGCTGTAGAGCTCGAGATAGGTGTGGATCGCCCCGACCTCGATTTTGCCCTCGCCGACGAGCCGCGCCATGCGCAACCCCTGCGGGCCGGCGTAGCAGAAGTCGAGGCGGCGAGCGGTGCCGCGCTCGAACACGTCGAGATGCGGCGGCAGCGCGATGTTGGACTGGACGATGTGGAGGTCGCGGATCGCGTCCGTCGAGGTCTTCGCAAGCGAAGACGCGAGGAAATCCGCGTGCTTCTGGTTGTTGCCCTCGATGCAGACGCGGTCGCCGGGCTCGATCACCGCTTCGAGGAAGCTGACGATCTCATCCCGCCGCACGGTCTTGCCGTCCGCGAAGGCCGCGCCGCGCTCGATGCGGGCGCGGTAGCTGCGTTCGAGCGTGTCCCAGACGCGTGCGGTTTTGGCTGTTTCGAGCATCGCGGGCCTCCTTATTCGGCCGCCCCGAGAGCCGGCTTGCCCTGCCCCCGCGAGCGCGCCCACCCGACGAGGTCTGAGAGTGGTCCCCAGAAGAGGAGGATGGCGGAGAGGACGACGAGCGTGGTGACGAGGCCGTTGGCCCAGAACACGTTGAGGCTTCCGCCCGAACCGAGCAGCGCCTGGCGGAAGGCGTCTTCGGCGCGGTCGCCGAGCACCAGCGCCAGCACCATCGGCGCGAGCGGGAAGCCGAGCTTCTTGAACACGTAGCCCACGACCCCGAACAGCAGCATCAGCCAGATGTCGAAGATCGAGTTGCCGACCGTGTAGGCCCCGATCGCGCACACGACCAAGATGATCGGAGCCACGATCGCGAACGGGATCCGCATGATCGCGGCGAACAGCGGCACGGTCGCGAGCACGATCAGAAGGCCGGCGACATTGCCGAGATACATGCTCGCGATCAGGCCCCAGACGAAGTCCTTCTGCTCGACGAACAGCATCGGTCCGGGCTGCAGGCCCCAGATCATCAGCCCGCCGAGCAGCACGGCCGCCGTCGCCGACCCCGGGATGCCGAGGGCGAGCATCGGAAGGAGGGCGGCGGTGCCGGCGGCGTGCGCTGCGGTCTCCGGCGCCAGCACGCCCTCGATCTCGCCCTTGCCGAAATTGTCGCCGCGCTTGGAGAAGCGCTTGGCCAGGCCATAGCCCATGAACGAGGCCGCGATCGCCCCGCCCGGCGTCACGCCCATCCACATGCCCACGATCGAGGAGCGGATCAGCGTCGCCCAGTAGCGCGGCAGCCCGGCCCAGGTGCGCAGCACGACCTTGAGGTCGATCGCCGCCTTCTTGCCCTTGAACGCCAACCCTTCCTCGACCGTGAGGAAGATCTCCGAGACGCCGAACAGCCCGATCACCACCACGAGGAAGTCGAAGCCGCGCATCAGCTCGGCGACGTCGAAGGTCATGCGCAGGTCGCCCGAGATCGTGTCCATGCCGACGCCGGCGAGCAGAAAGCCGATGCAGAGCGAGACCAGGATCTTGATGCGGTTGTCCTTGCCCATGCCGATGAAGGAGCAGAACGTCAGCAGGAACACGGCGAAGAACTCGGCCGGCCCGAACCTGAGCGCGAACTTCGCCACGAGCGGCGCGACGAAGGTGATGAGCAGCACGCCCGAGATCGCGCCGATGAAGGAGGCGGTGAAGGCGGCGGTGAGCGCTTCGCCGGCGCGTCCTTCCTGGGCCATCGGATAGCCGTCGAAGGTGGTGGCGACCGACCAGGCCTCGCCGGGAATGTTGAACAGGATCGAGGTGATGGCGCCGCCGAAGAGCGCGCCCCAGTAGATCGACGACAGCAGGATGATGGCGGAGGTCGGGTCCATGCCGAAGGTGAGCGGCAGCAGGATCGCGACGCCGTTGGGGCCGCCGAGGCCCGGCAGCACCCCCACCACGATGCCGAGCAGCACGCCGACGATCATGAAGCCGACATTGTGCCAGGAGAGCGCGACCTGGAAGCCTGCGAGCAGCGCGGAGAAATCGTCCATCCGGGGCTCTCCTTCAGTAGCCGAACATGGCTTCGAGCGGCCCCTTGGGGAGCGGCACGAGGAACTCGATCTCGAAGACCACGAAGCAGACGAGCGGCACCAGCACGGAGGTCGCGATCACCGTGTACCAACGCGCGCCGCCGACGATCGGCATGAACACGGCGGTGAAGATCGCCGCCGCCGCGTAGATGCCGAGCGGCTCGACCAGCACGACGAACAAAGCGAGCGGCCCGAAGACCTTGGCCACCATCAGGAGCTGCGACCAGGTGGCGAAGATCGCCGGCGGCTCGCGGAACGCCTGGACCAAGAGGAAGAGCGAGCCGGCGAGGAAGATCCAGCCGACGCGCGCGGGGAAGAAGCCGCTTTCCGGCCCGCCGTTCCAGCCCGCGCCGCGGCCGTAAGAGTCGTAGAGCACCGCGGCCGCAAGCCCGATCAGGATCAGCGAGACCACGATCTCCACCGCCCGCTTCGACGGCCCGCGCGCGCCCGGATCGTCCGGCTGTTCGATGTCGGCTGAAAGGGACATGGGTCTTCTCCGTCGGCGGAGGATCGGGACTGGCGGATGCGAAGAGGCCCTTGTCCCGGCTTCGACCCGGGACCCAGAACCGATTGCGTTTGAGAACTCGGCTCGACCCGACGAAGTCGGGACTGAGGCGCTGTCGGTTCTGGGTCCCGGATCACGTCCGGGACACGAAAGGGCTCAGTTGGTGGCGAGGAAGCCGGCCTTGCCCATCAGATCCTTGTGCAGGGCTTCGTCGGACAACAGGAAGTCCTCGAAATCCTCGCCGAAGCGCTGGTCGGGGAGCAGCGCGTTGCGCTCGAGATACTCCTTCCACTCGGGCGTCTCGGAGACCTTCTTGAGCAGGTTCACGTAGAACGCCTTCTGCTCCTCGGTCACGCCGCCGGGCATGAAGATGCCGCGCAGCATGTTGTAGGTGAAGTTGAGCCCCTGCTCGCCGCAGTCGGGGATGTCTCCAGGCCGTGTCGCCCGAGATCTTGCCGTGTAGGCGATCCGCTTCTTCGACAGCACGCAGAGCGGACGTGTCTGGCCGCCGCGCCAGTTGGCGACGTCCTCGGACGGGTTGTTGGTGTCGGCCGAGACATGGCCGCCGGCGAGCTGGGTCGAGGCCTCGCCGCCCGACTTGTAGGGAATGTAGGTCAGCTTCACGCCGGCTTCCGCGCCGATCGAGAACACGATCAGATCGTCCTCTCGCTTGGAGCCGCCGCCGCCGATCTTCATCGCGGGCGAGGCTGTCTTGGCCTCGGCGAGAAGGTCTTGCACCGTCTTGTAGGACGCGTCGTTCTTCACCCAGACAAGGAACTCGTCCTGGGCCAGCATCCCGACCGGCGTGAAGTTGCGCCAGTTGACCGGGATCTTGGTCGAGAGCGGGGTCATGTAGATGCCGCTCGAGGTGGTCAGAAGCTTGTGCGGGTCGCGCATGGACTTCTGGATGTCCATCATCGCCTCGCCGCCGGTCGCGGCCGGCTTGTTCACGACGACGAGCTGCTGCGACGACAGGTTGTGCTTCTGGACGATGCCCTGGATCGTCCGCGCCATCTGGTCAGAGGCGCCGCCGGGGCCGAACGGCACCACGACCTCGACTGGCTTGGTCGGCTCCCAGGCGGATGCATGCGCGGTCGCGCTCAGAACGAGCGCCGCTGACAAGGCCAAAGCCTTCATCTCATTTCCTCCCCATATGGCGATTGCGTTGGCCGCATCGCCTTGCTTTTCTGGAATGACTACATCGTACACACATGATGTTCAACTGATATATCATAATCGACGGTTCTCCGGCTCTCGCGCGTTGGAGGCTGTGGAGAGATGAGACGTCCGGGCCGCCCGCGCCGCGAGCGCGCGACCTGCCGCGCATCCGGCTGGAGGCCGCGCGGTTCCCGCCCGGCCGGACGCCGCCGCGGCGTGGCGGCGTGGCGCTCGACAAGGCGGCGAAGGCTGGGCTTCGGGACCAGGAGCGCCGTCCCGGAGCGAACTCAGCCCGCCGACGCCTGCTTCCGAAGCGCCGTCTTGAGGCGCACATAGTCGACTTTCGATCGATGACGCAGATCGAACGGTATCGCCCGCAGGGGCGCGACGCTCAGATCGCCGAACGCGGCGGCCGACGCTTTCCACTCCGCCAGCTTTGCCCGATCGCCCTCGACGGCGAGGATACCCGTCCCGTCCATGTCGACCAGCGCGCAGCGTCTGACGCCCGGCCAGAGCCTCGCGGCCGCCTCGACGCAGAAGGGCGAAAGCCCCGCGGCGCGCCCGTCCAGCCTCCCCGTGAGCCAGAGCCGCACCGACGCGTCGAGCCGGCCGCCGTCGCCGGTGCGGTGCCAGATCTCGCCGTCGCGGCGGATCTTGGTCGCGGCGTCGTCGTCGGGGTCGAGATAACCCTTGTTTACATGCCCGCCCGTCACGACGATCTCGTCCGCGAGGATCTCGAGCCGGATGGGCGTCGATCGGCTTTCCGGCGAGCCCCGCCCCGGTTCGCATCGCCTCCCAGTCCTTGGCGTCGATCTCGCTCGCTTCGAGATGGGCGATCGGCTCGGCTTCCGTTGAGCCGTAGACCGCCACCACCCGCGTCCGGGAGTTCTGCGCGAGCCGCTCCATCAGGTCCGGAAACACCGGGCCGCCGCCGGTGAAGATCGTCGCGAGGCCGGGGTCGCGTCCGCTCGCCGCCAGCCCCTCGCAGATCGACGGCGGGACCAGCGCGCGGGTGACGCGATGGGCGGAGATGTGGTCGCAGATTTCGCGGCGTCCGCCTCGTGCGGCTTTTCAGGTTCCAGTTTGGGAGCAGCGAGGTGACGCCCTGCCCGAGGTTCGCGAGGACGAACACCGGGAAGGCCACGAGATCGGTCTCGTTCTCGCGCTCGGGCGCCAGCAGGTCCTTCAGCACGTCGTTCTGGTTGAGAAGAAAGCCATGCGTGCGCATGATCGACTTCGGTCGTCCCGTGGAGCCGCTGGTGAAGGAGATCAGCGCCGGGGTGGTCGGGCTCCACCTCCTCCAGCAGGTCGCCGCTTGTCGTGTAGCCGTCGCCCGGAGTCAGCGTCAGCGGCACGCGCCAGAGTTCGGGAAGCGCGTAGCCCAGCGCCCGAAACCAGCCGTCGGTGAGATAGGCCTTCGGCGTGGCGGCGCGGGCGGCGTGGCGGAGCCCTGCGAGCCCCATCGCGGGTTCGGGCAGCACTGCGACGGCCCCCAACCGCCAGCGCCGCAAGGCCCGCATAGAGCCCTGGCCCGAGCCCCATGGCGATGACGACGCGGTCGCCCTTTCGACGCCCGCGCGCTTCCATGCGGATGCGAGCCGGCTCGACCAGCCGAGCAGCTCGGAAAAGCCGACCTGGACTCCCTCCCCCGTGACGATCGCGGGCTTCTGGCCGTCGATTCCGGGGACGCCGAGCATATGGGCGACGAGGTTCATGGGGCCTCAGTCCAGCCTGCGCGCCATCAGCTCGTAGCGGCGAAAGACCTTTCCGGCGTGTTTCTGGCTCCGGTCGAGCGAGACGTTGTCGACATGCATCAGCGCGTGGATGAAGTCCGAAAAGCCGGCTTCGCGCGCCAGCCGGTGGACATGGTCGAGCAGCACGCGGCCGACGCCGCGGCGCATGCTGGCGTAGGTCTTGACGATGATCGTCTTCGCCATCGGCCCTTCGAGCCGGTTCGGGATGGCGAACAGGAAGCCGACGAGATCGCCCCTCTGGTCATGGGCGAACAGAACGAAGCGCGGATCGACCGCCGGGATGATGGGCGCGTAGAGTTCGAGAAACCCCTCGAGGTCGAGCGGCTTGAAGAAGGCGTTGCGCTCGAAGGCTCCGGCCGACATGGCGTAGAGCCGCCGGACGAAGCCGTCCGGGTTCGAGCCGTCCCACTGCGTGACCGCGACGCCTTCGAGCGCGGCGGGAAGTCCGTCGCCGATCGCCTCGTCGAGCGTCCCGCGGGTGGAGACGTAAGCCGAGACCGGCGCGAAGCCGGCGGCTGTGAAGGCCTCGCGGTCATGCGGGCCGCTGGCGGGCTCCATGAGAAAGGGCGGCGAGCCGTCGCTCTCGGCGACGAGGCGGTAGGCGTGCCAAGTGTCGCCGTCCATCGGGCCGAGGACGGCTGTAAACGCCTGCCTCGCTGATTTTCGCCACCGCCTGCTCGATGAGCGCACGGCCCGCCTCGGCCGAGGGGCACCGGAAGCGCCCGATCGTGGCCGTGGCGGTCTCGCCCCATTTCGGCCCGTCGAGAAACACCGTGCAGGCGGCCCCGCCGTGCTCGAGCTCGATGGTCTGGCTCATGGGGCGAGGCCCCGGTCATGAGTTGGCTGACAAACAAAGCGAGCGGCGCGACGGCCGCCAGCCCGACCACGCGCGGAGAACGCCAGCGGTCGAAGAGATCGGGCCGCGCCGCGCAGGCGAAGGCCGTGAGGCCGAGCGCGGCGGCCGCCCATGGCCAGAGCGCCCCGTGCCACTGGCTGTGCGCAGGATTGAGCGGAACGATCAGGAACAGCGCGACGCCCACCGCCGCCATGCCAGCAATCGTCACGGCGTGGCTCCGCGCCAGCAGCGCGAGGAAGCCGACGGCCGCCGCCGCGAAGGTGAGATTGTAGGCGTGAGCGCGTTGACCCCGGTGGTGTCGCCCAGAAACAGCCAGATCAGCGCGGCGCCGCTCACCGCCGAGATGAGATCGAGGTCGGGGAACCGCCCGCGTCCGGGCCGCAGGTTTCGCGCCGCGAAATGACAGCCGATCGCGATCACAGGCAGGACGACGTTCTGCAGCGCCGTCACCGCGCCGGTGAGGAAGATCAGCGCCGCATAGGCGCGCGCGGCGTGGGGCGTGATCCTCAAGAGCGGCGCAAAGGCGAGGATCGCGATCATCATCACGATCAGCGAGGCCGCGAGAACGCCGAGGTTCAGCGGCGGCGTGTCGAGATTGTTGGCGAGCAGCAGGTGGATGCCGATCGGCACGAACAGATTGTCGTAGCCGCGCCAGCTGTCGGCCTCGATCAGAGCGCCGAAGGCCGCGATCATCAGCGAGAGCGCCACCACCTTGCCGCGATCGATCTCGGTCATCAGCAGCAGGAGGATGAGAGCGAGGATCCAGGTCACGAGGAAGAACATCGTGGTGCCCTCCCAGCTCTTCGTCCCCTCCTCGACCTTGAAATGCGCCCGGCCGTAGCGCGTGCCTGTGAGCGCGGCGGCGGCGTCGGAGAGCGTCAGCACGAGCAGCGGCAGCACGTAGAGCACCGGCCGGTCATGGCTCTGGAAGAACAGGAAGCCGACGCTGAGCGCGAGAAACAGCTCGCCATAGGATTTGCGCGCGACGCCATGCACCGCCTCGCCGACGCCGCCGGCCGCGCGCCTCAGGCGGATCGCCACCAGCACTGCGAGCGACAGGCAAATGAGCAGCGCGGCGGGCCAGCGGTCGGTGAAGGTCCAGGGCAGGGTCAGCGCGTAGAGCCCGGTGCCGACATGGACGCATTTGCGCTGGAGTTCGCCCGGCAGCCCGACCGCGCGGCCGATGACGCTGACGCCGGCCAAGAGGCCGAACATCGCCGCGATGGAGCCCGCCACCAGCGCGAGGTTGAGCCAGACGCTCAAGCCTGAAGCTCCTCCACCACGAAGTCGGAGTAGAAGAACGCCTTGTCGGCCGCCTTGCCCGCCGTTTCGAGATCGGTCCGCGTGGTCATCCGCGCGGCGAAGGCTGAGGGCAGGCGGCGCGGGGCCATCATGTTCCAGTAGACGAGCCGCGCGCCCGGGTTCGCGGCGCCGAGCACCTCGCCATAGACCGTCTCGAAGGTCGCAGGCGTCATGTATTCGAAGATGTCGGAGAGGTTGAAGCCGTCGGCCTTCTCGCCGGTCGAGACGAAGGCTTCGAGCGACCCGAGCCGGATGTCGAGGCGGTCGAGCCGCTCGCGGATCGTCGCAAAATTCTCGGCCCGCCAGGGCATCGGCAGCGCGCGGCCGTGGGTCCCTTTGAGGATCCAGTGCAGATAGGGATTCTGCGACGGGTCGAGATCGACCGCCGCGTGGCGGATGCGGCGCGCGACATGGTCGGCGACGCTGCCCTCGACATGGTCAAAAAAGGCCGGATCGCGCCCGAGCCGCCCCATGGTGAACCGCGAGAAGAACACTTCGAGCAGCAGTTTCCAGCGCCGGTTGTTCCACGTGCCGTCGAGGAAGGCCTCGCGCTCGGCGCGGCTGCGGCCGGGTTGGAAGATGCTGTCGATCGTTTTCTTCGAATGCACGAGCGGCAGCAGGTAGCGCTGCATCACGCGAAAATAGCGCTCGAATTTTCCAACGCCCCCGAGCCCGTAGGCGACGACGTCCGCGCGCCCGCGCCTCCCAGAACTCGCGGTCGGCGGGAAGCATGTCGCGGATCAGCAGCGAGAGCAGCGCGTCGCGACGCCGGCTCGGCCGTGCGCCCATCAGCTCGAGAAACTGCGGATGGTCGAGCGTCTGAAAAGCCTCGATCCGGATCTTCAGGCACGCGATCTGCGCCGGCGACAGGTCGACGACCACGACCTTTTCCGGGTCGAGCGTCAGCATCGCGAGCGCGTTGTCGCCGGCCGAGCAGATCGAGACCAGCGTGGCGCCGGGCCGTTGGCCGAGCGCTCCGGTGAGCACGTCGGCGTCCTCCCAGAGCTGGGCGTAGCGGATGGCGTCAAAGGCGGCCTTGCCGGCGATCTCAGACATCGGACCTCGTCACCACGCCGCGCGCGCCGTCGACCTCGATGGTCTCGCCGTCGCGGATCCAGTCGAGCGCGCCTTTCAGCGCGACGACGCAGGGGATACCCATCTCGCGCGCGACGATCGCGGAGTGTGACAGAAGGCTGCCGCGTTCGACGACAATGGCGGAGGCGTTGCTGAACACCGCGATCCAGCCGGGATCGGTGTTGCGCGCGACGAGAATCTCACCGGGCGCCAGCGCCTCCGTGCGCGGATCTCGGATGAGGCGCGCCTTGGCCTTCACCACGCCGCCGAGCAGCCGGTTCCCGAACGCACGATGTCGTCGGACGCGCCTGCGGCGACGGCCGACGCAGGACGCGGCGCCGAGAGGCCGGCCGCGCCAGACACCGTGACGCGCTCGGGCGGGTCGGGCAGCCGCGCCGCGCGCTCCATCTCGGCCTTGCGGACCGCGACCAGCCCCTTGAGATCGGCCGTGACGCCAAATCCTTCGATCGCGCCGAGGATTTCGGGAAGCGTCAGCAGGAAGACGTCGCGCGGCTCGTCGATGGCGTCGATCGCCGCGAACTGCCGGCCCATGGCCAGCAGCACGCGGCGCGCGCGGCCAAAGATGCGGGTGCGCTCGAAGCGGAGGTTTTCGCGATCCCGCACGCGGGCGCGCGCCCAGCCGACCACGGCCTTGGCGACGAACCCGCGGATTCGCCGTCCTTCGAAGGCGGCGGCGAGCGCAGCGTCGCCGTCCACCTCCGGCTTATGCGTCCGCGTGGTCCGCGCGGCGGCCGCGATCGCGGCGTAGAGCGGCGCCGGATTCTCGTCGAGCGTCACGCTTTCGAGCTTGAGCTCCTCGGTGCAGCGGTCGCCGAACTTTTCGATGTAGCCGCGGATCTCCGAGACGAGCGCCGGCGGCATGGCGCCCAGCTCTCCGCGCTCCAGCGCCGCGACGGCGGCGTCGTCCTCGCGCGCGATTTCGCCCATCTTCGCGATGCGCTTTGCGGGTTCCGCCGAGACGATGTCGCCCTGCCCGATCATGATCGCGTTGTGGAGCTCGAGCCCCTCTTCGCCGCACCAGCGCTCGAGCAGCTTTCGCGACGAGCCGAAGGCCATCATGCAGAGGAAGTCGTTGACCAGCGGCGCGTCCCAGCGGTCGAGAAGGTCGCCCTCGATCTTGCGATACTCCGCCGCCAGCGCGCCGAGCGGCATTCTGGAAATCGCCTCCGGGCTCGTCGCGAGCGCCCGCTCCATGCGGGCGTAGAAGCCGCGGACGGTCCAGCGCAGGCGCATGGCCTCGAACAGCAGCCCAGCGCCCGCGCGCGCCATGCCGGCGTATTCCCGGAGTTTCGCCACGCCCGTCGCGGGCGCGGGGCCGATGCTCCCGGAGATTTCGGCCGGGAGCGGTTCGGAGACCCCCATCATGGTCTCCATATGCGCCCGGTTCAGGCTGAAGCCCGGCAGCAGCGCGAGCGCCCGGTACCAGTTGACGAGGTTGTAATAGACCCGCCCGTCGATGCGCCCCAGCATGTTGTCGAACACCGCGGCGCTCTCGCGGATGTTTCTGTCCGAAACGCCCAAAAGCTCCATGAAGCGTCGATAGACGCGGGCGTAGGCGTATTGCGCGAAACTGTAGGTGAGCGGCGAGACCAGCCCAGGATAGCTTTCGACGATGTTGGAGTTGTCGAAGATCGTGACCAAAGGATCGCCGATCGCAGGCTCCCGCAAAGCCGTGGTGATGGGGCGGGACTGAAGCAGATAGAAGGTCTCGCCTTCGATCGCCATTCGATGTCCTGCGGGGCTCCGCGGAGACCGCTCACGCGTTTCACCGCCTCGACGATCGCGGCGACGTCGGCGTTCGACAGCACGCCGCCCGCCGGCCCCTCGACGACCGTCCCCGAGTCGCGGTCGACGACCGTCGTCTCGCCGTCCTCCTCGCCGCCCACCAGCGCGTCGCCGAGGCCGGCGATCGCCGAGATCACGATCCGGTCGCGCCGTCCGCTAACCGGGTCCGCCGCGAAGGCGACGCCCGCGACGCGCGCCCGCGCCATGCGCTGCACGATGACGGCGGGCGTCGCATCCCCGGCCTCGAGCCCGCGCGAGGCGCGATAGGCCGCGACGTTCTCTTGCGCTCCCGACTCCCAGACCTTCAGCGCCGCATCCGGAACGCCGCTGTCCTCGACGTCGAGCAGCGAGAGGAACTGGCCGGCGTGCGAGTGCTCGGCGCCGTCCTCATCACGCGCCGAGGAGCGCACCGCGAACGGGCCGGGCTGGATTTCGGCCAGCGCTTCGTCGATCGCGCGGCAGTCGGCGAGGCTGAGGCCCTGCTCGAAACCGTCCGGAGCGAGCGCCACGAAGAAGGGCGGGACGGGCAGGCCCTCGCGCAGAAGCGCGGTCAGCGCCGCGGCCTTGCCGCCGACGATCTTCGGGTCGAGGCACCCCTCGTCGCGCCCGGGATGAAGGATCGCCGCGGGTTCGGCGACGTGGGGCGCGTCCGAAGCGGTCATGCCGCGGCTCCCGAAAGGAACGGCGCGAAGCCGGCGGTCGCATAGCAGACAGGACCCAGACGCCCGAGACGGCGTCCATCGTCTTCTGGCGTTTTGGCGTCGGCGCCTTCGCGTATCTGGCGGCGGACACGAGCGGCAGGCCGAGCGCGACGGCGCCGATCACCCCGACGAGCAGCGGCGCGCCGACCGCAAAACCGGTCGCGAGCAGCAGGCAGAAGCTCAAAGCCACGCAGGCGGCCCACAGCGCAGCGGCGCGCTTAGGCCCCATCAGCGCCGAATAGGTCTCGACGCCCGGCCGCTCGTTCTCCTTGGCGTAGAGTTTTCGGCCGATCTCGATCACGCAGCCGTTCACGAAGGAGAGCGCGAGAAAAATCCAGAGGCCTGGCGGCGGCGAGCCCGCGGCCGGCAGCCACTCGCAGGCGGTGAGGAACAGGTCGATCAGCGGCATGATCGCCATATGCGAGACGAGATAGAGGAACTGGCCTGTCGCGCAGCCAGTCGGGCGCGAAGAACTCGACCGTCATCAGCGCGAGCCAGGCCTGAACGAGCGCGAGCGGCCAGACCAGCGACGGGGCGTAGGCCGCGGCGATGAGAAGCGTCGCGAAGAAGCCCGCGATCCCGAGGCCCACGATCAGCCGCAGCGTCACGAGCCCGCGCGGCACCGGGCGTTCCGGCCGGAAGCGGCGATCGTCCTCGGCGTCCTTGACCTCGTCGCAGGCGCGCATCTCGAAGAACAGGATCATCGTCACGGCGAACGCGACCGCGAACGCCCAGAAGCCCGGCAGAGGCCGCCCGGCGAGATGCGCCGAGACGCTGATGCTGGCGACGGAAAACACCGCGATCAGCGGCGCGGTCTTGGCGAGCGGAAAGCGCTCCGCCTGATAGATCCAGAGGCGTTTCGCGAGCGGCGGCGAGGCCTCGTCGACCGACATCAGCGCTTCCTTGCGAGCTTTTCGTGCGCCGAGGAGAAGTGACCCGCGGCGATCGCCGCCATGATCGAGATCTCGCCGCAGAGGCAGAGCGCCGCCGTCACCTCGGCGAGCGCCGCGCCATGGCCTGCGCCTTTCAGGCCGAGCAGCGAGAGCGCGGCCGACTGGCTCGGCATGCCCGTGCCGCCGCCGACCGACCCGACGAGGATGTTCGGAAGCGTCACGGAGACGAAAAGCCCGTCTTCCCGTCTCTCCATGCGGGTGAAGCCGACAGCGCTTTCCGACACGCAGGCGGCGTCCTGGCCGGTCGCGATGTAGAAGGCCGCAAGCCCGTTGGCGTAGTGGCCCTGCGCGCCCATCTGGCCGCTCAAGAGCGCGCCGAGATTGGCCATCTCGCCATAGGCCAGCATCCGGTCGATCGAGACATGCAGGTGCTTTTCGACCAGCGCCTCCGGGATCACGGTGCTGGCCGAGACCTTCCGGCCGCGGCCCGTGATCAGGCCAATATAGGAGGCTTTCTTGTCACCGGAGAAGTTCGCCTCGATGAACCAGTGCAGCGGTTTCACCGGACAGTCCTGCTCGATCTTCGCGCAGAGCGCGTCAGTCGCGATCGTGACCATGTTCTGGCCCGAGGCGTCGCCGGTCGTGTAGCGGCAGAGCAGGAACACGATGTCGTTGTCGATGATCGGCTCGAGCGCGATCAGCTTGCCGTGCCGCGTGGTGGCCTCGGCCGCGGCTTTCAGCTCGTCGGCGTTGCGCGCCACCCATTCGACGAAGAGCCCGGCGTCGATGAGGCCCGAGAACTTGAAGCCCGGCGTGCGCAGCACCCCTTCGTTGAGGAGCGCCGTCGTCACCCCGCCGGACCTGGTCGCGACCATCGCTCCGCGCGCATAGGACGCCACCAGCGCGGCCTCCGTGGTGGCCATCGGCGCGTAGTACAGGCCCTTCGCGTTGAGCCCGTTCACCAGCAGCGGCCCGACGACGCCGACCGGCAGCTTCACCGTGCCCACCATCGCCTCGATGTTGCCGGAGTAGCGCTCGGCCTGTTCGAGGGTTCGCTGGTCCGCGAGCTCCTGCTCGACGCCTGCGATTTCGACGCCGGCCGCGCCGAGCTGGCGCCAGAGCGACGAGATGTTGGCCGAACTCGCCTCGCGCGCAGACCGCAGCGTGCGCTCAGGCGCCCGCTCGGCCTGCCGGCTGAGACGAAGGCGTGCTTCCTCGGCCGTGTAGGTCGCTCTCAGCCGCTCGAGAAGCAGTTGGACTGACGACGGGACGATTTTCATCTGGAACCAGATTGGCTGAGGTCAGTCGGCAGATTGTTTGCGCGTCGCGGCGATGAAGCGGCATGCGCGCGCTGTTTTCAACAGGACAAACGAAATTGATTAATGTATCCTGAGACGTCGACCTCATCTTATCGGAGATTTACTTGTAACGCTCGAAATGATCATCTGTAAGTCGCGCATTCGATTTGCCGCGCTGCGGCGGCGCCTATGAACGCCGCTCAATGTCAACGAGATGATCGACGAAGCAAGTGATAAGCGAGCGCGCGGCTTGTCGAGAAGATGCAGGAGGCTGGCCGACAGCGCGCCGGCATGGTCCATCGGATACCCGTCCGTGAGCGAAAACGAAACCAACATCCCGCTGATCAGACGCCCGCGATACATGCTTCGCGCCGGAGGCGGGCGGGCGGGGACAAGCTTACCCACATGGGACGCGCCGCGGGCCGACGTCGAACTGGCGCCTGTCCCTATGATGGAGGTCGTCCCGATGAGGCCGAAACGCCCGAGGGCGAAGAGGCGTATGCGGCGCGACGCCTGCGCATCGCGCTAGGAAGCGGACTCATAACGCGTTGACCCAGAGACGCGCGGCGACGAGCTTGATGGCTGCGAGGAAGTTGTCGGCCCTGCGGTCGTAACGGGTGGCGATGCCGCGCATTTGCTTGATACGATTGAAGAAGCGCTCGACGAGATTGCGCTGGCGGTAGACCCAGCGACTGAAACTGAAGGTCGCCTTGCGGATCGAGCGCGGCGGGATGTTGGGCCAGGCTCCGCGGTCTTGCACGAAGGCGCGGACGCCATCGGTGTCGTAGGCCTTGTCGGCGACGACCGCGGCCCCCGGCCGAATGTCAGCCAGCAGCGTCGCGGCGACCGGCGCGTCGCCTGCCTGTCCCGCGGTGAGCTCGATCCGGATCGGTCGGCCCTCGGCGTCGACGAGGGCGTGGATCTTGGTCGTCAGGCCGCCGCGGGAACGTCCCATGCAAGGATCGCCGGAGCCCCCTTTTTGCCCGCGGCCCCATGCTGGTGGACCCGGACGCAGGAACTGTCGATCATCACGATGTCGCCGTCGTAAGCCTCCGACACCGCAGCCAGAAGCCGGTCCCAGACGCCGGCCGCCCGCCATCGGCTGAAGCGGTTGTAGAGCGTCGTTCGCGGCCCGTAGCGTTCCGGAACGTCGCGCCAGGACGAGCCCGTCCGGAACCGCCACAGGATGCCGTTGATCACCCGTCGGTCGTCCACCCGCGCGACGCCCCGGGAGTTCCGCGGAAGCAGCGGCTCGATGATCCGCCACTCGTCGTCCGACAGTTCGTGTCGTCGCATGCCCATCTCCTTCAAAGGAGATGGAATCAGCACGCGCTCGAAAACGAAACCCCGTTAATGGGGACGCTCCCTAATGCGGCGACGAGGCCGTCGGTCGTTTTCGCCTCACCCCGAAGGGGCGCGGTCGCGCGAGCGCGAATCGCACGCGCGGGCTATGCATGCGAGAAGCGCCGCGCGCAGGAAGCCACCAGCCTCCCGAGCCGTTCGCCGGGCGCCTTCGCTGACGGGCCGCCATATGACGATGACCATCGACAAGACGCCCGCCACCGTCTCGACGGCCGATCGGCGCGCCGCGTCCGCATGACCCGTCCGGCCAAGATCCTGCTCATCGGCGCCTACGCCAACGGCAACATCGGCGACCTGCATCAGGCCTCGTCCCTCGCCCACCACCTCTCGGCGATCCTCCCGGAGGCGGTCGTGCACGCCACGTCGAACAGCGTCGCCGCCAAGCCCTACGACTTTCCGCGCCCGGACCACGTTCTGCCGCCGTCGATCCTGCGCGACTACGACCGGCTCAGCGAGTACGACGCCGTCATCGTCGGCGGCGGCGGCCTGCTGGCCGCCATCCACCGGCCGCTCAACAGCCCGAACTGGCCGCTTCACGTCACGCCGCCGATCATTCTGCTGTCGATGGGCGCGAGCGCCGAGGTGGCGCAGCGATGCCAGACCCTGATCCGCCGGGCGGCGGTCGTCACCGGCCGCGACGAGCAATCCTGCGCGGTCCTGCGCCGCTTCCGCGACGACGTGGAGTTGATCCCGGACCCGATCCTGGCCGACGAGCGCCTCGACGCCCTGCGCGCGCCCCGAGAGACGAGCTCGCCCGGCTCGGCGTGATTCCCCGCAAGCCGGCGCCCGAGCATCATGAGATCTTCCGCAGGCTGGCGGCCGAGATGAAGTCACGCGACCGCGCCATCACCCTGTTCCCGGCGACCGACGCAGCCTCCGGAGCGCTTCAGCATTTTCAGGACGGGCAGGTGGTCGCGGCGCGCACGATCGCCGAGTGCGTGCAGGCGATCGATCGCGTCACGGGCGTCGTGAGCGCGCGGTACCATGGCTGCATCCTCGCCGCGAAGAGACGCGCGCCGAGCATCGGCGTCGTCACGGGATTCGAGGGGCCGGCGACGAAGATCCACGAGTTCTACAGGCAGATCGCGCACGAGCACCTGCTCGTCGACTTCAACAGCGCGCCCACCAACAGGAACGCCATCGTCCGACGATTGAGGGAAGAGGTCGATTTCGGCGTGATCGAGTCGCGCCTGTCGGGCCTGGCGGCGGAGTTCCGCCGGCGTCTGGCGGGAATTCTGCAGTCGCTCGGGTAAGCGCCGAAGCCGGCGTGACGGCGACCCGCGCGGGCCTCCGCCGTGCTCGGGGATGAGCGCCCGCCCGCCATCGACCGCCCGATGGTCAGGCCTCGGTCAGCGCCGCCGCCTCGACGCGTTTCGCGTTGAGCGCGAGCACGATGCTGTCATAGACGTCCGTCCAGTCGACCTCGAAGTTCCAGTAGGACTTCACCTGTCCGACCTTGATGTCCTCGACTTTCCCCGAGCTCACGAACTGGACGTTCGCCGGGAAATCGCAGTAGGCCCAGCGGCCGTCGAAATACTGCATCCGCTCCTTGCTTCTCAGATAATAGTTGCTGCCGAAGATCACTCCCGGCTTCTGGGCGATGCATGACGTGAAGATGATTCCGCTGGAGTAGACGGCGACATAGAGGTCGATGCTGATCGCCGCCGCGGCCTTTTCGGTCGGCGACCATCCGGTGACGTCGGTGAAGGCGATTCCGTCGTCCAGCAGAGACTTGATATCTTCGGCCACCTGCCGGTCCTGCTCGATCATCTTGAGGTCGTAGTCCTTGACCTGCCCCGCCAGAGGCTTGGACCAGCCTGCGGTCACGATCTGCAATCCGGGATAGGTCTCTGCCAGTCGATTGGCGATCGCCGCGACGCCCTCGACCTGGTTGGTCCAGAACCTGTCATTGGTCCGCACCTCGAACCAGACGGTGGGCGCGCCGGGGATCGGCTTCACCTGCCGGGCGGCGTCGACCACGTCGGGCGCCGACAGCATGGTCTGGAACCGCGCCGCCAGCGCGGCCGAGAAGCTGAAGTCGCCGAGCGCCGGACGGAACGCCAGGCGCTCGGATTCGATGCTGCAGAGGAACGCCTCGTGCATGGTCTCGAACCCGACGGCGTCGAGGCCGGCCAGTTCCGGAAACAGGCGCTCGGCTTCGAAGAAGCCGCTCGGCCCGACGAACATCGTGTCCATCGTCGCGAACGCGCCCTGCTCGGCCAGGAAATGAAACGGCTCGTACTCCTGCAGCGCAGTGTGGCCGATGTGGTTGAGCGAGGCGAAGATGACGGCCGGCGGCTTCGGCGAACCAGAAAGATATCGGGCCACCTTCTCGGGATAGGTCGCGATGAGCGCCCTCAGGACGTTCAGGTCGTCGAGCGAATTCTTTCTGGAATAGACCGAGCTCCAGTTCACGTAGACGTTGTCTTCAAAGAAATACACGCCGACGAAGAATCCGGAAAACACGCCCGGAACCAGCACATAGGGTTTGCGGTCACAGAAGTGATAGAATAGCCGCGCCCCGCCTCGTTCCTCCAGAATGTAGAAGAAACTCCCGGAGGCGCTGATCGTCTCTCCGGTGAGAAAGGACGGGATGCTGAGAGACCCGGTCTTGCAGAGATCATACATGTAAGGCTGACAGGGGAGCTTGCTCCGCCCCTGCTCGACCTGCGTGTGGAAAAACGATTTCAGCGTGTCGTAGTCGACGCCCACGTCCTGAAGGGTCGCGGTCGCTTCGGCGCTCGGCTCGATCGTGTCGGCGACGTCGATCACGCGCATGTCGCGCGACGACCGGAACACGCGCGCCGCGAACGCGAACCTGTCCTGGGCGCGTCGGTCAGAGCGATCGGATCTTCCGCAGACGCGCCCGCCGCCGCGGCGTTGACGAGGCGTGCGACCTCCGAAAAGCTGCTCTTGAAATCCAGATCCGTCATGAAAGCCGAGGCCCTTCATCTTTCAAGTCGACGAGCAAAACTAGTCGCCCGGCAGTCGAATCGACAGCGAAATATCGCCGCCCCAGGCGGCCGCAGCCCGGCTCGGGACGGCTCTTGCGGCGCAAGCCCGTCGGTCCGGCGCAAGGCGCGCCGACCCGGGCGCTTCGGGGGAGGTGGTCGCGGGTTCAGGCCCCGCCGGATCGGCCGGCGGGCGCGAAGCCGGTCGGCGAAAAGTCCGGATAGGTCGCGTCGCGCTCCGAAATGACCAGCGGCCTCTCGGGCCAGTCGATGGCGAGCGCCGGGTCGTTCCAGCGCAGGCCGCGCTCGTGCTGGGGCGTGTAGACGTCGCTCATCAGGTAGAGCATGTCGGTGTCCGGCTCGAGCGTCAGAAAACCGTGCGCGAGCCCCTTCGCGAGATAAAGGCCCCGGCCCTCGACGTCGCCGAGTTCGACGCCGACGCTATCGCCGAATGTCGGACTGTCCGGCCGGACATCGACGGCCACGTCCCACGCCCTGCCCCGCACCACGCGGACGAACTTGGCCTCCGCATGGGCGAAGTCGCGGTAATGCATGCCGCGCAGCGTTCGCGCGGCATGATTGCGGGAGAGGTTGATCTGCGGGCACTCGAACGCGACGCCGGCCTGCCGGAACTCTTCGACGCAGAACGCGCGCGCGAAGAACCCGCGATCGTCCGAACGCGGCTCAAGATCGACGATCAGGGCGCCGTCGATCCTGGTCCGGGTGAAGCGCATCAGAAGATCCGCGTCTCGGGAACCGCCGTCACGAAGCGTCCGCCCCACTGGCTGATCCGCGAGAAGCTCGTCATCACCTCGTCCTTGAGGTTCCAGGGCAGGATGAGCAGGTAGTCGGGCTTCACCTCGTCGAGCGCCGAAGGGTCCAGCACCGGGATGTGGCTGCCCGGCAGGAGACGGTCCTGCTTGTGGGGGTTGCGGTCGAACACGCAGACGATGTCGTCGCCCCGACGCCGCAGACGTTGAGGAAGGTGTTGCCCTTCGCGGCCGCTCCGTAGCCGGCGATCGTCTTGCCGTCGGCCGCGGCCTTCTCGAGGAACGCCCGGAAGGACCTGCGGGTGGCGTCGACCTTCTCGCTGAAGCCCTCATAGGCCGCGATCTCGTGCAGGCCGGCCTCCGTCTCCTTGGCGCGGACGTGAAGCAGGCCGGGCTGTTCGGCGAAGGCCGCGTCCCTTGTGGCAGCAGAAGACGCGCAGCGAGCCGCCATGGGTCGGAAGCTCCTCGACGTCGTAGGCGCGCATGCCCACCGAGGCGAGCGCCTTCTCGACGATCAGCAGCGACAGATAGGAGAAATGCTCGTGATAGATCGTGTCGAACTGAACCTGATCCATCAGGTTCAGAAGATGCGGGAACTCGAAGGTCAGCGTGCCCTCCGGCTTGAGCATGATCGGGAACCCCGCGAGGAAATCGCGGATGTTCGGCACATGGGCCAGCACGTTGTTGCCGAGCATGAGGTCGGCCTTGAGCCCGCGCTCCGCAAGCCGTTTCGCGGTCGCCTCGTTGAAGAACGCCACCTCGCTCTCGACGCCGCGGGTCTTGGCCTCGCGCGCGCAGTTCTCGGCGGGCTCGACGCCGAGCGCGGGCACGCCGCGGGCGACGAAGTGCTGCAGCAGGTAGCCGTCGTTGCTGGCGATCTCGACGACGAGCGAGTCTGGCCCGAGGCCAAGCCGGTCGATCATCGCGACCGCGTAACGCCGCGCATGCTCGACCCAGCTGTCGGAATAGGACGAGTAATAGGCGTAGCTGTCGTCGAAGATCTCGGCGGCGTCCATCGGATCGTCGGCCTGAACCAGAAGACACTCCTCGCAGACCCGCGTGTGCAGCGGAAGCGGATGCTCGCGGCCGGCCTCGAGATCGGCCTTCTTGATGTAGCTGTTGGCGAGCGGCATCACGCCGAGGTCGACGAAGGTGCGGGTCAGGGCGGCGCCGCAGAAGCGGCAGGAGGGCGTCCGGCATCTTACCGTCCATAGCTAGCGATCTGCTGCAGGGTGAAGTCGCGAAGGTCCGCGGCGTCGAAATAGGCCCGATACCACGCGGCCGTGAGGTCGATGACGGCCTTCGAGTCGAGCCGCGGCGCGAATCCGATCGCGCGCTTCGACAGCGAGGCGTCGATGTGGAGCAGCTTCATCTCGATAGAGTTCGGATCCGGCTCGTGCCGCCAGCCCTTTCCGGCCTGGAGCCGTTCGCACAGCGCCGTCGCCATTTCGCCCACCGTCGGCAGCGCCTCGTCGGAGGGACCGAAATTGAGCGCCCGCGGCGCCGACGGGTCGAGGCAGATGGCCTGGAGATGCGTGAGATAGCCCGCGACGCAATCGAGCACATGCTGCCAGGGCCGCGTGCTGCTCGGATGCCGCAGCACCAGCTGCTCGTCGGCCTCGATCGCGCGGACGAGATCGGGCACCAGCCGATCGACCGAAAAGTCTCCGCCGCCCACCACGTTGCCGCCGCGCGACGTCGCGGTCGGAACGCCGGCGCGGTCGAAATAGCTGCGGCCGTAGCTGTAGGCCACGCATTCGGACGCGGCCTTCGATCCCGAATAGGGATCGGTCCCGCCGAGCGGATCGCCCTCGACGAAGGCGCGCCCGGTGTCGGAGTTGCGATAGACCTTGTCGGAGGTGACGGTGAGCACGCCCTTCAGCCCCGCGCGGCCGCGCAGCGCCTCCAGCAGATGCACCGTTCCCATCACGTTCGACGCGAAGGTGTCGACCGGATTGCGGATGGATTCGCGCACGAGCGGCTGCGCCGCCAGATGCAGCACCAGCTCCGGATCGGCCGCCTCGACGGCGGCCTGCGTCGCGGCCCGGTCGCGCAGGTCCACGGTGCGGTGCTCGATCAGCTCGGCGAGCCGCGTCAGGGTGAAGAGATTGGGCGTCTGGTCCGGGTCGAGCGCGATGCCGCTGACCTTGGCGCCCATGCTGTGAAGCCAGAGCGCCAGCCACCCGCCCTTGAAGCCGGTGTCGCCCGTGACGAGAACCCGCCGACCGCTCCAGAACGCGGGATCGACGCTGGACGCAGCCATCAGGACCGCCAAATCCGCCAGGGCGCCTTGCCCGCGGCCCACAGGCCGTCGAGCTGGTTCTTGTCGCGCAGCGTGTCCATCGCCTGCCAGAAGCCCTGATGCCGATACGCCATGAGCTGCCGGTCGCGCGCAACGCCCTCGAGCGGCTCGAGCTCGAACGAGATGTGGTCGCCCTCGATGCGGTCGATGATCTTGGGCTCGAGGACGAAGAAGCCGCCGTTGATCCAGGTGTTGTCGCCGGGCGGCTTCTCCATGAAGCGCAGCACCGCGTCGCCGTCCATCTCAAGAGCGCCGTAACGGCCCGGGGGCACGACCGCGGTGACCGTGGCTTCGCGCCCGTGCGACTTGTGGAAGGCCGCGAGGCTGGTGAGGTCGACGTCGGCGACGCCGTCGCCATAGGTCATGAAGAAGGGCTCGTCGTCGTCGAGATAGTCGCGGACCCGCTTCAGCCGCCCCCCGGTCATCGTCTCGGGGCCGGTGTCCACGAGCGTCACCCGCCACGGCTCGGCGTAGCGCTGGTGGTAGGTGACCTCATGCTTTCCGCCGTCGATCGTCACATCGGACTGATGGAGAACGTAGTTGGCGAAGTATTCCTTGATCATATAGCCCCGATAGCCGAGGCAGATGATGAAGTCGCTGATGCCGTGCGCGTAAAAAATCTTCATGATGTGCCAGAGGATCGGACGCCCTCCGACTTCGACCATCGGCTTCGGTCGGAGCGACGTCTCTTCGGACAGACGGGTTCCGAGCCCACCGGCGAGAATGACGGCCTTCAACGCGCAGTCTCCGTAACTGCCTCGCGACGCGAGGCGCTGATCTTCCGGTTGCGGCGGGGGAACCAGACGCGCCGCCCGCGATCGATGTCGACGGGCGGCGCGGCGAGGTCAGCGAACCCGCTTCACGAAGGCGTCCGGCCAATAGGTGATCCGGTTGGTCAGAACGCTTTCGTTGAACAGCCAGGAGGGCTCCTCGATCACGAAATCCGGGTTCTCGGCGACGAAGTCGTTCGCCGCTTTCTTGGGGTTGTTCCACGTCCAGTCCGGGGTCGAGCGCGGCGCGCCCACCACCTGCTCCATGATGCCGTCGGTGGCGACGACATAGGAGCCGACGCTGACCAGCGGCCCGTAGGCGCGCAGCTCCTCCAGCACGTGGCCGTGGAGGTGGTTGGAGTCGAGGATGACCAGCACGGTCTCGTCCGGCTTGATGCGCCGGCTGACCTCGGCGACCGTCTCGGGCGCGATCGACGAACCCTCGATCATCTCGATGCGCTTGGACATCGGATGCTCTTCGATCGCGCTGCGGTTGTGCGGACGGATCTCGATGTCGACGCCGATCACGCGTCCCTTTCCGAGCATCTCGAAGAGCGAGGCGTAATAGATCAGCGAGCCGCCATGCGCGATCCCGGTCTCGACGATGACGTCGGGCTTCAGGTTGAAGATGACCTCCTGGAGCCGGATCATGTCCTCGGGAAGCTGGATGATCGGACGTCCGAGCCAGGTGAAGCTGTAGACGTGCTTGGTGTCCCAGCCGACCCGGAGCCAGGCCTTGGAGGCGGCGTCGAACGCCGCGGCGTCGGCGATCTCGAGCACGCGTTCGGCCCCGTCGGCTTCACGCACGGTGACCGTGCCGGCGCCCTCGTCGATGATCGTCACAGTCATTGTGCCAAGCTCCAGAACATCAAAAACCGCCGCGCGCCTGAGCCGGCGCCCACTACCGCAAGTCTATCTTCGTCTTTCGACGCCGCACGCTGCATTGTCCATGAGCCCCCAAGAGAAAGCAGACCCGACCACAATTCAATGAAACGACGCCGACCCCCAAGTCTCATGTTTCATCGAAGCTCTACAGACTCCAGCAAATTCGGAAGATAATTCATTACGTCGCGCGGATTGAAATCAAACTCAGATTTAATACGATCAACCGCAATCTTTGGGAAGCGCAATATCGGCGCTCCGGGCTTAACGTCGCAGGTCGCGCCGGTCAATTCGCACAGCCGATCGACTAGCGCGCCATTGGTGATGTCGACGCCGCTCGCCACGTTGTAGAGCGCTCGCTTTCCCCCGAATCCGATCTTGGCCAGCAACTCGCAGACGTCGTCGATCAGGATGTAGTCTTTCGATGACGAAGGATCGGACTGCAACGTGATGCGGCCCGTCGAAGCTTCGCGCATGAGATCCGACAGGAACGTCGGCGAGTCCGGATCATAGCCGACGACGTTGGACAGGCGAGCGACGCGAACCGCGCTTCGGCCGGAGCGGAAGCAGACCGCCTCCCCGTCCAGTTTCGACAGATTGTACTGGTCGGACGGATCGTTCGGGTTGACCACGAGGTCGGCCTCCTCGTCCGCCGACCGCGCTTTCGCATAGACCCTCGTCGAGGAGAGGTAGAGAAAGCTCTCGAAGTCCGCCCGGTCCAGAAGCTCCGTGGCGATCGAGACATGCGCGCGCGCCGTGTCGAAGGGCCGCGTGCGGAAATCCGCCGTCAGCCCGATGCAGTAGAACGCGTGGCCGAGCGGACGGTCGCAGGCCAGCGTCTCGTCGCGCCCGGGGACATAAACCTCGTGCCCGTCGCGGCGCAGCGTCGCGACGAGATGGCGGCCGACGAATCCGCTGGCGCCGAAGACGGTCGCCTTCATGAGCGAGAGCCGACCCGTCGAAGCGGAATTCCCACGTAGACGCCGTAAGGCTCCAGCACGCCGCGCACGATCGAGCCGGCGCCGACCACGCAGCCGTCGCCGATGTCGGCGCCGTCGAGGATGACGCAGTTCGCCCCGATCCAGACGTCGTCGCCGATGCGGATCCCGCCCTTGCTCGGCCGGAAGCCCTGGTCGCGGATGCGCGCGTCGCGGCTCTTGAACTCGTGGTTGGTGGGCGCGAACGTGCAGTTCGCCGCGATCGCGCAATAGCTGCCGATCACGATGCCATGGCCGGTGTAGAGCACGTTTCCGGAGTTGATGGTGGTGTGCGCGCCGACGACGATGTCGCCGACGCCGCCGGCCGGCTTGATCTTCACGAAGGAGTCGATGACCACGCCCTCGCCGAACACGATCCGGGTGCCGCGCACCGAGTCCTCGATATCGGCCATGGGCGACACTCTGGCCGTGGGATGGACTTCGATCACGCGTCGCTCCGTTCCGGCGGGACGCGCAGGCCGCGACCCTTCCCCCCGCGCGTTCAGACAAGCGCAGTTCGACGTAGGATTAAAGACGATCGATCCGCGCCGCCACTGCGATCCGCGCCGCGCGGCGCGGATCGGCGCCCGGCATCATCGCTAGGCGGGGCCCGGGAACTCGGCTAATGACGGCGAACGTCTCCAAAACGCTGCGGCGCGCAAAGCTCGGCGAAAGACGCGACGAGCCTCGACGCATCACAGGACCTTCATCGGCCCCGCGCTATTTTTCGACGAGCAAGAAGACGACGGTTCTTCCCGACCACAGGCGCGACGTCGTCGATCCGACGATCGCGCCGCGTTTAGATTTCTCTCTCAGGTTTCAAAATGCGATCTGGTTCGAAGAACGTTCTCATCTACGGCGCTTACGGCAACGGAAACATCGGCGATCAGTTTCAAGCCTCCTCGGTCGAGCATCACATCCGGACCCTCGCGCCGGAGATCGACGTCTACGCGACCTCGAACAGCTCTTCGCAGAAGCAGTACGAGTTCTCCTCGCAGGATCACGTCCTTTCCGCCGACGCGATCTACGACGCCGACCAGATCAACCGCTTCGACGCGCTCGTGATCGGCGGCGGCGGTCTGCTCGCCTCGGTCCACAGACCGCTCCAGAGCGCTGACTGGGTGGCGAAGATCCGCGTTCCGATCATCCTCCTCGGCCTCGGCGCGTCGCAGGAGGTCGTGGGGAAATGCCGGGCGCTGGTCGAGGCCGCGAGCGTCGTCACAGGGCGCGACACCTATTCGTGCGAGTCGCTCGGCGAGGTCCGCCAGGACGTCGAGTTGCTGAACGATCCGATCCTGATGGACGCCAGGCTCGACCACCTCCCGTCCCGCGCGCCCGACGAGATCGCGCGCCTCGGCGTCGTTCCGCGCAAGCAGACGGGCCGCTACGAGAAGGTCTTCCGGCATCTCGCCGAGCAGATAAAGCGGCGCGACCGCGTCATCAGCATGTTCCCCGCGACCGACCGCGCGTCAGGCGCGCTCGAGACCCTCGCCTCGGCCCGGATCATCGAGACGCGGCTGATGTCGGAGTTCGCAGAGGCGATCGACGACTGCACCGGCGTCGTGAGCGCGCGCTTTCACGGCTGCATCCTGGCGCTCAAGCGGTCCAGGCCCTGCATCGGGACGATCAACAACCTCGACGAGCTGAAGTCCAAGGTGGCGGAACTGTTCAAGCAGGTGGGCCACGCCCACCTGCTCGTCAATTTCAACGACACGCCTCTCGGCCGCAACCACATCGCCCAGAAGCTCGCCAGCGAGTACGACCACGACCTGGTCCGTCGCAGCATCGCGCTGATGCGGATGGATTTCGACGCCAAGCTGACGCGGATCCTGTCGACGCTCTAGGGAGCGTCCCCATTAACGGGGTTTCGTTTTCGAGCGCGTGCTGATTCCATCTCCTTTGAAGGAGATGGGCATGCGACGACACGAACTGTCGGACGACGAGTGGCGGATCATCGAGCCGCTGCTTCCGCGGAACTCCCGGGGCGTCGCGCGGGTGGACGACCGACGGGTGATCAACGGCATCCTGTGGCGGTTCCGGACGGGCTCGTCCTGGCGCGACGTTCCGGAACGCTACGGGCCGCGAACGACGCTCTACAACCGCTTCAGCCGATGGCGGGCGGCCGGCGTCTGGGACCGGCTTCTGGCTGCGGTGTCGGAGGCTTACGACGGCGACATCGTGATGATCGACAGTTCCTGCGTCCGGGTCCACCAGCATGGGGCCGCGGGCAAAAAGGGGGCTCCGGCGATCCTTGCATGGGACGTTCCCGCGGCGGCCTGACGACCAAGATCCACGCCCTCGTCGACGCCGAGGGCCGACCGATCCGGATCGAGCTCACCGCGGGACAGGCAGGCGACGCGCCGGTCGCCGCGACGCTGCTGGCTGACATTCGGCCGGGGGCCGCGGTCGTCGCCGACAAGGCCTACGACACCGATGGCGTCCGCGCCTTCGTGCAAGACCGCGGAGCCTGGCCCAACATCCCGCCGCGCTCGATCCGCAAGGCGACCTTCAGTTTCAGTCGCTGGGTCTACCGCCAGCGCAATCTCGTCGAGCGCTTCTTCAATCGTATCAAGCAAATGCGCGGCATCGCCACCCGTTACGACCGCAGGGCCGACAACTTCCTCGCAGCCATCAAGCTCGTCGCCGCGCGTCTCTGGGTCAACGCGTTATGAGTCCGCTTCCTAGGACGCCCGGTCCGACGCGCCGCCCGGCCGCGGCTCAGGCGGCGGCGGCCGCAGGCGTCAGCGCCGCGAGACGCTCGTCGATCGTCGCCCGCACCGTCTCGCTGAGCGGCGAGGACGTCGTCACGCGGCCATAGCAGTCCCGCAGGGTGGCGAGAGCCTGGATCTGCGAAGTCCGGTCGGGCGCCTGCGTCGCGAGATAGGCCGTGATCGCCGCGTCGATGTCCTGGACGGCGTTAGGGGACTGCGACCAGACGGCGACGGTGAAGCGGGACAGGCAGTCCTGAATGGCGCTCATGGTACGATCTCCTAATGCGACGCGACGCCTGGGAGATAGTTCCCATCGCCGCGATGGCGAGGGTCGAGAGAAATATTTCTGACTATTTTTGAGCGGCGATTACGTGAGCCGGCGCGCTGGATACGTTCCAAATCCACATGATCGGCAGTCAAATGTAATATGTCTTTAGACATATCATGTATTGTTTGCGGCGCAGCGAAGCCGAGCGGCGCTTGGGGCCGAGGCTTCCTCGCGGCGGCGGCGGCCGACCGACGACCTTCGGGTTACGTAATTTCCCCACCTTGACGCCACATTTGCGCCACAGGCCAAGTGGCCGGAGCTGTCGTGTCCAAAGGCTCCGTGATGCCCTTCCCCCCGTTGAAATCAGTCGGCCGCGCGGTTCTCGGCGCGGCGCTCGCCGTCGCGCTCGCAACGTTGGCGCCCCAGGCCCGCGCCGCGGTCGCCGACGATCCGACCGGCCCCGGCCCCTATCCCGTCGGCAAGGTGGAATATCGCCTTCCCGCCAAGTTCGACCCCTGGGTCGTCAAATGGGATCCCAAGGTCACCGGCAGCCAGCAGATCTGGACCGAGATCTGGGCGCGGGTGTTCTATCCGATGGGCCCGACGGTCGGGACGACGCCCGTCGTCGTCATGCTGCACGGCGAGCACGGCACCTGCGGCAAGCGGGACTCGACCGGAAAATGGCGGATCGACAACCGGGCCGACTACAGCACCACCGGCAAATGCCCGCGCGGCTACGACGTCACCCCCAACCACTGGGGCTACGACTACATCGGCGAGCGGCTCGCGACGCAGGGCTACACCGTCGTCTCGATCAACACCAACCGCGGCGTCAACCAGTACAAGGTCGCCGATCCGGCCGATCCCGACCCCGACCTCATCATCCGCCGCGGCCGCATGATCCTGCGCCACCTCCACCTTCTCGGGCAGTGGAACCAGAACAAGGGCTCGCCGCCCGCCTTCTTCAAGCGCGACCTGATCGGGAAGCTCGACTTCAGCAAGATCTCGCTCGTCGGCCATTCGCGCGGCGGCGACGCGATCGTCTCGGCCTACTACCTCTTTAACGGCGACGTCGACGGCTGGAAGTCGTCGCGGCTGCCGGCCGGCGCCTCGATCGTCTCGCTGGCCGCGATCGCGCCGACCGCGAGCCTGCGCCAGCGCAACCTGCCCTCGACCCTGCCGCTCGGCGGCGCCGCCTATGGCGTGCTGCTGCCGAGCTGCGACGCCGACGTGTTCAAGATGGAGGGCATGCGCACCTACGACCGCGCCGTAAACTTCTTTCCCGACCAGAGAGGCAACTACCGCGCGGTGTTCCAGACCGACGGCGCCAACCACAACGCCTACAACACCGAGTGGCACACCACCGATTACTATGACCTCGCTGGCGAACGCCCGCTCACCCATGAGTGCCCCGGCCAGAAAAAGCTGTTCCCGACCATCGGCACCTCGGAGGCCCAGAAGACGCAGGCGCTCTACTTCGTGATGGCGATCGTGCGCTCGCGCACCAAGGGCGGCTCCTGGGCGGAGCTGCTCAACCCGGCCTACGACCTGCCGGAGCCGCTCGCCAGGACCGGACGCATCGACCGGTCCTATTTCCCGGGCACGAAGGTGAACGGGGGGCTGCAGCTCGTGCGCTTCGACGACAATCCCGCAGGCGCCTGCAACAGCAAGCTGCTGCCGCTCGAAGGCGTCGAGGGGTCGTGCCGCTTCGTGCCGTATCACAGCTGGAACTCGACCGACCTGGCCGACCGCTACAACACCTGGGGCGCGCAGCTGCGCTGGGGTCCGCCGACCGTCAAGGAGGCTCCGGCCAACGGCTACCACTACGCCTATGTGGTGCTGAACAACCAGCAGCCCGCCGACATCTCGAAGATGAAGACGATCGAGTTCCGCGTCGGTCCGGACTGCGTGATCAAGACCTATTACGACCAGGACAAGAACCGCGTCGACGCCTGCGTGAAGCGGTCGCCGCAGGCCGGAGAGGCCGGTTCGCAGAACATCGGCGTGCTCCTGCTCGACGGCGAAGGCCGCGCCAGCAACACCTCCTATGTGCGGCTCTACGACTATCTCGACGACCGGCAGGCGGTGGGGCTCGACGTTCCGGGCGCCAATCTTCTGCCCGTCAATCCGAGCTATCACGCGCTGATGTCGAGCGCGCGCGTGCCGGTGTCGGAGTTCCTGCGCAACGCGGAGGCCGGCTTCGATCCGAAGACCGTGAGGCTGATGCTTCTGCTGCTCTCGCCGGCCGGCGCCCATGGCGACAACGCCGCCGGCGGCGTCTTCTTCGGCGACGTGTGGGCGACCAACGAGCCCGCGACCAACATGAAGTTTCGACGTCCGCCCGACATCCGCCGACGCCCCGCAGGCCCCGCGGGTCCGGCCGCCTCTGCCCACGATCGACGAGGCGCGCGCCCGCCTCGTCGCGGCGAGCGCGCCGGTCGGGGAGGCCTATGCGCATCTCGCCGGCGAGCGGGACGCGCCGGCCGACGTCGGCGCCCGGATCGTCGACGCCGTGCGCACGACCGCGCCGGTCAACGCGGACGGGACGCTCGGCGCCGCGGTCGAGTTCACGCTTTCGGCGCGCTCGGCGATCATCGCGGGGCCGAGCGGGCTCGCCGCGGTCATCGGCGGACGTCCGGTCAAGGCCGTGCGCACCGACGACGGCCCGACGACGGAGCGCATCGCGGTTCCGGCCGCCGCCTTCGACGCGGCGCCGGACGGCGGCTCGCTCGCGATCGTGGCGGGCGGTTCGAAATGGCGGTTCGGCCCGGTGGCCAAATCCTCGGTTCGGTAAACAGGTCTTCGGTCCGGTGAGCAGCCGGGCCGGGCGTAGGCCCCGTCCGGCTCAGACCACGCCGACGACCCGCAGGCCGCCGAACGCCGCCGTCCCGCGCGCGGCCGCCCGGCACGTGCGGTTGCGGCCGCCGTCCTTGGCCTCGTAGAGCGCGGCGTCGGCGAGGCGATAGAGCTCCTCGGGCGTCGCCGCGGCGCCGCCGGGCCCCGCGACCGCAAGGCCGATCGAGACCGTGACGCCGCCCTCGACCGAGAGCCGCGCGACCGCGGCGTGGATGTCGTCCGCGACCTCGGCCGCGCGGGCTATGTCGGCGCCGGGCAGCAGCACCGCGAACTCCTCGCCGCCGATGCGCGCCGCCGTGTCGCCGGCGCGCCGCGCCCCGTCCTCGAGGCGGCGCGCGAGACGCTTCAGCAGCTCGTCGCCCGCCGCATGGCCGTAGCGGTCGTTGTGGCGCTTGAAGTGGTCGGCGTCGACGATCAGCAGCGCCAGCGAACCGGCGGTGCGGCGCGCCTCCTCGAAGCCCGAGGCGAGCAGCTCCTCGTAGCGGCGCCGGTTGGCGAGGCCGGTGAGCGGATCGGTGCGCGAGAGCCGCGCGAGCTCGACCTCGATCTCGGAGCGGCGGCGCAGCTCGCGGCCGAACAGCAGCGAGAGCGCGATCGTGAGGCCGCAAAGCGCGGCGAGCACCACGCCGATGACGAGCGCCCGCACGCGCCATTCGCCCTCGATCTCGGCGGAGGACAGCGCCACGTTGAGGATCAGCGGCAGCTCGCCGACCCTCGTGAACTCATAGCGGCGCTCGACCCCGTCGCGCACCGAGGTCGCGACGAAGCTGCCCTGGCGCTCGCTCTTGAAGCGCTCGAAGGTCGGCGCGCCCGCGATGTTGGCGCCGATGTCGGCGGCCACGTAAGGGTGGCGCATCAGGCGGGTGCCGTCGTCGAGATAGAGATTGACCGCGCCCTGCTTGCCGAGCCCGACCCGCGCGAACAGGCGATCGAAATAGGACAGCTTGAGGCTGACGAGCGCGACCCCGCCGAACGAGCCGTCCGGCTTGTCGATGCGGCGGCTCAGCACCACGATCGGCGCGCCGGTGAGGCGCGAGACCAGCGGGCGGCTGATGAGGAGGCCGAGACCGCGTTCGGCCTGATGGGCCTTGAAGTAGTCGCGGTCGGCGTTGTTGATCTTGCGGGGCGGATAGGAGGCGGCGTCGAACACGGCCTCGCCGGTCTCGTCGAGCACCAGCATCACGCCGATGTCCTGCGCGGTGGTGGCGCGGTCGAACAGCATGAGCTGGCGGAGCGCGGGATCGGCTTCCGCGACGCCCGGGGCGTTCAGGTTCTCGGCGGCGCCGCGCAGCGACAGGTCGATGACCTCGATGTTGCGCTCGATGTCCTGCTCGATCACCTGCAGCAGGTTGCGGGAGGTTCGCGCCGCCTCGTCCCAGGCGTCGCGGCGCAGCTCGAACAGCATGGCGGCCGACAGCGCCAGCATGCCGATCGGCGCGAGCACGCCCAGCACGACGCCGAGACGCGGCGATCGAAGCCAGCGCGAAGCGCCCAAAAACCGTCCCATCCCGCACGTTCCTGTTGCCCGGGAAAATTGATCGCGCGCAAGCGTCTAACCGCGGCTTTCGATCCGCGCCGCCCCCAGGCTTTTCCGCTCCGCGTGGCTAACGAGCGGTTGCCGCGCGCCGCCCAGGGCGGCTAGCGCGCCGAGGCGGCAACTAATTGCTGTGCGCCCGCCCTCCCCTCGGCTCTTCTTCCCGACGAAAGACGCGAGAGGGGCCTCAAGATGGATTTCGACCGGAACCGTCCGTCGCTTCCCTTCGACGAGCGCGACGCGCCCGTCGAGGCGACGGTCTCGCGCGGCGGCGCGACGATGCGGATGAGCTTCGTCGACGGCTCGTCGGCGACCGCCGCCGCCGAGACGCTGCGCCTCAACTGCCGCTGCGCCTGGTGCACCCGCGCCCGCGCCGACGGGAGCTTCCCGGCGAGCTTCCCGGCTCCGCGATCGCGGAGGTCAACCCGATCGGCGGCTACGCCGTCCATCTCGTCTTCGCCGACGGGCACGACCGCGGCGTCTTCCCCTGGACCTATCTGCGCGCCCTCGCCTGCGAGGACGCGGCGGCGCAAGCCGCCTGACGCCGCAACGCCAATTCGCGAGAGCACATCATGAGCGAACCCAAGACCGAGATCATCGAGTGCGACATGCTGGTCATCGGCGGCGGCACCGGCGGCCCGATGGCCGCCATCAAGGCCAAGGAGGCCAACCCCAAGCTCAACGTCGTCCTCATGGAGAAGGCGAACGTGAAGCGCTCGGGCGCGATCTCCATGGGCATGGACGGGCTGAACAACGCCGTCGTGCCGGGCTACGCCACCCCCGAGCAGTATGTGAAGGAGATCACCGTCGCGAATGACGGCATCGTCCACCAGAAGGCGGTGATGGCCTACGCCACCGGCTCCTTCCCGATGATCCAGTATCTCGACAAGCTGGGCGTCAAGTTCGAGAAGGACGGCTCGGGCGAATACAACATGCGCAAGGTCCACCACATGGGGACCTACGTGCTGCCGATGCCCGAGGGCCACAACGTCAAGAAGGTGCTGTACCGGCAGCTCCGCCGCCTCCAGGTCGCCGTGACGAACCGCTACATGGCGACGCGCCTGCTCAAGGGCCCGGACGGGCGCATCGCCGGCGCGGTCGGGGTCAACACCCGCAGCTCCGAGTTCCTGGTCGTTCGGGCGAAGTCGGTGGTGCTCGCCTGCGGCGCGGCGGGGCGCCTCGGCCTGCCGGCGTCGGGCTACATGTTCGGCACGTATGAGAACGCGGCCAACTGCGGGCGACGGCTACGCCATGGCCTATCACGCCGGCGCCGAGCTCGCGAACCTCGAATGCTACCAGATCAACCCGCTGATCAAGGACTACAACGGCCCGTCCTGCGCCTACGTCACCGGCCCGTTCGGCGGCTTCACGGCCAACAACAAGGGCGACCGCTTCATCGAGTGCGACTACTGGTCGGGCCAGATGATGCTGGAGTTCTGGCGCGAGCTGCAGTCGGGCAACGGCCCGGTCTATCTCAAGATGGACCACCTCGCCGAGGAGACGATCTCCGAGATCGAGACCATCCTCCACACCAATGAGCGGCCCTCGCGCGGCCGCTTCCACGAGCGCCGCGGCAACGACTACCGCAAACGCCCCGTGGAGATGCACATCTCCGAGATCGGCTTCTGCTCCGGCCACTCCGCCTCGGGCGTGTGGGTCGACGAGAACGCCCGCACCACCATCCCCGGCCTCTACGCCGTCGGCGACATGGCGAGCGTGCCGCACAACTACATGCTGGGCGCCTTCGTGAACGGCGGCATCGCGGGCGCGGACGCGGCCGAATACTGCGCGAACGTCGACCTCGCGGCCTTCGACGAGGGCTATCTCGCGGCCGAGAAGGAGCGCGTGCTCGCCCCCACCCGCCGCTCCGACGGCCTCACCCCGCACGAGATGGAGTTCAAGACCCGCCGCCTCGTGAACGACTACCTCGAGCCGCCGAAGGTCACGGCCAAGATGGAGATCGCGCAGCGCCGCTTCGCCGAGATCCGCGAGGACCTGAACGAGCTCTGCGCGAGCGACCCGCACGAACTGCTGCGCGCGCTCGAGATGCAGACCATCCTCGACTGCGCCGACATGGCGGCCGCGGCCTCGCTCTACCGCACCGAGAGCCGCTGGGGCTTCTACCACCTGCGCGTCGACCACCCGCAGACCGACGACGAGAACTGGTACTGCCACACCATGCTCTACAAGGACGAGAACGGCCGCATGTCCCACCGCAAGCGCGAGATCGACCCTTACGTGGTCCCGGTCGAGGCGGAGGAGATGGCGGCCTATCACCAGCTCCGCGTGAAGACCCCGCAAGCGGCCGAGTGAGGAGACACGACCATGCCGATCATCACCCAGTCGAAGAGCGCCGCGGTCGTCATCGACGACGCCAAATGCATCGCCGAGAAGGGCTGCACCGTCTGCGTCGACGTCTGCCCGCTCGATATCCTGGCCATCGACGAGGGACGCAAGAAGGCGTTCATGAAGTACGACGAGTGCTGGTACTGCATGCCCTGCGAGGCCGACTGCCCGACGGGCGCCGTCAAGGTCAACATCCCCTATCTGCTGCGCTGATCGTCCGCCGCCTCCCGAAGGCGTTCGGATCCTCCCCATCGTCATGCCCCGGCCTGTCCGGGGCATCCAGCCCTCCGCGCCGCCGCGCCCGACGATCTAGGGATCCCCCGGACAAGCCGGGGGATGACGAGGTTCCGGCGCTGAAACCGTTACGGATCACGACCATGCCCGTATTCGACGCCTTCGACGACGATCTCGACGACCTCAAGGAGCGCGCCGCCGACCCTGACGCGGGCGTGCGCCCGCGTCGCGATGATGGAGCTCGCCGAGCAGGTCGGCCCCGAGGCCATCGTGCTGCTGCTGAAAGGCCTCGGCGGACGAGGACGCGCAGGTTCGCGCGGCCGCCGCCAAGGCGCTCGACGAGCATGACGGACCGGAGGTCGTCGAGGGCCTCGTCGGCTCGCTCGAGGACAAGGACGAGGCGGTGCGCCTCGCGGCCGCGGAGTCGCTTGCGGAAAAGAAGGAGCCGTCCTGCGCGCCGCTCCTGATCGAGCGCGCCGAGCATCCCGATCCCTTCGTGCAGGCCGCGGCGTTGCGGGCGCTTCGCGAACTCACCCTGCCCGACGCGCTCGCCGCCGCTCTGCGCGCGCTCCGCAGCGCGGCGCCCGAAGTGCGCCGCGAGGGCCTCGGCGTCATCGGCTGGCTGAAGGCCGAAGAGGCGATGCCGGCGCTGATCGCGACCGCTTCGGACGAGGATCCGAGCGTGCGCCGCGCCACCATGTCGGCGCTCGTCTTCGTGCGCCCCGGCGGCCCCGGCGCCTCGACGCTGGTGGCCGGGCTCTCCGATCCGCACTGGCAGGTGCGCGAGGAGGCCGCGGTCTCGGCCGCCAAGATCCGCCTTCCCGAGGCGACCGTCGCGCTCATCGCCGCGATGACCGACGAGGTCTGGCAGGTCCGCATCAAGGCCGCGAACGCGCTTGGGCGGCTGCGCGCCGAAAGCGCGATCGAGGCGCTTGGCGAGGCGCTCGGCTCCGAGATCAGCAACCTTCGCAAGGAGTCGGCCGCGGCGCTCGGCGAGATCGCGGCGCCGCGCGCGCTCAACTGGCTCGAGCCCGCGTGGACGATCCGGATCCGGACGTCCGCAAGCTGATCCGCTGGGCCGTGGGGCGCTGCCAGGCGGCGGTGTAGGACCGGTTTTCGTCTCCTCGAAACAAGCCGTCGCCGTCATGCCGGCGGCGGCGCGGCGTCCGTGACTTTCTCGGATCGTTGGACTCCACGCCGAAGTCGTGGATCGCCGATACAAGCTCGGGCATGACGACCGAGACGGCGCGGCCCCTTGTCCCGGACTTGATCCGGGACCCAGAACCGATGCGGGCTCCGGAACAGGCACGCGGGTTCGGCGCCTACTTCCGTGACGATGTCGGTCTGGGTCCCGGATCAAGTCCGGGACAAGTGCGCCCCCGTTTCCGGAGAACCCATCGTCGACGGAGCCGCCTTCCCGCTTCCGTCCCGATCGCGCGCCGCCCCCCCTTGTCCCGGACCTGATCCGGGACCCAGAACCGACGCGGGTTCCGGACAGGCGACGCGGGTTCGGCGCCCACTTCCATGACGATGTCGGTTCTCGGTCCCGGATCAAGTCCGGGACAAGAGCCCCCGTTTCAGAGAACCCATCGTCGGCGGAGCCGCCGTCCTCCCGCTTCCGTCCCGATCGCCCACCGCCCCCTTGTCCCGGACTTGATCCGGGACCCAGAACCGATGCGGGCGCCGGGACAGGCGACGCGGGTTCGGCGCCCACTTCCATGACGATGTCGGTTCTCGGTCCCGGATCAAGTCCGGGACAAGAGCCCCCGTTTCCAGAGACCCATCGTCGGCGGAGCCGCCTTCCCGCTTCCGTCCCGATCGCCCACCGCCCCCTTGTCCCGGACTTGATCCGGGACCCAGAACCGATGCGGGCGCCGGGACAGGCGAAGCGAGTTCGGCGCCTACTTCCATGACGCTGTCGGTTCTCTTGTCCCGGATCAAGTCCGGGACAAGAGCGCCCCCGTTTCCGGAGAACCCATCGTCGGCGGAGCCGCCATCCTCCCGCTTCCGTCGCGATCGCCGCCGCCCCCTTGTCCCGGACCTGATCCGGGACCCAGAACCGATGCGCGTTCCGGGACAGGCGACGCGAGTTCGGCGCCTACTTCCATGACGCTGTCGGTTCTCTTGTCCCGGATCAAGTCCGGGACAAGAGCGACCCGTTTCCGGAGAACCCATCGTCGGCGGAGCCGCCATCCTCCCGCTTCCGTCGCGATCGCCGCCGCCCCCTTGTCCCGGACCTGATCCGGGACCCAGAACCGATGCGCGTTCCGGGACAGGCGACGCGAGTTCGGCGCCTACTTCCATGACGCTGTCGGTTCTCTTGTCCCGGATCAAGTCCGGGACAAGAGCGACCCGTTTCCGGAGAACCCATCGTCGGCGGAGCCGCCTTCCCGCTTCCGTCCCGATCGTCGCCGCCGCCCCCCTTGTCCGGACCTGATCCGGGACCCAGAACCGATGCGCTTTCCGGGACAGGCGACGCGGGTTCGGCGCTTGCTTCCATGACGATGTCGGTTCTCGGTCCCGGATCAAGTCCGGGACAAGAGCGCCCTCGTTTCCGGAGGATCCACCTTCAGCGTCGAGCTCCCTCCCCGACACGACGGCCGCGTGACGTTTCAGCTTTGAACTGGTCCAATTTCGTGGTCTGCTGCATCGCACCATAGCGATGCGAGGGAACCAATGGGCCTTTCCACCGCCGTCGCCTGGCCGCCCCTGATGGCGGCCGGCCCGCAGTTTCCAGCGCCCGGAGCCTCGCTCCTCCTGTCGGAGGGCGAAGCCTCCGCCGAAGGCGCGATGCGCCAGCGCCCGCTGCTCGAGGGCCTCAGCGACGCCGAAAAGCAGCGGGTGATGGCCCGGGGCCGCAAGCGCGTGCTCTATCGCGGCGCGACGCTGTTCTCCCAGGGCTCGCCCCATGACGGCATCTATCTCGTGGAGACCGGACGCATCCGCGTGTTCTACGCCGCGCCCTCCGGCCGCGAGATCACGCTGGCCTATTGGTATCCGGGCAATTTCGTCGGCGGGCCGGAGGTGTTCGGCGGCGGAACACATGTCTGGTCCGGGATGGCGGCCAGCAATTCGAGCGTCGTCCACATTCCCGGCGCTGCGCTGCGCGAGCTGGTGCTCGAGATCCCGACCCTTGCGATCGGCGTGATCGAGGGGCTGGTGTTCAAGGGCAAGTGCTACTCGACCATGGCGCAGATGCTCGGCACGCGCTCGATCACCGAGCGTCTCGCCCATCTCCTGCTGCACCTCGCCGACCTCTACGGCGTGCCCGAAGACGGCGGCGTGCTGATCGCCGCGAGCTTCACCCATGCCGATCTCGCCCACCTCGTCGGGGCCACGAGGCAATGGGTCACCATTAGCCTGAAGCGCCTCGCCGAGCGCGGCGTCGTGGAGGCGCGGCGCTCCGAGATTCTGATCCGCCGTCCGGACCTTCTGGACGAGATGCGGCGGAGCGGCGACGCCTAATTTCGAAGCATCGATGAAGCAGTTTCGCCTGCCTTCGAGGCGCCGTCACAAATCTCGGAAACTAATCGACCGGCTCGCGCCCTCTTCGTTTGAAGAGCTCCAAAGCCGCTTCGATGATCGGCATGCCGGTTGCGACCGGCGACCCTGATCCCGAAGATGCGAGGCGCGCGATGACGACTTCCTGGATCAACAGAGCTTCGGCGTCGCTCGCAGCGCTCGCCCTGGCGGCCGGCCTCGCGGGCCCGGCCGCCGCCGAGAGCCTCACCATCGGCGTCGGCACGCAGGACGGCACCACCAACACGGTCACGACCGGCGCGGTCATCCGCGAGCTGAAGCTGTTCGAGAAGCACATGCCCAAAACCGGCAAATACGCCGGCATGGACATCCGGCTCGAATGGCAGAACTTCACCTCCGGCCCGCCCGTCACCAACGGCATGATGGCCAACAAGCTGCAGTTCGGCGCGATGGGCGACTATCCGCTCGTCGTCAACGGCTTCACGTTCCAGAACAACGCCGAGTCGAAGTCGCAGCTCATCACGATCGCGGCCTACAACATCTATGGCTCCGGCAACGGCGTCGTGGTGCACAAGGACAGCCCCTACTTCGCGCTCGAGGATCTCAAGGGGAAGGTTCTGAGCGTGCCCTTCGGCTCGGCCGCCCACGGCATGGTGCTGAAGGCCATGCAGGACGCAAAGCTCCCGAAGGACTTCTTCCAGCTCGTCAGCCAGAGCCCCGAGGTCGGCTCGACGAACCTGAAGGAGCAGAAGATCGACGCCCACGCCGACTTCGTGCCCTTCGCCGAGCTCCTGCCGTTCCGCGGCTTCGCCAGAAAGATCTTCGACGGCGTGCAGACCAACCTGCCGACCTTCCATGGCGTCGTGGTGCGGACCGATTTCGCGGAGAAGTATCCCGAGCTCGTCGACGCCTATCTGCAGGCCTCGCTCGACGCCGCCGCCTGGGTGAAGGAAGACCCCAAGCGCGCCGCCGAGATGATCTCCAAGTGGACCGGCACCGACAAGGAAGTCGTCTACGTGTTCCTCGGCCCGGGCGGCATCATGACGGTCGACCCGACCATCAAGAAGCCGCTGATCGACGCCGCCAAGGTCGACGTGAAGGTGCTCCAGGACATGGGGCGCATGAAGGAGTTCGACGTCGACGGCTGGGTCAATGACGGCTTCATCCGCGCCGCCTTCAAGGCCCGCGGGCTCGACTACGATAGCCAACTCGCCTCGACCGACAATTACGAGATCAAGGGCGAGGACGGCTTCTGCAAGACCGCGATCACCGAGCCGCGCAAGGCCGGCGAGATCTGGGTGAAGGACGGCGACATCCTGCCGTTCTCCTCCGCCGCCTGCACGCTCGGCGCCTATCGCGACTTCCAGTCGAAGGGGACCGCGATGAACGTCGCCTATGTGTTCGACACCGCGCGCGGCATCAAGCTGTTCGCCGACAAGGCGTTCTACGTCGCGAGCGAAAAAGGCGAGCTTTCGCCCTTCATGCTGAAGGCGGACGCCGAGGCTTTCGCCAAGTCCTCCGGCGGCAAGATGGTGTCGTTCGATGACGCCCTCGCCGCGGCGACGAAGGGCTGAGGCGGTGGCCGGCCTCGCCGCGACCGCCGACCGGCCGCCTGAGACGGCGGCCGCGTCCCCCATCGCGGCCGCCCGGGAGGCCCCCCGCCTCCCGGCCCGGCTCCGCCGCCTGCCCTGGCGGGCCGCGGCCGTGGGGCTCGCCTCGCTGCTCCTGTTCGTGCTCGCCTGGCACCTGCTGACGACCTACAGAATCAACGTCTACGTCCGCTTCGCCAACGTCCCCTCGCCCGCCGACGTGCTGGCGAGCGCGGAGGCGGCGTTCTCCACCAGCATGTTCTTCTCCCATGTCGGCATGAGCTGCCGACGCATCCTCTACGGCTTCTTGATCGCAGCCCTCGTCGCCATCCCGCTCGGCCTCCTGATGGGGCGGTTCCGGCTGCTGCGGGAAGCGGTGTTCCCGGTCTCCGAGGTGCTGCGCCCGATCCCGGCCATCGCCTGGGTGCCGATGTCGATCATGCTGTGGCCGACGAACGAGCAGTCGATCGTGTTCATCACCTTCCTCGGCTCGTTTTTCCCCATCCTGCTCAATACCTTGCACGGCATGGCGCAGGTCGACCCCGTGCTGGTGCGGGCCGCCCGTTCGCTCGGCGCCAGCGAGGCCGCGACCTTCCGCGAGGTCTATCTCCCCGCGACGCTGCCGCAGATCTTCACGGGCCTCACCGTCGGCATGGGGGTGGCGTGGGTGTCGCTGATCGCCGCCGAGATGATCTCGGGCCAGTTCGGCATCGGCTACTTCACCTGGGAGGCCTACAGCCTCGTGCAGTATTCCGACATCGCCCTCGGCATGATCGCCATCGGCGTGCTCGGCCTCGCGTCGAGCTTCGCCATCCGGCTGATCGGCCGCCTCGTCATGCCCTGGAGCGCCGCACGATGACCGTCGTCTCGATGAAGCGCGCCGAGGAGCCGCGGCTCCTGAAGGAGCCTGTGCACGCCGCTGGGCGGCCGGGCAGGATCGAGATCCGCGACTTCGGCCTGAAGTACGACGCGACCGACGCCGTGAAGGGCGTGTCGCTCACCGTCGAGCCCGGCGAGTTCGTCTCGATCATCGGCCCGTCGGGCTGCGGCAAGTCCACCATGCTGAACGCGCTCGCCGGCTTCCTGAAGCCGACCTCGGGCGAGGTGCTGGTCGACGGCAAGCCGATCACGGGCCCGGAGCCGACCGCGGCATGATCTTCCAGCAATACTCGCTGTTTCCCTGGAAGACGGTGGTCGAGAACGTCGAATTCGGCCTCAAGATGAAGGGGATCGACCGTTCCGAGCGCCGCCGGCAGGCCCGCACGCTGCTCGGCCTCGCCGGCCTCTCGCAGTTCGAGAACCACTATCCGGACGCGCTTTCGGGCGGCATGAAGCAGCGCGTCGGCATCGTGCGGGCGCTCGCCACCGGCCCCCGCATCCTGCTGCTCGACGAGCCTTTCGGCGCGCTCGACGCGCAGACGCGGCTGATCATGCAGCAGATCCTCACCAACATGTGGCAGCGGCTGAAGATCTCGGTGCTGTTCGTGACCCACGACATCGACGAAGCGATCTTCCTCTCCGACCGGGTCTACGTGATGACCGCGCGCCCCGGCGCCATCAAGGCCGAGATCGCCGTGCCTCTGCCGCGGCCGCGCGATCCCTCGCTCATCATGTCGTCCGAGTTCCTGGCGCTGCGTCGAGGGCTGATGTCGCTGATCCGCGAGGAGAGCCTCAAGGCCATGGGCGGCGAGATCAACGACGACGCGCTGAAGGGCCTCGCGCAGAATTTCGAAGGCCATGACATCGCCCGCGCGCTCTGAACGCGCGGGAAGCTTCACGTTCAAAATCGCAAGGACGGACCGCCGATGACCTATGTCGTCACGGAGAACTGCATCCGCTGCAAATACATGGACTGCGTCGAGGTGTGCCCGGTCGACTGCTTCTACATGGGCGACACCATGCTGGTGATCGCCCGACGAGTGCATCGATTGCGGCGTCTGCGAGCCTGAATGCCCGGCGGAAGCCATCAAACCTGACACGGAAGCCGGGCTCGAAGGCTGGGTGGCGCTCAACGCGAAATACGCGGCCGTCTGGCCGAACGTCTCCGAAAAGGGCGAGCCGCCCGCCGACGCCGCCGAATGGGACGGAGCGCCGGGCAAGCTCGAGGCCGTGTTCGGACACGCAGATCCGGCGGCGGCGTGAGCGGGCGCTCGAACCGCCGCCGTCATGCCCGCTCGCGGGCATCCACGACTTTCCTCCAGGCCGCAGCGTTTTCAAAGTCGTGGATACCCGGCTTCGCCGGGCATGACGGCGGAGCCAGCGGGCAACGCAACGATCGATCGAAAGCGACGCCATGAGCAAATATCTCGAAGAGCGCGTGACGCATGTGCATCACTGGACCGAGACGCTGTTCTCGTTCCGCACCACGCGCGATCCGTCGTTCCGCTTCCGCAACGGCGAGTTCACCATGATCGGCATCGAGGTCGAGGGCCGCCCGCTGGTGCGCGCCTATTCGGTCGTCTCGGCGAAACTACGACGAGGAGCTCGAGTTCTTCTCCATCAAGGTGCCGGACGGGCCGCTCACCTCGCGCCTCCAGCATCTGAACGTCGGCGACCCCATCCTCATCGGCCGGAAGCCGACTGGAACCCTCGTGCTCCAACCTGCTTCCCGGCAGGAACCTCTACCTGCTCGGCACCGGCACCGGCCTCGCGCCATTCCTCTCCATCATCAAGGATCCGGAGACCTACGAGCGCTTCGAGAAGGTCGTGCTGGTGCACGGCTGCCGGCAGGTCAACGAGCTCGCTTATGGCGAGACCATCACCGAGACGCTGCCCAGGGACGAGCTTCTGGGCGAGATGATCTCGGGCGGCCTGGTCTACTATCCGACCGTGACCCGCGAGCCGTTCCGCAACCGCGGCCGCATCACCGACCTGATGACGAGCGGAAAGCTGTTCGAGGACGTCGGCCTGCCGAACATGTCGATCGAGAACGACCGCTTCATGCTGTGCGGCTCGCCCGACATGATCCGCGACACCCGCCAACTCCTCGTCGACGGCGGCTACGAGGAAGGAAACCACGGCGAACAAGGCCACTTCGTCATCGAAAAGGCCTTCGTCGAGAAGTGACAGCGTCCTGCTGGCGGCGTCGTTAAGCGACGCCAGAGCTTTTCGTCATCTTCAGAAAGCAAAAGGGCGGCCGAAGGCCGCCCTCTTCATATCGACGTTCGGCGATGACCCGCCTTCGGCGTCAGGCGTTGCCCGACGAACGGGCGCCGCCGAGGGCGCTTGCGACCGAGCGGGTGAGCTCGACCAGGCGGTCGCGCACGTCGGCGTCGGCGATCTCGTCGAAAGCGCGGATCAGGTCGACGGCGGCCGGATCCTCGAGCGACGACACGCCGGCGCCCGCGCGACGCGGCTCTTCGAAGAAATGCGTCACCGGCACCTGCAGCACGGCGGCGATCGCGCTCAGCCGGCTCGCGCCGATCCGGTTCACGCCCTTCTCATATTTCTGGATCTGCTGGAACGAGACGCCGACGGCCTCTCCCAGCTCGGTCTGGCTCATTCTCAGCGCAGTTCGGCGAGCGCGAACGCGCTGCCCCACCAGCTTGTCGATGTTCGCGAACTCGGCCTTGTCACCCTTGTTCGCGTTGGCGGACGCAGCGTCCAGCATGTCAGTCAGTCTCCATTACGCCCGCCCGAGGTGTAGGCCCACACTGATGACAGGACGAGTTTCTAGTCAAGATTGCCCATTGTGGCGATTGTGGCGAAAACCGTTGCGTTCACTTGACATTCGTCGATAGTTTTTAGATCGAACCACACGCCTGAGGCGCGGAATCACTGCGCTGCACCCTCGTGAGTCAACGAATGGCGCATGCTTCGACGACTGCGGTCGCGGCCGCCGACATCTCGGACCTTCGCTCCCGGCGCGCGTTCGGGACCCTATCCTGCGACCATTGGTCCAAAAGTCGTAGACGGCTTCGCGGCGTTTTCCACTCTTATTCCCGCCATGGGCGCAGACCGACGCCGAAGAGCGCAGGTCGGGCGGCGCTTGGCGGCGACGCGGACGGGGAGGCCTGAGCGATGGAGCGCCGGCTCGAGGACTTCATCGAGGCCACGATGCGGGCCGCGACCGCGCGGGACGTCGGAGAGATCCTCAAGCGCGAGCTCATCGCCGAAGGCTATGAGAACGTCGTGTTCGTGAAGACACGGAACATGCTTCTCCAGCGGATCGTCTGGGCCGAGCTGCCGGACGGCTATGCGCCCGCCTATCAGGAGAACGCCTGGGACCGGGTCGATCCGGTCCTGAAGTTCGCGGCCGCCACTGCGCAGCCTTTCACCTGGGCGCAGGCGCGCCGGGGCCGCGAAGACGACAAGGTGAAGGCGTTCTTCGAGGAGTGTCGTGTGCTTGGCGTGCATTCCGGGCTGACGATCCCGTTGCGCACGGCCTCCAACCAGCTCGACCTCGTCAGCGTCAGCGTGCGGACCAAGGACAAGCCTCCCGCCGCACGGCTGTCGATCGTCTACGCCATGGCGGTGCAGACCTGGCTGCGCCATTCGGAGCTCGAGCTCGAATTCGAGCGCCCCAAGGCCGTGCTGTCGCGCCGCGAACTCGAGACGCTTCGTTGGATGCGGGACGGAAAGACCAATTCGGAGATCGCCGAGATCCTCGGGATCTCCGAAAAGACCGTCCAGTTCCACGCCGCCAACATCTTCCGGGCGCTCGGCGTCAACTCGAGGCTCGAGGCGATCGTCGTGGCGTTGCAGACCGGCCTCATCACGCTCTGACCCGCATGGCATGCCAGCAACCTAGGAACCAGCCTAGTTACCCCGAAGATTTATTGGGCTTGTCATGGCAGCCATGTCCACAGACATGTCTCATTCGCCGACCGGCCGATCCGCAGCCTTCGCACAGGAGGCTCGCGATCCCTTGCTCATGTTCGTCGCGGACGCGCACGCCGTCGCGGCGGCGTCCGATCCGATGCTCGCCGGCTTGCTGGCGAACATCCTGGGCCCGCGTCCGGCCTGCGCGCGGGACACATGGCGGGGCGACCGTCGCGAGGCGCTCGAACTCTGCAGGCGGCTCCTGAGCTACGTTCGCCAGGACGTCGCCGATCGCCGGCTCGACGTCAGCCTCGGTTATATCGCGATCGAACTTGAAGGCCTGCGCGTGGCGCGAAGCGGAAACCGCCTGACGCATTGATCCGACTGCGGGGAGACTCGCCGGCCTTCCCCGCCCGCCCCCGGCATCGTCAATGACGACTGGACGACCCCTGATGACTTGCGGGGGATTTGGGCGCGCCGTCCGGTCGCGCCGTCTCCGCACGGTCAATCGACGCCTGTCCCGCGGAGGCGAGCAACTCCGCCTGCGCGACAGCGAGCTTGGCGGTGACGCGGGGCAGACCCGCGGCGATCGAAACCTTCATCAGATAGGCGAGCGCCTGCGCCATCCGTCGGGCGGTTTCGGCTTTCTCGGCGGTCTCGAGAAGGCTCATGCCCCGGTCCCGCCTCAAAGGCCAAGGATGAGGCGCGAGGCCTCGCCAAGGCGGGGGGCCCCGTCGACATGGCGGGCTTCGATCAATGCAGGCTTCCCGATCGTCATCCACACAACTGGCCGCCGATCGCTTGAAAGAGATACTAGGGGGCTGCCTAGGTTCTTGGCATCCCAGACGCTGGACGGCCTGCGTCATTAACCCTGCCGATCATCCGGCGAAACCGGTTTGAGGATCCGTCAACACATCGCGGCCTAGCGTTCACGCCGCGTATGCGGCTGGCCGCGTGCGGTTGGGGATCTTCGAACGTGCGTAAGGCGGGCGTCTTAAGGCCGATCACGGTGACCGACCTTCCAAGGGTCGGCGCTCTGTTCAGCCGCGTGTTCCGGGGACGCAGGGCGGCGCCGTCGGCGGAACTAAGCGCCTATCTTCACGATCTTCTGTTCACCAGCCCGATGCATGACGTCGACAAGGGCGGGTTCGCCCATGAGCGCGCCGACGGCCGGATCGACAGCGCCTTCTTTTCCGTTCCGATGCGTTTCATGATCGGCGACCGGCCGGTCGTGGCGCAGGTCGTGTCGTCGCTGATGGCGGATCCGGACGGATCGAGCGGCATTCTCGACATCACGATGAAGCTGCGGCCGAAGCGCGTCGACCTCTGCTTCACCGACAGCGCCTCGCCCATCACCAAGTCGCTGTTCGCCACCGTGGGCGGCGCGCTGGTGCCGGTCCAGGGGCTCGAATGGCGCCGGGCCTTCAAGCCCGCCTCTTTCGCGGCGCGGCGGTTCGGGCGCTTCCTTCCCTTGCCCGCCCGCCGCGCGACGAACGCACTCGTCGCGCTCGCGACGCCGCTCGACTGGGCGCTGCGCGCGCTTCATCCGCGCTTCCACGCGGCCCAGACGAAGGGGCTGGAAGATTTCGAGATGAGCCGGGCCGACTTCATCGCCCAGGCTCCCGGCTTCGTCGCGCGCTACGCTGTGCGCCCGGAATGGTCGCCCGAAGAGCTCGGCTGGCTGCTCGCCATGACGGACGGCAACAAGACGCTCGGCCCCCTGCGGCTGCTCGGCGTGCGAAACGCGCAGCGGCGCACGATCGGCTGCATCGCCTATTACGGCGCGCCGGGCGAAATCGCGCGGGTGCTCAACGTGCTGGCCGACGAAGGCATGGAGACGGCCGTGCTCGGGCGCATGTTCCAGCGTTTCGACGAGGACGGCATGGTGGGCGCCAGCGGCAACGTCCAGCCCTGGCTGATCGAGGGCCTCGCCGACCAGCGCGCCCTGACGTTCCGCCACCGCGCCTTCGTGTGCATCAGCACGCGCCATCCCGAGATCGTCGAGGCCGCGATCCGCAACGACATCTATGTCGGCGGACTGGCGGGCGAAGGCTGGAGCCGCCTGATGTCCGACTTCAGCTGAGCCGTCAGTTCGGAAACACGAAACGCTCGACGATGTGGAAGCCGAGCGCAGGGTCTTCCTCGACATAGAGCGTGAGCGCATCGACGCTCATCGCGGCCTCTCCGACATGCTCGGCGTAGAGGTCCGAGAGGCCCTCGACGACGCCCGGCGCCACGGCCGGCGGAAGCTGGCCCGTCAGCGTCATGTGGAAGTGAAAATCCTCGAAGACGTACGGGTAGCCCCAGGTCGAGAGCGCGGCGCGCTGGCGCTCGGTCAGCGGCGCCTTCAGTCGGGCGGCGAGCTCGGTCTCGCTGAGCGGCGCGCGCAGCGGCTCGAACGCCTCGACGCAGCCGGCCGCGAGCGCATCGAGAGGGTCGGACGGCTCGACCGGCGACAGCGCGACGAACCCGTCGAGATTGCTCACCTCGAGTTCGGGAAGTTCAAAGCCGCGACGCCTCCTCGCGAAAGCATGGCCGGCCGCGATGAGGTCGTTCTCGCTCGCGCCCTCGGCGAGACGGAACGGCGCCTTCAGCGTGGCGTGGAAACCATAGCGGCGCGGCGCGGCGGTCATCGCCTCCCAGTCGGCCACCGCGACGCCCGCAGGCGCAAGCGGCGGGCGGCGTTCGCCGGTCGCCGCGTCATAGCCGAGAACTGCGGACCCGAACGTCCAGAGCGGGCTCTCGGGCGACGGCGCGAAGTAGATGGCGTAGCGCGGACCGCTCATCAGACGCTCCGTCCGGCCACTGTCAGCCCGCGCACGACGGGCGTCCCCTCGTGGAGTTTGACGCGAAGCAGATCTGCGCGGAGACCCGGCGCGAGGCGGGCACGGTCATCGAGGCCGAGCAGCCGCGCCGGTCCGGACGTCGCAAGCGCGAAGGCCTCGTGGAGTTCGAGGCCCGGATCGCGCGTGAGCGCCGCCACCGCCTGCAGCAGGCTGGCGGGAACATAATCAGAGGACAGCGCGTCGAGCGCGCCCTCGCGCGCGAGCTCGACAGCCGAAACGTTGCCGGCATGCGAGCCGCCGCGCACCACGTTCGGCGCGCCGCCGACCACGCCGAGTCCTGCGGCCCGGGCCGCGCGGGCGGCCTCGAGGCTGGTAGGAAACTCGGAGATGGCGCAGCCCGCCTCGGCGGCCTCCGCCACATGCTCCGCAGTGGTGTCGTCGTGGCTCGCGATCGGCACGCCCTGGTCGCGGAACAGCGCGACCGCCCGCGGCCAGTTGGCGGAGGCGGCCGCCGCGCCGTCGGCCCTGCGCCTTTCCACCAGAAGGTCGGCGTCGGCTGGGCTGAGGCCCTCGCGGATCATGAAGCGCTTCAACTGGTTCACGTCGCGCCATTGCCGCTGGCCGGGCGTGTGGTCCATGAGCGAGGCGAGCGCGACGAGCGGACCGTCGGCGAAAGGCGACAGGTGCTCGATCAGGCCGGGATCGGTCAGTTCGCAGCGCAGATGAACGCGATGGTCGACGCGAAAAAGGCTTGCGGCGACGCCTCTCTCGATCGCCGAGACCATCTTGGGCAGCAGCCCCTTGCGGGCGTCGTTCTCGACCTCGTAGCCGCCGACGAAGACCGCGTCGTAGACGGTCGTGATCCCGGACGCCGCCATCTGACCGTCATGGGCGAGCGCCGCCGCGAGGGGATCGGGCCAGATCACGCCCGGCCGCGGCACGAAATGCTTCTCGAGATTGTCGGTGTGGAGCTCGACGAGGCCGGGGGCGAGGAGGTCGCCCTCGAGGTCGACCGCGCCGGCGGCCCGGCTCAGGCCGTCAGAGACGTCCCGGATCAGCCCGTTCTCATGGACGAGCGTTCCCAAGACGCAGCGGTCGTCCAGCACGAGCCGGGCGTTGGTGAGGATCGCTTCCATGCGTTCAGACCCCGGCGGCCCCGCCGTCGGCGCGCGGATCATGCGCGCCCTCGATGCGCCCGTCGGGATAACGCACGATCATGCCTGCGTGTCCCGCCTCGTCGTCGAATTCGTGATCGAAGGTCCCCAGCCGGTGTCCCATCCGCTCGAGCCGGTCCAACTCTTCGCCGCCGAAGCGCGGCTCGAGCTTGAGCGAAGAATCGTTGTCGCCCCAGGAGCGGCCGAGCCTGAAGCGGGGACGCGCCACCGCCTCGTCGACCGGGAGGCCGAGCCAGGCGTGGCGCGCGAAGATCTGCGCCTGGCTCTGCGGCTGCCCCTCGCCGCCCATCGTGCCGTAGACCATGGTCCGGCCGTCGTCGAAGACGGCGAGCGCGGGATTGAGCGTGTGGAACGGCTGGCGGCCGGGCGCGAGCGCGTTCGGGTCGGTCTCGTCGAGCGAAAACGCCGCGCCGCGGTTCTGCATGAGGACGCCGGTGGACGGCAGCACGCAGCCGGAGCCGTATTCCCAGTAGATGCTCTGGATGTAGCTGACCGCCCTGCCCTGCGCGTCGATCGCCCCCATCCAGATGGTGTCCCCGTCGCCGGGCTTCGTGGGCGGCCAGGGCAGCGCGCGCGTCCGGTCGACGGCCGCGGCCTCGCGATCGAGCGCGGCGGCCGTCAGGAACTCGGACGGGTCGGCCGGCATGCGCTCGAAGTCCACGCACATCCGGTCGCGGATCAGGAAAGCGCGCTTCGTCGCCTCGACGGTGAGATGCACGAAGTCCGCGCTTTCGTCGTCGCTGAGGCCGAGACGCTCGAGCACGCCGAGGATCATCAGCGAAACCAGCCCCTGGGTCGGCGGCTGGGAGTTGAAGACGCTGACGCCCTTCAGCCGAACCTCGAGCGGCGGCCGCAGCCTCGCGCGGCGGTTGGAGAGATCCTCTCGCGTCACCGGCGCGCCGATGCGGTCGAGATCGGAGGCCATTTCGCGCCCGACGTCGCCATCGAAAAAGTCGCGCAGGCCAGCCCTTGCGAGATGGTCGAGCGTGTCGGCGAGCCTCGGCTGACGCAGGGTCTCGCCGGCCTCGAACATCTTGCCGTCGCGCATGAAGGCGTCCGCGAAGCCGGGCGCCTCGACGATCGCGGCGAACTCCTTGGGGACCGTGCGGCCCTGGCAGGGGGAGACGGAAAAGCCCTCACGCGCGTGGCGGATGGCCTCGAACAGCAGCGCGCTGAGCGGCAGGCGCCCGCCGGCCTCGCGCGACAGTTCGAGGGCGAGCCGCCAGCCGTCGACGGCGGCCGGCGCGGTGTTTGCCGCCAGCGGCCCGCGGGCGGGAATCGCCTCATATCCTCGGTCGCGGTAGAAACCGATCGTGGCGCGCGAGCCCGCGACGGAGCAGGCCTCGATGTAGCGGACCTCGCCGGAGGGCTCGCGGACCAGCCAGAAGCCGTCGCCGCCGATCGCGTTCATGTGCGGATAGACGACCGCGATGGTCGCGGCCATGCCGGCCATCGCCTCATAGGCGTTGCCGCCTTCGGCGAGGATGGCGCGTCCGGTTTCGGAGGCGGCGGAATGCGGCGCGGCCGCGACGCCGCGATGAGAGACGGCGACGGTCATCAGCCCTCCGGAAGCTCGAAGCAGGCGGCAGGGAGTTACAGCCCGGCGGGCCGGGGGGCAAGAGCGGAGACGCAAGCGGTCCGCATGTCGGCCGTTCTTGAGCCAAAACCCCGACCGTCGTCCCACGGCTTTTCGGGGAGATTTATGTCTAATTGCAGAGCATCGCGGGCCGGCGCGGCGGATGCCTCGAACAAGCCGGGCATGACGAACGGAATGCGCGTCCGCGCTTCAGGACGACGCGCTATTCGCCCCGCGGCCGGCGGTTCTCCCGCCAGGTCTTGAACAGCCAGATGGGCGCGCAGACCAGCGCGCCGATCAGCAGGCCCTGGCTCGCGCCGAGAAGTCCGAGCCTGTCGGGAAGGCCCGTGAGGCCAAGCACGAGCGCCGCGACGATCAGCCCCGGCGGATACCATTGGCTCATGGGATGAGGCCCGTCAGGCCGCCAGCAGCTTGTCGACCTCGGTCACCAGCTCGCGCAGGTGGAACGGCTTCGACAGGATCTTGGCGTCCTTGGGGGTCTGAGAATCCGGGTTCAGCGCGACCGCGGCGAAGCCCGTGATGAACATCACCTTGATGTCCGGATCGAGCTGGGTCGCGCGGCGCGCGAGCTCGATGCCGTCCATCTCCGGCATCACGATGTCGGTGAGCAGGAGCTCGAACGGCTCCTCGCGCAGCCGGTGATAGGCCGACAGGCCATTGTCGAAGGACACCACCGAATGACCGGCGTTCTCGAGCGCGCGCACGAGGAACCGGCGCATGTCGTCGTCGTCTTCGGCAAGGAGGATCTTTGAGCTGGGATTCACTGACTTTCGACTCGGTTCAGTCTCGGTCGGCCGCAATTCATTTCATAAGCCGCCGGTTTGGTAAACAGATGGTTTATCGCGTCGCGGAGATGGACAGACGCGCGTGGCGTGGGCGACAATCTCTAGGGCCAAATCATTAAGGGAGCGGCTGGCGCGGTGACGGCTGTGGACGATCTCGAAGCGCTCGATCCGGCGTTCGAAATTCTCGAGCCGGAGATTCGTTCGTCCGCTGTCACGTTCAATTCTCCGCATTCCGGCGCGCGCTATCCGGCGAGTTTCCTCGCCGCCTCGCGGCTTGATCCGAGGGCGCTGCGCCGCTCCGAAGACGCTTTCGTGGACGAGTTGTTCACGTCCGCGCCGAGCTTCGGGGCCCCGCTCATGCGCGCCCATTTCCCGCGCGCCTTCGTCGACGTCAACCGCGAGCCCTACGAACTCGATCCGCGCATGTTCGACGGACGGCTGCCGCCCTTCGCCAACACGCGCTCGCTCAGGGTCGCGGGCGGCCTCGGCACGATCGCCCGCATCGTCGGCGACGCGCAGGAGATCTACGGCGCGCGCCTGCCGGTCGAGGAGGCGCTCGACCGGATCGAGCGGATCTACAAGCCCTATCACCGAGCCCTGCGGCGGCTCGTCGCGCGGGCGCATCGCGCCCACGGCCTGGCGCTGCTGATCGACTGCCACTCGATGCCTTCGATCGGCGTCTCCCGCGACGACCGGACGCGCGCCGACATCGTGCTCGGCGACCGTTACGGCGCGGCGTGCTCGCCTGCGATCGTCGACTTCGTGGAGCACGAGTTGCGCGCTCTTGGGCTGCAGGTCACGCGCAATCGCCCTTACGCCGGCGGCTACATCACCGAGCACTACGGCGCGCCTGCGACGGACGTCCATGCGCTGCAGATCGAGATCAACCGCGCGCTCTACATGAACGAGCAGACTCACGAGAAGCACCGCGGATTCGAGGAGCTTTCGGCGAAGCTCGCGCGCCTCGTCGAGGCGATCGCGACCGCGCCTCTCGGCCTGTTCGGGGCGCTTCGCGCGGCCGCCGAGTAGAGGCGCCGCCGACGGTTGAAGGCCTACGCCGATCGTTTGATAGGAAACGCCTTGCAAAAGGCCGCGGAAGCGGCCAATGTCCGCCCCGCCTGGACAAAAAGACATAGAAAAAAGGCCGTCCGCGCAAGGCGAACGGCCCAAGTCTAGGGAGGAAACGCCCAAGGAGGGCAGCGGCGACACGATCGCGAGATCGCATTGCCGCGCTGCAATAAAATGCGGCCGCGCCGCACAAAAAGCAAGGGCTATTCGCCTAAATCGCCGGATGCGACTGCCTGTCGCAGAATCCGGCGATTTTTTTTGGCCTCCCGCTTACGTCCCATTCAGACATATACACGGGCTGCGAAGGGGCGCGCCGCCGCGGCGTTCCGCCCTCGAATCTCAAGGGAGCGCGCATGACCGCCGTCGACTTCGCCGCCTTCGTGGACAAACTGGCGACAGCCTCGGCGGACGCGATCCTGCCCTTCTTCCGCACGTCTCTCGGCGTCGAGGACAAGACCCACGGCGCCGGCTTCGACCCGGTGACCGCCGCCGACAAGGCCGGGGAAAGCGTCATGCGCGCGATGATCCGCGAGACCTTTCCGGGCCACGGCATCATCGGCGAGGAGCACGGCGACCTCGCGGTCGACGCCGAATATGTCTGGGTGCTGGACCCGATCGACGGCACCCGCTCCTTCATCCTCGGGCTGCCGGTGTGGGGCACGCTGATCGGCCTCACTCGCCGCGGCGCGCCATGCTTCGGCATGATGCACCAGCCCTTCATCGGCGAACGCTTCTCGGGCGACGGCGGCTCGGCGAGCTATCGGGACGCAACGGCTCGCGGCGTCTGCGCACGCGCTCCTGCGCAAGCCTTTCCGACGCGATGCTGATGTCGACCTCCCCCACAATGTTCACCGGCGAGGAGCGCGAGGCGTTCGACCGCGTCTCGGACGAAGCGCGGCTCACCCGCTGGGGCGGCGACTGCTACGCCTATTGCATGCTGGCGGCCGGACATCTCGACCTCGTGGTCGAGGCCGATCTCAAGCCGTTCGACATCGTGGCGCTGATCCCGATCGTGGAAGGCGCCGGCGGCGTCGTCACGACCTGGGACGGCGGCCCGGCGGCGAACGGCGGACGCATCGTCGCCGCCGGCGACCCGCGCATCCACGAAGCCGCGCTCGAGCGTCTCTCCCGCGGCTGAACCTCAAGCAGGGGTCCACGCGTATCTCCGGCATGCTCGAACGACTGGCGGCCGATTATTTCTCCTGGCGCGGCAGGATCCGCCGCCGCAGCTATTGGCTGCGCTCCCTCGCGGCCGCGCCGGTCGTCGGGGCCGTGGCGGGGCTCGGCGCGCTCGTACGGCCATTTTCGCCCGCCGCCGCGATCGCGCTCGCGGCGCTTGCGATCTGCATTGGCGGCTGGATCTGCGCGACCCTCGTGGTGCGCCGCTTCCACGACCATGGCCGGCACGGCTGGATCGGACTGGCGGCGCTTTTCGCCGCCGCCCTCATCGGCTCGGCGGGCCACTGGGTCGGCGCAGGGCTTCCCGCCATGACGCTTTCGAGCGTCGTCGGGCTCGCGCTCTCGATCTATGTCGGCTTCGTTCCCGGCATGCGCGGGCCGAACGCCTACGGGCCCGACCCCGTCGCGGACTGAAGGCTCACGCCAGTCCGCGCTTGCCCGGCACGAAGGCGTCGAACGCCGCCCAGAACATGTCGCGGACGTCGTCGCGCTCCATCATGATCTCGTGGCGGGAGCCGCGGACCATCAGATGGCCGCCGCCGCGGATGCGCGTCGCGAAGCGCTCGCTCGCGCGGGCGTCGACGATCCGGTCCCGCCCCGCCGACATCACGAGGGTCGGCACGCGGAAGCTTTCGGGCACGCCCGGAAGGGCCGTCGCGGTCATGGCGCGGAAGGCTGAATGCACCCAGCCGATGGTCGGCGACCCGAGCGCGAGCTCCGGCGCCGCGCCGATGAGCCGGCGGGCGTGATCGTACCGCGCGAAGTCCGACGTCACGGGGTTCCGCTCGAAATCCCTCAGCGCCATCACCCGGTTCGTGCCGCCCGGAATGTAGGCGCTTGCAAGCCCCATGCTCCCGAGCCCGGTGGCGAGCCCCCGGGCGAAAAACTCCATCCGGGCGAGCGGCAGGCCGATCATCGGCGCGATCAGCACGATGCGTTCGAACCATTGCGGCTGCCGAAGCGCCGCCGCCACCGCGACGGGCGCGGACATCGAGTGGGACAGCGCATAGAACGGCGGCGGGCAGCTCGGCAGCGCCACCTGGCGCATCAGCGCGTCGACGTCGGCGCGATAGTCGCCAAAGTCGCTTACGTGGCTCTTGAGCGCGTTCGCGGCGAGTCGCTCGGAGCCGCCCTGCCCCCGAAAGTCCATGGTCGCGACCGCAAAGCCCCGGCCGAGCAGATCCTCGATCAGCTCGCCATACTTCTCGATGAACTCCGCGCGTCCCTGAAGCAGCACGACCGTGCCGCGGGCCGCCCCTTCCGGGCGCCAGAACGAACTGCGGAGCCGGACGCCGTCAGCGGTGGTGAGGGTGCGGCCATGCGCGCCCGCCGGGGCCGGCACGCCCGCGACTGTCACGAGGCCATCGCGCACCGGACGGAACCGGGGCCGCTCGACCGCTTTCGGCTCCGGCCTCCGGACCAGCGCGTCCACCACCGCGGCCGCGCGGCGGGACGCCGCGGCGAGCGCCGCCCCCGCCTTGCCGCCGACGAGCGCGCCGCCCGCCGCGCCTTCGCCCTTGAACGGCGTCATCGGCCTCACCATCTGAACAGTGTCGCAGGCCAAACGGCTGCGATCATTGGGAAAACCGGCCCGGCCAGTTGGCGGGCCGTCATGTGTGTCGCTTCTCCGAGGAGGATACCAGAATGCGTCAGTTCGATCTCGCCCCGCTCTATCGCTCCACCGTCGGTTTCGACCGGCTGTTCTCGCTGCTCGACAACGTCGCGGGCGGCGAAGCCTCGCCCGGCTACCCGCCCTACAACATCGAACGCACCGACGAGAACGCCTATCGCATCACCGTCGCGGTGGCGGGCTTCGGCGAGAACGACCTCAACATCGAGGTCAAGGAGAACTCGCTCACCGTACGCGGCGAGAAGGCCGCCGAGGACAAGAAGAGCGAGGTGCTCCATCAGGGCATCGCGGCCCGCGCGTTCGAGCGCCGCTTCCAGCTCGCCGACCACGTCCAGGTGACAGGCGCGAGCCTTGAGAACGGCCTGCTCCATGTCGAGCTCGTGCGCGAGGTTCCGGAAGCCAAGAAGCCGCGTTCGATTCCGATCGGCTCGGCCAAGCCTGCCACGATCGAGTCGAAGGTGGTCGACAAGCAGGCGGCCTGACCGCCGCTCTTGCGGCCTAGAACAAGGGCGTCCCGGGAGACCGGGACGCCTTTTTGCCCGGCGCGCGCACGGCGTCGATCGCCGAGAGGAAGCTTGCGATTTCCTTTGAGGTCGTGGCGAAAGAGGCGATCAAGCGGGCGATGACCTCGTCCTTCCCTCCCCGTCGCTCAGGCGCGGTCGAGTCGCTGCTCCAGACGTAATAGGCCGCGCCTTTGGCTTTCAGCGCCTCGTGGAGAGCGGCAGGCAGCCAGACGAACACCTCGTTGGCCTCGACCGGGAAGGCGAGCCGAAGTTCGCGCGCCTGCAGGCCGAGCGCGAGTTCCGCGGCGCGCGCGTTCGCGGTCTTCGCGAGGTCGAGCCAGAGGCCGTCTGCCAGCAGCGCCTCGATCTGCGCGGCGACGAAGCGGCCCTTCGACCAGGTGTGCCCGCCGCGCTTGCGACGCTCCGCGAGGTTCTTGATCAGGTCCGGCGCGAACAGCACGATCGCTTCCGCGGCCATCGCTCCGTTCTTAGTGAAACCGAACGACAGCGCCTCGACGCCGGCCTTCCAGGTGAGGTCCGCGGGCGCGGCCCGGGTCGAGACGACCGCGTTGGCGAAGCGCGCGCCGTCCATGTGGACGCGCAGGCCCTTGTCCCGAGCGATCTCGGTCAGCGCCGCGATCTCGCCCGGCCGGTAGACGGTTCCGGCCTCGGTCGCCTGACTAAGCGTCAAGGCGGCTGGCGCCACATGGGTTGGAGGCGTCCAGAAGTCGCGGGCGAGAAGCGCGGAAAGCGACGCCGGCGTCAGCCTGCCGTCGAGGCCCGGCGCGCCCACCATCTTGGCGCCGTTGGTGAAGAATTCCGGCGCGCCGCATTCGTCGTGCATGACATGGGCTTCGGCGTGCCCGATCGCCGCGCCCCAGGGCGGAACCATCTGGGCGAGCGAGAGCGCGTTGGCGGCCGTGCCCGTCGTCACCAGGAACGCCGCGACCTCCGTCTCGAAGATCTCCGACAGCATGGCTTCCACGCGGGCGTTCACGTCGTCATGGCCGTAGGGGCGCGCCGGTCCGCGGTTGGCGGCCGCGAGCGCCTCCAGCACCGCCTCATGGGCTGGCGCGATGTTGTCGCTAGTGAGATTCATGAAACCCGTTTCCGTGGCCCGAGCCGCGCAACATGGGGCGAGCTTCAAAGAGGCGCCACCCGGCTTGACGTCGCCGCTTTACCCGCCAAGGGTTTTCTGATTAAGGTGCGCGGCAATTAGGACAGCAAGACTGTCCATTTGCGACGAAGGTCGCGCGCTGCTCGACATCCCGGCCGGGGCGAGACGGCGGAAGCTCCGGAATTCCGGACTTCGCCGGCGCTCCGGCTGCGCGCGTCCTGCGTAGGAATTGTTCTAAGGGGCGTCTCGGCGCCCATCGTGCATGGCCTTCGGGCCGTTGGCTTGAACGGATCCAAGGAGATCGCCATGGAGACGCCCGTGACGAAGCGAGTTCCGGCTCCCGCGACCGACCTCGACGGCCGCGCCGGCTCTGCCGTCCGAACCATCGTGGTCGATCACGGTCTTCCGAAGGCGCAGGGCCTCTACGACCCGCGCCATGAAAAGGATTCGTGCGGCGTCGGCTTCGTGGCCGACATGAAGGGCCGCAAGAGCCACACGATCATCGAGCATGGCCTCAAGATCCTCGAGAACCTCGAGCATCGCGGCGCCGTGGGCGCGGACCCGCGCGCAGGCGACGGCGCAGGCATGCTGGTGCAGATTCCGCACAAGTTTTTCGCGGCCGAGGCCGAACGGCTCGGCTTCGAGCTGCCCGAGCCCGGGATGTATGCGGTCGGCCACGGCTTTGGCCCGCGCGACCAGCAGGGCATCGACCATGTGCGCGCGGCGCTCGAGCGCGCGATCGCGAGCGAGGGCCACACGCTGCTGGGCTGGCGCGAGGTGCCGACCGACAACTCCTCGCTCGGCGAGAGCGTGAAGCCGACCGAGCCGACGCAGTTTCAGGTGTTCATCGGACGCTCGCCCTCCATCGAGGACGAGGACGAGTTCGAGCGCCGCCTGTTTATCCTGCGCAAGATCGTCTCGAACGAGGTCTATGGGGACCACCCGCAGGCCTCGTCCTACTATCCCGTGTCGCTCTCCTGCCGGACCATCGTCTACAAGGGCATGTTCCTGGCCGACCAGCTCGCGGCCTATTATCCCGACCTCAAGAACCCGCTGTTCGAGAGCGCGCTCGCGCTCGTTCACCAGCGGTTCTCGACCAACACCTTCCCGGCCTGGTCGCTCGCCCATCCCTACCGAATGGTCGCCCACAACGGCGAGATCAACACGTTGCGCGGCAACGTGAACTGGATGGCGGCGCGGCAGGCGTCGGTCGACAGCGAGCTCTACGGCAACGACATCTCGAAGCTCTGGCCGATCTCCTATGAGGGCCAGTCCGACACCGCCTGTCTCGACAACGCGCTCGAATTCCTCGTGCGCGGCGGCTACAGCCTCGTCCACGCCATGATGGTGCTGGTGCCTGAGGCTTGGGCCGGCAACCCGCTGATGGACGAGCAGCGCCGCGCTTTCTACGAGTACCACGCCGCCGTCATGGAGCCGTGGGACGGACCGGCCGCGGTCGCCTTCACCGACGGCCGCCAGATCGGCGCGACCCTCGACCGCAACGGCCTGCGTCCTGCGCGCTGGTACGTCACCGACGACGATCTCGTGGTGATGGCCTCCGAGATGGGCGTGCTGCCCTTCCCGGAAGAGAAGATCGTGCGCAAGTGGCGGCTCCAGCCGGGCCGCATGCTGCTGATCGACCTGACCGAAGGCCGCATCGTCTCCGACGAGGAGATCAAGGCGAGCCTCACCTCGGCGCGCCCCTACAAGGAGTGGCTGAAGAAGACCCAGCTCGTCCTCGAGGACCTGCCCGACGCGCCGGCCCCGCGGCCGCGCACGCAGGCCAGCATGCTCGATCGCCAGCAGGCCTTCGGCTACACCCAGGAAGACGTGAAGCTGCTGATGTCGCCGATGGCGACCACGGGCCAGGAAGCCGTCGGCTCGATGGGCACCGACACGCCTCTGTCGGCGCTGTCGCGCCAGTCGAAGCTGCTCTACTCCTACTTCAAGCAGAACTTCGCGCAGGTCACGAACCCGCCGATCGACCCGATCCGCGAGGAGCTCGTGATGAGCCTCGTGTCGTTCATCGGTCCGCGCCCGAACCTGTTCGACCTCGAAGGCTCTTCGAAGAAGAAGCGGCTCGAGGTGCGCCAGCCGATCCTCTCCAACGAAGATCTGGAGAAGATCCGCGCGATCGACGACCTCGCCGAGAGCCAGTTCCAGTCGCGCACGCTCGACACCACCTATCCGGCCGAGAAGGGCGCGGCCGGCATGGCTGACGCGCTCGAGCGGCTGTGCGAGCGCGCGCAGTCGGCGGTCCATGGCGGCTTCAACATCGTGATCCTGTCCGACCGTCTGGTCGGGTCGGGCCGCATCGCGATCCCCGCCGCGCTCGCGACCGCGGCCGTGCATCATCACCTGATCCGCAAGGGTCTGCGGACGTCGGTCGGCCTCGTCATCGAGTCGGGCGAGCCGCGCGAGGTGCATCACTTCGCGGTGCTCGCGGGCTACGGCGCGGAAGCCATCAACCCGTATCTCGCCTTCGAGACGCTCGAGGAGATGCATCAGGCGCTCGACTTCCCCGAGCGCGTCGACGCTTATGAGGTGCGCACGCGCTACATCAAGTCGATCGGCAAGGGCCTGCTCAAGGTCATGTCCAAGATGGGCATCTCGACCTATCAGTCCTATTGCGGCGCGCAGATCTTCGACGCGGTCGGTCTGTCGAAGGAGTTCGTCGACAAGTACTTCTCGGGCACCGCGACGCCGGTCGGCGGCGTCGGCCTCGCAGAGGTCGCGGAAGAGACGGTGCGCCGTCACACGCTCGCCTTCTCGGACGTTCCGATCCTGCGATCGGCGCTCGACGTCGGCGGCGAGTACGCCTACCGCATCCGCGGCGAGGACCACGCCTGGACGCCGAACTCGGTCGCTAACCTTCAGCACGCGGTGCGCACGCGCTCCTACGCCAAGTACGAGGAGTTCGCCCGCGACCTCAACGAACAGTCCGAGAAGCTCTTGACGCTGCGCGGCCTGTTCCGCGTGAAGAACGCCAAGGAGCGCGGCCGCGATCCCGTCGCCGTCGACGACGTCGAGCCGGCGGCCGAGATCGTGAAGCGGTTCGTCACCGGGGCGATGTCGTTCGGCTCGATCAGCCGCGAGGCGCATGAGTCGCTCGCCATCGCCATGAACCGGATCGGCGGCAAGTCGAACACCGGCGAGGGCGGCGAGGAGCCGGAGCGCTTCGTTCCGCTCGCGAACGGCGACTCGAAGCGCTCGGCCATCAAGCAGGTGGCCTCGGGCCGCTTCGGCGTGACCGCCGAGTACCTGGTCAACGCCGACATGATCCAGATCAAGGTCGCGCAGGGCGCCAAGCCCGGCGAAGGCGGGCAGCTGCCCGGCCACAAGGTCGACGCCGCGATCGCCAAGGTGCGCCGCTCGACCCAAGGCGTGGGTCTCATCTCGCCGCCCCCGCACCACGACATCTACTCGATCGAGGATCTGGCGCAGCTCATCTACGACCTGAAGAACGTCAATCCGGCGTCCGACATCTCGGTGAAGCTCGTCTCGGAAGTCGGCGTCGGCACGGTGGCGGCCGGCGTCGCCAAGGCGCGCGCGGACCACATCACGATCTCGGGCTTCGAGGGCGGCACCGGCGCGAGCCCGCTGACCTCGCTGAAGCATGCGGGCGGCCCCTGGGAGACCGGCCTCGCCGAGACCCAGCAGACGCTCGTCATGAACAAGCTGCGCGGCCGCGTCCGGCTGCAGGTCGACGGCGGACTGCGCACGGGGCGCGATGTGCTGATCGGCGCGCTGCTCGGGGCCGACGAGTTCGGCTTCTCCACCGCGCCGCTGATCGCGGCCGGCTGCCTGATGATGCGCAAGTGCCACCTCAACACCTGTCCGGTGGGCATCGCCACGCAGGATCCGGTGCTGCGCAAGCGCTTCAAGGGCACGCCCGAGAACGTCATCGACTATCTGTTCTTCGTGGCCGAAGAGGTCCGCGGGCTTCTGGCCGAGATGGGCTTCTCGAAGCTCGACGACGTCATCGGCCGCTCGGACCTGCTCGACAAGCGCGAGGCGATCAACCACTGGAAGGCGCGCGGCCTCGACTTCTCGAAGCTGTTCGCCAAGCCCGTGGTCGGGGCCGACGTCGCGATCCGCCATGCGGAGACGCAGGACCACCATCTCGAGAGCGTGCTCGACCGCGACCTGATCGCCGCCGCCGCGCCCGCGATCGAGCGCGGCGAGCCGGTGACGATCGAGCGAACCATCGCGAGCCGCAACCGCTCGGCCGGCGCCATGCTGTCCGGCGCGGTCGCCAAGGCCTACGGATCGGCAGGTCTGCCGGACGACACCATCACGGTGAAGCTGACCGGCACCGCCGGCCAGTCGTTCGGCGCGTTCCTCGCCGCGGGCGTGACCTTTGACCTCACGGGCGAAGCCAACGACTATGTCGGCAAGGGCCTCTCGGGCGGCCGCATCATCGTGCGGCCGGCCAAGAACGCCGGCATCGTGGCCGAGGAGTCGATCATCGTCGGCAACACGGTGCTCTACGGCGCGATCGAGGGCGAGTGCTACTTCCGCGGCGTCGCCGGCGAGCGCTTCGCTGTCCGCAACTCCGGCGCGATCGCGGTCGTCGAGGGCTCCGGCGACCATGGCTGCGAATACATGACCGGCGGCGTGGTCGTGGTGCTCGGCAAGACCGGCCGCAACTTCGCGGCGGGCATGTCGGGCGGCGTCGCCTATGTGCTCGACGAGGCCGGCGACTTCGCCGCGCGCTGCAACCTCTCGATGGTCGATCTCGAGCCGGTGCCGGAGGAGGAGGAGCTCATGCAGGAGCTCCACCACCACGGCGGCGACCTCGAGTTCAAGGGCCGTATCGAGGTCGACCCGGACATGACGCGCCACGACGAGGACCGGCTGAAGCAGCTGATCACCGCGCACCACGTCCACACCGAGTCGACCCGCGCCAAGCAGATCCTCGACAACTGGGCCGACTACCGGTCGAAGTTCGTCAAGGTGATGCCGGTCGAGTACCGCAAGGCGCTGCGCGAGATGGAGAAGGCGCGCGCGCTGCAGGCGGCTGAGTGAGGCGGAACGCCCACTGGCGCAGCATTTCCGCAGGGCCTATGGAGGCCCTGCGGGACACGTCTTCAGAAATGATCTAATTCGTCATCGGCGCGTCCGCTTTCGGGTGGACCGCGTCGACGCCGGCCTGAGGCCGTGCGTTGCAAAGGGCCTCCGGCGGAGACCAAAATGGGCAAGGTCACTGGTTTTCTTGAGATCGAACGGCAGGAAGCGCGCTATCAGCCCGCCTCCGACCGCATCCGTCATTTCCGGGAGTTCACCCTCCCGCTGTCGGACGCCGAGGTCGCCAAGCAGGCCGCGCGCTGCATGGATTGCGGCATTCCGTTCTGCCATGGGCCGCAGGGCTGCCCGGTCAACAACCAGATCCCGGACTGGAACGATCTCGTCTACGCCGACGACTGGCAGGAGGCCGCGCGCAACCTGCATTCGACCAACAATTTTCCGGAGTTCACCGGCCGCATCTGTCCCGCGCCTTGCGAGGAAGCCTGCACGCTGAACCTCGAGAACACGCCGGTCGCGATCAAGACGGTCGAGCAGGCGATCGCCGACAAGGCGATCGCTGCGGGCTGGGTGAAGCCCGAGCCGCCGGAGACCAAGACGGGCAAGCGCGTCGCGGTGGTGGGCTCCGGCCCCGCCGGCATGGCGGCGGCCCAGCAGCTCGCGCGCGCCGGCCACGACGTCCATGTCTATGAGCGCGAGCCAAAGGCCGGCGGCCTGATGCGCTACGGCATTCCCGACTTCAAGATGGAGAAGGGCCACATCGACTTCCGCGTGAAGCAGATGGAGGCCGAGGGCGTCACGTTCCACTACGGCGTGAACGTCGGCGTCACGACGCCGGTGCAGGAGCTCGTCGACGGCCACGACGCCGTGCTGTTCGCCGGCGGCGCCGAGGATCCGCGCAATCCTTCGCTTCCCGGTCAGGAGCTTACCGGCGTCCATTACGCGATGCCGTTCCTCGTTCAGCAGAACCGCCGCGTCGGCGACGAACGCTCGATCCCCGAGGCGCCGGTGAGCGCCGCAGGCAAGCACGTCGTGGTCATCGGCGGCGGCGACACGGCCAGCGACTGCGTTGGCACCTCGTTCCGCCAGGGCGCGATCACGGTCACGCAGATCGACATCCGCCCGGTGCCGCCGAAGATCGAGGACAAGCTCCTCACCTGGCCCTATTGGCCGATGAAGTTCCGCACCTCGTCGTCCCAGGCCGAGGGCGCGGAACGCGAATTCGCGGCCGTGACGCTCGGCATCGAGGGCGCGAAGGGCCGCGTCACGGGCATCAAATGCGCCCGCGCCGACGCCAAGCGCCAGCCGGTCCCGGGCTCGGAGTTCATCCTCAAGGCCGACCTCGTCTTCATCGCGCTCGGCTTCCGCGGGCCGTTGCTCGAGGGCCTGGTGCAGGAGTCGGGCGTGGCGCTCGACAAGCGCGGCGCCGTTCTCGCCGACGAGCAGAGCTACGTGACGTCGAACCCGAAGGTGTTCGCGGCCGGCGACATGCGCCGCGGCCAGTCGCTCGTCGTATGGGCGATCCGCGAGGGCCGGCAGGCCGCGCACGCGATCGACATCTTTCTGATGGGATCGACGACGCTGCCGAGGTGATCGGCCCTCGGCGAAGCGCGGCGAAAGCCGGGATCACGGGTCGGTAGAGACGCTCGAACCTTGCTCCGTCATGCCTCGGATCGTCCGGGGCATGACGAGCTTCTTCCTGAGATTGACCCCGGCGCTCAGCCCGGGATGACCGCCCCGGCTACCGTCCCTGCTGTTCGACCGGGCGTGGGTCGATCAGCGTCGCGGGCTGCGCCGTCTGCGCGGCCGGAGAGGCCTTGATCTCGGTCGTCTTCGGACCTGCGGGCGCAGGCTGCTCCGCGCCCGGCCAGCGGTGGTCGTCCATGCGGCCGGCGTCCGCCTCCATGCCTTCGCCGTTGACCAGCACCTTCGCGGCCGACTGCGAGGCGTCGCGCGCCGGGATCGGCATCGGCGTGGCGGCGGCGAGCGCGCCGCCCTGGCTCCGGCGCGGAGCCGTGAGAACCATGAGCGGGCTGGAGATCGGCCGCGGCTGCTCCGCGGTCGGCGCCGGCTGGATCGCGGTCGCGCCCGCTTCCGGGGCGATCGCCGCCATCACAGCGTCGGGCTGGACTGACTTCGGCTGGAAAACCTTGCGGATCTCCTGCTCGACGTAATGGGCGAGCTTGCGCGCGCCCGCCTTCGAGAAATGCACGCCGTCGTCGAGCCGGAGACGGCCGATCTGGCCGTCGAGCATCGGCCCGCTCTCCATGTAAAGGCCGTCCTCGTCGACGAAGCCCTCCCACACGTCCACGTAGGTCCCGCCCGCCGCCTCGACGCGCTCGCGGGCGATGGCGTTGATCGCGACGTGGTCGGCGGTGGCGCGCGTCGACTCGCTCGCCGTGAGGCCCGTCCAGAAGATCGGGATCTTGCGCTCCTTGAAGGGCGCGAGCACCGCGTCGATCCGCTCGGCATAGCGCTTGCGCCAGGCGTCGGAGAGGGGCGGCTCCTTTCGCATGTCGAGGAAGGGCTGTCGGTCGTTCACGCCCGCTTCGAAGACGGCGTAGGTCAACGGACCCTGGTCGAGAACTTTCCGGGCCTCGGCCACGACGTCGAAATAGTCGTCGCGCACCAGCCCGGAATTCGGCTTCACGATGCGCTTCACCGCAAGCTCGGGCGCGTCTGCAAAGCCCTCCTGCAAGCCGACCGCGAGCTGGTCCGCGATGCTGTCGCCGACGACGGCCACGAAGGTTGTGGGCTGGACGGGCGCCGGCGCGGGCGCGGCTCCCGGCTGAAGCGCCGCGGCGGCTCCGACGCTCGCCCCAGCAGCGGCGGCGGCCGCGGCGGCGCCTGGATCGGCCGGGATCGGAGCAGGCGGTCGGGCGGCGACTGCGGGACGACGACGCGGGGGACGCTTGGCCGGCCTGACCTCGACCGCGCCCTGGTCGGAGCGCTGGTCTGTGTCGGCGGAGCCGCCTCCGAAAAGGCGCTGGAAGAAGTTCAGGCTTCTCGGCCGCTCCACCTCGACCTCGCGCATCCGGCGCTGGGCGTTGCGGCGCGCGACGGCGTCACGGCTGTAGTAGCGCTGGCGTCGCTCGAAATAGGCGTCGTCGTCCTCGTCGTAGACCCGACGCTCGCGATAGACGCGCTCGCGCGGCGCGGCTTCGTAATAGCGCTGGGAATACCCTTGGGCGCGCGCTTCCCCGCCGGACCCTGCGAAGAGGGCCGCCAGCATGAACGCCGCGATCGCGCCGAGAGCGAGCCGTGTCATCTTCAAACGATAACACGGCCCCGCGCCGCGGGCCACCGAGGCGGGAAGACGGTCAACGGCCGGACTTCATCCGGCGCAGCAGCGAGACGCTGGCGTAGCCGTCCGGCAGGATGCCCTGCTGGCGCTGGTAGGAAATGATCGCGGTGCGGGTCGCCGGTCCGATCTTGCCGTCCGGCTCGCCGACGTCGTAGCCGCGCCGGGCGAGCAGCGCCTGAAGCTCGAAGCGGCCGGGCTCGTCGAGCGGCTTGTCGTGGTTCGGCCAGGGCGTCTGGATCGGGCCGCCGCCCCGGATGCGGTCGGAGAGATGCGCGACCGCGAGCGCGTAGCTGTCCGCGTTGTTGTAGCGCTTGATGACGCGGTAGTTCGACGTCGTCATGAAGGCCGGCCCGTTCGGCCCGCCGGGGCGGAACAGCTTGCCCTCCCCGCCCCCGCCGGTGACCTCCTGGCCCCAGCGGACGCCCGACTTCCAGCCGTGCTTTCTGAGATAGTTCGCCGTCGAGGCGAGCGCGTCGGCGGTCGAGCCCCAGATGTCGCGCTTGCCGTCGCCGTCGCCGTCGGCCGCGTAGGCCTTGAAGCTCGTCGGCATGAACTGGGTCTGGCCCATGGCGCCGGCCCAGGAGCCGATCATGTTCTCCGGCGCGACGTTGCCCTGCTGGAGGATCTGCAGCGCGGCGATTAGCTCCTTGCGGAAGAACTCCGGCCGCCGCGTCGCGCAGCAGGCGAGCGTCGCCAGCGCCTCGATGACGTTGTGGCCGCCCATCGAGGAACCGTAGTTGGTCTCCATGCCCCAGACGCCGAGCACGACATAGCGGTCGACCCCGTAGGTCCGCTCGATGCGGGCGAGCAGGTCGGCGTATTTCGCCGCGTTCGCCTTGCCGTTGGCGACGCGGGTGTCGGAGACCTGCGTGTCGATATAGACCGCGATCGACTGCTTGAACTCGAGCTGAGTGTTGGACTTGTCGATCGCCTCCTGGTCGACCTTGAGCCCACGGAAGGCCCGGTCGTAGAGCGCGGACGACACGCCCGCCTTCATGGCTTCCGGCTTCAGTCGCTGCACGTAGGCGTCGAAGCGCGCCTGCGACGATTGCGCGAAAGCCGACGCGGGCGCGCTCGCCGCAAGGGCGAGGCTCGCCGCGGCGATCGCAAGCACGGACCGGAGCCGGAAGGTCATTTGGCGTCTCCTTCGAGGCCGACGCTCTCGCGGCGGGTTAGCATCGAATTAACCAAGGATACGCGCGGAAGTTAGCTTTCGGTTAACCAAGGCTTCACGGACGCGTGGGCTTTACGACGGGCCGAAGCCTCCCACATACGCCCCCAAACTACGTGTCCATGACGGCCAATATACGGCCGCCGATCCCCGGAGCCCCGATGCCTGCCAAGAAGATCCGCAAGGCCGTGTTTCCCGTCGCCGGCCTCGGCACGCGTTTCCTGCCCGCCACCAAGGCGACCCCGAAGGAAATGCTGACCGTCGTCGACCGACCCGTCATCCAGCATGTGGTCGACGAGGCGAAGGCCGCAGGCATCGAGCACTTCGTGTTCGTCACCGGCCGCGGCAAGGGCGTGATCGAGGATCATTTCGACAAGAACTACGAGCTCGACGACACGCTCGCGCGCCGCGACAAGAAGGAGGCGATCGCGATCCTGAAGGAGCAGCTTCCGGCGGCCGGCACGACGAGCTTCACCCGCCAGCAGGAGCCGCTCGGCCTCGGCCACGCAGTCTGGTGCGCGCGCGACATCGTGGGCGACGAGCCCTTCGCGCTGATCCTCCCCGACATGCTGCATCTCGCCAAGAAGAGCTGCCTCGCCGAGATGATCGACGTCTATGACGAGGCCGGCGGCGGAAATGTCGTGGCGGTCTACGAGGTGCCGGACGACCAGACCCATCAGTACGGGATCGTCGGCCGGGGCGAGGACGTCGGCAAGGGCTTCGCCATGACCTCGATGGTCGAGAAGCCCAAGAAAGGCACGGCCCAGTCGAATCTGGCGATCTCCGGCCGTTACATTCTCCAGCCCGAGATCTTCGACCTGCTGTCGAAGCAGGAGCCGGGCGCCGGCGGCGAGATCCAGCTCACCGACTCGATGCTGAAGCTCGCCGACGCCCAGCCCTTCTCAGGCTTCCAGTTCTCCGGAAAGGTGTTCGACACCGGCTCGAAGCTCGGCTTCCTCGCCGCCAACGTCGCCTACGGCCTCGCGCGCGAAGAGGTTTCGGCCGATTTCCGGGCCGAGATCGAAGCGCTGCTGAAGGGCTGACGCTCGAACCCGCGACGGCGCCGGGCGCTGGAGCCCGGCGTTCAGCGCCGGAACTTAAGCCCGAACTCGACGATCGAGGCGACATAGTCGGCGCCCTGGGCGGTGCTGTCCATCCAGACGCGATCGAATTTGCCGGTCAACGCGACGTTGCGGTTGATCTTGTATTCGAAGCCGAGGCCGGCGGTGAGCTGGTCCTGCGTCAGCTTCGCGCCGCCCTTGTATTCAGCGCGGTCGAACGCGAGCCGGGCGGTTCCGATGAAGTTCCGGCGAAACTGGTGCTCGATCGACAGCTCGCCGCTGCGGTCGAGGATGCCGCTCGAATTGACGAGACTGGTCTCCTGCAGGCTCGTCCGCACGGTTCCCCGAACGGTGGTGAGTGCGGTCGGGGTCCAGGCGACGTTGCCGTCGATCAGCACGCCCTCGACGGGCTTCAGCCCGCCGTCCTTGGGCGTCTGGCGGCCATAGCCGAGGCCGAGCTCGCCCGTGACCAGCCGCCCGGCCTCGAACTGCGCGCCGCCGACCGCGAAGCCGTCCGAGCCGAGGTGGCGCAGACCGGTGTTGTCGATCTTCTGGTCGTAGTCGCGGGTGTCGACCGAGGTCTCCACGAAGGGCTGCAGCTTCGGCGACAGGTCGTAGGAGGCGCGCAGCCGCGCCTGATAGCTGTTGTAGGCGCGATCGGAATTGTCGCGCATGTCGTCGCCGGTGACCGGGTCCGGATTGGTGAGCTTGGAATCCTTGACCGTGTACCGGTCGACCAGGCCGTCGAGCCGGAGGCTCAGCCGGTTGAAGCGCTGGGCGACGCCGAGCGTCGCGCCGACGGAGCGCGAGATCTCGTCGCCCTTGATGCCGCTCGTCTCAGGGTCGCCAGGCTGCGAGGCGATGACGGAGCCGCGCAACTGCGCGTTGATCTGGGTGCGCTCGCTGATGTCGAGCCGTCCCGACAGCGCGGCGTTCAGGTCCGGCTCGTAGCCCGGCCGGACGCTTTCATATCTGCGGATCTGGGCGCTCGATTCGAAGTCGAGCGCGTGACGCGACCAATTCGACTGCGCGTCGAGCTCGCCCTTCAGGCGGACGAACCCCGACCCCTTTGCGCTCCCGTCGACGCGGTTCGGGTTGTCGTCGTATCCGGCGGCGGTCTCGAGGCTCGGCCGCAGCGTGAAGGCGCCGGCCGTCACCCCCGTCGGCGCATAGGCGTCGTCGACGGGCGAGGCCGGGCGACGCAGGCGCGTGCGGTCGAAGCCGCCAGGACCCGCGGCGAGCGGATCGGCGAGATAGGACGGGGCGATCGGGGCCGTGCGTTCGCCTTCGCCCTCGGGCGTCGCGGGCTCGCCATAGCCGCCGCCCGCAAGCGTTCCGGGATCTGCAGGTTCGACGCCGAAATCCCCGCCCGCGAGCGGGGTCGGCGAGGCGGGGGTCTGACCGTAGTCGCCGCCCGCCAGCCCGTCCTGCGTCGCGGCCTGGGGCGTGGAGCGGCCTCCGGCCGCGGGTCGTCCGCCCTGCACCGGCAGACCGAGCGTACGCTCGTCGAGACGGCGCAACGGCTCTCCAGAACTCTGCGCGCGCGCGTCCCCGACGACCGCGACGGCCGAAGCGAGGAGAACGGCGCGGAAGATCGCCCGGCGCGACATGACGTCCTTGACTGTTCGCGGGGACGGCTGCGCCGGCCGGCGCGATGCGGCATGGTTAACGATCCTCGCCGGACGTGGTTAATATTCCCTTTCGCGTCATGCCTTTGCGGGGCCGCCATGCGGCGTCGTATGTGGGCGCACGGATGCGCGGGCGAGACGTCGTGTGGTACAACCCTCGCGACGCCTTTCGCGCGATTGTTTTTCGGGAGCACCACCGTCCATGAACCAGCCGCTTCGCCAGCCGGCCGACGCGCCCGCCGCTCCGACGCACTTCCGCAGCGCCGACGCGACGCGCGCGCGGGTCGAGGCGATCGCGTCGGCGGTCCGCACGATCGAGATCGAGCAGGCAGGCCTGGCGAGCCTCGGCGGCGCTTTGAAGGGCGCGCTCGGCGTCTCCTTCGCGGCCGCCGTCGAGATCATCGCCGGCTCGAACGGCCGGGTGATCGTCAGCGGCAAGGAAAGGCGGCCATGTCGGGCGCAAGATCGCCGCCACGCTCGCCTCCACCGGCACGCCGGCCTTCTTCGTGCATCCGGCCGAGGCGAGCCATGGCGACCTCGGCATGATCACGTCCGACGACGTCGTGCTGGCCCTGTCCTGGTCGGGCGAGACGGCCGAGCTGCGCGACATGCTGCACTACGCCACCCGCTTCCGCGTGCCCGTCGTCGCCGTCACCTCGAAGGTCGACAGCGCGCTCGGCCGCGCCGCCGACGTCGTGCTGATCCTGCCGCGCGTCGGCGAAGCCTGCCCGCACGGCCTTGCTCCCACCACCTCGACCACCATGCAGCTCGCGCTCGGCGACGCGCTGTCCGTGGCGCTGCTCGAGGGCCGCCAGTTCACGCCCGGCGACTTCAAGCGCTTCCACCCCGGCGGCAAGCTCGGCGCCGTGCTCGCCTTCGTGCGCGACGTCATGCATGTCGGCCCGGCGGTCCCGCTGGTCGGCGCCGGCACGAAGATGTCCGAGGCGCTCATCGTCATGTCGCAGAAGAGCTTCGGCTGCGTGGGCGTGACGGACGAGACCGGAGCGCTTCTCGGCATCGTCACCGACGGCGACCTGCGCCGCCACATGGGCCCGCGGCTGATCGAGGCCCGCGTCGACGAGGTCATGAGCCGCTCCCCCCATACGATCGCGCCCGACGACCTCGCGGCCGGCGCGATGAGCGAGCTTCAGGGCCGCGCGATCACCGCGCTGTTCGTGGTGGAGAACGGCCGCCCGGTCGGCCTCGTCCACATCCACGACCTGCTGAAGCTCGGGATCGCCTGAGCGGCGGTGAAGCGCGCGAACCTGCGCGCTTCACCGGGCCTTAACTCCAAATCTTCACCATGCCGCCCGACGGCCGCCTCGCACCCGAGCGCGCCTTGAGGACCGGACATGGATTTCGCCACTATAATTGGCTTCGTGGGCGGCATCGGCGTGCTGTCCTTCCTGATCCACGAGGGCGGCGGCCTCGAGCGCTATTACTCCGAACACGCCGTGATCGTGATTTTCGGCGGCTCGATCACCGCCACGCTGATCCGCTTCGAGCTCGGCGCCTTCCTGTCCTCGTTCCCCACCGCGCTCAAGACCGTGTTCGGCTTCGGCGGCAGCCACGCCAATCCGCGCGACCTGATCGCCGAAATCGCCGACATGGCGAACATCGTGCGCAAGTCCGGCCCGGTCGGCCTCGACAAGGCGACGCCGCACGACAAGTTCCTGGCCAAGGGCGTGCGCTACGTCGCCGACGGGTTCGACGAGAACTTCATCCGCGAGACGCTCGAGCGCGAGCGCGACCTTCACCTCCACCGCGTCGAGATGGCCGGCAAGGTGTTCCGCGGCATCGGCGACTGCGCCCCGGCGTTCGGCATGATCGGAACGCTCATCGGCATGGTGCAGATGTTCGCCGAAATGTCGGACCCGTCGAAGCTCGGCGTGTTCATGGCCATCGCGCTGCTCGCGACGCTTTACGGCGCGGTCGTGGGCAACTTCTTCTTCCTCCCGATCGCCGACAAGCTGAACATCAAGTTCGCCCATGAGGAGCTGAACCAGACGCTCGTCATCGACGGCGTGCTGCAGCTGCGCGCCGGGAAGAGCCCCGCCGTCATCAAGGAAATGCTGATCGCCTACCTGCCCGAGAAGCAACGCGCCGACCTGATGGAAGCGGCCGCCTGAAATGGCCAAGAAGAAACACGCCGACCACGGCGGCGGCCACGGCTGGTTCGTGACCTTCGCCGACCTCATGGGTCTGCTGATGGCCTTCTTCGTCGTGCTCGTCGCCTTCTCGACGCAGGACAAAAAGAAAATGTCGATCGTCGCCGGCTCGATGCGCGAGGCCTTCGGCACCCAGAAAACGATCATCGCCGACGGCATCATCGACATCGGCGGCTCGCCGGCCCGCACCGAGCTCAAATACAACGAGGCGCGGAGCCCGGAAGAGACCTCCGACCTCGCCGGGCCGCTCTCGGCGAGCCGCGCCGACACCGAGGCCGCGGCCCGCGGCTACGCCCGCGCCGCCGCGACGCTGCGCCAGGCGCTGCGCTCCATGCCCGAAATCGCCGACATGTCGAGCCAGATCGTCGTCGAAAGCTCGACCGACGGCGTCTCGATCGCGATCGTGGACGAGGACGGACGGTCGATGTTCCCCGCCGGCTCCTCGACGCCGTCCCGCCGGGTCGTCGACGCGCTCGCCGCCGTCGCGCCGTCGCTGCGCGCGCTGAACTATCCGATCGCGATCTCGGGCCACACCGCCGCCGGCGTCTCGGAAGCCTCCAACGTCGACCCGTGGAAGCTCTCGGCCGACCGGGCGAGCGCGGTGCGCGGCCTGCTCGCCTCGGCCGGCGTTCCGGACGCGCGCTTCCGCAGCGTCGTCGGGCGCTCGTCGACCGAGCCGATGTTCCCCGACGCCCCGCAGATCGCCGCCAACCGCCGCGTGACGATCTCGCTGACCGCGGCGCCGGGCGTCGTGCCGATGAATCTCAAGCCCTGAGACGGCCTCAGCCGCGCTGCGGCAAGACGAAGATCGCGAGCGCGACCACGAGCCAGGCCGCGAGCCCGCCCAGCACCGCGAGCCGGTAGTCCAGCTTTCCGATGAGCAGCCAGCAGGCGCCGAGGAAGGCGAGATAGGCCGGGATCGTTTTCGCCCCGGCGAGGCACGCGGTCCGAAATCCTTCCGGGTCTCCCTTCGAGCCGACGGCCAGCAGCGCGATCAACGCGAAGGTCGGCGCGAGCGGCAGGATGCCCGGCAGCACGTCTCCCTTCTTCGAAGCCAGCACGATCAGCGCGGTCACGAGGCCGCCGAGCGCGCCCTTCCAGATGACGTCCACGGCCGCGCCCTCCGTTCCGAGAAGGGCCGACCATAGGCCGGAGGGACGGACGGGACCACGCCCGACCGCCCCGCCGGCCGTCATTCAGCGGAACAGCCCGAGGTCGATCGCCTCCGCCATCGCGGCGAAGCCCTTGTCGTTCGGGTGCAGCCGGTCGCCATAGTCGTAGGCCGGCCGGATCCTGGTCGGGTTCTTCGGATCGGCGAGCGCCGTCTCGAAGTCCACCACGCCGTCGAAGGCGTCGGTCGAGCGGATCCAGGCGTTGACCTTCTGGCGCACGACCTCGCCCTCCTCGGTGTAGTAGCCCGGGAAAACCGTGCCCTCGAACGGGGTCAGGGTCGCGCCGAACACCTTGATCCCGTGGGAGCGGGCGCGCGCCGCGAGCTGGGCGAGGCTGTCGATGATCAGCTTGGCCTTGGTGGGCGGCTCGCCCTCCCCGCCCGGCTGGCCGATGTCGTTGATGCCGAGCAGAACGATCATGTGCGTGACGTTCGGCAGGCTCAGCACGTCGCGGTCGAAGCGCTCCTGCGCATTGTCGCCGAACTGGGGCAGGCTCTCGACCACATGGCCGTTGCCGCTGATGCCGGCGTTGGCGACGGCGAACGGCATGCCGGCGCGCGCGAGGCGCTTGGCCAGCAGGTCCGGCCAGCGCTTGTCGCTGTCGAGCGTGATCATGTAGCCGTCGGTGATCGAGTCGCCGAAGGCCACGATCGTGCCGCGCCCCTTGCGGGAGAGCACGTCGACGCCGGTGAGGAAGTAGCGGCTCGCGGTCGTGGCGGCGCCGTTGAGCGCGGACGCTCCCGTCTGGTCGCCGGCCGCGACGTAGGAGGTCTGGACGCCCAGGTCATGGGCGGTCGCCGGACCTTCGGCGTCTTCGAGGAACAGGCTCACCGCGAGGTCCTGACGCGCCGGCACGTCGAACGCGACGGGGTCGCTGATCGCCGAGCCGCCCGGCTGGATGAGGATCCCCTTCCCGCCGTTGAACCGCGCCTCGACCACGCCGCCCTCGACCGATCCGCCCGAACCCGCGCGGCCGATGGTGGCGCGGCCGATCTTGAGCGGCCGGTCGCCATAGAGGTTGGAGATCCGCAGCTGCGCGGCGTCGCCCGCAAGGCTGGTCTGAAGGACGGTGCGGACGGTGTCTCCGTCGAGCCCGCCGGTCGGCGTGTCGGCCTCCGGCTGTCCCCAGCCGGGGCTCGCCGACCAGGTGGCGAACCAGCGCGCCTCCTGCGCCTCGACCGGCGCGGCGCCAAGCGTCGCGCCGAGGGCCGCCGCGCAAAGCAATGAACGAAGTCGAACTCCTACCGAATGCTTCATCGTTTCCTCCCGGGGGGCGTTGTTCGCCCTCTCACGGACAAAACGTCGCACGTACGTCTCGACTTGAACAGACACATTCTGGTCGGACGACCACCTGATTTCCGCCGCATGTCGGGCGGCGCTTCGCGCGCGGTCCACACGGTTCCGCTCCAAAGGCCTTGGCCGTCGGCCGCGCGCGGCCTAACACTTTCGAGGCTCCGCCGCGGGGCCTTCGTCGGTTTTGGAAGGCGTCATGACGAGCTTGGAGTCCGGCCGCACACGTCCGTCGCCGCTCATTTGGGTCGTGGGCGCCGTCGTCGCGGTCGCCCTGTTGGTTTCCGTGATCGATCCGCTCGTCCGGCCATTGGTTCATGGCCATGTCGATGGCCGTGGGCTCTCGCCGATCTGGGCGCTGCCGCTCGTCGGAATGCTGGGATCGATCGCCGTCCTGCCGCTCGCGGCGCCCCACTTCTGGCACCACCATTACGGCAAGGTCTCGGCCTTCTGGGCGCTGGCGCTGCTGATCCCCTTCGCCGCGACCCAGGGCCCCGGCGCGGTGGCGTCGGAAGTCGTTCACGCCGCCGCGCTCGAATACATCCCCTTCATCGTGTTGCTGTTCTCGCTCTTCACGATTTCGGGCGGCCTTCTGGTGAAGGGCAACATCCACGGCTCGCCGGCGGTGAACGCCGGGCTGCTGGCGATCGGCACCCTGCTTGCGAGCGTCATCGGCACCACCGGCGCGTCCATGGTGCTGATCCGCCCGCTGCTGCGCGCCAACGACAATCGCCGCCACAACGTCCATGTCGTGGTGTTCTTCATTTTCCTCGTGTCGAACATCGGCGGCTCGCTGACGCCGCTCGGCGACCCGCCGCTGTTTCTCGGCTTCCTGCAGGGGGTCTCGTTCTTCTGGACCACGACGCATCTCGCCGCCGAGACCGGCTTCATGGTCGTGACGCTGCTCGTCATCTTCTATCTGCTCGACCGCTGGCTCTACGGTCGCGAGGAGCACGCGCCGAAGCCCGATCCCACGCCGGACAGCCGGGTGCGGCTCGTCGGCCTCCAGAACCTGCCGCTGCTGGCCGGCGTCGTCGCCGCGATCCTGATGAGCGGAGTTTGGAAACCGGGGATCGAGCTCGATCTCTGGGGCACGCATGTCGGGCTGCAGTCGCTGGTTCGCGACGCGATCCTGATCGCGCTCGCGCTCATCTCGCTGAAGATCACCCCGACGGAGGTGCGCGAGGCGAACGGCTTCGACTGGGAGCCGATCAAGGAGGTAGCGAAGCTGTTCGCGGGCATCTTCGCGACGCTCATTCCGGCTCTGCTGATCCTCAAAGCCGGGACGGAAGGCGCCGCCGCGCCGCTGGTCGCGCTCGTGTCCGACGAGAGCGGGAGCCCGCGCGACGAAATCTATTTCTGGATGACGGGCCTTCTGTCGAGCGTGCTCGACAACGCCCCCACCTATCTCGTGTTCTTCAACCTCGCGGGCGGAAACGCGCAGGAGCTGATGGGCCCGCTGGCGTCCACCCTCGCCGCGGTGTCGAGCGGCGCGGTGTTCATGGGGGCGCTGACCTATATCGGCAACGCCCCCAACTTCATGGTGCTGGCGATCGCGCGGAACCGCGGCGTGAAGATGCCGAGCTTCTTCGGCTACATGGCCTGGAGCTTCGGCGTCCTCGGCCCGTGCTTCCTGCTCGCGACCTGGCTGTTCTTCCTCTGACGCTCTAAGCGTTGATGCCCGTCATCGAGGCCTGCGGGTAGCGGGCTCCGATGACCTTCGACGGGTCGAAGGCGACGTCGAGGACCGCGACTTCGTCGGGCGTCAGCTCGACCTTGGCGGCGTCGATGTTCTGCATCAGCCATGTGCGGCGCTTGGTGCCGGGGATCGGGATCGCGTCCGGCTGCTTGGCCAGAACCCAGGCAAGCGCGATCTGCGCCGGTTCGCACTCCCGTTCGGCGGCCAGATCCTTCACGCGTTCGACGAGTTCGGCGTTCGCCTCCCCGGCCTCGCCGTAGAAGCGCGGATCGATGAGGCGAAAGTCGCCCGCCGCGAGGTCGCCCCGCTGCGGGACCGAGCCCGTGAGGAAACCGCGGCCAAGCGGCGAATAGGGCACGAAGGTCACGCCGAGCTCGCGGCAGGTCGCGATCTGGTCGCTCTCGGGATCGCGCGCCCAGAGCGAATACTCGGTTTGAAGCGCAGCGACGTGGTGGGTCTCGCAGGCCCGGCGCAGCGTCGCGGAGGTCACTTCCGAGAGGCCGATCGCCTTGACCTTGCCGTCCCAGACGAGTTCGGCCATCGCGCCGACGACGTCGTCGATCGGCGTCTCGCCGGTGAAGCGGTGGCAGTAATAGAGGTCGATGGCCTCGACGCCGAGCCGCTTCAGCGACGCCTCGCAGGCCTGTTTGATATAGGCGGGCGAATTGTCGATCCGGCGGTCCGCCGGGTTCGCGCCGCGCACGATCGCGAACTTTGTTGCGACCAGAAGGTCGTCGGCGCGTTCTTTCAGGAACCGACCCACCAGCTCTTCGTTGTGTCCCGCGCCATACATGTCGGCGGTGTCGAAGAAGGTGACGCCATAGTCGGCTGCGGCGTGCAGGGTCTCCATGCTCTCATGGTCGTCGCGAACGCCGTAGAATTCGGACATGCCCATGCAGCCGAGGCCAATTTCGGAGACGAGTCGGCCCGTGCGGCCGAGCGGACGCTGTTTCATCTGAGCTGCCTGTCGAGTAGTTTGGGGGAAACCGGGCGGAGACGAAAAACTTCCATCCGACCGGCGGCAGGTGTAAACTACACCGTACCGTTTACACACGTCAAGGCGTAGCGTCATGGAATCCGGAGATCGCGGGGCGAACGAGGCGGGCCCGCCGGCCGCGCCCACGGGTCCCGGCCGCGCCTCAAAGCGCGACCAGATCGTCGCGGCGGCGCGCGAGCTCTTCCTTGCGCACGGCTACGGCGCGACCAGCATGGACGCGGTCGCGCGCGACGCGCCGGTCTCCAAGCGCACGCTCTACAATCACTTCGAGAGCAAGCAGGCGCTGTTTCTCGCCGTGCTGCGGATCTCCTGGGCGAATCTGTCCGAAGCTCCGCCGGTCCGCCCCGAGGACGACGTCCGCGACACGCTGCGCGGCTATGTGGCCCGGCTCGAGGAGCATTGGCGCCATCCCGACGTTCTGCCGTTCCTGCGCCTGCTCATCGCCGAGGGAACGCGCTTTCCGGAGCTGTCGGACATCTACTACCAGGCCGGCAAGGCTCCGGCGGTCGCGGAGCTGACCGGCTATTTCGAGGGCAAGGCCGACGCGCTCGGGCTGACCGCCGAGGCGCGCGCCGTGCAGTTTCTCGGCATGGTCAAGGAAGCGCTGTTCTGGCCGCGGGTGCTCGGCTTCCCGCCGGCCAAGGATCGCGACGCGGTCGTCGACGCGGCGATCGCGCGCCTCGTGGACTGAACGAAAAAAGCCCCCGGAGGGAGCCGGGGGCCAGAAGTAGGCTCCAGAAGATCTAGGGCCGCGCGGACGCGGCCCCCGAAAGCGTCACTCCGCGGCTTCGCGGAACTCCTGCGGGCCGGCGGCGCGGACCTCGTCGTCCACATGGCCCTCATAGGTGCGGAAGTTCGCTTGGAACATGCCGCGAAGCTTGGCGGCCGCCGCGTCATAGGCCGCCTTGTCGGCCCAGGTGCGGCGCGGCCGCAGGATCGACGCGTCGACGCCCTCGACCTCGTTCGGAACCTCGAGGCCGAAGAAACGCTCGGCGCGGAACTCGGCGTCCTTAAGCGAGCCGTCGAGCGCAGCCGTCAGCAGCGCGCGCGTCGCCTTGAGCGAGATGCGCTTGCCCGAGCCGAAGCCGCCGCCGGTCCAGCCGGTGTTGACCAGCCAGCAATCGACGCCGTGTTCGGCGATCAGGCTCTTGAGCAGCTCGCCATAGACCGCGGCGTTGCGGGGCATGAAGGGCGCGCCGAAGCAGGTGGAGAACGTCGCCTGCGGCTCGGTCACCCCCTTCTCGGTGCCCGCGACCTTGGCGGTGTAGCCCGAGAGGAAGTGGTACATCGCCTGCGCGGGCGTGAGCTTCGAGATCGGCGGCAGCACGCCGAAAGCGTCGCAGGTCAGCATCACGATGTTCTTCGGATGGCCGGCCTTGCCCGTCTCGTTCGCGTTCGGGATGAACTTGAGCGGATAGGCGACGCGGGTGTTTTCGGTCTTCGAGACGTCGTCGAAGTCGGGCTCGCGCGTGTCGGCCGAGAGCGGCACGTTCTCGAGGATCGCGCCGAAACGATGCGCGGCCGCGAAGATCTCGGGCTCGGACTCGGCCGTGAGGCGGATCGTCTTCGCGTAGCAGCCGCCCTCGAAGTTGAAGATGCCCTCCGGGCCCCAGCCATGCTCGTCGTCGCCGACGAGCGCGCGGGCGGGATCGGCCGAGAGCGTCGTCTTGCCCGTTCCCGAAAGGCCGAAGAACACGGCGCTCGAGCCGTCCTCGCCGACATTCGCCGAGCAGTGCATCGGCATGACGCCCTTCTTCGGCAGCAGGTAGTTCAGGAAGGTGAAGACCGACTTCTTCATCTCGCCAGCGTAGGAGGTGCCGCCGATCAGCACGATCCCCTGCGTGAAGTCGACCGCGATGATCGTGCCGCCGCGCGAGCCGTGCCGGGCGGGATCAGCGGTGAAGCTCGGGAAGTCGAGGATCGTGAGCTTCGGAACGAAACCCTCGAGTTCGTCGCGCTTGGGCTGGATGAGCATCGTGGCGATGAACATCGAGTGCCAGGCGTATTCGGTGTAGACGCGCACGGGCAGACGATGCCCGGCGTCAGCGCCGCCATAGAGATCCTGGGCGAAGAGCTCCCGGCCCTGAGCATGGGCCAGGAAGTCCTGCCGCAGGTTCTCGAACTGCTCGGGCGTCATCGACGCGTTGGTGGTCCACTCGACCTCGTTCTCGGTCGACTCGTCGCGCACCACGAACTTGTCCTTGGGCGAGCGGCCGGTGTGGACGCCCGTCTCGGCCGTCAACGCGCCAGAGGCCGAAAGCTGCGCTTCGCCACGACGCACCGCGCGCTCCACGAGGACCGCCGCAGGCAGGTTCCAGTTCACGCCGCCCAGCTTCTCGAAGCCGAAGGCTTCGGCGCCGTGCGACGCGTTCCATACGCCCGTCTGTCGCAATTCCAAGTCCTCCGTGTGGACGCCGCCGAACTCGTTCGCGGTGGCAGAAGTCATTTCGGGTCATCCTCACGAAACAGCGAAAATCGGCGCGATCATGACAAGACGTCATGAAGCGGTGGGCGACGGCGGACCAAAATGCCCTTTTGGGCCTCCGCGACGCTAAAATCGCGTCAGCATCCCTGCCCTATCATTCAATCCGCCTGACAGGCGCATTTAATACCGATGAACAACCATAGCGTCATCGGCTTTTCGTATGAGGCGGTGAATTTTATCGATCGTCGCCGGCGAGAGGAGCCGCAACGGCGTCTCCGCCGCCGCGTCGCCGGCGCGTCATCCGGCCGCCGTCTTCGCCCTCGCCTCGCCCACAAGCGCCACCAGCGCCTTGCGGACGTCGCCGGCGGTGGCGGCGGGAGACGGGAACGGCAGGTAGCGGGCCTCGCCCGCCAGGCCGATCTCGCAGCCGAGCGGATCGCAGCCCTCGAAGCGCCATGCGCCGTCGGCCGCGCCGAGGAGCGCGGTGGCGTAGAGCCGCGTCGCGTCGGTGTGATCCTCGTTCATGTGCTCGACGATGCCCGCCTCCGCCTCGAGGAGCGACGCAGCCCCCGAGGTCTCGGTCCGCAGCCGATCCCAGTTGAGATCGACGATCCGTCCGAAGCCGGCGACGAGATGCGCGCCTTCGGGGGAAAGGCGCAGCATGTGGAAGTCGTCGAAGTCGAAATAGCCGCCGCTCTCGGGCTGACGCGCGAGCCAGCGCGCGCGGTGGCCTTCCTTGTCGATCGCCTCGCAGACGCCGAACAGCGTCACGCGCGGGTGGGCGAGCGGATCGCCCTGCCCCACGTCGGCGCACAGCACGCTCGCGCGCGGATCGGCCTTCAGGTTTCGCGTGTGGCGCGCGAGATCCGAGACGAGCAAAAGCGGCGCGCCGTCCGGGGCGGTCGCCATTGCGACGAGAGAGACGTAAGGTCGCCCGGTCCCGGCGTCGACGGTCGCAAGGCTCGCGCGCCTGGCGGAACGCAGCAGCGCGCGCGCGGAGGCCACAGGATCGAAAGCCGGCGCCGCAGGGGACGACGGCTGCGCGACGTTCAACTCAGTCATGGATCGGTCCTTCGGATGCCGGCCCCTGTCAAAATCGAGGGAACCGCCTGAATTTCTTGGGGCGAACGCCCGAGCGTCACATTTCAGCCACGCCGGCCCGGTTCAAGCCGCACAGTCTATGCTATAGAAGAAGGCGCCATGCCGACGATCGCCCTGGTCGACGACGACCGAAACATCCTCACGTCCGTCTCCATCGCGCTTGAAGCCGAGGGTTACAGGATACAGACCTACAATGACGGCGCGACCGCGCTCGAAGGTCTTCGCTCGACCCCGCCGGATCTCGCCATCTTCGACATCAAGATGCCGCGCATGGACGGGATGGAGCTTCTGCGGCGCCTGCGCCAGAAGTCCGAGCTGCCGGTGATCTTCCTCACCTCGAAGGACGAGGAGATCGACGAGCTGTTCGGCCTCAAGATGGGCGCGGACGACTTCATCCGGAAGCCGTTCTCGCAGCGCCTCCTGGTCGAGCGCGTCAAGGCGGTGCTGCGGCGCGCGAGCGCCAAGGATCCGACGGCCCCCGGCGGCGCGGTCAAGGGCCCGGACTCCAAGGCCCTCGAGCGCGGCCAGCTGATGATGGACCCCGAGCGCCACACCTGCACCTGGAAGGGCGAGGCGGTGACGCTCACCGTCACCGAGTTCCTGATTCTGCAGGCGCTCGCCATGCGCCCGGGCGTCGTGAAGAGCCGCAACGCCCTGATGGACGCGGCTTATGACGACCAGGTCTATGTCGACGACCGCACCATCGACAGCCACATCAAGCGGCTGCGCAAGAAGTTCAAGGCGGTCGACGACGACTTCGACATGATCGAGACGCTCTACGGCGTCGGCTACCGCTTCAAGGAGACCTGAAGCGCGATCCGTATCGCCATGTGGAACCGGACTGCGTGTTTCGAGGCGCCCCTGCCGGGCGTCCTCGGCATGAGAACTTTTTGTGCTATCCGATACTCCCACGGTCCTCATGCTGAGGAGCGCGCCGCTGGCGGGCGTCTCGAAGCACCTCGTCCGGTTCCGCAGCGTCGAACGTCGATAAGCCCATGAGCGTCGAAGCCGAGCGCGCCGACGAGATTCCCCAGACGGAGAGCGAGGACGAGGTCCGCAAGGAGCCGCTCGGCCGGCGCGTCCGCGGCTGGCTGACGGCCGCCCGGCTCGTCGGCTTCTCCAGCCTCACGCGGCGTATCCTGGTGCTGAACCTCGCCGGCCTCGTCGCGCTGGTCTCGGGGATCCTCTACCTCAACCAGTTCCGCGCAGGCCTCATCGACGCCCGCGTCCAGAGCCTGCTGATCCAGGGCGAGATCATCGCCGGCGCGATCGCCTCCTCGGCGACGGTCGAGACCAACCAGCTCTACGTCGACCCCGACAAGCTGCTCGAGCTTCAGCTCGGCCAGACCGCCTCGCCCGGCGAGGAAGGGCTGCAGAGCCTCGAATTCCCGATCAATCCGGAGCGGGTCGCGCCGGTGCTGCGGCGCCTCGTGACGCCGACCCGCACCCGCGCGCGCATCTACGATCGCGACGGCGCGCTGCTGCTGGACAGCCGCTCGCTCTACGCCCGCGGCGACATCCTGCGCTTCGACCTGCCGCCGCCCACCACCCGGGAGCCGAGTTTTCTCGAACGCGCGGGCCACTTCCTGACGGGGCTGTTCCGCCGGACCGACCTGCCGCTCTATCCCGAGCTCGGCGCCGCCAACGGGCGCGGCTATCCGGAGGTGTCGAAGGCGCTGTCGGGCTCGCCCGGCAGCATCGTGCGCGTCAACGACGCCGGCGAGATCATCGTTTCGGTCGCGGTGCCGATCCAGCGCTTCCGCGCGGTCACGGGCGCGCTGCTGCTCTCCACGCAAGGCGGCGACATCGATTCGATCGTGCGCGCCGAGCGCATGGGCATCCTGCGTGTCTTCTTGGTCGCCGCCGGCGTCATGATCGTGCTGTCGCTCCTGCTCGCAAGCACCATCGCAGGCCCAGTGCGCAAGCTCGCCGACGGCGCGGAGCGGGTCCGCCACCGCGTGTCGCACCGCGCCGAGATCCCCGACTTCACCAGCCGCACCGACGAGATCGGCCATCTGTCGGGGGCGCTCCGCGACATGACCAACGCGCTCTATGCCCGCATCGAGGGCATCGAGCGCTTCGCGGCGGACGTCGCGCACGAGCTCAAGAACCCGCTGACCTCGCTCAGATCGGCGGTCGAGACCATGCCGCTCGCCAAAAGCGACGAGTCGCGCGCGCGCCTGCTCGAGGTCATCCAGCACGACGTGAAGCGCCTCGACCGGCTGATCTCCGACATCTCCGACGCGAGCCGCCTCGACGCCGAGCTCCAGCGCCAGGACGCCGAGCCGGTCGACGTCGTGAAACTGCTCAGCACCGTCATCGACATGCAGAACGGCGCGCCGCGCGACAACGGGGTGACGGTGAAGCTCAACGTGTCCGACCCCGCCCAGGGCCGCGACGCCTTCCTGGTCCTCGGCCACGACAGCCGCCTCGCCCAGGTCATCACGAACCTGATCGACAACGCCCGCTCGTTCTCCCCCGACGGCGCCGCGGTGACGGTCGCCTGCCGGCGCACGCGCAAATTCGTGGAGATCGTCGTCGACGACTCAGGCCCCGGCATCCGCGAGGACGCGCTGGAGAAGATCTTCGAGCGTTTCTACACCGACCGCCCCGAGCAGGGCTTCGGCCAGAATTCGGGCCTTGGCCTGTCGATCTCCAAGCAGATCGTGGAGGCCCACAACGGCCGCATCACGGCGGAGAACCGCACCAAAACGGCGGACGGCGACGCCAAGGTGCTGGGCGCGCGCTTCACCGTCCGCCTTCCGGCGGCGACGGCGTGAGCCGGTCTCCGTCCATCCACGCCAACTGCGTCGTGTGCGGGGAGCGCGGGATCCTGGTCTTCGGCGCTTCGGGAGCGGGAAAGTCGGGGTTCTCAGCCGCGCTTCTCGCCCGCGCCCGCGCCGCGGGGCGGTTCGCGCGGCTCGTCGCGGACGACCGCGTCCTGCTCTCGGCGGCTCACGGCAGGTTGATCGCCCGGCCCCACCCGGCGCTCGCAGGCCTGATGGAGCGGCGCGGCCTCGGGATCGTGGGCGAACCGCATCTCGCCGCGACGGTCGTCAGGCTCGTGATCGAACTCGATCCTGAGGCCGAGAGGCTGCCAGCGCCGGAAGCGATGTTCCGGGAGATCGAAGGCGTCAGGCTCCCCGCGCTCGCCCTCGACCCACGCGACCCGGAAGCCCCCGGACACGCATTGCGGAGTCTCGAACCGGGACTCAACATGCCGAACTGTGACCGTTTCGCCCTTGCGTTCGCGCCGCAACATGAAAAGATCGCGCGATCGGCGTCCTGAGACGTCGCCGACGCCCCTGCGGCCGCGCAATGGCGGCGCGCGTCGGTCCTGCATGGAGCGCAATGAGTTTTGCGCGGAGACTGCATGATTGGCCTCGTACTAGTCACTCACGGGCGGCTCGCCTGTGAGTTTCGCGCAGCCCTCGAACATGTCGTGGGTCGGCAGGATCAGATCGCGACGATCACGATCGATCCGGAAGACGACATGGAGGTGCGCCGCGGCGACATCCTGGCGGCGGTGCGCGAGGTCGACAGGGGCGACGGGGTCGCGGTGCTGACCGACATGTTCGGCGGCACGCCCTCCAACCTCGCCATATCCTGCATGGACGGCCGCAAGGTCGAGGTGATCGCCGGCATCAACCTGCCGATGCTGATCAAGCTCGCGACCGTGCGGCCCAATCTTCCGCTCGAAGCCGCGGTGACGCAGGCCCAGGAAGCCGGCAGGAAATACATCAATGTGGCGAGCCAGGTCCTTTCGGTGAAATGACCGCACTCGCCCGAACCGACCGCCGCGCGGCGTATTGGCCATGACGGACGCGCGCCCGGCCCGCGAACTCGCCATCATCAACAAGCGCGGACTGCACGCCCGCGCCTCCGCGAAATTCGTTCAGACCGTCGAGAAGTTCGGCGCGACCGTGCATGTGAGCCGCGCCGGCGAGACCGTGGTCGGCACCTCGATCATGGGGCTGATGATGCTCGCCGCCGGGCCCGGAACGACCATCCATGTCGAGGCCGAGGGCGCGGACGCCGAGGCCGCCGTCGAGGCGCTCGCGGCGCTCGTCGCCGACAAGTTCGGCGAAGAGGAATAAAAAAGGCCGCGGACGCCTGAAGCGTCCGCGGCCTTTTTTTTTTCATCGGCGAGAAAGCGGGCCCGACAGGCCCGCCCCCCTCATTCCGACTGCTGGATCGCCGAGAGCATCCAACGTCCGCCATTGAGCACTCGGACGAAGGTCCAGAGCTCGGTGGCTTCTTCGGTACGGCTCGGGTTGCCCTCGACCACGCGGCCGGTGGAGACCTCCTCGGTGACGTCGATCAGTTCGTAGCGCATGGCGACAGTGGCGTAGTCGCGCGAGCCCTCGCGCCAGCTCTCGGCGAGATCGCCCTGCAGAAGCTTCACGCCGCTGACCTTGTTGATGACGCCGCGGCTGGCGTCCTCGTCGAGGTCGTTGCCGAACATCTCCATCATCTCGGGCGTCGCAAGGCCGCGCAGGCGAGCCATGTCCTGATTGGACCAAGCTTCCTGGACTTCGCTCAGCATCCGCTCGAAGACTTCGAAGTCCTGCGGTTCAAGCTCGATATCGATGCCGCGGTCGGCGCTCTGGCCAGAAGTCTGGCCGAAACCGAAGCCCCCGCCGGAGCCCGATCCGTACGAACCGCCGCCATAAGACGCGCCGTCACGTGAGACGGACTGCGGCTGGGGCCGGCTCGCGGAGTAAGGCGACGCGCCGGCGTTTGCGCCCGCCGAGGCCGCCTGCGGCTCGTTGCGGCGGCGCATCCAGTTCATCACAAGCCTCACGACGAGGAAGATCAGGCCGATCTGGATGATAAGGCCGAGGATCGAGGCCATCGAGCCGAGGCCGCCGAACAGGCCGGATCCAGAGAGCAGACCGAACAGGCCTGCGCCAAGCAGGCCGCCCATGAGGCCAGCGGCGAGACCACCGCCGAACATGCCGCGTCCCGGCGCCTGGGCGGGACGGCCGGCGGCGTTGTTCTGCATTCCGCCGGGCTGGCCAGGCTGGGTGGCGGAGCGCTGCATCTGCTGCGCGCCCGGAGCGGTCGCGGTCGGCGGCGCGGCGTCAAAGGTGCGAGAGCCGCGGCTGCCCATGCTGCCGCTGCGGCCGGCGCGAGCATCGGCGTCTTCCGGCACGAGGGTCGCGCCCACAAGAACGACCGCCGCGAACACGGCGAACGCACGGCGGATGGAGACGGAAGCGTGGCGCATCGGATCCCTTCGTGTCGGCTCCCGCATCACGCGGGCGCACCTTAGATGGTCAGGCGCCCGAGCTTTGTCACCACTGCGGGCCGCCCGGGAAGGCCGAGCGGCCTCACGTTGTCGTGGCCACGGTCAACTCGCCGCGACGTCGCCGCGGATCCGCCCGGATGCGGCCCAAATGTCACGTCCGCGGCGAACCGACCCAGATGACGCATTCTGTCTCGAACCTGACGCGACCTTCGTCTTAAGAGAGGTTCAACGACTTCGCCTGCCGAGATTCGCGTTTGATCCGCACCGCCCTCTTCGCCGCCCTGCTCGCGATCGGTCCGGGGACCGCGTTCGCGCAGTCGAGCGGCGTCGAAAGCGTCGGCCTCATCGGCTTCGCCCCCTGGGCGTCGGCGCATGCGTCGGCCGCCTTCGGCCCGGACGACGCCTATCTGTTCGAGGACGTCTCCGACTCCTCGCAGCTTGCTCCCGAGGCGCTCGTGATCGCCGAGCGGATCGACCGCGACAGGCTCGCGGCGGGAGCCGGCGACGCGCCGGTCGACGCCGAGGGGCGCGTCGGCGAGGCTTTCGGCGGCTTCGTGCGCTATGGCCGCGACGGCCTCGCCTATGCGACGCTCGACGTCGCCCGCGCCGCCGCCGAACCCACGCGGTTCGCGCAAGGGCCGATCGAGGGCCCCTCGCGCGTCGCGCTCAATCTTTCCCTCGGCGACTGAATCTTCGGTCGACGACCGTCGGACCGGCGCCCGCCGCTTCAGTCCCGAACATCGCCTTTTCCAACTGCTCCTCGCCCTTCGTCTCCACGCGAAGGGCGCGTCGTCGCTCGTCCGGCGCAAAAGTCCCGTCGCCGATCCGACATAAAGACTTCTTTATGTCTTTATTGAATGGGCGTCACGGGCGTGCTACGAGGTCGCCGACCTCATCCCCGAGGGTCGGCTTCAGCGCGCCGGCCTGTCGATCCACCAAGGAGCGCTCATGACCGCCGCCGTCGACTACATCGTCAAGGACATCTCGCTCGCCGACTGGGGCCGCAAGGAGCTCGCGATCGCCGAGACCGAGATGCCGGGCCTGATGTCCTGCCGCAAGGAGTTCGGTCCGTCGCAGCCGCTGAAGGGCGCGCGCATCGCCGGCTCGCTGCACATGACAATCCAGACCGCGATGCTGATCGAGACGCTTAAAGCCCTCGGCGCCGACGTCCGCTGGGCCTCGTGCAACATCTACTCGACCCAGGACCACGCCGCCGCCGCGATCGCCGCGAACGGCACCCCGGTGTTCGCCGTGAAGGGCGAGACGCTCGAGGAGTACTGGGAGTACACCCACAAGATCTTCGAGTGGGCCGACGGCGGCACCCCGAACATGATCCTGGACGACGGCGGCGACGCCACGCTGCTCCTCCACCTCGGCAAGCGCGCCGAGGCCGGCGACGTCGCGTTCCTCGAAGGCGCGACCAACGAGGAGGAGACCATCCTCTTCGCCGCCATCAAGAAGCGCCTCGGCACCCATCCGGGCTGGTACACGAAGAACGCCGACGCCATCCAGGGCGTGACCGAAGAGACCACGACCGGCGTCCATCGCCTGTACGAGTTCGCCAAGAAGGGCGAGCTGCTGTTCCCGGCCATCAACGTCAACGACAGCGTCACCAAGTCGAAGTTCGACAACCTCTACGGCTGCCGTGAATCGCTGGTCGACGCCATCCGCCGCGGCACCGACGTCATGATGTCGGGCAAGGTCGCGATGGTCGCGGGCTTCGGCGACGTCGGCAAGGGCTCGGCCGCCTCGCTCCGCCAGGCCGGCTGCCGCGTGCTGGTCTCGGAGGTCGATCCGATCTGCGCGCTTCAGGCCGCGATGGAAGGCTACGAGGTCGTCACGATGGAGGAGGCGACCAAGCGCGCCGACATCTTCGTGACCGCGACGGGCAACGTCGACGTCATCACCGTCGATCACATGCGCGACATGAAGGACCGGGCGATCGTCTGCAACATCGGCCACTTCGACAGCGAGATTCAGATCGGCGCGCTGAAGAACTTCAAGTGGGACAACATCAAGCCGCAGGTCGACGAGGTCGAGTTCCCGGACGGCAAGAAGATCATCGTGCTGTCCGAGGGGCGCCTCGTGAACCTCGGCAACGCGACCGGCCACCCCTCCTTCGTGATGTCGGCGTCGTTCACCAACCAGACGCTCGCGCAGATCGAGCTCTGGGCGAACAACAAGGACGGCAAGTACGAGCGCCAGGTCTACGTGCTCCCCAAGACTCTCGACGAGAAGGTCGCGGCGCTGCACCTCGACAAGATCGGCGTGAAGCTCTCCAAGCTCTCGGACAAGCAGTCGTCCTATATCGGCGTGCCGCAGGCGGGCCCCTTCAAGCCCGAGACCTACCGCTACTGATCTCGCGCGGGCGCGCCTTCCGCGCGCCCGCGTCCCTGACGTCTGACCGCGCCCCCGGCCCTCCCCTTTGGACGGCCGGGGCGTTTTCGTTTCGCGCCCGCCCCCGATCGTGCGAAAGCTCTTTTCCACAGGGTGAATTTTGACGGCTCCGTGGCGCGCGCGCCTCTGTCGGCGGGAGTCCCGAGCCAGTATCGTCGGACCGATTCGGGGACGCCGCGCGCGGCAAGCCGGCGGCGTTCGGTGACGCACGCCGGCCGAGGGGGCTTCAAGACGCGAATGTCCGCACGCTCGAGGTCGAGGACGGCGCCGCCGGCTTTCGCGGCGGCGGCCGCGGGCGTGGCGCTCGCCAGCAGCCCGGCGCAGGCCGCGGCGCTCGGCGCCTCGGAAGCCGCGGCGCTGTCGCTGTTCCTCGGCGCGATCTTCGTCGCCGTCACGGCGTCCGTGCTCCTGCTGCGAGCCCGCCACCGCCTCGCGACGCTCTCCGACTCCACCGCGCTCGCCGAGCGAGACCTGCGCTCACGGCTCGACCGCGCCGAAGCCGAGCTCGCCGCCGACGACCGCGTCACCGTCACCTGGGCCGCGGGCGCGACCGAACCGGTCGTGGTCGGCGACGCCTCTCGCATCGCGGGCCTCACCGCCGGCCGCCGGCTCCTCGCCTTCGGCGCATGGCTCGACCCGAAGGTCGCCAACGCCCTCGAAGACCGCATCGCGGCGCTGCGCGAGCGCGGCGAACCCTTTAGGCTGATGCTTCCGACCGTCGAGGGCGGCCATCTTGAGGCCGATGGACGGCCGATCGGCGCGGCCGTCACGCTGCGCCTGCGCGACGTCACGGGCGAGCGCCTCGCGCGGGCCGAGATCGAGGCCGACAACGCGGAGCTGCGCGGCGCGCTCGCCCGCCTCACCGCATTGGTGGAAGCGCTGATCCAGCCCGTGTGGCTGCGCGACGATCGCGGCCGGCTGGTCTACGCCAACGAGGCCTACGCCCGCGCGGTGGAGGCCAAGGACGGGGTCGCGGCGACCGACGCCCAGGCGGAGTTCCTCGATCAGGCCGACCGCGCCGCCGCGCGACGGACAGTCGAGGCCGGCCATGTGTTCCGCAAGCGCGCGCCCGCGGTCTTCGCCGGCCAGCGCCGCATCTTCGACGTCGTCGAGGCCCCTTCGGAGGGCGGCTCGGCCGCCATCGCGGTCGACGTGTCGGAGCTCGAGGACGTGCGAGCGGACCTGTCGCGCCAGATGGACGCGCACCGCCGCACGCTCGACGAGCTCACCACCGCGGTCGCGATCTTCCGGGCGAACGGCGCGCTCGCCTTCCACAATCAGGCCTTCGCGCAGCTCTGGGCGCTCGATCCTGCTTTTCTCGAAAGCGGCCCGTCCGACGCCGCCGTGCTGGATCGCCTGCGCGCCGACCGCAAGCTGCCCGAGGAAGCCGACTTCCGCACCTGGAAGGCGGCCCTCCACCAAGCCTATCAGGCCATCGAGGCGCGGGAGCACTGGTGGCACTTGCCCGACCGCCGCACGATCCGCGTGGTCGCGGCCCCGAACCCGCAGGGCGGCGTCACCTATCTCTTCGACGACGTCACCGAGCGTCTCGCGCTCGAAAGCCGCTTCAACGCGCTTCTGAAGGTCCAGAGCGAGACCATCGACCACCTCAAGGAGGCGGTCGCGGTGTTCGGCTCGGACGGACGGCTGCGGCTCCACAACCCCGCCTTCGAGACGCTGTGGAAGCTGTCTCCAGCGGCGCTGGAAGACCGGCCACACGCCGAGCAGGTGCTGGGCGCCTGCGGCGCACGCCACGCCGATCCCGCCTTGTGGAGCCGGCTCAAGATGGCGATGACCGCGATGCCGGAGGAGCGCAAGCCCGTCGCCGCGCGCATCGATCTCGACGATGGCGCGATCGTCGACGTGGTCACCCTTCCCCTGCCGGACGGCGGCACGCTCACCACCTTCACGGACGTCTCGGCTTCGGTGAACGTCGAGCGCGCGCTGCGCGACCGCGCCGAAGCGCTCGAGGCCGCCGACCGCCTCAAGGACGACTTCGTCAAGAACGTGTCCTACGAGCTGCGCGCGCCGCTCACCAACACGATCGGCTTCGGCCAGCTTCTGGGCGACCCGCGCATGGGCGAGCTCAACACCAAGCAGAAGGAGTATGTCGACCACATCGTGTCGTCGGCCTCCGCTCTGCTCGCCATCATCAACGACATCCTCGACCTCGCCACCATCGACGCCGGCGCGATGGAGCTCGACCGCTCGCCGGTCGATCCGCGCGCCGCGATCGACGCGGCCGTGGAGGGCGTCCGCGACCGCCTCGCGGAAGCCGGCCTCGGGCTTGAGATCGAGGTCGCGCCGAATGTCGGAACCTTCGAGGGCGACCCAAAGCGCGTGCGCCAGATCCTGTTCAACCTGCTCGCCAACGCCATCGGCTTCTCCAAGCCCGGCGTCGCGGTGCTTGTGAGCGCCATGCGCGAGAACAACGAAGTCGTGCTGCGCGTCGCCGATCGCGGCGCCGGCATCCCGCCCGAGCGTCTCGAGCGCGTGTTCGACCGGTTCGAAAGCCAGTCGGCGGGCAGCCATGCCCGCGGCGTCGGCCTCGGGCTCTCGATCGTCCGCTCGCTCGTCGAGCTTCATGGCGGCACGGTCGCCTTGCAGTCGGCGCCCGGCGAGGGCACCGTCGTAACCTGCCGCTTTCCCGTTGGCGGCGCCGCGATCAAGGCCGTCCGATGAAGGGTCCCGCCGCCAGAACGCAAGCCGCGACCGCGGCCGCCCGCGCGGCGGAGGCCGCCGCGTCGCCGGAATGGAAGCTGCCGCTTCCCGACGAGGCCGCGACCCAGGCGCTCGCGGATCTCATCGCGCGCGCGCTCAAGCCCGGGGACCTCGTGACGCTCGGCGGCGAGCTCGGCGTCGGCAAGACCACCTTCGCCCGCGCGCTCGTGCGCGCCCGCGCCGGCGATCCGGAGCTCGAAGCCCCGAGCCCGACCTTCACGCTGCTCCAGACCTACGACCTGCCGCGCGGCCCGATCGTCCACGCCGACCTCTACCGGCTCTCCGGGCCGGACGAGCTGGAGGAACTCGGCTGGGACGAGGCCGGCGACGACGCCATCGTGCTCGTCGAATGGCCGGACCGGCTCGGGCCCGTGCTGCCGCCCGACCGCCTCCAGATCGAGCTCAGCCTCGCCGACCAGCCGACCGCGCGCACCGCGGCCATCACCGGCCACGGGCGTTTCGTCGAGCGGCTGAAGCGCCTGCGCGACGGCCAGCGTTTCCTCGACAGGGCCGGCTGGGGCGCGGCGCGGCGCGACCACATCCAGGGCGACGCCTCGACGCGCCTCTATGAGCGCCTGACGCTCGGCGACCGCTCCGCGATCCTGATGGACGCGCCCGCCAGGGCGCCGGGCGTCGCGATCCGCGACGGCAGGAGCTATTCGGAGCTCGCCAAGCTCGCGCTCGACTCAAAACCCTTCGTCGCCATCGCCGACGGCCTGCGCGCGCTCGGCTACGGCGCGCCGGAGATCTACGCCGCGGACCTCACGACCGGCTTCCTGCTGGTCGAGGACGTCGGCGTCGAGCCGGTGGTCGCTCTCGGTTCGCCGATCGCGAGCCGCTACGAGGCGGCGACCGACCTGCTCGCCGATCTCCACGCCAAGGCCGTTCCCGCCGAGACCCCCGTGGGCGGCGAGCTCTACCGCCTGCCGGACTACGACGCGCCAGCCTTCCTGATCGAATGCGAGCTGCTCTGCGACTGGTATCTGCCGCGCATGACCGGCGTCTCGCCGGATCCGGAAGCGCGCGAAGCGTTCCGCGGACTGTGGCGGCAGGCGCTGGAGCCCGTGCTCGCCATGGGCCGCACCTGGGTGCTGCGCGACTACCATTCGCCGAACCTCACCTGGCGCGACGACCGCGAGGGCATCCTCCGCCTCGGCGTCATCGACTTCCAGGACGCCTGCATGGGCCCGCCCGCCTATGACGTCGTCTCGCTGCTCCAAGATGCGCGCGTCGACCTTCCCGATGAGCTCGAGATGCAGCTCGCCGCCCGCTATCTCGCGGCGCGCCGCAAAGCCGACCCGAGCTTCGAGCCGCGCGACTTCGCCCGCGCCTATGCGACGCTCGGGGCCCAGCGCGCGACCAAGATCCTCGGCATCTTCGTCCGTCTGGCCGAACGCGACGGAAAGCCCGGCTATCTGCGCCACCTGCCGCGCCTGCGCCGCGCGCTCGACGCCAACCTCGCGCATCCCGACCTCGCCCCGCTCGCGGCCTGGTACGCCGAGCGCATGCCGCCTGCGGATCAACCGGCGTGAGCGCTCCCACCGACGCCATGGTGCTGGCCGCGGGCCTCGGCACCCGCATGCGGCCGATCACGGACAGCAAGCCGAAGCCGCTTGTCGAGGTCGGCGGCAAGACGCTCGTCGACCATGTGCTAGACAAGCTCGCCGAAGGCGGGATCGCCAAGGCCGTCGTGAACGTCCACCACCACGCCGACCAGATGGAGGCCCATCTCGCCGGCCGGACCTCTCCGGCGATCGAGATCTCGGACGAGCGCGACAGGCTGCTCGACTCCGGCGGCGGCGTGGTCAAGGCGCTGCCGCGCCTTGCCGGCGACGCGGTCTTCATCCTGAACGCCGACACCTTCTGGCTCGACGGCGCCAGCCAGAACGTCGAGCGGATGCGGGAAGTCTGGGACCCGGCGCGCATGGACGCCCTCCTCCTCGTCGCGGCGCTAACCGCGAGCGTCGGTTTCGACGGCGCCGGCGACTTCTTCCTGTCGCAAGACGGGCGGCTGAGGCGCCGGCCCGAGCGCGAGGTCACGCCCTTCGCCTATGCGGGCGTCGCCATCATGAGCCGCGCGGCCTTCGCCAATGCGCCGGAAGGTCCGTTCTCGTTGAACCGTCTCTGGAACGAGGCGATCGAGGCCGACCGCCTGTTCGGCCTCAGGCTCGACGGCCTGTGGCTGCATGTCGGCACGCCGCAGGCGATCCTGGAAGCCGAGGAGGCGATCGCGGCGTCGGCGGCTTAAGCGCGCCGCCTTCGTCCCGGCCTTGAGCCGGGACCCAGAACCGAGACGCCTTCCGCTAAAGATCTCCAACTTCGCCGACTTTTCTTCCGGTTTCCGTTAGCGCGTCCGGATTCCGGCTCGAGCCCGGGACAAGAGGCCTGCGCCCTCTCAAAACGCCCCGCGCCCGCGCTATGCTGCGCGCCATGCCGGTCGATTCTCCCCGCGCCAACGTCCTGACGATCGCGCCGGGCGCGGCGTTCCTGCCGACGCTCGTCGCCGGGCTGCTGGACGGCGCGCTCGTGCCGGGCTTCGCGCCGCGCCACCACCCCATCGCGCTCGCCGACGCCACCGTCTTCCTGCCGACCCGGCGCGCCGCCCGCGCCTTGCGCGACGCGTTTCTCGAGGCGCTCGACGGCCGCGCGACGCTGCTTCCGCGCATCGCCCCGCTTGGAGACGTCGACGAGGACGCCGACGTGGTCGAGCCGCTCGAGGAGGCGGAGGGAGACCTCCCCTCCGCCGCGCAACCCTTCGCGCGGCGGCTCGCGCTCGCGCGGCTCGTGAAGGCTTTCGCCGGCGCGCTCGACCGCTCGGTCCTGCGTTTGCGCCCCGAGGACGGGCCGCTGGTGCCCTCGACCGCCGCCGACGCCATCCACCTCGCCGGCGACCTCGAAAGCCTGATCGACGCGATCGAGACCGAGGAGGTCGACGCCCGCGCGCTCGACGCCCTGATTCCGGGTGAGCACGACCAGTACTGGGCCATCACCCAGGCGTTCCTGCGGGTCGCGCTGGCGCGCTGGCCCGAGCACCTCGCCGAGCGCGGAGAACTCGATCCGAGCGCGCGCCGCCGCCTCCAGATCGAGGCCGCGACCCGTCGCGTGGCAGCCTCCCGCGGACCTGTGATCGCCGCGGGCTCCACCGGCTCCGCGCCCGCGGTGCGGCGGCTGATGAGGGCGATCTCGACCCACCCCATGGGCGCCGTGGTGCTGCCGGGCCTCGACCGCGACGGGCTCGAAGACGCGGCCTGGCGCGAGCTCGTTTCCGGGCGCGGGCCGGGCCTCTACGGCCATCCCCAGCGCGGGCTCGCGCAGCTGCTCGAGACGCTAGAGATCCGCCGCGAGGACGTCCGGGAGCTTGGCGGCGCCGCGGCGGCGCTCGGCCTCAGGGCGCGGCTTGCGGCCGACGCGCTGCGGCCGGCCGAGACGACCGACGCCTGGGCGACGCGGCGCTTCTCGCCGGCGGATGTCGCGGCGGCGCTCGACGGCGTGTCGATCGTCGAGGCGCCGACGTTCCGCGCGGAGGCCGCCGCGATCGCGGTGGCGCTGCGCGAGGCGGTCGCGACGCCCGGCAAGACCGCGGCGCTCGTCACGCCGGACCGGGCCCTTGCGGCGCGCGTCGCCGCCGAGCTCGAGCGCTGGAGCGTCCTGGTCGACGACAGCGCCGGCCGTCCTCTCGCCTCGACGCCCGCCGGCGCGCTGCTGCGGCTTGCGGCCGAGGCCGCGCTCGCGCCGACGCCCGCGGCCCTGCTCGCGCTGCTGCGCGCGCCGGCCTGCCGCCTCGCCTCCGAGGCGCCGCGGGCCGTCGACGCGCTCGACGTCGCGGTCTTCCGCGCGATGTGGCCGGCGACCGGCCTCAAAGGACTTCGGGCCGCGCTCGCAGCGCTGTCGTCGCAGCCCGCAGACGCCGCCGACGACGCCCCGCCCCGTCGGCGCGGCGTCGCGCGCCGGTTCGGACCCGACGACCTCGCCGCGGCCGCCTCGCTGGTCGAACGCCTTGAAACCGCGCTCGCCCCTCTCGCGGGAGTCGCGGCGGAGGCGGAGGCTCCGCTCGAACGGCTTGTGGGCGCGCTGTCGGGCGCCTTCGAAGCGCTGGCCGGGACCGAGGGCGAGGATGTCGAGGCCGTCCACGAGACGCTCGACGAGCTGCGCGGCGGCGCGGCCGAGGCCGACCCGATCGCTCCCCTCGCCTTTCCGGGCGTCCTCGAGGCGCTGCTCGCCGGCCGGGCGCTGCGACCGCCGCGCGACCGCCATCCGCGCCTGCGGATCCTCGGGCCGCTCGAGGCGCGACTCCTGAGCTTCGACCTCGTGATCCTGGGCGGACTGAACGAAGGCGTCTGGCCGCCCGTGCCGCAGGCCGACCCCTGGATCAACCGCCCCCTGCGGGCCGCGCTCGGCCTCGCCCCGCCAGAGCGGCGGATCGGCCTCTCGGCGCACGACTTCTCGCAAGGGCTCGGCGCTCCGGAAGTCGTGCTGACCCGGGCCGCCAAGGTCGGAGGCGCGCCCACCATCCCGGCGCGCTGGCTGCAGCGGCTGGCGGCCGTCGCCGCGGGTCCGGCGCATGAGGCGGCGCTGGCCAGAGGACGCCGCCTGCTCGCATTCGCCGAACGGCTCGACGACGCCGAGCGGGAGCCCGCCCCGCGGCCGCCGGAGCCCCGGCCGCCGCTCGCGGCCCGGCCGCGCCGCCTGAGCGTCACGGCGGTCGAGACCTGGCTGCGCGACCCCTATTCGATCTACGCCCGCCACATCCTGAGGCTCGAGGAGCTGCAGCCGGTCGGACCAGAACCCGGTCCCGGCGACCTCGGAAACGTGATCCACAAGGCGCTCGAGACTTTCGTGAAGGAGGCCGTCCCGCTCGACGATCCGCAGGCGCTCGACCGGCTGCTCGCCTTCGGCGTCGACGCGTTCGGCGATCTCCTGGAGCGCGACGACGCGCGAACGCTCTGGTGGCCGCGCTTCGTCGCCGTCGCCGACTGGGCGCTCGGCTTCCACCGCGCCCGAGCGGCCCAGGTCACGGAGGTCTTCGTCGAGCGCGACGGAGCCTACCGCTTCGAGACCGTGGGCGGGCGGACGTTCGAGCTCACCGCCCGCGCCGACCGCATCGAGGCCTTCGCCGACGGGACGTTTTCGGTGCTCGACTACAAAACCGGCGCTGTCCCGACCGCGAAGCAGGCGCTCGCCGGCTTCGCCCCGCAGCTTCCGCTCGAAGGCGCGATCCTGCGCGAGGGCGGCTTTGCGACGGTCACCCACGCCGGAAGTCCGATCGGCGAACTGAGCCTGATCAAGCTCGCGGGCCGCGATCCCGCGGGCGAAACCGTCGAACTGCGGTCCAAGGAGCTCTCGCCCGACGCCGTCGCGATCGAGGCGCTGGCGCGCTTCAAGGCGGTGGTGAACCGCTTCGAGGATCCGCGCGAGCCCTACCGCTCGCTGTCCCACCCCCAGTTCCTGCGGCGTCCGGACGGGCCTTACGCCCATCTTGCGCGCGTGAAGGAATGGTCGGCGACCGGCGGCGCGGCGGAGGGCGAGGCGGAATGAGCGGCCCCTCGGCGAAGACGCTCGAACGGCAGGCGCTCGCTTCCGACCCCGCGAGCTCGGCCTGGGTGTCGGCGAACGCCGGCTCGGGCAAGACCTACGTGCTGGTCCAGCGCGTGGTGCGGCTGTTGCTTGCGGGCGCGGACCCTTCGCGGATCCTCTGCCTCACCTTCACCAAGGCCGCCGCCGCCAACATGCAGAACCGGGTCGTGGCGCGGCTTCGCGGCTGGGCGACCGTCGACGACGAGACGCTCGCGGCCGAGATCGCCGGCGTCGAGGGCGCGCGGCCCTCGCCCGGACGGCTCGCCAGCGCCCGAAAGCTGTTCGCGCGGGCGCTCGAGACCCCGGGCGGGCTGAAGATCTACACGATCCACGCCTTCTGCGGCCGCCTGCTGCACCAGTTCCCGTTCGAGGCGAACGTGCCGGCGGGCTTTTCCGAGCTCGACGAACGCGACCAGGCCGAACTGATGGCGGAGGCGCGCGCCGCGACCCTCGCCAAGGCCGCGCGCGATCCCGACCGGCCGATCGGGCGGGCGCTCGCAAGCCTCGTGGCGCGCCATGCGGAAGGAACGATCGACGAGGCGCTCGCCGAGGCGGGTGGCGCGCCGCGACGCGATCGCGCGGCTGTTCGTCGAGGGCGGTCTCGACGACGCCGACGGCGCGGCGAAGGAGCTGCGCGTCATGTTCGGCCTCGCTCCGACCGACAGCGCGGACGCGCTCGAACGCGAGATCCTCGCCGGCGGCCTGTCTTCGTCGGAATGGCCCTCGATCGCAGCGGCGCTTGCGCAGGGGTCGGCCAATGACGTGAAGCTCGCGGACTGTTTCACCCGCGCGGCGGCGGCCGAGGCGGAGAAGGACCGGCGCGCCGCCTATCTCTCGGTCTTCCTCACCGGCTCTGGCCAGCCGCGCGCGCAACGCGCCTTCGTGACCGCCGCGACCCGCAAGGCCGAGCCCGGGCTGGCGGCCCTGCTCGACGCTGAACTCCTGCGCGTGGCCGAGCTCGTGAAGCGCGTCCGCGCCGCCGTCATCGTCGAGCGCACCCACGCGCTGCTCACCCTCGCGGACGCGGCGATCGGCGCCTATGGGGCGCGCAAGTCCGCCCGCGGCCTGCTCGACTACGCCGACCTCATCCTGCGGGCCCGCGCGCTGCTGTCGCGCGCGGACGCCGCCTGGGTGCTGTTCAAGCTCGACGGCGGCCTCGACCACATCCTCGTCGACGAGGCGCAGGACACCGCGCCCGAGCAGTGGGACATCGTCCGCAAGCTCACCGAGGACTTCCTGTCTGGATCGAGCGCCCGCGAGGCGGTCGAGCGGACGGTGTTCGCGGTCGGGGACGAGAAGCAGTCGATCTTCTCGTTCCAGGGGGCCGAGCCCGCCGCCTTCGGCGCGACCCGCAAGGCCTACGAGGTCTCGCACATCGGCGTGGATCGCGCCTTCCACGACGTGCGGCTTCAGGAGAGCTTCCGCTCGGCCAAGGCCGTTCTCGACGCCGTCGACGCCGTGTTCGCCCGCAAGGAGGCGTTCGCCGGTCTCTCCTCCGACGAGGGGGTGGGCACACATCACGAAACGACGCGCGTGTCCGCGCTCGGCTCGGTCGAGCTCTGGCCGATCGTGGTCGCAGAGGAGGCCGAGCGCGCCAAGGAGGCCTGGGACGCCCCCTTCGACCGCGTGAACCCGACGAGCGCCGTGGTGCGGCTCGCCGAGCAGATCGCGGCCGAGATCCGCCGCGCGATCGACGCCGGCGAGACGGCGCCGGGCGAGATCCTCGTGCTCGTCCGCCAGCGCAAGGCGTTGTTCGAAGCGGTGCTGCGGGCGCTCAAGCGGCTCGGCGTGCCGGTCGCGGGCGCGGACCGGCTGGTCGTCGGCGAGCACATCGCGGTCATGGATCTGCTCGCGCTCGGCGACGCCATCGTCACGCCCGACGACGACCTTGCGCTCGCCTGCGCGCTCAAGAGCCCTCTGTTCGGCCTCGACGACGACGACCTGATGGCGGTCGCGCCCGAACGCGGCGGCGCGCGGCTGCTCGACGCGCTCGGAGAGGGAGCGGCGCGCGCGCAGGCGGCGGCCGAGAGGGTGCGGCGCTTCGCGGCCGAGGCGCGCAAACGATCGCCCTTCGATTTCTTCGCCTTCCTGCTGGCGAGCGCCGGCGGGCGGCGCGCCTTCCGCGCCCGGCTCGGACCGGAGGTGGATGATCCGCTCGACGCGTTCCTCGACCTCGCCGAGGCGTTCTCCCGGTCCAATCCTCCGACGCTTGCCGGGTTCCTGCGCTGGATGCGGGCGGCGCCGGCCGAGATCAAGCGCGACCTCGACGTCTCGTCCGGCGAGGTGCGGGTGATGACTGTGCACGGCGCCAAGGGACTGGAGGCCGAATTCGTTGTGCTGGGCCGACACCTGCGGCCCGGCGAGTTCCGGACGCGGATCGGCGCTGCTCGCAGCGCCCCGCCTCCACGCCGGCCACGACGCGCCGCCGATCCCGGTCTGGGCCGGACGCAAGGACGACGATCCGCCCGCGCTCGAGGCCGCCCGGGCCGAGCGCGCCCGCCGCGCCGAGGAGGAGCATCGCCGCCTGCTCTATGTCGCGATGACGCGCGCCAAGGACCGGCTGGTCGTCTGCGGCCACGACATCGGCGGGCGCGGCCCGAGGGCGCCTGGTACGACCTCGTGCGCGAGGGGCTTGCGGCCGCGGCCGGGGTCGAGACGCTGGAGACCGAGGCGGGCCCGATCCTGCGGCTGCGATCCGGCTCGGCGCCGCAGCTCGCGCTCGACCTCGCGCCGCTTCCGAAAGCCGTGGAAGAAAAAGCGCCGCCGCCCGCCTGGCTCGGCGAGGCCGCGGCGTTCGAGCCTGCGCCCGGCCGGCCGCTGTCGCCCTCGGCGCTGGTGGCGGAGGACGAGACCGCGCGCGCCTTCGCCAGATCGCCCGGCGCCGACGCCGGCCGCGCGCGCGGCGTGCTTCTCCACAGGCTTCTGAAGGCCTTGCCCGAGATCGCGCCGGAGCGCCGCGCGGAGGCTGCGACGCGGATCGTCGCGCGCGGGGCGGCGGCGCTCGACGCCGAGGCGGCGGAGGCGGTTCGCCGCGCCGCGCTCGCGATCGTCGACGACCCCGCCTTCGCCGCAGTGTTCGCCCCGGAGGGACGCGGAGAGGTGCCGATCATCGGGCGACTCGCGGACGGCCGTCCGGTTTCCGGCCGCGTCGACCGGCTGGCGGTGACGGACAGCGAGGTTCTGGTGGTGGACTACAAGACCGACCGCAAGCCGCCGGAAGACGGCGCGCCGGCGCCCGAGGCCTATGCGGCGCAGCTCAAGGCCTACGCCGAGCTTCTGGCCGCGATCTGGCCCAACCGCCCCGTGCGCGCCGCGATCCTGTGGACCGTCGTCCCCAGGCTTGATCGGATCGACGTCGCGCTTCCTTGACGGCCCTTGGGGGCGTCCATACGTTTTGGGCAACGCAGCGGCGGGCCCGCCCCGGGTGTCGGGGTCGGCTCGCCCGTTTTATGAGAAAGGTGCCCCCATGGCGACCGCGAAAGTCTCCGACGCCAGCTTCGAGAACGACGTCCTGAAGTCCGCCGAACCCGTCGTGGTGGATTTCTGGGCCGAGTGGTGCGGCCCCTGCCGCGCGATCGGCCCGGCGCTTGAGGAAATCTCCGAGGAGATGGCCGGCAAGGTGAAGATCGTGAAGCTCAATGTCGACGAGAATCCCGAGACCGCGACGCGGTTCGGCATCTCGGCAATCCCGATGCTGATGATGTTCAAGGGCGGCGAGCATGTCGCGACCCAGCGCGGCGCGGCTCCGAAGTCCAAGCTCGTCAGCTGGATCGAGACCTCGGTTTGAGCTGATCCCACCACCGGCGTGTCCGGAGACGGCGTCTGAAAGGCCCTCGGAGCGATCCGGGGGCTTTTTGTTTGAGGCCCGCGCCACGGCGGCAGGAGCGACGCGCGAGCCGGGGTCCCATTCAGGATGAGGCGGGCTCAGCATGACCGAAATTGAGACGCGGTCGCTTCCACCGTCATGCCCGCGCCTTCGCGCGGGCATCCACGACGTGATCGGAGAGCGGCGCGGCAAGAATGTCGTGGATACCCGGCTTCGCCGGGCATGACGGCGAGGCTCGAGCTGGGATCAGCCTGGCCAGGTCCCGTTCGCCGCAAGCGCCTCGCCGGCGAGGTAGAGCGAGCCGGTGATCAACACGCGCGGCGGCGTCGGGCCGGCGGCGCGACTGATGCGCGCGAGCGCTTCCTCGACAGACCCGCAGGATTCGGCCGCAAGCCCCGCGCGCTCGGCCGCGCTCGTGACCTCATCGGGAGAACGGGCGGCCGTCGACGAGCCGATCGGCACGCCGTAGACCCTCCCCGCAAGGCCCGCAAAGGCCTCGAGGAAGCCGTCGGAGTCCTTGGTGTTGAGCATCCCCACCACCATCACGATCGGCTTGGGAGAGCGCTCGTCCAGCTCGGCGAGGGTGGAGGCGATCGCACGGCCGCCGTCGGGATTGTGGCCGCCGTCGAGCCAGAGCTCGGACCCGGCAGGCAGGAGCGTCGGCAGGCGTCCCGAGGCGAGGCGCTGCATGCGCGCCGGCCAGTCGACGGAGCCGAGGCCCGTCTCGATGGCCGCGGTCTCGGTCTTCAGCGCGGACGACGCCCTGAGCGCCGCGATCGCCGCGCCAGCGTTCTCGATCTGGTGGCGGCCGACGAGGCGCGGCAGCGGCAGGTCGAGCAGACCGTCGCCGTCCTCGAAGACGAGGCGGCCGCGTTCCTCGCGGGCCTGCCAGTCCTGTCCCGAGATCGACAGCGGCGCGCCGACGCGGGCGGCCTCGCGCTCGATCGCCTCGAGCGCCGCGCCCTCCTGACGCGAGATCACCGCGGGGGAGGCTCTTCAGGATGCCGGCTTTCTCATGGGCGATCTGGGCGATGTCGTCGCCCAGGAACTTCTGGTGGTCGAGGCTCACCGGCGTGATGACGCTGGCGAGCAGCTTCTCGACGACGTTGGTGGCGTCGAAACGCCCCCCGAGGCCGACCTCGAGCAGCAGAACGTCGGCGGGCTCGCGTGCGTAGAGCAGCATCGCGGCCGCGGTGGTGATCTCGAACAGCGTGATGGGCCGTCCGCCATTCACCCGCTCGACCTCCTCGAAGGTCGCGGCCAGACGGTCCCGTCCACATAGGTTCCGGCGAGCCGGATGCGCTCGTGGAACCGCACCAGATGAGGCGAGGTGTAGACGTGGACGCGGCGGCCGGACGCCTCCAGCATCGCCCGCAGGAACGCGGTCGTGGAGCCCTTGCCGTTGGTGCCGGCGATCTGGATCGCGGGCGGCATCGCGCGATGCGGGCCGCCGAGCTCGCTCAGCAGCTCTTCGATGCGGCCGAGCGAGAGGTCGATTTCCTTGGGATGAAGCGCGAGGAAGCGCTCCAGATACGCGTCGCTGCCGCCCATGGGCTCGACCGCAGGTTCAGAACGCGCCGCGCTCACGCGTGGGCGGCCGTCGCCTGCGCCTCCTCCGACGCCTGGTCGTCATGCGGCGCCTTGGCGACGGCGCCGCCCGACAGCAGCCGGCAGAGCCTGGCGAGCGTCGCGCGCATGTCCTTGCGGTGCACGACCATGTCGACCATGCCGTGGTCCTTCAGATATTCCGAGCGCTGGAAGCCGGCCGGCAGCTTCTCGCGGATCGTCTGCTCGATGACGCGCGGGCCCGCGAAGCCGATCAGCGCGCCGGGCTCGGCGATGTGGACGTCGCCGAGCATCGCGTAGGACGCCGTGACGCCGCCGGTGGTCGGATTCGTCAGCACGACGATGTAGGGCTTCTTGGCCTCGCGCAGCATCTGCAACCGCGGGGGTGCGCGGCATGGGCCTCCTGCATGCGGATGCGCCCTGCCGGCGCGCGAACCAGCCGGACGCGGCGAACAGCACCAGCGGCGTGCCGCGCGCGGCGGCGGTCTCGAGCCCCTTCACGATGGCCTCGCCAGCCGCCATGCCGAGCGAGCCGCCCATGAAGTCGAAGTCCTGCACCACGACCGTGACCGGCGCGCCGTCGATCGCGCCCACGGCGATCTTCACCGCGTCCTGCATCGAGGTCTTGGTGCGGGCGTCCTTCAGTCGGTCGGCGTATTTCTTCTCGTCGCGGAACTTCAGCGGGTCGTGGGCGACCTCGGGGAGCGAGATCTCCTCGAAACCCTCGTCGAGGGTCGCGGCGAGGCGCTGCTTGGCGCCCATGCGCAGGTGATGGCCGGAGCCCGGGATCACCCAGTCGTTGGCCTCGACGTCCTTGTGGAAGACGAGCTGGCCGGTCTCGGGACATTTGATCCAGAGATTCTCGGCGGGCGCCTCGCGGCGCTCCCAGAGGCTGTTGATCTTGGGGCGGACGACGTTGATGAGCCAGTTCATGGGGGCAGAGCCTTGAGCTTACGGCGGGGCGGCGTCAAGCCGCCGCGCGGCCGCGCCTGACGCCGGCGGCGAGCGCCGAAACGAGATCGGTGACGGCCTTGACCGTTCCGGGGGTCGCCCGGCCTTCGCCGTCAAGGCTCTGGCGCACGGCCTCGACCAGCGCCGAGCCGACCACGACGCCGTCCGCGCCGGCCGCAATCGCGGCGGCGTGCTCGGGCGTCTTCACGCCGAAGCCGACCGCGACGGGCAGGCTGGTGTGGCGCTTCAGCCGCGAAACGGCGGAGGCCACGACGTTGAAGTCGGGCGTGGCGACGCCGGTCACGCCGGTGACGGAGACGTAATAGACGAAGCCCGCGGTGTTCTTGAGCACTGCCGGCAGCCGCGCGTCGTCGGTGGTCGGGGTGGCGAGGCGGATGAAGGCGATGCCTTGGCTCAGCGCCGGCAGGCAGAGCTCGTCGTCCTCCTCCGGCGGCAGATCGACCACGATGAGCCCATCGACGCCGGCGTCCTTGGCCTCAGCGAGGAAGCGCTCGACGCCGAAGATGTAGATCGGATTGTAGTAGCCCATGAGGATGATGGGCGTGTCGGCGTCATGGGCGCGGAAGTCGCGCACGAGATGAAGCGTCTTCTCGAGCGTCTCGCCGCCCTTGAGCGCCCGCAGGCCCCCGGCCTGGATCGCCGGGCCGTCGGCCATCGGATCGGTGAACGGCATGCCGAGCTCGATCACGTCGGCGCCTGCGGCCGGCAGGGCCTTCAGGATCTCGAGCGAGGTCGCGTGGTCGGATCGCCGGCCGTGACGAAGGTCACGAGCGCCGCGCGGTTCTCGGCGGCGGCCTGCGCGAAACGGGCTTCGATGCGGACGGTCACAGCGGCATTCCCAGGCGATCGGCCATCTGCGGCACGTCCTTGTCGCCGCGGCCGGAGAGGTTGACGACCATCAGGTGGTCCTTCGGGCGCTTGGGCGCATGCTCCAGCACCTTGGCGATGGCGTGGGCGCTTTCGAGCGCGGGGATGATGCCCTCGAGCTTCGACAGCACCTGGAAGGCCTCCACGGCCTCCTCGTCGGTCGCCGAGAGATAGGTCACGCGGCCGACGTCGTTGAGCCAGGCGTGCTCCGGCCCGATGCCCGGATAGTCGAGGCCGGCCGAGATCGAATGGCCTTCCTCGATCTGCCCGTCCTTGTCCATCAGCAGATAGGTGCGGTTGCCGTGCAGGACGCCCGGCTGGCCGCCAGCGATGGAGGCGGCGTTGAGCTTGTCGAGGCCGAAGCCCGCGGCCTCGACGCCGAAGATCTCGACCGAGCGGTCGTCGAGGAAGGGATGGAACAGGCCGATCGCGTTGGACCCGCCGCCCACGCAGGCGAACAGGCTGTCGGGGAGGCGCCCTTCCGCCTCCTGCATCTGCGCCTTGGTCTCGTCGCCGATGACCGACTGCAGGTCGCGCACGATCGTCGGATAGGGGTGCGGGCCCGCCACCGTGCCGATGCAGTAGAAGGTGTCGGCGACGTTGGTGACCCAGTCGCGCAGCGCCTCGTTCATGGCGTCCTTGAGCGTCTTGGCGCCGGACTGCACGGGAACGACGGTCGCGCCCAGCATCTTCATGCGGAACACGTTCGGGGCCTGCCGGGCGACGTCGACCGCGCCCATGAACACCACGCATTCGAGCCCAAACCGCGCGCAGAGGGTCGCGGTCGCGACGCCGTGCTGGCCCGCGCCGGTTTCGGCGATGATGCGCTTCTTGCCCATGCGCCTAGCCAGCAGGATCTGGCCGAGGACGTTGTTCACCTTGTGGGAGCCGGTGTGATTCAGCTCCTCGCGCTTGAGATACACCTTCGCGCCGCCGAGATGCTCGGTGAGCCGCTCGGCGAAATACAGCGGACTCGGGCGGCCGATGTAATGGGTCTGGTGAGCCCGCATCTCGGCGAGAAACGAGGGATCGTCCTTCGCCTCGGCGTAGGCCTTCTCGAGGTCGAGGATCAGCGGCATCAGCGTCTCGGCGACGAAGCGGCCGCCATAGATGCCGAAGCGGCCGCGCTCGTCGGCGCCGGTGCGGAAGGAATTGGGCTCGGGCTGCGCCGTCACGGGCGGACCTTTCGAACTCTTCAGGCAGGGACGGCGCGGGCGGCCATGACGAAGGCCGCGATCCGCTCCGGATCCTTCACGCCGGGCGCGCTTTCGACGCCGGACGAGACGTCGAGGACTGGAGCGGCCGTGGCGCGCAACGCCTCCGCGACGTTGCCGGGGTTGAGGCCCCCGGAAAGCACGAAGGGCGCTTAGGGTCAAGGCCGGCGAGCAGGCCCCAGTCGAAGGCGACGCCGTTGCCGCCGGGAAGCACAGAACCCTTCGGCGGCTTGGCGTCGAACAGAACCCGGTCGGCCGCCGCCCAATAAGGCTCCGCGCGGGCGAGATCGGAGGCGTCCGAGATCGCGACCGCCTTCCAGATCTCGCGGCCGTAGCGCTCCTTCAGCTCGGCCACGCGCTCAGGCGTCTCCGACCCGTGAAGCTGGAGGATGTCGGGCGCGGCGACCGCGGTCAGCGCGGTGAGCAGCGCGTCGTCGGCGTCGACGGTCAACAGCGCGACCCTGGCCCGCCCGCCGACCTTCGCCGCGAGCGCCGCCAACCGGTCCGGCTCGACATGGCGCGGGCTTTTCGGAAACGACACGAAGCCGACCACGTCGGCCCCGGCGTCGAGCGCGGCGTCGAGCGTGTCCTCGGTCGAAATCCCGCAGATTTTTATCGCGACGGTCATTTGGAGCTCTGCAAAGCCGAACTGCGTGCTTCGAGACGACTTCTTACAGAAGCCTCCTCAGCAGGAGGAGGGTCTTGGACTGGCAGGCGGGACGTTCTTCAGTGTGAGGTGGCCGCGCACGCGGCCGTCTCGAAGCGCGCAGGTCGCCGATCCCATGTGGTGAAGGGCTCTCCCGGCCGCAAATACACAAGTCAATTTTGGTTTTTACTAAATTCCATAGAACATATCGGTTTTGGATTGCGGGCCGTTCGCGCCGGGTCTAAATATCGCCTGAATTCCGGGCGCCCGAGCGCGCCTTACGACCGGAGCCAGAAATGTCCGCCTTCTCCCGCCGCGCCGCCCTCGCCCTTGGCGTCGCTTTGCTCGCCGCCGCGCCTGTCCGCGCCGAGGAGCCGAACGCCATCCTCAACGTCTCCTACGACATCGGCCGCGAGCTCTTCGTCGCGATCGACAAGGCGTACTCCGCCGACGTGAAGGCGAAGTCCGGCAAGGACATCACCGTCAATCAGAGCCATGGCGGCACCTCCAAGCAGGCGCGCGCCATCCTCGAGGGGCTCGAGGCCGACGTCGTGACCTTCAACCAGGAGCTCGACGTCCAGTTCCTCGCCGACAAGGGCGGCCTGGTGGCGGCCGACTGGAAGACCAAGTTCCCGAACAACGCTTCGCCCTACTATTCGCTGCCGGCCTTCGTGGTGCGGGCCGGCAACCCGAAGGGCGTGAAGAACTGGGACGACCTGATCCGCGACGACGTCAAGGTCGTGTTCCCGAATCCGAAGACGTCCGGCAACGCGCGCTACACCTATCTCGCGGCCTACGCCTTCGCGCTCAAGACCTATGCGGGCGACGAGGCCAAGTCCGACGCCTTCGTGAAGAAGCTGCTGGCGAACGTGCCCGTGTTCGACACCGGCGGCCGCGGCTCGACCACCACCTTCGTGGAGCGCCAGATCGGCGACGTGCTCGTGACCTTCGAGGCGGAGACGGCCGCGGTGAAGAAGGAGTACGGCGCCGACAAGGTCGACGTCGTGGTGCCGCCCGTGAGCCTTCTGGCCGAATTCCCGGTGGCGGTCGTCGAGAAGGTCGCGGCGCGCCGCGGGTCGACGGCGATCGCCAACGACTACCTCAACTATCTCTACAGCCCGAAGGGGCAGGAGATCATCGCGTCCTTCAACAACCGGGTGCAGGACGAGAAGATCATGGAAGCCAACAAGGACCGCTTCCCCGCCGTCGAGCTTCTGACCGTCGACAAGGTGTTCGGCGGCTGGAAGAAGGCGAGCGAGACCCACTTCGCGTCCGGCGGCAAGCTCGACCAGGTGTTCGTGGGGCGGTGACGCCGCCCTTGTCCCGGAGCTGATCCGGGACCCAGTGTCCCGGATCAGCTCCGGGACCCAGAACCGAACCGGTCTCACGATTGAGCTGCGACGGCGCCGCTCATCTCGCAAACGTCAGCGTGTCTGGGTCCCGGATCAAGTCCGGGACAAGGCAGCGGGCTCGCGATCCGGGATCGCGTTCCGTATAAGGCGCTTCACTCTGACGATCCCGGCCTGGCGCGGACGCGCCGTCCGGGATCACGCTTGTTCGGCCCTTGATGTCCCGCTCCCCCCTCCCCGGCTTTCGCCTCGCGCTCGGGCTCACGCTCGCCTATCTCGGGCTGATCGTGCTGCTGCCGCTGGCGGCCCTCATCGCCCAGGCCTCCGGCATGGGCTGGGAGCGCTATCTCGCGGTCGTGACGAGCCCGCGCTCGCTCGCCTCGTTCCAGATCACGGTGCTCGCCGCGTTCGGCGCGACGGTCTTCAACGCCGTCTTCGGCCTCGGCCTCGCCTGGGCGCTCACGCGCTACGAGTTTCCGGGGAAGCGCCTGCTCGACGCGCTGGTCGACGTGCCGTTCGCGCTGCCGACCGCGGTCGCGGGCGTGGCGCTCACCGCGCTCTTCGCCGCCAACGGCTGGTACGGGGCGGCGCTCGCCCCCCTCGGGATTCAGGTCGCCTACGCGCCGCTCGGCATCATGTGCGCGATGGCCTTCACCAGCATTCCCTTCGTGGTGCGCTCGGTGCAGCCGGTGCTCGCCGACCTCTCGTCGGAGGCCGAGGAGGCCGCCGAGACGCTCGGCGCCGGCCAGCTGCGCACCTTCTGGAGCGTGATCTTCCCCGCGATCTTCCCGGCGTTCCTCGCCGGCTGCAGTCTCGCGTTCGCGCGCTCATTGGGCGAGTTCGGCGCGGTGATCTTCATCGCGGGCAACCAGCCGTTCAAGACCGAGATCGCCGCGCTCCTCGTCTTCATCCGGCTCGAGGAGTACGACTACCAGGCGGCCGCCGCGATCGCCTCGGTGATGCTGGGCGCGGCCTTCGTGATGCTGCTCGTCGTCAACGCCATCCAGCTCTGGCATCTGCGCTACGCGCGGGAGGGGCAGTGATGGCCGGCCGCGCCATGAACCGCCGTCCCCGCGTCGGCGACGGCCCGATCGCCAAGCCGCTGATCCTCGGTCTCGTGATCGTCACGGCGGCGCTCGTCATCGTCGGGCCGCTCGCCGTCATCTTTTACGAGGCGCTCAAGCTCGGCGTCGGGACGTACCTCGCAACCTCGCGACGCCGGACACCCGTCACGCGATCTGGCTGACGGTGGCGACCGCGCTCCTTGCGGTGCCGATCAACGCGGCCTTCGGGATCGCGGCCGCCTACGCCATCGCCAAGTTCGAATTCCGCGGCAAGGGCCTCCTCACCGCGCTGGTCGAGCTCCCGTTCTCGATCTCGCCGATCGTGGCCGGCGTCGCCTATCTCTTCGTCTACGGCGCGCAAGGGTGGTTCGGGCCCTACCTGCAGGACGCCGGGATCAAGATCATGTTCGCCTATCCGGCGATCGTGCTCGCGAGCCTGTTCGTCACCGCGCCGTTCGTCGCGCGCGAGATCCTGCCGCTGATGCAGGCGCAGGGCTCCACCGAGGAGGAGGCGGCGCTTTCGCTCGGCGCGTCCGGCTGGCGCACGCTGTTCTCGGTGACGCTGCCCAACATCCGCTGGGCGCTGTTCTATGGGGTGCTGCTCACCAACGCCCGCGTCATGGGCGAATTCGGCGCGGTCTCGGTGGTCTCGGGCTCGATTCGCGGCGTCACCAACACGGCGCCGCTCCAGATCGAGCTGCTCTATCAGGACTACAACGCCGCCGGCGCCTTCGCGGCCGCGACGGTTCTGGCCGGAATCGCGCTGCTGACGATCGTGGGCAAGATCGTGGTGGAGCGGATGGATCCGGACGTCGGGAGCGGCAAGGCCGGGTGAAGCCGCCGCGTCATCCCGGACGGTCGCAGGCCGAGCCGGGATCGTGCGCAGAAACTGGCTTGAGAACCACCCTGCGTCGTCCCGGCCTTGAGCCGGGACCCATGAGCACCGCAGTTTCAGGATCAGGCGCGGTCGTCGGGATTCCGACAGACGGCGTCGGTTCTGGGTCCCGGCTCAAGGCCGGGACGACGCGCGGCGCTTCAATCGCCCACTCGAAAAATGGTTCCGGCTCTTCGCTTCGACAGGAATGACGCTCGACGCCCTCACGCCGCCTTCTGCGGCGCGGGCAACGCGGCGGTCGCGGCGGCCTGACGGCGCGCTGCGGCGGCTTCCCGGCGAGCCTGTTCGGTCTCCGCCTCGAGCCGTTCGGCCTCGATGCGGCGGCGGCGGGTCTCCTTGCGCCACTTGCCTTGGCGCGCCCAGGAGGCGATCCCGCCGACGAGCACGCCGAGCATCACCGACAAGAGCACCACGGCGAACAGCGGCAGGTCGATCGAGAAGGCCGGCGTCGTCGGCGCGAACGGATCGAAGCCGACCGTCACGGACTGCCGGTTCGCCACCGCGAACACGATGATGAACAGAGCGAGCGGAATGCCGATCAGCCCGGCGAGAAAACGCCGAAACCTCATGCCGGCACGCCCGCCTCGAGTTCGTCCTTGTTGAGCCGCACGCGCATCTCCTTGCCCGTCTTGAAGAACGGCACGACCTTGCCGTCGACCGGAACGTGCTCGCCGGTGCGCGGGTTCCTCCCGACGCGGGCCGGACGGGCCTTCACCGAAAAGGCCCCGAAGCCGCGAAGCTCGACCCGGTCGCCGCGCGAGAGCGCGTCGACGATCTCGTCGAGGATGGCGTTGACGATGTTCTCGACGTCCCGCTGGTAGAGATGCGGATTGAGCGTCGCGATCTTGGTGACGAGTTCTGATTTGATCATTCACCGCTCCCCTGCAGTGCGAAGGTTTCGTGCAGAGACGCTAAGTATAGGGACTTGTACGGAAAATCAGGCCGCAGGGTGCCAGATGGCCAAAACACCGTCAAGGACGACGCCCTCCCCCGTTCGACGGAGAGAAGCGGCGAGGCCAGGGAAGCCGAGCGCGTCGACGAAAGCCGCCGCAAGGCCCGCGGCGCCGAGCCCAAACGGGCCGTCGCCCTTGGGTTTCCACTCCTTGACCGGCAGCGACGCGTCGACGCCCTTGCCGGCGAGCCAGGCCAGCGCCTCGGGCTCGCCGCCGATCTCGTCGACGAGCTTGAGATCGATCGCCTGGCGGCCGGTGAAGACGCGCCCGTCCGAGACCGAAGCGAGCGCCTGCCCCTGAAGGCCGCGCCGCTCGCCCACCACGCCCTTGAACCAGGCGTATGAGTCGAGGATCAGCGCCTCGAGCGCCTTGCGCGCCTCCGGGCTCGTGGGCTCGACGCCCGAGGGCGCGGCCTTGAGCGGCGAGGACTTCACGCTCTCGACCTCGACGCCGACGGTCTTCAGGAGGCCGGTGAAGTTCGGGAACTGCGCCAGCACGCCGATGGAGCCGGTGATCGAGGTCTTGCGCGCGATGATGTGGTCGCTCGCGATCGCCGCGACATAGCCCCCGGAGGCCGCGAGCGTGCCCACCACGGCCACCGTCGGGCGATCCTTGGCGATCAGCCGCACGGCCTCGTAGATGTCCTCGGAGGCCGTGACGCCGCCGCCGGGACTGTCGATCATCAGCATGACGCCCTTGGCGTCGCTCTTGGCGAGGTCGGCGAGGAGCTTCGAGCGCTTCTCGTCGTCGAAGATGACGCCCGAGATCGCGACCTTGGCGATATGCGCTCCGCGGGGCCCCGCGCGCCGCTCGCCGCCGGCCCCGTAAGCCAGCGCGCCGACCACGATCGCGACGCCGACGAGCGCGATCGCGCCGATGCGCCAGAAGGCGAGCCGCCGTCGCAGCGCCCGGCGATCCAGGATGGCGTCGGCGTCGAGGGGCATCGGATCATGTCTCGCGATAAACCGCGTCTCTCAGGACGCTTCGAGACGATGACCTAACACGACGAAGGCCCGCGCGGAAACTCCGCGCGGGCCCTCTGATCGATCGATGTGGGGCGCCGGAGCGCCCCGCGTTTCAAAGAGCTCAGTCTTCCGAGCCGCCTTCGCGCTTCTTGAGCGCGGCGCCGAGGATGTCGCCGAGCGAAGCGCCCGAGTCCGACGAACCGTAGGTCGCGACCGCTTCCTTCTCCTCGGCGATTTCCAGCGCCTTGATGGAGACGGCGATCTTGTGCGCCTTCTTGTCGAACTGCGTGACGCGGGCGTCGAACTTCTCGCCGACGGCGAAACGCTCCGGACGCTGGTCGCCGCGCTCGCGGGCGAGGTCGGCGCGACGGATGAAGGCGGTGAGCTCGGTCTCGGAGATCTTCACCTCGAGGCCGCCCTCCTTCACCTCGATGACCTCGCAGGTCACCACGGAGCCCTTGCGCATCTCGCCGGTGGTGTCGACGAACGGGTCGCCGCCGAGCTGCTTCACGCCGAGCGAGATCCGCTCCTTCTCGACGTCGACGTCGAGAACCTGGGCGCGGACGATGTCGCCCTTCTTGAACTCCTCGATGACCACTTCGCCGGCGCGGTTCCAGTCGAGATCCGACAGGTGGACCATGCCGTCGACGTCGTTGTCGAGGCCGAGGAACAGACCGAACTCGGTCTTGTTCTTGACTTCGCCCTCGACCTCGGAGCCGACCGGATGGTTCTCGAGGAACGCCTCCCAGGGGTTCTGCATGGTCTGCTTGAGGCCGAGCGAGATGCGGCGCTTCACAGGATCGACCTCGAGCACCATCACTTCCACTTCCTGCGAAGTGGCGACGATCTTGCCCGGGTGGACGTTCTTCTTGGTCCACGACATCTCGGAGACGTGGATCAGGCCTTCGATGCCCGGCTCCAGCTCCACGAACGCGCCGTAGTCGGTGATGTTGGTCACGCGGCCCGCGAACTTGGCGCCGGCCGGGTACTTGGCCTCGATGCCCTGCCACGGATCTTCGAGCAGCTGCTTCATGCCGAGCGAGATGCGGTGCGTCTCGTGGTTGATCTTGATGATCTTGACCTTCACCTGCTGGCCGATCTGCAGCAGCTCGGTCGGGTGATTGACGCGGCGCCACGCGATGTCGGTGACGTGCAGCAGGCCGTCGATGCCGCCGAGGTCCACGAACGCGCCGTAGTCGGTGATGTTCTTGACCACGCCCTCGATGACCTGGCCCTCTTCGAGGTTCTGGACCAGCTCCTGGCGCATCTCGGCGCGGGACTCTTCGAGCACGGTGCGGCGCGACACGACGATGTTGCCGCGGCGGCGATCCATCTTGAGGATCTGGAACGGCTGCGGCGTGCCCATCAGCGGGCCGACGTCGCGCACCGGGCGGATGTCGACCTGGGAGCGCGGCAGGAACGCGGTCGCGCCCTGGAGGTCGACCGTGAAGCCGCCCTTGACCTGGTTGAAGATGACGCCTTCGACCTTCTGGTTGTCGTTGAAGGCGACCTCGAGCTTGACCCAGCTCTCTTCGCGGCGGGCCTTGTCGCGCGACAGGACGGCTTCGCCCATCGCGTTCTCGACGCGCTCGAGATAGACCTCGACGACGTCGCCGGGCTTCAGCGGGCTTTCGCGGCCCGTGGCGCCGAACTCCTTGAGGGCGACGCGGCCTTCGGTCTTCAGGCCGACGTCGATGACGGCCATGTCCTTCTCGATCGCGATGACAACGCCCTTGACGACGGAGCCTTCGGAAAAGTCGGCGCGCTCGAAGGACTCGTCGAGCATCGCGGCGAAATCGTCGCGCGAGGGCGCGGCAGCAGTGGCGTTCATTAAATCTCCTGGTGCCCTTCTTCGGGCTGACGGCGCCGGCGTTCGGGTTGATCTTGAGGCCCTGTCGGCCGCCGCGGTCCGGTGTCCGCCTCCCGAAGGAAGCAGGCCGGCGCCGGGACGCGCGCGTCCGAAGAACCAATCCGAAGAAACGGGCCCCTCGCGGCCGCGACGCGAAACCTCGCGCGGCCCAAGCGAGCGACCCGCCTTTCCGGACGCGCGGTCGTTAGCAGATCAGGGGACGGCGCGCAACGAAGGAGGAGAGCTTCGACGACATTCGTGGGCGCCTTGCTTGCCTATCCCACCCGGTCCTTCGGCGCGCCGCCGGGGAAGAAGTCGCGGCACGCCCGCGCGTCCTCGACGCATCGCGCAAAGCTCGGCCGGGCGCGCAACCGCTCGTAATAGGCGATGAGGTGCTTGCGCCCGTCGAAAGGCTGCACCCAGTCGGCGTAGAACAGCGAGGGCGCGGCGGCGCAGTCGCCGATCCCGAACTCCGAGCCCGCCGCCCACTCGCGCGCGGCCATCTCGCCGTCGAGCCAGTCGTAGATCTTGCCCAGCATCTCATGCGCCTTGGCGACGCCGTGCGGATCGCGATCGCCCTCGGGACGCAGCCGGTCGAACACGATCCGCTGCATCGGCTCCATGACGTAAGCGTCAAAGATCCGGTCGCGCATCCGCGCCTGAAGCGCCGCGCGCGGATCGTCGGGAATCATCTTCGGTCCGTCGGGGCGGCGCAGCTCCAGCCACTCGATGATCGAACTCGCCTCGACGACGGTCTCGCCGTCGTGCTCGAGCACCGGAAACTTCGCGATCGGCCAGAGTTTCAGCCATTCCTCGCCCGCGGACGGATTTTCGGGCGCGAGATGACGAAGCTCGAACGGCTCGTCCTTCTCGCAGAAGGCGATGAAGGCCTTCTGGGAGTAGGAGGAAAAGACATGGGCGTAGAGCTTCGGGAGCATTTCTCAGCGGCCGTCGGGTTGAGGTCAGCCCTTCAACCCTAGCGGGACGGCGCTGTGGTCGGAACTCCCCTGTCCTGCTCAGCCAGTTCTCACGCGGCCTTCGTGCGCCGCTCGACGATCGCGATCGCGGCGGCGAAGGCGGCGTCGGCGTCAAGTTCCGTCGTGTCGAGATGGACCGCGTCTTCGGCCGGCTTCAGCGGCGCGGAGGTCCGGCCCATGTCGCGGGCGTCGCGGGCGCGAATGTCGGCGAGGATCTCGGCCTCGTCCACGGTCTCGCCGCGCGCGCGGAGCTCCAGCGCGCGCCGGCGGGCGCGCTCTTCGGCCGAGGCCGTGACATAGAGCTTCACCTCGGCGTCGGGGCAGATCACCGTGCCGATGTCGCGTCCGTCGAGCACCGCGCCGGGCGGCGTCGCGGCGAAGCGGCGCTGGAACTCGACGAGCGCCTGGCGCACCTGCGGATAGGCCGACACCACCGAGGCGCCGGCCCCTGCGGCTTCGCTGCGAAGCTCCGGATCGTTGAGCCCTGCCGGATCGAGCCGGCGGGCTTCTTCCGCGCCGGCTTCGGCGTCGTCGAGCATGGTGCGGTGGATGAGCTTCACCGCGACCGCCCGGTAAAGCAGGCCGGTGTCGAGATGCGGCAGGCCGTAATGCGCCGCGATGCGCCGCGCGAGCGTGCCCTTGCCCGAGGCCGCCGGCCCGTCGATCGCCACGATCACGCCCGCCCTCCGGCCCGCCGACGTCGATCGCCGCCCCGAGCCCGCGCATCAGCGGCATGAAGTCCGGGAACGAGGTCGCGATCATGGCGGCGTCGTCGATGGCCACCGGCTGGTCGGAGGCGAAGCCCATCACAAGGAAGCTCATGGCGATGCGATGGTCGAGATGGGTGGCGATCGGCTCGCCGCCGCCCCGGACTCCGCCCTGCCCCGTCACGATCAGGTCGTCGCCCTCGATCCGCGCCTCGACGCCGCAGGCTACCAGGCCCGCATAGACCGCCGCGAGCCGATCGCTTTCCTTCACGCGCAGTTCGTGCAGGCCGCGCATCCGCGTCTCGCCGGTCGCGAAGGCCGCGGCGACGGCGAGCACCGGATACTCGTCGATCATGGTCGGGGCGCGCTCGGCCGGCACGTCGACGCCGCTGAGCGCGCTCGCCTTCACGATGAGGTCCGCGACCTGCTCGCCGCCCTCTTCGCGCTCCTCCGAGAAGGCGACGTCCGCGCCCATTTCGATGAGCGTCGTCAGAAGGCCCGAACGGAGCGGATTGGTCATCACGCCCTCGATCACGACCTCCGAGCCCGGCGTGATCAGCGCCGCGACGAGGGGAAACGCCGCCGACGACGGATCGGCCGGCACGGAGATTTCGGTCGGCTTCAGTTCGGGCTCGCCGACGAGGCGGATCGCGCGGCCATGGGCCCCGTGGGGCTCCACCGTCACCTGCGCCCCGAAGGCGCGCAGCATCCGCTCGGTGTGGTCGCGCGTCGCCTCGCGCTCGATCACCGTGGTGACGCCCGGCGCGTTGAGGCCGGCGAGAAGCACCGCGGACTTGATCTGAGCGGACGGAGCCGGCGTCTCGTAGGTGATGGGAATCGCGCGCTCAGGCCCGCGGATCGTCAGCGGCACGCGCCCGCCCTCGGCCTGGGAGACCACGGTCGCGCCCATCTTCTCGAGCGGATCGAGGATCCGGCGCATCGGGCGCGAGCGCAGCGAGGCGTCGCCGTCGAAGGTCGCCTCGACGTTCGAGCCGCCGACCACGCCCATCATCAGCCGGGAGCCGGTGCCGGCGTTGCCGAAGTCGAGCGTCCCGGCCGGGCTCTTCAGTCCGCCGACGCCCACGCCCCTCACCCGCCAGCGGCCGGCCGCGAGGCGCTCCACCTCGGCGCCGAGCGCGCGGGCGGCGCGCGCCGTCGCGATGACGTCGTCGCCTTCCAGAAGCCCCTCCACCCGGGTTTCGCCGACGGCGAGCAGGCCGAGAATCAGCGCGCGGTGCGACGTCGACTTGTCGCCGGGGGCGCGGACGCGGCCGGTGAGCGCGCCGGAACGGCGGGCGCGAGCAGGTGCGGGCTCTAGGGAGGACAAGATTTCTCGCTCTTCCGCTGGACGTTCGGGGGGCCGGCCAAATGGGCTGGCGCGTCGGCGGCTTTCGCCTTGGGCAAGCCGGTGGGCTCTTGACAGTCCGGTCCGCCCACGTCAATCCACCGCCTCGCTTCGAGATCCTGGAACGACTGAATGGCCAAGCCAGAACTCGGAGCCAAGCGGACTTGCCAGTCCTGCGGCTCCAAATATTACGACCTGATGCGCGACCCGATCACCTGTCCCAAATGCGGGGCGACGTTCGTGGCCGTGAGCCTGCTTTCGGCCGCCGCGGTCGCCCGTTCGGCGCGCGCCGAAGCCGTAAGCCGGCGCCGATCGACGATGACGACGACGTCGAGAAGCCGGAAGTCGACGAGGAGGAGGACGCCGAGGCGATCTCGCTCGAGGACGCCGACGAGGAGACCGTCGGCGCGACCAAGAAGTCGTCGTCCAAAAAAGATGACGACGAGGACGTCGACGTCGATTCGGACGACGATGACGACTCGGACGACGACGACGAGAGCTTCCTCGAGGCCGACGACGAAGGCGACGACGACGTCACCGACATCATCGGCGACAGAGAAAAAGACGACGAGGCTTGAACAGCCCCGCGAACTGTGATTGAGAGACGCGCCGCGACGGACCCCGACGCGGCGCAAGCCCTCCCGGCGCCAGCCGCGGACGGGCTGAAGGCTTCGAAAGAAGCGAGTTAGAAATGTCCGGTTCTTCGCGCGGCGGATCCCAAGCCCCGCGCTTTCGAAGGACCGCACCCCGGGTGGGGCCATAGCTCAGTTGGGAGAGCGCTTGAATGGCATTCAAGAGGTCGGCGGTTCGATTCCGCCTGGCTCCACCAAACATTTCTCGGAAAATTTCGGTTCTGTCGGTCGCACGAAAAACGTCGCAGTTCCCGCCACTTAGCGGGCGATCGAGGCGCATTACCGGTCTCTAGAAGTCGTCATAAGCCGCGATATCCGCTTTCGAGCGCGCTGGTCTCCGGTCCTGCAAAGCCATGTCGTACCCGCGCGACGATGCACTGGCCGGCCAGACGACCTCGCGGCTCGCCAGGCTGTGGAAAACTTCTTGGGTTTCAGGATTTGACCGAGCGTAGGAAGCTCAGGCTGCGGGCTGTTCGAAACCGATCATCCGCCACTGCTCCGACCAGATCATCGGAGCGTCGGCGAGCGCTTTGGCGGCGACGCCGCGAGGTAAACGGCCATCCGCGATGGCCTTCACAAGGCTAGGAGCCAGGAAGGCGTAATCGATCATCCGCTCGACGTGACGCCGGGTGCATCCGCGACGCTCGGCGAATTGATCGAGATCGATAGTTCGGCCTCGCTCGAGCTCTGCGACACATTGCCGACCGATCGCGATCCACCTGAGCAGGACGGCGCGCGCCTCCGCCTTCATCGGAAGAGCAGAGTCGTTCGCCAGCCCAAGAATGCTTTGGGCGCTTGATCGTTTTGGCGAAGGGATGCGAATCGAGTCACCGTTGGCGAGAGTGAGCTCGACGCCATCCGCAGCAACGATCGCTCGGCTGAGATGTTCAGCAACCAGTTCCCGCTCATCGAAGCTTTCGGCTGATCTCGCACGAAGCGCCGCGATGATCGCGTTTTCGATTTGCGGCGCTGAGATGCGCTTTATCGATCCGGCCTCATCTCCCCTCCCCTGCGCGACGACGCAGGACACATAGTAGCGATACCGAACACCCTTCCTGTTTGTGACGCTTGGGGTCATCGGATGCCCGCGATCGTCGAACAGCTGACCGACCAGCAGCGCGGCGGAGCTCGATCGCTTCGTGCAATGGCCGTTCCGGTTCTCAGAGATCTTCGCTGCGACCGATTGGAACAGTGACGTTGTAATGATCGCTGGGTGCTCGGCAGGATAGCTCATGCCTTTGTGGTTGAGCTCCCCAAGATAGACCCGGTTCGCCAGCAGATGCGCGAGCGGACCATTTGTCAGTGGCACGCCGCCGATCGTCTTGCCGCACGCAAGGATCCGCTGACGCGTGACGACGCCCTGCTCCCGAAGCTCCTTTTGGAGAGCGCTCAGCGATCCAAGCGCGAGATAGCGATCGAAAATTTGTCTGACGGTCGCGGCTTCAGCTTCGTCGACCACCAGCTTCTTCGCCTCGACCCGATAGCCGAGCGGCACGACCCCACCGACCCAGATGCCGCGCTTCTTCGAGGCACTGATCTTATCCCGGATGCGCTCGCCCGTGACCTCCCGCTCGAACTGCGCGAAGGACAGCAGCATGTTGAGGGTCAACCGCCCCATGCTGGTGGTTGTGTTGAATGACTGCGTCACCGACACGAACGAGACGCCGTTGGCGTCGAACAGCTCAACGAGCTTGGCGAAGTCGGCGAGCGAGCGGGTCAGGCGATCGACTTTGTAGACGACGATCACGTCAACGCCGCGTGACCGCACCAGATCGAGCAGCCGCTGCAGCGCTGGCCGCTCCATTGAACCACCGGAGAAGCCGCCGTCGGAGAACACCCCGTTTTTGACGAGCTTCCAGCCCTCCCCGGCCTGGCTTCGCACATAGGCCTCGGCCGCCTCGCATTGCGCGTCGAGAGAGTTGAAGTCCATCTCCAGCCGATGATCGGTCGAGACACGCGTATAGACCGCGCAGCGTCGGATGGTTGGCGGCTGGCGGCTCACCGAACATTCTCCCTCGCCCTCAGGCCGAAGAAGCGAGGCCCGTTCCATCGGACGCCTGTGATCGCGCGAGCGACTTCGGACAGGCTGCGGTAGGTGGCGCCGTTCCAGGCGTAGCCGTCAGCGATGTGCATCACGTGATGGGTGACGCCTTCCCATTCACGGATGAAGATCGCCCCCTGCCCCGCCCGAACCTTGTCGGGCATGGGCAGTGATTTGGCTTTGGCGAACTTTCGATCGGTAGCGACGCGGTCGAGAAACCGCGCCGTGTCCGGATCGAGGTCGCCGAGCGCATCGGCCTGCACTCGATACGCCAGCAATTTTAGCAGCAGTGATCTTGTGACAACGGTTGGCGCAGCGCGACCGGTGACGCTGCGCCAACGAGCTTTAAGCGTAGTAAAGTCGAGCGTCTCCAGTCGGCGAAGCTCGACTTCGATCCCGGGCGTGCGGGACATCTTCAGACCGCCGACGCTTGGGCCGAAGCGGCGATCGAATAGCGACACTCGCCCTGCTCGGGCTTCTCCGACGAGAGTACGAAACCTCGTTTCCGGAGGCCGCTCAACACCGCCCGCGTCGTGTGCGGCAGCCAACCAGTCGCGTCGATCAGGTCGCCCAGTGTCGCACCTTCCGGCCTGGCCAGAAGATTGACAATGATCGCCTGTTTGGTACCGGCTCGGATGGTGTCGATCTCAGGAGCGGCGCGCGCGGGCTCGGTGGTGGCGTCCACACCACCTTCAGCGCCGATTGCCAAATATCCGATCTTCGTGAGCTTAAGCCCGATCGGTTTGCCGTTCTCGTCCTGGCGCCAGTGGGGCTGGCGACGCTGAACGACCAGTTCGATCAGCAGCTCCTTCCGCAGCAGCGCAGCGATGGTGCGGGCAACCGACGGGTGAGCGTCCGTCAGAACGATGAGACCGTCTTCCCGCTGCGAGGCTGCGGACAGGAGGACGAGTTGGGCGTCCGTGAGCTTGGGTTCCGCCGAAGTGGTGTGGGGCATGAGTACTTCTCCATCGCATCTTCGCAGCGAGGGCCGCTGCTACTGAGGCGCCCCGCAAGTGCGGGGTGGGAGAAGGGAGCCGACTGGATCCAAAAGCCGCCGTCAGGCTGACTCTGAACAGCGTTTCTCGGCTTTCCCGTCGGAGCTCCTCAACAGACTGGCGCTCTGAAGGAAATGGTTCGCTTCGTAAAGAAGGGGCTCGATCTTAAATGCGATGTCCATGGCCTCGTCGAAGCGGCCAAGCTTCAAAAAAAAGCTCCTCTGCACTCTACGCCCGCTCGCCGCTCTGGACGACCCGGCGGACCATCGCGCTCAAACAAGCAACTCAGATCTTTTTCGATTTCATGCTCAGGCCTCCGTCCGCGACGTCAGCACTGACGCTCTGTTTGGAGACGAAGTGAAGTCGTTTCCTAGCGCTGACGGGGCGGCCCACAGCCGGGCTCCCGTCGCGAGCTTGAAGCTCAGCTGCAGCCCGCTCCTGACCCCTATCCGACGTCCGAAATGTCTGCTCGTGGGCACTCTGACGAGTTAGCGCACAACTAGCCGTTGCGGGACCGTTACTCCTCGACGGTCCCGGTCATGCAGAGAGGATCAGTGCTCCATCGTGATTGCGCCGCGGTGCTGTCATCCCCAGGATCGTCGCTAGGCAGGGCAGTCCGCCGCTCATGAGGTGATGGATCCAAAGTGCAACCAGAGTAAGGTTGCCAGCTGGGGGGAGCACTAAGAATGACCATTTTTAGTGGAGAGAATGAAAGGCTGCGGGAGGATTTTGGCCGTGGCCGATGAAATTCCGCCTGTGCCCGCCCAACAGTTCCAATTCGTGCGGGCCGGCGATGCCCCAGGAGCGCCGCTCGAGTGGGGGAAAGACGAAGAGCAGGTCCGCAAGGCCGTCAGCGAAGCGCTGAATGCACGCAACGTCGCCTTCTTGCTCGGCGCCGGTTGCTCATCGCGCGTGGAGGAGGGCAAGGAGCTCGGGGTCCCAACAATGGGGCCTCTGGCGAAAGAATTCTGCGTCGTTCCGACACCTACGTATGATGACGACCTCGAGCTCGTACCGCCGCCCGCATGGGCGCTCGATGCAAGCGACGTCGAGTTTCTCGGCAAGCTCGGCGCCAAGCTCGAAGGCACCGAATACGCGCGCAACCTCGAGCGCCTGATGGAGCTGCTCCACAGCCTACGCTTCGTGTTCACGCGCAGTGACAAGCCCGAGCACGTCGAGCGTAGGGTGAAGGTCGAGACGCTAATTAAGAAGATCCAGGACTTCCTTTGGGAGCGTTGTACCAACGGCGCGTTCGCTCACGGCGACGGCGCGGTGCTCAAGCTATACGAATCTTTCTACCGCAAGCTTGTGATGCGTGACCGCTCACTGCCGCGACCTTGGGTATTCACTACCAACTACGACCTATTCAACGAACGTGCGATGGATCGGCTAGGGTTGCCCTACGCTAACGGGTTCTCGGGCGTCGTCGAGCGTCGCTTCAATCCCGCTACCTTCCGCTACGCCCTAGCCGAACAGCTCGATCTGTCGAACCGCAAATGGTCGGCTGTCGATGGGTTCGTCTATCTCTGCAAGGTCCACGGATCGATCAGCTGGACCGAGGACGACCACGGGCTCTTCCCCGTGCGGGAAACCTGGCCGCAGGACGCGCCGAACAAGGTCATGATCTATCCGACGCCGGCGAAGCAGAATTCGAGCCTCGGATCGCCTTATGCCGACCTCTTCCGCGAATTCCAGTCGCATGTCGTGCGAGAGCAGAGCGTCCTGATCACCGCGGGCTTCGCCTTCGGCGACGAACACCTCAACAACATAATCTACCAAGCGCTGACGATCCCGACATTCCGGTTGATCATTTTCGCCGATCCGGATTCGCCGGGAGAGATCGCTAAGCTCCGCGCACTCAACGACCCCCGCGTCTGGATCATTGGTGGCGACGGACCAGCCGTTGGCACCCGTGCTCACTACTTCGACATCGTGGTCGAGCGCTTCCTCCCCCAGCGGCCAGCCGAGCGAATCGACGACGCGGTGAAGCTTGTGCTCGAGACCTTCGGTCGCAAGACGAACGAAGGCGACGATGGGATCTGACGATCGCCGCCGGGCAATCGGCAAAGTCACGTCGGTCGCTGCGGATCGCTTCGTCATCGAGATGCTCGGCGGCACCGACAACTTCACCGTCGTCGGCTTCGACGACCTCCACTACGTGGCCCGGCTGGGCTCCTTTATCATGATCCCCGCTCAGTCCGAGTACGTTGTTGCCGAAGTCGTCGGGTTGCGCGAGCGGGATGTCGCCGGCGGCGCCGCCGATTGGCAACTCGAGAAAGCCAGTTCCGCCAAATACCTCGACGTAGTGCCCGTTGGGATGCTGCCGGCCGATGGCGACCGCAAGTTCCGGTTCGGCATCTCCATCTTCCCTTCGCTCTACGCCGACGCGCTTTACGCTCTCGACGGCGAACTTGACCGCATCTTCGATACCGAGACGGACACCATTCCAGCGCTTGGTCACAACGGAGCCGACTGTGTGCCTGCGGAGGCTACTCGTTACCGGAACTTGGGCATCGGGCAGTCTGTCGTGTTCGAAGATTACGCGGTCAAGGTGAGGATTGACGACTTTTTCGGCGGTCACGTCGCGGTGCTTGGCAATACCGGGAGCGGGAAATCCTGCACGGTCGCGTCAATCCTCCAAGCGCTGTTTGAGAAGCCAGACGAGCACCACGCGCGTGGTGCCACGTTCGTCGTGCTGGACGTGAACGGCGAATACGATCGGGCGTTCGCCCGGCTACCCGAGGTCGCCGACATCGGGGTCAAGCGTCTTATCCTCGACGGAACGGCGTCGCCAGACCGGTTCCGGCTTCCGCACTGGTACCTCGACCTCTCCGAATGGGAGCTATTACTTCAGGCCAGCGAGCGCACCCAGGTGCCGATCTTGCGCATGGCGCTTGGCCTCGCGACGCTGTTTGGTGCTGCCGATGTTGGTCCGCTGAACAACATACGAAATCACATGCTGGCGACCTGTATCACCCTCATCCTCAGTGATGAGACCCCGCCAGGAGCTAAAGAGACGCGCATCCGCGGGATCCTGCAACGATTCAGTACGGCGCAAATCAACCCTGCGCAGATCGGGGGTATGATCGGGGTCAACTGGGGCAATATGGCCGGGATCGAGGCGGCGTACCAATATCTCGCCGGTGGCGGTGGGCACGCCGGCTTCATCATTCCAAACCTGAAGCTCCCTGACTACGATGGCACGCCTTTCGACTTCTCCGCCTTAGGCGACGCCATCGACCTAGCGCTGCTATACGAGGAGGCGCACGGCAACCGCCAGATCCGCGACTACTGTGCGCAGATGGTCACACGCTTCAAGGCGCTGGAGGAACGCGGAGACTATCGTTTCTTGCGCCACAACGCCGTCGCCGCTGGCGACAGACGAATGTTTCTCGCCACGCTGCTGGGCCTGGAACCTATCGCTGACGGTCACACCAAGGGTGCACAGATCGTCATCCTCGACATGAACGCGGTTGAAGACGAGGTCGTCGAACTGGTCAGCGCCGTGATCGCACGCATGGTCTTCCGCCTTCTCCGTCAAGCCGATCCCCGCAACCGCTTCCCCGTCCACCTGCTACTTGAGGAGGCCCATCGCTACGTCGCGTCCACGCCGTCCCGCCACGCGGTCGACGCGAGCCGGATCTTCGAGCGGATATCAAAAGAGGGACGCAAGTACGGGCTGTTCTTGCTTGTTGCATCGCAGCGTCCCAGCGAACTGTCGAAGACCGTGCTGTCGCAATGCTCGAACTTTGTTGTCCACCGGATTCAAAATCCGGACGACCTTTCCCAGATACGCCAGATGACACCTTTCATCTCTGACAGTGTTCTGCGCAGGCTCCCCTCACTGCCTAAGCAGCACGCACTGGTATTTGGAAACTCCGTCAACCTTCCCACTACCTTCAGGGTGCGGAAAGCCGATCCTCTTCCTGCGAGCGACGATGCGAAGATCGTTGACTTGTGGTTCCACGAAGCTGGGCGACCGTCCCTTCTTCCGCTCGGCCCCGCCGAAGATGGCGCGGAAGGCCATGATTAGCGGCCAACTCGACGACATGATCACAGCGCTGGAGGCGCTTGGCGACTACCGTGTACTGCGGCGGCTGCGACCACCAGAACCCATATCTGAGGCTCCGGCTGGCACGCGTCGCGCCCTGCTCGCAGACGTCGAGACGACCGGGCTGGATCCCGATATCAACGAGATTATCCAACTCGCGATGGTCCCGTTCTTCTACACGGCAGACGATGAGATTGTCGGGGTCGGCAAGCCCTTCAACGCTCTCAGGCAGCCCGCCTCGCCTATCCCCGCTGAGGTGACGCAGATTACGGGCATCGACGACGCGATGGTGGCCGGGCGGTCGATCGATCCCGCTGAGGTCGCCGCATTTGTCGGCAACAACCCTAATGATCGCGCACAACGCCTCGTTCGACCGCAGATTCCTTGAGCGGTTCTGCCCGGCGTTATCGCAAAATCCATGGGCATGCTCGCTTAGCGAAGTGCGCTGGGCCGACGAGGGATTCGAGAGCACCAAACTCGCCTATCTCGCGATGAGCAGCGGCTTCTACTACGATCGGCACCGGGCGGTGCACGACTGCCACGCGACGATCGAGTTGCTCTCCCGACCGTTGCCGACATCCGGCGTCACAGCGCTGGCGGCGCTCCTCACTTCAGCACGAAGCAACAACTCTGCGATGCTGGGCCGAGAACTCGCCGTTTGACGCGAAGGATTTGCTGAAACGCCGGGGATATCGGTGGAACGGCGGCGAGGACGGTCGGCCCCGCGCATGGTGGACAGACGTTGCTGAGAGCGACATCGAGGCAGAGAAGGCATACCTGTGCGCCAAGATCTACAAGCGGGAGGTAGCTCTGCCGATTGCGCGCGTCACAGCATTCAACCGCTACTCGGATCGCATCGTGCCTCATCAGAACGCGCACGCCACCTAGATTGCCTTCAGGATGACGGGCTGCATCGCGTTTAGCTCACATCCACAACATCCTCGCATGTCGAGCCTCAACACCCGTCACATAGCTGGCCACCTAGTCAGGTTCACGTTGGACAGCTTTTTGTGACAATCGCAGGAACGTCCGCCTTTGGCGCGTCTCAGCTAGAGGCACTTGTCCCGGCCTGACCCAAATCGGACGTCGGAGACGTCCGCCTGCAGGCGCTCGACCAAGGCAAGCGTCGCGTCGCCGTGCGGCGCCTCACTCGCCACAGCCAATCCTGCCAACCGCGGGACGCAGGCGGCGAGCCGCGCTGAATGCCAACGGCTAAGGCGAGGGATGATCAGGTTCGCCGCCAGCACAAGCAATGAGCCGAGATGCGGCGCGCCACAGAGGAACCGCATCCGGCGCCTCCGCCGCGTCCGCCAGTCCCCGAATGACTGACGCGATCTCGCGAGACATACTGGGCCAAGCTGCGGCCACGGCGGTCATGATCGAGCTGAAAGTCGTCAGCTGATCGAAGCGGGATCGCGGAAGCGCTAGAACATGCTCAAGCGCGCTGTCCGCCACCATGTGAAGCGCGCCCGACGGCTCGGGCCTCACCTGTCCGGACTGGGTGCGATATGTCGGCCACCGTGAAGCGCAACGCCGCGCGAAAGTCGAGACAACGGCCGTAAACCCCTCGCTGTCGTCAAGCTGCGCGAGGACGTCGGCCCAGGCCGACAGAACCATCTGCGCCCCGATCATCTGAGGCTCCAAGCCCGCCGCTACGGGATCATCGACGAGGGTCGATCGGATCCTAGCCAGAGTTTCCGGGCTGACGCGGCTGGCATCGACATGCGACAGCATGCACGACCGCAGGTGGCGGGCCTCGTCGAGAGGCGCATCATCCATGATCCGACGCGCGATGACGTCGTGGTCCCGCACGGCGAAAGGATGGTCAGGCGGTAGCCAGCCGCCCGCGATCAAAGCGGGAACCACATCGCGGGCCGGCCATATGTTGGCAGGCGCCTCGGGCGGTGGCGCAAGCGTGCCCGTTGGCGGCCACCAGGCGTTGTTTTTCTCTCGGCCGATCAGAAATTGAAGCGGATCAAGCAGCTCGAAGTCGCGATCCGAGGCTCCGTCGCCGATGAGCGCAGCGACAGCCGTAAGAATTAGGCGGTCCGCCGACATCTCGCTGGAGATCTCACGCGCCCAGCGCGGCATCTTCTCGACGGCGGCGATGTCCCGAAATGTCCGATGCGACTGACCGGCGATGATCGCGGCGACGCCTTGCGCATCGACATAGTCTGGCGCTATCGCCCGCAGCATTTGGTCGGCATATGCCCAAACAAACCCGGTCCAGGCTTCTGGCGACAGCTCACGCCATTCCGCCATCCTGCATGCGGCAAGCGCGCCGTACCGGATCAGCGCGACAAACAGCTTGCCGTTCCGCTCGAAACTGGCTGCAAGACCAGCGACAAGCGCCCTCAGCTCCTCAAGATCGGCTTTCGCGGCGAGGGCCGCGCGTAGTCTGAGCAGCGCCTCGGCGGGGGTCACGATCGCGTTGGGATCGCTCTGCGGCGCCTCTTCACGAATACGGGCCCCGAGCTCCAGCAGAGCTTCGCTTGAAAAGCCGGTCGGACGAGAAGCCAGACGTTCAAGCGCAGGCCGCGCGCCCAACGACTCCGAGAGACCGAGCACGTCTTCGCGTGAAACGATGGCGCTCATATCGGCCGTGGAGCTTCGCAAGAAACGCGACATCTCCTCGACCGAGGGCGGCGTCAGATCGTCGACGGCAAGACGCTGCCGCCGTTCGACTTTCGATCTCACGAGTCTCGAACGGTAATAGAAATCGAGACTTCTAAGGCGCTTCAGAGCGTCGAACCGCTCCTGTGCAGTCGGCAGCCGCATGACGGCGTCGTGTCGGTCTCGGCTGACGGCGCTGGCGCGATCGAGGAAATACAGTTCCACGCCGGCCAGGCGCGAGGCCTCGTCGGGATGAACGATCGCACGCGTCTCGGCCGCGATCGCAAAGCGGCGTTTCTTGAGCACGACGGCCAGTTCGAGCTCGTCATCGACAAACCGCGCCTCAAGGCGTGCAGGCTTGCCATCACTGAGCGTCACGGCGAGCGTTTTCGGGACGCCTGCGGCGAGCAAGGTTTCCGCAACTCCCGTGAAGCTCTCGAGCGGCAAGCTGACGTCGTCGGTGAGCGGCAAGGCCGAGAAAGTGCGCCGCGGGAGCGTCTCTCTCAGGCCCCCATGATCGAGAACGTGTTCGATCATCCTGTCGGGAAGGAGGTCGAGGAAGCGGCCTGCGACGGCGTTCATGCGGCGCGCCAGCCGCTCGCGAAGGTCGTCATCCATGCCAGTGTCGTCGGAGCCTTCAATCGATGATCCGCGAGACGCTCTGAGCGACCGTCTCCATGACGAGCTCGAAAGTCTCCGGATCTGCACGTTCAAGCGGCGCGATGACCGAGTCCACGAACCAGTTCGCGAGTTCGGACTGCGCGCTTCGCGACAGGGGCTTCGGCGTGAGCTCGCTCGACAACGGTATGGTCAGGGCATGCGCCAGATGGATGGCGACGTAGTTGCGGACATGAGAATCGACGAGCTTGGACGGCGCATACGGCGCCTGCTGGCGAAGGCGGGCCCACGCCATTCCGACCGGGCTCTGGCGGCGGCGTAGTCCTGGTCGACGGGGGCCTGGCCCCAGATGTCGATCAACGTCGTATGAGCGAGATCCAGATCGAGCGCTCGGCGAATCTCCCCCACGACCCGGCCTTCGCGATCATGGCGTGGGGTCGCGTCGAGCCAGCCCAACCGTTGGCTTTCCTGCGCGTACCAGCTCTGCAGCCCCACGAGCTCTGGGGTCTCAACGAGGCCGCGTTCTCCGAGCGGCGTCTCCAGGAGTTTTCGCGACGCCTCCAGCGCTTCGACCGGCAGATAGGCGTACCCGGCTGTCATCAGCCTGTTCACGCGCTGCTTGACCCAGGCGTGGTCGACCACCCCGCTCCGCCGCAGATGCGCGAGGACCTCCGTGACGCATAGCGCCCGCTCGTGCGGGTTGTGCGAAACCGCGCGGTCTTCGATCCAGAGCAGCGTCGGCTCGCGCTCCTGCTTCCAAAGCAGTTCCATCAGACAACGGATATGCGCCGGGCCGGAGCGTGCTCGTGGGACGGCGCGATCTGGACGCCGGTCCATTTGCCCGTCATCAGACGGTTGGTCACGCGACGTCGAAGGTCCCCGATCGTCGCCTTGATCCTGGCGTCGGCTTCGGCTTCGTGCAGACCACGGACAAGCGCGGCGAACTCGGATCGCTGAATGTAGATTTCGGTCGAGCGAGAGAGCTGCTCGAGCATGCCGCTCGATGCGAGCCGCCAGAAACATCGCCGGGACACGGTGACCGGCGGGCTCTCGCGCAGCGTCATGTCCGTCCCCCAAACTTCGCCGGCGCCCTGAGCGATGAGCGCTTGAAGTTTCGCCAGTTGATCTGGGTCGAGATGGCCTTCGGAGAACGCAGCTTCGGACACACGGCGCAGCGCCTGCGGGTCGAGGCCGCCGGTTTCCTCTTCGCCATCGAGCGAAACCCAATCGGGCTCGAACGCGTCGACCACGCGCAGTGGCCCCGCAGGCGCCAGAGCCTTGCGCGACCGAGACGCCACCTCCGGATCGAGGCCGACGAATTTGTCGTCGAGATCGGCCAGCGCCTCCGAGAGCGAAACGGGTGTCTCGATGACGAAAGCCTGCTCGACCGCATCGAGCATGTCGAGTTTGGCGGCCAGCAACAGAGCCGACAGGTCGAGCCGCAGGACCGGACATTCCTCCACTTGCGGGAGCGGCGCCTTCCTGCGCCCGCCGGAAAGCAGCAACATCGGGAACCGCTCACGGAGAAGGTTCTCGCGTTCAGCTGGATCGGCCAGGAACAACCGAGCGAAGCCCTTGAGATCGCCCAGCATGGCGACAGCGGCGGGCACTTCGCCGCGAAGCCATCTTTCGAAATCTGTTCTGTAGGCCTCGTTTCTCTCTTCGAGGTAGCCCAGAAGTTCCTCGACGGTCTGGAATGAGCGCACCGCCTGGCTTTCGAGCGAACGCCCGGATGTTTCGACGATCTCCTTCTGGATCTTGTGCTGCCCGAGCTCGATCGCCAGGACAAAGGCGTTCTGCAACGCTTCCGCTCCGACCCCGGCTTCGACCGCCTTCTGAAGCGCCTGGCTCGCCAGTTCCTGGTCGTGTCCCCGCATGACGTGCGCGACGTTCAGCGTCTGATGCGGATCGAGCTCGCCGGCGGCCATCGAGCGTCGAGCTTCGTCTGCAAAATCCGCCAGGGCGCCGATCTTGTAGTAGACGTCGAGCAGGAGGCCGCCGATCTTGGGATCGGACCCGGGCTCTCCCCGGATCGCGCGTAAATCGTCGATCAACGGCTGATACTGACCGAGCATCTGGAAAGCGCGGATCCGCAGCCCGCGGAACTCAGGCGGCAATCCATTCAATGCGCCCTCTGCGGCGGCTATCACCTCGAGACAACCTGCAGCGTCCTCGACCTGAAGCGCCGCCGCGGCCGCTAGCCTCAGGACCCGAGGAGTGGCGACCGACAACATGACGGGCCGCAAGCTGACGACTTCGGTCCAGGCCGAGCGAGAGGCGAGGAAATCTGCGCCAACGGCCACCTCCGCCGGAGGGACCGAAGACTCGCGAAGCCTTTCGACCAGCGATCCGTAGTCTCCCGCCACCGCCTTCCGCATCGCGCGCTCATAGGGCGTCGACGGCTCGATGGTTTCGTCTCCAAAACGAATGCGCCAGCTGTCGAGGAGCGCGCGGCTCTTCGGGTAACGGTCTTGATGCTGCTTGATGATGGAGAGACCGCGCTCCGGTCGCGAAGCCCCGGCGCTGAGCGTCGCCCAAGCGATGAGGTGCGTCTCGGAGCCCTTTCCTTGGCGGACAGCGTCCCCGAGCGACTTCCTGGTCTTCCCCAGACGCTGCAGCCGTCCGAAGGACCAGCACCACATCACGACAATCGGATCGACAGGGTCGCGGCGCAGAAGCTGCCGGCACGTAAAGTCGGCCTCGTCCGCCAGGTCCGGGTGCAGCAGGAGAGAACCGAGCCGCCACGTCTCGACCTCGGACGTCTCGGGGCGGTCCCCCTCTATCAGCCTGTCGAAGTCCGCCAACGCGAGATCGAGATTTCGGCGCACCGTTGCGTCCTCGGCGAGCAGGCCAGGATGAACCGGCTGCAGCCGGCCGCCGAACTGCGGCGCAGCGCCTGGCGTGAGCGCGCAGAAAAAGCGGATCGCGCCACGCGTCATAAGGGGCGCAAACGCGCCGCGACCGCGTTCGACCGCAGAAGACGCAAAGCGCAAGGCTGCGACCCTGTCGCCATTGAGCATCGCAAGGATCGCGCGCAGACGGACGATCTCGGCGGTCACTTCGCTTGCCGCGACGCCCTCGAGCTCCCGACTGGCGGACTCCAGATCGCCGGTCTCGAGCAGCAAGCCTGCACGGAGCTCGCGCTCGTGGGCCGTAACGGGGTCCGAAAGAAGCTTGATCGCCTCATGCGGCTCGCCCTTGACACTTAACGCCATGGCGCGATCCGACCGATCAACCGGAGCGCTCAACTCGTCGGCTTGGTCAAACAGGCCTTCAGCCGTCGCGACATCGACGTCGCGCAAGGCGAGCACGGCTTGCGCCCGCAGCGCTTTGGCCCGGGTTTCCGCCGACAGCGAATTCCAGCGCGGTTCGTCGCTGCGCGTCTGCCTTCCTCCAACCATTCACGCAGCTTGCGCGAGCGCCCGGCTCGATCGTCCTCAAGTGCGGTCTGAAGGTTCTCGGCGAGCACGGATCCGATCTGGTCGAGAACCGAGAGCAGCTCCTCCGCGGTCTGCCTCATCGTCGAGATGTTGGCCGGAGAGAAATCCTGCGACGACGCCACGGCGGGCGGCGCCAGGAGAGCTTCCTGCGGCACCGTTTTGTCACGCTGATTGGCGACCAGATCTTCATAATGCCCGATCGGCACGTCGATGCGCGCGTGCCGATCGATCAGCTCGAGAAGATCTTTCTTGCGCAGGCGCCGTGGAGGCTCCCCGGACGCCACGCTCAGAACCTTTTCGGCGAGCGCCGGGCGCAGACGGCGCGCCTGACTGCTCGTCAGCCGACGCTGCGTCGAGGCGAATTCAATCAGTTCGTCGTCGATGTCGGATATTAGATCTGCAAGATTCGGAGCGCCGCAGAGCCAGTGGATCCGCTTCAGGAACTGGCTGCGGAACGCCTCTTCATCGAGTGCTGCGATGAAATCGAGCGTGTCCTGTTTCAGCTTCGATTTCAGCAGGACTGAGCGGAGCGGAGCGGAGTCAGCGAACAGCGCGGCTTGACGCCAATAGGCGAGGGCCGGCCCTTTCGGCACGCGGTGCTCGATCATCCGCTCGTGCCCTATCTCCGCCGTCGTCAGATAGCGAAGCGAGACCACGCGGTCAGGATTGCGCGACACGAGATCGACAAAGGTGTCGATGGCCGTACGGACGTCTTCGGTCTGGAGGGTGACACGGCCGCTGCCCGCCGTGTTCTTCACCTGGACGCCGGTCAGCGCGCCGCGGCTTGCGATCGCGTAGTCCTCGGCGACTTCGAGATAGAGCAGTTCGCCGTCAGACAGCCTCAACCACGCCAGCGTGGAGGCATAGACCTGATAGACGTAGCCGCCCAACGCCGCCACCGCCTGGCGGCCAATCTCACCCTGTGGCGGCTCGTCGTCGGACCCGGGCGAGCTCAATTTATGGTCTCCGTCGCGCGCACGTCCGACGCCCCGCAGATACGACGAGACCGCTCTCCGGCGACGGCATCACGGATCGTGAGGGATTGGAGGTCAGGAGAGTAGAATCGACGGCGAGCGAACACGCCACACTTCTACTACTCGACCGCGCATAGCTGGAAGCGCGGCGACAAGATCGCGACGTCTACTTTTGGCGCTGCCGCAGAGGTCAGCTGTTGGCGCATCTCGGCTTATCGGCATCCGCCGCGGCTGACCCACAGCGGACGCGGGGGTGGTCCGTTGAGGGGCGTCCAAACGATTTCGGTTGTCGCGTTTCGCGACTTCAGATCCGCCAGGGGCTCGGACCCAAGTGTACCCAGTGGCGGTCTTAAGGAGGCGGCCGAGCCCCGGGAACGGGTAGTGGAAGCCCAGCACGAGCATCCGGTCGGCCGACGCCCTGTCGAAGATCCGTTTCCGCGAAGCAAGCGCCGCATCCTTGTCGCGGTCGGGACCGGGCTTCCAAGCGTTGTCGATGTTGACGACCGGGTGGTAGGCGAGGTCGGCGGTCAAAATCGCCTGCTCCGCGCCCGAATCGATCAGGAAGGTCGCCATCCCGGGCGTATGCCCTGGGCCGCGATCGTCGTGAGCCCGGGCGCGATGGCGTCGCCGGCCTCGTAAAGTTCGATTTCCCGCGCGATCGGTTCCACGCTCCGCTTGATGGCCTCGGTGAAGCGCTTCCTGAAGTCGGCGGGAACCGGCATGTAGGAGAGATCGGGATCGCTCCGGACGAAGAAGTCCCAGTCCGCCTTCGGCGCGAGCACGGTCGCGCGCGGAAAGGCCTTGACGCCGTCCGCGCTCCGCAGATTTCCGACATGGTCGGGATGCGTGTGCGAGACCACGATTACGTCGATGTCCTCGGCGCGCAATCCAAGCGCCGCGAGATTGCCGACCAGTCTGCCGCCGTTCGGGCCCATTGTTCCGCCGGCGCCGGCCTCCAGCAGGATGCGCCTGCCCCCCGTTTCGACGAGGACGACGTTTAGGTCGAGCGTCATTCTGTCGGTCGGCAGGAATGCGCGGCGGAGCGCGTCGGTCAGTTCGGGCTCCGGCGCGTCGCTGGCGTAGACGCGGGGCGGGCCGCTGATCTGCCCGTCGCTGAGGACGGTTGCCACGATTTCTCCGACCTTGAAGCGGTAGGTGGAGGCGTTGCCGATAACGGGCGTCGCGGGCTGGCCGAGGGCGCTCGGCTGGAAGCCGATTCCGGAGCTCAGCGCGGACGCGCCGGCGGCGGCCGACAATATGGCCTTGCGGCGGTCGATGGCGAAGCGGGCCATGCGTGGTCTCCTTGATGCGCGTCCAAGTTTGGCGAGAGGCAAACCGGCGCGCGCCTCCGGACGAAGAGGGTCAGGTGCGCGCCGGCGAGGCCGCAAGGTCTGCACGGCGCAGCCACCGCTCGGTGTGACCGGGCGCTTCGGCGGCGGCCTGCCGGGGAAGATCCAGCCGCACGACGAGCCCCTGGGGCTTGCCGTCACGCAGTTCGATCGTTCCGCCATGGGCGCCCGCCACCTCGTGGACGATCGAGAGCCCGAGCCCGAAGCCGCCCGGACCGAAGCTCCTCGGACCCGCGGCGGAGCGGCTGGCGTCGCCCTTGAAGAAGGGCTCGAGCACCTTGGCCTTCAGATCTTCCGGGATTCCCGGACCGAGATCGACGACCTCGATCCGTACGCCGCCTTCGGTCTGCGTCTCGAGCCGCACGGTCGCGGCTCCCGCGAACTTGACGCCGTTGTCCACGAGATTGGTGACGGCGCGGACGAGCGCCTGCGGCTTGCAGGCGAAGACGAGCCGGTCGGGCCCGTCATAGGTCGCGGGCATGCCCGCATTGGCAAAATCGTGGCACACGGTCTGGAGCAGGCTCGGCAGGTCGACGCGCTGGACGGCCTCCGTGGCGACGTCGCGCTGCAGATAGGTCAGCGTCTCCTCGATCATCGCGTCGATGCGGCTGATGTCGGTCAGCATGGCGTCGCGCAGTCCCGCGTCGGTCGTGCGCTCGGCGCGCATCCGCAGCCGCGTGAGCGGGGTCCTGAGGTCATGGCTGATCGCGCGCACCATGCGCGTGCGCCCGTCGATCATCTCCCGGATGCGGACCCGCATGTCGTTGAGCGCGCGGGCGAGCGAGCGGATCTCGCGCGGCCCTTCTTCGTCGAACGGGCGGTCGGGCCCCTCGTCCGGGCTGAGCCCTTGAGCCTCGCGCGCGAAGGTCGTCAGCGGCGCGATGATGACCCCGCCGGCGTAAAGCGCGAGCAGCAGCATCGGCAGGACGACGACGAGAACCTTGGGCAGGAAGAAGAAGCGTTCCGGGTGGAGGAGCGGAAGCGGCGCGCGGGCGGCCGGTGTGAAGGTCAGAACCGCGCCGTCGCCGAAGGGAACCGCGATCGTGTCCTCGGTCGTGCTTTGCGTCGTCCTGCGCCGGAGCTCCGCGCCGAGCGTCGTCTTGAGCTCGGAGCCGATCTCGGCGAGGTCGCAGTCCAAGCTTTGCGCGGGCCTGAGCTGCGCTGCGGCCGCCTGAGGCGTCAGCAGATCGACCTTCAGCCCGGTCGCGCCTGTCGCGGCCATGATGGCGCGCGCGATCTCGGGGCTCGGCGCGGCTGAGATCTGCGCCATGACGGTCTGGATCTTGATGGCGACCCGGCTCTTGTAGGGCGTCTTGGACTCGCTGCTGTAGATCAGGCTCGCGATGACGACGACCGCGATGATCGGCAGCGCCGTCAGGACGATGATCTGCCGGCGGATCGAGCCGCAGAGGAAAAGCGACCGCCAGCGGCTCATGCCTCGGCCTCGACCATGGGCGTGAAAAGATAGCCGCCGAGGCGAACCGTCTTGATGAAGCTCGGGTCCTTCGGGTTGGGCTCGATCTTCTGGCGGATGCGGCTGATGTGGACGTCGACGCTGCGCTCAACCGGCCCCGCGACGCCGGCATGGGTGAGCGACAGCAGTTGCTCGCGCGTGAGCACGCGGCCGGAGTTGAGGCACAGCGCGACCAGCAGGTCGAACTCGGCCGTCGTCATGAATACCTGCGAGCCGGCGTGATCGACCAGGGTGCGTGAGACGGGATCGATCCTCCAGCCGGCGAAGCTCATCGCGCCCGGACGCTCCGGGCGTTCCGCGCCGTAGGAGGCGCGCCTCAGCAGGCTCTTGATGCGCGCCAGCAATTCGCGCGTGTTGAAGGGCTTCGTCACGTAGTCGTCGGCTCCGAATTCGAGCCCCACGATGCGGTCGACGTCTGTCGCGACTGCGGTCAGCATGATGATGGGCGTGCGCGCAGCGGCCCGCAGCCGCCGGCAGATGCTAAAACCGTCCTCGCCGGGCAGCATGACGTCGAGCACCCACCAGATCGAAGGACTGCCGTCGCAGAAGCCGGTCCATCTCGGCGCCCGACTGCGCCGAGACCGCCGTGTAGCCGTTCTGGAGGAGCGTCTCGGACAGCATGTCGGCGATGTCACGATCGTCCTCAACGAGGAGGATCGTTGCCGTCGAATCCCGGGCGTAGGCCTGCATGTGCGCGGTCATGGCGCCCCTTCTCGCGATCGTCGGGCAGTAGAATCGCCGCCCGACGCCGCGTCACGGGGCGAGATGTTTTGTTTTGTGAAGCCTTAGCGCCTGGTCATTCAAAGCGCGCGTCCGTCAGCGCGGCCGAATAGCGCCAGAGACGCAACGCCGCCTCCTTGTAGAGCGCCTGCGGCGGTGGGGCCGCGGCGGCCGGAAAGCCGCGCGTTTCGCCGAGCCGGTCCGGGCCGTAATAGCCGCCGGGCCGCGCCTCCGGCGACGTTGCCGCGAACAGTGTCGGCAGCGCGCCTTGCGGGACCGGCTGGAACAGGAACCAGAGCATCCGGCGGGCCAAACCCGCGGCGCTCCAGCGGGCGGGGGCGTTGAGCAGCAGGTCCGTCCGCGAGACGCCCGGATGGGCGGCGAGACTCGAGATCCCCCAGCCGCCCGTCTCGCTGCGGCGCTGGAGCTCGAAGGCGAACATCAGGCAAGCGAGCTTCGACTGGGCGTAGGCCGGCATCGGACGGTAGTCCTTCACGGCGTTCAGATCGTCGAAGTCGATCGTCCCGCGTCTCGCCGCGACGCTCGACACCGAGACCACGCGGGCGTCCTGGCCGGACTTCAGAATCGGCAGCAGCTGCGCGGTCAGCGCGAAGTGGCCGAGATGGTTCACCCCGAGCTGCAGCTCGAAGCCGTCAGCGGTCTCGCGACGCACGGGGGGCGTCATCACGCCAGCATTGTTGACCAGCAGGTCGAGACTGTCCCGCTGGGCGCGGAGCCGCTCGCCGAAATGCGCCACGGATTTCAGATCCGCGAGATCGACCTGCTTGAACGTCACGTCGGCGAAGGGCTCCTCGCGCCGGATCCGCGCGACCGCGTCCGCGCCCTTCTCCGGATCGCGACCGGCGACGATCACCTCCCCGCCGGAGCGCGCGAGCGCAAGCGCCGTCTCGTAGCCAAGGCCGCCGGTCCCGGTGACGACTGCGGATCGGCCCTTCAGGGAGGGCATGTCGGACGTCGACCACCGCGCCATGGTCAGCCCTCCTGCGCGGGGTGGAACGCGGCCTGCCGACCGCCGATCCGTGCGAATGGAAGCGCGGTCGTGGGGGCGCCGGTCAGGGCCAGGATCGCGTTCGCGACCGCGGGCGCGATCGGCGGCACGCCGGGCTCGCCCATGCCGGAGGGCTTTTCGGCCGAGGGGATGACGTGCGTCTCGACCGCCGGAGCCTCCCTCATCCGCAGCAAGCGATAGCGGTCGAAGTTCCGCTCCTCGACAAGCCCGTCCTTGAGCGTGATCGCGCCATAGAGGGCCGCCGAGAGACCGAAGCCCACAGACCCTTCCATCTGCGCCGCGATCTGGTCCGGCGCGATCGCCAAGCCGCAATCGACGACCGCGACCACCCTGCGCACGGAGGGCCGGCCGTCGGCGATCCGGACCTCCGCCACCTGGCCGACGACCGTGCCGAAACTCTCATGCACCGCCATGCCGCGCGCCCAGCCGGGCTCGATCGGCGACCCCCATCCGGATCTTCGGCGGAGCTCGTCCAGGACCGCGATGCGTCGAGCAGAGCCCGCCTTCTCGTAGAGCGCGCGCCGATAGTCCGCGGGGTCGCGGCCGACGCGCCGGGCGAGCTGGTCGACGATGTGCTCCATCGCCATCGCGGCGTGCGAATGGCTGACCGAGCGCCAGAACTGCACCGGCACGGGGAAGCTCGGGGAAAACACCTTGCCGTCGATCGCCGAAGCGCCCGAGAAGTAGGGCGACCCCTCCACGCCTTCGGCCGTGACGCCCGTCATCATCGGCAGCAACGGCTGCGCGACCACATGGTGGCGCCAGCGCGTTGGATAGCCGTTGGGACGGAGCTCGATCCAGGCGCGGTGATGGGCCATTGGCCGGTAGTAGCCGCCGGTGATGTCGTCCTCGCGGGTCCAGAGGAGTTTGACAGGCCGCCCCTCGATGCGCTTCGCGATCCGCACGCATTCAACGAGACAGTCGGCCGACAGGACGCCGCGCCGGCCGAACGATCCGCCGGCCGGAAGCACCTTGATCTCCACCTTGCCCGGAAGCGTCAGCGCGACGCGGGCAGCCTGGATCTGATCGACGGTCGCCATCTGCGAGCCCGACATCACCTCGACGGACCAGCCATCGACGCGGACGACGCAATCGAGCGTCTCCATGGGCGCATGGGCGAGATACGGGACGTCCAGCGAGAACTCGAGGGCGTTCGGTCCGAACGGAGCTCTGTTGTCGCCGTGCGTTCCGAAGGCGCTCGGCTTCAGCTCCGTGCGCCCTTCCGCGATGTCACCGAACCAACGCGAGAGCTCCGGCGAAGAGCGCCGTTCCGCGTCGCGGTCGTCCCAAGCGGTCCTGAGGACCTTGCGGCCCTCGATCGCCGCGAATGTGGTTTCGGCCACCACAGCGACGCCGCTCTCGATCGCGAACACGTCGATCACGCCCGGCACGGCGCGGGCTTTCGTGTCGTCGAAGCTCGCCAGCCTGCCGCCGAAGCGCGGACTGCGCGCCACGACGGCCGAAAGCATGTCCGGCAGCCGAACGTCCTGCGTGTAGATCGTCTCGCCCGTGCTCTTGCCCAGGCTGTCCTTGCGGCGAACGCGATCGGTCCCGATCAGCCGGAAGTCTGGCGGAAGCTTCAGAACCGGGGCGGAGGGAGGGGACTGGCGAGCCGCCTCCTCGAGCAGGGAGGCGAAGCTCGCGGAGCGGCCGGAGGCGAGGTCGGACACGACCCCGTCCAGCACGACGAGCGTGTCCGGAGGCGCCTCCCAGCGTTCGGCGGCGGCCGCCACGAACATCGCCCGTGCGGCCGCTCCGGCGGCGCGCAGCGTGTCCCAGTTGTTCGCGATCGAGCCGGAGCCGGCCGTGAACTGCGGCCCGTACGCGCTGAGATTTCCGGCAGCGTCGACGACGCGGACCTTGTCCCAGTCGGCGTCGAGCTCCTCGGCCACCATGGCCGCGATGCCCGCATGGACGCCCTGGCCCATCTCCTGCTGCTTGTTGACGACCGTCACCCAGCCGTCGGGACCGATGCGGATGAACGGCCCAAAGACGCCGGTCTCGACGGGCTCGCCGCCGGCCTGCAGGACGGCGCCCGCGACCTTCAGAGGTCGAGCGACCGTGTAGCCGACGATCATGGCGCCGCCGACCAGCGCCCCGCCGAGCAGGATGCGACGGCGAGACAGCGGGAAGCGGCCCTTTGGATTGGGGCTGTCGGATGCGGAGGTTCTCATCGCCTGGCCTGCTCGCTCGCCTGCTGGCGCAAGAGTTCAGCCGCGTCGTGGATCGCGGCGCGGATGCGCGGATAGGCGGCGCAGCGACAGATGTTTCCGCTCATCGCGGCGTCGATGTCGTCGTCGCTCGGCGAGGGCTCCTCGCGCAGCAGCGCGACGGCGCTCATGACCTGACCGGACTGGCAGAAGCCGCATTGGGGCACGTCACGCGCGACCCATGCAGTCCGCACGGCCTCGGCCTCGGCGCCCTTCAGGGCCTCGATCGTGACGATCCGCGCCGTGGCCGCCTCCTCGAGAGGGATCGCGCAGGACCGTGTCGGGCGGCCGTCCACATGAACCGTGCATGCGCCGCAGAGACCGGCGCCGCAGCCATATTTGGCGCCCGTGAGCTGCAGCGTGTCGCGCAGCACCCACAGCAGCGGGGTCCGCCCGTCGAGGTCGACGCTCCGCTCCTCGCCGTTGACCGAGATGGAATGGGACATGAGGCAATCTCCTTTGCGAACCGGAGCCGAGGTCAACGCCAGCCTTCCGTGGGATGGCGCTGCGAACGGCGCTGAATGCGGTAGACGGTGGCGGGCGGGACGTTGGACAGCGCGCGGCCGACGCGGCTCGCCTTCAGGCCGAGCCGGTCGAGAATCGGCCGCGGCGCCGGGCAGCCCGGCCCGTAGGTGAACTGGTAGAACGCCCCCCCGGGTTTCAGATGGCGGAAGGCGCCGTCGAGGATCGCCACAACCTTCCGAGGCGACATTGAGAGGAGCGGCAGGCCGCTCACCACCGCGCCCGCCTGTCCGCCGCCGAACAGATCCACGGCGCGCAGCCGGGACGCGTCCATCCACAAGACGCGCGCCTCGGGGAAGCGCGCCTCCAGCATGACGGCGAACTCCGAGCCCGCCTCGACCAACGTCAGGTCGCGTTCCGCCACGCCGCGATCGAGGAGCGCGCGGGTGAAGACGCCGGTGCCCGGTCCCAGCTCGATCACCGGACCCATCTCCGGCCCGATCTCGGCCGTGATAGCCCGCGCAAGCGTGGCGCCGGACGGCGCCAGAGCTCCGACGCGCAGCGGCGCGGCCAGCCATTCGCGAAGAAAGGTGATGCCGTCGAAGGATAGAGTGGCTGTCATGGGTCGGTCCTGTCGCGTCGGCGCGTCGCCGCTTGCCGGAACCAGACCTGCCGCGCTGTGACGTTGCTTTGGATGTCTCTTTGTTAAGAGATGTTCGGGCGCGCACCATGCTGAGGGGCGGGGTCCGAATACCTCGCCGCGCTCGACTCAACATTTCTTAACAAACAAAAACTCATCGCAACCGCTCAGCCCTGCATGGTGCCGGCCAGTCGTTGATCGAACCGGCCGCTTGCGGCTTCCACGATCGCCGCCTCCGCACGCATCCAGGAGCCGCTCGCATGCGCATGATGAGATTCGCCGCGGTCTGCGCGGTCCTGCTCGCCCGAACCGGCGCGTTCGGCGCATCGCTCTTGCTGACGTCGGAAGCGGTCGCGGTGCCCGGCGGACCGGAGGCCGCGACGGCGCGCCTTTCGTCCGTCGAACAAGTCTAGGAGAAAGCGATGGCCGCCAGATTGCGTCGCGCAGCTTTGGGCTGGCTGTCGTTGCTGCTGCTGCCTCTGCCCGCCGTGGTGGGATACGCCGAAAGCCGCGTTCCACTCGGCGCGCCGGCCGAGATCTCGAACCGCTCCGCGAAGGGCGACCGTCTGCCGCTCGCGCGTCGGGCGGAGCTGCCCTGGCGCTCCTGCGCCTCGACGGAGCGTGGCAACCACGTCGCTATCTGCCGGGTTCTCGGCGCGGCGGATTGAGTTCGGATCGGGAAAGCGTCCCCCAAGCCCGATCCGACCGGCGGCCGCGGTCTTAAGACCGATCGCGGCCGCCGGAGCCGACGCTCAGCGAGCAAACTCGCGCAGCCGCGCATTAAGGAACAACGTGTGCGATCTCTCGGCCGGATCGCCATGAGCCGTCTTCTCGGCTGTTTGTTGGCCTAATTCCGCCGCAGCAATCTCGGTCGCCGCCAGGCGACCAGCCGTGGCGTGATCAGGCTTGGGCGCTGACGCGATCGCCTCCACCGACGATCGCTGCCGTCGCCGGACCTTCTCTTCGGAAGCCGCGCGCGCTCGTCACGGCGCGGCCAAAGCGGCCCCGGCCGCGACGCCGGCCAGTTCCGCAAGGGCGTGTCGCCTGTTCATCGTATTCGCTCCTGTCGTTCGGCGTGGCCGGCCCGGTCCTCGTGCTCGCGCGGCGGATCTCGTGGAACTCCGCCGTCCGCGGCGGTCAGATGATCTGGCCGCCCGACACTTCGATCCGCTGCGCGTTGACCCAGCGGTTGGCGGGGGCGAGCAGGCTCGCGATCATCGAGCCGATGTCGTCCGGCACGCCGACGCGGCCGAGAGCGGTCATCTGCGCGAAGGCCTTGTTGAGGTTTTCGTCATCGCGCACCACGCCGCCGCCGAAGTCGGTCTCGATCGCGCCGGGCGCCACCGTGTTGACCGCGATGCCGCGGGAGCCGAGCTCTTTCGCCATGTAGAGGGTGAGCGTTTCCACCGCGCCTTTGACCGCGGCGTAGGCCCCGTAACCTGGATAGGACATGCGGGTCAGGCCCGACGACAGGTTCACGATCCGCCCGCCGTCGGCGATCAGCGGCAGCAGCGCCTGCGTCAGGAAGAACACGCCCTTGAAGTGCACGTCGACGAGCCGGTCGAACTGCGCCTCGGTGGCGTCCGCGATCAGCGCGTAGTCGCCATGGCCGGCGTTGTTGACGAGATGGTCGAAGGTCTCGCGGCGCCAGGTCTGGCCGGAGCGCCGCTTTCAGCGTGTCAGCGAACGGCTTGAACGCCGCGACCGAGCCGCTGTCGAGCTGGAAGGCGAGCGCCTTGCGGCCCATCGCCTCGATTTCGGCCACGACCTTTTCGGCCTCTTCGGAACGGCTGTGATAGGTGATGACGACGTCGCCGCCGCCGCGGGCGATGCTGAGCGCGGTGTTGCGCCGAGGCCGCGGCTGGCGCCGGTGACGAGGGAGATTGTGGTCATCTTCGGAAGCTCCGTTTTGAGGACGGGCCGAACATGGGCCGCCGCCGTCCCGGCTTGTTTCCCGAATCTCGAAGGTTTTTGCCTATTCCTCCGAAGGGGCGTGCAATCCCTGCGCGGTCGGTTTAGCTTTCGGCCATGACCGCTTTGCTTGACGCCGTCCGCGCGCATATCGACCTGCAAGGGGCCGGCGACGGCGTGTTCGACACGCCCGTCGCGGGCCTGACCCTGGTGCGGGTCACAGCCCCAAGCGAGCTCGTCCACCAGATCCCGCGCCCGCTGGCGGCGCTGGTGCTGCAGGGATCGAAGCATGTCGCGATGGGCGTGACGGCCTTCGACTTCTCCGCCGGCGACTCTTTGCTCGTCACCGCCGACGTGCCGACGCTGAGCAAGATAACCCGCGCGAGCCCGGCCGCGCCGTATGTCTCTCTGGTGCTTGAGCTCGATCCGGCCGTCATCGCCGACCTGACGGCGCAGATGCCGCAGGAGGAGACCGGCGACCGCGCGCCAGTGCGCGTGCATCCGACGGACGCGGAAACAGCGGACGCGGCGCTCCGCCTGATGCGGCTGTTCGAGCGCCCCTCTTCCTTGCCAGTGCTGGCGCCTCAGCTCGTGCGCGAGATGCACTACTGGCTGCTCGCCGGCCGCCATGGGGCCGCGATCCGTCTGCTCGGCTGGCCGGAAGGCCATGTGCGGCGCGTGGCGCAGGCCGTGGAGCGGCCGAACCACGTCTGGTCCTACGACTTCGTCGAGGATCGCACGCACGACGGCCGCAAGTTCAGGATGCTCAACGTGATCGACGAGTTCACGCGCGAATGCATTGCGATCCGGATCGGGCGGAGGCTCCGGTCGACCGACGTCATCGACGTCCTGTCGGACCTGTTCGTCCTGCGCGGCGCGCCGGGCCACATCCGATCGGACAACGGCCCGGAGTTCGCCGCCAAGGCCGTCCGCGAGTGGATCGTGGCCGTTGGCTCCCGGACCGCCTTCATCGAGCCTGGCAGTCCCTGGGAGAACGGCTACTGCGAGAGCTTCAACGCCCGGCTACGCGACGAGCTTCTCAACGGCGAGATCTTCTACTCGCTCGCCGAGGCCAAAGCCGTGATCGAAGGCTGGCGACGGCATTACAACGCCGTCCGGCCGCACTCGGCGCTCGGCTACAGACCGCCCGCGCCCGAGGTCGCGCTATGGCCGGCTGCGCAACCCCGACCAGCTCCGCCGGCCACACCAACCATCGCGTCAGCGCCGCTCATGAACTAACATTGCAACCGGACCACTCGATGGGGGCCGGCCACTGACGCCGAACTGCCAGATGTGACCCTTGGCGATATTGCGCAGCATGGAGGATCGGCGCTCACCCTGCTTCCCCCAGGGGATGCGCTGACCGGTCGAAGCTTGCTCGGCGGACGCGTGGAAGCCGGCGCCTTTCGAGTATTTGTATTCGACGAAGCCCCTGTCGCGGCAGAACTCCAGCCAGGCGACGTTAATCATCGCGACGACGTTGTTCGATGCGATCTTCTGCCCAATGCCCAGGGCGGGAAAGCCGTGCTCGACAAACTCCAGCAACGGGATCTCATGCTTCAGCACGAACCTGCCGACTCTCGCGAGGCCCGCGTCGATTTCGGATTGGTCAGCGAAGCAGAGCACGCCGGAGCCATGGACGACGTGGGGGCAATCGAAGGCGGCAAGCGCCTGATCCAGAAGCTTGCGATCGATCGCTCCCGAACTCTCGAAATACCGGATGACGTCCGGGGCCTCGGCCGCGCGCAACCAGTTTTGACGTGAGGCGTTCAGCCTGATCAACGAGCGCAACTGCGCCGCGTCGGCGAAAGATCTCCCAATTGGGATCGATCGCGACCTTGTCGGGGAAGCGGGGCGCGTTGCGCCGCTTGAGCGCGTCCAGCAGGCGATCGAGCCCTTCCGCCCATCCTCGAACGAAGTCGACAGGTATCGCGTCGCCGAGGCCTTTGACGTTGCGAGCCGGCTCCAAGCGAAGCGGAATGATGAAGCGCGCGTCGCCGAGCTCCTTCGACATCTCCAGCGCGAGATCGAGATCGTCCCTGACGTGAGGGTCGTCGAGCGTGGCCTGACGGCAAATCAGCAGGACCTTCGCCGCTCGATGCTGCAACGCCTGGCCGACTTCACGGCGCCAGCGGTCTCCCGGCGAAAGGGTCAGGACGTCGGCGAACACCCTGTAACCCGCGGCCTCGAGCTTGGGCGCGAGCCAGAGCGCGAATTCGTCGTCGGATGGAGATGACTTGATCAGGAAGAGCGTGTCGCGCTCGGCTGCCTCGCCGACAGCCTCGGCGCGAGGCAGCAGTCTGGCGAGGACGTCCGGAACCGGTGCGGACTTCGCAATGCCCTTCTGCACAGCGCTGGTGACGATGGCCTCGAGAACACCGGCGCTTTGCGTCCAGAGTTTCGGGTGCGCCCTCTCGATGTCCGGATACTTGCGAAGCAGCGCATTCAGGTCTTCGAGCCCGACGATGTCGCCGCTCGTCAACAAGGCTGGCCCGATGAGCTCGCCCAGCACGGCTTTCTTTTTGTTTGTGAGCGAGACGGATGTCGCAAGGACTAGCGCTTAGGTTGGAGCCGATCGACGGACTCCCGCTCCTTGGACATCTTTGACTTGAGCTTTGAGAACCCGGATCGCTGGTAGTGCTTCGCCTGGAGAATTATCGCGCCGTCGGCGAGCGCATGGCGGCCGTCTATCCCGTCATCCGGGCCTTCGGGGAAGGCTTCAAAGCGCAGGCCGATTTCGCGGCCGATCAGGTCGCGGGCCAGATCTTCGAATTCGCTGAAAGACAATCCGGTGAAATCATAAGCCATCAGCTCGCAGAATGCGAACTTATCTACTTGGCGGTCAAGGAGTTCAAGCGATGGTGCGAGACACATATCCCTTACCAACACCAGAAGTTTTTTTTGGGACACGCGCCAGCCGACCGGCATCAACGACCCCGCATCAGCAGATAACGAAAGGTCTCGATAAGTTGGCTCGCTTTTCGCACGTTGGCGCCGTCTAGAAGACACTGGCTGCAGTGTATCGGAGCGGACTTACGCGGCGTCCGGTGGGTCAGAAACTGCCTATTCGAGAAGCTTAGCGGCTGGCACGGCTAGCGCTGAGGCGATCCCCTCGAGCACTACGATCGTGGGGTTCCTTACGCCGCGCTCGACCCCGCTGATATAGGTCCGGTGCAACTTGGCCTCAAAGGCGAGCGCCTCCTGCGACAGGCCTTTTTCCTGCCGGAACCGCTTCACGTTGAGGCCGACCCGCCGCCGTACGTCCATGGGCGGACGGTCACGGCGATGTCGCCTATCAATCTACAGACGATGAGTCTCATTTCACTCGACACGCCCACGCTTCCGAGCACTAGTATGCTGACTATGAGTCTCATCCGGACAACGTCGAATGTGTTGCTTATCTCGGGTTTCGAAGCGGAAGGCTGATGCCTTCTCAAGACGTCAGTCGCGAGTTCCCTCTCGCGGGCTCTCGCTTCATTCATTCGATCGCCCCGGCACAGCTCATAGATCTCCGCTCGCCGCGACGCGGCTGGCGGCGGCCCATCAACATTTCTACGTGACCAGGTAGCCGACGCCATGTCGCAGGCGCTCATCGCGATCAGCATGATTTTGCAGGTTGTCTTCGTGATCAGTCTCGTAAGACTGATCTTCCACTCGCAACGAGCGTCAGCGAAGAAATGGCTTAAACTTTCTGGATGGGCGTTCCTGGTCAGCATTGCCGCGCTGTCGTTTGTCATGATGCGCCAACTGGACGACGAAGCCGTCGCTCTAGGTTTTCAAGATTCCGCGGACCACCAGAAGGCCCAGGCTGAAGGCATCCTTGATCCAGCGGTCTGGCGTGTCCGCAAGGCGGAGCTCGCCGCCGAAGCCGCGAAGCTCCGGAAGGAAGAAGAGCGAAAGGCCGAGATCCAGGAAGCCGCGGCGGCCGAGCGCAAAGCGACCGAGGTCAAACTCGCGGCCTGGAAAGAGAAGAACTGCGACAAGGATCTCGACTGCATCGGCATGAAGAAAATGGCTACCGCAAACGCCTTCTGTTCCATGGCCGTCGAGCAACTGGCCAAATACCAATCTGAGTGGAGCGACAGCTTCGGCGAGCGGAAGTTTCCCTACTATCGCTGGGGAAACCGCGCGGGCGTCGTCACCTACTATGGTGGAGCCATCAAGTTCCAGAACGGCTTCGGCGCCTGGCAGAACATGGTCTACGAGTGCGACTTCGATATCCGGCGGGACCAGCCGATCGACGTCCGGGCAGAAGCAGGTCGGCTCCGCTGAGTGTGCGCCTAAAGCCGACGCACCGGCGCAGCCGTGCCGGTCCGTCGCATATCAAAGCTGTTTCCGGCGCTTAGGCTCGGAGCGACCTAAAACACCGTCCCTTGGGTCTTGGAGGGCTGGGCCGCTGCCTGCCGTTTTCGAGTTTGTGCACCGGGTTGAGGGTTTTTGTCCGGTCGGTCAGATACGCGAGCGCCTGGCTCGTAGAGTCGACCTGGTCATCGTGCTTGCCGTTCGGGAACGCCAAGAGCTCGTTCAGCCAATCCGCATACCACGGTGCCTTAACCGGCACGTGCACTTGCCCAGACTCAAAACGCGCTGATTGCGCCAAGAAGCGTGCCTGCTTTTCAATCCGCACCTTCTGCATGATGAAGTTCCGATGGCGTGTGCGCCGTAGGTCTTGGACGATCGCCCGGCCCATGTCGCCTTCTTCCACGACGGTCTGATCAACGTCCCAACGCTCAGCGAGCGCGACGATCTGACGGCGGAGCTCCGGGACCTCGCTCCGGACTCGAAGGCAGTCGAGCAGATAGAAGTCGAGCCCCTTCGCGCCCCAGACCGTGCCGACCGACCAGTCGGCGGTTTCTGAGAGGGTCGAGGCCGTGTCCCAACTGGCGATGACGAGGTCAAATTCCTCTGGCGCCTCGACATAGCTCCGCATCCACTCGCGCTTGACGATGTTGCCCTCGAGCGGGAGCGGCTGCTGCTGGTACTGGCTCGAGAATGTGAGGCTGCCTTGGGCTCGCCGTAGCGTCTCGAGCTCTTCGAGGGGCTCGCGTTCGGGATGCAGGACCTCGTTCGCCTTGCGAACGTAGACGTCACCGGGATCGTCGCTCAGCTGATAGGTCTGGTCTTCGGGCGCGATCGCTGGGATCGCGACGACCTCCCAGTCCTCGGATTTGAGCACATGGCCCACAAGATCGTCCTCATGCAGGCGCTGCATGATGATGACGATGGCTCCCTCGACCTTGTTGTTGAGGCGGGTGCGCAGCGTGTTGTCGAACGCCTCGTTGACGCTTCGACGGCTCGCCTCGGAAAGTGCGTCGGTCGCCTTGATCGGATCGTCGACCAGGATCAGGTCCGCGCCTTCGCCAAGAATCGATCCGCACATGCCTCTCGCCAGACGGTGACCCTTGAGCGTCGTTTCCAGCTTGAGCGTGCGAGGGCGTCCCGCAAAACCAAACCGCGGAAACGTCGTTCCGAACCAGTTGGTCTGCATGACGGTTTTGGCGTCGGAGGCGAGCTTGCGCGCGAGCTCTTCGGCGTAAGACACCGCGATGATCTTCTTGGTCGGATCGCGGCCCATCAGCCAGGCCGAGAACGCGACCGAGACCGTGATCGACTTCATCGAGCGCGGCGGAACATTGATGATGAGGCGGCGCACGTCTCCGCGCGCCACTCTCTCAAGCTGCCAGCAGATGTGCTGGATGTGCCAATTGGGCTGATAGGCGCCGGGTTCCAGCGTCGTAAAGCACTTTTCGACAAAGACCTTGAGATCCTTTCGGAACACGGCGCGCAGACGCGGATCAGACATCCTCGTCGCTCTCCGTCTTCGGCTGCGCTGCTCTGTTCGCCCACTCGCGTTTGAACTTCGCGAGCGCCGCATCGATTTTCGCTTGGACGTAGTTCTCGAGCAGCGCGTCGTCTGAGGCGTCGTGATCCTGTTCAGAAGCGTCGGAGGCCAATTCGATGCGCTGTTTGCGATCGTAAATGCCCTCAATCGCACGAACGTTGCCCTTCAAGCCCTCCTGCACCCAGCGCAGCATTAGCGCTTTCTCGAGAGTGGCGCGTTGCTTCTTCTGGCTCTCGGTGATTTCAACCTCTTGGTCGAGCACCTCCTTCAGTGTGGCGCTGATGTTCTGACTTCCCTTCTTGCGGCCACCCGGATTGCCGCTCTGGCCCTTTTTGAATTGGCCGGTCTTCGGCGGCTTGCAGTACCCGACCTCGTAACCGTCATCGCCCCCGGATTCGCCATTTGCACCGGCGGGCTTCTTCGACTTCGCCATGTCGATCACTCCGCAGCCTGAACCGCGGGAACGCGGCGGCGCACGCGGATGGCCGCCGGCGCCGGTTCCACCTCGGGCTCCGGCGTCTCGTCGCTCTTGGCGCTGCGCATGGCCGCCAGTTCAGCGAAACTTGCGCCCGTCTCGACGTGGCGGGCGACGCCTCCGGACCACGCCTCCCAGCGGCGGATCGCGACATCGACATAGGCCGGGTCGAGCTCGATGACGCGCGCGCGGCGGCCGGTCTTGGCCGCCGCGATGATGGTCGTGCCGGAGCCCGAGAAGGCGTCGAGCACGATGTCATTGCGGTTCGAGACGTCGCGAATCGCGTCCGCGATCATGGCGACCGGTTTGGGGGTCGGGTGCAGCTCGAGCTCTTTGCGCAGGCCCGCCGCGCCCGGATAGGCCCAGACGTTCGTGCGGTTGCGGCCGAACTTGCCGAGTTGGACATTGTTCGCGTGCGGAGCGCTCGGCTCCTTGAACACGAACACCAGCTCATGCTGGCTGCGATACAGCGAGCCCATCGCGCCCGAGCCCTTGTCCCAGACGCAGAGGTTTTTGAGCTCAAGCTTCGACGCGGCTCCTGCTGCCAACATCTCGGCCATGTGGCGCCAGTCCATGAACGCCATGTGCACCGCGCCAGCACGGCAGAAGCGCGAGCACATCATCAGGAAGTTTGCTAGGAACGTCGTGAAGGCCTCGGCGGTCATCTCGCCGACGCCCATTACGAACTCGCTGTGGCGAGAACTGCCGACGTGGTTCCTGATCGAGACGTTGTACGGCGCGTCGCTGATGCTCATCGCCGCCTTCTCGTCGCCGAGCAGCGCCGCGTAGGTCGCGAGATCGGTGGAGTCGCCGCAGACGATGCGGTGGTCGCCGAGCTCGAACATATCGCCGAGGCGGGTGACCAGCTGCCCGGGCGTTTCCGGAACGCTGTCGTCCTCGTCCTTCTGTTCTCCCTCGGCGCCGCCCGTCTCAATGAGGCGGTCGATCTCCGGGGAGGCGAAACCCGTCACCGTCAGGTCGAACGAGATGTCCGTCTTGAGATCAATCGCGACCAGCTCGGCGAACTCGATCGCCAGGAGCTTTTTATCCCAGCCTGCGTTCTCGGCGATTTTGTTGTCGGCCAGGCGCAGCGCGCGCTTCTGAGCATCGTCGAGGTGGCTCACGCGGACCGCCGGCACGCTCTTGCGGCCGAGCAGCTTGGCCGCCGCCACGCGGCCGTGGCCGGCGATCAGCGTACCGTCGTCTTCGAGCGTGACCGGGATCACAAAGCCGAAGCCCTCGATCGAATCTTAATCTGCTCGATCTGGGCCGGCGAGTGCGTCCGCGCATTGCGCGCGTAACCTTTGATCTGGCTGATCGGGACGTCTTCGATCTTCACGCGCAGGTCGGCGTAGAGGTCGCGCGACGTAGCTGAGACGTCAGCGGCCGGGATCGGAATAGTAGTGGAGTTTCTGAAGCGGGAGGAGCTCACAGTCGTTTCGCCTGGGCATGAGTCAGCCTCTCACGCCAGACGAACTCTGGCGGTTCTCGACACTATTGTGTCGCCGAGAGGCCCAACTATAATGCCCGTGCGATGCACGTTCTTCCGAGTCGGTATACGAGGAAAGAACCACCACCGTACGCGGATGTCAAGGCCTTGGACTTGGATTTTTCAAGACCTGAAAGTACAAGTGTTTGTCAACGAGAATTGTTGCTGCTCCGAGGACATTTTCCTGCAGATTTCCCTCAGAGCAGTGAAGTTGGCGCAGGTGAGACCAGTTCGCTGTGGACCGCGTCCACCACCAACAAATCCCTGGCGTTATCCCACTCCTGAAGCCTGCGCGTTGGAAGCCTTCGTTTCCACCGTGTTATCCGCTCGGGGGGCGGCCCGCAGTTTCGCGACCTTCGACGTTTTCGACGCGCCGTCTCGCGAGTGGCGCCCGTCGTCTTCAGGTTCGAACGGCCCGGCAGGCGACGGGCGCGTTCGAGGTCGGCGCCGGCGTCGATCGATTCGGTGACGCCGCCGGCACGGCTGTCCATCTGCCAGACGTTCCAACGCCTCGCAGCCGCGAGGTGGCTTCGGCCCGTTTTTTCTCGACGTCTGGCTGGCTGCTTTGACAAACGGCATGCCTCAGCCAAGCGACTGTGGGCCTGACGGCAATAAAGACTGATAGCCAACGGCAGCGGCTGCCTGGGAAACAACCCGGCCAACCAGTCTAACGAAGGTAAGAACTTTCTCCGGCATAGATTGCCGATCGCCTACGGTCGTAGAACCTTCCAGACCGCACCTCGGTCTAGTGATGTGGATCTGATTTCTGAGGGACTCGTCGCCAAAGCTGGGTTTACGCCACGGCTCACTGTCGCTAAGAACGGAGTCTGGGTACTCTGAACGCATCGGATAGCGGGCCGTCACGTCCGCCATCAGCAGGGTTGGACCGATGGCGTCTCTCAGCATCAGGATCGATCTTCATCCAGAAGGCAGCATCGGCCCCGGGAAGATCGAACTGCTCGAAGCGATCCATCGGGAGGGGTCAATTTCAGCCGCCGGCGCGCGATGGATATGTCTTATCGTCGGGCGTGGGACCTCGTCGACGAGACGGCGAAGATCTGCGGCCGCCCGGTGGTCGCGTCGCAGACCGGCGGGAAACACGGCGGCGGAGCGAAGCTCACCGCCTTCGGCGAAGAACTGATCCAGCGGTATCGCGCGATCGAGAAGGCGGCCGCTAAGGCTGCGAAAGCCCAACTAGCCGCGTTGCAGTCCGGCACGCAGAGGTCGGATGAAAAGAATCCGGTGACTTCGAACGCCGCCTGAGCGCCGCGGCTTGGCTCTTTAGAAGGGGCGGCCGCATGCGCCCCGGCGCCTCGTCTGACGTGCGGGCAAGCTTGGTCGCGGCGGATTTGTCGAGAGAGCAGGACGCCTCGAAGCCATCGGAGGTTCGAAGCGTCAGAATCACGGTCTCACAGTCGGAGGCGGCTTCGAGCGTCCAGCGCCGTCAGTTCCGAACGGGATACGCGGACCCCGTCGCGGCCCGGTGATAGACCGCGCCGCCGAGCACGATCGCGACCGCTCCGGCGAGCACCGGCGCGACGAGGAACGTCCAGGAGGCGCCGGCAAGAATCACCACGATCGGGTCGGCTCCGGCCGGCGGATGGGTCGTTCGGGTCAGCAGCATGGCGGCGATTGCGAGCCCGACGCCCACCCCGAAGGCGAGCGGCGTCGCCCCAAAGGCCATGAAGGCCGCAAGCCCGACTGCGGTCGAAACGAGATGGCCGCCGATGACGTTACGCGGCTGGGCGAGCGGGCTGGCGGGCAAAGCGAAGACCAGAACGCAGCTCGCCCAAAGGGCGCGATCAGGAGCGCGGCTCCGGAGAACTGCGAAAGTTCGGCCAGCGCGAAGATGACGAGAAAGCCGCCGAGGCCGGCCATCGCCGCGGCGCGCGCGGCCTCCCGGGACGCCATAAGCGCCCTCCCGTTTGGTGTTCTTGTGAGAGCGTGGCGGGACCGGCGGCGAGGCCGCCGATCCCCTTGAAGGCGCTTGGCCTCAGCTCGCCTTCTTGAACCTCGCGGCCTCGTCCGAACCGCCGGTCGAGTTTCCGCTGGCGTAGGACTTGGCCCCGACGCCCGCGAGCGCGCCGCCCTGGACGATCAGATATTCGTCGCGGATCGGACGGCCCTCGAAGTGGCATTCGAGGATTTCGCGCGTTCCAGCCGCATAACGCGCCTGCGCCGAGAGCGAGGTTCCCGAGATATGCGGGGTCATGCCGTGGTTCGGCATGGCGCGCCACGGATGGTCGTTCGGGGCCGGCTGCGGGAACCAGACGTCGCCGGCGTAGCCCGCGAGCTGCCCGCTTTCGCAGGCGCGGACGATCGCGTCGCGATCGACGATCTTGCCGCGCGCCGTATTGATGATGTAGGCGCCGCGCTTCATCTTCGAGATCATGGTCTCGTCGAAGAGGTTCAGCGTCTCGCTGTGCAGCGGGCAGTTGATCGTCACGACGTCGCAGACCTTGACCATGTCCTCGACGGTGTCGTGCCAGGTGAGGTTGAGCTCCTTCTCGACCGGTTCCGGCAGACGATGGCGGTCAAAATAGTGCAGGTGCACGTCCCAGGGCTTAAGACGGCGCAGCACTGCTAGGCCGATACGGCCGGCAGCCACCGTGCCGATGTGCATGCCCTCGACGTCGTAGGAGCGCGAGACGCAGTCGGCGATGTTCCAGCCGCCCTTCTTCACCCACTCGTAGGACGGCAGGTAGTTGCGGACCTGGGACACGATCATCATCACCACATGCTCGGCGACGCTGATCGAGTTGCAGAAGGTGACTTCCGCGACGGTGATGCCGCGCTTCACCGCGTCGATCCACGCCTTCGCGTCGCGGCCGCGGCTGTCGGGCTACTCCACCACCAAGGGCGCGGTGATGGCGATGACACGCGGCCTCGCGCTCGAGCTCGGGCCCGACAAGATCCGCGTCAACGCAGTTTGCCCCGGCCCGGTCGACACCGCCATGCTCCGCGGCTTCGCCAAGACCGAGGAGGCGCGCGATCGCATCTCGACCGGCGTCTGGGGCCTGAAGCGCCTCGGTTCGCCGGAGGAAGCCGCGGGTCCGATCCTGTGGCTCGCCTCCGACGAGTCGACCTTCGTGACGGGCGCGGCCTTCGTGGTCGACGGCGGCACGCTCGCGGCCATCTGATCGGAGCGCCGGTTTTCTGCGCGCGACAATCCACTAAACATTCCCTCCATTGCGCCGCCAAGCGCAATGGAGGTCGGCTTGGGCGAACAGAATCTCGATCGGCTGTCGGCCATGCGCGCCTTCGCGATGGTCGGCCGGCGACTCTCCTTCGTGAATGCGGCCGCGGCGCTCGACATCAGCGCCTCGGCGCTCAGCCGCCGAATCGCGCAGCTCGAGAACGCGCTCGGCTGCCGACTGCTCCACCGCACGACCCGAAGCGTGACCCTGATGGAAGCGGGCGAAATCTATCTCGACCGCTGCCTCGACGTGCTGGCGTGCGCCGAGGAGGCGGACGCGGCGGTCTCGGCCCACGCGGTCGAGCCGCATGGCCTGCTGCGGATCGCGCTGCCCAACCTCTATGGCCAGAAGGTGGTCGCGCCGCTGCTGCCGCGCTTCATGGAGCGCCACCCGCGGCTCAAGCTTCAGCTGCTGTTCGACGACCGGTTCGCGGACCTTGTCGAGACGCGCGTCGATGTCGGCGTCCGCATCGGGACGCTGACGAGCGGCGACTATGTCGTGCGCAAGCTGACGATGAACCGGCGGAACCTGTGCGCGTCCCCGCCTATCTCGAACGGCGCGGCGCGCCGACGGCGATCGACGATCTCGGCGCGCATGACTGCCTGCATTTCAGCCCGCTGATGGACGGCGCGAGCTGGCGGCTCGTCCGCGACGGACGCGCCGCCGACGTGACGATCGACCCCTTGCTCCAGGCCGACAACGCCGAGGCTCTGCGGCTCGCCGCGCTCGGCGGGCGCGGGATCGCGCTTCTGGCGGATTTCCTGGTCGAACCCGACCTCGCCGAGGGACGGCTCGTCCGCGTCCTGCCCGAGTGGCAGGTCGCCGACAGCACGGTCTACGCGGTCTACCCGCATGGCCGCCACGTGCCGGCGAAAACGCGCGCCTTCGTGGACTTCGTGGCGGCCGAGATCGGCACTTAGGCCGCGACCTTCAGCACGACGCGGAAGCGCGCCTTGCGACGCAATCGCATGCAAGCGCAGCATGAAGGACAGATTGTCCAACTTGCCTGGAAGTCGCCGGGCGCAGAAGGACATTTTGTCCACTCGCGCGCGACGAAGATCATGGAGACCGTTGAAAAACGAGGCGCTTGGCGGGTGGCCCGGACATTGCTGACCGGCTCGGCGAACGCGGCGAAGACCGCGTCGCCCGGGACCGCCAGGAGGCTCCATGTCCGCAAGCATCGCCGCAGACGCCGGCTTCTTCAGCCGCGAGCGAACCATCGCCGCGCCGACCTTCAATCGCTGGCTCGTGCCGCCGGCTGCGCTCGCCATTCATCTGTGCATCGGCATGGCCTACGGCTTCAGCGTCTTCTGGCTGCCGCTCTCGCGCGCGGTCGGGATCACGCAACCCGTCGCCTGTCCGGCCGACATGAGCTTCCTCGCAGGGATGGTGGCCACGGGCTGCGACTGGAAGATCAGCCAGCTCGGCTGGATGTACACGCTGTTCTTCGTGCTGCTCGGCTGCTCGGCGGCGATCTGGGGCGGCTGGCTCGAGCGCGCAGGCCCGCGCAAGGCGGGCCTCGTCTCCGCCGCCTGCTGGTGCGGCGGCCTGCTGATCTCGGCGCTCGGCGTCTACACCCACCAGCTCTGGATGCTGTGGCTCGGCTCGGGCGTCATCGGCGGCGTCGGTCTCGGCCTCGGCTACATCTCGCCGGTCTCGACGCTCATCAAGTGGTTCCCCGACCGCCGCGGCATGGCGACCGGCATGGCCATCATGGGTTTTGGCGGCGGCGCCATGATCGGCGCGCCGCTCGCCGATTTCCTGATGCGCCACTTCGCGACCGAGACTTCGGTCGGCGTGTGGCAGACCTTCGTGGCGATGGCCGCGATCTACGTGGTGTTCATGGTCGGCGGCGCGCTCGGCTACCGCGTTCCGCGCGAGAACTGGAAGCCGGCCGGCTGGACCCCGCCGGCGCCTTCCGCCAACGCCATGGTGTCGGCCAAGAACGTCGACCTCAACGTCGCGACCAAGACCCCGCAGTTCTGGCTGATCTGGCTGGTGCTCTGCCTCAACGTCTCGGCCGGCATCGGCGTCATCGGCATGGCCTCGCCCATGCTGCAGGAGGTGTTCGGCGGCAAGCTCATCGGCCTCGACATTCCGTTCAGCGAACTCTCGGCCGCCCAGAAGGCCTCGATCGCCGCGATCGCGGCCGGCTTCACCGGTCTGCTCAGCCTCTGCAACATCGGCGGCCGCTTCGCCTGGGCGACCTCTTCGGACAAGCTTGGCCGAAAGCTCACCTACGCGATCTTCTTCACGCTCGGCGTCGTGCTTTACGCGCTCACCCCCACCTTCGCGGGCTTCAACACCACGCTGTTCTTCGTGCTCGCCATGGGCGTCATCATCTCGATGTATGGCGGCGGCTTCGCCACCGTCCCGGCCTATCTCGCGGACATGTTCGGCACGAAATATGTCGGCGCGATCCATGGCCGCCTGCTGACCGCCTGGGCGACCGCAGGTATTCTTGGCCCGGTGCTGGTGAACTATCTGCGCGAATACCAGCTCGCCGCCGGGCTGCCGTCGTCCCAGGCCTACAACCAGACCATGTACATCCTGGCGGGCCTTCTGGTGCTCGGCATGATCTGCAACCTGCTGGTCCGCCCGGTCGCGGCGCGCCACCACATGGCCGAGGACAAGACCGCGCGGCAGGCGAACGCCGCGACGGCGCAGGCCAGCATCAGCGAGACCCCGACGGCGGCGGCCACGACCTCGCTGGTCCTCGTCGGCCTCGCCTGGGCCGCGGTCGGAATCCCTCTCGCGATCGGCGTGCTGATCACGCTGCAGAAGGCCGTGATCCTGCTGCACTGAGCGGATCGCGCGTTCTGCTCCCCTCCCCCTTGCGGAGAGGGGAGAAGCATAACGCGCGACGTCCGTGACCCCTTCTCCCGTTTGCGGGAGAAGGTAAGGATGAGGGGGCATAGCGCAGCGGGATCCGAACGCCGCTCGTCCGCCCTGGAAGCGCTCAATTCTGAAGCCTCTGAGCTTCAATTCTGAAGCCTCGGAGCTAACGCCCCTCACCCCTACCCTCTCCCGCAAGCGGGAGAGGGAGGCGGGAACCTCCAGCCTCTCGACCGGCGACAAACCGGCGGGCCTTCGCGTTCAGCGCCGCGATGTTCTAATCACGTGGCGGCGGACTATCCGCCCGAGACGGCGGCGCCATGAGCGACCAGACGACAGCTCCAGACGACCAGCCGGACGCGCCGAACGATCCATGGCTCGCGCGCGCCCACATCCTCGTGGTCGACGATGAGCCGGGCATGCGGAACTTCCTCACCCGCACGCTGACCCCGCGCTGCGCGCGCGTCGAGGCGGTGGAGAACACGGCTGCGGCCGGACGGCTGATCGACGCCAGCCATTTCGACCTCATCATCCTCGACAACAAGATGGCGGGCCGCACAGGCCTGGAATGGCTCGCGGAGCTGCGCCGCGACGGCTTCTTCACCGAAGTCATCCTGATCACGGCCTTCGCCGACCTCGAGACCGCGATCGAGGCGCTGCGCGCCGGCGCGGCCGATTTCGTGCTGAAACCGTTCCGCACCAAGCAGATCCTCAACGCGATCGCGCGCTGCCTCGACCGGGCGGCGCTCCGGCGCGAAAATTTCGTCCTCCGCCGCCAGCTCGGCGCGAGCCCTGAGCCCGAAAAACCCGGCCGCCTCGTCGGGACCTCGCCCCAGATGGCGCGCATCCGCGAGATGGTGGCGCGCGCCGCCGCCACCCCGACCACGGTGCTGATCACCGGCGAATCCGGCACCGCCAAGGAGATCACGGCGCGGGCGCTCCACGACCAGTCGCCCTATTCCGCAAAACCCTTCGTGCCGGTGAACTGCGCGGCGATCTCCTCGGAGATCATCGAGAGCGAGCTGTTCGGCCATGTGAAGGGCGCCTTCACGGGCGCGGCGTCCTCGCGCGAGGGCCTGTTCTTCTATGCGCAGGGCGGCACGCTGTTCCTCGACGAGGTCGCCGAGCTTCCGCTCGCGCTTCAGGCCAAGCTGCTCCGGGTGATCGAGGACCGCAAGGTGCGGCCCGTGGGCTCGGACCGCGAGGTGCCGATCGACGTCCGGCTGATCGCCGCCACCAACGCCGACCTTTCCGAAGAGGTCGCGGCCGGGCGCTTCCGCGCCGACCTCTTCTACCGGCTCGACGTGTTCCGCATCCACCTGCCGCCCTTGCGCGACCGGCCGGAAGACGTCGAGGCGCTGGCGCGGATGTTCATGGGGCAGATTTCGGCGCAGCTCGGCCTGCCGCCGCTCGCGCTCGATGACGAGACGTTGAAACGCTTCGCGGCCTATCCCTGGCCCGGCAACGCCCGCGAGCTGCGCAACCGCGTCGAGCGCGGCCTGATCATGGGCGCCTTCGACGTGCCGCATGTCGAAGACGCAGGCGAGGCCGAGACCGACGACCTGTCGGAACTGGAAAAGCGCCACATGCTGCGGGTGCTGGACGCCGCCGGCGGCAATCGTGCGGAGGCTGCGCGCAGGCTCGGCGTGTCGCGCAAGACGCTCGACCGCAAATGCGCCGAGTGGAATGCCTGAGAGCCCCTCCTCGGACTGGCGGCTGCGGTCGGTCCGCTCGCGCCTGCTCGCCATCGCGCTGCTGCCGATGGGCGTGGTGCTGCCCGTAGTGCTCGGCTTCGCGCTGTTCTGGTGGCTCGCCCAGTTCGACGCCCTGCTGATCTCCAAGGCCAATGACGACCTCATCATCGCGCGCCAGTATCTCAGCCGCCTGAAGGAGCGCGGCGGCGAGCAGCTGACCGCCCTCGCCCAGTCGCAGGCCTTCGCCGACGCCGCGCGCTCGGGCGGGATCCGGCGCCTGCTCGACGCAAGGCGCGCCGAACTCGGACTTGATTTCCTCTACCTCGTCGAGCGCAACGGCGCGGCGACGCCCGATCCCGAGCGCAAGGTGGTGGAGGCGGCGCTTTCCGGCCGCCCCGAAACCGCGCTCGACCTGTTTGAGCAGGACGAGATGATGCGCCTGTCGCCCGGCATGGCGGAGCGCGCGCGGGTCGAGCTGGTCAAGACCCCGAACGCAGCCGAGACCGACCGCACGGTCGAGACGCGCGGCCTCGTGATCCATTCCGCGACGCCCGTGACGCTCGGCGACGGGCGGCGGGCCGCGCTCGTCGGCGGCGCGCTGCTCAACGGCAATCTCGGCTTCGTCGATACGATCAACGACCTGATCTACGCCCATGGCGAGCTGCCGGCCGGCGGCCAAGGCACCGCGACGCTGTTCCTCGGCGACGTGCGCATCGCCACCAATGTGCGGCTGTTCGGCGATCGCCGCGCGCTCGGCACGCGGGTCTCGCGCGAAGTGCGCGACGCTGTGCTGGGCGAGGGCCGCACCTGGCTCGACAGCGCCTTCGTGGTCAACGACCGCTACATCTCGGCCTATGAGCCGATCGTGGACGGCGGGGGAACGCGCGTCGGCATGCTCTATGTCGGCTTTCTGGAGAGCCCGTTCCGCACCGTGCGCTGGACCATGATCGCGGCCGTGCTCGCGGCCTTCGCGCTTGCCGCCGCCCTCACCCTGCCTTTCCTGCTGCGGCTTGCGCGCGCGATCTTCCAGCCGCTCGAGCAGATGAACCGCACGATCGCGGCGGTCGACGCCGGCGACCTGTCGGCCCGGACCGGCAACCTCGCCTGCCATGACGAGATCGGCCTCGTGGCGCTTCGCTTCGACGAGCTGCTCGACGGCTGCAGGCCCGCGACGCGGAGCTTCGGACCTGGGGCGCCGAGCTCGACGCCCGGGTGGCCGAGCGCACCCGCCAGCTCGAGGACGCCCGCCCGCCAACTGGTGATGTCGGAGAAGCTCGCGGCGATCGGCGAGATCACGGCCGGCGTCGCACATGAGATCAACAACCCGATCGCGGTGATCCAGGGCAATCTAGAGGTCGCGCGCGAGGCGCTGGGACCGGCGGCGCTCGACGTGAAGACCGAGTTCGACTTGATCGACCAGCAGGTCCACCGGGTGAACATGATCGTCACGCGGCTGCTCCAGTTCGCGCGGCCGGACGAATACGCCGGCTATGTCGAGCAGGTCGCGCCGGGAAGCGTCGTGACCGATTGCCTCGTGCTCGTTCGCCACCTGCTCGAACGCGCCGCCATCACGGTCGAGACGACGGATGCGACGAGCCGCGAGGTCGAGGTCAGCCGCACCGAGCTGCAGCAGGTCGTCATCAACCTGATGGTCAACGCCATCCACGCCATGCCGGAGGGGGGCGCGCTGACGATCTCGACCGCCGACGAAGCCCGATCGGGGGCGCCCGGCGTCGCGATCCGGGTGATCGACACCAGCGTCGGCGTTCCGTCCGACAAGCTCGAAAAGATCTTCGACCCGTTCTTCACCACGCGCACGAGCGGCGGAACGGGGCTCGGCCTCTCGACCAGCTACACGCTGATGGCGCGCTATGGCGGGTCGATCACCGTCGAAAGCGAGGTCGGTCGCGGCTCGACGTTTACGATCTGGCTGCCGGTCGCGCTTAGCTGTTCAGATGCGCCCCGTTGAGCCGTTCGAGGTCGGCTGCGGCGATCTCGAGCTTCCGCTCCATCTCCGCATTCCACTCGGCGAGGTCGCATTCTTCGGGAAGCCACATCTTGATGTCGTAGGGGGCCCCTCGTTGAGGCGTGACGGTGAAACGCGTCAGGCCGTCTGCGTCCACGCCCGTCTTGCGCATGTTTTGGGCTCTGACGAGCAACATGAGGAACCGCGACAGGGTGACGATCGCGGCGGAAGAAGCTGTGGTCGTCATCGGCTCCTCATGGCGCTAGGCCGCTCATTATCAGGCGATGCGCGGCATGTTTCACTGATTTGGATTAGGCGCCCCGACGACGCCGCCGGCAGACTCGATGCTTTGGGCGAGAAGCCCCCGCCCTCGCCCGCGCGTCACGCCGTCGCCGGCCTCGCGGCGCGCTGGCGATCGCCTCGCCGGCCGGCGTCGGGAGACGACTTCGCCAGAAAGATTTGAGCGTTACGAAGCCGCGCTTATCCGGATGACCGCCGCGACGCTTGGGACGCCGTTTCGGCTCGATCGCGAACAGCATCCAGTCGCCCGGGAGCAGCCGCGCGCCCTTCGTCTTGAGGTCCAGGGCGTACGTCGTCCCGTTGACGGCCGCCGGCTTCAATTGCACCCGACCTCTGGTCGTTGCTGACCGAATGGTCACGGCCGCCAGCCTGATGAGCGAGAACTGGGGAGACCGGAACGTCGGTCGACACGCTGATGCGCTCGCCCAGTCGCGCTGTGGCGGGCGCGCTCGTGATCGCCGGCCGGGCCGCGAGCGATCCGTCGTCGTTCAACAAATAGGGAGGCGTCAGAATCTCTGCGTCGGGATGATTGGTGTCGCATGGGGAACCGCACAGCCCGCCGCCGCCGACGAACACCCTCGCGTCCTTCATGAGAAGCGCGATGCTGTGATAGTTCCGCGGGACCGTCATGGGCGCGAGCCTCCGGAAGGCTCCGTTTCCGCCGGACTTCGACCAGAGCTCGGGATCATGACCGACCGCTCGTCGCTGAAGGCTTCTGGAAAATTGCTTCCTCCGATCACGACGACGTCTCCGCCCGGCAGGGCGACGGAGTTGGCGAAAGCGCGGGGCGAAGGCCATCGGCCTTTGCCTCGTCACCTGGATCGGTCCCTTCGGCCCGTCCCCAAAGTCGATCAGATGGGCTCCATCGGACGCCTGGAGGCTTTCATAGGCCGGAGCCCCGCCGATCTTCAGCAGCTTGGTCGGCCCGATCATCACGACGTTGCCGTTCATGGCGTAGGCGTCGTCGCCCCGATCGCCGGCCGGCAGAATGCGCCCGTCGCCCTTGACGTCGATCCAGTGCATTTGCGCGCTGGGGCCGGCGTGCAGCACGTATCTATCGCTGTAGGCGAACAGCCACATGTGGTTGTCGGAGCGGAACTGTCCGGCGGGATCGGGTCCTGCGAGGTCTTCGCCGTTGACGCCCGAAAGCACCCGCCAGCCAGAGAGACGGTTCCAGACTTCGCTCTTCTTGTATCCGATCCCGCCGCTCCATGATCCGCCGACGGTCAGCACGTCGCCGGACGGCAGCACGGCGTCTCCCTGATAGCCGCGCGGCACGTTCATTTCCGCGCTCGTGGTCCAGACGTTCAGCTCGGGATCGTAGATGCTGGTCTTGGCGTTGCTCGATCCGCCGTTCACGAGGATGCGACCGTCAGGCAGGGTGGCGGTGCCCGGACAGAAACATGTCGTGGCCGGTGCTCGAGACAGTCACGGACGTCGAGGATCCGCTCGCGAGATCGAAGATCGTCGTGAAGGTCTTTCCCTGATCGTCGCCGAAGGTGAACGGGTCATGGGACGCCCACATGAGGATCTTGCCGTTGCGCAGCGTGGACGCGGCGACCGGGATCAGCGGCAGGGAGATTTTCGGCGACCAAACCGACTTCAGTGCGGGATCCGACAAGGTCCATTTCTGGGAGTTTGCCTCGCCGCACGCTGCGTGGAGCGACGCCGCATCGTCGTCGATCGACGAGTCGGCGACGTCGAGACATTCGCCGGACACCGCCGAAACGATCTGGAACCAGTCCTGAACGCGCCGGAAACTCCAGTTCTGGCTCGCCTCGCCGTTGCACGGCGCCTGAACGACTGCGGCTCCGTCGCTCGGACGGGCCGCGAGGCACATGCCGGAGCGGACGTTGACGATCCGGCTGACGGCCGCCGTCTTCTGGAACAGCCACCTCTGGTGCGGCTGATCGGAGCAACGGCCTTGGGACACGCGCGCGCCGACCTGAAGATTCGCGTCCTTCAGCTCCGCGCACATTCCGCTGTTGCGGTTGACGAGCAACCGCTCGACCCGAGCGAACGCGCCGCCCGACCCGATGAACGCCAGGCAGACGACCGCTGCGACAAAGGAGACGATGGGCGCCCGCATGACAGTTCCCCGAAACGTTTGACGAGGAATTCCTAGGCTTGCCCGCCATGCCGCTTAAGACGCTCAAAAGAGAGTCTCGAGCAGCGCGGGCGACGCCCTGGGGCGGCGTAGGCGTAGAAAGTGGTAGGGCCAGCATCGGGTCCGCCGTCATATCCGGACAGGGCGACACGTCTTTTTGCCGCCTCCATCGCCTCGAAGCTGAATCGAGGCGGCCAATGCGCGGAGGTACTGAAGAGCGATCGTTCCGCTCTTGGGAGCCTTCCAGATGTCCTACATGGTCGTGTCACGAACGGAGCCGCCTCACACGATGGTCGCGGCGACCGTCACCGAAGCCCTCGAGCTTGCGCGCGAACTCGGGCAGGCGGAGCATGAGAAGGTGACGATCCTGAGCGACAGCGGCTGGATTCTCAGCCTCGACGAACTCGAGAATCTCATCGAAGGCTGAGAGCGGGCTCAGGCCGAACGGCGAACCGCGCAAGGTCGATCGCGCCGCGCGCGAAGGCGCGGGTGCGCTTCTCGACCCTCCCGAGCGCGAACATCGCGTGGAATCTCGGCGTCTCGTAGCGCGCTCCGGCGAGCCAGCGTTCATAGCGCGGCTCGATCACCTTTCGGATGACGGACGTCCAGCGCGAGCACAGAGATTCTTCCGAGAACGCCTCCGCCGCAGCCCGGCCCGTCTCGACGAGCCGTTCATACGCCGAGCGGTCGTGCTTGAGCACGAACGCCGCCTGCATGACGCCCTCGACCGTTCTCGCCTGAAGAAAGTCCTGTCCGGGCCGCCCGACCTGCTCATAGGCGCTGTCGAAGCCGCCGATAAAGGGAACCTCGGCCCGCCAGGCGTTGATCAGCTTGCTCGGGGGCTTGGTGGGATAGCGCCGGCGATCGAAACTCCGCACCCCGACAAGGATGTCGACGCCGCTGAAGTCGTGCCACGCCTCCCGGGGCGGCGTCAGGAACTCCAGGTCGATCGAGGCGAAGGCCTTGCGCCAGAAGACGGCGTCGGCGGCGAGATTGCCGTTGAACGTCTGCCCGACATAGGCAGCCGTCTCGACGCTTTTCCGACCGCCGCTGCGCTTGATGAGTCCAGGCTGGGCCCACAGCGGCAGGTATGTCGCCGTCGCAGACGCCTGGAGCTTGTTCTGGACGATGTGGTGATGGGCCCAGCGCCGCGCCGGGTAGTCCGCGCGGAGGCAAACGACGAAGGCCGACGATCGTCCTCCGATTTTGCCGAGCTGGTCGGAGTGCACGAAGTTGATCGCGTCGTCCCGCAGGCGGTTGCTGCACGACACCGGCAAGTAGGTCCATTGCGCGAGATTGAGATAGGTCTGGAGGCTCCAGCACAGGTCGCCCTGGGAGGCGATCCCCGCGGCGACGCCGGGGTCGCGCGCGAAGCAGTCGGCCACGCTGCGGATCGCCAGGAACCGCGGCATCGCGTGGTCCGGCTGGTCGATCACGAAATTGAGCTGCGGCGTCATCTGGGCGAACCGTGGAAAGCAGGACTTGGGTCAGGTCGCGAGCTCACGGGAGGCCGGCGCGGCGGCCGATCATGTCGGAGAAGACGCTCTTCAGCCTCCGATCGACGCGCTCGAGCCTCATGAGGTGGCCGAAGGGCGGGGCCGTTCGCATCGCGGGATTGAGGCGCAGCCCGAAGCCGAGGACGTCCGCTCCGGTCTGGCGTCGCCCCCGACACCATTGCGCGACCCCGGTCCAGAAGGCCGCGGCCGCAAGCCGGCGCCGCGCGAGCGCGCGCAGAGCCTCCGCGTCCTCGAGCAGTCGCCCGTCGCTCCCGAAGAACGTGTCGAAGGCGTCAGCCCGCTGAGCGTAGTCGATCAGGACGTTCCGGTAGTAGTCCGCGGACATGTTGGCGCCGTGCAGCCGATAGACCGCCTGCGGAACCGGCGTATCGGCGACGTCGCCATGAGCCGCGAACCTCAGCCACATCTCCATGTCGCCGGCGTGCGGCAGGGACGGAAGATAGCCGCCGATCGCCTTCTGCGTCTTCGTCCGCACGATGGCGGTCGGCGTCGGCACGAGATTGCGGATCTGCTCGCAGTGCTCCTTGACGAAATCCCGGCCTGGACGCACCCGCCAGCTTGGGTCGACGCGGTCGTCGCGAAGCGCGGGCGCGGGTTCGTCGGGGCGCGCGGTCTCGCAGGCGCCGTAGGTCAGCACGACCTCGGGCCGGGCGTCCATCAGCGCGGCCGCGCGCTCGAGCGCGCCGGGGGCGAGATAGTCGTCGGCCGACAGCGACAGGAAGTACGGAGCCGTCGCCCAGGCGATGCCCTCGTTGTAGGTCGCGATGTGGCCTCGGTTCTCCCGGTGGACCAACGCCTCGACCCGAGGATCGGAGGCGGCGAGCTCGCGCGCGACATCGGCGGAGTCGTCCGGCGAGGCGTCGTCGATGATCAGGACGCGAACGTCGTTCATCGATTGGGCGAGGATGCTGCCGACGCATTCGCGAAGGAAGCGCCCGTAGCGATAGCAAGGTATCGCGATGTCGACGACCGCCATGGAGCCCTCGCAGTCGGAGCGTTGCCGGATCAAGGTCTGATGCGACGCTAAGCGCTCTGCGCTCGGCCGCGCGACGCCCCCGATAGGACGCCGCAGAGATCGAAAGTGGTACGCGCAGGGCCGATCAGGGCCTCACGTCAGGCGCAGCCGGGCGCTTCGATTGACCTGCGCTTTGGAGTCGATGTTCGAAAACCCGTTGAGACTGATGTCGGTCAGGCGTAGGAATCCGCTTCCGCACGCCACGATCGGATCGCCTTCGACGGGTTCGCAGGGCTGGCCGGGAGCCGCGAGATAGCGGGACGTCGGCTCGACGACGTCGGCCCGCCAGATCGTCACGCGGCGGTCGTCGAGGAAGCAGAACGCGCCGTCGAACGGCCGCGACGAGGCGCGGATCAGGCGGCGGATCGTGTCCGCGTCGGTCCGCCAGTCGATCCTGGAGTCGTCGGGGCGGCGGGGATAGCAGCGCAGCGCCGCCGAGGGATCCGGATTCTGCGGCACAGGCTCCTCGCCGCGCGCGATCGAAGCGAGCGCGGACGAAAACAGCTCCGGCATCGTCGCGTCGATCCAGTTCTGGACGTCGGTGACGTAGGTGTCGGCCTCGAGCGGATAATGGGTCCGCGCATAGATCGGACCGGCGTCGAGCTCCGGCGTCATCTGGTGGACGCACAGGCCCACATGGGGCTCGCCCGCCAGTATCGCCCAGTTCGGACAGGCGTTTCCGCGAAATCGCGGCAGGTCGCCGGCATGTCCGTTGAGAACGCCGCGCGCGAAACAGGCGAGCGTCGCCGGCTTGATCAGCGTTCTCCAGTTCAGCGAGATCCCGAGTTCGCAGGCGGCGTCCCGCATGGTCTCCACGATCTGCTGGGAATTGACCTTCGCGGTTTCGACGAAGGCCGCCCCGCAGGCGAAGGCGAGCGCCGCAAACGGTTCGCTGGCCGCCATGTCGCCGGAGGTCACGACGAGTCCGATCGTGTGCCCGTCCGTGAGCAGACGACGCGCGGTATCGACGAGCAGTTTCGTGCGGCCGACGATCGCCAGTCTCATGGCCTGGTCGTCAGCTCCCCGACGCCTGGTAGATGACGTCGACCCAATAGTTGGACTTGTTGAAGCTGAGGTTGGGAAACACGCCGGACGCGCCGTAGGCGTAGACGCCGTTCCCGCCGCTCGCCGCATCCGACGGCGCGGTCAGCGCCCCGCTCGTGCGCGCGGAGGCGAAGTAGTTCCCGTCGACCGAATAGTATCCCGCGGTGTGGTACGAGGCCACGTAGGTCACGCCGGTCGAGACCGGGACCGGGGTCGAGAACAGCACCTGCTGCCAGCCGCTGGCCGTCTCGTTCGCGAAAGTCGTGGTCGCAAGCAGCGTCCCGTTCGCGTTCCAGAGGCGGGCCTGATGCACGCCGACATTCTGCGGCCCCTTGAAGAAGCGCATTCCCACGATCGTCCCGGCGGCGCTCACCTGGAACTTCACGCCGAGCTCGACGGACTGGGAGTCGTTTTCCGTCACGGTCGCCGGCGTGTCGGTCGTCGCGAACAGCGTCGTGCCCGGGGGCGGCGGCGGCGGCGCTGCGGGCGCGAACACCACGTCGACCCAGTAGTTCGACGCATTGGCCAGAGTGTCCGGAAACACCGTCGCAGCGCCGTAGTGAAACACGCCGTTGCCGCCGCCGGCGGCTCCCGGCGCGGTCAAGGGAGCATTGGTCCGCGCGTTGGCGAAATAGCCCGGATCGGCCGAATAGAAGCCGTTGGTGTGATAGGACGCCACGTAGGTGACCCCCGCCGAGACGGCGACCGGCGTCGCGAAGGTCGCGGTCTGCCAGCCGGTCGCGGTCTCCTGGGCGAAGGTCGCGGCGGCGAGTTGCGCGCCGCCGGCGCTCCAGAGGGCTGCGCTGTGCGGCCCGACGTTCTTCTCGCCCTTGTAGAACCGCACGCCGGTGATCGACCCGTTCTGGGATGACGAGAACCTCACCCCGAGTTCGACCGAATTGACGTCCTGCGTGAAGACGTTCGTCGGCTTGTCGGCGTAGCTCCAGAGGCTCTTGGTCGCCGCCGGCGCGACCGTGATGGGCACGCCGGGCTTCGGCGCCTCGAGGTTGGCGCTGTCGTCGGCCGCGCGCGAGCGGATGACGTAATTTCCGGCGGACTGGGCGATCCAGAGATAGGACCAGGACGCAAGGCCCGCAGCCTTGCGCCAGGTGGCGCCGTTGTCGGTCGAAACTTCGACGCCCGCCACCACGCCGCCGACGTCGGTCGCGGTCCCGGTGATCGTGACGAACTGGCCTTCGACGATGCTGGCTCCGCTCGCCGGCGCCGTGATGGTGGAGACCGGGGGCGTCACGTCCGTCGACTTCGTCGCGGCGGTGAGACCGTTCTGAAGCGTCGCCGGCTGGACGTTCATATCGGCGAACAGGTTGACCACCGCCTGGCGGACGCGCGTGTCGGTGGCGGTGGCTTCCGCGTCATGTTGCGCGTCGAGGCCCCAGACCAGGTAGACCGTGCCCGCGCCGAACACCAAGCCGCCGCCGGATCCGCGGTAGAGCGTCATGCTGTGGGTGGCGTTAGCCGAGCCGAGCGTCAGACCGTAGTCGCGCAGATATGTGCCGACCGCGACAGTCGTCAGCGACAGGTCGATGAGGCCGGCGGGCCGGAAGCCGTTGTCGACGTCCTCGTCCCACTCGTAGCCGAGATAGTTCGTGACCAGGGAGGCCGTCTGGCCCGGCGTCAGATTGGCGACGGAGGTGTTGCGCCAGAAGCGGAAGCGCGACTGGGCGTAGGGGATCCTGATCGTGTCGAGGCGATAGGAATCGACCTGGAAGATCGTGCCCGTCAGGGCGTTCTCGGGCCGGCCGCCGTCGGAAGGCGGCGAGAAGCGCGGGTCGCGCCACGTCCCGGTCCATGTCGCGCTCGGGTCGGTCTTGGCGTTTTCGCGCGTCTCCTTGTAGCAGACCATCGTCCGGTACGGCGTCGCGCTTGGGTCCGTGCTCGGCTCCCAGCGGATCTTCCAGTAGCACTCGTTGCCGCTGAAGAAAGCGAGGTTGACCCCAGCCGCGCGGGCCGCCTCGACGTTCGCGCGTTGCGCGGCCGACCAGTATTCGTCGTGGCCGACCGAGAGATAGATCTTTCGCGTCAGAAGCTGTCCGCCCCGCCGGTCGACGTCGACGCCGGTCGTGTAGGAGACGTCGTAGCCGTTGCGCTCGAGCCAGCGGATCATCGAGTGCTCGACGCCGAAGATCCAGTCCCACGGGCCGCTCTGGAACTGGTAGCCGCGGGTGTTGTACGGCCGATTGTAGCTGACCTTGACGGCGCGATTGATCGCGGTCGCGCCGCCGTAGAGGCTATAGTTCCCCCACGAGTTGTAGGCCTGCCACGTCGTGTCCGACGTCTGGAAGATCAGGTCGCTGGTCGCGCCGTCGTCGCGCACCACGAAGGGATGTGGTTAGCGCCTGTGGTCGCGTCCTGGCGAACGAGCTTGGCGATGTAGAGCCCGGAGACGGCGCTCGCCGGCACGGCCCAGCTCGCCGACGTCGCCCAATTTCCGCAATCGACGAGGCCGAGAGCCGCGTTGACGATCGGGGCCGGCTGGGTCTGCGCGCTCGGGAGCTGCCGTTGGATCGTCGTCACTTTGCGCGCGCCCGATCCGCCGTAATAGCCGAGGCGATAGATGTCGATCCTGTAGTTGGTCGAGTCCGTCAGGATCTTGAAGCTGACCGTCTGGCCGCGGTTGACGCTGATGTCGGTCGCGAAGCCGACGATGTTGTCGTCGCCGATGCCTTGAAGATCCCATTCGCTGGCCGGGTTTCCGGCGAGCTGGTTCTCGATCGAGATCTTGTTCGTGGCCATGGAGCGTTCGCCTGGGTCTCGGACGGACCGATCCGTCCTTCGCGAGCCTCCGGCCCGATGATGAGGACAGCGATCGCGCAGGAGGGAGTGAAGCGCACGCTCGCCGCGGCGAGCGCTTCCTTCCATCGTGGGATGGGCTCGTCAGCCGAGACCTCTTGGCGTCGGCCTGGCGACGCAACACCGTTTCAGGATGAGGACAGGAGCCCTCCGAACGGTAGAAAGTGTTACGGCTGGACTTTCGACGGACCGGCTCGTGGACGCTCGCGCGAGTCGGCTGGAGCGACGCCTGACCCTTTCGACGGATGCCCTGGCCAATCCCGCACGAAAGAGGTAGCCGGCGTCGCCGAGCCCGATCCTTCGGGCGCGTTGCCCCAAACCGGACGCCTCGGCCATCACCACGGGGGCGGTCGACGGGGAGTTCGGGCCATGAAATCGTTCGAGACGTCGAGCCGCGGCTCCGTCACCGTCCCGAAGCCGCGCGCGACAAGACCTGACGACACGATCGTTGGGCTCTCCCGACCGTGACGGCTTCGTCGCCGGATCGCGCGGCGCCGTCCACCGCGCGCCGCATCACCTTGGCGGTGCTCGCGATGTGGCTGTCGCGCGTCGCCGCCATCGCGCTCGGCCTCTTGCTGATGCCGCTCCTGTTCGCGCGGCTGCCCGCCGCGGAGCTTGGCGTATGGTTGCTTCTCAGCCAGAGCGGCGTCCTGATCCTGCTGCTCGATTTCGGCCTGACCTCGACGCTCATCCGCCGCTTCGCGTTCTGGCAGGGCGACCTCATGGTGGGCGGGGGCGAATCCGACGACGCGGCCCGGAGCTTTTCCCGGCTCGCGGCGACGGGACGGCGGCTCTATTTGATGATCGCGCTCGCGGTCGGAGGAATTTCCTGGCTCGGCGGGCTCGCCTTCATCGCCACGCTCGATATCGATCGGCGCTGATGCAGGAAGCTCTGCTCGCCTGGTCGATCATCTGCTTCGGGCAAGCGATCGCGCTGTCGAACGGGCTCTGGACCGCGGCGATCTCGGGCCTTGGCCACGTCGCGCCGGTCTCGCTTCTCGCGATCGCGTTCAACGCCGCCACGATCCTCGCGCAGTGCGCCATCGTCATCGCCGGCGGCGGGCTGACGGCGCTCGCGGTCGCCGGCGCACTTGGCAGCCTCGGATTTCGCATCGGCGCGGTCGCCTATCTCCGGCGCAAGGAACCCTCGCTGGCCAAGATCAATGGCGGGTGGGACAAGGCGACCGCCGTCGACCTGATGGGGCCGTCGCTGAAGTATTTCCTGACCGAAGTCGGCGCGCTTCTGCTGATGAAAGCCGACCCCTACTTCATCGCCGCCTTCCTCGATCCCGCCAGCCTGCCGGTCTACGCCGCCAACTATCTGCTGGCCTTCAACGCTGCGGTGATCTCGATCGCGATCGGCGACGCCGGCAACGTCTATGTGTCCCAGCTCTGGCGGACCGGGACGACCGACCGCGTCCGGGCGATCGTCCTCAGGAGCATGAGAGTGGGCATGGGGCTCATGGCGCTGGGCGCCGCTCTCCTGCTGTTCGCGGGGCCGTCGATCACGGCGGTCTGGCTCGGCGACGGACGCTTCGTCGGCCTGCCCGTCATGGCGACGTTCAGCGCCATGCTGATCCTCTACACGCAGCAGAGCCTGCTCTTCGGCTTCTCGCGGGCGACCGAACATGAGGTCTACGCCGGTTGGTATCTTGCGGCCGGCGCCCTGAACATCGGCCTGAGCTTCGTGCTGACCCCCACGCTCGGCCTCGTCGGCGTCGCCTTGTCGACCCTGCTGGCGCAGGCCGCCACGACCGGATGGCGGATACCTCTTTTGGGATTGCGGCGGCTCGACATCGAGCTCTCGCAGTATCTCTCGCACGTGGCCGCGCCGATCGCCGCGCTGTTCATCGCCGCCTGCGCGGCGATCTGGCTCGTGACCTACGGACCGCGGCGCCCGACGCGCCGTTGGCCAAGCTGATCGCCGCGACGGCCGCGGGCGGCGCGGTCGGACTTGCGGGCTTCTGCACCCTCGTGCTCGACGACGGAATGCGCGCCCGCCTGCTCCAAAAGGCGGCGCAGCTGGGCCGGCGCTCTCTCGCTCCTGGCGAGTGACATCGTCCGACTGTCTGAGCGCCTACGCCCTTTGACTTCCCCGTGGGCCCGGACGGCAAGAAAGACGGACGGAAGATCGACAGGAATCCTAGGTCGCGGCGCGCGCAGACGCCCGCCTATCGTCGGCGCGACCGAGAGGCCGGCGGCCTCCGAACGCGGCGGCACCACGATGTCTCAAGCGCCCCTCTACCTGAACGCCTTTCTCCTGACCGTGGTCCTGATCGTCCTGTTCCGCGACATCGCCTCGAGAGCAGGCTTCGTCGACCGGCCGGATCAGGAGCGCAAACGACATCAGGGCGACGTCCCTCTGGTCGGCGGTCTTGCGATGTTTCCCGCCTTTGTCGTCGCGTCGATCTTCCTCGCGCCGGACCTCAGGGCGCCTCTTGGCGTGATGGCGGGGCTGGGGGCCCTGGTCGTAGTCGGAGCGATCGACGACAGGTTCGGTCTGCGGGCCGGAGTCCGGCTGACGGCCCAGACGGGCGCCGCGCTCCTGATGATCTGGCCGATCGCGCCCTCGGTCGACTGGTTCGCGGGAACGCCCGCGGAAGTCCTCGCGCTGGCCGCCTTTGCGGGAGCACCGCTCGCGCTTGTCTTCGTGGTCGGGCTGGCCAACGCCTTCAATATGATGGACGGCCTTGACGGTCTCGCGGGCGGCGCGGCGGCCTCAGCGCTGTTCTGGCTCGCGCTGACCGCTATGGCGATGGGGCGCGAGGACGCGATCGTCGCGGCTCTGCCGCTGCTGTTCTCGGTGCTCGGCTTCCTCGTTTTCAACCTTCGCCACCGCTGGCGCGCGAAGGCGTCCGTGTTCATGGGCGACGCCGGCAGTCTGATGCTTGGCGCCGCCGTCGCCTATTTCAGCCTTTCGCTCGCCAATGGCGGCGAACGCGTCGTCTCCATGGGGCCGCTCCTGTGGATCTGCGCGCTTCCCGCCATCGAGACCCTCAGCCTGATCGTCAGGCGCCTGCGCGCCGGCCCGCAGCCCGATGGCGGGCGACCGCCGGCACCTCCATCCTTCTCGTCGACGCAGGCATGTCTCCGCGAAGCGCGGCCGCGACGCTCATCGTGGCCTGCGGGACGCTCGGCGCGCTCGGCTACATGGCCGCGATCCTGGGCGTCGACGACCTCGCGATCTTCGTCGGCCTCGCGCTGGTCGCGGCGCTCCATTCGCTCGTGGTCTGGAAGGCTCCCGCGTGGATCGCGCTCCAGCTCGCAAAGCCCGACGGCGCGGGCGCGCTGCAAGCCGCCAGGTCGATCTCCGATCGGCTCGCCGGACCCGCGTCTGGGCTCAGCGCGGCGATCGTCTCCCCTGCAGAAACGGAAGAAGCAAGATGATCCCCGTCTCCGTCGTCATCCCGACCAAGAACGAGGCGGTGAACCTGCCGCATTGCCTGGCGGCGCTCAAGGCGTTCGATCAGGTGATCGTCTGCGACAGCGAAAGCGCCGACGCGACGGCTGCGATCGCGCGCCGGTTCGGCGCGGAAGTCCTGCCGTTCGTCTGGAACAGGCAGTATCCGAAGAAGAAGGAATGGTCGCTGAAGCACCCTTCGGTGCGCAACGACTGGGTCTTCATGCTGGACGCCGACGAGATCGTGTCTCTGGCGCTCGTGCAGGAAATCTCGGCGCTGCTCAGGCAGGGGCCGCGGTGTTCGGCCTATTTCATCGAGGGCCGTTTCGTCTTTCTTGGAGAGCAGCTTCGCTTCGGCCATCGCAACTGCAAGATGATGCTGGTCGATCGCCGCCGCACGACGTTCCCTCATCCGGACGATCTCGACATTCCCGGCGGCTGGGAGGTCGAAGGCCATTACCAGCCGACGATCGACGGCAGGATCGGCCGGCTGAAGTCGTCGCTGCTGCACTGGGACCGCAAGCCCGCCGCCGCCTATTTCGGCCGGCACGACCTCTACGCCGACTGGGAGGCCCGGCTTGCGCAACGCGGCGGCCTGGCGAAGCTCGCGGCGAGCGAAAGTCTGTCCCGCAGGCTCATGAAGACGGCGTTCAGAAAAATACCGGGCCGCTGGGCTTACGGCGTTCCTGCATTCTTACGTGCTCAAGCTCGGATTTCTGGACGGCTCGGCGGGGTTTCACTTCGCCATGGCGCGGGGGTTCTATTACTGGCAGATCGCGCTGCGGCCGGACGCTGGTCGCGGAAGCCAAGGTCGCGGAGAACGCCGGGAGCGCTCCGGCCGCGCTTGCAAGCCAGAAGCCCTGACCGATGGAGCAGCGCAGCCTTTGCAGGCCGGCGTATGGCCGACCGGCGCCCGGACTTTCAGGCGCTTCGCACAGGCTGATCAGGACTTTGCGGTCTGATCTACGTCTCCACCGCCGCATGTCTTTTCGCCGCGGCTGCGATCACCGGCGCTGGCTATGTGCTGCCGGTCAAAGACGTTTCACAGTCGGCCGACGCTCTGGTGGTTCTTGGCGGATTCGGCGTCCCTAGGGCTGAATTGGCGGCGTCTCTGTTCGCTCGCGGAGCCTATGCGCGCGTCGTCGTCACAGGCGCCGGGGACGGCGACGCGATGCGCGACACCCTGACCGCGCGGCGTTCCGGAGCGATCGATCGTGATGGAGCCGAATTCGAGAACGACGCAGGAGAACGCGATCAACGTCGCCGCGATCCTGCGCGCGCAGGGGCTGCGCTCCGCCAAACTCGTCACTCACTGGTTTCACGCTCGCCGGGCGATCGCCGCGTTTCGCGCGGCGGCGCCCGAGGTCGCGTTCACGGCGGCCTCCGTCACGCCGGAGGGCTCCCCGCGCTGGCGCCTGGGCTGGTCGTCGGAGCCGCAGGCGACGCTGTCGGAATACGTCAAGATCGTCTGGTATGCGATCGCCCACGGGGTGTTCGTCCGCCTGACCGCGGAACCTCTGGGGCCGCCGGCGTGAACGAAGCCCTGATCCTGGCCTTTGCGGCGCTGTGCTTCTTCCTGATCGCCGAAGGCGTTCTCCGTCGCGGCGCGGTCTATGAGTATCCGTTTCTCGCCGCGGCGATGATGACCGCGTTCATCCTTCCGCAATTGCCCGGGCTCGCGGACAATGTCTTCCTGCCCGCCGACGGGTTCGCCAAGACGCTTGCGTTCTCGATCGTTTGTCTCGCGGCCGTCCCGATCGGCTGGCGGCTTTCGGACCGTCCCCTTCTTTCGACGCCGATCCCGCTCGACGAGACACGGCTGCTGACGGCCGCCGCGACGCTGTCGGCGATCGGGGCGGGCTTCTACGTCGTCATAAGCCGCCTGCCGCCCGAGACCGTGGTGTCGACCGCGCTGAGCGGCCCGACCGTGATCTACCTCTTCTTCTCGAAGATGCTGGTCTTCGGCTTCGCGATCGCGGCGCTGTGCGCGGCCCGCCGGCCCTCGGCCGTCGCGCTTGCGATCCTCGCCTGCGACGCGGCGCTCTACCTCGACCGCATCGTCGTCACCGGAAAGCGCGGCGAAGCGTTCGAATTCGTCCTCATCATCGCGTTGGCGGTGTGGTTCCAGATGCGCCGCGCCCTGCCGCGAGCGCTCGTGATCCTGACGGTGCTCGTCGGCGTGATCGGCCTGTCAAGCACGGAGGATTACCGCAACATCACGCGGCGAGGGCAGACGCCGGGCCTCGAGGACATCGCCAAGATCGACTTCATCGGAAATTTCGAGACGCTGCTCGAGTCCGGGGGCACGGAGTTCCAGAACGCCGTCATGCGGATGGACGTCGTCTCGCGCAACCAGTCGTTCGACTACGGGCTCTCGCACTGGAACGATCTGGTGATGTCCTATGTGCCGGCGCAGATCGTCGGAGACGCCTTCAAGCGCTCCTTGCTGGTCGTGACGCCCGGAGCCGTGGACAGGTTCTACGCGGCGAATTACGGGACGACCGACACCGGCATGGCCGACGCCTTCGGCTCGTTCGGCTATCTCGGCTTCGTCAAGTTCTTCGCCGTCGCCTGGCTGATGCGATGCATCTATCGCAGCGCGGAGTCGGGCGACGCCTCCTGCCAGATCATCTACATGCTGAGCGCGTTGCCGGCCATGCACGTGTTCTCCCATCACACCAACTGGATCGTCACCGCCTGGATCCAGATGGCGATGTTCCTCGGGCCGGCGCTTCTCTACGCCGGCCGCCGGCGACGCCGCGCGCCCGTCGCCGGCAGGGCGGCCTAGATGAGCCTCGTTCGGGAGACAGCTGCGGCCGAGCCGCTCTCCCCTCGCCTCGGCGGCCCGACTTTCACGCTGCGCCATCGCCTGCTCCGCATCGGATGGAGGCTGTCATGGCTTGCGCTCGCGCGCTGGACCCCGTCGCCGATGCATGGCTGGCGGCGCGCGCTGCTCAAGCTCTGGGGGGCAAGGCTGGCGGCGAGCGCACGGGTCTATCCGGACGTCGTCATCTGGTGGCCTGCGCATCTCGTCATGGAGACGCACGCGTCGCTTGGGCCGGGCGTGACCTGCTACAATGTCGGCGAAATCCGGCTCGGTGCGTTCGCGATCGTCTCCCAGCGCGCGCATCTCTGCTCCGGCACGCATGACTGTCACGACCCCGGATTTTCCCCTTCGGTCCCTGCCCATCGAGATCGGGGCGAACGCCTGGATCGCGGCCGAGGCCTTCGTGGGCCCCGGCGTGACGGTCGCCGAAGGCGCGGTCCTCGGCGCCCGCGGCGTCGCGATGCGAAATCTCTCGGCCTGGACCGTGCACGCCGGAAATCCGGCGTCGCCGATGCGCGAGCGGCGTCGCCACCCCTCCAACGCCGGAGCTCAGGCGTAGGTTTGGTCTTCGACCAACCGGGGCAGGCTAAAACCACCGACATCCTTAGGGGGTAGAGGGCGTCGTCGAAAGGCGACGCCGCTTTCGTCTTACGAGACGATTTTGGCCTAGAGGCTCGAAACCTTTCATCATCTTCCCGCGACTCCGGGGCGGCCATAGCCTTCTCGCGTTCGCCTCATTTCGGGGCGACGGGGGGCAGCATCCATGGCGATCGCAAATGTTTCGCTGGGCGAGGGAGCGGTTTCTCCCATCCCGACCTCGTCAACGCTTACGGTTGTTCGATAGGGCGCGGCACGCGCGTCGGACCCTTCGTCGAAATCCAGAAGGGCGTCGCGATCGGCGCGTCCTGCAAGATCTCGTCGCACTCCTTCATCTGCGAAGGCGTGACGATCGAAGACGAGGTGATGATCGCCCATGGGGTGATGTTCACCAATGACCTTTTCCCGAAGGCGACCTCGGACGGCGGGGCGCTGCAGGGCGAAGGCGACTGGACGCTGACCGAGACGCTCGTCGGCCGGGGAGCCTCGATCGGCTCGAACGCGACCATCGTCGCCGGCGTCACCATCGGGGCCGGCGCGCTGGTGGCGGCCGGGGCGGTGGTCACCAGGGACGTGCCCGACCACGCGCTCGTCATGGGCTCGCCCGCCCGTCGTCGGCGACGTCAGGGACAGGCGCAGGAGCGGCGCTGCGGCGCTGCTGTCCGAACGCGTCGCCGGCCAGCGGGTGGCGTCATGATCGGCGTCGGCGTCATCGGCTACGGGTATTGGGGGCCGAACCTCGCGCGGGTCGCGGCGGAGACCGAAGGCTGTTCGGTCGTGGCGATCGCGGACATGTCTTCGGCGGCGCTCGGCCGCGCGACCCAGCGGCATCCGCTGGCGCGGCTGACCAACGACTGGCGCAGCTTGATCGCCGCGCCCGACGTCGAGGCCGTCGTCATCGCGACGCCTGTGCATACGCACTATGAGATCGCCCTCGAGGCGCTTCAGGCGGGCAAGCACGTGCTCGTCGAAAAGCCGATGACCGAGACCGCGGAGCAGTCGGAACGACTGATCGAGGAAGCGGCGCGCCGAAACCTCGTCCTGATGGTCGACCACACCTTCGTACACCGGGCGAGGTGCAGAAGATCCGGGAGATCATCTCGTCCGGTCACGTCGGCGACGTCTTCTACTACGAGTCGACGCGCATCAACCTCGGCAAGTTCCAGAGGGACGTCAACGTGATCTGGGACCTCGCCGTCCACGATCTCGCGATCCTCGACTACGCCCTGGGGCGAAGGCGGTCGCGGTCTCGGCGAGCGGCGCAGGCCACATCATCGGCTCGCCCGAGAACCTCGCCCACATCACGGTGTTCTTCGATTGCGGGGCGATCGCCCATCTCAACGTGAACTGGCTCGCGCCGGTCAAGGTCCGGCAGACCTACATCGCCGGCAGCCGGCAGATGATCGTCTACGACGATCTCCAGACCAGCGAAAAGCTCAAGATCTACGACCGCGGCGTCACCTCCGACGCCACGCCGGAGGACCTCTATCAGCGCCACGTCGCTTACCGGATGGGCGACATGTGGTCCCCGCACATCCCATCAAGGAAGCGCTCGCGACGGAGCTCGAACATTTCGTCGAGTGCGTCACGACCGGCGCGACGCCGATCACCAGCGGGCGCAACGGGCTCGACGTCGTCCGAATGCTGGAATGCGCCACGCTGTCCATGAAGCGGCGCGGCCATCCGATCGACCTCGAGCCGTTGAGGGTCGCGTCGTGATCCCGCTCTCGGACATCTCGGCGCAATACGGGCCCATGGCCGGCGAGATCGAGGCGGCGGTGATCTCCGTGCTTCGCGGCGGCCGCTACGTGCTCGGACCCGAAGTCGACGCCTTCGAACAGGAGTTCGCGGCCTTCTGCGGCGCGCGGCGCGCCGTGGCGGTCGACAGCGGCACGTCGGCGCTGCATCTCGCTCTGCTCTCGCTCGGGATCGGCCCGGGCGACGAGGTCATCACGACGTCCGCGACCTTCGTGGCGACGGTCGCGGCGATTCTCTACGCCGGCGCGACGCCGGTCTTCGTCGACGTCGACCCAAAGACCTGGACGATCGACCCCGCTTTGATCGAGCAGGCGATCACCCCCCGAACCAAAGCGATCATGCCTGTGCATTTGCACGGGCGTATCGCCGACATGGCGGCGATCGGCGAGATCGCGCAACGCCACAGGCTGAGGGTGATCGAAGACGCGGCCCAGGCGCATGGCGCCTTCCGGTCGGGCGTCGGGGCGGGCTTGTTCGGCGACATCGGCTGCTTCAGCTTCTATCCGGGCAAGAACCTCGGGGCCTGCGGCGAAGGCGGCGCGGTGGTCACCGACGACGACACGCTCGCCGACGTGGTTCGGCAGCTCCGCGACTGGGGTCAGGAAGGCCGGTACAATCACGTCCGGCGGGGCTTCAACAACCGGATGGACGCGCTTCAGGGCGCGGCGCTGAGGGTGAAGCTTCGGCGGCTGCCGGAGTGGACGAGCGCGCGCCGTCGGATCGCGGATCGCTATCGCCGGCTGCTCCAGGAAAGTGGCGTCGTCCTGCCGGCTCCAAGCGCCGGCGAGGACCACGCCTATCACGTGTTCGCCGTACGGCTTCGCCACCGCGACCGGGTCCGCGCGGCCATGATGATCGACGGGGTCGAGACCGGCCTGCATTACCCGCGCCCGGTTCATCTCCAGCCCGCCTACGCCGGCCTCGGCTATGGCCGCGGAAGTCTGCCAGAGGCCGAGACGCTCGCCGAAGAGACGCTGTCGCTGCCGATCTATCCCGAGCTGTCGGACGACGACGTCGGCCGGATCTGCGCCAGCCTCATCCGCGCGTCGCGACAGTGCGAGCTCGAGGACGAAACACGTCAGTTGGCGGCAGGGAGCGCGACATGAGCCAGACGCACGCTTCGCTCAGAGACAAGAAGATTCTGGTCACCGGAGGCGCGGGCTTCGTCGGCTCCCACATCGTCTCGCTGCTGGTCACGGAGGGCGCGGCGGAAATCGTCGTGGTCGACAACCTGGTTCGCGGCCGGACCGAGAACCTCAACGACGTCCTCGGCGACCCGAGGGTCAAGTTCTTCGAAGGCGACATCCGCGACCGCAGCCTGATGCTGACGCTCATGGACGACGTCGACACCGTGTTCCATCAGGCGGCTCTGCGCATCACCCATTGCGCCGCCGAGCCGCGCGCCGCGCTTCAGGTGATGGTCGACGCCACCTTCGACCTCGTCGAGTTCGCCGCGCAGAAGCGGGTTCGGAAGGTCGTGGCGGCCTCGTCGGCGTCGGTCTATGGCCTCGCCGACACGTTTCCGACGCCGGAAGCGCAGCACCCTTACGACAACCGCACCCTCTACGGAGCCGCCAAGCTTTTCAACGAAGGTCTGTTCCGCGCCTTCCACGACATGCACGGGCTCGACTACGTCGCCTTGCGCTATTTCAACGTCTACGGCCCCCGCATGGACATCCACGGGCGCTACACCGAGGTGATGATCCGCTGGATGGAGAGGATCGAGGCTGGGCTTCCGCCTCTCATCTTCGGCGACGGGCTCCAGACGCTCGACATGATTCACGTCGAGGACGTGGCGCGGGCCAACATCCTCGCCGCGACGTCCGGCGCGAGCGACGTCGCCCTCAACATCGGCAGCTCGACCGAGACCTCGCTGGTCGAGCTCGCCAGGCTGACGACGCGCGAGATGGGGCGGCCGGACCTCGTTCCGCTTCACGAGGCCGAACGCGCGGTCAACCCGGTCCCGAGACGGCTTGCGGACGTTCGCCTCGCGCGAGATCTCATCGGCTTCGAAAGCCGGATCGACCTCGCCGCGGGGATTCGCGGGCTCGTGTCCTGGTGGCGCGCGGAGCGCGGCCTCGACGGAAGGAGGCGGGCCGCGGAATGATCCCGATCACACGTCCCGTCATCGGCAATTCCGAGGCGCTCGCGGCGGCGCGGGTCATCCGCTCAGGCTGGCTGACACAGGGGCCGCAGGTCGCAGCCTTCGAGGAGGAGTTCGCCGCGACAGTCGGCGCCGCTCACGCCTGCGCCGTCTCGAACGGCACGACGGCTCTTCATCTCGCGCTGCTCGCCGCCGGCGTCGAGGCCGGCGACGAGGTGATCGTACCGAGCCACACCTACATCGCCTGCGCCAACGTGATCCGTCATTGCGGCGCGACCCCTGTGTTCGTCGACGTCGCCCCGGGATCCTTCAACCTCGACCCCCAGGCCGTCGCCGACGCGATCACGGATCGCACCAAGGCGATCATGTGCGTGCACCAGATCGGCATGCCGTGCGACCTCGCGCGCATCCTGCCGATCGCGAGGGCCGCGAACCTCAAGCTCATCGAGGACGCCGCCTGCGCCATCGGTTCGAGCATCAGCCTCGACGGCAGGTGGGAGCATATCGGCAAGCCGCATGGCGACGTCGCCTGCTTTTCGCTTCATCCCCGCAAGATCCTGACGGTCGGCGACGGCGGCATGTTGACGACGTCCAACCCGACTTGGGACGCTTGGTTCCGCCTGTGGCGACAGCACGGGATGAGCATCTCCGACACCGTGCGGCACGCGAGCGACCGCCCGGTGATCGAGAGCTACCCGGTCGTCGGCTACAATTATCGCCTCACCGACATTCAGGCCGCGGTCGGCCGCGAACAGTTGAAGCGTCTTCCCAAGATCGTCGCGGCGCGGCGGGCGCTCGCCGCCCGCTATCGCTGCCTCCTGACGCCGATCGGAGTGGACTGTCCCGACGAGCCGGAATGGGCGCAGTCCAATTGGCAGAGCTTCTGCGTGAGGCTGCCGCAGGGCGTCTCGCAACACGACGTCATGGCCTCCATGATGGCCGATGGCGTCGCGACCCGCCGCGGGCTGATGTGCATCCATCTCGAGCCCGCCTACGCTTCCGAGCCTCTTCGCACGCCACTGCCGCTTTCGGAGCGCGCCCGCGACGAATGCATCCTGCTGCCGCTCTTTCCCGGCATGACGGAGCGCATGCAGCGTCGCGTCGCGGCGGCGCTCCAGAGCGCGCTCGCCGCGCAGGAAAGCGCGTCCGCACGCCGACCCGCAGCGGCCGGCGGCGAAACGTCTTCGTCACCGACCAACGCCGCGCGGTTGCGGCTCGCCTGAAGGGTGGATCCGCCATGCTGACGGACGACCGCAACCCGACGACCCGTCGGCAGGCGTTACGGCCCGGGCCGGATCGCCCCGGCTTCTCGGCCGCACGGCTCGTCGCGCTCGCGCGCGAGCGGATCGAGGACACGGGACTGGATCTGCGCGGCCGCACCGTGCTCACGGAGGCCGCGACCGGCGTCTATGTCGCGACGCCCTTGCTGGCCGCGCTCGCCGGCGCGCGCCGCGTCTTCGCCTTCGCGCGCGACAGCGGCCATGGCGCGGCCGTCGAGGCGATCGGCTGGCTGCGCGAGGTCGCGGAGATCGCCGGAGTCGCGGACTCGATCGCGGTCGTCGACCGGCTGCCGGAAGCGGCCCTCGGCTATGTCGACGTCGTGACCAACACCGGCCACCTCCGGCCGATCGACGCGCGGATCATCGACGCGTTGCCGCCCCACGCGGTGATCGCGCTGATGTTCGAGGCGTGGGAGCGCAGGGAAGCCGACATCGACTTCGCCGCATGCGCCCGGCGCAACATCCGGGTCGTCGGCGTGAACGAACGGCATGCGGCCGTGGACGTCTTCAGCTATCTGGGGCCGCTCGCCGTACGGCTGCTGCATGACGCCGGCGTCTCGGTCTACCGAAGCAGGATCGCGCTGGTGTGCGACAACGCGTTCGACGAGCCGATCCTCTCCGGTCTGATTGGCCAGGGGGCGCAGGTGACGCAGGCCAGAACCCTGCGCGAGCTTCCGCCGCAGCCTTACGAGGCGGTGCTTGTCGCGCTCAAACCGGCCGAACGCGAGCTCAGGTTGGAGGCCGAGGACGCGCGACGCCTGGCGGCCCATGCGCCGGGGACGATCGTCGCTCAGTTCTGGGGGGATCTCGATCGCACGGCGCTGGCCGAGTGCGGCCTTGCGGTCTGGCCGCCGTCGCCGCCGACCTATGGCCATATGGCGATCCTGCTATCCGCCATCGGCCCGGAAGCGGTGATGCGCCTTCAGGCGGGCGGCCTCAAAGCCGCGGAACTGGCGCTTCGCCCGGACCAGCCGGATCCCGGCGCGCTCGCGCAGTTCATGTGAGCGCAGGTGGTTCGATATCCCGAACGCCGTTCGTGCCTTTCTGGATCTTCTGGATGACGAGCGCCGCCTGACTGTAAATCGGCGACGCCCCGTCAAGTGCGGCCTCGTTTTTCAGGGCCGCTATCGCGTCTGAGAAGATATTATCGGTTTCCCGATAGGAAAGCACCTGCTTGTCACGTAATGATAAAATCAATGATTCAAGTACAGCCAACGCCGCCAAGCTGAGATACTCTTTAGAATTTGGCATTAAAATTTCCAGTACTACGTAGGAGGCGACGCAAAAAAATGCGCCTTCATCGCCTTATAAGTTACCTATTATCAATTGCATATGCTAATTTGAGTGCGAATTCGGAAAATATTTTCTGCGGATCAAGGATCCTGCCCATGGGCCCTCAAAGCCCGCTACTGCGAAAGCTCCAGTCGCTCGGACCTGGACGGATTCGGAGCTGTCTGTCCTCACGTCCATGAGCCAGAGAAAACGCCGTGTGGACCCCAACCAGCCGATCGTTCTACCGAACGACGCCTCGGAGGAGGCCTATCTCATCCAGCGCGGGTGGGCCTGCGTCTACAAGCTCCTGCCTGACGGGAGCCGTCAGGTTCTGTCCTTCTCACTGCCAGGCGACATCGTCGGATTGCCCGGGCTCTCTCTCGAAGGCGCTTCGCCGTTCTGGTTCGAAAGCCTGACCGAGGTCGAGATTTCCTCAATCTCGAGCGCGACGCTGTTTCGCGGCTTGGCGAGCGAGCCCGCCGTCGCCCGAGCCATGCAATGGTCGGTCGCGCTCGAAAGCGCGATCCTGATCGAGCGACTGATCAGCCTCGGCCGCCGAAGCGCGCTCGTGCGGACGGCGCACTTCATCCTGGAGCTGGCGACCCGGCTGAGCCTCATCGGAGAGGACACGCGCCGCGGCTTCGACTGTCCGGTCAACCAGTACTGGCTCGCCGACGCGCTCGGCCTCACCGCGATCCATCTCAACCGCGTGCTGAGAGAGCTTCGCGAGGCCCATCTGCTGACGATGCGGTCCGGCCATGTCGAGATCCACAATTTCGAGGGCCTGCGGGAGCTCGCCGCCTTCGACGCCGACTATCTGACGCCGCCCAAACGGCGACACTGAGCACAACATTACGCGACGACGGCCGGCTCCTTCCGCGCTCAAAAGGCGGATGACGAGGCGCGTCTGCGCCTTTTTGCAGGCGCCGCTCCCCCATCGGGCCTAGCGTTAGCGCCTCCCGCGTCCGGACGAGGGCGTTCCACGGCTTCTCCGTCTCTTCGAGACTTGCTCCCGACGTCCGCGGCGGCTGGTCTCCGCGGCGGCTGGGGAGACATCCGGATGGCGGCGGAAATCGGCGAAGACAGCCTTGATCCTCGGGGTCACCGGGCAAGACGGCGCCTACCTCGCGGAGTTTCTCCTTGCGAGGGGCTATTTGGTCCACGGGTTGAAGCGCCGCTCGTCGTCGTTCAACACCGGGCGCATCGACCACCTCTATCAGGATCCCCACGAGGAGAACGTCCGGTTCATCCTGCATCACGGCGACATGACCGACGCCACGAACCTGATCCGGATCATCCAGGAGACCCAGCCCGACGAGATCTACAATCTCGCCGCGCAGAGCCACGTCCAGGTCAGCTTCGAGACACCGGAATACACGGCCAACACCGACGGCCTCGGAACGCTGCGCGTGCTCGAGGCGCTGCGGATCCTGAAGATGACGGACACCTGCCGCTTCTATCAGGCCTCGACCTCGGAGCTGTTCGGACGCGTCGAGACGTCGCCGCAGGACGAGCGCACCGTGTTCGCGCCGCGCAGCCCCTACGCGGCCGCCAAGCTTTACGCCTACTGGATCACGGTGAATTACAGGGAGGCCTATGGCGTCCACGCCAGCAACGGCATCCTGTTCAATCACGAGAGCCCGATCCGCGGCGAAACCTTCGTGACGCGCAAGATCTCGCGCGCCGTCGCGGCGATCCATCACGGGCTTCAGCCGCGGCTCTTTCTCGGCAACATCGACTCCCGGCGCGACTGGGGACATGCCCGCGACTATGTCGAGGGGATGTGGCGCATCCTGCAGCAGCCGAAACCGGACGATTACGTGCTGGCGACCGGCGAGACCCACACGGTGCGCGAGTTCGTCGAGACCGCGTTCGGCTGCGTCGGCCGGCGGATCGAATGGCGCGGAAACGGCGTCGACGAGAAGGGCTACGACGCGGCGAGCGGCTCCACGCTGGTCGAGATCGACCCGCGCTACTTCCGTCCGACCGAGGTCGATCTGCTTCTCGGCGACGCCACCAAGGCTCGCCAGAGGCTCGGCTGGAAGCCGAGGGTGAAGTTCCAGGCGCTGGTCGCCGAGATGGTCTCGTCGGATCTCGACGTCGCGTTGATGGAGGCCGGGCGGAATGACCGCTACAAACTGACACGCCGACGACGGCGGACTTCGATCTCAGCGGCAAGCGGATTTTCGTCGCCGGGCACCGTGGAATGGTCGGCTCCGCGCTGGCGCGGCGCCTCGCGCGCGAGGACTGCGAGGTCCTGACGGTCGGCCGCGAGAGCCTTGACCTGACCCGCCCAGTCCGACGTCGAGCGCTGGATGACCGCCCATCGGCCAGACGCTGTGATGATCGCGGCGGCCCGCGTCGGCGGCATCATGGCCAACGCCACGCAGCCGACCGAATTTCTCTACGAGAACCTGATGATCGGCGCGAACCTGGTTTCGGCCTCGGCGGCCGCGGGCGTAGGCCGTCTTCTGTTCCTCGGATCGAGCTGCATCTATCCGCGCCACGCCCAGCAGCCGATCGACGAAGGACAACTGCTTACGGGGCCGCTCGAGCCCACGAACGAAGCCTACGCCATCGCGAAGATCGCATGCCTCAGCCTCGTGAAGAGCTTCAGCTCCCAGCACGGGCTCGATTACGTCACCGCCATGCCGACGAACCTCTACGGGAAGAACGACAATTTCGACCTGTCGAGCTCGCACGTCCTGCCGGCGATGCTTCGGAAGATGCACGACGCCAAGTCGGCCGGGCGCAGCGTCGTCGGGATCTGGGGCACGGGCGCGCCGCGCCGCGAATTCCTGCATGTCGACGATTTGGCGGACGCCTGCGTCTTCCTCATGCGGCGCTACCATGACGCCGCCCCGATCAATGTGGGCTCGGGCGAAGAGCTGACGATCCGGGAGCTCGCGGCGCTTGCGGCGGCGACGGTCGGCTATCGCGGCGCCTTCGAATTCGACACGTCCAAGCCCGACGGGGCGCCGCGCAAGCTCCTGAACTCGGACAGGATCCGGGCGCTTGGCTGGCGTCCGTCTATCAGTCTGCCCGAGGGGCTCCGGGAGACCTATCGGCAGTGGCTTGATACGCTGTCGTCTGCGCGTCCGGACCCCGCCGCGATGTCCGCGTGACCGCGGCGCCCGGCGCGCCCACGCTGCGATCGGCGCGCAGGATGTCGCGGGGCGCGAGCTCGGTGTAGTCGCCCACCTTGATGTCCGTGTAGACGCCGTCGACGAGCCGGGCCACGCGATAGGTGATCGGGGCCGGCTCCAGCGCGTCGCCTCCAAGCGCCGAGCGGATCTCGGCGACCGCCCGCGCGTCCGATTGGACGCCGCGCTCGCCCTGGGCGATCGCCAGCTCGACGTCCCGAAGCGCCGCGGCGTTCTCCTTTTTCTGTTGGTCCTCGACGTCCTGGATCTTCTTGTCGATTTCAAGCTGCTGCTGCTGGGCTCGGGCGAGGTACGACACGATCTCGAGCGCGTCACGGCGGGTCGCCGAAAGCTGGCGCTTCAGGCTCAGAAGCGTCGGCAGCAATCCCAACGCCTTATCAAGGAGCTTCTGGGCGTTCGCCGTCTCCTGCTCGAGCAGCAGGATCTCGCCGTCATGGAGCTTCTTCGCCGCCCGCAGCGTGTCCATCTCCCGGTCGAAGTTCGCGCGCTGGTCGCGAAGCGCGGCGATCTGGTTGGAGATGACCTTTCGCCTGACTGTGAAGAGATCGATCTCGTTCAGGAGCATCTTCCGCGCTTCGTCCGGGTCGATCGACAGGCCGACCGCCAGCGCCCGAACGTCGGGACTGAAGTCGCCCGCGCTAATCTCCGCTTCCAGGCGCGCCTTCTGGGCGCGGCTAGCGAACAGCGACAGCATGCGGGTCTCGACCGCCTGCTCCGCCGCGATGAGCTGGAGAGCGCGGGTCTCGCTGGCGGCCGCCGCGCGGCGCTCGCCGCCCGCGAGCGCGACGAGCTCGAGGGCGATCATGCCAGGACGGTAGGGATACTGTCCCGGCTTCTCCACAACGCCGGTCACGAAGACGGGCGCGAATTCGGCGACCTCCACCGAAGGAGCGCTGCGCACCGGTATCCGTTGCGAAAGGCGCGAGCGAAGACTTTCGGTGACTTCTTCGGTCGTCAGTCCTCCGGCCGTGACCGCGCCGATCAGCGGATAGCTCAGCGTCCCGTCCGGTCCGACGCGAAACTTTCCCGACAGTTCGGGCTGGCCGTAGACGCCGACCTGAAGCACGTCGCCCGGCCCGAGACGATAGTCGCGCGGATCGGCCTCGGCCGGCGCCGCGATCGCGCCGATGGCGAGAGCGATCAGAAGACGGCCGGCCGGCCGATGGCGCCGGCTGCGCCTTTGGAGGTCTAGGCGCATGGCTCGGCCACCTGATGGATATGTCGCCGCCATGGATTTTTCGCGACTGCGGCGCGCCGGCGGCGCCGTCGGCTTCGGCCTCGGGCGCAGTCGGAAGCTCCGGCTCGCGCCGACGCGGCATCGAGACGAGGCCGACGCCGACCGCCGACCCGATCGCCAGGCCGAAGGCGAGCAGCGGCACGAGCTTGGGGGTCGACGGCCTCATCGGAACCTCGGCGCTGGACAGCAGCGTCGCGTCGGGAGCCGCAAGTCCTTCCTGCTCGATCGTCTGCTTGTAGCGATTGAGAAAGCTCTCATAGATCGTCCGGTTCGCCGAGGCCTCGCGCTCGAGCCGGTTCAGTTCGACCCGGGCTTCGCTGTTCTCGGCCACGACCGCGGCAAGCCTCGCGGCTTCCGCGTCGAGCGCCTTTTCCTTGCGAGCGGCGACGTCGACCTCGTTCGCGAGGCTCGCGACCACGCGATCGACCTCTCCGTCGATCTGCCGGCGTAAGGCGGCCAGCTGGACGCGTTGCGCCGGAAGCGCCGTGCTGAGCATCGCGCCGCTCGCCTCGATGTCGCCGATCTCTCGGCCGATCTCGGCCTCGCGCATGCGCAGCGCCTGGATCGACGCGGAGGCGAGAACCTCGTTGAAGGCCGCCATGCCTGCGGCGTGGTTCGTGAGCTCTTTGGCTGCGGAGAGTCTGGCTTCGGCCCCCGCCCGCTGCGACCTGGCCGCGGCGAATTCGGCGCTGACCCCCGCCAGCTTTTGCGCGTCGGCGGTGGCGCCGTTGGTCTCGAGGAGCCCGGCTGTGCGACGGAATTCCTCGACGGCCTTCTCCGACGTTTCAAGTCGAACGCCGAGTTCCGAAACCTTTCGGCCAAGCCAGTCGCTGGCGCTTCGCGTGGCCTGGGTCTGAACCTCGATCTGATGATCGAGATAGGCTTCGGCGTAGGCGTTCGCCGCGTTCCTGGCGAAGACCGGATCTGCGGCCTCGAAGTAGATGAAGATCGTGAAAGACCGGCCGTCATTGTTGACGCGCAGGCCGTTGACCAGCCGGTCCACGGCCCGCGCCTCGGGCGACCGTTTGGCGGCGGGGTCCTCCGGCGCCGGCTCGCTTAGACCGTCGGCCGTGGCGCGGGAAACGAGGCCCAGCCGCCGGGCGACCTTCTGCGCCATCGAGCGCGACGCGATCAGGTCGAGCTCGGTGCGGAGGACCGGGCTGTCCTGAGGCAAGCGGGACACGACGGAGTCGATCGTGATCACCTGGACCTTTCGGGCGTCGAGCGCGACGACGGCTTCCGCCACATATTTGTTCGGCGTGACGAGCCAGACGCCGACGCCGCCCGCGACGCCCAATCCGACGGCGGCCGCGAACCAGGGCCAGCGGTCCCGAATGCGCTCGAGCATGTTCGGGGCCGCCGATCGGCTGCTCTCCAGTCTTTGCGATATGATCATCAGGATCGTCCCCTGTCAGAGACGACGGATCAGGACAGGTTCGCGTAATTGTTGGTTATGTACGCGACTTCGGTCCTGTTTCTCGCCTTTAGCTTCTTCATGATCGTCCGGACATGGACCTTGACGGTGCTCTCGCGCATGTCGAGCTCGTAGGCGATGATCTTGTTCGCCTTGCCTTGCCGGAGCGCATCCACGACCGCCGCCTGCCGCGCGGTGAACATGCCGTCCACCTGGCAAGACTTGTTCTCAGCCGTCCCCATGATTGACTTTCGGGAAGACACCAGGCTGCTGGCCGGGATGAAGGTCCCTCCGACCTCGACAAGGCTCAGCGCCTCCAGGGCGACCTTGAGACTTGAACTTGTGGGGATGTATCCACGCACGCCCCAATCCAGAGACTTCAGAATTTCAGCCGCATCCTCGCAATCTGTGATGAGGACGATCGGCGCGTCCGGAAAATGCTGGATCAGGTTTTCGAGATGGGTGACGAACGCCTCTCCGGATATCGTCGCGCGGCCGAGACTGTACAGGATCAACTTGACGTGACTGTCGACGTCCAGCGCGGCCACACAGTCAATGATGCTCGTAAAGTTGACGATATTTTCCTGCGGTCTTTTCATCTGAACGCAAAGCGCCAAGCATTCAGACACAATATTTCGTTCATCAATGATAGCTATTGTTCCGACGCTCGGAAATCCGAGATTAAGCTCGGACTTGCTTATCTCCAAGCCTGCAAGAACGCTCATATTCCACCTGTTTCGCTCTCACTGTGACGTCACTTCGTCTTGTTATGCCTGCCCTGTCGCCTTAAGGAAGCGCTCGCGTTCAGCTTACCAAAAAGGTAACCCGTGGTTGTGGAAATCTTCTTTAACCTAGATTAGGAGTCATTGACAAAAATGAATAATCAGATTTTTTGCGCCAAATCGGGACATAGATTGTCGTTTTGCAATAATCGTAAGGCGTACGTCCGTATTACTACGTATGGGTTGAGCCGTTACGCAAACTAGACTCCGTCACGCGATCCTGCTGCGTCGACCGTCGAGGCTTCACCGCGTGACCAAGGGAGTCGAGGGCGTCGTCGAGGGCCCGGCCGCCCAGCGATAGACCCTCGCCCACCGCTCGGCCGCCGACCGCCATGAGAAGCTCTGCTCGGCGAGGGCGCGGCCGCGTCGCCCCATTTCGGCGCGCTCTCGATCGGGCATGGCGAAGAGCGTCGCGAGACCGCTCGAAATCTCGTCCGCCGACCACCCGATCGGAAGGGCGGCGCGGGCCGCGAAGCCTTCCGGCAGGTTGCAGCGCGGCGTGATGAGCGCGGGCAGGCCGTGCGCCCAGGCCTCGAGCACGGCGAGCGGCTGTCCTTCGCTCACCGACGGCAGCACGAAGGCGTCGGCGTTCGTGAAGGCGCGGGTCTTCGCCTCGCCCGACCTGTGGCCCACAAGGCGCGCGGACGACCTCACGCCGAGCCGGTCGATGAGCGCCTCGAGTTCGGCGACGAAGGCCGGTTCGCCCGACCCTGCGATCTCGAGATCCCACGCCCCTGCGCCCGGATGGCGTCGTGACTGCGACCAGCCCTCGATCAGCGCGACGAGGCCTTTTTTCGGGGTGACGCGCCCGAGGAACAGCAAGGTGCGCCGCTCGCCCGAACGACGATGCGCGACGAAGTCGTCTGGGGGCAGCGCGACACCGTTCGGAATGACGCAGATGGGGTTGCAAAGCCCGAAAGAGCGGACGGCCTGCCGCTCGCTTTCGCACAGGGCGTGGATGCAGGCGGCGCCGTCGAGATGCCGGCGCTCATAGGCGCGCAGCGCGAGCTCTTTCTTCCAGCCGCTGTTGGCCAGCGCCCAGCTGTCCAGCATGCCATGCGGGCTCACGAGATAGCGGCGCCCGGTGCGGCGCGACCAGCTCCGCGCCGCGATCGATATGTACATCCACAGTCCGTGGACATGCAGGACGTCGATCCCTGATTGCGAGAGCGCGCGGTCGAGGCCGCGCGCGTAGCCGAACGTGGTGGGACCGAAGATCGGAAAGACTCTCAGCCCTACCGGCCTCCAGGACGCGATTTCGAGGGCTTCGACGGAGCCGGCGGACGCGAATGCGACCACCTCGACGTTCGGCAGGCGGCTGAGCGCGCTCGCCATGTCGCGCACGCTCGCCGGCACGCCGCCGCCCTGCTCCCCGACGGACCCGACAAGCATGCCGATCCGGACCGGACGATCGTTTCCGGCCGCAGACAGATCGCTCGTCGCAGGGTCGCTCATGCGGCCTTCGTCGCGCTGGGGGTCGCGGCGCAGGGGTGGTCGAGCGCCTCGATCAGCCTGCGTCCATAATCGCGCAGCCCGAATTCGCGCCCTCGCTGAAAAGCGTTCTCCGCCATCTTCAGGTAGAGGCCGCCGTCTCCGGCGAGCTGACGAAGCGCCGCCTCGATCGCGTCAGGGTCGCGGATCGGCGTGACGAAGCCGTCGACGCCTTGCCGCACCACGCTGCCGGAATTGGGCGTCGTGACCACCGGAAGCCCGCAGGCGAGCGCTTCGTAGATCACCGTGGCCGAGCCCTCGCAGATCGAGGGAAGAAGGAAGACGTCCGCCCAGTCGTAATGGGCGGCGATCTCCGATCGGGGAACGGCGCCCGTCAGCGTCGCGGCCTCCGCCAGGCGGCTCCGCGCCGCATGCGAGACATCGAGCCCGCCGACGAGGCGAAACTCCGCGACGCCGCGCAGCCGCCGCGCGGCCTCCAGCACATAGGGGCTGCCCTTCCGCAGGCCGACGCCGCCGACGGTCAGAACCCGCAGCGGGCCGTCGCCGCGTCTCCTGGGCTCGCGCCGTCCCGCCCGCAGGTCGACGCCGTAGGGCACGACCACCGTCCTGTTGGGATCTCCGCCGCTCGCGATGACGCCGGCGCGGACGAAATCGGAGCCGCAGACCACAAGGTCCGCCGCCGCCCACTCCATGGTCTCGCGCAAGGCGTAGCTTTCGGAGCGGGCGTCGGGTTCAGGGACGCCGACCCAATCGGGGAAGGACCGCCGCTCCTCCTCGACAAGTTTGTCGAGGATTCCCCTCGGGGCGTTGATCTGTTCGACGATCGTTTTCAATCCGCGCGACCGGGCCTCGCGCAGCAGTTCGAGGCATTCGCCGCTGAAGGCGTAGAGATGCGTCGCCTCGGGGTGTCCATGTCGGCCGAAGTCGCGCCGCACGCACTGCGACAGCCGGCGCCCGGCCCAGAGGTGAGCCTCAGTGGCGGCGGTCGGCGTGTCGGCGCGCGCGCGCCGGATCGCGAAGGACAGGCCGAGCCAGGAAAAGCTCGTGATCCGGCTCGCCGGCAGTCGCAGGACGCGTCCGACGAGCCGGCGCACCCCTCTCGGCAACATCGACGACGGAAGGCCTGCAAGCATGCGCGGCCAGCCGCTCGTCGCGCAGATGTCGGTGTAGAAATGCGCGAGCCGGCCCTCTGCGTGCAGGATGCGGGGAACCGCGTAATGCATGCGCGCGCCGAGTTGGGCGACGATGACGCGGCCGCCGGTCATGACATGCGTCCGGGCCGGGCGGGGTCGCGCGGGCGCGCCGGGCCGCGCAGTCGGCCGGAGGCCGGGCGGGTCGCGCAGGACATGACGACGTCCCGCCAGGCGGCCAGGCCGCGGTCGCGGCTGAAGCGGGCTTCGAACAGCCGCCGCGCGTTTCCTCCGAGGCGGTCGACCAGAACGGGATCGTCGGCGTAGCGCTCGATCGCCCGCGCCAGAAACAGGGACTCGCCGATCTCGAACGACGCGCCGCAGTCGCCGTCCTCGAGCAACCGCGCGATCTCGCCCCGGCGGTCGCCCACGAAAAGCGTCGCGCGTCCGGCGGCGGCCACGCCGTAGAACTTGCTCGGCACGACCGAGGACTCGAAGGCTGGCAGCAGCGACACGAAATGCGCGTCGGCCGCCGCGAGGCACTCCCGAAGCCGGGCTTCGGGCTGGAGCGGCCTGATGAGCAGGTTCGGAAGCTTTCGACGGGCCGCTTCCGAGATGACCCAGCCCAATCGGTGGCCGCCGCCGACGATCAGGAACGCGATGTCCTTGCGTGCGCGAAGACGGTCGGCCGCCTCGATCAGCGTCGTGAAGTCGTGCGCGCGGCCGAGATTGCCCGAATAGCCGAGCACGAACTTGCCCTCGAGCCCCCAGTCTCGCCGGAACGGGCTCAGGCCGCGCGGCATCGGCTTCAGCGCTTCGCCCTCGGACCAGTGATGCACCACGGATATTTTCGCGCGTTCGGCGTTTCGGGACCGGAGCGCCGCCGCCATGCGCTCGATCGGCGCGACGTTCGCCGCCGCCCGCCGCACCGAGAAGTCCCGAAGCGCAAGCAGGATACGGCCGATCAAGCCGTCTCCGCGCATCATCCCGGCCCCGAAGGCCGCTTCCGGAAACAGGTCGTTCAGCCAGTTCACCAGCGCCGCCCGCCGGATCACAAGCGCCGGCAGCGCGCTGATCGACATCAGGGGCGGATCGGTGCACACGACGCAGACGTCGCCCGGCGACACGCGGCGGAGCAGGCCCCAGGCCGCGCCAGCGTGGAAAGACAGATAGTCGAGAGCCCGCCCGAACGTCCGGCCGCGGCCGAAACGGGCGGCGTCGATGCGCGTCACCCCGACGCCGTCGATCGTCTCGGACGGCGGCAGCTTCCGCGACGGGTCGTCGTGAAACGACGCGCTCGCGATCGCCTCGACCTCGAAGCCGCTCGCGGCGAGGCCGGTCGCGAGGCTCGTCGCCATGCGGCTGGTGGCCGACTGGTCGGGCGCGAAGAAGCGGTTGACGATGACGATCTTCATCCGCCCGATCCGTCGTTGCGTTGACGCGATGGCATCAAGCCGAGGCCGGGCGGACAAGTTTGCAGAAGTGATAAGGCCGGCTGCCGGAAGCGCCTTTGGAGGTAGAGAGCTCCCTCATGAGCCAGCTCACATACCGCTTTGGATCGCGGACGGGCTCTCCCTAGTCCCGATCTTTTCCCCGTGGCGGACGATCACCGGGCGGAAAGCCGCTCCAGGTTCCGCCGATGTCGATCCAGTCCTGAAAGCGGTCCGAGCGAAAGGCCGCGCCGCGCGCGCCTGAACCGAGGCCGTCGATCCGGTTGGCGTGAAGCACCGTCTGGCGCAGCCGCGTTCCGTCGGCCGGCGTCGGCGCGAAGGCGCCGTTCGACCAGATGAGCTTGAGGCCCGACACGACGCCGTAGCGCACCTGCTCGATCTGGTTTCTCTCGAACACGGTGGCGCTGAAATCGCCTCCGCGCGTGTCCCAGGTGTCGAACGCAACGCCGATGTTGCTCATTCGGCGAATGTCGTTGCGACGGAACACGGTTCCGACGCCGCCGGCGACGACGGGGTCCGTGTCGAAGCCGAACGTCAGGCCGGTATAGAGCCCGTTCCAGCCGTCGCTGATGCGATTGTCCTCGACGAGCGCGAAGAAGGGGGCCGAGACGCTGTCGCGCTTCGTGCCCGAGGTGGCCGCCACCATCACTCCGTGGCGCATCCTCGAAATGTCGTTGTCCGCGACCACGACGTCGAAGCACAGGCCCCAGACCAGCGTCGCGGTCGAGTTGGAGTCGTGCTGCGAATGGGTCCGCCGGCCCTCGAAGCGGTTTCGATAGACCACCGCCCTTTCGGCGACCGGCGTCACGAAGAAGCGGCTGGCCTTCGCGTCGGGCGTGACGTCCCATGGCCGGTCGAGCGTCAGTTTCCCTTTCTCTGCCGACACGATCCGCCGGCGCTGACCAAAGCCCCGGCCGCCCGACACGACGACGTCAAAACCCGGCTCGATCTCCAAGCCGTCCTGCGCGCGAAAGGTGACGCTCGACGGACCGATCGAGACCGGCCGCGGCCTCAACAGGACCCCGCCGAACTCCAGTATGATCTGCTCGCCCTTGTTGCAGTCGACCTCGGCGCAATCGCGCGGCGCGGCGTTCACCGTCTCGTTGCCGGAGAAATATAGGTTCCGGGTCCTGCCGAGGTGGGGCTGCGCCACGAAGAGCCGCCCGACGCCATGTCCGTCCGCCCGGCTTTCATCGGCGTTGACGAGGCGATTGCCCGTCATCGCGATGTCGCGCCCGCCCCAGCTCGCGATCGCGGACTCGCCGTCGTTCGTCATCTGGAAGGTGGTTCCGGAAATGAACGCCTGGGAGCTCGACTTCAGGAAGCTGCCCGGACCGACGATGTCGGAATCCTCGATCGTCACGTCGTCGGCGGCCAGCCGAAGCGTGAGGCCGCCCCAGGACGACAGCTTCACTTTCGTGAACCGAAGACGAGACCCGCTGAGGCTGACGAGGCCCCCGTCAGGTCCGCCGACCTTTCCGTCCGCCTCGATCGTGAGACCGTCGAACGTCACGTGGGAGGCTTCGCCGCGCGAATGGATGAAAGCCGGAGCGTCGAGCGTCCGGAGCTCGACCGAGAACGCGAGCGTGCTGGCCTGGCGGCCCGCGCCGCGCCATTCGACGCCGGACGGCGCGATCAGCGCCCTGTCGCAGAGGTAGCGGCCCGGCGGAAAGTACAGCGTCGACGGCGCCGCCGCGGCGGCCGCCGCCAGCGCCGCCGCGATGGCGGGCCCGTCGTTCTGGACTCCGTCGCCCGTCGCGCCGAAGGTTTTGACGTCGAAGGTTTGCGGGGATGCGGGAGCCGCGCCGGATTCGATCACGAAGCGCAGGCGCTGGCTCCATCCGAGATCGCCGCCCCTGCCGTTGTGCGCCTTCAACTCGTATTCGCCGGGCGCAAGATCGGGCATGATCAGCTCGAGCCTGAAAGGGTTGGCGCGAACGATCGACGCCGGCCGCCAGGCGCCGTCGCGGTCCGCCGGACGGATGACCACGCGCGGCGATCGCCCCGGGCCGGTCAAGTTGCGGCCGAAGACCGAGACCGGCTCGCCGCCTCGCGCCGCCTTCGGACCGATCCACCAGACTTCCGTCTGGTTGACCGCGAAGGGCGCGCCATAGCCGGCGCGGCTTTTCGGCCAGATCAGATAGGTCGAATGCGGCGGCAGGCCCTCGGGCAGCTTGATCACCGCGGAGCCGGCGTCGATGCGGATCGGCTTCACCGTGCGGCGCACGGCGTTTCCGGCGGCGGTCTGCCCGAACGTCTCGAAACCCGAGACCTTTTCGCCGAAGTCTCCCGCAAGCGTCACGATCTCTCCGGGCTGCGCGCTTCGAAGGCCGTCGACGATCACGCCCGCGCCCCGCGCCGGCGTGATGGAGGGCGGTTGGAAGACGTCGACGTCGTCGGACGCGGGCGCAGCCTCGGCCGCAAAGCCGGGGCCGGCGGGCGACGCGAAGCTCGCAAGAACGGCGAGAACCGAGACGACCGTGACGCAAATCCCCTTGGACCGACGGTTCTCGGACATGTCGCCTCTGACAGGTTTCACGCCGGCGCGTGGCGGCGATGCGTCTTTCGAGGCGAGCAGCGCTTCCAGCCCGGGACGGGCGCCGATCACGACGGCTCTTGAAGAAACGTCTTCAGTGTTCTGAAGGAACTACCGGTGCGACGCCCCGAAACTAACTTAGATTGGTTTTACGTTCCTCGACTGCTCTTGCCGAAGCTTTCTTTCATCGAAGATTGTCTCTCAAATGCAACTGACGCGCTAGTCTCGGCGTGGCACAACACGTATCCATTCGCGGATCTGCGGGCGTCGAACTTTTGCGCGCTGTAAAAACTTTTCTTGGACTGGCGATGGCCGCCGGCGCGCTGGCGCTCGCTGGCTGCGCCGACAAGTGGGATCGTCCAGCGCTTGGCGTCGACGCGCCGGACCGGTGGCGCGACGAGAGCGGCGCGAAGGCGGCGTGGCCCTCGCCGGATTGGTGGGCGAGGGTTTAAATCCGCGGAACTCAGCCTGCTGATCGAGACTGCGGAGCGGGAGAACCAGGACATCGGAGCGGCTCTGGCGCGGATCGAGCAGGCCGACGCCCAGTCGCGCATCGCCGGCGCTCCGTTGATCCCGCTGGTGTCGGCTTCGGCCGACGCCCAGGCCGAGCGCGTGTCCGGGTCGAGGCGCACCGTCGGCCTGCTCCAGGCGCAGCTCAACGCCAGCTACGAGCTCGACTTCTGGGGCAAGAACCGCGCGAACCTCCGCTCCGCCGAGGCTTCGGCGGCGGCGGCGAGATTCGCCAAGGAGGTCGTCGCGCTCGGCGTCGTCACGAGCGTCGCCAACACCTATTTCGCGCTGATGGCCTCCCAGGAGCAGCTCTTGATCGCGCGGAACAACGTCGCGAGCGCCAAGACGATTCTCGACGCCATCCAGGGGCGCGTCGACGCCGGGACGGCCACTGCGCTCGACCGGGCCCAGCAGCGCAGCGTGCTCGACCAGGAGAAGGCGCGGATCCCGGAGATCGAGCAGAACATCCGGCTCAACGAGACGGCGCTCGCTCTCCTTCTCGGACGCCCGCCGGTGCGGCTCTCGGTCAAGGGCGGCCGCATGACCGGCCTTGCGGTTCCGAAGGTCTCGCCGGGCATCCCGTCGGAGGTCTTGCTGCGCCGGCCCGACATGCGCCAGGTCGAGGCGGAGCTCGCCGCGACCGACAGCGACGTCACGGCCGCGCGCGCGGCGTTCCTGCCGTCGTTCGACCTGACCGCCGCAGGCGGCGTCGCAAGCACGGCGCTGAGATCGCTGTTCGCCTCGCAATCGCTCGTCTATGCGCTCGCCGCGGGCGTCACCCAGCCCTTGCTCGACCCGACGCTTCCGGGAGAGCTCGATCTCGCCAAGGGGCGCTATCGCGAAAACCTGTTCGCCTACCGCCGGGCCGCCGTCCAGTCCTTCGTCGACGTCGAGAACGCCCTCGTCTCCGTGCGCAAGACGACCGAGCAGGAAAGGCTCCAGCGATCTGCGGTCGACAGCGCGCGCGAGGCCTATGACATCGCGCGCGAGCAGCTCAAGGGCGGGGCGATCGACATCACCACGGTCCTCACGGCGCAGCAGTCGCTGTTCTCGGCGCAGGACATCCTGGTGGAGGTTCGGCTCGCGCGTTTCCAGGCGATCGTGTCGCTGTTCGAGGCGCTCGGCGGCGGCTGGGCGCCGTATGGGTCGCCTCTGGTCTCCAAGGCCGGCTGATCCGCCAAAGCCGGCTCAGCCGCTGGCAAGTTGACCGGCTTATGTCGCCGATGGCGGACCTGATCCCGTCGCTCGCCAGCCGCCCCTGCGCGCTCGCGTCAGCTTTCACGACAGGGGCCGGACGGCGCTTTCAGCTTCTCGTCTCGTTTCAGGGCGGCGCAGAAGCTTAGGGCGGCGACAGGCGAGCCCTTAGCCGCCAACCGGTCCCGACCCTTGCGGACGCGACGGACTGTACCGAGGCGCCGGGAGTTCGAGCTTCGCCGCAGCAGATTTTCCTGTCACTCGCAAAATCTCCCGCTCACAAAAAGAAGTCGTCCGCCCCCAGCTTCGAAATATCGTTGAGATGAATTGCCAGCTCTGGCGCACGATCATTGTCCATGTTGACGAAGACATTGAGATCGCCGTTTTTGGTCGTTTCGTAACGGATCTGTCCGGCGTGATCGAACTCTTGCTCCCCGATGAAGTCATATCCGCCTTTCGACCCGTTCAGCGGAAGTTCCGCGAAGGTCAGCCGGTCTTGGCCGCGATGAAAGTCCGTGATCGTGTCGCGACCGCCTCCGCCTGGCCCGCTCTCGTGCGCCCAGATCTGCGCCTGAAATGCGAACTGGTCGCCCGGGACCGCCTGTCAACTTGTCGACTCCAAGTTCGCCCAACAGGTAATCGCCGCCAGAGCCCGACGAGCGTATCGGCGCCGTCGCCGCCGGACAGGACGTCGCCACCTCCCCCGCCATAAAGCTTGTCAGCGCCGCTAATCGAAGCCAGATGGTCTTCGCCGCCCTTCCCATACATCAGGTCGCGGCCTTCCGTGCCCATCGTGCCGCTCGACCCGGAGTCGCCGACGTAAAGGTGGTCGTATGTCCATCCCGAGGCGGGCGCAGCATCGTCATGAAGCCACCCCAGTCGTTCTGTCGACAGATCTTTAGCGCCTTCGTTCTCCTCCGCAGCGAAAAAGAACATCATGTCATCAGCGCTGGTATATTCCGACATAAATCACATCCCCGCCTTGTAATGTATGCGCCCCTCTGTGGATGCACATGCAAAACTTTGCGTCCGAATCGCCTCGAACCTACGTATTTCTGCGTAGTCGAACGAATCTCCAATCGTCCACCCCCAAAAGTTCGGGGAGATTTATTTTCTCCACCTCTACGCTAAGGTTATTTTTTACAATACCTTTTTACCTGTTTGGCGACTCTGTGGCGTACTGGATGTTTCTTTGGAGTCAGGTGAACGAGCCAAACCGGCGAACGCGGGCGTTTTCGGCCACCGGACGCTCGCCGAACTGCGCGACGCGCGGGCCGATTCCATGGCGAGCTTCGTGGACGGCATCTGAAGCGCGCCGGTCGTTCTGGGTTTTCAGGTCGGCGCGCGCCCGCCCGATCGGTCCCGCGGCGGATGCGCGACGCCCGTGAGCCGGGGCGACGAAAGATCGACCTTTATGGCGCGTCGCGCCGGTCGGCCGCCGTCAGGCGGCCTCCTCGACGGAGATCTCGCCGCCCGCCGGCTTCGTCGGCTTGGAGCCGGCGACGACAGGCGCCTTCTCGGCCTCGTCGACGCGAAGGCTGAAGATGTCGGGCCGCGAATAGTGGCCGACCGGATCGAAGTCGAGCTTGGCGCCGATGATGTCGTCGACGTCGACGTCGGCCGTCAGCGTGCCCTCCTCGTCGACCAGCGGGCCCGCCAGCACGTCGCCGAGCGGGCCGACGATGACCGAGCGGCCATGCATCATCCACTCGTCGGGACCTGCCTCGATGCGGCTGGCGTAGTCCTCCGGGAAGTCGGAGCGCTTCATCACCTGGCAGGCGCCGATCACGAAGCAGCGCCCCTCCATCGCGACATGGGCATGGTCGAGATCCAGCTCTCGCGGTCGTCCGCCGTCGGCGCCGCCCAGAGCTGGACGCCCTTGGCGTAATAGGCCGCGCGCATCAGCGGCATGTAGTGCTCCCAGCACACCGCGCCGCCGACGCGCCCGAAGGGGGTGTCCATGGTGGTGAGCGTCGAGCCGTCGCCAAAGCCCAGACGAGACGCTCCGAGCCGGTCGGCATGACCTTGCGGTGCTTTCCGACCTCGCCGGTCGGCGAGATGTAGAGCACGGTGCAGTAGAGCGTGCCGCCGTCGCGCTCGATGACGCCCACCACGGCGTAGATCTTCAGCCGCGCGCAGGCGAGCGACAGCGCGTGGACCTCCGGGCCCGGAACAGTGATCGCGCCCTTGAAGTAGCGGGCGAAGTCGGCGCGGCCCTCGGGCGTGCGGCGGCCGATCGCGCAGCCGAAGTCGAGCCCCTTCGGATAGCCGCCGATGAAGGCTTCCGGAAACACCGCGAGCGAGACGCCCTTGGCGGCGGCCTCGGCCAGCAGCTCGATCGTGCGGGCCGTCGCGGCCGCGGCGTCGAACGGAACGGTGGACGCCTGGACGGCCGCGACCTTGATCTTGGTCATGTTTCTTGGATCTCGGATGGGAGGTGACAGGTCGGAAGCCGCCGGACCAGACCGGCCGGGACATGTCGAAGACGTCGCGGGTGCGCGCGTAGGCGGTCGGCCCGTGCATGCGGGCGATGAGGTCGAGCGCCGCGTGGTCGACGCGCGGCGCGCCGGGTCCCCGGTCAGGACGCGGGTCGCGAAATGGGCGTGCAGCACCTCGCCGACCAGCAGCCACTGGCCGGGGCCGGTCTCGTAGTCATGGATCAGCCGGCACTCGAACGCGACCGGGGAGGCTGCGATGCGCGGAGGCGCGACCGCGACGCTCGCCGCGGTCGAGGCCCGCGAGATCGAGCTCGTCGACGCCGGCGGGCGCGTCCACGCAGGTGACGTTCATGGCCTCGGCGAGTTCGTAGGGCACGAGGTTGACCACGAACTCGGCCGTCGCGCGGATGTTGGCGGCGGTGTCCTTCGGCCGCTCGGGCCGCGCCAGCACGCCGAGCGCGACGACAGGACGGTCGGAGCCGAAGACGTTGAAGAAGGAATAGGGCGCCGCGTTGATCTCGCCGGCGGGCGAAGCGGACGTCACCCAGGCGATCGGCCGCGGCAGGACGGCTGCGGTCAGAAGGCGATAACGATCCTCCGCCGCCATCGCGCCGAAGTCGAAATGGCGGGAGGCAGGGGCGGATGGCGGCGCGGATCGGGTTTCCAAGATCGTCATCATCGTCGCCACAAATTCGGGATTGGCGCGGACTCTCGCCTGAAGGCCGCGCCGAGAAGCGCGCGCCTCTCCCCTCCCCTTGCGGGGAGGGGTCGGGGGTGGGGGTGGTTCAGAAGGGAGCGCCGCGGCCGACGCCGCTCTACGCAAAACGTCAACGCCCTCTCCTGAACCACCCCCACCCTCACCCTCCCCGCAAGGGGGAGGGATGGTCGGCGTGGAGCCCTTCGCCAAGCCGGCCGAAGGGCGCCGCCAACCGCGGAGACATGGTCGGCAAGGGGCGGCGCTGAAATCAGCCGATGACCTTCACCGACTTCGGATCGAAGTTCGCGGCCGCGAGCGCCGTGTCGACCTTGCCCGCGATCTCGGTGTTGATGAACTTCGAGACGTCGGGCATGCGCGGCAGGAGCTTGGCCTCGACGCCCCATTTGGCGAGCGTTCCCATCTTGGCGATCTGCTCGTCGGAGAGCGCCGCCTTGATGTCGGTGACGGCCTTCGCGTTCCAGGCCGGGTCGTAGCTCGAGGCCTTCTGCAGCGGGCTCGGGGATGTTCTTGGCCGGCTCGAGCGAACGGAACCAGCCGTTGACGAGGTCGTGGTTCTGGCTCGCGAAGAACAGCGCCTCGGAGCTTGCGCGAAGATAGCGCTCGACGACCTCCGGACGGTCCTTCACGAAGCGGTTGTTGGCTGTGAGCACGATGACGGGCGTGAGGTTCTGCGACACGACCTGGGCGTGGCCGGAATTCTCGAAGAACGACACGAACGGGTCGTAGGTGAAGAAGGCGTCGATGCGCTGCGCGCCGACGGCGTCGGCGAGCTCGGCCGGGCCGACGTTCACGAAGGTCATGTCGGAGCCGGGCTTCAGCCCCGCGCCGATCACCGCCTCCTGCGCGTTCTGGAACGCCGTGATGCCGAAGGTGCCGAACACCTTGCCCTTCAGCCCGGCGAGATCGGTGATGCCGGACTTCTTGGTGGCGAGCACAGCCGAGCGGAACCGCGCCTGAGACGCGATGGTGGTGACGGGCGCTCCGACCGCCATGGTGGTGACCGCGGCGAAGTCTGACAGCGTGCCGACGTCGGCGGCGTTCGAGACGATCGCTTCGTTCACCGCCGGCGAGGCGTTGAGCTGGATCATCTCCATCTTCAGCCCGTTGCGGGCCGCGATGTCGGTGCGCTTCAGCACATGGGCGATCTGGGCCGAGACGGTGGTGGTGTTGAACCAGCCCATCTTGACCGTGTCGGTCGAGCCTTGAGCACGCACGATCGCGGGCATGGCGAGCGCGGCGGAGCCGACGAGACCGGCCGACAGCTGGCCGAAGCGACGGCGAGAAAGCATCACGGTCACGTCTATTCCCCTTTTTGCCATTCGGGCTTCAGCGTCTCCCACAGCGCGTTGACGGTGGAGACGAACCAAGGATCGGAGCGCATCTCGGCGGTGCGCGGACGCGGCAGCGGCACGAGAACCTCCTCTCGGACGCGGCCCGGCCGCGGGCTCATCACCACCACGCGGTCGGCGAGGAACACCGCCTCGTCGATGCCGTGGGTGACGAACACGACGGTCTTCTTTCGCCTCCGATGAAATGCGGGCGATTTCTTCCTGCAGCAGCACGCGGGTCTGCGCGTCGAGCGCGCCGAAGGGCTCGTCCATCAGCAGGATGTCGGGATCGGGCGCGAGCGCGCGGGCGATGGCCGCGCGCTGCTTCATGCCGCCCGAGATCTGGTGCGGGAACTTGTCCTCGAAGCCCGTGAGCCGGACCGTGTCGATCAGCGAGCGCGCGATCTCGGCCCGCTCGCGCCTGGCCAAGCCCTTGGCCTTCAGGCCGAACTCGACGTTCTGCTGCACCGTCATCCCAGCCGAACAGCGCGTAGTCCTGGAACACGACCGTGCGGGACGGGTCGGGCTTCGTGATCGCCCGGCCGTTCTGCATCAGCTGGCCGCTCGAGGCCGACTGGAAGCCCGCGATGATGTTGAGCAGGGTCGACTTCCCGCAGCCCGAGGGCCCGAGCAGCGAGACGAACTCGCCGCGGCGGATGCTCAGGCTGACCCCGTCGAGGGCGATCACGGCGGCGTCCGCGCCGCCGCCATAGACCTTGCCGACGTTGCGGATATCGATCTGGGTCTCGGGCAGGGCCTCGTCGGCGAGCGGCGGGGGCGTCATGAGGGCGACGGCGGCTGACATGATGTTCGGCTCCTCGGCTCAGTTGCGCTCGGAAGGAGCCCAGGCGTTCACCCGGCGCTCGATGCTTTCAAGGACCGCGGACATCGCGAAGCCCACGAGCCCGATCGCCACCATGCCGGCCACGACGTTGTTGATCTGGAACAGCATACGGGACTGCTGGATCAGGTAGCCGAGGCGGTCTGGGCCGCGATCAGCTCGGCGGTCACCACGCACATCCAGCCGACGCCGAGCGCGATCCTGAGGCCCGGCAGGATGATCGGCAGCGAGGCCGGGATCAGCACGTCGGTAAAGAGCTGCCAGGGCTTTGCGCCGAGGCAGAGCGCGGCGTTCATCTGGTTGCGGTCGAGGCCGCGGACCGCGGTGTAGGTTGCGACGAAGGCCGGAAACACGGCGCCGAGGAAGACCAGGAAGTAGGAGGCCGAGTCGCCGAGCCCGAACCAGAGGATGGTGATCGGGATCCAGGCGAGCGGCGGGATCGGCCGGAGCGCCTCGACCACGGGGCGCACGAAATCCGCGACCGCGCGCCACCATCCGCAGACGAGGCCGAGGCTGATCCCGACCACGCAGGCGATCGCGAAGCCGATCGCGACGCGCTGCAGGCTGGCCCCGAGATGCACCCAGAGCGAGCCGTCGAGCGCCATCTCCCACAGCGCGCCGGCGACCGCCACGGGGGACGGCAGCAGAAAGCCGTCGATGATCCCGAGGCTCGTCAGCGCCTGCCAGACCGCGAAGAAGGCCGCAAGGCCGAGCGCGGCGCGCACCGATCGATCGGCGAACAGGACGGCGAGGCCGCCGCGCTTGGCTCGGCCGGCGGAGACGGAAGCGGGGGCGGCTTCGGCCTTCATTTCCATGAGCATGTTCGATCCCACGACCCGGCTGAGGCGGTCGGTCGGACCCCGTCGCCTGTGGTTGACGATCAATCCATGAAAGTGTCGGCCATAACCGTCAACGCCAAAAACGCGCCATACCTGACCAATGCGAATGCATTGCCTTCATAAATCAGCAGATAACTGACGCAACGGCGCCTGAAATTTGATCCTGACACTCACCAATTGTCGGCTTAAACCGACACATGGACGCGCAGGGCGATATCGGACATGCTGCGCCGCGGAATAACAACAGGAACGCCGCGTGGATCTTGAGGAAAAGCTCGCCCGGATCGGGATTACGGGGACGCTCTACCGGCTCTATGTGACGGCGATCGGCCTCGGCGGCGGCTCGGTGACCGAGGTCGCCTCGCGCGCCGGCATGGCGCGCACCACGGCCCATGACGGGCTGGCCAAGCTCGAGGACGAGGGGCTGGTGCGCTTCGTCGACCACGGCAAGCGCCGCTTCGTGGTGGCGCAGGATCCGGGCATCCTGCTCGAGCGGGCGGAAGCGCGCCGGCAGATGCTCGAGGACGTCATGCCGACGCTGCGCTCGATGTATCACCACGAGAACGGCCAGCCGAACGTCCGCTTCCACCCCGGCCCCGAGGGCATCCGCGAGGCCCTCTGGGACACGCTGACGGGCGAGCAGAAGGAGCTCCGCGCAACGCTTTCGATGCGCGAGCTGATGGCCGAGCCCGGGCTCGAGGAGATGGAGCGCTATCTGAAAGAGCGCGCGCGGCGCGGCATCTGGCTGCGCGTGATCCGTTCCGAGGAGCGCGACATCGCGCCGATCTGGCCGTCGAGCGCCGGCGAGAAGCGCGAATTGCGCTATGCGCCCGCCGCCCACAATCTGGCGATGACCTGCTTCATCTACGGAACGAAGGTCTGCGTGATCTCGTCCGCGCGGGAGAGCTACGGCCTCATCCTGGACAGCGCGGAATACGCCGCCTTCCAGGCCGCCATGTTCGACGTGATGTGGAGCATGAGCACGCCGACGACCTGAGCGCGCCGCGAGCGCTCGGCAGTTCGTCCCTCAGCGGAACCGCGCCCGCGCCGGCGGGGCGACCGAATGCGGGAACGGGCGCAGCGTCAGCCGCGGACTCTGCCGAGAACGCTGACGAGCTCGGCGACCTTCTGGCGCTGCTCGTCCTTGTCGCCCGACTGGATGGCGGCCTCGACGCAGTGGCCGACATGGTCCTTGAGGATCTCCTCCTCGACCCGCTTCAGCGCGGCCCGAACGGCGGAGATCTGGGTCACCACGTCGATGCAGTAGCGGCCTTCCTCCAGCATGCGCGCGATGCCGCGGACCTGACCTTCGATCCGGCTCAAACGCTTCCCGCAAGACGCCTTGGTGCTGCACTGCATGACCTGAATTTACCCCGCGGGGGTATCGCGGGCAAGAGGCTCCTCGACGAACAGGTCGAACCGTCCGCTCCCCGGGGGACCGGGCGCGCTGCGACGGCTGCATCGCCGTCCACACGCAGGCCGCCAAGGACGCCGGCGCCGGCAAGGAGGAGATCATGGAGGCGCTCACCGTCGCGGTGGCGCTCAATGCAGGCGCGGCGCTGGTCTATTCCGCCCGCGCAATGGACGCGCCGGCCTCCGCGACTTAATTCCCGCACGACCGAAACGGCGGCGCGTCCTGCCGGATGCGCCGCCGTTCTTCATTTTCAGGCCAAGGCTTATTTCTCATGTCAGCATCCCTCTTCATCGACGGCGTGTGGACCGAAGGTTCGGGCAAGCGCCGCGGCAAGATCCTGAACCCCGCGACCGGCCAGCAGACCGGCGAGGTTCCTTTCGTGGAGGAGGCCGATCTCGACCGCGCGCTCGCCGCCGCCCAAAAGGGCTTTCTGGTCTGGAAGGCCATGAGCCCGGTCGAGCGTTCGAAGATCATGCGCAAGGCCGCCGGCCACATGCGCGAGCGCCACGAGGCGCGGGCCATCACCGCCGAGCAGGGCAAGCCGATCGCCGAAGCCCGGATCGAGGCCGCGCTCGCGCCCGAGCACACCGAATGGAACGCCGAGGAAGGCCGCCGCGCCTACGGCCGGCTGATCCCGGCGCGCGCGAGCGACGTCACCCAGATCTCGCTTCGGGAGCCGATCGGGCCGGTCGCGGCTTTCAGCCCGTGGAACTTCCCGGTCAACCAGGTGGTGCGCAAGATCGTCTCGGCGCTCGCGGCCGGCTGCTCGATCATCGTCAAGGCGCCCGAGGAGACCCGAGTTGCGCGGTCGAGCTGGTGAAGTGCTTTGAGGAAGCCGGCGTTCCGGAAGGCGTGGTGAACCTCGTATTCGGCGTCCCGGCCGAAATCTCCGAGAAGCTGATCGCCTCGCCGATCATCCAGAAGGTGTCGTTCACGGGCTCCGTGCCGGTCGGCCGCCATCTCGGCGCGCTCGCCGCCCAGCACCTGAAGCCCACGACGCTCGAGCTCGGCGGCCACGCGCCCTTCATCGTGACCGAGGACGTCGACCCGGAGGCGGTCGCGGGCGCGGCCGCGGCGTCGAAATTCCGCAACGCCGGCCAGGTCTGCATCTCGCCGACCCGCTTCCTCGTCCACGACAAGGTGTTCGACCGCTTCGTCGACGCCTTCACGGAGAAGGCGGAAGCCATCAAGGTCGGCGACGGCATGGAGGACGGCGTCAAGATGGGCCCGCTCGCGCAGGCCCGCCGGGTCGAGGGCGTCGACGCGCTGATCCAGGACGCCGCCGCGAACGGCGCCGAGATCCGCACGGGGGCGCCGCATCGGCAATCAGGGCTTCTTCTACGCCCCCACCATCCTGGCGAACGTTCCGCTGTCGGCGCGCATCATGAACGAGGAGCCGTTCGGCCGGTCGCCATCGTCAACCGGGTCTCGCTCGACGAGGCGCTCGACGAGGCGCGGCGCCTGCCCTTCGCGCTCGCGTCCTACGCCTTCACCAACTCGCTGAACGCGGCCGACCGCATCGCCGACGAGATGGAGGCCGGCATGGTCACCATCAACCATTTCGGCCTCGGCGTGCCCGAGACGCCGTTCGGCGGCTTCAAGGACAGCGGCCACGGCTCCGAGGGCGGCACGGAAGGCCTCGAAGCGTATCTGCGGACGAAGTTCGTCACGCGCCGCAGGTGAGGCGGCGGGCGACGGCGCGCTCGCGATGAGGGACGCGGCGGGTTCGATCGTTTACGCAAGGCGGGCTCGCCCGTTCACTCCGTAGCCGTCGCCGAGCCCGCCATGACCTTGATCCGCCTCCTCGCCAGCCTCGCGTTCCTGACCTGCGTCAGCGGCGCGGCCGAGGCCGTCGAGATCCGCACCGCGACGGGGCTCGCCGCGATCGCCGAGACGCCGAAGCGCGTCGCGGTGTTCGACGTGGCCGCGATCGACACGCTCGACGCGCTCGGCGTCGCGCCCGCGGGCGCTCCGGCGACCATTTTCGTGCCCCAGCTCGAGACCGTCGCGAAGAAGGCCGAGCCGGTCGGCACGCTGTTCGAGCCCGACCTAGAGGCGCTCAACGCGCTCCGACCCGACCTTATCATCGTCGGCGGCCGCTCCTCGCCCCGCTCCGCCTCGACGTCGCGCGTCGCCCCGACGATCGACATGACCATGGCGGGAGCCGACCTTCTGGCCGAATCCCGCGAGCGGCTCGACGCCTATGGGGCGCTGTTCGGCCGGCAGGCGCAGGCCAGGGCCATAGAGGAAAAGCTCGACGCCGCGGTTTCGGCCGCGCGCGCGGCGGTCGCGGGCAAGGGCAAAGCCCTGATCCTGATGACCAACGGGCCCAAGATCACCGTCTACGGCGCGGGCTCGCGCTTCGGCTGGCTGCATGCGGGACTTGGGATTAGCCCCGCGGTCGAGCGCATCGGCGCGGCGGTGCATGGCGAGCGGCGTCGTTCGAGTTCATCGCCAAGGCCGATCCCGACTGGCTGATCGTGGTCGACCGCGCGGCCGCGCTCGGCGCGGGCGAGCAGAACGCCCGCGCGACGCTCGACAACGAGCTCGTGGCCGGGACCACGGCCTGGCGCAAGCATCAGGTGATCTTCCTGCCGGCCGCCGACGTCTACATCGCGGCCGGCGGCGTTCAGGCCACCATGCGGGTGCTCGACACGGTGACGCGCGCGTTCTCGGCGGCCAAGTGAGGCGTCTCGCCTGCGGACTGCTGGCGGGAGCCGCGCTCGTCGCCACGAGCCTCGCCGTCGGAGCCGGCGACTTCGACGCGCAGATCCTGTTCGAAAGCCGCGCGCCCCGCACCCTCGCGGCGATCCTCGCCGGGGCCGCGCTCGCGATCGCGGGCCTCGTGATGCAGACGCTGGCGCGCAACCGCTTCGTCGAGCCCGCGACCGCCGGAAGCGCGCAGAGCGCGGGGCTCGGCCTGCTGGCCGCCACGCTGCTGTTTCCCGCGCCTCCCTGCCGGTCAAGACCGCGATCGCGACGCTTGCGGCGCTCGCCGGCACGGCGCTGTTTCTGGCCGTCGCGCGGCGGCTGCCGCCCGACCAGCCCTACCTCACCCCGCTCGTCGGCCTCGTCTATGGCGCGACGCTCGGCGCAGGTCTCACCTTCGCGGCCTGGCGCTTCGACATGATCCAGTATCTCGAGGTCTGGACCGTCGGCGAGTTCTCCGGCGTGCTGCGCGGCCGCTACGAGATCCTCTGGGCCGCCGCCCTGATGATCGCGCTGCCTGGTGGACGGCCGACCGCCTCACCGTGCTGTCGCTCGGGCAGGAGACGGCCGTGGGGCTCGGCCTCGACTACGCCCGGATGATGCAGGTCGGGCTGCTGATCGTTTCGGTGACGGCGGCCGTCACCGTGGTGACCGTCGGCGTCGTGCCCTTCGTCGGGCTCGTCGCGCCGAACCTCGTGACGCGGCTGCGCGGCGACGACGTGCGCGGCGCCCTCCCCCTCGTCGCGCTGTCGGGCGCCGGGCTGACGCTCGCCTGCGACCTCGCCGGCCGCCTGCTGCGCTATCCCTACGAAATCCCGGTCGGCGTGGTGCTCGGCGTCGTCGGCGCGGGGCTGTTCCTGGCGCTGTTGCTCAAGCGGGCCCGCCGATGCCTGGGGGCGCCTGGCGACTGGCGCGCTCGCGCTCGCCGCGCTCGCCGTCGCGGGCGCCTATCTCGCGCTCAACATCCGCGGCGACGTCGCCTTCGCGCTGGAGCTCCGAGGCGTGCGGCTCGCCGGGCTCGTCACGGTCGCGACGGCGATCGGCGTCTCGACCGTGCTGTTCCAGACCATCACGGGCAACCGCATCCTGACGCCCTCGATCATGGGGATCGACGCGCTCTACATGTTCGGCCAGACCGCGCTGATCTTCACGCTCGGCGGCCTCGGCTTCGCGAGCCTCGACCCGCGGCTGAAATTCCTGGCCGACGTCGGGCTGCTGATGGCGCTGTCGCTCGCGCTCGTGCTGCCGATGCTGAAGGCCCGGCTCGACATGACGCTGCTGCTGCTCGCGGGCGTCGTCGCGGGCGTGCTGTTCCGCAGCCTCGCGGGCCTGCTCTCGCGGCTGATCGACCCCAACGATTTTTCCATCGCGCAGGTCTCGAGCTTTGCGAGCTTCACCGCGATCCGCCCCCGGACCTCCTGGCGATCGCCGCGATCGTGACCGCGATCGGCTCGGGCCTCGCCTGGCGGGCCCGCCATGAGCTCGACGTGCTCGCGCTCGGCCGCGACGCCGCGACCGGACTGGGCGTCGACTGGCGGCGGGCGACCGCCGGCCTCATGGCGGTCACCGCAGGCCTCGTCGCCGCCTCCACCGCGCTCGTCGGACCGGTGGTCTTCCTCGGCCTCGTGGTGGTGGCGCTCGCCGAACGCGCGGTCGGCACCCGCCGCCACGCCGCTCTCCTCCCGGCCGCCGCGCTCGTCGGGACGATCGCGCTCGTTGGCGGGCAGGCGCTGCTGCAGCACGGGCTCGCGGCGCGACGTCGCTCGGGATCGTGATCGAGTTCGTCGGGGGCATCATGTTCCTGGCGCTGCTGTTCATGGAGGTCCGGCGATGATCCGCATCGAGGGGGTATCGCTCGCCATCCGCGGCGCCGCGATCCTGACCGAGGTCTCGCTCGACATCGCCAAGGACGGCGTCACCGCGCTCGTCGGCCCGAACGGCGCGGGAAAATCGACGCTGCTGTCGCTCGTCGCGCGGCTGCGGCGCTCGAAACCGGCGCCGTCACGGTCGACGGCCTCTCGGTCGCGACCGCGCCCTCGCGCGAGCTTGCGCGGCGCCTCGCGATCCTGCGGCAGGATCCGGGCGTCGCGAGCCGGCTGCGCGTGCGCGAGCTCGTCGGCTTCGGCCGGTTTCCGCATTCGCGCGGGCGCATGACGGCGCAGGACGCGAAATGGTGGCGCAGGCGCTCGCCGCTTTCGATCTCGAGCCGCTGGCCGAGCGTTTCGTCGAGACGTTGTCCGGCGGCCAGCGCCAGCGCGCGCTCGTGGCGATGGCCTATGCGCAGGACACCCCGTGCCTGCTGCTCGACGAGCCGCTCAACAATCTCGACATGGCCTACGCCCGCGACCTGATGCGGCGCCTCCGCACGCTCGCCGACGAGCGCGGCCGCACGATCGTGGTCGTGCTGCACGACACTCAACCACGCCGCGCCTGGGCCGACCGGATCGTGTGCATGCGCGCGGGCCGGGTCGTCGCCGACGGGCCTCCGGCCGAGATCCTGACGGCGGACACGTTGAGCGACGTCTTCGGCTTCTCGATGCGCGTCGAGACCATCGACGGCCGCCCTTCGTTCTACATATCTTTGAAGACGATGCTTGAGTTGCTGGACGACCACATTTTAGAATTATAATAAACTGATGTTTTACAAAGTGATTGACTTGCCTTGCATGTTTTTGTCTTTGTGACAGCCATTCGCAAGTACGCCGGCGAACCGCACTCGATCGCCGCCTCAAGACGCCTCTGCGCGTCGCGAGCGGCGCCGGCCTGCCGAGAAGACGTGATGCCGAACGTGTCGTCGATCTCCGCCCTGTCGGGCTTCTACGCGAGCGAACATGGCCGTCTCAGGCGCATCGCGCGACGCATCACGGGGTGTCGCGACGCCGCCGAGGACGTCGTGCAGGACGCCTTCGTCAAGCTCTCGGGCCGCAAGGTCGAGGCCGACGACGTCGGGCTTCTGGTCCGCACCACGCAGAATCTGGCGCGCGACGCCATGCGGGCGTCACGCGTGCGCACGGCCTATGCGGCCCGCATGACCGAGGAGCAGCTCGCCCCGGGGCTCGCGGCTCCCGACCAGGCGACGGCGAGCCGTCAGGAGCTCGACGCGCTGCTCGCCGCCATCGAGGCGCTGCCCGAGCGCACGCGACGGGTGTTCCTGATGAACAAGGTCGACGAAGTCCCCTATCCCGAGATCGCCTCCCGCCTCGGCGTCTCGGTCTCGACGGTGGAGAAGGAGATGATCTCCGCGCTCTCCTTCTGCCGCGACTGGCGCCGACGTCGCGCCTGAATTGAGGGGGCGTCGACCCTCGAGCGTTCCGATATCATAACGGGCGAAACGCAGCCGGGAACGACGCGGGTCTGATGCAGCCGACGGGGGACGACGGCGCCCGGTCCGAAAGGATCGAGCGCGAAGCGACGGCGTGGTTCGTGCGCCTTGGAAATTCGCAGGCGACGCCGGCCGACCGCGAGGCTTTCGGCCGCTGGCTGGAGGCCGACGCCGAGCACGGCCGCGCCTTCGCCGAGGTCGAGCGCCTGTGGCGCGAACTCGACAGACCGGCGGCCGCCGCCCGCCGCCGCGGCGCGGCGCGCCGCGCCTGCGCCGCGCCGCAGGTTCGGCCGCGCGGCCGTCGCGATCATGCTCATGGCCGCATGTCTCGCCGTCATCGTCTGGCGCGACCCCGGCCTGATCGCGCGGGCCCGCGCCGACCACGCGACGCCGCCGGGCGAAAGCCTCTCGGTCGCGCTCGAGGATGGGTCTTCGCTCTTCCTCGACGCCGACAGCGCGGTGTCCGAGCGCTTCTCGAACGGCCGGCGCGAGGTCGAGCTGCTGCGTGGGCGCGCCTGGTTCGACGTCGCGCCCGATCCGACCCGCCCCTTTCTGGTCCATGCCCGCGACATCGACGTGCGCGTGACCGGCACGGCCTTCGGCGTCGACCGCGACCGGGGCGTCGTCACCGTCGAGAACGGGTCGGTCAGCGTGGCGGAGGGCGGCGAGCATCTGCGTCTGACGCCCGGACAGCAGGTGGCGAGCCGCGACGGCCGCCTCCTGGCTCCGGAGGCCGTCGACCCCTCGACGGCGCTCGCCTGGCGGCGCGGCCTGTTGGTGCTCGACGCCGCCCCGCTCGAAGACGTGTTCCGCGAGATCGCCCGGATGGCGGGCGGGCGCGTGATCGCGCCGCAGGCCGAAGTGCGCGCTCTGCGGCTGTCGGGCGTCTTCCGCGCCGAAGATCCGCAGGCGCTGATCGAGGCCCTCCGCAGCGGCCTCGGGCTGCGCACCGCGTCCGCCCCCGGCCTCGCCACGCTGGTCTATCGCTGACGCCTCGTCCTTCCGCCGTCCCGCCGACTCTTTTCCGCCAGGTTTTTTTGAGGCGCCGCGCGCCCTGAGCCGTTCGGCTTGTGAGAGGCGGCCGCGGGGGCGGCCGCCCGGTGCGTGTTCGGGGACGGCGGATTATGGGAATTCATGTGCGTAGCGCGCTGCTCGGCGGCGCGTCGGTGCTCGCCGCGGCGCTCGCGGGCGCCCTGCCGGCTGCGGCCGAGCCGTCCTACCCGGCGGTCTACAGCTTCGACATCCCGAAAAAAACCGCTGCTCGCCGCGCTCGCCGACTTCACCGCCACGACCGGCGTCCAGGTGGTCCGTCCCGGCGCGCAGCGTCTGGAAGGCGAGGCCCCGGCGGTGGTCGGCCGTCAGGACACCGAAAGCGCGCTCAAGAAGCTGCTCGAAGGCTCCGGCCTCCGGTTCCGCGCCGCGGGCCCGCGCACCGTGACGCTCGAGCGCGTCGGCGAGATCCAGCCGGTCCAGCTCGCGACCGAGGCCGAGACGCTGGAGCCGATCGACGTCATCGGCCAGAACGTCCGCCGTTCGGACGGCGGCGACGGCAAGTACGACGTCACCGCGCAGGAGATGGAGCGCAAGCAGCCGAACGACATTCGCGACGTCTTCGCGGGCGAGCCCGGCATCCAGGTCGGCAGCTCCATCCCGCTCAGCCAGAAGGTCTATGTCCACGGCGTCGAGGAGAACAACCTCGCGGTCTCGATCGACGGCGCGCCGCAGAACAACAAGGTGTTCCACCACAACGCCACGACGGTGATCGACCCCTCGCTGCTGAAGACGGCCCGCGTCGACGCGGGCGTGGCGCCGGCCGACGCCGGCTTCGCCGCGCTCGCGGGCTCGATCGCCTACGAGACCAAGGACGTCGTCGACCTTCTCGGCCCGGCCTCAGCGTCGGTTCCCGGCCTCGTCACCAAGGACGGGATTTCGCCGGCCGCCTCGAAGGACTGGGGCGGCTTCTCGAAGGCCACCTTCAACACCAACGGCGCCGTCTTCAGCCAGAACCTCGGCCTTTTTGGCCGCCACAACGGCTTCGAGGTCCTCGGCTTTTTCAACGTCGCGCGCGGCGGCAAATACAAGGCGGGCAACGGCGACAAGGTGGGCGGCACCGCGACGCATCTCACGAGCGGCCTCGGCAAGGTCGCCTACGAGGCCGACTCGGGCGATCGCTTCGAGTTCAGCTATGAGCGGGTGAGCGACGACGCCTATCGCCCCTACCGCGCGAACGGCGGGGACTTCGAGATCGCCGGCCGCGTCGGCGAACCGAAGACCCGCCGTTACGATCTCGACCGCCAGAACGCCGTCTTCACCTACACCGACACCACGCCCGAAGGCTGGTGGGACCCGAAGATCGTCGCCTCCTGGAGCAAGACCAAGGTCGGTCTCCCCATCTGGGAATGGACCGGCGACACGACCCCGGGCGGCGACCGCATCTTCGCCTACGCCCGCGACGCGATGGGCGACACCTCGACCTACAGCGCCAAGGCCGAGAACAAGTTCTCGTTCGAGAAGGGCACCGTGGTCGCCGGCGTCGACTTCCGCCGCGACCGCGCCCGCATCGACTACTCGCCCGTCGACTTCGACCTTCCCGCGCGGGAGCGCTCGACCCAGGCAGGCGCCTTCGCGCAGGCGCGGCTGGAGCCTATCGACCGCTTCCACCTCTCCTTCGGCGGCCGCGCCGACTATCAGTGGTTCCGCGGCGTCAACGACTCGCCCGGCGCCAAGAAGAACCACGGCGGCCTGAGCGGCAACGTCTCCGGCGAATACGAGCTGATCGACGACCTTCTGACGGCGAAGGCGGCGTACAGCCACGTGTGGGGCGGCGTGCCGCTCGCCGAGAACTTCGTGTTCAACCACCTCTGGCTCTATGAGGGAGCCGGGCAGAAGCTGAGGGCGACCGTCGCCGACAACGTGACGCTCGGCCTCGTCGCCAAGCACAACGGCTTCACCGTCGAAGGCAGCGTATTCGGCACCAACATCGACAACGCCCGCAACGCCAAATATTCGAACGCCTACGATCCCGACGGGTTCGGCGGCCCGGCGCTGCGGGACCGGCTCGGCGCGGTCTGGGCGCCCGACCTCAAGACGCGCGGCTTCGAGGTCGGCGCCGGCTACGCCTGGGACACCGGCTTCGCGCGGATCAAGTGGGCCCATATCGACGTCGACATCAACGGCCGGCGCGGCGACGCCGACACCGGCAACTACATCGCGACGCCGGTCGGCGACATCATCACCCTGACCGCGGCCCACACCTTCACGCAGCACAACGTCACCATCGGCGCCGACGCCGAGATCGCGCCGAAGTACAAGCGCGTCGGCTTCGCCTATGACGAGAACACCGGCGAGCGCTATCGCCTCAAGCACTTCAAGGCCTACGAGGTCGTCAACGCGTTCCTCGAATGGAAGCCTCAGACGGGTCGGTTTTGAAACGACGCTGCGCGTAGACGTGAAGAACATCTTCGACAACACCTACGGCAGCCGCGCCAGCTACGGCAGCGAGTTCGGCAACGTGACGCCGCTCTACGAGCCGGGCCGCTCGGTGATCATGAGCGCGGCGGTGAAGTTCTAAGACGGGGGACGTCACGGCCAAGGCCGTAACGGACGGCGGCGCGGCGGGGCATGTCCCCGCCGCGTTCGTTTTTGACGCCCGAGACGGCGCGCCCGAGTTTGACGGGTCCGGCCTCGCTCACCGCCTCCATGCCGCCATGAGACGATCTCCCGCCTGGCGTTCGGCGGCGCCCGTACGCGCCCATACTTTCAGTCATCTCAGACATGATCCGAATTCATTTTCGGCAGAGGAGCCGGCCGTCTAGGGTCCGCGGGCACACGTGACCCACGCTCCTCTCGGCTCGCCGGCGCCCCGACCCATGGTCGCAGGCCGCCGCCCGGCGACGGCCTGCGGGGCGACGAGAGGATGGACGATGACCCTGGCTTCCTTCGCGCGCTCGGCGGTTCTGGCGGGCGCGCTCGCCTTTTCGGGCGCGGCTCTAGCCGAGACCAGCACGGCCGACGTCCAGGGCGCGGCCGACAAGTGGGACGCGGCCTACAACGGCGGCAAGCTCGACGACCTCTCGGCCTTCTATTCGAAGGACGCGGTGCTCGTGACCAACGCCGACCAGCGCTCCGGCGCCGACATCAAGGCGTTCTTCGCCGGCCTCAAAGAAAAGGGCTTCGACGGCCACAAGATCACGGTCCAGTCGGTCCGCACAAAGGGCGACGTCGTGGTCGCCACCGGCCGCTGGGAGATGACCGGCCCGTCCGAGGGCGGCCAGAAGAAGACCTTCAGCGGCAACTGGATCAACGTGCTCGAGAAGCAGGACGGCGGCCTCAAGACGCTGCTCCACACCTGGAACTGATCTCCCGGACCGGACGACTTCGGCGCGGCGCGCTGGAGCGCCGCGCGCTTTGAGGCTATGCGACCCGTCGGTTCTCGCGGACTGACGGGCGCTCATGACCAAGCAGACCTTCGACAGCCGGCTCCTAAGCGGGGTCGGCGTCCTTTCGGCGGTCGTGCGCGCCGGCAACTTCATGCGCGCCGCCCAGGCGCTGGGGCTCACCCAGCCGGCGGTGAGCCGGGCGGTGTCGCGGCTCGAGCAGCGCGTCGGCGTCCGGATCTTTCACCGCACGTCGCGCGCCGTCACCCTCACCGACGAGGGCCGCCGCTTCTACGAGGCCGTCGCGCCGCTGCTCGCCGGCATCGAGGCCGCGGCCTTCGACGCGCGCGAGACGACCAGCGCCGTCACGGGCCTCCTGCGCGTCAACGCCGACCGGATCTTCGCCCAGCACGTGCTGACGCCCGCGCTTGAGCCGTTCCTCGCGGCCCATCCCGAGCTCGACGTCGAGATCGTCGTGCAGGAGCGGCTCGGCGACCTCGTGGCCGACGGGTTCGACCTCGCCTTCCGCTTCGGCGACGCGCAGGCGAGCCCGCTGATCTGCCGGCGCCTAATGGACGTGGCGGTCGTCACCTGCGCCTCGCCGGCCTATCTCGAGCGGCGCGGCGCGCCCGGCGAGCCGCGCGATCTCGAAACCGGCCACGACTGCGTTCTGATGCGCAATCCCGCCACCGGACGCCCGTTCGACTGGGAGTTCGTGCGCGCCGGCGAGACCGTGCCGATCTCGGTTACGGGGCGCGTGACGGTCAACGACGCCGGCTCGCTGATGGGCGCGTGCCTCGGCGGCCTCTGCGTCGGTCAGCCGCTCGAGATCTACGCGCAGCCCCATCTCGCCGAGGGCCGCCTCGTCCGGCTGCTGCCCGACTGGGCCGACGAGACCTTCCCGGTCCACGTCTACCATCACGAGCCGAAATTCGCGCCCGAGTGGGCGCGGGCGTTTCTCCGCTACGTCGAGGCGCTTCCGATCGTCGCTGGCGGCGCCCCGCCGGTCGAGCGCCTGCGCCCTTGAAGGTGGCGGTCGCGCCCGCCCCGGCTTCCGGGACGGGCGCGACGGGGTCGGCTCAGTCCACGCCCTGGTAGATCATCCGGCCGATCGAGTCGTATTTCGCCCGGTTCATGCGCTTCAGGATCATCGCGCCGCCGAAGCCGATCGCGAGGATCGCGACGGTGAGCCCCGGGATCCACTTGGCGAAGGCGTAGCCGGCCGAGAGGAAGTCGAGGTTGGCCACCAGCATGACGATGACCGCCACCTGCGCCACGAAGGCGATCGCGGGGGCGACCAGCGTCTTGAACCAGTGGTGGTCCTGCGGATGCTCGCGCTTGAAATAGGCGATGATGGCGACCGACACGACCGCCTGCGCCACGAGGATCAGCGTGGTGCCGAACAGCGCCATCAGGCCGTAGAGGCCCGCATAGGCCTGGTTCGGATCGTCCATGCCGAGCGCCGCGGCGAACACGATGACCAGAACCGCGGCGATCGCCGACTGGGTGAATGAGGCGACGTAGGGCGCCTTGTAGACCGGGTGCGTCTTGCCGACGGCCTTCGGCAGAATGCCCTCGCGGCCGAGCGAGTAGAGATAGCGCGAGGCGGTGTTGTGGAACGCCATCCCGCAGGCGAAGGACGAGATCAGGATGAGGTAGCTCATCGCGTCGCCGAGCCATGGGCCGACAAGCGTCGAAGCTGGCTTCATGAAGAAGTTCGCGGCGTCGGTCTGGCCGGCGGCGATCGCGTCGGCGGGCGTCGGATAGGCCGAAAGCGCCGCCCAGCTGGTGATGATGTAGAAGATCCCGAGCGAGATCACCGAGATGTAAAGCGACAGCGGGATGATCTTCTTGGGGTTTTTTGACTCCTCGGCGTAGTTCGGCGCCATCTCGAAGCCGACCCAGCTCCAGAAGGCGAAGAACAGGCCGATCGAGGCGACGCCCGCGGTCAGGCTCAGGCTGCCTGGCGCGTCGAACCCCTGGAAGGCCGCGAGCGGATTGAGCGCCGCGGGATTGGCGGTCACGCCGGAGTTGGTGAACACCCCGATGTCGAACACGGTGAGCGCGATGACCTCGCCGATGAGCGCCACGCCCAGGATCGCGACCGAGATCTTCACGTCGAAATAGGAGCACGCCGCGACGGCCGCGAGCATCACCATGGAGAGGTAGGGCCATGGGATCGTGATCCCCCAACCGGCGAGCTTGGCGGAGGCGAAATAGGCGAAACCGCCTGCGAGCGAGGCCTCGAACACCGAATAGGCGACGATCGACCCCAGCGCGAGCGCCATCCCCGACTCGCGGCCGAGCCCGTGGCTGATGAAGGAGTAGAAGCCGCCGACGGCCGAGACTTTCCGCGCCATCTCGGCGTAGCCGACCGAGAAGATCGTCAGCACGATCGTGGCGAACAGGAAGGCGGCGGGCGCGCCGACGCCGACGCCGTTGCCGACCACGATCGGCACGTTGCCGAGCATCGCGGTGATGGGCGCAGCCCCCGTCACGGTGAGCTGCAGCACGCCGACGAGGCCGATCGCCCCGCCATGCAGCTTGTGCACGTCGCTTCGGCTCGCGACGTCCATCCCGGAGCTTGGCGCCGCCAGCGACGACGACGTTGCATCAATGCTCGACATGCGACCCTCTCCCGTTTCGCGTCTCGAAAAGCCCATGCATCAACTGTGCCTCACGGATTCGTGAGGCAGCGCTTGAGCTTGGCGGGTCGGACGGGAACTGTTGGATCAACAACAGGCAGATGTTGGGTTTACAACGCCTCATCGATAGGCAAGCTTTTGGCCTCTCCTTTCTTTGGCCCAGAGGCGCCCGATGAGTTCAGACCGCACCCGCATCGCGATCGTCACTGGCGGCTCGAAAGGCATCGGAAAGGGCATCGCCAAGGGCTTTTCCGACGCCGGCTATTCGGTGCTGGTGGTCTCGCGCAACGAGGCGGAAGCGAGCGCGGTCGCAGCCGAGATCGGCGGCGGCGCCTCGGGCTTCGCCGCGGACCTCTCCAGGCCCGAAGCCGCGAAGGCGATGGCGGCCGCGGCCGTCGAGCGCTACGGCGCGATCGACGTGCTCTGCGCCAACGCCGGCATTTTCCCGTCGGCCAAGCTCTCCGAGATGACCGAGGCGGATTTCGACCTCGTCATCAACGCCAACCTCAAGAGCACGGTGTTTTCCGCCCAGGCCGTGCTGCCGGCCATGAAGGCGGCCGGCGCGGGCCGCATCGTGCTGACCTCGTCGATCACCGGGCCGATCACCGGCTATCCGGGCTGGTCGCATTACGGGGCGAGCAAATCCGGCCAGCTCGGCTTCATGCGCACGGCGGCCGTCGAGCTCGCGCCCTTCGGGATCACGGTCAACGCGGTGATGCCGGGCAACATCCTGACCGAGGGGCTCGCCGGCATGGGCCAGGACTATCTCGACCAAATGAGCGCCTGCATCCCGATGAAGCGCCTCGGCGCGGTGTCGGACATCGCCAACGCCGCGCTCTATTTCGCAAGCGAGGGCGCTGGCTACGTCACGGGCCAGACCATCGTGGTCGACGGCGGCCAGGTGCTCCCCGAAAGCCCCGGCGCGCTCGACGCCATGGGGGACTAGCGCCCCCTTGTCCCGGACTTGATCCGGGACCCAGAGCCGACACGGCTGGGCCAGCAAACGCGGTCAAGTCAAAGCCTTCGTCGGAAAGCGCCTCGGCTCTGGGTCCCGGATCAAGTCCGGGACAAGTGGGCTGTCAGCCCTCCGCCAGCACCTCGTCCAGCGCGTCGACCAGCATGTCGGCGTGGGCGCGTTCGAACACCAGCGGTGGGCGGATCTTCAGCACGTTGCCGTAGAGCCCCGCGGCCCCGATCAGGATTTTTCGCTCGCGCAGCGCGTTGATCACGCGGGTCGCGGTCTCGGGCGCGGGCGCGCCGTCGCGCACGAAATCGACGCCGAGATAGAGCCCCGCGCCGCGCACCTCGCCGATTTGGCCGCGCCGGTTCGTCAGCCCCCGCAGCCGGGCGAGCAGGTGGCCGCCGACATCGGCCGCGTTCGCGACGAGCCCGCGCTCCTCGATCTCATCGAGCACGGCGAGCGCCGCCGCGGTGGTCACGGGGTTGCCGCCAAACGTGTTGAAGTAGCCGGTCGAGTCCGCAAACGCCTTCAGCAGCGGGGCGCTGGAGACGACGCCCGCGATCGGCATGCCGTTGCCCATCGGCTTGCCCATGGTGACGACGTCGGGCGCGACGCCGTGGCGAACGAAGCCCCACATGGCTGCGCCGGTGCGCCCGAACCCAGGCTGCACCTCGTCGGCGATGAAGAGGCCGCCGGCGCGGTGCGTCGCTTCGACCGCGTCCTTCAGGAAGCCGGCCGGATCCGCCGCGACGCCGTCGCTCGAAAAGATCGTGTCGACGATCAGCCCGGCGAAGCCGAACTCGGAGCGCTCGAGATCCGCGATCGCCGCCTCGACATTGCTGGCGAAGGCCTCGAGCCCGGCCCCGATCGGCGCCGGCACGGCGCGGATGTGAGGCGCGAGCGGCTTTCCGGGGCGCGAGGACGGCGAGACGTCGGTCACGGCGGCGGTGTTGCCGTGATAGGCGGCCTCGGTGACGACGAAGCCGCGCTTGCCCGTGGCCGCGGTCGCGATGCGGAGCGCAAGGTCGTTGGCCTCGCTGCCGGTGCAGCAGAACGCGACCTTGTCGAGCGGCGCGCCGAAGGTGGCGAGCAGCCGCTCGGCGTAGGTGTGCACCACGTCGTAGAGATAGCGCGTGTGGATGTTGAGCTGCGCGGCCTGGTCGGCGATCGCCTTCACGACGCGCGGGTTGCAGTGCCCGACCGAGGGGACGTTGTTGTAGACGTCGAGATAGCGCGCACCGTCGGCGGTCTGGAGCCAGACGCCCTCGGCCGAGACCACATGCAGCGGCTTCTCGTAGAACAGCACCGAGGTCGGGCCCATCGTGGCCTGCCGGCGCTCCACGAGCCGCGACGTCGGCGTCGAGTTCGGCGGGCGCGGCCGCGTCATAGGCGTTGAGCTTCAGGATCTGGCGGCTCGCCGCGGACATGGCCTGGCCTTGCGTCATCGGGAAGAGAGGTAGCGCTCGGCGAGCGCGAGCGTTCCGTGCGTGTAAGCGTCGCCCATCGACTGCGCGGTCGGCGTCTCGGCGTGGCTCGCGATCCAGGCGGTGAGCTGGATCCGCCGCAGCATCATGAGCGCGGGCATGACGGCGCGGTCCTCGGACAAGACCGGCGCGACCGTCTCGTAGCCCGCGAGCCAGGCCTCGAGCAGCTCCGGAATGAACGGCTCGTGCTCCATGAAGCTGACCGCCGCGGCGAAGTCGTACATGAACCACGAGAAGCCGCAGTCGTCGAAGTCGATCACCGCGAGCCGGTCGCCGTCGACGAGAAGGTTGGCGGGCCGCAGGTCGCAATGGATCAGCCCGACCTTGTCGCCTGTCGCGCCATAGGCTGCGAGCTCGTCGCGCAGCCGGTCGCCGGCGCGCTGGATGAGGGCGCGGCCTGGGTCGTCGAGCCCGAGCCCCGCGCGCCAGTCGCCCCAGAGCGGCGTCGCGCCGATCGTCGTGTCGAAATTCCAGGTCTTGCGCCGGAACCCCGGCGTCGCCGCCCAGCCGCGCGCATGACCGTGCAGGCGCGCCGTGATCGCCCCGAGGATGCGGTACCACGCTGCGAGATCCTCTCCGGGCTCCGGCTCCTTGCCGCTCATGAACTCAAACGCCGCGACATGGCGCGTCTCGCCCTCGTCCTCGAAGGCGCCGAGCAGGCCGCCGTCCCGGCGGATCATCGGCTCCGGCGTCGCCGCGACGCCGTCGGCCCTCAGCGCCGACACCCAGTCGAGCTCGGAGCGGATCTCGTCGGCCGCCTGATAGTCCGGCCGGTGGACGCGGAACACGATGGGCGTCCCGGCGCCGTCATGCGCGAGGAAGGTCGCGTTCTCGGAGATCGTCAGCAGTTTCAGCGGCGCGTCAGGCTGAAGGCCCCATTCGGGCAGCGCGCCGCGCAGCCGCGTCTCGAGCCTCGACAGGAAACCGGCGTCGTACATGCGTGGCCCCGCGGATCGTTCGCCTGAGTGATCCCACGCAAATGTGGGAAGTGCAACATCGATGGCGCGGTCACAACATCGCCGCGGGCGCGGCTCAGGCGAGAACCAGCTCCACCCCGTGGCGCCCGATCGTCTCGCCGAGCGCCCCTTCGGGCCTCGCGTCGCTGATCAGCGTCCCGATCTCCCGCCAGGAGGCGAAGCGGGCCGGAAACACCTGGTCGAACTTCGACCGGTCCGCGACCATCAGCGTCTCCGCCGCGCGGGATACGATCGTCCCGTAGACCGCCGCCTCCTCCACCATCGCGTCGGTCGCGCCCTCGGCGGTGAGCCCGCTCGCGCCCACGATCGCGACGTCGGCCGTGAAGTCGCCGAAGAACCGCGTCGTCAGCGCGCCGACCATCGCGCCTTCGCTCGCCAGATACCGGCCCGGCGCCATCAGCACGTCGATGGTGGGGTTGAGCGCGAGCACCGTGGCGACGCTGAACGAATGGGTGACGACGGTGAGCCGCCGGTGGTCGATCGCGATCCTGCGCGCGACATGCGTCGTGGTCGCGCCGGAGCCGATCATCACCATCGCGCCGGGCTTGATGCGGGCCGAGGCCGCGCGGGCGATGCGCTCGCGCTCGGCGACCAGCAGGCCGTGGCGCTCGCCGACCGCGGGCTCGGCGCCGGGCGAGCGCACCGCGCCCCCATAGGTGCGGTTGATCAGCCGCTGCTCGGTGAGTTCGTCGAGGTCGCGCCGGATGGTCTCGGTCGACACGCCCATGCGCGCCGCAAGCTCCGCGACGCGCAGGCTCGGGGTCTGGCCGACCTCGGCGAGGATGTGGCTGTGGCGCGCGGCTTTCGATGGCTTCATGCGGGAAAGATCGCTACTGCCCGATCCGAACGCTGCCCTTGAGACGACGCCGGACGCGAAGATGGATGGCCCCGCCCGACTTGACGAACCGGCCGCCGGCCATTCTCCACAGCCGCTCTTCGCCGTCCACTGCGCGCGCCCGCTCCTCGTCGCGCGCTTCCCCGCGCCCGTCGCCGTTCTGAGCTGGGCGGTCGCGCGGCCGGGGCGGCAGGTCGCCCGAAAGGTCGTCTGGCTCGAGGTGAAGGACGCCGACCTGCCGCCGGAAGTCGATCCCGCGGCGTTGCTCGACGCGAAGCTCGGCGATGCGGGGCTTTCGGACGCTGTCGCAATGATGACCGCGCGCGACGTGCGCCCATCACTCGGGCGTGGCGCGATGGGCGGGCGGCGTCGCGGCGCAGTGCCTTGCGACCGCGGGCCTGTCGAACGCCGGGCGGATCGGCGTCGCGTCCGGCCCGGGGCGTCGGACCGGCACGATCAATCTTCTCGCCGCCGTCTCGGTCGCGCTGACGGACGCCGCGCTGCTCGAAGCCGTTTCGATCGGGACGCAGGCCCGCACCGCCGCGGTGATGGACTGCGCCTATGCGGGCGGCCTCGCCACCGGCACGGGCACCGACTGCATCGCGCTCGCCTGCCCGGCGGAAGGCGAGCCAGCGCCCTTCGCGGGGCTGCACACGCCTGTCGGCGAAGCGCTCGGAGCCGCGGTCTACGACGCCGTCAAAAGCGGCGTCCGCGAATGGATCGACGGCCGCGCCTGAGGCTCACGGCGGCGTGACGAAAGCCCCGCCTCGCGCCTCGACAAATCAGGGGCGGGAGACTATATCGATTGGTATGAAATTCTCGGAGCCCGCGTGACATGGGCAGGCCCAAAGAGTTCGACCCGGACACCGCGCTCTGCGCTGCGCTCCAGGTCTTCTGGAAGCACGGTTATGAGGGCGCGTCTCTGAGCGACCTCACCGAGGCCATGGGAATCACGCGCCCGAGCCTCTATGCCACATACGGCAACAAGGAAGAGCTCTTCCGCAAGGTGCTCGACCGCTACGAAGAGAGCCATCTCTGCTTCGTGGCCGACGCGCTCGCCGAGCGCTCGGTGCTCCGCGCGATCGAGCGCCTGCTCGACGGCTACGCCCAGGTGCTGACCGACCCGATGCATCCCCCCGGTTGCCTCGGCGTCAACAGCGCGGTCTGCGGCGGCGGCGAGAGCGCGGCCATCCGCAAGGAGCTGATCGCCCGTCGCAGCTTGAGCGAAGCGACGCTGCGCGAGCGCTTCGAACGCGCTTCCGCCGAGGGCGAGCTGCCGGCGGGCGAAGATCCCGCCGACTGGGCCCGCTTCGTGATGTCGGTCGGTCTCGGCATGGCCGTGAAGGCCACGTCGGGCGCGCGCCGCGACGAGCTCGAAAAGGTCGGCGCGATGGCGCTGCGGGCGCTGCCCGTGGCGGCGCCCATCGAGGCCCCGGCGCTCGCCGCTCAGGCGTAGGCGACCCAGCCGCGGAACGTGAAGGCGGCGTAGAACAGTCCGACATTCGAGAAGCCCGCCTCGCGCAGCATGGCTTCGTCCTGCTCGGGCGAGAGCGCCGGCAGGCGCTCGGCCATCGTCTGCGCCGCGTTCGCCGCCTGCGCCGGGTCCGTTCCCGACGACGCCGCGAAGGCCGCATATCGCGACAGCCAGAGCTCCGCTTCCGCCTTCGGGCGCGGGAAGCTGTGATGCACGACGACGAGCGGCGCGCCGGGCTTCAGCCGCCGGCGGATCTCCCGAAGCAGACGCAGGCGCGCGTCCTCCGGCAGGAAGTGCAGCACCAGCAGGCAGCTCGCGCCGTCGAACGGCCCGTCGGGCGCCGCGTCGACCTCGCCTTCGTGAAGCGTGACGCGCTCGATGAGCGGCCCGAGCGTCAGCCGCGCGAGCTTCAGCATCTCGGCCGACGGGTCGACCCCATCGAAGCGCCAGCCGGGGCGGCCTTCCGCAAAGACCTTGAGTTCGAGCCCGCCGCCGGCGCCGACCACGAGAATGCGCGCCTCGTCCGCCGCGCGTTCGGCGAGCAGCAGCATCGCCATGCGCTGCATGTCGGAAAAGCCCGGCACCTGGCGCTTCGGCCGCTCGGCGTAGGAGGCGACGGCGTCCGGATCGTCGAAGACGTTCATCGGACCTTCCTCCCAGCCCTTCCTGTCAAAACGACGACGGCCGCCGGAGCCCCCTCCGGCGGCCGTCCTATGAAACGCGCGAAGATGCGGGGGACGCTATCTTCCCCGCGCGCCTCATCCGAGCGAGAGCGGGGCGCCGGGGGCGCGCTCTCGTGAGAAACGGCCGGTTCCTCGGTCTTCTCGGCCGGCGCCTGCGTCTCCTTCACGCCCGCCAGACGGCGGACGAGGACGTAGAACACCGGCGTCAGGAACAGGCCGAAGGCGGTGACGCCGATCATGCCGGAGAACACCGCGACGCCCATCGCGGCGCGCATCTCCGAGCCTGCGCCGGTCGAGATGACGAGCGGCAGCACGCCCATGACGAAGGCGAGCGAGGTCATCAGGATCGGCCGCAGACGCAGCCTGCTCGCCTCGATCGCGGCCTGGAGCGGGGTGCGCCCGTGCATCTCCAGCTCGCGCGCGAACTCGACGATTAGGATCGCGTTCTTGGCCGATAGGCCGACAAGCACGATCAGGCCGATCTGGGTGAAGACGTTGTTGTCCCCGCCCGAGAGCCACACCCCGACGAGCGCCGCCAGAATGCCCATCGGCACGATCAGGATGATGGCGATCGGCAGCGTCAGGCTCTCGTACTGCGCGGCGAGCACGAGGAACACCAGCAGGATCGCGACGGGGAAGACGATGAGCCCCGAATTGCCCGCGATGATCTCCTGATAGGTGAGCTCGGTCCACTCGTAGGAGAAGCCCTTGGGCAGCGTCTCGGCCGCGATCCGCGCCACCGCGTCCTGCGCCTGCCCGGTCGAGTAGCCGGGCGCCGCGCCGCCGTTGACGTCAGCCGACAGGAAGCCGTTGTAGCGCATGGCGCGCTCGGCCCCCGTGGAGGGCTTCACGCTCATCAGCGCCGACAGCGGGATCATCTCGCCGGACGCAGAGCGGACCTTCAGGAAACCGATGTCCTCGGGCCGGGCGCGATAGGCGGCGTCGGCCTGCACGCGCACCGAATAGGTGCGGCCGAAGGCGTTGAAGTCGTTGACGTAGAGCGAGCCGAAATAGATCTGCAGCGTGTTGAACACGTCCGAGACCGCGACGCCGAGCTGGCGCGCCTTGGTCCGGTCGATGTCGGCGTAAAGCTGCGGCACGTTCACCTGATAGGAGGAGAACAGGCCGGCGAGCTCGGGCGCCTGGTTGGCCTTGGCGAGGAACGCCTTAGTGGCCTGGTCGAGCGCCGCGTAGCCCTGCCCCGCCTTGTCCTCGATCTGCAGCTTGAAGCCGCCAATCGTGCCGAGGCCCTGCACGGGCGGCGGCGGGAACATGGCGATGGTCGCCTCCTTGATCGAGGCGTACTGCATGTTGAGGCTCTGGGCGATCGCGGCGGCGCTGAGGCTCGGGTCCTTGCGCTCCTCGAAGGGCTTGAGCGTCACGAACACGATGCCGGCGTTCGACGAGTTGGTGAACCCGTTGATCGACAGGCCCGGAAACGACACCGCGCTCTCCACGCCCGGCGACTTCAGCGCGACGTCGCCCATGCGGCGGATGACGTCCTCGGTGCGGTCGAGCGTCGAGGCGTCGGGCAGCTGCGCGAAGCCCACGAGATACTGCTTGTCCTGCGCCGGCACGAAGCCGCCCGGGATGATCTTGAACAGATGCCCCGTGACTCCGATCAGGCCGACATAGAGCACGAGCATCAGGACCTTGCGGCCGATCGCGAAGCTGACGCCGCGCCCGTAGGACTCCGACGCCCAGGCGAAGCCGCGGTTGAAGCGGCGGAAGAACCAGCCGAACAGGAAGTCCATGCCCCGCGTCAGCCGGTCCTTCGGCGCGCCGTGGCCCTTCAGCAGCAGCGCCGCGAGCGCGGGCGACAGCGTGAGCGAGTTGATCGCCGAGATCACGGTCGAGATCGCGATGGTGAGCGCGAACTGCTTGTAGAACTGGCCCGTGAGGCCCGAGATGAAGGCGAGCGGCACGAACACCGCGACCAGCACCAGCGCGATCGCGACGATCGGGCCGGAGACCTCCTCCATGGCTTTCAGGGCGGCCGCGCGCGGCTGGAGCCCCTCCTCGATGTTGCGCTCGACGTTCTCGACCACGACGATCGCGTCGTCGACCACGATGCCGATCGCGAGCACGAGGCCGAACAGGCTGAGCGCGTTGATCGAAAAGCCCAGCGCATGCATCGCCGCGAAGGTGCCGACGATCGAGACCGGAACGGCGATGAGCGGAATGATCGAGGCCCGCCAGGTCTGCAGGAACAGGATCACCACACGACGAGCGCCACCGCCTCGAGCAGGGTGTGCACCACGCCTCGATCGAGGAGCGCACGAACGGTGGTGTCGTCGACGACGAGTAGTCGACGCCGTCCGGCATGTTGGCCTTGATGTCGCGCATCTCGGCCTGGACCTTGTCGGCGATCTCGATCGCGTTCGAGCCCGGGGCCTGCATCACCGGGATGGCGACCGCGGACTTGTTGTCGAGCAGCGAGCGCAGCGCGTAGTCCGACGCGCCCATTTCGAGCCGCGCAACGTCGCGCAGGCGCACGATCTCGCCGTTCGCGCCCGACTTCACGATGATGTCGCCGAACTCCTCCTCGGACTGGAGGCGGCCCTGGGCGTTCACCGAAAGCTGGAACTCGACGTCGGACGGCGTCGGCGAACCGCCCACCTGCCCGGCCGCCGCCTGCACGTTCTGGGCGCGGATCTCCGCCACCACGTCGGCGGCCGACAGCCCGTGCTCGGCCACCTTCTGCGGGTCGAGCCAGACACGCATCGAATAGTCGCCCGAGCCGAACAGCTGCACCTGCCCGACGCCCTGGATGCGGGCGAGGCGGTCCTTCACGTTCAGCACCGCGTAGTTGCGCAGATACTTGGAGTCGTAGCGTCCGTTGGGCGAGGTGAGATGGACCACCAGCGTCAGGTCCGGCGAGGACTTCACCGTGGTGACGCCGAGCGCCCTCACCTCTTCGGGAAGCCGCGGCTCGGCCTGTGAGACCCGGTTCTGGACAAGCTGCTGAGCCTTGTCCGGATCGGTCCCGAGCGCGAACGTCACGGTCAGCGTCATCACGCCGTCGGTCGTGGCCTGGGAGGACATGTAGAGCATGTCCTCGACGCCGTTGATCTGCTCCTCGATCGGCGTCGCCACCGTCTCGGAAATGACCTTGGGGTTCGCGCCCGGATAGGTGGCGCGCACCACGACCTGCGGCGGCACGACCTCCGGATATTCGGAGATCGGCATCACCGGGATCGAGAGCAGCCCGACGAGGAAGATGATCGCCGAGAGCACGCCCGCGAAGACCGGGCGATCGATGAAGAAGCGCGAGATGTTCATGGTCGGCCTCTGAGTAGAGCTCCGCCCTTCCCGGCCGCATCGCGCGCCGGGTCCGGATCGATTTCAGGGAACGCGGGGGTCCGCCGGGCCGGCGCTCGGAAAGCCGCCGGTCCGGGGGTTACGCGGACGACGTCAGTTGGCGGAGGCCTGCTTGCTGAGCGGCGCCCTCGCGCTCATCGCCACCGGCTCGGGCGCGACGAGCGCCCCGGGCTTGAGCTTCTGGACCCCTCGACCACCACGCGCTCGCCCTCGCGAAGGCCGCTGGTGACGACCTTCAGCCCGTCGCTCGTCGGCCCGAGCGTCACCTCGCGATAGACTGCGCGGTTGTCGTCGCCGACGACGAGCACGTATTTGCGGTCCTGGTCGGCCGCGACCGCGCGCTCGCTGACGAGAACCACGGTCTCGGCCTTGGCCGTGCCGAGCTTCATGCGAGCGAACTGGCCGGGCGAGAGACGACCCGTCGGATTGGCGAACACCGCGCGCAACCGCACCGAGCCGGTCGCGGCGTCGACCGTCGGGTCGACATAAGCGAGCCGCCCCTCGCCTGCGCCCTCGATCGCGACGGGGATCGCCGAGACGTTGTCGGCGCGGTCGCGGTCCTGCGGGGCTGTCGAGGGCGCGCGAGACCGCGTCCTCGTTGGCGTCGAAGCTCGCATAGATCGGATCGACCGAAACGAGCCGCGCCAACACCGGGGCGCCGGGCCGGCCGCCACGAGATTGCCGGCCGTGATCTCGATGCGGCCGACGCGGCCTGCGACCGGAGCGCGGATCTCGGTGTAGCCGAGGTCGAGCTCGGCGGAGCGCAGCGAGGCCTGCGCGCCCTGAAGCGCGGCTTCGGCCGAGCGGAGCTCGCTGTCGCGCTGGTCGAGGTCGCGGCCCGAGATCGCGATCGAGGTCATCTTGCGGCCGCGGTCGAGGTCGGAGCGCGCGAGGCTCACCCTGGCCTCGGCGGCCGCGACCTCGGCGCGGGCGCGGTCGACCGCCGCCGCATAGGGCTCGCGGTCGATCGTGAACAGCACGTCGCCGCGCTTGACCAGCGCGCCCTCGCGGAAATGGGCCGCGACGATCTCGCCCGCGACGCGCGGCCGGATCTCGACGCGGTCGACCGCTTCGAGGCGTCCCGAGAAGGCGGCCCAGGGCGTGACGGACTTCTGCTCGACGCGCGCCACGGTCACGGCGGTCGCCTGTTCGGCGACCGCGGCCTTGGCCGGCGCGCTGTCGGCTTCGATCTTGACGGAGAGGACGGCGGCGCCGCCAGAGCGAGCGCAGCCGTCGCCGCGGCCGGACGGCCGAGGCGGGAAAACCAGTTCGACATGAGCTTTGCGTCCCGAACTATACCGATTGGTATCGTACCGACAGGTATGGTACTCGCGGCCGGGCCTGTCAAGGCCGCGCCGCCCGGAAGACTTGATGGCGCCGCGTCGCACGCGCATAATATACGTCCGTACGTATTTATATGACGACGCCCAGCCGATGACCGACGCAGCCCCTGCCGCTGAAATCCTCGACCGCCGCAAGCGACGCGGGGCGCAGTCGCGCCAGCGCGTGCTGGAGCACGCCGCCGCGATCGCCTCGGTCGACGGCCTCGAAGGGCTGACGATCGGCCGTCTCGCCGCCGAGGCCGGGGTGGCCAAGGGCAATATCCAGGTGCTGTTCGGCGACAAGCAGTCGCTGCAGCTTGCGACCGTCGACTTCGTCCGGGCGGTCCATGTCGCCGCCATCGTCGAGCCGGCGCTCGCCGAGGCGAGCCCCGTCGCGCGTCTGCGAAGCATGGTCGAGCGCTGGTTCGACTTCGTCGAGGCGCGTGAGCTCCCGGGCGGCTGCTTCATGAACGCTGTCGCGAGCGAGTTCCGCGCCCGCCCCGGCGCCGTGCGCGACCGGGTCGCCGCGCATCGCGCCGACAAGCGACGGCGCTATGTCGAGGCGATCCGCGAGGGACAGGCGGCCGGCGAGATCGACGCCGACGCGAACCCGGGACAGCTGACTTTCGAGCTGCTCGCGTTCCAGGCGCTCGCCAATGTCGCGGTGACGATCGGCGACGACGCCGAGTTCGAGCAGGCGCGCGCGTCCTCGCTCGCGCTCCTCGACGGCGTGACGGCCAGACGTTCCGGACAAAAGGCCGCTCGGCCCTCTGGACAGACCGGCGCCTGATTAATATACGTACGACCGTATTTTTAATTGAGGGGCGATCCATGACGTCTTCCGACACGGTCGCGCAGGCCTGCGCCTGCGACGCGGCTCCGCGCTCCACGCCCTCCGTCCAACCTCCCGCCGAGGCCCTGACCTCGCTCTGGATCGTGGCCGGCCTCGCGATGGCGCCTGCGGTCGCGCAGGGGTTCGGGCGCTTCGCCTATGCGCTGGTGCTGCCGGCGATGCGCGACGACCTCGGCTGGTCCTGGGCGGACGCCGGCGCGATGGGCGCCGCCAACGCCATCGGCTACCTGATCGGCGCGATCGTGGCCGCGGGCCTCGCCCAGCGCTACGGCGCCAAGCGCGTCTTCTCGGTCTCGCTCGCAGCCTCGGCGATCGCCATCGCGGCCGCGGCGCTCGCCTCGGACTATTGGGCGCAAGGGGCGTTGCGGCTCGCCGCGGGCGTTTCGAGCGGCGTCGCCTTCGTGGTCGGCGGCGCGCTCGCCGCGGCGGCGGCCTCCGGCGCGGCGCGGCCCGGGCGCCGACCGTGCTCGGCGTCTATGTGGCGGGCGTCGGCGTGGGCATCGCGATCTCGGCGCTCGCCGTTCCGCCCGTCGTCGCCGAGGCCGGCTGGCGCGGCGGCTGGATCGCTCGGCCTTCTTTCCGTGCTCGCGGCACTCCTCGCCGCGCCCGCGGTCCGGCGAACGCCAGCGCCGGCCATGCGCACGAGCGGCGGCAGGCGCGGCCTCGACCTCCGGCCCATCCTGCCTGTCTTCGTGGCCTACGGGCTGCTTGGCGCGGGCTACATCGCCTACGCCACCTTCGTGGTCGCGCATCTCAAAGCCGAGCTCGGCTTCGGCGCCGTCGAGATCTCAGCCTTCTGGACCGTGCTCGGTCTCTCGATCGTGGCCTTCACGTTCCTCTGGGGTTCGGTGCTCGGGCGCCTACGCGGCGGGCTCGGCCTCATCGCCACCACCTCGATCATGATGGCGGCGTCGCGCTCGTCATTTTCGAGCCGTCTCGGACCGGCGCCTATGTGTCGGCCGTTCTGTTCGGCGCGTCCGGCCTCGCCTCGGTGACCGCGGTGACGACGCTCGCGCGCCGCATCTACCCGCCGGAGCTCTGGACGCCGGCCATCGGCCTGCTCACGGTCGCGTTCGGCGTCGGCAGATCGTCGGCCCGGTGTTGAGCGGCTTCGTCTCCGACGGGCCGCACGGGCTCACCGCGGGCCTCACCCTGTCGCTCTGGATCATGGCCGCGACGGTCGCGGCGGCGGCGCTCCAGCGCGAGCGCCGCGCCTGACGGCCTCTCAGCCGCGCGGCCCGAACAGCACGACGGCCGCGCCCGCGACGCAGATCGCCGAGCCGATCATGTCCCAGCGGTCCGGCCGCACGCCCTCGACCGCCCAGAGCCAGGCGAGCGAGGCCGCGACATAGACCCCGCCATAGGCCGCATAGGCGCGCCCCGCCGCCTCGCTCTCGACGAGCGTCAGCAGCCAGGCGAAGGCGACCAGCGAGACGACGCCCGCCGCGAGCCAGCCCACATGCGCGCCGTGGCGCACGACCGCCCAGAACGCGAAGCAGCCGGCGATCTCGGCGAGCGCCGCGGCGACGTAGACGACAGGCGTCATGGGGCTCGGCTCCTCACCGCAGCATCGTCGGCATGACCCACCAGCCGGGCAAGGCGGCGCGCAGCGCGCGCGCGGCGCGGCGGGCCGACCGCTGGTCGTCATAGAGGCCGAACACCGTCGCGCCCGAGCCCGACATCCGCGCGAGCCGGCAGCCTTCTGTTTGGGCGAGCGCCTCGAGCCCCGTTCCGATGTCGGCGAGCAGGGAGCGGGCCGGCGCTTCGAGGTCGTTGCGGGCCGCGACAAGCGCGGCGAGCCCGGCGTCGGGCGCGGCCGTCGTCTCTGACCGCGTTTCGCCGGGCTTCAGGGCGAGGCGGCGAAAGATCTCGGGCGTCGAGACGGGCTTCAACGGGTTCGCGAGCACGGCGGCGAGCGGCGCGAAGCCCGCGAGCGGCGCCACGCCTTCGCCCCGCCCGGTCATCCGCGCCGCGCGCGAGACGAGGCAGGCCGGCACGTCCGAGCCCGTCGCGGCGGCCGCCTCGACCAGGCGCGGATCCTCGGCCGCAATCCCGTTCGCCTGCGCGAGCAGCCGCAGCGCCGCGGCGGCGTCGGCCGAACCGCCGCCAAGGCCCGCCGCGACCGGAATGCGCTTCACGAGAGAAAACCGCCCGAGCCGCAGCCCGGGGATGCGCGCCGCCGCCTCGCGGGCGGCCTTCAGCACGAGATTGTCGTCGCCCGCAACGTCCCCGGCGGCGCAAGCGAACGGCCCCTCGACGGACAGCGCCAGACCCTCGCTTGGGCGAAACGCCAGCGCGTCCGCGGCGCAGCCGGCGAAGGCCACGAGGCTGTCAAGCTCATGAAACCCGTCGGCCCGGCGGCCGAGGACGTGGAGCGTCAGATTGACCTTGGCGGGAGCGCGGGCGCGGAGCATCGCGCCGCCTTTATCATTGGGGGCGAGACGCCGCCATCATGGCGACGCAGGGCGCAAGCGGGGCTCAGCCGCCCTCGCGCTTTTCCTTCACTTCCGCCGCGTCGGTCTTCTTGTCGGCCTCGAGCCCGTCCTTGAGCTTGGCCTCGATCTTGGGAAGCTCGTTGGCCTCGGGCTTCAGCTCCAGCGCGTGGCTCCACTGGAAGCGCGCCTCGAGCTTGCGCCCGACGCGCCAATAGGCGTCGCCGAGATGATCGTTCATGACCGGATCCTGCGGGCGCAGCTCGACCGCGCGCTCAAGCTCGCGCACGGCGTCCTCATATTTGCCGAGCTTGTAGAAAGCCCAGCCGAGGCTGTCGACGATGTAGCCGTCGTCCGGCTTCAGCTCGACCGCCTTGCGGATCAGCTTCATGCCCTCGTCGAGATTGACGCCCTGGTCGATCCAGGAATAGCCGAGATAGTTCATCACCAGCGCCTGGTCGGGCGACAGCTCCAGCGCCTTCTTGAGGTCGGCCTCGGCCTTCGCCCATTGCTTGGAGCGCTCATAGGCGATGCCGCGGACATAGTAGAGCGACCAGTTGCTCCGGTCGGGCGAGGCCGCCGCCGCGGCGGACTGTGCGGGTTTCACGTCCGCGGGCTGGGCGGGCGAGGCCGCCGCCTCCGCGGCCTGCCGCTTCTCCACGAGATCCACGGCCTTGCTGTAGGTGTCGGCGGCTTCCTTGAACTGCTCGCGGCCGCGCTCGATGTTGCCGAGCGCGACGATCGCCTCCTGGTCGGTCGGGTCGGCGTCGATCAGCTTCTTCAGCTGCGCCTTGGCCTTGTCGGTCTTGTCGAGCCGATCGAGGTCCATGGCGCTCTGGATGTCAGCGTTGCGCTTGAGCGCAGAGCTCTCCGGAACGCGGTCGTAGACGTCGATCGCGTCGGCGTACTGGTTCAGCTGATCATAGAGGTCGGCGAGCGTGACGAGCGCCATCGGGTGCTCGGGCTCGAGATAGAGCGCGAGCTGGAGATAGACGATCGAGAGATCCTCGCCGCCCTGCCGGCCGAGCGCGCCGCCGATGCCGTAGAGCACCTCGGCCGCGCCGTCGGTCGGATCCTTGACGATGCGCTTGGCCTCCTTGCCCTGCTCGATCGCGTCGCGGGTCTCGCGGATGAGCGGATGGCGGGGCGAGGCCTTCTCGAAATCGGCGAGCGCCTTCAGCGCCCCGGCCTTGTCGCCGGCGCGCGCGCGATAGATCGCGGCCGCCTGCGCGATGCGCAGCGCCGAGCCGTCGCCCGAAAGCGCGGCGTTGAAGCGCTTGGCCGCCTCGTCCTTGCGGTTGCCGATGTCGGCGATCAGCGCCGCGTGATAGTCGCGGAACGTGCCGAAGAAGTCCGCGCCCTGAAGCTTGTCCACGGCCTCGACCGCCTTGGCGGGCTGGTCGGAGCCGAGCCAGGTCCAGCCGATGAGCAGCTGGGTGGTGAGGTCGGCGAGCGGCCCCTTGGCGCCGCGCGACAGGTGATGGCGGGCCGCGCCGTAATTGTGGGTGCGGATCGAGCGCGCCGCGAGCGCGAGCCGCGCGATACGGTTCGACGGGTCGGTGGCGACCACGCGCTCGGCGAGGCGCATGGCCCCGTCGCCGTCGCCGTCGGCGAGCGTCAGCAGGAACGTGCGCTCGAGCAGCTCGGCGTTGCGCGGGTCGCTCTTCAGCGCCGCGCGGAAGAATGTCGCGGCGGCGCCGGCGTCACGGCTCGCCCCGGCGACGCGGCCGGCGAGATAGTTGCCGGTGAGCGTCCCGCGCGTCGCCAGCGTGTCGACCTCGGCCGCGTCGTTCGGGTTGGCGAGCGCGGGACCGGCCGCCAGAAGCGCCGCGAGGGCTGCGATCGGCGCGAGACGCGAGAGCGAGTGAGTCACGAGGCGGTCATCCTTCCTGCGGGCGTCGTCCGGCGGGCGGCGACGCGCGAAGCGTTCGGCAGGATGAACGCCCGGGGCCCGGCTCACAACCCCGAAGCCGACGATCGTGACCGTCAGTCCGGCGCCGCGCCCGCGCCCACGAGCCCGTCCCAGGCGGCCATCGCGCCCCTGGCGACGCCACGAAGCGTCTCCGTCGAAGCGCCGTCGACCGCCTGAATCGACATGCCCTGCTGCACCGTCACGTAGAACGCCGCGATCGCGGCGATATCGAGGCCTTTCGGCAGTTCTCCGGACGCGACGCCTCTTGCAAGCCGCCGTTCGAGCATGGCCACGACCGCCGTGCGACGCCCTTTGAGTTCCTCCCGCGCGGCTTCGCAGGCGCCGTGCGCGCTCACCGCCGCGAGCACGATCATGCAGCCGGGCGGATGTCCGGGCGCCGACAGACCGTCGGCCGTGGTCATGAGATAGCCCTCGATGCCCTCGCGCGCCGTGGCGGGATCCTCGATCGCCGCGATCATCGCGCCGCTGCTTTCGCGCTCGTAGAGCCGGCAGGCCTCGCGGAACAGCGCGTCCTTCGATCCGAAGGCGGCGTAGAGGCTCGGAGAGCCGACGCCCATGGCGCGCGTGAGCTCGGCCATCGAGGCGCCCTCGTAGCCGAGCGCCCAGAAGGTCTCCATCGCCTTGCGGAGCGCGGTCTCGCGGCAGAACGCCCGCGGGCGGCCGCGTCCCGGCTTGTCGATCGTGCCTGCGGTGTCTTGATCCGTCATCGCCATCGCGTCGCGCCAATTTTATGCCGATCGATATATAAATCTCTTGACGCCGCCGGACAAGCGATCCACCTGTTCTGTATCAAACGATACAAAAATGGATCACGACCATGTCGAACGTACAGGAACCCAAGCGCCTCTCGGGAAAGAAGGCGCTCGTCACCGGCGGCAGCCGCGGCATCGGGGCCGCCATCGCGCTCCGGCTCGCGCGGGAAGGCGCGGACGTCGCGCTCACCTATGAGAAGTCGGCAGAGAAGGCCGAAGCCGTCGCCAAGGAGATTTCGGGGCTCGGCCGCAAGGGCGTCGCGCTCCAGGCCGACAGCCGCGACCCGAAGGCGGTCGTCGAGGCCGTGGACCGCGCCGCCAGCGAACTCGGCGGCCTCGACATCCTCGTCAACAACGCCGGCATCGCGCGCGGCGGTCCGGTGGGCGAATGGTCGCTCGAGGACATCGACGCGCTGCTCGACGTCAACGTCCGCGCCGTCATCGTCGCCTCGCAGGCGGCCGCCAAGCACCTGCCGGACAATGACGGCCGCATCATCTCGATCGGCTCGGGCCTTGGCGAGCGCGTGCCGTTCCCAGGCGTCACGGTCTATTCGGCCACCAAGGGCGCGGTCGCGATCTTCACCAGCGGCCTCGCCCGCGACCTCGGCCCGCGCGGCATCACCGTGAACGTCGTCCAGCCGGGCTCGACCGACACCGAGATGAACCCCGCGGACGGCGAGACCTCGGCCGGCCAGCTCGCGCTGATGGCGATCCAGAAATACGGCACGCCCGACGACATCGCCGGCGCGGTCGCGTGGCTGGCGAGTTCGGAGGGCAAGTTCGTCACCGGAGCGCGCATCACGCTCGACGGCGGCGCGATCGCGTGACGAAGGCGTCACCCAAACACCGCGCCGGCGGACGATAACGCGCCTCTTACGCAAATGTCGGTTTGCCGGCGGAGCATCGCCTGACACCTTCTCGCGGTCGCAAAAGATTCGTGTGCGGTCGCGAGAAGGGGGACACTTGGCGGGACGTGGTGTGCATCTGGCGCGGGCGCTTGCGCTCGGCGTCGCGTTCGCGTGGGCGGTTCTTCCGGCGCAGGCCCAGCAGGCCTGGCTCGGCGACTGGGCCTCGCAGAAAGATCGACGAGATCTCCGGCGTCTCCGCGATCGTCGACCCGGCGGCCGCGTTCGCGACGCCGGTCGCGCCCCAGCTCCAGCGCCGCCCCGCGTCCCCCCCCACCCCCGCCGAGGCGGCGCGCAACGCCGCGACGATCGCGCTCTACAAGGAGACGATCGGCGCGAACTCGCCCGCAAGCTTCGTGTGGAGCGGCGTCGAGACCGCCAATCCCCTCACCCGCGACGCGCGCTATCGCTGGAACGCGATCGACGACCAGGGCCTGTTCGACGCCGACCGGCGCGCCAGGCTCATCGACGGCGTCCGCAATCTCGGCGTCTCGAACCTGCGGATCGGCCTCGCCAACCACGAGATCGACCTCGACGACCCGCAAAGCTGGGCGAGGCACGACGCCTTCGTGGGCGACCTCGCGGCGGCCGGCCTCAACCTCAGCCTCGACCTGCACCATTTCGGCGTCGAGGACCGGTTCCGCTCCGGCGAGCCGGAGACGAGCTACTACCTCCACCCCGACTGGCCGAAATATTTCGCGCGTTTCTCCCGCGAGGCCTTCGCGCGCTACCGCGACAAGATCCGCGCCGTCACCCTGATCAACGAGCCCGAGACCACGGTCGGCTTCAATTCGCAGATGTGGCACGGCGCCTTTCCGGGCTGGCGCGACCCGCGCCACGACCGCGTCTATGTCGAGCGCGCCTTCGCCATCGCGTCGGCGGCGGTCCGGGCCCGCATCGCGATCGAGAAGGAGCTTGCGCGGACCGGCGGTCGCACGCTGTTCATGCACACCGAGGCCGCGGTCTGGAAGCCGGCCTCCGACGACTTCAACCGCGTGGTCCGCTTCCTGCCGAGCGACCTCATCCTCGGCAAGGAATGGCTGTTCGAGATCGACCTCGACCGGATGGCCGAGGAGCCGCTCGAATTCCTGGCGCAGGAGGCGGGCAAGGAGTCCGCCGAGAAGCGCCGGACCCGCGAGTGGCTGCTGTCGGCCTACGTGTTCGCCACCGACGACGAGGACGAGCAGGCCGAGCGCCTCGAAAAGCTCGTCGGCATGATCGGCTCGCTGCGCAAGCTCCACGAGCGGCTCGCCGAGTCGCACGGCAAGACCATGCGCGACGACACCGTGTTCGCGGCCGACTACTACGCGCACAACGAGGCAAAGGGCGCGAGCGGGGCGTGGCTCTCGCCCGAGCCGCAGCTCTACGCCGCGCAGGCGGCCGTCGGCGAGCGGCGCGGGCTCTACCAGATGATCCGCGACTATCACGACCGCTACCGCATGCCGATGATGATCGGCGAGACCGGCACGCCGTTCTACGCCTACGGCGCGCGCTGGCACGCCGAGATGCTGCTCGAGACCGCGGCCGCCATGGAGGACGGGACGCCGATGCTCGGCTACACGATCTATCCGCTGGTCGACACTTATGGCTGGGAGACCGCGCTCTCGGTCGCGAAGTCCAGGACGAGCGTCAACACCGGCGGCGTGTTCGAGCTGTCGCTCGAGCCCCGCCCCTTCATCCGCGCGCTGCTGAACGGGCTGAACAACCAGACGGCCCAGGCGTCGACCGACTCCGCCGATCAGGTTCAGTGAGGGGACGGGCTTATAAAGGCGGCGCTGAGACTGTCGCCGCCGAGGGCGGGACGCCCCCCTCAAATGCGCTCAGCCCGTAACGGACGGGCATGTCGTCAGGGCGTCGGCGCTGGAGGCCCTCACCATTACCCTCTCCCGCGCGCGGGAGAGGGGGACTTCAAGCCTCGCGCAAAAGGCGTCGTGCAAAGAGCGGCCCGGCAAGCCGGCGCAGCGTCTTACTCCGCCGCGACCGCCTTCACATGGGCGCGCACGGCCGCGTCGTAGTCCTCCATCAGCGTCTTGGTGATCGCGCCCGGCGTGAACCGCCACTCAGCGATCTCCGACACCGGCGTCACTTCCGCCGCCGTGCCGCAGATGAAGCACTCTTCGAAGCCGTCGAGCTCCTCCGGCAGGATCGCGCGCTCCACCACCTCGATGCCGCGCGCCTTGGCGAGGCCGATGACGGTGCGCCGCGTGATGCCGTCGAGGAAGCAGTCCGGCGTCGGGGTGTGGATGACGCCGTCCTTCACGAAGAACACGTTGGCGCCGGTGCATTCGGCGACCTGGCCGCGCCAGTCGAGCATCAGCGCGTCGGCGTAGCCCTTCCGCTCGGCGGCGTGCTTCGACAGCGTGCAGATCATGTAGAGGCCGGTGGCCTTGGCCTTCGACGGGATCGTGCGCGGATCGGGCCGACGCCATTCGGCGAGGTCGATGCGGATGCCCTTCAAGCGCTCGGCGGGGTCGAAATAGCTCGGCCACTGCCAGATCGCGATCGCAAGATGAATTTTGTTGTTCTGCGCCGCGACGCCCATCATCTCCGAGCCGCGCCACGCGATCGGGCGGACATAGGCGTCCTCGAAGCCCTGCTTGGCCAGCGTCTCGACGCAGGCGCGGTCGATCTCCTCGACCGTGTAGGGAATGTCGAAGCCGAGCAGCTTGCCGCTATCGATCAGGCGCTGATTGTGCTCGCGCATCTTGAAGATCTGCCCGGCATAGGCGCGCTCGCCCTCGAACACGGCGCTCGCGTAATGCAGGCCGTGGGTCAGCACGTGGACGTTGGCGTCCGCCCACGGCACGAACTTGCCGTCGTACCAGATGACGCCGTCGCGGCTGTCGAAGGGCTGCTGGTCGGCCATCGCCTGGCTCCTCGAGACTGTTGTCTTGGCCGGGCTGTCGCCGGCTTCGGGTGTTCGAACGTGTTTCGCGACCGCGGACGATCCTCCCTTCGGAGGCTCGGCGCAACCGTCGACCCTTATGAAACGGCGGTTTTGCGTCGTCCGCGCGGAGCCGATATCGTCGCCGGAACGGCGGTCCGGGACAGGCCCGACGCCGAAAGACCGTCGGCGCGGACGGCTCCGACGCGACCGCCGCAACATGGCGACAGGATCGAAATAAGTCAACATGGCTGACGTAATTTCGACTGAGCGACCTGCCGCCGCGCCGCGGGACGAGATGTCCGCGGACGCCGACAAACCGGCGTTCGACGTGATCGAGCTGCTGTTTTTCGCCTATCGCGACTTCGTGCGCGATCCCGACGAGGAGCTGACCGCCTACGGTTTCGGCCGCGCGCACCACCGGGTCCTGCACTTCGTCGACCGCAATCCGGGCCTGCGCGTCACCGAGCTGCTCGACATTCTCAAGATCACCAAGCAGAGCCTCGGCCGCGTGCTGCGCGAGCTCGTCGACAAGGGCTTCATCACCCAGCGCGAGGGCGCGGCCGACCGGCGCCAGCGCCTGCTGTTCGTGACCGAGCGCGGCGACCGCCTCGCGCGCGAGCTCGCCCGGCTCCAGACCCGGCGCGTCAGCCACGCGCTCTCCACCCTCGACGCGCGCGAACAGGAGGCGGTGCGCCGCTTCCTGTTCGAGATCATCGAACCCGAGGAGCGCTCGAAGGTGTCGGCCGTCAGCGGCGCCGAGATTCCGCCCCGGCGGTGAGGCGGGCGAGGGAACGTGATGGGGCGATCGAGCCCGAAACACCTCGTCAGGCCCGGCGAAGCCGGGTATCCACGACGTCGGCTGGCTGAGCCCGACGACGACGTCGTGGTCGCCCGAGACGAGCTCGGGCATGACGAGGGACGCAGAGTGACGGTCCGATAGCCCATGCCCGCAGCGCAGCCCCTTCCAGACGACGCCTCCCATCTCCTCGTGGTCGACGACGACGGCCGCATCCGCAGCCTGCTGCACCGTTTCCTCAGCCAGAACGGCTACCGCGTCACGGTCGCGGCCTCGGCGGCGGAAGCGCGGCAGAAGCTCGACAGCCTGGCGTTCGACCTCTTGGTGCTCGACGTCATGATGCCGGGCGAGAACGGGCTCGACCTCGCCCGCGCCGTCCGCGCCCGCTCCTCGGTCCCGATCCTGATGCTGACCGCGCGCTCGGAGGCCGACGACCGCATCGCGGGCCTCGAGACCGGGGCCGACGACTATCTGACCAAGCCCTTCGATCCGCGCGAGCTGCTGCTGCGCGTCGGCGGCATCCTGCGCCGCTCCAACGCCTCGAACGGCGCGACGGCGTCCGAGCCCGAGGTGCGCTTCGGTCCGTTCTCCTTCCACCGCGGCCGCGGAGAGCTGAAGCGGGCCGACGAGGTCATCCGCCTCACCGACCGCGAGCGCGACCTGCTCGCAGCCCTCGCCGAGCGCCCGGGCCAGACGGTGCCGCGCTCGGCGATCGCGGGCGACGACGCCGCCCCCGGCGACCGCGCGGTCGACGTCGTGGTGACCCGGCTTCGCCGCAAGATCGAGACCGACCCGGCCAACCCCATCCTGCTGCAGACCGTGCGCGGCATGGGCTACCGCCTGCTGACCGACGAATGAGCGCGCGCGAGGCCCCGGACCAGATCGCGGAGCGCGCGGACCGGCCGGCCCGACCGTCGGGCGGCCTCGCCAACCTCCGCCGCGGCTTCAACGACTTCCTCGAGCGCGTGATGCCGACGGGCCTCTATCCGCGCTCGCTCATCATCATCATCGCGCCTGTCGTGCTGCTGCAGGGCGCGGTCGCATTCCTGTTCATGGAGCGCCACTACGAGCTCGTCACCAAGCGGCTCGCCACCGCCGTCGGCCAGGACATCGCGGCGCTGATCGAGCTGCGCGCCGCCGATCCCGGACCGGAGGAGGAGCGCCGGCTCGAACGCATCGCGCGCGAAAAGCTTTCGCTGCAGGTCGAGTTCCTGCCCTACCAGCCGCTGCCGCCGGCGCGGCCGAAGCCGTTCTTCTCGATCGTCGATGCCTCGCTCCTGCGCGAGATCACCGACGAGGTGAAGCGCCCGATCTGGATCGACACGGTCGGCCGCTCGAACTTCGTCGAGATCCGGGTCGACCTCGGCGACGCGGTGATGAAGGTGCTGGCCAAGCGCAGCCAGTCCTACGCCTCCAACAGCCACATCTTCCTCATCTGGATGGTGGCGGCCTCGGCGGTGCTGCTCGGCATCGCGATCGTGTTTCTCAAGAAGCAGATCCGCCCGATCCTCGCGCTCTCGGAGGCCGCCGAGAGCTTCGGCAAGGGCCGCGACGCGCCGGAGTTCAAGGTGAAGGGCGCGCGCGAGGTGCGGCTCGCGGCCGTCTCCTTCATCGACATGCGCAACCGCATCGAGCGCGCCATGGAGCAGCGCACCACCATGCTGGCGGGCGTCTCCCACGACCTGCGCACCATCCTCACGCGCTTCCGGCTGCAGCTCGCCATGCTGGACGAGAGCCCCGAGGTCGAGGAATTGAACCGCGACGTCGAGGAGATGAGCCGCATGCTCGAGGCCTACATGGCCTTCGTGCGCGGCGACGCCGGCGAGGCGGCTTCGGCCACCGACATTCCCGCGATGCTCGACGACCTGAAGCGCGGCGCCGAGCATCATGGCGTCTCGGCGAGCGTCGAGACCCATGGCCAGCCGATCGCGATGGTGCGGCCCGACGCCTTCCGCCGCTGCCTGCAGAATCTGGTGGCGAACGCCACGCGGTACGCCCGCCGCATCGCCATCACGGCGGTCCATGACGGGCGCCGGCTCGAGGTGCGGATCGACGACGACGGGCCCGGCATCCCGATGGAGATGCGCGAGGAGGCGTTCCGCCCGTTCCTGCGCCTCGACGAGAGCCGCACCCAGGCCGGCGACGGCGGCTCTTCGGGGCTTGGCCTTGCGATCACCCGCGACATCGCCCGCAGCCACGGCGGCGACGTCACGCTGGAGGCGAGCCCGCTCGGAGGCTTGCGGGCGGTGGTGCGCGTGCCAGCCTAGGGCGAAGCGGCGGCGATGAGGCCGCGCCGCCCGTCCGAGGCGACGCTCCCGCGACCCCGCCCGTCATTCCGGCCGCAGCGAAGCGGAGAGCCGGGATGACGGCAGAGGAGGCCCCCGCCTAGAACATCCGCCCGCCGTTCGGCGTCTCGACAGTCGGCGACAGCAGCACCACCTCGCCGGCCGCGTCCGGCACGCCGAGCGTCAGCACCTCGGACATCACCGGCCCGATCTGGCGCGGCGGGAAATTCACGACCGCGACCACCTGCCTCCCGACCAGCGTCTCGGGCGCGTAGTGCTTGGTGATCTGCGCCGAGGAGCGCTTCACCCCGATCTCCGGACCGAAATCGATCCGGAGCTTGATCGCGGGCTTGCGCGCCTCGGGAAACGGCTCGGCTTCGACGATCGTCCCGACCCGGACGTCGACCTTGAGGAAGTCGTCGAACGCGATCCTTTCCGCGGCCGCCCCCTCCCCGCTCACGCGGCGGTCGCCACGTCGTCGTCCTTGTCGCGGCGCCCGCCGCGGCCGAGCACGCGCTCGAAAGCCTCGCGGAACGGCGCGGTCAGGCGCCCGAAATCGTCGGCGCGGCGCGCGAGGCTCTCGGCGCGGCGAAGCTCCGCGTCGAGCGCCTTCATGGTGCGCGCGAGCCCCTCGTCGGGATCGTTGAGGAAGGTCTCGAACACCCGCGCGAGAACCAGCACCAGGCCCTGGGCGCGCGCGGTCCCGACCGGCCCGGCCTCCTGCACGCCGGCCGCCGCCAGCATCCACTGCATCGACGACACCGCGACTTGGTTCATGGAGGCCGCGCCCAGCGGATCGGCCCGCAGGCCGTCGCGCACCGAACGCAGCGCCTCGCGATGATCTCTGAGCGCCTCGAAGCGGCGCATCAGCACGTCGAACAGGCGCTCGCGCACCGGCTCGTCGGCCATGTCCTTGACGTCATGGGCGAGCACGTCGAGGTCGACCTGCCGCACGAAGCCGGCGAGAATCGCGCCCTTCGACGGGAACAGCCCGCGAAGCTCGGCGAGCGACACGCCGGAGGCGGACGCGACGTCGGAGAGCCCGACGTCGTTCCAGCGCCGGACCGCGAGCAGGTCCATCAGCGCCGCGACGATCTTCTCGCGCGGATCGGCGGGCTTGGGCTGGGGCGCGGCGGCCGCGTCGTCGAGACCGCCGGCGGGGTCGGAGGGCTTGCGGGCCATGGGCGTCGGATCTCCTGGCTGTCGAAACATGCCGAGGAAACATAGGAGCGTGACGGCCTCACGTCCAAATCCGGACGGCGGACGTCGCCGCCCGCCTCCGTCCGCGCAGGTTCAGAACCGGTAGGCCATCCGGCACGCGCCCCAGTGCCGGCCGTTGACGCGGATCGGGGCGTCGATCTCGCGCACCATCACCACCGCGCCGCCCACCATGCGGCGATAGACCTGCACGGTCGCCGGCCGCGTCGAGCGCGCGGCGGTGATGCCGGTGCGGTCGTCGAAGATGCGGCGGTTGCGGCAGTTGGCGTCGTTCCACACCGGGTCGCCGGGCCGCTGGGGATGACTGACCTTGAGGTTGTGGATCGGCAGGAAGCCGTTCCGGTCGGTGAGGATGCAGAACATCATCGCGGGGTCGGCGGCGAGCTCGGCCTCGATCATGTCCTGCAGCAGCCGCTCGAGCGGGGCCACCGCGTCGGTGAGATATTGCTGCGGCTCGGAGCCTGCGATCGGCCGGTAGTCGGCGTCGAAGAGCGCCTGCTCGCGCAAGGTCCCGGCCTCGATCTCGCGCGTCATGGCGGCGGCGGCGCGGGCCGCGACGTCCTTGGCGCGCGCGACGAGCGGGGCGTAGCGCGCCTCGACCTCCCCGAGCGTCGCGGCGAGTCGCGCGGCGGCGTCGGGCTCAAGGCGATCGAACGCGCAATGCAGCCCCATTGGGCTCACCTCCGCGACCCGGACCATGACGTCGCCGATCCCCTCGATCGCGAGGCTCAGGCGGCGGCCGGCCTCGACCGCCGGCTCGACCGCGCCGACAAGCACCCCGCCCTGGCTCAGATCCATGGTGCGGGTCGCGCGGCCGTCGGCGAGCCGCACGTCGAGCTCTACGGGGAAGCGGTCATGCCGGCGCCGGTCGCCGAGTTCGCTCTGGCGGATGACGGCGACGAAGCGGCGGCCGAGCGCCCCGGCCTCGTCGGCGGCGCGCACGGCGGCGGCCTCCATGGCGATCGCGCGCGCGTCGAGCTCGAGCGTGGCGAGGCTCGCGGCCCCCGCCTCGAGGCTGACCTCGGCGGCCGACGCCGACACCCGGGCGGCGTCCTCCACGATGTGGGCGACGGTGAGCGCGTGGTCCTCGGCGACGCCCTTCACGGTCTCGAAGGTCGGCCGCAGCGCGTCGATCGCGAGCGCCGCGGCTTCGGTCGCCTGCGCCGAGGCGCGCGCGCCGTCGCGCATTCTGGCGATCCGCGCCTTCACGTCGTCGGCCGCCGACGCCGTCTGGATCGAGAGCGCCTTCACTTCCTTGGCCACGATCGCGAAGCCCCGGCCGGCGTCGCCCGCGCGCGCGGCCTCGATAGCGGCGTTGAGCGCCAGAAGGCTCGTCTGCGCCGCGATCGCCGAGATCGCGTCGACGATGCCGGAGATCTCCTGGCTCGCCTCGCCGAGCGAAGAGATCAGCGCGCGCGCCTCCTCGCCCCGCTCGCCTGCGCTTTCGAGCGAGACGAGCGCCGTCCGCATCGCGGCGTCGATCCGCTCGGAGGCGAGCGCCAGCGCCTCGGCGCCGCGCGCGAAGCCGTCGGCGCCGTCGGCTGCGAGCCGCGAGCGTTCGGCGAGGTCGGCGGTCTGGGCGCGGATGCCCGCGATCCCCGCCTGCATGTCGGCGGTCTCGGCGCGCGCGAGCGCGATCGACGCGCCGACCTTCCCGATCGCGGAGGAGACGTCGGCCTCGATGAGGTCGAGCGCGTCCGGTCCCCCGGCCGCGACGACGGCCTCGGCGCGCGCCGCCGGCTCCGGCTCGCGCAAGGCGGCCAGGTCGGGCTCCGGCGCCCGCGGGCGCTTGAACTGAAGAAGGCTGAAGCTCATGGCCGTGAGGCTAGGCACGGCCGGGCTAACCGGCGGTAAACCGCCGGAGTGGTCCCGAAGTGCGGTTCTTGCAGCGCAAAATAGAAACGGGGCCGCCTCTGCAGGCGACCCCGATTTGAAAGCTCGTCGTCCGGCGGTCGATCAGAGACCGAACGGCTCTTCCTTCTGGGCGCGCACGAGCGCGGCGCCGGCCTCTTCGAAGAACGCTTCGATTTCGATGTAGGCGCGGGCGAAGAAGGCGGCGATTGGGGAGCCGGAGAGAGCCTGGAGAACAGCGCTGGTCATGATGGGGCCTTTCGATTGGGCGCCGGAGCGCCTGACGTTTCGTTGGGCCTTATGGCATACCAAAGTCGCAAGCAGAACGCAGGGCTTGGCATGCCAGACATGCGCCTATTGCAGCGCAACAATACCAAATCCCTTACCCGCCCTCGCTTTCGAGCGCCTTGCGGATCGCCTTGAGGTCGCGCCAGACGAGCTTCTTCTGCGCGGGGCTTCGCAGCAGATAGGCCGGGTGCAGCGTCGCCATGGCCTTGATCCGGCGCCCGCCGACCTCGTGCTCCAGCCAGCGGCCGCGCAGCTTCAGGATCCCTTCCTTGGCCCGGAACAGGCTCTGGGCCGAGGCGCCGCCGAGCGCGACGAGGACGTCGGGCCTGGCGAGCTCGATCTGCCGGCGCACGAACGGCAGGCAGGTCTCGGTCTCCTGCGGGGTCGGGGTCCGGTTTCCGGGCGGACGCCAGGGGATGACGTTGGCGATGTAGACCGACGAGCGGTCGAGGCCGATTGCGGCGAGCATCCGGTCGAGAAGCTGGCCTGAGCGCCCGACGAAGGGCAGGCCCGACAGATCCTCCTCGCGGCCCGGCGCCTCGCCCACCAGCATCAGCCGCGCGCCCGGCGTCCCGTCCGCGAAGACGGTGCGGCTCGCGGTCGCCTTGAGGGGGCAGCCGTCGAAGGCCTCGAGGATGGCGCGCAGCTCGTCGAGCGTCGCGGCCGACGCCGCCGCCTCGCGCGCCGCGGCCGCCGTCTCGCCCGGCCCCGCCAGCAGCGCTGCGGGGGACGCGGGCGGCCGCCGATCGGCCGCGCGGTCGAGCTCGGGCGCGCGCGCCGGACGCGCCGCGGCGGCGCGGGCCGCGGTCTCGGCGTAGCGGTCCTGCGGGTCGTCCTCGAGCGCGACGTCGACGCCCATGGCGATGTGCCATTCGAGCAGCGCGCGGGCTTCGTCTGTGGAAAGCGAAGGCGGCATGGCGACGAGCTTATCGCGTCGCGGGTCTTAAGTCGCGGCGCCCGAGCCGCGCGGGATGAAAAGCCGCGCAGGATGACGGATCGGACGCGAGGTAACGCATAGCCGTTCGACTTTCGCGCATAGGTATTCGTACCAAGATGCGCGCCGCTCTCCTCCCAAGATAGCAATCTCTGATCTCACACACGCAGGGAGTCGCCGGATCTGTTCGCAAGTCGGGACGGCTTCGGCGTTCCGATCTGCCGGCGACCGGGACTTCGGGGAGCAAGCAGATGACGGCGTTCAGACTGTCCATCGCGATGGCGGCGCTTGCGGCGCTCGCAGGCGCGGCCTCGGCCCAAACGCCCGGAACCATCCCGGCCGAGCCTCTCCGGATCGCGCCCGAGCCCCCTCGCCCGGCCTATCTCGACGACACGCCGACCGGCCTCAAGACCTTCTACCGCGCCTACGGCAAGTATCAGCTCTCCGTCGACGCCGCAGGCAAGGCCGCGACCGTCAAGAACAAGATCAACGTCAACAAGCCGTCCTCCAACGCCCGCGTGGAGAAGGCCTATCTGATGTCGGCGACCTACAACTACGCGCGCCTCGCCAACGGCAGCGTCCAGATCGAGGGCCGCAACGTCACCTGGTTCGCCACCCAGCTCAACGACGCGCCGGGCTATCCGGGCTTCTTCCAGTCCGGCCTTGCTGACGTCACCAGCATCGTGAAGGCGAAGATCGATGCGGCGCCGGCCGGCAAGATCACGCTCGCGCTCAAGGAGAAGCTGTTCGAGTCGCAATCGAGCGGCATCGACGGCGAGACGCTGGTGGTGGTGTTCAGCACCCCGAGCGATCCCAAGCCGCGCACCATCGCGCTGCTGTTCGGCGGCCAGCGGGTCGGCGGCGACACCTACGAGATCATCCTCGACCGCCCGATCAATCCGGCATCGTCGGGCGCGCGCGCCGAGATGGGGCTCGGCATCTCGTACTCCTACCAGCTCTCCGGCGTGCAGCAGTACAGCACGATCGAGGTCAACGGACAGCGCGTGACGAGCGCCGCGGGCGGGCAGGACGACGGATCCCCCGGCAACGTGTCGAACGGCGGCCTCATCACCGCCGGCGGCCTCGGCGACAAGCCGAAGAACCCGGGCTCGCCCTTCTCCGGGCCGAGCAAGCCCCGCAGCGACGACGAGCGCTATTCGCTGCTGCCCTTCATCAGCCGCACCGACACGCGCATCCGCGTCGACACCGTCAATCCGTCGGGCGACGACAACATCTTCTTCGCCTGGTTCGACCTGTCGACAGACGCCGCCATCGACGGCGACGAGGACGGCGACGGCCTGATGGACAGTTGGGAGACCAATGGCTACGACCACGACGGCGACGGCCGCATCGACGTCGACCTGCCGGCGCTCGGCGCGGACCCGAAGCGCAAGGACCTGTTCATCGCCTACGCCTGGATGACGGCCGGCCCCAGCGAACGCCTCTCGCACGAGCCGAGCCAGGCCGTGCTCGACGAGGTCAGCGCCGCCTTCGACCGCGCGCCTGTGCCGAACCCCAACGGCCGAAACGGCGTCAAGGTGCACTGGAAGAACACCGGCAGCGTCGCCCATGACGACGACCTCAACCCGGTCTGGGACGAGTTCGACGCCCTGATGGCGCCCAAGCTCACCGCCGCCCAGCGCAAGATCTACCGGGCATGCTGAACGGCCACGCCTACAGCAACGGCGGCTCGAGCGGCCTCGCCCGCGGCATCCCGGCGAGCGACTTCATCGAGACGCTCGGGCGGTTCTCCTCCAACCCCGGCACCTTCGCGCAGCGCGCCGGCACCATCATGCACGAGCTCGGCCACACGCTCGGCCTGCGCCACGGCGGCGTCGACCACGAGAACTACAAGCCCAACCACCTGTCGGTGATGAGCTATCTCAACCAGTTCGACTGGGTGCTGAAGGACGGCGGGCCGCTGCTCGACTACGACCGCTTCAGCTTCTCCGACCTCAACGAGGGCGCGCTGAACGAGGGCGCGGGCCTCGACGCCACGGCGGGCGACGTCGCGCTGTCGGGCTACGGCGTGCGCTGGGTCCGCAGCGGCTTCATTCGCCAGAAGAACAACGCGGCGGGCTCGAACGTCGACTGGAACATCAACGGCTCGATCGAGAACCCCATCTCGGCCGACATCAACAACACCGGCACGGTCTCGACGCTGCGCGGCGGCTTCGTGGAATGGTCGAACCTCATCTTCGCCGCCGGCAGCGTGGGCGCCGGCGCCGACCCGCGCGCGAGCTTCCTCGCCGACCCGCAGACCGACCTCAAGGAAATGACCGAAGAGGACTATCTGCAGATGAAGAGCAAGCGCGGCAAGTGACGCCAAACCGCTCCGGGGGCGCCGGCCGACCGGCCGCCCCCGGAGCCCCCTACATGAGAACAGCCGCGCTCGTCCTCTTCTGCGCGGCGCTCGCGGGCCCGGCCAGGGCCGAGGGCCTCTCGGCCGGCGGCATGACCGCCGACCAGCACGAGCGCCAGACGCCCCAGCCGCCGCGCGACCTCGTCGCGGCTCGCCTTGGCGACGGTTCGGTCGAGATCCGCTGGCGCCCGCCCCCTCCCCCGCCCGGCGGCCCGCTGATGTATGAGCGGTCGTTCTCCGCCTACCGGGTCTACCGGCTCGACGGCGGCGGCGGCCGGCGCCTCGTCGCCGAGACGCGCGAGCTCCGCGCGGTCGACCCGGCGCCGCCCGCGGGCGCGAGCTATGTCGTCGTGACGCTGCAGCCATCAGGGCGCGAGGGCGCCCGCCCCGACGCCGTCGCGCCCTGACGGCGAGGCGCGTCCAGCGTCCGGCGTCCGCCGATCGGCCAACTCGCTTCGAGGCAATTTATCGCTAGTTTACGCCCTTCGCGGATGCGAACGGTTCCAGACCGCGAAAACGCCCAAGCTTGAGCACAGACATGACCGACGCCGAGACGACGCCCGAAGCCCTGCCCGAACGCGAAGGCATGGACTACGACGTCGTGGTGGTGGGGGCCGGCCCCGCGGGCCTTGCGGCCGCCATCCGCCTCAAGCAGCTCGACGAGACCCTGACCGTCGTGGTGCTGGAGAAGGGCTCGGAGGTCGGCGCGCATATTCTCTCGGGCGCGGTCATCGACCCCAAGGGCCTCGACGCCCTCATCCCGGACTGGCGCGAGGAGGCGGACTTCACGCGCACCGAGGTGAAGGACGACGTCTTCCTCTACCTCACAGAACAGGGCTCGATCCGCCTGCCGAATTTCGGCATGCCCAAGCTCATGTCGAACCACGGGGCCTATGTGGTCTCGTTGGGCGACGTCTGCCGCTGGCTCGGCGCCAAGGCCGAGGCGCTCGGCGTCGAGATCTATCCGGGCTTCGCCGCGAACGAAATCCTCTACGGCGAGGCCGGCGAGGTCGTCGGCGTCGCGACCGGCGACATGGGCGTGAACCGCGACGGGACGCCCGGCCCCAACTTCACCCGCGGCATGGAGCTTCGCGGAAAGTATGTCGTGTTCGGCGAGGGCGCGCGCGGGCAGCTCACCAAGCAGCTCATCGAAAAGTTTTCGCTCGCCGAGGGCCGCGACCCCCAGAAGTTCGGCATCGGCCTGAAGGAGCTCTGGCAGGTCGCGCCCGAAAAGCACCAGCCGGGCCGCGTCCAGCACAGCTTCGGCTGGCCGCTCGACGACAAGACCGGCGGCGGCTCGTTCCTCTACCACTTCGGCGACAATCTGGTGGCGGTCGGCTTCGTGCTGCACCTCAACTACCAGAACCCCTGGCTCTCGCCCTTCGACGAGTTCCAGCGCTTCAAGACGCATCCGGCGATCCGCGGCGTGTTCGAGGGCGGAAAGCGTCTCTCCTACGGCGCGCGCGCCATCACCGAGGGCGGGTTCCAGTCGGTGCCGAAGCTCGTCTTCCCGGGCGGGGCGCTCGTCGGCTGCGGCGCGGGCTTCATCAACGTGCCGCGCATCAAGGGCAGCCACAACGCGGTGCTGACCGGCAAGCTCGCGGCCGAGCACATCGTCGAGGCGCTCAAAGCCGGCCGGGCCGGCGACGAGCTTTCGTCCTACGACGCCGCCTGGCGCGACGGCGCGGTCGGCGCGGATCTTCGCCCCGTGCGCAACGTCAAGCCGCTGTGGTCGCGCTACGGCACGCGGCTCGGCGTCATGCTGGGCGGACTGTCGATGTGGGCCGAGCAGTTCGGGATCTCGCTGTTCGGCACGCTCAGCCACGACAAGCCGGATTACAAGGCGACGAAGCCCGCCAAGGACTTCCAGAAGATCGCCTATCCCAAGCCCGACGGCGTGCTGACGTTCGACAAGCTCTCTTCGGTGTTCCTGTCCAACACCAACCACGAGGAGCACCAGCCCGTGCATCTTCGGGTCAAGGATATGGGGCTCCAGAAGTCATCCGAGCACGACGTCTTCGGCGGCCTCTCGGCGCGCTACTGCCCGGCGGGCGTCTATGAGTGGCTGGAGGACGGCCCGGAGCCGAAGTACCAGATCAACGCGCAGAACTGCGTGCATTGCAAGACCTGCGACATCAAGGACCCGAACCAGAACATCGTCTGGGTCGCGCCCGAGGGCGGCGGCGGGCCGAATTACTCAGGGATGTGAAACTTGCGAAGATCCACGTAGCTGAGAGATTTCATGACTGATTTCAAATCATTCTATGCAGACGATCATCACCGCACGCTGTTTCCGATGCAGTGTAATCGCTTTTTGCTAGAGAACGGGCAAGATTAAATTTCTCAATTTATTGATAAATGCGTTGACCAGTCGATTCCTGAAGTTTCATTTCTACCACAGACCAGGGTTTATGCAGGAAAACCAAATCTACATTTAAGAAGAACTGTCAAACTTGATCCGGTTGCGGATTTTTTATTTATAAGATAGTTTACAATAATAGATCGCGATTTCGCCAACCTCATACTAAGAATCGAAAACATTTTGGTTATCGTTTTTCAGAGGGAACTCCAATAAATCCATCTCAATCATACGCAGGCTTCAAGGGCGCAATCGCTGATAACGTAAAAAAGTACAAGCATTACATTGCATGCGACGTCGCTTCGTTCTTTAATTCTATTTATCATCATGATATCGTTTCATGGATGGCCGACATAGGTGCTGAAGAAAAAGATTTTATGTCATTGGGGCAATTTCTTCGCGAGATTAACTCGGGCCGCTCGATCGATTGCCTTCCTCAAGGTCTTTACCCTACGAAAATGATTGGAAATGATTTTCTGAGATTTATAGACAACTTTCATGGCTTAAAATCAGAAGTAATGATACGATTTATGGACGATATGTACCTATTTGATGATAACGAAAAGAATATTACTTCAGACTTTTTGTTAAGAAACTTCTTGGCGACAAAGGACTCTCTTTAAACCCGAATAAGACGTTTAGGGCTGGAGATCACGGTGACTTTTCAGCCGAAGTCGACGAAGTAAAGCGAGCGCTTTTAAGGCGACGCAGAAATATTGTTACGATCGGTTACGACGAGAACGAAAACGAAATCACTAAAGAGCAAAAAATAAATCTGAAACTATCGAATGATGAATTGAACTATATACTTGAACTTCTGAAAAAGGAAAATCTTGAAGAGGAAGACGTGGAACTTGTGCTTACTATCATGGGTGAGTACCCGAAAGAAGTAGCGCCACGTTTAGGCGACATGATCGTTAATTTTCCTCATCTAATAAAAAGCATTTATGGATTCTGCAAGTTCATAGAAAACAAAGATGAACTTGCTGATATCATATTAAATTTGTTGTCTCAAGAAAACAATCTTCAAGAATTTCAGCTATTCTGGGTTGGCTGGATTATCGAGTCACACCTTATTAATACTAAAAATGCCGCTAGAATAATTGATCTAACTTTTAATCATCGCAACGCAAGCGTCATATCAAGGTCAAAAATACTTGAGATTGGCGATGCACGGTACGGTCTAAGCGAACTGCGAGCGCAATATTTAGGTGCCGGACAGTCCGATTGGCTATCTTGGTCATCTGCTGTCGGAAGTCGAACTCTTTCAGCGATATCCAGAAATCACAGACTCACATACTTCGGAAAATCTTCACAAATGAATCAGTTAATATATAGTGTTTTGACAAAATGAACGAGTTATTCGAATTTTCTCACGTAGGGTCACGTTACCCCTCAGTATGAATACTTACATTACTTGACTCGCATCTCTTCGAAGCGCCTGATCGACGGACAGAACACAAGACGACATCGGGGGCTCGCATGGCCCGCGTCGCGTTCGAAGCCGGTCCAGCGCTTGGGACTCCTCGGCTCTCCGTCGGGCGGCGCTGGGCGCTGACGCTGGCGGCGACCGCCGCCTCGACCTATGCGCTCGACGCCGTCGCGACCGCGGCGGGCGCGGGGCTCGCCGCCTCGAGGGTCCTGGCCGCGGCCGGGATCGGGCCGCTCCTCGCTTTGCTCGCGGCGAGCTATGTGGTCTGGGCGCTCGGCCTGCGGGTCGCCATCGCGGCCAACTGGACGCTTCTGGAGACCACCGGCGCAAGCTCCAACGCGCTCTCCAAGGCCGCCTACGACGTCGCGCAGGCGAGATCGCGAAACCTCCTCCTGCGCCGGCGCGCGGCGGCCGCGGGCTATGTGGCGATGGAGGTCGCCAAGGAGGCGCCCTACTACGCCGGCGCCTTCGGCGCGGCGCTCGTCGTCGAGGAGCTGACCGCGCGGGACGCGCTCGCCTTCCTCATCGGCTCTAATTTCGGCGCGGCGGCCTATGAATGCGCGCTCGGCCAGACGATCCGGCGGTTTCTGCCGGCGGGCGCGGACGGGCTTTTGCCGTCGAAGCCGAGGTCCGCGCTGGCGGACGAGATCGCCGCCACGACGCGGCGCGCCGACGAGAGGACGGTCGCGTCGTCATGAAAAAAGCCCCGACCGATGCGGTCGAGGCCCTTCTTCAGGTCAGGTCCGGCGAAGCGTCGACGAAGCCTACTTGCGGCGGCTTATTTGCCGGAGCCCGTCGTGGGGGTCTCGCTGTGGCCGCGCAGATCCTTGGCCTGCTCTTTCGATGTGCCGGCCGAGGTCGGCGTGCCGCTGTCCATCTTGGACGACGACGAGCCCTTGTTCTCCATGCCCATCTGGCCGGTCGAGCCCTTCTGCTCCATGCCGGACTTCGGACCGGAGCCGGTCTCGGACCCCATGGTGGCGTTGTTCTCCTTGCCCGTCGCCTGCGCGGACGCGTAGGTGGTCGGGGCGATGAGAGCCGCAGTCGCGAGGCCGGCGGCGATAATGGTCTTGATGGTCATGTCGTTCCTCCATATTGCTTCCGCGCGCCAAATTTTTATCTGGCGTTTATCCGCGAATTTATGTCGTGATATTTCAACGCGACTTGGATACGCCTTGCGCGAAATCTCATCACCATTACGGTTCGGATCGGGATTACGTTTCATCACACTCAAAAAATATTTTTTATCATTCATGCAACCAACCATGACCATGTCGGATCACGCCGGCTGGGGCCGCCTCGGTCTCCCGAGGTTGCGCTCGAAAAACCCGCCGCCTATGACGGCCTCGTGATCATTTGAACAGTTTGGAGCGTCGCATGCGCAGTCTCGCTTTCGCCGTGTCTGACTGTCGCGTCTCCGGCGCTCGCCGCCGACCCTGCCGCCCCGCGCGCCGGGCCTGTGGGAATCCAAGACCACCTCGGCCGACGGGGTCACCACCGCAAAGCAGTGCGTCGGCGAGGGCACGGACGCGGCCGCCGTCGCGGCGATGGGCGGCAACCGGCAGTGCTCGAAGAACGCCGTGACGAAGACCGCGGACGGCTGGACGAGCGAGACCGAATGCAAGATCGGCGAGATCACCGCGACGTCGCGCGGCAGCTTCACGGGCGACTTCAAGCGCCAGGTCCGCACCGAGCTCGAGACCACGCTGACGGGCGTGCCGGACAGTCCGGGCCGACGCCGCGCAAGACCGTGATCGAGGCCCGGCGCCTCGGCGACTGCGAGCCGGGGCAGGCGCCGGGCGACATCATCCTCTCCGACGGCAAGGTGGTGAAGACGCCCGGCGCGAAGTGAGCCGCGGGCGGGGCCGCCCGAAGCGCGCCGGTTGCCGGCGGGCCGCCGCCCCGTAAGGTTTTTCGCCTCCGGGCCTGCGGCCGGAGCCTGACGGAACATCGCCTGTGGGAGGGCTTGAGTGCACCGGTCCGGCGCGCGAGCTGCGATCGCTCCGCTGGCGGCTTCGCCCGCGCGGCTGTCGCTCGCCGGCGCGGCCGTGGTGCTCGCCGTCTTCCTCATCCAGTACACGAGCGGCGTCTCGCCCTGGGGCCATTTCGCGCCCGTCGAACTCTCCAGCAACATCGTGGCGCTGGCGGGCCTCGTCTGGACGCTGATCGAGCTGCGCGCCCATTGGGGCGAGCGGCGGCTGCGCGCCGCATGGGCCGCGGCGACGATCGCCATGGCGATGCTCGCCGTCGACGGCGACCTCGACGCCGTCCTTCCGATCGAGCGCTGGGGGCCGGCGAACTGGGCCGTCACCGAGATGGGGCTGTCGATCGTCACCTGGCTCGTCGCCGCCGGACTGCTGTTCTGGGCCGCGCGGCGGTTTTCGGCCCGCGGGATCGCGACGCCCGCGCTCGGGCTCGGGCTCGGCCTGCAGGCGATCGCCCAATATGCCGGCTGGCTGTCGGTGAGCCAGCCGCAGACGCCGACCGGCGCCGAGGTGCTCGAATATCTGAACGACATCGGAGAGCTTGCGGCGACGCTCGCCTATCTGGTGGCGCTGCTGGTCGCGGAGTTTTCGCCGGCGCCGGCGCGCGGCGCGGCGGAGGCCGCGGGGTCGGCCGCGCAAACCTCCGCGCCGAGCGCCGCGCGGGCGGCGGCCGCGCTCGGCCACCGACGGGCGGGCGCGGAGATCGTGTCGTTTCTCGCAAGGCGTTCGGATTCCAGGCGATTCGCCGCCGCGGGGATCGCGTTTCCGCCGGTCTATCGCGTCGCCGGCTTTTCCTGGCGCGAGCGGCCGGGAGAGGCGCCCTGGCGCGCGCCGCATTTGGCCTATGTGTTTGGCGACGCGGATCTTTCCGGCGTCGAGGAGGCCGAGCGGGCGCCGTTCGCACGGCCCGATCCGGCGCTGGACGACGGCTGGGTGGTGGTCCGCCGCCACGCCAGCCACGCCGCCGCCGCCGGATATCTGGCCGCGTCGGCCGAGCTTTCGGACGAGAACTCGCCGCCCGCGATGGTCCAGACCGCGACGGCGTCTTCACGATCGCGCGCGCGGCCCGTCCCGGAGCGCCGAAGTCCTTGCTGATCTACGCTTCCGACGGTCCCGACGGCGCGCCCTGGGCGCTCGTGGTCGCGCCGGACGGGGCGGAGTTGCCGGCCGATACGTTTCTGGGCGCGCACGGCGAGGAGGCGTGGGTCGACTAGCCCGCCACCCCGGGGCCTTGCGGCCAGACTGTTGCGAAACCACTACAAATCGCCATTGATGCGGCCGTCGGCCGAACGAACAACGCCAGAGGAACGAAGATGACGAGACCGCTCTCGGTTCTTCAGAACGCGACCGGGCCGACGTGCGCTCGGATCCGTTTCCGCATATCGTCCTGAAAAACGCGCTGCCGGAGGCGCTCTACGACGAGTTGGCCGCAAGCTTTCCGAGCGCCAAGGCGCTCGGCGTCGACACGAGGCAAAACAACAAGCGCTGGAACTATTTCGCCTACAAGGTCACCAAGAACGGAAGCCTGCCGAAGATCTGGCGCGATTTCATCGCCTATCACGCGTCGCAGGCGTTTTATGACGAGATTGTCGATCTGTTCTACGAGGACATCGCCGCGCTCTATCCCGGCCGGTTCGGCGACAAGGCGCAGATGCGCGGCATGCGCGCCGGAACCCGCAAGCTGGTCGACTTCTCGAGCGCCGACGTCCTGATGGACGCCATGATCAGCGGCAACACCCCCGTCACGACCGCCGGCTCGGTGCGGACGAGCCATGTCGACCTCGGCGACAAGCTTTATTCGGGCCTGTTCTACATGCGCCCGACGACTACGACGCGGTCGGCGGCGACCTGACGATCTCGCGTTTCGCCGACGCCGCGCTGACCGACGTCGAGCGCCATGCGCTGTTTGACGACGCCTATGTCGAGGACCGGCATCTCGAGCATGTCGCCACGGTGCCCTACGCCAAGAACACCGTGGTGCTGTTCATCAACTCGCTGAAGTCGGTGCACGGCGTGACGGTTCGGCAGCCAAGCGACAAGAGCCGGCTGTTCATGAACCTCGTCGGCCAGGTCGACCCGCCGCTCTATTTGCTGCATCAGGACGGGCGGCCGGCCGAATATGTCCCTGACGGCTATGTGTCCCCGCGCGCCAAGGGCGACGGCCTGATCATGGCGCTCATCCGGGCCCTGCGCGCGGCCTGAAGGCGAATTCGGCCCTTTTGGCAGCGCGCCTTCGACCAAAGACTCAGGCCGGTTGCGAAATTCGACGGCGGCGAGACCTTGGTCTCGCCGTGTTTTGCGAAAGATGATGGCTTGGGCGACGTTTGCGGACGCGGCCGGGCTCGACGCCGGGCCGCTCTCCCGTCTGCGAACACGGAGTCAGGAGCCTCGATCGTCGCGAGATGAGCATCCGTGTGTCTGTCCTCGCCGCCGCGGTGCTCGCCGCGACGCCTGCGCTCGCCATCGACCTGCCGCCCCGCAAACCCGGGCTCTGGGAGACCCGCGCGGTCATCAAGGGCCGTTACAAGGTCATCCGCCGCTGCTTCCGCCAGGGAGAACGGTCGGCCTTCGTCGACACCGTCGGCATCGACGCCTGCACGCGTTCGACCCAGAAGCCGCTTCTGCTCGAGGGCTACCGATGCAGGCCGAATGCCGCACGCGCGGCTATGTGCTTCGCGGAAAGCTTCAGATCGCGGGGGATTTTTCCGGCGACCTGAAGGGCATGGTGCGTACGACGGTCGAGCGTGAAGACGGCTCGACCGCGCCCCTGCGCTACATGATGCCGTTCACGAGCGTGCGCCTCGGCGAGTGCGGAACCGAAGGCTGATCCTCAGCCCGCGAGCTCTTTCGCCCGTCTGGTCGCGGCCAGCACCGCGCGCTCGACCAGCGGTTCGAGCCCGTCGTCGGCCATCAGCACGCCGAGCGCCGCGGCCGTCGTTCCGTTCGGCGACGTGACGTTGCGGCGAAGAATTGCGGGCGGCTCGCTCGACTGGCGCATCAGCTCGCCCGCCCCTTCGACGGTCTTGCGCGCGAGCGTCTCGGCGACGTCGGCCGGCAGTCCGGCGGCGACGCCGGCCTTGGCCATCGCCTCGACGAGCAGGAACACGTAAGCGGGCCCGGAACCCGACACGCCGGTGACGGCGTCGATCAGCGCTTCCTCCGAAACCCAGACGACGTCGCCGGCCGCCTCGAGCAGTTTTTGAGCGACCGCCCGCTGGCGCTCGGAGACGGTCTCATCCGCGAACGCTCCGGTGATCCCCCGACCGACGGCCGCCGGCGTGTTGGGCATGGCGCGGACGATCGCCGCCTCCGCCGAGAACGCCGCCGACAACGTCTTCAGCGTCGTGCCGGCCATGATCGAGACCACGACGGTGGAAGGGCCTGCGAAGGCCGCGGCGACCGGCAGGGCGCCCTCGGCGATCTGCGGCTTCACCGCGACGAGGATCGCGGCGGGATTGGAAAGGTCGCCTGCCTGCGGGCCGACGGTGACGCCGAGCCCTTTTAGCCTCGAGCGACGCGTCAGGCAGCGCCGGATCGACGACGAAGACGGTCTTGGGATCGAGCCCTCGGTTCAGCCAGCCTTCGAGGAGCGCGGAGCCCATCTTGCCGGCGCCGATCAGAAGAACCGGGCCGCCCGGATCGAGCGGCCCGGAATAATGCGCGTTCATGAGGATGCTTTCACAGGGAAGACTGAACCGTCACGCCTGCCCCACGGTTTCGAAGGCCACCACCTCCATGGCCTCCTTTGCGCCCTTGCCCGCCAGACGACGAACTGGAACGCCTGATAGTGGCGTTCGCAGGCCTCGAGAGCGGCCTCGAGCAGCGCTTCGCACTGCGCGGCGCTCGCCTCGGCGCCCCCGGCGAGCAGAAGCGTATGGCGGTAGGCCACCACGCCTTCGTCGCTCCAGAGATCGAAATGTCCGAGCCAAAGCTGCTCGTTGACCAGCGTCAGAAGATAGTGAACCTCCGGTTTGCGGCGATCGGGAACTTTGAGGTCGAAGGCGCAGGCGAGATGCAGGGACTCCAGTTCGCCCATCCACGTCAGCGAGACGTGGTAGTCGGACCATGATCCGTCGACCGAGATCGTGATCTCTCGTCGCCCGTCCGGTCAAAGGACCAGTCGTTCAACGTCGCGATGCGTTCGATCATGTCGACAGGATGGGCCTGGCGATCGGCGTCCACGTCGATGAGAGCCATGTGAGCTCCTCCCCGGGTGAGGCCCGACTGACGGGCGTGGGAACGACGTTACGCGTGACGGACGGGCAACGGCTGCCCGCCAACCGCAGCCTGCAATCCATCCGGACCTTTCGGTCCGCACGATTCGGGCCGCCTGATACAGTATATGGCCCGTCTTTTCGCGCTGCACACGACAGATTGCAACGGATCGCCCCGGCGTGGGGATCTGTTGCCCCAAAGCCTCTTGATGATCGGCCGATCAATCGCCGACGGCGCCGTCGGGCCCCTTGGGCGCGCCGTCGGGCGCAGGCTCTGGAACCGGCTCGCCCAGCGGCTCGTCGCGGGTCGCGCCGAGCTTGGCCTCGAGCGCCGCGATCTTCTCGGCGAGGCTCGTTCTCCTCGCGCGCCTTCACCGCCATCGCCTTGACGGCCTCGAACTCGTCGCGGCGCACCACTTCGAGCTCCGAAAGAACGCGGGCGGCCTGCGACCGGACCGCCGTCTCCCACCTCGCGGCGCACGCCGGCGGCCGCCCCTGCAGCGTCGGTCATCAGCCGGCCGAGTTCGTCGAACACGCGTCCGCGGGCTTCGGTCATGGGCGTCGGTCTCCGGCTCGGGTCTCGGCGGGCGCCTGATTGCAAGCGCGCCGCGTCTTCGACAGATGGCCCGGCCCGCGCTGCGGCGCAAGACGGCGGCGCGCTCGGAGCAGCCCGGGCTCAGCCGGAGGCGCGGCCCTCGCCGGCGACGCGCCAGTCTCCTCTGGAAGACGCCGCTTCCTTGCGCGGCTCCTCCGCTCGAGCGCCGCCGGGCGTCGCGATCTGGAACGACACCACCCCGTTGGTCGCGGCCCGGTCGATCCAGAGACAAGAGCCGTAGGCCGCGAGAATGTCCTGCACGATGACGAGGCCGAGGCCGGCCGAACTTTCGCGGTCTCCCGCCGTCAGGCTCGAAGGCGAGGCGTTCGCCCCAAAGCCCGGTCCGTCGTCCTGGACGGCGATCCGCGCGGCGCCGCCCAAATCCTCGCAGCGCACCGTGACGCTTCCGGCCGCCCATTTGCGGGCGTTGTCGAGCAGATTGCCGAGGATCTCGCCGAAATCGTCCGGATCCATCTTCAGCATCAGCGAGGGCGGCGCGTCGCACCGCCATTCGAGCTCTTCTCCGCGCGGCATGCGGCTCATCACCCGCACCAGCCGCTCGGCTGTCCTGGACGCGTCCGACATTGGCGCCGAGAGCCGTCGCGGCCCCGTTGGCGCGCGCCCGGGCGAGCTCGCGCTCGACATGGGTCTGGATCGCGGTCGTCTGCTCCTTGATGCGCCTCGCGACGTCGACGCTTCCTTCAGCCTCCAGGCTGCGGTGCTCCGCCGCCAGGATCGCGAGCGGCGTCTTGAGGCCGTGCGCCAGCGCGCCCGCCCGCCTCGCGCGCCTTTCGGACGAGATGTTCCTGGCCTTCGAGCAGCCGGTTGAGATCGTCGGCGAGCGGCGCGACCTCAGCGGGGACGGCCCCGCGAAACCGCGACTGACGGCCTTCCCGGATCTCGCCGAGCTCGCGCCGCAGCCGGTCGAGCGGCTGAAGGATCACCCGGAACTGCAGGCCCGGCGGCGAGCAGCACCAGCGAGATCAGCGCAAGCACCACCACCATGTCCCACACGAAGGCGCGGCGCGCGTCCGCGACCTGGGCGTGGTCGAGCGCGACGGCGAGCATCAGCCGACGCTGCGCCTTCGGAGGCCCGACCGACAGCGGGCGTTCGACCACGTAAAGCTCGCTTCCGTCCGCGCCGTCGACCTCGAACCATTTTCCCGCGGCGCGTTCGGGGCCGGCCTCCGACAGATCGAGCGGCCGCCCGCCGAGCGACGGCGACAGCAGTTCCGGCTCGTCCTTGTCCATGAGCTGCCAGTAGGCGCCGCTGCCGCGCGCGTCGTAGCGGGCGTCGCGCGCCGGATCACGAGCCGCGGCTCGCCGTCGTCGTCAAGCGCGACGTCGCGGGCGAGCTCGGCCCAGCGCAGGTCGAGGTCCCGGCCGATCAGCTCGAGCACGTGCTTTCGAACACCACAATGAGCGAGGCGCCGGCGACCGCGAGCGTGCCGAGCACGCAGGCGACCGCGAGCAGCAGCATGCGGCCGCGCAGGCTCTTGGCGAAGGCCGTCATGCTCAGCCCCCACCACGTAGCCCTGGCCGCGTCGGGTCGCGATCGCCTCCGCGCCGACCTTGCGGCGCAAGTCGGCCGATCAGGACCTCGATGGCGTTGCTGTCAGGCTCGCGCTCGGCGCCGTAGACGTGCTCCATCAACTCCCCCTGCGAGACGACGCAGCCCTTGCGGTGGGCGAGATAGTTGATGGCGCGGAACTCGAGGCTCGAAAGCTCGACTGAGCGGCCGTCGCGGCTCACGCTCAGCCGGCGGGTGTCGATCCGCAGGCCCGCGACCTCGATCACCGAACTCGCGACGCCCGCCGCCCGGCGCACCAGCGCCCCGACGCGCGCCACCAGCTCCTCGACCTGAAACGGCTTTGGAAGATAATCGTCGGCCCCGGCGTCGATGCCCTCGACCCTCTCCATCCACGCGCCGCGGGCGGTCAGGATCAGCACCGGGGTCAGGACGCCCTCGGCCCGCAGGCGCTTCAGCACGGTGAGGCCGTCGAGGCGCGGCAGGCCGAGGTCAAGCACAATGCAGCAATAGGCCTCGGTGCCCGCGCGGAACCAGCCGGTCTCGCCGTCCGAAACGACGTCGACGACATAGCTCGCGGCCGTCAGCGCCCGCGCGACGTCGTCGGCGATGGCTTTCTCGTCCTCGACGATCAGGATGCGCATTACGCTCGTTCCAAACGCCTTCGATCCGCGGGCGGCCCACGATCATGTCGATCGGAGACCTTATAATCCTGAAACTGACTCCAGGCTGACGGGCTCGGTCAGGATCGCGCCGGGCGCCATGCGGCAATGATCGCAGCGTCGGCCCGCACCACAAAGTCAGGCGCCGATCGGACAGAAGACATCAAGGGAGCCTCCGTCATGACAAGACATGTCGTCGCCGCGCTTGCGGCCCTCGCCGTCGTCTCCGCCACGATCGTTCCGGCCGCAGCCGCCAACGACCGCGTCCGTCGCAAGTGCGACGCCTCGGGCGACGGCGACATCTCGATGTCGGCGAAGTGGGAGAAGCGGGACAACCGCAAGAAGTTCAGTACCGAGTTCGAGGCGGCTCCGGGCGGCCGCTTCGCCGAAGGCGACCGGATCTCCATCGCGATCGACGGCGCCAATGTCGGTTCGGTCACTCTCGACACCGTGGTCGGCGGCGACGTCGTGGGCGACCTCAACTACGACACCAAGGCCGACAGCCCCGACGAACTGCCGTTCCCGAGCGACTTCCCCAAGCTGGGCAAGGGCGCGAAGGTCGAGGTCCGCTTCAAGGGCGCGGCCGTTCTGGCCTGCAAGCTTCGCTGATCGGCGCGAAGCGAAACGTCGACGGGTCCGCGGATGTCGCCGCGGACCGCCGTCAGCGGGTCGGCGCGCCGACCTGCCTGTAGGGATCGGCGTTGGCGAATTCCGGCATCTCGTTGAGCGCCGCCACGATCCTGTCGACGGTGGGCGTGTCCGCGACCTTGACGTCGAACACCTGCATCACGGCCGGGATGCTCGCGAGGCAAATGTCGGCGATCGTCACCTGGTCGCCATGGCAGAACGCGCCCGTCGCCGTCTCGGCGGAAAGCCGCGCCTCGATGGCCTGAAGGCCGGTCGTGAACCAGTGCGTCTGCCACGCCTTCCAGGCGGCGGCGTCGAAGCCCGCGCCGGTGAGATAGCGGCGCACGCGCGGCGTTATGAGCGGATGCGTGTCGACCGCCGCCATCGCCGCGATGGCGCGCGCCCGCGCCCGGCCGCGCGCGTCGGCGGGGAGCAGCGGCGGCTCTGGATGGGTCTCCTCGATATATTCGAGGATCGCGAGCGACTGGGTGAGCGGATCGCCCTCCCCGTCGATCATCGCCGGGATCGCGCCGAGCGGATTGATCCTCAGGAACTCGGGAGACCGATGCTCGCCGGCGTCGATGTCGACGATCTTCTCGTCCGCCTTGAGGCCCTTGAGCGCGAGCGCCACCCGCACTCGATAGGTCGCGGAGGTGCGCCAGTAGGCGAACAGGGTGAGAGGCCGATCCTGGGTGCTCATGCCGATCGTGATGCTCCTCGAACGGCGAAGCCGCAATCCGACCAAAGGTCGCTCACGGCGCCGCGAGCGCCATGCGCGTTGCGTCCGCCAGCCATGCGACGACAACGGATGTCGTGCACACAAGCACGCATAAATCCCTCCGCGGACGATGGACGCTGCATTGACGCAACGCCCCTGTGACAAGGGAGAAAAGTCATGAAGTCCGTGATCACCGCCATCGGCGCGCTGTCTCTGGCCGTTTCGGCCGCTCACGCCGACCCGGTTCCCCCGACCTCGCCCGCTCAGGACCACCACGCTTCGGCCGCCCAGACCTACACGGTCGCGGCGACGGCGCATCGGGTCCGGCAGGACAAGTTCGAGCCGAACGACTGGGCGACCAACCGCGGCGCCGGCACGAGCCGCAGCAACGACGCGAACGACGGCTGAGCCGCCGTCCGTTTGAACGAAGAAGAAGCGCCGGAAGCGAGAGTTTCCGGCGCTTCTTCGCGTTTTGGGGCATTGGCGGTCGGCCCGCCGCGCTTGACGCCCTGCGCGGCCTCGCCCATGGCTCGCGCCCCGCATCTCATCAGCCGGCGACCCGCCTCCATGCCCGTTTTCGCGATTCCCTTCCCGATGATCGATCCGATCGCGATCGAGGTCGGGCCGATCGCCATCCGCTGGTATGCGCTCGCCTACATCGCAGGCTTCATCGGCGGCTGGTGGCTGGCGAAGCGCATCTGCGCCAAGGACGCCCTGTGGGGCGGCGCGCGCCATCCTGCCTCGCTCGACGTCGACGACCTGATCGTCTGGGTCGCCTTCGGGGTGATCCTCGGGGGGCGCCTCGGCTACGTGCTGCTGCCCTACGGCATCGAGCAGCTCAAGGCCGATCCGCTGGAGGCCTTCCGCGTCTGGGAAGGCGGCATGAGCTTTCACGGCGGGCTCGTGGGCGCTGCGATCGCCGTCTTGCTGTTCTCGCACTTCCAGAAGAAGCCGCTCTGGTCGACCTTCGACCTCGCTTGCGTGGTCGCGCCGATCGGATTGTTCTTCGGACGGATCGCGAATTTCGTGAACGGCGAACTGTACGGCCGCGTGGCCGACGTGCCCTGGGCCATGGTGTTCCCGCATGGCGGCCCGGAGCCGCGCCATCCAAGCCAGCTTTACCAGGCCACGCTCGAAGGCGTCGTCCTGTTCCTGCTGATGCTGATCGCGGTGCGCTTCGGTGGGCTGAAGCGGCCGGGGCTCGTCGCGGGGCTCTTCATCGCCGGCTACGGGGCCGCGCGCAGCTTCGGCGAGGTGTTCCGCCAGCCGGACGCGCAGCTCGGCTTCTACGCCCACGATCTCACCATGGGCATGATCTTGTCGCTGCCCATGATCCCGCTCGGTCTCGCGCTCGCGGTCTTCGCGGCGCGGCGGCGTCTCGCGCCGGAATGACGCCGCTCGGGCGAGAGATCGCCGAGACGATCGCGGCCGAGGGCCCGATGCCGGTGGATCGCTACATGGCGCTCTGCCTGTCGCATCCGGCCTATGGCTATTACGCGACCCGCGACCCGTTCGGCCGCGGCGGCGACTTCGTGACCGCGCCCGAGATCAGCCAGATGTTCGGCGAGTTGATCGGCCTCTGGGCCGCCGAGGTCTGGCGCCAGATGGGCGCGCCGGGTCGGTTCGCGCTGATCGAGCTTGGACCGGGACGCGGCACGCTGATGGCCGACATGCTGCGCGCCGCGAAGGCGGCGCCGGGATTTCTCGAGGCGGCCGAGATCGTGCTCGTCGAGACCAGCCCCGCGCTGCGGGAGGTTCAGGCGAAGGCGCTCTCGGGGCGCACGACACGATGGGTCCAGACCGTCGACGACGCGCTTGGACAAACGGCCCTTCCCGCCATCGTCGTCTCGAACGAGTTCTTCGACGCGCTGCCGATCCGCCAGTTCGTGCGAACCGGCGCCGGCTGGCGCGAGCGGCTTGTGGGCCTTAACGGCGAAGGACGCCTCGCCTTCGGCCTGTCGCCGGCGCCCGCGGACCTTCCGCTGCCGGATGCGCCGGAAGGCTCCGTCCGCGAGATCTGCCCGCAGGCGCTCGACGTCATGACCGCCGTCGCGATCCATCTCGCCCGCCATGGCGGTTCGATGCTCGCGATCGACTACGGATACGCCGCGGGCTTCGGCGACACGCTGCAGGCCATGAAGGCCCACGCCTTCGCCGATCCTTTCGCGACGCCGGGCGAGGCCGACCTCACCGCGCATGTGGATTTCGGCGCGCTTGCCGCGGCCGCGCGCGCGGCAGGCGCGGCCCCGATGCGCCTGATCGATCAGTCGGACCTCATGGAGCGGCTCGGCCTCGGACTTCGGGCGGAGGCGCTGTCGCGGGCCTCGCCGACCGGACGCGAGCAGATCTTCGCGGCCGCCCGGCGATTGACCGACCGGAGCCCGCGCGGCATGGGCGCCCTGTTCAAGGCGTTCGCCGTCTGCGATCCAAGGCTCGGCGCGCCGCCGGCCTTCGAGCCGATTCTGAACGCCGAAACCTGAGGAGCGAAGCCATGGACGCAGCGACCTCTTCCACCGTCACGGTTCCGACCGTGACCTCGCCCGCGCTGTCGGCGCTTCCCGGGATTTCGCACGCCTTCTTCACCCGCCTCGGCGGGGTCTCGACCGGCATCTACGCCGGCCTCAATGGCGGGCTCGGCTCGAACGACGATCCGGAAGCCGTGAGGGAGAACCGCGCCCGCATGACCGCGACGCTCGGCGTCGCGCCCGGACGGCTCGCCGTGCCCTGGCAGGTGCATTCGGCCGAGGCGGTCGTGACCGACGGCCCGTGGGCGCGGGAGAAGAGCCCGCATGTCGACGGCGTCGCGACCGTGACGCCGGGCCTCGCCGTTGCGGTCACGATCGCCGATTGCTGCCCGATCCTGTTCGCCGATCCCAAGGCGCGCGTGGTGGCGGCCGCCCATTCCGGCTGGAAGGGCGCGATCGGCGGGGTGCTCGAAGCGACGCTCCTGCGCATGGAGGAGCTCGGCGCGAACCGCGCCGACGTCGTGGCGGCGCTCGGACCCTGCATCCGCCAGAAATCCTATGAGGTCGGGCCGGAGTTCGCCGGCCGTTTCACCGCCGAGGACGCCGCCAACGCGCGCTTCTTCGAGCCCTCCGCGCGCCCCGGGCACGCGATGTTCGAGCTCGGCGGCTATGTGGTCGAGCGGCTGCGCAACGCCGGGGTCGGCCATGTGGACGACCTCGGCATCGACACCTATTCGGACGAGGAGCGCTTCTTCTCGTTCCGCCGCACCACCCATCGCGGCGAGCCGGACTACGGCCGCATGATCGCTGCGATCGCGCTCGTCTGAACGGCGCGCGCAAAACCCGCTTCGCTGCGTCGGCTCAGACCGATGCGCTGATCTGCGGGTCCACAAGAATCCCCATACGACAGAAAGACGACATCACGCTTTCGCCGGAGCCCAATTCACCGGGGACAGATGCGGCTTGGCCGCGCGCATCGCTCACGGCGTGTTGAGGCTCCTTTGAATCGCTGTTAAGAGCCGTGCCGCTTCCCGGCGCGGGACCTCTTCCCGCGTCTCGCGCCGAAGTCACGGGAATTGCGCATGAAGGTCGTCGCCGGCAACTCCAACCGCGCGCTCGCAGAGGCCATCGCGGCCTATCTCGCGACGCCGCTGACGCGCTGCAACGTGCGGCGTTTCGCCGACATGGAGGTGTTCGTCGAGATCCTCGAGAACGTCCGCGGCGAGGACGTGTTCGTGGTGCAGTCGACCTCGTTCCCGGCGAACGACCATCTGATGGAGCTGCTCATCATCATCGACGCGCTGCGCCGCTCCTCGGCGCGCCGCATCACGGCGGTGATGCCCTATTTCGGCTATGCGCGTCAGGATCGCCGCTCCTCCGGCCGCACGCCGATCTCGGCGAAGCTCGTCGCCAACATGATCACGCAGGCAGGCGCCGACCGCGTTCTCACCCTCGATCTCCACGCCGGGCAGATCCAGGGCTTCTTCGACATCCCGACCGACAACCTGTTCGCCGCCCCCGTCATCGTGCGCGACATCAAGGACCGGCTGCCGCTCGACAACGTCATGGTGGTGTCGCCCGACGTCGGCGGCGTGGTGCGGGCGCGGGCGATCGCCAAGCGCATCGACGCCCAGCTCGCGATCGTCGACAAGCGCCGCGAGCGGCCGGGCGAGTCCGAGGTCATGAACGTCATCGGCGACGTCGAGGGCCGCTCCTGCATCCTCGTGGACGACATCGTGGATTCGGGCGGCACGCTGGTGAACGCCGCCGACGCGCTGATCGCCAAGGGCGCCAAGGACGTCTACGCCTATCTCACCCACGGCGTGCTCTCGGGCGGCGCGGTGGCGCGCATCACCGCAAGCCGGATCAGGGAGATGGTCGTCACCGACTCGATCCAGCCGACCGAGGCGGTGCGGGTGGCCAAGAACATCCGCGTGCTCTCGATCGCCACGCTGATCGGCGAGGCGATCGCCCGCACCTCGTCCGAAGAGAGCGTCTCGAGCCTCTTCGACTGAGGCCCCCTCAGGCCGCGACGGCGGCCTTCCGCGCGGGCTCCCGAGCCTCCACGCCGAGCATGCGGGCGGCTTCGTGCGCCGGCTTCGGCGGGCTGAACAGGAAGCCCTGCACCTGCTGGGCCCCTTCGGCCCGCACCGCCGCCAGCTGGTCGGCGGTCTCGACGCCCTCCACCAGCGTGGTGATGCCGAGGCTCGATCCGAGGCCGACCAGCGCGCGGATGATCGCCGCGCCGTCGGCCGAAGCGTCGGCGTTGCGCAGGAACGACTGGTCGATCTTGACCTTGTCGAACGGGAAGCGGCGCAGATAGCTCAGCGACGAATAGCCGGTTCCAAAGTCGTCCATCGCGATGCGGATGCCCATGCGGCGCAACAGATGGAGCGTCTCGAGATTGGCCTCCGTGTCGTCGAGCAGCACGCTTTCGGTGATCTCGAGCTCGAGACGGTCGGCCCGCAGACCGCTCGTGGCGAGCGCCAGCAGGACGGACTGCGCGAAGCTCTGGCGGCGCAGCTGGACCGCCGAGACGTTGACCGCCACGCTGACGTCGCCGGGCCAGGTCGCGGCGTCGCGGCAAGCCTGGTTCAGGATCCATTCGCCGAGCGGGACGATGAGCCCGGTTTCTTCGGCGATCGGGATGAAGGTCGCGGGGCTGATCGGCCCCTTGGTGGGATGACGCCAGCGCGCAAGCGCCTCGAACCCCTTGATGGCGTCGTCCCCAAGCTCGACGAGCGGCTGATAGTGCAGCTCGAAGTCGCCGTTGCGCAGCGCCTCGCGCAGATCCCGCTCGAGCTCGATTCGCTGCTGCGCGTTCTCGTCCATGACGAGGGTGAACACGCTCGCGACCCCGCGGCCGAGCGACTTGGCGTGATAGAGCGCCATGTCGGCGTTCTTCAGCAGTCGTTCGACGTCGTCGCCCGCCTCATCCGACAGCGCGACGCCGATGCTGACGCCGATCTGGACCGGGATGCCGCCGAGGTCGTAAGGCGCGCTCACGATCGAGATCAGCCGATGGGCGAGCGTGACGGCGGCGTTTTCGTCCTTCACCCGATGCAGCACCGAGAACTCGTCGCCGCCGAGCCGCACCACAAGGTCGACGTCCCGCACGTTGGTCCGCAGCCTGTCGGCGATGGCGCGAAGCAGCGCGTCGCCGACCGAATGGCCGTGGGCGTCATTGACCGCCTTGAAGCGGTCGAGGTCGAGGCACAGCACCGACAGCCGCCCGCCTGCGCCGTCACGGCTGAGCGTTCCGCCGACTTCGCGAAGAGCGACGCGGTTGGGAAGGTCGGTGAGGGCGTCATGCCTCGCCATGTGCGCGATGCGGGCCTCGGTGCGACGCCGCTCGGTGACGTCCTCGAAGGTCGCGACCCAGCCGCCGCCGTCCATCGGGCGATGGCTGACCGCGATCACGCGGCCGTCGGCGAGTTCGCGATGCACCGGCGCCGCGTGGTCAAGCGCGAGCGAGGTTCGGGTGCCCTCGCACAGCTTGTCGACGGTGAGGCCCTTCTGGTAGCGGCCGAGCGTGACGAGCTCCTCGACGATCTCGCGCTGGGTCATTCCGACGCGAAGGATGTCGCGCTTCAGGCCGAACATGTCGCAATAGCGGTTGTTGACGACGACCAGCCGGGCGTCGGCGTCGAACATGCACAGGCCCTGGCTCATGTTCTCGAGCGCGGCGTCGAAGCGCCGGACCTGCTCGGCGAGCGCGTCGCGCGCTTCATGCTGGGACGTGACGTCGGAGCCGACGCCGCGGTAACCGGCGAACGCGCCGTCCTCGTCGTAGATCGGCGCGCCGCTCAGCTCGAACCAGCGCTTGCCTCCGTCGGGATGGCGATAGGGAAACACGAAGTCTCGGATCTCGCGGCGGTCGGCGATCGCGGCGTGATAGTCGTCCCAGATCGCGCGCTCTTCGGCGGTGCGGGCCCACGCGGCGCGCTCCCGACCGAGAAGGTCGGCCTGCGGCCGCCCAGAAATCGCTTCCGAGTTGTCCGACAGGAAGGTCACGCGGCGCTCGGCGTCGATCTCCCAGAACCAGTCCGACGTCAGGCGAAGGAAGTCGTTTATATGGCGATCCATGGCCCACACCCGGACGAGCGACGACAGACGATAGAACGAGGCGTATGAAGATCCAGTAAAGACGGTAACATTGGGTTGATCGCGCGAAATCTTAACGGATATTTACTTAAATTGATATGTATACACGAGATTTGCACTACAAATAGCCAGAGCTGATGCGCAGTTTTAGGGCTTCCGCTTAAAACGTAGGCGAAGTCAGGCGATGGGCGGATCGCCCGACGGGTCGGAATGGAGAGCCCGCGCGCTAGGTCTCCGGCAAGGAGGACCGGATATGCTCGCCATGCGTTTCATCATTCGACCGCCGCTCGTCGCCGCTCTTTGCGCCGCCCTGCTTGGGCCGGCGGCGGCGGAGCCCGACAAGGCGCTGCTCGACAAGGCGGAAGCTATGAAGGGCCCGACGCTTTCGCTCTTGAAGACGCTCGTCGACCAGGACTCCGGAAGTACGGACGAGGCGGGCCTCTCGGCCGTCGCGGCGGTCGTCGCCGACGAGCTGAAGGAGCTCGGGGCCAAGGTCGAAGCGCACAGGGCCGCAGCGCCCGGGAAGGCCGAGAACCTCGTCGCGACCGTCGAGGGAACCGGCAAGGCCCGCATCCTGCTCATGGCGCACATGGACACGGTGTTCCGCGAGGGCGACGCCGCCAAGCGGCCGTTCCGGATCGAGAACGGACGGCTCTACGGACCGGGCGTCGTCGACGACAAGGGCGGGATCGCGCTCGGGATCTCGGCCCTCAAGATCCTCAACGAAATCGGTTTCAAGGACTTCGCGAGCCTCACGCTGCTGCTGAACTCGAGCGAGGAGATCGGATCGCCGGGCTCCCGGGCGCTGATCGAGGAGACCGCGAAAGCCCATGACGTGGCGCTGAACCTCGAGCCAGGCCGCCCGGCCGACGGGCTGGTGACGTTCCGCAAGGGCTCGGGCAGGGCTTACGTCACGGTGAAGGGCAAGAGCGCCCATGCGGGCGTCGCGCCGGAGAGCGGCCGCAACGCTGCGGCCGAACTCGCTCACCAGGTGCTGCAGCTCGGCGGGCTCGGCGACAAGGACAAGGGCACGAGCTTCAACTTCACTGTTCTGAAGGCCGGCACGGCCTCCAACATCATTCCCGAGGACGCGGAGGCGATAGCGGACGTGCGCGTGCGGACGGCCGACGAGTTCGACCGCGTGGAGAAGGACCTCAAGGAGAAGTCGCAGGAAAAAGCGGTACCTGACTCCACTGTCAGGGTGCGGCTCGAGCGCAATTTCCCGCCGATGCCGAAGAACGACCGGACCGACGCCCTCGCCGAAAAGGCGCAGGCGATCTACGGCGAACTCGGCCGAAAGCTCACGCTTGAAGGTTCGGGCGGGGCCGCGGACTCCAGCATCGCGGCGGGCGCCGGCGTGCCGGCGATCGACGGGCTCGGGATCGTGGGCGGCGAGATCCACACCCCGAACGAGTATGGCGAAGAGGCGAGCGTCGCGCCGCGGCTCTATCTGCTCACCCGCCTCATCATGGAGACCGCGAAGGCGAAGTGACGAGCCTTACGCCCACACGCCTTCGGCCTTCACGAAGTCCACAAAGGCCCTGAGCGGGGCCGGCATGAGGCGGCGGCCGGAATAATAGAGAAACGGTCCTGGAAAGCGCTCCCACCAGGGCCCCAGCACCGGCACGAGAGCGCCCGACGCCAGGTGCGGACGTAGCCAGTCCTCGAAGAGCAGAACGACGCCGGAACCGGCGACCGCCATATCGACCGCGAGATCGACCGCGGTTCCGGCCTGCACGATGAGCTGGCCCGGAGGATCGATAGAGACGGTCTCGCCGTCGCGCTCGAATTCCCACGCCATCGGCGCGCGGTTCGGGAAGCGGACGCGCAGGCACTCGTGAGCAAGCAGGTCGCGCGGATGTTCTGGCCGACCATTCCGGTCGAGATAGGACGGCGCGGCCGCCGCAGCGTAGCGCTGCGTCCTCGGCCCGATCGGCGTCGCGATCATGTCCTGCTCGAGCCGCTCGCCGTAGCGGATCCCAGCGTCGCAGCCCGAAGCCGGCAGGTCGACATAGGCGTCCTCGGCGACGATCTCGACCTTGATCTCCGGATAGGCGGCGAGAAACCGCGGCAGGATCTTGGGCAGCACCAGCCGCGCGGCGCTAACCGCCACGTTGAGCTTGAGCGTGCCCGCGGGCCGGTCGCCGGAGCCGCCCGCCACGTCGAGCGCAGCCCCGATCTCCGCCAAGGCGGGGCCGGTCTGGGCGAGCAGCCGCGCGCCGGCCTCCGTCGGGGCGACGCTGCGGGTCGTACGATGGAGAAGCGAACTCCGAGCCTCGCCTCGAGCCTCCGCACCGCCTCGCTGAGCGCCGAGGCGCTTTGGCCGCTCGCGCGCGCGCCGTCGCGGAAGCCGCCGGCGCGCGCGACGGTCACGAACGCGCTCAGGTCAGACAGATCAACCTTCATTGTACGAAAATCAGCACAGGCCGTGCAGATCGTCCATCGTTATCGAACAGCCGGCCGGGCGCTAAGTCTGTCTCATGGAAACAGGAGGCTGATCATGGCCGCACTTGAAAAATCCGGCTCTTACGCGCTCGGCGACCGCACGGTGAAACGCCTGGGCTACGGCGCGATGCAGCTCGCTGGCCCCGGTGTCTATGGCCCGCCCAAGGACCACGGCGGAGCTCTCGCGGTGTTGCGCGCCGCCGTCGCGGCCGGCGTCGACCACATCGACACCAGCGACTTCTACGGCCCGCACGTCACCAACCGCCTGATCGCCGAAGCGCTCGCGCCCTATCCGGACGGTCTCGTGATCGTCACCAAGGTCGGCGCCAAGCGGGGCGAGGACAAATCCTGGAACCCGGCGTTCGCGCCCGACCAGCTCGAAGCGGCGGTGCACGACAACCTGCGCAATCTGAAGGTCGATCAGCTCGACGTCGTGAACCTCCGCGTCATGATCGACGTCCATGGCCCCGCCGAGGGCTCGATCGAAGCCCCGTTCGCCGTGCTCGCCGATCTGCGGCGCCGCGGCCTCATCCGGCATCTTGGCCTCAGCAACGTGACGTCCGCGCAGGTGGCGGAGGCGCGCAAGATCGCGCCCGTGGTCTGCGTGCAGAACCAGTACAATCTCGCCCATCGCGGCGACGACGCGCTGGTCGACGAGCTCGCGCGCGAAAACATCGCCTATGTGCCGTTCTTCCCGCTCGGCGGGTTCTCCCCGCTCCAGTCTTCGACGCTGTCCGGCGTCGCCGAAACGCTCGGAGCGACGCCCATGCAGGCGGCGCTCGCCTGGCTGCTGCGGCGCTCGGCCAACATCCTGCTGATCCCGGGCACGTCCTCGACCACGCATCTTGCGGAGAATCTTGCGGCGGCGGATCTCGAACTGCCGGCCGACGCGGCGGCTGAACTCGACGGCGTGGCGGACGCCTCCTGAGCGCCCCCGCGCGTTGCGCCCTCCGGCGCTTTCGGCTATACGCGCGCCAGCGCGGACGTCCCACACCCCTGGAGGGGTTCGGCCGCGCGGCAGTCGGAGAGGCCGCCCGCCCCGGGCGGCCGTTTTAGTTTCGGAGAACGATCCAATGTCCGCTCCCAAGGCCCTGAAGGCCGAGACGCGCGAGAAGGCCGGCAAGGGGGCCGCCCGCGCTCTCCGTCGTGAAGGTAAGATCCCCGCCGTCATCTACGGCGGCAAGAAGCCCCCTGTGTCCATCGTCCTCGACGGCCACATGATGTTCAAGCTGCTGCACGCCGGCGGCTTCAAGACCACGGTGTTCGAGATCGACACCGGCAAGGGCAAGGAGCGGGTCGTCCCGCGCGACTACCAGCGCGACGTCGTCAAGGACACGCTGATCCACGTCGACTTTTTCCGCGTCACCGCCTCCTCGGTGATCGAGGTCGAGGTGCCGGTGCACTTCCTCAACGAAGACAAGGCTCCGGGCCTGGTCCGCGGCGGCGTGCTCAACACGGTGCTTCACACCGTCAAGGTGAAGGCCGGCGTCGACCACCTCCCCGAGGCGATCGAGGTCGACCTCAAGGGTCTCGAGATCGGCGACATCGTGCACGGCTCGTCGGTGAAGCTGCCGAAGGGCGTCGAGTTCGTCGAGGAGAACCTCGAGGAATACACGATCGCCACCATCGCCGCCCCGACCGTCGTGGCCGAGGAGCAGGCTGAAGAGCAGGCCGAGATCGAGGCCGAGAAGGCCGCCGAGGAAGCCGGCGAGACCACCGAGGAAGAGGCCGCCGAGGGCGAAGCGTCCGAGGGCGGCGAGGCCGAGGCTTCGGACGAGAAGAAGTCCGAGGACTAATCCTCTTCCCTGCGGGAGCCTTCGCCAATGCTGCTCCTGGTCGGCCTCGGAAATCCGGGGCCGAAATACGAGAAGAACCGGCACAATATCGGCTTCATGGCCGTTGACCGGATCGCGTCGCGCCACGGATTTTCGCCGTGGCGCGCGCGCTTTCAAGGCGTGACAGCCGAAGGCTCGATCGCCGGCGTGAAGACGCTGCTGCTGCTGCCCGGCACCTATATGAACGAAAGCGGCCGCTCGGTCGCCGAGGCCGCGCGCTTCTTCAAGATCGAGCTTCCCGACATCGTCGCGTTCCACGACGAGCTCGACCTCCCTCCCGCCAAGATGCGCGTGAAGACCGGCGGCGGAAACGCCGGCCACAACGGGCTGCGCTCGATCACCGCTCACATGGGCAACGACTATCGCCGCGTGCGGCTCGGCATCGGCCATCCCGGCCGCGACGCCGTTCTGCATTACGTGCTGAACGACTTCGGCAAGGGCGAGATGGTCTGGGTCGGGGAGCTGAACGACGCCATCGCCGACGCCGCGGAGCTGTTGGCCAAGCGCGAAGACAACAGCTTTCAGAACAAGGTGCACCTGCGGATGGACGCCGCAGGGTTCGGCGAGCCGAAGAAGCCGGGCGACGGGAAGCCTTGACCCGGGGACACGAAGACACGAACTTCGTGTCCTGGAGGGTTCCATGAAGAACGTGACGATCACCATGGACGAAGACGTGCTCGGCTGGGTGCGGGTCGAAGCGGCCAAGCGCGGCGAGAGCGTCTCGCGCTTCATCGCCGGCATCGTTCGTGAAAAGCGCCAATCCCCTGCCATCTCCCAGTTGGAGAGCCTCGAGCGCTTCCTCGCGCAGCCCACTCGCGACGAGCCTCTCGCCGATCCCACCCCGACATCGCGCCGCGACGAGATCTACGACGATGCGCTGCTTCATCGATTCCAACGTGCTGGTCTATCTCCGCGACACGAGGGATTTGGCGAAGACTGAGCGCGCGGCCGAGTGGACGCGGTTTGCAGCGTCGCGCGAGGCGATCGTGATCAGCCCTCAGGTGATCAATGAGTTCACGTCGGTTCTCACCCGCAAGCTGAAGCTCTATACGATCCCGAAATGGAACCGCTGGTCCTCGAGTTGCGGCGATGGTGTTCCGCGCCATTGACGGTCGACACCTCGCTTCTCGCTTTCGACGTCCATAAGCAGTTCGGCTTCGCCTGGTGGGACAGCCTGATCGTCGCCTCGGCGCTTCAGTCGGATTGCGATGTGCTGCTCTCGGAAGATATGAGCCATCGGCGACGCATCGGTCCGCTCCGCATCCTCGACCCGTTTCTCGTCCGGCCGGACGAGGCGCTTTCACCAAACTGATCGGTTTCTCTCCCATGGGCTTCAAATGCGGCATCGTCGGCCTGCCGAACGTCGGCAAGTCGACCCTCTTCAACGCGCTGACGCAGACGGCCGCGGCGCAGGCGGCCAACTATCCGTTCTGCACCATCGAGCCGAATGTCGGCGAGGTGGCGGTGCCGGACCCGCGGCTCGAGGCGCTCGCCAAGATCGCAAGCTCCAAGGAGATCATCCCGACGCGCCTCACCTTCGTGGACATCGCAGGCCTGGTGCGCGGCGCCTCCAAGGGCGAAGGCCTCGGCAACCAGTTCCTGGCGCATATCCGCGAAGTCGACGCGATCGCCTATGTGCTGCGCTGCTTCGAGGACGACGACATCACCCATGTCGAGGGCAAGATCGACCCGCTCTCCGACTATGAGACGGTCGAGACCGAGCTGATGATCGCCGACCTCGAGAGCCTCGAGAAGCGCGTCGTCGCGCTCGAAAAGCGCGCCCGCGGGGCCGACAAGGAAGCCAAGGAGCAGCTCGAGCTGGTCAACCGCGTGCTGCCGCTGCTGCGCGACGGCAAGCCGGCCCGCGCCGCGAAGGTTTCGGACGACGAGCGCCCGGCGTTCGACGCGCTGAACCTCTTGACCTCCAAGCCCATCCTCTTCGTCGCCAATGTCGACGAGGCTTCGGCCGCCGGCGGCAACGAGTTCTCGGCCAAGGTGGAGCAACAGGCGAAGACCGAGGGTGCGGTCACCGTGGTCATCTCCGCCAAGATCGAGAGCGAGATCGCGACGCTGCCGACCGAAGAGCGCACCGAGTATCTCGAGGCGCTCGGCCTCGAGGAGACCGGCCTCGACCGCCTGATCAACGCGGGCTACCAGCTGCTCGGCCTCGTGACCTACTTCACGGTCGGCCCCAAGGAAGCGCGCGCCTGGACCATCGAGAGGGGCACCAAGGCCCCGGGCGCCGCGGGCGTGATCCACTCGGATTTCGAAAAGGGCTTCATCCGCGCCGAGACCATCGCGTACCCGGACTATGTGGCGCTGAAGGGCGAAGCGGGCGCGAAGGAGGCCGGAAAATTCCGCCTCGAAGGCAAGGACTACGTGGTCGCGGACGGCGACGTGCTCCACTTCCGCTTCGCGAACTGAGGGCTGAGTTTCCTCAGTCGTCATCCTCGGGCTTGGCCCGAGGATCCATTGTCGGGGCGGAAACGAACTGCGTGCTTCGAGACGCGCCTTCGGCGCTCCTCAGCATGAGGAAGGTCTGAGCTTCTAAACTCCCCTCATGCTGAGGAGGCGGCGTCAGCCGCCGTCTCGAAGCACGCAATCGACTGATGAAGGCGAGCCCGTGAGCGACCCGAACATCTTCTTCGAGGACTTCCTCCCCGGCGACGTCGCCGACTATGGCGACTGGACCGTCGACCGCGACGACATGGTCGAGTTCGCGCGCGAGTTCGATCCGCAGCCGATGCATCTCTCCGAGGAAGCCGCCCGCGGCTCGATGCTGGGCGAGCTCATCGGCTCCGGCTGGTACACCGCCGCCCTCCTCATGCGGATGAACTGCGACGCGTTTCTTCTGGACGCCGCTTCGCTCGGCTCGCCGGGCGCCGACAGTCTTGAATGGCGCGCGCCGGTCAAGGCCGGCGACCAACTGTCGGTGCGCCGGAAGTTCTGACCGCGCGCGGCGTGCCGGGGCGTTCCGAGGCGGGCTGGTGAAGTTCGAATTCGAGGTGCGGAACCAGAACGGCGTCGTGGTCATGCGGCAGGTGAGCACGAAGCTCATCGGCCGGCGGAGGGCGCCCTGATGCATCTTGAGGATTACGAGGTCGGCAAGAAAGTCGAGATCGGCCACTGGACGTTTGCGGCGGAAGACATCATCCGCTTCGCCGAAAAATACGACCCGCAGCGCTTCCATCTGTCCGAGGAGGCGGGCCGGCGCGGGGCCGTTCAAGGGGCTCGCCGCCTCGGGCTGGCACAGCTGCGCGATCTGGATGAAGCTGATGATCGCATTCCAGGTGCGCATGGCCAAGGAGCGCATGGCCGCGGGCCTCCCCGTCGGCCGCGCCGGCCCCTCGCCCGGCTTCACGGACCTCAAGTGGCGCCATCCCGTGATGGCGGGCGACACGCTGACCTATTTCGCCGAGGCGCTGGAGGCGCGGCCGAGCGCCTCACGGCCCGGATGGGGATTGGTGAAGGCGCTGAACACGGCGGTGAACCAGCGCGGCGAGGAAGCCCTGCGGTTCACCAGCACGGTGTTCGTCGAGACGCGGCCCCAAGGCTGACGCGCCGTTAGTCAAGCACGCGCCCTGCGATCGCGTCGAGCTTCGCCAGAAGCGCCGGGTCGCGATGCTCCAGCGCCGTCACCAGCGCGAAGTCGAGCGCGCGGTCCGAGCCGAGCGGACACGGTTCCGGCTCCGCCGGGACTCGGCCGCGAGCCGCGCCAGAAGCCTCCGCGCCCTGTCGCCGTTCGCACGCATCACCTCTAGGATCTCGGCGACGCCGACCCCGCTCTCATGCGGGCGCCAGGCGTCGTAGTCGGTGACATGGCGATGGTCGCATAGGGCAGCTCCGCTTCCCGGGCGAGCTTGGCCTCGGGCATGTTGGTCATCCCGACCACCGAAGCGCCCATCGCCTTGTAGGCGACCGACTCCGCGCGCGTCGAAAACTGCGGACCCTCCATGCAGACATAGGATCCGCCCACGATATGCGGGATCTCCTCCGCGGCCGCCGCGCGGGCGATGCGCGCGACGAGATTGGGAGCGACCGGATCGGAAAAGGAGACGTGAGCCACGCATCCTGCGCCGAAGAACGAGGTTTCCCGGCGGAACGTGCGGTCGATGAACTGATCGACCAGCACGAAGGTCCCGGGCGGCAGCTCTTCCTTGTAGGAGCCGCAGGCCGAGACCGAGATCAGGTCGGTGACGCCCGCCCGCTTCAGCACGTCGATGTTGGCTCGGTAGTTGATGTCGGAGGGCGCGAAGCGGTGGCCCGCGCCATGGCGCGGAAGGAACACGACGCGGGTTTCGCCGATCACGCCTTCGATCGGCTTCGCCGAAGGCTCGCCCCACGGGCTCGACAGATCGAGCTCGCGGACATCGGTCAGCAGCGAAAGGTCGTAGATCCCCGAACCGCCGATGACGCCGAGCGTCGCGCGTCGTTTCTGAACTTCGGCCATGTGTCCTGCTCCCCCCGAAACGACGACGGCGGGCCCCGCGAAGAGCCCGCCGCCTGCGATATCAGACCGGACGCCGAAGCGTCAGGCCGTCATGGCTATCTCACGCGGTCCGCGACTTCAGACCGCCCCAGACGCTCTTCTTCGTGAAATAGAGCAGCGCGCCGAAGACGATGAGGAAGAACATCACCTTGAAGCCCATCTGCTTGCGATCGAGCATGTGGGGCTCTGCCGCCCACACCATGAGGCCGCGACGTCCTTGCCGTACTGATCGACCGTCGTGGGCGTGCCGTCGGTGTATTCGACCTGACCGCCTGGATCGGCGGAGCCATCGCGATCCAGTGGCCCGGGAAGTAGGTGTTGTAGTGGAGGCCCGGCTTCGGCGGCTTCTCGCCGTGCTCCGGCTCCTTGTAGCCGGCGAGCAGCGCGTGGATGTAGTCCGGACCCTGCTCCTGGAACTGGGTGAAGATGTCGAACACGAAGGTCGGGAAGCCGCGTTCGTAGGTGCGGGCCTTGGCGAGCGTGGAGAAGTCCGGCGGATAGGCGCCGCCGTTCGAGGCGCGCGCCGCCTGCTCGTTCGGGAACGGGCTCGGGAAATAATCCGAGAGCTTGCCCGGGCGGTCGACGAAGTCGCCGCTGTCGTTCGGGCCGTCCTTGATCTGGTACTCGGCCGCGATCGTCTCGGCCTGGCCTTCGGTGAAGCCGAGGCCGCCCTCCTGCGCGAGGTTGCGGAACGCGACCATCGACATCGCGTGGCAGCTTGCGCAGACCTCGCGGTAGATCTTGAAGCCGCGCTGCAGCTGCGCCTGGTCGTACTTTCCGAACGGCCCGGAGAACGACCACTGCTGCCGCGGTGGGTGAACCTGCTCGGCGGCCGACGCGGGAGCAACGACCGCGAAGGTCGCGGCGGCGATCGAGACCGCCGCCAGGGCCGCCCGGACCGGGCGGGCGAAGGTCAGGCGGATCATCGTTGGGCCTCCCGGGCTGCTGCGAGATTGGCGAGCGCCGAATGGCCGCCCCTCTTCTCCTCGTCGGCGAGCACGTCGTCCGCGATCGAGGCCGGCAGCGGCTTCGGCGTCTCGAGCATGCCGAGCAGCGGCAGGATGATCAGGAAGTGGGCGAAGTAGTAGAAGGTCGCGATCTGCGAGATCGTGACGTACCAGCCCTCCGGCGGCTTCGAGCCGAGCCAGCCGAGCAGCACGCAGACGCCCACGAAGACCCAGAAGAACTGCTTGAACAGCGGCCGGTACTTGCCCGAGCGGACCTTCGAGGTGTCGAGCCAGGGCAGCACGAACAGCACCGCGATCGCGCCGAACATGCAGAGCACGCCGCCGAGCTTGGACGGGATGGCGCGCAGGATCGCGTAGAACGGCAGGAAGTACCATTCCGGCACGATGTGCGACGGCGTCACCAGGCTGTTGGCCTTGATGTAATTGTCGGCGTGGCCGAGGTAGTTCGGCGTGTAGAACACGAACCACGAGAAGAAGATCAGGAAGCACACCATCGCGAAGCCGTCCTTCAGCGTGGCGTAGGGCGTGAACGGCACGGTGTCGCGGCGGATATCCTTGATGTCGACGCCCGCAGGATTGTTCTGGCGACATGATGCAGCGCCCAGATATGGAGTCCGACGACGCCCACGATCACGAAGGGCAGCAGATAGTGCAGCGAGAGAAGAAGCGCTGCAGCGTCGCGTTGTCGACCGCGAAGCCGCCCCAGAGCCACGTCACCAGCGTCTCGCCGACCACGGGAATGGCGGAGAACAGGTTGGTGATGGACGGTCGCGCCCCAGAACGACATCTGAACCCCAGGGCAGCACGTAGCCCATGAAGGCGGTGGCCATCATCAGCAGGAAGATCAGAACGCCGAGGATCCAGAGGATCTCGCGGGGCGCCTTGTAGGAGCCGTAATACATGCCGCGGAAGATGTGGATGTAGACCGCGATGAAGAACATCGACGCGCCGTTGGCGTGCAGATAGCGCAGCAGCCAACCGTAGTTGACGTCGCGCATGATCTTCTCGACCGACTCGAAGGCGAGCGAGGCGTGCGGCGTGTAGTGCATCACGAGCACGACGCCAGTCAGGATCTGGGCGACCAGCATGAAGGTCAGGATGCCGCCGAAGGTCCAGAGGTAGTTCAGGTTCCGCGGCACCGGATAAGCGACGGCGCTCGAATGGATCAGGCCGACGATCGGCAGCCTGTCCTCGAACCACTTCGCGACGCCCGGCTTAGGCTCGTAGGTCGAATGTCCCTGCATGGTGGTCGTTCACCCCTCCCGGCCGCCTTGCGGCGGCCGTCTCCCTCAGCCGATCTTGATTTTGTGTCGCCTTCGAAGGCGTATGGCGGGATCGCGAGTTTTCCGGCGCCGGGCCCCGGCGGATGCGGCCGGCGGCGTCGTAGTGCGATCCGTGGCAGGGGCAGAGCCAGCCGCCGAAATCGCCGGAATTCGCGAGCGGCACGCAACCGAGATGCGTGCACACGCCCGTCACGATCAGCCAGTTCTCCTTGCCCTTCGCGCCGCGATTGGCGTCGGAGGCGTCCGCGTCGGACGGAAGGTTGGCGTTGCGGGCGTTCTTGTCGGGCAGGTCGCCGAGCGGCGTCTTGGACGCTTCCTCGATCTGCTGCTTGGTCCGGTTCCAGATGAAGACCGGCTTGCCGCGCCACTTCACGCTGACCACCTGGCCTTCGGCGATCTGCGAGAGATCGACGTCGGTGGAGGCGAGCGCAAGCGAGGCGGCGTCCGGGTTCATCTGGTCGATGAACGGCCAGGCCAGGAAGGCCGCGCCCCAGACGGCGGTGGCCCCGGTGGCGAGATACAGAAAATCGCGGCGGTTCGGCTGTTCGGCGTGCTCGGTGGTCGTCACTGGGGTCTCCGCCGCTACCTACGTTGCTGGCCGAAACCGGATCGTGGACCCTTTCGGCTGGTCCCAGGAGCGGCCGATTGGAATGGCTCTCAAGACGAGTGGCTATCTGACACGGGTGGACATTTCGTCCAAGCCCGGATGGCCGATCATGACACCTTGTCGCAGCCAAATGGCTATCGACGCACAGAAAAGGCTTTTTTCCCAATGCGGCTCGCCCTCCTCCAGCCCGACATCCCGCAGAACGCCGGGACGATGCTGCGGATGGCGGCCTGCCTCGGAGTCGATGTCGACATCGTCGAACCGGCGGGTTTTCCCGTTTCGGACCGCGCCTTCCGCCGGGCGGGGCTCGATTATCTCGATCATGTGAACATCCGCCGCCATGCGTCCTTCACGGCGTTCGAGGAAATCCGCCGCGCGGAGGGCCGACGGCTCGCGCTCCTGACGACGAAGGCCGAGACCTCTCATCTTTCAGCGGATTTTCGGCCCGGCGACGTTCTGATGGTCGGCCGGGAATCGTCCGGCGCGCCGGATTGCGTGCATGAGGCCGCCGATCTGCGGATCGCGATCCCGATGCGGCCGGACCTGCGCTCTCTCACGTCGCGGTCGCCGCCGCGATCGTCCTCGGCGAGGCGCTTCGCCGGACGGACGGCTTTCCACCGTTTGCGAAGACGCCCTAAAAAGCGCGACCGCAAAGGACGCGAAGACGCCAATGCCCCTTCCCGACGACATCGACGCCCGCAAGACGCAGGCCCGCGCCTGGTTCGAGACCTTGCGCGACCGGATCCATCAGAGCCTCGAGGCGATCGAGGACGAGGCCGGCGGCGAGGCCCCCGCCGGACGCTTCGAGCGCACGCCCTGGTCGCGCGCCGACCACACCGGCGCGGACGGCGGCGGAGGCGTGATGGGCATGATGAAGGGACGCGTGTTCGAAAAGGTCGGCGTGCACGTCTCCACCGTCTTCGGCGAATTCGCGCCCGAGTTCCGCAAGGACATTCCCGGGGCCACGGAAGCGCCGGACTTCTGGGCGTCGGGCATCTCGCTGATCGCCCACCCCTGGAGCCCGCACGTTCCGACCGTGCACATGAACACGCGGTTCGTCGTGACCTCGAAAGCCTGGTTCGGCGGCGGCGGCGACCTCACCCCCGTGCTCGACCGCAGGCGCACGCAGGACGACCCGGACACGGTCGCGTTCCATGCGGCCTACAGGCAGGCCTGCGAAGGCCATGCGGTCGCCGACTATCCGAAGTTCAAGCAGTGGTGCGACGACTACTTCTTCCTCAAGCACCGCAACGAGCCGCGCGGCGTCGGCGGCATCTTCTACGACTGGCTCGACTCAAACGATTTTCGACGCCGACTTCGCCTTCACGAGATCGGTCGGCGAGGCCTTCCTGAAGGCCTATCCGGACATCGTGCGGGCGAACCTGTCGACGCCCTGGACCGAGGCCGACCGGCCGAGCAGCTCGTGCGCCGCGGTCGCTATGTCGAGTTCAACCTGCTGCACGACCGCGGCACGATCTTCGGCCTCAAGACCGGCGGCAACGTCGCCTCGATCCTGTCGTCGCTGCCGCCGCACGCGGCGTGGCCGTGAGAAGGCTCCGATGCTGACGATCTACGGCGACCCGATTTCGGGCAACTGCATGAAGGTGCGCTGGGTCGCCGAGCTCCTCGGCGTTCCGTTCGAGTGGCGCGACGTCGACGTCGTCGAGGGCGAGGCCCGGACACCGGCGTTTCTCGCGCTCAATCCGGCTGGAAAAGTCCCGTTCGTCGTTCTCGCCGACGGGCGGTCGCTGTCGGAGTCGAACGCCATCATCCTCCACCTCGCCGACGGCTCGGCGCTCGTCCCGACCGACGCCTTCGAGCGCGCCGTGATGCTGCAGTGGCTGTTCTGGGAGCAGTACAGCCACGAGCCCTATGTCGCCGTGCGCCGCTTCCAGATCCGCTATCTCGGCAAGACGCCCGAAAGCTCGATCCGCGTCTGCTGGAGCGCGGCGAGGCCGCCTTCGCGCTGATGGAGCGGCGGCTCGGCGAAAGCGCGTTCATGGCCTGCGCCGCGCCGACGCTCGCCGACGTCTCGCTGCTCGCCTACACGCGGCTCGCCCATGAGGGCGGCTTCGATCTCGCGCCGTTCCCTCGCCTCAGGGACTGGATCGCACGCGCCGAGGCCGCGCTCGGCGTCTCGGCCTGACCCAGGCGGCTTTTAGCCTTCTTCGGAAGACGGTCCGGCTCTGCGCTGCGCTCCGGCCGGGATGACGCCTGTTCGATCAGCGCCTCGATCTCGGCGCGTCCTGTCGGAAACCCCGCCTCGACCCACGCCTCCTCGGCGTGCTTGAGCGCGCGGCCGAGCGCCCGGCCTTCAAGCCCGAGCGCCTTGAAATCGTCGGCGGCGATCGGAAATTTCGGCGCGCGCCAGCGGTCGGACAGCGCGATCGCGGCGTTCCAGTCGCCGCCTCCTAAAGCAGTGAGCCGCGCGCGGTCTCGATAGGCTTGCGGTCCGAGCCGGTAGAGCGCGCGTTTGGCCGCAGGCTCGTCTGCAGGATCGAGCCGGGGCGTCATGTCGCCGATCGCCTCCAGGCGCCGGCTCTCCGCATTCGACAGCCGCAGGCGCTCCTTGAGCCTCAAGGCGTCTTCGCTGACGAACTGAGACAGCGCCGCGAGCCGAAGCAGAGCGTCGGGCGCTTCGCGGTCGGCATCAACGAAACGGGCGAAATGCGCGGTCCGCGGAACTCCGCCGACCAGCGGCGTCAACAGCCCCGCGCCCGCCATCTCGGCGACCGTCTCGGATGCGCCACGCGCCGCCAAAAGCTTCAGCAGCTCCGCCCTCACCCGCTCGGCGGAGAGCAGGCTCAGGCCGTCGCGCTCGGCGATCGCGGCCGCGAGCCCCTCGGCGTCGGGCGGCCCTTCGGCGAAGCGGGCGTGAAACCGAAAGAACCGCAAGGTGCGCAGATAATCCTCGCGGATGCGCTGGCGCGCGTCGCCGATGAAGCGCACGCGCCGGGCGGCGAGATCCGCGAGCCCTCCGACATGGTCGTGCACCACGCCGTCGCGCGACAGGAAAAGGCCGTTGATCGTGAGATCGCGGCGCGCCGCGTCCTCGGCCCAGTCGCGCGTGAAGGCGACGGTCGCGCGGCGTCCGTCGGTCTCGACGTCGCGGCGCAACGTCGTGACCTCGAACGGCTTGCCGGAGATCACGACGGTGACGGTACCGTGCTCGAGCCCGGTCGGAACGACCTTCCATCCGGCGGCCATGGCGCGCCGCGTCGTCTCTTCCGGAAGCGCCGTGGCGGCGACGTCGACGTCGCCGAGTTCAATCCCGAGCAACGCGTCGCGCACCGCGCCGCCGTTGACCCGCGCCTCCTCGCCTTCGGCGTCGAGGACTGCGAGGAGATCGCGAAGCGGCGGTTCGCGAAGCCCAGTCGGCGCCGTCGAGCCGGGCGACGGCCGCCGTCATTTCTTGTCGGGCTCGATGATCTTGCCCGGCACGAACACGCCGTTCTCCATATGCGCCGGCACGTAGAGCGAACGCGTCGAGCCGCCTGTCGTGAGGGCGAGCAACGCGAGGCTCCCGAGCGTGATGGCGACGGCCGCCGCGACGAGCCATGCGAGCGGCACCCCGCGCCAGTGCTCGGGCGCGCGCCAGCCGCGCTTAGTGAAATGCAGCCACAGCGCATAGGCGACGAAGGGCGACAGCGCGAGAAGAAGCTGGAACGCGATGCGGCTCATGGGCCGTAGAGCCTTTCATAGAGGTTCTTCAGCATGCCCGCGGTCACGCCCCAGATGTTCCGGTCGCCCCAGGGCATGTGGTTGATCTCCCGCAGGCCGCCCTGCCACTCCCGCATCTCGACCCGATGGTTCTCGGTCGCATGAGGAAGTCGAGCGGAACCTCGAACGCGTCTCGACCTCGCCGGGCGCCAGCGTCATCCCGTAGCCCGGCGCGATCTCCGCCACCACGCCCACGATCCCGAATCCCGAATTCGTGACGTAGAGGTCGAGATAGCCGAGCGGCGTGACGAAGGCCGGGTCCAGTCCGATCTCCTCGTTCGCCTCGCGCAGGGCGGTCGCAAGCGGCGAGGCGTCCTGCGGCTCGCGCTTTGCCGCCGGGAAAGGCGACCTGACCGGGGTGGACAGGCAGATGCTTGGCGCGCTGCGTAAAGAGCAGCTGCGGCTCCTGCCGCGCCACCACGCCGATCAGCACGGCGGCGGCGCGCGGAATCCGGTCCGGCGCGAGCAGCGCGAATTCGCCGATCGGAACCGTATCGGGATCGTCGGGATCGGGCGGCGCGCCGAGCAGCCTTTCGGAGGCGCGCGCGCGGAAATCAGCGAGCGACAAGGCTTCGGCGAGCGTCATGCCGATGCGCCGGCCATCGGAAAGAACGCGCCGCCGGCCCAGACGCCCAAGGCTCCGTCCTTCTCCTCGGCGAGATCCACGAGGTCGTAGACCGCCGAGCGCGCGAGCAGCGCCCAGAGATCGTGGCGCACGCGGACATAGGGGCGGAACCCGCCGCCGGCGTCCTCCTCGAACCGAAGCTCGTGGTCCGGCCCGGCGTCGACGGTCTCGTCGACATTCGTGCGAAAGCGGATCCGGCGGCCGGCGCCCTCCCCCTCGCTCGCCATCTCGACGGCGACGAACGGCGCGTCCTCGACCGTGATGGAGAGCTTTTCGGCGGGAGTCACCAGCACGAAGCCGTCCGGATCCTTGCGCAGCACGGTCGAGAACAGCTTGACGAGCGCCGGCCGGCCGATCGGGGAGCCGTTGTAGTCCCAGGTTCCGTCTGCGTGAACGACGATGTCGATCTCGCCGCAATGCGCCGGATTCCATTTGTGCACCGGCGCCGGTCCGCGCGTGCATGCGGCCCGAGCGGCCTCCGCAAGCGCCTGCATACGCTGTGATCCGACGGCGATTTCGTCCGAAGTCACGATCTCTCGACGCTCCTGGCGCTTCGGGCTCGCCGGCCCAACTGTCTGGCCCAAGCCTTGCTCCCGCCGCTTTCGGCGGATCGGGTTGAACTTAAGGCCTGATCGGGCCGTGGATAAGGGCCGGGCGCCGGCCGCCCGTTAACGGCTCCGCATTCGCGGGGCTTGCAAAGCGGGCGAGACGGTCGTCCGATGAGCGTGCGACGCGCAGGCTGACCGCGAAGGAGACTCGCCTTGATGCAACAGGCCGAAGCCGCGACCGACCTCGACGCCGCGATCGTCCGAAACGCCGAGGCCATCGGCGGACATGTGGCGGCGGCGCGCGCGGCGATCGGCGAGATCATCTTCGGCCAGGACAAGGTCGTGGACCATGCGCTGCTCACGGTGCTCTGCGGCGGCCACGCGCTGCTGGTCGGCGTCCCGGGCCTCGCCAAGACCAAGCTCGTCGACACCATGGGCGTGGTTCTCGGCCTCGACGCCCGGCGCGTCCAGTTCACCCCGACCTCATGCCCTCCGACATTCTCGGCTCCGAGGTCCTGGAGGAGGATCCGACCGGCAAGCGCTCGTTCCGCTTCGTGCGCGGTCCGGTGTTCGCCCAGCTTCTGATGGCCGACGAGATCAACCGCGCGAGCCCGCGCACCCAGTCGGCGCTGCTGCAGGCGATGCAGGAATATCACGTCACGGTCGCGGGCCAGCGCCACGACCTGCCGCGCCCCTTCCATGTGCTCGCGACCCAGAACCCGCTCGAGCAGGAGGGCACCTATCCGCTGCCCGAGGCGCAGCTCGACCGCTTCCTCCTGCAGATCGACGTCGACTATCCCGACCGCGACGCCGAACGCCGCATCCTGCTCGCGACGACGGGAGCGGACGAGGTCAAGGCGCGCCCCGCCCTCTCCTCCGACGACCTGATGAGCGCGCAGCGCCTCGTCAGGCGCCTGCCCGTGGGAGAAAGCGTCGTCGAGGCGATCCTCGACCTCGTGCGCTCCGCGCGGCCCGAGACCGCCGACAAGACGATCGCCGAAAAGATCGCCTGGGGCCCCGGCCCGCGCGCCAGCCAGTCGATGATGCTCGCGGTGCGCGCCCGCGCGCTGCTCGACGGACGGTTCGCGCCCTCGATCGACGACGTCGCGGCGCTGGCCGAGCCGATCCTGAAGCACCGCATGGCGCTGACCTTCTCCGCGCGTTCGTCGGGCGACACGCTGTCGGGCGTCATCGCCCGGCTCGTCGAGCGGCTCGGCTGACGCGAATGGCGGTCCGCGCCGGGCTCGTCGACCCCTCGGAAGCCGCGATCACGATGCGGCACGAGGAGGCGGCGCTCGGCCTCGCCTCCGCCCTGCCGCGCCTTCTGGTCGCGGCGCGGCGCCTCCGCCACCGTGGTGCACGGCCTCCACGGCCGCAGGCGCTCCGGCGTGGGCGAGAACTTCTGGCAGTTCCGCCGCTTCAACGAAGGCGACGTGCCCGGCCGCATCGACTGGCGCCGTTCGGCGCGCGACGAGCATCTCTACATCCGCGAGCAGGAGTGGGAGGCCGCCCACACGGTCTGGCTCTGGATCGACCGCTCGCGCAGCATGGCGTTTCGATCGAGCCTGTCCGACGTCACCAAGCTCGAGCGCGCCGTCGTGCTCGGCCTGGCGGTCGCCGACCTTCTGGTGCGCGGGGGAGAGCGCGTCGGGCTCCTGGGCCTCACGCGCCCGACCGCGAGCCGCCTCGCGATCGAGAAGCTCGCCGAAGCGCTGGTCCACGCCGAGGACGACGCCAACCATCTGCCGCCGCCCGCCGCTCCGATCGCGCGGCTCGCCGAGGCGGTGCTGATCGGCGACCTGCTTGCGCCGGAGGAGGAGATCGCCGCCACCGTCGCCGCCCTCGCCGGACGCGGGGGACGGGGGCACATGGTCATGATCGTGGATCCCGTCGAAGAGACCTTCCCCTTTTCCGGCCGCACCGAATTTCTCGACCCCGACGCCTCGGTGAAGCTCGTGGCCGGCCGCGCGGAGGAGTGGCGGGCGGGCTACGAGGCGCGCCTCGCGCGCCACCGCGCGGCGCTCGCCGACATCGCGCGCCGCCGCGGCTGGACGCTGACGATCCACCGCACCGACCGTCCGGCCACCGAGCCGTTGCTCGCCCTCCACGCCCGCCTCGGCGAGGCCGAACGATGAGCGCGCTCCCGCTGGCCTTCCTCGCGCCCTGGATGCTGACGGCGCTGATCGCGCTGCCGGCGCTCTGGCTGCTGCTGCGCCTCACGCCGCCGCGCCCGCGCACCGTCGACTTCCCGCCGCTTCGCCTGCTGCTCGACGTCGTGGCCAAGCGCGAGACCCCGGCCCGCACGCCATGGTGGCTGCTGCTGCTGCGCCTCGGGCTCGCCGCGCTGCTGATCTTCGCGCTGGCGAAGCCGATCCTGAACCCGCCGCCGGGCCGCGAGCTCCGGCTCGGGGCCGCTGCTGCGTCGTCGACAATGGCTGGGCGGCGGCGTCCGAATGGGACGCCCGCCTCGCCGCGGCCGAAGGCGCGCTCCAGTCGGCGGGCGATCAGGGACGCCCCGTCGCGCTGCTCGCGACCGCCGAGCCGCCGCGCGAGATCGGCCTCGGAACCGCGGAGGCCGCAATCGAGCGGCTCCGGGTGCTGTCGCCCGAACCCTTCGTCGCCGACCGCAGCTTGCCCGCCGTGGAGGCGTTCCTGAAAGCGCATGCGACCGCGGACGCGGTCTGGATCTCCGACGGGTTGGCGGGCGGCGAGGCCCGCGCCTTCGCCGAGGGCCTGAGGGCGGCGCTCGGGGGCCGCCCGCTCTCGGTCCGGATTGATCCGACGGGCTCGGCCCGGGCGCTCGCGGCGGCCGAGAACACGCCGGGCGCGATGACCGTCAAGGCGCTGCGGGCCGAAGCCTCCGGCGCGGAGCCGCTGCGCGTGCGCGCTTCCGACCTGCGGGGCCGTCCGCTCGCCGAGGTCGACGCGGCCTTCGCGGTCGGCGCGCGGGACGCGACCGCGTCGTTCCAGCTCCCGGTGGAGCTCCGGAACGACATCGCGCGGCTCGAACTCGTCGGCGCCAAGACCGCCGGCGCCGTCCAGCTGCTCGACCAGCGCTCGAAGCGTCGGTCGATCGGCCTCGTCACCGGCGCGACCGCCGACGTCGCCCAGCCGCTGCTCTCGCCGGTCTACTACGTCAACCGCGCGCTCAAGCCTTTCGCGGACGTGCGAGAGGCGCAGGGCCAGGGGCCGAGCCAGGCCGTCGAGCAGTTCGTGGCGGACAAGCTGCCGGTCATCCTGCTCGCCGACGTCGGCGCGCTGACGCGCGAGGCGCAGGACGCGTTGACGCGCTGGGTCCGGGGCGGCGGCGTGCTGATCCGCTTCGCAGGTCCGCGCCTTGCGGCGGCGCCGCAGGACGAGCTCTCGCCCGTGCGCCTTCGCCAGGGCGGCCGCATTCTCGGCGGCGCGCTCGCCTGGGAGACGCCGCAGCCGCTTTCTTCCTACGCAGCCGACAGTCCGTTCGCGCCGCTCGTTCCGCCGAAGGACGTCACCGTCACCCGTCAAGTGCTCGCCGAGCCCGACGCCGACCTGCCGGACCGGGTGTGGGCGACGCTCGGCGACGGCACGCCGCTCGTCACCGCCGTAAAGCAGGACCGGGGGCTCAGCGTGCTCTTTCATGTGACCGCGGACACGCGCTGGTCGAACCTGCCGCTTTCTGGCGCGTTCGTGGACATGCTGCGCCGGATCGTCGACCTTGCGGGTTCGAACCCGCCCCCCGCCAAGCCCGAAGGCGCGGCCGCGGGACAACCGGCCGCCGGCGAGGCCGCGCAGGCGCCTGCGCCGCGCGCCCAGACCCTGCCCCCGACGCGCACGCTCGACGGCTTCGGCGCCTTCCGCAGTCCACCCGCCACCGCCAAGCCGGTCTCGGTCGACGGCCGCGCCGCCGCGACGCGCGACAACCCTCCGGGCTTCTACGGGCCCGTCGACGCGGGAATCGCGGTCAATCTGCTGCCCCCCGACGCCGCCCTCGCTCGGCTCGACCTCTCGGGTCTCGACGCCGGCGTCGCGCCCGTGGTCGCCGTCGAGCCGACGCCTGTCGCGCCTTGGCTGTTCACCGCCGCGGCGCTGCTCGCGATCCTCGACAGCCTCGTTGTCTTCCTGCTGGCCGGCGGCCTCGCGCTCATCGGCCGGACGCCCCGCGGCGCGGCCAAGGCCGGGGCCGCCGTCGTCCTGCTCGCGGCCTGCGGCCTCGCTCTGGCGGCCGGTCCCGCGCTGGCTCAGACAGCCGCCGAGCGGCCGCCGGCGGCGACGAAGAAGCAGCCGATCGACGAACGTTTCGCGCTCGAGGCGACGCTCTCCACGCGCCTCGCCTATGTGGCGACCGGAGACCGCGACGTCGACCGCGTCTCGAAGGCAGGCCTTGAAGGCCTCACCCAGACGCTCGCCGAACGCACGGCGCTCGAGCCCGGGACGCCGATGGCGGTCGATCCGGCCAAGGACGAGCTCTCCTTCTTCCCGCTGATCTACTGGCCCGTCACCGACCGCGCGGCGCAGCTCTCCCCTGAGACGCTTGCGCGCGTCGACGCCTACATGAAGCAGGGCGGCACGATCCTGTTCGACACCCGCGACGCGCTGACCGCCGGAACCGGCGGCCCGCAGAACGAGGCGCTCCGCCGCCTGCTCGACGGGCTCGACGTGCCGGCGCTGGAGAAGGCCCCGAAGGAGCACGTCCTGACCAAGGCTTTCTATCTGCTCGACGATTTCCCCGGCCGCTATTCCGGAAGCCCGCTCTGGGTCGAGGCGCTGCCGCCGGCCGACGAAGGCGAGGACCGACCGGCGCGCGCCGGCGACGGCGTCTCGCCGGTGCTCATCTCTTCCGCGGACTTCGCCGGCGCATGGGCGGTCGGGGCCGACGGCATGCCGCTGTTCCCGACCTCTTCCGACGAACGCCAGCGCGAGATGGCCTACCGCGTCGGAATCAACATCGTGATGTACACGCTGACCGGCAACTACAAGGCTGATCAGGTCCACGTTCCTGCGCTGCTCGAGAGGCTCGGGCAGTGATGAGCATCGACGTCGACTTCGCCCCGCTCATCCCCCTGCCCGCGCTTCTGGCCCTCGCCTTCGCCGGGATCGTGGTGGCGGGCCTCTGCATCTTCGGCAAGACCCGCGGCGCATGGCTTCGCGCCGGCGCGATCGCGTGTCTGCTGATCGCGCTCGCCAACCCGTCCTTCACCCGCGAGGACCGCGAGACGCTGACCAACGTGCTGCCCGTGGTGGTGGATCGCTCCGGCAGCCAGTCGCTCGACGGCCGCAACCGCCAGACCGACGAGGCGCGCCGGCAGCTCGAGGCGCGGCTCTCCGGCCTCAAGGACACCGAGGTTCGCTGGATCGAGGCGGGCCAGGACGGCTCGGCGAGCGACGGCACCGAGCTCTTCGCCGCGCTTCGCAACGGCCTCGCGGACGTGCCGCCCGAGCGCGTCGCCGGCGCCCTGTTCGTCACAGACGGCGTGGTCCACGACGTTCCCGGCGCGGCGCGCGACCTCGGGTTTTCGGCTCCGATCCACGCTTTGATCACCGGGCGCCCCGACGAGCGCGACCGGCGCGTCGCTCTGACGCTCAGCCCCCGTTTCGGCATCGTCGGCCAGACCCAGCGCATCGGCTTCCGCATCGAGGAGGTCGGCGACGGCCTTGGCCGCCCGGTTCCCGTCACGATCCGCCGCGACGGCGAGATCATCGACCGCGTCGAGGCGCTGCCGGGCCAGACCACGACGATCGAGGCTCCGGTCGCCCATCCCGGCGTCAACTTCATCGAAATCGAGGCGGAGGACGCCGGGCGCGAGATCACCACCGTCAACAACCGCGCGGTCGTGCCGATCGACGGCGTGCGCGAGAAGCTGCGGGTGCTGCTGGTCTCGGGCGAGCCGCATGCGGGCGAGCGCACCTGGCGCAACCTTCTCAAGGCCGACGCCTCGGTCGACCTCGTGCATTTCACCATTCTCCGTCCGCCGGAAAAACAGGACGGCACGCCGATCAACGAGCTCTCGCTCATCGCCTTCCCGACCCGCGAGCTGTTCTCCCAGAAGATCGACGAGTTCGACCTCATCATCTTCGACCGCTACGCCCGTCAGGGCATCCTGCCGATCGTCTATTTCGACAACATCGCGCGCTATGTGCGCGACGGCGGCGCGGTTCTGGTCGCGGGCGGCCCGGATTACTCGGAGCCGGGCTCGCTCTACGAGACTCCGCTCTCCGCGGTGCTCCCGGCAGAGCCCATGGGCGGCGTGGTGGAGCGCCAGTTCAAGGCGGCGCTCTCCGAGGTCGGCCGCAAGCATCCGGTGACGCGGGGGCTTCCGGGCTCCGAGCAAAACCCGCCCAGCTGGGCGCCCTGGTTCCGCATGGTCGACTCGCGCCTTCGCGAAGGCGATGCGGTGCTGCAGGGGCCGGAGGAGCGTCCGCTGCTCGTGCTCGCCCGCGAGGAGAAGGGCCGCGTCGCCCTGCTGCTGTCCGACCACGCCTGGCTCTGGGCCCGTGGCTTCGACGGCGGCGGCCCGCATGTCGACCTGCTGCGCCGGCTGTCGCACTGGCTCATGAAGGAGCCGGACCTCGAGGAAGAGGCGCTGCGCGCGAAAGCGACTGGCAGGACCGTCACCTTCGAACGCCAGACCCTGAAGGACGAGGCCGCGCCCGTGACGGTGACGCTGCCGAACGGCCAGTCGCGCGAGATCGCGCTTTGCGCAGGAGGAGCCCGGCCTCTGGCGCGCGACCTTCGAGACGCCCGAACTCGGCCTCCATCGCGTGACCGACGGCACGTTCTCGACGCTCGTGAACGTCGGCCCGCCGAACCCGCGCGAATTCACCGAAGTCGCGAGCACCGAGCGCCGGCTCGGCCCGCTTGCGTCGCAGACCGGCGGTTCGACCCGCCGGCTGGAGCCCGAGCCCGGCGCCGCGATCGACGTGCCGCGGATCGTGCCAGTCTCGGCCGGCGCGCGCGCCTCGGGAGCCGACTGGATCGGCGTCCGGCAGGCGGAGGCGAGCGTCGTCCGCGGCATCGGCATCCTGCCGATCTTCGCCGGGATCCTCGGCCTCATCCTGCTGCTCGGCGCCTTCGCCGCCACTTGGGCGCGCGAGGGGCGCTGAGGACGGTCGTCCCATAATTCGGGCTCGAACCTCGCCGTCATGCGCGGCCGAGCCGGACATCCACGGCTTCTTCGCAAGGCGCCGCACGAGCCGAAGTCTTGGATACCCGCGCGAAGGCGGAGGGCATGACGAAAGGTCATGAGAGAAGGCGGCGGCGTAGCGCCTTCCGCTCGAGAGGGGGTGGCGTTTCGCCCCCAAACCGTGGATATGCGGAGCGTTGACCCGGGGAACACGCGATGGGCTTCGCGCTCGACGTCTCGCAGCACTTTCTGCTCGCCGCCGCGGCGTTCTTCTCGATCATCAACCCGATCGGGGGCGCGCTGATCTTCGCGCAGGTGACCGCCGACCGGACCCATGAAGAGCGCAAGGCGCTCGCGCGCCGCATCGGATTCTACGCCGAGGGCGTGCTGCTCTGTTCGCTCTGGGTCGGGGCGTCGGTGCTCGCCTTCTTCGGCATCACTATCGCGGCGCTGAAGATCGCCGGCGGCCTCGTGGTGGCGGCTTCGGCCTGGCGCATGCTCACCGCGCCGGAAGCCCACGAAGACCGCAAGCAGAGCCAGGCGGACGACGCGATCGGCCAGCCCGACATCGCCTTTTATCCGCTGACAATGCCGCTCACGACGGGCCCGGGCACCATCGCGGTCGCGATCGCGCTCGGCGCGAACCGTCCGGCCGAGGGTGCGGCCTTCGCGGCTTTCGCCATCGGGGCGTCGCTCGCGGCGATCGCGAACGCGATCGCGATCTGGCTCGCTTACAGCTGGGCCGACTGGATCACGGGGCTTCTCGGCCCGGGCGGCGTGCGGGTCATCGGCCGGCTCGCGGCCTTCATCCTGCTCTGCGTCGGCGTGCAGATCACGCTGAACGGCGTCCTCGACGTCTTCCGGATGGCCGGAATCGGCTCGTCGGCTTGATTCGCACGGGCGATGTCCGATTAAACGACGGGAACCCGAGGAGTTTCCATGTCGTTCGCCCGCATGCGCGTCGCCCTGAACGCGCTCATATGCGCTCTGCTGCTCGCGACCCCCGGCCCGCTCGGCCTCACGACGCCGGCGTTCGCCCAAACGCCCGGCTACGGACACGCGCGCGGCTCGGCGCTTCCGCCAACGGCTCAGGAGAAGGAGGAATCCTGCGGCCGCGGCAAGGCCACGACCGACTTCGGCTGGCGGGTCGTCGGGTTCGGCGTCGACACGCTCAAATATCTGATCGGGCTTTTCATCATCCCGATCGGCCTGTTCCTCGTCGTCGTCGGCTGGCTGCTGCAGATGGTCGAGGCGGTGGTCTGCTGAGGCCTCAGAACGCTTTCCAGGCCCGCCCGCCGACGGTTTCGGCGGCGCCGGCCGCGAGCTCGCGCCACAGCATGCGGGCGGGATCGACCGGGCCCGGCATCGTCACCCGCCCCTCGGGGATCCGCGCGAACCCCATGCGCGCGTAATAGGGCTCGTCGCCGACCAGCATCACGAGCCGATGGCCGGCGGCGGCCGCAGCCTCGAGCGAGGCGTGGATCAGCGCGCGCCCTATGCCCCGGTTCATGAAGGCGGGATCGACGACGAGAGGTCCCAACAACTGGACGGAGGCCCCGCCGATGGTGATCGGCGTCATCCGGTTGGAGCCGACGAGCAGCGTGCCGACCTGGGCCGTAAAGGACAGCTGCGGATCGAAGGCCACGCCCTCGCGCAACCGATAGGCCGAGCGCGCATAGCGGCCGGGGCCGAAGGCGCGCTCCTGAAGACGTTCGATCGCAGGCCCGTCGGCGGGCTGCTCGTGCAGGATGGTCAGCGGAAGGGAGGTCATGTCGGCGCTCGCACGCGGATCTCGTTCGGTCCGGCCGTCCGAGCGCCCGGCGGGCGTGCGGTCAGCCGCGCGTATTCGGCACCTGAAGGCGCCGCGCGGAGCGTCGTCGGAGAAGGAGCGGCGTGACGTCGTGCATGACGGCCGGGCGCATATCATGCGGCGACCCGGAACGCCAGCGGGACCGGCGAGAACGGACGAGCCGCGCGCCGCTCGACGGCGCGCGGCCACGACAGGACGTCAGTTCGAGCGGCAGCTGCCGGTCTTCGTGGTCTCCTTGTCGCCGTCGTCATAGGCGATGCTGAGCCGTTCTCCCGAAAGCGCCGTGATCCTCCCGCGGTACCAGCCCTGGCCCTTCCAGTTGCACTCGACCTTCGAGCCGACCCGCCAGTCGTAGTCGCGGACCTGGTTCGACGGGCGCGTCTCGCGCGTGCCGTCATCGTAGGCCACGGTCACCTTTCCGCCGGACACGCTCTCCACCACGCCCGGAAACCAGTGTTCGCCGCCCTTCCACTGGGCCAGCACCCAATCCCCCTTCGAGAACGCGGCGGCGGGCGATGACGCCGCCAGACCAAGAGCGATCCCTGCAATCAGACCACGCATGTCGATTTTCCCCGATGGCGCGTGAGCGCGCCGCCGCAATCACGTGAAAATGCGTGAACGGGAGTCAATCGAGATCATCGGCGGAGGGGGAGCGGTCCGAGTGACTTTTTCGCGACGCGCCCTCGCATGCGAGCGCCCTATGTCGGCCCTGCACAGGGAGAGTTGAGCATGGGTCTGCTGGTCGACGGCAAGTGGCAGGACAAGTGGTACGACACGTCGAAATCCGGCGGCCGCTTCGAACGGCAGGCCTCGCAGTTCCGCAACTGGGTGACGTCCGACGGCGCCGCGGGCCTGAGCGGGGAGGCCGGCTTCAAGGCCGAGGCCGGGCGGTACGCTCTATGTCTCGCTCGCCTGCCCCTGGGCGCACCGCACGCTGATCTTCCGGAAGCTGAAGGGGCTCGAGAACCTCATCGACGTCTTCGTCGTCGACCCGCGCATGGGCGCGGAAGGCTGGACGTTCGGCGACTTTCCCGGCGCCTCGGCGCAGGGTGAGCATGGCGAGGCGCGGCTCTACGAGCTCTATCTCAGGGCCGCCCCCGACGCGACGACGCGCGTGACGGTGCCCGTGCTCTGGGATCGCGAGCGCAAGACGATCGTTTCGAACGAGAGCGCCGAGATCATCCGCATGTTCAACAGCGCCTTCGACGCGCTGACGGGGAACGATCGCGACCTCTACCCCGAGCCCCTGCGGGCCGGGATCGACGCGCTGAACGATCGCGTCTACGAGCGGGTCAACAACGGCGTCTATCGCGCGGGCTTCGCCACGAGCCAGGAAGCCTATGAGGAGGCCTTCGACGCGCTGTTCTCCGAACTCGACGCGCTCGACGAACGGCTGGCGGGCCAGCGCTATCTGATGGGTTCGGCTCTCACCGAGGCGGACGTGCGCCTCTTCACGACGCTCGCGCGCTTCGACGCCGTCTATGTCGGGCATTTCAAGTGCAACAAGCGCCGGATCGCCGACTACGCGAACCTCTCGGGCTATCTGCGCGACCTGTTCCAGGCCGCCGGCTTCGGAGAGACGGTCGACCTGGCGCATATCAAGACGCACTATTACTGGTCGCACACGACCATCAATCCGACGCGGGTGATCCCTAAGGGACCGAAGCTGGATTTTTCCGCGCCGCACGGACGGCAGGGTCTGGGGTAAGCGCCCCCGCTCTTGTCCCGGACTCGATCCGGGACCCAGAACCGAGACGGTTCAAGGAAGGAACGGCGCGCGGTTCGCAACTTTCGGAAACGGCGTCGGCTCTGGGTCCCGGATCGATTCCGGGACAAGACGAGTCCTCACCACCGCCCGTCGCTCTCCGCCTCGCCGTAAAGCTCCGCGAGCCGTCGGCGCGTCGCGGGCGTCGTGTCAGCCGGCAAAGCGTCGAGCGAAAACCAGCCCCGCTCGGCGATCTCGCGATTGGGCGCGGGCTCTGGCCCTCGCTCGAAACGATCGACCCGGAACAGCGCCACATGGTCCCGACCGCCGAACGCAGGGTTGAAGTAGAGCCCGGCGAGAACGAGCCGCTCCGCCCGAAGCCCCGTCTCTTCGATCAATTCCCGCGCAGCCGACGTCGCGGCCGTCTCTCCCACCTCGACGCCGCCGCCCGGCAGATGCCAGCCCGGCGCATAGCCGTGTCGGACGAGCATGACCCTGCCCTCCCCGTCGCGCGCCGCGACACGCACGCCGAGCGTCATGCCGCGCCGCGCGCGGCCCCAGCGGGCGACGACCGCGCGCACGAGCTTCGACTTGAACATGTTTGGGTCATCTCCCGCTCATCCCGCCGCGCAGGATATCATCGCGCCGGCGTGGAAAAGGCGTGGCGGGCGTGGCCGATCCCCCTATAACGGCGCGCGATGACCGTCATCGCCCATCTCCGATCCGCATCTCGGTCCGCTGCCGAGCTTTTCGCCCATCGACCTGCTGTCGAAGCGGGGTCTCGGCGCCATCAACTATCTGCGCCGGCGAAGGCGCTGGCACGACATGCGGGTGCTCGACCTGCTGGTCGCCGACGTCGTCGACGAGGCGCCGGACGCGGTCGCCGTCACGGGCGACCTCACCAATCTTGGCCTCGAGGGCGAGTTCCTGCCGGCGGCGCTGTTCCTCGGCCGGCTCGGCCCGCCCGAGAAGGTCGCGGCGATTCCCGGAAACCACGACGCCTATGTGCGCAACGTCGCGGGCGCGCCCGCGCGGGTGTGGGGCGCGCATATGTCGGGCGACGACGGGCGCGTGGGCTTTCCTTACGTGCGTCGCCACGGGCTCGTCGCCTTGATCGGGCTGTCGTCGGCGGTGCCCACCTATCCGCTCGCGGCCACCGGCGAGGTCGGCGCGATCCAGCGCGACGCGCTCGGTCCCCTGCTCAGGAGCCTGAAGGACGAGGGTTTTTTCCGCATCGTGCTGGTGCATCACCCGGTGGCGGAGGACGGCACGCCCTGGCTGCGGCGCCTGCGCGACGCCGCGGAGCTGCGCGAGATCATCGCCCGCGAAGGCGCCGAGCTCGTGCTGCACGGCCACAACCACGAGCCCGCGAGGGCCGCGATTCCGGGGCCCGACGGCGAGGTGCCGGTGATCGCGGTGCCGTCCTGCTCCACCGGATTGCTCAGCCACGAGCCGCTTGCGGCCTACAACCTCTACCAGGTCTCGGGCGAGGCCGGCCGCTGGGAGTGCGAATGCGTCACCCGCGGCTTCACCCGCGAGGGCGACATCAAGGAAACGGACCGGTTCAAGGTGGCGTGAGGCGCCCCTTGTCCCGGACTTGATCCGGGACCCAGAACCGACAGCGTCAGGAAATGGCTGCGAACGGCGGCGTCCTCTTTTGAGGCCCTGTCGGTTCTGGGTCCCGGATCAAGTCCGGGACAAGGGCGGCGGCGTTTCCCGCGCGCTACAGCGGCAGCATTCCCTTCGCGGACGCGATGATCAGCGCGCCGACCGCAAGCGCCCCGATCCCTGCTCCGAGACCGAACGCGAACAGGAACGCCACGACCCCGAGCAGGCGGCGGCGGCCGGACGGCGGCGCGGCGGTTTGCGCGGCGGATGCGGCGGCTTGTGTCTCGGCGGGCGCGGATGCCGTCATCGTGCGGGCGACCTCGATCGGTTGAGTTTCTTGGACTGCGCGCTCGTCGTCGACGAGCAGGCGCTCGCGTTCGACGAGGCGGCGGGCGACATAGGCCGTCACCGCCTCGACGATCGGCTCGACCTCGGCGCTTTCGGCGAGGCAGATCCGGCCGCGGCGTCCGTCCCGCATCACCCGATAAGTGCGCCGGTCGCGCCCCATCTCGACGAACGTCACCATGTCGACGAAGAGCCGCGGACGTTCGCCGGGCGCGAGCCCGACGTCGAAGATGTCGACGTCCTCGGGCGCGGCCGCAAAACACCGGCTCGAGCGCCTCTTGAAGGATCTCCAGTCGCGCGATCTCGGCCTGGCGCAAGTCCATCACCACGTCGGTCTGCTCGGCGGCTTCGACGCGGGCGCGGCGGAGCGCGGCCTGAAGCGCGGACGAGGCCGCGCTCCTGGCGTCGGGCGGCCCATCCTCGCTCGGCGTGTCCAGCATCCCGGAAATCTAGCCGGTCTGAAGGCGTTCCGGGAGTCCGGCGTCACGCCTCTTCGACGATCGCCAGCAGGTCCTTCGCGTCGACCGGCGTGCCGGGCGAGACCAGCACCTCCTTGGCCACGCCGCCGCGCTCGGCGTGGAGCGCGGTCTCCATCTTCATCGCCTCGATCGAGCAGATGACGTCGCCCTGCGCGACGCTCTGCCCCTGCTTGACCGCGACGGTGGAGATGACGCCCGGCATGGGAGCCGCGACATGGGCGGGATTGCCTTCCTCGGCCTTCCGACGCGCCTCGCGCACGTTCGCGGCGGAGCGGTTCGGCACCTTGACGATGCGCGGCTGGCCGTTGAGCTCGAAGAAGACCTTCACCTGGCCCTCCTCGTCGGTCTCGCCGACGCCCAGGCACCGGATCACAAGCGTCTTTCCGCGCTCGATCTCGACCGAGATCTCCTCGCCTGAGGGGAGGCCGTAGAAGAAGGTCGGCGTCGGCAGACAAAGACCGGGCCGTATTTCTTCTCCGCGAGCGCGAAGTCGACGAACACCTTCGGGTACATGAGGTACGAGGCGAGTTCGGCGTCGGAGATTTTCCGGTCGACCTTGCCCTCGGCCTCCGCGCGCACGGCGTCGAAGTCGGCCGGCGGCATCAGTTCGCCGGCGCGCACCGTGAGGGGCTTTTCGCCCTTCAGCACCTTCTTCTGGATCTTCTCCGGAAAGCCTCCGGGCGGCTGGCTGAGCTCGCCCTTCATCAGCTGCACGACGCTTTCGGGGAACGACACCTCGACGTCCGGGTTCTCGACGTCCTCTCGCGTCAGGCCCGCCGAGACCATCACCAGCGCCATGTCGCCCACCACCTTGGAGGTCGGCGTCACCTTCACAACGTCGCCGAACATGTCGTTGACGTCGCGATAGGTCTTGGCGACCTCCGACCAGCGGTTCTCGAGACCCATGGAGCGGGCCTGCTCCTTGAGGTTCGTGAACTGCCCGCCGGGCATCTCGTGCAGATAGACTTCCGATGCCGGCGCCAGCAGGTTGCTCTCGAAGGCCGCGTATTGCGCCCGCGCCGCCTCCCAGTAGAGCGAGATCGCCCGGATCGCCTCCATGTCGAGGCCGGTGTCGCGCTCGCCGCCTTTGAGCGTCGCCACCAGCGAGCCGATGCAGGGCTGCGAGGTCATGCCTGAAAGCGCGTCCATGGCGCTGTCGACGGCGTCGGCGCCCGCCTCGATCGCGACCAGCAGCGTCGCGGCCGAAAGGCCCGATGTGTCGTGCGTGTGGAGGTGCAGGGGCAGCGAGACCTCTTCGCGCAGCGCCTTGATCAGGATCCCGGCGGCCGAGGGCTTCAGCAGTCCGCCCATGTCCTTCACGCACAGAACATGCGCGCCGGCCCTCTCGAGCTCCTTGGCGAGCGTCACATAGTATTTGAGGTCGTATTTGGGACGGCTCGCATCCAGCAGGTCCGCCGTGTAGCAGATCGAGCCCTCGCAGAGTTTCCCGACCTCGTTCACCGCGTCGATCGTGACGCGCATGTTCTCGATCCAGTTGAGGCAGTCGAACACGCGGAAGACGTCCATCCCCTCCCGCGCCGACTGCTCGATGAACCGCTTCACGACATTGTCCGGATAGTTCGCGTAGCCGACGCCGTTCGAGCCGCGCACGAGGCACTGCAGCAGCAGGTTCGGCGCGCCCTCGCGGATCTTGGCGAGGCGCTCCCACGGGTCTTCGGTCAGGAAGCGCATCGCGACGTCGAAGGTCGCGCCGCCCCAGCATTCGAGGCTTAAGAGCTGCGGCATGCCCGAGGCGTAGGAGCCGGCGACCGCCGCGATGTCGGCGGTGCGCATGCGCGTCGCGAGCAGCGACTGATGCGCGTCGCGCATGGTGGTGTCGGTGATGAGGACGCGCTTCTGGTCGCGCATCCATTCGCCGAACTTCTTCGGCCCCAGCTTCTCAAACAGCTGGCGGGAGCCGGGCGGCACTTCGCCCGCCCCGCGGCCGACCTTGGCCGGAAGCTCGCTGCCGCCGGTGGGCGCGCCCGCGCCGAGATCGATCGGCGCGCCCTTGGCCTCGGCGAAGAGCGGCGGCACGGGCTTCGGCGCGCCGGACTTGGGCTTGGCGCGGTCCTTGGTTTCGGGATGGCCGTTCACCGTGACGTCGGCGACGTAGGTGAGAAGCCGTGTCGCGCGGTCCTGCCGCTTCTCGAAGGCGAACAGTTCTTTCGTGTCGTCGATGAAGCGCGTGGTCACTTCGCCGGCGAGGAAGATCGGGTGTTCGACCACATTCTCGAGGAAGGCGAGGTTTGTCGCGACCCCGCGGATGCGGTATTCGCGGATCGCGCGGCTCATGCGCTTGGCGGCCTCTTCGGCCGTCGGCGCCCAGGCGGTGACCTTTTCGAGCAGCGGATCGTAGAAGCGCGTGATGACCGCGCCCGAATAGGCGGTGCCGCCGTCGACGCGGATGCCAAAGCCCATGGCGCCGCGATAGGCCGAGATGCGGCCATAGTCCGGGATGAAGTTGTCTTCCGGGTTTTCGGTCGTGATGCGGCACTGGAGAGCGTGGCCGTTGAGCGCAAGCTCGGCCTGCACCGGCACGCCGCTTTCGGGCGTCCCGATGGCTGCGCCTTCCAGCACCTTGATCTGAGCCTTCACGATATCCACGCCGGTGACCACCTCGGTCACCGTGTGCTCGACCTGGATACGCGGATTGACCTCGATGAAGTAGAAGGCGCCCGTATCGGCGTCCATCAGGTACTCGACCGTGCCCGCGCCGACATAGTCGGTGGCCTTCGCGATCCGGAGCGCGCTGGCGCAGAGCTCCTCGCGGGTCTTCTCGTCGAGGTAAGGGGCCGGCGCGCGCTCCACGACCTTCTGGTGGCGGCGCTGCACCGAGCAGTCGCGCTCGAACAGGTGCACGGCGTTTCCGTGCCGGTCGCCGAGGATCTGCACCTCGACGTGGCGGGCCTTCTCGACCAGCTTCTCGAGATAGACGTCGTCCTTGCCGAAGGCGGACTTAGCCTCGCGCTTGGCGTTCTTCACTTCCTGGGGAAGCTTGTCGAGGTCGCGGATCACCCGCATGCCGCGCCCGCCGCCGCCCCATGAGGCCTTCAGCATCACGGGCAGGCCGATCTCCTGCGCCAGCCGCTTGATCTCGGCGTCGTCGTCGGGGAGCGGGTCAGTCGCGGGCATCACCGGCACGTCGACGCTGATCGCGAGGTTGCGGGCCGCCACCTTGTTGCCGAGCGCCTTCATGGTGGCCGGGCTCGGGCCGATGAAGGTGATGCCGGCCTCCGCGCAGGCCTCGGCGAATTCCGGGCTTTCCGACAGGAAGCCGTAGCCCGGATGGATCGCGTCGACGCCGGCGTCGGTGGCGACGCGGATCACCTCGGGGATCGAGAGATAGGCTTCGAGCGGCCCCATGCCGCGGCCGACCTGATAGGCCTCGTCGGACTTGAAGCGGTGAAGCGAAAGCTTGTCCTCCTCCGCGTAGATCGCGACCGTCCGGATCCCGAGCTCGGCGGCCGCGCGAAACACGCGGATCGCGATCTCGGAGCGGTTTGCGACGAGGAGCTTCGTGATCTTGGCCGGGACGACGGTCATGGAGCGCTCGCGATGGCTGGGACGGCGGACGCCGGCGCCGAAAACGCCGACGATCCGGCCAGTCTTCGCAATTGCGAAGAGACTCGCAAGTCCAGTGATACGCCCCTGGTCGAGTCTTATACAAGACTTGATGCAGGGGCGGGCTCAGCCAGACATTTTTCGGAAGGGCAGGCCCTTTCGGCCGTCAGCGGGCGGCGGCTTCCATGCGCTTGGCCATCGTCTCGGACGTCTCGCTGAACGCCACGCGATCCGCGATCACGCCGTTCGAGTCCACGAGGAAGAGCGCCGCGGTGTGCTCCATCGTGTAGCCGCCGCCGGGAAAGTCTCGGCGCGTCGCCGCCGCCCCGAAGGCGCGCGTCGCCTGCGCGATCGCGCCGCGGTCTCCGGTCAGGCCGACGATCCGGCGGTCGAAGGGCTCGAGATAGGCCTTCACGGCGTCCGGCGTGTCGCGCGCCTCGTCGACGGCGACGAAATAGACGCGGTAGCCGGCGCCGAGGCGCGTCGCCGTTTCGAGCGCCGTGGTGACCTCGGCGAGCGCCGTCGGGCAGACGTCCGGGCAATGGGTGAAGCCGAACATGAGCGCGTAGGGCGCGCCGTCGAGTTCGATCGAGTCGAGCGTGGTTCCGTCCGTGCGGGCGAGCTCGAAGGCGCCCGGCGTGGTCATCGCCGCGCCGCCCGCAGGCGCGCCCTCGGCCTGCAGGACGAGCAGAGCGAGCGCCGCCGTCGCGACCGCCGCATAGAGCGCGAAGCGCAGCGCGGCCTTCGTCCGCATCACTTCATCCTCACGACCTTGGCGACGCTCGGCACGCCGGCGGCGTCGATCGCGAACAGCATCCAGTCGCCGGCGATCAGGGTTCCGCGATCGTCCGGCAGCTTGAGGGCGTAGGTCAATCCCTCGACGCTCGCGATCGGCAGCGCGAGCCTGCGCTGGTCGTTGTTGACCGTGTGGGTCACCGCCGAGAGCCGCACGATGGCGAAGGAGGCGACCGGACGGTCGGTCGTCACCGAGATCGTATCGCCGAGCGCGCCCTTGGACGGCGCCTTGGCGATCGCCGGCCGGCGGCCTCCCTGCCGTCGGCGTCGAGCAGATAGGGCGGCGTCAGGATCTCGGCGTCGGCGTGGTTGGCCCAGCAGCCTTCGCCGCACAGGCCCCCGCCGCCGACCCACACGCGCCCGTCGCGCATCAGCGTCGCGACGCTGTGGTAGTTCCGGGGCACGCTCATCGGCGCGAGCCGCCGAAACTCGCCGGTCTCCGGGGTCCAGATCTCCGGGATCATCACCGAGCGCTCGTCGGAGAACGCCTTGGCGTAGGCCTGGCCGCCGACGATCAGCACCTGCCCCGTCGGCAGCGCGACGCCGTTTGCGAAGGAGCGCGGAAACGCCATGGGCCGCTGCTTCGTCACCTTGACCGGCTTCGAGGGCCCCTTCGAGAAGTCGATGAGATAAGCGCCTTCCTTGGCCTTGGCGTCGGTGTAGGCCGGAGCGCCGCCGACCTTCAGCAGCTTGCCGACGTCGAAATAGACGACGTTCCCGTTCTGCGAATAGGCGTCGTCGGCCCGCAGGCCGGCGCTCTTCATCGATCCGTCGCCGCCGGTCGTGAGCCAGAACATCTCGGCGCCGGGGCCGGCGTGGAACACCTTGCCGCCCGCGATCCCGAACAGCCACATCTGATTGTCGCCGTAGAACAGGCCGCGCGGGTCGGGCCCGGCCATCTTCTCCGCGACGATGTTGGGCAGCGTGCGCCAGCCGCCCTCGACCGACCAGACCTCGCCGATCTTGCCGCCGACGCCCCCGCTCCAGGAGCCGCCGACGGTGAGCACGTCGCCGTTCGACAGCACCGTGTCGCCCTGATAGCCGCGCGGCACGTTCATGGCCGCGCCTTGCGTCCACTTGTTGGTCGCCGGGTCGTAGATCGAGGTCTTGGCGCTCGACGAGCCGCCGTTCACGAGGATGCGGCCGTCCGGCAAGGTCGCGGTGCCGGGGCAGAACATGTCGTGGCCGGTGTTCGACACCAGCCGCTCGCTCGCCTTTCCGGTGTCGGGATCGTAGAGCGTCGTGAAGGTCTTGCCCTGGTCCTGGCTCGAATAGTTGAAGCGGTCATAGGCCGACCAGGCGAGGATCTTGCCGTTGCGCAGCGTCGCGGCGGCCACCGGGATGATCGGGAGGTCGATCTTGGCCGACCACTTCGAGGGCGCGGCCGGCGGCGACAGCGTCCAGTCCTGGCTGGGCGCAGAGGCGCAGGCCTGCTGGACCAGCGCGCCGCCCTCGTCGATCGAACTCCCGTCGACGTCGAGGCACTTGCCTGAATGGCTCGCCTTCAGCCGATGCCAGTCGCCGTCGGCGACCGTCGCCCAGATCTGCTTCGACTTCCCCGAACAGGTGGCCTGAACGACGCCCGCGCCGTTCTTTTTCGATCCGCCCGAGACCTCGAGGCAGAGGCCGCTCGCGCGGTTGACGATCGCGTAGCCGCCGGCGGCCGACTGGAGCGCCCACTGCTGAGCGGTCTGGTCGAGGCACGCGCCCTGCGCGACCGGGGCGTCGGCCGCGGCGCCCGCGACCCCCATGCACATGCCGCTGTTCCGGTTGACAGCGAGGCCGGTCGGGGCCTGAGCGTTCGCGGCGACAGGGCAGAACGCCGCCGCGAGGGCCGCGGCTCCGGCGAGCAGGATCTCGACGCGCATTTCGTCCTCGAAGGCGCTCTCTTACGGAGCCCCAGCCTGCGGCGGCCGTGTCGAAGACTTCGTTTATGAGGGCGGCGAAATCGTCGATTAAACTTAATCGAGCGGAAATTCGGCCAAGAGCCTCATGGCGCGGCCGCGGTCGCGGGCTTGGCGCTTTCGGGACCGTCCTCGATCCTGACCGGCGCTCGCTTGGGCTCCGGAGCCGCCGAAGGCGCGCTCGGCGGCGCGCTTTTCTTCGTCTTGGTCGCCTTTCCGAGGGCGTCGGCCACGAAGGCGAGCCCCACCAGCACCCCCGCCATGCCGAGCGCGTAGACGATCTGAACCGGGATCGACCGGCCGAACCAGTCGAACACGCCGTGGCTCATCGCGGCGAAGACCGTCGAGATCACGAACAGCGGCAGGCTGCGCCGCCCGATCAGGATCATGGCCCGCCCGAACCGCGTCGCGCCGAGCCCGCTTTCGCGGCGCACGAGCCAGCAGGCGATGAGCGCGAGCGACAGGAAGTGGACGAGCCGGATCGGCGAGGCGTTGGCCTTGTCGGCGACGTCGGTGAGGATCCGGAGCGGGCGCCAGTCCAGCAGGCCGAGCGTCGCCCACGGGGCGGCCGCGATGAAGCCCACGATCACGATGGTGACGGCGAGCGCGAGCGTCGCGGGCGCGGCGACGACGCGCTTCAGCCACGGCTCGTCGCGCGCGAGGCAGGCGCAGAACCCCGCTAGGAACACGGCCTGCCAGGCGAAGGGATTGAAGGTCCAGAGCCGCGTGTCGGGATAGGACGAAAGCGTCGCCCCGGTGAAGAAGGCGAACAGCCAGACGACGACCGCAAAGCCTGCATAGAGCTTCCAGTTTCCGCGGAACACGGGAAACAGCAGGCCGAGCAGCAGCGTCAGCAGGATGTAGAGCGGCAGGATGTCGAGCAGCGGCGGCAGATAGGCGAGCGTCGCAAGCTTCGTGATCACGGTCTCGGTCGCGATGAAGAACGGCCGGATGAAGAGATCCCGCTCCATCACGCTCGAGCCCGCATAGGTGCGGTAGGCCGAGGCCAGCGTCGCGATCACCACGAAGGCGGTGTGATGGATGTAGAGCGTGAAGGCGCGTGTCACGGCATAGGGCGCGGCCATGAAGGGGCGCCTCAGGAACTTCGACAGGAACATCCCGCACATGGCGAAGCCCGACAGGAACACGAAGAGCTCGGCGGAATCCGACAGGCCGTAATATTTCGTCGTGAACCAGCTCATGACGTTGTCGACGGAGTGGTTCCAGAAGATGAAGACGATGGCGAGCCCGCGCCAGAAGTCGATGCGCCAGTCGCGCGAGGGCGCGGTGGCGGTCACGCCCGAGGCGTATTCGCCCTCGCCGTCGTCGGCGCGCGTCTTGGAGGACGGGGCGTCGGTCATCGGTCCTCCTTGGTTCTGCCCGGGGCCTAAGCGGCCTCAGACCGCCGCCGAAGCCAAAGTTGCGCGCGATCGATAAAAGTCGAGCGGCTCTCAGCGCGCCTTAGACAAAGGCGCCGCGACATCCTCGAGCGATTTGCCCTCGGCGTCGACGCCGTAAAACAGCGCGGCCGTGCCCGCGACGATCATCAGGACGGCGGCGCCGACATATCCCCAGAAGATCGGCCAGGGCTGCCCGCCGCCGATCAGCACGCCGAAGAGATAGGGGGCCGCCACCCCGCCGACGCCGGTGCCGATGGCGTAGAAGGCGGCGATCGCGAGCGCGCGCACCTCGAGCGGAACACTTCGCTCGCGGTGAGATAGGCCGAGCTCGCGGCGGCGGAGGCGAAGAAGAAGATGACGCACCACGCGATCGTCTCGGTGGTGGCGTCGAGCGCGCCGATCGCGAAGAAATATCCGGTGATCGCGAGCAGGACGCCCGAGACGAGGTAGGTCGAGAAGATCATCTTCCGTCGCCCGACCGTGTCGAACAGGGGACCGAGCACGATCGGCCCGATCACGTTGCCGATCGCGAAGGGGACGAGATAGAGCCCGACATGCTGCTCGGAGACGCCGTGGAACTTGGTGAGGATCAGGCCGTAGCTGAAGAAGATCGCGTTGTAGAGGAAGGCCTGCGCGATCATCAGCAGCAGCACGAGCGCCGAACGGCCGCGATAGTCGGTGAGCATCGAAGCGAAGATCGGCCCTAGCCCGAAGGTCTTTTGCGGGTGGATCGCGATGCGTCCTGAAGCCGGCGGCAGCTTATCGCCGGTCTCGGCCTCGACCCTGCGCTCGATCTCGGCCGTCACGCGCTCGCCCTCCTCCACCCGGTCGTGGCAGGCGAGCCATCGGGGGCTTTCGGGCACGAAGCGACGGGTGAACAGGATCAGCAGCCCGAGCCCCGCGCCAATCGCGAAGCCGATGCGCCAGCCGAGATCGAGCGCGAACCAGGACGGATCGAGCAGGATCACCGAGGCGAACGAGCCGACCGCGGCCCCGGCCCAGAAGCTGCCGTTGACGATGAGCGCCACGCGGCCGCGCAGCCGCGCCGGCACGAGCTCGTCGATCGCCGAGTTGATGGCCGCGTATTCGCCGCCGATGCCGATCCCGGTGATCACCCGGAACAGAGCGAGGCTCCAGAAATCCCAGGCGAAGGCCGACAGCGCGACGCCGGCGACGTAAATCGCGAGCGTGGTGAAGAAGATGAGCTTCCGGCCGTAGCGGTCAGTCAGCCAGCCGAAGCCGAGCGCCCCCAGAACGGCCCCGACGAGATAGGCCGAGGCGAGCGCCCCGATGTCGGCGGGGCTGAGGCCGAGCGAGCCCGGATCCTGCAGCCGCGGCCCGAGCGCGCCGACGATCGTCACCTCGAGCCCGTCGAGCGCCCAGGTGACGCCGAGCGCGATCACGACGAGCCAATGGAAGCGCGACCACGGCAGCCGGTCCATCCGCGCCGGAATGTCGATCTCGACCGTGCGCTGCGGTGTGGGCGATGCGTTCAATGCGTCCCTCGATCCGGCGGGCCGACCATCTCGGCCGACGGCCCGCCTCCTTCCTTTTAGGTCGGAGCGCCGCCGGGTCGAGGACCGGACGCGCGCCCAAGCGATCCTTCGACAACCTTCGGACCGGGTCTCGTCGTCCGGTCGCGCGGGGTGTATCGTCCGCCGATGCGACCGACGCGGGAGACGTCGACGCAAGGGGGCCTGGTAAGCACATGAAGCGCCTCGTTCGAACGCTTGCGGGCGCGCTGGCGCTCATGGCCATCCATGCGCTCAGCCCGACCGGCGCATCCCCGGCGGCCGCGCAGCCGGCGCCCTCCGGCGACAGCTTCCAGGGCATCCTGACGACCGTCTGGGGCGACCCGCACCGCAACTCGGGAGCGGCCGGCGCGATCGCGTTCTCGCTGGTCTATCCGGACGGAACCCGGGTCCCGCTCGACATCGGGCCGGGCCTGCAGAACGAGGCGATCCGGCTCACCGGCAAGCGGGTGACGGTTCGCGGCGGGGCAAGCGGCGCGCCCGGGTCCCAGCGCATCGGCGCGACCGGCCTCGACGTCTCGGGGATCGAACCTCAGGCCGAGGCGATCGGCGAGCGCAAGGTCCTGTTCATCCTTCTGAAGTTCAAGGGCGACCCGCAGACCTCCCATCCGGTCAAGTACTTCACGAAGCTGACCAACCCGCTGAAGCCCTCCAAGGGCGTGCCGGCGACCATCAACGGCTTCTTCGACAAGGCGTCGTACGGCAAGCTGAAGTGGTCAGGAAAGATCGCGGGCGGCAAGTGGTATACCCTGCCGAAGGCGCGGACCGATTATGCGGATTGCGGCGCGAGTTCCGCCTGTTTCGCTTCCCATCTCAACGAACTCGGCGACGACGCGCTCGCGCTCGTGCGCAACGACGTCGACGTCAACGACTTCGACAACATCAACTTCGTCTTCAACAACGACCTCGACTGCTGCGCCTGGGGCGGCGGCTACAGCAACGGCGCGCGGTTCTGGGGCGCGACCTGGGAGCCGCCGTGGGGCCAGGAGGCCAGCACCTACGTCCACGAGATGGGCCACAGCCTCGGCCTGCCCCATTCCGGCTGGCGCTACTTCGCCTATGACAGCGGGCATGACGAGATGAGCGCCGGCAGCCGCGCCGCCACGATCCAGTGCGGCTCCTACGACTCGGTCAATTTCGGCGGCCCGAACACGCCGATCTTCTGCAACGAGCCGGGCGGCGGGTACATCATGGCCCACCAGGACCATCTCGGCTGGATCCCTGCAGCGCGAAAGGCGGTCGTCAGCGCCAAGGGAACGAAGACGTTCTCGATCGAGGCCAATGCGCTTCCGCTTGGCGGCAAGCTCAAGCTGGTGGTGGTGTGCCTTGCGGGCGAGCCGTGCGCGTCGAGCCAGTCCAACGGGCGGTTCCTCACCATCGAGGTGAAGACCCGGACCGCCAAGTTCGACGGCGGCGTGCCGAGCGAAGGCGTGGTGATCCACAACGTCCAGATGGACCGCGCGCCGGTGTCCGGGGCTTGCTACTTCAACGACCAGAGCGGCTGGGCGATGCCCTATGACGCGGTTCCGGGGGACTGGAACGCCTCGTCATGCAGCGGCGAGGGCCTCGTGAACCTCGCTTATGCGCCGGGCAAGACGTTCAACGACGCGGCGCTTGGCGTGAAGGTCGAAGTGCTGAGCCGGAAGGGCGACGTCTACAAGGTGCGCGTCACCAAATCGAAGTGACGCGCGCTCCCTGAGACAGAAAACGCCCGATCGTCCGGTCGGGCGTTTTTCGTTTCCGAAACCGGATCGCGCGCCGCTCAGCGCGCCGCGGTCTTCTCCGCGAGACGCTTCTCCCAGGCCAGCGCGTGCGCCACGATCGTGTCGAGGTCGGCGTGGTCGGGCGTCCAGCCCAGCACGCTGCGGGCCTTGGCGGGATTGGCGACGAGCGAGGCGGGGTCGCCGGCGCGCCGCGCCGCGGCCTCGACCGGGAAATCGATCCCGGAGACCCGCTTCACCGACTGGATGACCTCCTTCACCGAGGCCCCGGTCCCATAGCCGCAGTTTGCGACCAGGCTCTCGCCGCCCTTGGCGAGATGATCGAGCGCCAGGACGTGGGCCTTGGCGAGGTCGCTGACATGGATGTAGTCGCGCACGCAGGTTCCGTCGCGCGTCGGATAGTCCTCGCCGAACATCTGCAGCTTGTCGCGCTGCCCGACGGCGGCCTGCGACGCGACCTTGATGAGATGGGTGGCGCGCGCGCTCGACTGGCCGGCGCGGCCCTTGGGATCGGCGCCTGCGACGTTGAAATAGCGCAGCGCCGCGAAGCCGAGCCCATAGGCGGCCGAGGCGTCGGCGAGCATCCGCTCGGTCATGAGCTTCGAGGCGCCGTAGGGCGACACCGGATCGAGCGGCGCGCTCTCCGAGAGCGGCTCGGCCGAGGCCTCGCCGTAGACGGCCGCCGTCGACGAGAACACGAAGCGCTTCACGCCGCCTGCGACCGCCGCCGCGATGAGCGCGCGCGAGCGCACGGTGTTGTTGAGGTAATAGCCGAGCGGGTCGGTCACCGAGTCCGGCACCACGATAGAGCCTGCGAAATGCACGATCGCCTCGACGCCGTTCTCCGCGAGGATGCGGCCGACGAGCGCCTCGTCGCCGACGCAGCCCTCGTAGAACGGAACGCCCTCGGGCACGGCGGAGCGCATGCCCGTCGACAGGTCGTCGAGCACCACGACCGGGCGTCCGGCGTCGACGAGCGCGAGCACCATGTGCGAGCCGATGTAGCCGGCGCCTCCGGTGACCAATACGCTCATCTACGACCTCTCGTCGGGGCGAAGGGCGGGATGCGCCTCCTAAGCGCCGATCATTGGGCCGCGGGCGCGGCCGTCAAGCCCGTCAGATGATCGGACGGGGAACGAATTCCTCTTCGAAGTGCTGCGCGAAGCGGCTGAGCCCGCGCAGATTGCGCACCACGAGGCGCCCGCCCGAAATCGAGAACAGGCCGTCGGCCCTCAGGCGCGCCAGCGTCTTGTTGGTGTGCACGAGCGAGAGCCCGAGAGCGTCGGCGATGTGCTGCTGGGTGAGCGGCAGCTCGAACGAGCCGTCGACCACGAGACCGAGCGGCTCCGCGCGCTTGTAGAGCGAGCAGATGAGAGCCACGATCCGTTCGGCGGCCCCGCGGCGCCCGACATTGAGCAGATTTTCGTCGACGATCGCTTCCGAACGCGCGCCGAGCCACGTCACCTCATAGGCGACTTCCGGCACCCGCTCGAAGAGCCGCGCGAGCCTGCGGCGGGGAATGACGCACAGCTGGATGTCGGTCAGAGCGATCGCGCCATAGACCGACTTGCCGAACATCGTGCCCTGCAGGCCGAGAAGATCGCCCGGCAGCGAGAAGCTCAGGATCTGGCGCCGGCCGTCGCTCAGCTCCTTGTAGCGAAACGCCCATCCCGAAAACAGCGTGTAGAGTTCGGAGTCCGCCTGCTCGGGATGGATGAACTCGACGCCGGCCTCGACGGTCATGTGCTCGCTCTTGAGCGAGTCGATCAGCGCGACTTCCTCGTCGGACTTCTGGATGAAGGCCGGCTGGCGCCGGAGGACGCACTGGGTGCAGCGGACGTGCATTTCAGTCTCGCGATCCGGAAACGTGGGCCAGAGGCCTTCGGCGACATTTCCGACAGTTTGCTGCGCCCCGCTATGTCAAACCACATAGGTCGACCGCCGATAGGCGATAAATCCCAATCCATGGACAGCGATCCGACCAAGCCGGCCGTGGCGGCCGACCGTGAGCAGACAGAGGCCGCGGCCGTGCGGCACCTGTTCCGGAACCAGATCCAGGCCATGACCAGCCTCGTCGGCCTGTTCGGCCGCAAGCTGCCCCCCGGCGAAGGACGCGATGCCTTCATGGACCTGCGCGCCCGCTTCGAGGCCGCGACCTTCGGTCCGGCCGACGACGCCCTTCCGGACCAGGACGGCCGCTTCGAGATCGACCTCGCCGAAGTGGCGCGCCGCGTCGCCGGCCATCTCGACCCGAATTTCCGGCACAGGCTCGCGATCGCCGGCTCGCTGATCTTGGCGGACCCCAAGCGGGCCTCGGCGCTCGCCCAGATCCTCGCCGAACTGGTCGTCGATCTCTTCCGCAACGGCTTCGCGGACGGGCGGACCGGCGCGGCCGAAATCGTGATCTCGGGCGCGGCCGACGGCTCTCTCATGATGCGCGCGGTCCAGACGGCGCCGGCCGACGCTTCCCCGCGCCGCGACCGGTCGGATCTCGGCGCTGCCATCGCCGACAGCCTCGCGCGCAGTCTCGGCGGATCGATCGCGCGGGCCGCCGACGGACCGTTGTCGAGCGAGGTCACGATCCCCGCGGAACGCGCCAGCCGTTGACTTCCTCGCCCGAGACTTGCTCATTGCACGCCGAGCGCCATCTTGCGCCGGACCTTCGCCCGACAGCGCGCGATCGCCCTTTCTGAGTTCAGACCGCCGGACACCGTCTTCATGGCTCTCGCCGACACGATCGCACCGCATCTTCCCTTCCTGCGCCGCTACGCCCGCGCGCTCACCGGCCGACAGGACAGCGGCGACGCCTATGTGGCGGCGGTGCTGAAGGCGCTGATCGCAGATCCCACGATCTTCCCGACCGACGCCGACCCCCGCGTCGGGCTCTACGGCATCTTCTCACGCATCTGGTCCTCGGTCGCGCTCAACGTCGAGACCGGCCTCGAAGCCGCGCAGTCGGAGCGCACCATCGAGGCGCTGACGCCGCGCTCGCGGCAGGTCTTCCTGCTGGTCTCGGTCGAAGGCTTCACCCCGGCCGAGGCCGGCCGCATCCTCGGCCTGTCCGAGAGCGAGGTGACGCAGGCGATCGACGACGCGGGCCGCGAGATCGCCGAGCAGGTCGCGACCGACGTCCTCATCATCGAGGACGAGCCGATCATCGCGATGGATCTCGCCAAGCTCGTCGAGGGTCTCGGCCACCGCGTGGTCGGCACGGCGCGCACCCATGCCGAAGCCGTGGCGCTCGCCGAGAAGCACCGGCCCGGCCTCGTGCTCGCCGACATCCAGCTCGCCGACGGCTCCTCGGGGCTCGAGGCCGTGCAGGAGATGCTGCCGAACCTCGAGGTTCCGGTGATCTTCATCACCGCCTATCCCGAGCGCCTGCTCTCGGGCGAGCGGCCCGAGCCTGTGTTCCTGGTGACCAAGCCGTTCCAGACGTCGACCGTGAAGGCGATCGTCAGCCAGGCGCTGTTCTTCGGGGCGAGGGCCAGGGCCGGGGACGTCCGCGCCCGCGGCTGACCCGGCGTTCGCCTAAGGCGGCGCGACCACGCGTTCAGCCCGCGCGCATCCGTACAAACACGTATCCGTCGACTCCGCTGCAACTTTTGGCGCAGAGCGACGTTGTCGGGATCGAAGCTCCATGAGGAGCGGCGAGCGGACCAACCGCTCGTACACGATGTCGATGACGGGTTTGTGCATGTCGAAAGCCGCCGCTGCTCTGAGCGCCTCCCCGCGCGTCGTTAAGCTGTCCACCGGCCTCAAGGACGCGGACCGCAAGCTCGTCGCGGAGATGCTGAGTGATGTGACGGTGCAGACCTACCGGACGCTGCTGCGTTCGCAGGTGGTGCACTGGAACGTCGTGGGTCCGCTGTTCCAGCCGATCCATGAACTGACCGAGCAGCATTATTCCGAACTCTTCGCCGCGATCGACACGCTGGCCGAGCGCATCCGCGCGCTGGGCTATCCGGTGCCGACCGGCAAGGCTGCGGCGGGCCTCGACAAGGCCTTGTCTATCGGCGGGCGCATGAGCGCGCTTGCGATGGTCGAGGAGCTGATCGAGGACCACGAGGCCCTGACGAGGCTGATCCGCGAAGCCGCGGGCGAGGCCGAGGAGCTCGAGGATTTCGTCACGCATGACCTTCTGACCGAACGCCTCGCCTTCCACGAGAAGGCGGTGTGGATGCTGAAGGCGATCGCGGCCGACTGACGTCGGCCGGGGGCATTTTCAAACAAGGAGCGGAAAATGGCGTATGTCGGCCACAGTCCCGTTCGTGAGTTCCAGTCTCTTCGCAACGCGTCCGCCGCGGCGACGTCGTACGGACCCACTTTCGTGAAGTCCGCGCTTCTCGCGCTCGCAGCCGCGGTCGCCATCCTAGCGCTGTCGGAAGGCGGCGGATCGGCGACCGAAACGAGCGTGGCCAAGGCCGATCGCATCGCGGCGCCTCGGGCCGCCGCGACGAGCGCCGCGGGCGTCACCGTCGACGCCCAGGCCCGCACCACCACGATCGAGCGGGGCGCGACCGCGCCGCTCAGCCCGGACTCGCCGTTCCTCGGCGGGCGATGACGTCAAACGAATGTCGCAAAACTTCTTCCTGCGACGATCTGTCCTTTACGGTTTGGACGCCCAATAACGTTAGCGGTGCGTCAACCGGCGCGCGCGATGTTTAAGAGCGCGATCTTCGTCGGGCGAACTGGTGTGAATTGAATGGGGTCGCGGCTCGTCGACGGGCGACGATGCCGTGGAAAAGGGTTCTGAATGACGCAGCGTAAGGGCGACGCCTCCCAGCTCGACACGGATGTGCAGGCGCATATCGGCCGCCAATTGCGCGCCGGTTACGTCGACATTCTGAACCAGCCGGTTCCGGACAGGTTTCTCGAGCTCCTCGCCGAGCTTGACCGCCGGCAGGATCCCGGCGACCGCGACGAGGACGTTCGGCAGAACCGCTCACGATGACAGCCGCCCCGCAGTCGCCGCGGGACGAGTTGCTCGTCCATATTCCAAGCCTGCGCGCCTTCGCCGTCTCGCTGTCCGGTCAGATCGACCGGGCCGACGATCTCGTGCAGGAGACGCTCGTCAAAGCCTGGCGCAACCTCGGAAGCTTCACCGAGGGCACGAACATGCGCGCCTGGCTCTTCACGATCCTGCGCAACGTCTACATCTCCGACATCCGCCGGCGCCGCCGCGAGGTGCAGGACACCGACGGCGTGTTCGCCGAGGGGGTCGCCGTGGCCCCCGCGCAGAACGGCCATATGGATCTCGCGGACTTCCGCAACGCGCTGACCGAGCTTCCCGAGGAGCAGCGCGAGGCGCTGATCCTCATCGGCGCGGCGGAGTTCTCGTATGAAGAGGCCGCCGAGATCGCCGGCTGCGCCGTCGGCACGGTGAAGAGCCGCGTGAACCGCGCGCGGAACGCGCTCGCCAAGCGCCTCAACCTCGACGTCGGCGAGATCGGCCTCGATCCGGAGCTCCGCGCGGCGCTCGGGGGAATGCCCGCGAGGTCCGGGAGCGGCTGAGGCCGCCCCGGAGCCGCCATGGCCTTCTCCGCCTTCAAGACGCTCCGCGGTCGCATCGCGCTGCTGCTGGTGGCCGCCAATCTTCCGGTGATGGCGCTCGCGGTCGCGATCGGCGTCAACCAGTCGAAGATGTCGGATCTCGCCGACCGCGACCGTCTCGTCCAGGCCGCTTCGCTGGTCGCCGCGCGCGCGATGAACGTCGGCGACGCCACGATCGCCGGGGCCGCGCGCGATTCCGTGTTCCGCGACCGCAGCTCGCGGTCGGAGATCGCGGCCGCGATCGTGCGTCCGGACGGCGCGGTGCTGGCGCAGGACGTCGAGGTCGCGCCCTTTGGCGAAAAGTGGCTGCCGCAGGACGGGCTTCCCACCACCTCGATCAACCGCGACGGACGCATCCTGAAGGCGCGCGGCGCCGACGGCCGCGCCTATCGCTACGCGGTGGCGCCGGTGAAGTCCGGCGACGCGCTCGCGATCGTGGCCTCGCCCTTCGATCTCCTCGCCCGTTCGAAGACCCAGTGGCTGCTGCTCGCCCTCGCTTTGCCGGCCCTGATGATCCTGCTCTGCGTCGGCCTCGTGCTGTTCGGCATCGAGCGGTTCGTGCTGCGCTGGATCCGCGCGTTGCGGGCTGCGGCCGCGGCGTCCGACGGCGGGGCGCTGCAGCCCTCGACGGGGGCGCTGAAAGGCGCGCCGGACGAGTTGATGGAGCTCGGCGACGCGCTCGGCGCGATGTCCTCGCGCGTCGAGGAGCGCTCGCGCGCGCTGACCTCGGCGGTCGAGGAGCGCGACAAGCTGCTGCGCGAGCTGCATCACCGCGTGAAGAACAATTTCCAGATGATCGCGAGCCTGCTGGCGCTCCAGCGGCAGGAGGCGCCCGAGACGCTGAGCGCGATCTTGCGCCCGCCCGAGGACCGCGTGCGCGCCATGGCCGCGGCCTACAAGGTCTCCTATTCGTCCGGGGAGATCGGCCATGTCGACGTCGCGGCGCTCGTGCGCGACGTCGCGAGCCAGGCGCGGCAGGCCGGCGGATCTCGCCATTTCGAGGTTTCGGCCCAGTTCGGAAAGGACGCCGGCGAGATCGATCTCGACCGCGCGGTTTCGCTCGCGCTGCTCGTGATGGAGCTGCTGACCGCCGCCGCCAGCGCCACCCAAGCCGCGACCGTCGTCGGCGCGAAAGGCGAGAACGGCAAGCTCCCGCTGGTGATCTCCGGGCCGTCCGCGGGGTGGCTTCCCGAAACCGGCCTCTCGCAGCGGCTGATCCGCGCCTATGCCGATCAGCTCGGGACTTCGGTCGACGAGCTCGAGGACGGCTCGGTGCGCATCTTCGCGCCGCTCGCCTCCGACAAGCCGACGATCGGCATGAACCCGCGCGGCGCGAAAGTCGGGTAAGCCCGCCGTCGACGCCACGGGCGCGCAGCATCCCGCTTGCCGCTGGGCGCCTGGCCGCATTACATCCGCGGCCATGGCTCCTCCCCCTCTGCTGCTCCTCAAAGACATCCGCCTGACCTTCGGCGGCCGCCCGCTGCTCGACGGGGCCGAGATCTCGGTCTCGCCCGGCGAACGGCTGGGGCTCGTCGGCCGCAACGGCTCGGGCAAGTCGACGCTGCTCAAGATCGCCGCCGGCGCGATCGAGCCGGACGACGGCACGCGCTTCCTGCAGCCGGGCTCGACCATCCGCTACCTCGCGCAGGAGCCAGACTTCTCGGGCTTCTCGACCGCGCTTTCCTATGTCGAGGCGGGGCTCGCGCCCGGCGACGACTCCCATCGCGGCGTCTATCTGCTCGACTCGCTCGGCGTGGCGGCGGACCGCGACCCCACGAAGCTTTCGGGCGGCGAGGCCCGCCGCGTCGCGCTCGCCCGCACGCTCGCGCCCGAGCCCGACGTGCTGCTGCTCGACGAGCCCACCAACCATCTCGACCTCCCCGCCATCGAATGGCTGGAGGAGGAGCTGCGCGCGTCTCGCTCGGCGCTGGTGCTGATCAGCCACGACCGGCGCTTCCTCGAGACGCTGACGCGGGCGACGCTGTGGCTCGACCGCGGCCGCACGCGAAAGCTCGGCCAGGGCTTCGCCGCCTTCGAGGCCTGGCGCGACGACACGCTCGCGCAGGAGGAGGTCGAGCGGCACAAGCTCGACCGCCGCATCGAGATGGAGAAGGACTGGCTGCGCTACGGCGTCACCGGCCGGCGCAAGCGCAACATGGGCCGCATGCGCCGCCTCGACGACATGCGCGAGGAGCGCCGCACCGCCGTCAAGGCGACGGGGACAGTGACGCTCACCACCACCGAGGCCCAGAGCTCCGGCGCGCTGGTGGTCGAGGCGATCTCGGTCTCGAAGGCCTATGGCGACCGGCCGATCGTCAAGGAGTTCTCGACCCGCATCGCCCGCGGCAACCGCATCGGGCTCGTCGGCGCCAACGGCGCCGGCAAGACGACGCTGATCAACCTGCTGACCGGCGCGCTTGAGCCCGACCAGGGCAAGGTCAAGATCGGCGCGAGCGTCGAGATCGCGTCGATCGACCAGCGCCGCGCGAGCCTCGACCCGAACATGAGCCTCAAGGACGCGCTGACGGGCGGCGGCGGCGACACGGTGGACGTGGGCGGCGGCACGAAGCACGTCGTGAGCTACATGAAGGACTTTCTGTTCGGCCCCGAGCAGGCCGGCTCGCCCGTCCATGCGCTGTCGGGCGGCGAGCGCGGCCGCCTGCTGCTGGCGCGCGCGTTGGCGAAGCCCGCCAACCTCCTGGTGCTCGACGAGCCCACCAACGATCTCGACCTCGAGACGCTCGACCTCCTTCAGGAGATGATCGCCGACCATCCCGGCACCGTAATCCTCGTCAGCCATGATCGCGACTTCCTCGACCGCACCGTGGAGGCGGTGATCGTCTCGGAGGGCGAGGGACGCTGGGTGGAGTACGCCGGCGGCTATTCGGACATGGTCTCCCAGCGCGGCCGGGGGGTCGACGCCAAGCAGGCGGCGAGCGCGGCCGCGAAAAAGGAGCGCGACGACGCGCCGAAGCAGGCCGCGGCCCGCAGGCGAAGAAAAAGCTGTCGTTCAAGGATCAGCACGCGCTCGACACGCTGCCCGGCGTGATCGCGAAGCTGGAGACGGAAATCGCGAAACTCGAAAAGACGCTCGCGGACCCCGCGCTCTATTCGCGCGACCCGAAGGCGTTCGAGACCGCGACCGCGACGCTCGGGGCCAAGGCCAAGGAGCGATCCGAGGCCGAGGACCGCTGGCTGGAGCTCGAAATGATGCGCGAGGAGCTCGCCGGATGAGGCGGGACGCCCGCCCTTCCCCTCTCGCGCTTGCGGGAGAGAGTAAGGGAGAGGGTCAGTCCTTGACCCTGCCTGCTCTCGACGCCCCCTCATCCTCACCTTCTCCCGCAAGCGGGAGAAGGGCGCATCGACGTCGCGCCACTTCAGGCTGAGACATCGCCCTGCCCGCCCCCCTTCCCATCCACGACCCCGACGATCCGCGCATCGCGCCTTACCGCGCCGTCCGCGAGCGCGACGTCGTGGGGCGCGGCGAGCGTTTCGTCGGCGAAGGCGAGGTTGTGCTGCGCCTGCTGCTCGCGCCGGACTGCCGGCATGAGGTCGAGAGCGTGTTGGTGTCCGAGCGGCGCATCGAGGGGCTTGGCGACCTGCTGGCGCCGCTTCCGCCCGAAACGCCGCTCTATGTCGCCGACCAGGCGGTGATGGACGCCGTCGTCGGCTTCCACATCCACCGCGGCGTGCTGGCGATCGGCCGCCGCGCGCCGGCGCTGGGCGCCGCGGAGCTTCTGGCGAGCCTGCCCGAACGCGCGCTGGTCGTGGCGCTTGTCGGCGTCTCGAACCACGACAATGTCGGCGCGATCTTCCGCAACGCGGCCGCCTTCGGGGCCGACGCCGTGCTGCTCGACGCATCGAGCTGCGATCCGCTCTACCGCAAGGCCATCCGCGTTTCGGTCGGCGCGAGCCTCATCACGCCCTTCGCCCGCGGCGGAACAGGCTCCGAAATGCTCGACGCGCTCGAGGCGGCGGGCTTCGAGACGCTGGCGCTCAGCCCTGCGGGCGCGGTGCGGCTCGGGGACGTGGAACGGGCTCCCCGCGCCGCGCTGATGCTCGGAGCCGAGGGTCCAGGGCTGCCCGAGAGCTTGATGGCGCGAGCCAAGACCGTGCGGATCGACATGGCGGCGGGCTTCGACAGCCTCAACGTCGCGACCACGGGCGCGGTCGCGCTCTATGCGCTGACGCGAGGGTGAGACGCCGCCGTCATACCGGGCCGAAGCCGGGCATGACGGAGAACTCGTCGGCTTAAATCAAGCCGGCTCAGCTTCTGCGGGCGCGCGACACCATCGTACGGAAGGAGCGCGACTCCGGATCGAGCACGGCCATGAACACGGTCGAGTTGCAGAGGTTCTTGCGCCGCACGATCGCGATCACGATGCCCCAGAGGCCGCCCGACGAGATCACCGGGCCGCCGCTGTCGCCGCGGCAGATCGAGCCGCCCGCGGCGCCGAGCGCCACCGCGGTCGGGCCCTTGGTGACGACCTCGGCCGAGACCCGCGCCATGCGCAGCTGCCCGCCCGAGGCCTCGTCGGCCGGCACCCGCAGGCCGGCGCCCGCCAGGATCGACTTCGCCTTGGCGGCCTCGACGGAGTTGCGCGACAGCGCGATCGGCTGGCGGTCCTTGGGGGCGGGCTCGGCGAGCCTGAGCACCGCAAGGTCGGCGCCCAGAAGCTCCGGGCTCGGGTTCTCGGCGGAGGCGCGGCCGGCGTAGTCGGGATGGAGCGCGCCGGAGGCCACCTGGATCGTGGCCGCGACCTTGTTCGACTTGTCGAAGAACTGCGCCACCACGAGGCTCGGGCCGCCGAGATCGGACAGGCAATGGCCGGCCGTCAGCACCAACTGGCGCTCGATCAGCACGCCGGTGCAGTTGCCGACCTGCGCCTTGTTGCGGCCCGACGGGGTGAGGCTCGTGATGAACACGGTCGCGCGGGTCAGTCGGTCGCCGGCGCGCGCGGGCGATCCCCCCGAAAGCGCCATGGCGGGGCTCGCGACGGTGACGACAAGGCTCAGAGCGGCGAGGAGCCGCCAGGCGGACAAACGCATACCGGAATCCCGTACGAGGCCGCGGCGACGCGCGGCGACCCATCCTGTTACGGCCACCTTGGCACGTCCCTCCGGCGCGGCGCGAACACGAATTGGCGCTCCGGCCATACGGGCGCCGTCCTGTGTCCGTCGCGCGACAACGAGCCGTCGTCAGGGACGACCGACCGCCGCGCGCATGGCGCGAAAGCCCTCATGGTCGGGATCGACGGGGGTGATCGCGATCCGCGTCCCGCAGCCGCCCTTGGGCTTCAGAACGGCCGAGACCACGCCCCAGAGCGCCGGTGATCCGTCCGCCGCGACCGCGACCGCAGGTCCCCCGCTGTCGCCGCCGCACACCGTCTTCGAGGCGGTCGCGAACACCACATGGGCGCCCGATCCCGTCGAGGCGCGCACGGACGAAAGCGTCGCGCTCTTCATCACGCCGGACCGGCCGCCCGGCGCCGTCGCCCCCGCGCCCGAGATCGCGCCGCCGATGCTCCGCCCGAGAACGAGCGGACGCACGGCCGCGACCGGCTCGGCGAGACGGATCAGCGCCATGTCCGCGGCGATTTCGCGCTGGCGCGTCTCCGGGTCGCCGTCCTTGTCCTTCCAGCCGGGGACATGGCCCGGAAAGCGCGCGATCGCCCGGGCGAGCAGCGGCTTCGGAACGGGCTTGCCGTCACGATAGGCGAAGACCGCGACGCGGGCCGGACCCGCGGCTCCGTCGAGGCAGTGCCCGGAGGTCAGCACGAGGTCGGGCGCGATGAAGGCGCCGCTGCATTCAGCGACCCTGGCGCGGCCGTCGGCGGTAGGCTCGACCGCCTGCACCGAAACCGTCGAGGACACGGGCGAGCCCTCGGTTTGCGCGGCGGCGGGCGCGGAAATCAGCACCGCGAGAGCGAGGGCGGCGAGCGGGCGCAAAACGTCGCGCATCTGCAACAGAGAGCCTCCGGTAACGCTGTCTTAACCTTGACGAGCGATGAACGAGCCTAGCCCTGCGGGATCGGGTCGCAGTTTCAACACATTGACGCGCCAAAGGCGCGGACGCTCCGAGCCTCAAGGTCGATCGACGCGGCGGCCACGGTCCCTGAAGGACCGCGGCGCCCGGGTCGCGGCGCTTGCGGCCCCCGGCCGCGAGGACTGGAGACGACGAAGACGATGCCGACCCCCGACATGTCGCTGTGGGGCCTGTTCCTCCAGGCCGCTCTGATCGTCAAGCTTGTTATGCTCGGCCTGCTCGCCGCGTCCGTGTGGTGCTGGGCGATCGTGATCGACAAGCAGCTGCTGTTCTCGCGCAACAAGCGCAACATGGATAAGTTCGAGACCATCTTCTGGTCCGGCCAGAGCCTCGAGGACCTCTACCGCTCGCTGCTGAACCGTCCGAACTCCGGCATGGCGGCCCTGTTCGTGGCCGCGATGCGCGAATGGAAGCGCTCCTACGAGAGCGGCTCGCGCTCGGTCGCCGGCCTTCAGCAGCGCATCGACAAGGTTCTGGACGTCACCATCGCCCGCGAGGTCGAGCGGCTGGAGTCGAAGCTTCTCGTGCTCGCGACCGTCGGTTCGGCCGGCCCGTTCATCGGCCTCTTCGGCACGGTGTGGGGCATCATGACCTCGTTCCAGTCGATCGCGGCCTCGAAGAACACCTCGCTCGCGGTCGTGGCGCCCGGCATCGCGGAGGCGCTGTTCGCCACCGCCATCGGCCTGATCGCCGCCATTCCGGCGGTCATTTTCTACAACAAGTTCTCCAACCAGGTGACGCGCCAGGCGTCGCGGATGGAAGGCTTCGCCGACGAGTTCTCGGCGATCCTGTCCCGCCAGATCGACGAGCGGGGCTGATCCCATGGGCATGAGCGGAGGCGGAGGATCGGCAGGCGCCCACGGCGCGCGGCGGCGACGCCGCAGCCAGGTCATGGCCGAGATCAACATGACGCCGATGGTCGACGTCATGCTGGTGCTGCTCATCATCTTCATGGTGTCGGCGCCGCTGCTGACCGTCGGCGTGCCGGTCGACCTGCCGCAGACCTCGGCCAATCCTCTCAACGAAGAGAAGGAGCCGCTGACGATCTCGGTGAACACCCAGGGCGAAGTCTTCCTGCAGGAGACTCCCGTCACGGTCGAAGAGCTCGCGCCGCGCCTCATTGCAATCACGAATTCCGGCTACGACGAGCGCATCTACGTCCGGGGCGACCGCAACGTGAACTACGGCCAGGTGATGAAGGTGATGGGCACGCTCTCCGGAGCGGCTTCAAGCGCGTCGCGCTCGTCACCGAGCTGGAGCAGGGGAGCTGACGCCGTGAAGGTGCGTCCCGGGCTCATCTTCTCCTCGACCGCTCACGCCGCGCTGCTCGCCTATGCGATCGTCGGCCTGAGCAGCGCGAAGCCGTTCGAGACCGGGCCGACAGAGGCGCTTCCGATCGAGATCCTGACCCCGCAGGAATTCGACGCCATGACCAAGGGCTCGAAGACCTCGACGAAGATCGACGCGCCGAAGCAGAAGGCCGAGACGGTCGAGGCCGCCGAGCGAGCCGGCGTCCGACGACCTCAAGATCGCCAAGGAAGACGTCAAGGCCCCGCCGCCTCCGCCGCAGCCCGAGGCGAGCGACGCGCCGCCGGTTCCCGATCCCGCCAAGGTCGCTGCCGAGAAAGCCGCCGAAAAGGCCAAGGCTGCGGAAGCCGAGAAGGCCGAAAAGGCGGAGAAGGCTGAAAAGGCCGCCAAGGCCGCGCAGGAGAAGGCCGTGGCCGAGAAGGCCGCCGCGGCCAAGGCCGCGCAGGAAAAGGCCGCCGCCGCCGAGAAGGCCGAGAAGCTCGCCCAGGCCGAGGCCGCGGAGCTGCGCGCCAAGGAAAAGGCCGAGGCCGAAAAGGCCGCGCAGGAAAAGGTCGCGGCCGAGAAGGCCGCCAAGGAGAAGGCCGAGGCGCAGGCCAAGGCCGACGCCGAGAAGGCGGCGAAGGAAAAGGCCGAGAAGCTCGCCAAGGCGGAGGCCGAAAAGGCCGCCAAGGCGAAGGCGGACGCCGAAAAACAGGCCAAGGCCGAGAAGGAGGCCAAGGAGAAGGCCGCCGCCGCCAAGGCCGCCGAGCGCAAGTTCGACCCGACCAAGATCGCGAGCTTGCTGGGCGACAAGCCGTCGTCGAGCGAGAGCGCCATGAAGGACGTCCGCGACCCGAGCCGCAAGGCGTCCTCGGCGCGCGAGGCCGCGCCCGAGACGACCGCCGGCACCAGCCGCGGCACGGCGACCAAGCTCTCGATGTCGGCCCGCACCGGCATCGACAACGCCGTGCGCGAGCAGGTCATGCAGTGCTGGAACCCGCCGGTCGGCGCCTCCAACGACGGAAGCCTTGCGGTCAAGGTCTCGTTCACGCTCAACTCCGACGGCACGCTCGCCGACGGGCCGACCGTCACCAACTCCTCGTCGAACCCCGCCTTCCGGGCGGCCGCAGGCGCCGCCACCCGCGCGGTGCAGCGCTGCGCGCCGCTCAAGCTGCCGGCCGAGGCCTACGACTACTGGCGGCAGGTCACCATCAACTTCGATCCGCGGGACATGATGGGCGGATGAGCCGGCTGGTTCGCGCCGTCATGCTCTCGCCGTCATGCCCGGCGATGCCGGAACTTCACGACGCAGAAGCCGCGGAGGCCCGCATGCGCGGGCCGGGCGGCTTCGGCGCTCAGTCCCTTCTAGCGCCGTCCCGCGCCGACACCGGAACCGCTCGATGACGACCCTCGCCGACCGCATGTTCAAGACCGCCGCGTGGATCGCCGCCCTCGCGGCGCTGGCCGCGGCCTTCGCGATGGTCGCGGCCCCGGCGCGCGCCCAGGTGTCGATCGACATCAACCAGGGCAACGTCCAGCCGCTGCCGATCGCGATCCCGGACTTCCTGGCCAACGGCTCGGACCCGCAGCTCGCGCGCGACATCGCCGGCGTCATCGCCGCCGACCTGAAGCGCTCTGGGCTCTTCGCGCCGATCGACCACAAGGCCTTCATCGAGAAGATCTCGTCCTTCGACGCGCCCCCGCGCTTCGGCGACTGGCGCATCATCAACGCGCAAGCGCTGGTGACCGGCCAGGTGGTCCGCCAGGGCGACGGCCGCGTCTCGACCCAGTTCCGGCTGTGGGACGTGTTCGCGGGCAACCAGCTCGAGGGCCAGCAGTTCCTCACCGACAAGAACTGGCGGCGCGTGGCGCATCTCATCGCCGACATGATCTACGAGCGCCTGACCGGCGAGAAGGGCTACTTCGACACCCGCGTGGTCTACGTCTCCGAGACCGGTCCGAAGGACAAGCGCGTGAAGCGCCTCGCCATCATGGACCAGGACGGCTTCAACAACCGCTTCATCACGGCCGGCGGCGAGCTGGTGCTGACCCCGCGCTTCAGCCCGACCAGCCAGGAAATCACCTACATGTCGTTCGGCAACGCGGACCCGCGGGTCTACCTGCTGAACCTCGAGACCGGCCAGCGCGAGCAGGTCGGCAATTTCCCCGGCATGACGTTCGCGCCGCGCTTCTCGCCCGACGGCCAGAAGGTCGCGATGAGCCTCGAGCAGGGCGGCAACTCGTCGATCTACGCGATGGACCTGCGCTCGCGCGCCACCACCAAGCTCACCGACTCCGGCGCGATCGACACTTCGCCGTCCTACTCGCCGGACGGGAACCAGATCGTGTTCGAGAGCGACCGCGGCGGCAACCAGCAGATCTACGTGATGTCGGCCGGCGGCGGCGGCGCGCAGCGCATCTCCTTCGGCCAGGGCCGCTACTCGACCCCGGTGTGGAGCCCGCGCGGCGACCTCATCGCCTTCACCAAGCAGTCCGGCGGCAAGTTCGCGATCGGCGTGATGCGTCCCGACGGATCGGGCGAGCGCGTCCTTACCGAGGGCTTCCACAACGAAGGCCCGACCTGGGCCCCGAACGGCCGCGTGCTGATGTTCTTCCGCGACCAGGGCGCGGGCCCGAAGATCTTCTCGATCGACGTCACCGGCAACGAGCAGGCGATCCCGACGCAAGGATTCGCCTCCGACCCGGCCTGGTCGCCCCCGCTGAACTGAGCCCCGAACGCGTCATCCCGGACGGCCCATAAGGGCCGATCCGGGATCGTCTTCCGAGTTGGACGAACAAACCTCGTCATGCCCCGGCTTGTCCGGGCATCCACGCTTCCGAAGCGCAGCGTTCTGTGACGAAGCGTGGATCCCCCGGACAAGCCGGGGGATGACGACTGAGGTCTTCCCTCTCGACTCGTCGCCCTTCGGCTACCGCTTCTTCGCCGCGTTGAGCTCGGCCGCCGCGTTCACCAGCGCCGCCAGCACGTCCTCGTCGATCGCCTCGCCCTCGCGGATGTCGATCGCGCGCCGCACATTTCCGTCAAGGCTCGCGTTAAACAGACCCGCCGGGTCATCGAGCGCCGCTCCCTTGGCGAAGGTCAGTTTTCACGACCGCCTTGTAGGTCTCGCCGGTGCAGATGATCCCGCGGCACTCCCAGACCGGAACGCCCCGCCACTTCCACTCCTCGACGACGTCGGGCATCGCGCGCCGGATGACGGCGCGCACACGCGCCAGCGTCTCGCCGCGCCAATCGGCTAGGTCGGCGACCCTCTGGTCGATCAGTTGAGACGGAGTCGGTTCCACCGCTTCGCCCATTCTGCGCCTCCAATGGCTTCCGCCGTCAGCTTCCCACCAGCGTGTCCTTGAAGCGATCGGGAACGCTTTTCATCTGCTCGTCGAGATCCCAGTCGGTCGGCTTTTCTTTTGGTTGAAACCAGGTCGCGCCTTTGGCGAGCCATTCCGCACGGTACGCTTTCACGCCCTCAACCGTGCAGTCCTCGTAGCCAAACTCAACGCCGCAACAGGAGCAGATGTCGTACGTCGGCTCCGTGCCATCCGGCCCCCACGGCTCGTGTTGGTTGAAGCCGCAGACGCGGCAATGATTGAGCTCTTTCCGATCCATCCCTCCCCCCTGTGTCCTTCCGGACTCACCTGTGAGGAGTTCCCCTCCCCGCCCCATCGCGGCCACGTTCGCGCCGCCTTCGGCGGGCGTTTTCGAGCTCCGCGGTTCCACTGTCGCAAGGGCGAAATCAACCTTTGCTTAATCCTAACGGAACCTTCGGTTAACGGGGAGAATGCTATGGATTGCGCAACCGACAGCCACAAGGAGTCATCGGGTATGTTGCGTACCATGCGTATCGGCCGTAGCGCCAAGATCGCCGTCGCGCTGTGCGCGGCGCTCGCCCTCGGCGCGTGCGCCAAGAAGCCCGGCGAAGGAATGGACGGCGCGAACGGCTACGGCGCCGGCGGCGGCCGCGGAGGCCCTCCCGGAAGCCAGCAGGACTTCGTCGTGAACGTCGGCGACCGCGTGTTCTTCGAGACCGACTCGACCGAACTCACCTCGACGGCCCGCGCGACGCTCGACAAGCAGGCCTCGTGGCTCAGCCGCTATCCGCGCTACTCGATCCTCGTCGAAGGCCACGCCGACGAGCGCGGCACCCGCGAATACAACTTCGCGCTCGGCGCCCGCCGTTCGCAGGTGAGCCGCGACTACCTCGCGGCCCGCGGCGTCTCCTCGAGCCGCATGCGCACCACCTCCTACGGCAAGGAACGTCCGGTCGCGGTGTGCGACGACATCTCCTGCTGGTCGCAGAACCGCCGCGCGGTCACCGCGCTCTCGGGCGGCGCCGGCTCCTGACGAACTTCGGTCCCGGGACCCCGCGTCGCTTGACGCGCGGTCCCGGGACCGGCCCTAATTCGGCCGAAGTGAAAGCGTAACAGGCGAAAATCGCCTCGCTCACCGGCCGGGACCTCTTCCGAACATGTTCGATTCGACGCGCTCCAAGATCGCCAGGCGGCTCGCGCTCGGCGCCGCTTTCGCCTGCCTGACGGCCTCCGCCGCCGTGGCCCAGGCGGCCGGCGAGGGAGCGGCTCCAAACTGGCTCGAGCAGCGCGTGCAGGGGCTCGAGAAGGGCCTCGCCTTCTTCGGCGGCCGCGACGAGCGCCCCGCCGCGCCGAGCGTCGTGCAGCCGGCCCAGTCCTCGATGGCCGACATCGCCGTCCGTCTCGATCGGCTCGAGAACCAGATCCGGCAGCTCAACGGCCGCATCGAGGAGATGCAGTTCCAGACCCGCAAGAACGACGAGAACCTGCGCAAGATGCAGGGCGACGTGGATTTCCGCCTGCAGGATCTCGAAAGCGGCAAGGGCGGAGGCGGTGGCTCGTCGAAGCCTGCCCGAACCGTCGCGGCGACGCCGGCGACTACGGCGGCTCCTCCGGTCCTCGACCGCCTCGACGGGCCGCAACGACGGCCTCGGCGCGCCCCCCTCCAGCCTCGGGCAGACGCGCTCGAGCGGCGGATCGGGCGACGCCATCGGCGGCCTTCTCGACGACGACCCCAAACGCCGATGAGCATCCGTCCGCCGGGCGTCGGCGGCGGCTCGCAGTCGGTCGGCGCGAGCGGCCTGCCGGACCGCAACGCCGGCGGAGACCGCATGGCCTCTCGCGATTCGGGCGGGATCACCGCGGGCTCCGGCTCGCCCAACGACCAGTTCGCGCTCGGCGTCGGCTTCGTGCAGCGGCGCGACTACGCCGAGGCCGAGGCGACGTTCCGCGACTTCCTGCGGTCGAACCCGAACGATCCGAAGGCCGCGGAAGCGCGCTACTGGCTCGGCGAGAGCCTCTATCAGCGCAAGAAGTATCCGGACGCGGTCGAGACCTTCCTCGGCATCTATCGCGACAACCCGCAGTCGGCGAAGGCGCCCGAAAGCATGCTGAAGCTCGGCATGGCGCTGAACGGCATGGGCGAGAAGGAGCAGGCCTGCGCGACGCTCGACGCGGCCGGCAAGAAATACACCCGGATCAAGGCCCAGTCCGACCGCGAGTACAAGCGGATCGCCTGCTGAGGTCCGAGGGCGAGAGGCGGTCAGGTCGATGAACGACGCGGCTCCGCCCTCGAAAGACCCCAAGCGACGCGCGTCCACCGCCCGCCGCGGCGTCAGGACCGCCGACCTTCCCCCGGCCGACCCGATCGGCGGCGTGGAGAGCGTCAAGCTGTTCGAGCGGGCGTTCGCAGGCCGCAAGTCGGCGCTGCTCGCCGTGTCGGGCGGCGCGGACTCCACGGCGCTCCTGGTCCTGGCCGGCGAATGGTTCCAGACGGGCGGCGCGCCCAAGATCGCGGTCGCGACCGTCGATCACGGCCTGCGCGAGGAGGCCCGCGCCGAGGCCGACGCCGTCGAGGCGCTCGCCGGACGCTTCGGGCTGCCGTTCGCGCGGCTCGACGGACGCACCGCGCCGCGCGACACCCGGATCGAGGAGACCGCGCGGGTCTCGCGCTACGGCGCGCTGCTGGCGCACGCGCGGTCCATCGGGGCGGATGCGGTCGCCACCGCCCATACGCTCGACGATCAGGCCGAGACGGTGCTGATGCGGCTGTCGGCTGGCAGCGGCCCGATGGGGCTCGCGGCCATGCGCCACGCCGTGCGGCGCGACGGGATCGAACTGCTGAGGCCGTTCCTCGTGGTGCCGAAGGCGCGGCTCGTCGCGACGCTGAAGGCGCGCAATCTCGGCTGGGCCGAAGACCCCATGAACGTCGACCCGCGCTTCGCCCGCGCGCGGCTGCGCTCGGCGCGCGGCGCGCTCGAACGCGAGGGCATGACCGCCGAGCGGCTCGGCGTGCTCGCGTTCCGGATGGCCCGGGTCAACGCCGCGATCGAGGCGGCGATCGATCAGGCGGCCGCGCTCCATGTCGCGCGCAAGAACGGCGTCTCCGTCATCGGGGCGAGCGCCGCCACGCTGCCGGACGAGATCAAGCTGCGCCTGCTCGGCCGCGTCATCGCCGAGATCGGCGGCGTGCGCGTCAAGCTCGAGCGGCTGGAGCGGCTCGCCGATCACATCGTCACCAAGTCGTCGGGAGCCAACACGCTCGCCGGGGCGCGCATCGCTTGGGATTCCGAGGGCGCCATCAAGGTCTCGTCCGCGCCGCCGCGCCGGGAGCGCCGTTAGGTCGCCCGCGGCTCCGCGGCCGCAAAGACCGTGGCGAAGCGCCTGGTCCCGTTCTAAGAAGGCTACCCGCAAAGCAGCGTCGGCCCGGTCGGCCGCGCCCGCCACAGCCGGAGTTCCGTTCCCAATGCCGAAGCTGCTTCCGCTGCGCCTCGCCGCGCCTTTCGCCGCTCTCCTCTTCGCGCTTTCCGCCGGGGCGGCGAGCGCGCACGAATACACGGTCGGCAAGCTGATGATCGGCCATCCCTGGTCGCGCGCCACCGTTCCGGGCGTGAAGGTCGCCGGCGGCTACTTCACCATCATGAACCACGGCGACAAGCCGGACCGCCTCGTCGCCGTGTCGGTTCCGTTCGCCGAACGCGCCGAGATGCACGAGAGCTCGGTCGAGGACGGCGTCGCGAAGATGCGTGAGATCGAGGGCGGCGTCGAAGTCAAGCCCGGCGAGACCGTATCGTTCGCGCCCGGCGGCAAGCACCTGATGTTCGTCGGCCTCAAGACGGCCCTGACCAAGGGCGAGAAGGTCAAGGGCGAGCTCACCTTCGAGACCGCCGGCAAGGTCGAGGTGGAGTTCGCGGTCGAGGCTCCCGGAGCCGCGCCGGCGCCGAAGTCCGGCGACATGAAGGGCATGGACCACTCGGGCCATTGAGCCCGGCGCCTGCTCGCGCCCGCGCGGAGAATCTCCTAGACCTCCGCGCGAGCCGATGACCGCGATGCCAAATCCCTTCGCCCTGCCGCCCGAGCTCGAAGCCGAGAAGTACCGGGTCCTCAAGACCGCTTTCGGCTTCGACGCGTTCCGCCCCGGCCAGGAGCCGGTGATCGACGCGCTGCTGTCGGGCCGCGACGTGCTCGCGGTGATGCCGACGGGGGCCGGAAAATCGCTCTGCTATCAGGCGCCGGCGCTGGTGATGGGCGGGCTCGCGGTGGTGGTCTCGCCGCTGATCGCGCTGATGGAGGATCAGGTCGCGGGGCTCCGGCTCGACGGGGTGCGGGCCGAGGCGATCCATTCGGGCCGTTCGCGCGAGGACAACGTCGCGTCGTGGCGGCGGGTGGCGTCCGGCGAGGCGCGGCTGCTCTACCTCGCGCCCGAGCGCCTGATGACCGAGCGCATGCTCGCCGCGCTCGGCAAGCTCCCGGTCTCGCTGGTCGCGATCGACGAGGCGCACTGCGTCTCGCAGTGGGGCCATTCGTTTCGCTCCGAATATCTCCTGCTCGGACAGGCGCGCGCCGCGCTGCCGAAGGCCCGGATGATCGCGCTGACCGCGACCGCCGACCAGTCGACCCGCGACGACATCCTGCAGAAGCTCTTCGAGGGCTCGGCCGAGACCTATGTGGCCGGCTTCGACCGGCCCAATATCCAGATCGCGGTCTCCGAGAAGCGCGACGCCATGACGGCGATCGAGCGCTATGTGGACGCCCGCAAGGGCCTCAGCGGCGTCGTCTACCGCATCTCGCGCAAGAAGGTGGAGGAGACCGCGGCCCGGCTGCAGGGCGCCGGCGTCAACGCGCTCGCCTATCACGCCGGAATGGAGGCCCAGGCCCGCGCCGCCGCGCAGGAGACGTTCCTGGCCGAGCGCGGGGTCGTCATGGTGGCGACGGTCGCGTTCGGCATGGGCATCGACAAGTCGGACGTGCGCTACGTCGTCCATGGCGACGCGCCCGGCAGCCTCGAGGCCTATTACCAGGAGATCGGTCGCGCCGGCCGCGACGGCGAGCCGGCCGAGGCCCTGATGCTTTACGGGCTCGAGGACATCCGCACGCGCCGCCGCTTCATCGACGAGCAGGACTCAGCGCCCGAGCGCAAGCGCGTGGAGAGCCGGCGGCTCGACGCGCTGGTGGGCTTTTGCGAGACGACCGCCTGCCGGCGACAGGCGCTGCTCGCCTATTTCGGCGAGACCAACCCGCCCTGCGGCAACTGCGACGTCTGCCTCGACCCGCCGGAGGTGATCGACGGCACGCAGGAGGCGCGGCTGCTGCTCGGCCTCGTGCGCGACACCGGGCAGCGCTTCGGCGCGGCCCACATCGTGGCGCTCGCGGTCGGCCACGAAAGCGAGACGGTGACGGCGCGCGGCCACGAGAAGCTCGCGGGCTTCGGCCGCGGGGCCGACCGGCCGGCGCAGGACTGGCGCGGGATCGTGCGCCAGCTCGTCGCCGTGCATGCGCTCGAGGTCGAGACCGGAGCCTATGGCGGGCTGGTCATGACCGCCAAGGGCGAGCGCGTTCTCGCGGGCGAAGAGCGCGTCTCGATCGCCAAGCCGAAGCCCAGGACGCGCGAGCGCCGCGGCCGCATGGTGGCGGAGGCCGCGCATCTCTCCGGCGCCGACGAAGAGCTGCTGACGAAGCTGAAGGCGTTGCGGCGCGAGCTCGCGGTGGCGCGCGCCGCGCCCGCCTACGTCATTTTCGCCGACAGCACCCTGATCGAGATGGCCTCGGCGCGGCCCCGCACCATGGACCAGCTCGCGCGCGTGAAGGGCGTCGGAGCGGCCAAGCTGGAAGCGTTCGGCGACGTGTTCTTGCGGGCGATCGCCGAGGCGTAACCCATTTCACCTACGTAGAACCCCGGATGGCGGAAGATCCTGCGGGCGAGGTATTCAGATGAATATCTGTTCCGCGCACGCTCAGAGCATCCGATCATGTCCGCCATTACGCTGGTCACCAAGAAGAGCTTTTCCTACGACGATTTCATGAACGACCTCCGGGGTGACGTGTTCTCGCCGACGACGGAGATCAAGTACTTCAAGGACAAGATCGTGATGACCGGCGAGAACGGCGTCTCGGTCGAGTTCTACGGCGACGACCTGCGTCCGAAGGACAATACGGGCCACATCACGAGCGGCGTGCTCAAGATCAACGGCGTCGTCGTCGCGGAGATCTCGGACGTCGACCTCGACATCTCGTCGAGCGAGTTCATCGCCGCGGTCGCCTTCGTGGGCAGCACGCTTCCGCTGCGCCTCGTGCTTGGGCTCAACTACGAGGGGCCCGACGACGAATTCACCTTCTTCGGCGGCAAGGGCAGCGACACGATCTCGGGCGAGAGCGACGCCGGCAACTTCCTGTTCGGCGGCGCCGGGCACGACGTGTTCCTCGCCCATGACGCCGAGACCTATTTCGACGGCGGACAGGGCTTCGACAAGGTGAACTACTACGCGGCCGGCGAAGGCGTGACGGTCAACCTCGCCGATCCGAGCAAGAACACGGGCATCGCGGAAGGACACACCTACTCGTCGATCGAGGACGTCACCGGCGGCTATTTCGACGACAAGCTCGTCGGAAACGAGGAGGCCAACGTTCTCGACGGCTCGCTCGGCGACGACACGCTCGTCGGCGGCGGCGGGCGCGACACGCTGAACGGCGGCGACGACGACAAAGGCTCCTTCGACTTCGCCTCCTTCGAGGGGATCCGCGAGACTGGCGGCATCGGCGTCTACGCGTCGCTCAAGGACGGGGTCGCGAACGCCGAAGGCGTCGTCGGCATCAAGCTCAAGAACATCGAGGGCCTGATCGGCTCCTCGTTCCGCGACCGGCTGATCGGCGACAACGGCGACAACATCCTCTACGGCGAGGACGGCTCCGACACGCTGCAGGGCGGCAAGGGCGCCGACACCCTGCGCGGCGACGAGGAGGCGTTCGGCTTCTCGGACGGCGACGAGTTCTACTACGCCAACGTCAAGGAAGGCGGCGACCTGATCCTCGACTACGACATCTACGACATGATCGGGATCAGCCGCAGCGGCTTCAAGCTCGCGGGCGACTACGCCGTCATCGACGGCGTGACCTTCATCAAGGGACCCGGCGCGAAGGCCGTCACCGACGAGGGCACGTTCCTGTTCAACACCAAGACCGGGAAACTGTTCTTCGACGCCGACGGGACGGGGTCGGGCAAGGCGAAGCTGATTGCCGAAATCCAGTTCGACAATCCGGACTCGATCGACGCCGGCGACTTCGTCCTGCGGTTCTGACCGCCGGCGGGCGAGCGGCCCGCCCGAGTTCTACTCCGTCCGCATCATCTCGCGCCGCATGCGATCGGGCATGCGGGCCGGGCGGCCGTCGCGCAGATAGGCGCATTGCGCGGTCGCCGCGACCAGCACGTCGTCGTCGCGCGTCACGGTCTGGCGCAGCACGAGCGAGGCCGCCTTCACGTCCTCGGCCGTCGTCGTCACCGCGATGACGTCGTCCATCATGGCCGGCCGCAGATAGTCGATCGTCATGCGGCGCACGACGAAGCCCTCGCGCTTTTCGTCCCAGAGCCGCCGGTGGTCGAACTCGATCGCCCGCAGGATCTCGGTGCGCGCGCGCTCCATGAAGCGCAGATAGCTCGCGTGATAGACGAAGCCGGAGAAATCCGTGTCCTCGTAATAGACCCGCAGCGTCAGGATGTGGCGCACGCCTTCCATCCGCCCGCCGAGGCCGTCGGTCACCTTTGCGATCACTCTGTCGGGCCCCCTTCCCCTTCGAAAAGAGGCATCTGGGCCGCGGCGGCCGGCGCCGCAAGGCCGAGATGGCGATAGGCGGTCTGCGTCAAAACGCGGCCCCTGGGCGTGCGCTGAAGAAAGCCCTGCTGCAGCAGGTAGGGCTCGATGATCTCCTCGATGGCGTCGCGCGGCTCCGAGAGCGCGGCCGCCATGGTCTCCACTCCGACCGGCCCGCCGCCATAGTGCTCGGCGATCGCGGTGAGATAGCGGCGGTCCATGGCGTCGAGACCGAGATCGTCGACGTCGAGCAGCCGGAGCGCCCGGTCGGCCGAGGCCGCCGTCACCTCCGGTTCGCCCGACACCGAGGCGAAGTCGCGCACGCGGCGCAGCAGGCGGCCGGCGATGCGCGGCGTGCCGCGCGCGCGCCGCGCGATCTCGCGCGCGCCCTCGCGCCGCATCGGAAGGCCAAGCACCCGGGCGCCGCGCGCGACGATCAGCTCGAGCTCGTCGACGTCGTAGAAATTGAGCCGCACCGGAATGCCGAAGCGATCACGGAGGGGCGTAGTGAGCAGCCCCGCGCGCGTCGTGGCGCCGACGAGGGTGAACTTCGACAGGTCGATCCGCACCGAGCGCGCCGCCGGGCCCTCGCCGATGATGAGGTCGAGCTGGAAGTCCTCCATGGCCGGATAGAGGATTTCCTCGACCGCCGGATTGAGCCGGTGGATCTCGTCGATGAAGAGCACGTCGCGCTCTTCGAGGTTCGTCAGCAGCGCCGCGAGGTCGCCGGCCTTGGCGATGACCGGACCCGAGGTCGCGCGAAATCCCACGCCGAGCTCGCGCGCGACGATCTGGGCGAGCGTGGTCTTGCCGAGGCCGGGGGGGCCGGCGAGCAGGACATGGTCGAGCGCCTCGCCGCGGGTCTTGGCGGCCTGGATGAACACCGAGAGGTTCTCGCGGGCTTGGCGTTGCCCCGTGAAGTCGGCGAGCGTCTGCGGACGGATCGAGGCGTCGAGCTCGTCGTCGCGACTGTCAGGGTCTCGGATGGGGCTCGTGGTCATCGGCCGAGGTGTCGCACGCGCGCCGGCGCGCGGCCATAGCCTGCGCGCAGGACCTCACCCCGCAAGCTGACGGCCGAACGCTCCCTCACCCCTTGGCGAGCTCCTTCAGGCCGGCGCGGATGAGGCGCTCGGTGGTGGCGTCGTCACCGAGCGACTGCTTCGCGGCCGCGACCGCCGCGCTCGCCTGCGGCGCGGCGTAGCCGAGATTGACGAGCGCCGAGACCGCGTCGCGCACCGGGGTCGCGGCGCCCCTCGCCTCGGCGACTTCGCCGGCGACGCGCGCCAGCCCCGGATCGACGTCGGCGAAGAGCGGCGCCTTGTCCTTGAGCTCGGCCGCGACGCGCGCCGCGACCTTTGGGCCGACGCCCGGCGCGCGCGAGATCGCGGCGACGTCGCGCAAGGCGATCGCGGTGGCGAGATCCGGCGCGTCGAGGGTCGACAACACGGCGAGCGCGACCTTCGTGCCGATGCCCGGCACGGTGTTGAGCAGTCGGAACCACTCGCGCTCGAGATCGGCCATGAAGCCGAACAGCTGGATGCGGTCCTCGCGCACATGGGTCTCGATCGAGAGCCGCGCGGTCTCGCCGGCCTTCGGCAGGCGCGAGAGCGTCTTGGTCGAGCAATAGACCACATAGCCGACGCCGCCGACGTCGAGGATGACCCAGTCAGGGCCGACCGAGTCGACGGTTCCGGTGAGCTTTCCGATCATGCTCGGGCGTTCCAGTGGAGGCGGCGACGTCTCCCCTCCCCCTTGCGGGGAGGGGCCGGGGATGGGGGTGGCTCCGAAAGAAGCGCCGACGGAGACGCAGCTCTACGCCCGGCGACGGAGGTCAATTCTGAACCACCCCCACCCTTACCCCCGCGAGGAGGAGGGAGGCGGAGACGACCCGATCTTGCGAAAACCGCCGTCACGCCGGAACCTTCAGGGCCGCGAGGCGGGCCGCGGCGCCGCGGTGCTGGGCGTGGCAGATCGCGACCGCGAGCGCGTCGGCGGCGTCCGGGCTCGTCACCAGCGCCTTCGGCAGCAGCACCGAGATCATCGCCTGGATCTGGCGCTTGTCGGCGTGGCCTGCGCCCACCACGGTCTTCTTGATAAGGTTCGGCGCGTACTCGGCGACGCCGAGCCCCGCGAGCGCCGGGACCAGCAGCGCCACCCCCCTGGCCTGCCCGAGCTTCAACGTCGAATGCGGGTTGGAGTTGACGAAGGTCTCCTCCACGGCGGCCTCGTGGGGGCCATGCGCTTCGAGCACCGCGACCAGCCCATGGTGAAGCTCGGCGAGGCGGGCGGCGAGCGAGGCGGTCTCGTCGGAACGCACGACGCCCGCCGCGACGAAGGAAAGGCGCGAGCCCTCGGCCGAAATCACCCCCCAGCCGGTGCGGCGGAGGCCGGGGTCGACGCCAAGGATGCGAATCGGCGCGGGGCTCATGACCGCGAGACTAGCGGCCAATCGTTATCAGAACACAAGCGGAACAGGATTGTCGTCGACAGGCCTCAGCCGTAGCGGCGCGCGGCCTCGATGGTGAGGCCGGTTCCGACCGCGCCGAAGATGTCGCCCTCGACCACGCGCGCGGCCGGAACCTCGCCGAGGATGGCGGCACGCACATGCGGCACGCGGGTCGAGCCGCCGGTGAGGAACACGGCGTCGATGCTCTCCGGCTTCAGTCCTGCGGCGGCGAGGCAGCGGCGGATGCGCTCCGCGATCTTCTCGCCGAGCGCCGCGGTGTGGCGCTCGAACGCCGCGCGGCGGATGGGGCGACGAGGCCCTGTTCGGCGTAGCCGAGCGCGACTTCGGTCTCCTCGCCGTCCGACAGGCGGATCTTGGCGGCCTCGACGGCGGCCGCGAGCCCGTGGCCGCGCTCGTCCTCGACCACTCGGATCAGGCGGTCGATGAGCTCGGGCCTCGCCGCCTCGCGGCGCACCTCGCGGATCTGCCGCAGCGCGCGCCCGTCATAGAGGCGGTTGATGCTCGACCAGGTGGCGAGGTCGTGGAAATAGACCGAGGGCGCCTCGAGCTCGCGCCGCTTCATCGGAGCCCAGCCCCAGCAGCGGCATCACCGAGCCGAGTGATAGACGCCGGTCGAAGTCGACGCCGCCGACCCGCACGCCCTCATTGGCGAGGATGTCGCCCTTTCGGTCCTCGCGCCCGCTGCGGTCGGGACCGAGCCGGATGACGGAAAAGTCCGAGGTGCCGCCGCCGATGTCGGCGATGAGCGCAAGCTCCTCGCCGGAGACCTCGCGCTCGTAGTCGAGCGCGGCGGCCACCGGCTCGAACTGGAACGACACCTCGCGGAAGCCGACCGAAAGCGCGATCTCGCGCAACGTGTCCTCGGCGCGCTGGTCGGCCGCTTCGTCGCCGTCGACGAAATGCACGGGGCGGCCATGCGCGACCGCGTCGATCTCGCGGCCGGCCTCGGCTTCGGCCCGGCGTTTCACGATCGCCAGGTACCGGGCGATGACGTCGCGGAACTTCACGCGCTCGCGCCCGACCTGCGTCGCCTCGTCGATGAGCCCGGTGCCGAGCACGGACTTGAGGCTGCGCATCAGCCGGCCGGCCTCGCCGTCGAGATAGGCCGACATCGCGGCGCGCCCGACCTTGGCGGCCGCCGACGGCGCGAAGAAGATCGCGCTCGGGATCGTGCGCTCCTCGCCCTCGAGGCGGACAAGCGCGGGCCTGCCGCCCTCGACGACGCCGAGCGTGGTGTTGGACGTGCCGAAGTCGAGGCCGCAGGCGGTCATGGGCGTTGTCGCAGGCGCTTTGGAGGGCGGCTCTCCTACCGCGCCTTGGCCGCGTCCGTCCAGTCGTCGCGCGCTTTCTCCCGCGTCCGCGGAGCGCCCCGGTCGGGCGGCCGGCGCCCGAACCTTGACCCGTCATCCCGGGCTTGACCCGGGATCCAGACGCGGCGGCGGCGCAGGGCTGGAGCCGCGCGACGGTTCTGGATCCCGGCTCTTCGGCCGGGATGATGGCGGCAGATCGAGCGCCCTCTCTGCGTCCACGGAACGCGCCGGGCGGGCGGCCTGCGCCCGAACCCCGACCCGTCATCCCGGGCCTGACCCGGGATCCAGACCCGCCGGCGGCGAAGGACTGGAGCCGCGCGACGGTTCTGGATCCCGGCTCTTCGGCCGGGATGATGGCGGCAGATCGAGCGCCCCTCTGCGTCCACGGAACGCCCCCGGGCGGGCGGCCTGCGCCCGAACCTCGGCCCGTCATCCCGGGCTTGACCCGGGATCCAGACGCGGCGGCGGCGCAGGGCTGGAGCCGCGCGACGGTTCTGGATCCCGGCTCTTCGGCCGGGATGACGGCGGTGGAAGGCGCGCCCTCTCTGCGTCCACGGAACACGGCGGGCGGGCGGCCTGCGCCCGAACCCCGACCCGTCATCCCGGGCCTGACCCGGGATCCAGACCCGCCGGCGGCGAAGGACTGGAGCCGCGCGACGGTTCTGGATCCCGGCTCTCGGCCGGGATGATGGCGGCAGATCGAGCGCCCTCTCTGCGTCCACGGAACGCCCCCGGGCGGGCGGCCTGCGCCCGAACCTCGGCCCGTCATCCCGGGCCTGACCCGGGATCCAGACGCGGCGGCGGCGCAGGGCTGGAGCCGACGAGATGGTTCTGGATCCCGGCTCTCCGGCCGGGATGACGGCGGCGGATGGCGCGCCCTCTCTGCGTCCGCGGAGCGCGCCGGGCGGCGGCCTGCGCCCGAACCTCGACCCGTCATCCCGGGCTTGACCCGGGATCCAGACGCGGCGGCGGCGCAGGGCTGGGGCCGACGAGATGGTTCTGGATCCCGGCTCTTCGGCCGGGATGACGCCGACGGATCGAGCCTTTCGAGCTGCATCGTCTCCCCGCCCCTTGACACCGCCCGTCATTTCAGTAATTTCAGTGTTGACTGAAATAACGGAAATTACAGATGACGCCGCTGATGGAACGCTTCGTCCTGCATTGGGGAGAGATGGGCGCGCGCTGGGGCGTGAACCGCTCGGTCGCGCAGATCCACGGCTATCTGTTCATCGTCGGCCGCCCGGTGGACGCCGACGAGCTGACCAGGGAGCTCGCGATCTCGCGCTCCAACGTCTCGGGCAGCCTCAAGGAGCTCCAGCAGCTCGGTCTCGCCCGCCTCGTCCACCGGGTCGGCGACCCGCAAGGATCACTTCGAGACGCTGGGCGACCCGTGGGAGATGGCGATGCAGGTCGCCGAAGCCCGCCGCCAGCGGGAGATCCAGCCGACGCTCGACGCGCTGAAGGCGCTCTCGGAAGAGGCGAGCGGCGACAAGGAGACGCCGGAGATCACGAGGCGGCGCATCGTGGAGCTCTCGGCCTTCGGGCAGGAGCTCGACGTCTGGTACCGCGAAATCAAGCGCCTCCCCATCGGCACCCTCAGGGGCCTGATGCGGATGGGCGCGAAGATCGCCCGGTTCATCCCGGGCGCCCGGGCCGATGACCGGCCCAAGCCCAAGACCGATGGAGAGCAGTCATGACCTTCGCGACCGTCAATTATCTCGCCTACATCGCCATCAGCGCGGCGCTGACGATCTGGGTCGCGCACACGCTCTCGACCCGCGGCCGAGTGTTCCTGGTCGAGTTCCTGCGCGGCAACGAGACGCTCGCGGACTCGATCAACCATCTGCTGGTGGTGGGCTTCTATCTCGTGAACCTCGGCTACGCGATGCTGGCCATGAGCTACGGCGAGAAGCCCGAGACGGTCGATGGCGTGCTGGAGGCGCTGTCGTTCAAGGTGGGTCTCGTGATGCTGGTGCTCGGCGCGACCCACTTCTTCAACATGTCGATGATCGCGCAGTTGGGTAAGAAGCTCGACCGCTTCTTCCAGATGCAGCGGGGCGAAGGGGGCGCTCAGGCCGCGCCCGCAAAGTAAGCGGCGTCAGCCGGGCCCGGAGCGCAGGCTTCGGGCCCGGCTTCCTTACCGCGGCGCGCGCGGACGTGATCGCGGCCGCCGCCTTGGCGCTTGCATCTCTCGAAGGTCAGCGGGCAAGCCGAACGCCAAAGCCGCAGGGCGAAGGAGGCGAACCTTGGCGAGAGTGCCCCGCGTCACAAGCCACGACGCCCTGTCCGAAGAAGCCGCGCCAACGGCGCGGCAAACGCCGCCTGCGCGCAAGACCATGTGGGTCGCCTATGCGCTGCAGATCATGGGCGGGGGCGGCTTTCTGGGGCTCCACCGCTTCTATCTCGGCTACAAGCAATCCGGCTACGCGCAACTCGCGCTCGGCGTGACGACGCTCTTCCTGCCGCTCATCATAGGCGGCAACGACTTTCAGTATCTGCTGATCCCGCTCGCGCTCATCTGGTATCTCGTCGACCTCTTCCTGATCCCGGGCATGGTGCGCAGGGCGAACGGCGCGGAAAGCTGAAGCCCACTGGCGCATCGGAAGGCGAGCCACGATCATCAGCCGATGATCGAGGCTCTCGTCCGTTTCGTCGCCGGCGTGCTGTGGGAGTTCATCCTCTACGGCACGGGACGCCTCGCCCTCGCAGCCCTCAGCTTCGGCCGCGCGTGGGCCGAGGCGATGCAAGGGGAACGGACCGAGTTTCCGTGGCATGGCTTTGGCCGCGACGCCTCCGGCTTGCTCGTGATGTCGCAGACCTGGACCGGGCTTATTGGCGGCTCCGTCTGGATGTCGGCCCTCTTCGCGCTGCTCGTAGCGCTCGGCCGCATCTAGACCTGGGACGACGACTCCCTTCGTCAGCGCCCCCTCCACGAGAACAAACCGGCGCCTCACGATTCGTTCTCCCGTGACCGAACGGGGAACGGCGGGGCGACGCCCAAGTCCTAAGAAAATCTGAACATTTTGGCCGAGCGACGGAACGCTCGGCCACGGCGCGCAGCCCGGCCCGTCAGCCGAGCTTGGCCATCACCTCTTCGGAGATCTCGTAGTTCCCGTGCACGTTCTGCACGTCGTCGTCCTCGTCGAGGCTGTCCAGCAGCTTCATCAGGCTCGTCGCCTTCTCCTCGTCGAGCGCGGTCGTGACGTTCGGGCGGAACACCGCCTTCACGCTTTCGGGCTCGCCGAGCGAGGCCTCGAGCGCCTTCGACACCTCGTTGAGATCTTCGAACGCGCAGGTGACGACGTGGCTCTCTTCCGAGGACTCGCAGTCTTCCGCCCCGGCCTCGATCGCGGCCTCCAGCACCTTGTCGGCTGAGCCGGCCTTCGCCGGATAGACGATCTCGCCGACGGTTGAACATGAAGCCGACCGAGCCGGTTTCGCCGAGCGCGCCGCCGGACTTGGTGAAGTAGGAGCGCACGGCCGACGCCGTGCGGTTGCGGTTGTCGGTCAGCGCCTCGACGATGATGGCGACGCCGCCCGGGCCATACCCCTCGTAGCGCACCTCTTCGTAGTTCTCGGTGTCGCCGCCAGCCGCCTTGTTGATGGCGCGCTGGATGTTGTCCTTAGGCATCGACTGGGCCTTGGCGGCGGCCACCGCGAGGCGCAGGCGCGGATTCATGTCGGGATCGGGCAAGCCGGCCTTCGCCGCCACCGTGATCTCGCGGCCGAGCTTTGAGAAGAGCTTGGCGCGGACCGCGTCCTGGCGGCCCTTGCGGTGCATGATGTTCTTGAACTGCGAATGCCCGGCCAAGGGAGTCTCCGGCGGTTCGCGGACGCTCCGGGGCGCCGGTCGGGCGCGCGCGGCGGGCGGCCGCAGATTTTCAGGATGCGGGCTTATAGAGGCGCGCGGGCCCGAAAGGAAGCCGGGCGCGCGGACGACGGCCGGGAAGCCTTCCCAACGCGCCATGCGCCCGGCGCGGATGTGCCATGCTGCTACGCAACACAGGCGATCTCTTTTTCGTCGTGAGCCGATCGCGGGCGACATCGCCCCGCAGCCCCAGCGCCAAGAGATTGATCAGATCTGACAATCGACTTGGGTTGTGACGAGTTCCAGCCAGCGGGATTGAAAGGCGTCGCCGATCAAACCATCGACCGTGCGGATAATAGAAAATTATTGTTGAGTTAGGTGGTTGCACTTAGCTTCCGACCCGCACGAAGCCAGCGGTCGAGCCGCTTGATTGATAGACGTTTCAAATGACAGACGCTGCTCCCGCACTGAAGAAATCGAAGGCAGCCGGCGGTTGGGGAGCCCTTCGCAGTTGCGGTAAGCATCTGCTCGCGAGCGGCTCCGCGCTCGCTGGCGCGAAGGCCATGCTGAAGGCCAACCAGCCCGACGGTTTTGATTGTCCCGGCTGCGCCTGGGGCGACCCGGAGCACGGCTCGTCGTTCGAATTCTGCGAGAACGGCGTGAAGGCGGTCGCCTGGGAATCGACCGAGCGGCGTGCGACGCCGGCGTTCTTCGCCAGGCACACGGTGAGCGAGCTCCGCGGCTGGAGCGACTACGACCTCGAAAATGTCGGCCGCCTCACCCATCCCATGCGCTACGACGCCGCGACCGACCGCTACGTCGCGGTCGACTGGGCGGACGCCTTCGCCGAGATCGGCGCCGAACTGCGCAAGCTGAACTCCCCGAACGAGGCCGAGTTCTACACCTCGGGCCGCGCCTCCAACGAGGCCGCGTTCCTCTACCAGCTGTTCGCGCGAAGCTTCGGCACCAACAATTTCCCCGACTGCTCCAACATGTGCCACGAGGCGAGCGGCGTCGGACTGATCGCCTCCATCGGCATCGGCAAGGGCACGGTGCTGCTTGAGGACTTCCACCACGCCGACGCCATCTTCGTGATCGGGCAGAACCCGGCCACCAACCATCCCCGCATGCTCGGCGACCTGCGCAAGGCCTCGATGCGCGGCGCGCGCGTGGCGGTGCTGAACCCGATCCGCGAGCGCGGACTCGAGAAGTTCGCCGACCCGCAGGACAAGATCGAGATGCTGCGCGGCGGCGCGACCTCGATCGCGACCCACTACTTCCAGCCCAAGCTCGGCGGCGACATGGCGGCGATCCGCGGCGTCGCCAAGATCGTGTTCGCGCGCGACGACCTCGAAAAGGCCGCCGGCCGCCCGAGCCTGCTGGACGAAGAGTTCATCGCCCGGCACACGCACGGCATCGAAACCTGGCGCGCCGAGGTGATCGCCACTCCCTGGGGCCACATCGAGGATCAGTCGGGTCTCACCTACGACGAGATCGAGACGCTCGCCGACGTCTATCTCGGGGCCGAGCGCGTCATCGCCACCTGGGCGATGGGCGTGACCCAGCACAAGCATTCCGTCGCCACCGTCCGCGAGATCGCCAACCTCCTGTTCCTGCGCGGCCATGTGGGGCGCGAGGGCGCGGGCCTCTGCCCCGTGCGCGGCCACTCCAACGTGCAGGGCGACCGTACGGTCGGCATCAACGAGAACGCGCCAGGCTGGTTCCTGGACAATCTCGACAAGGAGTTCGGCATCGCCTCGCCGCGGACGCCGGGCCACAACGTGCTGCACGCGATCCACGCGATGGTGGAGGGTCGGTCCAAGGCCTTCATCGGGCTTGGCGGCAACTTCGCCCGCGCGACGCCCGACACGCCGGTCGTCGAGGCGGCGCTGCGCGCCTGCAGGCTCACCGTCCAGATCGCCACCAAGCCGAACCTCGGCCACATGGCGGTGGGCGAGGTCGCCTATCTGCTCCCCTGCCTCGGACGCACCGAGATCGAGCGCAATTCCAAGGGCAAGGTCCAGATCGTCACCGTCGAGGATTCGATGTCGATGGTCCACGGCTCGGGCGGCATCAACAAGCCCGCGTCGCCGCATCTCAAATCCGAGGTCGCGATCATCGCTGGCATGGCGGCCGAGGCCGTCGGCTCGCAGGTCATCGACTGGGCCGCGATGGCGGACGACAACGATCTCATCCGCGATCGCCTGTCGCGCGTCATTCCGGGCTTCGAGGACTACAACGTCCGCGTCCGCAAGCCGCGCGGCTTCTGGCTGCGCAACTCGGCGACCGAGCGCGAATGGCGGACGCCGTCCGGCCGGGCGGAGTTTTCCGCCGCGCCGCTCCCCGTCGAGGTGGAGCACCAGAGCGCCCGCAAGACCGAGGGCCAGTTCGTGCTGCAGACCTTCCGCAGCCACGACCAGTACAACACCACGGTCTATGGCCTCGACGACCGCTATCGCGGCGTCTACGGCGAGCGCCGTGTCGTGTTCATCAATCCGCAGGACATCGCCGCGATGGGCGCCGAGCCGAACGCGCGCGTCGACGTTCTGGGGTCCTCCGAAGACGGCCGCGCGCGTGTCGCCGAAGACTTCCGCATCGTGGCCTACGACATCCCCAGGGGCTGCGTAGCCGGCTACTATCCGGAGCTGAACGCCGTCGTGCCGTTCAACAAGGCCGGCGAGGGATCGGACACCCCGCTCTCGAAGTCGACGCTCGTGACCTTCCGCCAGCGGAGCGGCGCATGAGCGAGGCCGACGCTTTCCTCGCCCGCGTCGAGGCGATCGCCGAGAGCCAGAACCTTCAGCCGCTCGAGGCCGCTCTGGTGGTCTCCGTCGGCGAAGGCGTCGCGCGCGACACGATGAGTTTCGGGCGCGTCTTCGGCGTCGGCCATGCGCTGGCGCTGCGCGCCGCCGCAGCGCTCGAGGGCGGGCTGCTGCGCGCCACCTCGACCAGCGCGAAAAGCCGCCGCATGCGGCTGGAGCTCACCGAGGCCGGCGCCGCGCTGTTCGGCGGGACCGCGCAGGCGGCCTGAACCGCCGCTTAGCGCGGACAGGCGTTCTCGCGCTCCTGCCTCTGGATATCGGCGACGTCGGCGCGCTGGCGGGCCGACAGCGGCACGTCCGCAATGTCGTCATATTGGCAGCCGGCGTTCCCAAAAGCCTTGATCGCCTTGGCCGTCTTGAAGCAGTAGCCCGCGTCCTTGTAGATCGCGTTGCGCTCGCCCCAGAGCTCGTCGCAGGGGAACCGGGCAAAAGCCGGCGTCGCGAACAGGACGAAGCCGAAACAGGCGGCTGCGGCGATCTTCATGTCGTCTTCCCCCGAAAATGGTCGCCCGCAGGCTACGATGCGGCGCGCAGACGCGACAGCCCTTAGATTTCCCAGAACTCCGGGCGGGCCTCGCTGAGGCAGCCGCCGATCCGCACGGGCGCGACCCTGGTCGCGAGCCCGCGTCCGTCGAGCTCCACCGCGATGCCCGACAGCGTCCCCTCGCCCTCCGCCGGCTCGAAGCGCCCGGACGGAAGCTTGCGCAGGAAACGGTGCACCGGCTCGTCCTTTTTCATGCCCAGAACGCTGTCATAGTCGCCGCACATGCCGGCGTCCGACATGTAGGCGGTGCCGCCCGGAAGGATGCGGTGGTCCGAGGTCGGCGTGTGGGTGTGGGTGCCGACCACGAGGCTCGCGCGGCCGTCGGCGAAATGTCCGAACCCCTGTTTCTCGCTCGTCGCCTCGGCGTGGAAGTCGACGATCACGGCGTCCGCCCCCTCGCCGAGCGGACAGGCGGCGAGCTCGGCCTCGACGGCCCGGAACGGATCGTCGAGCGCCGGCGCCATGAACACCTGCCCCATGACGTTGACGACGAGCACGCGCGCCCCGTTCCTCGCCTCCACGAGCGCCGCGCCGCGGCCGGGCGTGCCCTTCGGGAAGTTCACCGGGCGGATCAAGCGCTCGGCGCGCTCGATGAAGACCAGCGCCTCGCGCTGGTCGAAGGAATGGTTGCCGAGCGTGACGGCGTCGCAGCCGGCGGCCAGAAGATCCTCGTAGATCGCCTCGGTGATGCCGAAGCCGCCGGCGGCGTTCTCGCCGTTGATCACCACAAGGTCGAGCGACCAGCGCTCGCGCAAGGCCGGCAGGCGCTCCGCCACCACGGCCCGGCCGGGACGCCCGACGACGTCGCCGAGGAAGAGAAGTCGCATGACGAGATCCTGAAACGAAAACGCGCCGCCGCCTTCAGGCGACGACGCGTTTCCTAAACGAGGCGCGCAGCCTCGTCATGATCTGATTGCGGCGAGGTCTTTTCGCCTCAGCGGCCGGTCGCGGCCCGCCCGGTCGCCGCGACGTCGTTGCGCACGCCGCGCACTGTGTTGGCGCAAGCCGAAAGCGCGACGGTCGTAAGGATGAGCGAGGAGACGATGAAGAGGCGGGTCATGGCGCAGTTTCCCGATTTCGACCGCGCGGGCGCGCGGCATGTGACGTCAGCGTGAAACAACGCTCGAACGCCGGCTTGGTTCGCGGTCAGCGTCCCAAAATACCGTTCTCGGTGAGCACGAAATCGATCCGCTGGTCATGTTCGGCCACAGGAACGTCTTCGACTCTTGCGCTGCGAACGCGACGCCGATCGCGAGCGCCGCTCCCTTGGCCCTCAGTTTTTCGAGCGTCCGGTCATAGAAGCCGCCGCCATAGCCGATACGCCCGCCCTGCCGGTCGAAAGCGGAGAGCGGGGCGAACAGCAGGTCGGGCTCGACCTCGGGCCGCGCTGTCCGGAGGCTCCTTCAGGCCGAACGGCCTGTCTTCGAGAACGTCGCCCGGCCGCCAGCGGCGGAAGACGAGCGGCTCGCCCTTGGCGACGATCACCGGAAGGCAGAGCGGCACGCCGGCGGCGCTCAGCTTCCTCGCCAGCGGCAGCATGTCGATCTCGCCCTTCACGGGGAAGAACAGCGAGACGCAGGCCGGTCGTTCGTCCGCGACGATCTCGCCGCCGAGCGCCGCGATCGCCCGTCCCGCGGCCGCCCGCTCGGCCTCGCCGATCGCGGCCCGCGCGGCGAGCGCGGCCTTGCGCACCACGGCCTTCCGGGCGGCGACGTCGTGGGGCTGTTCAATCATGTCGGACGATGGCCGTTGGACGGGACCCGGGACACCTACAGAGTAGGTGGGCGCCGTAAATGGCCAAGACCACGGTCGAGGCCAGGGACAGCTCCCGTTCGGAATCGTAAGGGCCCGGGGATTCAAGTTGTCCTGACGCACCCCGCAGCACCGCCGGACAAAGATAGGCGAGCCGGATGCGCCGCGCTAGTGGCGACGTCGACCCTTGATGAGGTCAAGTCATCGGCCGCGTCAGTCGACGTCGCAGCCCTCGGCCATCTGGCGCCTCAGCGGCGCGCAATTCTTCGCAAGCTGCGCGATCGCCCGGCTCGCGCCCGCGAGGGGAACCTCTGTCGGGCTGTCGAGCCTTGCAAGATCGCCGGCGGTCTCGACGACCAGGGGACCGCCGGCGCCATCGAGCGCCAGGCGCGTGACGCCGTCATCGGATGACAGCGAGCGCATCGGCTCCTTCAGGAGCAGGAGCGTTCCGGACGACCTGATCCGTGCAATGTCAGAACCGCAGTAGTCGCTCTCGATTTCGAACAGGTCCCGGCCGCCGGATAGGGACCGCCGCCGCCGACCGCAAAGGGCGCGTTCCAGATGGACACGAACCATCCGGGCCCTGCGCGCGAGGGCGACAGCCCTCGGGTGAAGCGCGTCGCGACCGGCATAGCCGTGCGGCTCGCCATTCGCCCGCGGCGCCGGAAAAGCGAGCCCGAAAGCCTCGCTCCCGACCTCGACATAGGCCGAGAGCCCGAGCCTCCGATGCTCCCCGTAGGTCCAACGGCCGGGCTCGGGCGCCTCCGAGCGACGCTCAGGCTTCGCGCGCTGCTTGCGCTCCGGCTTTCCGGAGCAGCGACGCTCGGCGCAGCGCATATAGGCGGGATCGTCAGCGCCCTTCGAGTCCGCGAGGCATCGCCAGATGCAGCGCTGGGCCTCCATCGGATAGTCCTCGGCCGCCGCCGGCCAGACCACCACCATCAGCCCAAACGCGATCATCGCCGCGAAACCCGCTTTCATCGCCGCCCCCTCAGCGCCTTCGCCTCCAACAAGGCCGAGGAGATGCTAAGGGGAGAGGCGTCGGCGAGAGATCACAAGGTTGTGCGAAAACGATGCGGCAACCGACATCACTCCCCACCAGAGAAAGCGCCACAACCGGAGCGAAACAGGTTTGTTGAGGGAGCGACGGCTCGGCGATCGGTCAAGCGGCGCGCACGGCTGGCTATAGGCTCGTCGGCCGTCCGATCTCAGTCCCGCCGTGCGCCCTCGCCGAGTTCGTTCGCCAGCCGCTCCAGCCGTTCGGCTGCGGCGGCGAGCTGCTCGGCGACGTCGGCGTGGCGCGCGTCGAACTGCTTGGCGACGTCGTCGCCCGCAAGCCTCAGGCTCGCGATCTCGGTCTCGAGCGCCTCGTGGCGGCGCTTCGCCTCGGAAAGCTCGTCCGCCATCATGATGGCGGTCATCACGGAAAGGCGGATGTCGCCCACCTCGCCGAACTGGCCGCGCAGCTGGCCGAAACGCTCGTCGACCATGCGGCCGAGCGAGAGCAGGTGCTCCTCCTCGCCCTCGCCGCAGGCCATCTTGTAGTCGCGCCCGCCGATCTGGACCGTCACCTGCGCCATCGCTTCAGGCTCCGGCTTCGGAGAGGACGCTCTCGACGGCCCCGATCGCCGCGTCGAGACGACGGCCGACCTCCTGCTCGAGCGTGCGATGCCTGGCTTCGGAGGCTTCGGCCTTGGCGGCCGACAGGTCGAGCAGATCGGCGAGGCGCTGACGGTCGTCGGCGAAGGCCTGCAGCTCCTCCTCGCGGGCGCGGGCGGCGTCGACCGTGTCGAGCGCGCGCGTCGCCGCGGCCTCCGCGGCCTCCAGCGCCGCGTTGAGCCGCCTCAGCGCCTGGTCGAGATCGCCCACTCTGTCCGATGTCCCCGTGGCCGGCGGCCGAAAACACTTACGGCCGCAACGTCTTGCCGCGCGACTTTAGGGGGCCGCGCCAAAAGCCGTCAATCGCCGGCTGCGCTCCGTCCACCGGCGAACGGCGCCGGCGCAGCCGGGGGAACGAAGTCTGACTTTCGCGCCTTGCACGGTTGATAGGGGCGTCGCGCGAGTTGACTCGCGGCGCCGCCGTCCTAAACGTCCCGCGCGACATCGACGGGGCGCACGCCCCACCCTACGACCTACCGGGCGCAGCCTCTTAGCGCCTCGAACCGATCGGACCAGCCCCATGAGCGACGCCGCGACCCAACGCCGGATGGCGAACGCGATCCGCTTCCTTTCGATGGACGCAGTCGAGAAGGCCAATTCCGGCCATCCCGGAATGCCCATGGGCATGGCGGACGTGGCGACCGTGCTCTTCACCAAGATCCTGAAATATGACGCGACCGACCCGTATTGGGTCGACCGCGACCGGTTCGTGCTCTCGGCCGGCCACGGCTCGATGCTGCTCTATTCGCTGCTCCACCTGACGGGCTCGAAGGAGATGACCATCGAGCAGCTCAAGAACTTCCGGCAGGTCGGCTCCAAGACCCCCGGGCACCCTGAGCGCGGCCACACCGAGAGCGTCGAGACCACCACGGGCCCGCTCGGCGCCGGCATCTCGAACGCCGTCGGCATGGCGCTCGCGGAACGCATCCTCGCGGCCGAATACCCGACCGTGTTCGGCCACCGCACCTTCGCCTTGTGTTCCGACGGCGACCTGATGGAGGGCATCTCCCAGGAGGCGATCGCGATCGCGGGGCACTACCGGCTGTCGAAGCTCGTCTTCCTCTATGACGACAACGGCATCTCGATCGACGGCCACACCTCGCTCTCGGACTCGGTCGACCAGGTCGCCCGCTTCAAGGCCTGCGGCTGGAACGCCGTCCATGTCGACGGCCACGACGCCGACGCCGTCGAGGCGGCGATCAAGGCGACGGAAGGCTCCGACAAGCCGACGCTGATCGCCTGCAAGACCGTCATCGGCTTCGGCGCGCCCAACAAGGGCGGCACCGAGAAGGTCCACGGCTCCGCGCTCGGCGCCGACGAGATCGCGGCGGCCCGCAAGCATCTCGGCTGGGACTACGAGCCCTTCGTGGTGCCCGACGACCTGAAGTCGCTCTGGCTCGAGGCCGGCAAGCGCGGCCAGGGCGCCCGCAAGGAGTGGGAGAAGCGCTTCGAGGCGCTCGAGACGGGCGTCCGCAACGATCTCGAACGCCGCCTCCACGGCGACCTGCCGGAGACCTTCGCCAAGGCGATGGCCGACTACAAGGCCAAGCTCTACGCCGAGCCGAAGGAGCTCGCGACCCGCAAGGCCGGCGAAGCCGCGCTCACCGTGGTGAAGGGCGAACTGCCGGAGCTCGTTTCGGGCTCGGCCGACCTCACCCCGTCCAACAACACGCTCACCAAGAACATGACGGTGATCTCGCCCGAAGGCGGCGGCTCCTTCATGCATTGGGGCATCCGCGAGCACGGCATGGCGGGCGCGGTGAACGGCATGGCGATCCATGGCGGCATCCTGCCGGTCGGATCGACCTTCCTGGTGTTCTCCGACTACTGCCGCCCGTCGCTGCGGCTTGCGGCGCTGATGGGCATCCGCGTCGTGCAGGTCTTCACTCATGACTCGATCGGCGTCGGCGAGGACGGCCCGACCCACCAGCCGGTCGAGCATGTCGCGGCGCTGCGCGCGATCCCGAACCTCAACGTCTTCCGCCCCTGCGACGGCATCGAGACGGCGGAGGCCTGGGAAGTGGCGGTCGCCTCGAAGACGCGGCCGAGCATCTTCGCGCTCACCCGCCAGAACCTGCCGCAGCTCCGCCTGAAAGACGCCGGAGAGAACCTCACGGCCAAGGGCGCGTATGAGCTGCAGGCCGCCGAGGGCGCGCCGATGGTCAGCCTGTTCGCCTCGGGCTCGGAAGTCAGCCTCGCGGCCGAGGCCAAGATCGCGCTCGACGCCGCCGGCGTCCCGACCCGCGTGGTGTCGGTGCCTTGCATGGACCTCTTCAACGACCAGAGCGGCGCCTATCGCGCGGAAGTGATCGGCACGGCGCCGGTCAAGATCGCGATCGAGGCGGCGATCCGGATGGGCTGGGACTCGATCGTCGGCTCGGACGGCGGCTTCGTCGGAATGTCGAGCTTCGGCGAAAGCGGGCCGTACAAGGAGGTCTACAAAAAGTTCGGCATCACGACCGAGGCGGGTCGTGGCGCTCGCAAAGGACATGAGCGCTTCAGCGGCGTGAATGGCCTTCACGACGAAAAGTCATAGCTTCTACGGCTTTTCGCTCTATAGGACGGCCAGCCGGCTGTCATGCCCGAGCTTGTCTCGGGTATCCACGACTTGATCGTAGGGCGTCGCGCCGAACGAAGTCGTGGATACCCGGCTTTGCCGGGCATGACGCCGCGGATGAGTCTTGCGGCCGGCCGACGGATGGATAAGTGCGCCGAACAGGCGCCGACGAGAGGATGGGACGAAAATGACGGTGAAGGTCGCGATCAACGGTTTCGGGCGCATCGGCCGACTGGTGCTCCGGGCGATCGTGGAGTCCGGGCGCAAGGACATCCAGGTCGTGGCCATCAACGACCTCGGCCCGGTCGAGACCAACGCCCACCTTCTGCGCTACGACAGCGTCCACGGCCGCTTCCCGGCCGAAGTCACCGTCAACGGCGACGTCATCACGGTGGCGGGCCACGGCGACATCAAGGCGACCGCGATCCGCAACCCGGCGGAGCTGCCGCATGGCGAGCTCGGCGTCGACATCGCGCTCGAATGTACCGGCCTCTTCACCGCCAAGGACAAGGCTGCGGCGCATCTGACCGCCGGCGCCAAGCGCGTGATCGTCTCGGCCCCGGGCGACGGCGTGGATCTCACCGTCGTGTTCGGCGTGAACCAGGACAAGCTCACCAAGGACCACCTGATCGTCTCGAACGCCTCCTGCACGACCAACTGCCTCGCGCCGGTCGCCAAGGTGCTGAACGACGCGATCGGCATCGACCATGGCTTCATGACGACGATCCACTCCTACACGGGCGACCAGCCGACGCTCGACACCATGCACAAGGATCTCTATCGCGGCCGCGCCGCGCTTTCGATGATCCCGACCTCGACCGGCGCCGCCAAGGCCGTCGGCCTCGTGCTGCCGGAGCTCAAGGGCAAGCTTGACGGCACCGCGATCCGCGTGCCGACCCCGAACGTCTCGGTGGTGGACTTCAAGTTCGTGGCCAAGCGTCCGACCTCGGTGCAGGAAGTCAACGACGCCATCAAGGCGGCGGCGGCGGGCCCGATGAAGGGAATCCTCGACGTCGTGGACGCGCCGCTCGTCTCCAGCGACTTCAACCACAACCCGCATTCCTCGTCCTTCGCGCTCGACCAGACCAAGGTGCTCGAAGGAAACTTCGTGCGCGTGCTGAGCTGGTACGACAACGAGTGGGGCTTCTCGTCCCGCATGTCCGACACCGCGGTGGCGATGGCGAAGCTCATCTGACGGACAATGCGTGCTTCGAGACGCGCGTCTTGCGACGCGCTCCTCGAGCCATGAGGAGCGTTGAGGCAAACCTCGACCTCCCTCATGCCGAGGAGGCCGCGCCAGCGGCCGTCTCGAAGCGCGCAGTTCGTTCCCGCCGCCCATGACCTCCTTTCCCCCTCCCCGCCCCATCACCGCCCGCTGGCGCTCGCTCGACTGCGGCGGGCTCGACCATGCGGTGATCGCGCCCGAGGAGGGCCGCATCGTCGTGCGCGGCACGATCGTGGGCGCGCGCGGCGGGGCGGCTCCTTACGGCGTCTACTACCGGCTCGACCTCGACGAGGCCTGGCGCGTGCGCGAGCTCGCGCTTGGCACGGCGGACGGGCGCGGCCTGCACCTGCTCTCCGACGGCGCAGGCCATTGGGCGAACGGCACGGGCGAGCATCTCCCCCACTTCGACGGCTGCCACGACGTCGATCTCGCGGGCACGGCCCTCACCAACACGCTGCCGATCCGCCGCCGCCCGTGGGAAGCGGGCATGCGATCGGAGCTCAAGATGGTCTATGTGCCGTTCGACAGTTTCGAACCGGTCGTCGACCTTCAAATCTACACATGCGTTGAGGCCGGCCGCCGCTTCCTCTACGAAGCCGCGGACCGCAGCTTCTCGGCCGAACTGTCGATCGACGCGGACGGTCTCGTGACTGACTATCCCAGCCTCTTTGAACGGGTGCTCTGATGGCCGCCTTCAAGACCCTCGACGACGTCGACGTCGCCGGCAAGCGCGTGCTCGTGCGCGTGGACCTCAACGTGCCGATGGACGGCGACCGGGTCACCGACGACACGCGCCTGCGCGCCATCGAGCCCACGCTTCGCGAGCTCGCGCAGAAGGGCGCCCGGACCATCCTGCTCGCCCATTTCGGCCGCCCGAAGGGCAAGCGCGACGAGAGCCAATCGCTGAAGGTGGTGGTGCCGGCGCTCGAAAAGACGCTGATGCAGGACGTCCAGTTCGCCGACGATTGCGTGGGCGAAGCAGCCGAGGCCGCGGTCGCGAAGCTCGCGCCCGGCGACGTGCTGCTGCTCGAGAACACCCGTTTTCATGCCGGCGAGGAGAAGAACGAGCCGGACTTCGCCGCCTCGATCGCCAAGCTCGGAGACATCTATGTCAACGACGCCTTCTCGGCCGCGCACCGCGCCCACGCCTCGACCGAAGGCGTCGCCAGGCTCCTGCCGTCCTATGCCGGCCGCGCCATGCAGGCCGAACTCGAGGCCCTCGCCAAGGCGCTATCGTCTCCTGAGCGCCCCGTGGTGGCGGTCGTCGGCGGCGCGAAGGTCTCGACCAAGCTCGACCTCCTCGGCAACCTCGTGTCGAAGGTCGACTATCTCGTCATCGGCGGCGGCATGGCCAACACGTTTCTGGCGGCTCATGGCGTCGACGTCGGCAAGTCGCTCTGCGAGAAGGATCTGGTCGGCACCGCGCTGGAGATCGAGCAGAAGGCCAAGGCCGCCGGCTGCACGATCGTGCTGCCGAGCGACGGCCGGCTCGCCAAGGAGTTCAAGGCCAACGCCGAGAACCGCGTCGCCCCAGTGACCGAAGTCGGCGCCGACGAGATGATCCTCGACGTCGGCCCGAAGGCTTCGGCGGAGGTCGGCGAGGTGTTCGCCAAGGCCAAGACGCTCGTGTGGAACGGCCCGTTCGGCGCCTTCGAGATCGAGCCCTTCGACGCGGGCACCAACGCGGCGGCGCAAAAGGCGGCGGAGCTCACCGAAGCCGGAAAGCTGCTGTCGGTCGCGGGCGGCGGCGACACCGTCGCGGCGCTCAACCATGCGGGCGTCGCGGACAAGTTTTCCTATGTGTCGACCGCCGGCGGCGCCTTCCTCGAATGGCTCGAGGGCAAGGAGCTCCCGGGCGTCGCGGCCCTCAGCCGGGGCTGAGAGCGCGGGACGTGTGTCCAGCCGTCATGCCCGGCGAAGCCGGCCATCACGACTTCGGTCGACATCGCGCTTTACGATAAAGTCGTGGATGCCCGCGCAAAAGCGCGGGAATGACGATGTCGTCGCCTCTTCACGAACCGCCGCTTACGTAATTTTACCGACTGGCCGCTTGGCGGACGCCGGCTTATCGTCGCTCGATTAGCGACCCGCCGTCTCGGGGATTGTCGGCGATGCGTGTCTTGCGTCCGCTCGGACGGGCTCTTGTGATCGCGGCGGCGCTCGCCGCGGCGCCGGGCGTCCATGCGCAGCAGGGGCCGCGGCAGAAGCCCACCGCCAAAGCTCCCGAGACCAAGGCGCCTGAACCCGGCTCCATCAAAGGCTTCTGGAAGTTCGGCTCGACGGTGATCGCGGTCGCCGAAAAGCCCGATCCTGCGCTCGGCTCCTGCTATGTCGGCATGCCGGTCGGGGCTTCTTATGTCGATTTCGACGACGAGGGGCGGCTCGCGATCCAGTTCACCTCCGAGATGATCGCCCAGCGCAACGGGGCCCCGACCGAGCTCGGCAAGGCGAGTTTTTCGGGCGCGGCGCTGCTGCGTTACGGGCCGAACGGCGAGGGCCGCCTCGAATTCGTGGCCAAGGGCGCAGGGTTTTCGGGCGGCGCCGAACACTTCTTCGACAGCGCCTTTCCGGTGAAGGATTTTTCCGCGACGCTCAACGGCGGCCTGCTGAACGTCCAGTTCAAGTTCGCGGTCGACGCCTTCCCGGGCCGCTGTGTTTTCAGCGTCACCGGCGTTTACTACAAGGGCGTGTATCGCTAGTCGTCCGTCCTGACGCGCCGCGTCGCCCGCGACAAGCGCGCCGACGCGCCCTATAAAGGCCGCGCGACATCTGGAACCGTTTGAAGAGCTTCCGAGAGGACGATGAACGTCTCGACCCCGATCACCGGCGGAACCCGCCTCGCCATCACGCCGCGCGTCCGCGAGATCCTGTCCTGGTACGAAAGCGACAATCCCGGGACGAAGGGAAACCTCGTCCGCCTGCTGATGACCGGCAAGCTGGCCGGCACCGGCAAGCTCGTCATCCTGCCGGTCGACCAGGGCTTTGAGCACGGCCCGGCGCGCTCGTTCTCCGTGAACCCGGCGGCCTACGACCCGCACTACCACTTCCAGCTCGCGATCGACGCAGGTCTCAACGCCTACGCCGCGCCTCTCGGCATGCTGGAGGCCGGCGCCGACACCTTCGCGGGCCAGATCCCGACCATCCTGAAGATGAACAGCGCCAACTCGCTGTCGCGTCTCAACGAGGACGCCGACCAGGCGGTGACGGCGTCGGTGGCGGATGCTGTCCGCCTTGGCTGCTCGGCCATCGGCTTCACCATCTATCCGGGCTCCGACCAGGCCTATGACCAGATGGAGGAGATCCGCGAGCTGGCGGCGGAGGCCAAGTCCGTGGGCCTTGCGGTCGTGGTGTGGTCCTACGCGCGCGGCGGCGAGCTCGACAAGGCCGGCGAGACCTCGGCCGACGTCATCGCCTACGCCGCCCACATCGCGGCGCTACTCGGCGCGCACATCATCAAGGTGAAGCCGCCGACCGAGAAGATCGCGCTCGCCCCGGCCCAGAAGGCCTACGAGAAGGGCAAGATCCCGCTCGGCACGCTGGAGGACCGCATCCGCGACGTCGTGAAGAGCTGCTTCAACGGCCGCCGCATCGTGATCTTCTCCGGCGGCGAGGCCAAGGCCGACGCCAACGCCGTGCTCGACGAGATCCGCCAGATCGCCGCCGCGGCGCCTTCGGCTCGATCATGGGCCGCAACGCCTTCCAGCGCCCGCGCGAGGAAGCCATCAAGCTGCTCGACGACATCATGGACATCTACGCCAAGGCGGGATGAGCCGATCGAACTGCTCCCGTTTGGCGTTGTCCGGGATCGCTTTCCTGAATGAACGCCGGCTTTGCCGTCATGCCCGCGCGGCCGCGCGGGCATCCACGACTTTCTGGGATCGTAGAGCCCGACGCCGAAGTCGTGGATACCCGAGCAAAGCGCGGGCATGACGGGAGTGTTTCTCACGCTCCGTCTGCTGGGTCTGCAGACCGGCGTCGATACGACCTTCCGCCCCGCTTTCGCCATTTCCCGGCGTGACACAGCGCGTCCCGGACCGCTATTGATCGCGCCCATGACCGACGCGCCCGCTCCCCGCCTTCTGCTGATCACGCCCGTGCTCGCCGAGATCGACGCCTTCGAGGCGACGCTCGAAAGCGCGGTGCTGGCCGGCGACGTGGCCGCCGTCGTCATCCGCCTCGCGCCGGCCGACGAACGCACCCTTCTCGCCCGCGCCAAGGCGCTGGTCTCCGCCGTGCAATCGGAGGGCGCCGCGGCCCTGCTCGCGGGCGACGGCGTCGAGGAGATCGTGGGCCGCTCCGGCGCCGACGGCGTCCATGTCGCGACCGCCGTCGAGGCGATCGAGGCGATCGAGCGTTTCGCGCCCGAGAAGATCGTGGGATGCGGGCCGCTGGTCTCGCGCGACGAAGCGATGTCGGTCGGAGAGGCGGGCGCGGACTATGTGCTGTTCGGCGCCGACGACGCCGATTTCGAGCAGACGCTCGAGCGCGTCGGCTGGTGGGTCCCGATCTTCCAGACGCCCTGCGTCGGCGTCGCTGCGACCATCGACGACGTGTCGGCGCTCGCGCGGGAAAACGTCGAGTTCGTCGGGCTCGGCGACGCCGTCTGGCGCAACGAGGCGGGCCCCGCCGCCGCGGTCGCCGCCGCCGAGGCCATGCTGTCGCTCGCGCGGGCTCCCGGCTCGTGAGGCCGCTCGGCGCGAGGAGGATCGGCGCGACGCTGCTCGCCCTGCTCGCGGCCTCGCCGGCGCTCGCCGCGGAGCCGGCGAAGCGGCCGGCGCCGCCGCGCGAGAAGGCCCAGGCCGCCGCCCCCGAAATCGTCAGTCCCGAGCTGCCGATCCCGAGCTTCCGCGAGATGATGCAGCTGACGCCCGGCCCGAGCGCGCCGCAGGCCCAGCCGGCGCCCGAAGGACCGGTCGACCCCAACGCCGACGTCGCCTTCGGCGCCTATCAGCGCGGCTTCTATCGCCAGGCCTTCGAGGAGGCGACCCGCCGCGCCGCCGCCAACCCGCCCGACCCCGCCGCCATGACGCTGCTCGGCGAGCTCTACGCCAACGGCTACTTCGTGCCGCGCGCGCCCAAGCTCTCGCTCGACTGGTACGGCCGCGCGGCGCAGGCCGGCGACCCCAAGGCGATGACGGCGCTCGCGCTCGCCCATCAGGGGAACGGCGGCGCGAAAGACGAGACCGCCGCGATGGCGCTGTTTGAGCGCGCGAGCGAGAAGAACGAGCCCGAGGCGCTCTACAACCTCGCGGTGCTGCGGCTGGAGCGCGGCGGCTCGCCCCAGCAGACCGCCGCCGCCGCGCGGCTGATGAAGCGCGCGGCTGAACTCGGCGAGGCGGCGGCGCAATACGCCTACGCCGCGCTGCTGAAGGAAGGGCGCGGCGTCGAGCGCGACCAGTCGGCCGCGGCCGAATGGATGCGCCGCGCCGCCGAGCAGGACGACGTGGCGGCGCTCGTCGAGTACGGGATCATGGTGTTCAACGGCGCCGGCGTCGTGAAGAACGAGGCGGAGGCGGCGCGCCTCTTCCGCCGCGCCGCAGACCAGGGCAACCCGATCGGCCAGAACCGGCTCGCGCGGCTCTACGCCTATGGCCGCGGCGTCGAGCGCGACGCGGCCAAGGCCGCCGCCTGGCACAAACTCGCGAGTCGACAGGGCCTTCGCGACCCCTGGCTCGAAGGCTTCGCCGAGACCTTGCAGCCGGAGGATCGGGCCGCGGCCGACGCGCTCGTCGAGCGTTGGAGCGAGGGTTTCGGACCGGTGGCGCGGGTGGCGGCGGCTCCCGCGGCCTCCGCCGCCACGTCGCCTCAACCGACCGCCGCGCAGGCGCCGACCTCCGCCAAGCCTTGACGCGGGCGCCTCGCGCGGGCAAACGACGCCCGACCGCGCGGGTTGAAACGCGCGCGGGCCCCAATCGAGCGCCCGAAAGCCAAGTCCCATGAAGATCAACGGCAACCAGATCACGCCCGGCATGGTCATCCAGCACGACGGCGGCCTCTGGGCCGCGGTCAAGACCAACGCCGTCAAGCCCGGCAAGGGCGGCGCCTTCAACCAGGTCGAGCTCAAGAACCTGATCGACGGCCGCAAGCTCAACGAGCGCTTCCGGGCCGACGAGACCGTCGAGCGCGTCCGCCTCGAGCAGAAGGACTTCCAGTTCCTCTACGCCGAGGGCGACGACCTCGTCTTCATGGACACCGCCACCTACGACCAGATCACGATCGCGACCGACTTCATCGGCGAGCGCGCGGCCTTCCTGCAGGACGGCATGACGGTCACGGTCGAGATGCACGAGGAGCGCCCGATCGGCGTCAAGCTACCCGATCATGTCGTCCTCGAGATCGTCGAGGCCGACCCCGTCGTGAAGGGCCAGACCGCGGCCTCCTCCTACAAGCCCGCCAAGCTCGAGAACGGCCTGCGCGTGATGGTGCCGCCCTTCATCGGCACCGGCGAGCGCATCGTGGTCGACACCAACGAAGTCACCTATCTGCGCCGCGCCGACTGACCCACGAGCGCGACGTCTCCACGCCCCTCCCCACTTGCGGGAGAGCGCAAGGGTGATGGGCGCCGGCGGCGCCGGTTCCGGAAGAGGCGTCGCCCACGCCCCTCATCCGACCTCCGCCTTCGGCTCCGGCCGCCTTCTCCCGCAAGGGGAGAAGGACGAAAGAAGGAGACGGCATGTCCCTCACCCTCCCCGTCCTCTACGGCTCGGTCCGCAGCGAGCGGCAGGGGATCACGCTCGCCCGCCACGTGACGGAGGCGCTGCGCGCGCGCGGCCATGACGCGCCGCTGATCGACCCGATCGAATTCCGCCTGCCGCTGCTCGACAAGATGTACAAGGAGTACAAAGGCGACGCGCCGCCCGTGCTCGCGGAGCTCGCCGGGATCTACGCCAGGGCCGACGGCTTCGTGATCGTCTCGGGCGAGTACAATCACGGCGTTCCGCCGGCGCTGAAGAACCTGCTCGACCACTTCCTCGAGGAGTATTTCTGGCGTCCGTCGGCGATCGTGAGCTATTCGGCCGGAAGCTTCGGCGGCGTCCGCGCCGCGATGCAGCTGCGAATGACGCTCGGCGAACTCGGGATGCCCTCCATCCCCTCGACCTTTCCGGTGCCGGCGATCGGCAAGGCGTTCGGCGAGGACGGCAAGCCCGCCGACGAGAAATTCGAACGGCGCTTCGACAAGTTCGCCCGCGAGCTCGAATGGTACGCCGAAGCGCTGAAAGCCAAGCGCGCCGAGGGCGTGCCGTACTAAGGGGATTGCTCTCCGACGAACTGCGTGCTTCGAGACGCGCCTTCGGCGCTCCTCAGCATGAGGGGCGTTGGTGGAACGCGAAATGACCCTTCATGGCTGAAGGAGGCCCGGCAGGGCCGTCTCGAAGCACCCAGTTCGCTGATCCAACGCCTCAAGATCGAAAGTCCCAAATGCCCCGCTCCCCCGTCATGCAGGTCATGGTCCAGGCCGTCACCAAGGCCGGCCGCGCGCTCCGCCGCGATTTCGGCGAAGTCGAGCAGCTCCAGGTCTCGATGAAGGGGCCGGGCGACTTCGTCTCGGCCGCCGACCGCAAGACCGAAGAGCTGCTGCGCGCCGAGCTCACGCGCGCCCGGCCCGGCTACGGCTTCCTGATGGAGGAGAGCGGAACGATCGCGGGCACCGACCCCGACCACCGCTGGATCGTCGACCCGCTCGACGGCACCACCAACTTCCTCCACGGCATCCCGGTGTTCTCGATCTCGGTGGCGCTGGAACGCTCCGGCGTGCTGGTGGCGGGCGTGGTGTTCAATCCCGTCACCGACGAACTCTACACCGCCGAGCGCGGCGCCGGCGCCTTCCTCAACGACCGTCGCATCCGCGTCGCCGCACGCCGCGACTTCACCGACGCGGTGATCGCGACCGGCATCCCCCATCTCGGCAAGCCCGCGCATGACCGCTTCCGCGAGGAGCTCGCGCTCGTTCAGTCGAAGGTTTCGGGCGTCCGTCGCTTCGGCTCGGCGGCGCTCGATCTCGCCATGGTGGCGGCCGGCCGGTTCGACGGCTTCTGGGAGCGCCACCTGCAGGCCTGGGACGTGGCGGCGGGAATCGTGCTCGTGCGCGAGGCCGGCGGCTTCGTCACCGACGCCGACGGCTTCGACAACATGCTGGCGCGGGGCACGATCGTCGCCGGCAACGAGACGATGCACGACTCGCTGCTGAAGCTCGTGAAGCAGTAACGGACACGCGGCCCGCCCGCGTCCGCCGACAGGAGCGGACGCAGCCGAAACCTCCTGCGGACCGTGTCCTGCGCGCGCTATCGTGCGCGCCCAAACCGTGTTCTATGGGCGGTGGTATCCTTGGGGCCGCCCGCGCACGATGTCCTTTTCCGACCTCGATCCCTACAAGCTGTCGTCGCCTCGGGTGTTCCTGCTGCGGATGGTGATCTTCCTCGCTCTGGCGGGGTTCGTCGCGCTCATCCTGAACCAGCAGATCTCCAAGGCGTTCCTCGCCAATCCCGGGCTGAACGGGCTGATCTTCGCCGTGCTCGTCATCGGCGTGCTGCTCACCTTCCGGCAGGTCATCCGCCTCTTCCCGAGGTGCGCTGGGTCAACGACTTCCGCATGTCCGAGCCGGGGCTGGCGCTGCGCGAGCAGCCGAAGCTGCTCGCCCCGATGGCCTCGCTGCTCGGCGACCGGATCTCGAGCGGCGCCCCGATCGGCGCGCCGCTGATGCGCTCGATCCTCGACTCGATCGGCACCCGCCTCGACGAGGCGCGCGAGATCGGCCGCTACCTCACGGGCCTGCTCGTCTTCCTCGGCCTGCTCGGCACCTTCTGGGGCCTGCTCGAGACCGTCGGGTCGATCTCGGGCGTGATCTCCTCGCTCGGCGGCGGCGGCACGCAGGACACCGGCGTCCTGTTCGAGGAGCTGAAGTCCGGCCTCGCGGGGCCGCTCGCCGGCATGGGGACCTCGTTCTCGGCCTCGCTCTTCGGCCTCGCGGGCTCGCTGATCCTCGGCTTCCTCGACCTCCAGGCCGGCCAGGCGCAGAACCGCTTCCACAACGAGCTCGAGGACTGGCTCGCGGCCGCCGTTTCGGCCGCCGACGCGGACGCGCGCGACGCGACGGCGTTCGCGCCCGCCAAGTCCGCCGGGGCCTCGCCCGAGATCGCCGCGGCGCTCGAAAAGCTCAACAAGAGCCTCGCCGAGGGCGGCTCCTCCAAGGCTGCGAGCCAGGCGACCGCGCATCTCGCGGAAGGCATCCAGGGCCTCGTCAAGCACATGCGCTCCGAGCAGCAGATGATCCGCGACTGGGTGGAGGCGCAGTCGACCCAGCAGCAGGACATCAAGGCCCTGCTGGAGCGCCTCCTCGCCGAGCGCGAGAGGGCGGCGGAGTGAGACGCGGGAGCGACGGGCCTGCGTGCTTCGAGACGCCGATCTATGACCGGCGGCCGCTCCTATGGCGCTGAGCTCGCGCCGGCGCTACCGGCCGGTCGACTACTGGCCGGGCTTCGTCGACGCGCTGTCGACGCTGCTGCTCGTCATCATCTTCCTGCTCACCGTGTTCATGGTCGCGCAGTTCCTGCTCGGCCGGGAAGTGACGGGCAAGGACACCGCGCTCCAGCGCCTCAACGCCCAGATCGCCGAGCTCACCGAACTGCTCGCGCTTGAGCGCTCTGGCGCGCGCACCGCCAAGGACGACCTCTCCAGCATGCAGGCGAGCCTCGCGGCGATCGAGGCCGAGCGCGACCGGCTGAAGGCCGACGCGGCGAGCGGCGCCGACCGCGCGAAGACCGAAGGCGGCCGGGCGAACGAGCTTTCGGGCGCGCTCGACAAGGAGCGCGAGCTGTCGGCGCAGGCGCGCAGCCAGGTCGACCTGCTCAACCAGCAGATCTCGGCGCTCCGCCGCCAGATCGCCGCGCTCGAGGACGCGCTCAACGCCTCCGAAAGCCGCGACCGCGAGAGCCAGGCCAAGATCGCCGACCTCGGCTCGCGCTTGAACGTGGCGCTCGCCCAGCGGGTCCAGGAGCTCAACCGCTACCGCTCCGACTTCTTCGGGCGGCTGCGCCAGATCCTCGCCGATCGCCCGGGCGTGACGATCGTCGGCGACCGCTTCGTGTTCCAGTCCGAGCTCTTGTTCGACACCGGGCAGGCCGAACTCAGCGACGCCGCCAAGCCCGAGCTCGACAAGCTCGCGACGGCGCTTCTGGAGCTCACCAAGGACATTCCGCCGGACATCAACTGGGTGATGCGCGTCGACGGCCACACCGACGTGCGCCCGACGCGCGGCGCGTTCCCGTCGAACTGGGCGCTGTCGTCGGCGCGCGCGATCGCGGTGGTGCAGTATCTCGTCTCGAAGGGCGTGCCGCCGCAGCGCCTCGTCGCCGCAGGCTTCGGCGAGTTCCAGCCGCTCGACACCGCCGAGAACGAAGACGCCTACCGCAAGAACCGCAGGATCGAGCTGAAGCTCACGGAGCGGTAAGGCCGCGTCGTCAAATGCTTGGCGGCCATTCCCGCGCGCCGTGCTGCACGAAGAGCAGTTCGACACGCTCCTCCGTCACACGGTACGCCACGATGTAGGGCGCGCCCGAAACGACCAACTCGCGCGTGCCTGGAATTTCGCCGATACGGCCGACGAACGGATTTCGTGACAGCAGTCGCGCGGCCGAGCCGTCGATGTCATTGACGATGCGGAATGCAGCCCGCGGACTCTGCTCGGCGAGATAGTCTCCGATCGCCGCCAATTCCATCAGATATCGGCGTGTCCGGAAGACCCGCACCCGATCAGCGGGACGCGTGCCGGTTCAGGACTGCAGCAAGCTCCTCGTCGGACGCGAACGCCCCATCCTCGGCGTCCTTGAGCCCTGCCTCGACCCCCGAAATCCAGCGCTCCTGCCACGCCAACGAACGACCGTGGGAGAGCGCGTCTTCGATGATCTGCTCGCGCGTCAGCGAAGAGCGCTCCGACAAAGCGTCGATGCGCCGGCTGAGATCGTCTGGAAGCGCGTCTTTCTCCATGCGGACAGCCTCTCACGGCCGCGGCGATCGCGCCAGTCACAGCGCCTTCTTCAGGAAATATCGCGTCTCGCCCGGGGGCATGCCCGGAAGCGCGCCGAAGACCTCGTAGCCGCAGCGGACATAGACGTCGCGGTTCACCTGCCCGAAGCAATCGATCCAGGCGTTCGTCGCCCCGCGCTCCGCCGCCGCGCGTTCGGCCTCGGCCAGAAGCCGCGCGCCCAGCCCTCGCCCTCTTAGACCTTCGGGCACGAACAGCAGTTCGACATAGAGCCAGCCATAGGTCGTGCGCCCCCACAGGCCCCCGATGGTCTCGCCGGCCTCGTCGCGCAGCAGCACGGCGAGCGGGCGGATGTCGGACGGCCCGAACCGTTCGTCGTTGAAGGCCACCAGCCCGCGCAGGATGGCGGCGCGGTCATCGGGGGACGGATCGTCGACGAGAGCGACCTCGGCCGCCACCGCCCTACTCCGCCGCGGCCTCGGCCCGGCGGAGGTCGCCGGCGCCGAACTGGAGCTCGGCGAGACGCGCATAGAGCCCGCGGCGGGCCACGAGCTCGGCGTGGCTGCCCTGCTCGACGATGCGGCCGGCGTCCATCACCACGATGCGGTCGGCGGCGAGAACGGTCGCGAGGCGGTGGGCGATGACGACCGTGGCGCGACCCTGCCGCGTGGCGCCGAGCGCCTCCTGCACCAGCGTCTCGCTTTCCGCGTCGAGCGCGGAGGTGGCCTCGTCGAGCAGAAGGACGGGAGCGTCCTTCAACAGCGCGCGGGCGAGCGCCACGCGCTGGCGCTGGCCGCCCGACAGCGTCACGCCGCGCTCGCCGATCTGGGCGTCGTAGCCGCCCGGCAGGTCCGCCACAAAACGGTCGGCGCCGGCGAGCCGCGCCGCGGCCTCGACCTCGGCGTCGCTCGCCCCGGCGCGGCCGAGGCGGATGTTCTCGCGCAGGCTGGTGGCGAACACCACGGGATCCTGCGGCACGAGCGCGAGACGGTCGCGGACCTCTTCGAGCCGGGCCTCGCGCAGGTCCACGCCGTCGATCGTCACGCGGCCGGCGGCGGGGTCGTAGAAACGCAGCGCGAGATGGAACAGCGTCGACTTGCCCGCGCCCGACGGACCGACGATCGCCACGGTTTCGCCGGGCGCGACGCCGAGCGAGAATCCTTTGAGCGCAGGCGCCTCGGCGCCCGGATAGGAAAAGTCCACCGCCTCGAAGGCGAGCGCGCCGCGCGCAGGCGCCGGCAGCGGACGCGGGTTTTTCGGGTCGCGCACCTCGGGTTCGGTCGCGAGCAGCTCGCCGAGCCGCTCGGCGGAGCCTGCGGCTTGCGTGGCCTCGCCCCAGACGTTGGAGAGCTCGCCGATCGCGCCGGCGGCAAACACGGCGTAGAGCACGAACTGGCCGAGCGCGCCGGCCGACATCTGGCCTGCGAGCACCAGCGTCGCGCCGTACCACAGCACGCCGAGCACGCTGACGAAGACGAGGAAGATGCCGACGCCGGTCAAGAGCGCGCGCGCCGTGGTGGCGCTCTGGGCGGCGTAATAGGCGTCCTCGACGGCGAGCGAGAAGCGGTCGATGAGCCGCCGCTCGGCGTTGTAGGCCTGCACGCCCCGCATCGCGCCGATGGCCTCGCCTGCGACCGCGGAGGCGTCGGCGAGGCGGTCCTGCGCGGCGCGCGAGCGGCGGCGCACCGAGCGCCCGAAGGCCGCGAGCGGCAGCACGATGATCGGGATCGCGCCGAGCACCAGCGCGGAGAGCCACGGGCTCGTCACCACCATCATGACGGCGGCGCCCAGGAACAGGAACAGGTTACGCAGCGCCTGGCTCGCGGTCGCGCCGAACGCCGACTTGATCTGCGTGGTGTCGGCGGTGAGCCGCGAGATGATCTCGCCGGAGCGCTGGCGGTCGTAGAACGCAGGGGTGAGCCGCGTCAGGCGCTCGAACACTGCGGCGCGCACGTCCGACACCACACGCTCGCCGAGCGTCGTCACGAACCAGTAGCGGGCGGCCGACGCCACCGCGAGAACGGCCACCACCGCGAGCATCGCGCCGAAATACTGGTCCACCATGCCTGGATGGTCGGACGAGAAGCCGTGGTCGATCAGCCGCCGGACCGCCACGGGGATCGCAAGCGTCGCGCCGGCCGAGGCGACGAGCGCGACGAAGGCCCCGAGGATGCGACCCTTGTGCGCGGTCGCGAAGGGCATGATGGCGGCGAGCGGCTTCAGCGACCGCGAGGGGGCTGCGGGGTTTGCGGTCGTCTCTGCGGCCTTGCGGCGGGCCATTGCGGTCCCTTGCTTAAACACGTTCCAAAGGCGGGAGGGTTATGGAGCGGAGGGCGCGAGAAGCACAACCCCGACTTACGCGGCCGAAGGGCGCGGAAGCGCGGCCTCGCCCGGTTGTCGCTCGCCCGCGTTTGCGTTATAGGGGTGCCACCTCACGTCATTCTCGAAATGCTCGCGGGCGCCCTGAGCGGCCGCGCATCGCCGAACGGAACATCGCCATGAAGGCCGACATCCACCCGAACTACCACACGATCAAGGTCGTCATGACGGACGGCACCGAGTACGAGACCCGCTCCACCTGGGGCAAGGAGGGCGACACCCTCCAGCTCGACATCGACCCGAACACCCATCCGGCCTGGACCGGTGGCGCGGCGCAGCTGACCGACCGCGGCGGCCGTCTCTCGCGCTTCAACAAGAAGTTCGCGAACTTCGGCGTCGCCACCAAGACGTGACCCGCGGCGCCTCTTTCGCGCCCTTATGACCCCGGTCCTTGCGGCCGGGGTTTTGTTTTGTGCGGACGGTGAAGCGACGTGACGGCGCAGCGCATTCTTCTCGGCGTTCTGGCGGTGGCGGCGATCGCGCTCGGGGTCGCGATCTGGCGGTTCATGGCGGGCGAGGCCGGCGCGCCGCTTGCGGGCCAGACGCGCGCGGACTTCGTGCGCTCGGCCGTCGAGGCCTGCACGGCGCGCCAGAAGGCCGCGCCGGTCGATCCCGACGTGACGCCGGAGACGATCGGCAGGTTCTGCGACTGCTACGGCGAGACGCTGGCGCGACGCGTCACCACCGCAGACCTCGCGCGGCTCACCGGCCGGCCGGCGGCCGAGATCCAGGCGACGATGCGCGAGAAAACGCAGGACATCGACGCGGTGTGCCTCGCGCGGCTGGATGAGCCGGCTGGGCGGTAGCGCTACGCTGCTTGCTGATCGTGGAGCGCCAGAACCTCGGTCCGTCATCCTGGCCGAAAAGCCTGCATGACGCCTGCGCCAGTCAGCGCATGTCCTTGGGCCGTCCTGAGCCTGCTCAGCGACGTCCGCCGAAGGCCTGGCGCAGCAGCTCCATCTGGCCCTCGAGCGGGTTGCCGGAGCGGTCTTCCGGCGTCGCGCGGCCGTCGAGCTGGGCGTCGAGCACCTGCACGCGCTCCTGCAGCCGCGCGGTGCGGGTGACGAGGTCGCGAAGGCGCTCGGGCAGCCGGTCGAACACCTCGGGGGCGAGCGTGGAGGAGATCGGCGTCAGCTTCACCTTGCGCTTCTCGTCGAGCGCCTGGTCGGGCGACATCTCGCCTTCGTTGACGGCGCGCTGGACCAGCAGCCAGGAGGCGACCTGCATCAGCCGCGTGGTGAGCCGCATGCTTTCGGTCGCGTAGGCGATCGATTCGGGCCGTCCGAGCTTGCGCGATTCGGAGCGTCCGTCGCCGTCGAGATAGGCCGCGGTCTCCTCGACCAGCGCCATGCCCTCGCGGAACAGCGCCCCGAATCCGGCCGAGCCCACGAGCTTCGCGCCGAACGAGACCGTCGCGACCTTCTCCGAGCGTCCGAAACCATCCGTCATCCAACGCCTCTCCGACCGGGCCATAGCCTCGTGAGCGACATACATAGACGCCCCAGCATCGCATCAACCAAGGCGTCAGGGCAATCGGCGGACCAGAGCGCAGGTTTTCCCCAGGCGGCCCGGCGCGATGGTTAACGCAAAGCGTAAAAAAACGGCCGCACGAGGCGGCCGAGAAAGTCGATGACAGGGAGGCGTCAAACAGAGTGGACAGGAACCACTCGCAATCCAGAAACTGGACCGACTTCGGGTATAATCTGGAAAGGTTAACGCCAAGTTACCGCCATGGTGTCGCACAGCGAAAACACCTGCGAACCTCAGCGCTTGAAGAACAGGTCGGCGGCGTCGCGCTGCGCGGCCTTCGCGGTCGCGGCGGCCTCGATGCGCGCGATCTCCTCCTTCAGGAGCGCAACGCGGGCCTGAAGCTCGTCGACGGACAGCCGCGACAGATCCTCGCCCATCACATGTTCTGCCTTGCGCGCAGGCGGCGCGCCCGGTTCGTCGTCGAAAACCGCCATCGGCTCCTCCTCGCTTCCCGCCGCTCAAACCGTTCGCCGTCGTGCCGCGTCGGGACGGCGCGGGGCAAGCCGTCCGTCCCGCGGCGGGACAGGCGGCCGGATCCGCCTTCGCGTTGCGCCTTGGCGGCGAAAGGCCTATATCGGACGCCAACCCCAGTCATCGAGATATCGGTCAGGGCCCCGCCGCTTCCACCGGCGGCGGGAGCGAGAGGAGATTTGCACCATGTCGAACGCGCCGCTGATGCCGAAGGCGACCGCGGTCTGGCTCGTGGAGAACACCGCGCTGTCGTTCGCGCAGATCGCCGACTTCTGCAAGCTGCACGAGCTCGAGGTGAAGGCGGTGGCGGACGGCGACGCGGCGCAGGGCATCCGCGGCCTCGACCCGATCACCAACGGGCAGCTGACCCGCGAGGAGATCGAGAAGGGCCAGAAGAACCCGGACTACCGGCTCCAGCTCTCCGTCTCCAAGGTCCGCCTGCCCCCGATGAAGCCCCGCAAGGGCCCGCGCTACACGCCCGTCTCGCGCCGCCAGGACCGGCCGAACGCGATCCTCTGGCTGGTGCGCAACCATCCGGAGCTTCGCGACGCGCAGATCATGCGTCTCGTCGGCACCACCAAGACGACGCTCGCGGCCATCCGCGACCGCACGCACTGGAACTCGCAGAATCTGAGCCCGATGGTCCGGTGACGCTCGGCCTCTGCTCGCAGATCGACCTCGACTTCGAGACCGCCAAGGCGGCCAAGGAGAACCCGGACGCGGTGCTGCGCAAGGAGGCTCCGGAGCCCGAGGAGACCCTGCTGTCCGCCGAGGTCACGACCGCGCGCGACGGCGACGGCGAGCTCGACGTCCAGAGCGTCTTCGCCAAGCTCAAGCAGCTGAAGCGCGACGAGACCGAGGAAGACGACGAGGACGACTACCGCCGGCGCTGAGTCGATGGGACGAACGCGTCCCGGCCAGGCGAAACGGCGGCCGGGATGACGTCTATCCGAGACGCGCCTTCAGCGCCTCGCCGATCTCGTCGAGCGCGACCGGATCCTCGATGGTCGCGGGCATCGCCCACTCCTCGCCGTCGGCGATCTTCTGGATCGTGCCTCGCAGGATCTTGCCCGACCGGGTCTTCGGCAGCCGCTTCACCGCAAGCGCGGTCTTGAAGGCCGCCACCGGCCCGACCTTGTCGCGCACCCTGGCCACGATCTCGCGCTCGATGTCGGCGAGATCCCGCTCGACGCCGGCTTTCAGCACCACGAAGCCGACCGGCGCCTGGCCTTTCAGCGCGTCCGCCATGCCCACCACCGCGCATTCGGCGACGTCCGGGTGGCTGGCGATGGCCTCCTCCATGCTGCCGGTGGGAGAGCCGGTGGCCCGCGACGTTGATGATGTCGTCGGTGCGGGACATGAAGAACACGTAGCCGTCCTCGTCTACGAAGCCGGCGTCCGCGGTGCGGTAATAGCCCGGGAAGGTCGTGAGATAGGCCTCGCGGAAGCGCTTCTCGTCATTCCAGAGCGTCGGCAGGCATCCCGGGGGCAGCGGCAGCCTCAGCACGATGTTGCCGAGCTTGCCAACCGGCGCCTCGGCGCCCTCGTCGTCCAGCACCTTCAGGTCGTAGCCCGGCATCGGCACGGTCGGCGAGCCGTGCTTGATCGGCAGCCTCTCCACCCCGATCGGGTTGCCGACGATCGCCCAGCCGGTCTCGGTCTGCCAGCAATTGTCGATCACCGGAACGCCGAGCTTCTCCTCCGCCCACTGGATCGTCGCCGGATCGGCGCGCTCGCCCGCGAGATAGAGCGCCCGGAAGCCGGAAAGGTCGTAGCCGGCGAGCAGCTTTGCGTCCGGATCCTCCTTGCGGATGGCGCGGAAGGCGGTCGGCGCTGTGAACAGCGCGACGACCTTGTGCTCCTCGATCACACGCCAGAACGCGCCGGCGTCGGGCGTGCCCACGGGCTTGCCCTCATAGAGCACCGTGGTCGCGCCGATGCTGAGCGGCGCATAGACGATGTAGGAGTGGCCGACGACCCAGCCGATGTCGGAGGCGCAGAAGAAGGTCTCGCCGGGCTCGGTTCCGTAGAGCCCGCCCATGCTCCAGGCGAGCGCGACCAGATAGCCGCCGCAGTCGCGCACCACGCCCTTGGGAACGCCGGTCGTGCCGGAGGTGTAAAGGATGTAGAGCGGGTCGGTCGCGGCCATGCGCGCGCATTCGCTGACCCTGCCGGAAGCCGCGTCGCGGAGCGCCTCCCAGTCGTGGTCGCGGCCCTCCGTCATCTCGGCGGCGAGCTCCGGACGCTGGAGCAGGATGACGCTTTCGGGCGCATGCGCCGACAGCCGGATGGCCTCGTCCAGGAGCGGCTTGTACGCGACCTTGCGGGTCGGTTCGACACCGCAGGAGGCGGTGAGAATCACCTTGGGCTTGGCGTCGTCGATGCGCTTGGCGAGCTCGCCGGCCGAAAATCCGCCGAACACCACGGAGTGGATCGCGCCGAGCCGCGCGCAGGCCAGCATCCCGACGACGGCCTCGGGGACCATCGGCATATAGATGATGACGCGGTCGCCCTTGCCGACGCCGAAGTCTTCGAGCACGGCGCCGAAGCGCGAGACCTGTTCGGTGAGATCCCCATAGCTGTAGGTGCGCTTCACGCCGGTGACGGGGCTGTCATAGATCAGCGCCGTCTGTTCGCCGCGGCCGCCCGCCACGTGACGGTCGAGCAGGTTGTGGCAGACGTTGAGGATCCCGTCCGGGAACCAGCGGCCATAGACGCCAAGCGATGGATCGAAGGCTTTGCTGGGTTTCTCGATCCAGTCGATCGCTTCCGCGGCCTCGAGCCAGAACCCATCCGGATCGGCGAGCGAGCGGGCGTGGAGATCGGCGTAGGACGTCATCGGGGCTCCCGGAGCGGACGGTTCTGGGCGTCTCTTCGTTCGCTCGGGATTTTAGCGGTAGGCTGCCACTCGCGCCATGTCTCTGCAGAGCGAACGGGCCTAGGGTTCCTCCGCGTAGCCTAAACCCATGACAAAGGCGGCGTGACAATGTTTTTCCCGTCCGAGATATTCGAACACTGAAAGAGCTATCACGACCAAATAGATGGGAGGCCACAGTCATTACGAATGCCGAAATCATCGACAGAATCCTTGCGGTGATCGACCGGTACCGCCAAGGTCAAGGTTCGCTTTCACATATCGAGTCGGCGCTTGATATTTACGAACCACTCCTTGAAAACGTTGACTACCACAAGCGGTCTGAGCTCCGCAGATACATGCCCAGAATATATAGAAGACCTCACTCCGATTGAGGAAGAATTGGGGTGGAAATCCAGCCAAAACGCGCTTGATGCGCTCGTAGAAGCCTTGAAAGCCTTTAGAACGTAGCAAAAAAGACGGAGGGGCCGCGGCCCTCCCGGGCGGCGACCCCTCCCATTGCAGATCGCGGCTATCGATGAACCGTCGACCCGTCCTGATCGGTGAAGATCAGGCGAGACCCCCGCACCGGGAGATCCAGGTCGCAGCCCTCATCGAGCGCTGATCGTGACAATGAGACACTGGATCACCTCCTTTCATAGGCCCGTCCACGTCGGGCGGTTGATGCTTTGGCTTCGCCGACCTGCCGGTCGTGTCGCCCGCGCGGCTCGTGGCAGCGCAACGGCGACAGCGGGCCGACAGATGAAAACATGGGTCGCATCGCGCTGCGTCGCAACCTTCGCGCTCGGGCGCAGCGAAATTGTCCACACGCGAAACGCTTTCGCGGCTTGCAAAATCTCTTCGGCTTGAAGGCGCCCGCGCGCGCCCGATGATCTCTCTGATGCGCGCGCTCGCCGACCTCAGCCTCGAACATGTCGCCCGCGGCGGGCTCGCGGCGCGGGGCCTCGTCTACATGATGGTGGCGGGCTCGCGGTGCTGGCCGCGATCGGCTCGGCGGCGGCGTCGGAGGCGGCGGCAGCGCGCTGCGCTGGCTGCTCGGCCAGCCGCTCGGCGTCTTGCCGCTGGCGCTCATCGGCGTCGGGCTGGCGTGCTTCTCGGGCTGGCGTCTCGTCAGCGCCGCGCTCGACCCCGACCGCCACGGCCCTCGCCCAAGGGATTGGGGACGCGGGCCGTTCACGCCCTGTCGGGAATCGTGAACGGCGGCCTCGCGCTGACGGCCTTCGGCCTTGCGGCGGGCGCGGGATCGGGCGGCGGCGACGACGCCGCGGCGCAGGATTGGACCGCCTGGCTCCTGACCCAGCCGTTCGGGCGATGGCTCGTCGCGGCGGTCGGCGTCGGAGTGATCGGCGCCGGCGCGTTCCATCTCTGGAAGGCGTGGCGCGGCGACATGCTGAAACGCCTCTCGGTCCCGGCCGACAAGCGCAAGGCGGCACTCGCGCTCGGCCGTCTCGGCTATGCGGCCCGCGGCGTGGTGTTCGGCGTCATCGGCGCCTTCCTCGTCGTCGCCGCGCTCCACAGCGACTCCGACGAGGCCAAGGGTCTCGGCGGCGCGCTGGAGACGTTGCGCGAACAGCCCTTCGGCTGGGCGCTGCTCGCCTTCGTGGCCGCGGGGCTTGCGGCCTTCGGCCTTCGGCCTGCGCAGGCCCCGCTGGCGGCGCATCGAGGCGCCGATCTTTCCGGGGCGAAGTCAGCGATCGACGCGCTCGCGCGGAAGGCGGGGGCTTAGCGGGCCGACGCCCGCCCCGGCATCGCAACCGTTCGCCCGCCTGCTATGCTCGCCGCCATGCGCCTCCCCTCCCCCTCCCCGCCGACGACGCCCGTCTCCTGCTTGACGCCCTCGGGGTTTCCGATGACCGGCTTCACGGCGGCCTTTTCGCCCGCTCGCCAATTGACGGCGCGGAGATCGCGCGCGTCGCCGAAACCTCCCCCGCAGACGTCGCCTTGATGATCGAGGCGGCGCACTCGGCCTTCCTCGATTGGCGCTCCGTCCCGGCGCCTCGCCGCGGCGAGCTCGTGCGGCTGTTCGGCGAGGAGCTGCGCGCCGCCAAGGACGCGCTCGGGCGCCTCGTGACCATCGAGGCCGGCAAGGTGCTCTCCGAAGGCCTCGGCGAGGTCCAGGAGATGATCGACGTCTGCGACTTCGCGGTCGGTCTCTCGCGTCAGCTGCACGGGCTCGACATCGCCAGCGAGCGCCCGGACCACCGCATGGCCGAGCTCTGGCGGCCGCTCGGCGTGGTCGGGATCATTTCGGCGTTCAACTTCCCAGTCGCGGTCTGGGCCTGGAACGCGGCGCTGGCGCTCGTCTGCGGAAACCCGGTGGTCTGGAAGCCGTCGGAAAAGACGCCGCTCACCGCGCTCGCGGCCCAGGCCCTGTTCGAGCGGGCCGTCGCGCGCTTCCGGAACGCCGGCGGAAAGGCGCCCGACGGCTGTCGCAGGTCGCGCCCGGCGGCGCGGACGTCGGCGAGGCGCTGGTCGACAGCCCGCTCGTCGCCCTGGTGTCCGCCACCGGCTCCACCGCCATGGGCCGGCGGGTCGCGCCGCGCCTCGCCGCCCGCTTCGCCCGCGCTGCTGGAGCTGGCGGCAACAACGCCGCGATCGTGCGCCCCTCGGCCGACCTCTGACCCTTCGCGCCGTCGCCTTCTCGGCCATGGGAACCGCTGGCCAGCGCTGCACGACGTTGCGCCGCCTCATCGTCCATGACGACGTCTATGACGCGCTGATCCCACGGCTGAAACAGGCGTTCGCGAACGCCGCGGTCGGCGATCCGCGACGCGACGGCGTGCTGGTCGGCCCGCTGATCGACGCTCGAGCCTGCGACGCCATGATGGCGGCGCTCGACGCCGCCCGCGCGCTGGGCGCAAGGGTTTCTGGCGGGGAGGCGGTCGACGTCCCGGGACTCGACGGCGGCGTCTATGTCCGCCCGGCGCTGGTCGAGATGCCGGCGCAGCGGGGCCCGATGCTCGCCGAGACCTTCGCGCCGATCCTCTATGTGGCGCGCGAATCCGATCTCGGCGCCGCGATCGGGCTGAACAACGCCGTCGCGCAGGGGCTGTCGTCCTCGATCTTCACCAACGACCTTCGCGAGGCCGAGGCCTTCGCGTCGGCCCGCGGCTCCGACTGCGGATCGCCAACGTCAACATCGGCCCCTCGGGCGCCGAGATCGGCGGCGCGTTCGGCGGCGAGAAGGAGACCGGCGGCGGCCGGGAGTCCGGCTCCGACAGCTGGAAGGCCTATATGCGCCGCGTCACGCAAACCGTGAATTACGGGGCGGACCTGCCGCTCTCCCAAGGCGTGAAATTCGATCTTTCCTGAGTGACGCGAAGAGTTTCCGGCCGTCTTGCGCCGGCAAAACTTTCTCTCGCCATCTTGCCGGCAAGATATATTTCGCCTCAATTGTCATCTGATTAATCTTCGCCCTACCCCTTCGGATCTCGACGAGGGACCTGAGGGAGCGAAGCATGGGCCTCAATCTCAATCCGCTCGACATGGCGAAAGGCGCGGCCGACGCCGTCGGCGACGTCGCCTCGGGCGGCGCGGACGCGTTCGGCGAGGCGCTCAACGCCGCGCGGACGGCAGCGGCCGGGATGTCGGCCGCCGACATCGGCCATCTCGTCCTCGACGGCGCCGGCATGGTTCCGGTGGTGGGCGAGGTCGCGGATCTCGCCAACGGCGCCTGGTGTGCGGCCGAAGGCGATTGGGCGAACGCCGCGCTGTCGGCCGGCGCCGCCATTCCGTTTGCGGGCAACGTCGCCACCGGCGCCAAATGGGTGAAGCGCGGCGTGGACGTCGCCGACACGCTTTCGGACGGCGCGAGGGCCGCCGACAAGGCCGCGGACGGGGCCAAGCTCGCCAAGGCCGCGAACGACGGAAAGATCCCCGGAGACGGGAAGGTTCCCGGAGACGGCAAGGCGCCGGGATACGGCAAGATCCCGGCCGACGCCAAATCTCGGCCGACGCCAGGACCTCGAAGGTCGCGCCGAACGCCACGGTCAGCCGCACCGAAGGCAAGAACGAGTTTACCTGGACCACAGACTCGGAAGGCCGCTTCGCCTCCGGCGAGGCCAGGCTCAAGGAGGACTTCGGCGGCGGCAAGCGGCCGAAGTCGGAGACCGACGCCCAGAAGGACGCCGCCGCCAAGGGCAAGGACGGCGATCAGGGCGGGCACATGTTCGCCTACCGCTTCACCAAGGGCCAGGGCGAGATCAACCTCGTGCCCCAGGACGCCAACCTCAATGTCGGCGCCTGGAAGAAGATGGAGAACGAGTTCGCCGACTGGGTGAACAACGGCAAGGAGGTCAATGTCGAGGTCGTGGCCAAGCGCTCGTCCGGCGACCGGCCCGACACGTTCCGCGCGAGCTACGAGGTGACCGATCCTTCGAGCGGCAAGGTCATCTACGAGAACTCCAAGCGCTTCGAAAACGCGCCCGGCGAGACGTTTGACCGGGTGTCATCGAAGGATATTAAGAACTGGGCGACGCGGGATGACGACGGGAGAGCTCGTGACCAAGGACGACCGCATCGTCGAGATCGCCAAGGGCCTCGGCGCCATGCCGCGGCTTGATCCCGCCTGGCGTTCGCTCGCCATGGTGTTCACCTTCGACGGCAAATATCCGTCGAATTTCGGCTACTGCTTCACGGGCGACGGCGCGGACGACTGGAAGCCGGTGTCGAACCGCGAGGATGAGCTCGACGACGAGGTGACGGGCCTGCGCGAGACGCTCGCGGAAGAGACCGGCTCGGCCTTCTCGCAGGTACTGTTTCGCCTCGAGCGCGAGACCGGCAGAATCGCCTTCGACTTCGCCTATGAGGGCAAGCGCTGGGAGGTGACGCCGCGCAACGTCGCCGAGGTGATCGCGGCGATCCGGCCCTAAAGGGCTTCAGAGCTCCGGCGCGACCGAAAGGTTCGCGCCGTCGGCGGCCGTGACCTTCACGCGCGTACCCGAGGGCATGTCGGGGCCCTGCACGCGCCAGATCGTGTCGTCGATGCGGATGCGGCCCTCGCCGTTGAGGATCGGCGCTTCGAGCGTAAGACGCGGCCGACATGGCGCTCGGCCCGGCGGTTCAGCATCGGTCGATCGGTCGAGGCGGCGTTGTCGGGACGGCCGAGGAACCACCAGCCGACCGCCGCCGCGAGCCCGAGCATGGCGAAGCCCACGACCTCGATCTGCCAGCCCGGATCGAACAGAAGCGCAAGTCCACCCACCACGATCGCCGCCATGCCGAGCCAGAGCAGCAGCGTGCCCGGCGCGATGAGCTCGAGGCGAGCAGCACGAGGCCGAGCACGACCCACCGCCAGGCGCCGAGCGCGATCACGAAGCTCTCGATCATGGAAGGCTCCTGACGAGCCGATCGGAACTGCGCGTCATCAGGCCCCTCCGCCGGGAGGCGTCTGCTGGCCGGTGAAGACCACGCCGCCGCTCGGCGGAACGCTCGTCGTCCGCGGAGCGGTGGAGCGGGCTGCCGGCGTCGCGGCCGCGGCGCCGCCGAAGGAGTCGCGCGCGATCTCCGCGACGCCCGCAAGCGAGCCCAGCAGCGCCGTCGCCTCGTAGGGCAGCACCATGGTCTTCTGGTTGGGCGAGGTCGCCATCGCCTTGAGCGCCTCGACGTATTTCTGCGCGATGAAGTAGTTGAGCGCCGCCATGTCGCCGCGCGAGACCGCCTCGCTCACCATCGTGGTCGCGCTCGCCTCGGCCTGCGCGGAGCGCTCGCGCGCCTCGGCGTCGCGATAGGCGGCCTCCTTGCGGCCTTCGGCCTCCAGGATCTGCGCCTGCTTGGCGCCTTCGGCGACGAGGATCGACGCGCGCTTCTCGCGCTCGGCCTTCATCTGCCGGCCCATCGCGGTGACGATGTCGGAGGGCGGGGTGATGTCCTTGATCTCGATGCGCGTGACCTTGACGCCCCAGGGCGAGGCCGCGGCGTCCACCACATGGAGCAGGCGCGAGTTGATCTCGTCACGCTGGCTCAGCATGTGGTCGAGGTCCATGGAGCCCAGAACCGAGCGGATGTTGGTCATGGTGAGCGCGAGGATGGCGCGTTCGAGGTTCGTCACCTCGTAGGACGCCTGGGCCGCGTCGATCACCTGGAAGAACGCCACGCCGTCGACCTGCACGATGGCGTTGTCCTTGGAGATCACGTCCTGCCGCGGGATCTCGAGCACCTGCTCCATCATGTTCATCTTCCGCCCGATCTGGTCGATGAACGGCACGATGAGGGTGAGGCCCGGATGCAGCGTGCGGGTGTATTTCTGGAAGCGCTCGACCGTGTAGTTATAGCCTTGCGGCACGGTCTTCACGCCGGCGAAGATCACGAAGATGACCAGCGCCGCGACGACCAGCGCCGCGATGTCGAAGCCAGAAAGATCGCCCGAAAACATGTCGCCCCCTACCGCGCGTTGACGCGCATTGGGCCCGACCGGGCGGCGGAAGGCAACCGCCGCGTCAGACCCAGCCCATCAGTTCGCGCCGCGCGACGTGCTCGATCACGCGCATGCCCTCGACGCTGTCGTTGAGGCAGGGGATCGCCGCGAACTTCTCGCCGCCGTTGTGATGGAAGATCTCTGCGTTCTCGCCCGCGATCTCCTCGAGCGTCTCCAGACAGTCGGCGGTGAAGCCCGGCATGCAGATCGCGAGGCGCTTCACGCCCTGCTTCGCCAGCGCCTCGACGGTCTTGTCGGTGTAGGGCTGGAGCCACTCCTCCGGCCCGAAACGCGACTGGAAGGTGATGCGGAACCGCTCCTCGTCGAGCCCGAGCGCCTCGCGCATCAACCGCGCGGTCTTCTGGCACTCGCAATGATAGGGGTCGCCCTTGGCGAGATAGGACTGCGGCACGCCGTGGAACGAGGCCAGGATCACCTCAGGCTCGAAGTCGAGCTTCGCAAGCTCGCCCCTGAGCGAGGTCGTCAGCGCCTCGATGTAGACCGGATCGTCGGCCCAGGCCGGCGCGACGCGCAGCGCCGGCTGCCAGCGCATCGTCTTCAGCGCGTCGAAGGCCTTGTCGCAGACCGTCGCCGAGGTCGCGGCGGCGTATTGCGGGTAGAGCGGGACCAGCAGAATGCGGTCGCAGCCCTGCGCCTGCAGCGCCTCGATCCGCGAGGCGATCGACGGATTGCCGTAGCGCATGGCCCAGTCGACCACGACGGTCGGGGCCTTGTCGGCGAGGCAGGCGGCGAGCTTCTCGGACTGGCTGCGCGTGATGGTCCTGAGCGGCTCTCGTCCCGCTCCTTGTTCCAGATCGACGCGTAGTCCTTGCCCTTGCGGCCCGGCCGCGTCGACAGGATCACGAGATTGAGCAGCGGCCACCAGATGAGGCGCGGCGTCTCGATGACCCTGCGGTCTGAAAGAAACTCCTTCAGATAGCGGCGCATCGACCAGTAGTCGATGCCGTCGGGCGTGCCGAGATTGACCAGCAGCACGCCGACGCGCCCGCTGCGGACTTGCGGGTGGCCGGCCGGAAGGCGGGAGGCCTCGACGTCCGCCGGTGAGAAAGGCGCGTTCATATGCTCAGGCTGCGCTCCGCTGTCGTCGGACCGCCTAGATAGAGAGGCGACGCGGCGAAGTCATCCCGCGACGCCCTCGGCCGACGCGGCCGGCCGGCGACGCCATGGCTTAACGTTTTGGAAATAAGTTAACGCGGCCTTAACTTTTCGATCCGAGTCTCCACCCGTGGAGGTTACGCGGAGCCGGACTCTCAACCCCATGGTGGACGGTCTCGATGCCCTACTACCGCGTCTACCACGTCAACGAGGCGGACCGCGTCCGCTCCGTCGACGACGCCGAGTGCCGGGACGATCGCGAAGCGATCGCGTTCGCGCGCGAACGACTGAAGGGCATGCCGGTGGAGCTGTGGAACCTCGCCCGCCGGGTGGCCCGGCTGGACGCGCAGGGCGTCGAGCGGGCGTTCCAGGGCGCTCCCGAAGGGCTGGCGCGCTGAGCTATCCGTGGAGCGCGACCGCGTCCTCCGGGGCCTCGCCGCGCTCGAACATGCCGTAGTCGCGGACGACGCTCGCGACCCTCAGCCGATAGTCCGCGAACACCCCGCCGCGCCCTGCCTTCTGCATCGTCTGGTGCCGGCCGTGTTTGCGCCAGTTCAGCAGCGCCGCCTCGTCGCGCCAGAACGACAGCGACACGAACTTGCCCGGCTGCGTCACGCTCTCGAACCGCTCGACCGAGATGAAGCCGTCCGCCTGTTCGACGTCGGCCTTGAGCTGCATCGCCATCGAGAAGTAGTCCGCCGCGCGGCCCTCCGCCGGCTCGACCTCGAAGATGACGGCGATCATGGCGCAGCTCCCGTGTCTGGAACGATTCTTGTTCCGTCCATGGTCGGGCGCGGCGCGCAAAATGCAAGGCCGGCTCCTGGCTGCGGTCAGCCAGCGCAACCCGTCCCAGACGCCAGCAATCCTGCGAGAAGCAGCGCGCCGAGCCCGACGATGAGCGCCGCGGCCAGAGCCTCGAGCCCGGCGACGACCGCGGACCCGATCCCCGGACGCGCCGAGGCGATGCGCAAGGCTGTCGCCTTGGCGCCGACGGCGAGCGCCGCGATCGCCGCGACGGTCGCGGCGGTGCCGATCGCCATCGCGAAGGTCGCGGCGACGCCGGCCCAGAAGATCCCCTGCCCGAGCGCGAACACCAGCGTCACGATCGCGCCGGTGCAGGGCCGAAGTCCGATCGCGAGCACCGCGCCGCCGGCCTGGCGCCAGTCGATGCGCCCCTCGGCGATCTGCGGATCGACGCCATGGCCGTGGGCGCAGTCCGGTCCGTGGACATGGGCCGGCTCGCCGCGCAGCACGCGCAGGAAACCTCCGCCCTTGCGCCAGAGCAGCATGAGCCCAACGACGAGCACCGCGGCGTAGCTTCCGGCCTCCAGCCACCATGTCGCGCCGGCCATCGCCATGCTGGTGGCTTTGAGCGCGATCGCGAACAGGCCGACAAGCGCGATCGCCGCGACCGCCTGCGCGAGAGCAGCCACCGCCGACAGCGCGACGCCGCGTCGGAACCCGTCGCCGGTCGCGACCAGATAGGACGAGATCACCGCCTTGCCGTGGCCCGGCCCCGCGGCGTGAAAGACGCCATAGGCGACCGACAGCCCGCAGAGCAGCCAGAGTCCCGACCAGTCCTGCTTCACCGCCCGGATCGCCCCGGAAAGCTGAAGGTAGAAGCCGGACTGAAACGCCGAGATCCAGCCGAGCAGACCGCCCGCGCCGCAGGACGGCGGCGCGTCCGGCCGCCCGACGCCGAACGGCCCCGCCGGCGCGAGCTGCGCGACGGCGTCCGCGCCGAGCCAGAGCGTCGCGGCGACGGCGCACAGAACGAAAAAGATTCGAGGCGTCGCTCGCCGGTTCACGCGCAAGCTCACTTGCAGGCGACGAGCAGCGTGTTCGAGAATTGCGCGCCGAAATTCGCGCCGGGCGACAGCCCTGAGAAGAACGACTCCGAAAGCCGCTTCTGCTGGCCGGCGTCCGGCTCCGGCGGCCGCTCCAGCTCCACGCCGCAGCCGGCGGGCGCCTGCACCAGTCTGGCCGGATCGTCCTTGGCGAACTCGAACGCGACGAAATAGGTCGGATCATAGACCTCGACGCGGAAGGGCGCGCCCCTTTCCGCCGCGCCGTCCTTCACCGGCAAGGTGAAGTTCAGCACCAGCCGCCCGTCGGGCAACCGGTCGAGCCAGTAGTCGCGCGGCTTGTCGAACGTCACGCGCTTGTCCCCGACCTTGCCGAAGGTGAAGAACTTGAACTCGTCGAGCGACGTCACGTTGATCTCGGCGAGCGGCGCGAGCTCTTCGCGCGAATACTGGCCGTCGCCGTTGGCGTCGAGGCCCTGAACGGCCATCGAGGAGAACATGTCGTCGAAGGTCCAGGCGTGCCGCACCGCGGCCATCCGCCCGTCGGAGCCGTAGACGATCTCGCTTTTCGCCGTGACGAACACGTGGGGATGGGCGGACGCCGGCGACGCCGCCAGACATGCGGCGAGCGCGCCGCAGATCAGCGAGGCGCGACGTCTCGGGGCAGCGGGCCGGACGGACATGATGTCACCTGCTGGAAAACACGCGACGCTTGTCGCGAGCGATCGCGGCCGAAACGGGGCGGGAGGCCGGCGTTCCAATCACACTTCCTGAGCGTCCTCGTAGACTTCCTGGCGCCCAGCGTGACGGCGGAAGATGCGCTCTCCGGTGAGCCCGATCAGCAGACAGCAGATCGTCACCACGAAGGCGTAGCTGAGATCGAGCGACCGGCACTCGTAGCCCGCGTAGAACCCCATCCGGATCCACTCGATGAAATGAACGAGAGGGTTCCACAGCACGATCTGCTTTGTGGCGAGCGGCATGCGGTCCACGACGAAGGCGAAGCCGGACGTAAAAAACATCACCATGTAGAACATGCCGATGAAGTGCTGGAGCCCGGGCGCGAGAATGAGAACGACACCGACCGTAAGTCCAAAAGCAATGCCAAAGGCCGTGATCGCCAAAAACGCGATCACGAAATGGAGGATATCTCCGGGCACCGCATGGAAGCCAAAGACCTGAAGAATGAACAAGGCGATGATCATCACGACGAAGCCCGTGATCGCCTCGAGAACTCCGTTGGCGTAGCATAGATCAAGACGCAGCAATCCAGGAAGCCGCGCCGACCGCCCCGAGTTCATGACTGAGGATACGCCTTGGGCGATCATCCGCCACATGCGCGCAGGGATGACGCCGACAGCGAAGAAGACCTCGTAGCTGTCGCCGACCGGCGGCAGCTGGTCGCCGTTGTGCCGGATCGCCATCTTGAGCACGAACACCCAGGCGAGCGGCTCCACGATCGCCCAGACATAGCCGGCGCGCGAGCCGATGTAGCGCGCGCGCATGCGGCTCACGAGCAGCGCGACGATCGAGCGGGCCTGAAGCTTGGCCGAGGCGCTGAGGTTCATGTCGCACTCGCTGGTGACGCGGACATTCGCTTCGTCGGCGCGACGCTAGCGCGGCGCGCGCCCGAAGTCGACGAGGCTGGAAGGGCGCGCCCGCTCAGGCCGCGGCTGCGACGCTCGGCGCGCCGCCATGGACCTGGATGCTTGAAAGCCCCGAGCCGTCGGCGGTGAGCAGCGTCCAGCGCAGGCCCGGATTGCGGTTCGCCGCGAGCTCCATCTGGAGGCGCCACCATTCCGGCGGAAGCGGCGCCGCGCCGCCCGTCATGCGGGCCGCGTCGATCGCCACGGCGACGTAGACGAAGCGGCGCGCGGCGCCAAACAGTTCGTCGAGCGCCCAGGGAACGTCCTCCTCGGGCACGCCCGAAAGCGCGTCGATCGCCGCGACGCCGTCGAAGGAGCCAGAGACCGGCTTGGCGAAAAGCGCGCCCGCGGGGCGCGCCGACGTTTCGGCGCCCCGGAAGCTGCGCGCCGCCCCGTCGGGCGCGACGGCGGAATAGTCCAGAACGGTCTTGGCGCCGGTCCCGGCGATGAGCTTTGCGACCTCCGACTGATGCCGCCGTTCCGACCCGGCGGCCGCCGGCGCGCCGTTCGACGCCCGCGCGATGGCGGCGGCGAAACCGGAGCCGGGACGCTCGCGCGTGAAGCTGTTGAACCGCGCCGCGTCCGCCTCGCGCTCCAGCGCATACCAGACCTCGCCATCGGGGTGCGGCTCGTAACGCAACTGGTCGCGGAACGGCTGCCACGGCTGCGTGCGCAAGGTGGTGAAGTGGAAGCACTTCGAGCGATCGGCCGTGAACTCGTTGTCGCGGGAGTTCCATTCGGGGCCCATCAGCCCCAGAAGTCCGCGGCCGTTCATGATCTCGAGGAAGAAGTCGCGCTTCATGCCGCCCTGGGCGTCCTGAACGCGCCAGTGCGGGGCCATTCTAGGCGCGTCGATCAGCGCCACCGAGGTCTCGCCGGGCTCGATGCACAGAACCGAGGCGTCCCCCATGTCGAGGTCGAAGAGTTCGGACGGGTCGGCGAGATAGATCTGGTCGACGTCGTTGTAGATGCCGCGCCCCTTCGAATGGGCGAGCGCGGGAATCGCGAAACGATAGTTGGTGAAGCCCGTCGTCCAGCCGGTGCGGTCGAAGCCGATGAGATCCTTCATGAGGTGGATCTCATAGGCGCGCGCGGGATCGCGATGCTTGCGCACCGACCACACGAAGACGCGCTCGGCGCGGGCCTGAAGCGGCTCGGTTCCGAGGAAGATGCGGACCGGCGGCTTGTCCGAGGGCGTGACGCCGGGCTCGGGATCGAGACGGACCACCTCGGGCGCGCTGCGATGGCCGGCCGGACGCACCCGATCTTTGCGGAACCAGTATTTCGGATGCCGATGGTACCACCGGGTCTTGAACTTCTTGCGTGTGTCAGCAGGCTTGCCCACGGCGTCCACGCTCTACTTTAGAGCGCCTCTCGTTTGTCTATGGCGTCGCGCCCGGCGCGGCGCGCGGACCCTACGCCGCGTCGTCGCCGGAGGGCAAGCGGCCCAGGCGTCCGCCCCGCGCCTCGAAGGCGGCCCGCAGCGTGTCGCCGACGATTACGAGCTCGCCCGCATAGCTCTCGAGACGCTGCAGCAGGAACTCTCGCTCGGTCTCCGCGTCATGGGCGGGCGCGAAGGCGTTCGGCGTCGCGGCGTCTCCGGGATAGGCCCCGTCGGGATGGCTGTACATGTCGATGCCGGCGACGATGAGGCGTTTCGGCGCAAGCGCCACCGACACCGCCAGCATCGCCGCGCCGTTGGTCGGACGGAACGCGCCCCAGTCGTAGTCGACGAGCGCCGGCGCGATCAGATCGGCGCGCGCGAACGCCGAGCGCCCGCGGCGGGGGTCGAAGGCGCGGGTGCGCATCAGCCGCACCTCCGAGGCGTGCGAGCGCACGCCGAAGACGGCTCCCTCGGTCGCGACCATCACAGACTGCCGCGCCGTGAACACCATGTCGGGCTTGGTGAAGTGGCTGCGCCCCGCCCATTTGCGGTTCACGCGGAAGAGCACGTCATAGGCCATGGTCCGCAGGATCGGATCCTCGGAGGACGGCCCGGTGCCGAGGCAGAACACCGTTTCGGGACGGCCGAGTTCGGCGAACAGCTCCTGCGGCGTGACGAGCCGCTTCAGCCGCCAGTCCACAAGCGCCCGCGATTTCGCCCCCGTGGCGGCCGCAAGCGCCAGCGCCGAGGGCGTAAAGCGGCGACGGTCGGTCGCCCGCAGCAGCTTGTGGTCGCGCGCGATCGCCTTGCCGAGTTCGGCCACGGCTTCGTCCATGGAGCCGCGCGACAGGTCGAGCTTCAGCAGCGCCTCCCCGGCGATGTCCGGCTTCGCCGCGGCGGCGCCGGGGCTCGTCCGGAGCGACACGAGCGCGAGGCCGTATCCCAGCACGCCCGACAGGGTCGCGGCCGGCACGTCGACGTCGTCGAGCGCGATCACGCAGCGCATGCGCGTGGCGGCGAGGAAGCGGCGGACGAGAAGCCCGAAGGCCGGCGGCGCGTCGCGCACGACGTAGCGCGGGAAGCGACGCGTTAGCGCCTCCGCGGCGGCCTTCGGCCCGGTGACATAGATCTTGAGCCGCGGCTGCGCGACGAGCGCAGCCTCGATCAGCGGGGCGGCCGCCTCGAACGCTTCGGCCGAGCCTCCCAGCACCCAGACGCCGTAGTCGCGCACGAAGGGCTTCGGCGCCGCGTCGGCGCGCGAAGGCAGCAATTTGCTCAGGAGCCCGGTCACGCGGCTTTCTCCGAAACGGGCGTCGCGAACAGCGCCTCGGTGCGCTCGCGAACGAGACTGTCCTCCTCGCGCGGAGCCGGCGGGTCAAGATTGAGCCGGCCGTCGAAGACGCGGCCCCAGCCGCGCGACACGATCACCGCGTGGAGGTCGGCGAGCGATCGGCGCGGCGAGACCCAGCCGTCGCGCATGGCGCGCGCGCAGACCCTCGCCACGGGACCGGACCCTTGCGCGGCGGCGGCGATCCGGTCGCGCAGGCGCTGTTTCCAGCCCGCCGGCTTTTCGCGCAGCGGAACGATGGTGAGCGGCTTTCCGGCCGCCGCCGCCTCGGCGAGCATCGATTCGCTCTCTCCGGTGACGACCAGCAGGTCGGCGAAAGCGAGCAGCGCCGCCACCGGATCGGGGCCGCCGCCGGGACGCCATTCGCGGATGTCAGCCGTGGGCGCGTTTCGGCGCATCTCGGCGATCGCGGAAGGTGGCGTGCGGCGGCTGGTCACCATCGCGAGCGAAGCCCCCGCGGCGGTCGCGGCTGCGGCGAGTTCCTGCGCCATGCGCCCGGCGAATGCGTCGGAGAACAGATGCCGGCCCGTCGGTCCGCCGACGAGCGCCACAGCGCGCGGATGCGGCAGACCGTCCAGCGGATCGGGGCCCGTCGCCGCGGCGGCGAGCGCGGCGGCGTCGATCTTGGTCGGCGGCAGCGAGAGTTCGAGCAGCGTCGGGTCCGGCGCCTGGCGGAAGTAGGAGCAGCGGATCGTCAGGTCGGCGAAGCCGCCGGGCGCGCGCCGCCCGACCAGAACCACCTTGGCGCGGCCCCCGCTCCGCTCCTTCACATAGCGGGCGATGGGCGCGACGCGGCGGCCGGCGCCCATCACGAGATCCGGCCAGGGCGGCGCGATCGACGCCTGCGAGACATCGTCCAGCGTCTCGAGCGTCGCGCCGAGGCGCGGCGTCGCGCGCTTGGCCTTTTCGTTGAACGCGAGGCGCTTCTCCTCGAACGGCCGGCCGAGCGCGCGCGCAGCGCCGATCGCCTGGCTGCGGTTGCCGGGCCGGTCGTCGGTCAGGAGCCAGACGGTGGGTCCGGCGGCGCCCTCGGGCTCGCTCATGGCAGATGGGTTCTGGATCGCGCGACGCTTAAAATCCGCGCGTTCATGGGCGCTTTGAAGGCCGTCCGTCAACGTCGCCGAGGGCGCTGAGCGGCCGCACATCGCGCGACGCGCCGCCCAGCCTTGCGCCCGTGCGCTTGAGGCGGCGTCCGATTGCCCTTAGAAAGCCGCCCTCACGCAAGGCGCCGCGCGGACCGCGCCGCGTTCGCTCGCCTCGCGCCGAAACCGAAGAGCCTCATGGCCCCGCAGCCTTCAGACCCCGTTTTGGCCGCCGCTCAGTCGACCGCGCCCCGCAAGTCGACGCTGATGCGCATCGCGACCGTGATCCCGCTTCGCCGCACGATGGGGACCATGTGCCTGCTCGCGCTGGCGGCGTCGCCGAAGGCCTCGGCATCGCGAGCCTGCTGCCGCTCGCCGCGCTCATGAGCCCCCAGGGCGCGGAGGCCGGCAAGGGCCTCAGCGGCAAGATCGCCGAGACCATCCGCGACATCGGGCTCGAACCCTCGCTCGGCCTGTTCGTCTTCATCCTGATCGCCGGCATGACGCTCAAGGCCGCGCTGACGATCGTCGCCATGAACCGCGTCGGGCGCGCCGGCGCGGACGTCCAGACCAAGCTGCGGCTAGACCTCATCGACGCGCTGCTCGCGGCGCGCTGGTCCTATTACGTCCGCCAGCCGGTCGGGCGGTTCTCGGCCTCGCTTTCGGTCGAGGCCATCCAGGCGGGCGAGGCCTACAACGCGCTCGCGAAGTTCCTCGCCGAGCTCATCCAGGTCGTCACCTATTCGCTGGTGGTGTTCCTGTTCTCGTGGAAGCTCGGCCTGCTGTCGCTCGGCGTCGGCCTGCTGATGATCCTGACGCTCAACCGCTTCATCACCTCGGGCAAGCGCCGCGCGCAAGCAGAAGAAGCGCATCAGCGCGATGGTAGGCGGGCTCACCGACCTTCTCGTCGGCATCAAGCCCATGAAGGCGATGGGTCGGCACGCGCGCTTCCAGGCGCTGTTCGAGCGAGACGCGGAGAAAATCCGGCAGGCGCAGCAGAAGCAGTCGTTCGCGCGCGAGACCAACAAGGCGCTGCAGGAGCCGATCCTCGCGATCTGCCTTGCGGGCGGCCTCTATTTCTCGATCGGCGTGATGCAGCAGTCGCCCGGCCAGGTGGTGGTGATGGCGCTGCTGCTCGCCCGCACCGTCTCGACCATCGGCAAGGCCCAGCAGGCGTTCCAGAACGTGCGGCTGACCCAGTCCGGCTTCAACGCCATCTACAATTCGGTCGAGCTCGCCCGGTCGATGCGCGAGCCCTCGCATGGCGGCGAAACGCCGACCTTCGAGATGGGCGTGGAGTTCCGCGAGGTGAACTTCGCCTTCGGAGCGATCCCGGTGATCCGCGGCGCGAGCTTCCAGGCGCCCAAGGGCTGGGTCACGACGATCACCGGCTCGTCCGGCGCAGGCAAGACCACCATGGTGGACCTGCTGCTCGGCCTACACGAGCCGACCGGCGGCCAGATCCTGATCGACGGCAAGCCCCTGCCCACGCTCGATCTCGGGGCGTGGCGGCGGATGACCGGCTACGTGCCGCAGGAGCTGATGCTGTTCCACGACACGCTGCGCGCCAACGTCACGCTCGGCCAGCCGGAATTCACCGACGCCGACGTGATGCTCGCGCTCGAGCAGGCCGGCGCCTCCCAGTTCGTGGCGGAGCTGCCCGAGGGTGTCGAGACCGTGGTCGGCGAGCGCGGCACGCGGCTTTCCGGCGGCCAGCGCCAGCGCATCTCGATCGCGCGCGCGCTCATCCAGCGGCCGAAGCTCCTGATCCTCGACGAGGCCACGACCGCGCTCGACCCCGGCACCGAGGCCGCGATCGTCGAGAACGTCGTCGAGCTCACCCGCTCGACCGGCCTCACCGTCATCGCGATCTCGCATCAGCCCGCCTGGGCGGCGGCCTCCGACGAGGTGGTGCGCCTTTCTGAGGGCCGCATCACCGGCATCGAGCGCCGCGAGGCCTCCGCCCCGCTCGCCGAGGCGCTGGGGCCGGCGGCGTGACCGAAGCGAACCCGACCATCCTTCACGCGCTCGAGGCCGCGGGGCGCGGCCCCGAGGGCTTCAACTTCCATTCCGGCAAGGGCGTCCTCGTCGAGACCGCGTCCTACGCCGGCCTGGCGCACGACGCGCGCGCGCTCGCCGCGAAGCTTCTCGGCGCGGGCGTCGCTCCCGGCGACCGCGTCGCGCTCATCGCCGACACCGAGGGCGACTTCGTCCGCCTGTTCTTCGCCTGCGCCTACGCCGGGGCCGTGCCCGCCCCGATGCCGCTCCCGATGGCGTTCGGCGGCCGCGAGACCTATCTCGCCCACACCCGAAAGATGATGGAGTGCGCCGACGCTTCCGCGGCCTTCGCCCCGGCCGCGATGAAGGACTGGCTGATCGAGGGCGCCGAAGGACTGCCGCTGCGGCTCGTCGGCGTGATCGGCGACCTCGAGGCGGTGGAGCCCGATCCGCGCCCGCTGCCGACGCCCGATCCTGACGCCCTCGCCTATCTGCAGTTCTCGTCGGGCTCCACGCGGTTCCCGAAGGGCGTCTCGGTCACCCACCGCGCGCTGATGGCGAACGCGACGGGGATCAGCCGCGACGGCCTCAAGACGCGCGCCGGCGACCGCTGCGTCTCCTGGCTGCCGTTCTACCACGACATGGGACTGGTCGGCTTCATGCTGTCGCCGATCGTCGCCGGGCTCTCGGTCGATTATCTCGCGACCCGCGACTTCGCCCGCCGTCCGCTGCTCTGGCTCGACATGATCGCCCGGGCCAGGGCCACGATCTCCTACAGCCCGAGCTTCGGCTTCGAGCTCGCGGCCCAGCGCGCGCAGACCGTCGATCTCGGAGCGCTCGACCTCTCCTCCTGGCGCTGCGCCGGCATCGGCGGCGACATGATCCGCCCGCATGTGCTGCGCCGCTTCGCCGAGCGCTTCAGGCCCAACGGCTTCGACGCCCGCGCCTATGTGGCGAGCTACGGCATGGCCGAGGCGACGCTTGCGCTCTCCTTCGCGCCGCTCGACCAGGGGCTGAAGACCGAGACCGTCGACCTCGACCGGCTGGAGAGCGAGAACCTCGCGGCCGCGCCCACGGCCGGGACGGAGCGCGAACGGGAGTTCGTGCTCTGCGGACCCGCCCTGCCCGACCACGAGATCGAGTGCCGCTCGCCGGACGGCGCCGCGCTTCCCGAACGCCGGGTCGGGCGCGTCTTCGCCAGGGGCCCGAGCCTGCTGCGCGACTATTTTCGCGAGCCCGAGGCGACCGCCGAGACGATCACGCCCGACGGCTGGCTCGACACCGGCGACCTCGGCTACCTGACCGGCGGCGAGCTCGTGATCACCGGCCGCGCCAAGGACCTGATCCTCGTCAACGGCCGCAACGTCTGGCCGCAAGACCTCGAATGGACCGTCGAGGCCGAGGTCGCGGGCATGCGCTCGGGCGACGTCGCGGTGTTCTCCGTCGACCGCGACGAAAACGAGGAGGTGGTGGCGCTCGTCCAGTGCCGCACCAAGGACGAAACCGCCCGCGATGCGCTCGCGGAGGAGATTTCGAAGGTGCTGCGGCTGAAGTTCGGGACGCCCGTGACGGTGCGCCTCGTCGGCGCCCACGCTCTGCCCGTCACCTCGTCGGGCAAGCTCAGCCGCGCCCGCGCCCGGGAAATGTATCTGGCGATGGTCTCGACGGCCGCCTGACGACTCGCGCGGCGGACGCCGCCCGGTTCACGAACCGTTACGGGCGGCGGCGACGAAACGGCCGCCCGGATCGCTCCCGCGCCCTCTGATCCGAGCCTGTTCGCCCCGTCGCGCCGTACACATTCGGCGCCGAATTATTTCAGTTCCGCCCGCTTTCGACCGCGTTCAGGACGTCGATCACGGGCCTGACGACGCGCAACGCGCTCTCAGGCCGCCAAGCGGACAGGAAAGACAGATGACCGAACCGTTCGGTCATCCCCCGCCAAAGCCTTGCAAGCGTTTGAAAATCCTCACTCCGGTCACGGCCGCGTCAGCGCGTCCGCCCTGGCCGCTGACCGATCGCGAGCCCGTCGGAACGGGTCGTCGGGCATTTGCGCAACACCCCGGATCGATCCGTCGGCGCCTGTCTATCGAAGGACCGTCGACTCGTGGTTTTTGAAGTGAACAGCGACGGTTACGACTGTGTAACAAGCTGCATTGATTAGTGTTTTCGATGCGTCTTCGCGAACTTTACAGGGTGGCGGCGGATACCTAGTTTCCCGTTCGACCAAAGTTTGCGTTGGCGTTTCGCCAAGGCGAAAAGATGAGTGAAGATCAAGCGGCGTTGCTTTCCGAAGTTTCGGAAGTCCTCGAGAGCGTGCTGAACCGGAAAGTCGAGCTGAAGCCTGAGATGAATATCGTTAATGATCTTGGCCTCGACTCGATCGCCGTGATGAATTTCACCATGGCGCTGGAAGACAAGTTCGACATCTCGATCCCGCTGCATGACATGGCCAGCGTCGTGACTGTTCAGGACCTGCTGAACACGCTCTCGGCGCTGCGGAGTGACGCGTAATGTCCATTCTTTCGAAGTTCTCGCCGCTCGCCGAGCGTTACGGCCGGATGCGCGACAGCGGCGCCGACCCGTTCTCGATCAAGTTCGACGACGTCCTGTCCTCGGTCGAAGCCGTGGTGAACGGCCGCAAGACCGTGCTGTTCGGCACCAACAACTATCTCGGCCTGACGTTCGATCCCCACTCGGTTGAGCGGTCCGTCGAGGCCATCCGCATGCACGGCACCGGCACCACCGGCTCGCGCATCGCGAACGGCTCGTACAAGGGCCATGAGGAGCTCGAGGCCGCGCTCGCCGACTTTTACGGCCGCAAGCACTGCATGGTGTTCTCGACGGGCTATCAGGCGAACCTCGCCATGATCTCGACGCTCGTCGGCCAGAACGACCACCTGTTCCTCGACGCCGACAGCCACGCCTCGATCTACGACGCCTCGCGGCTCGGCCACGCGCCGGTCGTGCGCTTCCGTCACAACAATCCCGACGACCTCGCCAAGCGCCTCAACCGGCTGAAGGACCAGCCGGGCGACAAGCTGATCGTGGTCGAGGGCATCTATTCGATGCTCGGCGACACCGCCCCACTGAAGGAGTTCGTCGACGTCAAGCGCGAGTTCGGCGCCTATCTGCTCGTCGACGAGGCGCATTCGATGGGCGTGCTCGGCGAAAAGGGCCGCGGCCTCGCCGAGCGCGAGGGCGTGGAGGACGACGTCGACTTCGTGGTCGGCACCTTCTCCAAGAGCCTTGCGAGCGTCGGCGGCTACTGCGTCTCGAGCCTCGATGGCTTCGAAATTCTGCGCATCGCCGCGCGCCCCTACATGTTCACGGCGTCGCTGCCGCCGGCGATCGTCGCCTCGACGACGGCCGCCCTCGAGACCCTGCGCGCCGAGCCGCAGCGCCGCGAGAAGCTGACGGCGAACGCCGAGCGCTTCTACACGGGGCTGAGGTCGGCCGGCTTCCAGGTCGGCCCCGAGGCCAACCCGATCGTCGCCGTCATCCTCGACAAGGTCGACGTCGCGGTCGCGTTCTGGAAGCGGCTCGTCGACGAGGGCATGTATCTCAACCTCGCGCTGCCGCCCGCGACGCCGAGCCACCAGGCGTTCCTGCGGTCCTCGGTGAGCGCCGCGCACACGTTCGAGCACATCGACTTCGCGGTCGAGCTGATGACCCGCGTCGGCCGCGAGTTCGGCCTTCTGCCCGACAACGTCACGCCGTTCCCGGCGCGGCCCGTCAGCGCAGAACGCCTTTCCGCCAGAGCCGCCACAAGACCGGCCCTGCGGCCAGCAGCGGATGTCGGCGCTGGAATGGCGTGACGACTTCCTTGTGGCCCGAATGCCGCTCGATCTTCCAGGCGATGTAATCCGCGCCGCCTGAGAAGGTGAAGGCGGCCTTGGCGAGCCGAAGCAGATTGAGGGGCTTGGCGAGGCGCTTGCGCGTCTTCCAGGCCCCTTCGGCTTTCTGGCGGTCATCCTCGGAGATCGCCGGCGCGAGCTCGTTCAGGTCTTCGCGGAACGCGAGGCCTTCGGCCGCCCAGCCGAGCCGCAGCGCCGCGCCGTAGCGCTCCGGCGCCGCCTCGACGATCGAGCCCGGCCGCGAGCCGCTCTCGACGCGCAGCTCCGACGAATAGGTGCGCGCGAACAGCGCGAGCCAGAAGTCGGCGGCGGAGCCGCGGGCAGGTCCGAGATGCGCCGCCCACCAGCTTGCGCCGCGGATCGCGATCGAGACCGCCTCGGCGACCCGCTCGGCCGCGAAGGCGTCGCGCGACCACACGAGCGCGCAGGGCTGCGCGAAGCGCGCCCAGATGGTGGTGTCGCGGCTCTCGTGGCGGGCGTGGCGGCGGAACTGGTCAAGCGTCATCACCGCCAGCTTCGAGCGCAGCGTCATGCCGGCCGCGGTGGTCTCGGCGTATTCCACGTTGGGCGGCAGCCGCGCGCCAGCCTTGGCGATCAGCGGGCGCGCCTCCCAGGCGTCGAACCGGTCGAGCAGCACGTAGAAGTCCAGCAGCCCGTCGGTCGCGCCGGTCCTGAGCGCCGACCCGTAGAACAGCACGCCCACGACCCCCTGCCCGCCTCGCGCCGCAAGCTCTGCCGCGAAGGTCGCGACGGCGGGCGGGACCGGCCGGGCGAGCTCCTCGGCGACGAAGCGGGTCAGGGCGGCTTGCGCGGCGGTCATCGGCTGAACTCGGCTGCGTGCGTCGAGACGCCGACGAACCGCCGGCTCTTCAGCATGAGGCCGGTTTCGGCGACCTCGCCAGCCCTCATGCCGAGGAGGCCCGCGGGGCCGTCGCGAAGCACGCGGCCGATCTCTGCTCGCCTCACAGCCGAACGAACCTGATCTGCGGCCCCGCGACGAGCTCCACGCGCCCGTCGGCGCCCGGCGCGAATGTGTCGCCGTCGAAAATGAAGGGCTCGGAAAGCGTCAGCGACACCCGCTCGGCGCGGAAGCTGCGATAGCCCGCCTCGTCGGCGAAGCTCGGCTTCCGCCGCGCCGCGATCGCCGCGAGACCGCGTGCGAGCCGGCGCGGCGGCGCGGAGATCTCGGTCATGCGGATCGCGCCATCGCCCTCGCCCCAGAACGGCCAGAGGCCGAGGATCAGCCGATCGAGCGAGGTCGCCAGAGCGACGAAGCTCGCGCCCTCGCGCGGCTGCCCGCCGTCGACCGCGATCGAGAGCGGGACGCCCTCGCGCCAGACCTCGCGGTCCTTGCCGAAGGCGGCGGCGACTGAGCCCACGACGCCGAGCGCGACGCCGAGCTGCTGGGCGAAGCCCTTCGAATGCACCCGCTCGTTCACGAGCCGGGTCGCGCGCTCATAGGCGCCGAGGCCGAACACGAAGCCGGCGCGAGTCCAGCCGTCGGTCGTGACGAGGATCGGCCGCCGGACATGGGTCTCGAGCGGAAGGCCGGCGTTCGCCCGACCCGCAAGCCGCGCGAGCGCGCCGGCGCCGCGGCCCACATGGCCGGCGTCGAGCGCGGCGACGTTCGTCTTCCCGCTCGGCATCAGCGCGATGGCGGGGAGCCTGTCGCCATAGGCGGCGGGCAACGCCGAGAGCACGTCGCGCAGCGTGCCGTCGCCGCCGTCGACCGCGAGCAGGTCGACGCCGGCCTCCGCGAACCCCTTGAGCACGCGCGGATAGTCGTCGAGCGTCTCCGGGATCGCGTGCAGGAAGTCGGCCGCGGGCTTTGTGCGGTCGGCCTCCGCCCTGTTGCGCCAACTCCGGGCGTTCGAAACGACGCCGAGGCGCAGGGTCATGCGGCGTCGAGCCAGGACACGAGCGTTCTCGACCGGCTCTCCACCGCGGCCTGCACGAGCTGAAAGAGATGGACGACGAGCGACAGCACGATCCAGGCGCAGACCAGGATCATGCCCCAGTCCGGCCGGCCGATCAGCGTGAAGGCGGTCAGGATCACGAGATTCGGGTTCCGCCGCGCGGTGATGAGGCGGAAGAACGAATCGAACGGCCGCCACACATGCATGTGGAAGCCCCAGAGCCGGATGAACGCGCCCTCGAACAGGCGCTGCACCACGTAGCCGCCGACAATGATCCAGACCAGCAGCTCGGGATGGGCGACCGGCATGCCGGCCTTCTCGAGGCCGATGATCCAGGCGATCCACCAGAACGGCGGGTGGATGAGGTCGATGCCGTGGTCGAGAATGTCGCCGAATTTCGACGAGGTCATCGTGACGCGCGCGAGCTTGCCGTCGACGGTGTCGAGGAAGGTCATGATCCAGGCCGGGATCAGGCCGAGCAGATACCAGCCTTCCCAGAACATGCCGAGCGCCACGAACATCAGCAACAGGCCGAGATAGGTGACCTGGTTGGGCGTGATGCGGCGCACCGCGCACCATTTGGTGACGGCCTTGGCCGGGGCCGGCCACCAGTATTTGGTGACGAAGTCGGTCACGCCCTTGTAGGAGCCGGCGAAGCTGCGGGCCTCGACGTCCTTCACGCTCTGGGAGTTGAGCGGAATGACGAAGGCGATCTCGCGCTTGCGGAGCTTGCGGTTGTAGGAGCCCGCCAGCCCCTCGGAGTCGAGGATCTCGGTTCCGACCGGCGCTTCGCCGCTTGCAAGGACGCCCGACGCGGCTTGCGCGTCGCGTCCGGCGACCGCGGAGGCGATCGCTACGCCGCCCGCGACGAGCGTCGCGCCGGGCCGGGTCGCGAGCGCGTCGATCAGGCGCTGGTCGTAGGCGAAATCAATCCGCAGGATCACCACGGAGCCGACGTTTTCGAGCCCTTCGGCCGAGACGCGCACGTCCTTCACGCCCGCTCGCGCAAGCTGCCGGGTGAGGCGCTCGGCGGAGCTCATGCCCCAGATCTGGACCGTCGACTGGCCGATCAGAACCGCCGTCGTCGCCTGCGCCGCCGCAGCGGCCGCGTTCGCATTCTCCGTCATTCCTCTTGCGCGTCTCCTGTCCCCGGGACTATCCGGGCCTGTCGTTTAGCCGCGAAATCCGTATGGTGCCAGCGCGCGCGCCATCCTTTCGGCGAATGGCTCGCCTTAAAGGATCGCAGTCCTTCCTCGTTCGATGACCCTTCCGATGACCAACGCCACGATGGAGAAGTTCGGCCATCCCCGCTCCGCGGTCGCGGAGATCGGGGCCTGGACCGTGCTCGTGCGGCCGAAGCAGCCGACGCTCGGTTCGCTCGTGCTCGTGTGCAGGGAGCAGGCGACGGCGTTCTCCGATCTCAGCCCGCAGGCCTTTGCGGACCTGCGCGAGGCGGTCGCCGGGATCGAGCGCGTGCTAAAGGGCTTCGTCGATTACGAGCGGATCAACTACCTGATGCTGATGATGGTCGATCCCGACGTCCACTTCCATGTCATCCCTCGCTATGAGGGGACGCGTTCGTTCGGCGGCGTCGAGGTCGCCGACGCCGGCTGGCCAGGGCCGCCCAACCTCGGCTCCGGCGCCGATCTCGACGACGCGGCGCTCGACGCGCTCGCGGCCGAGCTCAAAGCCCGCTGGGTCGCCGCCTGATGGCGTCGATCGGCCTGCCCAGGTTGCGGATTCTCGACCGCTACGTGCTGATGCTCACGCTGAAGCCGATGCTGCTGTGCCTCGGCGTCGTGCTGTCGGCGCTGCTGCTGGAGCGCATCCTGCGCCTCATCGACATTCTGGCGACCGCTGGCGCGCCGGTGTTCATCGCCTTCGCGCTCGCGGCCAATCTCGTGCCGCACTACATGGGCTTCGCGATGCCCGCGGGCTTCGCGCTCGGCATCTACTCGTCGATCTCAAAGCTCAGCATGGGCGCCGAGCTCGAGGCGGGCCTGGCCTCGGGCGTCTCGGTGCGCACGCTGGTGCGGCCGCTCATCATGCTCGGCGCGCTTCTGAGCATCCTCAGCATCGTGATCGTCGGCTACGCCGCTCCCTACTGCCGCTACTCCTACCGCGAGATCATCAACCAGTCGGTCTCCTACGCCTGGCGGGCGCATGCGCCGGCCGCGACCTTCATCAGCGAAGGACGGGCTGACGATCACCGCCGACGACGTCGACAAGACCGGCCGCAAGCTGCGCGGCGTGTTCATCCAGAACCGGGAGAACGACGTCGACGTGGTGACGAGCGCCGAGGGCGGCGAGCTCGAGCTCACGCCCGACAAGCTTCAGATCCAGCTCCGGCTGAAGAACGGCGCCGTGATCCGCGACTATGGCGCGGAGCGGCCCTCGACCCTGCGCTTCCAGGACTTTGTTCTCGACCGGAAATTCGACCTGACGGCGCCGCCGTTCCGGCCGCGCGGCGGCAGCGAGCGCGAGCTGACGTTGTCCGAGCTCTGGACCGAGATGGGCGAGCCCGCGCCGTCGGCGCCCTACAACCAGCTGTCGGCCGAGTTCCACTCCCGCATAGCGCGGTCGCTGTCGCTGATCTTCCTGCCGCTGCTGATCGTGCCGCTGTCGATGACCATGCGGCGCAACACCCGCATCGCCAACATGGTGACAGCCGCGGTCGCGACCGTGCTCTACCACAACTCGCTGCAGATCGGAGACGCTCGCCGACAAGGGCGTCGCGCCGGCCTGGATCACCTGCTGGACGCCCTTCGCGGCGTTCCTCGCGATGTCGGTCTGGCTGTTCACGACCTCGACCGACCGGCCGGGCGACACCGCGATCTCGCGGATGGTCGACGGGATCGAGGGCGCGATCACGAGGGCGTTCCGAGGCCTCAAGGGCCGCGTCCGGCCGGCGGAGGGCTGACATGCGGTTCGCGCGCTATCTCAGCCTGACGCTGTTCAAGCTCGCCGTCGTCGCGACGCTGATCCTCGCCTTCATCGCGCAGATCCTCGATCTCGTCGACAACGCCGGCGACATCCTCGACCAGGGCGACGGCGTCCCCGGCATCATCGAATATATCGGCCTGCGGCTGCCGACGCTGCTCGTCCATTCGCTGCCGCTCGGAACGCTCGTCGGCGCGCTGCTGACGCTCGCGCTGCTTGCGCGCAACAGCGAGATCGTCGCGATGCGGGCGGCGGGCAAGAGCACCTTCTCGATGTTCGTCGCCATGGCCCCGGGCGCCTTCGCGCTCGTGATCCTGCATTCGACGCTGATTGACGTCGTCGCGCCGCGCGCCGAGGCCAAGCTCGCGATCAAGGTCACGCAGCGCTTCGAGCGCGCCCGAACAGCAGGGCAAGACCGCCAAGACCACCTGGCTGCGCGTCGGCGAGGCGGTGGTCTCGTTCGACCGCGTCAGCGACAAGGCCCGAAAGCTGAAGAACGTGCGGATCTACGACCGCAATCCAGACAAGATCGTCACCTCCCGGATCGTCGCCGAAGAGGCGCGCTACCGGAAAGGCGAGTGGACCCTCTCGGGCGCCGAGCGCGTCTCCTGGGAGCGCGCGACGCTCAACGAGCGGTCTTCCGCCGACGGCGTCTGGCGCACGACCATGACGCCCGACGACGTGCTGGCGGCGCTCATTCCGGAAAGCCGCATCTCGCTCACCGCGGCCCGCAAGGTCGTGGCGGGCGAGCAGACCCCGAACGCGCCGCTGCCCTTCTACGAGACGCTGATCGAACGCGTCTACGCTTCCCCCGTTGGACTGATCGTGATGGTGCTGCTTGCGATGCCCGCTTCGCTCCTCAACTGGCGCGACGTGCGCTCGACCCGCCACATGGCCTACGCGCTGCTCGGCGGCCTTGGCTTCCTGCTCATCGACGGCCTGCTGACGACGCTCGGCCTGACCGGCATCGTGCGCCCGGCGGTGGGCGCCTGGGCCGGCATCCTGCTGTTCACCGTCTTCGGCCTCTTCCGCATCTGGCGGATGGACGCCGGCTGGCGCCCGTCGCGCGTTCCGCGTCCGCCCAAGACCGTGCTGGCGGAGGCCCCGCGGTGAGCGCCCTCGAGATCCGTCCCGTCAGGGGCCGGCGGGAGATGACCCAGTTCATCAACCTGCCAAAGCGCCTGCACGCCAATGACCCGACCTACGTGTCGCCGCTCGACATCGAGCGTCATGACGCGCTGTCGAAGACCAAGAACCCGCTGTTCAAGCGCATCGACGCCGAGTTCTTCCTCGCCTGGCGCGGCGGACGGACGGTCGGGCGCATCACCGCGCAGGCCGACCCGAGGCTCGGCGTCGTCGGCCAGTTCGGCATGATCGCGGCCGAGGACGACCCGGAAATCTTCCACGCCCTGTTCCAGACCGTCGAGGACTGGCTGCGGGCGCGCGGCAAGACCTCGGTGCAGGGGCCGTTCAACCTCTCGATCAACGAGGAGACCGGCCTCCTGATCGACGGCTTCGACACGCCGCCGATGCTGCTGATGCCGCACGACCTTCCCTACGTCGCGCCCCGCGTCGAGGCGGAGGGCTACGGCAAGGAGATGGATCTCTTCGCCTATCTGCACGACACCGAAGTGCCGTTTCCGCGCGCGATCGAGCGCATCCTCGATCGTCCGCGCCCGCCCGAGATCACGGTGCGGCACCTCGACATGTCGCGTTACGAGGCGGAGCTCGCCACGGTGATCGACATCTTCAACGACGCCTGGTCGGAGAACTGGGGCTTCCTGCCCTTCGGCAAGGAGGAGCTCGATCATCTGGCCAAGTCGCTGAAGCTGCTGGTCGACGAGCGCCTGTTGTGGTTCGTCGAGGTGGACGGCAAGCCGGGGGCCTTCGGCCTCGCGCTTCCCAACCTCAACGAGATCACCACCGATCTTGACGGCAGCCTGCTGCCGTTCGGCTGGGCCAAGCTCGCTTGGCGGCTGAAGGTGAAGCGCTCCTACACCTCCGGGCGCGTGGTGCTGATGGGCGTGCGCAAGGAGCATCACCGGAGTTATCTCGGTAAGATCATGCCTCTCTACATTTTCGAGAAGTTTCGAGAAGAGGGGCGCGCCCGCAACGTAAGACGGGTAGAAATGTCCTGGGTGCTCGAAACCAACGCGCCGATGCGCCACATCGGCGAAGCGCTCGGCGGAGGGCGCGCCTACAAAACCTATCGCGTCTATTCGAAGGAGCTTCGCCCATGACCGCCGCCCTCATTCTCGCAGGCACACGGCGCGGCGGCGACAAGCTCGCCGAGGCCGAGGGCGTCAGCCACAAGACGCTGATCGAGGTCGGCGGCCGTCCGATGCTCGAGCGCGTCGTCGACGCCCTGCGCGCCTCCGGCCGCATCGACCGCATCCTGGTCTCGATCAACAAGCCCAAGCTCGTGAAGATCCCGGGCGTCGAGACCATCAAGTCGGCGAAGTCGCTCGCCGAGAGCGTGATCGAGGGCGTCAACGCCATCGGCGCGCCGGCCTTCGTGACGACCGGCGACCATGCGCTGCTGGAGCCCGAGTGGATCCGCTACTTCATCGACAACGCGCCTGACGTCGACCTCGCGCTCGGCATCGCGCGCGCCGAGGCCGTGAGCCGCGACGCGCCCGACACCGAGCGGACCTTCATCAAGCTCGCCGACGGCCAGTTCTCCGGCTGCAACATGTTCTATGTGCGCCACATCGAGGCGCTGAGGGGCGTCGAGGTCTGGCGCGAGTTCGAGCAGCTCCGCAAGCGGCCGTTCAAGATGCTGCAGAAGCTCGGCCCGAGCGCCATCTTCGCCTACGCCACCGGCCGCCTCACGACCGAGCGCGTCGCCAAGGAGGTCGGGCGCCTGACCGGCGGGCTGACCGCGGGCATCGTCGACATGCCGTTCGGCCGCTCGGCGATCGACGTCGACAAGCCCGCCGATCTCGAACTCGTCCGCCGGCTGCTGGAGCGCGAGGCCGCCTGAGGCGGCGTCCGCCTCAGCCCGCCGCCTCTTTCTGGGCGATCAGCGCCTCGAGGCTCTCCAGCCGATCGGCCTCTGCGGTCGGCTTGTCCCAACGGATGCGCGCGACGCGCGGGAACCGCATCGCGACGCCGGACTTGTGCCGCGCCGAGCGGGCGATCCCCTCGAAGGCGATCTCCAGCACCAGCCCCTGCTCGGCCGTGTGCGTCACCTCCCGCACCGGCCCGAAGCGGTTCGTGGTGTTCTTGCGCACGAAGCGGTCGAGCTCGGCAAGCTCCTCGTCGGTGAAGCCGAAATAGGCCTTGCCCACCGGCACCAGCCGCTCGCCGTCGGCGTCCGCGGTCCAGACCCCGAAGGTGTAGTCGGAATAGAAGCTCGAGCGCCTTCCATGGCCGCGCTGGGCGTACATCATCACGGCGTCGACCGTCATCGGGTCGTGCTTCCACTTGAACCACAGGCCCTTGGGACGCCCGACCACGTAAGCGCTGTCGCGGCGCTTCACCATCAGGCCCTCGACCGCCGCGGCGTCCTCGCCGGCGCCCGCCGACGCCGGATCGGCGCGCGCCGTCGCTAGGCCGTCCCAGTCCTCGAAGCCGACGAGCGGCGACAGGTCGACGCGCGGATTGTCCTCGCGGGCGATGAAGGCCTCGAGGCGCTTTCGACGCTCCTCGAAGGGCTGTTCGCGCAGGTCCTCGCCGCCATCGAACAGCAGGTCGTAGGCGCGGATATGGGCGGGAAACTCCGCGAGGAGCTTCGGCGTGACGCTCTTCCGGTTCAGCCGCTGCTGCAGCACGTTGAAGGTCTGGACGCGTCCCTCGCGCAGGATCAGCAGCTCGCCGTCGATCGCCCCGTCGAAGGTCAGCGCCTCCACGAGATCCGGGAACGCGCCCGAAACGTTCTCGCCCGAACGGCTCCAGAGCCGCGCGACGTGTTTTCCGTCGGTGCCCGTTCCGGCGGACGCCTGCACCCGAATGCCGTCCCACTTCCATTCGGCGACGAACTCCGCGGGGTCGAAGGCTCGAAAGTTCGAATCCTCCAGCGGATGGGCGAGCATCGGCGGCCGGAACGGCGCCGGGTCCTCGGCGAAGGGCTTGTCCCCCCGCCCCTCCACCCAGGCGAACAGGTCTTCGTAGGGCGGCTCCAGTCCCGGCCAGACGAGTTCGACGTCGTCCGGCTTGATCCCGTCTCCGAGCGTCGCGACCGCGGTCTTGGTCAGCCGCGCGGTGGCCCCCACGCGCAGCGAGCCGGTGATGAGCTTCAGCAGCGCCCAGCGCCCGGTCTCGTCGAGCGCGTCGAGCCAGCCCGCGAGGCGCTTCGGCAGATCGAGCTTGGCGGTCGTCGCCAGCCCTTCCACGATCTCCGAGAGCGGCGGCGTGCGGTTGGCGCGGGTCTCGCCCGGCCACATCAGCGCGACGGTCTCGGCGAGGTCGCCCACATAGTCGTAGGACATCGCGAACAGCTGCGGGTCGACCCGCTCCATGATCAGGCCGCGGATCAATCCGGCCTTGGCGTGCCGAAACGACAGCGCGCCGGTCAGCGCCGCGAGCGCGAAGCCGCGCTCGGGATCGGGCGTCTCGCGGAAATACTCCGCCATCAGCCGGATCTTGGCGTTTCGCCGCGGCTCGTAGGACAGACGATCGAGCAGAAAGGCGAAGCGGTTCATTTGAGCGCGTCCGGAACGCCCGCCATCGTCATGTCCCGGCTTGTCCGGGGCGGACACGCATCCGCTATGCTCGCGTTTCCAAGCCATCCCGCCAGGTCCGACGCCGACGGTGGATGCCCCGGACAAGCCGGGGCATGACGACTGAAGGGAGAGCGTTCTGAATGACAGTGGAGCGCCGTTTCTTCGTCTACATTCTGGCGAGTGATCGCAACGGCACGCTTTATGTCGGCATGACCAGCGATCTCACCCGGCGCGTCTGGCAGCATCGCGAACACGTCGTCGCCGGCTTCACCAAGCGATATGGCGTCGGGAAGCTGGTCTATTTCGAGATCCATGCGACGGCGGAAACCGCGATCCGCAGAGAAAAGCGGATCAAGCACTGGCCGAGAGACTGGAAGCTCAATCTGATCGAGCGCGACAATCCCGATTGGGACGACCTGTTCGACCGGATCGCCGTCTAGATCGACTGACGCCAGCGGAAGGTTCGTCATGCCCCGGCTTGTCCGGGGCATCCACCGGTCGTCGAGCCATCGCCCCATGACGAATGTTGCGTCCGGGTCTGGCTTGAACGCCCCGGACAAGCCGGGGCATGACGATGTTTTTTCTGAAGTCATGAGGATGGACCTTCGGCCGGGACGACAGGCTCTTCCTCGGCCTGGGTCTCCCCCTCCCCCTCGTCGCCATACCCCACCAGCCTCAGCGGCCGCGCCAGGAGCCCCTCGGTCCCGCACCAGTGGACGAGCGCGTCCTCCTCGCCATGGGTGACCCAGATCTCCTCGGCGCCGGTGTCCCGGATCGTCTGACGCAGTTCGTCCCAGTCGGCGTGGTCGGAGACGACGAGCGGCAGCTCCACGCCGCCCTGCTTCGCCCGCGCCCTCACCCGCAACCAGCCGGAGGCGGCCACCGCCACGGGATCCGGAAACTTCCGCGCCCAGAGCTCGCGCAGCGCCGAGGGCGGGCAGATCACGATCGCGCCGGCGAGCCCCTTGCGGTCCTCGGCCATCACCCGGATCGTCTCGCCGAGATCGACGCCGAGCGCCGCGTAGGTCTCCGTCACCCGCACCATCGCGCCGTGCATGTGGATCGGCTTGTCCCAGCCGGCCTCGCGCAGAAGCTTCATCAGCCGCTGGGCCTTGCCGAGCGAATAGGCCCCGACGAGATGCGCGCGTTCGGGAAACAGCTCCACCGAGTCGATCAGTTTCGCGACCTCGCGCTCGGGCGGCGGATGGCGGAAGACCGGCAACCCGAAGGTCGCCTCGGTGACGAAGAGATCGCAGGGCACGACCTCGAAGCCTTCCGCGGTCGGGTCGGGCGCGCGCTTGTAGTCGCCGGAGACGACCGCCCGAAACCCCTTCCATTCGAGCCGGATCTGCGCCGAGCCGAGCACATGGCCCGCCGGATGGAAGCTGACCGTCACGTCGCCGACCTTGGCGCGCGCGCCATAGGCGGCCGGTTGACGAGAGCGGCAGAAGTCTTCGCCGTAGCGCGCCGCCATGATCGCGAGCGTCTCGGGCGTCGCCATGACGGCGTCGTTGCCGGGCCGTGCGTGGTCGGCGTGGCCATGGGTGACGAGCGCGCGCTCCACCGGCCGCATTGGGTCGATATAGGCGTCGGCCGGCGGGCAGTAGAGCCCTTTCGGCGTGGGGAGCAGAAGGTCTTCGGGGCGCATGTTGGTGGGAAGATAAGGCTCAGCGACCGAAGAGGAAGGCGCGGTTCTCCCTCCCTCGCAGAGGGGAGGGTGGCGCGCCGCGGAGCGGCGTCACGGGTGGGGCTGGGGGTAGAGCGGCGCGTGAGACGAAATGTGACGACGGCGCCTCCCCTTTCTGAAGCCCACCCCACCCTGCCCTCCCCTGTCCCAGGGGAGGGAGACGCCCTCTTCGGCGAGGGCGCGCTTCAAGTCTCCCCTCCCCGCGCCGCCTCCCCGCGCCTATCTCCTCACCTGTGACCTCCCCCTCGCCCGGCCCCGCCACGCGCCTTCCCGACCGCTTCGTCCGCTGGTTCGCCGGGCGCGGCTGGACGCCTCGCGCGCACCAGCTCGATCTGCTGGCGCTCGCGCAACAGGACCGCGACGCGCTGCTCATCGCCCCGACCGGCGCCGGCAAGACGCTCGCCGGGTTTCTGCCGAGCCTCGTGGAGCTGGCGGAGAAGCCCGACGACGTCGACGGCCTCCACACCCTCTATGTCTCGCCGCTGAAGGCGCTCGCGGTCGACGTCGCGCGGAACCTCATGACGCCGGTGGCCGAGATGGGACTCTCGATCCGCGTCGAGGGCCGCACCGGCGACACGCCGCCCTCGCGCCGCAAGCGCCAGAAGGAGCGGCCGCCGGACCTGCTGCTCACCACCCCCGAACAGCTCGCGCTGCTGATCGGCGATCCCGGCGCGGGCCGCCTGTTCGAGACGGTGCGGCGGGTCGTGATCGACGAGCTTCACGCGCTCGCGCCGACCAAGCGCGGCGACCAGCTCGCGCTCGCGCTCGCGCGCGTCCGGGCGCTCGCGCCGAAGCTCTCGACCGTCGGGCTGTCGGCGACCGTGAAGAGCCCCGACGAGCTTCGCCGCTATCTCGTCGATCCGCGCCGCGGCCATGCCTTGGCCGATCTCGTCGAGATCCGCGGCGGGGCCGCGCCCGAGATCGCGATCCACGAGACCGACGAGCGCCTGCCGTGGTCCGGCCACGGCGGACGCCACGCGATGGCGGAGATCTACGAGGCGATCCGCGCCCACAACACCACGCTGATCTTCGCCAACACCCGCGCGCAGGCGGAGCTCACGTTTCAGGAGCTCTGGCGCATCAACGAGGAGACGCTCCCGATCGCGCTCCACCACGGGTCGCTCGACGTCGGCCAGCGCCGCAGGGTCGAGGCCGCGATGGCCGAGGGGCGGCTCAAGGCGATCGTGGCCACCTCGACGCTCGACCTCGGCATCGACTGGGGCGACGTCGACCTGGTGGTCCACATGGGAAGCCCCAAGGGCGCCTCGCGCCTGCTCCAGCGCACGGGGCGCGCCAATCACCGGCTCGACGAGCCCTCTCGCGCCATCATCGTGCCCGCGAACCGCTTCGAGGTGATCGAATGCGAGGCCGCGCGCGAGGCCGCGCTCGAGGGCGAGCAGGACGCAGAGTCGACCAAGCCCGGCGGGCTCGACGTGCTCGCCCAGCACGTGCTCGGCTGCGCCTGCGGCGCGCCCTTCGACGAGGACGAGCTCTACGCCGAAGTGACCTCCGCCGCGCCCTACGCCGAGCTCGACCGCGAAACCTTTTCGGACATCGTCCAGTTCGTCGCGACCGGCGGCTACGCGCTCAAAAGCTACGAGCGCTTCGCCAAGATCCGCAAGACCAGGGACGGGCTCTGGCGCGTGTCGAACCCCGCGACCGCCCAGCGCTGGCGCATGAACGTCGGCACCATCATCGAGGCCACGACGCTGAAAGTTAAGCTCGGCAAGGTGCGGCGCGCGGCCGGCGGCGCCGTCGGCCAGCAGGGCTTCGGCGGCAAGATGCTGGGCGAGATCGAGGAGTACTTCGTCGAGACCATGACGCCTGGCGACACCTTCATGTTCGCCGGCGAAATCCTGCGCTTCGACGCGCTGATCGACACCGACGTCATCGTCTCGCGCGCCAAATCCGAGGCCCCGAAGGTTCCGACCTATGTGGGCGGACGCATGCCGCTCACCACCGACGTCGCGGCGCGGGTGCGCGCGATGCTGGACGACCCGGGAAGCTGGGGACGGCTGCCGACCCAGACCCGCGAATGGCTCGGCTACCAGCAGCTCCGCTCGGTGATCCCGGAGCACGACAAGCTGCTGATCGAGACCTTTCCGCGGGCGGGCAAGCACTTCCTCATCGCCTATCCGTTCGAGGGGCGGCTCGCGCACCAGACGCTCGGCATGCTGCTGACGCGCCGCCTCGAGCGCGCCCACGCCCGCCCGCTCGGCTTCGTCGCGAGCGACTATTCGCTGGCGATCTGGGCGCTGGGCGACATCTCCCAGATGATCGGCGACGGCGAGATCTCGCTCGATCGCCTCTTCGACGAGGACATGCTCGGCGACGATCTCGAGGCCTGGATGGCCGAGAGCGCTCTGATGAAGCGCACGTTTCGGAACTGCGCCATCATCGCGGGGCTGATCGAGCGCAACGTCATCGGCGCGAACCGCAAGACCGGGCGCCAGGTCACCATGTCCACCGACCTGATCTACGACGTGCTCCGCCGCCACGAGCCCGGCCACGTGCTGCTGCGCGCGGCGCGGAGCGACGCGGCCCGGGGCCTCATCGATCTCTGGCGCGTGGCCGATTTCCTGAAGCGCGCCAAGGGCGCGATCGACTGGCGCCCGCTCGACCGCGTCTCCCCGCTTGCGGTGCCGATCCTGCTCGAGGTCGGCCGCGAGCCGGTCTACGGCGCGGCGCAGGACGCGCTCCTGAAGGAGGCTGCCGAGACGCTGGTGGCCGAAGCGATGGGCGAGGAGATGGCCAAGCGCGAGAGCGGCCCGCCGGCGTTCCTGAGGTCGCTTTAAGCCGCCTCGCCCCGGCCGGACGCGCGCTGGGATCGGCGTAGGAAAGCGCTTGCAAAAGGCTTCGGAGGGAGAAGCCGGACCGGACTGCGCGCTTCAAGACGCCCGCTTGCGCGGGCTCCCCCGGGATGACGGCGCGATCAAGTTCCTGCTACGTTCCAATCGATGATTCTCTCCGCCCTCCTTCGAGAAGACGAGATCGAGCCGACGCTCTCCGTCGCAGGCGTCGCGCTCGTCGCCGATCCGTCAGGCGCGCTCTACGAGCCGCGCTCCGGCGCGCTGATCGTCGCGGATCTCCATCTCGAAAAGGGTTCGAGCTTCGCGCGCCGCGGCCAGATGCTGCCGCCCTACGACACCGCGACCACGCTCGGCCGCCTCGCTCGCCTGGTCGAGAGGTTCCGGCCGCGCGCCGTGATCGCGCTCGGCGACTCGTTTCATGACCGCGACGCCGCCGCGCGCCTTCGCGACGCCGACCGGGAGACGGTCGCGGCTCTCCAGCGCGGCCGCGACTGGATCTGGATTTCTGGCAATCACGATCCGGAGCCCCCGGCGGGGCTTGCGGGCGAAACCTGCGCCGAGATGGCGCTCGGCGCGCTGACGCTGCGCCACGAGCCGAGAGTCGGCGCGGCGGCGGGCGAACTCGCCGGCCATCTCCACCCCGTGGCCAAGGTCGCGGTGCGCGGTCGCGGCGTGCGCCGCCGCTGCTTCGCCGGCGACGGGGCGCGCGTCGTCCTGCCGGCCTTCGGGGCCTATGCGGGCGGGCTCAACGTGCGCGACCGCGCCTTCGACGGCCTGTTCGCCGCGGGCGGCCTCACCGCCTGGATGCTGGGAGACGCCGGCGTCTACGCGATCGCCGGCTGGGGCCTGAGGCCGGACTGAGGTCTGGAGCGAATCGCCGGACGCTCGACGGTCATCCCGGGCTTGACCCGGGATCCAAAACCGATGTCGGCGGCAAGTTCACGCAGGGCCTCGGTTCTGGATCCCGGCTCTTCGGCCGGGATGACGCGGCGCCTGGATGACAGCCGCGGATCGCGCGCCTCAGGCGCGCCGCCTCACCAGCGGTAGCGCAGGCCGACCGTCTGGTACTGCGAGCCGCCGCCCGTGCCGTTGAAGATGCCGAGATTGCCGCCCGAGCGGTGATGGAAGCGGAACACCAGGTCGAGGTTCGGCTGGCTCGGCAGGCCGAAGGTGATTTCGGGCGAGAGATAATGCAGCACCTTGGACTGGTGCTTCTCGGACTTCTCGACCTCGATCCGCGAGACGTCGCTGGCGTAGTTCACGCCGGTCGACACCGCGATCGTGGTGCGCAGATAGTCGTTCCAGGGGAACGACTTCCAGCGGGCGTAGAGCGCGCCCCACACTTCCCATTCGTCCTGCGCGCCGAAGCGCTTGCCGGCGCCGATCTCGGTCTCGAAGGCGAAGAGGTCGCTGTAGGTCAGGATCTCGCGGTTGAACGCGCCGCTGACGAGGGTCGAGTCCTTCGTCTTCCAGTTCCACGGCGGCGTCTTGTACTTGATGAAGATGTCGGTCATCGGCGTGGAGATATAGCGGCCGACGAAGAGCGTCGCGGTGCAGTTCATCTCGCACGCCTCGAACGGCGAGATGAAGCGCCAGCCGTCGGTCGCCGCCGGGGCCTGGACGGCCGCGGGAGGCGGATCGTAGGGCACGTCGGCGGCGCGCGCGCCCGTGACAGGCGCGACGCCGAGCGCGATCAGAGCCGCCGCAGCGAGAGACGCGAAGCTCCGCGCGAGTTTCACACCGGCATGCACGATTAGGACGCCCCCAACTCTCGATCGTCACTGACAGCAAGCTGACGCTATCAGCTTAAGGCGCAAGAGACCAAACGGCCAGTCATCGAGTCAGGCCGCACAAAACGCTTCGTATCACACCTGTTGCGACGCTACGACAACGGCGGCCGCCGCCGTCGCGACCGAAGCGAGCGCCGCGAGCAGCGCGCGCAGCCGCGGATACCATCTGGGAGCGGCGAACCGCGTGGACTTCAGCCCGTCGACCGCGCCCTGCGCGACGAGTCCCGCGGCCACGAGCCCAAGCCCGCCGGCTCCGCCGAGAAGCACGCCCGCGAGCGCCCATGCTGGAGAGATCGCCGCGCCGAGATAGAGGCCGGCGCGCAGCTCGCGCGCGGGATGGCGCAGCGCGAGACCCCAATGGGCGCCGCCGAAAAACGACAGGATGAGCGCGGCGTAAGCGAGGAGCGCGACCGACGCCGACGCCCCCGTCTCTCCGCCGGCGAGCGCGACCGTCAGCGCAAGGCCGATGAAGGGCGCGAGCCCCGCAAGACCCACGGCGAGCGGGATCGGCGGAATTTCGTGGTCGTCGCGGACGGGTTCGGAGGCGATCAAAGTCATGGCGGCACCGCACGACTGGCTCGTCGTGCGGGCAGAATACCGCGTCAGGCGCGGCCGTCACCCCCGGACTGGACCGCCCCCTCGAAAGCCGGTGGGGACAGTCTTCATCGAACCACGTTCAGCGCGGGGTCGAGGCGTCCTGCGCTCGGCGACCCGGTCCCAGCCGCCGGGGGGCGAGGGAACTTCGTTCGCCGCAGGCTCGACGGCGCGCGGGCGGAACGCGTCGACAGCGACCTTGGCGGCGGCGAGCTGCGAGCCGAGCGCCTTGCCCACCTCGTCTCGCTTCTTGGCCGCGTCCTCGTCGCCCTGGACGGCGGCGAGCGAGAACCACTTGTAGGCGTCGACGAGGTTGCGCTTGCCCGACATGCCGCGCGCGTCGAGCACCGCGAGATTGTACTGGCTGTCGACGAGGCCGCGCTCGGCGGCCATGCGGAACCACACCGAGGCCGCGCTGTAGTCGGGCTTGCCGAGGCCGCCCTCGGCGTAGACCACGCCGAGATTGTGCATGGCGCGCACGTTGCCGGAGGCCGCGGCCTGCTCGTACCAGCGGCGCGCGGTCGTGACGTCGCGGGCGACGCCGCGGCCCTTCTCGTAGAGGCTGCCGAGGCGGTGCTGCGCCGGGGCGAGGCCCTGGGCGGCGGCCTTCTCGAGCCACACCGCGGCGGAGGCGGCGTCGGGCTCGACGTTGCGGCCGTCGAGCAGGCGGTCGGCGACCTCGAGCTGGGCCGACGGATCGCCGGCGGCGGCGCGCATGCGGAGCGTCGGCCGCCGATGGTGTCGGGCAGTCCGCCGGGCGCGGTCCGGGCGATCGAGCCCGTGGTGACGGGTTCGCCGGCCTTCCATTCGACCGTGCGCGCCTTGGGCAGGGCGCCGGCGTCGGCGAAGGCGAAGTTCTGGGCGGCCGTGCGCGGCGCGGCGTTCGCCTCGGGCTTCGGCGCGGCGGCTGACGCGGCGGCGGAGGGCGCCGGAGCCGCGCCGGGCGGCGGAGGATCGAGCCCTTCCTGCGCGGCGGAGGACCCGTCGGCGGGTTCCGCCGCGGCGCGCGGGCCTTCGATCACGGTCGGCGCGGCGCCGGAGCCGTAGGGCGCGGGGGTCGGCTCGAGATCGGGCGCAAGGCGGCTCTGCGGGGCGGGATCGGCGGCCGGCTCGAACTGGGAGCCCGTCATGCCGTTCGCGACATAGAGCGCGGCGAACACGATCAGCGTCGCGGCGGCCGAGCAGGAACGGACGCTTGCGCGCCTTGAGCTTCGAGATCGCGCCCGACAGCCCCGAGCGCGCGGCCGGCTCGGCCGGGGCCTCGGGGGCCTCGGGCTCGACGTCGGGCTGCGGCTGGGCCGAGGCGCGGCGCGCGGCGGCGATGAAGGACGCGGCGCTCGGGCCCGAGGCCTCGACCTTGGGCGCGCCCGCGCCCGGCTCGATCGGATCGTCGCCGAGATCGGAGAACGCCTTGAAGCGCGGCTCGTCGGCGTAAGGCAGGCGCGGCGCCGGCGGCTCGTCGCCGGCCGCGATCTCGGCGAGCGCGCGGCGGGCGGCGGCGCGCGCGGCCTCGGCGGCGTCGGCGCGGGGCTCGGGCTCGCGGCGCGGCTCCGGATCGTAGCGCGTGTCCTCGACGGCGGCCGAGAACATCGGAGCCGAGCGGGCCGGGGCCGTCTCCATCTGCTCCATCCGGTCGAGCAGACGCTCGAGCGTGGCGCGAACGGCGTCGAGCGCGTCGGCGGCGCGGCGCTCGCTCTGGGCCGCGGAGGCGCGAAGCTCTGCGAGCGACCGGACGATCTCGCCCTCGAGCTCGTCGTCGCCGCGCACGCCCTGCGTCGCGGAGGTCTCCTGATAGCGCGCGCCGAGATCGGCGCAGCTGCGCTCGACGCGGGCGGCGAGGCCCGCGAAGGCGGCGTTGAGGTCGTCGAGGCGGCCGTCGTTGCGCTCGAGCCCGTCGACGAGGCGCGTGATCTCGGCCTCGACCGTCAAGGCGCCGTCGCGGGCGGTCTCGCGGGGGTTGAGAAGCTGCTCGGCGATGACGCGCACCGATTCCTCGATGCGGTCGAAGGCGGCGTCGCGCTCCACGGGCTCGGACGCGCGCGGCGCCCGCAGGCGCTCGGAGATCGAGCGGACCTCGCCCTCGATCCGGTCGAAGGCCGCGTCGCGGGCGCCGGTCGCCTGCGCGACCGACAGGAGCCGGTCGCCCAGCCCGTCGATCTTGCCCGACAGCGCCCTCACCTCGTCGTCGCCGCGGTCGTCGCGCTGGCTCGAAAGCTTGGCGGTCAGCGCCGCGATCTGGCGCTCCAGACCGTCGAGCGCCGGCGGACGCGCGGCGGCCGCGATCTCGTCGCGCATCGTGTCGGCGAGCCACTCGGCCTCGCCGGCCCGCACCTTGGCGATCGCCTCGATCTTGCCGTCGAGCGCCTCGACGCGGCCGCTGAGGCCCTCGACCGCCTTCAGCGCGGGGCCGATGGCGGAGCGGTTCTTGAGGCTCTCGGTCAGCGCGTCGATCTGGCGGCCGAGATCGGAGACGGCCTCGGCGCGCGGCAGGTTGTCGAGCTCGGCGCGGATCGAGGCGTTGGCGCGCTCGAAGGCGTCGTCGCGGGCCGAGACCGCCTGCGCCACATTGGCGATGCGGCCGTCGAGCGCCTCGACGCGGGTCGCGAGCCCGACCACCGCCTGGCGGGTCGGGGCGGCGGCGCGCTCGAAGGCGTCCTCGCGGTCGGCGACGGCCAGAGCGACATTGGCGATGCGGTCGTCGAGCGCCTCGACGCGGCTCGCAAGGCCGACGACGGCCTGACGCGTCGGGGCGGCGACGCGCTCCTGGTCGTCGAGGCGGCCGATCAGCGACTGGATCTCGGACGCGAGCGTGTCGACCGCCGAGGCGCGTGGGAACTGCGTGAGTTCGGCGCGGACCTCCTCGACGCGGCGCGCGACCGCGTCGATGGCGGTCGAGTTCGCGGGCCCGAGCGTTTCGAGACGGGCCGAGATCGCGTGGAGCTCCTCGGCGAGGTCGGCGATCATCTGCGGGCTGGCGGCGTCGCGGCGCATGCGGTCGACCTCGCCCACGAGCGCGTCGATCGCGCCGAGCGAAGCCGGGTCGAGCCGGGCGGGACGGTCCGCCGTGATTCGGCCGGCGAGCTGTCCCATCTCGCGCGACAGCGTGTCGACCTCCTGCCGGGTCGGCAGGTCGGAGACGGAGCGGCCGAGCCGGTCGATCTCGGTGCGGAGCTCGCGCACCATCGAGGCGGAGGCCGCCGCGTCGGTCTTCTGCCGCGACGGCAGGTCGGAAACGGCGCGGCCGATGTTGTCGATCTCGGCGCGCAGTTCGCGGACCATCGAGGCGGTCGCGACGTCCGGCTTCTGCGGCTCATAGGTGCGGCGCGGCTCGATGTCGGGCTGGCGGGCGACGTCCTGACGCCGCAGCGGCTCCGGCTGGCGCGCGGGCTCGGGAACGCCGGGCGGGCGCGGCCGGACGGGACGGCTCCTGCGCGCGATAGGGCTCAGGGGCGCGATAGGGCTCGGGCGCGCGGTAAGGTTCGGGCCGCGGCTCGGGCTGGCGCGCGGCCGGGCGGCGCGCGGCGGCGTCGCGGGCGGCGGCGTCCTCGGAATCGAGCGTGCGCTGGCGCTCGGAGATTTCGGCGAGCGCCGCGCGCAGCGAGGCGATCGGCGGCGTGCGCTGGTCGGCGCGGCGCTGCGCGGGTGCGGGCTGGGCGCGGTCGGCGAGCGTGCTCGCGAATTCGACGAGGCGGGCCTCGATCTCGGCGGGGACGGGCTGGCGGCCGGGCTGGGACCGGCGCGGGGCCTGCTCCTCGCTCCCGCTCCAGCGCGCGAGGCCTTCGAGCGCCTGGGTGAGGCGCGCGCCAGGTTCGTAATCGCTCTGCGCGAGCAGGCTCACCAGCCGCTCGAGCTCTTCGGGCGCGGGCTCGCCGCGGCGGCGCGCCTCGGCCAGACGATCGGTAAGGTCGGCGAGCGGGCCGCGGCCGCCGCGGTCGTCCCGCTTCGGTTCGTCGGACCAGCCCCTCGGGTCGCGCACGCTCATGGCATCCATCCCGGAGCCCCGGCGCGTCAGCGCGGTCTGGGGCGATATGGCCGGAGACGACGCGACGCGCGCCCTTCCGCCACTCGCGACTTTTGCCGTTTAGGGTAAACAAGCGGTTAACCAGAGCGTTTTTGGTAACGAAGCCTTAGCCGAAGTTAATCGCCGCTCTGCGCCGTTTCGCCTGCTGGCGCGGCGGCCCGCGGCGGTCCAGACATCGTCGATGAACGCTTCGCCGCCCGCCCTGAAAAATCGCCTCAACGCCTTCAGGGTCTACAGGCGCACAATCGCGCTGCTGGGCGAGGAGAAGCGGCTCGCCGCATGGCTCGTCGGCGGCAACGTCGCGCTCGCAGGCGCGGCCTTCGCCGAGCCGGTGCTGTTCGGCGCCATCATCGACCGGTTAACGCGCGGCGGCGAACCGATCCTTGGGCTCGCCGCAATCTGGGCGGGAATCGCCTTGGCGGCGATCGCGGGCCGTGTGGTGGTGGGGCTCAACGCCGACCGCCTGTCGCATCGCCGGCGCCTGGCCGCCATGACCGAGGTGTTCGGCCACGCGCTGACCCTCTCGCTCAGCTGGCACCGGCGCACCCATTCGGGGCGGATCGTGAAGGCGCTGGTGGTCGGCGCGAACGCGCTCGCCGACGTCTGGCTCACCTTTTTCCGATCGGGCTGCGCCACGCTGATCGGGCTTGCGGCGCTTTTGCCGGCGAGCCTCGCGCTCAATCCCTGGCTCGGCGGGATCCTGATCGGACTGCTGGTGGTCTTCGGGATCGCGATCACGATCCTCACGCGCCAGACCCAGAACCGGCAGGAGGACGTCGAGGCCTACCATTCAGACGTCGCCCAGCAGGCCGCCGACGCCATCGCGCAGGTCGCCGTGGTGCAGAGTTTCGCGCGCGCCAAGGCCGAGACCAAGGCGCTCGGCGCGGTCATGCAGCGCCTGCTCGACGCGCAGATGCCGGTGCTCTCGTGGTGGGCCTACGCGGCCGCCGCGACGCCGGCCGCCGGCACGATCACGGTGCTCGGCGTGGTGCTGGCGGGCGCGGAGCTCAACTCCCGGGGGCTCGCGAGCGTCGGCGACATCGTCACCTTCGCGGCGCTCGCGACCCTGACGGTCGGCAAGCTCGGCGAGGCGGTGAGCCTCATCAACATGCTGCTGCTGAACGCCCCGCGCATCGCCGAGCTGCTCGACGTCGCGGACGCAGCCCCCGAAGTCGCCGAGCGCGAGGGCGCGCGCGATCCGGGCCGCGTCGCGGGCCATGTGGCGTTCGAGAACGTGTCCTTCGCCTATGAGGCCGGCCGGCCGACGCTGACCGACGTCTCGTTCGAGGCGCGGCCCGGCGAGACGGTCGCGCTCGTGGGCGCGACCGGCTCGGGCAAGTCGACGGCGCTCGCGCTGCTCCACCGCGCCTTCGATCCGGCCGGGGGCCGGGTGAGCGTCGACGGCGCCGACGTGCGCGACCTGACGCTCGAGGGGCTGCGCCGGAACGTCGGCGTCGTGTTCCAGGATCCGATGCTGTTCGCCCGCTCGATCGCCGACAATCTGCGCGTCGGCAAGTCCGACGCGACGATCGGGGAGCTCGAGGCCGCCTGCGCCAAGGCCGAGGTGCTCGACGTCATCGCCCGCCTGCCGCAGGGCTTCGACTCCGTGCTGGGCGAGCGCGGCGCCTCGCTCTCGGGCGGCGAGCGGCAACGGCTCGCGATCGCCCGCGCGCTCTTGAAGGATCCGCCCATCCTCGTGCTCGACGAAGCGACGAGCGCGCTCGACGCCGGCACCGAGGCGCGCGTCCAGGCGGCCCTCGACGCGGCGCGGAAAGGGCGCACGACGCTCGTCATCGCGCACCGGCTCGCGACGGTGCGGAGCGCCGATCTGGTGCTGGTGTTCGAGAAGGGCCGCATCGTCGAGCGCGGCGGCTTCGAGGAGTTGGCCAACGCCGGCGGAACCTTCGCGCGGCTCGTGGCGGCGCAGGAGCTGACGAAGCCGGCGGCGCCCGCGCAAGTCCGGGTCGAGGCCCCGTGAAGGCGCCGTGATTGGCAAGGACGGCCTCGCGCGGTATGACTGGAGCCCGTCCGGCAGGATGGTTTCGGGGCGTCGCGCCAAGCCTTCGCCGCGGCTTCGCGACGATCAAAGCACGGGTTTCGAGTTGCTGTTCACCACGAAGATCCGCCGCCGCTTCGCGGCCGCCGTCCTCGCGCTCGCCCTTCCGGCGGCGAGCCTCTCCTCCGCCTCCGCCGCGCCGCTTCTGGTCGCCGACGTCGCGAGCGGCGCGGTGATCGAGGCGCGCGAGGCCACCACGCCGTGGTTCCCGGCCTCGCTCACCAAGCTGATGACCACCTATGTGGTGCTGAACGCGGTGAGGGCCGGCAAGATCTCGCTCCAGACGCCGCTCACCTACAGCGAGCGCGCGCAGCAGGAGCCGCCGAGCAAGATGGGCTTCCAGGTCGGCCAGACGGTGACGGTCGACGACGCGCTCAAGATGCTGATGGTGCAGTCGGCCAACGACATCGCCTTTCTGCTCGCGGAGGGCGTCTCGGGCTCGGTCGAGAATTTCGTCGTCGAGATGAACCGCACCGCGCAGCTCATCGGCATGCGCTCCTCGAACTTCGTCAATCCGAACGGCCTTCCGGTTCGTCCCGGCCCCGATCTTCAGCGGACCACCGCGCGCGACATGGCGATCCTCGCGAGCGCGCTCTATCGCGACTTCCCGCAGATGGGCGGCCTGTTCGCGCTCGACGCCATCAAGATCGGCGACCGGACCCTGCGCAACCACAACGGCCTGATGGGCCGCTATCCCGGCACCGACGGGATGAAGACCGGCTATGTGTGCGGCTCCGGCTACAACGTGGTCGCGACCGCGACGCGCGGCGGACGGCGGCTCGTGACGGTGGTGCTCGGCGCCTTCGCCGCTCGAGCGCTCGGAAGTCGCGGTCGACGCCTTCGAGCGGGGCTTCGCCGCCACCAAGGCCGTCGGCACGCTTGCGAGCCTGCCCGCCGTCACCGCCGCCTTCCCGGTGGACCTGCGCGAAGAGATGTGCGGCAAGGCCGGCGCGAAGACCCGCCAGGCGCGCCGCCTGATGCTCGACGGCCACCCCTGGGCCGAGACGCTGAAGGCCAAGACCGTGGTTTCGCCGGTGATGGTCTACGCCACCCCCGCGCCGAACGCGCCCGCCGTCGCCGCGGCCCCGAGCGGCGTCGACGAGGATTCGCCGACCGCCTTCGCGCCGACGCCCGGAACCACGCCCGCGATCGCCGGCCAGACGGTGAAGCCGGGCTCGGCCAAGGTGAAGCCGTTGCGGGCGACCAAGGAGAAGGCGGCGACGAAGGCCAAGCCGAAGCCCGCGGCGAAGTCGGCCAAGAGCGACGCCTCCAAAAGCGCCGCCTCCAAGCCCAAGACAGGCAAGCAGAAGATCGACCTCAAGCCCGCCGTCGACGCCAACGCCGCCGGCAACGGCGCGCAGCCGACCTCCGGAGCGATCTACCAGAACGCCGCGCCGGCGAACGGCAAGGCGTTCTGAGATTGACCGGACTGCGTGCTTCGAGACGCCTCGGCTGCGCCGAGGCTCCTCAGCATGAGGACCGCGGTGGAATTTTCCCGACAGAGACAATTTCTCATGCTGAGGAGCCGTCCGCAGGACGGCGTCTCGAAGCACGCAGTCGGTTTCAGCCGCCCATGAGCGCCGCGCGCCCCGCCCCGATCCCGCTCACCGTGCTCACCGGCTTCCTCGGGGCCGGCAAGACCACGCTGCTGAACCGCCTGCTGCGCGACCCCGCGCTCGCCGACGCAGCCGTCGTGGTGAACGAAGCGGGCGAGATCGGCATCGACCACCTGCTCGTCGAGCATGTCGCCGAGGGCGTGGTGGCGCTTGCGGGCGGATGCCTGTGCTGCTCGCTGCGCGGCGACCTGATCGCGACGCTCGAGGATCTTCTGCGCGCCCGCGACAACAAGCGGATCCCGCCGTTCAACCGCCTCGTGCTGGAGACGAGCGGCCTCGCCGACCCCGCGCCCATCCTCCAAACGCTGACCCTCCACCCCTATCTCGCGATGCGCTACCGGCTCGCCGCCGTGGTGACGGTGGTCTCGGCCGTCGAAGGCCCGCAGGCGGCGGGCGAGCACCTCGACGCCGCGCGCCAGATCGCGATGGCGGACCGCATCGTTTTGTCGAAGCTCGACGTGGCTTCCGGGGACGAAGCCGCCGCGACCCGCGCGCTTCTCGCAAAATTGAACCCGGCGGCTCCGATCGAGGACGCCGGCGTCGTCACCGCCATGTCTCTCATCGCCGAAGCCCCGCCGACGGCGCGCGACCTCTCCGAAGCGCCCGCCGGCCATGGCGACATCCGCGCGATTTCGCTCGCGAGCGAGGCGCCGCTGACGCGCGAGGCCTATGACATGTTCGTCGAGCTGCTGCGCTCGGCCCATGCGCCGAAGCTGCTTCGCCTCAAGGGACTCATCAGGATCGTGGGCGAGCCCGACCGCCCGCTCGTGGTCCAGGGCGTGCGCCACGTCTTCGCCGAGCCGCGCTTCCTCGACGCCTGGCCGGACGATGACCGCCGCACCCGGCTCGTGGCCATCGGCGAAGGTTTGGAGCCGGACCTCATCGCCAAGCTCTACGCCGCCTTTGCGGGACAGGCCTCCGTCGATCGTCCCGACCGCGCGGCGCTTGTCGAAAGCCCGCTCAGCCCGAGATCCGGAGGATTGCTCGGCTGAGGCGCGCCGGCGGCACTGGACAGCCGGCCTGCGCATGAGCTTGATGGGCCGAACCAAAAGACGTCCCCGGCCTTCGGGCGAAAGCGGACGCGAGGGGAGACGAGATGGCCGCAAGGTCGAGACTGGCCAAAGAGGCCGCGTATCTCGCCGGCATGCTGCGCGCGCTCAAGGCCACCACCCATATCGGCCGCAACCGCAACCGCGTCTTTCCGCACGTCATCGCCGAACTCGCCGACAAGCACCGCGGCCGCACCGCGCTGATCTCCGAGCGCGAGACCTTCACCTATGAGGAGCTGAACGGACGCGCCAACGCCTACGCCCGCTGGGCGCGGGCGAACGGCGTCGAGAAGGGCGACACGGTCGCTCTGATGATGGCCAACCGGCCCGATTATCTCGCCTTTTGGGTCGGAATCCTGCGGATCGGCGGCGCGGTGGCGCTGCTCAACACCAACCTTACCGGCCAGGCGCTCGCGCATTGCGTCTCGATCGTGAAGCCGAAGCACGTCGTGGTCGGGGCGGAGCTCGAGGCGGCCTACGCCTCCGCCCATCCCTTCGTCGCCTCGGACCCGGCCCCCAGGGTCTGGCGCCACGGCCCGGGCGAGGAAGGCTGGCCGCGGGTCGACGAGGCCGCGCTCGAACAGTCGCAGGATCCGATCCCGGCCGACGAACTTCCCACGCTCTCGATCGAGGACCGGGCGCTCTACATCTACACGAGCGGCACAACCGGCCTGCCGAAGGCCGCCAACATCAACCACTACCGGCTGATGGCGATTTCCCACGGCTTCTGCGGCGCGATGGGCATCCGGCCTGACGACCGCATGTACGAATGCCTGCCGATGTACCATACCGCCGGCGGCGTGATCGCGGCCGGCTCGCCGCTCATCGCCGGCGCCTCGGTGGTGATCCGCGAGAGGTTCCAGGCGAGCCGGTTCTGGGACGACGTCGTCGAGAGCGGCTGCACGCTCGCGCAGTATATCGGCGAGCTCTGCCGCTACCTCGTCCCACACGCCCGAAACCGCCTCCGAGAAGCGCCACAAGCTGCGGCTCGTCTGCGGCAACGGGCTTCGGCCGGACGTGTGGCCGGAGTTCGAGCGGCGCTTCCGCATCCCGCTCGTGCTCGAATGGTACCGGCGACGGAGGGCAACGTCGCGCTGTTCAATTTCGACGGCACGCAGGGCGCGGTCGGGCGCATCGCCTGGTATCTGAAGCGCAAGTTCCCCGTGAAGGTGGTGCGCTTCGACGTCGAGATCGGCGAGCCGGTGCGGGGCCCGGACGGCTTCTGCATCGAGTGCGGGCCGGAGGAGGCCGGCGAAGCCGTCGGGCTCATCCTCAACGACCCGTCGAAACCGTCGGCGCGGTTCGAGGGCTACGCCGATCCGGAAGCCACCAAGCGCAAGATCCTGACCGACGCCTTCGAGACCGGCGACCGCTGGTTCCGCACCGGCGACCTGATGCGGCGCGACGAGCGCGGCTATTTCTTCTTCGTCGACCGCATCGGCGACACCTTCCGCTGGAAGGGCGAGAACGTCGCGACGTCCGAGGTCTCCGAGGCCATTTCGGTGTTCCGGCGTCAAGGACGTCAATGTCTACGGCGTGGCGCTACCGGGCTATGACGGGCGCGCAGGCATGGCCATGGTGGTGCCGGAGGACGAGGGGATCGACCTCGAAGGCCTCCACGCCCATGTGGCCGCGCAGCTGCCGAGCTTCGCGCGGCCCGTCGTGATCCGGATCGCGCGCGAGCTCGACCTCACCGGCACGCTGAAGCAGCGCAAGGGTCGATCTCGTGCGCGAGGGCTGCGACCCGCGGGTGGTCGCCGACCCGATGTTCCTCGCCCACCCTGCGAGCGGCCGCTACGCGCCGCTCGACGCCGAGCTCTATGACGAGGTCGCGACCAAGCGGCTGCGGGTGTAGTCGCGCGCTGGCCGCCCCTTCTCCCGTTTACGGGAGAAGGTAAGGATGAGGGGAAGTGGCGCAGCGGGTCCCAAAAAGAGGCGCGTCCGCTGCGGACGTGCTCATCTTTCAAACGCCGGCGCTGACGCCCCTCACCCTTACCCTCTCCCGCACGCGGGAGAGGGGGTCACGGACGTCGCGCCCTGTCTTGAAGCCCTCACCCCTGCGCGTCGTCGGTCCAGCGGCCGCGGCGGCCGTAGCCGCGATCGCGGCCGTAGCCCTCCGGCTCCACGTACTCGCCCTCGTAGGGCGCGGGCTCGCTGTAGGGCGCCCGCGCGATCGCCGGCTGGTCCTGCAGCACCACGACGCGCGACTCCTTCGGCACGCGGCCGTAGAGGTCGATGATGTCCTGGTTGAGCAGGCGGATGCAGCCCGAGGACACGGCCTTGCCGATCGACCAGGGCTCGGTGGTGCCGTGGATGCGGTAGAGCGTGTCGCGGTTTCCCTGGAAGAGGTAGAGCGCGCGGGGGCCGAGCGGATTGTCGAGGCCCGGCGCCATGCCGCCGGCCGCGGGGCCGTAGCGGTCCGGCTCGCGGGCGATCATGTCGGGCGTCGGCGTCCAGCGCGGCCATTCGGCCTTGCGGCCGACGCGCGCCTCGCCCTCGAACTCAAGCCCCGCCTTGCCGACGCCGATGCCGTAGCGCATCGCCGTTCCGCCGTCCTGAACGAGGTAGAGGTAGCGCGCGCGGGTGTCGACCACGAGCGTGCCGGGAGGCTCCGGCGTGTCGTAACGCACCTGCTGGCGCAGCCATCTGTCGTCGACCTTGGAGATGTCGGTGGCGGGCAGCGGGTAAAGCTCGTCGGGGCGCGCGCCGTACATGTCGACGGTCGCGGGCGAGTGACGCACCAGCATCGGGCCCGGCCCCTGCGTCGTGGAGCAGCCTGCAAGGCCGAGCGCGGCGAGGGAGAGCGACGCTGCGACGAAGCCGCGGCGGGTGGGACGGTTGCTTTCGAGCATTTCGATACTCTCGACACGGCTGCGCGAAGTCGCGCCACGCCAACATTCTCAGGCGTCATCGGTTCCGCCCGGATTCGGGCCGAGATCGGGCGCTCGCGAAGCAAAAGCGTGAACCAGCGACCGGTGATGCTTGCAGGCCACATGGTAAATGCCGGTTAAACGCGTTCCGCCGGGCGTTCACGGCTGCGTTGATCGCGCGGTTGTGAGCGCGCATGGCTGCTATGCTTTCGCCGAACTGCAACCCATGCGCGATCGACCATCGGCGACTTCACGCGCCATGGCCTCGCGCCTAGGCTCGCGCCTATGAGACACGCCGCCCCGCCCGACGCCCTCGCCGTCACGGCCTTCTGGCGCGCCGCCGGTTACGACCGCTGGTTCGCCAGATCCGACATGTTCGACGCCGCGATCCGCGCCCGGATGGAGCGGCTGCATGTGGCGGCCTTCGCGGGCGCGCTCGACCATTGGGACGAGACCCCGACAGGCGCGCTCGCGCTCGTCATCCTGCTCGATCAGGTCCCGCGCAATCTCCATCGTGGGACGGCGCGCGCCTTCGCAAGCGACGAGCGGGCGCTCGCCGTCGCGACCGCCGCGATCGCGCGCCGCTTCGACCGGCGCGTGACCCGGGAGATGCGCTCGTTCTTCTACCTGCCGTTCGAGCACGCCGAGGATTTCGGCGCGCAGGAGGTCTGCCTCGAACTGTTCCGGCGGCTCGGCGACGAGAACGGGCTCGAATACGCGAAACTCCACGCCGACATCATCCGCCGCTTCGGACGGTTCCCGCATCGCAACGGGGCGCTGGGGCGGGCCTCGACGGCCGCGGAGCGGAGGTTTTTGGCCGAGGGCGGGTTTGCTGGGTGAAGGTGCGCCGCCTTCTCCCCTCCCCTTTCGGGAAGGGCCGCGGCGATCGCGACGGCCAGCCGCCGCCGTCAGGCAGCGAGATGCGCTTCACCCCTCTGGGTCGAGATCGACCGAATAGAGCGTCGTCTCGTTGAGATCCCTCAGCGACACGGTGAGCACGCCGCTCTTCCCGTCGATCGCCGCATGGCCGAAGAACTGAAGGCCGTCGAGCGGCGACAGGTTGGCCTGCCCCTCCGGCGGCGCCTTCACGAACTTCACCTGCGGCCCGAACGTCATGTCGAGCGCGCTCGGGCCGAAGGTGCCGGAGTTGATCGGGCCGGCGACGAACTCCCAGAACGGCTTGAAGTCCTGGAACCTGGCGCGGTTCGGGTGATAGCGGTGCGCGGCCGTGTAGTGCACGTCGGCCGTGACCCACACCACGTTCTTCACGTCGCGGCGCTTGATGAAGCCCAGAATGTCGGCGATCTCGAGCTCGCGGCCCTTCGGCTTGCCGTCGTCGCCATTGGCGACTCCCAGTTCTCGCCGTCCGGCACTTCGAGGCCGATCGGCATATCGGAGGCGACGACCTTCCAGAGCGCCTTGCTCGCGGCGAGCTGCTTCTTCAGCCATTTGACCTGCGCCGAGCCGAGGATCGCGGCCTCGTCGGAGCGCGTGGTCTGCAGGTTCTTCGAGTTCGGCCCGCGATAGCTGCGCATGTCGAGGAAGAACACGTCGAGCAGCGGCCCGTAGCTCGCCGCGCGGTAGATGCGCTGCGGATCGCGCTGGTCGACGCGGATCGGCATGTACTCGAAGAACGCCTGCCGCGCCCGGGCGGCCAGCAACGCCACGCTCTTCACGTCGTAGTTTTCGAGGTCGAGGATTTCCTGCGGGTACCAGTTGTTGGTGGTCTCGTGGTCGTCCCACTGGGCGAACATCGGCACTTCGGCGTTCAGCCGCAGCACGTTCTCGTCCAGGAGATTGTAGGCGTGCTGGCCGCGATACTCCTTCAGCGTCTCGGCCACCTTGGACTTCTCCTCGGTCACGAGGTTCTTCCACTTGCGCCCGTCGGCCAGCGTCACCTCGGCCTCGAGCGGGCCGTCGGCATAGACCGTGTCGCCGGAGTGGATGAAGAAGTCGGGCCGCGTCCGGCGCATGGCCTCGTAGCCCTTCATGCCGCCGAAGTCCGGGTTGATGCCCCAGCCCTGCCCCGCGGTGTCGCCGGTCCAGACGAAACTTACGTCGCGCTTGTTGGACGGCGCGGTGCGGAAGCGGCCGACCACGGGCTCGCTCACCGCCGAGACGTCCTTCAGGTCCTCGAAGCTGATCCGGTAGAAGACGTCCTGCCCCGCCGGCAGCTTGCGCAGGTCGACCCGCGCGGTGAAGTCCGAGCCGCCGAGCGCGTCCGGGCCGACGACGCGGTTGGCGTCCTTGAAGCTTTCGGTCGTCGACCACTCGACCACCATGCGCGAGGGCCGGTCGGCCTTGCTCCAGACGATGGCGCGGTCGGCGCCGACGTCGCCCGACTGGACGCCCGAGGCGAGCTTCGGCCGGCGGCCGGCGAGCGAGAGCGCCGGGCGCGGAAAGGCCGAGGCGGCGGCGACCGACGCGGCGCCGGCGAGCACGAGCCGGCGGGACGGCCGCCACAGGGAACGGGAACCGCTCATCGAAAGACCTTTCGGCTGACATCGTCGGGGGCTCTCGGCCGGACGGCCGGTCTGGAACGGTTCTAGACGCCCCATGTGACAGACGTTTTTCAGCGATCGACCACTTGCTGAGCGGACGACATTCCAAAGTCGCGACGCCTGCCGCCCCTCCCCGCAAGGCGGAGGGGTGACCATCGCTTCCCCTCAATTTCGAACGATCCCGTTTACGCTGTTCCCGAACCCATCCTTAAGCGCGGCGGGCCTATGGTCCCCTCCTCCATGGGGACGAAGACGCCGGACATGCAGGCAGACGTGGGAGCGCGCTTGAACGCCGGCCGGACATCGTCGCGCCTCGCCGACCTCGTCGCGCGCGTCCGCGCGCTCATCGCCGACCGTTCGGACACGGCGATGGCCAAGAAGGTCGCGGGCTCCGCCTTCCTGATCCGGGTCGTCAACGCCGGCATCGCCTTCGCGTCGCAGATCCTGCTCGCGCGCTGGATGGGCCAGGGCGAATACGGCGTCTACGTCTATGTCTGGACCTGGGTGCTGCTGCTCGGCGGGCTGACGACCTTCGGCCTCGCCTCGAGCCCGCAGCGCTTCATTCCCGAATACGCCGAACGCGGCGAGGATGCGCTGCTGCGCGGCTTCCTCATCGGCAGCCGCGCGCTCGCGACCGCGATCTCGACCGTGATCGCAGGCCTCGGGCTGCTCGGCGTCTGGCTGTTCTCCGCCCATCTCGAGAACTGGGCGCTCGTCCCGCTTTATCTCGCGCTCGTCTGCGTGCCGATGTACGTGCTGACCGACGTGCAGGACGGGCTGGCGCGCACCTACAACTGGATCGACGTCGCGCTGGCGCCGGCCTATTTCGTGCGCCCGCTGCTGATCCTCGCGCTGCTCGGCGCGCTGTCGCAGTTCGACTTCGCCCCCACCGCCTCGACCGCCATGGCCGCGACCGTGGTCGCCACCTGGGCGACCGGCGTCGCGCAGCTCTGGATGCTGGAGCGGCGGCTCAAGCGCAAGGTGCCGGCCGGCCCGAGGACCTACGCGCCAGGCCTCTGGATGAAGGTCTCGCTCCCGATCTTCATGGTCGAGGGCTTCTACCTGTCGCTCGCCTATGTGGACGTGCTGATCCTCTCGGCCTTCCACGATCCGCACGAGACCGCGGTCTACTATGCGGCCGTCAAGGTGATGTCGCTCGTCGCCTTTGTGTCGTTCTCGGTCGCGGCCGCGGTCGCGCACCGCTTCTCCGAATATGCGGTCACGGGCGACCAGGCCCGCCTTTCCGCCATGGTGCGCGACGCCGCGCGCTGGACGTTCTGGCCCTCGCTCGCCGGCTGCGTCGCGCTGTTCGCGCTCGGCTGGCCGATCCTGTGGCTGTTCGGGCCGGAATTCACCGAGGGCTATCCGCTGCTGTTCGCGATCGCGGTGGGGCTCTTGGCCCGCGCGACCGTCGGCCCGCTCGAGCGCCTGCTCAACATGCTGAACGAGCAGAACCTCTGCGCCGCGATCTATGGCTCGGCCTTCGCGCTCAATGTCGTGCTCTGCCTCGCGTTCGTTCCGAAATGGGGCGCGATGGGCGCGGCGATCGCGACCTCGATCACGCTCGCGGTCGAATCCGTCGTGCTGTTCTGGGCGACGCGGCGCCGGCTCGGCCTCGGCGCGCTGCCCTGGGGCCGCGGGCCCGCCCCCGCCCCGACGCCCCGCGAGATGACCGGCGACGCCATCGCCGACGTGGTGGCGACGCCCTTCGTCGTGGACGAGCCCGTCGCCGCGCCGGCCGCGCCCGCGGGATCGCTCCGCTTCGAGATGCTGACGCCGGCCGAGCTCGGCCGCAGCCGCGCCGCCTGGGAGGCGCTCGCCGGGCGCGCGCTCGAACGCAACGTCTTCGCCGAAGCGGGCTTCGCCATCGCGGCCTCCGGTCTTTCCGGATCGCGCGACGTGCGGATGGCGGCGGTCTGGGACGAGGCCTCGGCCCATCCCCGCCTCGTCGCCGCCGTTCCGCTCGCGCCCCATCGCGCGCTGCCGCTCTCGGGCGGGCTGACGAGCGCGGACTGGGATCACTTCGGCCCGCTCGGCGCGCCGCTGCTCGACCGCGACGTCGCGGCGGAAGCCGCGGCCGCTCTCCTCGCCGGGCTTTCGGCCGAGGGCGCCTCGACGGTGCTGCTGCGCTTCCTGCCGGAAGGCCCGGCCGCGCGCGCGCTCATGGCGGCCGCCGCCGAGGCCGGCCGCGCGGTCGCCCGGGTCGACGGCCACGCCCGCGCCCTGTTGCGCGTCGGCGAGGACGAAGCCGGCCTTCCCGCCCGCAAGCTCAAGGAGCTGCGCCGCCAGTCCCGACGCCTCGCCGACCAAGGCCCCGTGGCCTTCCGCGCGGCCCGCGCCGAGGCCGACGTCGCGGCCGCCGCCGCGCGCTTCCTCGCGCTTGAGGCGAAAGGCTGGAAGGGCGCGGCCGGCACCGCCATGGCCGACGCGCCGGACCAGCGCGCCTTCTTCGAGACGCTTCTCGCCGACCTTGCCCGCTCGGGCGACGCGCTGGTGCTGGAGCTGTTCGCCGGCGAACGGCTCGCGGCCTCCGGCGTCGTGCTGATCGCCGGCGACCGCGGCTGGTTCTACAAGGTGGCCTATGACGAGACGCTCGCGCGGCTCTCGCCCGGCGTCCAGCTCACGCTCGAGCTGACCCGGCTCCTCGCCGAAGAGAAGCGGCTCGTCGAGGTCGACTCGACCGCCGTCGCCGACCACCCGATGATCGATCGCCTCTGGCGCGGGCGCCTTGCGCTCTCGGACGTGCTGGTCGCGCTCGATCCCGACGCCGCCGGCATGGTCGAGGGCGCGGCGAGCGCCGAGCGGCTGCGCCGGAACCTGCGCAGGCGCCTCCGCGACCTCTATCGCGGACTGAAGGGACAGGGCTCATGACGACGCTGCGCGCCGACCCGGCGGACCTTGCGGCCCGCTACCCGACGAAGCCGTTTCCGATCACGCATGATCTCGCCGGCCATCGCTGCTGACGCTGCCGCGGCTCGCCGAACTCGTCCGCGAGCTGCCCCGCGACCGCATCGAGTACAATTCCGGCGCGGTCTCGGTGAACCAGCGGCCCGAGGACGTTCCGCTCGTCGACCTCGCGCCCGAGGAGGTCGTGCGCCAGATCGAGACCGCGGGCGCCTGGATGGTGCTGAAGCGCGTCGAGACCGTCCCGGCCTATCGCGCGCTGATCGAGGAGGCGCTGCTCTCGATCGGCCGCCAGCTCGGCCATGACAGCTTCGCGTCGATGAAGCTCGCCGACGTCGAGGGCTATGTCTTCGTCTCCTCCGCGAACTCGACCACGCCGTTCCATTGCGACAACGAGGACAACTTCTTCGTCCAGATCCACGGGCCGAAGTTTTTCCACCTGTTCGACAACGAGGACCGCGCGATCGTCTCCGAGGAGCTGCTGGAGAGCGCGCCCTCGAAGCACCGCAACCTGCCCTACGAGGAGCGCTTCGAGGAGCGCGCGACGGTCTACACGCTCGCGCCCGGCGAGGGCGTCTATGTCCCCTACCAGGTCCCCCACTGGGTGCGGACCGGCGACGGCTGGTCGATCTCGCTCGCCGTCACCTGGCGGTCGCAGGCTGTGGTCCGCCGCAACAAGCTGCTGTTCATGAACGCGTTTCTGCGCGACCGCGGCTTTCCGCAGGCGGCGCCCGGCCAGAAGCCGGCGCTCGACGGGCTGAAGGTTGCGGCCTACACCGCCGCGCGCGCCGCGATCGAGCCGCTGCGCAGGAGCGAGGGCATGCGGCGCCTGCTGAGGCGCGCCGTGTTCGGCGAACAGGCGAACTACGCCGACAAGGCGCACGAGGCGGGCAAGAAGGCGGCGTGATCGAGACGCCGCCCGGCGATCGACGTGAATGGAGGATGTCCGCATGAACGACGAGCACCCTTTCATGAAACGCGCGAAGTTCTACGCCGACGAGAGGCTGCTCAGTCTTCTCGTCTTCTTCATCTGCATGCTCAACGCGACCGGCGCCGACCGGAAGATCGTGACCGCCGCCGTCGCCACACTCGCGTTTCAGACGTTCTGGATCTGGCTCCGCATGCGGGGCGAGCGTCTCAGCGAGTCGAGCCCTACCCCCTCGACAGACGCTGGATGATTTTTCTGGTCGTCGTCAGCGGCGACACCGTCATGTGACCAAAGACCGTCATCCGGCCGAAGCGGCGCAGCCGCGAAGAGTCGGGATCGTGCTCCGAAAGAAGCGCCCTTTCCGGAGCACGATCCCGGACGGGTCTTCGCCCGCCCGGGATGACGCCTACCCCCGCTCCCTCAGCGCGCGGCGGATGATCTTGCCGGTGGTGGTCAGCGGCAGCTCGGCCACGAATTCGATCTCGCGCGGATATTCGTGGTGGCTGAGGCGCTCGCGTACGAAGAGCTTCAGCTCCTCGGCGAGCGCCTCGTCGCCCGAGACGCCGGACGTCAGCTGCACGAAGGCCTTCACGATCTCGGTGCGCATCTCGTCGGGCTTGCCGACCACCGCGGCGAGAGCGACCGCCGGGTGGCGGGAAAGACAATCCTCGATGTCGCTCGGGCCGATGCGGTAGCCCGCCGAGGTGATGACGTCGTCGTCGCGGCCGAGGAAGCGGAAATAGCCGTCGGCGTCCGTCACCGCCTGGTCGCCGGTCAGCAGCCAGTCGCCGGAAAACTTCTCCGCCGTCGCCTCGGGCTTGTCCCAGTATTCCAGGAACATGACGGGGTCGGGCCGGCGCACGCGGATCTCGCCCTGCTCGCCGGGCGCGCAGCGCGTCCCGTCTTGCCGGAACAGCGCGACCTCGTGGCCGGGCGTCGGCTTGCCCGTGAACCCGGCCTTCGAGACGCCGAGATGGGCGAAGGAGGCCAGCACGTAGTTGCACTCGGTCTGGCCGTAGACCTCGTTCACCGGCACGCCGAAGGCGCGGCGCGCCCAGTCGAACGAGGCCTCGCCGAGCCGCTCGCCGGCCGCCACCAGCGAGCGCAGCGCCATGCCGGGATGGCGCTCGCGCGGGTCGCCGCTCTGCGCCATGAGGCGCAGCGCCGTCGGCGGGATGAAGGCGTTGCGCACCCCCGCCTCCGCGATCAGAGCGAAGGCGGCCTCGGGATCGAACTTCACCACCGGCTGCGCCACCACCGGAACGCCGTCGTGGAGGCACGGCATCATGAGGTTGAGCAGGCCGCCGGCCCAGGCCCAGTCGGCCGGCGTCCAGCCGAGGTCGCCCGCCCGCGGAAAGCCGTCATGGGTGAGCCGGAAGCCCGGCACATGGCCGAGCAGCACCCGCCCGCCATGGAGCGCGCCCTTGGGCGGCCCGGTGGTGCCGGACGTGTAGATCATCAGCGCCGGATCGTCGGGCGTGTGTCGGCGGGCGGAACCTCGCCGCCTCGCGCGAGAAGCGCGCGATAGTCGAGCGCGTCGCCGTCGGCTCCGTCGGTCGAGACCACGACGAGATCGGACGGCGGCTCCTCGACGGCGCGCAGCTTCGCCAGGCCCGCCGCGTTGGTGACGATCGCGCGGGCGCCGGAATCCGTGAGGCGGAACGACACCGCGTCCGGCCCGAAGGCGAGCGCGAGCGGCGTCGCCACCGCGGCGAGGCGGGAAACCGCAAGATGCGCGACCGCGGCCTCCGGCCCTTGCGGCAGCAGAACCGCGACGCGGTCTCCGCGCCCGACCCCGCGTTCGGCGAGGCCGGCTGCGAGCGCATGCGAGGCCGCGCGCAGCTCGCCATAGGTGGTCGGTTCGAGCGTCGCTCCCGGCCGCTTGGTCAGGATCGCGATCCGGTCCGGCTCGGGCTCCCCCAGCGGTCGCAGATCGCCTCCGCGATGTTGAACTTTTCCGGGATCTCCCAGCGGAACGCGCCGCGCAGTCGCCCGAATGCGTCGTCCTGAGACATTCCCGTTTCAAACCCCGACCGTGCGGGCCGGCGCCTCGAGGGGCTAGCGGCTGCGAGGCATCGACGACGAACGCCGCGTGGCGGTCAAGTCGTCTTTCGCCGGGCGGCGTGATGAACCCCGCCCGGAATCGTTCTAGGGTCGGCCGGATTTCGACGCGCGACGAAGAGCGAGGACCACAGGCGATGCGCGAGTGCGGCGGATGCACCATGTGCTGCAAGCTTCTCGGCATCGCGGAGCTCGAGAAGCCGGCGGGGCGCTGGTGCCCGCATTGCGTGCCGGGCCGCGCCTGCAAGATCTACGAGGACCGGCCGAGCGAGTGCCGCACCTTCCACTGCCTCTGGATCCTGCGCGAGAGCTTCGGCCCCGAATGGCGGCCGGACCGCTGCAAGTTCGTCGTCTATGGCAGCCCCGACAAGGCCGCGCTCGTGGTCAATGTCGACGTGACCGCTCCCGACGCCTGGCGCAAGAACCCGTTCTACGACGCCTTCAAGCGCTGGGCCGCGGAGGCCGCGGCCGACAAGACCCATCTCGTCGTGATGGTGGGCGACAAGGCGACCGTGATCCTGCCCGACCGCGACGTGCCGCTCGGCCTCGTCGGCCCCGGCGACCGGATCGTGTCGAAGATGGTGACCGAGGGCGGGCGCCAGCGCGTCGAGCCGCGGGTCGAACGCGCGGAAGCCTGAGCGTCGGCGCTCTGACGCGCGCTCACGAAAAAGCCCGGCCCGTCCCCCGACGCGCCGGGCTTTTCTCTGTCCGAAGCGCGCTGGCGCTTCAGGCCGCCTGCGCCAGCCCCTCGCCCGCCGCGATCGCGATCCTGTCGCGGATGGCGGCCGGAACCTGACGCGGGCTCATGGCGCGCGGCTCGTCGCGCTCGGCGATCGCGTCGGCGGTCGCGCCGTAGAGCGCCTCGAACTCGGCGAAGTTGTCGAAGGCGCGCCGGGTGACGTTGTCCACGAAGGTTTCGGTCGCAGCGCCCTCGGCCAGGATGATCTCGTGACCCTTGGTCTCGATGTGGAAAACCGTGAGACCGTCGCGGATCACAGACTGGGAGAGCCGGGCGATGGTGGAGCCATTGACCAGCGCGCCGGCTTGCACCAGCACGCCGTCGAGCAGCATGGCGTGGTCGGAGGTGACGACGAGATCGCGCAGCGGCAGGCCGTCGCCGAGCGCGCCGGCGGAGATCCTCACCGGCTCGCGGCCCTCGGGCATGCCGGCCGCCCCGCCGATCGCCTGACGGCCGATCCACTTCACGGGAACGGCGCTCCCGTCGGCCGTCGTCACCAGATCGCCGACGCCGAGCGTCTCGACAGCGGTCTCTCCGGACGGCGTCGAGATCAGCGTGCCGGGCGCGAAGCAGAGGATGAAGAGGTCGTCTTCAGGCGATTGGGGGCGCTGAAGGCGGATTACGGAGGCCGGTCCGTCGCCCCTGCGCGGGAGGGCGTGCCGGCTAGCGCTTCGAAAACCGGTCGAACAGCCAGCGGACCGCCGAGCTCGCGGCGCGGTGCTTGACCTGGTTGACGGAAGTGGGCGGCAGGCGACGCGGCCCCTGGCCGGTGCGGGCGTGGCGGCGGGCGAGATACTGCCCGGCCGCAAGTTTCAGAACGGTCTTCAGCATGCGCCGAACTCCTCGCGCCCCAAGGCTGAACTCGCGGAGCCGTCGCGCGATCCATCACGTCGCCGTTATCGGGGCGCAAGTCCGCGCGTCCGGTCGAAGGCGTTCGGCGCCCGAAGAGCTCCCTTAACTTTCAGTCGGTTAGCATCCGGGCGACGCGAAGCGGCCCGCGACGGCCGCGCGGCTTGCGTCATGACGCCCGATACGCGGTGCCCAAGACGACGCGATGCCCAAACCGACCTGGCCCCTCAGCCTGATCTTCGGCTACCTCGTCGCCGCGGCGATCACCGTCTGGCTGACGCGGTTCAGCGGCGGCGTCGCCTTCGTGTGGACCGCGTCCGCGATCCTGACGAGCCATCTGGTGCTGAGCCCGCGCCGCGCCTGGGCGCCGGCGCTCGCCGGCTGCGCGGCCGCGAGCGCGGTCGCCACCGCCTTGCTCGGCCTCGGGCCGCTCGCCGCCGGGCCGCTCGCGCTCGTCAACGTGGCGGAAGCGGCGGTCGCGGCCGTGCTGCTCCGGCGCTGGATCGACCGCCCGGGCGAGTTCTCGTCGATCCGCGAAGTCTTGGGCTTCAGCCTCGTCGTCGGCGTCATCGCGCCGGCCGTCACGGCGCCGGCGGGCGCGGGCGTCGCGACGCTCGTCACCGGCACGCCCTTCGCGGCGAACGCCTTCAACTGGTTCATGGGCCACGGGCTCGGCGCGCTCACCGTGCTGCCGCTCGCGCTGCTCGTCGGCCGCGACCGGTTCGGCGAGTGGCGCCGCGCCGCCGACCGCCGCAAGATCGTAGAGGCGGCGGCGCTCTGCGCCTTCATGGTCGCGGTCACGGTCGGCGTGTTCGCGCAGTCGACGCTGCCGATCCTGTTCCTGCCGCTGCTGCCGGCGCTGTTCCTCACCTTCCGGCTCGGGCGGCTCGGCGCGGTGGTCAGCATCCTGACGCTGATCGCGATCGGCGCGCCGCTCACCTTCAAGGGCGTCGGGCCGATGGCGCTGATGGGAGCAGTCGTCCGGCTTCCGCTCGCAGTTCTTCCAGTTCTACATCGCGATGGTGTGCCTCACGGTGCTGCCGGCCGCGGCCGAGCTGCAGCGCCGCATGGGCCTGTTCTCGGCGCTGCGCCAGAGCGAGAGCCGCTTCCGCCTGCTCGCGGAGAACACCACCGACATCATCGTGCTGTCCTCGCTCGACACCACGCGCCGCTACGTCTCGCCCGCCTGCAAGGCGCTGCTCGGCTACGAGCCCGAGGAGCTCGTGGGCACCAGGCCGCTCGATTTCGTCCATCCCGACGACCGCGAGGGCTACGCCGGGCTGCTGGCCTCGCTCTCGGCGAGCGAAGTCGAACGCGCGGTCACGCGCCAGCGCTACCGGCGCAAGGACGGGGCCTGGGTCTGGCTCGAAGTGTCGTTCAGCCTGACCCATGACGAGGCGAGCGGCGCGGCCACAGGCTATGTCGCGTCGCTGCGCGACGTGACGCTGCGCCGGAACGCCGAGGAGGCGCTGCGCGTCAGCGAGGAGCGCCTCGCGCTCGCGCTCGACAGCGGCAGCGACGGCATCTGGGATTGGGACCTCGAAAGCGGCGCGCTCGAGCTGTCCGACCACTGGTTTTCGACGCTCGGCTACGACCCGTCCGAGATGGAGCCGCGCATCGGCACCGTCGAGGAGATGATCCATCCCGACGACGTCGAGCGCGCGCGCCAGCTGCTGGGGAGCTGCCTCAAGGGCCAGACCCCGACGTTCCAGTGCGAGTACCGGCTGAAGACCAAGGCCGGCGGCTACGCCTGGGCGCTCGCGCGCGGCAAGGTGGTGTCGCGTTCGGCCGAAGGCCGCGCGCTGCGGATGGTCGGCACCCACATCGACATCACCCGTCGCAAGCAGGCCGAGCTCCAGATCGAGCACATGGCCCATCACGACGCGCTGACGGGCCTGCCGAACCGCACCCTGTTCCGCCAGAAGCTGCTGGCGGCCGCGGTCTCGGCCGACCGCGGCGGACGCCAGTTCGCGGTGCTCGCCTGCGACCTCGACCGGTTCAAGTCGGTCAACGACACGCGCGGCCACGCGGCCGGCGACGCGGTGCTGCGCGTCGTCGCCGAACGGCTGCGATCCGCGCTCGGCGAGCACGACGTCGCGGCGCGCCTCGGCGGCGACGAGTTCGCCGTGATCCTCGGCCGAATCGACCGCCCCCATGACGCCGCCGTGGTGGCGCAGCGCATCGTCGAGCTCGTCGGGCGGCCGATCGACGTCGACGGGCAGGTCGCGGCGGTCGGCGTCAGCGTCGGCGTCGCGCTCGGCCAGGGCGATCCCGGCGACCAGATCTTCCGGAACGCCGACACCGCGCTCTACCGCGCCAAGGCGGAGGGACGGAACGTCTACCGCTTCTTCGAGCCCGGCATGGACGCCGCGTTCATCGCCCGCAACCAGCTCGAGGCCGACCTTCAGGTCGCGGCCCGCGAACGCGGCTTCGCGCTCGCCTACCAGCCGATCGTCTCGCTCGAAACGGGCCGCGTCGGCGGCTTCGAGGCGCTGATGCGCTGGCCGCACCCGACCCGCGGAATGGTGTCTCCCGCCGAGTTCATCCCGCTCGCCGAGGAGACCGGCCTCATCGTGCAGATGGGCGACTGGGCGCTGCGCGAGGCCTGCGCGGAAGCCGCCGCCTGGCCGTCGGACCTGCGGCTTGCGGTCAACGTGTCGGCCGTGCAGTTCGAGCGCGCGGGGCTCGAACGCAGCGTGGTCGAGGCGCTCGAAAGCTCGGGCCTCGCCCCCTCCCGGCTCGAGCTGGAGATCACCGAAAGCGTGCTCATGCAGGACGCGGTCGGCGTCGTCTCGGCGCTGATGCGGCTGCGCGCGCTCGGCGTGCGGATCGCGCTCGACGACTTCGGCACGGGCTACTCCTCGCTCAGCTATCTGCGGCGGTTCCCGTTCAACAAGATCAAGATCGACCGCTCCTTCATCACCGAGATCGAGGATCCGGAGGTCGCCGAGATCGTCCGCGCGATCGTGGGGCTCGGCCAGCGCAGCGGCGCCTCGATCACGGCCGAGGGCGTCGAGACCGCGCGCCAGCTCGAGGCCGTGCGCGCGCTCGGCTGCACCGAGGTGCAGGGTTTTCATTTCAGCGGGCCGCTGGCGCCGGCCGCAGCACGCGACTTCATCGCGACCGACCTCGCGCTCCCCCGGCCGCGCCGCATCGGGCGGGCCTGAGGCCGCGCCTCACCTGCCGGCGCGCACCGCCTTGGCCGCGGCGCGGCCTGCAGCACGAAATTGCGCACGAGCTCGGAGCGTTCCTCCCGCAGCACCGCGACAGTGAGAGGCACTTTCGGGGCCGGCCGCTCCAGCGACCGGAACACGACGCCTGCGACGCTCAGCTGCCGCATCGAGGCGGGAAAGAGCGCGACGCCGAACTCGGCCGCCACGAGCGCGAGCAGCGTCGCGATCTGCGGCGCCGGCTGGCCGAAGCGCGGCTCGAAGCCCGCCTGCCGGCAGGCCTCCACCACCGTGTCGTAGAGCCCCGCGCCGATCTCGCGCGCGGTGATCACGAAGGTCTCGTTCGCAAGCGTGGCGAGCGCGAGCGGCCCGGTCTGCGCCGCAAGCTCATGGCCGGCCGGCAGCGCGGCCACGAGCGCATCCTCGGCGATGAGATGGAGCCTCAGATCGCGCGCGTCGGCCCGGTTCGGCCGGATCACCGCCGCGCCGAGCCGGCCCTCGCGCAGGCCCGCGGCGAGAACGGCGGAGCTCGACTCCTCGAGCCTCAGCTCGACGTCCGGATAGGCGCGGCGGAACCCGCGGATCGCGGTCGAGACGATCGGATTGACGGCCGCCGAGGCGATGCAGCCGAGGCCGAGCGACCCAAGCTCGCCGCGCGACGCCCGCCGCGCCAGACGGATGGCCTCCTCGGCCTGCCCCGGCATGGCGGCGACCGCGTCGCGGAACGCCCGCCCCGCCTCGGTGAGCTCTGCGCCATGCGGCAGGCGGTGGAACAGCAGCGCGCCGACCTCGGCCTCGAGATCCTTGATCTGGAGGCTGAGCGGGGGCTGGCCGATGCCGACCCGGGCGGCCGCCTTGGTGAAGCTGCCCTCCTCCGCGACAGCCAGAAAATAGCGGATGTGCCGCAGCTCCATGCCATATCCAAAACATATGCAGATCGACTGTCGCATATACTATGAGAATGCAGGCGTGACGGCTACCTCCTCTCCCGAGGAGTCGCCGAAATGCCCGCATCCGCCGCCGTCCAGACGTTTCCCGCACCCGCTTTGCCCTCCGCCGCGTCGCTCGCGCCGTCCTGGGTCACGCGCGGCACCGCCGCCTACGGGCGCACCTCCTGGGGCCTGTTCTTCGTCGGCTTCGCGACCTTCGCGCTGCTCTATTGCGTGCAGCCGGTGATGCCGGACTTCGTCCGGAGCTTCGGCGTGACGCCGGCCGAAAGCTCGCTCGCGCTGTCGCTCGCCACCGGCTTCCTCGCCTTCTCGATCATGGCCTCGGGCGTCGTCTCGCAGCGGATCGGCCGGCGGGGCGTGATCTGCGCCTCGATGACGCTCGGCGCCGCGCTCAACATCGCCGCCGGCCTGTCGCCGAGCTGGGGCGGGCTGCTCGCGGCGCGGGCGCTGGAAGGGCTCGCGCTCGGCGGCGTGCCGGCGGTCGCCATGGTCTATCTCGCCGAGGAGATCGAGCCCAGGAGCCTCGGGCGCGCCATGGGGCTCTACATCGCCGGCAGCGCCTTCGGCGGCCTGATGGGACGCGTCGGCATGGGGCTCATGACCGAGTTCGCCTCCTGGCGGGTCGCGATGGTCGCGCTCGGGCTCCTGTGCCTGATCGCCGCCGCGCTCGCCTACCGGCTGCTGCCGCAGTCGCGGAACTTCCGGGCGAGCGCCGGCCTCGACCTGACGCGCGACCTGCGCTTCTGGGGCGGGCATCTCGCCAACCCTGCGCTGCTGCCGCTGTTCGCGGTCGGCTTCGTGCTCACCGGCGTCTATGTGACGATCTACAACTACGCGGGCTTCAGGCTCGCGGAAGCGCCGTTCAGCCTCGGCGGCGCGGCGATCAGCATGATCTTCCTGTGCGTCGTGTTCGGCATCGTGGCCTCGTCGGTCTCCGGCGCGCTCGTCGAGCGGCTCGGCGGCCGGGCGACGCTGATCTGCGGCTTCCTCTCGATGCTGGGCGGCGTGGGGCTGACCGCGCTCGCCTTTCTTCCGGCCGTCGTCGCCGGCATCGCGCTCGTGACGGTCGGCTTCTTCGTCGTCCACTCGGCGACGAGCTCGATGATCGGCCCGCGCGCCGGGGCCGCGAGGGGCCACGCCGCCTCGCTCTACCTGCTGTTCTATTATGTCGGCTCGAGCGTCGTCGGCTCGGTCGGCGGCTGGTTCTGGCAGCATGGCGGCTGGTCCGCCGTGGCGGCGGGCGCGGGAGCGCTCACGAGCGTGGGTCTGATCGCGGCCCTGCTCGCCACGGCGAAGACCCGCACGGCCTGACCCTGAGGCCCGCTCCAGCGGGCCTTCTCTTTTAGACGCCAGATCCGGGAAGATTATCCCGAATAGTATTGGGATGTATTTCTAAACAGATTTGTGATGACGTCGTTACTATAAATCATTCTAAACCTCGCCAGATATGACAACACGCTGACGTATCGCTTGCGATCCAAGAGAAATCTTGGGCGGCCCGACAGATAAGCGTCGCCTCAGCGTGCGCCTGGGAGGAAAACATAATGAAAAAATCAGTTCGCGCCGCGCTTGCGGCCGCGCTCTTCTGCGCGACTGCGGTGTCGGGCGCACACGCGCAGCAGACCTTCAACAACGCCGTCACCGGCGAGACGCTGAACCTCGACGACGCGATGCCGGAGGGAAGGGACACCCAAGCGGTCAAGACCTTCATCGAGTCCGGCGAGAACGTCTATCTCGGCGACAAGAACTGTCTCGCCAAAGGCGAGCAGGCGTTCCTCGCAATGTGCTCCGGCTGCCATGGCCAGAAGGCCGAGGGCAAGCTCGGGCCCGGCCTCAACGACACCCACTGGACCTATCCGCAGGGCCGCACCGACAAGGGCCTGTTCGAGATCATCTTCGGCGGCGCGCAGGGCATGATGGGCCCGATGCACGGCGCCATGACGCTCGACGAGATGCTGCTGGCGATGGCCTGGGTGCGCCACCTCTACAAGGACGATCCCGCGGAAGCCGGCGAATGGTTGACGGCCGATCTCGCCAAGGACTTCAAGCCCTACAAGGGCGAGCCCGCGCCCCAGCCCGGCGCCGACGCGCCCGAAAGCTGCAAGATCGGCGGCTAGCCTCGCGCGAGCCCGGCCGCCCCGGATGGGCGGCGGCCGGGCTTTCGGGGCTTCAGCGGGCGTAGCGCCGCGCGCCCGCCACGCAGGCCACCACCGCGACGGTCGCCGCGATCATCGCCGGGCTCACCGCCTCGTGCAGCAGGACGGCGGCGATCACGAGCCCGAAGAACGGCTGCAGCAGCTGGAGCTGTCCGACCGCCGCGATGCCGCCGAGCGCAAGGCCGCGATACCAGAACACGAAGCCGATCAGCATCGAGAACAGCGAGACATAGGCGAGCCCGGCCCAGGCCGCGCCGCCGACGCCCGAAAACGACGCGGGCATGACCGCATAGGCGATCGCGAGCGAGACCGGCAGCGAGACCACGAGCGCCCAGGAGATCACCTGCCAGCCGCCGAGCCGCCGCGAGAGCGTCGCGCCCTCCGCATAGCCGAGGCCGCAGACCACGACGGCCGCGATCATCAGGAGCTCGCCGCTCCATGACGCCTCGCCGCCCTGAAGGCCGGCGAAACCCGCCGCTACGCCCGCGCCAAGGAGCGAGAACAGCCAGAACGCCGGCCGCGGCCGCTCCCCGCCGCGGATCGCGCCGAACACGGCGGTGGCGAGCGGCAGGAAGGCGATGAACACCACCGACCGCGCCGCGCTCATATGGAGGAGCGCGATGGCGGTCAGCAGCGGAAACCCGACCACCACGCCGAGCGCGACGACCACGAGCGACGGCAGATCGGCGCGCGCGGGGCGCTTGCGCCGGAACGCAGCGAGCAGGGCGCCGGCCACGAGCCCCGCGATCGAGGCCCGGGCGACGGTCAGGAACACCGGATCGAAATCCATCACGGCGACGCGCGTCGCAGGCAGCGACGCGCTGAAGATCAGCATGCCCAGGAAGCCGTAGCCCCACCCCTTCGACTGCCCGTCCATGCGCCGCGCTCCGCGAAACCGTCGCGTCGTATCGCCCGAAGACGGCTGGAGACGCCACGGACAGTCATATACAGTTCGCCAAAACTGTTATGGCGACGGAAGCAGTACGGATGGACCAACCCGAACCGACGGCCCCGCGCGGGACGCTGATCGACGGCGTGATCGAGACCGTGCGCCGGCGCATCGCCTCGCGCAGCCTGACGCCCGGCGCGAAGCTCCCGTCCGTGCGCGCCTTCGCGCGATCGGCGGGCGTCTCGACCTCGACCGTCGTGGAGGCCTATGAGCGGCTTGCGGCCGAGGGCGCGATCAGGTCGCGGCCGGGTTCGGGCTTCTATGTCGAGAGCGCGCTCGCGCCGCTGTCGCTGTCGGATCTCGGGCCGCGGCTCGACCGCGAGGTCGACCCGTTCTGGATCTCGCGCCAGTCGCTCGAGGCAGAGCCCGGCGTGCTGACGCCGGGCTGCGGATGGCTGCCGCCCTCATGGATGCCGGAAGCGGGGCTGAGGCGGGCGTTGCGCACGCTCGCGCGCGGCGAAGCGGAGTCGCTCACCGACTACGGCCCGCCGCTCGGCTTCGCGCCGCTCCGCCGCCTGCTGTCGCGCCGCTTCGCCGACCATGGCGTCGAGGCGCCGCCGGACCAGATCGTGCTGGCGGAGTCCGGCACGCAGGCCATCGACCTCCTCTGCCGCTTCCTGCTCGAGCCCGGCGACACGGTGCTGCTGGACGACCCCTGCTACTTCAACTTCCACGCTTTGCTGCGCGCCCATCGCGCCAAAATCGTCGGCGTGCCCTACGGGCCGAACGGGCCGGATCTCGAACGGTTCGCAGAGGCCTGCCGCGAGCATCGACCGCGCCTCTACATGACCAATTCGGCGATCCACAATCCGACGGGCGCGAGCCTGTCGCCGGTCGTCGCGCACCGGCTCCTGAAGATCGCCGAGGAGGCCGACCTCACCATCGTGGAGGACGACATCTTCGCCGATCTCGGGGATCCCTCCGCCCCGTGCCTAGCGGCTTTCGACGGCCTTTCCCGGGTCGTGCAGGTCGGCAGCTTCTCGAAGACCCTCTCGGCGTCGGTGCGCTGCGGCTACATCGCGGCGCCGGCCGACTGGATCGAAGACCTCGTGGACCTTCGGATCGCGACCTCGTTCGGCGGCGGACGGCTCTCGGCGGAGCTGCTCCACGCCCTGCTGAAGGACGGCGGCTACCGTCGTCATGTCGAGGCTCTTCGCGTCCGGCTCGCCGAGGCGACGGGCGAGACCGCGCGCCGGCTGAAGGCGGTCGGCGTCGTTCCCTGGATCGAGCCGCGCGCCGGCATGTTCCTGTGGTGCCGCCTGCCCGAGGGCGTCGACGCCTCCGAGACCGCCCGCCGCGCGCTCACCGAAGACGTGGTGCTCGCGCCCGGCGACGCCTTCAGCCTGTCGCGCACAGCCGGCGGCTTCATGCGCTTCAACGTCGCCCAGTCGGGCGACCCGCGGCTCTACGACGTGCTAGGACGAGCCATGCAGGCCGCCTGAGTCTTCGCAAGCCGAACGCGCGCATTGACCTTATGAATCATCGTTAGTTTTCAATTGAACACTTTAATGTCCCGTTTTGGATCAAGAAAATGACGTCCTGTTGTTTAGGTTAATTCGTACAACTCGTGTCAAAAATGCGGAAAGTCAGAGAGACTTAAGCGAGACGGCTCTTAAGGCCGGCGAACGTCGCTGGCTGGGGAGCCGTAGCATGGCTGGGGGTCGGATCGTCGCGGGCGCGCTGGCGGCGCTGGCGTTGGCGTTTTCAGGGTCTCGGCGAGCGCCCAGCAGCAGGGCCGCTGGGGCCCGCTGACGAGTCTGCCGCTCGTCCCCTCCTCCGGCGCGGTGCTCAAGAACGGCAAGGTGCTGCTCTGGGCCGCCGACGGCGAATTCGCCTTCGCGTCGAACGGACGGGTCTACGGCGCGCTCTACGATCCGGCGACCGGCGCGGTCGAACGGCGCTCGGCGCAGCTCGGCCACAACATGTTCTGCACCGGCACGACGCTGCTGACGGACGGCCGCGTGCTCGTCAACGGCGGCTCGAACGCCCCGGTCACCAGCATCTACGATCCGGCCGCCGACACCTTCACGCGCGCCCAGGACATGCGCATCCCGCGCGGCTACAACGCCAACACCATCCTGCAGGACGGCTCGGTCCTCACCATCGGCGGCTCGTGGTCGGGCAACGGCGCAGCGCGCAAGGACGGCGAGCTCTGGACGCCGGGCCAGGGCTGGCGCCTGCTGTCGGGCTGTCGGTCGCGGGCATGCAGTCCACGACGCTGACCGATTTCGGCAAGGACAGCCATTTCGCGCTGATCCCGACCGGCAACGGCCGCGTGCTCTACGCCGCGCCCGGCCCGATGATGCAGTGGATCGACACCACCGGCACGGGCCGCGTGACTGAGGCCGGCCGGCGCGGCGACGACGTGTTCGCCTCGTCCGGCAACGCGCTGATGTACGACGCCGGCAAAATCCTGAAGACCGGCGGCTCGACCCAGTACACCGGCGCGGCCGCGAGCGCGGCGTCCTACGAGATCGACGTCTCGCGCGGCGGCGCGGTGACGACGAAGCTCACCTCGATGATCTATCCGCGCGTCTACCACAACTCGGTTGTGCTGCCGGACGGCCGGGTGCTGATCGTCGGCGGCCAGACCTTCGGCGCGAACTTCCAGGACTCCGACTCCGTCCTCGCGACCGAGATCTGGGACCCCCGCACCAAGCGCTTCACGCTCGCGCCCGCGGTCGCGGCGCCGCGCAACTATCACAGCATCGCGCTGCTGCTGCCGGACGGGCGGGTGCTGGCGGGCGGCGGGGGCCTCTGCGGCAACTGCTCCACCAACCATCCTGACTTCCAGCTCTACGAGCCGAGCTACCTGTTCGACGCGAGCGGAAACCGGCTCGCGCGGCCCGTGATCTCCTCGGCGCCGTCAGAGCTCGCGCTCGGCGCGCCGCCGACGTCGTCACCAACCGCGAGGTGACGTTCCTTCGCGCTGATCCGCATGGGCGCGACGACCCACACGGTGAACTCCGACCAGCGCCGCCTGACGGTGCCGTTCACCCGCACCGGGACCAACGCCTACCGGCTCGCGGTGCCGAGCAACGCCGGCAACCTGCTGCCCGGCTACTGGATGCTGTTCGCGCTCGACTCCGCGGGCACGCCGTCGGTCGCCAAGATCGTGAACGTCGCGCCCACCACGGTCGCGACGCTCGTCGCGCCCGATCCGGTGGCGCTCCAGCTCAATCGGGCCGGGACCGCTCAGCCGACCGTCGTTTCCGCTCGGCGACGGCGTGCGCTACTCCGCGACGGGCCTGCGGCCGGCCTTACGGTCGATCCGCTCACCGCGCGTCTCCGGCACGCCGACCGAAACCGGCGCGTTCACCGCCTCGCTGATCGCAACCCGCGGCGACGCCGTGGTCTCGACCGACATGTCGATCGTGGTCGACACCCGTCCGACCGTCGGCGAGGGCCTGCTCGGCGAGTATTTCGGCGGCGCGGCGCTCGCCGGGCCCGTGCTCGCGCAGCGGCGCGAGGCGCTCAACTTCACCTTCGCAGAAACCGGTCCGGGATCGGGCGTGCCGGGCGTCTTCTCCGCGCGCTGGCGCGGGTCGATCCGCCCGACGCGCGGCGGCGCGACGCGGTTCCGCGTCGAGTCCGACGACGGCGTCCGGGTGTGGATCGCCGGCAAGCTGATCGTTGACGACTGGACCCCGCACTCGCCCTCGACCCGCGAGGGCCAGGTCGATCTCGCGCAGGGCGTCGATCACCCGGTCTTCGTCGAATACTTCAACTCCGGCGGCGGCGGCGTGCTCCGCCTGACGCAGATGCGGCCGGGCGATAACGGCTTCGCGCCGGTGCCCGCGACCGAACTCTTCGCGGCGCGCGCGGGCTCGACCGCCAACCTCGCGGCCACGCGGCCAGCCACGATGTCGTCGGTCTCGAACGGCGGCCTCGCCTCGCGCGCGGTCGACGGCAACGTCAACGGCGCGATCTCCGCCAATTCGATCGCCCATAGCGGGCTGCAGAGCCAGCCCTGGTGGCAGGTCGACCTCGGCTCCTCGGTCCCGCTCGACTATGTCCGGATCTGGAAACGCACCGACTGCTGCGCGGACCGGGCCCAGGACCTCACCGTGTTCGTCGCGGGCTTCGACATGACGAGCCGCACCCACGCCTCGCTCGTCGCCGACCCGCTGGTCGCGACCCGCACCTTCGGCGCCTCGACGATCAACGACTTCATCGACGTGCCGGTCTCCGCCGCTGGCCGCTACGTGCGCGTCCAGAAGACCACGACGCCGACGTCCTATCTGAACCTCGCCGAGGTGCAGGTCTTCGGCCTCACCAGCGGCGCCCCGACGATCGCGACGCCCGCGGCCCAGTCGACGCGGACCGGAACCGCGGTCTCGCTCGCGCTGACGGCCGCCGACCCCGACAACGACCCGCTGGCGTTCCGCGCCACGGGCCTGCCGCCGGGCCTCGCCATCGACGCCTTCCGCGGCATGATCTCCGGCTCGCCGACGACCGCCGGATCCTACCGGCCGACCGTCACCGTCACCGATCCGATCGGGCTTGCGGCGAGCGCGAGCTTCAATTGGAGCGTGACCGGCGGCCAGCCCCGCGTCACCGCGCTCGAGGCGACGCCCGTGCAGGCCGGCGCGACCAAGTCCTATGCGCCGACGATCGCGGACGGCGCCGGCGCGACCTTCAGCTGGCGCTTCGGCGACGGCGCGGCCGACACGGCGTTCTCCGCCTCCTCCGCGACCTCGCACGTCTTCGCGCGGCCCGGCGTCTTCAGCGTCGTGCTGGTGATGCGCGCAAGCGACGGCGCGATCTCGACCTACGCCTTCGACCAGGCGGTGTTCGCGGTCGGCGCCGGAACGCCGGGCGGCACGTCCTCGGGCGGATCGGCCCACCAGCCGAGCGGCGCGGGCCTCGGCCGGCTCTGGGTCGTCAACCGCGACAACGACACCGTCTCGGTGATCGATCTCGACGGCCGAAGGCTGCTCGCGGAAGTCCCGGTCGGCCGCAAGCCGTGGTCGCTCGTCCTGACCGGCCGCAACCAGATCTGGGTCGCCAACCGCGAAAGCGCGTCGATCACCGTGGTGGACGGCGCGACCTATCAGGTGCTGCGCACCATCGCGCTGCCGGCGGGCTCGCGCCCCTCCGACGTCGCGACGGTCGGCCAGTGGGGCGACGTGGCGGTGACGCTGGAAGCGACCGGCCAGATCATGCTGCTCGGCCCGCTCGGGGAGAATTACGGCGTCGGCGACGCCGGCCCCGGGCCGCGGCGCATCGCGGTGAACGCCGCGCGCGACAAGGCCTACATCTCGCGCTTCATCACCCCGCCGATCCGCGGCGAGTCGACCGCGGCCCCGAGCGCCGAGGCCAAGCCGACGAAGAAGAAAAAGAAGAAGAACAAGAAGGGCGACGACAAGCTCGCCAAGTCCGCCGCGCCTTCGCCCGCAGCGGCCTTCGGCGGCGAGATCCGGGTGATCGGCCTGTCGGGCATGGTCGAGCGAACCATCGTGCTCGGCCCCTCGGACGCGGTCGACACCGAGGTGAGCGGCCGCGGCGTCCCGAACTATCTCGGCGCCATGGCGATCTCGCCCGACGGCAAGACCGGCTGGGTCCCGTCCAAGATGGACAACGTCTATCGCGGCATGCTGCGGGACGGCCAGCCGCTCAACTTCCAGAACACGGTGCGGGCGATCGTCTCGCGGGTCGACCTGACGACCGGGCTCGAGGATCTTTCCTCGCGCATCGACGTCGACAACGCCGGCGTGGTGAGCGCCGTCGCGATCCATCCGAACGGGGCCTATCTCTTCGCCGCGCTCGAGACGACCCGCACGGTCGCGGTGCTCGACCCCGTCGGCAAGCGCGAACTCATGCGCGTCCCCGTCGGCCAGGCGCCCAACGCGCTGACGCTGCTGCCGGGCGGCCGCTGGCTCGTCGCCCACAACCTGATGGACCGCAGCGTCAGCATGATCGACCTGCAGCCGCTGCTGACGAACGGCGACCGGCGCCTCGCCGTCGCCTCGACCATCCGCACCATCGGGACCGAGAAGCTCACGGCCACCGTGCTGCGCGGCAAGCAGCTGTTCTACGACGCGGTCGACACGCGGCTCGCCCGCGACGGCTACATCAGCTGCGCCTCCTGTCATGACGACGGAGAGGGCGACGGCCGGGTTTGGGATCTCACCGGCTTCGGAGAAGGCCTGCGCAACACGATCTCGCTGCAGGGCCATGGCGGCATGGCGCAGGGCTTCCTGCACTGGACCGGCAATTTCGACGAGGTGCAGGACTTCGAGAAGCAGATCCGCGACCTTGCCGGCGGCACCGGCCTGATGACCGAGGCCGCCTATCTCGCCGGCACCCGGGCCCAGCCGCTCGGCGACAAGAAGGCGGGCCTCAGCGCCGACCTCGACGCGCTCGCGGCCTACGTCTCCTCGCTGACCGTCACGCCCCGCAGCCCCTATGCGGCGGCGAACGGCGGGCTGACTGCGGCCGGACAGGCGGGCCTTGCGGCCTTCAACCGCCTGCAATGCGGCACCTGCCACGCCGGCACGCCCTACACGATCAGCGCCGGCGCGACCGCGCTGCGGAGCGTCGGCACCATCAAGCCGGCGAGCGGCAAGCGGCTCGGCGAGACGCTGACGCGGCTCGACGTGCCGACGCTGCGCGGGGCCTGGGCGACCGCGCCCTATCTCCATGACGGCTCCGCCCCGACGCTGCAGGCCGCGATCAAGGCGCACACCACGCTCGCCGTGCCGGACGCCGACCTCGATTCGCTCGCAGCCTTCGTGCGCGAGCTCGGGCCGCAGTGAGGCCCTCGGCCGCGGCGTTCGGCGCCGAGGCGGCGTCCGCGCCGCGGCGCCGGTTCGCGGTCGCGGCGCTCGTCGTCGTCGCGCTCGCCGCGGCGGCGGTCTTGGCCTGGCGCTCGCCGATCGCGCGCGGCTACATGCTCTTTCACGGCCATGCGGCGCTCGAGGCGAAGATCTTCAGCGGCGTCGCTCTGCCGGTTTCGGCTTCGGCCTGCGTGAACTGCCACGAGGGCGCGGCGTCGGGCGGCCCGCGCGCGATCGCGCGGCTCGACCGGACGACCTTCTCGGCTCCCCGCACGCCGCGCGGCGGCGCGCCGGTCTCCTATGACGAGGCCTCGTTCTGCCGCCTGATGCGGGAGGGCGTCGACCCGGCCTCCGTGATGGTGAGCCGGCTGATGCCGCGCTTCGACGTCTCCGACGCCGACTGCGCCGCGCTGTTCGCCTATGTCAGCCGGCGGCCGTAAGATGAGCCCGACCATGCGCTCGCTCCTCCGCCGCCCTCTGGCGCTCGCCGCCGCCGCGATCGTTCTGCTCGCCGCAGGAGCCGCCGCCGCGATGCTCGCGGTCGAGCGCCCCCGGTCCGCGGCCCTGCCCGAACTGCCGGCCGAGGGAGCAGCGGGCGAGACCGAGACCCACGCCATGCCGTTCGGCCCGATCCGGCCGGCGCGTGCGTTGCCCGACGTCGCGCTCACGCGCCACGACGGGAAGGCGACGACGCTGTCGGCCGAAACTTCGGCGGGACGCTTCACGCTGGTGACGCTGTTCTTCGCCGGCTGCTCCACCACCTGCCCGGTGCAGGGCGCGATCTTCAAGGCCGCGCAGGAGCGCATCGCGGCCAGAAACCTGCCGGCCGACCTCCTTTCGCTCAGCGTCGACGCGCTCGGCGACGACCCGGCGCGACTGACCTCCTGGCTCGAGGCGCAGGGCGCGGCCCCCGGCTGGCGCGCCGCCACGCCGACGCTCGAGGGGGTCGGGCGCCTCGTCGACGCGCTCAAGGGGCGCGGCCGCGGCTACGACGTCCACGACGCCCGCATCTACCTCGTCGATCCGCGCGGGCGGCTCGTCTACGTCACCGAGGACATGCCCTCGCCCGACGCGCTCGCGACGCTCGTCGCCGAGGCCCAGGTGGTGATGGCGGAGAAGGGCGCGGCCGGCTTCGACTGAGGAGGGGCGGAAGCCGACTGCGTGCTTCGAGACGGCCCTTCGGGCCTCCTCAGCATGAGGACGGCCGGAGGTCCGAGAAAGCTAAGGTCTGGCAAGCAAGAACGGTCCTCATGCTGAGGAGCCGGCCGGCGGCCGGCGTCTCGAAGCACGCAGACGGCCCGATGCGGCGTTCCCTAACTCCGCCCCGCCACCGCCCCGTCGATCGCCTGTTCGAGGCGGTCGAGCGCGTCGGCCATCTCGTCGCGGGTCAGGGTCAGGGGCGGGGTGAGGGTCACGACGTTTCCCATCGTGGTCTTGAACGACAGGCCGAGATCAAGCGCTCGGTAGAGGACCTCCTCGGCGAGGTCGCCGTCGGGCGCGCCGTCCGGGGTCACGATGTCGAAGCCGATCAGCAGTCCCCGGCCCCGGACGTCGCGCACGACGTCGAGGCGATCCGCCAGCTCCGACAGGCGCTCGAGCGCGTAAGCGCCGACCGCGGCGGCGTTCTCCACCAGACCCTCGTCCTCGATGATCTCGATCGTGGTGAGCGCCGCGCGGGTCGTCACCGGGTTCTTCTCGTGGGTGTAGTGCCCGAACGCCCAGTCCTGCGCGACGTCGAGCTCGGGCCGCGCCACGACGGCCGCGATCGGCAGGATGCCGCCGCCGAGCGCCTTGCCGAGCACGATGATGTCGGGGACGACGCCGTCATGCTCGCAGGAGAACATTTTTCCGGTCTTGCCGAGCCCGGTCGGGATCTCGTCGAAGATCAGCTTCACGCCGTGGCGGTCACAGATCCCGCGCGCCTGCGCCCAGAAACCCGGCGGCGCGACGTAAGGAACCGCGCGCGTCGGCTCGGCGACGAGCGCCGCGACGTCCGGGTCGCGCGAGAGCACATAGTCGATCATCCGCGCGCAGGCCGCGCCGCTCTCCTCCGGCGTCCGGCCGCCGTAGGGGCAGCGCGAACCGCCGCCGAAGGGCGCGACATGGAGCGCGCCCGCCACCATGGGCGCGGCGGGCCCCGACCGGAACAGCGCCTCGCCCGACATCGCGCCGGCGCCGACGCCCGCGCCGTGGAAGGCGTCCCAGAACGACAGCGTCTTGGTGCGGCCGGTCGCGGCGCGCGCGATCTTGACCGCAAGCTCCACCGCGTCCGAGCCGCCGGTGGTGAACAGCACCTTCGACAATGTCCCCGGCGTGATCTGGCCGAGCTTTTCGGCGAGCATCGCCGCGGGTTCGCAGGCGTAGCGGCGCGGCGCGAACGGCAGCGCGTCCATCTGCGCCGCGATCGCGGCCTTCAGCCTCGGATGGCCGTATCCGATGTGGTGGACGTTGTTGCCGTGGAAATCCATGTAGCGGCGCCCGGCGACGTCCTCGATCCAGATCCCTTCGGCCTTGGCGATCGCGTTGAGGCAGGGCGTCGAGACCGACTGGCGCAGGAAGCCGCGTTCGTCGCGGGCGAGCAGCGCGCGGGTCTCGCCGTCGAGCGCTCGCCTGCCAGGCGGCGCGGCGGTCCGTGAGGTTGGTGTCGCTCTCGGATTCGGCGACGAGCCGCGCCTTCGCGCTCACCGCTCGCGCCATTTCTGCAGGCGTCCGAACACGAGCCACGTCAGGACGACGTGGAGGATCTTCACGCCGATGGCGGTCGCCATGATCACGGTCGCCATCGCGGCGGCGGAGGCCACGGCGCCGGCCTCGTCCATGTGCACGATCGCGATCGAGGCGAGCTTGGTGTCTGCGCCGTAGAGGAAGATCACGGCCGAGACCGTCGTCATGGCGTTGACGAAGAGATAGACCGCGATGTCGAGGATCGCCGGCATGCAGATCGGCGCGGTGACGGGGAGAACGTGCGCCAGAACGGAACTTTCAGCGAGGCCGCCACCGCCTCGAACTCGGGATCGAGCTGCTTGAGGCTCGTCAGCGCCGTGATGTGCGCCACCGTGAAGTAATGCGCGACGGTGTTGATCACCAGAACGGTCAGCGTGCCGTAGAACACGTTGAGCGGGTTCCACGAGGCGTTGAAGAAGAACACGTAGCCGAGGCCGAGCACGAGGCCGGGCACCGCCATCGGCAGCATGGCGAGGAAATGCGCGAAGCCCCGCAGGCGCGGGAAGACGCGGATCTTCTCGATCAGATAGGCCCCGACGAAGACCAGCGGCGCGCCCACGAGCGCGGTGAGGCCGGCGAGTTTCAGCGAATTGAAGTAGCCGTCCCAGCCGGTCGGCTCGACATTGGCGAAGTCGTAATTGGCGAGCGTCAGCGACAGGTTGTAGGGCCAGTAGCGCACGAACGAGCCCCATGCCGCGACGCCGTAGGTCGCGACGATGAGGAGCGCGATCAGGCCCGCGAAAGCGAACAGGCCGAGGTCGCGGCGCCGGTCGGGCTTGGGACGGTAGGGCACGGCGCGTGCCGAGAGCAGCGCCGTCTGGCGCTTCTGCGCTCGGCGATCGACGAAGAACGCGGCGATCGCCGGAACGAGCAGGACGATGCCCACCACCGCGCCCATCGGAAAGTTCTGCTGGCCGACGACCTGCCGGTAGGCGTCGGTGGCGAGCACGTCGAACTGGCCGCCGATCACCTTCGGGATGCCGAAGTCGGTGATGACGAGCGTAAACACGACGAAGGCGGCCGAGATCAGTCCGTAGCGCGCGCCCGGCAGGGTGATGGTCCAGAAGATGCGGGCGCGGCTCGTGCCCATGGCGTCGGCCGCCTCGCGCAGGCGACCGTCGGACAGCGAGAGCGCGGTGGTGAGGATCAGCAGCGCGTGCGGGAAGGTGTAGAGCGCCTCCGCCATCACGATGCCGATCGGCCCGTAGAGCGAGCGGCCCATCATCCAGGACTTCAAAAGCCCCTGGTTGCCGAAGAGATAGATGAGCGAAAGGCCCGCGAGCAGCGAGGGCGCGAAGATCGGCAGAAGCGCGGCGGCGTAAAGCGCCCCCTTGAGCGGCGCGCAGGAGCGGGTCAGCGCATAGGCGAAGCCGAAGGCGAGCGGGATCACGATCGCGGTCGCGAGCCCCGAGACCCACACGCTGTTGACGAGCGACGCCATCAGCGTCGGGTTGCCGGCATAGGCCAGGAAGTTCGCGAGCCCGACGAACTGGCCGTCGGTGTTCTGCGCGCTCTTCGACAGAAGCGCCCAGAGCGGCAGCGCGATGATGAGGACGAGGACGCCGGCGATCGCCGCGATCATCAGACCCGCCGCCTGCCGCTCGCTGACGATCGGCGCCGCGCGCGGGGCCTTGGCCGGAGCGATGGCCGGCATCCGGGCGGCGATCTCGCTCACGACGGCGCGCCCGGGAACACCCGGAGGCTGTCGGGCGGGAACGCCACCGGCCGCACGTCGCCCTCGGCGAGGCCGAGGTCGCGCATGGCGTTGGCGGGCACGTCGGCCGAGATGACGAGGCCGCTGGAGCCGGTCGGCTCCAGCCGCGCGCGACAGAAGGAGCCGAGGAAAGCGAGTTCGCCGATCCGCGCCTCGAAGCGGTTGGGGGTGGCGTCGTCGAGCCCCTGCAGCCGCGCCGTCTCGGGCCGCAGCGCGAGCCGCACGGGCGCGCCGACCGAGCCTTGCGCGTCCTCGGCGACCGTGAACTCGATGCCGCCGACCCGCACCCGGCGCGGACCCGCGAGGACGCCGTCGAGGAACGTCATGTGGCCGACGAAGTCCGCCACGAAGGGGGTTCTGGGCGCGCCATAGATTTCGGACGGCGCGCCGACCTGCTCGATCACGCCGTGGTTCATCACCACGATGCGGTCGGCCATGGCGAGCGCCTCCTCCTGGTCGTGCGTCACCATGATGGTGGTGACGCCGAGCCGCTGCTGGAGATCGCGGATCTGGTCGCGCAGCCGCACGCGCACCTTGGCGTCGAGCGCCGAAAGCGGCTCGTCGAGCAGCAGCAGGCCGGGCGAGGTCGCGAGCGCCCGGGCGAGCGCGACGCGCTGCTGCTGGCCGCCGGAAAGCTGGCCCGGAAACTTCTCGCCCTGATCCGGCAGGCCCGACCAGCGCCAGAAGCTCGGCGACGCGCTCGGCGGCGCGGCCCGGCTGATTGACGAGGCCGTAGCCGACGTTCTTCGCGACGGTCAGGTTCGGAAACAGCGCGTAGGACTGGAACACGATGCCGAAGTCGCGCTCGGACGGCGGCGCCTTCGAGACGTCGCGGCCCCCGATATGGATCGAGCCCTCGTCCTGCGGGTCGAGGCCGGCGATCGCGCGCAGCAGCGTGGTCTTTCCGCAGCCCGACGGCCCGAGGAAGGACACGAACTCGCCGCGCGCGACGTCGAGGTCGATGTTTTCGAGCGCCGTGAAGGCGCCGTAGCTCTTCCGCAGGCCGCGGACGCTCAGGAACGGATCTGCGATCGGCTGGGATGCGGTCATGGCTCGATCCTCTGTCGCGTCGCTGTCTCGAGGAACTGCGTGCTTCGAGACGCCTCGGCTTCGCCAAGGCTCCTCAGCATGAGGGAGGTGGGCGGATTTCCCACTCCAGAATGGCGTCCTCAACATTCCTCATGCTGAGGAGCCCGAAGGGCGTCTCGAAGCACGCGCAACGCCTGCTCCGAGACGCCTGAGCGCTTACTTCTTCGGCGCGGCCTTGGACTCGTAGCGCTTCGACCACTCGGCGAGCACGCGCTCTCGGTTGTCCGCCATCCAGCCGAGATCGTTCTTGATCATGGCCTTGTCGGCGCCGGCCGGATAGTTGGCGGGCGGGCTGTCGGCGCCCGGATAGGCCACCACGGCGTAGGTCTTGGCGAACAGCTTGTTGGCGTCCTCGGTCGCGACCCAGTCGGCGATCTTCCTGGCGGCCTCGGCGTTCTTGGTTCCCTTCACGATCGCCGCGGCCTCCATGTCCCAGCCGACGCCGCCTTCGGGGAAGATGACCTCGATCGGCGCGCCCTTGGTCTTCTCGGAGGCGCCGCGCATGTCGAGCGCGAGCCCGACGAGCTGCTCGCCGCGCGCGGCCTGGACGCAAGGCGCCGAGCCCGAGTGCAGATAGGCGGCGATGTTCTCGTGCAGCCCGTCCATGAACTGCCAGCCGGCGTCCTCGCCCATCGACTGGAGCCAACCCGCGACCATGAGATAGCCGGTGCCCGACGACGCCGGATGCGGCATCACGATCTTGCCCTTGAAGTCGGGCTTCAGCAGATCCTTCCAGGACTTCGGGGCCGCGACCCCGCCGGCTTCCGCCGTGTTGAAGCAGACCGCGCCGAGGAACGCGTCCATGCCGGTCCAGGCATAGGGCTCCTTGGAGTCGCGGAACTCGGGCTTCAGCTTGTCAACGCCGGCGGGCTTGTAGGGCTCGAGCAGGCCCGCCTTCTCGAACATCAGCAGCGAGGAGGCCGCGAGCCCGATCACCATGTCGGCGCGCGGATTGTCCTTCTCGGCGAGGAAGCGGGCGGTGATGACGCCGGTCGAGTCACGCACCCACACCACTTCGGCCTCGGGCACGGCCGTCTCGATCGCCGACTTGAAGGTCTTGAGCTGGTCGTTTTCGAGCGCCGTATAGACCGTCACCCTTCGCCTTGTCGGCGAAAGCAACGTTTGGCGTCGAAAGCGCAAGAGCGGCCGTAATGCCGGCCAAGATCCACGTCTTCACCGTCGCATATCCCTGTGTTCGACGCCGCTAAGCGGCCAAATAAAAAGTAACGTCTTCTTATATTGGACCTCTGTGACACTTCATTGACAAGAAGTGTTTTTAGTCACTTCGCCTAAACTTACGCCGCCCAGGGCATCGACCAGGTTCGTACGTTTGTGAAGCTCTTCATCGCCTCCACGACGCCTTCCTTGTAGCCAAGGCCCGAATCCTTGATTCCGCCGAAGGGCGACATCTCGATCCGGTAGCCCGGGACTTCCCAGACATTGACCGTGCCAACCTCGAGCTCGGCCACGAAGCGCGACACGTAGTCGAGCCGATCGGTGCACACGCCCGAGGAGAGGCCGTAGTCCGTCGAGTTCGAGATGCGGATGACCTCCGCGATGTCGTCCGGGCAGCGCACGATCGGGATCACGGGCCCGAAGGTCTCCTCGTGCACGAGCTCGCAGTCGTAGGGCACGTTGTCCACGACCGTCGGGGCGAACAGCGCGCCCTTGCGCGGCGCGCCGTGCAGCACCTCCGCGCCCTTGGAGACGGCGTCGTTCACACGGTTCTCGAACAGGATCGCGGAGCGCTCGTTGATCACCGTGCCGACGTCGGTCGCGGGATCCATCGGGTCGCCGGACTTCAGCTTCTTCGCCTTCTCGACCACGAGCCGCGAAAACTCGTCGGCGACCGCGTTCACCACCAGGATGCGCTTCACCGCCGTGCAGCGCTGGCCGGAGTTCTTGGTCGCGCCCGTCACCGCAAGCTCGGCGGCCTTGTCGAGGTCGGCGTCCTCCATGACGATCAGCGGATCGTTGCCGCCGAGCTCGAGCACGATGCGCTTGTACCCGGCCGTGTTGGCGATGTGCTTGCCCACTCGCACCGAGCCCGTGAAGGTCACGAGGTCGGCGTCGGGGTCGGTGATCATGGCGTCGCCCATGGTGGACGGGTTGCCGGTCACGACCGACAGCATCTCGGGCGGCAGGCCCGCCTCGTAGAGCACGTCGGCGAGCGCGAGCGCGGTGAGCGGCGTGAGCTCGGTCGGCTTCAGCACCAGGCGGTTGTTGGTCGCGATCGCCGGCGCGAGCTTGTGGCTCACCATGTTGAGCGGGTGGTTGAACGGCGTGATGGCGGAGATGACGCCCAAGAGCGGCGTGCGCGTCGTGAAGATCTTGCGCGCCTTGCCGTTCGGGGAGATGTCGCAGGAATAGATCTCGCCGTCGTCCTTGATGGTGAGCTGCGCGGCGAACGACCAGACGTCGTAGGCGCGGCTCGCCTCGTAGAGCCCGTCCTTCCAGCAGAGCCGGTCTCGGCGACGATGAGGCGGGCGAAGTCTTCCCGACGGTCGCGCAGGAGTTCGGCCGTGCGCTGCAGGATCTGCTGGCGCTCGTAGCGGGTCAGCTTCGGCTTGAAGGCGCGGGCTTTCTGGAAAGCCTCGCGCACATGCTCGGCGCGCGCCGCCGGCACGGTGCCGACGACCGAATTGTCGTAGGGGTTGAAGACCTCGACGATGTCGTCGGTCTGCACGAGCTTGCCCGCGATCCGCATGGCCTCGCGGCGGAAGGGCGGCTTGACGTTGGCGTTCATCGGCTCGCTTTCCGTGTCTCCGCCGTCATGCCCGGCGAAGCCGGGTATCCACGACTTGGTCGTGAAGCGTGGCGGTTCAGAAGTCGTGGATGCCCGCAAAAGCGGGCATGACGGTCGTGTTTCACCGCACCAGGTTCAGCGCGACGTCGAAGACGTCGAAGTTGCGAAGCGTGCGGCCCTCGGGGACCTCGATCGGCCGGTTCGCGATCATCGGCACGACCTGTTCGGTGAGCCCGCCATGGCTGCGCAGCGGCTCGGTGAGGCCCGAAAGGTCGTGGCGCGCGGCCGACGTACCGAGCACCTTATGGCGGTCGCACAGCACCACGACGTCGCCGATGCGGTCGGCCGGAAGCTCGAAGCGCTTGCACGCCTCGATGGCCGGGATCGCCACCGTGACGCCCTCGATGTTCCTGGCGATCTCGACCACCGCCTCGCGGTGCTTGGGATCGACATAGACGGTGGCGAAGGAGCCCAATGCGCCGTGATGCGCGACGTAAGGGTCGGTGATCGGCAGGATGACGCGCGTGACGCCCGCGCCGAGCTTCTCGTCGAGGATCTCCTGCAGATAGATGACGTCGGGCGAGCCGTCCGCGAGATGCTTGTCGTTCATGCCGTGGTCGGCGGTCATGACGAGCGTGCAGCCGGCCGCGTCGAGTTCGCCGACGTAACGGTCGAACATCGCATAGAAGCTGTTGGCGAACTCCGAGCCCGGCGCCGCCTTGTGCTGCACGTAGTCGGTGGTCGACAGATACATGACGTCCGGCCGGAAGCCGTTCAGCAGCTTCACGCCCGCGGCGAAGACGAATTCGGAGAGGTCGGCGCTGTAGACCTCGGGCAGCGGCTTGCCGACGAAGTCGAGCACGTCCTCGATCCCGTTCTCGGCCATGTTCGCGCGGTCGGCCTTCTCCGACGAGAAGGCGATCGCGGTCCCCTTCGAGAAATCGAGGCCCTTGCCGAGCAGCGTGCGCAGCTTGTCCTTGGCCGTCACCATCGCGACCTTCATGCCGGCCTTCTGGAGCTCGGCGAGGATGGTGGGCGCGCGCAGGAACTTCGCGTCGTTCATCATCACTTCTTCGTCCTTCTCGCGGTCGAAGAAGAAGTTGCCGGCGATGCCGTGCACCGAGGGTGGGCGGCCGGTGATGATCGAGAGGTTGTTGGGGTTGGTGAAGCTCGGGATCACCGAGACGCGGTGGTCGAGGCGCCGGTCTTCATCAGCCTGTCGAGGTTCGGCGCGAGGCCGGCCTCGATCGCGGCCTCGATGTAGCCGGGCTCGGAGCCGTCGACGCAGATGACGACGACGGGCTTTTCGGGCCGTCGATACGTGCGCCCGTTGGCGAGGACGTCGGAGCCGATGTTCACGTGCATGTTCATCCCGGAAGCTCCCGTTTCAAAAAGACCTGCATCGATCAACTGCGTCCTTCGAGACGGCTTCCTCCGGAAGCCTCCTCAGGATGAGGACCGTTGAACTGCTGCGCTCCCGGCGTCCTCAACATCCCTCATGCTGAGGAGGCCCGGAGGGCCGTCTCGAAGCACGCACTTCGCGCGCCCCAAGGCGTCGTTCACGCCGCCGTCTTGAGCCCCACGCCCATTTCGTCGAGCACTTCGGCCACCACGCCCACGAAGGCGCTCATGTCGGCCGCGTGGAGATCGCCGATGCAGCCGATGCGGAAGCTTTCCGCGACCGTCAGCTTGCCCGGATAGATCACGTAGCCGCGGTCCTTCAGCGCGTCGTAGAAGCGCTGGAACGCGAAGCGCTCGTCGGCCGGCATCCGGAACGTCACGATGATCGGGGCCTGGCGCGCCGCCGGCAGCAGCGTCTCGAAGCCGAGCCGCGCCATGCCGTCGATCAGGATGCGGGCGTTGTCGGCGTAGCGCTCGCCGCGGCCCGCGACCCCGCCCTCGGCCCAGAACTCCTGCAGCGCCTGATGAAACGCCACGATGACGTGGATCGGCGGCGTGAAGCGATACTGGCCGGTCTTGGAGATCGCCTGGTGCTGGTCGTGGAGGTCGAGCACCAGCGTGGTGGCGTTCCCCTTGGTCTCCTCGAGCGCGGAGGCCCGCGCCAGCACGAAGCCGAGGCCCGGCACCCCCTGGATGCACTTGTTCGACGAGGCCGCGACCGCGTCGAACGTCACCTCGCGGGCGTCGAGCGGCAGCGCGCCGAAGGCGCTCATGGCGTCGATGAGGAGGCGCCGTCCGTGGCGCTTCACGAGCGCGGCCACCGCCTCGACGGGATTGCGGATGCCGCTCGTGGTCTCGCAATGGACGACGAAGACGTGGGTGATCGCGGCGTCGGCCTCGAGGATCTGCTCGATCTCGGCGAGGTCCGGAGGGGTGTCTTCCGCGGTCTCATGCACGACGGCGGCGCGGCCCGCGATGTCCAGGATCTTCTTGGCGCGGAGCCCGTAGGCGCCGTTCACCAGCACGAGGCACTTAGCCGAACGCGGCACGAAGCTCGTCAGCATCGCCTCGACCGCGAAGGTGCCGGAGCCCTGCATCGGCACGGTGACGAAGTCGGCCTCGCCGTGGATGATCTTCGGCAGCCCCTCGAGCACCGCCGTGTTGATCGCGATGAAGGTCGCGTCGCGCGAGCCCCAGTCGTGGACCATGACCTCCTTGACCGACTTCGACGTGGTCAGGGGCCCCGGCGTCAGCAGCAGCGGATCGCCGGTGACGGACTGGGCGGGCGCCCTTGCGGGCGTCTTGGCGGAAGCGGTTCGGGCGGAAGACATCGGGCGTTTCCTGTCCTGAAGTCGTTGACCGTGAGAGCACGCTAGCCCGCGGGCTTCCGATAGGTCCAATATCGTGTTTCAATCTCATGCATAGATGGAGCCTATGCATTGGCGATCAGCGGAACGGGGCTCGCGGCGTTTCACGCGGTGGCGCAGGCCGGCGGCTTCACGAAAGCCGCGCGGGCCAGGAACGTCAGCCAGCCGACGCTGTCGGCGCAGGTGCGGGCGCTCGAAGAGGCCTATGGCGTGCGCCTGTTCGACCGCGTCGGCCGGAGCGTGAAGCTCACCCCGCTTGGCCAGAGCCTTCAGGTCATCACCGCGCGTCTGTTCGCCGCGGAGGACGAAGCCGAGGCGCTGCTCGCGGGCGTTCGCACCCTGTCGCGCGGGCATCTCAGGATCGCGGCCGACAGCGCCGCCCATGTGATGCCCGCGCTCGGGCGCATCCGGGAGAAGCATCCGGGGCTGACCTTTTCGCTTACGATCGGCAACTCGTCGGACGTGCTGACCGAGCTTCTGAACCATTCCGCCGACGTCGGCGTGACGGCGAAGCAGACGTCGGATCCGCGCATCCGCTCGGTGCGGCTGATGAGCGACCGGCTCGTCGGCTTCCTGCGCGACGACCACCCCTTCGCCAGGCGCGACACGACGCCGATCGAGGCCTTCGAGACGCAGGACGTCGTGCTGCGCGAGCGCGGCTCCATCACCCGCGAGGTGTTCGAGGCGCGGCTCGCGGAGGCGGGCGTGCGCCCCGGCCATTTGCTCGAGGTCCAGACCCGCGAAGCCGTGCGCGAAGCGGTCATGACGGGTTTCGGAATCGGGGTGATCTTCAGCTCGGAGTTCCGCGAGGGCGAGGGGCTGAAAAGCGTGGAGATCACCGGCGCGGACCTGAGCGTCGCCGAATACGCCGTGTGCCTGGAGGAGCGGCGCCGCATCCCGCTGGTCCGCAGCTTCATGGACGCGGTGCAGGCCGACTAGGGCGGGGACGCCGGCCGGTCCCCTCTCCCGCAAGCGGGAGAGGGAAGACCTACCCCATCCGCATCAGCACGAGGGCGCAGACGATGAGCGCGGCCGCGCCGCCCGGCTCCATTGCAGCGGCTCCTTCAAGAGCACCACCGCGATGAGCGCCGCGAACAGCACGCTCGACTCCCGCACGGCCGCGACCAGCGGGATCGGCGCCACCGTCATGGCCCAGATCGCGATCCAGTATGAGCCGAGCGACATCGCTCCGCCCGCGAGCCCCTGGAGCAGATATGGGCGCATCGGCGCGAGGCCCGCCGCGCCGCGCCGCCAGAGCGCGTAGAGCACGAGCGGAAAGCCGTCGATCACGAACAGCGCCGAGGAATAAGCGTGCGGGTCGCCGGCGGTGCGCGCGCCGATCCCGTCGACCAGCGTGTAGCCGGAGATCATGAGCGCGGTGAGCCCGGCGAAGCCGAGCGCGACGGGGTCGAAGGCCTGGCCCTTCCGCCGCCCGAGAAGCGAGATCAGCATGACGCCGCAGAGCGCCGCGATCCCCGCCCCCTGCACGGGCGAGATCGCCTCTCCGACGAGCGCGACGCTTGCAAAGGCGGTCACGAGCGGCGCCCCGCCGCGCGCGATCGGATAGATCTGGCTCATGTCGGCGCGGGCGTAGGCGGCGGTGAGCGCGAGATAATAGCCGAGGTGGAGCGCGATCGAGGATGAGCCACGGCCAGGCATCGAGCTTCGGGAAGCCGAACCAGACGAGGCCCGGAAGCCCGACGACGCCGGCGCCGGCGGTCACCAGCGCCATGGCGAGGAACGGCTCGATCCTGAGCTTCAGGAACGCGTTCCAGCCGGCGTGCATCGCGGCGGCCGCGAGCACCGCGAGGAAGACGTGCGGCTCCATGCCGGTCGTCATGACGAATAGGATCTGCGTGCTTTAAGGCGCGCCGCGCTCTTGTCCCGGACCTGATCCGGGACCCAGAACCGACGCCGCTCGCCGGAAAGAGCGCTGTCGCAGGATCGCGGCGTTTCTCTTTCAGAGGCGGTCGGTTCCGGGTCCCGGATCAGGTCCGGGACAAAGGGGGGCGCGGTTCATGCGGTTTTCCTGCGCCGGTCAAGCGGCGCTTTGACCATCTTCGCCGCTTCCGCATCGCAGAACGGCGTCAGGCTCGCCGTCACGGCCATGAGTTCGCCCGCGACGTCGATCGCGAAACTGCGGGCGTCGAGCCAGCGCTGGTCGATCCGGCGATCCGCCCGGACCCAGGCGAGCGCCGCGATCCCGCCGAGCGTCGCGCAGAAGGCCGCCGACGTCACTTCCCCGACGGGCTCGCCGTCGGCCAGAAGGAGTTCGCCGCCCCAGACCATCTGCGCGCCGGGCTCAGGCCCCAGCAACGACACCAGCCGCCGCTTCGGCGTGACCCGCTCCTGGCGCGCGAGCGCCGAGCGGCCGATGAAGTCCGCGCCCTTGTCGAGCCGCACCACGCCTTCGAGCCCCGCCTCGTTGGGCGTGACGTCCGGCGAGGTCTCGCGCCCCCAGGCCCGGAACTCGATCCGCAACGCATCGAGCGCGTAGTGGCCGGCGTCTGAGGCCGAGATCCGCGCCGCCTCGTGGAGAGCGTCGTGGACGCCGAGCGCGAACTCCGTCTGGACGAACAGCTCGTAGCCGTGCTCGCCGGCGTAGGAGCGCCGCATCACGAGCGCGGTCTCGAAACCGACGGCGATCTCGCGCGCCGTCCCCGGCGGAAAGGCGGCGTCGTCCAGCGGCTCGTCGGTCAGCCGGCTCAGGATCTCGCGCGAGCGCGGCCCGGCCAGACCCAGCACGGCGAAGGCCGAGGTGACGTCGGTCAGCGTCGCGCGCGTCTTCGCGCCGGCGTTGCGGCCGATCCAGTCGGCGTCGCGCACGCCTTGCCCGGAGCCCGAGACGATCAGGAACGCGTCCCCGGCGAGCCGCGCGACGACGACCTCCGACTCGATCCCGCCGCGCGGGTTCAGCATCGCCGTATGGACGCTCTCCCCGACGCCGATCGCGACGTCGCCGGCGCAGAGCTCCTGCAGCGCGGGCTCCGCGTCCGGTCCCTCGAAGCGGTGCTTGGCGAAGGAGGAGAGATCGAACAGCGCCGCGGCCGTGCGGGCCGCCCGTTGCTCGGCCGCGCAGGCGTCGAGCCAGTTCGGCCGGCCGAAGCCGTAGGCGATCTCGCGGTCGTGGGCGCCGGTGGAGAAATAGTTCGGGCGCTCCCAGCCCATCCTGGAGCCGAAGACCGCGCCCCTGGCGACGAGGCGCTCGTGGAAGGGCGAGCGGCGGAACGGCCGCGCGGTCTCCAGTTCGCGGTTCGGCCAGGGCATGGCGTAATGCAGGCTGAGCGTCTCCGTCACGCGCGCCTTCAGCCATCGGGGATTGGCGTTGAACGGGGCGAAGCGGCGGATGTCGACGGGCCAGAGATCCTGCTGGGCCGACCCCGCCGCCATCCATTCGGCGAGCGCCTTGCCGGCCCCGCCCGCCGACGCGATGCCGGCCGAGTTGAAGCCCGCGCCGACGAACAGGCCGCGCACCTCGGGCGTCTCGCCGAGCAGGAAGTTGTTGTCGGGCGTGAAGCTCTCCGGGCCGTTCACCGTGGCGCGGATCGGCGCGGTCTCGAGCGCGGGCACGCGTTCGAGCGCCTTCTCCATCAGGATCTCGAACTGCTCGTGGTCGTCGGGCAGCAGCTGGAACTCGAAATCGTCCGGGACGCCGCCCATGCCCCAGGGCTTGGCGTGCGGCTCGAAGCCGCCCATCACGAGGCCGCCGACCTCCTCCTTGAAATAGACGTAGCCGTCGGGGGTCGCGCATCACCGGCAGGTCCGGCGTCACGCCCGCGATCGTCTCCGTGACGAGATAGAAGTGCTCGGCCGAGTGCAGCGGGATCGAGACGCCGCACATCTTTCCGAACTGGCGCGACCACTGGCCGGCGCAGATCGCGACCGTCTCGCAGGCGATGTCGCCGCGCGTGGTCGAGACGCCGCGGATCCGGCCCTCGCGGATGTCGACGCCGGTCACCCGCGTCTTCTCGAAGATCCTCGCGCCGCCCATGCGCGCGCCGCGGGCGAGCGACTGTGTGAGGTCGGTGGGATTGGCCTTGCCGTCGCCCGGCAGCCAGACGGCGCCGAGGAGATTGTCGGTCCGCATGACCGGCCATTTCTCGCCCGCCTCGCGCGCCGAAAACTCGTGGATCTCGACGCCTTGGGCGCGCGCCGAGGCGATGACGCGCTTCAAATGCGTCATGCGCTCCGGCGTGCGCGCCACGGTGATCGAGCCGCACCGCCGCCAGCCGGTGGCGAGGCCGGTCTCGGCCTCGAGTCCCGCATAGAGCTCGGTCGAGTCGCGGATCAGCCGCGTCATGGAGGCCTGCGCGCGCAATTGGCCCACGAGCCCGGCGGCGTGCCAGGTCGTGCCGCTCGACAGCCGTCCCTGCTCGAGCACCACGACGTCGCGCCGGCCGAGCTTGGTCAGGTGATAGGCGAGCGAGCAGCCGACGATCCCGCCGCCGATGACGACGACGGCCGCCTGGGAGGGAAACGAACCGGCGGATGGATGGGACATTCGGGAAGCCTCCAGCGTCGCCGCCGCTCCCTAGCCTAACCGCATCTCGCGTTCAATCAAAATACCACAAAAAACCACACTATAGCGCGTCGGCCACGATGCAGGCGACGCCGTGGGCGGCGAGCCCCGTCTGCATCCGCGCGGGTGGGGCCGCGTCGACCACGAGCGCTTCCGGCGCGCGCTTCGGCGCGATGCGCGCGACGCCCGCGCGGCCGAACTTCGAACTGTCGGCGACGTAGAAGCCGCGGGCGGCGCAGTCGAGCATCACGGCCCGCGTCTCGGCCGCCACGCGGCTGAACACGGTCACGTCGCCGTCCGGCGTCACCCCGCCGATGCCGACGAAGGCGAGATCGACGCGGTAGCGCGGTAGCGCCGCGATGACGTCGAGCCCGACCGTCGCCTCGTCGTCCGGATCGACCTCGCCGCCGAGCACGGTGACCTTCACGCCCGCCCGCGTGAGCGTCAGCGCGTCCCTCAGCGAGGTCGCGATCACCGTGACGTCGCTCGGCGGCGCCTTGGCGAGCGCGGCCGCGATCTCGTGGGTGGTCGACCCGGAGTCGAGCAGCACGACCATTCCGGGCTCGACCATCGCGGCGGCCGCGCGGCCGATCGCGGCCTTGCCGGCGGCGTTCTCCATAGCCCGCTCGGCGTAGGGCGGCTCCCCGACGCCGCGCTTCAGCGCGCCGCCATGGACGATGTCGAGCCGCCCCTGGGCCGCGAGCGCCTTGAGGTCTCGCCGGATGGTCTCGCGCGACACGCCGAACCGGTCGGCGAGCTCCTCCACGCTGACGCTTTTGGCCGTCTCGACGCTTTCGAGGATGTCGTGCAGGCGCCGTGCGGCGATCGGGCGGGGCATGGTGACGCGGAACTCCGGAAAACGCCCCAGCATGCGGAGCGGCCGCGCAGGTGGCAAGGAGACGAAAGCAGACGTGACAGGAGCTGCGTGCTTCGAGACGCCCGCATGCGCGGACTCCTCGGCATGAGGATCGGGGAGTTTCCTTCAGCCCTCCCGGTCCTCATGCTGAGGAGCGCCGAAGGCGCGTCCCGAAGCACGCCGTTCCTCCCAGTCTTTCTGAAGGCCCGACGCGACATGCCCCTGCCCTACCGCCCCAATGTCGGGATCGCGCTGTTTGACGCGCGCGGCCGCGTGCTGATCGCCCGGAGGCTCGACGACGACGGGCCGGAGGTGATCGGCCCGGGCTTTGAATGGCAAATGCCGCAAGGCGGGATCGACGCCGACGAGGACGCCGAGGCGGCCGCCTTCCGCGAGCTCGAGGAGGAGACCGGGGTGACGAGCGCCCGGCTGATCGGCGCCCATCCGGACTGGCTGACATACGAGTTTCCGCCCTATTCGGGCCCGCCGCACAAGCTCGGCGCGTTTCGCGGCCAGCGCCAGCGCTGGTTCGCGATGCGCTTCGAGGGCGAGGAGGCCGAGATCGACGTGACGCGCGCGACCGAAAGCGCGCCGCAGGAGTTCTCCGAGTGGCGGTGGGAACGGCTCGAGACCGCCATCGATCTCGTGGTCCCGTTCAAGCGCGAGGTCTATCGCAGCGTCGCGCGCGTCTTCGCAGGGCTTGCCGGCGCTTGAGCCGTCAGACGAAGAGCTTCACCAGCGCGAGGCTGAAGCCCGCCACGAACAGCGAGGCGGCGAGGCCGAGCGCGAGCGGCCGCCACCCCTTCGAGCGAAGCTTGGAGACGTCGGCCCCCATGCCCATCGCGGCGAGCGAGACGGTGAGCGTCGCGGTCGCGGCGATTCCGGCGGCGGTGACATCGGCGGGGATCGACGCGACGCTGTTCAGCGCCACCATGGCGACGAAGCCCAGCACGAACAGCGGGAACGGCGCGCGCGCCGCGTCTCCGCCGCCCGCACGGCGCAGCGCTGCGAAGGAGAGCGCGGCGACGACGGGCGCCAGCATCATCACGCGCACGAGCTTGGCCACCACGCCGGATTCGCCGGCCTCCGGGCCATGCGTGAAGGCGGCGGCCACGACCTGCGCGACCTCGTGGATCGAGGCGCCGGTCCAGACGCCATAGGCCTGCGCGTCGAGGCCGAGCGGGCCGGCGAGCATCGGATAGGCGAACATCGCGATCGAGCCGAACGCGGTCACGCAGGCGACCGCATAGGCGACGTCCTCCTCGGGGGCGCGCGTCACGGCGTTGGCGGCGGCGACCGCGGAGGCGCCGCAGATCGAGGTGCCGGCGGCGATGAGCTGCGTCAGTCCGGGCGCGACGCCGAGCCGTCTCCCGGCCCAGCTCGTGAACAGGAAGGTCGCGACGAGCGTGGCGACGATGGCGGCGAGCCCGCCGGCGCCGACCTCCGCGGCCTGGCCGACCGTGAGCTGGAGGCCGAGCAGCACGATGGCGGCGCGCATCAGCGTACGGCCGGCGAAGGCGAGGCCCGGCCGCGCCCAGGCGGGAACGCCGAACAGGTTGCCGGCCGCCATGCCGATCACGATCGCAAGGATGACGGGGCTGACCGGGGGCGCGACCGGCGAGGCGCGCAGGCCGTAGGCGGCGGCCGCGACGCCGCCCGCGAGCGCAAGGCCCGGCGCGACCTTCGCGGCGCGACGCCCGAGAGCCGCAAGGCCGGGGAGCGCGCGCGCCGAAGACGTCCTGTCCGAAAGGTCGAGGTCGTCCTGAACCGCCGACATGGTGATCTCCGCTACGTCGCGAAGATCACCCGCCGTTTATAATCGGTCCAATTCATTGTTCAGCGCGATATGTTCGATTTTACCGAATACATCGGCTTTGTTCCGTCACCTCTCAGGCGAGGTCGTCGATCACGCCGGTGAGGATCGAGCCGATCTCGGCGATCTCCTCCGGCTCGACGATGAGCGGCGGCGACAGCGCGATGACGTCGCCGGTCACGCGAACCAGCAGGCCGCGCCGGAACGCCTCCGTGAAGGCGTCGTAGGCCCGCTCGCCCGGCGCGCCCTCGCGCGGCGCGAGCTCGATGCCGACCACGAGCCCGAAGCGGCGGACGTCGATGACGTTGCGCGCGCCCTTCAGCCCCTCCCAGGCCTTGGCCCAGGCCGTCTCGAGCGAGGCCGCGCGGGTCAACAGCCCCTCGCGCTCGTAGATGTCGAGCGTCGCGAGGCCGGCCGCGCAGGCGACCGGATGACCCGAATAGGTGTAGCCGTGGAACAGCTCGATCATGGCCTCGGGGCCGGTCATGAAGGCGTTGTGGACCTCGCGCGTCGCGAAAACCGCGCCCATCGGCATGACGCCGTTGGTGATGGCCTTGGCGGTGGTGACGATGTCGGGCCGCACGCCGAAGAGATCGGAGGCGAAAGGCGCGCCGAGGCGGCCGAAGCCGGAGATCACCTCGTCGAAGATCAGCAGGATGCCGTGCCGGGTCGCGATCTCGCGCAGGCGCTTGAGATAGCCCTTGGGCGGCAGCAGCACGCCGGTCGAGCCCGCCATCGGCTCGACGATGACGGCCGCGATGGTCTCGGCGCCGTGGAGCTGGACGAGACGCTCGAGATCGTCGGCGAGCTCCGCGCCGTGCTCCGGCAGGCCGTCCGAGAAGGCGTTCTTCGCGATGTCGTGGGTGTGCCGCAGATGGTCGACGCCGGGCAGCGTCGGGAACATGCGGCGGTTGTTGAGCATGCCGCCGACCGAGACGCCGCCGAAGTTCACCCCGTGATAGCCGCGCTCGCGCCCGATGACGCGGGTGCGGGTTCCCTGCCCGATCGCGCGCTGGTAGGCGAAGGCGATCTTGAGCGCGGTCTCGACCGATTCCGAGCCGGAATTGGTGAAGAACACCCGGTCGAGCTTCTCGCCGCCGCCCGAAGGCGCGATCTCGGCGAGGCGTTCGGCGAACTCGAAGGCGATCGGGTGGCAGACGTTGAAGGTCGGCGCGAAGTCGAGCGTGCGGAGCTGCCGCTCGACCGCCGTCGCGATCTCCTCGCGGCCGTGGCCGGCGTTGACGCACCAGAGGCCCGAGGTGCCGTCGAGCACGCTTTTCCCGTCGACCGTCTCGTAGCGCACGCCCTTGGCGCTCGCGAGCAGCCGGGGGTCGGCCTTGAAGCGCCGGTTGGGCGTGAAGGGCATCCAGAAGGCGTCGAGGCTCGGCGCGTTCGGGCGCTGCGGCAGGTCGGCGATCGTCATGGGAAGAAGGCTCCTCGGCGGCGCGTCCGGGGCGCCGCCTCCACGTCATCGAGCAGCCTTTGTGTCCGATCCGGCGCGCGGCCGCAAACCGCGCGCCGGAACTTTCCGGCCCGCTAGCCCGACACTTCCTCGAGCGACTTGCCCTTGGTTTCGACGCCGAGGGTCAGCACCGCGATCGCCGCCACCACGAAGGAGCCGGCCCCGAGCGCGAACACGCCGGCGTTGCCGAGCGTCGGCAGCACCACGCCGATGATCGACGGGCCGATCAGCGAGCCGATGCGCCCGACCGCCGAGGCGCAGCCGGCGCCGGTGGCGCGCGCCCGCGTCGGATAGAGCTCGGGCGTATAGGCGTAGAGACCCGACCACATGCCGAACATGAAGAACTGCATGATGAGGCCGAACACGATCAGCATCGCGAAGCTCGGCGCGTTGCCATAGGCGTAGGCCGAGACCGCCGCGCCCACGAGCATCAGCGCGAGCGTGCCCTTGCGGCCCCAGGCGTCGATCAGCCAGGCCGCCGTGATGAAGCCCGGCACGCCCGCAAGCGCGATCAGGATGACGTATTCGGTCGACTTGGTGTTGGAACCCTTGCGCCTGCAGCAGCGCGCCGAGCCAGGTGGTGAGGCCGTAGAAGCCGAGCAGCGCGAAGAACCAGGTGAGCCAGATCATCACGGTGCGGCTGGCGTAGACGCCGCGCCAGAGCTCCATGAAGGAGAAGCCCCGTTCGCCGCGCGCGACCGCGGGCGCAGGGGTAGGCTCGTCGAGCTGCGCGCCGGCGGGAAGCCGCGCGAGCACCTTGCGCTCGATCTCGCCCATGACCTTCTCGGCTTCTTGCGCGCGTCCCTGGTCGGCGAGCCAGCGCGGGCTCTCGGGCACGAAGAAGCGCACGACGAAGAGGAACAGCGCCGGGATCGCCTGGCACAGGAACATCTCGCGCCAGGTGAAGTGGGTGAGGAAGAACCAGCTGAGGAGCCCCGCGGCGATGAAGCCGAGCGGCCAGAACCCCTCGAGGATCGCGAGATAGCGGCCGCGCTTCTTGGTCGGCACGAACTCCGACACGATCGCCAGCGCGACCGGGAACTCCATGCCCATGCCGAAGCCGAGCAGCAGGCGGGCGTAGCCGAGCGTCGAGGCGTCGGGCGCGTAGTAGCACCCAGGCTTCCCAGCCCCCAGAACACCATCGAGATCTGGAACACGAGCTTGCGGCCGATCTTGTCGGCGGCCATGCCCGAAATCGCCGCGCCGAGGAACATTCCGAGGAAGCTCATCGACGACAGGAAGCCGGCCTGCGCGGTGGTGAGGCCGAACTCGGTCCGGATCGAGCCGAGCAGGAAGGTGAGCGAGCCGAGGTCGATGGAGTCGAAGAACCAGGCGGTCGCGATGATCGCGAAGATCATCTTCTGGTAGCCGGTCATCGGCAGGCGATCGAGCCGGGCCGCGATCATGACGTCGGAAGCGGTCGTCGCGGCGGGCGCGGCGGCGCCCGCGGCCGCCCCGCCGGGCGGCAACGTGATGTCGGTCATGCGGTTCCTCCCCGGATCCGTTGATGTCCGGCCCTGGCGGACCGGCGGCCCTTTCGGCTCTTGAGAGAAGGCTAGGCTTCGATTTATAGAAATTCAACTGACATATTAGTCGTCGGCAACAGAATGCCGCGCTTGGAGCGTTCGCCGGGGCCATGCTAGGCGTGGAGGTGGGCGGACGCCGTCGATTCCGCCCGGGAGCCGATCGACATGAGCGTGACCACCGCTTCGCAAAGCCGCCCCGCACGGCGCGCGCGGAGCCGTGCGGGCGGACGGGCCGTCGTGAAGGCCGCCGAAGGCCCGACGCTCACCGAGCGCGCCTATCTCGCGCTCGAGGAGCTCATCACGACGCTCCAGCTTCCGCCGGGCGCGTTCCTGTCGGAGATGGCGCTCGCCGATCGTCTCGGCTTCGGCCGCACGCCGATCCGCGAGGCGCTCCAGCGGCTCGCGCGCGACGGGCTGGTGGTGGTCGCGCCGCGCCGCGGGATCCTGGTCTCGGAGATCAACCTCAAGACCCAGCTTCGCCTGCTGGAGACCCGCCGCGTGCTTGAGGCGCTGCTGGCGCGTCTCGCGGCTGAGCGCTCCGACGCCGCCGAACGGGCGCGCTTCGCGGAGATCGCAGCCGAGATGCGGGCGGCGGCGGACGCCTCCGACGATCTCGCCTTCATGCGGCTCGACCGCGACTTCAACGAGCTGGTGTCGAAGGCCGCGCGCAACGAGTTCGCGACCCGCTCGATCGCCACCATGGCGGCGCTGTCGCGGCGGTTCTGGTACCAGCACTATCGCGAGGTCGGCGACCTCGGCCTGTCGGCCCGGCTTCACGCGGAGGTCGCGGAAGCGATCGCGACCCGCGACGGCGCGGCGGCCGCGACGGCCTCCGACAGCCTGATGGACTACATCGAGAACTTCGCGCGCAAGACGCTCGACCTCTGAGCCACGGCCACCCTGGCTAGCCGTCTTCGTCCTGTCCGCCCTCCTGTTCGGCGAGGACGCGCAGGACGTCTATGGCGACGTCGCCGGTCTGGTAGCTCGAGACCATGATGTACTTCTGACCCCTCTCGCGAAGGTCGGTCAGAAGCGACAGCGCCTCGGTCGCCGTTTCGCACGAAACGTTCAGCTCATCGTCGAGTGGACCATAGGTGAGAACATAGGTCATCCAATCAACGTGGTGGATGACGCTCCCAATACAATCCAAAATTTTGCGTAGTCCGATCGCCTCTATCTATGAGAGCGATTGTATACAAGAAGCTGGCGCGCCAAGAACACGCTCGCCGTCAGACTTGCTTCCGCTTTTCGACCAGGGTCGCGAACTTCTCGAACTCCTCGTCTTTCACCGAGTAGGAGTGGTCGTCGTCGGGAAACGCGCCGGTCTTCACTTCGCGCACATAAGCCTCGATGCCCGCCACAGCGACTTCGGTGAGCTTGGCGTAGCGCTTGGTGAACTTCGGCTTGAAATCGGTGAACACGCCGAGCAGATCGTGGCAGAGCAGGATCTGCCCGTCGGTTCCGACCCCCGCCCCGATGCCGATGGTGGGGATCGTCAGCTGCTCGGAGATCAGCTTCGCGATCCGCGCCGGCACCGCCTCGAACTCCAGCATGAAGCAGCCGGCGTCCTCGATCGCGAGCGCGTCCTCAAGGATCTTGAACGCCGCATCGGCGGTCTTGCCCTGGATCTTGAAGCCGCCGAAATTCGCGATCGTGTGCGGGGTCAGGCCGATGTGGGAGGCGGTCGGGATGCCGGCGTCGACGAGCGCCTTCAGGATATGCGCCTGCGACTTGCCGCCCTGCGGCTTCACCGCGTCGCAGCCGCCCGTCTGCATGAAGCGCGCGGCGTTGGTCAGCGCCCGGTCGACGGTGGCGTAGCTCTGATACGGCATACAGCCGAGCACGAAGGTCTCGGGCGCGCCGCGGCGCACCGCCTCGGCGTGCATCACCATCATGTCCATGGTGGCCGGGATGGTGTTCTTGTGGCCATGCGCGATCATCGCGAGGCTGTCGCCCACGACCGCGACGTCGACGCCCGCCATCTCGGCCCAGCGCGCCGAGGTGTAGTCGGGCACCGACATGTAGACCATCTTTTCGCCGGTGGTCTTGGAGTCGCGGATCTCCGCGATGGTGCGCTTCTGGCGCGGCTTCTGGGCGGGGGCGTCCATGGGATGGATCCGAAACTGGAGAACGTGGAGGCGAACTGCGCGCTTCGAGACGCGCCTTCGGCGCTCCTCAGCATGAGGAAGGGGGTTGGCCCTCTCCGGCCCTCATGCCGAGGAGCCTGCGAAGCAGGCGTCTCGAAGCACGCAGCGCGGTCGTGAGCGTCAGGCTGCCTTAAGCGTCAGGCGGCCGCCGCGCCGTCGGAGGCGATCACGCTGTCGATGTCGGCCGACGTCATCTCCCACTCGTTCTGGAAGTTGGCCACCGCGTCCCGCATGAAGCGGGGGGTCAGCGCCGCGGCCTTGCCGGCGTCGCCCAGATGATCGAACAGCATCGCGAAGGCGAGCTGGCTCGGCGCGTCGCCCTCGTAGCTCCATTCGAAGTCGGCGCCGGCGAAGTCCTTCAGGTCGTCGCGCGCGGCGAGCGGCTGGCCGTCGACTGTGACCATGACGCCGTCGATGGTGCGGTCCCCGAAATAGGTCTTCATCGCGCCCTCCCCGCGGCGTCGCGGACGAGCGGCTTGCGGTCGGCCTTGGACTTCATCACCTCGGGGAAGATCCAGAGGCTGCCCATCGTGAAGGGCCCGAGGAACAGCAGCGCGATCTGCGGCCCGGTCTTGGCCAAGGCGCCCATGTAGAAAAAGCCGGCGATCGCCGCGAGGCCGACCACCACGGTCAGGCCCATCTTGATGTGGAACGGCATTTCGGTCCTCCCGGGGACAGTCTTGTTCTTGTCGGTTCAGGCGATGGCGCGCAGCGCGACGAGCGCGACGAGCGCCCCGGCGAGCGTCAGGGCGAGGCCCGCCGGCCCGTCGCGCCAGCGGCTCGGCCAGGCGTTGTAGAGGCCGGGCGCGAACAGCAGCGCGAGGCCCGCCACGATCACGAGGCTCGTCCAGCGCAGGTTCTCATAGCCGTAGAGGCCGGTCGCGATCGCGAGGCCCGCAAAGGCGAGCGCGGCTGCGAAAGCGAGCGCGAGCCGCGCCGGCCGCCCCGTCAGATCCGGCCGCGTGTCGAGCGGAAAGACGCCCGCGACCACGTAGAAGCCGAGGCTCGCGACGACGGAAAACAGCGCGAACCAGGCGAGCGCGACGACGTTCGGTTCGATCGTCTCCATGGACCTCTCCCTTGTGCTCGAACATGCGGGCGGCCCCGGCCGGCGCGGGCGACGCGCCGGCCGGGGCCGCCGCTCACTCCGCCGGCTGGATCTGGCCGGCCGACGGCGCCGCGCGGCCGGGCGTGCGGGAGGTCTTCCGCATGTCGGTCTTCACGTGTTTGGTCGAATAGCCGTTGAGCAGCGTGCCGACGAGGCCGCGGTTGAGGTCCGACGTGCCGAACAGCCAGTCCATGATCGGGAACGTCAGGTTCATGTTGCGCTCCATCATGATCGACTGGTCGTGATGGGCGGTGTGGTGGCGCCGGTTGGTGTTGATGAACGGGCAGTTCCGCACGAACCAGTTCTCGTCGACATGGCAGCAAAAGTGCATGAACTCGTAGATCATGTAGATCGACGTCGTGGTCGTGATGAACAGCCAGCCGACATTTGCGGAAAACACCCAGCCGAGCGCGATCGCGCCGGGGATCGACATCAGCGTGAAGGTGGCGAGCGCGTAGGGCGGAAAGAACGTCACGCGGTAGTCGCGGTGGTCCGCGAAGCGCATCTCCGTCTCGGTGAAGAACTGGTGATGCTGCAGCGTGTGGCGGTTGTAGACCGCGCGCGCCACAGGGTTCTTTGACGGGCGGTGCATCACGTAGCGGTGCAGCCACCATTCGAAGAAGTTGCAGAACAGGAACGTCACCGGGACGGTGGCGATCTCCAGCCAGGTCGGCGCCTCGATGTTCGACAGATAGATATAGAGCGCCGTGAAGCCGATCACGTAGATGATCGCGATGTGCAGGAAGCCGTTGTACCAGCCGGCGACGCGCTGCCGGTAGTTCGCGCGATAGTCGCGCTGGCGCTGCGTCATCTCGGTGCGGGCGATCTCCATAAAGTCCTCCTCGTCTGCGCCTGCCGCGGCGTCTGCGGCCGCTTCGTCACGTTCTAATATATCAGTGACGTATCAGTTCGCCTAGCCCTTTATCGCAAGCGCCGCCCCTCGTCCGCGTGCGGACGCGCGGCCGACCGGCGGGCAGCGTCGCGCAGGGGCCGACGCTGCCCGCCGGTCGGCGTCATTGCGCCGCAACATGCCGCCCTCCGCCCAAGCCGTCCTGCTGCGGACGGCGCGGACAGTCTCTCGCGAAGTCGCTCCGCCTCCCGGAAGATGTGATGCGCGCAGTCCCAAGATCTGATCGAGACCGCGCAAGCATTCTTTGTGACGCACTTCTCTGCCGCCACGGTCTTCGGCGTCGGCTTGTACGACTATAGGTTTTGGGATACGCCCGCTGCCTGCGGGTTTTCTCCGCGCAGCGTCGCCGCCGAACGGGCGGCGAGACTGTCCGGCCAGACGGCCCGAACCGGGTCGCCGACGAAGGAGCGAAGGTCGACGATGGAGTTCATCGAGCACGAGATCTCCGGCGTGTTGGAGATTCGCCCGAGGAAGTTCGAGGACTCCAGGGGTTATTTCGCAGAGACCTACAAGCGCTCCGCGCTCAAGGAACGCGGCGTCGACCTCGAATTCGTGCAGGACAACAAGTCGCTGTCGCGCGAGGCCGGCACCATCCGCGGCCTGCATTTCCAGCTCCCGCCCTTCGAGCAGGCCAAGCTCGTCAGCGTGCTGCGCGGCTCGATCCTCGACGTCGCGGTCGACATCCGCCGCGCCTCGCCGACCTTCGGGCGCCACGTCGCCGTGACGCTGACCGCGAGCGACGGCAACCAGCTGCTCATCCCGGCGGGCTTCGCCCACGGCTTCTGCACGCTCGAGCCGGACTGCGAGATCGCCTACAAGGTGAGCAACCCCTATGCGCCCGCGCAAGACCGCGCGGTGCTGTGGAGCGACCCGGCGCTCGCCATCGCCTGGCCGATCGCGCTCGCGGAGGCCAAGCTGTCCGACAAGGACATGCGCGCGCCGCTCCTCGCAGACGCCCCCGACCTGTTCTGACCCCGCCCAGCCCGCAGATCGCCTTCGAGGTCCCGATGTCTTCCCGCTTCAAGGACGCGCGCATCATCGTCACGGGCGGCGCCGGCTTCATCGGCTCCGCGGTCGTGCGCCATCTGGTGCGCGACACCGAAGCCACGGTGATCAATCTCGACGCGCTCACCTACGCCGCCAACCTCTCCTCGCTCGACAGCGTCTCGAACTCGCCGCGCTACGTGTTCGAGAAGGCCGACATCCGCGATCCGGCGGCGCTGCGCGCCGTGTTCGAGCGCCACCAGCCGACCGCGGTCATGAACCTTGCGGCCGAAAGCCATGTCGACCGCTCGATCGACGCGCCGGGCGTCTTCGTCGAGACCAACGTGCTCGGCACGTTCAACGTGCTGCAGGAGGCGCTGCGCCATTGGCGCACGCTCGCCGGCGAGGCCAGGGACGCCTTCCGCATGCACCACATCTCGACCGACGAGGTGTTCGGCACGCTCGGCGACGAGGGCTTCTTCACCGAAGAGACCGCCTATCAGCCGAACTCGCCCTATTCGGCCTCCAAGGCCGGCTCCGACCATCTGGTCCGGGCCTGGCACGAGACCTTCGGGCTGCCGACGGTGCTGACCAACTGCTCGAACAATTACGGGCCGTTCCATTTCCCCGAGAAACTCATCCCGCTGATGATCCTGCGCGGCCTGTCGGGCGAGGATCTGCCGGTCTACGGCCAAGGCTCCAACATCCGCGACTGGCTCTATGTCGAGGACCACGCGCGCGCGCTCACGGTCGTGCTGGAGCGCGGCGTTCCGGGGCAGACCTACGCGATCGGCGGCAACAACGAGCGCAAGAACCTCGACGTGGTCGAGACCGTCTGCGAGCTGCTCGACAAGCTCGCGCCGGGCCCGACCAAGCGGCGCGACCAGATCCGCTTCGTGACGGACCGCCCGGGCCACGACCAGCGCTACGCGATCGACGCCTCGAAGATCAAGCGCGAGCTCGGCTGGGAGCCCCAGGAGACCTTCGAGAGCGGCATCGAGAAGACGGTGCGCTGGTATCTCGACAATCGCGCGTGGTGGGAGCCGCTCGTCGACGCCAAGTCCGGCGGCGGCGCGCTCCAGCGTCGGGGCCACGGATGAGGCGCATCCTCGTCACCGGCGGCGAAGGCCAGGTCGGCGGAGAGCTGGTCCGGCGCGCATGGCCGGACGACGTCGAGATCACTGCGCCCAAGCGCGCCGAGCTCGACCTGACCGACGCCTCCGCGATCGGAGCCTATGTGGCCGCCGGGGGCTTCGCGGCGATCGTCAATCCCGCCGCCTACACCGCGGTCGACAAGGCCGAGAGCGAGGTCGCGCAGGCCTTCGCGGTCAACGCGCTCGCCCCTGCGGCGCTCGCGGACGCGGCGCGCGCGGCCGACATCCCGCTGGTCCATGTCTCGACCGACTACGTGTTCCGCGGCGACGCGAGCGCGCCTTACGAGACCGACGCCGAGATCGACCCGATCGGGATCTACGGCGCGAGCAAGGCCGCGGGCGAGTTCGCCGTGCGGCTCGGGCACAAGCGCTCCGTCATCGTGCGCACCGCCTGGGTGGTGAGCGCGCGGCGCGCCAACTTCGTCAAGACGATGCTGCGCTACGGCGCCGAGCGCGACCTGATGCGCGTCGTCGCCGACCAGCACGGCGCCCGACGTTTGCGGCCGATCTCGCCGAGGCGCTCGCGACGATCACGCTCAGGATGATCGACGACGCCCAAGCGCCCGCCGGCGTGTTCCACTTCTCGAACGCCGGGGCCACCACCTGGCACGGCTTCGCGCAGGCGATCTTCGAGGCCGCCGCCGCGCGCGGCGCGAAGACGCCGGCGACCCTCGAGGCGATCGCGACCGCGGATTTCCCCACGCCGGCGCGCCGTCCGGCCTATTCGGTGCTGTCGACCCGGCGGCTCGAGGACGCCTACGGGATCGCGCCGCGCCCCTGGCGCGACGGCCTTCCGGCGCTCGTCGCAGACATCATGGAGCAAGCGCAGTGAAGGGCATCATCCTCGCCGGCGGATCCGGCACGCGCCTGCATCCCGCGACGCTCGCGGTGAACAAGCAGCTGCTGCCGGTCTACGACAAGCCGATGATCTACTATCCGCTGTCGGTGCTGATGCTGGCCGGCATCCGCGAGATCCTGCTGATCTCCTCGCCCGAATATCTCGACAGCTACAAGCGCCTGCTGGGCGACGGCTCCGACTACGGGATCGAGCTCTCCTACGCGGTGCAGCCCAAGCCCGAAGGACTCGCGCAGGCCTTCATCATCGGGCGCGACTTCGTCGGAGACGACCAGGTGTCGCTCGTGCTCGGCGACAACATCTTCTTCAGCGCCAACCTCTCCGAGCAGCTCCGCGAGGTGGCGGCCCGCCGCGACGGCGCGACGGTGTTCGCCTATTACGTCGAGGACCCCGAGCGCTACGGCGTGGTCGAGATCGACGCCAGCGGACAGGCGATCGACATCGAGGAGAAGCCGACGCAGCCGCGCTCCAACTGGGCGGTGACGGGCCTCTATTTCTACGACAACGACGTGCTGGACATCGCCGCGGACCTCAAGCCCTCGGCGCGCGGCGAGCTCGAGATCACGGACGTCAACCGCGCCTATCTCGCCCGCGGAAAACTGTCGGTCGAGAAGCTCAGCCGCGGCGCAGCCTGGCTCGACACCGGCACCCATGACAGCCTGCTCGAAGCATCCGAGTTCGTGCGCACGCTCCAGCACCGGCAGGGCCTCGCGATCGCGTGCCTTGAAGAGATCGCCTATCAGAACGGCTTCATCACCTTGGAAGCGCTCAAAGTTCGCGGCGAGATGTTCAAGAAGACCTCGTATGGACGCCACCTGCTTCGCCTTGCCGAAACCGATGGCGTTATTTGACGCAACTGCCGCGCGGGCTGTTTCCGTAGGGTTGCGGATGGCGTAGGGTTCGGCTTCAAACGCCTGAACACATTCTCGGGCGCTGGTCGGCGGGCGGCGAGACCAGCGCGTCATCTGCGTCCAGGGGACGCGATTTGTTGGAGGCTCGTTGGCGATATGGACACCGCGAACAAGATTTTCGTCGGCTACGACAGCCGTGAGGACATCGCCTGGCAGGTGTGCCGCGGCTCGATCGAGCGCCACGCTTCGCAGGAGATCCCGGTCTATCCGCTCAAGCAGACCACGCTGCGCGAGCTCGGCCTCTACACCCGCCCCGCGGACAAGGGCGCCTCGACCGAATTCTCGCTGACGCGCTTCCTGACCCCCTATCTGGCCAACACCAGCGGCTGGTCGATCTTCGTCGACTGCGACTTCCTCTTCACGCGCGACGTCAACGAAGTCTTCCAGAACCTCGACCCGTCGAAGGCCGTCTACGTCGTCCAGCACGAATACACGCCCGCGATGGCGATCAAGATGGACGGCAAGTCGCAGTCGGTCTATCCGCGCAAGAACTGGTCGTCCTTCATCATCTTCAACGGCGCGAACGAGTACGTGAAGACGCTGACGCCCGACGTCGTCAACGCTTCCGGCCCGGCCCATCTCCACCGCTTCTCGTGGCTGCCGAGCGACGACCTGATCGGCTCGCTGCCGCTCGAGTGGAACTTCCTCGTCGGCGAATACGACAAGCCCGCGGCGACGCCGGCCGCGATCCACTACACCAATGGCGGCCCGTGGTTCGAGAACTGCGTCGACGTCGACTACGGCGACCTCTGGATCGCCGAGCGCGACAGCCTGCCGGCCCGCGCCGCGGCCGAGTAAGCGGCTCGACGCGCCACGAGCTGAAGAGCCGGACCCGTCAGCCGAGCGCGAGCAGGCGGGTCCACACGGCGGTCGCGTCGTCGAGACTGCGCGCCCGCGCGGCGGCCCCGCCCGCGGCCGCCAGCCGCCGCAGCCGCTTCGGCTGATCGGCGAGCGCGACGAGCGCCTTGCGCCAGGCGGGCGGGTCGTTCTCGAGCAGCAGGCCGTCGACGTCATGGCGGATCGCCTCGGCATAGGGCTCGACGCGCGAATAGACGCCTGCCGCCCCGAGCGAGGCGGCGTCCAGCATCTTGACCACGGACTTCGCGGCGTTGAACGGCGTCGCGAGCATCGGCGCGAGGCTGACATGGGCCGGCCGCGCCGCGGCGTAGGCCTTGTACTGCGCCCATTCCATCGGCTTGATCCGCTCGAAATTCGAAAGCTTCGCCAGCCGTCCCGGCGGCAGGCCGCTGACGAGTTCGAGCCGGACCTGCGGGCGATCCTTCAAGAGCCGCTCGAGCGCCGGGACCAGGAAATCGAAGTCGTCCCGATGCACGTCGGTCGCATGATAGACGACGCGGATCTCCGACAGGTCGTCGAAATGCGCGAGCGACGGCGCGGGCCGGATGAAAGGCGGCTCCAGCAGCACGGTCTTGCGCGACGCGAAGGTCTCGGCGAGGCGTTTCGACGACGCCATCAGACGGTCGCAGCGGCGCAGGAGCGGCGCGAAGTCCGTCGCCGTGAGCTCGATCATCCGGCGCCGGTAGCGGTGCGGCACGCCTTCGGCGTCGATCGCGGCGAGCGGATCGTCGTCCATGAGGTAGACGACGAAGGGGCGCGGATCGGCGGCGAGACGCGCGACCCATCCGGCCCCCGCCCGTCGTGACACGACCACGACGGTCCTCTCGTCGAGCCTGGTCTCGCGCAGGGCCTCGGCCGCGCCCTCCGCCTCAAGCGAGACGATCTCGAGCGGGATCCCGCGCGCGGCGAGCTCGGGCGCGAGCGGCGCGAGAACATAGAGCTCGTCGGTCGCGAACGGCCCCGGCCGCACCAGCACCACGCGGTCGATCACGGCCGGCGGCGGCCTCAGCCGAAACGCCGGCAGAGCGACGCCGAAGGGCGCGAGATCGTCGCTCGCAAGCGTCTGGGCAGGCTCGGGGAAGCCCTGGAGATGGGTCTTCAGCGTCTCCCGGCCGGCTGCGTCCAGCGGTTCGAGCGGACTCCCGGACGCGCCGAACGTTTCGACGCCCGCGAGCGGCTCGGTGCGGAACCCGCCATTGTCCCGGATCGTCAGGCCCCAGTCGGCTCCGGCGGGCGTCAGCCGGTAGGCGGCCGCCTCCTCCCGGCTCCCGTCACGGCGCAGCAGCGACAGACGGCGCCCCGCCTCGAGCGCCGCGGTGAAGGTCTCGAGCGGCGCGAAGGACGGGTCGGCGCCGGGCGTCAGGTCCCGGCCGTCCTCGTCCAGCACGCCGAGCAGCGTCGGCGCGCGAGCCGGATCGGCGTGATGCGCCCAGAGCTCGACGGGGCCGACTGCGACCGCCTCGGCCTCGAAGACGCCGCCCTCGTCGAGCTCGACTTCGACGACGCGATCGCCGGATCGAAGCTCGATGCGCGTCAGCCCCTCGTCGGACCGCGCGACGCCGGAGACCGTCGCCCCCGTCCGCGCCGCCTCGACGCTCACCGGCGCGGCGCGTCGGACCGGCGGCCGCCACCCCGGCCGCCACGCCGCCGCCTCGCGAAGCGCCACCTCGCCGCCCTCGCGCACGGACGCGCGGATCACGATGCGAAGCCGGCAAGCAAGATGCGAAACGTTGATTTCCGCGCGGTAGCGCACGAGCGCGCCGTCGCGTTCGAGGGCCGCGTCGAGGCTCGCCTGCGCCACCGAAACGCGAACCGCCTCCGCCACCGCGCCGGCGTCGCGGAAAACGCCCTCGACGACCAGGATCGGGCCGTCGATCATCGCGCCCGGCCGCGGGGTAATCAGCTCATGATCGACGAACAGCATCGCACGCACACGGCACGGGACCTTGATTCTGTCAATGCGACCGCAAGGCTTCGCCGTCGCCAGACCGCGTCACAGACAATCGAATCAAGGATAAACGAACGCCGGGGGATCGGGAACGACACGAAAAAAGCGCCCGATTACAAAGCCTGTTCTGGCGCGACAACGTGGCTCACGCCTGCGTCATCTGTGACGCGCACGCTCGGCCATGCGCGCAAGACCGCTTGACGCCGACTTCCGTCGGATGGGATGACCTCATCTGACATTGCGTGACCCGGACCGTCGATGCCGTTCGCCTACCGACTCGCCGGACTGGACGATGAGCAGCCTCAGGCGCCTGACCGCCGCGCCACGCTCGTGATCTGCAATCTCGGCGAGAAACTGGCGGCCCAACGGGCGCTCAAGATCGCGTCCGAGCTCGGAACGACGAGCGGCCGCGACGTCGTCCTGCTGAGCGAGACCCGCGCCCAGAAGGGCGACGGGCTGCTGTCGACCATCGAGGCCGCGACGCTTGACCGCCTCGCCGCCTACGACGTTCTCATCGCCATCGACCGCAACGAGCGCGCGAGCCTTTCGGGCCGCATGATCAGCGTGATCTGCAGCCTCAAGGTCGTGAACATCCGGCGGATCAATCCGCGGGGCAAGACGCGGCAATATGTTCGCCCCCCGCGCGAAGGCGCCAAGCGGGCGCTGTTCGTGTTTCCGGGCGTTTTCGCGCCGCCGCGCATCGGTTCGCACCAGCGCGCCTTCTCGACCTGCCTCGACCTGATCGAGGCCGGCTTCGACGTCGACGTCGTGGTGAAGCGCCAGGGACTGAAGCGCATCGACCGGGTGCGGCACTATTCCTGCTCTTCGCCAATCGGCTCGAGACCTACCAGGCGGGGAGCGAGGCGGCGGCTGAGGCGGCAGGCGACGAGGAGGCCGCCGCGCCGGCGAAGCTCTCGGTCGCCACCTCGGCTATTCGTTCGAGCGGCGCAGGGCCAACGACGTTCAACGATCGCGCCAAGTCGCTGCTCGCCGCGATGGCGGCGGAGACCCGCTACGACGTGGTGGTGGTGTCGTTTCCCCTGGATGCTGAGCGCCGTCGAGGACGTCGACCTCAACGGCGCGAAGCTCGTCTGCGACACCATGACGTCATCTCGAACCGCCAGCGCCAGCTCGCCGACGCCGCCGAGGCGGCGCCCGAGGCCGAAAGCCGCGCTCGAGCGCGACCTGCTCGCCCGCTGCGCCGCCGTGCTCGCGATCTCGCGCAGCGACGCCAAGATGTTCCGCGCCAAGCTCGGCCTCGACAACGTCGTGGTGCATCCGCTCAGCTACTATCCCACTGAGACGATCGCCCAGTGGCGCAGCATGGGCCGGCCGCTGGTGTTCGGCTTCATCGGCTCAGACATGGAGCCGAACCGCCGGGCGCTCCAGCATGTGATGTCGAATTGGTGGCCGGCCATCGAGGCGTTTTCGCCCGAAAGCCGCATCGTGATCGGCGGCGCGATCGCGCTGTCGCCGAGCCTGTCGCCCTACGTCCTCTTGCGCGAGAACGTCACTGTGGCGGGGCCCGTCGAGGAGGTCGGCCAGTTCTTCGACCAGATCGACGTCCTACTGTCGCCGACCGTCGTGCAGGGCGGCGTCAACGTGAAGAACGTCGAGGCGCTGCTGCGGCGCCGGCCCGTCATCGTCAACACGCTCGGCGCCCGGGATGCTGCGCTGGTCGCGCCGACGCGCTGCGAGACCACCGACGGGCTGGTCGCCCTGCTGAAGAAGATCGATCGCGGCGATCCGGCCATGCTCGCGGCCATCGACCAGTTGTTCGAAGAGGCCGCAGCCTATCACGGCAAGCCGGGCCTGCTCGAATGGGCGTGAGCGCCGAAACCGGCGCAGGCGGACGCGCGCGCCCCGTCGTCGTGATCCAGTGCGGCGACGCGTTCGAGAACAGAACCCGGGTGCTGCCGCTCGCCGTCGCCTGCCGCGCGCAGGGCTGGGATCCGATCGTGATGGTGAACGACCGGGGCGCGGCTGCGCTGTTCGCGCTAGCAGGGCTCGCCTGCGTCGCCGTGAGCGAGGTCGCGCCCGCCCGCGCTCGGAGGCGGACGTCGATCTCGACCTCGACCCCGACGACGTCTGCCCGCTGGAGCTGCGCATCCGCGCCCTTCAGGGGTCGCGCTTTGTCGAGCACCGAATGGAGCGACATCCAGCGACGCACCCAGACGCTCTGGAGGCTGCTCGACACGCTCGCCCCCCAGGCCGTGTTCGTCTGGAACGGCTTCACGGGCCTCTGGGCGAACGCTGCGCGCCTACAAGGCCGAGCGCGAGCTGCCGGGCGGCTTCATGGAGCGCGGCCCGGCGCCCGGCGAATTGTTCGTCGACCCGTTCGGCGTCAACGGCGACGCCTCGCTCGCCCGTGAGAGCGCGGCGCTCGCCTATTCGGCTTCGCCGGTCGCCGCCGCGGCGCCGCCGCGCGAAAAGATCGTGTTCGTGCCCTCCAGGTCCACACGGATTCGAACATCCTCCTGCACAGCCCTCGCGTGACGCGCATGCGCGACCTCGCGAATTTCGCGATCCGGTTCTGCGAGATCATCGGCGACGACTGGCGCGTCGTGGCGCGGCCGCATCCCGAGGAGGTTCCAGGCGCGCGTCTCAATCTTCCGATCGATCCGCGTTTCTCCGTCGACGCCGAGACGCCGCTCGAAACATGGCTCGACCGGGCCTCGATCTGCCTGACGGTCAACAGCAATGTCGGCCTGCTGGCGGCGCTGAAGGGGCTTGCGGTCGTCTGCCTCGGCGAAGGCCCTCTATTGCCGCCGGGGGTTCGTCGTGGCGGCCAGCGCTGCGAGCCGTCCAAGCTCGCCTCGACGGCGCTGGAGCGGCTCGGGCGCCGCGCCGAGATCGCGGCGGAGGCCGCGGCGTTCCGCGGCGAGCTCTACGCCCGGTCGCTGTTCTGGCCCGAGCAGCCGGCCGATCTTGCGGCCGCGAAGCTCTCGCGCCTCGGCCTGGCGCGCCTGGACGCGGGCGCGGACGCCGACACCGGCGGCGCGCCGGTCTACCGGCCCGGCGCCGCCTATCGCGCGATGCTGGAGCGGCTGAAGGCGCTGCGCGACGGCGACGGCCGCCTCGTCGCGAGCTTCGACTTCACCGTCGGCGACACACAGTTCCTGACCTATCGCCGCAACCGCGCGCCGCTGACGCGCGATCGCCTCGGGCTCGACCTCGAACGAACCTTCGGGCGCGGCGTGACGCTGAGCCCGGTCCATCGCGCGCTGGACGGGATCGGAGACGTCCTGCTCAGCCATTCCAAACGCGAGGCCGCGGACCCCGCTTCCTACGCGCTGGTGCTCGACGAGTTCGCGCTGCCGCACGCGCGGACCTATCTGCCCGCGCGCTGAGGTCTTCCGCCGCTACGACCGCGAAACGGCCGGCCCGGTCAGGCCGGCTTCAGCTCCCGCCGCCCGGCTGCGGCGGCGTCCCGCCGCCCGCGGGGGACGCCCCCGCGGCCTCCCCGGCCTTGGCCGGAGTCTGGGCCGGCTCCTTGGCCGGCGCATGCGTAGCGCCGCCGCCTGAACCGCCATGAGGCGTGGTCGGACCCTTCGGGCCGTCCGGACCTTTCTTCTTGCCCGCCCGAAGAACGAGCTGGCGGATCGCCACATAGAACACCGGCGTCAGGAAAATGCCGAGGATCGTGACGCCCACCATGCCGGCGAGCACGGCGGTGCCGATCGCCTGCCGCAGTTCCGCCGCCGCGCCGGACGCGAAGGCGAGCGGAACCACGCCGAGCGAGAAGGCGAGGGACGTCATGATGATCGGACGCAGGCGGTCCCGACATGCGTCGATCGCGGCCTGGATCGGATCCTCGCCCTCGTCCTCGCGTTGGCGTGCGAATTCGACGATCAGGATCGCGTTCTTTGCCGCTAGGCCGATCAGCACGATGAAGCCGATCTGGGTCAGGATGTTGTTGTCCTGCCCCCTCGCCGCGACGCCGAGCAGCGCCGCGAGCACCGACAGCGGTGATCAGGATGATGGCGAGCGGCAGCGCCCAGCTTTCGTACTGCGCCGCGAGGAACAGGAACACGAACAGGATCGCAAGCGCGAACACGAAGATCGCCGTGTTGCCCGCGAGCTTCTCCTGATAGGCGAGATCGACCCATTCGAACTGGACGCCGGGAGGCGCGATCTCCTTGAACAGGTTCTCCATGTAGGCGATGGCCTGTCCGGTGGAGACGCCCGGCGCGGCGTTCCCCTGAAGCGCGATCGCGTTGTAGATGTTCAGGCGCTCGACCGTGTAGGGGCCGGTCTGGTTGCGGTCGGTGATCAGCGTCCCAAGCGGCACCAGCGCACCGGTCGTCGACCTGACCTTGAACTGGTAGACGTCCGACATCTTGTTGCGGAATTGCGCATCGGCTTGAGCGTTCACCTGAAACGTTCGCCCGAGCGCCGTGAAGTCGTTGACGTATGCCTGGCCGAGCAACGTCTGCAGCGCCGAGAAGACGCTTCGATCGGAACGTTCAGCTGCTGCGCCTTGACCCGGTCGATGTCGAGAAAGACCTGCGGCGCGCGGGTGTTGAAGGCGGTGAAGGCGCCGGTCACCTGTCCACTGGCGTTGGCCTTGCCGATCATCTCGTTCACCGCGCTTTCAAGCGTGGGGAACCCGATGTTTGTGCGGTCCTGAATGTACATCTTGAAGCCGCCGCCCTGGCCAATGCCGCGCACGGTCGGCGGCAGGATGGCGAGCACGAAGGCTTCCTGGATGGCGAACAGGCGTTTCTGGGCTTCAGCAAGGATCGCCGGCGCCCGCTGCGACGCGCCGAACTCGTTCCGCTTCTCAAACGGATCGAAGATGATGAAGCTCGTGGCCGCGTTCGCCGCGGCCGAGAAGGTCGCGCCCGAGAAGCCCGCAATCGTCACTGCGTTCTTCACCCCCGGGACCGAGCGCGCAATCTCGCTCGCGCGCTTCGCCACCTCGTCGGTGCGCTGAAGGCTCGCGCCTTCTGGCAACTGCACGACGAGGATGGCGTAGCCCTGGTCGGCCTGCGGAATGAAGCCGCGCGGCACCGAGGTGAACATGTAGCCCGCGGCGCCGATCAGCACGGCGTAGATGATCAAGAAGATCGCCTTATGGCGCACCATCCAGCCGACCGAGCGGCTGTAGCCGTGCGCGCCGCGGTCGAAGTTGCGGTTGAACAGGTCAGCGGGCGCTGGCCGAGGCCCCTCTTCTTGCCGTGGGCGTGCGCCTTCAGAAGGATCGCGCAAAGCGCCGGCGACAGCGTCAGCGACACAATCGCCGACAGGATCGTTGAGGCCGCGATGGTAAGCGCGAACTGTTGGTAGAAAATGCCCGAGATGCCCGGAATGAACGCGGTCGGTACGAACACCGCGCAGAGCACGAGCGCGATCGCGACGACCGCCGTGCCAACTTCGTCCATCGTGGCGTGGGCGGCTTCCTTCGGCGTCTTCCCGAGCGCGATGTTTCGCTCGACGTTCTCCACCACCACGATGGCGTCGTCGACCACGATGCCGATCGCGAGGATAAGGCCGAAGAGCGTCAGCATGTTCAGCGAGAAGCCGAAGGCCGACATGACCGCGAAGGTCGCGATCAGCGATACCGGGATCGCCGCTACCGGGATGATGGCCGCGCGCCACGACTGCAGGAAGATGAACACCACGAGAACGACGAGCGCGACCGCCTCGTAGATCGTGTGCTCGACCGCCACGATCGACTCGTTGATGAACTCGGTCGGGTTACTCGATGCGGTATTCAAGGTCCTGAGGGAACGCCGCCTTCAGCGTCTCCATCGTGGCCTTGATCTGCTCGGCGGCGTCGGTCGCGTTGGTGCCCGGGCGCTGGAACACGCCCATACCCACCGTCGGATCGGCACCAAGATAAGAGTTCGAAGAATACTGTCGCGCCGCGAGCTCAACGCGCGCGACGTCGCCGACGCGCAGCAGGCGCCCGTCCGAGGTCGCACGAACGATGATCTGCTTGAATTGCTCAGGGCTCTGGAAGCGCCCCTGCGTCGTCACGGTGATCTGGCTTACGGTTCCGGGCGGGGACGGCGGCGCACCGAGCGATCCGCCCGAGACCTGCACGTTCTGGGCCGAGATCGCGGACACGACGTCGCCTGACGCGAGCCCGTAGGCGGCGAGCCGATTGGGGTCGAGCCAGACGCGCAAGCTGAGCTCGCGCTCGCCGAAGATGCGGATGTCGCCGACGCCCTCGAGTCGCTTCAGCGCGTCGACGACGTTCACCGACGCGTAGTTCGACACATGTAGACGGTGTCGAGCGTCTTCTTGGGCGAGATCAGGTTCACGACCATCAGGAAGTCCGACGACCGTTTGTTGACCTGCACGCCGTTGCGGCGCACCGCCTCGGGCAGGCGCGGCTCGGCCTGTCCGACGCGGTTCTGGACCTGGACCTGCGCGATGTCCTGATTGGTGCCCGGCGCGAAGGTCACGGTCAGCTGCAGCTGGCCGTCGCCGGTCGCCAGCGAGTTCATGTAGATCATGCCCTCGACGCCGTTGATCTGCTGCTCCAGGGGAGCGGCGACCGTTTCGGCGATCGTCTCGGCGTTGGCGCCGGGATATTGCGCCGTGACCGAAATGGTCGGCGGCGCGATCTCAGGATATTGAGCGATCGGCAGGTTCAGCAGCGCGACGCCGCCGATGATCATCAATACGATCGAGATGACCGACGCGAAAATCGGCCGGTCGACGAAGAAATGCCCGAAACCCATACTCGCGGCCCCTTACTTCTGAGGCGCGGCCGAAGCCTGCTTGTCGGCGGGTTTCAGGGGATCGACCATCTGGGGCTTCACCTGCGCGCCCGGGCGCGCGCGCATCAGGCCGTTGACGATCACCTTGTCTTCCGCCGTGAGGCCCGACTTGATGATGCGCAGCTGGCCCGTGGGGCCCTGGGCCTGGCCGAGCTCGACCACCTTCGGGATAACCTTGTCGTCCGGGCCAACCGTCATGACGACCTTACGGGTCTGGTCAGACATGACGGCCTCGTCCGGGATCAGCAGCGCCTCGAATTCCGGGCTTGACTGGATCCTCAAACGACCGAAACGCCCGACGTCAGGAAGCCGTCGTCGTTCGGGATGGTGGCGCGCAGGCGCAGCGTGCCGGTCTGCTGGTCAAGCTGGTTGTCGGCGAAGTCGATCCGCCCCTTGACCGAAAACTCTTTGGAGTTCGGCAGAGCGATCTCAACAGGTGCGCCGTTGTCCTCCTGCTTAAACTTGCCCTCGCGGACATAGCCCATGTAGCGGAGGTAGCTCTGCTCATCGACGTCGAAATAGAAGTAGATCGGCTTCACCTTCACGATGGTGGTGAGCACGTTCGAGGACGCGCCGGCGGCGATGAGGTTGCCTTCCGTCACCATCTTGCGGCCGATGCGGCCGTCGATCGGCGCGCGCACGTCGGTCCACTCCAGATTGAGCTTGGCGGTCAGAACCTGCGCCTCGGCCGACTTCAGCGTGGCGAGCGCCTCACCGTAAGCCTGCTGCCGCTGCTGGGCGACCTGGTCGGTGATGTTGCCGGTGCGCTGGAGGTCCTTTGCGCGGTCGACGTCAGACTTGGTGAGCGACACGCGGGTCTGCGCGGTGATGACCGAAGACTCGGCCTGCGTCAGCGCCGCCTCATAGGACCGAGGATCGATCTTGAAGAGCAGGTCGCCTTTCTTGACGTCGGCGCCGTCCTTGAAGGCGACCTGCACCAGCTGGCCGCTGACCTGAGCGCGGACCTCGACCAACTCGCTCGCCTCGAACCGCCCGGTGAACTCGGCGGTCTCCGTCACGTTGCGCTTGATCGGATTGGCGACCGAAACGGGAAGCGGCCCGGGAGCCGCGCCCTGCGCCGCGACCTCGCCGACGAGCGCAGCGCTCGCGAACACCGCCGCAGCGCCCGTCCGGAGCCACAGGGAGCGGCCAAACGCGACGTGTCCAAACATTCGAAATCACCTACACGGGAAAAGGCGCCCGCCGGACGCCGGCGCGCGCTGATCCAAAAGTCGATGTCCCCATCCGGGTGATAGGGTGCGATGCGGCATAGGGCAACCGGCGAAGGGGCGCGCCTGTCCGTTCAGTTAATCATCATCGCGTGTGCTTCCGCCACTCGCGGTTGCCGCCAGATCGGACAGCGCCCCCCGCCACCGAACGCGGCGCAGCCGGGCGGGCGCAGACAACCTACTGAAATATCGCTATAATCATTCCAGATCGCGCGTTCGAAGACAGTCTCTTCGCCTTCGTTTCGCGGCGCGTCCCCGGGGTCCGGCGCCGTTCTTGCGGGGCCGCAATGACGCGGCGCAAGCGACGCAACCGGGCGGGTCAGGGCTGAAGCCAGCATAACCGCCGGCGAATGCCCCCCTGGATCGGCATTAACACACGAGAACTTTGTAATACAATGAACTCTTGCATTTTGGGATGTGGAATATCATTGTCCCGGCAGATTGGAGCCCCTCCAGAATGGCCCGACTGACAGCATTTCCGGCCTTCTTCCGCGTGTCGCATAGGACCGTCGCCGTCGTCGGCGCGGGTCCGGCCGCGGCCGCGAAGCTGCGCCTGCTCGGCGAGACCGACGCGTCCTTGCGCGTGATCGCTTGTGAGCCGTCGGCCGAACTGCTCGCCGACGCCGCGCGTCTGAACGCCGAGATCGTGCGCGAGACGTTCGAGCCCCGCCACGTCGCCGGCGCGGCGCTCGTCTTCGCCGCGACTGAGATCGAGGCGCAGGACCGCGCCGTGGCCGAGGCCGCCCGCGCGGCTGGCGTTCCGGTCAACGTCGTCGACCGTCCCGAGCTTTGCGACTTCATCACCCCCGCCATCGTCAACCGCGCGCCGCTCGCCGTCGCGATCGGCACGGAGGGCGCGGCGCCCGTGCTCGCGCGACATGTGCGCGCCCGGATCGAGGCGATGCTCGCGCCCGAGACCGGGCGCCTCGCCTCGCTCGCCGAAAGCCTGCGCGGGGTCGTGGCGGACCTGCTGCCGGCCGCGGAATCCCGCCGCCGCTTCTGGGCCAAGCTGTTCGACGGCCCCGTGGCCGCCCGCGCGCTCGCCGGCGACGAGCCCGGCGCACGCGCGGAAGCCATGCGCATGATGGCGGCCGAGCCCGACGTCGCGGGCTTCGTCTGGCTCGTGGGAGCCGGCCCCGGCGCGACCGACCTCCTGACGCTGCGGGCCCAGCGCCTGCTCCAGGAAGCCGACGTCATCGTCCATGACGCGCTGGTGCCGCAGGAGGTCATCTCCATGGGCCGCCGCGACGCCGAGCGCGTCTCGGTCGGCAAGCGCAAGGGCGCGCATGAGGTGAGCCAGGCCGAGATCGGCGACATCCTCGTCCGCGAGGCGCGCGCCGGCCGCCGCGTCGTGCGGCTGAAGAGCGGCGACCCGCTGGTGTTCGGCCGCGCGGGCGAGGAAATGGCCGCGCTCGACGCCGCCGGCGTCTCCTACGAGATCGTCCCGGGCGTCACCGCCGCGTTCGCGTCGGCGGCCTCCGCCAAGGCCCCGCTGACGCTGCGCGGCGTCTCCTCGAGCCTCGTCTTCGCCACCGGCCACGACCTCGACGGCCGCACGCTTCCCGATTGGGCGGGCCTCGCGCTCGGCGGCGCGACGGTCGCGGTCTATATGGGCCGCTCGGTCGCGGGCGCGGTCGCCGAGCGCCTCGTCGAGGCCGGCCTCTCGCCTGACACGCCCGCCGCCGCGATCGAGAACGCCTCGCGCGCCGACGAGACCATCTTCATGGGCCGTCTTCGCGATCTGCCGGCGCTCGCCGAACGCGGCGACGTCACCGGCCCCGTCCTCATTCTCATCGGCCGCGCCCTTGGCGAGGCGGCCGAGCACGCCGGCGCCGAGCCGCTCGCCCCGCAAGACGGGCGCGCCATCGTCGCTGCCTGAAGGTTCGATCCATGACAGCCCCCATCCAGAAGTCGGCGGCCAAGACCAAGGCCGCCCAACAGGTCGTCACCGGCAACCGCCTGATCGACGGCGTCGTGGTGTATCTCGACGCCGCCGGCGGCTGGACCGAAAAGATTCAGGACGCCCGCGTGGCCGAGGGCGCGGACGACCTCGAGGACGCGGTCGCGACCGGCAAGGAAGGCGAGAAGAACCGGATCGTGGTCGAGGCCTATCCGATCGACGTGACGCGCGGCCCCGACGGCCTGCGCCCGGTCCGCATCCGCGAAAAGATCCGCGCCGAGGGTCCGACGGTCCGCATGGACCTCGCCCGCCCCGTCGGCGCGTGAAGGAGCCATCGATGTATCGTTACGACGAGTTCGACCATGACTTCGTCCAGGCCCGGACGGCGCAGTTCGCCGACCAGGTCGAGCGGCGCCTGTCGGGCGAACTGACCGAGGAGCAGTTCCGGCCCCTGCGGCTGATGAACGGCCTCTATCTCCAGCTTCACGCCTACATGCTTCGGATCGCGGTGCCCTACGGCACGCTGTCGTCCAAGCAGATGCGCATGCTCGCGCATGTCGGGCGCACCTACGACCGCAATTACGGCCACTTCACCACGCGCCAGAACCTGCAGTTCAACTGGCCGACGCTGAAAGACGTGCCGGCGATCCTGCGCGACCTCGCCTCGGTCGAGATGCACGCGCTGCAGACGTCCGGAAACTGCATCCGCAACGTCACCACCGATCATTTCGCCGGCGCCGCAGCCGACGAGGTGGCCGATCCCCGCCCCTATTGCGAGATCCTGCGGCAGTGGTCGTCGATCCACCCCGAGTTCTCGTATCTGCCGCGCAAGTTCAAGATCGCGGTGATCGCGTCTCCGAAGGACCGGGCCGCGATGCAGTTCCACGACATCGGCCTCGAGCTGAAGCGGAACGATGCGGGCGAGACCGGCTTCGCCGTCTTCGTCGGCGGCGGCCTCGGCCGCACCCCGATGATCGGTCATCGCGTGCGCGACTTCCTGCCGGAAGAGGATCTGCTCGCCTATGTCGAGGCGATCATGCGCGTCTACAATCTGCACGGACGGCGCGACAACAAGTACAAGGCGCGCATCAAGATCCTCGTGCACGAGACCGGCGCGGAGGAGATCGCCCGCCAGATCGAGGCAGAGTTCGCGGAGGTGCGGAAGACCGACCTCCTGCGGCTGCCCGAGGACGAGATCGCGCGCATCCAGGCCTATTTCCAGCCGCCGGCGCTGCCGGAGAAGCCGGCGCGGTCCTCCGCCTTCGAGGCCGCCAAGGCCGACAGCCGCGCCTTCGCGGCCTTCGCGCAGAACAACGTCTCGGCCCACAAGGCGGCGGGCTACGGCATCGTCACGGTCTCGCTGAAGCCCATCGGCGGCATTCCGGGCGACGCCACCGACGCGCAGATGGACGTCGTGGCCGACCTCGCGGACCGCTTCTCGCAGTCCGAGATCCGGGTGAGCCACGAGCAGAACCTCGTGCTGCCGCACGTGGCGCTCGACGACGTCCCGGCGCTCTACGCGGAGCTGAAGGCTCACGGCCTCGAAACCGGCAACGCCGGGCTCGTGACCGACATCATCGCCTGCCCCGGCCTCGATTATTGCGCGCTCGCCAACGCCCGCTCGATCAACATCGCGCAGGATCTTTCCAACCGCTTCGGCTCGGCCGAGAAACAGGCCGAGATCGGCGAGCTCAAGATCAAGATCTCGGGCTGCATCAACGCCTGCGGCCATCACCACGCCGGCCATATCGGCATTCTCGGCGTCGATAAGCGCGGCGAGGAGGTCTACCAGGTGACGCTCGGCGGCTCGGGCGACGAGACCGCCGCCGTCGGCGCGCTGGTCGGCCCGGGTTTCACCGGCGAGGAGATCGGCGGCGCGATCGAGACCGTGGTCGACACCTATCTGAAGCTGCGCGAGCGCCCGGACGAGACCTTCCTCGCCGCCGTCCGCCGCCTCGGCCAGAAACCATTCAAGGAGGCCCTCTATGGAGCGGCCTGATCTTCCGCTGCCGGAAGTCTCGAAGGCGCGCGCCGCAGAGCGCGCGACCTCGCTCGCGGCCCATCTTGACCGCCGCTTCCGCGGCGCAGGCGCCCATGAGGTGATCGAGGCCGCGGTCGAGACGCTGTTCCGCGGACGCGTGACCATGGTGTCGAGCTTCGGCGCCGACTCCGCCGTGCTGCTGCATCTCCTCTCCGAGGTCGACGCGTCGGTCCCCGTGACCTTCATCGACACCGGCCAGCTCTTCCAGGAGACGCTCGACTATCGCGACGCGCTCGTGGAGCGGCTGAAGCTTGCCGACGTGCGCACCGTGACGCCGGACGCCGAGCGCCTGAAGCGGCTCGATCCGGAGAACTTCCTCTGGCAGTCCGAGCCCAACCTTTGCTGCCGGATCCGCAAGGTCGCGCCGCTCGCCGAGGCGCTCGCCGACTTCCCGGCCTGGATCTCGGGCCGCAAGCGCTTCCAGAACGCGACGCGCGCCGAACTTCCGGTGTTCGAGGCCGACGGCGCGCGCATCAAGATCAATCCGCTGGCGGAGTGGTCCGCCAAGGACGTCAAGGACTACGCCACGGTCCACGGCCTGCCCGAGCATCCGCTCGTGCGCCACGGCTTCCTGTCGATCGGCTGCATGCCCTGCACCTCGCGGGTGAAGCCGGGCGAGGACGCCAGGGCCGGCCGCTGGCGCGGCCTTGAGAAGACCGAGTGCGGCATCCACACCGCCGCGCTCGAAAACGAGGGAAGCGGAATATGACCCCCCCGACCGCCGCCGCGCGCGTCGCGCGCACCGATGAGACCGCCGGCGAGATCCGGGTTCCGGAGGCCGCCCAGGTGACTTCTTCTCAGGCGAAGCCCGCCCAGGCGCCGCATCTGCGCGCCGTGCCCGAGGCCGACGCAGGCCCCGCGCTCTGGCGCGACGGCGCCTTCCAGGACGACGAGTGGACGCGCACCGGCGAGGACGAGGCCGTCGGCGAAGGCCCGGCGATCCTGCCGCTGAAGCGCTTCCTCGCCGAACGCGAGGCGCTCAGCCAGCGCAACTCCCCGCTCGGCGTGATCGTGGAGCCGGGCGAGAAGCTCGACGAGCTCGTGCCGCATCTGACGCGGGTGACGCTCGTCGTGCTGCCGTTCCCGAAATTCGCCGACGGCCGCTCGTCCTCGACCGCGCGTCTCCTGCGCGAGCGGCACGGCTTCGAGGGCGAGGTGCGCGCCGCCGGCGACGTGCTCATCGACCAGATGCCGCTGATGCGCCGCTGCGGCTTCGACGCGTTCGAGATCTCGGACCCGGTCACCCGCAAGCAGCTCGCGAACGGCCTGTGGCCCGACGTGCCGTTCTACATGCAGCCCGTCGGCTCCTCGCGGCAGCAGGAGGTTCCGGCCGGAACCCGCCCCTGGGCGCGCCGGCCGGCGTAACGGCTCACCCGCCCCAGACGCGCTCGAGCGCGCTGAGCCAGTTTCGCCAGGCGATCTTTTCGAGGATCGCCTGGTCGTAGCCGCGCTCGCTCAGGAACGCCAGAAGCCGCGGCATGCCGGCGACGTCGCCGATCCCGGCCGGCACGATCGCCCCGTCGAAATCCGAGCCGAAGCCGACGCGGTCCTCGCCCAGCCGGGCGATCAGCCGGTCGAGATGATGCGCGACCGCGTCGAGATCGGTGTCCGAGCGCATCCGGCCGTCCTCGCGCAAGAAACAGGTCGCGAGATTGAGCCCGACGAGGCCATCCCGCTCGGCGATCGCGTCGAGCTGGGCGTCGGTGAGATTGCGGGCGTGAGGCGTGATCGCGTGGACGTTGGAGTGCGTCGCGATCAGCGGCGCGCGGCTCGTCTTCGCCACGTCCCAGAAACCGGCCTCGTTGAGGTGGCTGAGATCGACCGCGATCCTCAGCGCGTCGCATTCGCGCACGAGCGCCTTGCCGGCCTCGGTGAGGCCGGGGCCGGTGTCGGGGCTTGCGGGAAAGCGGAACGGCGCGCCGTGGCCAAAGACGTTGGGACGGCTCCAGACCGGCCCGAGCGAGCGCAGCCCTGCGGCGTGAAGCGCGTGCAAGGCGTCGAGGTCCGGGCCGATCGCCTCCGCGCCCTCGATGTGGAGGACGCAGGCGAGCGCCCCACGGTCCTTCGCGGCGCGGATTTCGGCGACGCTTCGGCAGACCCCGACCGCCCCCGCCGAGGCGCGCTCGATGCGGAACAGCGTCGCGGCCATGCCGAGCGTCGCGGCCATCGCCTCGGAGACCGGCGGCGGCTCGGGGCACGGCACGTCGTAGGACGCCTCGCGCATCATCTTCATGTAGTCGACGCCAAGCTGGCGCGACGGCACGAAGATCGCGAACAGGCCGCCCATCATGGCGCCGGCGCGCGCCTTCGGCAGGTCGATGTGCCCCCCGACCCCGCCTTCGAGAAAGGCTTTCGCTCCGCCGTCCGCGTCGCGCCGCTGCCAGATGCGCAGCAGCGTGTCGTTGTGGCCGTCGAAGACGGGAATGGGCGTCATCAGGCGAAACCAGCGAAGACTGACATTGCGTTCTCGTCCCGGCTCAAGGCCGGGACACGAAAGGTTACGCCAGCCCCTTCTGCGCGACGAGATCCTTCAGGACCACCTGCGGGCGCGCGCCGACATGGGAGATGACTTCCGCGGCGCAGAGCGCGCCGATCTGGCCGGAGCGCTTGAGCTCGAAGCCGCGGGCGTGGCCGTAGAGGAAACCGGCGGCGAAGAGGTCGCCGGCGCCGGTCATATCGGTGAGCTTGCCCTCGATCGGCGCCGCCGGAACCTCGACCCGCTCCGATCCGCGCACGATCGCCGAGCCCCGGGCGCCGAGCGTCACCGCTGCGAGCTTGGCGTCGGCGGAGACCGCCTTCAGCGCCGCCTCGACGTCCGAGGTCTCGTAGAGCGACTTCAGCTCGCCTTCGTTGGCGAACAGGATGTCGACCTGGCCGGTGCGCACGAGCTCGAGGAACTCGGCGCGATAGCGGTCGACGCAGAAGGAGTCCGACAGCGACAGCGCGACCTGCCGGCCCGCGGCGTGCGCGATCTCGGCGGCTTTGCGGAACGCCTCCTTGGCGGCCGGCGGATCCCAGAGATAGCCCTCGAGATAGGTGACGCTCGCAGCTTTCACCGCGGCCTCGTCGACATCGGCGGGGGCGAGGCCCTGGCAGGCGCCGAGATAGGTCGACATCGTGCGCTCGCCGTCCGGCGTCACCAGGATGAAGCAGCGCGCGGTCGCGACGCCGTCGGTCGCGCCCGGAGTCGGGAAATCGACGCCGATCGCCGTGATGTCGTGGCGGAAGACGTCGCCCAGCAGATCCGCCTTGACCTTGCCGATGAAGGCCGCGCGGCCGCCGAGCGAGGCCAGGCCCGCGAGCGTGTTGGCGGCCGAGCCGCCCGAGGCCTCCACCGCCGGCCCCATCTTGCCGTAGAGCTCCTCGGCCCGCGCTTCGTCGATCAGCGCCATCGATCCCTTGGCGAGGCCTTCGCGGACGAGGAAGTCGTCGTCGGCGCTCGCGATCACGTCGACGATCGCATTGCCGATGCCGAGGACGTCGTACTTGGCTTCGCTCATCAGGGGCTGGCTCCGAAAGGCTGGTGGGGCGAGAGGCTCCGGACCCTTGCGCCGGCCCGACACGGACGCCATAACGCGCCGTCCTTCAGGGAGCAAACGGGTCCGATGGCGAACGCGCATGAGCGGGTGTTTTCCGGCGTCCAGCCGACCGGAAACCTGCATCTCGGCAATTATCTGGGCGCCATCAAGCGCTTCGTGGAGCTGCAGGACCGCTTCGAGTGCCTCTATTGCGTGGTCGACCTCCACGCCATCACCGTCTGGCAGGACCCGGCCGAGCTGAAGAAGTCGATCCGCGAGGTCGCGGCCGCGTTTCTTGCGGCCGGCGTCGACGGGACGAAGCACATCGTCTTCAACCAGTCCCAGGTCTCGGCCCACGCCGAGCTCGCCTGGATCTTCAACTGCGTGGCGCGGCTCGGCTGGCTGAACCGCATGACGCAGTTCAAGGAGAAGGCCGGCAAGGACCGCGAGAACGCGTCCGTCGGCCTCTACGCCTATCCGAACCTGATGGCGGCGGACATTCTCGCTTACCGCGCGACCCATGTGCCGGTCGGCGAGGACCAGAAGCAGCATCTCGAGCTCGCCCGCGACATCGCGCAGAAGTTCAACAACGACTTTTCGAAGTCGATCGCCGACCTCGGCCTCGCCGAGAAGTTCTTCCCGCAGCCCGAGCCCCTGATCGCGGGGCCGGCGACGCGCGTGATGAGCTTGCGGGACGGGGCGCGAAAGATGTCGAAGTCCGAGCCCTCGGACGCGAGCCGCATCAACCTGACCGACGACGCCGACCAGATCGCGGCCAAGATCCGCAAGGCCAAGACCGACCCGCTGCCGCTGCCCGAGACCGTCGAGGAGATGAAGACGCGGCCCGAGGCCGACAACCTCATCGGCATCTACGCAGCGCTCGCCGACAGCGACGCGGCCGCGGTGATCGCCCAGTTCGGCGGCCAGCAATTCTCGCAGTTCAAGCAGGCGCTCGTGGACCTCACCGTCTCGAAGCTCGCGCCGATCACCGCCGAGATGAAGCGGCTGGTGGCCGACCCGGGCCACATCGACCAGGTGCTGGGCTCGGGCGCCGAGCGCGCCGAGGCGATCGCCGGCGAGACGATGAACCACGTGAAGGACATCGTGGGGTTCGTGCGGCGCTGAGAGGAGCTGCGTGCTTCGAGACGCTTGGCTTTCGCCAAGCTCCTCAGCATGAGGGGCGGCTGAGTCTCTGCGACGCTCCTCATGCTGGGGAGCCCGCGGTCAGCGGGCGTCTCGAAGCGCGCAGTTCGTGTCCGCCACGATTGACCCCCGCTTCCAAAACCACCATCTCTCGGTGACTAGAGAGGTTTCCCGATGTTCATTCAGACCGAAGCGACCCCGAACCCCGCGACGCTGAAGTTCCTGCCCGGCCGCGACGTGCTGCCCGGCGGCGCGCTGGAGCTGAAATCGGCCGACGACGCAGCCCGCTCGCCGCTCGCCCAGAAACTGTTCGAGATCGACGGCGTCGCCGGCGTGTTTTACGGGGCCGACTTCGTCACCGTCACCAAGGCCGGCGGCGAGTGGCAGCACCTCAAGCCCGCCATCCTCGGCGCGATCATGGAGCACTACCTCTCGGGCGAGCCGCTGCTCACCGAGGCCGGCGCGCCGAAGCCGAACGACGACGGCGAGGAGTTCTTCGAGGAGAGCGACGCCGAGACCGTCGACACCATCAAGGAGCTGCTCGCGACGCGCGTTCGCCCCGCGGTCGCTATGGACGGCGGCGACATCACGTTCCGCGGCTTTCGCGAGGGCGTGGTCTATCTCAACATGAAGGGCTCGTGCGCGGGCTGCCCCTCCTCCACCGCGACGCTGAAGCAGGGCATCGAGAACCTGCTCCGCCACTTCGTGCCGGAGGTCGAGGAAGTCAGGCCGGTGGCCTGACTTCCGAGGTTTGGTCGAAACGCAGTCCTCATCCCCCGGCTTGTCCGGGGGATCCACGGTTCATCGTCGAACGCCGCGCCGCCGAAAGGTGGATGCCCCGGACAAGCCGGGGCATGACGAGGCGCTTCAGCCGCCCCTTACGCCCCCGCCATCTTCGACGTCAGCTCCACCATCGCGCCAACCAGCCGGTCGATGTCCTCGGTCGAGTGGAAGAGATGCGTGGAGATGCGCATCGGATGATGCGGCGCGGGCGAGCCGATCACCGGCACCGCCGTGTTGCGGATGACGATGCCGTACTCCTCCCGCATGCGCGTCACGAAGGTGGTCGACTGCGCCGTCTCGGCCTCGGACTGGCCGAGCCCCACCCGCGCGTTCGCCTTGTGGAAACGGGCTGAAGGAGGTGAGCGCCGACAGGAGCTCCGGATCGTCCTTGGGCGAGTAGAGATACCCTGCGCCCCAGCGGTCGGCGATCTTGTTCTTGAGGTCGAGCGAGAGCGCCAGATCGTGCTTCTCGATGGCCCCGCGGCCGATCTCGTCCCAGAACGCGCAGGTGTCGGCGAAGGCCTTCAGCATCGGATAGTTCGGATTGCCGATGCTCTGCATCGCGGTGCCGACATTGTAGGTCGCGGCGTTGTCGTTGGTGCGCGGCCCGGTCAGCAGCGTGTTGTTGGTGTTGGTCGGCCAGAAGTTGAACAGCGGCAGCGGGGTTTTGTGATCACCGGTTGCGGCCGTGATGTGGCCCGACGCCGGTGTGGGGGGCCGCACTGCCACTTGTGGCCCGAGCAGCCCCAGAAATCGATGCCGGTTTTGTGGAAGTCGAGGTCGAACATGCCGGTCGCGTGCGCGCCGTCCACGATCGTCATGATCCCGTTCTTCTGGGCGAGCTTGGCGAGGCGCTTGTACGGCAGCATCACGCCGGTGAGGTAGGTCGGCGCCGAGAACACGAAGGCCTTCGTCTTCTTCGTCATGGCCTTGCGGAACAGGTCGACGTAGTCGCCCGCCTTCTGGTCGTTGCCGACCGGCAGCGCGACGCGAGTGATCTTCACGCCGTAGCGCTGGGCCAGGATGTTCATCGGGCCGTTGCCGCCCGGATGCTCATGATTGGTGGTGACGATCTCGTCGCCCTCGCGCAGCTCGACGCCGGCGAGGATTTTGTTCATGCCGTCTGTGGTGTTGTAGGAGATCACGAACTCTTCGAGCTCGGCCCCGAAGCCCGGCGCGATCGCCTCGCGGAACGGCGTGACGCCGCCGAAGGTCTCGAGCGGGTTGCGCGCCACCTCGCGATTGTCCTGGTTGAAGGACTTCAGCACGTGATTGGGCGTCGAGCCCGTGGTGCCGATGTTCATGTAGAGGACGTCGGGATCGAGGATAAAGCCGGGCTTCGGCTCGCCCAGCGTGAACTTCGGATCGGCCGCGAAGGCGCTCATCGGAACCAGCGGCAGCGTGGCCGCCGCCGCGGCGCCTGCGCCCGCAAGCTTGAACAGGTCTCGCCGGTTCGAACGGAACTCGAAATCGCTCATGAAACGTCTCCCCCGCCGGGTCGCTTGCGCGCGCGGCGGCCCGTTCGCCGCCGGGGGTCCGGCGGCGTCTCAAGCGCGCCGGAAACCGCCGGCGCCCGGAACGCCGGTCACTTGACCGCGATGGCGGAAATCTCGACGGCCACGTCGCGCGGCAGGCGGGCGACCTCGACGGTGGCGCGCGCCGGCGGCTTGTCCTTGAAATAGGTGGCGTAGACCTCGTTCATCTTCTTGAACTCGTTGAGGTCCTTCATGAACACGCTCGTCGAGACGACGTTGTCCATGGTCATGCCGGCGGCCGCCAGAACCGCCTTCAAGTTCTCGAGCACGAGCTTGGTCTGCTCCTCGATCGCGCCTTTGCTCAGTTCCTTGGTCTTCGGATCGATCGGGATCTGGCCCGCGAGATAGAGCGTGTCGCCGTGGCGGATCGCCTGGCTGTAGGGCCCGATCGCCTCGGGCGCGTCGGGGCTCGACACCACCTCCTTGCCGCTCTGGGCGAGCGTGGGCGTCGCGGCGGCGAAGCAGGTCGCGAGACAGAAGGCGAGCGTGGTCGCGAGTCGGCGGGCCATGGGACCTCGGCGGCTTCAGGGCGGCCGGAGGATCCGCCGCCACGATGTTTCAGGAAAAAGACAGACGCAACACGGCAGTTTCGGCCGAAATACATTCGGCCAAGCGGAAAACGCTTGGAACGCGGCGAAAGGTCGACGTCAGATCTGCGTCAGAATTTTAGATATTCTAGGCTTGGGGCCGGATTGATCACTGGCGTGTCACATGGATATCAGGCGGTCGTTTGATCAACAAGTCGCAAAACCGCCACAGAATACCGCTGTACACGGACTTGTGATTAAACGCTGTGCAGACCGCTTGTGATCCGCCAAATCGATCGCAAATGTCGACAGATGGCTGGCAAGCTTATTCATGGAACGCGGACATGCGCCAGCGTTCCATAAACAGTGTGATGGAAGTCTAGCGAACAGGCCGAAGTCGGCGCGTCAGCGGGGGAGCGCGATCATGCCCGGAGCGCCGAGGCGGAACGGCGGGATCTGCGATGCGATCCGCGCGCCGCTCGGCGGATCGGCCTGCGTCGCGCCCGGCGCAGGGGCCGCGACCTCGACCGGCGCCGCCGCGGGATTGGCGTAGGCGATCGGCCGCGGGTCGTTCGGGTCGGCCAGCACCATCGCCCAAAACACTTCGAAGCGCGATCCGGGCGCGTGCACGGCCGCGATGCCCATGCGCGAAGCGCCCGGCTGCATCATGTTCTTCATGTGCGGCGGCGAGGAGCGCCAGCCCGTGAAGGCGTCCGCCAGCGTGTCGTGGCCCGCGCCGACGTTCTCCCACACCCCGCCGTTGCGCGGATAGGAGCGTGCGATCCGGACCTTCAGCGGACCAGCGAGGCTGTCGTGGCTGATCTTGCCGACGCGCGACATCGCGAGCGCCTGCTCTTCGGCCATGCGGTTGAGCGCAGGATCGAGCATCACCGGCCCGAGTCCCCTGCCGCGGCGGAGCTCCGAGACCATCGAGGCCGCCGTCGCCTTGTCGAGGCTCGCGCCAGGCTTGCTCTGGCTCTGGTAGATGCCGCTTTCGACCGGCCGGGTCGGACGCTCGGCGGAGCAGCCTGCGAGAGCGAGCGCGGCGAGCGCCGCAAGGCCTGCGAATCGGCGGATCGGGAACGACATGGCGGCCTGCAGTCTAGCGTCTTGCGGATGGCGGGCGAAGGCCATTTCAGGCCCGCGCGCGGTTAAGGCCGGGTTTAGGGCCTGCGCACGTCAGGCGGGCTTCGGCGTCGCGGCGGCGCCCGGAGGCGCGTCGGAGGCGTCGTGCGGCTTCGGCGCGATCGCGGCCACGGCCCGGCCGCCGCCGCCCGACAGCGCTTCTGCGACCTGCGCGATTGCGACCGTGACGTCGGGGCCTGCGGGCCCCGCGAGCGCGACGCCTGCGTCCCCGAACGCCTTCACCAGCGCGAAATGCAGGTCGCTCTTGACGCTTGCGGCCTGCCGCGGGCTCGGCACGTTGCAGAACAGCGAAAAGCCGTAGTCGGCCTTGCCGAGCGAGGTGAAGAGCAGCTGCGGCTCCGGGAAGGCGAGCACGGAGCCGTGCGCCTTCGCGGTGTCGATCGCGATCCGCTTCACCTCCTGCGGATCGAGCGCGGAGGAGACCACGAGCTCGATCGCCACGCGCCCGTTCGGCGCGCCGTGCGTGACGTTCTTGACGCTCTTGGTGATGAAGTCCGAGTTCGGGACGATGAGCGTCGAGCGGTCGAACAGCTCGATCTCGGTGGAGCGCACGGAGATGCGCCGAACGTTGCCCTGGTCGGAGCCGATCACCACCCAGTCGCCGATCTTGATCGGGCGCTCGGCCAGCAGGATGACGCCCGAGACGAAGTTCGAGATCACCGCCTGCAGGCCGAAGCCGATGCCGACCGACAGCGCGCCGGCCACGATCGCGAGCCGGTCGAGGCTGAAGCCGAGATAGGCCAGCGCCAGCATGATCACCACGATCGAGCCGAGATAGCCGACGCCGGTGTTGATCGAGGCCTTGAGGCCGTCGTCCATGCGCGTCTTGGGAAGGAGATCGCGGTCGAGCCAGCGCTGCGCGCCGTGGGTCAGCGTGAAGCCGACGGCGACGAGCAGCACGGCGCTCAGAATGCCGGTGATCGAGATCGTGATGCCGCCGAGCTGGAAGCCCGTCACCGGCATCCGGAGCCAGCCGAACAGGTCGGTGGAGCCGACGCCCCAGGGGGCGGCGATCAAAAGCGCCGCGATCGCCAGGATGAACAGCCGCATGACGCCGGAAAGCAGCACGCCGACCTGCTCGAGCGTCGTGGTCCGGACGCCGAGCCCCTCGCTCAGATTGCGGCCGAAGCGGGTTTCGGCTGAGAGCGAGGAGGTGAAGAGGTCGTCGACCACCACGAGCAGGAGATAGGCCAGCCAGAGCACCGCGGTGATCCAGATGACCTGGTTGGCGAGGAACTGCGCCAGCGGCACGTAGCCGATCACCACCGAGACCACGACGACGGCGATCGCCGCAAGGCCGCAGAGACGCACCACGAACAGGATCGGGTTGCCTTCCTTCTCCGCGCCCGGCTCGTCGTTCGTCGCCTCGAGCTGCTGGGCGGTCCGCAGGCGCCGGACCGACAGCGCGAAGGTCGCCGCGTTGAGCGCCGCGAAAGTTCCCGAGGTCGCGATCGAGGCCGAGAGGCTCGCTCCGATCGTGGAGTTGAACACGTCGAGGATGCGGCCCAGCACGAACACCGAGGCGACGATCATCGGCTGGTTCTTGATCTGGGCGACGGCGGCGTCCGAGAGCTCGACGAGGCGCCAGGTCGGCCGTCCGGGCGCGAGCAGCGCCTTCATCATGCCGTGGGCGAAGCCAAGGAAGCCGGCCGAGCGCACCAGCACGAGCGCGAGCGGCTCCGCGCGCGCCGGCAGCCAGCCCACGGATTTCACCGCCAGAAAGACGCAGAGCGCCGCCAGCAAAGGCGCAAGCGTCGTGGCGACCAGCCGGAACAGCGCGGTGGCCGAACGCCGGAGGCGAGAACGCGGCGACTGATGGACGACCAGCCGCTCGCCGAAATTCGCAGTCCAGATCCGGATGGGGAAGAGCAAGAGGAGCGCCGCGGCCACCGCCGCCGCGACCGTCGCGATCGCGCCGGGCGTCAGGTTCCGCGACACCTGGCTGGCGATTTCGCCGCCGAGCGCGGCGACGCCCCCGACGTCCCGCGGCGCCTCTTCGGCGACGTCGAGCCACAGCGTCGGGTCGAGCAGCGAACGGGCGCGCTCGAACAGGCGGCTCGCAAGCAGGGAGCGGCGCAGCTCCGTGATCTGGTCGGCGACCTGGCTCGCCTCGACCTGAAGCAGCCGGCCGCGCTTGATCGCTTCGTCCACCTCCTGGCGCGCGGCGGTCTGGCTGTCGCGCTCCTTGGTGACGTCGGGGCTTTCGGCCGGCTCGCCGTCCGCGGGCTTGGCGCCGATCTGGGCGAGCCGCGCGTCGGCGGCCGCCAGCTTGGGCGCGAGCTGCGCGATCGCGGCCTCAAGCGAGGCCGACATCGGGTCGATCCGATCGCGCAGCCCCGCGAGCTCGTCGTCGCTGAGGTTGAGGTTCCGATCGCCGAGGCGGTTCTCGATGCGATCGAGCTCGGAGCGCGCAGAGTCGATGGCGGCGGTCGGATCCGGGGCCGGCGCCGCCTGCTGCGCCTGCGCCGCGGCCAGCGCGACGCCGAACACGATCGCCGTCATCAGGGCCTTCAGGAACAGGATCGCAGGTCGCATGAGGTTCAGCCGCATCGCTCAGTGGGTCGGGTCCCGATCGACGCCGGGCCGCCCCTCCTCATAGCGAGGAATGCGGCCATGCGCAGGCGAAGACGAAACTTCCTTCCGGTCGCGGTACCCAGATGGGCTTCTGCGCAGGACAAGGCGCAAAAGCGGTTGATTGATCGCCTCCCGCCCCTGTCGAAGCGCCCTCGCCGCCATAAACCGTCGCGGCGGAGACCGTGACGTGGCGCGAGCAGGCGCGGGACATTCGAGGATCGAAGCGCTGTTCAGAGGCGACGGGGAAATGGCTGCGCGCCTGCGCGCGTTCGACTGGCGGGGGCATGCGCTCGGCGAGCCCACGGCCTGGCCGGTCGAATTGCGGGTGGCGATCAGCCTCTGCATGCATTCGAGCCTGCCGACCGCGATCTATTGGGGACCGCAGCTCCGCCTGATCTACAACGACTCCTGGGCTCCAATCCCCGCCGAACGCCACCCCTGGGCGATCGGGCGTCCGGGCAAGGAGGTCTGGAGCGACATCTGGAACGTCGTCGGCCCCCAGTTCGAGGGCGTGGTCCGCATGGGCCGCGGCTTCTCGACGTTTCGCCAGCGCCTTCCCATGCGGCGCAACGGCGAGGTGATCGAAAGCTACTGGGACTACAGCTTCACGCCGATCTTCGGGGCCGAGGGCGAGGTCCTCGGCGTCATGAACCAGGGCCGCGAGGTCACCGACGAGGTTCTGGCGACCGAAGACCAGCGCTTTTTCCTCGAGATCGGAGATCGACTGCGCGATCTCGCGATCGAGAGCGCCGACGCCAGCAAGATCCTGAAAAGCGTGATGGAGCCGCTCGTCGCCCATCTCGGCCTTTCGCGGGCGGGCTACGCAGTGATCGAACCCGGCGAGGAGTTCTGCACGGCGCTCGGCGACTGGAGCATACCGGGCGAAATCTCGCTCGCGGGCGGCAGATACCGGCTGCCGGACTTCGGCGAGGACGTGCACCGCGCGGTGCGCGCCGGCCTCATGGTCTCGGTCGGATCGATCTCGCCGGACGACGGCCGGCACTCGGCGAAAGCCGCGGAAAGCTTCGCCGAGATTGGGGTGAAGTCCTACCTGCTCGCGCCGGTCGTGCGCGACGGCCGGGCGACCGCGGTCGTCTATCTCCACGACAACCGGCTGCGCCAATGGACCTCCCGGCAGGCCGAATTCGCCCGCGAGATCGCCGGCCGCGTCTGGCTGGCGCTGCGCAACGCGGACGCCTCGGTGCGGCTGAACGCCAGCGAACGGCGGTTCGCGGCGATCTTCGACAAGGCGGCGGTCGGCCTTTCGGAATCGGATTCCGCCGGCCGCTTCATCCGCTTCAACCCGACGATGGGGCGCCTGCTCGGCCGCCCGACCGAAAGCGCCCGCGAGCTGACGGTCGCGAGCGTCACCCATCCCGACGACATCGAGGAGACGCGCGCCCGCCTCGCGCAGGCGGCCGAGGCCGGCGGCTCGTTCGAAATCGAAAACGCTATGTCCGTCCGGGCGGCGAGACGGTCTGGGCGGTGAGCAACGTCACGCGGCTGGTCGACGCCGACGGCGTGCCGAGCTTCTTCACGGTCACGGTCGACGTCACCGAACGCAAGGAGCAGGACCGCATCCGCGCCTGGCTGCTGGCGGAGCTGAACCATCGGGTGAAGAACAATCTTTCGACCGTCCAGGCGCTCGCGCACCAGTCGCTTGCTTCGACGTCGTCGCCGGAGGAGTTCCAGAAGACGTTCGACGCGCGGCTGATGGCGCTGTCGCGCGCTCACGACCTTCTGATGCGCGAGACCTGGACGTCGGCCGGCCTTGGCCAGCTGGTCGCCGAGACGCTCGCGCCCTTCAGCCTCGACGTGGACGGACGCATCGTGATAGGCGGGCCGGAGGTAAGATTGTCTCCGACCGCCGCCGTCACCATGACGCTGGCGTTTCACGAGCTCGCCACCAACGCCGCCCGCTTCGGCGCGCTGTCGCAGGCCGGCGGGCGCGTGACGGTGGAGTGGTCGGTGGACCAAAAGGGCGACGGCGACGTATTGGAACTGAGCTGGCGTGAAACCGGCGGGCCGGACGTGTCTCCGCCGGCGCGCCGCGGCTTCGGCTCGCGGCTGATCGAGCGCGGGGCGGCGCGCGAGCTTGGCGGCCGCGTGCGGCTGGACTTCGAACCGGAGGGCGTCGCCTGCGTCTTCCGCCTGCCCCTCTCGCAGAAAATCACCACCCCATGACGAATGAGAGCCTGAAGGGCCTGCGCATCCTCCTCGTCGAGGACGAAGCGATGATCGCCATGCTGGTCGAGGATATGCTGCTCGACGGCGGCGCCGAGGTCGTGGGTCCAGCGGGCGGCGTCAAGGCGGCTCTGGCGGTGATCGCCGAGACCGACGCCATCGACGGCGCGCTGCTCGACGTCAATCTCGGCGGCGAGCAGAGCTTCGAGGTCGCCGACGCGCTCGCCGCGCGCAACATCCCGTTCGTGTTCGTCACCGGCTATGGCGGCGGGCGTGCGCGACCGCTACCCGAACGCCCCCACGTTGCAGAAACCCTTCGTCACGAGCGACCTCGAACGCGCCATCGGGGCGCTCGCCGGGTCCGCCGGGCGGACCGGCGCGGCGACGAGCTGACCTCGCGCCGATGAGCGGCGCCGACGTTTCTCCGCCGCTCTCTCAGGCGTCTCTTCAATCTGCGGGGCCTAACGCCGACCACCGGGTCGGCGAGCGCGGACGCGCGCCCTATTTTTGGCGTCGGACGCTTGCGGCGCCGGTCGTCCGCAGCGATAGTGCATACACACAATAAGAACCGGGGGTGGATATGCCGAGCTACAAGGCGCCCGTCGCGGACACGCTTTTCCTGCTCTACGACGTGCTGGGCTTCGATCGGCACTCCAACCTTCCGGGCTTCGCCGACGCCGGCCGCGACACCGTCGAGACGATCCTCGAGGAAGGCGCCAAGCTCTGCGAAAAGAGCTTCCAGCCGCTCAATCGATCGGGCGACCTTCAGGGCTGCGTGCGGCTCGCCAACGGCGACGTGACGACGCCGAACGGCTTCAAGGAGGCGTTCAAGGCCTTCGCCGAGGGCGGCTGGATCGGTCTTGCGGCCGGTCCCGAATATGGCGGCCAGGGCCTTCCGCACACGGTCGCCGCCGCCATCAACGAGTACGCCTCAGCCGCCAACATGGCGCTCGCGATGTACGCCGGCCTGACGCAGGGCGCGATCGCGGCGCTCGTTCTGCACGGCTCGGACGAGCAGAAGAAGCTCTATCTGCCGAAGATGATCGAGGGCTCGTGGACCGGCACCATGAACCTCACCGAGCCGCATTGCGGCACGGATCTCGGCCTCATCAAGACCAAGGCCGTCCCGCAGGGCGACGGCTCCTACAAGATCACCGGCCAGAAGATCTTCATCTCGGCCGGCGAGCACGACATGACGGAGAACATCGTGCACCTCGTGCTCGCCCGCATCGAGGGCGCGCCGGAGGGAACGAAGGGCATCTCCCTGTTCGTCGCGCCGAAGGTTCTGCCGGGCGCCGACGGGTCGCTCGGGGAGCGCAACGCCGTCTCGTGCGGCGCGCTCGAGCACAAGATGGGCATCCACGGCAACTCGACCTGCGTCATGAATTATGACGGGGCGACCGCCTGGCTCGTGGGCGAGGAGAACCGCGGGCTCGCCGCCATGTTCACGATGATGAACGAGGCGCGGCTCGGCGTCGGCGTGCAGGGGCTCGCCCAATCCGACGTCGCCTACCAGAACGCCGCGGCCTACGCCAAGGACCGCCTGCAGGGCCGCTCGCTGACCGGCGCCAAGGAGGCGGCGAAGCCCGCCGACCCGATCATCGTGCATCCGGACGTCCGCCGCACGCTGCTCTCGATCAAGGCCTTCAACGAGGCCGCCCGCGCGCTCGTGCTCTGGACCGCGATCCGGGGCGACGTCGCGCATGTGTCGGAGGATCCGAAGGAACGCCAGGCCGGCGAGGACCACATGGGCCTCATGACGCCGATCATCAAAGGCGTCATCACCGACGTCGGCTTCGACAACGCCGTGAAGGCGCAGCAGATGTTCGGCGGCCACGGCTACATCGCCGAATGGGGCATGGAGCAGTTCGTCCGCGACGCCCGCATCGCCATGATCTACGAGGGCGCGAACGGGGTTCAGGCGATGGACCTCGTCGGCCGCAAGCTCCCGCGCGACGGCGGCCGCGCCATCATGGCGTTCTTCAAGGAGGTGGACGGCTTCCTAAAAGACAACGCCGAGACGCAAGGCTCGAACCGTTCCTCAAGCCGCTGAAGAAGGCGCGCGAGGAGCTGCAGCAGGCGACGATGTGGTTCATGGCCAACGCCATGGGCAAGCCCGACAACGCCGGCGCCGGCGCGACCGATTACATGCACCTCTTCGGCCTCGTCGCGCTCGGCTACATGTGGGCGCGGATCGCCAAGACGGCGCTCGAGAAGCAGGCCGAGGGCGACGAGACGATGGCGACGAAGCTCGTCGCCGGACGCTTCTTCATGGAGCGGATGATCCCCGAGACCGCGACGCGCCTCGCCGCGATCACAGCCGGGGCCGAAGCCGTCATGGCGCTGCCGGCCGACGCGTTCTGAGCCGATGGCCGGCGACGCCCTCTCCTGCGGTCACGCCACGACGGGCGCGCGCCCTGATCGCTCCGCCTTCACGAAAAACGCCGCGCCCCCGAGGGACGCGGCGTTTCGAAAGGCGCGATCGGGCCGGGCTGCGCCGACGCTTAGCCGATCACTTCAGGACGACGTTCTGAAGCTCGTCCTTGTGGACGTCGAAGTAGTTGCCGTCGAGCGCGTCCCACCACAGGCCGTTGTCGTTGAGGCGCTTCTTCTCGGCCTCGTTCAGCGGCGTGTAGCCCTGCTTCAGCAGCGTGCGGTAGCTGTGGAAGCGGTGCGCGTGCGGGTTCCGCTCGGCGAACACGTAGGACAGCGTCAGCTTGTTCGAAGCGCGCTTGGAGAACTGCTCGGCGTTGAGGCCCTGGCCGCGATGGGTGGTGCGCAGGTCGAACATGACCGCGTCGCCCGGCTTGGGAATGAACTGCACCGGCTTCTCGATCTTGGAGAAGTCGGTCTTGGCGGCGTCCTCGACCGAGACGGTGAAGTAGTCGTCGAGGTCGTTGGCGAGCTTCTTGTGGTTGGTGCGCGGCTTGACGCAGAACGAGTAGTCGTCGCACTCGAGATAGATCATCAGCTTGTAGTTGCGGTACTTGTGCGCGGACTCATCCCAATCCTCGCCCTTGTTCAGGCCCTTGTTGGCGCAGTCGCGGTGCCAGTTGCCCTGAACGAACCCGTTGTGGATGTCGCAGGCCTGCAGGAACACGGGCTGCTTGTCGAACACGCGCTGATAGGCCTGGGTGACCGCGTCGTGATAGACGAAGTCGCGCACCGCCTGGATCTTGTTGAAGGCGTCGCCGAGACCGACCGCCTCGGGATTGTCGGTGACGGCGAGATCGGCCTTGATCTTTTCGGCCACGTCTTGGCCACCGACGCGAATGCGCCCGGCAGCGGGTAGAAGCCTTGGGTCTCGAGCATTTGTGCTGGCGTCATCGCCGCAGCTCCTTTGAACTCTTCGAAGTTCCGAACTTCTTTGCGACACTCACTAGCATGAACGCCATGGTGAGAAAAGGCGTTCGCGACCCCAGATTGTCGCCATCCCGACACAGCGCGGCGCCGCCGCAACGCCCGCCCGATTTCCGCCGCCGCGACCTGAAAACGCCAAGGAGAGCCGTCAATGGCCGACGCCTATATCTATGACGCGGTCCGCACCCCTCGCGGGCGGGAAAGCCGGACGGCGCGCTGCATGAGGTCTCGACGCTCCAGCTCGCCGTCACCGCGCTGAAGGCGCTGAGCGAGCGCAACGGCCTCGACCGGGCGACCGTCGACGACGTCGTGCTCGGCTGCGTCGATCCCGTGGGCGAGGCCGGCGGCGACGTCGCCCGCGCCGCGGCGCTTGCGGCCGACTACGGCGTCAAGGTCCCGGGCGTGCAGATCAACAGGTTCTGCGCCTCCGGGCTCGACGCGGTGAATTTTCGCCGCCGCGCAGGTGATGTCCGGCCAGCACGACCTGGTGGTCGGCGGCGGCGTCGAATCGATGAGCCGCGTCGGGCTCGGCGCCTCGGGCGGCGCCTGGCCGATGGACCCGGCGATCGCGATCAAGTCCTACTTCATGCCCCAGGGCGTCTCTGCCGACCTTATCGCGACGAAATACGGTTTCACCCGCGACGACTGCGACGCCTATGCGGTGCAGAGCCAGCAGCGGGCCGGGGCCGCCTGGACCGAAGGCCGCTTCGGCAAGTCGGTCGTGCCGGTGCGCGACGTCAACGACATCATCCTGCTCGACCGTGACGAGCACATGCGCCCCGACGCCTCGATGCAGTCGCTCGGGAGCCTGAAGGCCTCGTTCGCCGAGATGGGCGAGATGGGCGGCTTCGACGCGGTGGCGACCTACGCTCATCCCGAGATCGAGCGCGTGAACCACGTGCACCACGCCGGCAACTCGTCCGGCATCGTGGACGGCGCGGCGGCCGTGCTCGTCGGCTCGAAGGAGGCCGGCGAGGCCTCGGGCCTCAAGCCCCGCGCGCGCATCAAGGCCTTCGCCAACATCGGCTCCGAGCCCGCGCTGATGCTGACCGGCCCGGTCGACGTGACCCGCAAGGTGCTGAAGCGCGCCGGGATGGAGATCGGCGACATCGACCTGTTCGAGGTCAACGAGGCCTTCGCCGCGGTCGTGCTGCGCTATCTGCAGGCCTTCGGGCTCGACGACGCGCGCGTCAACGTCAATGGCGGCGCGATCGCGCTCGGCCATCCGCTCGGCGCGACCGGCGCGATGATTCTCGGAGCCGCGATCGACGAGCTGGAGCGCTCCGGCAAGGAGACGGCGCTCGTGACGCTCTGCATCGGCGCCGGAATGGGCACCGCGACCATCATCGAGCGGGTGTGAGTTGAAGCAAGCCGCACCGAACCGCCTGCGTGCTTCGAGACGGCCCTCTGGGCCTCCTCAGCATGAGGGACGTTTGTTCGCTGCACCCACGTTCCTCATGCTGAGGAGCCTCGGCGTCAGCCGAGGCGTCTCGAAGCACGCACTCCCGGCGACCGGGGATGAAGGCTGAGACGACCATGACCGAGACCAACTTCAGGACCGACCTCGACGCCGACGGCGTGCTTTCGATCGTCTGGGACATGCCCGGCCGCTCGATGAACGTCCTCACCGAGGACGCCATCCGCGAACTCGCGAGCCTCGTCGAACGCGTCGCGAGCGACGAGGCTGTGAAGGGCGCAGTGATCTCGTCCGGCAAGCCCGGCTCGTTTTCGGGCGGCGCCGACCTCACCATGCTCGAAGGGCTGGCGCGCCTCTACGCGACCGAGATGGCGAAGAACGGCGAGGCCGCGGCCGCCAAGGCGCTGTTCGACGGCAGCCGCCAGCTCTCGCTGCTCTACCGCCGCATCGAGACCTGCGGGAAGCCCTGGGTCGCGGCGATCAACGGGGTCTGCCTCGGCGGCGCCTTCGAGCTCGCGCTCGCCTGCCACTGGCGCATCGCTTCGAACGATCCTTCGACCCGGGTCGGCTTGCCCGAGGTGAAGGTCGGCCTCTTCCCCGGCGCCGGCGGGACCCAGCGGGTCGCGCGGCTGCTGCCGCCCGGCGACGCGCTCCAGATGCTGATGAAGGGCGAGCAGATCCGCCCCGACAAGGCGCGCGGCATGCGGCTCGTCGACGAGGTCGCGCCCAAGGACGAGATGCTCGCCAAGGCCAAGGCCTGGATCGTCAACGGCGGCAAGGCCGTGAAGCCATGGGACGAGAAGGGCTTCAAGCTTCCTGGCGGCCCGGTCTGGTCGAAGCCCGGCTTCATGACCTTCCCGCCGGCCAACGCAATCTACCGCCGCGAGACGCAGGACAATTACCCGGCGATCCGCGCCATGCTGCAGAGCGTGTTCGACGGGCTGCAGCTGCCGATGGATCTCGCGCTCACCGTCGAGAGCCGGCAATTCGCCAAGGTGCTGCGCTCGCCCGAAGCCGCAGCGATGATCCGCACGCTGTTTGTTTCGATGCAGGAGCTCAACAAGGGCGCGCGGCGGCCGAAGTCGGTTCCGGAGACCAAGCTCACAAAGGTCGGCGTCGTCGGCGCAGGCTTCATGGGCGCGGGCGTGGCCTACGTCACCGCGCAGGCCGGGATCGAAGTCATTCTGGTCGATCGCGACCAGGACGCCGCCGACAAGGGCAAGGCCTTCGCCGAGAAGCTCATCTCGGGGCAGGTCGTGAAGGGCCGCGCGACCGGCGCCCAGCGCGACGCGCTTCTGTCCAAGATCACGCCGACGGCCGACTACGGCGCGCTCGCCGGCTGCGATCTCGTGGTCGAGGCGGTGTTCGAAGACCCGAAGGTCAAGGCCGAGGTGATCGCGAAGGTCGAGGCCGCCATCGGGCCCGACGCCATCTTCGCCTCCAACACCTCGACGCTGCCGATCTCGGGCCTCGCCAAGGCGAGCTCCAGGCCGGACCAGTTCGTCGGCATCCATTTCTTCTCGCCCGTCGAGAAGATGTTGCTGGTCGAGGTGATCGTTGGGGAAAAGACCGGCGACAAGGCGCTGGCGGTCGCGCTGGACTATGTCCGCGCCATCAAGAAGACGCCGATCGTGGTGCGGGATTCCCGCGGCTTCTACGCCAACCGCTGCGTCATCGCCTACATGCTGGAGGGCCACCTGATGCTCTCCGAGGGCGTGCCCGTGGCGATGATCGAGAACGTCGCCAAGCAGGCCGGCATGCCCGTCGGCCCGCTCTCGCTCAACGACGAGGTCGCGCTCGACCTCGGCCTCAAGATCATCGACGCCACGCGCGCGCAGCTCGGCGACGAGGCCGTCAATCCCGCGCAGGAGAAGCTTCTGCGCGCGCTCGTGGAGACCCACGGCCGGCTCGGGCGCAAGAACCGCAAGGGTTTTTACGATTATCCCGAGACCGGCAAGAAGAGCCTCTGGCCGGGCCTCGCTGACCTTCAGGACAAGAAACTTGATCCCGAGACGCTCGACGTGACGGAGCTGCGGCATCGTCTGCTCGTCGCGCAGGCGCTGGAGGCGGCGCGCACCGTCGAAGAGGGCGTCGTCACCGACATGCGCGAGGCCGACGTCGGCGCGATCCTGGCTTCGGCTTCGCGCCCTATACCGGCGGCCCGCTAAGCTGGATCGACGGCATGGGCGCGAAGCGCTTCGTGAAGCTCGCGGCGGCGCTCGCCGAGATCCACGGACCGCGGTTCCGGCCCAACAAGCTGCTGCTCGACCTCGCGGAGAAAGGCGAGACGTTCTACGGCCGCTTCGGCGCGGGGGCGGAGGCGAAGGCGGCCTGACGCCACGGTCATCGCGCTCCTCATCCACATGCGGGAGAGGGGGCGACGGCGTCCGGCTCCGATGAAAGCCCTCTCGTCGCGCCTTCGTCACCCGGCGCCCGTTTGCGCCCGCCCCCATCCGCGGTAATCGTCTGACGCTCTCATGTTCGTCGGACGATGACGCCGCTGCGGCTCACCAAGGCCCAACTGATCTCCGCCGCGCTCGCCGCCGTCCTTCTGGTCGCGGGCGTCGCGGCGACCGTGGCCGTGCGGCCCGACTGGCTCGCAGGATCCAAAGGGCTTCTCGCGAAGATGCGCGGCGCCGGGCTGAAACCGCTGCCCAAGCCCGGCCCTCCGCCCGCGCCAGACCCGCTCCATTTCCTGTCAGACAATCTCGTCGCCTGGCTCGTGGCGCCGCGTCCCGACGCGCCCTCGCCTTTCGTGCGGCTCACCCACGTCGAGCCGGAGCGCTTCTGCACCGCCTTGGCGAAGTCGGGCCTGCGCAACGCCGAGTTCCGGATGAGCGAGCCGCCCCTGCGCGGCTGGACCTGCGTCACCGATCTCGTGAAGCCGATCGAGGGCGACGAGTATGTCGTATCGAGCCTGTTCGTGGCCGCCCGCGGCCTCGAATCCGACCGCATCGACAACATCCGCATGAAGCTCAATCTGCTCGACGAGGCCACCTCCCCGGTCGCGCGGGCGATCGCGCGCGACACGCTGTTCCAGATCTGCCGGAGCCTCGGCTTCGAGCCGCCGCGCGAGGTCGTGGCCCAGCTCGACGAGTTGAAGGAGGGCCGGATCTTCGAGGGCGGCGTCTCCTGGGACCTGCGGCGGGAGTTCGGCCCGCAGGCCCGCTACAATCTCATCGCGATCTTCCCACGAACCCTCACGGCCGGAGGCGAAGATCGCTTCGTCACCGACATCCGCAGAAAGCCTGTGGCCCGCTAGCGAGCGGACTTCCAACCCGCTGACGCTCGACGCTGACCCGAAGCGGCTACGCCCAAAGGCGAGCCAAAAATGCATACATAATTATTGATCTTTGATCTTTGATGACGCAGTCTCGGCCTCAAGAACGGCGAAACGCCGGCTTGCTGGGGAGGCAAAACCGCATGAAGCTCCAAGGGACGATCGCGCTCGCCGCGATGTTTGCGACTGTCGCGCCGGTGTGGGCGCAGGAATTCAAACCGATCCGTCCGGTCGAGTTCGTCGTGGCGGCGGGCCCCGGCGGAGGCAGCGACACCTTCGCGCGCGTCGTCCAGGCGTCGCTCTCGAAGTCGGGCCTGCTCACGACCCCGATCATCGTGACCAACAAGGCCGGCGGCTCCGGCGCCGAGACCTTCATCTCCGCCAAGACGAGCCCCGGCGACCCCTACAAGCTCTATTTCGGCACCCAGGACGCCTACGTCCTGCCGCTCGCCAACAAGCTCTCCTACAGCCTCAACGACCTCACCCCGGTCGCCGCGATGGTGTTCGACCCCTTCCTGCTCTGGGTGAACCCGAAGGCGTCCGGCATCGAGGACGTGAAGGGCTTCATCGCCAAGGCCAAGGAGCAGCCGGGCGCGCTCAAGCTCGGCGGCGCCAAGGCCAAGGAGGCCGACGAGACGCTGATGACGCTGATCGAGCAGAAGGCCGGCGTCGACCTCACCTACGTGCCGTTCAAGAGCGGCAGCGAAGCCGCGATCCAGGTCGCCGGCGGCCACATCGCGGCCAACGTCAACAATCCGAGCGAAAGCGTCGAACAGTGGAAGGCGGGGCAGCAGAAGCCGCTCTGCGTGTTCGAGGAGACGCGGCTCGAGGACAAGACGGTGATCGCCGACGGCATGTCGTGGAACTCGATCCCGACCTGCGCCGAGGCCGGCATCGACGTGAAGAGCTTCGCCCAGCCGCGCACGGTGTGGATGTCGGCCAAGGCCCCGGCCGAGGCCGTCGCCTACTACACGCAGCTGCTGACGAAGGCCGCCGAAACCCCGGAGTTCACGGGCTACGTTCAGCGCGGCGCGCAGATCCCGCGCGTGCTGACCGGCGAGGCCCTGAAGGAGTTCGTCGACAAGCACAAGGCGACCTACACCGAGATGTACCGCACGAACGGCTGGCTCCGCGCCGAGAACTGACGCGCGCCGAGGGGCGTGGTCCGCCCGCGCCCCTCGCCTGTCCCTTCGGAGGCTTGTCCATGATCGTCTCGCGCAACGCCGCGGAGCTCGTCACCGCGTCCGCGACCGCCGCCGCCGGCGCCCTCGTCTGCTACGGCTCGCTCGAAAACGGCGTCTCCTGGGGCGCGTCGGGCCCAGAGCCTGGCTACTTCCCGTTCTATGTCGGCTGCCTGATCATCCTCGGCAGCGCCGGCGCCGCGGTTCAGGCGCTCTGGCGCGGCGGAACCGGCGAGATCTTCGCCGACGGCGAGAACATCCGCACCGTCGCGGCCTTTCTGCTGCCGCTCATCGCGCTCGCGGCGCTGTCGCAGTGGCTCGGCCTCTACATCGCGATGGCGCTCTACCTGTTCTTCGCCGTCTGGCTCGGCGCGAAGCGCACGGCGCTCAGCGCCTTCCTGATCGCCGCGATCACCACCGGCGTGAACTTCGTGATCTTCGAGATCCTCTTCACCGTGCCCCTGCTCAAGGGACCGGTGCTCGAATATTTCGGCATCTACTGAAGCGGCCGGGAGACAAGCCAAGATGGGCAATTTCGGCCAGTTGATGGACGGGTTCGCGGTCGCGCTGTCGACCCACCACGTCCTCATCATGATCATCGGCGTGCTGCTCGGCCTCGTGGTCGGCGTGCTGCCGGGCCTCGGCGCGCCGAACGGCGTGTCGCTGCTGCTGCCGCTGACCTTCGGGATGGATCCGATCTCGGCCATCATCCTGCTGACGTCGATGTATTGGGGCGCTCTGTTCGGCGGGTCGACGACCTCGATCCTGTTCAACATTCCGGGCGAACCATCTTCGGTGGCGACCACGTTCGACGGCTATCCGATGGCCCGGCAGGGCGAGGCGCTGCGCGCGCTCACCCTCGCCTTCGGCTCGGCCGGCATCGGCGCCATGACCGGCGTCGTGGTGATCACCCTGCTTTCCGGCTGGGTCGCCCAGTTCGCGCTCCGCTTCGGCGCGGCCGAATATTTCGCCGTCTACTTCATGGCGTTCGCGAGCTTCATCGGCATGTCGGGCGGCTCGCCCTTCAAGACGCTGGTCTCGATGATGCTGGGCTTCGCCTGCGCCACGATCGGCATGGACACGATCTCGGGCGAGAGCCGGCTGACCTTCGAGTGGGACGCCCCTCATCGGCGGCGTCAGCTTCCTCATCGCGGTGATCGGCCTGTTCGGCCTCGGCGAGCTGCTGATCACCATGGAGGAAGGCGTCAAGTTCCAGGGCGTGAAGGCCAAGCTCAGCCTGTCGACGATCTTCCGCACCATCGCGGAGCTCCCGCGCTACTGGGCGACGCTGATCCGCAGCGCCCTGATCGGCTGCTGGATGGGCATCACGCCGGGCGGACCGACCGCCGCCTCCTTCATGAGCTACGCGCTCGGCCGCCGGTTCTCCAAGCGCGGCGCGAACTTCGGCAAGGGCGAGCCCGAGGGCGTCGTCGCGCCTGAGACCGCCGACCATTCGGCCGGCTCCTGCGCCCTGCTGCCGATGCTCGCGCTCGGCATCCCGGGCTCGGCGACCGCAGCCGTCATGATGGGCGGCCTGATGATCTGGGGCCTCTCGCCCGGACCGATGCTGTTCACGACGCGCCCGGACTTCGTCTGGGGTCTGATCGCCAGCATGTATCTCGGCAACGTCATCGCCGTGGTGCTGGTGCTCGCGACCGTGCCGCTGTTCGCCTATGTGCTGCGGGCGCCCGTTCAAGGTCATCGGCCCGATCATCGCGGTGGTGTGCGTCATCGGCGCCTATACGGTGGCGAGCCACATGTTCGACGTCTGGCTCGCTCTCGCCTTCGGCGTCGTCGGCTACATGTTCAAGAAGCTCGGCTACCCGCTCGCGCCTTTCGTGCTCGCCATGGTGCTGGGCGACAAGGCCGAGGACGCCTTCCGGCAGGCGCTGCTGCTTTCGGACGGCTCGGCCTCGATCTTCTTCGCCAACGGCCTCGTGACCACGATGATGTGCCTCGGCCTGCTGCTGCTCTCGCTGCCGGCGATCTCTTTCGTCTACGGCAAGGTCACGGCCGGGAAGTCGAAGGGCGGGGCCGTTTCGGACGGCGCGTCCTCGCGCTACGATGGTCCTGACGCGCCCGCCGCCACCACAGGTCAGTGATGAAGCCCGAGAACCGGATCGTCCGCCACTCGCTCCACCAGTCGCTGGTCGCCCCGCTGCGTGAGATGATCATGCAGGGCGAGCTGCGGCCGGGCGAGAAGGTGCCCGAAGAGCAGCTCTGCGAACGCTTCGGCGTATCCCGCACGCCGATCCGCGAGGCGCTCAAAGTGCTGGCGGCCGAGGGCGCGCTCGAGATCCTGCCGCATCGCGGAGCGATCGTGGCGCGCATCACCGAGGAGCAGATCGCCGAGCTGTTCCCGATCATGGCCTCGCTCGAACGGCTCGCCGGCGCGCTCGCCTGCCGGCGCGCGGACGAGGCCGACGTCGCCCGCATCAAGGGCCTGCACGAGCAGATGATGGCGTGCTACCGGGCTGAAGACGAGCGCGGCTACCTGCGGTTCAACCGCCTGATTCACGAGACGTTTTTCGACATCGCAGGCAACGCCACGCTCGCGACGCTCTACCAGCAGATCCTCACCCGCATCAACGCGTGCCGCTTCGTGGTGCGCAAGAAGCCCGAGCACTGGCGCACCGCCGTCGCCGAGCACGAGGAGATGGTGCGCCTGCTCGAGGCGCGCGACGCGGACGCCCTGGCGGCGCTGCTCGAGCGCCACGTCACCGGAACCACTGTCGGGATCGCCCGGGATTTCGTCGCAGGAACGACGATCGGCTCCGACGCGCCGACAGAACCGAGAGCCGCCGCAGTGGCGTGACGACGGCCCCGACATGACGTCGGGGCATGCGCCGCCCGATCCGTAATTATTAATTTTCCGACGCCGCAGGCCAAGAAGGCGGCTCAGAGAAAAGGGAGACGACCCATATGAGCGACGTTCTGGAACAGGATCGCCCCGCCCCGGCGACCGAGCGCAAGTCCGAGACCGGCGCGGCCGCCCGCCCTCTTCCGCTCGCAGGCGTGCGCGTCCTCGACGTCAGCCAGGTCATGGCCGGTCCTTACGCCTGCATGCTGCTCGGCGATCTCGGCGCCGACGTCATCAAGATCGAACCCCCGGCCGGCGGAGACCAGACCCGCGGCGCCATGGGCTTCAAGATGAAGGGGCCCGACAGCATGGGCTTCCTGAACATGAACCGGAACAAGCGCAGCGTCGCCATCAACCTCAAGACCGACGCCGGCCGCGAAGTGCTCTACAAGCTCGTCGAGACCGCCGACATCCTGGTCGAGAACTACCGTCCGGGCGTCATGACCAAGCTCAAATGCGGCTACGACGTGCTGAGCAAGATCAACCCTAAGCTGGTCTACGCCTCGATTTCGGGCTTCGGCCAGACCGGCCCGTGGGCCGGCCGCCCCGGCTTCGACCTCATCGCGCAGGCGATGTCGGGCGTGATGAGCGTCACCGGCCATCCGGGCGGCGCGCCGGTGAAGGCGGGCGTTCCCGTCGCCGACATCGGCTGCGGCCTCTTCGCCACCTATGCGGCGCTCGCGGCCTATATCGGCGCCAAGCAGACCGGCCAGGGCCAGTACATCGACGCCTCGCTGTTCGAGGCCGCGCTCGCCTTCTCGATCTGGGACACCTCCGAATACTGGGGCACGGGCGTCGACCCGGTGCCGCTCGGCACCTCGAACCGCATGAGCGCGCCCTATCAGGCGGTCCGCTCCAGCGACGGCTATTTCGTGATGGGCGCCACCAACCAGAAGCTCTGGGCCAAGCTCTGCGAGACGCTTGACCGCAAGGAGCTGATGAGCGACGAGCGCTTCATCGACAATCCGGCGCGCCTCAGGAACCGTCTCGTGCTGATCGAAGAGCTTGAAAAGAGCTTCGTGGCGAAGACTTCGGAAGAGTGGGTCGAGGCGCTGCTCGCGGTCGGCATCCCGGCTGGTCCCATGCACACCTATCCGGAAGCCTTCGACAGCGAGCACAGCAAGCACCGGCAGATGCGGATGGAGATCGACCACCCGATCGAGGGGAAGGTGCCGAACATCGGTTTCCCCGTGAAGCTCTCGGGCACGCCGCAGCAGGTGCGGCTGCATCCGCCGCTGCTCGGCGAGCACACCGAGACGATCCTGAACGAGATCGGCCTCGACGCCGAAGCCCGCGGCGCGCTGGCCGAGCGGGGAGCATTCGCAGGATGAGCGTCGCCGAGGCTCCCGCCGCCGAGACCGCGCCGCCCCAGGGCGCGGTGCGGCTCACGGTCGACGGCGCGGTGGCGCGCGTCGTGTTCGACCGCCCCCATGCGCGCAACGCGATGACGTTCGCGATGTATGAGGAGCTTGCGGAGGCCTGCGGGCGGATCGCGGCGGACAGAAACGTGCGCGTCGCGGTCTTCCGCGGCGCCGGCGGCAAGGCGTTCGTCGCCGGCACCGACATCGAGCAGTTCCGCGCCTTCGCATCCGGAAAGGACGGCGTGGCCTACGAACACAAGGTCGACGGTTATGTCGGCGCGCTCGAGGCGCTTCCCGTTCCCTCGATAGCGGTGGTGGAGGGGTGGGCGGTGGGCGGCGGCATGGCGCTCGCCAACGCCTGCGACTTCCGGGTCGCCTCGCCTGGCGCGCGGTTCGGCGTGCCGATCGCCCGCACGCTCGGCAACTGCCTGTCGGTGGCGAGCCTTCGCCGCCTTTCCGACACGCTCGGGCCGGCGCTCGTGAAGCGGATGCTGCTGCTCGCCGAAATGCCGATCGCCGAAGACATGCCCGCCGGCTACGTGACGGTGGCCGAAGACGTCGACGCCGTGGTGGAGGCCATGACCGGCCGCCTCGTCGGCCACGCTCCGGTCACCATGCGGGCCACCAAGGAGCTGCTGCGCCGCCTCAGCCTCGACCCGAAGGCCGACGACGTCGACATCGTGTCCGAGGTCTACGGCAGCAACGACTTCCGCGAGGGCGTCGACGCGTTCCTGTCCAAGCGCCCGCCGCAGTGGTCCGGAAGCTGACCTGAAGAAAAGACGGCGGCCGGGCCGGTCTCGACCCGGCCGCCCTCGCCTTACTTCGCGAACAGCTTGCTCATGTCGGCGAAGGCCTTGAGCTCGATCGCGTTCTGGCTCGGATCGAGGAAGAACATGGTGGCCTGCTCGCCCGGCTGCCCGGCGAAGCGCACATAGGGCTCGATCACGAAGCCGACGCCCGCCGCCTTGAGCTTCTCGGCCATCGCCTTCCACTCCTCCATCGGCAGCACCGCGCCGAAATGACGGGTCGGCACGCCATGGCCGTCGACCTTGCTGGTCGCAGCGGAGCCGGTCTCCTCTGGCGAGAGATGCGCGACGATCTGGTGGCCGTAAAAGTTGAAGTCGATCCACTGGTCCGAGCTGCGGCCCTCCGGGCAGCCGAGCAGCTCGCCGTAGAACGCGCGGGCGAGCGCGAGGTCATGGACCGGAAAAGCGAGGTGGAAGGGCGGGATCGCGGCCTGCGGCTGGGACATCGTGGGTCTCCTTTGACGTCTCTCACCTATCAATCACGATCTGCGATGTTAAACTGAGATTGACGATGCTGAGCATCGCATTTCATTATTGATGTCATGATCGCAGAGCTGAGGACGCTTGTCGCCGTCGCACGCCATGGCACGTTCACCGGCGCGGGCGAGCGGATCGGCCTCACCCAGGCGGCGGTCAGCGGACACGTCAAGCGCCTCGAGGAGCGCCTCGGCTTCGAGCTCTTCGAGCGCACCGGCCGCTCGGCGCGCCTCAACGCCGCCGGGCTTCGAACGGTCGATCGCGCCCGCAGGATCATCGAGCTGGTGGACGGGCTTGGCGCGCCCGAAGGTTCGGAAGCCGAGGCCCGCCTGAGGGTGGGAGCGATCGCCTCCGTTCAGGCGACGCTGCTCGCGGCCGCGCTCGGCCGGTTTCGCGCGCTGCGGCCAAAAACCCATGTGCGCGTGGTGCCCGGGGTCTCGCTGCATCTGCTCGACCAGCTCGACGCAGGCGACCTCGACATGGCCGTGATCGTCCGACCGCCGTTTGATCTGCCGCCGCGCTTCGCCTGGCGCACGGCCGTGCGCGAACCCATCGCGCTGCTGGTCCCGCAAGCGGTGGAAGGGGATGACTGGCGCGCGCTGGTCCGGTCTCAGCCCTTCGTGCGCTACGATCGGACCTCCTTTGGCGGCCGTCAGGTCGACGCACTGCTCCGGGTCGAGGGGCTCGAACCGTCCGAAGCCGCGGAGCTCGACGAGCTGCCGGCCATCGCCGCCATGGTGGCGGTCGGCGTCGGGGTCGCGCTGGCGCCTGTCTCGCCCTTCGGTCCGCCGCCCCCGCCGGGCGTGCGCGTCGTCGCCGTCGGCCCTTCGCCCCGCCATCGCGAGCTCGGCGTCGTCTGCGACGCGCTGACGGACGGCGGGCCCGCCTCGACGCTCATCGAGCTGGTGGTCGAGGCGGCGGCGGACCGGGCGAGCGCGCCCGGCTAACGTCTCGCGCCGCCGCCTGGCGGCGCCGTCCCAGATCCGTTGCCCAGGACGGGCAGGGCTTTCAGGGCCGCGTCTTTCCCCGTCTGAGGGACGGGCGCCGGGACCCGCTTTCGCGCCCGTCGACGAACTCAAGAAAGCGCAACGCCTCAGCGTGCCGCTCACTGGCGCGAAGCCCGGCGGTTTCGTCGTCGCGATCCTAAGCGACAAGCAGGTCCAGGCGGTCAACCTGCCGGACGGGTCGTCCGACGCCGGCCGATAGGGTCGGCGCGGCGCACGGCTGGGTCCCCGAAGCGCCAGCGCTCGCCGAAATTGTATCAAACTGTCGCGCCCGGCCCGCCTGATACAACTCGCGACGTTCGGGACGCTCTCCCGGGAGAGTCCTGCGACAGGCTTCGGCTAGACCAAGGACGTAGGCGCGCCGACGAGGGGCCGCTCCGCCGTCGATCGACGCCCGGCCCTCAGGCGTCGACGACATTGTGAGCGGCGCGGGCGGCGCAGCGCACTACCATGCTGCAATGCGGCAAAAACCGACGCCGCACGATGTAAGCCACGGTCGACGGGAGAAGCGCGACATGCGAGCCAGAGGCCCGATCGGCGTCTTCACAGCGGTCGCGCTCGTCGCGGGCGCCGGCGCGTTCTTCTACAGCCGCAACGTCGTCCCCTCCACCGCGCAGACGCCCGCCGCGCCGCCTCCGGCGGTGACGGTCGCGGCCCCGCTCGTGCAGAAGCTCGTCGACTACGACGAGTTCACCGGCCGGTTCGAGCCGACCGCGACCGTCGAGATCCGCCCGCGCGTCTCCGGCTACATCACCGAGATCAACTTCACCGACGGACAGGTGGTCGAGGCCGGCCAAACGCTGTTCGTCATCGACCAGCGGCCTTACGAGACGGCGCTCGCCCAGGCCGAGGCGACGCTCGCCGGCGCGCGGGCGCAGCTCACCTTCGCCGAAGCCGACGCCAAGCGCAGCCAGGAGCTCGTGCGCTCCTCCAACATCGCGGTCGCGACCCACGAACAGCGCGTGCAGCAGCGCCAGGCGGCGGACGCGAACCTGCGCGCCGCAGAGGCCGCGCTGAAGCGCGCCCGGCTCGACCTCGACTTCACCGAGGTGCGCTCGCCGCTGCGCGGGCGCGTCTCGAACCGCCGCATCGACCTCGGCAACCTCGTGACCGGCGACGGCGCCTCGACGGTGCTCACCAACGTCGTGGCGCAGGACAATCTCTACTTCACCTTCGACATCTCCGAGGGCGACCTCCGGGCGCGCCGCCGCGCGCCGGGCTCGGCGGCCCGCGACGGCCATGGCATGAAGGTCGACGCCCGCCAGGACGGCGAGGCCAGCTGGACGCAATCCGGCGTGCTCGACTTCCTCGACAACCGCCTGCGGCCCGGCTCCGGCACCATCCGGGCGCGCGCCACCTTCCCGAACCCCGACGGCGCGCTGACGCCCGGTCAGTTCGGCCGCATCCGCCTGCCGCGCGGCGACGCCTACGAGGCGGTGCTGATCCCCGAAAGCGCGGTGATGAACGACCAGTACAACAAGGTCGCGCTCGTGGTGGACGACGGCAACGTCGTGCGTCAGCGCCAGATCAAGCTCGGCCCCGCGCAGCGCGGCGGGCTGATCATCGTGCGCGAGGGCCTGAAGGCCAACGAGCGCGTCGTGATCAACGGGCTGATGCAGGCCAAGCCCAATCAGCCGGTCCGCCCGCAACCGGGATCGATCGAGCAAAACGACGTTCCGGCGAGCTGACGGGAGACATCCATGCGGCTCGCCCATTTCTGCATCGACCGGCCGATCTTCGCCGCGGTCATCTCGATCCTCATCACGCTGCTCGGAGCCGCGAGCTTCTTCTCGCTGCCGGTCGCGCAATATCCCGAGATCGTCCCGCCCACGGTGGTGATCCGCGCCAAACTATCCCGGCGCTTCGGCGCAGGTGGTCAGCGACACGGTCGCGACGCCGATCGAACAGCAGATCAACGGCGTCGAGGACATGCTCTACATGTCCTCCCAGTCGACCGGCGACGGCCAGCTCACCACCACGGTCACGTTCCAGCTCGGGACCGACCTCGACAAGGCGCAGGTGCTGGTCCAGAACCGGCTCTCGCTCGCCCTGCCGCGGTTGCCGGAGAGCGTCTCCCGCCAGGGCGTGACGGTCCGCAAATCCTCGCCGGACCTGCTGCTCGCGGTGCATATGCGCTCGCCCGACAACAGCCGGGACCAGCTCTACATCTCGAACTACGTGAACCTCGCGATCCGCGACGTGCTCGCCCGCATCAACGGCGTCGGCGACGTGCGCATGCTCGGCGCGCAGGACCTTTCCATGGTGGTCTGGCTCGACCCCGACAAGGCGGCCGAGCGCAACCTCACGGCCGGCGAAATCGTCTCCGCGCTCAGGGCCCAGAACGTCCAGATCTCGGCCGGCGTCGTGAATCAGCCGCCGGTCGCCTCGAGCCGCGCCTTCCAGCTCAAACGTCGAGGCGCTCGGACGTCTGACCGAGCCGCGTCAGTTCGAGGAGATCGTGCTCAAGACCGAAGAGGGCCGGGTGACGCGCGTGCGCGACATCGGCCGCGTCGAGGTCGCGAGCCAGACGGTCACCGACAAGACCTTCATCAACGAGTTCGCAGGCGTCGGCGTCGGCGTGTTCCAGCTGCCGGGCGGCAACGCGCTCGCCACCGCCGACGAGGTGCGCTCGACCATGGCGGAGCTCGCAAAGAGCTTCCCGCCGGGCGTCGAGCACCAGATCAACTTCGACCCGACCCGCTTCGTCGCCGCCTCGGTCAACGCGGTCTACACGACGATCATCGAGGCCGTGATCCTGGTCGCGCTGGTCGTCATCCTGTTCCTGCAGCGCTGGCGCGCCGCCATCGTGCCGATCGCCGCGATCCCGGTGTCGCTGGTCGGCACCTTCGCCGTGATGGCGATGCTCGGCTATTCGCTCAACACGCTGTCGCTGCTCGGCCTGGTGCTCGCGATCGGCATCGTGGTCGACGACGCCATCATCGTCGTGGAGAACGTCGAGCGGAACCTCGCCGAAGGCATGACGCCGCGCGAGGCCGCCCACGTCACCATGGACGAGGTCGGCGTCGCGCTGATCGCGATCGCGCTGGTGCTGATGGCGGTGTTCGTGCCGGCCGCGTTCCTGCCCGGCATTCCAGGGCGGTTCTTCGAGCAGTTCGCCGTGACGATCTCGGTCGCGACGCTGATCTCGGCCTTCGTGTCGCTGACGCTCAGTCCTGCGCTTTGCGCCATCCTGCTCAAGGCGCATGACCACCACGAAAAGCCCGCCCGGTTCTGGCCGATGCGCGCGCTCAACTGGTTCTTCGGCCTGTTCAACCGCGCCTTCGACCGGATGTCGGCGGCTTACGGCCGGATGACCGCCCGGATCCTGCGCGTCACGGGCCTCGCTTTGCTGGTCTATGTCGGGCTCGTGGGCCTTGCGGGCTTCCAGATCGCGCGCTCGCCCACCGGCTTCATCCCCGAGCAGGACCAGGCGCAGCTCGTCACGATCTTCCGCCTGCCGCCCGGCGCCTCGCTCGACCGCGCCGACGCCGTGGTGGCGCAGATCACCGAGAAGCTCAAAGGGGTCGAGGGCATCCAGGTGCTCGTCTCGTCGAGCGGCATCGACGGCGCGACCGGCACCAACGCCTCGAATGTCGGCCGCGTCTTCACCATCCTGAAGCCGCACGACCAGCGCGCCGGAAAGCCCGAGCAGTCGCTTCGGGCGATGGTCGAGACCGTGAACCAGCGCCTGTCGGAGATCCAGGACGCCCAGATCGTGACGGTGCTGCCGCCCTCGGTGCGCGGCATCGGCAACACCGGCGGCTTCAAGATGATGCTGACCAACCAGACGGGCGCGACTCCGGAAGAAATCGGCCGGGTCGCCAACCAGCTGGTCGCTGCGGCGAACCGCCAGCCCGAGCTTTCCCGCGTGTTCTCGCCCTTCAACACCGGCACGCCGAAGGTCTTCGCCGACATCGACCGCGTGAAGTCGGAGATGATCGGGGTGCCGGCCGACCGGGTGTTCGAGGCGCTCGAGGTCTATCTCGGTTCGGCCTACATCAACGACTTCAACATGCTCGGCCGCACCTACCGCGTCGCCGCGCAGGCCGACGGCCCCTACCGCCAGGACCTCGAGGCGATCGGCCGCTTCAAGACGCGCAGCGACTCCGGTGAAATGGTGCCGCTGTCCTCCGTCGCCTCGTTCCGCGAGATCACCGGCGCCTATCGCGTGCCGCGCTACAACCTCTTCCCCGCCGCCGAGATCCAGGGATCGGCCGCGGCCGGCGTCTCCTCCGGCCAGGCGATGGCGGCGATGGAGCGGGTCGCGGCCGAGACGCTTCCGCCCGGCTACGGCTTCCAGTGGACCGAGCTCAGCCTCCAGGAGAAGCTCGCGCAACGCCGGCATGCTGGTGTTCGGCGCCGCGGTTCTGCTCGTCTTCCTGCTGCTCGCCGGCCAGTATGAAAGCTGGACGCTGCCGCTCGCCATCATCCTGATCGTGCCGATGTGTCTGCTCGCGGCCGCCACAGGCCTGCAGATCCGCGGCATGCCGGTCGACATCCTGGCGCAGGCCGGCTTCGTGGCGCTGATCGGCCTTGCGGCCAAGAACGCGATCCTGATCGTCGAGTTCGCCAAGCAGAACGAGGAGCGCGGCCAGCCGCGCGCGCGGGCCGCCATCATGGCGGCCAAGCAGCGCCTTCGCCCGATCCTGATGACCTCGCTCGCCTTCATCCTCGGCGTGCTGCCGCTCGCCATCGCGACGGGCGCAGGCGCGGAGATGCGTCAGGCGCTCGGCACCTCGGTGTTCTACGGGATGATCGGGGTGACGTTCTTCGGCCTGATCTTCACGCCGGTGTTCTACGTCGTCTGCCGCCGGATGGCGGCGGGCAAGGAAGCGTCGAAGCCGGCCCCCGCGACCGGCGCGCTCGCCCCGGCGGAATGAGCCTTCGCGCGCGCCGGGACGGTCAGCGTCCCGCGCGCGCGATCGCGTCGCGATAGACCTCGTCGTAGCGTTCCGCGACGGCCGCCCAGGCGTAGCCCTGAGCCTCGGCCTGGAGCCTCGTCCTTAGAGCCTCATCGGCTTCGAGCGCGGCGTGGGCGGCCTCGATCGCGTCGGCGGCGGCTTCCGGATCGGCGAAATCGGCGAGGCGGATGTCGCGGTGGCGGCGGGCGAGCCCGGCGAAGGCGGCGTTCGGCTGGACGACCGGGGCGAGCCCCGCGCTCATCGCCTCCACGCGCGACGCCGAACCCCTCGAATTCCGAGGCGGATGCGAAGATCGAGGCGCCGCGCATCACCTCGGCGACCTGAACGTTCTCCAGGCCGACATGAATCGTGGCCGCCTCGCCAAGACCCGCGGCCTGCGCCATCCGGCGCAACCTCTTCCTCCGACCAGTCGGAGGGCTGGCCGACGATGTCGAGCCGCCATCCGGCGTGGCGTTTTGCGAGGAGGCCCACCGCCGCCGCCAGCCGTCGATTCGCTTGTTTTTCGAGAACCTTCCGAGCGTCACCACGCGGCGGACCGGCGCGGCGCTCGAGGCGGCGGCGAATTTCGCGACGTTCGCCCCGTTCTCCACCACGCTCGTCGCGACGGCGCGATCGTGCGGAACGCCGCCGCGTCGCTTTCGCTGCAGGCCGCGATCGCGTCGTAGAGGTTCGCGGTCGCGCGCGTCGGCCCGTTGAACCACAGGCGCTTCAGCCCCGAAAAATCCGCCGTGTGGAAGAAGCCGCCATGGGTGGTGGCGACGAGCGGCAGCCGGTGGAGGGGCTTGGCCAACGCCAGCGCGTCGAAGAAGAAGTCGACGGCGTGGACATGGACGAGATCGGCGCCCGCGAGGTGGCGGAAGACGGCTGGCGCGAGCGGATAGCGCTTCGAGCCCCGCCAGGGAATGCGGCGGATCGGAATCCCGTCGAGCGCGTCGGTCTCGGGCAGCCGCGCGGCCGGATCGGAGAACAGCCGGTCGAGCGTCACGACCCGCGGGGCGTCTCCGCGGCGGATCTGCTCGCGGGCGAGGTTCGCCACGACGTCCTCGAGGCCGCCGCGGTTCGGGTGGAACTGCCGCACCACATGGACGATCGACAGCCGTTTCGCGCGCGCGTCCGCTTCGAAGCCGCCGGGACGGGGCGCGGCGTTCACGGCCGCCCCGCGAGGTCGCAGGCCGCGCCGTCGGCCAGCAGAGGTTTGAGCGCGGCCCATTGCGGCGCGTCGCCGGCGGCCGTCGGCTCGAGGTTGAACATGTAGTCGCGCGGCCACCAGGCGCCGGCGCTCCACGCGGTCCAGCCGATCCAGAGATCGGGCGCGTCGTTGAGCTTCTTGATCATGGTCTTGAACGCCGCGACGCATTGGGGCTGGGACGAAGCCGCGACCTCGCCCAGGAAGCCGCGCTTGCCGTTCGCCTTCAGCCAGGCGGAGACGTCGTCGATGGCGCGGATCGCGCGGTCGGCCGCGGGACAGTCGGGCGAGCGGCCGGAGAAGTCGGCGTCGAGATACTGGTGGAAATCGAAGGCGAAGCGGTCGAGCGGGTCGGAGACCGCCAGCATCTCGCGGTCGTTGCGGCCGGTCGCGAGGTCGCTCGCCCAGCTGTGGGCGCCGGTGTAGGCCGTGCCCGGCACGATCAGGAAATTGAGCGCGCCCGTCTTGCGGATCGCCTCGATGGCGGCGTTGGAGGCCTTGGCCCAGTCAGCCGCCGAAATGTCGTAGGGCTCGTTCATCAGCGAGAACACGACGGTCGGGCGCGTCTTGAAGCGGGCCGCGAGCCGCGCCCAGAAGTCGGCGAAGCCGGACACGCTCGCGCCCGACGTCCCGATCCGCGCCTTGTTGTAATAGGCGTAGTTGTGCGGATCGAGGATGACGATCAGGCCGACGCGACCGGCTGCGTCCACCGTTGCGGAAAGCCGCGCGAGCTCCGCCGTGTCGAAGGCGCGTCCGAGCTTCGGCTGCAGCCGCTCCCAGCGGAACGGCAGGCGGATCGCGGTCGCGCCGTCGGCGGCGATGCGCTTCAGCGCCTCTTCGGACGGATAGGCGTAGTCCTTGTCGGCCTTGCCCGGCAGATCCCCGAACTCGGCGCCCGCGACATTGACGCCGCGCAGGCACGGCTCGGCCGAAGCGACGCCGGCGGCGAGGCTCAGCGCCGCCGCCGCCGCGAGCGCCGAGAGCTTCGGGATCCTCACCTGACGAAGACGTCCGACAGCGTCTTGAACAGGCGCGCCCGCGCGCCCTTGTGGGTGAAGTTGTGGTCGGCGTCCTCGACCATCGCGCGCCGCACGTTCGGATAGCCGGCGAGCCGCCGGCCGCCGCGCCCGAAATGGGTGTCGAGCTCGATCAGGCCGAGATCGCCGACCGAATAGACGATCCAGACATTGGTCTTGCGGTCGGCGAGCGCCTGGAAGCGGCGATGCACCTCGCGATAGATCTTGGCCTCCGGCGTCAGCCCCCCGAGCACCGGGGCGAGCCGCACCGAGGCTTTGCGGATCATGCGCTGGATCACGTATTTGGCCGCCGGCACGACGCGGAGCTGGCCCTTCAGGAGCCGCGAGAGGCCGTTGCGCCGCCACAGCGTCGCGCCGAAGTCGCCGATCGAGCGGTGGGCGTAGCGCAGCGCCTCATGGATGTTCTCGCGCGGATCCCACACGAAGCGCTCGGTGTTGATCATCACTAGGTCAGTGACGCGCGCGTCGCGGCAGGCGGCGTGGAACACCGCATAGGCGCCGCTGCAGCGGCCGACGAGGCCGACCCGGTCGTAGCCCTGCCGCGCAAGCTCCTCGACGGCCGCCACCGTGTCGGTGACCTGCTCGTCGGAATAGAGGATCTCGTCGGAAAAGCCCGGCGTCGCCGGGCTGTCGCCGACGCCCGCGGTGTCGATGCGAAGCGAGGCGAGACCCATCCGCGCGAAGGCGCGGGCCTGGTCGATGGTCGTGCGCGCCCAGCCGACATGATAGTCGCGGCCGGCGTTGGCGAAGACGATCGCGGGTCCGGCGCGCGGCGTCTCGGGCTCGCACAGCACGCCGAACAACCGTCCGTCCGGGCCGAAGCGCAGCGGGCGTTCGCGGAAGCCGTCGCCCACAAGGGCGGTCGGAAGGAAGGCCACGGGCTCGGGCGTCGGCTCAGCCCCTGCGGCCGGCGCGAGCGAGGCGAGCCAGCCGGCGACCTTGGCCACGAGTTCGGGATGCGGACGCGCCTGGGTCGGATCGCTCGCGATGACCTCGTAGCCCTCATAGACCGTGCGCTCGACCGCGCAGCCGAGCGCTTCGAGGCGCTCCGCGAAGCGCTCGTCGCCGCCGTGGTTGGCGCGGCCGACCATCAGCGCGCGGGGCGCGGGCGCGGTTTCGAGCTTCTGGAGATCGACCGCCTTGAGGGCCGCAAGCCGGCCGGGCTCGATGGCGATCCCGCCGACCACGCAGCCGCCGGCATGGTCCGGGTCGGGGCCGATGCCGATCCGGTCGGTGAGCATCGCGCCCCAGAGCGAGAGCTCGCGCACGTAGATCTTGCCGCTCGTCACCGGCGCCATGAAGGCGACGCCCTCGACAGCCCCGAGATCGCGCGCGACGAGCGCCGCCAGCGCGCCGCCCATGCCCTGCCCCACCACCGCGATGCGCTCGCGGCCGGTAGCCGCGCGCAGGAACCGGGCCGCCTCGACGACCGCCGCCCGCCAGTCGTCCAGCCCTTGCGGATCGGCCGGTTCGAGCGCGTCGCCGACGCCCGGCAGGTCGAAGCGCAGGCACGGCGCGCCGGCGGCCGAGATCCCCTCCGCGAGCGCCCGCCAAGTGGTGCGCACGCACATCTCCTCATAGCCGACGGCGCCGACCATCAGCACCGCGACCGGAGCGCGCCCCGGATAGAGGAAGCCCATGGTGGAGCCGAACACGACCGGCTGGCCGTGGGCGGAGGCGTGCACGCCCGCCGCTTCATGGCCGACGCGCGCAAGCGCTGCGATCCGGGCGCGGGCCGAAGCCGCGGTGTCGGGCGGCGAAAGATCTGCGACTGCTGCTGCGGCGATCATCGTGAAGTCTCGCGTGAGGCGGCGGAAAAGCGGGTCATTCCGCAGGTTCCAGACGCGCGCGGAGCGTCGTCTGCCCGCCCGGACGGCCGCCGAGCAGGAAGGGGCGAAGGAAGGCGGTGGCCATGTTGTCGATGCCCCAGACCGAGGCGATCCAGCGGGCGGCGGCGTAGTTGGAGGCGATCGAGAAGATGAGCCCGGCGCCCGCGATCCCGATCAGCCCGAAGGCCTGGCCCATCACGTAGAGCAGCCCGAGATAGAGGACGAAGAGGACCAGCCGCGCGATCAGGAAGAAGCGTTCGCCGCCGCCGATCATCAGAAGCCAGGAGCCCGGGCCGAAGAACGCCTGGCTGACCGCGAGCGCGCACAGCACCGCGAGCACGTCGGCGTGGCGCGCGAACTCGGCGTTGAACAGCGTCAGCACGAAGGGCGCGAGCACCGCGAGGCAGAGCGCGCCGAACATCGAGATGCAGAAGGCGCCGAACGAGAGCTTGCCGATGAGCCGCTGCGCGCCGCTCTTGTCCTCGCGCTGGAAGCGCTCGGCGATGAGCGGGATGCCGACCGTGTCGATGGCGGTGACCGGCAGAGTGAGCAGCATCGCGATGCGCACGGCGACGAAATAGAACGCCGCCTTGTCGAGCCCCATCAGCGCGCCGATCACGATGGTCTCGAGATAGGCCTGCGCGGAGTTCAGCACGTTGTTGGCGATGAAATAGCCGGTCTCGGCGCGCCATTCGGCCGGCGCGGGCGACGGCTTGCGGAGCCAGTCGAGGCCTTCGTCGCGCAGGAAGTGGACCGCCTGATAGGCGGTCGCGGCGCCGAGCAGCACGGTCACGATCGCCATGGCGGCGACGCCGCCGGTCGGGACGCCGAGCAGGGCCGCGCCCGCAAGCCCCGCGGCCGAGGCGATCCGCCAGGCGATCTCGCGCGGAATGAGCGACAGGTTGATGCTGCCGTGGATGCGGAAGTAGCTCTGGAGATATTCGCTCACCGCGAAGGCGGCGCCGAACAGCAGCGCGACCCAGAGATAATCGTAAGGGTGCGGCAGCTCTGCGCGGAGGAGGAACAGCGCGAGCGCGGCGGTGAGGAGCGCGCCGCAGCCGAGCACGAGCCAGCGAGCGTTGAACAGCAGCATCGCGTCGTTCAGCGGATCGCCGGAGGCGGCGGCGCGGCGATAGTGCTTCACCACGAGGATCTGCTGGCCGAGCACGGCGATGAGCCCGAGCGCGCTGCCGATCGAGAACAGGAAGACGTAAAGGCCGTATTCCTCGATCGCGAGCAGGCGGCTCGCCACCAGCAGCACGAGGAAGCTGAGGAAGGTCGAGCCGAAGCGCGAGGTGAACGCCGAGGCGAAGCGGCGCAGCTCGAGAAAGCGGGGCGAGCGGAGAAGCGCGATCATGCCCGCGCCTCCGCGGCGTCGATGCGGCGCGCGGATGTCGGGGCGGGCCTCAGCGATGCGAAGACCGCGTCGAAGCGCGCCGCGATCGCCTCGGGACGATAGCGGGCGGCCGCGCGCAGGGCGCCGGCGGAGAGCCGCGCGATCTCGTCCCTGTCGTCGGCGAGGGCCGCGATCGCGCCCGCGAGGCCTTCGTCGTCGCCGGGCTCGACGATGGCGCCGCTGACGCCCTCCTCGATGCTTTCCGGAATGCCGCCCGAGCGCGCGCCGATCACCGGCGTCCCTTGCGCGAAGGCCTCCACCACGACGCGCCCGAAGGGCTCGCGGAACAGCGAGGGCACGACGAGGACGTCGATCTCGGGGAAGAAGTCCTCAGGACGCGTCCAGCCGAGGAAGCGCGTCCTGGCCGGGAAGGCGTCGCGCAGGCGCGCGGCGTAGTCCTGCGGGCCGGAGCCCGCGATCACGAACTCGACGTCGTCGCGCGCCTCGAGCCTGCGGGCGGCGGCAGCGAGCGTGTCCAGCCCCTTCACCGGATCATGCACGCCGATGAAGCCGAAGCGCACGGGCCGGCCCCGGGGCGCGGGCCGTGGCGCGGCGCCGTCGACCGGCCGCACCGCGCCGGGGACCACATGGGTCGAGGCGTTCGGAAAATAGCCGTGCTCGAGATGGCGGCCGACGATGAACGCGGTCTCGCCCACCACCGCGTCGACGAAGCGCGACGACAGCTTCTTGCCGACCGAGGACGCCTGGCAGGAGCCGCAGGCGCGCCCGCAATTGGCGTCGCCCTTGCGCATGCTCGCCTTCCAGCAGAGCAGGAATGCCGAGCGCAGGATGTGGACGGTCGGCAGCCCGCAGGACTTCGCCGCGGCCCATGTGGCGACGTTCACGTTCTCGATCGAATCCGTCAGCACCACGTCGGGCCGGAACCGCCGGATCTCGCGGCGCATGACGAGGAAGGCGCGCGGATTGAAGTTCTCGAGCGCGTGCCACAGCGCCTTCTTCCAGGCCGGCCGCGGCAGGCGGTAGTTCCAGTCGACGTTGAGGCTCTTGAGACGCCGCACCGGCACGCCGTCGAAACCTCGCGCCCTGTCCTCGCCGAGACGTTGACGACCTCGACCTCGTGGCCGGCCGCGATCAGCAGCTTGGCCACGATCATGGCCGAGATCGGCCCGCCGCCGTCGATGAAAGGCGGAAACGCCGCGCAGGCCATCAGGATGCGCAGTCGTCCGTCTCGTATCGTCGAAGCGTCGGTCATGGTCGGGTCGGTGATCTCCGGTGGGGCCCCTTTCGGGGGGCGTCGACGTCAGAAACGCGCAGGCGCCGCAGGTTCAGTTCTCGGGGCGCAGGCGCCGCTTGATCGACGACGGACGACGCCGCCTTGAGGTCTTCATCCAGAGCAGGCGCGCCAGGAACCGCACCACGTCGAGCGTGTAGCGGCGTCCGAGGCGACGCGGCTCCTGCAGCAGGCGGAACATCCATTCGGCGCGCGCGGCCCGAACGAACCGCGGCGCGCGGATGACGCGGCCGGCGACGAAATCGAACAGCGCCCCGACCATCAGGATGACCGGCGCCTCGATGTCGCGCGCATGGGTCGCGACGAACTGCTCCTGGCGGGTTGCCAAGCGCGACGAGCACCAGATCGGCCTTCGAGGCGTTGATCCGCGCGATCACGTCCGGCGCGTCGGCGTCCTCGAAATAGCCGTTGTGGACGCCCACGACCTTGTGCCGCGGATGGGCCTCGGCGAATTTCGAGGCGGCGTCCTCGGCGACGCCGGGCTTGCCGCCGAGCAGAAAGATCCGGAAGTCGTGCCGGCTCTCGCGCAGCAGCGCCGGCGTGAAGTCGGTGCCGTTGAGGTTTTCATCGAACCGGCGGCCGTTGAAGAGCCGCGAGCAGATGTCGATCCCGACGCCGTCGTTGAGGACCAGGAACGAGTTGAACGCGCGGGCGTACTCGGTCGAGGTCATCGCCTGCAGCATGGTGTTGGCGTTCGCGAACGCCACGCGGATCTGGCCCGCTCCTTCGAGCGACCGGTCGATCGCCGCGACCGCCCGGGCTCGGGAGACGTAAGGTATCTCAAGGCCCCCGACGCACAGGAACTGCTGCGTCACGCGCCGTTCGGGTCCGTCATAGGGGGGAGTTTGCGAAGCCACGTTCCAGCACCGCCCGAATGAGCCGTCCGCGGAGCGAACCGCGGCCAAGCGTTTGTCGTTTCAGCCCAAAATTTCCTGTACTTGTCTCAATATCGCTTACATGACCCATCTAAAATAAACTCTGAAACATATCGAAGAATTCGATCTTCCACGACAATATTCGGTTAAGGTTAAACCTTACCCTCCGTTTATTGAAAATTAACCGTAACCAGAGACGTTGGCCCGGTCTCTCTGGCGCGTCCGGGCCTCGCGGGTGTTCGTCGACGGGAGCGTGACGGAGATCCGAGTGTCGCAGCCCCCGGCCAGCATGCGCGGCGTCGCGCCGCCGAGCGCGGAAGAAGCGATCGCAAGCGGCGTGGCCGATTTCGCGGGCCTTGCGCGCCGCGGCGTCGTGCTGATCGCCGCCTGCGCGATCGGCTGCGGCCTGCTCGCCGGCGCCTATCTCTCGATGCAGACGCCGCTTTTCCGCGCGACCGCCGAGATTCTCGTCGACCCGGCGGCCCTTCAGGTCGTCGGCAAGGACATCGTGCGCAGCGACACCGCGGCCTCGATCGACTTCGCCAACATCGACAGCCAGGCGCTGGTCATCGTGTCGAACTCGATCCTCGACCAGTTGGTCGACGAGCTGAAGCTCGACCAGGACCCGGTGTTTCCGCGGCGGTCCCGGCCTGCTCGCGCGCCTGACCGGCGCGGACACAGGCGGCGGGCCGGTTCGCGCCACGATCCTCGAGAATCTGAGGCGTTCGATCGTGGTGCGGCGCGTCGACGCCTCGCTGGTGTTCGACGTCACGGTGTCGCATCCCAACGCCGAGAAGGCCGCCCGCGATCGCGAACCGCCTCGTCTCGATCTATCTGCGGCAGGGCTCCGAAGGTCGCGGCTCGGCCGCGCGGCGGGCCAACGACACGCTGCTCGGGCAGCTCTCCAACCTCCGCCGGCAGCTCAGCGACGCCGAGACCGCGGTCGAAAAGTTCCGCAGCGACAACGGCTTGATCTCGACCGGCGAAGCCGGGCTGATCGTCAACCAGCAGCTCAAAGACCTCTACAGCGAGATCTCGACGGCCGAGACCGAGCTCGCCCGGGTCTCCGCCCGCAAGGACCAGCTCGCCAAGCTCGGCCCCGACGCGCTGCTGTCCGACCGCATCCCCGAGGCGATCAACTCCCCGTCGATCGTCGCGCTGCGGACGCAATACGCCGTCGCCGCCCGCGAGGCGGCGCGCATGGCCGAAACCCTGCTTCCGCGCCATCCGAGGCTGATGGAGGCGCGCGGCGAACTTTCGGCCGCCCGCAAGCTGCTCGCAGACGAACTCGACCGCGTCCGCGGCTCGGTGACACAGGAATTTGATCAGGCCAAAGCCAATCTCGGCAAGCTGCGGGAGCGCGCCGGCTCCCTCACCCGCTCGCAGGTCACGAGCAGCGAGGCCGAAATCCGGCTGCGCCAGCTCGAAAGCGAAGCCGCGGCGGTGCGCTCGGTCTATGAAGCCTCGCTCGGCCGCGCCAAGGAGCTCGAGCAGCAGGCCGCGATCGACACCAGCAATTCCCGGCTGATCTCGGCCGCGGCCGTCCCGGTGCGGCCGTCGCGCGCGCCGGCGCTCATCGTGCTGCCCGCGGCCCTCATCTTCGGCGCGTGTCTCGGGCTCGCGCTCGTCTTCCTCAAGGATCTCATCCGCGGCGCGGCTCCCAACGCCAAGGCGGTCGCCGACATGTTCGGCGTCGCGGGCTTCGCGGATCTGCGGCTCGGCCCGAACGGCCGCCTCGACGAGCGCGACCGCTCGCGGATGGCCGCGGTCGCGCGCCGCCTGCAGCGTCTGGCCGCTTCCAACGAGCCCGCCATCGTGATGGTGGCGGCGACGCCCGGCCTCGATCCGGTCGCCACGCGCGCCGTGACGACGGCGCTCGGCCGTGCGCTCGCCGATCTCGGCGACGGCGGCTGGATCTGCCGTCAGCAGGGGCCCGGCGCGCCGATGCATGTCGAGCGCATCGCCGCGCCGCTGGTCGAGCCGCAGCCGCGCCAGCAGGGCGCGGTGCTGGAGCGCGAGGCCGCGGGCGTTCTGCGCAGCCGCGAGGGCGGCGCGTCCGAGCGCTCGAACTACCTGATCTATTGCGACGACGACCCCGCCAACCTCGCGGTCTCGGCGCCTTCGGCAGACGCGATCCTGCTCGTCTTCGCCGCCGGCGCGACGCCCCGGCGGGCGCTGCGCGAGACCGTCGCGACGCTCGATCCGACGGCCGAGCGGATCATCGCCGCGCTCTCGATCCAGTCCCCCTCCGCCGCCTCCCGCTTCGCGCCGGGACGCGGACTTTTCGGGCGGAGCAAGGCTCGGACCGAGAAGGCCTGGGCGTGACCTTCGGGGCGGCCGGCTACGCGCCGCCGTCGCTGCGCGACCGCGCGCATCCGGCCGTCACGCTTTTCGTCCTGCTCGCGGCGCTGCTCTTCAACGCCGCGCTCTGCTTCGCCAACACCAACGTGTTCGCGGTCAACGAGACCCTGGTGATGGGCGCCGAGGGCGTGATCCTCGTCGTCGCGTTCTCGTTCGCGCTCGGCCGCTCGCTCGGCCTCTACGTGCTGCTCGCGGCATTCCTCTCCTACGCCGCGTTCCTGATGGCGCTGCGGCCGATGATCGACCCCAAGGCCGTGCGCGACATCATGATCCCGATCGCGTTCTACGCGCTTGGCCGGCGCATGCCCGATCCCCGCCTCGCCGACCGCGCGGCGTTGTGGTCGGGCGCGTTAGTGGTCGCCTTCGGGCTGTTCGAATTCCTCGCGCTCGACGCCTACACCTCGGTGTTCAACATCATCCGCTACTACGTCGCGCGCGGCACCGTCGCGCCGAGCGACGTGGGCGCCGACGCCGGCGCGCTGTTCCAGAGCGGCATGCGGCCGGACGCGCGCGCGCTGCTGCCGTTTCTCGGGCCGCACCGGGCCTCGTCGGTGTTTCTCGAGCCGGTCTCGACCGGCAATTTCGGCGCGATCCTGATCCTCTGGGCGCTCTACCGGAAGACCATGCGGTTCCGCCTGACGCTCGCGCTGATGGGCGCGACCGCGATCGTGCTCGCCGACGCCCGCTTCGGCGCCTCGGTGTCGGTCGCCGCGGCGATCGCCTTCCTGTTCTCGGGGCGGCTGCCCAAGGCCGTGTTCGTCGCGATGCCCCTGCTGATCCTGTCGGCGCTCGCGGTCTACGGGCTGACGACGGCGGAAAAGACGTGGTCAAACGATTTCGGCGGCCGCATCCTCTGGACCGCGATGCTGGTCACCTCGCTCAGCCCCGAGGCCGTGTTCGGCCTCTCGCCCGACAAGCCGTTCCTGTCGGATTCCGGCTACGCCTATTCGCTGAACCAGATCGGGCTCATCGGCTTCGCGGCGCTCTGGGCGCTGTTCGTGCTGCTGCCGGACGGATCCCGCCGCGCCTGGCGCTTCAAGGCGGCGGCGGCCACCTATGTGTGCCTGCTGCTGCTGATCTCGGACTCGGTCTACACCATCAAGACCGCGGCGCTGCTCTGGTTCATGCTGGGCGTGGCCGGCGGCGCGGCCGACCCCGAGCCGAGCGCGGCCGGCGCCCGCCCCTACCGGACCGCGACAGCCGCCGGCTGGGCCTGAAGCGCCCGCGCCTCGGCCGTCGGGGCCGTCTCCGGTCCCGCATGGATTTGCGCCGCCACCGACCAGCGCCGCCGCAGCCTCAGGATCGGCTTCTCGATCACGTTCCAGGAGAAGGCCGCCATCGCGAGGCTCGCCGCGACCGAGGCCGCGAAGAAGGTCGCCACGCTCCAGACGCCGGGGAACAGCTGGATCAGCGCCTGCTGCAGCGGGTAGCCGTAGAGATAGACCCCGTAGGAGTAGTCGCGGCCCTTAAGGATCCTGAACTCGAGCCGCCGCGACAGGCCGAGATAGACCACGACGTAGCCGAGCAGCGGCGCGGTCGCGGCGGAGAACAGCGGATTGGCGAGCCATTCGGGCGAGCCGAACTGCGACAGCGCCACATAGGCGAGCGCCGCAAGCGCCGCGATCTCGCCCTTGCACGGGATCTCGCGCGGAAGCGGTAGATCAGCAGCCCGACCAGGAAGAGCGGAACCAGCCGCGCCGCGCCGCGGGTGACGAAGAGATAGGTCAGCGCGTCCTGGCCCGGCAAGCGAAGGCCGAGATGCGGCGCGAGATAAACGGCGATCGAGACCGCGAACAGCGCCACGGTCGCGGCGAGCAGCAGCCAGCGCCGACGATAGACCCCGCACAGCACGAGCGCGGTCAGCAGCGCGTAGCAGGTGAGCTCGTGCGGCACCGTCCACAGCGCGCCGTTCACGATGCCTGCCTGCGGGTTCGACAGGAACACGCCCGGCAGCTGGTAGTGGATCAGCCCGAGGATGTTGAGGAAGTACTTCAGGAAAGCCGGGTCGGAGAAATAGGCCCCGAGCGCGAAGCTCGTCAGCAGCGGCCCGAGGATCAGCGCCGACAGCGCGATCTCGACGCCGAGCGCGGGAAAGATGCGCAGCGCGCGGTTCGTGAGGAACTGGTTGAGCGGCAACCGCTCGACGCTGCCTGCGACCAGAAACCCCGACAGCGCGAAGAACAGCGGCAGCACGGCGAAGTCCAACGCCCATCTGGCGATCGGGGCGTAGGGGAAGAGCGGCAGCGCCTCGCGGGCGGGGTCCGGATCAAGCAGCGCGCAGTGGATGTAGAGGATCAGGAACGCGAGGCCGATCCGCACCGCGTCGAAGCCTGGCCCGACGCCGCCATGTTCTTCAAGCCGCTCACCAATGCTGCGCAAGTTGGAGCTCCTGGTCGGCGGAGCGGACGCGAAGCCGCGCTCACGGACAGATTATCTCGCCTTTTACTTGAATTGAACGAGCCCGGCGCGCCTCTGATCAGGCGCTTTTGGCGTCAAGGTAAACGGCGCCTTGCGCAGCGCACGGAAAAGAACGCCTGCCTGCGCTTTCCTGAGATGCGATAAAATACTGATTTTGATACATAATTTTGAGATTCGAGGGCGCACGATCGAGTTTGACGCCCCGAAATTCGCGCATCGGCGTTCACTGAAATTATACTATAAAGACACCCGCAAATTCTAATTAAAACTCAGTTGGAGCAACTCGGCGTTAAGTCTCCCCGCCTATGGTCGCCTCTCAGACAAGCGAGGCCGCGCGCCGCTGGAGGCTCTAGCTCTCCAACGGCGTCGCTGTCCGACGACGGGAGACCGAACCGATGAAAGACGCCATCCGCGACATCCTCGCAAAGCACGGCCGCCTTCCGGTCGCCGCCGACACCCTCGCCGACGACGCCGACCTCCACGCCGCGGGCCTCACCTCCTTCGGCTCGGTCGAGGTCATGATGGCGCTCGAGGAAGAGTTCGGCATCGAGTTCCCGGACCGCATGCTGAACCGGCGCAACTTCGCCTCGATCTCGGCGATCGCCGCCGCGGTCCAGATGGTCCAGACCGAGGCCGCCGCGTGACAACCGCCGCCGCCCGACGCGACGACCTCGCCGACGCGCTCTCGCTCGTCATTCCCGGCGCGGCCGCCCGAGCGGCGGAGAGCGAGCGCGCGCTCGTCAAGAAGGCGCGCGAGATCGCCAAGATCGCGGCCGCCCACGCCGAAGAGGTGGACGCCGACGCCCGCTTCCCGCGCGAGGCTTTCGACGCGCTCAAGCGCGAGCGGCTGCTCGGGATCATGATCCCGCGCGAACTCGGCGGCGAAGGCGCGAGCGTCGCCTGCGTGTCGGAGATCTGTTCGGTGCTGGCGCAGGGCTGCGCCTCGACCGGCATGATCTACTCCATGCACCAGATCAAGACGTCGAGCCTCACCGAGCATTGCCTCGACGACGAGTGGATGCGCGGCTTCATGCGCGCCTGCGCCGACGAGCAGCTCTTGCTCGCCTCCACCACCGAGGGCGGCGGCGTCGGCGGCGACATGCGCCAGTCGATCTGCGGCGTCGAGCGCGACGGCGACGACTTCGCCCTCGTCAAGGAAGGCTGCCTGATCTCCTATGGCGCGCAGGCCGACGCGATCCTCATCACGTCCCGCCGCACGCCCGACGCCCCGGCTTCCGACCAGGTGATGGCCGTGATGCGCCGACCAGTACCGGCTCGAAAAGACCGGCGCCTGGAACACGATGGGCATGCGCGGCACCTGCTCGGACAACTTCACCTTCGAGGGCCGCGCGCCCGCCAGGCAGATCATCGCCACGCCCTTCGCCGAGATCTCGGCGCAGTCGATGTTGCCTTACGCGCATCTGCTCTGGGCTTCGGTCTGGCACGGCGTCGCCTCCGACGCGGTCGCGCGGTCGGAAGCCTTCGTGCGCGCCGAGGCCCGCAAGCGCCCGGGCGCCACGCCGCCGAGCGCGCTGCGCCTCGCCGAGCTTCTGACCAAGCAGCAGCAGATGAAGGCGCTCGTCGTCGCCGGCATCGACCGCTACGAGCGCGCCCGCTCGGACGCCGACGAGCTGACCTCGATCGGCTTCGGCGTCGCGATGAACGCGATCAAGCTGTCGGCCAGCCAAGGCGTCTGCGAGATCGTGCAGGCCGCCTTCCTGATCTGCGGCATCCTCGGATACCGCAACGACAGCCCCTACAGCCTCGCCCGCGCGATGCGCGACGCGCTGTCGTCGCCGATCATGATCAACAACGACCGCATCCTCGGAAACGTCTCCAACCTACTGGCCGTGTACAAGCACGACGCCAGCCTGCTGAGGTAACGCCCATGTGCGTCGTCTGCGCTGACGTCGAACCGACCACGCTGCTCGAGCAGCTCATCTCCCACGGCATCCTGATCGACACCGGGATCGACGGCATCTACGGCCGGTCGGGCGTCTTCGAGGACGTCATCGCCCGCTTCGAGGATCTGGTGACCCGCACCGGGGCCGAGGGCGCGAACCCGATGGCGCCGGAAGTCATGCGCTTCCCGCCGGCCATGAACCGCTTCCACTTCGAGCGGTCTGGCTACATGAAGTCGTTCCCGCAGCTCGCCGGCACGATCCACTCGTTCATGGGCGACGACCGCGGTCATTTCGACCTGCTGGAGAAGCTCCAGAACAACGAGGACTGGACCGGCCAGCAGAAGACCACCGGCGTCGTGCTGACGCCGGCCGCCTGCTACACGCTCTACCCGATCGTGGCCAAGCGCGGACCGCTGAAGTCCGACGGCGCGCTGTTCGACCTCCAGTCCTACTGCTTCCGCCACGAGCCCTCGAAGGATCCGGCGCGCATGCAGATGTTCCGGATGCGCGAGTTCGTGCGCTTCGGGAAGCCCAAGCAGGTGCAGACCTTCCGCGCCGCCTGGCTCGAGAAGGGCGAGGTCATGATGAAGAAGCTCGGCGTGCCGGTGCATGTCGACCTCGCCAACGACCCGTTCTTCGGGCGTTCGGGCCGCATGCTGAAGAACAACCAGCGCGACCAGGGCCTGAAGTTCGAGATGCTGATCCCGATCGAGAGCGAGGAGAAGCCGACCGCCTGCCTCTCGTTCAACTACCACCAGGATCATTTCGGCACGACCTGGGGCCTGATCGACGCCGACGGCGAGACCGCCCACACGGCCTGCGTCGGCTTCGGCCTCGAGCGCGTGGCGCTCGCGCTCTTCAAGCATCACGGCCTCGACGTCGACGCCTGGCCGAAGAGCGTGCGGAAGGCGCTCTGGGGATGATGGACTACGAAGGCATCGTGCGCTTCGCCGACCGGCGCGCGGCTCCGCGCGCCCACGGCGCCGGCGCGCTCAGCGTCGTCTCCGCGACGCCGTCGGCGGGCGGCGTCCAGCAGCAGCAACAACAGCAGCAGCAGGCCCAGCGGCCGGCGGCCCGCCCGCGCCCGCGCAGCAGTTCGGCGGCGGCGCCTCCTATCCCGTCTCGATGGGCATGCAATGAGCGCCCGCGCCCTCCTTCGCGAGACGCCCGGAGCGGCCGCGCCGCGCGTGCTGCCGATCGACCCGATCGTCTGGACGAGCCATGCGATGCATGCGCCCGAACGCAACTGGCCGCAGACCAACTGCTACGCCGATCTCTGGATCGAGGTTCTGGGCGCGCTCGGGCTGGAGCCCGCGGCGGCCTTCGGCTTCGCGATCTCCCAGGACTTCGAGGGCGACCAGTTCACCTTCTTCAAGCCGCCGCTCGAGGATCTCGAGGCGCTACGGCCTGCGCGCCACCGAGCTTGCGCTCTACGACGACCTCGTCGGACATCTCGAGCTGCAGGCCGCGCGCGGCCGCCTCGTGCTGATCGAGCTCGACAGCCACTACCTGCCCGACACCCGCGGCGTCACCTATCGCGAGGCCCACGGCAAGACGACGGTCGCGATCAACCGGATCGACGCCCAAGCGCGCGAGCTCGACTACTTCCACAACGAGGGCTTCTTCCGCGCGAGCGGAGAGGATTTCGACGGTCTGTTTCGGCTGCTTCCGGGCCTTGCGCGCGAGGACCGGCAGTATCCTTACGCCGAGATGGTCGGCTTCCCGAAGCGCCTGCCGACGCGCGAGGAGACGGCGGCCGCGGCGCTGCCGATCTTCATCCGCCATGTTCGCCGGCGCCCCGAGCAGAATCCGGTCGCGGCGTTCCGCAAGGTGGTCGCGGCCCAGGCCGGCGCGCTCGCGGCCCGCGAGATCGAGGCCTTTCACCACTACGCCTTCAACACGCTGCGCCAGCTCGGCGCCAATTTCGAGCTCTACGCCGACCATCTCGGCTGGCTGCCGCTCGACGGGCTGTGCGAGGCGAGAGCCGCGAGCCTCGAGATCGCGGAGGGCGCGAAGGTCGCGCAGCTCCATCTCGCGCGCTCGGTGCGCCAGATGTCCTTCGCGAGGCTCGACGCCTCGCTCGCGGGCGTCGAGGCCGCGCATGACCGGCTGATCGCGGCGCTCGTGGCCCGGTTTCCGGACTGAGACGAACTGCGTGCTTCGAGACGCCGGCTGCGCCGGCTCCTCAGCATGAGGAACGGTGGCGTGTTGAGTTCTGTGTTCCACCTCCTGAAGCTTCCTCATGCTGAGGAGCCTCGCGCCAGCGAGGCGTCTCGAAGCACGCACTCGCTTTCCGCCGCGGCCCATTGACCTATGGCCTCGTTCCGCACCTCGCACCGCGCGCCTATCGACGGATGGAGCGTTCTCGCGACGGCCGCGGACGCGCACGCCTCGCCCGCCGACCTGCCTGACGCGGGCTGGGCGCCGTTCGAGGTCCCCGGAACGATCGCCGGCGCGCTGCGGGCGCAGAAGGCGCTGACCGACGCCTCGGCGCACGCGATCGACGCGAAAGACCACTGGCTCCGCACGCGACTCTCCGAGCCGCTTTCCGGCTCGCTCGTCTTCGACGGGCTCGCGATCGTCTCCGAGATCTGGATTGACGGAGAGAAGCGCGCCGAGAGCCGCTCGATGTTCGAGCCGGTGACCCTCGACGTCGACCTCGCGGCCGGGGCCGAGGTCGCGATCTGCTTCCGGGCGCTCGGGCCCAGACTCGCCGCCGCGCCAAAACGCTCGCGCTGGCGGCCGCAGATGATCCAGCCGAACGGGCTGCGCTTCTTCCGCACCACCGCGCTCGGCTCGACGCCCGGCTGGAGTCCTGCGGGCCGGCCGACCGGCCCGTGGCGCCCGATCTGGCGCGTCGAGGGCGCGATGCCGAAGATCGACGTGCGGACGGCTTACGAGGACGGCGTCGGTCGTCTCAAGGTCACGCTAAAACCTCGACCGTCATGCCCGGCGGCGGCCGGGCATCCACGACTTTCTGGGAGCGTCGAGCGCGACGACCAAGTCGTGGATACCCGAGCAAAGCTCGGGCATGACGGTGTGGTTCGGTGCGCCGGCCTCACCGCCCCCCTCGTTCAAGAGGAAAACGGCCGCCTCGTCGCCGACCTCGCCCTCCCCGGCGTCGCGCCGTGGTTCCCGCACACCCATGGCGAACCGGCGCTGCATGATCTCTCCGTCACCCTCGACGGCGAGACCTTCGACCTCGGCCGCGTCGGCTTCCGCTCGATCGCGGTCGACCGCGACGCGGACGGCGACGGTTTTGGGCTCGTGATCAACGGCGTCCCCGTCTTCGCCCGCGGCGCCTGCTGGTCGAGCGCGGACGCGGTCTCGCTTGCGGGCTCCCGCGAGGCTTACAAGCCGTGGCTCCGCCTCGCGCGCGAGGCCGGCATGAACATGATCCGCGTCCCCGGCGTCATGGCCTACGAGACCGACGACTTCTTCGCGCTCTGCGACGAGCTCGGGATCATGGTCTGGCAGGAGGCGATGCTCGCGAATTTCGACTACCCGCAGGCCGACGAGGCGTTTCGGGAGTCGGTCCGGCGCGAGGCCGAAAGCTTCCTCGACCGCACGCAGACCAACGCCTGCCTCGCCGTGTTCTGCGGCGGCTCGGAGGTGTTCCAGCAGGCCGCCATGCTCGGCGCGCCCGCCGACGCCTGGGGCGGGCCGGTGTTCGACGAGGCGCTGCCCGAAGCGCTGAAGGAGCTGCGGCCGGATGTTCCCTATGTCCCGAACTCGCCGTCCGGCGGCCACCTGCCCTTCATCGCCGACCAGGGCGTAACGCATTACTACGGCGTCGGGGCCTATCGCCGCCCGCTGGAGGACGCCCGCCGCGCGCGGGTGCGCTTCGCCTCCGAGAGCCTCGCCTTCTCCAACGTGCCGGAAGACGTCTCGCTCGCCCGCGCGAAGATTTCGCCCGTCACCCACACGCCCGACTGGAAGCGCGGCGTGCCGCGCGACATGGGCGCGGCTTGGGACTTCGAGGACGTGCGCGACCACTATGTCGAGCGCCTCTACGGCGTCTCGACGCTGGAGCTGAAGCGCGAGGATCCGGAGCGCTATTTCGCGCTGTCGCGCGCGGTCGTTCCGGACGTTCTGGAGGAGGCCTACGCCGAGTTCCGCCGCCCCGGCTCAGCCACCCGCGGCGCGCTGGTCTGGCTGCTGCAGGATCTCATGCCCGGCGCCGGCTGGGGCGTGATCGCCTCCGACGGCGAGCCGAAATCGGCCTGGCACGGGCTCAAGCGCGCGTTCCGGCCCGTCCAGCTCTCGATCACCGACGAGGGCGTCAACGGGATCGCGCTCCACGTGATCAACGAGCGCCCCGAACCGCTGGAGGCCGAGCTCTCGCTCACCTGCTGGCGCGACGGCGCGGCCCCGGTAGTCGCCGCCTCTCGCGCCGTCGCAGTCGCGAGCCGCGAGGCCCAGACGCTGTCGGCCTTCGAGCTGATCGGCCGGTTCTTCGACATCTCCTATGCGTACAAGTTCGGGCCTCCGAGCCACGACGTCACGAGCGCGGCGCTGACCTGCGCCAGGACCGGGGCAGTGCTCGCCGAGGCGTTCCACTTCCCGCTCGGCCGCGCGCGGCCGCGCGCCGCGCTCGGGCTTTCCGCGCGCGTCGAGGGCGAGCCGGACGCGCCGGAGCTCGTGCTGAAGAGCGAGCGTTTCGCGCAGTCGGTCCACATCTCCGACGAGGCGTGGCGGCCGGCGGAGAACTGGCTGCACCTCGCCCCGGGCCGGGAGAAGCGCATCGCGCTCGTGGCGCGGAAAGAAGGCACCGGCGCGCCGGGCGGCGTGGTTCGCGCGCTCAACAGCCTCGACGAAGCGACGTACTGACTTTCTTGTCCCGGACTTGATCCGGGACCCAGAACCGAGACGCTTCTCGATCAATGCGCGGACGCCGATCGCCTCGCCTTGAATCCGCATCGGTTCTGGGTCCCGGATCAAGTCCGGGACAAGGGGGGCGCACTCGACATCTCCTCCCGCGACCCGCTAAGTCGGTCGGACCCTCCCGAACCGGATCGCCCCCATGACCGCCTATTCCGACCTCGCGGCCCATTACGGCAAGATCTCCGCGCTTTCGAACGCGATGGGGATCCTGCACTGGGACAACGCCGCCATGATGCCCAAGGGCGCGGCGGACACGCGCGCGGAGAGCATGGCGGTGCTCGCGGTGCTCCAGCACGAGATGGCGACCGACGCGCGCCTCGGCGAGATGCTGCTGGCGGGCTGAGGCCGAAGACGGGCTCGGCGACTGGGAGCGCGCCAACATCCGCGAGATCCGTCGGCTCTGGACGGTCGAGACCGCGCTGCCGCCGGAGCTCGTCGCGGCGTCGAGCAAGGCGGTCTCGGCCTGCGAGATGCGCTGGCGCACGGCGCGGCAGGAGTCGGACTTCGTCGGCCTGCTGCCGTTCCTCGCCGAAGTGCTGCGCCTCCAGCGCGAGGTCGGCGCGGCCAAGGGCCAGAAGCTCGGCCTCGGCGCCTACGACGCGCTGCTGAACGACTACGAGCCCGGCGGCCGCGCCGAAAAGATCGACGTGCTGTTCGACGATCTCGCGGGCTTCCTGCCGGGCTTCCTCGAGGAGGCGCTGGCCGCGCAAGGCAAGCGCCCCGCAGATCCCGCGCTCGAAGGACCGTTCGCCGTCGAGACGCAGCGCTCGCTCGGCCTGCGCTTCATGGCGGCGCTCGGCTACGATTTCGAGCGCGGCCGCCTCGACGTCTCCACCCATCCGTTCTGCGGCGGCGCCGACAACGACGTGCGCATCACCACGCGCTACGACGAGGCCGACTTCACCTCCTCGCTCATGGGCGTGCTGCACGAGACCGGCCATGCGCTCTACGAGCAGGGCCGCCCCGCCGGCTACATGAACCAGCCGGTCGGCCACGCCCGTGGCATGAGCGTGCATGAGAGCCAGTCGCTGCTGATCGAGATGCAGGCCTGCCGCTCCAAGGAGTTCATCGCCTTCGCCGGCCCGATCATGAAGGAGGCGTTCGGCGGAGAGGGGCCGGCGTGGACGAGCGACGCGCTGTGGCGGCGCTACACCCGGGTCGAGCGCGGCTTCATCCGGGTCGACGCCGACGAGGTCACCTATCCGGCCCACGTCATCCTGCGCTACCGGCTCGAACGCGCGATGATCGCCGGCGACCTCGCGCTCGCCGACCTTCCGGGGGCCTGGAACGACGGCATGAAGGAGCTCCTGGGCGTCACGCCGCCGAACGACCGCCTCGGCTGCCTGCAGGACATCCACTGGCCGAGCGGCGGCTGGGGCTATTTCCCGACCTATACGCTCGGCGCCATGACGGCCGCGCAGCTGTTCGACGCAGCCACGAAGGCCGATCCCGACATCCTGCCGGCGATCGGCCGCGGAGACTTCTCGCCGCTCGTCGCGTGGCTGCGCGCGAACGTCCACGGGCAGGGCTCGCTCTACGAGACCGACGAGCTGCTGACCCGCGCGACCGGAAGGCCGCTCGACGCCGGCGTGTTCAAGGCGCATCTGAAGCGCCGGTATCTCGGGGCGTGAGGGTTCGGCGCGTCTCGCGGCCGCCGCCCCTCTTGTCCCGGACTTGATCCGGGACCCAGAACCGATGTGGGTCCCCGACGAAGACGGCGCGGGATCGGCGTCATCCCGGGCCTGACCCGGGATCCAGAACCGACATGGGTTCCCGGAGAAGGCGGCGCGGTTCGGAGATCGCTTGAACAGCGGCGTCGGTTCTGGGTCCCGGATCAAGTCCGGGACAAGGACGGTCGCGTTTCCGCAGGACATGCTTCGGGCGCCGCGCTCGAGGTCGACGGCGGATGATGGTCCGGTCAAACTGGACCATGACGACGAGGCTGCTCGCAACGCCTCCATTGAGTGCGCTAGGCGTTCAGCGCGCCTTCTGAACGGGCGGCGTCTCGGGGCGTGAGGCGGCGCGTCTCGCGGCCGCCGCCCCCTCTTGTCCCGGGCCTGACCCGGGACCCAGAACCGATGCGGGTTCCCGACGAAGACGGCGCGGGATCGGCGTCATCCCGGGCCTGACCCGGGATCCAGAACCGACCTGGGTCCCGAGGAAGGCGGCTCGGTTCGGAGATCGCTTGAACAGCGGCGTCGGTTCTGGGTCCCGGATCAAGTCCGGGACAAGGACGGTCGCGGTTCCGCAGCACATGCTTCGGGCGCGGCGCTCGACGCCGACGGCGGATGATGGTCCGGTCAAGCCGGACCCATGACGACGAGGCTGCTCGCAACACCTCCACCGGCTGCGCCGGGCGTTCAGGGCGCCTTCTGGACGGGCGGCGTCTCGGGGCGTGAGGGTTCGGCGCGTCTTCCGGCCGCCGCCCCCTCTTGTCCCGGACTTGATCCGGGACCCAGAACCGATGCGGGCTCCGACGAAGGCGGCGCGGGATCGGCGTCATCCCGGGCCTGACCCGGGATCCAGAACCGACCTGGGTTCCCGAAGAAGGCGGCGCGGTTCGGAGATCGCTTGAACAGCGGCGTCGGTTCTGGGTCCCGGATCAAGTCCGGGACAAGGACGCAGCGCTCACCACACCTTCGTGACCGTGTAGCCCGCCCCGCGGAACAGCTCGACGAGCCCGTTCTTGCCCGGCAGGTGCAGCGCGCCGACGGCGATCAGCGTCGGGCCGGCGTCGACCAGCGGACGGCTCCGCTCCAGCATCAGCCGGTTGCGGCGGTCGACGATGTCCTCGAGGAAATCGGCGTGCGCCGAGACGTCAAACGCCACCCCGAAGGTGTCGCGCTTCATCTCGAAATACCAGCCGACATGGCGGGCGCGGTAGAGCGCGAGCGTCGTGGTCTGGAGGTCGTCGCCCGCCGAAACGTTGGCGACGGCGTCGCGGATCATGCGCTTGGCGCTCTCCTCCGACACGGCCGAAACGGCCTCGAGCTGCTCCGACACGGTCTCCAGCCCGACGACCTTCAGCCCCGCCGCCTTGGCCTCCTTCTCGACCACGGCGTCGATCGTCGGCTTGCCGTCGTTCATCTTCTTGAGCTCGCAGGACGAGACCTGCAGCGTCATGGCCAGGAACCAGGGTTTCAGCATCGGCGCGATCGAGGACGGCATGCCGGCCTGCTCGAGCCGTCGCTTGATCTCGGCGACCTGGGCGTCGTCGAGCCCCTCGAGGCCCTTGCCGGAAAAGTCGACGCCCTTCTTGGTGACGAAGGCGATCATCGCGGCCTGCGCGGCCGAGCCTTGCGCGTCGGCGAGCTCCACCGCGACCGAGCCGACCTCCTTCATCGCGGCGCGCAGCGGATCACTCAGCGCCACGAGATCGTCCTCGGTCGTGTGCATGGTGCCGAAGAGGAAGGAGGGCTTCGCCCCGTCCTTGCCCTCGATCCGCCAGAGCAGCCCCTCGGCGTTCGGGATCTTCTTCGCCGCCTCCTCGAAGGCGGCGTAGGCCTCCGGGCGCTCGGCCTTCGCCTTGGCGACGAGATCCTGCCCCTGGCATGTCGGCGAAGGCGACTGCGCGAAGGCGGGCGTCGCCAGCAGCGCGAAGGCCAAAGTCGCAAGGCGCACAGCGGGGCGTATCATGGGAGGCCGCTCCTGATGAGATCCGTCCCGATGATGGCCCCCGCGCCCAGACCAAACCGTTAAGCCGAAGCTCAACACGCGATCGTCGCGAGATGTCCTAATTCGCCGTAGGAGAGCAGCAGCCTGTCGCGAGTCATCAGCCGCGCGCCGAGATCGCGGGCGGTCGCCGCGATGATGCGATCGGCGGGATCGGACGGAGGATCGCCGGGGAGGTAGGACGACGCGATCAGCACGTTGGCGGACAGCGGCGCCAACTCGACCCCCGGCGAGGAAACAAATCTGGAAAACCAACGCTCGGGCGTAAGAGACAGGATCAGCCGGCCACGAGCGGCCAGCAGTCCGATCTCCCACGCCGTCATCGCCGACACCATGACGGGAACGCCGTCGTCAAGCGCCGCATCGAGCTCAGCGCGCGCTGTCTTGGCGATGGCGGCGTCCTCCGCGATCCAGATGACCGCGCAGGTGTCGAGCAGGATGGGCTGGCTCACTGCGCGGCTTGGCCCCAGTCGGCGTCAGCGGGCGTGGCGACGTCGACGCCGGCGGCGACCGTCGTTGTTCCCTTCAGGCAGCCGAAAAGCGGATGCGGCCGACCGGCCGCCGGAGAGGGCGGGGTGGGCGCATCGCTGATCTGCCGCCGGAAAACGAGCTTTTCGCCCGCCATGTCCACCTGCTCGGAGCGAAACCCCGCGGCGGTCCAAACCTTCGTCATGACATTGTTCGACGGATTGTTGCTCCACCAAGCGCGGGCGCTTTTGGCCACCGCCGGCAGAGAAAAGCCGATGATCTGCTCGATGTCCGAGAATGTCATCGGCACATGGGACGCCGGCTGCATCCGGAGAAACGAGCCAAGGGGATCATACTTCGACATCGCGCCCTCCACCAAAGAACACACGATATAAACACTGTGTAAGTTCAGTGTCAAACACAAGGCTTTGCCAGCGCCGCATGGGCGTCGTATGGCTGCGGCCATGGCGCTCTCATCCGAAGAAGTCGAACGCTACGCCCGGCACATCGTCCTGCGGGAGATCGGGGGGCCGGGCCAGCAGCGGCTTGCGAAGGCCCGCGTGCTCGTCGTCGGGGCCGGAGGGCTCGGCTCGCCGCTCGCGCTCTACCTCGCGGCCGCGGGCGTCGGGACGATCGGCATCGTGGACGACGACGTCGTCTCGCTCTCCAACCTGCAGCGCCAGGTGCTGCACGCGACGGACGACGTCGGCGTCAAGAAGACCGCCTCGGCGGTCTCGGCGCTCGCGAGGGTCAACCCGCATGTGGCGGTGGAGGCCCACGACACGCGGCTCGACGCCTCGAACGCCATGGACCTGATCTCGTCCTACGACATCGTGGCCGACGGCTCGGATTCCTTCGCGACCCGCTATCTCGTCGCCGACGCCTGCGTGCTGGCCAGGCGCCCGCTCGTCACCGCCTCGCTCGGAACCTTCGACGCGACGCTGACCACCATCCGCGCGCACGAAGCCCGCCCCGACGGGACGCCCAACCCGACCTGGCGCTGCCTCTTCCCGGAGCCGCCGCCGCCCGGGACCGTGCCGTCCTGCGCTGAGGCAGGCGTCCTCGGCGCGCTCGCCGGCATGATGGGTTCGATGATGGCGATCGAGGTCGTGCGCGAGATCGTCGGCTTCGGGCAGGGTCTGGTCGGCCGCCTGCTCGTGGTCGACGCGCTCGACATGCGCTTCGAGACGCTGACCTATGAGTGGGACCCGGAGAACCCGGTCACGGGAGCCGCGCCGACCATCACCGACCTATCGGCGCACGCGAAGTCCTAAGCGGCCAGCCGTCGCAGTCAGCGCGACACGGTCTCGGGGGTCGGAGAAGCGGCCGGCTCCTCGAACTGCGCGGACGCCGTCTTGGGAAGCTTCTGCGCGATGCCGTAGAGCCGCTCGCGCCTGTCCATCTCGGCGTAGACGTCCTCCGGCCTCACGTCGGAGGCCGACCACAGAACGACGAGATTGTAGATCAGGTCGGCGCTTTCGCGGATCAGCGCCTCGCGCGCGCCGGTCACCGCCTCGATCGCGACCTCGGCGGCCTCTTCGGCCACCTTCTTCGCCATCTTGTTGACGCCCTCGCGCCTCAACCGGGCCGTCCGCGACAGAGCGGGCCGCTCCTCGGCGGCCTCGCACACGGCGCGATAAAGACGATCGATCGAATCAACCATCGGGTGAGACTAGCCCTGCGATCTGTCCGGTTCATGACAGTCGGATTTACGAATCAACAACATAAGCGGACGGCGGCGTCCGCGGCATACGCAGTCCACCGTATACCAACAGAATTTAAAGGTATTTCGTTCCCTTGTCCGCAATTCGCCCGCGCGCCAACGCCGCGGACGCGGCGATGACGCTGCGCGATCAAGGCGCTATAGTGATCGCTTCCCGCGGGCCCCAGCCCCCGACCCCTTCGCGGACCATTCATGCCGATCGTCGACATCGCCGTTCTCCTGGGCCTCGTGGTCCTGAACGGTTTCTTCGCGCTGTCGGAGCTCGCGATCGTCTCGGCCCGCAGACCCCGCCTCAAGATGATGGCGGACGCGGGCGACCCTGGCGCGGCCCGCGCCATCAAGCTCGCCGACGATCCGTCGAGCTTCCTGTCCTCGGTCCAGATCGGCATCACGCTCATCGCGATCCTGACCGGCGTCGTCGGCGAATCCTCGCTCGCCGATCCCTTCGCCGAATTCCTGCGCGAGACCACGAGCCTCGGCGGCTACGCCGGCCCGGTGGCGAGCGCGGTCGTGGTGTTCGGCATCGGCTACATGTCGCTGATCCTCGGCGAGCTCGTGCCCAAGCGCGTGGCGCTCTCGAACCCCGAGCCGATCGCCGCATTCGTGTCCGGCCCCTTGCGCATCGTGGCGCTGATCGGCACCCCGATGGTGATCGTGCTGAACGCCTCGACCGCCGTGATGCTCCGGCTCCTCGGCGTGAAGGAGCAGGACGGCTCCAACGTCACGGAAGAAGAGGTGCGCTCGGTCATCGCCGAGGGCGTCGCCGCCGGATCGATCGAGCCGGTGGAGAAGCGCATGATCGAGGGCGTGCTGGGCCTCGCGGACCGGCCGGTGCGCTCCATCATGACGCCGCGCCGCGAGGTGTTCTGGATCGACACCTCCGACGATCTCGAAACGATCAAGACGGAGCTCGCCGAAAGCCCGTTCTCGCGCATCGTCGTCGGCAAGAACGGCTCGGTCGACGATCCGGTCGGCATCCTGCACAAGAAGGACGTGCTGGCGAAGCTGCTCGCGGGCCAGGACTTCGAGCTCGCCAGCCAGGTCAAGGACCCGCTCTACGTGCCCGAAGGCGCCTCGGCGCTGTCGCTGCTCGAGCTGTTCAAGTCGCAGCCGTCATCGACCGCCTTCGTGGTCGACGAGTTCGGCGGGTTCGAGGGCATCGTCACCTCGCACGACGTGCTGGGCGCGATCGCCGGCGTCCTTCCCGAGGAGCACGAGACCGCCGAGGACCAGGACATCCGCCGCCGCGAGGACGGCTCCTACATGGTGGACGGCCGCGCCGCGCTCGACACCGTCACCGAGGCCTTCGCGTTCAACATCCCGCAGTCCGCGCAGGGCGAATTCCACACCGCAGCCGGCCTCGTGATCGCCTCGCTCGGCCGCATCCCGAACGAGGGCGACACGCTCGACGTCGGCGGCTGGATCGTCGAGGTGATCGACATGGACGGCCCGCGCGTCGACAAGCTGATGTTCCGCCAGCGCGGAACCGAGGCGACCGCGCCGAAGGCCGACGCGGACGCCTGATCAGGGCGATGGGCGACGGTTCGGGGACGCCGTTCGAGAAAGGCTCGGCCTCGCCGCCCCCTGCCCCTCCCCGCACGGGAGAGGGGGTCGGATCGGCGGCTCCCACCGACGATGGCGATCTCGCCGCGGCCTTGGCGCGCCTGACCTCCCACGCGCTCGGCCATGCGGCGCGCGGCCCCGACGCCCCCGCCTTCTCGCGCGCCGAAACGCTCGACCTCGGCCCCGCCCTTCCCGACCGAGGCCGCCCGCTCGGCGAAGCGCTCGACGCGCTGCTCGCAGGCGCCCTGCCCTATGGCATGGACACCGGCCACCGGCGCTTCTTCGCCTTCATCCCGGCGCCGGCCTCGCCGGTCTCCTGGCTCGGCGAGCTTGCGGCGCAGATCCACAATCCGCATCTCGGCTCGGCGCTGCAGAGCGAGGGCGCGACCGCGATCGAGCGCGGACTGATCCGGCTGCTCTGCGACGCGGCGGGCTTTCCGGACGCCTCCGGCGGCCTGTTCGTCTCGGGCGGCTCCATGGCGAACCTCACCGCGCTCGTCGCCGCGCGCGACAGCCGGCTCACGGACGAAGAGCGCGGCCGCGCCGTGGCCTACGTCACCTCCGAACCCATTCGTCGGTCGCGAAGTCGCTTCGGATAGCCGGCTTTCTATCGCGGCAGATTCGGGTCGTTCCGACCGACGCCGGGCGGCGCCTCGACGTCGCGGCTCTTGCCGGGGCCGTCGCGGACGACCGCGCCGCCGGCCAAAAACCCTTCGCGGTGGTCGCAAGCGCCGGCACGACCAACACCGGGGCGATCGATCCCCTTGCGGAGATCGCAGCTCTCTGCGCGCGCGAGGCGCTCTGGATGCATGTCGACGGCGCCTTCGGGGCCTCGGCGCTGTTGTCGCCCGCCCATCGCGGACTGCTGGCCGGGATCGAGCGCGCCGACAGCATCGCCTGGGACGCGCACAAATGGCTGTTCCAGACCTATGGCTGCGGCATGACGCTGGTGCGGGACGCGGCCGTGCTCGCGCCGAGTTTCGCGCTCGCCTCCGACTATCTGCGCGACGGCGCGGCCGAAGGGGCCGAGCCGAATTATTGGGACCTCGGCCCCGAGCTCACCCGCCCGGCGCGCGCGGTTCGCCTGTGGCTCACATTTCAGGCGATGGGGCGGGAGGGGCTCGGCGCCGCGATCGCGCACGGCTTCGCGCTGGCGGAGACGGCCGAGCGGCTGGTTCGGGCCATGGACGGCTGGCGCTTGGTTTCGCCCGCCCAGATGGCGATCACCGCCTTCCGTTACGCGCCCGAGGGGCTTGCGCCTGAAGCCGCCGACGCGGTGAACGCTTCCGCGGCGCGGCGGCTGATGGACGAAGGGTTCGCGGTCGTCGGCACCACGCGGCTCGACGGCCGGCTGACGATCCGCATGTGCACGATCAACCCCGCGACGAGCGAGGATGATCTCAAGGCGACGCTGGAGAGGCTCGACGGAGTGGCGCAGGAGATCGCGGCGTCCGGCTAAACAGCCGCTTGCGGCGCGGCGGCCTCGCCATAGTTTGGCGCCATGGACTATCCCGCGCTGTCGCCCGAACTGCGTGAGAAGCTGAGACGCCTGGCGTTCAGAGTGCGCGGGCGCGGCTACGCGACTGTCGCGGAGCTCAACTGGGTGCTTGGACCCCTTCAGCCGACGTCAGACGTTCTGGGAGACGCCCTCGCCTATCTCGGCACCGAGCACAGCGTCACCATCGAGGACGACGGCGGAATCTTCGTGGCGAAGCGATAGGGACGCCGACGACGCTACGCAGTTGCGCTGGATATGCCCGCCCCGTGTCCGACCTTGAGCCGGGACACAGAACCGATGCGTCTCGTGCTGAAGCTGAGCGCTTTTCGGATCCTCCCCTGCGCAGCGGGGGAGGGGGACCGCCGAAGGCGGTGGAGGGGGCCGGCGCTGCGGCTTCTCGCTGGTGAACGTCTGCGCCGCGCCTCCTCAACCATCGCGTTCGCGATGGTCCCCCTCCTCCGCTTTGCGGAGGAGGATCAAGAAGGCGTCAGCGTCTCGATTACGCGACGACCGCGCGGAATTCCTTGAGCTGGTCGACCTTCTCGCGGGCGCGGCGCTTGGACTCTTCGCCCTCGGCGTCGGCCAGATCCTCTTCGGCGTCCTTGATCGCGGCGTCGAGCTTGGCGACGTCGAACTCGGACATCGGCATCGCCTCGTCGGCGAGGATGGTCAGGCCCTTCGGGTTGACGTCGGCGAAGCCGCCCTTGACGAACAGGCGCTCGGGCTCGCCGCCCTCGGCCTTGAACACCTGGACGACGCCCGGGCGCAGCACCGAGAGCAGCGGCGCGTGATGGGCCAGCACGCCGAATTCGCCCTCGACGCCCGGCACGACCACGTGCTGGACCTCTTCGGAGATCAGCAGCTTTTCAGGCGACACGAGCTCGAACTGGAAGCTGTCCATCGTCTCTTCGTTTCCTAAACCGTTACCGGCGCCGGTCGGCCACGAAGCCGATCCCGAAGCCGAGAAGCGCGCCGACCGCCGCGAAGATCGCGACATGCTGGGTCTGGCCGGTGGTGAGCGAACCGCCGCTCGCCCCCGCCGCCTGGTCGCCCTGCACCTCGACCTTGAGGCCGAGCACATTGACCTCCGCGGCCTGCGGCCGGGTCAGCCAGCCGGCGAGGCCGCCGACCACGAGCCCGATGACGAGGAGAAGGATCTTCGCGTTCATCGGACCTCACGCCATGCCATTTCGGGCGGACCGCGACGGCTCGCGGCCCGCGTGACCAGTCAAGAAGCTCAGGCGCCTTCGGCGAGCTTCTTGCCCTTCTCGATCGCCTCTTCGATGGTGCCGACCATGTAGAAGGCGGCCTCCGGAAGCGCGTCGTGCTTGCCTTCCACCAGCTCCTTGAAGCCCTTGATGGTGTCGGCGAGGTCGACGAACTTGCCCGGCGAGCCGGTGAAGATTTCGGCGACGTGGAACGGCTGGCTGAGGAAGCGCTCGACCTTGCGGGCGCGCGACACCGTCAGCTTGTCCTCTTCGGAAAGCTCGTCCATGCCCAGGATCGCGATGATGTCCTGCAGCGACTTGTAGCGCTGCAGCGTCTCCTGCACGCGGCGGGCGGTCGCGTAGTGCTCCTCGCCGATGATCGCGGCGGAGAGAATGCGCGAGGTCGAGTCGAGCGGGTCGACCGCCGGGTAGATGCCCTTTTCCGCGATCGAGCGGTTGAGCACGGTCGTGGCGTCAAGATGGGCGAAGGAGGCGGCCGGGGCCGGGTCGGTCAGGTCGTCGGCCGGCACGTAGATCGCCTGCACGGACGTGATCGAGCCTTTGTTGGTGGTGGTGATGCGCTCCTGCAGCGCGCCCATGTCGGTCGCGAGCGTCGGCTGATAGCCCACCGCCGACGGGATGCGGCCGAGCAGCGCCGACACTTCCGAACCCGCCTGGGTGAAGCGGAAGATGTTGTCGACGAAGAACAGCACGTCCTGGCCCTTGTCGCGGAAGTGCTCGGCGATGGTGAGGCCGGTCAGCGCAACGCGGGCGCGGGCCCCGGGGGGCTCGTTCATCTGGCCGAACACGAGGGCGCATTTGGAGCCTTCGCCGCCGCCCTTCTGGTTGACGCCGGACTCGATGAACTCGTGATAGAGGTCGTTGCCCTCGCGGGTGCGCTCGCCGACGCCGGCGAACACCGAATAGCCGCCATGGGCCTTCGCGACGTTGTTGATGAGCTCCTGGATGAGCACCGTCTTGCCGACGCCCGCGCCGCCGAACAGGCCGACCTTGCCGCCCTTGGCGTAAGGCGCGAGCAGGTCGACGACCTTGATGCCGGTGACGAGGATCTCGGTCTCGGTGGCCTGCTCGGCGTAGGACGGGGCCGGGGCGTGGATCGGGCGCTTGCCCTCGCCCTGGACCGGCTGACCTTCGTCGATCGGCTCGCCGATGACGTTCAGGATGCGCCCGAGCGTGGCGTCGCCGACCGGAACCAGGATCGGTTCGCCGGTGTCGGAGACCTGCTGGCCGCGGGTGAGGCCTTCGGTGGAGTCCATCGCGATCGCGCGGACCGTCGACTCGCCGAGGTGCTGGGCGACTTCCAGCACCAGGCGCGAGTTGTTGTTGTTGGTCTCGAGCGCGTTCAGGATCTCGGGCAGATGGCCGTCGAACTGGACGTCGACGACGGCGCCGATGACCTGGGTGATGCGGCCGACATGTGCGGTCATTGGGTTGGTCCTCGTCGGAATGACGTCAGAGCGCCTCGGCGCCGGAGATGATCTCGATCAGCTCCTTGGTGATCTGCGCCTGGCGGGTTCGGTTATATTCGAGCGAAAGCCGCTTGATCATGTCGCCGGCGTTGCGGGTCGCGTTGTCCATCGCGGACATGCGCGCGCCCTGCTCCGAAGCGGCGTTCTCGAGCAGCGCCTTGAGGATCTGGATCGCGACGTTGCGCGGCAGCAGCTCCTCCAGGATCTCCTCTTCGGACGGCTCGTATTCGTAGACCGCGCCCTTCAGGAGGTCCGTGGTCTCGTCCTCTTCGGGAAGCTCCGCCGGGACGATCTGCTGGGCGGTCGGGATCTGGCTGACCACCGACTTGAACTTCGAATAGAACAGCGTCGCGACGTCGAACTTGTCCTCTTCGAACATCGAGAGGACGCGCTCGCCGATCATCGTGGCGGTGTCGAAGCCGACGCTCTTCACCTCGCGCAGCGAGATGACGTCGTCGATCTTGCCCGGGAACTGGCGCTTCAGGATGTCCGCGCCCTTGCGGCCGACGCACAGGAACTCGACCTGCTTGCCTTCCGCCAGAAGCCGGCGGGCGTGATCGCGCGCCAGACGCGAGATCGAGGAGTTGAAGCCGCCGCAGAGGCCGCGGTCGGCGGTGACGACGACGAGCAGGTGGCGCTTGTCGTCGCCCGTGCCGGCCATCAGCCTCGGCGCGAGCGGCGAGCCCTTCATGCCGGCCGCGAGGTTCGAGAGCACCCGCTCCATGCGCTCGGCGTAGGGACGCGCGGCCGCGGGCGGTCTCGGCGCGGCGCAGCTTCGCCGCGGCCACCATCTGCATGGCCTTGGTGATCTTCTGCGTCGCCTTGACCGAGGCGATACGGTTCCTGAGGTCCTTTAGGCTCGCCATGCGCGCGCTCGAACTCCGCTTGAGTGGCTAAAGGCTCAGTCGAACGACTTCGAGAAGGTGTCGAGAACCGACTTCACCTTCGCGATGGTCTCGTCCTTGAGCGCCTTGTCCTTGCGGATGGTCTCAAGCAGATCCTTCTCGCTCGAGTTCAGGTGCTCGAGGAGCTCGGCCTCGTACTTGCGGACCTTGTTGACGGGCAGCTTGTCCAGGTAGCCGTTGGTGCCGGCGTAGATCACCACGACCTGCTCCTCGACGCGCAGCGGCGAGAAGGCCGGCTGCTTAAGGAGCTCGGTGAGGCGCGCGCCGCGGTTCAGCAGGCGCTGGGTCGAGGCGTCGAGGTCGGAGCCGAACTGGGCGAAGGCCGCCATCTCGCGGTACTGCGCGAGCTCGCCCTTAATCTTGCCGGCCACCTGCTTCATGGCCTTGATCTGGGCCGAGGAGCCGACGCGCGACACCGAGAGGCCGACGTTCACCGCCGGACGGACGCCCTGGTAGAACAGGTCGGATTCGAGGAAGATCTGGCCGTCGGTGATCGAGATCACGTTGGTCGGGATGTAGGCCGACACGTCGTTGGCCTGCGTCTCGATGACCGGAAGCGCGGTCAGCGAACCGGCGCCCTGCTCGTCGTTGAGCTTGGCGGCGCGCTCCAGCAGACGCGAGTGGAGATAGAACACGTCGCCCGGATAGGCCTCGCGGCCGGGCGGACGGCGCAGCAGCAGCGACATCTGGCGATAGGCCACCGCCTGCTTGGACAGGTCGTCATAGACCATCAGCGCGTGCATGCCGTTGTCGCGGAAGTACTCGCCCATGGCGCAGCCGGAGAAGGGCGCCAGGAACTGCATCGGGGCGGGGTCGGACGCCGTCGCCGCGATGATGATCGAATATTCGAGCGCGCCGTTCTCTTCCAGCACCTTCACGAACTGCGCGACGGTGGAGCGCTTCTGGCCGACCGCGACGTAGACGCAATAGAGCTTGGCGCTCTCGTCGTCGCCCGCGTTGATCGACTTCTGGTTGAGGATGGTGTCGAGCGCGATCGTGGTCTTGCCGGTCTGGCGGTCGCCGATGATCAGCTCGCGCTGGCCGCGGCCGATCGGGATCAGCGCGTCGATCGACTTGATGCCCGTCTGCATCGGCTCGTGGACGGACTTGCGCGGGATGATGCCCGGCGCCTTCACGTCGACGCGGCGACGCTCGGTCGCCTCGATCGGGCCCTTGCCGTCGATCGGGTTGCCGAGCGCGTCGACCACGCGGCCGAGAAGGCCGCGGCCGACGGGAACGTCCACGATCGAGCCGGTGCGCTTGACGGTGTCGCCTTCCGACACGCCGCGGTCGGAGCCGAACACCACGACGCCGACATTGTCGGTCTCGAGGTTGAGCGCCATCCCGCGGATGCCGTCCTTGAACTCGACCATCTCGCCGTACTGGACGTTGTCGAGGCCGTAGACGCGCGCGATGCCGTCGCCGATCGACAGCACCTGACCGACCTCGGAGACCTCAGCCTCCTGGCCGAAGTTCTTGATCTGATCCTTGAGGATCGAGGTGATCTCGGCGGCGCGAATGTCCATCAGCCGACCTCTTTCATAGCGAGTTTGATCGAATTGAGCTTGGTCTTGAGCGAGGCGTCGACCATGCGGCTGCCGAGCCGCACGATGAGCCCGCCGAGAATCTTGGGATCGACCTTCACGTCGAAGTCGACCGTCTTGCCGGTGATCTCCTTCAGCGCGGACGCAAGTTCGTCGCGACGCTGGGAGGAGAGCTCTTCGGCGACCGTCACTTCGGCGGTGGTCGCGCCGCGGTCGGCGGCGGCGAGCGCGCGGAAGCCGCGGATCATGCTCTCGAGCGCGAAGAGGCGGCGGTTGGAGGCCACCAGCTTCACGAAATTGGCGGTGAGGCCCGAGACGCCGAGCTTGTCCAGCACCGCGCCCATGGCGCGGGCCTGCTCCTCGGCGGAGAACACCGGGCTCTTGATGAGGCGGCGCAGATCCTCGCTCTCGGCGAGGGCCGCCGTCACGACGTCGAGATCTTTGGAGACCGCGTCGAGCGCGCTCTGTTCCTTGGCCAGATCGAAAAGCGCGGACGCGTAGCGACCCGCCATTCCGGACACGATGGTGTCTTTACCTGCCACCCGAGCGTCTCTCGCTGGTTGGAGCCTGGGGCTGAAACCGGAGCGACAGCTCCGAACCTCCCGAACCCGTTGATTTTGGAAGCGGCGCGCGCCCCCGCCGCGGGGTTCTCCCCGCAAGCGCAGCGGTCACTATCATGCTGAGAAGCGGCGCGCAACATCATGGCGTAGCTGTGACGAAGACCGAAAAGCTTGAAATTAATCAATGCGTTGCGTGATCGCGCCCCCGGCCTTTCGGCTTCCTCGGACGAAGGGCCATGGCGATCGGGCGATGCGACCCGTGCGCGCGGGGGGCCTGGGGCGGCGCGCGGTCCCGCCGCCGCCGTTCCGGCGTTCGGTAAGTAGTAACACGAGGTTGGGCCTGAAACGACGCAATCCGATTGCCCGGACTCCGGAAATCGCAGAGCCTACCGCGGGTTGAATCGAGAGTTTTCGGGGAAAAGCGAATGTTTGGTCGGATTCGCGAGGTCGCGGTCGCGGCGGCGATCTTCTGCGGCCGCGCCCTGCGCGGCGCAGGCCCAGGCCCAGGCCCAGGCCCAGGCCGTGGACCTGCTGGCTCCGATCGCGCCCCATCAGGCGATCGCCGACGCCCGGCCCGTCCCGGGCGCGACGCGCGAGGCGCTCGTCTCGCTCGACCCCAACGCGCTGAGCTCGGGCAAGCCGGTGCGCATCAGGCTCTTCCCCGGCGCCGAGGCGACCTTCGCGCCATCCGGAACGGAGCCTGCGGTCGGCGGCGGGACGGTGTGGACGGGCACGTCGGGAGCAGACGCCGCGACCCTCGTGCTCGCCGACGGCGGCGTGGTCGGGGTGGTGCGGCTCGGAACCAAGACGTTCAGGATCGAGCAGGTGAAGGGCGCGGCCCACAAGGTCGCGGAGATCTCCGGCGCCAAGCTTCCGCCCGAGGGGCCGCTCACGCCCGCGCCGGGCGGCGTCGGGGCGAAGCCCGCCAAGAAGTCCGGAATCGAGCCTCAGGCCAAGGGCGACGTGAAGATCACGCTGCTGATGGCCTACACCGACCGGGCCGCGGCCGCCTCGAGCAACATCGTCTCGGATATCAACCTCGCGGTCAGCCTCGCCAACGAGGCCTACAAGGCGGGCGGCGTCGGCATCAAGCTGAAGCTCGTCGGGACCACGCGGGTCAGCGGCTACGACGAGCTGACCGGCGGCTTCGCGCAAGTGCTCTACGACGTCACCAACGACACGGCGCCGTTCCAGCCCGTCAATCAGCTGCGCAACCAGCTGAAGGCGGATCTCGTCGCGGTGATCCAGGAGGGGACGCAATATTGCGGCATCGCCTGGTACATCGACGAGCCTAGCGCCTCGACGGCGGGTTACGGCTACTCCACCACCGCCCGCGGCTGCATCACCGGCTACACCGTGACCCACGAGCTCGGCCACAATATGGGCCTGCGGCACGACCGCTACGTTTCGGAGCCGGCGCCGGACACCGAATACAACTTCGGTTACTCCAACCTCGCCAAGCAGAAGCGCAGCATCATGGCCTACTCGAACGAGTGCACGGATGCGGGCCTCTACTGCGAGCGTGTCAACTCCTTCTCGGATCCCGACAAGAAGGTCGCGGGCAAGAAGTTCGGGATCAAGCAGGGCAAGCCCGGCGCCGCCGACAACGCCCGCCGCCTGAACGAGACCCGGAAGGGTATCGCGGCCTATCGCTGAACCGCCCGGCTCGCCGTTTCCCGCTGAGGGCCGTCGTTCCCGACTCGAGCAGGGCACCGGCGCCTCACCCACTTGTGAAGTCGGCGCGGCCGGCGGGCCGTCGCCGCGCGCGCCGGCGGGCTGCGTCAGCGGCGGCTTTGGCCGTCTTTCGGGGCTTCGCCCAAGACGACGATCGATTACAGCGCGCGTTCGGAGCGCCGCGTCGGAACGGTCCCCCGGCGGCCAGGCAGGCGATCGCGAACCGCGAGCCCGCTCGCCCCATCAGAAAAAGCCTGCGCGGCGCGCTTCGTTAACCCTAACGGTTAAGCACTCTCGCGCGCTTGTCATTCCGCAAAAGCCCAAGCGTGCTAACGACTTCCGGCGACTTTGGCGCCAGCGCCGATCCGGGAGATGTTAACGATGTCGATCCTGTCGTCTCGCGGCGCCCGCCGCCTGACCCTGGCGGCGCTCGCCGCGCTTTGGGCCCCGGCCGCCTTCGGCGCCGACCTGTTCGCGACGCCGAAAGAGGCCGATTTCGCCGCCGCGGCCGCCGCCCGTCCCAAATCCACGGTCGTTCCGGCGGGCGTGTCGCGCATCCGCGCCGTCGCGGTCAACGCCGACGCGGTCGCCGAAGGCAAGGTCGCGAGCACGCTGACCATCGGCCTGTTCCCGGGCGTGTCGGCCGACTTCAAGGTGTCGGACGTCGAGCCGGCCGCGAACGGCGGTTCGGTGATCAACGCAAAGGTCGGCAAGGACGGCGACGAGGGCGACGCGACGCTCGTCGTCTCGAAGGGCAAGGTCACGGGCCGCGTCCGCTACAAGGGCCGGATCTACGCGATCCGCCCGCTCGGCGGCGTCCTCCACTCGGTCTCGGAAGCCGACCGCTCCAAGACCCCGTCCGCCGGGCCCGAGATCGTCGCGCCGCTCTCGGGCGGCGTGTCGCTCGACAAGGCGAAGAAGGGCAAGAAGTCCAAGAAGGACGTGCCCTACGACTGGACCGTCGCCAAGGTCGACGTGATGTTCGTCTACACCGCCAAGGCGGCGGCGGCTTCCGCCGACATCGGCGCCGAGATCGACCTCGCGGTCGCGATCACCAACGAGGCCTACCGGGCGAGCGGCGTGCGCATGACCATGCGCCTCGTCAAGACGACGCAGGCCGGCGATTACGACGAGGACGCGCGCGAGGACTACAACGCCCCGCTCTACGACATCACCGGCAACGGCGCGGACTCCGCCTCCTTCGCCGACGCCCGGCGGGTGCGCGACGAGGTCGGCGCCGACTTCGTGGTGCTGCTGCGCGAGGGCGGCGGCTATTGCGGCGTCGCCTGGGTCATCACCCAGGCCGAAGGCGCCGGCGACTGGACCTTCGCCCAGGTCTCGCGCGGCGCCTGCGTCGACGCCGACACGGTCGCCCACGAGGTCGGGCACAATATGGGCCTGCGCCACGACCGCTACGTCACCAAGGACGAGAACGGCGCCGAGTTCCCGAGCTGGCAGTACAATTTCGGCTATGTCAGCCTGCCGGCCCGCGCCATGGACCTGATGGCCTACGAGAACCAGTGCTGGGACGCCGGCGTCGCCTGCGAGTACAAGCGGGTGTTCTCCTCGCCCAGGCTCTGGGTGAACGGCCGCAAGTTCGGCGTTCCGGCCGGCCGCCCGGGCGCGGCCGACGCCGCGCGGTGGCTCGACGAGATCCGCTGGATCGCACAGGACGTGCGCCCGCGCGGCGGCACGCTCGGCGCCAAGAAGAAGCTCAAAAAGACCTCGAAGACGGCGTCCGCTTCGGCGGCGGACGAATAAGCTCGGCCCGCTCTCCGGTCTCAGCCGTCGCGCCTGAGAGGCGCGGCGGCCTCAGACGAAGCTCTGCGGGTCGACGTCCACGGCGACCCGCGCCCCGTTGCGGGGCGGCGGCGCGGCCGCCATCCAGTCGCGCATGAAGGCCGAGAGGTCGATCCCGCGCGGCGCCTGCGCCAGCAGGCGCATCCGGTGCCGGCCCCGCACCATGGCGAGCGGGGCTTCGGCCGGCCCCAGCACCCTCACCTCATCGGTCTTCGGCGCGGCGCGCGCGAGCGCCCGGGCGTGGCCCTCGGCGCCCTCACGGGTCGGCGCGGAGACGATGACCGCCGCGAGCCGGCCGAAGGGCGGCATCAGCGCGGCCTCGCGCGCCGCGGTCTCGACGGCGTAAAACCCTTCCCGGTCGTTCGACACCAGCGCGCGGATCGCCGGGTGGTCGGGCGCGAAGCTCTGCAGCAGCGCCCTGCCCGGCCGTTCGGCGCGGCCGGCGCGGCCCGTCACCTGCTGGAGCGTCTGGAACGTCCGCTCGGCCGCGCGCGGATCGGCGGCCCCGAGCGCGAAGTCGGAATCGACCGCCCCGACCAGCGTGAGCTTCGGAAAATGGTGGCCCTTGGTCGCCATCTGCGTGCCGATCACGATGTCGACCTCGCCCCGCTCGATGGCGTCGAGCTCGGCCGCGAGCTTTTCGCCGCCGCCCATCAGGTCGCTCGACAGGATCGAGACGCGCGCCTGCGGAAACCGCGCCGCCGCCTCGTCGCGGATGCGCTCCACTCCGGGGCCGAGCGCCACCAGCGCGTCCTCGGCCGCGCAGGCCGGGCAGTTTCTCGGCGTCGGGCCCGAATGGCCGCAATGATGGCAGACGAGGCAGCCGCGGAACCGGTGCTCGACGAGCCAGGCGGCGCAGTTCGGGCATTTCATGCGATGCCCGCAGCGCCGGCAGAGCGTCAGCGGCGCATAGCCCCGGCGATTGAGGAACAGCAGCGTCTGCTCGCCTGCGGCGAAGGTCTCGGCCATCGCCGAAACCAGCCGCGGCGCGAGCCATTGCCCCCGCTCCGGCCCGGCCTTGCGCATGTCGATCGCGGCGATCTCGGGAAGCGCCCTCCCCGAGAAGCGCGCTGGCAAGACGAGACGGGCGTAGCGGCCACGCTCGGCGTTGAGACGGGTCTCGAGCGAGGGCGTGGCGGATGCAAGGATGACGGCCGCGCGCTCGATCCGGCCGCGCACCACCGCCATGTCGCGGGCGTTGTAGGAGACGCCGTCCTCCTGCTTGTAGGCGCCGTCGTGCTCCTCGTCGACGACGATGACGCCGAGATCCTTGAAGGGCAGGAACAGCCCCGAGCGCGCCGCCACCACGGCCTTGACCGAGCCGTCGGCGACGCCGCGGCGCACCGCCTCGCGGCCTTTCTCGCCGACGCTCGCGTGCCAGACCGCGGGCCGCGCGCCGAAGCGCTTGGCGAAACGGTCGAGGAACGGGACGGTGAGCGCGATCTCGGGCGCGAGCACCAGCGCCTGGCGGCCGCGCCTCAGCGCCTCCGCCACCGCCTCGCAATAGACCTCGGTCTTGCCCGAGCCGGTGACGCCGTCGAGCAGCACCGCCCGGAACTGGCCGTCCGCCACCGCCCGGCGCAGCGCCTCGGCGGCGTGGGCCTGATGGGGCGACAGCGCCGGCCCCGGCCGGAACGGATCGGGCGCGGCCGGCCGCGGGGGCGGCGGCAAAGGCGCAAGCTCGCGCGCCGTCCGCCACCAGCCCGTCGATCACCGAGGACGAGACGCCCGCGGCCTCGGCGAGGCGGGGTTTTGCGAAGACCTCCCCGCCGCCTGCGGCGGCGAGCGCCTTTTCGCGCGCCGCCGTCGGGCGGGACGGCGCGGAGCCGGTGGCGCGCACGCCCATCTTCGGCTCGCGCGGCCCGTCTTCGGCCGCAAGGCCCCGGAGCCATGCGCAGCACCTGGCCCTTCGGGGCGAGCGTGTAGTCCGCCACCCAGTCGATGAAGCGGCGCATGGCCTCGGGCAGCGGCGCGACCTCGACCCGTCCCTTGAGCGCCTTCAGCCGGATGTCGGCGGAAACTTCGGACGCGCCGTCCCACACGACCCCGACCTCGGAGCGGTTTCCGAGCGGCGCGACCACGACGTCGCCGGGCTGAAGCTCGAGGCCGTCCGGCACCGCATAGGAGAGCGCCCGGTCGAGCCCGACCGGCAGCAGCACTTCGACGGACCGTGGGGCGGAGCTTGGAATCGGATCGGCCTTTCGCGCAGGCGAGAGCGCAGGGTGATCGGCGCATCGATGTGCGGGCGTCAAGCCGCCGCGAGACGGCGCCGCCCGCGCGGTGCTACTTGGCGACCGCCTGCCCGATTGCGCATCCCGCGGAGACGCCTCCATGAAAAGCCGACTCGCGTCGCTCAGGACCCTGATCGGGATCTGCCTGTTCTTCGGCCTCGTGGGCCTCGGCTTCATGTCCTGGATCTCGACATGGGCGCGCGACGGCGCGAATTTCGTCACGCCGCTGCTGCCCGGAGCCCGCTTCAAGCCAGAGATTTTGCCGCTGCTCGGCCAACTCGGCGGCGGCGCGATGGGGCTTGGCCTCGCGCTCCTGATCATCGAGCGCATCGGCGCGGCCCGCGAGAAGCGCATCGCCGCCATGCCCGAGGCCGAACGTCCCAGGCCGCCGCAGCAGACGCCGCTTCAAATGGGCGTCTCGGTCGGCCTCGCGCTGCTGATCGGCGGCGTCGGGTTCCTCGGCTACAAATGGTGGGCCTATGTCACCAACACGAAGAGCCCCTATGACGAGATCGGCATCGAGCTGAACTCGCGGGCGCCCGGCCCCGTCAACGAGTGGGGCTGCGCGCAGCTCAAGCTGCGTTTCGAGCGCATGATCCCGCCCTATGGCTGCGCCCGGCCCGAAGGCGGCTGGAAATAGGCTCAAACGAGCCGCTTTCGCCTTGCGGCCGCCGGGTCGCTGCGCCACTTGGTGGCGCGAGACCCCATCGAAAGTTTCACACGAGGCCCTTTCGCCATGAAGTTTTTCGTCGACACCGCCGACGTCAAGGAAATCCGGGAGCTCGCCGCGCTCGGCGTCCTCGACGGCGTCACCACCAATCCCTCGCTGGTGCTGAAGGCCAACCGGCCCTTCAAGGAGATCATCAAGGAGATCTGCGAGGTGGTCGAAGGCCCGGTCTCGGCCGAGGTCGCGGCGACCGACTACGAAGGCATGATGAAGCAGGCCGAAATCCTGCGGAAGATCGCCGACAACGTCACGGTCAAGGTGCCGCTCACCTGGGACGGGCTGAAGGCCTGCAAGGCGCTGACCGACGACGGCACGATGGTCAACGTCACGCTCTGCTTCTCGGCCCCTCAGGCGCTGCTCGCCGCCAAGGCCGGCGCGACCTTCGTGTCGCCCTTCATCGGCCGCCTCGACGACGCCGGGGTCGACGGCATGGAGCTCATCCAGGACATCCGCACGATCTACGATAACTATCCGGACTTCGCGACCGAGATCCTGGCGGCCTCGATCCGCACCGTGAACCACGTCAAGGACGCCGCGAAGGCCGGCGCCGACGTCTCGACCGTGCCGCCCGCGACGCTCAAGGGCCTGGTGAAGCACCCGCTGACCGACAAGGGCCTCGAGCAGTTCGTCGCCGACTGGGCCAAGACCGGCCAGACCATCGAGTGATTTTGGGGCCGCGCTCCGCGCGACTTTGTTTGAGCACGGCCCTCTCCACCGCGCCATACCCGCGCCTTCGCGGGGGTATGCACGACTTCGGCGTAGCGCTCGACGATCCCAGTAAGTCGTGGATGCCCGGCCGCCGCCGGTCATCACGGCGGTGGGTTGACGACGGGCCGCCCCCTCACGCCGGAACGTAGGTCAGCCGGATAGCCTCTCCGCCGACGCGCTCATGCGCGACGAGGCGCAGCCTCGGCCGCGGGCCGGCGAAGTAGGGCTTTCCGCTCCCCAGCACGACGGGGTGGACGTAGAGCCGGTACTCGTCCACGAGGCCGAGATCGGCGAGGCTCGCGGCGAGCTCCGGCCCGGACACCTCGATCACCCCGTCGATCCTGGCCTTCAGCGCCCGCGCCGCAGCCTCGAGGTCGCCCTCGAGCAGCGTCGCGTTCGGGCCGACCGAGGCGAGCGACCTCGACACGACCCATTTCGGCTGCGCCCGCCAGGCCGCCGCGTACTTCCGCTCCGCCTCGCCCCATTCGGCGCGCTCCTCGTCCCAGTAGCGCATCACCTCGTACATGCGCCGGCCATAGAGGCTGCCCGCAACGCTCCCGACGTCCTCGATGAAGTGGCGAAACAGCTCGGCATCGGGCGCAAACGCGTCGTGGTCCACATAGCCGTCGAGCGACTGGTTCAAAGCATAGACAAGTTTCGCCATGCGGGCCGTTCCCCTTGAGAGTCGAGAGGCTACGCGCAAGCGGGCCTGCTCGCCACGGGTCGGCTCGACTGCGGCCGCGAGCGCAAGAGCGGTTTCTTCAGTGCAGCGGCGCGCGTCCGAAGACCACTTCGATTTCCGCCGCGACGTCGCGCGGGCGATCGTCTTGGGAACTCTTGGTCCCGACCGGCGTTTGTCCGCGGGCGGCACAGGAGAACAGAGACGATGCGGGTCAGCTCTATTGCGCTTGCGGTCGCGCTCGGCGTTTCGGCGCCGGCGATGGCCATCGCTCAGGAAGGAACCGTGACGGGCGCCGCCGGCGGCGCCGTGACGGGAGCCGTGGTGGGAGGTCCGATCGGGGCCGCGGTCGGCGGCGTCGCCGGCGCGGTGATCGGCACGGCGGTGGCTCCGCCGAAGGAAGTCCGCACCTATGTGGTGCAGGAGCAGCGGCCCTCGATCCGCTACGAGGGCGACCTCGCGGTCGGCTCGGACGTGCCGGAAGGCGTCGAGGTCTACGCGGTTCCCGACAGCGACTACAGCTACACGATCGTCAACGAGAAGCGCTACATCGTGAGCCCCAAGCGCAAGGTCGTCGAAGTCGTTCAGTAACGCTGACGGATCTTCAAACGATTGGAAAAACCCCTTGCTTGCGCGAGGGGTTTTTTGTTGAGGAACCGCTGCAGGCGTCAGTACGGCACGAAGGTGACGGACATGGCGCCGCCGTTGATATTGCAGAAATTGTTGGCGTCGTCGTCGAATTTTCGCCAGTCGCGGATCGCGACGACACGGTGGGCGACTTCCGTCGCTTTTTTGATCTCGTAAGTCTTGACCAGAGTGACGGGCGTCGAAGACGTCCGGTTGAGGACCATCCCTGGCGGCGGCTCGTTTGCGAACAGCGAGAGATGAAATCTCTCGCCGACCGAGGCGCTGCCCGGCTCGTTGACCGAAAACGTGGTCGCTCCGGTCGTCAGGGCGAGATGAGCGTAATACTCGTAGTCGATGAACGTTTCTGCGAGTGGCGACGAGCTTAGAACTCCGCGCATGTCGCAGAAGACGCTTCCCTGCCACGTCACCGTGGCGACCCCCTTGCCGGGATATTTCACCGATTTCGCAGGGAGGAGCGTCGTGGCGTCTCCGGATGCGGTGACATTGGCGCAAATGTAGAGATCCGCCGCCGAGCCGCACGGCTTCAACGCCTTGATGAAGGGTTTCGCCTGCCCCGCCTTGTCGGCGGCCGCTTCCGAGCCTCGGATTTCAACCACGGCTGCTTCGTCCGGGGCGGCGTGGCTTTGACTGACGAGACATAAGAGCCCGACGGCGACGGCGACGATGCGGCAGGTCATGTCTCGAGATCTCCGCGGCGCCGGTCATCGGCCCATTTCGGTCCGAGAGTTCCACCTCAAGATGTCATCCGCCACCAGATTCATTCGCTTAACGGGCATTCTGCTGCGTCCGCCGGGCGACCGCCGGTGACGCCCGGTTAAGCGCCGGGGCGTTAGGATCGGCTCCATGACCGCAGGCCTCGCCGACGCTCTCCTTCCCGCAGCGGACGACGTCCGCGCGGCTTACGCCGACTGGCTGCAGCGGCTCGGCGCCGAGCGCAGGCTCTCGCCGAACACCGTCGAGGCCTATGGCCGCGACGTGCGCATTCTGCTCGGCTTCCTCACCAATCATCTCGGCGCGCCGCCCTCGCTCGCCGACGTCACGAGCCTCGCGCCGCGCGACGTGCGCGCCTTCATGGCGGCGCGGCGCGCGAACGACATCTCGAGCCGCTCGCTGATGCGCGGGCTCGCGGCCGCCCGCTCCTTCGCGCGCCATCTTGCGCGCACGGGACGCGGCGAGGTCTCGGCCTTTTCCGCCGTGCGCAGCCCCAAGATCGCGCGCAGCCTGCCCAAGCCCCTGCCGGTCGCCGCCGCCTGCCGCATCGTCGACGCCGACGAGCGCGCCGGCGAGGAGCGCCCGCAATGGGTGCTGGCGCGCGACGCCGCGGTGCTGTCGCTGCTCTATGGTTGCGGGCTTCGCATCTCCGAGGCGCTGTCGCTCACCCGCGCCAAGGCCCCGACCACGGGCGTCGACCGCATCGAGGTGACGGGCAAGGGCGGCAAGCGCCGGCAGCTTCCGGTGATCGCGACCGTGCAGGCGGCGGTGGCGGACTATCTCGCGCAATGCCCGCTGCATCTGCCGCCGAACGGTCCGCTGTTCGTCGGCGTGAAGGGCGGCCCGCTCAACGCGCGCATCGTGCAGGCGGCGGTCGCGCGGATGCGCGGCGGGCTCGGCCTGCCCGACAGCGCGACGCCGCATGCGCTGCGGCACTCCTTCGCCACCCATCTCCTGGGCCGAGGGGGCGATCTGAGGACCATCCAGGAGCTGCTCGGCCACGCCAGCCTCTCCACGACCCAGATCTACACCGAGGTCGACGCCGCCCGCCTCACCGCGATCCACGCCACCTTCCACCCCCGCGCGCGGGCGGGCGGCTGACGCCGGCGCCCAATCGCGCGGCGCCCGACGCTGCGCGGCGCGGCGCATCGGCGGACTTTCGACGCGTTTTTGAGGGCTTTGGCGTCGCGGGCATCTGGACCGCGGCTTGCTTCACGGTATTGAGAGTCTGCGCGCTGCGGACGGGAGAGACCGGGCATGCCCCTGAAGGCTGATCTTGGCGGCGAACGCCATGTGTTCGACGATCTGAAGCAGGCGCTGGCCTGCGCCTCGCCGCGCCGCTCGGGCGACGAGCTCGCGGGGCTTGCGGCCGAGACCGACGCCCGCCGCGTCGCCGCCCGCTACGCGCTCGCGGACCTGCCGCTCAAGCATTTCCTCGACGAGGCCGTGATCCCCTACGAGGACGACGAGGTCACCCGCCTCATCGTCGACACCCACGACGCGGAGGCCTTCGCGCCGGTCTCCCACCTCACCGTCGGGGGCTTCCGGGACTGGCTGCTGAGCCACGAGGCGGACTCCGCGGCGCTCGCCGCGCTCGCCCCAGGGCTGACGCCCGAGATGGTGGCGGCCGTCTCGAAGCTCATGCGCAACCAGGACCTCATCGCGGTCGCGCGCAAATGCCGGGTCGTCACCGCCTTCCGCACCACGCTCGGCCTCGAGGGGCGGCTCGCGACGCGCCTCCAGCCCAACCACCCGACCGACGATCCGCGCGGCGTCGCGGTCTCGGTGCTGGACGGCCTGCTCTACGGCGTCGGCGACGCCGTGATCGGCATCAACCCGGCGACCGACAACGTGCCGAACGCCATCGCGCTGATGCGGATGCTCGACGAACTCCGCCTGCACTACGACATCCCGGCGCAGACCTGCGTGCTGACCCATGTCACCAACGCCATCGAGATCATGCAGCGCGGCGCGCCGGTCGATCTCGTGTTCCAGTCGGTGGCGGGCTCGGAAGGCGCCAATCGCTCGTTCGGCGTCGACCTTGGCGTCCTCAAGGAGGCGCATCAGGCCGGTCTTGCGCTCAAGCGCGGCACGGTCGGCCAGAACGTCATGTATTTCGAGACCGGCCAGGGCTCCGCGCTTTCGGCCGACGCCCATCACGGCGTCGATCAGCAGACCATGGAGGTCCGCGCCTATGCGGTGGCGCGCGCCTACGATCCGCTCATCGTCAACACGGTCGTGGGCTTCATCGGTCCGGAATATCTCTATGACGGCAAGCAGATCGTGCGCGCCGGCCTCGAGGACCACTTCTGCGGCAAGCTGCTCGGCCTGCCGATGGGCTGCGACGTCTGCTACACCAACCACGCCGAGGCCGACCAGGACGACATGGACAACCTGATGACCCTCCTGACGGTCGCAGGCTGCACCTTCCTGATCGCGGTGCCGGGCTCCGACGACATCATGCTCAACTATCAGAGCCTGTCGTTCCACGACGTGCTGCACCTGCGCTCGACGCTCGGCGTGCGCCCCGCGCCGGAGTTCGAGGCGTGGCTCGCGCGGATGGACATGACGACGCCGGACGGCCGCATCCGCGAGCTCGGCCTCAAGGATCCGCGGGTCTCGCGGCTGCTCGACCATCCGAGCCTGGTGGCCTGACGCCGATGGACGATCTCCCCAACTCCCGCCCGACCGATCCTCGTCCCCAGGATCCCTGGAAAGCGCTGCGCGCGGCGACCGCGGCCCGCGTCGGGCTCGGGCGCAGCGGCGACGCGATGCCGCTTTCGGCCGTGCTCGAGTTTCAGCAGGCCCACGCCATGGCGCGCGACGCGGTGCACGCGCCGCTCGACATCGACGCGCTGGAGGCCGCGCTGAAGCCGCTCGAGTGCCTCCGCGTCACGAGCGAGGCCGCCGGCCGCGCCGAATATCTGCGCCGCCCGGATCTCGGCCGGAAACTCGACCGCGAGAGCGCCTCCGCGCTCGACGCCGCCGAAACCGGCGCCGACGTCGCCTTCGTGATCGCCGACGGCCTGTCGGCGACCGCGGTCCAGATGCACGCCGCGAACCTCGTCCACGCCTGCATGGAGCGGATCTCGGGCCTGAAAGTCGCGCCCGTGGTTCTGGCGAGCCAGGCACGCGTCGCGCTCGGCGACGACGTCGGCGAGCGGCTGGGGGCGAAGCTGGTGGCGGTGCTGATCGGCGAGCGGCCGGGGCTTTCGGTCGCCGAGAGCCTCGGCGTCTATCTCACCTTCGGCCCGAAGCGCGGGCGGCGCGACCACGAGCGCAACTGCATCTCGAACGTCCACGGCAAGGGCGGCCTCACCTATGCGCAGGCCGCCGACAAGCTGGCGTGGCTCGCGACCTCGGCGCTGAGGCTCGGCCTGACAGGCGTGAAGCTCAAGGACGACGTCGACGCGCTCGCCGCCCCGCCCAAAGAGGCGCTGCCGGGCGGCGGATAAAACTCAAATCAGCGCCGCCGTCATGCCCGGCGGCGGCCGGGCGTCCGCGACTTTCCGGGATCGTGGAGCGCGACGCCGAAGTCGTGGATACCCGGGCAAAGCTCGGGCATGACGGCTGCGGTTCCGGCGCCTCTCACGACGCCGGGATGGTCGAGGTTTCGGCGCCTCCAAACACGCTCCACGGCTAGGGTTCAGCCGCCCCTAACGACGCTCTCACTCGTCCTCGCGGCCGACGCCCCAGCGGTCGAGGCCGTAGAAGCCGCCATAGAGCGCGAAGGGACGGCGCAGGGCCGGCTCGTCGTCACGGAAATAGACCCGTTCCTCGACGCGGCGCGGCGGGTTCGACATCACGAAGGAGCGCGACATCGGCATGCCGTCGCCGTCTGTCACGCGCAGCTTCTGCCCGGCGCGCTTCTCGACGATCACGCCGCGCGGCGGCAGCGCGCGCTCGACCGTGACCTCGCCGGTCGCGTAATGCGCCTGGCCGAGCCGGCGCGGCGCGTCGGCCGCGAAGGCCGCAGCCGGAAGAAGGGTCATCAGAACGACGAGCGGAATGCGCATGCGTGGCCTCGTGAGGACGTGAGCCTAAAGTTCGCGCTGTCGAGCGCCGGGTCAAGGGCGGCTCACGCCGTCTCGAACACGATGAGCGCGACCGCCGCCAGCGACGAGACGAGGCCCGCGAGAAACACGCGGTCGGCCCAGCGCTCGAGCCCGTGCGCCGCGCCGTCGCGCCGGATCGCCGCGTAGGACAGCAGGCAGCTCGCGCCGAAGCAGAGCGCCGACACGCAGGCGATCTCGTCGGAGAACGTCTCCTTGCCGTGGCCCGAGACCCTCAGCCCCGTGACGATCACCAGCGAGATGCCGAGGAGGTTCGAGGCGGCGTTGAGGATGTGGTGGTGTCTGTCCATGGGCGCCGCTTTCACGAGAGGGAGGCGAGGGCCTCCCGCTCAGGACGCCGCCGGCCCTTCGCGCGTCGGGGCCGCGGGCGTCTCGGCGAAACCATATCCCGGCAGAGGCCGCCTCGCCCAGCGGCCGAGCGCCGCCGGGTCGCGCGCCATGACCAGCGTCGCCTTGGCGAAGTCCTCGCCGGGCTCGGCCCCGTCGTCCTCGATGACGAAGGACGAGCCTTCGCCCGCCGCTTCGACGGCGCGCGCGACCTCCGCGGCCGAAAGCGCCCAGGCGTTCGGGCCGATGCGCCGCGTCGCCGCCATGCGCTTGAAGTTGGCGCAGACCACGCCGCTTTCGCCCGCGATCCGCGCGAGATTGCCGACATAGACGCTCAGCTCCGCCGGGGGCACGTGCTGCATGACGGCGGTGGAGTAGACGAGGTCCGGCCGCAGGGCCTCGGCCTTGGCGAGCCCCTCGGGGCCGATGGTCGCGAAGCCCGGGCGCTTTTCGGCGATCGTCTCGGGCTCGATCAGGGTCAGGCCGTCCTTCCAGAACCGGTCGACGACGTCGAGGCCGAACCAGTTCCCGGCCGCAAGCCGCCGGATGAAGTGCTGGCCGACCCGCAGAGGCTCCCGCAGCCGTAGTCGACGCAGACCATGCTGGGCTCGACGCCGCGGGCGAAGAACCAGTCGCGATGCGACAGCCCCCGGCCGGCGAACTCCTCGGCCGCCCAGCGGCGCGCGTCCTCGCCCGCCTCGACGGGACGGGCCACGGCGCCGAGCGTGCGATGACGGCCGCCGCGGGCGAGCCGGGCCGAAAGCCGCGCGCCATAGTAGTCGCCGTAGTTTTTGCCGGGATTGGCCCGCGCCCAGGCCTTGTAGCGCATGTCCGCGATCACGCCCGCGACATGCGCGCCGACCCCATGCTCGCGCGAGAAGCCGAGGCGCTCGGCGAGCGAGCCCACGGGCCGCGAGGCCAGATGCAGGAAGCCGAGCTGGAGGGCGGCGGCCGAAAGGGCGGTCGACAACAGATAGGTCCAGGACAGCGCGGCGAGGCTCGGCGCCTCGGCGAACGAGCCTTCGTCGGCGATGTCGGCTCCAATGGCCGCGAGCTTCGAGACCGCGGCGACCGCAAGCAGCAGCGCCGCGGCGCGGGAGAGGCGTCGCCGACGCGACACGAACACGAGGGCGAGCGAGGCCGCGACCCACAGGCCGAGCGCGCTCCAGTCCTCGAGCGCCGTCTCGACGCGCCAGTAGATGATTTCATGCGCGACGATCGCGGCGAACACCGCGCCGACGGCGAGCAGCGGCGCGCGCGTCTCGAACGAGCCCCGGCCCGCAATGCCGACGCCGAGCGCGAACAGCGCGACGAAGATCTGGCTCGCGACCTCGTAGAGCCCGGCCGGCGAACTCTGGTCGTCGGCGGCGTAAACGAAATAGGCCTGCGCTGCGACCACCACCGCGGCCAATGCGAGCTGCGCGAGACCGAGGACGATCAGCAGCCGGCGATGGGAAGGGTCTTGGGCGAAAGCGGCAGGCGTCACGCGGGTCTCCATGTCCTTTGACATCTCGGGACATAGCCGAGTGAGCGGACGATGAGGAGAACGAATAGCCGAGATCCGTCAATGATTTGCGCCCACTGACGGCGGCCTGACAGGCTGGGGCCGGCGGGAAAAACTCAACCGACACGCGCAGCCGCGTCTTCGACGTTCGCAGCCTCGTCACCGAGCGCTGTTTGCACACCGCCGTCATGCCCGGCGGCAGCCGGGCATCCACGACTTGCTGAGATCGTCGAGCGCTACGCCGAAGTCGTGGATGCCCGCAAGGAACTCGGCTGTCGTCGAGTTCCTCACCAAAAATGGTTCAGATCGGCGACAGCCGACCTGAACGGGCGCGGGCATGACGGCTGCGGCTCGATTTGAACCGTCGCGCTTTAGTGCGCCTCCTCCCAGCTCGCCTCGGCCTTGGCCTCGACGAGCAGCGGCACGCGAAGCGCCTTGGCGGGCATGGGCGCCTCCGCCATCACCTTGGTGATGACCGGCAGCGTCTTCTCGACCTCGCCGTCCTCGACCTCGAAGATCAGCTCGTCATGGACCTGCAGCAGCATGCGGGCCGAAAGGCCTGCGGCTTCGAGCGCGCCGTCCATCCGGATCATCGCGCGGCGGATCACGTCGGCGGCGGACCCTTGAATCGGCGCGTTGATGGCGGCGCGCTCGTTGAAGGCGCGCTCGGCCGGGTTCGAGGCCTTGATCGACGGGTAGTGGCACTTGCGGCCGAAGATCGTGGTGACGTAGCCGTCGCGGCGGCAGGCCTCCTTGGTCTCCTCCATGTAGTCGCGGATGCCGGGGAAGCGCTCGAAGTAGGTCTTGATGTACTGCCCGGCCTCTTCGCGCCCGATGCCCAATTGGTTGGCGAGCCCGAAGGCCGAAATGCCGTAGATGATGCCGAAGTTGATCGCCTTGGCGCGGCGCCGCGTCTGCGGGTCCATGCCCTCGACCGGCACGCCGAACATTTCGGACGCCGTCATCGCGTGAATGTCCATGCCGTCCTCGAAGGCCTGGGCCAGCTGCGGGATGTCGGCCATGTGCGCCAGGATCCGGAGCTCGATCTGGCTGTAGTCGGCCGAGACGATCTTCTTGCCCTGCGGCGCCACGAAGGCCGCGCGGATCTTGCGGCCCTCTTCGGTGCGCACCGGAATGTTCTGCAGGTTGGGCTCGGTCGACGAGAGCCGTCCCGTCGTGGTGGCGGCGAGCTGGTAGGTGGTGTGGACGCGGCCGGTCTCCTTGTGGAGATAGGTCGGCAGCGCGTCGGCGTAGGTCGACTTCAACTTCGAGAGCTGGCGCCAGTCGAGAATGCGCGCCGGCAGCTCGTGGCCCTGCGCGGCGAGATCTTCCAGCACGCCCGCGGCCGTGCCCCAGGCGCCGGTCTTGGTCTTCTTCGCGCCCGGAAGCTGCATCTTGCCGAACAGGATGTCGCCGAGCTGCTTCGGGCTCCCGAGATTGAACGGCTCGCCGGCGAGTTCGTGGATCTCGCTTTCGAGCGCCCCCATGCGCTGGGCGAGCTCGCCCGAAAGCCGCGACAGCATCGAGCGCTCGATCGAGACGCCGCGCTGCTCCATGGCCGAGAGCACGGCCGGCAGCGGGCGCTCCAGCGTTTCGTAGACGCTCGTCATGCGCTCGGCGACGAGCCGCGCCTTGAAAGGCGCCAGAGCCGGATGGCGAGATCGGCGTCTTCGGCCGCGTAAGCCGTCGCCTTCTCGATCGAGACCTGCGCGAACCCGACCCGCGCACGCCCCGTGCCTGTCACCTCGTCATAGGTGATCGGCGCATGGCCGAGATGGCGGCGGGAGAGCTCGTCGAGCCCCTGCGCGCCGAGGCCGCTGTCGAGCGCATAGGACATCAGCATCGTGTCGTCATAGGGCGCGACCGAGATCCCGAGCCGGCTCATGATCGTGAGATCGAACTTGATCCCCTGCCCCACCTTGAGCACGGAGGCGTCCTCGAGCAGCTCCTTCAGCAGCGTCAGCGCTTCGGCCGCGGGGATCTGGCCCTCGACCAGCCCGCCGAGCCCCTGGCCCGGCTCCGACAGCAGGTCGCCAGCGGCCGAAAGATGGCCGAGCGGCACATAGGCCGCGAGCCCCGGCTCGATCGCGAGCGACACGCCGACGAGGTCGGCGGTCATCGGATCGATCCCGCTGGTCTCGGTGTCGAACGCCACCAGCCCATGGTCGCGCGCGGCCTCGATCCACTGCGCGAGGCGGCCGACGTCGGTGATGGTCTCGTAAGAGCTACGGTCGATCGCGGCCGAGGAGGCCTCGGCGCGGCGGGCCGCCGCGAGATCCTGCGGGGTCGCGCCTTCGATGCTCGCCCCGGCGCCGCCCTCGTGGGCGGTCGGGGCGACGTAATCCATGCCCTTGCGGGCGCGGCCCTCGGCGGGGCGATATTCGCGCGACTCCGCGGTCGCGGCCTTGGGCGCGCCTTCGCCTTCAGGCTCGGCGGCCGCCTGCCGCTTGCCCGACATCATCTCGGCGTCCGGCGTCACCGACGAGATCTCGACCCCGGTCGCCTCGGCGACGCGGCGGGTCAGCGTCGAAAACTCCATGGCCTTGAGGAAGGCGATGAGCCGCGACGGGTTCGGCTCGTCGACGCCGAGATCTTCGAGCGGCACGTCGAGCGGCACGTTTTGCTCGAGCGTGACGAGCCGCTTCGACACCCCGCGCGAGATCGGCGTTGGCGATCAGGTTCTCGCGGCGTTTCGGCTGCTTGATCTCGGCGGCGCGCTCCAGCAGCGTCTCGAGGTCTCCGTATTCCTCCAGCAGCTGCGCCGCGGTCTTGGCGCCGATGCCCGGAACCCCCGGCACGTTGTCGACGCTGTCGCCGGCGAGCGCCTGCAGGTCGATCATCTTTTCCGGCCCGACGCCGAATTTCTCGAACACCTCGTCGGGGCCGATGCGCTTGTCCTTCACCGGATCGAGCATCGTCACGAGGCCGCCGACGAGCTGGAACAGATCCTTGTCAGAGCCGACGATCGTCACCTCCGCGCCGGCTTCGCTCGCCAGCCGCGCATAGGTCGCGATCAGGTCGTCGGCCTCGTAGCCGCCCTGTTCGAGGGCTGCGATCGAGAAGGCGCGCGTCGCGTGCCGGATCAGCGGGAACTGCGGGACGAGGTCTTCGGGCGGGTCCGAGCGGTTGGACTTGTACTCGGCGTAGAAGTCCTTGCGGAACGTGACCTCGGACTTGTCGAAGATCACGGCGAGATGCGTCGGGTCCACCCAGCCGGCGTCGCGCAGCAACTTCCACAGCATGTTGCAGAAGCCCGAGACCGCGCCGACGGGCAGCCCGTCGGAGGGGCGCGTCAGGGGCGGAAGCGCGTGAAACGCCCGGAAAATGTAGGACGAGCCGTCCACGAGGACGACGTGGTCGCCTTTGGCGACAGGGCGGCTTGGCATGCGGACGGGTCCCGGCGGGTCGGGCCGGGACTATAAGCGGCGGGGCCGCGAAGGGAAGGCTGCGCGTCGATCGCGCGTCTCCCCGCAGGGACGGGTCCGGCGCGGGCGCCTGCGCCCGTCGATCACCGGGCGACGATCGGGGGCGCCTCGGCCGCGACCGGGCCCTTGCCCGAGATCCAGAGGCTCGCCTGATCGGGCTCGTCGGCCGGATCGGCGACGCAGATCTCGCCTCGCATGGCGGCTGCGAACTCGTCGGCCTCCGGCAGGCGGGCGGCGCTCCGGGCGCGCTCGGGCCACCACGGCGGCGGCGCGTCCGAGCCGAGCATCCGGCCGAACATCCGCCAGGCGTCCTCCGCGGCGGTGCGGCGGGGCAGCACGCGGATGATCTGCATCATGCCGGCGTCCTCGTGGCCGACGATGTGGCAGTGGTAGACGAACTTGCCGACCATCACCGGATTGGTGAAGGGGATGATGACCGTCACCTCGCCCGGAACACCGTCCCTGGCGTAGGGGATGTTGATCACGTCCCGGAGGCCCGCGACGTCCTCCTGCTTGCCCACCGCCTTGTCGAGCACCAGGAACGCCGTCTGGTGCAGGTGGAAAACGTGCAGCTCGCCGGAGGTGTTGCGCAGCGTCCATTTCTCGACGTCGCCGACGCGCACGGTGGTGTCCACCACGTTCTCGTCGAACTGCTTGCCGTTGATGAAGAAGCTGTTTCCGTCCGCGGTCTCCGAGAAGGTGAAGACGCGCTCGCGCGTGATCGGAAGCTCGCGGATGTCCTTGGCCCGCGGGACGATCGTCTTCTTCGAGGCCGCGGGTTCGTCGCGAAGCCGCTCGCCGAGGCCGCGCGTCGGCTTCGGATCGCCCGCGACCATGAGCGTCCCGATCGTGACCTCGGGATTCGGATCGCCCTGCGGGCCAGTGTCGAGCGCGAGCGACCTCAGCGTGTAGGCGCCTGCGTCTCCGGCCTTCACCGCGACCGTCGTCCGCGCGCCGGGCGAAAGAAACAGCACCTTCTGCTTTTCGGCCCGCGGGAGCACGTTGCCGTCGCGTTCGATCGTCCAGAACTCGTGGCCGTGGAGCGCGACCTTGAAGAACCCGTCGGCCCCGAGATTGCCGATCTGCCAGACCTGCCACTCGCCCGGCCGCGCCTTGATGGGCGGGTTCGAGTAGCCGTTCAGCGTCTTGGTGATCGCGGAGCTCGGATCCTGCTCCGGCAGGTAGATGTCCTTGAACACCATCACGCGCCGCCGCAGCGGGGCGAGCTCCGGGTAATGGGCTTCGAGATAGCCGTCGACGATCAGCATGCCGGACATGCCCGACAGGATCTGCGGCTCGACCACCCCGTGGGCGTGCGGGTGATACCAGTGCAGCCCCTCGGGGTGGTCGGCCGGGAACGGCACCACGTAGTTGAAGCTCGTTCCGGACTTCACCTTCAGCAGCACGTCGTCGCCCGGCGCCTTCGGGCTCACGTCCGTGCCGTGGTAATGGACGTTGGTCCGCATCGTCTTCTTGATCGCGACGTCCGCGGGCCCGATCTCGTTGTTGATCTTGAGCCGCAGCGTGTCGCCGCGCCCGAGCACGAGCGTCGCGGGATGTAGAGACCGTTATAGACATTGCTGCGGAACCGCTTGCCCGCGACGCGGATCCGGCTCGGCCGCGCGGTCAGCGTCGCCTCGAGCACGCCGTCGCTGGAGCGCAGCTCAGGCGGGTTCGGCAGGTCGTCGATCGCGTCGGGGTCCGCCGCCGTCCCCCGGATGTCGCCGAGGTCCACGACGGCTGCGGTCGGCGGCGTCTCGTCGGCGAGGACCGAGCCGCCAGACCCCAGCAGAAGAAGCAGCGTGACGACAAGTGGTCTCATGATAACCCCCGATCGCGCGAGGCCGATCGAAGTCTATCCCGAGTCGAGCGACCCGCAACAGCTTTGACATGCTTCGGCGGAGCGCCGGACGGAGTGCGCGGGATCCGCTGTCCTCAATGGCTCTCGCACCAGGCGACGACGCGGGAGAAGTCGCCGCGCGCGGCGTCGGCCTTCGGCGCGAGATAGATCATCGTCCCGAAGTCGCCGAAGTCGAAGCCGGCCTCGCCGCCTGAGGCGAGCTCCATCAGCGTGAACCAGGCGTCCGGCTCGGCGAGGTCGCTCCAGCCCGCCGTCTCCGCCTTCCCCGCCGCGAACCTCGCCGCGTCGGCGAAGCCGCCGGGCCAGTCGACGAGCCCGAACATGCGATGGCGCGGGCTAGGCGCCGCCGCCATGGCCTCGCGGACAGCGTCCTGGACAGCGTAGGGCTCCTCGTCGAGACCCGCCTCGGCATAGGCCTCCTCCTCGACCTGAAGGCCAAGCGAGGCGACCGGCCGCAGGCGGCGGATCGCGCGGGAAAAGTCGTCGGTGGTGGAGGCGGCCACGACCACGGGCTCGCCGTTCCGCAGGAAGCCGATCCGGCCGTCCGGCTCGGTCACGGCTTCCAGCTCCTCGTCGCGCGGGGCGGCGACCACGAAACGCGGCGAGCGCCATTCGATCATGGCGTGGGCGCGGCTCGACAGGTCCTCAGCGTCTTGCGGAGAAGGCCTGCGCGTAAGCGGCGCGTCCGCGGGCGAAAAGACCACCGCCCCGTCGCCGAGATCGACGCCGACGAAGAAGGAAAGCAGCCCCGCCTCCGGAACCGGGCCGTGACGTTCGGAAAGGGCGGCGAGGTCGATCTGGGCGAGGAAGTTGAGATGCAGCCCGGAGGAATCGCGCGGCCAGTCGATCCCTTCGCCGAGATCGGGATCGCCGCTGATGCGGCTTTCGCCGATCGCGCCCGGCTCAGGCGCGCCGGCCTCGAACAGATCGACGCAAGGGCGCGCGAGCGCCCGCAGGGCGTCGCGGCGGGGCTCCTGCCGGCACGCCGCGATCGCCGCCGCGAACCGCGCCTCGACGTCCGGAACCTCGGCCCATGCGGCCTCTGCGGCGAGCCGCGCGGCCTCCTCGGCGGCTTTGTCCATCGCGGCGCCGGCCTTTCCCGCAAGGGCTGACAGAGCCGCGTCGCCCTCTGCGAGAGCCTGCGCCGCGCCGGGGGCCTCGACCGTGAACTCCAGGCTCCCGAGCATCGCGAGCAGCGCCGCCTCGACCCATGGCCCGTCGGCCTTGGCGTAGGAGGCTGTCGCGCCGAGGAAGACGTCCGGCTCCGGCGCGTGGAAGAGCGCCTGCCGACGGACCCAGCGCACCGGCTTGCGGGTTTCAGGGTCCTCGAGCCGGTCCTCCATCGCGACCGTGACGCCCGCCCGGCCGCCGGCCGCGATGGGGCCTCTCTCAAACGGCTTCTCGCCGTTGGTCAGCCGCGCGAGGCGGCGCTCGACGATCGCGACGCCCTTCTTGTCCCGGTCGCCGCGTCCGATCTCGAGAACGGACACGGCGAGACCGGGCGGAAAGCTCGCGTCGGATACGACGCGCGCGCTGAGATCGGTCCCGATCGTGACGACGCGCCCGAAGCGCTCGTCGATCTCGACCGAAAACGCCGTCGTCTCGACACGCGCCATTCTCTTACCCCCATCGCTCGACGGGCACGAGATAGGGCGGAGGCTCAAAAGAAAATCCCGGCCGCGCGGGATGCGCCGGCCGGGATCGAAGGCACGCGTGAGGCGCGGAAGACCCTTACTTCGGGAATTCGGCCTGGGCGTCCTTGGTGTAGGCGGTCTGGCCCGGCGTGAAGCCGTTGAGCGAGAGCACGAACGACATGATGGAGTCGAGCTGCTCGTCGGTCAGCGACTTCGGGGCCGTCTGCGGCATGTATTCGTAGGTGTAGCCGCGCAGCTCCGAAACCTGCTTGCCGCCCCACTTCGCCTTGAACTTGTCGCCCGCAAGCGCCGGTCCGAGCGCGCCCTTGCCGTTGGCGGCGTGGCAGGTGCGGCAGTGCGTGTTGTATTCCGATTTGCCCTTGTCGAGCTGCGCCTGGTTGAACGGCCCCTCGGCCGCAACCGCAGGCGCGACGCAGCCCAAGGCTCCGACCGCAAGGCCGGCAAGCATCGCCTGAATGCGCATTGTGCGTTTTCCTCCGTTGGATTTTTCGCAACGGGGGCAAGGCTTAGCGCGCCGGCCGCGGAGACGGAGGCTCCGGACGGCGCGACTTTGTGTCTAGTCTAATAAAAAGGCCCGCCGACGTGATCGGCAGGCCTTGATTCATTTGAACAATTCCAGGAGCCGCTCACAGCCGACTCCCGTTCATGTGATCACTTCTCGATGTTGATCGCCTTGCCGCTGTCGGCGGTCAGCTCGGCCTGGCCGGGCGTGAAGCCGTTGAGCGAGAGAATGTAGGCCACGATCGGGTAGAGCTGCTCGTCCTTGAGCGAGCCCGGCGCCGTCTGCGGCATGTTCTGGTGGATCCAGGTCGCGACGTCCGTCACGGACTGACCGCCGAACCGACCCTTGAAAACGTCGCCCATCAGCGCGGGGCCGAGAGCGCCCTTGCCCTTGGCGGCGTGGCAGGTGCGGCAATGGGTGTTGTACTCCGACGAGCCCTTGTCGAGCTGCGCCTGAGTGAAGGGGCCTTCCGCGGCCAGCGCCGGCGAGGCGGCGAGGCCGGCGACCAGCAGGCCAGCGAAAGTCTTGTTCAGTTTCATTCGGCGTTCTCCCTTCATGGCTCGTGAGCCATCACGCAAACGTAACTAGCGCGCTCGCGGCGGTAACGAACCAGAGAGGAGCTGTTTTTTCTAATTAAAAGGGCGGATTGCGCCAACAGGTCGCGGGAAGAATGCCCAGGCCCCTATACTTATGGCTAAGTCATTCTGCCGGTTGAAGCTTTGGGCCGGCCGCGCGCGCGCCGTCGATCCGGAAAGCGGCCGGCCGCTCGAACAGGAAGCGTCCCTTTCCGGTGCGCGTCACAAGCCAGTGAAGCGCCAGCGGAACCGTGACGCCGGCGATCGTGACGATGAGCGACACCCAGCCCACATCCGGGATGACGCCGGTCTTCACGAGGATGACGCGGGTCGCGGCCATCGGCAGGAAGAAGGCGAGATAGACCGCGAGCGAGCGTTCGCCGGCGTAGCGCAGCGGCTCGCCGAGCGTCGTCCCGGCGACGAGCGCCGAGGCCGCGACGATCGCAAGCGCGCCCGCCGATCCGAGCAGCAGGCTCACGCCCGGTCGCTCAGAGTAGCCGAAGGCCACCGCCGCGCCGTTGGCGAGCGCCCACGCAGCGAGCGCGGCGACCGCAAGCGCGCGGTGGTCACGCGCAAGATCGGCGGCCGCGAACACGTAGCGGGCGGAGTACCAGCCGAGCATCACGTAGAACAGGCGCGCGCAGAACTCGTCGGGAACCATCCAGCCGGTCTGGACCCGGAGCGTCTCCAGAACGGCCGCGAAGGCGAGCACCAGCAGCGGGTGAACGGACTTCACCAGCTTTGCGAAGACGAAGAAGATCGGCAGCAGGTAGATGAACCAGAGCGTGCCGAAAGGATCGATCAGCGAGATCAGGAACGCGTGCGCGACCGCGCCGATCCCGTCCTCGAGCGCGAGGCCCGGCCATTTGAACGCGCCCTGGATCAGCAGCCAGAGCAGGTAGAAGTAGAGGAAGTGCACGACCTTTCGGTCGAGGTAGCGCCGCCAGGGCCGGTCGACGACCAGCGCGAGGAAGAGGCCCGAGATCAGGAAGAAGTCCGGCATCCGGAACGGCTTCGAGAAGGCGACGACGTGGTGCATGAAGCCCTCGCCGTTCATCGCGATGCCGACGCCGAGCGTCGAATGCATCATGACGACGAGCACGATGCAGACGCCCTTCGCCACGTCGACCCAGTCGACGCGGGGTTCTGCGGAAGCCGGTATTGCGCCTGCGTCAGTCATGGCCGCGCGCTCGTCATGGCGAAATGGAAGATCTGCAGGAACATCCTGCCAGATATTCATCGACTATTCGTCAACGAGCGCGTGACCGCGCGACCTTTCAACTCCTTCGGTTAATCGAAAGAATTCGTTCACTCTACGCAGTCGCCCCGACCGCGCGCCGGATCGCGCCCGCGATCACGGGCGCATGGGCGGAGGGCGGCGCGGCGAGCCGCCCGTAGATCCGGAAGATCGCGGGCTGCACCATCAGGCCGAGCGCCATGGCGGTCGTGAGCGCGAGGTCGGCGCGCGGGATTTCGCCCGCCGCCATCGCCTCGGCGAACACCCGGCCGATCGCCTCGACGGCGTTGTCGGGCGCGTCCGCGGCGAGCTCGCGCAGATGCTCGTGCTGGGAGACGAGCACATAGGCGAAGCCGTCCGGATCGGCGTCGAAGCTCTGCGCGAAGAACGCCACGATCTCGTCGAGCCGCCCGGAGAAATCCGTACGGCCCGCGCGGATCGCCTCCACGCCCTCGGCGAGCGCGCCGTAGCGCGACCGGAACAGCGCGCGGGCGAGCGCCTCCTTGGACGGGAAATGGCGGTAGAGCGCGCCCTCAGTGACCCCGACTTCGGCTGCGATGTCGCGCATTGCAGCGCCGTCGACGCCGCGATGCGCGAACAGCTTGAGCGCCGCCGCCTCGATCCGCGCGCGGGTGTCGCGGGGCGCGGGAGCGAGGGTCATCTGGGCCTCCTGGAGCGCGCACGTTCCGGGAGGCGAAGAGCCTCTTCTCCCCTCCCCCCTGCGGGGAGGGGCCGGGGGTGGGGGTGGCTCCGGACGAGGCTCAGAGGGCGACGACGCTCTACGCCGAACCACCGCCATCGGTCCTGAGCCGCCCCCACCCTCACCCTCCCCGCAAGGGGGAGGGAGGCGGACGCGTCGCGCCCGTCATCAGTCAGGCGGCCGCTCACTCCGCCGCCTCCGGCTCTTCCGGCTGAGGCTCGTCGACCTTCGACCCGCCGGCCGTTTTCGCCGCGAGCTCCTTCAGCCCGACATAGTCGGTCTTGCCCGAGCCCAGCAGCGGGATCTTCTCCACCACGACGATCTCGGCCGGGACCGAGAGGTCCGGCATGCCGGCCGCGCGGAACGCCGCCCGCAGGCCCGGCCGGTCGATCGAGCCGTCGGTCGTCACCAGCACGACGCGTTCGCCCTTGCGCGGGTCGGGCGCGGTGGTGGCGGCGCTCGCGGCTTCCGGCCAGCGCTTCTGGACGACGCCTTCGACCGCGCCGAGCGACACCATCTCGCCCGCGATCTTGGCGAAGCGCTTGGCCCGGCCCTTGATCGCCACGAAGCCCTGCTCGTCGATCGCCACGATGTCGCCGGTGTCGTGCCAGCCCTCGGCCGGCGGCTGGAGCACGCCCGGCTGATCGGCCTTGAGGTAGCCCGCCATGATGTTGGGCCCGCGGATGTGCAGCCGGCCGCCTTCCGTGACGCCGTCCACCGCCTCGAGACGGCTCTCGATCGCAGGCAGCAGGCGCCCGACGGTCCCGGAGCGGTTGAACGTCGGCGTGTTGACCGCGACCACTGGCGAGGCCTCGGTGATGCCGTAGCCTTCCAGGATCCGCAGCCCGAACTTCTCCGAATAGGTCTTCCGGGTCTCGGGCTTCACGGCCTCCGCGCCCGCCACCACGAAGCGCAGCGAGCGGAAGTCGTACGGATGCGCCGTGCGGGCGTAGCCCTGCAGGAAGGTGTCGGTGCCGAACAGCACGGTGGCGTTCGTGCCGTAAACGAGTTCCGGCACGATGCGGTAGTGCAGCGGCGACGGATACATGAAGGTCTTCACCGCCGAGACGAGCGGCAGCAACAGGCCGCCCGTGAGCCCGAAGGCGTGGAACACCGGCAGCACGTTGAACACGACGTCGGACGGGCCGAAGTCGATGCGGGCCGCCACCTGCGCGACGTTCGACAGCAGGTTGCGGTGGGTCAGCACGACGCCCTTGGGGGCGCCTTCCGAGCCCGAGGTGAACAGCACCGCGGCCGGCGCCTCCGGATCGCCCTTCGAGCGCGTTCCGCTCGCCATCAACGCCTTGATCCGGTCGAGCCCGCCGATCTGCTCGCGCACGTCCTCGAGATAGACGAGCCGGCAAGCCTGTCCGAGCGCCGTCTCCTCCTTCTGGAGACGGCCCTTCTCGATGAAGGCGCGCGAGGTCAACACGGTCTTCACTTCCGCCGCCTTGCAGGCGGAGACGAGGTTCGCGGCGCCGGCCGTGTAGTTCAGCATTGCAGGCACGCGGCCCGAGCGGTGGAGCGCGAGGATCGCCAGCACGACGCCGGCGGTGTTGGGCAGCAGCACCGCGACCTTCTCGCCGGGCGCGGTGAAGCCGTCGATCCGGGCGCCGAGCGCCGCGGCGCCCGCCAGCAGCCGGCGATAGGTGAGCTTCACGCCAAGCGCGTCCTCGACCGCGACCCGGTCGAAGCCTTCGGCGCGGGCGGCGTCCACCACCGCCTGATGCACGGTCTTGGCGGTGTCCGTCGTCTGGAAGTGCATGTCGGACATGACGTCCGTCAGCGCCATGCCGGCCGCCTGCCTCCGCTTGCGGCCCACGAGGCTCTGGTCGACCTCGAGCCGTCGCGCGGGCAGGATCGTGACCGTGACCTTCGGGAACAGATGCTTCCGGATCTGTCCGGCCTTCAGATACGAGAACGGCGAGCGGTCGAGCCCCTCGATCCTGACCGGCACCACCGGCGCCTCGGACTTGTCGGCGATCAGCCCCGCGCCGTCATAGACCTTCATCAGCGAGCCCGTGACGCTGATGCGCCCCTCGGGGAAGATCACCAGCCGGTTTCCTTCCTTCACGAGCTTGATCAGCGCGCGGGTCGCGAGCGGCTTGGTGGGGTCCATCGGGAAGGCGCGCACGAGCTTCAGGAACGGCTTCACCCACCAGCGCTCGGCGATCTGGGAATTGACCGCGAACACCGGCTCGTCGGCGAGCAGCGACATCACCAGCGGCGCGTCGAGCAGGCTCGTGTGGTTGACCGCGACGACCGCCTTCGGGCCGGCGTCGGTGAGGTTCTCCATGCCGCGCACCTCGACGCGGTAGACGAGCGACAGGATGAGGCTCGCCGAGTCCCGCAGCATCGAGCCCGGCAGCGCGAGGCCGAGCAGCGGCGCGCCGACGATCGACAGGACGCCGACGAGCAGGAATAGCGTCTGGGTCGATAGGCCCGCGGCCTGCAGCGCGAGCAGCAGCACCGAGCCGCCCACCATGAAGGCGGCGTTGAGCACGTTGTTGGCCGCGATCACGCGGGCGCGGCGGTCCTCGCCGGCCTCGGCCTGAAGGAAGGCGAAGATCGGCACCACGAACAGGCCGCCGGCGGCCGCCAGACCCACCATGTCGAGCGCGACGCGAACGTCCGTCCAGGACCGCAGGAAGTCCCGCCAGCCGACCAGCGGCTCGGCGGGCGTCATGTGCCAGGTCGCGATCGCGAGGTCGATGGCGAAGAGGCCCGTGATGATCCCGGCGATCGGGGTGAGCGCGAGGAGGATGCGCTGCTTGGAGAGCTTGGCGGCCAGCAGCGAGCCGGCCGCGATGCCGACCGTAAACGCCGCGAGGAACAGCGTGACGACGCTTTCCGAGCCGCCGATCACCTGCTTGACCAGCGTCGGCAGCAGCGCGAGCACGATCGCGCCCGTGAGCCAGAAGGCCGAGACCGCGATGGCGGCGATCCAGAGGCGGGGCTGGCGCTTCAGGTCCTTCAGCAGCGCCCAGGTCGAGCGCGCGACGTTCCTGTCGACATGCAAGTCGGGCGCGCGTTCGCCGGTCGGCGGGATCAGGGCCGCGAAGGCCCAGGCGATCACCGAGACCGCGATGGTGGTGGCGGCCACGACCCACGGGCTCGCCTCCGCCACCATGATGCCGCCGCCGACCGTGCCGGCGAGGATCGCGAGGAAGGTCGCGGTCTCGACCAGCGCGTTGCCGGCCACGAGTTCGTTGCGGGCGAGGTGGTCGGGCAGGATGCCGTATTTCACCGGCCCGAACAGGGCGGAGAGAATGCCTGTGAGGATGAGCGCCGCGAACAGCAGCCAGGCCGAGGGGATGATGAAGCCGACCGCGGCGATGACCGCGACGCCGATCTCGCCGAGCTTGAAGAGCTTGGCCATCCGCGCCTTGTCGTAGCGGTCGGCGAGTTCGCCGCCGAGGGCCGACAGGATGAAGTACGGCGCGATGAACAGCGCGCCCGCGAGCGTGACGAGCAGCGGGCCGTGGTCGCCGCCGATCTTGTAGAGCAGCAGGATCGCGAGCGCGTTCTTGACGAAATTGTCGTTGAAGGCTGCGAAGAACTGGCAGCCGAACAGCGGCGCGAAGCGCCGGGCGCGGAGCAGCGAGAACATCATGGTCAGGGTCTCGGCTTCTTGGACGTGAGTAAGTGTTTACTCACGTCACCGACAGATTGCAAGCGGGCTTGCTGAGCGACTGGTTCCGAGCGTTTGAGCGAAGGACGCGGCCCGAAGCGCGGAGACGCCCGGCGCATCCACCAGCGTCATGCCCGGCGCCTGCCGGGCATCCACGACTTTCTGGGATCGTGGAGCTCTACGCCGAAGTCGTGGATGCCCGCGCTGCCCGCGGGCATGACCCGCGCCGTGACGCCAAAGCAGCTCGCTCCGAAAATGCCTAGCGCTCAACCGGAAACAGCCGGCTTTCTCGCCCAGCGCCGAACATCACGTCGCCGACATAGATAGCGTCGGTCGCCGTCCGCTCCGCGTCGAGCCGCGCCTGAAGCGTGTCGACGTCGACCTCCTCGGCGCTCGCGACGCCATGGGCCACGATCCGGGGCAGGCAGGCGCGCACGATGGCGCCGAGCGCGTAGGGCGCGGTCGGCGTCTGCACGATCGCCTCGGCGCGCACCTGCTCCACGCCGAGCCCGGCGCGCGTCAGGATCGCGTGCAGATGGAAGCCGATGTGGAGATCGGCGCCCTCGCGCTCGATCATGCGCTGCAGCCAGCCTTGCGCGCGGGCGTGCAGCGGGAACGCGGTCAGGCTCGCGGGGGTAAGCGTCGCGTCGTGCTCCTGAAAAATGATGATCCCGCCCGGCCGCAGACGCTCGGCGAGAACGCGGACGGCCTCGACGGCGTCCGCCTGGTACATGAGGACCCGCCGCCCCACGATCGCGTCGAAATCGTCGAGCGTCGCGGGTAGATCGGCGATGGCGGCCTGCGCGAAGGTCGGAACGGCGGAGCCAGCCGGGACGTCCCGGCCGCGCGCCCGTTCGAGGGCGGCGCCGTCGAGATCGACGCCGACCGCCGCTCCGGCCTCGCCGACGAGCGCGGCCGCGAGCAGCGTCACGTCGCCGAAGCCGCAGCCGACGTCCAGAACGCGCATCCCGGGCCGCAGCCCCGCGTCGACCAGCAGCCGGGCGGTGAAGTCGGGGGGTGCGGTCAAGACGCTGCGGCCTCTCGTTCAGGGCTACGGGCGGGATCGCCTGCGACGGCGACGCGCCGCGCACCCCTAACATGCCGCAGCGCCGCTTGACGGGGCCGGCGGATCGCGTCGCTTATCTCCTCGCCATGACCACGCAGCCCGCCCACGGCGCCGTCGCCGACGCGCTTCCCTCGAACTGGGTCGATCGCCGCGCGCCCGCGGCTTGGCGGCCCTATCTGCGTCTCGCGCGCGCCGACCGGCCGATCGGGGCGTGGCTGCTGTTCTGGCCCTGCGCGTGGAGCGCAGGGCTTGCGGCGGTCGCCTCTGGAGCGAGCTGGCCGAACTTCTGGCATCTGGCCCTCTTCGCGATCGGCTCCATCGCCATGCGGGGCGCGGGCTGCGCCTACAACGACCTCGTCGACCGCGACATCGACGCGCAAGTCGCGCGCACCCGCTCGCGCCCCCTGCCCTCGGGACAGATCACCGCGAAGCAGGCCGCGCTGTTCCTCGCGGCGCTCCTCGCCGTCGGGCTCGCGGTGCTTCTGGCGCTGCCGGCCTTCGCGATCCTGGTCGGCGTCTGCTCGGTGCTGCCGGTCGCGCTCTATCCGTTTATGAAGCGCATCACCTGGTGGCCCCAGGCGATGCTCGGCATCTGCTTCGGCTGGGGCGCGCTGATGGGCTGGGCCGCGACCTTCCACGAGCTCTCCGCCGCGCCGTTCGCGCTGCACGCCGCGGCGTTCCTATGGATCATCGGCTACGACACGATCTACGCCCATCAGGACAAGGAGGACGACGCGCTGGTCGGCGTCGGCTCCACGGCGCTGCTGTTCGGGGAGAAGACCCGGCCGATTCTCGCGGGCTTCTACGCCGGCGCGGTCGCGCTTCTGGCGCTCGCGGCCCATGCCGCGGGCGGCGGCGCGCTGGCGTTCGCCGGCGTCGCGGCCTTCGCGGCGCATCTTTGCTGGCAGACCGTCCGCCTCGACATCGACGACCCGGCGCTTTGCCTGAAGCTCTTCAAGTCGAACCGCGAGGCCGGCGCGCTCGTCTTCCTTGGTCTCGTGGCGGACGCCGCCCTTCGGTTCTAGGATCGCCCCATGAACGAGTCGCCGCCGTGAAGGATCCCGTCACCCCGGAGCACAAGCGCTTCGTGCTCAGCCAGGCCTCGTTGCGGCTCTGGATCATGGCCGCGGCGATCGTCGCGCTCGGCGTGTGGCTGTTCGTGGAGCTCTGACGCCATGACCGGCGCGCGCGCCATGGCGCTGGCGATCGCCGCCGTCGCGGCCCTTTGGGCTCTCTACAACGTCTCGACGCTGATCGGCGACGGCGTGTTCTTCATGCCGGGCAACCGCATCGGCGGCGTCGGCCACTGGCAGGCGACGTCCGAGACCACCACGCTGGTGATCGCCTTCGTCATGGCGATCTATTGCGCCGCGCCGCTGTTCTTTCTCGCGCTCGCGCGGCGGCAGGCCAGATGACCCGACAGCCGCCCAAGATGACGAGGACCGTCTTCCAGACCCTCGGGGCGGCGCTCTATCTCTATTGCGTCTGGACGCTCTACACCGCCCTCACGAGCGGCCTGGTGTGGGGCCGACCGAAAATCGGCCCGAAAGACTGGTACGGCTACGCCGACCACCCAACGCAATACGTCCTGATCGTCGGCGTCAGCGCGCTGGTGGTCGCAGGGCCGGCGCTCGCATGGGGCGGATTGCGGCTGATCGAGGCTCTTGAGCGGCGAAAGCCCTCGCCCGCCGCCACGCCTGTCGCAGACCCGTCTCACACCCGCCCGGCCGATGAGCGCTAAGTCTCAGTTCCGCGCGATGATTTCGCTCGCCCTGATGGACCGGCGTCTCGGCGGTCAGCTTCCCCGTCCGGCGCTTGGCCTGGAAGCGGGTGCGGCGGCCCTTGAGCAGCCCTTTGCCGCGGCGCGGACGCGGGCGGCCGATCTCGAGCGCGCCGAGGCGGGCGGAGGGCGTGCGCCGCACCCCGTCGAGTTCCTCGATCAGCAGCGGCAGCGCGAGCGCGCGGCCCCAGGAGCGCCATTCGGCGATCGCGTCGCCGTCATGCGGCTCGACGGCGAGCGGCACGTCGAGCGCCCGATCGCGATGGGCGAGCACGACCTCGACGCGGTCGCATTCCGGCTTCTCGCCGGGGGCGAGCCGCATGGCGACGCCCGAGAAGGTCGAAAGCGGAACCGCGATGCGCATCGAAATACTCCCGATTGTCCTGTCCAAGACGACGCGCGCGCCTTCCAGCGTCACGCGTCGCTCTCCGCCGTCCGCCCCGGCGTCAGGCGCCGAGAAGCGGAGGGGGAGAGCCTTGGGATCGAGCCGGCCGGCCGACCCCGTTCCGGCGCGCGGTTTCGCGCCGGCTTCGGTCTGACGTCCCACTGTCCAGTCTCCCTGAAGGCCCATTTGTTTCGGGCTCTTCGCTTGTAGGGCGACTATGCATGGGGCTCCGGCGCTATCGGCTTAACAGGACTGGTGAATCCTTCCTGACCTGAGGGGTTTGGCGACCTCATCTTCTCTCATGCTGAAGACGACCTTGCCGAACAGGGTAAGAATGGGATGAACGGCCCATCGTCGCAGCCGGCCCGCGGCGGCCATCCGCGCTTGCGTCGCGCCGCTCCTGCCGACACTTATGGGGCCGGCCGCCCGTCTCTCCGCATCGCTCAAGGACCGCCCGACCATTGCCCTCGCCCGACGCGCCGATCGATCTCGAACGCCTTCTGCCTCGCATCGAGGCCATCGTGCGGGAGGCCGGCGACATCGCCCTCGGATTTTTCCGGGACGGAGCGCGCAACTGGACCAAGGCTGACGACAGCCCCGTCACCGAGGCCGACATCGCGGTCGACCGCTTTCTCGGCGCGGCCCTGCCCCCGCTCGTGGAAGGCTCGGGCTGGCTGTCGGAGGAGACCGCCGACGACGGCGAGCGGCTCGGCGCGCGCCGGGTCTGGATCGTCGACCCGATCGACGGCACGCGGGCCTTCGTCGAGAAGAAGCCCGAATGGGTGGTGTCGGTCGCCCTCGTCGAGGACGGCGCGCCGGTGGCGGGCGTCGTGCGCAACGCTTGCGTCGACGTGACCCATGCGGCGATCCGCGGAGGCGGCGCGCGTCTGAACGGCGCCATAGTGCGGGCCGAGGATTCAGAAGGGCTTTCGGGGCTGAGGGTCGGCGGCAGCAAATCGATGATCACGCCCTTGAAGCCGCATGGCGCGGACGAGGGACGCTGGCACTACGCGCTCGCCAACCGGTTGGTGCAGGTGGTGGGCGGAGATCTCGACGCCGCCGTCGCCCGGCCCAACGCCCATGACTGGGACATCGCCGCCGCGCACGTCATCCTCGAGGAGGCCGGCGCGACGCTGATCGGCCTCGACGGCGCGGCCCCGACCTACAACCGCGCCTCGACGCGCCATGGCGGCCTCATCGCCGCCGGCCCGCGCCGCGCGCAAGCGATCGCCGCCGCCCTTCAGGGCTGGCAGGCCTGACCGGAGAGGACCCGATGAGCGAGACGACCCCCAAGCAGCTCCTGCACCTCGTCTTCGGAGGCGAGCTCGAGAACGTCCAGGGCGTCGCGTTCAAGGACGTGCCGGGCCTCGACATCGTCGGCATCTTCCCCGACTACGCCTCGGCGCGCGCCGCCTGGAAGTCGAAGGCGCAGGCGACCGTCGACAACGCCCAGATGCGCTATTTCGTCGTGCATCTGCACCGCCTGCTGGAGCCGGAGACGGCGGCCTGAGGGTTTTGGCTTTATTCTGACGCACATCCCACCCTCACCCTCACCCTCACCCTCCCCTGCCCCGGGGGAGGGTGACGGCAGACGTTGAAGCCAAGGGGACGAGCACCCTTCTCCCTCCCTCGCAGAGGGGAGGGTGGCGCGCCGCGGCACGCGGCGTGACGGGTGGGGTGGCTTCCCGATAGGCAGCCGCACCCGTCACTCCCGCAACGGCCGGCTGTCCAGTTCTGCGAGGATCGTCTCGATCACGCCCTCGACGTTGCGATCGACATCGACGTTCCAGAACCGCAGCACCCGGTAGCCGAGCCGCTCCAGAGCCGCATCACGCGCCACGTCGGCCGACCCGCCATGCTGGCCGCCGTCGACCTCGACGATCAGCCTCCGCCTTCGAAACGAAAAGTCCGCGACGAAGCCGCCGATCGGATCCTGCCGCCGCGGATGATGGCCGAGCGGCCGAAGCTCGCGGAGCCGCGTCCAGAGCTTGGCCTCCTGCGGGGTCAGCGATCTTCGCAGCGCTCGGGCGCGTTCGACGGACATTCGGCAGGTTAACCGGCGCCGGCGAGGCTGTCGTCAGCGTCAGCGCTCGATCCGGAAACCAACCCCACCCTCACCCTCCCCCTCCCCTGTCCCAGGGGAGGGTGGCTGTAAACCTTGAGGGTTAGGGGAAAAGCGCCCTGCTCCCTCCCTCGCGGAGGGGAGAAAAGCGGCAGCCGCTCAGCCCTTGCCCATCGCGCGGGTGAGGGCTGCCTCGGGGCCGGCGTAGGCCTCCTGGCGCTCGACGTTCCAGTAGCGGAGCTCTTCGAGCGGGATCGGCTGGCCGGTCACCGCGCAGCGCACGAACGAGCCCGGGCGCACGACGCGGAAATCCGAGTCGAGATAGCGGAGTTCCGCCTCGCCAGACGATGCGGTCGCTCGTAGCGGTTCATTTCGGTCGCGGGCCCCAGCGGCGTCGGTCCGGGAGCATATAGTCCCGGCGGGCGGCCGGCGCAAAGGCCGGCCGGGACGCGGACGGAGCCTTCAGGAGAACAGAGCGTCGACGTCGTCCTGGTCGATCGCCACGCCCTTGTCCTGCGGCCCGTGCAGCAGCAGCTCGCGGGCGCGCTTTTCTTGCGCGGTCTCGACGCCGGACGGTTCGGCGTCGGTCCGCACCGCCGAGGCGAAGCGGCCGATGCGCTCCTCGATGTGCTCGAGCGTCGCGATCACCCGCGCGATGCGCTGGCCCGTGAGGTCCTGAAACGAGCAGGCCTCGAAGATCGCCATGACCTTGTCGTTGACGACCGCGCGCATGGTCGCCTCGTCCTCAGACGTCGCGGCCATCATGGCCTCGGCCGCCTCCATGATGGAGTTGGTGGCCTCCTCGGTCGCGAGCACGATGGCGCCGAGATCCTCGCCGGCCTTCGGCAGGCGGTCGGACCGGAGCTCGCCCGCGCGCAGATGCGCGATCTCGGTCCGCATGTTGAGGATGTAGTCCGAGATCTCCCGGAGCTCGCGATAGATCGACCGGTCGATCGTCGCGAAGAAGGCCTGCATCGACTCCGCGGTGATCTCGGCGAGCGCGACGACGTCGCCGAACGTGGCTTCGCCGCCGGCCTTCGCGCCGACATAGTCCCGCACCCGTTCGAAGGGCTGCTCAAGAGCGTCCTTGCGCGCCGCCGAGGCCATCAGCCGAACACCGCTTCGATCTTCGACTGCAGCGTCTGCGCGTTGAAGGGCTTCACGATGTAATTGTTCACGCCGCCTTCTTGGCGAGAATCACGTTCTCGGTCTTGGCCTCGGCCGTGACCATGATGAAGGGCGTCCGGTTGAGGTTGTCGTCGGCGCGCACTTCCTTGAGGAGCTCGATGCCCGTCATCGGCTCCATGTTCCAGTCGGAAATGACGAGCCCGTATTTCTTGTCGCGCATCTTGGCGAGCGCGGCCGAGCCGTCGGTGGCCTCGTCGATATCCTGGAAACCGATCTGCTTCAGCAGATTGCGGATGATGCGCAGCATCGTGTTGTAGTCGTCCACGATCAGGACGGGCATGTTGTGGTCGAGCGCCATCAGCGAGGCTCCGGCAGGTCCGTTGCGAAGCGACCGCGCGACGTCGCCGGCGGTCCATGGGGCCACTTTCTCGCGCGGCGATTGAGATTTCGTTTCCCTTCATCCGTCCGACAAAAGGCGCGTTGCGCCGCAGCGAAGCGCGCAGCAGAGTGCCGGCGCGCCATTCCCTGAACGATCCCAGAGTTCCATGACCGCCGCTCTCCAGACGTCGGACGAAGACCCGCACCGCCACGGCCCTCAGATCGCCTTCGAGGATCTCGAGGTCGGCCAGCAGGCCGAAATCCGCCAGCTCGTCACCGAGGACACCGTCCGCAAGTTCGCGGCGCTCTCGGGCGACACCAATCCGGTGCATCTGTCGGAGGCCTATGCGGCCAACACCCGCTTCGGCGGGCGCATCGCCCATGGCCTGTTCACCGCGAGCCTGATCTCGGCCGTGTTCGGCACCAAGCTGCCGGGGCCCGGCGCGATCTATCTTTCGCAGACGCTGAAGTTCCGCGCGCCGGTGTTCATCGGCGACGAGGTCGTGGCGCAGGTCGAGATCACCGCGCTCGACCCGAGCCGCCAGCGCGCGACCTTCTTCTGCACCTGCATGGTGGGCGAGAAGACGGTGCTCGACGGCGAGGCCCAGATCATGGTGCCGACCCGCGACGAGATCGAGGCCGAACTCGCCTGAAACGCGGCCCGAACAGGCCGCACTTGACGGCCGGCCCGCCGGCGGGCCACCTCGCGGCGCAGCACGTCCTTTCCGCGCCGATGGCCGATCCCCTGATGCCTTCCCGCCTTCTCGTCGATCCTGCGACCCTTCCGCCGGAGCTCCGCGACGGCCACGTGATCGTCGGCAATTTCGACGGCGTCCATCGCGGCCACCAGTCGGTCGTGCGGCAGGCCTGCGAGGTCGCCCGGCCCGCCGGCCGGCCGGTCGTCGCGCTGACCTTCGAGCCGCATCCGCGCACGTTCTTCCGCCCCGACCAGCCGCTCTTCCGCCTGACCGACCGGACGAGAAGGCGCGCCTGCTCGCCCGCGCCGGCTGCGACGCGACCGTGACGCTGACCTTCGACGCAGACCTCGCCGCGATGGAGGCCGAGGCCTTCGTGGCCGACGTTCTGGTCGACCGGCTGGGCGCGCACACGGTCGTGGTCGGCTGGGACTTCCATTTCGGCCGCGGCCGCGTGGCTCGCCCGCCTTCCTCGCCGAGGCCGGGCCGCGCCACGGGCTCTATGTCGAGGTCGCGCCGCCCTATGGCGGGCAGACGCCGGTGTCCTCGAGCGCGATCCGCGATCTTCTGGCCGACGGCCAGCCGCTTCCCGCGGGGCGCCTGCTCGGACGGCTCTGGACCTTCGAGGGCGACGTCGCCCACGGCGACAAGCGCGGGCGCGAGCTCGGCTTTCCGACCGCCAACATCCGGCTAGCGCCGGAGACGCGTCTGGCCTTCGGGATCTACGCCGTCCGCGCGCTCGTCGACGGCGAGGTCCGAGAGGGCGTCGCGAGCTATGGCCGCCGCCCGCAGTTCGACGACGGCGCGCCGGTGTTCGAGATCTACCTGTTCGATTTTTCCGGCGATCTCTACGGCAAGCGCCTGCGGGTCGAGCTCGCGGCCTATCTGCGCGCGGAGGCGAAGTTCGAGAGCGTCGAGGCGCTCGTCGCGCAGATGAGCCGAGACTGCGAGGACGCGAAGGCCGCGCTGCGAGGCCCGCAGGATCCGCTCGCGCCGAGCGCGATCGTCTGAACCTTTGCGCCCCCGCCCGCCACTGTGATGCGGATGCGACGAAAGCGGCGCATCATGCAGGCCGATCTTCGGGGAAAGGCATTGTCATGCGCAGCATCGTCCACGCGGCGGCCCTTGCGGCCGCGCTCGTCTCCGCGCCGGCCCTCGCGGACGACGTGTCCGACGCGATTCTGGAAGCCAAGACCGCCTATGAGGGCGGCGACCTCTCGAAGACCAAGGAGTCGCTTGATCTCGCGGCCCAGCTCGTCGCCCAGAAGCAGGCGGACGGCCTTGCGAGGCTCCTTCCCGAGCCGCCCGCGGGCTGGACCGCGGAGGCGGTCGACACGAACGGCGGGATCGGCAGCTTCATCGGCGGCGGGCTGATCGTGAAGCGCGCCTACGCCAAGGGCGAGACCGACGTGACAGTGCAATACACGGCCAACTCCCCGCTGCTCGCCTCGCTCGCGCCGCTGTTTTCGAACGTCCAGCTGCTCGGCGGCATGGGCAAGGTGTTCCGCCAGAAGGGCCGCGTCGCGGTGCTGACCGGCGAAAACGAGATCCAGATGGTGCTGGGCAAGAGCTACGTGACGGTCACGGGCTCGGGCGCGGAAGCCGACAAGCGCGCGATCCTCGACCTGGTGGATCTCGCCGCGGTGGAGGCGTTCGCGAAGTAGGGGCGTTTGGGGCTCCTTCTCCCGCTTGCGGGAGAAGGAGAGGATGAGGGGAGACGGCGGCGCCCTCTTGAAAAGGGCCCTCACCCTTACCCTCTCCCGCTCAGCGGGCGGGGGGGCGGCCGGCGTCGCGCTTCAAGTCCCGCCCTTGCATGCACGCCCCGCCCTGCTACACCGGCGCCCGTGAAAAACCGGACGCCCGAAATGCCCGCCGACGCGACCACGACCCGCGATTACTCCGAGACCCTGTTCCTGCCGCAGACGGATTTTCCGATGCGCGCGGGGCTGCCCCAGCGCGAACCCGAGTTTCTCGAGCGCTGGGCGAAGATCGGGCTTTATGAAAAACTGCGGTCGAGTTCGGCGGGGCGCAAGAAATACGTCCTTCACGACGGGCCGCCCTACGCCAACGGCCATCTCCACATCGGCCACGCGCTCAACAAGGTGCTGAAGGACGTCGTCGTCCGCTCGCGCCAGATGGCGGGATTCGACAGCAACTACGTGCCCGGCTGGGACTGCCACGGCCTGCCGATCGAGTGGAAGGTCGAGGAGGGCTACCGCGCCAAGGGCCTCAACAAGGACGAGGTGCCGGTCAACGAGTTCCGCAAGGAGTGCCGCGACTACGCCGCCAACTGGATCTCGGTGCAGTCGGATGAGTTCCAGCGGCTCGGCGTGACGGGCGACTGGGCCGATCCCTACACCACGATGAAGTTCTCGGCCGAGGCGCAGATCGCCCGCGAGATCATGGCGTTCGCGCGCTCGGGCCAGCTCTATCGCGGGTCGAAGCCGGTGATGTGGTCGGTGGTCGAGAAGACCGCGCTCGCCGAGGCCGAGATCGAATACGCCGAGTTCCTGAGCGACACGGTGTTCGTGGCGTTCCCGATCGCAGCGCTCGGCGGCGCCTCGGTCGTGATCTGGACCACCACCCCCTGGACGCTGCCGGGCAACCGCGCCGTCGCCTATTCGCCGAAGATTTCTTATGGGCTCTACGAGGTCACCGAGGCTCCGGAAGACAACTGGGCCAAGGTCGGCGCGAAGTACCTGCTCGCCGACGCGCTCGCCGAGGGCGTGTTCAAGGCCGCCAAGGTCACGGGCTTCACGAAGGTTCAGTCAGTCGCGGCCGCCGAGCTCGAGGGGCTGACGGCGGCCCACCCCCTCGCCCATCTCGGCTACGACTTCCCCGTGCCCCTGCTCCCCGGCGACCACGTCACCGACGACGCCGGCACGGGCTTCGTCCACACCGCGCCGAGCCACGGCCGCGAAGACTTCGACCTCTGGATGGACCACAAGGCCGCGCTTGACGCCCGCGGGATCTCGAGCCGCATCCCATACACGGTCGACGCCGACGGCCGCTACACCAAGGACGCGCCGGGCTTCGAGGGCCGGGTGGTGATCACGGACAAAGGCGAGAAGGGCGACGCCAACGGCGCGGTCATCGAGGCGCTGGTCGCGGCCGGCCGTCTGGTGGCGCGCGGAAAGCTGCGCCACCAGTACCCGCATTCGTGGCGGTCCAAGAAGCCGGTGATCTTCCGTAACACGCCGCAGTGGTTCATCCACATGGACCACGACATCGCCGGCCCCGCGGACACGCTGCGCAACCGCGCGCTGAAGGCGATCGACGACACGACGTTCTTCCCGGCGCAAGGGCGCAACCGCATCCGGGGCATGATCGAGGGCCGGCCCGACTGGGTGGTGTCGCGCCAGCGCGCCTGGGGCGTGCCGATCTGCGTGTTCTTCCACAAGCAGACCGGCGAACTGCTCGCCGACGACCGCGTCGACGCCCGCATCGCCGAGGCATTCGAGGCCGACGGCGCCGACGCTTGGTTCGCCGACGACGGCCGCCGCTTCCTCGGCGACGACTTCTCGCTCGAGACTTACGAGAAGGTCGCCGACATCCTCGACGTCTGGTTCGATTCCGGCTCGACCCACGCCTATGTGCTCGACCGCCGGCCGGACCTCTCGCCGAAGCGCGTCGTCGACGGAGGCGAAGACCAGGTGCTCTATCTCGAGGGCTCCGACCAGCATCGCGGCTGGTTCCACTCCTCGCTGCTCGAAAGCTGCGGCACCCGCGGCCGCGCGCCCTACGACGCGATCCTGACCCACGGCTTCGTGCTCGACGAGCAGGGGCGGAAGATGTCGAAGTCGCTCGGCAACGTCGTCGCGCCGCAGGACATCATCAAGCAGTCGGGCGCCGACATCCTGCGGCTCTGGGTCGTGACGTCGGACTATGAGGACGACCTGCGCATCGGCCAGGAGATCCTGAAGACTGCCACCGACGCCTACCGCAAGCTCCGCAACACGCTGCGCTGGATGCTCGGCGCGCTCGCGCATTTCGACGGCCAGGCGGTCGACTACGACGACATGCCCGAGCTCGAGCGCTACATGCTGCACCGACTGGCGCAGGTCGACGCCGAGATCGGCCGCGCCTACGAGGTCTTCGACTTCAAGCGCGGCTTCGCCTCGCTGTTCACCTTCCTGACCAACGACCTCTCGGCCTTCTACTTCGACGTCCGCAAGGACGCGCTCTATTGCGACCCGGCGTCCTCGGTCACGCGGCGGGCCTGCCTCACCGTCGTCGACCGGCTGTTCCGCACGCTCGTGACGCGTCTCGCCCCGCTGCTCGCCTTCACGGCCGAGGAGACCTGGCTGTCGCGCTTCCCGTCGGAGGACGGCTCGGTCCATCTCGAGCCCTTCGCGCTCGCCGAGGGCGCGTGGCTCGACGAGGCGCTGGGCGAGAAGTGGGAGAAGGTCCGCCGCGTTCGCCGCGTCGTCACCGGGGCGCTCGAAGTCGAGCGGGCCGCCAAGCGCATCGGCTCCTCGCTCGAGGCCGCGCCGGTCGTCCATGTGAGCGACCCGGAGCTCCGCGCGACGCTTCAGGGCGTCGACCTCGCGGAGGTCGCGATCACGAGCGCGATCTCGGTCTCGCCCGACGAGCCCCCGGAGGACGCCTTCCGCCTGCCCGACGTCGCGGGCGTCGCCGTGGTTCCGGCGCGCGCGGAGGGTCAGAAATGCGCCCGCTCCTGGCGGGTGACGCCGGAAGTCGGCGCGGATCCGCAGTTCCCCGACATCACCCCGCGTGACGCAAAGGCCATGCGCGAATGGCTCGCGGCGCGCGGAGAGGCGACGTGAGGTTTCAGGCGCGACGTCCGCTCCCCTCTCCCCTTGTGGGAGAGGGTGAGGGATGGAAGATGACCCTCGCGCCGCCCGCCCGCACGTCGCTCCTCCTCGCCGCCGCGATCTTCGTGGTCGATCAGGCCATCAAGGTCTGGGCGCTGTTCGTGTTCGACCTCGCCTCGCAGGGGCGCGTGCCGGTGCTGCCCGTGTTCGACCTCGTGCTGATTTGGAACCGCGGCATCTCCTACGGGCTCCTCCAGCAGGACAGCGACTTCGGCCGCTGGGCGCTGGTCGTCGTCCATGTCGTCGCCTCGATCGCCATCACGATCTGGATAGCGCGCGAAGCAGACCGCCTCCTCGATCGGCCTCGCGCTCATCCTCGGCGGCGCGGTGGGCAACGGACTCGACCGGATTCTTTACGGCGCCGTCGTCGATTATGCGCGCTGCACTGGGCGACGTCACCTGGTACGTGTTCAACCTCGCCGACGCAGCCATCGTTGCGGGGGCCTGCTTGTATGGTGCGCTCCGCGGCTCTGGGAGCGCCACGGAGGCATCCGGATAGCGCTCGCGTCATCCGGGCCGCGACCGAGGAGCTTGAGACTCATGCGCCAGATCACGGCGCTCGTCGCGGGCGCGGCCATTACGGTCGGCGCGGCGAGCTATGCGGGCCCTGCTTTCGCCCAGCAGGACATCGGCTCGAACCCCATCACCGAGTTCTTCGACGGGCTCGGCATGGGCGACAAGGAAAAGCCGGACATCGACTATCAGGAGCGCGCGCCGCTGGTGCCGCCGTCGAACACCGGCGCGCTGCCCTCGCCGCAGGCCAAGGGCGCCAACCGCGACGCCACGCTGTGGCCGAACGATCCCGACGTGCAGGCCCGCAAGGAGCGCCGCGCCCGCAACGAGGTCGTGCCGACCGAGAGCTATTCGTACCGCATGGACCGCTCGCCGCGGATGGACCCGGACGAGCTCGGCGCCCGTCGCGTCCAGGGCGCGAGCGTGCCGCGCGGCGCGACCGCGACCGCGTCCGACAACCAGATCATGCGCGCCTCGCCGGACGAGCTCTCGGGCAGGCCGGTCGCGGAGGTCGCGCAGCCGGCCGGCGCGCGCCGCCTTACCGATCCGCCCCAGCAGTACATGCAGGGCAACGGCGTCACGGCGGCTCCGCAGCCGGAGAAGAAGTCCTGGCTCGGCGGCCTGTTCGGCGGCAAGTGACGCGCCTTACCGCGTCTTAATCCGCACGGGACTCGCGCGCAGCCTCGCGAGGCGCCATCTTACGCTTACAACCGACCCAGCGGGCGCGCCCGAAACGGCGCGCCCGTCTTCGTTTCGGGCCCCTTTCGCCCGGCGCTTCATCGAGGATTTCCGCACCCCATGGCGACAGCCACGTCCGCCGAAGCCCGTCCCGGCCTCAGCCCCGCGGCCCCGCAGGCCGACGCCGCCCGCAGCGGCGGACCGGACGTCTCCACCTTCACGCTCGACAACGGGCTTCAGGTCGTCGTCATCCCGGACCGCCGCGCGCCGGTCGTCACCCACATGATCTGGTACAAGGCGGGCTCGGCCGACGAGACGCCCGGCGTCTCCGGAATCGCGCACTTCCTCGAGCACCTGATGTTCAAGGGCACCGAGAAGCATCCTGCCGGCGAGTTCAGCCACCAGGTGGCCGAGCTCGGGGGGCAGGAGAACGCCTTCACGTCCTACGACTACACCTCGTATTTCCAGCGCGTCGCCCGCGAGCACCTGAAGACCGATGGCTTTCGAGGCCGACCGCATGACCGGCCTCGTGCTCACCGACGACGTGGTGGACCCCGAGCGCGACGTCGTTCTGGAGGAGCGCCGCTCACGCGTCGACGGCGACCCGTCGAGCCAGCTCGGCGAGGCGGTGGCGGCCTCGCTCTACATGAACCATCCCTACGGCACGCCGATCATCGGCTGGGAGCACGAGATCGAGAAGCTCGACCGCCACGACGCGATCGCCTTCTACGACCGGTTCTACACGCCCAACAACGCGATCCTGGTGGTGGCGGGCTCCGGCGACGAGGTCCGCGAGGCCGCGCAGGAGACCTACGGCAAGGTCGCGCGCCGCGCCGATCCCGGCCGGCGTCAGCGCCCGCGCGAGCCCGAGCCGCGCGCCGCCCGCCGCGTGTCGCTGTCGGACCCGCGCGTGACCCAGCCCTCCGTCCAGCGCAGCTATCTCGCGCCGTCCTACGAGACCGGCGAGGGCGACCGCCCATACGCGCTCGACCTGCTCTCGCAGATTCTGGGCGGCGGCACGACGAGCCGGCTTTACAAGGCGCTGGTGGTGGAGAAGGCGATCGCGGCCAACGCCGGCTGCTGGTACCAGGGCGACGCGCTCGACGACGGGCGGTTCGCGGTCTACGCCGTGCCGCGCGGCGAGGCGAGCCTCGCCGAGCTCGAGGTCGCGATCGACCAGGAGATCGCCCGCATCGCGGCCGAAGGGCCGGACGCAGGCGAGCTCCAGCGCGCCAAGACGCGGCTCGTGGCCGACACCATCTACGCCCAGGACAGCCAGGCGACGCTTGCCCGCATCTACGGCTCGTCGCTCGCCACCGGCGGCACGATCGAGGACGTGGCCGCCTGGCCCGACCGCATCCGCGCCGTCACGGCCGAGGCGGTGCGCGACGCCGCCCGCGAGACGCTCGACCGCCGCCGCTCGGTGACGGGCGAGCTGCTGTTCGCGCCCGCTTAGGATCGGGCCGCCGGATCGGCTAAGGACGGGCCGACGCGCCCGATGCGGCGCCGTCATCCCAGGCCTGACCCGGGACGACGGTCCCGGTTCCACGCCGCCCTCGGCGACGGGCGGCCTTATGACATTCCAAGGCTCACGCGCTCCATGATCACCGCCGCACGCACCACCGACATCCAGCGCGTCGAGACGCCGAACGGGGCCGAGGCGTGGCTCGTGGAGGAGACCGCCGTGCCGGTCATCGCGGTCGAGATCGCGTTCCGCGGCGGCTCGGCGCAGGACCCGCAGGACCGGCCCGGCCTCGTCAACCTGATGACGGCCCTGCTCGACGAGGGCGCGGGCGACATGACGGCGGACGCCTTCCAGGAACGCCTGGAGGAGCTCGCGATCGAGCTGTCGTTCTCCTCCAACCGCGACACCGTCTCGGCGAGCCTCAGGACGCTGCCCGAAAACATCGACGAGGCGTTCCGGCTGCTCGGCCTCGCGCTGACGACCCCGCGTTTCGACGAGGACGCGGTCGAGCGCATGCGCGGGCAGCTCTCCGCCCAGATCCGCCGCAACGAGCTCGATCCGGACGACCTCGCGGGCCGCACCTTCTTCAAGGAGGCGTTTCCGGGCCATCCCTACGGCCGTCCGCCGCGCGGGACGCTCGAGAGCCTCAAGGCCTCGACCCGCGAGGACCTGCTGGCGATCCACCGCCGCGTCATCGCGCGCGACAACGTCGTCATCGGCGCGGTCGGAGCTGTCTCGGCGGAACGGCTCTCGGGCCTCGTCGACGCGCTGCTCGCCGACCTGCCCGCGACGGCCGGCCTCGAGACCGTCGAGACCGTCGCGCCGGCGGGCGCCGGGCGCATCGAGATCGTGACGCTCGACGTGCCGCAGAGTTCGATCATCTTCGGCCGCCCCGGCCCCTTGCGCGACGCCGACGACTTCATCCCGGCCTATGTGGTGAACCACATCCTCGGCGGCGGCTCGTTCTCCTCGCGCCTCTTCACCGAGGTGCGCGAGAAGCGCGGCCTGGCCTATTCGGTCTACAGCTATCTCTCGCCCTACGACCATTCCGGCATGCTGCTCGGCGGCGTCGCGACCCGCAACGACCGCGCCGGCCAGTCGATCGCGCTGATCCAGGACGAGATCCGACGCATCGCCGAGGAAGGGCCCACGGCGAAAGAGCTCGAGAGCGCCAAGAAGTTCCTGATCGGCTCCTATGCGCTCCGGTTCGACACCTCGACCAAGATCGCCAACCAGCTCGTGCAGCTGCAGCTCGATCATCTCGGGATCGACTACATCACCAAGCGCAACGCGCTGGTGGAGGCGGTGACGGACGAGCAGGTGAAGGCGGCCGCGAAGTCGCTGTTCGGCGACGGCGACCTGCTGGTGGTCGCCGTCGGCAAGCCGACGGGGCTCGAAGGCGCGAACACGCGGGACGCGGCGGCCGCCTGACGCTCAGGCCGGCGCAGGTCGGACCTTGCGGCCGGAACCTTACTCGCAGCGTTTGTATTCTGCGAAGTTCTGGTTCCAGCAGTGCCCGACCTCCTGCGCCTCGTTCTCGAACTTCGCAAGCTGGTCGCAGGCTTTGAGCCGGTCCTTGTCCGAGACCTTCTTGGTCTCGACCTCGCCATAGAGGCATGACGAGCGCACGTCCCACACCGCGTCGGCGGCGGGCGGACGCTTGGCGGACTTCTTCGCGCTCTGCGCCAGGACGAGGGGCGCCTCGGCCCGAGACGGCGCCTGAGCCTCGGCCGCGACCGGTCCGGCCGCGAGGATGAAGGCTCCCGCCAGTACGAGCACGCGCATTACGATCTCCGAGGCCCAAGCCAAACCGCACCCTCCCGGCGCGGCTGCGCCGGGTCAAGAAAAATCCAGTTTGGATCCGTGTTTTATCGGGAGCGCCGCGATCGCGCTCGCCTGCGTCGGCCCGGCCTATCGGCCGGCGGCTAGAAGACCACGAAGATCAGCGCCGCCATGGCGAAGCCCATCAGGCTGATGAGGGTCTCGAGCACCGTCCAGGTCTTGAGCGTGGTCTTGAGGTCCATCTCGTAGAACCGGCCGACCAGCCAGAATCCTGAATCGTTGACGTGGCTCGCGATCACCGAGCCCGCGGCGAGCGCGAGCACGATCGCCGCGCGGTCGGTCCCCTCATAGCCCGCGGCCGCGACCGCCGGCTGCACGAGGCCCGCCGCGGTGATGAGCGCCACCGTCGCTGAGCCCTGCGCGATCCGAAGCGCCGCCGCGATCACGAAGCCGGCGACGAAGACGTGCATGCCCAGGTCGTTCAGCGTCTGGGAGAGCGCGGCGCCGATGCCGCTCTCGCGCAGCACGCCGCCGAACATGCCGCCGGCGCCGGTGATCAGCGTGATGGCGCAGATCGGCCCGAGCGCGCCGTCGACCAGCTTTTCGAGTTCGGCGAGTCCTTGCCGCGCCGGACGCCGAGCACGTAGGTGCCGACCAGCACCGCGACCAGCAGCGCGATCGGCGTCGAGCCGAGGCCGCGCGCGATCTGGAACCAGTGGGCCTTGCGGTCGAGCGTTCCGGCGGCCGCGAGGAAGTCGAGGCCCGTGTTCACGAAGATGATCACGAGCGGCAGCAGCAGCAGCAGGATGACGGTGGAGGACTTCGGTGGGTTTTCGACGGGACCGGCCTGCGGTCCGCCCGACAGGATGTCGGCACCTTCACGTCGATGCGCTTGCCGATCCACAGGCCGAACAGATAGCTCGTCACGTACCAGGTCGGGATCGCGATCAGCAGGCCGAGGATCGTGACGAGGCCGATGTCGGACTTCAGCAGCTCGGTCGCGGCCACGGGGCCGGGATGCGGCGGCACGAAGACGTGCATGACCGAAACGCGCCGGCCGCCGGAATGCCGTAGCGCAGCAGCCCGCCGCCGAGGCGCTTGGCGACCGAGAAGATGATCGGCAGCATCACCACGAGGCCGGCGTCGAAGAAGATCGGGAAGCCGAAAATCAGCGACGCGATCCCGAGCGCGAGCGGCGCGCGTTTCTCCCCGAAGAGCTTGATGAGGTCGTCGGCGAGCGACTGCGCGCCGCCCGAGACCTCGACCAGCCGTCCGAGCATCGCCCCGAGGCCGACCAGCAGCGCGACGGTGCCGAGCGTCTCGCCGAAGCCCTTGATCAGCACCTTGACCACGTTCTCGGGCGCGATGCCGGCCGCGAAGGCGGTGATGAGGCTGACCAGGATGAGCGCGAGGAACGCGTGCATCCTGAACCTCATGATCAGCACGAGCAGCGCGACGATCGCGGCTGCTGCGATCAGCAGCAGCGGGCCGGCGGAGAGCGCGGGGACGGCGGCGGCCTGTGGCGGCATCTTAAAGCCTCCTTGATGCGGAGATCTTGGTCGAGCGGAGCGGCTAGCGGGCCGCGGCGGCCTTGGGCGAAGTCGTCTCAGGCGAGGTCGTCTTGGGCGACGCGGCGGGCGCGTCGAGCTCCAGCGCCGCAAGGGCGTTGCGCACGATGGTCTCGGGATCGGCCCCGACGTCGACCTTCACGCCGTCCTCGTCGGCGTCGAGCTCCTCGAGCGCCTCGAACTGGCTGTCGAGCAGCGAGACCGGCATGTAGTGCCCCTTGCGCTTCGGGAGCCGCGTCATGATCAGCTCCTTGGTCGCCGTCAGCTCGAGGAAGCGCACGCGGGTCGGCGCCTCTCGCAGCAGGTCGCGGTAGCGGCGCTTGAGCGCCGAGCAGGTGATGACGGTGTCGCCGCCGGCGCCCGCCTGCTCGCCCATCCAGTCTCGGATGAGCCTGAGCCACGGCCAGCGGTCCTCGTCGTCGAGCGCGATGCCGGCCGCCATCTTGTCGATGTTGGCCTTGGGGTGGAACTCGTCGGCCTCGGCGAAGCGCCAGCCGAGCGCCTCGGCGATCATCTCGGCCACGGTGGTCTTGCCGACGCCCGAGGGCCCCATCACCACCACGCATTGCCGGGCGGCGAAGCGTTCCTGCGCCATGGGCGTGCACTCCCCTTGCGGCCGTTCGTCGCCGCTTGCTGAAAGGGCGCAACTAGGCCGCGCACGCCCCTTCGGCAACAGGCGGGGCGCCATCCAAGCTGGGGAGAAGCGCCCGAGCGCCGAAGTCGCGGGCTCCGCCCGTGCTAGGCTCTGCGCCCGATCCATCCATCGTCGCCGCCCCATGCCCGTCCGCCTGCTCTCAGACGTCGTCGCGAACCGGATCGCCGCCGGCGAGGTGGTGGAGCGCCCGGCCTCGGTGGTGAAGGAGCTCGCCGAAAACGCTTTGGACGCCGGCGCGGCCCGCATCGAGATCGTGCTCGAGGGCGGCGGCGCGCGGCTCATCCGCGTGGTCGACGACGGCTCGGGCATGGGCCCCGAGGATCTCGCGCTCGCCGTCGAACGCTTCGCGACCTCCAAGATCTCCTCCGACGAGGATCTCGTCGGCGTCGCCACCATGGGGTTTCGCGGCGAGGCCCTGCCCTCGATCGGCGCGATCGCGCGGCTTGCGATCGAGACCCGCACGGCTGAGGCCGGCCACGGCTGGCGCATCGCGGTCTCGGGCGGCGCGAAGTCGCCGGTCGAGCCCGCGGCGCTTCCGAAGGGAACGCGCATCGAGGTGCGGGATCTTTTCTTCGCGACGCCTGCGCGCGCAAAGTTCCTGAAGTCCGACCGCGCGGAGGCGCAGGCCGCCGGCGAGGTCGTGCGCCGGCTCGCGCTCGCGAACCCGCGGGTCGACTTCACCCTCGTGGTCGAGGAGCGCACGCTCCGCTTCCCGGCCGTCTCCGACGACGCGACGGGACGCGCCGAGCGGCTGGCGCAGGTTCTGGGCGCCGAGACCGCGGGCGCGGTGACCGAGATCGAGGCGGCTCGCGAACGCGCGTCGATCGCCGGCCATGTCGGCCTCGGGCACCTGCACCGCGCGACCGCGGGCGCGATCTATCTCTCGGTCAACGGCCGCCCGGTGCGCGACCGGCTGCTCGTGGGCGCGCTCAAGGCCGCCTATCAGGACGTGATGCCGCGCGACCGCCATCCGGTGGCGGCCCTCGACATCCGGGTCGGTCCCGGCGAGGTCGACGTCAACGTCCACCCGGCGAAGGCCGAGGTGCGGTTCCGCGACCCCGCCCTGATCCGCGCGCTCATCGTGTCGAGCGTCCGCGCCAAGCTCGCCGACAGGGGCCGCAGCCCTACGCCGCCGGCGGCGCCGAGATCGCGCGCTTCGCGGCCCGCGCGCCCTTCCCGCATGCGGGCGCCCACCGCCCGGCCGCGACCTACGCCGCGCCGGCGCGCTGGTCGCCCTCGAACGTCGTCCCGGCCCGCGGCTTGGCGGCGCCCGCACAGGCGGCCTTCGCCGCCGACCTCATCGATCTCGCGCCGCAGGCCCGCGCGCCCGAACGCGAGGCGGAGTTGGACGCGCTCGACCGGCCGCTCGGCGCGGCCAAGGCGCATCTCCACGCCACTTACGTGCTCGCCGAGACCCGCGACGGCGTCGTTCTGGTCGACGCCCACGCGGCCCATGAGCGCCTCACCTATGAGGAGCTGAAGCGCCTGCGCGGAAAGTCCGGCGTGCCGCGCCAGGAGCTGCTCGTGCCCGACGTCGTCGAGCTCGACCCGGCCGACGCCGAACGCGTGCTCGCGGCCGCCGACGAGCTCGCCGAATGGGGCCTTGGCGTCGAGCCCTTCGGATCGGGCGCGGTGCTGGTGCGCGCGACCCCCGCCCCGCTCGGGCCCTGCGACGCCTCCGCCCTCATCCGCGACCTCGCCGAGACGCTCGCCGAAGGCGCGGCCGAAAGCGCGCCCTTCGCGCGTAGGCTCGACCTCATTCTCGCGACCGTCGCCTGCCACGGCTCGGTGCGGGCCGGACGCAGGCTCAAGCCCGAGGAGATGAACGCGCTCTTGCGCCAAATCGAGGCCGAGCCCGCCGCCTCGACCTGCAATCACGGCCGCCCGACCTTCGTGCGGCTCTCGACCGCCGACCTCGAGAAGCTCTTCGGCCGGCGCTGACGCCGCGTCCCTCGATGGTGATCGACCTACCGCCGCACCGCCGCCGTGGCGACGAAATGTCAACCACTCGGCCGCTAACCATCGCAGACGACGGATCGGGCCCAGCGCGATCCCGCATCGACTGCGTGTTCGCGGAGTGCATACGGCGGTGAACGGCGACGGCCTCGACGCTTTCTTTTCTGGATCGCCGGCCGCCTATGTGGTGGGGGCGCTCGCGATCGTGCTGTTCGGCGCGATCGTCCTGAGAATCCTGCGTTGGCTCGCCTTCCTGGCCTTCGCCGCGATGCTGGTCGTCGGCCTGTCGGGCGCCTATGCGGTCGGGCTCGTGAAGTCGCCCTTCGGCGCGCCCACCCCCCATCCCCAGCGCAGCGCGATCGACGAGGAGATCGTCACCGGCTCGATTCCTCCCGCCGCGATCTCCGCGGCCTCGGTCTACATCCAGGCGCCCGACATGGACGCCCGCTTCGCCGCCGACGAGATGTGGAGGGCGCTCAAGGCGGCCGGGATCCCCTCGCCCGGCATCGAACTGGTGGGCGGCGGCGCGCCGGCGCGCCCCGAAGTGCGCTACTTCGACGACGCCGACCGCCCCCTCGCCGACCGCGTCGCCGCGATCGCGGCGCGCCAGGGGCTCGACGGCGCGACGGTGCTGCGCGCCTCGGCGCGCTATCAGGCGCCGCGAGGCCGGATCGAGCTCTGGTATCCGCGCTGAGCGACGCGCATTCCCGGCTTGCGGCGATCGACTGAAGACCTGCGCCAATTTCGCCGTTATCTAAGGGCCAATGAAGAGCGCCGACCGGCCCTCCCCGGGCGGCGAGCGAATGCGCAGCGTGAAGGACCGCCTTGCTTTATCGGCCTGAAATCGACGGTCTTCGCGCCGTCGCGGTGTTGTCGGTCCTGCTCTATCACGCCGCCGGTCTCGTGCCCGGCGGCTTCGTGGGCGTCGACGTCTTCTTCGTCATCTCCGGCTATGTGATCACCAAGACGATCGCGGCCGACCTAGCGGCCGGAAGCTTCGGCCTCTGGTCGTTCTACGAGCGGCGGATCCGGCGGATCGCGCCGGCGCTCGGCGTGACGATCCTCGCCACCGCCGCCGCCTCGGCCGCCATCCTGCTGCCGATCGACCTCGAGGCCATGGGAAAGAGCGCGATCGCCGCGGCGCTCATGGTCTCCAACATGCTGTTCTGGGGGCAGGCGGGCTATTTTGACGCCGCCGCGCAGGCCAAGCCCCTGCTGCACACCTGGTCGCTCGGCATCGAAACAGTTTTACCTTATTTTTCCGCTGCTTGTGGCGGGTCTCTGGCGCTTCGCGCGCCGCGCCGTCGTTCCCGTCCTCGCCGTGCTCGCCGCCGCCTCGTTCGCCGCCTCGATCTGGCATCTGCCGGTCGATCCCGACGACGTGTTCTACCTCGCGCCCTACCGCTTCTGGGAGCTGCTGATCGGCGCGCTCATCGCGCTGCGTCCGGCGCGCGCGCTCGAAGGCTCGGCCTTTGCGTTTCTTGGCCTCGGGCTGATCGCCGGCGCGGTTCTCCTCTACGACGACAAGACCCTGTTCCCGGGCCTTGCGGCGCTGGCGCCGACGCTCGGCGCGGCGCTCGCGATCAACGGCGCGCGCGAGGGCATGGCGGCGGCGCCCTCCTCGCCGCCCGCCCCCTCGTCCTCGTCGGCAAGATCTCCTACTCGCTCTATCTCGTGCACTGGCCGCTGATCGTGCTCGTCGAATACCGGCAGGACGCCCGGCTCGACGCCACGGAAGCCTGGCTCGTCATCGCCGTCTCGCTCGTGCTCGCCTGGATCTCCTGGCACTTCGTCGAGCAGCCGTTTAGGGCCAAGGCCGCGCATCCGCCGCGGGCCGAGACGAGCGACCGCGCGAAACCCGTCACACGGCCGCAGCTCGTCGCGGCGGCCGCCGCCGTCACCGCGCTTTGCTGCGCGGTCGGCGGCGTCTTCGCGCACAGCGAGGGCCTGCCGGAGCGCCTCTCTCCGGAGGTGCGCGCGGTCTACGGCATGATCCCGCCGGACCGCAGCCACGACCACTGCTTCGTCGACACCCGGGGCCGCACCGGCCCGACGCCCGACGACATTCGCGCCGGCCGCCTCTGCTCGCTCGGCGCGCCGCCCGAGGAAGGCCGACCGCGCTTCCTCGTATGGGGCGACAGCCACGCGGCGGCGCTTGCGCCTGGCATCTTCAAGGCCGGCGACGAGGCGGGCCTGAAAGGCCTGTTCGTCGGCGCAGGCTCCTGCCCGCCGCTCGAGGACTTCCGCACGCTCACCGCCCGACGACACCAACCAGCGCTGCCACGAGGTCAACGACGCGGTCTTCGATCTCCTCGCCAAGGAGAAGATCCCGCTGGTGTTCATGGTGGCGCGCTGGCCGCGCGCGGCGCTCGGAAACGGGTTCGGGGACGAGGGCATGTTCTTCGACCCCAAGAAGGTCGCGCCTCCCGTGCCGGGCGAAGCCGCCAAGTTCGCCGCAGCGATGGACGAGACGCTGGCCAAACTGCGGAGCGTGGGGGTGCGGCCCGTCGTGGTGCTCGGCGTGCCGGAAGCCGGCTACATCGTGCCCTACGCGCTCGCAAAAGCCATGATGGCGGGGCGCAAGGTGGAGCTCTCGCCGTCGGCCGAGGTCGTCGAGCGCCGGGATGGGCTGGCGTCGAAGATCATCCGCGAGGCGGCGGCCCGCCGAGGCGCGGACGTGATCGAGCCGGACTCCTACTTCTGCGACGCCAAGAAATGCGACGTCGTGCGCGACGGCGTCCCGCTCTATCGCGACGCCGACCATGTGACGCCCGCCGTCTCGCTCGCGCTCGCGCCGCTCTATTCGGCCGTGATGGAGAGCGAGGTGGCGCAAGGCCGCCCCGACGCGCCGACCCGCTGACAGAAGCCGTCAGGCGGCCTTGAGGAAGCTCATCGCCGTATCGGCGTAAACGCGTCGTTCGATGAGATCGAGGCCGGCGGGAATCGTCGTTTCGGCCTCGCTCGCTTCTTCCCACACGACGAGCGCGCCCTGGGCGAGCCAGCCGCCCTCGCGCGCCGAAGCGAGCGCCTGTTCGCCGAGCGCCTTGCCGTAGGGCGGGTCGCAGAACACGAGATCGAACGGCCCCTGGGCGATCGCGGGCCCCAGCTTGGTGGCGTCGCGCCGAAAGATCTTGGTCTGGCCGCCGAGGCCGAGCGTCTCGACATTGGCGCGCAGGCACGCGCGCGCCTCCGCGCCCTCGTCCACGAACACGCAGATCTTCGCGCCGCGCGACATCGCTTCGAGCCCGAGCGCGCCGGTGCCGGCGAACAGGTCAAGCGTCCGCGCGCCCTCGCACGGGTCGCCATAGGCGTGGGCGAGCACGTTGAACACGGCCTCGCGCAGCCGGTCGCTGGTCGGGCGGATGGCGCGCGAGTCCGGGGCCGGGCCCTTCAGCGCGCGGCCCTTGAACTTACCGCCGACGATCCGCACCGCCCGGCCGTCCCTTTCCGCCGCCCTTCGGGGCCCCGCCGCCGGCCGCGGCCCCCTCGGGCCGCCGCTTCCGCCGCCCGGCTTCGGGCCGCGCGGGCCGCCGGACGGACGTCCGCCGCCGGGCCCGCCAGATCCTCCGCCCGGACGGCCGTCGCGCCTCGGGGGACGGGCGTCGCCTCGCGGCGGTCGGCCCTCGCCGCTCCGCGCCGGACGATCGCCGCGCGGGGGGCGATCGCCGAACGCCCGCTCGCCGCGGGGCTTGTCGCCGTCGCGCGGAGGCCGGTCGCCCTGCGGACGCGCAGCCCGGTCGCCCTGCGGGCGCGGGCCGCGGGGCCTGTCGCCCTCGGGCCGCGGACGCGGCGGGCGGTCGCCCCGGACGATCGCCTTCGGCGCGCGGCGGACGGTCGCCGAATTTACGGTCGCCGAACTTGCGATCGCCTTGGGGCCTGTCGCCGTCGCGCGGAGGCCGGTCGCCCTGCGGACGCGAAGGCCTGTCGCCCTGCGGGCGCTGGCCGCGAGGGCGATCGCCCTCGGGCCGCCCGCGCTGCGGGCGGTCTTCTCGCTGCGGACGGTCTCCGCGCGGCGGACGCGGCCCGGACGGGCGCTCGCGCGCGGCCTCTCCCGAAGAGTCGTCGCGCCAGCGCGGCGTCGAGACGCGCGGACGGTCCGAGGGCGCGCGGGCGGGACGCTCCGCGGCGTCTTCGCGCGGACGCCGCTCGAACGCGTCGCGCCGCGGGCGCTCGCCCTCCGGCGCGCGGCGCGGCCTGTCGCCGTCGCCCCGGCTGAAGCGCTCGCCTGCGTCGCGGCCGCGCGGCGGGCGCGCTTGAGCGCCGTCGGCGCCGCCGAACCCACGTCCGGGACGGTCGCCGGCGCCGCGCGCAAATCCCTTGCCGCCGGCCTTGCCCGGCCCCTTACGCTCTTCGCGCTCCGGCCGCGGCGGGCGACCGGCGGCTCCGAAACGCTCGGCCGCGCCGGCGTCCTTCTTGCGGAACCGCTTCGGCGCCGCCTCGGGATCGGTCCGCGTGACCCGCTCGACCTTGACCTGCCTGCCGCGGCGATCGGCCACCGGGGCCGCGCGCTTGGTCCGGGTCTCGGGCGCTTGCGCATCCCCCGCCGACGTCGGCGCGGCCATGTCGCGCGGCCGCGCGATCGAGGCGCGGCGGCCGACGCGCTGCGAGGGATCCATCACGCGCCGGCGCTCGGGCTGCGCGTCTTCCTGGGAACGGCCCGCGCTGCCGCGGCCGCCGGTCTTGCGCGGCGCGTCCTCGCCGGAGCCGAAGACGGGCGCGTCGAAGTCGCAGCCCGCCTCTTCGGTGAGCCGCTTGCCGAGCTGGTCGATCAGCGTGCGGGTGCGCACCTCCTCGACGGCGCCTTCGGGCAGCTCGCCGAGCTGGAAGGGACCGAAGGAGATGCGGATCAGCCGGTTGACCGCAAGGCCAAGATGCTCGGCGACGCGCTTGACCTCGCGGTTCTTGCCCTCGCGCAGGCCGAAACGCAGCCAGACGTTGTCCTTCTGCTGCCGCTCGATCTCGGCGTCGATCGCGCCGTAGGCGAAGCCGTCAATCTCGACGCCCTCCTTCAGCTTTCCGAGCGCGTTCGCGTCGGTCTTGCCGAAGGCGCGCACGCGGTATCGGCGCAGCCAGCCGGTGTCCGGCAGCTCGAGGACGCGCGCGAGGCCGCCGTCGTTGGTCAGCAGCAGCAGGCCTTCGGTGTTGATGTCGAGCCGGCCGACCGTCATCACGCGCGGCATGCTCTCGGGCAGGATCGAGAACACGGTCTCGCGCCCTTCCGGATCATGCGTCGTCGTCACGTAGCCGCGCGGCTTGTGATAGAGCCAGAGCCGCGTCCGTTCGCGCTCGGGCAGCGGACGGCCGTCGACCTCGACCCGGTCGCCCGGCTCGACATTGTGGTTGGGGCTCGCGATGGTTTCGCCGTTGACGGCGACGCGGCCCTGTTCGATCCAGGCCTCGGCCTCGCGGCGCGAACCTAGTCCTGCGCGCGCGATCGCCTTGGCGAGGCGCTCGCCGGGGCGGCGTCGGTTCTCCTCGGCGTTCGCCTGAGCGTCGTCGGGCGCCGCGTCCTCGGTCGGGGCGGCGGGTGTATCGTCGGATCCGGTCATGACGGAGCGCGAGTAGCATGGCGGGATCACGTTGACGAGCGCCGAGACGCACAAGGCTGACAGGACGCCGGAGATCGCGCTCGAGGAGGCCCGCGCGGCGGCCGCGCGGGGCGAGGCGCCCATCGGCGCAGTGGTGACGAAGGACGGCGCGCTGATCGCCGCGGCCGGCAACCGCACGCGCGAAATGAACGACCCGACCGCGCACGCCGAGGTGCTCGTCATCCGCATGGCGTGCGAGGCGCTCGGCCAGGAGCGGCTTGTCGGCTGCGACCTTCACGTCACGCTGGAGCCCTGCCCGATGTGCGCCGGCGCGATCTCGTTCGCGCGCATCCGGCGGCTTTATTTCGGCGCCGAGGACGCGAAGGGCGGCGCCGTCACGTCCGGCGTTCGCCTCTACGACCAGCCGACCTGCCATCACGCGCCGGAGGTCTATCCCGGCTTCCTGGAGCGCGACTCCGCCGAACTTTTGCGCGCCTTCTTCCGCGAGCGACGGGACGTCCCCATATCCGGGGCGTGAACGAAAGCCTTCGCACGACGTTCACCGCCGGAGACGGCGCATGACCCGCGCCCGAAGGAGGCCTTCGCCGAATGACCGTCGTTCAGATCCTGCTCGCGCTGTTCCTGCCGCCGGTGGCGGTGTTCACACGGGTCGGCCTTGGACTCCATTTCTGGCTCAACATCATCCTCACCATCTGCGGGCTCGTGCCCGGTCAGATCCACGCCATTTGGGTGCTCCTGAGACGATGAACGCCACAGCAAGCGGCTTCGCAGGCCGCCTCCACGTCGACGACCGCGAGGCGACGCTCCAGCATCTGGAGCGGATCGCCGACATGCTCGACTCGCGCTGGCGCATCCCCGGAACCGGCTGGCGCTTCGGCCTCGACGCCGTCGCCTCCGTGGTTCCGGTCGCCGGCAGCCTGTCGACCGCGCTGATCTCGGCCTACATGATCAAGCGCGCGCACGAGCTCGGCGCGTCCAGGGGGACGCTCGTCCAGATGGTCGGCAACGTCGCGTTCGACGCGGTGGTGGGCTCGATCCCCGTGGTCGGGCCCGTGTTCGACCTCGCCGTGAAGGCCAACCGCCGCAACGTGCGGCTGCTGCGCCGGCACCTCGGCGGGCATACCCGGTACTGAGACGGCCCTGACCGCCAACGAAACCGCGCCGCTGCGAACCGGGACGCCACGCGTCCCGGTTGCTTGTCGACATGTCCGCCCCGTGTTGTGATCAGTCGATCACTCAAGCGGTCGAACCGGTCGGCCGCGTGACCATCGGGGAGTTTCAGATGAAGCGCGAACTCACGGCCGAAGAGCTCGACCTTGTCGGCGGAGGCGTCAGCGACGACGCGATCTACGGCGCGGCGCTCGGTTTCGCGGTGGCGGGCGTCGGGGCGCTGCTCGCCGTGCCGTCGATGGGAACCAGCACCGCGCTCGTCGTTTGGGGCTCATCGATCGCCTCGTCGGCGATCGCCTACGAGGTCGCGACCCAGTAAGGGCGCAGCTCGCCCCGCTTCGAAGGCCCGCCCTCCGGCGGGCCTTTTTGTTTCGCGGATCGAACTCTAGCCGAACAGGTCGTCCTGACGGGGCGGCTCCGTCTTTTGCGCCTCCGCCTTGCGCTTCGCCGGGCGCTGAGGCGGCGGAGCGGCGCCGTCGGTCGCGACCGCCTGCGCCTCGCCGTCGGCGAAGACCAGCGAGAGCGGCTGTCCGGCGTCGATCTCGGACGCGCGGCGCACGAGCGAGCCGTCGACGCCGCGCACCAGCGCGTAGCCGCGATCGAGCACCCGCTCGTAGCTGAGGCTTTCGGCGAACTTCCACAGCCCGTCGAGCTCGGCGCGGCGCTTGTCAAGCAGCGCGCGGCGGGCGCGCTCGGCGCGGGTCGCCAGAGCGTCGACGCGCTCGCGCGCCGCGGAGATCCGGCCCCGCAGCGTCACCGGCGACAGCCGCGCGCCAGCCGCCGCAAGCCGCGCCCGGTGGCGGCCTGCGTTGGTGGCGAGCGCGGGCCCGAGCCGGGCCGCCGCATGATCGAGCCGTTGCCGGGGAATCTGGACCAGCGCCTCCAGCGTCGGCAGGGCGCGAGAGGCCGATCGCAGCTCCACCCGACGCGCCTCGAGGCCGCGCAGGATGCCGGACTTCAGCCGCGCGCCGCGATCGGCGGTCGTCGCGAGAAGATCGGCGCGCACCGGCACCGCCATTTCGGCGGCCGCTGTCGGGGTCGGGGCGCGGCGGTCGGAGGCGAAGTCGATCAGCGTCGTGTCGGTCTCGTGGCCGACCGCGGAGATCAGCGGGATCGCGCTTTCGAACGCCGCCCGGACCACGATCTCCTCGTTGAAGCTCCACAGGTCCTCGAGGCTGCCGCCGCCGCGGGCGACGATCAGCACGTCGGGCCGAGGGATCGCGCCGCCGGGCGCCAGCGCGTTGAAGCCGCGGATCGCGGCGGCGACCTCCTCGGCCGCGGTCTCGCCCTGCACGCGAACCGGCCAGACCAGCACACGACGCGGAAATCGCTCGGCGAGGCGGTGGAGGATGTCGCGGATGACCGCGCCGGTCGGCGAGGTGACGACGCCGACGACTTCGGGAAGAAACGGCAAGGGCCTCTTGCGCTCGTCGGCGAACAGGCCCTCGGCGCCGAGGCGGCGGCGGCGTTCCTCGAGCTGCGCCAGGAGCGCGCCGACGCCCGCCGGCTCCAGCGCGTCGACCACGATCTGGTAGGCGGACTTGCCGGGATAGGTGGTGAGGCGGCCCGTCGCCACCACCTCCATGCCCTCCTCGGGCCGGAACTTCAGCTTCGAAAACGTGCCGCGCCAGCAGACCGCGTCGATCTTCGCGCCCTCGTCCTTCAGCGCGAAATAGGCGTGGCCCGAGGAATGCGGACCGCGATAGCCGGAGATCTCGCCGCGGACCCGCACATAGCCGAACGTGTCCTCAACCGTGCGCTTGAGCGACTGCGAGAGCTCGGAGACCGAGAGTTCGGGCGCGTTCGAAAGCGCGGTCGGCGACGTCGTCATGGGCGCGATTCCTCGATCACGCGCGGGAACTTAGCGGCGCCGGGGCGCGGGCGCGAGCCCATGGGGGAACGCCTCGCCGTCAAAAACGTTGAAAACAGAGCAAAAACCTTCCGAAAGGAGGCTCAGATGCGCATGCCAGCTCTCGCGGCGCTCCTCGTCGCGGCCCCGATCGCCGCCCAGGCGTCGCCGATCGAGATCATGAAAGGCCCGCCGCCCGCCGACGCGCCTGAAGTCAAGATCGAGGCGACCCAGTTCTCGACGCCGGAGGTCAAGGTGAAGGTCGGCCAGGCGGTCAAATGGGTGAACGCCGACGGCGCGACCCACAACGTCCATTTCCGCCGCGGCCCAGCGAAAGGCGCGGCCAACGCGCAAGGGCGCACGCTCAACGTAGGCGACGCCTATGTGGTGAGGTTCGCCCAGAGCGGCACGTATGAGTATATCGACACACTGCACTCGACCATGAAGGGCAAGGTCGTGGTCGAGTAAATCCGCCGAATTTTATACCGATTCCAAGTTTCAGTTCGAAATCATTCGAACTCGAACATCATCACTTCTTCGATGGAGAGCCGGCGGACGCTTGTTCGCCGGGTTTTTCGTATATATCCGACGCTTGTCGGTTCGATCGGCCGACGAAACCTAGAGATCGGATCCGTCCCGTTCCCGCGGAGCGCCGCTCATGCGGCGGTCGAACGCCGTCGTGCGCCCGCGGAGCCTCTCGGCCGGACCTCATCAAGAACAAGGAAGCGCCATGAGCACCGCCGACGCCCTGCCCGCCCTCGACCGGCGCATGTTTCTCGCGACCGCCGGCCTCGCCGCGGCCGCCGTGGTCATCGCCCCGAAAACCGCCCTCGCCCAGGAGACCCCGCCCGCGGAAGTCGTCGAAGGAGCCGGAGGCAAGGAGCAGGTGACCATCCAGAACATGGCCTTCGGCACGCCCGAGGTGAAGGTCAAGGTCGGCGAGAGCATCACCTGGACCAACAAGGACGACGGCATGGCGCACAACGTCCACTTCCGCAACGGGCCGATGAAGGGCAAGCCGGGCGCCCAGGGCAAGATGCTGAACCTGAACGACACCTACACGGTGAAGTTCAACCAGGCCGGCGAGTACAGCTACATCTGCACCCCGCACCCGATGATGAAGGGCAAGGTCATCGTCGAGGCGTAATCGCCGGCCGCCGGTTTCGTCCGGCGCGGAACGTCGATAGAAGGGCCCCGTCTCATTCGAGCCAGGGGCCCTTTTTCATATGATCGTCCTTCTCCTCGGCTCGGGCGGCCGCGAACATGCGCTCGCCGCCTCGCTCAAGAAGAGCCCGAAGCTCACGAGGCTGATCGCCGCGCCCGGCAATCCGGGCATCGCGGCGCTGGCCGAATGCTTTCCGGTCCAGGTCGACGACATCGACGGCATCGTGACGCTGGCGAAACACGAGGGCGTCGACCTCGTGGTGGTCGGCCCAGAGGCGCCGCTCGTCGCAGGCGTCGTGGACCGGCTCGACGAGGCCGGCATCCCGGCGTTCGGCCCTACCGCGGCGGCGGCGCAGCTCGAAGGCTCCAAGGCCTTCACCAAGGAGCTCTGCGCCCGAGAGAACATCCCGACCGCCGGCTTCCGGCGCTGCCGGACGGCCGAAGAGGGCCGCGCAGCGGTGGCGGCCTTCGGCGCGCCGGTGGTGGTGAAGGCCGACGGTCTCGCGGCCGGCAAGGGCGTGGTGGTGGCCGAAACGATCGACGAGGCGAACGCCGCCGTCGACGCGATCTTCTCCGACGGCGCGGGCGGCGAAGCCGTGGTCGAGGAGTTCATGGCCGGCGAGGAGGCGAGCCTGTTCGCGCTCGTCGACGGAACCACCGCCGTCGTGCTCGGCGACGCGCAGGACCACAAGCGCGCCTATGACGGCGACAAGGGCCCGAACACCGGCGGCATGGGGGCCTACAGCCCTGCGCCCGTGCTGAGCCCCGCTTTGGCCGAGCAGGCCATGGCCGAGATCGTCCGCCCGACCGTCGCCGCCATGGCCAAAAACGGCCAGCCCTTCGTCGGCTTCCTCTACGCCGGGCTGATGATCGGCCCGGACGGCCCGCGGCTCGTCGAATACAATGTGCGCTTCGGCGACCCGGAGGCCGAGGTCGTGCTGCCGCGGCTCGAGGACGATCTGCTGGAGCTTCTCCAGAAGGCCGTCGACGGCAAGCTCGCGGGCGTCGCGCCGCGCTTCCGCGACGAGACCGCGCTCACCGTGGTGCTCGCGGCGAACGGCTATCCGGGCGCTTACGAGAAGGGGTCGGAGATCCGCGGCCTCGAGGCGGCGGAGGCGCGCGACGACGTTTCGGTGTTCCACGCCGGCACCCGACGCGACGGCGACCGGCTGCTTGCGAATGGCGGCCGGGTTCTGGCCGTCACCGCGCTCGGCGCGGACGCCGCGGAGGCGCAGATGAACGCCTACGCCGCCGTCGACCTGATCGACTGGCCCGACGGCTTTTGCCGCCGCGACATCGGCTGGCGCGCGGCCGCGCAGGCCGAGGAAGGCTGAGGACGAGACCTTCGCCTCTCGGACTCAGGAACCGCCGCCGTCGCCCCGGCCGAAGAGCCGGGATCCATGAACACGACGGCGCAGATTTTTCGCGGCGCTTTGTGGTTCTGGATCCCGGGTCGAACCCGGGATGACGGGCCGAGGGTCGGGCGTCCAACGGGCGCCGCGAATTTTTTACGCCCCTGTCGGGATCGTCACGCTCCGATCGTCCTTCGGATGACACATCCGCGTCGAAGGAGACCCGACATGAAGCTCGAGCCCTACCTGTTCTTCAACGGCCGCGCCGAAGAGGCGATCGTTTTCTACGAAACCCATCTCGGCGCGACGCGCGAAATGCTGTTGCGCTTCAACGAGAGCCCGGACCCGGCGCCGCCCGGCGTGGTCCCCGAGGGGTTCGAGAGCAAGGTGATGCACGCCTCGCTGATCGTCGGCGGCAGCCGGTTGCTGATCTCCGACGGCTGCGATCCGACCCCCGCCAGCTTCTCGGGCTTCTCGCTCGCGCTCAACGTCGACGGCGTCGCCGCCGCCGAACGCGCCTTCAACGCGCTCGCCGAGGGCGGCTCGGTGCTGATGCCGCTGGGCAAGACCTTCTTCGCGGCGAGCTTCGGCATGGTGACGGACCGCTTCGGCGTCAGCTGGAGCGTGATCGCGGAATGCTGAGGCAGAACTGCCCGCCGCGACCTGAGCCCCCAACCTCGCGCCCTGCAGCGCCGACAACGCGGCGTTGCAGGGAATGCGCTTGGAATACCGCCAGAAATGCCTTATATCGCGCCCGTCAGGTGAATTGAGATATATCCACCTCTTTAGATGTGATTTATCCCGACGCAGCGGCCCGCCGTTCCGTCGACCGAGCGGGACGACCTCGCGAATGAGCAAATATCTCGAAGAGCGCGTGACGCATGTGCATCACTGGACCGAGACGCTGTTCTCGTTCCGCACCACGCGCGATCCGTCGTTTCCGCTTCCGCAACGGCGAGTTCACCATGATCGGCATCGAGGTCGAGGGCCGCCCGCTGGTGCGCGCCTATTCGGTCGTCTCGGCGAACTACGACGAGGAGCTCGAGTTCTTCTCCATCAAGGTGCCGGACGGGCCGCTCACCTCGCGCCTCCAGCATCTGAACGTCGGCGACCCCATCCTCATCGGCCGGAAGCCGACTGGAACCCTCGTGCTCGACAACCTGCTTCCCGGCAGGAACCTCTACCTGCTCGGCACCGGCACCGGCCTCGCGCCATTCCTCTCCATCATCAAGGATCCGGAGACCTACGAGCGCTTCGAGAAGGTCGTGCTGGTGCACGGCTGCCGGCAGGTCAACGAGCTCGCTTATGGCGAGACCATCACCGAGACGCTGCCCAGGGACGAGCTTCTGGGCGAGATGATCTCGGGCGGCCTGGTCTACTATCCGACCGTGACCCGCGAGCCGTTCCGCAACCGCGGCCGCATCACCGACCTGATGACGAGCGGAAAGCTGTTCGAGGACGTCGGCCTGCCGAACATGTCGATCGAGAACGACCGCTTCATGCTGTGCGGCTCGCCCGACATGATCCGCGACACCCGCCAACTCCTCGTCGACGGCGGCTACGAGGAAGGAAACCACGGCGAACAAGGCCACTTCGTCATCGAAAAGGCCTTCGTCGAGAAGTGAGGCGCCGGGACTGCGGCGCTAACGCCGCGCCCGACCTGTCTCGGGCCTAGCGTCGTCATGCCCCGGCCTGTCCGGGGCGTCCGCTTTTCCGGGGAGCTCGGCGGACGATGATCCGGCGTGGATCCCCCGGACGAGCCGGGGGACGACGAGCGCGTCGCGTTTGACGTCTCGTCTCCTCAAATCCCTTGCATCCCACCTTGCCCGCAGGCCTGCGCTCGGGCATTTTCCGCGGCGTTCCTCCGCCGCTGACGGCGGTCATCCGCTCGTCGCCGATCTCGACGCCTCGATGGAGGCCGGGCGCGACGTCCAGCCGACAAAAGCCGCGGGGCCGACTCGCGGCGCGGAGACGTATCGCGCCATGTCCTTCACTCGCAGATTGTTCACGAGCATCGCCGTCGCCGGCGCGCTCGCCCTTTCCCCGCTCGCCGCTGTCGCGCAGGACGCCAAGGCCCCCGTGGTCGTCTTCGCCGCCGCCTCGCTGAAGAACGCCCTCGACCAGATCGCCAAGGACTGGACCAAGGAGTCCGGCGTCGAGGTGAAGTCGAGCTACGCCGCCTCCTCCGCGCTCGCCAAGCAGATCGAGCAGGCGGCCCCCGCCGATCTCTTCATCTCGGCCGACGTGCCGTGGATGGACTATGTCGCGCAGAAGGATCTGATCGACCCGGCCTCCCGCTCCGACCTCCTGGGCAACAAGCTGGTGCTCGTCGCCGCGACCGACTGGTCGAAGGGCGACGTCGACCTGAAGCCCGGCGTCGACATCGCGGGCCTTCTCGGCGACGGTCGCCTGGCCATGGGCGAAGTCGCCTCGGTGCCGGCCGGCAAATACGGCAAAGCCGCTCTCGAGAAGCTCGGCGTGTGGACACAAGTCTCGGCCAAGGTCGCGGGCGCAGAAAACGTGCGCGCGGCGCTGGCTCTCGTCTCGCGCGGCGAGGCCCCGCTCGGCGTCGTGTACAAGACGGATGCGGCCGCCGACAAAGGCGTGAAGATCGTCGGCACTTTCCCGGCCGACAGCCACCCGGCGATCGTCTACCCGGCGGCCAAGCTCAAGAGCGCCACGAGCGCGAGCGCCGACGCCTTCCTGAAGTATCTCTCCTCGGCCAAGGCCAAGGCGGTGTTCGAGGCAGCCGGCTTCACCGTGCTCGCCGGGAACTGATCCGCTGGAAGCGATCGCCGCAACGCTGGGCCTCGAGCCGGACGACCTCGTGGCCGTCCGGCTCAGCCTCGTGGTCGCGAGCATCGGCACGCTCGCAAGCCTGCCCTTCGCGGTGGTGATCGCCTTCGCGCTCGCGCGCGGGAAATTCTGGGGCAAGACGCTGCTCGACGGGCTGGTGCACCTTCCCTTGGTGATGCCGCCCGTCGTCACCGGCTACCTGCTGCTGATCGCCTTCGGCCGGCAGGGGATCTTCGGCAAGCCGCTGCTCGACTGCTGCGGCCTCTCCTTCTCGTTCAAGTGGACGGGCGCGGCGCTCGCGGCGGGCGTGATGGGCTTTCCGCTCATGGTGCGGGCCATCCGCCTGTCGATCGAGGCCGTGGACCGGCGCCTCGAACAGGCGGCCTCAACGCTCGGCGCGGGGCGCATCGGCGTGTTCCTCGCCGTGACGCTGCCCCTGAGCCTGCCCGGCGTTCTGGCGGGGCTGGTGCTGGCCTTCGCCAAGGCGCTCGGCGAGTTCGGCGCCACCATCACCTTCGTGTCGAACATTCCGGGCGAGACCCGCACGCTTCCGGCCGCGATCTATACGCTGACCCAGACGCCGGGCGGCGACGAGGCGGCGGGACGGCTGGTGCTGGTCGCGATCGCGCTCTCGCTTGCGGCGCTGGTGGCGTCCGAGATCCTCGCCCGCCGGCTCTCGACGCGGATCTCGGGATGAGGGCAGTTCGACTGAAATGTGCGCCCTTCCCCCCTCCCCCTTGCGGGGAGGGGTCGGGGGTGGGGGTGGCTCCGGAAAGGGCGACGCCCGCGACGTCGCTCGACGCGCAACGTTGGCGGTCCATTCTGAACCACCCCCACCCTTACCCTCCCCGCAAGGGGAGGGGACGGAGACGTCGCGCCTCCGCCCTCGCTGTTCCGCGCGAAGGCGCGCGCAATGACCCTTTCCGTCGATATCCGCCGCAACGTCGGCGACTTCTCGCTCGACGTCGCGATCGAGGCCCCTTCGGGCGTCACCGCGGTGCTCGGCCGGTCAGGAGCCGGCAAATCGACGCTTGTCGACGCGATCGTCGGCCTCAATCGCCCGGACGATGGCCGCATCGCGCTCGACGGAACGACGCTCTACGACGCTGGCCGCCGCATCAATCTCGCGCCGCCGAAGCGTCGGGTGGGCTGCGTGTTCCAGGACAGCCGGCTGTTCCCGCATCTTTCCGTCAAATCCAACCTGATGTTCGGCCGCAAGCGCCGCGGGGCGGCCTCGCCGGATTTCGACCTCGTGGTCGAGACGCTCGGCGTCTCGCACCTGCTGTCGCGCCGTCCCCGTTCGCTCTCGGGCGGCGAGCGCCAGCGGGTCGCGATCGGGCGCGCGCTGCTCTCCGGGCCCCGCGCGCTGCTGTTCGACGAGCCGCTCGCAGCGCTCGACTCCGAGCGCAAGGCCGAGATCATGCCGTTCCTCGAAACCATCGTGGCCGGCGCCGAGATCCCGGTGGTCTATGTCACGCACGCGCTCGAAGAGGCGCGGCGGCTTGCTGAAAACCTCGTGGTGCTGGACGCCGGCCGCGTGACCGCCTCCGGTCCCGTCGAGGCGGCGATCGCAGCGGCCGGGCTGTCGAGCGCCGGCGACCGCTTTCTCGACGGCGTGACGGTCGAGGCGGCGATCGCCGAGATCGACGAGCGCTTCGAGCTGACGGGCCTTGCGCTCGGCGCCCATCGGATCTGGGCGCCGGGCGTCCTCGGCGCTGTGGGCGACGCGGCGCGGGTGCGCCTGCTCGCCCGCGACGTCGCTTTGTCGCTCGACCCGCCCTCGCGGACCTCGGTGCGCAACGTGCTGCCGGGCGTGATCCGCGGCGTGAAGCGCGGCGCGGGGCCTTACGCCTCCGTCACCGTCGACGTCGGCGGCGCGGTGCTGAAGTCGGAGCTCACCCGCCGCTCGATCGACGAGCTCGGCCTTGCGCCGGGCAAGGTGGTGCACGCGATGATCAAAGGCGTGGCGGTCGCGCGGGGGTGAGCGACGCGCCCTCGTTCCCTTCTCCCGCACGCGGGAGAAGGAGGCGGCAGGCGTCGCGCGGCCCTACCCCGCATTCTCCGGCGCGTAGGGAAACGTCCAGGTCTCGGTCAGCGTGCGGCCGTCGGCCTTGAGGAAGGCGCGCAGCTCCATGGTGCGGCCGGTGTCGGCCTGGACGTCGATCGCGACGCGGAAACCGCCGATCTTGGCGTTCGGCGTGACGAAGGTCCGGCTGATCGCGCCCGAAGAGGTCGAGGGCATGACCTGCACGCGCGAGGGATCGCCGAGATAATAGGCGAGGTCGCCGCCTGAGAAATCGACGATGAAGCGCTGCATGCCCGGGGGCACGGGCTCGGCCGAGCCGAGCGCGGCGGCGCGGGTCGGATAGGTGTTGACCGCCCGCCCGCCGGGGTGAAGCCGCGAGTCGAGCGACATCGAGCGCAGCCGGTAGCCGAAGGAGAGCTCGCGCCCCGCCTCGACCGGCGCGGAGGGCGTCCAGAACGCCACGATGTTGTCGTTGGTCTCGTCGTCGGTCGGAAGCTCGACGAGCTCGACATGGCCCTCGCCCCAGTCGCCGTGCGGCTCGACGAAGTAGCTCGGACGCAGCTGATAGGCGAGGTCGAGATCCTGATAGTGCTCGAACAGCCGGTCGCGCTGCATGAGCCCGAAGCCCTTCGGGTTCTTGTCCCAGAAAGACGAGATCTGCGGCGTCTTCGGGTTCCTGAGCGGGCGCCACACCCATTCGCCGCCGCCGGTCTGGAGCGCGAGGCCGTCGCTGTCGTGCAGCTCGGGGCGGAAGTCCGAGAAGTGGCGGCGCTGGTTCTCGGCGTAGAAGAACATCGAGGTCAGCGGCGCGATCCCGAGCTTTGCGATCGCCGTGCGGGGGATCAGCGTGGCGAAGACGTCCGTGACCGTCTCGGCGTCGGGATAGATCGTGAAGCGGAACGCGCCCGCGAGCGAAGGCCCGTCGAGCAGCGCGTAGACCGTGACGCGCTCAGCGTTGGGCGCCGGGGCCTCGATCCAGAACTCGCGGAAGATCGGAAATTCCTCCGGGCCCGGGCCGCCGCAATTGACCGCGATCCGCGCGCCGAGATGCCATAGACCTGTCCGCGGCCGAGCACGCGGAAATAGCTCGCGCCCACGAAGGAGACGAGCTCGTCCAGCACCTTGGGTTCGTTGAGCGGAAAATGCAGGCGGAAGCCCGCGAAGCCGAGATCGACCGGCAGCTGCTTCTGGAACTTGTTCTGGCCGTAGTCGAACAGCGAGGCGGAGAACGGAACGGGCTGCGAATTGCCGTCGCGCACGACGTTCACGACCACGGGGCGCCGATAGAGAAAGCCCGGATGGAACATCTGCATCCGGAACGGACCGCCGCCCTGCGAGAGCAGCGCCTTTTCGGGCCGGAAGCGGATGTCGCGATACTGGTCGAAGGTGAGCTTCTGCAGCTCTTCCGGCAATTCGCGGAAGGCCGGATCGTAAGGCCGCGAGGCGAGGTCGCGCGCGCGGCGCAGCACGTCGTCGAAGCCGAAGCTTGAGGGCGCCGGCTGCTGGGCGGCCAGGCGGCCCGTTCCGAGCGTCGCCAACGCGGCCGCGCCGGCGAGCGAGAGCGCGCCGCGGCGCGTGGGACGGCGGAAGAGCTCTTGGGTCATGGGGCTAAGAAACGCGGAGGCCGAAAAACGCGGGATTGCGAAAGCCCGCGGAGGCGGCGCGGCTTCCGACCTTGGTCGTAGCGCGAAAGGCGGGCGGCTCGCAAGATGGGCAAACGCCGCGGATCGCCGAGCGCGTTGCGATTTTACCCCTCGCCATCGCGGCGGAGAGTGGAGATCGCATCTTGCGCTTCCGCGAAGCGTCGCGCCGGCCTCCTCCACCACCCTTCGGGTGGTCCCCTCCTCCGCTAACGCAGAGGAGGATCAGAAAGAAGCGCGGGCCGCCGTGGGCCGATCCTCCCCTGTCCGCAGGACGGGGGAGGGGGACCATGCGGAGCATGGTGGAGGGGGCAGGCGCTCCCCTCTCAGACGGCGAGGCTTACTGCGGAGGGGCCGAGGTGGCGCCGCCCGCGGGGGCTTCGGCGCCCGGCAGCGGCACGGGCGGAGCGGACGGCTTGCCGGCTTCGGTGCGCTCGACCTTGGCGTCCTGGCGCAGCTTCAGCACGAGGTCCTGCTGGGCGGTGCGCACCACGTAGTTCTCGATCTGCGGGCGCACCTGCTCGAACGGCGGCACCGGACGGGTGCGCTTTTCCTCGAGCTTGATGACGTGGAAGCCGAACTGGGTCTTGATCGGCGCGGAGACCTTGCCGGGCTCGAGCTTGAAAGCGGCCTCCTCGAAGGCCGGCACCATCTGGCCGCGGCCGAAGAAGCCGAGGTCGCCGCCCTGCTTGCCGGAGCCCGGATCGGTCGAGACGTCGTTGGCGATCTTGGCGAAGTCCTCGCCTTTGGCGAGCCGCTCCTCGACCTTCTTGGCCTCGTCCTCGGTCTTCACGAGGATATGGCGCGCGCGCACCTCTTCCTCGGGCTTCAGGTTCTTGGCGGTGTCGTCGTAGAGCTTGCGCAGCCGGTCCTCGGTGACGGCGGCCTTGGCCTCCTTCTGGAGCAGCTCCTCCATCAGGGCGCGCTCCTGAAGATAGGCGACGCGCTTCTTGAACTCGGGGCTGTCGCCGAGCTTGTCGGCCTCGGCCTTCTTGGCCGCGAGCTTGAGGTCGATCAGGTAGTTGAGCGCGTAGTCGCGGCGCTGGTCCTCGGACATGGACGACATCGACTGCTGCAGGTCCTCGCTCGCGACCTCGACGTCGCCCGCGGTGATCTCCGCGCCGTCGATCCTGGCGAGCACGGTCGAGGGATCGAGCTTGGCCTCTGGCTTGGCGGGCGCCTCCGCGGCGGCCGCGGCGGGCGGCGGAGTCTGGGCGAAAGCGGCCGACGAAAGGCCGAGACCTGCGACGATCGCGATCCCGAGGCTCAGGGGCCGGGAGTTCTTCAGGTCGTAAATTGCCATGAAACTCTAACCTTTCGCGCCGTGATTGCGGCCTGAGGGGGCGGGACACTGTCCGAAACGCCTCGGATTGACAAGCCTGCGGCCCACTCTTATCTCGTGCGCTGGTTTCAGGGCGGCGAAAAGCGCCTCAAAATCGAACGGATTTCGGGGTTTTTAGCGCCGTTAGAAGCGCGCGTGGCCGGGAAGCCAGGGCTTTCCCCGCGCGAATTCCGGTCCATCGAGAAAGGTTCAGCCTCATGTTCGGCGGTCTCGCCCGACGTCTGTTCGGCTCATCCAACGAGCGCATGATCAAGGCGATGCGCGCGCGCGTCGCGGCCATCAACGCGCTCGAGCCCGAGGTCTCGGCGCTCACCGACGAACAGCTGCGCGCGCGCACTTCCGAGTTCCGCGAGCAGCTTGCGGCCGGCAAGACGCTCGACGAGCTTCTGGTGCCCGCCTTCGCCACGGTCCGCGAGGCCGGCAAGCGCGTGCTCGGCCAGCGCCATTTCGACGTCCAGATGATGGGCGGCATCACGCTGCACGAAGGCCGCATCGCCGAGATGAAGACCGGCGAGGGCAAGACGCTCGTCGCGACGCTCGCCACCTATCTCAACGCGCTCGACGGCAAGGGCGTGCACGTCGTCACCGTCAACGACTACCTCGCCCAGCGCGACTCGGGCTGGATGGGCCGCGTCCACGGCTTCCTCGGCCTGTCGGTCGGCGTGATCGTCCACGGCATGGACGACGACGAGCGCCGCGACGCCTACGCCTGCGACGTCACCTACGCGACCAACAACGAGCTCGGCTTCGACTATCTGCGCGACAACATGAAGTACGACGTCCGCGCCATGGTCCAGCGCGGCCACGCCTACGCGATCGTGGACGAGGTCGACTCCATCCTGGTCGACGAGGCCCGCACGCCGCTGATCATCTCCGGCCCGATGGAGGACCGTTCGGACCTCTATCTCGCGGTCGACGATTTCGTGCCCCATCTCGTGCCGGACGACTACGAGGTCGACGAGAAGCAGCGCACCGCCACGCTCACCGAGGCCGGCAACGAGCACATCGAGCGCATGCTCGAGGAGGCCGGGCTGCTGAAGGGCGACAACCTCTATGACGTCGAGAACGTCACGGTGGTCCACCACGTCAATCAGGCGCTGCGCGCCCACAAGCTGTTCCAGAAGGACAAGGACTACATCGTCCGCGGCGAGGACGTCGTCATCATCGACGAGTTCACCGGCCGCATGATGCCGGGCCGGCGCTACTCGGAAGGCCTGCACCAGGCGCTCGAGGCCAAGGAGCGGGTGAAGATCCAGCCCGAGAACCAGACGCTCGCCTCGATCACCTTCCAGAACTATTTCCGCATGTACCACAAGCTCTCCGGCATGACCGGCACGGCCATGACCGAGGCCGACGAGCTGCTCGACATCTACGGACTCGAGGTCATCGAGATCCCGACCAACCTGCCGGTCGCCCGCAAGGACGACGACGACGAGGTCTACCGGACGACGCGCGAGAAGGAGAACGCGATCATCGAGCTGATCCGCGACTGCCAGTCGCGCCAGCAGCCGATTCTCGTCGGCACCACCTCGATCGAGAAGTCCGAGCAGCTCTCCGACGCGCTCACCAAGGCCAAGATCCCGCATCAGGTGCTGAACGCGCGCTACCACGAGCAGGAGGCGCACATCGTCGCCGACGCCGGCTTCCCGGGCGCGGTCACGATCGCGACCAACATGGCCGGCCGCGGCACCGACATCCAGCTCGGCGGCAACCTCGAGATGCGCATCGAGCGCGAACTCGAGGGGATCGAGGAAGGTCCAGAGCGCCAGGCCCGCATCGAGGCCATCAAGGCCGAGATCGCGGAAAAGAAGGCGATCGCCAAGGAGGCCGGCGGCCTGTTCGTGGTCGGCACCGAGCGCCACGAGAGCCGGCGCATCGACAACCAGCTGCGCGGCCGCTCCGGCCGCCAGGGCGACCCCGGCCGCAGCCACTTCTTCCTGTCGCTTCAGGACGACCTGATGCGCATCTTCGGCTCCGAGCGCATCGACGGCATGCTGCAGAAGCTCGGCATCCAGGACGGCGAGGCGATCATCCATCCGTGGGTGAACAAGGCGCTCGAAAAGGCGCAGAAGAAGGTCGAGGCGCGCAACTTCGACATCCGCAAGAATCTGCTGAAGTACGACAACGTCATGAACGACCAGCGCAAGGCGGTGTTCGAGCAGCGGCTCGACTTCCTGCGCGCCGACTCGATCTCGGACCCGATCGCCGAGATGCGTCATGACGTCATCGACGACATAGTCTCCCGTCACATCCCGGAGAACGCCTATCCGGAGCAGTGGAACACGGCCGAGCTGCAGGAAGACGTGCGCGAGATCCTCAATCTCGACCTGCCCGTCGTCGAGTGGGCCGCCGAAGAGGGCATCGCCGACGAGGAAATCCGCGAGCGCCTGATGAAGGCCGCGGACGCCGCGGCCGCCGAGCGCGCCGAGCGGTTCGGGCCGGACATCACCAACCAGATCGAGAAGGCGGTGCTGCTGCAGACGCTCGATCATCTCTGGCGCGAGCATCTGGCGACGCTCGATCATCTGCGCCAGGTGATCGGCCTGCGCGGCTACGCCCAGCGCGACCCGCTGAACGAGTACAAGTCCGAGGCGTTCGAGCTGTTCCAGGCGATGCTCGCCAAGCTCCGCGAGACCGTGACCGCGCAGCTGATGCGCGTCGAGCTGGTGCAGGCCCCGCCCCCGCTCGCCGACGACGACCTGCCCGAGATGCAGGCGATCCACCAGGATCCGACCACCGGCGAGAACGAAATGGCGCTCGCCGACGCGGTCGCGGCCTTCGAGGCGGCTTCGGCGCGCGGGAGCTTCCAGGCGTCGGCTGCCGTCGACCCGAATGACCCGGCCACCTGGGCGAACACGCCCCGCAACGCCGAATGCCCCTGCGGCTCGGGCAAGAAATACAAGCACTGCCACGGCAAATACGCCTGAGGGTCAGGGCGCCCTCGCGCTGAGCGGCGCGCCAGCCCCCTCCACCATGCTCCGCATGGTCCCCCTCCCCCGCGCTACGCGCAGGGGAGGATCCGCGCACGAACTGCAACGCTCCTCTTGATCCTCCTCTGCGAAGCGGAGGAGGGGGACCATCGCGCCAGCGATGGTGGAGGAGGAGGCAGACGCCGCGGCCGTCCTCTCACCCCACCGTCAAAATCACCGGCACGTGGTCGGACGGGCGCTCCCAGCCGCGGGCGTCGCGCAGCGTCTCGACGCCTGTCGTGCGCTCGGCGACGTCGGCGCTCGTCCAGATGTGGTCGAGCCGCCGCCCGCGGTCCGAGGCCTCCCAGTCGGCGGCGCGATAGCTCCACCACGAATAGAGCTTTTCGGGATGGGGAACGTGCCGGCGCACCGCGTCCACCCAGCGGCCGGCGCGCAGCACGGCGTCCAGCCCCTCGGTCTCGATCGGCGTGTGGCTGACGATCTTGAGCAGCTGCTTGTGGCTCCAGACGTCGCTCTCATGGGGCGCGATGTTGAGGTCGCCCACCATGATGCGCTTGCCCGTCTCCGAGATGCGCTCGGACCACTGCTCGAGCTCGCGCACGAACTGGAGCTTGTGGGCGAATTTCGGATTGATCGCGGCGTCAGGCTCGTCGCCGCCGGCCGGCACATAGAAATTGTGCACCGTGACGCCCTCGAGCGGCCCTGAGGCGAAGGTCGTGGCGAGGTGGCGGGCGTCGTCCTTGTCGGCCCAGCGCTCCTTGGCGGTCGTCACGAACGGATAGCGCGAGAAGGTCGCGACGCCGTGGTAGCCCTTCTGGCCGTGCATCGCGACATGGGCGTAGCCGAGCTTCTTGACCTCGTTCATCGGGAACGAGTCGTCCGGGCACTTGGTCTCCTGCAGGCACAGGACGTCGGGCGAATGCTCGTCGACGAGCTTCCTCACGAGCCCGATGCGCAGACGCACGGAATTGATGTTCCAGGTGGCGAGGCGAAGCGGCATGGGGCGGAGGTCCGGAAGGCGCGGGGTCGCCTTCCTCATGCCCGAGCTTGTCTCGGGCATCCACGACTTTGACCGTTCACGCCCGCCGAAGTCGTGGATACCCGCGCTTTGCGCAGGCGCGACGGCGAGATGGAGCTTCGGGGACCCAAAATAAAAGACGCCCGGCCCTCGGGGGGTGAGCCGGGCGTCTCGCGCGCTTGGCGCTCCCGCCGATCGGAGGAGCGGCGGAAACGAGACGCGCCCAGGGGCTGCGACGGGGGGAACGCAGTGCCCCCCAGGCTTGTGCGCCTCGCTCGATCCCGAGATGGCCCTTCCGAAGACGAACGTCAAGCGCACGTCTACGTGAATCTACTTACTGCAATCGAAGCTTGCGGCGACGCCCTTAAGAGCCCGTTACGGACGCCCGCCGGGCGACACGCGGCGGCCCTGCTGGACGATGCGGAACAGGTTGTCGTCGAGCTTGGCCTGCTGCGCGACGTCGGTCAGAACCACCGAGGTGTCCATGCCCTGCGCGTCCGTGACGGTCCACTGACGGAGCTCGTAGTTCTTGCCCGAGAACATCAGCTGGATCTGCGCCCGCCCGCCGATGGCGTTCTTCTCCTCGAGCACGACCGAGACGAGGTCGGGCTCCTGGTAGACGCCGAGCACGCTCGTGTTCTTGGTGAGATCGATGTTCTCGGCGAGCAGGAAGCGCAGCGGCGTCTGGCTCAGCGGCCAGAGCTCCTGGGTCGCGAGCTTGCGGTTCTTCACCGACACCTGGCTACCGTCCGCCACGATCTCGAGCGGGCTCGGCGGGGCGTACTGGAAGCGGATCTTGCCGGGGCGCGACAAATAGAGCTTGCCGACCGCGCGCGAGCCGTCCGGGCCGGTCTGCTCGAAATTCGCCGTCACGTTGGTCAGCGAGTTGAAATAGGCGTTCACCCGCTGGAGCGTGGCGCGCTGGGCCGGATCGAGCTGTCCGGGCGGCACGCCCTTGCCGGCCGCCACCGGCTGCGCGTTCGGCGCGGGCGGATCGTTCGGGCCGCCGAACCACGACTGGGCCGAGGCCGGCGCGGCGACGAAGAGGAGGGCGGCGGCCGAGAGGCCGGCGAGAAGGCGTTTGGCGGTCATGTGCTGGGGCGCGAGGTCCGTCCGTCTGTCAGGATGGGGCAGATAGTGCGCCATCGTGGCGATTTCAGGTTTCGGGCGGAGGCTTCTCCCGCCCGCCGCCCGCAGCTCTCACGCCGCGTCGTCGTCCGCGTCGGCCGTTTCGAGCAGGATCTCGCGCTTGCCGGCGTGGTTGGCGGGGCCCACCACGCCCTCCTTCTCCATCCGTTCGACCAGCGAGGCCGCGCGGTTGTAGCCGATCTGCAGGCGGCGCTGGATGTAGGAGGTCGAGCACTTCTTGTCGCGCAGAACCACGGCGACCGCCTGGTCGTAGACGTCGCCGCCCTCTTCGCCGAACGCGCCCTTGTCGAACACCGCGCCGTCGGCGCCGCCGTCCTCGTCCTCGTCGGCCGTGACCGCGTCGAGATAGTCGGGCTGCCCTTGCGCCTTCAGATGGGCCACCACCGCCTCGACCTCGCCGTCCGAGCAGAACGGGCCGTGGACGCGGGAGATGCGGCCGCCGCCGGCCATGTGCAGCATGTCGCCCTGGCCGAGGAGCTGCTCGGCCCCCATCTCGCCGAGGATCGTTCGGCTGTCGATCTTGGACGTCACCTGGAAGGAGATGCGGGTCGGGAAATTGGCCTTGATGGTGCCGGTGATGACGTCGACTGAGGGGCGCTGCGTCGCCATCACGATGTGGATGCCCGCCGCTCGCGCCATTTGCGCGAGCCTCTGGATCGCGCCCTCGATCTCCTTGCCGGCGACGAGCATCAGGTCCGCCATCTCGTCGACGATCACGACGATGTAGGGCAGCTTCCCGATCTCCATCACCTCCTGCTCGTAGATCGCCTCGCCGGTCTCCTTGCAGAAGCCGGTCTGGACCGTGCGGGTGACGGCCTCGCCCTTGGCGAGCGCCTGTTCGGCGCGGGCGTTGAAGCCGTCGATGTTGCGCACGCCGAGCTTCGACATCTTGCGATAGCGGTCCTCCATCTCGCGGACCGCCCATTTCAGCGCCGTCACGGCCTTCTTGGGGTCCGTCACGACGGGGGTCAGCAGATGCGGGATGCCGTCATAGACGGAGAGCTCCAGCATCTTCGGATCGATCATGATCAGGCGGCACTCTTCGGGCTTCAGCCGATAAAGCAGGCTCAGGATCATGGTGTTGATCGCGACCGACTTGCCCGAGCCGGTGGTGCCGGCGATGAGCAGGTGCGGCATGCGCGCGAGCTCAGCGATCACCGGCTCGCCGCCGATGGTCTTTCCGAGGCAGAGCGGCAGGCGCATCTTGGCTTTCTCGAAATCGGCCGAGGCCAAGAGCTCGCGCAGGTACACGGTCTCGCGCTTGGCGTTCGGCAGCTCGATGCCGATGGCGTTGCGCCCGGGGATGACCGCGACGCGGGCCGCGACCGCGCTCATCGAGCGGGCGATGTCGTCCGCGAGACCGATGACGCGGCTCGACTTGATGCCGGGCGCGGGCTCGAGCTCATAGAGCGTGACGACCGGGCCCGGGCGCACGTTCACGATCTTGCCTCGGACGCCGTAGTCCTCGAGCACGCTCTCGAGCAGGCGGGCGTTCTGCTCGAGCGCCTCCTGGCTGACGGCCGGGGCCTGCCCGCCCTTGGCCTCGGCGAGGAGCGCGAGCGGCGGCAGTTCGTAGACGTCGCGGTCGAAGATGTCGGGCTGCTGTTCGCGCACCGCGCGCTTGCCGGGACGCAGCGCGCCGACGGGGCGCGCGATCCGGGCCGCGCCGGCGGCGAGCTGCTGGGGCGCGCCGCCGAGGACGCCGGTCGAGCGCGTGGCGCGCAGCACCGGCGAGCCGTCGAGGCCGACGTCGTCGGCGTCGCGGAAGTCGGGCTCCCGGCGGCCGCGGCCGTCAGAGAAGTCGTCGGGTTCGCGGCTCGCGCGGGCGAGGATGTCGGAGAGCGAGCTCTCGTCATAGGCGTCGCGGCCGGCGCGGCGCGCCATCATGCGGATGACCGCGCTTTTCGCCGACAGCGCCCAGTGCGACACCATGCCGAGCGAGACAAGCCGGCCGTCGTCCTCGTCCTCTTCGTAATAGTCGTCTTCCGGCTCGCGCTTCGCCTCGGGCTTGCGGGGGGCGGCCGTGCGGGCGCGGTCGGGCTCGCGGCGTTCGGCGAGATGGGCGCGCGCGTCGCGGTCGCTCGGCGCGACGAGGCCGAGCGCGAGCGCGAAGGCGACGAGCCCGGCGCAGGAGAGAACGCCTCCCGCGATGACCCGCAGGACGCCTTCGACGCCGGTCGCGTCGGCGGTCACGGCGAAGAGGTCGCCGAGCACGCCGCCGAGGCCCGCCGGCAGCGGCCAGCTCGGGGGCGCGGGAACGAGGCCCGCGACGCCGGCGAACAGAGCGCAGGCGAGCAGCCAGGAGATCAGCTTCACCTTTTCCTGCTCGACCGGCCGCTGCGTCATGAGGCGCCAGCCCCAGACGCCGATCGGGAGCACGAAGGCCGCGGCGGCGAGACCGAAGGCCTGGGTGAGCAGATCGGCGAGCACGGCGCCGGCCGCGCCGAGAAGATTGTGGATCTTTCCGTCGGTGGCGTGGCTGAAGCTCGGATCCTGCGCCGACCAGGTGGCGAGCGCGACGCCGGCGAGCGCAGCGATTCCGACCAGCGAGAGGCCGCCGAACTCCACGGCGCGGCGGATCAGAACCGCGCGCAGTCCGTCGGGCAGCAGGCTCACGGTCTGGAAGCCGCGCGGACGGGAGCGGAGCGCGCGCATGGTCATCGAGATCTCCCGGATGCGGGGCGGCCTGCAGGCGTAGGACGCGCGTCGAAGTCCGCGCGATTCTGTCCGCCTTCGTGCCGCATCCGTTACGCCAACCTGTCCTAGGTTTTTGGCCCGTCATGCGGGCCGGTCTTCCTTTAGACGTTAGCCAAAGACGGTTAAGGGGCGCTTACCTCCCACGGCCCCGTGATCGGAAATTGATCGTCCGAACAGCGTCGCCTCGTTTTCGAGCCGAACTCATGAACGCGAAAAGGCCCCGGGGTCGCCGGGGCCTTCGCTTGCTTTCGGAGAGCTCGGCGCGGTCCGCGAGGGACCGCGTCGACGGCTCAGGAGTGGTAGGCGCGCTCGCCGTGCGAGGTGAGGTCGAGGCCTTCGCGCTCGGCTTCCTCGGTGACGCGCAGGCCGATGACCACGTCGATGATCTTGTACAGGATGAAGCTCACCACGCCGGTCCAGACGATCGTGACGCCGATCGCCTTGATCTGGGTGATGACCTGGCCGACCATCTCGTAGTCCTTGACGCCCATGCCGCCGAGAGCCGGGCTCACGACGATGCCGGTGCCGATCGCGCCGATGATGCCGCCGACGCCGTGGATGCCGAACACGTCGAGGCTGTCGTCATAGCCGAGCGCGTTCTTCACGCTGGTGCAGAACAGGTAGCAGACGACGCCGGCCACGAGGCCGAGCACGATCGCGCCCATCGGACCGGACACGCCGGCCGCCGGGGTGATGGCGACGAGGCCCGCGACCATGCCGGAGGCGAGGCCCAGCATGCTCGGCTTGCCCTTGGAAGCCCACTCCACGAGCATCCACGCCACGCCGGCCGCGGCGGTCGCGACGAAGGTGTTGAGGACCGCGAGGGTGGTGGTGGCGTTGGCTTCGAGGTTGGAGCCGGCGTTGAAGCCGAACCAGCCGACCCACAGGAGGCCGGCGCCGATGAGGGTCATCGGCAGGTTGTGCGGGGCGAGGATGTCCTTGCCGTAGCCGATGCGCTTGCCGAGCACGAGCGCGCCGACCAGCGCCGCGACGCCCGAGTTGATGTGAACAACCGTGCCGCCGGCGAAGTCGAGCGCGCCCCAGCCGAAGATCAGGCCGTTGGACGCCCAGACCATGTGGGCGATCGGGAAGTACACGAAGGTGGCCCAGAGCACCGCGAACACGATGGCGGCCGAGAACTTGATGCGCTCCGCGAAGCCGCCGATGATCAGCGCCGGGGTGATGGCCGCGAAGGTCATCTGGAAGGCGATGAAGGCGAATTCGGGGATCTTCACGTCGGCCGAGAAGGTGTCGGACAGCGACTCGGTGGTGACGCCCATCAGGAACATCTTGGACAGGTCGCCGATGAAGGCGTTGCCGCCCGAGAAGGCGAGGCTGTAGCCGTAGACGACCCACACCAGCATCATCACGCAGGCGATGGTCGACACCTGCATCAGGATCGACAGCATGTTCTTGGCGCGCACCAGGCCGCCGTAGAACAGCGCGAGGCCCGGGACGGTCATCAGCAAGACGAGGACCGCAGCGGTCATCATCCAGGTCACGTCGCCCTTATTGACGGTGGCCGCGGCGGCGGCCGGCGCGGCGGCTTCGGCGGCGGGCGCCGCGGCGTCCTGCGCGAAGGCGGCGCCGGCGGCCATCAGGCCGACGGCGAGCGCCGGCGCTCCCCAGCGAAGTACGGAACTCAGTTTCATCAAGGTGCTCCCGAAGAGATCGAAATGGTTGAAGGCGCTTGGGGTCGGCGCCTTACAGCGCGTCGGTGTCGGTCTCGCCGGTGCGGATGCGCACCGCCTGGTCGATCGAGTAGACGAAGATCTTGCCGTCGCCGATCTGGCCGGTCTTGGCGGCCGCGGCGATCGCCTCGACGACCTTGTCGACGGAGCCGGCGGCGACCGCGACCTCGATCTGAGCTTCGGCAGGAAGCTCACGGCGTATTCGGCGCCGCGATAGATCTCGGTGTGTCCCTTCTGGCGGCCGTAGCCCTTGACCTCGGTGACCGTCAGGCCGTGGACGCCGATGCCGGTGAGGGCGTCGCGCACCTCGTCCAGCTTGAACGGCTTGATGATGGCCATCACAAATTTCATGCGTCGCGTTCCCGTTGGACCGCCGCTTCCCTGACGGACGAGAAGCCGCGGGAGCGATCGAGTGGTGACGATGTCGGGGCCTACGGACAAAACCCGTCCGGAGCGCCTCGCCGGCCCCCGGAATTCAAGTCGCGTGCCAACTCCTGCCGCGGGCGACAAGCGCTTGATTCTAGGGGTGCTTAAGAAACTGGCGCCGACAGCGGCAGGCGCTGCGCCGGGGAGCTGATCAATTTCTGATCTTATTGGCTAATTTTCGTGCATCAAATGTGGACGTCGTGGGGCGACGTTTGGAACTTGCGCAGAAAACGTGCATGCACGGGTTTTGTTCAGGGCGAGCGGCGCGGCTCGACGCTCGGATGGCGAGCGTCGGCGGCGCACGAAAACCACGGCGTGCGTCAGTCTTTGCGACGCCGCCGGATCAACCCTTCCTGCGCGACCGAGGCCACGAGCTCGCCCGCCTCGGTGTAGATCCGCCCGCGGGTGAAGCCGCGGGCGCCGCCCGCAAAGGGGCTGTCCTGAGTGTAGAGCAGCCACTCGTCGGCGCGGAACGGTCGGTGGAACCAGAGCGCGTGGTCGAGGCTCGCGGCCTGGATCTCGCCGGAGAACACCGTCGAGCCGTGCGCCACGAGCGCGGCGTCCAGCAGCGTCATGTCGGAGGCGTAGGCCAGCACGCATTGATGGATGGCCGGATCGTCCGGCAGCGGCGCGGTGGCGCGGATCCAGACGCTCTGCTCGGGCGGGCGCGGCTTGCCGTCGACATAGCGCATCGGGTCGCAGTGCCGGAGCTCGATCGGCCGCTCGCGCTCGAAATAGCTTCGGATCGCCTGCGGCATGGTCGGCATCATCTGCTCCTTGAGCACCTTCTCGCTCGGAGAGCTGATCGGGCCGAGGCACGTCCGGCGCGTCCATCTGGTGGGCGTAGCCCTCCTCGTCGAGATGGAACGAGGCCGCCATCGAGAAGATCGCCTGCCCGTGCTGGATGCCGTTGACGCGGCGCGTGACGAAGCTGCGCCCGTCGCGGATGCGGTCGACCTCATAGATGATCGGGGCCGCGGGATCGCCGGGCCGCATGAAGTAGCCGTGCAGCGAGTGCGGAAACCGTCCCTCGACCGTGCGGGTCGCCGCCACCAGCGCCTGGCCCACCACCTGCCCGCCGAAAACCCTCTGCCAGCCCGTCTGGGGCGACTGTCCGCGGAAGAGATTCACCTCGAGAGGCTCGAGATCGAGGATGCGCAGCAGGTCGTCGACGGCGGACATCGGGCGTTGGCGCCTTCTGATGTGGATCGGCCGGGCCAGCATCGACGCGGGACCGCCGCCGTCAAGCCGAACGTTCGGTCGGCGGCGAAATGGATCCGGGCGGCGGCGCGCGGCGTTATGGACGTCAGATCGCGCTTTCCGAGGTTTTCCGCCCCATGCTCACCCTCGTTCTCACCGTCTGCCTCCAGGCGGAGCCCACCCGCTGCAAGGACGAGCGGATCGACTTCAACGGCTCGGCGACGGCGTGCCTGGTGCAGGGCTCGCCCATCATCGCCGAATGGGGATCCGACCATCCCGAATGGACGATCAAGTCGTGGAAATGCGGACGCAGCCGCGAGGGCTGAGAGGCCGCGACGACCATTGATCCCGTGCTAGGGTCGCGCCCGATGACACGCGTCGCGCCGCCCCCCTCTCCCATTCTCGACGTCGCCGTCGCAGGCGCCGGACCGACGGGGTTCGTGACGGCGCTCGCGCTGCGACGCGCGCTCGGGCCTTCGCTGCGCATCGGCGTGTTCGATCCCGGCCTCGCCCGATCCGGACCGGCCGATGCGCGCGCCTCGATGATCGCGGCGGACGGTCGACGGCTTCTGCAGGACATCGGCGGCTGGCCGGAGACCGCCTTTCCGGTCTCAGGCCTGCGCATCACCGACAGCCGGCTCGAGGACGCGCTGCGCCCGACCTTCCTGGAGCTCGACGACGCCGGACGCGACGAGCCCTTCGCCCATATGGTCTTCGACGCGGAACTGCGCGCGCGCCTGCGCGCCGCGGCCGACGACGGCGAGATCCCGCTCCGCGCCGAAGCGATCGACGGCTTTCATGCGGGTCCGGGCCGGCTGACGCTCGTCCTGTCGTCGGGGGAGAACGTCTCGGCGCGGCTCCTCGTCGCCGCAGACGGCGCCCGCTCCCTCGTTCGCGCCTCCGCGCGGATCGCGACCCACGCCTTCGCCTATGACCAGACCGCGCTCGTCGCGACGTTGAGCCACGACGGCCCGCATGGCGGCGTCGCCGTGCAGCACTTCCTGCCCGGCGGCCCCTTCGCCATGCTGCCGCTCGACGAGGGCCGGTCGTCTCTGGTCTGGAGCGAGCGCCGCGAGACCGCCGCGACGATGGCGGCGGCCGACGACGCGGCCTTCCTCGCCGAGGTCGAGAGGCGCGCGGGGCCCGACTATGGGGCGATCAGGCTTGCGGGCGCCCGCGGCGCCTTCCCGCTGCGCTTCCTGCTGGCGCGCAGCTTCGTGGGAACCCGCGTCGCGCTCGTGGGCGACGCCGGGCACGTGGTGCATCCGCTCGCCGGACAAGGCTTCAATCTCGCGCTGCGCGACGTCGCGGCGTTGGCGAGGGTCGTGGCGGAGGCCGCGCGGCGCGGCGACGACATCGGCTCCGATGCTTCGCTCGCGCCCTACGAGCGCGCCCGCCGGTTCGAGGCCGCGAGCCTCGGCGCGGCGACCGACGGACTCTACCGCCTGTTCTCAAGCTCCGCGACGCGCACGCTGCGGGACGTCGGAATGGGGCTGGTCGACCGGGCGCCGGGTCTCAAGGCCAGGATCGTCGGGGCGGCGACGGGACGTTAGCGGCGCGCCATCCCAACCGAAGAGCCGGGATGATCCGGGACGGCTCCAGCCACCCCTCGGAGGGCGTCGGTTCTGGATCCCGGGTCAAACCCGGGATGACGGCTGCGGCGGTTCCGGCGATCGCGCCACCGGGCGACGAGACGTCGCGCTCTGGCTTCGTCAGCCCTCGATCGCGCGGGCCTCGTCCGGCAGCATGATCGGAATGCCGTCGCGGATCGGATAAGCGAGCTTGGCGGGCCGGGAGATCAGCTCCTGCCGTTCGGCGTCATAGCTCAGCGTCGCCTTGGTCAGCGGGCAAACCAGGATCTCGAGCAGCTTGGGGTCGATCTGCCTGTCGGAACGGCGGTCGGTCACGTCGGTCATTGCAGGGACGAGCTCGCATCTCCACGGGCGCGGGCGAGATCCATCTCGGTCACGGCGACCAGGATCTCGGCGCGGGATTTCAGGTCGGCGGCCTCGAGCAGGGCTTGCTTCTCGCGTGGACCAAACGGGCTCATCATCGCGAGCGCGTTGACGAGCGCCTCGTTCGGCGCGCGGCGGATGCCGTCCCAGTCGGCCTCAAGGCTGTTGGCCGTCAGATAGTCCTTCAAGGTCTTGAGCAGCGCCTCGCGGTCGACCTCGTCCTGGCCCTCGCCGGGCGCGAGATCGAGCGCGAACTCGGCGAAGTTCGCCTTCACCTGCCGATAGGGCGTGCCGACGCCGAGCTCCTCGACGATGCGGAACCGCGAGACGCCGGTCAGCGTCACGAGATAGCGGCCGTCTCCGGTCTCTCCAAAGGCGGTGAGCCGCCCCGCGCATCCGATGCGCACAAGGTCGGGCCGATCGTCGTCGTCGGTCTCGGGATCGGGCTGGATCATGCCGATGATCCGGTCGCCGCGGATGGCGTCCTCGATCATCGCGAGATAGCGCGGCTCGAAGATGTTGAGCGGCATCTCGCCCCGCGGCAGCAGGAGCGCGGCGCGCAGCGGGAACACCGGAATGACCTCCGGCAGATCCTCGGCCTTGTGATAGGTGACGTTCGAAGCCATCGCCGGGACGAGCCTATCAGGCGAACAGCAGCGACGACAGCCGCTTGCGGCCAAATACCGTGTTCTCGTCCTTAAAGCCCCAGGCCTCGAACAGCTTCACGAGCTCCTTGCGGGCGCCGTCGTCGTTCCAGGCGCGGTCGCGCTTGACGATGTCGAGCAGGTGCTCGACCGCCTCCCTCTTGAGGCCCGCGGCCGCAAGCCCGACAGCGAGGTCGAAGCGGGACTGGTGGTCGGCGGGGTCGGCCGCGACCTTGGCCTCGAGCGGCGCGAGGTCGCCGACGGCGGCTGCGCGCTCGGCGAGATCGATCTGGGCCTTCACGGCCGCGACCGCGGCATCGCCCGCAGGCGCGGATTCGAGCGTCTCCTTGGCGCCCTGCAGGTCGCCGAGCGCGACGCGGGCGCGGGCGAGGCCGGCGAGCGCGCCGACGTCTTCCGGATCCTCGGCGAGCAGCGCCATGAAGATTTCGGCTGCGCCGGCGGCGTCGCCGGCCTCAAGCGCGCCCTCGGCTTCGGCGCGGACGTCGCCGGCCTCGTCAGGCAGCGCCTCGCCCAGCATGCGCTCGACGAAGGCCTGGACCTGCGCCTCCGGCAGCGCGCCCATGAAGCCGTCGATCGGCTGGCCACGCTGGAAGCAGATCACCGCCGGGATCGACTGGATGCCGAGCTGCCCCGCGATCTGCGGGTGCTCGTCGATGTTCATGGTGGCGAGCTTGACCTTGCCGCCGGCCGCCTTCACCACCTTTTCGAGCACAGGCGTCAGGGTGCGGCACGGTCCGCACCAGGGCGCCCAGAAGTCGACGAGAACAGGAGTCTGCACAGAGGCCTGCACCACGTCGGTCATGAAGGTCTGCGTGGTGGTGGCGACGATCAGGCCGTCGGCCGGATTGGCGGCGGGCGTGTCCCCGGCGAGCATCGTCATAAAGTCTCCGTCGTGTCGCGCGCGCGGATGCTTTCCAAGCGCCGCGCCACAGATGGGCGAAGCCAGGCGCGAATGCAAACCTCGAGGCTCGCGCTTTTCGCCCCGCCCTGCGCGCCGCGCAGGACGCATTGGACGGATTGGCATGACGCTGCACTGCACAAAATCTGATATGGAGCGCTCGCGCGTTCAGGAGAACTAAACATCATGGCAGTCGAAGCGACCACGTCCGCCCGCCGAAAAGTCGTCATCGTGGGCGGCGGTTTCGCAGGCCTTACGGCCGCGACCAAGCTCGCCAAGGCGGATGTCGACGTCACGGTTCTAGACCGCCACAACTACCACTGCTTCCAGCCCCTGCTCTATCAGGTGGCGACCGCCGAGCTGTCGCCCGCCGATATCGCCTGGCCGATCCGCCACGTCCTGCGCCGCCAGAAGAACGCCCGAGTGCTGCTCGGGGACGTGACCGCGATCGACGTCGAGGGCCGCAAGGTGGTGGCCGACACCGGGACCTTCGAATTCGACGAGCTCATCCTCGCGACCGGCGCGCGCCACTCCTATTTCGGCAATGACGACTGGGAGAAGTCGGCACCCGGCCTCAAGCGCATCGAGGACGCCACGATCATCCGCCGCCGCCTGCTGATGGCTTTCGAGCGCGCCGAGCTGTCGGAGAATCCCGCCGAGCGCGAGAGCCTCCTCACCTTCGCGATCGTGGGCGCAGGTCCGACCGGCGTCGAGCTCGCCGGCGCGATCATCGAGGTGGCGCGGCAGGTGATGCCGAGCGAATTCCGCCACATCGACCCGCGCACCGCCCGCGTCATCCTGATCGAGGCCGGCCCCCGCGTGCTGCCGGCCTTCCCCGAGGCGCTCACCGACTACACCCGCCGCTCGCTCGAGAAGATGGGCGTCGAGGTGATGACCGACACCCGCGTGACCCATGTGGACGACAAGGGCGTCGATCTCGCCAACGGCCGCCTCGACGCCGCCACCGTGATCTGGGCCGCCGGCGTCATCGCCTCGCCGGCCGGCCGCTGGCTCGGCGCGGAGACCGACCGCGCGGGCCGGGTCATCGTCCAACCGAATCTGACGGTGCCGGGCCACGAGAACATCTTCGTCGTCGGCGACACCGCGACGGCCAAGCGGCCCGACGGACAGGACGTCCCCGGCGTCGCCCCCGCGAAGCAGATGGGCGCCTACGTGGCCGACGTCATCGCCTCGCGGGTCCGCGGCGCGGTGCCGCCGCCAGCATTCCACTACCGCCACCAAGGAGACGTCGCCACGATCGGCCGGCGATCTGCCGTGATCAAGATGCCCTACATGAACCTAACCGGTTTCACCGCCTGGCTCGTGTGGTGCGTGGCGCACATCTACTTCCTGATCGGAGCCCGCAACCGCATCGCGGTCGCCTTCAAGTGGGTCTGGGACTTCATGACCTTCCAGCGAGGCGCCCGTCTTATTACCGATCAGCGCGACCAGATCTGACGAAAGTCTTAGCGCCAAACATTCGGAAAAGCGGAACTATGTCCTAACGGGCCGGGTTGACTCCCCATTGGGTCCGTTAGGAGGCGACGATGCTTAAGGGCGGTCTCTTATGGCTTATCGGTATCCCGCTCCCGATCATCCTCATCTTGTGGTTGCTTGGATACCTGAGCTGATGCCCGCATGAGGCGACGTCCCGGACCGCCGAAAGGCTGGTCCGGGACGGCTTCGACGCCTCTGCGTCACAGGCTCCTGAGGTGCCGCGCCGGCTTTTCGCCGAGCACGCGCCATGTCCCGATCAGGCCGATCGCGATGGTCGCGGCGAGCGCGCCGGCGGAGATGATCGCCGCGCCCGCGGGATCGAACACGAACGTCACCTTCATGATCTGCGTGGTGACGCCCCAGGCGGCGAGCGACCCGACCACAAGTCCGAAGACCGCCGTCACCGCGCCCAGGATCGCATATTCGGCCGCAAACGCCGCGATCAGCCGGCCGCGCGTCGCGCCGAGCGTCTTCAGCACCACCGCCTCATAGACCCGTCTGCGATGGCCGGCCGCCAGCGCGCCAGCGAGCACCATGACGCTTGCGAGCAGCGTGACGCCGCTCGCCACCCGGATGGCGAAAGCGAGGTTCTCGACGACTGCCGAGACGGTCGTCAACGCGTCCTTCACGCGGATCGCGGTGATCGAGGCGTGGGCCTTGGTGGCGTCGCGCAGCAACTCGAACTCGCGCGCGTCCGACGCGCCGTCCGGGAACGTCACCGTGGCGAGGTTCATGTAGGGCGCGCCGCGGAAGGCGTTCGGCGAGAACACCATGAAGAAGTTGATGCCGAGCGTCTCCCAGTCGATCTCGCGGAAGTTCGCGACCTTGGCGGTGATGACCCGGCCGAGGATGTTGACCCCGACCTCGTCGCCGATCTTCAGCCCGAGCGCCTTGCCGAGGCGCTGGTCGAAGGAGACGAGCGGCTCGCCGGCGTAGTCCTTCGGCCACCAATCGCCCTCGACGATGCGCGAGCCCTCCGGAATCTCCTCGGCGAAGGTGACGCCGCGATCGCCGCGCAGCGCCCAGCGATATTCCGGATCGACCTTCTGTTCCGACAGCGGCTCGCCCCGAATGGTCGAGAACGATCCGCGCAGCATCGGCACCATGTCGAGCTTGGCGTCCGGCTCCTTCTGCTGGACGAGCTTCGCGAAGGCGTCCTTCTCGGAGCCGGGGATGTCGAGGAAGAAGAACGCGGGCGCGCGTTGCGGCAGTTCGCGCGTGAGCTGCTGGCGGATCGAGGCGTCGATCAGGGTCAGCGTCACGAGCAGCACGAGGCCGAGGCCAAGCGACAGCACGACCGATGGCGTCAGCGCGCCCGGACGGTGGACATTGGCGAGCGCGAGGCGAAGCTCGGTGCGCTTCGGCCGCGGCGCCCAGGCGGCGAGCCGCATGATGCCGGAGGCGACGAGCCGGAGCGCCAGGAACGTCGCCGCGGTCGCGACGACGAAGGTCTGGGCGATGCGCTGGTCATAGGAGGCCGCGATCGCGAGCCAGCCGAGCGCGATGGCGAGCGCCGCGGTCGCGATCACGTAGATCGGCCGCGGATAGCGCCGCTCCGGCGCGACGGCGTCGCGGAAGAGCGCCGCGACCGGCACGTCGTGCGCGCGCCCGAGCGGCCACACCGCGAAGGCGAGCGCGGTCAGGGCGCCGTAAGCAAGCGCAAGCAGCAGTTCGCGCGGATAGACCGAGGCTCGATCGGCAGCGGCAGCACGGTCTCGAGCGCCGCGACGGCCGCAAAGGGTATGGCCGCGCCGACCGCGAGGCCCATGGCGATGCCGACGAGCGCGATCGCGGACACCTCGACGAGATGGATGAGGAAGACCGTGCGGCCCGAAGCGCCGACGCTCTTCATGATGGCGATGGTGGCGCGCTTGCGCTCGACAAAGGCCGCGACGGCGTTCGCGACGCCGACCCCGCCGACCACGAGCGCGGCAAGGCCGACGATCGTCAGGAACTCGGTGAAGCGCCCGATGTTGCGCTCGAGCTGCGGGGCGGCGTTGAAGCGGCTGCGGGTGGAGAAGCCGGCTTCCGGCGCCTGTTTTTCGACGTCCGTCACGAGCGCGCGGGTCGCGGCGTCGGCGTCGGCGGAGGGCGGCAGCGCGACGCGGTAGGAATAGCGCACGAGGCTCCCGGGCTGCACGAGGCCGGAGCGCTTCAGCGCCTCGTCCGACACGATCATGCGCGGCCCGAAGCCGATGCCCTCGGAGAGCTTGTCGGGTTCGCGCGTCAGCGTCGCGCGGATGTCGAACTCGCTCGTGCCGACGGTGAGGCGGTCGCCGATCTTGAGGCCGAAGCGGGTGAGCACGGCCGGATCGACCGCCGCGCCGAAGCGTCCGTCCCTCTCGGAAAGCGCGTCGGAGAGCGGGATCGCAGGTTCGATCGTCGCCGCGCCGACCAGCGGCCAGGCGCGGTCGACGGCCTTGAGCTCGACCAGGGTCGCGTCGCCCGAGGCGGCGCGCGCCATGGCGCGCAGCGTCGCCACTTCCGAAACCCGGCCCTTGGACTCGAGCAGCGCGCGCTGTGGCGGGGTCGCCTCCTGGTGATGCACAGAGAACGAGGCGTCGCCGCCGAGAATCGTGCGGCCTTCGCGCGCCATCCCCTCGGTGAGGCCGCGCGCGAGCGAGCCGACGCCCGCGATCGCCGCGACGCCGAGCGCGAGGCACATCAGGAAGACGACGAAGCCCTTTGCGCCGCCGCGCAGCTCGCGCGCGGCGAGCCGCAGGATGACGGCGAGCTTTCCGGGATTGCTGACGGACGCGGCGCGACGGGCCGAACCCGCCGCCTCGGCATGCGGGAGGTTGGTCACGCGGCGGCGTCCGTCACGGTCTCGATCCGGCCCGAGCGCAGCCGCACCACGCGGCCGCAGCGTGCGGCGAGCGCGGGATCATGGGTGACGAGCACCAGCGTCGCGCCGCGCTCGGCTGTCTTGGCGAAGAGAAGGTCGGCGATCTGCTTGCCGGTCGTCTCGTCGAGATTGCCCGTCGGCTCGTCGGCCACGAGGATTTCGGGCCGGTTCGACAGCGCGCGGGCGAGCGCCACGCGCTGCTGCTCGCCGCCCGACATCTGGGCCGGATGATGGTGCAGCCGCTCGGCGAGGCCGACCGCCCGCAGCTCGGCCTCCGCCCGCTCGAACGCGTCCGGCTCGCCGGCGAGCTCGAGCGGCACCGCGACGTTCTCGAGCGCCGTCATGGTCGGGATGAGGTGGAAGGCCTGGAACACGACCCCTATGTTCCGGCCGCGAAAGCGCGCCAGCGCGTCTTCGCCGAGGACGGCGACGTTCTCGCCCAGCACCGTCACCGCGCCGGAGTCCGGCCGCTCCAGCCCCGCGAGCACCATCAACAGCGTGGACTTTCCCGACCCAGAGGGGCCGACGAGGCCGACGGCCTCGCCCTTCTCGATCGAGAGGCTCACGCCCTTGAGGATGTGGACGCGGGCGGGGCCGGAGCCCAGCGCGACGTTGACGTCACGGAGTTCGATCGCCGTCATGAAGCCGTTGATCCATGTCCTTAAGAACGCCGGTGTATCGCGGCGCAACATCGGCGCAGATAGCGACGCGATTGCGGCGTTCCAACCGTCGCGGCGGATGGTGGCGGCAGGAATGGCGTTCGCTCTCGCAGGCGTGATGATCTCCGAGGCTTCCTCCGCAGCCCAGCCGATCAAGCTCGTGGCCTTCGGTGACAGCCTGACGGCGGGCTACGGCGTCGGCCCGGCGGACGCCTTTCCGGTCAAGCTCGCGGCCGCGCTCAAGGCCAAGGGACGGGACGTCGCGATCTCGAACGCAGGCGTGTCCGGCGACACCGCGAGCGGCGGGGCGGACCGGGTGGACTGGTCAGTCCCCGAGGGCACGCAAGGCGTGATCCTTTCGCTCGGCGCCAACGACATGCTGCGCGGCGTCGACCCGAAGACGACGCGCGCCGCGCTGACCCGCATCCTCGACCGACTTCAGGCGCGCAAGATTTCGGTGATGCTCGCCGGCATGCGGGCCGCGCCGAACCTCGGACTGGACTACGGAAAATCGTTCGAGAAGATCTACACGGATCTCGCAAGCGAGCGCGGGCTGACGCTCTACCCGTTCTTCCTCGAGGGCGTCGCGGGCGACCGCTCGCTGAACCAGACCGACGGCATCCACCCCAACCCGAAGGGCGTCGACGTGATCGTGGCCGGCATGCTGCCGAAGGTCGAGGAGTTCCTCGACAAGATCGAGGCCGGCCGCAGCTGAATCCAGAACGCCCGCAGCTTTCACGGAAGACGCTCAGACCGTCATCGCGACCGCAGAGCCGGGACCCACAAACGCGACGACGCAGAATGCCCGGTCTCGCCGCAGGCGACGCGTCCGGCTCACCCGCCGGGACGACGACGGGGCCTTCTCCGTCCACTTCGAAAGGACGTTCACCCATGGAAATGCGCAAGCTCGGCCGCACGGGGCTCGACGTTAGCCTTGTCTGCCTCGGCACGATGACGTTCGGCGAGCAGAACACCGAAGCCGAAGGCCACGCCCAGATGGACCGGGCGAAGGACGCGGGCGTCAACTTCCTCGACGCCGCCGAGCTCTATCCGATCCCGCCGAAGCCGAGACGCAGGGGCGCACCGAGGAGACCATCGGCACATGGCTCAAGAGCCGCGGCGGGCGCGACAAGGTCGTGGTCGCGACCAAGGCGGTGGGCCGGACCGCGATGCCCCAGTTCCGCGACGACGGCAAAGGCGCGCGCCTCTCGCGCGGGCAGCTTCGAGAAGCGGTCGAGAAGAGCCTGAGGAGGCTCCAGACCGACTATATCGACCTCTACCAACTGCACTGGCCGGACCGGGAGGTCAGCCAGTTCGGCGCGAACCCGGTCACGTTCAGGACCGTCGCGCCGGCGCCCGACGAGGTACCGATCGGCGAGACTCTGGAGGCGCTCCAGGAGTTCGTCGCCGAGGGCAAGATCCGGCATGTGGGCCTCTCGAACGAGAGCGCCTGGGGGACGATGCGCTTTCTGGCCGAGAGCGACGCCGGCCGCGGCCCGCGCGTGGCCTCGATCCAGAACGGCTACAACCTCGTCAACCGCACATTCGAGACCGCACTCGCCGAAGTCGCGCTGCGCGAGGACGTCGGTCTGCTGGCCTATTCGCCGCTCGCGCAGGGCTATCTGACAGGCAAGTATCGGAACGGCGCGCTGCCGGACGGCTCGCGCAAGAAGCTGTTCGACCGGCTGCAGCGCTACGAGGGGCCGGGCGCCGAGGAGGCGATCGGGGCCTATCTCGATCTTGCTGGGGATCGGCTGGAGCCCTGGCGATCTCGCCTTGCGTTTCGCCGCGACGCGTCCTTTCGTGACCTCCGTGATCATCGGCGCGACCACGATGGAGCAGCTCGACCAGGATCTCGCGGCCTTCGACAGGCGGTGGAGCGCCGAGATCGAGGCGCGGGTCGACGCGATCCACGCCGCCCGCCCCAACACCTGCCCATAAGGCCAGAAGGAGCGTCACGCGTGCCGCGGCTGTTCACCGCCCTCGAGGTTCCCGAAGACGTGGCGCAGGCGCTCGCGACCTATCGCGGCGGGCTTTCGGGCGCGCGCTGGATCGACGTCGAGAACTATCACGTCACCCTGCGCTTCCTCGGCGACATCGAGGAGGAGGTCGCGCAGGAGGCCGCCTATCTGTTGGGGCAGGTGCGGCGCGCGCCCTTCGAGGTGACGATCGAGGGGCTCGACGCCTTCGGCGGCGACCGGCCGCGCGCGCTGATCGCGCGCATCGCGCCCTCCCCCGCCATCGTCGAGCTGCAGGCCGAGCACGAGCGGCTGATGCGGCGCGCGGGACTGCCGTCGGAAAAGCGCAAGTTCGCGCCGCATGTCACGCTCGCGCGGCTGCGCGACGCCTCCCCGCGGGCGGTCGCGGACTATCTCGGATTGCGGGGAGGCCCTCCCGGGCTGACGTTCCGCGCCGACCAGTTCGTGATCTATTCGTCGCGCGATTCCGTCGGCGGAGGCCCTTACGTGATGGAGGCCGCCTACCCGCTGAGGTGAGGCGCGGCGTCTCCGCCCCCTCTCCCGCGGGCGGGAGAGGGTAAGGGTGAGGGGGTCAGCGCAGAGGCCAGACCGGAGCGCCCGTCCGCGCGGACGGGCGTCCTTTCTGAAACTGCAGCGCCAAATCCCCTCATCCTTACCTTCTCCCGTAAACGGGAGAAGGAACGGCGAGCGCTCCCGCCTCTCTTTCCTAGGCCGGCGCCCGTTCTTTCAGCGTGCCTCTTGGCGTTCCAAGACTCGATTTCGCTCATTCGCGCCATAGGTTGCAGCGCACAAGGCGAAACTGGACGATCTCAAAACATGTGCGGAATCTGTGGTGAAGCGACCTTCCTGGGGCAGCCGGCCTCGGTCGAGGCGGTGGCGGCGATGTCTGGCTGCATGGTGCCTCGCGGGCCCGACGGCGACGGCGTCGTCTCGCGCGGACGGGTCGCGTTCGGCCATCGCCGGCTGAAGATCATCGATCTGTCCGAAAAGGCCGAGCAGCCGATGGTCGACCCGACGCTCGGGCTCACCATCGTGTTCAACGGCTGCATCTACAATCACAAGGAGCTGCGCGCCGAGCTCGAGCAGAAGGGCTACCGCTTCTTCTCCGACGGCGACACGGAAGTCATCGTCAAGGGCTGGCACGCCTGGGGAACCGAGCTTCCGAAGAAGCTCTTCGGCATGTTCGCGATCGCGATCCACGAGCGCGACACCGGCCGCGTGATCCTCATCCGCGACCGGCTCGGCATCAAGCCGCTCTATGTGTCTGAAGGCAACGGGCGGCTCCGGTTCTCGTCCTCGCTGCCCTCGCTGCTCGCGGCGGGCGGCGTCGACACCTCGATCGATCCCGCGGCGCTCAACGCCTACATGTCGTTCCATTCAGTGGTTCCGGCGCCGCGCACGATCCTTGCGGGCGTGCGCAAGCTGCCGCCCGCGACGCTCAAGATCTGGGAGCCGGACGGCCGCACCAAGGAGGAGGTCTACTGGCAGGTCTCCTACGAGCGGACCGCCGCCGACATCGGCAAGACCTTCGACGACTGGCGCGAGGAGGTGCACGCCTCGCTGCGCACCGCCGTGAAGCGCCGCATGGTGGCGGACGTGCCTGTCGGCGTGCTGCTTTCGGGCGGCGTCGACTCGTCGGTCGTCGTGGCGCTGCTGGCCGAGCTCGGCCACGAGAAGATCGAGACTTTCTCGATCGGCTTCGAGGCGCGCGGCGGCGAGGAAGGCGACGAGTTCAAGTACTCCGACATCATCGTCGACAAGTTCAAGACCTCGCACCACAAGATCATGATCGAGGAGCGCCGGATGCTCGACGCGCTTCCGGGCGCGATCCAGGCGATGTCCGAGCCGATGGTGAGCCACGACTGCGTGGCCTTCTACCTGCTGTCGGAAGAGGTGCGGAAGCACGTCACCGTCGTGCAGTCGGGCCAGGGCGCCGACGAGATTTTCGCCGGCTATCATTGGTATCCGAAGGTCAACGCCTCGAACGCGCCGGTCGACGACTACGCCAAGGCGTTCTTCGACCGCGACCATGCGACCTATCTCAGCCATGTCAGCGACGCTTACGGCGGCGCCGACCATGCGCGCGCCTTCGTCGAGGAGCACTTCGCCATGGCCGGCGCGGACGACGCTGTCGACAAGGCGCTGCGCCTCGACTCGACCGTCATGCTGGTCGACGACCCGGTGAAGCGCGTCGACAACATGACCATGGCGCATTCGCTCGAGGCCCGCGTGCCGTTCCTCGACCACGAACTGGTCGAGCTCGCGGCCCGCATCCCCGGCGAGCACAAGCTCGCCGACGGCGGCAAGGGCGTTCTGAAGGATCTCGCGCGCCACATCGTGCCGAAGGAGATCGTCGATCGGCCGAAGGGCTACTTCCCGGTGCCGGGCCTGAAATATCTCGAGGGCCAGACGCTCGAGATGGTGCGCGACGCGCTCGGTTCGCAAAAAGCCCGCGAGCGCGGCCTGTTCCGGCCCGAATATCTCGACAAGCTGTTCGAGAACCCCGCCGAGCACATCACGCCGCTCAGGGGATCGGAACTCTGGCAATGCGCGTTGCTGGAGGTCTGGCTGCAGACGCACGGCGTCTGAGCGCGTTCGGCGCCTCCGGCGCTGCGAGTCGAACTGGAAATATGAGAAAGGCCCGACCGATGTCAGCAGCCCTCGCCGAGAGCGACACTGCAGGGGCGGACTCCCCCGCGCGCCCGACCGCGATGCGGCCCGACGTGACCGTGGATTGCGGCTGGGGCCGCCTCCTATTCGCGCAGACCTTCGCCGACCCCAAGGTGCTGGCCGAGGCGCTGCGCGAGGAGGGTCCGGACCAACGCGACATCGCCTGCTACGTCAACGACCCGCATGTGCTGATCGCCCAGGCGCCGCTCGAGCTTTTCCTCGATCCGAGCCACATGTTCCGGCTCGATCTCGGCGCTTACGAACCGTCCGACCGCGACAACCGCGCGGTCCATGTGCGCCGGCTTTCGGACGCGCAGGACATCGAGGCGATCAGCCGGATCTACTCGGCGCGCCACATGGTCTCGGCGCGGCCCGACTTCTACGAACGCCACCGCGACGACGACACGCTCGTGCATCTCGTCGCGCAGGACGTGCGCACCCATGAGATCGTCGGCGTGGTCACGGGCGTCGACCATGTGCTGGCGTTCGACGACACCGAGAAAGGCTCGTCGCTCTGGTGCCTCGCGGTCGATCCGCAGTCGCGCCATCCGGGCGTCGGCGAGATGCTGGTGCGAAGCCTCGCGGAGCTGTTCAAGGAGCGCGGCGCGGCCTTCATGGACTTGTCCGTCATGCACGACAACGAGCTCGCCATCGGCCTCTATGAGAAGCTCGGCTTCGAGCGCCGCTACACCTTCTCGATCAAGCGCCGGAACTACATCAACGAGCGCCTGTTCGTCGGCGAGCCCGGCGTCGACGGGCTGAACCCCTACGCCAAGATCATCGTGGACGAGGCGCGCCGCCGCGGCATCGGCGTCGAGGTCACGGACGCCGAGGGCGGCTTCTTCCGCCTGACCCATGGCGGCCGGTCGCTGGTGTGCCGCGAGAGCCTGTCGGAGCTCACCACCGGCATCGCGATGTCGATCTGCGACGACAAGGCGGTGACCCGCCGCGCGGTTGCGAAGGCCGGCGTCGTGGCCCCGGACCAGATCGAGGCCGGCGACCGCGAGGCTTTGGAGGCCTTCCTCGAAAAGCACGGCGCGGTCGTCGTGAAGCCCGCCCGCGGCGAACAGGGCCGCGGCATCACGGTCGGGCTCGACACGATTGAGGATCTCGAGGCCGCGATCGAGGACGCCAAAGCGTTCTGCGACCGCGTCGTGGTCGAGCAGATGGTCGAGGGCGAGGACCTCCGCATCATCGTCATCGACTTCAAGCTGGTGGCGGCCGCCATCCGCCGCCCCGCTCACGTCATCGGCGACGGCAAGACCACGATCCGCGAGCTGATCGAGAAGCAGTCGAAGCGCCGGCAGGCGGCGACGGGCGGCGAAAGCTCGATCCCGATGGACGGGCAGACGGAGAAGTGCGTCGCCAAGGCCGGCTACGCGATGGACGACGTCGCGCCGGAGAACAAGGTGATCATGGTCCGCAAGACCGCGAACCTGCACACCGGCGGCACCATTCACGACGTCACCGGCGAGGTGCATCCCGCGCTCGTCGAGGCGGCGGTGAAATGCGCGCGGGCGATCGACATCCCGGTCTGCGGTATCGACTTCATGGTGACGTCGCCGCGCGGGCCGGACTACGCCTTCATCGAGTGCAACGAGCGCCCGGGCCTCGCCAACCACGAGCCGCAGCCGACCGCCGAGCGGTTCATCGACTTGCTGTTCCCGCTGTCGATGCCCGCCGCCGTGCGGCGCGTCGGCCTCGGATGAGTGACGCAGCGCAGCACAAAGAAAAAGGCCGCCCCGAGGGGCGGCCTGAAGTCAGGGAAGATTACGCAGGTACGAAAATCAGAGGCCGAAGGGATAGTCGCGATGGGCGCGATGCAGAGCGCGGCCCTGCTCCTCGAAGAAGGCCTCGAACTCCGAGAAGAAGCGAGAGAAGAAGCTCAGCGAGAAGGGCGCGGAGACGACCTTGAGCACGGCGGCGGTCATGGCGATGTCCTTTCAGTCTGGGCGCTAAAGCAGCCCGCGTCGTTCGATGACGACAATCTGGCATGCCAAATGCCCGAACTGAACGGCCGTTCTGGCATGCCAGTCATGCTTCGCACGCGCAGCAAAGCTTAAATCCTCATTCAACCCTGCCGGGGGCGGACCGTCGGCCGATCCATGTTATGGAGGCCGCCCGCCGACTCAGCCCTCCCAAACCGGATCGGTGATCCATGCCGCGTCTCGACGTCGACATCGACTACCTCGCCGAGCAGCTCAAGGGACTGCTCAAGATCCCGAGCCCCACGGGCTTCACCGACACCATCACCCATGCGGTGGTGGACGAGCTCGTCAGGCTCGGCGTCGAGCCCGAGGTCACCCGCCGCGGCGCGATCCGCGCGAAGCTTAAAGGTCGGGTGAAGGATCCGAGCCGCGCGCTCATCGCCCATCTCGACACGCTCGGCGCGCAGGTGAAGCTGCTCAAGTCCAACGGCCGGCTCGAGCTCGTGCCGATCGGCAAACTGGTCGGCGCGCTTCGCCGAAGGCGCGCGCGTCACGATCTTCACCGAGGCCGGCGCCTATCGCGGCTCGATTTTGCCGCTCAAGGCCTCGGGCCACACCTACAACGACGAGATCGACAGCCAGCCGACCGGCTGGCAGCACGTCGAGCTGCGCGTCGACGCGCTTGTGCGCGACGTCGCGGACCTGCAGCGCCTCGGCTTCCATGTCGGCGACGTGGTGGCGATCGACACCCAGGCCGAGTTTCTCGACAACGGCTTCATCGTCTCGCGCCACCTCGACGACAAGGCCGGCGTCGCGATCCTGCTGACGGCGCTGAAGGCGATCGTTGAGTCGGGCAAGAAGCCGCCGGTCGACACATGGTTCGTGCTGTCGATCGCCGAAGAGGTCGGGGTCGGGGCCGCCGCCGTTCTGCCGCACGACGTCGCCGCCATGGTGACGATCGACAACGGCACCACGGCTCCGGGCCAGAACTCCGACGAGTTCGGCGTGACCATCGCGATGGCCGACCAGACCGGGTCCGTTCGACTACCATCTCACCCACGAGCTGATCCGGCTCGCGCGCGAGAACGACATCCGCCACCAGCGCGACGTGTTCCGCTACTACCGCTCGGATTCGGCCTCCGCCATCGAGGCGGGAGCGGACGTGCGCACGGCGCTCGCGACCTTCGGGGTCGACGCGTCCCATGGCTACGAGCGCATCCACATGCATGCGCTGCGCTCGCTCGCCGAGCTCATGACCGCCTATGTGACGAGCCCGATCGACATCAAGCGCGACGCCAAGCCGATCGGCGACATCGAGGGCTTCACGCACCAGCCGACCGCGCCGGCCGAGCCGACATCGAGCCGGGCGAGACGATGCCGGCGACCGATTGAGGTCCGCCGGCGGCGTCTGTCTCGGAAGACGATCCCGGATCGGCCTGCGGCCGTCCGGGACGACGGCGTGGCCGCCTTACTTCACCGCCATGACGGTGATGTAGGCCGGGCCGAGGATCACGACGAAGATCACCGGCAGGAAGAACACGATCATCGGCACGGTGAGCTTGGGCGGCAGCGCCGCGGCCTTCTTCTCGGCCTCGGCCATGCGGGTGTCGCGGCTGTCCTGGCTGAGCGTCCGGAGCGCCTGGGCGACCGGCGTGCCGTATTTGTCGGCCTGGATGAGCGCGGTCGCGACCGACTTCACGGAGTCGAGGTCGGTGCGCTTGCCGAAGTTCTCATAGGCCAGACGACGGTCCTGCAGGTAGGACATCTCGGCCATCGTCAGCGTCAGCTCTTCGGCGAGCACGACCGACTGCGATCCGATCTCGTCCGCGACCTTGCGGAACGCCGCCTCGATCGACATGCCGGACTCGACGCAGATCAGCATCAGGTCGAGCGCGTCCGGGAACGCCTTGCGGATCGACTGCTGGCGCTTCGACGTCTGGTTCTTGAGGAACAGCTCCGGGGCCTTCACGCCGAGCAGCGCGATGCCGACGATCGCGCCGGCGCGCATCATCGGATCGAGGCCGAAATCGTCGACCACGAACAGATAGAAGCTGCCGATGATGATGAAGCCGATCGGCGCGACGAGGCGGAAGAACAGGAAGGTGGTCATCGCGCCCGGACCGCGATAGCCGGCCATCTGCAGGCGCTCCTTGGCGTCTTCGGTGCCGAGGTGCTTGGACAGGTTGAAACTGCGAGACGACGCTCTGCATGTAGGCGCGCGGCTCGAGCTTCAGCCCCTTGGCGCCGCGGGCGAGGCGCTCGCGTTCGCGCGCCCGGATGCGGGAGCGCTCGGTCGCCACCGCCTTCATGCGCCGCGCGAGCGGGTCGGTGGCGAGCAGCGGCATGCCGAGGCTGATCACCGTCGCCATCGCGGCGACGGCCGCGAGCAAGCCGGCGAGCGCGCGCGGATCGTTCACCATCGAGATGATCTGCTGGAACACGGTCCCTCGCCTTCCCCGTACGCTTCGTCGTCCTGCTTCGCCGTCAGTAGTCGAAGCTGATCATCTTCTTCATCACCAGCACGCCGCACAGCATCCAGGCCGCGGAGCCGGCCAGCATGAACCGGCCGATGTCGGTCGAGAACATCTGGTTCATGTAGTCCGGGCTCGTCATCGAGATGACGCCGATGGTGATGATGGGCAGCGCGCCGATGATCGAGGCGGACGCCTTCGCCTCCATCGAGAGCGAGGCGATCTTCTGCTTGATCTTCTTGCGGTCGCGCAGAACCTTGGCGAGGTTGCCGAGCGCGTCAGACAGGCTGCCGCCGGCCTTCGACTGGATCGCGATCACGATGGCGAAGAAGTTCGCCTCGGCGACCGGCATGCGCTCGTAGAGCTTGCCCACCGCCTCCGCGAGCGGGATGCCGACGGTCTGCTCCTCGATGATCTTGCGGAACTCGGTCTTCACCGGCTCCTGCGTCTCGTTGGCGACGACGCGCATGCAGTCGCCGAGCGGCAGGCCCGCCTTCAGGCCGCGCAGGATGATCTCGACGCCGTCCGGGAGCCCCGTGAGAAACTTGGCGATGCGGCGCTTCTTGAGGAAGCCCAGCAGCCAGCGCGGAGCGCCGAGGCCGCCGACGAAGGCCGCGAGGCCCGCGACCCGCGGATCCTGGGTGCCGACGAAGGCGCCCACGCCGAAGACCGCGGCGATGATCGCGCTCACGATGTAGAACTTCTCGTTGCTCCATTGCAGCCCGGCCTGGGCGATCCGCATCTGGAGGGTCGGCCGGTTGATGCGCTTCTGGCGGTCGTCAAGCGCCTTCAGGCTCTCCGAAACCTGTCCGCGACGCAGGGTCTCCTGCGCGGCCTCGCTGACGGCGCGGCGGCGGTCCATTCCCACCATCTTCTGGCGCTGCTCGACCCGCGCCGCGCCCGACAGGTAGGGATAGATCAGCGCGTAGGCCGCGCCGCCCGCCGCGACCGTGGCGAGCAGGACGATCGGAAGCTTTCCGCCGAGATCGATCATCGCACGGCTCCTCAGGCGACCCTGGAGGTTTCGACGTCCATCGCGTCGATGGCGGCGGCGAGGCGAGTCTCCTCGCCGAAGTAGCGCGCGCGCTCCCAGAACCGCGGACGTCCGATGCCGGTGGAGCGGTGGCGGCCGAGGAGCCGCTTGTTCGCGTCCTCGCCGAGGATGTCGTAGAGCACGATGTCCTGGGTGATGATCACGTCGCCTTCCATCCCCATCACCTCGGTGACGGGTGATGCGGCGCGAGCCGTCGCGAAGGCGCGAGGCCTGCACGATGACGTCGACCGAGGTGCAGATCATCTCGCGGATCGTCTTCGAAGGCAGCGAGAAGCCGCCCATCGTGATCATCGACTCCAGACGCGAGAGCGCTTCGCGCGGGGGAGTTGGCGTGCAGCGTTCCCATCGAGCCGTCATGGCCCGTGTTCATCGCCTGCAGGAGGTCGAAGGCCTCCGGTCCGCGCACCTCGCCCACGATGATCCGCTCGGGACGCATGCGCAGGCAGTTCTTCACGAGGTCGCGCATGGTGACCATGCCTTCGCCCTCGAGGTTCGGAGGGCGGGTTTCGAGACGCACCACATGCGGCTGCTGCAGCTGGAGCTCGGCGGCGTCCTCGCAGGTGATGATGCGCTCGTCCTCGTCGATGTAGCGCGTCAGGCAGTTCAGGAGCGTCGTCTTGCCCGAGCCCGTGCCGCCGGAGATCAGCACGTTGCAGCGGACGCGCCCGATGATCTTCAGGATGTCCGCGCCCTCCGGGCTGATCGAGCCGAAGCGCACCAGCTGGTCGAGGGTCAGCTTGTCCTTCTTGAACTTACGAATGGTGAGCGTCGGGCCGTCGAGCGCGAGCGGGCTCACGATGACGTTGACGCGCGAGCCGTCCGGAAGACGCGCGTCGCAGATCGGCGAGGCTTCGTCGACGCGGCGGCCGACCTGACTCACGATCCGCTGGCAGATGTTCAAGAGCTGGGCGTTGTCGCGGAAACGGACATGGGTGGTCTGCACCTTGCCCGAGACTTCGATGAAGGTCCGCTCGGCGCCGTTGACCATGATGTCGGCGATGTCGTCGCGGGCGAGCAGCGGCTCCAGCGGGCCGTAGCCGAGGACGTCGTTGCAGATGTCCTCGAGCAGCTCTTCCTGCTCGGCGATCGACATCACGACGTTACGGATCGCGATGATCTCGTTGACGATGTCGCGGATTTCTTCGCGCGCGCTCTCGACGTCGAGACGGGCGAGCTGGGCGAGGTCGATGGCCTCGATCAGCGCGCCGAAGATCCGGCTCTTGGTCTGGAAGTAGTCGTCGTTGCGACGGTTCTCGTTCGGCTGAGGCGGCGCGGGGCGCGCCTCGGCCGCGGCGAGAACGGGGGCCGGCGACGCTCACGAGCGGCGCTCCGAAGTCGCCGCTCGCGGTCGCGCTGCGTCCTAGGCCCGCGCCGGCCGGCGTGATCGTCGATCCGCGTTTTCCGAACATGAGGTCGCGTCCTGTCGTCGCCGGCTCAGCCGGCCTTCTTCCACGGAATCTTCGCCATCAGCGGCTCGAGCAGGTTCTTGCGCGAACGCTTCGCCTCGCTCTTGCCGGTGAGGCGCTTGGCGAGGTCGAGGAAGATCTCGTTGATCTTGTGAGAGGGCGAGGTCTCCGCGGCCATCTGGCCGTTGTTCGCGGCCGTGCCGAAGAGCTGCGGATCGAACGGGATGACGGCCGACGGCTCAAGGTCGAGCGCCTTGGCGAAGTCGGCCGGCTTGATCTCGGCGCGCTTGGGAACGCCGACCTGGTTCAGCACGAGCTTCGGCGCGCTGTCGTTGGGACGGGCGATCTTCAGCAGGTCGATCAGGTTCTTGGCGTTGCGCAGATTTCGCAAGGTCCGGGGTCGCGGCGATCACCACCTCGTCGGCGGCGATCAGGGCGCGCTTGGACCAGGCGGTCCACACATGCGGCACGTCGAGCACCGCGCAGGGGACGTTGGCGCGCAGGATGTCGATCAGCGGGTCGTAGACGTCCTCGTGGAAGTCGTAGACCCGGTCGAGCGTCGCGGGCGCGGCGAGCAGCGACAGCTGCTCGGTGCATTTCGACAGCAGGCGGTCCACCACCGCCGCGTCGACGCGGTCGGGCGCGAACACGATCTCTGCGACCCCCTGGGGCGGGTCCTGGTTGAAGTTGAGGCCCGCGGTGCCGAAAGCGAGGTCGAGATCGACCACGACGCTGTCGATCTTGAGCTGCCGCGCGATCGCCCAGGAGACGTTGTGCGCGATCGTCGAGGCGCCGACGCCGCCCTTGGCGCCCACGAAGGCGATGTTGCGGCCGACCGGGTTCGCGCCGGGCGCGTGGAAGATCTCCGAGAGCGCCCGGACGAGATCGACGACGCCGAGCGGCGGGACGAGATAGTCGGAAATCCCGAGACGCATCAGCTCGCGATAGAGCAGCACGTCGTTGACCTGGCCGATGACCACGACCTTGGTGTCGCTGTCGCAGACCGAGGCGAGACGGTCGAGGGTCTCGAGCAGACGCTCGCGGTGATTGTCGCCCTCGATGATGATGACGTTGGGGGTCGGCGGTCTTGTAGGCCTCGGAGGCCGCGAGGCCGCCGCCCATCTGGACCTTGACGTGCGCCTTCTCCATGCGGCGGTCCGAGGTCGCCTGCTCGACGAGGCGGGCGATCTCGGGCGTCTCGCAGAACGCCTGGATGGACACGCGCGGCAGCGGCGCGATCACGGTGTCGGCCGCCGGCTGGGCGGAGGGCGGCGTCTGGCCGCCAAGCAGATCCTTCATGCCCCTCACTCCTTCGCGACGTCGCTGACGACCGCGTCCGCCTGGCGGTAGCCGGTCGTGGTGTCGCCGCCTTCGCGATGCTTCTCGATGATGGTCTGGCGGCGGGCCGCGTAGATCGGCGCTTCGGCGCGGGGGCGCGCGATGTCTTCGGGATCGGCGACCTGGGCGGCGAGGTTCTGCTGGTTGGCGCAGCCGAAATTCCAGTATTCGCGGTTCTCGGTCGCGCCGTAGAGGTCGCCGCCGCCGGAGCCGAGGTCGTCGGGCCAGAGGCCGCAGGCGTGGCTCACCTGCGCCTTGAGCTTGACGTAGCCGAGCTTGACGAGCCCGATCTCCTCGGGCCCGGCCGGCGTGTAGCGCTGGCTGACGATCTGGGTCGCGGGGACGCCCGCCGAGGCGAGCGCCGAGCGCACCGCCGTCGCGCCGAAGGCGCCGGCAGGAGCCATCATGCCGATCGGGCCGCGGCCGTTCTTGCGCCAGTCCGCCGCGAAGGCGCGGACGTCTTCTTTCTGGCGCGAGGTGAGGCCCTGGGCGCCCGCGCCGACCGGCAGGTCGAGACGGGTGGAGCCTTCCGCGAGCACGATCGGGTGGCGTTGGGCGACCGTGGTGGGTAGCTGTCCGCCACGATCCGTTCGGCGTGGCAGCCGCCGAGCGCGAGGCCTGCGCCGCAGGCGAGGGCCGCGAGGCCGAGGCGCGGCGAGGACGGGCGACGATGCGAGGTCATCTTCGGAACTCCGTTCGGTGCGCGCGTCAATCGATGATGAAGCCGGCCCGACGACCGACCGTGTGCGGGTCGATCTGGCCGGGGACGCCGTAGAGGCGGTTCAGACGTCCGAGGAAGACCGCCGAGGGTTCGGACGGCTCCGCGAAGCCGTCGTCGGGGCTTGCGAGCTTGTCGGCCGAGGTCGCCTTGGCGAGATACGGCGTGACGAGGATGACGAGCTCGGTCTCGCTCTTGAGGTAGTCGTTCGAGCGGAACAGCGCGCCGAGCACCGGCAGCTTCGTCAGGCCGGGCCAGCCGGCGAGCGAGCGCTTGGTCTGCTGCTGGATGAGGCCGGCCATCGCGATTGAGCCGCCCGAGGGCACCTCGACGGTGGAGTTGGCGCGGCGGACCTGCAGGCCCGGGATGATGAGGCCGTTGTCCTGGATGCCGTTGGCGGCGTCGAGCTCGCTGACTTCGGTCGCGACCTTGAGGCTGATGCGGCCGCTAGAGAGCACGACAGGCGTGAAGTTCAGGCCGACGCCGTAGTCCTTGAACTCGACCGTGCGGGTGCATCGGCCGCTGTCGTCGATCGTGCAGGGGCCGGGGAACGGATACTGCCGCCGGCGAGGAACTTGGCGCTCTCGCCCGAAATCGCGGTGAGGTTCGGCTCGGCGAGCGTGCGCACGACGCCCGCGCGCTCCATCGCCTGAAGGCGCGCCGAGAGCGTGCCGCCGCCAAGGCCCACCGTCGCGAGCAGATTGCCGCCGGGCGAGGAGTTGTTGGCGCCGAAGGGGAACGACGAGGCGAGCTTCTTGCCCTGGTTCATCACCTCGTTGCCGAGGAACTTCACGCCGCCGGCCGCGACGCCGTTGAAGCCGTAGTCGATGCCGAGCTGCTTGATGATCTCGCGCTTCATCTCGACGACCTTGACCCGCAGGAGAACCTGGTCCTGGCCTTCGATCTTGAGCGCGTTCACGACCTTCTTCGGATCGGCCATGTAGCCGGCGGCGATGTCGATGGCGGTCTGGGCTTCCTGGGCGGACTTCACCGAGCCCGTGACCACGACGCCGTCGCCCACGCCCTCGACCCGGACCTGGCCGCCGTCGATCGAGCGGGCGATCGAGGAGCGGATCGAGCCGACGTCGCGCGACACCGAGACCTCGTAGGAGGCGATCTCGCGGCCGTTCTCGTCGAGGAACTTCACGTCGGTCTGGCCGGGGCCGGCGCCGATCAGATAGGCCTTGCGGGCCGACCGGACGACGGCGTTGGCGACCGCGGGATCGGCCACGAAGACTTCCTTGGCGTCGCGCGGCAGCGTGACGACGTAGGACTTTCCGATGCCGAGCTCGACCCGGCCGCCGTCCTGGCCCGCGCCGTCGGCGGCCAGATAGGCGGGGTCGGCGGCGAAGGCCGGAACGGGCGCGGCGACCGCGAGCGCGGTGGTCGCGACGAGGGCGGCCCGCAGGGTCCGCCCGAGCGCGTCCCTGAAGCCGCGACGGTGGTGGTCGGTCATCGCGAAGCCTTTCCGCGAAAGAGAACGTTCGTTGAGGGCCATGCTCACTGCCCGCCCTGGCTCGGCACGCCGAAGCGCACGACGGTGACCGTGTCGCCGCGCTTGCGGGGCGTGGCGTCGTTCGGGTCGACGGCGGTCGGGCCGGAATCGACGAGGGAGCGCAGCGCGAGGGCGATGACGCCCTGCTGGCGGCTCAGGGAGATGCGCTCGGCCTGGGCCGGCGAGAGCTCGAGCGTCGCGGTCTTGCCGACCACGACCTTCGCGCCGTCCTTGTCCTCGACCGTCTGGTCGATGGCGAGAATGCGGATGTTTTCACCGAGCGTCTCGGTGAAGCTCTCGTCGCGGCCGTTGCGGCCCGCGACCTTGCGGGTCAGCAGCACGTCGACGCGGTCGTTCGGCAGGATGAAGCCGCCGGCGCCGGTCTCGGGCGAGATCTCGATCGAGATGGCGCGCATGCCGGACGGCAGGATCGCGGCCATGTAGCCCGAGCCCGTCCCCTTGATGAGCTTGTCGGGGCGGATCGGCTCGCCGGCCACGAAGGGCGAACGGGCGATCGATCCGGCGGTGTTCTGGACCGCTTCCGGCGCGGCGTCGCGCTGCACGAACACGGCGTTCGCGGCGTCGCGCGGCCAGGCCTGCCAGCGCAGGTCGTCGGCGCTCACGGCGCCGCCGAGCTCGATGTCCTTGGCCGCGACCAGAACGTCGACCATGTTGGGGTTACGCGCTTCGACGACCGGAGCGGGCTGCTCTTCGTTCGAGCCGCCGGCGAGCATCGCCGCGCCGGCTCCCGCCGTCAGCGCGATACCCAGAACCACGAGCTGAGCCGCTTTCATTTAGTCCCCCGAGCGTCGAGGCCTGCAAACCTGGCCTGAACCGTCTCGCAAAGAGGACCACTGAAACGTCAATTCATGGTTAACGTCGTCTCGACAAGCGTCTCTAACAAATCGTTATTGTAAGCGATTGACGAAAACTTGCCCGTCGGCTCAGCTCAACGCCGAGAACCAGGAGGTGTCCGTCCACAGCGCGAGCGTGCCGGCCGACAGCGCGATCCCGTAGGGCACGCCGCATTTTGGGTGATGGAGCCGCGCGAGCCAGCTGACGCCGCCGAGCGCGGGATGCAGCGGGCGCTCTCTGTAGTAGAGCATGCCGAGGGTGAGCGCGCCGCCGAGCATCGCGAAGGACACGAACCAGGCGAGCAGCGGCTCGAAGCCGAGCCAGAGCGCGATCGCGGCCGCAAGCTTGGCGTCGCCGCCGCCGATCCAGCCCGGAGCGAAGAGCGCGAAGCCGATCACAAGCACGAGAAACGCCGCGCCGAGATGGGAGACGAGCTCCCCGGCCGCCATGCCCGACAGCGGCGCCGCGACGGCGAAGGCCGCCACCAGCGCGAGCACGAGGCGGTTGGGGATCGTCATCGTCATCAGGTCGGAGACCGCCGCGGTGACGATGAGGGCCGGGATCACCGCGACGACGAAGATTTCAAGCATGGCTGAAGTCCGACGTTGCTGGACGCATCGAGCGCGAAGCATTGACCGGCAGGCGCTAAGAAAGCGCAAACGCGGGGGCCACAAACGACAAAGACCGTCGCTCCCAGGGGAAGCGACGGTCCTTTTGTCCAGCGGCCTGACGAGGCGTCAGGATCTGCGTGAAGGCCGGCCCCTTGCGGGGACGCGGATCACTGCAGGTTGCTGTTGACCTTGGTGAAGGCGCTGTTGAGGCTGGTGCCGATGCCCTTAACGACGGTGATGATCGCGATTGCGATGCCGACGGCGATCAGGCCGTACTCGATCGCGGTGGCGCCGGACTCGTTCTTGACGAAAGCCTTGATCATGGTGGAACTCCAGGTTCACAGAGGTTTGCGACAGCACTTGTCCCGTGTCCTTCTGTCGTCGTCGGTCCACCGGGAACGAGTGCAATCTACCCCCGCCGCCTTGCGATTAGGTTAATGCCGAAAGCAACTCGTATGTGATTTAAATTCATGACTTTCACGGTTAAAGCATTCTTGCCAAGTTCATTATGATTAATTCCAATTAAATCATCGCGTCATCTCGGTCGCCATCTGCCCGTGGGGGCGGTCAGTCGTCGGACGCCGATGGTCGATCCGCCTCCGCGGTCAGGCTGAGACCGACTCCGGCGCGGGCCCCAGCATCCACGAAGCTGATCTTAGGCATTCGTTCACCCAAATCGGCTTTGATGCGGGCATCGAATGTTAGGGATCGACGCTATGGCCACGTTGCTCAGGACTTCGGTCTGGTCCGCAGCCGTCCTGTCCGTATTACTACTTACGCCTGCAAAGGCGGTCGAAGCCCCCGAGCCGGGTTCGCTCGAAGTGGCCGTCGACCGCGCGAGCGTGGTGCGGGCGCCGGCCGGCGTCGCGACGGTCGTCATCGGCAACCCGCTGATCGCCGACGCCACCACGCAGAAGAACGGCGTGATGATCGTGACGGGCAAGAGCTTCGGGTCGACCAACATCATGCTGCTCGACGGCGCCGGCGCCGTGCTGAGCGAAACCATCGTCAACGTTCGCCGCGCGAACGACGGCACGATGGTGGTGCAGCGCGGGGCGAAGCGCGAAAGCTTCTCCTGCACGCCGCGCTGCGAGCCGACGCTCGCGATCGGCGACACCGCCGAGAGCTTCAGCCAGACCGCGGGCCATCTCCCAGCGCAACGGCATGTCCTCGGCCGTACGGGCGACTGACGGTGGCCGCGGCCCTGGCCGCGGTCATCTTTCGCTAAGATTTGCGAGGCAGCCTCTGGCCACGAGCCGGCGGCCGCCTTCGCGCGTCGCCGCCCTGCAACCGGAGCCGCATCCATGGCCGCGATCGCACGCCGCGCAGCTCACTTCCGGACCGGGTTCGGAACCCGTCGCGCCGCCGCCACCGTCGCCGCGCTGACGCCGTTGCTCGCGCTCGCTCTTTCTTGCCTCGACGGGATCGTGGTCGTCGCCGCCAGCCAGTTTTTCGGCGCGGCCGCGGGCCTTCGCTGAGCCTCGCACGGTTCCGGCGCGCCCTTAATACCTTCGTCGCGAGAAGCCTCTAGCCGGTCGCCTTCGGGTTGCTGAGCCGCCTCCGACGCGGCAAAACGGCCGCCCGGCCGATGGGCCGGACCCCGTTTCCCGCCGCCGGAGGCCCGCGCACCATGCCGACCGACATCGAGATCGCCCGCGCGGCGACCCTGAAGCCCATCGCCGAGATCGCCGCCAAGGCCGGAATTCCGGAAGACGCGCTTCACCTTCACGGCAAGCACATCGCGAAAGTCGACGACCGCTTCATCGCCGAGCTGCCGGCGAAGAAGAACGCCAAGCTCGTGCTCGTCACCGATCTCGCCGACGCCCGCGGGCGAGGGCAAGACCACCACGACGGTGGGCCTCGGCGACGCGCTCAACCACATCGGCGAACGCCATCATGTGCCTGCGCGAGCCCTCGCTCGGGCCGGTGTTCGGCGTGAAGGGCGGCGCGGCCGGCGGCGGCAAGGCGCAGGTCATCCCGATGGAGCAGATCAACCTGCACTTCACCGGCGACTTCCACGCCATCACCAGCGCCAACAACCTGCTGGCCGCGCTCGTCGACAACTCGCTCTACTGGGGCAACCCGCTCAACATCGACCCGCGCCGCATCGTGTTCCGCCGCGTGCTCGACATGAACGACCGCACGCTGCGCTCGATCATCTCGGGCTGCGGGGCGCCGACCAACGGCTACACGCGCGAGGCCGGCTTCGACATCACGGTCGCGTCCGAGATCATGGCGATCTTCTGCCTCGCGAACGACCTGAAGGATCTCGAGGAGCGCATCGGCCGCATCGTCGTGCCTACACGCCGGACAAGAAGCCGATCACCGCCAAGGACGTCGACGCCCAAGGCTCGCTCGGCGTGCTGCTGCGCGACGCGCTGCGCCCCAACATCGTGCAGTCGATCGACGGCTCGCCGGTGTTCATCCATGGCGGGCCCTTCGCCAACATCGCGCATGGCTGCAACTCGGTCATCGCGACCAAGACCGCCATGAAGCTCGCGGACTGGACCGTGACCGAGGCCGGCTTCGGCGCGGATCTCGGCGCCGAGAAGTTCATGGACATCAAGTGCCGCTTCTCGGGCCTCTCGCCCGACGTCGTGGTGATCGTCGCGACCGTCCGCGCGCTCAAGATGCACGGCGGCATGGCCAAGAACGACCTCAAGACCGAGAACGTCCAGGCGCTGAAGGCCGGACTCGTCAATCTCGGCCGCCACATCGAGAACGTGAAGAAGTTCGGCGTGCCGGTCGTGGTCGGCATCAACCACTTCTTCGCCGACACCGACGCCGAGATCGACACGCTGCAGAAGGCTGTGCGCGAGGACTTCGGCGTCGAGGCCGTGGTCTGCAAGCATTGGGCGGACGGCGCGAAGGGCGCGGAAGACCTTGCGCGCGCGGTCGTCAAGATCGCAGGCGAAGAACCCTCGAACTTCAAGCCGCTCTACGACGAGGACCTGCCGCTGCTCGAGAAGGTCGAGAAGATCGCCAAGGAGATCTATCGCGCCGACAAGGTCACGGCCCCGGCTTCGGTCAAGAAGCAGCTGAAGGAATGGGAAGAGGCCGGCTACGGCAAGTTCCCGGTCTGCATCGCCAAGACCCAGAACTCGTTCTCGGCCGACCCGACCGCCTTCGGCGCGCCGACAGGCCACACGCTGCCGATCCGCGAGGTGCGGCTCTCGGCAGGCGCGGGCTTCGTCGTGGTGGTGTGCGGCGAGATCATGACGATGCCGGGCCTGCCAAAGGTGCCGGCCTCCGCCAACATCAAGCTGCTCGAAGACGGCACCATCGACGGCATCGCCTGAGGCCGTCTCTCCTCCCCTTGTGGGGAGGGGTCGGGGGTGGGGGTGTTTCGGAAAGGGCGAAGACGGCGACGCCGCTCGACGCTGAACCGTGGCGACCAATTCTGAGCCACCCCCACCCTTACCCTCCCCACAAGGGGGAGGGAGGCGGTCCGCGTCGCGGCTCTATGACTCGGGAAGTCGCCCCCTCAGGCGACCGCCGCCGCCTGCTCGTTGCCGGCCTCGACGGCGAGCGGGACGTAATGGTGCGGCAGCCGCATCGTCACGAGATCCTTCCGGCGGATCGGGTTCGTCGGATAGGGCGTGTCGAGGTTCGAGGTGTCGATCTCCGACACCGCCACCCCCTCCCCTTCGAACACGATCGCTTCGGTGCGCGGGAACACGAAGGTTTCCGGCCCGAACACGCCGCTCTTGCCCGGATAGCCGGCGTCCTCGTCGAGCACGTTGGCGAAAGCCAGCACCACGTTGTTCTCGCCCGCCCGCGCCCGGAAGTGGTGCCAGTGGAACGGGTCCGCGCCGGTCGGGATCGGAAAGTTCTGGGCGACGTCGGTGCCGGCGTGCCCGAAGCTGAACTGGCCCCCGATCGCCGCCGGAACCGCGATCGCGTCGCAGCCGCGCAGCGCCAGGATGCGTCCGGCCTCCGGGAACAGCGCATCGTGGCCGATCAGCAGGCCGACGCGGCCAAGCGGCAGGTCGAAGACCTTCCAGCTGTCGCCCGCGCTCGCCCAGCCGCGGTCGCGGCTCGCGAGATGGATCTTTCGGTACGACCCGACGAAGCCCTCGGGCCCGACGAGAACCGCGGAGTTGTAGATCTTTTCGCCGTCCTGCTCGGCGAGCCCCGCCACGATGTGGATCTTGAGTTTCGAGGCGAGCGCCAGCAGGCGCGTGACGGACACGCCCGAAAGACCTTCCGCGCGCGAGGCCGGATCCTCGAGACCTGTGACGGCGAGCTCCGGGAACACGACCAGCGCAGCGCCTTCGGCCGCCGCCTCTCCCGCGAATTCGGCGATCCTCACGAGGTTCGCCGCGACGTTCGAGCTCGGCGCGAACTGCGCCGCCGCGATCTTCGAGCGCCTGCCCGCCGGCAGCGGACGGTGGCCGTAGAGGCTGAAGAAGTCGAGCGGATTCCAGCCGGACTGTCCGGTGGGAAGCTCGCGGTAGAGATCCGGGCGGCGCTGCGCGAAGGTCGGCTCGCCGAGCACCACGCGCTCACGCGCGCGGTCGGTGTCGATCTCGGCCGTGATCACGCCGTCGCCGCCGTCGATCACCGCGGCGATCGCGCCGTCGGGCTCGATCACGCAGCTGCCGCCGGAAAACTGGACGGTGCGCTCCAGACCCCGGCGGTTGCTCTCGATCAGGTAGCAGGAGTTTTCGAACGCCCGGCTGATCCAGTAGGGCGCGGGCGTGCGCTCGGAGAGCCAGTTCGACACATGGCAGATCACGTCCGCGCCGCCGAGCGCCACGAGCCTCGCGGTCTCGACGAAATGGATGTCCATGCAGATCAGGAGCGCGATGCGGCCGAGCTCGGTCTCGAAAACCTGATGGCCGAGATCGCCGGGCGCCGCCCATTTGGGCTCGGAGATGTAGGGGTGGGACTTGCGGTGTTTTCCCACCAGCCCCTCCGGACCGATGAGCGCCGCGGAGTTGTAGTAGAGCCCGGTGGCCGGCTCGACCTCCGGCATGCCGACGACGATGTGGAGCCCGAGCTCCTTGGCGAGCGCGGCGAAGCGGTCGGTGGTCGCGCCCGGAATGGTCTCGACCTGGGTGGAGACCTCGTCGCGGTCGAACCAGCAATAGCCGGTGGTCCCCATTTCGGGGGTCACGATCAGCTTGGCGCCCTTGTCCGCGGCCTCGCGCACGAGGTCGAGCAGGCGCGTGACGTTGCGCTCCTTCTCGAACATGGTCGGCTCGAACTGCACGGCTGCTGCGGTGAAGACGGTCAAGGCGAGGCTCCGGACAGAGACGCGCCTTACCAAGCCGCCTCACCGGGCGACGATATAAATTCTAGACATCTGCGCTAGATGAAATTTTGAACAGCGGGCGCCGCCATCTCAGGCGCGGGACCGTGAGATGGCGCTTGAACCTGCGCCGTCATGCCCGGCGAAGCCGGGTATCCACGATTTGGTCACAGAGCGCGGCGCCGAACGACCAAGTCGTGGATGCCCGCGCGAAGGCGCGGGCATGTGGGCGGCGGTTCAGGCGCGCAAGAAAGCCCGCTCAGCCCTTGCCAGTCGTCAGCACGATCTTGCCCATATGGGAGCTCTCCTCCATGAGCGCGTGCGCCTCGGAGGCCTTCTCCAGCGGGAAGGTCGCGTGCACGACGGGCTTGGCCTTGCCCGCCTCGATCAGTGGCCACACCTCGCGCTGCAGCGCTTCGGCGAGCCGCTTCTTGTCGGCGACGGGGCGCGCGCGCAGCGTCGAGCCGGTGACGGTGAGGCGCTTCAGCATGATGGGGGTGAGGTCGATCTGCACCTTCGGCCCCTGCATGAAGGCGATCTGCACCAGCACGCCTTCGGGCGCGAGGCTCTTGACGTTCTTGCCCGTATATTCGCCGCCCACCATGTCGAGGATGACGTTGACGCCCTTGCCGCCGGTCTCCTCCTTCAGAACCGCCTGAAAGTCCTCGGACCGATAATCAATCCCACGCGCAGCACCGAGCTTTTCGCAGAACGCGACCTTCTCGGGTCCGCCTGCGGTGGCGTAGGCCGTCGCGCCGCGCGCGACCGCGAGCTGGATCGCGGTCGAGCCGATCCCCGACGTGCCGCCATGGACGAGGAAGCTCTGGCCCGCTTTCAGGCCGGCGCGGTCGAAGACGTTGGCCCAGACGGTGAAGAAGGTTTCGGGAACCGCCGCGCCTCGACCGCCGTGAGACCCTTCGGAAAGGCGAGGCAGGTCTCGGCCGGGGCCACCGCGTATTCGGCGTAGCCGCCGCCCGTCAGCAGCGCGCAGACCTGATCGCCGACCACAAAGCCCTTCACGTCCTTGCCGACGGCGACGATCCTGCCCGCCACCTCGAGGCCGAGGATCGACGAGGCGCCGGGCGGCGGCGGATACATGCCCTTGCGCTGCATGACGTCCGGCCGGTTGACGCCCGCGGCCGCGACCTCGATCAGCACCTCGCCGTCGCCGGGCGTCGGAACCGGGCCCCTCGCCGTCCCCAGCACCTCGGGCCCGCCGTCGCCGGAGGCGCTCACATAGGTCATCTCGGTCGGCAGGTCGGTCATCTCGGAGCGCTCTCTTGTTCTGCGGAAGCTCGCCGCAGGGTTTGGCGCGCCGGAGCCCGGAGGGCAAGCGGGCCCTTACCCTCGCGCTTCTCCAGCGACCGCGCGGTCCGCAACTGCGGGAACATCCAGGCCCACAGTCCCGCCACCGCCATGGCGCCGACGCCGCCGAAGATGATCGCGGGCATCACCCCGATCACCGACGCCATCGCGCCGGCGCGGAACTCGCCGAGCTCGTTCGAGGCGCCGATGAACATCATGTTGACGGCGTTGACCCGCCCGCGGACCTCGTCGGGCGTCCAGAGCTGCATGAGGGTCTCGCGGATCGTGACGCTCACCATGTCGGCCCCGCCCATGACCACGAGCGAGGCGATCGAGAGCCACACGGTCTGCGACAGGCCGAACACCACCGCCGAGAGCCCGAACAGGCCCACGCACACGAACATGATGTGGCCGGCGCGATCGGTGATGGGCCGCACGGAGAGCAGCGCCGCGACCGCGATCGCGCCGATCCCGGGCGCGGCGCGCATCATGCCGAGCCCCCAGGGGCCGACGTCGAGCACGTCGCGCGCGACGGCCGGCATCAGCGCATAGGCGCCGCCGAGCAGCACGGCGAAGAGATCGAGCGAGATCGCGCCGAGCACCACCTTCTCGGTGAACACGTAGCGGAAGCCGGCGGCGAGCGAGTCCCAGTTCCGCTCGAGGGTCCGTCGCACGTGCGGGGAGGTGATCATGAGGTTGAGGACGCAGGACGCCATCAAGAGCGCCGCCGCCCCGCCATAGGCGACCGGCGCGCCGAGGCCATAGAGCAGGCCGCCCGTCACCGGGCCGACGATCGTGGCGAACTGCCAGGCGGACGAGCCCCAGGTGATGGCGTTGGCGAGCGCGGCCTGCGGCACGAGGCTCGGCACGATCGCCCAGCTCGCCGGGGAGAAGAAGGCGCGCGCGACGCCGAACAGGAACAGCACGCAGAAGATCAACCCGACCGAGGGCGTCTCCATCAGCGCGACGGCCACCAAGGCAAGCGCTCCCACCGCCTCGACCGCGACGCAGACCGCCATGATGAGGCGGCGCGGGAAGCGATCCGCCACCTGGCCCGTGAACAGCACCAGCGCGATCGCGGGCAGGAACTGGATCAGCCCGACGAGGCCGAGGTCCCAGGGATCGCGGGTGATGTCGTACACCTGCCAGCCGACCGCGACCGAGACGATCTGCACCGCGAACGTCGCGGTCAGCCGCCCGAACCAGAACAGCGTGAAATTGCGGTGGCGGAAGGCGAGCGGCGACTCCGGAACCGGGGTCGCGCCTTGCGCCTCTGGATCGACGGCGGACATGGGGGCACACGAGGCTGTGATGTGAGGTGACCGCTTAGGCGGCTCGGCCGCACGTGTCGAGCCTTCATGCGCAACGCGCCGGTTGCGCCGTCGCGCAGCCTCTCGCGGAACGGCGTCGCCCGGTATATCTACGGCGCACGCAACCAAGGTTCTTGCGATGTCCGCCCTGATCGACCGGCCCTTTCTCAAGATGAACGGACTCGGCAACGAGATCCTGATCGTGGACCTGCGCGGCTCCAAGGCCCGCGCCACGGAAGAAGACGCTCAGGCGCTCGCGCGAGCGCCGAAGACGCATTTCGACCAGCTGATGGCGGTGCATGATCCGCGCACGCCCGGCACGGACGGCTTCATGCGCATCCTCAACGCCGACGGTTCGGAGGTCTCGGCCTGCGGCAACGGCACACGCTGCGTCGCCTGGTGGCTGATGCGCGAAACCGGCCGCCGCGAGCCTGACGCTCGAAACCGACGCCGGCTTGCTGATCTGCTCGGCGGGCGAGACGCCGGACCAGATCACGGTCGACATGGGCAAGCCCCGCTTCGGCTGGGCCGACATTCCCCTGTCCGAAGAGTTCGCCGACACCCGCGCGGTCGAGTTGCAGCTTGGGCCGATCGACGCCCCGCTCATCCATTCGCCCTCGGTCGCCAATGTCGGGAATCCGCACGCGATCTTCTGGGTCGACGACCTCAACGTCGTGGACCTGCGCCGTTCCGGACCGATGCTCGAGAACCACCCGCTGTTCCCCGAGCGCGCCAACATCTCGCTCGCCAAGGTGACCTCGAAGGAGGCGATCACGCTCAAGGTCTGGGAGCGCGGCGCGGGGCTCACGCTCGCCTGCGGCACCGCGGCCTGCGCGGCCGCTGTCTCGGCCGCCCGCACGAGGCGCACGGGCCGCGACGTCGTCGTCAGCCTGCCGGGCGGCCCTTTGCGCATCGTCTGGCGCGAGGGCGACGACCACATCCTCATGACCGGCCCCGCGACCTTCGAGCATGAAGGCCGCCTCGCCGCCGAGATGTTCTCCGCAGCGGCGTGACCACCCGACGGCTGGCGCGACGTCTCCGCCCCCTCCCACTAGCGGGGAGGGTAAGGGTGGGGGTGGCTCAGAATGAAGATCAGCCAATGAGCGTAGAGCGACGTCGCCCTCTTCGCCTTTTCCGGAACCACCCCCACCCCCGCCCCCTCGCCGCAAGGGGGAGGGGAGAAGAGCGCGACAGGCCAATCCGGTCGTGCGATGACCTGCTCGCCCTTTCTCGATGCGGAGCCGAACGCACATGACCGACCTCTTCGCGCCGTCGTCCGAGCCCGCGACGCCTGTCTGGTTCACGCCCTCGGGCGAGGCGCTGCCCGAAGCTGCGGCGGCCTGGGCCAAGGCCACGGGCTTCGAGCTCGGCGCGGGCAAGACGCTGCTGGTCCCGGGCGACGGCGGCGCGCTTGCAGGCGTGGTGCTCGGCGTCGAGAAGGCGGACGCGACGTCGAAGAACCCGTTCCTCGTCGGCAAGCTCGTCGGCGCGCTGCCGGCCGGCGCCTATCGCTTCGACGGCGCGGTGGGCGACGCGCGGCTCGCGGCGCTCGGCTTCGGGCTCGGCTCCTACAGGTTCACGCGCTATCGCAAGTCCGAGGCGAAGCTGGTCCGCATCGCCCTCCCCGAGGGCGTCGACGCCGCCGAGATCGAACGCACGATCGCGGCCGTGACGCTCGGGCGCGACCTCGTCAACACGCCGGCCAACGACATGGGCCCGGCCGAGATCGAGGAGGCGATCCGCACGCTTGCGCGCGAGCACGGCGCCGAAGTTTCGTCGATCGTCGGCGACGACCTGCTCAAGGAGAACTTCCCTCTCGTCCACGCGGTCGGCCGCGCCTCGCCGCGCGCGCCGCGCATCGTCGACCTGCGCTGGGGGCCGGAGGACGCGCCGAAGGTCACGCTCGTCGGCAAGGGCGTCGCCTTCGACACCGGCGGCCTCGACATCAAGCCGTCGTCCGCGATGCTGCTGATGAAGAAGGACATGGGCGGTGCCGCGGCCATGATCGCGCTCGCCGCCATGATCATGGGCGCGAAGCTGAAGGTGCGGCTCCGCCTCATCGTGGGCGCGGTCGAGAACTCGATCTCGGGCGACGCCTTCCGCCCCGGCGACGTCTATCCGAGCCGAAAGGGTCTCACGGTCGAGATCGGCAACACCGACGCCGAAGGCCGCCTCGTGCTCGCCGACGCGCTCGCGCTCGGCGACGAGGAGGCGCCCGAGATCATGGTGGACGCCGCGACCCTGACGGGCGCCGCGCGCGTCGCGCTCGGGCCCGACCTGCCGCCGCTCTACACCGACGACGAGGCCTTCGCGGCCGATCTCCTGCGCTGCGCTGCGGCCGAGCACGATCCGCTCTGGCGCATGCCGCTCTGGAACCCTTACGACGACCTGCTGTCGTCCAAGATCGCGGACGTGAACCACATCTCGAGCGGCGCGTTCGCGGGCTCCATCACCGCGGCGCTGTTCCTGAGGCGCTTTGTGGAGAAGGCGCGAAGCTGGGCCCACTTCGACATCTTCGCCTGGGCCCCGAGCGCCAAGCCCGGTCGCCCCGAAGGCGGCGAGGTGCAGGCGTCGCGCGCTGATGGCGCTGCTCAGCCGGCGATACGGAGCCTGAGCCGCCTCTTCACGATGGCGTAAGCGGCGCGGTTCGGCGCCGTTCCGTCAAGGAAATCGGTCCATAACCCGCATCGTTCGAACTGAAGCGGTGCGGCGGTGTCACGGGTCTACGACTGGTCGATGAGGATGGCGCGCCACCGGCACGCCGAACGGGCGCTGGCGGCCGCGTGCTTCGCCGAAAGCTCGTTCATCCCGATGTTCCCCGAGGTCATGCTCGTTCCCATGATCCTGGCGGAGCGCGCCAAGGCGTGGCGCTACGCGGCCGTCTGCACGATCTCGTCGGTGATCGGCGGGATCGTCGGCTATCTGATCGGCTATCTGCTGTTCGAGGCCGTCGGCGAACCGATCATGCGGTTCTACGGCATGAGCGGCGACTTCGCGGAGATCGCCGCGAAATACAACGAGTATGGCTGGCTGATGGTGCTGATCGGCGGCGGCATCACGCCGATCCCCTACAAGGTCATCACCATTTCGAGCGGCCTCACCCAGCTCGACTTCATGACCTTCGTGCTCGCGAGCATCGTCGCGCGCGGGGTGCGTTTCGCCCTGCCCTGCGGGATCATCTATTTCTTCGGCGACCACGCAAAGCGGTTGATGGAGACCCGCGGAAAACTGTTCGGCTGGATCGCGCTCGCGCTGGTCATCGTCGGGTTCCTCGCCGCGCCCCTGCTATTCGGCGATTGACGCGAGGATCGCGTCGGCGCTTGCTCCGCGGCCCGATCTTTCGAGGATTTGCGCCGCATGGCCGTGCCGTTCGACCGCCGCGTCACCCCTGCCCGCCCGGACGTCGCGGCGGCGCGCCTCAAGGGCAAGGTCGAGGCGCTGCGGTTCACGCAAGGTCAGCGTCGCCGCGTTGCGGTCGGCCATGCGGGCTTGCGCCGGGCGCCGGGCGCGTCGTCGCCGCTCGAGACCGAGGTCCTCTACGGCGAGGAAGTCACCGTCTATGACGAGCTCGAGGGCTGGGCCTGGGGCCAGCTCGTGACCGACGGCTATGTGGGCTACCTGCCCTCCGCGGCGCTCTCCGAAGAGCTCGGGCCCGGCCCGACCCACCGGGTCGCGGCGCTCCGGACGCTGCTGTTCCCCTCCCCGTCCATTAAGGCTCCGCCGGTCGACGCGCTGTCGATGGGCGCGCGTCAGCGTCGTGGGCTTCGAGGACCGCTTCGCGGTGCTCGACACCGGCGCCTATGCGGTCAGGGGCCACCTGAAGCCGCTCGACGGCTTCGAGACCGACCCCGTGGCGGTCGCCGAGCGCTTCGTCGGCGCGCCCTATCTCTGGGGCGGGCGCACAAGCCTCGGGCTCGACTGCTCGGCGCTTGTCCAGACGGGCCTTGCGGCCTGCGGCGTGCCCGCCCCGCGCGACAGCGACATGCAGGAGGCCGATCTCGGCAAGCGGGTCGATCTCGAAAAGGCCCGGCGCGGCGACCTCGTGTTCTGGAAGGGCCATGTGGCCTTCGTGCGCGACGCCGACACGCTTCTGCACGCCAACGCCTGGGCGATGGCTGTCGCGGTCGAGCCGCTCACATCCGCGATAGAGCGGATCCGAAAGGCCGGAGACGAGGTGACGAGCGTCCGCCGCATCGGCTAGACCTGAAGCCATGAGGATCCGTCTCGCCTTGGCCTGCGTGGTCCTGTCGGCGCTGCCCACAGCCGCCGTCGAGCTGTCCGCGCCGATCGTCTGTCCGGCCGGGCTCGTCTGTCCGGTCCAGAACCTCTTCGACCACGATCCCGGCAAGGGCGTGCGTGATTTCCGCTGCACGGCGCTCGGCTATGACGGCCACGACGGCGTCGACTTCCGCGCGCCGACCACTGCCGCGCAGAAGGCCGGCGTCGAGGTGCGGGCCGCCGCCCCAGGCGTCGTGGTCGGAACGCGCGACGGTATGGAGGACGCCGGCCTCAAGGCGAGCGGCCGGGAGGCGGTCGAGGGCGTCGAATGCGGCAACGGCGTCATGATCCGCCATGACGACGAATGGTCGACCCAGTACTGCCACATGGCAAGGGGTCGGTGGCGGTGAAGAAGGGCGACCAGGTGGCCCGCGGCCAAGCGATCGGGCGGATCGGGCTCTCGGGCGCGACCGAGTTTCCCCATCTTCACTTCGCGCTGCGCCGAAACGGCGAGCCCGTCGATCCCTATGCGGTCGACGGCCCGTCCAGTTCCTGCGGCGAGACGAAAAGCGCATGGGCGCGGACGCCGCCGCGGCCGTCGCGATCGAGGCGCCGCTTGTGCTGAACGCAGGCTTCGCGGACGGCCCGGCGCCGAACGAGGACATCGAGAGCGGCGCCATCGAGGCGCGGGCTCCGGGAAGCGACCCGGCGGCGCTGATGGCCTTCGCCCGCGTGGTCGGGCTGGGGCGCGGCGACGGCGTTCGCGTCACGCTGTTCGCGCCGGACGGTCGGGAGCTCTCCCGCAACGATGCGCCCGTCGCAGAGCGGCCGAAGGCGCAGTGGTCGCTGTTCACCGGCCGCAAGCGCCCTGCGGCGGGCTGGCCGGCCGGCGACTATCGCGCGAAGATCGAGATCCTGCGGTCTGGCCGCGCGCTGAAGACGCGCGAGCTGACGGCGCGGCTCGGCGGCTGAAGCCGCCTATCCCTTCGGCCGGCCCGGACGGTCGTCCAGCACGTCGCGCACGCGCACCGCGAGATCGGCGAAGGTGAAAGGCTTGGTGATAAGCTCGACGCCGGCGTCGAGTCTTCCGTGGTGCACGATGGCGTTGCGGGCGTAGCCGGTGGTGAACAGCACCTTCAGCCCCGGCCGCATCGCCCGGGCGCGCTCCGCAAGCTCCTGCCCGTTCATGCCGCCGGTTAGCACGACGTCGGTGAACAGCAGGTCCACCCGCCCCTCCTGCCGCTCCAGAAGCCGCAGCGCCGAGGCCGCGTCATAGGCCTCGAGCACGCGGTAGCCGAGCTCGCGCAGCGCGTCGACCGAGTACATCCGCACGTCGTCGTCGTCCTCGGTCACGAGGATCGTCTCGGCGCGCGACCCGTCGGGCACGACGCCGGAGACGGCGATCTCGGCCTCTTCGGGCGACTCGCCCATGAGCCGCGGCAGATAGATCTTCACCGTCGTGCCGACGCCCGGTTCGGAATAGATCGCGACGTGTCCGCCCGACTGCTTGACGAAGCCGTAGACCATCGAGAGGCCGAGGCCGGTGCCCTTGCCCACTTCCTTGGTGGTGAAGAACGGCTCGAAGGCGCGCTCGCGGGTGGCGCGCTCCATGCCGGAGCCGGTGTCCGACACCGCGATCACCACATACTGTCCGGGCTGCACTTCGGCGCGCTCGGCCGCATAGGCGTGGTCGAGATGGGCGTTCGAGGTCTCGATCGTCAGCTTGCCGCCTTCGGGCATCGCGTCGCGGGCGTTGACCGCGAGGTTGAGGATCGCGCTTTCGAGCTGGTTGGGATCGGCCTCGACGCGCCAGAGCCCGCCGCCCTGCACCGTCTCCAGATGAATGGTCTCGCCGAGCGTGCGGGTGAGGAGCTCGGCCATGCCGGTCACGAGCGAGTTCGCCATGACGGGCTGCGGCGCGAGCGGCTGGCGGCGTGCGAAGGCGAGGAGCCGCTGGGTCAGCGTCGCGGCGCGGTTGGCGCCGATCAGCGCGTTGTCGGCCGAGCGCCGCAGCCGGGCGGCGTCCTCGGGCAGGTTGCGCTGAAGGATCTCGAGATTGCCGACCACCACCTGCAAGAGATTGTTGAAGTCGTGCGCGACGCCGCCGGTAAGCTGGCCGAGCGCCTCCATCTTCTGCGCCTGCCGGAGCGCCTCGGCCATCTGCTCGCGCTCGGCGACCTCATGGGCGACGCGGGTCTCGAGCGTGTCGTTGAGCTCCCGCAGCGCGCCTTCGGCGCGTTTCAGGTCCTCGACGTCGGTGCAGGTGCCGTACCAGCGCGTGATGCGCCCGCCCGCGTCGCGCACGCACTGGGCGCGGCCGATCACCCAGCGATAGGCGCCGGTGCGATGCCGGAGCCGGTATTCGATGTGGTAGGGCTCGCCGGTCTCCAGGCAGCGCCGCCACAAGCCCCAGGCGCGCTCCTGGTCGTCGGGGTGGAACATGCCGTTCCACGCCTCGCCGTCGGTCGAGCCGTAGGGCACGCCCGTGAACTCGTACCAGCGGTCGTTGTAATAGTCGTGATAGCCGTCCGGCCGGGTCGACCAGATCATCTGGTCGATCGAGTTGGCGATCGCCTCGAAGCGGCGCTCGCTCTCCTGCGCGTTCCTGTCGGCGCGGGCGCGGGCGACCGCCGACCATGTGCGCTCCGCCGCCTCGTTGACGAGCGCGACGTCGTCGTCCGACCAGCGGCGCGGCTCGAGCGTGTGGACATAGAGCACCGCGACGCAGCGGCCGTCCTTCATCAGGGGCGCGGCGAGGTTGCCGACGGCGCCGAGCCCCCGAAACGCTTCGCTCGACAAGGGATGGTCGTCGACGTTCTCCATCCGGATCACGCGGCCGAGCTTCAGGTCGTCGGCGATCTCCTGCCCGAAGGCCAATAGGTCGTAGCGCCCGCCGAGGCCCGCCACCCCGGGCAGCGACCAGTCGCGGGTGACGGAGAAGGTCAGGCTGTCGTCGGCGATCTCGGCGTAGCCGGCGCGCGCCACGCCGAGACGCTCGCCGAGCAGCGCCGCCACCACCGCCTTGATGGTCTCGGGATCGCCGATCGCGCGGGTGCGGTCGCTGAGCTCAACCAGGAACTTCAGGCGGCGTTCGGCCAGCACCCGCTTCGTGGTCTCGCCGACGATGCACAGCACGCCCGCCACCGCGCCCGCCTCGTCGCGGATCGCCTGGTAGGAGATGTCGAAGAACACCTGCTCGACGCCAGACCCGCGCGAGAGCACGAACGGCCGGTCCTTGGCCGTGTAGGTCTCGCCGGTGGTCCGCACGCGCGACAGCAGCGGCTCGAGATCGTCCCAGAGCTCCGACCAGTAGTCGCGCGCCGGCCGGCCGAGCGCGTCCGGATGCTTGGAGCCGATCGTCGGCGCGTAGGCGTCGTTGTAGAGCGCGAGATAGTCGTCGCCCCAGAACAGCACCATCTGCGCCTGCGAGGGCAGCATGAAGCCGACGGTGGCCTTCAGGCTCGCCGACCATCCCGCGGCGGGCCCGAGCGGCGTGCCTCTCTCGTCGAGAGCGCGCATCGCGTCGGCGAGTTCGCCGCCGCTGGCGAGGAAGGCGAGACCCTCGGGCAGAACGCCTGTCGGGCCAATGTCGACGTCGGTCATGGGCGAAGGAAGCGTCGCATCTGCAGGACGCTCGTTTTAGCGCGCCTTTCGCGCCCGTCACCCATTCCGGCGCGTCTCAGCTCCAGGCGTGGAGCGGCGGATTGACCCCGTTCAGCGCATAGTCGCCAAGGATCGCGTATTTCCAGCGGATCGGGTCGTGGAGCGTATGGACCCGGGCGTTGCGCCAGTGCCGGTCGAGATTGTGCTCGGCCAGCGTCGACCGGCTGCCGGCGAGCTCGAACAGCTTGTTGGCGGCCGCGATCGCGATCTCGGTCGACAGCACCTTCGCCTCGGCGGTCGCGACCTGCGCCTCGGCGACCGTGCGTTCGTTCGGCCGCGCGACCGCAGCGTCGATCAGGCGCCCGGCGCGGGCCTGCAGCGCCTGCGCGGCGTGAAGACGCAACGTCAGGTCCCCGACCGCCTGCTTCACGTAAGGATCCTGCCAGGCGTGCTCGAGGCCGCTGTCCGCCCAGGGCCGCGACTTGGTGCGCACGAACTGGATCGTCTCCTCGATCGCGCCGCGCGCGATTCCGACGTCGACCGCGACCTGGATGATCTGGAACACCGCCCCGTCGGCGCTCGGCCGCTGGTAGCCCTTGAAGCCGGGCACGAGATGGGTCTTCGGCACCTTGACGTTCTCGAGGATCACCGTGCCCGAGAGCGTCGTCTTCTGGCCGAACGACGACCAGTCGTCGATGACGGCGAGGCCCGACGCGTCGCGGTCGGCGATCGCGTACCAGGCGCGCCCCTCGACATCGAGCGCGACGATCGGGACGTAGTGGGCGAGCAGCGCGCCCGACGAATAGAACTTGCGGCCGTTCACGACGACATGGTCGCCATGGTCGGTGAAGCGCGTCTCGAACTCGGCGGCGCGCTTGGAGCCGAATTCGGAGAAGGCGTTGCCGAAGCGCGCGCCCTTCAGCGCCTCCTTGAACAGCAGACGCTGCTACGGCTCGTCCGAGACGGTGCGGATCGCCGCCAGCACGCCGAGATGGTTCTGGGCGATCTGGCCGATCGAGGAGTCCGCGGCCGAGATGATCTCGATGACCTCGGCGAGCGTCGCATAGGAGACCTCGGGCCCGCCGAACGCCTTCGGCACGTTGATCGACCAGAGGCCGCTCTGCGAGAAGCGGTCGAGCTCGGCCACGGGCCAGATCCGCAGCCGGTCGCGCTCGCCGGCGCCGACGCGGAACTCGGCCGCGAGCGTGGTCGCGATCGCGAGCGCCTCGGCGTCGTCCTTGACCACATAGGCGGGATGGCTCGGCCGCGGCGGTCCGGACACGCCGTTGCGCGCCTCGCGCACAAGGGTGAGGCGCGGCTTGTTCGGGCTCATGAGGCGAGGTTCCTAGGAGGGCGGCTTCAGCGGAACTCTTCGAGAGGGCTCAGCGCGGAGTCGAAGCGCTCCTCGTCCTCCCCGTCGAGTTCGTCCTGCGAGAGCGCGAACGCGTCCGGCTCGGAGAAGCGGAGGCCGGAAAACCAGCCGGCGATGGCGTCGATCAGATCTGCGGTCATGGCGAAGGGGCTCAACACAGGAAAACGCGACGTCAGGCGGCGGCGTGGACGGGGCGGCGGCGAGCTTCGAGCTCGCGCACCAGCGGAATGACTTCGCGTCCGAAGAACTCGACCTCCTCCTGGAAATGCAGGAAGCCGAGCAGCACGAGATCGACGCCCGCATCCTTCAGGTCGAGGATGCGGTCCGCGATCTGACGCGGCGTGCCGATCAGGTTGGACTTGAAGCCGTCATTGTATTGGACGAGGTCTTCGAAGCTGGATTTCGCCCAGTTGCCCTCGCCTTCGGGCGAGGCGGCGCCGGCGTTCTTGACCTCGTGGCCGAACGCCTTCACCGCGTCGGGATTGGCCTTCTCGACGATCTCGTCGACGACCGCGCGGGCCTCGGCCTCGGTCTCGCGGACGACCGCGAAGGCGTTCACGCCGATCTTGACGTAACGGCCGAGCTCGGCGGCCTTCCCCTGGATGTCGTCGACCTGACGAGCTACGTTCTCCGGCGTGTTGCCGTTGGTGAAGTACCAGTCGCTGACCCGCGCCGCCATGTCGCGCGCGGCGCGCGAGGAGCCGCCCTGGAAGATTTCGGGCAACGGATCGAGAGGCTTCGGCTTCAGCGAATAGTCGCGGTATCGGTAGAAGTCGCCGTTGAACGTGAAGCTGTCCTCGGTCCAGACGCCGCGCAGCGCCCGGATGAACTCCTCCGATCGCCGATAGCGCTCGTCATGGTCGAGCCAGGGCTCGCCGATCGCCGCGAACTCGCCCCGGAACCAGCCCGACACGACGTTGATCGCGATGCGCCCGCCGGTGAGCTGGCTGATCGTGGCGAGCTGCTTGCCGGCGAGCGTCGGGTTCCACGGGCCCGGCAGCAGCGCGGCGATGACCGTCAGCTTCTCGGTCGCGGCCGCCAGCGCATGGCTGAACGCGACCGACTCGTGCTGGAACTCGGCCCCGTAGCCGGCGGTGAAGCGGATCTGGGTGAGGGCGTAGTCGAACCCGGACCGTTCGGCGATCCGCGCAAGCTCGCGATTGTAGTCGATGTCCCAGCTGGTGCGCTGCTCGATGTCCGAGATGACGAGGCCGCCGGAGACGTTGGGAACCCAATAGGCGAATTTGACAGGCTCGTGCGGGCGGCGCGGGGGGCGTGCGGCCATGAGCTGCTCCTGAAACTGCTCGCCGGCTATGGCGGCCGACAATTCTTTTATTCGAGTGTTTTAGTAGACTGTCAAGCCGGAACGCTCCCTTCCGGCATGCGGCAGGGGGACGCGAACGAGCGCCACGGAGCCCGATCGGAAGACACGTTCGGAACCGGGAAGATTTCGCGACCCGGCCTCGAGTCCTCGAAACCCCGCCGCTCCCGCGCTTCTTATTCTCTTCTTATCCCTCGCCGCGCCGTGAATTTAGAGCGATTATCAATTGGGGGACCAACCCTTGATGTCTTGGCTCCTTGCCCCTATTCGCCTGTTGTCAATCCGATTGTCCGATCCTGAGGAGAGGTCGTTGTCGCCTTTCGTTTCCTCGCGCGCCGCGCTTTCCGCCCTTGCGGGCTTCGCCGCTCTGACGCTCGGCGTTCCGGCGACGGCGGCCTCCGGCGTGTCGGTCGAGCTCAACCGCCTCGAACCGAAGGACAGCGGCTGCCAGATCTCGATCGTGGTGGCGAACGCGGCCGACAAGGCGCTCGACAGCCTCAAGCTTGATCTCGTCTTCTTCGACAAGGACGGCGTGATCTCGCGGCGCCTCGCGGTCGAGGCCGGCCCGGTCCGCGCGTCCAAGACCAGCGTGAAGCTGTTCAACGCCGCCGAGACCAAGTGCGACGGCATCGGGCGCGTGCTGCTGAACGACGTCACCGCCTGCGGCGGGGCCGAGGACTGCCTCGCGGCGGTCTCGACCTCCTCGCGCGTCAAGGACGTGGAGTTCGCGAAGTGATCGACGTCCGCTCCCGCGCCGCGGCGCTCGCGCTGGCTCTCGCGCTCGCCGCGCCCCACGCCGTCGTCGCGCAGGAGCGGCCGGCGGCCCCCGCCGCCGCCCAGCAGCAGTCCCCGGCCCAGCCCGCCCAGGCGCTTCCGCCGGCCGAGGAGGTCCAGGCGACCGAACCCGGCAAGCCGGCGCCCGCGCAGCCGCAGGCCGCCCAGCCCGCCCCGGGCGCAGCCCCTGCGCCCGACTCCGGCCAGCCCGCGCCTGCGGACGCCGCGGACAGCGCGCCCGCCGGACCTTCGGCCCCGACCTTCGGCGGCGGCAAGATCCCGCATGACCTGACGCCCATGGGCATGTTCATGGCCGCCGACTGGGTGGTGAAGGCGGTGATGATCGGCCTCGCCTTCGCGTCGGTCGTCACCTGGACGGTCTGGCTCGCCAAGTCGCTCGAGCTCGCCGCCGCCTCGCAGAAGGCCAAGCGCGGGCTCAGGGCGCTCGCCGCCTCCCGCAGCCTGGAGGACGCCCGCCGCGCGCTCGGCGCCCGCAAGGGCGGCGGCCCGGTCGCGGCCTTCGTCAACGCCGCCGACGCGGAGCTGACCTATTCGGAGGACGCGATGTCGGCCGAGGGCGTGAAGGAGCGCGTCGCCTCGCATCTGTCGCGCCTCGAGGCGCAGGCCGGCCGCCGCCTCGCGATCGGCACCGGCGTGCTCGCCACCATCGGCTCGACCGCGCCCTTCGTCGGCCTGTTCGGCACGGTCTGGGGCATCATGAACTCGTTCATCGGCATCTCGAACGCCCAGACCACGAACCTCGCGGTCGTCGCGCCCGGCATCGCCGAAGCGCTGCTCGCGACCGCCATCGGCCTCGTGGCCGCGATCCCGGCGGTCATCATCTACAACGTGTTCGCGCGCGCGATCTCGGCCCACCGGGCGCTGCTCGGCGACGCCGCCGCGGCCGTCCTGCGGATCGTGAGCCGCGACCTCGACCGGGCGGCGATGGGCCACGGCGTCCGCCGCGCGGCCGAATAAGGCAGGCGTTCCATGGCCGCGAAGCTCGACCAGTCCGGCGGGGACGACCTCGTCGAAACCCACGAGATCAACGTCACGCCGTTCATCGACGTGATCCTCGTGCTGCTCATCATCTTCATGGTGGCGGCGCCGCTCGCGACCGTGGACGTCGGCGTCGACCTGCCGGCCTCGAGCGCCAAGCGCCAGCCGCGGCCCGACAAGCCGGTCTATCTGACGATCCAGCAGGACCTGAAGCTCGCGGTCGGCAACCAGGTGTTCGACAGGCCCGCGCTCGGCCGCGCGATCGCCTCCGCCACGCAGGGCGACAAAGAGCAGCGCATCTTTCTGCGCGCCGACAAGCGCGTGCCCTATGGCGAACTGATGGAGGTGATGAACGACCTCCGCAACGCCGGCTATCTCAAGGTCGCGCTGGTCGCGCTCGAGGCCGTGGGCTCGAATGGCGGCCGTTGACGCGCTGAGCCTCCAGGACCAGGAGTCCTCGGCGAGCTCGGCAAGGCGTTGGGCTATGGGCGTGGCGTTTGCGGCCGCGGTCCATGGCGCGGCCTATGTCTATCTGAACAACGCGCCTGCGCCGGTCGGCTTCGAGTCGCAGGCGCCGATCGAACTCGACATGCTGCCGCCGCCCTCGGGCGCCGCGCAGATGGACGAGGCCGGCGCGAACGCGACCTCGGAAGCCGCTCCGGAAGAGACGCCCGAGGAGCAGGCGCTCGACGAGCTCGACCCCGTTGAGCCGGACGAGACCACGCCCCCCGACGAGACCGAGGTGACGGCCGAGGAAGCGCCGCCCGAGGAGCTCGAAGCCGTCGAGCAGGTTCCCGAGGTCACCGAGGTTCCGCCCGACGTCGCGGCCGTTCCCCCGGACGTCGAGCCGGTCGTCACCCTGCCGCCGCCCGAAACGGTGGTGGCGCAGGAGGAGCCCGTCGAGCCGAAGCCGACGCCCAAGCCCGTCGCCAAGAAGCCCGACCCGAAGCCGACCCCGAAGCGTGAGCAGCCGCGCCCGAAGCCCGTGCGCGAAGCCGCCAAGCCCGCCGAGCGTCCGGAGCCCGCGCGTCCCTCGCAGCAGGCGGGCGGGCGCAGCGGCGCGTCGTCGAACGCCGGCGCGGCGCGGGCCGCCGCCTCCGTCTACGCCGGCCGCGTGCGCGCGGCTGTCGCGGCGCAGAAGCGCTCGGGCGTCAATTTCTCGGGCCGGGTCATCGTGTCGTTCACGGTTTCGCGCAGCGGCGCGGTGTCGGGCGTTTCGGCGTCGGGCGGCGGCGCGGCCGCGGCGGAGGCCGCCGCCATGGTGCGCCGCGCCGGAATCCCGGCCATGCCGTCCGACATGACCCAATCGTCGGCGCGCTACTCGCTGCCGATCACCTTTACGGCCGGCCGCTGATCGCAGGGGCCGCCGGCGGCGGGCCCGGCTTCACGCCGCGGGCGCGCCTCAGCGCGTCCAGACGAAGGCGCCGGTCCGGCGCATGACGCGGATCGCCCCGCCCTCGCCGCGGATCGCCACATAGCAGCTTTCGCGCTTGGCCTGGCCGAGCGTCATGCAGAAGCCCTCGTCGTCGAGACGCCAGGAGCCTTCGCCGGCCGCGCCGGCTCGTCCGCCCGTGCGAACGAGCGTGCCGTCGTTGCGGAAAGTGAGTTCGGACTTGCCGCCGCGCGGCCCGACCGTCGTCACCGCGCGGCCGTCGAGCCAGTCGCGCTTGAGGGATTGGGGCGACACGAGCTCCATGGCCATGGCGGCCTGCCCGCATATGCCGAAACCAAACACCGCTGCTGCTGCCGCAAGACGACGCCGCATGGCGACCTCCTCATGATTGAGTTCGCTTAATGTTCTCTTCTTGTTCGGATTTGTCCAGAGAAAATTCGCGTGATGGCTGACGACCGACGCGGAACGCCCGCGGCGAGGTTGCGTTCAGTCCAGACACACGGGAGGCGGGCGATGAAAAACCCTTGGATGAGCATGTGGTTGAGCGCCGCGAACGCATGGAGCGGCGCGGCGCGCGGCGCGATGGCGGCCGAAATGCAGCGTCAGCAGTCGCAGATGAGGGCCGAGGCCACCCGCCAGATGACGACGCTCTGGTTTCCGGGCGCGGCCAAGCAGACGCGCGCTCCGGCGCGCTCGCGACGGGCCCGCAGGAAATGAGGGCCGGGCCAAGCCGCTAAAGCCCGGCCGCCAAGGCCCTCAGAGCATAGAGGGCAGGACGCGGTCCGGCGGACGGTGGCCGTCCATGAAGGTCTTGATGTTGACGATGACCTTTTCGCCCATGTCGACGCGGCCCTCGATGGTCGCGCTGCCGAGATGCGGCAGCAGCACCACCTTGTTCTGGCGGGCGAGCCGCACAAGCTTGGGGTTCACCGCAGGTTCGTTCTCGAACACGTCGAGCGCCGCGCCGGCGAGCTCCCCGGCCTCGAGCATGCGGGCGAGCGCGCCCTCGTCCACCACTTCGCCGCGGGCGGTGTTCACCACATAGGCGTCGCGCTTCAGGAGCTTCAGGCGGCGCGCGGACAGCAGGTGATAGGTCGCGGGCGTGTGCGGGCAGTTGACCGATACGATGTCCATGCGGGCCAGCATCTGGTCGAGGCTCTCCCAATAGGTCGCCTCGAGCTGGTCCTCGACGGTCGACGGAAGCCTCTTTCGATTGTGATAGTGGATCGACAGGCCGAAGGCCTTGGCGCGGCGCGCCACCGCCTGACCGATGCGGCCCATGCCGACGATGCCGAGGCGCTTGCCCCAGATTCGGCGGCCGAGCATCCAGGTCGGGCTCCAGCCGTTCCACTCGTGCTCGTCCGGCACCACGCGGGCGCCCGGCGATGCGGCGCGGGCCGGCGAGGATGAGCCCCATGGTCATGTCGGCGGTGTCCTCGGTGAGGACGCCGGGGGTGTTGGTGACCGTGACGCCGCGGTTCAGCGCGGTCTCGACGTCGATGTTGTCGACGCCGTTGCCGAAATTCGCGATCAGCTTGAGGTTCTCGCCGGCCTTGGCCAGCAGCGCGGCGTCGATGCGGTCGGTGACCGTGGGGACGAGCACGTCGGCCTCGGCGACCGCCTGGGCGAGCCGCTCGGCCGTGAAGGGTTCGTCGTCATGGTTGAGCCGCGCGTCGAACAGCTCGCGCATGCGCGTCTCGATCACGTCCGGGAGACGGCGCGTCACGACGACAAGCGGGCGCTTTTTCATGAGCCTTGCGACCTCTTTTTCAGGCGAGCCGGCGGTTACGGTTAATCCCTCGTCAACGCGCAAGAGAGATGCTCACGCGAAGATCCTTCGGCCGAGCCGCCGAACGGGTCCGGGCCGTCTCTAGCAGACGAGAGGCGGAACGCAATACGGCGACGAAAGATGGAGCCTCGAAGGCGCGATGACCACTAGCATTCTGTCCCGCCTCGCGCTCGGCGTCGTGGGGCTCGCGCTCGCCGCGGTTCTCGTCGCGCCTGAGGCCGCGAACGCGCAGGCCGCCAAGGAGGGCGAGGCCGGCGTGATGATCGGTCCGGTCTCGGGCCTGCCGGTGCCGCGCTACGTCAGCCTGAAGGCCGGCAAGGTCTACGTTCGGCTCGGGCCGACCAAGGATTATCCGGTCGCCTATGTGTATCGCCGCGCCGGCGAGCCGGTGGAGATCACCGCCGAATACGACAACTGGCGCCGCATCCGCGACTCGGAAGGCTCGGAAGGCTGGGTGTGGCACTCGCTGCTCTCGGGCCGGCGCACCGGCCTCGTCGCGCCCTGGGCCAAGGAGGCCGCGCTGCCGATCCGCGTGAAGGCGTCCGCCGCCGAGCGCACCTCCGCGCGGCTCGAGCCCAAGGTGCTGGTCGAGGTGCGCCGCTGCGACGGCCAGTGGTGCCGCGTCGAGGGCGACGGCTTCGACGGCTTCATCGAGCAGGAGCGCCTCTGGGGCGTCTATCCGGGCGAGCGCTTCGACTGAGGACGCGGGCCGTCATCCCGGACGGCCGACGCTCGAGCCGGATCGCGCGCGAAATGGCGCGGCGGAAACGCAACGGGTCATCCCGGCCTTGAGCCGGGATCCAGAACCACGGGCGAGACGAGAACTGAGCGCGGTCGGCGTTTCTGGATCCCGGCTCCTCGGCCGGGATGACGGCTCAGCTTCGCGTGACCAAAACCCGCCCTTGTCTCAGCCGTTGGCCTTCAGCCATTCGAGCGTCTGCGCCGCGCTCTCGTTGGGCGGGAACACCGGATAGAGCGCGGCCTCCACGACCCCGTCCTTGAGAATCAGCGTCACGCGCTTCGTCAGCGTGCGGCCTTCGACCTCGAAGGTCGGCAGGCCCAGCGCGTTCGTGAAGTCGAGATCCTCGTCGCTCAGCACCTCGAACGGCAGGTGAAGCCGCTCCGACAGCTCCTTCTGGATCGCGGGCGACTGAGTCGAGAGGCCGAACACGGAGGCGCCCAGCGCCTTGAGCTCGGCGTGGTGGTCGCGAAACGAGCAGGTCTGCGGCGTGCAGCCGCGCGCGCCGGGAATGGCGTCCCAGCCGTCGGGCAGAGGTTCGCCCGGCACGCCCGTGGCCGGATAGCAATAGAGCACCGCGCGGCCCGCCGGCAGCGCCGAGAGATCGACGCGCCGGCCGGCCGTCGAGGCCAGCGCCGTCTTAGGAACGGTCGTTCCGGGCAGGTGGTCGCAGCCGCCGTCGTCGACGGGGCGCGGCAGGTCGGCGGGAAGATCGGCGAAGCTCATCGGCGAGGCCCTGTGCAGGTGGCGTCGCCCGCGAGCGTGCCTCCGGCGGGCGATCGAAACCAGCGCATTCTCGTGATGGATTTCGCGAAGGAAACGGATGCCCGCCGGTGTGGGATGGCGCGCCGGGGGTATCGATGGGCCGCCCCATCCGCCCGCCAGAACCACTCCCGTCATCCGGGCCTGACCCGGGATCCAGAACCGAAACGACGTATCCCGCCTGGCGACGGCGTCGGTTCTGGATCCCGGCTCTTCGGCCGGGATGACGGGCGGAGGTTCGCGCGCGTCAGGGCCAGCGCGTCATTCCAACGAAAAAGGCCGCCGTGTCGTCCACGGCGGCCTTTCGAAATCAGGCTGAAACCGAAGATCGGATCAGGAGAGCGCCGTCTTTCGGCGCAGGCGCACCACGACGTCGACGCGGGCGACCTCCATCCCTTCCGGAATCTCGGGGATCGCGGTGACGGCGACGGCCGCGCCCGGAATGTCGAGCAGGCGGTTGTCGTCCTCGACCAGGAAATGGTGATGCTCGGTGACGTTGGTGTCGAACCAGGTCTTCGAGCCGTCGATCGCGAGCTCGCGCAGCAGCCCGACCTCGGTGAACTGGTGCAGCGTGTTATAGACGGTCGCGAGCGAGACCGGCACGCGGGCGCGCATCGCCTCCTCGTGCAGGATTTCAGCGGTCACGTGGCGGTCGCCCTTGGCGTAGAGCAGCCGGCCGAGCGCGATGCGCTGACGGGTGGGGCGCAGCCCCGAGTCGCGAAGCATCGCGCCGACGTCGCGGGCGACGCAGAGCGAAGGGCGCAAGCCGCAGTCGAGCGGCCTTTCAGCCCCGGCGGTCGCGGCGGTGGTCGTCGTTTCGGCCATCGTCGGAATCTCTTCGTCTTTCTGGAACAGTTACAAAGAAACGCCCAATCATCTCAGGCGCTTGGAGCTTTTGCGACAGTCGCCGCGCCGGCTCCGCTTAATCGCCTGTAGAATACATTTTTGCGGCGCCACGAGCAACTCAGCCGGGAAGCCGGCGGACGAAACGCCGCGCGCCCGGGGGACAAAGCGGGTTTCGCGCTCGGCAAGGCGCGGCGCGGCCGCGCCTTGCCGAGCGGCCTTCCCGGCGCTCGCGCTTGTGTGCTAGGGAGGCGCCGGCGCAAGACCCCCTTAGGCCCGCTGCGGCTCCTTGGGATACGCGCCCGCCTGCGACGGAAAGATGAAAGGCCGACATGACTGACCGGCAGTCGAGCTTCGACTATGAGGACCTGCTCGCCTGCGGGCGGGGCGAGCTGTTCGGCGCAGGGAACGCGCAGCTTCCGCTGCCGCCCATGCTGATGTTCGACCGCATCTCCGAGATTTCCGAGACCGGCGGCCCGCACGGCAAGGGCTTCGTGCGCGCCGAGCTCGACGTGAAGCCGGACCTCTGGTTCTTCGACTGCCACTTCAAGGGTGACCCCGTGATGCCGGGCTGCCTCGGCCTCGACGCGCTGTGGCAGATGACCGGCTTCTTCCTCGGCTGGCTCGGCGCGGAAGGCCGCGGCCGCGCGCTCGGCACGGGCGAGATCAAGTTCACCGGCCAGGTGCTTCCGACCGTGAAGAAGGTGGTCTACGGCGTCGATTTCAAGCGCGTGCTGCGCGGGCGCCTCGTTCTAGGCATCGCGGACGGCTGGCTGGAAGCCGACGGCGAGACCATCTATCGGGCGAGCGACCTGAAGGTCGGGCTGTTCAAGGCCGGCTCCGCCCCGGCTTAAAGTCAACGATCGGACGGACCAGGCGCCGCCTTGAAAGGACGAGCGCCGGCCGCCGAAGGGAGGCAATCCACGTGAGACGCGTCGTCGTCACCGGCATGGGCATCGTGTCGTCCATCGGGAACTCGACCCAGGAGGTGCTCGCCTCCCTGCGCGAGGCCAAATCCGGCATCACCCATGCCGAACAGTTCGCCGCCCATGGCTTCAAGTGCCAGGTTCAGGGCGCGCCCTCGCTCGAAGCTTCGGAGATCGTCGACCGCCGCGCCATGCGCTTCCACGGCGGCGGCACGGGCTGGAACCATGTCGCGATGGATCAGGCGATCCGCGACTCGGGCCTCGAAGAGAGCGACATCTCCAACGAGATGACCGGCATCGTGATGGGGTCCGGCGGCCCCTCGACCCGCGTGGTCGTCGAAGCCGCGGACATCACCCGCGAAAAAGGCGGCCCGAAGCGCATTGGCCCGTTCGCGGTGCCGAAGGCGATGTCCTCGACGGCCTCGGCGACGCTCGCCACCTGGTTCAAGATCAAGGGCGCGAACTATTCGATTTCGTCGGCCTGCGCGACCTCGAGCCATTGCATCGGCAACGCCGCCGAGATGATCCAGTGGGGCAAGCAGGACGTGATGTTCGCCGGCGGCTGCGAGGAGCTGGACTGGACGCTGTCCAACCTCTTCGACGCCATGGGCGCCATGTCGACCAAGTACAACGACCGTCCGGCGGTCGCCTCGCGCGCCTATGACAAGAACCGCGACGGCTTCGTCATCGCCGGCGGCGCGGGCGTGCTGGTGCTCGAGGAATATGAGCGCGCCAAGGCCCGCGGCGCCAAGATCTACGCCGAGCTCACCGGCTACGGCGCGACCTCGGACGGCTACGACATGGTGGCCCCGTCCGGCGAGGGCGCGGTGCGCTGCATGAAGATGGCGATGAAGACCGCCCGCGAGCCGATCGCCTACGTCAATCCGCACGCGACCTCGACCCCGGTCGGCGACCTCAAGGAGGTCGAGGCTCTCCGCGCGGTGTTCGGCGACAAGTGCCCGCCGATCTCCGGCACCAAGTCGCTCACCGGCCATTCGCTGGGCGCCGCGGGCGTGCAGGAAGCGATCTACTCGCTGCTGATGATGCAGAACGGCTTCATGGCCGAGAGCGCCAACATCGAGGAGCTCGACCCCGAATTCGCCGACATGCCGATCCTGCGCGAGCGCAAGGACAATGTCAGCCTCGACGCCGTGATGTCGAACTCGTTCGGCTTCGGCGGCACCAACGCCACGCTGGTGTTCGAACGCGTTTGACCCCGACACGTCATCCCGGACGGCCGTCAGGCCGATCCGGGATCGTCATCGGAAAGAGGCGCCTGATCCGGAACACGATCCCGGCTCTGCGCTTCGCTTCGGCCGGGATGACGGCTGACCAACAGGAGTGACCCCATGGTCGCCGGACTTCTCAAGGGCAAGCGCGCCCTCGTCATGGGCGTCGCCAACGACCACTCGATCGCCTGGGGCTGCGCCAAGGCGCTCAGCGAAGCCGGCTGCGAGCTCGCCTTCACCTATCAGGTCGAGGCGCTGGGCAAGCGCGTGCGTCCGCTCGCCGAGAGCCTCGGCTCCGACATCGTGCTGCCCTGCGACGTCGAGGATCTCGCCTCCGTGGACGCGGTGTTCGCGGCGCTGAAGGAGCGCTGGGGCGGGATCGACATCCTGATCCACAGCGTGGGCTTCTCGAACAAGAACGAGCTCAAGGGCCGCTACGCCGACACGACCCGCGAGAACTTCTCCCGCACCATGGTGATCTCGGCCTTCAGCTTCACCGAGCTCGCCAAGCGCGCCGCCGAGATGATGCCGGCGGGCGGCGCGATGCTGACGCTGACCTATGGCGGCGCGACCCGCGTCATGCCGAACTACAACGTCATGGGCGTCGCCAAGGCCGCGCTCGAGGCGAGCGTGCGCTATCTCGCAGCCGACTTCGGGCCGCAGGGCATTCGCGTCAACGCGATCTCGGGGTCCGGTGCGGACGCTCGCGGGCGCCGGCATCACCGACGCGCGGCTGATGTACGACTTCCAGCGCCGCCATTCGCCGATGCGGCGCGCCGTCACCATCGAGGACGTCGGCGGGGCCGCGCTCTACCTGCTGTCGCCGCTGTCGGCGGGCGTGACCGGCGAGATCCACTTCGTGGATTCCGGCTACAACATCATCTCGATGCCGAACCCGCAGAGCCTCAAGACGATCGACGCGGCCGAGGCGAAGGCCGAAGAGAGCTGAGGCTTGCTCAGTCGAACTGCGTGCTTCGAGACGCCGTCCTTTGGACGGCTCCTCAGCATGAGGTTCGTTGAGGGTCGCACAAACCGTCCTCATGCTGAGGAGTCGTGTGCAACACGGCGTCTCGAAGCACGCAGTTCGCCTCCGCCGGAGCAACTCCATCTCATCAGGATAAGACTCGTCATGCCCCGGCTTGTCCGGGGCATCCACGGTTCCGCAGCGCCGCGCTCCGGCACGATCGGTGGATGCCCCGGACAAGCCGGGGCATGACGACTGAGGATGTGGGAGGCGACCGTCGCCCCAAGAAAAAGGCCCCGCGGGCGAACCCGCGGGGCCTTTTCGTTCGTCTCCGGAAAGCGCCTTCAGACGCTCTGGAACTTCTGCTCGCCGAGCGGCAGATCGCGAATGCGCTTGCCCGTCGCGGCGAAGATCGCGTTGGCGAGCGCCGGCGCGATCGGGGGCACGCCCGGCTCGCCGATGCCCGTCGGGTTCGCGGTCGAGGGCACCGTGTAGACCTCCACGTGAGGCATGTCGGAGATGCGCAGCGGCTTGTAGGTGTCGAAGTTGCCCTGCTGCACCTCTCCGCCTTTGAGCGTGATGGCGTTGCGCAGCGCCGCCCCCAGCCCGAAGCCGACGCCGCCCTCGACCTGGGCGCGCACGACGTCCGGGTTGATGACCGTGCCGACTTCGGCCGCCGCCACCACGCGGTCGACCTTCACGCCGCCGTCCGGCTTGATGGTGATGTCCACCACCTGGGCCACCACCGAGTTGAAGCTCTCGTGCACCGCGACGCCGCGGCCGCGGCCTTTAGCCAGCTTCTCGCCCCAACCCGCCTTCTCGGCCGCGAGCTTGAGCGCCGCAAGGTGGCGCGGCTTATCCTTGAGCAGCGCCATCCGGTACTCGACCGGGTCCTTGCCGGCGGCGTGCGCAAGCTCGTCGATCATGGTCTCGACGACATGGGCGGTGTGGGTGTGGCCGACCGACCGCCACCACAGCACCGGCACGCCGACTTTGAGCGTCGTGAGCTCGACCTGCAGGCTCGGCACCGCGTAAGCGAGGTTGGAGACGCCCTCCACGGAGGTCTCGTCGACCCCGTCCTTCACCGCCATGGCCTCGAGCGCCGTGCCGGCGAAGATCGACTGGCCGGCGATGCGATGGAGCCAGGCGACCGGCATCCCGTCCTTGTCGAGCGCGGCCTTGACCTTGTGGGCGTAGAACGGCCGGTAGTAGCCGCCCTTGGTGTCGTCCTCGCGGGTCCAGACCAGCTTGACGGGATTCGAGCCCTCGATCGCCTTGGCGATCATCACGGCCTCGGCGACGTAGTCCGCGGTCGGCACCGCGCGGCGGCCGAACGAGCCGCCGGCCCACACCGTCTCGATCGTGACCTGCTCGGGCTTCAGGCCCGTGATGGCCGCGACCGTCGGCTGGTCGATCGACTGGAACTGCGCGCCGTAGATCAGGTGCGCGGAGTCCTTCTTGAGGTCGACGACGCAGTTCAGCGGCTCCATCGGAGCGTGCGCCAGATAGGGGAAGGTGAACTCGGCCTCGATAACCTTGGCCGCGCCCTCAAAGCCCTTGTCGACGTCGCCGGTCTTCTTGGCGGTCGCCGTTCCGGGCTTCGACACCGCGTCCCTGGCCATGGCGAGGAAGTCCTCCGAGCCGCGGCTCTCGGCCCCGGCGTCGTCCCACTCCACTTTCAGCGCGTTGCGGCCCGAGATCGCCGCCCAGGTGCTCTTGGCGAGCACCGCGACGCCCTGCGGGATCTGCACGATTTTCTCGACGCCCTTGACCTTCTTGGCTTCAGCGTCGTCGAACGACTTCACCTTCCCGCCGAACTTCGGCGGATGGGCCACGACCGCGACCAGCATGTTCGGGAGCTTCACGTCCTGCGTGTAGATCGCCGTGCCGTCGGTCTTGGAGTCGTTGTCGATCCGGTGCAGCCCCTCCTTGCCGATGAGCTTGAACTTCGACGGATCCTTGAACGGCGTCTGCTGGGCCGAGCCGACCGGCGCGGGCAGCTTGGAGGCCGCCTCGGCGAACTCGCCGTACGTCCCCTTCTTGCCCGACGGGTGGGTGAGCACGCCCTTGTCGACGACGATCTCGCCTTGAGCGACCTGCCATTTGTCGGCGGCCGCCTTCACGAGCATCGCGCGCGCCGTGGCGCCGGCCGTGCGGTACTGCTCCCAGGAATTCGCCATGGCGGTCGAGCCGCCGGTGCCCTGCGCCTTGAAGGCGAGGTTGGCGTAGAGGTTGGCGTTCGCCGGCGCGAACTCGGTGCGCATCTGGCTCCAGTCGGCGTCCATCTCCTCGGCGATGAGGGTCGCGAGGCCCGTGGTCGGCCCCTGCCCCATGTCGAGATGCTTCACCACGACGGTGATGGCGCCGTTCGGCGAGACCTTCACGAACGGGTTGAACTCGAGCGCCGCGCCCTTGGCGGCTTCGGTCGCAGCCTCGGCCGGACCGGCCTTGAAGCCGATCATGAGGCCGACGCCGGCGCCGCCCGCGATCGCGAGGAAGCCGCGGCGGCTGGTGGAGACGGGCTGTCCGCCCGAAATGCGTTCTTGGATGGTCATGGGATCACGCCTCCAGCCGCTTGGCGGCGTCATGGATCGCGGCGCGGATGCGCTGATAGGTGGCGCAGCGGCAGACATTGCCGTTCATCGCCGCGTCGATGTCCTTGTCGTTCGGCTTGTTGGAGGTCAGCAGCGCCGCCGCCGACATCATCTGGCCGGACTGGCAATAGCCGCACTGCACGACGTCGAGCGCGCGCCAGGCGGCCTGCACGGCCTTGCCTTCCTTCGACGCGTTCTCCGCCACGAGGCCCTCGATGGTCACGACCTTCGAGTCCGCCACGTCGCCGACCGGCGTCTGGCAGGCCCGCATCGGCGAGCCGTCGAGATGGATGGTGCAGGCGCCGCACTGCGCGACGCCGCAGCCGAACTTGGTGCCGGTCAGTCCGAGCTCGTCGCGGAGAACCCACAGAAGCGGCGTGTCTTCGGGCACGTCGACGTCACGGTCGACGCCGTTGATGTTGAGCTTGATCATGTCGTCTCCCTCAGGCCCATCGGCCAAGGCGCAAGCCGCCCTCATCAGGTGCGGCTTCGGATGCTGCGGATGCTAACGCGCCATTTGGAGCCGTTCCAGACACGAAGCCTTGCGCGAGCGCAAAGCCCGGCCGACAGGACGACACCTTGAATGCGCGGCGGGGCGCGCAGGTATGTGCTGCGGACCCGCAAACGAAGGATCTTTTGATCGATGCGACTGCTTATGCTCGGCGCCGGCGGAATCGGCGGATACTTCGGGGCGCGGCTCGCGGCGGCGGGCGTCGACGTGACGTTCCTCGTGCGGCCCGCCCGCGCGGAGAAACTTGCGGCCGGAGGCCTGAGGGTCGTCAGCCCGAAGGGCGACGTCACGCTCGCCGTGAAGACGATCACCCGAGCGACCGAGCCCTTCGACGTCGTGCTGCTGTCCTGCAAGGCCTACGACCTCGACAGCGCGGTCGACGCCGTCGCCCCGGCGGTCGGGCCAAGCTCTTTCGTGATGCCGCTCTTGAACGGCGCCCGCCACTACGCCGCGCTCGACGAGCGTTTCGGCGCGGAGCGCATTCTGGGCGGGCTCGCCCACATCCCGGTGACGCTCGATCCCGATGGCGCCGTCCGACATCTCGGCGCGCTGCAGCGCTTCACCTTCGGCGCGCGCTCGGACGCGCAGAAGCCCGTGTGCGAGACGCTGTTTCAGGACATCCGGCGCGGCGGCTTCGAGGCGATCCTGTCCGAAAACATCGAGCAGGCGATGTGGGAGAAATACACGCTGCTCGCGGCTTACGCCGGCCTCACCTGCCTGATGCGCGCGCCCGTCGGCGCGATCATGACGGCCGACGACGGCGAAGCGATCGCCAACGCCTTCCTGGCCGAATGCGCCGCGGTCGCCGCGGCCGAAGGATTTGCGCCGAGCGAGGCGGCGCTCGCCGAAGCGCGGACGCTGATGACCACGCGCGGCTCGTCGGGCACGGCCTCGATGCTGCGCGACCTCGAAGGCGGCGGACGCACCGAGCACGACCACATCCTCGGCGACATGCTGGCGAGGGCCCGGAGCCAAGGGATCGCTGCCCCGATGCTCGCCGTCGCCTATGCGCACATGCAGGCGCACGAGGCGCGACGGACCGCGAAGGGCTAAGGCCGCGGACGCCCGCGAGACCACCGACAGCATGCGCGGGACACATAGACCGTCATCCCGGGCTTGACCCGGGATCCAGAACCGACGCCAATGCGAATGATCGGCCAATGCCCTCGGTTCTGGATCCCGGCTCTTCGGCCGGGATGACGGGCGGTGGGTCCGGCGCTTCAGGGCGAGCGGGCTGAGACGACTGACAGTACGCGCGGGACACGCAAACCGTCATCCCGGGCCTGACCCGGGATCCAGAACCGACGCCGCCGCCAAATTTGGAAAGGCCGTCGGTTCTGGATCCCGGCTCTTCGGCCGGGATGACCGCGGAGGGTCGGGCGCTTCAGACGAGCGGGCCGAAACCACCGACAGTACGCGCGGGACACGCAAACCGTCATCCCGGGCCTGACCCGGGATCCAGAACCGACGCCGATGCGGATGATCGGCCAATGCCCTCGGTTCTGGATCCCGGCTCTTCGGCCGGGATGACGGCGGAGGGTCGGGCGCTTCAGGACGAGCGGGCCGAGACGACTGACAGTACGCACGGGACACGCAAACCGTCATCCCGGGCTTGACCCGGGATCCAGAACCGACGCTGTCGCAAAATTTGGAAAGGCCCTCGGTTCTGGATCCCGGCTCTTCGGCCGGGATGACGGGATGTGGGTCCGGCCGCATCCCGGAGGACGGGCCGTCCCTCTTACTCCGCCGCCCTCAGCCTCTGCGGCGGAGCCGGCAGCGGGAGCGGCGGCTCCTCGGGCTCGTCGGTCTCGCCGACGAAGCGTCCGAACATCCAGCTGAAGATCTTCCGCACGTCGTCGAGGATCGTGTAGGCGGCCGGCACGAAGACGAGGCTCAGCACCGTCGAGGCGATCAGGCCGCCGATCACCGCGATCGCCATCGGCGCGCGGAACGATCCGCCCTCGCCGAGCGCGAGCGCGGAGGGCACCATGCCGGCGGTCATGGCGACCGTCGTCATCACGATCGGCTGAGCGCGCTTGCGGCCGGCCTCGATCAGCGCGGTCGTGCGCTCGACGCCGCGCGCCACCTCCTCGATGGCGAAATCGACGAGCAGGATCGCGTTCTTGGTCACGATGCCCATCAGCATCAGGAAGCCGATGACCACCGGCATCGAGACGCTTTCATTGGCGAACCACAGCGCCACCAGCGCGCCGCCGATCGACAGCGGCAGCGAGAGCAGGATCGTCACCGGCTGCGCGACGTCGGCGAACAGCAGCACCAGCACGGCGAAGACCAGCAGCACGCCGGCCGCCATGGCGATGGCGAAGCCCTGGAACACCTCGCGCATGATCTCGACGTCGCCGAACTCCTTCAGCGTCACGCCCGCCGGCAGGTTCTTGGCCTCCGGCAGCGCCTTCACGGCGTCGAGCGCCTCGCCGAGCGGCACGCCGGGCGCAAGGTCGCCCTCGATCGCGACGCGGCGGTCGCGGTCGTAGCGGTCGAGCGCGGTCGGGCCCTGCCCGAAGCGCACGTCCGCCACGGCGGTCAGCGGCACGCTCTCGCCCGCCCCGCGGCGCACCCGCAGGTTCTCGAAGGTGGCGAGGTCGGCGCGCGCCGTCTGGTCGAGCTGCACGCGGATGTCGACCTGCCGGTCGCCGGCCGAGAACTTGGCGAGGTTCTGGGTCACGTCGCCGATGGTGGCGATGCGCACCGTCTCGGCGATGTCGAACACCGACACGCCGAGCTCTGCCGCCTCGTCGAGCTTCGGCTCGATGCGGATCTCGGGCCGGTCGATCGCCGCGGTCGAGATCACGTTGAGGAGGCCCGGCACCTTCTGGCGCACCGCCTGTTCGATCGCGACCGCGGCCTTCTCCACCGCCTCGCCGTCCTGGCCGGAGACGATCATCGCGAATTCGCGCTGGCCGCCCTCGTTGCCGAAATTGGTGCGCAGGTCCGGGATGCTCGCCAGCTGGCGCCGCATCTCGGCCTCGAACTGCTTCTGGGTGAGGTTTCGCTCGCGCTTGGGCTTGAGGTTCACGATGACGACGCCCTTGCGCACCTCGCCCGTGGTCGACTGGCCGCCGTTCATGTCCGAGCCCGCGGTGGCGTAGACAGACAGGACCTCGGGCCGGCTCTTGAGCATCGCCGTGATGCGGTTCGCGACGCCGTCCGACTGCTCGAGCCTGGCGCCGGGCGGAAGCTCGAACTTCAGAATCGAACGCGAGGTGTCGTTCTCGGGCAGGAAGCCGGACGGCAGATAGCCCGCCATCACGATCGAGCCGGCGAAGATCGCGAAGCCCGCGAGGACGGTGACGAAGCGCCAGCGCACGCACCAGCGCAGCATCGCGGTGTAGCCGCGCATCACCCAGCCGTCACGCTCCTCATGCGCGCCGTGGTCGCGCAGGAAATAGGCGGCCAGCAAAGGCGTGATGAGGCGCGCCACCAACAGCGAGAACGCCACCGCCACCGCCACCGTGATGCCGAACTGCTTGAAATACTGACCCGCGATGCCGCCCATGAAGGACACCGGCATGAACACCGCGACGATGGTGGCGGTGGTGGCCACCACCGCGAGCCCGATCTCGTCCGCAGCCTCGATCGCCGCGCGATAGGGCGACTTCCCCATCCGCATGTGGCGAACGATGTTTTCGATCTCGACGATGGCGTCGTCGACCAGAATGCCGGTCACGAGCGTGATGGCGAGCAGGCTGACCGCGTTCAGCGAGAAGCCGAGCGCGCTCATGACCCAGAAGGTCGGCAGGATCGAGAGCGGAATGGCGAGCGCCGTGATCAGCGTCGCGCGCCAGTCCCGCAGAAACAGGAACACGACCACGACCGCGAGCGCCGCGCCCTCGAGCAGCGTGTGCATGGCCGAGCGGTAGTCGCCCTCGGTGTAGCGGACCGTGGTGTCGATGCGCGAGATCTGGACGTCGGGGCGGGCCTGCTGGAGTTCGGCGAGCTTCTCCTCGACCGCCGCCGCGACGACGACGTCGGAAAATCCCTTGGCGCGATAGACCCCGAAGGCGACGATCGGCTTGCCGTCGAGCCGGGCGGAGATGCGCGGCTCGGCCGAACCGTCGCGCACCGAGCCGAGCTCGGAGAGCGGCGCCTGGCGCCCGCCCGGCAGCACAATGCGGGTTTGGGCGAGCTTCTCGACGCTGAGCGCGCCCGCAAGCGTGCGGACCGACTGCTCCTGCGTGCCGACCTCGCCTCGCCCGCCCGCGAGATCGACGTTGGTGGCGCGGAGCTGCGCGTTGACCTCCGCGGCCGTGATCCCGAGCGCCTGCAGGCGCGCCGGATCGAGCGAGACGCGCACCTCGCGGTCGACGCCGCCCTCGCGCTTCACCTGCGCGACGCCGCGCACCGACTGCAGCTGGCGGATCACCCGGTCGTCGATGAACCAGGAGAGCTCCTCGGGCGTCATCGCGGGCGCAGACGCCGCATAGGTCGAGATCGGCATTCCCTCGATGTCGATGCGCTGGATCAGCGGCTCCTCGATCGACTGCGGCAGCTCGGTGCGGATCTTGGTGACGGCGTCGCGCACGTCGTTGACCGCTCGGTCGACCGAGGTCTCGAGCTGGAACTCGATCACCGTGACCGAGACTCCGTCATTGACCGTCGAGGTGATGTGCTTGACGCCCGAGAGCCCCGCCACCGAGGTCTCGACGCGCTTGGTCACCTGAAGCTCGAGTTCGCTCGGCGCCGCGCCGTCCTGCATGATCGTGACGGAGACGAGCGGCAGGTCGATGTTGGGCATGCGGGTGACGGGCAGCGTCATGAACGACGCCGCGCCGATCGCGACCAGCACCACGAACAGCACGAGCGAGGGGATGGGCTTTCGGATCGCCCAGGCGGAGACGTTGAGCGCCATCAGCCGGCCCCCTGCCCCGTGGACGCGACGGGCTTGCCGGCCTCCACCGGCGTGATGCGGTCGCCGTCGCGCAGGAACCCGCCGGCGCGCTCGACCACCCGCTCGCCCTCGGAGAGGCCCTCGAGGATCTCGACGCCGGTCGTGTCGGAGAGGCCGAGCTTCACGAAGCGGTCGCGCACCACGCCGTCCTTGACGACCTGCAGCCGGACGCCCTCGGCGCCGAACAGCAGCGCCGACTGCGGCGCCACCACGCCGACGCGCCGCGCCGTCTCGATGCGGCCGCGCGCGAAGAGGCCGGGGCGCAGCCCCTTGTCGGCCGGAAGCGAGACCCGGACCTTGCCGAGCCGGCTCGCGCGGTCGACCGTCGGCTCGACGAGGCGAACGACGCCATCGACCGGCTCGGGGATCCCCGCCACCTCGACCCGCGCCTTCTGGCCGGGCTCGACCGAGTGCAGACGGGTTTCGGTGGCCTCGGCCTCGAGCTCGATCGCGCCGTCGCGCACCAGCTTGAACAGCGGCGCGTTGGCCATGCCGACCATCTGGCCGACCTGCGCGGCGCGGCTCGCCACCACGCCCGCGGCCGGCGCCTTCACCTCGGTGCGCGCGAGCCGCAGCGCGATCTCGCGCCCCTGCGCCTCGGCGAGCGCCTTGTCGGAAGCCGCGGCGCGGAGGTTCTGCTTCTGCGCCTCGACGCGCGCCGCCGCGATCCGGCTCGCGGCCTGGCGGGAGACCAGGAGCTCCTCGGTGGCGTTGCCGGTCTTCTTCAGCGTCTCGGCGCGCCTGAGCGCCGCGTCCGCCTCCACCACCGCCGCCTCGGCCTCCGCGATCGCCGCCTCGCCCTGCGCCATCGCGGCCTCGGCGCGGGCGACGTTGGAGCGGTTCTGGAGCGCCTGAGTCTCCAGCATGTCGCGGTCGAGCCGGGCGAGCACCTGGCCCTGGGTCACGCGATCGCCGACCTCGACCAGCCATTCCTCGAGCCTCACCCCGTCGATCTGCGGACCGACCAGGATCTCGTCGCGCGCCACCAGCGTGCCGGTGGTGACGAGCGTTTGGGCGATCTCGCGCCGCTCGGCGGTCGCGACCGTGATCGAAGGCGGCTTCGGGGGCTCGGCCGTCACCGCGGCCTCGGCGCTGCCCGTCTTGAGGTCGCCGACCAGAGCGCCGAGCTCGTTCTGGAACGCGTAAGCCGCGCCGCCGAGCGCCGCGACGGCGACCACCGCGAGCGGCCAGCGACGCTTGCGGGCCTTGAGCTTCAGAGGCTCGCTCATCGCGCGGCCTCCGCGGCCGGAGCAGGCTCGGGCGCAAGGAAGCGCCGCACCGAGCGCTCATACATCGGCATCAGCCCTTCGAGCTCGGCCGCGGGCTCCAGCAGCAGACGCGTCAGCACGCCGTCGGTCAGCGCCATGAGGAAACGCGTCGCCTCGCGGGCGTCGAGCGTCGGATCGATCTGGCCCATCGCCATGCCGCGCTGGACGGCGCGCGCGACGATGTCGCCCACCTCCTCGTCGCAACGCATGACGATGCCCCGCACCGCCTCGTTGCGCGCGGCCTCGGCCGAGAGTTCGAGGAACATCGGCAGGCTCTCGGGCCTGAGATTGCCCACGAGGAACGCGCGCGCAGAGGCGATCAGCGCGTCCACGACGTTCTCGGCGTGGAGCAGCGGCTCAAGCTGGGCGGGAATGTCGGCGCGGTCGCGTTCGACGATCGCCTCGATGATGGCTTCCTTGGAGGGAAAGTATCGGTAGAGCGCCCCCGGGCTCATGCCGGCTTCGGCGCAGACCGCCTGCATGCCGGTGGCGTGGAAGCCTCCGCGGGCGAAGCACCGGATCGCCGCGTCGAGGATGCGGCGGCGCTGCTCCTCGGCGCGGTTCGCGCGCGGATCGCGGATCGGCGACAGCTCGTTCATGGCGGCTCCCCGGCGGCCCGCCAAAGAAAGCGAGCGAACGTTCGTTCGCATAATAGCGGCGTGACCGACGCGCGCAACATTTTCCGCGACGCGCGAACGCCGTGCTGGAGCATCGAGGAGCGAAAAGACGAAACGAGAGGTGCGATGGGCGCCCGAGACGCAGCGCTCGGGGGCGGAAGCCCTGCGCGAACGCCTGAAATCAGAACGAAACGGGGGCCTTTCGGCGCAAGCTGTGGACGTCAGGACGCGGGTCCGAAATTCCGCATGTCGCTTGGCTTGCGCCGCCCGGGGGCTTGTGGCAGTTTCCGCGCGCTTTCGGGGCCGCGCTTGCCCGCCCCGCCTGCTTCGCTGTGGTAGCTCAGTGGTAGAGCACTCCCTTGGTAAGGGAGAGGTCGAGAGTTCAATCCTCTCTCACAGCACCAGCCTCACATCAAAAATTTCAGCCGACCGCGTCCTTCCCTCCCGGGAGAGGCCATAAGCCTTCACGTGATGACCGGGCTTCGGTCGCAGCCTTCACGGACGGCGCAACGATCGACGGCGAAACGAACAGGCGGCAGCCGAAGCGCCGCGACGTCGCTTACGAAAAATAGTCGTCGTCGTCGCGGTCGTTGGTCTCGTCCTCGCGCAGAAGTCCGGTCATGTCGCCCACGACCTTCGAGACGAGGCGCTCATGGCTGTCCTTCGTGACGTCGGCCAGAACGGCGCCCATCTTCTTCAGTTCGACTCGAATCGCAGACAGGTCCACCCCGGACGCTCCAGGCAGATTGGCGACCACGCGCTCGAGAAGCTGCACGCGGATGAACAACTCCTGCATGCAGACTGGCACTGCGGCTTCGGTCGAAGGGAGACATGGGCATCGTCGATCTCTCGCTCGGGGAACGGCGCGATTCACTCGTTCCGAGTATAAGGTGGCAGCAAAGCTATCAACGCGAGAGCGCGATTTTTCCAAGAGGCGTAAACAGAGCGACAACCGGCCATTTGCTTGCGCGCCATTCATTGGCGCGCGCTGTTTGCTTCGGCGCGGGCCGCGCAGTTGTCGAACGCGCCCCGATGACGCTTCGCCCGGCGGGACGTCCGCCAAGGCGACCTCGCGCGATCAATCGGCCGGGCCGAGCTCGAGGCGCTCGATGCGCCGCTCGCGCACGCCTCGCACCGTGAAACGGCGGCCGTTCCACTCGAACTGCTCGCCGTCATCCGGAATGTGGCCGAGGACGCTGAGCGCGAAGCCCGCGACGGTCTCATGGTCGCCGGCCTCCCGCATGCCCTCGATCCCGAGCGTCCGCTCGGCGTCGTCGACGCTCATCCGGCCGTCGAGCAGCCAGACGCCGGCCTCGTCGCGGACCGCGTCCGGCTCGGAGTCGGCCGCGCGCTCGGGAAGCTCGCCCGCGATCGCGGTCAGCACGTCGGTCGGCGTCACGACGCCCTGCAGCACGCCGTGCTCGTCGACGACGATCGCCATGTGGACGGTCGAGCTCCGGAAGCGTTCCAGGAGCTTCAGGATCGGCATGGTCTCGATCACGTAGAGCGGCTCGCGCGCGACCGAGGCGACGCGGCCCACCTCGACGCCGATGAGGTCCTTGGCGTGCACGACGCCGACCACGTGCTCGATTTCCCCCCGGCAGGCCGGAAAGCGCGACCGGCCGCTGCTGCGCGCCGCATGGAGGGAGGCCGACAGGTCGTCCTCGACATTGAGCCAGACGACCTCCCGGCGCGGCGTCATGATCGAGCGCACGGAGCGGTCGCCGAGCGTCAGCACGCGCTCGATCATCGAGCTCTCGGCGGGCGAGAACACCGCGCCGCCGCCGGCTTCCGCCAGCGCCGCGACCTCGGCCTGGTCGTCGGCCGTCGGCTCGCCGCGCCCGCCGCGCAGCAGGCGCAGCACCGCGTCGGCGGTGCGGTCGCGCAGATCCGCGGTGGTGACGCGCTTGCGCACGTTTCGCCGCCCGATCTGGTTGAAGGCCTCGATCAGGATCGAGAAGCCGATCGCGGCGTAGAGGTAGCCCTTCGGGATGTGGAAGCCGAGGCCCTCGACCACGAGGCTAAATCCGATCATCAGCAGCAGGCCGAGGCACAGGATCACCACCGTCGGGTGGCGGCCGACGAAGGCCATCAAGGGCTTGGAGGCCAGCATCATCACCGCCATCGCGACGATGACGGCGATCACCATGATCGAGAGTTGCTGCACCATGCCGACCGCGGTGATCACGCTGTCGAGCGAGAACACCGCGTCGAGCACGATGATCTGCAGGATCACCTGCCAGAACACCGCGTCGGCCGCGCCCTTCTTGTGCGTGTGGTCCGAACCCTCGAGCCGCTCATGCAGCTCCATGGTGCCCTTGAACAGAAGGAACAGGCCGCCGACGATCAGGATGATGTCGCGCCACGAGATGTCCGTGCCGAAGACGGTGAACAGCGTCTCGGTCAGCGTCACGATCCAGGAGATCGAGGCGAGCAGGATGAGCCGCATGATCAGCGCGAGCGAGAGGCCGAGCAGGCGGGCCTTGTCGCGCTGGTGCTCGGGCAGCTTGTCGGCCAAGATCGCGATGAAGACGAGGTTGTCGATGCCGAGCACCACCTCGAGCACGATCAGCGTGGCGAGGCCCGCCCAGGCGGCGGGATCGGCGATCCATTCGAACAGCATGTCGCGTCGGCGCGAGCGTCTTCACGCCCTGCGCCTTCCTTTCAGGTCGAGGGTCAGACGAAGACGTTGGCGATGAAGTAGAGCGCGGCGGTGATGATGGCGTAGAGCACGCCCCAGATCACGACGAGCGAGACGATCGTGGTCGCGAGCCCCGCCAGGATCCAGACGCCGTCCTTCTCGACGACGCCGAGCGAGAACAGGCAGATGGCGAGCGCCGGCAGCATGTTGCCGAGCGGGATCGGCAAAAACAGGATCACGGCGAGCAGGAAGCAGACCAGGCCGACGGCGTATTCGGCAGGCGGCGCGACGAGCCGCCCGAGCCGCGGGCGCAGCAAGCTTTCAGCCTTGGCGAGCCAGGGCGCTGCCTTGTTCACCACCGCGGCGAAGTCCGAGCGCGCCATCGAGCGGTCGGCGATCACGGCGGGAAGCCAGGGCTTTAAGCCCAGCGCGAGTTGCGCGGTGAGGAAGATCAAGGGCGCGCCGAGCACCGTGGAGGTGCCGGGCGGCGTCGGCAGAACGTTCGGCAGCGCGAACACGAACATCAGCGCGCCGACCGCGCGGTCCTGCATCACCGCGAGGAGGTCGGCGACCGAGACGCGCTCGCGGCTCGTGTCGTTGGCGATGGCGAAGAGGATCTCGGAGAGCTTCGGCCCCCGCGGCTTGCCGTCATGGCTCAGCGCGGAGGCCGCGATACTGGAAGGGTCAGTCGCGGGCATCGGATCCTGTCATTTCGCCGTCAGCGAAACCGACACCTAGCACGGCGGCCTTTCGTGGGCGCCCGGCGCGGGCGCCGGGCGCGATGACAATGTCGTTATGCGGTCTCGTCGTCGTCGCCGCCGAAGAAGGAGTCGAAGAACCCGCCGCCCTCGTCCGACGCCGGCTGGGCCTCGGCGGTCTGCGCCGGCTGCTCGGCGGCCGCAGTCTGCTCAGGAGCCGCGGCCGGCGCTTCCGCCGCCTTGGCGTCGTCGCCGCCGCCGAACATGGAGCCGATGGCGTTGCCGATCAGAACGCCGCCCGCGACGCCCATCGCGGTCTGGGCCGCGCCGGCGAGGAACCCGCCGCCGCGCGACGGCTGCTGGCTTGCGGCCGCCTGTCCCGCCGCGCCCTGCCAGGGCGATCCGCCCGGCGCGCCCATCGGCGCCCCTCCGGGAGCGCCCATCGGAGCCCCCATCGCAGCGCCTGTCGGCGCACCCATCGGAGCGCCCATCGGCCTTGCGGGCGCGGCCTGCGGACGGGCCGGCTGGGAGCCGCCGCCGAACAGGCTCGACAGGAAGCCGCCGCCGCCGGCGGGCCGTTCGGCCGCCTCGCGCTCGAGATCTTCGATGCGCTGCTGCGCCTGGGTGAGCGCGTAGTCCTGCATCACGATGGTCTGGGCCATGAGATAGGGGGCGTTCGGGCTCGCCGTGACCCGCTCCCTGATCAGGGCCTCGGCCTCGGCGTCCTTCGGCGGACTGCGCCGATCCACCTCGTCGAGACGGCTGAACAGCCCCTCGATGGCCTGGCGGTCCTGGGTTTCCATGTCTTTCGATCTCCGGTTTGAGCGACGACGGCGCAAGTTTCCGTTCCGCCGCGAGAAGGGCGGGAAAAGAGTTTCGTGCTGTCGGTGACGCATGACGAACGCGCGCCGTCTTTTCGGCGCGGGCGATCTGCAATCGAGAGTCAGTCGTGTCTGATCATGCGAGTCGAAATATAGGGGCGGTTCGGCGCTCCCCGCATCACAACGACATCACAATTCTGTAGGCGACGACGCTTTGTAGGACCGCCGCAGGAGAACGGCCGGAAAGCCGCAGATTCTCCCTAGAATTGAATCTTTTCCGCAAAAAATTAAATCACGGGTTGACCGGTATATAGGGACCGTCCGGGACTGCTCAGACGGACGGAGCGCTGCGCGGCGAGGCCGCGCGACGCGCCGACCGACGGGGCCGACGACGACAGCCTGCCGCCTATCGCCCGCTTGCGCCGCGCTCGCCGCGACGCCGGTCGCGCTCGAACTCCCCAAGCCCCCTTCCACGCCGCCGGACGACCGGCCGGCGATCGCCACGCCATGCCTTCAAACAGGATCCCGATGCGCAGTTCAGTCCAGTTCGCCGCCGCCGCGGCGCTCGCAGTCACCGCCGCCGGCGCGCAGGTCGCCCCCGCGCTCGCCGACGATCCGACCGTCTATCTCGAGGCCGCGACCGTCGGCACGGCGGGCGAAACGCTGCGCCTGACGCGCGTTCCCGTCCGCAAGGCGAATGGCGACATCGTCTATAAGGATGTCGACATCCGCTTCCGCACGACGGCGGCCGGCGGGCTCTCGGCGAAGGGCGTCGACATCAAGGTCTCGGACTCGCCGAACCTCCAGAGCGGCGGCTTCGCGGCCGGCCTCTATCGCTGAGGCAATGTCGACTTCTGCGTGTCGGGCGGCTCCGTCCTCGACGGCGGCAGCACCCAATGGACGATCTCTTCAAAAACCGATGGGTTCTCAGCCGGCTGGACCACCAGAAACGTCCGAGGCGACCTCAAAAGCCGGCCGGCGGGGCGATTATGTATCTTGCAAACACGGATCGGACGTGAGATAACACTCGGGCCAAGGAGCTCTAGTGATGTCCGTCCTTTCTCAGCCCCAGTTCCACGACGAAGCCGCCGCCTTCGACTGGCTTGAGAAGACGCTTTGGAACGGCGCTCCGGTTTGCCCGCACTGCGGCGGCATGGATCGCATCTCCAAGATCAAGCCGAACGTGGCCGCCCGCGTCCGCATGGGCCTCCACCGCTGCGGCGACTGCAAGAAGCAGTTCACGGTCAAGGTCGGCACCGTGTTCGAGCACGCCCGCATGCCGCTGCATAAGATGCTGCAGGCCGTGCACCTCATGTGCTCGTCCAAGAAGGGCATAAGCGCCCACCAGCTGCACCGCATCCTTGAGATTCAGTACAAGACCGCGTGGTTCCTCGCTCACCGCATCCGCGAGGCCATGCGCTCTGGCGAGTTGGCTCCGATGGGCGGCGCTGGCGGCTCTGGCATTGTCGAGATCGACGAGACGTTCATCGGCCGTCTGGGAGGTGAGCCCGACCGCAAGGGGCACGGCGTCACCAGCTACAAGAACACGGTGTTCGCTCTCGTGGAGCGCGGCGGCGCCACCCGCATGTTCCACGTCGAGGGCACGACCAAGAACGAGTTGCAGGCGATCATCCGCGCCAACGTCGATCGCGAAGCTCGCATCATGACCGACGAAGGCCGTTGGTACCTTGGCCTCGACAAGGACTTCGCGAGCCACGGCGTCGTGAACCACAGCCGCAAGGAATACGCCCGCGGCGACATCACGACGAACACCGTCGAAGGCTCTTTCTCAATCTTCAAGCGCGGCATGAAGGGCGTCTATCAGCACTGCGCTGAGAAGCACCTGCACCGCTACCTCGCGGAGTTTGAGTTCCGGTACAACGCGCGCACCGCGCTGGGCGTGAACGACCAGCAGCGGACGGCGAAGGCTGCGATCGGCATCAAGGGCAAGCGAACTGATCTATCAGGGGCCTCGTTCGATCAATGAGGCACCGTTCTAAGCTGAAGAACCCGACAATCAAGCGCTTTTCCGAAGGCACCAAAAGCCAGTGACGGTAGGGGTGCCGCCAACGGTTCGCCACATCGTCTCCTACGGCAGTGCTAGTTCCTACATTGAAGTTCGGATAAAGATCTCGGATGCGTGAATTAATATATTTATAAACCTCTTCTTTTGCGACGGTTCTTTTGGCGCGTCGTTTTAGGCCCTCTGGGATCTCTTTATGTTTGTCATTTAGCCGAAACTGCATGGCGCCGAGAATGATATCTAGGCCCTGAAGTATTACATGGGATTTTGAATTTACATTAACGATCTCAGTATCTGGAATATAGACGCGTTGGTTTGCAAACTTCGGAAACATATTGAGGCTGGAGACGTATTGCTTGAAAGAAGAGAATTTTTCGTCGGTGTCTGGTATGTCATCGAGATATAGAGAAACTCGCGTCCAGATCGGCGGACAGCCACAGTACATTAGCCCAAAAGCATGCTTCACAAGCTGATAATATAGAAGCCAATACTGATTTCCAATTTGATGGTCCTCAAGACCAGCCGCTTCGTTAGAGTTTTGAGTGAACATAATTCTTACTTTGATGTCTCCACTAGCAATATGGTCAAAATAACGCTCTAAAAAAGCAATATATTTTCCTTTATATGCTTTTGATATTTTCGTCCATTTCAATTCTGCATTTAAATTGTTTTGTGTTTTTACGTCATTCAAAGAGTTTTCTATGCGCTGTACATTGCTCTGATCCAGCAATGCGCCGCCGTAAAAATGCGAGAAGAAGCGGCCCTTTTCAGCCGATTCATCGCAGTAGATGATGAGTTTACGCTCTGACAATGGAAGTTAGCACTGTGGCGAATCGGAAGGTTGCAGACGACCAGCATACCCAACTCGACAAGTTCCGCGACGCCGCCCGCGAGCTCGGCACGGACGACGATCCAGAGCGGTTTGCGGAGAGGGTGCGTAAGCTGGCGAAGGCTCCGCCTGCTCCGGCTGAGCCGAAGAAGCCCGCCAAGGCGAAATGATCCACGCCTCTGACGCAAGTCGCGTAGGTTGCTAGGCGTCTGCTGCGGCTTTCATTTCGTGCCGCGCCAACACCTGAAGAACCTCGACGGCGACATCCCCAGTCTCGACCTGGGTGACGACGATAAAGGATGATCCCTCAGATCTCAGGCGCTCAACGATCTGAAGCGCCTCAGCGGCGGTCTCGCAGCTGATCTGATGCTCGTCGCTAAGCGGCCCATGGCTCACGATAAAGGTCATGTGGCCTCGTATTCGATAGAGTTGAGGGTCCGACCGCTCCCCAGCGATCGGACCATGCTTCGTTTGTCTGGACGAGGAGGGGCGGAAACACGTCCAGCGCCTTTTCCCGGCGGGGGCCTCCCGAAGCAGGGCGGACCCTACAGGCCTCAATCTGAATTTAGAAAATAAGAAAGTCATCTCTCGTTCATGTGGTTAGCGAGTTTGCAAGCTACATAATCGCCGCTGGCGGCCAAGAACATTGCGTCTGACCGTCGTTCCTTCGGCATCGCAGGCGGCAGCGGCAGCTCACTCCATTCCTACTATTTCACCACGGGATCGCTGATTGCGGCCACGATGTCCGGCGCCGACCTCGTCATCTACAGCTACACCAAGGCGACGACGGACTATGAGACCGTCACCAACGAGGCGACGTTCCAAAAGGCGGCCAACACCTGCCGCTGACCCCATCGACGGGCCGGCCTGCAAGGTCGGCCCGTCCTTCCCCAGATCAGCCGTCGTCCAAAAGCGCCATGAACGGCGCGAGCGCCGGGTTGCGGTTGTCGGGGCGCGTCACCGCGTGCAGCTCCGCGCGGACGTCGCCGAGGTCGAGCGGCGGAACACCACATTGTCGAAACAGGCGTTGCGCGCCTCGCTCGGCACGATGGCGAGGCCGAGACCCGCCGCGACCAGCGACAGGATCGCCTGCGCGTGCGTCAGCTGCTGGACGCGGACGGGCGCGACGCCGGCCGCCGCGAGCGCGCCCTCGACGAGATCATGCAGATGGCGGGCCTCGGGCGCATAGGCGATGAACGGCGCGCCGTCCAGAACGGCCAGCGGCGGGCGTCGGCGCGCCGCGACCGGATGGTCGGCCGGGACCGCGAGCGCGAGCGGCTCACGCATCACGCAACGCGCGACGACGCCTTCTGGACCGCCGCGATCGGCCGCACGAGGCCAAGATCGAGCCGCCCGAAATCGAGCTCGACGAGCTGGTCGGCGGAGTCGAGCTCGCGCCAGGTGACGGCGACCTCGGGAAGCCGCCGCCGGACGCGCGACGAGGCGCGGCAGGTAGCCGTAGGACGTCGCGCCGATGAAACCGACCACAAGCGATCCGCCTGCGCGCCCCGCCGTGCGGGCGGCGGCGGCCGCCGCCTCCGCCTGCCGCAGCAGCGCTTGAGTCTCCGACAGGAAGGCGAGCCGGCGGGCGTGAGCACCACGCTTCGGGTTCGTGCGGGCGAAAAGCTGGACGTCGAGTTCGCGCTCGAGCGCCTGGATCTGGCGGCTGAGCGCGGCTGGGTGAGGTTGAGCCGCCGCGCGGCGCGCCCGAAGCTGAGCTCGTCGGCCACGACGAGGAACGCCGCGCCTGATTCAGATCAAAACATTTTTGCATACCGGATTTGCGCTCAACGCATACCGCGCTGCAAATTGCCACTGAAGTGTGCAGCGCGTCAAAATCCGGGTCGTGCGGGAGCATCGCACCATCGTATTGCGAGCGATCTTTTAACGAGACGTTACTTCGACGCGCACCAAACAGCTCACAACTCCAAGACAACCCGAAGTTTTCGATCGATCGATCGCACACAACCCACCAACATCTATGCCAAATTGTACGATCTGAGTTGCACAACCGTTATAAGTATTTGCCCTTACGTCTCGCTTGATGCGACCGCTTCGCAAGTGCTCGCGCATGTTTCGCCAAGCATGAGATTTTCGGGCGCCGCGCGTAGAGCATCTAGCCCAAATCGCCTGTCAAGGCGGAAAAGGTCCAAAAGCCGCCTGCGGATCGGCTAACTCCCTGTGTTTTGGGCCGGATTTTGCACAAACCATTACGATAAATAGGAACCGTTAACTACCGGGGTCCAAAACGTTTTGCCATCAGGGCGTGTGGCGCTAGCTCAGTCGAAGCGCTTCGAATTGCATCTGCATAACGCGCTCGCGATAAGTAGTTTTACTCAAATACGTTCGATTTACTTTCAGTCGACCGTGGAAATGATCGTCATGGCAAGCACCTTCTTGGCACGCGCGCGTCAAACGCTGCGCCGAGGGACCGACGAAAACGCTTCCGCCGCGATCGAGTTTGCGCTCATCGCCCCGGTATTGCTGTTGTTTCTCGTCGGCGTGCTTTGCTACGGCACCTATTTCAGCGTCGCCAACAGCATTCAGCAGATCGCGGCCGACACCGCCCGCGCCACCGTGGCGGGTCTGTCGGACACCGAGCGCGCCGACCTCGCCAAGCAGCACGCCGACCAGATGGTCGGACCTACGCGCTCATCGACCCGACGCGCCTGAAGATCGACGCCAAGACGTCGTCGGCGTCTCCCGACCTGTTCGAGGTCGTGGTCTCCTACGACGCGAGCAAGCTCGCGATCTGGTCGTTCTCCGGCCTCATCCCGCTGCCGTCCAAGACGGTCGTGCGCTCGTCCGTCATCCTGCGAGGGGGTTACTGAGGTGATCCGGCGGGCGCTCGATCTGCTCTCGCGCTTCCGGCGTCACGAGCGGGGTTCGGTGTCGATCCTGACCGTCGCCTTCGGCGGCTGCTTGATCGCCTCGCTCGCGATCACGATCGACCTCGCGCGCCTCCATCTCGAGCGGCGCGAGAACCAGGGAGCGCTCGATCTCGCGGCGCTCTCGGCGGCCCGCAATCTCGTGCTCGCGGAGGCCTCGGCTCGCAAGGCGCTCTCCGACAACGGCGTCGCGCTCCCGAGCGGCCTCGTGGTGACCCTCGGCAGCTACGTCGCGACCGGCGGCGGCGACCCGACGCGCCGGTTCGTGGCGGGCGGCAAGCCCACCAACGCCGTCCAGCTCAAGATGACGACAGACAACCCGGTCGTGTTCGGGCGCGCGATCTTCGGCTCGTCCCAGAAGCTCACGACGGTCGCGACCGCGGTCAACACGCGGCTCGCGTCGTTCACCATCGGCTCTCGTCTCGCCTCGCTTCAGGGCGGCGTCGCCAACGCGCTCCTGTCCAAGCTGCTCGGCGCCTCAGTGTCGCTTTCGGTCATGGACTACAATTCACTGGCCGACGCGAAGATCGAACTGCCGAAGCTGCTCCAGGCGGTGGCGACCCGCGCCCATCTGACCGCCGTGACCTATGACGACGTCCTCAACGCGCAGGTGGGGGTCGGCGATCTCCTCAACGCGATCGGAGACGTGCTCGGCACCCCGACCTTGAAGTACCTGCTGCAGACGCTCGCGCAGGGCGCGAACGTGAAGAAGATCTCGCTGGCGACGATGATCGACTTCGGTCCGCTCGCCAAGCTTCAGCTTGGCAGTCCCATCGGCCTCAGCGCCTCCGCTTCCGTGCTGCAGACGGTGATGACCGCGCTCGGCGTCGCCAACGGCGGCGCCAACCAGATCGACTTCGACATCGGCGCGCAGATCCCGGGCCTGCTGGCTCTGACGGCCTCGCTGAACATCGGCGAGCGCCCCCAGTCGTCGCCGTGGTTCGGACTGAACACGGAGGGCGCGACGGTTCGTACGGCGCAGACCCGCCTGCGCCTCAACGCCAAAATCGGCGGGGTGCTCGGCCTGGCGTCGATCAATCTGCCGGTCGCCGTCGACGTGGCGGCCTCGCAGGCGACGCTGTCCGCCTCGCAATGCGGCCGCAATCCGAAGACCGACGCCACCGCGACGCTTTCGGTGACGCCCTCGATCGGCCGGATCTGGATCGGTCAGCCGAAGAACCTGAGCCGCTGGAACGACATGACCCAGGCGGCCGACATCGGTCCGGCGACGCTTGTCGACGTGCCGCTGCTGCTGTCCGCCTCCGCGCTGTCCTATGTCGGCGTGGAGACGACGCAGGCGTCAAACGTGACCTTCACCGCGAGCGACATGGCCGCCGGCACGATGAAGACGGTCACGAACACCTCCATTCTGCAATCGGCCCTGACCAGCCTCACCAAGAATCTGTCCATCACGGTCAATCTCCTCGGCTTCACGCTCGGGACGCCGAAATTCGTCACCGACACGCTCGCCGCGGCCGTTTCGCCGATCGGCGCGCTGCTTGACCCGGTGCTCAACACGCTGCTGTCGACGCTCGGCGTCGGCCTCGGCCAGGCGGACGTCTCGGTGCGCGGCGTGCGGTGCGATGGCTCGGCGCTGGTGGGCTGACGCGTGCGCGAACAATTGATGCCCTGAGCGCATCAAAATTATGAAAACATAGCCTTGGACGCGCACGAATGTCCGGGCGTATCTCTACCCCCGCGAGAAGCCTGCGCCTTGGGAGCGCCGGCCCGTGAGGAGAAACGCCCGATGACCGCCGCCGACAGCTCCGCCGTCGCGACCCACGCCGCCGCGCCCGGCGGCGACCGCATCGCCTTCGCCAAGCTTTCGCTCTGCTTCCTTCCGCTCAAGACCCCGATCTCCGACGCCAAGGTGCTGACCGGGCGCCAGAAGCCGCTGACCGAAGTCGCGATCCTGTTCTGCGAGATCGAGACCCGGGACGGGCATCGCGGAATGGGCTTCTCCTACTCCAAGCGCGCCGGCGGACCCGGCATGTTCGCCCACGCCCGCGAGATCGCCGACCGCCTGATCGGCGAGGATCCGAACGACATCGAAAAGATCTGGACCAAGCTGGTCTGGGCCGGGGCCTCGGTCGGCCGTTCGGGGCTGGCGACGCAAGCCATCGCCGCGATCGACATCTGCCTCTGGGATCTGAAGGCCAAGCGCGCCGGCCTGCCGCTGTCGAAGCTCATCGGCTCCCACCGGGATTCGGTGCGCTGCTACAACACCTCGGGCGGCTTCCTTTCGACCCCGCTTCCCGAGGTGCTCGAGAACTGCGCGGCGTCGCGCGAAAAGGGCATCGGCGGCATCAAGATCAAGGTCGGCCAGCCGGATTGGTCGAAGGATTTCGAGCGCGTGAAGGCGGTGCGCAAGCTGCTCGACGGCGGGTTTCCGCTCGCGGTCGACGCCAACCAGCAGTGGGACCGCCCGACCGCGATGCGGGTCGGCCGGGCGCTCGAGGACTTCGACCTGTTCTGGATCGAGGAGCCGCTCGACGCCTATGACGCCAAGGGCCACGCGATGCTGGCCGCCGACCTCGCCACCCCGATCGCGACCGGCGAGATGCTGACGAGCGTCGCCGAGCATTACGAGCTCATCCGCAACGACAGCGTCGACTTCATCCAGCCGGACGCCGGCCGCGTCGGCGGGATCACGCAGTTCCTGAAGATCATGAACATGGCGGACCACGCCGGGCTGATGATGGCCCCGCATTTCGCCATGGAGATCCACCTCCATCTCTGCGCCTGCTATCCGCGCGAGCCGTGGGTGGAGCACTTCGACTGGCTGGAGCCGCTGTTCGAGGAAAGCCTCGAGATCCGCGACGGCCGCATGGTGGTGCCGGACCGTCCGGGCCTCGGCGCGACCATCAGCGAGCAGGCGCGCGCATGGGTGGTGGACAGCCACGAAGTCGGCAAGCGGGCATGAGCCGACGTCCCTGACGCCGCCTCATGCGCTGGAGGGCGTCATGCCGGTCGAAGAGCCGCCGTCCCGGCTCTTCGGCCGGGACGACGGATGCGCCAAGCCGTTCCCCTCACCCCTCGCCCAAGATGATCTCGAGCGCGCGCGCGGCCGCCGGGTTCTCGTTGTCGCTGCGCCAGACGGCGCCGAGGTCCGCGGTTTCGCCGGCCCGGGCGAGTTCGCGATAGGCGACGCCTTCAAAGTGCAGCTGGCGCGCCGCCTCCGGGACGAGCGCCACCCCGAGCCCGATCCGAACCAGCGCCAGCACCGAATGGATCTGGCTGACATGCTGGGCGATGGTCGGCTGCGCGCCCGCCGCCGAGAACAGCCGCAGCGTCAGGTCATGGAAATAGCGCGCCTCGAACGGCGAGTAGCTGATCAGCGGGTCGCCGCCGAGCTCGACGAGGTCGATCCGGTCGCGGTCCGCCAAGCGGTGGTCCGGCGGCAGCGCGACGATCATCGGCTCACGCAGCACGATGCGGAATTCGAGGCCCGCATGGCGCACCGGCGGGCGCACGAGGCCGATGTCGATGCGCCCGTTGGCCAGCGCGTCGAGCTGGGCGGAAGTCACCGCCTCGCGCAGCGCGACGTCGACGCCGGGAAGCCGCGCCCTCAGCCGCTGAAACACGTCCGGCAGGAAGCCGTAGCCCGAGGCCGCCGTGAAGCCGATCGTCACCGCGCCGACGTCGCCGCCCGACACGCGCCGGATCGACATCGCCGCGCCTTCGGCGAGTTGCAGCAGTCGCCGCGCCTCCGGAAGGAAGGTGCGCCCCGAGGGCGTGAGCGCGACGCGGCGGTGAGACCGCTCGAAGAGCTTGGCCTCCAACAGATGCTCGAGCAGCTGAATCTGCCGGCTGAGCGGGGGCTGCGTCATGTTCAGCCGGCGCGCCGCGCGGCCGAAATGCAGCTCCTCGGCGACGGCGACGAAACAGCGAAGATGGGCGAATTCGAACATCGATACCTAACGAGCATCGATCGATGCATTTTCTAGCTTAGACCGGAATAGAGGCTGCGACTAGCCTCCGGGACGTCGGGACGATGCGGCGACAAGACCGCTAGGCCGACGAGGAAACGCGCCCCGGGAGGAGTGTCTCAGATGCGCATGCTCAAGGTTTTGGCGGTCGCGGCCTGCGCGCTCGCCCTCGTCGCGCCGCCGCCCGCGCTGGCGACTGACTACCCGACCCGCAACATCACGATGATCGTGCCGTTCCCGCCCGGCGGCGCCTCGGACACTGCGGCGCGCGTCGTCAGCCAGCAACTCGAGAAGCAGCTCGGCAAGAACATCATCATCGAGAACAAGCCGGGCGCGACCGGCAACACCGGCGCGCGTCTCGCCGCGAGCGCCGCGCCGGACGGCTACACGCTGCTTTGCGCGGCGCTGTCGGTCTGGTCGATCAACGCGGCGCTGTTCAAGAACCTGCCTTACGACCCCGCCAAGGATTTCGACCACCTGACGATCGCAGTGCGCACGCCGAACGTGCTGGTCGTGCGCAAGGACTTTCCGGCCAAGGACTACAAGGAGTTCGTCGAGTATCTGAAGGCCCATCCGGGCGAAGTGACGTTCGCGAGCTCCGGCAGCGGCTCGTCGGATCATCTGACCGCAGAACTCTGGTGGCAGAAGACCGACACCAAGGCGAACCACATTCCCTACAAGGGCGGCGGACCGGCCATCGCCGACCTCATCGGCGGCCACGCCGACGCTTCTTTCGCGAATCTCGGCAACATCTATCCGCAGGTCCATCTGGGCAAGGTGCGGGCGCTCGCCATCACCTCGGAGAAGCGTGACCCGCTGCTGCCCGAAGTGCCGACGCTCGCGGAACTCGGCCTTCAGGGCGCCGAGGTCTATTCCTGGCAGGCGCTCGGCGGGCCGAAGGGCATGCCCGAGGACGTTCGGACAAAGCTCGCGACCGAGATGGTCAAGGCGCTGAAGGAGCCGTCCGTGAAGGAGGCCTTCGCCAAGACCGGCTTCGAGATCGTGGCCAACACGCCAGAGGAGTTCCGGGCCTTCCAGGCCGGCGAGATCGCCCGCTGGAAGGAGGTCGTGGCCAAGGGGAACATCCCGTCGCCGTGACCCCTGCCCTTCGCGGCAAGCCGCGACGTGTCCGCTCCCTCCCCCTTGCGGGGAGGGTAAGGGTGGGGGTGGTTCAGGACTGGACTCAGGCGCCGCGCGCAGAGCAGCGGCTCTCTCCTCGCCCTTCCGGAACCACCCCCACCCCCCTGACCCCTCCCCGCAAGGGGGAGGGGAGAAGAGCGCCTCCTTCGCGAACGGCGCGAGACCCACAAGATCTCTTTGCCCGGAGCCCTCCCGTGACCACCCTCGCCGAAGACGTCGAGAGCCAGGCTTCCGCCCGCGCCTCGACGCCGGTCGTCACCGACCTCAAGGTCGTGCCCGTCGCCGGCCATGACTCGATGCTGATGAACCTGAGCGGCGCCCATGGCCCGTTCTTCACCCGCAACCTCGTGGTCCTCACCGACAGCGCCGGCCATACCGGCCTCGGCGAGGTGCCGGGCGGGGAAAAGATCCGCCAGACGCTGGAGGACGCCCGCGAGCTCATCGTCGGCCGCCCGATCGGCGCCTGGAACGCGGCGCTCACCGACATGCGCGCCGCCTTCGCCGACCGCGACTCCGGCGGCCGCGGGCTCCAGACCTTCGATCTCCGCATCACCATTCATGCGGTGACCGCGGTCGAGAGCGCCTTCCTCGACCTGCTCGGCCAGCATCTCGGCGTCCCGGTCGCGGCGCTGCTCGGCGAAGGCGTGCAGCGTCCTGCCGTCGAGATGCTCGGCTACCTGTTCTATGTCGGCCCGCGGACGAGGACGGACCTGCCCTATCGCGCGCCGACCGCCAAGGACGGCTGGCTGCGCCTGCGCGACGAGGAGGCGCTCAGTCCCGAGACCGTCACGCGCCTCGCCGAGGCCGCGCATGAGCGATACGGCTTCAACGACTTCAAGCTGAAGGGCGGGGCCCTGCCGGGCGAGGAGGAGATCGCGGCCGTGACCGCGATCAAGAAGCGCTTTCCGGACGCCCGCGTGACGCTCGACCCCAACGGCGCCTGGTCGCTCGAAGAGGCGATCCGGCTCTGCAAGGGCCAGGGCCATGTGCTCGCCTACGCCGAAGATCCGTGCGGCGCCGAACAGGGCTTTTCGGGGCGAGAGATCATGGCGGAGTTCCGCCGCGCCACGGGCCTTCCCACCGCCACCAACATGGTGGCGACCGACTGGCGGCAGATGCGCCACGCGATCCAGCTCGGCTCGGTCGACATCCCGCTCGCCGATCCGCACTTCTGGACGCTCGCAGGGGCGGTTCGTGTCGCGCAGCTCACCCGCGACCACGACCTCACCTGGGGCTCGCACTCCAACAACCACTTCGACGTCTCGCTCGCCATGTTCACTCATGCGGCCGCCGCCGCGCCCGGCAAGGTGACGGCGATCGACACCCACTGGATCTGGCAGGACGGCGAGCGGCTCACCAAGGAGCCGCTGCAGATCAAGGGCGGGCTCGTCGCGCTCCCCGAGCGGCCGGGCCTCGGGATCGAGATCGACTGGCTGGAGGTCGAGAAGGCGCACGAGCTCTACAAGCGCCACGGCCTCGGCGCCCGCGACGACGCGGCCGCCATGCAGTTCCTCATCCCCGGCTGGACCTTCGACAACAAGCGCCCCGCGATGGTGCGGTGATGGCGGCGGATCGGACAGTGCGTGCTTCGAGACGGCCCTTCGGGCCTCCTCAGCATGAGGACCGTCAGGGGTCGGCTTTCCTCCCCCTCCCTCATGCTGAGGAGCGGCCGGAAGGCCGCATCTCGAAGCACGCAGTTCGTCGCCGCGCGCGCCGTTGACCGACAGTCGCCAGAACCCTTCAGACACAGAGGCGAGCAACCGCCATGGACATGCCCAAAAACACCTTCAAGGCCGCGATCTCGTCGGGCCGCCAGCAGATCGGCCTGTGGTCGAGCCTCGCGAGCAACATCTCGACAGAGGTCATCGCGGGCTCGGGCTTCGACTGGATCTTGCTCGACATGGAGCACTCGCCGAACGACCTCGGCGACGTCTATGTCCAGCTCCAGTCCATGATGGAGACCGCCACGCAGGCGGTGATCCGCATGCCGAGCGACGATCCGATCGCCATCAAGCGCATTCTGGACGCCGGCGCGCAGTCGCTGATGATCCCGAACGTCGAGACCGCCGAGCAGGCGGCGAAGGTCGTCGCCGCGACCCGCTACGCGCCGAAGGGCGTGCGCGGCTTCAGCCAGGCGCCGCGCGCCGCCCGATTCGGGCGCGTTCCGAATTACCACGCGAACTGCGAGGCCGAGATCTGCGTGATCGTGCAGATCGAGAGCCAGACCGCGCTCGACAACATCGAGGAGATCGCGGCCGTCGAGGGCGTCGACGCGCTGTTCGTCGGGCCGGGCGACCTGTCGACCAGCCTCGGCTATCTCGGCCGCCAGGGCCACGCAGACGTCGTCGAGGCGATCGAGAAGATCATCCCGCGCATCACCGCGACGGGCCGGGCCTGCGGGATCCTGACGGGCGACGAGACGCTCGCGCGCCGCTATATGGCCGCCGGCACGATCTTCACCGCGGTCGGCTCCGACATGACCCTGCTCGCGCGCACTACCGAAGCGCTCGCGGCGCGGTTCAAGCAGGGGTGACAAGGCCCCCGCCGTCATGCCCGGCGAAGCCGGGTATCCACGACTTTCCGTAGATGGCAAGCGCTACGACCAAGTCGTGGATACCCGCGCGAAGGCGCGGGCATGACGGCTGGGAACGCACTCCCTTTCCACCGCTTTCCTACACACTTTCCCACAGACCGGAGACCCCACATGAACGTCGGATTCGTCGGCCTCGGCATCATGGGCAAGCCGATGGCGGGCCACCTCATCGCAGGCGGCCACACGCTCTTCTTGAAAACTCGCCGGGAAGTCCCGACCGAGCTGATCTCAGCCGGCGGAACCGCCTGCGCGAGCGCCAAAGAGGTCGCGGAAAAATCCGACGTCATCATCACCATGGTGCCGGACACGCCTGACGTCGAAGCCGTGCTGTTCGGCGAAGGCGGCGTCGCCGAGGGGCTTTCGGCCGGCAAGATCGTCGTCGACATGAGCTCGATCTCGCCGATCGCAACCAAGGCCTTCGCGGAGAGGATCGCGGAAAAGGGCGGTTCTTACCTCGACGCGCCGGTCTCCGGCGGCGAGGTCGGCGCGAAGAACGCCTCGCTCACCATCATGGTCGGCGGCGAGGAGGCGGCCTTCGACGCCGTGAAGCCGCTGTTCGAGCTGATGGGCAAGAACGTGACGCTGGTCGGCCCGACGGGCGCGGGCCAGTCCACCAAGGTCGCGAACCAGATCATCGTCGCGCTCACCATCGGCGCGGTGGCCGAAGGGCTGCTGTTCGCCTCCAAGGCCGGCGCGGACCCCGCCAAGGTGCGGCAGGCGCTGACCGGCGGGCTCGCCACCTCGCGCATCCTCGAGCTTCACGGCGAGCGGATGATCAAGCGCACCTTCGATCCGGGCTTCCGCATCGAGCTGCACCAGAAGGATCTCAACCTCGCGCTCGAAGGCGCGAAGTCGCTCGGGATCGCGCTGCCTTCGACCGCGGTCGCCCAGCAGCTGTTCTCGGTGTGCGTCGCCAATGGCGGCAAGGCCTGGGATCATTCCGGCCTCGCCCGCGCGTTGGAGATCATGTCGAACCACGAGATCGCGTGAAGACGGTCGGAAGCCGCGCCTGTTCTCCCCTCCCCCTTGCGGGGAGGGGTCGGGGGTGGGGGTGGTTCAGGATTGAGCGGCATGCGCGACGTCGCTCTATGCCGATGTATCGAGCTTCATTCTGAACCACCCCCACCCTCACCCTCCCCGCAAGGGGGAGGGACGGGGACAGAGACGTCGTGCGCGTCCCGCGAAAGCTCGCAATCGGCGGCGCCGTGCTTGGTCCCTCACGGCGCCTTGTGGATCGGGTCGACCCAGTAGACCGCTTCGGGCTTCTCCACCGGGTCGACGTCGGTGATGTTGACCACCACGGCCTCGTTGTCGGAGCGCACCAGCACGCATTCGAGCGGCTCGTCGGGGTTCGCGTTGATCTCCTGATGCGGCACATAAGGCGGCACGAAGATGAAGTCGCCGGGCTCGGCCTCGGCGACATATTCGAGTCTTTCGCCCCAGCGCATCCGCGCGCGGCCGCGCACGACGTAGATCACGCTTTCCAGCGCGCCGTGGTGGTGAACGCCGGTCTTGGCGTTGGGCTCGATCGAGACCGTCCCGGCCCAGATCTTCTGCGCGCCGACGCGCGCGTGATTGATCGCCGCCTGACGGAACATCCCGGGCGTCTGCGCGGTGTTGGAGTCGAGCTTGTCGCCCTTGATGACGCGGACGCCGTCATGCTTCCAGCGATCGGGCGCGTGATCATGCTCGTGATCGTGGCCGTGGTCGTGCGTCATTGGTCCTCCCCGTTTTTCTGGCGATCTTAGCCGCTTGGGCGAAGGCGCAAAGCCGGCATGCGCGGCGATTTGGCTCCAGCGCCCTAAAACCGGCGGGTTCGCCGCGCCTCAACGCGCGGCCTCTCCACCTCGCGTCCCCGCTTCGCCACGAGCCCCGAGCGCCCATGCGCCTCAAGCCAGACACGCTCGCTCTCACCGCAGTCCTTGCGCTGCTGACCGCCGTCGGCCCGCTGGCGATCGACATGTATCTGCCCTCGCTGCCGCACCTTTCCGAAGCGCTCGGGGCGAGCCAGTCGGAGGGGCAGCTGACGCTGTCGGCCTTCCTCGTCGGCTTCGCGGCGGGCCAAGTGGTCTATGGCCCGCTGTCGGACGCCAAGGGCCGCAAGCCGGTGCTGATCGCGAGCCTCGCGCTCTTCACCTTCGGCTCCGCGCTCTGCGCCGTCGCCCCGACCATCGAGACGCTGATCGTCGCGCGCTTCGCGCAGGCGCTCGGCGGCGCGGGGCCGGTGGTGCTCGCCCGCTCGATCGTGCGCGACCTCTATTCGGGGCCGCGCGCCGCCAGGGAGCTCGCGCGCATGGCGACGATCCTCGGCCTCATCCCGGCAGTCGCCCCGCTCATCGGCGGCGTGCTGGAGAACGCCTTCTCCTGGCGCGCGACCTTCGTGGTGCTGACCTTCGTGCTCGCCGCCGAAATGCTGGTGGTGGCTGTCTTCCTGCCCGAGACCATCCGCGCCAAGGCCGTCGGAGCCGTCAGCCCCCGCACCGTGTTCGCGAGCTTCGGCGTGCTGCTGCGCCACCGCGGCTTCCTCACCTATCTCGGGCTCACCGCGGTCGCGTTCGCGGGGCTGTTCGCCTACATCTCGACCTCGTCCTTCATTCTGCAGTCGATCTACGGCCTCTCGGCGGTGGCCTATGGGGCCGCCTTTGCGGTCGGCGTCATCGGCTTCATCGGGGGCACGCTCGCGGCCGGCCCGCTGGTGCGCCGCGGCGGGCTCGACCACGCGATCGGGATCGGGACGGGGGCGCTCGCGGTCGGCGGCCTGCTGATGCTCGCGCTCGTGACGCTCGGGCCCAAGACGCCCTTCGCGGTCATGATCCCGATGATGATCTACATGTTCGGCGTCGGGCTGGTGATGCCGCAGTCGATGGCGGCCGCGCTCCAGCCGTTTCCCGAGCGCGCGGGCGCGGCGTCCTCGCTCGTCGGCTTCGCCCAGATGGCGACCGGCGCGCTGATCGGCGTCGCGATCGGGCGCACGCTCGGGACCGACTACGGCTTTCTCGCCTTGCCGGTCGCGGTCGCGACGTTCGGGACAGCGACCCTCGCGCTGTTCTTCGCGAGCGGACGCGCCCGAAAGGGGCTCGGAGACGGACCGCCCGAGCCCATGAACCCGAGATAAACGGACCGGCCACCTTCGGTTCACACGCGCGCCGCTAGGGTCTCTGCAACGTCGAGGCGGATCTCCCGTCCTGAAGACGCCGGCAGCGGATCCCCGCCCCTCTCCGCTTCCGGACCCCTCGAGGCCAAACGCCCGGCTCATGGAGATGAGCCGGGCGTTTTCGCGTCCAGGCGAGCCGAAGCCCGCCGCCCTCCCCGGCGGAGCCCGCCACGGCTTGGCCGTCTCAGCGCCACGCCGATGAACCCCGGCCAAACGCGCCGGCCATGCGCCGTTCAGATCGGCCCCGCTAGTCTCCGATCCAACGTCGAGGCGGTTCTCCCGTCCCGAAAGACGCCGGCAGCGGATCCCCGCCCCTCTCCGCCTCCGGTCTCCTCGACGCCCACGCCCGGTTCATGGAGATGGACCGGGCGTTTTTGCGGCCTCCGCCCACCGTCCATGGCGATTGCAACTAGAGCCGTTCCAATCCTATATGACGCCCATGACCGGACGCAGGATCACGGGCGAATTGACGTCGGAGGGCTTCGCCGCCCTGACCGACCACGCACGCCTGCCGTCGCGGTTCCATGCGCGTCTGTCCGGCATCGCGACCCGACTTCGGGACTGAGCGCGCCGCGGCTTTCCGCGGCCTGACACCCGATCGACGCAAACGCTCATATTTCCGAGGCGAACAATGGCCGCCGCCGCTCCCAAGACCCTCTACGACAAGATCTTCGACGACCACGTCGTCGACCGGCAGCCCGACGGCTCGGTGCTGCTCTATATCGACCGCCACCTCGTCCACGAGGTGACGAGCCCGCAGGCCTTCGAGGGCTTGCGCACCTCGGGCCGCAAGGTCCGCGCGCCGCACAAGACGCTCGCGGTCGTCGACCACAACGTGCCGACCTCGAACCGCAACCTGCCGAACCCGGACCCGGAGAGCGCCGCCCAGATCGAGGCGCTCGCCGAGAACACGCGCGAATTCGGCATCCAGTATTATGACGCCTTCGACAAGCGTCAGGGCATCGTCCATGTCGTCGGTCCCGAGCAGGGCTTTACGCTCCCCGGCACCACGATCGTCTGCGGCGACAGCCACACCTCGACGCATGGCGCGTTCGGGGCGCTCGCGCACGGCATCGGCACGTCCGAGGTCGAGCACGTGCTCGCGACCCAGACGCTGATCCAGACCAAAGCCAAGAACATGCGCATCGTCGTCGACGGCAAGCTGCCGGACGGCGTCGGGGCCAAGGACGTGATCCTGGCCATCATCGGCGAGATCGGCACGGCGGGCGGCACCGGCTACGTGATGGAGTACGCCGGCGACACCATCGAGAGCCTTTCGATGGAAGGCCGCATGACGGTCTGCAACATGTCGATCGAGGGCGGGGCCCGCGCCGGGCTCGTGGCGCCGGACGGCAAGGCCTACGACTTCCTGAAGGGCCGCCCGATGGCTCCGAAGGGCGAAGCCTGGGACGCGGCCGTGCGCTACTGGGACACGCTGAAGACCGACGAGGGCGCGCATTTCGACCGGATCGTCCGGCTCGACGGCGCGAACCTGCCGCCGATCGTCTCCTGGGGCACGAGCCCGCAGGACGTCGTCTCGATCACCGGCGTGGTGCCGGATCCGGACGCCGCCGAGGACGAGGGCAAGAAGGCCGCGATCAAGCGGGCGCTCGCTTATATGGGCCTGACCGCCGGCACCAAGATCACCGACATCGGGGTCGACCGCGTGTTCATCGGCTCGTGCACCAACGGCCGCATCGAGGATCTGCGCGCCGCCGCCAAGGTGATCGAGGGCAAGACGGTGAACGGCAACGTCAACGCCATGGTGGTGCCGGGCTCGGGCCTCGTGAAGGAGCAGGCGGAGGCGGAAGGGCTCGACAAGATCTTCCGCGCCGCGGGTTTCGATTGGCGCGAGCCGGGCTGCTCGATGTGCCTCGCCATGAACCCGGACAAGCTGTCGCCGGAGGAGCGCTGCGCCTCGACCTCGAACCGCAATTTCGAGGGCCGCCAGGGTTTCCGCGGGCGCACGCACCTCGTCTCGCCCGTGATGGCGGCCGCCGCCGCGATCGCCGGCAAGTTCGTCGACATCCGCGACTGGCGGTGAGGCTTTAGAGCGCGACGTTTCCCGCCCCTTCTCCCGCTCGCGGGAGAAGGTAAGGATGAGGGAAACGGCGGCGCCCTCTCAAAAGGGCCCTCACCCTTACCCTCTCCCGCTCTGCGGGAGAGGGGGTCAACAGCGTCGCGCCAAGGTTCCATGTCCCTCGACATCCGCGCCCTCACGCCCGACGACGCAGACCTGTTCGCGCCGCTGCTCGCAGCCTATTCGGACGCGCTGCTCGGCCGCGAAGCGCCAAGCGCGCCCGACGAACCCTATGCGCGCAAACTGCTGTCGGACGAGGAGCCGGTGGCCAACGTCGCCGGAGCGTTTCTGGACGGCCGGCTCGTCGGCTTCGCGCTCTACTACGACCTTCCCGAGGCGATCTCGGGCCTGCGCGCGGGTCAGCTCGACGACCTCTACGTCCGCCCGGACGCCCGCGGAAACGGCGTCGCGCAAAAACTGATCGCAGGCCTCGTCGAGGAGGGCGAGCGGCTCGGCTGGATGCATCTTCGCTGGATGGTCCCGGAAAAGAATCCCGCGGCCGCGCTTTACGAGCGCATCGCCGAAGCCGCGCCATGGCGGAACTTCGTGATCAAGATCGACAAGACGCACGACTGGTGACGAAAAAGCGCCCGGACTGCGAGGTCCGGGCGCCTTGACTGTCAAACCGACTGTCAGCGTCAGCGGCCGATATAGACGCCTGGCCCACTGTCGCGCCGCTCGACGTAGCGGTCGCCGCCTTCGCGATAGACGCGACGGTCGCCGTCGCACTGGCGTTCCTTCGTGATGACGGTCTTGTTGTTCTTCACGACTTTCTTCTCGACCATGCGGCAATCGCCGCGGTCGCCGCCGCCGCCCGGGCCGATATAGACGCTCTGCGCCATCGCCGGCGCGGCGGCTCCAAGGCCCATGATCATCGCGGTCGAAAGGATGAGGGTCTTCATGAGGCTCTCCTCCAGATTCGTTCGAGAACCGTTCCGGCCGCATCGCGTCAGGAGAACAAATCTCCAGATGAAGCGCTCTGGTGGAACGTCGCGACCCTGCTTTCAGGCCGCGCTTATGCAGTCTCAACGAGGCGGAGGAGAGATCGTTCCGAGAAAAACATGCACCGGGCGCGCGACATGACTCACGATCCCGGCTCGAGATCAGGCGCTGGCGGCTTTAGCGGAAGTCCATGCAGCGCGCGACCGAGCGCTGTTCTTTCGGCCACTGGCGGCCGCGCTCTTCGGTCAGGAACACGACGCGGCAGACCGCGGTCGGCCGGGCCGACTGGTAATAGACGCGCGGGATCGGGCGTTCGTAGACGTGCTCGCGCGTGCGCTCGGCCATGTCTGCGGCCGAGGCCGCCTGGACGCCAAGCGCTGCGACGGCCGCGAGAACCGCGGCGGACGTCAATGCCAAACGCTTCATCGTGATCGATTCCTCATGCGCCGTCGTCACGGGCGCGAGTCTAGCAGAGGTCGGCGCAAGAACGACCGAATTTTCCCGCGCCCTGCGCGCGGCGGGCCGTTTCGGGCGCTCGCTATGGCGCCCCGGACACGAAAACGCCCGGCTCTTTCGAGCCGGGCGCTTCGTTTTCTAAGCCGTCGGTCCGATCAGCGGACGCGGACGGTGATGCCCGGACGGGCCGGACGATAGTAGCGGCGCGGCGCGATGTAGGTGCGGCGGGCGACCGGGCCGCAGTCGCGGACGGTGGTGACGCGCTTCACGCCGTTCCGGATCACCGTTTTCTTTTTGACGACGCAAGCCACGTTGTCGGTCACGACCGGGGCGACCAGAACGCCATGGGTCGAGATCGGAGCGGCGCTCGCCGGCGCCACGGCGAAGGCGCCCATGGCGGCCGCGAAACCGGTCGAGAGGATGAAAGTCCGCATGTCTTAAGTCTCCTGACGTTCCCGTTGATGCAGTTCCGTTCGGCGTTCTCCGGACCGCCGCAGCCTGGGCCGCGATCCGTGAATCAGCTCTGAAACCCGCGTTCACTTCGCATTCACGCCGGATTGAGCCGGCGGAAGCTTGCCTTCACGACGTCGCGAGATAGGGCTCTGCGGCCGTTCGTCGAGCCGTCTTCGGCGTTTGCAGGACCCAAGAGCGTCGTCGCGTCTGATACGCTTCGATGCGCTCCCCCCTGCGCGCCCCCCGCCTAAAATCCTACGCGCGACCAATCCTGACGACCGCCGCCCGCCCGAAAGGTCACCCGGAACCATGAGCAAGCCCCCGCGACACGAGAACGACTGGGCGGGCCTGAAGGCGCCGGATCTCGCCGAGATCGAGGCCTTGGCGGACGCGGCGCTCGCGGAGCTGCCGGACGCCTTCCGCGCCCTGACCAAAGGCGTCGTGGTTCGGGTCGACGAATTTCCGGCCGAAGACGTGCTGAACGAGCTCGGCGCCGAGAGCGAGTTCGATCTGCTCGGCCTCTTCACCGGAGTCGGCCTGGCGCAGGGCGAGGCGGAGTCGCGCACCGGCCAGATGCCGAACGTCGTGCATCTCTATCGCCGGCCCATCCTCGACTATTGGGCCGAACACGACGAGACGCTCGGCGCGATCGTCACCCATGTGCTCGTGCACGAGATCGGCCACCATTTCGGCCTCTCGGACGACGACATGGAGGCGATCGAGGCGGCGGCGAGCGCCTGAGATCGCCGCGCGCCGGCGCCGAACCGCGCGTCGTGACGCCTCGGGCGGCGCGCCGCGCCTGTTGCGGCTTCGCTGCGAGCCTTGATCCGGAAGGCGGGCGCCGCCACCTTCCGCTCGTGAACTTGGAGCGCGGGAAAGGACCCACGGCCGATGGCGAGCGACAGCTTCTCTTCCGACGAATCCCGCGTGAAGCGGGAGTTCTGGCCGACGCTGCGTCGCGTCGCGCGCTCGATCCCCTTCGCCGAGGACGCGGTCGCCGCCTATTACTGCGCGCTCGACCGCGAGACCCCGACCCATGTGCGCGCGGCGCTGCTCGGAGCGCTCGTCTATTTCATCGTGCCGTTCGACGCGGTGCCGGACTTCCTGCCGCTGCTCGGCTTCGCGGACGACGCGAGCGTCCTGGCGGCCGCCATCGCGGCGGTGCGAATTCACATGAACGACAAGCATCGCGAAGCGGCGCGGCGCGCGCTCGCCGAGGAAGACCTCGCTTAAGGGTCTGCCCATAGCGACCGCGCTCTGCTTTCGGTCTGACGCCGGCTCGTTGTCGGCTGGCGAAGAGGCGGCGACACGACCTGGCTGACGAGGACCGGCGGCTCGCCGAGCCTCCGCCCGGCCGGACCGACATCCACGAAGACAGTCCGGCGCAAACGGGCTGCGGAGGCGCAGGCGCCCGACGCGGGCGGCCGCGAAACGATGGAGCCGAAACGACGCCAGATCGAGACCGCGCCGACACGTAAACAGCCCGCCGCCTTCGCCGTACTTCGAACTATACTCTAATAATAAGATTACTTAGAAACGCGTTACAATGAGCTTATTACAAGATTGTGTATAGAATAATCATTTCGTGATCGGGTAAGACTAGCCCCGCTCCGGAAAGAAATGCTTCCTCCGCGCAGGGGAAACATATGAAGAAAAAGCAACAACTCGTGGCGCTGTTCGCAGCGACCAGCGTGGCGGCTCTGCTCGCGCCGACGGCGCTCCGCGCCCAGGAGAGCGGCGCGACGCAGCTCGATCCGATCGACGTCAGGGGCGCTCTGGGCCAGTCTCCGGTCGCGGGAACGACGGCCGAGCAGGGGCCCGTCAGCCCGATCGACGCTCGTGAGCCGCTGCCGGCCAATCTCCAGAATTTCGCGGGCTCGGCGGACCGGGTCACCGCTCAGGATCTCGAGAGCGAACGCCCTCTCACGGCCCATGACGCGCTCAGAAACGTTCCCGGCGTCGCCACCGTCGCGGATGACGGTTTCGGACGGCACTCCGGCATCAGCCTGCGCGGTTCGCCTCACCGCCGGTCGCGCAAGATCCTCGTCATGGAGGACGGCGTTCCGATCAACTTCTCGCCGTATCTCGACGCGGGCACGCATTACACGCCGCCGATGGACCGCGTCGAAAGCATCGACGTGCTTAAAGGCCCGATGGTGAACTACGGGCCGCTAAACAATCACGGGGTCGTCAACTTCAAGAACCTTTCGCCCTTCGGTCCGAAGGAGACCGTGTTCAGCGCCGGCATCGGCACGACGAAAGGCGTCGACCAGAACGTCAACAACATGCGCCATGCGCATACGCGTCAGTCGGTCGACAATGTCGGCGTCGTTCTTTCCTATTCGGGGCTTGACGCGGGCGGCTCATGGGACGCCGAGAAGCTCGGCTACAATGACTTCTACGGCGCGGTCGGCATCCGCGGCGAGAATCAGGATCTCACCGTCTCGGGCGGGTTTTTCCGCCAGCGCGACAATTACGACGAAGACAATTTCTCGGGCACGCTCGCGGAGCTCAAGAGGTTCCGGCGCAACAAGAAGGACGCCGCGGAGAACGGGAATTTCCCGGTCGCGTGCGGCCGCTGCTACGACTGGAACACCTACAACGCCGACTATTACCGCGCGCAGGTCGCGCACAATCTCTACATCGACGACAAGACGACCCTGTCGACGCGGCTCTACGGCAACCATCACGACCGCGCCCGCTTCTATGTGAGCGACGAGTCGAACGATCCGCCGTCCGATTTCGTGATGGAGGGGCGCGACCGCCTCTACAAGAACATCGGGGCGGACTCGCGCATCGAATTCGCCGACCTGCCGCTTTTCGGCAGCCTTACGCAGACGGTGCAGGCGGGCGTGCGCTACGAAGAGCACGACTTCCACAACAAGAACCGTCTCGGAGCGACCAACGAGCGGCTGGACTACGGCAACCGCGGCTCGCTCGACGAAGCGCAGAAGCTGACGGCCGACTCCTTCGCCACCTTCGCCCAGACGGCCATCAAGGTGACGCCGGACTTCACGCTCGTTCCCGGCGTGCGGCTGGAGCGCTACAAGATCGGCTTCCGGGACCTGGACGACTCCTCCAACAATGGAGACAGCACCTACACCCAGGTCCTGCCGATGCTTTCCTTCTCGTGGGAATTCGCGCCGACCACGACGCTCTACGGCGGGTATCACCGGGGCCTGTCGCCCCATATTCTTCGCGACGTGCTGGAAGCTGACTCCGGATACATCGCGCCGAAGAAGGAGCTCGGCGACAACTTGCAGGTCGGCGTCCGGTCAAAGGCCGTTCAGGGCCTGACCTTCGACGTCGCCTATTTCCACAGCGACATCCGCAACTATCAGTTCGGCGAGGCCTTCCAGTCCGACGGCGGCGACCGCGTGTTCAGCTCACTCGACAAGGCCCGCTTCGACGGCGTCGAACTGGCGGCCCGCATCGACAGCCGCGCCTTCATCGACAGCCCGTGGAATGTCTACGGCGAAAGCGTCTACACCTACGTCAACAGCAAGATCGTGAAGGGAACCGCCGACGGCGGCCAGAACGTCTCGGGCAACGAAGTCCCGGAGTCGATGAAGCACACGGCCAATCTGACGCTCGGCGCGCAGCACGCCAGCGGCTTCGACGCGAGCGTGAGCTGGACCTACAGGGGCGGCTTCTACACCGCCCTCAACCTGCCGATGAACCCGCTGGACGTCGAGGAAGGCCGGATCAACGGCGTGTGGCTGCTTTCGGCGCGCGCCAGCTACAAGGTCACGAAGGATCTGACCGCCTGGGTCACGGGCCAGAACCTGACGGACAAGTTCTACATCTCGGATCGCAGCGACGGCGCGAAACTCGGCGTCGGGCGCACGGTGATGGCCGGCATGACCCTCAAGCTCCACTGAACCGGCTTGTAAGAACAGCGCGCACGGCCTTGGGTCCTGCTGGTCCGGAAAGCTTGACTGCTTGTCAGGACGCCAGAAGAACAAGGCCGTGCGGCGGAAGCGGTTTCGCCCTCATGGCGCCTGCCTGCTGGCGGCTGCCCGTTGGCGGCGGGAGGCGTCGCCGCCCGTCGCGACCGCAATGCCGACGTCGCGATCTGCGCGAATCAGACGCCGCGCGAAATGCGCTCCACGTGCAGGTCCAAGCCGTGATTTTTCTGTCGCGGACGTCCTATCAAGCGCCTTCAGGCGCTTATTTTTCGCCTTGGCCGGTGGGCGCCCGCGGCCTTCGCCCGATTTCGCCCGTATGGTTAACCAAACCTTACCGACGCCGGACCTCCCGGAGCCGGCGCCCCTCGGTGCGAGAGCGCGAGGCCCCTCGGGTCGCGTCGCGGCCTCCGCCGCGGGCGATCAGCCGGCTTCGCGGCTGCTTCGCCCTTCGACGCCGGTCGAAGCGGGGCCAAAATAGGGCGGCGGGCGTAAGGGCGATCCCGTATTGATCGATCGCCCACCAGACAGCTTTTGGCGTGCCAGCCAAGCGGCGGGATCGGACCTCCAGCGTCCTCCCGCCGGCCCACTGGAACGCCGGAATGTCCCTTGCCTTACGTCCCGCTCCGTCGCGCGCATTCTCATTGCGTCGTCGCTTGTCATCGTCGGCCATGCCGGCGCGGAGGCCGCGGGTCGGCCGGCGCGCAGCCAGAAGGCCGCAATCGTCAAGACGGATCGGGAGTGTCTGGCGCGGGCGATGTATTTCGAGTCCCGCCGCACCGACGAGGAGGCATGCTCGCGGTCGGGACCGTCGTGGCGAACCGGCTCGCGGCCGGGGCGATACGGATCGAGTGTGTGCGAGGTCGTGGGGCGGCCGTCGCAATTCGCGCCGGGCGTGCTAAGCCGCGCCATGGCCGAGCCCAAGCCCCGCGAGCTCGCCTACCGTATGGCCGACGTCTGGACGGCGGCCGGCATCCGGTCGCCGGCGACGCGCTTTATTTCCACACCGCCAACGTGCCGTTCCGCCACGACGACAAGCGCTACGTGCTCGTGTCCGGCGGCGCCTTCTATGGCTGGAACCGCGACGGCGGGCGCGCCCGGATCACCTCGAACGCCTCGCTCGCCCGCGCCTTCGCCGCGGCGCCGGCCGCCCGCGTGGCGGCCGCGCCGGTGGCCGCCGCCGGACTGGCCGCGCCGGACGCGACGCTGTTCGCCGCCGCCGACGCGCCGAGCGTCCAGGAAATCCTTGCGATCAAGCCCGCGGAGCCGGCCCCGGCTCCCGCGGCCCGCCCGGCCCCCGCGCCGACCACGCCCGGCCGCGACGCCTCGGGCGCGGGCGCGATCCTCGCCTACGCCGCGCCGCTTCCCGCGCCGGTCTCCGGCAGCGCGCTCGCGGCCGTCGCGGCGCTCGAGCCGAAGCGTCCGCGCGTCGTGCCCGCCGCGCCGGTGCAGGCGGCCGCGGGCCCGGTCTGGCCGACGCGCGCAGAATCGCAGTCTCCGGCGCGCCTGGTCGCCCGGCGCGGTCGCCGACGCGGCCGTCGCCAAGGCCTGGGCGCTGTTCGACGCGGTACGCAGGTGACGAACTGAACGCCTGACGAGCGTCTTTGCTTGACCGCGGGACGATCGTGGGTTTGAAGGAAACATCGGAACGATCGCGCGCAAGCCGCATGGTCGTTCGAGCGGGGGGCTTACCGGGGATGAAGGCACGGCACGTCGCGCGCGCCAGTCTGCTCGCAAGCCTCGCCCCTCGGCGCGGCCGCCGCCTCCCGCGCCGAACAGCCGTCCTTCACGCCTCCGACCAAGATCGAGCCGCTGTCCGGGCCCTCGGCCGCGCCGGCCGCCACCCCGCAGGCCAAGTTCAGGGCCGCGGCCGCCAAGCCGGCCGGGCGCAGCTCCGAGCGCGAGTGTCTCGCCCGCGCCATGTATTTCGAGAGCGACAAGAGCGCCGAAGACGGCATGCTCGCGGTCGGCACCGTGGTGGCCAACCGCCTCAAGTCCGGGCGCTACGGCAATTCGATCTGCGGCGTCGTCGGCGCCCCCAGCAATTTGCGCCGGGCGTTCTCAGCCGCTCCATGACGGGCGCCGCCGCCGAGCGCGCCCGCCAGATGGCCGACGCCGTCATCAAGGGCCGCCGCCCCCCGGCCGCCGGCGACGCGATGTTCTTCCACGTCGCCAACATGCGCTTCAAATATCCGAACATGCACTACGTGCTCGTCTCGGGCGGCAACGCCTTCTACGAGAAGCGCCGCCAGGCCGCGCCCTTCGCCTCGATGGCGAAGGCGGTCGCGGCCGCCAAGCGCGACGAGGCGCTGGCCGAGCCGCTCGTTCAGGCGGCGCTCGCCTCGAAGGCCGAACCGCTCCGCGCCGAAACGCCGCTCGCCTATGGCGGCGGCGACAAGCCCGCGCCCGGCACCGCGCTCGCGGCGGTCGCGGCCATCAAGCCGAAGCCCGCCGTGCGCGTGATCGCGCCCGCGGCTCCCGTGCTCGCCTCCATCGCGCCGGTTTCGGTCGCCTCGGCCTATCCGCAGACCTTCGCGGGCGAGGCCAACGAGCTCGTGGCGAGCGCCTGGGCGCCTTACTGGTAAGCCGTCCGTCCGCGATCTGCGAATTGCGGCGCCGCACACGTGAGGTAAATGCTCGCGGGAGGCGGGGCTCCCGGGCCCCTGCGCGCAATCCGTGATGCGAGGCGACAAGGCGATGGCCGACAAACCCTGGCTGTTCCGCACTTATGCGGGCCACTCCTCGCCCGTGGAGTCGAACAAGCTCTACAAGTCGAACCTGAGCCGGGGCCAGACCGGCCTGTCGGTCGCCTTCGACCTGCCGACCCAGACCGGCTACGACCCCGACCACGTGCTCTCCAAGGGCGAGGTCGGCAAGGTCGGCGTGCCCGTCAGCCATCTCGGGACATGCGGACTCTCTTCCACGAGATTCCGCTCGAGCAGATGAACACCTCGATGACGATCAACGCGACCGCGGCCCTGGCTGTCGCTCTACGTCGCGCTCGCCGAGGAGCAGGGGGCCGACCGCACCGCGCTGCAGGGCACCACGCAGAACGACATCATCAAGGAATATCTCTCGCGCGGCACCTACGTGTTCCCGCCGGCGCCCTCGCTGCGGCTAATCCGAGACGTCATCACCTTCACCACGTCGGAGCTGCCGAAGTGGAACCCGATGAACGTCTGCTACCATCTGCAGGAGGCCGGGGCGACGCCGGTACAGGAGCTCGCCTATGCGCTCGCCACCGCCGTCGCGGTGCTGGACGAGGTGAAGGAGACCAACCCCTCCGAGGAGGTCTTCGCCCAGACGGTTCAGCGCATCTCGTTCTTCGTGAACGCCGGGATGAAGTTCATCACCGAGATCGCGAAGATGCGCGCCTTCGTCGACCTCTGGGACGAGATCACCCGCGACCGCTACGGCGTGACAGACGCCAAGTCCCGGCGCTTCCGCTACGGTGTGCAGGTCAACTCGCTCGGCCTCACCGAGCCGCAGCCTGAAAACAACGTCTATCGCATCCTGATCCAGACGCTCGCGGTGACGCTCTCGAAAGACGCGCGCGCCCGCGCGGTTCAGCTTCCGGCCTGGAACGAGGCGCTCGGCCTGCCGCGTCCTTGGGACCAGCAATGGTCGCTGCGCGCCCAGCAGATCCTGGCCTACGAGACCGACATCCTCGAATACGCCGACATCTTCAACGGCTCGACGGTGATGGACGCCAAGGTCGAGGCGCTGAAGGAGGAGGCGCGCGCCGAACTCGCCCGCATCGACGATGGGCGGCGCGATCGCAGCGTCCAGGCCGGCTACATGAAGGGCCGGCTCGTGGAGTCCAACGCCCGCCGCCTCGCCGCGATCGAGGCGGCGACCAGATCGTGGTGGGCGTCAACAAGTTCCAGAACGGCGAGCCCTCGCCGCTCTCGACCGGCTCGGGTTCGATCCAGACCGTTCCCGAAAGCGTCGGCCAGGAGGCGATCGAGCGCCTCAACGCCTGGAAGGCGCAGCGCGACCAGTCCGCCGTCGACAAGGCGCTCGCCGAACTCTCCGCCGCCGCCAAGGAAGACCGGAACGTCATGGAGGCCTCGATCGCGGCCGCCAAGGCCGGCGCCACCACCGGCGAATGGGGCCAGACACTGCGCGACATCTTCGGCCAGTACCGCGCCCCGACGGGGGTCGGCAAGGCGGTGCGCGAGGCGAGCGGCGGCGACGCCATCGCGGAAGTCCGCAAGCAGGTCGAGGCCGCCTCGCAGACGCTCGGGCGGCGGCTGAAGCTGCTCTCGTCGGCAAGCCCGGGCTCGACGGCCATTCCAACGGCGCCGAGCAGATTGCGGTGCGCGCCCGCGACTGCGGCTTCGAGGTGGTCTACGAGGGCATCCGCCTCACCCCGGCCGAGATCGTCAACGCGGCGCTCGAGGAAGGCGTCCACGTGGTCGGCCTCTCGATCCTCTCGGGCTCCCACGTGCCGCTGGTGCGCGACGTGCTGGAGCGGATGCGGAAGGAGGGACTCGACGACGTTCCGGTCATCGTCGGCGGCATCATCCCGCCCGAGGACGAGACGCAGTTGAAGGCGATGGGCGTCGCGGCGGTCTACACGCCGAAGAACTTCGACCTCACCGCCATCATGGCCGACATCGTCCGCATCGCGGAAGGCGCGGGCGAGAAGGCGGCGTAAGGGCGCGCAGGAGAAGGCGCGAGACGCTCAGCCGTCATGCTGGCCAAGAGCCGGCATCCAGAGCCGACGCCCCTGCGCTGGCATTCTCGACGTGTCGCGTTCATGGACCCCGGCTCTTCGGCCGGGGTGACGGCGGCGGCTCCGAGTCCGACCCGGGACAGCCGCCTCACGCCTTCAGACGGTAGCCGGTCTTGAAGATCCACCACACGCCGGTGAGACAGAGCGCCAGGAACAGGAACGTCATCGCGAGGCTCACCTCGACCCCGACGTCCGACTGTCCGAAGAAGCTCCAGCGGAAGCCCGACACCAGATAGACCACCGGGTTGAACAGCGAGACCGTCCGCCAGAACGGCGGCAGCATGTCGATCGAGTAGAACGCCCCGCCGAGGAAGGTGAGCGGCGTCACGATCAGCAGCGGCACGAGCTGCAGCTTCTCGAAGCCGTCGGCCCAGATGCCGATGATGAAGCCGAACAGCGAGAAGGTGATCGCCGTCAGCAGCAGGAAGCAGACCATCCAGACCGGATGCTCGATGCGAAGCGGCACGAACAGCGCCGCGGTGCCCAGCATGATCAGGCCGATGATGATCGACTTGGTCGCCGCCGCGCCCACATAGGCCACCACCACCTCGAAGAACGACACGGGCGCCGACAAGAGCTCGTAGATCGTGCCGGCGAAGCGCGGGAAATAGATGCCGAACGAGGCGTTGGCGATCGACTGCGTCAGCAGCGTCAGCATGATGAGGCCCGGGACGATGTAGGCCCCGTAGGCGACGCCGTCGATCTCCTGGATGCGGCTGCCGATGGCGGCCCCGAACACCACGAAATAGAGCGAGGTCGAGAGCACGGGCGAGATCACGCTCTGCATGACGGTGCGCCAGGCGCGCGCCATCTCGAAGCGGTAGATCGCCCCGACGGCCCGGTGGTTGACGATCATCGCTTGTCCTTCACGAGATCGACGAAGATCTCTTCGAGCGAGCTCTGCTTTGTCTGGAGGTCGCGGAAATGCACGCCTGCGGCGGCGAGATCCGTGAGCAGGCCCGTGATGCCGGTGCGATCGCGCTGGGCGTCATAGGTGTAGACGAGCTCCGAACCCTCCGCGCCGAGTTCGAGCTGGTGGCCGGCGAGGCTCGTCGGGATCTCCGAGAGCGGCTCCTGAAGCGCCAGCCGCAGTTCCTTGCGGCCGAGCTTGGTCATCAGGTCGGCCTTCTTCTCCACCACGATGATCTCGCCCTTGGAGATGACGCCGATGCGGTCGGCCATCTCCTCGGCTTCCTCGATGTAGTGGGTCGTCAGGATGATGGTGACGCCGGTCTCGCGGAGCTTCCGCACCAGCGCCCACATGTCCCGCCTGAGCTCCACGTCGACGCCGGCGGTCGGCTCGTCGAGGAACAGCACGCGCGGCTCGTGGGCGAGCGCCTTGGCGATCAGCACGCGCCGCTTCATGCCGCCCGACAGCGTCAGGATCTTGGAGTCGCGCTTGTCCCAGAGCGACAGGTCCTTCAGCGTCTTCTCCACGAAGGCGTCGTCGCGCTTCTTGCCGAACAGGCCGCGCGAATAGCTGACCGAGGCCCACACGCTCTCGAAATGATCGGTGAACAGTTCTTGCGGCACCAGACCGATCATCTCGCGGGCGGCGCGGAAGTCGCTCTGGATGTCGTGGCCGCCGACCGTGACCGTCCCCTCGCTCGGCATGACGATGCCGCAGACGATCGAGATCAGCGTGGTCTTGCCGGCGCCGTTCGGGCCGAGCAGCGCGAAGATCTCGCCCTTCTCGATCTCGAGGTCGACGGATTTGAGCGCCTGGAAGCCCGTGGCGTAGGTCTTCGCCAGGCCCGTGATGGAGATGATGGGGGACATGAGGCTCGCGGAGGGTCTTTGCGAGCCGGACTTAAGGTGCCGGAGGCGCACAGTCCATGGGCGCCGGTCGCGGTGAGTTGATTGCAGCGGTGCAGTGGCCGTCATCCAAGTCCGCCGGCGCGGCGCCCGGCGAGATAGGCTTTGGCCGGGCCAGGGGCCAGAAAGAAGGTCTTGGCGATGAACGGGGCTTTCAGCCGGACGATCGCGGCCGTCGCCACGGCTTCCGCGTCCCGGCCGCAGACGCCATAGGTGATCGCGAGCGCGTAATGCGCGGGCAGGAACGCCGGGTTGACCTCCGTCGAGCGGAGCAGCGCTTCGCGGGCCCCGTCGTAGTCCGCGGCGGCGAACCGGCACATGCCGAGCGCATAGAAGCAGAAACTCGATGGAAGCGGCTGCAGCGCCATCGCCGCCTCGATGCTGAGGTCGGCCTCGGCGGTTCGGCCGGTCGACGCTTCGATGAGCGCCTGGAACATCCTGCCGTCCGGCGAGCAGGGATCGATCGCGCAGGCCCGTCGGGCGGCGGCGAGCGCGGCCTCGCCGTCCCTGAGGAAAAGCAGGGTCCAGCCGTGAACGGCGTGCGCCAGCGGCGCGTCGCCGTCGAGCGCGACGGCCGTCTGCGCATGCGCGACCGCCGGTTCGAGAGGCGATTGGACGTCGGTCCTCCAGTTCATGCAGTGCTGGAGCACGTAGCTCCGCGCCAGCCATGTGTGCGGGGCGGCGTAAGCGGGGTCGAGACGCGTCGCTTCGCGAAAGTGATCCTGAGCCTCCGCGCAGGTCGTCTCCGAATAGCCGCAGAACAGCGACAAGCCTTTGAGCAAAGCGTCGTGCGCTCGCGTGCTTTCCGTCCCGCGCCGACCGACAAGTTCGCTTTCGCGGGGCGTGAGCTTGACGCTCAGGGCGCTCGCGACGCCCCGCGAAATCTGGTCCTGCATGGAGAACAGTTCGCGCCGGTCCCCTTTGAATCTCGCTGACCACAGGCTTCCGCCAGAGGCGGGATCGAGGACGTTCGCCGACACTCTCACCTGAGCCCGCTCGACCTGGACGCTGCCCTCGATGATGAAGCGGGCCTTCAGCGCGTCGGCGATGTTCGCCAGTGGAAGGTCCGGGTTCCGGCAAAGAAAGGACGAGTGCCGCGAAACGACCCGAAGTCCCGAGATCCGCCCGAGATCGGTGACGAGCTCATCCGCCAGGCCGTCGCCAAGATAATCGTTGCTACGGTCGCCGCTGAGATTGACGAAGGGAAGCACGGCCAGCGTTGGTCGGGCGGCGTCTGGCTCCCGACCCCGCCGCGCAAGCGCCGACGGCCCCGTCCCGATTTCGATCCGGGGCGCGTATCGCCCTTTCGGCAATTCGATCCGAACATCGTTCGGTCGCCCGGCGGAGGCATAGTAATCGCGGAGCTTTTCGCGAAGACGCCCCGCCTCGACCCTGACGATCGGGTCGAGCGCCGGATCGAAAGTGGCGGGACGATCGAAGACGTCGACCGCCACGCTATAGCCTTTCAGCGCGCCGCCCCGGCCTTCGAGCGTCTCCGTGACGATGTATTCGAGAAACCGCTGGCGGCGTCCGGATTTGAGAAACGGTTCGCTGCCGAGGATATCATCGAGATGCGCGCGCACTGCGGACCGCTCGGCTTCGTTGAAGCGCGCCGCCATCGCTCCGCCTCCCCGTTCGTTCGATCGCGATGTTACAGTAACATACTAGGACCAGATCTCGGCCCCTGTCATGGGTGTTTAAATCACCATAGACGTCGCCGCAGGGAGGTTGTCAGATGCTAAGTAAACCGTCCGGTAAATGGCTCGCCTTTGCAGCGCTGTTGTCTTTGGGGGCGGCCGGCGCCGGGACGCCGGACGCGGCTTTCGCGGGCGAGACCGGCAAGATCAAAACCCGCGCCGTGCTCGTCACGACGAAGCAGACGATGACGACGCTCGAGGACGTCAAGGACCATACGCTCCTCTATCTCGAGCAAGACGGCATGATCGTGAGCGCAGGCGGCGGGTTTCTGGAGAAAGCCAGGTATCAGCTGTTCTACCTGTCGGACTCTTCGAGCATGGTCGCCGGCGGCTACAAGACGTTCACGACCGCCGACGGTTCGAAGGTGTTCGCGAAATTCTCGGACACCGAGCAGGCGCCGCCGATCTACAAGGGAACGGTCGAGTTCACCGGCGGCACCGGCAAATACGCCGGCCTGAAAGGCAAGGGCGTCTGGACCTACACGACCATCTCAGACGCCGTCGCGATGGATGAGATGGAAGGCGAGTACGAACTGCCTTGAGCCAAGGCGCGCGCCCTTCCCTTACAGCCACCCCGACCTTCGGAACGCCGCGAACAGACTGATGCAGATCGTCGCCATGCCGCCGAGCACGTAGAAGTAGCCGTACTGCATCTGGGTCTCGGGCATGTTGGCGAAGTTCATGCCGTAGATGCCCGCGATCGCGGTCGGCACCGCGAGGATCGCGGCCCAGGCGGTGAGGCGGCGCGAGACGTCGGTCTGCTCGGCCTGGCCGATCATCAGGCTCGCCTCGAAACCGAAGGCCAGCACCTCGCGCAGGCCATCGATGTCCTCCTGCACGCGGCGGATCTTGTCGGAGACGTCGCGGAACAGCGGGAGCATCGAGGGGTCGATCGACACGACCTCGGCGTGCTGCAGCCGCTGGCAGACGTCGCCGAGCGGCAGCGCGGCGTTGCGCAGGCGCAGGAGGTCGCGGCGCAGCATGTAGAGGCGCTTGACGTCGACGCGCCCGCACTGCTCGCCGAACACCTGATCCTCGATCTCGTCGACCTCGTCATGGATCGCCTGCAGGACGGGCGCGTAGTTGTCCACGATGAAGTCGAGGATGGCGTAGAGGATGTAGTGCTCGCCCCTCGACAGCACGACCCGGCAGCTCTCGCAGCGCTGGCGCACGGAGCCGTAGGAGGTCGAGGGCCCGTGCCGCACCGAGACGATGTGGCCTTCGCCGACGAAGAGATGGGTCTCGCCGAAGGCGATGCGGCCGTCGACCATCTGCGCGGTGCGCGCGACGATGAAGGCGTCCTCGCCATATTGTTCGAGCTTCGGGGACTGGTGCGCCTGCGCCGCGTCCTCGATCGCGAGGTCATGCAGGTCGAACTGGCTCTGAACGCGGTGCAGCAGGTCGAGGCTCGGCTCGAGCAGCCCGATCCAGACGAAATGGCCGGGCTCGCGCGCCCAGCGCCCGGTGTCCTCGATCGCGACGCCCGCGACGCGCCGCCCGCCGGCGTAGACGCTGGCGGCGACGACGCCCGCCTCCGGGGCGGCCTCGACCGGATCGTCGGCGCGCGTGTCGGGCGCGTCCATTCTGCGCTGCGCTTCCGCCATCGCGGGCTCCATCGAACGTTCACGCGGCCGTGAGGCCGAGGACGACTTTACCGCGCTTCGGGCGAAGGGGCGACGACGACGCTCGTCGCAAAAACGACGAACGGCGCGCTCGGTAGGAGCGCGCCGTTCTCAAGAATGGTCAGGCCGTGGCGAGGATCAGTCGTCGAAGACGAAGTCGCGCTGGCCGAGGCTCGCGGCGTCGACGCCGTCGAGCGTGATCGAGGAGCCGGCGTCGCCCCAGGTGATGACCGCGTCGCCCGACCCATTGTTGGCGATGGTCAGGTCGCGGAAGTCGAGGCCGTCGATGTCGAACTCGATCGTGTCCTGGCCGGACTTGAAGTCGGTGATGGTGTCGGCGCCGTCGAAGCGCTCGAACTTGAAGGTGTCGAAGCCCTTGCCGCCGGTCAGGATGTCGTTGCCGATGCCGCCGTCGAGCTCGTCGTTGCCCTTGCCGCCCTTCAGGACGTCGTTGCCCGAGCCGCCGTCGAGCTCGTCATTGCCCGAGCCGCCTTCGAGGGTGTCGTTGCCGCTGTCGCCTTCGAGGTCATCGTTGCCCGAGCCGCCATAAAGCTTATCGTTGCCGCCATTGCCTTCGAGTTCGTCATTGCCGCCCTTGCCGTTGATGACGTCGTCGAAGTTGGTGCCGCGAAGCTCGTTCGCCCTGCCGTCGCCGTTGATCTTGGCCATCTGACCGTTCTCCATCCCGACGCCACGCTGCGCGGCGTTCCTGAGGAGAGAGATAGACGTGCGTGATTAGATCTGGTTGAGCGACAGGTTAGAATTTGGAGAGAAACCCGAGACCAAAATACGACGAAGGCCGTTTTAGCCTACGCGGGCCGAATAATAGTTTCATGAGACAAACTTGATACGCGATTTTTTGGCTTTATAGCAGATCCGTCAAGAAAATTTGAGCGCTCCGGCTTGGAACCACTAAGGCGCGATGATTTAAGGATGAACCACTCGTCATGCCCCCCCCCCGGGCATGACGGCCTGAGCGAATGAGATCGCATCACGCTCTAAGGCGCCTGCGTCGAGACCATGTAGCCGACGCCGCGCACGGTCTGGATGATCGAGTCCGGCCCCTCGTCCTCGAGCTTCTTGCGGACATAGCGGATGTAGACGTCGACGATTTTCGTGCCCGGGTCGTAGCCGTACTCCCAGACGCTGTTGAGCAGACGCTGCCGGCTCACCACCCGATCGGCGTTCGCCATCAGATATTTCAGCAGGTCGAACTCGCGCACCGTCAGCGTCACCGGGCGGCCGCGATAGACCACGCGGCGCGACGAGGGATCGAGCACGAGCTCCCCGACCGTCAGCGTCGTCGGGTCGTCCTGGCTGACCCTGCGCCGTTTCAGCGCGACAAGGCGCGCCAGCAGCTCGTCGAACGAGAACGGCTTGGTGAGGTAGTCGTCCGCGCCGCCCTTGAGACCCTCGACCTTGTCCTGAATGCCGTCCTTGGCGGTCAGCATCAGGATCAGGACCGGGCGCTTCTCCTCCCGCACGATGCGGCAGACCTCGAGCCCGTTCACGTAAGGCAGCATGCGGTCGAGGATCACGAGGTCGAAGCCGCCGTTTCGGATGTGCTCCAGCCCGTCGCGGCCGTCCTCGGCGACCGTGACCTGATAGCCTTCCGCCTCCAGGCCGCGGCTCAAGAAGCTCGCGATGCGCCGGTCGTCCTCGACCACGAGAATGTTCATGCCCGGTCGTCCTCGATGAGCGGCAGCACGATCATCAGCGTCGCTCCGCCGGTCGGCCCGTCGCCGAGCGAGATCTCGCCGTCGTGCCGTTCGACGATATCCTTGGCGATGGCGAGGCCGATGCCGAGCCCCTTGACGTTGTGGCCGGCGTCCCGGCCCCGGTAAAAGCGCTCGAACACGCGGTCCCGGTCCTCCTCGGCGATCCCGACGCCCTCGTCGGCGATCGCGATGGCGAGCCGCCCGCCCTCGACCGAGGTCGACACCCGGACGCGGCCGCCGTCGGGCGAGTATTTCACGGCGTTGTCGAGCCCGATCATCAAAGCCTGCCGGAGCCTGCGGGCGTCGACGTCGATGCGCGCGTCGCCCGCCCTCAGGTCCGTCTCGATCAGGATCTCGCGGGGCGCGGCCAGAACCTCTCCCTCCTGGACGGCGGCCAGAACGAGGTCGACGGCGTGGACGGACGCGCGCTCGAGGCTCTGGTCGCCGGCGTCGGAGCGGGCGAAGGCGAGGAGGTCGTCGAGCAGCGCCGACAGCTCCCCGGCCTGCGCCTGGACGCCGCTCAACGCGTCGCGCAGCAGGCCAGGATCTGCGCGGCCGCGCAGCGCCACGTCGGCCTCGCCCCGCAGGATGGTCAGCGGCGTCCGCAGCTCGTGGCTGACGTCGGCGAGGAATTGCGCGCGGCGGACGTCGACGTCCTTGAGCTTGGCGTTGGCGTCGCGCAGCTCGCGCGTCCGGTCCTCGACTTCCGAATGGAGGCGCTCCTGCGCGGCGATCAGGCTGGAGCGCTGCGCCTCGATCGCCGTCGCCATCTCGTTGAAGCTGCGCGACAGCGCCGTGAACTCGTCGGATCCGCGCACCGCGATCCGGTGGCTGAGCGCCCCGTCGGCGATCGCGCGCGCGCCGGCCGCGAGCGCCTGCAGCGGCCGCACGATCGAGCGGCTCAGCCCGAAGGCGAGCGCCGCGCCGCTGATCAGCGCCAGCAGCCCGATCGCGACCGAGCCGAACAGCAGCCGGCGCTGCTGGGTGCGGACCTCCGAAAGCTCGCGCGCGACCTCGCTGCGCTCGTCGTCGAGCGCGCTTTCGAGCAGGTTCTCGAAGTCGTTCGAAAGCTTGTACTCGACCTCGCGGCGAAACAGCTCGACCGCCTCGGTGCTTGCCCTCGCGCTGGAGCGCGAAGACGCGCTCGGCCGCCTGGTCGATGGCGCGGTAGAGCTCGGCCATCCGGCTCGCCGTCTCGACGTCGGAGAGCTCGCGCCGCACCTCCTCGAGATCGTGCATCGTCGAGATCTCGGCGCGCGTCACCTCCTTCAGCCGCTCGAAGGCGTCGCGCATCTCGTCCCGCGCCTGATGGAAATCCGGCATCTGCTCGGCGCCGAGCAGCAGCACCTCGGCGATCTGCTCCGCGTAGTTGTTGGCGTTGCCGTCGAGCTCGGCGATGACCTCGAACCGGCGGTGCACGGCGTCGACCCGCTGCACGAAGTCGTCCGCGAGCTTCAGCGCGAACGCCATCACGCCGATCATCATCGCGACAAAGACCGCGGTGACGACGGCGAAGACGACGATGCGGAGGCGGACGGTCATGGACGGATCGATGCGGGCGACGAGAGGGCCGGCACGTTAGCCGCGCCGACGCTGCCTTCGCCGATCACATAACCGTCATGAAAAGGAAAGGCGCGGAGCGCGTCCGCGCCTCAGCGCGCCGCTTCCGTCTCTTTCTCGGCCGCCTTCGGCCGGCGCGCGAGGCGCTTCACCGAGGTCGAGGCCGCGACCTTGCCCCGGGCGGCGTAGGCCTCGTGGTTCTGCTCGATCTCGTCGAGCTCGTAGAGGTAGTTGACCATCATGCCGTGGGCCTGCCGCTCCGCGCGCGGCGAGCGGTCGGCCATGACGTTGACGCGCTCGAGCCGCGCGCCGTTGCCGAGATGGAAGCGCGCCACCGGATCGGCCGGCTGGCCGCGCCGGTTGCGGGCGTGGACGAGGTAGATGGCGCAGGCCCGCGCCAGCGCCGGGCGCAGCGCCTCGGCCTTGGGCTCGTCGTCCATCCAACCGCGGTCCTCGAGCGCGGCGAGCGTCTCGCGATCCTCGGCCGCGAGCGTGTCGGAGGCCGGATCGGCGAGTTCGCCCGAGAGCCATTCGGCGAAGCCCGGCACGGGCGAGAGCGTCACGAAAGGTCGCGATCTCGGCAGGTCGCGCCGCAGGTCCTCGACCACCTGCTTGATCAGGAAGTTGCCGAACGAGACCCCGCGCAGCCCGTCCTGGCAGTTCGAGATCGAATAGAACACCGCCGCCCCCGCCTCCTCGGCGCGGATCGGCTCGCGGCCGGGATCGAGCACCTCGGCGACGCTCTCGGGCATCGACTGGGTGAGCGCGACCTCGACGAAGATCAGCGGCTCGTCGACGAGGCGCGGGTGGAAGAACGCGAAGCAGCGCCGGTCCGGCGGCTCGAGGCGCCGACGCAGCTCCTCCCAGTCGCGGATCTCGTGCACCGCCTCGTAGCGGATGATCTTCTCGAGCACGTTCGCCGGCGTCGTCCAGTCGATCGGCCGCAGCACCAGGAAGCCCCGGTTGAACCACGAGCTGAAGAGATGGGCGAAGTCGTCGTCCACCACCTTCAGCGACCGGTTGACCGGCAGCAGCCTGAGCAGCGCCTCGCGCATGCGCATCAGCCCGGCCATGCCGTCGGGCGCGAGCGCGAGGCGGCGGATCAGCTCCTGCCGGCGCGGCTCTGCCGCCTCGTGAAGCGCCGCCTCGCTCTCCGGCGTCGGGGCGGCGCCCCAGGCCTCGACGGCCTTGGCGAGGCGCTCGCGATCGGGGCCGAAATCCTGGCGGAGCACAAGGAAGAACGCCGCGCGAACCTCCTCGCCGCTCGCCGCCCAATGGTCGAGCACCGAGCGCGCCACGGCGATGCGCGACGCTTCGCCGGTGCTCTCCAGAAGCGCCTCGCATTCCAGCCTCAACGCGTCGAGGCCCGAGGCGCGCGGAGCCTCGGGAGCCGGGCCGAGCAGCCGCCGCCCCTGCTGGGCGATGCTCGCGAGAAGGTCAGAAAAGAACGAGCTTTCGCTCACGGTCGACGGCCTCGCTCGGGTCGGCGTATCGGCTTTCGCGAGGGGATATGGATGGGCGGGGGCCGTTCGGCGAGGGCCTGCGACGACGAAACTTCCCGCCGCGCCGAAGCCTGCGCCTCAGCCCTGCGGCTGCTCCTTGAACGGCTTCATGCCCATCCGGGCGAGCTCGTCCGCGCGCTCGTTTTCGGGATGTCCTGCGTGGCCCTTCACCCAGCGCCATTCGATGTCGTGGGCCTTGAGAAGGGCGTCGAGGCGCTCCCAAAGGTCCTGGTTCTCTGACCTTCTTCTTGTCCGCGGTCTTCCAGCCGTTGCGCTTCCAGCCGGCGAGCCATTTGGTGACGCCGTCGCGCAGATACTGGCTGTCGGTGTGGACCACGACCGTGCACCGCCGCTTCAGCGCCTCGAGCGCCGAAATGGCGGCGAGCAGCTCCATTCGGTTGTTGGTGGTGGAGACTCCCCGCCCGACAGCTCCTTCTCGACCGCGCCGAACCGCAGGATCGCGCCCCAGCCGCCGGGGCCGGGATTTCCGGAGCAGGCTCCGTCGGTGAAAATCTCGACGGCGCTGGCCGTTTCGCCCGGCGCGCTCACCCGCGCCATCCATAGTCGGCCGCGCTTCCCGCCTGCTGGTGGAAGCGGAGCTTCCGGAAATATTCGAGCGGGTCGAGCTTCTTCACGAGCGCGCCGGCCGGCGTGTCGAGCCAGTCGACGAGGCGGGTCAGCAGGAAGCGGATCGCCGAGCCGCGGGCGAGCGTCGGCAGCGCGTCGATCTCGGCGTCCGAGAGCGGACGCGCGGCGTGATAGGCCTCGAGCAGCGCTCTGCCCTTCGTCACGTTGAACGACTGGTCGGGCTCGAAGCACCACGAATTGAGGCAGACCGCGACGTCGTAGGCGTAGGCGTCGTCGCAGGCGAAATAGAAGTCGATCAGCCCCGACAGCCGGTCGCCGAGGAACAGCACGTTGTTGGGGAAGAGGTCGGCGTGGATCACGCCCGCCGGCAGGTCGAGCTTCGCGAAAGCGCGCTCGAGAACGTCGAGTTCGGCCGCGATCTCGGCGTCGAGCCCTGACTGGACCACGTCGCTCCGCCCCTTCGCCGCATCGGCGAGCGGCCGCCAGCCCGAAACCGACAGCGCGTTGGGACGGCGGATCGAAAAGCCTTCGCCGGCCGCATGAAGCTGTCCGAGCGCGCGCCCGAGCTCGGCGCAATGGGCGGGCGTCGGCTTCTTCACCGAGACGCCGTCGAGAAAGGTCACGACCGCGGCCGGGCGTCCGCACAGCGTGCGCAGCGCTTCGCCGTCGCGCGCCTTGACCGGCAGCGGACAGGTGATCCCGCGCTCGGCGAGATGCTCCATCAACCCGAGGAAGAACGGCAGGTCGCCCTTGTCGACGCGCTTTTCGTAGAGCGTGAGGATGAAGCGCGCCTTGGTGGTGGCGAGCAGGTAGTTCGAGTTCTCGACCCCCTCGGCGATCCCCTTGAACGAGACCACGTCGCCGATGTCGTAGGCCGCCACGAACGCGGCGAGATCGTCGTCGGAGACTTCGGTGTAGACGGCCATTCGGAGGCAACTCGCGGGACGGTGAAGCGGCGCGCCCGTGCTTAAGGGCTCGCGCGCCGCGCCGCAACGCGGCGTCCGGCGAAGGCGAGGCTGGGGACAGGGCGAAATGCGGCAGATCGTTAACCATGTCTGTCGTAACGGTTCCTGAGTACGTCCTCACGCTCCGCGCCCATGTTCTTCTCCGAGCCAGACCTGCCGACGCTGCGGCTCTGCAGCCTGCTCGCGAGCGTCGCCTTTGCGCTGGTGTTCCTGGCGCTGTGGCGCGGCCGGGCGAGCGAGGCCCATCTGCTCCATTGGGGCGTGTCCTCGGTCCTTTACGTGCTGCTGCTCGCGACCTTCGAGGCGCTCGAGGGCCCTCCGCCCTCGCTCCTCGGCGCGGCGCTGTTCGCGGTGCTGCCGCTCTCGAACGCCCTCGTGCTCTCGGGCGCGAACCTCTTCGACGGCCGTCCGGCGTTCCAGGGATGGATGGCGCTTCCCGTCACCCTGACGGCGCTGCTTTACGCCGCGCCGCTGCCCTTCGCCGAAACGCCCGAGGACGCGCGAGCCGCCTGCCTCAAGTTCGGCACGGTGGGGCTTGCGGTCAGCGTGCTCTCGGTCGCGGCCGCGCTCGTCTTCGGGCCGCAGAACCGCCCGACGCTCGGCCGCAAAATCGCGGGCTGCGCAATGGGGGCTTACGCGTTCGGATATGTCGGATCGGTGGTGGTCGACACGCTGTTCGGCGCCTGGGCGGAGCGCTTTGCGATCGTGCCGCATCTCTCCGACCAGCTGCTGCTGCCGGTGCTCTATCTCGGCCTGCTGGCGATGCCCGGCGAACATGTGCAGCGCACGCTTCGCGACCGCGCGTCGCGCGACCCGTTGACCGGCGCCGGCAACCGACGCGCGCTCGAGGAGGCGCTCGCCGCAGACCCCGTGGCGCCGGGGCTTGGCGTCGTGCTGATCGACATCGATCACTTCAAGGCGATCAACGACCGCGACGGTCACGGAGCCGGCGACGCCGTGCTGGTGGCGCTCGCCGCGCAGGCGGCCGCTTCGGCCCCCGCCGCCGGCTGCCGTCTGTTCCGGCTCGGCGGCGACGAGTTTCTGGCGCTGCTGCCGCAGACGACGGCCGCCCGCGCCTGCCGTTTCGCCGAGGAGATCAGGGGCCGCGTGGCGGCCGGCGGGCCTGGCGTCGCGGCGTTTACGGTCAGCATCGGGGTCGCGGCCGTCGAGGCCGGCGAGAGCGATCTCGGCCTCGCGATCGGCCGCGCCGACGCAGCCCTCTACCAGGCCAAGGCCGCCGGCCGGAATCGCTTCGCGGCGTGACGTCGTTCACAGCCCGTTAAGACCCGGCGGCCGACCCTGGGGACGGCCGCGCCAGTATTGCGGCTGTGTCAGTTGGGAGCATGCCGGCGATATGAGTACGTCGTCGCTTGCGACGCTCGTGCGCGTCGCGTTCGTCATTGTGGCCGCCCTCGGGCTCGCCGCCTGTTCGTCGGGTCGTCAGGCCAAGGTCAAGACCGGCTCGGTCTCGATCGCGACGGTGAGCCTCATGAAGCGGCTCGACATGCCGCGCACCGCCCCGATCTTCATCCGCGTCTTCAAGGAAGAAGCGCAGCTCGAGGTTTGGAAGCAGGAGCGCAACGGCCAGTACGCGCTGCTGCGCTCCTACGAGATCTGCAGGTTCTCGGGGAGACTCGGGCCAAAGATCCGTCAGGGCGACAAACAGGCGCCCGAAGGCTTCTACGAGATCGAGCGCAAGAACCTGAACCCGTGGTCGCGCAACCATCTCGCGTTCAACATCGGCTTCCCGAACGCTTTCGACCGCTCGCTCGGCCGCACCGGCGACCACATCATGGTGCATGGCGGCTGCAAGTCGGTCGGCTGCTACGCGATGACCCACAAAAACGTGGAGGAGATCTACGCGCTGGTGCGCGAGGCTCTGCTGTCGGGCCAGGAGTCGGTGCCGTTCCACGCCTTCCCGTTCCGCATGACGGAGGCGAACATGGCGCGCCACGCCGACGATCCCAACATGCCCTTCTGGGAGATGCTGAAGGTCGGCCACGACGCCTTCGACCGCACGGCCCGTCCGCCGCGCGTCGCCGCCTGCGACGGCCGCTACCGCTTCAAGCTCGATCCGAGCTGGAACGCGGCGAGCGACGCCGAGGTGTGCGGTTCGCCTGAGCCCGCGATGGCGCAGGCGCAGGTTCAGCTGGGACAGGCGTACTGATCAGAGCCGACACGTCGCACGATAGTGGTGCAGATCGGTGAACTGCGAAGAACTGCTAAGAACCTTTGATACTCTGGTACATCCGCCTCTGCGCGGAATTGATCGAAGCGGGATGCCAATCCCGCTCGCGTTTCGTTGCGGGAAAACAGTATCTCTTGCTTTCAAACTGATAAAACAACGTGCTGTGTATCCCATTGGCGTCGGGCTTCGGGATAGGTCGCTCCCAAAGCTCATCAAGCGCCCGCGACTCCTCGCCTAAACGAGTGAAGAGATCCTCGGCGAACTCGATGTCTTGCCCCGGATCAGGAAATATCAAGAAAAATTCTTCGTCGGTCGCTTGAAAAATTGAAAAGGTGCAGTTGTTGGCGCCGTCGATGATCTGAATGTTTTTCATTTAATTTCACGCTCTCACTCCGCCGCCGGACGAAGTTCCCTCGGCAGCGGGAAGAACACGCTCTCGTCAGCGGTCGACACGGTCTCGACCGTCACCTCGTAGCGTTCGGCGAACGCGTCGATGATCTCCTCGACCAGCACCTCGGGAGCCGACGCCCCGGCCGTGATGCCGAGCGTCGAAATCGCCGCAAACTCCGACCAGTCGATGTCTGAGGCGCGCGCCACGAGCCGCGCCGTCGGGCAGCCGGCGCGCTCGGCGACTTCTCGCAGCCGCTGCGAGTTCGACGAGTTCTGCGCCCCCACCACGATCAGCCCGTCGCAGTCCGGCGCGACGCGCTTGACCGCCTCTTGGCGGTTGGTGGTGGCGTAGCAGATGTCTTCCTTGTGCGGTCCGTGGATCGCGGGGAACTTCGCTTTGAGCGCCGCCACCACGCCCGCGGTGTCGTCGACCGAGAGCGTGGTCTGGGTCACGTAAGCGAGATCGCGCCCGTCCGGAACCTCAAGCGTCGCGACGTCGCCCTCCGTCTCGACCAGCATCACGGCGCCTTGCGGCAGCTGCCCCATGGTGCCGACCACCTCCGGATGGCCCGCATGGCCGATCAGCAGCACGAGGCGGCCGCGCTTGTGATGCGCCTCCGCCTCGCGATGCACCTTGGTGACGAGCGGGCACGTGGCGTCGATGGCGAAGAGGTTCCGGGCCCGCGCCGCCTCCGGCACCGACTTCGCGACGCCGTGCGCCGAGAAGATCACCGGCGCGTCGCCGTCCGGCGCCTCGTCGAGCTCTTCGACGAAGACCGCGCCCTTGGCTTTGAGCGCGTCCACCACATAGCGGTTGTGCACGATTTCGTGCCGGACATAGACCGGCGGCCCGAAGCGCTTGAGCGCCGCCTCCACCACGTCGATCGCCCGCACCACGCCGGCGCAGAAGCCGCGCGGCGCGCAGAGCAGGACCTTGAGCGGCGGCTTGGCGGACATCGGGCGGCGATCGCACCTTCACATTGCGTCGGCCTCGAGATGGGGCGGGCGCGCCGGGAGTGTCAAGCGCGCCCATCCCGTCGCAGCCCTGCGGCGGCCGCGCCTTTCCAAGCCGTCCGGGGGCTTGCTATAAGGCTCGCCGCCGCGGGCCGGCGCGGCGGAAGTTCGGGAACAGGTCCATGCGTCGCGTCACTCCGATCCTCGCCCGCCTGCGCCGGGCGGCGCTCGTTCCCCTCGCCTGCCTTGCGCTCGCCGCCTGCGGCACCGTGAGCCCGGACGATCCCAACCGCGCCGCCGCGAACCCGGACGCCGGCACGAAGTTTTTGCTCGGCACCTCCAATCCGACGCCGCTGCAGACGTCGGCCGACGACATCAAGCGCTCCTGCCCGCCGATCGAGATCCTCGAAGGCGCCTCGGCCCATCGCGTGATCGAGCCTGCGGGCTCCACCGACGCCTTCGACGTGCGCTACCAGGCATCGATCGCCGAGACGGCGCGCGAGTGCTCGACGCTCGGCGTCGAGGCCGCGATCCGCATCGGCGTCCAGGGCCGCGTGGTGCTCGGCCCCAAGGGCGCGCCGGGAACCTATCGCGTGCCGCTCAGGATCGCCGTCGTCGACGAAGGGTCGCGGCCGGTCTATTCGCAGCTCCATCTTGTCGACGTCACCGTGCCGGCGGGCGCCACCATGGCGGACTTCACCAAGATCGACGACGCGATTTCGATCCCGATCCCCGCCAACCGCTTCGCCGGCTGGCGGATCGTCGTCGGCTACGACGCGCAGGCGCCGGTCGCGGCGAAGACGACGCGCAGGCGCTGAGACGGGCGGCCCCGCGTCCGCGTCGCTTGACACCGCTTCGGCCGCTTCCTTATATCCGCGCGCCTTGAGCGCTTCGGCGCAGCCCGATGCGGGCGGCCTTCGACCGGGGCGGAGTAGCTCAGCTGGTTAGAGCAGCGGAATCATAATCCGCGTGTCGGGGGTTCGAGTCCCTCCTCCGCTACCAACGGTATAGCCGACAGGTCCGGGCCGACGAGGCCCGACAGTTTTCCTTCGATTTTGACCGCGTATTCTCCTCTCCGTTCGCGGGGAAGCACGATTACGCCCGCCACCAGATCGCGGAACGACCGGGTGAGTGCGGGGTCTATCCTAGACGCGTCCGCCATCGTTCTAGACAGCGCGTCGACGTTGTCGCGGTAGCGTGTCATGGCGATAGGCTGGAGATCGATGATCGATGCGACTCGGCCAGCCAGGGCGAGTTCGCGCTTGAGACGCGCCTCCTCGGCTCGCAGGGAGGCGAGGCGCGCCGTTGCATCCGCCTTCTCAAGCAGCCCATCGACCAATAGGTCGGTGACGCGCGTCATCTTCTCCTTTGTGACGTCAAGCGCCCGCTCAGTTGCGGCCTTCGCCGCGCGCGCTCCGCTCTCAGTCTCCCGTCGCTCTGAGACATACTCGCCGATGTAGTCGTTCAGCAGATCCGGATCGGCCAGTTGCGTACCGATCGCGCTTACCACGAGATGCTCGAGCCTCTCCACGTAATAGCGTGCTCCGTTCTCGCAGCTACTGGACTCACGACGAGTGCTGCACATAACCCGCGGCCCACTCCGGTCGGTCCCAACGAGCGTCATGCCCCCGCCACAGCAGGAGCAGCGCAGGAGGCCAGAGAGCACACGAGGCGTCTTTGGTGCCCGCCGTGCCGCTTCGCCGCCGGTGGCCGCCTTACGGGCCTGCACGGCCTCGAAGAGATCATGCTCGATGATGCGAAGCTCTTCGGCCAAGGCCTCCTGATGCTGGCCCGCATCGTTCGGTCGGGAGACGCGCTTGCCGTTCGATGGGTCTTTCACCATCCGGACCCGGTTCCAGACGATGCGCCCATCGTAGAGCGGATTACGAAGAATGCCGTGGCCGCGCGTCCCGCTCCCGTTGATGGTCGATGCGTTCCAGCGCTCGCCTCGCGGCGCCGGAACTCCGTCAGCGTTTAGGGCGGCTGCTATCGCCCGTGGCGCGGTTCCATCTGCGTAAGACGCGAAGATGCGACGGATGACGTCCGCTTGCTCGGGCACGATCTCAAGCTTGCCGGGCTGGCCTAGTATCGGCCGGTAGCCATAGGCGCGACCGCCCGCGTTCCGCCCATCACGGACGACGCCAGACATGCCGCGACGGACCTTTTTAGCCCCCTCCTCCCTCTGCATCTGGCCGACGAGGCCGTGGACCCCGATCTGCAGCGTGTCGAGCCGACCGCCGTTGACGCAGTCGATCTCAATTCCGCGGAACGCAAACTGCTTGTGGAGGCCGGCGAGGTCGGCCATGTCGCGCGAAATGCGATCGGCCGCTTCAGCGACGACGATGTCGAACTCACGCGCCGTCGCCCCCTCGATGAGGGCAGCGAGACCGTCGCGACCAAACATCGAGGCGCCAGATCGAGCCCGATCTCGGAATGCCGCTACGACGGTCCAGCCATGGCGGCGCGCGTAGTCGCGGCAGAGGTCGATCTGGTCGTCGACAGAGCGGTCATTTTGGAGGTCCGTCGAGAAGCGGGCGTAGACGGCTGCACGCATGCGGGCACTCCAGGCTCATTGTCGTTTGCGGCTGCGGCGTCGATACGCGCTTGATGTCGTGCCAGCGCTCGGATGAAGGCGCGGAGCGCTTCTTTCGAAGCGTCCGCGCTGATGTTGTCGTTAGCGGGGGTCATGCGGCCTCGAGTGTTTGCCCGAGGGGTGGTTCGGACCATTCCCAACCGTCGGGAAGGTGTCGGGCGATAATTTTTCGCACGACGCCACCGGTGACGGACGCGACTGTTAGAGCCCGCGAGGACTTTAGCCGATCAGCGATCTCGACGGTTGCCGCCCAAACCGCTGGATCAGAAAACATTCGGCAAGTCTCGCGCCATGCCCACCGCTGGCATTCAAAGCGTTCGGTATGCCCAGCATAGTCTAGAGCTTTACATATTTGCTCGGCGATCTGAGCGTCGGTTTTCCTACCTGAATGAGCTCGGCGAGCGTCATAACGAAGCTCAGCAACTCCGCCTGCGTACGTCCCAACAATGTCTCGGAAGACCGCATCTAATCCATAGATAGCGATAGCAGAATCTAAGCTTCTCTCCCCCATTGGTCCATATAGACGGCATTCGCCGCCAAGCCCTCGTCTTACATTTCGGAAGATGCTGATCTTGATAGCTTGCACAGCCCTTCCTGCGAGAGAATACGCGACCGCGTGACCGGCTTCATTCACAGGCGTAACTTCGTAATGGTGATGTATTTCACAAACAACGCTACCGACGTCCTCCAAAATATAGAATACATTCGAAGACGCTTCATCGAGCCGCTGCAATCCATCGAGAGATAGCGAAGCCGTAGTTAATCGAGGCGGAACCGAGTTTTGTCTGATGCTCATCACACACGTCTCCTCGATCGGCGCGATGCTCTTCGCGTCGGTTGATACATTTGATCTATAGAGGGCGGCTAGGCCGCTAGGCTGTGCCGACGACGCGAGTGTAACACGCGAATCTCACATCGTCGGATTTCGTTTTCGTATTTTGTTCTCGTCGTTCGTTGACGAGCTAGGCTTTCAGCCTTCGGGCGGCCGAGCGAGGCTGAAACGCAAAAAAACCCGCCCGGCCGAAGCCGAGCGTTAGGCCACGGCGCGCAACCCCGCTCTCGCTTTCTCGGCCTCATAAGCCGCGGTTGTGGCAGCATTGATCCTGAACAAAGACGTCGAGAGATCAATGAGAGCGTGCTGAATTGCGTCGACCAGATCGCTCTCCTGGCCATCAGTTAAGCGAGCGATCATGTAGTCGAGCCCGCCGTATATGAACTGCGCATTGTTCAGTTCAGTGTCGGCGTCGATGATGTGAGCGAGGGTCTGCTTGTGCATGGCGGTTCTCGGAAAGGCTTTCGACAGCCTGCCCGGCAATCGGCGCCGGAGCCGGGGGGTCGAAACCAGCCGAGAGACTGGTCGGACGGCTTTAAGCTTTCGCTCTGGACATAACGCCCGCCCCCGGCCACGATGAGCCGGTCGGCGCGCGCTCGCCAAAGCACGCCCGTTGTTGCCTTCAAAGGCAACGTCGCCGCCGCTCCTCGCCAAAGGAGCAGCCCACGCCAATGGGCTTGTTGCGGTCTATCTCGGTCCGGGTTTCGACACCCACGGACACGCTTCCCGATTCCGCGACGCGCCACAAGCGCGATCGAGTAAGTGCGACTACGTACGCGACCTTGTTCCCTATCCGTTCCCACGTCATGATCGACCTCCGAACCGGAGGCGCCGATGCAGACCAATCCCGACGAACCACTCGGCGAGATCCTCACGCTTCATGAGGCAGCGGCTCGTCTGAAGCTTACTCCCAACGCCATGGCTCGAGCGGCTGGTGACGCCGGCCGCGGCTCGAAGTTCGGCCGGGACTGGCGGTTCACCGAGGCGGACCTCGCCGCGATCCTGCAGGCCCGCCAGGTCCGGCAGCGGACGCCGCTGGGCCGTCCGGTAAGCGCGAGCCGCGGTGAGGAGGATGCGTTCGCGGAAGCGCGCAAGCTCGTCGAGCGGCGCAAGGCGGAGCGAAAGGCTGCGCGCGGCGGATGAATAAGGCCGAATGTTCAGCGCCGCCGCGCACTTTAATTCACATTCGCGAGAAATCATTCATATCGCTAAGCTATTAGTCGCAGACGCGTTTGACATCAGCACCCGCCGCGCAACTTCAAATAGAGCCACGCAAAACATAGGGTGTCTTATGACACACCACATTGACGAGGAAATTGCATTCGCGGAGCGTAAGGTCGAGCAGGCTGCTGACGCTGTGAGCAATCAAATCCATTTAGTATTCAGACTAAAGACGAAGGGCATTGACCTATCTGGAGCCGAGGATCGTCTTCGAGATTTGAATTTGGAACTGCGGCAATGGAAGGAGTACAAGACCCTTCTGTTTATTCGGAAGGGGATGACGGTAGATCATCAGTCCGAGTGATCGCTCCGGGATCATTTGCACGCCGCGGCTCGCTTGCACGGACGCGCCCGGAGGCGGTTATTTGAAACCCTTCGTCGACGCGCTCGATCAGCCCCGTCGAGTCGAGGTGAGCCACTGCATCTCCATCCAACGGCACCGCCTGGGGCATCTCGGCTAGGAGGCGAAGCATCAGGTGCTCGGGCTGGGTAAGTTCGGTTCTTGTCATGGCATCGAAAGGCGGTTCGTGGAGTTAAGTTCCGCCTAGCCGGGGAATTGATCGCGCCCAATCGGTCTTTGGTCGAGCGCCGCATGACGTGCCGTTCAGCCCTCCGGCTCGTCCTTCTCCGCCGCGTCGCGCGCCAGCCGAGCCGCCTTCAGTCGTTCCGTCTTGGCGTCTTGCGCGGCCCGCTGGCGTTCGATGATCTCTCTCGCGGCCACCGTGGTCGCGTTCAGGCGGGCCTCTGTCTTATCAGCCCCGTAAAGCTGCTTCGGAGGTTTGTCTGCAGCCTCGTCGCTCATGACTTCGGCTCGATCTCGTCCGGCGCATAGATCCGGTCGCCGTCTTTCACCCAGGCTCGCATGCCGTCCCTGACCGGGTCGAAGCGGGCGCGAGCCAAGGCCATTCGACCGTTGGCGCATCGCTCAAGCTGCACAGGGGCTCTGCCTGGCGTGATGACGGTATCTCGGAAATCGCCTTCGGTCGGAACAGTGCCTTCAGGCAGCCAACGTACAATCGCGTCTGGCACGGGCGCGCCTCTCTGGGGCGAAAAAGCCCGACGCGACGGGGGACCGCGCCGGGCTTCTCAAGCGGTGATGACGTTGGGACGCGCCATCAATTGCTAGACGCTTAACCCCAGCGATTGTTCCACCTCACACTTCGTGGGTGTTCATGTACTCGACGCGATTCCGGAAATTCCGGTCATAGGCCTGGAGGCCTTGAGCCACGCCGGCTTCGGCCTGCTCTTTCGCGATACGCTTGATCGTCTCGTCGCCATTGGCGCCGGTGAGATCGATCGTCGTCCGGAAGTTGAGCGTCGAGCTCGACCGCGGGATCGGCTTGTTCTTGCCGATCGCCGGCATCCGGAGATTGACCGGGATGCGCCGGCCGTCCGGCAGCGGCACCGCCGCCTCGGGGCCGGCCTCGCCGAAGATCGCCGCCTTGTCCGACACGCCGCCCGACGCGTATCGCGCCAGGTGCCGCGGGCCGGACGGCGTCATCACGCCGCCCTCGGCGAACTTGAAGCCGCCGAACAGCGCGCCGAAGAGACCGCCCAGTCCGCCGTCCTTGCCCGACGTGCCGAAGAGCCCGGCAAGCGGGCCCTGACCCATCAGGAGCGCCTTGATGCCGGCCTCCGCGAAGGAGGCAGCCAGCTTGCGGACGGCTTCGCTCGCCGTCGCCGCGCCAGTGATGATGTCGGTGAAGGCGCCGGTGGCGCCCTCGGCGAAGAACTGCTCCGCCTCCCGCATCCCTTGAATCGAGGTCTTCGAGGTCTCGAGCGTCGCCTGCGCCTTCGCGTAGGCAGCCGCCTTGTCCTCGATGGACTTGATCATCTCGGGCGTGGCCTTCTGGCCGTCCTTCTCGACCTCCTCTAGAAGCCGCGCCTTCTCGGCCGCGTATTCCCGCGCATAGGTGAGTTGGTTGAGCGCCTCGGTCTCGCGGGCGAGCGCCGCCGTGCGGGCGTCGCTATCGCGAAGCATGTCGGTGAAGTCCTTCGCGGACTTCTCCTCGGGCGTCAGATCTCCGGCCGCGATGCGCGTCGAGTTAGCGCGCCGATCGGCGTAGTTGAGGACGTCCTGAACCGTCTTGCCGCGCCCAAGAATCGTCGGGTTCGCCGCGACCGCGTCGCGGTCGAGGTAGTCGGCCGCCAGGCCGTTGCGTGGCGCCTTGAGGATCGCGTTGGCGCCGCCCGATCCGAGGAAGTGCGCAAGGTGAAGGTTCGCCTCAGTGACCGCGTTGCCGGACGCCTGCAGCGCCGACGCGTTCTCCTTCGCGTACTCCTCGATCATCTTCTTCGAGATTTCGCCATTCTTGCGAAGCTCGAGGATCGCTCCGCGCGACATGGTCGAGAACTGCTCGGGGTAGAGCTTCTTGAACAGGCGGAGCCAGGTCGACTCGATGAACTGGCCGAGGCCGGTCGCCGTGGAGTCCGGGTTCTTGGCGTTGGTCCGCCCGCCGCTCTCGACCTTGATGACCCGGTCGACGTAGTCCTTGATCGCGTCGCCATTAAAAGACTGCGACTGCTTCGCCGAGAACTCGGCGTCGATCTCCTTCGTCGCCTGGACCCGGATCTGGACCCGGTCGATGATCTTGCCGGCCTTCTCCAGCGCGGCGGCGATCTTCTCGGCTCGCTCCTCGATCTTCTGTTCGCGCTCGTCGGAGTTTTCGAGCTTGCGGCGGTCGAGGAACTGCTGGGCGTCCTTACGCTCACGCTCGAGCGTCGCCATCGAGGCGTCCTCGACGGCCCGGCGGTTCGGCGCCGCGACGCGCGCGCCGGCCTCGGCCGCCTTGGTGAGAGCCTCTTGGTTCTTAAGCGCGGCGAAGATCTCGGCCGCGATGCGCTGATACGCCTCCGCAGTCTTGAGGAGCTTCGGGTTCTTCTCGACGAGATCGTCGAGCGCCTTGTTGTACGACTCCTGGCTGATGCGGCCCTCGCGGGCGCGCTTGTTCAGGTCGCGAAGCTGGTTGGCAAGTTGCAGCGCGCCGGCGTTCGCATAGGAGCGGCCGTTGACGCCGACGTCCTTGAGCGAGACTTGCCCGAGCTCTTTCGCCTTCTCGGCGATGAGCGCCTCGTTGTCGGCCATCCGCGCCTTGCGCTGGACCTCCGTGAGGTCGCGAAGCGCGTCAGCGGCCTTGCGGATCTGGCCGGCGGTCGAGCCGCCTGACAGCCCGAGCGAGCGGATCGAGTCCGACGCCCGCGACGCGGCCTCGTCGGCCGCTGTGGCGCTGCTGGCGAAATAAAGGCCGACAGTCGCGGCGACAGCGATGATCGCGCCCAGCGGGCCCGCGGCAGAGCCGAGGGTGCCCATGGAAGCGGCTAGTCCGCCAAGTCCGACGCCCTGCGCCGTCCGGAGGATCGCCAGGAACCGCAGCACCGCAGTGCTGGCCACGCCCAAGCTCGCAATCATGCCGCCGATCGCCCGCCCGACGAGCGCCGCAGCGATGACGCCTGCGACCTTGAGGGCGGTGTCGGCGGTGTTGTCGAAGTCGTCCGCGAGCGCGTTGAGCGCGTTCGACAGAATGACCGTCGCGCCGAGCGATTGATCCTGCTTGCCGATGTAGCGGATCAGCGAATTTTCAACCTTGGTCCATCCCTGCTCGAGCGTCTGCGTGGCGTTCGCCGCCATCGCCTGAACGGTCGGCATCCCCTTGAGGAAGGCCTGGAAGAACGCTCGGTTGGAGACCGCGCCCTCGTTCACAAGCTGCTTGAGCTTGGAGACCGAGCCGCCGGCCTGGTCGAGGCCGGCCGCCACCGCCATCAGGATCGGGCGCGCGCCCTCGTTGACGCTGTTGAACTCTTCCGCCATGACGCGCGACGAGCCGAGCAACTGGCCCAACTGCGTCAGCGCGCCGGCGGCTTCCGTCGAAGACTTGCCCGCGACGCGCAGCGAGACGGCGACGCCGTCGGCGAACTGCGAGAGCTCCGCCGACGAGGCCCCGAGTTCCTTCTGCGCCTGCGCAGCCTTGCCGTAGACGTCGGCCAGCGCGCCGATCGGGGCCGCGTTCTTCTGGGCCGAAGCGAACAGCGCATCGAGAACTGCCGCCTGCTGCTGCCCGACGACGCCCGCGACCGCGAGGCTGTTCTTCGCCTTCGTCCACGCGTCGGCGTAAGCGCCGACTTCCTTGATCGACAGCGCCGCGCCGATCGCGCCCAAACTGGGGATCAGGCTACGGCCGAACCCCGACGTCAGACCGTCGAGCTTCTTGCTCATCGAGGTCGCGCTGCGCTCGACCTTCTTGAATTCGCGCTCGGCGATGCCGTTAGCGCGACGCATTTCCTTCTCGTACTTCGTCAGAGAAGCTTCGAGTTGGACGACGAGCCGTTCGAGATCTTCAGCCAACGATAATCTCTCCGGCGTCGGCTTCCGCCGCAAGATGGCGGAGGAGGTCGGCCGCGAAGGCGTTTCCGGTGGTCGCCCGCAACAGGCCGGCGGCCGCGCCAATGAAATGCGCGCACGTTTCGATCGGAACCGGCGAGCGCGCCAAGGCTTCGCTCATCGTCGCGATGGCGAGCTCGTCGGCCAGACGAACCGGTTCGTCGGCTGGGAAGTTCGGCGTTTCGGTCATTTGGGATCTCGGAAAAGGAAAGCCCGGCGCGATGGCCGGGCGAGGGAACGTTGTCGGCCCCGAGGCTTTGACCTCGGACACGGGAAAGGGACGACGATGTTTGATCGAAATGGCGCTGCGCTCGCGCTAGCGTTCGCCGCTGGCGTGGCGGTGACCGCCATCGCAACCATCCTGCTCAGACGGCGCCAGCCAAGGCGCGCCGACTTCTCAGGCGAGCAGTTCGAGCACCTTTATTTCGCGGAGCCGCGCAAGCTCGCCGACTCGTCAGTGTCAGGCGGCTAATGCAGCGCCGACTACGTCCTCCGGCCACTCGTGCACTCGACGAACGACGGGCCGCGCGCCAGCGCGGATCTCGACGGCGTCGACCCAACCGCCGACGGTTGTGAGCTCCGGCCCGCCGCTGATTTCAGATGCGGGTGTCAACCGCTGGAGTTCGAGCAACTCGACCCCTCGCTCGACGGTGAACTGCGCTGGGTCGATCGTCTGTTCGGCGACCGAGCAAAAGGCCCGGACGGTCGCCAGCGCGCCGGCCGGCACGCCATGGGCGTCATGGTTCGACTGCAGCAGGAGCAGCGCCTGGCGGCGGCTCGCGGACCAGCCCGCAACTACGACGTCGACCGCGTGCGACGCTTCCTCTCCGAGGCGGCTGATCGTGTCCGCGAAGATCGCATCCGCGCGTGCGATAAAGTCGTCGATGCTGCGAAGCTTGGCTTTACGGCACGCCTCGTCGAAAGCCGGCCAAGCGTTCGCCGGACCGCGGCAACAGAAGACCGCGAGCGTGCCGGGAAGCGGCAGGATTTTTCGGGCGAAGCCGATCGCCTCACCGGTGTCATGGCGATAGCAGGCCGCGTCAGCGACCATGAGGATGCGGCCGTTCGCGGCCGCCCCGACGAGGCCGGTCATCGGAGCACCGCCGCGCCGACGACGGTCGCCGGCGTCGTGCCGGAGATTAAGGTCACGCCTCCGATACCGGCTGCGCCAAACACCGAGAAAAGTGCACCACCAAGTGCTGCGGGCATAGGGAAATCTCCTCAAGTTTGATAGGGTTGCGTTGAGGCGGCGTTGGAGCCGCCTCAACATTTGAATTGTGGGAATGTGTGCGTTGTGCCCACGCCGGTCCCTGGGGCCGACGGCCGACGTCCTCGACCCTCCCCCTCCGGCCTCGCGCGCGCTTGCGCGTGGGCGCGTACGTGCGAGCGCGCGTTTGCGCGCCTGAGGCAAAAACTGTGTTAGCGCTGACGTTGTGGGACCGCGCCGGTCCTTAAGAGAGGCGGCGACCGTGTCGGAGGAACCCCTACCGACTGGGTCGCCCGATCGCCTTCTCTGCGGCTTCGAGCCGGGCTAGCCTGGCACGGTAGCCGGGCGAGGCTGCCCCAGTGGTCTGGGAGGCAAGGCCGATCGAGGTGCCTCCGTAGGCTGGATAGGCCACGATCGACACTTCTGTCAGGCGCACCTCATGAAGCGTGCGCACCGGCAGTGCGGGCCATTTCGGTTCTTCCCACGACTCAGAGCGAACCCAGAACCCGAACGACATGCCGCGGAGGTCTCCTCGACGAACGAGCCCGAGCGCCGTGGCGCCGTCGGGCGTACTCGGATCGAGGTCGATCTCGACGGCAAGGCCGACGGCGTCTTCGCGCAAGCGAAGTGTGCCCGACGACTTCCGGCCAATGATCGCGACGTTGAAGTGGTGGAGAAGGGCAAGCTGATCGTTGGCCTTGAGCGACTGCGCAAAGGCGCCAGGCGCTATGACCTCGATGTACTCACCGTCGATATTGGCTCGTTCGTTGAACCGAGCCGCGTAGCCGGCCAGCCGATGTTCGGAGGCCGGTAGCGGCGAGCTTAAGAATCGCGCTTCACTTTCGGGCAACGGTTCTCTCCGCAGCCTTCAGGCGGGCATCGCGCCGCAGATGACGAGCGATCGTCTTCGCATCGTCGCCCGGGCGCGCGTACGGCTTTCCGCGCACCAGCACCTTGCGATCTTCCGCGGGCAGGCGCTGATCGGCCCGTTCAAGACGTGCGCTCATCGAACGGCCTCATTCCAGTATCCGGCCGCCGCGGCCTCACGCAGGTACGCAGGTACGCGCGTCTCGCCGTAGCGGCGGCTGCCGAGCATGCTGGGCTGCATGGGGGTCAGGGACGTCCACGAAACGTCCTCGGCCTCGAGTTCGTCGATGAGGTCCATATAGGCGTCGTTGGCCTTCTCGGCCTCGACGAGGGCGGCACAGATCTCGGCGACGCGGCGGGCGTATTCGTCCCTCACTTGGGCGCAAACAGCGCGGCTCGCTCGGCCTTTGGCGTCCGTAATGCGTTTATCGAGCTCGGCGAGAGCGTCCTCGATGACGCGCAAGCGGGCGTTGATTTCAGCGAGGCGATTGCGCAGCACTACCGGACCATCGTCGACGTCGTCGCCTAGCACTGCAGCGACGGCAGCGCTCACGCGGCGAACCGGGGCGGGGGCGGCGACGATCTCGTCCTCGACCGAGCCCTTCTCGGCCTTCTTTGCGGCCTGTTCGTCCAGAAGTTTCGAGCGAAGTTCGGCAAGCCTGGCGTAGTCGGCGTCAACATCGACGAGTCGAGGAACAACGAAGAGTTCGGCCGGTGCGGCCGTCTTTGATTTTCGGAACATGAGAATCTTTCAATCGAGGGCGTGGGCGAGCTTCTCGAGCCCAGCGCGAGGAAAGCTGATGAGGCGGGTGGCGTAACGAACGGGCTCGCCGTCGTTCATCTTCACCCAGCCGTCGGAGTAGCGGACCGACGCGGCGAGCGGTTCTTCGATCAGGAGAAGCTCCTCGAACAAGCTCCGGCCGGCACGGATCTCGTCGAGCTCGAACTCAAGCAGCCAAGCGAGGGACCAGTCGAGGTTCTCGTCTTCCCGGAGCGCGGCGTAGGAAGATGCGTGTTCGACAGTGTCCTTGATCGGACCGCCGCGGAGAACCGCGAGGAGCAGCAGGATCGCCTGGCGGGACGTGACGTGCGGCAGGCTGTGCCGGCTCAGGGCGGTCGGAAGCAGCCCGGTCTCGCGTAGCGCTCGAATTCGCTGGCAGACTTCCGCTTTGGGCACGTGCGTTGCTGACGCGACGGCCTCCGCGAGGCCGGCGACGGTGGTCATTCTCTGATCTCCTATGTGGCTTGTGACGCCCACGGCATGGCGGGCGAAAAGAAAAAGCCCCGCGCGCGGGTGCGGCGGGGCTCAATGAGAGGTGCTCTCTAACTATACCGCTCAAGCAGCGGCGTAGAGTTCACCGTTGTCATTGTCGGCGCAGGGAAAGAGTGGAGCGACGGCCGCAAGGCCGCGCAGAACGAATGCCTTTCCGACCGCCTCGGCGGCCTTGCCCGAGAAACCTTCGCGCTCACCGACGGCGCCTAGCGTTGCGCCGAAACACACGGCGAACTCGAGCGGCTGACAAAGCGGGCCGGCAAGGGCCTGGGCCGCACAGAGAAGCCGCTGTGCGTCCATCCGTCTATGGAGGGGCTCATCTCCTCGCCAAGCCTTGGGCGTCGGCTTGGAGCGCCCGCCGATGACCTGATAGCAGCCATCGCCTCGATCAGCGCTCTTGGGTTGCTGAACGCCCTTGTATCGGACCTCGCCGCTCGCCGGGTCGCGCCACGTCCGCTGGGCGATGGAGTACATGTCGGCGTCATCGAGCGCGCTGCCGAAAAGCTGGAAGTTGGCCGCGACCACGTCCCACGTTCGCTTGTAGGCCTGCGCCACGCGCAACGCCCGCTCATAGCCACCGAGCCGCAGCATTCTCTCGACGGGCCAGGACAGCGTCGTGGGGCGGTCACTCTGAGTCGCGGCATCTGCGATCCGGATCTTGGTCGCGAGCACGAACTCCTCTTCCGCAGTCAGCCGCTCTCCAATCGACCGGCCGGAGCGTCGCGGCTCGTTGTCATTGTCAGCGACCGGCTGGTCCCAAAAGTCTTGCGGAGGTCGCTGGGCGTGGTCGAAGACCGGCGCATCCGCGCGGTCGAGGGGAGGCGGGCGGTCTATGGTCGTCATCGATGTCCCCGGGGTTGCCCGCTCGTCACGGGCGCGCGCTTAAGCCGGCAGGCGAGCGGAAGACTATATAAGAACGAATAGAGAACGATTGTCAACAGCGCGTTGCAGCCCGACGGCTTGACAACCAAGCGCCATGCCTCATCCTGTGGTGTATCGGAACCGGCTGAAGCCACTAGATGTTGTGCCCGCGGCCGAAAAGTGAGGATAAGAGTATGGCTGGAAAAAGCGGCGGGCCCACCCGGAGCTCAAGCACCGGGCGATACGTTCCGCCGGGGCAGGGCAAGTCTAACCCGTCCGGCACGGTGCGCGAGGCGCCGGGGAAGAGCGGCAGCACGGGCGGAGCCTATCGAAGCTCGAGCACTGGTCGGTTCGTGACCGAAAAGTACGGGAAGCAGCACCCCGGAACGACGACGCGCGAGAAGTGAGTGCTGTCGACAACTCAAGCCGGCCGTGGGCAGCCTCGGCTGGCCATTCGATTTTAAGTACGGAGGGGAGGAGCTTAGAATAGATTCAAGCCGTCAAGCGGCGAACTTGGAGTTGAGATCTGAACCTGTAGCGCTGCGATCAATGATGAAATTTTGGTCTGCAATATTGAGGTCGTAATGAGCAGTGAGCAGCGTGGGCCGTTGCATTGTGTTGAGTTAAACACAGGCCGGAATCTATCTGGTATTTTGAATGTTGGGCCAGATGAAATGTCTGCAAAATTATATAGCTATGGTGATGGATTTAGTATTACATCAGATGATGTAGTCTGCCTAAAGACTGAGGAGCTTGATATTGCATCGTTGCACAACATCGTTCTGATGGGTCCACGATCCTTGTCAAGATCAACAGGGCATGTCTGTCAAACACATAAAGTAATAGCAAATACTACTGTTATTGGTCCAGATGCTTGGAATGCCTTAGATACGGTAAAGGTAGCTTATTTTACGCTAGAAGGTTCAATGAATATTTTAAAAAATCAAACTCTGTTCGGAAAATTTCTAAAATCGAGATTTGGAAGTCGTAGCAATAGAGAAATTTTGAAGATTGATGCTGCCGGTAAGACATATAAAGTATCATACGCTGCATCTTATAATTATAATATTAGAGGTAAAACAAAGGCTTGGCCGATATTTTCTATTGAGTACAAAGCATCTTCATTTCTCAAGCAATACTTTAGCGATTTAATGTGTATCTCTAGATTTATCTCTTTTTGCTTAGGGGAAGAGGTGAATCCTGGAAATATAAGAATTAGCAAAATATCCGAGCGGCAAATGCTTCGAAAGTTAAGGAATGGGCAGTACCATGGGGAGCATAAAGTTCATTACATATGGCCCAAGAGAGAGCTTGATCATTCTTACGGAGCGGCTGCGGCCGGATCACCGTTTGCTGTCTGGGATGATAGCGATCTTTCAGCTATGCGCGATGGGCTATTAGCTTGGATCGCAAGAGAAAGTGAGTGGAATACGGCGTATGCGCTGATGTCTGAGTCGCTAGCGCTACGCGGTGAGATGTCAGGGCCTCGCATGATCAATGCCTGCAATTGGTTCTCCAACTTGCCAAATGCTCGCATACAAAAAGCAATTAAGCTAGATCATATCGAGCTTGTTGCTCAAGCCGGTGGAGAAATTGCTCGCCAACTAGGATACTCGTCAGATGTGATTCAACGAATTAAGGGGAAGATCAAGGAATACGTACTGAAACATCACGAGACTTCTATGCTCGCATTGTCCAAGAGGTCTTAAAACGATTTGGTGTTGGCATATTAAGAGAGGGCGTAGTCGAAGACATTATCAATGGTTTTCGCCAGAGAAATCTGGTTGCTCATGGGGCTGTTGATGAATTTTCGGATGATGATTTCAAGTCCTATTCAAGATCTGTAAGGGCAATTGAAGCCGTGTCATTTCTGATGATGGCTAAAGAATTGCCCATATCCGATGAGGGTTTAAGTCGGATTCGTTCAAATCGCTTTGTAATCGATTATAAACTTGCCTTTTAAGCGGTTAGGGCTCTTGCGTTGCGGCAGTAGTGGTGCGTGAAGATCAACCCGCCCGCTGGTTCGGCCGAGCGACGAGATGTCCACCGCCGCCCGGCCGACTACTCGCCAGCCACTGAGGGGCAGAAGACCGGCGAGCCTAAAGGGAAGGCTTGAAAGCATCGATTGTTCCTTGCGGGTGAGTGAGGCACTCAGATCGCCTCAACCTCGTTCCCATAGATACGCGTGCTCGGCGGCCGTCTGCGCTTGTTCGCGTGTCGCGCAAAAGCCGTCGGCGCGCTGCATTGCGTCTGCGCCGCCAGACGCAGCCCGACAACTCACCCAGTACCAAAGCCCGGCTTGGGACCCGCCGACAACTTGGAAGACCCGAACGAGGTCTCCCGAGCTCGCAAGATGGCAGTCCGGCACGTGATGGTCGCCGGTTCTATGCGGATCGCTGGGCCACGTGCGGGCCCAAAGGAAACACCTGCGCATTGGCGTCTCGCAACCGGGCCGATACGCAGGCTTTTGAGGTGACGCGATCGCCTTCCCCCTACGATCGCGCTGTCGAGACCGGCGGAGCGACTAGGGGCGTAATCGCGCCGCGCCCGATCGGGGGCGAGGTGGCTCTCGAATTAAATCTGGGTACGCTTTGGGGCGCCACGAAGGCCGAGGGCGGGCTTAGCGCTGCTCCACCCACCCCACCGCCTCACCTTGCTCCACCCCGCCTTATGAAGGTGGAGCAATCAGGAACCGCCGGGGCGTGACGCATTTCCGCTTGCGGAGTGCACCCTGCAGTTGCCATGAAAAAGGTACGACTGTCGGGGGATGACGGAAGTGAGCGAAACCAAGTCAGCAACGCATTTTTTCCAGATGGCCGGCGGTGCGGGCATTCTGTTTGCCCTTATAGGCTCCGTGTGGGCGGCCGGGTCGTATGCAACCAACCTTCAGAATGAATTTGAGGCTTCAAAGGCGAGAGTGATCCAGCTTGAGGCGCAGTTGGAGGAACTGAGAAAAAGGGTTGTAGCGGAGTCGCTTGGGACAGGACGTGGTGCCAAGGGCGATATCGGCCCTGAAGGGCCGGTCGGTCCGCGCGGACCTCAAGGGCTTCGTGGCGAGCCAGGCCCGCAAGGGCCCGCGGGTGAGGCGGCTGCGGCCTCGAACGACGCGCTGAAGGTCGCGCTGAGGGAGTTGCTACGCAGCCCCGAGTTTCGCTCTGCGGCAGGTGGGGCAACCGCCGCCGCCACAGTTCCCGTTTTTACCGCTGAGCCGCCAAAAGGTTGCCTTGCTGCAGAGTCATTCCTCAAGTCGAAGGCTGTAATATTGCGCAGAGGGTCCGAACTGTGCGATAAAGATGGGGCGGTTATTGCCACTGTTCATAATATTGTCGACAATTCGTCGGGCGAGATTATTTTTAAAATTCCGGGAGAGAGAAATTTTCAGTGTGATGGTAGGGAAAAGTGTTCGTTTAAATGGTCCGGGGAGCGGCAATTTTATATTGAGAAAGTCAACGGCGACGCTGACCCGATCACAGTGACTCTAAGGCTGCAAGACAAGCGGTAACACTGTCATTTTTCGAGATGCGTTGAACCGCTACCAACGGGTTCCAACCCGTTGGGGGCGTGTTCCAACGCCCAAGGGGGTATAGGGGGTTGGAACACACACCCCGTTGGTACCCGTTGGTAGGGCGTTGGAACGACCGTTGGAAGCTATCGGGGGCTATAGACGTCGGCTGAAACTAGAAGCCGGCGACGCCGCCTTGAGGGCGGTCCTTCCTCCGAGACATGCACGACGGCGGAATCGAGAAGCCGATGCATCGCCGCTTCGAACTGGATCTTGTTGACGCCCGCTGAGTCCGGGTGCGCGGCCATGACAACCGGCGCGTAATTTCGAGCCAGGGCGGAACCTACCTGTTGACCTTGCCGGGTGAGCTTGCGGAGCAGATCGACGAAGATGCGGTCGACGTGCTCGGCCTCCGCCTTGGCGACGAGCGGGCAGTTTGCTTCTGGCCCGGCGACAAAGGCGCCGTCCTCCCAACGCAATCGGAATTCCGCGCCTGGCGAGCCGTAATTGGCCTTCATCACCCGAAGACGCCGAGCGGCTGGATCGCGGTCGGGCTCCCGATCCATATAGAGGCGCGAACGCACCGAGTTATTCCAGGCGGTCGAGCCTGACGTGCCCGTGCCGGCGGTCATGCCGGCAACACTCGGATGGCTGAGCAGAATGACCGCGGCGCCGGTCTCGATGGCCAGCGCGCGCAGCATGGCGACGAACTGCCGGACCTGGGATCTGCGGATCTCGTCGCCGCCGAATAGGTCGGCGCTGGTGTCGAGCACAATGAGGGACGGTTTGAAGGCCTTCGCATCGACCGCGAAGAACTTCCAGAGTGGCGTCGCCTCCATGTGGCCGGCCCGATCGGGAGAGGCGAGCAGAGCGTCTCTGTCAGCCATCGGTAGAGGCGAAGGTCGCCAAGGTCGGCCAGGGACCGACCGTGATGCGTGACGATGTCGGCTAGGCGACGATGGAGCTCGCCTTCTTCGTCTTCGGCGGCGATGACCATCGCTCGACCGGCTCGAGGCTCAAAGCCCGCCGTCGAAGCTCCTAGGGCCGTCGCGGCGGCAAGCTGGAGAGCGAGGAGCGATTTGCCCACACCGCCGTCGCCGGAGAGCAGTGTCACCGTCCCGGCGGGCACGACGCCCTCAATGAACCACTCGCGGTTCGGCACGGGTTTGCCTGCCCAACGCGAGGGATCGACGAAAAAGAAAGCGCGACCGGCTGATTGTCGTTCGCCGCCGCGGGCGGCTCGAGCGATGGCGGCCGCTGCGGCCGGAGCCCGCACTTGTCGACGACATAGGAGAGAGAGTCGTCTTCGACCGGCGCATGTGAGTTCGCGACGCGGACGCCCCATAGCGAGCCACGGTGCGGAGTGACGCGGAGGCCACGGTCCTCTGCCGGCTCGCCAGGCGCGGGCGCCCAGACGCCGTCTGCATAGGCCTCGCCACCGAGCGCATCGGCTATGGCTGCGAAGTCCGGCGGCCCGTCAGCGTATGGCTCACCAAGGCATGAAAGATCGTTCGCCGCGTCCGCGGCGTTTGGAAGGCTGGCCATGGATGGGCGTCACGCAGCCAAGGCGCCGGCGGCGAGCGAGGCGAGCTCTGCGCGGACAGCGAGGGCGAGATCGCGCTGAAGCTCGGGGGCGATGCGAACCGATGGGCCGCCGACCGCGGCGCGCGACCAGATCATGTCGGTTCCCCGATCGGAGCGGACGAGGGTAAGCCGGCAGAGGATGCCGTCGATCGGCTCGTAGTCGAATGAGGCCAAGAGAGTGACGCCGTTATCAAGCTTCCGGGGCGTCATTGGGGAAATACGCGAGATGCGCATCGGGAGATCCTTTCGGGGGCCGGATGGCCATAGGGTGAGGAGCCGGCGCGCGAAGGGCGCGGCCGGGCGTGCGAAATCAGCGGCGCGGGAAGTCGCTCTCGCGCCAGATTCCAAGGCTAACGATTTCAATGGGTTGCGATCGGCTAAGCGGCCGGTAGCGGTCCTCCGCTACCAAGATCTTCTTGGACATATCGAAATCGCATCGAGGCCCTCCCGACATGCTGGGGCAGTTTCGGGGCAGTTTTCGAGGCGCTTCCAAGCGATTTGGGCCAATCCCTCATCTGAGCGACCCCCCAATCCCTGTTCGGCCGACCGCCCGAAGCGGTCGATGCGAGCGCCTCTCGGGCTTCGGGCGGGCCACCGCCGACCCCCCATTCCCTTAACCGTTTGAGGCAATGGCGGTTCGTCGATCTCACTGGAGCACCCGCCACTCGTCTAGGCTCCTTCCGAGGCGATAGAACCTGTTTCGGGTCCTCGCCCAGCCAGCCTCGGGCGCGATCCGCAGCAGCAGGCTCGTGCGCACGCAGCGTCCATCGACGATCTCGGGGTGACCCGAGACGAAGCCGACCAGGCAGGGCTTCCCAAGCGAGCGATCCACGAACCAGCGCTCCAGGAGGGGCGCTGCGGCCAGCGCCTCATGGGACGCCTCTCGCAGACGACGCTTCATCTCGTCGAACTCGTCGGCCGCGATCATCAGTCGGCCTCCGGCTGGCGCGGCGTCGGCGCGCCAGCCGCGCTCGCGTCGCCTTCCTCCTCGTCCTGGGTGACGCGCTCGACGATCAGATCCCAGGTCCTTGCCGCGCGACCGGCCGGATCGGCCAGGATCGCGGCGTCGACGTCTTCCTGCGTGGCGACGCGGTTCGCCACCAGCGTCCTTGCGAGGCTCTTGACCGCGCGGTGATGCAGCGCGACCAGTTGACGAGCCCTTCGCATCAGGCGCTGCAGGTCGGCCTCGACCTTGCGCTCAAGCTTCGGGTCGAACCTCATCGCCGCGATAGCCTCGTCCACCGACCCGTGCGAAGTCAGACGGCCTCGCAGTCCGAAGGCGCTGTGGATCGCAGCCAGAAGCCCGGTCGAACGATGAAGGTCGGCGACCGCGCCGGCTTCAGCCGCGCCATTCAAGAGCTCGTCGGCGGCGCGACCGGCAAGGCCGCTGACGATGTTCGATTCCAGAATGTCCAAAGTGGCGGGCTCATCGTCGTCGGCGAAGCTCACCATGCCTTCGACGCCAGCGGTTCTGATCAAGGTGATCGTCTTGACCTGACCGCCCAGAACCCTTCCGACCACCGCATGCCCCGCCTCGTGGATCGCGATGCGCATCTCCTTCGCTGCAGATCGCGTCGGCGCCGGGATCGCGACATGGACAAGGTCAGCGAATTCGAGGGACTGATCTTTGGAACGCGCCCGTTCGCGCGCGGCCTTCACCCATGCTTCGACGACCGCCCCCGTCGCTTTGCGCGCCAAGGCTGTCCTGGCGATCACGGAAAGGTCCGCGCCCGTGAGATCGGGGCCAAGATGGTGCCGCAGGATTGCGCAAAAATCGGCGTCCGTCGTCGGGCCTACGATCTCCAGGTGAATGTCGAATCTGCCCGGCCTCACGAGAGCAGGGTCGAGGAACTGGTAGTGATTGGTCGCACCGACGAGCACGACGCCGCTTCCTGCGGCGCGCGCCCGATCGATCATGACGAGCGCCGTGGTGACGACTGGCGTCCACCACTCCCGCTCTCGCTCATCAAGCTTTGCGCGATCGGGAAGCCCGTCGAGTTCATCGATAAAAGCGATGCACGGCGCGGACGAAGTCGCACGTGCGAAGAAGCGGCGCATTTCGCCGATCACCGTTCCAAGATGCGCGCGCTCTCCGGCAAACCAATCGCCAATGCTGGTTTCGATGAAGGGCAAACCGACCGTCTTGGCGAGCGATCGAGCAACAAGGGTTTTTCCGGTGCCGGGTGCGCCGTGCAGCAGGAGCGAAGGCAGCTCGTCTTTCTTCAGACGTCCATCGCGCACGCGCTCGATGTCACTTGCCAGAGACAAGAGCCGCGGCATCGCATCGCCGAAACCGGCGAGCTGGTCCAAGGTCGGCGTCTTGTCGGAAGCGATAGGGGCGCTCAAGGACGCAGCGGTCTTGCGCCAGCGCGCCACGCATGCGCGTGGGGTCGAATCCGGCCTCAGGGCGACCAGCAGTTCGGGCCAATCAAGTCCGGAGAAGTCGCTTTGACGGACAACGGCGCGCTTGCCGTAAAGACGCTGGAGCGTTCGACGCAAGGCTCGTGGAGTCGCACGCACGGGAATTCTGACGTCAGCGCCGGCGATCAATTCGCTCGGCAGGCGCGCCGGATCGCCAACGATCACGAACGTCGGAGCTATGATTACGGAAGCCCCGCGCGCATCTCGCATCGAGCTCGTCAGATCGGTCGGCATGTAGACCGCCACCTCGGTGAACAGCCGCCTCAGCCCTGAGGCCATCGGCTTCCACCAGCTGGATCCGGCGACCTCGATGAGAAAGATTTTCGGCTCGTTATGCTTGACCGCCGACCAGACGGATTTCGGCAGCGCCTCGTGAAGAATTTCAGCCGCGAGAGCGCCTGCCGGGTCGAATAGAGCAGCGGCGTCGCCGAGAAGCTCGACGGCCTCTTCGTCCCGCTCTGCCTGCGATTTCTCTCTCATGCGCTTCTGGCCTCGTCGACACGCTCGCGCAGCACGGCGAGCAAGAGTTTCGACGCCGGGTCTCCGGCCGATGCGCAGGCCCAAAGGGCCGTCAGGATGAGGTCACGGCGGATGTCCGCGATCCTCCTGGTCCACACATGCTCGAGCGCCAATCCAACGGCTGCGCTCGGATCGCCGTCCACGGCGGGTCGCCAGCGGCGATCGGCGAACAGGACGACCGAAGAGAGGTCGTGGAGGACGGCATTGCGTTTCAGGGCGTCCGGCGGCGTCACCGCCGAACGCCAGTCGTTGAAGGCGCGCGGATCGCTCCGCCGCCGCTTGCGTCGCCGGAAGCGACCGCGCACGACCGCATCGGTCGCCGCCCTCTCGCCTTGCTTGGCCATCCGCGCCCGCCGACGCCGGTTCAGGCGCCGTGACGCCGGCTTCACGAACCGTCGGTTCCGGTCTTCGGGTTCTGGTCCGCGCGTTCGGACGACGGATCTTCGGAAGAGGTGGCGTGAAGCTTGTCGCCTTGATCTGGACGCGGACGTCTTCCGGTCGAAACCAGCAGGCTCCGCGTCATGCGTTCGCCGTCGCGCCGAGCGATCGGCGGCGGCCCGTCTTGCAGTTCGAGGCGGCGGGCGCGGCGGTTGAGGGAATGCTTGGTCACCAGCAAGGCGCGGCAGCCAGCCTTCTGCAAGGCTTCGACGAGCCACGAAAGCCGCGCACGCCCCCAGTCCGATCCGAAGTAGACGCCCGGCGCGGTCAAGGCGATCGCCTCGATTTTGCCGATGCGGATCGGCAGGGCCACCAGCCCGACGATGTCCAGACCGAGATTGAAGTTGATTTTCTCGAGCGACAGATCGGGCTTTCCGACCCATCCCCCGTAATGACGCACGACGCGCTTGAGACGACGCGCCTGAACGCGGCTTTCCCGCTTAAGACGGCCCTCGTGTTGAGAGCCGGGAATCACGATGCTCATTGGCACACCCAAGGTCGATGTTTCGACGACGTCCGCTTGGGAACGCCCGGGGCACCAGCTGCCGGAAGCGAGAGATCGCCTGTCCGACGCACCTGTCTGTCGCTCTTGTGAGGCTCGCGACTGAGCTCAAATATAAATTACATTTCGCCCCCGCTCAAGCAGAATCTTGAGCGGTCATGATTTAGGGGGTCTCGCGCATGTAACGCGCGAGAGCGCGCGCAGACAAGACCACGACACTCGCCCGCCGCAGAACCAGTACCCAAGACGTCATCCGGCCGCTCTACGACAGACCAACCTCAATCCACTATCTTGGGTAAGGGAAAATGCGACCGCATCGACGATTGAGGGATTGAATACATCAAATGAGGATTTGAGTATGGGCATTGTCATCACCCAGCAGGGACTGGATGAAACGCGATCAGGATGTGGCGTCGTCAGCCTTCGGGGACGAACTCCGCGGGTGAAGCAGCAGCTCGATCGGATCGACGCCCAACGCCGAAGCGATCCGCTCGACGTTGTCGAGGGACACGTTCCACTTGCCGGACTCCAGCCGACTGACATAGACCCGGTGAAAGCCCGCGGCCAAGCAAGCCTCTCCTGGCTCCAGCCCATTCTTGTACGGACCCGGCGGACATTGCTGACGAAGGTCGCGCGCAGGGCGCCGGCCGGGAGCTGCTTCACGACGCCAATGGACGATCGTCATCGGCGTCTTTCGACTACATGTTGATTACATCGACCGGTATTTTTTGGCCGCTCGCACGACGTAGTCCGCACCTCGCGACGGCGCGCATTCCATGCGCCGGCATTGCCTCAGGCCGGCGACTGCTCCACAGGACAGGGTGCTCCCGGGCGGCCTCGGTCATCGTCCGTCACGCTCACCGGCATAAAGCTGAGAAATCCGGTTCGCCAAGGCGATGCATGGATAGCAGAATCCCTCGCATGGCGCTTTCTGGTTGCAGATCAGCCTCACTACCTCGTCGCGCGTGGGCTGGACCGCAAAGGCCCGGACCGCGACGGCGACCACCAGAGCGGTTTGCGGCTTCAGCGTCACCGTGCGGTCCGCCCTGAAGGCGACCTCAAGTCGCCTCGCGATGGCGGCGAGGCTCGGGCGCGCGTTAGCTGAAGGAGTCTTCATGAGCAGAACATAGAAAGAACATTTGCTGGATCGGTCAAGCCGAGTCGGGCACTCTCCCTGCTGTTCACGGACGGGAGATCACGATGGCCGAGGCTGCGAAAACAATGGGCCCAGACGAGGCGGCGCTTGCACTGGAACGCGCGACCGATCAGGCCGTTGAGGCCTGCGATGGCGACGCCTGGGCGGCTGTTCGAGCGCTTCTGGTCGCGAACGCCGCCCTGGAAGAAGAAGTCGCCCGGCTCACCTCGCGAGTATCGACCGGCTACGCACGCGGCCGCGTCAGGACCACTTCCACCAAATGAGTCCTCCGGCGGCAGCGAGCGCGAGCACGACGTAGCTCGCCTGTTCCAAACGGATCAGGAGCCGCGCACGCAGGGGTAAAGTCGCGAACGCCGCTCGCTGTTCTTCCTTGAGCATTAGCTCGCGATTATGGTCGCCGCGCCATCCCACGGTCTGGAGGCCAACATGTGCAATTTGTACAGTCTCACGAAGGGTCAGGCGGCGATCCGGGAGCTGTCGAAAGCGCTGATCGACCGCACCGGCAATCTTCCGCCCATGCCCGGGATCTTTCCGAACTACCCTGCGCCGGTCGTCCGGAACTCGGCTGAAGGTCGCGAGTTGACGCTCGCGCGCTGGGGCATGCCGTCGTCACAGAAGGCCCTGCTGGACGCCACGAAGAAGCGCGCCGCGTCGCTCGAGAAAAAGGGCCTGTCCGTCGACTTCCCGGAGTTGCTCCGCATGGAGCCGGATTCGGGCACGACCAATGGTCTGCCCCCTGAGAAGTGGTCCTCCCTGAGGTATGGCTTTTGGCCATTTGGAGGACTGAACGATGCCGAGGAAGAGGCACGCACCTGAAGAGATCGTCGCGAAGCTGCGGCAGGTCGAGGTTCTGACCGCGCAAGGTCGACCGGTGGCGGAAGCGATCCGTTCGATCGGCGTGACCGAAGTTACGTTCTATCGCTGGCGCACCGAGTATGGCGGCCTGAAAGGCGATCAGGTGAAGCGCTCGAAGGAGCTTGAGGCCGAGAACGCCCGGCTTCGGCGAGCGGTGTCGGACCTGACGCTGGACAAGATGATCCTGGCGGAGGCAGCTCGGGGACCCGAAGGGCAGCGTCAGCAAAACTGATCAGCCCCGCCCGTCGCCGCGACTGCGTGGACCGTGTGGTGAGCAAGCTCGGCGTGACGGAGCGCCGTGCCTGCCTTGTGCTCGGCCAGCACCGATCGACACAGCGGAAGGTCCCAAGACGGCCCGACGACGAGGCGGCCCTGACCGCCGATATCGTGGCGCTGGCTGTCCAGTATGGCCGTTACGGCTACAGGCGGATCGCGGCTCTGCTGCGCTTCGCCTGCTGGGCCGTGAACCTCAAGCGGGTCGAGCGGATCTGGCGACGTGAGGGGCTGAAGGTTCCGACGAAGCAACCCAGGCGCGGGCGGCTCTGGTTCAACGACGGCTCATGCGTGCGGCTGCGGCCGGAGCGGCCGAACCACGTCTGGTCATACGACTTTGTCGAGGACCGCACGCATGACGGCCGCAGGTTCAGGATGCTCAACGTGATCGACGAGTTCACGCGCGAATGCCTGGCGATCCGGATCGGGCGAAGGCTGCGGTCGACCGACGTCATCGACGTGCTGTCGGACCTGTTCATCCTCCGCGGCGCGCCGGGCCACGTCAGGTCCGACAACGGCCCCGAGTTCGCAGCCAAGGCGGTGCGTGAGTGGATCGTCGCCGTGGGCTCACGGACCGCCTTCATCGAACCGGGCAGCCCTTGGGAGAATGGCTTCTGCGAGAGCTTCAACGCGCGGCTGCGGGACGAGCTTCTCAACGGCGAGATCTTCTACACGCTCGCCGAAGCCAAAGCCGTGATCGAAAGCTGGCGACGGCACTACAACGTCGTCAGACCGCACTCGGCGCTCGGCTACAGACCGCCCGCGCCCGAGGTCGCGCTATGGCCGGCTGCGCAACCCCGACCTCCGCCGGCCACACCAACCGTCGCGTCAGCGCCGATCATGAACTAGCATTGCAACCGGACCACTCGATGGGGGCCGGCCAGCAGCGCCGAGCGCCTCGGCTTCGTGCTGTCCAAGCCTCTTTCAAGCTCTTGATGTAGCGGCCTCTTGCAGCACCTGTTACGTATACCGCACGAGGTCTCCCATCGCATACGCGCTGTGCAACTGCGGCGTAAGAGCTAATGTTCTGAGAAGTCGTGCGCGCGCCGTGAACTCTGGGTGACCGCGGCGTGAGTGGAAGGGAGACCTCGTGCCTCGCAACCCGTTCGGACCACCGATCCGAGTTGCGCTACCTGCCGAATTGACGAGTGAGGATGCGCTTCTCGCGTATCTGGGCGTCACCGCTCGAGAGATGAAGACGATCCGTTGGCGTCGCGCGCGAATGTATCGGACGTTCGAGATCTCCAAGAGCAATAGCAAGAGTAGGCTGATCCGCGCGCCCGATCGCAGACTCAAGTATCTGCAGCGGCAGCTTCTGCCACTTCTCAATTTAATCTATCCGGTTCGCAATCCGGTACATGGCTTCGTCGCGGATCGGTCGATCAAGACCAACGCCCTTCTCATCTACGCCGACGCTTCGTCCTCAATCTCGATCTCAAGGACTTTTTCCCTTCCATATCGGAGAACCGTGTCGTCGGCATGCTCGGGGCTCTCGGGATCGACCACGCAGTAGCAGCCGCAATCGGTCATATGTGCTGCGTCGACGGCCATCTTCCTCAAGGCGCGCCGACCAGCCCGGTGCTGTCCAACATGATCTGCTTTCGGCTGGACCGGGAGCTGCTCACCGCCAAGACGACGCGTTGCATCTACACGCGCTACGCGGACGACATCACGTTCTCCAATCACCAGCCGATGACCTCGCTGTTCGAAGGACCGCTGCCGCCAGCCGGCCGCTTCGCGCCCGAAACTTTTGAACACGGCGCTAAACGCCCTCATCGCCGGCAATGGGTTCACGATCAATCCAGGCAAGTCGCACTACGCCGATCGGCACTCCCGGCGGATGGTAACTGGCCTAAAAATCAACGAGCTGATCAACGTCGATCGTCGGCACATCCGGAACGTTCGAGCGAAGTTGCATTCGGTCGAGTCGCTCGGCCTTGCGGGCGCGCAGGCGAAGTACGCCGCGTCCGGCGGGACCGGGGCCCTGGTCGAGCATCTGCTCGGCAAGATCGCCTGGATCAGCCACGTCAAAGGCTCGTCGGATCCAGTCGTTCGCAGCATCGCGCTACGCTTCAACGCGAGTTTCCCAGATCGCAGGATCGAAGTGACGCCGATGCCGGCCGAGCGTCGCGACCGGGCAGTATGGCTCGTCGAGCACGAGGACAGTCAGGGTACCCTTTTTCCTGAACGGCGTCGGTCTCGTCACTGCGGCGCACTGCGTGACGGGAAAAAAGGAAGTCGAGGTCTTCCACCCATCGAAGAATTCCAACACCTTTATGGCGACGGTAGAGATACGAGACGAACACCTCGATCTCGCGGTGCTCAGCCATGACATCCCGGCGAATGAGTATTACGAGCTGGATCGATCAGGGTCTTCGCTCGGCGTCGGCGATCCGACGACCGCAGTTGGATACCCCGCATGGGCTCCAGGCGATCCTCTTAACGTCAGGCCAGGCGTCGTCAGCACGGTCACGGTAAAGCGCGCCGTCCGGCTGGTCGAGGTGACCCAGAAGCTGAGCCAGGGCATGTCTGGCGGCCCTCTTCTCGACGCAGGCGGCGCAGTGATTGGCGTCATCCACAAGGGCGGTCCCGAAGAAGGCCGCGACTTCGCGATCCACGTCGACATGCTGAGCGACTGGCTCGCTACCGCAGCAGCTCAAGCGGCCCCGGACGCCGCCGGGCCTCCGGCTAAGGCCAGGGGGTAGGATCGCACTGGAACTCAACTGCTTGCGAATTTCGTGGCCGTAGTCGAGGAGCGCAACTTCACGCGCGCGGCCGAGCCCCTCGCGGTCGCTCAGCTGGCTTTGAGCGGCCATATACAAGTCCTCGAGTCAGATCGAAGCTCCGCTATTCGCATGAATCTCAGTGTCCGAACATGGCGCGTCTCAGCCGGCAGGTCCCGTCCCGGGTGACCTGTTGCTGACGTTCGGGAGGTCCGCTTCCCGCCGCGATGGGGCGAAGCGCGGCGTTTACGATCGCGAAGGGTTTGGTCGGGCGAAACCGTTCCCGGTCCGACCCTGCAGAACGAATCCGGATCGTCTCGCTCTGTTCCTGCTCGCGCACGGCTCTGGCGTTCGTGAAAGCCATTCGCCGGAACCGGGCGCTGGTTCGAAAGTTGATCGTCCGCAAAACCCAATAGCGCCCCGCCAAGGGGCCGAAGCGGAGGCCACGCCAGCATGTCGTACACGGTCATCGCGGCCGCCGAGAGCGGTCCGGTAGCCACCGTCGCAGCCTCGGTCCTGGACGCCCTCAGGCTCGTCCACGACCTGGAGAAGGACGGAGATCAGGTCACCATCGCCAGCGATACGGGCTGGATCCTGACTGTCGAAGAGCTCGAAGCGCTAGCCAAAGCCCTGACGACGGACCTTCGAGCGCCACGGCAAAAAATTGTCCGCCGGAGACCTCTGAAAGTCTCGGCTTGATCCGGTGCGCTTATCAGGCTTGATCGATCCGGATCTGGAATCTCGAGACGGGCGCCTACATCCTCCGAATCGCATTCGGGGGAGCGCGCATGTCCTACACGGTCATCACGACCGACCGCGGCCACCAGACCGCAGTCGTGGCGGCGTCGGAGATCGACGTCCTGTCCATCGCCAAAGCTGCCCGGGAACGTCCGGGGGAAGCCGTCACCGTCTTCACCGAGACGGGACGCTGCGTGTCGATCGCCGAGTTGGAGAAGTCTCGCGAGAGGGCCGCTCGCAGCCGCCTTCGCCATGGCGGATGACGGCGACGTCCGGAGCGCGGGCGACGAGCTCGCCTACGCAGAGGAGCGGCTGCTCGCCTGCCAGAAGTTGGCGATGGAGCTGAAACGCTCGCTCGAGCGCGGCACCGACGAGCCGCTCGTCATCCACTTCCAAGAGCGCTATGCGCGGCTCGAGCGCGAGATCAAAACCTGGCGCTGGTACAGGTCTTCGGTGCTCAGCCGCCAAGAAAACCACACCAACGAATGACGGCTCGCCGCTGATTCTTCCCACCTCTGGTCCGCGCCAGGGCAAACCTGTGGAGCCCGATCGGCTTCAGCAGCAAGCTGTTCGTAAAGGCTGAGATCGTGAAGGCGCTTCGCGACGTGTGCGGGACGGCCTGAAGGCCGCGCGTCGGTCTGAAACGCCTAGGGTGTAATAGCTCGTCAGCCCGCCACGGCAGATCGGGCGTCGCTTGTCTCGCGGGCGAGGCGAGCAGCTCTCAAACGGGCCGTCTTCGCTTCTCGCTCGACACGCTCCCTTCGATGATCTCAGTCGCGGCGCGCGTCGTCGCGTCGTGCTTCGCGGTCCACTTGGCCGCGCCGACGAGTTCGGGCTGCTGCGCGTCGGTCTCGTCCTGCATACCGCTCTCCATTTTTTCAAGGGTAGAAGATAGAGGCTCGCGCTGCTCTGGCGAGATCGGCCATTCGAACTGAAAGCAGATGCGATGCGACCGAGCGACGGGCTGCCGTCCCCGTTGACGCTCGCGGCCCAAGCGACGTCCCGCCTCAGGCTCAAAGGCGTCGAAACGCCTAATGTGAGCCAACCGCCTCTGGTGTCTCCAACCCGAGGGGCGGCCAGAGGGGCCGGCCGTCGCGAGGCGGCTCGGTCCTCGACCCGGGAACCCGACGAACGCACAGCTTTCCGTAGGCGCATCGCCAATGTTACCCGCCGCCGTCATGGAAGGATGGCTGATCGCTTTCGAGACGGCGCCGACGGGCAACCCGCTGTTCTGGGCTGTGCACGTCGTGGACGAGACAGCCGCCGTGATCGCAGCCGCCGCCGCCGCGGGCCTCGACGCCGACACGCCCGTCCTCTCGGGACCGAACCGGACCAGCTCTATCGAGTCCTTTGGACCAGGGCCGGGCGAGGTCGCCTTTGTCGGCGACATCGGGATGCCGGGCTGAGCGTCAGCTTCGGGCGGCAGCCGTCTGTCGGTTGGGTTCAGTCTGCGCGTTCGGGTAGCACTTGAAGTAGATGCGGTCGAACTTCAGGCGCCTCGCTAGGTGGCGGGCCTCAACGGTCCAGAAGGCGTGCCTGTCCGGCCCGACCACATAGCGGATCCCCATGGCCTCGTGGCGCACGGCGCAGCCGGACCCTGTCCGCCTCCACTCGATTATCAGGTAGCGCTCATCGGGCGGCGGTTTCGCATCCGTTGTCGAGAAGGACGATGTCGACCATGCGTTCGCTCTAACCGACTCGCGGCGCTTGAAAAACACTCCGCGAGAGTTGGACGGGGCCTGTCCGCCGTCGCGAAACCGTCATCGCCACAGGGCGTTATCGCAAGCGATGAGCAAGAGATCTCCCAAGGCGCGCGTGCGCGACCAGTACGGCGCAGCGCCCTACCGGATCGGTCCCAATGGCGGCTTGCAGGTCCTGCTCGTGACCACCCGCGAGACGCATCGGTGGATGGTGCCCAAGGGCTGGCCGATCAAGGAGCTCGGCGCGCTAGGGACGGCGATGCGCGAGGCCTACGAGGAGGCCGGCGTTCGCGGCGACGGCGGGCCCGCCCTCGGCTCGTTCAAACTACCTCAAGATCATGCGCAAGGGTCCGAACCAGATCTGCGAGGTCGAAGTGTTCCCGCTGCTCGTCCGCGAGGAACTCGAGGACTGGCCTGAAAAGGCCGAGCGCGAGCGGCGGTGGTGCCTGAGGAGGCCTCCGACGCGGTCCAGGAGGAGCGGCTGCGAGCGATCCTGATGCGGTTGCCGGGAAGCCTCGGCCACGGGCCTGAGCGCCGGGAGCGGTCAGGCGCAGTTGCTTCTTCAGGCGTGTCGATCCGCGGCTTTCGGCGCCTGTCCGGCTCCCGCGATCGCCGCGATGCGGTTCTCAATGTCGGCTCTGATGGCGACTGCTGCGGCGCTGTCGAGGGATAGCTCAAGATAGGCCGCGTGAAGCTCGTGCAGGGCCGCCAAGCGCCGTCTGGGAACGTCCTCGACGCAGGTTAGGTACGCATCGATCGCGGCGCTGCCACGTGCGGCGGCGTCGGGCGTGTTCATCATGGCCGCGACTGAGAAGGCCGCAAGGCATTCGGGGATCGTCGTCATGGCATGAGCTTATCCACGCCGACGCCGTGTTCAATGGCTGAGGTTGACCCATTGCGAATTGGGGTTCCGCCTGGTCGACCGCGGATCAGATCTGGCGATAGGTCCCGGGCTCAACGCCGAGCCGCGCCGCTTCTGAGACCCCGCCAGAGGGTCTACCGGAGCTCGGCTCCGCTCGTCGACGACGACGGCATGATCCGCTACCGCGCCAGCAAGCTCGACTGCGACGGCTGCTCCTTGAAACCGCAGTGCTGCCCAAACACGCCGGCCCGGAAGATCCCTAGATCGATCCACGAGGGCGCTCGCGACATGGCCAGGGAAATCGCGAAGACCGACGCCTACGCCGCCTCCCGGCGAGAGCGGAAGAAGGTCGAGATGCTGTTCGCGCACCTCAAGCGCATCTTGCGGCTCGATCGGTTACGCCTTCGAGGGCCATGCGGAGCCCGCGACGAGTTCCTGCTCGCCGCCACCGCCCAAAACCTCAGGAAGCTCGCCAAGCTGGTCCCGGCGCCGACTACGGTCCGGATCTGAAAAGCGGAAAGGCCGCTCGTCTTCCGGCCGTCAGCTCAGATGACCCGCCAAGCAACCGACTTTTTCAACGCAATCCGCCAGAAGTGGTCACTCCCCGGCCGAATGCGGAAATCATCTGAGACTTGGAGCGCCTACTCGGTGCGCCACGGCACGCCACAGCTCGACGACTATGGCACCGATTTCAATTGCGAGGAAGGACGGCACTGCGTCGGGGACCGGATGGATCAGACGCGACAAGCGAGTATCGTTACATGAAGACCCGCCCGTACGAAGAGCCGGCCCGGAATGAACGAACGACTGAAGAGGTCACTCCTTTTGGGGGCCGCGGTCTTGCTCGCCGGATCGGTGTTCGCGACAGCAAGCCTCGCGAGATACGATTTCGCGATCTCCATCTTGTATCTGGCGGTGCTCGTTATCGTCTCCGCAGGCGGCGGCAAGACAGCCGTGAAGTGGGCCGCGCTGTCATGCGGCGCGCTTGTGATCAGCGCTTGGGTGATCGTTCATTACCCGAGCCCAACCTTCATGAGTGCTTTGCAGTGTCTGTTCGTTTGCGTAGCGATCGGCGTCACTGCTGCTCTGCTGGTCAGCCGGAAGCAGTTCGAGGCAACGAAGCGCGAGATCTGGAGCGCAGCAGATCAGAGGTCGAACTCTTCGCAAACTCGGTGCCGTTCGTCTTGTGGCGGTCCAATCCGCAAGGCGAAATCGAGTATCTCAACGAGAGCTGGACCACCGTGACAGGGCTCGATCGATGGTCAGTCCTGGAAGGGCAGCGCTACAATGACGTCGTGCATCCCGACGACATTCCGGCACTCAATGAGACCGTCTCCGCAGCTGTCGCCAGTCGGACGGTGACGGACCTGAAGGTCCGGGTTCGTCAAGCGGACGGCTCCTACCGTTGGATGCAGATCTACGACAATCCCGCGTTTTCGCCACTCACCGGTCTTGTTGAACGCTTCGGCGGACTTTCTGACGTCCACAACGAGGTCATTGCGCAAGAAGAACTCATTAGGGTGCGCGCAGAGCTTGAAGACAGTCGGCGCGAGTTGATCAACTTTACAAATTCAGTGCCGCAAATTCTCTTTAGGGCCAACCGGAAAGCTCAAGTCGATTTCTATAACCAACGCTTCACTGAAGTCACCGGCCGAGATCTGCATGCTGTAATGGCGAAGCAGGACTGGATCGAGGATTTTCATCCGGATGATCGGCCGGACTATATGGCCAACCTTGAAAGGAGCTTCGCGGCCGGAGAGGAGCTGAACGCAACCTTCCGGCTTCGGCATGCAGACGGAAGCTACCGATGGATGTCTCTCCTCGGGCGGCCAGTTCCAATCGCCGAAGGCTCTGACGACATCCGCTATTACGGCGGCGTCACCGACATCCATGAACAAGTGACAGCGCACCAGAAGGTGCGCGAGCTGAACGAGACGCTCGAGCGCCGCGTCACGGAACGGACCGCTGAGCTCATGCGGACCGAGACCCGCTACGCTGGCCTGTTCCACGTGAGCAACATGACGTTCGCCGAGACGGACTTCAGCGCGGCTTACGAATTCCTGGACGAACTCAAATCGAACGGGGTCGTCGATCTTCGCGAGTTTTTGGCGAGCCATCCCAAAGAGCGTGAACGCACCCTCAGCCTAGTCACGACACGGGTCAATGAAGCGCTAGCGAGGTTGATGGGTTACGCAAGCGCAACTGAGCTTATTGCGCATTGGCCTACTCGGAACACCGAGGATGGCGAAGAGATGCTGCTCCGCCAGCTCGAGATGTATTACTATAAAACAGACCACATGGACGGCCGGACGGCGCTGCTTGGGAAGAGTGGTCAGCGTATTCCCGTCTACTTCAACGTGTCTCGACTCGCGGAAGGCGTCTATCTCTCAAGCTTCGTGGATCTTTCCGAGCAGGAGCGCATCGAAGGGTTGCGGCGCGCTACACAGGCGGAATTGGCTCGCGCCAATCGCGTAGCGACTGTAGGGGCGCTCTCCGCATCGATCGCCCACGAGCTCAATCAACCCATTACGGCTCTGCTGGTGGAAGCGCAGGCTGGCCTTCGGTACATTGGTCGCGGCGATCCGGACCTCGATGTGCTCGGTCGTCTTCTTCAGCGCATCGACAAGACTGCACAGCGAGCCGCTGGCATCGTCCAGCGGACAAGGGCGAACATTGTTGCTGGCCGGCGCGCTGTGAAGGCGATCGATATATGCCGCCTAGCGGAGGAGACGCACGATCTCTTGGAGCACGACCTGAAACGGTCGGGCGTCGGCCTTTCCATCAGATGCCCGCAGGACTCGTCGCTGATGGTTGATGGCGATCCTGTTGAGTTGCAGCAGGTGTTTGTGAACCTGGTGAGCAATGCGGCTGACGCAATGCGTGACCAACCTGGGCCTCGACATATCAGCATTGCCATCGGCTGCCGGGACGAAGCGGTACGTGTAAGCGTCTCAGACACGGGGCCGGGAATTCCCGAAGAGCACGTAGAACGACTTTTCGAGCCTTTCTTCACCACCAAGCCGACCGGCATTGGCATGGGTCTGCAAATTTGCCGAACGGCCATCGAGGGCATGGGCGGGCAACTTGTGGTCGCCAACCTACCCGAGGGTGGCGCAAGCTTCGCCTTCGATCTTCCGGTTGCGTTTGTCGAAGAGGGACACGCGCGCCGATAAAGGGCGCCGGAATGAGTAGCCATCGTCGGACGGACGGCGTTTCCGGAAACTGCAGCCACCGATGCGCCGGGACACTCGTTGCCACCTTGACGGCGCTGGCGCGAAAAAGACGTGGGTGACGATGTCTCGCCACCCACAAGTTCAGGGAGGAATGTCCAGGAGACCACCAGAAGTCATCTCGTCGACGACGATTAAGCTATTGATCGAAGGCGCTTGAGCATATTGTCGAAAAATATAAACACCTCATACCGTCGTATGGGTATTTGATTTTATTGTGGCCTTGCCTGCTTGCGCCAATCGCTGAAGCGTCTTGCGCTTCGGCGACTGCACGCGGTGGCGCCAGCGGCGCGGTAAATGCGGAAGCTTCAGCCTTAAGTAGGCATCTGGCCTGAACCAAAGCTCTTTGTCCGTTTCAAGTCGTGGATTCTTGCTGGAACCGTGTCTGTACGATCCACCGGCAGAGTAAATTCGAAAACGGCTCCACCGCGTTCGCGGTTTCGCGCGCTTAGGTCTCCTCCAAATGCTTCAATTGTTGAGCGGCAGATCTGGAGGCCCATTCCAACACCGTTAGATTTCGTTGTGAAAAACGGTCTAAACATGTTCTCAAGCACATGATCAGAGATGCCAGCCCCCCGATCCAATACTGACACCCGGGCCAACGCCCCCGATGACCCAATGTCGATCTCCACGACACGATCGGAAGGCTGAACGTTCTGCATCGCATCGATCGCGTTCTTGACCAAATTTATGACGACCTGCTGCAGCTCTATCGCGTCCGCGACAACTCGTGGCGACGAGTCGTCGGATCTTATAATTATCTTGCTCTTGCTGTTCCGCATTTCGCGCTCGAGCAATGATTGAACCTCCTGCGTAAGGGCATGGAGATCGATTAAGGTCCGCTTCCGCTGCCCTCCCTTCACCGCATTCTTCGTGCGCTCGACGATCCCCGAGATCCGCTGCGTTGACCGTATGAGCCGTTCGAACGTCTCGATAGCCCCGTTCACGTCCGGGGAGGCTCGTTTTAGCAGTCGCATCCCGGTCTGCACGTCCATCGTCATCGACGATATTGGCTGAATCAGTTCATGCGCTATCGACGCCGAAAAGGCGCCGACGGTCGCGATCCGATTGGCGCGGGCAAGTTCCTCTTGAACCGCCAAGCGCATCTCCTCGATCTGCGCTTGATTGGTGAAGTCGACATAGGTCGCGAGTTGCCGCCCAGTCTCAAGGCGGCTGACCGTGTAGTGAACGGGCACCTTGCGACTGTCCTTCCCCGTCAGGACTGCTCGCCCCTCGATATGGCTGAGCCCGTGGTAAGCCATCTCCAGTTGGTGCGTGACAATCCGACGGTATTCCTCCGATGTTTCTTCGTGTTTGCGAGAGGCCAATTCCTTGCAGCTATTAAAGCCGAGCAGGCGAGCAAAGGCCTCATTGACGCGGACGGTTCTTGTCGCCGCGATGCACCGCGCCAACAGCACCGGATGTTTTTCGATATATGTACGAAATTCGACGACGCCGGCGTTCCGAAGATCCTGAAGGACGATCTGGGCATCCCCCAAATCCAATTCAGCAAAGCTGACAGAACTGAGGTCGAAGATGCTGTCGAAACGCGCTTCGGTCCGGGTGAGTTCAGCGGATCGTTCAGCGACCCGCTGCTCCAACGTTTCATTGAGCTCCTTGATCTTGATCTGTGCCAAGACCTCCTCGTGGACGTCTGTCGTGCCGCCATAGTAGCGGATGATCTCACCGGTCTCTGGAGAGCGAACTGCACGTCCCACGAGTGAAACCCAACGGTAGTTGCCGTCGGCGTGGCGCAGGCGATAGATGGCTCGAAGCTCATCGCCTGCAGCAAAGGCCGTCCGAACTCGTTCCAGATACCAACCGCGATCGTCAGGATGAAAATCTTCGATCCAGTCCTGGCGCTCAATCGTCTCCCGAAAATCTCTTCCGATGATCTCGGTGTATCTCTTATTGTAAAAGTCGACGTAAGCTTCTTTGGTGGCCCGCCATATAATATGGGGAACAGAGTCAGTCAGGTTCTCAAGTTCGAATTTGCTCTCCTCCAACGCTTTACGCACGGACTGAAGTTTTCTGAAGTTCTCTAGCAGGGCCCCCGTCATCGCAATCGCGATGGCGGACGCAGTAAGCTTCAGAAGGCTACTCCAGGTCGGCGAGGCTCCATGAGAGATCGCCCATGCAAGGGCTGCGAGCCCCAGACAGCCAAGCGTGAACCAAGACAGACGCCCCTCATGCGCGTCGAACGAGGCTACTCCGAGCGCCAGCACGTAGAGAACCGAGATACTGACGTCCGTCGCATAAAGGGTGTCCGCAGCGAACACGGCGCTAGCGATTGCGAGCGCGAGCGCCGTGAAGACGTTGCCGGATTTCAAGAACGTCGACCCCACAGCGTCGCGCGAGAGAGTGACGGAGCGCTCATGAGTGAGGGTGACCGACGCAACCCTGGCGCGATCCAAACGCCGACTGATCCAGTCAAGCCATTCAATGACGTCACGGAAGCTCCTCCACAGCACCGCCGAAGTCTGCCGCCTTCATGCTATGTGGCATTGGACGGCCATACTTGCATCTGCGGGCCATTCATCGTCCATTTTTTCATTTCTGCCAGTCATACACCCGTATGATGGCGCAGACGCGGTCCGTCCATTTGAGCTTGCCTCATGAAGGACGAGGACGTTCAAGCCGACCCCGGCGCGTATTACCGGCATGCAAACGGAACGATCATAAGTTCTGGCTCACGATCGACCTCGAGCGTTCGGATCGAAACGGTTACCCGCGAGATCGTCAAAACGGGATACTGGCGCTTTCGGCAGCCCAACTTCACTCTGTTCTGGTTGAGAAGCGGCATCCGACCGCTTGAAGTCGAGGTCGGTGGTCGGAGCGCGGTCATTGATGGCCGCCAGACGGATTGCCTTGCGTCTGTCCCTCCGGGGATGATCTCGGAAGGGCTGATGTCGACCGACAGGATTTGCAGTTACGACGTCGTCTCGATCGACCCGTCCCTATTCGGAGAAGGCGCCGCCGCATTGCTCGAGCAGCCGCTTACCGGGTTCAGCGACCAAGCGATCCAAGGCGGACTTCGCGAACTCATGACGTGGCGGGACGACGCCACTTTTCCCCTCATGGCGGATGGCTGGACGCTTCAAACCATCGCACGACTGCAGAAGCTTCAAACCGGCGACAGCTCCAGAACCGGAGCCACACCGTTGTCCGCTTCGGTACTCCAATTGATCGACGAGTATGTTCGATCGACGTTGCATGAACCCATTGAGCTCGTCGATCTCGCCGACATCGCCGGGATGAGCGTTCGGCACTTCTCTCGCAGCTTCAAGCAGACGCGAGGCGAGACCCCTGCGCGGTTTGTATTTCAGTGCCGACTGGAACGAGCGCAGCGTCTTCTGAGAGAGACGAGCTACCCATTGAGCCACATTGCTGCTCTCTGTGGCTTCAGCCACCCTCAGCACCTTTCGAACAGCTTCCGTCGATTGATGGGCATGACGCCGACGCAATTCCGCGCTCAGTTTGTGAGGTGATCCCTCTCGCTTGGCGAAGGCGTCACCAGGTCCGTGGATCGGCGACCTCACCTTCACGGACCAACCGTCCCTCGGCCGCCTTGTGATAGAATTGGCTGGCGACCAGCCAGCCCTTTAAGGGCCTCAACGGCGGGATCACTGTCGCCAACATCAGCGGCAAGGTCGTGATCGCGTGCACCCAGTATGGCGGCTGAAACGCGAGCTCGAGCCAGACCGCGAACGAAATTGACGGCAGGCAGAAGAACATCGAGGCAAAGAAGGCAGGGCCGTCGGCCGGGTCAGCGTATGAAAAGTCGAGACCGCATACTTCGCAAGATGGCCGAAGCGTCAGGAAACCGCAGAACAGTCTTCCTTCTCCGCACCGCGGGCAGCGACCCAATGGGCCTACGATGTAGGGTTTGAGCTTTGGGTAAACGCGATCGTTCATATCGGCGTCCTTCGCCTGTGTTCAGTGTTTTAGGGAGTACGGGTCCGGGGCTCATCGCTGAGGCGATCGCGAGACGCCATTCCGCCTAGGCCTCATCTTCGCCACGTACGGTGTCTCGGTCCTTTCGCAGCCGTCGGCCGCGGCGCGTGTCTAGGTCTTCTTCGCTCGGCTCGCCGACGACGTCGGCACGTCTGACGTCCGTAGTCTCCAAGCTGTTCCAGCTTGGAGGAAAGAGCTGATGGCGCCAGCGGACAGCATCTACGGGTACAGCTAGCCCCCGCCGATCCTCGCCAATCGACCCGGCCAGTTCGGCTCGGTCGATCCGCCCTGGGAGCGGCACGCCGGTCGGCAAATAGAAGGGTCCAGCGAGAGGCATGAGTTCTGAGGCGACACTGGTCGCCGGCAGGGCAATGTGAAGGCTGAAGCCCATTTGCGACCCCGAGATCGCGGCAGTGACCGTGAGCGCGAGCGCGCTAAAAGCGATCAAACATCTCATTTCTGACATCCCGTTCAGGACGCCATCAGACGGCGCCGGTCGGGAGCAATGTGCGAAACTCGGCAGAGGTCCGAAATCGTTCTGCAGTTTGAGAAGATAATGCTCAGGTTTGGTAGCTCTATTGGTTCAATAAAAAGGCAGCGAACGAATGATCGTCCGCCGTCTCTCTCGCTTCCGAAGATAGTTCTATTTCAGAACGACAGGTCCAGCTCCAATCTTCACCCGGTAGAGGTGATAGGGCCTGCGCCGAAGATCCACGCCCTCGTTAAATCCGGCCTGACGATGGAGCTGGTTCGCCGTGAAATAGAGGAAGCCGTCACCCGAGATCGAGAACGTGTCCGGCCATGACACCCTGTCGTCCTGGAGGATCGTCGTCCAGGCGCCGTTTTCCAGACGTCGAACGGCGTTGTTCTCGTAGTCGCCGGCATAAACGCGACCCTTGTCATCGGTCTCGAGGCCGTCAGAGGCACCTTTCTCGCCGAGCTCTGTTACTTTCGCGGCGAGATCTGCGTCAGACAGGGACGGATCCCGCAACGCCGAGGTCGGAACCGCGTACAGGCGACGGCTCGATAGCGGGCAGTAGTAGAGCGTCTCGCCGTCCGGAGAGATCGCGATTCCATCGCTGGCGACGCGGAACGGCTTGGTCGGCCCGGATTTGGGTCGCACCAGCATCTCGCGGCCGTCGACGACCGGTTTGAACAACGGGTCGGGCGACGTCGAAGGGTGTCCGGTGAGCCGACGGACGGCGCGGCCGGTGCCGAGATCGACCACGATGATCCCGCCGGGCCCGCTCACCGAAGAGTCGGTGATGTAGGCGACGCCATCCCCGTTCCTGAGATCAAATCGGACGTCATTCACATAGGTGGTCGCGAGGGCGACGTCGTCGGGAATGACGATCGTCCGCACGATACGGTCTGTCGCCAGGTCCACAGCGACCAGCTTTGCGCCTCCCGAGACACGAGTTTGGAACCCCGGGCGGCCGTGTCGAGGATCCACAGCCGGTTCTTTCCGTCCGCGACGACGCTCTGAACGCTGAGCAAGGTGTCCGCGGGGCGGCTAGGATCTCCGCGGTTTAGGTCCTCATTGGGATATGCGGTCGCCTTTCCATCCTTGATCTCGGCGACCGTGAACGGAACGTCGTCGCCCCAGCGCGGATAGTTCACGAACACGCGCCCGCTGGAAGCTACGGTGACACCGGTCGGCATGGGACCGTCGAACCGTGCCACGTCCTCAAGCACCCCTATCGTCTGCGCAGCCAACGGCGGCGCGACGGCAAACATGCTCGCGGCTGCGAGAAAGGAGATGATCGCTTTCATATCCGTGTTCCTTCTCCAGAAGCCGCCTCAAAAGCCCGACAGGATCGTCTTCCCGATCGAGCGAGCGCTCTCCTGAGCGACATGCGCGCGACGGAGATTGGCAGCGTTGATCCGCCCCATCTCCTCGCGGAGCGTGGTTCTCAGGACGCCCGCGTCTACGAGCGATGAAACCTCGCTCAGGATCTTGTGCTGCTCCTCGATGTCCGCGGTCCCGAAGAGGCTTCGGGTGAACATTAGCTCCCAGTGGACGGACAGGCTCTTCCGTTTGAACGGAGTGACGTCGAAGCTCTCCGGGTCGTCGATCATGGCGAGCGCGCCCTGAGGGGCGAGGGCCGCCACAATGGCATCGCGATGGAGGTCGCTCGCGGTCAATCCCGCGACGTAGCGCACTTCCGGAATGCCGATCTCACGCAGCCCCTGATCAAGCGGCTTGCGATGATCGATGACGTGATGCGCTCCCATGTAGAAGCACCAGCGCTCAGTTTCGGGCCGCGACGCGGTCGCAATCACGGTCAGGCCGGTCAGGCGACGGGCGATCTGGGTCAGGATCGAGCCGACGCCGCCGGCTCCGTTGACGATCAGGATCGCGTCGCCCGTCGCCATCCGACCATAGGGAACGCGAAGCCTGTCGAAGAGCAGCTCCCAGGCGGTCAGCGACGTCAGCGGCAGAGCGGCCGCCTGTTCGGGCGTGAGGGACTTGGGGGCCGGTCCGACGATCCGCTCATCGACCGCATGGAACTCAGAGTTGGCTCCAGGACGATCGATCGCGCCCGCGTAGAATACAGCGTCGCCCGGCTTGAAGAGCTTCGCATCGGAGCCTGTCGACTCGACGATGCCGACGGCGTCGTAGCCAAGCACATGCGGAACGTCGATTGCGGGGGCGAGGCGACCACGCATCTTGACGTCGACAGGGTTCACCGAGATTGCCTGGACCTTGACGATCAGATCTCGGGGCTTTGGCTCAGGCTTCGCGATTTCGACGTCGACAAGCGAGTTCGGATCACCTGCAGGCAATGACTTGTAGAAACCAACGGCTTTCATGACTTCGCTTCCAGACTGATGGTGTTGGGACGGGAGGGCATCGCGTTCACAGCGATGCCAATGACGATCACGAGCGCGCCGAGCAGCAGGTCGACGGATGGAGGCTCGTGTAGAGTGGCCATCGAGATGGCGAGGCCGGTCACGGGAACGGCAAGCATCAGCGTTGACATCACGCTCGCGGGCAGCCGGCTGCTCGCCGCGTTGACCACGCAGAAGCAGAAAGAGGTGGCGACGGGCCCAACAAAGAGGAGGGATAGCCAAAACGCCGCCGTGCCGTCGCCCGTTGGCAAGCCTTCGAAAACCAGCGCCGTCGGCATTAGGACAACTGTCGCCAAGGCCATCTGCCAGGGCGCTAGAGCAATCGCCGAGGAGGCTGGGCGTCCGTAGCGGAGATGGAGAATGCAGATTGCCCAGCATGCGGATGCCGCCAGCAATAATCCGTTCGCCTCGAGAAGACGGCGGTCGCTCCAGTTCACAGCATGCGGGTTCAGCAGGATCGCCACCCCAGCGACTGCAAACGCAACTCCAACGAGGCGACGCGGCTGAATTCGTTCGCCGAGCAAGTACACGGCAGGCACGACCCAAATCGACGTCGTGTAGCTCAGGATCGCTGAACGGCCTGCGGGAAGCTCGGTCATTGCCCATGCGCCGAACGCCGTGAACAGCGTCATCTGAAGCAGGCCGATCGACGCAATGAAGGGCAAATCTTCGCGCTTGGGCGCTTGCAGATCACCTCGCAGCGCTTGCCAACCGAACAGGCAAGCTGCTCCCGTCGCAAATCGCAGCGCCGAGAACCACAGCGGCGAAACGTGGCTCAAACCGACCTTCATCACCGGCCAGTTCGCACCCCATAGGAGAATGGCGCAGGCAAGCCCAAGAGAGCTCAGTACGCCAAGACCGGTCTTCGAGTTCGCAAATCGCGAAGGTCGGGGCGATTTACCTGCCATGACCGTTGTCATCTCCAGATTCCTTACCGGCCTCCGCCGCCACCTGGGCGGAGGCGAAACCAAAGATGGTCAAGACAGGAAGATAAAAGAAACGCATAGTTCTTCTTGCATCTAGTCGTTTCTCGACTGATGGCGGCTGCGGTGTCCGCCGGCGAGATCCGTGGGAGTCGTCAGGTCTGGATGGCAGGAGGGCCGGACCCGTCGCAGAGGCGACGGGTCCGGCAGCGGTCCTCAACCGTTGCTGCGGTCCGAGGTCCACTCGCCCTGGTCGTTGTCCTGGTGCATCCGGCCATCAGTGGCCTTGGGCTGCTTCTTCATCGAACCGTTAAGTGCGACGTATTCCGGTCCGGACATCCAGCGCACGGCGCCGGCGGTCACCAGTCCGCCCTGACGACGAACGTCTTCGCTGCTGATGGCCAGACCACGGGTCTCGGTCTGGAGCGCGCCGACGGTCTTGGCGCCGTGCACCGCGCCGCGGGTTCCGGTCTCGCTCTTCGAATGCTCGAGCGGCGCGTGGTTCATGATGGAGTCGCGACGCATCCAGTCTTCGGCTGAAGGCTCGGCGACCGCGGCGGTTGCAACGAGGGCAGCGGCGAAAGAAGCAAACATCAGGGTCTTCATGACAGTCATCCTTTTTCCAGAGGCGCCACCAGCGGCGTCTTCTGAGGATTAATTTGGATGACCTTGATGACTTTCTGTATACTACGCTTGTTCTTCAAATTAATACGTAGGTTTGATCGATATATTCATCCGGGCGAACTCTGTGCACCGAGGCATGCGTCCTTACTTTAAGCGGCGGCCCAAGTGCTCGGATTCGATGAGTCGGCGATCGCCTTCTCGACTTCAGCGATGAGGTCGTCGGCCGAGCTCGGTTTCTCCAAAACCCGAACGCCACCAGAGGCGATGGCGAGCCGTCGGAGTTCCTGAGTAGCGAACGCTGTCACGAAGATGACAGGGTATCGTCGTCCCTCCTGCGTGAGCCGGAGAACCAACTCCGGCCCGGTCATGTCCGGCATTTGGATGTCGCAGATCATGCAATCTGGCGATTGGCTCGTCGTCTCGGCAAGGAACTCTGCCCCGGATCCAAAAACCAGGGCGTCGAAGCCGTAAGATCGCAGCAAGCTTAGGGTCGCCAGTCGGACGCCCTCGTCGTCATCGACGACCGCAATCGTTGGAGGATCGCCCATGGGGCAACTCCGTGACTTGTGTTTGTGGGGGCCGTTAGGCGTCTCTGACTTCCGTCAGCGGGCGATCTCCGCCGTCGGCGTGCTCGGACCTCCAGCGCCCGTCGACCTCTCAAACTCAATTTCGCGATCTTCGCCTGGCGAGCGCTGGTTCCGGGCAGCTCGCTCCGCCGCGCGATGCGCCTCTGCCTTCGTGAGGTAAGTCTCGGATATCGTTCCTTCCGCACGGTAGGCCCATCCACCATCGTGCTCGATGACGCTGTAGACTTCGTGTGACATTGGATTCGCCTCATGTTCGATAACGCGAGAAAACACCTCGGCGGGTTCGCGAGCGCGCCGCCAAGGTGTTTGCTTTGTCCGCCATAAATTGGATTTTCGAATTCAGGGCTCTCAGGCGTCCTCTCAGATACAGCCTGAGAGCCCAGTGGACGCAGTCAAGGCTCGAATTTACTTCGAGAAGTGGCTGCCAGACTTGGCCGGGCCGAACCCGCCGATGATGCCAGCGCCTTCGGAGACCGAATTCGAGCGGTCGCCCGCGCCGAAGCCACCAAGGATCTCAGCGCCCGAGCGCTGGTCAGCCTGGCTCGCCTCAACAGTGCTGACGCCCGCCGAGTGGCGAGCAGCCGGGGCCGCCTGAGCGACCGAGGCGGTGATGATCACGGAAGCGATCGCAACAAAGATCTTGTTCATGGCAATTTCTCTCTTCTGTTTGTGTCCACGACCCCAGCGGCCGATGAAGAGAGAATAGTTCTTCAATTTCCGGGTTTCATTTCTTCGCAAGTATCCAATTGTAATACAGTGGTATGCTATAATAAGCCGCTGATCTGACTGAACTCGAACCTGCAGGCGTTCGGTCACCTGACCGGTCGTTCAGGGGTGGAGAAAATCAAGGTTCACAAGCGCGGCTGCTACGCTTGTGAACCTTGGCTATCTCGCGTCATCCAGAGCGATGTGCGCCCGAGGCCTCGCTTAATACTGCTGGACAAACCCCTCGGGCGTGCCGTCGGCCGGGTTGACGAAGACGATGTCCTTGGGATCCCGCCGCGGTGTGTCAACGGAGAGGAAGGTCAGCGGGCCCTCGAGAATTTTCGGCAAGGCGTGCACCACGCCCTTCTTGAAGAAAAGAAGTTGGCCGGGCCCGAACTCCGCCTCCGATGCAGGATCCTCCATCCAGAACGTGCCTCGCCCTGTGAGCACGAAGAGATACTCGTCGCAGGTCGCATGAAAGTGGGGCGGCGTCTCTCGATAGACCCGAAAAACGCGGGCGCTCGCCGCCTCCTCGCTTGTGAGGTATCGGTCGAGCAGCAGCGTTTGAGCAGTGTCGGGAAACGATGCGGCGATCGCCATCACATCGAAGCGCTGACTCGCTTTGGCTACATCCGTCATTTCGCATCTCCATGAGCTCTCGCCCCGTTGAGGCCATTGATGAAACTCAACCACGTCTATAAGTTTTTCCGATCGCAACGCCGCGATTGAAACGTCGAGCGAATTCCGTGATCCGATACCCTGATCTCGAAATCGACCTGCTGCGCGCGTTCGTTGCCGTCGCAGAAACCGGGAGCTTCACGGCTGCAGCCGACGTCGTGAACCGGTCCCAATCCGCGGTCAGCCAGAAGGTTCTGCGACTCGAGGAGATCCTCGAACACCGTGTGTTCGAGCGCAGCAGCCGCTCGCTCAAGCTGACCGCGGAAGGAGAGCGGTTGCTCGTGGCGGCCCGGCAAATGCTTGAGTTCAATGACAAGGTGATGCGTGAGTTCCGTGAACCGACTGCTGTCGGCCATTTGCGGCTCGGCGTTTCCGAGGATTTCCTGCCGGGCCAACTTCCCAAGATGTTGTCGAAGTTCGGTCGGATCTATCCTGGGGTCAGCCTCGACCTTCTCACGGGCCTCAGCTCCGACCTGTTCGCCGCCTATGACGCCGGCCAGATCGATGCGGTGATCGCAAAGCAGGAAGGCAAGGCGCAGCGTGGCCGCCTGATCTGGCGCGAGCCGTTGGTCTGGCTCGCCTCGAGCGACTACGAACCAGATTTCACTCAGCCCGCTCGACTGGTGATGTTGCCGCAGCCCTGCAGCTATCGAGACCTGATGATTTCTTCGCTCGACGCTGTCCGCAGGGAGTGGATTCCAGCTTGTACGGCATCGAGCCTGATGGGCGCGCAAGCAGCTGTCGCGGGCGGACTTGGCGTGACGGTGCTCGGCAGGTCCTTCGTGCAGGAGGGACTTCAGATCCTGAAGGCGCCGGAGCACTGGCCGGCCTTGCCGATGGCCGAAATCATCGTTCTCGGCGAAGAAGGACAAGCGGGCGATCTCGCTCGCCCACTTGTCACTTTTCTGGCTGAAATGCTCGCGGGATCTCACGCTCTGTCACTGCTTGGCAATGATGGGGGAGACGTCGGCCGAGCCGCGCTCAACTAGTCAGACGGGGCCGGGCCAATGGCTTCACGTCCGCCCGCCCTCAGTCGGCTTTGGCGTAGGTGAAGCCGCGCGCTGAAGCTCGGCAAGAAACGCGACCACGCTCGGGACGAGGATGGAGCCTTCCACCAGATGATTGGTGAGATCCGCGGCGATCATGTCTGCGGACGGGCCAGTCGGCCTCTTCGTCTGCAGCGTGCGGGCGATCGCATGGATCGAGTCGTGACACGCGATGAACGCCGCGCCACGCTCTTGAAGGGTCTGGATGTTGTTGTTCTGAGGGCCGTAATAGCCCCCCAGATCCTGCAGGTCGTCCGATGGGGTGGTTCCGGGTTTGGCGGATACGAACTTGTTCGCCGTGGCCTTGCCTCCCGACAGCGACGACAAGGCGTACATGTCCCATGCCGCCTGGTCGAAGAGCGTCAGATGGGCGGAACCGTGAACCGCAGCCACCGGGAGGAAGTCGGGGTTCTTGTGAGCAAAGACCTGACCGTTCAGCGCCTCTCTCATCAGGTTGAGCCAGGGAGCGCCCAGGTCGGTGCTCTCCCACATTTGAATCGTGCGAGGGCCGTACGACAGGACCAGTTGCGCGGCTTCGTGATCCCACTCGTCAGGCCTCGTGACCATGAATGGGACGGTTTTGAACGACCTTCGACGCGGAGCTGCCGCCAGGCTGGCCTTCAGGGCTCGCAGCGCTTCACCAGACGATGAACCGCTTCGGATCGTATCGCCCGCTCGAGCCGGCGATGCACCTGCGATGACGGCCGAGGCCCCGAGGAACCCGAGCGCCGCTCGCCGACTCGTGGTGACGTGAAACTCTGGCATGATGCGACCGCTCACTTCTGTCTCGAGTTGTGGATCACCCGAAACTCTTCGTCCGGCACGAAGCCGTCGCGGTTCGGCATTTTGACGGAGGGCAAGGTCGACCGATCGATGGTCGCGTTGGCGGGAATGATCCCGTTCATGTTCAGGATGTAAGCGACGACCGCATAAGTGTCGTCGTCACTCAGCGACTGCGGCTCGGGATATGGCATCGCTCGCCGGACGTAATCGAACAGCGTCGTCGCGTAGGGCCAGAAGCTTCCGACAGTCTTTACCGGGTGATCGGACGCCAGCGAACCTTGGCCACCTTGAAGTCTGTCGGCGAAGCCGCCCTGACCCTTGTCCCCGTGACAGGCGGCGCAGTTGTCATTGTAGACGTCGCGACCGCGGGCGACGTCCCCGCGACCTTCAGGAAGGCCAGTTCCGTCGGGACTGACATCGATGTCCCACAACTTGATTTCAGCCTGCGTCGCAGGACGGCCGAAATCGTAAGCGGAGGCGCCTGTCGCGAAGACGAGAGCCAACGCGCCGAGCGACAGTGCTTTAGGCCAGGACATTGCGAACCTTTCCGGCCGCATCGATTTTTTTTTTGTGGAAGAGGGCGTTCGTGTTTCGCGCGGCGATGAAGCTCGCGCGATCAGGCTGCACGTTGCCCTTTTCATCGGTGGACCGGCTGACAATTTTCGTCGGCGCGCCGTCCCATACCCAATCGGCCTGGAATCTCGTCTGAGCCTTCGGAAGGGCGGGCGCGCTAATGACCGCATCGCGCCATGTCTTCGCCCCGTCAGTGCTGATCTCGACCCTGACGATGCGGCCATGGCCGCTCCATGCGAGACCAGTGATGCGGGTGTATCCTAGGCGGATCTCCATCATCCCGGACGGCGAGGTAATGACGGAATTGACATCCTGATGGAGCTGGAACTGTCGCGCGGAGCCGTCAGCCTGAAGTTGCGTGTAGCGGGCTGTTTCCCAGCGGGTCATGAACGGCCGAGTGCCGAACTTCAGCCTGCGCAGCCATTTGATGTTCAGGTTGCCTTCAAATCCCGGAAGGAAGAGGCGGAGTGGAAAGCCGTGCGCTGGCCGCAGAGGCTCTCCGTTCTGCCCATGAGCCAGGATGCCCTCGGACAGGATCTCGTCTGTCAGCGGAATGCTTCTCGCCACGGCAGAGCCGTCGCCGCCCTCAGCAAGCATCCACGTCGACGCTGGATCGACGCCTACGAGGTCGACGAGGAACGAGAGAGGCACCCCCGTCCACTCGTTCGTGCTGATTAGCCCATGCGTGTTCTGAACCGTTACGTCGGACGGCGCCGACTTCCAATTCTCCCAGCCATTCCCGGTGCACTCGAGGAAGGCGATCCGGGAGATCGACGGCATCGCCAGAATGTCGTCCATCGTGAGGACGAGATTTTTCTGCACCATCCCGTGGACGAGGAGGCGGTGTTTCGCCGGATCGATTTCGGGAACGCCGGCATGGCTTCTTTCATAGTGCAAGTCGGCGGGCGTGATCGTCCCGACCAGCTTGTCGAGCGGGGCCTTGGAGTTGATCGCCCGACTGGGGTCCACATGGCGGATCCCGGGCGTCGACTCCGGCAGACGCGCGATATGCACGAACTCAGACCGCTCGCTAGTGGCTGTGAGCGGATTACCTGGACCCCGCTCAGGCACATCGGCCAGGCTGTCCGCTGAAGCTCTTTCGACCACCGCTGCGCCAGCAACACCCATCGCAGCCGATAGGATGTTTCTGCGCGAGAGGACGTGCGTCATCGCGGGCTCGCCACCCGTTTCAGCTTCCAAGCTCATCTTCCAATTCCTGAAATTGTCGGCGCCACCGCGCCCGCAGACGTCAGTTCGGGGCCTTGATCGCAGCTGCGATGACAGCCTCGCCTGCCCCGAGCTTTGCGGCCAGGCCGGCCGGCAGACCATGCCTACCGTCGAGTGAGGCTGCAGGCTGATAGACCACGGTCACCTGTCCGTCGCCCTCCTCGCGTACGAGGACCTTCAACGGAAGATCCAGTGCGAAGTCCGGCGCCGCTACCATGAGCGGGGTCCCGCCTTTGGGATTGCCGTAAACGAGCAGCGTCGTCGGCGGCATATCCAATCCAGCAGAGTTTGCCGCCTTTTTCTGATCAATTGTCGCAAAGACTGTGAAGCCTTTACCGACGAGCGCCGCGTCCAATTTCTGAACGGTCAGCGCAAAGGGGTATCCGCTGCTCAGCTTGATGAGCTCGCCATCATGATTTTCACCCGCCTTGGTCACGTTTCCAGCCGCCAAACTGTGCAGAAACAAACCGCCATAGCCCCTACGAGCAATTCGCGAATGTACACTGCCGCCTCCTGAATTTGATGGAGGCATTTTCTCACGTTTTTACGCCACGACTACTTGGACAGAAGCGTTCAAAACCTATTCGCGAGACCCTGAATGAACACACCTTCGTATAGGTGGCCTGTCAGGCCTGTCGCGTAACGGCACGCGAAAGAAACCGGGCGGATTGAAGGGGTCTTGGGGCGATGGGCTTTCGGTCGCCGCTGACGCCACTATCGAGACTTTGGAAGCCGGTCCCGCCCAGCGCGACGACGAACAGGATACTCCGCGTCGGCACGGGGGCGTCGCTAAGGAACTCGCACCCGATCGGACGAAGGCTACTCGCTTGGGGCTGCGGGCAGGCTCACTCGAAGCACCGCCCCTGGTTCGTCCAAGCGATTGCCTGCTGTAAGCGAGCCGCCATGCGCCTCAACGATGGAACGGCAGATCGCCAGCCCCAATCCAAGCCCGCCCTGTTTTGTCGAGCGGAAGCTTTCGAACATCTCGCTGGCAGCGCCGTCTGGAAAGCCAACGCCGGAGTCCGTGACGCATATCATCAATCGATGGTCTGCTTCGACGAGCTCGATCTGCACCCTTCTGTTGCGCGGCGGGCAGGCATGCATCGCCTGGATCGCGTTCATGATGAGGTTCACCATGACCTGCTGAAGCTGAACGCGATCGCCGATAACGATTGGGGCGGAAACCCTGTTGCTCTTGGTCAGGGCGACTTCGTGCTCCTGCAGTTCGTGCGCTAGAAGCGTGATCGTGTCGCTGACGACTGTATCGAGATTGACCGGTTCGAATTGGACTTCCTGATTGGCGGCGAGCGTTCGAATTCTTTGGATGATGTCACGGACCCGCATTGCGTCCCGTTGCAGCCTCTGAGACACGCCGTTGGCGAATTCGAGGTTCAGGTTTTTTTGCTGAAGGACACGTTCGAGAGTCGATGCGTTCGTCGTGATCGCCGTGATCGGTTGACTGATTTCGTGCGCGATCGATGCAGACAGTTCTCCTAGCATCGCCACTCGAGCGGAATGCGCGACCCCCTTTGCGCAAACGTTCGAGATCACGTCGAACATTGACCTGCTCGGTGACATCAAGATGGGCTGCGAGAACGATGCCCTTCTTGCGAAGCTCTGGCGGCGACACCATGCAGAATATCGTGTCCACCTGCCGCCCATCGAGACTTCGCACTCTCATTTCCGCTTGGAATGCGGAGTTGGATTTGTAGACGTTCTCCAGAGCGGATCGGAAGACGTCACGCCCTGGGACAAATACGTCTATAAGCGTCCGACCGATCAGGTCTTCGCGTGAGATTGCGCCGAATAATTTGACCGCAGCTTCATTGGCTTCGCCGAACCTTACATTGGCGAGCGCAAGTCGATAAACTCTGGATGCTCGTCGATATAGGCGCTTAGGTCAATCACGGACGTTGCGCGTAAATCTTCGAAACAGTGCGCCAGTTCCGGTGAGATCATCTCTGACAGAGCAACGGAGGAAACCTCCAGAAACATCCTGTGGCGAAGGTTGGCCTCTTGGAGATCCTTGCTTGCCTTCACGCGATCAGAAATATCGGTGATGCCTATCAGCAGCGTTCCGGTGCCGACAGTGCCCGGTAGAAATGTCACGGTGAACAGGACGTCGAAGACACGGCCGAGCAGTGTCTGCATTCGAGTCTCGACGATGAAATGCGGATCGCCGCCGATTGCGGCTAAAACCGAACTCGCGAAGTCCTTGGTGCTTTCGTAAGGCCAAAACTGATCGATGCTCGAATTGAGCAGATCGCGCTTGCTACCCTCGAATAGCTGCATCGATCTGTCATTCATGTCGATGATGCGCGTCGCGCGCATCATGTCGCGAACATATTTTGGGTTTTGAGCGAAATACGAGCGAAGATCAGTAACGCCTGTCTGGCGTAGATCTCTCAGCATTTCTCCGACGGCCACGAAGTCCAGCTCCCAGAATGACGCCGCGACCGCGCCAAACAGGTTACGGTATCTGTATTCGATATCTTGGAGTTTCTTCTCAGCGGGATGAGTTTCGTCGATTAATGTCGAAACGTCGATCGTTCGATCGTCGTCACTTGCCGCAGTCGAGAACCTCGCCAACCGCGCGCGGACTCGAATGGTGGAGCCATCCGCTCGCTTCCTCTCAAGACGCCCCGTCCATGAGCCACGCGTTTGAAGCTGCAGCTTCGCCTCTTCGGGATACGTTCCAAGCAGCGGTTCGATGTCTTGGTTCAGCGCGTCATTCGGCTTCACCCCATAAAGGGCGGCTGCAGCGAGGTTCCAACTCTTAATCCGCCCATCTACGTCCACGGTGACGACGCTGTCGCCAACGAGATCCAGGGCTTCGGCCAGAACCATGCTCGCACTCGCTTGCTCTCCATCGCTTATTCGCGATCGCGCGAGGAACGGCAAGCTGAGGGTAAGCAGGTTGGCCCAGAGCGCGCTGCACCCAGCGGGTCTGCGGTCGACGCCTTCGTGGCGATGGCGCGCCGACAACCGTCGGCGCGCCGGGCTGAGCGCTCAGTCCTTGGCGAAGGCGAGCAGGTCAGCGTTAAGTTTGTCCTGATGTGTCGAGGCGAGACCATGCGGGGCGCCCTGATAGATCTTCAGGACGGCTCCCTTGACGATCTTAGCGGTCAAGGCACCGGCGTGAGCGATCGGCACGATCTGGTCGTCGTCCCCGTGAATCACCAGAACGGGGATATCGATTTTCTCGAGATCGGGGGTGTAGTCGACCTCCGAGAATTCGCGGACGCATGCGTACTGGCCAATGATCCCACCCATCATGCCCTGGTTCCAGAAAGTGTGCCGAAGGCCGTCATTGATCGCCACCCCCCCGCGGTTCATGCCGTAGAATGGAATTGCGAGCTCGAGATAGAAATTCGAGCGGTTGTCGAACACGCCGTTGCGAATCCCGTCGAACACCGAGATGTCGAGACCGTCTGGCCACTGCGCAGTCGAGACCATGATCGGAGGGACGGCGCCGATAAGGACCGCCTTCGCGGCCCGGCTCGAACCATGACGACCAAGATAATGGGCGACCTCGCCACCGCCCGTAGAATGGCCGACCATCACGGCATTGCGGATGTCGAGCGCGTCCAGAACCGCCGCGAGATCATCGGCGTAGGTGTCCATGTCGTTACCGGAAGAAGGCTGATCAGAGCGACCATGCCCTCGCCGGTCATGCGCCACCACGCGGAAGCCCTGCTGGACCAGAAATAGCATCTGGCCGTCCCACGCGTCCGAGCAGAGCGGCCAACCGTGAGAAAACACGATGGGGCGGGCGTCCTTCGGACCCCAATCCTTATAGAAGATGTTCGTACCGTCTGCCGTCGTAACGAAAGGCATCGTCTGGATCCTTAGCTTGGGGACGCACCCCTTGAAACGCTGCGGACAGATGATGCTTCGAGGTTCCCGGCGCCGAAATCATACGGCGGTATGCCGCGGCTCTACTTCGGTGCAGGGCTGAATTGCTTATTGGTGATCGGCTAGCGCCCTCGGTCAGCGGATGTCGAGAGTCCGAATTTTCTGGATCAGATCCGTCGCGGTCGTCGCTCGCAGCTTCTTAAAGGCATTGCTGCGGTGCATCTTCACGGTGACCTCCGCCAATCCGAGCTCGAAGGCGATCTGCTTGTTGAGAAGGCCGCGATCGACCAGCTTCAGGACGTCCAGCTCTCGAGGCGTCAACTGCTCCGCAAGCTTGCGAAGTTCTGACAAGCCCATTTCACTTTGACGGCGCTCAGAATCGGACCGGATCGCTTCCCAGACGGCGTCGAGCAGCTCCTGATCGCGAAATGGCTTGGGAAGGAAGTTGACCGCGCCCAGCCTCATGGCCTTCACCGTCATCGGAACATCGGCATGGCCGGTGATGAAGATAATCGGCGTCTTGTCTCCACGGACGTTGAGCTTGGCTTGGAGCTCGAGGCCGCTCTCCTCCGGCATCCTGACGTCGAGAACCAGGCAGCAAGGACAATCAGGCAGATCCGCAGCGAGGAACGCCCGCGTCGAGGCGTATGACGTCACGAGCAGGCCTACGGATTGGAACAGGAAGTTGAGCGCCTCACGCACACCGTCATCGTCGTCCACAACGATGACCTGGGGAGGCGTTGGATGGGCCCCTCTATTTCAAGTCACACTCGACGAGCATCCCCACCTCCGTCGGGCTGCCGAGACGCCCGATATGACTGTCACCGCCCTGCGAAATCGAGTCTCTCAGGAAAATCGGAGCGGGTCGTCAGCGCGGCAAGCGTAACGAAATGGAGAGCGAAGCACAAAGCTGACGGCATATACCGTCGTATGGCTTGCGTGGGTTATAAGCCCTGTCCAACTGCACAAGTTGGTGAGCGTTTCAAAGGGGTGCTCCATGCCGCGGAAGCCTCCTGTCATTGCAGTCGTCGACGACGACGAGGACGTCCGATACTCTCTCGACGCTTTGTTTCGAAGCGGTGGGCTGGAAGTGGTTTGCTTCGCCGACGCCCTGAGTCTTCTGTCATGCGGAGATATTGAGCAGTTCTCCTGCCTGGTGAGCGACGTTCAGATGCCAGAAATGAGCGGCATCGAGCTCCTTGGAGAGCTGCGTCAGCGAAGAGTCGAGATCCCGACTGTCGTGATTTCGGCGTTCGTGACGGAAGCGGTCAGGCTGCAAGCTTCCCGCTTCGGCGCCTATAGCGTCTTGGAAAAGCCGTTCGAGCCCGACGACCTGTTCGCCACGGTTTGCGCCGCTGGTGGCGTCGACCCGGAAACCATCTAGGCGTCTCGGCAAGCGTCAACGCGGGCAGAGAGATCTGATAGATCGCCCCTAGAGCGTTACGTCGTCAAGGCTTCGTCGACGACTGCAGAGCATCAGCTCTGTGGGTCTAGTAGCCGCAAGCCGGCCTACGAGGACCTCGAGCCGCCGCAGGCTGATGCTTCGCGGACCGGGCTATAGCGAGGGCCGAAGGTCTCATGGGAGCTCACCACCGATACGTCTCGCGCGATCTGCCGGCTAGCGTTGCGAACCTTCATCTCCGACGTCCCTAGGCGTCGTGTAGTAGGCGCCTTTCTCACCCTTCGAACATGACGCTCAGAACCTGAGCAGAAACGGATTGTACGCCGCACGGCGGTAGGGGCCGTCCTTCATAAGCAGGTCGAGCGCCAGAGTTCCGATGTCGTCTGCGGTGGCCTCGATGGTCGTGTCGAGGTTCTCGTACATGACCTTCACATAGGTCCCGCACTCGTCGCAGGTTTCAGCCTTGATCGTCCCATTAGCGCCGTCGATCTCCTGATAACCAACTCCCTTGGTTGAGCCACAAGAGCAGCAGCGGATACGGACGAAATTCCACTGCGTCGCGCACATGGAGCAAACGCAGTAGCGATTGCCATGCGCATTTGCGCGGTCGACTATGATCGAAGCGACCGGAGCCCCACCGCATGCCGGGCAGACACCGTCGCCCACTGGCGAAAGCGCGCTTGGATCAAGCCCCGCCGCCAGCGTCGCCAAATGCACCTGAAGGCCGGCTGCTACGAGGGCATGTTCAGCAAGCTCATCGACCAGAGACCCGCCCTCAAGCACGCTGCGCTGCCATGCTTGGGTCTCTTCCTTTGCCGCGTGGCGCACGCGGTGAAGCGCGGTCACTGCAGCCACGGGCATAACGAAGTGTTCCAGCCTATCGAGGAACTGGTGCAGGGTCGAAATGATCGTCGCGTCGGAAGCAAGCCTTACTCGATCGATCGGCGGCATCCCGAAGGTGCTCGCGCCCGAGCTGCCATGACGTCTGTCGGCGCCCAGCCTTGGCTCAAAACAGTCTCTGACTGGGCCTGTGCGATATCCGCGACGAAGTCGAGATAGAGCTTCATCGGGCTGACGCCCCCATAGGTCCTAAGCCGCTGCGCCCGATCTGAGAAAAGGGATCTCGGATCAGGAACGATCGCGAATGTCGGTGCGGACACGTCTCCGATCGCGGTCGGATCTGGCCTCAGCGCGTCCAGGTCGAATCTCGGTCCACGAAGCATTTTTAGGCCTGCGAGCGGGAGTGCGGGATTGAAGGATCGGCCGACGCCGGGAGTGCGGACGCCACGTCCTTCGCCTCGCGCTGCTCAACCAGCTGCTTGAGCCACAGGCGGTGATGGCGCCACGCCCAGCCGCCGGTGACCACGCCCTTGGTCATGGCTCCAAATGTGCCCTTCACCCAGAAGGCAGCGTAGACGTGAATAATCCAGACGCAGATCGCGAACACCGCGACCGATGCGTGAATGAGCACGGCGAAGCGCTGCAACTCGATCGAGACGAAGCCCGAGAAATACTGGTCCCAGATCACCACTCCGGTGCTGACCAGCACCATGATGAGAGCCGACATCGACCAGAAAACGAACTTCTGGCCGGCGTTGTATTTCCCGAGTTCGGGAAGCGTTTCGTCGCGGTTCGAAACCACGTCGATGATCTTCTTCAGCCACACGCCGTCGGCGATCGTCGGCAGGTTCGCGCGCCAGAATCGGACAAAGAGCAGGAAGAAGGAAACGACGAGAACGAGCCCGATCCAGGGATGAATCATCCGCGTCATCTGCCCACCACCGAACAGGGCGGTCAGAAAGAACAGCTTCGGTGTGAAGAGCGCCATCCCCGAGATCGCCAGCAGCGCCAGGCTTACGGCCGTGACCCAATGATTGAGTCGCACTAGGCCGCCATATCTTCGGACGCGGATTGGAAAGTCGTCGGTCACTGTGTCGCCGGACTGAGCTGTTCCTCGGGAGCCAACCTTCTCCACGGCGCTCATGCTCTTGCATCCTCACCGCCACTGACGCGCCGGCTGCGCAGGCGCTCCGCGTTCTCCTCGTCTTCCTCGGTGACCCTGTTCCCGCCGATGACGGCGTAGTGCACGAGCCCGGCGACCGCCGACGCGCCCATAAGCGCCATTCCGAGATATTTGGTGACGCCCTTCCAGACCTGGACAACGGCCGAGATACTGGGATTGTCCGGAAGGCCTGCATAGAGCGACGGTCGGTCCGCGTGATGGAGCACGTACATCACGTGGGTGCCTCCGACGCCCGGCGGATCGTAGAGGCCGGCATGCTCGAATCCGCGGGACTTCAGGTCCTTGATCCGGAAGTCAGCCCAGCCCTTCATTTCCTCCTTGGTGCCGAAGACGATCGCCTGTGTCGGACAAGCCTTCTGGCAGGCAGGCCCCTGGCCGACCGCGACACGGTCGGAGCAGAGCGTGCACTTGTAGGCCTTGTGGTCGACCTTGGAGATGCGAGGGATGTTGAAGGGGCAGCCCTTGATGCAATAGCCGCACCCGATGCAGTTATCGTGGATGAAGTCCACGATGCCGTTCGAATACTGGACAATCGCGCCTGGCGACGGGCAGGCTTTCAGGCATCCAGGATCGGCGCAGTGCATGCAGCCGTCTTTCCGGATCAGCCATTCGAGATGGCCGGTCTCGGGGTTGTCCCATTCGGTGAACCGCATCAGCGTGAAGCTGTTGGGCGTCAGGTCCATGGGGTTTCGTAGACCCCGTGATTGACGCCAATCTCCTCGTGAAGATTGTTCCACTCGAGGCAAGCCGACTGGCAGGCCTTGCAGCCGATGCACTTCGTGACGTCGATGAGCTTCGCGACCTCGGTCAGGCGCTGCGCCGGCGGCTTTATTTCTGACGCCGAACGCCGGACGAGGTCCTTTTCGCTGAAGCGCGCCTTGGCGGCTTCGGGCTTGACGGACGGATTGGGGATTGGCGGAAACAAGCTACGCCTCCTATGCCACCGGGCCCGTCGAGGCCTCGATGTTGACCATGAAGGCCTTGAACTCCGGGGTTTCCATGTTGGCGTCGCCCACGAACGGCGTGAGCACGTTCGCAGGGAAGCCCTTTCTGGCTGCGCCGACGAAGCCCCAATGGATCGGAACGCCGACCACGTGGACGATCCTGCCGTCGCAGAGCATCGGCTTGATGCGCTTCGTCACCACCGCCTTGGCGAACAGCCCGCCGCGTTTGGACCAGACACGCACCCAATCGCCCTTGGCGATCCCCTTCTCCTCAGCGAGTTCGACCGAGATCTCGACGAAAGATTCTGGCTGGAGGACTGAGTTCACATGGTTGTTTTTGGTCCAGTAGTGGAAGTGCTCGGTGAGCCGGTAGGTCGTGGCCGCGTAGGGGAAATCGGCGCTGCCTATGTCCGCCAACTGCTTCCAATCGTCTTCGAACACGCGCGCGACGGGGTTACCGCGCACCTTTGGGGCAACGAGGTTGGCGACAGGGCTCTCGAACGGCTCGTAGTGCGATGGGAAGGGTCCGTCGCGTAGTAGCTGACGAGCGAACAGACGGCCGACACCCTCCGCATTCAGGATGAACGGCCCGACATCACGCGGCTTGGCCGTCGGCGAAATGTCGGGGACGTCGTAGCCAGTCCACTTCGCGCCGTCCCACTCCAGAAGCTTGCGCGACGCGTCCCAGGGCTTGCCGTCGAGATCGCACGAGGCGCGGTTGTAGATGATCCGCCGGTTGGCCGGCCACGCGAAGGTCCAGTTCAGGTACATCCCCGCGCCGTCTGGATCAGAGTTGTCCCGGCGGGCCATCATGTTGCCTGCCTCGGTGAAGCTTCCCGAGTAAACCCAGCAGCCACCGACGACGCCGCCGTCATCGCGGTACTCACCGAAACCGGAGAGCTGCTTCCCCTGCTGCAGAGTCATCCGCGACGGATTAGCGGGATCGACCACCTCGGAGACGAGGTAGCCGTTCATCCTTGGTGAGCTCTTCCGGGGTCGGTTCCTCAGCATCGGCATAAGGCCAGTAGAGATTGAGGATCGGGTCCGGGAAGGCGCCGCCTTCCTTCCGATAGAGCTCCCGTAGACGCACGAAGATCTGCGCCATGATCCAGGTGTCGGTGCGGGCGGAGCCGGGAGGCGAGCCGCCGGGCCAGTGCCACTGCATCCACCGCCCCGAATTGACGAGCGAACCCTCGTCTTCCGCGAAGCACGTCGTGGGAAGCTGGAGAACTTCGGTCTCGATCTCGACGGTGTTCACTTCGTTGTAGACGCCATGGTTCTCCCAGAACCGAGCCGTCTCGGTTTGAAGGGGGTCCATGACGACGAGCATCTTCAGCTTCGAGAGCCCCTCGACGAGCTTGGCTCGGTTGGGGAACGCCTGCATTGGATTGAACCCCTGACAGAAGTAGAGGTTCATCTTCCCCTTCTGCATCAGTTCGAAGGCGCGCAGTATGTCGTAGTTCGCGACATCAAGTTTCGGGAGATAATCGAACGCCCAGTCGTTGTCGGCTCGCGCCGCAGCGCCGTACATCGCGCGCATGAAGCTGACGAAGAACTTTCGATAGTTCTGCCAGTAGCTCGTCTGGCCTGGACGAAGCGGCTTGAAAGCGCGCGTCGACATGTACCGATTGAAGGTCGTCTCGCCATCGAGCGGCAGGTTCATGTAGCCCGGCAGCATGTTCGACATCAGCCCGATGTCGGTGAGGCCCTGGATGTTGGAGTGACCACGCAGGGCATTCATGCCGCCGCCGCGGACGCCGATATTGCCGAGGATCAGCTGCAACATCGCCATCGTGCGGATGTTCTGCGCGCCCTTCGAATGCTGGGTCCAGCCGAGGGCGTACATCGACGTCATCGCCTTGGCGGGCGATGACGTCTCGCTGATCATCCGGGCGACGGTGAGGAACTTGTCCTTTGGAGTTCCGCAGATGCGCTCTACCAGTTCGGGCGTGTATGCGGCGACGTGCGCCTTCAGGAGGCTCCAGACGCATCGTGGGTGCTGAAGCGTCTCATCGACGACCGCATAGCCATCTGGCCCGATCTGGTATTCCCACGTCGACCTATCGTAGTCGCGCTTGCTTTCATCATAGCCCGTGAACAGGCCGTCCTCGTACTCGAAGCCTTCCTGGACGAGGTAGGACGCGTTGGTGAACGCGCGCGTGTAGTCCCACTGCACCTTGTCGTTGGCGATGCAGTAGTTGATCACGCCTAGCAGGAAGGCGATGTCGGTACCCTGCCGGATCGGCGCATAATAGTCCGCTACCGACGCCGAGCGGGTGAAGCGCGGGTCCACCACGATCAGTTTCGCGCCACGATTGGCCTTCGCCTCGGTGACCCACTTGAAACCGCAAGGATGGGCCTCGGCAGCATTGCCGCCCATGATGACGACGAGATCGGTGTTCTTGATGTCCGTCCAGGGGTTCGTCATGGCTCCGCGACCGAATGTTGGGGCGAGACTCGCCACCGTCGGTCCGTGTCAGACGCGCGCCTGGTTATCGAACGCCAGAATTCCTGTGCTACGAACAACCTTGTAGGTCGCGTAAGCCGTCTCGTTTGTCGTGGCGGAGGCTGCCAGGAAACCGGTCGTCAGCCAGCGATTGACCGTAATGCCCGCCTCGTTCTTCTCGATGAAGTTGGCGTCGCGGTCGTCCTTGAGCGCCCGCGCGATCTTGTCTAGCGCGGAGTCCCATGAGATCGGCTCGAAGCGATCCGACCCCGGTCGCCTGACCATCGGCTGGGTCAGCCGTGTCTCGGACTTTACGATGTCGCGCAGGGCGGCGCCCTTTGGGCACAGGGTGCCTCGATTTGTCGGATGATCCGCATCGCCTTCGATGTGGACGATGTCGGCCTTCTCGCCTTTGCGGCGATCGCCCTTCGCGTAGACGATGATGCCGCACGCGACGGAACAGTAGGTGCAGGTGTTGCGTGTCTCGGTGGTGTTGGTGAGGTGGAAGGGTTTGACAGCCGCAGCCACAGCGGCCTCAGCCTCCGAAAACCCGAAGGCTTCCAAGCTCGTCGCAGCGGCTGCCGCAGCCGAACCCGCCAGGAACCCTCTTCGCGAAATTGGTGTCATCGGCGCATCCGCTCGTGAAGACGTAAAACGTTTCCGTCCCGGAGCCACCAATCGAAGTTTTGGCGTAACCCACTGCGGAGACGAGTGTTTTCGCCTTCATTTTCTCGAACACCTCCAAGTCAGGCAATTCACACACAGGGCTTCGGCGCCCCTCTGAACGAATGCCCTTGGCGATACCTTGGTATGGGGACCGAACACTCCGGCTGGCGCTGGCGGCGACCGCGCCTTGGCTTCTTTCGCAATCCATCGATAGCGGGTAGCGCTTGAGGGTCAGCTTTGCCGCGCTTCCGCAAAGTCGACTTCACTCACCAGTCGCCTGGCGACTTCATGCGAAATCTCGTGAGTGCGAGCCAGCCTGTAGAGCGCGTCCCGCTCCGCCCGGTAGCCGATCAAGCGGAGTTCGCGCTCGATCTTGTCGAACGTCTTCAGCATTGCGGCCTCGTCGCCGGTCTTGCTGCCCCGATCGATCCTGCCTCGATAGTCCGCCATCAGCGTCGCCGAGGCCCCAGCGTATGCCTCCGCTTTCCCGGTAGTGACGCTGAAACGCTCCAGAGCTCCAGCGATAGCAGCAATCGCTGCGTCGGCGGCTACGGTTCGTGCGTGATCCTCCGTGCGCTGCTGGGAGGGTTCAGGCGGCAGGCGCAGGTTCTTGAGAAGTTTCGGCAGACCGACGCTCGCCGCGACCAGGGACACGATGATGACGCCGGCGGCGAGCAAGATCGCCAGATCTCGAGACGGAAACGGAGCCCCGCTGGCGGTCGCCAGCGGGAGCGTCATCACGCCCGCAAGCGTGACCGCACCGCGGACGCCAGCCAAGGACGCGACCAACACCAATCGTGGATTTGGATGCCGGTGTCGACGCAGATCCTCTGCTCGACTGTAGAAGAACAGCTGCATCGATATGTAGACCCATACGATGCGGAGCGACACCAAAGCCGCGTAGACCGTCAAGACGATCGCGCTCAGCTCGATCGCGCCTAGAAAACCATCGCCCCCTACGATCGAAGACGCTCCTTTCATGATCTTCGGAAGCTGCTCTCCAAGGAGAACGAAGACCATGCCGTTGGCGGCAAACTGAATCGCGTCCCACACGGCGGATCTGCGCAGGCGTGTCAGCGCAAGAACGACGCCGGTCTGCTCGACGTAGCTCATGGTCACCCCTGCAGCGACAGCTGCGAGAATGCCGGAGCAGCCAAGTCGTTCCGCGACGAGGTACGCGCCAAACGGGATGAGCAAACTGATCAGGATTTCAGAACCTGCCTCTTCGCCCAGCCGAAGGACCGCAGCCATTTGACTCTTGTCACCACCAGCGTGACGACGACGCCAATGCCCAAGCCGCCTGACGCCAGCCACACGAAGTCACCGATCGCGTCGCCAAGCGAGAAGCCGCCGGTAAGGACCGCCGCTACCGCAAACCGCATGCAGACGAGGCCAGACGCGTCGTTGAGGAGGGCCTCCCCCTCGAGAATGTGCATGAGCCGTTCCGGGATCTTCGCTCGTGCGGAGATCGCGGCGACGGCCACGGGATCCGTCGGCGAAATGACGGCCGCCAAAGCAAACGCCACGCCCAGCGGCATCGCGGGCGCGAGCCAGTTCAGGAGATAGCCGACCCCGAACACGGTCAGAGCCACCAGTCCGAGGGCGAGACCCAGGATGACCGATCGGTAGCGTACAACGTCGTCTTTCGAGATCCGCCACCCATCGAGAAAAAGTAACGGCGGCAGAAAGAGCAGAAAGAACAGCTCTGGATCGATGGACAACCCCATCCCCAGAAAGCCGTCGATCGCGACGCCGATCCCAACTTGAACCAGCGGTAGCGGGAATAACCCAGCGCGGATCCGCGCGACGAAACCACTGACGACAACTGCGCCGAGCAAAAGGAGCACAGCTGTGACGGTTTCCATCACCTGACCTCGTCGCGACAGCCGCGGGCGTTTCAACCAGCGCTGCGGTTGGCTCAATGGAAAATGCGGGCGACCGTGGTTCCGATCGCCCGCCAACGCGAGACGTTCCGATGGGGCAGCGCCTTGTCAGCGGCGCGTGGTTTCGTAGAGAAACCACACCCGACGCTCCGCCTCGTCGATCCAGTTTTCGATCAGGCTCGCGGTGGCGACATCTTGATTGGCGCCGCATAGTTCGTGGGCCGCCATGAAGCTCGTGACCAGCTTCAGATTGTCTTCCCGAAGCTCGCTCAGCATGTCCTCAGGCGTGACGTAGTCGGCGTCGTTGTCCAAGACACGAGTGATGCGTGCGGCCTGTCCGATCGAGCGAAGCGTCGAGCCGCCGATCTTTCGAACTCGTTCCGCGATTGCGTCGGAAGCAGCGAAGATCTCTGTCGCCTGCTCATCGAGAAGCAGGTGGTAGTCGCGAAAATTTGGACCGGATACGTGCCAGTGGAAGCTCTTAGTTTTGACGTAGAGCGCGAAGATATCCGCGAGCAAGGTGGTCAGTGCGGCGGAAATGTCTCGCTGCGCCTCGGCCCCAAGTCTCGTGGGTGTGTCGAGCGCCGCGCGGCGCCGTGAGATTGCGATGCTATTGGACATGACAGGTCTCTTCCTCCGAAGCCGAGTTCAGGGAAGTTTGTTGGCGGCGATGCGGCTCCGCCATCCAACTGAGAGATCTCTGAGCTAGCCCGTAGGTTGGGCTGATCTATACGCGCGGATGAGAGACCATCTGCGCTGTCTTGGCATGGCCAATCCTGTTTACTGATCGGAGTCTCGCTTGGGCCGAGGGCTACGTGCCAACCTTCGTATAGGCAGAACAGAACCAAGGTATCTCTCTCGCCTACGACTGTGGGGTTCTTTTTGCCGACGCCGAGGCTCAGATTTGGCGGACTGGTCGCGGCCGTCCTGACGGCTCAGCGCCCCAATCAGACGGTCGGGCGAAGGGGTCGATCGTCGAGCCACTGGAGGCCCCGAAGATGTCTCGTCGAATTTCGCTCCCGGTCATTCCCGCAGCCTTCTTTGGGATGGTGCTCGGACTCGCCGGTCTCAGCACTTCATGGCGCGTCGCACACACTGTCTGGGGGCTGCCCGCAATCGTCGGCGAGATTTTGGCAGCAATCGCGATCGTGGTCTGGGCTGTCGTAGCTATCCTTTACGCCGCAAAGTGGCTGGCGGCCCGCAGTGACGCGGTGACGGAAGCCTTCCACCCGGTGCAGTGTTGCTTCATCGGACTGGCGGGTGTCGCAACGATGCTCGTGGCTGGACTGCTTAAGCCCTATGCCTTTGGCTTGGCGGCGACCACGTTCATTCTTGGGGCAACCTGGACTGTGGCTTTCGCGGTCTGGCGCACCGGTGAGCTCTGGAAGGGCGGGCGCGAAAAGGCGGCGTCGACGCCCGTGCTATACCTCCCGACCGTCGCAGGCGGCTTTGTGGCGGCGACGATTGCGTCAGCCTTTGGTCATCTCGACTGGGGCCAGCTTGCGCTCGGCGCGGCCACCTTCTCATGGCTGGCGATCGAGTCTGTGATTGTCCATCGGTTCTTCACGGCGGCTGAAATGCCCGTGCCGCTGAGGCCGACAATGGGCGTTCAGCTAGCGCCCGGCCCCGTGGGCGCGGTGGCGTTCATCTCAGCCTATCCTGGTGACCCGACGTTCTTTGCTCACGCCCTCATCGGGTATGGACTTCTGCAGGCGCTCGTTCTCATTCGGTTGATGTCGTGGATCCGCGAGGGCGGGTTCTCCGCCTCGTTCTGGGCGTTCACCTTCGGCGCGACCGCACTCTCGACCGCGCCTCTTCTGCTGCTTGCCCGCGGCGAGAGCGGCATGATCAGCTGGATCGCGCCCGTGACCTTCGCCGCGGCGAACGTCCTTGTAGTCGCAGTCGCGATTGGCACGATCCGCCTTGCGATCCAGGGGAAACTGGTGGCCAAGAGCGTGTCGCTGGGTAAGCCTCCGCTGACCTCCATCCCGACCTAATCATCGACGACCCGCACCAAGCCGACAGGTCACAGAGCCAGAAGCTTTGGTTTGGCCTGAAGGCTGTCCAGCAGCGCCGAAACGTTTCTTCGAGAGTCCGCGACGATGAGCATGATCGACGCCCGGAGGCATCAATTCTTTCCTGTTCTGACTTCGTCGCAGTTGGCGGTGGTCAAAAGGTTCGCCAGTTCCGGCGAACAGAGATTCGCTGCGGGTGAGCCGGTTTTCAACATAGGCTCCGCGGCTCCGGTGTGGGTCATATTGGAGGGATCGATTGATCTGATCCGCCGCGACGGCCTCGGCCGCGAAGAACCGATCACCACTCAGTCGGCCGGGCAGTTCACCGGTGAGGTCAGTCAGCTTGCAGGCCGTCCGGCGTTGGCGCTGGGCAAGGCTGGCAAGGACGGTTGCCTGGCATTTGCGCTCGATCCGGCGCATTTGCGCGCGTTGCTGATCGGTTCGGCTGAGATCGGCGAAATCGTCATGAGGGCGCTCATCCTTCGGCGCGTGGGCCTGATCGAAGGCGGCGTCGCCGGATCAGTTCTGCTTGGCAAACCTGGAGAAGCGAACCTTGTTCGGCTCCAAGGCTTTCTCGGCCGCAACGGTTATCCGCAAACACTTATCAACGCCGGCGATCCATCCGAGGGGCGCGCGATCGTCGAACGCTTGGGCATTGCTCCAGAGGATCTCCCGGTGCTGGTGTGCCCAACCGGAACCGTGCTGAAGTGTCCGTCAAACGCCGAAGCCGCCCTGTGCCTTGGCATGACGCCGACGCTCGACCCCGATCGCATCTACGACGTGGCAGTCGTTGGGGCCGGGCCCGCAGGTCTGGCGACGGCGGTCTACGCAGCATCGGAGGGGCTGTCTGTACTGGTCCTTGACGCCCGCGCGATCGGGGGCCAAGCCGGTGCCTCCTCCCGGATCGAGAACTACCTCGGATTCCCGACTGGCATCTCTGGGCAAGCACTCGCCGGACGCGCCTACAATCAGGCTCAGAAATTCGGCGCCGAACTCGCCATTCCCACCGAGGTGACGGCTCTCAAATGCAACTACCCTTCCTTTGGCTATCATAGTCTCGACCTGTCTACCGGCGATCCTGTGCAGGCGCGGACTGTGGTGGTGGCCTCGGGCGCTCGGTACCGCCGGCCGCAGATCAAGAACCTTGAGTTTTTGAGGGCTCAGGCGTGTCCTATTGGGCTTCCCCGGTCGAGGCGAAGCTGTGCGAAGGCGAAGAGGTCATTCTGGTCGGAGGCGGCAATTCCGCCGGCCAGGCTGCGGTCTTCCTAGCGTCACGCGTGAAAACGCCTGCATCTCGTCGTGCGTGGGAATGGCCTCGCCGCCTCGATGTCTCGCTATCTCATTGACCGCATCTCGGCTCTGGAGAACGTCGAACTGCACACCCGCACCGAGGTCACCGAAATCACCGGTGCTGCAGACGGCGGGTTGACCTGCGCGGTTCTCAAGAACCGAGAAAGCGGGGCTGTCTGGACGCAGACCCTTCGGCACCTTTTCCTGTTTGTCGGCGCGGATCCGAATACGGGGTGGCTCACAGATTGCGTCGAACTTGACGCAAAGGGTTTCGTGACGACAGGCGAAACCCGGGGAGACCGGTGGCCGAACAGCCTCCCTTGAGACGTCTCGCTCCGGCGTCTTCGCGATTGGCGACGTTCGCGCCGGATCCACCAAGCGGGTTGCCGCGGCGGTCGGTGAGGGCGCCGCGGTGGTCGCGCAGATCCACGCCCATCTCTCGGCTCATCCGGCGGATGCCGTGCTCCCCTACGTTCGGCGCGCCTGATCGACCATCCCTGCCCGCAACGTCGCGGCGACCTTGACGGACTTCGAGGTCAAAACGACCGTTCTCTCCGGATCCGCAAGGCGTCGGAGCCAGCGCATGACATTGAGGGGCGTGTGAAGCCGATCCTCGCCAATGCGAGGTTGTGCTGGGCGCGCCGTGCAGTTTCGGGGCCTGCCGCGATCCCTCACATCGCCTGATGCGTCGTCATCATGCCGCCGCCAGTCGTCTCCGCCGAAACGCTGCCCTGCCGTTCTCGGAGGAGGCGAAAGGCGGAGCCCAATTGGGGAGGGATCCCGCGCCTCCAGGATTGGCCCATTAACGTGCTTGAGCGCCCGGGACGCGTCTCAGGACACATGACGCCGCACGCAAGCGCTGACGGCGTCCGCAGTTCTACGCGTCGATCGCCAGACGCCGCGCCAGTCGGCGCCGCGCTCTGGCGATCGTGCCGCGTCGGTCAGTTCCGCTGTCTCACGAGAACCGGATGTCGCTGATGTCGATCGAAACCATGAGCATCTCGGGGATGGGATGGCGATCAGGGCTTCGCGTGTGGGCTCGACGCTTTGTCGGCACCGAAAACCCGTCCGCCTTCACGTAATCGGAGACCAGCTGAGCTGCCCCGAAAACCGCCGGCGACGTTCACGTTGTAGTCGTGACGACGGAGCATCAGATCTTCGCCGAAAAAGAAGTCATGGACGTAATTGTGAGTGTCGATCGAGCTGGGGAACTCAGCGCGAAGCACACGCCAGGTCTCCGCTCCCTCCTGCCAGGGTTCGACTTCTGTGATCCTTACGCCTTCCTCGGCGAGAAGAAATGGCACGGTGAAATAAGTCCAGAACGCTTCTCCGCTGAAATAGGTCAGATGCAGCGGATCCCACGGCGAATGCATCTGGTGGCCCGCGAAGGCTTCCCGGGGGGAGCTCCTTTCGGCGACGACGTCGCCTGACGTCGTTTCGATCGCTACGCGCTCAGGCGTGAAAACGAACATTTGGTTGGAGGCGCCAATGTTCGAGAGCGTGACCCGAGGTTTATGAAGCCAGACTGTCAAACGTCCTGGACAGAGTGTCCTGGGGCATTCCCTTGAAGCGGAAAAAGCCTCCGCCGTTGACGACGGTCGCTTCGACCTTGTCATGGGCGCTCCAGAGATCGAAGCCACCGTGGGCCTGTATAATCTTTTCGAGCAATTCATTCATAGCAAACCTCCTTCGTGCATGTGACACGCCCCCGCAAAGCAGGGGCGCCCACCGTGATGCTTTTGGGTCTTTAGGTGATGGGTTGTATTCGATGACTTGGAGACGAGATCAGTTCGCCGCCGCCTCTTCGATGATCTGCGCGACCTCATGCGGATGGGAGACCCATCAGCGCGTGCGATCCGCCTTCAACTCTCACTGCCTTGTGAGCTTTCGAACGCTCAGCCATGAAGGCCATGGCCGCAGGCGGGATGTTCTTGTCGGCCGAGCCGTAGATCCACCAGTTTGGGATGGTCTTCCAGGCGGCGAGCTTCGTCGGCTCCTCAAGGGCTGCTTTCGCAAACAGGCCGCTGGGTCGTCGCCATCGTCGCCGCAGTCGACGCAGGCACGTCTGCGGCAAACTGAGCGTGAAACTTGGTCTTCAGGACAAAAAGATCGGTCCCACCGTCCGACGTCGAGACAGTGTGGAGCGTGTCACCCAGGGTTGATCCGGGAAACTTGCCGGTCAATCCAAGCGCAGACTCGCCGACATCGGCGCGAAGGCTGAGACGTATACCAACGCCTTCACATTCGACGTTCCTGCCGCCGCGTCCGTGATCACTGGACCGCCGTATGAGTGGCCCACCAGAACCACGGGCCCTGGAACCGACTTGACCAGTGCTCCCACGGACGCCGCGTCGCCCGCGACGCTGCGCAGCGGGTTGGCCGCCGCAATGACGGGATAGCCGTGTCCTTCGAGTTCCGCGATGACGCCGCTCCAGCTGCCGCTTTCGGCGAACGCGCCATGGACAAGAACAATGGTCGGCTTGTCTTTGGCGTAGCCAACGCCGCTGGTCAGAGCAGCCAATGCTGCGCCAGCCGCAACGATCGATTTGCGCATTGAGATCCCCACTTGGTCCACGAAGCGCACATCGCTTCTTGGCAAAAAGTTAGATCTCGTATGCAGTCCGGTTAAGGCAAATCTTCGCTTAAGCGAACATATACGTGGGTCTAGGTAGTGACATGCGAATTCTAGACTTCCGTTATTTCATCGTTTGAAATTCGTGGAGACGAGTTCCATGACCTCGTCGCCGCGGCCATTGATGATCGCCTTCAGCATGTAAAGGCTGAAGCCCTTGGCTTGCTCAATCTCGATCTTGGGCGGCATCGACAGTTCGGTGCGCGCGGTGTGGACGTCGACCAGGGCTGGGCCGTCATGGGCGAAGGCGCCCTTCAGCGCGTCCTCCAGCTGCTCGGAGCTCGTGACACGAAACCCCTTGATCCCCGCGCTTTGCGCGAGCGCGGCGAAGTCGGGATTTTCGAGCGCGACATTGGTGTCGAGATAGCCGGCCGCCTTCATCTCCATCTCGACGAAGCCGAGCGTGCCGTTGTTGAACACCACGATCTTGATCGGCAGTTTCAGCTGCTTGGCGGTCAGCAGGTCGCCCATCAGCATGGCGAAGCCGCCGTCGCCCGACATCGAGACCACCTGCCGGTCCGGAAAGGCGCCCTGAGCGCCGAGCGCCTGCGGCATGGCGTTCGCCATCGAGCCGTGGCGGAACGAGCCGATGATGCGGCGCTTGCCGTTCATGGTGAGGTAGCGCGCCGCCCAGACCGACGGGGTGCCGACGTCGACGGTGAAGACCGCGTCCTCCGCCGCGAGCGCGTCGATCGTCTTGGCCACGAACTGCGGGTGCAGCGGCTTGCCTTTGGCGGCCGACGTCGCGAGATCGTCGAGCCCCTTGCGGGCCTCGGCGTAGTGTTTGCGCGCGGTGTCGACGAAGCCGCGGCCGCGCCCGGCTTTGATCTTGGGCAGCAACTCGCCGATCGTCGCCTTCACGTCGCCGACGATCCCGAGCGCGAGCTGCGCCCGCCGCCCGAGCGCGCCGGGATTGCGGTCGACCTGAACGATCTTCGCCTTGGGCGGATAGAAGTTGCGGTACGGAAAGTCGGTGCCGAGCATCAGCAGCGTGTCGCACGACATCATGGCGTGATAGCCGGACGAGAAGCCGATCAGCCCGGTCATACCGACGTCGAACGGGTTGTCGTACTCGACGAACTCCTTGCCGCGGAACGCGTGGACGATCGGGCTCCCAAGCGCGTCGGCGAGCGCCACGACCTCGTCATGGGCGCCGGCGCAGCCTGCGCCGCAGAGCAGGGTCACGGCGGACGAGCCGTCCAGAAGCTCGGCAAGCGCATCGACGTCCGCCAGGTTTGGTAACAGGCGCGGCTCGGAAAGCTTCGACCAGTCGGAGCGCGCCGCCCCTGGCGCTGGCTTCAGCGCGATGTCGCCCGGGATGACCAGCACCGCGACGCCCTTCTGGCCGATCGCGGTCCGCATCGCGCGATGCAGGATCTCCGGCATCTGCCGGGGGTCCTGCACCATTTCGCAGAAATGGCTGCACTCGCGGAACAGCTCGGTCGGCCGCGTCTCCTGAAAGTATTCCAGTCCGATCTCGCTCGAGGGGATGTGGGCCGCGATCGCCAGCACCGGCACGTGGTTGCGGTGGCAGTCATAGAGCCCGTTGATGAGATGCAAGTTGCCGGGTCCGCAGCTTCCCGCGCAGACCGCGAGCTCGCCGGTGAGCGCTGCCTCGGCGCCGGCCGCGAAGGCCGCGACCTCCTCGTGCCGGACATGCATCCAGTCGATCGACTTCAGCCGCCGAAGGCTGTCGTTCATGGCGTTCAGGCTGTCGCCGGTGACGCCCCAGATGCGTTTGACGCCGGCGTTCGCCAATGTCTTGACCAGAAGGTCGGCGATCGTCTGGGCCATTCCGCATCTCCGTGAATCGTGGCTGAGGCTGGCGCGTAACTGCGTCACGCCTCTCGAAAGGAAATGCACCGGCGGCCGCCAGGGGCGCCGCCAGCGCCGCTGTTCGTCAGTGCGCCTGACCCGGCTTGGCGGCCGAAGGTCGCCTGGCGAACAACACGGAAATTGCGGCGAGCGCCAGCAGCGCGCCGACGACCGCGAAGGCGTCACCGAAGCCGAGGATGAGCGCCTGCTTCCGGACGATTTGGCCGATCGTCACAATCGCCTTTCCGGTCGCCGCCGCATGATCGCTATCCCCGTGGGACATGAAATATGCGCTCAGTTGATCGATGCGCTGCCGGACTTCCTCCCGCCCGATGTTCACCGACTGTCCGATGACGTTGGAGTGATACTGCTCGCGCTTGGTGATGACGGTCGCGAGCGCTGCAGTGCCTACTGCGCCGCCGAGATTGCGCAGCATGTTTGAAAGCCCTGACGCCGCGCCCGCATCCTTCGGCGCTATGCCGCCGGTTGTGATCGCGCTGATCGGAGTGATGACCAGGGCTTGCCCGACAGCGCGTATGATGTTCGGGATCAGGAACTCGTCGCCCGAATTGTCTGCTGAAAGCTGGACGTTCATGAAGCAGCTAAGCGCGAACAGCGCAAGGCCGACAAACGCGATCGCCCGCACGTCGAAATGCTTCATCATCAGCGGAATGAACGGGATGATCAGGAGTTGCGGCAGGCCAGTCCACGCCAGGACGAGCCCGATCTGCTCCGCATTGTAGCGCTGGACCTGCCCCAAATATTGCGGAAGCAGGTACACCGATCCAAAAAGCGCGAATCCGAGCAGCGTGTTCGAGACGACGCCGACCGCGAAGTTGCGCTGCCTGAGTAGCCTGAGATTGACGAGCGGCTTGCTCACCGTGAACTCGATCACGATGAAAGCTGAGAGAAAGACCGCCGCAACGACGGCGAGCCGGAAGATAAACGGCGATGCAAACCAGTCGTCCTTGTTGCCCTCCTCCAAGACGGTCTGGAGCGCCGACAAGCCGATCGCCATTGTGACGATGCCGAGCCAGTCGCCTTCCCTAAGCAGTTCCAAGCGCATCGGCGACCGGTCGAGGGTGGCGAACAGCGCGACGATCATCACCAGGCTGGGGGCCGCGTTCACATAGAAGATCGATTGCCAGCCATAGTTCTCGGTCATGTAGCCGCCGATCGTCGGCCCGATCGCGCGCGAAGGTTACGGCAAGTGCGAACATCGCAAGCCCGATCGGCTGCTGGCCCTTCGGCAGTCTGGTCAGGATCATCGTGAAGGCCATCGGGATAAGCACGCCGCCCGCAAAGCCCTGAAGGCCCCTCAGTGCGATCATGGTCCCGAGGTCGTGCGCAAAAGCGCAGGCGATCGAGAACAGCGGAAACAGGATTGCATTCGTCAGCATGTAGCGGCGGAACGAGAAGACCCTGCTCAGATAGTCGGTCAGCGGGATGACGACGATCTCGCCGATTAGATAAGAGGTCGAGATCCAGGCGCCGTTGTCGATGCCGGTGCCGATGCCGCCCTCGATGTCGAGCAGCGACGCGTTGGTGATCTGGATTGAGGATCGCCATGAACGCGCCGATCATCGCGGCCGAGACCGCGATCCATTCCCGGACGCTGGCGGTCTCGCGAACGGGCGGCGCGTCGAAGGTGGCGGAGGCTGCGGACATCGCCGGAGCGCTCAATTCGGCGCCGTGGCGCGCGCGGACGGTCGCGCCGACACGTCGATGCTGGGTTCGACCGACATGCCTGGCCGGAGCTCGCCCGACGCCCGCGCGTCGTCGTCGAGCGCGATGCGGACCGGAATGCGCTGGACGACCTTCGTGAAGTTGCCAGTCGCATTGTCGGGCGGGAGCAGCGCGAAAGTCTGGCCGCTCGAGGGCGACAGGCTGTCGACGCGCCCCCGGAACACGCGACCGGGGAACATGTCGACCTCGATCTCGACCATCTGTCCCGCGACCACTTCAGTAAGCTGCGTTTCCTTGTAATTCGCGACGACGTACACGGCATGCAGGGGCACGATCGACATCAACTGAGTGCCTGGCTGTACGAATTGCCCGACCCGTAGCGTGCGATTGCCGACCACCCCGTCGGCCGGCGCGACGATGTTCGTGTAACCAAGATTGAGCACGGCCTGACGCTCGACGGCCTCGTCGCGGCCGAGCTTCGCCTGAGCCTGCGCTAGATCGGCCTTGAGCTCATCGATCTGCTTGATTGCGGAAGCCAAGCTCGCAGTGTCCGCGCGAGGCTCGCCTGAGCGCCCGAGATGCGAGCCGCCGCACTCTGCGCATTTTGCAGTGAGCCGTAGCCGGTCTTGGCGAGATCCGCGTAGCGCTGGTTTTCCTGTCGCGCAAAGATCAGGTTGGACTCGTCGACGGCGACCGTCGCTTTGGCCGCGTCGACCACGGACCGCTGCGTTTCGATCGCCGCCCTCTTGCCAGTAATGACCGCCTTCGAAGTCGCGACATCGAAGCGAGCCTGGTCGAGCGCAGCGAGATAATCGCGATCGTCGATCTTCGCGAGCGCTTGGCCGACTTTGACCGGCTCATTGTCCCCAACGAAGACCTCGACGAGGTGACCGGCAACGCGTGGTGCGATGGCGACGTTGTCCGCCTGAACATAGGCGTCGTCGGTCGAAATGCGGAAGCGGCCGACCGTCCAGTAACGCCAGCCGAACCATGACGCGCCGGCGACGATTGCGACCGCCAGCGTGCCGATGAGGAGCTTGCGCAGCCCTCCTCGGTTCGCCTGTCCGCCCTGTTCACGCTCAGTTGCTTCAGGCTTGTTAGCGCTTGAGATCACCAAGTCGCCGACAGCCTCGCGGCGACCGATCTCGCGCTCTACGTCCAACTGACTTGGGTGCTGCGTCATGCTGCGCCTCACGCATTCCACGCTTAGGTGCGGTGATCAGAAACCCGTCAGGACGCGCCCTTCGCGGCGAGGCGATCGATCACCTCGTCAGCGCTCCATAAGGCGTTGGCGAACCATCTGAAGTTCACGAGCGCGGCGAGATAGGCGTCCCCCTCGGGAAGCTTGCTCCCCGCCGTGGCGTCCCGCACGACAGCGACCTCAAATCCTTTCTCCACGAAGTCGCGGAGATGCGACTCCACACAGAAGTTCGCGGCCATCCCGGCGAGGATGACCTGATCGATCTTCTTCTTCCGAAGCTGGAAAACGACGTCGTTGGTCTGCGGGCCGGCGATCTTGTGCGGCGAGCAGACGATCGTTTTGCCGTCTTCGATGTAGGGCTTGTATTCCGGCATCCAGTCGGCGCCGGAGCCGTCGAACCCTTCAAGCGAGAGGGGGTCTCGACGATCGAACATCCGAAGCTTGTGCATCAGCGTTTCGCCCGTCGCGGCGAAGTCCCACCGATGATCGAACGGGTAGTAGTAGTGCGGGGAGATCACGACCTCGATCCCGGCGCGCTTTGCGGCTTCAAAAACCCGGCCGAGATTCTCGACGGTATTGAGTTCGGTGATGCTTTCTCCGAACGCTCCCCAAGCGGCGCCCTTAGGGCTCAAGAAGTCGATCTGCGGATCGGTTACGACCAGCGCTGTTCGTGGCAGTTCGAGGGTGACGTCGACTTTCGGCAGCGCCGGATCGACCGGATCAAGGTATTTGGCTGGCGTAGAAGCAGCAGGCATCTGAGCGCTCCGTTGAATGCCGGAGCAGTCTTGCGCTCTCTAACAAAATCTAAAATCGCACTTCGGTAATCAAGCAACATACTGTCGTATAGGTGACGGCATATGCATGCATTCAACGCCGTGATCTGGACTAATTTGCTTTCGGAAGAACGAAGTGGAATTTGGCGCCTTCGCCTTTCTCTGAGCTCGCCCAGAGCCGACCACCGTGAGAGGTCACAATCGAACGGCAAATCGCGAGGCCCATGCCCATTCCGTTGGCCTTGGTCGTAAAGAAGGGCCGGAAAAGGTCCTCCAGATCTCCGGAAATGCCCGGCCCGCTGTCGGCGATCACCACCTGAACTCCATCCGCCAACCGGGACGCGGTCAGGGTCGTGACCCGCCGTCCCCTGGTTTCCGACATCGCTTGAGCAGCATTGAGAAGGAGGTTCACCACGACCTGCTGAAGCTCCACTGCGTCGCCGGAAACGGCGGGCAGGTCTCGCGCGATCGCCAACCGAAGCACCACGTTGTGCTGCGAAAGGTCCCGTTCGACCAATCGAGCCGCGTCGTTCAAGACCTCGCGGAGATCCAACGGGGCATGTTCGATCGGCGTCTTGGTGAGGAAGGTTCGGATCCGATGAACTATCGCGCTGGCCCGCTTGCCCTCGGAGACAGCGTGGGTCACCGATGCGATGGCCTCAGGAAGGTCGGGCTCGTCACGATTGAGCCATCGAAGGGCTGCGTTTCCGCTGGTCACGATGGCTGTCAGCGGCTGGTTCACCTCATGCGTGATCGACGCCGTCAGTTCTCCAAGCGTCGCCACTCGAGCGGCATGAGCAAGCTCAGCTTGCGCCGCCAGCATTGCCTCTTGTGCGTGCTTCCGCTCCGAGATGTCGATCATGAATGCGAGCACCGCATCCTCGTCCGAACCGTTCGGAAAGGTTAGACTGAACAGCACCGGAATGGTGCTGCCGTCCGAGCGCAAGATTTCGGTCTCACCCTCGAACGAAGGCGCTCCAGAAGCGAACGCCAGTAATGCGCCCTCAAATGTCCGGTCGGTCGGCGCCAACAGCCGATCGATCGAGCCCAGGCTCGAGGTGTCCGGCGCCTTCCCGAGCATCTGATGCGCCTCGGGGTTCGCAGCTACGATCTGGGGAAACCGCTTGGCTTCAGCGATCATCTCCGGATGCTCGCCGATATGCCGAGCAAGCTCGGCCGTCGTCCTGAAGTCGAACCCGTCGAGCATGCGTCGCAGAGGCGACCAATCCTCTTCGAGCACCCCAATGCGGCTCGTGGCGAACATTCGGCGATAGCGCTGCTCGCTCTTTCGAAGAGCGTCGTTGGCTTTCAGCAGCGATTGGGTCGCCATGACGTTTCGGTAGGCGAGAACGCTCGCAATGCCGATCGCGGCCAGGCTTACGCCAGCCCGCATCAAGGAAGAGCTGGTCGGCGCCGGGCCGTGCGACCAGAGATATGCGACGACCGTCAGCATCACGACGCAGGCGCTTGCTATGAAAAGGTCGTCTGTCAGTCCGGACCGGGCCGCGATTAGCACGACGAGGACGTAGAGAACGGCGACAGCCCCCTCGAGAGGCGTGAATGTGTCGACCACAAAGATCGCGCTGCCGAGTACGAGCGCCATCGCTCGCATCACGACCGGGTTCTCGCGGAATGGGTAGTCATTCCCGCGCTGCGTAGAGGTGGCTTGAACTTGCACGACCGTGGGGCGCTCCGGCGCGGAAATCCCGCAAACCTATTGATGGACGTGCTTGATCAACCGCTCTTCGCAGCTAACCATCGGAAGCAGCATAAAATCCCGCCTTAGATGACGCCTCAAGCATACGCACGTATGAGCGCATTAGGCCGAGCGCCATTCGAACCGAGAATTTACGACGGCCTCCTCTGCTAGCTCAAAGAGGACACGGATCCAGTTCACGAGTTCGAGCAACACATACGTCGGGATAGTTGCGCGCCGTCGGCTGGGACATGACGGTAGCGCCACGGAGGCGCAGCGCCGGACGGCGTATGTGCTTGGCGGCTGTCAGGCGCCTTCCGGCCTCCGTAGACCGAGACGGAACTCAAAGGATCCTGGCGATGCCCCCCAAAAAGACGCCGTCAGCACCTGCAGAGCCCACGGTTATCGTTGTCGATGACGACGAGTCGATCCGTATTGCGATGAGCAGTCTGTTTCGATCGGTAGGCTTGCGGACTGAACTCTTCGAACGGCCCAGCGATCTGATCGAAGCAAAGCTGCCGGACGCGCCGACCTGTCTGGTCCTCGACGTTCGGCTTCCCGGTGTCAGCGGCCTCGACTTTCAAAGCCAGCTCGCCAGCGCTGGTTTCCAGGCTCCGGTGATCTTCATCACTGGATATGGCGACATCCCAATGAGCGTCCGGGCGATGAAGGCTGGGGCCATCGACTTCCTGACCAAACCATTCCGTGATCAGGACATGCTTGACGCAGTCTCGACCGCGATCGAGCGAGACCGCGTGCGCCGCGAGACTGTCCGCGCCCAGGAGGATCTGCGCGCGCGCCATGACACGCTGACCGCTCGCGAGCGAGAGGTGATGACCTTCGTGACACGTGGCTTGATGAACAAGCAGGTGGCCGGGGAACTCGGGCTCAGCGAGATCACCGTCAAAATCCACCGCGGCCATGTCATGCAGAAGATGGCGGCGCGGTCTCTTGCCGACCTCGTTCGTATGGCGGAAGCCCTGGGCGGAGCCGGCGCTGCAACCTATTGATCTGCAGGCCGACGGATCTGCGTCGTCCAAGCGTCGTGCAGATTAGATCCATACCAACGTATGGGGCCTCGCTACGCACGTATTCTTACGCGCACGCCAACTAAGTTCGATCCTCCCCCAGGTCACCAAGGGGGATGACATGTTCGACACGACGGATGTTCAGGCTGCCTTGATCTGGAACGATCGGATGTCGATCCTCGTCGCCAGCAATCCAGGCGCGCCTCGCAAGCACACGACTTGTCGAACTGATCAGCCCGAAAGCCAGCCGGATGCTCTTTCCGGCACCTCAACCCGCAGATCATCGACCCGTCTTCGGGTCGTGACGCGTGCGGCTGCTTGATCGAAGGAACGAGCGCAATGATCACGCTTTCCATCAATGGCGAGAGCCACACCGTCGACGTTGAACCGGAAACCCCGCTTCTCTGGGCGCTTCGCGACACGCTCGGCATGACCGGCACGAAGTATGGCTGCGGCATCGCACAGTGCGGCGCCTGCACCGTGCTCGTGGACGATCAGGCGATGCGTTCCTGTCAGTTTCCCGTCAGTCGTGTCGGCAAGTCGAAGATCACGACGATCGAGGCGATCGAGCAGGACGAGGTCGGGCGCAAGGTGGTTGAGGCCTGGGTGGCGCAGCAGGTGCCGCAATGCGGCTACTGCCAGTCCGGTCAGGTCATGGCTGCGACGGCGCTCCTCAAGGAAACTCCGAAGCCGACCGAGGAGGACATCCTCTACGGGATGTCGAACCTCTGCCGCTGTGGAACCTACAACATGGTCGCCGCGGCCGTGCGGCAGGCGGCGGCGTGAGGACGGCGACATGAACGCGATCGCTCCCCTCGACCTTTCCGCCGTGACGCCGCTCCTGCCGCAATCCGGCGTCGCGAACATGTCCCGGCGCGGCTTCCTCGGCTCCGCCGGGGCGTTGCTGCTCGGAGTCGCTCTCCCCCTCGGCCGAGCGAAAGCAGAAGAAGGCGCGGCCGCGATCCCGCCGAAGCCGGGAACTCGAGTTCCGGCCTTTCTGGAGATCCGGCCAGACGGTTCGGTGAAGCTGCTCAGCCCCTTCGTCGAGGGCGGACAGGGCATCAACACCGGCATCGCGCAAATCGTCGGGGAGGAGCTCGATGTGAACCCGGCGCGCTTCGAGGTCGAATGTGCGCCGCCCGGACCGGACTATGCGCTCGTGAACGGAATCCGCATGACCGGCGGCAGCTTCTCGACCCGATCGAGCTATGCGCCGATGCGCCGGCTTGGGGCGACGGCTCGAGAGATGATGATCCGCGCCGCCGCAGAACGGCTCGGCGTTCAGTCCTCTGAACTCGAGACCGATGACGGCAAGGTCGTCCACAAGGCCTCCGGCCGCACCGTGGGCTATGGCGAACTCGCCGCCAAGGCGCTTCTGCTCACGCCGAAGGACGACGTCGTCCTGCGTGATCCGGCGACGTTCCGCTACATCAAGCGGCCGATAGCCCGCCTCGACGTTCGCGCCAAGTCGACGGGCAAGGCGATTTACGCCATCGACCAGAAGGTCGACGGCATGCTTTACGCCGCGGTTCAGCACGCCGTTCATTTCGGATCGAACCCGACAGCTCTCGACAATGAGGCTGCGGTGAAGGCGATGCCGGGCGTGCATTCGATACACCTTCTTCCCGGCGCAGTGGCGGTCACGGCAAACAGCTGGTGGCGCGCCCGCAAAGCCGTCGAGGCGCTTAAGGCCCAGTGGACATCGCCCAAGCCGACGGGGATCGACACGATCGCCGCGGATTTCTCATCTCAGGGCATGCTCGACGCTTTGAAGGGATCGAAGTCGGAGGCGCTGCCGGCTGAAAGCGAGGGAGACGCCGCGGCTGCGTTCGCTCGCGCCGCAAAGGTCATCGAGGCTGAATATGACGCGCCGTACTTGGCGCATGCGCAGCTGGAGCCGCCTTCCGCGATCGCGCGCTTCAACGGCGACGGCAAGCTGGAAATCTGGCTGCCGAACCAGATGCCGGAACTGTTTCAAGCGACGGCCGCGAAGACTGCCGGCATCCAGCCTGACCAGGTGATCGTCCATTCGCCGATGCTCGGCGGCTTTTTTGGGCGGCATTTCATGTACGGCCCATCTAATCCCTTCCAGCAGGCGATCCTGCTTGCGAAGGCGACGGGAAGGCCGGTCAAGGTGCTGTGGTCGCGTGAGGAGGAGTTCCTCAACGACGCCCTGCGGCCGCTCAGCCATACCCGTTTCCGGGCCGCGCTCGGCGCGGATGGCTATCCGACCGCGATCGAGGCGCGGACAGTCGGAGAGGGTCCGATCGGACGCTGGTTCGGCGCGCTGTTCAACACGCCGGTGGACAGCTCCGCGGTGGAGGGCGTCGTCGAGAAGCCCTATGCGATCCCGAACCGGAAGATGGAGTTCGTAAAGCTGGCTCACCCGGTCAACATCGCCTTCTGGCGGTCGGTCGGCCACTCGATGAACGACTTCTTCTACGAGGGCTTTCTGGACGAGATCGCCCTGGCGGGCGGCAAGGATCCTTTCGAGCTCCGGCTTGCACTGCTCAAGGACAAGCCACGCCAGAAAAAGCTTCTTCAGGCGGTCGCAGATCTATCAGGCGGATGGAAACGTGGCCCGTATGAAGCCGAAGGCGGAAAGCGCGCCAGAGGCGTGTCCATGGCGTCGCCCTTCGGATCGGAGACCGCGACGATCGCCGAGGTGTCGCTCGAGGACGGTTCCACGCGGGTGCACAACATCTGGGTGGTCATCGATCCCGGCTCGATCGTGAACCCGGCGATCGTGAAGGCTCAGGTCGAGTCGGCCGCGGCGCTAGGCCTCTCGACCGCCCTGTTCGAGCAGGTCGTCTACGAGAATGGCGTTCGCGAGGCGAAGAACTACGACGCCTATCAAATCCTTCGCCGGGAGAACATGCCGGCCGTCCATGTCGGGATCATCGAAAGCGGCGAACCGATGGGAGGCATCGGAGAGCCGGGCTTGCCCGGCGTTCCGCCGGCGGTCGTCAACGCTGTCGCGGCGTTGACCGGTCAGCGGATCCGTAGCTTGCCGATTTCGAAGACCAAGCTCTCCGGCGTTTGAAGGCTCGCTTGCCGCAAACCTCGTTCACTGCGCGTCGCCAAGAACCGGCGACGCGCATTGCTGACTGCTTCTTGTTACTCGACCGCTGCCGCTCGCTGCATTGGCTTCCATCCGATTGGCTTCAGAAATGGCGATCGCCCAATCCTCTTCCGAGCTCAGTCCGGCCTGGAGGGTGCCGCTCTACTGGATGTCCAGCGGGGCGTTCGCGATCGGGACGGAAGGGTTCATGATTGCGGCGATCTTGCCCCAGATCGCTGGCGACGTAGGCGTCACGGTAGGCTCGGCTGGACTGTTGGTCTCGGCCTTCACGCTGACTTACGCGGTGACGTCTCCGCTCCTGACAACGCTGACCTGGCGTCTAGATCGTCGGCGTTTGCTGACGGCCTGCATGCTCGTGTTCGCTGCGGGGAACGTCATGGCGGCCATGGCGGGGAGCTTCTTAGAACTGCTTGTGGCTCGACTGGTGATGGCCATGGCGGCGGGCCTGTTCGTACCGAACGCCAACGCCCTGGCGGGAGCGCTCGCGCCCTCTGAAAAACGAGGCCAGGCCCTTGCGATCGTCACAGGTGGGCTCAGCGCCGCCGTGGCTCTGGGGGTGCCGGCGGGCGCTTTCATTGGGGCGCACCTCGGCTGGCGCGTCACGTTCGTCGCCGTCTCAATCCTGGCTGTCATCGCTGCAACGGGTCTTGCGATCGGTCTGCCCAAGGACGCTGGAGGCACACCGAAAGCCATGACGTTGCGGGAGCGTGCGAAGCCGCTCCGCGACGCATCCGTCACCTTTGGATTGTTCGCCACCTTCCTGTGGGCTGCAGGCACCTACTCGGCCTACACTTACGTGTCTCCGCTCCTGTTGAAGACTGCAGGCCTTGGGCATGATCAGGTCAGCCCCGTTTTGTTTCTATGGGGGGTCTCGGCCTGTATCGGCCTGGCGATCGGCGGCCGAGCGGCGGACCGCTTCGGTGGTGGCTGGGTAGTGGCGATGTCCCTGCCCACCCTCATGCTTGCTCTGTTGTTTTTCTCCGCCATCGCAGAATGGGCCGCCGGACCTCATCTAGTGGTCGCGCTGTCGCTGGTCGCAGTCTGGGGTTTCAGCGCCTGGGCGTTCTTCCCTGCTCAACAGTCTCACCTCATCGGGGCCGGAGGCGTCGGCAACGCGCCGATCACTCTCTCGCTGAACGCCAGCTTCCAGTATGCGGGCTTTGCGCTGGGCGCTTTTCTTGGCGGCGTGACTGTCGACAAGATCAGCGTAACCGCTCTGGGCCTGACCGGAGCGCTCTGCGTGCTGCTGGCGATCCTGTTCGATCAGGTCGGCAAGCGAGCGGCCATTCGCGCCACGTAAATCGATCGCATCAAACGGCCAAACATCCGTATAACTCTATCCATATCGAAGTAGAATTAATGTTGAAGGCAGATTTTTTTACCTTCTCCGCATCGGAGCCAGCGGTTCCTTCGCCAAGAGGAGAAGTATTATGAAGCTCGCAATCTACGCCGCCGGCATCGCTATCGCCGCCGCCACCGCATTCCAGGCTGAAGCCGCGACGACCAGACTGAAGGAAATCACCGTCAAGTCGACCGATCGTGTCAGCCAGGACACCATCACCGGATACTCAGCGTCGGTGGCCTACGCCCGCGGTCTGCCGCTGACCGTCGCGCCGCGCCCGATCTACGATCGAAAGACGCTCGACAAGGCCAACGACGGTCCGGTCACCCGATACACGATTACCGGCTACGCGGCGTCGGCTGCGGTCGCCGAAGGTGTTCCTCTCAATCCCGTCGGCGAGCGCGCCAATGGGGCGCTCAAGGGCCGCGCCATCGCCCCCATGAGCCAGACCCGAGAGATCCTCATGAAGGGCGACCGCGCCGGTCAGCCGAGGGATCGTCAGCAGTCGTGGGAATCGAACCGCAACGAAGGCTGATCGATGAGCCAGGTGTCGGGGCGTCTCTTCCAAAGCGCCCCGACCTAGGCCAAGACCGCCCTGACGTCTTCAGCGCCATTCGCGTGGATCGCGTCGGGGTCCGTCTTCGGCAGTCTGACCTCGAAGGTCGCCCCGCAGTCTTCATTGTTGCGGGCCGCGAGCGAGCCATCGTGGCCTTCGACGATGCTCTTGCAGATCGCCAGGCCGATACCCATTCCCTCGCGCTTGGTCGTGAAGAAGGGATCGAAGAGCTTCGCCAAATTAGCGGCGTCGATACCGGCGCCAAAATCCCTGACGGTCAGACTGACGAGATCGTCGCCAGAGGGGCCGACGGTCACGACAAGCCGTCTTTGGGCGCTCGCGACATCCATCATGGCGTGAAGACCGTTCGACATCAGGTTGACGATGACCTGCTGTAGCTCGACGCGATCGGCGGTCACCAAAGAAGGGCCGGTGCTCTGGACGTCGACCGTTGCAGAGATCGAACTTAGCTCCCGCAGAAGGCCGCTCGCCTCTACAGCCAGACTGCGAAGGTCGACTGCCTCCGGACGCCGTTTGGTTCTCCGAAGTTGCTCTCGTGTGCGCTGAACGATATCGCCCGCCCGCAACCCGTCGCGGACCGCGCGCTCGGCGGCAAGCGTGGCCTCATCGAGATCGGGCGGATCGCGTCTCAGCCAACGCAGGCAGGCTTGGGCGCTCATCACCATCGCGCCGATCGGCTGGTTCACCTCATGGGCGATGGAGGCCGATACTGCGCCGACGGTCGATATCCGACCTGCTCTGGCCAATTCCTCCTGGGCGGCGATGAGCGCCTCTTTGGCTTGCTCCCGCTCGGTGACGTCGATCATCGCACATGCCAGCCGCTCGTAAGCGGTCGCCTCTTCGGGAAGGGCGATGACAAGGAGAGCCGTTCCGTTTCCCTTCGCGCCGGCGCTGAACTCAATCTCGCGCTCGAACCGATCCTCGCCGCGCCACATCGTTTCGAGCAGTTGAGTGATGATGTCGTCTTTGCCAGGCAGGATCCTGTCCAAGGGACCGAGTATATCGTCCCTCGACTTGTGACCAAGCATGCGAACGGTCGCTTCATTGGCGTCTACGACGAAGCTCCTGGATACGCACTCGGAGCAGAATGCTTGGGCGTCCCGGGCGTGTTCGGCAAGGTCGACGACGCCCCTCGCTCTTAGGCTGACGAGCTTCTCGTGAGCGTAAGAGAAGTCGATCTCGAGCAGCGAGACATGCGTCTGCTCGAAGATTGACCGGTATCGCTTTTCGCTGCGCGCCAAGTCGCCCAGTGCTCGCTTTCGCGCGCTGGCGTCGAAGGCGATGAGGCTCACGCCTCCAGTCAGAGCCAGATAGAAGCCGACCGCAGCCAAGCCGCTCTGTTCGGCCAAAGCTTGGGAGATCGTGGGCGAGAACGCGCCGCCGAGGATGCCGCCAAGATTGAAGGCGACCGAAGTGCCGGTGTAGCGCACGCGCGCCGGGAACAGGCTAGGCAGCCACGCGCCGAGGTCCGTTCACGAAGCCCATGACGAGCAGCGAGAACGCGAGGAAGATGAAGATGATCCACAAGGATCCGGCGCCCAGCATGGGCGCTAGGAGGATCCCTGAAAGGATCGTGCCCGCGCATCCGAAGATGAGCACTCGTTCCGGGTAGAGCCGATCCGAAAGCCAGCTGGCTGCGACGATGCCCGCCGCCATGAACAGGATCGCCCCCAGTTCCACGACAAGAAATGACGATCTCGAGTAGCCAAGCGTGGTCGTGCCGTAGCCCAGCGCGAATGCGGTCGCGGTGTAGTAGAGCGAGAAGCACGCGACTACGCCGAAGGTGCCCGCGATCACCTGGCCGGTGTGCGTTCGCATGAGCTCGAGAAGCGGCACACGGGGCGGCTGGGCTTCCATGAGGGCTTTGGCGAACTCTGCGGTTTCAAGCAGGTTGAGGCGGACCCAAAGTCCCATCCAGACCAAAGGAGCGCTGAGCAGGAACGGCACCCGCCAGCCCCAATCGCGGAACTGATCCGACGTCAAAGTCAGCGTGAGGATCAGGAAGAGCCCGTTCGCGAGAATGAAACCGATCGGGGCGCCCAAGGGTGCGAACATCGCAAACCGGGCTCTCCAGCCAGGCGGGGCGTTTTCAAGTGCGAGAAGCGTCGCGCCAGTCCACTCACCACCGAGCGCCAAGCCTTGGCCGAACCGCAGAAGGCACAGCAGAAAGGGCGCTACCCAGCCAGCGACCGCATAAGTCGGCAGGAAGCAATCGCGGCCGTAGACGCGCCCATTAAAAGCAGGGACGCCACAAGGGTCGTCTTACGCCCCACGCGGTCTCCGAAATGCCCGAAGACGGCACCGCCGAGCGGCCTTGCGATGAACGCTATGCCGAAACTTGCGTAGGCGCCGAGCAGCTCGTAACCGGGAAGGGCTGTCGGGAAAAAGAGTGGGCCAAAGATCAGGCTAGCCGCGGTCGCATAGATGTAAAAGTCGTAGAATTCGACCGCGGTCCCGATGAGGCTCGCCAGGAGGATGCGTTCGGTCGTTTGGCCTGACGATCTGATGTTTGCTAGCTTCATTGCCCGCCCAGTCCGCTGGCGCATGAGAACGCCGGGTCTCTCCTGCTTTTGCAGCGGGCATCGCGGGCGCCAACCTATACGGTGGCGTATGTCGGTAGGTAGGCTGACAGCTACGAGCCAGGTTGCGACGCGGCGACGCCGCCTGAGCCCTTCCTCCGACTGCGCAAAGCCGGCAGAGGCGTTTTCACGGCCCCTGCGGCTGCGCCGCGATATCAGAGTAGGGGTGCCATGCTGGCCGGTGCGATCTTCTGCGCGGAACGTAGTCAGATATAGAATTGAAGGGCTGCCGCTCAGCCCCTTTGGCCGCTCCCATCGTCAGCACGTCGCCGACCATCCGCGCGAAGCGAACGGTCACCGGGAGCCCGTCGTTAAAATTGCAGGAGTTATAGTTGATCTTGGTGAGGCCCATGATGTCGCCGAGCACCGTGCGAATGTCTGGCATGGCCGACTTGCTCCGCAAGGTCTTAATCAGCAGCGGATTGGGAGTTTCCGGGCCGATATAGGTGTCCAGCTGAGGGACGTAACCCGTGGTCCAGAGATACGCGCTTCGGTCGTCGATCAGCAGGGCCGTCCCTCGCAGAACCGGATAGTCGCCGTCGCGGAACAGCTTCGTCTCGCCGCTGGTGGTTCGGATGCGGACGCCGACCACGTTCGTTCCCTTCGGAGCCACGTCGACGAACGCGCGCCACTCCTCGTCGTTGAAATAGGTCTGCCCATGGAGGAAGAGCTCGTCCGGCGGCCTGCCATGGTCTTCTTGATAGGTTTCTAGGACCATCTTGAGCAGCTCTTTGGCTGCCGCCGGCTTGAGGTGAAAATCGTTGTCCCCGGTCTTCCATGGGCCGTTCGCTCCGCGGAAGACGACTCCGTCGCCCTCGTTGAGAAACATCTGGGCTGCGCAGCAGGAATGGCCTTCGGGATCGGAGGGCAGCGCCTTGTAGACCATGCCGATGTAGCAGACGCCTGGTCTGACCTGCGCAAGTTTCCACGGCGGCCGCGGCTGGGTCTTGTAATAGAGGCCGGTCGCCAGGTTCCAGGCGATCGTCGCCTCATCCTGGGTCTTCCGGGACGGATAGCCCGCCTTGTTGAGAAACGCCTCAGGCGCGATCGTCGTTTCTCGAACCAGCTGCGTTGGACCGATGTCGAGGAACTGGGCCTTGATGTGCCGATGGAAGTCCGGCGCGTTCTCGAAAATGCTCTCCGCCGATTGATCCAGCACCGGGGCAAGGAGAGGCAGATCCTCCTTGGTCCGGCGCTTTTTGACGAAACTGCCGACCTGCATCGGAAGACCGGTACGACGAGACTCGGGACGGCAGCGCTCGTAGACGATTTCCGGGATGACGATGACCCAGAGGTCGACTGCTCTCTCGTCGTTCTTCAGATGTTTCTGACGCGATTGACGTAGAGCGATGCGACTTCGCTGACGGCCTCGTTGTGGGTTGAGCAGTCTGGATTTGCGATCGATGTCCGCCAGTGAGAGCGTGAGCACGCTGGCGCGTTCCGGATCAAAGGTGACGCCGAACGTCGGTTCGATGCCGGGGAAATTCGCCAGGTGAAGGCGGTCCGCCTTCTGTCCCTTGCCGGGAGGCGGCACCGCGATCATCGCGCCCATCCTGGCGCTCCACGCCCTGAAGTGCTTGACGCCGTCCGGCGTGCCGACGACGCCGATCCGCACTTCCTGGATTTTCTTCGCCTTGTCGTGAGGCCCATAGAGGAACAGGCCGTCCTTGGGATGGGCCGTCGTCTGGCCGCTGGCGAATTCGAGGACGGGCTCATGGAAATGTTCGACGAGGAGAGTCCGTTCCGGAAACTTCATGGGTCGATCTCTTCAGGCTCGGGCCGGCCGAGCGTGGAGGCGTCCTGCTCCTCCTCATCGTCCTCGAGCGCGTCCGGCGACAGCGTGCTCACGGGAGAGGTGAAGAGCATCGGAGTGGCTTCGAGCACGATCGCCGCCGTGTCGGACACCGAAAGCCTGACAAAGGCGGACTCGCCGGACAGGATTTCAAGAAACGCCAGTAGCCTGCCGTGCCATTGCTTGTTGCGCCAACCCTTGCAGATTGAACGCCGCAGGCGATGCTGCTTGCGCACATCTGCGATTACGGTCTCGCCGGACTTGTCGTCCGGGGTTGCGAACAGGACCCGCGATTTGAGGCGGATGTGGAAGAATGGCTCGAAGACCGGAATTGCCGTGACGCCGAACGACCAGACATGGCCCTTGGCAACATTGCGCAGCATCGACCAGCGCCGTTCTCCCTGCCGGCTCCATGGGATCCGCTGACGGATCGCGGCCTGATCGCGTGAGACGTGAAATCCGAGCGCATTCGAATACTGGCGTTCGATCAGGCCGAGCCTTGAGCAATAGGCCTCCCAAGCGGCTCGGCTCAACCAATAGAGAATGTTCTGCGCGGTCTGGCGCTCAAGGCTTAGCTCGGCAAACCCATTCTCTAGAAAACTGGTCCAGCGGGATGGCGTGCTTGACCGAGAACCTGCCCAGATGGCTGAGAGCCCCGTCGACTTCGTGGCCGTCGGCGAACGTGAAATACCCGGAAGCGTACGGGCTGATCGGACGGGGAAAACTCGTGAGCGCGCGCTTGAGCATCGATCGATCGATGTGGCCGACAGGCTCATAGAAGAAGATCTTGTCCGGCGCCGCGGCCACGCGAAGCCAGTTCGACGTCAGGCGTTCGGGTTCGTCCTTCAGAGGGATCGCACCGCGCCTGCGGAAGATCTCCCAGTTCGGATGGACGCGGGGACCGTCCGCACGCTTTGGCGCGCGCTGGCGTTTGAGGGTAGTCAAGAGCGACTGCAGGCCTTCGCCCCATCCCCGAACGAAGTCGACGTGAACTGCGTCGCCGAGCCCATGGACCTTCTTGTAGGGCTCAAGACGCAGTGGAATGACGAACCGCTTGTCGCCGAGCTCCTCGGCGAGTTCCACAGCGACGGAGAGATCGTCCTGTATGTCGCTGGACGCCAGCGACGCGTCGCGGCAAAGAACCAGAACCTTGCTCGCGCGATTGCGCAGGGCCTGCGTTCGCTCCTTTCGCCACCGGTCGCCGGGCTCCAGAGTGAGAATGTCGGCGAAGACGTTGTAGCCTTCCGCCTCGAGCTTGGGCGCCAGCCACAATGCGAACTCGTCGTCCTGGCTTGTCTTGGCGAGGAACAGGACGTCGCGCGCCACAGCGGGGCGGGACTTGTCCGCAGCCTCCGGGGCGGGAGCTTTCGCGGCGATGAGATCCGCAAGCGGTTTCGGGACCTGCCTGGAGGTCGCGACGCCCTCGCTGACCGCTTCCGCGATGAGCGTCTGCAAAACGCCGCCGCGGACGGACCAGAGCTTCGGATGGGCCTTCTCGACGTCGGGAAAGGCGCGAAGCAGCCCATTCAGATCGTCGGCGCCGAAAATGTCGCGCTCGCTTTGCAGCGATGGACCGATGATCTCCCGGAGTGCTTTCTTGTTGGATGGCGTCAGTCCCTGGGAGGTGGTCAGCACGTATCGTTGGGGCGCGAGCCGGTCGATCGACGCGCGCTCCTTGCGCATGGTGCGTTTCAGATCGCTGAATGACGACCGTTCTAGGTGCTTGGCCTGCAGGATGGTCGTGTTCGACCCGACGGAGTGCCGCCCGTCGATCCCGCCGTCGGGGCCCGGTGTGAACCCCTCGAACCGGGCTTCGAGCGCGCAGCCGATCAGGTCTCGACTCAGCTCCTCGAAATCAGTCGCTGACAGATTCGCGAAGCTATGAGCCATAGACGCATGATAGGATGCGCGCCCCGATTGCGGTCAAGCAGACGGAGCCATCACCGATCGAACGTCAGTGGGTTTGTTGCGGGATGCCGCCCAGGACTGTCGATGGGCGATTGTTCGCCAGTAGAACGCAGGCGACTCAAAGCGGCTCGGGGCCAAGAACGGCCATTGACGCTTCCCCCGATTGCGGACGCTTACCTCAGACTTGGACTCGGAGACCGGCAAGCCGACTAGGTCGGCGAGCCAAACGGATCAAGCCCGCTAATTCCATTCGTCTCACGGTAGACGCAGTGGCCTCTCCGGTGCAGCCTCAGAGCGGCGCGAGATCTAGCAGGACGGTGGGGACAAGCTCTGAAACCGTCGGATGAACCGGCACCGACCAACGCAGCGCTTCGATCGGCTGGTCGGCGTTCATCATGTTCAGGACGCCGTGGATGGCCTCGTCGCCGCCCGTTCCCAGTATCGCCGCGCCGAGGATGCGCCGGGTGTCGGCGTCGGCCACCACCTTCATGAACCCTTGCGTCTCGCCCTTCTCGACCGCACGACCGACGCGCGACATGGGTCGCTTCGAATGAAGCAGCCGTCTCCCGCTCTTTTGCGCCTCCGCGTCCGTCATTCCCACACGCGCGAGCGGCGGATCGATGTAGAGCGCATAGCCCGGAAGGCGTTGGCTGACCCGACGATCTTCGCCGTCGAGGAGGTTCGCGGCGACGATTTCGAAGTCGTTGTAGGCCGTGTGAGTGAAGGCGCCGCGACCATTGCAGTCGCCGAGCGCCCAGATCCCGGGCGCGCTGGTCTCCAACCTGTCGTCGACGGTGATGTAGCCGCGTGCGTCGACAACGACGCCTGCGGCTTCCAGTCCGAGGTCGTCTGTGTTCGGACGCCGCCCGACCGCCATAAGGACATGACTGGCTACGATCGGCTGCGATCCCTCGGCGCAATCCACGCGCACCTCGACATCGTCACCGCTGCGAGCAAATCCGATGCAGTCCGCGCCTGTGCGGATCGAGATCCCTTCAGCCTCGAGGATGTCACGCACGGCCTCGGACACGTCGGCGTCCTCCCGCCCGATGAGGCGGTCCATCCGCTCGACAACCGTGACCTCTGAGCCGAAGCGACGGTACATCTGGGCGAACTCAAGCCCGATGTAGCTTCCGCCGATGACGACGAGATGCCTTGGCAGCATGTCGAGCGCCACCATGTCGGTGTTGGTGAGGATGGGGACCTGATCAATTCCGGGCATGTCCGGCGTCACAGCGCGACCGCCGACATTGATGAAGATCCGCGGCGCCGTCAGTCGCTCGCCATTGACGGCGACGATATTTGGACCCTCGAAGCGCGCATGGCCGCGGATCAGCTCAACGTCGGCCATGCCGGCCAGCCAACTCTCATTGGACGACCGTGAGCCGCGGATGACCTGGTCCGCCCGAGCCGCCACCTTCTTCATGTCGATCTCGATCGGCTCGGCCACGTTGAAGCCGTAGTCCTGGCCGCGCCGCGCGGTGTGAACGGCGTAGGCGCTGGCGACGAGCGTCTTTGTCGGCTTGCAGCCGGTGTTCACGCAGGTGCCGCCAACAAGGTGGCGCTCTATGATGGCGACCGACAGACCGGCCTGGTTCAGCCGGCCAGCGAGCGAGGGACCCGCCTGGCCGGCCCCGATGATGATCGCGTCGAAACTACGCATCTTGAGGCTACCTTGTTGATTGAGGCATGACGCTGAAGCGTTGACGGGTTCAGACGACGCTGAGACGGACGTCGATGTTGCCACGCGTGGCGTTGGAGTAGGGACAGTTCTGGTGAGCTGCCTCCGCCAGTCGCTGAGCGTCGTCGCGCTCCATACCCGGGAGCAAAACCAATAGCTCGACGTCCAGGCCAAAGCCGCCATTGGGGCTTAATCCGATGCCCACCGATGCGGTGACTGTGGCATCCGCGGTCGCCTGGAGGCCAAGCTGGCGAGCGGCGAACTTCAATGCGCCGAGGAAGCAAGCGGCATATCCCGACGCGAACAGTTGCTCGGGGTTGGTCCCCTCGCCACCGGGCCCGCCGAGTTCCTTCGGCGTGGACAGCTTCAGATCGAGCTTGCCGTCTTCAGTACGGGTGTATCCGTCACGCCCTCCGCTCGCGGTGGCGGCGGTGCGATACTTGACGTCGACTGTCATGATCCATTCCTTTTTCGTAGTCGCAGGTCATTCCTGCGGAGGTCGTGATTTTGGGGCCGCTTAGGCCAATCCGGCCTTGCGTTGGCGTGCGTTGCTCACGGTCAACGAGACCGCCGAAACCAGGAAGTAGAAGGCGCCGAAGGCGGCGTAGGGCGCGATGTCGGCGATGCTGGCGGGCTTGGTGCCGCTCGCCTGGACAAGCATGAACGCCCCGGCGAGACTCGACTGGGCGCCGCAAAACCATCGCCCACTGGGCGCCCATCCGCCAACGACGCACGCCGGTGAGCAACTGGAACAGCCCTGAGAGGATCGCCCAGACGCCGAACACGGCCAGCACCTCGTTAGGCCCGAAGCCGAGGGCGACGGCCACCGCGAGCGTCGTGACGGCGCTCGCCGCCACGTTCAGGCTCTGGCTGCGATTGGCGCTGAGACCGCCGTTACGCCGGGCGTCGACCAGATTGGCGATCGCGTCCCAGGCCGGATAGGCGACAAGGAGCGCCGCGGCGGCGAGCGGCGTCTGGCGGCCGACCGCGAGGGCGGCCGCCACCCACGCGATCGAGAACGCCGCGCGGGCGAAGGAGTAGTTTCTGAGCCAGCGCGAAGCAGCGAGGCGGTCGGGCTGGCGCATCATCTCAATGGTCATGGAAGCTCTCACGATTGTGGCGTCCGAGATCGGACGATCCGACCCATATCGGTCGGTGCCGAAGCGCCTGGACGGCGCGGTTGTCTGACTTTGAAGCGACGTGATATCAGGCTGATAGTCGCCGTCTTCGCCCCGTAAGTTGCGGCGTCAGGGGCTTTCCAGCCATGGCCGATTCACTGGAAAACTTGATCGTTCGTCCAGAACCCGACACGTCAGCGGCGGCGTCGGCCGATCTGCTGTCGAGCGTGCTGTCCCAGATTCGGCTCACGGGCGACCATGTGTTCGCCCGCGCGCTCGCCCCGGGAGAGCAGTTGCCGATGAGCGACGGTGAAGCGCATGTCGTGGTCGTAACGAAGGGCGGCGTGCGTCTGGAGGGCGGCGATCAAGCGCCCTCACGGATCGACGTCGGCGACCTCGTGCTGCTGTCCCATGGCCCCGGCGACAGGACGCTTTCGGCTGCCGACGGTTCGGCCGAGATCGTGGTCTGCCGCTTCTGGTTCGATCCGGACAGCCTGCGCGGCATGGTCTTCGCGCTGCCGGCCTGTATTCATCTCAGTCATGCCGAGGCCGCCGACTGGATCGACGGCATCGTTCATTTCATGATGATCGAGGCCGACGACGTGCAGCCGGGATCAGGCTTGATGATTTCGCGGCTGATCGACCTCGTGGTGATCCGCGTGCTGCGAACCTGGGTTCAGCTCGGCCGCGCGTCAGGATGGCTTGGCGGACTGTCCGACGCGCGCATCGCGCGCTGCCTGAAGATGATCCACGCCGAGCCGATGCGGCGCTGGAGCGTCGCGACGCTTTCCGAGGCCGCCGGCATGTCGCGATCGAACTTCTGCGACCGCTTCGCCGCGCTCGTCGGCCGCTCCCCGCTGCGCTACCAGAACGAATGGCGCCTCGGCCTCGCCCGGCGCATGCTGGCCGAGCCCGACGCGCGGGCCGGAGAGGTCGGCCTGCGCATCGGCTACGCGTCCGAGGCCGCCTTCAGTCGGGCTTACAAGGACATCTTCGGCCACTCGCCGCGAAACGCCCCGAAGTCCGGCGGCGCCGCATGAGGTGGCGTCAGGCCGCCTCTTAAAAACCATACGGGCGCCTGCAGAGCGCGCCAGCCAGGGCGGCGGACAAGACGATGATCTTGCCCGCCCACGCGCCCCGTCAGCCGGCGTTCGTGTTTGCGTCCCAGCGCGCGTAGGGGTCGTCCAGCGGCGCGGGCCGCGTCCCGCCTTTGCGTTCGTCGAGCACACCACCCTTTTCGGCACGCTCAACCACAGGCTTCGCATGGCGGCCGGCGTGATCGGCGCTTGCGGTGTTGGCCGAATGAACGTCACGCCGGGATCAGGCCGTCGTGGGGCGCTGCGAAGGCTGCAGTTGGGGCCGCAATAGCAAGCGCGACGGCCAAGGCCTTGATCAGTGAGATTTTCATTGTCTTGTCTCCATCGATCCAAAACGATCGTAATAATTAGACAGTATTATCGGCGCTTTATTCCTGCACTCTACAATTTTTTATTCAAATCTCGACGACGTTAAATTTTGTCGGCCTGACGGCGCGCTTCATTCGCGATCGGGTGCAGGACCGACGGGGCGATATCTCCAGTCAGGCTATAGCCCATGCTGTTCTGGGCCCAGGCGAAGCCCGCGACGCCGTCAGCGCTTTGATCCGACATCGGAACGAACTGCTCCCGCATTGGCCGCATCAGCATGACAAGCCGGGATCCTCGGTCGTCGTCGTACATCAGCATCGCGGCCGGCCCATGCGTGGTCGCCACGATGCGGCCGCCCATAAAACGATAGCCCGACGATGTCAGGTCGGGGACCGTGACGGGGCGCTTGAGGCGGTTTGAAATCCAGCTCAGCAGGCCCTCGCTGTCACCGGCCTCGACCTCGACTGGTCTGCTATGGTCGGACGCGTAGGTCGCAAAGCTTGCGGAAGCCTCCTGCGCGAGCGCCACGACGCCGACCAGGCGCGGTTCGAACGCTCCACGGCCATACCAGCCGGCTCCGGCGCCAACGACCAGCATCGCGACCGCGGCCGCCATCGAAGCCCATCCCGGATACGCCGAAGCCTTTCGCCGATCAGCGATCAGGCGAGCCACGCTGAGCTCTACCGGCACCGTTTCGTGAGCGATCGGCCCGAAAGCCGCCTGCAATTCCGCGCGATGGGCGACGAACTCCGCGACGCGTCGCGCGACGTCAGGTTGGCCTTCGAGATAGGCCTCAACCTCGGCGCGGCGGCCGGCGTCGAGTTCGCCGTCCACATAGGCTTGGAGGTCGTCCTCCAGAATGGGACGGACGGCCGTCATATTACCCTCCTCAGATGCGGGGCCGATCTATGCGCCGCTTGGCCCCCAGAATCGGCTTTAAGCAACGTGGCGAGCCGCTCTCTTCCGCGCGACAGACGCGACATGACGGTGCCCACAGGCACGGCCAGCACCTTCGCGGTCTGCGCATAGGACAGCCCTTCCACCGACACGAGCAGGATCACGCTGCGCTGGTCGTCCGGCAGTTGGGCCAGCGCGTTGACCAGTTCGCGATGGCGCAGACCGTTCTCTTGCGGAGCGTCGCGCGCGAAGGCCGATGGGTCGGCTTCTTCCAGCGAGATATGCTCGCCTCTTCGACGGGCCTGCGTGAAACTGTTCATCGCGAGGTTGTGGAGAATGGTGAACAGCCAAGATTTGACGTCGCCGTCGGCCCTCCGCTGGCCCCATGCCGAAATCGCGCGTTCAAGACTGTCCTGAACGAGATCATCGGCGGCGGTCGAATTATGGAGCAGCGCCCTCGCATAGCGTCGCAACGCCGGAATGACCGGCTCGATTAGTACGAGCATGTCTTGCATGATTGGTGTCAGCTTTGGGTGTTGTGCGGGACGCGCCTGCGGAGCGACAGCGAGGCAATGCTGCCGAATACCCGTCACGCAGGATCATTCCGTGAAGCATTGCTGCAGCGATGTGCGACAGCTTATGGCACGGGCGAAAATTGGTGGGCTTAAGCCGCGAAGCCCCCGTCGATCGTATGCATAGAGCCCGTAATGCCGCGTGCTTGAGGGCCGGCGAGATAGAGCGTGAGGCTTGCGACCTCGTCAGGCGCGCCATAGCGCTTGATCGACATCGGGCCGAGCATGGACGCTGCTCGCGGACCCTCGGCCGGGTTCATATCGGTGTCGGTCGGGCCGGGCTGGACCACGTTCACCGTGATGTTGCGCGGGCCCATGTCGCGCGACAGCCCACGAGCCATGCCCTGCACCGCCGCCTTGGTCATCACATAGGCCGACAACCCGGCGAACGGCATGCTGTCGGCAGTGTCGGACCCAATGACGATGATACGCCCGCCATCGGGCATCAGGCGCGAAGCTTCGACACACCCGAAATAGGCCCCGTTGACGTTGACGTTGATCATCCGCTCGACGTCGCCGGCGGCGAGCGTCAGCGGATCGCCGTACACGAGCAAGCCGGCGTTATAGACAAAGATGTCGATCGGTCCGGCGTCGCGGATCGCCGCGACGAGTTCTTTGCGCTCGCTGGCGTCCGCCCGAAGCGCCTGCGCGCCGGTTTCGGCGGCGAGTTGAGCTGCGGTAGCGACCGACGAAGCGTAAGTGAACGTGACTGTCGCGCCCTCTGACGAGAAGCGCCGCACGATCGCCGCGCCTATGCCACGGCTACCCGCCGACGACGAATACCTTGCGATCAGAAAAGCTCATCGCGAAAAACCTTCGATGTGAAAGAAGCTGATTTGCGGATGCCAATCTGCGGCCGGGCTCTACCCGGACCATTCAGAGCGGCAAGCCGATGCTGCGAGACACGACAGCGTCGGTGAAGCGAGGGACGTCCGTCATCACAGCCTCGGTCTCGGTGGATGCGAGCGCAGTGCGCAGCGCGGCCTCATCGCGAAACCGATAGATTCCCACGGAGACATCTGCGGCGTCGGCGTCGCGAGGGAAGAAGGCGCTGGCGCTTTCCAGTCCATGTTGCGCCCAGCATGCGAGCGCCAGTGGCAAGTGAACATCGACGTAATAGTCGCGATCGAAATATGTCCCGCCGCTGCATGTCACGATAAGTGTTGTGCTTGTCATGGACTAGTATTTGATCCCATGAAATGCAGCTTTCAATTTACAAACTTGAACGCTCTCCGTTCATTTGTGTGGGCCATGAAGTTGCGGCGTTCGGTTCGATCGATTGAAACGCGCCTGACGACCGACGCTCGACACCGTGAGCGTTTGCGCCCGACCTCAACCTGACGCGTCGGGCTGCGGCCGCTCCGTCTGGTTTTGCGCGGTCGCCAGATGATCGGTCGCCATAGTGATGAACGCCCGCAACCGCTGAAGACGTCTGATGTCCTTGTGATACCCCATCCAAATGTCGCGCGATGGCGGCTCGGTCGGCAGGTTGAGCCTGCGCAGATCGGCCATTTGATCGCCCACCACCCGCGGCAGGACGGCGATGCCGATGCCCTGGCTGCACATGCGGCTCTGAACGTTACGATTGTTCGAGCGAAGAACCGTCATCGCTTTCGGGAAGCTCTCTTGAAGCCAGGCGATATCCGGGAACTGGCCTGTCGACGTGTCATGAGTGATCAGCCTGAACCCCTCTCCGTAGCCGTATTCGGGGTCGGGTAGGCGCGCCGCCACGTAGGCTCCATAAGCCAGACGAACGAGCCGGCGCTGCACGATGTCGGGACCATCGAACGGGACGATCCGAAAGGCGATATCAGCCTCCCGCTGCGCGAGGCTGAACAGGCGTGTGCCCGTCAGGATTTCGACGTCGACGTGCGGATACGCCTTCGCATAATCCTTGATGATTGGCGGCAGAACGTACGCTCCGAACCAGTCGGCGGAGGATATGCGCAAGGTGCCCTGGAGCTCCTGCTCCTGGCCTGCGAGCCGCCGTTCGATGGCCAGCGCGCCGTCCTCCATCTGCTCCGCCAAAGCGATAACGGCGGCGCCTTCCTCCGTTGGAATGAAGCCGTCGACTGTTCTTTGAAACAGCGTATGGCCGGTAGCCTGTTCGAGCGCGCGAAGTCGGCGTCCGACCGTGGGGTGGCTTAGGTGAAGAGCGCGCGCGGCTGCCCCCAACGTGCCAGTGCGGGCAACCGCCAGGAAGATTCTGACATCGCTCCATTCCATCGCGCACCCCCACAAAAACGAACGAAAAATGTACGATACTGTCAGTTATCGAACGATTTCAATCGGCACATGTCTCCTCATCCCGAGACTTGGGTCCGGACCAAGCCCATCGCGTTGGGTCGCCCGGCCCCACTTCAGAAGCTGAAGGAGAACATGATGAAGACCTGGCTGATTACCGGCTGCTCGTCCGGCCTGGGCCAACGGCTTGCTGAAGCCGTCGCCGCGCGCGGCGACAGGCTTGTCGCCACCGCTCGTTCCACCGATAGCCTGCTGCCCCTGTCCGAGCGATATCCCGAGACGGTGCGTAGCATCTCGCTCGACGTAACCCGCGCGGGCGACGCCGCGAAGGCGGTGGCATTGGCCAAGCGCGCGTTCGGTGGGTTGGACGTGCTCGTCAATAATGCCGGCTTCGGCTTCATTGGCGCGATCGAGGAGGCGGAGCCCGACGAATACCGGCCGATGTTCGAGGCAAACGTCTTCGGCCTAATCGAGACGACCCGAGCCGCGCTTCCCGCGCTCCGCGAACGTCCAGGCGCCCGTCTCGTCAATCTCTCGTCGGGGGCGGGAATAGCCGGCTCTGCAGGCTTCGGCTTCTACAACGCAACCAAATTCGCCGTGGAAGGCCTCTCAGAGGCGCTCGCGCAGGAGCTTGCCCCTCTGGGCCTGAAGGTGATCATCGTCGAGCCTGGCCCCTTCCGCACCGAGTTCTTGGGCCGCTCGATGGCGACCGCCGCGCGCGAGATCGACGCATACGCGGAGACCGTAAGGGCGAGGCGACGCTATCGCGAGACCAACGACGGTCGGCAGGCGGGCGATCCGGACAAGGCCGTAGCTGTCATGCTGCAAGCGATCGACGCCGAGCATCCGCCGCTGCACCTTCCGATCGGGCCGCGCGCTCACGCGATTGCGGAGCGAAAGCTGGACGCATTCCGAGCTGACATCGCCGCCTGGCGCGACATATCCATCGCGACCGATTTCGGCGCTCCAACCTAGACGCTTCGACCTAATCAGGATGACTGTCACCTGCGGCAGCTCTGCCGACAGGCTGATAGCTTCCATCACACTGGTCGGCTCAACCGTACTTCCGGGAGTGCTAGAGCGAGTTACACGTTTTCATATAAACGTGTCGCTCGCCGCGCTCTCGGCTGCGCACTCTGGAATGAAGCGTCATGCCGATTTTCGTGATGACAGAAATCGATGCGGCATTACTTGGGTAAACCTGGGCCAGAATGCGCGGCAGACCGAGCGTCTTAAAGCCGTGGTCAAGTTGGCCCAGCCCGATCTCGGTCGCATAGCCGTGGCCCCAGGCTTCCCGACGCAGAACGAAGCCAAGTTCGTAATCTAGCTGATCAAGCGCGCTGCAAGATATTAAGCCTGCGAAGCCGATGAGAGACCCCGTCCCGCGCTCCACTAACATACCGAGCTTCTTACCGGATTGATCATGATCGAAATTAGCTTCAAAGAATTCTCTGGACTGCATTAATTGCAGAGCATGGCCAGAGAAAACTCGTCCCATGACGACTGGATCAGATAGCACGTGTTCGTGCAGATCCTGAAAATCGTGAGGGGACGGGCTCCGAAGCACAAGCCGCGCAGTCGTTAAGATGTTCATAGACGGACATTAAAGCGGCTATGTGGAAAGTCGCAAAGAGTCGCCATGGGTCGCCATATCTTCTGGAGGCCGGCGTCTGCCGCCGACCTCCCTGTTCGCTGCCCTTAGCCGAGCTCGAGCGGCACCTGCGGGGTTGATGGTTCGAAGGTCTCACTCGGCGACCGGAACTGCTCCACCGTCATCCAGATTGGGACACGAGGAAGTAGAAGGCGCCGAAGGCCACGTAGGGCGCGATGTCCGCGACGCCCGGTATGGCTGCGTCGGCCGCGTGCTTCAGTAGGAGCCTGTGGGCAAGCTCTTCGCGCTGCCCGGTTGCATTCATCGCCGCGCCGAGGCCGCGGACTGGATCGACGGCGTGGTGCATCTGTTCAGACTTGCGCCTTGCTCAGTCCTCGTCCTGCCACCTGCGCAGATCCGTCTGATCGCGATAGGCCATCCGGTCAGGCGTGGTGATGAACTCCATCGTCGTGCCCCAGGGCATGCGGCCGTAGCAGACCCTGTTTCCCGACCCTTTCTCGGTCGCGTAGGGGATGGCGCGCGGCGCAGTGAAGGGTGTGCCTCCCGCCTTCTCGAAGCGTTCGACCGACGCGTCGATGTCGTCGGTGTAGACAGCGAAGTGCGTGATGCCGAAGTCGCTCGCCCGCACAGGCTCAGCTTGCTCGGGGCCATGCATTTCGAAGAGCTCGATGTCAGCTCCGGTTCCGATTTTGACCATCGCCTGCGCGCGCACGACCGTACCGGGATAGGCCCCGACGGCCCGCTCGAACTCGGGACCCTTCCGCGGCGGGTCCTGCGGTCCGAAGGACTGGTAGATCAGCTGGCCGCCGAAAGCTTCGACGAGAAACGATTTCGCCTGTTCGATGTCGGGCACCGTGATGCCGATGTGATTGACGCCGCGAATGACGGGGCTGGTCATGACATTTCCCTTTCTTGTTTGGTCGATCCATCGCGATCGCTGCGGCGCGTTTCACCGGCAACGTCGCGATCCCGCCGGAGCCACCGCGGCCCAGGCGCAGAGATTCAGTTGGCTTTGAGAAAATCGATGAGAGCGGCCGCGACTTCATGCGGCCGCTCGTCCGCGACATAGTGGCTGCACTGCGCGATCGAACCGCCTCTCACGTTAGAGGCGAACTCCTCGAGCATCGGCACCATATGCGGGCCGAACCGTTGGTCCCCGCCGAGGCCAAGCACCGGCATCTCAAGCGGCTGCTTCTTGTACTCAAGCGCAGCCGCATGATCGGCTTCGAGCGTGCGATACCATTCCATCCCGCCGCGGATGCGGCCCGGAAGAGCCATCGCTTTGGCGTAGATTTCTATGTTGGCCGGATCGAATGCGCTGTGATCGTAGAACCGCTCGGCCATGAAGGTCGATACATAGTCATATTCACGCCCGTGGATCAGGCGCTCAGGCAGATCCCGGTTCATATGGAAGCTGAAGTGCCAGAGCCTGGAGGTCGTCGCCTCCCATCCGCTCCATCCGGGAAGCGGCACATCGAGGACAGCAAGATGCGTGACAGCCTCTCGAAAGATGGCGGCTTGCGGCAACGCCACCATCCCACCGATGTCGTGTCCGCACACGGCGTAGCGCTCATGCCCGAGGGCGACCATGATTTCGTGCGCATCGCGCGCCATCGTCGCCTTGTCGTAGCCGTCGATCGGACAGTCGGAAAAGCCAGCGCCGCGTAGATCGATCGCCACAACGCTGAAATGCTCCGCCAGGAGCGGCATCACGTCGTGCCATTCCCACCATGTCTCCGGCCAACCGTGCAGCAAGAGTATCGGCGGTCCTGATCCGCCCGTAACGGCGTTGATCTTGATGCCGTTCACCGGCGCCAGTCGCTGGGTGAACCCCTTCAAAGTCGCGATCATGATCGCCCTCCAGTCAGATGTTGGCGTTGTTCGGATGAGATCTGTGCGCGGGATCGGGCGCAGGCCGTCGGGCGATCGTCAGGCCGAGCCCGGCGCCGATGAGTTGGCTGGAGGCGATGACAAGGAGGGTCACGACGAAAGCGTGAGCGATCTGGCTGGCGCCGGCGCGTGCTCCGCCGAGCGCATAGAAGACGCCGCCGATTACCGCGACGCTGAGCGCCACGCTGACCTGCAGGGTGGATCCGGTCACTCCTGCGATCATTCCCGAGAAGGCGGGCGAAACGCGGCTGGTGACCATCTGCATAAGGCCGGGCGTCGCAAGTCCCTGACCGGCTCCGGTCAGGAATAGCAGCGCGACCATCCAAATCTGGTCGGGCGGCGCGCCCGGCGTCGTGGTTCCGATCAGCCAGGCGATGCCGAACAGAGCGATCGCCTCCAGAGTCATGCCTAGTGGGGTGACGGTGAGCCCAAACACACCTCTCAGCGCCGGCGAAATGAGGGGGCCGAGCAGGTAGCCCAGGCCATAGGGCAGGAAGACCAGGCCTGCTTCCAGCGCGCTTAGGCGCACGGCCTGCTGCAGATAGACAGAGAACAGCAGGAAGAACGTCGAGATCGTGTAGAACAGCAACGCGATCGTCAGCCCGCGGGCCAGTCCAGGCGCGCCCAGGGCGCGGGGGTCAAGCAGCGGAGACCCGCTCGCCCGTGCGAGCGTCCCTTCATAGCGCCAGAAAGCGCCCGCCAGGATCGGAACGACGGCCAGCGACATCCACGTCCATAGGGGCCATCCCGCCTCTCGGCCTTCAGTAAGTGGGATGATCAGAGCGGCGAGCGTCGCCACCGAGAGCCCGGCCCCGACCAGATCGAGCTTGCGCGGATCGCGGGCGCGCGGCGCGCGCAGTAGCGGGACAGCAAAGGCGATGAGCAGGAACGCCACCGGCAGGTTGACGAGAAAGATCGCTCGCCACCCCAGTCCGAAGACATTCAACGAGATCAGCACGCCGCCCAAGGCCTGACCGACCACGGACGCCAAACCGAACACGGCGCCGTAGAGGCTGAGCGCGAGATGCTTCTCCTTCTCTGAAAAGCTCGCCTGGACCGAAGCGAGCGCCTGCGGCGCCATCACGGCGGCCGTCACGCCCTGGATTGCCCGGCCTGATACGAGCGCCCATGGAGACCAGGCGAGACCACAGAGCATGGACGCCAAGGCGAAGCCGAGCAGCCCGACAACGAACATCCGCTCTCGACCGAAGAGATCGCCGAGCCGTCCGCCAGTGATCAGAGTGACGGCGTAGAGGCCTGCATAAGCGGAAATGACCAGCTGCTCGACTGACGAAGACACGCCGAGGTCCTGCTGGATGGAAGGCAGAGCGACATTGACGATGAAGAAGTCGAGCGGAGGCAGGAAAGCGCCGACCAGCAGCACAGCGAACATCGCCCATCGCCGAGGGTCCAGCGCTACGACGTCTGGCTCAGTCGGGATACCAATCACATCTGGCGCAGGTGAGTTGCTAGCGCTCATGGCGTTTACCTTCACTGGCTGACACCGTGCTGGAGTGATCAGCCCCAAAAGCGACAGGAGCCGATGCGCCGCTCGGAGAGCGCGCCTCTATGGGCTTCGGAAATATTACGGAGGACGCGCCTCAGCCGATGGCGCATAACATAACTGCGCCAATTTACTTCGGAACTGACACAACTGTACTGTCGGCGTTCAGTTTTGTGCGGGCTGCTGTCGATGGCGCTCGACTTCCGTACTCTATCGGCGCCCGCTGTTGATCTCATTTAGCCGAGCAAGCGGCGCCGATCCGGCCAAGAGGACGCGCTGCGGTCCCCTCGGAAGATGGTCCTAGTCAGGGCCGGCGAGCTCTGAATCGTATTTCGAGGACGGCGAGCCGCACCGTCAGGTCAATCTTGTCTCCTCGACCCCGGGGGCGGGTCGCCAGGATCCGGCGCGATGCTTGTGCGACGGCGCATGGCTCGTCGAGGGCGCGCAATCTTCCGCTCAGTGCCGCGAAATGCCGTGCCGAACCTCTCGTGACCGACATCAATGGCGAGCGAATAGAGGGGTCGCGTCGATGTCCGAACGTGACCGGTGTGGCCTGCATCAAGCGGACGGTCTCAAGGACCGCAACGGGTCATCCGCGGCCAATGAAGCACGGCCGCCTGGCGCCAATAACGGAAGTTGCCGCTCGTCCTGAATGCCGACATTCAGCGGCGGTCTGTTCCATCCGTCGATCGCCGCCGAGGTCTCGCCCGAACGCCTCGACCGGTTCTTCATCAAGGAAGAGACCGGGTACCGGGCGTCGCCCGAACTCAGAGGTTCCGTGGTCTTCACCGTCCACGACGTCCTGTCCGACCCTCCGTTCTCGCGGCTTGATCTGGTTTCGTGCCGCAATCTCCTGATCTATTTCGGCCCCGAAGCGCATGCGCGCGTGATCGGCCTGTTCCACTTCGCGCTCAAAGACGGAGGGCTGCTTCTGCTTGGCGGGGCCGAGACCGCCGGCGACATCGCCGGGCGGTTCGAGCCGATCTCCAAGGCCCAGCGGCTGTACCGTCGCATCGGTCGCAGCCGTCCGATGGACTTCGGGTTCTCGGCCGGCGGCGCGCTGGAGGTCCGCAGCCCGCTACGCGCCGCCGGCCGTGAACCTCCGCCCCGCGCGACAGCGCTCGCGGATCTCACGCGAGAGCTCGTGCTCGCGGAGCACGCGCCAGCCGCCGTCCTGATCAACGCCCAATATGCTTGCCTCTACACGCTTGGACCGCTCGACCGATATCTGAAGATCCCGCAGGGCTACGCCTCGCATGATCTCCTCGCGATGGCCCCACAGGCGCTTCGCACGCGTCTCAGGAATGTCATCGAGGAAGCCGCCCGCACCCAGGCCCGCGCGACAGCGACGGGAGGAAAGGTCTCGCATGGCGGGGGCACGTACGAGCTGACGCTGACCGCGCAGGCGGCGCCGAACGAGGCTGAGCCTTTGACGCTGGTCTGCTTCATCGAAACACAGCGCCACGACGCCTCGCCCGGGCGGGATCTCTCGCCCCAGGAAACGGTCCGTGTTGATGAACTCGAAACTGAGCTGACAGCGACGCGGCTCGATCTTCAGACCGCGCTCCAGGAGCTCGAGAGGGCGACTGAAGAGGAGAAGACGTTCCGCGAGGAGGCGCTCTCGATCAGCGAGGAGTTCCAGTCCACCAACGAGGAGCTGGTCACCTCGAAGGAGGAGCTTCAATCGCTGAATGAAGAGCTGACGACGCTGAACACCCAGTTGCAGGAGACGCTCGAGCAACAGCGCCGGACCAGCGACGACCTACAGAACGTCCTCTTCAGCACCAACGTCGCGACGCTGTTTCTGGACGCCCAACTCAGGATCAGATTTTACACCCCCGCGATCCGATCACTGTTCAGCGTTATCCCGAGCGACGTTGGCCGTCCTCTCGCCGACCTCAGCGCGCTGTCGAACGACCTCGGCCTGCTCGACGACGCCCGCGAGGTGATGCGAACCTCCGTCTCGATGGAGACGGAAATCGAGACCAAAGACGACATCTGGTTCACTCGGCGGATTCAGCCCTACCGAACGCAGCACGGCGCGGTCGAAGGCGTCGTCATCACGTTCACCGACGTAACCGACAGACGTCGCGTCGCTCATGCGCTCGACGCCGCACGGCGCGTTTCCGACCAGGCCAACGCCGCCAAGACCCGTTTTCTCGCCGCCGCAAGCCATGATCTCCGTCAGCCGCTTCAGACCCTGTCGCTGCTGCACGGCTTGCTTGCGACCACGGTCCATCAGCCCGACGCACAGAACCTGCTCGTCCGAATGTCCGGCGCGCTCGGGGCGATGACCGGCATGCTCAACAAGCTGCTCGACGTGAACCAGATCGAAGCCGGGACGATCCAGATCGCAGCCGCGGATGTCGCGATTGGCGACCTGCTCAATCGGTTGAAGGACGAGTTCAGCTATCCGGCGAGCGCTCAGGGCGTCGAGCTGCGTGTCATCCCGTGCAGTCTCTCCGTTCGGAGTGACGGCCAGCTTCTGGAGCAGATGCTCCGCAACCTGCTGTCGAACGCGCTCAAATACACCGATCAGGGCAGGATCGTGCTCGGCTGTCGCCGGCGCGCGGGATCGGTTCGATTGGAGGTGTGGGACACCGGCGCCGGCATGCCGAGCGAAGAACTGTCTCTGATCTTCGACGAATATTACCAGATCGGCTCGCCCGCGCATGGGCGGGGCCGCGGCCTCGGGCTTGGCCTCTCGATCGTCAAGCGTCTCGCCGACCTTCTCGGCCATTCCATCCACGTCCGTTCGACGCCGTATCGCGGCTCAATGTTCTCGATCTCGGCCGATCGAGCGCTGTCGTCGCGGTTGGCGTCCGAGACTGTCGGAAGGCGGATCTCGCCGCCGCAACGGCGAACGCACGGCTCCAGGATTCTCGCGATTGACGACGATCCGCAGATCCGCGAGCTCTTGGCGCTTCTCCTCAGCCAGGCCGGCCATCAGGTCACCACGGCGCGCGACGGCGAAGACGCCTTGCGTCTTGCTAATCGCGGCGATGCAGGACCCGATCTCATCCTCGCGGACAACAATCTGCCCGGGGCGCTCAGTGGCGTCCAGGCTGCGAAGGAGCTGCGTACCCGACTGGATCGCGATATCCCGGTCATCATCCTGAGCGGCGACATCTCTACGTCGACGCTTCGGGAGATCGCCGACGCCGGCCACCATCGCTTGAGCAAGCCCGTCGAACCCTCGGCGCTTCTCGACCTCGTTGATCAACTATCATCGCCGCGACAAGAACAGGCCAGTTCCGCCGACCTCCAAAGCGAAACTTCAGTCGTGTATGTCGTCGATGACGACCCGATGGTGTTGGACGCCATGCGCGCAATCCTGGCGCACAGCGGCGCGACGGTCCTGACCTATTCGAGCGGTGAGGACTTTTTCGCGAACTATCGAAGTGGGTTGAGTGGATGCCTGCTTGTCGACGTCGGACTGCCGGGCATGAGTGGCCACGATGTGCTTCGTCGTTTGCGTCAGGATCACGACCCTCTGCCCACGATCATGATCACGGGCGCGGGCGAGATCGCGATGGCGGTCGACGCGATGAAGGCCGGCGCTTCCGACTTCATCTCAAAGCCCGTGACGCCTGACGACTTACTTGCGAGCGTCCGGCAGGCGCTTGACCAGTCGGTCGACGCCGGCCGTCGCGACGCGGCGCGGCGTCTCGCAGCGGAGCAGATCGCCGGGCTGACCATGCGCCAGCACGACATCCTCGGACGAATCCTTGCTGGGCATCCGAACAAGATCATCGCGAGCGATCTCGGCCTCAGTCAGCGAACGGTCGAAAACCACAGAGCGGCGATCATGGCCAAGACCGGCGCGAAATCACTTCCAGACCTTGTCCGTCTCGCAGCCACCGCGTCAAGCGACGGAACTGGTGCCTAAGTATTTTCCGAAGCTTGTCGGACCTCAGATCCTTTTCAAGGATCGCGGCTCAGCCCGCTCAAGATTTTGCCGAGCAGGTCGAATTCTGAGCATGCTCGGGGCGCGTGATGCTAAGGCAAAAAGCATATTGTGTCTCAAGACGTGGCAGACGGGAGTTTCCTACGTTTGTTGTGCTCGGCGCATTTGAGGCCTTTGCAACGGCTACAGCTTTGCGGACCAAATTCCGCGAAACCATAGACGTGAAAACAATCGACGGCGACCACGTCTCTACGTTTGAGCTGCTTCTGCTCATGGAGTTTCGACCGATCCTCGTTCGACTTCCAGCGATGGAATAACGATCGTTCTTCCCTCTAACTTGGATCGATGTCGTCAAGGCTTGAAATTTTGATTGCGTACGACCCGTCGTTGCCTGCTTGCTGTGCTGACCTAAGTTCCTGTCATCGTCGACAAAATACAGGCATCGGCGACTGGGAGATGCGACGCGCTCTCGCCCCTCTAGGGAGCGAGCGCGATGCGCCCCACACGCGAAAGTCGCCCACCATACTCGATTCAAAGGCTCAATTTTTTTACCGACGCGAGTTGGTGCGTCGTGGATAATGTCGGGGCCATCGTAGACGATGACAGGCTGCTTATCCGTCTTATAAAAGAAGACGCTCAACGCGAAGCGGACCGTCTAAATGGAATATCTGCGTCAGGCGAAATAAATAGCGCTGACTAAGCGCGTTCTTGTTTTGTATAGATATCGATAACAGTGAACATTTCGTTTTGTTCGTGAGCATTAATACTCACATTTATCTGCGATGAGTATATGTACTCATACTTTGAATCTAGGCGCGGGACCGCCTTCTTTCCGATTAGTCTGCCCATGCTCGAGGGGTGCCCTGGCGCGGACGAGGCGCTGGACGCATCAGCGGCGCCGTCACTCGGGGTCGGAGAGCCGTCCAGCATCAACAGCGGACTTCGTGTGTTCTCCGACAAGCAGACGTTCGATAGGCCGGTAACGTGTCACTGGAATTGGGGCGCTACCGCTGAACGCGCGTAGGGTCTCCACCCACCCTTAACCGGTCCCGGTGATCCTCTTGTGGATGGCCAAGACCCCGCGCCGACTTCGGGAGATCAAGCGGTCGACCGAGGCGTCCGACGCTGCAGTCGCGAGCCGTCCTCTTGTCCGCCGCCGCGATCCGCGGCAGGCGGAGCTCTTCCGCACAGAGTTCGTCCCGCCATGCAAGCCGACGCTCGTCACCGACGCGCCGACGGCCAAGGGCTGGGCGTTCGAGATCAAGCACGACGGCTACCGCATGCAGGCCCACGTGAACGGGGCGGTCCGGCTTTTTACGAAGTCCGGCCTCGACTGGGCCGACCGGGCGCCAAAGATCCGATCCGCCCTCGAGCGGCTGCCCGTCGAGGCCGCGGTGATCGACGCGGAAGCCGTGATGGTCGGCGAGGACGGTATCAGCGACTTCTTCGCCCTGCACTCGGCGCTGGCGAAGAAGCGCGCCCCGCAGGCATTTCTCTACGCGTTCGACCTGCTGCACCTCGACGGCCAGGACCTTCGGGAGCTGCCCCTCGACGAGCGGCGCCTGCTGCTTGAAGACCTGCTGCTGAGGGCGGGCGAACCGGAGGCGATTCGGTTCTCGGAAAATGTCGAGGGCGCGCCCGCCGACATCGTCGCCGCGGCTTGCCGGATGGGCCTCGAGGGCGTCGTCGCCAAGCGCCAGGATGCCCCCTATCGCTCGGGTCCCAGCAAAAGCTGGCTGAAGGTGAAGTGCACGCAGGTCGGCACGTTCGGTGTGACCGCCTACCTGCCGGGCTCGCGGTCCTTGGACCTAGCCGAGCTGAAGGACGGTGGCCTGGTCTCGGTCGGCTCGGTCGGGGCGGGCCTAAGCGAGCGCGCCGCGGACGCGATTAGGGCGCGGATTGCAGCCGAGGGCTTCGCCTTGGTCGAGGTCGAGTACCGCGGCCGGACGCCCTTGGGGAACCTCAGGCATCCGGCCTTAAAAGGCGTCGCGTCGGGCTAAGCGACCCGCGCGTCGACCTTCAGACCGTGGGCACGAGCTTGGCTGCAGCTTCCCGGTAGGTATGGAGGGGACGACCGAGGATTGTCGTCAGCCTCTCGACGTCGCCCGGTTCCGGGATCATGCCGTCGCTGACGTAACGCTCGGCCATCAGCCGCATCTCATAGGCCTGCCACTTCGGCATGAACGTCGCCATGTTCTGCTCGAAGGCGCTGGGGTCGTCGCCGCCGTAAACGACGGGGCGGCCCAGGAGGTCGGACCAGATCGCGGTCACATCGGCGCCCGTCAGCGTGTCTGGGCCAACCAGGTTGATGGTCTCGATCGGCAGCTTGCCGGGCGCCTGGTCGCGCCGGATTAGCTCGATGGCTGCGACCTCGGCGATGTCACGGGCGTCCACCATGGCGACGCCCTTGGCGCCGATCGGCATAGGGTAGACGCCGTGGTTCACGATGACGTCCCTGACCATGACCTCGTTGTCGATGAAGTAGGACGGCCGCAGGATCGTGGCGCTGAAGCCCTCCTGCTCGAGCATCCGCTCCGCCCCGGACTTCACCGCGAAGTGCGGCACGTTCGCGAAGCGGTCGGCGTGGATCACCGAGAGGTAGACGACCCTGTCGACCCCCGCCTCGCGGGCCACGTTGAGCGTGATGATCGCCTGGGTGAATTCATCGCCCGTGACGGCGTTCAGCAGGAACAGCGTGGTCACGCCGTCGAACGCCTTGCGCAGCGCTTCGATGTCGAGAAGGTCGCCCTGCGCGACGTCGACCTCCTTCGGGAAATCCGCCTTCGAGGCGTCACGGGTGAGGACGCGCACGGCCGCGCCGCGCTTGACGAGCTGGTCGACGACATGGCGGCCGACGCGGCCGGTGGCGCCGGTGACGAGAATGGTCATTGGAATCGCTCCTGTTCGGGTTGAGGACAGCCCGAAAGTGAGTGATCCACATTCGTCTCGATAGACGCTATATCTGAACGCTGTGTCTCACTGGTGGAACAGATGGATCTGCTTGCGCTCGCCGACTTCAATCTCGTCGCCCGCCATGGCGGGTTCGGAAAGGCCGCTCGCGCGGCCGCACGCCCGAAGGCCACGCTGTCCCGACGGGTAACCGAGCTGGAAGCTAGCCTCGAGCTCCGCCTGTTCGAGCGAGGGGCCCGTGTCTTGAAACTGACTGAGGAAGGCCGCGCGCTGTTCGAGCGGACTGCTGTGATGCTGACCGAGCTGGACGAGACGGCGACCGAGATCGCATCCCGCGGAGGCCGTCCGCGGGGGAGGCTCAGGATCAGCGCGCCGTCGCTGTTTTCCCAGACGACCATGGGAAGACTCGCCGCGGGCTTCGCGCTGAAGCATCCCGACGTCAGGCTCGAGGTCACGGCCGAGGATCGGCCCGTCGACATGATCGAGGAAGGCTATGACCTCGTCATCCGGGTGAACCCGGAGCCTGACGCGACGTTGGTCGGCCGCGTCTTCCTCCGCGACCGCCTGGTGGTCGTGGCGAGTCCCGGTCTCGCACGCCCCTTGATCGGCAGCGAAGCCGTCCCGGCCGTCGTGAGGGGATCGGTGGGTGGTGCCGAAGCCTGGCAGGTGAGCACGCAGGAAGGGCGATCATCCATCGCCGTGGATCCCAAGCTGGGGCTGTCGTCGCTCGTCATGGTGCGAGACGCGGTTCGCATGGGCGTCGGCGCGGCCCGGCTTCCGCTGTCGCTCGCCAGTCCCGACATCGTCGCCGGACGACTTGCGCACTGGGGCGACGTCGAGGGACCCGAGACCACGTTGTGGGCGCTGTACCCGACCCGACGGCTTCTCAGCGCTCGCGTGGCGGCGTTCCTGGACCACTTGAGGGATGCCTTCCCGAACGGGAGCCCTGACGAGCTCGCCGCCTACGTCAGTCAGAGCGCGGGTTGATCCGGGGCTAGCCCGCCCTCGCCACCGGGAGCTCGTCGACCCGCGTCGTGTAGCGCGGCGAGCGCATCTCGAACTTCGTCGCCCACGGCATTTTCATGCCCGCCGCCGCCGAGATGATGGCGCCTCGGCCGAAGCGCGCATTCACGGCGTCGACCGCGGCCATCATCCGGTCGGCCTTCTCGCGGTCGCGCCCGCCGATCAGCGCAGCGGGCGCGTGGTCGGCGCGGACCAGGTCGTCCAAGATCACGCCCGCCTTCGCGAGCTTGGCGCCGCGCGGTGGCCAGAGGCGACGCGCCCCGCGGGAGGCCGCCGCGATGAGCGCCAGCCCGTCGCTCGTCGCCTCGATTAGGTCCTCGGTGGCGCCCGCGGAGAAGTGCGGGTCGCCGTTGTGGAGGTTGGAGTGCGCGAACACCGACAGGTGCGTCGCGGCGAGGCCGTGGCGCCGCAGCTTCTCGCCCGCGCGGAAGGCGTGCGAGGCCACGGCCTCGATGAGGCCCTCCAGCGTGGTCACCGGTCGTCCGAAGCTGCGCGTGACGGCGATGCCCTTCCGCTGAGGAACAACAGTCTCGAGGTCGATGCAGGTGACGCCGCGGAGCTCGTGGAGCGTCCGCTCGCCGACGACGGTGAACTTCATCCGGATCTGACGTGGGTCCATGCGCGCGAGGTCGCCCGCCGTTTTGATCCCCAGCGCCTCCATCTTCGCCCACGACCGCGGTCCGACGCCCCACACGTCTGAGACGTGGAAGCGGTCGAGCCTGGCCTGTCGCTCGGCCGGATCGGTGAGGTCGACGACGCCGCGGGCCTCGGGATCCTTCTTGGCCATGGCGTTGGCCGCCTTAGCCAGGGTCTTGGTGGGCCCGATGCCGACGCAGGTCGGAACGCCCGTCCAGCGCAGCACGGTCGCGCGCAAGTCCCGGGCCAGCTCGGCCCGTTCGGACAGCCGGAAGTTCGAGAGATCGAGAAAGCTCTCGTCGATCGAGTAGGTCTCGACCTCGCGAGCCCAGGATTCGTAGATCCAGCCCATTCTGCGGCTCATGTCTCCGTAGAGCGTGTAGTTCGAGCTGTAGACCGCGATCCGTTCGCGGCGGCAGAGGTCGCGGATCTTGAAGAAGGGGTCGCCCATCTTGATGCCGAGCGCCTTGGCCTCGGAGGTCCTTGCGATCGCGCAGCCGTCGTTGTTCGACAGCACGATCACGGGACGGGTCGCGAGCTTGGGATCGAACACGCGCTCGCAGGAGCAGTAGAAGCTGTTGCCGTCGATGAGGGCGAAGGAACGCTCGGTCACGGGCGCACCGCCCGTAGGCGGTGCAGGTTCCACGTGACGACGCCCCAGAGCTCGATCTCGGCCAGCTCCGGCGCCTCGAAGTCCGGGAGCCGCCTGTTGGCGAAGGCGAGCCGCGGACGGCCCGCCAGCGAGAGCCGCTTCAGCGACCGCTCGCCGTTCACGATGGCGACGACCACGTCGCGGTCGCGCGGCTCGAGGCTTCGGTCGACCACCAGGATGTCCCGGTCGAAGATCCCCGCGTCCTGCATGCTGTCGCCGTCCACCCGCCACAGGAACGTCGCCGGCGGGTTGGTGATGAGCAGCCGCGCCACGTCGACCGCGTCCTCGAGGAAGTCGTCGGCCGGAGACGGGAAGCCCGCGCAGAGGCCGTGCTCGAACATCGGCACCCGAAGCTCGGGGCCGAGCGCGACCGCACGGACGAAGCGGCTCACGGGGCGGGCCTCGGCGGCTGCAGTCCGCGCCGATAGCCGAGGGACACGTTACGCTCGGCGTTCTCCAGAAGGGCGATCAGGGACCTGATCGCGGCGCGCTCGCTTCCAGCCTGCCGAATCGCGTCGTCGACGGCGCGCTCGACGTCCGAGCCCTCGTCTTCCAGCAGCTTGTCCGCGACGTCCGGCATCCAACTCTCCCAAAAGGAGCGCAAGGATGCATGAGAACATTTAGGGAACAAGTCCGTTCCTGATCGGAGCGACGCGTCAGTCCGCCTCGGGGCACCGGACGCTGTCTCCGAACGTCCATGTCCGCAGGACGTTGCCTGTCTGAGGGTGGCGCAGACGCGCCGCCGAATTCTTTCAGGAGACGGGCATGAGCGACAACGACGTGGTCGGATGGGTCTTCGACGACAAGGACGGCGGCCGCTGGGCGGTGCAGGCCGACAGCAAGGAGGCGGCGATGGAGATCTTCACGAAGACCGCACCTTCCAAGACCAGCATCGTCGACGAGCACACCATTCCGAGCGCGGACGCTGCTCGTTACCAACTCGAGCAAGGCAAGGCCGTCCAGCAGGCGAAGGCATGAAGACGAACCTCATCGCCTACGGCTTCACGGCCGTCGCTTTCCTTGTCATCGACGGGATCTGGCTCGGTCTCGTTGCCCGTGGCTTTTACAGGAGCCAGATGGGCGACCTGATGTCGCCCAGTCCCAGCATCGCCGCGGCGGCCGCTTTCTACCTGATCTTCGTGTTCGGGCTGGTGTGGTTCGCGGTCTCGCCGGCGCTTGCGTCGGGATCGTGGACGACAGCGTTGGTCAACGGAGCGGTCCTCGGTCTCGTCGGCTACGCGACCTACGACCTCACGAACCTCGCCGTGGTGCGCGGCTTCCCGCCGATGCTGGCGATGGTCGACCTGGCTTGGGGAACGGTCCTGTCCGCGGTCGCCGCAACAGTCGGCTTCGTCGCAACGCCGGCGGTCTCAGGCTGACGCGCTCCGGCCGTGAAGGCTGGTCCTGTAGCCCCGCGGCCGCTCAACCTCAACTGAAGGACTGTCCATGAACACCGCCCTCATCGTCGGCGTGACCGGGATCGCCGGAAGCGCGCTCGCCGAGTCCCTCGTCGCCGACGGATGGAAGGTCCTTGGTCTCGCACGCAACCCCGAGAGACAGGAGGGGGTGAAGCCGATCGCAGCCGACCTGCTGGACGAGGCCGCGCTCCGGGGAAGCTGTCAGGCGCAAAGCCGATGCACGTGTTCATCACGAGCTGGCTGCGACAGGACACAGAGGCCGAGAGCATCCGTGTCAACGGCGCGATGGTCCGCAACATCCTCACGGCCGTCGGGCCGGCGGGGGTCGGTCCGGCACGTTGCGTTGGTCACGGGCCTGAAGCACTACCTCGGACCCTTCGAGGCCTATGGGAAAGGCGACCTGCCCAAGACGCCGTTCCGCGAGAACCAGGGTCGGCTCGACGTCGCTAATTTTTACTACGCGCAGGAGGACGAGCTGTTCGCTGCGGCGAAGCGGGACGGCTTCACCCGGTCGGTCCACCGCGCCCACACGGTGATCGGCAAGGCCGTTGGGAACGCGATGAACATGGGGACGACGCTCGCGGTCCACGCGACGATCTGCAAGGAGACGGGACGACCTTTCCTGTTCCCGGGCTCCCTGGCGCAGTGGGAGAGCCTGACTGACATGACGGACGCCCATCAGCTCGCGGCGCAGATGCTGTGGGCCGCCACGACGCCGGAGGCCGCCGACACCGCGTTCAACATCGTCAACGGCGACGTCTACCGATGGTCGTGGATGTGGGGCCGGATCGCCGAGTAGTTCGAGCTCCCATACGTCGAGTTCGACGGGGTTGTCCGGCCGCTCGAAGAGCAGATGGCCAAAGACGACGAGACCTGGCGCAAGATCGCCGTGACACATGGTCTCGCGGAGCGAGAGCTCGGCCGTCTCGCTTCCCCTTGGCACACCGACGCCGACCTCGGCAGGCCGATCGAGGTCGTGACCGACATGAGCCGATGCCGGAAGCTCGGCTTCACGGGCTATGTCGCGACCGACGACGCGTTCTTCTCGCTGTTCGAGCGGCTTCGGCAGGAGCGGCTGATCCCGTAGGATTCCGCGATTCTGTTAGCTCCCGATCGGTTCGGCCGCGGCTTCGTCGAGACCGGTCCCGGCCTGGACCGCGAGCGCGCGATCTGCGGCCTGCGAGTCGAAGTACTCCCCGAGGGTGCGGACCTTGCCCCACTTCAGGGTGAAGACGTGCAGGCCGCGGTTCTCGTACCGACTGCGACCGTCGCGAAGGCCTCGGTCGCCCTCCATCGCGCGAACACGGTCGTGTTCCAAGGTCCGCCAGTCATCCAAACTTCGTCCAGCGTTATGCGGAGCGTGGGGAAGACGCGCCCCATGCGCTCGACCCACTTGCGGACGGCCTACTTACCGCGTCGCTCGCCTCCGAGCGCGTGCGTTCCGGACACGCGGTGATGGACGTCTGGGCCATGTCCTTGACCACAGCGTCCCATCGGCGGACGTTCACGTCGTCGAAGCTCAGGCGGATCTTCTTCTCGACGATGTAGGCGTAGACCATGGAGCGTTTCCTTCGCTGTTGCGCCGCCTGCCGCCGGCCGGGCGGGCCGACGGCGCCATGAGACCTTGGCGGACAGTCTTCGGTGGAGAGGCAGCGTCCTTGGCGGACCGGGCCGCTACCGATCGGCCTTGATCGAGCGGAACTGGAAGCTCTTCGGCATCTGCCCCTTGAGCGACGGATCGACGAGATTGACGATCTGGCCTTCGGCGACCCAGATGACGTCCCCGACGCGGGTTAGGCCCGTCGGTCCCGCGAACTCCTTGATCATCGTCAGCGTCGCCTTGCCGTCGGCGATCGTGACCTGCGACAGCGGCCCGCCGCCCTCGACCATCAGGAAACCGGCGCCGTCCGTTAAGGCCGTCCGGGAACTTCAGCGGCCGCGCCGTCTCTATCTTCTCAATCTTGCCGACCGCGCCGGAATCAACCTCCATGCGGAACAGCTCGCCGCTGATGAAGGTGTTGGCGTAGAGGAAGCCGTCGGCCCCAAACGCGAGGCCGTCGAGGCCGCCCTTGAGCCGGTCGTCCTGCGCCCACACCTGCATCTTCGTTTCGCCGAAGGCGAGGCGCAGGATCTGCGGCTGGGCCGTGTTCGAGACGTAGAGCGCCTTGTCGGGGCCAATCGCCATGTCGTTGCAGATCGCGGGCCTCGACGGCAGCTCGACGCTGATCCGGCCTTCGCCGGTCGTGAGGTCGAAGCCCTTCACGAACGAGCCCTCGATCTCGGTCGGGCCCTTGGCTCCGAGTTGGGAGGCGTCGTTGGAGCAGACCCAGAGCAGCCCGTTGGCCTCGTCGGCCAGCACGCCGAAGGTCGAGCGCGTTCCGAAGGCCCCTGGCTTGATCCAGACCTCAGCTTCGGCCGACCCTGGCTTGGCGCGCACTATGCCGCCATGGGTGAGGCTTCCGGCGTAGAGCGTGCCGTCCGCCGTTGCCGTCACGCTTTCGGGGAACGGCGAGCCGGCCGGAACTGCGATCGTCGCCGGATCAGCCGTCGCGGCGGACGCGGCGCCGAAGACGAGGCCTGCGGTGGCGAGCGCTTTCCAGCTCCGTGTTCTTTTCATCGTTCGGTCCTCCTGATCGGGGTCTTGTTCGGCGCCGCGCTCAAGCGACCTCAGCCTTGGCAACGGTCTTCTTCGGGCGCATGCTGGCCATTGCATGTCCCATGATCGTGGTCCGGGCCCCGCGCGGGAGGGGTGCGAGCGACCAACCCAGGAACTTGGCGACGAAGCCGGGTCGCACAGTTCCGGATCGGCCGAGCGCCGCGATCGTGGCGCGCGCCACGTCTTTCGTGGTCGCGGCGAAGCCCATATTCATGTTCGCGCGGCTCGCGAAGCCGCTGTGCGTCGGCCCCGGAGCGGTGGCCAGCACATCGACGCCGCGTGGCTTCAGCTCGCGCGAGAGCCCATCGGCAAGGCTCTGCACGAACGCCTTCGTTGCGGCGTAGTTGGCTGCGCCGGCCGCTCCCTGGAAGGCGAGGACGGAGCTGAACAAGACGAGCCCACCGCGGCCGCGGGCGGCCAGACGGCGGCCGAACACGGTGGAGATTTCGACGACCGAGCGGCAATTGAGGTCGACCATGTCGAGCTCTGTTTCGAGCGAGGCGTCGAGCAACGCGCCTGAAGTGCCGAACCCGGCGGCCGCAACGACAAGGCCGATGTCGAGTTCAGCCGTCGCCTTGTCGAGCTGCGCCGCCCCGCCGCGGGGCCCGAGATCGCTCGCCACGACGCGCGTCTCGACGCCGTTCCTGCCGAGATCGGCCGCGAGCGCTTCGAGCGCCTCCTGCCGCCGGGCGACCAGCACGAGGTTAAAGCCGTCCTGAGCGAGCTGCTCGGCGATGGCGCGCCCGATCCCATCGGAGGCGCCCGTCACGAGCGCCCAGGGACCGTAGCGGCGCAGGTTCGGGCTTGGGTTCCCGGCCCGGTCGGATGCTTGCAGGCTCATGTCGGTTTTCCTGTGTTTCGGTCGTTGATGGGATGGCTTAGGCGTGGACGGGCGCGTTCGGAGCCGCCGCGATCGGCGCCGGCTTCGCGCCCGTCTCCGGACGGATGCGGAACCAGATCGCGTAGAGCGCCGGCAGGAAGAGCAGGATGAGGACCGTGCCGGCCGCTGTGCCGCCGATCAGCGTGTAGGCGAGCGAGCCCCAGAACACGGACAGCGTCAGCGGCATGAAGGCGAAGACGGCGGCAAGCGCGGTCAGCACCACGGGACGCGCGCGCTGGACGGTTGCTTCCACCACCGCCTCGTAGGGGCTCATGCCCTCCTCCTCGTTGGTGTGGATCTGCCCGATGAGGATCAGCGTGTTGCGCATCAGGATGCCGGACAGGCCGATCATCCCGAGGATGCCGTTGAAGCCGAACGGCACGTTGAACAGGAACAGCGTGGGCATGACCCCGACGAGGCCGAGCGGCGCCGTCAGGAACACCATGAACATCGCCGAGAAACTACGGACCTGCAGGATGAGCGTCAGCAGGATGAAGCCGACCATCACGGGGAAGATCGGGACCAGCGCGGCGTTGGCCTTGGCGGAATCCTCGGCGTTGCCGCCGATCTCGATGCGGTAGCCGGGAGGGAGCGCCGCGATCGTCGGCTCAAGCGCCTTGAACACTTCCGCCGTGACCTGCGGCGGCTGCAGGCTTTCGTCGATGTCGCTCTGCACCGTGATGGTCGGGATGCGGTTGCGTCGGCGCAGGGCCGGGTCTTCCGGAGACTCGACATGGCCGATCTGGCTGAGCGGCACGGGAGCGCCCTCGCGATTGACGATGGTGAGGTCGCCGAGCCGGCCGAGGTCGGGCGCCGCGCCGAGGTCGCTCCGCACGACGAGGGCGACGGCGCGGATGTCCTCGCGGACCTGGGCGACGGTCACGCCGCGAAGCAGGACCTGGAGCTGGTCGGAGACGTCCGCAGTGGTGAGCCGATGGCCTGCAGGCGGTCCTGGTCGAGCACGAAGCGCGCCGTCGGGGCCCGCTCGCCCCAGTCCTGATTGACCGTGCGCGTGTTGGGGTTCGCCGTCATCACGGCCTGGACCGTGTCGGCGATCCCGCGCAGGACCTGCGGGTCCGGTCCCATGACGCGGAACGCGACGGGATAACGCGAGTAGGGGCCGAACACGAGCTGGGAGACGCGCACCTGCGCTTCGGGCGTGAGGCCGTTCGCGATCTCTTGCCGCGCCTTCAGCTTCAGCGCCTCGCGCTGTTCCTCGCTTCCCGTCAGCACGACGATTTTGGCGAAGGACGGGTCGGGCAGTTCGGGGTTGTAGGAGAAGAAGAAGCGCGGCGCGCCGGCCCCGACATAGGCCGTGACGATCTTGGCTTCCGGCTGCTTGAGCAGCCAGTCCTCGACGCGTCTGGTGGTGCGGCTGGTGACGTTAATCCCGGTGCCTTCCGGCATCTGGACCTCGAGCAGCACTTCCGGACGGTCGGAGGTCGGAAAGAACTGCTGCTTGACCGCGCCCATGCCGACGACGGACGCGCCGAACATCAGGGCCACGGCGCCCGCGACCACAAACTTCCGCCGGATCGACCAGCGTACGAGGCGCCGGAAGCGTTCGAACATCGGCGTCGAGTAGATCTGTCCGTGCGCGTCGCCCGGGAGCTTCTTGATGTCGGGCAGCAGCTTCACGCCGAGATAGGGGGTGAAGGCCACCGCGACGACCCACGAGGCGAGCAGCGCGAAGCCCGTCACCCAGAAGATGTTGCCCGCGTACTCGCCCGCGCTCGACGCCGCAAAGCCCACGGGCAGGAAGCCGAACACCGTGACCACGGTGCCGGCCAGCATGGGCGCGGCGGTGTGCGACCAGGCGTAGGTCGCGGCCTCGACCCGGCTCAGGCCCTCCTCAAGCTTCACCACCATGATCTCGATGGCGATGATGGCGTCGTCGACCAGCAGGCCGAGCGAAAGAATGAGCGCGCCGAGCGTGATGCGGTCGAACATCCGGCCCGTGATCATCATGACCACCAGCACGATCGCGAGCGTCAGCGGCACGGCCGCCGCCACCACGACGCCGACGCGCCAGCCGAGGCTGATGAGGCACACGACCATGACGACCGCGAGCGCGGCGTAGAATTTCAGCATGAACTCGCCGACCGCCTCGTCGATGTTCACCGCCTGGTCGGACACCTTCGAGATCGTCACGCCGACGGGCAGATCCGCGCCGAGCGTGGCCTCGGCCCTTTCGAGAGCCTTGCCGAGATCGAGACCGTTCCACCGTTCCTTCATGACGACGTTGAGGAGCAGCGCGTCCTCGCCGCCGTTGCGCACGAGCAGCGTCGGCGGGTCCTCGTAGCCGCGCTCGACGCTCGCGATGTCGGAGAGCTTGAGCGTGCGGCCGTTGGCGACGATCGGCGTGTCGCGGATGCGGTCGAGGCTGTCGAGCGCGCCGTCGAGGCGCACGAACACTTCCGGCCCCGATGTCTCGACCGAACCGGCGGGGGTGACGGCGTTCTGGCGCTGCAGCGCGCCGAAGACGTCGTTGGGGCTGACCCCGAGCGTCGAGAGCCGCGCATAGGAGAAGTTGACGAAGATCCGCTCCGGGCGCTCGCCCATGATGTCGACCTTCTTCACGCCCGGCACCTGCAGAAGGCGCTGGCGGAGGGTCTCGGCGTGGCGCACGAGCTGCCGCTCGGGCAGGCCATGGCCTTTGAGCGCGTAGACCGCGAAGGCGACGTCGGAATACTCGTCATTGACGAAGGGCCCGAGCGCGCCCTGCGGGAGCCGGGTCTTGAGGTCGCCGAGCTCAAGCTTCTTGCGCGCCTCGTAGAACTGCCCGGCCACTACCTGGGGCGGCGTCGAGTCGCTGAGGTTGAGGGTGAGCAGCGCAAGGCCCGGCCGCGCCAAGGTCTCGACCCTGTCGTAATACTGAAGCTCCTGGAGCTTCTTCTCGATCGGGTCGGCGACGAGGTCCTGCATCTCCTGCGCGGTGGCGCCGGGCCAGACCGCCGTCACGGTCATGACCTTGACGGTGAACAGTGGATCCTCGCCGCGGCCGAGCTTGAGGTAGGCGACCGCGCCCGCGACGATGATCGCGATGATGAGGAACAGCGTGATCCCGCGTTCGCGGACGGCGAGCGCCGAGAGGTTCCAGCCGCTCACTGCATCGCCGCCTTGTTCTCGGCGACGCGGATCTCCTCGCCCTCGCGCAGGAAGCGTCCGCCGGTCGCGACCACCGTCTCGCCGGTCGCGAGGCCCTCATCGAGCGTGGCGAAGTCCGCGCCGAGGCGCGCGACCCTGACCGGGCGCCGCTCGAGCTTGGGCCCGTCGGCCACGGTCCAGACGAAAGCGCCGGACCCGTCGTCGTTCAGCGCGGCGAGCGGCACCCGCGTGCCGGTCGCCGCGCCGCCGATTGGAACGCTCACCGTCACCGTCGCGCCGAGCGGCGCGCTGGCGGCGTCGCCGCCCAGCACGTAACGCGCCTCGTAGGTCCGGGTGCGCGGGTCCGCGGCGTCGGACAGCTGGCGAAGCGTCGCCGTGCCCTTCAACTCGCCGCCGTAAAGCGACGCCTGCGCTTCCGCGCCGAGTTGCGGGCGCACGCTTTCGGGCAGGCTGATGGACGCCTCGCGCGATCCGCTGCGGGCGATGCGCAGGACGACCTGGCCCGCTGAAACCACCTGCCCGGGCTCGCCCAGGGTCTCGACCACGACGCCGTCCTCGTCGGCCTTCAGCAGCGAATAGGCGCTCTCGTTGCGCGACATCTGGGCCTGCGCCTTCGCGGCCTCGAGCTGGGCGTTCGCGGTGTCGAGCGCGGCCTTGGCCTGCTCGTAGCGCTGCTGCGTCGACCAGCCCGCCTTGCGGAGCTCGCGGTAGCGGATTTCGTCGGCGGCGGCCTGCTTCTGGACCGCGTCGGCGGAGGCCACCGCCCGCTCGCGGGACGTGATCGTCAGATCCAGGTCGGTCCGGTCGATGCGCATCAGGGATTGGCCGGCCTTCACGCTCGCGCCCGTGTCCACGAAGCGCTCGACGATCTTGCCCGGCACGCGGAAGCCGAGATTGCTCTGGACCTCGCCGCGACGACGCCCGTGAAGGATCTGCGCTGGGCCGCGGCCGGCTCGACCTTCGCGGTCTGGACGATGCGCGCCGCCTGGCGCGGGTCGGCCTGCGCCTCCGGCTTGCAGCGCCAAGTGCAAGCGCCGCGGTCGCGACGCCCATGAGGCAGGCAGTGCGGACGCCGGTCATCGATCTCTCCCAACAGGTCTTTACATATTACAGCCATCATATAAAAAGATCTGGCGTCGCTTGCAAGCGGATTCTTCGGCCGCTTCCCTCGGAGGGTCGGGGGACGCTCGCTGCTTCGCCGCTGCGGCCGGCTTTCGGCCTGGCCCGTCTTGCGACCCACCGGATTTGGTCGTGGTCGGCCGCAGCGACCCGAAAACCGCGTCGATCCCGGCGCGGGCGGAACAGAGAACGGCAGGAGCATTCGCCATGAGCCATCCGCGACGCGTCGTGGTCACCGGAATGGGTCTCGTGACGCCGCTCGGCGTCGGCGTGGCGCCGGTCTGGCGGCGTCTCGTCTCCGGGCGGTCGGGGATCCGCCGCCTGCCGGACGCGATGGTTCTGGACGTCGCCGCGAAGGTCGGCGGGGTCGTTCCGTCGATCACCGAGGATCCGGAGGCGGGATTCGACGTCGACTCCGTGGTCTCGCCCAAGGACCAACGGAAAAATGGACCGCTTCATGACTTTCGCGATCGCGGCTGCCGACGAGGCGATTGCGCAGGCGGGCTTGCGCCCGTCGACGGCCGAGGAGCGAGAGCGGACCGCGACGATCATCGGGTCAGGCATCGGCGGCTTTCCGCAGATCGTTGAGGCGGTCCGCACGACGCACGACAAGGGGGTGAGGCGGCTGTCGCCGTTCACCGTGCCTTCGTTCCTCGCCAATCTCGCAGCCGGATGGGTGTCGATCCGGCATGGCCTGAAGGGCCCGCTCGGGGCGCCCGTCACCGCTTGCGCCGCCGGCGTCCAGGCGATCGGCGACGCCGCGCGCATGATCCGGGCCGACGAGATCGACGTTGCGGTCTGCGGCGGCGCGGAGGCCTGCATCGACCGCGTCAGCCTCGGCGGCTTCGGGGCGGCGCGCGCGCTCTCGAGCGCCCACAACGACGATCCGGCGCTCGCCTCCCGTCCGTTCGACGCCGCGCGCGACGGCTTCGTCATGGGCGAAGGCGCTGGAATCCTCGTGATTGAGGCGCTCGAGCATGCGCTGGCGCGCGGCGCGAGGCCGATCGCCGAGCTCGTCGGCTACGGCACGAGCGCAGACGCCCACCATCTGACGGCCGGCCCCGAAGACGGTGACGGCGCCCGGCGCGCGATGCTGCTGGCGTTGAAGCAGGCAAGGCTCGCCCCTTCTGAGGTGGACCACATCAACGCGCACGCGACCTCGACCGGTGGGCGACCTCGGCGAACTCGCCGCGATCCGTTCGGTGTTCGGGACCCGGGCAGGTCCGGCAATCACTTCGACGAAATCGGCGACCGGGCACCTGCTCGGGGCGGCGGGGGGCGTTGAGGCCGTCTTCGCGATCCTCGCGATGCGGGACGGGATCGTGCCGCCGACCCTCAACCTCACCGACCCCGATCCGGCGGCCGCCGGACTCGACCTCGTGGCGCTGACGAGTGGCCGGGCGCCGATCGAGGTAGCCATGACCAACGGCTTCGGCTTCGGCGGCGTGAATGCGAGCGCGATTTTCCGGCGCCTGTCCTGACGCTGTCGACCTCCGTCAAGCGCGGCGGCTCCAATCGGCCGTCGCCGTCAGCGCGCCCATGGCGACGCCGTAGAACACCAGGCCGACGGCGACCGCGGCGAACACGATCCAGAGCGACACGCCCAGCGTCGCCGCGAGCGCCGCTCCGCCGATCGCGATCACGGTGCGGCCGAGCGTGACGGCGAGCGGCTTGCCGAGCCGGCCCGCGCCCTGGGCCGCGAAGTAGAGCGACATGCCGAAGGCGAAAGAAGCCGTAAGCGGGTCCCGCGATCCTGAGGTAGCTCGACCCCGCGGCGATCATCTGCGGATCGGAGCCGAAGAGCCCGAGCCAGGCGGCCGGCGCCGCGGCGGCCGCGAGCCCGATGGCTTCGGCGGCGACGAACGCGAAGGCCGCGCCCGTAAACGCGATCCGCTTTGCGCGCACGACGTCGCCCGCTCCGATATTCGTGCCGACGAGCGGCACCAGCGGCGCGCCGAAGCCGAACGACAGCGGGATCAGCAGGTATTCGAGCCGGGCGCCCGTCCCGTAGCCCGCCAGCGCGCCGGACCCCGCCATGTGCCCGACGACCGCGGTGACCACGATGAAGATCAGGTTGGTCTGGACGGACGTCAGCGAGGCGAGCGCGCCGACCTTGAGGATGTCGGCGAAGAACCGCCATTCGAGGCGCTGGGGCTTCAGCCGGATGAGGCTTCGGCCCGACAGGACGTGCCAGGCGAGATAGAAGCACCGAGCGCGTTGAAGATCATGATCGCCGGCCGCCGCCGGGCACGCCGAGCCCCGGCAGCGGCCTGTAGCCGTAGATTAGAAGCGGCGAGAGGGGAATGATCAGGATTACGCCGAAACACACGACGCCGGCCGGAACCAGCATGTCGCCCGTGCCCCGGAGCGCGCTCGCGAGCGCGTTCATGACCCAGAGCAGCACGTTGCCCGCGAACACCACGTTCGAGTAGGCGACCGCCGCCTCGAGCGCGCCGCCCTCCGCGCCGAGCATGGCGTAGAACGGGCGTCCGTAGGCGAGCGCGAGAACCGCGAACGCCGCGCCGATCGCGCCGAGCAGCACGACGCCGTGGAACGCGACGCGGTCTGCGTCGTCGCGGCGGCCGGCGCCGAGCGCCCGCGCCACCGCGGACGAAACCCCGCCGCCCATGGCCCTACCGAAAGCATCTGCATCAGCATAAAGGGCGGAAACACCAGCGCCATGCCCGCGAGCGCGTCCGACCCCAGCCTGCCGACCCAGTAGGTCTCGATCAGGCCAGTCGCCGCCTGCAGCAGCATCACGACGAGGTTCGGCCACGCCATCTTGAGGATCAGCGGCGCGACCGGCGCCTCGAGCATTGCGCGCGTGCGGGGGTCGAGGGCCGACGTATCCAGCGGAAACGCAACCGCCGCGGCGGTCACGCCGGGAAGTTCGTCTTCAGGCGCTCGCGGCAGACATCGAGCACGCGGTCGGACAGGGCCTTATCGTCCCGGCACGCGCGCGCCAGCACGATCGCGCCGATCATCCCGGCGTAGAGCGCGAGCACGTCGTCGCTTGCGTCGTCGCCGAGGCCGAGCGTCTTGCTGATGCGCGTCGCAGCCTCCCGCGCGCCGTCCGCCGCCGCACGTTGCACCACCGTGTCGCCGCGGGAGGTCTCCGCCCCCAGCGCCGCGATTGCGCAGCCGGCTTCTGGATGATCGCGATGACCACGGCTCACATACTCGTCGATCGCCGCCGCCGCGCGATCCTTCCGCGGCCCTTTCGATCGCTCTGCGGCTCGCACCAAATGGTCGGTCGTTCCCTGCAGGGAACGGGTCACGGCCTCCGCGACCAGCGCGTCCTTCGAGCTGAAATGGGCGTAGAAGCCGCCATGGGTCAGCCCGGCCTCCTTCATGAGCGCCGGCACGCTGACGCTGTCGACGCCGTCGCGCCGGAACAGCGCGGCGGCCTGCGACAGGATGCGCTCGCGGGTGCGGCTTGTGCTCCTTGCTAAGCGGCATGTGCGTGTCTCCTCGTCTGCTCCGCCGTCCGCTCGAGGGGATCGACGTTTCACTCTTTGTATGTCGTATATAATATCATGTTACGGATGTCATCTTAAAGCCTACGGCAGAATGAGCCGCTGTGACCAGAGGGACCTCGGTCTCCCCAAGGCGATCTGATCCTCCTTCGTTCAGACAACGGAGCCCGAAGCATGACCGACAACGCAGGCGCCTCTACCCCAAGGGTGCTGTTCATCGACGATCTGCAGGTCGGGCAGCGCTTCACCAGCGTCGAGACCAGAGTCGATCGAGACGAGCTTGTTGAGTTCGCTGAACGGTACGACCCGCAGCCTTTCCATCTCGACGACGAACGCGCGCGGTCCACGATCTTCAAATGACTCGCCGCCAGTGGATGGCACACCGCCTCGCTCTCGATGAGCCTGCTCGTCGACACGCTGCCATTTGCGTGCGGCGTCGTGGGGCTGGGCGTCGAGGTGTCGTGGCCAGCTCAGACCCGCCCCGGGGACGTGCTCCATGTGGACGGCCACGTCGCAGCCATCGAGCGCACAGGGCGGAGCTCCGGCGTCGTCACCATGAAAAGCCGCACCCTGAACCAGCGGGAGAGGCAGTCCAAGAGATGACCGCAAGGCTGCTTGTCCAGGCCCGGCCAAAGACCGCGCCGAACTGATCCCAGGCGGCGCGGGCAGGTGACTTGAGTTCCGGCTCGGAAGTCCAGCGAGTTATCGAATTGAGGAGCTGACGATGAATAGGTTTTGGAACGGATTGCGGACGCTGGAAGAAGCGCTCGCCGGACTGGACGATCCGCATGGCGAGAGGTTCTCTCGCATCGAGAAGAGGCTGCGCGATCTCGAAGGACGGCTGGATCAGATCGAGGGCTTTGCGGACGGCTCGCCGGAACAGCAGAACTCGGCGCCAGGGTCGGAAGGCGTCGTCGCCGCGGGATGACCCGGCGCAACCGTAGTGTCACGGCGGCGTCGAGTTGACCCAAGCTTCCAACAGACCGAGCCGATGGCGCGCAGACTGAAGCGATCGGGCAAGGGCTCGCCGGACCGGCGACCGCACGTCGTCCGGAACGATAGCGTTCGCGGAACGATCATTACTCACGATGTCGTGAGCAAGATGAGCAGATTTGCCAAGCCCTAATGAAAGAGCTCGTCTTCTCGACGCCGCGCGCGCCCTCAAGATGGCCCGTTCGGCGCATGCCTACGTTCGCGGCAACACAATCAAGTTCTATGAGTGGCTTGCGTCCTCGCCTAGTGCGGCAGAGGTTCCCACAGGCCCGCCGGTCTGGATCTGCGGCGACTGCCATCTCGGCAACCTCGGGCCCTTGGCGACGGCGACGGCGGCATCGAGGTCCAGATCCGCGATCTCGACCAGACTGTGATTGGCAATCCGGCGCTCGACATCATCCGCTTAGCCGTGTCGCTCGCAAGCGCGACCCGCGGTTCGGATCTGCCGGGCGTCGTCACCGCACGCATGATCGAGGAGATCATCGGGGGCTACGAGGCGGCGCTGGCCGATCCCGACGCCTCGATCAAGGACGCCGGGCCCGAGCCCGACGCCGTCCGGACGGTCAGGCGCCGCGCTCTCGGCCGACAGTGGCGCCATCTCGCCCGGGAGCGCTTCAAGGATGCCGATCCGAGAATTCCGCTCGGCCGCAAGTTCTGGGAGCTCGCCACGGACGAACGCGCAAGCCTGACGGACGCGCTCGCTGATCCAAGAATCGCCGAAACGGTGCTGTCGCTGGAAGACCACGACGTCAAAACCCGCATGGTCGACGCCGCCTTCTGGATGAAAGGATGCAGCTCGCTCGGACAGCTTCGCTATGCGGCGGTGATCGGCATGCGGAGCGGCGGCAAGCGGGAACGGTTCGCGCTCGTGGACGTGAAGGAGGCGGTCGCGCCGGCACCTTCGTCCGTGCCTTACGCCGTCATGCCCGAGGACCCCGCCGAGCGCGTGGTGGCCGGCGCGCGGACTCTCTCGCCCCACTTGGGCGAGCGCATGATCGCCACGAAGGTGCTCGGCCGCCCTGTCTTTGTCCGTGAGCTACTTCCGCAGGACTTAAAGCTCGAAGTGGAGCAGTTCTCCCGCAGCGAGGCCCTCGCGGCAGCACGCTATCTTGCCTGGGTTGTCGGACATGCCCACGCCCGGCAGATGGACGCAAGATCCCGCCACGCCTGGCGTCGAACCCTCCTCGACCGGCACGGCGTCGATCTAGAGGCGCCGTCATGGCTCTGGCGGAGCGTCGTCGAACTCTCGGGCGCGCATGAGGCGGGCTATCTAGAGCACTGCCGCGCGTACGCTCTGGCGGACGCATGACCTCGAGCCTCTACGACCTCTACGTAGAAATAGTGCCTCAAGAAGCGAGTCGCCAGCATCGGGCTCAAGAGCAGACGCTACCAGCGTCCGCTTAGGGGCAGCCCGGGACAAGGCCATCCGGCTCAGATGCGCCAACAGCGGAAGTTGCTCCTTTGCCCCGAACCGGACGTTCGCGCGAGCAAATCCCAGCGATTGGTCGCTATCCCAAAAAGCCAGCTTAAACGGCGATCTCCCTGCAAGTGGCCGGCGTCCGTTCTAGCTGGCGCGCTCGTACGGCCGCTGTGCTCGGTCCGATGGTCGCTCTGCACTTCGTCTACAGACCGCAGCATGGCCACCATCCGCACGTTGAAGCGTAGGGGAGCAGGTCGACCAAGGCAGAAGTTTTGCCTTTTACGACTTCGTTCCATCGTCGTTGCAGACCAAGCGATTAAATAAAAATCAGATTACGGAAACAAAACCCTTGGCTTCTTCGTAATGTCTATATCGATGCATTCGAATTGCGCTCAAAGCTCAGTCCCGTCACGCAGAATAAAAATCAGGCGGTACGCAGCATTATAGGTGAGGACACTATGTTTCGTCAGCTTCCGATTATCGCGATCACCGCGGCGCTTGGGCTCGTCGCCGCCACTGGCGTCGCGTCCGCTCAGGCCACCGGCACCGAAAACAACGCGACCTCTGGATCCATGAAGGGGTCCGACATGAAAGGCTCCGGCTCAGACATGAAAAATTCCGAGATGAAGGGTTCTTCGTCGGGCTCCATGGAGATGAAGGACAAGTCCTCGTCAGACATGAAGCCGACCGGCCAGATGAAGGACGACCAGATGAAGTCGACGCCGAACTCGTCAATGCAGAAGTAATCTCGTCAGTCATGCCCCCGCGGCCGGATACGTCCGGCGCGGGGGCGCGATTTGCGGTCGTGGGTTGAAAGGCCGTCATGCTCGGTCGCGGCCAGGCCGTCAAATGCCCGCGTACCACGCGTAGCCGTTGTCTTCCCAGTAGCCGCCGTTTCCGCCGCCGACGCCATCCAGGCTCGCGACGACCTCCACCACCATGACGTACTTGGCCATCTTGTAGCCCAGTTGCCGCTCGACCCTCAGGCGCAGCGGCGCGCCGTGCTGCACGCTCAGCGGCGCCCCGTTCATCTCATAGGCGAGGATCGTCTGAGGGTGGACGGCGTCGACGAGATCGACGCTCTCGTAATAGCGCACCGGCGAGCCGTCATTGGCTTCCTCCATTGTGTCGGCGCATCGGAATACGACATAGCGCGCCTCGGGCTTGAGGCCCGCGCGATCGAGCAGCGCGGAGAGCGGCGCGCCCGTCCATTTGCCGATGCAGCTCCAGCCTTCCACGCAGTCATGCCGCGTGATCTGAGTCCGAGCCGGCAGACCTCTAAGGTCGTCGAGCGACAGGCGCAGGGGCGTTTCCACTAGTCCCGTAACTTCGAGCCTGAAGTCCGCGAACCCGTTCGCGGCGAGCGCCTTGTATGGCGCGTCGACCGGGTCGATCGTGCCGTTCGGCTTGAACCACGGCGATATGTCGGCTTCCGCATATTCACGCGCCAGCGTCGTCTTGCTCAACATCAGGCGCTGGACGAACAGATTGGCGTCGTCGCCGGCCTTGAGCGCCCGGCTGAACCACGGCGTATCCGCGAGCTGGTCGCACCCTCCTAGGCTCGCCGCGCCGACCGCCGCGGTCGCACCGAGCAGCAGCGCGCGTCGATTGAGACCGCCGGTCATGCCTCGCCTCCGGTCTGGGCGCGGGGAGATTCTGCGCCGGTTTCGATCGAAAACCAGCCCGTCACCATGCCTCGCAGATTGTTCCAGACGCCTGAGACCAGAACCATCGCGACGTGAACGAAGACGAACAGCACGAGCAGGTTGGCGATGACGAAATGGATCGTCCGGGCCGACCGGCGTCCGCCGAACAGGTCGAGGATCCAAGGGGCCGCCGCGTTGAAGCCGGGCGAGAGCGCAAGTCCCGCGAGGATCTGGGCGGGCAGCAGGCCGAGCACCACGATGAGGTAGGTCAGCTTCTGCAACGCGTTGTAGCGGGTCGCCTCCTCACCCTTCGGAAAGCGGAACGCCAGATGCTCCCGCAGCGTCGTGCCGAAATGCCGAAGCTGGTCGCGGCTTGGAATCAATCGGCGGCCGAGTTGCCCGGTCGCGACGCCATACGCCAGATAGACGAGACCGTTCAGCAGGAAGATCCAGGCGAACAGAAAGTGCCAGCGACGGCCGCCCGCGAGATTTTGCTCGGTCGGAAGAGTGGACCAGCCGGGAAAACCTCGTTCGGCCGGCTCGCCGGCGCTGTCTTTCGACAGCCCGAGGACGCCGGTCGTATCGAAGGTCCGGCCGAGGAGCGTGGTGACGCCGCGCGGCGGATCCGTTTCGGTGGCGGTCATCGACACGAGCGGTGTGTCGAATGTCGAGACCTCGCCCCAGTAGAGCGCCGGATGCGCGTTGAAGATCTGGAGACCGCTCGCCAGAAGCACCGTCAGACACACGACGTTGATCCAGTGGGCTGCCCGGATGACCGCGGGGTGACGGAACACCCAGCGCCGCCCTTCCGCAGCACGCGCCTGAACCAGTCCATCTTGGGTCTCGCTTGAAGCCACGTTCGCTCCTCGATGGACGAAGGCTGCATCCAGTCTGTTCGACCAGACGCAGCCATGTGTTACGCATCGCGCCAGTTGCGCCTCACATGGGCGGGACGACGCCGTCCTTACCGACCGCGACCATCTTGCCGCCGAGCGTCGCGCCGTCTCGCGTCGTGACGACGAAAACCGGCGCGCCCTTCATCGCGATCGCCTTGTCGGCCTTTTCAAACGCCACGATCGGCGCGCCCTGCGGCACCAGCACCGTCTTCGACTGGCCGCCGTCATATGTGACTTCGAAGGTCTTGCCGCCGCCGCTGGCCGAGCCGGACTTTACCGAGCCGTTGGTCATCGAGCTTTTGACGGTCGCTCCGGACTTCGGCGTTTTCACCGAGCCGTTCGTCATCGAACTCTTGGTCATCGACGTCGCGCCGCCGGCCGTTGTGTCCGCGATCTCGTCCCAGGCGTAGTGGCCTTCGCCCGTTCCCCGCATCTCCTCCGGGAAGATGACCACCTCAAGCGCCGTCGGTGGATTGTCGCCCTTGGTCGCCGTGCCGATGAACTTGCCTTCGTCGACATTGTCGAGGCTTGATTTCACCACGTTCACGAACGCGGTTTCAGGCTTCAGAGCGATCTCCTGCATGGTTCCGTCGCGGGTCTTGACCGTCAGAGAGGTGTCGGTCGCGCTTTCGATGGTCCCACGAACACGGACGAGCTCGGGCGCCGAATAGGCTGAGGCCGAAAGGGTCAGCAGCGCCGCCGCGGCGATCATTGGCAGTCGGATCATGATCAGTCTCCCTATGGTTGCCGCAGTAGATGGCGCTCCGAAAAAAGAATGCGATTAAATCGCGCGCAATATTTATTGGAAGAGCGCTCGGCCATCAGGGTCCGGCGCTGTCGCGTAGCGGCCGGACCCTGACGCATCTCAGCTGAGTTCAGCCGATGAACTGGATCAAATCGCGGTTCAGTCGCTCGGGGTCGGTCGCGAACAGCCCATGGGGCTCGCCGTCGTACTCGATGTATGTCGAGCCTGGAATGCCCGCGGCCGCCGCCTTGCCGCTCGGGGCGATCGGGACGGTCGCGTCCGATGTGCCGTGGATGACAAGCGTCGGCTTGGTGAAGGACTTCAGGTCCGGGCGGAAGTCCGTTCGACCGAAGGCGTCCACGCAGTCGAGCGTCGCCTTGGGGCTCGCCATGAGCGCGAGCGTGAAGGTCCAGTCGAGCAGCGCCGAGCTCACCGGGCGCGAGATCACGCCGACGCCATAAAACTGCTTGGCGAACGTCTGGAGGAAGGCGAAGCGATCCTTGCGGATCTCGCTCTTCATGTCCTCGAACACGCTCGCGTCAACGCCGTCGGGGTTGCTGTCGTCCTTCAGCAAGTAAGGGACGACCGAGGACACCAGCACGGTCTTGGCGACCCTGTCAGAGCCGTGTCGAGTAAGGTAGCGGGCGATCTCGCCACCGCCCATCGAGAACCCGACGAGATTTGCCTCGCGGACGTCGAGCTTGTCGAGCACGGCCGCCAGGTCGTCGGCGAAGGTGTCGTAGTCGTATCCTGTCGCGGGATGCGCCGACTGGCCGAAGCCGCGGCGGTCGTAGGTGATGACCCGGTAGCCTGCCTCGAGCAGCGCCAGCGTCTGGTACTCGAACATGTCGCCCGTCAGCGGCCAGCCGTGGATCAGGACCACGGGCTTGCCCGCTCCGGCTTCCTTGACGTGCAGATGCGCGCCGTCTCGCGTTTCGATGTGCATGCGTTCTCCCTGGTGCAGTCCTGCGCCAGGCAGATCCCGGCTTCGGATCACAACGTCAGGGGATGGCGAACGTTCTTCGGGGTTTGCTCGCGCAGGTCGGTGCGCTCGTCACGTCGACCTAGCTGGCCGGTCATCGCCGCCATGCGCGCAGCGCCTTCAATTGCCTCGTGCGCAATGATAGATGAGGTTTGAGGTTTCGGCCTCGATCTTCATTCATTGCTACGACCGGTGCGGATGTGACCCTCGCCCATGACCTGGATGGGTCGACCCAGTCTGAGCCGTTTGTCGTGCCTGGCTTCCTGTCGGACGGCAGCCGAATGTCGCGCGAGATCAACGCGTTCGATTGGGCCCGAACGTCGCTCGGCCCCATCTCGACCTGGCCCGCTTCTCTCAAGATGATCCTGCGCCTCGTCCTGCGGTCAGAGCAGCCGATGTGCTTCTGGTGGGGCGAGGATCTCTTGAGCTTTCACAACGACGCCTACGTGCCAATGCTCGGCGGCAAGGCCGACCGCACGCTCGGCCGTCCAGGTCCAGTCGTCTGGAAGGAGGTCTGGTCCGATGTACAGACGTTGATCGACGACGCCTTGTCGGGGCGCTCGCGGCGGGTGGAAAACCTTCCGCTCAAGACTACCCGCAACGGGATCGAGGAACTACCCACTGGAGCTTCACCTACAGCCCTCTGACGGACGAGAACGATCAAGTCCGCGGCGTCCTGAACATTGTCACAGAGACAACGAGTTCCTACGGCACGAGCGTCGCGCTCGAGAAGGCTAATGTAGATCTCGCTCATGGCCTCGACGTCGCCACATCGAAGAGAGCAGTCACGCGCCGAGCGCCGCCAGCGCCTTCTGCAACGCGAACTCGTCCACCGCATGAAGAACACGCTCGCGATGGTGCAGGCCATCGTCAGCCAGACGCTGAGGAACTCCGACGACCCGAAGATCGCCGGCGACATCATCGCCGAACGGCTTTCGGCCTTGTCCCGCGCCCAGGACATTCTGACCGAAACGAGCTGGACGAGCGCGGCGGTGGAGCTTGTGGTCGGCCGAGCGATCTCGCCCCACGCGGACGGATCGAGAATTCGCTTCCAGGGGCCGAAGTGCGAGCTCTCCGCCCAGCAGTCGCTCGGACTTTCGCTTGCCCTCCACGAACTCGCGACCAACGCCGCAAAGTACGGCGCGCTCTCGAACGGCGAGGGCTCCGTGGAGATCGTCTGGGACAGTCGTCCGGATCGCTCGTTCACTTTCCGTTGGAAGGAACACGGCGGCCCGGCCGTTTCCCCGCCGACGCGTCGGGGGTTCGGATCGCGGCTGACCGAGCGGATCGTGGCGGGCTATTTCGCGGGAGACGCTCGTCTCGCCTATGAGCCCGACGGCGTTCTGTTTGAACTCACCGGCGAACTCGACGAGTCCCTTAACTGATGGTCAGCCATGATCAGCGCAACTTAATGCCACCGGGGGTCGTTGCGTAACCATGACAGGCACACCCCCCTCCGCGACCCGCGTCGTGCTGGTCGTCGAGGATGATCCGCTGGTGCGGATGAGCGCCGTCGACATCGTCGAAGACGCCGACTTCGTCGCCTACGAAGCGCGGAACGCTGATCAGGCGTTGCGGATGCTCGAAGCTCATCCCGAAATTTCAGTGCTGTTCACAGACATCGACATGCCGGGAACGATGGACGGGCTCGCCCTGGCCCATGCCGTCAGCGATGGCCTCACATGACGATCATCATCGCTTCCGGACACATCAGGATTGAGAAGGGCGACATGCCCGACGACGGTGTTCTTTCCGAAGCCCTATGCATCGTCGACGATCCGGCGAGCGCTGGAGCGGGTCGCGCCACGCCTCCTGAACAGTTCGGGCAGGCCGCCATCTTCGTCGTCGGGGCGCTGATGTGAACCCCGCGATTGGGACTGAACAGAGTCCGCGTGTCGATGATGACTCCTGAGCCCCCCGTCAGTCCCCCTCACCATGCCGAGAATCCTCAGGTGCGCCTGGCGGAGGACCGGACGATCCTGGCCGCGGAGCGGACCTACGCCTCCTGGCTCAGGACGGGACTTTCCTTCCTGGTCGTCGGGCTCGCGGCGCAACGCTTCCTTCGCGAGGTGCTGCCGGGCTCGCCGCTCCTGATCATCTCGCTGGCGATGATCCTTTGCGCAATCGTCTGCTTCGGCTCCGCGGCCTGGCGCGACGCGGAGGTCCGAAAGCGGTTGGGAGCGCGGACCGAGGTCCGCCTTTTGCCGCGCGTGATCGCAGCGGGGCTCCCGCTGTTCCTCATCATCTCGTCGGCCGTATCAGCGGCGTTCCTTGCGACGCACTGATCGTCAGGTGACCGTGACGGTCACGCGGTGCCAGCATGACCCAAGGTAGCCCTTGAAGTTCCAGACATGCTCGGGGCGCGAGGGCTGTGTCTGTCCGGCGGCGTCCCACGCGCGGACGACCAGTTCATGCGCGCCTGGCGCCAGATCGAGCCTCGTCGTCCAGAACATCCACGCAAAGGGCGCATCGGGGTCACCGCTGAGTTCGGCTTGCGTCCAGCTTTCGCCGCCGTCGGCCGAGACGTCGACCCGCCGGATGAGCCGGTCGCATGCGACTGCATAGCCGCGGACCGTCGTCTCGCCGGCCGGAAGCTTGGCGCCAGCCGCCGGCTCGCAGATGGCGGCGTTGATCGGCAGCGCTTCGATCGCCGGAGCGTCGCTCGGGTCGGCCGTCTCTTTGCTCAGATGAGACGGAAATAGCTTGTAGTCCTCCGCCTGCATTGGATTGGAGGAGGGGGCGTCCTGGATCGTGATCGAGGCGAGCCACTTCGGACTCCGGACGCCCGCGAATCCCGGCACGACCAGACGCAGCGGCCTTCCATGCTCGGCCGGCAGAGGCGCATCGTTCATGTGCGTCGCCAGCAGCGTGTCGGGATCGAGCGCCTTCTCCATCGCGATCGAGACGCCGAAGCGAAATCGTTCGCCGTCCTGCTCCACCACGTCGTGGCTCTCGAAGGCGACATGCAGTTCTTGCCGCTCGTCGACGCCCGCGGCTCTCAGCACGTCGCAAAGCGCGATGCCGGTCCAGCGGGCGTTGCCGATCGCGCCTGGCTCCCAGGGATCGCCGGACACCGGGCGATGGCGATGAAGGTCGGCGCGCCGGTTTCCGGCGCATTGCATCGTCGCGATGACCGATCGGTTGGGGAACCGCTCCATGAGCTCGGCCAGCGTGAAGCTGAGTTCCGTCGCGACCATCCCTCCGACAGTCAGCCGATAACCGTCGGCCTCGAGATCGGGGATGTCGCCATGGCTGCGGACGTAGAAATTCTCCTCCGGCGTCAGGAAAGATCGGCGAAGCCTGTCCAGCCTTGGCTCGGCATTGAACGGCGCCTCGCTGTGAACGATCTGACCGGGCTTTCGATGAGATTTGTCGAGCATGGGCGCCTCACATTCGAGGTGCAACGGCCGGCGAGCCCAAAACGATCCGGGGCGCATGGCTTGCTCCGTAATGCCCTGACGCCAGATGCTGGCATGGAAGCGGACGTCAGATCCGCCTTGGGAGGAGCGCAGCCTGGGCGACGTCGTCGAACAGTGCCTGAGAGAGAGCTGGAGCCGACTCTACGGCTATGCGGTGAGCCTGTGCGGCGACCGGGAGGCGGCGCGCGACCTCATCCAGTCGAGCGCGGTCAAGGCGCTCGACACGAACGCTCCTCCCAGAGAACCCGCGGCCGCGCGAGCCTGGTTGTTCCGGGTGATGCGGAACGACTGGATCGACAGGGGGCGCAGGGCGACCGTGCGGGCGGCGGACCGCGAGCCGGTCGAACCGACCGAGGGGCCGTGGGCCTATGAAGACGCCCGGATCGCCGCCATTACGGTGCGGCAGGGGCTCGACCGGCTTGAGCCCTATCAGCGCGAGATCATCGAGCTGGTCGATCTTGCAGGGTTCCGTTACGCCGAGGCCGCCGAGATTCTGGAGGTGCCGGTGGGCACGGTGATGAGCCGTCTCTCGCGGGCCCGGCTCGCGCTGCTCGAGGCCATTGAGGGCGGAAAGGTGATGCCTCTGGAACGGAGCCGCGGAACGCGATGACAACGATAGGCTGGGACGAGATCAACGCCTATGTGGACCGCGAGCTCGACGCGTCCGCATCCGCCGCCGTGGCGGCGGCGATCGCGCGCGACCCGTCGCTCGCCGCCCGCGTGGCGACGCTGTCGAAACTGAAGGCTGAAGCCGTCGGCCTTCCCGCACCGACTGAAGCCCCGCCGTTTCCGGCCCGCCCGGCAGGGCGGCGCCCCGTTGCGTCATGGCGGCCGCTCGCGCTCGCGGCCTCCATCGCGCTGCTGCTCGCCGCCGGGGCGGGCGCGTGGCTCTCCCGGGCTCCGGGCGCCGATCCTCTCGCTGCGACCGTCGCGGCGGAGCGCGGCTGGCTGGCGGGCGCCACACCGGAGGCGTCGGGCGCAGGCGTGCGCGTCGCCGTCGAGACCGGCGCCAGCAGCAGCCTGCCGGACCTGTCGGCGGCCGAACTCAGGCTCGCCTATCTCGCGGCGGATCCTGTCTCTGACGGCCGCCGCGGGCTGTTCGCGGGCTATGTCGGTCCCCATGGCTGCCGGCTGGGCCTCTGGATTGGTCGGGGCGCAGCTCGTTCGGCGCCCGAGGCGGTAGACGTGGGCGACGTGCGCGTGCGCCGCTGGTCGGCGGACGGAGCGTCCTATGCGCTGATGAGCCGAGGGATGGACCCGCTCCGGCTCGATCGTTTCGCAGCCGTGATTGCCGATCTCGCAAGTCCCGGCCGCACGCTGGACGATGGGCTCCGCATCGCGCTGAAGGAGGCCTCGACGTCCGGCGGCGCCTGTACCGGCTGATCAGCCTGGAATAATTCGAAGCCCGACTGCGTCTTCTCTTTCACGGGGAATATGTCCCCGCGAGGAGACGACCATGTTCGACAGACGACGGATGCTGAAATCCGCCGGCGGCATGGCGCTTGGGTTTTCAGGGCTTGCGATCGCTGGATCGCCGCTGAAGGCCTTCGCGGCAGAGACCGTCACGCTGCCCTTCGCCAATGGCGAGCGGAAGCTCGTGCAGTATCCGGGCAAGCGCCCGCTGATCCAGCTTACCGCTCGCCCGCCGCAGCTCGAGACGCCGTTCTCTGTGTTCGACGAGGGCGTCCTGACGCCGAACGACGCGTTCTTCGTGCGCTATCACCTCGCCGGCGTACCGCTGTCGATCGATCCGGCGGCCTACAAAATCGAGGTGAAGGGCAAGGTCGACACGCCGCTGTCGCTCTCGCTCGACGATCTGAAAAAGATGGACGCGGTCGAGATCGTCGCGGTCCACCAGTGCTCCGGCAACAGCCGCGGCTTCGTCGACCCACGGGTCGCCGGCGGTCAGCTCGCCAACGGCGCGATGGGTAACGCCAAGTGGAAGGGCGTGCCGCTCAAAGCCTTGCTCGACAAGGCGGGCGTCCAGGCCGGCGCCGTGCAGGTCTCGTTCGACGGGCTCGACAAGCCGGTCATCCCGGCGACGCCCGACTTCGTGAAGGCGCTCGAGATCGACCACGCACGCGACGGCGAAGTGATGCTCGCCTACCAGATGAACGGCGAGGACCTGCCCTGGCTGAACGGTTTTCCGGTGCGCCTCGTCGTGCCCGGGCGTTTCGGCACCTACTGGGTCAAGCATCTCGCCACCATCACGGTGCTGGACCAGCCATTCGACGGCTTCTGGATGAAATCCGCCTACCGCATTCCCGACAACGACTGCGCCTGCGTCGAGGCGGGCGCCAAGCCCGACAAGACCAAGCCGATCGGGCGCTTTAACGTGCGCTCCTTCGTCACCAACGTGCTCGACGGCGCGAAGGTGAAGGCAGGCGACGCCGAGCTCCGCGGGATCGCGTTCGACGGCGGGAACGGGATCAAGTCGGTCGAGACCTCCGTGGACGGCGGCAAGACGTGGGCTCCGGCGAAGCTCGGCGAGGACCTCGGCAAATACTCATTCCGCCAGTGGACCTCGAAGGCGACGCTGCCCTCCGGCGAAGCGACCATCATGGTCCGCGCCACCTCGAACGGCGGCGAGACGCAGCCGACGTCCGCGCGCTGGAACCCGCCCGGCTACATGCGCAACGCGGTCGAGGCCACCCGCGTGACGGCGGCGTGAGGGAGGATCGGATGAGACATTTCACAATCGCCCTCGGCCTCGTCGGAGTGCTCGCCGCAGGCGCGGCGTCGGCCGAACCGAAAACCTACCAGCTCCCGGACGAGACGGCAGAGTTCAAGCAAGGACCCGGCGTCGAGGCGGCGCAGGACAACTGCATGTCCTGCCATTCGGCCGACTACATCAACGCCCAGCCGCCAAAGAAGGGCCGCGCGTTTTGGGAGGCTGAAGTCACGAAGATGATCCACACCTACAAGGCGCCGATCGAAGAGACCGACGCCAAGGCGATCGTCGACTACCTCGAGAAGACCTACTGAACGTACCGAACGAAAGCGCCGGCGCGGAGTTGGTCTCCGGCCGGCGTGACGTCGCGCCTTATGCAAGGAACCTCATGACCGATCCCCAGATCACCGAGACCACGAACGAAGCGCGACAGGGCGAGACCAGCGGTCACATGCGCTGGGTGTTGCTGGTCTCGATCGTACTGGCGATCGTGGCCGTCGCCGCCATTTGGCTCTGGATCGTCTGAAGGCACTTCACGCAAATCGACGCCTCAGCGCTTGCCCTTGCCGTCGCCGTCGCGCATCTCGCCGGTCGGTTCCTGGACGTGGGCCTCGAGGAACCAGAGCTGTTTGTCGACGGCGCGCGACACCTCGGTGAAGAGATCCGATGTGCCCGCGTCGCCCGCCTCATCGGTCTGATCGACGTTCTCCCGGATGGCGTTGGCGTAGGCCGCATAGCGGTCAATGAGCGCTGCGATGTGGTCGGCGATCGCGTAGGCGTCGGTCGGATAGGGCGCGAGCGCCGAGCGCTCGGCGACCTCGGTCGCGGTGCCGATCGCTGTCGCGCCGAGCTGAACGGCGCGTTCGGCGACCTTGTCGTTCAGGTCGTCGAGTTCGTCGCGGAACCCGTCCAGCATCAGATGGACGCCGATAAAGTCCGGTCCCCTGAGGTTCCAGTGCGCCTGCTTCACCGCCAGCGCTAGATCGATCCCGTCTGCGAGACGCGCGTTCAGCAGTTCGATCGAGACCTTCCGCGCGTTCGAGGGGGTCGCATTGCGGGTCTTGTGGTCGTGGATCGCCTTGCCAGTCTTGGTCTTGGTGGACATGTGTCTCAGCCTTCTTCGAATGTTTGAACTTGGATCTCGGTCGGTCGATGGGATGACAGGCTCGTGATGTCGCGACCACAACGAGCGCAGGAACGGCTTGTTCCCCTGTCCGTCAGGCGCTCTTCAGGCAAGGCGCCACGAACAGGTCGCCTCGCCAGGCGCCGCGGACGGTGCGGGCGCCGACGATCAGCCAGAGGCACGCGAGCGCCGCGAACAGGACGACGCCGAAGCCGTGGATGGCCGGGATCGGCAGGACGCTTCCGAGCCTGAGTGTCGCGACCGCGTAAACGCCGAGCGGAAAGGTGTAGCCCCACCAGCCGAGGTTGAACGGCAGACCCTCGCGCAGGTAGCGGAACGTGATCAGCAGCGCCATCGCGAGCCACCACAGGCCGTAACCCCACAGCAGCAGTCCCGCCACGAGCCCGACGCCCTCCGCGATCTGGCCGAACTGGCCGAGCCCGTTCGTCGCGAGTATTTCCGGCGCGGCGTGGCCGAGGACGAGCATGCCGAGCGCCCCGGTCCCGATCGGGCCGAGCGCGAGCCAGCTCGTCGTCGCCATCGAGACATGCGGCAGGTTGTGCAGGACCATTCTCAGCAGCAACACCACCAGCATGCTCATGGCGAGCGGCACGGAGAGCGACCACAGGACGTAGGAGACGACCAGCACGTCGAGCCGAAGCGAGGCCTCAGTGAGATGCGGGATCAGCAGGCCGCCCGAGACCGCTGCGACCTCGCAGGCGACCACCGGCAGCAGCCAGACCGCCGTCATCTGCTCAATCGAGTGCTCCTGGCGGGTGAACATCATGTAGGGGATCGCGATCCCGCAGACGATCGACAGGGCGACGTCGATCCACCACAGCGCGTGGGCGATCCCGACCGCGGCGTCTCCCCAGCGCGCGACGCCGAAGATGAGGAAACCGTTGATGATGGTTGCGAGGCCCATCGGGATGCAGCCGAAGAACATCGACACGACCGAATGCCCGAAGATCCGCCGCGCGCCGTCGAAGAAGAAGATCCAGCGCGCAGCGTAGAGGCCCGTAAACAGCGCGAACAGGCCGATGTTGAAGAGCCAGAGCCCTTCGGCGATCGCCATCAGCGCCGGAACGTCCTTGCCGAACTGCGACAGCGCGATCGAGAGGATGCCGGTTCCCATCGTGGCCGCGAACCAGTTCGGCGTGAACTGGCGCACGACCTCGCGGGGGTTGTCGAGGCGCGACAGCGGATGGATGCCGGTCGCGACGAGGCGGGCCTGTTCGAAGGTCATCGGACGCTCCTCGTTGGTCTCTGATCAGATGGTGGGGTCGGCGGCGACCGCGGCCATATGGGCGACGACGAGGATTGCGGTTCCGCCGATCGCGAGCGCGATGGCTAGCGATCCGACCTGCCAAAAGGCTGCGCGTCCGCTGATCCGCCCCGTCGCGATGTCGGCCTCGCCGTTCCAGAACGCACGGAAGCTGCGGTCCTGTTCGCGCTCCGGCTCCATGTTGCGGCCCATGAAGGCCGGAAGCGCCATGCCGCTGAGGAACATCACGCTGATCAGCACGACGAAGGCGAGAACGAGCGAGGTCGCGCCTCCCGCGAATGTCGCGCAAGCGGCGAGGATAAGCGCGAATAGGCGGCAAGAGGCGTCCAGATCGCGAGCGGATGGATGCGGGTGTCGGGAAGGCGCGGCGCGTCCGCGAGCGGGCGGGCGACGTCGGACGACGTCCGCACGATCTTGCGGCGATCGATCGCCCGCGCGGTGGGTTCGCGTGGGGGAGCCTGAAAAGCGACGGCTGTCATGGCGGCTCTCCTTGTTTGCTGGCGGGGCACTCAGTGCGTCCCGGCTCATGCATGAAAGGTAGAAACCGCCATCCAATCGTTCCAACGAATAGTTTGGCACGTTTCATTCGCTTAAAACGAATGAACGTGCTGTGTTGGATCAGCCGCCGCTGAGCGCTGGGACACCGTCCGCCTTGGCTTTCTCACCTTCGACGACCCTGAACTTGACCGACTTCGCCTCGCCAGCCGCGGCCTTGCCGACTGCGCGGACCGGGCCCACCGCGGAGGCCATCGCCGCGCCCTTCTCATTGGTCTTGAAGGCGACCAGCGGCTCATCCGTTCCCTCGACGAACAGGGCGTAAGGCGTGTCGGGCTTGAGCTTCGAGGCGCTGATCTCGAGAATGTCGATCAGGCCGAGATTGCGCGAGACGACCTGCCCGGCGCCCATCGAGCCTTCGGGGCCTTCAGGTTCAGCGTCAGGTTCTCGGGCGCTTTCTTCAGCGGCGTCAGATTCTCCGCACCGCCGCCCGGCGCCGCGCCGGCACGTAGATCAGCGCCTGCGGGGCCTGGCCGATCGGCATATGCGCCACCGCCTTGTTGCTGGCGGCGTCGATCACGTCGACGCCGTCGCCGTCTCGAGCCCGACATAAAGACGACTGCGGTCTCCGCTCGCCCAGATCCCGTGCGGCAGCGCGCCGACCGGGATGGTGGCGATGAGCTTCGCCTCGTCGTCGGTCGTATAGACCTTTACGACGTTCTCCCCGCCGATCGTGACATAGGCGAGCGTCTTGTCTCCGGATTTGCCGAAGGCGAGATGGTTGGAGATCGGTCCGGAGTCGATGACGCCCTTCACTTCGAGCGCCTTGGCGTCGATCCGCGTGACCTTGCCGACGTCCTTGTGCGTCATCCAGGCTTCCGACCCATCCGGCGTCATCTGGACGAAGGGCGAGAACGGCGAGACCACCTTGATCTCTTTGACAATCTTTTTGGTCGCGACGTCGATTACATCGAGCTGGCTGTTGAAGCTGTTGGCCACGAAGGCGAGCTTGCCGTCGGGCGCGAAGATGGTCATGCCCGGGCCGCTCGTCGTCTTGATCTTGCCCGTCTCCTCAAAGGTGTTCGGGTCGATCACCGCGAGATGGTCCTCGCCGCGAACCGTCGCCCACACCTCCTTGCCGTCCGGCGTGAAGAAGGCCTCGTGCGGGTTGCGGCCGATATAGGCCGTGCCCTTCACCTTATTGGTCGCCGCGTCGATGAAGGTGACCGAGTTGGTCACGGTCGAGACCGCGACCAGCGTCTTGTGGTCGGGCGAGAAGCCGAGGCCATGGACGTTGACCTGGCCCTTGTAGAGCGGGCTCAGCACGTTCGGCCGCGGGTCGCCCCCAGCTTGATCTGGCCGAGCGTCTCGTTCTTGACCGGATCGATCACCGTCACGGTGTTGGAGTTCTGGTCGGCCGTGTAGACGCGGTCGCCCTCCTGCGGCAGCGCGAAGGCTTCCGTCGAGGTGAGAGCGGTCGCGGCGAGAAACGCCGCGGCGACGAGGCGCGTTCGGGTCATTTCGAATCCTTGGGCTGGGGGATTTCGGCCTTTGCGGCCTGCGGCTTGGCGGCGAGGAGCCGCGTCATCAGGTCGATCTCGTACTGCTGCTCGACGATGATCGACTGGGTGAGGTTGCGGATCTCGGGGTCGTCGGTCGCGAGCAACGCGGCTTTCGCCATGTCAACCGCGCCCTGATGGTGCGGGATCATCTGGGAGAGGAAGTCGTGGCGCGGGTCGCCGTTGGTCGGCGCCTGCATCATCCCCGCATGCATGCGGTCCATAGCCTTCGCGGTCGCATCGGCGTAGGCGGCTGCCTTCGGATCCTGAGCGCCCGTCGGCGTCGCATGCGTCATGGCGCTGTGGTCGTGCAGGCCTTCTGCGCCAGCGGGCGACGCCAGCGCGAATAAGGACAATGCGAGCGGGATCGCGATCCGCATGAGGTCTCCTCTTCAAGATCGATGTTGCGAGGAGGGACGCCAGCGGGTCCGCGACCATTCCATCACGGACGCGTGAACGATGCGGTCGCAGAAATCTTTTCAGGCGCTGGGAATAGCGGGCGTCGAGGCGGCGTCTCTCGGCTCGTCAGTCACTTCAACCGACGGAGCCCCTCATGCGCATCGCACTCGCCGCTACCGCTCTCTTGCTCGCGACCCCTGCCTTCGCGGGTCCCGCGGAAGAGATGTCCAAGTCCCGCATCGACGCGATCGCCAAGGGCGACGTCATGACCGTCCAGTCGGCCTATGCCGACGGCGCGACCCTGCACTGGGTCGGCGGTCCGCTCGACGGCGTTTACACAGGCGCGGACAAGCTCAAGACCGTCTGGACCAAGTTTTCGACTGCGCAGGCGAGCAGACCGCCAAGGTCGCATCCGTCTCCGAGGCCATGAACCCGAAGGGTTCGACGGTCACAGCCGACGTCACCTTCTCGGCAAGAACGCCGTCAAGGTGCGCTATGTCATGGTCTGGCGCGAGGGCAAGCTCGCGGACGAAATCTGGCAGGTGAACCCGAACGCCGCCTACTGACCGCCGGAGCGCATCGCCTTGGACGAGCCGCCCTTCTCGAACCACTGATCCCGCAGTTGAGGCGCTACGCCTATGCGATGACGCGGGACCACGAGAGCGCCGACGACCTCGTCCAGGACACGCTCGAGCGCGCGCTGTCGCGCTGGGCGCTGCGCCGGCGCGATGGCGATCTGCGCGCCTGGTTGTTCGCGATCGAGCGCAATCTCCATGTGAGTTCGATCCGCACTCGACGCCGCCGACCGGAAAGCGCGCTCGACGCCGCCGACGAGCCGGGCGGCCCGGCGACGCAGGAGGCCGGGCTCGCGGCCCGGGACGCGCTCGAGGCGCTCGATCATCTGCCGGAAGACCATCGCACTGTGCTTCTGCTGGTTGGCGTCGAAGACCTGACCTACGAAGAGACCGCGCGCGTGCTGGACCTGCCGGTCGGGACCGTCATGTCGCGGTTGTCGCGCGCAAGGACACGCCTCAGGGCGCTGATCGAGACCGGCCGCTCCGGCTACCTGAGGAGAGTGAAGTGACGATGCCGGGCGCCCCTGTTGGCGACGACGATCTCGCCGCCCTCGTGGACGGACGCCTTACGCCCGAACGCCGCGCCGCGGTTGAGGCCTGGCTCGCGGAACACCCCGACGCCGCCGCCCGTGTCGAGGCGGACCGCAGCCAGCGTGATGACCTGCGCGCGCGCCTCGCGTTCAAGGTCGAGGAGCCGATCCCGTCGAGGCTGAGGATCGCGAACATCCGCGCCGCTCGCCGCGCGCGCAGCCTTGGTCAGCTTCGCCGTCGCAGCCGCGGTGGCGCTGGTCGCGCTCGGCGGCGCAGGCGGCTGGGTCGCCAAGGACGTCGCGGGGACGGGCCAGGGCGCAAGCTCTTCGCCCGTCGCCTTCGTGTCCGACGCCGTTGGCGCTTATCGAACCTTCGTGGTCGAGGTCGCGCATCCCGTCGAGGTCCGCGCCGGCGACGAGGCGCATCTGATCACCTGGCTTTCGAAGCGCATCGGCAAGCCGCTGAAGGCGCCCGACCTTACCGGCTTCGGCTTCCGCCTGATGGGCGGGCGCGTCCTTCCCGCAGGCGCGGGCGCCGCTGCGATGCTGATGTATGACGATGACGCCGGCACGCGTCTCACCGTCTATGTCCGCGCCGACAAGGGCGCCGAGACCGCGTTCACGTTTCTGCGCGAGGGCGAGGTCGCCACGTTCACCTGGCTCGACCGCGGCTTCGGTTTCGCGGTCTCGGCCAAGGCCGACCGCGACCGACTGCTGCCGATCGCCGAAGCCGTTTACAAGGACCTGGGCGCGTGACGCGCCGGGTCCCGAGAAAATGACGCTCGAGCAGCTCCGCATCTTTGTCGCTGTCGCCGAACGCGAGCATGTGACCAAAGCCGCGCAGGACCTGAACCTGACGCAATCGGCCGTCAGCGCTGCGGTGTCGACGCTCGAGGCGCGCTACGCCACAAAACTTTTCGACCGCGTCGGGCGCAGCATCGTGCTGACGGAAGCAGGAAGAATGTTTTCGGCGAGGCGCGCAGCGTGCTCGCCCGCGCCTCGACCGCAGAGCAGGCGCTGACAGATCTCTCTGGCCTCAAGCGCGGACGCTTGGCGCTCGCGGCAAGCCAGACGGTCGCGGGATACTGGCTCTCTCCGCTGATCCACGACTTTCGGCGCGCCTATCCAGGCGTCGAGGTCAGCCTCCAGATCGCCAACACCGACGATGCGGCGGCGCTCATCCGCAACGGCGAGGCCGATGTCGGCATCGTGGAGGGCGAAATCGACGATCCGCTTCTCGCTTCCGAGACGGTCGCCGAGGACGACATGGTCCTGGTCGTCGCGCCGGGACATCCATGGATCGGATCAGCCCCGAGTTCGGGCGAGGATCTCATCGCCTCGGAGTGGACTTTGCGTGAGCCGGGCTCGGGCACGCGCGCGATCTTCGAGGGCGGCCATCGAGACGGCTGGAGTCTCAATGGAAAAGTTCGACGTCATGGTGCTCGCCTCTAACGAAGCGGTGCGCTCTGCCGTCGAAGCCGGCGCAGGGGCGACGGTGCTGTCGCGCCTGGTCGCCAAATTCTCGATCGCGACCGGCGCGTTGGTCGTCGTGCCGTTCCAGCTCCCGACGCGCCGCTTCCTGTCGCTGCGGCATCGCGAGCGCCACGTCACGAAGGCCACGCAGGCTTTTCTCGACATGCTCCAAGACGGGAAGACGTGACCTCGGGACTTCTCGACAACGCCGTGGCGATCGCGGAGCGCGCCGACGCGTTGGGCTTGCCTCACGTCGCTCCGCTCGAGGCCTACGCGGAACTTCTGCGCCAGCGCCACGGCAACGTTCCGCATTTCGATCCGTTCGACGGCGGGGTCGGCGCCCGCCTGCTCGTCCTGCTGGCGACGCCCGGGCCGAGCACGGCGTTGATCCGTTTCACGTCCCGGGACAATCCCACCGGCACTGCGCGAACGCTTCGACGGCTGTTCGACGCCTCGGAGATAGATCGTCGCGAGACCGTGCTCTGGAACGCCGTGCCCTGGATCCTGCCTCGGAGGGGAGCCCAACTTGGCGTGCCCCGAAAACGCGATATCGGGTACGCGCGCCTGTCACTTCGGGCGCTGCTGGAGCTCCTTCCTCAGCTCGAGGCAATTCTCCTTCTGGGCAGGGTAGCCTCTGAAGTTGCGTTGTCTTCATTCGTTGAGAGCGCGCATCCCGTCGTCATCGTCGCCCCACACCCGAGCCCAGCGAACCTCGCGGCGAACCGATCATTTGGTGACGAGCTTGAGCGTCGCTTCGGTCAGGCGGCCAAGGCGTTGATCCGAGACGACCAGACACCTGAATACGTTCTCCGCAGAGACGCCACGTAGCTGACCTTGAGGACGTCCGTTAAGGTCAATCTGTCGAGCTGCGGGAAACCGCTCGGCGCCAGCACCTGCCATTTCACACGGCGCCGAAAGCGGACATCGAGGTGTCGATGCTCAAAAGGTGGCGTTCGTCATTGGTTTCTGCGAGGCGTTGACCCGCGGTCGCGACCGCGGGAGTTTTCGAGATGACGCCCATTACGGGGATCCGTACGGACCGAGCAGCTCTTCAGCAGGTGATCGCCGGATTGACCGACGGCATCGTACTGATCGAACCAGACGGCGCATCGCCTGGGCAAACGACGCCGCGCTTGCGATGCATGGCACCAAGACATCGCAGGGCTTGGCTCAGACGTTGACGGCTACCGCCAGCGCTTCCGGCTTCGCTTCAGAAACAATCATCCGCTGCCCGCCGGCCGTTACCCGATCGACCGCGTGGTCGCCGGCGAGACCTTCTCGGACGTGACCGTGGAAGTGTCACCGGCCGCGACCCCGAGCGGACATGGGTTCACACGATCCGCAGCCTCGTCGTGGTGAACGAGGCGGGAGACCCGGATCTCCTTGTGCTGATCATCAAGGACGAGAGCGAGCACTACGAGGCCGAGGACCGGTTCGAGAGCTCGTTCAACGCCAATCCCGCGCCCGCCCTCATCTGCCGTCTTGAGGACCAGGTCTTCGTCCGCGTGAACCAGGGCTTCATCGATATGACGGGCTACGACCGCGGAAACGTCGTTGGCCGCACGGTGAAAGAACTCGACATCTTCTCGACCGCCCCGGACCGCGACATCGCATATGAACGGCTGGGCGAGGGACGCGTGATCACAGATGGAAGCCGAGGCGCCGCTTCCCGGCGGCGGAGGGCGTGCGGTCATCGTCGCGGGCCAGCCGATCGACGTCGAAGGCGTGGCCTGCATGCTGTTCACCTTCGCCGACCTCGAGGGACGCCGGAAGGCCGAGAGCGCGCTGAAGGAAAGCGAGCGGAGGTTCGCGTCTTCGTTCCGCCTCTCTCCGGTCGCGGAAGCGATGTCGAAACTCAAGGGCTGCGTCTTCACCGAGGTCAACGACGCGTTCGTGCGGCTGGTCGGGCGGCCGGTCGAAGAGATCGTGGGCCGCAGCGCGGCGGACTTTCATCTCTGGGAGGACGTCGGCGAACGCCGCGCCCTGGAGGCCGCCATCAAGGACGCGGGCGGGGTGGATCAGCACCCCATGCGCCTCAGGGCGAAAGACGGCTCGTTGCTCGACTGCGTGGTCTCGGCCGAGACCGTGGCGATTAACGACGAGGACTGCGTGCTCTGGGTCATCCAGGACGTGACCGAACGCAAAAAGACGAGGACGAGCTGATCGTCGCGATCGAAAGCGTCATGGCGGACACCTCCTGGTTCAGCCGCAGGATCGTCGAGAAGCTCGCAGGCCTCAGGCAAACGTCGCGTCCGTCGAAGTTCATCGCCTCGACCGCCGAACTCGCTGACCTCACCGACCGCGAGCGCGAGATCCTCGGCATGATCTCGGAGGGGTTGGACAACGCCGAGATGGGCGAACGCCTGAGGCTGTCGACCAATACGATCCGCAACCATGTGGCGTCGCTGTTCCGGAAGATCGGCGTGAATCGCCGCGCGGCCGCGGTCGTATGGGCGCGAGAGCGTGGCATTTCCGGCCTCGCTTCCGCGTCCGTGAAACGCCCGCGTTCGCGCAGATAGATCCTACAGGACTAGTCGGACTGGTCCTGCCGTCCATTACGCGAACGGGAGGAGATCTCCAAATCCGGACAGAGGCGATCGGCGGCCGCCATCCGGCGGCTGACGGTTCGCCGTATGAGATTGGGAGACGACCATGAAGACGATCATCGCCGGAGCGGTTCTGGCCGCAGCGCTGTCCTCGACCGCTTATGCTCAAGACGTCGCGATGAAGGCGGTCGCGTTCAAATCGGTGGAGAAGACCGACAAGCAGGCGTTCGCCTCAAACCTCGTCGGCCTCGACGTCTACAACAACGCCAACGAGGACGTCGGCGAGATCAAGGACGTGGTGATGGGCGCCGACATGAAGGTCACTGGCCTCGTCATGTCGGTCGGCGGCTTCCTCGGCCTCGGCGCGAAGTACGTGATCGTGGATCCGAGCTCTGTCGTCGTCTCGCACGACGACGCCAAGAAGGAGTGGACCGCAAAGGTCGACGCCACCAAGGAGCAGCTCACGGCTGCGCCCGAGTTCAAATACGAGGGCAAGTTCGACGACTGATCGAACGCCCGCCGACACCTGAAATCGTCCGCATCCTATGGGTGCGGGCGATCTGTCGTGGGTTCAGGCCGGCTTCGTCAGCAGGCCATTGATCAACGCCCACAGCGCCTGCTGTTCCGGCCCGTTCCCTGCGAGAAGAAACAGCGGCAAGGTCACCTCGGTCGAGGCGCCGCCCGACGGTATGTTCGCCTGATGGCGGACGAAGGGCTGGCCCGTCGCGTCGTCTTTGACCAGCGACCAGCGGTCTCCGTTTTCACTTGCGTACAAGCCGATGTTTTCCGCGGACATTCAGCGCTCTCCCAATCTCGCCAGACGCGATTATCGCGGCTGATCGCTGTCCGCGCGCCGCCGGCCGAGCGATCATTATCGGCTCCTGAGCCGGCCGCGTCGGATCTTCCGAGAAAGGTCCTTCAGGACCAATAGGACTGGTCCTGCCGTTTCTGTAACGACGCCGCTCAAGTCCTTAACTCCCCTCAGCGACGGACGATCCCGCCATCCCGGCGGTTTCGTCAGAAACGTGGGAGACGACCATGGACAAGAACCGCATCGAAGGCGCCGCCAAGGAAGCCAAGGGCTCCGTGAAGGAAGCGATCGGCAAGCTCACGGGCAACGAAGCGACCGAAGCCGAAGGCAAGGCCGACAAGGTCGAAGGCAAGCGCAGGGCGCTGTCGGCAAGGCAAAGGACACAGTCCGCGACGCCGTCAAGAAATGACCATCTGAGCCAACGCGCTGGGCGAGACGTCGATGGCGGCGTCCCGCAGGACGGCGCGCCCGCGTGCGCGGCCGTTCGGACTGCGAGGAGCGAAACGATGACTGACATTCCCATGGCCGGGACGGCGACCGGACCGATCGCCCATAGCGCGAGCGTCGAACGAACCGCGGCTTTCAACCAGATATCTTGGGGGGCGGTGTTCGCGGGCGTCGTGCTGGCGCTGACCGTCCAGTTCCTGCTGAACCTGCTCGGCGTCGGAATCGGCGCGGCGGCAATCGATCCGGGCGCGTCCGACAATCCCGGCGCCGGCGCAGCCTCGATCTTCGGCGGCCTCTGGTATGTCGTGGCCGGACTAATCGGCGCTTTCGCCGGCGGCTATGTCTCGAGCCGCCTGTCAGGCCGACCCTCCACGTCTACCGGCTCGTTCCACGGCCTCGTGACCTGGGCGGTCACCGCGCTGGTGGTCCTCTATCTGCTCACGACCTCGGTCGGCGCGCTTGTGGGCGGCGCGTTCAGCGGTCTGTCGGGCGCGATCGGCGGCGTCGGCAGAGCGGCTTCGACCGCGGCTCAGGCGGCGGCTCCCTCGCTCGCCAACATGAACCCGATGGCCGACCTCGACCGCCAAGTTCGCGAGACAAGCGGCAGCGACCCGGCGGCGCTTCAGGCCGGAGCCGTCGCGGCGATGCAGGCCGTCGTGAGCGGCGACCCGTCGAAGATGGCCGAGGCCAAGGATCGCGCCGCCGTCGCGCTCGCCAAGGCGCGCAACATCCCGGTCGAACAGGCTCGCATTCAGGTTGACGACTACGAGGCCAAGTACCGCCAGACGGTGGCGCAGGCCAAGCAGAAGGCGACCGAGGCCGCGGTGACGGCCACCAAGGTAGTGTCGCGCGGAGCGCTGCTGGGCTTCGTCGCCCTGCTGCTCGGCGCCGTCGCCGCATGGTTCGGCGGAGCCGCCGGCACGAGCCGTGCGACCGCCGCGTTGGTCTCCTCATCCGCCACGGCGCGTCCCCGCGCCTGAGCGGCCGCAGGGCGTTTCCCCCGGCCTCTGCGGTGGGCGGGATCTCCGTGAGATCGGGGGTCCCGCCCTTATCACGACCCAACCCGTTATGCGGGCGTTGATGGAATGTCGCGGCTCAAGCGGCTTTGGGCGTCGCGAGCGGCATTCTGAACGTGAAGCGGGTTTCCAGAGGTCCTGACGCCACGTCCAGCGTCCCGCCATGAGCTTTGGCGATTTCGGACGCGATGTGGAGGCCAAGTCCCAGCCCCTGCAGGCTTCCTCGGACTTCCCCGCGGAAGAACGGCTCGAACAGCTTCGCCATCGCATCCTCCGGGATCGGTGCGCCGCCGTTCGCCACCGACAATTCGAAACCGTCGTCGACTGTGCGCGCAACGAGCCGGACGGGGACCTCCGCAGAACCGTGGGTCAACGCGTTGCCCAGCAGGTTCGAAGCCATCTGCCCGATGCGCGAGCGGTCGCAATCCACTGGCGCTGTCAGATCGATCCTTGTTTCGATGAGCCTGTCGGGTTTGCCGACGCGCAGTTCTTCGACGACTTGCAGCAGAACTGGTTCGAGGGGCGCCGCGGCGTTCCTGTTCAGCGTGATGCCGCCGCCAAGGCGGCCACGGGCGAAGTCCATCAAGTTGTCGATCAGACCCGCCATCCGGACGACGCTTCCCTGCATAAGCCCGAGGACGTGTTTCGCCTTGTCGGACTGCTCTTCGCGCAGCAGCAGCAACGCGCCGCTGTCGATCGAGGAGAGCGGATTGCGAAGATCGTGGCCGAGCACTGCGATGAACTGCTCTCGAAGGTCTCCGAGTTCACGCTCGGCGAGCAGCCCCTTCTCGCTGCTCAGTCGCGCGGAGACCGCTTCGTCGATTCTCGCTTCTAGCTCAAGGTTGAGTTTCTGAAGGGCGGCCTTGGCGTCTTCGGCCGCCCCACGTTGCGCAAGAAGTTCGCGCTCATGGCGACGGCGCTCGGTCGCCTGGAAAATGGTGATCCGGGTGAAGAGCAGCTTTCCGTCTTTGTCGCGGCGCTCGGAAGCGTTCGCCAAAATCGGCAGGCGATCGCCTTCGGCGATGAGGTCCAGTGCGACCTCGTGGAGATATCCCTGCATCCGAAGAAGCGGGCTCACATGTGTCTCAAAGAAGATCTTGGAGGGCACGCTCATGAGGTCGTGCAGCCGGCTCCCGAGCAGATCTTCCGCTCGACGGCCAAGCCACACGGCGAGCGTTGCGTTGGCCTTGACGATACGGCCAGCCGGCGAGAGCGACAGATATCCGCAGGGGGCGTTCTCGTAGAGGTCCGCGAGATCTTCGGAGGGTCCGTCCATTACGTCTTGCGCCAACTCAGACAAAGGCGCGGATCGCATCGATGACCTCGTCGGGCGCGCTCAGGTTCGGACAGTGGCCGGTTGCGTTCAGGATGACCAGCTCGCTGTTCGGCAGATGGTCGTGGACGTAAGCGCCCACCTGCGCCGGCGCGATGACGTCCTCGCTGCACTGGAGCACGAGGGTGCGTGTAGAGACCCTCGGGAGGTCGGCGCGGTTGTCCGACGTGAAGGTCACGCGAGCGAAGGCCTTGGCGATCTCAGGGTCGGTTCGGCAAAAGCTGTTGTTCAGCTCCTCGCCAAGTTCTGGCCGATCGGGATTGGCCATGATCACCGGCGCCATGGCGGCGGACCACCCCAAAGGATTTTCCTCGAGGAGGTCGAGCAGTTCGTCGATCTGGTCCGCTGAAAACCCCCGACATAGCCGTCGTCGTCGATGTAGCGTGGAGATGGGCTGACCATGACGAGCGCTTCGAAGATTTCGGGCGCACGGATCGCGGCGATCGCCCCGATCATCGCGCTCACCGAATGGCCGACGAAGATCGCCCCCCGGAGCCCGAGGTCACGCGCGATCTCCACAACGTCGTCGGCATAGCCCGACAGGTCGGCGTATTTCGCCGGGTCGTAAGCCGACAGGTCGGAGCGACCCGCTCCGACATGGTCGAACAGCACTGTGGCGTAGCGGTCCTCGAAAGCGGGGGCCACGAAACGCCACATGTTCTGATCGCACCCGAACCCGTGGGCGAACATCATCGTCGTCGTTCCAACGCCGCTGATTACGTTGTTGCGCGTTGCCGAAGACAAATCGAGCCTCAAGTTTTCCGGAGATTAGGCGGGCTCGAAGGCCCGGTCCATGACGTGGTTCGAAAGGGTCGCACGCGGCGCCGGTCGCTTCAGACGGTCCCAACCACGCTGACCTCGACCGCCATATCGTCGAACGCGTCTGCGGCGCCGACATAGCTCCCCGACACCGGCATGATCTGCCGTATGTCGCGCGCCACCGCGACCGGGATCAGGTTGGCCCCGCCGACACTGCGGTTCGTCGGATCGAACGTCACCCAGCCCGCGCCCGGCAGATAGACCTCCGCCCTGGCGTGGGTGGACCCGAGGCCGCTCGAACCGATGAGATCCCGTGCCGGATCGTGCAAGTAGCCGGACACGAGCCGGGCGCCGAATCCTAAGCTGCGGGCGGCCTCGGCGAACAGAGTCGCGAGATCGCGGCAGGAGCCGCGGCGCGATCGAGGGTTTCGAGCGGCGACTGCGTGCCCTCATCCTCGCGGACCTCGTAGGCGATCTGGTTCGCCACTCCGGTGGAGGTCCTTGAGCAGCGAGAGGTGTCGGTGGGCCGGGAGTAGACGAAGCCACCGGCCCAGACCCGAAGCCGTCCGCCCCGATCGAGGTGCTGGTTCAGCGTCAGCGACCCGAGGTCGGTCCGCTCGTCGTCGGAATAGGGAACGGGTACTCGATCGCGGAGGCCGCAATAGGGAAGATCGGCCACGCAGGGGCGTCGAGGTCGATCTCGGCGACGCTCTCGATCACGAGCTCCGCGGTCATCGCCTGGAACGTGACGGTCGCCACGCCGTTGCCGAACACGTCCTGGGACCATGCGACGGCCGCGTTCGGCGTGATCGTCAGGTCGATCCGCTCGAGTTTCAGCTCCCGGCTCTCGCGAGGGCGCAGGACGAGCCTATGAGCCTGAAGGCGCACCGGCGCCCTGTAGCGATAGGAGGTTCGGTGGCGGATGGTGACCGGGGCCAAGCAAGCTCCTCGAACTGGTGGGCGCGAACCGTCTGGCCGATGGACAGCTTCAGGCCGCGACCAGCACGGGAGTGTCGGTGCTGATCGCGTCCGTCGTCCGCGGCTGCGGCTCGGGCTGGCCGTCGGAGCGGTCGATCCAGATCCTGATCGGTCCCGGCTCCATGTTCCCGAACGGGGTCGAGAAAGCGATCTCGGCCGCGTCACGGCCCACGCCGATGCGAACAAGGCCGTCAAGCGAGGCCTGCCTTGTGCCGTCGAACAGCCACCAGCGCCCGTCGAGGTACGCCTCGAACACCGCGTGGAAGTCGTTGGGGTCGAGCCCGAACGCGTAGCAGCTTACTAGCCGCGCTGGGATGCCGAGCGCCCGGCAGAACGCTATCCCGAGATGGGCGAAGTCCCGGCATACGCCAGCGCGCTGGATCAGGATCTCGGTTGCGGTTGTCTCGCTGTCGCTCGAGCCGCGCTTGTAGTCGATGTTCTGGTAGATCCACGAGCAGATCGCGCTCACCCGCGCGTGGCCCCGCGGCAGTCGCCCGAACTCGCGATAGGCGTAGTCCGCGAGGCGGTCGGACGGCACGAAGCGGCTCGGGAGCAGATAGGGAAGGATGTCGAGCGGCAGGTCGCGGACGTTCATCTCCTGCACGGTCGCGGGATCTGCGCGGTGGACCTCGAGATCGACCTCGGCCGTGTAGGACAGCGTGAACTCGCCGGGCTCTGCGAGCGCACGGACGTAACGGTTGTGGTTGCCAGGCGCGACGTAGCGGAGCAGCTCGACGTCCGGCTTGCACACGAGGTTGTCGACGAGGTCGATGTGTCGCCCGAGCTGGGCGACCTCGACGTTGAAGATGAACAGCGTCTCGTCGACGATTTTGTATTGCAGTGCGCAGCCAAGCTTGAACTTCAAGATCCGTCTCCTGGCAGGCTCGGCGCTTGCCGGGCGGAATGGCGCGACGCGACGCGACGCGCCGAGGCGAGGTTTAGTGGGCCATGCGCTTCATCGCGGCCGTGACCTTGGCGCGGTCGTAGGGTTTCGAGAAGAACTCGCTGCGCACCGGAAGGTCGATGTCGTTGAAGGTCCTGAACCCGGACGTCACGATGATCTCAATCGGCGGCCAGCGTCTGCGAACGAGAGCCGCCAGCATCAGGCCGTCGATGCCGCGCGGCATGTCGATGTCGGTGAACATGATCCGGATGTCGGTCCGCGCCTCGAGGATGCGGACCGCCTCGGTGGCGTCCGCCGCCTCGACAGCCTCAAACCCCGCGTCCTCGACAAGGTCCACAGCCATCATCCTCAGCAGGGGCTCGTCTTCGACGACGAGCACCACCTGACGGGATGAAATTGGCCCTCGATCCCGAGGGCCTTGATCGGTCATGACTGCTGAACCTGGTTGAGCGGCGCCCTGAACTCCGCCTTGAGACCCGATGGGAGATAACGGAGCTCGACGCCGCCCGTTCCGACGAGGCCCATCCTGATGAGGCGGGAGCCGAACCCTCGGGTCGTCGGCTGGCGTGCTTCCGGACCGCCGCTCTCGCTCCAAAGCATCGTCAACTCGGGCTGATCGTCACCGGGCTCGAGCTTCCACGACAGCGACACCCGGCCCCCCTCGACGGAGAGCGCGCCGTGCTTCATCGCGTTGGTGGTCAGCTCGTGCAGCAGCAACCCGAGCGACAGCGTGGCCCGCGGGCCAAGCGCCAGATCCTCGCCGGCGACGTCAAAGCGGCTGACCGGGCACAAGGTCTTGAGCGTCGACTTCACCACCGTTCCGATCGACGCTGCGGACCACTCCTCCTGTAGGAGGACGTCATGAGCCGTCGCGAGCGCCATCAGGCGGCTGAGCACCGCGTCCATCGTCTCCCGGCTGGTCTCCGACTTGATGGTCTGCGTGACGATGGCCTGCACCATCGACATCATGTTCTTCATACGGTGGCTGAGCTCTTGGTTCAGCACCCGCTGGTCAGACTCCGCGCGAAGGCGCCCGACGCCAACCTCGAGGCGGTCCGCGACGTTGCGGAGAAACGCCAGCACCTCTGGCTCCCATTTCCGCGGCTCGTCATCATGGACGATGAACATTGCGACGGTCCGCCCTCGCTCACGCACGGGCACGTTGACCAGCGACCGGATGCTGAGCCGCTCCATCGGTTTGGGATCAGCGGCCGTGCGGGGGTCGCTTCGGACGTCGTGGATGATCAGCGCCTCGCCCTGCAGGATATCTGGCAGCAAGTCGCCGTAGTCCTCGAAGCGGTGGCGGCCGGCGACGCTCGCGACGCCCTCCTTGGTCCAGTCCGAGGCAATGTCGATGTGTCGGGAATCGGCGTCGAGGTGGCCGAACCCGACGCGCGACGCGTTGAGCGCCACGCCAACGATCTCGGAGGCCGCGTGGATCATCGCGTCGGGAGTGGAGTGATCGCGAAGGCGGTCACCGAGTTGGAGCAGCGCATGGCGTCGCCTATCGGCGTCGGCTCTTCCGGCGATCAGCGCATCCCGCTCGGCCAGCGCTCGGCGCAGGTCCATCTGCGCCATCACCTGGGCCGCCAAGTTGCGCAGCGCGCTCGCCTGCTTGTCCGAAAGGCCTTCTGGACGCGGCGCCCCATCGATGACGCACAGGCTCCCGAGCGTCTGCCCATTACGGGTCCGAAGCGGCGCGCCCGCGTAGAACCGGATGTGCGGGTCTCCCGTCACAAGCGGGTTTGCTTGGGTGCGCGGGTCTTTCGTGAGGTCGGGGATAATCAGCAAGTCCGGCTCGACCAGCGCGTGGGCGCAAACCGAGCTGTCGAGGTCGGTCTCGCAGGGCTCAAAACCCTCGCGCGCCTTGAACCACTGTCGGTTCCCGGCGACGAAGCTGACCAACGCGACCGGCGCGTCGCACAGCACGCGGGCGATGTGCACCACCTCGTCGAACCCCGGCTCCGGCGGGGTGTCTAGAATGTCGTAGGCTTCAAGTTCGGCGAGGCGACCTTCGTCGGTCACAGATGTCGGCGGGATCACGAACGAAACTCAGGCTCTCGACTGTAAGATGCCGGCACCATGGGACCGCCACCATGGAAACGCAATTTGGTTCCGCGGCGATCGGAGAGATGAGAACGCCTCCGTGTCGATGCGGGTGACGCGGGTCGAAGGCCATCTGCGGAGACAGCACCGACGCCTGGTCTGCCGCTATCGCAGAAAGCGGGCGTGCCGCGCGTCTGCTTGGGGTCATCCGCGGCCAATGAAGCACGGCCGCCTGGCGCCAGGAGCAGACATTGGACGCATGCTAACGAGCGGACATCGGTCGCTGCAGGAACAGGTTGTGGTGTCGCGAAAGCCAGGGGTTTCGCCACAGCACCGAGTTTCCCCAGGTCCACGAGGAACTGCACAGATCAATGGCGAAGCCGGTGATTGGAGCGAAGAGGAGATTTGGCCGGTCCGACGAAGTCGCCCGTAGATTCCAGCAGTCAACGCCTAGGATAGATCATCGCCTCTCTGCAATCTAGGCATACTAGATGTAAATAGCGCGGCTATCATTCTCCTGCTTCAAGGTCTGCATTGCGACTTTGTTCGACGTCGCGGCGAAACGGCTTAGAAAAAAACTTTCATCCGCTTCGGCGAGCGACGTTGCCGACTCCGTTTCAGTTTCCAGGAACGCGCGCAATGCTTTGCGAACACTGTCGCCGTCGCGCTGGTGATGTCGGGCATATAGAAGCTCCCGTGCTGGATTCGAAGACGTTTGCCGGGCGAGCTGTCGTGGAGCGAAGACCGGTGCCCGGCGTTCGGCGCTGCGAGCGATCAAAATCGTTCGGATGCACCATAGTGCGCGCTTGGCGAGCAGGGCCGAATTCAGCTCGTCGCCGAAACGGACTAGATACCAGCCGAGGTCGGAGGCCCGCTTGATGTCGTCCTGGTAACTCGGGCGAAACTGAAACGCGTTCTGAAGGCGGGGCAGATAATCGTCCGGGTCAACGAGCGGCTTGGCTTCTTCGACCAGATGACAGGTGAACAAGTCTCCCGACCGCGCATCCTCTTCGAGCTTGCGCCAAGGATAGATGAACAGCGAGAGGTGCCCAACCGATACATGGCGGGACTCCTCGTCGAGATTGATCATCAACAGGTCGGTGTCGGATCCTGCCGTATGGTCGGCTCGCGCTAGGCTTCCGAATATGAGGGTAGCTGCTATCGCCATGGGTGGCGACGGGGGTGGGGTCGGGAAGCTGGCGCGCGATGGCGAAGGATCATGATGGGGCCGCGCTCGCTGCCCGCGCCAGCGCCTCGATCGACATCTGACGCGACAAGGCCCGCGCCTGCGTCACCTCATCCCGGTTCTGCAGCACGATCTGCTGTTTCTCCGGCTTCAGCACTCCCGGCTCAACGTCGAGGTTGTACTCGCTCATCAGATAGAAGCTGAGGCTCAGGCGACAGGGCCGCAACAGCCGCCCCTCTGTCATGCCGTGCTCGGCCGCCACAGCGGCTTGCCGTTCGGCTGAAAGTTCAGGGTTTGGCCGGATGTCGAGATTGATTTTGTGGCCCCACTCGAAGTCGAGGGCCGGGTCAATCGTGGCAGGGCGATGATCGCTGACGGCCGCGATCCGATTGAGGTTGTAGTCCCGGAAGTCATCATGGTCCTTCGACCAGGATCGGACGTACCAGCGGCCGGCGCTATGCGCGAGGGCGTGGGGGGCGATCGTACGCGACGGCTGCACCGAACCCGTCAGCGAGGCGTAGCCGATGTCGATTTCCTGCCGCTTGCTAATGGCGTCCAACACCCCCAGCAGCACGGCCGGATTGGTGGGACGACGGCCGAGGGTGATCACCTCGACGGGGGGGATGGCGTCGAACCAGGTATCTTCCGGCCGCATCCAGCGGTTCTCGATGGCGACCAACTGCAACAGATAGCGCTCGATCGTCTCGCCGATAAGCGTGGGCGCGAAGGCTTCCGTGCGGACGTAGGCCTTCTCGGCGCGATCGTAGCGAAGGTTGGCCGACGCAATCCTCTCGTACTGCGCGATGTCGGCGGAGGCTTGCTGGGCCGAAATGGCGAAGGTGGCGGAGAGGTCGCTGCGATTGAACCGGCCATCCCAGAACAGCCGAAAGTCGATGAACTCGAGACGCCGACGGACTCCCCAGCGTAAGTGTTCGCCGCCGTCATCCATGCCAATCTCCTCTACAAACACGATTCTATCGACTCGATCGCGTCTAGTTACTTGACGTGAAATTGCAGCGTCCCCACATCTTATGGACATGACCGGCCAATGAGGCAATCGGTCGTCTGATAGAGGGAGGCGGGCAGATGGCGGAGAACGAGCAGAACCAACCTGATGGGCTGCCTTATCGTGTGCTCAGTCTCGACGGCGGGGGGATGCGCGGCATCTACACCGCGGCCTTTTTGGCTCGGCTCACCGATCAATTCGCCCGCATCCGGGGCGAACCGGCGCTCGACCTCGGCCGCGGCTTCGACCTAATCACCGGGACCAGCACCGGCGCGATCGTCGGGTGCGCGCTGGCGATCGGCCGGCCGATGACCGAGGTGGTCGGCCTCTATCGCGAACACGGTCCCAAAATCTTTCCGCACCGGATCGCGGGCAAGCGCAGCGCGATCTACCGCGCAAGTCAGGGCAGCCGGTTCGTGCGCGAGGGCGACGCGGCGTTGCGCGCGGCGCTAAGGGCGTGCTCGACGACGTGACGATGCTTGAGGTCTTCGAGGGTCGCGGCATCTCGCTCGCGATCCCTACCGTGCTGATGAGCGAGCACCGGGCCTGGGTGTTCAAGAAGACACCCAAAAGTGGGGTGCGCGACGATCGTTACCCGCTGGTCGACGTGTGCATGGCGACGAGCGCCGCGCCGATCTACCGCTCGCTCGCCGCCATCGATGATCCCAACGCGCCCGACGGTCCCAAGCAGGTGTTCGCCGACGGCGGCCTATGGGCCAACAATCCGATGGTCGGCCTGGTAGACGCGCTTACGGTGGCTCCGCCGAGCAGCCGATCGAGATCTACTCCCTCGGCACTTGCCCGCGTCCCGAGGGCGATCACCTCGACGCCGAGAGTGCGCACCGCTCGATGCTCGACTGGTCGTTGGGCGCAGACGTCGCGCCGCTCAGCATTTCGGCACAGGAGTTCGCCTTCGACCATATGGCGCGGCTCCTGACGAACGCTATCAGCAGTTGCGGTAGATCGATCCGGCGTGTGCGCTTCCCCAACAAGCCCGTGCCGGCGAGCATGATGCCGTATCTCGCCCTCGACGACACGCGGCCCGAGGCGATGGATCGGCTGGTCGGTCAGGCCCACACCGACGCCGACCTGACCAAGAGCGCCTGCGACGACCTCAACAGTGACGACGGCCGCATGATCCGCCGCCTCATGAACGATTTGCCGCCGATGCCGGCGACCGGGGCGGTCTGGCGGCCCGCCCCCACGACAACCAGAAAGGATAGGTGATGTTCGACTGCTCCAAAGATGTGCGTGCATATCACGATCAGGACGTGACCCTGCCCAAGAGCGAACAGGACGCCATGCGCGACCGGCGCGACTCCAACCGGACGCGCCTGCGCAAGGGGCTGGAGAAGGCCGGCAAGCCTAAGCCGATTGAGTTCGTCAAGCAGGGCAGCTACGCCATGAAGACGATGTGCCGCGACGTCGACAACGACTACGACATCGACGACGGCGTCTATTTCGAGAAGGATGATCTGGTCAGCGATCGCGGTGCCGAGATGACGTCGCTGCAGGCGCGTCAGATGGTGCGCGACGCGGTTGACGACGGGAAGTTCAAGCGCGCGCCGGAGGTGCGCTCTAGCTGCGTCCGTGTCTTCTATGAGAAGGGCTATCACGTCGATCTGCCCGTCTATCGGCGCGTCGTCACCGACACCGTCTTCGGTGAGGAGGTGCATTATGAACTCGCGGCGAGCAGCGGCTGGAAGCGCTCGGACGCCCGCGATGTGTCGGAGTGGTACGAGGACGAGCGCGCCGCCTGTGCCGACGGCATCCAGCTGCGCCGCATCAACCGCGATCTTAAGAAGTACGCGCAGTCGGTATAGCTGGCGCGGCGCGATCCTCAGCGGCTTCGGAATCTCGGTGCTGACCACCGAGAGGTTTCGGGTCAATGACCGCGAGGACCGGGCGCTGTACGACACCATGGTCGCGATCCGGGACCGGTTGAACTGGGACCTCGTCGTCACCCACCCCGTGACGCCGGGGGACACCATCACAAGCGGCTCCGACGATGCCAAGGCGCGCCGCTTCCGCGAGAAGCTGACCGAGGCGATCGACACGCTGGCGCCGCTGTTTGCCGCCGACTGCACGCGCGAGAAGGCGCTCAAGTGCTGGGACAAGGTGTTCGCGACCACCTTCTTCAGCGAGCGCCTGGAGGAGGAGCAGCGCGCGCACGTGGCCGCCCCGGCGATCATCGGCTCGGCCGCCTTGTTGGGCGCGACTGCGGCGGCGGCGAGCGCGGTCAGCAGTGCCGGCGGCGGCCGCCATGCCTAAAGAGGCCCTCCCGCTCGGTTGGCGACAGGCAGCGCTTCGTCTCGAAGCGGGCTTGCGCGAGCGTGCGGGGCAGGCGCCCGAACGTCTTGATGCGACAACGATCGGCTCCGACTATCCGACCCGCGACTGGATCGCGGCCGGCTGGCGGATCAGCGTCGCGTTCTCCGACGGGGTGACCCGGCGCGTCGATCTGCTGGCCGGCGCGCACTTTCCGACGACGCCGGTGCGAACGGCGCTGGTAGATCACCCCGTGGCGATGACCTGGCCGCATGTCGAGGGCGACGGTATCCTTTGCCTGCTACCCAACATGGCCGAGTGGGATCCCGACGATCCGTCGGCGGTCGCCCTGGGGCTCCTTCATCGCTCGATCAGCTTGATCGAGGAACTGCTGGAGGGAAGCATCATTGAGCGCGACTTCCGCGAGGAGTTCGTGACTTATTGGGGCTACAAGGTGCATTCTAAGGGTGAGGCCCTGTTCAGCTTGGTCGCGCCCGCGCCTCCATCGCGGCAAGTGCAGGTCTGGCGCGGCAAGGGCCTCGAGTTAGTTGGGGGATCAGGAGTCGCTCGTCGCCTGGATCCGCCATCGCTTCGGCGACAAGACTCCGGTCAAGACCGAGGCGGCGGCCTTCCTCTGGCTTGAGACGCCGCCCTTGCCCTGCGACTATCCGGAGACCGCGGCCGATCTCCATCTGCTAGCCGAGCGGATTGGCAAAGACGCCAAGGCCGTCCTCGAAGAGGTGGCAGGCCACGAGCCCGACGAGGTGTTGACGCTATTGGGCGCGATCGGGCGCGGCGGCGCGGCGCTGATTGGCGTGAAGGCACCCAACCCGAAGCGACGCAACGGCCGGCCGCGCGCGCCCGACGAACCTCTATCGGTCGGATTCCGACCGCACCATACGCCACAGCCGCTCCTTCTTAGGCGCTTCTTTGGCGCGCTCCCGGTCATGCGGACTCACGTGCATCGCGCGGACGCCGATTGGGTGCACGGGCGAGGCCAGGATCCTCGCACGCGCTGTCTGCTGGGCGCGACCGTCGTCATCATCGGATGTGGTTCGGTCGGTGCGCCCGTCGCTTGCGCGCTGGCCCAGGCGGGGGTCGGGCGGATCGTTATGGTCGATCCAGAAACGCTGGGCTGGCCGAACGTTAGTCGTCATCCGCTCGGTGCGGCTGATGTCGGCCGTAATAAGGCAGAGGCTTTGGCGCAGCGGCTTCAGATCGACTATCCGCATCTCACGGTGGAACATCGCCCGTGCGACCTCCACCAGCTTATCGCGCAAGACGAGGATCTACTCGCCGCGACCGATCTCATCGTCGCCGCGACGGGCAACTGGGTTGCCGAAAGCGCTCTCAATCGGTGGCACGTCGCGCAAGGACGGCCGAGGCCAATTCTCTATGGCTGGACCGAGGCCCATGCCTGCGCCGGCCATGCCGTCGCGGTCGGCGCGGACGGCGGTTGTCTGCAATGCCATATTGGACGAACCGGTGTGCCGGATCTAACCGTGATCGATTGGCCGGAAGGAGGCGATGCAAGCTTGGAGGAACCGGCGTGTGGCGCGCACTATCAGCCCTACGGGCCGGTGGAGCTAGCCTATGTGACGGCGATGATCGCAGATGCGGCAATGGATTGCCTCCTCGATCCACCTGCGCAATCTTTTAATCGCGTATTTGTGGCTTCGCCGCGCCGTGTGGCTGCGCTTGGCGGACGCCTGACTGAAGGCTGGCGCTCCGCTTTTGGCACAGTTGCCCAGGGGGTTCGGACGGTCGATCGAGCCTGGACGTCTACTGCTTGCGCAGCTTGCGGAGCCAAGCGTTCCGATGAAGCTGCTTGATCGGCACTTCAATTCGGGAGTGCGGACTAAGCGCTAGATAGCGAGCAGCCGCCTAGGTGTCGACGAAGGGGATTAGATCCGTGCCGTCGACCTCCGTGCCCGCCTGAGCGACTTCGCGCAGCGGCGACCTTGCGCTTCGACCCATACGCGTCCCGCCTGCGAACGATGCGGCAGGGTCCATTTGCGGGCAACCAGCAGACATACCGAAAGTCCGCTGTGGGCCATCCCGGGACGAGATCTGCCGGCAGAGACGCGCTAGAACCAAACATGTCGACGCGAGCGAATGGCTGACACCGCTACTTGGTATCGAGCCCTCCCGCTTGATCGCCATCAGAACGTGACGTCGAACTCAATGATCCTGCTTATACTTGCGGTGAGCCGAGCCTAACGGGCGGAGTCGTCAACTCCGAAGCCGGCTCGGCCTTCAGTCCTCGGACTGGCGGTCGATTACGAGCAGCGCTTCGAAAAGGCCGCCGCCAGGCGGGCCCGCGTCTACGAAGAAGCGGACCTCCCCAGAGCAGTCGCAACCTCAGGGGGGGTGCGCTACATTAATCCGCGTAGCTGTCGTGCTTTAGCGCGGACCGTGCCGGGCCCTTTGGCGTAGCTAAAGCATTCGTCTGGGTCGGTGGGGCGCGCCTGTGTACCGGGGCGGGGCGCTGGGGCGATGAACGTCGACGACGCCATTTATGTGCATCGTGAGGACCTGATCGGCCTGGCCGACAGGGAGATCCATTTCGAGGAACTGATTGAAGCCATCCACGGCGATGCCAGGGGCGCCACGGAGATCGCCATCCTTGGAGGCTACTACGCCGTCGACGCCCTGGTGAACGTCTGCCGGAAGGTGCCTCGCGATGCCAGGCGCGACTGCACGATTAGGATCGCCGTCGGGCTGGAGGCCACGGCCCTAATCCCGCGGACGTGGACCGACATGCGTGAGGTGGAAAGGAAGCTTCGGAGCTCCGGGTTCAGGGACGTCACAGTCAAGGTCGTCATGAACTCGCCGGTCCACTTTCACACGAAGCTGTTTCGCATCCTGAGGACCACGCATCCGGTCTGGTACGTCGGGTCAGCCAATCCGGGCAGCAAGCGCCACGAGTTGATGCTGCGACTGACGGGGCGGCACGATGCGCTGATGGCGTACATGGATGCTGTGTTCGAGGAGGCGCGGTCGGTCGCGGAGCCTCAGCCCGCGGTTGATATCCGTACGCTGCGGGATTTCTTCCTGGCCGGGAAGCTCTGCCACAAGCCGCCCACGCCCCGCCTCTTCACCTTCGATGCCTTCCGCTTCACGCCGGAAAACCGTGAGCAGATCGGAGCGGTCCTCGCCGGTGAGGCTGGGGTCGAGCATGCCCGCCCTCGCACGGAAGGGTTCGGCTTCAGCCTTCGCAGCGCCCTAGGCTTCGACGACCTGGCAGCCTTGGACGGTGAGGAGGCTGTCGCCAAGCGTACCCAGTACCGCCGGTCGAGTATCGACACCGTGCTCGGGCTATGGATGCCGAGGAGGTATGCCAGGGAGCTCAGGCTGCGCATTGCTAACGATGAGGCGGATCGTTTCAGGAAGTTGACGGGAATAGCCGACGAGTTGAACACCGGCCCGGGGCAGGAAAAGGTTCGTGTCGCCTTCGTTGCGCACGTGACATCCTTGCAGGGCCTGCTCGACAGGCACCAAATCGAGGTTCAGCCGGTCCCGAACCGCCAAGCCTTGTTCGAGCGTTTTCTACGGTCGAGGACGACGACATTGTCGGACGAGGATGCCTGCAGGCGCCTCGCCCGCACCCTTACGTTGGCCGACATGCCCGATATATGGGAGGACGCACACGCGGTCAGGGAGTTCGAGACCTCGTTCTTCGAAGACCTGACCTACCGGGCGAGCGTCACAACCGGCGGTGCCAGCCGGATCATAAGGTCGTTCGTCGAACGGTTGGGCTTCCTCGGAGCCCATGCGCCAGGCGACGTCCGTTTAGAGTTGGAGGAAAGCCTGGACGAGGCGGGATGGGGCGAAAACAGCTGGCTGCCGTAGGAAATCGCGCGTCGAACATGCGCGGAGCGAATTCATCTCGGCGCCCGTCGCCCTGCGGCAGGATCAAGCGCGTCTTCCGGCTTAGTCGCTGCCGCAACTAGAGGTGTGGCGGAACCAACGGCTGCGAGAGCGGGCTTTGGGGTCGGACCAGGGAACGGGTGCGCATGCGGAGCGAGCGCAGCCAGGCGTTCGGTGGTCTCTGCCGTGACGTGCTGCTTCAAGCCATACATTGGTGCTGTGCGGGTGCCGAAGCGCGCGAAGTAAGGGCTGATCATATTGAACCCACGTGAGTCGCCCGACTCGAAATGCCGGAATATCCAATAGGCTATCAGGTCCGCCATCTGGATCAGGCGAGAGGCTTTTGAGTCAAGAAAGAGCGGGACCTCGGCAAAATTCCGCAACTTGCCTGAAGCGTGGCCTACGTGTTTGAAAACGTGAGATAGTGTTTGGATGGTTTGTTCGTAGTTGCTCTTGTCGAGGATAACCAAGCCGCGCTGGGGATCCTTCTTGTAGTAAAGCGACTTGAGGTAGTCGTCGAAGCAGCAAGCCACTTCCTCGAAGGTCGTCGCCAAAATATCTTCAGGCTTGAGCAGCTTCTTTTCGATCACGCAAGCGTAAACTTTGAGTTTTAGCTGGCGATCGGATAGGAGAGACAAAATATCAACGACAGCTTGAACGCGATCCGCTGGAGGAACGCCCTTCCATTCGTCCTTTCCGGAACGCATCGGACTGCCGTGGAACTCAATTTCACGCGGATTAGTGGCGCTGAAGCGCTCGGCTACTGGATCTATCTGGCCTTCAAGCCAGTGAGTTTGCCGCTCGAAAATGCTGAAGCCAGCCAGCACGAAAAAATCCGTGCTTGGATCATAAGCGTGACCAGACTCATCTAGGTAAAGCAGGTACACAGGCCCCTCAAAACAAAAAAAGGGCCCAAACGGGCCCGTATAAAAAAATAAAAACTGGTAAGCCGAGTGAAGCAATCGTTCAACGCACCGACGTATCAGCGCTCTCAGCTTATGGAGCTTATCTACAGCTAGCGGCACGAAAAATCAAGAGGGATCCTTCCGCGAAGCCGTTGGTTGCGGCAGCCGTTCAAGCCCTGTCGACATACCATAGTCTGTGGGTGGGTGGCCCCGATTTTCCAGCTGTTCGCGTCATCGCCACGATGACGGTCGCCTGGCGCGCTACTTCAGCACGGCATAGGGACTCACCGTCAGCCCATCTCTACGTTGGCTTCAGCCTCAGATCACGTCCGAAACCGGACGCTCCGAGTGGCAGCAATGGGTCAAAAGCTCTCGTCATGCAGAAGCGAGTGCTTCGAGTATCCGTGCAATAGCCTCTGCGCCGGGGTCGGGAACTCCGCTCAGCGCCCCTGACGGAACATAGGACGATCGGCCAGCGCGCGCGGTCGCCATCGAGCGGGTCTCGTCTGCCCCGCGGCGGGCAGCTTCGGCAGCCTCAGCGAGGCCGGCGCCCGCGACGAGCATGTCGATCGCCGGCTCCATGGCGTCGATCATGGTGCGGTCGCCGCGCTTCGCGCCGCCGTAGTCCTGCATGCGCTTGAGGCCCGCCTTCAACGCCTTCGCCGGCACCGGGTCCTCGCCGAGCGCGGCCGCGGCCGCGGTGAAGAAGGTCGCGAGCAGCACGCCGCTGCTTCCGCCGCCGACGCGCGAGAGGATATGGCCGATCTCGGCGAGCAGCGCCGGATGATCGGCGAGCGGCAGCGCGTCGAGCCGGTTCTCGACCGCGGTCGCGATGTTGGCGAAGGTCGAGCCCGCGTCGCCGTCGCCGACCTTTGCGTCGAGCGCGTCGAGCTCCGGCCCGCAGCGCTTCAGAAGCGCGGTCGTCGTCTCGATTAGGCGGCGAACGGCGGGATCGTTCGACGGCGGGACAGCCGGACCGTCGTCCAATGGCAGCGCGGGAACGACCCGCGCTGGCGCGAACGCCTTCGGCCCCGTCCACGCGACGCTCGTCGCCGGCGCCAGCAGCCCTGTGCGGCGCCCCTCGTCCAGCGCGAGCGTGGTGAGCGAGAAGCCGCGCATGTCGAGCGATGTCATCAGCGGCGCCGGGCCGATCACGAGATCGACGTGCTCCGCAAGCCTGGTCCTCGCCACCGCCGCCATGACGATCGACATCTCGAGCGGCGGCGTGCCGCCGAGCGAATTGACCATCAGGGCGACGCGCTCGTCCGGCGCCAGCGCCTCCAGAAGCGGAGCCGCGACCTGCTCGACGAGGCGGTCGGCGGCGGCGAAATCGATGATGCGACTGCCCGGCTCGCCGTGGATCCCGAGGCCGAGCTCGACCTTGTCCGGCGCGATGCGCTCCTCGCGCTCGGCTCCCGGCATCGCGCAGGTGGTGAGCGACAGACCGAGCGAGCGCACATGCGCCGCGGCGTCCTCGCCTCGCGCCTTCACCTCCTCGAGCGACAGCCCCGCGGCGGCCGCGGCCCCGGCGAGCTTGTGGACCAGCAGCGTCCCGGCGATCCCGCGCGGCTGGGGCGCATGTTCGATCGCGACGTCGTCGCCGACGATCACCATCTCGACCTTCAGGCCGCGGGCGCGCGCCTTCTCGGCCGCCAGGCCGAAGTTCAGCCGGTCGCCGGTGTAGTTCTTCACGATCAGCAGGCAGCCCGGCTCGCCCGTGACCGCAACGATGGCGGAGAGCACGGCGTCGACCGTCGGCGAGGCGAAGATCTCGCCGCAGACCGCGGCCGTCAGCAGCCCCTCGCCGACGAACCCCGCATGGGCCGGCTCATGGCCTGAGCCGCCGCCGGAGACGAGCGCGACGCGGGACCGGTCCCAGTCGGCGCGCAGCACCACCTTGATGTCCGGATAGGCGTCTAGCCGAGCCAGTGTCCCGCCCGACGCCGCGAGAAGGCCCTCGACCGCGTCGGTCACCACCGCCGAGCGGGCGTTCATGAAACTCTTCACAGGAAGCGACTCCTCGGCTGGCTTCGCGATGTCCGCCAGATAGGGCGCAGGCAAGCCAACGCCCGGGTAACCGATCGCGCCGCCGCCTATACGCCGGGAGGTGTCCGGCTGCCTGGAAGTCTCGGTTCAGCGGACATCCGCACGATTGCTGTGGCGACGATGTTCCGTCACGCTCTCGTATGAACAATGAGGTGGAGGCTAGGATGAGTTTGCAGTCCTTCTGGATTGAGTACCGCGCGCTCTTTATGACCAGCGCTGCTCTGCTCGCGATGACTTGCGCTAGCGCCTTCGCAAGCGCGCCCGCGCAATTCGCTCCACAGCAAGACGTCAAACGATGTTCCCGTTGAGCGGACTTCTCGCGACTTGGCCCGTCAACGCTCACCTTCACGCATGCTCGCATTCAAATGCGGAAGAGTTGGCCGGCAGTGGGGAAGACTGAAACGTCAGAACATTAATCGGGCGACATCGATGAAAAATAAGGTCTCCGAATTTTATTTTCGGCGGACAGCTTATAATCGATAAAAGCTGCAATTCACCATCCAAATATGATGCATACAAACCTCAGTATAGTTTTACGAGCGCGTCGTATACGTAATGATCTTCACAGATACACGAACTCGGCGCCGCTAGGGGGATAATGCAATGGAAACGATTTCGGTCTCGCCTATGGGGAAAGGCTTCGAACGCCCGTCTGAAGACGCGCTTCGCGCAGAAGCGGCGCTCAGGCTCCTAGCTGTCGCAGGACACGATCTGAAACAGCCACTCAGCGTAGCGCTCTTCTGCATCCAGCGCGCGATCGCTCCCTCCCGCGCAGAGGTCGAGTCGGACTTTCTGAGGATCGCGGAAGGCGCTCTTATTCGCCTGAACGACGACCTCGAAGACATCGCGATGCTTTCGCAGGCGGGCGCTTCTCTAAAGCCGAACATAAAGCCCGTGGAGCTGGATCACCTTCTGGGTCGGGTCAAAGAAGCGACCGCTGCCTACGCCGCAGCGTGCGATGTCCGGCTGACGTTCAGCTTCCCAGACCGCATCGTCATGACGGATCCGAGGATGTTCCAGTCCATCTTGAAGAACCTGATCTGGAACGCGATCAAGTTCTCGAACCGTGGAGCGACCGTGGATATCGTTGCGTCGCCCTCGGATGGCAAAGTGGAGATTGAAGTTCGTGACCGCGGCTGCGGCATCCGCAGCGAGGACCTCACGAAAGTCTTCGACGCCTTCGAACGCAGCAGCCAGAACGGGGGGCCCATCGAGGGCTTGGGCCTTGGCCTGCATATCGTTCGGCAGACTGCTCAGGCGCTCGCGCACCCCATCTCGGTCAGCTCTACGCTCGGCGCGGGAACGACCATGTCGGTGACCGTTCGCGAATGGTCTGCGTGCGGGGCGAACCAGCCGTAACCTCCGGTAGATTCACACGAAGAATTTGCCGTCGACAAACCTCTGTATGATTCCAAGCACGGGGCCTGATCTCTCATATTGCGCTCAATGGAATTCGCGCAGGCCGCATGCGGCCTATCCAGCGTAAAGAGCGTTAAGGCGATTATGAGCCAGGTGCCAATGATTGCGATTGTGGACGACGACGAGGCCGTCAGGATTTCGACGGCCAGCTTCGTCCGATCGCTGGGTTACAGGACGCGTACGTTCGAGTCGGCGATGGCGTTCTTGAAAGAAGGCGGCGACGAAGAGCCGGCTTGCATGATTTCCGACGTTCAGATGCCGCTCATCAGCGGCCCTGACCTGCAAGACAAGCTGATCGCCGCAGGGCGACGGTTCCCTATCATCTTCATGACGGCCTTCCCCACGGAGGCGGTCAAAGAGCGTGTTCTGTCCGCCGGAGCCGTGTCGTTCCTCAGGAAGCCTTTTGACGGCAGCGATCTGCAGGCCAGCCTTGAGACCGCCCTGGGGGACCTGACAATCCACTAGGGTCGATCAGCGCTCCCGACCCATAAACTCGGGGCCAACGTAGCGCGGTCTGGTGCGACCTAACACCTGTACGGTCGTTCATATCGCCCCGCCGGAGGCATACGGCGACCATCTGCCCAACATCTCGTATTGATGCAGACCAATCGATCTCGGAGCGTCCGCCTCGGGCCGACGACTGCGCGGACTAAAGGGCGACGATGATTGAGCCTTTCAAGATCGAGATCTCGGACGAACGGCTGGCTGACATCCGCGATCGCGTGGCGCGATATGACTGGAGCAACCTCCCTGACCTTGGCGGATGGCGATCAGGCGTAGGCAAGAAAGACCTTCGACGGTTGTCCGATTATTGGCTTACTCGCTTCGACTGGCGGGCGGTTGAGCAGCGCTTGAATCGGCTTCCACACTTCATCACCGAGATCGACGGAACCTGCATTCATTTCATTCACGCGCGGGGCGACGGCTCGAAGCCGCCGATACTTCTTCTGCACGGCTGGCCTGGATCATTCCTCGAGTTTGAAGCCTTCATCGAACCATTGACCTCCGATGGGCACGACGTCGTCGTTCCTTCGCTGCCGGGTTTCGCTTTCTCGTGCGCGAACGTCGCCGTCGGCCCGCGCTGGGCCGGACAACTGTTCGCCTTGTTGATGCACGCTCTCTTCGGTCCGCAGCGGTTCATCGTCCACGGAGGGGATTGGGGAGCGCACATCGCGAGTTGGATGACGTTCGGGCAACCAGACCGGTTGCTCGGCGCTCACATCAACATGGCCTATGTCCATGCCTCAGATGCTGCGCCGACTACGCCAGATGAGATCGCATTCGCCACCCGCTGTTCGGAGATATTCGAATGGGAGCTTGGCTATAATCTCGAGCAGGAAACGAGACCCCAGACTTTGGGGGCCGTGCTTGCTGACAGCCCTGTTGGTGTTGCAGCCTGGATACTGGAGAAGTTCGGAGTGTGGGCGGACTTGCCCAAGCTATCCAATGGCGATCCGGACGTCTGGAGCAAATTTTCTGAAGAGTTTCTACTATCGAATATCATGCTCTACATTGGGCCGTCGGCGGTTGTGACGGCGACCTGGATCTATCACGGCAAGCGCCTTGAGCGCGCCGGTTCGTTCAGCGCGGGGACCCGGATCGAAGTCCCGTTGGGCGTGGCTGCGTTTCCTGATCCCGTTTTCGCCCCGCCGCCACGCTCATTCCTCGAGAAGACCTACAACGTCGTGCACTGGACCGACATGCCAAGCGGTGGACATTTCGCTTCTCTTGAAGAGCCAAGGCTTATGTTGAGCGATATCCGAGAATTTGTTGGGAAGATTTTTTAGGTGAGCAGGATAGCTTGTATACGAACGTACAGGCAATTTGCACATAAAGATATATGATATCCCAAATAATTCTAATCATATATTTTAGAGTGCCACGCTATTATCTAAATCGGCAAGCGCAGAAGCTCGCCAATATTTAGTGGAATTGAATTTTATCTTTCGGGGGTTGCCATGCCGACGGACGTTCAATCTTGCGGGCCTCAGATCGCGATCGCTGGCGCCACCGGCCGAGTTGGCGCCGCGCTAGTGGGCAAACTTTTAGGCGACCCAGTACAGTTGGTAGCTCTCAGCCGTAGAGCCAAGAACGATGTGCTGCCGATCAACGTACCTATGCGTACGATAGACTTCGACAGACACTCATCTCTTGTCGACGCGCTGCGCGGAGTTGAACGCCTTTTTCTTGCTCACGGAACGTCGGATCAGCAAGTCAAGAACGAGATCGCGTTGATTGATGCGGCCATTGAGAGCGGTGTATCTTACATTGTAAAGCTGTCTGCCATGGGGCCGCCAAGCAAATACCATCCGTTCGATTGGCACACTGAAATCGAAGCTCGTCTGGCTGATACGGATCTGGGATATACCATCCTAAGGCCGAGCACGTTCACTGATGTATTGTCCCGAGCGGGAGCCTTCGTCCTGCAAGATTTATGGGGCGGCGCGGCCGGCGATGGCCGAGTGAACTTTATCAACACGAGCGACGTCGCCGACGTCGCGCGCGTCGCCCTTATGGAGGAGCGGCCTCTAACGTCTCGCCGTGCATACCATCTCACCGGCCCGAAAGCTGTGAGCATGCCTGAGATTGCAGAAGCGATTTCGCGACTACTTGGCAGAAAGGTAGTCTATGAGCATCGCGCGCCAGACGATCAAAAGCAGACGCTTTTAGACGCGGGACTTACCGAAATGGCTGCTGAGATTTCAGTCGGACTTGATAGGATTTTTCACGACTCAGCAATGAGCGAAACAACAAAATACTTATTATGACATCACAGGAAAGGAACCAAAATCCGTCGATGATTGGCTCAAAAGAAACATTGCGCACTTTACATCGCCCAGAACGGATTAGTCGGTCGTCATTGTAGCAATGCAAAATAAAAATCGCGCGATCGCGTCAAGATAATATTTTTAGAGGTGTTCGTGATTTAAAATGCACAATATGTCAGGCTGCCATACCAACGTATAGTTCTACCAGATCAACTGTATAGCAGAACGGCGCGGAGCAAAGCGTTAAAGCTCAGCTATCAGGACCACGGTTGGGAGAAGGAAATGGCAGTTAGTACTTTGGGTGTGGCGCTCATCACTGGCGCTTCTGGTGGCATTGGCGCCATGTACGCTGACCGTTTGGCGCGGCGCGGCTACGATCTGATCCTCGTTGCGCGGAACGAGGAACGCCTCGAAGAGGTCGCGACGCGCGCCCGCAACGTTGGCGGCAATGTCGTCGAGACCATTGCTGCAGATCTCAACTCCGCGACCGACCTTCGAATGCTTGAGGCCCGCCTGCGCGACGATGCGAGCGTTTCGGTGCTGGTCAACAATGCCGGCTTTGGATCCGCGTCTCCGCTGCTCCAGTCCAACGTCGACGACATGGAGCGGATGATCGGGGTCAACATCACCGCGCTCACCCGCCTGACCTACGCAGCAGCGCCGGCCTTTGTCGCTCGTGGCGGCGGCTCCATCATCAACATCTCGTCGACCGTCGCGATCGGCCTTGAGGTGTTGAATGGCGTGTACGGCGCCAGCAAGGCCTATGTCCTCGCGCTGACCCAGTCGCTCGATCACGAGCTCGCATCGAAGGGGCTTCGGGTCCAAGCGGTGCTTCCCGGCGCCACCGCGACGGATTTCTGGAAAGTTGCGGGCGTCGGCGGTCACCAAAACCTCCCGGCTGAGATTGTCATGCGGGCCGACGCATTGGTCGACGCCGCGCTGATGGGCTTCGACGCAGGAGAGGTCGTCACGATCCCGCTGCTCCAGGACGCCGGAGAGTGGGACGCCTACGACGACGCCCGCAAAGCTCTCGCAGGTCACCTCGGCGGATCGCTGCCGGCTCCCCGGTACCTCGTGCAGACCAGCGTCGCCGCCTGAACGGAGCGCGACACTTCGTCGAGCGATCCGAGCAGGCCCGGCCAATGCGGAGCCCCAACATGAAGAACTTTCTTCTCGAGACCGATGTCATAACCGTCGATGGCCTCTCGATCCGCTATGCCAAGGGTGGCACGTCCAAAGGGCCGCCCCTTCTGCTGACGAGCCCCTGGCCGCAAAGCGTCCAGGCGTTTCACGCGATCTGGCCGCTGCTTCAGGACGTGGGGCCGCTGGTCGCCGTCGATCTGCCCGGCTTCGGGCGCTCGCAGTTTCGAGCGGACCTCATGACCCCGGCGACGATGGGCGGCTTCATCGTGAAGATTGCCGAAGCGTTCGGCCTGAAGCGCGTCCACGCGGTCAGCCCGGACATCGGCACCTCGGCGGCGCTGTTCGCCGCTTCGCAGAAGCCTTCGATGTTTGAAAGCGTGATCGTAGGCAGCGGCGGCACGAGCATGGATCTCGTGGGAGCAGGCCTTCGAAGCGTGATTGAAGGGCCATTGTCGGAGATCGACGGCGGCTCCGACGGCCAGATCGTCGCTGATCGCATCAAGCGGCTGTCGAGAAACCAACCGCCTGCCGACGCTCTGGAGGACTATCGGCTCTCATCCGCCGAGGGTCGTTACAAAGCCGCAGCCGCTTATGTCCGGGCGTATCCGTCCGACTTGCCGCGTCTTCACGACCTGCTGCCTTCGATCAAGACGCCGACGCTCGTCATCTCCGGAAAAACCGACCCGCTCGTCCCTCCGGGGAATGGAGATCTGCTGGTCGAAGGCCTTCCGCATGCGAGAGGCGAGATCGTCGATGCAGGTCACTTCGTCTGGGAAGACGAACCAGAAATCTACGCCGGGCTCATCGTGGATTGGGTCCGCGGCGGCTCGCAAAGCCTGATCGCTGAAACCCTCTGAAGGATCGAAGTCGTGCAACTCACCGACAATACCGTCTTCATCACCGGGTCGACTTCGGGAATTGGCCGAGGCCTTGCCGAAGCGTTCCACAAGCTGGGCAACAAGGTCATCGTCGCCGGCCGCCGCAAGGAGCTGCTTTCGGAGGTCACCAAAGCCAACCCCGGCATGGTCGGGATCGAACTCGACATCGCTGATCCTGAGAGCATCAAGCGGGTGGCGGACGAGCTTATTCGTGAGCATCCGACCCTTAATGTCTTGATCAACAATGCGGGGATCATGCCCTTCGACGACGCCGGTGGCGTGGTGGACGACGCAGACGCTCAGCGCGTGCTCACGACCAATCTGCTCGGCACGATCCGCATGACGTCGGCGCTGATCGAACACCTTAAGAGCCAACCGCGCGCAACCATCGTCAACAACACCTCGATCCTGGCATTCATGCCCTTGGCGGTTGCCGCGATCTATTCAGCCAGCAAGGCCGCTCTGCACTCCTACACGCTCTCGCAGCGCTTCATGCTGCGTGAGACGTCGGTGCGCGTTCAGGAGATCACGCCGCCGTGGGTCAACACGGACCTGGTCAAGAAGAGTGACGACCCTCGCGCAATGCCGCTCGACGCCTTCATTGAGCAGACGATGGCTGGCTTGGCGACTGAGGTCGAAGAAGTGGTGGTTGAAGCGGTCCAGCGAGTGCGGGCTAATCCCGGCCCGCAGGAACATGCTCTCGTGAACGCCTTCAACATGAGCATTGTCGCGAACCCTATGCCGGTTTGAACGCTCTAGGGTCGGATCGGAACGTCGCTCTGGCGGACGGTCCGACCCAATTCCGGCTTGTGGCAAGCCGGACCAGTTCCCACCTTCTGCGTCGTCCGCGGAGCCGGCTCGTGGACCAGTCCAAGAGGCGCTTCCTTGGCCAATCGAGACCCTTTGAACTGGATGCTGGGTGAAGCGCTCGACACGCTTGCCCGGGCCGAACGCCTGCATCGCCAGGTGTTCGTTCTCCAGGCGACTGCGACGCCGCGTGAACCCGCTTGGGAGCCACCCGTCGACGTCATCGAGACCGACGACGAGGTTCTGGTGCTTGTCGCCTTGCCTGGCGTCAATCCCGAGCGCGTCGAGGCGGCGATCGAGGACGGGGCTCTCGTGGTGGCCGGCCGCCGGACGCTGCCAGCCGCCCTGCGCAACGCGGTCATCCATCGTCTCGAACTTCCACAGGGTCGTTTCGAGCGCCGTATCCCGCTGCCTGCCGGACGGTATTCCGGCGTGCGGCAAGCGGCGGCCGACGGCTGCCTGCTGTTCAGCCTGACGAAGGCGATCTGAGGCTGAGAGCATGAGCGACATTTTCGGAAATTCGGACCCTATCGAAGCCGCAGCTGAGGATCGCTCCGCGCCGGCGCTGCCTTCTGACGGCATGATCATCCTGCCGGTGCGTGGCTCGGTGCTGTTCCCTAACCTTATCGCGCCGTTCTCGATCGCGCGTCCTCGGAGCATCGCGGCGATCCAGCAAGCGGTCCGCGAGGAACGCCAGATCGCGGTGGTCCTGCAGAAGGACCCAGAGGTCGTGGAACCTGGCGCCGCCGACCTCTACGGCGTCGGCACGGTCGCCAATATCGTCCGCTACGTCACCGCTCAGGACGGCTCTCACCACGTCGTCTTGCAGGGCGCGCAACGGATGCGGTTGCTCGACTTCTTCCCTGGCACGCCGTTCCCTTTCGCGCGGGTGCTGCAGATCCCGGAGCCAAGCGCTCGCTCGCCCGAGATCGAGGCGCGCTTCCTCAACCTGCGCCAGCAGGCTGTCGAGGCGCTGAATTTGCTGCCGCAAGTTCCGCAGGAGCTCGTCCAGGCGATCCAGTCGGCCCCGTCGGCGGCCGTGCTCGCCGACATGACCGCCGCCTATATGGACGTCTCGCCCGAACAGAAGCAGGAGATCCTTGAGACCGTCGACCTCGTCGAACGGATGGAGAGGGTGTCACGCCTTCTCGCCGAGCGCGCCGAGGTGCTTAAGATCAGCCAGGAGATTGGCCGGCAGACCAAAGCGACCTTCGACGAGCGGCAGCGCGAGGCGGTGCTACGCGAGCAGATGGCCGCGATCCAGCGCGAGCTCGGCGAAGGCGAAGGCAAGGCCCAGGAAGTCGCGGAGCTCAGCGAGGCGATCACCGCCGCCGGCATGCCTAGGGAAGTCGAGGACCAAGCCCGCAAGGAACTGCGCCGTTACGAGCGCATGCCTGAGGCCGCCGGCGAGGCCGGCATGATCCGCACCTATCTCGATTGGCTGATCGAGCTGTCGTGGAAGGAGCCGGACGCAGGCGACATCGACATCGCCGAGGCGCGCCGCATCCTCGACGAGGACCATTTCGGCCTCGAGAAGATCAAGAGCCGCATCGTCGAATATCTGGCGGTCCGCAAGCTCGCGCCGAACGGGAAGGCCCCGATCCTGTGCTTCGCCGGCCCTCCGGGCGTCGGCAAGACCTCGCTCGGCCAGTCGATCGCGCGCGCCATGGGCCGCCCCTTTGTGCGCGTCAGCCTCGGCGGCGTCCATGACGAGGCAGAGATCCGCGGCCATCGGCGGACCTATGTCGGCGCGCTGCCTGGCAACATCATCCAGGGCATCCGCAAGGCCGGCTCGCGCGGGGCGGTGATGATGCTCGACGAGATCGACAAGATGGGTCGCGGCATCCAGGGCGACCCTTCGGCCGCGATGCTGGAAGTGCTCGACCCCGAGCAGAACGGGACGTTCCGGGACAACTATCTCGGCGTGCCGTTCGACCTGTCGCGCGTCGTCTTCATCGCAACCGCCAACATGCTCGATACGATCCCGGGCCCGCTGCGCGACCGCATGGAGATCATCAGCCTCGCAGGCTACACCGAGGGCGAGAAGCTACAGATCGCCGAGCGCTATCTGGCTCGCCGCCAGCTGGAGGCGAACGGCCTGACGGCTGACCAGGCTGCGATCGACACAGAAGCGCTTCGGGCGATCATCCGCGACTACACGCGTGAGGCAGGCGTGCGCAGCCTCGAGCGCGAGATCGGTCGTGTGCTGCGCAACGGCGCGGTCAGAATCGCAGACGGCAGCGAGACCCACGTCCGGATCGGCGTCGATGATCTCGAAGCCATCCTTGGGCCGTCACGCTTCGAGAACGAGATCGCCATGCGCACCAGCGTGCCAGGTGTCGCAACGGGACTTGCCTGGACGCCGGTCGGCGGCGACATCCTCTTCATCGAGGCGGCGCGCAATCCGGGCCGGGGCGGCTTCATCCTAACCGGCCATCTTGGCGACGTGATGCGGGAAAGCGCCCAGGCGGCGCTCAGCCTCGTGAAGAGCAAGGCGGCTTCGCTTGGCGTTGATGCATCCGCCTTCGACAAGAGCGACATCCACGTCCACGTGCCAGCCGGCGCCACGCCCAAGGATGGGCCGAGTGCGGGTGTAGCCATGTATACGTCTCTCGCGTCACTGATGACGAACCGCACCGTGCGTAGCGACACTGCGATGACTGGTGAGATCTCGTTGCGTGGGCTTGTGCTTCCTGTCGGCGGCATCAAGGAGAAGGTCGTGGCTGCTGCGGCGGCTGGCCTGACGCGCGTCATGCTGCCGGCGAGGAACCGTCGTGACTATGACGACATCCCGAAGGAGGCCCGAGATCGGCTCGAGTTCGTTTGGCTCGAGCATGTCGATCAAGCGATCGAGGCGGCCCTAGATCCTCGAAGTAACGCAGCCAAAACGTAGCAACTTCCACGATTATGGAGCGTCAGAAAGCGGACCCTCCGGAGGGCAGCCATGGGTCAGAAGCGCTTGTCATCTCGAGACGAAAACTTCGAGCACTCGTGCAATGGCTTCAGTCCCGGGGTCGGAAACGCCACTTAGCGCCTCTGAAGGAGCGAAGAGCGAGCGACCAGCGCGCCCTCGACATGTCGCTTTCCACTATAAGCTCTTCTTCAAAGACGAATCCTCAAGATATGGTTCAAGTTTACTAATATCAACAACATCCTGTGACTCACGCTTGATAATTTCGAGCACTATCGGCCCCAGTTTGCGGTTTCGAGCACGTCGAATTCCTTCCCTTCGCTTCAAACGATTGATCTCTCGCTTAGACGACGGATTACACAAATCCGGTTCAATATCTGTCGTATGGGCAATACCAACTCGACGGTATCCGCTCTTTCCTGGAAGCTCACCTGCCAATTTTTTAACTGCGACAAAATCGAATCCAACACTCTCGAGAGAGCGAATAACACGATTCACATAGCCTTTCTGCCTAAGCACTGCAAACGTTGTAGCATAAATTGGCGCGTATTCCATCACATTATTACCAAAAAACCAATTTGCATGAATAGCTACTATCGCTTCAACTGTCCGTTTATTTTCGAACCAATGACGGCCGGATGCTGATGGAATGTCGCTCAAGGCAGTGAGGACGTGGAGATGCTGGTCATCTGTTAGACCAATTTCCCCGGCATCAAGTCTCCGCACTATTTCATCTCTAAACATTTGTGTTGCGCGCGGGTTCGTTCCATAGAATACCGTCCTTTCAAACTGAGCTGGCCGATCATCCGGCATTCCTAGTAACGGGAAATATTAATGTCTACTTGGACGTCAATCGAATCTCGTTCATTTCTTCTCCTGTATCGCACCTCATGAATAATACTGTTCATTTTCGCAACGAGAAGTGCACTTTCTTCGTTGTCCTTGGCATTTGGATCTCGCCTCCCGAACTCCTCTAACGCTTTCGCAAACGCACCTACAGACGTGTATTGCGTCTCTACCGGAGTTATCTCGACATCCTTGATCCCTGTCAGTATTGCATATAATTCGTTTTTCCTAGTAACGCGGGGCTCGTGTTTATCATTGAAATGCTCATTAGAGATTCGCTTTGTAATTTTGAGATCAATTATTTCAGATATTTCATCATCAATACGTTTTATGCGCGTCCGTATGTCAGATTTTCTAGCGTCAATTTCAGCTTGGCGGGCGCGCTGATTTGCTTGCGTACTTTCAATAAACGCGCCATCGGGCTGTAGTTTCGGGATAAGGTCTTTTATGATGGATAATACTGCTTCAATCAGTACATAGCGCGGAAGAGTGCTTCGTATGCGATTATCTCCTTTATGATTGCAATCGAAATTATGCTTCGCTTTACCCATGAATCCGTCGCAGGTTGGGCATTTCACCTTCTTCTCAAGGAAGTAGGCTGATCGATCAATCGATTTTGATGTTCCGGCCACTCGCGCCGCAGCAGCGTAAAATATGTCATCTGTGACGAGAGCTTCGTGAAGCCCTCGCACGTATATTATTTGATCATCTGGATTTCGAAGCCGGACCTTATCTACTGTTGTTGTCGCCCTCCAGCGTATCATGCCGATATATGCTGGGTTGGTTGCTATATAAACAATAGTGGACTCCCACCAGCCGTCGAAACCGCGCGGAGACTCCCAGCCTTTGGCCTCAACCAAGTATTTTATAATCTGAGGCGAAACTCCGGCAGCCAACCAGCCAAGTATTGTTACTACTCGTGGCCCATTTATGGGATCTTCCCTTATCGTACCACGCTCTCTTCCGATAGTAAAACCGTACGGAATGCCCCCAAGATTGTATCCATCGTTCGCAGCTTTAAGCATTCCAAGATAGAGTTTGTTAGCCGTAGACTCGTAATCCTGCGCAGCAACACCTGCGGCAAGCGCTGCAGAGATGGGATCGTCAATAAATTTTCTTGAGGAGCAATCGTATAGCTTTACACCACGCAGTCGAAAGGCTGCCCAGGCATTTATCCAGGAGGTAAGTGACCTAGCAAAACGGCAAGGAGTCGCAATAGTAAGTACGTCAAATTCGCCAGCAAGTGCGCGGTTGTATAAGCGCTCCAACTTGGGTCGCTCTTCCATCGGAAGAACCCCAGACAGCCCGTGATCGTAGTGAAAATCTCCAGACTGCCAACGATGTTCGGCAGCAGCGGCGCGACATGCTGCCTCCTGAGTAGGCCCGCTATCTTGCTCGTCAGTAGAGGTCCGACCGTAGTGCTCTGCGATTAGCACTGATCGCTTTGTGCGCTCAACGAAACCCGGGAGTGTCCTGAGCGTAACAGGGAGCACGAGAGGGGGCATGATCCTCTGCTCATCTCGCTCCAGGCTCGCTGATTCGATGAACATTTGTCCGTCTCGATGTGGGCTCTCAAGCGGCAAGCAAGGCCGCGCCATCTGTCTAAACATATTAGACACCCGTGGTGTCGTCAACCTGGGCGGTTCGGGTGCGGCCCAGCACTATCCAGCGCGATAGCGCCTCGACGAGATCGCGAGCGTTCGGCGAAAAAGAAGGACTGTCGCTTGCTGGGGAGTCGGAAGCACGCGTTCCTTGTCAGCGTCGACTGAAGATGAAGGCATAGGCGTTGCAGAGGTGGCTTCATCGGTCATGCGACCCTCGGCCGGCAATGCGGCAGCACACTAAGTGCTCGAGGCGAGTTCGCGGAGCGACATCGACAGCGACTGTATACAAGTGATCGCGATGCTAGGCAACATTCAATAGCAGATTTTGAGAGCTAATATTTGATTGCTATAGATATTTGTTTAATCACATCTATCGGCCCGCGTGTTAATTATTAGAACGCAAATGCGACAACGCGAGGGGCGCGCCTCTTGTCACAATAGTATAGATCGGCAGACCGCCAACTCAGAACTAATGATTAACATAGGATAGGCCGTCAAAAGATCGATTCGAAGACAAAACTCAATGGCACATCAGATCATTTAGCCATCGTTATAATCGAAATGCTTAGCGATTTCCGAATGGTTCTAGCGCCAGACTGTGTCGCTTGCGACTGCGAAACCTGGTAAAGAGCGCGCTGTTTACTGGAAAACCCAGTCGCAAGTGACATCCCACATAACTCTTAGATATATCAGGCAAAATTTAAGATGAAACAATCTGGACGTCGCCAAACTCTAGGCCAATCGACGTAGCTGCCGATCGCGATGCGGGGCTACAGGGCGTGGCGACGCGCCACTGAGCATCATTTGACTTTTGGCAATTAAATCTATCTAATACTTACATTGGCGATTTTTGGGCTTAAGCGACGGTTATGGGTCAGCGCTGGTTCGAGGCGGCATCAAAGGCAGAGCCGAAAGTAAAAGACGCGGCACGAGGCATGCGTGAGCGCGCTATTAAAGAAGAGGCGCGAGTTCATAATATCTCCTCACAGACTTTGACGCGAGCGATCCTAGCGTTGAATTTCGCTCGTGAGTTTCAGGATCGTCATCAGGTCGACCTGACAAAAATGGCGCTTAACACCGTTGAAGATATAAAAAAATGGGCGAGCTATGATGTAGCGGGAGCAAAGGCGGTCGCCGAGCGTGTAGTCACCGATAAATTGTCAGTCAGGGCGGTCCGTTCACTCGAACAAAAAGCTAGAGACCCGCAATCAATCGATCTTCCAGACCGATTGGCACCGAGTGTCACCACAGAGCTTTTAGTTGAAGATATCAATCAGAAGTATCCTGATGATCGATATATTCGTATTGTGCCTTCAGAAGACGCGCCGTCAGCAGATTATTGCCTATACGACGACCAAACGAAAAATAAAATTTTTATACGTGTGTTTAGTGACTACTCGCGCGATGAAGTAACAAGGCGCAAGCTCGTTAACGAATTGGTTCTCGCTCTCGCGATTAGAGATTATTTCGGTAGTGTTGTGATATATGTTGAATCTCAATCAACATACCGGATCGCCAATGAATGGCTTCTATACCGCCATAGAAGTTATGATGTACGCGTACCTCCGATTAGACAGATATCAATCGAAATGCAGCCATGTATTTCGACTACGAAATCATTGTAATTATAACTAAAATTTAACTCTGCACCCTGACCTCTGCACTCGCGTGTCGAAGGGAAGTCACTTCGAGACCCACGCGCCTCACGTAGTCGGTTGGCCTCTCGCCGGCTTGGCCCGTGAGCCCTTCTCCGCCTGTCGGTAGGCCTGCTCCGCTTCAGCAATGGCGTTGGCCAATGCGGTCGGGTCCTTGAGGTCCTGCTGCGAAGACAATGCTTCAGCGCAGGCGCGCTCGATTGCGCTGCACCACTTCTTCACGACGGACCATTTCAGATGCGTCCCGTCGTGCAGGGCATAACTCGCGCGGGTTACATCGTGCGTTTCCTCGCCTTCGTTATGATCAAGGATTATGCGGGTAGCCTCACGACTGTTCCCGAGCATCCTCTCCCCGTGGGTGGCGAAGCCGCGTCTGAGCGCATGAGGAGTAGCTTTGACGCCGGGAAGATGCATCAGCTTGTGCGTCAGGGTGTCAGCCGCCATGTGGCCGACGACCTCGCTTTCATCTCGAGACTGTCTTCTGCGGACCCGTGCCGCCGGGAGGAGATAGATCGACCCAGCAGCGCTTGACCGCTCAATCTGCTCGGCGACGCGGCGCCAGGTTTTGGCTGGGATCGGAATGACGTGATCCGTGTAGTCCTTCCGGCGTTCCGCGGTTTTCCGATGCGACGCGGGAATTCGCCAGAGGCCCCCGTGGCCTGGCAACGCCGAGAACTCGGTGAGCCGCGCTGTCGCGATCGGTCGACGACGTTGCGCGGTCATCACCAGCAATTCGAGGGCCAGCCCATGCTCTTCACGCATTGCGCCAGACCGGGCGATAGCGAGAATCCGGCCGAGTTCCGTCATGGCGGGAACATGCGGCTGGCGCGTGGGTCGATCTTCGTTTGGCCTCGATCTCTCGGGAGCCTTCAATCTGCTCATCACGCCCGCTTCCACCTGCGAACGTTCGGCGTTGGCGTCAGACTGCAGGAAACTCCACAGTGTCCGGAGCGCGCCCGCGAGATGCTCGGCGCGGCCTTCGGTGCCGGCCGAATGGGCCTCGGCCACGATGACTGCGAGATCACGCCGGCCGATGTCGGCGACCGCCCGCTGTTCCAGGGACGCCAACAAGGGGTGGTTCAGGAGCGAGCGGGTGGCGCGCAGGGTGTCGGGCCGGCGGGTTCGGGCGACCTCGGCCAGATAGGCTTCGCGACCTTCAGCAAACGTCATGCGGCCGGGCTGCTCGGCTTGCGGATGGGCGGCCGCGACCTTCCCCATGGCGCGCCGCTGCTCGTCCCACCAGGCTTGCGTTGGAGCCGCGCGGTTGGCTTTCGCAAAGCGCTTGGCGGCCCGCACGACATCGCGCGCGTCCTCGAGCGGCCACTCGTCGAGGTCGCCGAAACCGATGCGGTCGAACTTGCCGTCGAGCGTGTAGCGCCAGCTCCAGTTCGCTCCTCCGGCCCCCACGCGAAGGACCAGGCCGCGCACGGCTCCGTCCGACAGCTCGATGCGTTTGCCGTCACGCCTGGCGTCGCGCAGCGCCTTGTCGATGAGGGATTGAGTGAGGTTCTTCGCCATTGAAGGGCCGTTGACCCGATTGGGCAGTTTGGGGCAGTTTCGAACGCGCGGCGGCCGGCTGAGCGGGCGCTCGGAGCCTGGCGACGGAAGAGGATTTATAGCTTCGAATTGCTAAGGAAATGGCAGTTTTGGCGATCCTCATCGAGGCCTCGAGAGGGTTTCAATCCGGCCGACAAGCGGAATCATAATCCGCGTGTCGGGGGTTCGAGGCCCTCCTCCGCTACCAACGAAATCATCGATTCAGAAAATATCCATGCGCCCGCGAGCGAACTCGGACGTCGCGGGATGACCGCCGACGCCGTCGCGCACGGACATGAACGCCACGGTCCGAGAGAACGCCGATACGGCGCGTGCGATCGAGGCCAGCGGCGGCTCGAGGCTTTAGGCGCGCCGCGTCGCCGGTCTCGACGCCTCACCCCGGAGCGAGGCCGACGTCTGCTTCGGCCGGCCGGCCGCCGATCCGTCGCGAAACGTTCGCCAGATCCTCGCGCAGCCTCGGCGTCGCGTGATCGATGAAGGCCCGCAGCGTCACGTTGCGGCGCGGCACGGGGTGGAACACCAGGCTTACAGGCGTCGGCTCGGGCTCGAACGCGTCGAGCAGGGTCATGAGCCGGCCGGCCGCGACATGTCCGGCCACCTGATAGGACAATGCGCTGCAGACGCCGCGCCCGCGCACCGCGGCGTCGATCGCCGCCCCGGCGGAGTTCAGCGCGAGGCGCGGCGTGATCGGCACGGAGAAGCGCTTGGCCCGGCGCGCAGCCGGGTCGACGAAGCGCCAGAGCGCGCCGGCGTCGCCCTCCTGCTCGCCGATGCAGGCGTGGCACGTAAGATCATGCGGCGTCGCCGGCGCGCCCGCCTGCGCGACATAATCCGGCGAGGCGCAGACGAGCTTGCGGACCTCGCCGAGCCGCGTCGCGACGATCCCCGAGTCCGGCAACGGCGCGAGCCGCACCGCCACGTCCAGCCCCTCCTCCACCAGATCGACCATCCGGTTGAGCAGCAAAGCGCGGGCGCGGGCGGCCGGGTGGGCGGCCAGAAAGCTTTCGATCACGGGCATGACGTGCAGGCGGCCGAACAGCTCGGGGGCCGTCACGCCGATCCGTCCGTCGACCGTCTCGCCGGCCCCGGCGTCGGCGGCTTCGAGCTCCGCCAGCACGCTCCGGTAGACGGGGAGCCGACGCTCGCCGGCCTCCGTCAGGCGCAGGCGGCGGGCGTTGCGGTGGATGAGCCTCTCGCCGAGCCGCTCTTCCAGCATCTGCAGGGCGCGCGTGACCTTGGCGGGCGACAGCGCGAGCTTGCGGGCGGCCGCCGCGAGCGATCCCTCGTCCACGGTCGAGACGAACATCGCCATCGCGTCGAGCCTGTCCATGATTGCAGATCCTGAAATGACAGAGTGCGATGATGGCGTCTTATACGATTTTCCGAAACGCATAGCTTCTCGTCGACACACACAGGCAAAGCGAGAGGCGACGCCATGACGACGAGCAGAAAAGGTTTCGAGCGGCGGTCCGTGATCGCCGGACTGGGTCTTGCAGGCATCGCGCTCTCCGGAGCCGCGGCCGCGCAGAAGACGGCGAGCGCCGACGCGGCTTCGGCGCCCGGAGGTGACGACGCAGCGTTGCGCTTCGGGACCAAACAGGTCGGAGACGTGACGGTGTTCTATCGCGAGGCCGGCCGCGCCGACGCGCCCGTTCTCCTGCTGCTGCACGGCTTTCCGACGGCCGGCCACATGTTCCGCGACCTGATGCCGTTGCTCGCCGACAAATACCGCGTCATCGCCCCGGACCTCGCCGGCTTCGGCAACACGGTCGCGCCGCCGCGCGCGTCCTTCGCCTACAGCTTCGACAAGCTCGCCGAGGTGACGGAGGGCTTCGTCGAGGCCATGGGGCTCACCCGCTACGCGCTCTACGTGTTCGACTACGGCGCGCCGACCGGCTTCCGGCTGGCGATGGCCCATCCCGAGCGCGTGACCGCGATCATCAGCCAGAACGGCAACGCCTATACGGAAGGCCTCAGCAAGGAATGGGAGCCCTGGCAGCGTTACTGGCGCGACCCGACGCCAGAGAACCGCGAGGCCTGCCGCGCGGCGCTGACCGACGAGGCGATCCGCTTCCAGTGGAGCCACGGCGCGCCGGAGGGCCGCGTCTCGCCCGACGGCATGACGCTCGACATGCACTACATGCGCCGCCCGGAGGCGCAGGAGATCCAGCTCGACCTGATCCTGAGCTACCGGAGCAATGTCGAGCTCTATCCCGCGTTCCAGGCTTACTTCCGCAAGCATCAGCCGCCGCTTCTGGCGGTGTGGGGCAAGAACGACGCCTTCTTCATCCCGCCCGGCGCCGAAGCCTACAGGCGCGACCTCCCGAAGGCGGAAGTCCACCTGCTCGACGCCGGCCACTTCGCGCTCGAGACCCATGCGGGCGAGATCGCGGCGAAGATCCGCGACTTCCTGCGGCGCAACGGGGTCTGACGGCGGACCAGACGAGACGGGCGCCCGGCGCGATGAGCGCGCGCCGGGCGTCGCGTTCAATCCTCAAAGGTCGAGCGTGACGGAGACCCGCGCGCGCGACACGCAGGGCGCGATCCTGTCCTGCCGGTCGGCTGTCGAGATGACGGCGTCGCGGTGGATCACCACGCCCTCCGTATAGCCGCAGACGCAGGAGCCGCAGACGCCGAGCTCGCAGGAGGACGGCATGATCTTGCCGTGCTCGCGCAGCACGTCGAGCAGGGAACGGTCGGCCGGCACGTGCAGCGTCGCGCCCGAGGAGGCGAGCGTCGCGTCGAACGGCTCCGGCTTGAAGTTCTCGTCGACCGGCGCCTGGAACGCCTCGGCGTGGATCGCGGTCTCGGGCCAGCCAAGCGCCAGCGCCGCGTCGCGCACGGCCTCGTAAAGCCGATGCGGGCCGCAGACATAGAGGGCAGCCCCTTGCGAATAGGGCCCGACCGACGCCGCATCGAAGCGGGCGCCCTCGCCCGAGAACCATGTCGACAGCCGGTCGCCGCAGGCCTCGGACAGTTCGGTGAGCAGCGGGGCCTCGGCGGCCGTCCGAGCGCAGAAATGGACCGCGATTTCGGCTCCATCGGCCCTGAGCCGCCGCGCCATGGCGAGACCGGGCGTCACGCCGATGCCGCCGAGCACGAAGAGGTGGCGGGAGGCGTCGCGGATCGGGAAGTTGTTGCGCGGCGCGGAGACATGGGCGATCGCGCCCTCGACCAGCGCCTCATGCGCCCAGCGCGAGGCGCCGCGGCCCGCGTCCTCGCGCTTGATCGCGATCTCGTAGGTTCGAAGATCCTGCGGGTCGCCGCAGAGCGAATATTGCCGGATCTTTCCGTCGGGCAACCTCAGGTCGACATGCGCGCCCGGCTCCCAGGCCGGCAATTTGGGGCGGCTCGGGTGGACGAGCGTCAGATGCAGGACGTCCGCGGTCGCAAGCCGTGCGGCAGCGACCCGGAGCTTCATGATGATGCGGGCGGTCATGGCGTCAGGCGTCGTCCAGCAGTTCGATCTCGTCGCCAGGCCGGATCACGCCGCCGCGCTCGATCCCGGCGTTGAGGCCGGAGCGGTTGTAGAGCGGCAGATAGACCGGAAGTCCCAGCAGCCTCGAGATACTTGCAGGGGAAGTTGAGAGCCCTCCCCTCATGATCACCTCGCCGACCCGGAACCGACGGCCGACCAGATGGTTGAGCGGCACGCCGCGGACGGTCAGGTTGCGCCGGTGATCGCCGGGCGCGAGCGCGATGGAGCCGCCCTGCAGCGGCGGATCGTTGCGCGAGAGCGCGTCGAGAGCCTCCTGCTCGATCAGCGTGACCTCGCGCGCGTCGGGCTTGGGCGAATAGGTGCCGGTCCCAAGATAATAGCGGTCGCCCACGATGCCGCGGCCCGCGACGCACTGCGCCTCCTCGAGCTCCTCCATCTCGTAGCTTGCGGCGGGCGCGACATGATGTTGAGCAGCACGCCCCGAAGCCGGTCGCGCCGCCCGGAACGTTGCGGGCGGCCGAGCCCTGCGCATGCTCGAAGGCCTCGACCATCTTCGGGCCCGGCTTCTCGGCCATTGCTTCGCCGAGGCCGTCCTGACGTCGTTCGTCGTCTCTCATGGGTCGTCTCCCTGGCGGCCGTCACGTCGCCGCTTCGAACCGAAAGGCCATGCGGCGCCCGGAGCAAGCTCCGGACGCCGCGTTCGTCCGGCGCGTTCCGCGCCTCAGTCGATCTTCTTGCCGGCGGTCTCGGGCGCGGCCAGCGTCGCGGTCAGCGTGATCAGCGCGAGGACGATCAGGTAGACCGAGATCGGCCAGGTGGCTCCGCTCCAGGCCAGCAGCGCGGCCGCGATCATCGGGGTGAAGCCCCCGCTCAGCGCCGCGCCCACCTGGAAGCCGAGCGAGGCCCCGGTGTAGCGCAGCCGGGCGTCGAAGAGTTCCGACATCCAGGCGGCGCCGATCGCGAACATGACGCCCTGACCGAGGCTCAGCGCGACCGCGACCGTGATGGTGATCGTCGTCGGATCGCCCGTGTTCAGCAGGCTGAACATCGGGAACGCGAAGCCGATCGAGAACAGGCAGGCGAGGATAAACATCGCGCGCCGCCCGTAGCGGTCGGCGAGCATGCCGAACAGCGGCAGCGTGAAGAGCTCGATGATCGCGGCGATCAGGATGCCGTTCAGGATCACGCTGCGCGGCAGGCCGAGCTTGGCGGTCACGTAGGAGATCGAGAACACCGTGACGATGCTGACATAGGCGATCTCCGAGACCTTGAGGCCGACCGCCGTTGCGAAGGTCCGCGTGTGCTGGGTCAGGATCTCGACGACCGGCATCTTGGCCACGACGTTCTGCTCCTTCACCTTCTTGAACGCGGGCGTCTCGTGCAGGCGCAGGCGGATGAAGAGGCCGACGACCACCAGCAGGGCGCTGGCGAGGAACGGGATGCGCCAGCCCCAGGCGAGGAGTCGGCCTCCGACATGAGCCCCGTCATCCGGAACGCGCCGATCGAGGCGATGACGCCGAGCGGGTAGCCGAGCTGGACCAGCGCGCCGTAGAGCCGCGCTTCCTGTCCGGCACGCTCTCCACCACCATCAGCACCGCGCCGCCATTCGCCGCCGATGCCCAGCCCCTGCACGAGGCGCAGCACGACGAGCAGGATCGGAGCCCAGACGCCGATCTGGTCGTAGGTCGGCAGACAGCCGATCAGGAAGGTGCCGACGCCCATGATCAGAAGCGTCAGAGACAGCATGGCCTTGCGGCCGAGCTTGTCGCCGAAATGGCCGAAGATGACGCCGCCGAGCGGGCGCGCGGCGAAGCCCACGGCGTAGGAGCCGAAGGCCGCGATCGTGCCGACCATCGGGTCGAAGCTCGGGAAGAACAGCTTGTTGAAGACGAGCGCGGCCGCCGTCCCGTAGATCAGGAAGTCGTACCATTCGACGGTCGTGCCGATGACGCTCGACCAGACGATCTTGCGCCGTTCCGCGTCCGGCATTTTTTCGCCCGCAGGGACCGCGGCCGCATCGGAGACTTCCACCGCAATTGTCATCGTGAACCCCCGCTGTGGGTGTGGAGACGTCGTTCGGACTGCTTCAGGCTCCGGTCCGCGCGAGGCCGCACGGGGCCGGCGCCGCCCGGCCATGCGGCCGGGAGGTCGAAGTCGCGCATGCGGCGCGGATTGAGGGATCAGGCGTCCGGCAGCGCCGCGACGCAGCCGATCTCGACCCGGATCGCGGGATCGGCGAGACGGCTTTCGACGCAGGCGCGGGCGGGCGCTGCGCCCGCGGGCGCCCAAGCGTCCCAGACCGTGTTGAAGGCTGCGAAGTCGCCGATCGCGGGAAGCCAGACCATCGCGCTCAGGATGCGGCTTTTGTCGGTTCCGGCCTCGGCGAGGATCGCGTCGATCTTGGCGAGCACCTGGGCCGCCTGCTCGACGACGCCGACGCCGAGATCGTCAGGCGCCTGACCGGAAACGTAGACGAGACCGCCATGGACCGTCGCGGCGGACAGGCGCGGTCCGCTCCCGATGCGCCGGATCACGGGAGAGACCTCCGGCCAGCGGGGAAGGCTCGCGCGGCATGAAGCCTGCTTGATGGAGCCGTTGCGGTCATGGGCGGCCGGGACCGGAACGGGGCCGCCGCAGGAAGAGAACAAGCGCGCCATGCTGCTTTTCCTTGGATCCGCGACCCGCCATCGCCGGCCGCCCAAGGATCGAAACATGTTTACTCACAGAAATCAAAAGCCGATTTTTGTGGCAGGGCTCGCGACCGCTCACCCGTTAGGCGCCACATGCGGCGAAAGCGCCAGGCGTGCTGTGTTTGGCTTCATTCTTGGCGAAACGCCCGATTTCGGCGCCTGAAATATTTGCACCTCGCGGCTGCCGGCTTTATGATTTCCAACATTAAACTCACGCCGAACGGCCATCGGAATGTTTTCGCGCCCCGTCAGCCGCGAGTCGCCAAACCGACGCTCATCGGCCATGACGGTCGGAACCGCCTGTCGCGCCGCGTCGGCTGATCTGGGCGAACGGAGGACGCAGTGCTCGATACGGCGAAGGGCGATCGCCTTGGCCCCAATCTGCGCGCGCTGCGTCAGGAGCGGGGGCTCACCCTCGACCGGCTCGCAAGCCTCAGCGATCTCACCCGCGGCTATCTCTCGCTCGTCGAGCGGGGCCTGAAGACGCCCTCGATCACCGCGCTGATCCGCGTCGCGGGCGCGCTCGAGGTCAACATCGCCCAGCTGTTCGACCTCAACGCGGTGCCGAACGTCCGATACACGCTGCAGCGGGCGCGCGATCAGCGCGCGCCCAAGCGCGCCTTCGGGCTGACGCCGCTCGCGCCGGGCCGCGCCGCCAAGATGATGGAGCCTTTCATCATGCGCCCCACGTCGTCGCCGGGCGCGATCGGGGGCCCGCGCTGGGCGCATGGCGGCGAAGAGATGCTGTTCGTGGTCTCCGGACGGATCGCCGTGAAGCTCGGCGGCGAGGAACTCGAGCTGGACAAGGGCGACTGCCTCTATTTTTCCGGCGAAGAGCGCCACGAGGTGCGCAGCCTCGGCGACGAGCAGGCCGAAGTGCTGGTCGTGATCGCGTCCGACCCGGACGCCGGCCTAGCGCCCGGGATGGCGTCGTCGCCGGTCCTTCTGCTCACGTCGCTGTCGGCCGACGATGAGGCCGCGTGGCTCCACGCCCTCCGGTCGGCGATGCCCGACGAGGTCGTCGAGACGGACCCGGATCGGCCGGCCGTCGAGATCGCGATCGTGGCCAACCCGCCGCCCGGCGGCCTGCGCGGCCTCCCGGCGCTGAAATGGGTCCACAGCCTCTGGGCCGGCGTCGACGGGCTGCTGAAGGATCCAACCGTTCCGGATGTGCCCGTCCTGCGCCTCGTCGACCCCACGATGGCGCAGGCCATGGCCGAAACGGTCGCCGCGGCCGTGCTGGGCCTGCATCGCGAGTTCGACGTCTATGGCGCGCAGCAACGCGCCGGACTCTGGTCCGCGCGCCCGTTCCGGTTCGCGCGCGACCGCGCCGTCACGATCCTCGGGCTCGGCGAGATGGGGCGCGCCTCCGCCGCCCTGCTCAAGGCTGTCGGCTTCGACGTTCGGGGCTGGAGCCGCTCGGGCGCGACGATCGAGGGCGTGCGGACATTCGCCGGGGCCGACGGTTTCCTGCAGGCCGTCCGGGGCGCGGAGATCCTCGTCAATCTCCTGCCCCTGACGCCCGAGACCGAGGGCGTGCTCTGCGCGAAGACGTTCGAGGCGCTGGCCGGGGGCGCCTGCGTCGTGAATTTCGGTCGCGGCGGGCACGTCGCGGAGAGCGATCTCGTCGACGCGCTCAACTCGGGCCGCTTGCGCCACGCCGTGCTCGACGTGTTCCGAACAGAGCCTCCGCCGGCCGGGCATCCGTTCTGGAGCCATCCCGGCGTGACGATCCTTCCGCACGTCGCAGCGCCGACCGACATGTCGTCGGCGTCCGCGGTGGTCGCAGTCGCTGTCGCGACATACCGGATGACCGGCGTCGCGCCCGAAGGGCTCGACCGTCGCCGCGGATATTGAGCGATCGGGATCGGACGGCCCCCTTCGTCCGCGCCCTGAAGCGGAGGGCGCAAGACGCTCGCTCGAACCCCGACGTCTCGGACGATAGGCGGCGGATCCGACGATCGGTCCGCCGCCCTGTCGAAGGCGCGTCGAGGGCAGCGAAGGCGACGCGACCCGTCAGCCGTCGTTGTTGTTGCCGGTCCAGCTCTGGCGGGCGTTGGAGTCGAGGGAGCGGTTCTCGAAATCGCCGCCGATGCCGACGTCGAGATCGCGCCGCAACTCCACCGGCATGACCTCGCCGTCGCTCTTGATCGACTGGGCCGAGGACGAGCCGGCGCGGACGTTGCTGGCTGAATCCACGCTTGCGCCGTAGCCGAGCGTGGTCGCGGACTGCGCCATGGCGCCGGTGGCGGCGGCGAGCGAGATGACGGCGGCGGCGCCGATGGTCGTGAAGCAGGTCATTTGGATCTCCGTTGCATCGCCCGGCGCCTCGCCGCGGCGGGACGTCTTTTCGACTTCCGGATGCTCAACGCGGCGGTTGAAACCGGAGATTTGTTCCTTCAGAGCCTCACAGTTTTGACGTCCAAGACACAGTCGCGCCGGCGTGACGCCGGCCTCGGGGCGGCTCGCAAGCGTCGCGGACCTGGGCGCGCCCCTCGATGATCCCGAACGAGACGCTCACCGGAGCGTCTTGTTCGCCAGAGTCATCGGACGGGCGCGGCGAGATATGGCGGCTCCCCGAACATCTCGATCAGCAGCTCGGTCAACACCCGCACCTTCCGCGCCGGATGCAGGCCGGGCGGGCGGACGACATACGCCCGCTGCCGGCGGCGGGTGGCGCGTCATGACCGGCACGAGCGCGCCCGACGTCACATGTTCGTCGGTGAGGCAGTCGGGAAGCGCGGCGACCCCGAGCCCCGCCACCGCCGCCTCGAGGAGGGCGAGGCCATTGTCCGCCTTGAAACGCCCCCGCGGCTGGACCGCGACGACGGCGTCGCCGTCCGTCACGTTCCAGGGCTCGGTCCCCTGCATCAGCGCCTCATGGGCGACGAGCTCCTCCGGCGTCTCGGGATCCGTGGGCCGCGATATAGGCCGGGCTCGCGACGAACTTTCCGAACATCGGCCCGACGCGCCGCGCCACGAGGTTGGAGTCCTGCAGGTAGCCGACGCGGATGGCGCAATCGAAGCCTTCCCCGATCAGGTCGACGAAGCGGTCGGTGTAGGACGTGGCGACGTGGAGCTGCGGATGCCGCAGCGCCATGGCCGCGAGCGCCGGGGCGAATGCGTCGGGCCAAAGGAGAGCGGCGCCGAGATCCTTAGCCGGCCGCGCAGCTCGCCTTCCGGCAGGATCGTCTCCTTCGCGAGATCGATCTCCGCGCAGACCCTGGCGGCGTGATCGCGGAACATCGCCCCCGCCTCGGTCAACGCCGCTCCGCGGGTAGTCCTCGCGAGCAGTTGAACGCCGAGGTCCTCCTCGAGCCGGGCGAGGCGTCGGCTGACGATCGATTTCGAGACGCCGAGCCGCCGCGCCGCGGTCGTCACGCCCCCGGCGTCCGCGACTTCGACGAACGTCCTCAGCTCTTCGATGTCCACTTTGGCGTTCCCCGTTGCGCAACACAGTTCGTCGCGAGACAGCGCTACCGCATCGAAACTGGAACTGACAGGGTGACGGTCAAGGCGATGCCGCACCCGGCGCAGTCGTCTCGGCCATCGATCCCAGTCAAATCAGGAAAAGGGCGCACTCGTGACATTTCGCAACGGACTTTCTTCGCTTCTTCGTCCGGAAGATTCTGTCGTCGTCCTGATCGATCACCAGCCTTATCAGCTCGCGAACCTGAACAGCCACGATCCGCAGATGGTGATCAACAACACGGCGGCGCTGGCGAAGGCCGCGAAGGCGTTCGACGTGCCCGTCATCCTGACGAGCGTCATCGCGGCCCAGGGCGGCAAGATCTTTCCGCAGGTCACCGACGTGTTCCCGGGCCAGGAGGTGATCGACCGCACCTTCATCAACACCTGGGAGGACCAGGTCGTGGTCGACGCCGTCAAGGCGACGGGCCGCAAGCAGCTGATCATCGCAGGCCTCTGGACGGAGATCTGCGTCGCGATGCCCGCGATCCAGGCGGCCGGCGAAGGCTGGGACACCACCGTCGTCACCGACGCTTCCGGCGGCGTGTCGGTCGAGGCGCACCAGGTCGCCGTCCAGCGCATGATCGCGGCGGGCGTCAACATGATGACGTGGCTCGCCGTCTCCGCGGAATGGCAGCGCGACTGGGCGCGGACAGAGAAGCTCCCTGCGCTGATCGAGGTGATGAAGGCCCACGCCGGGGCGAGCGGCATCGCCTACCTCTGGGAGACGCAGCTTCTCAACACGCCGGTTCCGTCGCACGCGACGCGCTGATCCGGGCGGGGATGGCGGGGTCTTTCAGCCGCAAATGGAGCGTCGCCTTGTCGGCGGCGCTCTTCGGCGCGGCCCCCGTCGCCTCGCACGCAGAGATCTCCACCGACATCGAACGCGCGCCGACGCTTACCATCGAGCGGCACGGCGAGGACTGGTCCTACCTCGCCGATCCGGACCGGCGGACGGGCCACTGGACCGAGCCATTCAAATACATTCCCCTGAACGCCGACGACTCGCTCTATCTGACGACAGGCGTCGAGACCCGCATGCGTCTCGAGGGCTACGAGGGCTCCTTCTGGGGCTCGGCGCCGGACGATGCTTACGTCTGGAGTCGGCTGATGCCCTACGCCGACCTCCACGCCGGCCCGGTCCGGGTCTTCGCCCAGCCGATCCTCTCGTCGATTTCCGGCTCCGATCACCAGTGGACCCCGGTCGACACGACCGGAGCCGACATGCTGCAGGCCTTCGTCGGAGGCGAGATCGCGGTGGCGGACCGCGCCTCGCTTCGGCTGTCCGCGGGGCGCAAGCTGGTGTCGCTCGGCGCGGGGCGCTTCATCGACACGCGCTACGGTCCGAACGTCCTTCAGTCCTTCGAGGGCGGCGACGCGACGCTGACGGGCGAGACAGCCCAAGTGACGGCGCTCCATCTTCAGCCGGTCGACACATTGCGGGGCGATTTCGACGACCGCAGGTCGCGCCAGAAGAAGGTCTGGGGCCTCTACGTCACGCGGTGGCTGACGCCGGACCGGGCAACGGGTTTCGACGTCTACTATCTCGGCTTCCGCGACCGCGAGGCGGTCTTCGACCAGGGGGCCGGCCGGCAGCTGATCCACACTTTCGGCGGCAGGCTCTTTGGCGACGCGGCGCCTATTACTGGAATTTCGAAGGCGCGGTTCAGCGCGGCTCCTTCGCGGGCGGACGGGTGGCGGCGTGGGGCGTCGGCGGCGAGGTCGGCCGCCGGTTTCGCGAGACGCTGCTCGAGCCTGAACTCGCGCTCACGGTCGACGTCGTCTCGGGCGACGACGACCCGGACGACTCCAGGCTCGGCACGCTCAATCCGTTGTTTCCCCGCGGCAAGTACTTCGCCTCGCAGTCGCCGGTCGGACCCCGGAACCTGATCCACCTGCAGCCCTCCGTCACGGTCCATCCCCACACGCAAGTCGCGGCGTCGCTGCGGGGCGCGGCCTACTGGCGCCAGAACGTCAATGACGGGGTCTATGCGATACCCGGAACGCTGGTGCGCAGCGGCCGCGACAGCGACGCGCGCTTCATCGGCAAGCAGGCGGAGTTCGCCGTGGCGTGGCGGGCGAGCGCCGAGCTCACCTTGTCGGCCTCGGTCGGCGTCTTCGTCCCCGGGTCTTTCGTCCAAGACACAGGGCCGGCGCGGACCATAAAGATGACCAGCGCCATGGCGAATTTCCGGTTCTGACCCCCCGTCGCCGGGCGTTACGAGAGTTGAGGGACCTTCGCATGGACATCGGCGTCGACAGTTTCGCGGCCATCCTCCCCGACCCCGCCACCGGGCGGCTGCCGTCGGCCACCGACCGGATGGCCGATCTTCTCGAGGAGATCGAGGTCGCCGACAGGGTCGGGCTCGACGTGTTCGGCGTCGGGGAACACCATCGCGCCGAATTCCTGGACTCCGCGCCCGCCGTCATCCTCGCCGCCGCCGCGGCCCGCACCGAACGGATCCGCCTGGCGAGCGCCGTCACGGTGCTGAGCGCCGCAGATCCCGTGCGGGTGTTCCAGGAGTTCGCGACGCTCGACCTCATCTCCAAGGGGCGCGCCGAGCTCGTCGTCGGCCGCGGCTCGTTCGGCGAGGCCTTCCCGCTGTTCGGCCTCGACACGCGCGCCTATGACGATCTGTTCGCCGAAAAGCTCGACCTGTTCCTGAAGCTCGGCGAGACCGCCAATCTTCGCTGGGAAGGCCGCCACCGCCCGGCGCTCGCCGGCCAGGGCGTCTATCCCCGCCCCCACCAGGAGCGGCTGCCGGTCTGGATCGGCGTCGGCGGCTCGCCGCAATCCTTCGCCCGCGCCGGCGCGCTCGGCCTTCCGCTGATGGTCGCCATCATCGGCGGCGCGTTCGACCGCTTTCGGCTGCTCGTCGACCTCTACCGCGACACCGGGCTCCAGGCCGGGCACGATCCGCAGACGCTGAAGGTCGGCGTCCACGCGATGGGCTTCGTCGGCGAGACCGACAAGGCGGCGAGGGACGCGTTTTTCCCCGGCTGGGCGCATCTCACCGGGACCATCGGCCGCGAGCGCGGCTGGCCGCCGCCGTCGCGCCAACAGTTCGACGCCATGGCGAGCCCTGAGGGCGCGTTCCTCATCGGGTCGCCCGAGACGGTCGCGGTCAAGATGCTGCGCGCCAGCGAAACGCTCGGCGGCCTCTCGCGCATCACCTTCCAGATGAGCACAGCGTCTCTCGAAACGGCGGCGATGAAGCGCTCGATCGAACTTTTGGGGACCGAAGTCGCGCCGATCGTCCGGACGGCCCAGGTTCAGGCGACAGCCAAGGAGACGACGGCATGATCGAGATGATCATCGAGCAGCGGCGCCGCAGCCTCGGCGGCGGCATGGAGGTCGGGCGGGTGCTGCCCTTCGCCAAGCGCCGCATGGTCGGCCCCTTCATCTTCTTCGACCATATGGGACCGATGGACCTCGCGCCCGGGATCGGCCGCGACGTCGACGTCCGCCCGCACCCGCATATCGGGCTCTCGACCGTCACCTACCTGTTCTCCGGCGAGGTCATGCACCGCGACAGCCTGGGCACCGAGCAGGCGATCCGGCCGCAGGAGGTCAACTGGATGACGGCCGGGCGCGGCATCACCCACAGCGAGCGGCTCGAACACGCCCGAGCCCACGGCGACCGTCTGCACGGGATCCAGGCCTGGGTCGCGCTCCCGACGGAAATGGAGGAGATCGCGCCGTCGTTCTCGCATCACGCGGGAAAAGACCTGCCGCAATGGAGCGACGCCGGCGTGCACGGCCAGCTCATCGCCGGAAGCGCCTATGGCCTTGTCGCCGGCGCCGCGACCCATTCGCCGCTGTTCTACGCCCATCTCGACATGGAGCCGGGCGCGACCGCCGAGATCCCGTTCGGCCACACGGAGCGCGCGCTCTATGTCGCGACCGGCGCGGTGGAGTTCGACGGCGCCCGCTACGAGGCCGGCAAGATGCTGGTGCTCGGCGCCGCGGCCTCGCGCGTGAAGGCCCTGGAGCGCTCCGCCGTGATGGTGCTGGGCGGCGAACCCTTGGGCGAGCGCTTCATCTACTGGAACTTCGTCTCCTCCTCGAAGGACCGGCTCGCGCAGGCCGCCTCCGACTGGAAGGCGGGCCGCATGAAGCTGCCGGACGCCGACGACGCGGAGTTCATTCCGCTGCCGGACCAGCCGGCCCCGCCCGCGCCGGCCATGTCGTGAGCCTCGGGGCGGCGCTTTCCATCATCGCGTGACGGAGGAACGACGGCTCATGACGACGACGCGCGCCGCGCCGCAACGCCCTGGCCTCGGCGTCGTCCTGCTGCTTGCGCTTGCGCTTTGCGGCTGCGCGCAGCGCCCGGGCCTCACGGTTCTGGATCCGGTGACGGCGACCCCCGGGGCGAAGCTCGTCTCCATCTATGTCGCCACCACCAGGTCCGTCGACGGCGACGACGCTCCGCGTCCGACGAACGCGATCGCCGTCGCTCCAAGCTATCTCCGCTACGTGGTCTCGATCCCGCCGACCCACAGGCCGGCGCAGATCGAATGGCCGTCCGGGGCGCCGGACCCGACGAAGGACTTCGCGGTCGTCTCCTCCGAGCGTCTTGAGGAGGACCAGATGGTCGCCGAGCTCGGCGCGGCGGCGGCGCGCGGCGACGTCATGGACAGGGAGGTCCACGTCTTCGTCCACGGCTTCAACAACAGTTTTCAGGAATCGCTGTTCCGCATGGCGCAGCTTGTCGCCGACGCCGACGTCGGGCGCGCGGCCGTCCTGTTCTCCTGGCCGTCGAAAGCGGCGGTGACCGGCTATCTCGCGGACAAGGAGGCCGTGACCTTCTCGCGCGACGCCCTCGCCCATGTCCTCGCGCGGCTCGCCGCCGAGCGCAGGATCCGCGACGTGCGGCTCGTCGCGCACAGCATGGGATCATGGCTCGCCATGGAGTCCGTCCGCCAGATCCGGATCGCGCGGAATGCGGGCGCGATCGCCAAGCTCGACGTCGCTCTCGCGGCCCCCGACATCGACTCGGAGGTGTTTCTCCAGCAGCTGCGCGTCGTCGGACGCCTGCGCGCGCCCATCACAGTGCTCGTCTCCAAGGACGATCAGGCGCTGTCGCTCTCGAGGCTTCTCGCGGGCGGCCAGTTCCGGGCCGGCGCGGCCGACGTCGACGACCCCCGCGTGCTCGCCGAGGCGCGCAACGCCAACGTTCGCGCGATCGACATCTCCGTGCTCGGCACGCGGTCCGGTGCCGGGCATGACGGGTTCGCGGCCTATGCGGCGATCTACGGCCGTTTGCAGAAGACGGGCGACGATCGACTCGCCGCAGGGGTCGGGCCGGGCGTCTACGTCCTCGACTCCGTCGGCCGGGTGCGTCCCGTGGACGCCCGCATCGCGCAGGCCGCAGGCGAGCCGGACGCCCGGTCGCTGCGTTGACCGTCGATCGGCATGGGGGCCGCATGAGACGCTGGAACATCGCCGTCACAGGCTTCGGCGGGGTCGGCCGGGCGGTCGCGGAGCAGCTCGCCAACCGCCGCGCCCGCTACGCCGCACGTTACGGCGCGGACGTGCGGCTGACGGGCCTTCGCCGGTCGAAATCGGCGGCGGTCGATCCTGACGGCCTCGGGCGAGGCGACTGGGACAGGAGCGCGCCGCCGCCCGAGGACTTTCTCGACGCCGCGCAGGCCCACGTGCTGATCGAGGCCGGCCCGTCGGACTTCCGCACCGGCGGGCCGGGGCTCGGCTATATGAGGGCCGCGCTGTCGTCCGGCAGGCATGTGATCGCGGTGTCGAAAGGCGCGCTCGTCCATGACGGCCCGGGCCTGAGGGAGCTCGCGGCCCGCCACGGCGTCCGGCTCAAGATCAGCGGCGCCGCCGCGGCGGCCCTTCCGACCATCGACCTCATCGAGCACGATCTCGCGGGCTGCGAGATCGTCTCGATCGAGGAATCCTCAACGCCACCAGCAACCATCTGCTGACCGAGATGATGGAGCGCGACGTCACGCTTGGGGAGGCGCTCGCCGCGGCGCAGGGGGCCGGTTTCGCCGAGGCCGATCCGAGCCTCGACGTCGACGGCTGGGACGCCGCCTCGAAGCTTCTGATCCTGCTCAACTTCGGACTGGGCGCATCGCTCACGATGACCGATCTCTCCGTCGGCGGCGTCGGGCATGTCGAGCTGGACGACGTTCGCCGCTGGCGGGACGCCGGGCTGTCGCCGAGGCTCGTCGCCCATGCGAGGCGGGCAAGCGACGGTCTCGCCGCCGGCGTCGAGCTCCGCACCTATCCGGCGAGCGACCTGTTCGCGCTGGCGCGGGGCAAGACCAAGGCGATCCGCATCGCGACCGACGCGGTGGGCGAACTGGTGGTCAGCAGCTGCGCCTCGGAGCCGGCGGCGACGGCCGCCGCCGCGCTCAAGGACCTCGAGCACATCCTCGCGACCGGCTGAGCCGGCCGAGGACGTTCGAGCCCCGTGGCTGACGCGCGCCGACGGCGCGACGCAAGCCCGCTGCGATCGCGAACGCGCTGATCTCGCGATTGCCCCGCCATCGCGCATCGGCTAGGTTCCGCCGCGTCGCCAGCACCCGTAGCTCAGCTGGATAGAGCGCTGCCCTCCGAAGGCAGAGGTCAGAGGTTCGAATCCTCTCGGGTGCGCCACGTCTCCACATCCCGGCGAAACTTCGTGCGGCGCTCGAAAGCGCAGCCGCTTTCGCGTCGGAAGACGAATGGCCGGCGCGCGCGATCGATCCACCTCCATCGGGGGCTGCGGCGACGGTCGCCGGAAGCCGAACGGGAGGACAGGATGAGCGATCGAACCCATGCGAACGGCCCTCTGGTCAACCAGAACGTCGTTTTCGTCCTGGAGAGCGCGGAAAGCGGAGCGCCGAGCGAAAGCCGGGGATTCATCACCCATGTCGGACTGTCCGAGGTCACCGCCTCGTTCCCGACCACAACCGGCCCGTTCACCGCGACCTTCGCGCATGAATGGCTCAGGCCGGCCGAAAGCCCGGACGAGTGGCTGGTCACGGCGCGCCTGGCCCCGGTCGATCGGCCGTCACGGCCAGCCTAGCAGGTTCGGCGGCGCGGCAGGTCTGGCGGGATGGCCTTCACAGGCGTCGGGCGGCGGTCTTCGCCGCCGTCGAGCGGCCCGTAAACCGTGACCCGAGAGGCCCTGGGCGGGCGCTAGGCCTCAAGAGGCCAATGGGATACCTTCCGCGCGCTCCGTACGCCCAGTTGGCTTGGCAGTCCATGCAATCAGAAGATTTCGCGACGTCCCTTTGCCCGTGCGGCAGCGGTCTGAAGCCCGCCAAATGCTGCGAATTGAACGTGTGGACCGCGGGTCCGCCCTCCGCCGCGGCCCGGTCTGCCGACGGTCCTGCGGCGCAGGGCGTCAAGGCGTTCAAGCAAGGCGACTATCCCGTGGCCGCCAGGCTCGCGGTCGAGGCGCTCGAACGGTCCCCGTTCGATCCCGTGGCGCTCAAGGCGCTCGCCGGCGTCCGCGAGCTTGAAGGGCGCGCCGGAGCCGCAATCACCCTGCTCCGCCGCGCCGCCCATTTCGACACCAGCGACTATGCGACGACCGTCAAGCTCGTCCAGATGGCGATCGCGAGGGGCGGGGCCGAGGCCGCCGAGCCGCATGCGCGGCAGGCGGTGCGGCTCTCGCCCACGAACCCGCAGGCCCATTACCTGATGGGCATGACGATGACCCAGCTCGGCCGCCATGCGCTCGCCGCGCACCACAATCGCCGGGCGCTCGAGCTGTCGCCCCGGCGCGAGCCGCTGATCCTGACCAACCTCGCCACCAACCTGCTCGAGACCGGCGAGATCGAGACCGCAAGGGAGCTGTTCCGGGAGGCCGACGCGGCCCAGCCGAACGATCGGCGCACGCTGCTCGCCTGGGCGCGGCTCGAGGAGATCGACCGCAAGTTCGACGACGCCGAAACGCTGCTCGACCGCGTGGACCAGATCGCGCGGAACAATCCGCAGGCGACGCTGCGCCGCGCGACGGTGCTCGGCCGCCGCGGGCGCGTGGACGAGGCCGTGAAGCTGCTGGACGAGCGCGCGAGCGCCGGGGCGCGCCAGCTCGGACCGCAGGAGCTCTTGGAGCGCGGCCGCCTGAAGGACCGGCTCGGCCTGCACGACGAGGCCTGGGCGGATTTTTCAGCCGGGAAGGCGCGCGCGCTGGAGCTCGGCGCCGGAGCCTATGACGAGGCGGCCGCAAACAGGCTGACCAGCAACCTGAAGACCTATTTCACGCGCGAGCGCCTCGCGGTCCTGCCGCGCGCCGAAGACCGGCGGGACGGGCCGCAACCCATCTTCATCCTCGGCTTCCCGCGCTCGGGAACGACGCTCGTCGAGCAGACGCTCTCGTCGAGCGACGCGATCTCGGCCGGCGACGAACTGCCATTCGTCGGCCAGATCGCCGCGATCAGCCCGCGTCTGCTCAGCAGCCCCTGGGAATACCCCGGCTCGCTGTCGGACCTGCTACTCGGCGACCGCCGGGAGGGCCTCGACGACCTCCGGAACTTCTATCTCGCGAGCGCGCGGCGCATGGGCGTCGCGCGCGACGACACGCCGTTCTTCACCGACAAGATGCCGCTGAACGAGACCCATCTCGGCCTCATCGCGCTGATGTTCCCGCGCGCGCCTCTGGTCCATGTCGTGCGCCATCCGCTCGACGTGATGGTGTCGGCCATGTCGAACTTCTTCACCCACGGCTTCGGCTGCGGCAGGGACCTCGAGAGCGCCGCCAAGCACCTGCTGATGACGGCGGATCTCGTCGAGCACTACCGCGGCGTCGCCGACCTCAACTATCTCGAGCTGCGCTACGAGGACATCGTCGACGACCAGGAGGCGACGGTGCGCCGCCTGTTCGACTTCGTGGGCGTTCCGTTCGATCCGAAGGCGCTCGAATTCGAGGCCAACGAGCGCTATGCGCGCACGGCGAGCTACGCGCAGGTGAAGGAGCCGCTCTATCGGCGCTCGCGCCACCGGCACCAGAACTACCTGCGCCACCTCGCGCCGGCCCAGAAGATCCTCGCGCCGCTGATCGAGCGTCTCGGCTACGAGGTCGAGCCGCTGGCGGCCTGAGACGGGCCGCGGCTCAGGCCTTCTGCCAGTTCCGCGCGTCGCTCTTGTAGGACTTCGCCGCCCCCGCCCGCACCGTGCGGCGGAAGGCGTCGAGCGGCGCGACGTGGACGTTCGCCGGCAGCCGCAGGTCGGGCTCGGCGACGATCGCGCGCGCGATCACGCGCGTTACGAGGCCGGGGCCGGTGGCGAGCCAGATCGACTCGCCCGCCCCCAAGAGCACGTTCTCGGTCGCCTCCTCCAGCAGCCTGGCGACCAGCGGATGGCCGGCGGCGGCGGCGATGAAGTTGTTGCCGAGCGAGCCGAGGCGCTCCTGGTAGAGCACGAGCTCCGCGCCGTCGGGGACAAGGCTCGTCAGCGGCCGCTCGCAGGCGTCGTCGGCGTCGAGATAGGCGCCGCCGAACTCGTGGAGCGCGGCGTAGCGGAACAGGTCCGCGCGCATCGCGACATGCGGGGCCGCCTCATAGGCCCGGATCACGCGCCAGTCCGACAGCGAGCCGAGAAAGCGCCGCGCGGCCGCGTCGTTCCACCGCCGGCTGATCCGGTCGGCGTTGGCGGCGCGCGCCTCGGCCATGCAGCGCTCGACGTCGGCCGGCGCCTCGGCTCCGTCCCAGAACTGGTGCAGCAGCTTCGGCGGACCGCCGCGGTCGCTCGCCTCGGCGCGGAAGCCGAGCCGGCCGGAGCGCGCGCAGGCGACGATCAGTCCGAGCGCGGGGCCGAAGGCGTTCGGATCGCGGCGCACCTGCTCGGCGGCGGCCGCCGCCAGCGCCTCGTCGCCCTCGCCGGCCCGCGCGTCGAGCTCGCCGAGCGCCTCGCCCGAAAGGCGCAGCTCGTTCACCACCTGCCCGGTCAGGCTCCTGAGGCGCCCGCCGCCGCTCGTCGCCGCCCCGCCGTCCACCGCCTCGCGCGGCGTCTTCCTCAGCGCGGCCCAGGCGGCGGCCGGGCGCATCGCGCCGATGTTCGCCCAAGCCAGCCCCTCGGCGGCCGTCCGGTTGGCGGGCGCGGCGGTCAGGATGGATTCGGCCTGCTCCTGCGCGCCGGCGTAATCCATCGTCATCAGCGCGAGGTTGAGCTCGAACAGGTCGCGGCCGAGCCGCTCGCGGGCGTCGTCCTCGGCGAAGCCGTCCATCCGGCCGCGCGCCTCCTCCCACCGCCCGAGCGTGAGCAGCAGATTGGCCTGCGTCACCTTCAGTCTCGGCGTGTCGGGATCGGGCGCGGCCGCGAGCGTGGAGAGCGCCTGCTCGTAGCGGCCGAGACGCGTCAGCGCGCGCACATATCGAAGCCGCCGCTTCTCGCTCTGCGGCGCGGCCGCGACCTCGGCGGCCAGGATGGAGGCCGCGCCCTCGAGATCGCCGGCCGCCGAGGCGACGCCGGCCCGGACCTCGGCGAGGCCCTCATAGGACGGGCGCGACGCGGCGAGGCGCTGGAGTTCGGCGGCGGCCTCGTCGACGCGGCCTGCGCCCGCAAGCAGCAGCGCGCGTTCGCCGACGAGCTCCGCGGCGTCCGGCGTGGCCGCAAGCCCGTCCTCGACGGCCGCGAGCGCCTCGACGGTCCGCAACAGACGAGCGAGCGCCCTCGCCCAGCGCACGCGCTTCGACGCGTCCGCGGGATCGGCCGTGACGGCGGCGCGCGTCGCAGCCTCGATCTGAACGAGATCCCCGGAGGCGCCGGCGAGGTCGGCGCGCATCCTCGCAAGCTCTGGCAGCTCGACGCCGGAGCCCTCCAGGCGGTCGAGCTCGGCCCGCGCCTCGTCGAGCCGGCCAAGCGTCACGAGCAGCGAGACGCGCGTCGCCGAGAGCTGGATCTGGTCCGGATCACGGCGCAGGCCCTCGTCGACGGCGGCGAGCGCCTCGAGCGGGCGCGACAGGCGCACGAGCGCGCGCGCCCAGCGCCGCCGCCGCTCGGCGTCCCGCGGCTCGTCGGCTGCGTCGGCGCGCAGGATCGCTTCGGCCGCCGCCGGATCGCCGGCGGCCTCCAGAACCTCGGCCCGCAGGGCCGGCAGGCGCCGGTCGCGCCCGCTCAGCGCCGCGAAGCGGTCGAGCTCGGCCTGCGCGTCCGAGGCCCGGCCGAGACGGCACAGCAGCCGGACGTGGTCGGGAAACAGCTTCGTCGGCGCCGCGCGCTGGGCGCGGCCAAGCGCTTCGAGCGCCTCCTCTTCCCGCGACAGGCGCATCAACGCCCGCGCCCAGCGACGGAGCCCCCCGGCGTCGTCTGGACGCGCGGCGCAGTCGGCGGCGTAGATCGTCTCGGCGGCGGCGTGGTCGCCGTCGGCCTCGGCGAGGGCGCCTCGCAGTTCGGGAAGCCTCGGATCGTCGTCACGGACGACGGCCGCGAAGGCCTCCGTCGCCGTCCGCGCCTCGTCGATCCGGCCGAGACGCCGCAGCAGCGCGACGCGCTCGAACAGCAGCTTCGGCTCGGAGGGCGCGCGCGCCAGCGCCTCGTCGACGATCGCCGCCGCCTCTTCGGTCCGCGACGCCTTGGCGAGCGTGCGGACCCAGCGCTTCAGCCAGTTGAGGTCGTCGGGGCGACGCCCGGCCTCGGCGCGGAAGAACGCCTCGGCGGCGACCGGGTCGTTGCGCGCGTCGGCGAGCGCGCCGCGCAATTCGGCGAGCCGCTCCTGCGCCGGGTCGAGCGCCGCCAGCCGTTCGACCGCCGCGCCGGCGTCGTCGATCCGCCCCAGCCCGAGCAGGAGGGCGGCCTGCTCGGCGACGAGATCGAGGGCTTCCGGATCGGCGCGGAGGCTTGTTTCAAGACAGGCGAGCGCGTCTTCGAAACGACCTTCCCGGCGCAGCTTGCGCGCCTGCTTCAGGCGCTTCGACCCGGAGGGGTGCTCGATGCTTCGCGTGATGTCGGTCATGAGCGCGCCATCGGCAGGTCAGGCGGCGATTGGCCGGATCTCGCCGGCGGCGTCCGCGATCGAGGCGCCGGAGCGAGAGAAAACGAACTGGCCTTCCACGCCGCAGATCCCCCCGGATCGACTTCCTTACGCGCCCGATCGAGTGACGGATTCGCTTCAATGAACGGTACGTTCTCACTGCAAAAGGCCAGAGGCCCGCGAGTGAGTCGAGAGAAATCCGGGGCGCCGCAGCCACCCCGGGGACCTCGCTCGCATGCGCAGGCCCCTAAGCGCCGAACCGCGCGCGGTAGTCCTGGGGCGTGGCGGCGAGCAGGCGCAGGAAGCTTCGGCGCATCGTCTCCTCGGAGCCGAAGCCGCAGCGTTCGGCGATCCGCTTGCCCGGCAGCCTGGTCTCGGCCAGCAACTGGCGGGCGGCCTCGACCCGGAGCCGCTCGACGGCGCGGGCGGGCGTCACGCCGGTCTCCTCGACATAGCGCCGGCTGAAGCTGCGCTCGCTCATGCCGGCTTCGGCGGCGAGCGTTGCGAGCGACAGGTCCCCGGAGAGGCGCGTCCGGATCCAGCGATGCAGCGCGCCGAACCTGTCCTGCGACGTCTGCAGCGACAGCGCGGCGCTGAATTGGGCCTGGCCGCCCGGCCGCTTCAGGAACACCACGAGATGGCGCGCGACCGCGAGCGCCATGTCGCGCCCCAGATCCTCCTCGACGAGCGCGAGCGCGAGGTCGATCCCCGCGCTGACGCCGGCCGAGGTCCAGACGTCGCCGTCGCGGATGAAGATCGGGTCGGGCTCGACCTCGACGGCGGGGTGGCGCTTGGCGAGCGCCTCGCAGAACGACCAGTGCGTGACGGCGCGCCGTCCGTCGAGCGCGCCCGCCGCCGCCAGAAGGAACGCCCCGGTGCAGACCGAGGCGGTGCGCCGCGCGCGGCCCGAGCGGGCGGCGACCCAGGCCACGAGCCCTGCGTCCTCGGCCGCGGCGTGGACGCCGCCGCCGCCCGCGATCACCAGCGTGTCGATCGCCGAGCCGGGATCGGGAAGCGCCTCCGTCGCGAGCGTGACGCCCGCGGTCGACACGACGCTCGCGCCGCCGCTGGCGACCAGCCGGCAGAGATAGGGCGCCGCGTCTCCGGCCCTCGCCGCATAGTCGTTGGCGGTGGCGAAGACCTGCGTCGGGCCCGCCACGTCGAGCAACTGCACCGCCGGGAAGGCGACGACCTCGACGACGCGCGGTTCTGCAGCGCGCGACGGGTTTGGCGGAAAGCGAGGGGTCTTTGGCATCTCCGCCAGAGAGTGGCCGGCTAGGGTGGATCTGTCCAGTCCACCCGAGGAGGCGCACATGACCCCCGCCGACGCCCATCTCCAGATCGGTTCGCTGCTGTTTGAAGGCCTCGACCAGATCGACCTCACCGGCCCCTACGAGGTTCTGGCCCGGATCCCCGACGCGACCTATCGCGTCTATGGCCGGACGGCCGATCAGGTCCGCGACGTCCGCGGCCTCCGGATCGCGCCCGACGCCGCGATCGCCGACGCCCCGCAGCTCGACGTGCTGCACATCCCTGGAGGCCTCGGACAGGAGGCGCTGATGGAGGACGAGGCCGTGCTCGGCTGGATCCGCCGCCAGGCGGCGGGCGCGAAGATCGTGTTCTCCGTCTGCACCGGCGCGCTCGTCTGCGGCGCGGCCGGGCTGCTCAAGGGACGGCGCGCCACCACCCACTGGAACTCGATCCACCTGCTGCCGTTCTTCGGCGCGACGCCCGTCGACGAGCGCGTGGTGGTCGACGACGGCTTCGTGTTCGCCGCGGGCGTCACCGCCGGGATCGACGGCGCGCTGAGGCTCGCGGCGATGCTGCGCGGCGAGGACGTCGCGCAGGCGATCCAGCTTTACATGGCCTATGCGCCCGAGCCGCCCTTCGACAGCGGGGACCCGAAGACCGCGCCGGCCGCGGTGCTCGCCGAGGCGCGGCGGGCCGTCGCCGACGTCACGGCCAGGCGCGAGGCCACCGCGCGCCGCGTCGCAGCCCGCCTCGGCGTGGCCGTCGGGTGAGCGCCGGCGGGCGTTTCGTCCGGGCGCTCCGGCGTGTCACTCTGGGCGACCAACGGTCCGTGACCTCGCGAGCCCGACACGCCGATGTTCGACTGGAACGACCTCGCCTTCTTCGTCGAGCTTGCGCGGCACGGACGCCTCGCGCCCGCGGCCCGGCGCCTGAAGGTCGACAACACGACGGTGAGCCGGCGCATCGCCGAGCTCGAGCGCAGCCTCGACGCCAAGCTGTTCCAGCGCGGCTCGGACGGCTTCGAGCTCACGGAGGCGGGCGACAAGCTGTTCGTCATCGCCGAGGCGATCGAGCAGAAGATGATCTCGGTGCCCGAGGCGCTCGGCCTCGAGGACACGAGCTCGCCCTCGGGCCGGGTGCGGGTCGCCAGCATGGAGGGCATCGCGGCCTTCTACCTGTCGGCGCGGTTCGCGGAGTTCGCCGCCGTCATGCCGGGCCTCGTGGTCGAACTCGTCACAGAGCGGCACCTCATCAACCTGACGAAGCGCGAGGCCGACATCTCGGTCTCGTTCGTGCCGCCGAACGGCCCGCGGCTCTCGGTGCGGCGGGTCGGCGAGTTCCGCCTCGCGCTGTTCGGATCGGAGGCCTATTTCGCCCGGCGCGGACGGCCGGCCTCGCCCGCGGAGCTGCAGGACCACGATTACGTCGATTATGTCGAAGACCTGATCGCCATCGAGCCGGTCCACTGGCTGATGGAGGTGCTGAAGCCCGGCAGCGTCGTCTTCCGCTCGACCAGCATGGCGGCGCAGCAGACCGCGGTCGCGACCGGGGCGGGACTGGCGCTGCTGCCGCTTTTCTCGGCGAAGACAAATCCGGCGCTCGTCCCCGTCCTGCCCGACGAGGTGATCGTGCGGCGCGAGCTCTATCTCGGTGTCCATCAGGACATCGAGCATCTCGCCCGGGTCCGCGCCGTGACGCGGTTCCTGACGGAGCTGTTCGCGCGGGGGGCGCCCTATCTGAACGAATTCTGAGCACGCCCTGCGAGAATGCAGCGACGGTTGCGGATTTTCCGCCTCGCCGGATCCGCAACCCTGGCGGTTAATGCGGCTCGCCATTTCCGGGAGCCGCTTCGATGTCCGCAACTTATCCCAGGTTCAAGGCCGCGGCCTGCCATGTCGCGCCTGTGTTCCTCGACAGCATGGGGACCGCCGAAAAGGCCGCCGCGCTGATCGAGGAGGCGGCCCGCGCCGGCGCCTCGCTGGTGGTCTTCCCGGAAGGCTACATGCCGGGCTTTCCGCTCTGGGCGGCGCTGCGCGCGCCGATCCGCAACCACGACCTCTTCAAGCGCCTCGCGGCGGAGTCGGTGCGTCTAGACGGGCCGGAGCTCGCGGTCGTGCGGGCGGCGGCGCGCCGCCACGGCGTCATCGTCTCGATGGGGTTCAGCGAGGGCACGGATGCGAGCGTCGGCTGCCTCTGGAACTCGAACGTCCTGATCGGGCGGGACGGCAGGACCCTCAACCACCATCGCAAGCTGGTCCCGACCTTCTTCGAGAAGCTGATCTGGGCGAGCGGCGACGCGCGCGGCCTGCGCGTCACGCCGACCGATCTCGGCCGCGTCGGCATGCTGATCTGCGGCGAGAACACCAATCCGCTCGCGCGCTACGCGCTGATGGCGCAAGGCGAGCAGGTCCACATCTCGACCTATCCGCCCGCCTGGCCGACGCGCGTCCCCGGCGACAGCGCCGCCTACGACCTGAAGCGCGCGATCGAGATCCGCGCCGGCGCGCATTCCTTCGAGGCCAAGGTCTTCAACATCGTCTGCTCCGCCACGCTCGACGCCGACGCGAAGGCGACGCTGTCGGACGGCGACGCGGCGCTCGCCGACGTCATCGAGCGAACGCCTGCGGGCGTGTCGATGGTGCTCGACCCGGCCGGCGCGCTCGTGACCGAGACCCATGAGGGCGAGGGAGCGCATCCTCTACGCCGACATCGACACGGCGGCCTGCGTCGAGCCCAAGCAGTTCCACGACGTCGTCGGCTACTACAACCGCTTCGACATCTTCCGCCTCAGCGTCGACCGCACGCCGCGCGAGCCGATCTCCTTCGGGGCCGAGGCCGCGGCGCCGGCCTGGACCGACGCCGACGCGGACGAGCCCGCCCGCAGCGAGCCGCAGGGCCTTTCGCTCGTCGAAGCCGGCCGGCGCGCGGCCCGCTGATCCCCTCGAACGCCGAACCCGCAGCCCCGGAGGAAGATGACCCATGGTCTCCATCGATGACGCCGCCGCGCTGCCGGCCGCACCCGACGATTTCGTGCGTCTCGCGCGCAGACGCACGCGGGTCGCGGTCGCGCTCAGCCTCGTGATGATCGCGATGTATTTCGGCTTCATGGCGATGTTCGCCTTCGCCAAGCCGACCATGGGGACGATGCTCGCGCCCGGACTGTCGCTGTCGATCCTGCTCGGGGCCGGGGTGATCGTCGGCTCCTTCGCGCTCTGCCTCGTCTACGTCGTCTGGGCCAACCGGTTCTACGATCCGGCCGTGCGCCGCATCATGTCGTGAGGATCATGCCATGCAGGCCGCCAACAATCCGCTCGCCGTCGCCTTCTTCTTCGTCTTCATGGCGCTGACGCTCGGCGTCACCTACTGGGCCGCGCGCAGGACGCGCACCACCGAACAGTTCTTCGCAGCCGGCGGGCAGATCACCGCCTGGCAGAACGGCTGGGCGCTCGCGGGCGACTTCCTCAGCGCCGCGGCCCTGCTCGGGATCGCAGGCATCATCACGTCGAACGGCTTCGACGGGCTGATCTACTCGATCGGCTTCCTGGTCGGCTGGCCGATCATCGCCTTCCTGATCGTCGAGCCGCTGCGCAATCTCGGCAAGTTCACCTTCGCGGACGTCGTGGCGTACCGGCTGAAGCAGCGCCCGGTGCGCGTCGCGGCGGCGTTCGGCACGCTCGTCGTCATCCTGCTCTATCTGCTCGCGCAGATGGTCGCGACCGGGGCGCTGATCAAGCTGCTGTTCGGCCTGCCCTACGCCGCCTCGGTGGTGGTGGTCGCCGCGATGCTGGTCTACGTGATCTTCGGCGGCATGCTCGCCACCACCTGGGTCCAGGTGATCAAGGCCGTGCTGCTGCTTCTCTCGGCGGCCTCGTGCTCGCGCTGCTGGTGCTGGCGCATTTCGAGATGAACCCGCTGACCCTGTTCCAGGCGGCCGCCGAAAAGCACGGCGAGCGCGTGCTCCAGCCGGGATCGAAGGTCGCTGGCAGCGGCTGGGACGCGATCTCGCTCGGCGTCGGTCTGATGTTCGGCACCGCGGCGCTGCCCCACATCCTGATGCGCGTCTTCACCGTGCCGGACGTGCGCGAGGCGCGGATGTCGATCCTCTACGCCACCGGCATCATCGGCTCGTTCCACCTGCTCGTCTTCGTCATCGGTTTCGGCGCGATGATGCTGGTCGGCCCCGAGGTCGTGGCCAAGGCCGGCGGCGGCGGCAACATGGCGGCGCCGCTGCTGGCGCTCACCATCGGCGGCGACGCGTTCTTCGGCTTCATCTGCGCGGTCGCCTTCGCCACCATGCTGGCGGTCGTCGCCGGGCTGACGCTGTCGGGCGTCGCGACCGTCTGCCACGACCTCTGGGTCAATGTGGTGCGCAACGGCGAAGCGCCGGAGCGCGAGCAGCTGACCGTCGCGCGGATCGCCACAGTCGCGATCGCGGCGCTCGCGATCTTCCTCGGCATCGTGTTCGAGGGCCAGAACGTCGCCTTCATGGCCGGCCTCGCCTTCGCGGTCGCGGCGGCCGCCAACTTCCCGGCGCTGCTGCTCTCGATCGCCTGGAAGCGCTTCACGACGGCCGGCGCTGTCGCCAGCATCCTGGTCGGAACCGTCTCCTCGCTCGTGATGATCTGCCTGTCGCCGACCATCCAGGTCGACGTGCTGGGCAAGAGCCTCGCCGAGGTCTCCCAGGCCTGGTGGTTCGTGCCGATGAAGAACCCGGCGCTGATCTGCATGCCGCTGTCCTTCGCGGCGGCCGTGGCGGCCTCGCTCTTGACGAGGGACGAGGCGGCGGACCGGGCGTTCCTGCCCATGCAGCGCCGCATCATGTTCGGCGCGCGCGGCCCCTCGTCGCTCTGATCCGCGAGCCCGAAGTTCGCCTGACGCGCCGCGGCTTGTATGATCCGCGGCGCCGGTCCCCGATCTGGACCGACGGCCGCGGAGGCCGTGAGGCGACGGAGCGATCGGTGACGGAAGACGCCAAGACAAAGGCCCGGGGGCTGTTCGACCGCCCGGGCTTCCTGACGCGCCGCCTGCACCAGATCTACGTGTCGATCTATCACGAGGAATGCGAGGCGTTCGGAACGACGCCAGTGCAGGCGAGCGTCCTGCAGGTTCTGCTGGTCCGCCCCGGCGCGGATCAGGTTTCGCTGGCGGCCGACATCGGCGTCGACCGGACGACGACGTCGAACGTGCTGGCGCGCCTCGAAGCGCGGGGCCTCGTCCGGCGCGAAGCGACCGACGAGGATCGCCGGATCCGCAAGGGGTTTCTCACGCAAGCCGGCGAAACGCTGATCGTCGAGATGCAGGACGCGCTGCAGCGCGCCCATCATCGCCTGATGGAGCCGCTGCCGGAAGAGGACCGCGACCGCTTCATCCAGCAGATGAAGGCGCTGGTCAGGGGCAACAACGGCCTCGGCCGCGCGGTCCTGAAGGACTTTTAGAGCGCCCTAGGTCCAATCCTGCTCCCCGCGTCATGCCGGAATTATCAGACGTCAGAAGCCGGGGTCGTCGTCCTCGGGACTTTCGACCTCCGACGTCCGCCCGTTCCAGCGCATGATCTTGGGCGCGGCGATCCCGAACAGATCGAGCGCGCGCGCGACCGACTGGTCGACGATGTCGTCGACGGTCGCGGGCCGGTGATAGAACGCCGGGACCGGCGGCATGATGATCGCGCCGTTGCGGGTCGCCTGCGCCATCAGCTCGATATGGCCGAGGTGGAAGGGCGTCTCCCGCAGCATGAGGACGAGCCGGCGTCGCTCCTTCAGGCAGACGTCGGCAGCCCGGATGACGAGCTCGTCATTGTAGGAATGCGCGATCCCGCTGAGGCTCTTGATCGAGCACGGGGCCACCAGCATGCCCTCCGTGACGAACGAGCCCGACGAGATCGACGCGCCGATGTCCCTGTGGCTGTGGACGTGGTCGGCGAGCGCCCGGACGGCGTCGCCGGTCATGTCGAGCTCGGCGTTGATCGTGCGGATGGCGGCCGGCGTCAGCACGAGATGGGTCTCGACGTCGGCCGTCTCGCGGAGAAGCTCGAGCGCGCGCACCCCGTAGATGACGCCCGAGGCGCCGGTGATGGCGACGATCAGGCGCTTCATGATCCCGCTCCGCTTGCGTCGGCTCGTCCGCGGCACGCCGCGACGATGACGGAGACGGCGGCCGACGCGCTCTCCGGCGAGCCGGCGACCACGGCGCGAAGATTGGCCTCGGCGAGCTCGGGGCCGGGCGGCGCCGGCGCGCCCAGCGTTTGCGCGAACCCGTCCAGCATGGCGAGCTGGAGCAGCTCGGACTGAAGCTCGACGGCCTTCACCGCGGAGCGCAGCTCCTCGTGGCCGGGCGGCGGCGAGGACAGGCGCTTCATCGCCCGCCGGACGGCGCGCAGGGGAGCCACGACCGCGTCGCGCCACTCCGCGACATGGCCGCGCGCGCGGGCGACGTCCTCGGCGCCGAGCCTGCGGCCGAGCTCCGCGCCCGCCCAGGCCGCGAACAGCACGACGTTGACGTCCTGGCCATGCTCGTCCTGCAGCGCGAGACAGGCCTCGCTCACCCCTCCGCGCCGTAGACCGCGACCGCGAACTCCCGCAGCGGCGCGGCGGCGCGGTCGGACGCGCTGTGTCCAGCCTCGCCCGTCATCCGATCTTGACGCCGGCGCGCTCGAGGATCGCCCGGGCCTTGGCGCGCTCCTCCTCGGAGATCACCAGGCGTTCGGCGAAGTCGCGGCCGGTCGGGCGCGTCGCGTCGATCCCCATCTTGGTCAGCGTGAAGTTCTCCGGGTCCGAGCTCGGGTCGAGGATCGCGCCCTTGCAGCCCGGCACGAAGAAGATGTCCTTCTCGGCGCGCACGCGGGTCGCGATCGCCCAGAACACGTCGTTCATGTCGAAGATGTCGACGTCGTCGTCCACGACGATGACGTATTTGGTGTAGAGCTCGGTCGAGAGCGCCGCCATCGCGGCCATTTGCGGCTCGCCTTCGGCGATCTTCTTCAGCGAGATCACCGCCATGAAGGCGCCGCAGGTCGAATGCGGCACGTGGACGTGGACGGCCTGCACGTTCGGGATGTTGCGCTTCAGCGCGTTCAGGATCTCGCCCTCGCGCGTGATGCAGGAAATCAGGATGTGGTCCTTGGACATGCCGGCTACGACGCTGTGGAATATGGCGTCGCGGCGCATCCGGACCCGATGGGCCACGAACACGTTCTGGGTGCTGCGGTAGGACGCGTAGCCCGTGAACTCGGACGGGTAGCCCGTGACTCGCCGAACGGGCCTTCCGGCTCGTGGACGCCGGCGAGGATCTCGCCCTCGATGACGATCTCGGCGCCGGCGGGGACCTCGAGGTCCTGCACGCCGCAGCGCGCCAGCCGGTAGGGCTCGCCGAACAGCCCGCCGATGATCTCGAACTTCCGCACATGGGGCGGATAGGCATAGGTCATCGAGCCCATGTAATGCAGCGGGTGGACGCCGAGCGTGATCGCGGCCGGCAGCGACTGGCCCATCTCCTCGGCGCGGCGGTGGAACTCGTGCATGCGGCGGCGCGAATGCAGCGACACGCCGAGCCGGTTCTTGCCCTTCAGCATCAGGCGGTGGAAGCCGGTCGTGTCGACCCCGGTCTTCGGGTCGCGCGCGGTGATCTGGCCGGCCGTGATGTAGGGGCGCCGCGTCCACCGTGAACTGGTGGGGGATCGGCAGCCGGGTGAGGTCGACGTCCTCGCCCTCGAACACGATCTCGTCCCACGCGCCGCGGTCGACCGTCTCGCAGGGAATGTAGCGCTGGCTGCCCTCGCGGAAGACGGTCGGCAGGTCGGCTTCGGTCGTGCTCAGGCACTCCGCGAGCAGCTTGCGGCTCGCCGCGATGTTGGTGACGCAGGGCATGCCCTTGCCGCCGATGTCGTCGAACATGACCACGGGGCTGCGCCCGGCACGGTCCAGCTCGAACACGATCGACGTCGACTGGTAGCGCGTCTCGATCGGCTCGGAGACGCGCAGGAAGTGGTCGGGGTGCTGGTCCCGGACCATGTTGAGGAACCCGCGAAGGCTCTGCGGATCGGCGTTCGGAAACGGAGTCACGTCAGCCCCTGCTGTTCGGGCTGCGCCGGGTTTCGGCGGAGCCCAGGAAATGTCTGCGCGCGTCGCGCCATCGGTCGCGGCGCCCGCCGGCGGCCGGAGAGCGGCGTCCGTTCGCAAGGTCAAGGACACGCGGCCCCGCCCGGATCGGACGCGACGCAGATCATCAGCATACTGATGATAGCGACGCTTCTGTACGGCGGCGGCCGATGCGCCCGCGGTCGATAATCAGTATGCTGATGATCTTGCCCGGCGTCAAAGCGGTTTTGTGGGCGTCGGGCGCCCATGTCCGCGCCAGCGCGCGCGGCCGGACGTCGCCGCCGGGGCGCGCGCCTGTGGACCGCGCCCTCTCGGCGGGGTTTCGGCGCGGGCGTCTTCCGGCCTGGCGCCCTATCCTCTTCTCTTCGGCGGGTGTCGGCCCGCGACGAGCCTGGAGGAGCGACATGCTGGCCTTCACGACGACGGCCTCGCCGGTCGGGGAACTCACGCTGGCGGCGAGCGGCGCCGGGCTCGCGGCGATCCTCTGGGAGAACGACCGCCCGGGCCGCGTGCCGCTCGGCGACATGACGCGGGACGACCGGCACGAGACGCTCGCCGAGGCGAGCCGGCAGCTTGGCGAGTATTTCGCGGGGCGGCGGACCCGCTTCGACCTGCCCCTCGACTTCCAGGGCACCGACTTCCAGCGCGACGTCTGGGCCGCGCTCGTCGCGATCCCCTATGGCGAGACGCGCAGCTATGGCGAGATCGCCCGCGCGGTCGGGCGGCCCGACGCGGTGCGAGCCGTCGGCGCCGCCAACGGGCGCAACCCGATCTCGATCGTCGCGCCGTGCCACCGCGTCATCGGCGCCTCGGGCAAGCTCACGGGTTTTGCGGGCGGCCTGAACGCCAAGGCGTTCCTGCTGGAGCTCGAGCGCTCGAGGACGACGCCGGACCTGTTCGCCGCGGCGTCCTAAAAACGCGCGGAAACCGCGGGCCTTGAGAGCGGATGCAGAGAACCGCCGCCCCTTTAAGAACTGACGCGGGGAAGCCCAGCCCGTCATCCCGGGCCTGACCCGGGATCCAGAACCGACGCCGCAGCGAGATCTGGATCGGCCGCCTCGGCTCTGGATCCCGGCTCTGCGGCCGGGATGACGGCGAGGATCGCGCGTTCAACCGCCGCCCTTGAGAACCGACGCGCCGGAACCACCGCCCGTCATCCCGGGCCTGTCCCGGGATCCAGAACCGACGCCGCAGCGGGATCTGGATCGGACGCCTCGGTTCTGGATCCCGGCTCTTCGGCCGGGATGACGGCGAGGATCGCGCGTTCAACCGCCGCCCTTGAGAACCGACGCGCCGGAACCGCAGCCCGTCATCCCGGCCGCAGAGCCGGGATGAGGGCGAGGATCGCGCCTCAAACCGCCGCCTTGAGAACTGACGCGGGGAACCACAGCCCGTCATCCCGGGCCTGACCCGGGATCCAGAACCGACCCCGCAGCGGGGTCTGGATCGGACGTCTCGGTTCTGGATCCCGGCTCTGCGGCCGGGATGACGACGAGGATCGCGCGTGAAACCGCCGCCCTTGAGAACCGACGCGGGGAACCACAGCCCGTCATCCCGGGCTTGACCCGGGATCCAGAACCGACGCCCTCCCGGGATCTGGATCAAACGCCTCGGTTCTGGATCCCGGCTCTGCGGCCGGGATGACGGCGAGGATCGCGCGTGAAACCGTCGCCCTTGAGAACTGACGCGGGGAACCGCAGCCCGTCATCCCGGGCCTGTCCCGGGATCCAGAACCGACGCCGCTGCGGCATCTGGATCGGCCGCCTCGGTTCTGGATCGGACGCCTCGGCTCTGGATCCCGGCTCTGCGGCCGGGATGACGGCGAGGAGGTTCGGGAGCTTCGCCCCCTCCGCCGCAGAAGAAAAAACGCGGCGCTCCTTCCGGAACGCCGCGCCGCGTGAGTTTCAGGCGAAGTCCCGACTGCTCAGCAGTCGAGCGTGTTGTCGCGCTCCCACTGGCTGAGCGTGCGGCAATAGTTGTTCCATTCCTGCATCTTGAGCTTGGAATAGGCGGTGACGAACTCGTCGCCGAACATGGTCCGCGTGGCCTTCGAGCTCTCGAACAGGCGCAGCGCGTCAAGCAGGTTGAGCGGCAGCTTCTTCACGCCGCGGACCTTGTGCCCGTCGGTGTACATGTTGATGTCGAGGCGCTTGCCGGGATCGCGCTTGTTGTCCATGCCGTCGAGGCCGGCGGCCAGGATCGCGGCCTGCAGCAGGTAGGGGTTGGCCGCGCCGTCGCCGAGGCGGAACTCGAACCGGCCCGCATCCGGAATGCGGATCATGTGGGTGCGGTTGTTGCCCGTATAGGTGATCGAGTTCGGGGCCCAGGTCGCGCCGGACGTGGTCCGGGGCGCATTGATGCGCTTGTAGGAGTTCACCGTCGGGTTGGTGAGCGCGCAGATCGCGTCGGTGTTGTGCATCAGGCCGCCGATGAAGTGGTAGCCGAGCTCGCTGACGCCGAGCTCCCCCTTCGGGTCCTCGAACAGGTTCTTCTTGCCGTCCCACAGCGACACATGGGCGTGGCAGCCGGAGCCGGTGAGGTTCACGAAGGGCTTGGGCATGAACGTCGCGCGCAGGCCGTGCTTCTCGGCGATCGACTTCGCCATGAATTTGTAGAAGGCGTGCTGGTCGGCGGTCTGGAGCGCGGGGCCGTAGTTCCAGTTCATCTCGAACTGGCCGTTGGCGTCCTCGTGGTCGTTCTGGTAGGGGCCCCAGCCGAGCTGGATCATCGCGTCGCAGATCTCGGTGATGACGTCGTAGCGACGCATCAGGGCCTGCTGGTCGTAGCAGGGCTTCTCTGCGGTGTCGGAGGGGTCGGAGATCGCGGTGCCGTCGGCGTTCACCAGGAACATCTCGGGCTCGATGCCCGACTTCATCTGGTAGCCCGACTTGGCGATCATGCGCTTGAGCAGGTTGCGCGGCGCCTGCTCGACCTCCTTGCCGTCCATCCAGAGGTCGGCGGCCAGCCAGCCGACTTCCGGCTTCCAGGGCAGCTGGATCAGGCTCTCGGGATCGGGCTTGGCGAAGAGGTCGCTGTCCGACGGGCTCATGTCGAGCCAGGTGGCGAAGCCGGCGAAGCCCGCGCCCGCCTTCTGCATGCCGCCGATCGCGTCGGCCGGCACCAGCTTGGCGCGCTGGGCGCCGAACAGGTCGGTGTAGGAGATCAGGAAGTACTTGATGCCGCGATCTTTCGCGACTTTGGCCAGATCGGACGCCATTCGTGTCAGTCCCCGTGCTCGTCATCCCGGCCGAGCGAAGCGAGCGCCGGGATCGTCCTCAGAAAAAAGCGCCATTCCGGAGCACGATCCCGGATCGGCCCGACGGCCGTCCAGGATGACGCCGCCGGCCGGCCGGCCTTAGAAGCTTCCGGTCTGCCCGGGGATCCAGTTGGTGCCCGCGAGCGGAACCTGGGCCATGGCCGCGGCCTCGATGGTCAGCGCCACGAGATCCTCGGGCTCGAGGTTGTGGACGTGGCTCTTGCCGCAGGCGCGCGCGATGGTCTGGGCCTCGAGCGTCATGACCGAGAGGTAGTTGGCGAGGCGCCGGCCGGCCTTCACGGGGTCGACGCGCTTCATCAGCTCGGCGTTCTGCGTGGTGATGCCGGCCGGGTCGAGGCCCTCGTGCCAGTCGTCATAGGCGCCGGCGTGGGTGCCGAGCTTCTGGTACTCGTCCTCCCACTGCGGGTCGTTGTCGCCGAGCGCGACGAGCGCCGCCGTGCCGATCGCGACGGCGTCGGCGCCGAGCGCGAGCGCCTTCGCGACGTCGGCGCCGTTGCGGATGCCGCCCGAGACGATCAGCTGCACCTTGCGGTGCATGCCGAGGTCCTGGAGCGCCTTCACGGCGTTGCGGATGCAGGCGAGCGTCGGGATGCCGACATGCTCGATGAACACCTCCTGCGTGGCGGCGGTGCCGCCCTGCATGCCGTCGACCACCACGACGTCGGCGCCGGCCTTCACCGCGAGCGCGGTGTCGTAATAGGGCCGCGAGGCGCCGACCTTGACGTAGATCGGCTTCTCCCAGTCGGTGATCTCGCGCAGCTCCTCGATCTTGATCTCGAGGTCGTCCGGGCCGGTCCAGTCGGGGTGGCGGCAGGCCGAGCGCTGGTCGATGCCCTCGGGAAGCGTGCGCATCTTGGCGACGCGCGGGGAGATCTTCTGACCCAAGAGCATGCCGCCGCCGCCGGGCTTGGCGCCCTGGCCGACGACCACTTCGATCGCGTCCGCCTTGCGGATGTCGTCCGGGTTCATGCCGTAGCGCGAGGGCAGGTACTGGTAGACGAGCGTCTTGGAATGCCCGCGCTCCTCCTGCGTCATGCCGCCGTCGCCGGTGGTGGTGGAGGTGCCCATCTGGCTCGCGCCGCGGCCGAGCGCTTCCTTGGCGGGGCCCGAGAGCGAGCCGAAGCTCATGCCCGCGATGGTGATCGGGATCTTGAGCTCGATCGGCTTCTTGGCGAAGCGGGTGCCGAGCACGACGTCGGTGCCGCACTTTTCGCGATAGCCTTCGAGCGGATAGCGCGAGATCGAGGCGCCGAGCATCAGCAGGTCGTCGAAGTGGGGCAGCTTGCGCTTCGCGCCGGCGCCGCGGATGTCGTAGATGCCGGTCGCCGCGGCGCGGCGGATTTCGGCCAGCGTGTGCTGGTCGAAGGTCGCCGACTCGCGCGGGAGCGTGCGGGGCGCGGCGTTGGGGTTCTTGACGTGCTCGTTCATGACGGGTCTCGCTGCGGAGCGGGAGTGCGTGCTTCGAGACGCGCCGCCGGGGCGGCGCTCCTCAGCATGAGGGACGTGGAGAATGGCAGGCCGGGACCGACCTCATGCCGAGCAGCGGCCGTCTGGCCGCGTCTCGAAGCACGCAGTCGGCCTGGCCAAGGCGCCACCTCAGTACGCGCCGGCGTTGTCGACGTGGAAGTGGTAGAGATTGCGGGCCGAGCCGTAGCGCTTGAACTCGCCCGGATCGATCTGGCCGTCGACGCCCGCGGTCTTGAAGCGCTCGAAGAGCTGAGCCTTGTGCTCGTCGCGCATTTCCTTCTCGACGCAGTCCGAGCCGAGGCTCTTCACCGAACCGCGCACGTAGAGCCGCGCCTCGTAGATCGAGTCGCCGAGCGCTTCGCCCGCGTCACCGAACACGGTGAGCGTGCCGGCCTGCGCCATGAAGGCCGACATGTGGCCGATCGAGCCCTTCACGATGATGTCGACGCCCTTCATCGAGATGCCGCAGCGCGCCGCCGCGTTGCCCTCGATCAGGAGCGTGCCGCCATGCGCGGTCGCGCCGGCGGCCTGGCTGGCGTCGCCCTCGATGTGGACGAAGCCCGACATCATGTTCTGCGCGACGCCGACGCCCGCGGAGCCGCGGATGTGGATCGTGGCGTGCTTGTTCATGCCGCCGCAATAGTAGCCGACCGGGCCGTCGACCTCGACGGTCACCGGCGCGTCGACGCCGGCGGCGATGGCGTGGAGGCCGCGCGGGTTGGTCACGCGCCACAGGGAGGCGTTGGAGCCTTCCTTGAGCGCGTGGAGCGCGGAGTTGAGCTCACGGACCGTCGACGACGACAGGTCGAAGGCGTGGCTCTGGGTGCTGGCGTTCATCGGGCGGTGTCCCCTGGATGCTCGAATGTCGTGTCTCAGGCCGCCTTGCGGTCCCAGAAGTAGACCTTGGCCGGCTCCGGCTCCCAGACCTTGGCGGTCTCGATGCCCGGAAGGCCGGCGAGCGCGCGGTATTCCGAACCGAACGCGACATACTGGTCGGTCTCGGCCATGACGGCCGGCTTGCAGGCGATCGGGTCGCGCAGCACGCCGAAGCCGGTCTCGGTGCCGACCACGAAGGTGTAGAAGCCGTCGAGGTCGTCGAGCGAGTCCTCGAGCGCCTCGCCGAGCGAGCGGCCGTCCTTCATGCGCTGGCTGATGTAGGCGGCTGCGATCTCGCTGTCATTGTCGGTCTCGGCCTTGAAGCCCTGGCGCTCGAGCACGCGGCGGAGGCCCCGGTGGTTCGAAAGCGAGCCGTTGTGCACGAGGCACTGGTCGGTTCCGGTCGAGAACGGATGCGCGCCGTTGGTGGTCACCGCGCTCTCGGTCGCCATGCGGGTGTGGCCGATGCCGTGGGTGCCCGACATCTGCTCGAGCTTGAAGCGCCGGGCGACGTCGATCGGCAGGCCGACCTCCTTGTAGAGCTCCATGCGCTCGCCGGCGCCGACGACCGAGACGCCCTCGACGGTTGCAAGCGCGGCGCGGGCCTCGGCCTCCTTGGCGGCGTCGACGGTGAGCACCGCATGGGTCGAGCGCTCGACGATCGAGGCGCCGTTTCCGACGACCTTTTCGAGCGCCTTGAAGTCATAGCCTTCGACGGCGCGAAGGGTGAGCTTCACCTTGCCCTTCTCGCCCGCGCCGTAGACGGCGAAGCCCGCCGAGTCCGGCCCGCGGCCGCACATCACGTCGAGCATCTCGCTCAGCATCTCGCCGAGCTTCGGCTCGAGCGACTTGTCTTTCAGGAAAAGGCCCACGATCCCGCACATGAGGCGTCGCTCCGATCAACCGTCGCGGCCTGCGCCGCGGTTGATGCGAACGCTAGACGGGGTCGCGGACCACGTCAATCGAACAGGAAAGAAATATTCTTTAAAAGAAACTTTTGCACTGCACCATCTAGGCGCGGCGCGCGGCGTGACGCCCGCATAACGTTCAGCGCCCGGGCCGGCGCTCGATGCGGTCGGTGACGAAATAGAGCGCGTCGGGCGCCCGCGAGGCCGTCAGCACGAAGTCCACCGCGCGGCGCGACCCGCCGCGCTCGGCCTCGACGCGGACCGTGAACGCCTTGGGCTCGCTCTCCACCGTCACGAATTTGGCGGCGTCGCCGAGAAGGCGCTCGACGGCGTCGCTCTGGCCCTCGTTCTGGCGCTCGGTCTGGGCCGCGGCCTTGAGGGCGGGGATCTGGTCGGCGAGCCGGGCCCCGCCGGGAATGAGCCGAAGCGTCGCGACGCTCGCCTCGAGCACCGCGATCTTGCCGTCGGGATTGTGCACGGTGAGGTAAGGCCGCAGCTGCCGCACCTGCGCCGGGGTGACGTCGAGCACGTTCTGAAGCTCGTCGATCCGCTCGAACGGCGCGTTGGCGGGCAGCCGGTTGGGCCCGGCGGCGGAATATTGCGGGATCTCCGCCCCGCCATTGTCGGAGGGTTCGTCGTCGAGGTCGCGATAGTCGATCACCGGGCCGCGAAGGTCTCGGGCCGCATACCGGGCGCGCCGATCGCGGTCCAGAGCGCCGCGAGCAGCTCCGGCGGCGCGCCGTTGAGATCAATTTTGCCGGCTTCCGAGGCGGCGAACAGCGTCACCACCCCGTCGTTGAGGCGGATGCGCTGGCCGTTCACGAGCTCGGCCGGTCGGCGCAGCGAGAACAGCTCGTAGCCTGCGAGCTCGAGGCCCGACTGCATCAGCGCGTCGATCACAAGCGCTTCGCGCGCCGAGGCCGCGCCCACCACGGCGGTGCGCGTCAGATAGGCGACCGCGGCCGCCAGCCCGCCGAGCACGATCAGCGAGACGAGCACGGAAACGAGAATGAAGCCGTCGCGGCCGCCGCGCCTCACATCGGCTCTCCGTCGGAGCCTTGCCGCCCGGCCGCAGGGCGGCCCGGCTGCGTCGCGCCTCCCGCCCCGCCGGACTGGTCGCGGTCGACGCGGCTGCAGAAGCGCTTTTCGGGATCGGCGCAGCCCGGCTCGCCCGACAGCAGGATCGGCACGCGCAGCGAGCCGAGCGGCCGGCCGGTCGCGATGTCGGAGCGGTCGATCCGCACCGCGGCCGGCATGCGGCGCCGGTCGGTCCAGGCGTCGAGGATCACCTCTTCGCCGTTCTGGTCCTTGTCCACATAGGCGAAGCGGATCCGCTCCGGCCCCGGGGCCACGCGCGCCACGGGGCCGAGGCGAACGGCGTCCGGCCCCTTGGCCTCCGGGCCGATCGCGCCCTCCGCGCGCAGCACCGCGCCCGAGGCGTCGACCTGGTAGACCACGAGGACCGGGGCCCGAAGCCCGGTCGCGAGCTCCGGCGTCAGCGCGAACAGCACCCGCTCCGGGGTGCCCGAGAACACGAAGTTGCGGTCGGGCTCCTTTTCGGCCGCCTGCTGCTCGCCGTCCGGCGACTGGCGGGGATCGGCGTTCGATCGGCCGCCCGTCTGCGGGCCGCCGTCGTCCTCCTCGTTCGAGCCCGGGCGAGGGCGCGCGTTCGGGCTCGCTCCGCCCGGCTGTGCAGCGGCCCGGGTCGGCGTCGCGCCGCCAGCCGTCCGCTCCTCCGGGGCCCAGCGCTGGCGGCTCGTCTGCCGAAGCTCGCTCGCGACGGTCCAGACGGTGCGGCCGGCGACCTCCATGGTCTCGACCCGGAAGGCGGTGCGGTCGGCGGAGCGGCGCAGCATGCCCGTGAAGGCGAGCAGCGCCGCGATCAGCAGCGCCGAGATCGCGAGCGCCGACAGCGCCTCGACCAGCAGGAACCCGTCGCGGCCCGAGCCTGGACAGCCCCCGCCGGAACGTCGCGGCCCCCGGCCGTCCGCCCGCGCGCCCATCTACTCCACCTTCGTCAGGTGAAGCGTCTCGATCGTGAGCGGGCGCCCGCGCCCGTTCGCGACCGACACGACGACGCGCATCGGCTTCCAGCGCGCGGCCTCCTCGGCCTGCTTGCGCGCGGCCTGCGGATCATCGCCGCCGGCCCCTTCCCCGCCCGCGGCGGCCCCGGCCTTCGGCGGCGGCGCGGCCTGCAGCGGCAGGACGATCGGCTCGGTCGAAACCGTCCAGGCCAAGCCGTCGGTCTCGCCGGTCCGCACGCCGGGCGCGGCGGCGAGCCGGTCGAGCTCGGTCTCGACGAGCGAGCGCGCCACCGCCTCGGCCGCAAGCGTCGACTGGGCGCGGTCGAGCCCGAGCCGCGCGGTCACGAAGCCGCGCACCGTCACGACCATCACGACCGCGAGCACGACGAGCGCCACCAGCGTCTCGATCAGCGTGAAGCCCGCCCGGGCGCCGCCGCGCGTCATTGCGCGCGCCTGTCGTCGGCGCGGATCTCGACCGCGGAGGTGAGGCGGTCGACGGTGAGCTTCAGCCGCCGCCCGCCGCCGGCGTCGAGCGTCAGCTCGCCGCCGCTCGAGCGGCCGTCGGGAAAGAAGCGGAATCCGGAGAAGCGGTCGGCGGAGAGCCGCATGCCGATCGCGGTCGGCATCCACACCGTCTCGGCGCCCGCCCCGGAGGCGACGCGGCGGCGGCCGAAATCGACGACGCTCGCCACCTCCTTGTCGAGCCGGCGCGCGGCGTCGCGGTCCTTGCGCAGGAGAGCCGCGGCCTCGTAGGCCTTGGTGCGGAGCGCGGCGCCGCCGTCGAACGGGCGCGCCCGCGGCAGCGCCAGCGTCGCCACCAGCGCGATCAGCGCGAGCGCGAGCATCAGTTCGATGAGCGCGAAGCCCCCGCGGGCGCCGCGCCCCGACCGTAATCCGTCAGTCGTTGACGATGTCGGCCGCGTCACCTTCGCCTCCGCGGCGGCCGTCCGAGCCGAGCGACGAGATCCCGTATGCCTTGGTGCGGCCGGGCGTGCGGTATTCGTACGCGTTGCCCCACGGGTCCATCGGAATGGATCCCTGCTGGACGTAGGGACCGGCCCACTTGTCCTGGCCGGCCGGGGCCTTCACCAGCGACTGGAGCCCCTCCGAGGTCGTCGGGTAGCGGCCCATGTCGAGGTAGTAGAGGTCGAGCGCCGCCGAGAAGGACTGGAGCTGCAGCCGCGCGGCGCGCTCGCGCGAGCTCGACAGATAGCCGAGGACGCGGGGGCCCACGAGGCTCATCACGAGCCCGAGGATGACCAGCACGACGAGCAGCTCCACCAGCGTGAAGCCGCCCGTGCGGTCGCGGCGCGAAGCCCTGTCGGGGCGGGTCCTGAAAATCGTCATGCGCGGAAAACCCTACACCAGAAGATCGTTGATGCTCGTCAGCGCCGTCATCACCGACACGATAAGCCAGCCGACGAGCGCCGCCACAAGCATCATCATCACGGGACCGATGACGGCGACGAGACGGCGCAGGCTCGTCTCGAGCTTCGTCTCGTAGAAGCTCGAGATCCGCGACGCGCTGTCCGGAAGCCGCCCGGACTCCTCTCCCACGCGCAGCATCTGCGTCACATGCGCCGGAAGGAAGGCGTGCCGCGACAAGGCCTCCGACAGCCGGTGGCCTTGCCGCACGTCCGCGATCGCGGCGTCGATGGCGAGCGCGGCCGAGGGCACGCGCACGATGTCGCGGATGAGCCGCAGCGCGTTGGTGATCGGCACGCCGTTCGCCAGCAGGATCGCGAGCGTGCGGCAGAAGGTGACGGTGAGCTCGTGGTTGAGCATCGTGCCGGTCAACGGCAGCCGGGAGAACAGGCGCACGAACAGGTTGCCGCCGCGGCTCAGGCGGCTTGCGAGCAGCAGGAGCACGAGCGCGCCCGCGACGCCGATCACCAGCAGGTCGACATTGTCGCGGAACCAGCGCGACAGGTCGAACACGAAGGTGGTCGAGGGCGACAGCCGCGAGCGAAACCCCTGCAGCGCGCCCTCGAACTGCGGGATGACGAACAGCAGCACGAACGACATCACGCCGAGCGCCGCGACGAACAGGAAGGCCGGATAGGCGATCGCCGAGGTGAAGGAGCGCTTCAGCTTCTCGTTGCGCTGCCGCTCGGTCGCGATGTCGGAGAGCGCTTCCTCGAGCCGGCCGGCGCTTTCGGCCACCTGCACGGTCTGGACATAGACCGGCGGGAAGGAGCGCGGGTGAAGGCTGAGCGCCTGGCTGAAGCTCTTGCCGCCCGCGATCTCGAGATGAAGCTCCTCGATGAGCCGCACGAGCCAGCGCCGCCGCTCCATCTGGGTCAGGATCATCAGCGCCTGGTTGAGCGGCACGCCGCCCTTCAGCAGCATCGCGAGGTCGAGCGTGAAGCCGGTGATGTGCTCGGGCGAGGGCTCGGGCGTCAGCTGCTCGCGCCAGCTCCGCTTCGGCTTGCCGTCGGTCTCGAAGGCCGAGACGGGCGTGAAGCCCGCGCGGTCGAGTTCGGCCAGCACTTCCGCGCGCGAGGCCCCCTCCATGGAGCCAGCCACCATCCGGCCCGCAGGGTTGATGGCCTTGTATTCGAACAGCGCCATGGCGGGTCAGCCGGCCGCGGTCATGCGAGCAGGTCCGCGGCCTGTTCGAGGCCCGAGCCCCACACCGCAAGGACCGCCGGCGCAAGCAGCGCGCCGAGCGGAAGACGCGCCTCGGCGGAGCTGCGCAGCGCGAGCGCGACCGCAAGGCCCGCGAGCGAGGCTGCGAACAGCGCGAGCGCGAAGCCCGCCGGGCCCACCAGAACGCCGGCGGCCGCCGCGAGCTTCACGTCGCCGAAGCCCAGCCCGTCATGGCCGCGCAGCCGGTAGTAGATCTCCCGCACGCCCCACAGCGCCGCCCCACAGAGCGCGCCGGAGCCGAGCGCGAGCAACGCGGTTTCGGACGAGAACCCGTCGGAGGCGAAGCGGACGCCGAGCGCTAACGCGCCCAGCGCGAAATTGGCGCCGTCCGGGATCGTGAAGTCGCGCACGTCGCTCCAGGAGATCCAGATGACGGCGAGGCAGAGCGCGAGCGCGCCGGTCGGCGCGGCGGTGCGCGGTTCGAACGCGATCAGCGCCGCCAGAGCGAGCGCGGCGGCCGCGACCCCGGTTTCGAGCATGACGTCGCGCGCCATGGCCGGCGCGTCACTTCGAATAATTGGCCCGCGTCGCGCCCTGCGGCGGGCGCGCGACCAGGAGCCGCGACCGGAACTCCTCGGCGACCGACTGCGCGTCCTCGCCGGTGCGGATGACGGTCGGCCGGATGAAGACGACGAGCTCGGTGCGCTGGTTGAGGCGCGAGCGCTGGCCGAACAGGCCGCCGACGCCCGGCAGGTCGCCGAGCAGCGGCACCTGGTTCTTGCCGCGCTCGTCGCGCTTGGAGATGAGGCCGGCGAGCAGCACCGTCTGGCCGCTGGTGACCGAGATGTTGCTGGCCACGCGGCGCTTCGACAGCGTCGGCGTCAGCGTGTTGGCGCCGCTGCCGCCGCGCACCGAGGAGATTTCCTGCTCGATCTGCATGGTGACGGCGTCGTTGGAGCCGATGCGCGGCGTGACGTTCAGGATCACGCCCGTGTCCTTGTACTCGACCGAGCTCAGCAGCGAGGGGTTGTTGGGGTTCACCTGGTTGGCGGTGGCGAGCGACTGGGTCTGGACCGGCACCTCGTCGCCGACCTGGAAGTTCGCCGGCTGGTTCTCGGCGACGACGAGCGAGGGCGAGGACAGCACCTCGACGTCGGTGACCTGGTCGAGCGCGGAGATCAGCACGTCCGGGCTCGAATTGGTGCCGAGCAGGATGTTGAAGCCCGGCGCGAGCTTGCCGAGCGCGTTGGCGGCGCTGCCGAACAGGCTGACCGAGCCGTTGTTGTTGCCGAGCCCGACATTCTGAGACTTCACGAAATATTCGACGCCCTGCTTCATCTCGTCGTTCAGCGTCACCTCGGCGATGGTGGCCTGGATCGCGACCTGAAGCGGCGCGCTGTCGAGCTGGCGGAGCGCGGCGAGGATCTTCTGGTAGGTGTAGCCGTCGGCGTAGACCACCACGGCGTTGTTGGCGGGGTCGGCGCTGATCAGCACGTTCGCGCGATCGCCCTGCGACTGGCTGGTGAGGTCGATCGAGTCGCCGCCGCTCTCCTGGCCGGACTGAGAGCCCTCGGTCTGCTCGCCGAAATTCGGGTTGTTGAAGGCCGACTGCTGCCCGGCGCCCGCGCGCCCCTGCAGCGAGGCGCGGGCGGCGTCGGAGCCAGAGCTCGACGAGCCCGAGCCGAAGCTCGAGGAGCCGGAGCCGAAGCCCGACGATGAGGAGGAGCCGCTTTCCGATCCGTTGCGGTCGAACGCCGAGGAGCTCGCGCCCGCGCTGCGCTGGCCGGTGCTCGCCGAGGCGCCGCGGCCGCCGTCGCCGCCGGCCCGGAACAGGGTCGAGACGATGCGGGCGAGCTCCTTGGAGTCGCGGTACCGCGCCTTGTAGACGAAGACGTTCTCGGAGCCGCTCTGGGTGTCGCGGTCGAGACGGCGCACCCAGGTCTCGGCGCGCTTCAGCAGCGCCGGGTTCTTGCTCACCACCATCACGGCGCGCAGGCGCCCGATCGGCTTGAACTGAATGACGCCGCCGGAAGCCCCCTTCTCGGCGTCGAACACGCGGTTGAGCTCGGCCACGACCGCGTCCGGCGCGGCGCGGCGGACCTCGTAGATGCCGACCGCCTGGTTCTGCATCCAGTCGGCGTCGAACGACATGATGGCCTCGATGGCCTCCTGGCGCTTCGAGCCGGGGCCGCGCACCACCATGGCGTTGCGCGCCTGGTCGACCCGCAGGCCGTCGTTCTCGGTGATGAAGCCCGCGACGAGCTTGCCCATGGTGGCGGCAGAGACGTGGCGCAGCGGCACGACCGAGACGCCATAGCTCGGCTGCGTGGCGAAAGGCGTGTCGACCACGCCGCCGCCGACCGAGGTCGGCGCGATGCGGTAGCCGCCGGCCGACTTCGTCATCGAGAAGCCGTTGGCGTTGAGCGAGGCCTCGAGCGCCGAAAGCAGCTCCTGGCTGTTCATGGCGCGCGGCGAGGAGATCGTGACCTTGCCCGAGACGTCCTCGGTCATGGTGTAGTTGATGCGCAGCGTCTCGCCGAGCACCGCCTGGACGACCTCGCGCACGTCCGCATTCTCGAAATTGAGGCGATAGGCGCCGCCGCGCGCGCCGTTCCCGGCCTCGCTCTGGCCTACGGCGCCGCCCTCGTCGGCGTCGCCCACGAAGGCCATCGGCTTCAGCGTCGCCTCCGAGCCCGCAGGGCCGTCGGTCGCGACGATGTTGGTGGTCGCGGAGTTCGCGACGGTCATCGCGAGCGGGCCCGAGCGCTCCGATCGCGGCTGGCGCGCCTTGAGATCGGTGAACAGGCCGGTGTTCATCAGCGAGGAGCGCGGAGCCGCCTCCTCGGTGGTCGCCGAGCAGCCGACGAGCATGCCGAGGCACGCCAGTCCGCCCGCAACGACGCCCGCGAAACGCACCGCATTCATCACCAACACCCCGAACCACGCAGCCCCGAGCTGCGAAGATTTCATTGAAAGCGCTGGAACGGCAAAAGTCAAACCAAGGCGAAGCGCGAGAATTTGGTTAAAACAGCGTCGTAAAATCGAGATAATCGGGCGCAGGAAATAATTTCAATGCTTGACGAAACGCGATTAACAACATTCCGACACACGTTTAATAACAAAGAAAGAAACGATGCGACGAAAGTCGGCGAGAGCAGCGCCGAGGCGCCGTTTCGACTCGGAAGCGGCCTGACGAGACGTCTGCGGCGCAGCCGCGCCCGGCGGGGTTCGCCATTGCGGCCGCACGACAACTTTCCGCCCGCGCGCCGCCTCATTCCAAGCTGGGGTCATCTGCGTCATGATGATGTCGCAGGGCCACACCCGCCGCATCTTGGTCGGAACCAACTAAGACCAAAGTTTCGAGCACGATCTGGATCGGTAGACGCCCAACGAAATCAGGCCCAGCCAAGTTGTCGACCGTCGTCATCTGGCTGTCGCGACAACGGAATCTTGAGGTCGGACAGAATTCGCCGTTGACTTGGACGCCCCCGTCGCGCTCAGGTGGTATCTGGCAGGCAGGCGATCGTCCTTGACGCGCATGCCGGCGCATCCGCGTCGCGTTCCCGATTTCAAACCGCATTTTTCGGTCCCCGGCTCGCGCAGATCGAGCCGGCAAAGAACGCTCGACGGCTTCGGACGCCTGGGTCCGACCGGCCGGACGCGCGCGTTCCGGATCCGATCTCGAAAATCCGATCTCCAAGGGAGCACTGGCATGAAGACGTTCGACAAGAAGATGTTCTGCGCCGCGCTCGTCGGCCTCGCCGCGACGGTCGCCGCGGGCCGCGCCGAAGCCGCCTGCCCGGTCACCCCCGAGGCGCTGAAGTCCGCGCTCGTCAAGGCCGACGAGAAGGACTCGACCGGCCTCAACAATCATTACTGGGCGGTGGCGGTCGACCGCACCGGCGCGGTCTGCGCCGTCGCCTATTCGGGCGAGACCACCGCGAGCCAGTGGCTGCTCTCGCGCCAGATCGCGGCCGCCAAGGCGTTCACCGCCAACGGCCTCAGCCAGGACGGCGCGCCGCTCTCCACCGCTCAGCTCTATCCGTGGGTTCAGGGCAGCCCGAGCGGCGGCAATCCGCTGTTCGGCCTTGCGGCCGGCAATCCGCTCGACGGCGCGACGGTCTATGACGGCAATTACGACAAGTTCGGCACCGCGCAGGATCCGCTGATCGGCAAGCGCGTCGGCGGCACGATCACGTTCGGCGGCGGCGTCGGCCTCTATGACGGCGACAAGGCGATCGGCGGGCTCGGCCTGTCGGGCGACACCGCCTGCGCCGACCACTCGACCGCCTGGCGCACCCGCAAGCTCCTGAAGCTCGCGCCCTCGAACCCGACCGACAAGCTCACCTTCGACGACCTCGCCGGCCACCCCCACTGCCCGAACGACGCCGACACGCAAGGCGTCAACAAACCCAACGCCTGACCGGCCTCCGATCACATCCTTCGACGCGCGCCGGCCAGCCCGGCGCGCGTTCGTTTTTGTCGATTAAGCTCTTCGCGATATGCTGTCCCGGCCCGGACCCGCTCCGTCCCGGTCCCACAGACGCCGGACATGAACGCACCGACGCCGCCACCGACAGAACTCGCCGGACATCTGAACCGGCTCGGCCTCCTGGTCGACATGCCGGCGCCCGCCGACCGGCCGGCCTCGGCCGCGCGCGCGAGCGGCGAAGCCGAGGCGCTGTGGCGCGCGGGCGCTGTCCCGGCGCCCGACCTCGCCGAAGCGCTCGCCGGGCTCCACCGCGTGCAGCGCATGAGCTTCGCGGAGGTCGCCGCCGCCCGCCCGCGCATCGAGGGGCTGTCGCGCAACTTCCTGCGCGAGGCCTTCGCCTATCCGTTCGAGCTCGACGGCGCCGTCGCGATCGCGGTCGCGGACCCGACCGGCGAGCATCTGCCGGCCGTCCGGCTCGCGCTCGGAGGCGCGCCGCGGCTCGTGATCGTCTCCTTCGAGGAGATCGACCTGCTGTTCGAGCGGGCGACGCCAGACGCCGCGGGCCATGCGGCGCAGGGCGCGGACGCCGCCGCCGCGGCCGACACCGTCGAGGCGCTGAAGGATCTTGCGCGCGGCGCGCCGGTGGTGCGGCTCGTCGACCAGCTCATGGAGCGGGCGATCGACCTCGGCGCCACCGACATCCACATCGAGACCGGCCGCGACGAGCTGCGCGTGCGGCTTCGCGTCGACGGCCATCTGCGCACCGAGCAGACCGCCCCCCGGCACCTCGCCGCCGCGGTCATCTCGCGCGTAAAAATCCTCGCCAATCTCGACATCGCCGAGCGCCGCCTGCCGCAGGACGGGCGCGCCAACGTGTTCATCGGCCGCAACGAGGCGGATCTGCGCGTCGCCACCATGCCGACCATGTATGGCGAGACGGCCGTGCTGCGCATCCTCTTGAAGGATTCGCGCCTGCTCGAATTCGAGCGCATCGGCCTCGGCGGGCGCGATCTCGCGGCCTTCAAGTCGCTGCTCGCCGAGCCCCATGGCATCGTCATCGTCACCGGGCCGACGGGCTCGGGCAAGACCACGACGCTTGCGACCGCGATGCAGGTGCTGAACGACCCGACGCGCAAGATCGTGACCGTCGAGGACCCGATCGAGTACCAGATCCCGGGCGTCCACCAGACCCAGATCAAGCCGTCGATCGGGCTCACCTTCGCGACCGCGCTGCGCTCGTTCCTGCGCCACGACCCCGACGTCATCATGGTGGGCGAAATGCGCGACGCCGAGACCGCCGCGGTCGGCGCGCAGGCCGCGCTCACCGGCCATCTCGTGCTGACGACGCTCCACACCAATTCGGCGACCGATTCGGTGGTGCGCCTCGCGGACATGGGGGTCGAGAGCTATCTCATCGCCTCGGCGCTGCGCGGCGTGCTCGGCCAGCGCCTCGTGCGCCGGCTCTGCGAGCGCTGCAAGCGCGAGGACGCGCGCGAGGCCGAGACGGCGCGCGCGCTCGCCGAGGAGCGCGGCTTCCGCATCGACCCGATGGCGCGCTTCTTCGCCGCGCAGGGCTGCGCGGCCTGCGGCCAGACCGGCTATCGCGGCCGCGTCGGCGTGTTCGAGGTGATGCGGGTGGACGACCACGTCCGCAGCATGATCCGCGAGAACCCGGATCCGACCGCGATGCTGGCCGCGGCCCGCAAGGGCGGCCTCACCACCATGCTGGAGGACGGCGTGGCGAAAGCCGGCCGCGGAATGACCACCATCTCTGAAGTGTTGCGGACGACGGGTTAGACTGCCCCGCCGCGGATTGACCGCGGGTCGGCGGCGGATAAGGCTCGCGGCCGAAATCGCGTGACAGCCGGTTGAGGCGAAGGTTCGGGTCGCATGTCGCTCCAGGGCGTATTCAGGACGGCGGTGGACGACCTCGTGGCGCTCGCCCAGCCGCTCGCGGCGCGGGCCGGCGCGCGCGACCGCCTTGTGGCCCTGGCCGAGGGCGACGAGCTCACGCTCTATGAGGTTCCGGCGAACGGCGCGCCCAAGCGGCTGCCGGCAGGCGCGCGCAAGCGCGGCGGCCAGCCGACCGAGCTTCGCCTTCCCGCCGAAACCGTCCTGATGCGCACGCTCGCGCTGCCGGCGGCCGGCCGCGACTATCTGGACCCGATCGTCGAGCACCGGCTCGAACGGCTGATCCCCTGGTCGCCCGACCGCGCGCTCTACGGCTACCGGGTCTCGGGCGAAACCGAATCGGGCGAGCTGTCGGTCGACCTCGCCGCGACATCGCGCGACATCGCCGACCGCTGGCTCGCCAAGGCGTCGGCGCGCGGCCTCGAGCCGACCTCGATCGGCTCCGCGTCCGAGCCTCTCGACCAGCCGCTCGAGATCGACCTCTGGCGCGGCGCGCGCGACACCGCGCAGATCCGCGCCCGGCGCACGGTGGCGTTCGCCGCCGCGATCGTGGCCGCGGTCGTCGTCCCGGCGCTCGGGCTCTCGCTCTACGCCTCCTACGCCGCCGAAACGCGCCTCGCCGACATCGAGCATCGCCAGAACAGGGCCCGGGCGACGCTCGCGGCGGCGGCCGGCGCCGGCGCCGGCTCCCACGAGGCCGCGCTCATCAAGGCCAAGCGCCCCGACGACGCGATGACGACGCTGATCGACCGGCTCGCCCGCGCCGTGCCGGCCGACACGCGCTGCGCGACCTCGAGATCGACGAGGGCCGGATCCGCATCGCCGGCTCCTCCTCGGCCTCGCCGGGGCTGATCGCCAAGCTCGAGGCGAGCGGCCTCACCCGCGAGACCCGCTTCGCCGCCCCGGTGACGCGCGCGCCGGACGGGCGCGACCTGTTCGAGATCCTCGCCGCGCGGGTGCGGCCCGACGGCGCGCGCACCGCCGACGCCTCCGCCGCCGGGCGCGCGCCCGCGCCCTCCTCATCTCCGTTCCAGGATCCCCGCCCGTGAGCGCCGAACCGCGTCCGATCCGCCGGGTCGTCACCGGCGCGCTCGCGGTCGCGCTGCGCTCGGCGCGCTGATCTTCGCGGCCGTGACCTTCCTGCAGGCGAGCGAGACCGAGGCGCTCGCCGACCAGCAGGAGGCGACCGTCGCGGCGCTCGAGCTGCGCGCCGCCCGCATCCGCGAGAGCGCCGGATCGGGGCTCGACGCCTCCTCGATCTATCTGCCGGGCGACGGCGTCGAGATCGCGCGCGCCGAGCTGCAGAAGCTCCTGACCGACGCCGTCGGCGAGGCCTCGGGCCGCCTGATCGAGACGCAGGAGCCCGGCTCCGTGCGCGACGCCGACGCGCCCGACGACGGGCGGGTGGAGCTGCGCGTGACCTTCGACGTGACCAATGACGGCCTGCTCGAGATGCTCTACGGCCTCGAGACCCGCCTGCCGCTGCTCACCATCGAGCGGCTGGAGGCCCGGCGGCTCGACGCCGAGGCTGACGCCGCCGACGAGGACCCGACGCTTCGGGTCAGTCTGGTCGCGCGCGGCCACAGGAAGCTTCCCTCATGAGGCGCGCCCCTCTCCTTCTCGTCCTTGCGGGCGCCGGCGCGATGCTCGCTCGCCGTCGCCGCCGCCGCGCAGAATTCCGACGGGCCGGAGGGCGTCGAGCCGCAGGAGCCGCCCGCCGCGGCCGACGGCCGGGAGCCGCGCGCGGCCGAGGCGCCCTCGCGGGAGCGCGCCGAAGAGGCCGACGAACCCGCCGCCGCGCGGGACGAGGCCGGGACGGAAGCGCCGGCTTCCGCGCCGTCGCCCGACATCGCCGCGCTCAATCCGCTCGCCGGCCTCGACAAGGGCTCTCTCGCGGGCTTTCGGGACGCGCCGCTGTTCACGCCCTCGCGGCGCCGTCCCGCGCCGCCGCCCGCGGTCGCCGAAGCCCCTCCCCCGCCGCCTCCTCCGCCCCGCCCGAGCGCGCGCCCGCGGCGGCGCCGGAGCTGAAGCTTGCGGGCGTCGTCGAGGGTCCCGAGGGCGCGGTCGCGATCGTGGAGAACGGCGGCGAGATCGAGCGGCTGCGGCTCGGCGACCAGGTCGACGGCTGGCTCGTCACCGGCATCGAGGGTTTTACGCTGAAGGTCACGCTCGACGACCGCGAGCACGAGTACCGCATGTTCCAGCGCGCCGAAGGCAAGCCGGCGGCGGCGAGCGGCGACGAGGACGACTCCTCGTCGGGCGACGATTCCGACGAGGACAATTAGGGCTGGGGACATCCGGTCAGCGCAGCCGTCATGCCCGGCGGCGGCCGGGCGTCCACGACTTTCTAGGGGACGTCGAACTCTACGCCAACGTCGTGGATACCCGCGACGACGACGCGGGCATGACGCCGCCGCGTTCCTCAGCGGCGCAGCAGCGCCTCGATCGACTTGAGCTCCGCGACGTTCGCCTTCAGCCGCTGCGCGAGCCGGGCGTGAAGGTTGCGGGCGAGGTCGGGATATTCGTCGAACAGCCGCGCGAACAGGCCGCGGGCGATTCGCAGCACCTCGGTCGGCTCGACGGCGACGGCAGTCGCCGGACGGGAGACGTCGGCGATGAGCGCAAGCTCGCCCACGAGCGTCGAGCGGCCGACCGTGATCTCGCCGCCCGGACGCACGAGCCTCAGCGAGCCTGACGCGACCACATAGCCGCAGTCGGCCCGCTCGCCCTCGCGAAACAGCTCGTCGCCCTCGGCGAGCCGCACCCGGTCCGCCGAAAACGCGATGAGCCGCTGCGCGTCCCGGCCGAGCTGGTCGAGCAGCGGCGTCTCGCTCAACGTCCTGATGTCGTCCTCGAGCGCCACGCGCCCCCGCTACGCAACTGGATAAGTCGTCCCCTATGGAACGAGCTTATATCCTCCGGCCTCCGTGACCAGCAGCCGCGCGTTGGACGGATCCGCCTCGATCTTCTGGCGAAGACGATAGACGTGGGTCTCGAGCGTATGCGTGGTCACGCCCGAATTGTAACCCCAGACTTCCTGAAGAAGAGTTTCTCTCCCACCACCGACGATCCGGCCCGATAGAGGAAGCGCAGGATCGCGGTCTCCTTCTCGGTCAGGCGGATCTTGGCGTTCTTGTCGGTGACGAGCACCTTGCCGCCCGGCTTGAACGTGTACGGCCCGATCGTGAAGATCGCGTCCTCGCTCGCCTCGTGGCTGCGAAGCTGGGCGCGGATGCGTGCGAGAAGGACCGCGAATCGCACGGGCTTGGCCACGTAGTCGTTCGCGCCGGCCTCGAGGCCGAGAATCGTGTCGGCGTCCGAATCCTGCCCCGTGAGCATGATGACCGGTCCGCGATAGCCGTCGCGGCGCATCACCTTCACGGCCTCGCGGCCGTCCATGTCGGGAAGTCCGACGTCCATGATGATCAGGTCGACATGCTCGCCGCGGACGTGAGCGATGGCGGGCTGGGCCGACCCCGCCTGGGCGGGCTCGAATTCTTCGTGGAGGTCGAGCTGCTCGACGAGTTCGGTACGGAGGTCGGCGTCGTCTTCGACGACAAGGATCTTGCGCTTGGTGGCCATTCAACGTCTCTTGGAAGCCGGCCCAGTGCAGCCGGCAGTCGTGAACTAGACAGGCGCCGCCCGTTCGGCAAGGCGCGTTTCGGGACGCGTTTCATGCCCAAAACGCCCTTCAGGCGAACTTTCGTCCGCAAAAAGCGCATCGAAAGGGTCATCGTCCGGCCCCGCGCCGGCGACCGCGCGCGCGGTCGCCTGGAGGCCGGCGGCATGGCGTTCCCTTGCGCGCTCGGGCCCGCCGGAACGGTCACGACGAAGCGCGAGGGGGATGGCGGAACGCCGCGCGGCCGCCTCGCCTTGCGCCGCCTCTTCCGCCGCGCAGACCGCGGCCCGCGGCCGCCCTCGGGCCTCGACACGCGAACCATCCGGACCACCGACGGCTGGTGCGACGCGCCCGGTCACCGCCGGTACAATCGATTGATTACATTGCCGTTTTCCGCATCGCACGAGACCCTGTGGCGCGACGACGGGCTCTACGACCTCGTGGTCGAGCTCGGCTGGAACGACCGCCCCGCCACGCCCGGCCGAGGCTCTGCCATCTTCCTCCACGCCGCCGCCCCGGCTTCTCGCCGACCGCAGGCTGCGTGGCGGTGGAGCCGCGCTTCCTCCGCCGCCTCGTCGCCCGCCTCGCCAGGGGCGCCTGGCTCGACGTGGAGCCGCGTCCGCGCAAGTCGAAGAGGGGACGTTAACCCTCGGGCGTCGTCACGCTCCATCTGACGAAGATGTCAGAACCTGCGACCGCTCGCGAACTTGTGCGCTACGGGCCCCATCCCATATCGTTCTCAACCAATGGAACGCCGTGATCCGGCGGACCTGACGGTAACCTGTTCCGAAGGGACGACGATCAATGTCGGACTACAATCGCAACGCTCTCGGCCGAACCTACGGCCAGACGTCGGCGCCGAGCATGGAGATCGACCAGGGCCTCCGGTCGTACATGCTGAGCGTCTACAATTACATGTCGATCGGCCTGGCCATCACCGGCCTCGCGGCGATCGGCGCGTTCATGCTCGCCGTGTCGTCCGAGCCGACCGGCGCGGTGGCGCGCGGTATGAACCTCACGCCGTTCGGCGTGATGCTCTACACGAGCCCGCTGAAGTGGGTGGTGCTGCTCGCCCCGCTCGCCATGGTGTTCTTCCTCTCCGCGCGCCTCCACAAGATGAGCGCGGCGGGCGGCCAGATCGCCTTCTACGTCTTCGCCGGCCTGATGGGCCTGTCGCTGTCGTCGATCTTCCTGGTCTACACCGGGGCGTCGATCGGGCGAGTGTTCTTCATCACCGCGGCGGCGTTCGGCGCGCTCAGCCTCTGGGGCTACACGACCAAGAAAGACCTGACGGGCATGGGCTCGTTCCTGGTGATGGGCCTGTTCGGCATCGTCATCGCGAGCCTGGTGAACCTGTTCTTCCAGTCCTCGATGGTCCAGTTCGTCGTGTCGGTGCTCGGCGTGGTCATCTTCTCGGGCCTGACCGCCTATGACACGCAGCGCATTAAGGAAATGTACTACGAGATGGACGACGACGGCACGATGAGCCGCAAGGCCATCCTCGGCGCGCTGTCGCTCTACCTCAACTTCATCAACCTGTTCACCGCGCTGCTGTCGCTGTTCGGCAACCGCGAGTGATCAGGGACCGCTCCGGCCCTCGGGTTGGAGACGCCTGAACCGAGGCCCCGGCGGAAACGCCGGGGCCTTTTGTTTTGGCGGAACGCCCGACGTCGGCCGCCCCTTCCCCCGCTGCGGAGGAGGGAACTTTGCGCGTCGCGCCTCGAACACGCTGCGCCGCGCTCCATTTAGCCCCGCCGAGTTTCAGGGAGCGCCGCCATGGCCAAGATGATCCATTCGATGATCCGCGTGACCGACGAGGCGCGCTCGCTCGCCTTCTACGAGACGGCGTTCGGCCTGAAGGTCGCCGACCGCTACCCGTTCGAGGGTTTCACGCTGATCTATCTCCGCAACGCCGAAACCGGCTTCGAGCTCGAGCTGACCGTCAACGCCGACCGCTCCGAGCCCTACGATCTCGGAAACGGCTACGGCCATCTGGCGCTGTCGGTCGACGACCTCGAGGCCGAGCACCAGCGCGTCACTGACGCCGGGCTGAACCCCAACCGGCTCAAAACCATGGAGCGCGACGGCAAGCCCTTCGCCCGCTTCTTCTTCATCTCCGACCCGGACGGCTATAAGATCGAGGTGCTGCAGCGCGGCGGCCGGTTCATCTGAGGGCGGCCGTCAGCCGACGAGCCGCACGGCCGCGTCGAAGGCGTCGGTCCACAGCCTGCAACAGACGATCCCGGCGACGGCCGCCGCCGGGAGGGACGCCGCGCGGGGTCGGGCGGCGAGAGCGACGAGCGCGGCGGCGAGGGCCGCGGTCGCGAGCAGGAAGAGCGCGACCAGCGCCGCGAAAGGCAGGGCCGCAAAGGCGCCGAAGACGAACAGCGCGATGACGAGCGGCGCCGTGACGAAATAGGCGAGCCGCCTTTTGCGTTTCGCCCATCGGGCCGCCGCCCGGCGGCGGCGCGCGACGGCGAGCCGCGTGGGATCGCCGACCACCTCATGCGTCGCGATCATCGCCATGACGAAGATGGCGAGCGGAACGCCGGCGCCGCTCAGCCGGACATAGGCCGCTCCCCCGAGCTCCGCCCATGGCGTCCCCTCGACAGCCACGCCGACGAAGGCGGCGAGGACCGGCGCGAGCGCGGCCACGGCCGCCATCGCGACGACCTCGCGGCTCCGGCGCGCCTTGAGCGCGGGGCCGCGGCCGCTGGCGGCGGCGACATCAGCCATGCAGGAACCAGGCGAAGCCGGCGCCGAAGGCCAGGGCGAACAGCTTGCCTCCAAGGCCGAACCCGTCCGCGAAGCTCCGCAGGATGGCGGCGTGGATCAGGACCGCGGCGGCGATGGCGACCGCCAGCACGGCGCGCCAGAACTCGATCTCGCCTCCGACCAGCGCCAGCGTCGCGAGCGGGCCCCAGATCAGCAGGTGGAGCAGCCATGGCCTCCGCTTCAACGCGACGATCGCCCGCCGCCGGAGACGTCGGCGGAAGGCGGAGAAATCAGACGCAAGCTCCATAGCCATGGCGACGGCCGCGCAGACCGCGAAGAACGCGGCGTGCTCGAGAACGAGGCGAAAGCCTGCTCCGATCCATGGTTGGCCCCAGGGCTGCCCCGAACGCCAAAGCGCCAGCGCGACGCCGAACGGAACCCCGGCGACGACGAAGGCCGCAGCCCCCGCGATCCGCCCGATCCGCGCCGGCGCCTCCGGTCGTCGCGCCGCGGCGATCGGAGAAGGCTGCAAGGTCTCCATACCGCCCCTCGGCGCTGGTGATCGGACTGTCACTATGGCCGCGCCGGGCGCCGCTTGCCAATCCATGCCCGCCCCGCCTAAGACGCGCCCGCGACATTCAAGAAGACGCGCGAGGACCCCAATGGCCACCCAGAACATCCTGCTGCTCCCCGGCGACGGCATCGGCCCGGAGGTGATGGCGGAGGTCCGTCGGGTTCTCGCCGTCATCGAGGCCCGCGGCGTGCTTTCGCTCTCGATCGACGAGGGCCTGGTCGGCGGCGCGGCCTATGACGCGCACGGCGTGGCGGTTTCGGACGGCGACGTCGAGAAGGCCAAGGCCGCCGACGCCGTGCTGCTCGGCGCGGTCGGCGGTCCGAAGTGGGACGGCGTGCCCTATGAGCACCGCCCGGAAGCCGGCCTGCTGCGCCTGCGCAAGGATCTCGAGCTCTTCGCCAATCTTCGCCCGGCGATCTGCTACCCGGCGCTCGCGGATTCCTCCGCGCTCAAGCGCGAGCTCGTCGACGGCCTCGACCTGATGATCGTGCGCGAGCTCACCGGGGGCGTCTATTTCGGCGAGCCGAAGGAGATCACCGACCTTCCGAACGGCCAGAAGCGCGCCGTCGACACCCAGGTCTACGAGACCTACGAGATCGAGCGCATCGCCAAGGTCGCGTTCGAGCTCGCGCGCGTGCGCGGCGGCCGCGTCACCTCGGCCGAGAAACGCAACGTCATGAAGTCGGGCCTTCTCTGGAACCAGGTGGTCACCGCGATCCACAAGTCGGGCGGCTACGAGGACGTCAAGCTCGACCACATGCTCGCCGACGCGCTCGGCATGCAGCTCGTTCGCGCGCCCAAGGAGTTTGACGTCATCGTCACCGACAATCTGTTCGGCGACATCCTTTCCGACGTCGCCTCGATGCTGACCGGCTCGCTCGGCATGCTGCCCTCGGCCTCGCTCGGCGCCGAGGACGAGAACGGCCGCCGCAAGTCGCTCTACGAGCCGGTGCACGGCTCGGCGCCCGACATCGCGGGCAAGGGGATCGCGAACCCGCTCGCCATGATCGCGAGCCTCGCGATGGCGCTGAAATATTCGCTCGGCAAACCCGACGTCGCCGACCTCCTCGACAAGGCGATCTCCGAGACGCTCGGCGAAGGCCTGCGCACCGGCGACATCTGGTCGGAGGGCATGACCAAGGTCGGCACGACCGAGATGGGCTCGGCGGTCGCCAAGAAGTTCGAGGCGCTGCTCGGCGCCTGAGGCTGAGGAGCGGCGTCCGACGGCGCCGCTCGTGTCCTGCGCCACCTTGCGGGTGGCCCCCCTCCCCGGGCGGAGGAGGACCACGAGATCGGAGCGGGCGGCGCCCTCTCCGATCACCGCGGCGCGAGCCCGCTTGACGGCCTGCCGCCGGGCGCCAGTTCGTCTCTCATGAGACCGCTCCTCGCCGCCGCGGCCCTCGTCGCCGCCTTCGCCGCCCCCGCCTTCGCCGCGGGGCTCGACGCCTATCTCTGGAAGTCGCGACCCGTGATCGTGTTCGCGCCGGAGCGCGACCAGCCCGAAGCCGCCGACCAGCTGAAACGGCTCGCGGCCGCGCGCGCGACGCTCGAAGACCGCGACATGCCGGTCTTCGTCGTGACCAGGCGCCAGGTCTCGCCGCTGTCCGGCGGCCGCGCGCCTGCGACGCTCAACGCGCAGGACCTCCGCAAGACTTACGGCGTCGCCGACGACGCCTTCGCCGTCGTGCTCGTCGGCAAGGACGGCGGCGAGAAGCTGCGTTCGGCGGAGCCCGTCGAGGCCGCGCGCCTCACCGACCTCGTCGACACGATGCCCATGCGCCAGGGCGAGGCGCGCTGAGCGCCGGAGCGGTCGCGATCACGAGCCGGTGACGGCGCGCCTCCGCCCAAAGGTGGCCATGCGCGTCGTCCATGCTAGCCTCTGCTGCGTAAAGCGTCGGGCGGACCGCCCGAAGGAGGCCGGGCTTTGACCGAGAGCCGCGACACCGAACATCGCCGGGACGACGCCGGAGCCCGCCCGCTGGTCGAGCGGGCGATCGCTCGGGCGCGGCTCGCGCTGATGTGGGAAGGCGCCTGGCCCTGGCTCGCCGCGGGTTCGATCGTCGTCGCCCTTTCCTCGCGGTCTCCTGGTTCGGCCTGTGGGACGCGCTGCCGCCGTGGGGCCGCATCGTCGGCGTGGCGCTCTTCCTGTTCGCGTTGCTGACGGCGCTCGCCCCCCTCATCCGCTCGGTCGTTCCCGACCGGCGCGCCGCGCTCGGCCGCGTCGACCGCGCGACCGGCGTCGCGCACCGGCCCGCGACGAGCCTTGACGACGAGCTCGCCTCGGTCGCGGGCGAAGACCCGATGACCCGCGCGCTGTGGGCCGCGCATCGCGACCGCATGCGGCGCGAGGCCGGCCGCCTCAAGGTCGGCGCGCCGCGCCCCGGCTCGCCGCGCGCGATCCTTACGCGCTGCGCTTCCTCGTCGGCCTCGTGCTGGTCGCGGCCTTCGCGGTCGCCGGCTCCGACCGCGGCGCGCGCGTGGCTGCGGCCTTCGATTGGACCTCGCCCGCCGCCGACGTTCCGCCCGCGCGGCTCGACGCCTGGGTGGCGCCGCCCGGTTATACGGGCCGCCCGCCCGTGTTCCTCACCGCCCGCGCGGCCGGCGCCGGCGAGCCGCGCCCCGAGGAGCGCGCCGCGGCGCTTCCCGCCGAGCCCGGCTCCGACGTCGTGTCCGTGCCGGCGAACGCCACGCTCGTGATCCGCGGTTCCGGCGGCGCGGTCGCGGTGGAGGCCAAGGGCGGGGCCGAGCCGGTCGAGACGCCGGGCCGCCCGCCCGAAGGCGTGGTCGAGCGCCGCTTCAAGCTGACGGCCGACGCCGAGGCGCGCGTGATGGCGGCCGGCGCGCCCGACCGCGTCTGGCGCTTCACGGTGATCCCCGACCGGACGCCCTCCATCGAGCTGACGCGGCCGCCGCAGATGAACGCGCGCGGCACCGCCACCCTCGCCTATGAGGTCAAGGACGACTATGGCGTCGCCGGCGCCGAGGCGCGCTTCGAGCTGAAGCCGCAGATCTTGCCGAAGACGCCCCGCTACGCCCGCGGCTACACGCCGGGCGAGGACGCGGCCGGCGCGCGCCGGCCGCTCTACGAGGCCCCCAAGGTCGCGCTCGGCCTGCCGCGCGCCCGCGCCAAGGAAGGCAAGGCCGAGACGCCGCTCGACGTCATGGAGCATCCCTTCGCCGGCGCGGACGCCGTGATGACGCTCGCGGCCCGCGACGAGGCCGGGCAGGAGGGGCTTTCGAAGCCACACGAGATCAAGCTTCCGGCGCGACTTCACCAAGCCGCTCGCGCGCGCGCTCGTGGAGCAGCGCCGCACTCTCGCGCTCGACGCCAACGCCAAGCCGCGCGTGCTCTCGGCGCTTCGGGCGCTCAACCTCTATCCCGAGCAGTTCACCACCGACGCCGCGGTCTATCTCGGCGTCACCACCGCCTATCGCCGGCTCGAGATCGCAAAGTCCGACGACGAGCTGCGCGCGGCGGCCGACTATCTCTGGGAGATCGCGCTCCGCATCGAGGACGGCGACCTGCCGGACGCCGAACGCGAGCTGCGCGCCGCCGAACAGAAGCTGCGCGAGGCGCTGGAGAGGGCGCCTCCGAGGAGGAGATCAAGAAGCTCACGCAGGATCTCCGGGCCGCGCTCGAGAAGTTCATGAAGGAGATGGCCGAGCAGCAGCGCCGCGATCCGAACGCCCAGCAGCAGCAACAGGCCCAGCAGGGCCAGCGCGGCAAGGAGATCCGTCCGCAGGACCTGCGCGACATGATCGACAAGATGGAGAAGCTCGCCAAGGACGGCGCGAAGGACGCCGCCAAGCAGGCGCTCGCCGACCTCAAGAACATGCTCGACAACCTAAAGAACGCCCAGCGCAGCCAGCCGAGCCCCGAGCAGCAGGCCCAGCAGCAGCAGCTCAACAAGCTTCAGGAGATGATCCGCGAGCAGCAGAAGCTGCGTGACCAGACGTTCCAGCAGTATCGCCAGAACGACCGCCAGCAGCGCAACCAGCGCAGCCAGCAGAACCGCCGCCAGCAGCAGAACCCCGAGGGCGAGCAGGCCATGAAGGACCTCGCCCAGCAACAGCAGCGTCTGCGCGAAAAGCTCGACCAGCTGCGCAAGGAGCAGGGCCAGAGCGGCGAGCAGGAGCAGGGACAGGAAGGCCAGCAGGCCGAGCGGCAGGAGGGCGAGCAGGACGGCCGCCAGCGCCGCCCCGGCGGCGAACAGGGCGCGGGCCAGGAGGAGCAACAGGGCGAGTCCGACCAGCCGGGGCAGAACGCGCTCGGACAGGCGGGCAAGAGCATGGGCGAGGCTCAAGGGTCGCTCGGCCAGGGCCAGACCGGCGAGGCGCTCGACCAGCAGCAGAAGGCGCTCGAGCAGATGCGCAAGGGCGCGCAGGCCATGGCCGAGGCGATGCAGCAGGGCCAGGGCCAGCCCGGGCAGCAGGGCCAGGAGGGCCAGCAGGGCGCGCAGAACGGCGAGGAAGGCCGTGACGACGATCCGCTCGGCCGCCCCGTGCGGCGGCGCGAGAGCGACGGCGACACCACCAAGGTGCCCGGCGAGATCGACGCCCAGCGGGCGCGGCGCGTTCTGGAGGAGCTCCGGAAGCGTCTCGGCGAGGCCGACCGCCCGCGCGACGAGCTCGACTACATCGAGCGCCTGCTCGCGCCGTAAAGGCGCCGCGGCGCCCTTGCGGGGAGGCGAGCGGCCCGCGATCCGGGCGGCTCAGCCGGCCTTCGGCGGATCGAGCAGCGTCGCGACGAGCTCGCGCAGATCGGCGACGTCGCCTGCGATGCGTCCGTCGCCGCGGCTCGACGAGGCGTAGAAGATGCCGTCGAGCTGGAGGCTGATGGTCCGCGCCGCGCGGGCGACGTCGACCGCCCTGAACTGTCCGGCCGCGACGCCGCGGGCGATGCAGTCCTCGAGCAGCCCCTGCTCGAACGCGTAGAACTCGGCGATCAGCGCGCCGGCGCCCGTCCTGTCGTCCCTGGACGCGGAATGGTCGGACATCAGCTGCGTCATCCGCGTGACCGTCTGGGCGATCGAGAGATGCATGTCGAGCCACGACATGATCTCGGCGCGCGGATCCGCGGCGGCGGCGCGCACGGCCGCATAGCCGTCGTGGAGCTGCTCGATCGCGAAGCCCAGCGCGCGGCGGAATAGATCCTCCTTGCTCTCGAAGTAATGGTAGATCAGCGCCTGGTTGACGCCGCAGGCGGCCGCGATGTCGCGCATCGTGACGTTGGAATAATGCCGCTCGGCGAAGAGCCTCAGCGCCTCCTCGAGGATTTCCCCGGTGCGCTCGGCGGGCGCGAGACGCCGCCTGGCGCGCGCGGGCTCGCGGGGCGCCGCCCCCGCCGCTTCGCTGTCCGCCTTGCGGGCGCCTCGCGCCTTTCTCACGGGCGCCCTCCTCGAAACTGAGCGTCTTCGTCCACGTCCCGGCGCCTCAACTTTGCGCTGCGCAATTCCGCCATGCCGAGCCATATTAAACACGCGTTTAATAACGGCGTCGAGCTTTTGACCGAGGCTTCGCCGATCACGGGTTCAAGTGAAGGGACCGCCCCATGGCCGACAAGCGCTTCCACCTCGCCTGGTTCATGAACTTCACGCCGGACGAGTGGCGCGAGCCCTTCGGCCAGGGCGGCCTGCCGTGGGACGGGCGGTTCTATGTCGAGATGGCCCAGACGCTCGAGCGCGCCTGCTTCGACTACATAATGATCGAGGACAAGCTGATGGTGCCGCAGACCTTCGGCGGCTCCACCAAGGCCTCCCTCAACCACGGCATGATGGTGCCCAAGCACGATCCGGCCCCGCTCGCGGTCGCCATGGGCATGGCGACCTCGCGGCTCGGCGTGGTGGCGACCATGTCCACCATGGCCTACCCGCCCTTCATGATGGCGCGCCTTTCCTCCACCATCGACAGCCTGACGAGAGGCCGTTTCGGCTGGAACATCGTGACGAGCGCGGAAGATCTCGCGGCGCAGAACTTCGGCATGGACAAGCTGCCGCCGCGCGACCAGCGCTACGAGATGGCCGACGAGTATATGGAGGTCATGAACAAGCTGTTCGCGAGCTGGGACAGCGACGCGGTGGTCCTCGACCGGGACGCCGGCGTCTATGCCGACGACACGAAGGTCCACACGATCGATCACGTCGGCAAGTACTACAAGGTCCGCGGCCCGCTCAACACCGTTCCCTCGCCCCAGCAGCGGCCGCTCTACGTGCAGGCCGGCGCCTCGCCCAAGGGCCGCGACTTCGCGGCGACGCACGCCGACAGCATCATCTCGGTGGCGAGCGGCGTCGCCTCGATGAAGGCGTTCCGCGAGGACATCCGCGCCCGCGCCGAACAATTCGGCCGCGACCCGGACGAGATCAAGGTGCTGTTCTGCGTGACGCCGACGCTCGGCGAGACCGACGCCGAGGCGCGCGAAAAGTACCAGCGCATGCTGAACTCGCCGCACTTCATCACCGACACGCTGGCCTCGCTCTCGGCCATCACCGAGATCGACTTCGCGCAGTACGACCTCGACAAGCCGCTGCCCGAAAAACTCGTCACCAACGGCGAGTCCGGCACGCTCGACAAGTTCCAGCAGTGGGGCAGCGGCAAGACGCTGAAAGAACTGGTGGTCGACGGCGGCGGCGGGCTGGTTTCATCCGTGGAGCTCGTCGGCACGCCCGACACGGTCGCCGACCGCATGGGCGAGATCATGGAGGAGGTGGGCGGCGACGGCTTCCTGATCACGACGCCGGTGCTGCGCGTCAGCCGCCGCTTCATCGTCGAGATCGCCGATGGGCTCGTGCCTGCCCTGCAAAAACGCGGTCTTGCGCGCACCGCCTACGCTCACGAAAAACTTCGCGACAACCTCCTCGAGTTCTGACGGGCGAAAGGCGGCACGCGATGGACAAGGCAGCAGACGCCGGACCGATCTCCAAGGAGCGCTATCGCGACGCTATGGCGGCGGTCGCGGCCGCGGTGAACGTCGTCACGACCGATGGTCCGGCCGGCCGCGCGGGCTTCACCGCGACGGCTGTCTGCAGCGTGACCGACGCGCCGCCGACGCTGCTCGTCTGCGTCAAGCGCGACAGCTCGGTCGGCGAGGCGTTCCATGCGAACGGCGTCCTCTGCGTCAACACGCTGGCGCCGGAGCACGAGACCCTCTCCAACCTCTTCGGCGGGCGCACGCCCGTCGAAGAGCGGTTCGCGGCCGCCGACTGGATCATCGGTCCGAGCGGCGCGCCGGTCCTCAAGGGCGCTCTCGCCTCTTTCGACTGCAAGATCAGCAGCATCGTGGACGTCGGGACGCACGCGGTGCTGTTCTGCGAGGTGCTGGGCGTCGGGGGCGGGGAAGGCCGCGAGGGGCTGATCTATGTCGGCCGGCGCTACGACACGGTCACGGCCTTCGCGATGGCGGCCGAGTGAGCGACGGCGGAGCAAGCGGCGACGCGCCTCCCGCGCATCCGCTCGATCTGACGGCGCGGGAGATCGCGGCGGGCGTGCGGAGCCGGCGCTTCTCCGCCGTCGAGGTCATGCGGGAGTCGCTGCGCCGCGCGCGGGCGACGCAAGGATCGTTCAACGCCTTCGTGCTGATCCGGGACGAGGCCGCGATGGCGGCCGCCCGCGAGGCCGACGCGGCCGTCGAGGAGGGCCGCGCGACCGGCTTCCTCCATGGCGTGCCCTTCGCCGCCAAGGACCTGACGCCGACCGCAGGCGACCTCACCACGCTCGGCTCCTGGAGCTCGGGCGACGTCGTCCCCACCGAGAGCGCGCTCTACGTCCGCCGCCTGCAGGCGACGGGCGCGATCCTGATGGCGAAGACCACCACGCCGGAATTCGCGCATTCGAGCCTCACCTGGAGCCCGCGCTTCGGCGCGACGCGCAACCCGCGCGATCCGAGCCGCACGCCCGGCGGCTCCTCGGGCGGCTCCGCGGTCGCGGTCGCGACCGGCGTCGTGCCATTCGCGGAAGGGTCGGACATGGGCGGCTCGGTGCGCATCCCGGCTTCGTTCTGCGGGGTCGTCGGGCTGAAACCGAGTCTCGGCCGGATCCCGATGACGATCCTGCCGAGCGTGTTCGACGACATCTCGCATTTCGGGCCGCTCGCCCGCACGATCGACGACGCCGTCGCATTCCTCGAGGCGACCTCAGGGCCGAGCGACGAGGACATCGGCTCTCTGCCGCTGACCTTCGAGCCCGGCCGGACGCAGGATTCGAGCTTGGCCGGTAAGCGCTTCGCACTGTCGGTCGATCTCGGCTTCTACGCCGTCGAGCCGCAGGTCGAGGCCGCGATCCGACGCGCGGCCGAGGCCATGCGCGCCGCAGGGGCGATCGTCGAGGAGGTCGCGCTGCCCTGGACGCGCGCCGTCGTCGACGAGTGGTACGAGGTCTGGTGCGTGTTCATGTCGGCCTATTTCGGCGACCGCCTCGCGGGCTTCCGCGACCGCATGGACCCCTCGATGGTCGCCATCATGGAGCGCGGCTTCGCCAAGGACGCGACGAGCTACAAGCGCGTCGAGCTGCTGCGCACCGCGATGTGGCGCGACATGGCGAGGCTGTTCGAGAGCTACGACGCGCTGCTCTGCCCGACCTGCGCGGTCACCGCGCCGCCGGTCGAGAAGGTCGACGGCGACTATTTCGGCGAGGACGCGAGCGGGCGTCTGATCGGCCTCGACATGACCTGCCCGTTCAACTTCACGCCGCAATGCCCGGCGCTGTCGGTTCCCGTCGGCGTCGCGGCCGACGGGCTTCCGGTCGGCCTCCAGATCGTCGGCCGACGCTTTGCGGACGAGTCCGTTCTCGCCATCGGCCGGGGCGTGGAGCGGCTCGGGCTCGGCTAGACTTCCGCCGTCACCGGAAGAGGTTCGTCGAGGCGAGGTCCATCACCTCGTCGCCGCGGCCGTTGATGATGGCCTTCAGCATATAGAGGCTGAAGCCCTTGGCCTGTTCGAGCTCGATCTTCGGCGGGATCGACAGCTCCTGCCGCGCCACATGGACGTCGACGAGCGCCGGCCCGTCATGCGCGAAAGCCTGCGCAAGCGCGTCGTCGAGTTGCCCGGAGCTCGTGACCTTCAGACCGCGAATGCCGGCGCTTGTCGCGAGCGCCGCGAAGTCCGGGTTCTCCAGGGCGACATTGGTGTCGAGATAGCCCGCGGCCTTCATCTCCATCTCGACGAAGCCGAGCGAGCCGTTGTTGAAGACGACGATCTTGATCGGCAGCTTGAGCTGCTTGGCGGTGAGCAGGTCGCCCATCAGCATGGCGAAGCCGCCGTCGCCCGACATCGATATCACCTGCCGGCCCGGATAGGCCGCCTGCGCGCCGAGCGCCTGCGGCATGGCGTTGGCCATCGAGCCATGGCGGAACGAGCCGAGGATACGACGCTCTCCGTTCATCGTCAGATAGCGCGCGGCCCAGACCGAGGGCGTGCCGACGTCGACCGCGAACACCGCGTCCCTGGCCGCCAGCGCGTCGATCCGGCGCGCCACATATTGCGGGTGAAGCGGCTTGCCGTCGGCGGCGGGCTTGGCGAGATCGTCGAGGCCCTTGCGCGTCCGTATAGTGCTTGCGCGCGGTCTCGACGAAGCCGCGATCGCGGCCCGGCCGGATCTTCGGCATGAGCTCCGCAATCGTCGCCTTGACGTCGCCCACGATCCCAAGCGCGAGCTGCGCGCGGCGGCCGAGGGCGCCCGGCTCCCTGTCGACCTGCACGATCCTGGCCTTCGGCGGATAGAAGTTGCGGTAGGGAAAGTCGGTGCCGAGCATCAGCAGCGTGTCGCAGGACATCATCGCCTGATAGCCGGACGAAAAGCCGATCAGCCCCGTCATGCCGACGTCGAAGGGGTTGTCGTATTCGACGAACTCCTTGCCGCGGAAGGCGTGGACGATCGGCGCGCCCAGGGCGTCGGCGAGCGCCACCACCTCGTCATGCGCGCCGGCGCAACCCGCGCCGCAGAGCATCGTCACGGCGTCGGAGCCGTTCAGCAGTTCGGCGAGCGCCTCGACGTCGGCGGCGTTCGGCAGCAGCCGCGGCTCGGACAGCTTCGGCCAGTCGGACCGCGCGCCCTCCGGGGCCGCCTTCAGCGCGACGTCGCCGGGGATGACCAGCACCGCGACACCCTTGCGGCCGATCGCGGTGCGCATGGCCCGGTGCAGAATCTCGGGCATCTGCCGCGGGTCCTGCACCATCTCGCAGAAATGGCTGCATTCGCGGAAGAGCTCCGTCGGGCGGGTCTCCTGAAAATATTCGAGGCCGATTTCGCTGGACGGAATGTGGGCCGCGATCGCGAGCACGGGCACATGGTTGCGGTGGCAATCGTAGAGCCCGTTGATGAGGTGCAGGTTGCCCGGCCCGCAGCTTCCGGCGCAGACCGCAAGCTCGCCGGTCAGCGCTGCTTCCGCGCCGGCCGAAAACGCCGCCACCTCCTCGTGGCGGACATGCATCCAGGAGATCGACTTCTGCCGCCGGAGGCTGTCGTTCATCGCGTTGAGGCTGTCGCCCGTGACGCCCCAGATGCGTTCGACGCCGGCGTTGGCCAGCGTCTTGACGAGGAGATCGGCGATCGTCTGAGCCATGGGTCGCTCCGGAGAGTGCAGTTTTTGGAACGCGACGGGCCGATCCCGCCGCGATCCAGACCAAACAGGCGGCTCGCCCTGGGCGTTCCGCGCGCAGGGCAGCCATGAGCCGCCTGCGCCGGCCGCCGATCAAGCCGGCGCAGGCGCCTCGTCGCGCCTCGGCTCCTTGAGGCGGAACCAAGCGACATAGAGCGCCGGCAGGAACAGCAGCGTCAGCACCGTGCCGGCGATGATGCCGCCCATCATCGCGAAGGCCATCGGCCCCCAGAAGATCTCGCGCGCGATCGGGATCAGCGCGAGGCTCGCGGCCGAGGCGGTGAGCAGGATCGGCCGCATCCGGTGCTCCGAGGCCTCGACCACAGCGGTCCAGCCGTCGAGGCCCTCCCCGCGCAATTCCTCGATCTGCATCACGAGGATCACCGAATTGCGGATCAGGATGCCGATGAGCGCGAGCACGCCGAGGATCGCCACGAATCCGAGCGGCGCGCCGCTCGGCACGAGCGCCGCCACCACGCCGATCAATCCGAGCGGCGCCACGACGACGACGAGGAACAGGCGCGCGAAGCTTTGCAGCTGGAACATCAGGATCGTGGTCATGGTGAGCAGCATCACCGGCACGACCGCGATGATCGGCCCCTGCCCCTTGCCGCTCTCCTCGACCGCGCCGCCGGTTTCGAAGCGGTAGTCGGACGAGAGTTTCGACGTCACCGGCTCGAGCTTCGGCGCGAGTTGCTTGACCACCGTGGCGGGCTGGATGTCCCCGATCACGCTCGCCTTGAGCGTGATGGTCGGGATGCGGTGGCGCCGCCAGACGATCGGCTGTTCGGACTGGTAGGAGAGGTTCGCGATCGCCGCGAGCGGCACGGTCTGGCCGCTTCCCGTGCGGATCTGGAGGTTCTGCATCGATTCGATCGACGAGCGGTCGACGTCGCGCGCGCGCGCCACGACGTCGATGAGATAGATCGAGTCGCGCACCTGCGTGATGGCGGAGCCGCCCACGATGCCGTTGAGCGCCGTCGAAACGGATTCCGACGTCACGCCGAGCTGCGCGGCCTTATCCTGCAGCACGTCGACCTTCACCACGCGGCCGGGCTCGTTCCAGTCGTACACCACCTGGCCGAGGTTCGGATGGTCGCCCATCACGGCGGCGATCTTCGCCGCGACGCGGGTGCTTTCGAGGTCGGGGCCCCCGATCCGGTACTGCACCGCGCGGCCGACCGGCGGCCCGATGTCGAGCAGGTGGACGAACACGTCCGTGCCCACGAATTCGTCCCGCCCGATCTTGTCGAGCTTGGCGCGCAGCCGTTCGCGCGCCTCGATGCTCTTGGTCACGATGACGATCTGGCCGTAATTGGGGCTCGACGGCTGGACGTCGAAGGACAGCAGGAAGCGCAGCGCGCCCTGCCCGACATAGGACGACCAATGCTCGACGTCCGGATCGCCCTCGAGATGCTTCTCGAAGCGGTCCATCTGCGCGCGCGTCTCGGTGATCGAGGCGTTCTGCGGCGCGGTCCAGTCGACGATGACCTCAACGCGTTCCGACGACGGGAAGAACTGCTGCTGCACGAAGCGCATGCCGAACACCGCGGTCGCGAACATCGCGACGGTGGCCGCGATCGTGACCCATTTCCACCACCGACAGGATCAGCAGCCTCTGGAACCCACGCGTGAAGAAGCCTTTCTTCTCGGCGTGCTTCTTGAGCGTCTTGGGCAGCATGGTGACGCCGAGCAGCGGCACGAACAGCACCGCCACCACCCAGGACACGATGAGCGCGACCGCGATCACCACGAACAGCGTGAAGGTGAACTCGCCGGCGCCGCCATTGTTGAAGGCGACCGGAAAGAAGCTGACGATCGTGACCACCGTCCCGGTCAGCATCGGGAAGCGGTGTGGCTGTAGACGTAGGTCGCGGCCTTCTCGAGCTTGTCGCCGAGTTCGAGTCTGGCGATCATCATCTCGACCGCGATCATCGCGTCGTCGACCAGCAGGCCGAGCGCGATGATGAGCGCGCCGAGCGAGATGCGCTGCAGCGAGACGCCGTAGAGCTTCATCGCCAGGAACGTGATGGCGAGCACCAGCGGGATCGTCACCGCCACCACGAGGCCCGCGCGCACGCCGAGGCTGATGAAGCTGACGATGAGGACGATCACCACCGCCTCGATCAGCGCCTCGACGAAGCCCCAGACGGCGTCTGCGACGAGCTCCGGCTGGTCCGACACCTTGTGCACCCCGACGCCGATCGGCAGGTCGCCCTCGATCTGGCGCATCTTCTCGGTGAGCTGATCGCCGAAGATGGTGAGGTTCGCGCCCGGCTTCATGCCGATGGCGAGGCCGATCGCGGGCTTGCCCTGGTAGCGGAACAAGGCCTGCGGCGGATCCTGATAGCCGCGCGTGATGGTGGCGACGTCGCCCAGTCGGAAGAAGCGGTCGTTGATCCGCAGGTTGATGGCCCTGAGGCTCTCCTCCGACTGGAAGGAGCCGCTGACGCGCACGCTCACCCGCTCGCCCCTGGCCTCGATCACGCCCGAGGGCGTGATCGCGTTCTGGCCCTGCAGCGCGCTCACCACCATCTGTTGCGTGATGCCGAGCGCCGCGACCTGGCGCGTCGAGAACTCGAGATAGATCACCTCGTCCTGCGCGCCGACGAGCTCGACCTTGCCGGCGTCGCGCAGCGTCAGGATCTTCGAGCGCACGCTTTCGACGTAGTCGCGGAGCTGGCGCTGGGAGAGGCCGTCCGAGGTGAAGGCGTAGATGTTGCCGAAGACGTCGCCGAAAATCGTCGTCGAAGAACGGCCCCTGCACGCCCGAGGGCAGCTCGGACCTGATGTCCGAGATGATGTTGCGGATGCGCAGCCAGTAGCCTTGGACGGATTTCCCGGGCGTGGTGTCCTTCAGATAGACGTAAAGCGTCGTGCGGCCCGGGGCGTTGATGCTCTTGACGTAGTCGAGCGCGTCGATCTCCTCGAGCTTCTTCTCGATGCGCTCGGACACCTGGGTCATGGTGTCCTCGACCGTGGCGCCGGGCCATGTCGCCTGGATCACCATGGTCTTGATCGTGAAGTCCGGGTCTTCGGCGCGGCCGAGGCTGAGATACGACATCAGTCCCGCGACCGCGAAGACCATCATGAAGTACCAGATCAGCGAGCGGTGCTTGAGCGCCCAGACCGAGAGATTGAACGGCTCGCGGCCCGTCGCTTCGCCGCCGTCGGGCGGACTGGCTCCTTCGGCGCTCACTCGCCCGCCCCCAGCTTGACGGCCTGACCCTCGGACAGGCTGTTGGCGCCTGCGATCACCACCCGCTCGCCGGCGGGCACGCCGCCGGACAACCGGACGATGCGGGCGTCCCGATGCGCGATCTCGACTCCGACGCTGCGAACCGTCTTGCCGTTCTTGTCCACGATCCAGACGCGAGGCGCTCCGTCGCGCTCGAACACGGAGGTCGTCGGAAGTTCGATCGAAGGATCGCCGGTCGGACGCTGGGGCGCGGCGAAGATCGTCGCGCCAAGTCTGAAGGCCTCCTGCGGCCGCTCGAGCGTGATCTTGATCCGCCTCAGCCGCGTGGCGGCGTCGGCCTCGGGCGCGATCTCGCGCACCTTGCCGTCCGCGACGACGGTGGGGTCGGCCTGCAGCGCGACGCGGAACGGCGCGCCCGGGGCTAGCGCCTGGGCGACGTCGTCGGGCACGTCGACCACTGCCTCGCGAATGTCGGTGCGCGCGAGCGTCATCACGCGCATGCCGGGCGACGCCATCTGGCCGACCTCGGCGTAGACCGCGGTGACGACGCCGTCGAGATCGGCCGCAAGAGTGGTGTAGCCGAGTTGCTCCTTGGCCTTTGCGAAGCGGGCCTCGGCCTGCTGCACCGAGGCGGCGGCGGCGTCGAGAGCCTGCTGCGCGGCGTCGAGATCGGCCTGGGTGTAGACGCCCTGCTTGACGAGCGTCTGCGTGCGATCCTTCTGCGCGCTGGTCTTCTCGAGCTGCGACTTCGCGGTCACGACCTCCGACTGCGCCGACCGGACTGCGAGCTGGTAGGTCAGCGGATCGTTGGTCGCGATCGTCTGCCCGACTTTGACCAGATCGCCGACGTCGACGTTGCGGCTGATGATCCGCCCCAGCACCTGGAACGCCCGGTCGGTCTGGTAGCGGGGCTCGACGACGCCCGCGAAACCGATCCTCTTGGCGTCGGCGGGCTCGGCGACCACCGACAGCACGGGGCGGACGACCGGCGGGGGCGGCGGATCTTCGCCGCAGCCCGCAAGCGGAGCCGCGCAGACGGCGGCGAAAAGGCAGGAGCGAAGCGTCACGGCTGTCCCTCCGGCTTCGGCGCCGCGCCGCCGGTCTCGAAATCGACCGTCTGGCCAGGCCTCAGAAGCTGGCCGCCGCGGGTCACGACCAGTTCGCCGGCCTTGAGCCCATCGTTCAGCACCAGCTGGCCGGTGCGGTAGCCGAGAACGTCGACCTTGCGCAGCGACGCGGTCTTGGCGTTCGGATCGACGATCCAGACGGCGGGCTTGCCGTTCTCGGCGAAGAAAGCCGTCCAGGGCAGCACGATGGTGTCGGCGGGCTTGAAGCGCCCCGCCCCCTGCACCGGCGCGCCGAGGCTCATCTCCGGCGGCGGCCTGTCGAGCGCGATCTTGACCCGCACGGTCCCGCGCGCGGCGTCGACGGTGGGCGAGACCTCGCGCACCACGCCGATCGTCTTGATCGCCGGGTTGGAGAGCAGCGTGATCTCGACCCGCTTGTCGGGCGGCGGCTTTGCGGGCAGCGCCTCGAACACGTCGAACACCGCGTCGCGCGCGCCGTCCTGCGCGACCGTGTAGACCGCCTGCGCGACCGCCACGACCTGCCCGACCTCCGCGGTGCGCGCCGTCACCACGCCGTCGGCGTCGGCGCGAAGCTCGGTGTTGGCGAGCGCGTCCTCGGCCGAACCGAGCGCCGCTCTCGCGCCGTCCAGCCCCGCCTTCGCGCCGTCGAGCGCCTGCTTGGCGCTGTCGAAGTTCGGCCGGGTGGTGAAGCCCTGACCGATCAGATCCTTCTGGCGCGAGAAGCTCGACTCGGCCTCCTTTAGCGTCGCCTCCGCCGAGGCGACCCCGGCCTTCGCCGCGCTCACGTCGGCCTCCTGCTGGGTGGTCTCGAGGCGGGCGAGGATCTGCCCCTTCGTCACATGGTCTCCCACCTCGACATTGCGCGCGGCGATGCGCCCCTCGATGCGGAAGGCGAGCTGGCTCTGGATCCGCGCCGCGATCTGTCCCGTGAGCGCGACCTCAGGCGCGAACTGCGTGAGGGCGACGGGCGTGACCTCGACCTCCGTCACGTGCTTGGGCGGCGGCGGCGGAGCCTCGCCGCAGCCCGACAGGGACGCGAGGCCGGCCGCGACAAGAAGTTTCCCAGCGACGCCGCGACGCCGTGATCGACCTCCGCTCCCTGGCAGCACCATGAGCACCCCCGGCTGTATCGAGACTGCGAACGTGGACGACGCTCTCGGAAAGACGACGACTGACTGATGCCCCCGGCTGTCGCCAAGGATGGGAAGAGAAACCCGCCGTCACAGGTTCTGGTGACGCGCCGCCAAAAGTAAACCTGTGGCCCCAACGTTATGCGGGACATAATCGAGGGCTTTGAGAGCCCGGCGCCGCCTTCTCGCGCGCGCTCGAAAGTTCCGTCGAACGCGCGGCGCCCGTCCCCAAGGCCTCAATCTTCGCGCGAGGCGGCCGCGGGTTCTTCGGCACGCCGCCTCTACGCCGGCGACCGCCATGAAGCCGCTTGGCCGGACGGCCGAGCGAGCCGCGACGAGCGTGGCCCGCTTTGCTCCGACGCGGTGTTGAAGGGCGGGCGGCTGCGCGGGCGCGGCGGATCGGATAGGATCGAGCCCGTTCGTTCAGGGCATGGACGCGCTCCCGGCGCGGAAAGCCCGCTCCCACGCGGCGACGAGATTCGTGACGCTCAGCGAGCTCCAGTACGAAGGCCTGTGGGTCACGGCGCTGCATGTCGCCATCGCGACCGCGACCTCTGTCCACGTGCTGCTGCGAAAGCGCGACGTGCGGGCGGCGATCGGCTGGATCGGGGTCGCGTGGCTCTCGCCGGTGTTCGGCGCCGCGCTCTACTTCTTCTTCGGCATCAACCGCGTCCACCGCAAGGCGCGGCGGCTGCGCGGCGTCAGCCATTCGCAGACGCGCTCGGATCCCGACGCGCGCGAGATTTCGGCGCAGGACCGTCTCGCCACGGCGGTCGGAGCCATCACCGGGCTCGAACGCGTCGACGGCGTGGTGGAGGCTGTCCTCCAGTCGGGCGACGAGGCCTATCCGGCGATGCTCGCGGCGATCTCGCAGGCCAGGACCAGCGTCGAGCTCTCGACCTTCATCTTCCGCACCGACTCCGCAGGAACGCCGTTCGTGGAGGCGCTCGCCGCAGCGCATGAGCGCGGCGTCGCGGTGCGCGTGCTGATCGACGGCATGGGCGGCGGCTATTTTCGTTCGCCCGCCTGGCGGGCGCTGCGGCGGCGCGGCGTTCCGGCCGCGCGGTTCCTGCATTCGGCCTGGCCGTGGCGCATGCCGCTGCTCGACCTCCGGCTCCACAAGAAGGCGCTGATCCTCGACCGGCGGCTCGCCTTCGTGGGCGGGCTCAACATCGCCGGCGAGAACGTGCTGGCGCGCCCGACCGACGAGCCGGTCCGCGACACCCATTTCCGAGTCAGCGGCGCGGTCGTCGACCAGATCGCCGACAGTTTCGACGAGGACTGGGCCTTCGTCACCGGAGACGACGTGCCGGAGACGCCCGCGAGGCCGTCCGCGGACGGGCCGCCCGCCCGCGCGGTGGTGTCCGGGCCGGACCAGACGGTCGACCGCCTCGTCCTGACGCTGCTCGCCGCGATCGCCTCCGCGCGCCGGACGATCCGGATCGCGACGCCCTATTTCCTGCCCGACGAGCGGCTGATCACCGCCCTTCAGGTCGCCGCGCTGCGCGGGGTGGAGGTCAGGATCGTCACGCCCGCGGTCAACAATCACCGACTCGTCGCCTGGGCCTCCGACGGGCATGTCCGGCCGCTGCTCGAGGCCGGCTGCCGGCTCTTTCGCTCCGAGCCGCCTTTCGACCACTCGAAGCTCATGACGATCGACGACGTCTGGTGCCTGATCGGCAGCGCGAACTGGGACGCGCGCAGCCTGCGCCTCAATTTCGAACTGACCGTGGAGCTCTATGACGCCGCGCTCGCGGCGCGGCTGTCCGGGCTCATCGATTCGAAATGCGCCGCGGCCGCCTCGCTCGAGGAGCTCGACGCCAAGCCGCTCGCGATCAAGCTGCGCGACGCGACCGTCCGGCTCGCGTCGCCCTACCTGTAACCGACCAAGGCAACATCCGCCCCGTGAAGGTCGCGACCTACAACATCCACAAATGCGTCGGGACGGACGGCCGCTCGCGGCCGGACCGCATCATCGCGGTGCTGAAGGAGATCGGCGCCGAGGTGGTGGCGCTGCAGGAGGCGGACCGGCGCTTCGGCCAGCGCATCGGCCTGCTCGACCTCGAGGCGCTGCGGCAGGAGACGGGCCTGCGGCTCCTCGCCCAGTCGGACGCGCCTGACGGCCATGGCTGGCACGGGAACGCGCTCCTCGTCGCGCGCGAGCCGGTGTCCTACCGGCGCACCCGCATCCGGCTTCCAGGCGTCGAGCCGCGCGGCGCGATCCTGGTCGATCTCGACCTCGGCGACGGTCCGTTCCGCATCATCGCAGCGCATTTCGGCCTGCTGCGCCGCTCGCGGGTGAGCCAGGCGGGCGCGATCGTCTCCGCCTTCGGCCGCCTGCCGCCGATGCCGACGGTCCTGCTCGGCGACCTCAACGAATGGCGCGCGCGCCGTGGCTCCTCGCTCAACGTGTTCGAGCCCCTGTTCGGCGAGCCGAAGCCGCTGGCGAGTTTTCCCTCGCGGCGGCCGATGTTCCCGCTCGACCGCATCTTCGGCTGGCCGCGCGGGCTGGTGCACGACCACGCCGTCCACGACACGCCGCTCGCGCGCAAGGCCTCGGACCACCTGCCGCTGACCGCCAAGGTGGACCTGTCGGGCCACGGGCCGGCCTTCCTTCAGTCCGTCCCCGACGCGACGACGCCGGACGCGGCGCCGACCGCCGGACCCGACGGCTCGCGGCTCCGGCGCGCCAGAAGGCTGATCTCGGTCACGAGCTTGCGGCGCAGGGCGCGCGAAAAGTCCTCATAGCCCTGCGCGACCAGCAGGAACGCGCCGGGACCGCCGATCACGTGGTCGCGGTACCATCGGTCGAGCGTCGTCGCCTCCTGGTCGGGCCGCGAGGGAAGCTCGCGCAGGCCGAAGCCCGGCTTCCTGAAGGCCCCCACCCCGACCACGTCGTTTTCTCCCGGCACCAGGATCGGGAGGCCGTTGATGGTGGCTCCAAGCGCCAGCACCGCGTCGCGCTCCTCGTGGATCTCGCGGACGTCGCCGCAATTGTCGATGCCGTCGCCCGAGACGTCGACCACGAGCGTCTCGACCGGGTTTGGCAGCGCCGGAATGAGCGTCTGCGAGACGACGCGCAGCATGCCGCCGATGCAGGTGAACTGACCGGGCTCGCGCGGGATGCGCCGGACTTCGTCGGCGAACGCCCTCGCGTCTGAAAGAGAGGCGACACGGCGCCAGCCGACCGAGACGCGCGCGCCGTCGGCCCAGGTGACGACCGAGAGCCAGACGCCCGCGCCGCCGGTCGCCGAAATCGCCGACAGCGTCACCGGATCCTCCAGCGCCTCCGCGATCCCTTCGAGCTGGAGGTTGTAGCGGGCTTCGTCCACCGAGCCGGAGACGTCGATCGAGAGAACCAGCGCGGTGGCGGGCCGCGCGTCCTCCGCCTCGCGGGCGGGCGCGCCGCCGATCGCGGCCGCGCAGATGAGCGCGACGGCGACGAGACGGTTCGCGAAGCCTTCGATGACGGCCCTGCCCTTCAGCGCGGCGCTCCCTCGCGTTCCTGGTTCGACGACGCGCGGACGATCGGCCATCGCGCGGCCGCGCGATACCGGAACAAAGGTCAATAGGCGCGCCTCGGCCTCGCCCGAAAGTGGAAGCCCGCTACCCTTCACGAAATCCGGCGCTAGACCCTCTGAGCCAAGGGGCGGAAAGCCCAAGACGCAAGAATCCAGAGGGAGCGGAACAATGATCAAGCGCATTTCGGCTGTGGCCGCCGTGGCGGCGCTCGCCGCGACGCCCGCCTTCGCGGTGACCGTCACGGAAACGACCCCCGTCACCGCCCCGCCCGACAAGGTGTGGGCGACGATCGGCGACTTCTGCGGCATCGCCCAATGGCATCCGGCGGTGGAGGGCTGCACGCTGGTCGAGGGCGGGGCGAAGCCGGTCCGCCGCCTGCAGCTGAAGGGCGGCGGCGAGATCGTCGAGGAGCTCGTCGGGCGCGACGAGGCGGCGATGACCTACACCTACGCGATCCTCGAAAGCCCGCTCCCGGTCTCAAACTACATCTCGACCATCCAGGTGAAGTCCGCCGGCGCGTCCGGAGGCTCGACCATCACCTGGACGGGCGACTTCCAGGCCAAGGGCGCGAGCGAGGCCGAGGCCAAGACCGTGATCGACGGGATCTATGTGAAAGGCCTCGCCGGCATCGTGGACGGCGCGACCAAGTAACCCTGACGAACGAAAGATCCGCGGGGGCGGCGCAGACGCGGCCCCCGCGGGACGCGCTCAGGACGAGAGAGCGGCGGCGTTGTCGCGCGCGTAGTCGGCGAGCGTGCGGGGCGCATGGCCCGACAGCGTCTCGACGTCGCCGGTGGTCGGCGCGGTGTGGCCCGCGCGGACCGGCTCGAAGATCGTCGCCAGAAAGCGCGCATAGTCCTCCGGGACGCCGCCCGAGACCAGCGCGGCCACGAAGGTCTCGTCGTCGATCGCGCGGTAGGCGACAGGACGGCCGAGCGCGCTTGAGAGGACTTCGGCCGCCGCGGCGTAGCCGAGCGCCTGCGGGCCGGTGAGCGTGAAGGCGTGGCCATCGAAGCGATCGCTCGTCAGCGCGCCGACTGCGCTGTCGGCGATGTCGCGGGCGTCGACGAAGCTGCTCGCGCCGTCGCCTGCCGGAAGCGCGATCTCACCGACCGCGACGCCCGGCTTCCAGAACGTGTGGAAATTGTCCGCGAACCAGTTGGGCCGAAGGATCACGAAAGGCCCGCCCGCTCGCCTCGACGGCGCGCTCGACGCGCCGATAGGGATTGGCCTCGTCGGCGTCCGCGCCCATCACGGTCTGCAGCACGATCTTGACGCCGCGCGCCGCCGCCGCCTCGACGACGGGCAGAAGCCGGCCGGGCACGTCGGTCGTGCCGGTGGCGCCAGCAGATACGCGCCGTCGACCACTTCCAAGGCGGGCCCGTAGGTCGCCGGGTCGCCGAAATCGAACCGCACGCCCTCCGCGCCCTCGATCGGCGCTCCCGAGCGCGACGCCGCCTTCACGGACACGCCCTTCGCCACGAGCGCCCGCACGAGAGGACGTCCGACAGTGCCGCTCGCGCCGAGAACCAGAACCTTGCTCGCCATCTTCGTCTCTTGGTATCTAATGGAAACCATGTTACGAAGCGATACATAGACGCCTCTCGCGCGGGCCGTAAGAAGGCACGCGGGAGTGCGCTGGTTTCCGGTCGGAAACCTTTCAGCGTCTTGGAGAACAGGCGATGCGCCAGCAATACGACGTCTACGCCATGCGCTGTCCGACGCGGATGGTGCTGGACCGGATCGCGGACAAATGGGCGCTGCTGCTGCTCGACCGCCTCGCAGAGGAGCCGATGCGCTTCAACCGCCTAAGACGGGACATCGAGGGCCTGTCGCAGAAGGTGCTGTCGCAGACGCTGAAGCGCTTGGAGCGGGATGGGCTCGTCTTTCGCGAAGCCTTCGCCACCGTTCCGGTCACGGTCGAATATTCGCTGACGCCGCTCGGCCGCACTCTGAACGAGACGGCCTCAGCGCTCGCCCACTGGGCGGAGCGCAACATGGACGAGATCCTCCAAGCGCAGGCGGCCTACGACCGGAAGACGAGCGGGGGGAGCTAGCCTCTCCCGAACGCCCGCCTGTGCGCGGGCCGCTCGGCGATGCGGCTGAGATAGCCGGCGAAGCGCTCGGGTCCCGGCAGCTTGCCCCAGCCGGCGAGCCAGCCGAGGAACGAGCCGATCGTGAGATCCGCGGCGGTGAAGCTCTCGCCCTGGAGCCAGGGGCCGGGCTTCAGCGCGGCCTCGACGCGCTCCAGCGCCTCGTCAAAGCTCGGCCAGCCCGTCATCACCGGCGACGGCGCGTCCTTGCGCGGAAAGAACGCGTCCATCAGCGCCGGTTCGAGCACGCTCGCCGAATAGACGATCCAGCCGAGATAGGGCCCGCGCTCGAGCGAGCCCGGCGCCGGCGCAAGGCCGGCCTCGGGAACCGCGTCCGCCACGTGGATGACGATCGCGGCGGATTCCGTGACCACGACCTCCGCGGTCCCCTCCGGACCGCGGTCGACGAGCGTCGGGATCTTGCCGTGCGGGTTGAGCGCCAGGAACTCGGGCGACTTGTGCGTCCGGGCTTCGAGGTCGTGGGAGACGAGCTCGTAGGGCGCGCCCGTCTCCTCCAGCAGCCACTTGATGCGCTGGGCGCGCGACTGCGGATGATGGTGCAGCACGAACCGGGCGGCGGCCATTGGGCTCTCCTCGCCAAAGACGGCCAGCGGTCGGGCGACCGCCGGAACCGGGGCGTCATCCCTGCCGAAGAGCCGGGATCCGGGAACACGGCCCAGAACGGCGGCGCGTCCGACGCGTGTTCCGCAGGCGTCCTTTGGCCTCAGACCTTGGGCGCGGACGCCCCGGAGGCGAGGAGATCGCGGATCTCGGCCAGCAGCTTGACGTCGGCCGGCACTTCCGCGGCCGGCGCGGGCTTGGCCTCTTCCCTTTTCTTCATCCGGTTCATCGCCTTGATCACCATGAATAGGATGAAGGCGATGATGATGAAGTTGATGGTGATGGTCAGGAAGCTGCCATAGGCGAGCACCGCGCCCTGCTTCTTGGCGTCGACGAGCGCGGGCGACGTCACGGCGGACGACAGGCCGACGAAGTAGTTCGAGAAATCCAGGCCGCCGATGACCGCGCCGACGATCGGCATGAAGATGTCGGCCACGAGGCTTTCGACGATCTTGCCGAAGGCCGCGCCGATGATGACGCCGACCGCGAGGTCGACGACGTTGCCCTTCATTGCGAATTCTTTGAACTCTTGCACCATCGACATGGCGGAACCCCCTGTAACGGCCGGCAGATGACAAAACGCCGGCTATGCCGTTAGAGGTTATCGAGCCCGGCGAGCGATTGGCAAGACGACGGCGCGCAATGACTTGGCGCGCGACAGGATTCGTCTCAGTCAATCGCCCGCGCGTCAGGCTGTGCGAGGAGACGGCTCAAGTTGCAGGGTTGGATCGTGTTGACCGTCGCGGCGGTCTATCTGGCGGCGCTGTTCGCGCTCGCCGCCTGGGTCGACCATTCGCGCCCGCGCTGGACGGAAGGGCGACTCCGGCCGCACCTCTATGCGCTCGGGCTTTCGGTCTACTGCACCGCCTGGTCGTTTCTTCGGCGCGGTCGGCTTCGCGGCCTCGGCCGGCTGGAGCTTCCTCGCGCTTTCGATCGGCCCGGCGCTTGCGCTTGCGCTCTTCACCCCGGCGCTGAAGCGGATCGTCCGCCTCGCGAAAGAGCGCAACATCACCTCGATCGCCGACTTCATCGGCGCGCGTTACGGCAAGAGCGAGCGTGTGGCGGGACTGGTCGCCGTCGTCGCGATCGTGGGCGCGACCCCTTACGTGGCGCTGCAGCTCAAGGCGATCGCGACGTCGGTCGCCATCATGGCGGGCCCCAGCAGCGAGTTCGCGATCGATCCCGCGCTGGTCGCGGCCGCCGGGCTCGCGCTGTTCGCCATGCTGTTCGGCGCGCGTCAGGTCGCCGCCACCGAACGGCAGGAAGGGCTGATGCTGGCGGTCGCGGTCGAGTCCGTGGTCAAGCTCGCGGCCTTCCTGATCGTCGGCGGCTTCGTCACCTTCTGGCTGTTCGACGGCTATTCCGGGCTGATCGGCCGGGCCGCGGCGACCGCGGTCGTCTCGCCTTTCGCCACCGCGCCGTCTCCTGCGCACTGGGTCGCGCTGACGGCGCTGTCCTTCGCGGCCTTCCTGCTGCTTCCGCGCCAGTTCCACGTCGCCGTTGTCGAGAATCGCGACGAGGCCGACGTCGGACGCGCCGCCTATCTGTTTCCCGCCTATCTCGTCGCCTTCAACCTGTTCGTGCCGGCCGTCGCGCTCGCCGGCCTCGTGACCTTCGGGGGCGAACAGGGGATCTCGCCCGACTCTTACGTGCTCGCTTTGCCGCTCGAGGCCGGCGCGCGGTGGATCGCGGTCGCGGCCTTTCTCGGCGGCCTCTCAGCGGCCAGCGCCATGGTCATCGTCGAATGCGTGGCGCTCGCCGTGATGATGTCGAACGATCTCGCGATGCCCGTGATGCTGCGCCGCCGCTCGGCGCGCCGCGGGCACATGGCCGAGCGGCTGCTCCTCATCCGCCGCATCTCGATCGTGCTCGTCATGGGGGCCGCCTACGGGGTGAGCCGGATCGCGGGCGCGACCGATCTCTCCAGCCTCGGCCTGATCGCGATGGCGGCGATCGCCCAGCTCGCGCCGGTCTTCTTCGGCGGCCTCGCCTGGACGGGCGGCAACGCCCGGGGCGCGATCGCCGGGCTCTTGGTCGGGCTGGCGCTCTGGGGCTGGACGCTGGTGCTGCCTGCCTGCGCTTTCGGGCAGCGAGGGCTGGCTCGCGGGGCTGGTGGCGAACGGCCCATGGGGCGTCGCGTGGCTGCGTCCGCAGGCGATGTTCGGCGCCGATTTTTCCGACCCCCTCACCCATGGCGTCGTCACGAGCCTGCTGCTCAATGCGCTCGCCTATGTCGTTGTGTCGGGCACCCGCGGCTTGACGCCGATCGAGCGGCAGCAGGCGCTCGCCTTCTGCGGGCGCGAACCCGCCGGCGCGGGACCGCAGCCGACGGCGGCGAACTTCCGGCCCTGGCGCTCGCGCGCGACTGCGGGCGAGCTCGTCCAGACCGTCGCGCGCTATCTCGGGGCCGAACGCACCGAAACCGCGTTTCGCGGCTTCGGCATTGCGCGCGGCGCGGCGCTCGAGCCGAAGGCCGAAGTCGACCTCCAGACGCTGCGCTTCGCCGAGCACCTGCTCGCCTCGGCGATCGGCGCCGCCTCCTCCCGCCTCGTGCTCTCGATGCTGCTGACCAAGCGCAACGTCACGACGACGGACGCGCTGAAGCTGCTCGACGACGCCTCCGCCGCGATGCTGACGAGCCGCGACGTGCTCCAGAACGCGCTCGACCACGCCCGCCAGGGCGTCACCGCGATCGACGCCGACATGAAGCTCGTGTGCTGGAACCGGCAGTTCCGCGAACTGTTTCGACCTGCCGGAAGAGATGATCCACTTCGGCGTCGGGCTCGACGACATCTTTCGCTTCAACGCGGCCCGCGGCGCCTACGGGCCGATCGACCCGGAACCCTTCATCGCCGACCGCATCGAGCGCTTCGTCGTGAAGCTCGAGACGCTGCGCACGCGCCTCCACCCGTCCGGCCGCGTCATCGAGATCCGCTCGGCCCGCATCCCGGAAGGCGGCGTCGTCACGACCTACACGGACATCTCCGACACGGTGGCGGCGCAGGAGGCGCTCGAGCGCGCGAACGAAACGCTGGAGCGGCGCGTGCGCGAGCGCACCCGCGAGCTCACCCCGCCTCAACCAGGAGCTCGCCCGCGCCAAGACCGAGGCCGACGAGGCCAACATCTCGAAGACGCGGTTTCTGGCGGCGGCGAGCCACGACATCCTTCAGCCGCTCAACGCCGCGCGCCTTTTCGCCACCAGCATCGTGGAGCGCGCAGAGGAAGGCGCCGATCTCGGCCGGCTGGCGCGCAACGTCGATTCATCGCTCGACGCGGTCGAGGAGATCCTCTCCACGTTGCTCGACATCTCGCGGCTCGACACCGGCGCGATGCGCCCCGAGCTCTCGAGCTTCCGGCTCGACGACATCACGGGCCAGCTCGCGCGCGAATTCGCGCCGGTCGCCGAGGAGAAGGGCCTGAAGCTCGTCGTGATGCCGACGAACCTCACAGTGCGCTCCGACCGCCGGCTGCTTCGCCGCGTGCTCCAGAATCTCGTCTCGAACGCCATCAAGTATACGCCCGAGGGACGCGTGCTGGTCGGCTGCCGGCGCGCCAAGGGGCGGGTTCGCGTCGAGGTGTGGGACACCGGCCTCGGCATCGAGCCGCAGCAGCAGAAGGTCGTGTTCCGCGAATTCAAGCGGCTCGACCCAGGGCATGCGGGTGGCGTCGGGCCTTGGCCTCGGACTTTCGATCGTCGAGCGCATCGCGCGCATCCTCGACCACCCGATCACCCTGCGCTCCGACCCCGGCAAGGGCTCGATCTTCGCGCTCGACGTGCCCGTCACCGCGCCGATGCCGGCCCTGAAGGTCGCCTCGGGCGCCGGCGCCCGGACGAGCCAGGCGCTCGCCGGGCTCAACGTGCTCGCCATCGACAACGAACCCGCGATCCTCGAGGGCATGACGACGCTGCTCACCGGCTGGGGCTGCACGATCATGACGGCGTCGAGCCTGAAGGAGGCCGAGGCCGTGGTGCGGGCGGCCAAGACCATCCCCGACGTGCTGCTCGCCGACTACCATCTCGACGACGCCGACGGCATGGAGGCGATCGTGGCGCTGCGCTGGAAATTCGGAAAGCCGGTGCCGGCCGTGCTCATCACCGCCGACCGTTCGCCGGAGCTGCGCGCCGAAACCGAAGAGAAGCAGGTGACGATGCTGCCGAAGCCGCTGAAGCCGGCGCTGCGGGCCCTGCTCTCCCAGATGCTGGTGCGCAGGGACGCTGCGGAGTGACGGCCGGGGAGCTAACCGGACAGGTCAGCCGCGGCGCTCACGCCGGCGGCGCGCTCCGGCCACTGGCCGGCCTCGATCTTCGAGGCGGCGATGACCGCCTGGGTGCGGCTCTCGACGCCGAGCTTGGCGAGGATCGCCGAGACGTGGGCCTTCACCGTGGCTTCCGAGACGCCGAGCTCGTAGGCGATTTGCTTGTTGAGCAGGCCCTGGCTCAGCATCATCAGCACGCGGACCTGCTGCGGCGTCAGCGTGCCGAGGCGGGCGGCGAGCTTGGCCGAGCCGTCGTCCGGGCCGGTCAGGTCGACGTCGGGGGGCGACCAGGCGCCGCCGGCCAGAACTTCACGCACCGCGTCGCGCATCTCGTCGACGCCGAGCGTCTTCGGGATGAAGCCCGAGGCGCCGAAGTCCATGCAGCGGCGGATCGTGGTCGGGTCTTCGTTGGCCGAGACCACGACGACCGGCAGCGCAGGATACTGCGCCCGAAGATACATCAGGCCCGAGAAACCGCTGACGCCCGGCATGTTGAGGTCGAGCAGGACGAGGTCGAAGCCGCTGTCGGCCTCGAGCGCCTTGGAGGCGGCGTCGAAGGAGCCGGCCTCCGAGATGTCGGCGGCCTCGCCGGCCATCGCTTCACGCAAGGCGGCGCGAAACAGCGGATGGTCATCCGCAATGAGAACGCGATAGGCCGAAGTCGACGAGGTGCTCATGAGCGTCTCTTAGCGATTCGCGGTTGCGAAATCACTGCGATATGACGCCTCGTTCAGAATAGTTCTGAGGGCGTTGCGGAATTGGCGCGGTTCGGGCCGTTCCGAAGCCTTAAACAGCCTTCCGCCCGGAGAAATGCACCACGATCTCGCGGGCGTGCGGGCGGTCGCGGTGCTCCAGGAGATAGACCGCCTGCCAGGTGCCGAGCGCAAGCCGGCCGCCGATCACCGGAATCGAGAGCGAGACGCCGGTCAGCATCGTCTTCACATGGGCGGGCATGTCGTCCGGCCCCTCGATGCCATGGCGCCACCCGGCGTCGCGCGGCGCCAGGCGGTCGAGCGCGTCCACGAGGTCGTCGAGCACTTCGGGGCTGGCGTTCTCCTGAATGGTCAACGAGGCGGAGGTGTGCCGCACGAAGAGCGTCGCGAGGCCGTCTCCGGCCTTGCCCTCGCGCAGCGCCTGCGCGACCGCTCCGGTGACGTCGACGAGGCCCGGCCCCCGCGTGCCGACGGAAAAGCGCGCGATCGCCTGGTGGTCCGCTGGACCCGCGGAGACGAGGCTGAGGTCGGCGTCGCGCAACAGAGGGTTGGCCATGCGGGCCCATCTCGGGCGCGAAGGCCTTGCGGCGAGCCCCCGCTCGCGTGTTTTCTCGCCGCGCCCGCCCGAAACCAAGCCGGAGCCCGGACGATGAAGCCGCTCACGATCGACCCCGCCGTCTTCGCCGAAGGCGCCGCGCCCGAAGGAACGGAGGCGCTGGCCAGGAAGCTGATCGCGCAGGCGAGCCTTGCGCCCGACACCTGGGCGCTCGGCCCCGCCGAGGTGCGCGCCCGCCGCGCCAAGGGGCTGACGCCGTTCATCGTGGAGCCGAAGAGCGCGCGGGCCGAGACGATCCTCGTTCCCGGTCCCGCCGGCGAGGTTCCGGTGCGCGTGATCGCGCCCGAAGACCCGACCGCTCTCTACCTGCACTTCCACAGCGGCGGCTGGACGCTCGGAACCTGCGACCAGGACGATCCGCGGCTCGAGCGCCTCGCGACCGAACTCGGCTTCGCGTGCCTTCGGTCGACTACCGGCTCGCGCCCGAACACCCCTACCCCGCGGGTCCGACGATTGCGAGGCGGCCGCGCTCTGGGTCGCGCGCGAGGCGAAACAAAAATTCGGCGTCGAGACGCTGCTGATCGGCGGCGAGTCCGCCGGGGCGCATCTCACGGCCGTGACGCTCGTGCGTCTGCGCGATCGCCACGGTCTGACGCCGTTCGCCCGCGCCAACCTGACGGCCGGCAGCTTCGACATGTCGCTGACGCCGAGCGCGCGGGCCTTCGGCAACCAGAAGCTCGTGCTCGGCACGCGCGACATCCGCATGTTCGCCGCGAATTTCCTGCAGAACGGCGAAGACCTGCGCGATCCCGACGTCTCGCCGCTCTACGCAGACCTTGCGGGCCTGCCGCCCGCGATCTTCACCGTCGGCGTTCGCGACCCGCTGCTCGACGACACGCTGTTCATGGCGGCGCGCTGGGTCGCGGCGGGCAATCAGGCGGAGCTCCAGGTCTGGCCCGGCTCCGCCCATGTCTTCACCTCGCTGCCCGACCCGAACGCCGAGCCGGCCTACGCCAAGGTCATGGCGTTCCTAAGAGGCTAGGATCACGCCTTCCCGGCGATCACGCTCAGCAGGACCTTGGCCACTTCGGCCGTCACCTTGCGCCGGTACTTGCGGTGGACGAGCTGGCCGTTGTGGTAGACGTCGTGCTCGACATAGAGGACGGAGCCGTCCCAGCGCAGCACGTTGTCGGTCTCGGTGGTCTCGATGACCTTGAGCCCTTCGATCAGCCGCTCGTCTTGCCGAACGTCCCCCATGCGCGCTGTCCCCTTGTTATCGTTGTCGCCGGCGCATTTGAGACGCCGGCCCGCGATTTGTCGACCCGTCAGGCGATGGGCCCGACGTCGAGGCGCTCCATCGGAAAGCGCGCCACGTCCTTGAGCAGCTCCACGAAGGCGCGCGCGCCGTGCTCGATCGCGTCGGCGCCGGCCTCCGCCGTGCCGGAAGCCGCGTTCCCGATCGCGCCGGCGGCGTTGATGTCCTGCGCCATCCAGCCGAAGCCCGCGGGCGAGGTCGCCCGCAGATGCGCGAACTCGCGCTCCATGTCGATCGTATAGGGGCGGAAGTCGCGCGCCTCGTCCATGCGGACAAGGTCGGACCTGAGCTTGAGCATCAGCGCCGTCTCGATGCCGCCCGCATGGATGCCGTGGCGGATCTCCTCGGGCTCGAACAGCCCGGCCGGATAGCCGAAGCGCTGCCAGTGGCAGTGCACCGCCAGCATCCCCCGCCGCACGCGCAAGCTCCGCGCCACGACGTCGAGCACCGCGGTGTTGCCGCCGTGGCTGTTCATGAGGATCAGCTTGCGGACGCCCGCGCGCGCCACCGACTCGCCGATGTCGGTCCAGGCGCGGATGATGGTCTCAGGAGCGATCGACAGCGTGCCGGGAAAGGCGGCGTGCTCGGCCGAGGTTCCGACGCGCTGCATCGGCAGCACCGTGATCGGCAGGTCGTCCGGGACGAGCTCCAGCGCGCGCTCGAGATAGCCCTCGCCGATCATGGAGTCGACACCGAGCGGAAGATGCGGCCCGTGCTGCTCCACCGCCGCGACGGGGAGCACCGCGATCCACTCGCCGACCGAAGGATCGCAAAAGTCGCTGGTCGTCATCTCCGTCCAGCGGCGGCGGGGCAGGCTCATCGTCAGGCGTCCGGCGGTCGGTTTCGGTCGCGCCGGGTATGGACCAGAAACGCCGCGACCGCACGCGCCATGTCGTCGAGGGGAAGCGCGAAGCAGCTAGCGAGCCGCGCCGCCGCGGGAACGCCCGCCGCCACCTGTTCGGGCGTCAGAGGCAGATGGAGAAAGGTCGCGACGAAAGCCGGCGAAGCGCGCTCGGCGGCCTCGAGCGCGAGGTAGAGGGTCTGGTTGCAGAGATGCGCGCCGGCGTCGTCCGAGACCTCCGCCGGGAAGCCGAGAGCTCGAAGCGCCGCCGCCGCGCCTTCGAGATCCGGCCACGAGGCGGCGCGCGTCTCCCGTCCGCCGTCGCGCACCGGGCCGAGCGCGCCAAACTGTCCGCGCGCGTCGGCGACCCGAAGGTCGCGCCGGTTGCGGGCGACCCGCTCGAAGGACAACGCCTCGCGTCCGGCCGCCTGGCCGGTGAGGAGCACATGGCTCGGGCGCGTCTCGGCGATCGCCGCGGCGAGCTGGCGCTCCGCCGCCTCCGTGTCGACCTCGAGAAGCCTGAAGGCGACGGGCCCTCCGAAGGCGGCTTCCAACCTCGCCCGATCGCTCGCGAGAAGCCGGAGCAGCGCCTCCGAGCAGTTCGGTCCGCCGTCGAAACGGCCGAAGGCTGTCAGCAGAAGACGATTCACGACGCGCTCCGCCCTTGCGGACATTCGAGGGACGCCTCAGAAAGCATGCGCCGCCGCAGATCTTTGACGCGCTCGACTTCCTGTCACGAGACCAGCATATGCTTCGTCGGCCATATTGTTACGCCGCCGAGCCGGGCCAAGCCTTCGAGAAGGGCCGACCATGAAGAGCCCCTACGCCAAGACCGTGGGCTACGAGCTGCTCCACGCCGCGCGGCTGCACCGCGCCCGCAGCGCTCAACTCCTTCAGGAGCTCGGATTGTTTCCGGGCCAGGAGCAAGTGTTGACCCTGCTCGCCGCGCAGGAGAGCGGCCGGACCATGGGCGATCTCGCGGCCGAGCTTCGGGTGCGTCCGCCGACCGCCTCCAAGACGGTGGCGCGTCTCGCGGCGCAAGGCCTCGTAGAGCGCCGCGCCGTGGACGGCGACGGGCGGGTCGTGCGGGTCGAACTGACCGAAGAGGGCCGTCGCCGCGCAGAGGCCGTCGAGGGCGTCTGGGGCGCGCTCGAAAAGGAAGCCTGTGACGGCGTCGACGGCAAGGACCGCAAGAGGATCCGCAAGCTTCTGCGCAAGGTCGGCTCCAATCTCGGAGCCCAGCTCGGCGCGGCGCCCGGCGAGGACGAGCCGGACGACGAGGACTGACGCGGCCTTACGCGCGCAACAGCCGGCTCAACTGTCGCGCTCAGGCGGCGCGAGGTCGGCCGGATCCGCGCCCCAGTAATGCATCGCGATGTTCTGGTTGTTTCGGATCACGGCGCCGGCGATCCGCACGTCGCCGCCCGCGAAGGTCTGCGGATCGGCGCCGCACATGCGGGTGAAGGCGGCCTGCTGAACGACGGCGACGAAGTAGTCAGGCGGCGGAGGCCGAAGGTCGGGTCCCGCCCCGCCGAGACGGGCCTTCGCGTCCTCCGCCGCCCGTCGCATCGCCGACTCGACGGCGTCGAGCATGTCGCGCTCGATCCGCCTGAGCTCCTGGCTCCAGCGAGCCTGCTCGGGCGTCAGCACCGGGCAGACGTCGGGGGTCGTCGCGGGCCTGCGTGGATCGGCCTTGGCCGAGGCGCCTTCGCCCGAGCGCTCGTCAGCCATCGCCCCTCAGCTCCGCCAGCTTGCGGAGCTGCCTTCCGTCGGCGTCGAAGTTCTCGGGCTTCAGCCACGCCTCGAACGCGGCCCTGACGGCCGGCCAGTCGTCCTCGGTCATCGCGAACCACGAGGTGTCGCGGCTGCGGCCCTTGATCACCATATGCTTGCGGAAGATCCCTTCGAAACGGAAGCCGTAGCGCAGCGCAGCGGCCCGCGAGGGCGCGTTGAGCGCGTCGCACTTCCACTCGTAACGGCGGAAGCCGAGCGAGAAGGCGTGAGCCGCCATCAGATACATGGCCTCGGTCGCGGCCGGCGTGCGCGACAGCGCCGGCGAGAACAGGATCGAGCCGACCTCGACCGTGCGGTGCCCGAGATCGACCCGCATGAAGCCCGCGCGCCCGAGCGTCTTGCCGCTCGCCTTGTCGCGGATCGCGAGCGTGGCGACGTCGGTCGCCGCGGCGGCGGTCTTGAGCGCCGCCGCCATCGCGGCCTCGCTTTCGAACGGCCCGTCGAACAGATAGGCGAAGCGCGCCTCGCGACCCTCGCCATGGGTCGGCGCGTAGAGATCGGCCGCGTCCTTCTCCGGATCGAGCGGGCCCAGAACGACGTGCCGGCCTTCCAGCCTCACCGGCGTCGGCCGCGTCGGCGCCGGGCCCTCGACCTTGAGGCCGCGCGGCGGAACGAGATCGGGATCGGTGGGAGACGTCGTCATCATCAAAAGCCTGAAACTGGAGCCGCGTCGGTCCTGCCGCGTCCGGCGCGGCTCGTCCAACGCCTTTTCGTGAGGCAAGCCATCAGAGTTTCATCATCGGCGACCAGCCGAGCTCCGGCGCAAAGCGGGAGACCAGCTTGTCCTTGCCCTCCGCCGGGAACGCCACCCAGGCGGAGCCGTCCTTCGGGCAGCCGGCGAGAAACGCGACCCCGAAGAACTGCGTCGGGCCGCTGGCGTCTGTGCCGGCCTTCTTGATCAGGGCCTTGAGGTTCTCGCGCACATGCGCCTCGCGAGCTCGCGGGCGCGCGCCTTGATCTTTTCGGCCAGCGCCTTGGTGCAGAAGTCCGCCTGCGGATGCACCACGATGCGGATCTGGACGTTCGAACGCCCGACCTTCGAGGCGACGATCGTCTGCTTCAGGGGCGCGGCCGCCACGGGCGCGACGGCGGCGAAAACGGCGAGGATCGCGGCGGCGCGGAGAAGGATCATGGCTTGCGTCAGATCACCAAAAAGCGGCGGGCGTGAGCCCGCGCCGGAATTTTGGCGCGCGCGTCTGGCCCGCCGGCTTGCAGGACGGCCATGAATCGGACGCGCATGACATTCGCCGCGCAAATGATAGGTGAAGCGTCCCGCGCGGTCCGACCGCGCCACGACTGTCAGCCGGGAGGCCGAAAATGCTGAAGACCGTCGCCGCCTTCGACCGGATCGGCGAGGAAAACGCCTTCGCGGTGCTCGCCCGCGCGACCAAGCTCGCCTCGGAAGGCAAGGACATCGTCAATCTCGGCATCGGCCAGCCCGACTTTCCGACCCCGCCCCACATCGTCGAGGCCGCGGTCAAGGCGCTGAAGGACGGCCATCACGGCTACACGCCCGCGACCGGCATCCTTCCGCTGCGCGAGGCGGTGTCCAAAGACCTGAACCGCCGCTTCGGCGTCGAGGTCGATCCGGACCTCGTGATGATCGTGCCGGGCGGCAAGGTCACGATGTACGCCGCCATCCTCCTCTTCGGAGAGCCGGGCGTCGACATCCTCTATCCGGACCCCGGTTCCCGATCTATCGCTCGATGATCGAGTTCACGGGCGCCAATCCGATCCCGGTGCCGATCCGCGAGGAGAACGGCTTCGCCTTCTCGGCCGAGGAGACGCTCGCGCTCATCACCCCGAAGACTCGGCTGCTGATCATCAACTCGCCCGCCAATCCCACCGGCGGGCGTGACCCCGAAGGACGAGATCGACAAGCTGGTGAAGGGTCTCGAGGCCTTTCCGGACGTCGCGATCATGTCGGACGAGATCTACGACCAGCTGACCTTCGACGGGCTCGAGCACCAGACGCTCCTGGCCTATCCGGAGATCCGCGACCGGCTGATCGTGCTGAACGGCTGGTCCAAGACCTACGCCATGACCGGCTGGCGGCTCGGCTGGTCGGTCTGGCCGAAGAAGCTCTATGACGACGTCCGCAAGCTCGGGGTCAACGCCTGGTCCTGCGTCAACGGCCCCCCAGTGGGCCGGGATCGCGGCGCTCGAAGGCCCGCAGGACGCGGTCGCCCACATGCGCGCCGAGTTCGACAAGCGCCGCAAGCTCGTGACCGAAGGCCTCAACGCGCTGCCAGGCGTCTCCGCGATCGCGCCCAAGGGCGCGTTCTACGCCTATCCCAACGTCAAGGAGACCGGCTGGAAGGCGAAGCCGCTCGCCTCCGCGCTGCTCGACGACGCCGGCGTGGCGGTGATCGGCGGGCCGGATTTCGGCGTGCTGGGCGAAGGCTACATCCGCCTCAGCTACGCCAATTCGGCCGAGAACATCTCGAAGGCGCTCGAGCGCATGAAGACGTTTCTGGAGAAGCGTGCGGCGGCGTGAACCGCCCCTTGTCCCGGACGTGACCCGGGACCCAGAGACGGCGGCGCTTCCGATGAAGGCGCCGCCGGTTGCGATGAGTTCGGGACCGGCATCGATTCTGGATCCCAGACCAAGTCCGGGACAAGAGCGGCGGCTACTCCGCCGGCGCGCGGCCGCCCGCCATCTGCTGGAACACCCCGTCGCGGCGCACCAGCGCGTGGAACAGCGCCGCGGCGAGGTGGAGCAGGATCAGCGCGAAGAAGCAGAGCGCGAGCCCCGCATGGGCGGTCCAGAGCGCGGCGTGCAGCTCGCGGCTCGGCGATACGATGGGCGGCAGATGGACGGCCCCGAACAGCACGATCGGATAGTCGGCCGCCGACATCATAGCCCAGCCGATGATCGGCATCGCGATCATCAGCCCGTAGAATGCGAGATGCGAGAGCTTCGCCGCGAGCTTCATCGGCTCGGGCATGCCGGCGGGAAGCTCGGGCGCGCCCTGGACGAGGCGCACGGCGATCCGCAGCAGCGCCAGGATCAGGATCGCGATCCCGAGCGGCCGGTGAACCGCGATCAGCGTCTCGCGGACCTGATCGACGGTCGCCGTCATGCCGACGCCGACGAAACAGCATGGCGAGGATCGCGAGCGCCATCGACCAGTGCAGCGCGCGCTGCAACGGGGAGAACTTCGCCACAGCGCCGCTCATTTCGACATCTCCGGATTCGTCGCGGGATAGGCCTTCGCCTCCGCCGTGCGCTTGTCGAAGGAGGCCTGATAGACCGCCGAGCGCGCAGCCGGGAACGGATCGTCCGAGGTCGAGATCCCGGACGGCAGAACCGTCGGGTCGAAATTGAGGTCGCGGCAGGGGCCGTCAGGCTCGTTCTGGACGGCGGAGGCCACGACCTCGCCAACCTCGACTTTCTCGCGGTCCTCGGGCCAGGCCTTGGTCGGGTCGGCCGTCGGGTCTCCAGGGCCCGCCAGCGTCACCACCATCTTCCAGCGCACGGGACCGGCCTTCACCCGGTCCGTGAGCTCGCTTTCGAGAAAGTTCGGACCGCGCTTGCCGAGTTCGTCCGGCTTGGAGGCGACCGGCTCGACGGTCGGCAGGAACGACCAGCGCACCGCGCGCGAGGCGCCGGACGCGTCCGAGAACAGGAAGGCGTTCAGCCCGTTGTAGCGATCCTGCGCGTAGCTCTCGGTCCAGGGCGCGCTTCCGGCCCAGGCCCCGAAGCCCGCAAACTCCGGATGGGCGCCCGCATAGGCCTTCAGCGCCTCCGGATCCTTGGACCCCGACGCCTTCAGCAGCTCGTAGAACGACGCCGGCGTCGAGGCCGCGAACACCGGAGCGGTGATGTTGGCCATCCGCCATTGCTGCCCGTCCGGCGTCGAGATCTGGAGGCTGAGCCCCCGCACCCTCGCGCTTGCGTCCATCGCCATCGGATTGGGCGTCGCGAGGTTGAGACGCCCGACCACTGGGTAGCGTCCTGCGGCGAGCGCTTGCGCCTTCGACAGCCGGGCTCCAGCGCCGTTGGAGACGAACTCGCCCGTGAAGCACACGCCCTTGGCGTGGTTGCGGCGATGGCCCGCCGCGGGACCGGACGGCGGCGCGAGCGCCGTTAGGAACCTGTCAGGCGTCAGCCGATCGGGCGAGAGCCAGCCGGCCGTATAGGCGAAGGCGCCGCCCGCGCCGGCGACGATCGCCCCGATGAGGACCACCGGGCCGAGGAGCGACGCCGGCTTCTTGGGATCGGGCGTTGGGGACATGGGCGGGAAACTCCCTCGCTGTGCGCGTCATTCGAGATCGCGGCGACGAGCCACGCGCGATCTAAAATGCTTCCAGCCAAGGGAGGATCAACCGGCGGGTGCGCCCGCCCGCCGTCCCGCAAACGCAAGTAACGAATTCAGAACGTCAACGTTCGGGCTTTGTCTCGCGGTCGCCCTGGTCGCGCTGGAGGCCCGGAAACTCGCCGAGATTCTCCTGAAGCTTCGCTTCTTCGACCGAGCGGCCGAACCGCTTTTCGGCCTCTTCCGCGACGGCGTCTTCGACCGGCTCGAGCCCGGCCTTCGGATTGGACTCGAAAGCCGCGAGCTCGCGGGCCTTCTCGATGTAATCGTCCATCCGGCCCTCCGGGGATCCGGCGTCTTCCCAGAGCTTCTTCGCGCGGGCCTTGAGAGCGGGGGTGACGGGGGTCTCGGACATGGGAACTCGCTTGGAACGTGGGGTTTCGTAATGAAAACCCGCGGCGACCCGGAACCGTTCCGGATCCGCTGTTTCCGCCGAGGACGGCCTAGCGGATCACGAGCCGCGCGCCCCAGCGCGAGCCGGGCTCGACGTCGAGCCGGTCGTCGGGCGGAAAGGGCGGCCGCGACGCATCGTCCGGCGGCGCGGCGATTTCGTTGAGGTCGACCAGCCGCGGCGTCCCGACGAGCGCCTCGCTCTCGTCCTTCAGCTCATAAACGAGGCCGTTGGCGAGCGTCGCGCCGAACTGCGCCGGCGTCTTGAACATGAAGATGAGGCTCGCCTCGAGCCAGCCGAGCTTGTCGGCCGCGACGGTGCGCGGGTTCGCGTAAGGATAGGGCACGTGACACAGGATCTCCTTGCCCTCCAGGCATTTGAACTCGCGCATGGAGAGGAAGAAGTCCTTGAAGCGGCCTTGGTCCATCGCGACCGCAAAGGTCGCGCCCTCGGCCGCCTTCGAGAACGTGATCGAACCGACGGCGACGGTGTCGCCGTCGCTCGTCTCCAGCGTGACGTTCTTGCGGCCGTCGAACTCGAAGGCGCGAAGCGTCGTCGGCGCGGCCGTCACGGCTGCGCAGGCTACGAGGATGGTGGCGATGCGGGACATAGCGACCTTCGCCGGACAGAAACGACGTCCGGCGAAGGTCCGCGAGCGGCGCGGAGCGCGCCATTCGCTTTAGGTGCATGAGCCGAAAGGGCGTCAGCCGGCCTCGACGCCGGAGGCCTTGGCCTGCGCGGCCATCTGCTCGAGATGGGCGACGAGCGGCGCGCCGAGGCCGAGCTTCTGGGCGAGGGTCTCGAGGAAACGCTTCTCGCCGTCGGTGTCGGGATCGATCGTGAGGCGGGCGGCGAGCCACACCTCGGAGGCGAGTTCCGGACCACGAGCTTCGGCGGCGATCTCGTCGAGATCGTCAGGCCGACCGAGATGATCGATCAGGAAGGTCTGCTCGTCGCCGTCGGCGCCCGCGGCCTTGAGGGCGTCGCGGATCTTGGCGATCTCGTCGCCGTCGATGCGCCCGTCGGAGCGCGCCGCGGCGATCATCGCCCGCACCAGCAGCAGGCCGAGCTTCTGCTCCTCGTCCGAGCCGTTCGGAACGAAAGCCGTCTCTTGCGGCGGAGGCGCGATCTGGACCGGAGCAGCGGGCGGCGGCGCGGACGGCGCCTGCGCCGGCGGCTGCTGGTTCTTGTCCTGGTAGTTCTGCCAGGCCTTGTAGGCGAGGCCCCCGAGGATCGCGAGACCGCCGAGCTTCACGGCCGACCCGCTCATCGGGATCTTCTTCTTGCCGCCGCCGAGCAGAACGGAGGCCAGCGTCCCCGCGATCGCGCCGCCCGCGACGCCGCCGAGCGGCCCCTTCGCGAAACCTTCGATCTGGCTGCGCAGGTCTCCGCCGCCGGAGCTTTGTTGCGGGGCCGGAGGCCGCCCCTGCTGATCGACAGGAGCGGGCGTCGAACCCGGCCCGCCCATGCGCGACAGCGCGCCGCCGATCGCCTCGCTAAGACCGCCGCCGGGCTTTCCCGATGCGGAGCCTGCCCCCGAACCGAGGAATTGGTCGAGGAGCTTCTTGGCGTCGAGCATGGGCGGGAGCCTCCGTTGAAGTCGCAGATCAGGTCGCGACGGACGTAAGCTTCCCAACCCTGCGGGACAAGAGCGCCGCCGGCTCGAACGTGCGGCGCGCCCTCAGCGCGCCTTGAGCGCGGCCGCCTCCTTGGCGAGCGACTGGATCTTCCCCCAGTCGCCGGCGTCGATCGCGTCCTGCGGCGCGACCCAGGAGCCGCCGCAGCAGGCGACGTTGCGCAGCTTCAGGTAGTCCTGGACGTTCGACATGTCGATGCCGCCGGTCGGCACGAAGTGAAGCTCCGGCAGCGGGGCGACGAGCGACTTCAGGAACGCCGGACCGCCCGCGGGGCCGGCCGGGAAGAACTTCGCGAAGGTGGCCCCGCGCTCGGAGAGCTGCATCGCCTCCGACACCGTCGACACGCCGGGCAGCCACGGCACCGGCGCTTCGCTGGCCGCGCCGAGAAGCCGAGAGCTCGAACCCGGGCTGACGAGGAAGGACGCGCCGGACTCGATCGCCTGCTGCACGTGCTCGGGCTCGAGGATCGTGCCGGCGCCGACCGTGACGCCCTCCACCTCGTCGACGATGGCCTTCAGCGCCTCGAGCGCCTTCGGCGTGCGCATGGTGACCTCAAGAACGGTGAGGCCGCCGTCGCGCAGGGCCTTGGCGGTCTCAAGCCCCGACTTGGCGTCGGAGAAGGTGAGGACCGGGATCACCGGGGTCTGGGACAGGATCGCGGCGAGGCGTTCGGTCTTGGCGAGCGTGAATGACATTGGGGGCTCCCTCGCGGACGCAAAATATATGGCGCACGTCCATCGCCCCTGCGCCCTGAAGGTCAAGCCGTTGGAGTTCCAAGACGCCGGCGACGGCGGAGCCCTGCCCGGCCGTCCTCTGGCGCGCGCCGCTATCGACCTGATCTCTCTGCTCTTTTTGTGCGCCGCAACGAAGCCCTGTTCCGACTGCGGAGCGGCTTTGCGTCAGCGCATCGACGCCGATCGCGAACGAAGACTAGCGAACCTGCGGACCACCGAGGCATCCGCCGGCGTCGGTCTTGCCGATCGATCCGTCCGGGCAGCGGATGGTGCGGCCGCCGTCCTCCGGGTATTTGCGCTCGGCGCTGATCGCGCTTCCAGCCGCGCGGCCGCCCGCCGCGCCGGCCGCGCCGCCCGAGGCCTGCGTTCCCTGCGGGGTCGTGGCGGAGTAAGACGGCGAGGACAGTGAGCCGCCGGAGGCCCCCGACGAGCCGCCGGCGCTCGATGCGCCGCTTGAGCTTCCCAAACCTCCCGAGGAGGAGCCTCCGCTCTGCGCCAGCGCGGGGGCGCCGGCGACAGCGAGCGAGGCGGACAGGAGAGCCGATGTGAGCAGGATGCGGACGGTCGACATGACGGCAGCCTTTCATGCGAACTGCGCGCCGCCGCGATCGGAACGACGCGCCTACCGGCCGAACCCGCGGAGGCCCGCTTCGTTCCGCGCGCGGAGACCTTCGGCATGCTGATCGGCGTCGACATCGGCGGCACGAAAATCGAAGCCGCGGCGCTCGACGACGACGGCGCGACGCTGGGGCGGAAGCGCGTCTCGACCCCGAGAGGCGATTACGACGGCGCTTTGGGCGTCATCCGGGATATCGTGGCGGATATGGAGGCGAGGTTTGGGCAGGCCGCCGGCGTCGGGATAGGGACGCCAGGCTCGCTGTCACCCAGAACCGGTCTCGTGCGAAACGCCAACTCCACCTGGTTCAACGGACGGCGGCTTCAGGGCGATCTCGAGTTCGTTCTCCGGAGGCCCGTCCGCATCGAGAACGACGCCAACTGCCTCGCCGTCTCCGAGGCGACCGACGGAGCCGCCG
>NZ_CP081869.1:2257500-3662500 GCF_019797865.1 Chenggangzhangella methanolivorans
GCGCGAGATCGTGCGCATGCGCTCCTTCGTGCGCGTCAGCGCCCCGCTCGCCCGTCAGCCGACGGAGTTCGCGGGCCGCGTTCCGAACTTCGACCCGATGAAGACGCTCGCGGCCGCCAATCGTGACCGCTCGGTCGCCGAACCGGACGGCGAGGGCGATCTCTCCTTCACGGTGAGCGACCTATCGGCCCGACAGATCGCGCCGGACGAGGGACCGGTGGTCCCGCCGGTGGAGGTCCGGGCGCGCGTGCGCGAGGCCGCCGCCTTCGAATTCGCGACCCGCATGGAGCCTGCGCTGCCGATGGCGCCCGGCGCGCAGAGCGCGCTCGCCTATGCGGCGCAGGACGCGCTGCTGCCGTTGCCGGGCGTCATCGACCCGAGGCCGACTCCGCAGAACGTGACGCTGGTGGCGAAATCCGCCGTCGCCGAAGCCGGCGCCGCGACGCCCGGCGAAAACACCGTCGCGATCACCGCAGGCGGATCGCTCGCCTCGGCGCTCGAGCGCGACGCCAACGTCGCCCCGCAGGATGCGCGCGTCATCGCCGACCGATTCGCCGGCCGCGACGGCTACGGCGTCGCCTCCGTCATGCCGGGGCAGCGCCTCAAGGTTTTGATGGGCCGCACCGCGGCGCCGGGCGGCAGCCGCCTGCAGCCGGTGCGCGTCAGCCTGTTCGACGCCGACGGCGGCCATGTCGGCTCGGTCGCGGCGTCGGACATCGGCGACTATGTGGCGGTGGCCGACATCGGCGACCTCGCCGACGAGCCGACCGCCGAGGAGATCGCCGACGAAGTCGAGCGCCCCGGCGTTCCGAGCCGGATGCGGCTCTACAACGGTCTCTACGAGGCGGCGCTCAAGAACCAGGTGCCCACGGCCATCGTCGACGAGATGGTGCGCATCGTCTCCTACGACGTCGACTTCAACCGGCCCGTCGGCCCGAACGACGGTTCGAGGTGTTCTATTCGGACCCGAACGAACCCGGCGGCGAGGGCGAGGTCGCCTATCTGTCGCTGAAGCTCGCCGGCGACCAGCGCCGGTTCTATCGCTTCGAGACCGACGACGACGGGCTGGTCGACTATTACGACGAGTATGGGAAGTCGGCGAAAAAGTTCCTCATGCGCAAGCCGATGAACGGCGGCGTCATGCGCTCGGGCTTCGGCTTCCGCCGCCATCCGGTGCTGGGCTACTCCAAGATGCACACGGGCGTGGACTGGGCGGCGCCGGTCGGCACCCCGATCGTGGCCTCGGGCAACGGCGTGGTGGAGAAGTCGGGCTGGGCGAACGGCTACGGCCGCCAGGTCGTGCTCAAGCACACCAACGGCTACGAGACGACCTACAACCACATGTCGGGCATCGCGCGCGGCGTTTCGGCCGGGGCGCGGGTCCGGCAGGGCCAGGTGGTCGGCTATGTCGGCTCGACCGGCCTTTCGACCGGCGCGCATCTGCACTACGAAGTCATGATCAACGGCCGCTTCGTGAACCCGATGACGGTCAAGCTTCCGCGCGGCCGCGAGCTCGACGGCTCAGAGATGGCGAAGTTCGACGGCGAACGCGCCCGCATCGACGCGCTGCTCGGGCGCGGCCCCGCCGCCGGCGCGCGGGCGGCGGCCGCGGAGAGCGGACGCGGCGGATGACCCGCGCGACCGCCGCAAAGGGCCGCTAGGCTTCGCGATCGAAACCTCCGCCGTCAGAACGCGTCCGACGCCGTCACGGCGCGGCCACCTGTTTCCCCAAGACGCCCGCCTCCCCGTCTCATGATCGAGCCTCATCCGTTCTACGAAGAGTTCGCCCGCTGGGCGCCGGCCGCCAAGCCGAGCGCGGCCGTCATGTCGCTCGCCAAGCGCTATGTCGCCAGGGCCGAGCGGCGGCCGGACGACCTCGGGCGCGCGCTCCGGGCGGCGCGCGAGGGCGACGTCGTCGCCTCATGCGCTTTCGCGCGCGGCGCTCGCCGGCGAGCCGCGTCCGGCCGAACGAGAGGGAGCGCGCGCGATCGCGGCGGCTGCCCTTGCGACCGCCGACCAGGCGCGCGGCGGCGAGCTCTACGACGACGCGGCGGGCTGGCGGCCGAACGGGCCCCACGCACTCGCCTCGTTGCTGCTGTTCGCGGAGCTGTCGCGCAACGTCGAGCCATGGTGCCTATCGCTGATCGCGCGCGCGGGACGGGCGCCGCCCCGCAGTTGAGGCTTGCGGCCTTGCGCGCGCGGATCGCGGCCGCCAGGCGCGTCGGCCTGCCGGAGCCCGACCTCGCGCGGCTGATCGACGAACTCGCGGACGAATCGAACGGCAAGGCGGCGATCGGCCAGCGGCTCTCCGCGGTCGTCTACATGACCGGCGCGTCCGACCTGACCGCCCGCCTGCTGGAGCGCTTCCCGGCGCTCGCCGGACGGGCCGAGAGCGACGCGGTCACCGCCCGGCTGTTGCTCGATCTCGCCCCCTCGTCGCTTTCGGCCGAGGCGGCCGGGGCGGCCCGTCTCGTCGCGGAGGCCGAAGCCGACAGCGCGGCGTTCTGGGGGGATCTCGCCGCTTCGGCGCGGCGGGTCGCGGTTGTCGGAAACTCGCCCTGCGACATCGGCCGCGGGCTCGGCCCGGAGATCGACGATCACGACGTCGCTCTGCGCTTCAACGGCGCGCCGGAGGACGGAACCTACGCGGCCGACTACGGCGCGCGCTGCGACGTCAAGATGATGGCGCCGCGCTACTGGAACGACTGGGCCACACGGACGCGCGCGCCCGTGATCCTCGTGCGCCAGATGCAGGCCGTGTCGGAGGATTGCGCGTTCCTGCGCCTCATGCGCTCGGTCGGGAAACGCGTGGCGTTCACGCCGAGCCGGATCAACATGGCGCTCCATCGCGAGCTCGGCCGCCTGCCGAGCTCGGGGCTGATCGCGCTCGCGACCATGAAGGACGCACGCGGTTCGCTCGCCAACGTCCGTTGCTACGGCTTCTCGTTGGTCGACCAGCTCGGCGCGTCGCCGGAGACGCATTACTACGACGCTGAACACCCTGCCGGCCGCCATGAATGGCGCTCGGAGCGGGCGCTGTTCGACCGCTGGTTCGCCGACGCCGGATCATAAGGCGTCGCCGCGACGGCGCGATCGGCCGTCGCGGCGACGAGCGGCCGCTTACGCTGCGGCCGCCACCACGCGCTTGCCGACCTGGAGGCCGGATCCCGCGGCGTCGACCGGCACGCGGTCGCCGTCCTTGACGTCGCCCGCCAGGATCAGCTCGGCGAGCGGATCCTGCAGGTACTTCTGGATCGCCCGCTTCAGCGGCCGCGCCCCGTAGGCCGGGTCGTAGCCCTTGGCGGCGAGCCATTCGCGCGCGGCCGGCTTCAGATCCAGCGTGATCTTGCGATCGTCGAGCAGCTTCTTCAGCCGCTCGAGCTGGATGTCGACGATCGCCCCCATCTGGTCGCGCTTCAGCCGGTGGAACAACACGATGTCGTCCACCCGGTTCAGGAACTCCGGGCGGAAGTGCGAGCGCACCACGCCCATCACCTGCTCGCGCACGACGTCCGAATCCTCGCCCTCGGGCTGGGCCACGAGGAACTCGGAGCCGAGATTCGAGGTCATGATCAGCAACGTGTTGCGGAAGTCGACCGTACGTCCCTGCCCATCCGTCAGCCGACCATCGTCGAGCACCTGAAGGAGCACGTTGAAGACGTCCGGGTGCGCCTTCTCGACCTCGTCGAACAGCACGACCTGATAGGGCCTGCGCCGCACGGCTTCCGTCAGCGCCCCGCCCTCCTCGTAGCCGACATAGCCGGGAGGCGCGCCGATGAGCCGGCTCACCGCGTGCTTTTCCATGTATTCGGACATGTCGAGCCGAACCATCGCCTGGTCGTCGTCGAACAGGAACGCGGCGAGCGCCTTGGTGAGCTCGGTCTTGCCGACGCCCGTCGGCCCGAGGAACATGAACGAGCCGATGGGCCGGTTCGGATCCTGAAGGCCGGCGCGCGCGCGCCGCACCGCGGTCGAGACCGCCTGCACGGCCTCGCCCTGCCCGACGACGCGCCTGGCGAGCTCGTCCTCCATGCGCAGCAGCTTGGCGCGCTCGCCCTCCAGCATCTTGTCGACCGGCACGCCGGTCCAGCGCGAGACGACCTGCGCGATGCGGTCGGGCGTCACGACTTCCTCGACCATGGCCGAATCGCCCTCGGAGGGCTTTTCGGCTTCCGTGAGGTCGCGCTCGATCTGCGGGATCAGCCCATAGGCGAGCTCGCCCGCACGGGCGAGATTGCCGCTGCGCTGCGCCTGTTCGAGCTCGATGCGGGCCTTCTCCAGATTCTCCTTGAGCGCCTGGGCGCGGCCGAGCTTGTCCTTCTCGTTCCGCCAGCGCGCGGTGAGCGCGTCGGCCTCCTCCTCGAGGCCGGCGAGTTCCTCCTCCAGCTTGCCCAAGCGGTCCTTGGAGGCCTGGTCGTCCTCCTTCTTCAGCGCCTCGCGCTCGATCTTGAGCTGGATGATGCGCCGGTCGAGCTCGTCCAGCGCCTCGGGCTTCGAGTCGACCTGCATGCGCAGGCGCGACGAGGCCTCGTCCATCAGGTCGATCGCCTTGTCGGGCAGGAAACGGTCGGTGATGTAGCGGTTCGACAGCGTCGCGGCGGCGACGAGCGCGGAATCCGCGATCCGGACGCCGTGGTGCAGCTCATACTTCTCCTTGATGCCGCGCAGGATCGAGATCGTGTCCTCGACGGTCGGCTCGGAGACGAACACCGGCTGGAACCGCCGCGCGAGCGCCGCGTCCTTCTCGACGTGCTTGCGATACTCGTCGAGCGTGGTCGCGCCGACGCAGTGCAGCTCGCCGCGCGCGAGAGCCGGCTTCAAGAGGTTCGAGGCGTCCATCGCGCCGTCGGCCTTTCCGGCGCCGACCAGCGTATGCATCTCGTCGATGAACAGGATGATCTGGCCTGCCGCCGAGGTGACCTCCGACAGCACCGCTTTCAGCCGCTCCTCGAACTCGCCGCGATACTTCGCGCCCGCGATCAGCGAACCGAGATCGAGCGCGAGCAGCCGCTTCTCCTTCAGCGATTCGGGCACGTCGCCATTGATGATCCGCAGCGCCAGCCCCTCGACGATCGCGGTCTTGCCGACGCCGGGTTCGCCGATGAGCACTGGATTGTTCTTGGTGCGCCGCGACAGCACCTGGATGGTGCGGCGGATTTCCTCGTCGCGGCCGATGACGGGATCGAGCTTGCCCTCTCGCGCCACCTCGGTGAGATCGCGGGCGTAGCGCTTGAGCGCCTCATAGGCGTTCTCGGCCGTCGCCGAATCGGCGGTGCGGCCCTTGCGCAGATCCTCGATCGCGGCGTTGAGCGCCTGCGGGGTGACTCCCGCAGCGGCCAAAGCCTTCGCCGAATCGGTGTCCTTCTCGAGGCTGAGCGCGGTCAGCAGCCGTTCGGCGGTGACGAACTGGTCGCCCGCCTTCTTGGCCAGCGCCTCCGCGGACGTGAACACGCGCGCGGTCGCGGGCGCGAGATAGAGATTGCCGGCGCCGCCGCCCTTCACGACCGGCGCCTTGCGCAGCGCCGCCTCGACGGCCGCGCGTGCGTCTGCGGGGCGGCCGCCCGCGCGCTCGATGAGGCCCGAGGCGAGGCCTTCGGGATCGTCGAGCAGAACTTTGAGGATGTGTTCGGGCAGCAGCTGCTGGTGCCCGGCGCCGGTGGCCGCGGTCTGCGCGGACTGCAGGAAGCCGCGGACGCGTTCGGTGTAGATTTCGGGGTTCATGCACGTCTCCTTCCGAGCGCGCCGGTGTCCGCTGCCAGATGATCGGCCTCCGCGGCCGGCGCCTCAAGTCTCCCCCGCCGCCCCTCGGACGACGCGGCGGGTCCCGCATCGGGCGACCCGCTGCGGCGAATATGGGTGTTGCCAATTCGCAACAAAAGGGGCATGGCGCCGGCCTGAAGACAAAAACCGCGGCCTCGTCACAGGCCGCGGCGGAACGGCCGGGGCGAGCCGGCCGGATGGAGACGACCATGGCTGAGACCGTCGGACGCGTCGCGGCGCTGAGGCGCTATCCGGTGAAGGGGCTGTCGCCCGAGCCGCTCGACGCCGTCGAGGTCGAAGCCGGCCGGCAGTTCGCGGGCGACCGGGCCTACGCGATCGAGAACGGACCCTCGGGCTTCGATCCGGCGCCCGCCAAGCTGCCGAAGACCCGGTTCCTGTGTCTGATGCGGAACGCCCGGCTCGCCGGCCTGAAGACACGGTTCGACGACACCGCCCACAGGCTCGAGGTCGAGCGCGACGGCGCGTTGGCGCTCTCCGTCGACCTGTCGAGCGAAGCCGGCCGGAGCGAGGCCGCGGACTGGTTCACGGTCTTCATGGGCGACGAGCTCCGCGGGCCGCTCAAGGTGCTGCCCGCGCCCGGCCGCCACACCTTCTCGGACACTTCCAAGGGGGTGCTCTCGCTCATCAACCTCGCGAGCGTCTCGGCGATCGAGGATTTTTCAGGCGCGCCCGTGGATCCGCTTCGGTTCCGCGGCAATCTGGACTTCGAGGGATTCGGCGCCTGGGAGGAGCTCGACTGGCTCGACCGCGAGGTTCTGATCGGCGAGGCGCGGTTCCGGGTCGTCCAGCGCACGGTGCGCTGCGCCGCGACCGAGGTCGACCCGACGACCGCCGAGCGCGACATGCGGATCCCGAAGCTCCTGCAGCAGAATCTCGGTCACGCCGATTGCGGCGTCTACGCCGAGCCGCTCACCGCGGGCCGAATCGCGGTCGGCGACGCGATCCGGCTGGCGTAAGCGCCCAGCCCTGTGTCCCGGGCTTGACCCAGGACCCAGAACCGACCTGCTTTTCAGGCGGAGCGGCGTCGCAAAACGAGGTTTCGCATCGCTTCGCTTGAATCACGAACCCGCATCGGTTCTGGGTCCCAGATCAAGTCCGGGACAAGAGAGGCTCGCTTGATGAAACAGACCCATGACGGCGGCTGCGCCTGCGGGGCGGTGCGCATCCGCGTCCATGGCGCTCCGATCGTCGTCCATTGCTGCCATTGCACGATCTGCCAGCGGCTCGGCGGCTCGGCCTTCGCGACGAACGCGCTGATCGAGGCCGACCGGCTCGAAGTCATCCGTGGGGAGGCGGTCGAGACGCGCGCGCCGGCGGGATCGACGCCGGACGCCCGGCCGGTGTTCCGCTGCGAGGCCTGCGGCAGCGCGCTCTGGTCGCACCGGCCGAGCTTCGGCGAGCGGCTGAGGATCTTCCGAGTCGGCGTCATGGACGAGCCGGACCTGTTTTCGCCCGACATCCACATCTTCACCGCCCACAAGGCGGCGTGGGTCGCCATCCCCGACGGCCTTCCCTGGTTCGAGACCGCCTATGATCCGGCGGACGTCCTCACCGACGAGCAGCGCGCCCGGATCGAAGCCGCGCAAGCCGACTGATCGCTTCGCGCCTCTTCCTTGTCCCGGACTTGATCCGGGACCCAGAACCGAGCCGCTTCAAAAGCGACGACCAGGTCCGGCATTTTCTTCGCGACCGCGCCGCTCGATCCTGAAAATCGCGACGGTTCTGGGTCCCGGATCAAGTCCGGGACAAGGCTCGCGCTTCACGCCGGGGCGGCCGCCGCGCCGGAGCGATCCCGGCGCGACATATGCCCGCCCTCGCGTTCGAGCGGCAGCGTCCGCATGGCGGCGAAGAAGAGGCCGAGCGCGACGAGCGCCGCGGCGCCCAGCCCGAGGAACGCGACGCCGTAGCCGGTGAAGCCGACCTCGACGCCGAGTCCCGACAGCCACGCCTTGCCGTTCTCCACCATGAGGCCCGCGGCCGTCGGGCTGAACGAGGCCCCGACCGCCTGCAGCGTCATCACCGCGCCGAGCCCGACGTTGAAGCGCCCGGTGCCGCGCAGGATGCGGGCGACGAGCGCGGGCGTCGCGACCCCGAGGATGCCGGCGCCGATCCCGTCGAGAACCTGCACGGGAATCGCGATCCATGCCTCCGGCGTCGCCGCCGCAACGACGCCGCGGATCGGGAGCGCGACGAGCGCGGTGAGCAGCAGCGGCGCGTAGCCGAACCGCTCGGCGATCCGGGCCGCGAGCAGCGCCATCGGCACCATCACGGCCTGCGCGACGATCACCGCCACCGAGGTCCAAAACACCGCGTTGCCGAGACCCAGCGCCTCGATGCGCTGGCCGACCAGCGGCAGCATCGCGGCGTTGCCGAAGTGGAACAGCATGAGGATGAAGCCGAAGACCAGCAGCGCCGGCGTCTTGAGCAGCACCGCGAAGCCCGACTTGCCCTCGCCTTCGTCCTTCGCCGCCTTGTCGAGGCCGCGCGCGACGTCGTGGTCGATCGCGCTTTCCTTGATGGCGAGCGTCGCGGCGATCGAGCCGACCGCCATCGCGATCATCACGAAGAACACGGCCTGGATGCCGATGAGATAGGAAAAGCCCGCGCAGGCGACCGCCGCAACGACGTTGCCGCCGTGGTTGGCCGCCTCGTTGCGGCCGATCTGATGCGAGAACTCGTTCGGCCCGACGATGCCGAGCGTCATGGCGGCGATCGCGGGCGGGATCACCGCGCCCACCACCCCGGTCAGCACCTGCGCGACCGAGACCACCGCAAAGGTCGGGTGAAGGAAGATGGCGAGGCAGGCCATCGAGACGAGCAGGCCGGCCGCGATGGTGACGAGGCGCTTCTGCTTCGTCGCGTCGACGAAGGCGCCCATCGGGGTCGTGGCGATCATCCCGGCGAGGCCGCCGATGGTGAGCACCACGCCGATGTCGAGCGGCGACCAGCCTCGCCCCTGAAGGAAGATCGCGAGATAGGGCCGAGGCCGTCGCGCACGTCGGCCATCAGGAAGTTGAGCGTCGTCAACGCCGCGATCGTGTTCATGGATATGCCGTCCTGGGCGCCGGCGATCGAAGATCGCTCTGTTGCGCGCAACGGAACTGGCGCGGCCCCGGAGCCCGGCAAGCGCGGCGAAAGTCGGCCAGGCGATGCGACAAAAAAGCCCGGAGCGGCGATCCGCTCCGGGCTCTCAGACGTTGATTTCGCTTCGCTTAGTCCGAGGAGACCTCGGTCGGAGCCGGCTGGGCCTCGCCCCCGTCCTCGGCGGCCGGGCCGCGGCCATAGCGGCCGTAGCGGCGACGACGGGTGCGTCCGGCCGCAGCCGGAGCGTCCTCGTCTCCTTCAGGAACCGAACTCTCGGCCGCAGCCGCGGCCTCGACGGCCGGCTGCTCGACGGCGTCGACGGGCGCGGGAACAGGCGCGGCCGCGGCGGCCGACCGCCGTTCGCGGGGCTGGCGCGGAGCGCGCTCGGGCGCGGGGCGCTGCAGCGACCGCCGGAGCCTCGGCCGGGACGGGCGCTGGCGCGCCGCCGGTGATGAAGGCCGGCAGGCCGCCGACATCCGGCTGCTCGTCGCCGTTCGCGCGCTCGGGCTGCGGCTGACTGCGCTCGCCGCGCTGCTCATAGGGCTGGTCGCCGCGCTCGGAGCGGTAGGGCCGGTCGTCGCGGCCGCCCTGCTGGGCGCGGTTCTCGGGACGCCCGCCGTCGCGGTTGTAATCCTGACGGTTGTTGTCCTGACGGCTTCCGTCCGGACGCCCGGCGTCTTGGCGACCCCCGTCCTGGCGATTGTTGTCCTGGCGGTTCTGGTCGTAGGGGCGGCGGTCGTTGCGGTCGAAACGGCGCTCGCCGTCGCGCGGCTGCTGGCCGTTGTAGCCGTTCGGCCGGCCGCCATTGTTGTTGTTGTGCTGCCGGTTCTGCTGGTGAGGCTGGCCGTGCTGCTGTTGCGGATGGCCGCCCTGCTGGCCGTTCGCCTGCGCGGCGTTCGCTTCGCCGGCCTCGCCGTCGTCGTCATCGTCGGCGTCCGCGAAGTCGTCCGCGTCGGCGCGCACGAAGGTCTGGTGCGGCTGGTACTGGGCCTGCGCGGCGGCGAGCATCCGGTAATAGTGCTCGGCGTGCTGCATGTAGTTCTCGGCGGCGACGGGGTCGCCGGCCGAAAGGGCGTCGCGCGAAAGCTGCACGTACTTGTCGGCGATGGTCCCGGCCGTTCCGCGGATCTTCACGTCCGGGCCGTTCGACTCATAGCTGCGGGTCAGAGGATTGGGACCCTTGCCGCCACCGCCGCCGCCGCTGTTGCCGCCGCCGCGGCTACGGCCGCGGATGCGCTTCGACTGTTGCCTCATCGAGTTCAAATTCGACACTCGCCTATTCGAGAACAGATCCGCGCGGCTCTAACGCCCCGGACCCCGCGTCCGACCGACGGGCTCGTCGCGCCGGCCGGCGTGGAGACGGTTCGCGTCAGAGCGAGCCGTCGCCGTCGCGGCTGCCGCCGCGCGGCCTTTCGGCCCCCGCGGCGATGCGGCGTGATCGAAGCTTTGCGTCGATCTTCCAGAGCGCGTCGCGCCGGCCGGGCCGGAGGCGACATCGCGCTGAAATTATTCATCCGCGCTCTCGTGCAGATCGCAAGACTAGCCGGGCGCTGGATGATTCCGACACCGAACATAGCCACGAGGCTCACGGAATCCAAGGCCTTTTTACCGTCGCCTCCTGACCACGAGGGCGCGGGGCGTTCCGGCGAGATCGGGAACGACCCTCGGAACGGCGAGACCTGCGGCCCGCATCAGCTCGGAGACCTCCTCCGCCTGGCCCGCGCCGAGCTCCAGAACCGCGACGCCGTCAGCCTTCAGGAGAGCCTCGAGCCCCAGCGCAAGCGCCCGGTAGGCGCGCAGTCCGTCGAGCCCGCCGTCGAGCGCGAGGTGAGGGTCGTGCGCGCGCACCTCGACGTCGAGATGGGCGATGTCGGGCCGCGCGATGTAGGGCGGGTTCGACACCACGACGTCGAAGCGCCGCCCGATCGCCTCGCCCCAGGATCCGGCGACGAAGAGCGCGCGGGCCTGAAGGCCGAGCGCCGCCGCGTTCGCCTGCGCGGCGGCTGCGGCGGCAGGCGAAAGATCGATCCCGACGCCGACCGCGTGCGGGCGCTCCGAAAGGATGGCGAGGAGCAGGCAGCCGGTCCCGGCGCCAAGGTCCAGCACGGACAGCGCGCGGTCGCGGGCGCCGGCTTCGGCGAGCGCGGTCTCCACGATGGTCTCGCTGTCGGGTCGCGGGACCAGCGTCTCGGGCGCGAGGCGAAATCTCAGGCCCCAGAATTCGCGATGGCCGATGATCCGCGCCACCGGCTCGCCCGCGACCCGCCGCGCGATCATCTCGTCGAGGCGCACGCGCTCTTCAGGGCCGGCCTCGTCGGGCCCGCCGGCGATCAGCTCGGCGGGCGAAAGTGCGAACGCCTCGGCGGCGAGCGCCCGGGCGTCGAATTCAGGCGTGTCGCAGCCGGCCTCGCGAAACAGCGCGGCGGCCGCGCGCACCTCCTCGGCCCGGGTCATGCGACGGCGTCTTCGGCGGCGAGCAGCCGCGCGCGCTGTTCGGCGGCGAGCGCGTCGATGAGCTCGCCCAGCGCCTCGCCCTCGATCACCTGGTCGAGCTTGTAGAGCGTCAGGTTGATGCGGTGGTCGGTGACGCGGCCCTGCGGGAAGTTGTAGGTGCGGATGCGCTCCGACCGGTCGCCGGAGCCGACCTGCACGCGCCTTGCGTCGGCGCGCGCGGTGTCGGCGCGCTCGCGCTCGATGTCGTAAAGTTTCGCGCGCAAGAGCGCGATCGCGCGGGCGCGATTGCGGTGCTGGGAACGCTCGTCCTGCACCGCGACCGCGATGCCGGTCGGCAGATGCGTCACCCGCACCGCCGACTCCGTCTTGTTAACGTGCTGGCCGCCGCGCCTTGCGCGCGGAACACGTCGAAGCGCAGCTCGCTGTCGTCGAGCGCGACGTCCACTTCCTCCGCCTCCGGCAACACCGCCACCGTCGCGGCCGAGGTGTGGATGCGGCCCGATCCTTCGGTCGCGGGCACGCGCTGGACGCGGTGGACGCCGGACTCGAACTTCAGCCGGCCGAACGCGCCTGCCCTGCGATCTCGGCCACGATCTCCTTATAGCCGCCGACCGCGCCTTCGCTGATCGACAGCACGTCGACCTTCCAGCCCTCGCCGTCGGCGTAGCGCTGGTACATGCGGAACAGATCGCCGGCGAACAGCGCCGCCTCGTCGCCGCCCGTTCCGGCGCGCACCTCCAGGATCACGCCGCGCGCGTCGGCCTCGTCCTTCGGCAGCAGTTCGATCTGGAGCTGCTCGACCTCCGCCTCGAGCCTGGCCGCGGCGTCGGCGCGCTCGTCTTCCCAAGCGCGCGCGCAGCTCCGGGCCGGGGCGAGCGCGGCATCGGCGGCGCAGGGCATCGGCGCGAGCTCGGCGCGGATCGCGGCCGCTTGGCGGTGGCTCGCGTCCCAGGCCGCATCGATCGCCTACGACGGCGCGAGCTCGGCGCGCTCGCGGCCGAGCCTGGCGAGCGCGGGACCGTCGCTCGTCGTCCCGAGCTCATGGTCGACATTGGCGAAGCGTTCGACCACGGCGTCGAGCCGGTCGTTCGAGATCGCAGAGCTCACGGCGCGACCTGCAGCCCGCGCTTTACGGCGAACTCCTCGATTGCGCCGCGCAGGCTCGCAGCGCCGTCGGCGTTCGCGACGAGCGGCTTCACGAAGGCTTCGAGCTCGGCGGCGTCGGCCTCGACGAGCGCGGCCTTCACCGGGCCGATCGAGGCCGGCGACATGGAGAGCGAGCGGTAGCCGACGCCGATCAGCGCCATGGCCTCGAGCGGCCGCGCGCCGATCTCGCCGCAGAGCGTCACCGGCTTGCCGGCCGCCTTCGCGCGGTCGGCAATGTGCGACAGCACGCGCAGGAACGCCGGGCTCATCGGATCGAAACGCCCGGAGACGCGCGCGTTGCCGCGGTCGGAGGCGAACAGGAACTGCATCAGGTCGTTGGAGCCCACGGAGATGAAGTCGGCGCGCTTCAGGAGCTCGTCGAGCTGGAACAGGAGCGAGGGCACCTCCACCATCGCGCCGAGCGCGATCGAGGAAGGCTGGGGATGGTCGTGCTTGATCAGCCGCGCGATCTCGCGCTGCACGATGTCGCTCGCCGCCTCGAACTCCGAGACGCAGGCGACCATCGGGAACATCACGCGCAGGTCCCGCCCGCCGCCGGCGTTCAGCAGCGCGCGGAGCTGGGTGCGCATCAGCGCCGGCCGGTCGAGGCCGAGCCGGATGGCGCGCCAGCCGAGCGCCGGGTTCTCCTCGGGCTCGGCCTGCATGTAGGGCAGGATCTTGTCGCCCCCGACGTCGAGCGTGCGGAACGTCACCGGCTTCTCGTCGGCGGCGTCGAGCACCGCGCGATAGAGCGCCTGCTGGGCCGCGGTCTTCGGCATCGAGGACGCGACCATGAACTGAAGCTCGGTGCGGAACAGCCCTATGCCCGCAGCCCCGGTCTCCTTAATGTGCGGCAGGTCGACCAGGAGGCCCGCGTTCAGCAGCAGCTTCACCTGCGCGCCGTCGCGGGTCGCGGACGGCGCGTTTCTGAGCGCGCGGTACTGCTCCTGCTTGCGGGCGCGGAAGCGGACCTTGTCCACATAGGCGCGCTCGACGTCGCCGGTCGGCCGCACATGGATCTCGCCCGACACGCCGTCGACGATCAGCGCGTCGCCGGGCTCGACCAGGCCCGTGGCGTTCTCGATCTGGCCGACGGCCGCGATGTTGAGCGCTCTTGCGACGATCGCCACATGGCTCGAGGCCGAGCCTTCCTCGAGCACGAGACCGCGCAGCTTGGTGCGGTCGTAGTCGAGCAGCGCCGCCGGCCCCATGGAGCGCGCCACCACGATGGCGTTCTCCGGAAGCTCGGCGGCGACAGGCGCCATGCCCTTGCCGGGCGAGGTCAGCTCGCGCAGCAGGCGGTTGGCGAGATCGTCGAGATCGTGGAGCCGTTCGCGCAGATAAGGATCGGTCTGGCGCTGCATGCGCGCGGGTGTCGGACTGGACGCGCTCGACGGCCGCCTCCGCGGTGATGCCGGTCTGCACCGCCTCGTGCAGGCGCCGGCCCCAGCCGCGGTCGTTGGCGAACATCCGGAAGGCTTCGAGCACGTCGCGGTGTTCGCCGGCGCGCGCCACCTCGCCGTCGTCGAGCAGCACGTCGATCGAAGCGCGCAGGTTCGCGAGCGCGGCGTCGAGGCGCTTGAGCTCGGCCTCGGTGTTCTCGGCGATGAAGGTCTTCACCACGACGCGCGGCTCGTGCAGCACGACATGGCCGAGGCCGATGCCTTCCGACAGCGCCGCGCCGGTCGCATGCGCGGGGCGCCGGCCGACAGGCTCGAGCCCGGTCTCCGGAGAACCGAGCTCGCCCGAGGCCACCATCTCGGCGATCACCATGGCGGTGGTCTGGAGGGCCTCGATCTCCTCGTCGGAATAGGTGCGGTGCGACTTGTTCTGGACGACGAGCACGCCGAGCGTGTTGCCCGCGCGCAGGATCGGCACGCCGAGGAACGAGTGGAAGATCTCCTCGCCCGTCTCCGGCTTGTAGGAGAAGGCCGGGTGCGCCTGGGCGTCCGAGAGGTTCACGGGCTCGGCCTCGTCGGCCACGAGGCCGACCAGGCCCTCGCCCTTGTGCATGGTGGTTCGATGGACGGCCTCGCGGTTGAGGCCTTCCGTGGCGTAGAGCTCGAGGTCGTCGACGCGCAGCACGTAGACGGAGCAGACCTCCGCCACCATGTTGGCGGCGATCAGGACGACGATGCGGTCAAGGCGCTCCTGCGCCGTGACCGGGTCCGCCATGACCTCGCGCAGCCGGCGCAAAAGCACGCGCGGGCCGCCATACGCGCCTCGCATCTTCCGCTCTCCGGATGGAACGCACCGCGCCGATTACCGCGCGGACAGCCTAGCGCCCAAGGGGCCGCGCGCAAACGTCAAAGGCTTTGGCCGAAGCCTCTCAGGCCTTGTCGAGCCCGTATACCGAATGCAGCGTTCTCACGGCAAGTTCGGCGAAAGCAGTGTCGATCAGCACCGAGATCTTGATTTCGGAGGTGGTGATCGCCCGGATGTTAACGCCGCGCTTGGCGAGCGCCTCGAACGCCTGGGCCGCCACGCCCGCGTGGCTGCGCATTCCGATGCCGATGACCGAGACCTTGCAGGCGTCGGTCTCCGTGTTGAGCGCCTCGAAGCCGATCTCGGTCTTCTTGGCGTTCAGGATCTCCACCGCCCGCGCCTGGTCGGCGGTCGGCAGCGTGAAGGTGATGTCGGTGGTCTTGCCGTCCTCGGAGATCGTCTGGACGATCATGTCGACGTTGATCGAGGCTTCGGCGAGCGGCCCGAAGACGCCTGCGGCCACGCCCGGCCGGTCGGCCACGCGCCGCAGCGTGATCTGGGCCTCGTCCTTGGAATAGGCGATGCCGGTGACGACCTGGCTTTCCACGATCTCGTCCTCGTCGCAAATAAGCGTGCCCAGCGGCTCACCGTCGGGACCTGACTGAATGGCGTCCGGCGCGTCGAAGCTCGACCGCACGAACACGCGAACCTTGTGCACCATCGCCATCTCGACGGAGCGCACCTGCATGACCTTGGCGCCGAGCGACGCCATCTCAAGCATCTCCTCGAACGCGATCCTGTCGAGGCGACGAGCCTGCGGAACGATCCGCGGGTCGGTGGTGTAGATCCCGTCGACGTCGGTGTAGATGTCGCAGCGATCGGCGTTCACCGCGGCCGCGACCGCGACAGCGCTCGTGTCCGACCCGCCGCGCCCGAGGGTTGCGATGCGCTCGTCCGGGCCGATGCCCTGGAAGCCGGCGATCACTGGCACCTGGCCGTCGGTCATGCGCGAGATCAGCGCCGAGCCGTCGATCGATTCGATGCGGGCCGCGCCGTGGGCGGCGTCGGTCCGGAGCGGGATCTGCCAGCCCTGGAAGGAGCGCGCCGGCACGCCGATCGCCTGCAGCGCGATGGCGAGCAGCCCGGAGGTCACCTGCTCGCCCGAGGCCACGATCGCGTCGTCGCGCGCGTCGTGGATCGCCGAGGCCTCCTTGGTCCAGGCGACCAGCTGGTTGGTCGCGCCCGACATGGCCGAGACCACGACGGCGACCTCGTTGCCGGCGTCGACCTCGCGCTTCACATGGGCGGCGACGTTGCGGATGCGTTCGACATTCGCGACCGAGGTGCCGCCGAACTTCATGACGATGCGGGACATGGGACGCGAACTGTCTTTCAGGCCGTGATCGAAAAAGGCCGGCGGGAGCCGCCGGCCGAAAACGCGGCTATAGATAGACGGGCAAGGCCGCAAGACGCAACGCCGGAGGAGAACGCCAAATGTCGGAGAGCGCACAGGCCCGCGCCGCGAGCCTCGACGCCGGGGAAGTGGCGCGCTTCGACGCGCTGGCCGGCCGCTGGTGGGACCCCGACGGGCCGATGCGCCCGCTCCACCGCTTCAACCCCGCGCGCGTCGCGATCTTCCGCGACCAGATCGCCGCCCGCTTCAACCGCGACGCCTCGGCGATGCGCCCCTTCGAGGGGCTGAGCCTGCTCGACGTCGGCTGCGGCGCGGGCGTTCTGGCCGAGCCGCTTTCGCGCTTCGGCGCGACGGTTTCGGGCGTCGACCCCGCCCCGGAGCTGATCGAGGTCGCGAGGGCCCATGCGGCCGAAAGCGGGCTCGAGATCGCCTATCGCGCGGGCGCAGCCGAGGATCTCGTCGCGGAAGGCGCGACGTTCGACATCGTGGTGGCGTCGGAAGTCGTCGAGCACGTGGTCGACGTCGACAGCTTCGTCGGCGTGATCGGCAAGCTGGTGAAGCCCGGCGGGCTCGCGCTGTTCTCCACCATCAACCGGACGCTGATGGCGCATGCGCTGGTGATCGTGGGCGCCGAATATGTGCTGCGCTGGCTGCCCGTCGGCACGCATTCCTACGAGAAATTCGTGACGCCCGCGGAGCTGAGGCTCGCCGCGCGGGCCGCGGGCCTCGAGGTCTCCGACCAGCGCGGCATCCGCTTCGATCCGCTCAAGAACGCCTGGACGCCGGCCGACGACATGTCGGTCAACTACGCGCTCGCGGCCGCGAGGGCCGCCTGAGGTCTCGCGGCCGACGGAACCCCGCCGCCCGTCATCCCGGCCGAAGAGCCGGGATAAAGAACCGAGGCGGTTCGGGAGTTCGCCGAGGGCGTCGGTTCTGGATCCCGGGTCAGGCCCGGGATGACGCGGCGAGGTTCGGTCGCACGACGTCGAGAGACGGCGCCGCAAAAGTCCGGCCGCGCAGCCCTCAGTTCAGATCGTCGGGAAAGCCCGGAAGCGGGTGGATCTCGATGCCCTCCTCGGCGAGCGCCCGCGCGTCGTCGGCGCTGGCGCGGCCGTGGACGGAGCGCTTCTCGACCTCCTCCGCGTGCATCTGCCGCGCGACCTCGGCGAAGCGGTCGCCGACGTCTTCGGAGTTCGCCGTGACGTGGGCGCGAAGCTCCTTCAACAGCGAGCGGAGCTTGGTCTCGCGTTCGTCGACGAGGGCGACGGGCCGCGTCTCTTCGGCGGGCGCAGGCGTTTCGGCCGGCGTCGCCGACGTCAGCCGGACGGCCGGCGCCATCAACGCCTTCTCGACTTCGGCCGAGCCGCAGGCCGGACAGGACAGCAGGCCGCGAGCGCCTTGCGCGTCGAAGTCGTCGGACGAGCGGAACCAGCCGTCGAAGCCGTGGCCGGCTCCACAGCGCAAATCATAGCGGATCATGAGGAGGCGACGTCTCGCAGAACCGTGGGGGTGCTCTGGGCCGGCGCCACGCCGAAGCGGCGACCGTTCTCGAGCGAAGGGATCTTTCGCCGAATGTCGGGCGATTTGTCGAGATCTATCTCGGCCAGCACCACGCCGGGCGCCTCGCCGCCCTCGGCGAGCACGCGCCCCCACGGATCGACGATCAGCGAATGGCCGAAGGTCTCGCGGCCGTCCTCGTGCTTTCCGCCCTGCGCCGCCGCCACCACGAAGGAGCCGGTCTCGATCGCCCGGGCGCGCAGCAGGATGTTCCAGTGCGCCTCGCCGGTCTGCTTCGTGAACGCCGCCGGCGAGGCGATCACCTCGGCGCCGTGCTCGGCGAGCGCGCGGTGAAGCGTGGGAAAGCGGACGTCGTAGCAGATGGTCAGGCCAAGCCCGCCCCAGGGGAGCTCCGCGACCACCGCCTGCTCGCCCGGCCGATAGGTCTGCGATTCGCGCCAGCTCTCGCCGTTCGGCAGGTCGACGTCGAACATGTGGATCTTGTCGTAGCGCGCCGTGACGTCTCCGTCGGGATCGATCACGAAGGCGCGGTTGGCCGCGCGCTCGCCCTCGAGCCGGATCGCAAGCGAGCCGAGATGGAGCCAGATCCCGAGCGCGCGGGCGAGCTCCTGGAAGGCCGCCAGCGCAGGATCGACCTCCTCGGGCAGGATGACGTCGAACAGCTCGTCGCGCGAACGCACCAGCACGTTGGTCATCTCGGGCGTCTGGACGTAAGCCGCCCCGCCGTCCTTGGCCTCGCGGGCGAGCCGGACCACCGTGTCGACATTGGCCGACACGGTCTTGCCGGACCGCATCTGGACGCAGGCCGCGACGAACTTTCTTTCGGTCATGAGCGGTCTCTGGAGGCGACGCTCTCTCCCCTCCCCCTTGTGGGGAGGGGGGGTGGTTCAGAAAAAGGCTCGGCGAGCGACGCCGCTCTACGCCGACCTTCATCACCCCATTCGGGACCACCCCCACCCTTACCCTCCCCACAAGGGGGAGGGGGCGGAGACGTCGCGCCTTGATCGCAAGAAACTCCTTCATGCCGCGAGCAGGGGATCGAGGCCGCCGGCGCGGTCGAGCGCGTGGAGGTCGTCGCAGCCGCCGACATGGGCGCCGTCGATGAAGATCTGCGGGACCGTCATCCGGCCGCCGGCGCGCTCGATCATCTCGGGCCGACGCTCGGGCTCTCGGCCGACGTCGATCTCCTCGAAGGCGACGCCCTTCCGGCGCAGCAGATCCTTGGCCATGTGGCAGTAGGGGCAGTCCGAAGGGGCAGTCCGATGGCTGTAGATCGTCACGGCGGCGGCGCGACGGCGGCGGTGGACGACGTCGTCCACCACGAGCGAAATTGCGCGGAGGCGTCAGGATATAGAGGCTCACGCCTCCTTCACAACCACGGCGAAAGTCAGCACGTCGACGGAGGCCGCGCGGGCGCGCCGCAGCAGGCGCGCCAGCCTGTCGACGGTCGCGCCGGTGGTCACGACGTCGTCCACCAGAACGATCCGACGCCCCGCGATGACCGCCGCGTCGGCGACGCGAAACGCGCCTGCGAGATTGTCGGCGCGCTGGGACGCGGTCAGCCCCACCTGCGGCCGCGTCGCCTTCACGCGCTCGATCGCGTCGACCTTCAGCTCCGCTCCCGAGATCCGCGCGACCGAGCGGGCGAGCAGCGCCGACTGGTTGAAGCGCCGGCTCCACAGCCGGCCGCGATGAAGCGGCACCGGCACGAGGAGCGCGCCCTCGCCAAGCAGCTCATGGCCGGCCCGCGCCATCATCGCGCCGAGCGGCTTCGCCAGATGAACGCCGTCGGCGTATTTCAGGCGATGGACAAGTTCGCGCGCCGTCCCGTCGAAGCGCGCGACCGCCCGCGCGCGGTCGAAGGCCGGGGGCTTGGCGATGGCGGCGGGCGACAGCAGGCCCGGGCCGAAATCGGCGGGAAACGGCGTGCCGAGCCGCTCGCAATAGGGCCGCTCGATTGGCTTCAGCGCGCCCCAGCAGGCGACGCAGAGGCCGCCGGCCTGGGTCACCGGCTTCTCGCAGGCGAGGCATTGCGGCGGCAGCGCGAGGTCGAGAACGCCACGGGCCGCGCGGCCGACGAGCCGCGCCGCCCCGGCGAGGCGCGACGCGAAGCCCGCTCGTTCCGCCTCCTCGATTGCGCCCATGGGATCGAAACCGCGCTCCGGCTGGTCTAAAGGGTGTGCGCGAAGACTGTCCGCGTGAACGCCGGGAGACGTCAATGGAGATCGTCAACGTCATGCTCGGGCGCTTCGTCCAGATGGGGTCGCTGACCATCCTGGACGCGGCCGGCCGGGCGCATGTGCTGAAAGGCGAGCAGCCGGGGCCCGAGGTCACGATCAAGCTGCACGACGCCAAGCTCCATCATCAGCTCTTCCTCAATCCGGAGATGAAGACGGGCGAGGCCTATATGGACGGCACGCTCACGCTCGAGCAGGGAACGCTGCGCGACCTGCTCACCCTCTATGCGCTCAACCGCAAGAACCTGCGGGCGACGCCGGTGCAGAAGAACCTGCGCGCCTGGACCAAGCGCGCCCGCGCCTGGCTGCCGAAGAACGACGCGATCCGCTCGAAGAAGAACGTCGAGGCCCATTACGACCTCTCGAACGAGATGTACCGGCTCTTCCTCGACGAGGGGATGAACTACTCCTGCGCCTATTTCGCCCGGCCGGAGATGAGCCTCGACGAGGCGCAGACGGCCAAGCTCCGCCACATCGCTTCGAAGCTCGACCTGAAGCCCGGGCAGCGCGTGCTCGACATCGGCTCCGGCTGGGGCTCGATGGCGATCTATCTCGCGGAAAACTGCGGGGTCGAGGTTCTGGGCGTCACGCTCTCGACCGAACAGCACGCGCTTGCGACGCAGCGCGCCGCCGAGCGCGGGCTGTCGGACCGGGTGACGTTTGAGCTCCGCGACTACCGCGAGGTGGAGGGGCCGTTCGACCGCATCGTCTCGGTCGGCATGTTCGAGCATGTGGGGCTGAAGAACATTCCGGAGTTCTTCCAGAAGGTCCGTTCGCTCCTCAAGCCCGACGGCGTCGCGCTGCTGCACTCGATCGGCCGCAAGGGCGGGCCGGGCTCGACCGGCGCCTGGGTCCGCAAATACATCTTCCCCGGCGGCTACGCGCCGGCGCTGTCGGAGACGCTGCCCGCGATCGAGCAGTCCAAGCTCTGGGTCACCGACGTCGAGATCTGGCGCATGCACTACGCCGAGACGTGCCTGGCCTGGGGCGGGCGCTTCGCCGCCAACCGCGACAAGGCGGCTGCGATGCTGGGCGAGCGTTTCTGCCGGATGTGGGAGTTCTACCTCCTCATCAGCGAGTTCTCGTTCCGCTACGGCAAGCACATGGTCTTCCAGATCCAGATGACCCGCGACGTCGACGCCCTGCCGCTCGCCCGCGACTACATGGTCGAGGCGGAGAAGCGGCTCGAGGCCGGGCAAGCGTCCCGGCCGGGCGGCGCGCAGGCGCTTGCGGGCTGACGAATGATGCGCAGGCCGCCATCCCGGGCTTGTCCCGGGATCCAGAACCGACGCCGTTTGGAGAGTTCGGCCGCGCCGTCGGTTCTGGATCCCGGCTCTTCGGCCGGGATGACGGCGGTGGTTCGCGCTCTTAGGGCGCTGCTTTGACCACCTCCCCCGACGTCCCGCGTCTCCTCGACCGCGCGGCCTTCGCCGCGGCCCGCCGGCGCACGCGGGCGGCCGGAGGCGGGCCCGACTTCCTGACCGCCCGCGTCGCCGAAGACATGGCCGACCGCCTCGCCGCGACGCTTCGGCCTTTTCCGCGCGCCCTCGATCTCGCAAGCCCCGGAGCGGCGATCGCCGACGCCCTTCGCGCCCGCCCTGGCGCAGAACGCGTTGTCCGCGCCGCGTTCGAGGCGGGCGACGGCGGCGATCTCGTCGCCGACCCGCAGGCGATTCCGCTCGCGGCCGAGAGCTTCGATCTCGTCGTCTCGGGCCTCGCGCTGCAGTTCGCCGACGACCTGCCGGGCGTGTTCGCGCAGGTCCGGCGGCTGCTTCGGCCCGACGGGCTGTTCCTCGTGGCTCTTCTGGGGGGCGACACGCTGACCGAGCTGCGCCAGTCCTTCGCGGCCGCCGAGGCCGAGATCGACGGAGGCCTCAGTCCCCGCGTCATGCCCTTCGCGGATGTCCGGGCGGTCGGCGCGCTGCTCCAGCGGGCCGGACTCGCGCTCCCCGTGACCGACGTCGACAAGGTCACGGTGCGCTACGGCTCGCCGATCGGCCTGATGCAGGACCTTCGCGCCTGGGGCGCGACCAACGCGCTCGTCGAGCGCAATCGCCGACCTTTGAAGCGCGCCACGCTCGCCCGCGCGCTAGAGGTCTACGCAGAACGCTTCGCCGACGCGGACGGCCGGGTGCGCGCGACCTTCGAGATCGTCTGGGCCTCGGGCTGGGCGCCGCACGCCAGCCAGCAGCAGCCGCTGAAGCCCGGCTCCGCCAAGGCGCGCCTCGCCGATGCGCTGCGACCGCCCAAGGACGACTGAACGCCTGAACCGCAACGACCGGGAGCCCCGACGAGATGTTCGACGACGTTCCGCACGCCCGCGAGGCTCTGGCCGCTCATTTCGACCCGCCGCGGCTCGAGCGCGTGGTCTCGGCGCTCGTCCCCGCGATCGTGTTCGCGCCGGTTCCGGGCGCAGCCGTTCTGGGCGGTTCGCGCATCGGCGGCGCGCCCGACATGGGCCCAGGCGCCGAATGGCCGCGCCCCGCGGCGGCGGAAGACCCGGAGGCGATCGCCAAGCGCGGCTCGCCGGACGCCGGCAAGGAGATGCTCGAGCATTTCGCCAGGAACCTGCCTTACGCCTTTTTCGCGCAGGTCGACCTCGGCGAGGCGGCCAGGCTCGGGCCGGTCGCCTCGGCGCTGCCGTCCGAGGGGCGGCTGCTGTTCTTCTACGATGTCTCGATCGGTCCGTGGGACACCGGCTCGCGGGTCGCGCGCGTGATCTGGGACAAGACCCCCGACCAGCTGGCGAGGCTCGCGCCGCCGGCCGACCTCAAGGAAGCGGCCGACGCCGACCGGGCCGAGCGGGTGAAGCTCGCGCAAGAGTTCGACGACGACGTCGAGGCCGCGCGCAAAGGCGGCAGCGCCTATGACGCGCCCGGCCGTCCGATGCGGCTGCAGACGACGCTCAGGCTGCCGAGCGTCGCCTCGATCGAGGTTTCGGCCCTGCCGGAGATCTTCGAAGCGGCGCGCTCCGTGACGGGCGGCGAAAACGAGGCGCTGGAGGCCTACGAGGCCGCGATCGAGGAGAATCACGACGGCTATACGGACGAGAAGTGGCGGCGCCAGCAGCTGCTCGGCGCGCCGCAGCCCGAGCAGGACGACCCCCGCTATGACGCCGTCGTCGTGACGACGTTCGGCAAGCAGCATCTCGAGCGCGAGGAATGGCGCAGCCGTCGCGCCGAGATCGAAGCCGCCGCGCGCGACTGGACGCTCCTGCTCCAGGCCGACGTCGGCGACTGGATGCAGGCGAGGTTCACGGAAGGCACGGTGTTCTTCGTGATCCGCAAGGACGACCTCGCGGCGCGGCGCTTCGACCGCGTCGTCGCGGTCTACCAGCAGACCTGAGGCTCGACGGCTAGTTCGTCACCGCCGCGTTCATCTTGTCGTAGAAGCCGACCTTCAACGACGTGCCGACGCCGAACACGACGGCCGCCACCGCGATCGAGATGCCGACCGCGATCATGGCGTATTCGATCGACGTCGCGCCGCGCTCGTCGCGCAAGAATGCCCGGAGCTTGCGGAAGCCGGTCCTCGGCTTCTTCTCTTCGCTCATCGTCACGTCCCCCGGCGCGCCGTCGCGGGAGCCGGCCGTCAGAGCAGGTCGACGAGATGCGCGATCAGCGGCTCGTCGGCCGGCGGCATCGGAAAGTCGCGGAGCCTGTCGGGCCGCACCCAGCGAAACGCCTGGCCCTCGCGGCCGGTGACGGTCCCTTCCCAGCGCCGGCACACATACAGCGGCATCAGGAGATGGAAGTCGTCGTAGGCGTGGCTTGCGAAGGTCAGCGGGGCGAGACAGGGCTCCTCGACCGCGACGCCGAGCTCTTCGGCTAGTTCCCGGATCAAGGTCTGCTCCGGCCGTTCGCCCGGCTCCACCTTGCCGCCGGGAAACTCCCAAAGCCCGGCCAGCGCCTTGCCTTCGGGCCGTTGCGCGATGAGCACGCGGCCGTCCGGATCGACGAGGGCGCAGGCGACGACGAGGACGAGCCTGAAGGTCACGACCGCGCCCCCACGATGCCGCCCAAAGACTTAATAAGGCGTTGCGAAGTCGTCATGATTCAGGAGCCGTTTGGAGCTGAGGAGACGGACTGCGTGCTTCGAGACGCCTGCAAGGGCAGGCTCCTCGGCATGAGGGACGTTTGAGCTGAAGTCTGCGTTTTCGGGCGCGCGCGACGCCTCTCATGCTGAGGAGCCCGGCCAGAGCCGGGCGTCTCGAAGCACGCAGTTCGCCAGAACCAGCGACCTTTAAGACCGGTAGTCCGCGTTGATCTGGATGTAGCCCTCGGTGAGATCGCAGGTCCACACCCGCGCCTTTCCGGAGCCGAGGCCGATGTCGACCGCGATCGTGATCTCTTCGTTCTTCATGTAGGCCGAGGTCACAGCCTCGTCGTAGGCCGGATCGCGCTCGCCCTGATGGGCCACGCGGATGTCGCCGAAGCTGATCGTCAGCAGGTCGCGGTCGGCCGGCTCGCCGGCCTTGCCGACGGCCGCGACCACCCGGCCCCAATTGGCGTCCTCGCCGGCCACCGCGGTCTTCACCAGCGGCGAATTGGCGATCGACATCGCGATCCTCCGCGCCGACAGGTCGCTCTCGGCGCCGGCGACCTCGACGGTGACGAACTTGCGCGCCCCCTCGCCGTCGCGGGCGACGAGCTGGGCGAGTTCGATGAGAAGATCCTCAAGCGCCGAGCGAAACGCCGCGAAGGCCGGATCGGCTGCGTCCGTCACGGTCGCGTTGCCCGCCTTGCCCGTGGCGAAGGCCATCAGCGTGTCGGAAGTCGAGGTGTCGCCGTCGATCGTCACGCAGTTGAACGAGCGCTCGACCGCGTCCGAGAGCGCCGCCTGCAGCGCGGGCGCGGCGATCGCCGCGTCGGTCGCCACATAGGACAGCATCGTCGCCATGTCGGGCGCGATCATCCCTGCGCCCTTGGCGATGCCGTTCAGCGTCACCGTCACGCCGCCGATCTCGGCCGTTCGGGTGGCGAGCTTCGGGAAGGTGTCGGTCGTCATGATGGCGCGGGCGGCCGCCTCCCAGGCGTCCTCCGAACCGTTCGCCACGAGGCCGTCCATGACGCCGGAAAACTTCGTCGCGTCGAGCGGCTCGCCGATGACGCCGGTGGAAGACAGGAAGATCTCGCCTTCCGAACAGCCCGCGGCCTTGGCCGTGGTCTCGGCCGTCAGCTTGGTCGAGGCGCGGCCGTTCTTGCCCGTGAAGGCGTTGGCGTTGCCCGAATTGACCACCAGCGCCCGGATCGAACCGCCGGAGAGGCGCTCGCGGCACCATTCGACCGGCGCGGAGGGGCAGCGGGACTTGGTGAAGACGCCCGCGACCGTCGTGCCCTCGTCGAAGGCCGCCAGCAGCACGTCGGTGCGGCCCTTGTAGCGGATGCCGGCCTCGGCGGTCGCAAGCCTCACGCCTCGCACCGGCGGAAGCGTCGGCAGAGATTTCGGGGCGAGCGGCGAGACGGCGGTCGACATCGGGCGGTTGGCTCCTCGCGGGACGATTCGCGACGCTTACAGGCTTCGCATGACGATTGGAACGCGGGGGCGGCGGGCGCGACGTGTACGCCCCCTCCCCCTTGTGGGGAGGGTAAGGGTGGGGGTGGCTCAGAATGGAACGCGAATGTCGCGCGTAGAGCGCCGTCGCCGGCGCCACCCTCTCCGGAACCACCCCCACCCCCGGCCCCTCCCCACAAGGGGGAGGGGAGAAAGCGTCCCTCACGCCGGCGGGTGGTATTGGTAGAGCCAGGTCTCGCTCAGCACCTCGTCGCCGGCCTTGAGGTAGCAGCGCAGCTCCACCGGCTCCGGTCCCTGCACGGTGAGATCGAACTGCGCGCGCCAGTGGCCGGGAACGTCGCTCGGGACGGCCTCGGTGAAGATGTAGGAGAACGTCCCGCGCGAGGTCGAGAGCACCGCCTCGACCTTCTGACCGAAAGGAATGTCCTTCAGCGGCCCGCCGAGGAATTCGACGAGGAACTTGCGCACGCCCATGGGGCGCGGCAGGCCCGGCTGGCCGCCGCGGCCAAGCCGCGTCGCGACGCATTTGGCGAGCGCGCCGGGATGGGGTTCGTCGTCCTGCCAGTAGAGCTTGTAGGCGAGCTTGGCGGTCTTGCCGGGCTGGTACGGCTTCTCCGGAATCCAGTAGGCCACGATGTTGTCGTGGATCTCGTCGTCGGTCGGCAGCTCCACGAGCTGCACCGCGCCCTTGCCCCAGTCGCCCACCGGCTCGACCCAGGTCGAGGGCCGGTCCTGATACTTCACACCGTCCTCGTAATTGCCGTAGAGGCGGTCGCGCTGAAGCAGGCCGAAGCCGCGCGGGTTCTCGTCCGAGAAGGTCGAGGTCATGATGCGGGGCGGATTGTTGAGCGGGCGCCAGATGCGCTCGCCCGAGCCGGTCCACATCGCCAGGCCGTCGGAGTCATGGACCTCGGGGCGCCAGTCGATGAGGTAGGGCTTCGCGGTCTCGGAGAACCAGTACATCGAGGTGAGCGCGGCGAGACCCACCCGGTCGACGGGCTTGCGCAGCGTGATCTCGGCCTCGATGTCCATCAGCGTGCCGCCGGTGCGGCTGATGAGGAAGCGGTAGGCGCCTGCGATCGAGGGGCCGTCGAGCAGCGCATAGACCGTGACGGGCTCGCCGTCCTTCATCGCCGGCTCGAACCAGAAGCCGATGAAGTCCGGAAACTCCTCGTTCGCGCCCGGCTGCGGGAATAGCGCGACGCCGCGCGCCGACATGCCGACCTGGCCCTTGTCGCCGATGGCGCGGAAGTAGGAGGCGCCGAGGAAGGTCGCGAAGGGCTCGCGGGTCTTCCAGTCGCCCTTCGGCGTCACCTCGTCCTTGGCCTCGCGGATCCAGAAGCCGGCGAAGGCGGAGGGCTGGTCCTTCAGCGTCTTGGCCACGCTGTCGGCCGGCATGTCGAACAGCGACTGGTCGTAGAGAACCTCGCGCGCCTTGCCGTCCGCGACGGCGTGCATGCGCACCGTCTTCGGGAAGAACTGGCCGACATGCATGAAGGTGATGGGATAGGCGCCCGGCGCGTTTGCGTAGAGCGCGTGCTCGGGCAGGTATTTCAGCTTGCCGTGGGCGTCATAGTCGATGCGCTTGACGACCTCGAGGTCGGGCTTGGCCGGCTCGACGTAAGGCTTGGCGGCCAGATCCTTCGCGAGCTTCTTCAGGATGTCGTAGCTGAACGGCTCGGCCGGGCCGAACTTGAGGTCGTCGGCCTTTCCTTGCGCGAACGCCTGCGGCCCCAACGCCAACGCCGCCTGCGCCGCAAGGCCGAGACGCATCAACGTCCGGCGGTCGAGCGTCGCGACGGAGGCAAGGTCGGGCAGGCGGCGTGAGGTCATCGTCTGGCTCGCATGTCGTCGTCGGGGCGCGGATACGTCCGCGCGCACTCATATGCGCTCCGGAAGCGGAGCCGCAACGAGGGACGACGATTGAGGCGATGACCTTTTGCGGAAGACGCGAGCGTTAACGGCCGCGGCGGCCGTCGGCTCAGCGGCCGTAAGCGTCCTGAGCGTGGAACTGGACGCCGGTGGCCTTGGCGGGCGCGGACGGCGGCAGCGCGGCGGCGCCGGCGACGACAAAGAGGATCGACGAGACGAAGATGGCGACACGCATCGGTTTCAGGCTCAATGCTCACATTCAGGCGACGCAAGATGCGGCCGCGATCCCTAACAATCCCTCCATGAACGCGAAACCGCCCATTGGGTTTCCACGCGGCCGAAATTTGGCGCCTTGGCGAGCGGCGTAAACGCAACCGTTCGAAATTGAGCGTTTCCGAAAGCAAATGCGGTCTAATTTGGGCGATCGCGAGGGTCCGGAAGGGACCGATCGTTGCCGATCGGCCACAGAAAAAGGCGCGTCCCGGCCGACGCCGATTCGAACCGCCCCACAGTCGTGGGTCGCGCGGCGACGGTCGCGGCCTCGCTTTCCGCGCGAGGCGCAAATCCATGATCTTGCTTGCGGTCTTGCACACGTTCGCGTCAGGGCTCGACGCGCGCGCCCGGACTGGCGTCTGGCGCGCCAGACTCGGTCCATGAAATTGAGGCGACTTGGCCGACATTTTGAGATGGAATAATCCTAATTCGAATTTATTGTGTCAGATCAATGCCTTATTGGCGCCGCGTGAGCGCCGTGCTAACACCCTGACGCCGGATGGAGCGCAGGAACGCGCCCGTCCGGCCCCTTCAGTTGTGAGCATTGAGGCGCGACCGTGTGGATCGGGGGCGCGCGGCGGAGCCATGCGTCCGCCGCGGCGAAGACGTGCGTTCTGACGGCCGGCTTGCTGGTCGCCTCAGGCGTTTCGACAGCGGCGCATGCGCAGGCGAGCGAGCCTGCGCCGGCCGAAGACGGCGCCGTCGCGCTCGACGGCATCGACGTCGTCGGCCAGATGCTGCGCGGCTGGCAGGGCGCGTCCGACGCGATCTACGAAACGCCGGCGAGCGTCGCCGAGATCGGCCGGGAGGCGATCGAGGCGCGCGGCGGGGCGCGAAACGCCGCCGACCTGTTCCGCGGCGTCGCCGGCGTCGACGCGGTGATGGACCGCCAGAATCCCGGCGTGAACGTCAACATCCGCGGCCTGCAGGACCAGGGCCGCGTGAACATGTCGATCGACGGCGCGCGGCAGAACTTCCAGCAGTCCGGCCACGGCGCGACGTCGCTCGTTTATCTCGATCCCGAACTTCTGAGCCGCATCGAGATCGAGAAGGGTCCGACCTCGACCGCAGGCGGCGCCGGCGTCATCGGCGGCGTCGTGACGTTCCGCACGCTGGAGTTCGAGGACCTCGCGACCGACGGCAAGGACTGGGGCGCGCGCGTCAACGCGACGACCGGCTCCAACGCCTTCGACTTCAACGGGAGCCTCGCGGCCGCGACCAAGATCGGCGACGCCTTCGAGGTCGTGGCCGGCGTCGGGCGCAAGAAGCTCGGCGAGTACAAGGCCGGCACGCGCGGCGAGCTGGTCTATTCAGGCGCGGGCGAACCCGCCGAATTCACCACGCAGGACCAGTGGTCGTGGCTGCTGAAGGCCCGCGCCGACGTCGCCGACGACCAGCAGGTCAAGCTGACCTACACGGGCGTCGACGCAAAGTTCGGCACCGGCGACGGCCAATACACCGACACCAACAAGGTCACGACCCACAACGTGATCGCCGACTATCGGTGGGCCCCGGCCGACGGCGCGGCCGACCTCAACGCCAAGGTCTACTTCACCCGCACCGAGAACGCGCAGCATCGCCCGGCCCGGACCACCTACGGGGCCTTCGACGTCGACTACGGCATCGACACGATCGGCGCGTCGCTCAGCAACGTCACCCGCTTCAGCGTTCCAATGTTCGACGCCGCCTGGACCTATGGCGGCGAGTATTTCCGGGACAAGACCACCACCGCCTCGTTCGGCGCGGACCCGACCGACAACCCGGACGGGTCGTGGTTCTACGGCTCGAACCCCGTCGGCAAGCGCGGCGTCGGCGGCGTCTTCACCAATCTCGAGCTGAATCACGGCCAGTTCCTGCAGATCATCGCCGGCGGCCGCTACGACCGTTACGACATGACCGGCGACACGGTGAGGTTCGACGGGATCTCCAACGGCGTGCCGGTCGCCGTCGACAAGTCCGGCGGGCGCTTCTCGCCGACTGCGACGGTTGCGATCACGCCGGTCACGGGCGCGCAGGTCTACGCGTCATACAAGCAAGGCTACCGCCCGCCGAACCTGATGGAGGCCCTCATCGGCGGCCAGCACATCGGCGGCGGCATCTTCAGCGTGCCCAATCCCGACCTGAAGCCGGAGCTCTCCGAGACCTGGGAAGCCGGGCTCAACCTCAAATATGACGGCGTCCTGGCGGAGGGCGACGCGTTCCGCGCCAAGCTCGCGGTCTACACGACGGACGTGCGGAACTTCATCACGCTCGCGGCCTATGAGGGTTTCCGGCTCAACACCGCCGTGAACCTCAAGGACAAGACGCGGCTGAAGGGCTTCGACGCCGAGGCGAACTACGACGCCGGGTCGTTCTATGTCGGCGGCGCCGCCTCGTTCCTGAACGGCCGGTACGGCGACGACTACGATCTGCCGGACGACGCGACCGGCTTCCTGACGAACATCTATCTGCCGCCCAAGCGCAAGCTCTCGCTCGACGGCGGACTGCGCTTCCTCGATCGCAAGCTGACGGTCGGCGGGCGCGCCACGAACGTCGTCCCCGAGGACAATCTCGGCGCGTTCGGCACTTATCAGTACAAGCGCTACACGCTGCTCGACGCCTACGCGTCCTACAAGTTCAACGACACTTTCACCGTCCGCGCGTCGGTCGAGAACATCCGGAACGTCGCCTATGTCGAGGCGATGAGCTCCGCTCTGTCTCCCTCGCCGGGCCGCACCTTCACCGTCGGGGCTTCCGCGCGCTTCTGAGCGCGAAGGCCTCGGCACGTCCTTGGTTCCGGATGATCCGGGACATCGAGGAGGACTACCAATGGCCATCGACATTAAGGTTTCGGGGGGCGTCGACTTCAACGCCTATCTCGCCGACTTCGCCGCGAACTTCGAGGCGGCCGGCCGCGGCGCGTTCAGCGACGGCCTGAGCGGCGACGAATACGCGCTGTGGTCGGGCGAAGGCAGCGCGCCTCCGATCGCCGACGGCCAGGCGTTCATCATCGGTTCGGGCGACGCCGGCGACCTCGCCTATGACTTCCTCACCCACACCGTGGGCGGCACCATCGACAGCCTCGACTTCGGCACCGGCGTCACCGACCTCGGCGGCGGCGACTTCGACACCGACAGCGACCTGCTGCTCAGCGGCCTCGACCTCGAGAGCGTCGGCGGCGACGGCATCGTCAACAAGCTCGTCCTCGACTTGATGGGCGGCAACACCGACGTCCTGCTCTCCCTGCTCAAGAGCGCCGACCTCAACTTCGAGGGCAGCGGCAAGGCCGACGCGTTCAAGGGCTTCAAGGGCGACGACGTCATCGACGGCGGCAAGGGCGCGGACGTCCTGAACGGCGGCAAGGGCTCCGACGAACTGATCGGCGGCAAGGGCGCGGACGTGCTCACCGGCGGCAAGGGCGCCGACACCTTCACGTTCGACGCCAAGCAGGGCCACGACGTCATCACCGACTTCGGCAACGGCAAGGACGTGATCTCCTTCGTCGGCGGCCAGTTCGACGACTTCCAGGACATGCTTGACTCGGCTTCGGTGAACGGCGACGGCGACGTCGTGATCGAACTCGGCTCCAAGCACTCGATCACCCTCGAGGGCGTCGGTCTCGAAGACCTGCACCAGGGCGACTTCCTGTTCGCCTGATAACCGGGCGACGATGCGCGCGGCGCCGGTCCTCCGGCCGCCGCGCGCTTTCTTTTCTAGAAGGGCTCTCTTGCGATGACCGATCTCCAGGCCGCTCCGGCCGACGTCTCCGCTCCTCCTCCGCCGCCGCCGACCCGCGCGGAGCGCCTGAAGGGCGCGACCCACGAGCTTCATGAGGCGCTCGACGGGCGCATGATGGGCGCGGACCTGTTCTCGAGCCCGGAGCGCTACGCGCTCTTCCTGCGGATGCAGCGCCGCTTCCACGCCGAGATCGCGCCGCTCTACAGCGACGGCGCGCTCGGCGCGCTCGTTCCCGAACTCGCCGTTCGGGCGAAGCTCGCGGAAATCGACCTCGACCTCGCCGCCGTCGGCGCGGAGCGTCCCGCGCTCGGGGCGTCCTCAGTCGATCCGCGCGACGTCCCGGCGGCGCTCGGCTGGCTCTACGTCGCCGAAGGATCGAGCCTGGGGGCCGCGTTCCTGTTCAAGGCCGCGCAGAAGCTCGGCTTCGACGAGACCTCCGGCGCGCGCCACCTCGCCGCCCACCCCGAGGGTCGCGGCCTGCACTGGCGCCGCTTCGTCGAGGCGCTCAACGCCGCCGAGCTCACTCCGGAGGAGGACGCCCGCGCCGAAGCCGCGGCCGTCGCAGCCTTCGGCCGCGTGCGCGCGATCGCCGAAGAGACCCTGTCCGGGCGCTGACCGACGACCTCTGGAACACCTTCGATGACAGCCTCCGCGCCGCGCGCGGAGGCCTTCGCCCGCCGGAGCCCCAAGACGCTCAGCGGCCACGGCCGACGTTAACGTTTCGGTCATAAAAAACCCTGTCACAAAGCTCAGGTTTTTCTTGCGTGGAGGGTCGAACGCCCTTATTTCCACGCCTGCCCAATGAACGCGTGCCTGTGTCGTGTGTCGGGTAGGCGGGAACTCCCCGCCGGGCAACCCGATGGCCGGAAATTCCAACCGGCTTTAAGTCACCTCTCCGGTGGCGGACGCGACGTGAAGCATCGACGTAGAGGGCTTTTTTGGTCTCTGCCGGCTCGTCCAAAGGCCGGCGACACTAAAGAGGCGACTACTTCCTTGCCGGGCGCGCGGAGCGGGTCATCCCAATCCAAGCGTGGCGACGGTTTCGAGATCCCGGACATGACGTCCGCGGAGCTGTCGTGACTACGGCGTGATCGAAGGTTCGTGACCCTTCACAAGGTCGCGGGCCACGGAACGACGCAAACTCTGAACCTGCGCGTCTCCAAAGCGCGCGGGAACGGGCAGCGCCAATCCATCCGGACACACTTGTGCTTTGGGGACTGCCGCTATGACCTCCATCTCGACGCCCTCGACAACGGCCGCATCCGCAACTTCCTCAAGACCGCGCAGGCCGACGGCCCGCTGCTGGTCGTGGACAGCGAGATCGTGCGCGACAACTACCTGAAGTTCGCCCGCGCGCTGCCGGACACCCGCGTGTTCTACGCCGTGAAGGCGAACCCGGCGCCCGAGATCCTCCAGCTGCTGGCCGACCTCGGCTCGTGCTTCGACTGCGCGTCCGTGGTCGAGATCGACATGGCGCTCGCCACCGGCGTCAGCCCCGACCGCATCTCCTTCGGCAACACCATCAAGAAGGAGCGCGACGTCGCGGCCGCCTTCTCGCGTGGGGTTCGCCTGTTCGCGGTCGACTGCTTCGAGGAAGTCGAGAAGATCGAGCGCGCCGCGCCCGGCGCCCGCGTGTTCTGCCGCATCCTGGCCGACGGCGCTGGCGCCGAGTGGCCGCTGTCGCGCAAGTTCGGCTGCGTGCCCGAGATGGCCGCGGACGTGCTCGAGCACGCCCATCGCCGCGGCCTCGTGGCCTATGGCGTGTCGTTCCACGTCGGCTCGCAGCAGAACAATGGCGCCTGGGACCAGGCGCTGGCCTCGGCCGCGGAGATCTTCCGCGAGTGCGAGCGTCGCGGCATCTCGCTCGCGATGGTCAATCTCGGCGGCGGCTTCGCGACCCGCTACCTGAAGGACATCCCGGCGGTGGAAGCCTACGGGAACTCGATCTTCGAGGCCCTGCGCGCCCACTTCGGCAACCGCATCCCCGAGACCATCATCGAGCCGGGTCGCGGCATGGTGGGCAACGCCGGCGTCATCGAGGCCGAGGTTATCCTCGTCTCGAAGAAGTCGCAGGCCGAGGACGAGATCCGCTGGGTCTATCTCGACATCGGCAAGTTCGGCGGCCTCGCCGAGACGATGGACGAGGCGATCCGCTACCCGATCCGCACCGCCCATGACGGCGAGGCGACCTCCCCGTGCGTGCTCGCCGGCCCGACCTGCGATTCGGCCGACGTGATGTACGAGAAGAACGCCTATCCGCTGCCGATCAGCCTCTCGATCGGCGACAAGGTGCTGATCGAGGCGACGGGCGCGTACACCACGACGTACGCGGCGGTGGCGTTCAACGGCTTCGCGCCGCTGGCCTCGGTGGTGATCTGAGGCCAGACGATCCCTCCGGGGATCGCCGACGGAACCGAAGATCCCCGACGTTTCGGGGATCGCTCTTCTCACGACAATGACCCGCAAGGTCGTCTGACCCCCTGAAGGAGGGTTTCATGACCATTGTCCTGGACGAGGCCGCCGGCGACGCCGCGGCCCGCGAGAACCTGCTCGACCGCGCCTTCGGCTCGGCTCGTTTCACCAAGACCTGCGAGCGTCTGCGCGAGGGCCGTCTGCCCGCGCGTGGCCTTGCGCTCAAGGCGGTGGACGAGACCGGCCGGATGATCGGCACGCTGCGCTTCTGGCACGTGTCGATCGGTTCGACGCGGCCCGCGCTCATGCTTGGACCGCTCGCGGTCGAGTCGGACGCCCGCGAGGGCGGCGTCGGCTCGACGCTGATGCGGGCCGGCCTGGCGCGGGCCGCGGAGCTCGGCCATGAGGCCGTAATCCTCGTGGGCGACGCGGCCTATTACGAGCGCTTCGGCTTCCGTCCCGAGGCGACCGAGGAGCTCGCGATGCCGGGCCCTGTCGAGCGCGAGCGCTTCCTGGCGCTCGAGCTCGCCGAGGGCGCGCTCGACGGCGCGAAGGGCGACGTGCGCGCGACCGGCGCGATCCGCTTCGCGCCGAAGGCCGCCCCTGTCGAGGCTCGCCCGATCGCGGCCTGACGCGAGAGCGTCACGAGAAGAAAAAAGCCCGCAGGCGCGCCTGCGGGCTTTTTTCGTTTAAGGGTTCGCGACGCCCGATCAGGTCCGCGGCGTGCGCGCCGCCCCAGCATCGGCGGCAGCGCCGGCGCGGTCAGGCTCGCGGATTTCAGCAGGCTCGGCTGACGCGGCCCGTTGTTCGCGAGCATCGGGCGGGTCGTAGGCGTGGCCGGTCATCAGCGCCACCTCCAGCCGCTCCTTGCGGGTCAGAAGGTGTTCGACAGCGCCGCGTAGTTCTGTGCGACGCCGATCGGGCCGCCCTTGAACACCAGCACCCGGTCGCTCAGCACGAGGATGTCGCCGCGGCGAAGCGTCGGATCCTCGAGATACCAGTTCGGGTTCTTGGCCGGGTCGATGGTGCGGGCCAGCATGTCCTTGGGGCTGATCTGGACAGGCGCCCGAGGCGTCTTCGGCTTGGCGCGCGCCGTCCGACGCGGCTTGGCCGGGCTCAGCGTCAGGTCCGGATGCGGCGCGGCGGCGACGGGGGCGGCCGGAGGGCGCTTGGCCCAGCCGAACAGGAAGTCGAGAAGTCCGGCGTTGGCGCTCGACACGCCTCCCAGGCCGACCGCGACAGCCAAGCCCAACGTCATCGCCGTCCGATACATGCCCGATGCTCCCCGACTGCGTTGCGCGCCGTCGAGCTTTGCGTAACGCAGCGCAGACGCCCGCGCCATGAATGAGCAGGGTGAAGAACGCTTAAGTTAAATCTTTGGTTAATTAGAAAGGTTCCGAGAATCCCGCTTCGGCACAGTGACGCCGCAAGTCACCAGCGTAAAAGCCGGGAGCCGATCGCGCCTCCGACCGCCGCTATGGCGGCGATCGCCAGCGAATACCAGGCGGCGACGAACAGCGGACTGTCGTCGACGCAATGCGCCCCGTAGAACAGCGCCCCGACCGTTCCGGCGAGCAGCCCCGCCGCGGCGCCGAGCGCAGCCGGACGATCGGGCGCGCCGCGCCTCAGCGCGACCATCAGGATGGCGAGCGGCCCGGCCGACAGCATCGGGATGCTGGCGAGGCAGAGCAGCCAGTTCCGGCCGACGATCTTCGTCGTCCAGCCGCCCATCGGCGTCGCGACGAGCTCGACCACGACCGCGGCGAGGAGCGCCCCGGCGGCGAGCGCGAGCGCGACGCGAACCGGCCTCGCATCCGCGCCCGGCCGCCCGAGGCGAAGCGCCGCGAAGCCCGCGGCCGCCGCAAAGCACCCGACGAGCGCGAATTTGAGCGGAAAGCGCACCGTGCCGAGCGCCCCGTCGACGGCCGGACGTGAAGCGTCACGGAGAACAGCGCCCGGCGGCGAGCGCCGCAAGACCAAGCGCCGCCCAGAAGGCGGGACGGAGCCGCCGCGGGGAAGAGGCGGCGTCCGACGCGATCGCGGAGATGAGATCCTCGGTCTTCATTCGCGGAAACTCCGATAGGCCTTCGAGAGGCTGGCGAGCCCGCGATGCAGCGCGACCCGCACCGCTCCCTCGCTCATGCCGAGGCGCGTCGCGGCCTCGGCGGTGTCCGCGCCCTCGACCGTGATCGCCCGCACCACCTCGCGCTGCTTGCCCGGAAGCACCTCGAGCAGCCGGTCGGCCTCGCGCTCGGAGAGCCCCTGCTCCGGCTCTTCGGCCGCGAGCGTCTCGGAGAAATCGTCGATCGGCAGGGCTGACGCGCCGGCCGCGGCGGCGGGCGGCGTCGATCATCTTGTTGCGCGCGATCGCCGCGACCCACGGGCCGACAGGCTGGCTCGAGTCCCAGGTTCCGCGCTTCAGATGGATCGCCAACAGCGTTTCCTGCACCACGTCTTCGACATCCGCCAGTTCAAGCCCGAGGCCTCTTGCGCGCGACCGCGCCACCGCCCGCAGGAACGGCGCGAGCGCGCCGAGCAGGCGGCGGTAGGCGGCGGCGTCGCCGGCCAGCGCGGACGTCATCCACGCGCTCCAGTCCCGTTCCCTGTCGCCCACGCAACCCCTCTGTTCAGCCGTTACGGCGACGTGCGGCCGGACGTTACGCGGGGCCGCAAAAAAAATGCGACGGACGCCGCACGGACGCGTGATCGACGTAACGAAGCGCCGTCCGGTCGCGAAGTCCCTGTCACGAGCCGCGTCCGGCTCGCCAACGGGAGAACCACCATGAACCGTCGCACCGTCAACGTCGCCCTCGCGGGCTCGCTCGCCGCCGCGCTTTCGACGCTCGCTCTCGCAGCCCCCGCCTCCGCCGACGACAAGATGGCCGGCAAGGAGAAGTGCTACGGCGTCGCGATGAAGGGCCAGAACGACTGCGCCGCCGGCCCCGGCACCACCTGCGCCGGCACCTCCAAGGTCGACTATCAGGGCAACGCCTGGAAGGCGGTGCCGAAGGGCTCCTGCGTCGCGATGAAGACGCCGAAGGGCATGGGCTCGCTCGAGCCGATCAAGATGTGACCCGTTCGGGCGGCGGCCTCCGGACGGCCGCCGCCCGGCCCTCTTCCTGATCGCAAGGAGGCCGCCATGTCCTCGGCTCACCTGCCGGCCTGCGCCGGCCTCGGCTTCAAGCCGCAGCACTTCGCCGACATTCTCGCCGACGACTTTTCGGGCTTTCTCGAGGTCCACGCCGAGAACCACATGGGCGCCGGCGGCCCGCCGCACGCGATGCTGACGCGCCTTCGGCGCGACCATGCGCTCTCGATCCACGGCGTCGGGCTCTCGATCGGCGGCGCAAGCGCGCTCGACAAAGAGCACCTGAGAAGGCTCCGCACGCTCTGCGACCGCTACGAGCCCGAGAGCTTTTCCGAGCACCTCGCCTGGTCGAGCCACGGCGAAACCTTCCTCAACGACCTCCTGCCTCTGCCCTACACGGCCGAGACGCTCGCTCGCGTCTGCGCTCATGTGGACGAGACGCAGGACGCGCTCGGACGAAGGATGTTGCTGGAGAACCCGGCCACCTATGTGACCTTCGCCGAAAGCGACGTTCCCGAGACCGAGTTCCTCGCCGAGATCGCCCGGCGCCACCGGCTGCGGGCTGCTCGACGTCAACAACGTGTTCGTCTCGGCCACGAACCACGGCTTTTTGGCGCAAGGCTATCTCGCGGACTTTCCGCTTCACGCCGTGGGCGAGATCCATCTCGGCGGCCATGACGCGCAGGAAGACGAGACCGGCGCGCCGCTGCTGATCGACGCGCATGGGGCGCAAGTCGTCGACCCCGTCTGGGCGCTCTACGCCGACGTCGTCGCGCGGCTCGGGCCCACGCCGACGCTGGTCGAATGGGACAACGATGTGCCCGCCTGGGCCATCCTGCGCGCCGAGGCCGATCGCGCCGACGCGATTCTGGCGCGCGCCGCGCGCCGGCCGGCGGCCTGAGCCGATGTCCGCCCTCACCCAGTTGCGCTTCGCCGAGGCGCTCCGCGATCCCGCGACGCCGGCGCCGGTCGCGCTCTCGCGGGTTTCGGGCGCGGAGCCCATCCGGCGCTTCGCCGTCTACCGCAACAACGTCACGGTCTCGCTCACGAACGCGATCGGAACGCGGTTCCCGCGGTCGGCCGCATCGTCGGCGAGGAGTTCTTCGCGGAGCTCGCCCGCGCCTATGTCGCGGAACACCCGCCCCGCTCGCCCCTCATGATGACCTATGGCGACGACTTTCCGGACTTCGTCGCCGCGGCGCCGGGGCTGGAGGAGCTTCCCTATCTCGCCGACGTCGCGCGGCTCGAGGCGGCGCGCACCCGCGCCTATCACGCCGCCGACGCCGAGCCGCTGGGACCGGACGCCTTCGCAGCGCTCGATCCCGCGAAGCTCGACCGGATCGCCGTCACGCTTCACCCGAGCGTCGAGATCGTCCGCTCGTCCCATCCGGTCGCGACCATCTGGGCGATGAACGCCGGCGAGGCGGAGCTCGGGCCGATCGAGGACTGGGCGCCCGAGGACGCCGTCGTCGTCCGACCGGCGCTCGACGTCGTGGTCCGGCGGCTTCCGCCCGGCGGCGCGGCCTTTCTTGGCGCGCTCGGCGAGGGCATGACCCTCGACGCCGCAGCCGAGACGGCGCTTTCCGACGCCCGAGACTTCGACCTTTCCCGAAACCTCATCGGCCTCATCGAGGCGGGCCTTGCGTCCGCGCTTCGGGGGCCAAGCCGCAGGAGCAAACCATGACCGACGCCGCATCCGCTCAGGCCCGGCCCCGCCACGGGTTTTCCGGCCTCGCCGAGAGTTTCGTCGCCCTGCTCGACCGCATCCCGCATTCGGCGCTGGCGCTCGCCGCCCGGATCTTTCCCGCCGCGGTGTTCTGGCAGTCCGGCCAGACCAAGGTGTCGGGCTTCGGCCTGTCCGACAGCGCCGTCTTCCTGTTCCAGGACGAATACCGTCTGCCGCTGATAGACCCGACGCTCGCAGCCTATGGCGCGGCGATCGCCGAACATCTGTTCCCGATGCTGCTGGTTCTCGGCCTCGCCAGCCGCCTCTCGGCGCTCGCGCTGCTCGCCATGACGCTCGTCATCGAGATCTTCGTCTATCCCGACGCCTGGCCGACCCACGGCGTGTGGGCCGCCTGCTTTCTCTATGTGATCGCCCGCGGGCCGGGCGCGATCTCGCTCGATCGGCTGCTGTTCGCGAGGCGTTGAGCCGCCCCGCGAGGCGCTGTCGTTGATTCGTCGCGTTCTTTCGGGTTTATCGGCGCCGCGACGCAGCGACACCCGAAGGAGAGAGCGAATGACCGATTGGCCCGTCTATGGAAAGATCACCGGCCCGATCGTCATCATCGGCTTCGGCTCGATCGGCCGCGGCACGCTTCCGCTGATCTACCGCCACTTCGAGTTCGACAAGGATCGGGTCGTCGCGATCGATCCGTCCGACCTCAACAAGCACATCCTCGACGAATACGGCGTGCCCTTCATCCAGAAGCACGTCACCAAGGAGAACTATCGCGAGCTGCTGACCCCGCTGCTCACCAAGGGCGAGGGCCAGGGCTTCTGCGTCAACCTCTCCGTGGACACCGGCTCCGCCGACCTCATCGAGCTCTGCCAGGAGCTCGGCTGCCTCTACATCGACACGGTCAACGAGCCCTGGCTCGGCTTCTATTTCGACAAGACCAAAGGCCCCAGCGAGCGCTCCAACTACGCGCTGCGCGAGATGACGCTCGACCTGCGCCGCCGCTCGCCCAAGGGCCTGCCGACCGCCGTGTCGACCTGCGGCGCGAACCCCGGGATGGTGTCGTTCTTCGTCAAGCAGGCGGCGCTCAACATCGCCTCCGACCTCAAGCTCAACGCGCCCGAGCCGAAGACCCGCGAGGAGTGGGCCGGCCTCATGCGCCAGATCGGCGTCAAGGGCGTGCACATCGCCGAGCGCGACACCCAGCGCACCGCCGAGCCCAAGCCCCGCGGCGTGTTCCTCAACACCTGGTCGGTCGAGGGCTTCATCTCGGAGGGCCTGCAGCCCGCCGAACTCGGCTGGGGCACGCATGAGAAGTGGGCGCCGGCCAACGCCAAGACCCATGAGGACCCGAAGGCGGCCGCCATCTACCTGATGCAGCCGGGCGCCGCCACGAAGGTGCGCACCTGGTGCCCGACGCCCGGTCCCCAGTACGGCTTTCTCGTGACCCACAACGAGTCGATCTCGATCTCGGACTTCTTCACCGTCTGGGAGGACGGCAAGGCCGTCTATCGCCCGACCTGCCACTACGCCTACCACCCGGCCGACGTCGCGGTGCTGTCGTGGCACGAGCTGTTCGGCGCCGAGGGCAAGACGCAGGAGACCCTGCACGTGCTCGACGAGGACGAAATCGTCGACGGGATCGACGAGCTCGGCGTGCTGCTCTACGGCCACGCCAAGGGCGCGTACTGGTACGGCTCTCAATTGTCGATCGAGGAGACGCGGTCGCTCGCGCCGTATCAGAGCGCGACCGGCCTTCAGGTCACCTCCGCGATCCTCGCCGGCATGGTGTGGGCGCTCGAGAACCCGAACGAAGGCATCGTCGAGACCGACGAGATGGACTTCAAGCGCTGCCTCGAGATCCAGAAGCCCTATCTCGGCCCGGTCGAGGGCTACTATACCGAGTGGACGCCGCTCGAGAACCGCCCTGGCTTGTTCCCCGAGGAGATCGACGAGAGCGACCCCTGGCAGTTCAGAAACTTCTTTGTGGGCTAAACGCCCGCAGCGAATACTTCCGGACTCGAATAAATAGAATTTTCATAAAATAACCGACCTTCGATCTCGGGGTTTTTACCGCCGGCCGGACTTGCGACTGCAAATCCGCCGGCGGTAGACTTCCGCGCCCGCTGTGATTCGACAGCAATCGGGGGACCTTCGATGAAAAGATCTCTTGCACTTGGCCTCGCGGCCGCGACGGCGCTCGCCGGAGCGCTCGCCACCCAGCCCGCGGAAGCCCGCATCGGCCGCGGCGGCGCGCTCGTCGGCGGCCTGCTTGCAGGCGCCGTGGTCGGCTCCGCGATCGCCGACGCCAATCGCCGCCCGAGGGTCAAGTACTACTACGGCGGCCCGGCCTATTACGCGGCCCCGGCCTATCCGTCCTATTGCGGCGCTCCGCCCTATCCGCCCTGCCCGGTTCCCTACTGAAGACGGCCGCGTCTCGCGTCTGATCAACACCTCGATCTCGGGAAGAACCTGAAACATGCGTCGCACCACATTCCTCGCCGCGGCCGCGCTCGCGGCCGTGCTCGGCCAGCCCGCCTTCGCGCAGGCCCCCACGGCCCCGCAGGCCGCCGACGACGACAACCGGCCGATGGACTGCACCATCGCGGCCGCCTATTTCTGCAAGGAGGGCGGCTGCTCGAAGACCGAGAGCTTCGGCGACCTGAAGCTGCCGGGCCGCTTGCTGGTCAACTTCGAAAGCCGCGTCATCGCGAGCGTCACCGCCGACGGGCTGCCGCACATCACACCGATCGGGACCTACGCGGTCGTCGGCGACGCCCAGATCATCCAGGGCGTCGAAGGCGGCACGGGCTGGATGGTCCACGTCAACAAGGCCGACGGCGACCTGAACTTCACCGTCACCTCCGACGACAACACGCTCATCGGCGACGGAACCTGCAAGAAGCTCGACTGACGATCGTCTTGACCAAAAATCGACTCGGGCGGGGCGCCGGACCGGCGCTCCGCCCGAACGTTTTTCAGCCCCTCAGGCCGGCTCCTGCTGCGCGGAGCGCTTCGGAACGCGCTGCCGAAACACCGGGCGCGTCTCCATCTCGGCCGCCGGCGCCGGGGCCCGGTGGCTGACGTCCGCGCGGTGGCGCGGCAGCGCGTAAGGGTGTTCGGCGTTCAGCCACGTGATCATCTTCTCGCGCATCTCGCAGCGCAGATCCCAGACCTTGGGCGAGGTGCCGGCCGACACCAGCAGGCGCACCTCGATCACGAACTCCTTGGCGTCGGAGACCTGAAGATTGACCACCTGCCCGTCCCAGAGCGGGCTTTCGGCGACGAGCTCCTCGAGCTTCTCGCGCATCACGGCGATCGGGGCCGAGTGGTCGACATAGATCATCACCGTGCCGATGATCGACGCGCCGTCGCGGGTCCAGTTCTGAAACGGGTTCTCGATGAAGTATCTGAGCGGCAGCACCAGGCGCCGCCAGTCCCAGAGGCGCACGACCACGTACGTGCTGGTGATCTCCTCCACCCAGCCCCATTCGTTCTCGACCACGATGGCGTCTTCGAGCCGGATCGGCTGGGTGATGGCGAGCTGGATGCCGGCCACGAGATTGGCCAGAACCGGCTGCATCGCGAGGCCGAGGATGAGGCCCGCCGCGCCCGCCGACGCCAGCAGCGAGACGCCGTATTGCCGGACGCTGTCGAAGGTCATCAGCGCGGCCGCGAGCGTCACCACGAAGGCGAGCGTGACGCCCGCGCGCTTTAGGATCGAGATCTGGGTCGCGTGCTTGCGGGCGAGCTGGTTGTCCTCGGCGTCGAGCTTGAAACGCCGCATGTAGACGACGGTCCAGATGTGGAGCGCCGTCACCGCTGTCCAGCCGATCAGCACCATGGTGGCGATCAGCAGGCCGTGGCGCAGCGCCCCCACGGCGACCTCCGGCAGAGGCGCGGCCGCGATCGCGACGCCGAGCGTGAAGATCAGGAGCGCGAGCCGCGACGGGCCCTGCGTGCGCTGGACCAGCGAGCGCCAGAACAGCGACCGGTTCTCGACCTTGCGCTGCAGGCGACGGAAGATCGCGCCGTGAACCGCGACCGGAATCGCGATCGCGCAGGCGAACAGCAGGAGGCTCACGGCCCAGTCGGGCAGCCAGTTCAGCTGCTCTGCGCCCTGCTCGACGACGGCCGCGACATCCTCCATGGCGGAAATCCCCGGTGTTTCCTCCAGCATGGGGGGCGAACGGACCGCCCTTCCAGAGGGTTCCCGCGGATGCGAACAAAATGCGTGCGCCGCAGCGAGAAATTTTAGGCGCCGTTCGGACGGCTTGGCGCGAGGGTCGGCCCGCTATAGGGATGCGCCCTTCAGCCTCCCTCAAGTTCAGCCGATGTCTGCTTCCGCCGTCTGGCGCCCCTTCACCCAGCACGCCGTCGAACCGGCCCCGCCGCGCATCGTCCGCTCGGAGGGCGCCTGGCTTCATGACGCCGAGGGCCGCGCGATCCTCGACGCGATCTCGTCCTGGTGGGTGACGACGCATGGGCACCGCCAGCCGCGCATCATGGCGGCGATCCGGGAGGCGAGCGAGAACCTCGACCAGATCATCTTCGCAGGACTGACCCACGCGCCCGCCGAAGACCTCGCCTCACGCCTCGTCGGCGTCGCGCCGCGCGGCCTCACGCGCGTCTTCTTCTCCGACTCCGGCTCCACCGCCGTCGAGGTCGCGCTGAAGATGGCGCTCGGGACGTTCCAGAACCGCGGCGACCTCAAGCGCGTGCGGATCGCGGCGCTCGAGGGCGGCTATCACGGCGACACGATCGGCACGATGAGCGTCGGCGCGCGCGGCGTCTTCAACGCGCCTTACGCGCCGCTGCTGTTCGAGGTCGAGCGCATCCCCTTCCCTGAGCCCGGCGCCGAGCAGGCGGCCTATGACGCGCTGGAGCGCGCCGGCCGCGACGGCGCGCTGGCGGCGCTCGTGCTCGAGCCGCTGATCCTCGGGGCCGGCGGCATGCTGACCTATCGGCCCGAGGCGCTCTCCGAGATGGCGCGGATCGCGCGCGGCCGGGGCGCTCGTCGTCGCCGACGAGGTGATGACCGGCTGGGGCCGCACCGGGACCATGTTCGCCTGCGACCAGGCGGGCCTCGTCCCCGACATCCTCTGCACGTCCAAGGGACTGACCGGCGGCGCCGTCCCGCTCGCCGCGACGCTCGCGCGCGAAGAGATCTTCGAGGCGCATCTGTCGCAGGACCGCGCCAAGACCTTCTTCCATTCCTCCTCCTTCACCGCGAACCCGATCGCCTGCGCAGCCGCGCTCGCCAATCTCGACGTCTGGCGCGACGAGCCCGTGGCGGAGCGCGTCGCGGCGCTCGCGCAAGCTCAGACGGAGCGCGTCCGGGCTTACGAGGACGACCCGAGGTTTGCGAACGCGCGGACCTGCGGAACCATCGCGGCGGTCGACCTGAAGGTTTCTGACGCCGGCTATCTATCTGAGATCGGCCCGAGGCTGCGCGCCTTCTTCCTGGAGCGCGGCCTGCTCATCCGTCCGCTCGGCGACGTCATCTATCTGATGCCGCCCTATTGCGTGACGGCGGCCGAGCTCGACCGCCTGCACGACGCGATCCTCGAAGTGCCCGGCGCGCTGGAGGCGGCGCGATGAGGGCGGCGGGAACCCGCATTCTCGGCCTCGGCCACGCCGTTCCGGCGCGGCGCGTCGGCAACGCCGAGATCGAGGCGCGCGTCGGCGTCGAGCCCGGCTGGATCGAACGGCGAACGGGCGTGCGCGAGCGGCGATGGGCGGAAGACGGCGAGACGCTGTCGGGGCTTGCGGTGGAGGCCGGAGGCGCGGCGCTCCGGGAGGCGGGGATCGATCCGTCCGAGGTCGCGCTGCTGATCCTTGCGACCTCGACCCCCGACCGCCTGCTCCCGCCCTCCTCTCCGCTCGTCGCCCATCGGCTCGGCTTGAAGGCCGGCGCGATCGACATGGCGGGCGCCTGCGGCGGCTTCGTCTATGCGCTCGCGCTCGCCGACGCGCAGGTCCGCGCCAGCGGCCGGGCGGCGCTCGTCGTCGCCGGCAACATCCTGAGCCGCAGGATCAGCTTCGCGGACCGCGGCTCGGCCGCGCTCTTCGGCGACGCGGCGGGCGCCCTCGTGCTCGGCCCGAGCGCCGAGCCGACCGGCGTCGCCGGGCAGTCGCTCGCCTCCGAGGGCTCGGGCTACGGCCTGGTCGGCATCCCGGCGGGCGGCGGCGAGCGGCCGTTTTCGGCCGACGTCCCGATCGAGGACACCCGGATGGCGATCACCGACGGCCGGGGCCTGTTCACCGAGGCGGTGCGGATGATGACCGGTTGCGCCGAGGCCGCGCTCGATGAGGCCGGCGTCGCGGCGGCCGGTCGACCGCTTCCTGCCGCATCAGGCCAACAGCCGGATCTTCGCCGCCGTCGGGCGCAAGCTCGGGGTGCGGGAGGAGGCCATGGTCAGCACCATCGCCGACTACGGCAACTCCTCGGCGGCCACGATTCCGCTGTCGCTCGCGCTGTCGCACGCCGCGAAGCCGCTTGGAAAAGGCGAGACGCTGCTGATGACCGCCGCGGGCGCTGGCCTGACGGGCGGCGCCCTGGTGTTCAGGACCTAAGACGCCGTCAGTTGCCCGAGAGCTGCTTCGGCAGGTTGACCGCGTCGGTCGCGGTGTTGGCGACGTTGCGCACCGAGCCGAGGATGTCGAGGAACTTCTTGAACTCGGCGGCGGCGGAGTTCGCCACGTAGAGCACGTCGCGGTCGCGGATCGTGAAGCCCTTGGCGTAGAAATAGGCCTTCGGGTCGCGCAGGTTCACGCGATAGACCACCGGCACCTTGGCCCCGTACGAGCCCTGATAGTCCGGCTTCATCTGCCGCACGGCCGATTCCGGCTCGTAGCGGAACACGAAGAACGCGCCCGGGTCGGAGCGCTGGTCGAGCAGGCCGCCGGCCTTGCCGACCGCCTCGAGCAGCGTGAGCTTCTCGAGCCCGAACTCGATCGGACCGGGCTGCGGCACCGCGCCGAAGGCGAGGAAGATCTCGGGATCCTTCGTCACGTAGATCCGGTCGCCGGCCTGCACGAAGACGTTCTCGGCCGGGTTGTCGATCATGTCCTTCATGATCGCTGAGCCCTGCTTCGAACCGCGCTGCAGGGTGATGCGGGTCTCGTAGGTCGCCTGCCTGGCGCCGCCGGCGTTGGCGATCGCGTCGAGGATGCGGTCGCCAGCCTGGGTGATGGGCTTGCGGCCCGACGTGCCGACCTCGCCGTTGACCACGTAGCTGCGCTGCACGGTCTCGGTGATCTGGACGAGCGCCTGCGGCTGGATCGCGCGGCCCTCGAGGCGGCCACGATGTCCTTCTCGACCGTCTGGGGCGACTTCGCGCCGGCGATCACCCGGCCCGCATACGGAACCGTGATCGAGCCGTCGCTGTCGACGCGCTGGGTGAAGGTGACGCGGGCGCCGTATTCGCTGGAGAACAGGCCGCCTTGGCCCGCCTCGAACAGCGTGATGCTAAGCGTGTCGCCGACGCCGACGATCTGGCTCGGCGCAGGCGCAGGCGCCGCGAAGCGGCTGGAAAAGGCTGTGACGCGATATTGCGAGAGAATGTCGACGGCGCGCTGGGTCGAGATTGACCAGGACATAGTTCTGAAGCGCCTGCTTCTCGGAAACGATATCCTGCGTCGACGGACCCGCCGCCGGCATCGCAGAGCAGCCGGCGAGAAGACCGGCGGCCGCGGCGATGATCGCCAGGCCGGACACCGTGCTGGACCGCATCAATTCCTCACGAACCCGTAACCCCGAGCGATCGGGTTAGCATTGAAGGTATGCGCTGCCAACCGATCGAGGGGCCCGGGCGGGCCGAGCCCCATTTGCGCCATCGCTTGGGCGGCGCGCTGAGACGTTTTAGCAACATTCACCTTAACGAAGCGTGCTCAAGCACCATTCGCCCGACCTCGTCGACGTCGAGGTCGCGCCGCGCGCCCGCAGCCCCGGCCTCAGCCCCGCGCGCGTCCCAGACGATGTAGTCGGCCGCGCGCCGGTCGGGCATGCCCGGATGGATCGTGCGCGCCGGCGCGTGGTCGCCATAGACGCACAGCAGTCCCCCGCCCGGCCGGCGCTTCAGCGCCTCGGCGAGCCGGCCGATCATCCGGTCGGAGTTTTGGAGATGGCGGGCGTATTGGGCGGCGCCGTCGTTGACGCCCGGCAGGCGCCCCGGCCCCCAGGGCCCGTGGTTCTCGATCGTCACGGCGAAGATGAAGAGCGGCCCCTCCGCCGCCTCCACCTCGCCGAGAATCGCCTCCGCGACGGCCGCGTCCCCGACATAGGGGCCGAACCGATCGCTTTCGGAGAACGCGCTCTGATCCACGAACCGGTCGAAGCCGAGCTTCGGCATGAGCTCGTCTCGGGCGAAGAAGCGGCGGTCATAGGGGTGGAGGAAGACGGTCCGCCGCCCCGCCGCCTTCATGCGGCGGCCGATCGAGGCCTCCGCGTAATCCTCCGCCACCAGATAGGGGTCGAACACGTCGAAGCCGACCGAGCCGAGCGGGATCGCGGTGAGGAATCCGAACTCGGCGCGCATGGTGTAGGCGCCCTCCGCCGGAACCCGACAGCGCCCCCAGGCGAGCGCCTCCCTGGACAGCGCGCGATAGGCGGCGAGCTCCGGCCCCGCCTCGCCGCGCGCCGCCACGTCGACGAAGCTCTCGCACTGGATCGCGATCACGACGTCGGGCCCCTGTCCTGCGCGGAGGACGGGGGCCGAGGCGATCGCGGCCCGGGCCTCGGGCGAGGGACGCTCCTGCCGTCGCCAGACCAGCCAGTGCAGCGTCATGGCGGCGCCGAGGCCGAAGCGCGCGACGTCCGCGTCGAGGTCCGGCCGGGCGCCGACGAGCCCCCGCGCGACGTCCGACGCGGTTTTTGATCGGAGCGCCAGAACCGCGGCCGCGCAGACGAGAACCGGGGCCGGCAGAAGCGCCCAGCCGCCCGGCGGCAGGATCGACGGCTCCAGCGCGAACCAGACCACCGTGGCGAGCGCGACCCCGGCGAACACGGCGAGCGCGCGCGGCTCCGCGAGCTTCTCGGCGTAATAGAGCCGCGGATGACGGATCGCGAGCTTCACCAGCGCGAAGTCCGAGAACACGACCGGCTCGCCGAGGATGCGGGCCTTCATGGCGCTGCCCGCCCCGAACAGGAACGCGATCGCGACCGTGACGAAGGCGGCGTGAAACGGACGCCAGGACAGCGCGAAGGCGCCGGCGAACAGCGCAAGATGAAGCGCCAGGCGAATCGCGAGCGCCCGCCGCGGCGCGCGCAGCCCGCCAAGCGACGGCGGCTGGCTCTCGAGCGTCAGCGAGACCAAGAAGGAGAGCGCGAAGGCGACGAGGAGAGCGGTCACCGCAGAAGCCGCCCGATCGGTCCGAGAACGCGATGGCGCGCGAGCGCGTAGGCGTGGCGCCCCCGCGCCAGGAGCCGCCCCTTCGGCGTATCGGCCTTCGCGCGCGCCTCGGCGAGCCGGTCGAGCGCGGTTTCGGGGCCGCAGGGCAGGCCCGAGACCGGGTCGCGGTAAAGCGGATAGAGAATCAGCGTCGCCGCCACGAGTTCGTCGAGGCTGCGGCGCCGGCCGCGGCGGGGATGGGGGGCGAGATCCTCGGTCAGGCCCCAGCCGGCGTAGAACGGCTGGCCGTGGGTCGTCACCTCAAGCCCCCTCAGCAGCGCCTCGAAGCCGCTCAGCGACGTCATGGTCTCGACCGCGCGGAATTGCGGATAGAGCGCGGCGATCGAGCCTTCGACCACCACCGCGTCGGCGAGGCGGGCGAGGTCGGAGGCCGCCACCGCGCCGCGCCGGTAACCGGCGACGACGTCGGGATGGGGCTTGTAGACGATGAAGGCCTCGGGCCGCCGCGCCCGCGCGGCTTCGAGCAGCGCGAGATTGGTGCGCGTCGCGCCCGCGCCCTTGAGGATCGAGGCGTCGTCCTCGACCTGGCCCGGCACGAGCACGCCGAACCGCCCCTCGGGCACCACCGCGCCGGCGGCCTCGCCGACATTGTATTTCGTGACCGCCTCGGCCACGAGCCGCGCCCGGAGCTCCGCCGCGCGAGCGACGAGGCGCGGCCCGATCTCGGCCTCGGCCAGCAGGACCTCGAGGTCGCTCGGCCGCGAGGGGTCGTAGTAGACGCCGCGTTCGTCGAGCACGAGCGAGAGCGGGCCGACGAAGGCCGAGCCGAGGCCGACGGAGCGCAGAAAACCGTCCTCCAGCCGCGCGAACGGAGCGCCGGCCTCCCGCGCCGCCGCCTCGACCTTCTCGGTCGGCCGCGACGCCCATGCGACGACCCGCCCATGGCCGCCGGCCGCGTCCCGCGCCGCCGCCTGCGCCGACGCCGCGAACACCGGCGCGCCGTTGGGGCCGGCGAGGAAGCCCTGCAGGAACGGGCGCTTCCACCGCGTGATCCCCACCGCATAGGAGCGCCGGGCGAGCCGCGCCCGCGCCTCGAGAATGTCCTGCGCGACGTCGAGCGCGCGCGACAGCGGGATCCGGCGGCGGTCGTAGGGGTCGAGCCAGACGAGGCCGGGATCGAGCAGGTCCGCGCCGCTCTCGATGAGCAACTCACCCGGCCCGGTTGTGGCGATTAGACGCGCCACAGCCTCGGCGGCCTCGTCGGCGGTCAAGCCGGGCGGAGGCCCGGGCGGCGCGCCGACGGCCCGATAGCCCAGCGACCGTTTCCGCCGATCTAATTCGACTATTCTTATGGGGTTTACGGACAGCGTTATCAGCGCGGCCTTTTTCGCAGTCGCAACATCGCGCGCTTCGGCTTCGCGATCGTCTCCGGCGGTCGTTAACACTGCGGTAATCATCGAACGACTACCAAAATGTCGTGTGACCGGACGCGCCGCGATCGCCTCGGCTTCCGCGGACTTCTCCTGCAACCGGCTGGAAATGATTGCGACTTCCCCGACGCTGTGGTTCAAATGGCTGGTCCGAGGCTTGTCTATGCGATCGACGGTCCAGCGCTAGCCGCGCAGGGCCGAGGATGCAACGCTTGGCTGGCCGAATCCGGAAGCGATTGTTCGCAATCGCAACAACCGGACGGACGGGGGCATCGAGAGGACGGGGGCCGCGTTCGAGCGGGGCTCGTTCGCGGGCAGGTTTTATGACCGAAGGCGCAGACCAGACCGGGGGGCGGCCAGGCCGCACGTTCCTGTTCCTGCAAGGCCTCGCGTCTCCGTTTTTCGTGCGGCTCGGCCACGCGCTCAAGGAGCGCGGCTACGGCGTCGCGCGCGTCAATCTTAACCTCGGCGATCGACTGTTCTGGAACATCCCGGGCGCCGTCGACTATCGCGGCGCGTTCGAGGACTGGCGCGGCTTCCTCTCGCGCTTCATGGACGAGCGCGGCGTGACCGACCTCGTCCTGTTCGGCGACGGGCGCCCCTATCACCGCGTCGCCATCGCCACGGCCCAGCTCCGCGGCGTGCGCGTCCACGTGTTCGAGGAAGGCTACTTCCGGCCGAACTGGATCACGCTCGAGGAAGGCGGCGTCAACGGCTTCTCGGGCCTGCCGCGCGATCCCGAGACGATCGACCGCGTCGCCTCCGAGCTCGCCGAGACGACCGAGCCGACGCCGATCGCCGGCGACATGCGCGCCCGCACCTTCTGGGACGTGCTCTACAATCTCAGCCAGGTGTTCTTCCCCTACTTCTTCCCGCGCTATCGCCGCTACCGCCCGAACCACTGCCTGGTGGAGTATGGCGGCTGGCTCGGCCGCATGGTGCGCAAGAAGGCCGAGGCGCGCCGCGCCGAAGCGGTGGAGCGCATGCTGCGCCGGGGCAAGGCGCCTTACTTCCTGCTGCCGCTCCAGCTCGACAGCGACTACCAGATCCGCCTGCATTCGCCGTTCAGCGCGATGACCGAGGTGGTGGAGTTCGTCGCCCGCTCCTTCGCGGCCCATGCGCCGGCCAACGCCAAGCTCGTGGTGAAGCTGCATCCGCTCGATAACGGCCTCGTGAACCGCCGCAAGGCGACGCAGATCGCCGCCCACCGCACCGGCCTCGGCGACCGCCTGGTCTATCTCGACGGCGGCGACGGCGACCAGCTCGTCCAGAACGCGGCCGGCGTCGTTGTGGTCAACAGCACCATGGGCACCATGGCGCTCGAGCGCGGCGTGCCCACCATCGCCATCGGTCAGGCGATCTACGACATCGAGGGCATGACCCATCAGGGCACGCTCGAGGGCTTCTGGACCGCGCCGATCGCGCCGCAGCCGGAGCGCGTGGCCGCCTTCCGCAAGGTCGTGGCGGCCCGCACCCAGCTCAATGGCGGCTTCTACTCGCGCGAGGCGATCAGCATCGCGGTCGAGAACTCGGTCGCCCGGCTCGCCGAGATGGCCCCTGTCGGTCATGCGCGCCCGGCCGCGATCGAGTGGACGAGCGGCTACCCGCCGGCCGCAGCCTCGGTCGTTCCGGGCGAGTGACCAACCGCATTTCGAGTTCGATCGTCCTGACAGGCGCCGGTCGCGGGATCGGCGCGGCGCTCGCGCGCGAATACGCCGCCGAGGGCGCCGCGATGCTGCTGATCGGCCGCGACGCCGGCCGCCTCGAAGAGGTCGCGGCCGATTGCCGGGCCAAGGGCGCGACGGTCGAGACGGCGTCCGTGGACGTGGTCGACTCCGACGCGCTCGCGGCCTCCATCCTCGCCTTCGACGCCGCCCATCCGGTCGATGTCGTGATCGCGAACGCCGGCGTGTCGGGCGGCCTCGAACCGGGCCGCCGCGCCGAGACCTTCGCGACCGCCCAGCGGCAGCTCCGCATCAACCTCGAGGGCATGGTCGCGACCGTGACCCCGCTGATCGAGCCGATGCGCGCGCGCAAGCGCGGCCGCATCGCGGTGATGAGCTCGCTCGCGGCGCTTCAGCCGGTCGGCGACACGCCGGCCTACTCCGCCTCCAAGGCCGGCGTGCTGGCCTGGGGCGAGGCGCTCGGCGACTTCCTCGCGCCTGAGGGAATTTCGGTCAGCGTCATCTGCCCGGGCTTCGTCACCAGCGACATGAGCCAACGCTATCTCGGGCCGAAGCCCTGGGAGATGTCGGCGGAAGCTGCGGCAAAGCTCATCCGCCGCAAGATCGAGCGCGGCGCGCCGGTCATCGCCTTCCCCTGGCAGATCGTGGCGGCGATCCGGGCCGGCCGCGCGCTGCCGCGCTTCGTGCGGCGCATGTTCCTCGCGCGCGTGCCGGTCGAGATCGCGCCTGACGCGAAGGGTTGAGGCGGTGGCGGCCCGCACCGGCGCCGAGATTCTCGTCGACGCGCTGCTCGCCAACGGGCTGAGGCTCGGCTTCGGGGTTCCGGGCGAGAGCTATCTCGCCGTGCTCGAGGCGATGCGGGCCAAGGGCTTCGACTTCCTCACCTGCCGGCAGGAAGGCGGGGCCGCGATGATGGCGGACGCCGCCGGCAAGCTCACGGGCCGGCCGGGCCTCTGCTTCGCGACGCGCGGCCCCGGCGCCGCCAACGCCTTCGCAGGCGTGCATGTGGCGGCGCAGGATTCGACCCCGATGATCCTGTTCGTCGGCCAGATCGCGCGCGGCTTCCGCCACCGCGAGGCGTTTCAGGAGCTCGACCACCGCGCCGTGTTCGGGTCCGTCGCCAAATGGGCGGTCGAGATCGACGACGCCGCGCGCATTCCCGAACTCGTCTCCCGCGCGATCCGCGTGGCGACGCAAGGCCGGCCGGGACCCGTGATCATGGCCATGCCCGAGGACATGCTGGACGAGGCCGCCGAGGTCGCCGACGCGCCGCCCGTCGTCGCGGCAGAGACGTGGCCCGGCCTCACCGACATGGCGGCGCTCCAGAAGCTGCTGTGGGCCGCCGAGCGCCCGATCGCGCTCGTCGGCGGATCTCGCTGGTCGGAGACCGCGGTCGGCCGCCTCAAGCGCTTCGCGGAGCGGTTCGCGCTGCCTGTGGCCGCCACCTTCCGACGCCAGATGCTGTTTCCGGCCGACCACGCCTGCTACGCCGGCGATCTCGGCATCGCGCCCAATCCGAAACTGCGCAAGCGGGTCGAGAACGCCGACCTCGTGCTGCTGATCGGCGGGCGGCTCGGCGAAATGCCGAGCCAGGGCTACGAGGTCCTCTCCGTTCCCGCGCCGCGCCAAAAACTCGTCCACGTCCATCCGGACCCGGAGGAGCTCGGCCGGGTCTACCAGCCGGCGCTCGCGATCAACGCCTCGCCGACGGCCTTCGCGGCGGCGCTCGAGGCCGTCCAGCCGCCGCAGGAGATCGGCTGGCGGGCTGAGACCGAAGCCGCCCGCGCCGACTATCTCGACTGGACCCGCGAGGTTCCGGCCCATCCCGGCGAAGTCCAGATGCGCGAGGTGATGGCGGCCTTCGCGACGCTGCCGCCGGACGCGATCGTCACCAACGGCGCGGGCAATTATTCGGGCTGGTTCCACCGCTTCCACCGCGTCACGCGCTACGGAAGCCAGGCCGCGCCGACCTCTGGCTCGATGGGTTACGGCCTGCCCGGCGCGATCGCGGCCAAGCGCCTCAATCCCGAGCGCGAGGTGGTGGCGCTTGCGGGCGACGGCTGCTTCCTGATGACCGGGCAGGAGCTCGCGACGGCGGTCCAGTACGGGCTCGGCGTCGTCGCGCTGGTGTTCGACAACGGCCAGCTCGGGACGATCCGCATGCATCAGGAGCGCGAATTCCCCGACCGGCCGTTCGCGACCGCGCTTCGGAACCCGGACTTCGCCGACTATGCGCGGGCCTTCGGCGCGGAAGGGTTTTCGGTCACGAAGGCGGGAGAGTTCGCGGACGCCTTCGGGCTCGCGCGGGCCGCCGCGCTCGAAGGCCGGCCCGCGGTGGTGCATGTCCGCATCCACCCCGACGCCATCTCGGCGACGAAGACGCTGGACGAAATCCGCGAAGGCAAACCCAAGGGCGACTAAACCTCAGCCGTCATCCCGGCCGAAGAGCCGGGATCCAGAACCGAACCGGCCAGCCAGGCTCACGAAGCGCGTCGGCTCTGGATCCCGGGTCAGGCCCGGGATGACGGGCTGAGGTTCAGTCGCCTATTTCCCCGCGCCGGCCTTCGCCTTTTCGATTGCGGGCATCAGCTTCACGCGCACCGCCTCTTCCGAGAGCGGCCCCACGAACTTGAACGCGATCCGCCCCTGCCCGTCGACCACGAAGGTCTCGGGCACGCCATAGACGCCCCACTCGATCGAGGCGCGGCCGGCGGCGTCCACGCCCACCTTGCCGTAGGGGTTGCCGAGGCCGCCGAGGAAGCGCCGGGCGTTCTCGGGCGAATCCTTGTAGTTCAGTCCGACGATCGGCAGGCCCTGATCCTTCAGGCGCATCAGCATGGGATGCTCGTCGCGGCAGGGACCGCACCAGGAGGCAAAGACGTTGACGAGCGTGACCTCGCCAGCCGCGAGGTCGGCGCGCGAGAAGCCCGGCACGGCCGCGCCGTCGCGGGTCAGGCCCTCGAGGGCGGGCAGCGTCATGTCGGGCGCGGGACGGCCGATGAGGGCGGAAGGGAGCGCCGCGGGGTCGCCGCTGTAGAGCCGCCCGTAGAGCAGCGCCGCGAGCGCGGCGAAGATCACGAGCGGAATGAGGAGATAGCGGCGCCGGCCCGACGTCGTCCGGGGCGCGTCGCCCGTCCGGATCTCGCTCATCGGGCGGACCTGCGGCGCGGGTTCGCGGCCTCGAGCGCCTTCAGGGCGCGGGTCTGGACGCGGTGGTCGACCCATGTCCAGAGGATGAGGCCCGCCACGACCACGAAGCCGATGCCGTAGGAGGCGGCGATGAAGCCGAAATGGGGGCCGGTCATTCCGCGGGCTCCGGGACGAAGGCGGCGGCCGCCGTGGTGATGCGCAGCGTGCGCAGGCGTCGGCGGATGAGCTCCGTGCGCATCGCCACGAGATGCAGCGTCAGGAACAGCAGCGTGAAGCCGAGCGCGCAGACGAGCAGCGGGATGAGGATCGAGGAGTCCATCGCGGGCTTGCCCGCCCGGATCACCGAGGCCGGCTGGTGCAGCGTGTTCCACCAGTCGACCGAGAACTTGATGATCGGGATGTTGATCGAGCCGACGAGCGTGAGGATCGCGCAGGCCTTGGCGGCGCGCGAGGGCTCCTCGATGGCCGAGCGCAACGCCATCAGGCCGAGATACATCAGGAAGAGGATCAGGAACGAGGTGAGCCGCGCGTCCCACACCCACCAGGTTCCCCACATCGGCTTGCCCCAGAGCGAGCCGGTGGCGAGCGCGAGGAAGGTGAAGGCCGCGCCGATCGGGGCCGCGGCCTTGGCGGAGACGTCGGCCAGCGGGTGCTTCCAGACGAGCACCCCGACGCTCGCGATCGCCATGATGACGAAGCCCATCATGCCGAGCCACGCCGAGGGCACGTGCAGGAACATGATCCGCACCGTTTCGCCCTGCTGGTAGTCGGCGGGCGCGACGAACAGGCCCTGATAGAGCCCGGCCCCGAGCACGAGCGCGGTCGCGCCGACGAGCCAGGGCGTGGCGCGGCTCGCGAAGGCGTTGAAGCGCGCAGGGTTCGCGAGCGAGGAGACGGCTGAGATCAGGCCCATTGGCGAAGCGCTCGTCATCCCGCACGGCGGCGCGAGCCGACGGGCCGGGATCGTCATCAGGTTGAGGCGCCCTCTCCGGAGCACGGTCCCGGCTCTCCGCTTCGCTTCGGCCGGGACGACGCCGTTTGTTCCGCGTCTAATTAGGACGCCTTGGCGCGCGATGAAACGGTCCTTCCGTCGCAATCGCTTGAACCACCGCAGTTATGCTCGGCCGAAGGCCAGGTATCCGCGATTTCGGCTCGCTTCGCAGGGCATGACGGGACGCGCGGTCCTCAGTCCCTGAGCGCCTTCAGCGCGCCTGCGGCGGCGAACGGCCCGAGCGCCGCATAGCCGAGCGCGAGCCCGGCGAGCGCCATCAGCGCGCCGGAGGCCTCCGGCCCGTCGCCGCTCGCCGCGACGCCGAAGATCAGCACCGGGATCGACAGCGGCAGGATCAGCACCGGCACCAGCAGCCCGCCGCGCCTCAAGCCGACCGTCAGCGCCGCCCCGACGGCGCCGAGGCAGGCGAGCGCGGGCGTGCCGACGAGCAGCGCGATCGTCACCCGGCCGAGCCCTTGCGAAGCGATGTCCAGCATCACGCCGAAGAGCGGCGCGGCGAGCACCAGCGGCAGGCCCGTGGTCAGCCAATGCGCAAAAATCTTGGCCGCCACCAGCGTCCCGAGCGAGGCGGGCGCGAGATGGAGGAGATCGAGGCCGCCGTCCTCGTGATCGGCCTGCAGCAGGCGGTCGAGGCCGAGCAACGTCGCGAGCAGCGCGCCGAGCCACAGGATCGCCGGACCGATCCGCCGCAGCAGCGCGAGGTCGGGGCCGATGGCGAAGGGGGTCAGCGTGACGACGATCAGGAAGAACACGACGCCGAGCCCCGCCCCGCCGCCGCGGGCGAGCGCGAGGTCGCGCGTCAGCACGGCCGCGACGGGTGAACGCATGAGCGTGAACTGGGCCTGTGAACGAGTGCTCGGCGACGGCGTTTCATCTCAAGCCGCCCGAGAGCGGCATAGCCCCTAGGGAGACTCCTGTCATGTCCGCCGTACGCATCCCGTTCCTCGCCGGTCTCGCGCTCGCCGCAGGCCTTGGCGGGGTCTTCGCTTCCCCCGCGCTCGCCGACAGTTCTGCGGCGCAGAACGCCAAGGTCGGGATCGCGCAGGCGATCGAGGCGGCGGAGAAGGCCGGCATGGGCAAGGCCACGGAGGCCGATTTCGACGACGACGGCGGCGGCCGCTGGGAGGTCAAGGTTCTGGCCGAGGGCGGGAACAAGCTCACCGAGTTCCATGTCGACCCGAATTCCGGGCAGGTGACGGGCCAGGAAGAGCAGACCTTTGAGAAGTACTTCGTGATGCTGAAGCCCGAGAACTTCCAGAAGGCGCAGGTCCAGCTCAAGGACGCGATCGCGGCCGCCGAAGCCATGGTCAAGGGCAAGGCGACCTCCGCGGAGGTCGAGCGCGACGGCGAGGCGGTCGCCTATGAGATCGACGTCGCGACCGCTGACGGCGACAAGGACGTCAAGGTCGACGCGATGGGCAAGGCGACTCCGGACTGATTTCCGGACGCTCCCGTCAGCCGCCTCCCTCCCTTGGTGACAGGGGAGGGAGAACCGCGGCCTTACTCCGCGGGAACAGTCACGACCGTCCCCAACTCCAGCGTCTCGGCCTCGAAACCGAGCGCGAGATGGGTGGCGGCCACCACCATGCCGCCTTTGGCGCGGTGCTCGGCGACGAGTTCGCCCAGCAGTCGCTGGCCTGCGGCGTCGAGCGCCGCGGTCGGTTCGTCGAGCAACCAGACGGGACGGGGCGCGGCGAGCAGGCGGGCGATCGCGAGGCGCCGCTTCTGGCCGGCCGACAGCGTCGATCCGGGAAGCTCGGCGATCGCCCCAAGCCCGACCCGGGCGAGCGCGGCCGTCAGATCGCCCTCCCCGCCCAGCAGATCGCGAGCGAAGCGAAGATTGCGGACGACCGACAGTCCCGGCTTCACCGCGTCCTGATGGCCGAGCAGATGCATCCGTTCGCGCGGCTCGAACTCGTCCTCGCCTTCGAGCCTCACCTCGCCCGAAAGCGGCTTCAGCAGGCCCGCGATCGTCCGCAGCAGCGTCGACTTGCCGGCCCCGTTCGGCCCGACGACGGCGAGCGCGCCGCCGGCGGGAACCGCGAAGCCGACGCCCGACAGCACCGGGCGTCCGCCGCGCGTGACGACAAGGTCGCTCGCAACGAGCCTCATGAGCGCCCCGCGACCATTGCGACTGACGCCCTCGCGCCCATATTCAGAAAAACTAGCGATCTGGTTTCAGAAAAAATTGAAGCCGTGTCTTTTGCGTCGCCGTCCGGCCGGGCGTCGCGGAGATGGACGCAACTCGGCGGGAAACCGGGCGAAAGCCGCTCTGGAACGCGTCGAAAAGTGCGCCGAAACCGCATGGCGGTCACGGCGTCAAGCCGCTTCAACCGCGGGCGAACATCTCCTATAACGGCCCCTACAGCCATCTTGTGCAGCGCACGCGTGACGGGTCCGTCCTCGCGATCTTGCGCAGCCAACATCAGGAGCGTGCTCACGTGTCCCATCCCGACAGCTACCGTTCGTCCAAAACCCTGTCGGCCGGCTCGAAGAGCTATCGCTACTACAGCATCCCGGACGCGGAAAAAAACGGGCTTGAGGGCGTCGCGCGCCTGCCGTTCTCCATGAAGGTGCTGCTCGAGAACCTGCTGCGCTTCGAAGACGGCCGCACGGTCAAGAAGGAAGACATCGCGGCCGTCAAGGATTGGCTCGAGAACCGCGGCAAGGGCGAGTACGAGATCGCCTACCGCCCGTCGCGCGTCCTGATGCAGGACTTCACCGGCGTTCCGGCCGTCGTCGACCTCGCGGCGATGCGCGACGCGATGGTGGCGCTCGGCGGCTCGCCCTCGAAGATCAACCCGCTGGTCCCGGTCGACCTCGTCATCGACCATTCGGTGATCGTGAACTTCTTCGGCAACGACGCCGCCTTCGGCAAGAACGTCGAGGAGGAGTATCGCCAGAACCAGGAGCGCTACCGCTTCCTGAAATGGGGCCAGTCGGCCTTCGAAAACTTCCGCGTCGTGCCGCCCGGCACCGGCATCTGCCACCAGGTGAACCTCGAATATCTCGCCCAGACGGTCTGGACGCGCGAGCTCGGCGGCGAGACCGTCGCTTACCCGGACACCTGCGTCGGCACCGACAGCCACACCACGATGGTGAACGGCCTCGGCGTGCTCGGCTGGGGCGTCGGCGGCATCGAGGCCGAAGCCGCGATGCTCGGCCAGCCGGTGTCGATGCTCATCCCCGAGGTGATCGGCTTCAGGCTCACGGGCGAGCTCAAGGAGGGTATCACCGCCACCGACCTCGTGCTCACCGTCACGCAGATGCTTCGCAAGAAGGGCGTGGTGGGCAAGTTCGTCGAGTTCTTCGGCGACGGGCTCGACCATCTCTCGCTCGCCGACCGCGCCACCATCGCCAACATGGCCCCGGAATACGGCGCGACCTGCGGCTTCTTCCCGTGGACGCCGAGACGATCGCGTATCTCGACGAAACCGGCCGCGACCCCGACCGCATCGCGCTCGTCGAGGCCTATTCGAAGGCGCAAGGCATGTGGCGCGACGCCTCGACGCCCGATCCGGTGTTCACCGACGTGCTCGAGCTCGACATCTCTCCTCGGTCGAGCCCTCGCTCGCCGGCCCCAAGCGCCCGCAGGACCGCGTGCTGCTGCGTGAGACCAAGCAGGGCTTCCTCGCCGCGCTCGAGGGCGAGTTCAAGAAGCCGGGCGAGGCCGCCAAGCGCGTGCCGGTCGCAGGCGCCGACTACGACCTCGGCCATGGCGACGTGACGATCGCGGCCATCACCTCCTGCACCAACACCTCGAACCCGAGCGTGCTGATCGCCGCGGGCCTGCTCGCCCGCAACGCGGTCGCCAAGGGCCTGAAGTCCAAGCCCTGGGTGAAGACCTCGCTCGCGCCGGGCAGCCAGGTGGTCGAGGGCTATCTCGCCAAGGCCGACCTCCAGAAGGACTCGACGCGCTCGGCTTCAATCTCGTCGGCTTCGGCTGCACCACCTGCATCGGCAATTCCGGCCCGCTGCCCGAGGCGATCTCCGAGGCGATCAACGCCGCCGACCTGATCGCCGGCGCCGTCATCTCCGGCAACCGCAACTTCGAGGGCCGCGTCAATCCGGACGTGAAGGCCAACTACCTCGCCTCACCGCCGCTCGTCGTCGCTTACGCGCTCGCGGGCTCGCTGCAGATCGACCTCACGACCGAGCCGCTGGGCGAAGGCTCGGACGGCCAGCCGGTCTACCTCAAGGACATCTGGCCCTCGACCGCCGACGTCCAGGCGACGATCCGCGAGAGCGTCACCAAGGCGATGTTCCAGGAGAAGTACGCCGACGTGTTCAAGGGCGACGACAACTGGCGCAAGATCGACGCCCCGAAGGGCGAGACCTACGCCTGGGTCGACACCTCGACCTACGTTCAGACCCGCCCTATTTCGAGGGCATGGAGCGCGAGCCCGAGGCGATCACCGACATCGACGACGCGCGCGTCCTCGGCCTGTTCCTCGACTCGATCACCACCGACCACATCTCGCCGGCGGGCTCGATCAAGCAGGCGTCTCCGGCCGGCGAATATCTGCGCGACCATCAGGTCCGCCCGCAGGACTTCAACCAGTACGGCACGCGGCGCGGCAACCATCAGGTCATGATGCGCGGCACCTTCGCCAACATTCGCATCAAGAACCAGATGCTGGAGGGCGTCGAAGGCGGCGTCACCAAGCATTTCCCCGACGGGGAGCAGATGCCGATCTACGACGCCGCCATGAAGTACAAGGCGGAAGGGACGCCGCTCGTGGTGTTCGCCGGCAAGGAATACGGGACCGGCTCGTCGCGCGACTGGGCCGCGAAGGGCACCAACCTTCTGGGCGTGCGCGCCGTGATCGCGCAGTCGTTCGAGCGCATCCACCGCTCGAACCTCGTGGGCATGGGCGTCGTGCCGCTCACCTTCCAGGAGGGCCAGTCGTGGCAGACGCTCGGCCTCAAGGGCGACGAGACGGTCACGATCAAGGGCCTGGCCGAAGGGCTGAAGCCGCGCGTCACGCTGAACGCCGAGATCACCTCGGCGAACGGCGAGACGCAGGTCGTGCCGCTGCTCTGCCGGATCGATACGCTGGACGAGCTCGACTACTTCAAGAACGGCGGCATCCTGCACTACGTGCTGCGGAGCCTTGCGGCGTAAGACGATCGCTCGACATTCCGGACGGCGGCCCCAGGCCGCCGTCCGGGATCGTCAGGACCGGGCGTGGCTCCCTGGGTCCGCAGGGCGTTTTCCCGATCACGAGTCGGCGCCGCCTCGCCGTGCTGTGAGTGGAATGACGGCCCGGCGACGCCATAAAACTGTGACGTCTCCGCCCCGATTCACCCGCCGAGGAGCAGCCGGACCCATGCGCGCAGCAAGCCTCGTTTTCGCCTTCGGATGTTTTCTGGCCGCGCCCGTCGCGGCTCAGGAGACGCCGCGCGGCGTCGGGGCTGCGGGCGCCGGCTCTCCGACCAGCGTCGTCGAGCTGTTCACCAGCCAGGGCTGCTCGTCCTGTCCGCCCGCCGACCGCCTGGCGGCCGATCTCGCGAAGGGAGAAGGGCGACTCGTCCTCACGCTCGCGGTCGACTACTGGGACTATCTCGGCTGGAAGGACACGCTGGCGAGCCCGGGCGAACTCCGCGCGCCAGCGCGCCTACGCCATGTCGCGCGGCGACCGTAAGGTCTTCACCCCGCAGGTCGTGGTCAACGGTCGCGAAAGCGTGGTGGGCGGCGACCATCGCGCCGTCGAGGCCGCGATCTCGCGCGCGCAGGGCAAGAGCGATCTCGCCCTGCCTGTCGAACTCGAGGTCGAGGACGGCCGCATCGAGGTCGCGGTGTCGGGTCCACGCCGCGCGCTCGCCGAAGGCCATGGCGAGGTCTGGGCCTTCGCGCTCCGCCGCGCCCAGGAGGTCGAGATCGGCCGCGGCGAGAACGCCGGCCGCAAGGTCGTCTACGCCAACGTCGTGCGCCACATGACCCGTCTCGGCGTCTGGGACGGCGGCCCCGCGCGCTTCGAGATCGCGGCCGACGAGGTTCTGGGCGACGACGCCCAGTCGGACGGCGTCGCGGTGCTGGTCCAGGCCGGCAACGGCGGCAAGCCGGGCGCGATCCTCGGCGCGGCGAAGGCCGTCGCGGCCCAGCCGCAGCCCGCCGCCACCACCACGTCGCGGCTGCTCGGCGACCCCTACTGAGTTTTTTCGCATGCGCATCGTCTGCATCGGCCTCGCTTTCGCGGCGCTCGCCGCGCCCATGGCGGCCAAGGCCGCCGAGCATCCGGCCTACGGGCTCGAGCTCGAGGGCTTCGACTATCCCCATGAGGTGAAGCGCTTCGAGTTCGTCTCGCAGGGGCGGACGATGTCGATGGCCTATATGGACGTCGCGCCCAGGGCCTCGGGAGACGCGACCCCGAACGGGCGCACGGTCGCGCTGCTCCACGGCAAGAATTTCTGCGCCGCGACCTTCGAGCGGCAGATTCGCGTGCTGTCGGAGGCGGGCTTCCGCGTGGTCGCGATCGACCAGATCGGCTTCTGCAAGTCGACGAAGCCCGACGGCTACCAGTTCTCGTTCCAGCAGCTCGCCCAGAACACCCATGCGCTGCTGGCCTCGCTCGGCGTCGACAAGGCGGTGGTGCTCGGCCACTCGATGGGCGGCATGCTGGCGGCCCGCTACGCGCTGATGTTCCCGGCCGCGACCGAACGGCTCGTGATGGTGAACCCGCTCGGCCTCGAGGACTGGAAGGCGAAGGGCGTGCCCTACGCCACCATCGACAAGCTCAACGAAACCGAGCTGAAGACCACGTTCGAGAGCGTGAAGGCCTACCAGCTCAAGTTCTATTACGACGGCCAGTGGAAGCCCGAATACGACCGCTGGGTCGAGATGAACGCCGGCATGTACAAGGGCGCAGGCGCGAGGCAGGTGGCGTGGATCGGCGCGTTGACCCACGAGATGATCTACACGCAGCCTGTGGTCTACGAATTCCCGGAGCTCAAGGTTCCGACCACGCTGATGATCGGCCAGACCGATCGCACCGCCCCGGGCGCGAACCGCGCGCCCAAGGAGGTCGCCGCGACCCTCGGCGACTACGCCGCGCTCGGCAAGGCGGCCGCCAAGGCGATCCCTGGCGCGACGCTGGTCGAGTTTCCAGGCCGGGGCCACTCGCCCCATGTCGAGGCGCCGGAGGAGTTCGACGCCGCCCTTCTCAAGGCGCTCTCGGCCTCGCCCGCCAAGACTGCGCCCTGACGCCGCGGACGCCTTGCGAAGCGCCCCCGCGAGGAGGATCATGACGGCTCGATGAGGGAGGCGCGATGAGCGATTCCGAGCCTATACGACTGATCCCCCGCGCCGCCGCAAGCGCGCAGGACTCTCCTCCGCTGCAGTCTTCCGCGGCCGTCTCGCAGGTCTCGTTCGACCGCCGCGAGCTCCAGGATCTCCTGACCCTCTACGGACGGATGGTCGCGGCCGGCGAGTGGCGCGACTACGCCATCGACTTCCTGCGCGACCAGGCGGTGTTTTCAGTGTTCCGCCGCACGAGCGAAGCCCCGCTCTACCGGATCGAGAAGACGCCGCGGCTCGCGCGCCGCCAGGGCGCCTATGCGGTGGTGGCGGCCGGCGGCCTCATCCTGAAGCGCGGCCCCGACCTCGCCCGCGTTCTCGCGGTGCTCGAGAAGAAGACGCTGAGGCTGGTGACGGCGTGACCCTGTCGTCACGGACGTGACGAGACGTCCGAAAGGCGCCGCCGTCCGGAACGTCGTGGACGCGGGCGACGGGGCCCGACCGCCCGGGAAGCTGACGGCTCTCGTCCCGGATCACGTCCGGGACACGGAGTTCACCGCGCCCGCGGCGCCGCGGCCCGGCATTCCTGATTGATCTTGTCGAGCGCAGCCGAAAGGCCCGAGAGCGAATAGCTCTGGGTCGACTTGCGGCCGCGGGAGGGCGTCGCCTCGACGCTCATGTCGCGCCGGCCGCCGCGCATCGCCTCGACGAGCGCCGCCTGGTCCTCGTTGTTGCCCATGAAGGCGCCGTCGCCGCGGGTGAACAGCTTGAAGGTCGCGCCGTCGACCGTGAGCTCGACCTCGCTGCCGGCCTTCAGCTGGAAGCCCGGCATCACGCTCACCTCGTTGTTCACCCCGTCCTGCGGGCGGTTCGAGATGAAGAAATAGGCCCCCTCGGGCGCCTGCGCGGAACGGCGGCGCGACTTCTGGGGCGTGGCGAGCGCGTAGCAGACTTTTCCGCCCTTCACCGGCGCCGCGTAGGCGTTCCAGTCCTTGAACTCGCCGATCTGCGTCGGCTGCACGCCGGCCGGCGCCTGGGCGCTCGAAGGGGAAACCCACAGCCCGGCGATGACCGCTCCGGCGGCGGCGGCGAAGAGGAGCGGTGCGCGGTCGATCATGGAACAGCTTTCGTCTCTTAACGGCGCCGCGGGACGGCGGGCGCATTCAAACGACGCTTCGCGCCCGGCGCCAAGCCCCACAACGGCGGCGCAGCCCGGGTTTCGGGACCTTGGTCCTATCAAATCATGGTAAATGTTTAGAAAACGGCCATGCGACGCAAGAGCCGTAGGCGAGGGCCGGCAAGCGTGCTTAACTCGCCGCGAAACGCCGGATCGGCCCCGCCGAACGAGGGCCGTCCCGCATCGCCAGGGAAGGGCCGAGCCGATCGTGACGACGCCCAAGGCCGAGACCGACGCCCAGCGCGAGGAGCGCCCCGCCGCCGTCATGGCGGCGCTCGTGGCGCGCGTCGCTTCGCGGCGCGACCGGGAGGCCTTCGAGCAGCTGTTCGATCATTACGCGCCGCGCTTGTGCGCCTATCTGGCGCGGCTCGGCTGCGAGCCGGCCCTCGCCGAGGAGATCACGCAGGACGCCATGGTGGCGCTCTGGCGCAAGGCCGACCAGTTCGACCCCGCCAAGGCTTCGGTCGGCGCCTGGCTCTACCGCATCGCCCGCAACCGGCGCATCGATCTCCTGCGCCGCGCCCACGGCGGGTCGGTCGAGCTCGAGGAGACGGCGATGCCCGTCGACGACGCGCCGACGCCCGACGAGGCGCTGGCGGCGCATCAGCGCGAAACGCTCGTCGCCCGCGCCATGCGGGGCCTGCCCGCCGAACAGCTTCGCCTCGTGCGCCTCGCCTTCTTCGAAGAGCGCTCCCACAGCGAGATCGCGGACGCCACGGGCCTTCCGCTCGGCACGGTGAAATCCCGCATCCGGCTCGCCTTCGGGCGGCTGCGCCGCAGCCTCGAGGCGGACGGCCTCGCGGACGCCAACTGAGAGCCCAGATCCCTTGAAAGCCGTTCTCTGCGTCGAACTCGGCGGGCCCGAGGCGCTGAAGCTCGTCGATCTCGACGATCCCGTTCCGGCCGACGACGAGGTCGTGGTCGACGTCGCCTATGCGGCGCTCAACTTCTTCGACACGCTCATCATCGCGGGCCGCTACCAGACCAAGCCCGACCTGCCGTTCTCGCCCGGCGGCGAGATGGCGGGCGTCGTCTCCGCGGTCGGCGCGCGCGTCGAGGGCCTCGCCGAGGGCGACCGGGTGGCGGGCTATCTCGGCTACGGCGCGGCGCGCGGCAAGGTCGCGGTCAAGGCCGAACAGCTGACGCTCGTGCCCGAGGAGCTTCCGCTCGACAAGGCCGCCGGCCTCATCATCACCTATGGCACGACGCTGCACGCGCTCGCCGACCGCGGCGCGCTGAAAGCCGGCGAGACGCTCGCCGTGCTCGGCGCGAGCGGCGGCGTCGGGATCGCGGCGGTCGAGATCGGCAAGCTGCTCGCCCGCGTCATCGCCTGCGCCTCCTCGGCCGATAAGCTCGCCTTCGCCAAGGAGCGCGGGGCCGACGAGCTCATCGACTACACGACGGAGGACCTCAAGAGCCGGCTAAAGGAGCTGACGGACGGCTGCGGCGTCGACGTCGTCTACGATCCGGTCGGGGGCGAGGCCACGGAGGCGAGCGTGCGCGCGCTCGCCTGGCGCGGCCGGCATCTCGTCATCGGCTTCGCGGCCGGCGACATCCCGAAGCTTCCGCTCAATCTGCCGATGCTGAAGGGCGCGGACGTGCGCGGCGTGTTCTGGAGCGCCCATGCCGAGCGCGAGCCCGCGGCGCATCGCGCCGAACTCGCCCGCATCTTCGACTGGGCGGCCGACGGCGAGATCTCCGCCCCTGTCGACTCGGTGCTGCCGCTTGCGGAGACCGCCGAGGCGATCGCCCGAATCAAGCGTCGCGAGGCGAAGGGGAAGATCCTGGTGCGGCCGTAGGGCGGCTCCGCTCGACCTCGCCGCCGCCGTCACGCCAGCGCCTTCCTGAACCACGCGGCGGCGAACTCGGCGAAGATCCTCACCCGCGGATTGGCCCGCAGGTCCGGGTGGAACAGCACCCAGAGCTCCGACCTCAATGCGGCGATCGGCTCGCCGACGCGCTCCAGCCTGTCGTCGGCCATGTAGTCCGGCAGCAAGGCGCGGCCCCAGCCCTGCGCGGCTGCGGCGGCGGCGGCCGAGAGGCTGTTGACCCGCAGGCCCACCTCGTCCTCCGAGGCGTGTTCGGCGAGCCAGCGCGCGGCCGGCGCCGCCGCGACGTCGCCGTGATAGCCGATCCACCGGTCCGGCGCCGCGCCGCCCTTCGCCCGATAGGCCGCGTAATCGAACGAGCCGGCGCGACGGCCCATCAGGGTCTCGGGCGGGCTCGTGGTCGGACGAATCGCGACGTCGGCCTCTCGTCGGGCGAGATCGAGCATCGGCGCGCCGACGTCGAGCGCGATCCGCGCCTGCGGATGCCGTTCGCCGAACGCCTTCAGGCAGGCGCAGACGCGCGGCGCCAGCGTGTCGGCCGTCGTCACCGTCAGCGGTCCGACCAGCCGGTCGTCGAGCGCGGCGACGCGGCGTTCGACCTCGGCCAGCCGATCCTCGATCGCCGCCGCGACGTCGAGGAAGGGCTCGGCGCGCGCGGTCGGCACGAGCCGCTCGCCGCGCCGCTCGAACAGCGGCCCGCCGATGCGCGCTTCGAGATCGCGCAGCCGCCGGTAGAGCGTCGCGAGATGCCCGCCGCCGGCGGCCTGCGCCCGGCGCATGCTCGTCGCCCGGGCGATCGACGCGACGAGCCGGACGTCGTCATGGGAGATCGACGTATTCGCGCTCATGCGAACTCTCTTCGCATCTGACGGCAATGACGTCTCATGGACGCAAATTACGTTGGCGGCTCCCATCACGGCAAGCGGAGCCCGCCGATGATCCGTATCCTTCATGTCGAAGCCTCGCCCCGGCGCGAGGCGTCGCGATCGAGCGAGGCCGCGGCCGCCTTCCTCGCAGAGGTCGCGACGTCGGCCGCCGACGCCGAGATCGACCGTCTCGGCCTGTGGGACGAGCCCCTGCCCGAACTCGACGGCGACGCGCTCGCGGCGAAATACGCCCGCCTCGCCGGGACGCCGCTGACCCCCGCCCAGCAGGCCGCGTGGGACGGCGTCGCAGGGCTCGTCGAGCGGCTCGACGCAGCGGACGCGGTGCTGATCTCGACGCCGATGTGGAACCTCAGCCTCCCCTACCGGCTGAAGCACTGGATCGACCTCGTCACCCAGCCGGGGCTGAGCTTCAGCTTCGATCCCGCCTCGGGCTACGCGCCGCTGCTGCGGCCCCGCCCGACCGTCGCGATCCTCGCCAGCGCCGGCGACTTCTCGAGCGGGCGGAGCTTCGGCCGCGCCGATTTCGCGAGCGACTATCTGCGCGCGGCGCTTGGCTTCATCGGGCTCACCGGCGCCGTCGTCGCGCCCGTGCAGCCGACCGCCGGGCCGCCGGATCACGTCGCGGCCGGAGTCGCGGCCGCGCGCGACCGGCTCGCAGCGCTGGCGCGGACCTTCTCCGGAGCGGGCCGATGAGCGCGGCGTGGGGCTGGGCCCTTCTCGTCGCCTCGGGACTGACGGACGTCGCCTGGGCGTTCGCGACCAAGCGCTCCAACGGCTTCACCGAGCCGCTCTGGAGCGTCGTCTCGCTCGTCTTGCTCGCGGCCTTCATCGCGATGCTGGCGAAAGCGCTGCAGGTTCTCCCGCGCGGCCCGGCCTATGCGGTCTGGACCGGCGTCGGCGCGGTCGGCGCGCTCGCCGTCGGCGTCGCCTTCCTCGGCGAGGCGCTCGATCCGGTCCGCATCTGCTTTGCGGGCGTCATCGTGATCGGCATCGCTGGCCTGAAGCTCGCGGGCTGAACCGCGGTCACCGCTTCAGGTCGGTGGGATCGCCGAGATCGCGGTTCAGCGCGACGGCCTCGGCGACGAGACGGGCGACGAGCTCGGGCGAGACCCCGTCGCCCTCGAGAAACGTTCGCGTGGCGAGCTCGTACTTGCCGCTCGGCTTCAGGGCGGGATCGACGCCGGTCAGCCGCTTTCCGCGCCAGAAGCCGAACAGCACCCTCGCTTCTTCGGCGCGGATCAGCAGGACGGGGCCGTTCGAGACATAGACGAGGTGGCCCCACTTGATCCGCTCTTCGAGCCGCCCCGCGGCGAGCACGCTCGCGCGCAACGCGCTAACGAGCTCCCGCCGCCAGCCGTCGAGCGCGGCCAGATAGGCGTCCGGGGTTTCGGCGGCGGGCGTCTTGCGCATGCGCGCGACGATAGCCGGCGCCGGCGCCGCTCGCGAGGCGCGGACTTTCCGCGCGAAAACCTGCTACTGACCGGCGATGCGCGTCCTCGCCGTCGACACCGCTCTTTCGGCCTGCTCGGTCGCCGTCGTCGAGACGGCGGAGGCGGACGCGCTCGCGCATGTCTCCTCCATCGCGATGGCGCGCGGCCACGCCGAGGCGCTGATGCCGGAGGTCGCGCGCGTGCTCGAGGCGGCCGGCGGCCTCGAAGGGATCGAGCGCGTCGCGGTCACGGTCGGCCCGGGCAGCTTCACGGGACTCCGGGTCGGGCTCGCCTGCGCGCGCGCCATCGGGCTCGGGGCGAAGATCCCCGTGGTCGGGGTCACGACGCTCTCTGCGCTCGCCGCGCCCTGGCTCGCGCTCGGCGACGGCGCCACCCCGGTCGCGGTCGCGATCGACGCCCGGCACGAGCGCGTCTTCTTCCAGGCTTTCTCCGCGGACGGTCGCCCGCTCGTCACCGCGCGGCTGATCGAGGCCCGCGACGCCGCCCGCGCGCTCGGCGACGGCGCCGCGATCCTCGTCGGCTCCGGCGCGGCGCTCGTGGCGGCCCATGCGCCGCCGTCTGCGCGAATGGTCGCGGGCGACGCGCCGGACCCGCTCTGGGTCGCGCGGCTCGGCGCGGCGTGCGATGCTCCGACATCCGCGCCGAAGCCGCTCTACCTCAAGGCGGCCGACGCGCATCCGCAGACGCAGGGGCGAATCGCCCGACGCTGAGCGGGTAAGGCAGGGGCGGGACCACGAAGGCGCGGGGGCGCGATGCTGTGGCTTTGGTTCTGGGACGCGTATTTCGCGCGGCCCGAATCCTGGGCGGTGGAGATCGCCGACGCCGGCGACGCGGACGAGCTCGCGCACATCCATGCGGGCGCCTTCGCGCGCGGCTGGAGCATCGACGAGATGGAGCAGCTCTTGCGCGACCGGTCCGTGGTCGCCTGCGCGCTGAGGCGCGAGGGGCGCCGGCAGGTGCTCGGTTTTCGCGCTCTCGCGGGTCGCCGAAGACGAGGCCGAGGTGCTCTCGATCGCGGTCGCGGCCGAGCGTCGCGGCGCGGGCGGCGGCAAGGCGCTGCTCGGCCGCCATCTCGGGCGGCTCGCGGGCCAGGGCGTGCGCCGCGTCGTGCTCGAGGTCGACGAGGACAACGAGCCCGCGCTCGCGCTCTATCGCGCCTTCGGCTTCGAACAGGTCGGCCGCCGCAAGGCCTATTACGCCCGCGCCGACGGCAAGCGCGGCTCGGCCCGCGTCATGGCGCTCGAAATGGCGTGATGGCCGCTTGGCCTCCGACCGGTTTACGCCGGCTCCGCGCGATCCTATAAGCTCCCGATCCGGGACGACGAGCGACCCAGGAACTGGAATTCGACGGGACGGCGCCCGCAATTGTCCACGCATTCTTCAGACCAGATCGAAGCGATCTGCGCCCAGAAGGGCATGCGGATGACCGAGCAGCGCCGCGTCATCGCGCGCGTGGTCGCCGACGCCGACGATCATCCCGACGTCGAGGAGCTCTATCGCCGCGCCTCGGCGGTCGATCCGCGCATCTCGATCTCGACCGTCTACCGCACGGTGAAGCTGTTCGAGGACGCCGGCATCATCGCGCGGCTCGACTTCCGTGACGGCCGCTCGCGCTACGAGCCGCAGCCCGACGAGCATCACGACCATCTGATCGACCTACGCTCGGGCAAGATCATCGAGTTCCGCGACGAGGAGATCGAGGCGCTGCAAGCCGCCATCGCCGAGCGGCTCGGCTATCGGCTCGTCGACCACCGGCTCGAGCTCTACGCCGTGCCGATCGACGACAAGGACTGACCGCGACATGGTCCGCCGCCCCTTGCGCGCGATCGCCTCGGCGCTGGTCCTCGTGCCGACCGTCATCGTGCTCGCCCCGATCCAGCTCGCGCTGATGCGGATGAACTCGCCGCACGCCCAGACGCTGCCGATGAAGTTCCATCGCTTCGCCATGGCGGTGGTGGGCGTGCGCGTGAAGGTGATCGGCGAACCCTCGTCGGAACGCCCGCTGCTGATCGCCTCGAACCACGCCTCCTGGCTCGACATTCCGGTTCTCGGCTCGGTCTGCCGCATGTCGTTCGTGGCGAAGTCCGAGATCGCCGGCTGGCCGGTGTTCGGGCAGCTCGCGCGGCTTCAGCGCACCATCTTCGTCGACCGCGCCCGCCGCACCGCGACCGCGCAGGTCAATGACGAGATGGCCGCGCGCATGATCGCGGGCTCGCCCGTCGTGCTGTTCGCCGAAGGCACCTCCAGCGACGGAAACCGGGTGCTGGCCTTCCGCACCTCGCTGCTCGGCGCCGCGCGGGCGGCGATCGCGGCCTCGGGCGGCGCCAGCATCGCGGTCCAGCCGGTCTCGGTCGCCTACACCCATCGCAACGGCCTGCCGCTCGGGCGACTCGGTCGCCCCTTCGTCGCCTGGTACGGCGAGATGACCTTCGCGCATCACCTCTGGTCGATCCTGCGCGACGGCGCGATCGACGCCACCGTGACGTTCGGCGAGACCATGCGGGCCGACGCCGGCACCGACCGCAAGCGCCTCGCCGCAGTCGCCGAGCGCGAGGTGCGCCGCCTCACCACCAACGCCCTGCTCGGCCGCAAAGCCGAGGACGTCGCCGGGCGAAGGCGATCGAGGCGGGCGAGCCGGTCCAGCAAAGCGAGCACGCGTGAGTATTTCGGAGAGCGCCGCCGCCTTCTCCCCTCCCCCTTGCGGGGAGGGGTCGGGGGTGGGGGTGGCTCAGACCGAAGCGCAAAGGGCGACGTCGCTCTACGCCGACGCTTTCTGCGCCATCCTGAACCACCCCCACCCCCACCCTCCCCGCAAGGGGGAGGGGAGCGGCGACGTCGCGCCACCCGGGGTTCGCCTCTGATGTGGTCCGCCGCCGTCCTCGCCGCGCGCCAGACCTTCTCGCCGCCGTTCCGCGCGGTGCTGTTCAAGTCGCTCGCGATCACCCTCCTGCTGCTCGTCGTCGGCTGGTTCGGCCTGCAGGCGCTCGCCGACCGGCTGCTGGTCCTCCAGAACCCGACGCTCAACCAGATCGCCCACATCGTCGCGGGCCTCGGCACGGCGTTCGGGATGCTGTTTCTGGTGACGCCGATCACCGCGGCGGTCGCGGGCCTCTTCCTCGACGACGTCGCCGAGATCGTCGAGCGCACGCACTATCCCGACGACCCGCCCGGAACGCCGGTGCCGCTCGTCCGCGGCCTGCTGCTGTCGGCGCGCTTCTTCCTGCTGGTGCTGGGACTAAACCTCCTGCTGCTGGTCCTGATCTTCATCCCCGGCGTCAATCTCTTCGCCTGGCTCGTGGTGAACGGCTACCTGCTCAGCCGAGAGTATTTCTCGCTCGCGGCGATGCGGTTTCGCGAGGCGGAGGACGCGACCGCGATGCGCCGGCGCAACCGCCTCAAGGTGTTTGCGGGCGGCGTGCTGACGGCGGCGCTCGCCGTGCTGCCCTTCGCCAACCTGCTGACGCCGCTCTTCGCCACGGCGTTCTTCGTCCACCTGCACAAGCGCGTGGCGGCCGACGAGGCCCGAAAGCTCAGGCGCGCGCCTGGGCCCGAACGCCGCATCGAGCCGTAACGCCCCTTAAACCCGCCGCATTCAAAGTGCACCCGATGAAACCAGGGAGGGGTCGTCCATGACGGGCGCCCCGCGCGTGCGGTTTGACGGGGTTGTGGCGCAATGGCGATCGGACGCGGGTCCGGGCGGGACGAACGGCGCGAGCCGACCTTCGGGGCCGGATCGGGCTCGACGGACATCCGCCTCACGGCCGACGACCGGCCGACGGGCGCGGGCTCCGCGGACGGATCCTCCCGGCCGCAGGAACCGCGCGCCGAGCCTCGGGCCGACGGTCGCCGCGAACCGAATTTCTCCGCCGAACCCTCGTTCGAACCTGGACGCCGCGAGCCGAACTTCGGCCCCGCGCAGGAGGACGGCGTGGGTGAGCGGCCAAAACTGTCCTATTGGGCCTGGGTGATGGGCCGCAGCCGTCCGAAGGCCTCGAAGGCGTCCCCGCAGCCGCGCGCCGTCACGGCCGCGCCGCAGCCTGATCGGCCGCGCGATCACCTTCATGATCCTGCTCGGCGTCCTCGGCGCGATCGGCGGCGGCGGGGTCGTGGCCTATTACGCCTCGCGCATGCCGCCGCTCGAGAATCTCGAGATCCCGAAGCGGCCGCCCAACGTCGTCATCGCCGACATGAACGGCAAGCCGATCGCCAATCGCGGCGAGACCGGCGGCGCCTCGGTGCCGCTCGCCGAAATGCCGAAATTCGTGCCGCAGGCCTTCATCGCGATCGAGGACCGGCGCTTCTACGACCACTGGGGCGTCGACGCCTTCGGTCTCGCCCGCGCCGTGAAGGCCAACATCGAGCGCGGCGGCGTCGCCCAGGGCGGCTCGACGCTGACCCAGCAGCTCGCCAAGAACCTGTTCCTGACGCCCGCCCGCTCGCTGGAGCGCAAGGTGCAGGAGGCGGTTCTGGCCTTCTGGCTCGAACGCAAGTTCGGCAAACAGAAGATCCTCGAAATGTACCTGAACCGCGTCTATTTCGGCGCGGGCGCCTACGGCGTGGAGGCCGCGGCCCAGCGCTATTTCGGCAAGTCGATCCGCAAGGTGAACGTCTCCGAGGCCGCGATGCTCGCGGGCCTGGTGAAGGCGCCCTCGCGGCTCTCGCCGAGCCACGATCCGGAAGCCGCCCGCAACCGCGCCGACGTGGTGCTGCAGGCGATGGCGGACGAGAACTACATCACCCGCGAGCAGGCCAACACGGCGTTCCGGGTGAACCCGCCCTCCCCCGCCCCCCAAGCCGCAAGGGGCCGTCGCTACGCGGCCGACTGGGTGATGGACCAGCTCGACGGGCTCGTCGGCGTCTATGACGAGGACCTCGTGGTCGAAACCACGCTCGATCCGAAGCTCGAAACCGCCGCCGAGAAGGCGCTGCAGGACGGCATCGCCAAGCGCGGCGCCAAGCTCGGCGTCAGCCAGGGCGTCGTCATCTCGCTCGCGCCCGACGGCGCGGTGAAGGCGCTCGTCGGCGGCAAGAAACTATTCGGAGAGCCAGTTCAACCGCGCGACGGCGGCCAAGCGCCAGCCGGGCTCGGCCTTCAAGCCGTTCGTCTATCTCGCGGCGCTCGAGGCCGAGAACCTCGACCCCGATTCGATCCGCACCGACGCGCCGCTCAAGCTGAAGGGCTGGACGCCGGAGAACTACACCCGCAAGTACGGCGGGCCGATGTCGCTGACCTATGCGCTGTCGCAGTCGGTCAACACGGTGGCGGTCCGGCTCGGGCTCGAGGCCGGCCCGGTGAACGTGGTCCACACCGCCGAGCGGCTCGGCATCACCTCGCCGCTCGTGCCCAACCCCTCGATCGCGCTCGGAACGTCGGAAGTCACGCCGCTCGAGATGACGGCGGCCTATGCCCCCTTCGCCAATGGCGCTTCGAGGCCAGCCCTACATCGTGCGCCAGGTGAAGACGACGCAGGGCGAGACGCTCTACAAGCGCAAGACCGAGGCTCCCAAGCAGGTCGTCGACACGTCGCGCGTGGGCATGATGAACGCCATGCTGCGCGAGACGCTGCGCTCCGGCACCGCGCGCTCGGCCCAGCTCGCCGGATGGCCCGCCGCCGGCAAGACCGGCACGAGCCAGGATTTCCGCGACGCCTGGTTCATCGGCTACACGGCCCACATGATCACCGCCGTCTGGCTCGGCAACGACGACAACTCGCCCACCAAGCACGCCTCAGGCGGCGGCCTGCCGGTCTCGATCTGGAGCCGCTACATGGGCGAGGCGCATCAGGGCGTTCAGGTCGCCAGCTGCCGGCGAGTGGATCCCGCCGATGGACGAGCACGAGCAGCCCGGCGACGTCTATCAGGCCGGCCCCGGCCGCGAGCAGGAGGGCGAGCCCTATTCGAGCGCGCGCGTCGACGAGGGCTATTACGACGACCGCCCGCGCGAGGAGCGCGTCTATCGCGAACGCCGCGGCGACGACGGCGGCCCGATCGGCTTTCTGAAGGACCTGTTCGGCGGGTTCTGACGGCGCGGCGGCGCGCGACGCCCTGGCGAGTTCTGACCGTCATGCGACGCGCCGCGCGTTGGGCGGCGGAACGCTTGGCCTGCCTTTCGCGCCAATTTTCGCCCGATCGCTAGAATTCTCACGATCTCGAAAATTCGGCGGCAATCCAGAGGTGTGATGATGGGGACCTATCCAATCGGGGGTCCCCAATATGCGTCTCGTCGCGTCCGCTTTCGTCTTCCTCGCGCTTGCGGCGGCGCTTCCGCCGCGCCCACCATCGTCGGAGAATGGGCCGAGCGCGTCCGACTGCGGCACGCCCTACGCCTACAAGATCATGCCCAAGGGAATCGCGAACGACACGCTGATGTGCATGTTCGACAGCGTCCGCCGCGAAGGCCGCGACGTGATCTGGAAGGGCTCGTGCAGCGACGGCTCGGCGAACCGCAAGGAGACCGTGGTGGCGAGCGACGCGCCGAACGGGCTGCGGATCGACTTCCTCACCAGCGGCGGCTGGGTCGGCCCGCTACGTTTCTGCGCGCCGCGCCGGAGCTGAGAGTTCAAAAGGTCTCGCGCGCGTCCGGGCGCGCGAGACCTGACGTCCTTAGGCGGGCGGACTTACGCCAGTTCGCTCTCGGCCTTGCGGCTCTCGCGCTTGCGCTCGTTGGGGTCGAGCAGGCGCTTGCGCAGGCGGATCGACTTCGGCGTCACCTCGACCAGCTCGTCGTCCTGGATCCAGGCGAGCGAGCGCTCCAGCGTCATGCGGATCGGAGGGGTGAGGCGCACGGCCTCGTCCTTCGACTGGGTGCGGATATTGGTGAGCTTCTTGCCCTTGAGGACGTTGACCTCGAGGTCGTTGTCGCGGCTGTGGATGCCGATCAGCATGCCCTGATAGACCTTCCAGCCCGGCTCGATGATCATCGGGCCGCGGTCCTCGAGGTTCCACAGCGCATAGGCCACGGCCTCGCCCGACTCGTTGGAGATCAGCACGCCGTTGTTGCGGCCCGCGATCTCGCCCTTGTAGGGGCCGTAGGCGTGGAAGAGGCGGTTCATGATCGCCGTGCCCTTGGTGTCGGTCAGCAGCTCGCCCTGATAGCCGATGAGGCCGCGGGTGGGCGCGTGGAACACCAGCCGAAGGCGATCGCCGCCCGAGGGACGCATCTCCAGCATGTCGGCCTTGCGCTCCGACATCTTCTGCACGACGACGCCCGAATGCTCCTCGTCGACGTCGATCACGACCTCTTCGATCGGCTCGACCAGCTCGCCGGCGTCGTTCTTCTGCAGCACCACGCGCGGACGCGAGACGCCGAGCTCAAAGCCTTCGCGGCGCATCGTCTCGATCAGGATCGCGAGCTGAAGCTCGCCGCGGCCCGAGACGATGAACGAGTCCTTGTCCTTGGACTCCTCCACCTTCAGCGCGACGTTGCCCTCGGCCTCCTTCAGCAGGCGATCGCGGATGACGCGGCTCGTGACCTTGTCGCCCTCGGTGCCCGCGAGCGGGCTGTCGTTGACGAGGAACGTCATCGACACGGTGGGCGGATCGATCGGCTGCGCCTGGATCGGCTCGGTCACCTGCGGATCGCAGAACGTGTCGGCGACCGAGGCCTTCACGAGGCCCGCGATCGACACGATGTCGCCCGCCTCGCCGACGTCGATCGGCGCGCGCTCGATGCCGCGGAAGGCGAGGATCTTGGACACGCGGCCGTTCTCGACCACCTGCCCGTCGCGCGACAGCACCTTGACGGTCTGGTTCGGCTTCACGGTGCCGGAGATGATGCGGCCGGTGATGATGCGGCCGAGGAACTGGTTGGCCTCGAGCAGCGTGCCGAGCATGCGGAACGGCCCGGGCTCGGTCTTGGCTTCCGGCACATGGTCGAGGATCAGGTCGAACAGCGGCGCGAGGCCGTCGTCCTTCGGGCCTTCGGGCGAGGCTGCGAGCCAGCCGTCGCGGCCCGAGCCGTAGAGGATCGGGAAGTCGAGCTGCTCGTCGGTGGCGTCGAGCGCCGCGAACAGGTCGAACACCTCATTGATGACTTCCGAGGCGCGCGCGTCCGGCCGGTCGACCTTGTTGACCGCGACGATCGGGCGGAGGCCGATCTTGAGCGCCTTCGAGACCACGAACTTGGTCTGCGGCATCGGGCCTTCGGCGGCGTCCACCAGCACGATCACGCCGTCGACCATCGAGAGGATGCGCTCCACCTCGCCGCCGAAGTCGGCGTGGCCCGGCGTGTCCACGATGTTGATGCGGGTGTCCTTCCAGACGATCGAGGTCGCCTTGGCCAGGATCGTGATGCCGCGCTCTTTCTCGAGGTCGTTCGAATCCATCACGCGTTCGGCGACGCGCTGGTTCTCCCGGAACGAGCCGGACTGGGACAGCATCTTGTCGACGAGCGTGGTCTTGCCGTGGTCGACGTGCGCGATGATCGCGACGTTATGGAGTTTCATGGGGACGTAAGCCTTCCGCCCGCGCCAAAGCGGACGTCCTCGTCTGGTCTTCGGATTTGTGCGGCGCCACAGATGCCGCGCCGCGCGCAGAAAGGCAAGGCGCAGCCCGCCGAAAGGCTGCGCGAAGACGAGGAAAGGCTAACGCCGCGGCTAGATGACGACAGGCGTCGCGGGTTTCTTGGGGCCCTGTTTTTTGCCTTCGCCCTTCGGGCCGCCGCCCGGCTTGCCCGGACCTTTCTTGCCCTGCCCCTTCTTGCCGGGGCCCGCTTTGCCGGCCCCCAACTTGCCGGGCCCCGTCTTTTCAGGCTCGCCCGGGCGAGCTTGGCGGCCGCGCCCTTGTTCTTTCCGCCGCCCTTTCCGCCCTTCGGCCCCTTTTTGAGCTTTCCGGCCGGCAGGTCTCCGGGCGCGCCCTGGATCAGCGCCACCATGGTCTCGATGACCTCGAGCACGTCGCTCTGGTCGTCCTCGCCGGCGGTCTCGAAGTCGAACTCGCGCTGGGTCATCGGGCGCGGCGGGCAGACCGACGCCCAGTCGGCTCCGAACCATTCCTGCGCGAAGGCGTCGTTGGATTCGCGGTAGCGGTCGCGGATGCGCCTCTCGTCGTCCGGGGAGACGCCGACATAGGCGGACTTCTCCCAGTCGCGCCCCTTCATCATCACCTTGAAGCTCTCATAGAGCTCCGGATAGTTCGGCATCGAGCGGACGCGGAAGCCGACGCGGCGCATGATCTCCTGCGCGGCGTAGACGCCCTTCACCCCGAGATTGGGGTTGGAGGCCTGCGGCTCCGGGATCTCGAAATCCGCCGGCGCGCCGATGGCGTCGAGGAAGCTCTTGGCCAGACCCTTCTTGATCGCCTGCTCGAAGGAGACGACCCGCACCTCGATGCGCTCGTCGTCGATGAAGCGGCGCAGGATCGCCCAGGGGTCGACGAGGCCGGTCTCGAACGCCCTGTCGAGGAACTCCGGAAAGCTCTGGCGCGACATGAAGTTGCGCTGGTCCTGGGTGTACCAGGAGTTCAGCCAGCCCGGCTGGTCGCGGAAATAGGCCACCACCACGATGCGGAAGCCGTGATCGTGGAAGAAGTCGATCGTTTTGCGGAAGCGGGCCGGGTCGCGCAGCGCGTCGGCGAAGTGCTCCGTCGAGACGATGATGGAGTGCGACGTCGCGGCGATCTTCTCGCTGAGCTCGCTCCAGAACGGCGCGCTCTTGAGGTCTTCGGCGCGCATGACGCCGAGGCGGGCGAGCGGCGTGTGGTTGCGGCGCTGGCGGCCGGGCTTGTCGCCCGACAGCGTCGGATAGCTCAGCCCGATCGCCTCGAGACGCAACGCATGGGTGAACAGCGCGTTCTGGATCGACGTGGTGCCGGTCTTGTGCGGACCGATGTGCAGGTAGCAGACCCTGCCCGACGCGCCCTGATGCTGAGAGGTGTTTTCTGTCATCGTGACGTCGCCGGGGCGCGGATCTCGCCGCGCCCGTCCGGCCTGAACTCCGATCAGCGTTCGCGGTTGCGGCGCGCGGCGAGGGTGCGAAGCCGCAGCGCGTTGAGTTTGATGAAGCCGGCGGCGTCGCGGTGGTCGTAGGCCACGGCCCCGTCCTCGAACGTCACCAGCTCCTGGTCATAGAGCGAATTCGGGCTCGACCGGCCCTGCACGATGACGTTGCCCTTGTAGAGCTTGAGCCGCACCGTTCCCGTCACCCCGGACTGGCTGTGGTCGATCGCGGCCTGCAGCATCTCGCGCTCGGGCGAGAACCAGAAGCCGTTGTAGATGAGCTCCGCATAGCGCGGCATTAGCTCATCCTTGAGGTGCGCGGCGCCGCGGTCAAGCGTGATCGACTCGATCGCGCGATGGGCCGCGAGAAGGATCGTGCCGCCGGGCGTCTCGTAGACGCCGCGCGACTTCATGCCCACGAAGCGGTTCTCGACGAGGTCGAGGCGGCCGATGCCGTTGGCCCTGCCGAGTTCGTTGAGGCGGGTGAGCAGCGACGCGGGCGACAGGGCCTCGCCGTCGATCGAGACCGCGTCGCCCTTCTCGAAGCCGATCTGAACGAGCGTCGGCTGGTCGGGCGCGTCCTCGGGCGAGATGGTGCGCATGTGGACGTCTTCGGGCGCGGCGAGCTCGGGATCCTCGAGCACCTTCCCCTCGGACGAGGAGTGCAGCAGGTTGGCGTCGACCGAGAACGGCGCCTCGCCGCGCTTGTCCTTCGAGATCGGGATCTGGTGCTGCTCGGCGAACTCGATGAGGCGCGTGCGCGAGGTGAGGTCCCACTCGCGCCACGGCGCGATCACCGTCACGTCGGGCTCGAGCGCGTAGTAGCTGAGCTCGAAGCGGACCTGGTCGTTGCCCTTGCCGGTCGCGCCGTGACAGACGGCGTCCGCGCCGGTGGCGCGCAGGATGTCGATCTGGCGCTTGGCGATGAGCGGCCGCGCGATCGAGGTGCCCAGCAGATACTGGCCCTCATAGACCGCGTTCGCCCGGAACATCGGGAAGACGAAGTCGCGGACGAACTCCTCGCGCAGATCGTCGATGAAGATGTTGTCCGGCTTGATGCCGAGCAGCTCGGCCTTCTTGCGCGCGGGCTCCAGCTCCTCGCCCTGGCCGAGATCGGCGGTGAACGTCACCACCTCGCAGCCATAGGTGGTCTGCAGCCATTTGAGGATGACGGAGGTGTCGAGACCGCCGGAATAGGCGAGCACGACCTTCTTCACGCGCTTGACTTCGGACATTTCGGTTCCGGTGCGGGGGACTTCAAGGAGCGCGCACTCTAGCCACCGACGTCCGCGGGGCAAGCCCCTCCGAGGCCGCGCGCGTCGCCCGCGGCCCTCCGCGCCCGCCCGGCGCCCTGCCGAGCGCCTGCTCGGCCCCTCCTGTCAGCCAGATCCGGCCCCCTCAGGCGACGCGGGCGGGTCGAAAGGGGATGACGGTCGCGCCGGCCTCCTGAGCCGCGCGGCGGACGGCGCGGAGATCCCCATGCGCCCATCACGGATTCGATCGCGCGCTTCAGCTCGTCCGGCGTCTCGTCGCCAAGCCCGAGATCGGCCGCGACGGTCGCCGCGGCGCCGATCAGCGCCGTGAAGACCGCGCCGGAATCCTCGCCGCGCTGCAGCGTGACGGCGAGACGAAGAACCACCGCATTGACGTCGTCGTTGGACATGACCATGGCTCCATCGCCCCTCGATCGAGGCGACGCGAAAGAAAAGGAAAGCGTTCGTCGCGGGCCGTCGTGTCTTTGGTCACGACGCGCGGCTTCGAATCACCGTTGACTCAAGCATTTGCGGCGGACCGCGCCGAATTGAGACATTCGGGCGGCGAAATAAGGCGAAGAGGTTTCCGGCCTTCACAAAACCTTCATCGCCTCGGGATCCGAGACCGCCTGAAGCCTCAGGGCCGAGAGCCGCGCGAAACGCAGCGTGACGGCCTTGCGCCGCGCGCCGGCGAGCGGATGCGACGGCCCGTCGCGAATCGCCGCCGCGCCGTAGCGGTCGGCCAGGATGAGCCCTGTCTCCTGCGGAATGAGCGCCTGCGGAAAGTCGCGCCCCACCGCGAAGTAGAACCGGTCGCAAAACTCGGCGTAGTCCCGCCATTTCTTGTCGGTGCGATAATCCTGCGGGCCGGACTTGATCTCGACGATGACGATCTCGCCCTTCGGCCCGAGCGCCATGACGTCCGCGCGCCGGCCCGACCGCAACGGCGTCTCCAGTAGGCAGCCAAAGCCGGCGGCGGAGAAGTACCGGCAGACGCCCCGGGCGAGAGAGGCCGCGACGCCCGAGAGCGACGTCGTCGCCGACACGGTCCGCGCGTCCTCTCCGATCAGCGACTGGGCGTCGATGTTCTCCATACGTTCGAGTATGGCACGAAAAGAGAACGGCGCAAGCGTCGAGGGACGCCAGCGCCGGGCGCTATCGCGCGCGCCCAAGGATCTCAGGGAGTCTTTCGTGATTGAGCGCGAGCCATTGCAGCGCGATCAGCAGATAGGCGTTGCGCGGCCGCGGGTCGTCGAGCGCGGCGACGGCGGCGGCGATCGGGGCGGCGAAGGGGCGGGTGAGCTCGCGCTCGTCGGCGGCTCCAGCCTCCGACGGCAGGTTTTCCGACGAGACTTCGGCAAGAAACACCATGGCGTGCTCGTCGACGATGCCCGGCGTCGGCAGGAACGAGAACAGCGGCGTGATTTCGGCCGGCCGACAGGCCGGTCTCCTCCATGAGCTCGCGTCGCGCCGCCGCCTCGAGGTCCTCGCCCGGCTCGACGCGCCCCGCCACCACCTCGACGAGGTCGCCGGCGCCGGTGGCCAGATGCGCCGGCAGGCGGAACTGGCGAATCAGCACGAGTTCGCCCCGCCGGAGATCGACCGGGATCACGGCGACGCAAGGGCCGCCGCGCAGCACCTCGCGCTCCTGCACGATCTCGCCGCGCTCGCCCGCCTGCAGCCTCGCGCGCCAGCCCTCGAGCCGGCGATAGCCGTCGAACAGGAGCCTTGGCCCCTCCACCACGGCGGGCGAGGGTCGCGCGGCGAAGAGGTCCTCGTCGCTCATTGCGCCGCAGCCTTTCCCGGATCCGCCGCCACGTCGAAGGCGGCGGCGAGCAGCGCGCGGGTGTAGTCGGTCTCGGGGCTTTTCAGCACCCGCGCCGCGGGGCCGGCCTCCACCACCTTGCCGTTGCGCATCACCACCACCTCGTTGGCGAGCGCGCGCACGACCTTGAGATCGTGGCTGATGAACAGGAAGGCGAGCTTCCTCCGCGCCTGGACCGCGCGCAGGAGGTCGACGATCTGCGCCTGCACCGACATGTCGAGCGCGCTCGTCGGCTCGTCGAGCACGATGAACGAGGGCTCGAGCGCCAGCGCCCGGGCGATCGCGATGCGCTGGCGCTGGCCGCCGGAGAATTCGTGCGGGTAGCGGTCCATGGAGGCCGGGTCGAGCCCGACGTCGGCGAGCGCGCGCGCCACCGTCTCGCGCTTTTGCGCAGCCTTCAGCCGCGCGCCCTGCACGCCGAGGCCCTCCGCCACGATGTCGAGCACCGTCATGCGGGGACTGAGCGAGCCGTAGGGATCCTGAAAGACGACCTGCATGTTCTTGCGCAGCGGGCGCATCTCCGCCGAGCCGAAGCCGGAGATGTCCTGCCCGAGCCACGCGATGCGGCCTTCGCTCGAGATGAGCCGCAGGATCGCCAGGCCGAGCGTCGTCTTGCCCGAGCCGGACTCGCCAACCACGCCGACGGTCTGGCCTTCGCGCAGCGTCAGCGAGACGCCGTCCACCGCCTTCACATGGCCGACGGTCCGGCGCAGAAAGCCGCGCTTGATCGGGAACCAGACCTTGAGGTCCGCGACCTCGACCAGCGCCTTCGCATCGGCGTCGGCGGCCGGCGGCAGGCCCTTGGGCTCGGCGGCCAGCAGCTTCTTGGTGTAGTCGTGCTCGGGCGAGGAGAAGACGCGCGCGGTCTCGCCGTGCTCCACGATCCTGCCCTTCGTCATCACGCAGACCCGGTCGGCGATCTTGCGCACGATGCCGAGGTCGTGGGTGATGAACAGCATCGCCATGCCGAGCCGGCCCTGCAGCTCCTTCAGCAGCGCCAGGATCTGCGCCTGCACGGTCACGTCGAGCGCGGTGGTGGGCTCGTCGGCGATCAGCAGGTCGGGTTCGTTGGCGAGCGCCATCGCGATCATCACGCGCTGGCGCTGGCCGCCCGACAGCTGGTGCGGGAACGAGCCGAGCCGCGTCTCGGGCTCGGGGATGCCGACCTGGGCGAGCAGCTCGAGCGTGCGCGCCCGGCACTTCTCCTTCGACCAGCCGCGATGAACCGAAAGGATCTCGCCGATCTGCCGCTCGATCGTGTGGAGCGGGTTGAGCGAGGTCATCGGCTCCTGGAACACCATGGAGATGTCGGCCCCGCGCACCTTGCGGAGCGCCTTCTCCGAGACCTTCAGCAGATCCTCGCCGTTGAACAGGATCTCGCCCGAGGGGTGGCCGGCGGCCGGATAGGCCAGGAGCCGCACGACCGAGAGCGCGGTGACGGACTTGCCCGACCCGCTTTCGCCCACAAGCGCGAGCGTCTCGCCCTTGGCGAGATCAAACGAGACCCGGTCGACCGCGAGCGCCCGCCCTCGACGGCGAAGTCGACCGAGAGATCCCGGACAGAGAGCAGGGGAGCGGTCACCGGAACGTCTTCCGCGGGTCGAAGGCGTCGCGCACGGCCTCCCCGACGAAGATCAGCAGCGACAGCATCACGGCGATGACCATGAAGCCCGACACGCCGAGCCATGGCGCCTGGAGGTTCGACTTGCCCTGCGCCAGCAGCTCGCCGAGCGAGGGGAAGCCCGGCGGCAGGCCGAAGCCGAGGAAGTCGAGCGCTGTCAGCGTCGTGATCGAGCCCGACAGGATGAAGGGCATGAAGGTCAGCGTCGCCACCATCGCGTTGGGCAGCAGATGGCGGAACATGATCGCGCCGTTCGAGACGCCGAGCGCCTTCGCCGCGCGCACATATTCGAAGTTGCGGCCCCTCAGGAACTCCGCCCGCACCACGCCGACGAGCGCGACCCACGAGAACAGCAGCAGGATGAACAGCAGCACCCAGACGCTCGGCGCCAGCACCGAGGACAGGATGAGCAGGTAGAGCGTCGGAACCGAGGTCCAGATCTCGATGAAGCGCTGGAACAACAGGTCGGTCCAGCCGCCGAAATAGCCCTGCACGGCGCCGGCCGCGACGCCGATCACCGACGACAGCACGGTGAGCGCGAGGCCGAACAGCACCGAGAGCCGGAACCCGTAAAGCAGGCGCGCGAACACGTCGCGGCCCTGGTCGTCGGTGCCGAGCCAGTTCCACTCGATGTCGGCGCAGGATTTCGCCCGCGGCGCCGCGGCGTCGGCCTTGGCGGCGTCGCCCTCGGGCGTGCGGTCGGCCGCGGCCTTGGCGCAGGTCGCGTCGTCGAGCAGCCAGGTGGGCGGCGAGGGCGCAGGAGTGGGCAGGTTCAGGTTGATCGTGTCGTAGGAGTAGCGCACCGGCGGCCACACCATCCAGCCGCCCGACTTCTTGATCAGATCCTGCAGATAGGGGTCGCGATAGTCGGCCTCGGTCTCGAAGTCGCCGCCGAAGGTCGTCTCCGAATAGGAGGTCAGCGCGGGCGTGTAGAAGGCGCCGTCATATTTCACGAGGAACGGCTTGTCGTTCGCGATGAACTCCGCGAACAGGCTGACGAAGAACAGCGCGAGGAACAGCCAGAACGAGTGCCAGCCACGGCCGTTCGCGCGGAAATTCGCGAATCGCCGCCGGTTGATGGGCGAGAGCTTTCCGCGGGGCGCCGGGACCGGGGCGGAACCGGGCGTCGGCGGCGGAGATGCGATGGCGTCGGTCATGGGCGCAGCCCTCGTCCCGGACTTGATCCGGGACCCAGAACCGACAGCGTTACTCCAGCAGTCACGACCGTCCGCGTCTTATCCTTCGACCTCGACGCGTCTGGGTCCCGGATCAAGTCCGGGACAAGGAGGGAGGGGGCGCCGCTCATGGGCGCACCTGCCGAAAATTGCGTGCTTCGAGACGCCGTCCTGCGGACGGCTCCTCAGCATGAGGACCGTTCAGGGTCCACACCCCTCCCTCATGCTGAGGAGCGGCCGAAAGGCCGCGTCTCGAAGCACGCAGTTCGGCGGTGAGCGACCGGACCCGCATCACACCTCCCGCGTCTCGAAGTCGATCCGCGGATCGACCCACATGTAGGAGAGGTCCGAAATCAGCGCGACCACGAGGCCGAGCAGCGAGAAGATATAGAGATTGGCGAACACGACCGCATAGTCGCGGTTGACGATCGACTCGAAGCCCAGGAGCCCCAGCCCGTCGAGCGAGAAGATCGTCTCGATCAGCAGCGCGCCGGAGAAGAACGCGCCGATGAAGGCGCCCGGGAAGCCCGCGATCAGGATCAGCATCGCGTTGCGGAACACATGGCCGTAGAGCACCTGGTTCTCGGTCAGGCCCTTCATGCGCGCGGTCTGGACATACTGCTTGCGGATCTCGTCCAGGAACGAGTTTTTCGTTAGCAGCGTCGTGGTGGCGAAGGCCGAGATCGCGAGCGCGGTCAGCGGAAGCGCCATGTGCCAGGCGTAGTCCACCGCCTTCCCCCAGAGCGAGAGCTGGTCCCAGTTGTCAGAGGTCAGGCCTCTCAGCGGGAACCAGTCGAGGAAAGTGCCGCCGGCGAACAGCACGATCAGCAGGATGGCGAACAGGAAGCCCGGGATCGCGTAGCCGATGACGATGACGCTCGACGTCCAGACGTCGAAGCGCGAGCCGTCGCGCACGGCCTTGGCGACGCCGAGCGGCACCGAGATCATGTAGGAAATGAGCGTCATCCAGAGGCCGAGCGAGATCGACACCGGCATCTTCTCGAGAATGAGGTCGACGACGTCGATGTCGCGGAAATAGGAGCGCCCGAAGTCGAAGCGGGCGTAGTCCCGGATCATCTTGGCGAAGCGCTCGGGCGCCGGCTTGTCGAAGCCGAACTGCTTTTCGAGCTGCTTGATGAATTCCGGGTCGAGCCCCTGCGCGCCGCGATATTTCGAGTTGATCGGGTCGTTCGAGCCGCCGCGCTGGACGTCGCCGGAGCGTTGGAGGTCGTTGCCGGATCCGCCCGAGACGCGGGCGGTCGCGTCCGTGCCCTGCCCGGTCACCTGCGCGATCACCCGCTCCACCGGTCCGCCGGGCGCGAACTGGATGATGACGAAGGACACGAGCATGATCCCGAGCAGCGTCGGGATCATCAGCGCGATGCGGCGGAGGACATAGGCGAGCACTTAAAGCTGAGCCTCGCGGAAAGAGCCAGCAGCGGCCTCGCCGTTCCCCCCTCCCCCTTGCGGGGAGGGGTCGGGGGTGGGTGGTCCCGAAAGAGGCGCCGACGTTCGATCGAAGGGCTTCGACGACCAATTCCCGAACGCCTTGAGGATTGAGCAAAACCTCATTGTTCCAGAACCGTAGCACGCGCCAGCCGAGCGCCTCCATCTCAGCCGTGCGCGCGACGTCGGTGACGCTTTCGCAGTGCTGGCCGCCATCGACTTCGATGACAAGCTTCGCGCGGCGGCACGCGAAATCGGCGATGTAACCGCCGATGACGACCTGACGCCGGAAGTGCGTGCCCTCGAGTTCGAGGCCGCGCAGCAGACGCCAGAGCTTCTTCTCAGCGTCAGTCGGCCGACTTCTGTGGGCGCGCGCAAGTCGCGTGATGACCGGTGTAGGAGCGGCGGCCGTCGTCGCCCAAGGGCGCGCATCTTCGGCGTCGCGCCTCATTCTGAGCCACCCCCACCCCTAACCCCTCCCCGCAAGGGAGAGGGGGATGGCGTCGCGCCGCTCACGCCTTCACCCCTGCGGCGGCGGCTTTCTGCTCGTCCCACCACCAGGTTTCCGGCGCGCCTCTCGCGTAACGCGGCTTCTCGGCCGGATGGCCAAACGCGTCCCAGTAGGCGAGCGTGTGCGTGTCCTTGTTCCAGGCCGGCACCCAGCTGACGAGCGAGCGCAGCACCCGGTCGAGCGCGCGGCAGGCGAGGTTGAGCTTCTCGCGCGATGTCGCCGCGACGATCTTCTCCACGAGCGCGTCCACGGCGGGATCGGCGATCCCGGAGGCGTTCTGCGAACCGGGGAGGCTCGCGGACTCCGACGCATAGATCTGCCTCAGGCCTTCACCGGGGGTGTCCGACATCGTAAGTCGCCGGCTGATGACGTCGTAGTCGAAATTGTTGGTGCGCTGCTGATATTGCGCGGCGTCGACAAGGCGAATGTTGGCCGCGACGCCCAGCACCTTCAGGTTCGAAATGAACTTCGAGACGTGCGGGTCGAGCCCCTTGTCGAACTCGAGAAACTCGATGGTCAGCGCCTCGCCCGCAGCGTTGGTCGCCTGTCCGTCCTTCACCGTGTAGCCGGCTTCGCGCAGCAGCCCCGCCGCCTCACGCAGCAGCTTCCGGTCCTGCCCCGAGCCGTCGGCGATCGCCGGGACGATGGGCTCGCCGAACACCTCGTCCGGCACCTTGCCGCGGAACGGCTCCAGCAGCGCGAGCTCAGGCCCTTCCGGCTTGCCCGTCGCCATCATCTCGGGCGCGCCCTGGAACACCGAGACCGTGCGCTTGTAGGCGTTGAACATCAGGTTGCGGTTCATCCATTCGAAGTCGAGAGCGAGGTTCAATGCCTTCCGCACCCGAACGTCCTGGAACTTCTTGCGCCGCAGGTTGAAGTACCACCCTTGAGCGCCCGAAGCGGTAATGTCGGGCAGGGTTTCGCGCTTCACCTTGCCTTCGCGCACGCCGGGAAACTCATAGCCGGTCGCCCAGGTGCGGGACGTGAACTCCTCGCGGAAGAGATAGGCCTTGGCCTTGAACGCCTCGAAGGCGACGTCGCGATCTCGATAGAACTCGAAGCGGACGCGCTCGAAATTGTTCTGGCCGACGTTCACAGGAAGATCCTTGGCCCAGTAGTCGGCGACCCGGTTGAACTCGATCAGGCGCCCCTGCTCCACGCGCCCGACCTTGTAGGGACCGGAGCCAAGCGGCGGCTCGAGCGTCGCCTCGTCGAACGACTTCTTCGAGTAGTAGGTTTTGGAAAAGATCGGGAGGGCGACCAACTGGAGCGGCAGGTCGCGGGTGCGCTTGGGAGAGAGCCGCAGCACGCACACGTGCTCGCCCTCGACCTCCACTGTTTCGAGATCGCGGATCGCCTGCGCCACCAGTGGATGGCCCTTGGCCTTCAGCGTCTCCAGCGACCATTTCACGTCCTCGGCCGTGAGCCTGGAGCCGTCGTGGAAGCGGGCCTCGGGGCGCAGCGCGAAGCGATAGGCGAGCCCGTCGCCCGAGACCGCGACCGACTTCGCGACAAGCCCGTAGAGCGCGTCCGGCTCGTCATTGGGCGCGCCATCAGCGTGTCGAAGGTGAGGCCCATCCCTTGAGCGCCGTCGCCTTGAGGATGTAGGCGTTCAGCGTGTTGAAGGTGGTGAGGCTCTGGTTGAGCGAGGTCGTGGCCGGATAGGTGCTGAACGATCCCGCTTTGGGGGCGTCGGCGCGCACATAGTCGAACCGCGTGAAGTCGGGCGCGTATTTCAGCTCGCCGAAGGCCGAGAGACCGTGGCGCTCGGGGCCGAACGCCTTCGGGTCGCCGTCCGCGGCCGCAGGGGCGGCAGGAGCGCCCTCGGCTTGCGCGCGGGCGGCGCGGGGGAAGAGCCCGAAGGCCGCCGCCGCGCCGGCGTAGAGCAGCGCTTCGCGGCGAGTGCTCGTCAGACGCGACGTCTCCGCCCCCCTCCCCCTTGCGGGGAGGGTGAGGGTGGCTCCGGATGAGGCGAGGGGTTCGGCGTCGAGCGGCGCCGGCGGCGCTCCGTTCTGAGCCACCCCCACCCCTAACCCCTCCCCGCAAGGGGGAGGGGAACAGGAGGCGCTGTTTCGGCCGCTCATGAGCGGCCCCCGACGGCCTTGGCCTTCTCGGCGTCCCACCACCAGACGGTCGGGAACATCGCGCCGCGCGGCGGAAGCTTGGCGGGGCGCGAGAAGCGGTCCCAGCGGGCGGTGCGGTCCTCGATGCTCGTGAACTGCGGCACCACGTAATTGTGCGCGAGCAGCACGCGGTCGAGCGCGCGGGCCGCGGCGGTGAGATCGTCGCGGTCCTTGGCGAAGATGATCTTGTCGATCAGCGCGTCGACGCCCGGATCCTTAATTCCGACGAAGTTCTGCGAGCCCGAGACGTCGGCCGAAGAACTTCCCCACATGTCGCGCTGCTCGTTGCCGGGCGACAGCGACTGGCCCCAGCCGACCGTCACCATGTCGAAGTCGAAGCTGCGGATGCGGTTGATGTACTGGCTGTCGTCGAGCAGGCGCATCGTCACCTCGACGCCGAGGCGTTCGAGCGCCGGCTTGTAGAAGCTGAGCAGCCGCTCGCCGGTCGGGTCGCCATAGATGAACTCGACCTTGAACGCCTCGCCCTTCTCGTTCTTGAGCGCCGCCTTGCCGCCCTCGCGCGAGACGGTCCAGCCCGCTTCCTTCAGCAGCCGCACGGCCTCGCGCAGATTCTCGCGCGCCTTTTCGGGCGAGCCGCCCACCGGGTTCTTGTACGCGCTCGTGAAGACCTCGGCCGGGATCTTGTCCCTGACGCTTTCGAGGATCTCCTTCTCGCGGCCTTCCGGAAGGCCCTTCGACGCGAGGTCGGTGCCGTAGAAGTAGCTGTCGATCCGGACGTACTGCCCGAACATGATCGACTTGTTGATCTCCTCGAAGTCGAACGCCAGGTTGAAGGCCCGGCGCACCCGCGGGTCCTTGAACTTGTCGCGGCGGATGTTGAAGGCGTAGCCCTGCATCCGGCCCGACTGGCTGTCGACGAACTTCTCCAGCAGCACCTTCTTCTGCTGAACCGCCGGGAACGCGTAGGCCGTCGCCCAGTTCTTGGCGCTGTTCTCCTCGCGATAGTCGAACTGGTCGCCCTTGAAGGCCTCCACCAGCACGGTCGAGTCGCGGTAGTAGTCGAAGCGCATCTCGTCGAAATTGTAGATCCCGACGCGCGCCGGAAGCTTGGCGGCCCAATAGTCCGGAGAGCGCTCGTAGGAGATCCAGCGGCCCGGCGCGAAGGCCTTCACGCGATAGGGACCGGAGCCGAGCGGCTTGTCGAGCGTGCCTTCCTCGATGTTGCGCTTGCGGCCCTGCTCGTCGCTCCCCTCCCAGAATTTCTTGGGCAGGATCGGGATCTGGCCGGTGATCTGCGGCAGCTCGCGGTTGCCGGGCCCTGCGAAGGTGAACGTCACCTCGCGCTCGCCCGTGATCTCGGCCTTGGCGACGTCGTGATAGTAGCGGGAGCGCATGGGGTCGATGCGCTTCAGCGTCTCGAACGACCAGACCACGTCCTCGGCCGTCACCGGCGAGCCGTCGTTGAAGCGCGCCTCGGGGCGCAGCCGATAGGTGACCGAGGAATAGTCGGCCGGGTAGCGCACGCTTTCGGCGATCAGCCCGTATTCGGTCGCCGGCTCGTCGAGCGCGTCGGTCATCAGCGTGTCGTAGAGGAGGTTGAGGCCGGCGGCCTCGTTGCCCTTGGGCACGAAGGCGTTGAGGCTGTCGAAGGTGCCGAGCGCGCCGAGCCGGACCGTCCCGCCCTTGGGCGCGTCCGGGTTCACATAGTCGAAATGCTTGAAGTCCGCCGGGTACTTCACGTCCCCGAGCAGCGACAGCCCGTGCCGCCATTCGCCTGCGCCCGGAGCCCCGCCGGGCGACTGGGCCGCGGCGGGCAGGGTCGCGAGCGTGGCGGCGAGAAGGGCGGCGGCGAGGCGGAACGTCATGAGCGGGCGGGCTTGTCCTCGGATGGCGCGACGAGAAGAACCGTCTGGTCCCGCATTATGTCGCGAAAGAGGAGGCGCGCCAGACGTGTGAGCGACGGCGCGCCGTCGTGACGCGATCGTGAGGCGGCCAGAAGCAAAACGGCCGGGCGTCGCCGCCCGGCCGTCAGATCGTCAGCTCAAGGCCGATCGGCTCACTTGCCGGGGATCGGGGCCGGGCTGTCGGAGTTCTTGTTCAGGAACGCGATGATGTTGGCGCGCTCCTGCGCGTCCTTCACGCCCGGGAACGCCATCATCGTGCCGGGCACGGCCTTCGCCGGGTCTTCCAGCCACTTGTCCAGCAGCGCGAAGTCCCACGGGCCCTGCTCGTGCTTCTTGAACTCGTCGGAATATTCGAAGTCGGCGATGTGGCCGTGCTTCATGCCGACGATTCCGTAGAGGTTCGGGCCCGCGATCGTCTCGCCGCCCTTGTTGAGGCTGTGGCACATCGCGCACTGGGCCTCCGTCGCGGTCTTGCCGGCTTCGACGTCGGCCGAGGCGAGCAGCTTCACGACGTCGCCGCTGGCAGCGGGAGCCGCAGGAGCCGCCGCCTGGTCGGCGGGTTTGGCCGGCTCGGCGGGCTTGGCGGCTTCGGCCGGAGCCGCGGGCTTGGCCGTTTCGGCAGGCTTGGCCGGCTCGGCGGGCTTGGCTTCCGCGGCCTTCTGCTCCCCGGCGGGAGCCGGGGCGGCGGCCGGCGCTTCCGTCTTCTTCTCGCCGCCGGCGGCAGGCGCCGCGGCGCCGCCGAGATCGGCCGGCTTGTCAGAGTTCTTGTTGAGATAAGCGACCAGCGCCGCGCGCTCGTCCTCGTTCTTGACGCCCATGAACGCCATGGTGGTGCCGGGGATGTAGTTCTTCGGGCTCTCGAGCCAGTGGCCGAGATTCTCGACGTCCCAGGTCTTGTCCTTGGTCTTCTGCATGGCGTCGGAGTAGCTGAAGCCCTCCATGTGGGCGTGCTTCAGGCCGACGATGCCGTAGAGGTTCGGGCCGGCCTTGGCCGCGCCGCCCTTGTCGAAGGAGTGGCAGGCCGCGCACTTCTTCGCCGCCTGCTCGCCCTTGGCCGGATCGGCCGCCGCGACCTTGGCCGCCCGCCGCCCGCCGCCGGGGCGCCGCCGGCAGCCGCCGGCTTGGCCTCGACCTTCGGCAGGTCGAGCGGCTTGTCGGAGTTCTTGTTGAGATAAGCGAGCAGGTTCGCGCGCTGCGGATCCTTCACGCCCATGAACGCCATCGTGGTGCCCTGGATGTAGCCCTTCGGGTTCTCCAGCCAGTGGTCCATGTTCTCGAAGTCCCACGTCTTGTCCGCGGTCTTCTTCATGGCGTCCGAATAGCCGAAGCCCTCCATGTGGGCGTGCTTCAGACCGATGACGCCGTAGAGATTCGGGCCGGCCTTGGCGGGCTCGCCCTTGCCGAAGGAGTGGCAGGCCGCGCACTTCTTGGACGACTGCTCGCCCTTGGCCGGATCGGCCGAAGCAAGGAGCGCCAGCGCGCCTGCGGGCGCGGCTGCGCCGCCGCCTGCGGCCTCGCCGCCTTCCTTCTTCTCCGCGACCTCGTAGCCGGGCTTTTCGGGCTTCTTCTGGTGGAAGACTTCTTCGACGAGCACGTTGACGCCGAGCAATACGGTCAGCGTGCCGAGCACCGCGCCCGCGATCTTGTTCAGTTTAAACGTGTCCATTTCCGCTCCGGCTGTCCGCCGACCGCAGCGTCGTCGCCGCCGGCGCGTCCCGTCCCTGATTGTTTTCATTGGCGCGGGCGAGCCGAAGGCAGGCCCGCTAAGGCGGGCGGCACGCTAACCGCTTTTGATCCGGCGTCGCAACTCAGCTATGACCGCGACACATTGCTACCTTATGCTGAGGGCTTGATTTCCCAACCCTCGGTCCCGGCTCGAAAATCACCGCTTGTCTGGATTTAGGATGCCTACAGTCCGCGCTCCGATGCGCCCTCTCGTGCTTGTTCCGGCGCGGCTCGCCGCGACCCGCCTTCCGAGGAAGCCGCTCGCCGACATCCACGGCGAACCCATGGTGGTCCACGTGTGGCGCAGGGCCGTCGAGGCCGGCGTCGGGACGGTGGTGGTGGCGGCCGATTCCGACGAAGTCGCCGAGGCCGTGGTCGCGGCCGGGGGCCAGGCGGTGATGACCCGGCCGGACCATCCGTCAGGCTCCGACCGCATCCACGAGGCGCTCGAGGCGCTCGATCCGGACCGCGATTTCAACGTAATCGTGAACGTGCAGGGCGACCTGCCGACGATCGAGCCGGAGGCGATCCGCGCCTGTCTCGCGCCGCTCGCCGATCCGGAGGTCGACATCGCGACGCTCGTCGCCGAGATCACGCGCGAGGAGGAGAAGACCGCCCCGAGCGTCGTGAAGATGGTCGGGACCGAGACCTCGCCCGGCCGCTTCCGCTGCCTCTACTTCACGCGCGCCACGGCGCCGACGGGCCCCGGCCCGCTCTTCCATCATATCGGCCTCTACGGCTACCGCCGCGAGGCGCTGGAGCGCTTCGTGAAGCTGCCGCCCTCCCCGCTCGAGATCCGCGAGAAGCTGGAGCAGCTCCGCGCGCTCGAGGCCGGCATGCGGATCGACGCCGTGAAGGTCGACGTGACGCCGCTCGGGGTCGACACCCACGAGGATCTGGAGCGCGCCCGCGAGATGCTCGCGCCGGGAGCCCGGTCATGAGCACCGCTGTAAGCGGCCGCATCGCCTATCAGGGCGAAGCCGGGGCGAATTCGCATCTCGCCTGCGTCAACGTCTATCCGGACATGGAGCCCGTCCCCTGCGCGAGCTTCGAGGACGCGCTCGCGGCGGTCGCCTCCGGCGACTGCGCGCTCGGCATGATCCCGATCGAGAACTCGGCGAACGGCCGTGTGGCCGACATCCACCACCTGATGCCGTCCGCGGGCCTCCACATCATCGGCGAGTACTTCATGCCGATCCATCACCAGCTGATGGCGGTGCAGGGCGCGACGCTCGACACGGTGAAAACCGTCCAGAGCCACGTGCAGGCGCTCGGCCAGTGCCGCGGCACGCTGAGGAAGCTCGGCCTGACGCCGCTCATCGGCGCCGACACGGCCGGCTCCGCCCGCGAGATCCGCGACGCGGGCGATCCGACCCGCGCGGCGCTGGCCTCGACGCTTGCGGCGCAGGAGTACGGGCTCGAGATCCTCGCCCGAGACATCGAGGACTTCGCCAACAACACCACCGCTTCGTGGTGCTGTCGCGCGCCAAGGACTGGGCCAAGCCCGGCCGCGGGCTGACGGTGACGACCTTCGTGTTCAAGGTGAAGAACCTGCCGGCCGCGCTCTACAAGGCGCTCGGCGGTTTCGCGACCAACGGCGTCAACATGACGAAGCTCGAGAGCTACCAGCTCGAGGGCAAGTTCACCGCGACGCAGTTCTACGCCGACGTCGAGGGGCACCCGAAGGACGCCGGCCTGAAGCGCGCGCTGGACGAGCTGAAGTTCTTCTCCTCCGAGCTCGCGATTCTGGGCGTCTACGAGGCCCACGAGTTCCGCATCGCCGCGCGGGCGCTGGAGACGGAAGCCGCGCTTCGGCGGTGACGGGCGCCGACCCCGCCCTTTCCCTCATGCCCGCGCGGGGCCGCCGCCTTGTCCCGGACGTGATCCGGGACCCAGAACCGACGCCGCTTCAGAAGCGACCGCCGAACCCGGGCCGCCCTTCTCGGAACGCCCATCGGTTCTGGGTCCCGGATCACGTCCGGGACAAGGACAGGGGTGGGTTCACCCGCCTCTCTGGACGAACCGCCTCAGCAGGTGATGCGCGATCGCCGACGGCGGCGGGGCGAACAGCCCGTCGCCATGCGTGCGCGCCAGCATCAGGGCCGCCTCGTCGCGGGCGAACCAGCGGGCGTCCTCGAGCTCCTCGAAGTCCGGCGTGATCTCGTCCGACAGCGCCTCGCAGCTCACCCCCAGCATCAGCTGCGAGGGAAACGGCCAGGGCTGCGACAGCTCGTAAGCCACGGGGCCGACGTCGAGCCCCGCCTCTTCCTTGATCTCGCGGCGGGCCGCGTCCTCCACCGTCTCGCCGGGCTCGACGAAACCCGCGAGGCACGACCACATGCCGGGCGGAAACCGCGCCTGCCGGCCGAGCAGGCACCTGTCGCCCCGCGTCACCAGCATGATCGCCACCGGATCGACGCGCGGAAAATGCAGCGCCCCGCAGGAGGCGCAGACGCGCCGCCATCCGCCCGGCGCGGCGTCGGTCGCAGAGCCGCAATTGGCGCAGAACCGGTGGCGGGCGTGCCAGGCCGCCATGCTCTTGGCGTAGCCGCCGAGCGCGAGCGCCTCGCCGGCGAGCCGTGCCTCGACCGCGAGCGCGCGCAGGTCCGAGGCCGGAAGGTCGTCGTCGCCGGGCGCGTCGGTCAGGCTGGCGGCGAATCGCGGCGCGCCGTGATGGCGGCCGAGATAGGCGGCGCGCGACGAGGGCCCGAGCGCCGACAGCGCGGCGGCGTCGAGCAGGGGCCCGCCGTCCTCGCCCGCCATCACCAGCGCGTCTCCGGCGAAGGCGAGAAACCGCGCGTCGTCCCGCGCGGCCTCTGCTTCGACGAAGGCGGCGTCGTCGCGCTTTTCCGCCATGCGGTCCATGCGCATCCGCGCATAACCGAGCTCGGGCGTTTCGTCGCTCATGCGAAGTTCCCTTGATCGGCGCCGCCGCCGCCCTTGCGCGGGGGGCCGCCGCGGGGCCATATAGCGCCCGGGAGGTTGGCGATGGGCGTGTTCCTCGCCAACCGGGTCAGGTCCGAAAGGAAGCAGCCCTAACGAGACCTTCACGGGTCGTCGACCGGCCTCCCACCTTTCGCCCATCGCGAGGCTCTTGCCGCAAGCGGCGACGGCCTGCGTGCTTCGAGACGGCCCTTCGGGCCTCCTCAGCATGAGGACCGTTGGATTGCTGGCGAACCGTCCCGACAGGGCGATGATTTCCGAGACCCTCGCCGCTCCTCAAGCCGAGGAGCCCGCGTCGGCGGGCGTCCCGACGCGCGCAGCTCGCGTCCGCCGCGCATGACCGCTCCCGTCCCCTACCGCGTCCTCGCCCGAAAATACCGCCCCCAGCGCTTCGAGGACCTGATCGGCCAGGAGCCGATGGTCCGCACGCTCCGGAACTCCTTCTCCTCCGGCCGCATCGCGCAGGCTTGGATCCTCACGGGCGTGCGCGGCGTCGGCAAGACCACGACGGCCCGCATCCTCGCGCGCGCGCTCAAACGAGACGGAAGGCGGACAGGGCGGCCCGACGGTCGACCTCTCGGAGAAGGGCGTCCACTGCGACGCCATCATGGAGTCGCGCCACGTCGACGTGGTGGAGATGGACGCCGCCTCCCACACCGGCGTCGCGGACGTGCGCAACATCCTGGAGACCGTGCACTACGCGCCCGTGATGGCGCGCTACAAGGTCTTCATCATCGACGAAGTCCACATGCTCTCCACGAGCGCCTTCAACGCGTTCCTGAAGACGCTCGAGGAGCCGCCGCCGCATGTGAAGTTCGTGTTCGCCACGACCGAACTCCGCAAGGTGCCGGTGACGGTGCTCTCGCGCTGCCAGAGCTTCTCGCTCCGCCGCGTGAAGGCCGAGGAGATGACGGCGCATCTCGCAAAGATCTCCGCGGCCGAGGAGGTCGCGATCGAGGACGAGGCGCTCGCCGTCATCGCCCGCGCCTCGGAGGGCTCGGTGCGCGACGCGCTCTCGCTGCTCGACCAGTCGATCGCCCATGGGCAGGGCCGCGTCGAGGCGCAGGCCGTGCGCGCGATGCTCGGCCTCGCGGACCGCGGCGGCGTTCTCGACCTCTTCGACGCCGTGATGCGCGGCGACGCGGCCGCCGCCCTCGACGGTTTCCGCGCGAGCCACGACGCCGGCGCCGAGCCCGCGGCCGTGCTCGCCGACCTCGCCGAGACCGTGCATCTCGTCACCCGGATAAAACTCGCGCCGAAGGCCGCCGACGACCCGGCGCTCTCCGAAAGCGAGCGGCTGCGCGGCAAGGAGTTCGCCGACAAGCTGTCGATGCGCGCGCTCTCGCGCGCCTGGCAGATGCTGCTGAAGGGCATTTCGGAGACGCAGGTCGCGGTGAAGCCCGCGCAGGCCGCCGACATGGTTCTGGTGCGCCTCGCCTACGCCGCCGACCTGCCGACCCCCGACGAGGCCCTGAGGGCGCTCGCACGCCAGGGCGGCGACGACGCGCCCCGCCCGCCGTCGGGCCCCTCGGGCGGCCATCCCGCCCCCGAGCCGATGGGCCCGGGAGCCGGCCGCGCGAGCCCCGCCTTCGCGGCCGCCCGCGCGCCGGAGAGCGCCCAGGCGCCGCAGGCCTATTCGCGGCCAGCGGCGCGCGCCGAGGCCGAGCCGTGGATCCGCCTGCAGCGCTTCGAGGATCTCGTCGCGCTCGCCACCAAGCACCGCGACATCATCCTGCAGACGCAGATGTCGCGGCACGTGCGGGTGGTGCGCTTCGAGGACGGTCGGCTCGAATTCCAGCCGACCGCCGACGCTCCGCCCGACCTCGCGGGCGCGATCGCGAAGAAGGCGCAGGAATGGACCGGCCAGCGCTGGATGGTCTCGGTGGTTTCGGGCGAAGGCGCGCCCACCATCCAGGAGCGCGAACAGGCCGAGGAGGCCGCGCTGATGGCCGGCGTCCAGGCCCATCCGCATGTCCGCGCCATTCTGGAGCGCGCGCCCGGCGCCAAGATCGTCGACATCCGCGTGCGCGCCGAGGAGCCGGAAGCGGCCGCCGTTGACGCCGCCGGCGCCGAGGCCCTACCTCCGGTCGAAGACGACGACGACCTCTGACGAAGGATCTTTGATGCGCGACCTCATGGGCATGATGGCCAAGGCCAAGGAGCTCCAGCAGAAGATGCAGGAGGCCCAGAGCGAGCTCGACCAGGTGGTGGTCGAGGGCTCGTCCGGCGGCGGCCTCGTGACCGTCAGGCTGACGGCCAAGGGACAGCTCGTCGGGATCAAGCTCGATCCGAGCCTGCTGAAGCCCGACGAGGCCGAGATCGTCGAGGACCTGATCGTGGCCGCCCACACCGAAGCCCGCAACAAGGCCGAGGCCGCGATGCAGGAGAAGATGCAGGGGCTGACCGCGGGTCTCCCGATCCCTCCCGGCATGAAGCTGTTCTGACGATCGGCTAGAGAGAGCCCTTCATCGATCGACTGCGTGCTTCGAGACGCCCGCTCGCGCGGGCTCCTCAGCATGAGGGCCGTTAGAGTTCTGCAGCGCCCCGACGTTCCTCATGCTGAGGAGCCTCGGCGAAAAGCCGGGGCGTCTCGAAGCACGCAATTCGCCGATGCAGGCTTCACACCGCCGCCGCGCCGCCCGCCACGAGCCACTGCGGGTCGAACCAGCGGTCGGCCTCGCCGTCGTAGGGCAGCCGGTTGATGTCCCAGTGGCGGATGAAGGGCGCGTAGACGCCCCAGGCCACCGGCCCGCCGCCCACATAGACGACGCGGTCGGAAAACTGCGCCAGCACCTGCGCGGGATCCATCGAGCGGCGGATCACGAACAGCGTCCGGTCGTGACGCGCGAACTCCGGGATCGCCGTGATCGTCTTCTCGCCCGCGATCAGCACATGGCCGCGGGTGATGTCGAAGAACCGCGCGACGTCGGCGATGAACTCCGGATGCTGCTCGCCTTCCCACGGCAGCACGCCGTTGAGCCCCATCTGGCCGCGCAGGCCAATGGCGCAGATCGAACGGACGTCGGGCATGGGAAGAGCTCCTGATGATGACGGCGCACCGCTAGCCTCGTCCACGCGCCTCGTCAAAGCGACGAGGGGCGTCATCCCGGCCGATCGTCTTTCAGAAAGAGGCGCCTTTCCAGGGTCGCGATCCCGGGTCCGCCTTGCGGCGGTCCGGGACGGCGCGTGTCCCCGACTTGCGATTCCCGCCCGCCTTGCGTATATCGACCTCACTCAATGACATCGTCGATCGGCTCGGTTGAGCCTTTCGAGGGTGGGTCCGGAAGGGCCCGCCCCAAACGCGCTTTACCCTTTGGAGCCGACCATCTCGGATCTCGTTGCAGCCGGCATCGCCGCCGACGTCGACAGCCCCCTGGACGAACCCCGCCTCGTGACAGAGAGCGGGGTCGACGCGCGCGTGGCCGCGATCGTCGGTCCGACGCTGATGGACCTCGGGTTCAGGCTCGTGCGCGTCAAATCGTCGGGCCGCGACGGCTACACGCTGCAGATCATGGCCGAGCGCGCCGACGGCACCTTCACGGTCGAGGACTGCGAGGTCGCCTCGAAGGCGATCTCCCCGGTGCTCGACGTCGAGGATCCGATCGACCGCGCCTACAATCTCGAGATGTCGTCGCCCGGCATCGACCGGCCGCTCGTGCGCGTCACGGATTTCGCCCGCTGGGCCGGCCACATCGCCAAGATCGAGATGGAGGCTCCGGTCGCGGGCCGGAAGCGCTTCAAGGGCGTGATCGAGGGCGCGGAGGGCGAGTTCGCCCTGTTCCGCCGCGACGACGCCAAGAAGGACGAGCCGGCGCGCGTGAAGCTGCCGATCCGCGACGTCGCGGAAGCCCGCCTCGTGCTCACCGACGAACTGATCCGAGAGGCGCTGCGCCGCGCGAAGGCCGCCGGCCGCGCGCCCGAGGATGCCGACGACGTCGCCGAAACGGACGACGCGCCGCAGAAGACCGACGGCCCCAAGGCCGACAAAGGACCCGAAAAGGGACGGAGATAACCGCAATGGTCAGCGCCAACCGGCTCGAGCTTCTGCAGATCGCCGAAGCCGTCGCCCGCGACAAGGTGATCGACAAGTCCATCGTGCTCGAAGCGATGGAGGACGCGATCCAGAAGGCCGCGAAATCGCGCTACGGCCAGGAGACCGAGATCCGCGCCGAGATCAACCCGAAGTCCGGCGAGATCCGCCTGTCGCGCCTGATGCTCGTCGTCGACGCGGTCGACAACGACAACATCGAGATTTCGGTCGACGACGCCCGCCGCAAGAACCCGGCGGCGCAGACCGGCGACTACATCGCCGAGACCCTGCCGCCCTTCGACTTCGGCCGCATCGCGGCGCAGTCGGCCAAGCAGGTGATCGTGCAGAAGGTCCGCGACGCCGAGCGCGACCGCCAGTACCAGGAGTACAAGGACCGCATCGGCGACATCGTCAACGGCCTCGTCAAGCGCGTCGAATACGGCAACGTCATCGTCGATCTTGGCCGCGGCGAGGCGATCGTGCGCCGCGACGAGCTGCTGCCGCGCGAGCTGTTCCGCGTCGGCGACCGCGTCCGCGCCTATGTGTACGACGTGCGCCGCGAGCCGCGCGGGCCGCAGATCTTCCTTTCGCGCACCCATCCGCAGTTCATGGCCAAGCTCTTCGGCCAGGAAGTGCCGGAGATCTATGACGGCGTGATCGAGATCAAGGCGGTGGCCCGCGACCCGGGCTCGCGCGCCAAGATCGCGGTGATCTCGCGCGACGGCTCGATCGATCCGGTCGGCGCCTGCGTCGGCATGCGCGGCTCGCGCGTCCAGGCCGTGGTGCAGGAGCTCCAGGGCGAGAAGATCGACATCATCCCGTGGAACCTCGACGCCGCGACCTTCATCGTGAACGCGCTGCAGCCGGCGCAGGTCGTCAAGGTCGTGCTCGACGAGGACTCCGAGAAGATCGAGGTGGTGGTTCCCGACGACCAGCTCTCGCTCGCCATCGGCCGCCGCGGCCAGAACGTGCGTCTGGCCTCGCAGCTCACCGGCTGGGACATCGACATCCTGACCGAGGCCGAGGAGAGCGAGCGCCGCCAGAAGGAGTTCGTCTCCCGCTCGCAGCTCTTCATGGACGCGCTCGACGTCGACGAGACGCTCGGCCAGCTGCTCGCGGCCGAGGGCTTCACCTCGATCGAGGATCTCGCTTATGTCGAGATCATGGAGCTCGCCTCGATCGAAGGTTTCGACGAGGACATGGCGGCGGAAGTGCAGAACCGCGCCGTCGACCATCTTGCCCGCATCGAGGCGGAGCACGACATGAAGCGTCGTGAGCTCGGCGTCGAGGACGAGCTCAAGGAGGTTCCCGGCGTCACCACCGCGATGCTGGTGGCCTTCGGCGAGAACGACATCAAGAACGTCGAGGACCTCGCGGGCTGCGCCACTGACGACCTCGTCGGCTGGATCGACCGCTCGGGTCCCGAGCCCCGCCGCGAGGCCGGCGCGCTCGACGGTTTCGAGGTCTCGCGCGACGAGGCCGAAAGCATGATCATGCAGGCGCGCCTCAAGGCGGGCTGGATCACCGAGGCCGATCTCGCTCCTGCTCCTGCGCCCGCGCCGGAAGGCGAAGAAGCGGAGGCCGAGGCGGCGCAGGCGTGATGCGTGGCCGCGGGGCAGCCGATGGAGGACGAGGACCCGACTGCGGTCGAGGACGACGCGCCGGCTCGGCCCGCCGGGCCTGAGAAGGACGACCGCAGGGCGCCCGAGCGCACCTGCGTGGCGACCCGGGAGGTCAAGGCGGTCGGCGAGCTTATCCGCTTCGTCCGGGCGCCGGACGGAACGGTGGTCCCCGACCTGAAGCGAGAGCTTCCCGGCCGGGGCGTGTGGGTGACGGCGTCGCGAGAGGCCGTTCGCCTCGCGGTGAAGAAGAAGGCCTTTTCGCGCGGCTTCAAGGAGCCCGCGACCGTCGATCCCGCGATCGACGAGCAGGTGGCCGGGCTGATCGGGCGCTCCGCGCTCGGGCTGCTCGGCTTTGCGAACAAGGCGGGGCTCGTGATCACGGGCTTCGCCAAAGTCGAGGCGGCGCTCTCGAAAGAGAACGTCGTCGCGTTGATCGAGGCGAGCGAGGCCAGCGAAGACGGCGTTCGCAAGCTCGGACAGGTTTTGAGGCGGCTCGGCATGTCTTCGGACACGCCGGTCGTGCGGCTGTTCCAGGGTCCGCAATTGGACTTGGCGTTGGGGCGGTCGAATGTGGTACATGCAGCGCTGCTCGCAGGCCCCGTCAGCGCCGCCTTTCTCGCGCGATGCGACGCATATGCGCGCTATCTAGGCATGAACGATGGGCTTGGCCCGGCGTGACGCACGCCCGGCCGTCGAACTGAGGTTCGGGCGGGAGCCCGTAAGAACGGACAGGGCATGACGGATACGAAGACTACCGGCGACAAGACTTTGACGGCTTCCCCCAAGACGCTGACGCTGAAGGGTCGGACGGAGTCCGGCCTGGTGAAGCAGAGCTTCAGCCATGGGCGGACGAACGCCGTGGTCGTCGAAAAGGTGAAGCGGCGCGTGCTGTCCCCGGGCGAAAAGCCGGCGGGCCAGGCGAGCGCGCCCGCGCCCCAGCCGCAGGCCCCCGCGGCGCCCCCCGCTCCGGCCGCGCCGAAGCCCGCGCCCCAGCGGCCGTCGAGCCCCGGCGTCGTGCTGCGCACGCTGACGAACAACGAGGTGGGCGCCCGCGCCCAGGCGCTTGCAGGCGCCAAGGCGGTCGAGGCCGAAGCCGAGCGCAAGCGCGCCGAGGCCGACGCCCGCGCGCGGATCATCCGCGAGGCCAACGAAGAGCGCGAGCGTCTCCAGGCCGAAGCCCGCAAGCGCGAGGAAGACGCTCGCCGCGCGGCCGACGAGGAAGCCAAGCGCCGCGCGGAGGTCGAGGCCTCCCGTCGCCTTGGCGAGGAGACCGCCCCCGCCGAGGCGGCCGCAGCCCCCGCCGCTCCGGAGCGGCCCCGCGACCGCCAGCGCGACGCCGCGCCGAGGCCTGCCGCGCCGGCCCGCCCGACCGAGACCCAGGTGTTCCGCCACACCGACAACGCCCGTCCGGCGCGCCCCGGCGACCGGCCTTCGGGCCCGGCCGGCGCCCGTCCGCCGCGTCCCGCCGGCGCGCCCGCCGGTCCCGGCGGCGGTTTCCGCCGTCCTGCGACCACGCCCGAGAGCGAAGAGCCGATGCGCGCCGTGCGCCGGCCCGGCGGCGGTGCCTCGCGCCCCTCGACGCCCGCCAAGCCCGAGCAGCGCGCTCCGGCCCGCGCCGCCGCGGGCGCTCCCAAGGAGCGCACGCGCCTCACCATCACGGCCGCGACCGGCGGCGCGGAGGAGCGCACCCGCTCGGTCGCGTCCTACCGCCGCCGCGTGCAGCGCATGTCCGGCAAGGGCCATCAGGAGCCCAAGGAGAAGCTGATCCGCGAAGTGGTGGTGCCTGAGACGATCACCGTTCAGGAACTGGCGAACCGCATGTCGGAGCGCGCGGTCGACGTCGTGCGCCTGCTGATGAAGCAGGGCGTCATGAAGAAGATCAACGAGCTGATCGACGCCGACACAGCCCAGCTGATCGCCGAGGAGCTCGGCCACACGGTTCGCCGCGTGGCCGAGTCCGACGTCGAGGAAGGCCTGTTCGACGCCCCCGACGCCGAGGGCGCGCAGACCTCGCGTCCGCCGGTCGTCACCATCATGGGCCATGTCGACCACGGCAAGACGTCGCTGCTCGACGCCATCCGCCACACCAAGGTGGTGAAGGGCGAGGCCGGCGGCATCACGCAGCACATCGGCGCCTATCAGGTGACCTCGCCGCTCGGCGGCCTGATCACCTTCATCGACACGCCGGGCCACGCGGCCTTCACGGCGATGCGCCAGCGCGGCGCGAAGTCGACCGACATCGTGGTGCTGGTGGTCGCGGCCGACGACGGCGTCATGCCGCAGACGGCCGAGGCCGTGAACCACGCCCGCGCCGCCGGCGTGCCGATCATCGTGGCGATCAACAAGATCGACAAGGAAGACGCCAACCCGCAGCGCGTGCGCACCGACCTGCTCCAGTACGAGATCCAGGTCGAGTCGCTCGGCGGCGAGACGCTCGAGGTCGAGGTGTCGGCCAAGACCGGCGACGGCCTCGACAAGCTGCTCGAGGTCATCCAGCTGCAGGCCGAAATCCTCGATCTCAAGGCCAACGCCGACCGCACCGCGGAAGGCACCGTGATCGAGGCCAAGCTCGACCGCGGCCGCGGCCCGGTGGCGACCGTCCTCGTGCAGCGCGGCACGCTCAAGCAGAGCGACATCGTGGTCGCTGGCTCCGAATGGGGCCGGGTCCGGATGCTGGTCGACGACAAGGGCGGCACGGTTCCCGAGGCGCTGCCCTCGACGCCGGTCGAGATCCTCGGCTTCAACGGCGCGCCGGAGGCGGGCGACCGCTTCGCCGTGGTCGAGAACGAGGCCCGCGCCCGCGAGATCGCCGACTATCGCCAGCGCCAGAAGCGCGAGCAGGCGGCGGCGCGCGCCACGGTGCGCGTGTCCGGCCTCGAGGAGATGATGTCGCAGATCAAGACGGCGGGCCGCAAGGAGCTGCCGCTCGTGATCAAGGGCGACGTCCAGGGCTCGGTCGAGGCGATCGTCCAGTCGCTCGAGAAGGTCGGAAACGACGAGGTCGGCGTCCGCATCCTGCTCTCCGGCGCAGGCGGCATCACCGAGAGCGACGTGATCCTGGCCGCGGCCTCGAAGGCGGCCGTGATCGGCTTCAACGTCCGCGCGCTGAAGGAGGCGCGCGACGCCGCCGACCGCACCGGCACCGAGATCCGCTACTACAACATCATCTACGACCTCGTGGACGACATTAAGTCGACCATGTCGGGGATGCTGTCGCCGGAGCGGCGCGAGGAGTTCCTCGGCAACGCCAAGATCCTCGAGATCTTCTCGGTTTCGAAGGTCGGCAAGATCGCCGGCTGTCTCGTCACCGACGGCGTGGTGCAGAAGGGCGCGGGCGTCCGTCTCATCCGCGACAACGTCGTCATCCACGAGGGCAAGCTCGCGACGCTCAAGCGCTTCAAGGAAGACGCGCCGGAGATCCGCGCCGGCACCGAGTGCGGCATGTCGTTCGAGAACTACCAGGACATGCGCGCCGGCGACGTCATCGAGTGCTACCGCGTCACGGAAGTGAAGCGGACGCTCTGAGGCGCCCGCTTGCTCGCTGCGGAAAGCGACTGCGTCCTTCGAGACGGCCCTGTCGGGCCTCCTCAGGATGAGGACCGTTGAGGAACCAGACTCCTCCCTCATGCTGAGGAGCGGCCGTCAGGCCGCGTCTCGAAGCACGCGCTTCTTTTCCGCCGCTCTTGATTGAACCATCCGCTCGGTCCCGGTCCGATCCCGGTCCCGACGGCTCAGCCCCGATGGGCGGCCGCGAAGGCGAAGAAGGACGCTGATGATCTCCCTCGCCGGGCCGTTCGGCCCGTTCCTTTCCGCGCCTCGGCCAGGCGCCCGATCGCGCGTCGGCGCGGTCGCCGCGGCGGCCGTAGCGCTGACGCTTGCGAACAGCCCCGCATCCGCCGAGGTCTGCGACAAGATCGAGGAGGCGCGCGCCGGGTGGCTCGCTTTCGTCGCGCTGATGGCGACCGTCGCGTTCCTGGCGGCGAGCGCCTTCCGCAAGCTCTGGCCCGCGCTGCTCGCGGCCGGGCTGATGTTTTTCCTCGCGCGGCCGCCGATCTCTACGAACTCGCGATCGGCCACCCGGTCGAGACCGCCGCCTGGGCCGAGGGCTGCGGCCGCACCGCGGTCGCGCTCGATCTTCTGGCCGGCTGCGGCCTCCTGCTGCTCGGCGCGCTCGGCCTGCGGGTCGCCGCCAGGCGCGCGGCCGACCCATCCGCCTCAAAACGCTCACGGACCTAAAGAGACGCCATGTCCCGCAATTCCGGGTCGAAAGCCCCGTCCCAACGCATGCTCCGCGTCGGCGAACTCGTCCGCCATGCGCTCGCCGACGTCCTCCAGCGCGCGGCGAGGTCATGGACCCCGTGCTCGAGACCCACGTGATCACCGTGCCGGAGGTCCGCATGACCCCGGACCTCAAGCTCGCGACGGCTTACGTCATGCCGCTCGGCGGCAAGGACAGCGACAAGGTGCTGAAGGCGCTTGAAGCCAACCGCAAGCAGCTGCGGATGATGGTGGTGAAGCGTCTCGAGCTGAAGTCCGCGCCCGATCTGCGCTTCCGCATCGACGACTCGTTCGAACCGCGGCGCCCATATCGACGAGCTGTTGCGCTCGCCCGAAGTCGCCCGCGATCTCGCAGGCGACGACGACGGGGACGGGGAGACGCAGCGTTGAGCCGCCTCTCCGATCTGGCGCGACGCAAGGGCCCCTTCTCCCGCTTGCGGGAGAAGGTAGGGATGAGGGGGGACGGCGGCGCCCTGTTGAAATGGCCCTCACCCTTACCCTCCCCCGCACGCGGGAGAGGGGAGCGGCCAACGTCGCGCTCATTCTCGAAAGGGCCGCCCATGTCGCGCCGTAAAAAAGGCCTCGACATCTCCGGCTGGCTGATCCTCGACAAGCCCGTCGGGTCACGTCCACGCATGCGGTGTCGAAGGCGCGCTGGCTCTATCAGGCCAAGAAGGCCGGCCACGCCGGCACGCTCGATCCGCTCGCCTCCGGCATCCTGCCGATCGCCTTCGGCGAGGCGACCAAGACTGTGCCCTTCGTCATGGACGGCGAGAAGGAATACCGCTTCGAGGTGCTCTGGGGCGTCGAGACCGATTCCGACGACGCCGAAGGCGCGCCCGTCGCAATCTCGGAGAACCGCCCCGCCCGCGAGGCCATCGAGGCGGCGCTGCCGGCCTTTATCGGGTCGATCAGCCAGACGCCGCCGAAATTCTCCGCTCTCAAGATCAATGGCGAGCGCGCCTACGACCTCGCGCGCGACGGAGAGGAGGTCGTGCTCGAGCCGCGAACGGTCGAGATCACGCGGCTCGAGCTCGTCGACATGCCCTCGGCCGACCGCGCCGTGTTCGAATGCGAGTGCGGCAAGGGCACCTATGTGCGCGCCATCGCGCGCGACCTCGGCCGTGCGCTCGACACCCGCGCGCATGTCGTCGCGCTCCGCCGGACGGCGGTCGGCGCGTTCACCGAAGACGACGGGTGACTCTGGAGGAGCTCGAACGCTTGCGGGCGGAGCCTTCCACGTCTAAAGACATCGTCCAAGCTCTCCTTCCTGTCGAGACGGCGCTGGACGACATCCCGGCGCTCGCCGTCGACAGGGCGGAAGCCGCCCGGCTTCTCAACGGACAGCCGGTGCTCCTGCGCGGACGGGACGCCCCGATGCATCGGGGTCCGGTCTCCGTGACGACCGACGGCGCGTTGATCGCGCTCGGCGAGATCGATCGCGGCGAGCTTCATCCCCGACGCATTTTCCATCTCGATCGGCCTTGAGCCGGTCGGGCCCAAAAATCCGATCGAACGAGAGAGACGATGTCGATCACCCGGAACGTAAAAAAGAACTCGTCAGCCAGTACGCCGTCAAAGAGGGCGACACCGGCTCCCCCGAAGTGCAGGTCGCGATCCTCACGGAGCGCATCACCAACCTCACGCAGCACTTCAAGTCGCACGCCAAGGACAACCACTCGCGCCGCGGCCTGCTGAAGCTCGTCAGCCAGCGTCGTTCGCTGCTCGACTACGTCAGCGCAACGACCAGGCGCGATACCAGACCCTGATCGAGCGTCTCGGCATCCGCCGCTGACGCTTTGAACGGCGGCCCAAGGGCCGCCGTTTTCCGCTTTCGCGGCGGCGCGTTTCGCGCCGCGCGCACTGCCCATGAAGGACGCCGGCGCAATGGGGCGGCGGCGTCGAACCAGATGAAGGGACCCGGGACGCCATCGGGCCCGAACGTCATGGGGCAGGATCGCAGGGCGCTGTCGTCGGACGTCTCGTCCGACCCTCACAACAGCGCCCCGCCGTCTTGCCCGTGGCGTCAAGCGTAAAGCCCGACGGCATCCTTCGGTCCCTTAGACCGCAAGGACAAAGACGTATGTTTGAAATTCATCGCGAAACCATCGAATGGGCCGGCCGCACGCTGACCTTCGAAACCGGCCACGTCGCCCGTCAGGCCGACGGCGCCGTGCTCGTCACCTATGGCGACACCACCGTGCTCGGCGCGGTCGTCTCGCAGCGCCAGCCCAAGGCCGGCATCGACTTCTTCCCGCTCACGGTGAACTACACCGAGAAGTACTACGCCGCCGGCCGCATACCGGGCGGCTACTTCAAGCGCGAGCGCGGCCCCACCGAGAAGGACACGCTGACCTCGCGCCTGATCGACCGGCCGATCCGTCCGCTGTTCGCCGACGGCTACAAGAACGACACCCAGGTCACGCTGACCGTCCTCTCCTATGACCTCGAGAACGATCCCGACATCGTCGGCATGATCGCGGCCTCGGCGGCGCTGACGCTGTCGGCGTGCCCTTCATGGGCCCGATCGGCGGCGCGCGCGTCGGCTACATCGACGGCGACTACGTGCTGAACCCCGTGGCCGACCGGATGCCGTCCTCCGACCTCGACCTCGTGGTCGCGGGCACGCAGGACGCGGTGCTGATGGTCGAGTCGGAAGCCAAGGAGCTCTCCGAAGAGGCCATGCTGCTCGGCGCCGTGATGTTCGGCCACAAGGGCTTCCAGCCGGTGATCGACGCGATCATCCGCCTGGCCGAAAAGGCCGCCAAGGAGCCGCGCGAGCACACCCCGGCCGACACCTCGGAGCTCGAGGAGAAGCTGAAGGCCCTGGTCGAGGACGACCTGCGCGCCGCCTACAAGATCAAGAAGAAGCAGGACCGCCAGGACGCGGTCTCCGTCGCCAAGAAGAAGGCGCTCGAGGCGCTTTCCGGCGAGGGCGTCGAGAACCCGGTCGACCCGCAGAAGCTCGGCGGCGTGTTCAAGGAGCTCGAGGCCAAGATCGTCCGCTGGGGCATCCTCGACGACAAGATCCGCATCGACGGCCGCGACCTCTCGACCGTCCGCCGATCCTCCCCGAGGTCGGCGTCCTGCCGCGCACCCACGGCTCGGCGATCTTCACCCGCGGCGAGACGCAGGCGCTGGTCGTCGCGACGCTCGGCACCGGCGAGGACGAGCAGTTCATCGACGCGCTCGGCGGCACCTACAAGGAGCGCTTCCTGCTCCATTACAACTTCCCGCCCTACTCCGTGGGCGAGACCGGCCGCATGGGCGCTCCGGGCCGTCGTGAAGTCGGCCACGGCAAGCTCGCCTGGCGCGCCGTCCACCCGATGCTGCCGAAGGCGGACGAGTTCCCCTACACGATCCGCATCGTGTCGGAGATCACCGAGTCCAACGGCTCCTCGTCGATGGCGTCGGTCTGCGGCGCCTCGCTTGCGGCCATGGACGCGGGCGTCCCGCTGAAGCGTCCGGTGGCGGGCATCGCCATGGGCCTGATCCTGGAAGGCGAGAAGTTCGCCGTGCTCTCCGACATCCTCGGCGACGAGGACCATCTCGGCGACATGGACTTCAAGGTCGCGGGCACCGAGGAAGGCGTCACCGCCCTCCAGATGGACATCAAGATCGCCGGCATCACCGAGGAGATCATGAAGGTCGCCCTCGCGCAGGCGAAGGGACGGCCGCATCCACATCCTCGGCGAGATGGCGAAGGCGATCTCGGCCGGCCGCACCGAGCTCGGCGAATACGCGCCGCGCATCGAGGTCATCAAGATCCCGACCGACAAGATCCGCGAAGTGATCGGCACCGGCGGCAAGGTCATCCGCGAGATCGTGGAGAAGACCGGCGCCAAGGTGAACGTCGAGGACGACGGCACGGTCAAGGTCGCCTCCAGCGACGGCCAAGGCGATCACCGCCGCGCTCAACTGGATCAAGTCGATCGCCTCAGACCCGGAAGTCGGCGTCGTCTATGACGGCACCGTCGTGAAGGTCGTCGAGTTCGGCGCCTTCGTGAACTTCTTCGGCGCCAAGGACGGCCTCGTGCACGTCTCCCAGATCTCCCAGGAGCGCGTCGCCAAGGTCTCGGACGTCCTCAAGGAGGGCGACAAGGTCAAGGTGAAGCTCATGGGCTTCGACGATCGCGGCAAGACGCGCCTGTCGATGAAGGTCGTCGACCAGACCACCGGCGAGGACATCGCGGGCTCCGAGCAGCCGGGCGATGCGTCCGAGGGCGGCGAGGAGCGCAGCAGCGGCGGCCGTCGCGAGCGCGGCCCGCGCCGCAAGCGCGAAGAAGCGGCCGAGTGATCCTCAGCGCCCGTTTCGACGGCTGAACAAAATCGAGAAGGCGGCCCCTGGGGCCGCCTTCTTTCGTTTCGGGCGGCGAGGGCGGCTCCGCAGCGCGCGCCTACGCCTCGGCCGCTGAAGCGTCACGATTTCACGTCGACCCGCCGCGTCATGCCCGAGCTTTGCTCGGGTATCCACGACTTCGGCGTCGCGCTCCGCGTTCCCAGAAAGTCGTGGATGCCCGGCTGCCGCCGGGCATGACGTCGGCGATCGGTTTTCGCTCTACGGCCCGACCGTGACCGTCAGGCCGAGCCGGTAGGCGCCCGTCTCCGCGTCCCACCCGAAGTCGGCCCCCGACCCGTTGGCGAAGCGCGCCGCATAGGCCGGGTCGCCCGCAAGCGAGGCCGCGGCGTCCGGCAGCGCCGCGGACAGGTCGTAGACGCCGGCCGGCGCGTCGGCCGGCACGGTCAAGGCGAAGCGGAAGCCCTTGGGCGAGGCCTTTTCGGGCTCGACAGAGCGGATGTCGCCCGACGTCTCGGCCTCGAAGCTCCGACCGCTGTCGCGATGGGTCGCCACCAGCTTGAAGGGGCGCGGGTTGGAGATCCGCGCCCAGCCGTCGTTCGCGACGCGCAGCCGCGCCTCGACGAGCTCGCCGGGCCTCGCCCGGTCGCCCGCCTCGGCCTCCTTCAGCATGAGGCGGTAGCCGAGCGAGCGGCTGACCTCGTCGTAGCAGCCGCCCTCCTTCCAGGCCTTGATGAATTTCGGGCTGTATTCGCCGTTGAGCGCGCTCACATGGAAGCGCGCGCCTTCGGCCCGGATGTCGTCGCAGGTCAGCCGCTCGGACTTCGAGCCGACATTGCAGGTCTCGCCGCTGAAGAACGTCGCGCGGCTGAGCTTGGCCACGTAGTCGCGCTGGGCCTCGCGCTGCTTCCTGTTCGACGCGTAGGTGCCGACGTCGGTGTTGGACGACATGAAGCAGTCGTTGTGGACGCCGAGCGTCGCGAGCTTGCCGGGCCGCGGCGGCTCCGGCGACCAGTCGATCACGTCGGCCGGATAGCGCCACTGCAGCATCCGCCCCTCGGGAAGCGCGGCGAGCAGCGCGTCGCGGATCGCCGCCTTGTTCTTCGGCGAGGTGAGCTTGTTGGACGAGGTGTGCCCCTCGCCCCAGGCGCCGATGAACCCGGCCTGCATCACTGCGACGACGTCCGCGTTCCTGGCGAGCGCAGGCTTCAGCTGCTCGATATGGCCGAGCACCACGTCGAGCGGCGCGTCCTTGGCGTTCTGGTACTCGTGTTCGTCCTGCGGGTAGTTGTAGACGAAGCGCAGGATGATCTTGAGCTTGGCCTCGCGCGTGCGTTCGAAGGCGCGATCGAGCGAGGCGAGGAGCTCGTCCGACAGCGGCGTCTTGCGGAACTTGTCGAGCCGCACGACGCCGTAGGCGAGCGTCAGGCCCTTCGATCGGAGATAGCCGAGATCGCCCTTGGTGACCTTCGCGAAGTCGTCCGCCGCGAACGCCCAGAAGCCGCGCTCGGGATTGCGGATCTCGAGGTCGGAGGCCGGATAGGTCCGGCGCACGGTCTCGGCGGACACAGGCTGCGCGAGGCACGCGGCCCCGGCCAGAGCCGCAAGCCAGATCGAAGCACGTCCCATCGCCAGTCTCCTCCGGCTCTCGCCTTCGTGAAGCGGCCTCCCATGCTTCGCGAAAAAACGCCATTCACATGTCGGCTACGACTGACGGCGGCCGTCTTTCAGACGCGGGGCGCGGCGCGCGCCCGACGGAGACCCACACCGATGCGCTTCATGATCATCCGCAAGGCGACGCCGGAGAGCGAATCCGAGACCGACGCCGCCCCCTCGGCCGAGCTGATGGAGGCGATGGCGGCCTACAATCTCGAAATGATCAAGGCCGACGTCTTCCGCGGCGGCGACGGCCTCTGGCCGAGCGCCACGGGCTTCCGGGTCGCGATCTCGCGCGACGGCGCCAAGCCCATCGTGACCGACGGCCCCTTCGCCGAAACCAAGGAGCTGGTGGCCGGCTTCACCATGATCGAGGTCGCCTCGCGCGAGGAGGCGCTCGACTGGGCGCGGCGCTGGCCCAAGGAGGACGGGCCGGTCGAGCTCGAGATCCGGCGAGTCTACGAGTTCGAGGACTTTCAGACGTCGCCCGACGCCAAGCTCGAGACATGGAACGAGATGGAGGCCGCGTTCAAGACGCTCGACCCGAAGCGCTGACGCCTCGGCGGCGAAGCCCCATGGGCGCGGCCACGCGCCCTCTACCGCATCGCAGCGCGGACGCTAGGTTGGGCGGCGGGCGCCCAGTCGCGCGCCCGCCATCCCTCGCTGCACGGAGCCGTCCCGATGAGCCTCAAGGGCAAGACCGCCGTCGTCACCGGATCGACCAGCGGCATCGGCCTCGCGGTCGCGCGCGGCCTTGCGCGCGACGGCGCGAACGTCGTGCTGAACGGGTTCGGCAAGTCGCAGGACATCGAGGCGGCGCGTGAGGCGATCGAGCGCGAGTTCGGCGTCAGGGCGATCCATTCGCCGGCCGACATGACCAGGCCCGACGAGATCGACGCAATGGTCGCGCTCGCGGCCGAGACCTTCGGCTCGGTCGACGTTCTGGTGAACAACGCCGGCGTCCAGTTCGTCTCGCCGGTGGAGGAGTTCCCGCGCGAGAAGTGGGACCTGATCATCGCCATCAACCTGTCGTCGGCGTTCCACGCGATGAAGGCCGCTATCCCCCACATGAAGAAGGCCGGCTGGGGCCGCATCATCCAGACGGCCTCGGCGCATTCGATCGTCGCCTCGCCGTTCAAGTCGGCCTATGTGGCGGCCAAGCACGGGATCGTCGGCCTCAGCAAGGCGGCGGCGCTGGAGCTCGCCAAGGACAAGATCACGGTCAACTGCATCTCGCCCGGCTATGTCTGGACGCCGCTCGTCGAGGCGCAGATCCCCGACACGATGAAGGCCCGCGGCCTCACGAAGGAGCAGGTCATGAACGACGTGCTGCTCGCCGCGCAGCCCACCAAGGAGTTCGTGACCGTCGAGCAGGTCGCCGCGCTCGCCGCCTTCCTCTGCTCGGACGCCGCAAGCCAGGTCACCGGCGCGAACTTCTCCATGGACGGCGGCTGGACGGCGCAGTGAGCCGCGCTCACGCCAAGCTGACAGGAAGCTGACGCGCCGCGTCAGCTTCCGCTCGGGCGCCCTCATTTACCTTCCGCGAGGCTTCGCCTTCGGAAGGACACCGCCATGCGCGCCCGCGCCGCCTCCAAGCTTCTCATCCTCGCGGCGTTCGGCGCCGCGCTCTCGACCGCGGCGAAGGCCGACGTCGAGGACCGGCTCTACGACTTCACCGACGCCTATTATTCGCAGAACGGCGTCGACCCCGCGCTGATCGACGGCCGCCGGCAGGTCGGCCCGCTCGCGGCCGAGACCAGGCCGAACTTCTCCTACCAGCGCCCGGTGCGCGCCTTGCTGACGCTGCCGGCCTACGACCACAGCGGCAACGTCGAGTTCTTCACCGTGCTGGGCGGCCTCAGCGACGGGGCCTTCACCAAGAACGCCGCCGGCCAGAAGGCCCGCCAGATCGCCGACGCCAGCCCCGAATACGTCTTTCCCCGCCAGGGCACGGATCCGCTCGGTCTTGGCGCGCTCCGCCAGTCGGTGCTGCTCGACATGCGCAACGGCTATTTCAGCAAGAACAAGCTCGGCCTCTGGCTCCATGTCTGGGTGAGCTACACGCCGAAGGCGCTGACGACGGCGTCCGGCAAGAAGGCGCTGTCCGACCTCGCGAAGAAGAACGGGACCGACCTCGACGGCACCCCGATCATCGCCTCGGTCGGCGACGTCGAGGACCTCTACAAGAAGGGCTACGTCACCAAGACCATGCGCCCGCTCGAGGACCCGCTGCGCTACGCGATCTGCCCGGTGATCAAGGATCCGACCGACGGCGGCGTCGCGCCCGACCAGTTTCTGGCGATCACCACCAAGGCCGACGGCAAGCCGCTGGAGCCGGAATTCCTCAAGGAGTTCCAGGAGCATCAGGCCGACAAGCCGAAGTGAGGCCGTGCTGCCCGGCGGAGCCGGGCATGACGGGGCGCTCGAACCACCGCCCTCGTCCCGGACTTGATCCGGGACCCAAACCGACGCGCGTTCCGGAGAGAATCCGGCGCGCGTCGTCATTGTTTGAAAACTCATCGGTTCTGGGTCCCGGATCAAGTCCGGGACGAGGGCGGCGGCGCTAAATAGCCGTCGCCCTCAACCTCAGCGCATTACCGATGACGCTCACCGACGACAGCGCCATCGCGGCGGCCGCGATCACCGGCGACAGCGTCAGGCCGAACGCCGGATAGAGGACGCCGGCCGCGATCGGCACGCCGGCGGCGTTGTAGAGAAACGCGAAGGCGAGGTTCTGGCGGATGTTCGCCATGACGGCCTTCGAAAGCTTGCGCGCCTTCACGATCCCGGCGAGGTCGCCGCCCGGAAGCGTGATCCCGGCGCTCTCGATCGCGACGTCGGCGCCGGTCCCCATCGCGATCCCGACATCGGCGGCGGCGAGCGCCGGCGCGTCGTTGACCCCATCGCCCGCGACCGCGACGACCCGGCCCTCGCGCTTCAACCGCACGACGGCCGCGTGCTTGTCCTCAGGCAGCGCCTCGGCCTCCACCTCGTCGATCCCGAGCCGTGCGGCCACCGCCTCCGCGGTCGCGCGCGCGTCGCCGGTCAGCATGACGATGCGCAAGCCCTGGGCCTTCAGCGCGCGGATCGCGTCCGCCGTCGTGGGCTTCAGCGGGTCGGATATTGCGAGGAGGCCCGCCGCCACACTCTCCACCGCGACGAACGCCACGGTCGCGCCGCCTGCGCGCAGCTCCCCGGCGCGCGCGTCGAGCCCCGCGACGTCGACGCCCAACGTCTTGAGAAATTTGGCGTTTCCGAGCGCGACCGACCGCCCCTCGACGCGGCCCGATACGCCTTTTCCGCTCGGCGCTTCGAAATTCTCGACGCCCGGGATCGCAAGTCCGCGCCCCTCTGCCGCCGCGACGACCGCCGCGCCGAGGGGATGCTCGGAGGGCCGCTCCACCGCGGCCGCAAGCCGTAGCAGCTCCGCCTCGCCGACCCCCTCGGCCGGGACGATCGCGGTCACGGAGGGCTTTCCTTGCGTCAGCGTCCCGGTCTTGTCGACCACGAGAACGTCAACCTTTTCAAGTCTTTCGAGCGCCTGCGCGTCGCGCGCCAGCACGCCGAGCCCCGCCCCCTTGCCAACCCCGACCATGATGGACATCGGGGTCGCGAGTCCGAGCGCGCAGGGGCACGCGATGATCAGCACCGCCACCGCCGCCACCAGCCCATGGGCGAACCTAGGTTCGGGTCCGAAGAGCCCCCAGGCCAAGAAAGCCAGGGCCGCGACCGCGACGACCGCGGGCACGAACCATCCCGCGACGGCGTCGGCGAGGCGCTGGATCGGCGCGCGGGTGCGCTGGGCGGTCGCGACCATCTGGACGATGCGCGACAGCGTCGTCTCGGCGCCGACCCTCTGGGCCTTCACCACCAGAGCGCCCGACTGGTTGACCGTGCCGCCCGTCACCGGATCGCCTGCATCCTTGGCGACCGGCGCGGGCTCGCCGGTGACGAGCGACTCGTCGATCAGCGAACGCCCCTCGGTCACCAGGCCGTCCACCGCCACCTTCTCTCCGGGTCGCACGCGGAACAGGTCGCCGACCTTGAGGTCGTCGATCGAGACCTCCTCGTCCGAGCCGTCGGCCTTGAGGCGTCGCGCGGTCTTGGGCGCCAGCCCCATCAACGCGCGGATGGCCCCGGCCGTCTGGTCGCGGGCGCGCAGCTCCAGCACCTGACCGAGCAGCACCAGCACGGTGATGACGGACGCTGCTTCAAAGTAGACCGCGACGGTCCCGTCGGGGCCCCGGAAGGTCTCGGGGAAGAGGCCGGGAGCCAGAACCGCCACGACGCTGTAGGCGTAGGCGACGCCGACGCCGATCGCGATCAGCGTGAACATGTTGAGGTTTCTGGTCACGATCGACGCCCAGCCGCGCTGGAAGAACGGCCAGCCGGCCCAGAGCGCCACCGGCGTGGCGAGCGCGAACTGGATCCATGTCGACCACGCGGGCGGGATGAGATGATGGAGCGCGGGGATCAGATGCCCGCCCATCTCCAGCAGGAACACCGGCGCGGCCAGCGCGAGGCCGATCCAGAACCGCCGCGTCATGTCGGCGAGTTCGTGGTTGGGCCCGGCCTCGGCCGAGAAGACCTCGGGTTCGAGCGCCATGCCGCATTTCGGGCAGGCGCCCGGTCCGACCTGCCGGACTTCCGGGTCCATCGGGCAGACATAGATCGTCCCGGCGGGGGCCTCGGGCTGCTTCCGCGCCTCTTTGGGCGCAAGGTACTTGTCGGGGTCGGCCTCGAACTTCGTCTTGCAGCCGTTGCAGCAGAAATACCGCGTCTCGCCCTTGTGCTCGAAGCTGTGGCGCGCGCCCTCGATCGTGACGCTCATGCCGCAGACCGGGTCGACGGCCTTTTCGGGCGCGGCCCCGTGGCCGCCGCCGCAGCATCCGCCGCCATGGGAATGGGCGTGGCCGCCATGGCCGTGATGCGCGTGATAGAACATCGGACCTCCGGGATACCTGCAAGGGGTATTGCACCGCTTTCTATATACCCCTCATGGGTATCTGATCAAGCGAGCTTCATGACGCGTTTCTCAATGGCTTTTCGCCGCCGACGCGCCAGAATGCCAGAACCATGATCGCCCGCCTCCTCCTCCTCGCGCTGCTGCTGCTCGCGCCGCTTCCCGCCGCCGCCAAGGAGTTCGTCGACTCCGCCGGCAGACGGGTCGAGATCCCCGAGAAGCCGAAGCGTGTGTTCCCTGCCGGCCCCCCGGCCGCCGTCGCGCTCTATGCGGTCGCGCCGGACCTGATGGCGGGCTGGGTGCGCGCGCCGAGCGAAGCCGAGAAGCCCTATCTCCTGCCTGCGGTGCGCGAGCTGAAGGCCTATGGCCGCATCGCCGGGCGCGGCGGCACGGCCAACATCGAAGCGGTGCTGGCCGCCAAGCCCGACCTCATCATCGACGTCGGCTCGGTCGACCAGACCTACGCCTCGCTCGCCGATCGGGTGCAGAAGCAGACCGGCATCCCCTACATCCTGATCGACGGCGCGTTCGACCAGTCGGCGACCGCGCTGCGGACGCTCGGCACGGTGCTGGACCGCGAGACCCGCGCCATCGAGCTCTCGGCCTACGCCTCCGAGACGCTCGAGTCCCTGTCGCTCGCCGTCGCGCAGATCGTCCCCTCGGATCGCCCGCGCGTGTTCTACGCGCGCGGCCCCGATGGGCTCGAGACCGCGCCCAAAGGCTCGATCACGGTCGAGACGCTGGACGCGGTCGGGGCCAACAATGTCGTGGAGGGCGGTCAGGGCCTGTCGCGGGCGTCGCCCGAACAGGTGCTCGGCTGGAACCCGGACGTGATCGTGACGATCGACGCCAATTTCGCCGCGCGCGCAAAAAGCGATCCGGTGTGGTCGGGCGTGAAGGCGGTGCAGGACGGGCGGATCTACGCCGCGCCGTCGCTGCCCTTCGGCTGGCTCGACGCGCCGCCGGCGATCAATCGGCTGATCGGCGTGCGCTGGCTCGCGAAGTCGCTCTATGGCGACAAGATCCCGGGCGACCTCAGGGCCGAGACCAAGCGCTTCTACAAGCTGTTCTATGGCGTCGAGCTCGATGACGCTCGCCTCGACGCGCTGCTGGCCGGGGCGAGCGGGGCCAAGTGAGCGAGGCGCGGGCCACGGCGGCCGCAGCGGCGCGAACTCTCGGCCTCATCCGCTTCGCGCCCGCCGCCCTCCTGGTCGCGGTGGTGATCCTCGCGCTCTTCACCGGCAAATACGCCGCTTCGCCGGGCGACGTCCTCACCGTGCTCGCCACAAAACCCTTCGGGCTCGCCTCCGGCCTTCCGATCGCGACCGAGACCGCGATCTGGCAGGTGCGCCTGCCGCGGGTGCTGGCGGGGCTCGCCGTCGGCGCGGCGCTCGCGGCCGCCGGCGCGACCTATCAGGGACTGTTCCGCAATCCGCTGGTCTCCCCCGACATTCTGGGCGTCTCGGCCGGCGCGAGCCTCGGGGCCGCGCTCGGCATCTTTCTGTCGCTCAACGTGCTGGTGATCCAGACGCTCGCCTTCCTCGGCGGGCTCGGCGCGGTGGCGGCGGTCTATGCGGTGGGCTCGGCGATCCGCACGCGCGATCCCGTCCTCGTGCTGGTGCTGGCGGGCGTCGCGGTCGGGGCGCTGCTCGGATCGGCGCTCTCGCTCATCAAGATTCTCGCCGACCCGTACAACCAGCTCCCGGCCATCACCTATTGGCTGCTTGGGAGCCTCGCCTCTGTCACACGCGGCGACCTCGGTTCAGTCCTCCCCGCGATCCTGATCGGCCTCGCGCCGCTCGCGCTGCTGCGCTGGCGCATGAACCTGATGACGCTTGGGGAGGAGGAGGCGCAAGCGCTCGGCGTGGAGACGAGAGTGCTTCGCCCGCTCCTGATCGCGGCCGCGACCCTGATGACCGCCGCCGCGGTCTCGATCACGGGCGTCATCGGCTGGGTCGGCCTCATCGTGCCGCATGTCGCGCGGATGCTGGTCGGGCCGGACTTCTCAAAACTGCTGCCCGCCTCGCTGATGCTGGGCGGCGGCTTTCTGGTCGCGGTCGATCTCGTGGCCCGCTCGGTCGCCACCATCGAGGTTCCGCTCGGCGTGCTGACGGCGGCGCTCGGCGCGCCGTTCTTCCTGTGGCTGCTCGCGACCGCCAGGCGTGGCTGGTCATGAGCCTCGCGGCCGAAAAGCTCTCGACCGGCTATGGCGGCGCGCTCGTCGGCGAGAACATCGATCTCGAGCTCAAGGCCGGCGAGGCGCTCTGCCTGCTGGGTCCCAACGGCTGCGGCAAGACCACCCTGTTCAAGACGCTGCTCGGCCTTCTCCCGGCAAGGGCCGGCCGCGTGACGTTCGCCGGCGAGGACATGGCGGGCTGGCCGCGCAAAAAGCTCGCGCGCACAGTCGCCTATGTGCCGCAGGCGCACGCCGCCTTCTTTCCGTTTCTTGCCCGGGACGTCGTGCTGATGGGCCGGGCGGCGCGCGTCGGCCTGTTCGACCAGCCCGGCGAGGCGGACCGGGCGGCGGCCATCGCGGCGCTTGACAGCCTCGGGATCGGGCGCCTCGCGAAGCGCAGCTACACCGAGCTTTCGGGCGGCGAGCGACAGCTCGTCCTGATCGCCCGCGCTGGCGCAGGAGCCGCAGATCCTCGTCATGGACGAGCCGACCGCGAGCCTCGACCTCGGCAACGAGACGAAGGTGCTGCAGCAGGTTCGCGCGCTCAAGGGGCGGGGCCTGTCCGTGGTGCTTTCGACCCACGATCCCGACCACGCCTTCTTCGCCGCCGACCGCGTCGCGCTTATGGCCGATGGAGGAATCGTGGCGCTGGGCGCGCCCGAAGACGTCATCACGCCGACGAATCTGATGCGTCTTTACGGCGTCGCGGTTTCGGTGGTCTACGTCCCCGAACTCGGACGGCGCATCGTCGCGCCGTCGATGCGAAACGAAGGAACAGCCCCATGAAGATCAGCGCCCGCAACGTGCTCAAGGGCAAGGTCGTCGAAATCCAGAAGGGCGCGACGACGGCGCATGTGAAGCTCGACGTGAACGGCACGATCGTCACCTCCGCCATCACCAACGCGGCGGTCGACGAGCTGAAGCTCGAGGTCGGCCAGCAGGCCTACGCCGTGGTGAAGGCCTCCGACGTGATGATCGGGATCGACTGATCCGTCGGGCCAAGCGTCCTTGACGCGAGGCGGCGGGTCGACCGCCGCCTCGCGTCAAGGACGCGTTCACACCGCCGCGGCGAGCACGTCGTCCATCGTCACCTGCCCCTCGAACCCGTTGCAGAGGTTGAGGAGACGGGACAGGCGGAAGCGCGGATCGCCCGTCACCTCCTCGCCGAGCCAGTCCGGCGCGGCGAAACTCTGGGCCTCGTCCTTGAGCTCGACCTCGGCCAGCACGATGCCGGCGAGCGCGCCGCCGAAGACGTCGACCTCCCAGGTCAGCCCGGCGTAGGGCACGCTGTGGCGCGCCTTCTCGATGAGGCAGCCGGTGCAGACGTTGCGCAGCATGGCCTCGGCGTCGACCCGCGGGATCTCGTATTCGAACTCCGGACGCGCGATGCCGCCGCTGCGCACGCCCTTCACCGTCAGCCACGCCCGGTCCTGCTCAAGGCGCACGCGCGCCTTGCCGCGCGCGGCCTGACCGATCAGCCCGTCGGTGAGGCGGCGCACGCCGGTCGCGGCCGCGCGCCAGCCGTCATTGGCGACCAGAAACTTCCGTTCGATCTCAAACCGCATGCGTCACGTCGCACGCCCCGCGCCCGCCCAGGCGGCGCCGTTTGAAGCGCGTCTTCGTCATCGATGCTCCTTCCGAACCGATACGCGGACTGCGACGCCCGCGCCTCTTCCAAATCTTCGCCGGGCAAGTCTGCGCCTGGCGGGCCGAGCTATCTCGCCGCCGGGCCGAACGGGTCAAGGGCCGCGCCCATCAGTTCTCCGGGACATTAGAGCGGCGATCACGCCGCGTCGCCGAACCCGCCCCCGCGTTTCCGCATCCACGGATTTGCGATAACGTTTGAGTTAACGACCCGCCGCCTGTCGGCGGCGTGGAACGAGTGAGCGAGTTGATCGGAATGGCAGGGCATATGGGAGAGTCGACGAAGTCGAAGCGCGCAGAAATCGGCGACGACGAACGCGACATCATTCCACGCGATTTCCGCTTCGACATCCCCGGAAACGCCACGCGCAACTGGTTCGCGGGCGACATCGCCAAGACGTCGATGATCGACGCGATGTCGATCTTCCTGCCGGAGGGCGAACGGTTCTTCATCCGCTCGCTGAAGCACTATTCCGGCAAGTTGAAGGACAAGGCGCTCTCGAAGGAGATCAACGGCTACGCGGTGCAGGAGGCGTTCCACACGCGCGAGCACGAAGACTATAACCGCGCCATCGCCTCGCTCGGCTACGACGTGGCCGAGATGGAGCGCCCCATCGGCCAGGCGCTCGGCCTGCTCAAGAACCCGCTCTATCGGCTGGCGGCGACCTGCGCGATCGAGCATCTGACGGCGTCGTTCTCGTCCGCGCTGCTGCGCCGGCCCCACCTCATGGACGGCGCGCACCCGGCCTATCGGCGTCTCTGGATGTGGCACGCGCTCGAGGAGCTGGAGCACAAGGCCGTGGCGCTCGACGTCCTGAACGCCGCGACGAAGGACATTTCGAGCTTCAAGCGCTACTGGCTCCGGGTCTGGGCCATGAACGCCGTGCTCGCGCCCTTCCTGCTCATCTTCCTGCGCAACGTGCGGATTTACGTGCGCGCCGACGGGGTCAAGCCCGGCTTCCGCTTCTGGGCGAAGTTCTTCTGGGCGAACTTCGGCAAGCCCGGCCTCCTGCGCCACACGGCGGCGCCGCTTCTGCGCTACTACACGCCGTGGTTCGACCCGCGAAACGGCGACGACTCCAAGCTCATCGCCAGGGGACGGGAGTGGCTCGACCGCGAGTTCCGGCCTGTCGCGCGCAGCCGAGCGGAGCCGCCGTCCGGCGCCGTCGCGGCGGCGGGCTGAGCGACGCGACATTGGCGAGCCGCGTCTTCACCCATGTCCTGCGCCTGATCGAGCGCGACGCCTTTCCGCGGACCCGCAAATGGGCCTGGCGCGGGCTCTACGACACGCTGTCGCGCTTCTGGCGCGACGGCGACTGGCGCTTCATGAACTACGGCTACGCGCCCGAGACGCCGTTTGCGCTCAATCCCGAGGACGAGCCCGAGCGCGTCTTCATCGGGCTCTACCATCAGGCCGTCGACGGGCTCCCGATCGCGGGCGCGCGCGTGCTCGAGATCGGCTCCGGCCGCGGCGGCGGGGCGCGCTACGTCGCGCGCTACTTCGCGCCGGCCTCGGTCGTCGGGCTCGATTATTCGCCGGCCACGGTCGCCCGCGCGGAACGTCTCAACGCCGACACGCCGGGCCTGACCTTCCGGCAGGGCGACGCCGAGCGCCTGCCCTTTCCGGACGGCTCCTTCGACATCGTGGTCAACATCGAATCATCGCACTGCTACGCCGACGTGCCGGCCTTCGCGCGCGAGGCCGCGCGGGTGCTCGCGCCCGGCGGCTGGTTCACCTTCGCGGACATGCGCGCGAAATCGATGGCGGCCGATCTCGACCAGAAGCTCGCCGCGTCCGGGCTCGAACAGGTGTTTGCGAAGAACATCTCGGCCGGCGTCGTCCGGGCGCTCGACGCGGCGGAGGCGCGCAAGCGCGCCAACATGATCAAGCTGCCGGTGGCGCGCCGCTTCATGACCGAGTTCTCGGGCGCGCAGGGCTCGATTCTTTACAAGGAGCTGAAGAAGGGCGGCGTGGTCTATCTCGCCCGCCGCTTCCGCAAGGCAGGCTGAAGCAGACGCCCGTCGCGGCTGGCGCGCGTCGCTTGCAGACTTGGCGATTTCAGACGGAGGTTCGGGAGGCTGGTGGAGCCGAGGGGATTCGAACCCCTGACCTCTGCAGTGCGATTGCAGCGCTCTCCCAACTGAGCTACGGCCCCGCGTCCGAAGGCGCGCCATTTAGGTGGCGGGCCCCACCCCTGTCAAGGCGCGACAGACGCTTCGCTGCGACGTCGCGGCGGCCATGCGCAAAGCGTGGCGCGAAGGCCTCTCCGCGACGCCGTCCGCGCCGACCTCGTGACCGCGGGCCGCCTTGCCGCGCTGCGCCGCGGTCGCTAAATCACGGGAGACCCCGCGGCCGCCTCCCGGCCGCGCCCTAGCCGGACATGAAGGACTGCGCCAGGAATGAAAGCGATCCTCGACGTCATCCTGCTCGCGCTCAACCTCTATGTCTGGATCCTGATCGTCTCGGCGATCCTGTCCTGGCTCATCGCCTTCAACGTCGTGAACACCCGCAACCAGGTGGTGGCCACGATCTGGGACTTCCTCTACCGGATCACCGAGCCGGTGCTGCGCCCGATCCGCAACGTGCTGCCCAATATGGGCGGCATCGACCTGTCGCCGATCGTGGTGCTGCTGCTGATCTTCCTGATCCAGCGCGTGATCGTGCTCTACCTCTATCCGAACGTGTTCTGAGCGGAACGAGCGGCGCACGTCAGAGCGCTGGAGCCGACGCCCGTCATCCCGGGCTTGACCCGGGATCCGGACGCGCCGGCCGCGCAGAGATTTTTTGAAAGGTCGTGTTCCTGGATCCCGGCTCCTCGGCCGGGATGACGGCCGAGGCTGCGCCGGCTCACGGCCGCCATGCCCCCGTTCGCCCGAAAGCTCGCGGTCGAGGTAATGCGCGGCCGAGATCAGCGCGAGATGGGTCAGCGCCTGCGGGAAGTTGCCGAGGTGGCTGCCGTCCATGCCGATTTCCTCGGCGAACAGGCCGAGATGGTTGCCGTAGCCGAGGATCTTCTCGAAGCTCTCTCGGGCCTCGTCGACGCGGTTGGCGCGCGCGAGGCACTCCACGAACCAGAAGCTGCAGGCTGTGAAGGCGCCTTCCTGGCCGGGTAGCCCGTCATCCTGCCGGTAGCGGAACACGAGGCTGTCGTCGGTGAGCTTCTTGCCGATGGCGTCGAGCGTCGCGAGCCATTGCGGGTCGGTGGCCGAACAGAAGCGCACGAGCGGCATCAGCAGCATCGCGCCGTCGACCTCCTTGGATCCCTTGCTCTCGACGAAATGGCCGAGCTCGTCGTCCCAGAACGTCTTCCAGATGTCGCGGTGGATCTCGTCGCGGGTCTCGAACCAGCGCACGCCGGGCGAGGGGAACGAGCGCTGGCGCGCGAGGCGTATGGCGCGGTCGATCGCCACCCAGCACATCAGCCGCGAATGCAGGAACTCGCGCGGTTCGGCGCGAATCTCCCAGATGCCGGCGTCGGGATCCTTCCAGTGCTCGCAGACGTGGTCGACGATCGCGATCACGCTGTTCCAGCCGTCATGGCTCAGCGCGCGGCCGTACTTGTCGTTGAGGTAAACGGCGTCGAGCAGCTCGCCGAAGATGTCGAGCTGGATCTGGTCGACGGCGGCGTTGCCGACGCGCACCGGCCGCGCGCCGCCATAGCCTGAGAGGTGGTCGAGCTCGATCTCCTCGAGATCGGTCGAGCCGTCGAGCGCATACATGATGAGGAGGCCTTCCTCGCTCTCCTTCAGCCGCGAATGGGCCCAGGCCATGAAGTTCAGCGCCTCCTCGCGAAAGCCGAGCCTCATGAAGGCGTAGACCGTGAAGGAGGCGTCGCGGATCCAGGTGGCGCGATAGTCCCAGTTGCGCACGCCGCCGGGAGCCTCCGGCAGACCGAAGGTCGGCGCGGCGATGATCGAGCCATGGTCGCGCGAGCACATCAGCTTCAGCGCGAGCGCCGAGCGCAGCACCGTCTCGCGCCAGCGGCCCTTATAGGTCGATTGCGCGGCCCAGGAGCGCCAGAACCCGACGGCGTCGGCGAGCGCCTCCTCGGCGTCGTCGCCGAGCGGCGCGGCCTCGCCGCCGCCGTCGAGCGCGAACCAGGCGACCTCGCCCTTCCCGAGCGAAAAATCGGCGACCGCGTCCGGGCCGTCGACCTCGAGAAGGACCGTCGAGGTCAGCCGCAGCACCGCGTTGCCGGCGAGAAACGCCACGCCGTCCCGCACCTTTTCGGGCCGCGCTTCGACGCGGGCGTAATCCATGCGCGGCGCGCAGCAGACGCGGAAGCGGACGTTCCCACGGGTCGCCTCCACGCGGCGAAAGACCTGCGGTTCGCCGCCGTCGCGGCCGCGGGCGGGGCGCATGAAGTCGGTGACCTCGGCGCTGCCCTCCTCCGAGAGCCAGCGGGTCAGCGCGACATTGGTGTCGGGCAGGTAGATCTGCAGGGTGCGGGCGTCCGCGAGCTCCGGCTGGATCGAGAATTCGCCGCCTTTGTCCTCGTCGAGAAGCGCGGCGAACACCGTCGGGCTGTCGAAGCGCGGCCAGCACATGAAGTCGATGGAGCCGCGCCGCGACACGAGCGCGGCCGTCGCCATGTCGCCGATGAGCGCATGGTCCTCGATGGCGACCGCAGGCTTTCTCGCCGGCGCAGGCTTCTTCGCCGGCGCGGCCACGCCTTGCTTGGCCTGCGCCTTCGAGGCGGCCTGCGGCTTCGCCTTGTTCGGCTTGGCCGCCTTGCCCTTGCGCTCAGCCATTGCCGCGGAACTCCGGATAGAGCGTCATCCCGCCGTCGACATAAAGCGTCGCGCCGACCATGTAGTCGGCGAGGTCCGACGCCAGCCACACGGCGGCGTTGGCCACGTCCTCGGCCGCGCCGATGCGGCCGTAGGGGATGAGCTTCAGCAGCTCCTTCCCCGCCTCGCCTTCGGTCTCCTCCTCATTGATCGCGGTGCGGATCGCGCCGGGAGAGATCGCGTTCACGCGCACGCGCTCCTGCGCGAATTCCTGCGCCAGCGTCTTCATCATCATCGAGATCCCGCCTTCGAGGCGGCGTAATTGACGTGGCCTGCCCAGGGAATCAGGTCGTGCACCGACGACATGCAGATCAGCTTTCCGCGCGCCTTCGAGACCCCGCGGTCGCCCTGCGCGCGAAAGCGGCGCAGCGCTGCGCGGGCGCAGAGGAACTGGCCGGTGAGATTGACGTCGATGACCTTGCGCCAGTCGTCGAGGCTCATCTCGGCGGAGGCCGCGTCCTTCTGCATGCCGGCGTTCGCCACCACCACGTCGACCGCGCCGAAGCGTTTCGCCGTCGCCTTGAACATCGCCTCGACGTCAGCCTCGTCGGAGACGTCGGCCCCGATGGCGATCGCCTCGCCGCCGGCCTTCTCGATCGCGGCGACGACGTTCTTGGCTTCGTCTTCTTGCGAGCGGTAATTGACCGCGACCTTCGCGCCGGCCGCGCCCATGGCTTGGGCGGTCGCGCGCCCGATCCCGGAGCTCGCGCCAGTGACGAGCGCCACCTGTCCTTCCAGTGAAATCCGCATGAGCCTCGAGGAGGTCGTTGTCCCGCGAGGGGTCAACGGCCGTCGGGCGAGCCCCGTTCCCTGAACCGCTCGTGATGGGTTCTCGACGTGAGACGCCTCCCTCCCTGGGACAGGGGAGGGTAAGGGTGGGGTGGGCGCCAGAAAGAGGCGATGGCCGCCGATACATCCGGGACTGCTTAAGCTCTACGCCCAGCGACCCCACCCGACCCCGGCTCCGCCGGGGCCGCCCTCCCCTCTTCGAGGGAGGGAGGGTGCGCGCTTACTTCCGCTCCGCCAGCGTGAACCAGCCCACCCCCGCGAGCACGAGCGCCGCGCCTGCGAAGTCGATCAGCGTCACGGGCTCGGCCAGCAGAACCGCCGCGAGCGCGAGCGTCGCGATCGGGCTCACCGTGCCGATCACGGCGTTGGCCTGCGCGGTGATCTTGTGAAGGGCGGCCGAGAGCAGGAAGGTCGGCAGCAGCGTGCCGACGAAGGCGAGCACGAAGGCGACGACCCACGCGCGGGTCGTGAGCTCCCACAGCACCGACAGATCGCGCAGGATCAGGAACTGCACGATCGCGCCGATCGCCGCCCCCGTCATCGCGATGCAGGTGAAGAGTTTCGGGCCGAGCGCGCCGATCCGGGGCTTGGCCAGCAGCTGGTAGAGCGCGAAGGCGACCGCCGAGCACAGGACGAGCGCAGCCCCGATCTGGGTGGCTTCCGCGCCAGAAACCGTCATGTCCTTGGTGAAGACGAGCGCGAGGCCGGCATAGCTCAGCGCGAAGGCGCCGAGCGCCTCAAGGCGAAAGGGCTGTCCGAAGAACGCCGCGCCGAGCAGCACCGTGAACAGCGGATAGGTGAACAGGATCAGCCGTTCGAACGGCGCGGAGATGTAGTTGAGGCCCAGAAAGTCCGTGTAGGACGCGAACCAGTAGCCGAGCAGCCCGACGCCCAGCACGGCGACGAACATCCGCGCGTCAAGCGCCGCGGGCCTTCCCTCGCGCGCCACCGCCATGAAGCCGATCGCGACATAGACCGGGACCGAGAGCCCCATGCGCAGCGCAAGCAGCGTCTCGGTGTCGACGCCCTCCGCATAGGCGAACTTGATGATGACGCCCTTGGCCGAGAACAGGATCGCGCCCGCGGCCGCCAGCGCATATCCGGCCCAGGGTGCGCCGGCCGCGGGAGGCGGCGCGGCCGCCGGCTCGGACAGGCGCGCGGCTTCCGGGTCCGCGGATGCGGCGGAGGGCGTTGCTGGGGCCTGCGGCGTCGACATGGTCCCGAGCCGCTAGCACGCGCGCTCAGGGGCGGCCAGCGGCGTCGGCGCAAGCCTGCCGCGCGTCGGGCGGAATAGCCCGGCCGCTCCCCCGCGACCGGGCCAGACTCGCGTCTTTCGCAGCGGAGAGGGGCGGGAATCCGCTTTGACGCCCTTTCGGGGCGGGGGAAGCCACGCGAGACCGTTCCGGAAGCCGTCCGGCCGAACCGCGGCGCGACCTTAGCGCTCCATCCTGTCGCCCGACTGTCGGGGGCCGGAGATTTCTGCGGCTGGAATTCTTCGGGGGAGGCCGTAAAGACGGTCTGGGGCTGGGGCGTAGACCGTTTGCGCGCCGGAGTTCGATAGCGCCGATGAGGCTCCTACTCATAGAAGACAGCGAGCGCCTGCGAGAGCTCGTGACCGAGGCGGTCCGCGCGGCCGGCTGGCGGATCGACGCGGTCGGCAGCATGGCCGAAGCGGAGGCCGCGACCGCGGTCGCCCAGTACGACGCGCTCCTGCTCGACCTCGGCCTGCCGGACGGCGACGGGGTCGAGCTGATCCGCGCCCGCCGCGCGGCGCGCGACCAGACCCCCATCCTCGTGCTCTCGGCCCGCGCCGGCGTCGACGACCGGATCGGCGGGCTCGACGCCGGGGCCGACGACTATCTGGCCAAGCCCTTCAACAGCCGCGAGCTGCTGGCGCGCGTCCGCGCTTTGATGCGCCGCGCGCCGCTGTCGGCGCAGCCGGTGCTCGAGGCCGGCCGGCTGCGCTTCGACCCCGCGGCCGGCTCCGCCTTCTGCGGCGACGAGCCGGTGAAGCTGTCGCCGCGCGAACGCGCCCTGCTCGAAATCCTGATGCGCAACGTCGGGCGCGTCGTCACCTCCGGCCATCTCGAGGAGGCGCTGTCGGAGTTCGAGGGCACGACGAGCCGCAACGCCGTCGAGCTCGTGCTGTCGCGGCTTCGGCGCAAGCTCTCGCCCTTCGACGTCGGGGCCGCGATCGAGACCGTGCGGAGCGTCGGCTACCTGCTGCGCGAGGTCGGGTGACCGCCAGGCCGTCGCGGCCCGAGACGCTCGGCCGCGTCGTCGCCCGGCGGATCGTGCTGTTCGCGCTCATCGCCATGGTGGCGCAGTCGGCCTGGATGCTGTGGCGCTATCTCGGCGACCCCGACCATATGGCCGACCATCTCGTCGACATGGAGGTCGACGCGCTGTCGGAAGGCGTCAAGCTGCGCGACGGGCAGGTGACGTTCGAGCTGCCGCCCGGGCTCGCGGGCCGCTATGGCGGCGCGGCGACCGGCTACGCGGCGAGGGTGCGCGGGCCTGACGGCGCGACGCTGTGGCGAAGCTGCGACGAGGCCTGCATCGCCAAGGCGTTTCCGATCGACGAGCCGCTCGCCTCCTCGTGGATGCGGCGCAACGACAGCGGCTACCCGCTGTCGGTCAAGGGCGGCCACGAGGTTCTCGTCGGCGGGCGGAGCGTCTATGTCGAGGCGGCGATCGACGAGGATCCGGACGGCGTCGTCGCCAACGTCATCATCGCCGAACTCGTCGAGGAGATGCTCCTGCCCACGGGCGTCGCGCTGGCGTTTGCGATCGGCGCCTCGCTCTATTCGATCGGGCGCTCGCTCGCGCCCGTCTCGGAAGCCGCCCGGGCGGCCGGGGGGCTCGACCCGCTCGGGCCGATCGTGCGGCTCGACGCCGAAGGCATGCCGCTCGAGGTCGCGCGCTTCGTCGACGCGGTGAACCGAAGCTATGGGCGGGTGCGCGAGCTCGTCGCCGCGCAACGGCTGTTCACCGCCGCCATCAGCCACGAGATCCGCACGCCGCTCGCGGCGATTCGGCTCGAGCTCGAGCGCGTCGACCATCCCCGCGCCCGTCGCGCGACCGCGGAGCTCGACGAGCTCGTGGCCTTCGTCGAGCAGCTCACCGCGCTCGCCCGCATCGAGGCCGCCGACCGGCCGGTCACGGCGCCGGTCGACCTGACGGCGGCGCTGCGAGAGGTCGTCGCCGGCGTCGCCCCCTGGGTGTTCGACAAGGGCGCGACCATCGCGCTCGTCGAGGATGGGGCCGCCGCCGTGAACGGCGACGAGCGCCTGATCCGCAACGCGGCCCGCAATCTCGTGGAGAATGCGGTGAGGCACGGCGGAAAGGGCGTAGCCGTGACGGTGCGGGCGGGGCCCGGCGCCGCCTTCTCGGTCGAGGACGACGGCCGCGACGCGCCGGCCGCGGAGGAGATCGCCGCCCCCGGCCAGGCCCGCCTCGGCGACGGGCTCGGGGTCGGCCTCGAGATCGTGCGCCGTATCGCGGCGATGCACGACGCGCGGTTCGAGATCGCGCCGCTCCCCCCGCGCGGCGTCGGCGCGCGGTTGCTGTTTCCCGAGGCCTCGGCGGCGCCGCGCAGGACGACGTGACCCTCCGGCCGTAGGACAGGACGCCGCATACGCAGTTTCACGAACTGCGGCGGGATCACGTTCCCGTCATTCCAAAGCGCCCCGCGCATGGGGCGCTTTGGGGGGCGACATGAAAAGACTTCTCACTCTCGCGGCCTGCGCCGCGGTTCTCTCGGCCGCCGCGCCGTCGCGCGCCGACGAATCCGTCCAGCAGCTCGTCGACATCCTGCGCGCCCAGTCGGCCGAGAAGACCGCGGTCAAGGAACGCTTCACGCCGGCCGCGGGCGTGAAGGTGTCCCAGGTCCAGATCACCGTGAAGATCAACATCAGGTCGGACATCCCGGCCGACGCCAAGCCGACCTGCTCGGGCTACCTGCTGCACAACAACAGCAACAACGTCTCCTTCCAGGAGAACGCGACGATGATCAGCACCCGCAAGGGCGCGACGGCGACCTGCGTCCTCACCATCCCGTTCGCCTGGCCGGACGCGAACCTCGCAGGGATCGTCTACGCCAACGCCAGCATCTACTGGGGCGCCGGCCAGTCGAGCGGCCTGATCAACCGCAGCAGCTCCCGCTCCGCGGTGCCGCTCCCGATGCCGCCGGAAGGCGGGACGGCGAAGACGAGCCTCGACTTCACGCTCTGATCGGAATGCTGGCTGGCTGGGCTCAGCCCGGCCAGCCCTCGATCCTGAGGCCGCTCGCGGCCTCGGCCTCCTCGCGCGACACATGGCGCTTCGGCTCGGCGAAGGTCCAGACATGGCCCTGCGGGTCGCGCGCCTGATAGACGCGATCGCCGTAGAACTGGTCGGACGGCTCCATCAGGATCTCGGCGCCGGCCTCGCGCGAGCGCGCGCAGTGGGCGTCGACGTCCTCGTCGAGATGGACGTGGAGGATCTGGGTGCAGCGCCCGCCGACGGAAGCCGGGCTTGCGGTGAAGTCGGCCCATTCGGAGCCGACATAGACCAGCCCGCCGCGATGGCGCATCTCGGAATGGACGATCGCGCCGGCTTCGTCGCGGATCACCATCACGCGCTCGAAGCCGAAGGCCTTTTCGAGCCAGTCGAGCGCCGCGGCGGGATCCGCGTAGAACACGGCGCTCGCCAAGGCCGGGCGGCGGAACGGATCTTCCATGACGGCTCCGTATGGTCGGACGTCGCTTAGAGCCCGCGCACCTTCGCGGCGGAGTCCAGGAAGCCCTTGGTGGTGGCGAACAGCTCCGGCACCTCGAGCAGGAAGGCGTCGTGGCCCTTGTCGGTCGCGATCTCGACGAAGGAGACGTTGGCGGCCGCGGCGTTGAGCGCATGCACGACCTGCCGAGACCCTTCGGTCGGGAACAGCCAGTCCGAGGTGAAGGAGACGACGCAGAACCGCGTCTTCGTGCCCTGGAAGGCGCCCGCGAGCGTGCCGTCGGCCGCGAGGTCGAAATAGTCCATCGCGCGGGTGACGTAGAGATAGGAGTTCGCGTCGAAGCGCTCGACGAAGCTCGCGCCCTGGTGGCGCAGGTAGCTCTCGATCTGGAAATCGGCGTCGAAGCCGAAGGTGCGCGCGTCGCGGTCCTGCAGGTTGCGGCCGAACTTGGTCTGGAGCGCCGGCTCCGACAGATAGGTGATGTGCGCCGCCATGCGCGCGACCGCGAGGCCCTTGCGGGGCGTCGAGCCCTCGACGAGATAGCGGCCCTGCCGCCAGTCGGGATCGGCGGTGATGGCCTGGCGCCCGACCTCGTGGAACGCGATGTTCTGCGCCGAGTGCTTGTGCGCGGTCGCGATCGGCAGCGCGCAGAACACGCGGTCTGGATGGCGCGCCGCCCATTGCAGCACCTGCATGCCGCCCATCGAGCCGCCGGCTACGCAGAACAGCGACTCGATGCCGAGATGGTCGATCAGCATCGCCTGCGCGTCGACCATGTCGCGGATGGTCACGAGCGGCAGGTCGAGGCCGTAGGGCTCGCCGGTCGCGGGATTGGTGCTGGCCGGTCCCGTCGTGCCCATGCAGCCGCCGAGCACGTTCGAGCAGATGATGAAGAACCGGTCGGTGTCGATCGGCTTGCCGGGCCCGACCATGGTGGTCCACCAGCCGGGCTTGCCCGTGACGGGACTGACGTTCGCCACGTGCTGGTCGCCGGTCAGCGCGTGGCAGACCAGGATCGCGTTCGACTTCTCCGCGTTCAGCGTTCCATAGGTCTGGTAGGCGATGCGCAGGCCGGACAGGCTTTGGCCCGACTCGAGCGTGAGCGGCGCCGCGAATTCGGCGACGAGCGAATGCGGCGCGTCCGCCTCGCGGCGGGCGGCGGCGTTCGTTGAAAGCTCGATGGTCGCCTCGTTCATGGCGCCAAGGGTGAAGCGCCCGGGGGCGTTCCTGTCAATCATGGAAGGCGCGGACCCACGTGTCGGCGCGCCAGCGGCGCTGTCACGGCCCGTTCAGCACCGCGGCGCAGGCGGCCGGCATCTTGGCGAGCGTGAGCGGCGGCGCGGGCTTCGGCGGAACCTTGGGCGGGCGCGGGAACAGGCGGCCGGGCGTGAACCACCAGTCGAGCGCCTTGCCGCAGCCGTCGCCGGGCACGACGTCCGCCTGGCTCTTGCACGAGGCGTCGCTGCCCGAGCAGCCGAGCCGGATGTGTGGTAGTCGTGGCCCCAGACCGGCCGCACCTTCTGCAGCCAGGCCCGGTCGTTCCCCGCGTCCATGCAGAGCCGCCGCTTGATCGCCGGGTTGATCAGCACGCGCTCGACCTCCGGGTCGGTGGCGAAGATCTTGATGATCTGCAGCGTGTTCTTCGTGTAGTAGGCGTTGAGGTCGGTGCGGTTCTCGGCCACGAGATTGGTCGACATGATCTGCTCGCGCGCCTGCATGTTCATCTCGGCGGTCGGCATCGGGCGCAGCCACACGTCGACGTCGAGGCCGATCTGGTGCGAGGCGTGGCCCTTCAGCATCGGGCCGCCGCGCGGCTGCGACATGTCGCCGATGAGCAGGCCCGGCCAGGACGTGTTGGCCGCCACCTTCTTCGAGATGCGCTGGATGAACGAGACGAGCTTGGTGCGGCCGTAATAGCGGTTTCGCGAGGGCCGCATCACCTGCCAGGTCGCGCCCGAGAGCGGCAGCGCCTTGGCCCCCGCCATGCAGCCGTTCGAGTAGAAGCCGATCGACTCCTCGCGGCCCTGGCTCGGTTTTTCGACGCGGCCGAACAGCTCTTTCGCAGGCGTGCCGGGTCCGACGGATTTGAGCGCCGGCACCGCATAGCCCGGCGGCGTGATGTCCTGCGCGGCGACCGGCGCTGACATCGTCAGGGCGAAAGCGGCGCACAGGCGAACTGCGCGCTTCGAGACGCCGCTTCGCGGCTCCTCAGCATGAGGATTCGCGGCGCGCTGCGCGAAACGCAGAAACTTCATCCTCGACATCCCTCATGCTGAGGAGCCGCCCGCAGGGCGGCGTCTCGAAGCACGCAGTCGGCCTCGACCAGCCTCATCCGCGCGCCTCCGACGCCCGACGCTCGATCGCGTCCCAGGTCGCGGCCGCGGCGTCCGGGCCTCCAAGACGCTTCACCGCGCGGATGCCGGTCGGGGAGGTCACGTTGATCTCGGTCAGAAATCCGTCGATCACGTCGAAGCCTACGAAAATCAGCCCGCGCCGCTTGAGCTCGGGTCCGATGGTCTCGCAGATTTCGCGTTCGCGCGAGGACAATTCGGCGGTGTGCGCCGCTCCGCCGCGGATCATGTTGGAGCGGAGGTCGCCCGCCGCCGGAACGCGGTTGACCGCGCCCGCGAACTCGCCGTCCACCATCAGGATGCGCTTGTCGCCCTTGGACACGTTCGGCAGGAACTTCTGGACCATCCAGGGCTCTCGGAAGCTCGTGGAGAAGAAATCCAGCAGCGAGCCGTAATTGAGGTCGTCGCTCGTGAGGCGAAACACCGCCGAGCCGCCATGGCCGAACAGCGGCTTCACGACGATGTCCTTGTGCTCCTCGCGGAAGGCCGCGACCTCGGCCTTGTCGCGGGTGACGAGCGTCGGCGGCATCAGGTGCGCGTAGTCGAGCACGAAGATCTTTTCGGGCGAGTTCCGCACCTGAACGGGATCGTTGACCACCAGCGTGTTCGGATGGACGCGCTCCAGCATGTAGGTGGTCGAGACGTAGAGGTTGTCGACCGGCGGATCCTGCCGCAGCAGCACGACGTCGATTTCGCTTGCGACGTCGACGCGGGTCTCCTCGCCGAGGCTGGCATGGTCGCCGACCACATCGCGCACCTCGCAGGGGCGGACGCGCGCATGGACCTGCTGGCCGGTCTGGCTGAGGCGGTCGGGCGTGTAGACGGCGAGTTCGTGGCCGCGCGCCTGAGCCTCCAGCATCAGCGCGAAGGTCGAGTCGCCTGCGATGTTGATCCGTTCGATCGGATCCATCTGGACGGCGACGCGGAGCTTCATGGGGACCGGATCTCTTACAGGCCGAAGGCGTTCGGCACGCGCTGCGGAAGCCGGCCGGGAACCACCAGCACGACGTCGAAGCTGACGACATATCTGGCGAATTCGGGCCGCTTCGCAAGGAAGGCTTCGGCGCCGCGGCGGATGCGGGCCTGCTGGCGCGGCGTCACCGCCTCGGCCGCGTCTCGAAACGTCGAGCGCGCCTTGACCTCGACGAAAGCGAGCGTGCGGCCGCGCAAGGCCACGACGTCGACCTCGCCCACGCCCGCCGACCAGCGCCGGGCGACGATGCGCCAGCCGGTGAGGCGCAGCAGCCAGACGGCGCGCGATTCGGCCGAGAGGCCGAGCCGGAAGGCGCGGATGCGCTCGGGCGCCGCGGCCACGGATCAGTCGGACTTCGCAAGGTCGAGCGCGCGGGCGTAGACCTCCCGCCGCTTGACGCCCGTCGCGGCCGAGACCTCCGCCACCGCGTCCTTGAGCGAGACCCGCTTCAGCGCCGAGACGAGCGCCGCGTCGAGATCCTGCGCCTGCGGGGCCGCCTCCTCGCCGGGCGGTCCGACCACCAGCACGATCTCGCCCTTGGGCGCGGGCTCCTCGGCGAGCTGCGCCGCGAGTTCGGCGAGCGTTCCCCGCCGCACCTCCTCGAACCGCTTGGTGAGCTCGCGCGCAAGCGCGGCCTCGCGGGGGCCGAGGCCGTCCGCGAGATCGGCCATGGCGGCCGCGACCCGCGGGCCGGTCTCGTAGAACACGAGCGTCGCGGGAATGCGGACGAGCTCCGCGATCCGCGCCTGTCGCGCGCCCTGCTTGGGCGGCAAGAAGCCTTCGAAGAAGAACCGGTCGGTCGGCAGCCCCGCGACCACCAGCGCGGTCAGCGCCGCCGAGGCGCCGGGCGCGGCGACGACATGAAAGCCGCCGACGATCGCGTCCCTCACGAGCTTGTAGCCAGGGTCCGAAATCAGCGGCGTGCCGGCGTCGCTGACGAGCGCGATCCGCTCGCCCTCGGCGAGCCGGGCGAGCACGCGCGGCCGCATCTCGGCGGCGTTGTGCTCGTGATAGGGCTGAAGCTGCGTCGAGATCCCGTAATGACTCGTCAGCTTGCGGGTGACGCGGGTGTCCTCGCACAGAACGAGGTCCGCGGCGGCCAGCGTCTCGAGCGCCCGAATGGTGATGTCGGCGAGCGCCGATCGGGGTCGCGACGACGTGAAGGCCCGGAGCGAGCGCGCCCGGCGACACCCGCGAGCCCGCAAGGACGTAGCCGCGAGCTTCGGGAGGTCGACGATCGGACGGGTCTTCGGAAGCCGGGCGAGGGCTCGCGGGCCTTGGCATGGGTGCGCTCGTCTTGTACTCAACGGCGAAGTCTATCGGGCCAAGCCTGCGGCGCAAACCGGCCGCGCGGCTCCCGGGACTGACCATCGGGGCGGTGTCTTTCGCCGGTCGCCATCGGGGCGGCGACCGGTCGAACTGGCGGTGGCGGTAATGTTTCTCAACTGGCGACCGATGTGGCGCGGCGCGATCGTCGCAGGCCTGTGCGCGTTCGTCGCGGCCTGCGACTCCGACAGCGGCATGGACCGGCGGCGCTCGACCCGATGCCCCAGGCCGCCCCGACGCCGCAGGTGGAGTCCAAGCCGCTCGACGCGGTGGTGGGCCAGGGAGCCGTCAAGGTCGCGCTCGTGCTGCCGCAGAGCGCGGCCGGAACGCCGGCGCGGCCGCGCAGTCGATGCGCAACGCCGCCGAGCTCGCGCTCGCGGAATTCAACACGCCCGACATCCAGCTCGTGGTGAAGGACGACGGCGGCACCGCGCAAGGCGCGCGCGCGGCCGCGACCGCGGCGACCGACGAGGGCGCCAAGCTCGTGCTCGGGCCCCTGTTCGCCCATTCGGTCGCGAGCGCCGGCCAGGTCGCCAAGCAGCGCAACGTGCCGATGCTCGCCTTCTCCACCGACCAGAACGTCGCGACCAACGGCGTCTTCCTGCTGAGTTTCATGCCGGAGTCCGACGTCCAGCGGATCGTCTCCTACGCGGTCGCGCAGGGGAAACGCTCCTTCGCGGCGCTGCTGCCCGAGACCGGCTACGGCTCGGTTGTCGAGGCCGCGTTCCAGACGGCGGTCGCCAAGGCCGGCGGGCGCGTGGTGGGTCTCGAGCATTACTCGTCCGACAAGACCAAGATGTCGGAGGCGATCGCCCGGCTCTCGAGCGCCCTGCCCCGGCCGACGCGCTCCTCATCCCCGACTCGGCCTCGGACGTCCAGACCGTCGTCGGCATGCTGGCGACCAACGGCGTCAACCTGAAGCGCCTCCAGCTGCTCGGCACCGGGCTTTGGGACGATCCGGCGATCGCGCGCGACGAGAGCCTTTCTGGCGCCTGGACGCAGCGCCCGACGACCGCAACTACAAGAACTTCGCCGAGCGCTACCGGGCGAAATACGGCTCTTCGCCGGTGCGCACCGCCTCGCTCGCCTATGACGCGACCGCGCTCGTGGCCGCGCTCGTGAAGACCCAAGGGGCGGGCGCGCTGACCTCGGACACCTTCGTCAATCCGTCGGGCTTTTCAGGCGTCGACGGCGCGTTCCGGTTCAAGTCTGACGGCGGCAACGAGCGCGGGCTCGCGGTCTACAAGGTGCAGCCCGGCGGCGCCGTGATGGTGAGCCCGGCGCCCACGAGCTTCTCCGGCCAGACCGCGCAGGCCTCGCCGCCGGTTGCGCCGGGCCAGAGCGAATGACCACCTGAGAGTGTATGACTGGTATGCCATAAACGTAATGGTGCGGGAGGCCGACTCGGCTCAGCGTCCCGCGCCATGGCATACGTCACATACGGCCCTCTGGGCCATGAGCTGGAAGCCTCCTGCGAGACGGCGACGCAGGCGGTCTCGATCCTGACCGATCTCGTCCAGCGCAGCGAGAAGGCCATCATGGTCTCGATGCACGAGACCGGGGCCTTCGCGCTCGATCTGCTGCGCACGCTCGCCGATCACGAGCAGAGCGACGCGCCAGCCCAGGACCGCCTCGCGGCGCTCTGAGCCTCACCAGATCCGCGTCACCGAGAACCCCGCCTGCCGGATGAGCTGGACGAGGCCTCGGTCGCCGGGAAGGTGCAGCGCGCCGACAGCGATGAAGGCCTCCCCGGAGCCGAGCAGCGGCAGAGCCCGCTGCAGCATGCTGGCGTTGCGGCGGGTGATGAAGGACGAGATGAACTCGGCGTAGCCGTCGACGTCGAAGGCGCCCGCCCAGTCGGGCCCGCGCATCGCCAGCAGATAGCCGATCCGGCGGGTCGAATAGAGCCCCATGATGGTGCTCTCGACGTCTTCCGGCTTCAGCCCCTTTTCGGTCGCCTCGCGCATCATCCGGAGCGCGACCTCGTCGGGGATCGAGGCGAGCGCTTCGACCTGCTCGGCCGGCGTCTCGAGCCCCGTCAACCGCGCCCCCTGCTCGACCGCGAGCCGCTCGATCCGCGCGTCGGCCGTCTCGGTGTCGACGCCGGCCGGCGGCGGGCCGCAGCGCGAGCGCGACAAAGCGAGCGCCAGATACCAGGGCTGCAGCTGCTCGGCGACCGGCGCGGGGATGCCGGCGCGCGCGATGCGCTCCTCGACCTGCGCGCGCAGGTCCGGCGACAGCGCGCCGAGCGAGTCGCCGCCCGGCCGGAAACTGCGATTGGCCACGAGCCGGCGCAGCTCCGCCGCGACCCGGCGCGTGCTCGCGCCCGGAAGCTCGGTCGCCACGATGCGAGAGCGGCGCAACGCGGCGAGCACAAGCTCGTCGAACGACTTCGCGATCGCCTCGCTCGAATGCATCGTGCCGAAGAGATAGGAGGGCTTCGAGCCCCGGCCTTCGACGCGCCACAGCAGCCCCTGGCCGTTGGCGACCGCGCGCGCCGAATTCTCGAACCGGGCGAAGCCGGCGGCGTCGCTCGTCTGCAGGGATTTGACGAGGTCGACGCCGACGCAGTCGGCCGCCCGCAGCACCGGCGCCTGGGTTTGATCGCTCGGGGCGGGGCCCGCCGAGGGGCCGGTCTCGCGCCAGCTTCCGGCCTGCATCGCGGGAGCCGCGGGCTGCTGTCCGCCCGCGAGCGCGGGAGCGGCGGAAGCCAAGGCGAGCGCGATCGCCAGGAGCGTCGTGCGGCGCGCCCGGCGTCGTCCGGCCCCGTCGAGCTCGACCGTCGCAACCGCCATCGGCGCGGATGATGCGCCGCGCCGCGCCGCTCGCCAACCGGAATTTCGGACGGGCAGGATCCCGTCCACGGACCGCTTGGGCCCGTGACGATCGTCAGGTCGAGACGACGGTCTTCAGGCGGCCTCTTCGTCGGCCGCGCCGAGATCGCGCCAGCCGGCCACGGTCGAGTCGGCGTTCATCTCGTAGATGATCGGCGCGCCGGTCTTGAGCTCGCGCTTGAGAAGCTCGTCGGGGGTGAGACGCTCGAGCGTCATGATGAGCGCGCGCAGCGAGTTGCCGTGGGCGGCCACCAGCACGGTCTCGCCGTTCAACACGCGCGGCAGGATCTCGCGCACGAAATAGGGAAGCGACCGCGCGACCGTATCGCGCAGGCTCTCGCCCCCGGGCGGCGGCACCTCGTAGGAGCGGCGCCACATCAGCACCTTCTGCTCGCCCCAGGTCTTGCGGGCGTCGTCCTTGTTGAGGCCGGTGAGCTCGCCGTAGTCGCGCTCGTTCAGCGCCTTGTCCTCGATGGTCTCGAGGCCCTTCTGGCCGAGCGCGTCGAGCATCAGCTGGCAGGTGCGCTGGGCGCGCTTGAGCTTCGACGTGAAGGCGACGTCGAAGACGAGACCCTCGGTCTTCAGCAGCTCGCCGGCCGCCTTGGCTTCCTCGACGCCCCGCTCCGTAAGGTCCGGGTCCTTCCAGCCAGTGAAGAGGTTCTTCAGATTCCACTCGCTCTGGCCGTGACGGACGAGGACGAGGCGACGCTGCATCGAGAAGCTCCAGGGGCAAAGGCCGGGGAAGGCGCGGGCGGGCGCTGTCCGCTCCCTTAGCGCAAGTGCGAAGAGAATGCGACGTCGCTCGACGTCAGCTCCGGTCGAGACCGAGCACGTCCGCCATGCCGTAATGGCCGGGCTTGGCGCCCTTGCCCCAGAGCGCGGCCTTCACCGCGCCGCGGGCGAAGATCATCCGGTCCTCGGCGCGGTGGCCGAGCTCGACCCGCTCGCCGGGCCCGGCGAGGATCACCATGTGGTCGCCCACCACGGTGCCGCCGCGCAGCGTCGCGAAGCCGATCGTCCCCTCGACCCGCGCGCCGGTATGGCCGTCGCGGACCCGCACGGACTGTTCGGCGAGGGCGACTTCCCGGCCCTTGGCCACCGCCTCGCCGAGCAGCAGGGCGGTGCCCGAGGGCGCGTCGACCTTCATGCGGTGGTGCATCTCGACGATCTCGACGTCCCACTCCGGCCCGAGCGCGCGCGCCGCCTGCCGGGCGAGGCCGGCCAGAAGGTTGACGCCGAGGCTCATGTTTCCGGAGCGGATCACGACAGCGTGGCGCGCGGCGGCGTCGAGGCGCTGCAGGTTCGTCTCCGACATGCCCGTGGTGCCGATGACATGGACGATGCGGGCCTGCGCGGCGAGCTCGGAGAGCGCGACTGTCGCGTCCGGGACCGTGAAGTCGATGACGCCCTCGGCGGCTGCGACCAGCGGCAGCGGATCGTCGGTCACCGCGACGCCGAGCGGCCCCACGCCGGCGAGTTCGCCCGCATCCTTGCCGATGGCGTCCGAGCCCGCGCGCTCGAAGGCCCCGGACAGCTCGGCTCCCTCGGTCTCCGCGATCGCGCGGATCAGCGCGCGGCCCATCCGGCCGGCGGCTCCGGCGACGACAAGGCGCATGGGCATGGCGACTGGCTCCGTACTTCGCGGCGTGGCGCGCCCTCATAGCAGGGGGATGGGTCGTGGAGCGAGAGAAGAGGAGCGGGCTCCGGGTCTCCCTCCCCTGGGACAGGGGAGCGTTAGGGTGGGGTGCGCTTCAGGAAGGGGCGCAGTCGCCGCGTCATCGAGCAGGACGGCGGCGCACTAGGCCCTGCGACCCCACCCGTCACGCCGCTCCGCGGCGCGCCACCCTCCCCTCTCCGAGGGAGGGAGGAAGGAAGGAAGGAAGGAAGGAAGGCTGGTCGCGCGCAGGCCCGCCGCCCCTGTTGATTTGAATCATTCTCATTCGAAACCGTTGAACTTTCCGAGCGCCGATTGATTCCGCCTCGGCCGAGCGTCAAGGAAATCACGCCTCGTGTGGCCTCAAAGGTCCGCAACCGCGCGCGGCGTGGGGAGGCGCGGACCCAAGGCCACACCCGATGACCGCACGTCTTCTCGCCGGCGCCGCCGCGCTTCTCGCCAGCGCCCTCGCCGCCCCGGCCTTCGCCGCGGAGGTCAACGTCTACACCACCCGCGAGCCCGGCCTGATCAAGCCGCTGCTCGACGCCTATGCGGAAAAGACCGGGACCAAGGTCAACACCGTCTTCGTCGAGAAGGGGCTGGCCGAGCGCGTCGCCGCCGAAGGCGCGAATTCGCCGGCCGACATCCTGATGACGGTCGACTTCGGCAACCTGATCGACCTCGTGGACAAGGGTCTTGGCCAGAAGGTCTCGTCCTCGACGCTCGACGGCGCGATCCCCGCCGCGTTCCGCGATCCGGGCGGCCAGTGGTACGGCCTCTCGATGCGCACCCGCGTCGCCTATGTGGCCAAGGAGGACGCCGCGGCCGCCAAGGGCCTCACCTATGAGAACCTCGCCGACCCGAAGTGGAAGGGCAAGGTCTGCATCCGCTCGGGCCAGCACCCCTACAACACCTCGCTCATCGCCGCGATGATCGCCCGCGACGGGCGCGACGCCACCAAGGCGTGGCTGCAGGGCGTGAAGGCGAACCTCGCCCGCAAGCCCGCCGGCGGCGACCGCGACGGCGCCAAGGACATCGCCGCGGGCACCTGCTCGGTCGCGATCGGGAACTCCTACTATGTCGGGCTGATGCGCTCGGGCAAAAGCGGCCCCGAGCAGCAGAAATGGGCCGACGCCATCGAGGTCGTGCTCCCGACCTTCAAGAACGGCGGCACCCACGCCAACGTCTCGGGCGCGGCGGTCGCCAAGAACGCCCCGAACAAGGACGAGGCGGTGAAGCTGCTCGAATATCTCGTCTCCGACGAAGCTCAGGGCATCTACGCCAAGGCGAACTACGAATACCCCGTGAAGGCCGGCGCCCCGGTCGACCCGATCCTGGCGGCCTTCGGCGCGCTCAAGATCGACGAGACCCCGTTGGTCGACATCTCGAAGAACCGCAAGGACGCCGCCGCGCTGATCGACGAGGTCGGCTTCGACAGCTGACCTTGTCCGGCTGGTGGGGCTCAGGTCGCTCGGACGCCGTCATGCCCGGCGGAGCCGGGTATCCACGACTTGGGCGCCCACCGCGCTTTACGAGCAAGTCGTGGATACCCGCGAAGACGCGGGCATGACGGTGGAGCTTTGGCTTCGATGACGCGGGGCTGGCTGATCGCAGGTTTCGGCGCGGCCGCGCTCGCGCTCGCGCCGGTCCTGGGGCTCGCGGGACTGGCGGCGCAGGGCTCGGGCGAGCTCTGGCCGCATCTCTGGTCCTTCGTTCTGCCCCAGGCCGCGAAGGAGACCACGACGCTTCTCCTCGGCGTCGGCCTCGTGGTCTCGATCGTCGGCGTCGGGACCGCATGGACGGTCGCGGCCTTCCGGTTTCCGGGCCGCGGCCTCTTCGAATGGGCGCTGCTGCTGCCGCTCGCCATGCCGGCCTATGTGGCGGCCTTCGCCTACGCCGACCTGCTGCATCCGCTCGGCCCCGTGCAATCGGGGCTGCGATGGCTGCTCGGCTTTTCGAGCCCCCGCGAATTCCGCCTGCCCGACATCCGCTCGATGGGCGGCTGCGTCCTGCTGCTCGGCGCGACCCTCTACCCTTACGTCTACCTCACCGCCCGCGCGACCTTCGCGATGCAGTCCGCGGCGGTGCTCGAGGTTCCGCGCACGCTCGGCGCCGGCCCGCTGCGCGCCTTCTTCACCGTGGCGCTGCCGCTCGCCCGTCCCGCCATCGCGGTCGGCGCGGCGCTTGCGCTGATGGAAGCGCTGAACGACGTCGGCGCGGCGGAGTTCCTCGGCGTGCGGACGCTCACCGTCTCGGTCTACTCCACCTGGGTGAACCGCTCCTCCGTCGAAGGCGCGGCGCAGATCGCGCTGATGATGCTGGCGCTCGTCGTCGCGCTCGTCGCGCTCGAACGCTGGGCGCGGCGAAAGCAGCGCTCGATGAGCTCCGCCCGGCAGGGCCGCCGCGCGAGCCCCCGCGAGCTCGGGCCTCTGGGCCAGGCGCTCTGCGTCGCGATCTGCGCGGCGCCGGTGCTGGTCGGCTTCGGAGCGCCTGCGCTTCATCTCGCCGGCGAGGCCTTCGCCCGCGTCCGCGCCTTCGGCATGCCGCCGGAACTCTTCCGGGAAGCCGCCAACAGCTTCGCCTTCGCAAGCCTCGCCACCGCCGCAGCCGTCGCGCTCGGCTTCGCGGCGGCCTATGCGGTCCGCGTCTGCGGCGCGCCGGCCCGGCCGGCGCTGCGGGCCGCAGGCGTCGGCTACGCGATGCCGGGCGTCGTGGTGGCGGTCGGCCTGCTGACGCCGCTCGCGGCCTTCGACAACGCCGTCGACGGCTTGGCGCGCGAGTGGCTCGGCGTCTCCACCGGCCTGCTGCTGTCGGGCTCGGGCGCGGCGCTGATCTACGCCTATGTGGTGCGTTTCCTCGCGATCCCCGCGGGCGCGATCGAGGCGGGGCTGGCGCGCATACCGACGAGCCTCGACGACACGGCGCGCAGCCTCGGCCAGACCCCGACGGGCGTCGCGTGGCGCATCCACGCCCCGCTGGCCGCGCCCGCGATCGGGGCCGCGGCGCTCTTGGTCTTCGTCGACTGCATGAAGGAGCTGCCCGCGACGCTGCTGCTGCGACCGCTCAATTTCGAGACGCTCGCGACCCATGTCTATGGCGAGGCGGCGCGCGGGTCCTACGAGAGCGGCGCGGTGGCGGCGCTCGCGATCGTGATCGTGGGTCTGGCGCCCGTGGCGCTCATCGCCAAGGCGAGCGGACGCGCGGCGGTGGCGCACGCGGCGGCCGGTCCCGCACAAGCAGCCGCGCCGGAACCTGCGTAACCATTCTGCGCGGCCATCTGTCGCCGTCATCCCTTCTGATGACGACATTTCGGCCTAGAATGATTATGAACTCGCCCAGGATGGGACGTTCGATGAGTTACAACGACGTTTTCCGCCGTGCGGTCGAACAGCTGCACACCGAGAAGCGCTATCGCGTGTTCGCCGACCTCGAGCGACGAGCAGGCGACTTTCCGCGCGCCACCTGGCATGCGCCCGAGGGGCCGCGCGAGGTCGTGGTGTGGTGCTCCAACGACTATCTCGGCATGGGCCAGCATCCGAGCGTGATCTCGGCGATGACCGAGACCGCCGAGAAGGTGGGCGCAGGCGCCGGCGGCACGCGCAACATCGCGGGCACCAACCATCCGCTCGTCCTGCTCGAGCAGGAGCTCGCCGACCTCCACGGCAAGGAGGCGGGCCTCGTCTTCTCTTCCGGCTACGTGTCGAACGAAGCCTCGATCTCGACCATCGCGCGGCTGATGCCCGACTGCCTGATCCTGTCGGACGCGCTGAACCACGCCTCGATGATCGCCGGCATGCGCGGCTCGGGCTGCGCGCGCAAGATTTTCCAGCACAACGATCTCTATGACCTCGAGCGCCTGCTGAAGGAAGCCGGCCGCGACCGGCCGAAGCTGATCGCCTTCGAGAGCGTCTATTCGATGGACGGCGACGTCGCGCCGATCGGCGCGATCTGCGACCTCGCCGAAGAACACAACGCCATGACCTATCTCGACGAGGTCCACGCGGTCGGCATGTACGGTCCGCGCGGCGCCGGCATCGCCGAGCGCGACGGGGTGATGCACCGCGTCGACGTCATCGAGGGCACGCTCGCCAAGGCCTATGGTGTGATCGGCGGCTACGTCACGGCCTCGCAGCCGGTGGTCGACGCGATCCGCGGCTATGCGCCGGGCTTCATCTTCACCACCGCCATGCCGCCGGCGATCGCGGCCGCGGCGCGCGCCTCGGTGGCGCATCTCAAGAGCAGCCAGGCCGAGCGCGACCGTCACCAGCGCCAGGCCAACCAGACCAAGCTCGCGCTCGCGGGCCGCGGCCTGCCGGTGATGGCGTCCGAGACCCACATCGTGCCGGTGCTGGTTGGCTGCCCGGAGAAGGCCAAGGCCGCCTCCGACATGCTGCTCGCCGACCATGGGATCTACATCCAGCCGATCAACTACCCGACGGTGCCGCGCGGCACCGAGCGGCTGCGCATCTCGCCCTCGCCGCTCCACGACGACGCGCTGGTGCGCGATCTCGCGGACGCGCTCGACGCGGTGTGGTCGAAGCTCGACCTGCCGCGCCGCTACCAGGCGATGGCCGCAGAGTAAGTAAGGCCGCAACGCCGCAGAGGCGCTCGAGCCCCCGCCGGTCATCCCGGGCCTGTCCCAGGATCCAGAACCGACGCGCTCCGGGATTCTCAATCCACCGTTCCGGTTCCGGATCCCGGCTCTTCGGCCGGGATGACGGGCGCCGCCGCCCGCTCAAAACGCCGGAGGCAGTCGCGTCAGGCGGATGGGGCCGAGCGACAGCCGCCCCTTGTCGAGCTTCAGCCGGTAGGTGGTGGCGGGCTTGCCGTCGAGCTCGGCGGGCTTGCCCAGCAGCTTCGCGCCGACCCCGAACAGCGACGACAGCCCGCCCTTCTCCTCGCCCGCGAAGGACTGGACGAGACTGTCGACGCCGCGCGCGGTGACGTCGAAGCGGCCGTTCGCCCGACCCTCGACGTCGAGCTGCGCCTCGCCCTTGGCCTCGGCGGCGACGTCGCCGCGCGAGATCTTCAGCAGGTCGACGCGCGCCCGTCCGCCGGCCTCGGCGAAGCGGCGCAGACGGTCGGGGAGCGATCCCGGATGCAGATCCTCGAGGCCGCTCGCGCGGATCTGGAGTTCGGCGGCGACGGGTCCGGAGCCGACCGGCGCCGCGTCGAAGAACGGCGAGACCGCCTCCTCGAGCGCCGCGGCGAGGTCGTAGGTGCCGCGCTCCGCGTCGGGCGCGCGGCGCAGATGCGCCTCGAGCGCCTTCGCCGTCCCGACCTCTTCGCCGCCCATCGTCAGGCGCGGGGTCTCGACGCGCAGCGACGCCTGCTCGACCGTCCTTCCCTCGACCCGCGCGCTTCCGCGCGCGTCGGAGAACGACAGGTCGATCCGCGTCCCGTCCGGCGCGGTTCCGGCCACCGGGCCGTGGAGAATTCCGATCAGGCGCTTGGGATCATAGACCTGCGCCAGCGCGACGAATCGCGGGGCGGTCGCGGCGATCTCACCGCCCTCGGCCGCGAGCCGGACGCTGACGTCGCGGCAGTCGACCTCGATCCGGAACGGGAAGCCCTGAATGTCGCGGCCGCCGCAGGCGTAGGTCCGGCCGAGCTTCGCCTCGCGGGCGAGCCAGACGTCGATCGCCTCGCCGGCGCGGCCCGCGGCCCAGAACCAGAAGCCCGTCCACGCCGCGCAGCCGACGAGCAGCAGCAGGGTGGGCGCGAAGAGGCGCCAGCGCCCGCGGCGCGGGCCGGGTGATGGGGCGGCGTCCGTCATCGCGTGGTGGACCTCGATGCTGCGGCGCGGCGCCGACCTTGCCGGACCCGCGCGGGGCTGGTACCCGAGACATGCGGGTCGGCCGCCGTCAAGCGCCCGCCGATTCGCGCCGGTTGAGCGACCGATGACCGACAGCGGAATACCGACAGACATCGATCTCTGGGTGTTCGCCTATGGCTCGCTGATGTGGCGGCCAGGCTTCGAGGCGGCCGAGCGCTCCTGCGCCACCGTCGACGGCTATCATCGCGCGCTCTGCATCGAATCCCATCGCCATCGCGGCACGCCCGAGCGTCCCGGCCTCGTGCTCGGGCTCGACGAGGGCGGTTCGTGCTGCGGGGTGGCGTTTCGCGTCGAGGCGGCGCGCGTCGCCGACACGCTCGCTTATCTGCGCGAGCGCGAACTCGTGACGCGGGTCTATCTCGAAACGATGCTGCCGGCGAAGCTGCAGGACGGGCGCACGGTCGAAGCGGTCGCCTATGTGGTAGACCGCGACCATCCGCAATATGTCGGGCTGCTGTCGCCGGAGGAGACGCTGGAGCGCGTCGCGGGGAGCGTCGGGCTCGCAGGCCCAAACCCCGATTACGTCGTGAACACCGCTCGGGAGCTCGACCGGCTCGGCGTCGGCGATCCGACCTTGTCTTGGCTCGCGGCGGCGTTGACGGTCAGCACAGAGGAATAGGCCTGCGTGCCGCTGACGAGATCCTCGAGCGCCTCCTTGCGGCGCTGGGGATTGGCCGCGAGCAGGTGGACATGGGCTTCGAGCTGCGCGGCGGGCGAGAGCATGAGTCCCGGGAGCAGGTCTCCGCTCTGGCCGGCCCAGACGATCTCGCGGCCGCCGCCGGGCTCGATCGCGACGAGCAGGACGATGGCGCCTTCGACGCGCATCGCGTCGCCGAGCGGCATGACGGTAACGAGATAGCGGCGGCCCGAGCGCCCGCGCCAGATGCGGTAGCGATCCTCGAAACCGCCTTCCCGGGCCACAAGCGCAAGGCCGTCGTCTTCCGGCGACACGGCCTCCGGCGAAGCGGCGGCGAGCGCGTCGATCTGACCTTCTTCGGACTTGCCCTCGATCATACGAATCACCTTCACGGCAACCCTACTCAAGTAGGGACACTATAATTGTCGAAAGTCAAATTATCGATAGAATACAAATGCGCGATTCAATTGCGCTTTCCGTACCTTGCTTCCGCCACCAACGCCTCAGTCGCGGTTTCGATCCTCTGGCGCACCATTTCCTGAAACGCCACGCGGTCGAGACCTGCGGGGATAGGATCGAGAAATTCGATCACGGCCCGTCCCTGGCGGCGCGCGATCGTGCCCTTGGGCCAGAACACGCCCGCGTCGATCGCGACCGGATGGCAGGGCAGGCCGAGCCGCTCGTAGAGATGGCCGACGCCCAGCTTGTAGCGCGGCGCCTCGCCGACCTTGCGGCGCGTGCCCTCCGGATAGATCACGATCTGCCGGCCGTCGGCGGCCGCCACCTTGGCCTGCTCGATGATCTGGACGAGCGCCTCGCTCCCGGCCTTCCGGTCGATCGCGATCATCTTCATGCGGAGCAGGAACCAGCCGAAGAACGGCAGCCAGGTGAGTTCGCGCTTCAGCACGAAGGCGGGGTCGCTGAGCGACGGCATCAGGCCGAAGGTCTCGAGCGCGGAATGGTGCTTGGCCGCGACGAGCGCCGCGCCCTTCGGGATGTTCTCGACGCCGCGGATCTCGAGGTCGATGCCGACCAGCGCGCGCAGCAGCTTGAGATTGGCGCGGCACCACCAGTCGGCGACCGAGATCGCGACGCCGCGCGGCAGGATCAGCACGAACGGTCCCGTCACGAGCGCGACCGCGCAGACGAGCGCCGCCATCGCGACGTTGAAGACGACGACGCGCTTGCGCACGGTCTTGCCGGCGCGGGGCGCGCCGGGGGCGTAAGGCTCGACGGCGGCGTCGGGCTCTGCGGGAAGGATCGCGCTCAGGAGCGGGCGGCCGGCTCAGCCGGTCCCTGCACGGTCTCCGCCCCGACAGGCGCCTTGGCGAGGCGCGGCGCGAGCCGGACCCTGACGAGCGCCGCCACATACTTCACATATTCGCCGGCGAGCAGGCGCGCGGTGTCCAGGTCCCGCCACCAGTGCTCGCCCTTGAGGCGGTCGGTGACGACCGCATAGGGGATCAGTTCGACGTTCGGCATTTCACGCGCGAGCTCCATCATCGTGCGGGGCATGTGATAGCCCGAAGTCACCACGATGAGCGAGCGGAAGCCGTGGCCCACCGCCCAGCGGCGGGTCTCGACCGCGTTCCCCGCGGTGTTGAGCGCGCGCCGGCCGAGATCGACGCAGCAGCGCGCGAAAGCGGCGTAATCCGGCTGGGCGCGGGCGAGCTCCCGCTCGGTGGTTTCGGGATGGACGCCGGAGATCAGCAGCCGCTGCCGCGGCCCGACGCCAGCAGGCGCAGCGCGTCCGACAGCCGCTCCGCGCCGCCCGTCAGCGCCACGATGCCGTCGCCGGCGGCCGGCGTCGACTGTTCGGCGCCCGGCACCAGCTGCACGAATGCAGGAAGCCGGCGAACATCAGCGCCGCGCAGCCGCCCGTGATCACGGCGAGCGTCGCCAGCGCCCTGCGGAAGGGCGAGGCGTCCGGCCCGCGGGCCGGCTCCGTCGGTATGCTGTCAGACCGGGTCGCCATCGTCGCGATGTCGCTTCGAGCCTCCAGAGTGCGCCCTCGCCGGACGCGGCGTCCAGTCGCCGCCGACGAGATGCAGGTTCAGTCCATGGCGCGCAAGGTCTTGTAGACCGTGAGCCGGGACGTCGCGGCGGTGAGGCCTGCGACCACGAATGCGAGGACGGCGACGCCGAGATAGGCCGACAGGCCGATCTCGAACGAGCCGAAGAGCGCGTCCATCTGGTCGACGGTCGCGCTGCCGACCCCCTGGGACGCCGTCATGCCGGCGGCGAAGAAGGTCGCGATCGCAGCGCCGCCGCCGACGAGCGCGCCCCGGAGCCCGAGCCGCAGGAAGCGGTTCTGGAACTGTCCGGCGATGTAGCTGTCGCGCGCGCCTACGAAATGCAGCACCTGCACGATGTCGCGGTTCGACGCCATCGCGCCGCGCGTCGCGAACACCACCGAAAGCGCGGTCGCGACCAGCATCAGCGCGAGAATGCCGATGCCGAGCCACACGACGGCCCGGGCCATCGCCACCAGCCGGTCGAGGAAGCGGCGATGGTCGTCGAGCGTCGCGCCCGGCGCCTCCTGGGCGAGCGCCTGCTTCAGCCCGTCGGCGTCGAACGCCTGTTCGGCCGAGAGCTTGAGCACCACCAGGCGCGGGATCGGCAGGTCGTCGAGCGCAAGGCCCGAGCCGAGCCAGGGCTCGAGCAGGCGCGCGGTCTCGTCCTTCGAATAGGTCCGCACCTCCGAGACGCCGCGCGTCGCGCGCGCCAGCCGCTCGACGGTCGCGGCCTCGACGTCGAGGTCGCGGCCCTCCGCCGGCCGGATCTGCACAGTGGTCTCGCGCACGACGTCGCGCTCCCAGGCGTCCGCCGCCCCGAGCGTGAGGTCGACGGCCCCGAGCGTCAGCGAGGCGAGGTAGGTCATGATCGCGATGACGATCAGCAGCGTGCGGCCCGAGACCGAAGACGACGGCACGATCGGCCCGAGCCTGCGGTTCTGCCGCGACGCGGGCTTGCCGGCCGGCCGGCGGCGGGTGACGCCTTCGAGGACGTGGGGGAGGCGCTCATTCGTAGACGTGCAGCCGGCCGTCATGCAGCACGAGGCGCCGCGCGTCGACGAGGTCCATGAGGGCGATGTCGTGGGTCGCGATCACGACCGACGTGCCGGATTGTGCAGCTCGACGAACAGCCGGAGGATCCGGCGCGCGAGCTGCGGATCGACGTTGCCGGTCGGCTCGTCGGCGAGCAGCAGCTCGGGCTGTCCGACAAGCGCGCGGGCGATCGCCGCGCGCTGCTTCTCGCCGCCCGACAGAACCAGCGGCAGCGCGTCGAGCTTGTCGCCGAGCCCGACCCAGCCGAGCAGCTCGGTCACCTCGGCGCGGTAGCTCGCCTCCTCGCGGCCGGAGACGCGCAGGGGAAGCGCGACGTTCTCGTAAGTCGTCATGTGGTCGAGCAGGCGGAAATCCTGGAACACGACGCCGACGCGGCGGCGCAGGGAGGGAAGATCCCGGGCGGCAGGGTGACGATGTCTCGCCCGAACACCTTCACGAGGCCGCGCGTCGGCTTCAATGCGAGGAACATCAGGCGCAGCAGCGACGTCTTTCCAGCGCCCGACGGGCCCGTCAGGAACTGGAACGAGTTCGGCTCGATGGAGAAGGTCAGGTCGCGCAGGACCTCGGGCCCCAGCCCGTAGCGCAGACCGACATTCTCGAAACGCAGCATGTGACGCGTCCTTGGCCTCCGGCGAAACCGGCTCCGACCGTTGTGGCGCGGAGATTTTAACGAGCCATTAACGATAAAGTGGCGTGGTCGTCGACGGCTCGAGCGCGCGTGGCGACATGCGTCCGCGCCGATCTTCGCCCAGTGTCCGCTTCCGAGACCGACGAAACCGCCGATGCTGACGTCGATCACCTGTCCTTCCTGCGAGGCGAGCTACCGGGTTCCGGCCGACAGGCTTGGCGCCGGCCGCAAGGTGCGCTGCCAGCGTTGCCGCGACGAATGGTACGCGACGCCGGACCACGAGACGGCGCCGGTCGACGCCCCGGAAGCCGCGGCGGAGGCCGAGATCGAAACCGAGGCTCCGGCCGTCGTCGCGCAGCCCTTGGAGGCGCCGGTCGTCGTCGTGACGGCGCCTGAACCCATTCTCAGCCTCGAAGAAGCGAGCGAGATCGAGGTGATCGAACGCCCCGAGCGGATCGACGGGGCCGCGCCGAAGCCGGCGCGCGGCGCTCCGCGGGGCGTCGGCGGGTATCTCGCCCGTCGTCGCCGGACGAGCGCGGCGGGCGGGCGCCCGCGCGCCGCCGCCACGCCTCGTCGTCCGCGCCTCAGCGCCGTCGCGGTCGCGATCGGCGTCGTCGCCCTTGGCGCGCTCGCCGGCGCGCGGGTCGAGATCGTGCGGCTTGCGCCGTCGCTCGCCTCGCTCTACGAGGCGTTCGGACTGCAAGTGAACGTGCGCGGCCTGGCCATCCGGGACGTCCGTTCGGCCGAAGAGCTCGTCGACGGCAGCCCCGTGTTGCTCGTCACCGGCCTCGTCGAGAACGTCTCCGCCGGAGAGCTCGACGTGCCGCGGCTGCGGCTCGCCGTCACGGCGGGCGGCGAGCGCGAGCTCTACGCCTGGACGACGGTGGCGGCCCGCCCCAAGCTGCAGCCCGGCGAGACCGCGACCTTCCGCGCTCGCCTCGCCTCGCCGCCCGCGGAAGGCCAGGCGATCGCGGTGCGCTTTCTCGCGCGCCACGACCTGATGGCCTCGCTCGGCCATTGACGCCGCAAGGAGACCCCATGGGCCACCGCGTCAACGTCCTCTTCTCCGCCGACACGATCGGCGCGCGCAACACCGAGCTCGCGGCCGAGATCGCGGCGCTGAACACCGAGCGGCTGCTCGTGGTCGCGGTCCTGAAGGGATCGTTCGTGTTCGCCGCCGACCTCATCCGCTCGCTGCACTCCGCAGGGCTCGCGCCCGAGGTCGAGTTCATCTCGCTGTCGAGCTATCGCGACGGCACGGTGTCGAGCGGCGCGGTGCGGATCGTCCACGACATCGACAGCGACGTCGCCGGCCGCGACGTGCTGCTCGTCGACGACATCCTCGAGTCCGGGCGCACGCTCGCTTTCGCCAAGGACCTCATGGCCGCGCGCGGCGCCCGCAAGGTGCTGACCTGCGTGCTGCTCGAAAAGCCCAACAAGCGGGCGGTGCGGGTCGACGCCGATCTCGTCGGCTTCCGCTGCCCGGACCTCTTCGTGGTGGGCTACGGCATGGACGTCGCCCACGCCTATCGCGAACTGCCCTTCGTGGGCGTGGTGGACGTCGGCGACGACGGCGAAACGAAACCGGATCAGGGAGGCTGAGCCATGGCGCGCATCCTGCTGTGCGACGACGAGGACGCGGTGCGCGCCTTCGTGAAGCGCGCGATCGAGATGGACGGCCATGAGGTCGTCCTGGCGATCGACGGCGCGGACGGGTTCGACAGGCTGACCGCCGAGCGCGGCGCCTTCGACCTTCTGCTGACCGACATCCGGATGCCGATGATGGACGGCATCGCGCTCGCGTTGTCGGCGGCGCGCGACTATCCCGATCTCACGATCCTGCTGATGACCGGCTACGCCGACCAGCGCGAGCGCGCCGCCGGGCTCGACGCGCTGATCCACGACGTCGTCACCAAGCCGTTCTCGCTCGCCCAGATCCGCGCTGCGGTCGCGGAAGCGCTCTCGGCCGCCGAAGAAACGCGTCTCAGCGCATAAGTGCTCGCCCCGATTGACCGCAGCGCAATATGGCCCATGATCAGGTCCGGGGACTTCGCATCGATAGGTCTGCGCCGAACGGGTCATGATTTCGCCCGCCGGTTGGGGTTTGTACGCGACCTTCACGCAGCCCACGTCGACGTTTCGGAGGCGAGCCCGTCTTTGACCCGCATGAACGACCTTCCGCGCATGGCGGCGCCTGATCGGCGGAACTCGGGCGGGAGAACGCCCGATGTTTGAGCTGCACGACGTCTGGAAGGGCGAGAAGAAGGCGACCTCGCGCGACCAGTGGACGCTCGCGGGCGCCGCGACGACGTTCCCGCCGGCCACCGCATCGGGCTCATCGGTCCCGACAGCGCCAAGAACAGCGCCGTGCTCAAGATCCTCTCGGGCGTCGACGACCCCGACAAGGGCGCGATCCGCCGGGTCGGAACCACCTGCTGGCCGCTCGATTACACGAACTTCATCGAGCCCAAGGCGACGGTCAACCAGAACGCGAAACTTCCTCGCACAGGTCTATGGTCGATCCGGTCGAGGTGATGCGCATCACCGCGCGCCTCAGCGGCGTCAAGGTGGTGCGCGGCAAGCCGATGAACCAGTATCTCGGTCCGGACCGGCGATCGCTCGCCCTCGGATTGACGCTCGCGTTCCAGTTCGACTGGTACTTCGTCGACGAAAGGCTGCCGCGCGCGCCGGAAAACACTGCGGCCGACGTCGACGCGGCGATTCGGGACCGGCTGTCGCACGCCTCGGTGATCTGGGCGACGACCAAACCCGAGACGCTTGAAGGTTTTTGCGACGCGGGATTGGTCCCTCGACCAAGGATCGCTGACGTTTTATGGTAATTACGGGGAAGCGACCGAGGCTTTCCTGCGGGCGAACGAAACCAAGGTCGTCGGGCAGAATGACAGAAAATCTCGCAAAGCCGGTCGCCGTAGACGTGCCGCTCGGCGCGCGGGCGAGGTCGATACTCAAGACGCTCGCTGAGGCTGGCGCCGCGCGGGGTCAAGCCCAGGCCGCCGCGCCGGCGGAGCGCGTCGAGCCGGCGTCTGCTCGCGTCGAGGCCGCCGCGCCTGCGCCCGTCGCGCCCGAGGAGCCTTCCCGCGGCGGACGCGGCGACGGCCTTGGAGCGCGCGCCGCCCGCCGGATGCAGCGCGCCGCCGCGGCCGCCGCCGCGTCAGCCGACCAGGCGCGTCCCGTCGAGCCCGAACGCGGACTGCGCCCCACCACCACCAGCACCGTCGTGGCGCTCCCGCGCCGCGATCCGCCTGCGCGGATCGATCCTGACCGCGAGATCGCGCCGCCGCCGCCCGCCGCGCAGATCGGCGTGGCCGCAGGCAAGAAGAACTACATCAAGATCTCGGCCATGCTGGCGATCGCGCTGCCGACGGCGCTCGCCACGATCTACTACGGCCTGATCGCGGCTCCGCAATATGTCGCCGAAGCCCGCTTCGCCGTGCGCGGCCCGGACGCCGCCCCGAGCGCCACCGACGCGCTCAGCATGCTGACGGGCCTCGGCTCCACGGGAGACGCGGGCACGATCAGCGACAGCTACATCGTCTCGCAGTTCATCGAGAGCACCCAGCTCGTCGGGAACCTGCAGCGCTCGCTCGACCTGCGCGCGGTCTACACGAACGACAAGGCCGACTTCATCGCCAAGTATCGGCCCTACGATTTCGAAGACACGATCGAGCACCTGACGAACTACTGGAATTCGAGCACCTGGGTCTATTTCGAGCCGGTCTCCAGCACCATCACGCTCACCGTGCGCGCCTTCACACCGGAGGAGGCGCTCAAGATCGCGCGCGAGACGGTCCGCGAGAGCGAGAAGCTCGTCAACAAGCTCTCCGAGCGCTCGCGCGAGGACGCGATCTCGCTCGCCAAGCAGGAGCTGTCGCGCGCGGAGCTGCGCCTGAAGTTCGCCGCAAGGCCGTGCAGGACTATCGCGACCGCATGGGCCAGACCGATCCCACCACGGCGGCCACCGCGCGCAGCACGCTGATCGCGGGCCTCGAGCAGCAGCTCGCCACGCAGGAGGCCGACATCGCCGGCCGCACCGCGTTCCTCAACAAGGACGCGCCGTCGGTGCGGGTGTTGCGCCAGAGCGCCGACGCCCTTCGCTCCCAGATCGAGCAGGAGAAGGCCAAGATCGGGCTCCCAGCTTGACGATCTCAAGAAGAAGGGCGTGATGTCGGCTTCGCTCGCCGAGTTCGAGGCGCTGCAGACCGAACAGACCTTCGCGACGAACGCCTATACGGCGTCCGCCACCGCGGTCGAATCGGCCCGCATGCGCGCCGAACAGCAGACCCGCTACCTCGCCACCTATGTCGAGCCGCACCTGCCCGAGGACTCGCTCTATCCGGCGCGGCTGCAGATGGTGCTGCTGGTGCTGCTCTGCTCGGCGCTCGCCTGGGCGATCGGCGTCCTGATCTTCTACGGCATCCGCGACCACACGGCCTGAGGCCGTCACGTCTCTCGTCTGACGAAGGCGGGCCCGGAAGGGCCCGCCTTTTTCGTTTCCGGACAGCGCTCAGTCGAGGCCGGTCGCGTCCGCGACGGCGCGGAAATGCGCGTCCCAGTCGGGGGCGACGAACCCTTGGGCGCGGGCCGCAAGCGCCTCGCGGCGCGGCGAGGCGGCGGCCAACAGCTCAGTCACGGCGCGCTCCCAGGCGGGACCGTCGAGCGGGTCGAGATAGTCCACGCGCTCGCTCGCGATTTCATGGAAGGCCGGCAGATCGCTCGCGAGCGCCGGCGCCCCGAGCGCGAGCGCTTCGGCGAGCGGCAGCCCGTAGCCTTCCGCGAAGCTCGGAAAACAGCAGCGCGCGCGCTCCCTTCACGAGCGCCGCGAGCGCGGCGTCCGGCAGGTCGTTGGCCTCGACCACATGGGCGCGGATCGCGGGAGAGCGCTCGAGCAGGTCCACCACCATCTCGTTCTCCCAGCCGCGCCGCCCGACGACGACGAGCGTCGGCGCGTCGGCCCCGAGCCGCTCCGCGAGCCGTCGCCAGAGATGGAGCAGCAGCAGATGGTTCTTGCGCGGCTCGATGGTGCCGAGCGCGACGAAGTAGGGCTTTGCAGCCGCCAGCGCCGGCGCGCCGGCCGAAAAGCCCGCCTCGATCCCGAGCAGCCCCGTGACCGCCGGCGGAGACGCCGCGCCGATCTCCTGCGCGAAGGCCGCGAGGTCGCGGGCGGTCTCGGCGGAATTCGCGATCAGCGTGGAGGCGGTCCGGATCGCGGTCGTCATGCGCCGGCGGTGGCGGGCGTCCTCGCCCGGCCGGCCATATTCGGGAAAGCGGATCGGAATGAGGTCGTGGACGAGGATCGACAGGCGCGCGCCCGCGCTTGCGATCCGTTCGAAGACCTCGGGCTGGTCGAGCCGGATGTGCGAGACGTGGAGATAGCGCTCGCCCGCCGCGACCGCGGGCTTGCGCAGCGACGTCATGGCCTTGAGCCGCAGCCGCAGCGCGCGCGACAGCGCCTCGTCCTTGCCGGGGGGCGCGGGCGGCGCGTCCGCGGTTTCGGGAAACGTCGCGCCGAGCCGCGCCTCGAGGCGGCCCGTCGCCGTCCCGCCCGCGCGGCCGCGTCTCCATTTGGCGTCGAGCGCGGCGACGAAGGCGGCGACGTCCTCGCGCGGAAGCGGCGCGGCCCTGCGGCCGACGATCGCCGCGAAGCCGACGCGCGCGGCCTCCTGCGCGAGCGCCCGGCGCGCATAAGCGAGCTCGACCCGGTCGACGCCGGTCGCGACCGGATGGCCCGCCCGGGTGAGCAGCCGCGTGACGTCGAGGACGGTGCGGGTCATGGAAAAGCGTGGCGTCTCCGGAGATGAGCGTCTCAACGCGACTACCACGGGCGCGCCCGGCCGCGGGAGTTTTCTCTGCGCCGCCGGACCCGATAATGAGCGCGCCGCCGGGCCCCGATCACAGGAGCGACGGAATGAACGAGCGCCGCGCCGAGACCGACGAACGACGCCAGTTCGAGTGGAGCGATCCGTTCGACCTCGAAGGCGAGCTCGCCGAGGACGAGCGGCTCGTCCGCGACACCGCGCGCGGCTTCGCCGAGACGCGCCTCGCGCCGCAGGTGCGCGACGCCTATCGCCACGAGCGTTTCGACCGCGCGATCATGGCCGAGATGGGCGCGCTCGGCCTTCTGGGCGCGACGCTGCCGGCCGACTATGGCGGCGCGGGCGTCGGCTACGTGGCCTACGGGCTCTCCGCGCGCGAGATCGAGCGCGTGGACAGCGGCTATCGCTCGGCCATGAGCGTCCAGTCCTCGCTCGTGATGTATCCGGTGTTCGCCTATGGGGACGAGGCGCAGCGCCGCAAATGGCTGCCGCGGCTGGCGAGCGGCGAGACGATCGGCTGCTTCGGCCTCACCGAGCCCGAAGCCGGCTCCGACCCTTCCGGCATGCGGACCCGCGCCGAGAAGACCGCCGGCGGCTACCGGCTGACGGGGCAGAAATCCTGGATCACCAACGCCCCGATCGCCGACCTCCTGCTGGTCTGGGCCAAGTCCGAGGCGCATGGCGGCAAGATCCGCGGCTTTCTGCTGGAGCGCGGGGCCGAGGGCCTCTCCACGCCTGCGATCGAGGGCAAGCTCTCGCTCCGCGCCTCGCCCACGGGCGAGATCGTGATGGAGGGGGTGGAGGTCTCCGAAGACGCTTCTGCCGAACGTCTCCGGGCTCAAGGGCCCGTTCGGCTGCCTCAACCGCGCGCGCTACGGCATCGCCTGGGGCGCGATGGGCGCGGCAGAGTTCTGCTGGCATGCGGCGCGAACCTACGCGCTCGGGCGCCGGCAGTTCGGCCGGCCGCTCGCAGCCACCCAGCTCGTCCAGAAGAAGCTCGCCGACATGCAGACCGAGATCGCGCTCGGCCTCCATCTCTGCCTTCGCGCCGGCCGCCTGATGGACAAGGGCGAGCTTGCGCCCGAGGCGATCTCGCTCATCAAGCGCAACAATTGCGGCAAGGCGCTCGCCATCGCCCGCGAGGCCCGCGACATCCATGGGGGCAACGGCATCTCGGACGACTACGACGTGATGCGGGTGGCGCAGAACCTCGAGGCGGTGAACACCTACGAGGGCGCGCACGACGTCCACGCGCTGATCCTGGGACGCGCACAGACGGGCTTTTCGGCGTTCTGAGCGGCGACCGTCAGGCCCGCGTCTACGCGGGCGTGACGGCGGAGGGGTTCGGCCTTTCATGGCGGCTTCAATCGCCGCCGCCTCCGCCCCCGCCGTCACCTCCGCCGCCGCTGTCCCCGCCGCCGCTCCAGCCGCTCGAGGCTCCGCCCCCGCCGGAGGATCCGCCGCCGCCGTCGGGACCGTCGCGCGAGGCTCCGCCGGAATCGCCTCGCGAGCTTCCGGAGTCCCGGATCGTTCCGGAGTCAGAGCCCGACTCCGCGTCGCCCGAATCGCGCCGGCGCCGAGCCGGGCGGCCGCGGCGCCGCTCCAGCCGCTGGCGCAACGCCATAAGAAGCCCGAAGAGAACCAGGATCACGCCCGCCGTCATTCCGACGGCGATCGCGACATCGCTCATCCGGCAAGCGCCTTGGAGACGATCTCGCGGGCTTCGCTCTGGATGCGCTTCAGGTGGTCGGCGCCGAGGAAGCTTTCCGCATAGATCTTGTAGACGTTCTCGGTGCCCGAGGGCCGCGCGGCGAACCAGCCGTTCTCGGTCGTCACCTTGACGCCGCCGAAGGCCTCGCCGTTGCCCGGCGCCTTGGTGAGGCGGTCGCGGATCGGCTCGCCCGCGAGGCTGTCGCCGGGAATGTCGGCGGGCGACAGCTTCTTGAGCTTGGCCTTCTGCTCCGGGCTCGCCGGGGCGTCGACGCGCTCATAGATCGGCGCGCCGAGCTCGTCGGTCAGGCCCTTGTAGATCTCGCCCGGATCCTTGCCCGTCACCGCGGTCATTTCGGCGGCGAGCAGGCCGAGGATCAGGCCGTCCTTGTCGGTGGTCCAGACCGTGCCGTCGCGGCGCAGGAACGAGGCGCCGGCGCTCTCCTCCCCGCCGAAGAACAGCGAGCCGTCGACGAGCCCGTCCACGAACCACTTGAACCCGACCGGCACCTCGACGAGGCGGACGCCGAGCCGCGCCGCGAGGCGGTCGATCACGCTCGACGACACCAGCGTCTTGCCGATCGCAGGCGACCCCGACCAGTCGGGCCGGTGCTTGGCGAGATAGGAGATCGCGGCCGCGAGATAGTGGTTGGGGTTCAGCAGCCCGACCGAGGGCGCGACGACGCCGTGCCGGTCGGCGTCGGGGTCGTTGGCGAAGGCGACGTCGAAGCGGTCCTTGAGCTCGATCAGCTTGGCCATGGCGTAGGGGCTCGAGCAGTCCATCCGGACCTTGCCGTCCCAGTCCGCGGTCATGAAGCCGAAGGTCGGGTCGATCGCGGCGTTGGTGACCGTGAGGTCGAGCCCGTAGGCCTCGGCGATCGGCTCCCAGTATTCCAGTCCCGAGCCGCCGAGCGGATCGACGCCGATCCTCACCCCCCCGGCGCGGATCGCCTCCATGTCGACGACGTTCCTGAGATCGGCCACATAGGCCCCGCGGAAATCGTGGCCCTTCACGTTCGACGCCTTGAGCGCCCTGAAGAAGGGCGTGCGCTTCACGTCCTTGAGCCCGCCCTCGATCAGCGCGTTCGCCGCCTTTTCGATGACCGAGGTGATCTCGCCGCCCGCCGGGCCGCCGTTCGGCGGATTGTACTTGAAGCCGCCGTCGTCCGGCGGATTGTGCGAGGGCGTGATGACGAGGCCGTCGGCCAGGCCCGAGGTCCGGCCGCGATTGTGGGTCAGGATCGCGTGGCTCACCGCGGGCGTCGGCGCAAAGCGCGCGCCGTCCGAAATCCGGGTCTCGACGCCGTTCGCGGCCAGCACCTCGAGGGCGGTGGCGAAGGCGGCCTCGGAAAGCGCGTGCGTGTCCTTGCCGAGATAGAGCGGCCCGTCGATCCCGGCCTTGGCGCGATGGTCGCAGACCGCCTGCGTCACGGCCGCGATGTGGCTCTCGGTGAAGACGCCGCCGAACGAGGAGCCGCGGTGCCCGGACGTGCCGAAGGCGACGCGCTGGGCGGGATCCTCCATGTCGGGCCGGGCGGTGAAATAGGCCGTCATCAGCGCGGGCACGTCGACGAGCCGCTCCGGCTCGATGGGTTTTCCGGCGAGCGGGCTGACGTCGGCTGACACGGGGCGGTGCTCCTCACTGAACGCGGGAGCAAATTCGGCCGGGGCGCTTGGGATTTCAAGCGGCGGAGACGTTACGCCTCACCGCTCCATCGTCAGCCGGTCGCGCGAGGTTTCGAGGCGGCGCAGGCGCCCGAGGAAGCTCATGCCGAGCAGCGCGCCGTCCATGGCGCCGGGGGCCAGCACCACGGCCGCCACCTCGTCGACCTTCACCGAGCCGACGCGGACGTCGCGCAGCACGACGCGCTTGGCGCCCACCGAGCCGTTGGCGGTCGAGACGCGCGCGTCGTAGCGGTCGAGGCCAGAGACGAGGCCGAGCTGTTCGCCGATCTCGTGGGAGAGCGCCACCACGGTCGCGCCGGTGTCGACGAGCATCGGCACGCGCTTGCCGCCGACGGTGGCGTCCACGCGGAAATGGCCGTCGGCGTCGGCGCGCAGGGTCGCGGTTCCGGCGCGCGGCTCCTCGAGCGTGGCGCGGGCCGCGAGCGGCGCGGAGGGCGCGCCCGGAAGCGCGGCGCGGATGCCGTCCGCGGCGAGCCAGGCGGCGGCGACCGACAGGCCGGCCGCCAGAAGTACGACCTTGATCACAGGACGACGCCTCCCCGATCCGCGATCCACGCGTCGGGGAGAGAGGATGTTCCGGCCCGCTCACGGACCGGTTAACGCGGCCCGCGCGTCCGCCCGCATGGCGAACGTCGGGTTACCGGAGAGCTCAGGCCGGGTCGATCAGGCCACGCTCGATCAGCGCCTCGATCACCCTGTCGGCGAGCGCCTCGGGCGAGGCCTCGGCCGTCACGATGTGAAGCGTCGGCGCCTTCGGAGCCTCGTAGGGCGAGGAGACGCCCGTGAAGTTCGGGATCTCGCCGGCGAGCGCGCGCTTGTAGAGCCCCTTCGGGTCGCGTGAGATGCAGACCTCGAGCGGGGTGTCGACGAACATCTCGAGGAAACTCGCCCTCGCCCACGAGGCTGCGCACCAGCTCGCGCTCGGCCTCGAACGGCGAGATGAAGCAGCAGATCACGAGCGTGCCCGCCTCGACGAAGAGCTTGGCCACCTCGCCCACGCGGCGGATGTTCTCCACGCGGTCGGCGTCGGTGAAGCCGAGGTCCTTGTTGAGGCCGTGACGGACGTTGTCGCCGTCGAGCAGCATGGTGTGCTGGCCGCGAACCGCGAGCTTCTGCTCGACGAGGTCGGCGATGGTGGACTTGCCCGAGCCCGACAGCCCCGTGAACCAGAGGATCGCGGGCTTCTGCCGCTTGATGCGGGAGCGCGCCGCGCGGTCGACCGTGGTGGCGTGGGCGATGGATGTTCGTCGCGCGGCGAAGGCCGTGCATGATCATGCCGGCGCCGGCCGTCGCGTTGGTCTCGCGGTCGATCAGGATGAAGGCGCCGGTGTCGCGGTTCTCGGCGTAGGAGTCGAACGCGATCGCGGTCCCGGTCTCGATGTTGACCTCGGCGATCTCGTTGAGCGCGAGCGTCTTGGCCGCCAGCTCCTCGAGCGTGTTGACGTCGATCTTGTGCTTGAGCGCCGTGACAGTCGCCGGAACCGTCTTGGTCGCGAGCTTGAGCAGGTAGGAGCGGCCCGGGAACAGCCGGTCCTCCTCCATCCAGATCAGCTTGGCGGAGAACTGGTTGGCGACGTCCGGCCGGTCGCCCACCGGCGCGAGCACGTCGCCGCGGGCGATGTCGACCTCGTCGGCGAGCGTCAGCGTCACGCTGTCGCCGGCCTCGGCCTCGTCGAGGTCGCCGTCCATGGTGACGATCTTCACGACCTTCGAGGTCTTGCCCGAGGACGACACCACGACCTCGTCGCCCGGCTTCACCCGGCCGGTCGCGAGCGTGCCCGAGAAGCCGCGGAAGTTGAGGTTCGGCCGGTTGACCCACTGCACGGGGAAGCGGAACGGGCGCTCGGTGAGGTCGGTGTCGACGTCGACCTGCTCGAGATGCTCGAGCAGCGTCGGGCCGGAATACCACGGCATCAGGTCCGAGGGCTCCGACACGTTGGCGCCGGTCAGCGCCGAGATCGGGATCGGGGTGATGCTCTCGAAGCCGAGCTGCTCGGCGAAGTCGCGATACTCCTCCTCGATCTCCGCGAAGGCTACGTGGGAGTAGTCCACGAGGTCGATCTTGTTGATCGCCACCACGATATGGCGGATGCCGAGCAGCGAGCAGATGAAGGAGTGGCGCCGCGTCTGGGTCAGCACGCCCTTGCGGGCGTCGACCAGGATGACGGCGAGGCCCGCCGTCGAGGCGCCGGTCGCCATGTTGCGGGTGAACTGCTCGTGGCCCGGCGTGTCGGCCACGATGAAGGTGCGGTTGGCGGTCGCGAAGTAGCGGTAGGCGACGTCGATCGTGATGCCCTGCTCGCGCTCGGCCTCGAGGCCGTCGACGAGCAGCGCGAGGTCGATCGCGGGGCCGGTGGTGCCGTACTTCTTCGAGTCCTTCTCGAGCGCCGAGAGCTGGTCGTCGAAGATCAGCTTGGTGTCGTAGAGCAGGCGCCCGATCAACGTCGACTTGCCGTCGTCGACGGAGCCGCAGGTGATGAAGCGCAGCAGCGACTTCGCGGAGGCCGATTCGGCGATCGCGGTCGTGGAGGCGGGAGCGGCCTGGATCACGAGGTCAGCTCCACGACAGCGAGACGGACAAGCGAAGTGCGTGCTTCGAGACGCCGACCTGCGATCGGCTCCTCAGCATGAGGATGGTTGGGGAGATCCGAAAACTGACCGGTCCTCATGCTGAGGAGCCCGCGCTTCGCGGGCGTCTCGAAGCACGCAGTTCGATCATGGAGGCGGTCGCGCGACGTCATCAGAAGTACCCCTCCTTCTTCTTTTTCTCCATCGAGCCGGCCTCGTCGCTGTCGATCAGGCGGCCCTGGCGCTCGGACGTGGTCGAGGCCAGCATTTCGGCGATGATGTCGTCGAGCGTCGTCGCGGTGCTCTCGATCGCGCCGGTGAGCGGGTAGCAGCCGAGCGTGCGGAAACGCACCAGCTTCTCCTGCGGAGTCTCGCCGGGCTCGAGCGGCAGGCGCTCGTCGTCACGCATGATCAGCGTGCCGCCGCGCTCCACCACCGGGCGCATCGCCGAGAAATAGAGCGGCACCACCGGGATGTTCTCGGCCTGCACGTACTGCCAGACGTCGAGTTCGGTCCAGTTCGAGATCGGGAACACGCGGATCGATTCGCCCTGCTTCACGCGCGTGTTGTAGAGCCGCCAGAGCTCGGGGCGCTGGTTGCGCGGGTCCCAGGCGTGGTTGGCCGTGCGGAACGAGAACACGCGCTCCTTGGCGCGGCTCTTCTCCTCGTCGCGCCGCGCGCCCCCGAAGGCCGCGTCGAAGCCGTGCTTGTCGAGCGCCTGGCGGAGGCTCTCGGTCTTCATCACCTGGGTGTGGACGTTCGAGCCCGAGGCGATCGGCGAGACGCCGCGCTTCACGCCGTCCTCGTTGATGTGGACGATGAGGTCGATCCCGAGGCGCTTGGCGGTCTCGTCGCGGAACTGGATCATCTCGCGGAACTTCCACGTCGTGTCGACATGGAGCAGCGGGAACGGCGGCTTGGACGGGTAGAACGCCTTCATCGCGAGATGAAGCATCACCGAACTGTCCTTGCCGATCGAATAGAGCATCACGGGATTGCGGAATTCGGCCGCGACCTCCCGGATGATGTGGATCGACTCCGCCTCGAGCCGCTTCAGATGCACGGATAGGTTTGAGGACATCAGCGGCTTTCGTTCTCGTGGCCCGACAGGGATGTCAGTCGATCGGCGTAGAGGCGTGCGGGGGGACGAACCGCACTTAATGGATTTTGCAATCGGGAGGCAATGCGGCGTTTCACGCGCAGGTTATCGCGCCTCGCCGAGCTCGCCTCTCAGGAATCCCAGCGCGTCGTCGGCCATGACGTCGCGCGCGACGAAGCTCCGTCCCACGCCGCGCGCCAGAATGAAAGTGAGCTTGCCGCGCGAGACCTTCTTGTCCTGCATCATGTGGCCGAACAGCGTCGCGGCGTCGCCGATCCCGCCCGGGATCTCGGCGGCGCGCGTCGGCAGGCCCACGGCCTTGAGGTGGCGTTCGACGCGCTCCGCCTCGGCGGCGGCGCAAAGGCCGAGCGCGGCCGAGAAGCGGAACGCCATCGCCATGCCGATGGCGACGCCCTCGCCGTGGATCAGCCGCGCGCCGTCATAGGCGACGTCGGCCTCGAGCGCATGGCCGAAGGTGTGGCCGAGATTGAGCAAGGCGCGGTCGCCGGTCTCGCGCTCGTCGCGCGCCACCACCGCGGCCTTGGCCCGGCAACTCGTCGCGATCGCGCGGATGCGGTCCGGGCCTTCGACGAAGCAGGCCCGCGGATTGGCCTCGAGCCAGGCGAAGAACGGCTCGTCGTCGATCAGCCCGTATTTGGCGACCTCGGCGTAGCCCGCGCGCAGTTCGCGCTCGGGCAGCGTGTCGAGGCTCGCGGTGTCGGCGAGCACGAGGCTCGGCTGGTGGAAGGCGCCGATCAGGTTCTTGCCGCGGGGCGAGTTGATGCCGGTCTTGCCGCCGACCGAGGAGTCCACCTGCGCCAGGAGGCTGGTCGGGGCCTGCACCACGCGCACGCCGCGCCGCACGACCGCGCCCGCGAAGCCCGCGAGGTCGCCCACCACGCCGCCGCCGAGCGCCAGCACCACGTCGCCGCGCTCGACCCGCGCGGCGATCAGCGCGTCGACGACGCGCTCGAGTTCGGAGAACCGCTTCGAGGCCTCGCCGGCCGGGACCAAGACGCTCGCGTGAGCGAGGCCCGCGGCTTCGAGCGAGCGCTCGATGCCCGCGAGATAGAGCGGGGCGACGTTCGAATCTGTGACGATCCCGACCGTGCGCGCGCCGAGCGCCGCGATCCGCTCGCCCGTCTCCGCGAGGACGCCGGGGCCGATGAGAATGTCGTAGGCGCGCTCGCCGAGCGCGACCTCGACCCGTTCGGCCAGGGCCGCGGCGCTCACGAGGCGCTCCCGCGCGGGGCCGGGGCGCTGCGAAGCGCCTCGATCAGGTCGCCGACGGTGCGCTCATGAGGGGCGTCGCGGGACTGGATGGTGACGTCGGCGAGCGCGTAGGTCGGGTAGCGCTCGTCGACCAGGCGCCGCAGCGTGCCCTCGGGGTCGGGGCGCGCGAGCAGAGGCCGGCCGCCGCGCTTCCTCACGCGCCGCAGCAGCACGTCGAACTCGGCCGAGAGCCAGACCGAGACGCCGGCCTCGCCGATCCGCGCCCGCGTGTCAGGGTTCATCCAGGCGCCGCCGCCGGTCGCGAGCACCTTCTGGCCCTCCTCCAGCAGGCGCGCCACCACCTTGGCCTCGCGGTCGCGGAAGAAGGACTCGCCGTAGCGCTCGAAGATCTCGGGGATCGACATGTCGGCGACGCGCTCGATCTCGGCGTCGGCGTCGACGAAGGGCATGTCGAGCGCCGCCGCGAGCCGCCGGCCGACCGAGGTCTTGCCCGAGCCCATCATGCCGATCAGCACCACCGATCGGCCGGCGAGCGCCTCGCGGACCTGCGTCAGGTCGCGGTCGTCGGAGCCGCCATGCTGCAGGTCGGGTCGCGCGCGTCCGTCGTCGAGTTGTTGCATCGCCGCCATAGGTTGAACCGAAACGCGCCATGCGGGGGCGCTTGCGGGCCGCAACCTATTCCTAAAGCTTGACCCGACACAATGGCGCGCCGCCGATGCTGCTATGTTCTCGGGCGCGCCTATCTGGTTAGGTAGGCTGGGCGGTCCACACAGGCGGACATCATGCCGAGTCTCATGCGTTTCCTGACGGCGATCGCGACCATCGCGGCTCTCGGCTACGCCTCGCTCTACGCGCTCGCGACCTTCGTCACGCCGCGCGCCCGCGACATGAGCGTGACGATTCCCGCGCAGAAGCTGCGGCCCCAGCCGGTCGAGGCCGCCTCCAAGAACCCGAAGACGGCGGGCGCCGAGACGTCGGCCGGGGCGGCGGCGACCCCGTGAAGGCGCAGGCGCGACGCCATCTCGACGCTTTCCTCGAGATGGCGAGCGCCGAACGCGGCGCCGCGAAGAACACGCTCGACGCCTATGAGCGCGACCTTTCGGACTACGCCGCCTTCCTGGCCGCGCGCGGCCGGGAGCCCGCGACGGCGGACGCCGACGACGTCCGGGCGCATCTGGCGGATCTTTCGGCGCAGGGCTTCGCCGCCTCCTCGGCCGCGCGAAAGCTCTCGGCGGTGCGCCAGCTCCACAAGTTCCTCTACGCCGACGCGATCCGCGGCGACGACCCGACGGCCTCGCTCGAGGGGCCGCGGCGCGGGCGGCCGCTGCCGAAGACGATGCGGCCCGAGGACCTCGACGCGCTGATCGCCGCCGCCGCCGATCCCGGCCCCGAGCCGACGCCGCGCGCCAGGCTCGCCGCCGCCCGCCTGGTCTGCCTGCTCGAGCTCGCCTATGGCGCGGGGCTTCGCGTGTCCGAGCTGGTCGGCCTGCCGCGCTCGGCCGCCCGGCCCGGCGCCTCGGTCATCGCGATCAAGGGCAAGGGCGGCCGCGAGCGCCTCGCGCCGCTGACCCCGATCGCCAAGACCGCCATGACCGACTATCTCGCCGCGCTCGACGCCGCGCGGCCGCGACGCCGGGGGCCCATGGCTCTTCCCGGCGGGCGGGGAGAGCGGCCATCTCACACGGCAGGCGTTCGCCCGCGAGCTCAAGGCGGCGGCCGCGCGCGCAGGGCTTTCGCCCGACAAGGTCAGCCCCCACGTGCTGCGCCACGCCTTCGCCAGCCACCTCGTGCAGAACGGCGCGGACCTGCGCGCCGTGCAGCAGATGCTCGGCCACGCCGACATCGCCACCACCCAGATCTACACCCACGTGCTCGACGAGCGCGCCCGCGCCATGGTGCGCGACCTCCACCCGCTCGGCGACGAGAGCGCCTGAGGCCGCGCCGTCGCGCAGGCCTATATTCGCAGGCGATGACCGGGCCGCCCAACTCCCCGACGCTGCTGCGCGAGATGTCCGAGCGGATCCGCGCGCTCGGCGAGCTCCCGCAGACGTCCGAGGCCCGCGCCGAGGTCGAGGCCGCGCTCGGCTCGAAATGGTGGGGCCTGCGCGTTCTGGCGATCGCCGTGATCGGCGCCTGGCGCGACAAGGCCTGGCTCGTCGAACGGGCGCTCCGCGCGGAGAACGGCATGGCGGGCGGCCGTTTCGGCCACGCCCGCACGCAGAGCTGGCGCGATCTCGAGGCCCAGACGGCCGCCAAGGCCGCGGTCCCGATGCTCGATCCGGCGGACGCCGGCTGGCTGCTCGACCGGTGGTTCTCGGACGAGCCGCTGGCCTTCGCGTTCTATGAGTATGTCGGCCTGCGTCTCGATCCGACAGCGGTCGAGCGGCGCGTCGCGGAGGAGTTCGCCCGCCGCCGGTCGCAGCAGCGCCGGCTTCCGCTGTTTCGCCTTCTGCGCTTGCGGCGCGGCGTGGCGGACCGGGACGCAAGGCTCCGCCGCCTCGCGCAGGGCGGCGACGAGACCGCGCTGCTCGCCCGCGACCTGCTTTCCATGGAGGCGAGGTTCAGGGACCGGCAGGCGCAGACGCCGGGCGGCGCGAAGCGCGCCAAGGTCTCCGCGGGGGCCGCCCGGCGCGCCGCCGCGGCAGAAGCGCTCGCCGAAAGCCGTCGCCGCGCCGGCCGCAAGGGACGGAGATGAGCGGGGACGACGTCATGCGGGCGGCCGCCATCGCGGCGGCGCAGGTTGACTTTTCAACCTTCGGCGAACAACTGTGCCGGCGCTCCGCAGGACCACGCCTCCTTCCCCCCGGCGCTCACGGCGCGGAGCCGGGCAGATGAAAAGCTATCTCGATTTCGAAAAGCCGGTCGCCGAGCTTCAGGCGAAGATCGCCGAACTGCGCGCGCTCGGCGAGGACGGCGACAGCGTCGCGATCGAAGAGGAAGTGCAGCGCCTCCAGGCGAAGTCCGAGGCCGCCATGCGCGACCTCTACGCCAGCCTCACGCCGTGGCAGAAGACGCTCGTCGCGCGCCATCCGAGCAGGCCGCATTTCGTCGATTACGTCGGCCGGCTGATCGAGGACTTCACGCCGCTCGCCGGCGACCGCGCCTTCGGCGAGGACCAGGCGATCCTCGGCGGTCCTGGCCGGTTCCGCGGCCGCCCCGTGATGGTGATCGGCCAGGAGAAGGGCTCGGACACCGAGACGCGCCTGCGCCACAACTTCGGCATGGCCAAGCCCGAGGGCTATCGCAAGGCGATCCGCCTGATGGAGATGGCCGACCGGTTCTCGCTGCCGGTGATCGCGCTCGTCGACACCGCCGGCGCCTTTCCGGGCGTCGAGGCCGAGGAGCGCGGCCAGGCCGAGGCCATCGCGCGCTCGACGGAAGCCTGCCTCAACCTCTCGGTGCCGAACGTCGCCGTCGTCATCGGCGAGGGCGGCTCGGGCGGCGCGATCGCGATCGCGACGGCCAACGCCGTACTGATGCTCGAACACGCGATCTACAGCGTGATCTCGCCCGAGGGCGCGGCCTCGATCCTGTGGCGCGACGCCGCCAAGGCCCAGGACGCGGCCACCAACATGAAGATCACCTCGGCCGACCTGATGCGCCTCGGCGTCATCGACGGCGTGGTTCCGGAGCCGCTCGGCGGCGCCCACCGCGCGGCCGAGAAGGCGATCGACGCCGCCGGCGAGGCGATCGACCACGCGCTGCAGCGCTTCTCGAGCCTGTCGGGCGAGCAGATCCGCGACGAGCGCCGGCGGAAATTCCTCAGGATCGGCCGGACCCTCTAGAATCCGAGGCTCCTCCGGGAGGCTGTCGCGCGCCCGTCGTCCGCTTGCGGTAACGGGCGGGTAAGGGTATTTATTTTAGTTGGTAGGAACGTCGTTCCACACCCGCATTTCGGGGGAGACCTTCGATGTCCGTCGCTCGCGCCGCGCTGGCAGTCAGCGTGCTCGCCGTCGCAACGGCCCTCGCCGGCTGCAACGCCGACCGCGAGACCAGCGTCGTCGCAAACGCGAAATCGGCCCAGCCGCTGAAGCCCGAGCTCGTCTCCCTGATGACCGAGAAGGGCATGAGCCCCTCGGATCCGATGCTCGTTCGCGTCTTCAAGGAAGAGGCCAAGGCCGAGGTCTGGAAGAAGCGCCGGACCGACGGCCGCTACGCGCTGCTCAAGACCTACGACATCTGCCGCTTCTCCGGAAAGCTCGGCCCGAAGATCAAGGAAGGCGACAAGCAGGCGCCCGAGGGGTTCTATCAGGTCAGCCCCGCGCAGATGAACCCGAAGTCGTCCTACTACCTGTCGTTCAACATCGGCTTCCCCAACGCCTATGACCGTTCGCTCGGCCGCACCGGCCAGCACGTCATGATGCATGGCGACTGTCTCTCGGCCGGCTGCTACGCCATGACCGACGACCAGATGGGCGAGATCTACGCCATGGCCCGCGAGAGCTTCCGCGGCGGCCAGCGCTCGTTCCAGTTCCAGGCGCTGCCGTTCCGCATGACGGCGCAGAACATGGCGCGCCGGCGCAACGACAAGAACATGGCGTTCTGGAAGAACCTCAAGCAGGGCTCCGACCATTTCGAGGTCACCAAGGCCGAGCCGAAGGTCGACGTCTGCGGCAAGAAGTACGTCTTCAACGCGACCGCCGGGCTTTCGAGCTTCGAGCCCACGGCCGGCTGCCCGAGCTATCAGGTCGAGCCCTCGGTCGCCCGCGCGGTGGCCGCCAAGGAGAAGACCGACAACATCCTGATCGCGCAGCTGTCCAAGAGCGAGCCGATCGCGGCCGAATACGTCGCGCAGAACGGCCGCATGCGCCGCACGCTCGACCAGCCGATCGTAATGGTGGCGGCGGTGGCCCCCGAAGCCGCCGGCGCGCCCGTCGCCGCGACGCCGGCCGCCGGCGGCGGCATGGCGCTCGCCTCCGTCGCGCCGGCCAAGCCCGGCCAGGCCCCGCAGGCCGCTCAGCAGGTCGCGCTCACGACGCCGGTCGCGACCGACGGCTCCGCGCCCGCCCCGCAGGCCCAGAAGGCCGAGGGCAGCCTGTTCGCCCGCATGTTCCGCTCCGAGGAGCCGGCGGCCGAGACCCCGATCCCGGCGTCGACGGCCTCCGTTCCGACGCAGGTCGCCTCAAACGGCGCCAAGGCCGCCCCGACCGGCGCCAAGGCCGCCCAGAACGGCGCGAAGGCCGCTCCGGTCCCGGCCCCGCGCGAGGTCACGCCGCAGCAGCCCGTGATGGCGACCGCGGCCTCCCCCGCCCCCGAGGGCGCGGGCGGCAAGATCATGAACTGGATGGGCGGCTTGTTCGGCCAGAAGCCGGCCGAGACCGCGGCGGAGTCCGCCGTCACGCCCGTGAGCGCGCCGGCCCCCGCGGCCGCGCCCGCCCGCAAGGACCGCTCCGCGAACCTGCCCGAGCAGTTCCGAACCAAGGCCTCGCCGAAGCCCGACCAGCGCGTGACCTCGTCCTTCGCGGCCTTCGAATGAGCGTCGCGGAAATCTGAACGGCGAAAGGCCCGGGCGGCGACGCTCCGGGCCTTTGTCTTTCGCGGCCTTTCCAGCGAGCCGCCCGAACCGCCGCCGTCATCCCGGCCGAAGGGCCGGGATCCAGAACCGATCCGGTTTCTCCAGACTCCCGCCGCGGCGTCGGCTCTGGATCCCGGGTCAAGCCCGGGATGACCGGCTGGGGTTCCCGGCGCTCTTTCACGAACTGTCGCTCACCCGATCCCGCTCGCGCCTTCGCCGCCGCCCCGTCCAGCGAGCCGCACGAACCTCCGCCCGTCATCCCGGCCGAAGAGCCGGGATCCAGAACCGAGGCGTTTCCCGCGAACTCCCGACGGGCGTCGGCTCTGGATCCCGGGACAAGCCCGGGATGACCGGCTGGGGTTCCCGGCGCTCTTTCACGGCCTGCCCGTCCCCCGATCCCGCTCGCGGCCTTCGCCGCCCCGTCCAGCAAGCCGCCCGAACCTCCGCCCGTCATCCCGGCCAAAGAGCCGGGATCCAGAACCGAAGCGCTTCCCGCGAACTCTCGACGGGCGTCGGCTCTGGATCCCGGGTCAAGCCCGGGATGACCGGCTGGAGTTTCCGCCGCTCTTTCACGAACTGTCCGTCAGCCAATCCCGCTCGCGCCTTTGCGCCGCCGCCCCGTCCAGCAAGCCGCCCGAACCTCCGCCCGTCATCCCGGCCGAAGAGCCGGGATCCAGAACCGAAGCGCTTCCCGCGAACTCTCGACGGGCGTCGGCTCAGGATCCCGGGACAAGCCCGGGATGACCGGCTGGAGTTTTCGTCGCTATTTCCCGAACCGTCCCTCACCCGATCCCGCTCGCGCCTTTGCGCCGCCGCCTCTTCCAGCGAGCCGCACGAACCTCCGCCCGTCATCCCGGCCAAAGAGCCGGGATCCAGAACCGAAGCGTTTCCCGCGAACTCTCGACGGGCGTCGGCTCTGGATCCCGGGACAAGCCCGGGATGACCGGCTGGAGTTTCCGTCGCTATTTCCCGAACCGTCCCTCACCCGATCCCGCTCGCGGCCTTGCACCGCCGCTCCATCCAGCGAGCCGTCCGAACCGCCGCCGTCATCCCGGCCGAAGAGCCGGGATCCAGAACCGAGACGCTTCGCGCGAACTCTCGACGGGCGTCGGTTCTGGATCCCGGGGCAAGCCCGGGATGACCGGCTGCGGTCGATACGCCTTCCGATGTCCGGCCTTACGCAGCGACCGGCCGTTCAGAACCGCGCCCGCACGAAGGCGCGGGCGTTCGCGCCCGGCGCCACGATCTCGTCCTTCTTGAAGGAGGCGGCGTTGCGGATGCGCTCGTCGAGCAGGTTCTGGCCGACGAGCCCGACCGTCACCGAGCTCAGCCGCGTCGCCGCGCGGTCGAACTCGCGCGTGTAGCTCACCTCCGCCCTCAGATCGTCATAGCCGGGCGTGCGCGTCTCGAGCGCGCCGGTCTTGTCCTGCGCGAAGGCGTGCAGCAGCCCGACGCGCGCGAAGAAGCCGTGCTGGCTGCGCCAGAACACGCCGCCGCCGAGCCGATGCGGCGGAATGCGCGGCGCGTTCTCGCCACTCGTGAACTTCGCCCGCACGAAGTCGTACTGGCCCTCGACGCCGAAGACGTTCGGCCCGGCCTCGATCGCGTCGAACTGCGCCGCGAATTCGGCGCCGTAGAAGCGCGCTTTCCGCTGCGAATAGACGCTCTGGTCGAACTCGTCCTCCTCGCCGCAGCTTTCGAACTCGTGGCCGCAGCCGATCCCGGTGAGGCGCCGGTAGATGAAGCCGTCGAAGCGGGTGGCGTAGGCGCTGGCGTCGAGCCGGAGCGGCCCCCGGCGCGCCGCAGGCCGAACTCGATCGACTTCGCGGCCTCGATCTTGAGGTTCGGGTCGCCGATCTCGAACAGCCCCTGGGCGTGGTGGGGGCCGCGCGAGAACAGCTCGAGGCCGCTTGGCGCGCGCTCGACATATTGCGCTGTGAGGCTCGCGACGAAGCCGTGCGGCAGGTCCTTCAGCACGCCGAGGCTGCTCACGGGCGTGAAGTCGCGGACCCGGCCGCGGCTCACCGGATCTCCGCCGCCAGGGACGAGGCCCGGGAAGATGGTCTCGGTCCCGTCGACGCGCGCGCGCTCGATGCGGCCCGCGCCCTGGACGCGCCAGCCGGCGCCGAAGTCGACCTCCTCGAACACATAGGCCGCGAGGGTTCGGCTGTCGGTCGGGGCGATGAGGGTCTCGGCCTCGCCCGTCGTCCGCAGCCTGCCCTGCCCGGCCTGGATACCGAACGCGCCCTTCAGCGCGCCGAACGACAGCGCGACCGGCCGATGCTGGAGCTCGACCCGCGCCTCCGCCTCCCGGTTGCGGAACACGCCGTGGACGACGTCCTCGCCCGCATGGTCATGATCGTCGTGATGGTCGTGGTCGCCGTGGTCGTGCTCCTCGTGCTCGAGGCCCATCTCGCGATGGCGATAGCTCGAGGCGTTGGCCCAGAAGCGCACGGCCTCGAAAGGCCCGCCGTCGAAGCGCCGCTCGCCCTCGAGCTGGACCTTGTCCTGGCGCGGATCGAGCCTCGTATCGAGCTCCGCCGCCTCCCCGCCCGGCACGTGGTAGAAGGCGTCGTAGTGGCTGTAGGAGACGCCGAGAAAGCCCTCGTCGGTCACCGCCGACATGCCGACCGAGGCCCCGGTGGAGCGGGCGGCGGAGTTTGGCCTGCTGTCCGTCGGGCGTGTCGTAGTTTCCGTTCTTCGTGGCGAAGCCGTCGGCGTGGAACAGGATGTCGCCGTGGCCGGCCTTGACCGCCGCCGCGATCGAGCGCCCGCGGTCGACCGAGGACAGCCCGGCGAGCGCCTCCGCCGAAAAGCCGCCGGGCGGCGCGAAGCGCGGGATGCGGTCGTTTTCCGCGTTCACCACTCCGCCGATGGCGGACGAACCATAGCGCAGCGTCGCGGGGCCGCGGATCACCTCGATGCGGTCGGCCGACAGCGGATTGAACGGCACGCCGTGGTCCTCGCCGAGCGCCGAAACGTCGTGCACGCCGAGGCCGTTCTCCAGGATGCGGACGCGCTGCCCCTCGAGCCCGCGGATGATCGGCCGGTCGGCCGCGCCCGGCGCGAAGCCCGTGCTCGCGACGCCCGGCTTGTCGGCGAGCGCGCCGCCGAGCGTCGTCGGGCCGCGGCGGGCGATCTCGTCGCGCGGCAGGATCGTGACGGGCGCGAACACATGCGGCGCGACGGGCAGGACGCCCTGCCGGTCGCGCTGGGGATCGGGCCCCTGGGCCTCGCCGACGATGGGGCTCGCGGTCTCGACCACGATCTCGTCGAGGTCGGTGGCGGACTGCGCCCGGGCCCCCTCGCCGCCCATCAGCGCGAGCGCCGCCGTCGCGAGAAGCCGGAGCCTCACGCCTGTGCCGTTCTGGATTGTCATGACGTCCGAAGAACCCCGCTGTCGCGGCCGTTCACGGCCGCACCCCGATGGGCGGACAATAGGTAATGTTATAAAGTTACGTCAACTGCTCGAGCGGCGGCGGCGGATCGCGTGCGCGTGAACGCACCGCGCCGCCGAGCGCCGAGACGTCAGGGGTTCAGCCGCAGCGGGTCGAGACGACCACGACCTTGTCGATCTCGATCGTCAGGCGGTCGGGACGGAAATCGAGCGTCGCCGCGTCGCCCGGCGCGACCCGGCGGATCATGCGGGCGCCGGTGAGGCTCCGGGCGTCCGCGTCGGAGGGCGCGTCCTTCCCGATCAGAGTGAGCGCCTTGGCGTCCTCGCAGCCGCCGGCCTTCGGCGCGGCCTGCGCGAGCGCGGCGGCGAACAGGCAGCCGGCGAGAAGACTCGTGGCGGCCAGACCTGAACGGATAGCGATGGCGAAGACGGACATTGCGGCCTCATCGGTCGGCCCCGATCGATCGTCCGCATATATTGCGCGAAGCGGCCGTCGATAAGGCTCAGACCGAGCGCGTCAGTCCGCCGTCGACCCGCAGGTTCTGGCCGGTGACGTAGCCCGCGCCCTCGGAGACGAGGAACGCGATCGTCGCCGCGATCTCCTCGGCGCGGCCGTAGCGACCCATCGGCACGCCGCCGCGGCGCTCCTCGGTCGCCGGCAGGCTGTCGATCCAGCCCGGCAGCACGTTGTTCATGCGCACGTTGTCGGGCGCGAAGGCGTCGGCGAACAGCTTCGCATAGGCGGCGAGGCCCGCCCGGAACACGGCCGAGGTCGGGAACATGGCGCTCGGCTCGAACGCCCATGCGGTCGAGATGTTGACGATCGCGCCGCCGCCTGCGCCTTCATGATCGGCGCGACCAGCCGCACGGGCCGGATCACGTTCATGAGGTAGGTGTCCATCCCCGCATGCCATTGCTCGTCCGTGATTTCGAGCAGCGGCGCGCGAGGCCCATGGCCGGCGCTGTTGACGAGCGCGTCGATCCGGCCCCAGCGCTCCATGGTCCCGTCGACGAGGCGCGCGAGGTCGTCGGGTGACTGGTTGGAGCCGGTGACCCCGAAGCCCCCGAGCTCGGCCGCCAGCGCCTCGCCCTTGCCGGACGACGACAGCACCGCGACGGAAAACCCGTCGGCGGCGAGCCGGCGGGCGGCCGCGCCCCCATGCCGCTGCCGCCCGCCGTGACGATGGCGACCTTTCGGGACATCGCTTGCCTCAGGCTGTAGTTTCCCGAAATTGGCGAGTCGGCACCAGCATCTAACCCTTTGAAATTTCGAGGGCTCACTTTTCAAAATACCCGAGTCTAATTTCAGAAATCACGAGTCTAGATGGTCTGCCCCCTGAGAAGTGGTCCTCCCTGATGTATGGCTTTTGGCCATGTGGAGGACTGAACGATGCCGAGGAAGAGGCACGCACCTGAAGAGATCGTCGCGAAGCTGCGGCAGGTCGAGGTTCTGACCGCGCAAGGTCGGCCGGTCGCGGAAGCGATCCGGTCGATCGGGGTGACCGAAGTCACGTTCTATCGCTGGCGCACCGAGTATGGCGGGCTGAAGGGCGACCAGGTGAAGCGCCTGAAGGAGCTGGAGGCCGAGAACGCCCGGCTTCGTCGAGCGGTGTCGGACCTGACGCTGGACAAGATGATCCTGGCGGAGGCAGCTCGGGGAAACTGATCAGCCCCGCCCGTCGCCGCGACTGCGTCGATCGTGTGGTGAGCAAGCTCGGCGTGACGGAGCGCCGTGCTTGCCTTGTGCTCGGCCAGCACCGATCGACACAGCGGAAGGTCCCAACGCGGCCCGACGACGAGGCGGCGCTGACCGCCGACATCGTCGCGCTGGCTGTCCAGTATGGCCGTTACGGCTACAGGCGGATCGCGGCTCTGCTGCGCTCCGCCGGCTGGGTCGTGAACCTGAAGCGGGTCGAGCGGATCTGGCGACGTGAGGGGCTGAAGGTTCCGACGAAGCAACCCAAGCGCGGGCGGCTGTGGCTCAACGACGGCTCATGCGTGCGGCTGCGGCCGGAGCGGCCGAACCACTGGTCCTACGACTTCGTCGAGGATCGGACGCATGACGGCCGCAAGTTCAGGATGCTCAACGTGATCGACGAACCGAAGGTCGGCGCAGCCAGTTCACGCGCGAATGCCTGGCGATCCGGATCGGGCGGAGGCTCAGGTCGACCGACGTCATCGACGTCCTGTCAGACCTGTTCATTCTCCGCGGCGCGCCGGGCCACATCCGGTCGGACAACGGCCCGGAGTTCGCGGCCAAGGCCGTCCGCGAGTGGATCGTCGCCGTCGGCTCGAGGACTGCCTTCATCGAGCCCGGCAGCCCTTGGGAGAACGGCTACTGCGAGAGCTTCAACGCTCGGCTCCGCGACGAGCTTCTCAACGGCGAGATCTTCTCCTCACTCGCCGAGGCCAAGGCCGTGATCGAAACCTGGCGGCGGCACTACAACGCCATCCGCCCACACTCGGCGCTCGGCTACAGGCCGCCCGCGCCAGAGGTCGCGCTATGGCCGGCTGCGCAACCCCGACCAGCTCCGCCGGCCACACCAACCGTCGCGTCAGCGCCGCTCATGAACTAAACATTCCAACCGGACCACTCGATGGGGGCCGGCCAGCCGCTCATTCCGATCTTGCGATGGATGCGCCACACCGAAAGCTCGATACCCTCGGCGTCGAGCGCATCCTTCCAGGCGAGCACGTGCTGGTACACACTATCGACCAGCGTGCCGTCCAGATCGAACAGAAACGCCGAGGGTTTCGGCGTCACGTCGCGCATCGAAGTTTTGCCGGCCCGAAACCTTCAGTTTCGCTCATGCAAATACGAAGCCCCAAACGGCCCCCATTCCGATCAAAGCGGCGATAATGCTCACGATGAGGACCACCGGCATGTTTCTCGGCCGGTCGGTTCCGCCTTTGGCTTCGACTTCAGAGGTGACCTGCGTGGTCGCGCCGGCGGGAGGCGTATTGGTTTTCATGATCATTTGCTGTTCCTAATGTGGACCGTAGCGAGCAGGCGGCCAGTTGCTGTCGGCCGCCTCATGACCACGTCTCGGAGGGAAGCTTCGCTGCATGCCGAATACGTTTTCGGGCGCGAACTTGGTCGTGAACGCGGCGGAGGCGACGGAGTTCGTCAATTTGGAGCCATCTGAATCTCTGAGTTCCGCCGGCTTCGACAAAGTAACGGACCTTTGACGCGGATGTTCCAGGTTTATAAATTAAATATATGTCAGTGTCGTATTTCTGATCAGATCGACATCCAAATGAGATACGAAATGCGATCTGACCACAGATAATTAGGAGTATTTTTAGTTTCGCTATTATTGCCGTGACTTTGAATCTCGTGACTAAATACATCGTATTGATCGGGGCGCAACAGCAAGGCGCCGGAATAACGGACGCAAAGAATAAGCTCGGCTATGATGTAGCGACCCCGCTGCTTGCAGGTGGCCTAAATTTGATCGACCGATAGGCCGCGTGATTAGGTTCGAGCACGCCGGCTGGGGCAAAAGCTGGTCGCGCAGGCCGTGGCAGCGTCGCCCGCTGAGACTTGGCGCTCCGCGCCGAAGAAGGTGCGGAGGGTCCGCTTTGGCGTATGCCCCGAAAGACTTTTGTCTGGAGCGAAGGGCCTCCGCGCCTAAAGTAGACCCGATGCCGTCGTGCAGTTGCTAATGCGCTGCGGTTATGCCGAGAAAAAATCGCATCATCTCGGCCGAGGCGTCTGGGCCAGTTGGATCAACATAGGAGCCGCCAGAGCGACCTCCCGACCACGCGTGTCCGGCCCCGTCGATCAACCACTGTTCGACCACTGCGTTGCCGGCCGGATCGGCGATCACCGTTCGGGTGTATCCGCGGCGCCCTGCTTGCCCTGCGAAGAGTTCGGTCGTAATCGATGCCGCTTCAGGCGTCGCGTTGGCGACGATCCGCTCGGCGTTCGAACGATGGACGGTCTGGTCGGCCGTCCCTTGAAAGACTATCGTGCGCATGGCTGGACGTGAGCTTCTAGTCTTTTGCCCGGCGCCTCCGTCGCCCCTCATCGTGGCGAAGGCGGACGCCACGTCGGTGGCGGCACCGGTCGGAAGGCCGGAATGGACGCCGACCCCGGCGTAGAGTTCGGGATAGGTCTTTCCCATCACCGCCGCCATCGCGCCGCCGGCCGACAGACCGGCAAACGAAGACGTGAGCGGGATCGACTCCGAATTCGGCGACGACCGCGCGCGTCAGCCCCGCGATGATCGCCGGCTCTCCGGCGTCGCGACGCTGGTCCTTGGGGTCGAACCAGTTCCAGCAGCAGGACGCGTTGTAGGACCGGGTCTGGGCCGGGTAGGCGACCGCAAAACCATGCGCCTCGGCGATCGCGTTCATGCCAGTACCGAGCGCGAAGTCGTCCGGGTTCTGCGTGCAACCGTGCAGCATCACGATCAGTCCCCGAGGGCGCTCCCTGGCGGATGCCGGTACATAGACCTTGTAGGACCGAACACCCGCCGCGCAGGTAAAGCTTCGCGTCTCGAAACGAGCGCCTTCAGGCCGCGGAGGCGCCGCACTCGCTTGCAGTCCCGAGAAAGCCATTCCTGGGAGTCCGCCAAAGATTTCGGGGTTCAGACGGCCCTGCTTGAGGGTGCCGAGGGTCTCGCCGAGAGGCCGCCGCATCCGCGTGGGACGCACAGCGTCTCCGGGGGCATCCGCGACCTTGTCTTGCGATGTCGACGACAGCAGACCGACACGCAGCTCCGCCCCGTCGGTCTTGGCCTCGCCTGCCCACGGACGGCGGTTCAGGGCTTCCTGGATCAGCCTTGTGGCTTTGGAGAGATTTTGGGCGCGCATCTGCTGCGACGCCCGGCGCATGGCCGTGGCGAACTCGGTGTTCATGACATGGTCCTTATGGCGGGCGCCTCGCCCTAGTGGATGCGTTTGGCCAACGCGGCTTTGATCTCGGCGCTGGCCTGGAGCGCGCCGAGGACGGTGATCGAGCCGATCGTCGCGAGCGCGAGCTCCGGCGTCACGTCGGATGCGATCCTTGCGAGCCCAACGACCTTGATGTGAAGCGTTTCGCCGGCCGAACGGACGGCCTCGAGATCCGTCCTGTCGTAATCGCGCAAGCCGAGCTCGAGCGTGTGCCGCGCGATCGATTGCGAGACGGCGTCGCTATGCGCGCCGAGCTGGTTACGGATGGCGGTACGGATGAAATCAGTGCGGTTAGAATAAAAGCCCTCTTGCACGAGCAGATCCACCCGACCGAGATCGACATAGCCGAGATTGACGGTGATCTTTTCTGTCTCGCCGCCCTTGTCGCGAACTGGCTGAACTGCGCGCATCACGTTTCTCCATCCGCATGGATGTCAGATGGATGTCTTATGGATGTCCTGCAAGCCCTCACCAACATGAATGTCCGGTTCGATGGTCGCGGACTTCGAGCGTCGGAGCCGCTTGAAGGCAACTTTCTGCGATTAAGCATCGAGCGGTGGAGCGCGGCCACGCTAGCTTTAAGCAACGCGGAGGGACTCTGAACGACCCGCAGGCATGCGGCTTTTACCCTGAATCAGATCATCCGAGCATGCCCCGGCACCCCGCACACAGTCGTTTAAATTTTTGACTAGTTAGATTTCGGACCACAAGTACGCGCAGGGTTGCGCCACTTGACACTGGCATCTCACCTTTCGGCTGAGGCCGCTAAGCCATGCAGCCTCGATGCGACCGGGGCGCTAGACAGTGACCTTCTCATTCTCACTGCCGTCCCAGTATTCCACCTCGTTCGCGTGGACTTTGATCAGGACGATACCGGGCGTGTCGATCCCTTCCGAAAACCAAATCTCCAGATCCTTCGTCCAGTGTGCTTCGAACTCTGACTTATCTCGCAACAGGGTAGCTTCGCCCTCGACAGCGATGAATACGCCGGGCTTGCCGAGCAGACCTTTGCCGGCGGCGAAAGTCAGTGAGACGCGTGGTCAGCTTCAAGCTCGCGAATTTTGGCTGAGTTTTCGTAGGCGAAAGAACCAGGAGTCCCCGTCGTATGCGACGTCGCCGTTATTGCTCATCGGCCGGCTTGCGATCTGACCCACCGATCCCTTGGTGGACAGCATGCAGAAGTCGATGTCGGCCATCTTCGAAGAGATGTCCTTCAGCGTTAACTTACTCATGGGCGCTTCCTCCAGCCTGTGTCAGGTAGAAGTCCACACCGCTTCAGACCGTTCCCGTACGCTCTGAAACAGGCTCCGGTTTTCATCGCGAGACGCCCGGGACAGCCGACGCTATAGGGCGGGTTTGCGAGCTTGAGCCGCCACTCTGCGATGCTTTCGTCAGTCGTCGTCGCCAAGCTGCGCTTCGAATTCCAGCGTCTAAGCGCTATCTGGCCCTACCGTCAGAGCCGCCACGCTCGACGCGAGCTCAGCGCTCCGGAACGGTTTGGTCAGCCGCGGCAGATCGAGCGCGATCCCTTCGACTTCCGCGTAACCGGAGACGATTAGCACCGGCAGGTCGGGCAGTCGCTCGCGCAGAGCGCGCGCCAGTTTCAACGCCGCTCATTCCTGGCATGAGGTGGTCGGTAACGAGCAGGTCCGGTCGCGCGCCCTCCGCAACAAGCGAGAGCGCGGCTTCCGCCGAAGACGCCTCCTGCACCCGGAAACCGATCTCTTCGAGCATGTCTGCGGTGCTTGCCCGGACAATCTCTTCGTCGTCGACCAGCAACGCCAAGCCACGGCGGCTGGCCGGGGCGGCCGGCGGAGCCGAAACCTCCGCGAGGCTCGCCACCGCAGAGCTGATGGGCAACCACAGCTCCACATTCGTGCCGAGGCCGGACTGGCTCTGGATCGTTAGCGCCCCGCCGAGCTGGGCCACGAGACCGTGCGCCATCGACAGTCCCAGACCCGTGCCTTTGCCGATGCCCTTGGTTGAAAAAAACGGCTCGACGCGGCGGCGTCGCGGCGTCCATCCCGACGCCCGTCGGCGACCGACAAGCGCACGTAGTGACCGCGCCTGAGGTCGCCCCGAGGAGTCCGGACGCTCTCTTGCCTCGCCGTAATCCGCAGCGTCCCACCATCGGGCATGGCGTCCCGCGCGTTCACGCCAAGGTTCAGCAACGCCATCTCGAGCTGGTTGGGATCGGCCTTCGCCGGCGGCAGATCGTCGGCGACCTCGACGACGACCCGGACCTGCGGCCCCATGCCGCCAACAAGGCCGCCGACGTCGACCGGACCGGCTGCAGCGGCTGGCGGCGCGCGAAAGCGAGAAGTCAGCGTCTTGGCGCGTTCGGCGACGAATTGCGCCACCGATCAGCCTCTGTTCGCGCTCTCCGCCGACGCCCCTACGTTGAAGCAGGTCGAGGGACCCGACGATCGGAGTGAGCAGATTGTTGAAGTCGTGGGCGACGCCGCCGGTCAACTGGCCCATCGCCTCCATCTTCTGGCTCTGGCGAAGCGCTTCCTGAGCGCTCTCAAGCTCGGCCTCGGCGCGAAGGCGAGCCGAGATATCGAGCGCGAGATGGAAAGCGCCGATGATACGACCCTCTTCGTCCAGCAGCGGCGTGTAGGTGATTTCCAGAATGGCTTGCCGAACTCGGGTCGCCCGAACTCCTCGACGACGGTGAAGCTTTCGCCGCTCAGCGCGCGGGCCATCAGCGCGCGCATGACCCGCTGCTGCTCGGGAATGAAGAGATCGGGGAACACGTCGCCGAGCTTCGTGTCGAAACCGTTGACGCGTCGAAACTCGTCGTTGTGCGCCTTGTTGAAGGCGATGAGCCTGTACTCGGAATCGAAGGCGCAGATCGGCGAGCGGGTCGCATCGACGATGTCGCGGAACCTCCGCAGCTCGAGCGTGCGCTCGGCCACGCGCTGCTCAAGCAGCGTGTTCAGAGCGCGCAGCTCTTCCTCCGCTTGTTTGCGCGCGGATATGTCGACGGCCGTCCCGGCGACGCGGATACAGCGCACGTCATTTTTCGTATCGTCGAAGACGCCGCGGCCCTTCGCGGCGACCCAGCGGACGACGCCATCCTCTTTGCCGATCGTGCGGTATTCGACGTCATAGGTCGCCCGCCGCCTTGGGTCGGCGGCGGCCGCGAAGGCCTCGCTGGTCCTGTCGCGATCCTCCGGGTGCAGCCCGCCGTAGAAGTCCGCCATCGTCACCGGCACGTCAGGGCTTATTCCGAACAGCGCCTTGGTTCTCGGCGGCCAGATCAGCTCGTCGCGCACAAGGTCGACATCCCAGAAGCCGATTTCCGCGCGTGCTCGACCGAAAGGCGCAGCCTCTCCTCGCTGTCCCGCAGCCGCGCTTCCGCGCCGACGCGCTCGACATGCGCCCAGCACCTCTCCACCACGGCTTCCACGATGGCGACGTCTTCGTCACGCCAATCGCGTGGCCGGTCCTGGTGGACGGCCATCATGGCCGCGAGGCGCCATCCTTGATCAACGGACAGCAGATGATGGCGTTGATCCCGATCGACTGGAACATCTCCCGACCGTCCTCTGGGGCGAGTTCCCACGCGACATCGCCGACCACCAACGTTCGACCCAGACGGATGTCGCCCGCGGCGCGGGAACCGAAGAGGTCCAGGCTGTAGGTGCCAGTCGAACTCGCAATGCCGGGGGCGGAAGTCGTTGCGTATGACGAAGCGGTCGTTGTCGACGTCCACGTCAGCATAGGCGCAGCGAGAGGCGTCGAGCCGCCGCGCAAGCAACGCTGCGGCTGAAAGCATGGCGGCCGGCGCGTCCCGGGAGGAGCGCAGCGCTTCATCGAGCTCACTTAGGAAGCGCAGACGCGCCTCGCTGGCGCGCAAGGCTGCTTCGACCTTGACCTTGGCTGTCGTCTCCGTGGTGACGTTCAACATCCCGACGATGCTGCCGCTGTCGTCTCGTGCGGGGCTGTAGGAGAACTGCCACCAAGTGTCCTCGCGGTAGCCTTGCGCTGCATCACGAGATGCAGGTCCTCGAACCAAGGCCTCGCCGGCGAGCGCCCTCTGAATGAGCGGTTCGATGTCCGCCCAGACTTCCGACCAGACCTGCTGGATTGGCCGTCCGAGAGCCGCGGATGCTTGAAGCCGAGGATCGGCGCGTAGGCGTCGTTATAAAGCAGCGTCAGCTCTGGCCCCCAGATGAGGCACATGGCCTGTCTGGAGGCGAGCATCAGTTCGACGGTGTGGTGCGGAGCGCCTGCGGCCAGCCATCGACTGGACCAAGCGGCGTCTTGCTCCAATCATGAGCGAGAACGAGACGCCGGCTCCGATCAGACGCGGACCGGTTTCCGCATCTCTATCTGCAATCTGCACCCAATTGCCCTGTTCGAAGGCCTCCGGATCGTAGGAGGCGCCCTCCATCAAAATAGCTGGACAGGCGCTACACGTCATCGACAAGCTGCATTCCGCAGACTTTCGAAGGTTGCATCCCGAGCAAGGCGTCGACGACCGCTCTTGGAGCTGAATGGCGCCTGGACCGTTTCATAATCGACCCAAAGCGCAACCCAGAAAGCCTCTGATCTCGAGTCGAACGCTAGCTCGGCGCCAAACATTCCGAGCTGGCGTAGCTCCCACGGCTCCTACGTCACCAAAACCGGCTGCCCGGCACGCCTTTGAATGGTCCGGCCTCGCGGGGGGTGATCCAGCCGCCATAGAAGCCACCGGGCTGTGGCGTCACCTGCTCGCCGTCGATCAGGCACTGGTCGAATGGCGCGGCATAGAAGGCAATGTGATCCCGCAGCAACGCGAAGGCCGGGGTCGGCTGCGCGTAGCTCCAGGCGACGTCGCGGAAAATTTCGCCCTGCAGGGTGACGTCGAAATAGTTTGCCGCTCCCTTCCATTCGCAGAACGACGATCCAGACGAGCGGGCGAGCGCCGTCTGGTCGATGTCATCGGGCGGAAAATAGTAGCTAGGCGGATGACTGGTCTCGAGCGTCCGCACCGCCCGTCTCGTGTCGGCGAGCGTGACGCCGCGATGCACGATGGTGATGCGGCGCTCGCAGGCCTTGGCGATGGCAGGGCGCGGATAGGACCACGCTTTCCTGGCCGGGCGTCGTCGGTCGGGCGTCGGCCTCACTTCGTCGACCGCCCGGGGACAGTGGTCGCGCCCAAGGCGCGCTGGAGCCTCGGCCGGACCTTCAGGAAACGTCCGTAGAGCTTTTCGAGCCCTGCGAGCACGAAGCGGTTGCGGGCGACCAGGCCCAAGGGCCTAGCATCGGGATCGCGCGCCACATCGCGGCGAACGCCGCTGCGCCGCTGAGGATTTGACCGTTCTCGCGCGCATGGAACCGCGAAAGCAGTGCGGCGCGATCAATCGGACAGGCCTCATCGGATCGGTCGACGACGGAATTCGATTGCGTCGCGGCGATCGAGCCGCCGCATGACCGCGATCTCGCGGCGGCAGAGCGGACACCCGTCGTCGTACCAGACCAGTACCTTCGCCATTCAACGCCTTTCCGAAGCTAAGGCGACCGGACGCCTTCTCTCTCGCCTACGTTTCATGGACCGCGTTCGGATCCACAACGGCAAGACCTGAAAGCCGCAGTAAGGTGGCGGACAAGGGGATCACAGGGCGGCCGCTGCAGCGGCTCGGCCCTTTCAGGAGCGTCATGAAGCCGGTTTGGATGATCGCCCTGGTCGTGCTGGGGGTCCTCGTCTCGTGTCTCATCGTCTGGCTGTGGACGCCTGACAAACCCCGCGCCGAACTCGATCGGAAATACCTTGCCGCGCCAAGCGATCTTCTGGACGTCGCGGGTCTTCGCCTTCATGTGCGCGACAGCGGCCCGAAGGACGCGCCCGCGCTCGTGCTGCTCCACGGCTTTGCTTCGAGCCTCCATACCTGGGAGCCCTGGGCCAGGATCCTGGAGGCCGACCATAGGGTCGTGCGGCTCGACCTGCCCGGTGCCGGACTGACGGGGCCGGATCCGAAAGGGGACTATTCGCAAAAGCGGATGGAGGCCGTTGTCCTTGCGCTCATGGATCGGCTGGGCCTTCAGCGCGCGACGCTCGTCGGTAACTCGATGGGAGGTCGGGTCGCGTGGGCGTTCGCCGCCGCTCATCCCAAGCGCGTCGACAAGCTCGTGTTGATCTCGCCGGACGGGTTCGCGAGCCCAGGCCGCGCCTACGGCCAGAGGTTCGAGGCGCCGGCGATGCTCAAGATCATGACCCGCGTGTTGCCGCGGCGTTCGTGCGCCCGCAGCTCGCCTCCGCGTACGGCGACCCGGAGCGCCTGACGGACGCAACGTTCGAGCGGTATTACGACCTGCTGCTCGCGCCCGGCGCCCGAGCGGCTATGATCGCGACGATGGAGCAGACGGTGATCTTCGATCCAGCTCCGGCCCTGGCGCGGATTAAAGCGCCGACGCTGCTGCTATGGGGCGAGCGGGACGCGCTGATCCCGTTCTCGAACGCCGCCGACTATCTCAAGGCGCTACCCGCCGCGCGCCTCGTCTCGTTTCCGACGCTCGGGCATGTACCGTTCGAAGAAGCGCCGCAGGATACGATCGGGGCGCTTCGCTCTTTCTTGGCGGAATAGGGGCTGGGCTTTGGGAGCTTCGTCGCCGACTGACGGCGCAGGTCGCGACAAGCAGGCCGACGTACTTTGGGCGCGCCAGGCGGGAGGGTCCGTCGAGGCGTGCTGAGGGTCGCCATGCCAGTCGTCGTCGCGCCCCTTTAAATTTGCCGGACACTTCCGGCATTGGTTTACACCTGCGGCCAAGCGCGTTGCCATCGCTGCTATAAACGATGCGAACGCCCGAGATATGGACAAAGCAGGAGCGGCTCGTGAAAGAGCGATTTGAACGGCATCGCCAGCCGTGGACTGGTGAGGAGCTCGCGAAACTAAAGCTACTGGCCGGGAAGGGCATGGCGCTGACGGCGATCTCAAAGGCGCTGATCCGCAGCGAGGAATCCATCAAGGACCGCGCAAAGCTCGACGGCATCGGGATCGCCAAGCTCCGTTAGCCGCGAGCGCATGGAGAAAACGACAGCACGACCCAACCCGGCCGCAGGTCGTTAGCCCGATCGCCACATGACATGACGCAACCGCGGTCGTCGCAGTCGAGGAGCTAGAGCCGGAGCCTCGCCCGGCCTTCTGGCCATTCCTTGCTGGAAGCACAGATAGCGGCGCTGAGCCCGGAGACCGTCGATGGACGCCCCCACCGCCGCGATCAAGACAGACCGAGCCGCGCTTCAGCAGGTGATCGCCGGCCTGACCGACGGAATCATCTTGGTCGAGCCGGACCAATCGATCTCGTGGGCGAACGCGGCGGCGCTCGCCATGCATGGGATCGAGGAGCTCGAGGGGCTTGGTGGTTCCGTCGATGGCTACCGGCAGCGCTTCAGGCTGCGCTTCCGGAACAACCATCCGCTGCCGGAGGGGAAGTACCCCCTCGACCGCGTCATCGAAGGGGAGGTATTTGACGACGTGACGGTCGAGGTGTCTCCCGCTTCCGACCCTGACATTACCTGGGTGCACACCATCCGCAGCCTCGTAGTCGTCGACCGCGGCGGGGAGCCGGAGCTGCTTGTCCTCATCGTGAAGGATGAGACCGAGCGCTTCGAGGCCGAAGATCGCTTCGAGGGCGCTTTCAACGCCAATCCGGCGCCGGCCCTGATCTGCCGCGCCGCCGACCAAGTCTACGTGCGGGTAAACCAAGGCTTCATGGACATGACGGGCCATGACCGCAGCACGGTTGTCGGCAAGACGGTGCGCGAGTTCGACGTCTTCTCAGGCGGCGAACGCCACGATCTCGCCCATGAGCGCATCTCAGAAGGACGCGCGGTCACGCAGATGGAGGCGGAGGTTCCGCTGCCGGACGGGACCGGGCGCGCGGTCATCGTGGCGGGGCAGCCGATCGAGGTGGGCGGCGAGCCATGCATCCTCTTCACCTTCGCCGACCTCGAGCCGCGCCGAAAAGCCGAGATCTCGCTGCGAAAGACCGAAGAGCGCTTCGCGAAGTCATTCCGGCTCTCGCCGGTGGCCGGCGCCATCACGCGGCTTGCCGACCACGCTTTCATCGAGGTCAACCAGGCGTTCGAGGCGCTAAGCGGCTACTCCGACGTCGACCTGACCGGACGCGCCGCGGCTGACGTCCGGCTCTGGTCGGATCCTGCTGCTCGCCGTTCGGTCGAAGGCGATCTCCGGGATGGGCGCGGCGTGCAGAACGCGCCGATCGTCATGCGGACGAAGGAAGGCGCCGAGGTTGATTGCCTTGTGTCGGCCGAGACCGTCGAGATCAACGACGAGGCCTGCGTGCTGTGGGTCGTGCAGGATGTGACCGAACGGAAGAAGACCGAGGACGAGCTGATCGCGGCGATCGAGAGCGTGATGGCAGACACATCCTGGTTTAGCCGCACCGTGGTCGAGAAGCTCGCCAACCTCCGCCAGACCTCCCGCAAGCCCGGCCCCGGGATCGGGATCGGCGACCTGACCGACCGGGAGCGGCAGATCCTCGGCCTCATTTCCGAAGGCTGCGACAACGTCGCTATGAGCGACCGGCTTGGCCTGTCGACCAACACAGTCCGCAATCATGTGGCGTCGCTGTTCCGCAAAATCGGGGTAAACCGCCGAGCCGCCGCCGTGGTCTGGGCGCGCGAGCGAGGGTGACGGGCGAGGCGGCAGTTGAAAGCAAGCGGCGGCCGTCGCGCTGACAGGTCCCAGAATACCAATCTGACTGGTATTTGCGGTTCTATCGTCGAAGGTGGCGTCGATCCATCTCCATTCCATCGAAGGCGGCGCGCCAACCCGGCGGCCGCTAGATCCTGATGGGAGACGAACATGGACAAGAACCGCATCGAAGGCGCCGCCAGGGAAGCCAAGGGCTCGGTCAAGGAAGCGATCGGCAAGCTGACGGGCAACAAGACGACCGAGGCCGAAGGCAAGGCTGAAAAGACCGAGGGCAAGGTCCAGGGCACGGTCGGTAAGGCCGCCGACGCCGCGCGGGACGCTCTCAAGAAGTGACCTGAGCTTGGCGGGACGCGGTGCGCGTCCCGCCCGTCCGCCACCGGACGAAATCATCCTTCCAAAACTGAAAAGCCCCAGGAGGGCGACATGACAGACACCTCCATCAATGGAGGCGGAGCGCTTGCGCACGCCGACGACCGCACCGCCGCCCTCAATCAGATTTCGTGGGGCGCCGTCTTCGCGGGCGTCGTCGTGGCTCTGACGGTCCAGCTCGTCCTCAACCTGCTCGGCGTCGGGATCGGAGCCGCGGTCATCGACCCCGGCACGTCCGACAATCCGACCGCGGGCGCGTTCTCGATCGCGGGCGGCGTTTGGTATCTGGTAGCCGGCCTAATCGGCGCGTTCGCGGGCGGATATGTATCTAGCCGTGTGTCGGGCCGTCCGATCAAGGCTGTCGGCGGGCTTCATGGCCTCACGACCTGGGCCGCCACGACGCTCGTGATCCTCTATCTTCTGACGACCTCGGTCGGCTCGCTGATCGGCGGCGCCTTTGGCGGCCTATCGAGCGTCATCGGCGGCGCAGGCGGCGTCGCGTCCACGGCCATTCAGGCCGCGGCACCGACCGTCGCGACGATGAACCCGCTGCAGGAGATCGAGCGCCAGGTCCGGACCGCGGGCGAAGGACAGGATCCCGAAGCGCTCAAGTCGGGCGCGGCCGCCGCTGTTCAAGCCGTCCTGACCGGCGATCCCGCCAAGGCCGACGAGGCCCGCACCCGGGCCGCGGACGCTGTCGCACGAGCGCAGAACATCAGCACAGACCAGGCCCGTACGCAGGTCAGCGAATATGAGGCGCGCTACCGCCAGACTGTCGAGCAGGCCAGGCAGAAGACGCAGGCCGCGGCGGTCACGGCCACCAAGGTCGTGTCTCGCGGCGCTCTGCTCGGCTTCCTCGCCTTGGTGCTGGCGGCAGTCGCCGCTTGGTTCGGTGGCGTCGCCGGCACTGCCCGCGCGGCCCGCCGGATCTGACCCGAACCGCCCGGGCCGCCCCCAGCCCGGGCGCAGGTGGGGGTGCGACCGCCCCAATGCGCCTCCGCCGGGGGCGGGGTCGCTAACAGGCGTCCCGCCCCAAAACTCTGCTGTTGATGTGAAGGAGACTGGTTATGGCGTTCGATGACGATAGCGAGATGGCTCCTGATTTCCTCGCCCGAACGGTCCCTCCGACCCATTTCACCGCGGCCCATCTTCATGACCGGAACGACCGCATTTGGGCTGTGCTCAGCCAGCCGTCGGGCGCGATCGCGGAGGATGACCAGGGCGATCTTCTCATGCACCTGACGGAAGACGAGGCGTCCGCTCTCGCTGCCGAGATGTCTGCCGGCCTCAGAAAGAATAATTCCGTGGACTGAGGGGACGATCAGCCCGGCGCGACGCGATTCAGCGAGGTCTGCTTATCGGCGCGGATCGAAGTTCCGCTTTTGGCGCCAAGCCGATCGAACGCTTAGGACTTGCCGCCCGTCTGAGTGTACTGCTCAGGGTTCAGCATGTAACGCTTCACTAGGAACTTGATCGAGTGTTGCCACGACTCGTCGTTGTTGCCGCGCAGGTCGACGCTCTTAACGAACACCTGCTTCCCGGTCTTCACGTCGGTCATGTAGACGTTCACATTCAGGATCAGCTCCGAGACCTTCTGGACCTCGATCCAGGCGACCTGATCGACGTCGAGCTCCTTGCCGTACCGCGTCTCGCAGCCCGCGCACTCGCCCATCTTCTGGTCCTGCATGATCCGCTCCTGAACAGCCGGATCGACAGGCTTGAAGCTGTACTTGCCCGACTTTTCGAGCATCGACTTGAAGGTGTCGACCATCGCCGACATCCGCTTGCGCTCGGCCTCGCTCGTCGGGACCCACTCGGCATGGTCGTTCTGGAAGTAGGTGTTCAGCACGGCGGTCGAGATCGGCGCCTCTGCCCGAGCGGCCGCGGGCACCAAGCCGATGGCGAGCGCCGCCAGCAGCGGCGCGCCGAAGTACTTGAGGCTCATTCTGGGGGTGGGTTCGTTCGTCATCGGGCTCTCCCTTTTCGTTGCGGAGAGCATGCCGCCGCGGGCGCCGGTTCCGGAACGGCGGATGGCATCCGAAGGTTTGGGCAAAAAGCCTGACTTTCTCGGGCGAGCGTCCGGGCGCCGCGACCGCGTGCTATCGGTAGTGCCGTCGAGGAACTCCATGAGCCAGCCGATCGCATCGAACGGGCCGAGCCCTGGCCGCCGCACAGCAATCGACCTGAGGTGGGCGCTCGTCGTCCGGATCATTCTTGTGGCGCTGTTGTGCGTGGCTGGAGCCGCGGCCTTCACCCTGCGCAACATTGCAACCGAGGCGGACGCGCAAAACGAGGACACGGCCGGATCCGTTGCGCAGCACCTCAGGACCCAGCTCTTCAGGATCGAGACCCAGCTCGATCGGGCCGACCGCTTCCCAGACTGGGAGGCCGTCACGAACTACACGCTCCGCCCCGGCCAGTGCGTCCAGCTACTGCATCCCAACGGCGCCCTGCGGAACTCGGTCTGCGCCGGCACCGACCAACGGTCCTTGCGGGCGCCGGGCTGGTTCACCGCCGGCTACTGCGCGCTGTTCCCCGAAGGCTCGACCGCCGAGCGGGCGCTGGCTTCGCGAGGGGCGACGAAGGGAACGGTCAGGGCGACGATCGCGCCGGAAGCGGTGGCCGAGCGGGCGTGGCATGAGCTGTCCCGCATGCTGGGCGTCTGGACCGCCATGGTCGTGGCTCTCTGCATCCTCGTCTACGTCGTCGTGCATCACGCCCTCAAGCCCGCCGAGGAGATCCTGGTCGGCATCAACCGCCTTGGGGACGGCGACCTCAGTCACCGCCTGCCGCCGTTCCGGCTGAACGAGCTCGACCGAATCTCGCAGGTCCTGAACGAGCTCGCGCTCAAGCTCCAGAACACAACGCGCGAACGCGCAGACCTCGCCCGGCAGCTCGTGGACGCGCAGGAGCGCGAGCGGTCGCACATCGCCCGCGAACTGCACGACGACGTGGCCCAGCGGCTGGCGGCGCTCAGCGTCGCCGCGCGCTCGATCCGCAAGAGCGTAGGCGCGGTCACGCCGGCCGTCGCAAAGGAGTGCGACGAGTTCGTCGAGATGGGCACCGGGACCCTTCGGGCGCTGCGAGAGACGCTGGTCCTGCTGCGGCCTCCTGAGATCGATGAGCTCGGCCTCGTGACGAGTTTGCAGGAGCTGGTCGACGCGCAAAACCGTATTGCGGCCGGGGCCCCGGCTATCTCATTCCGGCGCGATGGCGACTTTGACGGCCTGCCCGCCGAGACGGCCGCTCACACCTATCGCATCGTCCAGGAGGCGCTGACCAACGCGCTGCGACACGCGGGCGCGAAGCACGTTCATGTCACGTTGCGCAACGTCGTGGCGCCTTTGCCCGGCGAGGACCGAAGGATCGAGCTCACGGTCGCCGACGATGGCGAGGGACCCGGCCCGGACTGGGCTTCCGCGCGGCCGGGGAGCGTCGGGCTGATCGGCATCCGCGAGCGCGTCTTCGCTCTGAGCGGCGACTTCCATGCCGGGCCGAGGGAGACCGGCGGGTTCGAGCTAAGCGTGGGGTTCCCCGCCTCTGGTCCCCACGACGAGCGAAAGGGAGAGGCCGCATGATCAAGGTCATGCTCGTCGACGACCATGCCGTCGTGCGGGAGGGTTACCGCCGCCTGCTCGAGCGAGAGGACGACATGTCGGTGGTCGCCGAGGCGGGCGAGGCCGCCACGGCTTACCAGCTCTACAAGACAGCCTCGCCGGACGTGGTCGTCATGGACATCAGCATGCCCGGCCGCGGCGGCATCGACCTCGTGAAGCAGTTGCGGCAGTGGGACCCGAAGGCGCGCGTCCTGATGTTCTCCATGCACGCCAACGCCAGCTTCGCGCTCCAGTCGTTCAGAGCAGGCGCCAAGGGCTACGTCACGAAGAGCAGCGACCCCGAGACCCTAGTCGGAGCCGTCAGGAACGTCGCCCGCGACCGGCCCGCCCTCTGCCCCGAGATCTCGGCCGTGCTGGCGGCGAGCCGCCTCGAGGAAGACACGCCCGCCTTCGAGCAACTGTCGCCGAGGGAGTTCGAGATTCTGCGCATGATCGTCGACGCCAAGTCGACCGAGGAGATCGCCGCGGCGCTCCACCTGACCCCCAAGACCGTCGCGAACTACCACTACGCGCTGAAGTCGAAGCTCGGCGTCTCCTCCGATATCGACCTCGTCTACTACTGCATGCGCCATGGCTTGGTCGCCTCGGCCGCGGTTGCCGCGCCGAGCTGATCAATTCGGCGGCTTCGAAATCCGCGTCGAGACAGACGTCCGCTCTTGGGCGAAGTGTCAGCGTCAGCTTTTGGCGCATCCCAGCCGGATGGCCTCGTCCCAGGCTGACCCATTGCGGTCGTCGAGATAGTCCGCTTACTGCGACGGCGTTCATATGCGTAGCGGCGACGCCATCTGTCCGGCGGGGCTCCCGCGGCTGTCGGTCCGGGCGCCGCTAGCCGATGCGGCGGCGGGCGGCGGCAGGTCGAGCCGGACCACCAGCCCTCTCGGAGCCCGGTCTAGCAGCGTCATGGTCCCGCCGTGGCCAGCGACGATCTCTTGGACGATCGACAGGCCCAGGCCAAACCCGCCGGGCGCTCCGGAGGCGCGGCTCGCGTCTGCCTTGAAGAACGGCTCTACAACCTTGGCGCGCAGTTCCTTCGGGATGCCGGGGCCGTCGTCCGCCACTTCGATGGAGACGCCGTCGGGCAGCGCCTCAAGCTGCACCACCACCACGCCCGCGAACTTCACGCCGTTGTCCACGAGATTGGTGACGGCGCGCACCAGCGCCTGCGGCTTGCAGTCGAAGGCGAGCCGGGCCGGGCCCTCGTAGGAGACCTGCAGGTCGGCGTTGGCGAAGTCGTGGCAGATCGTCTGAAGCAGGCTCGGCAGGTCGACGCGCGTCTTGGTCTCGGTCGCGACGTCACGCTGCAGATAGGTCAGCGTCTCCTCGATCATCGCGTCGATGCGGCTGATGTCGGTCAGCATCGCGTCGCGGAGTTTCTCGTCGGTCGAGCGTTCGGCGCGCATGCGCAGCCGCGTCAGCGGCGTCCTGAGGTCGTGGCTGATCGCCCGCACCATCCTCGTGCGGCCGTCGATCATCTCGCGGATGCGCGTCCGCATGTCGTTGAGCGCGCGCGCGAGCGCGCTGATCTCGCGCGGGCCGCCCTCCTCGAATGGCCGGTCCGGGCCTTCGTCGGGGCTGAGCGCCTGGGCTTCACGGGCGAACCTCGTCAGCGGTGCCATGATGATGCTGCCGGCGTAGATCGACAGCAGCAGCATCGGAAGCACGATGATGAGGATCTTGATCGCGAAGAAGATCCGCTCCGGATGAAGCAGCGGCAGCGGCGGCCGCGGATCCGGCATGAAGGCGAGCGTCGCGCCGTCGGCGAGCCGCACCGCGATGGCGTCGACGGTCGATCCGCTGGCCATGCGCCGCACGACCTCGGCGTCGAGAGACGTTCCCATCGCCTTGCGGATGTCGAAGACGTCGCAATCGTCGCTGTCGGACGGGGCAAGCTCGGCGCGCGCGGCCTCGGGCGTGAGCCGCTCCACTTTCAGCCCCGTCGCCGAGGTCGCGGCCATGATAGCCGCGGCGGCCTCGGGCGTCGTGGCCGCCGCGAACTGGGCCGTCACCATCTGGATCCGGATCGCGACCTTGCTGGCGTAAGGCGCCTTGTTCTCGGCGCTGTGCAGGAGGCTCGCGATCATCACCATGGCGAGCACCGGGGTGATGGCGAGGAACAGGATCTGGCGGCGGATCGAGCCGCACAGGAACAGCGAGCGCCAGCGGCTCATGAGGCGTCGACCATCGGGGTGAACAGATAGCCGCCGAGCCGGACCGTCTTGATGAGGCTCGGCTCCTTCGGGTTCGGCTCGATCTTCTGGCGGATGCGGCTGATGTGGACGTCGACGCTGCGCTCGACCGGCCCCGCGACGCCCGCATGGGTGAGGGCCAGCAGCTGGTCGCGCGTCAGCACCCGGCCGGCATTGAGGCAGAGCGCCACCAGCAGGTCGAACTCGGCCGTCGTCATGAAAACCTGCGACCCGGCGTCGTCGAGAAGCGTGCGCGAGACGGGATCGATCCGCCAGCCCGCGAAGGACATGGTCTTCGGCCGCTCCGGCCGCTCCGATCCGTAGGACGCGCGGCGCAGCAGGCTCTTGATCCGGGCGAGCAGCTCGCGCGTGTTGAAGGGCTTGGTGACGTAGTCGTCGGCGCCGAATTCGAGGCCCACGATCCGGTCGACGTCCGTCGCCACCGCGGTGAGCATGATGATGGGCGTGCGCATCTCCGCCCTCAGACGCCGGCAGATGCTGAAGCCGTCCTCGCCCGGCAGCATGACGTCGAGCACCACGAGGTCGAAGGCCTGACGGCGCAGCAGCCGGTCCATCTCGGCGCCCGACTGGGCCGAGACCGCCGTATAGCCGTTCTGCGACAGGGTCTCGGCCAGCATGTCGGCGATGTCGCGGTCATCCTCGACGAGGAGGATGGTCGCGGACATCTCCGGCGCGCAGGCCTGCATCTGCATCGTCATCGAACGCCCTTGCGAGACAGTCGTCGCAGTTTAAGTCTCACGCCCGCCCGTGCGCTGTCACGGCGAGAGATGTTTTGTTTTATGAAGCCCTGCCTTTTCAGGGGAAGCGCACGCCGGTGAGCGCCTCCGAGTAGCGCCAAAGCCGCACCGCCGCAGCCCGGTCGAGCGCCTGCGGCGGGGTTCTCGCCAGCGCCGGGCGCCCGCGCGTCTCGCCGAGGCTCGCCGGGCCGTAATAGGTGCCGGGCCTGGCCTGAGGCGAGGTGGCGGCGAACAGCGTCGGCAGCACGCCCTGCGCCGCCGGCTGGAACAGGAACCACAGCATGGACCGGGCGAGGCCTGCGCCGCTCCAGCGGCCGGGCGCGTTGTGCAGCAGGTTGGTGCGCGAGATGCCCGGATGCGCCGCGAGGCTCGTGACGCCCCAGCCGCCGGCGGCGCTCCGGCGCTGAAGCTCGAATGCGAACATCAGGCAGGCGAGTTTGGACTGGCTGTAAACCGGCATCGGCCTGTAGCCCTTCGCGGCGTTAAGGTCGTCGAAGTCGATCGCCCCGTTGCGGGCCGCTATGCTCGACAGCGAGACCACGCGGGCGTCGCGGCCGTTCTTCAGCAGCGGCAGCAGTTGCGCGGTCAGCGCGAAATGGCCGAGATAATTGGCGCCGAGCTGCAGCTCGAAGCCGTCGGCGGTCTCTTGCCGATTGGGCGGCGTCATCACGCCGGCGTTGTTGACGAGCAGGTCGAGGCTGTCGCGCTGGTCGCCGAGGCGTTCGCCGAGATAGGCCACCGACCTGAGATTGGCGAGATCCACCTGCTTGAAGGCGACGTTGGCGTAAGGCTCCTCCCGGCGGATGCGCGCCACTGCGTCGGCGCCCTTTTCAGGGCTGCGGCCGGCGATGATGACCTCGCCGCCCGCCCGGGCGAGCGCGAGGGCCGTCTCAAGGCCGAGCCCGCCGGTTCCTGTGACGACCGCCGATCGCCCCTTTTGCGACGGCATGTCGGCCGCGGTCCACTTCACCATGGGCTGGGCTCCTCTCGTCATAGGCCTGCGGCGCCGCGTCCGAAGGGCAGCGCGCGAGTGGGCTCGCCGGTCAGCGCCAGCATCGCGTTCGCGACCGCGGGCGCGATCGGCGGCACGGCCGGCTCGCCCATGCCGCTTGGGCGGTTGGTCGAGGGCAGGATGTGGGTTTCGACCGCCGGCATCTCGTTCATGCGCAGGCAGCGATAGCGGTCGAAGTTCGTCTCCTGGACGAGCCCCTCCTTCAGCGTGATCGCGCCATGGAGCGCGGCCGAGAGGCCGAAGCCCACAGAGCCCTCCATCTGCGCCGCGATCTGGCCGGGCGAGACCGCGATGCCGCAATCGACCACGCCGACGACGCGGCGCACCGAGGGGCGGGGACCGTCGAGCCGCACCTCCGCGACCTGGCCGACGACCGTGCCAAAACTCTCATGCACCGCCATGCCCCGCGCCCATCCGGGCTCGATTAGCGTCCCCCATCCAGATTTTTGGCGGAGCGCGGCGAGAACCGCGAGGCGTCTGGCGGCCCCGGCCTTCTCGTAGAGCGCCTGCCGGTAGTCGGCCGGATCGCGGCCGACGCGGCGCGCGAGCTGGTCGACGATGTGCTCCATGGCCATAGCCGAGTGGGAGTGGCCAACGGAGCGCCAGAACTGCACCGGCACGGGGAATTTCGGCGTGAACACCTTGCCGTCGACAACCGAGGCGCCCGCGAAGTAGGGGCTGTCCTTGACGCCCTCGGCAGTGAACTCGGTGACGATCGGCAGCAGCGACTGCGCGACCACGTGGTGGCGCCAGCGCGCCGGAAACCCGTCCGGGCCGAGCTCGACCCAGGCGCGGTGATGCGCCATCGGGCGGTAGTAGCCGCCGGTCATGTCATCCTCGCGCGTCCAGATCAGCTTGACCGGGTAGCCGTCGGAGCGCTTGGCGATCCGTACGCATTCGACGAGGCAGTCCGCCGCCATGACGCCGCGCCGACCGAAGGATCCGCCGGCCGGCAGCACCTTGACCTCGACCTTGCCCGGCAGCGTCAGCGCGACGCGCGCGGCCTGGATCTGGTCGACCGTCGCCATCTGGGAGCCCGACAGGATCTCGACGTCCCAGCCGTTGACGCGGGCGACGCAGTCCTGCGTCTCCATCGGCGCGTGGGCGAGATAGGGAAAGTCGATCCCGAACTCGAGCGCGTCCGGCCCGAATGCGGCCTCGGCGTCGCCCTTCGTCTGGAAGGCGCTCGGCGTGATGTCGGTCCGCCCCTCCGCGATCTCGCGAAACCAGCGGACGAGCTCTGGCGAGGAGCGCTTTTCGGCTTGCCTGTCGTCCCACTCGATCCGCAGCGCTTCGCGTCCGCGCCGCGCCGCGAAGGCGTCTTTCGCCAGCACCGCGACGCCGTCGCCGATCGCGAAGGCGTCGACCACGCCCTCGATCCGGAAGGTGTCGCGGGCGTCGAAAGTCTTCAGCGTCCCACCGAAGCGCGGGGGCGGGCGACCATGGCGGTCAGTATGTCCGGCAGCTGGACGTCCTGCGTGTAGGTCTGGCGGCCGGTGGACTTCGCCAGGCTGTCCTTGCGCGTCACGCGGTCGGTGCCGATGAGGCGGTAAGCTTCCGGAAGCTTCAGCTCCGGCGCGTCGGGCGGCGTCTGGCGCGAGGCGTCCTCGAGCAGCTCGACGAAGCTCGCGGACTTGCCGGAGCCGAGATGCGACACGACGCCGTCGAGCACCATCAGCGACTCCCGAGGCGTATCCCAGCGGTCGGCGGCGGCCGCGACGAACATCGCCCGCGCCGCTGCTCCGGCGTTTCGCAGCACGTCCCAGTTTCCCGCGATCGAGCCGGATCCGGCCGTGAACTGCGGCCCATAGGCGCGAAAATTGCCGCTCGCCTCGACGACCCGGACCTTGTCCCAGTCGGCGTCGAGTTCCTCGGCGACCATCGCGGCGAGGCCCGCATGGACGCCCTGGCCCATCTCCTGCTGCTTGTTGACGACCGTGATCCAGCCGTCGCGGTCGATGCGGATGAAGGGTCCGAAGACGCTTGGCTCCGGATCGCCGCCGCCTGCCTGCAGCACGGAGCCGATCGCCTCGACCGGGTGCGTGGCCGCATAGCCGACGACCATCGCGCCGCCGACCAGCGTCCCGCCGAGGATCAGCCGGCGGCGGGACATGGCGAAGCGGCCCTTTTTCTCGGCCGGGTTTTCGGCGACGGCGGCGCTCATCGGCGGGCCTCCTCTCGGCCGGCCTGCCGTTGCAGCTCCCCGGCGGCGTCGTGGATCGCGGCGCGGATGCGCGGGTAGGTGGCGCAGCGGCAGAGGTTCCCGCTCATCGCCGCGTCGATGTCGGCGTCGCTCGGCGTCTGCACCTCGCGCAGCAGCGCGATCGCACTCATCACCTGGCCCGACTGGCAGAAGCCGCATTGCGGCACGTCACGCGCCACCCATGCGTCGCGCACCGCCTCGGCCTCGCGGCCTTCGACCGCCTCAATGGTGACGATCTCCACCCCGCGGCGTCCTCGATCGTGAGCGCGCAGGACCGCATCGGCTGGCCGTCGATATGGACCGTGCAGGCCCCGCAGAGCCCCGCGCCGCAGTCATATTTGGTCCCGGTCAGCTTCAGCGTGTCGCGCAGCGCCCAGAGGAGCGGCGTCCGGCCGTCGGGCCTCGATGAGGCGCGTTTCGCCGTTGACGATGAGGGAATGGGACATGGCCTGATCCTCTTCAGCTCCAGCCTTCCGGCAGGCGGCGCTGGGAGCGGCGCTGGATCCGGTAAACGGCGGCAGGCGGGACATTGGCGAGCGCGCGGCCGACGCGGGTCGCCTTGAGGCCGAGGCGATCGAGGATGGGCCGGGGAACGGGGCAGTTCGGCCCGTAGGTGAACTGGTAGAAGGCGCCGCCGGGCCTAAGGTGCCGGAACGAGCCGTCGAGAATCGCAATGACCTTGCGCGGCGACATCGAGAGCAGGGGCAGACCGCTCGACACCGCGCCCGCGGCGTCGCCGCCGAAAAGCTCGACCGTGCGCAGCTGAGAGGCGTCCATCCAGAGCGTGGTGGCCTGCGGGAACCTAGCCTCGAGCAGCACGGCGAATTCCGAACCCGCCTCGATCACGCGAGCCGGCGTTCGGCCACGCCGCGCTCGATCAGCGCCTGGGTGAAGACGCCTGTGCCGGGCCCGAGCTCGACAACGTTTCCGGTGTCCCCGTCGATTTCGGCCGTGATCGCCTTCGCGAGCGTCGCGCCGGACGGAAGACGGCCCCGACGCGCAAGGGCGCGGAGAGCCATTCGCGAAGGAAGGTCAGTCCGTCGAGGGTCAGCGTTGCGCTCATCAGGCGGGTCCCGGTTGCGGCGAAGGTGGTTCGCCGTTTCGAGGCCGGACCGTGAGGCGCCGGGACGTTGCCGTGGATTGAGTGTTGTTAAGAGATATTGCGGCGCGGCAAAGGTCTGGCGGCGCAACATTTCTTAACAACACTCAATCCACCGCAACCGAGCGGCCCGCCATCATCATCGGCGAAAGCGATAGCGGCGGCGTCACGCTCCGCATCGCAGAGCCGAAGAGGGAGCGCGCGGATGCGCATCGCCAGACTGAGCGTCGCCTGCGTCGTCTTCGTCGCCCGGGCCGCCGTGTTTGGCGCATCGCTCCTGCTCGCTTCGGAGGCCGCGGCCGAGGCGCCGGCGGCAGTTCGCTTGCCCTTTCGGATCAGTCGACTGGAGCTCGCTCATGAGGACCGCCAAGACGACCTCCAAGACATCCGCCAAGCCGCGCAAGTCGAGGCTTCGGCATCTGCGCTGGCTCGCGCTCCTGCTGCTGCCGCTGCCCTCGATGGTGGGCTACGCCGGGAGCGGCGACCCGATCAGGACCATGAGCGAGATCTCGAACAGCGCCGCCAAGGGCGACCGGCTGCCAATCGCCCATTCGCCTGGCGCCGCCCGGATCACCTGCGCTCCCATGCGGCAGCGCGGCGACCTCAGCGTCTGTCCGGATATCGCCACGGCGAACTGAAATCGGATCGGGCCGCCCGCACGTCCCGATCCGCCCGGCGGTCGCAAGTCCCCCCACATGGCGACCGCCGGGATCTTCATGACGCTTGGCGATCATAAAGACCTCGCGGAATCCGACCCTTGCGTCCATCTAAATAACATCCATATGCCATCCAGATGGATGGAGACTGCGGAATGGGTTTGAGCCAGACACTGCGCGACAAGGGCGGCGAGACCGAGAAGATCACGGTCAACCTGGGCTTCGTCGATCTTGGCCGCGCAGACCTCCTGGTTCGGGAAGGGTTTTATTCGAACCGCGCCGACTTCATCCGCACAGCCATCCGCAACCAACTTCGCGCGCATGACGACGTCGTCTTGCAGTCGATCGCCCGGCACACCTTGAACTCGGCCTTCGGGTCTATGCGCGCGCAGACCTGGAGGCCGTCAAAGCCGCCGGCGAAGTGCTGCACGTAAAAGTCGTCGGCCTCACGCGCATCGAACCAGACGTCACGCCCGACCTCGCGCTCGCGGCCATCGGCTCCATCACCGTTCTCGGCGCGCTGCAGGCCAGCGCCGAGGTCAAGGCCGCGCTGGCCGACCGCATCCATTAGGCCAAAAGTCCGAACCAGGATCGTCATCATGAACACGGCATTCGCTGCGGCCATGCGCCGGGCGTCCAAAGAGACGCGCGCCCAAAATCTCGTAGAGGCCACTAGGTTGATTCAAGCCGTCCTCGCCGGGCGTCCGGAGGTCGCCGCCGCGCCAGACGCAGCGTCCGGGGCAAAAGCGATCGGCGCCGATGACGCCCGCTGGTCTCAGGCGGCTGGGCTGTCGCTCGGCGACGCGCTGCGCCACTTTAAGGGCGGCCTCTTGACGCCTGATCCTTTCGCCAAATCGTCGGGAGCGTCCGGTTCAAAGACGCGTGGCGAGACGTCCGTTCCAGGCGGGGCCCGGTTCGAAACCCGCGACTTCGTCTGCGCGGCGGGCGCGAGATCCTACAGACTTTATATTCCCGCCTCCGCGCCCGCACGGCCGCGCGGACTGATCGTCATGCTTCACGGCTGCACGCAGAACCCGGACGACTTCGCGCGCGGCACCGGCATGAACGACGTCGCCGAGACGCGCGGCTTCGCTGTCGCCTATCCGGGCCAGACGCGCTCCGACAACGCCAACGGATGCTGGAACTGGTTTGAGCCGAAGCATCAAGGCCGGGGCGCCGGCGAGCCAGCGATCCTTGCCGGACTGACCCAGTTCATCGTCGCTGAATTCGGGATCGATCCCAGCCAGGTCTTCGTCGCCGGTCTCTCAGCCGGCGGCGCCATGGCGGCCGTGTTGGGAGAGACTTATCCCGAACTCTACGCCGCCGTCGGCGTCCATTCCGGGCTCCCTACTCACACCGCCAAAGACGTCGCATCGGCTTTCGCGGCGATGGGCGGAGGCGGCAAGACTCGAGAGTCTCAAGGGGCACCACGCTATCCGGGCCGCACCATCGTATTTCAGGGCGGAGCCGACAAGACGGTCCATCCATCGAACGCGACCAAGATCCTCGATGCGGCGACGCCTGACGCAGCCTCCATCTCGACGCGGCGCGTCCCGGCCGGAGAAGCGCGCCATCGCCCCGCTGCAATCACGACCATGGCGGATCAGGCGGGCGACACCATCGCCGAACTCTGGCTGGTGGAAGGCGCAGGACACGCCTGGTCCGGCGGCAAGGCCGGCGGCAGCTTCGTCGACCCAATGGGGCCAGACGCGTCTTTGGAGATGATGCGGTTCTTTACCCGCAAAACTTGACGCTTCGGAATGCACGCGCCGGCTCGCAACATCGGCGAGATCATCCGTTCAATCGCGCGGCCATGGGTGTGAAGGCGATTAAAGCGAACACTGCTGAGCCGGCTCCAGCTAAATCGATACTTCGCACTCAAAAAAGTAATATTTGCCACAATCATTTAAAATCTATGAGGCCAGCTGGAGAAAGCACGGGCGCGCAAAATAAATTTCAGCTTAACTTATCAAGGCAAACGCACTTTTCAAATATGTCAAAATAAATTTGGAACGGAACTGCTTGCAAAACATTTGGCTCTTAAGACGCCCACGCGTTGGGTGGCGACTTAAGGCGCTTCAAGCCCGCTCGGGCGCCCTCGATTTTAGGCCGATTCACTTCACGCCCGCGCGGTCCGCAGAGAATGCGCCGCAGTCGCTGTGCGCGTCAGCTGTTTTCAAGCTTTAGGACAGGACGATCGCTTGCGTATTGGCGTCATATCGCATTTGAGACATCCGATCGCAGAGCCGTTCGCTGGCGGCCTCGAGGCTCACACGTTCTCGCTCGCCAGCGGCCTCCGGCGGCGAGGTCATCACGTGACGGTGTTCGCTTCGACGGCCTCCGATCCTCGGATCGGCCTCGAGGCGATCTGCGAAGAGACGGCGTTGACGGAACTTGGGCTTGAGGAAGCCTCAGACGTTCCATTTTTCAAAGAGCATCACGCCTATCTGAGCCTGATGAGCCATCTCCGACGGCGCTCGTTCGACGTCATTCACAACAACTCGCTGCACTATCTGCCCGTGTCGATGGCCGACACCCTTTCGGCCCCGATGGTCACGACGCTGCACACGCCACCGTTCTGCTGGCTTGAAAGCGGCGTGCGGCTCTGCGCTGCGCCTCGTTCGGTGTTCGTCGGCGTGTCGCAGTCAATCCGCAACGCATGGAGCCCTGTCGCGAAGATCGACGATGTCGTCACAAACGGCATCGACCTGGCGCGCTTCGCTTTCCGGGCCACGCCGGATGTAGAGCCCTATTTGATCTGGTTTGGCCGCATCGTTCCCGAAAAAGGTCTCGATCTCGCGATCGACGCGGCCCGATCTATCGGCGCGAGGTTGCGGATCGCCGGCCCAATCTTGGACGCTGATTTCTACGAACAGAAGATCGCGCCGAGGCTCGGCTCCGACATCGTCTATCTCGGCCATCTCGCCCATCCCGAACTGTCGCGAGCAGTCGGCGGAGCGCGAGCGCTTCTTTGCACCCCGCAATGGGAGGAGCCCTACGGCCTCGTCGTGGCGGAAGCGCTCGCCTGCGGCGTGCCGGTCGCGGCCTTCGCGCGCGGCGCGATTCCCGAAATCCTCGACCTGTTCTCCGGCGTGCTGGCGACGCCCGACGACGTCGGATCGCTCGCGGCTGCGGCGCTTGAGGCCCAGCGGCTTGATCGACGCGCCTGCCGCCGCCGGGCTGAGGCGCATTGCGACGCCGAGGCGATGATCGACGGCTACGAGCTCATCTACGAGCGCCTGACCCGGCACGCCCATCCGATCCGGGCGGCCGCCAAGACCGCCGCGAACCTTACGGCGCGCATCTCCGCGCCGGTCCCCGTTTGACAAGGACGCCCATCATGGCTGACGCCAAAAAGACAAAGAAGCCGACCGCTGAGGCCTCTCATGGCGCGGGTGGCGAACTTCACCAGACCGCCTCGGTGCCCGAAGCCCGGATCACAACCAATCACGGCGTTCCGATAAGCGACAACCAGAACTCGCTGAAGGGCGGCGGCCGAGGCCCGACGCTGCTCGAGGACTTCGTTCTCCGGGAGAAGATCCACCACTTTGACCACGAACGCATTCCGGAGCGCATCGTCCATGCGCGCGGATCGGCGGCCCACGGCTTCTTCGAGTTGACGGAGTCGCTCGCCGACGTCACCACCGCGAAGGTGCTGACCGAGGTCGGCAAGAAGACGGAAGTCTTCACGCGCTTCTCCACGGTGGCCGGCGGCGCAGGATCGGTCGACACCCCGCGCGACGTCCGCGGCTTCGCGGTGAAGTTCTATACGAACGAAGGCAACTGGGACCTCGTCGGCAACAACATCCCGGTGTTCTTCATCCAGGATGCGATCAAGTTTCCGGACCTGATCCACTCGGTGAAGATGGAGGCCGACAGCGGCTATCCACAGGCGGCTTCCGCGCACGACACATTTTGGGACTTCATCAGCCTGATGCCTGAGTCGACCCACATGAACATGTGGGCGATGTCCGACCGAGGCATTCCGCGCTCGCTCAGAATGATGGAGGGGTTCGGCGTCAACACCTTCCGCCTTTTGAACGAGGACGGCGTCGCGACGCTGGTCAAATTCCACTGGCGGCCCAAGCTCGGGACGCAGTCCACCTGCTGGGACGAGGCGGTCAAGATCGCCGGCGCCGACCCGGACTACCACCGCCGCGACCTTTATGAGGCGATCGCCGACGGCTCGTTCCCCGAATGGGAGTTCGGCGTCCAGCTCTTCACGCAGAAAGAAGCCGACGCGCTGCCGTTCGACATCCTCGACGCGACCAAGCTCGTGCCCGAGGAGGTCGCGCCGATCCGCATCATCGGCCGCATGGTGCTGAACCGCAACCCCGACAACTTCTTCGCCGAGACCGAGCAGGTCGCCTTCCTGCCGACCAACATGCCGCCCGGAATCGACGTGTCGGAGGATCCGCTGCTGCAAGGGCGGCTGTTCTCCTACCAAGACACCCAGCTGTCTCGGCTCGGCACGGTGAACTTCCACCAGATCCCGATCAACCAGGCCAAGGGCTGCCCGTTCCAGAACTTCCAGCGCGACGGGCAGATGCAGACGCACGTTTCGAAGGGCCGCGCCAACTACGAGCCGAACAGCCTTAGCGAGTCCGGAGAGGACGGCGGCCCGCGCGCCGATCCGAAGGGCGGCTTCCGCACGGCCGCTGTCCCGCTCGAAGGGACCAAGATTCGCATCCGGTCGGAGACTTTCGCCGACCACTTCAGCCAGGCGCGTCTGTTCTTCAGGTCGCAGACAGGTCCGGAACAGGCCCATCTCGCGAGCGCGATCGTGTTCGAGCTGTCGAAGGTTTCGCTCAACCACGTGCGTCTGCGCGTGCTCGCCAACCTCATGAATGTCGACGAGGAGCTCGCGACGCGCGTCGCCGCGGGGCTCGCCATCGACCTGCCGAAAAAGGCGGACGCCGCGGTCGAGCCGATCGACCTCGATCTGTCGCCGGCGCTCCGCATCGTCGGCAAATATCCCGAGACGCTCGAAGGCCGGCAGATCGGCGTGCTCGTGACCGACGACGCCGACGGCAAGATAGTAGACGCGCTGAAGGCCGCGGCCGAAGGTGAAGGCGCCAAGGTCAAGATCGTCGCGCTCAAGATCGGCGGCGTGACGCTCAAAGGTGGCAAGAAGCTGAAGGCCGACGCCCAGCTTCAGGGCGCGCCGTCCGTGATTTTCGACGCGGTCGCGATCGTCGCGTCCCAGGCCGGGTGTTCCGGGCTCCTGAAGGAAGGCGCGGCCGTCGACTTCGCCAAGGACGCCTTCGGTCATCTGAAGGCGATCGGCCATACCGAGGAAGCTCAACCCCTACTCGACAAGGCGGGCGTCGAGCCTGACGCAGGCGTCGTGGATCTTGGAGGGGGGGCGGATGCGTTCCTCACACCGGCGCGCACCCGTCAGTGGGATCGCGAGCCGAGCGTCCGCATCCTCGCTTGAGCGCCGACGTGACCAGCCACCGGCATCTTCCGCCCCTGGCGATTACCGTCGGGGGCTTCTGCGTTTGCGTGCCGGCGCGCGATGAAGTCCATCGCATCGGACGGCTGCTCGCGGCCCTCGCGGCGCAAGACCATCTCGGTGCGATTCCAGTGGTGATCGCGCTTAACAACACCACCGACGCCTCCCGCTACGTGATCGAGGCCGTCGGCCGGCGCCACGTCGATCGATTGGACATCCATCTTGACGAGCACGTGTTTCCGGAAGATCTGGCGCATGCTGGTTCAGCCCGACGGCGCGCCATGGACCTCGGCTTCAGGCGGCTCGGCGGAACCGGCGTACTGCTGACAACGGATGCCGACGCCCGGCCGCCGCCAAATTGGGTGGCTGCGAACCTGAAGGCCATCGCCGCAGGCGCCGACATCGTCGGCGGCGCTCTCGCCCTCGACGAGGATGAGCCCGCCGCCTCCGCGATCATCGATCGCTGGGCGTTGCTCGCGCGCTATTGGGCGATCGTCAGGACGATCGAGGACGAAATCGACCCGAAGCCATGGGACCCGCAGCCGCGTCACGGCGACCACACCGGCGCCAGTCTTGCGGTCACCGCAAAAGCCTATCGCGCGGTCGGCGGCGTCCCCGTCGTTCCGCTCGGCGAGGACGTAGCGCTGGTGAACGCCGTTGTAGCCATGGGAGGTCGGCTGGCCCATCCAATCGACGTCCAAGTCAAGGTCTCGCCCCGGCTCGTCGGCCGTGCCGCGGGCGGCATGGCCGAGGCCATGGTGGCGCTCTCAGGCGATCCCGATCGTCCCCGGACGCTGACGGCGCCAGGTTTCAGACATTGGCGAGAGCGCGCCGAATGGCGGCGCGCGCTACGCGGCCGTCCAGACGGCTACGCTGAAATCGCAAGGCTCGAGCCGACGCTGCCGCCGATGCCATGCGACATGGCTCTTGAGCCGGAGACAGTCCGATGAGCGGCGCGATCGGCTATTACGTCCACCATCACGGGCAAGGTCACCGCCAGCGCGCCATGGCGATCGCCGCCCACGCGCCGAACCGCTTCACCCTGATCGGCACCGGACTGGCCGACCTACCGGAGCCCTTTCGACGTATCGATCTCGCAGATGACCGTCTGACGAAAGACAACACTTTCGAGGGGTTCGACGGCGGAGCCGAACGGCCGGACGCGCTCCATTACGCGCCCATCGCCCATGACGGCGTTCGCGCCCGAAACCTTGCGATGGTCGAGTGGATCGCGCGTGAGAAGCCGGCCGCGATCGTGGTCGATGTTTCGGTCGAAACCGCGATGCTGGCCCGGCTCTGCGCGACGCCGACGATCTATGTGCGTCTTGCGGGACACCGCAACGATCCCGCCCATCTCGACGCTTTTCGGGGCGCCCGGGCGTTGCTGTCGCCGTTTCACGCCGACCTGGACGATCCGGAGATGGCGGACTGGATCCTCGCCAAGACCCGGTATGCGCCTGGCCTCACTGGTCCCGGCGCGGCCCCCAGGCCTTGCGACCGGGTGGTTCTGGTCGTGGTCGGCGCCGGCGGCTCCGTCATCGACGGAGAGCGACTGGCCGCTGCGGCCAGGTCGACGCCGGATCTCAGGTGGCGGGTCATCGGTTCGGTCAAACCGGCCCCGGTCGTGCCGGACAATCTGAAGATGCTTGGGTGGGTGAGCGACGCTGACCGCGAGATCGCTCAGGCCGGCGTCGTGATCGGAGCCGCGGGCGACGGCGTGCTCGGCGCGGTCGCGGCCGCGGCGCGCCCCTTCGTCTGCCTGCCTGAGCCGCGCCCCTATGGGGAGCAGGTCGCCAAAGGACGTCGTCTCCGCGCTCTCGACGCCGCCGTGGTGTTGGACAAATGGCCCGAAGCTGCGGACTGGCCCGAGGTTCTTGAGCGCGCTCGGCGGCTTGATAGACAGCGCATCTATGCCCTGCACGACTCGCAGGGAACCGAGAAGGCGGCCGCGTTCCTGCTCGAGGTCGCGGGCCGATGACAAACATGCCGTCCACGGCCCTGCATCTCTACATGCTCTCAAGCGCACTGACTGAACTCGGCGCCCGCTATGACGCGGCCCCTGACTATCCGGCTGACAGCTTGGCGCTTTTGGTTCGCAGCGGTCTCCACGCGACCTTCGCGCCAGAAGAGTGCGGCGGGCAGCGTTTCACAGATCCGACGGCGGAAAACATTGCTTTGCTCGATTGCCTTCGTCTCGTTGGACGCGCCGACCTGAGCCTTGGCCGCATCTTCGAAGGTCACGTGAACGCCCTGAAGCTGTACAACTGGTATGGCTCGGAAGCGCAGAAACGGCGCCTGAGAGACGATCTGAGCCTCGGGCGGATCTTCGGTTGCTGGGCGACGGAACCTAAGCCTGGCGTCACGCTCGAAGCGGATCCGTTCGGCTGGCGGCTGACAGGAGCGAAGCGCTTTGCGACCGGGGCCGGCGGAATCGATTTCGCCGTCATCACGGCTCAGCCAGCGGAAGGCCTTCGGCGGCTTGCGATAGTGCCCGCCAACGCGCCCGAGCGCGCCGACAATGCCAGCTGGCGGGTTCGCGGCATGCGCGCAACAATGAGCGGGACATATGACGTCGGCGGTTTGCGTCTCACCGAGGACGATCTTCTCGGCGGGCCGGGCGACTATGATCGCGAGCCGCGCTTCACTGCGGGAGCCTGGCGATTCTGTGCAGTCCAACTCGGTGGCGCAGAGGCGCTGCTCGTCGAGACGAGAAACGTGATGTCGGACGGAGCGCGCGCCGATCCCCTCCAGCGCGCGACCTTTGGCGCCGCGGTGGCCGCGGTGCGCACCGCCTATCTCTGGACCCGCGAGGCCGCGGTCCGAGCCGCCGCCGACGACCCCGACGCGGTCCCCTTTGTGCAGATGACGCGCGGGGTCGTAGAACGCGCCGCGCTCGATGCGATGGAGGCGGCCGCCCGTCTCGCCGGCACGCGCAGCGCGTTCGAGGGGCAGCGCATCGACAAGATCACCCGCGACTTGAGCCTCTATTTGCGTCAGGCGGGGCCCGACCACGCGCGTGATCAGGCGGCGATCGCGTGGCTCGATCATGATGTCTGGGGCGCAGGAGACGAACTTTGGTGACATCCGGCGTCTCCGCCCAACCGCTGTCACGCAGTCAATGGGCGACCGCGCGCTGGCTGGTGCTCGCCCCGCATGCCGACGACGAGACGATCGGGGCGGGCGCGCTGATCGCCACCGCCGCGAGACGGGGACGGCTCGCCGGCGTCGCCTTCGTGACCGACGGCGCCGGGTCGCATCCTCACGCCGATGGTCGCAGCCGCGCGATGCTTGTCGCGTTGAGGCGACGCGAGGCCGAGCGCGCTATGAGGCGGCTCGCGCCCGCCGCGCCCGCGGTGACGTTCCTCGACTGGCCCGACGCCGCTCCGCCGGCGGAAGGCGAGCCGGCGTTCGAGCGCGCGCTTTCTCGTCTCTCAGCCCATTGCCGCCGCGAGCGCGTCGACGCTGTTGCGGTCACCGCGCTGCATGAGCCGCATTGCGATCACGAGGCCGCATGTCGCCTCGCCTACGCGCTCCAGAAGCGCGCCTTCCTGCCCCTCGCCGTGTTCGAATATCTCGTATGGGCGGACGGTCCGCCTGACGGAAGCTATCGCGCGCTGCGCACCGGCGTCGCCCCGACCGGTCCGCGGCGCCTCGCGCTGGCGGCGCATCGCAGCCAGACGACTCCGCTCGAGGGCGAAGGTTTTCGGCTACCGACGCGCCATTTCAAGTCTCCGCCGTTCGACCTGCTTTATGTGAGGAGCGCCGCCCATGGAGGATAAGCGCTCGCTGACGCCGGACTATTTCGAGCGCATGTACGCCGAAACGTCAGATCCATGGGGGTTCGAGACCAGCGCTTACGAAGCTGCGAAATACGACCGCACGATCGCCGCCTTAGGCAGTCGTCGATATCTCCGTGCGCTCGAGGTCGGATGCGCCAACGGCGTGCTCACCCGCAGGCTCGCAGCGCATGCCCGCGAGCTTTTCGCGATCGACGCCAGCGCGACCGCGCTCGACCGCGCCCGTGAGCGCTGCGCGGATCTGAAGAATGTCCGCGTCCAGCGGATGACGTTCCCGCTCGATGCCCCGGTCGACTGCCGCTTCGATCTCGTGGTGCTGTCCGAGGTGGCCTACTACTGGGGGAGCGATGATCTAGCCCTCGCGGCCGCCTGGCTGCTCAGCCATCTGGCGATCGACGGCGAGCTTCTTATGGTCCATTGGACCGGTGAGACCGATTATCCACAGACGGCCGACGAGGCTGTTGAAGGCTTGAGCGCAGGGTTTGAGGGCGGCCCCGAGGTCTTGCGAGCCGAGCGCGCAGCCCAGTACCGGCTCGACCTCTGGCGTCGGCGTTGACAGGCCTCAGCGTCCTCACGCTCGCAAAAGGCCGCGCCGGCCATCTGGCGAACCTCATAGAAGGTTTGAGGCGCAGCGATCTCCCGCCCGATGAACTCGTCATTGTCGATATGGGCGGGGCGCCGGATGAACTCCCCGAAACACCTTTCCCGGTCCGCAGGGAAAGGATCGCAGGCGAGGGCCTACCGCTGGCCGCCGCCCGAACCGCGCGGCGTCGAGCGCCCAGCATGACCATCTCCTGTTCCTCGACGTCGATTGCATCCCCGCCGCACGCCTCGTCGCCGCGATGTCGGAGACACTCGGCGCCCACGATGCGCTGATCTGCCCGGAAGTGCTTTATCTCGGACCCGAAGACGCCCGTAAGGTTTGGCGGGAGGACGATCTGATCCGTAGAGGGGCGCCGCATCCGGTGCGACCGTTCCCGACTTCAGGGCTGTCGAAGGAGTCGAACGCCGGCCTGTTCTGGTCGCTGGCCTTCGGGATTCGGCGCAATCGCTTCGCGGCCTTGGGCGGCTTCGACGAGGCGTTCACCGGCTAAGGCGCCGAAGACACCGACTTTGGGTTTCGCGCAAAAAGCCTCAGGTCTGCCGTTGCTTCTGATGGCGGGACCCGGGGCCTTCCATCAGCATCATCCGGTGTCCGATCCGCCAATCGAACATCTCAACGACATTCTTCGAAACGCAGAGACGTTTCACGCGAAGTGGGGCGTCTGGCCGATGCGTGGTTGGCTCGACGCCTTCGAAGCGCGCGGCCTCATTACGCTTGCAGACGAAGTGATCCGTCGGCGCTAAGTCCGGCGAACGGACGATAACCGGGGGAAGCGACAATGACATCGCCGAGTTCCGCCAAGCAGGGGCACGCAGGCTTCAAGTTTCTCAAGACGCTGTAGCGCTCCACCGGAGACGCCGGCGGAGCGCATGAGTCAACCTAGGTGATTTACTTGCCAGAGCCGGTCGTAGGGGTTTCGCTATGGCCGCGGAGATCCTTGGCCTGATTGTCGGAGCTGCCGGCGGAGGTCGGCTTCTCGCCCTTCATCTCCATCGATCCGGACGACGAGCCGCCCTTCATCTCGCTCTTCATCGAGCCAGACGAGTCCTTCATTTTCATCCCGTCGGTCTGCGAGCCGCTGGTTGCGTTGTTTTCCGTGCCGGTGGCCTGAGCCATGGCGAAGGAGGTCGAGGCAGCGAGCAGGGCTGCGGCGGCGCTGGTCGTGAAGATATTTTTGAAGGTCATGACGTTTCCTTATTATTTGAGGACTTAAACGAGAGAGATCAGTGAAGCCCAGCAATGCTGCGCCCGCTCGGACCACTCGAATAAGCGACCGAAATGACGTCAGTCATTTAACAATACGAAGCTCTGAGATTTTTGTTTCTCATCGCGCGTAAAATTCTGGATTATATTTTTTTAGAACGAGCGGAACGAATATTGATACATATAAATACATATCCGGAGATTGCTCAGATGCCAGCGTACCAGGCGTATCCATTGTCTTCCCAATAGCCGCCCTTTCCGCCGCCGATCTCGTCGAAACTGGCGACGGCTTCGATCCTCATGACGTATTTGGCCATCTTGTAGCCGAGCTGACGTTCCACCCGCAGCCTGAGCGGCGCGCCGTGCTCGACCTTCAGCGGTTGGCCGTTCATTTCGTAGGCGAGGATCGTTTGCGGGTGGACGGCATCCACGAGATCGACGCTCTCGTAGTAGCGGACTGGCGAGCCGTCCTCGGCGTTCTCCATCGTGTCCGCGCAGTGGAACACGACATACCGCGCCTGCGGCTTCAGCCGCGCCTTCTCGATGAGCGCGGCGAGCGGAGCGCCGGTCCACTTGCCGATGCAGCTCCATCCTCCACGCAGTCATGGCGGGTGATCTGCGTGCGCGACGGCAGCCTTCGGAGATCCTCGATCGACAGATCGAGCGGCGTCTCCACCAAGCCGCCGACCTTGAGCCTAAAACCCTCGAAGTTCCGCGCGACGAGCGCCTTGTAGTCCTCGTCGACTGGGTCGATCGTGCCGTTCGGCTTGAACCAAGGCGAGATGTCGGCCTCGGCGTATTCCCGGGCGAGCGACTGCTGCGTCAGCATCGTCCGCTGGACGAAGAGGCTGGCGTCTTCGCCGGCCTCGAGCGTACGACGAACCCAGGGCATCTGCCCAAGCTGGTCACAGCCTGCGAGCAGCGATGCGCCGGCCGCGGAGCCGCCGAGCAGGACGGCGCGACGGCTCAGGGTGCGGCTCATGCCTGATCTCCCGACGGGTTCGTTCGCTCGATCCGGAACCAGCCCGTCAGCATGCCGCGGACGTTGTTCCAGAACCCTGAGAGCACAACCATGGCGACGTGTATGAGGACGAACAGGACAAGCAGGTTGGCGAGAACGAAATGGATGGTGCGGGCTGACTGCCGGCCTCCGAAGAGGTCGATCACCCAAGGCGCCGCTGCGTTGAAGCCGGGCGACAAAGCAAGGCCGGCGAGTAGCTGCAACGGCAGAAGACCCAGAACGACGACGAGGTAGGTCAGCTTCTGCAGCACGTTGTAGCGCGTCGCCTCTTCGCCTTTCGGGAAGCGGAAGCGCAGGTGCTCGATGACGCTGGCGCCGATATGGCGAAGCTGATCACCCGATGGGACCAGCCGTTTCCTAAGCTGTCCGCTCGCCACGCCATAGCCGAGATAGACGAGGCCGTTCAGCACGAAGAGCCAGGCGAAGAAGAAGTGCCAGCTCCGCCCCTCCGCGAGGCTTTGGTAGCTCGGCAAAGTCGCCCATGAGGGAAAGCCACGGCCGATGATTTCCCCGTCGGCGTCTTTCGACGCGCCGAGCACACCGGTGGTGTCGAAGCTCTGCCCAAACGCCGTCGTGACGCCTCGCGGCGGCTCCGTTTCGGTCGCGGTCATCGCCACGAGCGGGGTGTCGAAGGGAGACGTGCCCCCAGTAGAGCGCGGGATGTGCGTTGAAGATCTGAAGCCCGCTGAGCAGCAGCACGGCCAGGCAGACGACGTTGACCCAATGCGCGATCCGAATCGTCGCCGGATGCCGAAACACCCAGCGAGCCCCGGAGGCTTGCGTTCCGGTTTCAGCCGCTTTGGTCGTCGCCATCAAGCTGCTCCTGGCCGACCGGCGATATCGCCGGCCGGCGTTGCAAGGATCTCATCAGACGTTTCGATGGAGCCGCGGGTTTCGTTACATCGGCGGCACGACGCCGTCCTTTCCGATCGCGACCGCCCGGGCGCTCAGGGTCTCGCCGTCGCGGGTCGTGATGGAGAAAACGGGAGCGCCCTTCATAACGATCGACTTGTCGGCTTTCTCGAAGGTGACGATCGGCGCGGTCGGCGGGACCTTGATGGTCTTGGACTGACCATTGTCGTAGGTCACGTCGATCGTCTTTTCACCGCCCGCGCCGTGCTCGACTTGATCGAACCGTTCGTCATCGCGCTCTCCGTGGTCGCGCCGCCCGACTTCTGCGTTTTGACCGTGCCATTGGTCATGGCGCTCTTGGTCTTTGATCCGCCCGAGGAAACGGTCGTGTCTTCGATCTCGTCCCAGGGGTAATGACCCTCGCCTGTGCCGCGCATCGCTTCGGGGAAGATTACCACCTCAAGCGCCACCGGCGTCTGGTCTGCCCCCTGAGAAGTGGTCCTCCCTGATGTATGGCTTTTGGCCATGTGGAGGACTGAACGATGCCGAGGAAGAGGCACGCACCTGAAGAGATCGTCGCGAAGCTGCGGCAGGTCGAGGTTCTGACCGCGCAAGGTCGGCCGGTCGCGGAAGCGATCCGGTCGATCGGGGTGACCGAAGTCACGTTCTATCGCTGGCGCACCGAGTATGGCGGGCTGAAGGGCGACCAGGTGAAGCGCCTGAAGGAGCTGGAGGCCGAGAACGCCCGGCTTCGTCGAGCGGTGTCGGACCTGACGCTGGACAAGATGATCCTGGCGGAGGCAGCTCGGGGAAACTGATCAGCCCCGCCCGTCGCCGCGACTGCGTCGATCGTGTGGTGAGCAAGCTCGGCGTGACGGAGCGCCGTGCTTGCCTTGTGCTCGGCCCACCGATCGACACAGCGGAAGGTCCCAACGCGGCCCGACGACGAGGCGGCGCTGACCGCCGACATCGTCGCGCTGGCTGTCCAGTATGGCCGTTACGGCTACAGGCGGATCGCGGCTCTGCTGCGCTCCGCCGGCTGGGTCGTGAACCTGAAGCGGGTCGAGCGGATCTGGCGACGTGAGGGGCTGAAGGTTCCGACGAAGCAACCCAAGCGGGGCGGCTGTGGCTCAACGACGGCTCATGCGTGCGGCTGCGGCCGGAGCGGCCGAACCACTGGTCCTACGACTTCGTCGAGGATCGGACGCATGACGGCCGCAAGTTCAGGAGCTCAACGTGATCGACGAACCGAAGGTCGGCGCAGCCAGTTCACGCGCGAATGCCTGGCGATCCGGATCGGGCGGAGGCTCAGGTCGACCGACGTCATCGACGTCCTGTCAGACCTGTTCATTCTCCGCGGCGCGCCGGGCCACATCCGGTCGGACAACGGCCCGGAGTTCGCGGCCAAGGCCGTCCGCGAGTGGATCGTCGCCGTCGGCTCGAGGACTGCCTTCATCGAGCCCGGCAGCCCTTGGGAGAACGGCTACTGCGAGAGCTTCAACGCTCGGCTCCGCGACGAGCTTCTCAACGGCGAGATCTTCTCCTCACTCGCCGAGGCCAAGGCCGTGATCGAAACCTGGCGGCGGCACTACAACGCCATCCGCCCACACTCGGCGCTCGGCTACAGGCCGCCCGCGCCAGAGGTCGCGCTATGGCCGGCTGCGCAACCCCGACCAGCTCCGCCGGCCACACCAACCGTCGCGTCAGCGCCGCTCATGAACTAACATTCCAACCGGACCACTCGATGGGGGCCGGCCAGTATCGTGATCGCCTCGGCAACATCGTACGTCAAGGACAGCCTGAGAATGTTTGACGCCCGATCCGCTTCTCGGCTGGCCGAACTCGAAGACGTCTCTTTGAACTTGCGCCTGCGTAAGAATGGGGTCGTCGAGATCGATGGCCGGAACCATCTCTTCGCGCGTCTGCTGGACGACGGCCGCTTCGCTTTCGACGACGAAGAGAACGCCAAGCGGAAAACCCTTAGGGAAAGCGAATTTCTCGATCGCTATCGCGCCGGTCGCATCGTCGTCCGCGACTGGAGCGTGCTTCCGGTCAAGTTTCGCAAGGAAGCTGAGAGATCCCTCGAAACTCTTCCGCCGGAGAAGACGACGAAGGCGGAGTGGCGGCACGCCTACTGCGTCGCCTTCGACGCAAATCCCGTGGTTAAGACCGAACGCGGACTTGTCCCTCTCATCGAACATGTGGCCGCCGAGAACGGCCACGATGTGAAGCCAGACTGGAGAACGCTGCTCACATGGCTGAGGACCCGCGGCGTCGGCGGCCGTCGTCCCCTCAGGGCCATGCGTTCATTCGAGGAACTGCGAGGTCGGAAGAAAGGCGTCGACCCCGAAGCGGAAACATCATTCAGGATTGCATAAAGCTCGTCTTCCTGAATCAGCAGCAGCTCCCGGCGTCCGCTGTGATCGAGGCCGTCGTCGGCGAGATTGCGCGGAGAAACGAAGACCTCGGAAGCGCTGAGCGGATCGCCACTCCGTCGCCGATGACGATCCATCGAAGGATCGCGGAGCACCCGTTCTACAGAACCCTCCGGCTACGCATTGGAAAGCGCGCCGCCGACCAGATGATGAAGCCGCTGAAAGTCGCGCCGGAAGCGACGCGTCCGCTGGAAACGATCATCATCGATCATACGAAGATCGATGACTGGATGCTCTTCGAAGATCAGACGAGCCTCCCTTGCGGTGGCCGTCCTGGCTGACCATGGCGATCGACGCTTATTCACGCTATCCGGTTGGCTATTACATCGGATTTGAACCGCCGAGTGTTTACTCGGTGATGATGTGCCTCCACAGGCCGTCGCGCCGAAGACCGACTTATTCGCCAAGTATAAGGGTATCAAGGCCGACTGGCGCGCGGCTGGCTTGCCGCTCAAGTTGGTGGCTGACAACGCGAAAGAGGTCATCGGTTCCCTCCCGCGCGCTTGCGCGGAACTCGGGATCTCGAGACGTCGCCTGTGCGGACGCCCAAGTACAAAGGCATTATCGAGCGCTTTTTCAGAACGCTCAACACTACGTTCCTGCATCGTCTTCCGGGAACGACTTACGGTAGTCCGAAGAAATTACGAGACAGCGATATGACCCTCGCAAGACAATGTCGATGTCGTTCGACACCTTCCAGTTTCTTTTCCTAAAGTGGCTGACTCAGGATTACTGTAAAGCCAAGAACCGTACGATCGGCTGCACGCCGGAAAAACGTTTGGATCGAAGGCACTGAGAAGCATCGGATCAGATGCCGGAGCGCATCTCTGATCTGAAGGTTGTTCTTTCGCGGCACGCTGATGGCATGCTGTCACGATCCGGCATCCGATATCAAAACCTTGCCTATCGAAACAGTTCAACTGTTTCGTCCGTCCTCGAAGCTGCGGGAAAGCAAAATTACGCGTGAAATTCCGATTCGATCCAACAGATATCGGAACAATATATATTCTCCATCCAAACGGTACTTATCTGCCCTTGCACTGCGAGGACGAATACGCCAAAGGCATATCGCTCTGGCAACACAAGATTATCCAAGACGAAAACCGCAAAAGGGATCGCGATCCGAAAAGCTACAAGGATCTGATGCGGACACGTCTTGAACTCATGGAAGCGGTCCATGAGGCGATCCAGACCGGATTGGCCAAGTCCTATGAAGCTCGTTTTTCGCGGCTCGGATCCCAACGGGGCTCTCCAGGCTCAATACCGGTGATCGCAATCGAGACCTCGAGCTCGTCCGTCGAAAACGTCATCACTGTGCCGACCATGGCCGCACCGGCTTTTGAAACGGCCGACACGCTCATAATCGAGCCAGGCAAATCGGCCACAAAGAAACAACGCAAGAAATCGGCGGCCGATGGGGATCCGAAGCCGCTGGAGTCGCCTGTTACGAAATCTTCTCTAGCAATTATAGCGCCACCTGCGGCCAATTCTTCGCCAGAGAATGACGATCTCGACTCGTGCTTTCGAACCGTTTCGGTTCCACTTCTCGGAGTATTGGTGGTGAGTGAAGTTATCGATACGATTGAACGCAAAGATTACGACGAATTCGCTGAACGGTTTGCCGCGCGCATCAACGCCGTAAAAGCTATCCGCATCCAGAATGACCGGACGATCAAAGGGATAAAGGAAATCCGGCTTTTCATGCAGACCGCGACCGGAACCGGCGACAACGCCGGCGCCTCGCTTACGGCCCCTACACGAGGCGGAAAGACAACAATCATCCAGGAGTTCCGTTCGGCCTTCATGCCGGACCCGGAGGTCGCGACCGAAAAGATGCCGATCGTCTATGTCGAAACTCCGAGCGGGACCGGCACCTCATCGTTGGGCATGGCGATCCTGAACGCCCTGGGGGACATGAATCCGTCTCGAGGCGACGGCGCCTACAAGCAGACCCTCATCACCAAGGCGATCCGCCGGCGCGAGACGAAGCTACTGATTATCGACGAGATCCAGCGCCTCGTCGCGAAAGACCGAGGCCGGGTCGCTCATAATGTGTCCGACTGGATTCAGAACCTGCTGAATCAGATCTCGGGCACATGTGGGATCCTGTTGGTCGGGACGACCCGCGCCCGACGCATCTTCCGCCGGAATGGCCACCTGGTCGGGCGCAGCGATCACCACTTCGAGATCAAGCCCTACGCCGCAGCCGACGACGACGCTGCGGACTGGCAGCTATACCGAACTTATCTTGCAACGTTTGACGAGAAGCTGCAGCAGGTCGCTGGCTTCCATCGGTCCGACCTTCACAAGCTCGATTTGGCGAAGCGGATCCATGCAGCGTCCCGGGGTTATCCCGGCGCCACGGCTCGGCTCCTGCAGCTGACCGCCATCCAGGCGATGCTCAATGGAGACCAGCCGACGCTATCTCGCGAGATCTTCGCTGAAGCGTTCGACAGCATGTGGGCGTTCTCCGACGCGAAAGCGGTAAATCCCTTCAGGACCGCAACCCCGCCTCGGATCGAACAGGTTTGGACCGAAGAATGGGAGGAATCGTTTGATTGACGCCGCCGCGGCCGACAGCCGGGGCGTCGATCCGGCGTCCCTGCAATCGGATTTTCGCTTCGTTTTGTCCGCAGGGACGTTGCGCGACCGCGTGGCGCCCTTCAGCGGCGAGAGCTTACTGAGCATCTTGACGCGAATGGTGGGAGTGTCCGGGCACTCCCACTTTACCGCCCTGATGGACCCCTTGGAGCTCAGGGGAAAAGTCCTGACCAGATCCCCTGGCTCGAGGACCAAGCGCAGGTTGTCGCCGAGACAGCAGGACATCCGATCGACGGAATCCGCGCTCGGATGTATCTGCCCGTCGCACGCGCTTGTCAGAGCCACCAATTCTCAGTGTTCAATGGCGTCGTTCTGCGTTCGAGCTTTCTTTCGACGATCCGGCGAGCCGTGCCTTCCTCGCTGCGGAAAGCCCCCTTTCATCGGATTGCCTGGGATCTTGTGCATCTGGGCATCTGCCCAGAGTCCCACGAAGTCTTGATCTCCAAGTGCCCACGACGCAACCGAGCGCTCGCCTGGCGCGGAAATTCGGTATGCCATTGTCACTACTGCGATTTCGACCTCCGAGAACGTGAAGCAAAACGGGCTCACCCGTCGCTGCTCGCGGACCTCGTCCCCTTAGCCAATCTCGTTTCTCACTCGGCTCTCGTTCGCGAGCAATCTCGGGCACGCTTGCCCGCCTATGTCCAAAGCTTGGATTCCGGAGAGATCTGGCACACGTCGATGCTGCTCGGGCTCGCGATGGAGTCGATCCACAATCCTCGGGCGAAGGAACTCCGAACACGTCTGTCGCGAGGGGCTTCGGAGAAAACCGCACCCGATATCATGGCTACCGGCTTCCGGCTGCTGCTTGAGCTGGATGAATATCTCGAGGATCTTTTGAGCGAGATCCGAGAGAAGGCCAAACATGCGCCATCCCAATCGCCGGCGCGAACCGAACTAGGAGCGCTGTACGATCTGGTTGACCCGGCCATTTCCGGGGAGGCGACGGCCGCTCTTTTTGAAGAGAGGTTTGGGCGCTTCTATCGATCGCGGTACCGAGCTTCTGACCGGAAAACCAGCACCATCACCCTCCTGCGTTGGTGCGACCAGACCATGTCGTCGGAAGAACTCCTCGCCACCGCGCCGAGCAAGTTCGCAGCCAGGAAAATGCTTCCTCTCCAGGAGCTTCGGGTCGGGCGCGGGGTAGTCGTCAGCGCGTATGACAGAGCCGCGGTCGAGGCCTTGGTCGCCGGAATGCGCGACGCCAAGGCGATGACCCTTCTTATAACCGAGAGCGGGATGCCCAGGGGAGTCTTCACCAGCTTGATCGAGCGGGGCGTCATTAGGCCCGCTTCTGCGCTCGTCGAGAGGATGCTCGGGCCCGGAAGGGTGTCCGAATCGGATTGGCGCACCTGGTTGGCCTCCGTCGAAGCTCGCATGCAGTCGCCGCAAGGGTCGACCGCGATTCGGTTCTCCGCTGCGGTCAAACTCCTCGGCGGCGGCATTGTTGGATGGAACAGGACGTTGGGGCTGATTGAGGATGGGAGCGTGCCGATCATTACCCTCAATCGTGAAACCACTCGGCTTGGACTGAGATGGATGCTGTGCCGACGGCGGTTAGGCGCTCAGCTTCCGAAAAAAGAAGGCGGATCGGGACCCTCGCTGACGGCTGTGCTGGCCAGCCACGGAATCCGGGCGAGCAAGGCCCTAGAACTCGCTCGTCTGAACATCGTTCAGACAAGCGAGTCGGCCACGATTCCGCCTGTCGCGATCTTGGAGCAGCAGGAACTTCGCCGCTTTAAGGAGAACTATGTGACGGCGGCCGCTCTGTCAGCCGAACTCGGGTTGGCGCTAAAGATCATTCCGAAGTGGCTGGCTGAAGCTGGCGTCGAAATGATCGGGAATGGCCGCCCCGTCATCTATAAACGCGAGGACGTCGAGGCGGTCATTCGTGCATGGGTCAAAAAATATCGCGGCATTGGGGCTGCGATAACGCCGCTAAGTATCGCACAGCTTCAATACCTCAATGTTCCTGTGGATATGACGCTTCCATATGCGGAGAGATTGCTTGATCAATTGCCGCCGCAAAAGGCTACACAACTGAAGATTCTGATAGAGATATTAAAGGGTCGCAACTTCAATAGTCTGTATGAAGAATTGGGGTACAGACTGTTCAGCTGTTCTGTTTCTCGGCTCGAAAGAGAGGCGTACAATTTCACGTTTCGCGCAGAAAGACTGCCAAGAGTAAGCTTGACGCCGCACAACGTGACGCGTTTGAGGTCGAGATTCAAAGATACATCTCTCAAAAAGACAACGACCAGCGTATCAGTCAATCCAAATTAGTTGATTTTGTGAAGCGCGAATTTGGAATCGATTACGACGTGAAGAGCATCTCGGCTCTTGTGCGTCGAACAGGACTTGAGTGGCCAACAGACCGTAAGGTTTTGTCTAAACTGACCGAGCCACAGAAGGCGGAATTAAAAATATTTAGCCAAAGCGTGGCAGACAGAATAAGGGGCGGAGAGCCTGGCCTCTCACGAAAGACTGTTCAAGAATGGATTAGGGTAACGTTTGACGTGGATGTATCACTAGCATCCGTTGCAAAATACAATAAAGACCTTGGGGTAAGTTGGCCTGCCGTAGCAGGTCAGAAGTTTCATAAAATTGAACGCATTGCTCTAACAGCTGGTTAAAGGTATGGTCATACATTGACGCGGACATAGCTTTATACCTTTTACGACTCGTCTTCTCTGATGTAGACTCGTTATTTGAGATATTCTACACCGGCCCGCTGTCCTTTTTCTGAATTCCTGAGTCGTGGCCACTCGCTAACTCATTGAGATTATTAGGGCGCGACCTGCAGATTACCTGAGTCCAGTTTCTCAAATAACGAGTCTGGGAGCGCCTATTTCACAAAGCCGAGTCTGACGGGCTAAAAACTGCTGAATTCTGAGGACTTTGGGGATCGCCGTATTTCAGTAGAAATACGCGATGCTTCGACGCCTCGCGCCCTAGACGCACGATCGCGTTTAGTCGACACGCGGTTCGCCTCGACGTCATCCAGACCATCTGGCGCCGATCGTGCGTTCCGAGAGTTGGAGCGTCTAAGGACCGAAGCCCCCGTCGCCCGTCGACCAATGTTCGAGAACCGATGTTCCGTTTTGATCTGTTATGTTCCGTATTTTTCGGATTGACGCATTCTCATGGTGATGAAACAACCAGCCATGCCTAAGGTCTCCCCCGACAGCGAGCTCAAAACCCAGCTCGACCGCTTCGTTTGCGAGAGCGGCGGAGTTTCGCGCGCATCCAGGCTTCTCGAGATCGGCAAGTCGACCCTCGATCGCGCATTCAAAACCGGCCGCGTCACCGGCGAGACAGCTGCGCGCATCCGCAAAGCCCTCTCGGACCAAGAGCCGAAAAAGAGCTCTAAAACGGAACAATTTGATCAAATAACGGAACGGGACCTTGCCTCGTTCGAGAAGGTGTTGCACGCTTTGATAGCAACAGCTTCGACACTTCGCGGCGGTCGGCTCACCGAGCCTCAGGCTGACAAGAGAGATCGGGCATGAGTCGAGGCGACCTCGTTCTTTCGTTAGCCGAAGCCGGCGCGTCCGGCGATCGCTCTATGGTGAAGAGAACCGTCCGGGCTCTCGCCGAAGAAGCGAAGGCGAAACAGCAGCACACCTTCGCGAAGCGGCTGGCGAACGTGATCGAGGCGGTCGGCGGCGCCGCTAGCCTGAGCCTGCCGTCGCTGCGGTTGCCCGACAGCGTCGCCGGATTGCTGCACGAGATCGTCCCGCGACGGCGGTTCGACGATCTGATGCTGTCGAAGGACACGCGCGAAGAACTCGACGAGCTTCGCCAGGAACACGAAAACGTCGAGCTGCTCTACGCGAACTCGCTTTCCCCCAGGCACACCGTCCTTCTCGTCGGCCCGCCTGGAAACGGGAAAACCTCTCTCGCGGAGGCGCTTGCAACCGAGCTCGGTCTGACGCTCTACGTGCTGCGTTACGAGGCGATCGTCGGAAGCTTCCTCGGCGAGACGGCCTCCAAGATCTCGGCGGTGATGGAGTTCGTCGCAACGACGCCCTGCGTCATCTTCTTCGATGAGTTCGACGCCATCGGCAAAGAACGCGGCGACATTCATGAGACCGGCGAGATCAAGCGCGTCGTCAGTTCGCTCTTGTTGCAGTTCGATGCCTTACCGCCTCACGTCCTGCTCGTGTGCGCAACCAACCATCCGGAACTGCTCGATCGCGCCGTGTGGCGGCGGTTCGAGCTGCGGCTGACGATGCCCAATCCAACCCAGGCGCAACTGGCGTCATGGCTCAAAAGCGCATTTCGCGATGCGCCTAAGGATTGTGCCGTTGAATTCGAGGGATTGGCCAAAAACTTTCGGGGAAAGAGCTTTTCCGAGATTGAACAGTTCGCGCTCGACGTGCAACGGAGGATTGTGCTGTCGGGCGTGAACGCGAGTTGGTCCGACGCCATTCGCTTGACCTTAAAGCGGTGGCGCAAGCGCTTCGAGCCATCGAAGGGCCAACGTGATGCCGACCGAAAGACCGATCCTCAAATTGCATCCTTCGGAGCGGGTGAGGAGGATTCCGGGAGCACCTGATCGACGTCGCAGGCCTCGGGAGACCGTTGAAACTCAGACCACGCGATTTGGCGGCGAGTTCGAGCGGCTAAGTCGGACGCTCGACGACATCGAGGCCGGCGTCGACATCGCCGCCGAACCCAACCGGATCGTTCCGGATCGGGTCCTCGTTCTGGAGCTGAAGAACAGCGTTCAAAACTTCGCCCGCGAAGCCAGAAGGCTCGGCTTCGCGTGGATGCTTGAACAGGGCGCTGACGGAAACGACAACGTCTCTGACGAAGAGGATCTCGTCGATCCTGCCGTCGCCGCAGATCCTCGCCTCTACGCGTTGATGCCGTCACGCGAGGCGCTCCAAACGCTCCTGCGTCTTTGGACAGCGTTCACGGCACAGGAGCCGGCTCCACAAGGCTACGGCAAGTGGTGGCAGATCTTCGCCACGCTGAACGTGATCAGATCGTGGAGCGCCGAAGACCGGATCGACCAATGGACCCGTACGATCCTGCAGGACCAGATTCGCCGCAATCCGACAGGCGCTGTCCGCATCGAATTCGATCTCTGGTTTCGTGAAGATCCGATCGTGCGGTTAGCTCGAATGGAGGCGTTCCAGGCCAAGGTCGCGGCCGCCGACGGACGGGTTCTCGATCGCGTGCTGCTGGAGCCCATCCAGTATCATGCGGCGCTCGTCGAACTGCCTGTCAGGCAAGCCCTCGCGTTGATCGAGCGCGCCGGGCCGCTTGCGACCGCAGACGAGGTCATGGTCGTTCGACCGCAGAGTTTCTCACCTCATCCCCCGAGTGAGCGCGATCCTCTGGAGGCGGTCGACCGCGCGCTCCTACGGAGCCCGACACGCGCGCTCCGATCGCCGCGTTGCTCGATGGCTTTCCGATTGAAAACCACGATTTGCTGCGTAATCGGATCGACGTCTACCCAATCGACGTGGCGCCGGCCGAGGCCCCTTCTCACCGGCGCATGCATGGCACCCAGATGGCGTCGCTCGTCATTCACGGCGACCTCGACGGCGGCCACGCGCCCCGCTCGGCCGAACGCTTCTTGTCGTGCCCGTTCTCGCCTCTCCGGCGAACGGTTCGCCGGAACACACCCCGACCGATAAGCTCGCCGTTGGAATGATCGAGCGCGCCGTACGCGCCCTGAAGGAAGGTGTCGGCGGCCGCGAGCCCGTCGGGCCGGACGTGCTGATCATCAATCACTCGCTCGGCGACATGCACTCGCCATTCGAGCGTCGGGCCAGTCACTGGAGCAGGCTCCTCGACTACCTATCTCACCGGTACAACGTGCTATTCATCGTCAGCGCCGGAAACGCGCAAGATGGCCTCCCGCTGGACGGTTCGCCAATCTCGCCGATTTCGGGCGCGCCACGGCCGACGCCCGCACCGAGGCTATCCTCACAGCACTCGAGCGGGCGCGAGCCACGCGCCCGGTGCTGAGCCCCGCACAGTCGTGCAACAGCCTGACCGTCGGGGCGCTCCACAGCGATTTCGCCGGCCCTGGAGCCTTCACAGGCGCGGCGATCGACCCCTTCGGCACGCTGCGGATGACCAATCTCGGATCGCGCCTCGGCACCGGTATCGGCGGCTCGATCAAGCCTGATCTTGTGATGCCGGGCGGACGTCAGGCGGCGCGGGCGCGCGTCACGCCATCAGGTCTCGAGGTCTTCAGTCAGGAGATCGAAGGAGTCGGGCAGAGAGCGGCCATTCCGGACACGCGTGGCGGACGCCGCGATCGTACACAGCGCTCGAGCGGGACCAGCAACGCCGCGGCGCTCGCGACCCGGGACGCCATCCGCATCGCCGAAGCGCTCGATGATATCCCACCCGTGACCGGTGAGGTTCGGGGCGTAACCGATCGACCAGGGCCGTGATCCTGAAATGCCTACTTGCGCATGGTTGCTCTTGGGGAGACATCGGCCATCACCTTGATGGGCTTTATCCGCCTGCGGCCGCGACCTCGAACTACCGTCGCCGCGTGGCGATCTCCCAGTTTCTTGGCTATGGCGAACCGGATGTGGACCGCGTGATCAGTGGCTCCGCCCATCGCGTGACGATGCTTGCCGACGCCACGCTGCGCAACGACCGCCGGCACGAGTATCGGATCCCGCTTCCCGACTCCCTGTCGTCGTTGGCCGAACTCCGGCGCATCACGGTCACGCTCGCTTGGAGCTCACCCGTCAGGGTCAGCGCCGCCTCGCCGCGATCCATTCGACTGGTGGTCACTGACGATGAAGGGAAGTCCCACTTCTGGGAGGGCGTCGATCGAACCAATGTGGTTCAGCCTGATCACCGACACTGCGGGAAGGGAACCTTGTTTCATTCCGTTCTCGACGGACGAAAGGCAGTCCCCTTCCGTAGTCGGTCGAGCTTCATGATCGGCGTCCAGGCCATGGCGGAGACCACAGCGTTCAATCAGGTTGACGCGCCCTACGCCTTGGCTGTCAGCTTCGAGACCGCCGACACCATCCGGGCCGACATCTATCAGGAAATCCGGCAGGAACTTGAGTTGCGGGCGCGTGCAGGCGTTGCGGTCAGAGCGAGGCGATCATGAGTTTCAACGCAGACGACAGCCTCGGCGCCGAAAGCCTGCAGGGCGTGATCGACTATTTGAAGCTGATCGGCGACGACCGCCGGGCCGACGAACTGACGCCTCACGGCGGCGCGCCTCAGGGATGGGGCTTCGGGTCCGACCGGCCGTTCTTGGGCACCAACGCGATTTTCGGCTTTATCGACCAGACCGGCGGGGACCGTCTGCCGATCGTTCCCCTTGCAGAGATCGCAGCCGACGAAACGCTCAAGAGAGAGACCATCTGTCAATCGGCACTGAACTTTGACCCTCTATCGGCGTCCAATGTTGACCCCCTGAAGCTGGGTGAGCGGTGTCGATCCCGCCGGCGCGGAGCTGGTCGGGGTTGCGCAGCGTCGGCGGGATCGACGTCCAGTGGGCTGGGGTCTGGGACGGAGCTCAGGCGCGGTTCTTGAAGCGCCAGCTTTCGTTGCCGGTCTCGACGATGTCGCAGTGGTGGGTGAGCCGGTCGAGCAGCGCGGTGGTCATCTTGGCGTCGCCGAACACGCTCGGCCATTCCCCGAAGGCGAGGTTGGTGGTGACGATGATCGAGGTCTGCTCGTAAAGGCGGCTGATCAGGTGGAACAGGAGCTGTCCGCCGGACTGCGCGAACGGCAGGTAGCCAAGCTCGTCGAGGACCACGAAGTCCAGGCGGCTCATGTAGTCGGCCATGCGGCCCTGACGGGATGAGCGGCCTTCCGCCTCGAGCTTGTTGACGAGGTCGACCACGTTGAAGAACCGGCCGCGGGCGCCGTCGCGGATGCAGGCCCGGGCGATCGCGATCGCGAGGTGGGTCTTGCCGGTCCCGGTTCCGCCGACCAGGACGACGTTGCGCTGGTGAGCCAGGAAACTCGCCGCTGGCGAGGTCGCGGATCAGCGTCTCGTTGATCGGCGTGTCGTCGAAGGAGAAGTCCTCGACGTCGCGAGCGAGCGGCAGCTTGGCGATGGTGATCTGGTACTTGATCGACCGCGCCTGCTTTTCGCTGATCTCTGCGGTGAGCAGGTCGCCGACGATGCGTTGAGGCTCGTGCTGGCGCTTCACGGCGGTCGTGATGATCTCGTCGAAGGCGGCCTTCATGCCGTAGAGCTTGAGCTCGCCCATGGTGGTCAGTATCGCGGAACGCTCCATCACACAGCTCTCCTGAGGGTGTCGTATCGGGCGCAGTCGGCGGTGGGCTCGACGGCGAGCCGCAACGCTTCGGGCGTCATGATCGTGACCGGCGGCGGGGTCCCGGCGCCGGGCGAGGATGTTCAGCACGACGTCGGCCGAGCAGACGCCCTCACGCAGCGTCTCGGCGCAGGCGGCCTCGACCGCGGATAAGCCGTCGCTCAGCACCGCGGCCAGGATTGCGACCATCTGACGGTCGCCGTCTTCAACGGTCGCGAGCTTGCGTCGAACCTTCTCGAGCCCGGCCGGCAGCACCCAGTCCTTGAACGGCGCTCCGTTCCTGAGCGCGCCGGGCTTCCGCGCCAGCACGGGCACGTAGTGCCAGGGATCGAACACGGTCTGGCCGCGGCCGAAGCAGCGCGGGTGGTCGCCGACGATCCGGCCGTCCTGGCGTAGTTCGATCCGGTCAGCGTAGGCGCGGATCTCCACCGGACGGCCGATCGCGCTCGCGGCGACCGAGTACTTGTTGTTGTCGAAGCGGACCAGGCAGGTCTTGGACACCGACGCCGGCACGGCGTGGAAGCCGTCGAACCGCCCGGCATAGGGAACGAAGCTCGGGCGCTCCGCCTCGAACGCCTCCCACACGGTCTGGTCCGCGAACTCGGGATGACGGTGCGCCTTGGCGTACGAGATCGCCTGATCGAGCAGCCAGGCGTTCAGCTCCTCATAGCTCTGCGCCCGGACACGGGGCGTGAAGAACCGCTCGCGCACCAGCCCGACCTGGTTCTCGACCTGACCCTTCTCCCAGCCCGACGCCGGCGTGCAGGCCACGGGGTCGATCAGATAGTGGCTGCACATCTGCAGGAAGCGCCGATTGTAGGCGCGAGCGCGACCGACCAGGATCGTCTCCACCGCGGTCTTCATGTTGTCGTAGATCCCGCGCGTGCAGGTTCCCTTGAAGAAGGCGAACGCCCGGTCATGGGCGTCGAACACCATCTCCTGGCTCTCGCGCGGATAGGCCCGCACGAACATCATCCGTGAATGACAGAGCCGGACGTGCGCGACCTTCACGGTCGTGGTCACGCCGTTGATCAGGACGATCTCGTGGCTCCAGTCGAACTGGTAGGCCTCGCCCGGATCGAAGCTCAACGGCACGAACGCCGCTGATGACGACGACCGCTCACGCTGCCGACCGCGAGCGTAGCGCCGGACCGCGTCGTAGCCGCCCTCGTAGCCCAGCGCCCGCAACGCCTCGAAGATCCGGATCAGCGTCAGCCGCTCGCGCGCCGCCCGTCCCTCGTTCTCCATCAGCAGCCGAGGTCGTCACGCCAGGGCCCGAGCTTCGGAAGCGGCTGCACTTCGCGCTCGTATTCGAACGCCGTGGCGCCCGACCGCAGCACCTTCCGCACCGTGTTCCGCGACACGTGCAGCTCGCGCACGATCTCCTTGATCGTCTTGCCGCGCACAAAATGCTCGCGGCGGATCCGCGCGATCGTGTCCACGCACTTCATCCCCAACCGCCTGTCCTCGACAAAGACAGGCAGCATGCGCAACGCGCGCCTCAGGGGGTCAAAATTGGACGCCGATCCCCCAACCTAGGGGGTCAAAATTCCACGCCGGATCACATACGACGAGGCGCTAATGCAGCCGGATCCACGACTTAGATAACGGAGCGGATGGTCGAGACCTTTCCGCATATCGGAAAGCTCCCGGTGTCCGCTCATGACCCGATTGTGTTGAAAAACTCCGTCGTTGAAGCGAGGCGCCGCCGCTGATTCACTCAGCTCCATGAGCGGAGGGCGGCGACGATGATGGGCGAGCGGCAGGTCGACCAGGCGGCGCTGTTCTACGAGTTCTCACTTGAGCGGCATGTGCCGCAAGATCACCTGCTCAGGGCGATTGATCGTTTCGTCGACCTGTCAGGGGTGCGGCGGGATCTGGCTCCCTTCTACAGCTCGACGGGGCGTCCCTCGATCGACCCGGAGCTGCTGATCCGGATGCTGCTGGTCGGCTATTGCTTCGGCGTCCGGTCTGAGCGGCGACTGTGCGAGGAGGTCCACCTCAACCTCGCCTACCGCTGGTTTTGCCGGCTCGGCCTCGACGGCGACGTGCCCGACCACTCGACCTTCTCGAAGAACCGCCATGGCCGCTTCCGCGACAGCGACCTGCTGCGAAAGCTGTTCGAGACGGTCGTCCGGCGCTGCATGGCTGAGGGGCTCGTGGGCGGCGACGGCTTCGCGGTCGACGCCAGCCTGATCCGGGCCGACGCGAACCGTCAGCGCTCGGCCGGCGGCGCGGAGGACGTCGATTGGGAAGAGCTGGCGGCCACGCGCCGTTCAGTACGCGAGTACCTCGACACGCTCGACGATGCGGCTTGGGGCGCGGCGAGCCCGACGACGCCGAAGTTCGTCTCGCGTCGGATCCGGCCGCGCAGTGGACCGGCGCGCATAAGGGGCACGCCTTCTTCGCCTACGCCACCAACTACCTGATCGACCTTGACCACGCGGTGATCGTCGACGTCGAGGCGAGCCGCGCGATCCGGCAGGCTGAGGTCGGCGCCGCGCGAACGATGGTCGAGAGGACCCAGGACCGCTTCGGGCTGTGGCCAGAGCGGCTCGCCGCCGACAGCGCCTATGGCTCGGCCGAGATGCTCGCCTGGCTGGTCCATGAACGAGGGATCGAGCCGCACATCCCTGTGTTCGACAAGAGCGCCCGGACCGACGGCACGTTCAGCCGTTCGGACTTCCCGTATGACCACGCCCGCGACCTTTACACCTGCCCGGCCGGGAAGGAGCTGAGACCCCGCCAGAGGGTCTACCGGAGCTCGGCTCCGCTCGTCGACGACGACGGCATGATCCGCTACCGCGCCAGCAAGTTCTACTGCGACGCCTGCTCGCTGAAACCGCAGTGCTGCCCTAACACGCCGGCCCGGAAGATCCCTCGCTCGATCCACGAGGGCGCTCGCGACATGGCGAGGGACATCGCGAAGACCGACGCCTACGCCGCCTCCCGGCGCGAGCGGAAGAAGGTCGAGATGCTGTTCGCGCACCTGAAGCGCATCCTGCGGCTCGACCGACTACGGCTTCGAGGGCCGTGCGGAGCCCGCGACGAGTTCCTGCTCGCCGCTACCGCCCAGAACCTCAGGAAGCTCGCCAAACTGGTCCCGGCGCCGAGGCCGATCATGATCTGAGAAGAGTACAAAGGCCGCTCGTTGTCTGGCCAGTCGCTCGCATGCGCCGCCGGAACACCGACTTCTTCAACACAATCGACCCTGTTGCGGGAGTTTGCACCGTCTGCCCGAGGGCGAGTGCCCGATCATTACACCAGGTGAGCCTTAAGCAGTCGCGACAGCTTCGGCCCAGCGCGAGATATTCCTGCAGAACGAAGTCCCTAAATGGCGCCGACGACTGCATCAGGTCGGCAAAGGTGTCTGAGGGCAGCACGGCGAGTATAGTCTCGGTATCCGCGACGCTGCTCGCTGCGAGCCTCTCGCCTGACAGCAGACACTGAGCGGTCAATGCGCAGGCCCCTCCAGCCGCGACCCGATAGAGCGCGACATCAAGTTTCGCCGCGGTCGGGCGGAAGACGCGCGTGCCGCCACCGACGCACATCAAGTACCCCCGGCACGGCGTGTCGAACTCGTAGGCCACAGCGCCGCTCTCAAGATCCGAAAAAATCAGGCTCGCCCGCGCCAGCCGACGGTCGCCGTCGGCCATAGACCGGGCGAAGGGAAAGCTCGCCTCCCAACGGTCGGCGCGTTCGATGGTCGTCATGGGTAGGGTCCGCTTCCTGAGTTGGTCCGACCTTAGCCGAATGATTTTCAGGCGTCGGTGACTTGGGTCACCGACAGGGGAAGGGGACGCGCCCATAACCGATGCAGAAGCGCATAGCAGCCAACCAGGGCCGAACGCCCGCAGGAGGATTCCATGAGGAAGATCGCAGTCACCGCCAGCGCCGCGGCGCTGGTTCTCACGAGCGCTCTCGGCGCCAAGCGGCCGACGATGCCAAGGCGCGCGACCAGCGTTGGACCGAGCTCCGTCAGAGCGTGTTCGGCGACAAGAAGGTCGAGCAGCAGGACGGCCTCATCACGCTCGACGCCCCCATCCGCGCCGAGGACGCGGCCCTGGTGCCTATGGACATTAAGGTCTCGAACCCCGACCAGGTGAAGGGCCTTACCCTCATCATCGACGAGAACCCGGGCCCGGTCGCGGCCAAGATTGACTTCGGCCCCGCCGGCGATCCCGGCCTGCTTCGGCTGAGGACGCGCGTGAACGCCTACTCCAACGTCCATGCGATCGCCGAGACCAAGGACGGCAAGCTCGTCGAGACCGTGAAGTTCGTAAAGGCGTCGGGCGGCTGCTCGGCCCCGGTCGCGGGCGGTGCCGAGGGGACCACCGGTGAGATGCGCCTGAAGGTGAAGGACGAGGCGACCACCGGCAAATCCGCCCAGGCGACGCTTATGATCCGGCACCCGAACTTCAACGGGATGCAAAAGGACCAGGTGTCCCATCTCTACACGCCGCCGAACTATATCAAGGACATCAAGGTCACCTACAACGACAAGGACGTGTTCTCGCTGACGAGCGACATCTCGCTGTCGACAAACCCGGTGATCGAGTTCGGCTTCAAGCCGGAAGCCAAGGGCACGTTCAAGGTCGTGGCGAACGACACCTCGGGCGCGCGCTTCGAGAAGACCTTCGACGTCCCCGTGAAGACGCAGTGAGCCGGCCCATGAGAAGCCTCGCTCTCGCGGCCTTCGCCGTCGTCGCTTTCGGGCGCGGCCTCGGCCGGGGGATCCGGATCCGCTCCCGAGCCTGAAGGGCTCTGGACGGGTCCCATCCCCGGCTACACGCCGTCCACCCTGAAGGGCGCCGCGGTCATCGACGTCGCTGCGGCAGGGTCTCTCGTCGACAAGGGCGGGGCCGTCTTCATCGACGTGACCGAGCCCGACCGCAAGCCGCCGACGCTGCCAGCCACCGCCCTGTGGCGACCGCAGCATCGTTCGATCCCCGGCGCCGTCTGGTTCCCGGGCGCCGCGCCCGGCGACCTGCCGCCTGCGCAGGAGGATGTCCTCAAGAAGCGCGTCGACGCGCTCACGGGCGGCGACAAGGCCAAGCCCGTGGTCGCGTTCTGCCACCCCGACTGCTGGGGAAGCTGGAACATGGGCAAGCGGCTTGTGACCTGGGGCTACACCAAGGTGAGCTGGTTTCCGGAAGGGATCGACGGCTGGCAGAAGGCCGACCGCGACACCGAGGTCGTGCCCGCTGACCCCAAATGGTCTGCCGTTACAAAACAAGAGGCAGGCCGCTGAGCCGCGCCCATCAGAGGAATCTTCATGCTCACCCGCCGCAACGCGTTCCTCGCCGCCCTTGGGCTGGCGGCCGTCGCCGCCTTTGGCCCGGCGCTCGCCGACATGCCCGGATCAAAGCCCTTCGACCCGGCCGCCTTCGACGAGGCGCTGAAGTCCGGCAAGCCTATCCTCGTCGAGATCAGCGCGCCCTGGTGCCCGATCTGCAAGACCCAGAAGCCGATCCTCGGCAAGCTGCTCGCCGATCCGAAATATAAGGACATGGCGGCGTTCGAGATCGACTTCGACTCAGGAAAAGCCAACGTCCGCAAGCTCGGCGCCACCGCCCAGAGCACGCTGCTCGTCTACAAGGACGGCAAGGAGGTCGGTCGCTCGGTCGGCGAGACGCAGCCCGAGTGGATCGCCGACCTGCTCGACAAGGCCGTCTGAGGGCCTGAAGCCATGATCGGCACGCTCGGACTGGCGTTCCTCGCGGGCGTCCTTACCATCCTGTCGCCGTGCGTGCTGCCGCTCGTGCCGCTCGCGCTCGGGGCCGCGGCCTCCGAGCACCGGCTCGGGCCGCTCGCCCTTGTCGGCGGCCTGACGCTTTCCTTCGTGGCGATCGGATTGTTCGTCGCGACTGTGGGCTTCGCGATCGGTCTCGACGCCGACGTATTCCGCGCCGTCGCGGCTGTGCTGATGGTCGTGTTCGGCCTCATCCTGCTCGTGCCGGCCGCGCAGGCGCGCTTCGCCGTCGCCGCCGGCCCGGTCGGGAACTGGGCGGGCGAGCGCCTCGATACGGTGTCCCGCACCGGGCTGACGGGGCAGTTCCTCGTCGGGCTGCTGCTCGGCGCCGTCTGGGCGCCCTGCGTGGGCCCGACGCTTGGCGCGACCTCGGTGCTCGCGGCCCGCGGCGAGAACCTGGCGAGCGTCGCGCTCACCATGGTGGTGTTCGGGATGGGCGCGGCGACCCCGCTGCTCCTGCTCGGGATGCTGTCGCGCGAGGCGCTCATGCGCTGGCGGACGCACCTGATGGAGACCGGCCGCGGCGCGAAGATCGCGCTCGGCCTCCTGCTCCTGGTGATCGGCGTCGCCGTCCTGACCGGGTTCGACAAGTCCGTCGAGACCGTGCTGGTCGACGCGTCGCCCGAGTGGCTGACCGCGCTGACGACCCGGTTCTAGAAGAGGAGCCGCGGACCAGCCGCGCCTCAAGCCATCTTGAGCGAAGCCAAAGCCGCGCGGTCGCGGATCTCGACGCGGCCGCGGTGGTTGGCGACCCAGCCCGAGCGCTCCCATTCGCCAAGGTGGCGCGAGACGACCTCGCGGACGCTGTTCACGTCGGAGGCGAGTTGCTGGTGGGTCTTGGAAACGTAGCCCGCGTCATCGGCGTCCGCGAGCAGACGCCTCGCGAGCTTCTGCTCAAGGGTTGCGAACGAGACCTCGTCGACGATCGAAAACATTCCTGACAGCAGCTTGCTGTAGTCTTGAAGGACGAAAGATCGGAATGGGGTCGAGCGGACCATCAATTCAGAAAACACTCCTGCCGGGATGGCCGCCAGCTCGGTCTTCGCCTCTGCTATGCTCTCCGCCGGGAAGTTGCCGCCCGAAAGCAGACACTGCGTGGTCAACACGCATGTCCCTCCGGAGGTGACTTTGTAGATCAGGACCTCACGCCCGTTCTCCGATCTGCGGAACACGCGCGTTCTGCCGTCGAGGCACATCAGTTAGTTGGCGCAGTCGCCGTCGAGCTCGTAGGCGATCGCGTCGGCGTCGAGGGTGGGAAAATGTGCGCTGCGCACGGCGAGGTCGCGGTCGTCCGCGGACATCTCCCGCAGAAACGGGAATGCGGACTCCCAACGCTCGATCCGTTCCTGGTTCGCCATCCCGTATCTCACCTTTTGTATCCGAAGCTCTTCGGCGTCGTTGGCGCATCCTATCGGTCGGCACGGTCCTCAATCAATCCGGATTAAGTCGTTCATAAGCGAGCCGCTTTCGGCTGCTTCATGGCGCATTTCGGTCGATATCGACGGAAGCCGTGAAGCTGTCGGACGACGATCGATCAGACCGTCCCTTCCTTTTCCGACGAACTGGCGCGGTCGGCAGAAGGCGCAGCGATCGCGCGAGCTGAAGAACCGAACCTTCCATCACCACCGAGATGCCGATCCGGGCGCCGACAGCCATTCCTGTCACGGCGATCGGCCAGGACAGCGCCAGCATTGAACCCGCGGTCACCCCCTGACCGATCGTGCAGCCGCCGCATACGACGCCGCCGACGCCCATCAGAACGGCGCCCCCGAGGTGCCGCTTCATTTCGTGAGGATCGTCGAACGCCTCCCATCGGAATTCTCGACTGAGGCGCGCCGCGGCGAAAGATCCGGCGACCACTCCGGCGACCGAGCCGACCCCGAACTCCAGCAGCGCGTCTTGGTCAAACAGGATGCCAAACAACGCGCGCGCTACCGGCGAGACGAAGGTGAGGCTCTGAGGAGCGCTTGTCTGGACGAATTCGTCCACGAGCTGGCCGGTCGCGAGCCAGCCGGCCACAGTTCCAAGGCCAAGGACGAGGCCTCCGCTGACAAGCCGGGGCGCCTTTCGCAAGCGCCGGTCGATCAGGGCCGGCGCGATCAAGGCGCCGGACACCCCGGCTGCGATGACCCAGCGGAGGTCGAGCCCAGTCAGGCTCTCGAACATGCCCGGAATATCCGCTCGGATGGGTGGCGGCATCGAGACCGCGAAGCTCTCGATCACCGAGATCCGGAAACCGGCCAGCACGCCGCGAAGCGTGGCGTAGGCCGCAAGCCCGAATACGATCATCACGACGAAGCTGCGGAGGTCGCCAGACCCCAATCGAATGAGCGAACCAAAGGCGCAGGTCCCCACGAGCGCCATGCCGAGTCCGAACATGAGGCCGCCGCACAGAACGCCCAGCCAAGGCAAGGCGGTCGCCACGTAGGTCGTGCGCGAGGGATCGAGCAGCCCGAAAAAGATCAGCGCCTGGGCTCCGGCGATGGCTACGCCGACCGCGAGGGCGAACACCCGTATCCGGCGGGTGTCTGACCCGACAAAGGCGTCTTCGAGCGCGCCGAAGGTGCACAGTCTCGCGCGCCGGACGGCGAAGCCGACGACGACGCCGATCGCAAGGCCCGCGGCGGCGAGCCACGTGGGGCCGATGAAGTCCATAGCGCCCGGTCCTCCCGTCCCTTGGCCGACGCGAGACTGTTGACGTCTCGTCTCTCGGCCAGGCGCAGCACTGATTTCAGTCCTTCGAGACCTTCCCGCAGAAGATGTCGTATATTACCGAGATGACGCGGCGGACGTCGTCGTTCGCCAAATTGTAGTAGACGGTCTTGCCGTCCCGACGGGTCGTCACGAGGTCTTCGAGGCGCAAGCGGGCGAGTTGCTGGGATACGCTTGCCTGCCTCAGCGACAGAATGTTCTCGAGTTCGGTAACCGACCGTTCGCGTTCGGCCAGGAGGCACAGCAGCAGCAGACGGCTTTCATGCGATAGCGCCTTCAGAAAGTCGCTGGCGTCTCTGGCGTTGTTCATCAGCGCGTCGAGCTCGGGCGAAACCTCCGGACCGTCCCGGAGCTCGTCTTCGATCTTGGCCGATACGATGGCGGTCATTCAGCTGAAGTCCTGGGTGGGGCGCGGTTGGGATTTGGCGGCAGTCGGTTGGTCAGATCGGCCAGCTCCGGCCAGAAGAACTCTTTTCCAGGATAGCCTGTCAGGCGTCCAATCTCGCGCCCCCCATCGACCAGGACGAAAGTCGGCGTGATGCGGACGTTGGTCGCAAGCTCGAACCCGGCTGAGGCTTGAGCTTTTAGGTCAACGCGCCGCAGGGGAGCCAGACGGCCCTCGTCGGAACCGGCGTAGCCTGGTGCAATCTCGTTCTCGAAGCGCTGGCACCAAACGCAGCCGGGCTGCTCGAACATGACGAGCTCGGCGGCCTCGCCGTCGCCCGCCCCGGCAGGAACCGAAGCGAAAAGAAGCACGCCAAGGATCGCCAGGCGAGCACGGAGATTGAAAGGGAAAAACTGCATCGGCCTTGATATATATACGAATTCGAATATGAATTCCAGAGGTTGTCGGAGGCCCGGCGGCCGGATTGCACACAAGGAGATACGCATGGCGCTCGACGTCAGCCTTACGGGCGCCGTCGTCGCGGGCATGCTGTCCTTCGCATCGCCCTGCGTGCTGCCCCTGACCCCTGCCTATCTTGGCTTCATCAGCGGCGCGGCTTCTCCAGACCAGGCGGCGGGACGGCTGCGTGTGCTTGGACTCGCGGCCGCCTTCGTGTCCGGATTTTCGACGATTTTCGTGATCCTTGGAGCCACAGCCTCGACGCTTGGGCGTCTGGTTTCGGAATATGCTCAGCCCTTGACGGTTGTCGCCGGCGTTCTGCTGATCGCGTTCGGTCTGCATTTCATGGAGATCGTCAAGATCCCGCTGTTCTACCGGCAGGCCGGGATGCATGTTGAGCGCAAACCGACAGGCGCGTTCGGGGCATACGTCGTGGGTCTCGCTTTCGGTTTCGGCTGGACGCCCTGCGTTGGGCCGATCCTCGCTGCGATCCTCATGGTCGCAGGCGCCGAAACCTCCGCTTGGCGCGGAGCCGCGCTGCTCGGGGCCTATTCGCTCGGGATCGGCATCCCGTTCATCCTGGCGGCGGCTTTCACCGACACATTCCTGCGATGGTCTCGGGCGCTCCGGCCGCGGCTCGGCCTGATCGAAAAGGCGTCGGGCGCGCTGCTCGTGCTCACTGGTCTCGCCTTCATCGGCGGCTGGGTCCCGCTGGCCTCGGGCTGGCTGCTCGAGCAATTTCCAGGCTTTGCCGAGATCGGATGACGGGTGAGGCGAGAGTGACGACAGACCGACGACTGAACCGCCGCACCTTGATCGCGCTCGCCGTCGGCGGCGCGCTCTTCGCCGATCGCGCCGCCGCGAAGGTGGTTCTCGGCGACGACGGGAACTACGCGCAGGACTGGTATCTGGATAGTTTCCTCGATCTCACCGAGGACGCCGAGGCTGCAAAGGCCAAGGGCAAGCGTTTCGCCGTACAATGGGGCATGCGTGGGTGCCCCGCCTGCAAGCGGCTGCACACCACGTATTTCGCCGATCCAAAGATTGAAAGCTTCGTCCGCGAGAAGTTCGAGATCGTCCATCTCGACACGTTCGGCTCGCGCGAGGTGAAGGATATCGATGGCGCGGCGCTGGGCGAAAAGGCGCTCGCGGCGAAACGCGCCGTGCGGACGACGCCGACGATCCAGTTCTTCGCGAGCGAAGGAGGTCTGACGACCGAGGTCGCCCGCATGCCCGGCCTTCTGGGACAGGAGGACTTTCTTGCGATGTTCCGTTTCGTAGACGAAGGCGCCTACGCCCGCTCGTCCTTCGAACAGTGGTTGAAGGCGCGAGAGGCCGGCTGCCCCCTCGCGCCATCGGAACCTTATTTGTTTACTGGTGACTGCGGATCGAACAGGTAGGCGGTCACGTCCTTGATCTGCTTCTCGGTCAGGACGTGGTTCGGGCCGAAGCGCGGCATGTTCGAACAGGCGAGTACGGACTGGGCGTCGAAGATTTTGGCGTAGGCCGCCTTCGCGGCGTCGTCGGAGAACTTCATCGCCTTGCCGTAGCCCTTCAGGCTGGGCCCGAGCGTGCCGTAGCTGACCTCCTTCGGGTCGAGTTGGTGGCAGGAGTAGCAATTGCCGCCGGCCTCCGTGCCCGCGGGGTCGGAGAACTGGAACCCCCGGCCGTTCTGGGCCACCTTTTCGCCCGCCTTCCAGTCACCAAGGACGCCGTCGGCCGGAAACTTCACCTTGGCCTTCTCGGCCGCGACGATCTTGTCGGCCTGCTCCTCGGACGGCTGGTTGCGGGTCTCGGAGCAGATCCGCTGCGCGTCGTCCTGTTTGAGGCGCGCGTCCCAACCTTCCGGCAAGGTCGTGAAGCTCGACGTCACCGCCTTCTCGACGCGCGCGGGGTCGATCGCGGGACCGTCTTCGGCGGCGAACACGGGGGCGGAGAAAAGCGCGACGCCCAGTGCGAGGATGGCTCGTTTCATCGGTTTGCCCTCGGGTTCAGCGCTTGATCGAGGGCACTTTGAGCTCGCCCCCTTCAGCGTTCTTGTTGAGATAGAGGGTGACGGCCGTGATGGCCTCCGAGGCGTAATCCGGGGCGGGCATCCGCATCTGCCGGTAGCAGTCCCACAAGCGGTGCTGCATCGTGCGGGTGGCGCTCTGCGAGACGCGGTAGGTCGGCCACGTGGCCATGGTCGCCTGCGCGGTCGGGCCGGGTCGGTCGAGCTGCGGCAGCCCCTGCAGGCGTATCCTCTTGCCGGCCTCGCCGTGGCAAGTCGCGCAGGAGAAATCCATCACCGCGGACCGGCGGAAGAACAGCGCCTCTCCGAGCTTGTAGGCTTCCTGTTCCTTGGGATGGGAGAGCGGCGCCTCGATCTTCATGTCGTTCGACTTGTTGGCGATAAAGGCGACGAGATCCTCCATGTCCGAGCCGCGGCCCGGTCCGGAGAACGGCTTCGCCTTGATCGCCTTCGTGTCGAACGCTTGCACCTTCTCCATGCACCACAGCAGCCGCTGCTCGAGGTCCATGACTTGGTCGGCGTCCTGGAAATAGCGGGGGAGCTTGGCGTAGGCGCCTTCTAACGCGCCGGGGCCTTCGCCGAGATCGCAGGTCTCGAGCGAGACCTTCTTCTCGCCGCGGGCTTCCGCCCAGAGCGCCTCGCCGCGGTCGACGTTGAGATAGCCTGGATTGGCCATCGGATCGTCGATCATCTTCCGGTAGCGCTCGATCTCCGCTTCGCCGGAGCCGCCGCCGTCCTGCGCCGAGCCGAGGGCGGTGAGGCCCAACGTCAGCGCCATGGCGGCGAGCCCAGCAAGGGCGCCGCCCAATGCCTTTGATCTCATGTTTCGTCCCCAATCATTTTCTTTTTGAGACCGCCCGCATCCGGGCGGACAGGGAGCCTTACGGGCGATCGAACCCACCATCTGGAACGCCGATCAACCGATGGACGACTTTACATTCAAAAAACTCTATATCACAATATGTCCAATCCAATCGATTGGCATATGGCTTTTGATTGGTAAAAAGAACAATGGCGTCAAGGCCTTACGGATACGTTTGGTCTTCAGGAGGAATCGCATGAGGCTTTTCGAGCAGGCCCCGACCCGTCGGGAGGCGCTGCGTCTCGCAGCTGTGGCGGCCGCTGTCACCGTGCTGACGCCGAGGCTGGCGTTCGCGACCCCCGAGACCGTCAAGACCGAGATCGACAAGCTCTACGCCGGCAAGGAAATGGCGTCCGGCAAGCTCAAGCTCGACCTGCCGGAGATCGCCGAAAACGGTCTCGTGGTGCCGATCAACATCGAGGTCGAGAGCCGATGACGGACGCGGACTACGTCAAGGCGGTCCATGTCTTTGCCGAAGGAAATCCGTTCCCCCAGGTCCTGACCTATAAGTTCACGCCGGCCTGCGGCCGCGCCGCCGCGTCGTTGCGCATGCGTCTCGCCGCGACGCAGATGGTCGTCGCCATCGCCGAGACGTCGACCGGCCAGCTCTACACCGCAAAATCCGAAGTGAAGGTCACGATCGGCGGCTGCGGCGGCTGACGCCGCGCCGCGATCCACAAGACCTCAGGGAGAACACCAAGCCATGGCTTTCAAAGCATCAGCCCGCGTCCGCGTTCCGCCGAAGGCAAAGTCCGGCGAAATTATCGAAATCAAAACGCTGATCTCGCACGAGATGGAAAGCGGCGTTCGCAAGGACTCGACCGGCAAACTCGTGCCGCGCGACATCATCAACAAGTTCACGGCGGCCTTCAACGGCAAGCAGATCTTCGAAGCAGACTGGTTTCCGTCGGTCTCGGCCAACCCTTATCAGTCCTTTTTCTTCAAGGCCGCCGAGTCCGGCGAATTCACTTTTACCTGGCGCAACGACGCCGGCGAAGAGGTGACCTCGAAGGCGAAGCTCAACGTCGCCTGACGCCTGACGACCTCACTGAAACGGCGCAGCGCCCCGGGGCTCTCCCGGAGCGAACGGACAGTTGCGTCCTGCTGGAGTTTGAGCATCCCATGATCTCTCGACGCGACTTCATGGTCGCCGCATCCGCCGCCGGAATGCTGACGTCCGCCTCCGGACGCACGCTCGCGCAAGCGGCCGGCGGGCAGAAGCTGACCCAGGACGATCTGCTGCGCTTCGACGCCGTCGGTAAAGTGACGCTGCTACATCTGACCGACACGCATGCGCAGTTGCAGCCGATCTATTTCCGCGAGCCGTCAATCAACCTTGGGGTCGGCGAGACCAAAGGCCTGCCGCCGCACATCACCGGCGCGTCCTTCCTGGAGCGGTTCAAGATCAAGCCGCAGAGCGCCGAGGCCTATGCGCTGACAAGCGAGGATTTCGTCGCGCTCGCCAAGTCCTACGGCCGGATGGGCGGCTTCGACCGGATCGCGACGCTGATCAAGGCGATCCGCGCCGAGCGGGGCGACGACAACGTCCTGCTGCTCGCCGGCGGCGACGAATTGCAGGGAAGCTGGTCCTCTCTGAAGACTCAGGGCGAGGACGTGCTCAGCGCGCTAAAGGCGCTCAAGCTCGACGCCATGGTCGGCCATTGGGAGTTCACCTACGGCGCCGATCGCGTCAAGGAGATCGCCGAAGGCGGTCCCTACGCATTTCTGGCGCAGAACATCCGAAGCGTCGAATGGCAGGAAGAAGTCTTCCCCGCGAGCAAGACCTTCGAGCGGGGCGGCGCTAAGATCGCGGTGATCGGCCAAGCCTATCCGAGGACTCCGATCGCGAACCCGCGCTGGATGATCCCGGACTGGGAGTTCGGCTCAGGGAGGACGATCTCCGCAAGCAGGTCGAGACCCTGCGGGCGGACGGCGCGGACGTCGTCGTTCTGCTCTCGCACAACGGCTTCGACGTCGACCGAAAGATGGCCTCGCGCGTGCCGGGCCTGGACGTCATCCTCAGCGCCCACCCACGACGCCATCCCGACGGCGATCGAAGTCGGCAAGACCTTGCTGATCGCCTCGGGCTCGCATGGCAAGTTCCTGTCGCGCCTCGACCTCGACGTAAAGGACGGCAAGGTCGCCGGCTACCGGTTCGGCCTGATCCCGGTGTTCTCCGACGCGATCGCGCCGGACGCCGAGATGGCGAAGCTCGTGACCGAAGCGCGCGCGCCTTACGCTGCGGAGCTCGCGCGCGAGATCGGCCGGACGGAGAGCGTCCTTTACCGCCGCGGCAATTTCAACGGCACGCTCGACGACGTGATCTGCCAGGCGATGTTGAAGGAACGCGACGTCGAGATCGCCCTGTCGCCCGCCTTCCGTTGGGGAACAAGCCTTCTTCCCGGTGACCGATCACCTTCGAGTCGATCTCGAACGCGACCGCGGTGACATATCCGTCCTGCTACCGATCGACCATGACGGGCAAGCAGTTCAAGGACGTGCTCGAGGACGTCGCCGACAACATCTTCAACCCCGACCCCTACTTCCAGGGCGGGGGCGACATGGTTCGGCTTGGCGGCGTTGGCTACGCAATCGACGTCAGCCAGCCAATCGGCAAGCGTATCTCCAATCTCACGATGCTGAAGTCCGGCGCCACGATCGAGGCCGACAAAAGCTACACGGTCGCGGGTTGGGCGAGCGTCAACCAGAACGTCGAAGGGCCGCCGATCTGGGAACTGGTCGAGCGCTACGTCGCCGACCAGAAGACCATCCGCGTCGAACCGAACGACGCCGTGAAGGTCACGGGCGCATGACCAAACAGCCTAGCCAGAAGGACAGCGCGATGAGCGATGCTCCAACCATAAGTCGTCGGCGCGTTCTTAATCTCGGTCTCGCCGGCGCGGGAGCGGCGGCCATGGCACCGACATTGGCCTCGGCGCAGACCCCAGACCCGTTGATCGTCGAGCGACAGGAGTGGACCCAGTATCTCGGCGACGGCGTCAACGCCAAGCCTTATGGCGTCCCCTCAAAGTTCGAAAAGGACGTCGTGCGACGCGAGGTCGAATGGCTGACCGCAAGCCGTCAGAGCTCGGTCTCGTTTACGCCGCTTCACGCGCTTGACGGCGTTATCACGCCAAACGGCCTGTGCTTCGTGCGTCACCACGGCGGCGAGGCCGAGATTGATCCGGACAAACACCGCTTCATGATCAACGGCATGGTGGACAAGCCGCTCGTCTTCACGATGGAGGACATCAGACGCATGCCTGGCCGCGTCAACCGCGTGTACTTCCTGGAATGCGCAGCGAACAGCGGAATGGAGTGGCGTGGCTCGCAGCTCAATGGCTGCCAGTTTACTCACGGTATGATCCATAACGTCGTCTACACCGGCGTTCCGCTGAAGGCCTTCCTGAACGAGGCCGGCGTGAGCGCCAAAGGCAAGTGGGTGCTTGCGGAAGGCGCCGACGCCTCCGCCATGACACGCTCGATTCCGCTCGAAAAGGCGATGGACGATTGCCTCGTCGCTTGGGCGATGAATGGCGAAGCCTTGAGGCCCGAGCAGGGCTATCCGCTGCGGCTCGTCGTTCCGGGCTGGGAAGGTAACATGTGGATCAAATGGCTGCGCCGCGTCGAGGTTGGCGACCAGCCGTGGGCGCAGCGCGAGGAGACGTCGAAATACACCGACCTGCTCGCGGACGGCCGCTCCCGGCAGCACACGTTTCTGATGGACGCCAAGTCCGTGGTGACCAATCCGAGCCCGCAGTCGCCGCTGAAGTCCAAGGGACCGAACGTCCTGTCGGGCGTCGCCTGGTCCGGACGCGGCGCGATCAAACGCGTCGACGTCTCGCTGGACGGCGGCAAGAACTGGCGGACGGCGCGGATCGAGGGCCCGACCTTCCCGCGCGCCATGGCGCGGTTCTACGTGGACTTCGACTGGAACGGACAGGAGCTCATGCTGCAGTCGCGCGCGATGGACGACAGCGGCTACGTACAGCCGACCAAGAACGAACTCCGCAAGTTCCGAGGGACGAACTCGATCTACCACAACAACGGCATCCAGACCTGGCTGGTGCGTCCGGACGGGAGCGCGGAAAATGTCGAAGTCAGCTAAAGCGATCGCGTTTTTGGCGCTCGCGGTTGCATGCACTGGCGGTGCTTTCGCGGGCGAAAGGGCCGGCCTAGGACGTCCGGCGCTGCCTGAGGAACTCAAGGCTTGGGACATCGACGTGCGTCCTGACGGCCAAGGCCTTCCAGACGGCAAGGGCTCAGTCAGTGATGGCGAAGCGCTCTTTCAGACAAAGTGCTCGAGCTGTCATGGCGAGTTCGGCGAAGGCGCCGGCCGCTGGCCGGTGCTCGCCGGCGGCAAGGACAGCCTAACCTCCGACCGGCCGGAGAAGACGATCGGATCCTTCTGGCCGTACACCTCGACCGTCTACGACTACATCCACCGCGCCATGCCTTTCGGCGACGCGCAGTCGCTCAAGCCTGACGAGGTCTACGCGCTCACCGCTTACCTGATGAACCTGAACGACCTCGTTCCCGGCGATTTCGTGCTGTCCAGGGGAAACTTCCCTAAGGATCTTCCAAACGAGAAGAACTTCTACGACGACGATCGCGAGACGACCGAGAAGACGTTCTGGAACAATGATCCTTGCATGTCGAACTGCAAGGACAAGGTCGAGGTCACAGGTCATGCGGCAATCCTTGACGTCACGCCCGACGACCAGAAAGACAACAAGGACGAGAAGCCGGCCGGAGCCGTCGAATGACGATGAACGCCTCGATCGTTCGAGGCCGCGATCAATAGTCGTCGCGGTCGCATCTTGGATATCGCTCCTAGTCATCGCGGTGTTGTCCACGAGTGCGCAGTCCGCCTTTGCTCAAGCAGCCATCGACCGAGGCGACCTGCTCGCGCTGCGCTGTGTCGCCTGTCACGGGCCGGGAGGTACGTCATCCGCGATCCCATCGATCACGAATCTCAGCGAGGAGCAGTTCATAGCCAAGATGCGCCAGTACCGTAGCGGTGCAGGCAAAAACGTGATGGTCACCCGGACGTCGCGCCTTACCGATGAGGACATCGAAGCGCTCGCTCGTCACTTCGCGGCTCGGCCGCGTCCTTTGATGGACGATGGACGATGACCATCATCCGAGCCAATCGCAGGCGGTTCCTTCTCGGCGCGCCGCCACCATGACCATCGTCGGCGCGACCAGGGCGGCGCCACGTCCCCGTCTCGTTGTCGTCGGGGGCGGCCCGGGCGGCGCCACAGCGGCCAGATACGCTGCTTTGCTCGGACGAGGGAAGATCGAGGTCACGCTTGTCGAACCATCGCCAACATACGCCACCTGCTTTTTCTCCAACCTCTATCTCGGTGGATTGAGGGGCTGGGATAGCCTCGTGCATGACTACCGCGCGCTTGGTTCAAGCAACGCGCTGAAGGTCGTCCCGCTCGCCGCCGCTCGGATCGACCGCGACGGCATGACGGTGGTTCTCGAAGACGGAGCAATGCTCGGTTTCGACCGGCTGATTATGGCTCCGGGTATCGACCTCAACTACGGATCCGTGCCGGGCTACTCCGAAGCCGCCGCCGAGGCCATGCCGCACGCGTGGAAGGCCGGGCCCCAGACCAAGCTCCTGAAGGCGAAGCTCGACGCGGTTCCGGATGGCGGCCTCATCATCATGGTGGCGCCGCCAAACCCCTACCGCTGTCCTCCCGGACCGTACGAACGGGTGTCGATGATGGCTCATGCGCTGCGCTCCGCAGGCAAGCCGTCGGCGCGCATCGTCATTCTCGACCCCAAGGACAAGTTCTCGAAGATGGGGCTGTTCCAGGAGGGTTGGGAACGGCGCTATCCCGGCGTCGTGGAGTGGCAGGATCCGACAATCCATGGCGGGATCAAGGGCGTCGATCCTGCGACCATGACGGTGACGACGGACTTTGAGGCGCGCCGTGCCGATCTGGTGAATGTGATCCCCGCCCAGACTGCAGGACGAATTGCTCGCGAGGCTGGTCTTTCGAACGTGACCGGCTATTGCCCGGTCGACCCGGCCTCGATGAGATCGACGGTCGACCCGTCGATTTTCGTCGTGGGCGACGCCTCGATCGCCGGCGACATGCCGAAATCAGCGTTCGCCGCGAACAGTCAGGCGAAAAACAGCTGTCCTTGCTGTGCTGTCAGACTTGGCCGGCGCGCCCGCGTTCCCTGCCCATTACGAAAGCACGTGCTGGAGCATGATCACGCCGACGGACTGCGTGAAGGTCGACGGCGTCTATGAGGCTGCTGAAGGCAAGATCAAAGAGATCCGGGGCTTCGTCTCGGACACAGGCGAGCCGGACGCGATCCGCCGCCGAAATGTCGACGAAGCGTCTGCTGGTACGACGCGATGATCGCGGACGTGTTCGGAAGTCCGTCGACGTAATAGCGCCTGAGAGGATGAAGAGATGAACGACATAAGCCGCAGATCACTTGTGGCTGGTATGGCCCTTGGGGGAGCCGCGCTTGCCGCGGATACCGCAAAGGCCGCGCCTACGCACATGTCTCTCGACGATCTCAAGAAGGAAGGCGAGGTTGCGGCGCTCTATCATTGCGATTACGGCGATGTGGCCCGCTTCGAGCAGACGCTCAATAACATCTCGAACCACTACTCGGCCTACAATGGCGATCCGTTCGCTTTGCAAATCGCGCTGATCGCCCACGGAGGCGGGATCAAGTTCTTTCTGGACAGTCTCGACGGCACGATGTGGAAGGACGAGAAGCTTCCATCAGACCTGTTCGAGCGCGCCAACTCGTTGTCGAAAAACGGGCTCAAGGTCTATCTTTGCGAGATCACGTTCAAGAGAAACAAGCTCGATCCGTCCCGTGCGCGTCCGGCCGACTTCATAAGCTTCGTGCCGTCGGGTGTGGCCACGGTGGCGGCGCTCCAGGGCAAGGGCTTTGCATATGTGAAGGTGGGTTGACCGTTAGCCACACGGCTCCCGGCCGATTAATTCCGGTGTTGTTACCGGATGCCGTTCAATTGCACGTCCAGCGCCTCTCGTGTGATCTCGCCATAATGGATCTTTCGGACGACCCCTTTTGCGTCGAGGAAGACGGTCGCTGGATAGCCCTGGATGGAGTAGTGCTGGGACAGGGTCCGGAACTGATCGAGCAACAGGTTCTCGATCGTCAGGCCCGACTTTGAAGCGTATGAGATGATCTGCGATGGACCTTCGCCCTGATTGGCGAAGATGAAGTGCGTATCACGCCTCTGCTTCGCAGCCTCCACCAGCATCGGCATTTCACGTCGGCAGGGCGGGCACCAGGTCGCCCAGAGGTTCACGACGGTCGGCCGTCCTGCGAAGTCTCTCAGCGATCTCTGTTCGCCGTTCAATGTGGGAAGAGCGAATTCGGGCGCTGCGATCGCCGGCGTCACGGCCGCGAGCTGCCAGGCCAGGTTCCAGACGAAAAGCGTCGCTGCAAGCGTCCCAAGGGTCCAAGAGCGCAGTCGGAAATCGCGGAACTTGACGACCGTGAACGCGGCGCTCGCGAGCAGGCCTGCCCACCAAGACATGCCGCCATCCCAGAATGCGACGACGCGAAACGGTTCGCGCCAGAAGCCCTCCGGAGCGCTCACGACGAAAACGACCCTCGCCGCGATCACGGCAAGCGGCACAACGGCGAAGGACCAGTCTCCGATCCGGCGGTCGACCAAACGCGTCAGCAAAGCGCTGGCGCCGATCAGGAAAGCGCCCGCAATGAGCACGGTCAGCCGATCGCCAGCCAGCAGAAATGGTCCAACAGACAACGCCGTCATTCTGGCCTCGCGGGCATACGATGGCCGACGCCAATCTGAGCGGCCCAAACGTGCTCGTCCGTCGCTGCGCTTAAGGCAGGCTTAAGCCGCAGCCTTCAAGGCACGCGAAAGGATGGAGACGCTGGTTGTTCCTACTTCTCGCGGACCGGGATCAAGGCCTTGTCGCCGATCTGACGATGCTTCTGTCGCCCCGGTCGATCCAGGTCGCCTGTAGCTCTCTCTCGAAGCCTGCGACCACATGTCGAACCATGTCTTCACCATCATGGCGCTCGACGAGCTGACGTTGGGAATGGCGGGGCTCCGCGCGCTTGCGGACCGGCGAGCTGATGGCGACGCGACGCCGGCCCTGTTCCTTCGCGCCGAGCGCAGCGGCGTCTCCGAGCTCATCGAGGCGCTCGTGGCGGGCGTCACCGATTGTGTCCGTAAGCCCGTAAGGGCTGAGCATGTCGCGGCGAAGCTTCTCGACCTCGCCACAAGTCGACCGCGGTCGCCCAGGTCTTGACCGAATGCGCCATTGTCCTGGTCAAGGAGCAGAGGCTCAGATCAGCACCGACCGGATCATGAACGCGATCGCCCCGATGACGGCGATCCCCAAGAGATAGAGCGCCATGAACCACAGCCATCGGCGCATCAATGGTAGCCGTCGCCGGGCAGGACCTTGCCGCGGAAGACCCAATACGAATACGCCGTGTAGGCCAAGATCAGCGGAACAAGAACGGCTGCGCCCACGAGCAGGAACCGCAGTGATGCGTCGGGGGCGGCCGCTTCGGCTATCGTCAGCGCGGGGGGGACGAGATTGGGATAGAAGCTCACGCCGAGCCCGGCGTAGCACAGGATGAAGATCGTCACGGTGGCCAGGAACGGGCGCAGATGATCCTGGTTTCGCAAGCCGCGCCATAGCTGCCATATGGCGATCGCGAGCAGGATCGGTACGATCGCGCTCCAGACTCCCGAAGGCCAGCCGAACCAGCGCGCGAGATATTCGGGCCGCAGGAACGGCGTTGCGAAACTGACGGCGCCGATCAGCGCGATCAGCGCAACTCCGATCGGAACCGCGAAGCGATGTGCGCGCTTCAGTGTCTCACCCTCGGTTTTGAGGATCAGCCAGGTCGCGCCAAGCATGGCGTAGCCCACCACCACCGCCAGCGCGGTCAATCCAGAGAACGGCGTCAGCCAGTCCCAATTGCCGCCGCCATAGGCGCGCCCGTTGACCGCTATGCCCTGAACAAGAGCGCCAAGCGCCAACCCCTGCGCGATGGCGGCGACCAGAGACCCGCCCCAGAAACCGAGCTCCCAGAAGCCTTGCATCCTTTTGGTCCGATGCACGAACTCAAAAGCCACGCCGCGGAAGATCAGTCCCAGCAGCATGGCGATAATGAGCGGATAGAGCGCCGGCATGACAATGGCGTAGGCCAGCGGAAACACGGCGAACAGGCCGCCGCCGCCGAGCACGAGCCAGGTCTCGTTGCCGTCCCATACGGGGGCGATGGTGTTCATCGCCAGGTGGCGCTCCTCGCGGTCTTTCAGGAACGGAAACAGGATGCCGATGCCCAGATCGAAGCCGTCGAGAAGCACATAGGCGAGGACCGCGAAGGCGATCAGCCCGGCCCAGATGAAGGGAAGGTCGAGGATCATGACCTTAAGTCCCCGGCGCGAAATGCGGCGCGGTCGGGTTGGCGGCGACGGGCGTGATGCCCGCGGTCCTCGTCGGCCCGATCTCGTCGATGTCGACGCCGTCCTTCGGCCGCTTGCTCATCAGGCGCATGACGTAAAACGTGCCGGATCCGAAAACGAAGAAGTAGACCACGATAAAGGCGATCAGCGACGCGCCGACGGCGTCGGCGTGCAGGGGCGCCGCACTTTCGCCAGTGCGCAGAAGGCCATAGACCGTAAATGGCTGTCTCCCGACCTCCGTGGTGATCCATCCGCACAGCACGGCGAGAAAGCCCGACGGACCCATCACCACGGCCGCGCGATGAAGCCAATGAGCGTCGCAGAGGCGTCCTCTCCATCGCGCCCAGGCCGACCATAGGCCGATGCCGAGCATCGCAAAGCCGATCGCCACCATGATGCGGAATGTCCAGAAGATCATCGCCGACTTGGGACGTTCGTGCTTGGGGAAAGCATCGAGGCCCTTGATCGGGACGTCGAAGCCATGGGTCAGGATAAGGGAGCCCAGAAGCGGTATCTCGACCTTGTATCGGGTCACTTCCGCCTCATCGTCGGGCAGGCCGAAGAGGATCAGCGGCGCCCGTCCTTCCGGATAGCTCTCGAAGTGGCCCTCCATCGCGGCGATCTTCGCGGGCTGATGCTCCAGCGTGTTCACGCCGTGCATGTCGCCCGCCACGATCTGAATCGGCGTGACGATCAGAGCCATCCACATCGCCATGGAGAACATGATCGCCGCTTCGCGGCTGTCACGGTTGCGAAGGAGATGCCAGGCGCCGACGCCACCCACCACAAACGCCGTGGTCAGGTAGGCGGCCAGCACCATGTGCACGAGCCTGTAAGGGAAGGACGGGTTGAAGATGATCGCCCACCAGTCTTCCGGCACGAACTGACCGACCGCGTTGATCGAATAGCCCTGGGGCGTGTGCATCCAGCTGTTGACGCTGAGAATCCAGAAGGCGGAAAACAAGGTTCCGATCGCCACGATGAACGTAGCGGTCATATGTAGGCTGTCGCCGACCTTCTGGCGGCCGAACAGCATGATCCCGAGGAACCCGGCCTCGAGGAAGAAGGCCGACAGTACTTCGTAGCCCATCAACGGCCCGAGCACCGGTCCGACCTTGTCGGAGAACACCGACCAGTTGGTGCCGAACTGATACGACATCACGATGCCCGACACGACGCCCATGCCGAAGACCACCGCAAAGATGGTTTTCCAGTAGTCGAACAGCCGAAGATATGCGTCGTCCCGTCGCCACAGCCAGAGACCGTTCAGCACCGCAAGAAAACTCGCCAGGCCGATCGAGAAGGCTGGAAAGATGATGTGGGCCGAGATCGTGAAGGCGAACTGAAACCGAGCAAGATCGATGGCGGATATATCGCTCAGCATGACGCAGCTCCTGACGAATATCTCTCGCATATAGACGGTCGTCGACCATCCGGACGCTGATTTGTCCACGCCCGGTGATCGGACATGAAGATGCTGCACACAGAGACAGTGGCGGTATCGAGTGATTGAGCCGGGGCCGAAAGGGTTTCGCTCATGCGATAGGTGGTGGCCGCGTGCTGCGGTTCAGGCGGTTAGCTCCGTGACGCTTTGAAGATCATGTAGGCGGCGACGACGAAGATCATGACGGCGAATGCGACATTGAGCGCTCCCTTCTTCGGAGCGAGCCGGCAGGCGACCGCAGAGCCCACCGCGCTTCCGGCAATGCCACCGCAGACGAAGATGATCGCGAGCGGCCAGTCCACATATCCGGACACGGCGTAGTTCAGCGCCGTAGTGAGCCCGAAAGCCGTCACGGCGACGAGCGACGAGCCGATCGCCATCAGCATTGGCATACCCGTCGACGCAATCAGTCCGGGGACGATCAGAAACCCGCCGCCGATGCCGAAGAACCCTGCGAACAGGCCGGTCGCGGCCCCGAAACCCAGAACTTTCGGCGATTTCTCAAGGGTGCATTCGGCGCCGATTTCACCCTGGTCGCCCTTGTTCCGGAGCATCAGTATCCCGACGAGGACCATGAGGACGGCGAAAAGCAATAGCAGCTTGTGGCCGTCGATCGCCTTCCCGACGGTTGAACCGACAAGAGCGCCGGCGACGCCGGCGACGCTGAAGACGGCGGCGCATCGCCATTTTACGTTGCCGCGGCGGGCATGGTCGATCAGGCTGGCGCCAGCGTTCGCCGCGACCGCAAATGCGCTCGTTCCGATGGCGATATGCGGGCTGGGGACGCCGACCAGATAGACCATGAGCGGAACGGCGAGGATCGATCCGCCCCCGCCGAACAAGCCAAGCGTAAACCCGACCAGAGATCCGGACAGTCCTCCAAGCAGATACTGGATTGCGTCGAGCGTCATCTGCGCGCGGTCATTCGGCCGCCTGAGCGGTCGTATGCTGTGGCTTCGCCATCAGCTCGCGGCCCTTGAGCATCGCCTGCCAGTAAATCTTTGGCAGCACGCGTTCCTTCAGCATCCAGGCGGCCTTCGACGGCTTGAGGTCGTCGATGAACCATTTCGGGAAGCTTGGGACACGTCGGCCGCCATAGGCGAATTCTGCGAGAATGACCTTGCCGCGTTCGACGGTGAGCGGACATGAGCCATAGCCGTCGTAGATCGCGGGCTGTGAGGTCGAGGCGGATCCCATGTCGCGGAGCAGGTTTTCAGCGACCACCGGCGCCTGCTTGCGGGCCGCCGCCGCCGTCTTGGCGTTCGACGCGCCCATGGCGTCGCCGAGGCTGTAGATGTCGGGATACCGGACGTGGCGCAGCGTGCCAGGATCGACGTCGACCCAGCCGGCCTCATTGGCGAGCGGCGACGATTTCACGAAATCCGGCGAGCTTTGCGGCGGCGTCACGTGGATCATGTCGAACGAGCGTTCGACGATCTGGGGTTCGCCCTCCTTCGGGGTCGTCTTGAACCAAGCTCGTTTGGCTGCGCCGTCGATCTTGACCAGGTTGTGCCCGAACGAGAGGCCGATGCCGTACCGCTTCACGTATTCCATCAGCGGCGGCACGTAATCCGCCACGCCGAAGAGCACCGGACCGGCATTCAGGAACTCGACTTTGGATTTCCCAAGCGCTCCGGTCGCCAGCCAGTGGTCGCAAGAGAGATACATCGCCTTCTGCGGCGCCCCGGCGCATTTGATCGGCATCGGCGGCTGCGTGAACAGCGCGTTCCCGCCACGGAACTGCTGAACGAGCTCCCATGTGTAGGGAGCGAGGTCGTAACGGTAGTTGGAGGTGACTCCGTTCTTGCCGAGGGTCTCTTCGAGGCCTTCGATTGCGCTCCAGTTGAGCTTGAGCCCCGGCGCGACCACGAGCTTCCGGTATGAAACCGCCGCGCCGCTTTCGAGCGTCACCGTCTTTGCGTCAGGCTGGAAGGAGGCGACCCGTTCCTTGATCCATTTGACGCCATTGGGAATGAGCGAGGCCATGTCCCGACGGGTCTCGGCCGCCGAGAACACGCCGCGGCCCACCATCGTCCAGCCCGGCTGATAGTAGTGGGCGTCGGCGGCGTCGATGATCGCTATGTCGAGACCCGGCTTTCGCGAAAGAATGCTGGCGGCCAATGCGATGCCGCTGGCGCCGGCGCCGACGATAACGACGTCGTGGGATCGAGACGTGTTCGACTTCGACGCTCCGCGATCGCTTTCGCCAAGACGCGCCGTCAACGCCGCCGACACATCGTAGCCGGCGGCCTTCGCCGCGCCTTCAATGTCCTGTGAGGGCCGATTTCCGGCTTCGGACATCGCCCAGAGCGTGGCGGTGCGGGTTCCGGACTTGCAGAAGCCGATGACCGGCTTCGGCAGCGAGCTCATCGCGTTTGCGAAAGCTTCGACGTCCTGCTTGGCGAGCTTGCCAAGGACGACCGGAATGTACCGCGTCTCCATCCCGGCCTGACGCGCCGCGGTCTCGATGTCGGCGTGAGACGGCTGGTCGGCGGCCTCGCCGTCCGGACGGTTGATGATGATCGACCGGAACCCGGCTGCTTTCGCCTCGGCGACATCTGCGACAGTGAGTTGCGGGCTGACCGAGAGGTCGTCCGTGAGCGTCTTGGCCTGCATGGCGGGTCTCCCAATTTGCGGCCGGCCGGATGCCGGTCTTCGATGTCGCTTCGCGACAGGTCCTGCATCCGCTGTTCGCCGATGCGTCCGGGCGCTCTGTTCGATCGCGGCTTGGCGCCTCGGTCAGATCGCGACTGGCGCCGCCACGTTGGGCTTGGTGAGGTCATGCGCCGCCATGCCCAAGATCATGGCGGCCAAGAAAATCATTGAAGCCGGCAGGCCGACTGCCATCCCTGCGATCGCGGGTCCCGGGCAAAGGCCGGCCATTCCCCAACCTATGCCGAAGATGGCCGAGCCCGAGACCAGGCGGCGGTCCACCGGTCTGGTCGGCGGCAGGTGAAATCGGTCATCGAGAACCGGGCGGCTCATCGCCCGAACGATCAACATCCCGACAGCCGCAACCAGAACGGCGCCGCCAAGAACGAAGGCGAGGCTTGGATCCCACGGACCCGTGACATCGAGAAAGCCACGCACGCGGGACGGGTCGAGCATTCCGGACAAGGCCAGGCCGAAGCCGAAAACGAGACCGGCCGCCAGGCTGACGATGAGGCGCGCGACGTTCATGACAGACCCGCGGCGCGCATCGCGGCGACCGTGGCCACCGCTGTGGTCAGGAATGTCGCGACGGCGGCCATCGACCGTGGCGAGAGACGCGCAAGGCCGATCACGCCGTGGCCGCTGGTGCATCCTGACCCCAGTCGTGATCCGTATCCAACGAGCAGGCCGCCAAGCGCCAGAAGCCAAAGCGGCGTACCGATCTCGATCTTCGGAAATGTCCCGAAGACGGCGAGGAACAGCACCGGTCCGAGTACGAGGCCGATGACGAATGCGAGGCTCGTCATCGGGCCTGTGTCTGTGCGCCGCCACAGACCGCTCACTATCCCGCTCACGCCGGCGACACGCCCGTTCAGCGCCAACAGCATCGCCGCCGCGAGACCAATCGCCATGCCGCCTAATAGCGACGGGAGAAAATCAGCAATGGTCATCGCCGTCCCCGCTGAGCTTCCGGAAATGGGAGAATCTGGGCGAATCTGGCGGCGCCGTGGCTGCGGCCGTTCGACGGGGCGTGGGGCGTGGGGGTTCGCGTCGCGTGACCGCCGACAGTCGTCGCCAATCCAAAAATTTGTTGTAGGACGCCGACGACTTCGGCGGCCCTGTGATCGACGAGACGATAAAACACCTGCTTTGCGTCTCGGCGGGCTTCGACGAGGCCTGCGTCGCGAAGGCCGGCAAGTTGCTGTGACAGCGTCGGCTGTCGGATTCCGAGGCTCGCCTCAAGCTCGCCCACGGACGCCTCTCCCGCCATCAAACGAGCCGCGATCATCAGCCTGTTCGGATTGGCGAGACCCTTGAGGAACTCGCCAGCGGCGTCGGCGCGCTCGCGGGTGACCGCTTCGTGGGACATCATCACCATGTCGCGCTCTCCAGCGCGTCGATCGGAAACTTCAGATACCGGCGGCCGTCATTTTCCGGCTCCGGCAACCGTCCGCCGCGGATGTTCACCTGCAGCGCGTGGAGGATGAGCTTGGGCATAGGCAGACTGCGGTCGCGTTCTTCTCGAAGCTGGACGAACTCCTCCCGCGACCGGCCCGCGATGTGCGGGTTGAGACGCTTCTGCTCCGCGACCGTGCTCTCCCATTGCGGAGCGCGTCCGTCCGGCTGGTAGTCATGTCCCGTGAACACCCGCGTGTCGTCGGGCAGCGCAAGAATCTGCTCGAGCGAGCTCCACATCCGATCGGCGCTTCCGCCCGGAAAGTCGCAGCGGGCGGTCCCGCTGTCGGGCATGAACAGCGTGTCGTGGACGAAGGCCGCGTCGCCGATCACATAGGTGATCGAAGCGAGCGTATGCCCGGGAGAAAACAGCACTCGGGCGCTCAGTTCGCCGATCCTGAAGCGCTCGCCTTCGGCGAACAGGCGATCCCATTGCGAGCCGTCGGCCTGAAGGTCGGAAAAGTTGTAAATGCCCTTCCAGAGCTTCTGGACGTCGGTGACGCGCTCGCCGATCGCGGTCGGAGCGCCCGTCAGAGACTTCAGGTGTTGAGCTGCCGAGAAGTGATCTGCATGGGGATGTGTGTCGAGGATCCATTCGACCCGGTAGTCGCGCTCGGCCACGAACGCGAGGATCGCGTTGGCGCTCCGGGTCGACGTGGCGCCCGACTTCTCGTCAAAATCGAGAACCGGGTCGATGATCGCGCAGGCGCCCGTAACAGGGCACGCCGCCACGTACTGGATGCTGTTCGTGCGCGGCTCGAAGAAGCCCTGCACGACGGGCTTGAGGTTGCTCTCTGACATGGCCGACCTCACGACCGCCTCAGGCGGTAGTACCAGTCGGGGGAGGTCTCGCTCGGCGTGAAGTTCGCCAGCTCGGCGACGTCGAGCGGCAAGGCGTCGATGACGGGATCGCCCTTCGTCCACCCTTCCGGCGTCGACGCCGTCTGGGCGTCCGCCGTCTGGAGCGCCTCCACGAGGCGAGGATTTCCGCGACCGACCGGCCTGTGCTCATGGGGTAGCAGGAGATCGCACGGATGACGCCTTCCGGATCGATCACGAAGGTGCCGCGCACTGTCGAGCTGTCCTGAGCGCCGTCCTGGAGCATGCCGTATGCGGCGGCGATCACCATCGAGGGGTCCTCGGCGATCGGGAACGGCACCGCGACGCCAAACCGCTCGCGGATCGAGTTCGCCCAGGCAAAATGCGAGAACAGGCTATCGACGGACATCGCAAGCAGGTCGCAGTCGAGTTCCTCGAACTTGTCGTGCGCGCGGCTGAAAGCGACGAACTCGCTGGTGCAGACCGGAGTGAAGTCAGCCGGATGCGAGAAGAACACCAGCCAGCGGCCCCTGTAGCTGGCGAGTGCGCGCTCACCCATCGTGGTGCGCGCAACAAACAAGGGCGCTGGCGATCCGATGACCGGGGGTCGCCGAAAAACCTGTTCATTCTCGATCGAAATCGTCTCGCTCATGCCCGCCTCGCGCTGCCTTGACGATATCAATATACACTTTCATATTATTGATATCAAGGGGCCTTAAGTGTTTTTCCGGTATTATGGAGCAACCACAACGCGCTCCGTATCCAAGGCCTGCCGTCTCGCCGATGCTTAGTCCATGGCTCGAGACGGCTACGGCGACACCATTTCGGACTGCTGAGGAAGCGCGCCGAGCTCTTCAACGAGGCTGAGCGCCTGCGAGATCGGATGGCCGAGATCCGGAACGACATCGAAGCCCTCGACCGGACGTTGGGCTCGTTCGGCTACATAGGCGATCTGGACGCGGCCATGCCGCGCCAGAAGCGCCAGGTCATGTTCGGGACCGGCGAGCTCACAAGGACCTTGATGCGGGAAGTCGCAGATGCCGACGGGCCGATGATGTCTAGGGAGCTTGCCCAGACCGTGATCTCACTACGGGCAGACGATGCCCGCGATCGAAAGCTGCTGTCGGAGGTCACGCGTTGGGCGTCGAAGGCCCTGCGTAAGCAGCGCGACGAGGGGCGCGTCCAGTCAGCGCCGGATCAGAACGGCAACCTTCTATGGGTACGCCGCAACAGCAATCCTGCGATACCGCCTAAGAGGCTAGGCTCCAATTATTTCTGACAGCCTGATTTTTATACATAAAATATTTAACACAGGGCGCTTCGGTCGCTTCCCTTCCAACCTAATTATTTTAAGTTCGACTAATGAAGATAACGATCTTGAGACGTTTGATTGAGACCGGCTCGCTAACCTAGCTAGCTCTGCAACGCTTTCAGGAGCCTCTCGGTTAATGATACCAATAATTTCGATATTTCCTTTTGTCAGAGCTTTTAGGATGACCTCCGTTTCAGAGAGCGGGGGCATGCTGTTTTTCGTTTAATCGGTGAACGACCTGATCGACCCGGTCAGGCGTCATTGCGCTCCATCCCGCTAGATGAAAACGCGTCACCGCAGATCGCCAGCTCTGGAAAAGCGCGGGGTCTGTTGCTGCGAACTCTACGGGCGCATCGGATGTCGCTAGCCGAGATATTTCTCGCAGCAACTCCCAATCGCGACTGTGTGCGACTGAAGCAGTGTTTCCGCGGAGAAGCGAATCGAGCGCAGTAACATACAGCTCTCTTGGCGATCTGCTCATTTATGTTCTCGGCTAGTTGTCAGTTCAACGAAAACGAGGTTCTCGGAAGCAGCCTCCCGATCTGACGGTCTAGGAAGTTTCTGATGGCCAATTCGATGTCGGAGAGATCGATCCCTCTCTGCTTAACCCACCAGACAACGTCCTGAACATCGGCGGGGCTCGATCGAACAAGCTTCGCTGCAGCCAACAGGTCTGGGGTTGGCATAATCACAATGAGCTGCCCATACCTTCCGATGGTTTCAGTTTCGAAGTCGTTGGGAAGTTGAACAATACCTGGCCTGATTATCTGAATGTATATTTTATCTGGATCAATTTCACCTTTCGGATCGTAGAGAACGCCAATATCACGACAGACTTTGGATAACTCTGCGGCGTCAAAGCTAGAACCTGCGAACCACACGTCGATATCTGGTGTCTGACGCTCCTTCTGCCCCGTGGCGATCCCGGGCGTACTCCCAATCACGCAAAGCGTTGTAGGCGTCTGGAGCGCCGAACCAATCTTGGCGAACAGATCCTCAACCGTCGAAGCTTCAATTGGCATGCTCTCTCCCGTCTTATCCTAGATAATATCATGAAATGATATTTATTCAACCGCAAGTTTTTGCTTCTGCTGTTGAGCCGCAAGGCGACTTTAGCTTGTGCGCCCTCTGCCAGTAGCCCCCGCCCAGACCTCGGAGGGCGGGTGTCCGGTCGCCGCAAGCGCGATGAGCAGAAACTGCGTTTCGTTGCCGATCCGACGCGCCGGATCCGCGAGAAGAAGCTCTCGGCGCTGTTCGTTCACGCTTCCTCGTCGCTGTAGGCGCGCTGGTGGTTGATCCGCTTCATGTTGAGGCCGGCGTAGTGAAGCGGATTCCACGAGTTGGCTTCATCGGCGTAAACCGTGCTCCCGGGCTTGATCCGCCGCTCGAGGATCGGGACCGCCCGGAAAGGCCGTCTTATGCTGCATGGAAATCGATTTTTCGCTCAAAACAGAACGATTTTTCGTCTGCTCCATAACACAGTGAATTTCCTGCACTTGAGGGTTCGGCGGCTTAAGGCTGGCTTAAGCTCAGCAGGCGAACCCGACGGCAGGGGCTGATGACCCTGCGCGCCCTGGAGGCGATCATGTTCCGAGATCGTGCGATCAAAATGGGACTGGCTGTCGCGCTCGCCGCGGATGCCGCGCCAGTGCGAGCCGCCGACCAGCCGCAGTCTCAGTCCGTCGGTCCGGTTAAGACGGCGACGACGCCCGAGCGCTCGCCGTCCGACGTATGGACCGTTCCCGACGTGGGTTCGCTCCCGCCGGGCCGGTGGGGCCGACACGGTCCGTTTGGGTCGGGATCTCACGACAGAGACGTATGCCCATATCGGCCCGGAGGTCGCCGACCCCGCCAAGCGTTTCGCCGGCAGCGACATGGCCTGCCAGAGCTGCCATCTCGAAGCCGGGACCAAGAAATTCGGCTTGCCGTTCGTCGGCGTGTTCGCCGACTTTCCTCAATACCGCGCCCGCGAGGGCGAGGTCGGCATGCTAGAGGATCGGATCAACGGCTGCATGACGCGCAGCCTGAACGGCAAGGCGCTTCCGATCGACTCGCCCGAGATGAAGGCCTTTGTCGCCTACATCGAGTTCCTGTCGGACGGACGCCCGATCGGCCGAAAAACGCCCGGACGGGGATCTGGGAAAATGGAGGACTGGCGCGCGCGGCCAATCCCGTCGTCGGTCGGCAGGTTTACGAACAGAACTGCTCCAGCTGTCACGGAGCGGACGGCCAGGGCCAGCGAGTCGGCGACGCCAAGGGCTACCTGTTCCCGCCGCTTTGGGGCGCCGAAAGCTTCAACGACGGAGCCGGCATGGGCCGGCTGATTTCAGCGGCGAATTTCATCCGCAGCAACATGCCGAACGGAACGACCCACGATCGACCGGTTCTTTCGCCCGAAGAGGCATGGGACGTCGCGGCCTACCTTCAGTCCAGGGAGCGGCCGAAGAAGCCGGCGCTCGACAAGGACTACCCCGTTCGCTCCGAGAAGGCCGTTGACGCCGGGTACGGCCCATTCGAAGACGGCTTCGACGCGGCCAGCATAAGTACGGTCCGTTCCAACCGATCCGGGCTAAGGTCAATGCAATGAAGTCAGCACAAGATTCCGAAAATTCTAGTCAACCAGATCAGTGAATTAAAGAGATGAAATCTTTGGCGCTCAGTTTCGCATTGATTATGTCGTTATTTCTTGGATGGAGCTCACAAGGCGCCATGGCTGTGGAAGCCGAATATTATCAGGACCAGAAAGTCGTCTACCACAATGACGGCGGTGGGGCCGACAACGCAGCTTACTTCAAAAGAATGCTGGGTAGCCTGAAGAACCATGTCGACGCGGTTGGAAAACAGCGTGTTGAAATTCGGGTCGTCGACCATGGTGCCGGCGTCGATCTGTTTTCGATGGCGCAGTCAGATGAGGAGCTGGCGGGAAAGATCGATGGTCTGAAGGAGCTTGGCGTCAGGTTCCTGATCTGCGCCAACACGCTGAAGGAGCGGAAGATCGACTGGAAAATGCTCTACGGCGTGACGGAAGCCGACATCGTCCCAAGCGGCGTGGCGGAGCTTGCACGCCTTCAGGGAATGGGCTTCGTCTACATTCACATCTGAGATCTCAAGGCAGGGCGTCCGACATGGACGACGCAGGACGGAAAGGTGGAGATCTGCCCGCGGCCGTAGTTACCGCGGGCGTCATCGCGCCTCCGCCGCTGCTCTTTGCAGGCTTCCTGTGTTTCGCCCTGATCGCCGATCATCTCATCGACGGACCGGGATCAGGCGTCTCAGCGACGCCTCGCTTCGTTGCCGGAACGATTCTCCCCGTGGTGGCCGTCATTCTGCTCGCAGCCGCCGTCCGCGGTTTTCGCTCTGCCGGCACCAAGCCCGAACCCTGGAAGCCGACGACGTCTCTGGTGGTCGACGGGGTCTACCGCGTGACCCGCAACCCGATGTACCTTGCGATGATGCTCATCTATCTGGCCGTCGCCCTGATGGCCGACAGCCTCGTGACGCTCGCGCTCGCGCTGCCGCTCTGGGCGATCGTCCGTTTCGGAGTGATTGGCCGGGAGGAACGCTACCTCGATCGACTTTTCGGGGAGCCATATCGGCGTACAGGAGCCGGGTCCGACGCTGGATCTAGCCGCATCCATAACGCCATGACCGCCGAGAGTTCAGCATCCTGGTTGTGAGCAGGTTCCGCCTTCCTGGATGGGCGGGCAGAGCACGTCGCCGTAGGAGCAAAAGACGCAGCAGTCGCCAGGGCGCGGCCGAAGCGACGCGCCGCATCCCTCGCAGTCGTAAAGGATGCGGTAAGCGTCGGTCGGCATGTCCTCGTTCCGGGAATGGAGGCAATGCGGGCATGTGATCGTCGAGCGCGTGATCAAGACGCCACCGTTTTTGGCTTTCAAAGCACCACCACCTTCGAGCCTCTGGGCACACGTCCATAGAGGTCGATCACGTCCTGGTTCAGCATGCGGATGCAGCCGGACGAGACCGCCTTTCCGATCGTATTCGGTTCGGTCGTGCCATGGATGCGGTACGTGTCCTTGCCGTCTTTGAACAGAGCGCGCGCGGCCCGAGCGGATTGGCGTCCCCGCCGTCCATTCCGGAGCTCAGATGACCATAGCGTTCCGGGTCCCGGGCGATCATGTCGTTGGTCGGCGTCCAGCGCGGCCATTCGCGTTTCAGAGAGACGTCGGCCGTGCCCTGAAACTCCAGTCCAGCCTTGCCGACCCCGACCCCATAACGAAGAGCCTTGCCGTCCTCCTGAACGAGATAGAGGAAGCGGTTATGGGGATCGACGACGATCGTCCCGGGGGGCTCGGAGGTCGGGAAGTCGACCAGTTGTCGCAGGTTCTTCGGATCGATCTTGCGCGTGTCGATCGCCTTGACGGGAAACGGCTCGTCGAGCTTGGCGGTGTAGCGCTCATCCGCGGCGTTCACCTGTGGCTTCGCCGTCCGGACGGAAGGCTCGGGCATGCTCGCACAGGCGCCCAGCAGAAGCGGCAGCGCTAGAATGGCGAGCCTGCGGGGGTACGCAAACAGGACTGTCATCGTGAAGCCGCCGATCTCAGGACTTGTCGCCGCGAAGGCGCGCTTGCGCCACGGCCTGCTTGAACTGCTCGTAGTCGAGCGCCGCGGCGACGAAGAGCGGGCCGACGAGATAGACCGGCGTTCCAGCGAGCCGGAGGCCTTCCGCCTGCGCCTTGTTGCGCTCGATCAGCGCCGTGATCTCGGATCCATGCGCCTTCAGGTCGGCGTCGAGCCGAGCCATGTCGACCCCGGACGCTTTGACGGCGTCGAGCATCTTGTCTTCCGGGATCTTGCGGCCGGGAATGCCCATCAGGGCGTCGTGCACCGCGCCGTACTTGCCTTGGTATTTGGCGGCGAGCGCGAGCCGGGCTCCGTAAAGCGAAGCATCCGTCAGGATCGGCCAGTCCTTGTAAACCAGTCGGATCTTGCCGTCGGTCTTCACCAGCTTTTCGAGCGAGGGCGCGGATTTCTTGCAGAACGGGCAGTTGTAGTCGAGGAACGCGACGATCGTGACGTCGCCCTTGGGGTTGCCCGCCACCGGCGCCGCCGGATCGTTCAGGATCATCTGGCGCGTCGTGTCGGCGTTCTCGGCCCAGGCCGGCGGCGACGCGAGCGGAAGTGCGAGAGCTGCAGCGAGCGCGAGGCGCGCCAGATTGGCGTTCAGGGACAAGGCGTGGTCTCCGCGGTTACGGTGCTCGCCCCCCAAGAGCGCCGCGTGGCTTAAGCCAGCCTTAAGCGGGCGGGCCGATCGAGGTGGGAAGAGGTCTTGCCGGGAATGCCGAAATGAGAGTGCTCGTCGTCGAGGACGATCCGCTGCTGCTTGATGGGCTGAAGGTCGGCCTCGGCCTCGCCGGCGTCACCGTCGACGTCGTTTCGACCTGCGCCGACGCCGAGGCGGCGCTTGCCGCGAACGCATTTGACGCCGTGGTGCTGGATCGCATGTTGCCCGATGGTTCGGGCCTCGACGTTCTGAAGCGGCTGCGCGGGAGCGGCGACCGAACGCCGATCCTGCTGCTTACGGCGCTCGACGACACGACAGACCGCGTCGACGGTCTCGACGCCGGCGCGGACGACTATCTCGGCAAGCCCTTCGATCTCGACGAGCTCGCCGCCCGGATCCGCTCCGTCGCCCGCCGCGGCGTCGGCCGGGCCGCGGGGACCCTGCGATGGCGGGACGTGACCCTGGATCCTGCCGCCATGTCTGCGATCCGCGACGGCGTGGCGCTGTCGCTGTCACGGCGCGAGTTCTCGGTGCTCGCCGCGCTGATGGAGCGGCCTGGCGCCATCAAGTCGCGTTCCGACTTGGAGGATCGGCTGTATGGCTGGCAGGAGGAGGTCGAGAGCAACGCGGTCGAGGTTCACGTGCATCATCTTCGCGTCAAGCTCGGCCGCGAGGCGATCGAGACCGTCCGTGGACTGGGCTACCGGATGAGGGACGGCGAATGAGGTCTCTTCGCGTCAGGCTGTTCGCGACCTTGATCGTCGCCACCGGCGCCCTCTGGCTGATCGCCGCCGTCTGGATCTATGTCGGCGCGCGGCAGGAGGTCGAGCACGTCCTCGACACCCGCCTCCAGGAGGCGGCGCGGATGGTCAGCTCGCTCGTCGCCGCCGGAAGCCTGCCGCCGAAACCTGAAGCTGGCGGGCCTCCCGGCCTGATCCCTGAAGCGGCGGGTTACGAGCGGCAGCTCTCCTGCCAGATTTGGTCCCTCGACGACCGCCTCGTGGCGCGCTCGAGCGGGGCCCCCGACGAGAAACTGAGCGACGGCGGCGCAGGCTTCTCGGAGCGGGTCGTCAACGGCGAACCCTGGCGGGTGTACGCCGTCCAGGACGAGGCGAAGGGGATCAGGGTACTGGTCGGGGACCGGCTCGGTCTGCGTGAACGTCTGGTCACGGACCTCATCAAGGGCCTGCTGTGGCCGGCCGCGTTCATCCTCCCACTCCTTGGCGTGCTGATCTGGGCAAGTCTGGGACGCGGGCTTCGACCGCTTGACCGGATCACCCGCGAACTCAGCGGTCGCGACGCCGAAGACATGAGTTCGGTCGACGCCGGCGCCGCGCCATCGGAGATCAGACCGCTGGCGGCCGCGCTGAACGGCCTGTTCGGCAAGGTCGAGCGGGCGCGGCGACATGAGCGAGAGGTCACGGCTTTCGCCGCCCACGAGCTTCGCACGCCGCTTGCCGGGCTCAAGACGCAGGCGCAGATCGCGGTCGCGGCGCAGGATCCAGCCGTGCGTGACAACGCGCTTCGACAGGTCGTTCGGGCCGTGGACCGCACCAGCCGCCTTGTGACCCAACTGCTCGCCCTCGCCCGGCTCGACGCCGGGCCGTCGAACGGCGCCGTCGAGGCGGTCCCACTCGGTAGCCTAATCGACGAGGTGGCCGAACTCTGCAGGGCCGCCGCCCCGGATGTGCCGGTGATGGTCGATCCGGAGATTCGCTCGATGGTCCTTGCTGCGCCACGCGAGTCTTTGATGCTCCTGCTGAAGAACCTAACCGAGAACGCCCTCCAGCACTCCCCTGTCGGCGGCGTGGTGACATGGCGGCGAACCGCCGGTGAGGACGCGATCGATATCGTGGACGAGGGCCTCGGGGCCTCCGAGGCGGAGCTCCCGCAGCTGACCCAGCGCTTCTTCAGGGGCGCAGGAAGTTCCGGCGCCGGCACGGGCCTTGGCCTTGCTATCGCGGCGGCGGCCGCAGCCAACTGCCGCGCGCGCATCGAACTCATGAACCGAGCCGACAGGCCGGGCCTGTCGGCGCAAGTTCATTTCGAGGCGGGGGTCATGTCGGCGTCGAGACAGGCGGGGATGGCGGCTTAAGGCTGGCATAAGCGGGACGCGCGAGGACTTCGGGATCGATATGTTCCCCAGGAGCTCCCGTGACCGCCGCCATCCGCCGCATCCGCTCCCTGAGACCCGCTTTCGCCACGCTCCTCCTCGCCGTCGCCATGGCGCTCTTGACGACCGGTGCCTTCGCTACGGGGGCCTCGGCCGCAGAGAAGCCGATTGCGATGTCGGCGGTTCGGGATGCGGATGGAGCGGTGCGCATCGACTGGCGAATGGCTCCAGGCGTCTATCTCTATCGAGACAAGCTTACGGCGAAGGTTGGCGGAGCGCCGGTCGCAATCGCGACGAAGCCGGGTGAAATCAAGGACGATCCCACCTTTGGTCAAACGGAGATATACCACGACCGAGCCTCCGGTCGGGTGGCCGAAAGCAGCGCTCCCCGCACGGGTGTGATCGAGATCGGCCACCAGGGCTGCGCGGAGAAGGGCGTCTGCTATCCGCCGACGACGACGCGCCTCGATCTTGCGACGCTGGCGCCGGTGACGGAGGCCGACGCTGGCGCCGAAGCCCTGACGTCGACGCCATCCTGGTCCGAGCTGACCGATCGCGGATCCGAGGCGGCCGCGAGCCTGCCCGAAATCCCATCGGCTTCGGCCGCCGGTCCGTCGCTCGATGGCGGCCTGTTCGCAGTCCTCGCCGCGTTCTTCGGGCTGGGGCTGCTGTTGTCGCTAACCCCTTGCGTCTATCCGATGTTTCCGATCCTGGCGGGAATCCTCGCCCGCAATTCCGGAACGTCCTCGCGATCGGCAGGGCTCGCGAGCGCGATCGCTTATGTCCTCGCCATGGCGAGCGCTTATGCGGCTCTTGGAGTTGCGGCCGCCTGGTCTGGTCGGAACCTTCAGGCCGCTCTCCAGACCCCGCTTGCGCTCGGCGCGATGAGCCTCGTGTTCGTCGTCTTGGCCCTTTCGATGTTCGGCGTGCTCCAACTCCGCATTCCCGCCCGTTTCGGTCCACAAATGTCCGGCGGCTCAGCGACGACCTGGGTCGGACGCGTCGGTGGGGCAGCCGCGCTCGGTTTCGTCTCAGCGCTTGTCGTCGGCCCTTGCGTCACGCCACCCCTGGCCGCGGCGCTGCTGTATATCGCCCAGACCGGAGATGCGGCGCGGGGGTCCGCGGCACTATTCGCGCTCGGTCTCGGCATGGGCGTCCCGCTGCTCGCCGTCGGCGTTTTCGGCACGCGGATTCTGCCGCGATCTGGCCCTTGGCTCGCGACCGTCCAGCACGCCTTCGGCGTGGTCTTCCTCGGGGTCGCCGTTTCGCTCGTGGCCCGCGTCATTCCCCCAACGGCGGCGCTCGCATTGTGGGCGCTCTTCCTCATCGGCCTTGGCGTCTTCGTCGGCGGATGGGACCGGTTGAACCGAGAAAACTCAGTGAGGGATCGGATCGCGAAAACCGCAGGCGTCGCTCTGTCGGTCTATGGCGTTGCGCTGATCGCCGGAGCGGCTTCGGGAGCGACCGATCCGCTGCGGCCCCTCGAGCGTTTTGCAACAGGCCAGCCGGTTACGATGCAGGCTGTCTCGACGCACAGGGTGGTGACCACCGCGAATGAACTTGAGACGGTCCTGGACGAAGCGCGTCGCGCGCGACGGCCAATCCTAGTGGCGTTCAGCGCGGACTGGTGCGTGATCTGCAAGGACAACGATCGGGCCATCGCCGGGGACACGCAGCTTCAGGCGGAGCTTGCCCGGATCGAAGTCGTGAAGGTAGACGTCACCGCGATGTCGAGCGAGTCCCAAAAGCTTATGAGCAGGCACCATGTCGCGGGTCCGCCGACGATGCTGATGTTCGACAGAAACGGCGACGAGAAACCTGGATCGCGCACGGTCGGCGCCATCGACTTGGGGTCGTTCAAGACCGCGATAGCCCGCACGGCGGACACTTGAACGGCTTGAGCGCGCGGGTCACGCGAACCACGGTAAAGCGACCCGGCCTGCCCGAAGTGCGGCTGCCTGGCCGTCTATCGACACAAGGGCAAGCGCAGGATCCTCTCCTGCCGGGGCTGCGCGGCTCAGTTCGGCGCCACCAGCAACCCTATCGTGCATTCCGGCAAGCTCAACGTCCGCCTCGGAGCGCGTTGATCCTTGCTCAAATTATCGAGTTGCAATCGAGCGTAATCCTTATTACGGTAATCCTTATTACGGTGATAAGGGGCGTTCGTGGGATTCATAGGACGAGATCTGGAGCTCGAATACCTTCGCAATGAGTTTCAGGCTGAGCGACCCAGCCTGGTCATCGTCTATGGTCGTCGCCGGGTCGGGAAATCGACGCTGCTCCAGCAGGCTTCCGAAAAGACCGGCCCCTACATTTACTTCCAGGCTACGCAGGTCGACGAAGCTCTAAATCTCCGAGAATTCAAGCAAGAGATTTCTCGAACGCTCCGCGGAGACGATCCCATTCTTGGTTCGATTTCCGATTGGCTCGGTGCGCTGCATTACCTTGCAAACAAGGCTCGAGAGCACCCGAAGCTCGTCGTCATCATCGATGAGTTTCCCTACCTGCTCACTTCGAGCGCATCCGCTGTTCCCTCCATCTTCCAGAAATTTTGGGACTCACGCGCCGCTAAGGGAAGCAGCTTGAAGCTTGTGCTGTGCGGTTCGCTCATTTCCCAGATGCAGAGCCTGCTCGCCGAGAAAAATCCACTCTACGGCCGGAAGACCCTGTCGTTCGAGCTGCCGCCCATGCCACTCCGCGACACCGCCAAGTTCCTCCCCAACTATAAACCGGCGGATCAGATCGTCGCCCATTCGGTATTCGGGGGCGTTCCCTACTATCTGGAAGCATGTCGACCGGATCTTTCGATCCAAGAAAACATGAAAAATCTGCTGCTTAGCCCGACAGGTCTACTCCACGATGAACCCGAACTGCTCCTGCAAACCGAACTCAAAGACACCCAACGCTATTCCAGCATCATCTGGGCAGTAGCGAACGGGGCAACGAAGCCGAGCGAGATCGTTGGGCGGATCCAGTCGACCGAAATCAAGAATGGAGATGCTCTGGGGCCCTATATCGAGAAGCTCACTCGAATGGGCATCATCGCCGCCACCCGGCCAATCGGCTCGGCTGAGGCGAGCCGCAATCGGCGCTACGCTGTTGTCGATCCGCTCTTCCGGTTCTGGCATCGGTTCGTTTTGCCTGACCTGTCGCTCGTCAACCGGGGTTTCGGCGACCAGGTCATGGCAAGCTCGGTCATGCCTCATCTGTCCGAATATATGGGTCTCGCCTTTGAGCGGATCTGCCGTGATCACATGCTGCTTCACGCTCAGGATCGATTGGGCGCGCCAGCACGCGAGGTCGGCAGCATCTGGAGCGGCGACTATGATATCGATGTCGCAGGGTCGCTGATCGACGGCGCCTCGATGTTCGGCGAATGCAAATGGACCACGGCTAAGGTCGACGACGCCATACTCGCTCGTCTCATTGAGCGGGCCGACAGGTGCGGATACATGCCGGATGCGGCCCGACACTATCTGTTGTTCTCGCGCAAGGGATTCAGCGACGGCCTGAAAAGCAAGGCGTCGTTGGATGGTTCGCTTAACTTGGTGTCGATCGAAGAACTGGTCGACGCGAAAGAACTCACGCACGACGATCGCTTATCACGGGACGAAAGGCCAGCGTCCAAGAATGGACCTTAACACGCGCCTGCTGTAAGGCCGCGAACTCAGTCCGCCCAGCCTCGTCGCTCACATCACGCGCTTCATCGCGGCGAAGTCGCCGTTGACCTTGAGCGTCACGATCACGTCGGCCTTGCCGCGGTTGCGCCAGAACCAGCCGTGCTTGCCGTCGAACGCGGCCTCGAGCACGCCTTCCTGGCTCGGTGCGGCGCGGCCCTTCTCGTAGCTCGTGGACTGCTGGCCCGCGCCGTCGGCGTGCATGTCGAAGTTCACGACGCCGCCCTCGACCGTCCAGGTGAAGTTCGCCTTCGCGCCCTTCTTCATGTCGAGCTTCACCTCGGCGCCCTCGCCGGGCTTGAGCGTGACCTTCGTCTCCTCGGTCTTCATGGCGGCCTTCTGCGCCGAGGCCGTGCCGATCACCAATTCAGCGAAGATCGAGCCGAGCAGGCTGGACCGCTGGTCCGGAGCCGCGGGCGTGGCCGGGGCGGCCGCGCCTCGTCCTTGATCCGGTCGGACTCCGCCTCGGCCGCGAGCTGGGTCTTGATCTCACCCATCTCGGCGAGGCCGATCGCCTTGCCGATCCCGGTCGGGTCGATCGCGTATTCGGCGGGAAGCACGATGGTGGTCAGGATCACGCCCGCCGAGACGATGGCGATCGCGGTGGAGCGCAGGAGCTGCCTGGTCGTCGGCAGTTCGGCGCGGGTCGGAATGTCGGTGTTATACATCGGTTCTGTCTCTTCGATCTGGGGATTGGGGTCAGGAGACCGCGAGGCCGGTGAGCTGGTAGCCGACCAGCACGAAGCCCGCGGTCATCATCACGACGTTGGCCGTGTAGGCGTGTCGCCAGAAGCCGTCGGTCCGGCGCCAGAAGCCCATGGCGATCAGGATGGCAGCGAGCGCCAGCAGTTGGCCGATCTCGACGCCCACGTTGAAGGCGAGGAGGTTCGGCACGAGGCCGTCGGGCGAGATGTTGTATTCGATGATCTTGGTCGACAGCCCGAAGCCGTGGAACAGCCCGAAGATCAGCGTGGCGGCCTTGGTGTTCGGCTGGAACCCAAACCAGCGCTGGAACGCGCCCATGTTGTCGAGCGCCTTGTAGACGACCGACAGGCCGATGATCGCGTCGATCACATAGCTGTTGATCCCGACGTTGAAATAGACGCCGAGCAGCATCGTCGTGGAGTGGCCGAGCGCGAACAGGCTGACGTAGAGGCCGATGTCCTTCATCCGGTAGAGGAAGAAGATCACCCCGGCCAGGAACAGCAGGTGGTCGTAGCCCGTCACCATGTGCTTGGCGCCGAGATAGGCGAAGGAGATCAGGTTCACGCCGGAGATCTCCTGGATATAACCCTTGTCGCCCTCCGCGACCGCATGGGCGAGCGCGGAGGCAGGGACGATCAGGATGGCGGAGACCGCGAGCAGGCGCGCGAAGGCGAGGCGGCGCGGCGCGTGCGCGTCGGGCCTCCCCCCGCTTGGAGGTCGGTGCATGTGAAGGATCCGTGGTTCGTCGATGGGGCCGGCTGCGCTGAGGCAGCCGGGGCTCAAGCGGCGAAGGACGGTCTCGGTGGACGCTTCAGGCCGGACGGGTGCGCGTCGCGCGCAATCTGGGCGGCGCCAGTCAGCGTCACCGAGCGCGTCGCGGGCGAAGCCTGCGCGAGGAAGGATGGGGGCGTTCCCGCCTTGTCGTGGAGATGGTCGGCGGAGTCATGTCCGTGGGTGTGTCCCGGGCTGCGCTCGTCGGCGTCGCCCTCGTCGTGGGCATGGCCATGCTCGGCGATCTCGGCGGCGAGCGCCGCGTGCCGCTCGGCCTCGGCGGCGGCGAGCGCCAGCGGGTCGTGCGAGGCGGAATGCCCGGTCGGCGCCGACAGGACGGCCAGCGCGATCGCGAGCATGCCCGCGATGCGCAGCGTCCGGTCGAGGAGGCGCTTGATCGTCATCGGGCCGGACCATAGCTGCGTCGCCGTCCGCCCGTCGAGGCCGCGCCCCGCGACGCGTTGCCATATCCCCTCCAGGGGGATAGGACGTAGCTCATGTCCGAACCCCACCTTCACGAGAGCCACCCGCAAGTCGTCGCGCGCCTGAAGCGGGCGCAGGGGCACCTGCGCAGCGTCATCGAGATGATCGAGGCGGGGAAGCCCTGCGTCGACGTCGCCCAGCAGCTCCACGCGGTCGAGAAGGCCGTGGGGCAGGCCAAGCGCACGCTGATCCAGGACCACGTCGACCACTGCCTCGAGGATGCGGTCGTCGCCGGGGGACGCGATCAGCGCCGCTCGCTCGACGAGTTCAGGGCGATCACCAAATACCTGTGAGCGCGCCGTGCTGAGCGTCCTGTCTAACCGAACCTACCGACACCTGTTCCTCGCGCAGGTGATCGCGCTGATCGGCACAGGGCTCGCCACGGTCGCGCTCGGGCTGCTCGCCTACGAGCTGGCGGGCAAGCAAGCGGGCGCGGTGCTCGGGACCGCGCTCGCGATCAAGATGGTGGCCTATGTCGGGGTCGCGCCGATCGCAGCCGCCTTCGCCGACCGCCTGCCGCGCTGGACCATGCTGGTCGCGCTCGACCTCGTGCGGGCCGCGGTCGCGGTGTCGCTCCCCTTCGTGACGGAGATCTGGGAGGTCTACGTCCTGATCTTCGTCCTCCAGTCGGCGTCGGCCGCCTTCACCCCGACCTTCCAGGCGACGATCCCGGACGTGCTGCCGGAGGAGCGCGACTACACCCGCGCGCTTTCGCTCTCGCGGCTCGCCTACGACTTGGAGAGCATCGTCAGCCCGATGCTGGCGGCGGCGCTGCTGACCGTCATCAGCTTCCACGCGCTGTTCGCGGGCACCGTGGTTGGCTTCCTCGCCTCGGCCGCGCTGGTGGTCTCGGTCGCGCTGCTGACGCCCAAGCCCACCGAGCGGCGGGGGATCTACGACCGGACGACGCGCGGCGTGCGGATCTATCTCGCGACGCCTCGGCTCCGCGGACTTCTGGCGCTCACGCTCGCGGTGGCCGCGGCGAGCGCGATGGTCATCGTGAACACCGTCGTCATCGTCCAGGCGGGGCTAGGTCTTGGCCAGCCGCAGACCGCGCTCGCGCTTGGGGCTTACGGCGCCGGCTCGATGGCCGCGGCCTTCGCGCTGCCCCGGCTGCTCGACCGCATGCCCGACCGTCCTGTGATGCTGCTCGGCGCGGCGCTCCTTGCGCTCGCCCTCGGACTTGGTCCCGTCGTCGGATCCTTCGAGGCGTTGCTCGCGCTCTGGTTCGTCCTCGGCGTCGGGACTTCGGTGACGCAGACGCCGGGCGGTCGGCTTCTTCGCCGTTCCGCCCATGCCGAAGATCGCCCTGCGGTGTTCGCCGCGCAGTTCGCACTCTCGCACGCCTGCTGGCTGCTAACCTATCCGGTCGCGGGTTGGGTCGGCGCGAGGGCGGGAATGCCCGTCGCGTACCTCGCGCTCGCAGGCGTCGCTGCGGCCGCCGTCGTTGCGGCGCTCATTCTCTGGCCCCAAGCCGAGGACGACGCGCTCGAGCACGCCCATCCCGGCCTCGACCCGGACCATCCGCATCTCCGCGAAGCTCCCGCCGCCGGGCAGGCCCACGTCCACGCGCACCCGATCGTCATCGACCGCCTGCATCCGCAGTGGCCCGACGCGGGGCGCTCCTGAGCCGTGGCCGACCTCGTCGCCTATCTCGGGCTGTTCGCCTCGGCGTTCGCCGCGGCCACCATCTTACCCGCGCAGTCGGAGGCGCTGCTGGTCGGTCTCGTGCTCGCCGAGGCGCAGCCCGTCTGGGCACTGGTCGCCGTCGCGAGCGTCGGCAATGTCCTCGGTTCGGTCGTGAACTGGATCCTCGGCGGCCAAGTGGAGCGCTTCCGGGGGCGGCGCTGGTTCCCGGTCTCAGACCCGGCGCTCGAGCGGGCCAAGGGTTGGTATGGCCGATGGGGCCGCTGGTCGCTGCTTTTTAGCTGGACGCCGATCGTCGGCGATCCGCTGACACTGGTGGCGGGCGTGCTCCGCGAGCCGTTCTGGTCATTCCTTGCTCTCGTTACCATCGCCAAGGTCGGCCGATACGTAGCGTTAGCAGCGATCACCTCTGGCGTCGCGTGACCCCAGGTCCGGTCGCGTCATTCTCGGCGCAATCGAACCGCCGCCTGAATGAAGCTATCTTGCGCCGCATACCCCTTGGGGTACAAAGTTTGGCATGCAGTGCTGCACCAAGACTTCCTGCGGCAAACGCCTGAACCGGATCGAGGGACAGGTTCGCGGAATTGCTCGCATGCTCGAGGAGGACCGCTACTGCATTGACGTGGTCACCCAGATTTCCGCCGTCCGTGCCGCCCTGAAGCGGGTCGAGGAGGAGATTCTGAAGGACCATGTCGGCCACTGCGTCGAGAACGCTATCCAGTCAGGCGACAAGGACGAGCAGCGCCAGAAGGTCGCCGAGCTCGTCGACGTCCTAGGGGGGTGCGCGGATGACCAACCTTTCGCTGCTTCGGTTGGTGGTGGGTCTAGCTCTGGCACTGTTCGTGGCCGCAAGCTGGGCCACGCCGAGCGAGGCCCACGCAGGTCATGGCGCGCCAGCCGCTGCCATAGAGCAGGCGAACGCTCCCGCCGCGTCTCCGGACTTCGTCGCCTCGACGCCTCAGCAGGGCATGGAAGCCGTCTCCGCCGACTGCACTGGCCACATGGGCCAGTCCGGCACGGGCAAGTCCACCTGCTGCAGCAACACCTGCCATGCCGTCATCTCGACCGAAATGGAGCCCGCTCCAGGCCGTGACAATCAAGGTGACTGTCCTGCCCGTGGTTCCGGCGAAGGCCGCCCTGTCCGGGCCGACCGCCCACATCAAGCGCCCCCCGAGACCGTCCGCCACGCTGGTCGGCTGACGTCCTCGCGAGCCTGACGCACGCCCTAGTTCTGGGGCTCCGTCGCCGCACTCCGAGACATCTGACCGACCACGCGCCTCGCCGGCGCCACGGCGCCCTCGCGCTTGCTCGTTCAGATTCCGGGGTTTTCCATGAAGCCGCTCGTCTCGGCTGCCGCCGCTCTATTCCTGGGCGGTTGCTCAACGCAATTGCCATCGCCCATCGCGGGGCGCGACGACCCAAGCAATCCGTCCGCGTCGGTTCCGACCCTCCGATACAGCTCTGTCACGGCGGGCACGGCGGACTACCGCCCGGTCCAGCCGAAGCCTTGGCTTGAACAGAACAAGGGCGTCGCGCCGAAACCTGCGGAGGGCATGTGATGGCGGCGCGCCATTCACGCCTCCTGAGGGCGGTTGCGGTCGGCGCGCTGTCGGCCTCGCTCGGCGCATGCGCGTCGGTCTCGGCGGACGGCGGCATGACCCCGGTCGTGTCGCGGGTATCGCTCGACCTCGGCAAGGATACGGCGAAGATCGTAACGGCGTCGGACGCCGGAGCGGTGAAGGGGCGCGTCGACCGCCTGCTGGCGAGGCCTCTGACGGCGGACGCCGCGGTCCAGATCGCGCTGCTCAACAACCTCGGTCTCCAGGCCGAGTACAATGCGCTCGGCGTGTCCGAGGCGGAGTTCGTCGAAGCCAGCCTGCCGCCGTCGCCCACGGTCTCGATCGAACGCGTGGCCGGCTCCGGCGACCTCGACATCGAGCGCCGCCTGATCGCGGACCTGTTCCAGCTCCTGACGCTGCCACGGCGCGCGAAGATTGCGGAGACCGAGTTCCGCGCCGCCCAGTACAAGGCGATCGCTGCGACCTTCCGGACCGCAGCCGAGGCGCGCCGTGCGTTCTACAAGGCGGTCGCGGCGCGAGAGACCACCGCCTTCCTCGAGGCGGCGCGGGGTTCGGCGGGCGCCGCGGCCGAGCTCACCAAAAAACTCGGTGAGACGGGGGCGGCCACCAAGCTCAACCAGGCCCGATCCGGCGCGCTCTACGCCGAGGTCGCGACCGAGCTCGCGGAGGCGCGCCTCGAGGCCGCCAAGGAGCGCGAGGCGCTCACCCGCCAGCTCGGTCTCTGGGGACGCGACCTCGACTACAGGCTGCCCGCGCGGCTGCCGTCGTTCCCGCGGCTCAAGACCCAGGGCGACGTCGAGGCGACCGCCATCCGGCGCCGGGTGGACATCATCGGCGACCGGCTCGAGCTCGACGCGCTCGCTCAGTCCTATGGACTGACGGAACAGACCCGCGCGATCTCGATGCTCGAGCTCACCGGCCTCGCCAACCACGCGAAGTCGGCGGAGGGCGACAAGGCCAACCCCAAGGGTTTCGAGGTCGCGGTCCAGATCCCGATCTTCGACTTCGGCAAGGCGCGCTCCGCGAAGGCGCGCGAGACCTACATGGGCGCGGTCAACCGCCTGCTCGAGAAGGCCGTCAACGCCCGCTCCGAGGCGCGCGAGGCCTACGCCACCTACCGCGGCCGCCACGACATTGCGCGTTCCTACCAGAGCCGCGTGCTGCCGCTCCGCAAGGTCATCACCGAAGAAGCGCAGCTCCAGTACAACGGCATGTTGGTCGACGCCTTCGAGCTGCTCACCAACGCCCGTGAGAACGTTGCCTCGAACGTCGCGGCGATCCGGGCCAAGCGCGACTTCTTCCTCGCCGACGTCGACTTCCAGGCCGCCCTGATCGGCGGCGGCACGGCGTCCGAACCCGCGCCCGAGCCGAAGCTCGCTTCCGCGACGTCAGCGTCGGCGGCATCCCCCCAATGAAACCGGAGGCACCCATGACCGTCTCGCGCAGATCCTTCCTGTCGGCTTCCGCCGCCGGAGCGACGTCGCTCGTCGCCGCGACCGCGGTGTCGGGCCGCGTCCAGGCCGCGGCGATTCCTGAGGCCGCGACAACGAAGGACGCGACCATGCAGCCGCCGTTCGTTCCGACCACGGGGCCCGACTACAACCCTGTTGTCACGCTCAACGGCTGGACCGCGCCCTGGCGCATGAACGGCGACTGGAAGGAGTTCCATCTCGTCGCCGAGCCGGTGATCCGCGAGCTCGCGCCGGGCATGGTCGCGCTCTCTGGGGCTACAACGGCCAGTCGCCCGGCCCGACCATCGAGGCGGTTCGAGGGCGACAAGGTCCGCATCTTCGTCACCAACCGCCTTCCCGAGCACACCACGGTGCACTGGCACGGACAGTTGCTCCCAAGCGGCATGGACGGCGTCGGGGGCCTCACGCAGCCGCACATCAAGCCGGGGAAGACGTTCGTCTACGAGTTCATCTTAAGGAAGAGCGGGACCTTCATGTATCACCGCACGCCGACGAGATGGTCCAGATGGCCATGGGCATGATGGGTTCTTCGTGGTGCACCCGAAGGATCCGGCGTTCCGGCGCGTCGACCGCGACTTCGTCTTCCTGATGTCGGCCTACGATATCGATCCGGGAACCTACGTCCCCCGCGTCGCCGAGATGACCGACTTCAATCTCTGGACCTGGAACACGCGGGTGTTCCCCGGGATCAACCATCTGGTCGCGGCCAAGGGCGACAAGGTGCGGGTGCGGTTCGGCAACCTCACCATGACAACCACCCGATCCACATGCACGGCTACGACTTCAAGGTCTCGTGCACCGACGGTGGCTGGGTGCCGGAGGCCGCGGCCTGGCCCGAGGTCACGATCGACTGCGCGGTTGGGCAGATGCGCGCCTTCGACTTCGTCGCCGACGCCCCGGCGACTGGGCGATCCACTGCCACAAGTCGCACCACACCATGAACGCCATGGGCCACGAGGTCTCGAACTTCATCGGCGTGAACAAGAAGGACGTCGCCAAGAAGATCAAGGCGGTGGTCCCCGGCTACATGCCGATGGGACAGGCGGGCATGGCCGACATGGGCGAGATGGAGATGCCGCTCCCCGACAACACGCTGCCGATGATGACGGGCTTCGGCCAGTTCGGCCGATCGAGATGGGGGGAATGTTCTCGGTCGTGAAGGTCCGCGAGGGCCTCAGCCCAGGCGACTACAAGGACCCTGGCTGGTTCAAGCACCCCGAAGGCCAGGTCGCTTTCGAGTGGAAGGGGCCGGAGCGCGACGCGGCCGCCGCCCCTCCCGCCAACCCCAAGCCGGAGACGTCGAGATGAACGTCGTGAAGCCCAAGGCGGCTCCAGCGGGCACGCGAACCACTGACCTCAAAACTCAACCAGGAAGAACCAATGAAGGACGTCCCTGATGCTTGCCGTCCTCGCCGCGGCGCTCGCGTCCTCCGCCGCATGGGCCGACGCCGGCCATTCCCATGGCGAAGCCAAGGCCTTCGGCGAGCCCGGCGACCCCAAGAAGCCGTCCCGGACGGTGGAGGTGGTCATGAAGGAGACCGATGACGGCGAGATGCTCTTCGATCCGATCTCGGTCTCGGCGAAGAAGGGCGAGCAGGTCCATTTCGTGCTCAGAAACGAGGGCCAGCTCGACCACGAATTCATGCTCGCAACCCGCGCCGACAACGACAGGCACGCGGTCGCGATGCGGAAAAACCCGGACATGGAGCACGACGAGCCGAACGGCCGCCGCGTGGCGCCGGGCCAGTCCGACGAGATCACCTGGAAGTTCTCGAAATCGGGCGAGTTCAACTTCGCCTGCCTGATCCCTGGCCATCGCGAGGCCGGCATGGACGGCACGGTCGCCGTCAAGTGACCCCCAAAGCAGGAGACCCGCATGAAGAAGTCAGCATCAGTCCTCGGCGCCCTCGTCGCCGCCCACCTCGCCGCATCGGCCTCCGCCGCCGACGGCACGGTCAAGAAGATCGACGAAAGCGCGAACAAGATCACGCTTGACCACGGCCCGATCAAGAGCCTCGACATGGACGAGCCGATGTCCATGGTCTTCAAGGCCGCCGACCCCGCCATGCTGAAGGGCGTCAAGCCCGGCGATAAGGTGACGTTCGAGGCCGAACGCGTGAACGGCCAGATCACCGTGACCAAGATCCGGAAGAAGTGACGATCAGCGAGGTGGCCGCGGGGCGTGGCCGGCTCGCGTGCCATTGACAAGTAGCTGACCTGCGGCGGTGACGCCGATAGGCGGCCAAAAAGATGGACATCGATCGCGCTTGGAGAACTCAATTCCATTGTAAAGCTATGCGCCGATCCGAGTAAGCGAACCTATATAACCTTCAGAAGCATACCTTTTGGCTATACGTATTTCAGTTAATTACCTTTCTATTCCATCTTATAACCACTGAGAAGGCATCTATATATTAACATAGGGCCCGCCCGGTCTTTGCCGGGCGGGGAAATTCTTCGAGTCTGAGAAAACAACTGCTTGTTAAAGCAGCGCGTTCTCCGGATTCGGCTTACCCAACGTCAACGCGTTCCCGCAATCTGCCCGGCCGAAAGGTTATCCCAGAGTTTCAACGATGCCTTGACGAAAATGTCTTCGTCACTGTCGGCATTGGTAAATTCAGAGATAGATGATTGTCTTCCTTGCTGTCGTAACGATCCCATTCCGGGGTGTCTGGTCCGTTCGGGTCGCCATTGGCGGCGAAGCGTGTCCAGTAACTGACCATTGCATCTGAAAGGCGCGACTGTTGCTTGTTCAAAGGAGTGACTTGACCTGTCGCTCCATTATAATTCTTAAAAAGGTATTGAATCTCGAACGTATGCGCCGCTCCAGTGGAAAGGACACCTCGGGTCCAGAATCAGGCGCAGTGCGATCCGCAAATTCGAAGCTGTAGACAGGGACGTGTTCCGCCAGAGCAGTATTCAACGTTCGTAATGGGCAAAGCATCAGTTGATCGCCCTGAACAGCCCCGAACGCTTCGCTAGGCGAATCAAAATCGTCGACGTCGTATCGCGACAGGATTCGCCTGTCCCGGTTTTCCGAATAGCGCTGAGACCCGCTCCGGGTACTCCTTCTTCGTTAGGACATGACCCGTTTGCGGCCTCCTCCAATGAGACAAACCCACCTTAACTCGTCGCGGTTCGCACCGTTCATCACAGGCACCTTGTTGAACTTTCCGGAGCCGAGGACTTCCGGGATCGATGCTGGAATGGTAGTTCCGTCGATTATCGCCTGCGCCGTGTCAGTGAAAGCCTTGCCGCGCTTTACGATCTGTTTGGGCGTAAGGCCTTTCAGACAGGCCGCCGTTTCTTCCGCTGACTTACCCCCGCATCCGACGGTCTCAGAAAACTGTTCTGCGTAAGCGTGCGCTTGATCTACCGTTTGCATCGGTGAGACCATCACGTACGAGCCGCTTTCTACGATCGCCCGGTGAAACAATCCTTTAGCTGCCGGGGACACGATCTGCGCCATGACGCTGCCACCCCCCGCCGACTCACCGAATATTGTTACATTGTGTGGGTCGCCGCCGAAGTTGACGATATTTTCCTTGATCCATCGCAGCGCCAACTGTTGATCCATGAAACCGTAGTTTCCTGACGGCGCATTTTTTCCCCCCAACGCCGGATGATCGAAGAATCCAAAAATGTTGAGTCTGTAATTCATTGAAACGAATACAACGTCTCCTCGCTTTACAAGCCACTCTGAATTGTACTCGTTTGCCGAACCATCAAACCAGCCGCCGCCGTGGATCCAGACCATTACGGGCTTGTTTTTCTTTCCATTGCTATTTCGGTTATCGTCGGTGACGACGTTCAGATAGAGGCAGTCTTCCTCTAGACTCGGTTCCGCGAACACGCCGAGCGTGTTGGACTGCACACAACTTTTCCCTGGCCGCCCGACGTTAAGCGGCTTCGCCCACTTTTTTGGAGGCTGCGGAGGCCGCCAACGCAAGTCTCCCACGGGAGGAGCGGCATAGGGGATCCCTAGATATTGATAGACCCCGTGCCTTCGAATGCCCTGAACAGGACCATCCGACGTCTCTACCAACGGCGCTTTCGCGTCGACGCTCTCCGCCTCGCTGCTCTTCGCCCCGGCTGTGACGGCAAGAGCGGCTAGAGTTGCTCCGACAGCGAGGCTGTGCAGCGTCCTGCATCTGGTAAGCGCTTTCATTGGGTCTCCTCCCGTTTTTATTTGCGCGCCAGACGATTTTAATCCGCTATCTCAGCACCCGCTGCCACGGTTTGGAAGAGCTGTCACAATCCTGCTATTTTATTATCTCCTGCACGAGCGCCGGGACCAAAGAACCGCGAGTTTGTCGTAGTCTTCTAAACTCCGCGGGAGTCTGACCCGTTTGTGCACGGAAACGTTCGGAAAAATGACTGTGGCTGTAGAATCCGAGATCAATCGCGATCGATGCTATAGGGGTGTCCGTGAGCGACAACACCTCCTTAGCGCGCCGAAGTCTCGTATCGAGAACGTATCGGTAGGGCGACACTCCAAACGAGGCGCGGAATGCGCGACTGAAATGGGAAGCGCTCAACCCGACCAAACGCGCCATACTGTGGAGAGAGATATGAGCATCAAGATGTTCTTCAATAAAGTCTTTGATAAGACGCGCCTGGTTCGGCCGCAAGCAAACACGCCCCGGTTTGGATACTTGTCGAACGTATGCCGCGCAGATATAAGATAGAAGCGCGAGCGACAAAGACTCAGCGTAAAGTCTGCCTGATCGACAACCAGATCTTGCCTCGTTACGCATTTGCAAAATTATCGTTGCCAAATTATAATCGTTATTATAACGTTGATTAAGGTCCATGTTTTGAATAGCCTCGGATTGTTCAGGCGCCGTGTGTTGAAAGAGGCCGGCATCGAATTGCACACCGCAATATTCCCATTCATCAGAAATAATTGATTGCTGTATTTTATAGTGCGGGGAAGATAGGCAGACCGTCCCTGGTGTTATATGACGCCTTTCGACCACTCCGTCGTGGAGCCATTCATTGTCGCCCTCACCGGCGGTGCAGACGAAGACCGCTGGTTTTTCTATGGTAAAATTTCTGACTGTTCCCGGATCAGTGACCGCAACTTCCATATCAAACCCTGCCCACGGCAACGCGGCGGTCGTAAAGTGGGCATTCGAAGTAAGAGGTGTTCTCCCTCTTTCTGAAAGCCTTAGGATTCGGTTGAATGTCATTGCCAAACCTCCGGGGAACATGGGAGTAGGTGGCGCGCCGCAACTAGGCCGCATATTTTCGCCCGAATTTATGGTCCTGTGCCGCTCCAATTATAGGCTTAATGTGCTCCTTATCGTGTTGTAGACTGCGACTTCTTAGCTGCGATTTTAACGTTTTAATGTCCTAGCGCAATGACGTGACCCTCCTGAAACCCTCCTAGGATAGCTAGAGTCCGCCTCAGAACGAGGGACGGACGGATGACGAGGTTACGGTTCAAGGACGAGCAGATCATTTCCGATCCTGCGAGGGCAGGAGGCGGGCGTGGCGATCGCGGAGCTATGCCGGAAGCACGGCGTCGAGCGTGCGTTATCAGGGCTCGCGACGCGATGATGCGTTTCTGCGCGGTCGTCAAGGGAAGCCTGCCGGCAGAGCGCCGGCTCTTCGGCTATAGGCGGCTCCTTGTGCTGCTAAAGCGAGAGGGCCATGCCGTCAACCGCAAACGCGCGCAGCGGCTCTATCGCGAGGAGAAACTGACGGTCCGCCGTCGCGGCGGCCGCAAGTGGGCGATCGAAACCCAGCTTCCGATCGAGACGGCTGTCGCAGCGAACCCAAGGTGGAGTTTGGACTGCCTGTCGGACCAACTGACGGACGGACGTCGCGTCTGGACCTTCGCTGTGGTCGATGACTGCACGCGTGGAATGCCTGGCGCTCTCTGCCGACACCTCGCTGGCCGGTCAGCGTGTCGCCCGCGAGCTCGACGACATCGTGCGCCGGCGCGGCCGGCCGACGACGATCGTCAGCGACAACGGAACGGAGTTCACCTCGAACGCGACCCTCCGCTGGGCGGACAAGACCGGCGTCGGCTAGCTATATCGCGTCGGGCAAGCCGCGGCAGAACGACTTCATCGACAGCTTCAACCTCCGCCTGAGCGACGGGCGTGTTCCGGTCACTCCCTAACGCCCGCACCGTGCTCTAAGCTGGGCGGCGCGACTACAACGAGGAGCGACCGCGCTCGAAGTCGGCGGGACGACGCCGGGGGGATTACGCCCGCGCCATCATCGAGACCGCCGGCCGAAGCGCTGCGCAACTTGACAGCTCCGCGCTTCGGCTTCTTGCACCCCCATCGACGATGGCTCAGATCAAAATGGCATTCTTCCTTGATGAGATACGGGGGGTCATGTCAGTAGGATCCCGATACTCGACATTTGAGCGGTTGAGGTTGCTCGCTATTAGCCGACGGGCAGGCCAAATGAATTGAAATTGCATCTAGCCTTCCGAGCAATCCGAGACAACCTGTGGTCGGCTTTTCAGGGCATTTTGCGCAGATCAGCGCTGGTCCGGCTACCAGGCTGCGTGGCTAGTATGCCTCACCCGTATCCGGTCTGAATTGGGCCAGAATGGGCGGGCAACTGGTCCAAAGGAGCTCACGCGCTATCTCACCCATACGAAAAAAACGGTACTCACATTCAGTCAGGATATCTTTCGCATGAGAACAGCTACGGTTTTGGTCGGTCTCTGTCTATTTGCGTCAACAGGCGCATTCGCGCAGTCGAGTAACAAATCCGACCCACTATCAAGCCTTCCGCCTCGAGACAGCGTTAAGCTTTCTCAAGTAATCGCGAAGGCTGAAGTCCGGCCGGGGTTCTTTGCAATCAAAACGGTCTCGTTCTCGGCGGGGCAGTACGAGGTCGTCTATTTTATGGATGACGGTGCGGAGGTCAGAATAAACTTCGACGCGAAAACGGGCGAGGCGCGGCCGCCGAAAACGGGTGGTCTGTTCGGAAACTGAGTGTGCGGCTTCAGCAGCGCGGGGCCATGGCTCTTATGGCCGTGATCACGGACACCCTTGTCTCGCCGACTCCTCGGACAGTGACCGGTGTCACTTGGCGAGCCTTAGCATCAAAGTGCAGCCTCGCGGCTCGGGTGGGCGCTTTGCCACCTGCGGTCGCCGGATCGAGCGTGTCAGGCGGTTCACCCGACCGCACTTCGCTTGGACCTCGCCGTCCCTTTTGGGGATGTCTTGCGCTCCGCGCTGCTGCGGAAGAGAGGCTCTAGGCTAGTGTTTGTTTTGAAGCGCTCCGGCGGGCGTATACTCTTTATTGCCTTGATTTCGCCACGTAGCGGCGTTCCTCTAACATGCTCAATGAATGAGAACGAAGGGTGACGTCAGATGAACTTGGGTAGCATAGCTGTATCAGCTCGTCTTGAGTACGATTCCGTTTTAGGACGCGCCCTTGGTAGACTTTGGGGTCGTCCAGTCCGGAGGGTCAATAACAGTCACATTTCAGAAACTGGTTTTTCCGTGTCGGAAACATTGGAGAAAGTGACCGTCGTGTTTGAAGTGCCCGGCTACGCCCGGGACGAGCTATTGCTGGAGGCCACCTCGCAATTCGTTCGGGTGAAAAGCCTCGAAACTCTGGCCGGCCGTCGGCGGGTCGCTCTCGAACGTTTCGTGCAAATGTCCGAAGCGGTCGAGACCGAGCGCGTCGCAGCAACTCTTCAAGATGGCCTTTTGACTGTGGACTTGCCGAAATCGGCGTGGGTTCGGGGAAAAGCTCGCCGCGTTACCATCGAGGCAGGTCCGTCAGTCTCGTCGGCGAACGAAGAACAGCCAGATCAGCACGCCTAGGCCGAGCGCAACCATCGAAAACACAGATCGCGTCGGGTCTCCACCCGACGACAACGAGAAGACAGCGCCCGCTAGAATAAGCCCAGCCGCGACCACGGCGTTCGCCATGCCGGCGCCGGCGCGTCGGACCGCGTCGCTTAGAACGTCAAGGTTTGCGCTCGAAACCTGGACCACCAATCCCTCACGTCTTAGCCTGTCCATGCCCCGACGAAGGGCCTCGGGCGCAATGGCGACGAGCTGATCAATTTCCTTGAGTGTCCGAAAAGCTCGCGCCGACAGACCCTTGAAGCTGAAGCGCTCAGCGAACGCTTGCAGCAAGACGGGCGTCATGGCGTCGATCACGTCCAGATCGGGATCCAGCGTTCGGGCCAAGCCCTCTGAGATACCGAAAGCTCGCAGCAAGAGTATAAGATCAGGCGGGAGCGCAAGTTCGTGTTCTCGGGCGATCGAGATGAATTGCGTGACTGCCTCTGTCAGACGGATGCTGCGGCCGGACTGAGTGCTGTAGCGAGCGAAAAACCGATCGACAGCTGGTTCGAGCCCTGGCGGAGGCGGTCCAGCTCGTCCAGCCCAGTCCATCAGGATATCGGACACAGCTCCGACGTCGGCGTCGATAAAGGACCCGAGGACGACGAGCACCTGTTCACGACGCTTTGCCGAAAGGCGGCCGACCGAGCCGAAGTCGAGCAAAGCGAGCCGACCCTCGGGCGTGACCAGGATGTTTCCTGGATGAGGATCAGCGTGGAACACGCCTTCTCGGAGCATTAAGGCGAGCAAACCTTGGGCCGCGTCCGGGCGAGCGTTCGGGCCAGCGCCGGCGCTGAAAGCCTGAATTCCCGGTTGGGGCTCATGCCCACGATGCGATCGCTGACCAACGTCCTCATCGTGCTGAAGTGTTGATAGACCCTTGGGACGACAAAGACGGTGGTTCGCCGGCGAATGTCTTCCTGGTTGCGCGCCTCGATCCTGAAATCGATCTCCTCGAGAAGCGCCTGCGCCAGCTGTTCGACCACGAGGGTGGGTTGATGTCGCCTGAGCGAGGGCGCACGTCGCTCAACCAACCGCGCAGCTCCCGCGAGCAGCCGGAGGTCGGCGCGGATAACTTCCTCTATGTTTGGCCGCCGCACTTTCACGACGACCAGCTCCCCGGTCTTCAGACGGGCTTCATAGACCTGAGCAATGGACGCGGCGGCGATGGGCGTTCGCGAAAATTCGGCGAACACCTCGATCGGGTCTGCGCCCAGGTCATCCGTCAGCTGGGATCGCACCTCCTCGAATGATACGGGCGTGACATTGTCGTGCAACCGGCTCAGGCGCTGCGTCAGCTCGGGTGGAAGCAAATCCTCGCGCGTCGCCATGAGCTGTCCGAGTTTGACGAAGGTGGGCCCGAGCCACTCGAGAGCCCGGACGAGAGCCTCCGCGTCGGCCTCAGCGTTGTATGGCAGCGCGTTTCGGGTCCGGACCAACCCGAAGCGCGCCAAGGCGGGCTTAAGCCCAGCCTCGCCGAGAACCCGCAATATGGTCACAAGCCGTCGGTAATCGCGCGCCGAGAGTTTGGAAGCGATCATTGAGAGTTTGACCTCCGTGGACGCACTGGAACCGTAAATTGGGGCCTGCTCAGCTGGCCCGGGTGGTCAATATCCTAATGGCGCGTCATCGTCCGAGAACCCCTGCCAGGCATACCACTGTGCCGGCTTAAACTCGGATGGCGATCTCATGTTGACCGACCTGCAAACGACGTCGTTCCAGCCGCCGCCGATGCTAACGGGCCGAAGCGATCGGACGGATTTCGTCTCGCGCCAGATTAAAGACGAACGCCCCGGCCTTTGACGCGATGCTGGACCTCGCGTTGAGCTGGCTGCGTAGTTTCGGATAGAGCGCCGCCATGGCGGCGTATCGGCCATGCCCGACTCCGTCGGCTTTATTGAGCTGCGATATATCGATCACGCTCACGTTGAAACGGCGCGCTCCGCTCTGGACCTTCGGATCTTCGACGTCCGTGTTGCCAACGCGCAATCTCCCGCCTGCAAGCGCGCTTGAAAATGACAGTGCGCCGTCGTCCTTCGACGTCAGGACGACGAGGGGCGATTTCAGCTGGCCGACGGTTTCGAGCTGCTCGACGAACAGGTCGACGTCGATGTCGGGAGCCGCAAAAACCACCTGTTCGAGCCTGTCGACGGTGCGCCCGCGTCCTGTTAGCCGAAGATCCCGCAACGCCTCCATCGTAAGCCCCGAACCAAGGCTGTGGCTGAACACGCTGACGCGGAGGGCCGGGTCATCGGTCAGCCGTTCCAAGGTTTTTGCTAGACCGTCGCGCGATAACGTCGAGGCGTCGCGATCGGCGGCATAGGCGGTCGGAGACGCGGCCGACGGCCAGGCGAACACAAAGGCGGGCCCGCCGAAATGCGAATCGACCGCAAGCTGCGCCCGGCGGAAGAGCGACTCCTCGAACGTGTAGTTGTAGCCGTGAACGAAGACGCCCAACCTGCTGATCGGCTTGCCGGCTTCCTTCGCTTTCAGCACCTGCCGGTAGAATGAAGTCTCGTCGAGACGTGTGGCGTCGACGATCGCAAACGACTTCGCGGGATCCGGGCGAGCCGTCTGGGACGCCTCGATTTCTCCCGCTTTATGCCCCGGCGGCACGGACACGACGTAGCGCGCGTAGCTCACCTCGCGCGCCCGTCCAGTGGTGAACGTCGCGGGAGAGCGCGCATCGGGAACGCGGGTCGTGGCGACGAAAACTGGGATGAGCCGTGCGTCCGGCGCCGCAGCGACGACCGTCAGGGTCGGCTCGACGCGCGCTGCGCAGCCGCTGAGGATGATCGCGCCACAGGCGATCCAGGCGCGAACCACAACGAGCATATTCCCCGGCATCCTTCACCATCGACCAGCCCACGCATATCTGCCGTCTGCGTCGTACGCGTCATTCGCGCCGTTCGATATCATCGCGCCTGCACCATGACCACGGGTCCGGCGCCGTTGGTGGTTCAGCCAACGTCGTCCGCATCTGAACGGCCGAAAGGCCAAGCCTCCGCCGTCGGATTTGTCGCCGTCGATCCGGTGGGGATGGTCACGAGAGCGGAACTGCGCGTAGATGCCTTGCGCACCCCGGTCGCTGCACATCCGACCTTCGCCGCCCGGTCCGTCAGAGCGGCTGGCGGCGGCGCAGGTCAAAACACATCAAAACCTGCAAGAGATACGACGAGGCGACCGATCCGAACCTCCCGCCGCGCAGTATCATATCTGGGACGTAGCCGCCGCCCACAGCGTCTCTGAACGAGGACGGACGGCACGACCGCAAAGCTGCAGGTTTACTTTTAGAGCTGGGCCGCCACAAACGTCCCCAGGTGCGCTTACCAAACCGTTGCGCTGAGCCGCGTTCGTCGGCCAGCCGCGCTTCTCCAGGGCGATGATTTTGAGTGTAAGGTCCAAGACCTGCCGGTGGGTGAGCATGGTCCTGTTCGGCTATCGCGAAGGCCGAGCGGAAGGCGCCGCGGCAGCCGCGTTCCTGCTGTCCGCCTGCATTTCTTTGGTCGGCTGCGGAGAGACCCCTCGTCCGCCCGAAAAACCCCCGACGGCGGTTCGCGTCATGCCGGTGACGCTGTCCCGGTTCGTGCAGGAGGTCGCTCTCACGGGACAAATTGCGGCGCGGATCCAGAGCGAGCTTGCATTCCGCATCGAGGGGCGGCTGGCCAGTCGCTATGTCGAGGTCGGAGACCGTGTCGCCAAGGGACAGGTCCTCGCCAAGCTGGAGACTAGACAGCAGGACGCCGACGTCAGCGCCGCCAAGGCCGGCGTGGCGTCCGCCGAGGCGAGCCTCAAGGAGGCCGAGGCGACCTTCTCGCGCCAGAAGGACCTCATCGCCCAAGGCTTTACCACGCGTCCTAACTTCGACAACGCCAAGCAGGCGCTTGACGGCGCGAAGGCCGGGCACGACGGAGCTAGAGCCGCTCTCGGGGCCGTCGAGGACGCGCTGGCCAACACAGAGCTGCGGGCTGACACCGATGGCGTGGTGACGGCACGGAACACCGAGGTTGGACAAGTCGTGGCGGTCGCGCAGGCGGTCTACACCGTCGCACAGGATGGACCACGCGACGCCGTTTTCGAAGTCTTCGAGGCTCTTACCGCCAAGCCGCCCGGCGACAAGCGCGTCGAGATCACGCTGCTTTCCGATCCCTCAATCAAGACGGTGGGCACGGTTCGCGAAATCTCTCCGACCGTGGACGCTGCGCGCGGCACCGTTCGGGTCAAGATCGGCATCGACGACACGCCGCCGGAAATGACCCTGGGCGCGCCGGTACAGGGCGCCGGGCGCTTTAAGCCGACCGACACGATCGTGCTGCCATGGACCGCCTTCTTCACCGTCAAGGGCAAGCCCGCTGTCTGGATCGTCGACGCAGTGAGCAAGACGGCCTCGCTACGGCAGGTCGACGTGCTCGGCTACCGGACGAGCGAGCTCCTTCTCGATGACGGGCTGAAACCTGGTGAACTGGTCGTCACGCATGGCGGCCAGCTTCTAGCGCCAGGCCAGATCGTGGATATAAAAATGGACGGCGACCCGCCGGCCGGCCAGGACGCATCATGAAGTGCGGACGCTTGCTGCTCGCGCTGGGCTCGTTGGCTCTGCTGTCGGGCTGCGACGGCGGCGAGCCTCCTGCCGCCCCCATCGTGCGACCGGTGCTGTCGGTCGTGGCCGAGCTTGCCGACCAACGCAAGCGTGGTTTCGCCGGGGTCGTGCAGCCCCGCTACCAGACCGATCGCGCCTTTCAGGTTCTTGGACGCATCATCACCCGTAACGTCGATGTCGGCGACTTCGTAAAGACCGGACAGACGATCGCGACCAACGATCCGCTAGCTTACCAGCTCGCCGTCCGCTCGGCCCAGAGCGAGCTCGTGACCGCGAACTCGCAGCTCGAAAAGACCAGCGCCCAGAGGCTCCGCACCCTGACGCTCGTCAAGCAGGGCGTGTCGTCCCAAGCCGTCCTAGACGGCGCCCAGCAGGCGGTCGACGCCGCCAGCGCCTCTGTGCAACAGGCCGAGGCGCGACTCGCTAAGGCCAAAGAACAGCTTGGCTATACGACGCTGACCGCCGACCTCGACGGCGTGGTGACGGGCGTCTACGCCGAGGTCGGCCAGATCGCCTCGCCGGGGATGCGCATCATGACGCTGGCGCGGACCGACGTTCGGGAGGCCGTCGTCGACGTGCCGGACGACATCGCCCGGACGCTGGAGCCCGGCGCGCCGTTCGACGTCAGTCTGCAAGCCGATCCGTCCGTCCGCTCGTCCGGTAAGGTGCGCGAGATCGCGCCGGACGCCGATGTCGCCACGCGTCTTCGGCGGATCAGGATCACGCTCGATCGCCCGCAGGAGGCGTTCAGGCTCGGAGCCACGGTATCTGCATCGCCCGAGACCCAAAGGAGCGGCTCGTCGATCGAGCTGCCGCAGACCGCCGTCTTCCAACGCGACGGCGCGAACCGGGTTTGGCTGGTCGACGGAAACGGCGCGACCGTGCGCAGCGTCGTGGTCGAGATCGCGGATCGCGACGGCCGGACGGTGCGGTTGTCGGCCGGCGTGTCTCCTGGAGAGCGCGTGGTGACAGCCGGCGCCAACAGCCTTTCCGAAGGTCAGGCGGTCAGAACGGGCAAGGAGCCATGAGGGTGGAAAACGAGCCGCCGCGAGGCGGCGCCGCACAAGACGACGATCGCCGATCTTTCAATCTTTCGGTGTGGGCGCTCGGTCACCGTTCGCTGATCTGGTACTTCATGCTTGTCTTCGTGATCGCCGGGCTGGTGTCCTACTACAGCCTGGGCCGGGCCGAAGACCCGGATTTCACAATCAAGACCATGGTGATCCAGGCGACCTGGCCGGGCGCCACTGTCGAAGACACAATGACCCAGGTCTCCGAGCGGATCGAGAAGAAGCTCGAGGAGATCGACGCGCTCGATTACGTCAAGAGCATCAACGCGCCGGGCCGCACGACTCTCTATGTGTTTCTGAAGGACACGACGCCCGGGAAATCTGTGCAAGGTTACTGGGTCCGGATCCGGAATATCATTCAGGACATCAAGTCCGAGCTTCCGTCCGGTGTGCAGGGGCCTTTTTTCAACGATGACTTCGGCGACGTCTTTGGGAACATCTACGCGTTCACGTCCGACGGGCTCTCCCAGCGCCAGTTGCGCGACCATGTCGAGGATGTTCGATCAAAAATCCTGACGCTGCGCGACGCCGGCAAGGTCGTGCTGGTCGGCGCGCAGAACGAGGTGATCTACCTCGAATTCTCGACCCGACAGGTCGCGGCGCTCGGCATCACGCAGAAGATGGTGACGGACGCCCTTCAGGGGCAGAACGCCATCACGCGTCGGGCGTCATTGAGGCCAAGGGCGAACGGGTCAGCGTTCGGGTCTCGGGTTCTTTCGCCTCCGAGGACAGCCTGAGGGCGATCAACCTCAGAATCAACGACCGCTTTTTCCGCCTTGGCGACGTCGCCACCATCACCCGCGGCTACCAGGATCCGCCGCAGGCGCTGTTTCGTTACAAGGGCGAGCCCGCCATCGGCCTTGCTATCGGCATGAAGCCCGGCGCGAACCTCACGACGTTCGGCGAGCAGCTGACCGAAAAGATGCGCCAGATCGAGGGCGATCTGCCGATCGGGGTCGGGGTGCACAAAGTTTCGGACCAGCCCGAGCTCGTCGCCGACGCCGTCTGGGGCTTCGTCGAAGCGCTGATCGAAGCCGTGGTCATCGTCCTGATCGTCACTTTCATCAGCCTCGGGGTTCGCGCGGGGCTCGTGGTCGCGGTCACCATCCCGCTCGTTCTCGCGATCACGTTTCTTGCGATGAAACTCTTCGGCGTGTCGCTGCAGCGCATCTCGCTCGGCGCGCTGATCATTGCGCTTGGCCTGCTCGTCGACGACGCCATGATCGCTGTCGAGATGATGATCGCGAGGCTCGAACTCGGCGACAAGCTCGAGAAGGCCGCGACCTACGTCTACTCCCACACGGCCTTTCCGATGCTGACAGGCACGCTCGTCACCATCGTCAGCTTCTTTCCCGTCGCCTTTAACAATGGCGGCGCCGGCGAGTTCACCTTCACCCTGTTCGTGGTGATCGCGGCGGCGCTGATCGTGTCGTGGGTGGTGGCGGTGCTGTTCGTGCCGCTGCTGGGCGTCGCCATGCTGCCCAAGACTCTCAAGAAACACGCGGAGACGAAGGGCCGTTTCACCCGCTTGTTCGAACGAATTCTGCGGCTGTCCGTGCGCTGGAAGTGGATCACGATCGCGGCGACGGTCGTGATCTTCGCGGGCGCGGTGTTTGGCATGCGCTTCGTCCAGCAGCAGTTCTTTCCGTCGTCGGAACGCGTCGAAATCATTGTCGACTGGACCGCGCCGCAGAACTCCTCGATCACGCAAACCCGCGCCGAGATGGACAGGTTCGAGAAGGTTCTCGCAGGCGACCCCGACATTGATCACTGGTCGTCCTATGTTGGCCAAGGCGCGCTTCGATTTCTGCTGTCCTTCGACGTCCAGCCGGCGAGCCCGAACTACGGGCAGATCGTCATCGTGACGAAGGGGCTCGAGGCGCGCGAGCGGGTAAGGACAAAGCTCACCGAGATTGCGCGGCGCGACTTCGTCGGGACCGACGCTTTCGTTCATCTGCTTGACATTGGGCCACCGGTCGGCCGCGCCGTGCAGTTTCGCATCGGAGGGCCGGACATACAGAGCACGCGCGAGGCCGCGCAGAAATCGCGGGCGTGATGGGCGAGCACCCGGGCCTCGGGCCGGTCATCTATGACTGGAACGCCCTGGCCGTGTCGTGAAAGTCGACGTGCTTCAGGACAAGGCCGCCCAACTCGGCGTCACCTCGGAATCGATCTCGACGGCGCTCAACGGGATCGTCGGCGGCTCGACCATCACGCAAGTGCGCGACTCGATCTATCTGATCGACGTCATGGCGCGCGCACGCGACGTCGATCGCTCGTCGATCGAGGCGATGCAGAACCTACAGATCCGCACGGGGAACGGCCAGACAGTTCCGCTCGCGGCGATCTCCAACCTCTCGTATCAATCAGAGCAGCCGATCGTCTGGCGCCGGCAGCGGGTACCGACCATCACACTGAAGGCGAATGTGATCGGAGACGTCCAGCCCGCCACCGTCGTGCAGCAACTCGCGCCGAAGCTCGATCCCGTCACCTCGCAGCTCTCGTCGGACTATCGCTTCGAAATCGGCGGCGCGGTGGAGGAAAGCGGCAAGGGTCAGGGGCCGATCATCGCAGTGGTCCCGGTGATGCTGCTGACCATGACCACGATCCTGATGTTCCAGCTGCAGAGTTTCGCCAGACTGTTCCTCGTGATGGTCGTAGCGCCGCTCGGCCATCGGCGTGGTGGCGGCGCTCGTGCCGAGCGGCGCGCCGCTCGGGTTCGTGGCGATCCTCGGCGTTCTGGCGCTCATCGGCATTTTGATCCGCAACTCGGTGATCCTGGTCATGCAGATCGAGGAGCTGCGACGCGAGGGCGTCGACGGCTGGACGGCCGTGATCGAGGCCTCCGAACACCGGATGCGGCCGATTCTCTTAACGGCGGCCGCCGCGAGCCTCGCTCTGATCCCAATCGCTCGCCAGATCTTCTGGGGTCCGATGGCGTTCGCTATGATGGGCGGTATCATCGCAGGCACGGTGCTGACGCTGCTGTTCCTGCCGGCGCTCTACGTCGCCTGGTTCCGGCTCAAGGAGCCGAAGCGCGGGAGGCTGAGGCTAAGTCGTGATGGCGGCCGCCGGGTCGCCGTGCCAGCTCGCGGTGTGAGTAGGCCATGAACTTCAGCCTTCCTCCATCTGTTGCCCCGGACGCGGCCGGCGCCTTAACCGGAGCCCTAAGGCGCAGCCCTGTAAGGGATTGTCCACGACCGCCGAGGCTGGCAGTCCCTGACAGGGCGAAACGCAAAGAGCCCGGCTCAAGCCGGGCTCTTTCGATGTCCGCCCTCCAGTCGACGGCGGGAGGGCGGAAGCCGCCGATCAGAACTTGAAGCCGTCCCAGGCGAAGGAGTACCCGACGCCCAGTCCGACAGTGAAGGCGTTCCTGGTGCCTAGCGTCTTGGCGACTGGGCTCTTGCCGGCGTCGCCGGTGAGGCGGTCGTAGCGGCCGAAGGTGGTGACGCTCCAGGCGTCGGTGAGCTGGTACGTGGCAGAGGCCGCGGCGCCGACCGACTTCACGCCGCCGTCGGCCTTGTAGCTCGAGACGCCCGCGGGCCGCTTCGCGCCCGCTGACGCCAAAATAGGTATTGGTGAACTTGTTGTCGCCGAGTTCGAGGCGCGGTCCGATCAAGAACGTCAGACGGTCATGGATGAAAATTCCGTCGGCGGCGAGCGTGCCGGAAAAGCCTTCGCTGCCCCACAGGCCGTATCGCGCTTCGCCGCGCAGACGGATGAACTCGCTAGGGTAGTATTCCAGGAATGCGCCCGGCTCGATGCCGTAATCGATGTCATCCATGCCGCGGAAGCGGCTCACCTTGCTCGAATCGCGCTCGGACCGGATGCGGGCGGTCGGGCCGAACTGGATGCTCGGCGTGTTGATGAGCGCAATGTCGATGCCGTCGTCCGGCGAGCCGATCTTATAGGGCTCGTCGGCGCGGCGGATGCTAAGCCCCGGCGCGCCGGAGAACGAGTACTCCTTCGAGCCCTCGAAACGCGGCTGGTAAAACCCAGTGCCCTTGATCGTCGCGACCCAGACGTCGATCGGGGCGACTGCGACGGCGGGCTCCTCGAGCGCCATGTCGGCGGCGTGCGCCTGCGCAGCGAACGCGACGACGGCGGCGGAAACAACGAGGGGCAAGCTGCGGCGCATCACATGTTCCTGTCTGTTGAACGGGCCCGACCCGATTTTGAGGCATTATCTAGACCCACATAGTTCGCCGAAGGATCAAAAAGGGTCTGGCTGCGTCGAGATTCCTGCGCCGTTGCATTTGGGCGACGGTATCCGGGCGCCGTTCCTTGTGGCTGTGGACGGTGCTGAACTGGAGGTGTGCTGATGCGGGAAGTTTGTCGGCAACGTCTCCCTCAAGTGGTTGATTTGACTCAGCCACGACAGGATTGGCGCATATGGTTTGACGGCGCGGAAGCGCGGTCTTTTCCGGCAAGAATTGGCGCGTCACTAAGTCTTGCTCGCCGCCATTCAGAATGAAGTGGTCCGTGGGAAGACGACAGCCTGATTCAGCATGCTCTCACACATGCGTCAGGCTAACTCCAGGTGGCAAGCCTTGGTCTGGTATGGTGCCGCATCCGCGCTTAGCCGGTCGGCACACGTGAGCGAAAAGTGTGAGTTACGCGAGCATGCAGGCCGAACTGGGAGATGACCGTTCCCAGTTTGAGAACGAAGTCCTCGCGGGCGAGCGCTCAGGCCGACGTCACGGCGCTGATCGATTGGACGAAGGGCCTGGCCGGCGACTGCATGCGACTGTCGGAGGCACTCTGCGACCCCGCACTTGACTCCGCCCGCGCGCTCGGCGCTCGGGCGGTCGAGGCAAGGCGCGCCGCAAGCCTTCGGGCCGCTGATCTGTTTTCCGATCAGCCGCTCGAGGGCGTCGGCGAGGACACCTGGCGGCGGCTTTGGGCGGCCGCGCGCGAATATTCGGAGGTCGACGTCGCCACGGCGGCCGCGGAGGCCCCCGCGATCGATCGCTTCACCGCGACGGACTGGCCGACGCGACGTGAGCAGATCGCGTCACGCGATGCGGACCTCGCCGTGCAGATCGACGCCCTGGCGACGTCCGTTACGGCGCGACGCGCCGCGCTTCTGGCTGTCCTAGCCGATCCGACGGCGTGTGCGCCAGCGCCGATCGCAGCGGCGCCGCGCTGACGAGCTCGAACGCCGGGAGAGCGGCGCGGCGCGAGGCGCTACGGATCCGCGTCTCTGAAGCTGGTGCGCCGCTTCCCGCCGACATGAAGAAGATGCTATCGCTTTACGCCAATCTGTCGCTGCAGACGGAGGGCCTCGCGAAATCCTTGGGCAATTCGCTTCTTCAAGCCAGGAGCCGCTATACCGAAATCGAACCTCTCCGTTCCCGGCACAAGGCTGAGATCAGCGTTTGGCCAGATATCGGCATTGAACTCCGATACGACGACCCATGACGAATATTCGGGGTCGAGGCCGCATCCTCTTTTGTCGTCGGCGGTAAGCTCGACAGTAATTGCATCCGCATCTGGTCGGGTCGTGGTTATCGGCAGAACGATAACATCGCCCGGCTCCAGCTTCTCACCGTTGGCAACAATTAGGCCTGTTTCGCCGCCTTCAGCGACACGGGCGATGATGCACGCAGGGCGATCCTTTACTGGATCTATTTTCTCCTGAAGGTAATCCTTCAGCTAAACGTGGCCATAGCGGAAAACCAGGCCTGCAACTGGATCAGGAACGCGGGCCATAAGTCGACGAGCTCTCCATTTCTGGAGTTTTCGGCGTCAACATCGGCCTCCGCGAGGGCTTCGATCTGGTCGATGACAGAACCAGTCAGCTCGCCTGCGGCTCCGACCACACGGCGCCTGCCCCGAAGGCGGTCGTACTCCTGCATCGACATCAAGACCAACCTCGGACGGTCGTGATAAGTGATGATCACCGGCTCTGACATTGCCGCTTCCTGGAGAACCGAAGCCTGCTTTTGCATGTCCTGCACTCTGAACGCCTGCATGGTAGCCTCCCTATAATTATGTAAATAATATAATTTAAGCACCGCAAGTGCAAGCGTTGAAGAGCGGATGGTAGGCGCAATCTGTCGACAACCATCGCACTTCCGTGCCGTCACACCATGTGCAGCGACGAAATCGAGGTCTATCTAGATCTACGGTTTGGCCGAAAAATCGCCGACAAACTTCCCGCATCAGCACAGAGCCTGGAGGGTCAGCCCGCGCCAGCCGAGAAACACGGCTAGACACCGCCAAAGGCGCGAGGCTGACAGCCTATTAGCAGAAACGCGCTCTAGTTTCCTGCGGAACCGAAGGACTTGCGTAAAAGGCTTTCTAGGCTGGTCTTGATTAAGACCGACGACCGAGGCCATAGCCTGACGGCGGAGGGCCGATTTAAGATCGCCCTCCGAAGGCCGGTCTAGTTCGCCGAGCCAGACAAGTTGTCCTGGTACAGCGCCCGTTGACCTTCGATCGTCGCAAAGTTGTGGCGCATCCAGAGCCTTGGAAGCGAGCGCGGGCCGACGCTGCAGGCGTTGGCGCGCCGCCTCGACCTCGGCGTCTCGGCGTTGACCCACGCCTTGCGGCCGCTTGTTTGGGACGGCCTCGTCGAGCTGCGCGGACGCGCGCGACAAGCGATCGAAGCACGCCGCGCTCACCACCGCGGGCCGCGACAAGCTCGGTCACGGCATCGCCCTGTGGGTCGATGCGAACGCCCGGGTCGAGCGCCTGCTCGGCGCGCCCGCCGCGGCGACGCTGCGCGCGATCGCCGAAGAGGTCGCGTCCGACGACTTCGCGGCCGCGTTCAAAGGCCGATCGGAACGCGGCGGAGACTGGAAGGCCCCCTGATCCGTTCTGACGAACCGATGCGAAGATGTTGCATCGCGGCGTATGATCTTGTCGATCCGCTCGCGCGCAGGCATGGTGGCGCTCTTCGACGGACCCGGCCTTGCCCGGGTGGCTCATCCCGGCGCCTATCCCCGGGCTACATCACGCGCCCGAGAGCCAAAGCCTCACGCCGCATCGCGGCGCGGGCGCGCTCCCTTCGATCCGGAACCTCATAATGACCGCACTTGAAAGAGTGCGACGCGACTGGCTTGGCAACGTCCGTGCGGACGTGCTGGCCGGAATCGTGGTCGCGCTCGCCCTAATCCCCGAAGCCATCGCCTTTTCCATCATCGCCGGCGTCGACCCGAAGGTCGGCCTCTACGCGTCCTTCTCCATCGCCTGCCTGATCGCCTTCGTCGGCGGCCGGCCCGGCATGATCTCGGCCGCAACCGCCGCGACCGCCGTGCTCATGATCACGCTCGTGCGCGAGCACGGCCTGCAATATCTGCTCGCTGCGACTGTGCTCGCCGGGATCCTTCAGGTCCTCGCCGGGCTCCTGCGGCTCGGCGTGCTGATGCGCTTCGTCTCGCGATCGGTGATGACGGGGTTCGTGAACGCGCTCGCGATCCTGATCTTCATGGCCCAGCTCCCTGAGCTGACGAACGTGCCGTGGCTGACCTACGTGATGGTCGCGGCGGGACTCGCGATCATCTACCTGCTGCCACGCCTTACGACCGCCGTGCCGTCGCCGCTCGTCTGCATCCTCGCTCTGACCGCGGTCTCGCTGGTGTTCGGCCTCGACCTGCGCACGGTTGGCGACATGGGCGAGCTGCCCTCGACGCTGCCCATGTTCCTGCTGCCGGACGTGCCGCTCACGCTTGAGACCCTACGGATCATCCTGCCCTATTCGGTGGCGGTAGCGGCCGTCGGACTGCTCGAAAGCCTGATGACGGCCTCGATCGTCGACCAGATGACCGACACGCGCAGCGACAAGAACCGCGAGTGTGTCGGCCAGGGGATCGCCAACTTCGTCACGGGCTTCTTCGGCGGGATGGCCGGCTGCGCGATGATCGGCCAATCGGTGATCAACGTGAAGTCCGGCGGGCGCGGGCGGCTCTCAACCTTCGTGGCGGGCGCCTTCCTGCTGTTCCTCATCGTGGTCCTGAGCGACTGGGTTCGGATCATCCCGATGCCCGCTTTGGTCGCCGTCATGATCATGGTCTCGGTCGGCACCTTCAGTTGGTCGTCGATCGGAAATCTGCGCACCCATCCCTGGCAGTCGAGCGTCGTGATGCTGGCGACGACCGTCGCGACCATTGGGACCCACAACCTCGCCATCGGCGTGCTCGGGGCGTCGCGCTGTCGGCGGCGTTCTTCGCCTGGAAGGTGTCGCACTCCTTCACCGTCCGCCCGATTTCATCGGAGGACGGGACCGAGCAGGCCTACGAGGTTGAGGGACAGGTGTTCTTCGGCTCGGCCGGCGCCTTCGTCGACGCCTTCGATTTCGTGCCTGACGTTAAGCGCGTGCGCATTGACGTGACGCGCGCCCATGTCTGGGACCTGACCGGGGTGGCCGCGCTCGGTGGTGATGAAGTTCCGCCGCCTCGGTGCCGAGGTCGAGGTCGCCGGCCTCAACCAGGCGAGCGCCACCATCGTCGACAGGCTCGGGGTTCACGACAAGCCGGGCGCTGTGGATCCGCTCGCGGTCCACTGACGGCGGGCGGAGGCGCCCTCAGGCGACGCGTGCGGCCGGAACCCGTTCCGGCTGCGCGAACCGCAGGATCAGCCAGCCGATCAGGCCAGCGGTCAACGACCCCAGCAGGATGCCGACCTTCACCTCATTCTGGAGTTCGACGTTGTCCGCGAAGGCCAACAGGCCGATGAAGAGGCTCATCGTGAAGCCGATGCCGCAGAGCATCGACACGCCAAGGAGCTGCGGCCAACTCGCCCGCGTGGGCAGGTCGGCGAATCCGAGGCGTATGACGAGCGCGGCGCTCCCGAACACGCCGACCAGCTTGCCGAGCAGCAGCCCGAGCGCGACGCCGAGCGTCAGGCGGTCGGTCAGCGCGTCCGCGGTCATGCCCGCGAACGACACGCCAGCGTTGGCGAAGCCGAATATCGGGATCACCACGAACGGCACGAAGCCATGCAGCGCGTGCTCGAGCCGGTGAAGTGTGTCAATCGGCACTGAACTTTGACCCTCTATCGGCGTCCAATGTTGACCCCCTGAAGCTGGGTGAGCGGTGTCGATCCCGCCGGCGCGGAGCTGGTCGGGGTTGCGCAGCGTCGGCGGGATCGACGTCCAGTGGGCTGGGGTCTGGGACGGAGCTCAGGCGCGGTTCTTGAAGCGCCAGCTTTCGTTGCCGGTCTCGACGATGTCGCAGTGGTGGGTGAGCCGGTCGAGCAGCGCGGTGGTCATCTTGGCGTCGCCGAACACGCTCGGCCATTCCCCGAAGGCGAGGTTGGTGGTGACGATGATCGAGGTCTGCTCGTAAAGGCGGCTGATCAGGTGGAACAGGAGCTGTCCGCCGGACTGCGCGAACGGCAGGTAGCCAAGCTCGTCGAGGACCACGAAGTCCAGGCGGCTCATGTAGTCGGCCATGCGGCCCTGACGGGATGAGCGGCCTTCCGCCTCGAGCTTGTTGACGAGGTCGACCACGTTGAAGAACCGGCCGCGGGCGCCGTCGCGGATGCAGGCCCGGGCGATCGCGATCGCGAGGTGGGTCTTCGCCGGTCCCGGTTCCGCCGACCAGGACGACGTTGCGCTGGTGAGCCAGGAACTCGCCGCTGGCGAGGTCGCGGATCAGCGTCTCGTTGATCGGCGTGCCGTCGAAGGAGAAGTCCTCGACGTCGCGAGCGAGCGGCAGCTTGGCGATGGTGATCTGGTACTTGATCGACCGCGCCTGCTTTTCGCTGATCTCTGCGGTGAGCAGGTCGCCGACGATGCGTTGAGGCTCGTGCTGGCGCTTCACGGCGGTCGTGATGATCTCGTCGAAGGCGGCCTTCATGCCGTAGAGCTTGAGCTCGCCCATGGTGGTCAGTATCGCGGAACGCTCCATCACACAGCTCTCCTGAGGGTGTCGTATCGGGCGCAGTCGGCGGTGGGCTCGACGGCGAGCCGCAACGCTTCGGGCGTCATGATCGTGACCGGCGGCGCGGGGTCCCGGCGCCGGGCGAGGATGTTCAGCACGACGTCGGCCGAGCAGACGCCCTCACGCAGCGTCTCGGCGCAGGCGGCCTCGACCGCGGATAAGCCGTCGCTCAGCACCGCGGCCAGGATTGCGACCATCTGACGGTCGCCGTCTTCAACGGTCGCGAGCTTGCGTCGAACCTTCTCGAGCCCGGCCGGCAGCACCCAGTCCTTGAACGGCGCTCCGTTCCTGAGCGCGCCGGGCTTCCGCGCCAGCACGGGCACGTAGTGCCAGGGATCGAACACGGTCTGGCCGCGGCCGAAGCAGCGCGGGTGGTCGCCGACGATCCGGCCGTCCTGGCGTAGTTCGATCCGGTCAGCGTAGGCGCGGATCTCCACCGGACGGCCGATCGCGCTCGCGGCGACCGAGTACTTGTTGTTGTCGAAGCGGACCAGGCAGGTCTTGGACACCGACGCCGGCACGGCGTGGAAGCCGTCGAACCGCCCGGCATAGGGAACGAAGCTCGGGCGCTCCGCCTCGAACGCCTCCCACACGGTCTGGTCCGCGAACTCGGGATGACGGTGCGCCTTGGCGTACGAGATCGCCTGATCGAGCAGCCAGGCGTTCAGCTCCTCATAGCTCTGCGCCCGGACACGGGGCGTGAAGAACCGCTCGCGCACCAGCCCGACCTGGTTCTCGACCTGACCCTTCTCCCAGCCCGACGCCGGCGTGCAGGCCACGGGGTCGATCAGATAGTGGCTGCACATCTGCAGGAAGCGTCGATTGTAGGCGCGAGCGCGACCGACCAGGATCGTCTCCACCGCGGTCTTCATGTTGTCGTAGATCCCGCGCGTGCAGGTTCCCTTGAAGAAGGCGAACGCCCGGTCATGGGCGTCGAACACCATCTCCTGGCTCTCGCGCGGATAGGCCCGCACGAACATCATCCGTGAATGACAGAGCCGGACGTGCGCGACCTTCACGGTCGTGGTCACGCCGTTGATCAGGACGATCTCGTGGCTCCAGTCGAACTGGTAGGCCTCGCCCGGATCGAAGCTCAACGGCACGAACGCCGCTGATGACGACGACCGCTCACGCTGCCGACCGCGAGCGTAGCGCCGGACCGCGTCGTAGCCGCCCTCGTAGCCCAGCGCCCGCAACGCCTCGAAGATCCGGATCAGCGTCAGCCGCTCGCGCGCCGCCCGTCCCTCGTTCTCCATCAGCAGCCGAGGTCGTCACGCCAGGGCCCGAGCTTCGGAAGCGGCTGCACTTCGCGCTCGTATTCGAACGCCGTGGCGCCCGACCGCAGCACCTTCCGCACCGTGTTCCGCGACACGTGCAGCTCGCGCACGATCTCCTTGATCGTCTTGCCGCGCACAAAATGCTCGCGGCGGATCCGCGCGATCGTGTCCACGCACTTCATCCCCCAACCGCCTGTCCTCGACAAAGACAGGCAGCATGCGCAACGCGCGCCTCAGGGGGTCAAAATTGGACGCCGATCCCCCAACCTAGGGGGTCAAAATTCCACGCCGGATCACACGCCAGACTGTGCTCGAGGACCACGGCTGGGTGATCCGAAGGCTCTGGAGCTACGATTGGCTTCAGCGCCCTCAGGAGGAGCTCCATAGCCTCTGCACGGCGATCGAGGCCGCGAAGGTCGAGCTCGCCGAGCGCCTGGAGGCCGGCGCCGCGCGCAAGCGGGCGGTGGACGTCGAGATCGTCACGGTTGACCGGGGCGATGTCGTCGAGATCGGTCTCGCCGACAAGGCCGAGGACGGCCTCGCCGACCGCCTCTATGTTGAGGCCTCGCCCACGGCCGACTTCCGCTACGAGCTCCACGATGCCCCGGTCGGGCTGCTCGCCGAGCTCGTCGCGCAGGTCGTGGCGACCGAGGGGCCTGTACACCTCGAAGAAGTGACAATCCGGATACGCTCGGCGTGGGGGCTGCAGCGCGCGGGCAACAGGATCCAGTCCGCAATCGAGCGCGCCGCGGATGTCGCCGCCGGCTCTGGCCGGGTCTCGTGGTCGCTCGGGCGCTTCCTTAAGGTGCCGGGCACGGGCGCCAAGGTCCGAGACCGCAGGGACGTGCAGTCGACGACGTTGCGCAAGCCCGAGATGCTGCCGCCCGACGAGCTCAAGGAGGCCGTGCGCCACGTTGTGTCGACGAACTTCGGAGCTACCGAGGACGAGGTCGTGCTGACGGTCTCGCGTCTGCTCGGCTTTAAAGCGACCAGCGCGCAGCTCAGAGACGTGATCCTCGCTCAGGTGAAGACGCTTCTGGACGCCTCTGAACTGAGCCGATCCGGCGACCTCTTGGTTGCGACGTCGAAAGCAGCGCCGGCCCCGGTCTCGTAACGTCGCCCGGGGCGGCGAATGTGCCTAGAGCAAATGAAGGTGAGTTCGTCCTCTGAAAGGCGTCGCGGAACCGGTCGATCATCTCGGCCGACTTAAGGGGAGAAATCGGCCAGAACATCGGCCATGAGACCGGCCAAATGATCGGCCAACACTGGGTATGCCTATTGAAATAAAATGATATTCGGTCAATCTTCTCATTCGGAAGATCGGCCAGATTATGCCTGAAATTGAAACCGTCAATCGAATGGAGCCTGCGCGGCTGGAGGAGCCGACCGCGGAGATCGCCGACGTGGTCGCGGAGCTTGTGGGCGCGTCAGCGGTGCTCGGCCGCGCCTTGCATCCGCTGACGGCGGCGAACTTGGCTGACCTCGTTCGCGTCATGAACACCTACTACTCAAACCTAATCGAGGGCCATGACACGCGCCCGCGGGACATCGAGCGCGCGCTTGTTGGCGAATTCGATGCCGACGAGGGGCGTCGCAACCTTCAACTCGAGGCGGCGGCGCATGTTCGGGTTCAGGCGGAGATCGATCGACTGGCTGCGGAGAACGCCCTGCCGGAGCCGGCTTCTGCGGAATTCGTTCGGCGCCTGCACCGAGAGTTTTATCGCGACGCGCCCGAGGCGATGCTGACGATCCGGGGCGCAGATCGCCAGTTCAGGATGGAGCCGGGCGCGTGGCGCTCGCTCGCGGAACACGATGTCGCCGTTGGGCGTCACATTCCCCCTGGCAGCGACCGGGTCGGCGACTTCATGAGCCATTTCGAAAATCGGTTCCCGTTCGATCGATTGGGTGCGTCCGGTCGTGTCGTGGCGATCGCGGCGGCGCATCATCGCCTCAACTTCATTCACCCATTCCGGACGGCAACGGCAGGGTCAGCCGCTTGATGAGCCATGCCATGGCGCACAGGGCCGGTATTGGAGCGCACGGACTCTGGTCGGTCTCGAGAGGCCTTGCTCGCGGTCTGGAAAGTCGGGGCGATACAGGCGCATGATGGACTCGCCGATACGCCGCGGCAGGGCGATCTCGACGGGCGAGGAAACCTATCTCAGAGAGCGCTGATCGAGTTCACGGTCTGGTTCTTGAGGGTTTGTCTCGACCAGGTCGTCTTCATGTCGGGCCTGTTCGATCTGAATGCCTTAGCGCGACGACTGAGGCTTTATGTCGAGCGAAGCCAAAACCTGAAGCCGGAAGCTGCGCGGATGCTCGAGGAGGCGTTGTTGCGTGGCGAGTTCGACAGAGGCGAAGCCCCCAGAATCACGGGGCTGCCCGAACGCTCCGCGCGCCGGGTCCTCAACGACGTCGTCGGAGAAGGACTACTCGCCTCGGACACGCCGAAGGGGCCCGTCTCTCTACGATTTCCCGCCCGTGCGCTGGAGTCGCTGTTTCCGCGCCTCTATCCAGAAACCTAAGAGGCGCGCCCGCGCCTCTTAGGGCGAGCGCGCCAGTCACCACATCCGCCGAGGCTCGGTCGCGGCGAGCCGGTCATAGGCGTCGGGATCGTCGAGCGCCTCGGCAAATCGTGGAGGAGCAGCGCTGAGCGCTAGGAGCGAAACGGCGAAATCATACTGTTCCGCGACCAGCGTCATTTCCCTCACCGGCTCGCGAAGCCACACGCCCGCGGTGGTCGAGCGCGCCGCGTCCGTCGACAAGCAGTTGCGTCTGCTGCGGGAGCGAGGTCGCGGGGATCTCGATGGGACCTTGTGAGGTGCGAAAAAAGGCGCCGGTTCTCAAGGCGGCGTCGCTGGAGCGCGCCAGAGAATGAAGCCGTCGCGCGACACGACCAGGATTGCGCGTCGGCTCGTGTGGCTGATCCAGCGTAACGCGGCTGCGATCAGCGAGACTTGGTAGCGGTCGGCGCAATGACGGATCATGTCGAGGTCGATCCGGGCGTCGGCCGGAATCTGCCGGGCGAAATCGTCTCGCGGCATCAGAAGGTTGGCCGCGAACACGTTGGCCTGCTGCTCGAGCCGCGCGTATTCGCTGTCCCAACCCGTCATGTCGCGGTCCCCACAGGTGAAACCTTGCGGGTGATCGTGACGGTGAAGCAGATAGTGGCCGAGCTCGTGCGCTAGGGTGAAATTGATGCGGCCGCGCGACGTGATGGCGTCGTTGTAGATGATGCCCCAGCCCTTGCGGCCGCCTTTCGCGCGGTAGAGAGCGCCCTCGAACCCCGGAAGATCGTCTCCTGCGACCCGAACCACGGGATCGTCGGGAAAGCGCTGCGCTGAGTACTCGCGCGCGAGATCTGCGACCCGTATCGGGAAATGCTCCGGCCCGAACACCGCGTTCAGCACATGCGTAAGCTCAATGGCCCAACGTTCGGGCCCGAACGCCGCGCTCATGCGTCGTCGTCACCGATCAGCTGGATCATCTTTTGGATCTTCGCTTTCACCAAAGGGTCCATTTTCCGGTATTTTCGAAAAAACGCCTCGTCTTGGCGGTCTCCACGCCAAGTTCGCTATCTGCATAAAGCAATAATCCGACGTGACGCCCAGAACCGCGGCGATCTTGGCGATCTTGTCTGCGGACGGACGGGGCGGGTTCTTGTTTTCGAGCTCCCAGATGTAACTCTTGCTCGAGCTTGCGAGCTCGGCGAGCTGGTCGAGCGTCAAGCCCTTGGCTTTTCTCAGGTTTCTTATCTTTTCGCCCAATGGCGTGCTCAAGGCGCGTTTCTCCCGCAAATCGATGTTCAGAGTAGCGATATGGCGCGTTGTTGACAAGGCGCATCCGCCCCCCCATGTTGTTCGGAGTAGGCGTATTTATGTTGCCGGTTTTTATAGGAGAAAGCGTCATGGCGCAGAAGCGCGGGCCGACAGCCACCATGTCGTGCCGAACCCCAATGGCGGCTGGGACGTGAAGCGCGGCGGCGGCGAGCGAGCGTCGGGTCACTTCGATGTCAAACAGACCGCGGTGGATTACGGACGCCAGGTCAGCCGCAACCAGGGCACCGAGCTCCGCATCCACAATCGCGACGGCAGGATCGGCCAGAGCGACAGCCACGGAAACGATCCAACCCGCCCAAGGGTTGACGATCAGGACCGCGTCCGCCCGACGCGGTCCTTCTTTTTTCAGCCACGACGCCCAGCTTTGAGGAGATTGCGATGACCGAGCCCAACCCGCTCCTGAAGCCGGACACCGCGGACGAGGTGCTGCTGGACGTCGCGGCGCTGATCGAGCTCAGCCGCGCGACCGTCGGGTAGCGGACAATCGCTATCGACTGCTGAAAACGCATCTGGAGCGTGAGCGCAGCAAGCTGCGCCCCTACCTGGTCGACGGCGAGAGCCGGATCTACTCCCAGGGGTCGATCGCGACGAGCACCACCATCGTCAGCGGAACCGATGACGACAGGTTCGACGTCGATGCGATCGTCGAGATCGACGTGCCGGCTGACTGGGACGACGATCATGCGCTCGACCTTCTCGAGGAGTCGCTCCAGGGGTTCCCCGGCGCGGCCGCGATCGTGCGCCGGACTCGCTGCGTCCAGATCCAGTTTCCCTTCATGCACATGGACGTGGCGATCCTCGACCGTCGAGCCCGGCTTGCCATCCCTCGCGCCGGCGAGATCTTCCATTCGCCCGACACCGGAGCGTCGATGCGTGTGTCGTCCAATCCTTGGGGTTTTACGGGCTGGTTCCGGCTCACTGTCGGCGTCGGCGACGCGCCGTTCACCGAAGCTCTGCGCCGTCACCGCCAGGACGTGGGGAGGGACCGCCTGCCGGTGCTCGACGCGAGCGAAGCGGTTGTCGTCGCCAAGGCCGAGCAGGACGACCTACCGCCGATGATCCCGAGCCGCCTCGACGCCCAGCAGGCCGTCGCGCTCAAGCTCCTAAAGCGCAATCTGAACATCAGCTATGCCGGAGCGGCGACGCCGCGTCCGCCGTCGATCTACGTCACCAAGAGGGCCGCCGATATCGGCTACATTCCGCAGGGGCTGACCGCGCAGCTCTATGTGCTGGCCAGTGACACCGCCAAGATCATGCGGGACCACCTCGATGCCGGGACGCAGCCCGAAGACCTCAACCCCTCCTATCCGCCTGATCGGATCACCGACCGCTGGCCGCGCGCGGGCAAGCCGGGCGAGACCGACATGAGGACGCTTGCCGAGGCGCTCGAACATCTCGGCGAACGACTTGCAGAGATGGCCACGGCGCCCCTGGCCGAAATCGCCGCCATCGTGGACGAACTGTTCGGCGAGCGCATCGGCAAACAGCAGCGCGCGGTTCTGGCCAAGCGCTACGACCGACGCGACACCGGCGCGCCCATCCTCTCGGCGCCGCGCACGGGCGGCATTTATGCGCCGGCGATTGCTCCGGCGTCGGCGCCGCTGGTCGAGGTGCCGCGGCACAACTTCCATGCCGGGCGGGCCGTCAAGATCAGATGAGTCGAGAGACCCGATTTCCCCAAAACGGTCGCCGCATGCGCAGTTGGGCGCCATGGCGTCGCTCTGGCCGGATTTCGCAGCGACGAAGCTCGGCGACGGAACGCTGATCTGGATCGGGCCCCTGCGGCCCAAGGCGCAGCCCTACACGGTAGGGATCGTCTGGCGGCCGTCGCTTGGCCTGCCCTATGTCACGCTCGAGGCGCCGAAGCTGACGCCGCGGCCGGGCGTGACCTTTCTCGGCGATCCCGCATCTCCTCTACAACGGCGACAACCCCGAGCGCTCGGGCCTCTGTCTATTCGACCCGAAGGTCCGCGAATGGTCGGCCGGAGATCTCATCGCCGAGACCACCGTGAGATGGACGGCGGAATGGCTCACCTATTATGAACTTTGGCACATGACCGGCGAGTGGTTGGCGCCGAGCGTCGGTCCTGAAAGCGTGGCGCAGGCGGAGGCCGCGGGCGGCGATATTGGCGATGTTCACTGATCGACGCGCCAACACCCTACCGACGCAACGGGTTCGCCAGCCGTGGCCGACCGGCAAACCGTTCAAGATCCTGGCGCTCGACGGCGGGGGTATCAAAGGCGTTTACACCGCCGAATTGCTGCGCCTGGCGGAGGAGAGATTTGCGGGCGGACGACCGCTGGCCAGCTATTTCGACATGGTCGCCGGCACCTCGACCGGAGGGATCATCGGTCTCGGCCTGGGTCTTGGCCTGACGGTTCAGGATATCGCCGAATTTTACCGCGTAGACGGCCGACAGATATTTCCGCCCATGCCAAGCGGGCGCCTCGCGCGCTGGTTTCGATTCTGTCGCGCGATGCTGCGGACCAAGCTCGATCATCGGGAACTGGAGTCCGCCTTGAGGCGCCGGTTCGGCGATCGACTGCTGGGCGAGTCGAGCTGCCGCCTGGTCCTCCCGGCCTTCATGGTGCCGAAGACCGAGATCGCCGTCTTCAAGACCGACCATCACGCGGATTTCCGCAACGACCACGCGACGCCCGCCTGGAAGGTCGCGCGCGCTACGTCCGCAGCCCCCACCTATCTCAAGGGGATGGAGCATGAGGAGAGCGGGCGAATCTTCGTCGACGGCGGCGTCTGGGCGAACAACCCGGTGATGGTCGCTCTGGTCGATGCGCTGTCCGCCTATGAGCTCGGGTTCGATCAGATCGATGTCCTGAGTATCGGCACGGGCAACCCACCCTTCAGTTTGAGTCGGCGCCAGGCCGTCAGAGGCCTTATCGCGTGGCGGGAGGCCATCAGGGCCGCGATGTTTCTCACGACCGACAATGCGACGGCCCAGGCCAAGCTTCTTCTCGGTCCGCAACGCTGTCTGCGGATCGAACCCTCGGGATCGGACGCGGACGTCGAGATGGACGATTATGACGACGCCTTCGACAGGTTGCCGTCATGCGCCGCCAGAGATCTTGACGAGGCGGCGTCCGATATCGCCCGGTTTTTTGTAGATGTCGCCGAGCCGCGAGAGAGCGTCATCATACGCGGGCATGACATTGGGTGAGGCGGCGCAGGCCAAGGATCTGATGGTACCGAATGTCGACCTGTTCGCCGACGTCGCCGCGGCGCTTTTGATCAAACTCCATGCGGCGTTCCCGATCCCGCTCGACATCGAGATCGACGTTCTGGCCGATAAAGGCCTGCCGGACGCCGATCCGTCGGGCGCGACCCGCGAAGCGTTTGTCGAGGCCTCGCTGCTGTGGCTCGCCTCCGCCGGCCTGATCGCCTTCGAGCCGGGCCAGTTGGGCGCGCGCATGGTCGAGCGGGTCGGCCTGACGGCTCGCGGCTTTCTCGCGCTCCAGGCGTCTGACAGGGGCGACGACGCGATCGGCCTTTCGCTCGGCGCGGCGTTCTCGGCCGAGCACCGTCGCGACCTTATTGGGCTTGCGCTCGCCGCTGCGCGATGAGGCTCAGGCCGCGGCCCAGGCACGGTAGCGCTTGCGTCCTGTCGACTCGCGCAGCCCGAGCTCCTGCGCGAGGCCGAGCGCGGCCCGCGGCGTGACCGTGAGGCGCGCGGCGATCAGGGCCGCGGTGACCACCGGTGTCTCGATCGCGAGCTCGATCAGGCCCGGCAGGCTGGAGTTCGAACGGCGATCGCCGGCGCGCCGTGTGAGTCGCTCTCGGATGCTCGAGAGCCGGTAATGCTCCTTGAGACCGGCTTCTGCCCCGTCCCTAAGCGCTCGATTGTGACATCGAGCCGGGTCGCTGGATCGCGCTTCCAGCGCCTCTGCTGGGGCGGCGCCTTGAGGCCCAGTGAAAGAGAGCCAAGGTGGGCGCGGGTCTTGCCGCGTCCGCGCAGCAGCTCGGCGGCCAACAAGCGGCCAAGGCAGCTTTGCGACTGCAGCGGCGCGATCTCGTTCCAGGCGTCGAGCGCGATCGCGCTCGCGAGCGTAGGCGGCAAGACCTTGGTCTCCCCGGCCACGCCCCGCCACGCGGCGAGGCGCGCGTCCTCGTTCCAGTCGAGATCGTAGACCAGGCTCGGTCGGTCTTGCAGAGAGCGGCGTCCGACCGGTGAAGACCATCGCGGACCTGGAGCAGCTTCGCGAGGATCTCGCGCTTGCGCGTTTGACCGAGGTTACGCCGTCGATGATCAGAAACGTACAATGGGCATGCGTTGCGTCGCGGCGCCGATAATGGCCGCTCAGGGAGAAGTTGTGGCGGGTATCTCGATGTCTGGACCGACGCATCGCTTCTCCGACGAGAAGATCAAGATTTTCGTAGACCTTGTTCGGTTGGGAGCGTTGGCGGTCTCTCGCTCGATCGGCGCACATGATGGCCGCCGCCGAAGACCACTTGGTCGTGCGTCCGAAAAGCGACCTAGGGTTGGGAAGCGAAATTGAACTCTACGGCTTTCTCACGACCGGGCAGAACGCAGTGGTGGCGCCAGTGCACCCCAAGGCCATGCCGATCATCCTCAGGACAGCGGACGAGATCGACGTATGGATGCGCGCCGACTGGGACGAGGCTAAAGCGCTACAGCGCCCTCTATCTGCCGCAGCGCTTGTCGTCGTGGCGAAGGGTGCCAAGAAATATCCGGAACGACAGATGCCTTGGATCTCGGGCGGTGACGGGTGGCTTCGCTTCAAAGGCACCCTACCGGCCCAAACGCCGTCTCGAGCTGCATCAACGTTTCGCCGAGACGCCTATATGGCCTTCGGCTTCGAAGAAGGTGACGCCACCCTTCTCCAGCGCATCGACGATCTTGGCGACCGTCGCCTCTTGGGGACGAGCGTCCCCGGACTCGATTTTGATCAGCGTAAAGCGCGCAACTCCTGCGCGCTCAGCGAGCTCATGTTGCGACCAGTCCAGAAGGCTTCGGGCCGCCTTGATTTGCCGTTCGTTTACCATGCCTTCGCTTCAGTTGACATATTGTCAACTTGGCTCTTCTCCACTCTCGGCAGTTGATGTAATAAGATCTTACCCGGCTCCAAGACCGGAACGACGTAGAGCGCGCACCCGACGATACCGGCAGTCCGCTCAGACTCATTCGCGTGTGGATCGGCCGTCCCGAGTTCCGTCACGACGCCCCCAATCGAACTTTCCGGCCATGCAGACCGAGGAAGAGGGCGCCGTGCTTCTCGACACACCCATCATACGTCCAATCCCTGATTACGATGGAAAACGGTCCTTCCGCGAGCGCCAAAGGCGCCGCCAGAAGGATTTGAATCGTCTGTCGTATGAGGTTCACGCCGTAATCCAAGCGCTGCCCCAGTACCAGCTGAGGGACTGCGATTTTGAGAGCGCCGCCGAGCGCTTGAAATCCTTGCTCGGCACGACGGAGATAATTCCGATTCCCGTCCGCGGCCCCCAGGGCGTCATGGTCGTAATCTTGGCCCCGATGCGGATATGGTACGACGCAAAAATCCGCAAACGTCTGTGGAATTTCAGGAAATCCTCGGCCATCAATGGGGATAAGCCCGTTCGCCTACTCAGCCAGAGATGGATCCGCCGAAGGCCCTTCCTGGACAACTGCAAGCTTGTTGCCCGCTGCGCCAACATGTCCGTCGCCGCCCGCGACCGGTTCTCGGTCCTGACTCTGGTGCGCGAAGACCCTCTCGCCACACTCGAGGACTGCGCTGCCGTCGTCCGGGCACCGGATCCGGTCGGGGTCGTGTTCGCCCTCATCGCGGGCGGGCTGCTGACCATCAACTTCGAAACGGCGATCACGCCGATGTCCTCGATCTCTGAACGCCAAGTGGAGCGGTGACCATGCGTCCTGCCGAGAACGACGAGCTTGATGAAGCGAATGAAAAGGAGCTCGGAGAAACGTCGTTCGCCAAGCGCCTGGTCCAGCACGCCATAGCTGAAGCGACGGAGGCCGAGTCTTTCGAGCGGCTTCTGAAGCAACCGCTTGCATGGGTGATCGAGGCGCCCTCGGAAAGCTGGGTCGATCCCATCGTCGAGGTTATCCGCGAACTCATCACTCGGCGTATTTCGGACACGTCCCGCTCGGACCCGCACCTTTTCCGCTCCGAGGCGAAAACCTCAACTCGCCGATCGACCTTCCTCGACGACAAGGCCCAGGTTATCGCCGGCGAGATTGCGCGGGGCAGATCCGTGATCGCGGTAGCGGCAGATCCGGAACGGCAACTGCCGGGGATCTTGGTACGGAACTGCGATCGCTGGATCGTGGTGCCGAAACCGACGCCTGCCGACGTCGCTCGCGCCCTGGGTGAATTCTACGAAGAAGCCGCTCCCATTGATGCAATAGGCGCTCCTGACGTCCTCAATCTGGCAGCGATCGCATTCGCCGTGAGACCGGGCGCGTCTCTGGCCGAAACTATAAAGCGGCTGAAAGGAACTGCAGCGGCCCGGACGGCGCAGACCTCGGACGGCATTCCCGAGCTTTCCGAGCTCGCCGGCTATGGAGCGGCCAAATCCTGGGGCTTGGCGCTCGCGCGCGACATACAGCGGCTCCGCCGGGGAGATCCCGGGATTTCGCTGAAGGATCTTCCCAAGGGCATCCTCCTAGAAGGCCCTCCTGGGGTCGGCAAGAGCATCTTTGCCATGGCCCTGGCCAAGACCACCCAGCTGCCTCTGGAGACCACCTCAGTCTCACGTTGGCTTTCTTCGGGTGAAGGTCACCTCGACGACGCGCTGAAGGCCGCGCGTGCGGCCATCGAAGCCGCTCGAGCGCATCGCCCCGGGCTCCTGATGATCGATGAGATCGACAGCATCGTCGATCGAGACAGCCAGGAGGGAAGGTACGCCGCTTGGTGGATCAACTTCGTCAACGGCGTCCTTGATCTGATCGACGGCACGCTGAGGTACCCCGGCCTAATCACAATCGGAGCATGCAACAACGCCAGCCGGGTGGACCCGGCGCTGAGGCGCGCCGGTCGCCTCGACAAGGTCGTCAGAATACAGCTGCCGAACAAGGCCGACCGTGAGGTGATCTTCCGGTGCTATCTCGGACGAGATCTCGCGTCGGACGATCTTGAGCCGTTCGCTCAGATGACCGAGGGCATGTCGGGCGCCGACATCGTGAGGATCGTCACCGAAGCTCGCCAGATCGCCCGAGACGCCTCCCGGGAGCTTCGTGTCGAAGATTTGGCGATCGCGATTGCGCCGCCGATGAACATCGAAAAGGAGCTGCTGTGGCAGACCGCTTTGCATGAAGCCGGCCATGCGGTGATCGCATGCGTTCTGGGCCTCAAAGTCGGCGCGGTCCAGATCGGTTCGAGCGGCGACGGACTCGGCCTCACGAACTTCTCCCGCCGCCGCCGCCCGATGACCTTCGTCGACATCGAAGACTACGTCATCGTCACCCTTGCCGGGCGTGCAACTGATGAAGTCCTCTGCGGCGCCGCCGATGCTGGTTCTGGCGGTGTCGAAGCGTCAGATCTTGCTGTCGCCACGTCGCTGCTGGCGGGCGCACATGGATCGTTCGGGCTTGGCGAAAAGCTGACATACCTTGGAGCTGCCGATCGGGTGGCATCTACGCTATCAACCAATGAACAGCTTCGGTTCGGCGTCGAGCGCGATCTTGTACGCTTGCAGCAGCGGGCGAATGACCTCGTTCGCCGGCACCGAACCGAGATTGAAGCCGTCGCAACGCTACTCGCCGAACGTCGCTTTGTCCGCGGAGAAGATGTCGCTCGGCTGTGCGGTGGCGTCCGTCTGCCGGACGGTGAAGGCCTTGCCGACCGGAGGCCTTCATGACGCGGTCGCTGCAACCGATATCCACGCTCAAGGTTTCTCAACGCGCTTATGCGGGGCAGCAGGTAGATCCGCACGCCTGGCTGCTGGATCGCTACCGCCGCGGACCAAGCATTTCGTGCCAAGCTTTGTTGATACCTATGGCCGGGCGGCTGGACGTCGAGCTTGATGGGGTCTCGCCCTTCGAGACATCAACACGCCTCATCCTGCGCGCTTTGAACGTTCACGACCGGCCAAGCGCCGTAATCACGGACAATTCATCGGACGCGACCGCGCTGCGCGTGTGGCTATCCTCACGAGGAATCGCTCATGCGACGGTCCCTAAAGCCCTTCGTCGGATGGAGAGGATGCGTCCGGCCATGTTCGAAATCGCTGGAACGCTCGCGCGTTCGGCTGCTGAATTGCCGGAGCATAATACCTCATTAACGCTGACCTCAGACCGCTGAGGATGGGCCCGGACTTATAATCCGGAGCGCCGGACTGTTTACAACCCAGAAAGAGGGATTGGTCCAATCCCACATCCTAGAGCTTAGCTTTTTCCCCGGCGAGCTTCATCGAACTGCCGACCCGACAACGCGGCCAAACCCATTGTCCGCGCGAGGAGAACTGCGCCATGATGGCGGCTACACAGAATCGTACCGAGTTACTGCCTGACGCCAAGCTCACCGAGCTGACGGTTGAGCACTTCGACGCTGCAGCGCGGATTTCGGATCGCCGGTGCTTCCAGCTGCACGTCGTGTGCGAGGTGCGGACCGCGGAAGACACGCGCGCTCTCGTCATGCCTTGGGTGCTGTGTGATCGCGAAGCCTCCGGGCAGCTCGCACTCCCACACCTGACGGTCCCTCACGTCATTGCTTTTCACCCGATCGAGGGGGGCGATCTCGCGGATCTGCGGCAGCGGATGATGTGGCTTCGCCTGGCGGATATCCTGTGTGGCGAGACTTACGCGCCGAGGAAATCAAGGTCACTTCTTGAGACCTTCGTGAAGCTTCATGGGCTCTCCAGCGCGCCGGTCGACTCCGCCGTCGAGTGGCGCGACCGATGGACCGCCACCGGGCGGCATATGTCTCAGCTGTTCGAGATCATCGCCGAAAATGGTGCGCCGGTCCGATGAAGGCGCGCTCGGATCTCGATCCATACGGCCCGCCCGCGCTCGAGGAGATCCTCGCGCGCTCGGAAGGCATCATGGAAGTCGCTGACGATCGTGGCCCCGTCAGGACCATTTTCAACGGCCGGCGGAACCGGCCGGTAGGACTTTACCCAAGCGTAAAGTGTCGCCGAAGCATCGCATGGGAATCCCGGCTTGAACGGCGAACGATCCGCTGGCTCGAGGTTGATGACACAGTCATCAACTACATGGAGCAACCGCATCGTCTGCGTTTCTTGTTCCGCGGCCAGCGCACTCACTACACCCCAGACTTTATTGTCCAGACGGAGAACCGCACGGTCTTTGTCGAGGTAAAATACCGATCCGACATCTTCAAGATGCGGCCCGAAGATCGCGACCGCTATCGACTGGCACGCTCTATTTACCGCAGCATCGATCGGGATCTCGTTTTCGTAACCGACTTACGCTTCAAAATGCAAAAGGTCTGGCACGAGAACGCGCAAGTCGTCGAAGAATCACGGCGTCTGCTCCCATCAGACGACCAACTCACCATCATCATCGACCATCTGGTGTCGCGACCAAGATCGACGCTGGGTGCTTGCGCCGCCGCCTTCGGGAGCCCGCTCCATGGGCAGCGTTCCTTAATGGCGCTCATGCTTAGGCGGGTCGTTCGAATTGACCTGAATATCCCCCTTGGGCCGGATAGCGCGATCGAGCTCCGCAAGGACTACGCGGCCAATCTTCACAATCTCGTAGCAGCCAAGACGGTCCGCCATGCATGACTTCTTGGTTGAACAAGCGACCGCATCACTTCGGCTTTGACTAACGAGTGTATTACGCGATGAATGAAATGGTAGCCTCTGCCCAAATTGCTCAGCCGCAGCAGGTGAGCCTGAACCTGCGGCTACGCAAAGACGGTGTCGTTGTCATCGATGGGCGAAACTTCATCTTCGTTCGTCTATTTGAGGATGGTCGACTTGCATTTGACGATGAGGAGAACGCTAGACGCCGGAGCATGACCGAGAAGGAGTTTGTTGAACTCTATATATCCGGCCGCCTTTCGGTTCGCGACTGGAGCGTCCTGCCTCCGAAATTCCGCGAAGAAGCAGGCTCGTCGCTCGAGCTTCTCCCCGAGCTGAAAATCACCAAGGCAAAATGGCGCCACGCCTATTGCTTGGCCTATGATTCTCGACCGGTCCCAAAGACCGAGAGCGCCATGACGCCCTTCATCGAGATGGTCGCGGTAGCGAACGATCACGAGACCAAACCTGACTGGAGATCTGTGACGCGCTGGCTGCGTGAGCGCGGAGTGAAGGGGCGCCGAGAGCTCCGCACCATGCGATCGTTCGACGAGAGGAAGGGCCGCAAAAAGGGTGTTGGAGAGGAAGCTGAGTCAATAATTCAGGACGCCATCAAGCACGTCTACATGTCTCGTCAAATGCTGCCAGCTGGGGCGGTCGTCGCAGCGGTCATCGGCGAAATTAACAAGCGAAAAGAGCTCTTCGGCGAGACAACTATCGCGGCCCCTTCACCTGCCACGATCTACCGAAGGATCACCGAGCACTCGTACTACAAGACGTTGAGAATCCGCTGGGGCAAGCGAGCGGCCGATCGCGAGCTTAAGCCGCTTCAGTCCGCTCCGGAAGCAACTCGCCCGCTCGAAACGATCATCATCGATCACACGAAGATCGATGACTGGATGTTCTTCGAAGACGGCACCGAACTGCCCTGCGGTGGACGGCCGTGGCTCACATTTGCAATCGATGCTTACTCTCGCTACCCACTAGGTTATTACATTGGCTTTGAACCCCCGAGCGTTTACTCGGTCATGATGTGTCTCCGGCAGGCCATTACGCCGAAGTACGCAGTATTCAAGAAGTTTAGCGGCTTGAACTCAGATTGGCGTGCGGCTGGCCTTCCTCTGTACTGGTCGCCGACAACGCCAAAGAAGTCATTGGCCTATCGTTGCCTCAGGCTTGCGCTGAACTCGGCATTGAGCTCGAGACCTCGCCCGTGCGCACGCCGCATTACAAGGGAATTATCGAGCGCTTCTTCGGCACGCTAAACACAACGTTCCTACACCGTTTGCCGGGAACGACTTACGGCAGCGCCAAGACGCTGCGCGACAAGGAAATCGATCCGAAGAAGAATATGTCAATGTCTTTCGACACGTTCGAATATATGTTCCTCAAGTGGCTTACGCAAGATTACTGCAAGTCTCGCAATAGCACGACCCGCCGCACTCCAGAGCAACGCTGGATTGAGGGCACCGAAAAGGTCCACATCGAGCTCCCCGAGCATATCCAGGATCTTCAGGTCGTGTTGTCGCGTTATGCGACCGGCACCGTTTCAAGAGCGGGATTGCGGTACAAAAACCTTTTTTACCGAAATCCGACGACAGTCAGTGCAATTCTTGATTTGTCGCGCAAGTCGCGTGCGCCCGTCACGTTCCGATTTGACCCCACGGACATATCGAAGATCTACGTCCTCGATGCTTCTGGACAGTACCGTCCCATGGAAGCCGAAGGGGACTACGCCAAGGGCCTATCTCTTTGGCAGCACAAGATCATTCAGGAGGAGGCTCGTCGACGAGAGCGCGATCCGCGATCTCTCTCTGAACTCATGAGCGTCCGCTACGAACTCATGATGGAGGTCCACGAATCGATCCGCACAGGGATGGCCAAATCATTCCACGCGCGACTTCGCGGTATCGGATCACAGAGGCCCGCGCCCAGTTCGCTGCCGATCATTGTTGTCCCTCATTCTGGCGCTGCAGAAGAGCCCGTGAGCTCGATCCGAGCCGTGACCGCGGCCGACATGATCGAGACGCCGCCGCCGCCCGCAGAAGGTGCCGCCAAGGACCCTAAGCTTCCGAGAAAAAGCAGGCGGAAGCGGGATGAATACAACCTCGAGCCTTTCCCGACGAGCGCGAATTACGCGCCGCCGTCACCTCCGCCAAACCGCGAAGAGGATGAACAGCTCGAGTCATTTCCTACAAGTTCATGGGGTAACGCTGATGCTTAAAGTTGCAGAACAGATCGTGCATCCGGAGTTCCGCGCACTTAGCGATCGCTTTGCCGAACGCATCAATGCGATCAAGGGGATTCGTATCCGGAATGACCGAACGCTGGAGCTCATTCAGCGCCTTCACCTCTTCAAAGATACAGCGTCGGGCACCGGCGACAGCGCAGGCGGCGCACTCACGGCTCCGACCAGAGCCGGAAAGACCACTGTTATCCAAGAGTTTCTGGCCGATTTCCCTCCAGTCAGGCTTGGTGAGACCGACTGTAGCCCTGTGATATATTGCGAAATGCCAAGTAATGCGAACACCGTCCCTTGGCGCCAAGCTTTTGTCGGCTCTCGGAGATATCGATCCCGAACGAGGAACCGCTGCATTTAAGCAAAGGCGCGTAATTGAGGCCGTGCGTGAGCGAAAAACGAAGCTTCTGATCATTGATGAGGTGCAGCGGCTGGTTGCCAAAGACCAGGGAAAAGTTGCTCACGCGGTCGCTGATTGGATTCAGGAGCTAATGAACGAGATTAGCCGCTCCTGCGGCATCATACTTGTCGGCACGACCAGGGCTCGCCGCATCTTTATCCGTAACGGCCATCTTATTGGCCGCAACGTACCTGCGCTGGAGATGAAACCCTACGCCACGAGACATGATGATCCGAGCGACTGGAAGCTTTATCGATCGTATCTGATGACGTTCGACAGTGAGCTTCAGAGACTGGGCGGCTTCCAGAAATCACATTTGCATGAAGAAGATATGGCGAGCCGAATTCATGCGGCTGCACGCGGCTACCCTGGTGCGACTGCTCGTCTGATACACATCACTTCAGAAGCTGCTATGAGACTTGGCGATCAGCCAACGTTATCGCGTGAATTATTCGCCCATTGTTTTGATGAAATGTGGAAGTTTTCTGATGCCAAAGTCGTGAACCCGTTTCTGACGCCAAAACCTCCGGCTGTAGAACTCGTTTGGACGAAGGACTGGGAGACGTCCTTTGACTGATACGGCGTCTCCACGAGTTCCGGTGCCTGGCGATGCACTTCAGAGAGGTTTCGATTTCGTCATCGGCGAACGCACCGTACAAAACCGCGTCACGCCATATTACGACGAAACCTTGCTTAGCATTTTGACGCGCATCGTCGGTCGCACTGGCCACTCCTACCTGGTGGCTTTGTGTCCGAAACTCGGAATGACGAGGGCTGAAGTCCACAGAGCTCCTTGGCTTGGCGGTCACACTTCCAGGATCGCTGAAGTCTGTGGCTTTCCGGAGGACGAGGTAACGCGCCGAATGTATGGCTTCGGAGGATCGAAGCTCGGCCTTCAGCATGCGATGTTCAGTGGCGGCCCTATCGGGCAATCGTATGTCTCAACGAAACGACGGGCAGTCTCTCCAGCTTCTCTCAGGATCGCTCCCTATCACCGAATGGCGTGGGATCTGGTTCAGCTGGGCTTTTGCCCTGAATCGAACGAGCGACTCATCGATCGATGCCCGCTATGCAGCAAGGAGCTCACTTGGCTCGGTACCTCCGTTTGCCACTGCCATGCTTGCCGTTTCGATCTCCGGAAGCACGTGGAAAGCGGCGGTGACGTGAAACCGCCGATGTATCTCTCTAAGCTGGCAAACGCGCTTTCCCCCTTCCCTTCCTTACGAGCAGAGACCGTCGCCCAACTCCCTAGCGATCTTCGTTCGCTCACCGGCGGGGAGCTACTCCAATCGGCCATACTCATCGGTCTTGCTACTCGTCGCCTGCTCGATCCGAAGGCGCCAAGCATGCGACGGAGTATGGGTAAAGGATCATCCAGAGCCGAGTCGGCTGAGATTCTTGGATATGGCTCACAAGTATTATTTGATATGAGAGAATACTTCTCCGATATTTTGACTGAAACTCGGAATATTGGAGGAGGCAGCAAGAGCAACTCGCCCATTCGGAACGAACTAGGAGATCTATATGACCTGATCGACCCCAGCGTCGTGGGTCAAGCTATTTCAGACGTATTTAGCGCACGCATCAAAGATCACTATCAAAAATCCTATTCTCCTTTCGACAAAACTACATCATCGACGGTTCTATTGAAGTGGTGCGATCAGGTCATGAGCTATGACGAAGTCATTGCGAGCGTCACCACAAAGCAATTCCACGCTGAGAAAATGCGATCGCTTCGCACCCTTAAAGTCGGTCGCGGCGCAAAATCGCTAGCCTACCGGCGTGATAAGGTCAGAGAACTAATTATCGATTTGGAGAACTCTACACTTCAGACGGTTCTAAAGAAAAAGTACGGAATGCCCAATGTAATCCTGGATGGCTTGATCCAAAAAAAGGTCATCAAGCGCTCTCCCTCGCTCGTGGAGGAAATCCTTGGCCCAGGAAGGCTAGACGAAGCGGATCTCAGGCAATGGGTTCGGTCGATCGAGGCGAAGCTCGAGGAGCCCCGAGACTCGGAACCGGTCAGGCTCAAGGAGGCAATCCGGCATCTCGGGACTGGTGACGCCGCCTGGCGTCGGGTCATAGATCTCATTCAAACGGGGCAAGTGCCGCTTGTTGGGGTGCGCGAAGACGTAACGGCTTTGACGGTTCGGTGGTCCCTATGCCGACGCAGCCTTGCTTCACACCTACCTGTCCCGACGGCAAAATCCGGCACCGCGTTGACCGTGATGCTCGCCCATGTTGGGCTGCGGGCACGCAAAGCTGCCGAACTCGGAAGACTACAGGTCATCCGGACAGCTCCCTGTCCCAAAAACAGCCGCGTGTCCACGGTCGATCAAGCTGAACTGGATCGGTTCAGGAGCAGCTTCACGACGCCAGTAGCCTTAGCGAGCGAGTGGGGCGTGCCGGTCAAATTCGTGATTGCGTGGCTACGCGAGGCGAACGTCGAGGTCATTGGAAGCGGCCGCCCTAACGTCTATCGTCTTGATGACGTCAAACGACTTTTGGCTTCCGGCAAAGAACAATTTGTTCGCTTCAATCAACATTCGGAAGATCGTACTGTCTTTCTGCTACAATATCTTAGAATTCCGATCGGGCTCGAAATTAATAACATCAAGACACGCATTAGCACGGTGCAAAAATCGAAACAAAAATCCTTGATAATGTTAATAAAGATTATTTCTGGCTTCAAACTTTCTGACATCATAAAAGATCACGGAACCTCTTGTGTCTTATACTTTCTCTTCTATCCGCAGGCGTGGAATCGAAAGGCATCTTATACGTAAACAGAGAAATCAATATATTCTGTCATCCAAACAGAGAGCGGATCTTATTTCAAAAGCGCAGGAATTTATTGCTCGCAATAAAGCGGGTGAGCGCTTTAGTCTGTTTGATGTAAGACAATTTATCATAGATGAGTTTTCAATTGAATATAGCGTGACGAATATCTCGACCTATCTACGGAGATCTGGGGTCAAATGGCCGTCTGTTAATGAAGGGCCGAGGTCATTAGATGGATTGCAGCTCAAAAGGTACGCGCAGTTCAGTAACGACGTGGCTACTCGTATCAGAAATGGAGAGCGGGGCCTGACGCGTAACACTGTTAAGGACTGGGTACTCTCAGAATTTGGGGTAACCATATCCGAGAACGCAGTTAGTAAATACAATAAGGAATGTGGAGTCCTTTGGCCTGAAATGACGGGCAGGAAAATTGCGCGAAAGACCGGCAGACCGGAAAAATATAAGGGTCAGCAGAAATTTAGTGCTGATCAGTGGGAAGCATATAAATCGTTTTCGCGCCAATCTGCCGCCGCCATATTAAGCGGCGATCGGTCCATTTCGAAAACTACGATTCAGCGCTGGGTGAAGTCAGAGCTCGGGATTGATATTTCGTTAGGATCGGTCAAAGCCTACAATAAAATTGCGGGCGTTGAGTGGCCACGCGGTTCGTTAAAATTTGCTTCAAATTAAGTGGAAAATGAGTAATCAATAGGGGCTAGCTCGATGCTTGCGCTTATTCAAGTTGACTCATTTTATCTGCGTTAGACTCATTATTTCTGACGCATGACACCCGCTCAGTGTCGAATTCCAAAATAAGCGAGTCTGTCTGATCATCTAACTCATTGAATTATCAGGCACTCGGCGCCCAGAATAATCGAGTCCAGTTCCTCAATTATTGAGTCTAGATGACGCTATTTCGCAAAGCCGAGTCTAAGGCCCGAATTTTTGTTCAATTTTGAGGACTTTTGATCGAACCGTACTGCAGGACGGAAACCCCGTGTGACGGGGCTGCGTCGCTGCGATGAACCAGGGCGCTGAGGTATCGCATCCGCAAATGGCCCTCGATTAGGAAGTGGCGGACGTCGGAATTTGGGTTCTGAGCATCGACCAAGCCGTGGGCGTGTGGAGAAGCAAGACAGGGATATCCCACGCGTTCATCGGCCTGGCGGTCGGAACGTCCGGATACATATTGAAGACCCGATGGTGCTCTGGATTGAACTCCCAGAATGAGCAGTGAGCCCTAGGGAGTTCATCGCTCGTCCGCGTCTCCTCCGTCCGAATCAGACCGGTTAAGGGGAGCGAGCAGTAAGGCGAGAGGTCCCGGTGCCGGTATACTCGGCGGCCGGCGATAAGCGGGTGACGATGGCCGACTCAATCAAGATAGCGGTCGTACCAGCTCTCGGCCGGCTCCTTTTCGTATGTGCCCTCACCCCGTGGCCGAAGACCTTTTGGCCACGCGAGACCCTTGTCCCGCCAGATTTAAAGCAGGTACCCGAGCCAAAGCAATTCAGGCTATTTTCAAAATAACCGAGATTTACCGCACTTAAAATATTGATTATGATAGATTTAATCAGAATACGCGAGTCTGTAGATCCATATTAAACGAGTCTTGTTTCAGAATTAGTCAGTCCCAAGGCGGGCTTGGCGGGACGGGCGCCTTAATCCTGTTCCCGCGCCGCTCGCGCGCTTGGCCTTGGCGGAAGCTGGACGAGGCTTTTGGCGCTTTCTCGCGCCAGGAGGCTCCGCACGAGGCCAGCTTCTCCCATGCGTCTCTCAGGCTGCCCGGCCACTGGCGAGCCAGCGCTTCGATCAGGGCGCCAGCTTGCTGGACGTTCTTTCGTAACCTCGCCGCGCTGCGGGCGTCTGCGTGTCGCCGAATCTGGGCAACCATGAGCTTATGGAGGACGAACCGTGTCGGCTCAGGCCCATTGATCGGTACGCTGGTTCCACAGGAGTCTTCGGCGAAAGCGTCGGTCGTCTGGATCGAATCCCTCTCGTCACCCATCTTCCTTCTGACCGGAGGAGCCATGGCGACCGTATTCTTCTCTTACTCTCATAAGGATGAGGAGCTTCGCGACCGGCTCGAGGTCGCGCTTTCTGCGATGAAGCGGCAAGGGTTGATCGATGCCTGGCACGATCGGCGGCTGTCGGTCGGGGATGACTTCGACAAGGGAGTCCGATCAGAACTCGAGCGCGCCGATGTAATCCTCTTGCTGGTTTCTCCCGATTTCATCGCGTCCGACTACTGCCACGACGTCGAGATGGTCCGGGCGCTTGAGCGCCACAAGCGTGGCGAGGCGCGCGTCATCCCCGTGATACTGCGCGCGTGCGACTGGAAGCAGACCGCCTTCAAGAAGCTGCTCGCGGCACCGACTGATGGAAAGCCAATCAGGAGTTGGCCCGACCTCGACGAGGCCTTCCTCGACGTTGTCCAAAAGATCCGTCAAACGCTGAGCGTCCCGGTGGCAAGCACCTCGAAGCCAGATGTCCTCAAAGCTGGGGCGGACACGGCTCCGTCCAACGCGGGACTACGGTCTAGCAACCTTAGGCTTCGCAAGAATTTCACCGACGTCGACCGCGACCGCTTCCTCGACGAGGCTTTTGACTACATCGGTCGGTTCTTCGAGGGGTCGCTTGCGGAGCTGGAGAAGCGCAATGGCGGTATCGAGACCAACTTCCGGCGCGTCGACGCCAACCGCTTCACCGCAGTCATCTACGAGGACGGCAATGCGGTTGCGCGCTGCGCGGTCTTCATGGACGGCTCCATGGGCCGTGGGATTTCCTACTCATCGACGGACAGCATGATTGGAAACGGCTTCAACGAGAACCTACGCGTGGAGGCCGACGAGCAGGGCATGTTCCTGAAGTCGATGGGCATGGCCATGACAGGTTCAGGTCGCGAGCAGAAGCTAACATATGAGGGCGGTGCCGAACTCTATTGGGACATGCTCATCGGACCGTTGCGGACGCGGTAGAGAGCGCCGCGCCTGACCCGTAGCGGACGTTCGGAAGGCCATCTTTCAGTAGGCGGGGTTAGGGTCGCGCGTCGAACTTCTGTATCCATTCGACTTGCAAGCGCGTTGAAAGAGCCAGACCGTCCGCGCTCTTCATCCTTCATTGACCACGCTTCAGCAGTCTATGGCCGGCGCCCCCTTTTCAGTCGCGCCACGGACCGCTCGAGCACCGCGTCGCGTATCGTTGCTCGAGCAGTCTGCGTAAGGGCTCTGCCGGCTACGGTGTGCTGGAGGTTTTCCCAGTCGGGGAGCCATATTCGGGCAATTCAAGCTTCTGCGAATCTCTGACGAACAGCTTCATTGCGGCGCCTTTCACGACAGGCTGATCGATGACGCGCAACGCGCCTCGCAGCATCGCGACGCCTATCCGGCTGTGAGGGTTCAGAAGTCGCGGCATTATCTTGGGCACGCTTTGGCCCTCCTCTACGAACGGTCTCATGATCCGCTCGTAGGCGGCGAACCCCTCGCTAGGATCGGTCGACTTGGATAGCTCGCCGGCCAACACGTAGGCTCCGACGATGGCAAGCGTCGTGCCGATGCCGGAGATCGGCGTCGCGCACCACGCGGCGTCACCCGCCAGAACGACGCGGCCAGCCGACCATCGATCCATTCGAACCTGCCGAAGCACCTCGAAGTAAAAGTCGTCGGCGTTCTCCATGCCATCGAGGACGCGCGACGCTTCCCATCCTGCATCGGCGAAGCGCTCGCGAATGAATGACCTCTGGCGGTAAGCTCGGGTAGCGCAGACCGCTTAGTCCCCGAGTTTTCGGGAACCTTCGGCTGCGGCAGCGCTTCCAGACTTATGATGGAAAAAATCACTGCTCTCGAAGCCGCTCGCCACGACGTCGCAAGACGGCACATGCGCGTGGTTCGTTTAAAGAATCTGCTCGCTGTCGCTAACGCGATAGGTGCCAGCGCCCAAAACGTAGAGCGGAAGCTCAGCCTTGCTGAAATTCAATTGGCGGAGTGAACTGCCCGGCTCGAGGCGATGAAAACCGGCACTCGCCACTAGGTCGAGCTGTCACTTTCGCGAGGGAACCCCTGCTCGCTTGGGCGGAAGATTTGCTCCCGCCCAAGCGATGAGTGACAAAGTATTTAGTGGTGGTGCTCAGGCATAGCCTTCAGCTGGTCCTTGGTCCACGTCGTGACTGCGTGAACGTGGCCGCTTTCGTCGCGCATGAAGTCAAGGTCAGCGACTGGAACCGCCACGGGTTTCGCGCCGATTCCCAAAAAGCCGCCTACGTCAATCACGACCTGGGAGTCAGTTCCGGTGCCGTGGACGTGAGCGACGGAGCCAATCTTCTCGTCCTCGGGACCGTAGATCGTCGCGCCCTCGAGCGTCGACGGGATGAGTTCCTGAGGGGAAAGTCGGACGTGCTTGCTGTGATCCATAGCTTCGCTCCCATGCGTGGCTTGTCTTAAGCAAACCCACGCGGGGCTCTGTCTGTTCCAGAGCAGACGCGCCGGCGCTCCTTAGCGTCTCATTGGAGCAGGCATAACGGCGAGGAGCTCGTTGTGCTGAGGCTGAAGGCAGACCGTCCAGCTGAGATCGTCGACCTTCGTCAGATCGAAGATCCACCGCCCGTGAAGGCTGACGTCAGCGTCGACTTCAACCTTTCCTTCCTGGCTCGACCGCACGTGAAGCGTGAGCTCCCTCTCATCTGAGAAGTCGATGACGATCATGTCGTCCGGGCGCAGGTCTTTCGGCGACTGCTCAAACCGCAAAAGCAGGCGATCTCGGAAAGCCTCACCGTTTGGGACGCAGTGCCTGATCCTGCCGAGGTTCGTCGGTCGTGATCATCTCGCTCTCCTGATATCGAGAATGGATCACGGTCAAAGTTCCCGAGTCGAGCGGGGCTTGAGCCACTCAATACCGCCAACCGCGCGAGGGCGCAGCGTCTTTTGATGGAAGCTGTCAGGCCGGTTCCGGCATTTCTTCGGCCTTTGCCGTGGGTGCGTCGCCCAAAATCATTGCGCGGCCAATCGCGGCGATCCTCGCTTCCAGATCAAGCTCGATCTGAAGCGCTACGGCGCTTTCAATCTTCAGTTCTTCGAAGGCCTCAAGCATCTCGTACAAGGCGGCCGTCTGCCCAAGCGGCGAGTGAGTATGCATCTCAAGATAACGATCGACGGCGGCCTTGGCCACGCTGCGCGCTTCCGAAGAACCCAGCAAAGCAGAGGTGGCGAAAGTTGCGAGGCAGTCTTTTACCGTCGTCATGCTGTGGATCGTAAGCGAGGCGCGATCTCACGCACAACAAAAAAGCCCGACGCATTCGCATCGGGCTGGTGCTCCGCGGCTGAGGGGCGGGAAATCCGAATAGCTTCGTCAGAGGTAGCGGCGATCGCCTGCCGCGGGCGCGAGTTGGGAACTATTCGATCCCAAGCGCATATGTGATCGCCGCGCCTAAGATAGCGCAGATGACTCCCCAAACGACTTCTTTGCCCGGCGCCCAAAAACGAATCCGGGTGGAGACGGGCTTTTCGATAGCTCCCAGCGCTGCCCATCCCGCCCGCGTGAGGCGGTATTGCGCTGAACGCAGTTCCGACAGAAGCCCCTCGGCGTGGTCCTGCGAGAAGCTCGCCGAGGAGGAGCGCCGCACCCTCTGGGCCGATGCGTTCAGCATCGTTTCCAGGAGGTCATTCTCCGAATGGTGCAGCAAAACCGGGGGGTTTGTCGGACAGTTTACCGCCACATGCACCATGCACTTGAGGGACTTTCCATAAACCTAAGCAAGTGCAACATTTTCTTGCGCCTGCCTGATCTCGAAAGGTGTCACAACTCGCCGGATTTGATGCTACCGATGCGTCAGGGTTGGAAAGCGTTGCGCGAGCAGCGTAGACAGCTCCGGGCCTCGGGGCGTCACGCTCAGAGGCTGAGGCTGGTGAATAACAAGCAGCCGGAACGTTTTTAGTCGACCAAGCGCTTAAGGCTCACAGTTGCGTGATCCATGCGGTGCTGCGTTGATGCCCAGATACTCCGAACGAGAGCGCCTGCTCGAGGCTGCGCGTGTCTACAAGATGGCGCGCTCAGCTCATGCCTATGTGCGCGGCAATACCGACAGATTCTACGAATGGCTCGCCGGCTCCGCCGTAGCGAAAAGGATTCCTGTCGGGCCCGCGGTTTGGATCTGCGGAGACTGTCACCTTGGCAATCTTGGGCCGCTGTCCGATGGCGGCGGAGGTGTCGAAGTTCAGATCCGCGACCACGACCAGGCGGTGATAGGCAACCCGGCGTTCGACCTCATTCGTCTAGCCCTTTCGCTTGCAAGCGCCAATCGCGGATCGGATCTTCCGGGGGTCATTACCGCTGAGATGATCGGCGAGATCATCGAAGGTTATGAGTCGGCGATGAATGATCCATCGGCTGACATCGAGGCTGCTGGAGCGGAGCCTGGAGTCGTCAAAACGGTTCGACGAAAAGCGCTCGGGCGGAAATGGAATGACCTCGCTCGCGCGAGCGGTTCAAGAACAAGGATCCAAAAATCCCGCGCGGGCCGAAATTCTGGGATCTCGAACCCGCTGAGGCTCGCGATCTGTCCGAAGCGCTCGAACGGCCGGAAGTCGCCAAGACCGTCCTTTCGCTTTCGGGCAACGACTTCAAAACCAGGTTGGTTGACGCGGCCTACTGGATGAAGGGCTGCAGTTCTCTTGGCAACCTGCGTTACGCCGCAATAATTGCGGTGAAGGCTGGCCCAAAGCGAGAGCGGTTCGCTTTGATCGACGTGAAGGAGGCAGTCGCGCCAATTTCGCCGACCAGGCATCTCGCCGAGATGCCTGATGACCACGCCGAACGCGTCGTGGCTGGGGCGAAGGCTCTCTCGCCGCATCTCGGCGATCGAATGATTGCCACTAGGGTCGGCGGTCGGTCGGTCTTCATCCGAGAACTGATGCCGCAGGATCTAAAGCTTGAGGTGGAGCAATTCTCGCGCAGCGAAGCGCTGAAGGCCGCTCGTATCTTGCATGGGTCGTCGGCCGTGCGCACGCGCAGCAGATGGACGAGAAGGTGCGTCGCGCTTGGTAAGACGCTCCTCGACCATCGACGCCCCGATCTCGACGCGCCGCTTTGGCTTTGGAGCGCAGTGGTGGAGTTAGCGGGGCGGCATGAAGCGGGCTACCTCGAGCATTGTCGGAGGTACCGCTCGATCAGGCGGCCTGAGGATCGACGCGAATAGGGGTTTCAAGCGCTAGATAGCCGGAGATCAGGCAGGTATGACTTAGATCGTCATCACCATTCCTGGGCCCTACGATCACGAGGGTTTGGGTTCGGGCGGTGTTGAGGCTTACGGGCCCGTTCGCACCACGGCTCTTCGTTTCGCGGCTCTAGCTCTATTGCAGAGCTCCAGCCTTCCAGCTGGTGACGCCGGTTCGATCCCGACGAGCTCCAACGCAAAGCTTGTCAGTCGTCAGCGTCGAGGCGCAAGCGTCCGATCTCATCCAGAAGCTCGTCAATCTCAACCTGGTTGCGAGCGATGGCCTCAGGTGTCCGATCGACCTCCGGTGGCCCCATGTCTTTGTAGGACATCTCACCAGCACGGAATTGGCGGTTGGCCTCTTCGAGAAGGCCGATCCGCTTGGCCAAGTCGGCAATTGCCTCTTCGAGATCAGTCATCGTTAGGCTCGCTACCGTGCACCTAAAAACGTAAGCGTGGCGGAGAGTTCCGCGCAAGCGAGCCGAGATCCAGACAGTGTCCTCTTGGGAAGGTTCTGCCATGCGCATCGCTGAGCTGATCGTCGCGATCTGCCTTCAGGCAGAGCCCAGCGCTTGCCTCATCACCCGCGACCACGATCCGCTTTCCGCTGCCGGCGCTGCGCAGGGCTGATCTCTAATGCGGTGTTGTTGTCGGCCTTTGGCTTGGCTTCCCGCTTGGGCGCTGATCTTCGTGGCGCTCGCATGGGCGGACAGTTTACCTGAACCCGCAGCGCATCAATGTCTCGGACACGCAGCCGTACATCTGCAACGTCTCGACTTCGACCGCGACGATGGCGACGGGCAAGTGCTGGAAAACCATGCCGACGACGCTGGGCGGGACGCTCGCGCTTGATCGGCGCGATCATCAATCCGACGGTGCTCGGCACGTCCATCCCGGGCCGCGACCTGACGCAGTGACCCCGCCGCCCTCGAGGCGGCTTTTCCATATCCGGAGATCACGATGAAAGTGTCCGACCGCGGGCTCGCCGAGCTCGCGAGCCATGAGGCTATCGTCACGCGGCGCTAAAGGACTCGGTCGGCGTCTGGACCGTCGGCGTTGGCCACACCAAGGCGGCGGGCGGGGTTGACCCCGTCACGGTGACGGCTGACAGGCCCGTGGAAGAGTGGATCGCGCTGTTCCGGAAGGACATCGCGAAATACGAGGCCGGGGTCACGGCGGCGCTGAAGGTGCCGGTGACGCAGCACGAGTTCGACGCGCTGACCTCGTTCCACTTCAACACCGGCTCGATCGGCCGCGCGAGCCTGATGGCCTCGCTCAACGCCGGAGATCGAGCGACGGCCGCGGCGCGGTTCATGGCCTAGGTCAAGCCGCCCGAACTTGTCGGCCGCCGCACCAAGGAGATGCTGCTGTTCCGCGACGGAACCTATGCGGCCGAGCCGATGGTCACCGTCCTTCCTGCGAGCGATGCCGGCGCCGTGCTCTGGTCGAAGGGGCGACGCGTTCCAATCCTTCCGCTCCTCGGCGCGGGCGACGCCTCGGCCCAGCCGACCGTTCCTGCGGACAGGATCACGATCCGCCGCGGCGACAAGGGGCCGGTGGTCGCCGAGTGGCAGCGCATCATCGGGGTTTATGCCGACGGCGACTTCGGGTCAAAGACCGAGGCTGTCACCATGGCGTTCCAGAAGGCCCGCGGCCTCGTGCCTGACGGTATCGTCGGCTCGAAGACCTGGGGCGCGGCGGCGTGATGCGCGCGCCTACCGCGGTCCGTCTTGAGTTCGACGTTCTTCATGGCGTCGGGGTCGTGAAATGGGATTTCGTCAATCGCGCTTTGAAGCGCCGCTCGGACCAGAGCCGCAATGTGTTGGCGCTTTTCGTCGGCGGACTCAGTCGGATCATTGGGGAGATCAATCCGAACTTTGATCTCGCGCCGCTTCCCCCGAATGTGCGCATGCGCTGGCACAGCTTCAGCTTCATCTGAGGCGGCAGGGTCAAGCTTCAAAGAGAATTTCCACTCAGGCACGCTGGTACTCCAAGCCCCACCGAGCGGCACCATTATACTGTCGCAGCGCCTTCCTCAACACTCGCTGAAGGCCTGCATTTAGCAGTCCCGCGCCCGGCCGGCAGCCGAGCACCCTCCTGACATCGGAGATCTGGCATGACCCGCATTTTCGCGGCGCTCGCGCTCGCATGCGCGCTCGCCGGCTGCAGCGCGAAGGAGCAGCGGCTCTGGGGCGCGGCCACCCCGATCATCAGCGCGATCATCGCGCCTGCCCTGCTCCGAAGCCCGAAGGCCAGCGCAAGGCGCGCCGGTCGGTCACCAAGGACTGACGCCATGGAAGCCTTCCTCAACGAAGTGTGGGCCGAGTTCCGCCCGCAGGCGGGTCACCGGCGTCGCGTCCATCCTCGGTTTCGCCCTCATGATCATCGTCGGCTGGCTGTCGCTGAAGGGCCGCCGCCGCGGTCGACGCGGTCAAGCAGGACAAGCGCGCCGCCAGCCTCTACCGGACGATCCTCAACGTCCTGACGATGATCGTCACCGTGAAGTCCGCGCAGGGCGTGCCGGCGTCCTGAAGGGCGTCGACAGCGGGATCATCGCCGACGCGCTCGCCAAGGTGAAGGAGCAGAACCCGGAGGCCGTGAAGGGTCTCAAACAGGACGACGACAAGCTGCGCACGAAGATCATTGCGAAGCTGCCTGAGGTTCAGGCGTCGGTCGCCGAGTCCGCGGCCAAGGTCCAGCAGGCGGCGCAGTAACAGGATATCGCGGTAACAGGCAGGGTGAGCACGATGGGCAACGGCGCATTCGATCCTGAAGCTCGATACGCTCAGCTGGACGAGCGCGTCGCCAACCAAGGCGCGCGCATCGGCCAGCTTGAGCAGTCGATGAACCTCGGGTTTCGACAGCTTTAAAAGTCGGTCGCCGACATCGGCGCCGAATTTCGGTCCAACCAGAAGCCTCAGTGGCAGGCGATCAGCGTCGCGGCCACGATCACGATCGCCTTCATGGACTAATCGGAACGCTGGCCTACTTGCCTGTGACCGCGGCCTGCGGGACGCGCGGGACGACATCCGCTCCAACGCCAAGGACGCCCTCTCGGTCGAGGGGTTCAAGGACTTCAAGGCGACGTATGAGAACAACCGGATCGTCTATCGCCAGGACGTCGAAGCGAAGATCGCGGCCGGCGCGGCGGATCTACGAGCCCTCGAGGCGCGCATCCGTAAGGACAGCAAGGCGATCGTGCCACGCGGCGAGCACGAGGAGCACTGGCGCAGCCAGAATGCGCAGATCATCAACCTGCAGCGCCAGGTCGACGAGGTGAAGGCGCAGGCCGGGTCGACCTACGGCGTTCGCGACGTCATCCAACGGCTAGAGAAACAGGTCGAGGATCTGCGCGAGGAAAAATACCGGGCGATGTCTCGCGGCGGCCCGTGAGCGGTAATCACCCCTAATCACCGATAATGACGCCCCGCCCGGCCGGAGCCGGGACGGGGCGCTTTTTGCGTCTGCGTGCTACCGAGCTCGGAACACCGCTAGGCTGGCAGCGACCCGGCCCCATACATCCCCGCAATCACCGCGAACAGTTCGACCGCCTCAATCCCGTACACCGCCACGCCACTCTCCCGCTTGCGACGTTTTATAAGCTCGATGCACGCGCGATAGTTCCGCCGCGCACTACCGGATCGTGCAGGCGCTGAGGATGGGTGCGGGTCGCGATACTAACTGCATTGGGCGTCAGTCGTCGGCCCGACTAGACCCCCCCCCCCGGGGGATGCCTGCCTGGCGTCCTGCTCTCCATCAGCGACAGCGCCGCTAGCGCGTTCACCAGTGGGGCGACTGCGTTTCCAAACTCGTAAGGGTCAAATTTTACCTGAGGTATGCAGCCTGTACTCCTCGCCGATCAGCGCCACGATAGCCTCACGAGCGGCCTCAATCTCGGAATGATCAGGGATTTCTGTCACGGTAAGGCATCTCCAAGAGACCCTCCAATTGTGGGGTCGCGGTTTATAAAACGCCGCCTCCGATCGGAGGTTCAGATGGCTGGCGGCCCGCCGAAACTGCCGGCTATGTCGACCTCACTCTGAAAGGCCCCTCTATTCCATCGCAATCCGCTAAGTGCCACGGGGCGAACGCTTGTCTGCTTCCTTTGGAACGGAATCAGTCACTGCGCGCTTAGCCCCGGATCACCAAGGAGGCTCCGTCATGCTCGGCCGCATCATCAAGACCGTCGCGAACGAGTTTCTCCGAAACCGGCAGGCCAGAGCGCTGGCGAAGGCCTGCGAGGTCGTATCAAATGGACGAGCCGCGGCCCTGCAGCCGGTCGTTGGTACAGTCAGCAGCCATCTTCGGCGCCGTGAGCGCCAGCGCGGGAGCGCTGGTGGCCGCTGCGGCCTACGAGCCATGCGATCCTGAGATCACACGTAAAAAACAGCGTTGGATCGTAACGTGCATTAGTTTCGGAATGGCGCGAAAAGGATTTCCGTCAAGCATCAAGCGCGCCGTGATAGCGCCGCGCAGGTAGTCGGCGGCGATAGGCCACGCGCCTCGGCGGCCTTGCGGACTGCGTCCGCGAGCCTAGTCGGGACGGCGACGGTCAGTCTGGCGGGAAAGTTGCTGATCTCGACATGCGCAGATCGCGCCGGTGAGGCCCTTGGGCCGACTACCCACAACCGGACTTGGGGCGGACAAAACTGCGCAAGCGCAGAGCGACAACACCCTCGTTATCTAGGCTGGATTTTCCTAAATTTCTTGCTTTTCGAGCAACTTAGCTGAAGCGCACCAGGCGCAATCTTTCGACTGCGCAAGAAAGGAGGACCCAATGCAAATCGACGATCTGGTTCTCAAGGCTCTTAGAGAAGACCCTGGTGCCTCCGAGGAGGACTTGGCCACGAAGGTCTTCAACATCCGCACGAGTGGCGACAAAAATATTGGCGCGCTACACAAGCGCGCCAAAGAAGTTGGTGATGCGATCAAGCGTCTGACGAAATTGCCCCGGCCCGCAGTGAGCTAGGGCAATCCACCCCCAAGTTGGATCGATCTCGGTCTTGCTGTGTTGATCTCCGAACCCTTTGGGATCAGCATGACCGAAAACGAGCATGGGCAGATTGTCGAGACCCCAGTCGAAGCCAAACAAGGCACCGATGCACCTAAGGGCATGCCGGTCGTTTTGGTTGTCAGCACGGTGGGCGCTGCACTAGGGATGGGGCTTGTTTGGGCCTATTTCTTTTAGTGCTTAAGGCAGCAGCGCTGACGGCGGATCGCTCGCCGGAATGGTGTCTTCCAGCTGTTTCTCGAGCTCTTCGGCCGGCGTCAGGGCCGCGCCCTTGCCCGAAGCGGCAGGGTCATCACCATCGATTTCTTTCTCGGCCTGATACCAGAATTGGTCAGAGCTTCCTTCCGGTTCTCCGGCCTGGATCCAGAGCTCGTAGGCACGCTGTTTAATCTGGGCTTCTCGATCGCTCATAGCGCTGGCTCTCTCGAATGATTTCCGACCGCGTCGGATCATCCGCAAAACACACGCTGAACGCCTTCGTTCCAGCTAAGTCTTCACAGGTCGAAGCCGGAATTCACGACACCGGCACCTTCTGTCTGCACCGGAACGAACGACCCTCCCCTGAGCTTCTCATCGGTAGCCGAGGGAGGAAGACGTGGAGTTTCGTGAGAAACTGAAAGAGGACCTGGCGATTTTTCGGCAGCGCCTGATCTGGCTCGAGGACGGGACCATGCGGTCCTACGAATATTCCCGTGGCCAGCAAATGGACCGTGTCACTGACGCCGTCAACTACACCAAGCGCATTATTGCCGAGATTGAAAAGTGCCTCGCAGAGCACTCGGAGCGGTCAGGCTAGTCTTCCTGATCGTCCTAGCCCGCCAAGCCGGTAAAAGAGGCTGGAGCATCTTCCGGCAGATCGCCGCGCTGCTCCTCGGCGTCGTCTTCCGACGCCCCCTTAGGAGGCGCTTCCTGCTCGTCCTGCGCTTCCTCGACTGCGTCGTCGCCGGGCGTCACCAAAGCCTTGATGTTCTGCCCTTTCGGCGGCGCCGGCGTCTCTTCCGTCTCCGTCGACGGTCGGTCCTGATCGTTTGGCATGTTGGCCTCCGACGTTGGCAGGAGACCTCGACCGCGGACGCCGCTTGGCAACCCCTCGATCAAAAGGAATGGGAACTCCGGCCAAACGCGTCCGTTGCCCCTTTAACAGGGAGAAAAGCATGTCGAACGAGCGCTACGAGATCATCAAAGTGGACGGCGGTTGGGCCTACAAGATTGGAGACGCTGTCTCGGCCTCCTACCCAAGCGAGCAATCCGCTTGATCCACGCAGATCTGGCGGTAGGCACGCCAGGCGCGTCGAGTTCGGAAGAGGCCGCGCCCGGAGCAATCCCGCCCGAGAAACTCACGACCGAGAGACGGACGACGGAGCGTGACACGGGACTTGGCGACGGCGCGCCAAATTTTATCCCCTCGGACTGCCCGCTACCGTCGTTGCAGCTAGCTCGCTCAACGCCTGCCACACGCCGACATCGAGAACCGTCGCATCGCCGCGATTGATCTCGCCCCGACAGCCTGCGGTGCCAGCGCGGCCGGCAGCGCCGAGGGCTTGGCGTGGAAGCGATCGAACGCGGTCGCGACCGCCGTCCGGACATCGCTGCGCGCCATCCGGTTCACTCGCATCGCGACATTCTTCATCGCCTAGGCGTCAGCTTGTTCGCTGGCGAGACGCGCGCGGGCTTGGCTGGGCTTGGAGGCGTCGGCTCAGGCGCAGACGGCGTCGGCCGCGGCACGATGTCGGGACCTAGCTCTGGAATATCGTCGACGATGGAGGCCTGGTTACAGGTCCGCCGGGAAGCGGCGCTTCCGGCCCTCCGAGGTTACCGACATCTGACATTGAGGTCATATTGCTTGCTCTGAGAAGCAATCGGGTAGGAAGCCAGAGCCTAGAAAAACTAGACCCAGGCGAAACCCATCGCCAAAGCCGCTCCCGCTCTTCCAACGATGAGAACGACCGACATGCCCATCGGTGCGTCTGTGCCCTGCTTCGCCTCGACAGCAGTTTCGACGACACGTCCGGATTCGTTCTCAACTTATTTGTTCTTTCTCAGCATGATGGAGAAACCCGAGGCTCGGTTTCGATCCGCTCACGTGTCTAGGCGGGCTAAACGCGTTTAGTCCTCCGGACGCCTCGAGCGCAGGATGAAGGCGCGCAGCGAGTGCGATTGCTCATCGGACAATCCGGCTCCTTTCGCCAGCTTGTTCCAAAGCACGTCGGGCGCATCCGCGGCGTCGATTAGGGCGGTTCCTCGCACCGGTCCCATTTTGGCTAGCAGCCCAAAAAGCTCTTCATCGGTTGGCGTCAAGTTGGAGACTGAGCCTCGTCTGCCTCTAGCGGGCGAGCCACGTCACCCTCAATAGTGTCATCGCCATCGGAAGTGGCGCCCTGTTCGTATGCGGCCTCGGCTTCCTCCGACGCATCATCCCCCGGGGTTACGAGGTTCTTGATGTTCTCCCCGGCTGGCGGCCTGGGAGTGGCGTTCGTTTCAGTGGAAGGGCGGTCGTCTTGATGGTCCATGAAGCACTCCCGTTTAACCGCACAACCATGAGCGCTCGCGTCTGTTCCGGCGACGGCTGTCTGGTTCGTTTTACGAATATGCGCGAGACCAAAAGGCCACAGCGCCGCCAAACATGCGGCCACAACTTGACGGCAATGGGGTGCCCGGCGTTCATCCCGGAAGTTGCGTAGCGAGCCGCCGGCGCCTCCGGGGTATTTTTAGAGTTCCCATCATGAAGACGAAACTTGCTCTCATCGGCGGCGCGCTGCTGCTGTCGACGTCTGCCTATGCGGCGGACCTTCCTATGGAGGCCGCGCCCGCAGTCGTGGCGGTGCCGTCCTTCAGCTGGACCGGTGGCTATATCGGCGCTCAGGTCGGATACGCCTGGGGCGACGCCAACTTCCGCGCGGCCGGCGGCAGCCTCAGCGCCAAGCCTAAGGGTTGGATGCTCGGCGGCTATGCCGGCTACAACATTCAGCTCGACAACTCGCCGCTCGTCCTCGGCATCGAGACTGACTTCAACTGGGCCGACATCGACCGCACGCGCGGCGCGTTCGGCGCGACCGCGAAGACCCAGACCGATTGGACCGGCGCCACTCGCGCTCGAGTCGGCTTCGCTGTCGACCGCGTCCTCTTCTACGCCGCGGGCGGCGTCGCCTATGCGGATCGCGAAGTGAAGGTTCGCGCGGGCCGCCTTGGCGCCAAGGACAACAAGACCGCGGTCGGCTGGACGATCGGCGGCGGCGTCGAGTCGGCTGTGACCGACAACGTCGTGGTTCGTGCTGAGTACCGCTACACCGATCTCGGCAAGGACACCTTCCGCCTGGCCGGCGTTCCGGTTCGAAGCAAGTACGACGAGCACCCGCGTGATGGCGGGCGTCGCCTATAAGTTCGGCTGGTAACGACTAGCCGCCGTTCGAACGAACTCGTTGTTGGTTCGTTGGTCCCGCAAGTTCGATGCGGATAGCTCCCGCCCCGCTGGCCCATAGAGGTCGGCGGGGCGGTTTTCGCTTTAAGCCTTAGAGTTGGCCTCGACCCGCTCCTCACCATCCATCAGCAATGTGATATGCGCCTCGACAAACATTCTATTGAGTTCAAGGAGCCGCAAAGACGCCCGGGCCACTGCGGCGGCACCCTGCTGGCCATGAAGCCGCTCCACAGCGTTCCGCTGCCTCTCAATGCGCCTATCGAGATCTGCGAGCTCGCGCTTCACCTCGGCAAGTTCGGCTTCAGCGGGACTCAATAGAACCTCGATCGACGCAGAATGCAGTTAGTGACGCCGCCTTTGACGTGACCCCCGTTTTTCATCCATCGGAAGCGAGAGTCCTGTCGTGATCTGAGCCATCGTCGATGGCGGTTTCAAGAGGCCGAAGCGCGGAGCTGGCAGGTTGCGCAACGCTTCTGCCGGGGATCTCGAGGATGGCGTTGGCGTAGGCCCAAGGCGTCATCCAGCCGAGTTTCGAGTGCGGTCGTTCTTCGTTGTAGTCGCGCCGCCAGGCTTCGAGCACGGCGCGGGCTTGAGGGAGTGACCGGAACAACGTCTCGTTGAGAAGCTCGTCCCGCAGCCGGCCGTTGAAGCTCTCAATGAAGCCGTTCTGCTGCGGCTTGCCGGGCGCGATGTAATGCCAGCCGACGCCCATATCGTCTGCCCAGGCGAGGATCGCGTTCGAGGTGAACTCCGTGCCGTTGTCGCTGACGATTGTCGTCGGTCGGCCGCGCCGGCGTACGATGTCGTCGAGCTCGCGGGCGACCCGCAGGCCGGACAGCGAGGTGTCGGCCGCGAGCGCCAGGCACTCGCGTGTGCAGTCGTCGACCACGGACAGGATGCGGAAGCGGCGCCCGTCCGTGAGTTGGTCGGATAGGAAGTCCAGGCTCCATCGCTGGTTGGCTGCCATCGGCGTCTCGATCGGCCGCCGCGTTCCCATCGCCCGTTTGCGGCCGCCGCGACGGCGCACGGCCAGCTTCTCCTCGCGATAGAGCCGCTGCACGCGCTTGCGGTTGACCGCGTGCCCCTCCCGCTTCAGCAGGACGTGCAGTCGCCGATAGCCGAAGCGGCGACGCTCGGCCGCCAGCTCGTTCAGCCGTCCGCGCAGGACAGTGTCATCGCCACGCGTCCCTTCGTAACGCACGCTCATCCGATCGGCGCCGACCACCCGGCACGCCCGCCGCTCGCTCATCTCGAAGGCCTCGGCGAGATACGCCACGGCCTCCCGTCGCGCTGCGGGCGTCACCACTTTTTTCCCAGAAGATCCTTCAGCGCCGCGTTGTCGAGCATCGCGTCCGCCAGCATCCGCTTCAGCCGACCGTTCTCGTCCTCGAGCCCCTTCAGGCGCCGAGCCTCCGAGACGTCGAGCCCGCCGAACTTGGCCTTCCACTTGTAGAACGTCGCCGAGCTGACGCCGTGCTTCCGGCAGACCTCAGCGGTCGCAACGCCCGCCTCCTGCTCGCGCAGGATCGCGATGATCTGCTCTTCCGTGAACCGAGACTTCTTCATCCGTCCGTCCCTCGTGCTGGGGCGGACTCTAGCTATCCGTGGAGGAGTTTCAGGGGGTCACGTCAGATGTTCGCGCGTCGTTCACCCAGATCCAAGCCGATTTCACTGCGCGATGGGGGTACAATCTTGAACGCGATTAGTCTGACGACCAATGTTCCTTCCGCCCGCCAATTGGAACGACGGAAGGAAATGTTGTCGTATACGGCCATTTCTGAGGGCATCGATGCGCCCTCGGCGGCGGTCGTCGATAGCGTCCTCGACGCTTTGAAACTTGCCGAGTTCGAAGCCAGAGAATCTAACGGTATGGTGACTATCGCTGCGGAGAATAGTGGAATCCTGACCCTCGACGAACCCGAGGATATCGTCCATCAGTAGCGGCGCGCGCGAAGCCTCGGTGGCGCCCGATTCAAATTGACCGGTGTCACCCAGTCCGCTCTCTCTTATTCGCGCGCCACGCGACTGCGGCCCTGATCGCTCTGCCGGCCTTATAGGTCCAATCGTTTGAGTGGCGATCACGCTGATATTGGAAACGTCGATGTCGAACTGCTTTCACTGGCAGCACTCATGGCCGCACGAAGCTGTGCGACGGGGCGACCTTCATGTGCCAAGCGGCCAACTTGCGCACGAGGGTGACATCGTTCGGGTCATCTGCATTGCGCGCGGACAGTACGAGGGACGTTGGTATTGGGTAGCGTGCCGGCAAGATCACGACGCCAGCCGCGCCGACGGCTTTTGCAAAACACGCGACCAAGCGAGACTTAGCGCTGAAATTGCTTATCTTTATGCAAGAGGTTAGATTCGCGCATCGACAGCAGCCCGCGTCTGCTTCCAAGCAACAAGCTCTTTTTCCAGACGGTCGAGGCGATCCTTGGCGTCCGTCGTATCGTATCCACGCGTCTCTAGCCGGAATATCGTCTCCATCAGAGACGACATCTGATCGAGCGTTGCGTCGATCTTGTCACTCACAAACGCGTAGTTATCGACCGAGCTGACCACCATGGCACGCCCTCCGAGTTCCGCTGCTACGAATCGTAGGGCGAAATTGGTCGTCAAGCAATCGACAGGCTAGCGATTCAGTTGTGTCATGGCCACCGGAACAACTTGGTTTGTTTGCCCGCCGCGGGCTGCGCCGCCCCTCGAACCACGACGGGTTCTGTGCGTCGACCGAAGAGGCGCAGGCCGGCTTATTTGGGAGTGTAAACGCAGAAAAAACCCCGCCGCGGCTGGGCCGGGCGGGGTCGAGGTTGACAGTTGGATCATGCAACCAGCCGGTGAAGTGGGGGAAGCTGACTGGTTGTCTGACCGCAATATTATACGCGCCTAGATAGCACTCGGATCGCCGTGGTACTCACAGAGCAGTGAACAAACCGGAATGTTCCGGTTGCGCAGGCGTTATCGAATTACGCGCAGTTGTATCAATCGAGTCAGGGTTGGCGCTCTTCGCAAGAGGGGAGCGCAGTTCTGCGGCCTGGTCAGTACGGCTTGTCCGGAATGACCGTTGGTGGGGCGTTTAACATCGACGTAAAACCGCCCCGCCGACCTCTCGGGCCAGCGGGGCGGGAGCTATTCGCTTCGAACTTGCAGACTGAACGCGCCTCTGCCGGGATGGTTCAGCGCCGGTGCTGAGTAAGTCCGATCTCAATCAACCATGGCGCTATCCAGTCGCATTGAGTTCACAGGCTCGTGTTCTCTATTTTAGCGTAGAGCAGGTCTGGAGGGACGTGCTCTGTAGCGAGCCCGTCGACACGGCCCGAACTGGTCGGCAGGCTCGCCTTCTTCTTTTTTTCCGAGAGTGCGGAGCAATGCTCACGATCGACGAGATTTCGTCTGAGTTTCAAGCGCAGAAGGCGGCCGCCGGACGGTTTGCTGGCCGACTGCAAAGAGCCATCGACGCGATCCACGAGGGGCGGATCGATCTCGATCTCGCTGATGCGCTGGATCGACACGCCATTCACCTTGAGCGTGGACGCAAACACGAGGCTCGATTTATTTACGCATGCATAGCGGCCGCAAGACTGCTTCGAACCGGTGACGACTTTTTCGCTTAACGGTTTAATGCTCGAACGGGGTTCAGGGCACCGCGCAGGTCGGCGGCCCGGCGCAGTAGGTCTCGATCCGTCGATGGTGGAACGCCGCCGCGATCGACAGCACGGTAAGCGCGAGAAACAGCGCCATCAGCCGTGAGCCGCGATGCTTGCGCACTCCACATGGACCACACCTGTTGCGCCGCGATCGTCAGCACGAAGCCGCGCGTGAGCGCATACTCGGTGTAGTTCTGCGCCGTCTTCACCGCTTGGATCATCTCCACCGAATGTTCGGTGTTCGAGGCCCGGACCAAGATCCACTTCGTCGCGTCGACCATCAGCCCGACGTCCATCGCCGCAATGAACGGCAGCAGCCACCAAAGCGTCGGCCGCGGCGGCGTCCGGCTTTCCCACGCCCAGAAGGCGCAGAACACCGCGCCAGTCGCGCAGATCATGAACAGCAGTGACTGGATCGCCGCGTAGACCCAGTAAGAGAATTTAACTTCCATCATTTGCGCTCCAACGCGGCCTCGAGCTTCAGGAGGGCCCGGCGAACCCTCTCCGAGCCCGCCATGGTCTCCTGCGCGATGCGGTCGATCATGCTGGTGATCCACTTCATCGAGCGCGCCCTCTCGGGAGCCCCTCGACCTTGTCGGCGAGGTCCTCGAGCGCCTTGGCGACGGCGAGATCCGCCGTCAGTCGTTCCCCTGCAATGCTGGAAAGGCGGTCGGTCGATCGGTCACCGACCGCGAAGAGTTTGTCCGACAGCGCCTCGATCCGCCGATCAGCGCGGTACTTTGCCCAGCCGAGATAGATCGCAACGATCGACACAACCGCGCCGCCGGGCCGAGCTGTTCGAACAGAAATCGGACGAAGTCCTGCACCAGTTTGCCGAGCTCGGTCATGGGCGCGCCGCCTCAGCCGATCGGCCGCGTGGTGTTGACCCGGCCGTTGACCGAGACGACCGCGCCGACTACGCCCCAAAGGACGCCAACGAGGGTGACGGCGGCGTTCCACCACTTCACCTGCTCGGGCGAGGCGAGATCGACCACGACGGGCGTGAGCGTCGGGAGCGCAGCGACCAGCGCGCCCGCGCTGGCGTTCACCGCCCCTGAGGATCGCCGCGGACTTGTACCAGGCAACGGGCTTCAGCGCGGCCGCGATCCGATCGTCGGTCACCACATCCGCCGCGATCTCGCGAGCCTTCGCCAGCTCCTTGCCGACGGTGACAGGTTTGCCGTGGGACGCCTGAACGATTGCGCTCGCGGCCGCATCGGCAACGACGTCGACGAGCTTGGGGCGGGTGATGGATTTGGACATAGCTGTCTCCATGGCGCGGGCAGAAAGGCCGGCGCGGGCGCGGTGGATAGATGTGAAAGCAGCGCGAGGCTTGATCAGAGCGGCGTCAGTTCCAGATGCCGGCGCAAGCACCGACCGAGGAGACCCAGATGAGAAGAGGTTCGCACGATACCGCGGCCGCGCTCGCCAACGCTCGGTTGATCGCCGCTACAGTTCAAAGCTTGCTGGAATTCGAGAGCGGACAGAGCCGCAGCTATAAATGCTGCGCGCCGCTCATTGCTGAGTTCGCGCAGTCTCTCCGAGGCGAGCGACGCGAAATGTACTCAGCTTGGGTATCGCTGAATTTAGCTATCGGAAGACGGCTCAAACACGGACCGATCAAGCGGACGGCCATGACCTGTAGCCAGACAGCGTTGAAAAAGATGATGTCTGAGGGCCGCTTCGTTCAAGGTCGAAGGGTGAGCTTCCAAGATCACGGCACCGACGCGTCGATCAGGCTATGATTTAAGATGAGCGCGACCGCTAGAATTCCCCTCTTCAGCCAACTCTTCACTAATTGCATTGCGGTGAATTGTCAGCAGTTCTACCGCAAACTCAGCGTTCATCAATGACACTCTCGCGCGATCTGTCAACTGTCCGCGAGCGTCGAGGGCTATGATTCGCGTCCGGTGATATGTCACTTCCCCTCGCATCTGGGCTAACTCCGCTTCAGCCTTCGCGAGGTCCGTCTTCGTAAATTTTGGCATCAGACGCAGGGCTCAGTTCTGCAACGGGTAAGCGGCCGAATCGCTCCCCAACGATCTGACCAACTTCATGCCGTCCGGAAGCCGCTAGGGGCATAACAGCGCCCGACGCCGTTTCATGGCGGGGGTCAGCGCGAAGCGGAACTATCTTACCTGATCACCCGCGAAAAAGCCCGACGCGTCGGGAGGAGCGCGCCGGGCTATCTCAAGCGGGTGACAGCGGTTGGGCTGCGCTATTGGATGCTATACGCGCGAGGGGCGTCTTCGTTCCAGGATGATACGTTCGGCGAGGTTCTCTGCGGCGAGCCACCCTAACGTCCATGCGGCGCGCGGGGCGATACCGTTGTGAGGGCAGCCTTCCGGAGCCACGCCATGCACGAAAGCGAGCTGTCCTTCCTCAAAATCGGACGCGAAAGCAGCGCGGTCGTTATCTGCCTTCAAACGGTATCCCTGAGTCGAAGAAGCCCGACGCGGGGCTATCGCGCCGGCTTCCACATGGCCTTCGGGCGGATCGAGGTTCCCGCCTTGCCTGCCAGACGCCCCAGCGCGATCATGGGTTCCCGATCCAGCAAAGAGCCGACGCTTGGGCGGATGCGCCAACGACCAGAATTAATGTGATTGAGTTGGCAATGCCGTCGGCTCGCTTGACGCGGCAGCCTGGCATCAGTCGCAAAAGTGTTTACGCACAATGCAATTGGGGATTGGCTTCATGGCTCAGGGCGCACATAAACCCATCACGGAACTGAGCATCATCGTCTACGAGTTTCACAACGACGGACGGGAGATCGTCCGAGGGACATTGGCAGCGCTCACCCGCCGCCTCGACAGCGCGATGCCAAAGGGGCGCAGCGCGCTCTTCGACCCGGCTTGGCGCGGCGCAAATGGCTTCGTAATCACCGATGGTCAGGGCAACGAGGTTGGCCGGTGGACGCAGCAGTTGGTTCGCGATCGTCCGCTGGCTTAGCAACGACTCCCGTTCGACTGCGTTGGGCTTCGTCAACCGGAGCGCAGTCAGTGTCCAGCCATGTTGCCCTTATCGCCGAAGATGACGCCATCACGCTTATGGCCGCCGCAGCGACTTTCCAGGACGCAGGCTACGAGGTTCTGGAAGCAGGCGACGCTCACGAAGCCTGGGACATCCTGTCCGGACGAGACAACGTTATTCTCCTGCTAACCGACATCGAGATGCCAGGCACGATGAACGGGCTCGAGCTTGCCAACAAGGTTCATAGGAGCTGGCCACACATAGAGATCATTGTTTGCTCCGGACGGGTGAAACCTGTTGACGGGGAGCTGCCCGAGCCGGTGATGTTCCTTGGAAAGCCCGTTGATTTGATGACGCTCCAGCAAAAGGCTCGCGAAACTGTCGAGGCCAAAGCCAACACCAGACTTTTGGCCGAAGGCTTTGCCGGTAAGGATCGTGCAGTTTCAGGGCCGGACGATTTCGAAGAGGCCCAGTCGCCGACCTGAGACGCCAGCCGAACGCCGAGGAATCATGCCCACGCTGCACGAGTACGAAGTCGCCTTCAACGAGGGCGGATCCGACAACGTCAGGAAACTCATTCAGCGACAGAATGCGACTGACGCTGACACGCGACGCGAGGTTGATCGGCTAGAAGACGCTGGCTGGAACATCGACCGGCGCGAGACAAGCGCGTCAGGCGGCGAACTTGGGAATGTCCGGTTTGTACGGCCTCGCCACACACAATGACATAGCCGTCTTCGCGCATTGCTCTGCCGATCACGGGAGCACGTTCGCCAGCGATCACTTGGCCTGCGGTACCTGCCGTAGCCGATACCGCGGTCCGAGCAAATATGACCACGAAAAAAGACAACCGCCGCCGCTTGCCACCTTTTGGACCAGGTCCCTATCGGATGGTGAGGACGCGGTCAGTGGCGAACGAATGGAAGATCGTTCACACTGACAGCGGCGAGCAGGTGACGATCGTCGGCGGCCGTGCGTATGGTCTCACACGATTGCAAGCGGTCGATCTTCTCCGACGCCTTATGCCGTTTCAATAAGGTGCGTCGGGTTCAATGGGCTCGCCGATCTGCAACGGAACGATCGGCGAGCCTTTGGGACTGCCCCCCAGCAGGTTCCCGGACCTAAATATCAAAAGCTCAAGCGACGAAAAAGCCCGACGCGTGCTGACGTGCGCGCCGGGCTTCTTTCGCGTCAGCGGGCGGGGTGGGATCCGCTGCCTTCCATAGACGCGCGGGCGGCAGCATAGTTCCCAGTCAGTGCGGCCGGGCGAGGACGGGAATGAACCACCCGGCCGCTGCTCGCCACGACCCAGCGAAGGTCACGAAGCAAGCGACGCTGGGGTAGCACGTCGTCTCCGAAAAAGCCTGACGCGTTAGGGGAGGCTAGGGTAGCGCGGAATTACCTCCAGTCCGCTTACCGGTGTCCGAACCGTGGCCCAAAATAAGCTTGGTCCGCTTTGCCTGGCCATCGGCTACAGAAATCATCCATGACATCTTTCAAAAAGCCGTTGTGCGATAGTCCGCTTATTGATCGTACGGTAAAGCGCGCTACTCACAGGCTTCGGCCGAACTAGGTGTTCGCGGGTGACCCTTTGCGGACGTCCAGTAAGTCCGCTCCAGGGTGGCTTCGCGCAAGATGATCGAACACCGCAGATGCGAGCGACGAGGCCGCGCCTATCGAGAGGGCGTGTTGAGCGACCCATCCTCAGAGCTACGAAATAATCTCACCCGCGCGGGCGCGGACGCGCGCAGCTTCAGGAATTAAAGTAGGCTGATCTGCTAATCGATCGCAGTGGCTTCCCATGCGCAATGCGGAATTAGATGGCTGATCGCAAAAACTTGACCTCCCAAAAGAGCCGGTCGGAGATGGTTGCCGCCGAAAAGGCGGCTGTCGAGAAAGCGGAAGTCGCAACCGCGGTCGTGCCAATCGATCACCGTGCTGGAGGAGCGATCCGAGAGCACCGTCTGGAGCGCTCTTTAACGCTCGCTGAACTGTCCTCCGCAGCCGGTATGTCGGTCGCGATGCTAAGCCGGATCGAGAACGGCCAGTCCGCAGCGAGCTTGGAGGTGATCGAAAGGGTCTGCGCGGCTCTGGGCGTCGACATGTCCACGTTGTTTCGTGCAATCGAGGACACCGCCGGCTCCGCACAACTCTTGAAGGCCGGCGAACAGATGGAGGTCGTGCGGACCGGCACGAAGCACGGCCACACCTACCGCCTGCTGTCCTATCACAAAGGCCCGAGAAAGATCTTCGAGCCGTTCTTCATCGAGATGGACAAGCTGAGCGAGGTCTATCCCCGCTTCCAGCATCCAGGAACTGAGTTCATCTACATGCTCAGCGGACGGATGGAGTACCGTTTCGGGGATAAGACGTTCTTAGTCGAGCCAGGAGACGCTTTCACGTTCTCCGGCTCGGTCATCCACGGTCCAGAAACATTGCTCGATGAGCACATCCGGTTCCTTGCAGTCATCATATACGCGGAGTGATGACGCTCAAGTTTTCAGGGCATAAGCCTCGATCTCAACCAACTGCCAAGGCCGCAGCATCGAGGTGACCTGCACCAGGGTCGAGGCGGGCCGGACCTTGTCGAAAGCCTCGAGATGGGCCTTCGCGACCCCGTCAGCGTCGCTTATGTCACGCACGTAAACCACCGTGCGCACGACGTCCGAGAGCTCCGCTCCCGCCTTCCTGAGCGCGTTCTCGATGGTCAGAAGCGCCGCCTCGGTTTGTTCGAAGGCCCCGAGCTTTTCATGGCTTATGGGAGCGCAGGTGCCAGACACGTGGATCTGGTTACCGAAGGCGACGGCGCGCGAGTAGCCGAAGACGCTCTCGTAGGGACCGCCGGACGAGATGTTCACGCGCAGGTTCGGATTGGAAGTCGTCATTGGTCGTCTCCTTCACAGGTTGGCGGCGTCGCGGATGCGATACCAAGTCTCGACGGCCGGCACGGCGTGCTTGGCCACGAAGTGGAAGGGATGGCTGGGGAACCCGAGATCGCTGAACGCGCTCTGGCCCTCTGGGCGTGACAGCAACTGCAGGGCGATCTTTCGGCCGAAGTGGGTGGACCGTGATACACCGGTGCCGCAGTAGCCCATGGCGTAGTGCACGCCGTCGGGTGAACGCCCGAGATGCGGAAACTCGTCGAACGTGTAGCCGATCAGGCCGCTCCAGGCGTGCGTCACTGGCACGTGCTCAAGATCCGGAAATGTGTCCAGCAGATCCCTGGCGAGATGCTGGAACGATGCCGCCGATCCCTCGCGCGCAACATGGCTCGAGCGTCCTCCCCAGAGGATCCGGTTTTCGCCGGGCGCGGGCCTGAAATAGAAGAAGACCCTGTTGGAGTTGCCATAGACGCGACGCTTGGGCATCGCGGCCTCGAATCGATCCTGCGGGATGTGGCCGGTGGCGATCTGCGACGAGGCGATCGGGACGATGCGTCTGGAGAAGTAGCCGCCGACGCCTTTCGTGTAGCCGTTGGTCGCCACAATCACGTCGCGAGCCCTGACGTCGAACCCATCGAAGCGGACGAGGTGCCCGGACCCGCTCGAGACGATGTCGCGGACCGGCGCGTTACCCGCGATCAGCGCTCCGGCGTCCCGCGCCCGGCTCAGAAGCCCGGCGTGATAGCGGCCGGGATGGATCGAGGCGTCCTGCGGCAGCACCGCCCCGCCGTGGAAGCGATCGCTGCCGATCTCGGATCCCTGCTCGCCCTTCGGGACCATGCCGAATTCGACCCCGGCGAACCGGTGGAGATCCGACATGTCTCGGGCCATCGCCTCGTAATGCTCCGGGCGCATCGCGCCGCGGAACCGGCCGCACCGTTCGAAGGAGCAGTCGATGTTTTCGTCGCGAACGAGGCGTTCGATGCCATCGAGCATCTCGACGCCTTCGTGCAGAAGCTCGACCGCCTTTTTCTCTCCCTTCATCTCGATCAAGGTTCGGACACGGAACTTCTGGTTCCCGCTGCCGACCTGCCCGCCGTTCCGGGTGCTGGCGCCGTAGCCCGGCACGCCCGCGTCCACGACGAGCACCCCGCGCCCCGCGCGCGCCAGGACCAGCGCTGCGGATAGACCTGAAAATCCTGCACCGACGACCAGCACATCGACTTGGCGCGGTACGGCGTCGAACCCTGCGGTCGGTGGCTTCGCGGCGTCCCACCAGAATGGTTCAGTTTCAAACTGGCCCTTGCCTTCGCCCTTGGCCAAAAGTCCAACGGTCATCTCAAGGCGCTGGTTTGACATGGTTTTTCCGCGATTCAACGGGTCGCCGAAGGCTTTTTGTTTTCTTCTGATACAAATTTGTTGCATTAGACGCAACACGGGAATTAGGGTGCGTTCAACGCGGCAATCAATAGCCGCCTACAATGGGGAGCCTTGGATGAAGCCGATCGACTACATGGGAGGAACGTTATCTCCCGGCTGCATGAAACTCCCGAAAGTCTAGATCTCGAAAGCGCCAAGAATTTCTGAATGAGCACGCGCCGTCAGTTCGTTAGACTTGCTCGCTCAGTTCGTAGACATCCACGGCGTGGCGAAAAGCAAGTCCGTACCCGTCCAGCACCTGGAGGGACTTCTGAGCGAGGGCGCAGGGTTCGCCGGCGCCGGAGCTTGGGGTCTCGGAATGGCTCCGCATGAGGCCGAGTACATGGTCGTCTGCGACTTGGACACGCTGACGCTGACGCCGTGGGCGCCCGGCTATGCCCGGATGATGGGAACTGGTCAGGTCAAGGGCGAGGCGCATGCGGTCGACACCCGCAACGTACTGAAGCGGCAGGTCGAGCGGCTCGCGGACCGCGGCTGGACTCTGAACACAGGCGTCGAACCGGAGTTCATCCTTGTCCGGCGCTCGGCTGACGGTCAGGTTTCCGTCTTCGACGAGACCGACACGCTCGCCAAGCCCGCCTACGACTACCGCGGGCTGATGCGGGGACGCAGCTTCCTGGAGAGGATCACCGCCGCGCTTCAGGCCGTAGGGGTGGACGTCTACCAAATCGATCACGAGGACGCGAACGGCCAGTACGAGATCAACTTCAAGTACGCCGACGCCCTGAAGTCGGCCGACCAGATCATCCTGTTCAAGATGGCGGCGGCCGAGATCGCCCACGAGCTGGGCGCGATCTGCTCGTTCATGCCGAAGCCCCGGAGCAATGCGACCGGCAGCGGCATGCATATCCACTGCTCGATTGCGGATGCGGACGGCAAGAACATCTTCCATGACAAAACCGACCCTCGCGGTCTCGGCCTGAGCAAGCTCGCCTACCACTTCCTGGGCGGCGTGATGGAGCACGCAAAGGCGCTCACCGCTCTGCTCGCTCCGACGGTGAATTCCTACAAGCGCCTCGTCGTCGGCCAGAACGCCTCCGGCACGACCTGGGCTCCCGTCTTCATCGCCTACGGCGACAACAACCGGACCGCCATGGTCCGCGTGCCTTATGGGCGGCTAGAACTGCGGACCGGCGACAGCGCGATGAACCCCTATCTCGCGAGCGCGGCGCTGATCGCGGCAGGCCTCGACGGCGTCGAGCGCGAGCTCGATCCCGGTGAGCCCCACAACGTCAACTTCTACGGTCTCTCGTCCGGGGAAGTCGCAGATCTGGGCGTGGAGGTCCTGCCGCAGACGCTCGGTCAGGCGCTCGACGCGCTCGAGGCCGACGAACTGTTCTCGCGGACGCTCGGTGAGCGCGTCGTCGGCGAGTTCCTGAAAATCAAACGGGCGGAATGGGGCGAGTATTGCCGTCACGTCTCTCAATGGGAAGTCGAGAGATACCTCAGCTTTTACTGATCATCGGTCCTCTTCTGGAGCCAAATTATGTGTGGAATTGCTGGCCTGTTCTTGAAGAATGGCCGACTTGAAAATGAACTCGGGTCACTGCTCGCGACCATGACCTCGTCCTTGTGCGAGCGTGGCCGGACTCCGCTGGGTTCGCCCTGTACACGACCGGGGCCGCCGACGGCGTCAAGCTCACGGTGACGACCGGAGCCTCGGCCGACCTCGAGCGGGTCGGGGCGGAGCTCGGGCGCGCGATCCAAGCCGCCGTGAAGGCCAACGTACGCTATACGCATGCCACTTTCGCCATCCCCGCCGACAAGGCGGACCAGGCTCGCGCATGGCTGACCGAGAACACACCTGACGTATCGATCGTCAGCGAAGGCCGTCGCCTGGAGATCTACAAGGAGGTCGGCTACCCGACCGAGGTAGGGAAGAAGTTCGACCTCAATTCGATCGGCGGCACCCACGCCATCGCCCACACCCGCATGGCGACGGAGTCGGCCGTGACGACCAACGGCGCGCACCCGTTCTCGACGGGTCGCGACCAGTGCCTCGTGCACAACGGCTCGCTGTCGAACCATGCCTCGCTGCGGCGCGAGCTGCGCAAGGACGGAATCCGCATCGAGACCGCCAACGACACCGAAGTCGCCGCCGGCTACATCAGCCGTGAGCTCCGTCGCGGCCGCAGTCTCGGCGACGCGCTCGAGTCGAGCCTGTCGGACCTCGACGGCTTCTTCACCTTCGTGGTGGGGACCGAGAACGGCTTCGGCGTCCTGCGCGACCCGATCGCCTGCAAGCCGGCGGTCATGGCCGAAACCGACGACTACGTCGGCTTCGCCTCCGAATATCGGAGCCTGACGTGCCTGCCCGGCATCGCCCAGGCTCGGCTCTTCGAGCCAAAGCCCGCCACGCCCTACTTTTGGGAGAGCCGCCAGTGAGGTCGATCGATCTTTCCGTCACGCCGCTGCGTGAGCTGAACGCCGAACTGCAGGCCCTGCAAGAGGGCGCAAATGAAACCCAGTGGCGCATCGAGAACCCGTTCGGCTTCCACGCCATCGCGGTGGGCGTCGCCGCCCCGATCGACATCGAGATCGCAGGCCCTGTCGGCTACTTCTGCGCTGGCATGAACAAGCACGCCCGCGTGCTGATCGACGGAAACGCAGGTCAGGGCGTCGGCGAACATGATGTCGGGCACGATCCAGGTGAAAGGCGACGCCGCGCAGTCGGCGGGAGCGACCGGCCGAGGCGGACTGCTTCTGATCGAGGGCAACGCCGGCGCGCGCTGCGGCATTTCGATGAAGGGCGTCGACATCGTCGTGAAGGGCGAGATCGGCCACCTGTCGGCCTTCATGGGCCAGAAGGGCCGCCTCGTTTGCTTCGGTGACGCCGGCGAAGCTTTGGGCGACTCGATCTATGAGCGCGCCTTTACGTGAAGGGCAAGGTCGCGAGCCTCGGCGCGGACTGCGTCGAGAAGGAAATGCGCGACGAACACAGACACGAGCTGTTCGAGCTGCTGAAGCAGGCTGGCGAGAACGGCTCGATCGATGTCTCCGAATTCCGCCGCTACGGGTCCGCCCGCAAGCTTTACAACTTCCACGTCGACAACGCGGGTGCGTACTGATGACCGCTCATGAGCGTCACTGGGGCGCGACCCTGCCTCGCCAGTCCGCGACCTTCGACCAGCACACGCTTGCCGAGATCCGCCGCGCGGCCGCGACCGGAATCTATGACATCCGGGGCGGCGGAGCGAAGCGAAAGGTCCCCCATTTCGACGACCTGCTTTTCCTCGGCGCCTCGATGTCGCGCTATCCGCTCGAAGGCTACCGCGAGAGGTGCGACACGAGCGTCACCCTCGGAACGCGTTTCGCCAAGAAACCGATCAAGCTCGACATCCCGATCACCATTGCGGGCATGAGCTTCGGCGCTCTGTCGGCACAGGCGAAGGAGGCGCTGGGTCGCGGCGCCTCAATCGCCGGCACGTCGACGACGACGGGCGACGGCGGCATGACACCGGAGGAGCGCGGGCAGTCCAAGACCCTCGTCTACCAATACCTGCCGTCCCGCTACGGCATGAACCTGGATGACCTGCGCAAGGCCGACGCGATCGAGATCGTCATCGGCCAGGGCGCCAAGCCAGGCGGCGGCGGAATGCTGCTCGGCCAGAAGATCTCTGACCGCGTCGCGGAGATGAGGTCGCTGCCGAAGGGAATCGATCAGCGCTCGGCCTGCCGCCACCCGGACTGGACCGGCGCGGACGACCTCGAGATCAAGATCCTCGAACTGCGCGAGCTGACGGGGGTGGGAGAAGCCCATACCTCAAGGTCGGCGCCAGCCGTCCGCAGTACGACGTCGCGCTTGCCGTAAAAGCCGGCGCCGACGTCGTCGTACTGGACGGCATGCAGGGAGGGACCGCCGCGACCCAAGACGTGTTCATCGAGCACGTCGGCATTCCGATCCTGTCGGCGATCCGCCCGGCGGTGAAAGCGCTCCAGGACCTCAACATGCACCGGAAGGTGCAACTGATTGTCTCCGGCGGCATCCGCAACGGCGCTGACGTCGCCAAAGCCATGGCTCTGGGCGCGGACGCGGTCGCAATCGGCACGGCGGCGATGGTCGCGCTTGGCGACAATGACCCGCATTTCGAGGCGGAATATCAGAAGCTGGGCTCGACCGCCGGCGCCTATGACGACTGGCACGAGGGGCGTGATCCGGCCGGCATCACGACTCAGGATCCGGAACTTTCCTCCCGGCTAGATCCGGTCGCTGCCGGCCGGCGGCTCGCCAATTACCTCAAGGTCATGGCGCTCGAAGCGCAGACGATCGCCCGCGCTTGCGGGAAGAGCAGTCTGCACAATCTTGAGCCCGAAGACCTGGTGGCGCTGACAATTGAAGCGTCCGCGATGGCTCAGGTGCCGCTCGCGGGCACCACCTGGATCCCGGGATCGTCATTCTGAACACATGACTGCGAGGGCGGCCCGAAAGGCCGCCTTCGCTTTTAGGCAGGCCGCCAACCATTCCCCGTTTGTCTGATATGCAAATTAATTGCATGCTGAACAAATACTGGTAGCCTTCCCGTGCTCGCGCGTAATGCGCCCCGGAGAGGGCGGAGTAGAGCAATGATCTCAAAGTAACGCTGGCCTACTGTCCGGCGGAGGAGAGGAAATGAGCAACGCGGACGAAGTTTCGCGATCGGGGGCTGCTGTCTTGAGCGATCCTTTGATTTCTAGCAGTGAAGGGCATCAACTCCATCGGTCGATCACATGGAAAGATGCGTTCTGGGTGGCAAGCGGCGTTCCGGCGCTCGTGTTGTTCTCGATCGGCGGCCTGGCGGCGACGGTCGGCGCGCCGTCTTGGCTGTGTTGGACGGCGTCGGTGATTTTTGGGTTCCTGCAGGCCTTCGTCTATGCCGAGATCGCAGGCCTGTTCCCAGGCAAGTCCGGTGGCGCGTCGGTCTACGGCGCGGCAGCGTGGGTGCGTTACTCGAAGATCGTCGCGCCTCTGTCGCTCTGGTCGAACTGGCTCGCCTGGACGCCGGTGCTAACAGTCGGATCGACGATCGCCGCAGCCTACATCCTTACGTCGCTGTTCGGCCCTGACGCCGCGATCAACACCCAGAAGCTGACGCTCCTGGACCTCGGCTTCCTGAAGCAGGGACTTGAGATCAGGATCAACGGCACGTCGATCGTCGCGACGGTCCTCATGCTCCTTACCTTCGCGGTCCAGCACAAGGGCATCCTCGGGACCGCGCGCATTCAGTTCATCATCGCGGTAGTGGCGCTGACGCCGCTTCTGCTGATTGGCATCGTGCCGTTCTTCACCGGCGACATCGCCGTCTCGCACTTCCAGCCCTTCGTTCCGATCTCGGGCGCCTGGGACAAGGCGGGCTGGACACTGTTTCTTGGCGGCATCTACATGGCGGCCTGGTCGTCCTACGCATTCGAAACCGCCGTCTGCTACACGCGCGAATTCCGCGATCCAAAGACCGACACCTTCAAGGCGATCTTCTGGTCGGGCGTCCTGTGCGTCGCTGCCTACACCCTCATCCCGCTTGCCTTCCAGGGCGCGCTCGGCACGGAAGGCGTGGCGTCGCCAGGGATCGTCGACGGGTCGGGCGTCGCCGGCGCGATGGCGGGAATGGTCGGCGGCGGCGCGACGGTCGGGAACATCCTGATCGCCATGCTCGTCCTGTCCCTGCTGCTGGGCGTGTCGACCTCGATGGCAGGTTCGTCTCGCACGCTCTACCAGGGTTCCGTCGACGGTTGGCTTCCGAAGTATCTCAGCCACGTCAACCACCACGGCGCACCGACCAGGGCGATGTGGACCGACCTCGGCTTCAACGTCGTGCTGCTGACCTTGTCGGACTCCCTGTTCGTCCTCGCGGTGTCGAACATCTGCTACCTGGTCTTCATCTTCCTCAATCTGCATGCGGGGTGGATCCACAGGATCGACAACGCGCATGTCGAGCGCCCCTACCGTTGCCCGAACTGGCTGATGGTCGTGGGGTTCATTCTTGCCTATGTGAACGCCTTCATGCTCGGGGCGGGCGCGAACGTCTGGGGTCCGGGGACACTCATGACGGGCGTGTTCGCGTTGGCGATCATCCTGCCAGTCTTCTGGTATCGGCACTACGTCGTGGACAAGGGCAGCTTCCCGCAGGCGATGCTCAAAGATCTCCATATGACCGACGGCGTTCTCTCGGCGCCCAAGGCCGGGCTGCTGCCTTACGCGGCCCTTGCCGCCGGTGTGCTGATCGTCTTCAGCGCAAACTCCTACTTCCACGGCTGACGACAAAGATCGGGCTGGCCCCGACGCCTCCGGCTCCTCTCAATTCTGTCAGGGAACTTGAGCTGCTCCGTCACCGGAGCAGCTCTTTTTGGGCACAGTTCTCCACAACTCAAAGATTTCGGAACTTCGGGAAACATGACGCGTCGCGCAGGAGCTATCAGTACGCCTTCATGCCACAGCTTCTTCGGGGGTAAGGTCCACAGTCGGGGCTCGATCTCAGGTCCGCTATTTGGCTGAGCCTTGGTGTCTGGTGTTGGCGCTTCGCGGCTTTGAGCGCGGTTGAGCCGTTGCCGACAGCCAAAATGTCCGCGTTTCCAACGAGTAAGTCGCATCTCGAGCTGAATGCATCGAGACACTCGCGCTCTTGGCATTATAAAGACCGATCCGGCGGCTCCGCACGAAAGCGGCGGGGTAGTCAATCTTGAGAAACTTCGCCGATCTTCAGTCACCAGCGGAGCATGCGGGCACCCGCCGCGGAGCCGATCACAGTCATGAGGGCGACGGCCAGCGAATACCACACCGCCAGGAACAGTGGAGAATCGTCTGGACAGTGCATGGCGTAGAATGTTGCGCCGACGGCTCCAGCTAGAAGGCCGGCGGCGGCTCCGAGCGCGCCGGGAGAGTTGGGCGCGCCGCGTCTGAGAGCGATCAGTATGACGGCGAGCGGGACGGCGGAGATGATCGGCACGCAAGCGAGGCATAGGAGCGCGTTCCGGCCGACCGTCCGGCTCCACCAGAGGGCGCTCGGGGTCACGGCCAGTTCGACCACCACCGTGATCGCGAAGACCACAACCGCGCCGATGAGCGCGATTCGCGCAGCGCCAAGTCGAGCGCCGGGCCGGGCCAGCCGCATTACGAGTAGGCCGGCGCTCGCGACGAATGATCCCGTGATGACGAACTTCAGCGGATAGCGGATCGCCGCGAACGCGGGGTCGACCGGCGGCCTCGCGCCCAAGAGAGTCCACGTCGCGAAACCCGCGAAGACAGCGGCTAAGGCGACCGCCGCGGCAACCGCCGGCAGAAGCCGCTTCCGCGGGGCGTCCGCGTCCAGCGCTATCGTCCTGATCAGATCCTCCGTCCTCATTTGCGAAAACTCCTATAGGCGTCGGCCAAAGCCGACAGACCGCGATGAAGCGCGACCCTTACGGCGCCTTCGCTCATGTCGAGGTCTTTCGCCGTTTCGCGGATCTCCTTTCCGTCGATCGAGATCGCCTTAACCACCGCGTGTTGTTTGCCCTTAAGAACGGAGATCAGCCTACTAGCCTCATCCGGTCGCAATCCCTCGTCTTCAGGTTCCGTCGGCAAGGTTTCCGCAAAGTCGTCGATCGGAACATGGATGCGTCGCCCTCGGCGGCGGAGCGCGTCTATGATCTTGTTGCGTGCGATCGCCGCCGCCCATCGCCCGACAGGCTGCCCCTCATCCCAGGTGCCGCGCTTGAGATGGATCGCAAGCAGCGTCTCCTGGACCACGTCCTCGACATCGGCCGAGCCGAAGCCCCATGCCGACGCCCGGCTTCGCGCCACGCTCCGGATGAAAGGCGCCAGAGCCGCCAGAAGCCGCTCATATGCAGCGGCGTCGCCTGCGATCCCCGCTTTCATCCAAGCGATCCAATCGCTTTCAGCCGCCTTTCCGCCGATCATCCGCCCTCAATACGTTGGGGTAAGCGCCTTCGTTACGCGGAATGACAGGGTCAGGCGCCCGTCCACGGCTCATGAATGTAACGAATCCGCTCTGGTCTGCGAAAGTTACCTGAGAGCACAAGCCTTTAGGGATGTCCCAAAGCCGCACCCTGCGAGCCGACGGGACGGCCATGAACCAGAAGGGACGGCCATGTCCGGATCCACACGTGTGAGCTTCATCGGCGGTGCATCGGGCCCATGGCGCGTGGAGCGCATCGAAGCGATCGCTGGCGCCGCGCTCCCTCCTGTTCGTTTCGTCGATGTCGTCACGGTCGAGCCCGGCGCGCCGAAGCCGCCGGGCGAGTGGGTCCTGACCGGCGCGACCAGCAATACCCGCTACACGACGCGGATTGAGACGTCGGCGCTCACTGCGAAGCAGGAGCCGCTGGGCCGATCTGACGCTACCCTCGCAGCGTTGATACCAATCCGAAAATCCCCGTCTTGGTGGAGCCTCGCGCAAGACGAGCGTCGGTCGATCTTCGAGGCGCAGTCGCGGCATATCGCGATCGGCCTCGACTATCTTCCCGCGATCGCACGCCGGCTACATCATGCCCGCGATCTCGGGGAACCATTCGATTTCCTGACCTGGTTCGAATTCCGGCCTGAAGACGAAGCCGACTTCGATGCTCTGGTCGCGCGTTTGCGCGACATCCCGGAATGGTCGTTCGTCGAGCGCGAAGTCGACATCCGGCTACGGCGCCCTGATTGATCCGGCCGGCGATGCCATCGTGCGACCCGCGTAACGATCCGGATCCCTCGAGCGTAATCGATCGTGTAGCCGGCGGCGGAGGCCGGTCCCGATCGGTCGCGACGATCCTTGTCCTGGCCGAAGGCTACGGGTGAGCGCGTCCGGCGCGCGCCGCCCGTCACTCTGGTCAGGAGCTTGACGATGGGTGGACGCTCGCTTGCCGCAGCCCTCGCTATGGCCCTTCTTGGCGCATCTCACGCTGCGCGCGCCGAGCAGCCTATCGTGGTCGAACTGTTCACGAGCCAGGGCTGCTCGTCCTGTCCGCCCGCCAACGCCAATCTGATCCAGCTCGCCGACCGGCGCGATGTGCTGGCTCTCAGCTATTCCGTGACCTATTGGGATCGGCTCGGCTGGAAGGACAGTTTCGGCAAGGCCGAGTTCACGCGCCGGCAGGCCGACTACGTGCCGAAGCTCGGCCTGGACGGCCCGTTCACGCCCCACATGGTGGTCGACGGACGCTTCAGCGCGGTCGGCCAGGATCTGAACGAGGTGCTCGGCCTTGTCGCGCGCGCCGGCGACCGACGCGGGCCCGAGGTCGAAATCTCGGCTGGCAAGGTCGCGATCGGCGCCGGAACGCCGCAGCTGGGCGGAGCCGACGTCTGGCTGGTGCGGTTCGATCCGAACACGGTGCGCGTCGCGGTGGGGCGCGGCGAGAATTCGGGCCGCACCCTGCCGCACGCGCATGTGGTCCACGAACTGCGCCGGCTGGGCGGGTGGACCGGCGAGGCGGCGACGCTGCCGCTGCCCCCGGCCGTCGACAAGCTGCAGACCGCGATCCTCGTCCAGGCCAGAGACGGCGGACCGATCGTGGCCGCCGCGCGTCGATGACCTGAAGACACAGGATCTCTAAAACAGCGCGAAGGGGCCTTGCATGACCGTGCGCGCCCTTGGCCTTACGGCCATCATCTGCACCGTTTGGGCCTTGCCGGCCTCCGCTCAGTTCACCGGGGATCTGGCGTTCGACCCCGACGGCTGCATGGCGGAGCGAAAATGCATCCTGCGGTCGCCGCTGCTGTTTATCGACGGCGCCAAGCGGACATGGCGGGCCGAGGCCGGCGATGTCACGGACGGGGCGAGCATACCGGACTGGGCGCAGAGCATTATCGGAGGCCCATGGGACGAAGCCTACCTGAAAGCGGCCGTGCTTCACGACCACTATTGCGACAGGCGGACGGCGTCCTGGGGCGACACGCACCTGATGTTCTACGAGGCGCTGATCGAACTCGGCGTGAGCGTCTATAAGTCGAAGCTGATGTATTACGCCGTCTATGTAGGCGGGCCGCGCTGGATCGACATGGTCGCGCCGACCTGCGGCGACGGCTCGGGGGCGCCATGTGCCGACGGCCAGCAGCCTACGATGAAACGCATCGGCGAGATCGTCCGGGGCGAGCGCTACGACCGCTTGGACATGCGCGCGGAGATGGCCGAAGTCTCGGCCCGCATGGACGCGGACCCGGACATGTCGCTCGAGGACCTTCGTTCGATGGCTGCGAAGAACCATCCCGAGGATCCGTTTCTCAAGCAGGACGGGCCGGTCCGGGCGGGCGAGCCGGCGGATCGTTTCATGCGCTCGATGAGGTGACGCGCCGGCCTACCATCTCAGCAGGCGAGACCCCGCAAGCGCGCCGGCGGCCGTGACCAACCCGATCGCGATCATGTACCAAATGGCGACGAAGAGCGGCGAATCGTCGGGACAGCTCGTGGCGTAGACCATCGCCGCCATCGCGCCAGCCAGCAGCCCGGCGGCCGCCCCGGTCAGGGCGGGCGAGGCCGGCGCACCGCGTCGAAGCGCCGTCAGCAGCGCGACGAGGGCCGGCGCGGCAAGCAGCGGAATGTGCGTCAAGCAGACCGTTGACATGGTCCCGACGGCGCGCGTCGTCCATCGATCCGCGGGCGTGACCAGCAATTCGATCGCGACCGAGACCAGCAGCGGCATGGCGGCCGCCGCGAGCGCGAGACCCTCGGCGGCGCCGGCCCGGCCGGGTCTGGAAAGCCGCAGAGCGATAGCCGCGGCCGCGAGCGCGAACCCCGCCATCAGCGCGAATTTCAGAGGGAAGCGCACGCTCCCAAAAGCTTCGACGATGTCTGGGCGGATGGAGAGCCGCATCGCGAACACGGCCGCCGCGCCGGCCGCGCCGAGCAGCAGCGCGCCCGCGACGGCGCGTCCGACCCTCCTCGGGGGAGAGCCCGCATCCGCGACGAGCGCGTCAATGAGCTGGGTCGTGAACATCCTGTCTTGGTTACGCGACGGCCAGCTCAAGCGTTACGTTCGGGATCTTCGACCTAGGGTGGAGGCCGGGTCGGCAGGAACCGGTAGATCCGCCAGGCGCCGGGACGTTCGTTCAGCAACTCGAAGGCCGGGTCTTTGGCGAAGGCGCCGGACGCCCACGCGCCGTCGGCGGCGGTGACTACGATGACACTGCAGTCGTGCGGCTCGAACAGCGCGTGCACGGCAGAGGCCGAAGCTGTTCCATCGAAGACGGCGCGGAACTCCGTGTCCGTGCGATCGACCTCTTCGGCCGACTTCCCCGAGAACGGACGCGCGAACTCCCATCCGGCGTAGCAGGAGCGCCGGTCGGAGAGGAGCGCCCATGAGATGTTGATCGGGTGCTGCGTCATGTCCGCAAACAAGCCCGGATTGCTGGCGATCCGCTCGGTTAGGCCGGAGTGCGCCCGCGCCTCGCGCCAGAGTTCGGGAGACCGGGCGAATGCGGCCGCGGAGCCGGACGGACGAGCCGCGAGATCGTCGCGGAAGAAGAAGAACCCGCCATAGGCTCCGGCGAGAACGCAGGCGATCGCAAGCATCGATGGTACGGCCTTTGTCGGGCGAGCTGTCCAGCGCGACAGGCCTGCGGCCGCGAAGGCCGCGAGCACGAGCGTTCCGGGCAGGACCGCGCGCCAGCCAAGATCGTTGTTGAGGATTTTGCTCACGAGCAGCCAGGAGACCGCGAATGAGGCTGCGGCGCCGAGCGCGAGGACCGTCGCGACGCGCCTCCGCCCCGGATCGCCGCCGGCTGTGGCGAGCGCCGCCGCAAGCGCCGCCACGCCAATCGGAAAGGTCGCGGGCAGGTCGACCGGGAGCTGCACGGGCCAGAACCCGATCAGGTCGAGCGGGCGCCGGATCGCGTCTGCGACGGACGGGCCGAACACCTCGTAGGCGTGGAACGCGACAGGCGGTCCGCCGCTCCGCTCCGCCGCCGCCCGCGCCTGTTCAATCAAGATCGGCGAGGCCGCCGCCAGCGCGATCCCGAGCGCCAGGGCCGCGCGGGCGATCAAGCGGCCTCTTCGTTCCGAGACGGCCGCCGCATAGAAGCCCGCCATCGCGGCCGCGAGCGCGAACGTCACGCCGCCGACCCAGATCGAGCTGCCAAACGCAGCGGCCACTGGCCGGCCCCCATCGAGTGGTCCGGTTGCAATGTTAGTTCATGAGCGGCGCTGACGCGATGGTTGGTGTGGCCGGCGGAGCTGGTCGGGGTTGCGCAGCCGGCCATAGCGCGACCTCGGGCGCGGGCGGTCTGTAGCCGAGCGCCGAGTGCGGCCGGACGGCGTTGTAATGCCGTCGCCAGCCTTCGATCACGGCTTTGGCCTCGGCGAGCGAGTAGAAGATCTCGCCGTTGAGAAGCTCGTCGCGTAGCCGGGCGTTGAAGCTCTCGCAGTAGCCGTTCTCCCAGGGACTGCCAGGCTCGATGAAGGCGGTCCGGGAGCCAACGGCCACGATCCACTCGCGGACGGCCTTGGCGGCGAACTCCGGGCCGTTGTCCGATCGGATGTGGCCCGGCGCGCCGCGCAGGACGAACAGGTCCGACAGGACGTCGATGACGTCGGTCGACCGGAGCCTCCGCCCGATCCGGATCGCAATGCATTCGCGCGTGAACTCGTCGATCACGTTGAGCATCCTGAACTTGCGGCCGTCGTGCGTGCGATCCTCGACGAAGTCGTAGGACCAGACGTGGTTCGGCCGCTCCGGCCGCAGCCGCAGGCACGAACCGTCGTTGAACCAGAGCCGCCCTCGCTTGGGTTGTTTCTGCGGGACCTTTAGCCCCTCCCGTCTCCAGATCCGCTCGACCCGCTTCAGGTTCACGGCCCAGCCGGCGGAGCGCAGCAGGGCTGCGATCCGCCGGTAGCCGTAGCGGCCATACTGGACGGCGAGCGCAACGATGTCGGCGGTCAGCGCCGCTTCATCGTCCGGCCGCATAGGGACCTTCCGCTGCGTAGAGCGGTGCTGGCCGAGCACGAGGCAGGCCCGACGCTCCGTCACACCGAGCTTGCTCACCACACGATCCACGCAGTCGCGACGACGGGCGGGGCTGATCAGTTTCCCCTTGCCGCCTCCGCCAGGATCATCTTGTCCAGCGTCAGGTCCGACACCGCGCGTCGAAGCCGGGCGTTCTCAGCCTCAAGCTCCTTCAGGCGCTTCACTTGATCGCCCTTCAGCCCGCCATACTCAGTGCGCCAGCGATAGAACGTGACTTCGGTCACGCCGATCGAACGGATCGCTTCAGCGACCGGCCGCCCTTGTGCCGTAAGAACCTCAACCTGCCGCAGCTTCGCGACGATCTCTTCGGGTGCGTGCCTCTTCCTCGGCATCGTTCAGTCCTCCACATGGCCAAAAGCCATACATCAGGGAGGACCACTTCCCAGGGGGCAGACCAAACCCGCGATGATTTTCCCTCGTTTCGACGCGCCTACTTAACCTCGCCCTGCTTTTGCTCATCGGCGGGATCCTTGTACGGGCCTTCAGGTCGCTTCTCGTGACGCTCGTCGGGGCCGTTCGTTGCCCCACTTTTCGTGCGCTTCCTGTCGAATTCCTCGATATCCAGATTTTGAGCGGGCCGATCGACTGGGCTGTCGGACCTAACGTGTTTGCCCGTTTCGTCGGACCTTAACGGAGGCACGTTCGTGTTTGTCATCAATCGCTCCTATCGCCTCGTCGCTCAGTAAAAATAGGTTGCCTGACTGTCTGATGCGGCCTCGACGCATCTGCGTGGCCTAGCCAGGGTTCACCGTAGGTCCGCCCTGCGGCAGCGGTTCAGTCACCTCATCCTTGTTGAGCAAGAGAGCGGAGGCTCCGACCGCAAGCGCCACGACGAAGGCCAGCATGAAGGCAAGTGGCTTCCATTTGGTCTGAGACTTCTGCTCGATCATTCTCGGCTCCTTACGCATTCGAGAGCTAAGCGCTTGGAGCCACGCGTGGTTCCGACAGTGCGCGTGTTTCGGGCGGACCAGAAAGGCGGCAACTCAAAGGACACACCGATACCAAACATGCGGCTACAACTTGACGGCAATGGGATACCCGGGGATCTATCCGATCAGTTGAGTAGCGGTCCGGCGCATCCGGCAAAATTCTTAGAGTTTTCAAACATGAAGTCGAAGCTTGCTCTCATCGGCGGCGCGCTGCTGCTGTCGACGTCGGCCTACGCGGCAGACCTCCCCATGGAAGCCGCTCCGGCAATCGTGGCGGTCCCGTCCTTCAGCTGGACCGGCGGCTATGTCGGCGCCCAGGTCGGATACGCCTGGGGCGACGCCAACTTCCGCGCGGCCGGCGGCAGCCTCAGCGCCAAGCCCAAGGGTTGGATGGTCGGCGGCTATGCTGGTTACAACATTCAGCTCGACAACTCGCCGCTCGTGCTCGGCATCGAGACTGACTTCAACTGGGCCGACATCGACCGCACGCGCGGCGCGTTCGGCGCGTCCGCGAAGACCCAGACCGACTGGACCGGCGCCACTCGCGCTCGCGTCGGCTTCGCTGTCGACCGCGTCCTCTTCTATGCAGCGGGCGGCGTCGCTTATGCGGATCGCGAAGTGAAGGTCCGCGCCGGTCGGCTTGGCGCCAAGGACAACAAGACTGCGGTCGGTTGGACGATCGGCGGCGGCGTCGAGTCGGCTGTGACCGACAACGTCGTGGTCCGCGCTGAGTATCGCTACACCGATCTCGGCAAGGACACCTTCCGCCTGGCCGGCGTTCCGGTCCGCAGCAAGTACGAGCACCGCGTGATGGCGGGCGTCGCCTACAAGTTCGGCTGGTAACGGCTAGCCGACGTTCGAACGAACCCGTTGTTGGTTCGTTGGTCCCGCAAGTTCGATGCGAAGAGCTCCCGCCCCGCTGGCCCATAAAGGTCGGCGGGGCGGTTTTCGCTTCAAGCCTGCGAGTTGATCTCGGCCAACGGCTCCTCACCATCCATCAGCAATGTGATGTGAGCCTCGACAAACGCTCTATTGAGTTCAAGGAGCCGCAAAGACGCCTGGGCCACTGCGGTGGCGCCCTGCCGGGCGTGAAGCCGCTCCAAAGCCTTCCGCTGCCTCTCAATGCGCCTATCGAGATCTGCGAGCTGTCAATCGGCGCTGAACTTTGACCCCTTATCGGCGTCCAATGTTGGGTCTGACGCATTTTCGATGATGCGCGACGGGATCATCCGGCACCAATAAGGCGGGCCTCGAGCAGGTCGAGCTTGGCGCGACCGTACATCTGGCGCTTGATGAGCTTGAGCTTTGTGATCTGGCCCTCGGTCTGTCCGTTGGACCAGGGCTCGCCCAGGGCCGCTCGGACGGCGGCTTGGTCCCGGACCACGCCACGCGTAAATGAGCCGAGCAGGCTGGGCGAAGCGTCTGCGATCCAGGGATCGAGCTCCTGCGCGGCGTGGCGCCGGACCATCGCGTGGAAGCGGTCGAGCAGGACGCGCGCCTTCGCAAGTTCCGGCGCTGCCGCTTCGATCGACGCGACGAGGATCGCGTCGCCTTTGGTGAGCCGGTCGCGTTCAATCGTCATCGCCTTGGCGATGGTCTTCGCCGACGGCGCCCGTTGCAGTTGGCGAAGGCCTTTGGCTTCCGACCTCCTGCGTCTGGTCGCCCATTCTGTCACGACGCGGAGAGAGCCCTGGAAGCCGCGCCGCCGAAGACGCCGCCACAGCTCTGCGCCGTTGGCGCAGCCTTCGGTCCATTCGGCGGCCAGGACCGGCAACCAGGCTTCGAGCGAGCTTTGTCGCGTTCGGAAGGCGTCGCCGTGCTCGCCACGCAGGATCCTACGCACCGTGCCGCGTGCGAGCGCCGCCCGCCGGGCGATCGCCTTGATCGACAGTCCCTCGCGCGCCATGCTGAGAACGGCTTCGTCGGCTCTCGCGCGGCGCAGATAGCCCTCATACTGCAGCCGCTCCGCGACCGTCAGCAGCTTCGGATCGATGCGCGTCGCGCCGAGCGTCCGGCGGATCGGCGTCATGGCGGCGCGGACGGCGTTTAGGAAGGCGGCGCTGGCGTTCTCCATCAGATGCCAGCGGTCCGCGACCTGGACGGCATGGGGCAGAACTCGCGCCGCCGCCTCGCCATAGCCTCCTCCGCGGTCGCGGGCGACGACGGCGATACCGGAATGATCGCCGAGCCACGCAGCGACGGTCGCGATCTCTCGATCAGGCAACAGAGCGACAGGACGCCGGCGTTCGAGATCGACGACGATTGATCCGTAGCGGCAGTTGCGCCGGAACGCCCAGTCATCGACACCGACGACGCGCAGCGGAGCGTCTGGCCTCATCGTTCGCCTTCGCACGACCCTCAGCAGCGTGTCGTTGCTGACCGGCAGCATGAGCCGCCGGGCGAGGCCGGCTCCCGGCCGCCCACCCAGCGCAAGGCCCAGATGATGGACAACGGTCTCCAGCCGCTCGACCCGGCGGGCTCCACGCCCCAGGACACCGGCGAAGGGCTCGCCGAAGATCCGGCGCGGGCACCGCGCCTGCTCACAGACAAACCGCCGCGCCGTCAGGCGTAGCCGAACGGGACGCCCACCGAAGGGTAGGTCCGCGACCCGGCGGACATAGCGGCTGTGGATCCGCCGCGCTGGCGAAGAGCAGAGAGGGCACCGGGCGATCACCGCCGGCGATCGGACGCAAACCTCGATCGCGTCCGCTTCAACCGTCACCCGGTCCACGATAAGACCGGCCGGCGCCAACGCGTTCGTTCGAAAGCCAAAGGCCATGACGGTCCTCCTCCGCAAGGGAGGCGAAAGCCACCAGCCAACTTCATCGAGAATGAGTCAGACCCAAAATTGGACGCCGATCCCCCGACCTACGGGGTCAAAATTCCACGCCGGATCACACACCACAAACGTGGACGGACATATCCACGTGTATGCTCAGCGCGATTGAGGGCTAGCCCCGCCTCCCTTTAAAGTGGCGACGACACACTCGGCACACCTACGCCCACCATCGAGGCAGTGACCTCGGTGAGCCGCACGTTGATCAGCTTCATGATCATCGCCGAATGGTCCTGAGATCCGACGATCGACCGCGCTTCGCGATGGAGCTTTTGAAGCGCGTCGTACCTGTCGGAGGCGCTTCCCCCGACCGCTTCGATATAAGCGTCCAGTGCTTGGGCGCACGTGCGCCTGCCCTCGTCCCCGTCCGCCCAGGCGGCAACAGCAAAGACCGCAAGCGTCCCATCGATGTCAGCGGCCATTGCCGGCAGTGTCCCCGCGAAGTTTTGGGGACCGTATCTGACTGCCCTCAGCGTCGCCAGCGCAGCAAAAAGCCCGACGCACGGTGACGGGCGCGTCGGGCTCTTCAAGGCGAAACGATACGGGGAGGTACGTTTCGAGAGCTATACGCGCGAGCGATGTGATCGGTTCCGGGGCGCTGGATGAGGCCCGCCGAGAGGAATCGGGGGAAACCCTCGGCGGGCCCGCGGGACGCTCTCTCCCTAGCTCGTTTCGGCGAGAAACTTCTATCAGGGCGCGCATGAAAAAGCCCGACGCATGGGACGCATCGGAGCGATTATGTAGCTCGCAAACAGACTGCCGGCTGACTGTCGGATGACAGGTTCGTGAACCCCACCTGCATCTTAGAATTATCTTATGTTCATCACGGATGCGGTAGGATCGCGGTGCTTCGGGTGGCCCCCGCCAGGAAAAGGCGCTGGACAGGTTTCCGCCCCTCTCTGTCCAGACAACTGAAGCATGGCCCGGTCGCTGGGGAGCGGTCGGGCCGCTCTTGCAGAGCGGCTCACGCCGCCGGCTCGGAGATTTGACCTTTTTCAGCTTCAACAAGTAGCTGGAGCAAAGCAAGAGCCTCGTCCCCGATCTCGAAGACCGTCAGCATCACTCCGACAGCGCCTTGCTGCATAAGATCCCGAAAAATCGAAAGCGCCTCGACAGCACTTTCGCAGCCCACCTCGTGCTCGACGCCGAGGGGCCCATGTGTGATCACGAACGACATGGCGCGTAGTTAACGAGTGATAATTCACTCTACCATAACGATTGCGACATGGCTGGCATACCACCGGTCGCGTAGGGAAAACTACCTAGCGCTTAGGATGGCGACTGCTCTCTGACGACGAATTCAAGCTGAAAAGTACCGTGCCGCTGTCATCGGTGACGTCCAGGCGCCACTCTTCGCCAAGGCTTTCCCGATCTTCAGCTTCGTCGAGCAGCACGCCCGCGTATTTCATGGCCTCACGACGGGCGGACCTGATATCCGGTAGGTCTATGCCCACACTGTCGGGGATTTCCACACCGTCATGTACGTTGAAATGGTAGCGCGGCACATGCGTCTCCCGCGTCAATGACCGTGAGCGCGAAGCCCTCAGCCGTCGATGCCCAAACGAGTGATTTTCGCCGATACACGTGATGGCTAGGGGTTGCTGACTAGTCAACCACGCAGGGCGCAACAGAAAGCCCGACGCGAAGATGGCTGACGCGCCGGGCTTCTCATTGGGAGTTTGCAGCGGGGACTAAAGCCGCCGCACTCGTTAGACGCGCGGGCGGGGCGATGGGTTCCCGGCCTTACGTCGGCGACTAAGCCTCTTCGGAATCTTCCAGCGCCGGCGGCTCCCGATCATCGTCGGCGCTTCCCGGCTCGGCTTCCTTCCGCGCCTTGGCATCGGTGGCCGCAGCCGCCTTGTCTCCACCGCCGACTTCAACGCCAGCTTTCTCTTTCGGCTTGGACGTATCTGTTCCGTAGACCGATGGCTGGTCGTTCATATCAAGCTCCTCGATTCGCCGGATCGCGCTGTTCTTCCGCGTAGACACGCTCGGCTCCGCGATCGGCAACGTCACGTTTGGCTGGCGTCATATTCTGGCGGCTCTTGAACGCGGCGTAGGCGATCGTGATGCCCAGCAGACTCACGCCAAGAACTGTCATCAAAAGCCAAAGGTCTCCACACCGGGGGCCATGTCACTCTCCTCAATTAAGTCTCGATAGGAGAAGGCCCGCGGGCGCGAAATGTTCCGACGCTATCAGCGGAACGAATTTTCCTCGGTTCTGTTAAGCCAGCATCGCAGCACGGAACCACCATATGACCGCGCGCCTTGACTATCTTTCCATTGAGTCAGTCTGCGCGCTCAAGGCGGTGGAGTCGCACTGGCTGAACGGGGTCGACGCTGTTCTGCGAGATCTTGAGGACGAAGGCCTAATTGAGTGGTCAGAGCGCGCGTGGGCGCTCACCGAGGCAGGCAAGTTTGCGATCGATCGCAACACCGATCCCCGATCGGGCAGCGTGCTCCGTGCCTAGGACCGAATTCTCGGGAGAAACGCCACATGGTTGATACGCGAACGCTGTCGCCTGAAGGCGTCGCGATCTTGGAAACCCTGATGAAGGGTGCCGGCAGCCCCCTTTTGTCCGACAGCGTTCTTCGCGCTGTGGAAAGCACCGGCCTGATCCAACGCCAAGGCAATAACTGGCTGCTGACCGAGGATGGTTTGCGTTCCGTCGATGAAGCGCGAGAGCGGCTCCAGAATGGCCCGCAAGTCAGCCATGGAACTGGACAGCCGCGTTAGCGCGCGTAGGGCGACCGTGAGCCGCTGAGCCAACTACCCAAATCTCGGTGATCAGAAAAAGACAGATGGTCTGCACGATCAGAGCAAGCTGCGGACAAATGGAATGAATCCGCCGTGCTTCTGAGCGGTGGCGTTCACCTGGTCATAAATGCCTGCAGCCCTTGCATCCTCACCAAGGCGCGCAGCCGCCCTTGAGATGCAACTCTCGCGGCACGTCGTGGCCGTCTCTTTTCGCGCGGCCGCAAGCGCTCTGGTCGCCCACTCGTTTAAAAAGCGATTCAGCTCGATCTCTTGGTTCATCGTGTCCGCGGATCTCAGCGCCAACGGCCATCATAATTGAATGTGTCCGTCCGAACCAAGCGAACAGGCCCAAAACCAGAAACGTCCCTGTTATCGCAGCTACGATCAACCAACCACCTGCTCGTCTGGCAGGCTTTTCTTCTGTCGGAATGCTCGGGTCGTCCGGCCGATGATCCGTCATGTGAGAGGGAATGACTAAAGCACTGTCATCCACATTAGCGTACAGAGCGCTGCAATGAGAACCGCTAGTCCCATGAAAAGAATAACGGGTCTACGAAGATGCACCGCGCTGCCTCATTCGAGCTCCCGACCAAATGGGCAATTTGCGCCCGGGATCAAAACCAATGGCGCGCGATATGGTCGCCCTACGGTTGCGTGGCCGAGGGCGGATCGCTCGCCGGGATCGTTTCTTCCAGCTGCTTCTCAAGCTCTTCGTCCGGCGTCAGAGCCGCGCCCTTGCCAGAGGCGGCGGGATCATCGCCATCAATCTCCTTTTCCGCCTGATACCAGAATTGCTCGGAGGTCCCTTCCGGTTCACCCGCCTGAATCCAAAGCTCGTAGGCGCGCTGTTTGATACGGGTTTCTCGATGGCTCATTGCGGTGGCTCCCTCGACTGATCTCCGAGCGCATCGGGTCATCCGCGAAACACGCGCCTAGCACCTTCGTTCCACAGGCCGGCGATAGAACTCACCAGACCGACAATCGTGATCCGCGCTGGAACGAACGGCCGCCAGTGCGCTTCCCTCCTCAGACCAAGGGAGGAACACTTGGAATTTCGTGAGAAGTTGAAAGAGGATCTGGCGATTTTTCGGCAGCGCCTGATCTGGCTCGAGGACGGCACCATGCGGTCCTACGAATATTCCCGAGGCCAGCAGATGGACCGTGTTCCAGATGCGGTGGATTACACCAAGCGCATCATCGCCGAGATCGAAAAGTGCCTTGCGGAGCACTCGGACCGGTCAGGCTAGTTCGTTCGGCCTCGTCAGCCCGCCAAGCCGGTGATCGAGGCTGGAGCGTCTTTCGCTAGCTCGCCGCTCGGCTTCTCCGCGTCATTTTCCGCCGCGCCCTTTGGAGGCGCTTCCTCTTCGTGCTGCGCTTCCTCGACTGCGTCGTCGCCGAGTGTCACCAAGCCTTGATGTTCTGCCCTTTCGGCGGCGTCGGCGTCTCTTCCGTTTCGATCGACGGTCGATCCTGATCGTCCAGCATGTCGGTCTCCATCACTCGATTCCGCGTCACTGATGAGCAGCAGATACGAGAAGCCCCGGCTTAAAAGCCGGGGCCGCGTGATCCGGGTGAACGTTATTTGCTCGATCCCTTCGGAGTCTCGCTATGGCCGCGCAGGTCCTTGGCCTGATCGTTCGAGGTTCCCGCCGAAGTCGGCTTGTCGCCCTTGGTGTCCATGCCGGTAGACGTGCTCATTCCATCCTTATTGTCCGAACCGGTCTTGCCCTGCTGTTCCGACGAACTTGCGCCGGAGCTGGATGACGCGTTGTTCTCAGTGCCGGTCGACTGAGCAAACGCGCCCGAAGCGGATGCGGCGACGAGCAGAGCAGCGGCGCTAAGCTTGAAAATATTGGACATAAGTCCTCCCATCACGAACGATGCAAATGTCGTTCTCTGGAGGACAAGGGTCTTCGCGGTGAATCGTTCCGATTTATCCGTGCTGGAATAGTACGACATCAAAAGACATGGGCCTAATGCGAGCGCACTCCAACCCTTCGAAAGAATTAACCGCGCGCCGCACTTTTGTCACTTCCGAGCATGCCCTGAAGTGACCAGCGCCCCGTGGGGCAGCTTTGCGCTTTGATCGCTCACCTGAGTGACCGTTTTGCAGACATCAGCGGATGTCCGCAACTGGCGCCGATACGGCTGCGCGTCCCTGAGCGCGGCTGATCTCAATCTGCCGGAGCGGGCTGTCTATTTTCGAAGCCGTACGAACGCCCGGCAGTAATCGCGATGATGCGCAGGATGGCGCATTAGGGACGCGGTCATCGCGACGGCTGGCCGCTGGAGCCAGTCTTCTTGCTTCAGGCGTGCTGGTCCGAGCCGAGTTGCTCCTTTGGAGGCCCCGCGGCCTCGACGATCCTGTTTTCGAGGTCGGCCCTGATGGCCATGGCGGCCGTGCTGTCTAGCGCGAGCTCCACATAGGCGGCGAGAAGTTCGTGAAGCGCCGCGAGGCGACGCAGCGGGTCGTTGGGCACGCAGAGCAGGTACGCGTCGATCGCCGCGCGGCCCCTTTCTTCCGCATCATGCGTGTTGGTCATGGCCGCCACCGAGAACGCGGCAAGGCAATCCGGGATGCTCGTCATCCGGCCAGGTTATCGTCGCCGGCCGCCACGGCAAGCGATGCGGAAGTAGCCGATGGGCAATCCGATCTGCGGGAACCTCATGCTCGCGGCGTGACTTTTCAGATCGCCGCTCTGCCGAGCGTGCCTTCGTGGAACGGCGGCCCAAGCAAGACAGATGGAGAGCCCCATGAGATTCGAGAAACAAGGTCGTGATGATAACCGGGGCCGCCTCCGGCATCGGCGAAGAAGCGGCGCGTCGTTTCGCCGAGGAGGGCACGACCCTGGTCCTCGGCGACATCGACGTCGAAGGACTACGGAAGGTCGCCGCAGACCTGTCAGGCGACGCGGTCGAGACGGTTGAGACCGACGTCTCCCAGATGGCCTCGTGCGAAGCCTTGGTGGCGCGCGCGGTCGAGCGGTTCGGCGGGATCGACGTGCTCGTCAACGACGCGGGTGTCGACCACCTCGGCAAGCTCGACGATGGTGACTTCGCGGACTTCGCGAAGGTCATCGAGACCGACCTCTACGGGGTGGTCCAGATGAGCCGCGCGGCGATCGCTACGCTGCGCACTCGCAAGGGCTCGATCATCAACGTGTCGTCGGTGTCGGGTCTCGGCGGCGACTGGAACCACAGCTTCTACTGCGCGGCCAAAGGCGCGGTGACGAACTTCACCCGCGCGCTGGCGATCGACGAGGCTAAGAACGGGGTTAGGGTCAACGCGGTCAACCCGTCGCTGACCTACACCCCGCTTATCTCTGGCATGAAGGACCAGCCCGAGCTGATCGCGAAGTTCGAGGAGCGGATCCCGATGGGCCGCGGGGCGCAGCCGTCCGACATCTCCGGCGCCATCGCGTTCCTCGCCAGCGACGACGCGCTCTACATCACGGGCGTGAACCTGCCCGTCGATGGCGGCCTGTCGGCCTCGAACGGCCAGCCTCCTTTGAGCTGAACGCCGCACGGGCGAAAGCGCCCCGCATCATGTGCGGGGCGCCGGCCGTCGTGTGTGGCTGTGGTTGAAGTCAGGCGCTGCGGGCCTGCTCGGGGTGCTTGCCCTCGGCGAACTCCTCCACGAGCTTGGCGCAGAAGGCCGGAAGGTCGTCCGGGTTGCGGCTCGTGACGAGCCCCTTGTCGACCACGACCTCCTTGTCGACCCAGGTCCCGCCCGCGTTCTCGACGTCAATCTTGAGCGTCGGGTAGGACGTGATGGTCCGGCCCTTCAGGACGCCAGCCTCGATCAGCGTCCACGGCGCGTGGCAGATTGCGGCGACCGGCTTGGCCTGCTCGAAGAACGCCCGGATGAACGCGATCGCGTCCTTATCGCCCCGGAGCTTGTCGGCGCCCACGCAGCCGCCGGGCACGACCAGCCCGTCGAAATCGTCGGCCGAGACCTCGGAGAACGTCTTGTCGACGGCGTAGCTGCCGCCCGGGTCGAGGTCGCTGTTCACCGTCTTCGCCTCGCCAGCCTCGATGCTGACGACCGTTACCTCGCCGCCGGCCTTTTCGACGGCCTCCTTGGGCTTAGCGAACTCCGGCTCCTCCGTGCCGCGCGGCGCGATCAGGATCGCGATCTTCTTGCCTTGAAGGCTCATGGCCGTCTCCTTCCATGCGAATGCCGCGCGCCTTCTCCGGGCGCGGGGTGCGAATGCCCTGACCAACGGCGCTGGCAAGGTTTCGATCCCGAGGAGCGGTGGCGGAGAACCGTTCGACGCGCGTCGGCGTTGCTTCTGCAAACCGGAGCATCACCCGGCGCGACTGAACGCATCAAGGAGAACGCATGCACATCGAGAGCCGAGACGGCGCGCATCTGCACGTCAAGGACGCCGGAAAGGGCAAACCCGTGGTCCTGATCCACGGCTGGCCTCTGACAGGCGACATGTTCGAGTACCAGACGCTGGCGCTGCTCGAGGCGGGCTACCGGGTCATAACCTACGACCGCCGCGGCTTCGGCCAGTCCGCGCACCCCGCGACCGGATACGACTACGACACCTTCGCCGACGATTTGGCGGCCGTGCTGGACAAGCTCGACGTTCGCGAGGCGAACCTCGTTGGGTTCTCGATGGGCGGTGGCGAGATCGCCCGCTACCTCACCCGCCATGGCTCCGACCGGGTCGCGAAAACCGTGCTGATGGCTTCGGTCGTGCCGTACCTGCTGAAGGACGACAGCAACCCCGACGGCGTCGACGCGAGCGTGTTCGAGGACATGAAGAGCGAGATCCGCAAGGACCGCTTCGCCTTCCTGCAGACGTTCGCCAAACAGTTCTACGGCGTCGGCGTGATCTCCCGACCCGTCAGCTCGGCGCTGCTCGACTGGACATTTACGCTGGCCTTGATGGCGAGCCCGAAGGCAACGCTCGACTGCGTGGACGCGTTTGGGCGGACCGACTTCCGGCCGGACCTGAAGTCCTTCACCAAGCCGACCCTGGTCATCCACGGCGCGTCGGACGCGACCGTACCGATCAAGCCAAGCGGCAAGGCAGCCGCCGCGGGCATCCCGGGCTCGACCTACATCGAGTACGACGGAGAGCCCCACGGCCTGTTCGCGACCGATCCCGAGCGGCTGAACCGCGACCTGATCCAGTTCATCGGCTGAACCTAGCGTGGGCCCGTCGCCGCGGTCGCATGACCCCGGCGATGGGCTCTTCGCTGATCGGCGCCCGAACGAATTCCGGGCGTGGGCCGTTTGCTCCAAGACACAGGAGCATTCGATGAAGCACTTCCCGAAGCCGCCGTTTCCCAAGCAGCCGCAGTCCTTCCCGGGGCTGACCGAGAAGATGAATCCTCGGCCCGACCATGGCGAGGAGAGCTACAAGGGCTCGGGCAAGCTCGCGGGCAAGAAGGCGATCATCACGGGTGGCGACAGCGGGATCGGGCTCGCGGTCGCGATCGCGTTCGCCCGCGAGGGCGCCGACCTATTGGTCGTGCACCTGCCGAGCGAGGGCGAGGATGGCGCGACCTGCCGTCGCCATATCGAAGAGGCCGGCCGCAAGGCAGTGATGGCGCCCGGCGACATCAGCGACGCGAGCTTCCGCGAACAGGTCGTGGAGCGCGCCATCGCGGAGCTTGGCGGCCTCGACATCCTGGTCAGCAACGCGGCGTACCAGAAACCTTTTAAGTCGCTCGACGAGGTCTCGCTCGAGGAGTGGACCAAGACGTTCGACACCAACGTCCACGCGACCTTCCACCTGACGCAACTCGCGACGCGCCACATCAAGCCCGGTGGCTCGATCATCAACACCGCTTCGATCAACTCGAAGGATCCGTCCCCGCAGCTCTTGCCCTACGCCACCACGAAGGGAGCCATCGCGAACCTGACGGTCGGCCTCGCGCAACTGCTTGCCGAGAACGGCATCCGGGTGAACGCGATCCTGCCCGGTCCGATCTGGACTCCGTTCATCCCGGCGGGAATGCCGCCCGAGGCGGTCGAGACCTTCGGCTCAAAGACGCCGTTCGGCCGCCCCGGGCAGCCGGCGCCGACGACTCATGCACGTCGGCTTACGTCATGCTGGCCTCAGACGAAGCGAGCTACACCTCGGGCGCGCTGCTCACCGTCGCAGGCGGCCAGACCGTGGTGTGATGCGGGTCGCGAATCCCCCAACGTACTTCTTTCCGCACCCAGTCGCGGAGGTATTCATAGCCTGCTCGTCGACGCCGTAAGCGGTGGGCACATATGCCCGGCCGACGTCCGCATCCACGCCATGGCCAGCCTCGAATATGCAGCGTTCAGAGCGATCCGGCGCTACTAGATCGAAGACCTGGAGATCAACCGGAAGGCTGTGCTGCCGTTCACGTATTGGCGAAAAGGTCGCTCAGAAGAAAGTCCGCTCCCTGAAGATACCGGCTGAAACTACATCCGCTTCCCGGAACGCCTTCGACTTCCGCGGTGGGCGCGGACAAGCTGGATCCTGCCGGCGCGCAGCACTCGAGATAGCCCGGGTCATCGGCTGAAGCCTTGGACCCGGGCGATCTACTATTACGCACTCAAAGCTTCGACTTCAGCGCGCTCAGGCCGGAGGTGTAGATTCCGTCGATGGCCTTCTTGGCGGTCGCCTCGTCGGCGCCCTTGGGCATGAACGATCCGGTCCAGGTCACCGTCGAGCTCTCGCCGCTGCCCTTGATCGAGAAGGTCGACTTGTAGTCCGAGACCGGAAGCGGGCTCTCGACGATCACGTAGGAATAACTGCTACCCTCCTTCATGGCCGTCTGGTTCTCGACGATCGTGCCGCCGCCCTTGAGCGAAAGTGTGCGCGTTTTGCCCTCGTTCGACAGCGCGCACTTCTCCACCGCAGGGTGGAACTGGCCGATGCCACAGAAGTCCTTGGCGGACGCCGCCCAGACTTTCCCTGGCGCGGCGTTTATCTCGATGGATTCGGTAACCTCGGTGGCAGCTGCAGCGGCGGTCATGCCGACGAGCGCGGGAAGGGCGAGCAGAACCAGCTTCTTCATGAGCATTTCCTCTAGCTTTCTTGGTTTTCCGACCGCCATCAGACGGAACGGCCGCGTTTTTGGTCGTCGGACCGCCTCGTCCGACATTTCGGCCTGCGACGGCGAAAAGGAGTCGCCGAGCCCTCTCGTCCGCGGCTCGCTCCGGACATACCGTTGGTCAGCCGAGCTTCAATCCAACGTCGTCGTTTTCGCGCGGCGTTGGAATACGTGCAGACTTTTGAGCTGTGCCGTATTTTCCAGCCCTTAAGCGCTATCTGGCCCTATCGTCAGAGACGCCACGCTCGAAGCGAGTTCAGCGCTCCGGAACGGTTTGGTCAGCCGCGGCAGGTCGAGCGCGATCCCCTCAACCTCCGCATAACCGGACACGATCAGCACCGGCAGACTGGGCATCTGCTCCCGAAGAACGCGAGCCAATTCGACGCCGCTCATCCCCGGCATGAGGTGGTCGGTGACGAGCAGGTCCGGACGCGCACCCTCGGCAACAATCGAAAGAGCAGCTTCGGCCGAAGAGGCCTCTTGCACGCGGTAGCCGATCTCCTCAAGCATGTCTGCGGTGCTGGCGCGGACGATCTCTTCGTCGTCGACGAGCAGCGCAAGGCCACGGCTGCCAACCGGCCCGACCTGAGCCGGCGCAATCTCCGCGGCGCTCGCGGTCGCAGAGCTGATGGGCAGCCAGAGCTCCACGTTCGTGCCGACGCCCGGCTGGCTCTGGATCGTCAGCGCCCCGCCGAGCTGGGCGACGAGACCGTGCGCCATCGACAACCCCAGACCCGTGCCCTTGCCTATGCCCTTGGTCGAGAAAAACGGCTCGACGGCTCGGGAGAGGGTCGCCTCGTCCATCCCGACGCCCGTGTCGGCGACCGATAGGCGGACGTAGTGGCCGCGCCTGAGATCGCCGCGGGGCGTCCGGACGCTCTCGCCCGTCGCAGTGATCCGCAGCGTCCCGCCGTCAGGCATCGCGTCCCGCGCGTTCACGCCGAGGTTCAGGAGCGCCATCTCGAGCTGGTTGGGGTCCGCCTTCGCCGGCGGCAGATCGTCGGCGACCTCGACCACGACGCGAACCTGCGGCCCGGTGGTGCTGGAGAGCAATTCCGCCATGCCGCCGACGAGGCCGCCGACGTCCACGGGGATCGGCTGAAGCGGCTGGCGGCGCGCGAATGCGAGAAGCCGCTGAACCAGCGTCTTGGCGCGTTCCGCCGACTGGATCGCGCCGCCGATCAGCCTCTGCTCGCGCTCTCCGCCCACGCCCCGCCGTTGAAGCAGGTCGAGGGATCCGACGATCGGAGTCAGCAAGTTGTTGAAGTCGTGGGCGACGCCGCCGGTCAGCTGGCCCATCGCCTCCATTTTCTGGCTCTGCCGAAGCGCGTCCTGGGCAGTCTCGAGTTCCACCTCGGCGCGAAGTCGATCCGAGATGTCGAGCGCCAGATGGAAGGCGCCGATGATGCGACCTTCCTCGTCCAGCAGCGGCGTGTAAGTGATCTCCCAGAACGGCTGGCCGAATTCCGGCCGCCCGAACTCCTCGACCACGGTGAAGCTTTCGCCGCTCAGCGCGCGGGCCATCAGCGCGCGCATGACCTGCCGCTGCTCGGGAATGAAGAGATCGGGGAACACGTCGCCAAGCTTTGTATCGAAACCGTTGACGCGTCGGAACTCGTCGTTGTGCGCTTTGTTGAAGGCGATGAGCCGGTACTCGGGATCGAAGGCGCAGATCGGCGAGCGGGTCGCATCGACGATGTCGCGGAACCGGCGCAGCTCGAAGGTTCGCTCGGCCACGCGCTGCTCCAGCAGCGTGTTCAGAGCGCGCAGCTCCTCCTCGGCCCGCTTGCGCGCGGAGATGTCGACGGCCGTGCCAGCGACGCGGATACAGCGCACGTCATTTTTCGTATCGTCGAAGACGCCGCGGCCCTTCGCGGCGACCCAGCGGACGACGCCATCCTCTTTGCCAATCGTGCGATATTCGACGTCATAGATCGCCCGCCGCCGTGGGTCTGCGGCTGCCGCGAACGCCTCGCTGGTCCTGTCGCGATCCTCCGGGTGCAGCCCGTCGTAGAAGTCCGCCATCGTCACCGGCACGTCAGGGCTTATTCCGAACAGCGCCTTGGTTCTCGGCGGCCAGATCAGTTCGTCGCGCACAAGGTCGACATCCCAGAAGCCGATTTCCGCGTGCTCGACCGAAAGCCGCAGCCGCTCTCCTCGCTTTCCCGCAGCCGCGCCTCCGCTCCGACGCGCTCGATATGCGCCCAGCACCTCTCCACCACGGCTTCCACGATGGCGACGTCTTCGTCACGCCAATCGCGTGGCCGGTCCTGATGTACGGCCATCATGACCGCAAGGCGCCCGTCCTTGATCAAGGGACAGCAGATGATGGCGTCGATGCCGATCGACTGGAACATCTCCCGACCGTCCTCGGGGGCGAGCTCTCGGGCGACATCGCCGACCACGAGCGTTCGACCCAGACGCATGTCAGCCGCGGCGCGGGAGCCGAAGAGGTCCAGACTGTAGGTTCCGGCCGAACTCGCAATGCCGGGCGCGGTGAAGTCGTTGCGTATGACGAAGCGGTCGTTGTCTGCGTCTACGTCGGCATAGGCGCAACGCGAGGCGTCGAGCCGCCGCGCGAGCAGCGCTGCGGCTGAAAGCATGGCGGCCGGCGCGTCCCGGGACGAGCGCAGCGCTTCATCTAGCTCGCTTAGGAAGCGCAGACGCGCCTCGCTGGCGCGCAAGGCCGCCTCGACCTGGACCTTGCCTGTCGTCTCCGTGGTGACGTTCAGCATCCCGACGATGCGGCCGTCGTCGTCGCGAGTGGGGCTGTAGGAGAACTGCCACCAGGTGTCCTCGCGGTAGCCGTTGCGCTCCATTACGAGATGCAGGTCCTCGAACCACAAGGCTTCGCCGGCGAGCGCCTTTTGGATGAGCGGCTCGATGTCCGTCCAGACTTCCGACCAGACCTGCTGGATTGGCTGTCCGAGAGCCGCGGGATGCTTGAGGCCGAGGATCGGCGCGTAGGCGTCGTTGTAAAGCAGCGTGAGCTCTGGCCCCCAGATGAGGCACATGGCCTGTCTGGAGGCGAGCATCAGTTCGACGGTGGTGCGGAGCGCCTGCGGCCAGCCATCGACTGGCCCAAGCGGCGTCTTGCTCCAATCTTGAGCAAGAACGAGCGTGCCGACTTCGCCGGCTCCGATCAGACGCGGACCGGCTTCCGCATCTCTAACTGCAATCTGCAACCCAATTGCCCTGTTCGAAATGCCTCCGGATCGTAGGAGGCGCCCACCAGCAAATAGCTGGACTGGCGCTGCACGTCATCGACAAGCTGCGTTCAGCAGACTTTCAAAGGTCGCATCCCGAGCAAGGCGTCGACGACCGCTCTTGGCGCGTCGCTGGACGATTGCGGGTGTATGATCGGGTTGAGGGGCCGCCTCTGGGAGGAGGCAATGCGCCAGCCCGACTTGTTCCGCTACCTCAGTAGCCATGGACGCCATTCGCCTCATCGGACCCAAAGCGCCGTTGAAGCCGAAGCACATCTGGGCGATCCGCTAGCAGTTTAAAACAAATGCTCAGGTCCTGGCCGCTCAGTACTATTTGGGCCGTGTGCGTAGTGAGGCTCAACGATCGAAATTGGCGTTAGGGGTGGGCCGCGATTTTCGCGTCCGGGGGTTAAGTTTGGTTGGTTTGTGTTCTAGTCTGCCGCTCGCGTGAAAGTGTCGGAATGCGATGATGAAACCGATATTCACCACAGCAGGCATCCATGCCCGCGACCGGTTCGCCTATTGGCACGAGGTCGCAGGCAAGATCATCACGGGACATGACTCGCAAGCCAGTCATCGCGACCGCTTCGACGCGGAGCTGAAGGTCGCCGATCTCGCGGACATCGGGATGTTCGACTTCACGAACCAAGCGATGGCCTGCGCGCGCGAGAGACGTCATATCCGCTCAGACGGCGAAGGTGAGTTCTTCCTATGTCGTAATGGTTCTGGAGAATTTGCGCTTGACCAGAATGAGCGCCGCAATGTCTTTCGTCGCGGCGACATGGCGCTCATTGACTCAAATCTCGCATATAACATTCGCTTTACCGATAAGTCGCAAATGCTATTGGTAAAGATACCTCGAATTATATTGGAATCCCGCTTTGGTTCGATGAGAGATTTCGCTGGCGCGCGCCTTTCGAGCGAGAGTGGACTCAACGCTTTTCTTTCCGATTTGCTCGACGGCCTGAGAGCCCACGTTTCAGATTTCGACGAGGCGACGTCGGAACTGGTTCGCAACCAATTGGTCGATCTTCTCACCCACGCCGTTGGTTCGATGGCTGGTGAGAACAAGCGACTTACGACGCCGCGCACCTTCGCACTGATGAGGCTACGGTCGGCGATCGACGCTCGATTGTCGAACAGTTCGCTAAACAGCGAGTCAGCCGCGCGGGCAGCAGGCATGAGCGTACGCTACGCCAACGATTTGTTGGCTGCCAATGGCAATTCGATCGCTAAGCTTATTCGCGGGTTGAGACTCGAGCGTTGCAAAAAGGCGCTCGCAGATCCAAGTCAGGATCACCGTACGATCGGCGAGATCGCGTTTGGCTGGGGTTTTTCAGATCTGACGAATTTCGGGCGACTGTTCGGCGCGGCCTTTGGCATGACGCCACGCTCATTCCGGCAGAATCGACGGTCTCAAACCGAAAATCAGCAGCTTGCCGTCGCAGCGCCGGATACCATCCGACCCAAAGCGTAACTCTCTGCGCAGGCCTCCTCAGCCAAGCCGCTGTTCCATCTGGTAAATGTGGATGGCGACCCCAATCCGGATGAGGTCCTGCCGACAAGTCACGCGGAAGCCCCAGCGCTCGAAAGGTCCGCGCGCCGCTTCGCTCGCTTCCACGAACAAGCGGGTAAGCGCGAGTTCATTCCCCCGAGCTTCGATGTGCGCGTAGATCGCGGCTTCGACGCCGCGGCGACCCCAATCGCTTCGGCAGAACAGCATGTCGATGTGGAAGTCGTTCTCAAAGTCGCCGAATGCGACAGTGCGACGTCGCCCGTGACCGCCACAACACCGAACGTCCATCGTTTAGACGTCGATGGAGCGCCTTGACGCCCGGCACCTCAGGGGCCCAAGCGACGACCTGATCTTTATTGTAGAACTCGCGGGCCGTTCCATGCACTGCGTCGAAAAGCACCCCGGCAAGAGGTTCCGCGTCTTCGTCACGGTAGGAGCGTACCAGAACATCCATCATGAAGGTCCGCACTGCGCGCCGCAAAATGATTGCCCACGGAGTCCGCAGCCAACCATCCGGCTGAGGGGAAGTAAACAGTTTCTATGCGCCGAAGATCTAAGCGCCGCGACGGCATAGCGGCGCTCTCCGAGGTAGACCGAACTTCTGTTTGCGGCGGTGGCAACAATGCCGGTGTCTGGCGCGCCTCGGCCGCAGACTTTTTTTGGCGTAGCCTCATAGTACGATGCAGGCGGAGCATTCGTTCCACCTGCATAATTCGTGGCCTGGACTTCAGTTTAGCGAGTGGCGGATCGCGAGGCGCGGGCGGCTTCGTCGATCACGTCGGACACGACCTTCGCCTGCGTCATGAACACCGCGTGACTAGCGGGCACGGTGGTCACCTTCGCGCCGATGCGCTTGGCCATGTCATGAAGCATGCGCTGATCAAAGGCCTTGTCATCGGTCGCGATCACCGCCCAGCTCGGCCGAGTCCTCCAGGCGGCCTGCGTGAGCTTCGTCTCGAAGGCCGACATGTTGATCGGGACTTGCGAGTCCCGCATGAAGGCCGCATCGACGTCGCTGGCGTCGGCGGCGAAGCCGGCCTTGAACGTGCCCGGAAGGATGAAGCCGAAGCCGTCGGCGGTCACGTCCAGAACGAACTCCGGCGGGGTCTCGAAACCGGCATACTGCTGCGCCGTCGACTCGCCGGCGTCGGGTGAGAGCGCCGACACGTAGACGAGGCCCGCGACCTTCTCATCGACTCCCGCTTCGGTGATCACCGTGCCGCCCCACGAGTGGCCGACGAGAATGGCCGGACCATCCTGACGGCTCAGGGCGCGCTTGGTCGCGGCGACATCGTCGGCGAGAGACGTCAGTGGGTTCTGGACGATGGTTACCTTGTAGCCGCGCTGCGTAAGCTCGTCATAGACCCTGCGCCATCCCGAGCCGTCGGCGAATGCGCCGTGCACCAGGACGACGTTTCGGACCTGTTGGCTGGCCGGAATGGGCTCGGCGGCGTTTGCCGGCGTGGCGGCTGAGATCCCCACGGCAGCGGCGGCCGCAAGAATGGACTTCGCGTTCATCTTCGTTCTCTTTTGCCTGGTTTATAATTAAAAGTCGTGCATCTGCCTGCTCATAGATTTGACCGGAGTTCTATTTGACTGTCGGAACCGTTCCCCCGTCGATGATGTATTCGGTTCCCGTGATCGACGCCGCGCGCTCGGAAGCCAGGAACGCGATCAGGTTCGCGACCTCCTCCGGACTGGCCGGGCGTCCGATAGGGATGCCGCCGAGCGCCGACATGACGATCTGCTTGCCGCCCTCGAGGTCGGTGCCGGCCTGCTCCGCCAGACGCGCCGCAAACTCGTGCGAGGCCTCTGTAAGGATCCAGCCGGGCGCAACGCTCACGACGCGAACCCCCTTCGGAGAGATCTCCTTCGAGAGGCACTTACTGTAAGTCGAGAGGGCGGCCTTCGCCGCCGCGTACGCCGTCGTCGACTCCGGTAGGGCAGGAGCCTCTGGATCGAGGAGACATGAATGACGACGCCACTCCCGCGGGCGATCATGTCCGGAACGAGCAGCCGATCGAGCCTGACGGCGGGGAACAGGTTGAGGTCGAGTTCTTTTCGCCACTCGTCGTCGGTCAGTGCGGAGAACCCGCCGCCCGGAGCCGACGAGCCCCCGAGGTTATGCACGACGACGTCGATTCCGCCGAGCCGCTGACGCGCGATGTCGGCGACGGTCGCGCAACCTTCGTCCGTGGTGAGATCGGCGGCGATGAAGAGCTCGCTCGGCAGATCGTCAGGTCGAGATCTGGCGGCGGTCAGGACATGCGCGCCGAGCTCACGAAATAGGGTGACCATGGCGGCGCCGGCGCCCTTCGTTCCGCCCGAGACGAGTACACGCTTACCAGCAACGTTCAGAAAGTCGTTCATTAGCTTATCTCCAGATGTATGAGGTTGTTGTTTCGTCGATTGGGGCATTTCACTGCTTTGGAATTTGGCCGATCGCGTTCCTTCGGCCCGACCGCTGGCGCAATCGCCAGGTCGCCGTTTTCAGAACTTCGACTTTGCGAGGTAGATCGCTTGGGCCGTCGGTTCGCCGGACGCCTCATGGGCGGAGGCGACGTCGCTGCAACCGAGCATGTCGGGACTGGTCGTCCTTTAGGATGACCGCGACGGCCGGCAGTTGTCAGATGTCGTTAGAGAACGATCTCCAGATCGACGATCCGGTCGTTCTCGAGAATGAAGAAGTACCTCAGGTCGACCGGGCTTCCGGGGAACTCGCCGGCGACGTGGCTGATGACGATGATCCTGCTGCCGTCGTCGGCGACCGAGAATGGCTCCACGGTGCACGCGTGTTTCTCGATCGAGTCAGCCATCCATTTTTGAATGGAGTCGCGGCCGACATAGGATTCGCCATCGTCTCTGACGATCGCAGTTTCGGCGAAGCGACGCGATGCGGCCTCCGCGTCCCTGGATTTTTCTGCATCGAAGTATGCGTGGATTACCGGAGGTAAACGCATGGACATGCCGAAACTCCTCGAATGCTGATGATATTTGTATCGATAGCGCCGAATTCGGAGCGATCTGCTGTGCGCGTTCTCGCTCTCGTCTTCGCTTTCTTGAGTAATTTACAGTAGATTTTTGCCCCGACTATCGGCATAATTCGTGATGGATCATTTCGAAAATCGGGACAATGTCCAGGCACAGTCTGATCGAGATCGACGCCGTGCTCGCCATTGCCAGGAAGGGCTCCTTCAGGGCGGCGGCGCTGGAGCTTGGCGTCTCGACGACGGCCTTAAGCAATGCAGTTGGGAAACTTGAGAGAGATCTCGGCGTTCGCCTGTTCAATCGGACGACGCGCAGCGTGTCCCTGACCGACGCCGGACGGAACTTCGTCGATCAGGTCGGGCCGGCGCTGCGCGACATTCAGGCGGCGATGAACGCGGTCCGTTCACACCAGGCGACGCCGTCGGGCACGCTTCGCATCAACTCCTTCGCGACCGCCGCGCGCGAGATGTTCGCGCCGCTGATCCTCGAGTTCCTGCGGCGCTACCCACAAGTGCACGTCGATCTCGTCACGGAAGGACGCCTAGTCGACATCGTCGCTGAAGGCTTCGACCTCGGCGTGAGACGGCTCGATCTCGTGCCGTCCGACATGATCGCGGTGCCGCTTGGACCGCCTCGCGGCCACGCCGTGGTCGGGGCTCCGGCATACTTCGAAAAGCATACGCCGCCGCTGGTCCCGCCAGACCTGATGAGCCACTCCTGCATCCGCGCGAGGCTTCCGAACGGAAGCCTCTATCGCTGGCAGTTCGAGAAGGCTGGAGAGGTCCATCAAATCGATGTCGCTGGAGCTCTGACCCTCGACGAGGCGAGCCTGCTTCGGATTGCCGTGCTGGCGGAGTTTGGCATTGGCTACTTCATGGAGGCCGACGTCCGCGAGGACGTCGCCGCCGGTCGGCTTGTCAGAGTGCTGGAAGACTGGACTCCTCCGATCGCGCCCCTCTGTCTCTACTACCCGAGCAGAAGGAACACGTCGGCCGCGTTCAAAGCGTTGATCGGCTTAGCGCGGGAAATGAGTGGTACGGTGCCTAGAACTGCAAAATAAGCTGCTGGCCGTTCCCAGGCGTGAACTGTCGAGTCCATCAAGCGGCCCGGCCGCTCCCCAGGCGGACCGGGCCATGCTTCGTTCGTCCGGACACAGAGGGGCGGGAATGCGTCCGGCGCCGTTCGTGGGCGGGGGCCGACGCGAAGCGCGCCACATCAACCAATCTAGCGCCGGATCGTTCCCGAAGCGCACCTTTCTCGCGAGCTCTGGAATGGAGGTCGCGATCCCACAACGATGACCCCTGTGCTGTGCCTGCCGAGGGTCGCGAGCAGCTTCGTCACCGCGGCGTCGCTGGGCGCTCTGGGTCTCGCAGACTGGGGACAGGCCTTCTTCGGAGCCGGCCTGTTCTCATGGCTCGCGATCGAGTCCGTGCTGATCCACCGTCTGCTGACGGCCGACCCATTGCCGCCGCCTCTGCGGCCGACGCTCGGCATCCAGCTCGCGCCGGCGCCTGTGGGCGCGCTCGCCTATCTGGCCGTGACGCAAGGCCCGCCCGACATTCTGGCCCACGCGCTTCTCGGCTACGGCGTTCTTCAGGCGCTGGTGCTCGTCCGGCTTCTGCCCTGGATCGCGAAACAGCCCTTTGCGCCTTCCTATTGGCTTTCACCTTCGGCGCGACGGCGCTGGCGTCGACGGCGCTGAAGCTCGTTGCGCGTAGCGACACGGGACCGGCGGCCACGATCGCCCCAGCGTTGTTCGTGGTGGCGAACCTCGTGGTCGGCTACGTGGCGATCCGGTCGGCCATTCTCATGCGATCCGCACGACCCGCGTCGGCTAGGACGACCTCAGCATAGGCTTCCTCGCCGCTGAGGCCGCAGGCCGGTTGAACCCGGAGTTTCCCGACATCCAACATCCGCACGCGGACGAGCTGGATGTCAGGCCTTGCGCGCATCGGAGCTAGCGGGTCATCGACCCCAGGAATGGTTTGGAGGACGCGCGGTGGTTAGCGAGCCTTGCTCGGATCATCTGCGGGATTGACGTAGTTCAGGCCGAATGGGCCGGTTCCGTTGACCTGAATCACCGCAGGCTGATCTTTAGTCCAAAGCGAATGCGGCATTAGAGCCGGCAGATAGAGGAAGCCGCCTTCTCCAAACGGTTCGCCGCGGCTCTCAACCATTTTCTCGCCCATGTCATGGACGAGGGCGCCTTCTAGCAAAGTGACGGTCTCATCGGTCGCATGTGTGTGAGGTGCGATCACGGTCGAGGGCGGGATCCTGAGTCTTAGCGCGAACGGGCCGGGCTTGTCCGGATCGCCCATGATGACGCTGATCTCGATCCCCTTCGGCAGGGCGGCCGGCGCAGGCTTCCACTGGATCGCGGCCGCATCCTTGATGGTGATCATCTGCTTGTGGGCGGAAGGGTCCGCGACGACCTCAGTCGAAAGGAACGCTGCCACGGCGAGCGCGGACAAGCGAATGGCTTGTCTCCTACGCAACGGCTTCGGATGCGATTTGCTCGTGAGAATGGCGGCGGCAGTGGTTTGTATCGCGTTGATCAAGGCGCTTCCCCTTCGCTGAAGAGGGCGGACAATAAGGGAGCGCGCGTGAAAGGTGCTTCCTAACTTTGGTCTTTACATTTGCTTTATATTCATAATCATCAAATTTTTAGCGACAAAATTTCTCAATCAGGCCTGATATGAAAGATCCTTCCGCAGCTGAATTTGATCGTATCGATCTGAAGATTCTTCGCGCGCTTCATGCCGATGGCCGGCTGACGAACGCCGAGCTCGCGGTCCGTGCGGGCGTGAGCGCCGCCACCTGCCACAGGCGAACGCAGCAGTTATTAGAGAACGGACACATCACCGGGTTTCGGGCAGAGGTGGCGCCCGTTTCGGTAGGTCTCGGAGCGCTGGTGATGATTGGCGTCATACTCGACCGTTCCTCCCCCGACAGCCGCAACAATTTCGAGGAAGCGGTGCTGAAGGTGAAGGAGATCCTCGACTGCATTCTAGTGGCGGGCGAGTTTGATTACTTTTTGAAGATCCGCGCCCGCGACATCGCCGATTTCAACAAGCTCCAAAGCCAGACCCTCATCGCGCTCCCAGGCGTCCAGAACACTCGGACTTTCTTTGTCATGAAGGAGGTCAAAGAGAACGCCCGACTGACATTCTGATGAGTTGGCTGCTTGACGCGAGCCGCTGCACGAACGCGCAGAGAACCGATCGATATCTCACCGACGGCGCGCCATCCACTTGTTCGAGATAGCGATCGAGGCCTCTCAAAAGGCGCGGCTCCAGCGTAGCCCTTCACCCAGTCTTTCGTGCAGCCGGGTGGCTCCGATCCGCGACCACGCGATGAGATAAAGGTAGTCCGAGTTAGCGACCGCGCTGAGCCTTCGAACGCAGGCAACTACCCAGATCGAATGTCTGGTTTTCGGCCGTTCGCCGAGGGCCGCTTATGGCGCTCCGCGGCTGTGCGCCTCTGAGCGCGGATGGCGCTCCACGGCTATGGGACTGCGGTCGCTGACCCATAGCCGACCTTAGGGACGTCTCCTTCGCCGCACTCAGGCGGGCCACAGATCAGCGACGAGAGTAGAGCTCAGTCCGCGATCAGCCGCCGCAGCTTCTGGAGCTGGATCTCCTCAGCCTCGTGCGAGTCGAGCGAGCCCACGAAGGTCCCGTCGGCGTTCATCGTGTAGACGATCGCGTTGTGGTCCATCGTGTAGCCTCCGCCCTTGGTCGGGACCTTGCGGGCGGCGGCCTTGAACGAGCGCACCACCTCGTCGGTCTGCGCCTGGTCACCCCTCAGCGCGAGGATCCGCGGGTCGAAGCTCGTCATGTAAGAGGCGAGCGCCTCCTGGCTGTCGCGCTCGGGATCGACCGTCACGAACAGCGTCCTGACCGGTCTGCGTCGGAACCAAGCTGCTCGAGCCTGCGCGACAGCTCGGCGAGCGTCGTCGGGCACACGTCCGGGCAGTGGGTGAACCCGAAGAACAGCAGGTACGGCTTGCCGCGCAGGTCGGCGTCGGAAACGACGTCGCCGTGGTGGCTCGTCAGCCTGAACGGCCCGCCGATCTCGGACGCGAGCGAGACCGTGCGGTTCGTCTCGGGCGCCGGCAGGCGCCAGATTCCGAGGCCAAGTCCACCGAGCCCGACCAGCGCCATGGCGACCAGCCCCCAGAGGCCGAGGCGCAGGATGCGAAGGACACTCACCGGGCCGGCCCAGACGGATCGAAGCGCAGGAGCCGAAGCGCATTGGCCGTCACCAGCACCGTCGCCCCGGTGTCGGCGAGGATCGCCATCCAGAGCGGCGTGAAGCCGAAGAGGGTCGCGATCAGGAACGCGCCCTTCAGGCCGAGCGCGAGCGTGACGTTGGTCCAGATGTTCGACAGGGTCGCCCGAGACAGGACCACGAGCTCGGCCACCCCGCCGACGCGGTCCTTGAGCAGCGCCGCGTCCGCCGTCTCGAGCGCGACGTCCGTCCCGCCGCCCATCGCGACGCCGACCGAGGCTGCGGCGAGGGCGGGAGCGTCGTTCACGCCGTCGCCGACCATCGCGATCGGGCCATCCCGGCGATGGTCGGCGATCGCCTCGAGCTTGGCCGCGGGCAGCAGCTCGGCGTGGTGCTCGACGCCGAGTTCGGCCGCGATCGCGGCGGCGGCCCGCGCGTTGTCGCCCGTGAGCATCACGGTCCGCAGGCCAAGCGCACGCAGGCGCTCGAGCCCCGTGGCCGCGTCCGGCCTAAGCGTGTCCCTGAGCGCCACGAGGCCGAGCAACCGGGCGCCCTCGCTGACGGCCACCACGGTGTTTCCGGCGCCCTCGAGCTCGGTCACCCGACCTGCGGCTTCCGGCGACAGCAGGCCCTTCTCGACGGCCTGGCGCGGCGATCCCACGGTGACGAAGCCGGACATCAGGCGCGCGGTCACCCCCTTGCCGGGCGCCGCCGTCCCTCCGAAGGCGTTTGGGACGGTCAACGCCCTCGACTGCGCCTCCTCGAGGATGGCAAGCCCGATCGGATGGCTGGAGCCGCGCTCGACGGCGGCAGCCTTCGAAAGCGTCTCGTCGACGGTCCCGTCGAGCGCAACGACGTCGACGACCCGAGGGGCGGCCCTCCGTCAGGGTTCCGGTCTTGTCGAACGCGACCGTCTTCACCCGGCCCAGCGTTTCCAGCGCGGCCCCGCCCTTGATCAGCAGGCCCCGACGCGCGCCGCCCGCGAGCGCCGACGCGACGGCCGCCGGGGTCGAGATCACGAGCGCGCAGGGGCAGGCGATCAGCAGCACGGCGAGGCCGCGGTAGATCCATGTCTGCCAGTCGCCTCCCGCAAGGAGCGGCGGCGCCACGATCACCAGCAGCGCGAACGCCATGGCGGCGGGCGTGTACCAGCGGCTGAAGCGCTCGATGAAGCGCGCGGTCGGCGCCTTGGTCGCCTGCGCCTCCTCGACCATGTGGACGATGCGCGCGATGGTGTTGTCCGCGGCCGTTTTCGTGATCGACACGCGGAGCTCGCCGTTGGCGTTGACGCTGCCTGCATAGACGCTCGAGCCGACCTCCTTGAAGACGGCCCGGGACTCGCCCGTGATCGGGGCCTCGTTCAGCTCGGACGCACCCTCCACCACGGTCCCGTCGGACGGGACGCGGTCGCCGGGACGCACCAGCACGACGTCGCCGACCGCGAGTTCGGACGCCGGGACGGTTTCAACGTCGCCGCCTCGGATTCGGCGGGCCGAGCGCGGCATCAGGTCGACGAGCGCCTTCACCCCTGCCCGCGCGCGGCTCGCCGCCACGCCTTCGAGCAGCTCGCCGACCGCGAACAGGAACACCACGACCCGCGGCCTCGGGCGCCTCGCCGATCGCGATCGCGCCGATGGCGGCGACGGCCATCAAGGTCTCGATGCTGAAGGGCGTCCCGTTGAGCGCGCCGGCGACGGCGCGCCGAGCCACGGGAACGAGCGCGACGACAGCCGCGACCACGTAGGGCCACGCCGCCCACTGCGGTTCGAGCCACGAGACGCCCCAGGCCCCGGCGAGGAGCGCGCCCGAGGCGAGAACGAGCCTGCCCTTCGCGGTCGACCACCACGGGCCCTCAGTCGCCGGATGAACGTGACCCGTGGGGCCGGCCGCGGCCGAATCGATCGCCTTGAAGCCGAGACTGTCGACCTTGGCCCGGATCGCCTCGCGGCTGGTGCGGTCCTCGTCGACCGTGATCGACATCGAGGACGCGGCGACGCTCACCTCGACCTCGGCGACGCCCGGCAGGCGGCGCATGGCGGTCTCGATCTTCGCGGCGCAGGACCCGCAGTCCATGCCCTCGATGCGGAGCTTCAGGGCGCTCGCGGCAGCCATTTCGTCACCTCGACAATTCCGACGTGACGCACGATATGGACCCTGTAGCAACTACAGGGTCAAGCGATGCCTGACACGTTCGCGATTGGCGAGCTCGGCGGGCGACCGACACCAAGGTCGAGACCGTCCCGCTACTACGAGCGCATCGGCCTGCTGTCCCAGCCGCGGCGCACCTCGGGCAACTACCGCGCCTACGACCGCGGCCACCTCAATCGCCTGAGCTTCATCCGCCGCTCGCGCGACCTCGGTTTCTCGCTCGACCAGGTCCGTGCGCTGCTCGACCTCGCGGACCAGCGCGACCGCCCCTGCGAGGCCGTGGACGAGATCGCGCGGGGCCACCTCGCCGAGGTCGAGCGCAAGATCTCCGACCTCGAGGCGCTGCGCGACGAGCTTCGCGGGATGGTGCGGCAATGCGGACACGGGTCGGTTCGCGACTGCCGGATCATCGAGGCGCTTTCGCCCGGCGACGCACTGATCGCGGCGCCCGGTTAAGGACTCGTTGACGGCTTCCGGCCACCATCGGATCGCGGAGTCGTGGCGGCCACGGGACTTGACACCGCCCCCGTTTCCCGGATGCGTTGCAGCATGGACGTTCTGTCGAAGGCGAGATCAACGCGTGCCTGGCGCTTCTGCGTCCGGGTTGCGTTCGCCCTTTGCCTAGTCGTCTTTGGCGTCGGTGACGCCGTCGAGCGCAGCTTCGCGGGCCACGTGGGCCTCGATTCGGCGCTCACCTACGCAGTCTCGGCCGACACAATGGCCAGCGTCACGACCGACCATTCCGGCATTCACGTCGACGGTCAGTCCGGCGATGTGGACACGAGCGGCCAGATCGTCGGCCACGGCTGCCATGGCTGCGCGGCGATCCCGGAGCGGATGCTGCAGGTCGTCGCCGCGCCGAGCGCGCTCGGCTCGTCCCCGGCATGGGCCTCCGTGCCCTCGACCGCCGGGCGCGAACCCCTCGTCGACCTTCCTCCGCCTCGAGCCTGACCTGACGGAATCCGTGTCGACGCGCGTCTGAACGCGCTCGCCTCCGCTCGTCAGTTCATCAGGTCAGGTCATGCTTTTCAGAACCCGCGCGCTTGCGCTGGGGGTGGCGATCGCGCTGCTTCCCGCGCCGGCGACTCACGCCGCGCCGTCGTCGCGGTCGCTTACGCTGTCACAGGCGCTGTCGCGCGCCGTCGCCTCCTCCCCTGGTCTTGCCGCGGCCGACCGGGAGATCGGGGCGGCGGGTGGACGGAGCCTCCAGTCCGGCGTCTTCCCCAACCCCGAGCTATCCGCCGAGCTCGACAACGCCTTCGGCTCGAAGCTCAAGCGCAATCTCGAGACCGCCGAGACCACGCTCCAGATCAGCCAGCTCTTCGAGCTCGGCGGCAAGCGCGAGGCCCGGATGGCGATCGCGGCCGCCGACATCGACGCTGCGCGCTGGGACCGGGCCGCGACCCGGCTCCAGGTCCTCGCCGAGACGGCCGAGGCCTACGCAAGGACGCTCGGCGCCCAGCGTCGCGTGGCGGAGCTCGAGGAACAGGTCGACGACCTCGACCGCCTGACCCCGCTGCTCCAGCGGCGGGTCGAGGCGGGCGCGTCCTCGAGCGCGGAGATCTCGCGCGGCCGACTCGCCACCGAGACGACGCGCGTCGAACTCGCCAAGGCGAAGGCCTCGTTCCAGGCGGCGCGGCGAGAGCTGTCGGTGCTGATCGGGGAGAAGGCGCCGTCCTTCGCCTCCGTCGGCGGCGACCTCTCGCGCATCGGCGCGCCGCCCTCGTTCGACAGCCTGATGTCTCGGGCGCTGCAGACCCCGCAGCTCACGCGCTTCACGGCCGTGAGGGCCCAGCGCCGGGCGCTGCTCGCGGCCGCGCAGGCGAAGGCCGTGCCCGACATCACCGCGGGCGTCGGCTGGCGGCATTACCGTGAGGACCGCTCGAACGCCGTCATGGCCTCGCTCAGCGTGCCCCTCCCGGTCTTCGACCGAAACCAGGGCGGCGTGATCGAGGCGAACGAGACGCTCGCCAAGACCGAGGCCGAGAAGGCCGCGGCCCAGCGGACCCTGACGGTGCTCGTCGGCAACGCCTACGAGGCGTTGAGGGGCTCCTATGACGAGGCCCGGCTCACCCGCGCCAACGTTCTGCCCGTCGCCCGCGAGGCCTGGGACAGCATCCGCTCCGGCTACGGCGAGGGCCGCTACTCGCTGCTCGAGCTGCTCGACGCGCGCGCCGCGCTCTCGGAAGCCTCGCTCAAGGAGATCGACGCCCTCGTCTCCTTCCACTCATCGCTCGCCAGTCTCGAAGGCCTGACGGGATCCGCCCTCGTTCTGTCCCGGAGAGACAAATGACCTCGTTCAAGACCACTTCCGTGGCGGCCGCGCTCCTGCTCGCCTCGCTGACTTCCGCCTTCGCAGCGCCCGCATCGACGCCCCGCGTCGTTCCGCTGCCCGGCTACGACGGCGCCTGGGTCTATGACGGCCGCACGCCGCCGACCTGCAACGCCCGCGACATCCGCGTCCGCCACTTCGCGGGTGACGGCCATGCCGACACGCATGCCGACCACGCCCACCTCGGCCACGGCCACAAGTGGTCGAAGCGGAACTTCAAGGGCTACCCGACGAAGCCCCCCTGCTACGTGCGCCGCGCTTCCGCCCAACCAGAAACCCCTGCCGACCTCGCGACCGCCGCGACCCGCAACGCCCTGTCCGGAGACCTGTCATGAGCCGCTCCTTCGCACGCGACGCCGCCGTACTCGTGGTCGGGGGTCTCATCGGGGCCGGCGGCCTCTACGCCGCCCAGCAGGGACCGTCCGCGGTCGCAAACCCAGGCGCTCGCGCTCTACTCCGGCCTGATGGGCGGTGACGGCCACGCACACGCCGAAGCCCCGAAGGCGCTTGCCGCCGCGGACGGTCACAAGGAGGGCGACGGCCATGCCCACGGCAAGGACGGCGGCCATTCGAAGGACGACGGCCACGGTCACGGCAAGGAGGACGACCACTCCAAGGACGACGGCCACGGCCATGGTTCCGGCAAGGACGATGGGCATGGCCATGGCAAGGACGACGGGCACGGCCACAAGCCGAAGCCCAAGGCCGACGCAGGTGCCCCGATCCAGGTCGTGGCCGCCGACGACCACAAGGAGGGCGACGGACACGGTCACGGCAAGGAGGACGCGCACTCCAAGGATGATGGGCACGGCCATGGGAAGGACGACGCCCATTCCAAGGACGACGGCCACGGACACGGGTCGGGCAAGGATGACGGGCACGGGCATGGCGCGGATGACGGCCACGGCCACGACAAGCCGAAGGCCGACGCCGGGGGGGAAGCGCCCCTGAAGGTCGCGGCCGTCGACGCCAAGGTCGACGGGCACGGCCACGGCGCCGAGAAGGAGGACGACGGCCACGGCCATGGGGCCGAGCTCCCCGAGGGCGTCGTCGAGCTGGGCGAGGCCAAGGTGAAGGCCGCGGGCATCGCGCTCGGCAAGGCGGGCGCCTCGACGCTCCGCGAGGAACTCCAGCTCAACGGCATCGTGCAAGCGAACCAGGAAGCGGTCGTGCAGGTCACGCCGCGCTTCCCCGGCGTGGTCCGCACGCTGTCGAAGCGCCTCGGCGACCAGGTGAAGGGCGAGCTGCTCGCGGTCGTCGAGAGCAACCAGAGCCTCACCACCTACGAGCTGAAGGCCCCGATGGCGGGCGTCGTCACCGAGCGGCAGGCCTCGCTCGGCGAATACGTCTCCGAGCAGAAGCCCGCCTTCGTCATCACCGACCTCTCGACGCTCTGGGTCGACTTCTCGGTCTACCGCCGCGACCTCGCGAAGGTCGCGGTCGGCGAGACCGTGCGGATCGACCCCGAGGACGGCGGAGAGCCGATCGAGGCGCAGATCTCCTACCTGTCGCCGATCGGGGCCGCGGACACCCAGAGCGCGGTGGCGCGCCGTGATCCCGAACGACGGCCGCTTCAGGCCGGGCCTGTTCGCGACGGGCGCGGTCGCGACCGCCGAGCAGTCCGTGCCGCTCGCCGTGTCGATCGACGCCGTGCAGTCGCTCGAGGGCCGCGACGTCGTGTTCGTCCGCGAGGGCGACCGTTTCGCCGCCCGTGACGTGACGCTCGGCCGCCGGGATGGACGGTCCGTCGAGGTCGTCACGGGCCTGAAGGGAGGCGAGGCCTACGCCTCGAGGAACAGCTTCGTCGTGAAGGCAGAGCTCGCAAAGGGAAGCGCGAGCCATGAGCACTGATACGACGCGCACCGAGGCGGGCGACTACAAACCCAATGGCCTGATCGAACGGATCCTGGCGTTCTCCATCGCGCAGCGGTGGATGGTGGTGTTCGCGTGCCTGGCCGTCGCGGGGTTCGGCGTCTTCAACTTCCTGCGCCTGCCGATCGACGCGGTGCCGGACATCACCAACGTCCAGGTCCAGATCAACACCACCGCCCCCGGCTTCTCGCCTCTCGAGGTCGAGCAGCGCATCACGTTCCCGCTCGAGACCAGCCTCGGCGGCTGCCGGACCTCGACTACACCCGCTCGCTGTCGCGCTACGGCCTCTCCCAGGTCACGGTCGTGTTCAAGGACGGACCGACATCTACTTCGCCCGCCAGCTCGTGAACGAGCGGCTGCAGCAGGCCAAGGACCAGTTGCCCGCCGGGATCGAGACCGCCATGGGACCGATCTCCACGGGCCTCGGCGAGATCTACAACTACGTCGTCGACGCCAAGCCCGGCGCGAAGAAGCCCGACGGCTCGGACTACAGCCCCGCGGACCTCAGGACGATCCAGGATTGGATCATCACGCCGCAGCTCCGCACCGTGCCGGGCGTCGTCGAGGTCAACACGATCGGTGGCTACGAGCGCCAGCTCCACGTGCTGCCGAACCCGGCGCGGCTGATGGCCTACGGGCTGACGTTCCGCGACGTGATGACGGCGCTCGCCACCAACAACGCCAATGTCGGCGCCGGCTACATCGAACGGAACGGCGAGCAGTATCTCGTCCGCACGCCCGGCCAGGCGCTGACGGCGGAAGACGTCGGCGGCATCGTCGTGAACTCCCACGCCGGAACTCCGGTCCGCGTCTCGGACGTCGCCGAGGTCAAGGACGGGCGCGAACTCCGCAACGGGGCCGCGACGCTCAACGGCCACGAGGTCGTCCTCGGCACCACCATGCTGCTGATCGGCGAGAACAGCCGCACCGTGGCCGAGCGCGTCGCGAACAAGCTCGGTGAGATCCAGAAGTCGCTGCCCGAGGGGATCGAAGCTCGCTCCGTCTACGACCGCTCGACGCTGGTCGAGGCGACCATCGCGACGGTGGAGAAGAATCTCGTCGAGGGCGCGCTGTTCGTCATCGCGGTGCTGTTCCTGCTGCTCGGCAACATCCGCGCCGCCATCGTCACCGCCTTCGTGATCCCGCTCTCCATGCTCTTCACCATCACGGGCATGGTCGAGAACAAGGTCTCGGCCAACCTCATGAGCCTCGGCGCGATCGACTTCGGCATCATCATCGACGGCGCCGTGATCATCGTGGGAGAACTGCCTGAGGCTGCTCGCCCACGAGCAGGAGCGGCGGGGCCGCCTGCTGACGATGCAGGAGCGTTTCTCGACGATCCTGGCGGGATCGAGCGAAGTCATCCGGCCGAGCCTCTTCGGCACCATGATCATCGCGGTGGTCTACCTGCCAGTGCTCACTCTCACGGGGGTCGAGGGCAAGATGTTCACGCCGATGGCGCTCACCGTGCTGATGGCGCTGCTCGGCGCGTCGATCTTCTCGATGACCTTCGTCCCCGCGGCGATCGCGATCTTCGTCTCCGCAAGGTGTCGGAGAAGGAGAACTGGTTCATGCGCGGCGCGCGCGTGACCTACGAACCTCTGCTTGGCCTCATGATCAAGCTGCGCTGGGTCGTGGCCCCGGCCGCGGTCGCGCTGGTCGTCGTGACCGGGATCGCGGCCTCCCGCATGGGCGGCGAGTTCATCCCGAGCCTCGACGAGGGCGACGCAGCGATCCAGGCGCTGCGCGTGCCGGGCACCAGCCTCACCCAGTCGCTGGAGATGCAGGGAGCGCTCGAAAAGCGCCTCATGCAGCATCCCGAGGTGAAGGAGGTGTTCGCCCGCACGGGCGTCGCCGAAGTCGCGACCGACGCAATGCCGCCCTCGATCTCGGACGGCTACATCATGCTGAAGCCTAGGTCGGAGTGGCCAAACCCCAAGAACCAAGGCCGAGCTGATGGAGGACGTGGAGAAGGCCGCCGAGGAGATCCCCGGCTCGAACTACGAGCTCTCGCAGCCGATCCAGCTCCGCTTCAACGAGCTGATCTCGGGCGTGCGTTCGGATGTCGGCGTGAAGATCTTCGGCGACGACCTCGACACGCTGCTGAAGGTCGCGGGCGAGGTCCAGACCGTGCTTCAAAAGGTGCCCGGAGCCGCGGACGTGAAGACCGAGCAAGTCACCGGCCTGCCGATCCTCACGGTGAAACTCAACCGCACCGCTCTCTCCCGCTACGGGGTGAGCGTCGGTGACGTTCAGGAGATCGTCGAGATCGCGGTCGGCGGAAAGGAAGCCGGGCAGATCTTCGAGGGCGACCGTCGCTTCGACATCGTGGGCTGCCCGAGCGGCTCCGCACCGACATCGAGGCGCTGAAGAACATCCCGGTCCCGCTGCCGACCCCGGACGGCAACGAGGCGCAGGCCAGTCCGGCGATCCTGGGAGGCCCGCCGTCTTCCCGCACGCGTTACGTGCCGCTCTCCTCGCTCGCCTCGCTCGAGGTGGCTCCCGGACCGAACCAGATCAGCCGCGAGAACGGCAAGCGCCGCATCGTGGTCTCGGCGAACGTCCGCGACCGCGATCTCGGCTCTTTCGTGGGCGAGGCGCAGAGGCAGATCGCCGAACAGGTGAAGCTGCCGTCCGGCTACTGGATCGGCTGGGGCGGGCAGTTCGAGCAGCTCGTTTCCGCGACACAGCGGTTGACGATCGTCGTTCCGATCGCGCTCGGGCTGATCTTCGTGCTGCTGTTCATGAGCCTCGGCTCGTTCAAGGACGCGGGCGCTCGTGTTCTCGGGCGTGCCGCTCGCGCTCACCGGTGGCGTGGCTGCGCTGTTGATCCGCGACATCCCCTCTCGATCAGCGCGGGCATCGGGTTCATCGCGCTGTCGGGCGTGGCGGTGCTGAACGGCCTCGTCATCATCGCGTTCATCCAGAAGCTCCGCGACCAGGGATTGGATCTGGTCGAGGCGGTGAAGGAGGGCGCGCTGACCAGGCTTCGTCCGGTGCTCATGACCGCGATGGTGGCCTCGCTCGGCTTCGTGCCGATGGCGATCGCGACCGGGCCGGGCGCGGAGGTGCAGCGTCCGCTCGCCACCGTCGTGATCGGCGGGATCGTGTCGTCCACGATCCTGACCCTGCTCGTGCTCCCTGCGCTCTACGTGCTGTTCACGCGGCGCCGGAAGCCGGACCCGGCTCCCGAGCCGGATGCAGCCGTGGCGGCCGCGTCATGAGGGCCGCGGCCGTCGGCGCGGCTGCGCTCGCTCTCGCGCTGGGGACCTTGTCCCCGGCGCGGGCGCTTAACGAGGACGTGATGCGCAACGTCCTGTCCTCGGTGTTCCTCGCCCAGAACTTCACGGCCGTCTGCGTGCAGGTCGACCCCGACTTCGCCCGCGAGACGGGCGGCAAGGATGGCGACGCCTCCAAGGTCATCGCCCACATGAAGGACGAGATCATCGCGACGATAACGCGCGACGAGGCCGCGCAGATCGTCGTCAGCGCCGCAGGCGCGGCCCGCGCGGTCGGCCTCGGCATGATCCGCTCGCTCTCCGGCGGATCGGTCGAGGAGCAGACCGACAGGGTCAGGGCGCTCTGCGAGGGGACGGCGAAGCCGTTGGTGAAGGGCGTCGTCGAGAACCATGACGAGCGCCACGAGTTCTTCGAGCGGATGCTCAAGGACGCGCGCCAGGGCCGCGGCTGAGGACGGGCGACGATGACCACACACAACGACCATGCCGGACACGACCATGGTGGCGAAGATCATTCCGGCCACGCCCACGGGCCGGGCGGGCACTCCCACGCGCCTGCGAGCTTCGGCAAGGCGTTCGCGATCGGCATCGCGCTCAACACGGCATTCGTGATCGTCGAGGCGGGCTACGGCTACGCCAGCAACTCCCTCGCCCTCGTGGCGGACGCGGGCCACAACCTCTCCGACGTGCTCGGCCTCGTGGTCGCGTGGGTCGCGGCAACGCTCGCCAAGCCCCCACCGTCACCGCGCTTCTCCTACGGCCTGCGGTCGTCCTCGATCATGGCGGCTTTGTTCAACGCGATCTTCCTGCTGATCGCGGTCGGCATGATCACCTGGGAGGCGATCCAGCGCTTCTCCGACCCGCAGCCCGTCGCAGGCGTCACCGTCATGGTGGTGGCCGCGATCGGGGTGCTGATCAACGGCTTCACCGCGTTCCTGTTCATGTCGGGCCGCAAGGGCGACATCAACATCAAGGGCGCCTACCTCCACATGCTGGCGGATGCGGGCGTCTCGGTCGCCGTGGTCGTGGCGGGGCTCCTGGTGCTGCAGACGGGGTGGCAATGGCTCGACCCCGTCGTCAGCCTCGCGATCGCCGCGGTGATCACCATCGGGACCTGGGGTCTGCTGCGCGACAGCGTGACGATGTCGCTCGACGCGACCCCGCCTGGCATCGACCCCGCGGCCGTCGCCGCCTTCCTTGAAGAGCGTACCGGGGTCGTGGAGGTCCACGACCTCCACGTCTGGCCGATGAGCACGACCGAGACGGCGCTCACCGCGCATCTCGTCATGCCCTCGGGCCATCCGGGCGACGCGGCCATGCGCTTGATAGCCCAGGAGCTCGAGGAGCGCTTCGGCATCGCCCACCCGACGATCCAGATCGAGCTCGCGACGGGCTCCTGTCCGCTGGCCCCTGCCCATGCGGTCTAAGACCGGGACACGCGCCGCGTTTCTTCTGCGCGCTCGCGGGCAAGGCGGCGGCGCTTGCGACGCTGGTCGCCATGCTGCTGCTCGCAGTGTCCCACGTCGAGATCGATCACGCCTCCCGCCTCTCGCCGGCCTCCGGCCAGCAGACCGTGCTCGTGACCTCCGCGCCCTGCTCGTCCGCGGCGCTCGGACATGCCGGCTCGGGCGCCGCCGAGTGCTCCGCCCCGTGCGTTTGCCCCGCTTCCGGCCGCCCTCGGTTCATGGGCGGCGATCGCCCAGCGGTCCCCGTCGGCCCGGTGTCCCTGCCCCGGCCTCGACGGCGTCCACGTCGGCTTCGCCACTCCGCCTCCCCGGATCGCCTGATCGCGCCGTCCGGCGGATGCGGCGACGCCGTTCCGCCGACCTTGCTTTCAGCGACGCGTCCCTGACGCGACGGCCGACGCCGTCAGCGGGACGCAGGACCGACTCCGGGAACGAAGACATGATCACCCACTCATCCTGCGCGCACCCCATCAAGCGGACGACCTCGACCTGCTCGCGACCATCGAGGGCCACCAGATCGAGCTGCTCGCCCGTCGGATCCGGCTTCCCCGCGGGACGAAGCTCGACCTGCCGGGTCGGCACGGCTCCACGCTGGTCTTGGCCTCGGGAAGACTGTCGGCCGAGACGATCACGTCCGACGGGCACGAGGCCTTCGCGGCCGACGTCGAGCCGGGCGACGTGATCGGCGAGGCCTTCGCGTTCGAGCGCTGCGACACACCGTTCGAGATGGTGGCCGACGAGGCGTCCGAGGCCTGGTGTTTCGAGGCGCGCGACTTCGCGGCCGCGTTCGAGCGCCACCCCGCTTTCGCCAAGGCGGTGGTGCGCGCGATGTGCCGTCGGCAGTGCCGAACGCTTCAGAGGATGTCGGAAGTCATGACGCTGCCGATGGCGGGCAGGCTGGAGGCCGAGTTGCTTCGGCTCGCGGCCTGCGACCCGTCGGGCCGCGCGATCGGACGGCTGCCGACCCATAAGCAGATCGCCTCGCGCATCGCGACGCAGCGGGAGGCGGTGACCAAGGAGCTAAGCCGTCTCGAGCGGCAAGGCGCCATCCGCAAGGAGCGCCATGGCCTGAGGCTCGTCGGACCTAGCTGGAACCCCTGAGTTTGGGCGGGCCAGCCCCAGGAGGGGCTGGCCCTGCGGCGCCGTCAGGGTTGGAGACCAATGACGGCGCCGGTTCGGATCAGCGCGCGATCACGCGGCTGGGGTCGTGGCGGTTGGTCGCCTCACGGTCCACGCTGCCCGTCCGCTCGCCGGACAGGACGCTGAAGTCCGGCACGCTGTCGTAGAAGTCGGCGCTGTCGCGCAAGTGCTGGTTCGTCGAGTTGGCGGGCCCGGTCCCCGCAGTCGCGGCCGCGACCGAGGACATCAGGACGAGGGCGGCGGCGATCATGGTCTTCATCGTGGGTTACTCCCTTGTGGAAGCTCGTCTTGAGCTTGGGACCACGATGCGGGCAGGCCCGGATACGCCGGGTGGAAAGTCCCACATCAGCGGACAACTGGACGTGAGCCGGGCGTGTGCGAAGGTGGCCGGGAAAGAAGGAGGGCGACGCCCATGACGATGAACCGCAGGACGTTCACGCTGTTGGCGGCCGGCGCCGCGCTGCTTGTCCCAGGCGGGGTCCGCGCCGCTCCGGCGATGACCGTCCACAAGGATCCGACCTGCGGCTGCTGCGAGGCCTGGGTCGATCACGTCCGCGCGGCCGGCTACGAGGCGCAGGTCGTCGAGGTCGCGGCCATCAACACCGTCAAGGCGAAGCTCGGCGTGCCCCCCGGCCTGAGGTCCTGCCACACGGCCGAGATCGACGGCTACGTGCTCGAGGGCCACGTTCCCGCGGCGGCGATCGCGAGGCTGCTCGCCGAGCGCCCGAAGGTGCGGGGCCTCGCCGTGCCCGGGATGCCGATCGGCTCGCCTGGCATGGAGGTCGAGGGACGTGATCCCGAATCCTATGACGTGATGGCTTTTGGCGACAGCGAACCCAAGGCCATGATGAGGTTTCGGGGAAATATTGCGCTTTAGCGCCTTGCCGCGAGGGGGAAGTCCAGTCCGCTTCTCGGCGATTATGCAATGTCTGCTGATGGCGCGTCGCTGAACGATTGCGGGTGTATGATCGGGTTGAGGGGCCGCCTCTAGGAGGAGGCAATGCGCCAGCCCGACTTGTTCCGCTTACCCAAGAAGCCATGGAACGCCGGTCGTCTCATCGGACCAAAAGCGCCGCTGAAGCCGAAGCACATCTGGGCGATCCGCCAACAGTTGAAGACCAACGCTCAGGTCCGCGACCTTGCGATGTTCAATTGCGCCCTCGACGCGAAGCTTCGCGGATGTGACCTGGTCAAACTCCGGATCAGCGACGTGGCTATGGGCGGATCGATCCGCCTGAGGTCGACGGTCATGCAGCAGAAGACCGGCCGACCGGTTCCATTCGAGATCACCGAGCCTGCAAGAGATGCGCTCGCGGCCCGGCTGCGGGTGAGAGGTGGTCGACCGGATGACTGGCTGTTCCCGAGCCGGAGCACGCCAGGCCAACACATCGGAACGCGCCAGTACGCCCGGTTGGTCGACAAGTGGGTCCGTATGATCGACCTCGAGCCGACGGCATATGGCACGCACAGCCTGCGCCGCACGAAGGTGTCGCTGATCTACAAGAAGACTGGCAACCTGAGGGCGTGCCAGTTGCTCCTGGGGCATGGAAAGCTCGAGAGCACGGTTCGCTACCTTGGCATCGAGGTCGACGACGCTCTAGCGCTGTCCGAACAACTCGAGCTTTGAGCCCCATCGGTAAGACCGACAACTCGGAAGGAGCCCAAGGGCAATCAGCCGATGTCCGCTTCCGTCGTTGGACGAGGCAATCCGACCTTACAAAGTCAGCGGCGGCGGGAGCAGCCGCTGACCCAAAGCAGCCATTACGAAGGTGTGCACTTGCGGTCACCGATAGAGCGGTGGACGGCTTCATCGCTGACTGGACTCGCGCCATAGGCGCGCGAGCATGTACGCCCCACCCAAAAGTGAAGCCACCACGCCGCCAGGGATTTGCCAGGGAAAGATCACATTGCGGCCCGAAGTCCGCGAGCGTCAGAAGCCCGCCGCCCACCAATCCGGCGGCCGGGAGGTGCGCGCTAGCTCGCCGAAAGCCCAACAGTCTCGCTGCATGCGGTGCCAGCAGGCCGACGAAGGTCAGCGGTCCCATGGCGACTGTTGCAAGCGCGGTCATAACGGCCGCGCCAAGCACCAGCGCGGCCCGCGCCTTTCCTACAGCCAGACCCAGGGACGCGGCCGAGGTCTCTCCGAGTCCAAGCGCTTCAACGACGCGCGAAGCAAGCGGACTCACTGCAATCGCCGTAAGCCCGGCGGTGAGCGCGAGGCCTGCCTCGAGCGCGCCCGTCCGGTAGGTCGAGCCGGCCATCCAGGCGTATGCGAGGAGCGCGCGAGGATCCCCGCTTGCGAGGAACAGCGCCGCAAACCCCGAGGCCATGGTGGCTGCGGCGACGCCCGCGAGCAGGATACGCTCCGGGGTCGCAGCCGACCCTCGGCCGGCAGCCGCGACCAGCACCAGCGTCGCGAGCGAGCCGATGCTTGCAGCCACGACGGTTGAGGCGCGGTCGAAGCCGGTCGTCAGGACGAGCATCGCAAGCACGCCGAGCATCGCGCCGGCTGACACGCCGAGCGTCTCGGGGGCTGCGAGCGGATTGCGAGTCACGCGCTGGAGGATCGCGCCCGCGATCCCCAGCAGCGCACCCGCGCCGAAGGCGGCGGCGACCCGCGGGGCGCGCAGAGCCGCGATCTCGCCGTCGAGGCGCGTCCAGTCCCAGCCGTCGAGCCCGCAGCCGAAGGTAAGCGAGACGACGCCGACCGCTAGTCCCGCGGCGAGAAGCAAAAGGAGGAATGCGGAGTTGGCGTCCCGCGGCGTTGAGCGAGGCGGATCGAGCGGCCAGGGGTCCGCCCGCAGCCGTCGCAAGAGGAGAACGACAAGCGGCGCGCCGACGAGAGCCGTAACCGCGCCCGTTGGAACCTCTTGCGGAAACGGAAGCGCGGACGAGAACCGGTCAGCCAGCCAGAGCGTCGCGGCTCCGAGAACAGACGACCAGAACAGACGCGATCCAACGCTCTGGGCACCGCCGAGCCGCGCGAGCGCCGGCGCCGCAAGTCCGACGAAGCCGATCACCCCCACCATCGCGGCGACGGAGGCCGAGAGCGCAACCGCGAGCGTGACCGCCGCCAGGCGGATCGTCCCGGGCCTCACGCCGAGCGCGCCCGCCGCAGCGTCGCTTAACCCGAGCACTGACAATGGCCGAACAAGCACTAACGCGAGCGCGCAGCCCAAGGCGAGCCGCAGCGTGAGGCCGAAGGCCGCTGGTCCGCCGTCCTGAGCGAGCGATCCGCTTTGCCAGACGAAGAGCGGCGCCATGTCATCGCTCGTCAGCGTGACCATGGCGGCGGTCGCGGCGCCGCAGGTCAGCGTCACCACGAGGCCCCCGAGCGCGAGCCGCACCGGCGACGCCTGTCTCCCGGCCAACGTGACGGCGAGGCCGGTCGCCGCCGCCGCGCCGCCGAGCGCCACGAGCTCCGCGCCGGCGCCGAGCATCCACGGCGCGAATAGCGTCGCGGCCGACAGCGCGAGGCCCGCGCCTGCGAAGGTCCCGAGCGTCGCAGGTTCGGCGATCGGATTGCGGAGCGCGATCTGAAGCAGGGCTCCCGCGAGACCGAGCGCCGCTCCCGCAACGAGTGAAACGAGCGCACGGGGAACGGCCGAATAGGCGAAGGCGACCTGCCGCAGATCGGTGAGATCCGGATGCAGGACGGCGTCGATCCAAAGCTCCGGCGGCAGCATCCGATCGAAGGCGATCAGCGTCGCGACCAAGGCGGGCGCGGCGACGGCGAGCGCGAGCAGGCCTGGAGAGCGGACCCGGCTGAAGCACGACGAGGCCGACTTTTCCGAAGCGCTCATGCGCCGGGCAGCCGGTCGGCCAGCTCACTTGCAAAACGCGCCGCTGCAGCCGGGCCGCCGAAGGGCCACACGGCGCCGATCATGGTCCAGCGCCCATCGCGCACGAAGGGCAGCTCGTTCCAGAGCCTGCTGCGATCAAGGCGGATGCGGATGTGAGGCGGGATCGGGTCGAGGATCACGAGGCGGGCGCGCGGATCGACGGCGAAGAGTTGCTCGAGGTCGGCGTAGACGAAGCCCCAGCGGCCAGCCGGCTTCTCCCAGGCGTTAACAAGACCAAGCCGCCGCAGCACGTCGTCGAACAGGCCGCCCGCGCCGTAGATCCGCACATGACGGTCTTCGAAGATCGACGCGACGAGCAGCGGCTCGCGCGACCGTCCGGCGAGGCTGCCGCGCGCCGCCGCGATCGACGCGAGCGCCGTGGCGGCTACGGCCTCCCCACGATCCTTCAGCGAAAGCCTCTCCGCGAGCTTCCGCAACTCGCCGACGCCGTTATCGAACGCCGAGCCGCCGGGCGTCACAAGCATGGAAAGCGTGTGCAGCGGCGCGAATCTCTCGATCGGAAGGCTCTCATAGCCATAGCCCGTCGCGCCGATCGCGAGGCCGGGGCGTAAAGCAGCGAGCATCTCGAGATTTGGTTCGGTCCGCGAGCCGAGATCGGCAACGCCTGACGGTAAGGCGGGCGCCACGGCCCATTCGGCGTAAGCCGTCGTATCGCCGACCGCGAGCGGCTGAAGCCCGAGCGAGATCGCCATCTCGGCGGCGGTCCATTCAAGGCAGACCACTTGGGGCGCGGCCCGTGCGGGCTGCGCCCCCGAAGAAAGGCACGCCGCCCCGGCGCCCGCCACGAGCGCGCGGCGGGAGACGTTGAAGCCGCTCAGCTCGCCCACCATGTGTAGGTGGCCTTCAGGATCGCTTTGCGGCCCTCGCCGTAGAAGCAGCCGAAATCCCTCGAGAAGCAGGAGGCAACGTAACGCTTGTCGAACAGGTTGCTGACATTGAGCGCGAGTTTGTAGTTGTCGCGCTTATAGCTCAGCAGGGCGTCCACGACCGCGACGGACGGAACCTTGAACGAGTTGTCGTTGTCGCCGAAGGTCGAGCTCTGCGCGCGGACGCCGCCGCCGAAGCCGAGACCTTTCAGCGCGCCGGTCTGGAGTGTGTAGTCCGCCCAGATCGCCCCGGCGTGCTTCGGGATGCCGTACGTCATGTTGCCCTCCCGCTCAGGGGCGGAGGGGTTTTTGGTTATCTCCAGATCGAGATACGTATAGGCGGCCCGCAGATTGACGCCGTTGGCGAGAGTGGCGACGCCTTCCAGTTCCAGACCACGTGATCGGACCTCTCCGATCACGTTCCCAGTCACGGGCCCAGTCGACTGCTGTACGTTCTGGCGCGTGAGTTCAAAAACCGCCGCCGTGAAGGTCGCGTTCCATTCCGGCGGCTGGAACTTGAGGCCCGCCTCATATTGCTGCCCTGTGTCCGGCTTCAGCGCCGTTCCGCCCGGAGAGGCCACCACAGGCAAGAAGGATTCAGAATAGCTGACGTACGGCGCCAAGCCATTGTCGAAGTTGTAGATCAGCCCGGCCTTGCCGGTGAAGGCGCGATCCATCTGGTCGGTTTCAGGCTCGGCCGACACTGCGTCCTTCGATTTCGTGTCGGCCCAGTCGTAACGTCCGCCCAGAACGATCGACAGCTTGTCGATCTTGATCTGGTCCTGCGCATACACGCCGATCTGACGCTGCTTCGTATTGATGTCCTGATATGGCGCGCCCACCGTGATCGGGCCGCCGTAGATCGGATCGAAGACATCGATCGAGTCGGCTGTCCCTTCGGCGCCGAAGTCCGAGAGGCTTGTGTAGCGGTAATCTAAACCGATTACCGCGGTGTGGCTGAAAGGTCCCGTGTCGACTTTGACCTGAGCGTTGTTGTCGACCGCGAAGGTGTCAAGTTCAGATCGGCCGACGCTGGAAAAGCGTCCGAATTGGTTGCTGCTCGCGTCGACATAGCCGAAACCGTAAACTTGGTCCTGCTCGTTCTTAAGATAGGAATAGCGCAAGTTCTGTCGCACGGTGACCGCGTCGCTGAACCTGTGCTCGAACAGATATCCAATCATCGCCATGTCGGTGTCGTACCGATCAAAATCCGGCTCCCCGAGAAAGCGATTTACCGGATGCGCCGCCCGTTTCGCCGAAAGACCGTTCCGTCCGCCGGGAGGAATTGAAGGCCCCAACCCGCGCGGTCACGCTGGTAGGCGCCTAGCACCGTCAGGGTCGTGTCGTCGGAGGGCTTCCACGTGAAAGACGGCGCGAGAAAGATGCGGTCGTCATCGACGGTGTCGACCTGCGTTTTGCCCTCGCGCACCAGCCCAGTCAGGCGGTAGGAAAATTCGTCTGATCCGGCGACCGGCCCGCCGAAGTCGAACTCGCCCTGATAGCGGTCGAAGCTGCCGATGCTCGCTGAGACCTCGCCGAAGGTAGTCGGTCGGCCGCTTCGATACGTAGTTTGATGATCCCGCCCGGGCCATTCTGACCGTATAGAACCGAAGCCGGTCCCTTGAGAAATTCGATGCGTTCTGCGCCGTACGGATCAAGGCCCTGGAACTCGGTAAACTGGGTGCCGGGCATACGGAGACCGTCTTTGTAGAACGAATTGCCCGTCGCCTCGAAGCCCCTAAGAATGAAACCGCCGAAGCGAGTGTCGGAAGCACCGTTGCGTTCTCCAAGCGCGCCTGAAGTGTAACGCAGCGCGCTGTTTATCGACTCAACACCTTGGGTCTTGAGCTGGTCGCTTGTAACGACCGAGATCGACTGCGGCGTCTCGATCAGCGGGGTGTCGGTCTTGGTGGCTGTGACGGCGCGCGTTGCGTTGAAACCGCTGACATGACCGACAGGATTTTGCCCCCCTTGACCGTTTAGCGCCGCATCGTCCGAGCCGCGCCCTTCGACGTTGATCTCCTCAAGCTCCACCGCTCCCGTGGCCTGGACCTTGACGAGATCCTGCACGGTCACGACGCCTGGAGCGGTGTAGACGTAAACGAGACCGGTGCCCTCGAGCAGCTCACGCAGCGCGCTTTCGAAGGTGTCGGCCTTCACGGCTTTCGCGCGCTTGCCCACTGTGGCGTCGGACGCATAGAGCAGACGCACTTTCGACTGTCGGCCGAGCGCAAGCAGGCCATCTTCAAGGGTGCCAGCGGGGATCGCGATTTCGGCCGTTGGCGCTGCGCCGCGCTCGGCCGCTCCGATAGAGGTCGCGCTTATCACGATAATCGCCGCCGCTGCCGCAGCCGTGACAGCGGTTTGTGGGCGCCCTTACTGCCAGTCATCTCGTCCCCCGACGCGAACGGACCGCGACGGCGGCCACATGACGAGTAAGAGCGAACTCTTGCCAGCCTCCTGACGTCGCTGCCGAAAAAAATTAGCTCGCGGATCGCACGAGGGTCAGCGCGCGGCCAAACCGCATCATCCTGACGGGGAACGTCGCCTCAATCGCAGAGAGAGCAGCCTCGGGGTCGCCGAGATCGAACACGCCGCTGACCTTGAGGTCAGCCGCCCGATCGTCGAGCACAAGGATGGGTCCGTTCCGATAGCGGCCGATCTCGGCCAGGAGATCGCCAAGCCTACGTCCCGAAAAGACGATCCGTCCCTCGCGCCAGGCGACGGCGTCGCTGGCGCCGCCAGGCGGATCGGTCTCGACGAGCCGCCCGTCAGCCCCGCGGGCCGCCCCGTCGCCGGCCCCAAGACGCAGCAGATCAGCGCCGGCGCGCACCTCAACCACGCCCTCTTCAACTACCACCTCGGGGCCTGAACGCGGCGAGCGCGCTACCTCGTAGCGCGTTCCCAGCGCGGTCGCCGAAAGACCGTCGACCATCACGACGAAGGGCCGCTCAGCATCGGGGACGACGTTGAAAAAAACTTGGCCGCGAAGGACCTCCACGCGCCGCTCCCCCGCCACGAAATGAAGCGCTATCGCGCTGTCCGTGTCCAGCGTCGCCTCGGTTCCGTCAGCGAGTCGCACGGCGCGTATCTCACCAACGGAGGTCCAGTGGTCCGAACTTAGCCGGTCGATCAATCCGGATTGATAAAGCGCTGCGCCGAAACCCAGAACCGCAAGCAGCGCCATCAAGCCGCCCCCGCCTGGCTTGGCAGGCTTGACGGGCGCCATTTTCCCAAGTTCGCCCCAAAGTTCGGAAAGATCGTCGAACGCAGCCGCATGTGCTGGCAAGGCTGAGCGCCAGCGTTCGAAAGCGCGTCGATCTTCCGCGCTGGCGTCAGCCGACGACAACCGCGCGACCCAAAGCGCGGCTTCCTCAGCTATGCGTTCTTCGTCTCCGGTCGGTCCCTGCGACGCCATCGGTCCTCTCGCGCGCGGAAAGCCGCTTCGCACTGCACTTTAAGAGCGCGGCGAGCTGCTATGACCTGACGTGCGACTCTAAGAAAGCCTCGATCGCGTCGCGCGGCACGCGAGCAGCGCGCGCATCACATGCTTCTCAACCATGTTGCGCGAGATGCCGAGCCGAAGCGCGATCTCGCTGTTGGCGAGGCCTTCGAAGCGGCTCATCACAAACGCTTCACGGCAGCGCGGCGGCAGCGCGGCGATAGTCTCGGAGAAGGCGCGCAGGCGCTGGCGCGCATCGACTGCGCGTTCGGCGTCGGGCTGGTCGTCGGCGAGGTCAAGGGCGGCGTCGCGGTCGAACAACAGGTCGTCGGCCGCGCGCCTCGCCGACCACGCATAAGCGACAGACCGCGCGACGCGAAAGAGATAGGCCTGCGGATTGTCGATCGCAGTCTCCGGGCCGAGCGAGAGCATGCGCAAGAATGTTTCCTGCGTGGCGTCCGCGGCTTCCTCGCGGCATCGGAACCGACGCTGGAAGAATCGGCGCAGCCTGCTCTCTTCCGAACGCTGCAGGTTCCGCACCAGCAGTCCAGTCATTGTGGTCCCCGATTAGCCTTAACATCAGGCCATTCCACGCCAGTTACGCGGATAGAAAATTCCTTTCAACTTCAATATTTTAGATCCATTCTAAGAAGCCGCATCTGGGCGATCTCGCCATCGACGAGTGACGTTTCTGCAACGCTGAATGGGGCTCTTAAGTAGAGTTAGCCGTCGCCTTGGCGACTTGTGGCGCACGTGGCGGTTGTAGGGCTTGTCTCGGCGGTTGTTTAAACGTCTGCTTGTGGCGCGTCTCAGCCGGAAACTTTCTTGCTAGCATGGCACCTGTCGCCGAGATGGTCCGCCTGCGGCGACGGCGTTCACACGCGCAAAGGCGACGCCATCTGTCCGGCAACTCACGCAGCTGTCGGTCTGGGCTCCGCTCGTCGATGCGGCGTCCGTTCGCGCGGATCATAATCTCGGCTGGCAAGCGGTCACTGCGGTGCCAGGACGACTAATCAATCCATTTCTGAGGGAGCGACGGACTGCGCCTGCAACAGCCGACGATAGAACGTGCCCCGGCTGACCCCAAGGCTGCGGGCAGCGCGAGAAATGTTGCCGCCATGACGGTCTAAAGCGTCTTGAAGGATAAGGCGCGTTTTCGATTGAAGGTCCGATGATTCATTTCGCAATTCCGCCGGTGTAGACAAAATTTCAACAGGTAGCGCAGAACACGGGACTTCGACGGATCGCTCTGCAAGCACGAACAACGTCCGGAGCACGCCTGCGAGTTGGCGAAAGTTGCCCGGCCAGTCGTAACCGGAAAGCCGGCCAAGGGTTTCTGGTGCGAGCCTGTATTCGGGGTCTTCCGAAGTGGTCTGGCTCCATAGATTGGAGACAACGCGCGCGAGTTGAGGGTGTTCTCGGATAGGCTTCAGCCGGACGTGAAATTGCGAAATTCGGTAAAAGAGATCGCGCCGGAATCGGCCGGAAGCCACGAGATCCTCGAGCTTGAGATGGGTAGCGCATATCAACGCGAAGTCTACCGGCACGGCTTTCGAGCAACCCAGGGGTGTGACCTCCCGCTCTTGTAGCGCACGCAACAGTCGCGCCTGCGCGGGGAGGGGCATATCGCCGATTTCGTCAAGCAACAGCACGCCGCCATCCGCTTCTCGCAGCAGACCTTTTGCGCCCTTCTTCAGCGCGCCCGTGAAAGCGCCCTCGACATAGCCAAACAGCTCAGCCTCAATTAGGGATTCTGGCAACGCGGCGCAGTTGACGGCCACGAATGGACATAGCGCGCGCGACGACAGCGCGTGCAGATGGCGAGCGAACACCTCTTTTCCGCAACCGGTCTCGCCGGTCACCACTACCGGCAGGCCGGACTCCATCACCTTGCGCGCCCGCTCGATGTCGGCGCGGGTAGCTTCATCGTAGATTGGCGTGGTTAGGCTTGCCCGGGAGAACCGAGGTAGGCCGGCCAGCGGCCGCGCGGGCGATGCTTTCTCCTGACCGCCGCTGTGGAGACGCCGACCCCTCCAGCTCCTAAGCTCGCGGCCAGCGTATCGACCTGGTTCATCTTCTGGCGAAACATCGAACAATTCGCCGAAGCTGCGGCCTCCAAGCGCCTTCCAGTCGATGTCGACCAGCGCAAGGCCGTGACGGTTAGCCGCGACGAGCCGCAAGTCGTCATTGAATACTAGAACGCCTTCCCTCGCCGTGCCGAGAAGCTGCGGGTCGGCATGGAGCCGAACGACTTGGTGATGAGCGAAAACTTCCGCAAACTGACGGTGTTCGATCTGGTCAATCGCGAGCTCCACTAGGCCAAGCGCATAGGCAGAAGTTGTCGACGCCGGAGCAGAGACATTGAGAACGCCCGCAACTGAGCCATAGGGCGTCATTATGGGGGCGGCGGCGCAGTCAAGGAAACGATTGGTGGCGAAGAAGTGCTCCGAGCCTCTGACGACGAGCGGCTTCAGCTCCATCAGCACAGCCCCGATGCCGTTAGTTCCGCGCAACTGCTCGGTCCACAAAGAGCCTGGGCTGAGCGAGACCTGGTTAGCGCGGCGAGCGAAGTCTTCTGCTCCGACGCAATCCAGCACCACGCCGAGCGGATCCGCGACGATCGCAACCCCCTCGCCGCTGACCGCGACCCGGCGGAGTGTCTCGAGTTCGGGGCGGCAACGTCGATAGAGCTCTTCGCTTTGTTCGATGCGGCTGCGGAGCTCGTGTGACGTCAGTGGTTCAATCCTAGGCGGCGCCTCACCCTCAAGCCCCGACGCTTCGCACCTGCTCCACGAGCGGCGGATATGGTCCGGTTGCACTGCTCCGCGATCTTGAATAGCGCCGGAAGCGGTTGCTTTCTTCATGATAGCGCCTCCCAACATCCTCTTACCCCTAACGAACTGTTCTATAACGGAACAAATTTGTCCGTAGTTGTTCTTCTATATTTCGATCTTGTCATCAAAAGACTGGGCCGTCCAGAGCGTCGTTCCTGACCTATAAACTTCGGCCCTTCTGAAATCTCGAGGATTTCAAGGGAATTATCCTTATTGCGCCGCCAAAACAGTTCGTTTGCGGCGCACCATGGCATGTCCTCTGCTTTTGCCTTCACGCCAACGTTTGGCGAGCGGCTGAGACCAGGCGTCTTTGCAGGTCGTCGAGCCGGCGTTGGCAGAAAACGAGAACAGGGCTCGTCGGAGACGACGGAGCCCTTCAAGGGGGGGTGTTATGGGTCCGGGTTTTCTCGGTGAATTTCTGGGGACGATGGTCCTCATTCTGTTCGGGAACGGCGTCGTGGCCAACGTGCTTCTGACGCAATCCAAGGGGAACGGCGGTGGGTGGATGGTGATCACCACCGGCTGGGCCTTCGGCGTGCTGGCCGGCGTGATCGTGGCGATCGCAGCGGGCTCGAACGCGCATCTCAATCCGGCGGTCAGCGTCGCGCTCGCTTACTCTTCCGGATCCTGGGCGACGGTCCCGACCTATGTGGCGGGGCAGTTCGCAGGCGCCTTCGCGGGCGCCGCTCTGGTGTGGCTCGCCTATCTCGCCCATTGGGCCAAGACCGAGGACAGCGGCCTCAAGCTCGCCTGCTACTCGACCGGCCCCGCGATCCGCGACGCCAAGGCCAATCTGCTCACGGAAGTGATCGGCACCTTCGCGCTCGTCTTCGTGGTGGTGGCGATCGGCGCCAAGGCGGTAGGGGCCGCGGGCGTTCTCGGGCCGCTGATGGTGGCCTTCCTCGTGTGGGGCATCGGCCTCTCGCTCGGCGGGCCGACCGGCTACGCCATCAATCCGGCTCGCGACCTCGGGCCGCGCCTTGCCCACGCGGTGCTGCCGATCGCCGGCAAGGGCGGCTCAGACTGGGGCTATTCCTGGGTCCCAGTCGTGGGCCCGGTTGTCGGCGCGCTGCTCGCGATCATCGTGGCAAAGGCGACGGGCCTCGGCTGAAGCCCGCCGCCGACCAGAAGTCATCCGCACACACGTCAATGCCGCGACGCTCGATCGAGACGTGAGGAAAGCCGCGTCCGGCGTCCGACAGAAACCAAACGGGAGAAACGCAAATGAACGTCAACGTCAACATTCCGACCAGCCGACCCAAGGTCTGCCCGTCGATCGAAGCCTGGCTCGCGCAGCCCCGCCCCCTGCTGATCGACGGCAAGTGGGTTCCGGCGCTCTCGGGCAAGACCTTTCCGGTCTTCGACCCGGCGACCGGCGAGAAGATCGCAGACGTGGCCGAGGGCGACGCCGCCGACATCGATCTTGCGGTCAAGGCCGCCCGCCGCGCCTTCGAGAGCGGCCCGTGGGCCCGCATGACCCCGTCCGAGCGCGGACGCATCATCCATAAGCTCGGCGACCTCGTGCTCGAGCACGCCGATGAACTCGCGACCCTCGAGGCGCTCGACAACGGCAAGCCCAAGCACGTCGCCCGCGCCGCCGACGTGACGCTCTCGGCCGACATGTTCCACTACATGGCCGGCTGGGCAACCAAGATCGAAGGCAAGACGATCTCGATCTCGGCGCTCGCAGCGCCCGGCGTCGACTTCTTCTCTGCGACCCGCCCGGAGCCGATCGGCGTCGTCGGCCAGATCATCCCGTGGAACTTCCCGCTGCTGATGGCGGCCTGGAAGCTCGGCCCGGCGCTCACCACCGGCTGCACGGTGGTCCTGAAGGTCGCCGAAGAGACCCCGCTTTCGGCGCTCCGCCTCGGCGAGTTGATCCTCGAAGCGGGCGTTCCGGCAGGCGTCGTCAACATCATCGCGGGCTTCGGCGAGACCGCGGGCGCGGCGCTCTCGGCGCACCCCGACGTCGACAAGGTGGCGTTTACCGGCTCGACCGACGTCGGCCGCCTGATCGTCAAGGCCTCGGCCGGCAATCTCAAGAAGGTCTCGCTCGAGCTGGGCGGCAAGTCGCCCAACATCGTGCTCGCCGACGCCGACGTGGAACTCGCCATCCAAGGCGCGACCGCCGCGGTGTTCTTCAACCACGGCCAGTGCTGCAACGCCGGTTCGCGCCTCTTCGTCCACCGCTCAATCTTCGACCGCGTGGTCGAGGGTGTGGCGGCGGAAGCGGCCAAGATCAAGCTCGGCCACGGGCTCAACCCCGACACCGAGATGGGTCCGCTCGTCTCCCAGGTGCAGTACGACCGCGTAACGGGTCTGCTGGCCTCGGGCCGGCAGCAGGGCGCGACCGCGGTCTGCGGCGGCGCGGGCGTGGGCGGTCAGGGCTATTTCGTGCCGCCGACGATCTTCACCAACACCACGCCCTCCATGCGCGTGGTCGCCGAGGAGATCTTCGGCCCGGTGCTGGTGGCCGCGCCCTTCGACGACGTCGACGACGCGCTGATCGCCGAAGCCAACAACTCGATCTACGGCCTTGCGGCTGGCGTGTGGTCGACCAACACGGCCAAGGCGCAGTCGATCGCGCATCGCCTGAAGGCCGGCACCGTGTGGGTCAACTGCTACCACATCTTCGACGCCGCGCTGCCCTTCGGCGGCTACAAGCAGTCGGGCTGGGGCCGCGAGATGGGCCAGGCCGTGCTCAACAACTACCTCGAGACCAAGGCCATCACCACCCGCCTCGGGTGACGGCGCGCCCGCGTGACCGCTGACTGAAAGCCGTCGCCGGGCATCCGGCTTCGGCCTTCGGCGGGCGGCGGCGGGACAAGCGCGACGGGATCGGCCGGGGGCCCGATCCCGTCGCGTCCCGGGGATCTTCCAGGACAGACGGCGACATCGGCGCCGACGCCAAAGCAGCGGCGTCGAACCACGGACATCCAGAGTATAGGAATAAAGACCTTGACACGAACTCAAGACGATCGCACGACACCTGATGGCGCGACGGCGACGCCCTGCGGCTGCGGATCTTCCGCCGAGTTCGGACGCAGAGACGTTCTCGCCACAGCCGCCGCGGCGCTCGCCGCCGCCGCCGTGACGCCCGCCTGGGCCCAGACGCCGGCCTCGCCGATGCCGCCCCAGCCGGGCGACCGCTTCGTCCATCTCTCTGGACCCAAGGCCGGCCAGCCAGTCGTTCCCGAAGACCTCGTCATCGGCTCGCCAAGGCTCGCCTACCCGGCCGATCCCGAATCCGGCGAGGCCCGCAAGGCGCGGACCAACCAGGTGGTCCTGACGCGCGTCGATCCCGCGGTCCTGTCGGTGGAGACGCGCTCGGTTTCCTGGAACGGCGTCGTCGCCTACTCGGCGATCTGCACCCACAACGGCTGCCCGGTCACGGGCATGCGCAACGACAAGACACTGCTCTGTCCGTGCCACGAGTCGGAATTCGACATCGCGGACAAAGGCAAGGTGGTTCACGGCCCGGCCGAGCGCCGGCTCTCGAACCTCCCTCTGCAGACGACCGGAGACGCGATCGTGGTCGCGGGTCCGTTCTCCGGCCCCATCGGCGCGCAACGCAAGTAAGCGCCGGGACGCCGGACCTTCTCAAGAAAAGACAAAGGGGAATGCATCTATGCTTAAGTTCGCGACGGCGACGGCTATTGCCGCGCTGGCTCTGTCGGGAGCGGCGAATGCGGGTCCGCTTGAACACTATAAACCCGTCACTCAAGAAAGAATGTCCAATCCGGAGCCCGAAAACTGGCTGATGGCCAAGGGCAACTACGCCGGTTGGAGCTATACCGCGCTCGATCAGATCACGGCCAAGAACGTCAAGAAGCTTCGGCCCGTCTGGAGCTTCTCGACCGGCGTGACCTCCGGTCACGAAGCGCCTGCGATCGTCAATGACGGCGTCATGTTCGTGGCCACGCCTTACAACCAAGTGATCGCCATCAAGGCGGCCACCGGCGAGCAGATCTGGCGCTACAAGCGCGAGTTCCCGGAAGGCTTCAGCGCGTTTCACGTCACCAACCGCGGCGTCGCGCTCTGGGGCGACAAGGTCTATGTCGGCGGCGCGGACTGCAAGCTGACCGCCCTCGACGCCAAGACCGGCAAGGTCGCCTGGGAATCCGTCGTCTGCGACTGGCAGGACGGCGCCTACATCACCTCGGCTCCGGTCGCGGTGAACGGCAAGGTCATCATCGGCCCGTCGGGCGGCGAGTTCGGCGTCCGCGGCTTCCTGAAGGCCTTCGACGCCCAGACCGGCAAGGAAGTCTGGACGACCTACGGCATTCCGGCCCCGGGCGAGCCCGGCTCGGAGACCTGGCCGCATGAAGGCCAGTGGAAGGACGCCTGGAAGATCGGCGGCGCCACGATGTGGATGCCGGGCAATTACGACGTAAAGAACGGCGTTCTCTACTGGGGCGTCGGCAACGGTTCGCCCTGGGTCGGCGACCAGCGTCCGGGCGACAACCTCTACGTCGCCTCCACGATCGCGATGGATCCCGACACCGGCAAGATCAAGAGCCACTTCCAGTATCACTGGAACGACTCCTGGGACTGGGCGGCCATGAACCCGCCGACCCTGATCGACCTCGAGAAGAACGGCGTCAAACAGCCCAACCTCATCAGCGCGCAGCGCAACGGCTACCTGTATCGCCTCAATCACGCGGCCGACGGCGGCAAGATCAACTTCGTCGACGCCCGCCCGTTCGTGAAGAACAACGTCTTCAAGAGCGTCGACCCCAAGACCGGCCGTCCGACCTACAACGAAGAAGCCAAGCCCGGCACGGCAAGGAGCGCATGTACTGCCCGAGCATCTGGGGCGGTAAGGACTGGCCGTACGAAGCGTACAACCCGAAGACCGGGATTCTCTACGTCCCGTTCAACGACAACCACTGCATGGCCTACGGCGGCAAGGTGCAGGAGCGCGTTCCGGGTCAGTGGTACGCGGGCGTGGAGCCTCAGGACATCAAGATCACGATCGAGGAAGGCTTCAAGTTCATCGGCGGCATTCAGGCCGTCGACGCCGCCAGCACGAAGGAAGTGTGGCGCACGACCTATCCCGGGTCGTGGAACTGGGGGTCGATCATGACCACCTCGACCGGCCTGATCTTCGCCGGCGGCACCAACGACCGCATGTTCCGCGCCTATGACGGCAAGTCCGGCGACCTGCTGTGGGAGTTCAAGACCAACTCCGGCATCATCTCGCCCCCCACCAGCTTCTCTGTCGACGGCAAGCAGTACATCGCCGTCGTCTCCGGCTGGGGCGTCGACGCCGCGTGGGTTCAGAACCTGATGGCCGATCGCTACGGCTGGGAGAAGGACTCCCCGCAGGGCGGCACTGTGTGGGTGTTCGCGCTCGACGACTGACGCGTGACCCTCGCGGGTTGAGCTGACGCGCTCCTGCCTGGCGCGCCTCGCGGCCCCCGCGCTTTCCGTCCTTTCGGACAGGACCGCGCGGGGGCCGCACCCTCCTCGATCGATCGAGGCCCCGGTTTCTCATTCTCTCGCGCGGCCGCGACGTCGGCTCCGCAGGAGCGGTTCCGCAATCGACGGCGCTCAGAGCCGTCTTGACCTGAAAGGAGATCTTTCCCGCCCGAGCGACGGGACGTCCCGAGAGGGCGCGACAACGACCGCCGCCGCGACAATGGGGTGGTCTTCGGGTTCTCGGACCCGAAGCCGAAGCGGCGACGGCCTCTGCAGACGATCAAACGAACACAAAGCGTCCAGAAGGACGAATTCGGGAGAAGACCTAAATGACATCTCGTTCCGCATTTCTCGCTGCCTGCGCCGCGACGGCGCTCCTCGCAGGCCTTTCGACGCCTGCTTTCGCGGTCACCGACGAGGACATCGCCAACGACGCCGCGACGACCAACGACGTCGTCACCAACGGCCTTGGCAACCAGGGCCAGCGCTACAGCCCGCTGAAGACGCTCAACCGCAACAACATCAAGGGCCTTATTCCGGCCTATTCATTCTCCTTCGGCGGCGAGAAGCAGCGCGGCCAGGAGAGCCAGGCGCTCGTCAAGGACGGCGTGATCTACGTCACCGGCTCGTATAGCCGCGCCTGGGCAATCAATTCCCGCACCGGCGAGAAAATCTGGGAATACAACGCCCGCCTTCCTGAGGGCATCCTGCCCTGTTGCGACGTCGTGAACCGCGGCGGCGTGCTCTACAAAGATATGTTCATCTTCGGCACGCTCGACGCGCAGATGGTCGCGCTCGACGCCAAAAACGGCAAGGTAAAGTGGAAGAAGCAGATCGACGACTTTAAGTCCGGCTTCTCCTACACGGCCTCACCGATGATCGTGAAGGGCAAGCTCATCTCGGGCGTCTCAGGCGGCGAGTTCGGCGTCGTGGGCCGCGTCGAAGCACGCGATCCGGAAACCGGCGAGATCATCTGGAAGCGTCCGGTGATCGAGGGTCATATGGGCGAGCTTAACGGCAAGCCCTCGACTGTGACTGGCAAGACAAACGAGACTTGGCCGGGCGACATGTGGAAGTACGGCGGCGGCGCCACGTGGCTCGGTGGCACCTATGACGCCGAAACGAACCTGATCTACTTCGGCACCGGCAACCCCGGCCCGTGGAACAGCTGGATGCGTCCCGGCGATAACAAGTGGACGTCGTCGCGCATCGCGCTTGACCCGGATACCGGCGAGATCAAGTGGGGCTTCCAGACCACCCCGCATGACGGCTGGGACTATGACGGCGTGAACGAGTTCGTGTCGTTCGACCTCAAGAAGGACGGCAAGACCATCAAGGCCGGAGCCACCGCCGACCGCAACGGCTTCTTCTTCGTCCTTGACCGCACCAACGGCAAGTTCATCTCCGCTACGCCGTTCGTAGCGAACGTCAACTGGGCCAGTGGGTACACGCCCGAGGGTCGCCCGATCTACATCGAGGCGAACCGTCCCGGCGACCCGTCGAAGTCGGCCGATGGCAAGAAGGGCGTTGTGGTTCGCGCGACTCCGGGTTTCCTCGGCGGCAAGAACTGGAACCCAGTTTCCTACAGCCCCGATACCGGACTGTTCTATATTCCATCCAACGAGTGGGGAATGAACATCTGGAACGAGCCGATCGCTTACAAGAAGGGCGCGGCCTATCTCGGCGCAGGCTTCGAAATCAAGCCGACCTTCGAGGACCACATCGGCTCGCTCAAGGCGATGGATCCGGCGACCGGAAAGGTCGTGTGGGAGTACAAGAACAAGGCTCCGCTCTGGGGCGGTGTTCTGACCACTGCAGGCGGACTGCTCTTCACCGGCACGTCCGAGGGCTACATCAAGGCCTTCGACTCCAAGACGGGCGATGAACTCTGGAAGTTTAACGTCGGCACCGGCGTCGTCTCGTCGCCGATTACCTGGAACAGGACGGCGAGCAGTGGATAGGCTTCGCGGCTGGGTGGGGCGGCGCCGTTCCGTTGTGGGGCGGCGACGTGGCGAAGACCACCGCCGGCATCAATCAGGGCGGATCTTTCTGGGCCTTCAAGTTGCCCAAGGAAGTCGCGATCCGCTGACACGAGCACGGGCGGGGCGAAGTCTTCCCCTGTCCCGCCCGGACCGACGCCGCGCCAAATTTCTCCTGGCGCGGCGTCGGAGCACTCAATTCCCCTGAACGCCAGTGACGGACGCCTTCGATGCGCTTTCTCTTGATCGATGATCATCCGATTTTCCGGGAGGCCGTCGCCAATCGTCTCCGCACCCGGTTTTCCGAGTGCGGAGTTCTCGAGTTTGGCTCTATCGCCGCCGCCTGTGACGCCGCATATGGGCTTGAGATCGATCTCATCCTGACAGAATTGGCAATGTCAGGCGTCACGGGTTTCGAAGGCCTACTTGGGATCCGAGAGCGACTGCCAAAAGCACGCGTCGCCATTCTGTCGGGGCTTGACGATCCGAATATGATCCGGGCTGCGCTCAGGTTCGGCGCGGCCGGGTTTGTGAGCAAGCGAGCCGAGCGGTTAACATTCGACGCTGCGGTGGACGCAATGCTTACTGGTGCGGTCTACGTGCCCAGCGCTCTCCGGAGGCGGTCTTCACGGCCTTTGACAACCGCTCTCACGCGCGAAGCCGAAGTGGCGGAGCGGATCCGCACGTTGACCAGTGCGCAGCTTAAAGTTCTGACCTGCATTAAAAACGGCATGGTCAATAAGCAGATCGCTTACGAACTCAACGTTGGGCTTTCGACCGTTAAGGCCCACGTTTCCGCAATTATACAGAAGCTTGGCGTCGCGACCCGCACACAGATCGTTATAGAAACGCAGACAATCAATTTCGTCGAAGTAGCTGCCGCCAAATCGACAAACGAGCCAGACCGCAAGCTGCTTTCTTGGGGGCTCACTCTACAGCCGGATGGTACCCGTCACCCCCGGCTTCTCAAGCAAAAGGAGCGGTACGCTTGGAGCGAACCGTTACCGCGATGACGGCTGGGGCATGACCTAGGGACAGTCATGACATCATAGGCAGTCCGACTTGGCTTCGTCCCTCTCTCAATGCTTTTGTAAGATAATAGTCGCAAGCGACGCCCCTAGCGTTGTCATGGGCAATCATTGCACCGATTTTGGCGGCACCATCTCTTATAGATACTTTGCTGGGGTCGGTTGCCACAGCGATCAGGATCAGATCTTTGACGATCCTGATACGGGTGGGAAAGAGCTGTTCCGAGACGCGACTGGCCGCTATGGCGGAAAGCCGCGCTCTTTTTGGGGCCGAAAGCTCGCGCCCGGCCTGGAAGATATCGCTTTTGCTTAGAACGCTACTTCGACCGTTATACCCCTTTCGAGCGCAAGCGATACTGCAGCGGACGCGACAGCGAGGTCTTGAAGGCCAACACCAGTGCCATCAAAGATCGTGATCTCCTCGGCGGAAGTGCGGCCGGGGTGGTCGCCATTGATTACGGCACCGATCTCGACGATGTCGCCGACGTCGAGCCCCGCCGCGACCGCATGCTGGGCCTCGCCGATCGAGACCGACTGGGCGATCTCGTCGGCGAACACGCTGGCCTTTCCAAGGAGCGCGGCTTCGACCTCCTGCTTGCCCTTCGTATCCGTTCCCATGCAGGCGATGTGCGTGCCCGGCCGGACCTGAGCGGCCTCGAGGATCGGCGCGAAGGACGAGGTGATGGTCACGATCACGTCGGACCTTGCGCCCAGCCGGTCGAGATCGACCGCCTCGAAGGCGACGCCGCGTTCGGCCGCGACCTCCTCGAGGCGCCCGAGCATGGACGGATCGACGTTCCAGCCCAGCACCTTCTCGAAGGGCCGCTGGTCGAGCGCCGCGCGGAGCTGGAAGGCCGACTGGTGGCCGGCCCCGATCATGCCGATCGTGCGCGCGTCCTTGCGCGCCAGCCTCTGGATCGAGATCGCCGAGGCCGCGGCCGTGCGCAGCGCCGTCAGCAGGTTGCCGCCGACCACCGCCCGGCAGCGGCCGGTGTCGGCCTCGAACAGGAACACGGTCGACTGGTGGTTGGTGAGGCCCTCGCCATGTTCCCGGGCCAGAACCCGCCCGACTTCAGGCCGAGCGTGAGGCTGTCGCGGTCAAAGCCCGACTTGAATCCGTAGAGCGCGTCCGCATGGCCGATCGCCTCCCGGATGACAGGGAAGTTGTAGGCCGAGCGCTTCGCCATGGAGGCGAAGACCTTCTCGACCGCGTCATAGCAATCGGCGGCCGTGACGAGCCCTGCGATCGCAGCTTCCGGAACGATGATCATCGGATGCGTCCCTTCCCCGGGCTCAATAAGCCTTGCCGCGGGCCGAGACCGGCCACACCGTCTCGACCACGCCGCGGCGCACGCCGACATACCAGTCGTGGACGTTGCAGGTCGGGTCGCAGTGGCCGGGCACGAGGCGCAGCTTCTCGTTGACCTTCAGCACGCCGTGCGGATCGTCGATGACGCCGTGCTCGTCGGAGCATTTGACGTATTTCACGTCGTCGCGCCCGTAGACGAAGGGCAGGCCGGAATCGACCGACTGGGCCTTGAGGCCCGCATCGCAGATCGCCTTGTCGGCCTTGGCGTGGCTCATCACGCTCGTCAGGATGAAGAGCGCGTTCTCCCATTCACCCTGGTCGATCCGCCGCCCGTCCTGGTCGAGGATGCGGCCGTAGTCGGCGTCCATGAACGCGTAACTGCCGCACTGCAGCTCGTTGTAGACGCCCGAGGCGGCTTCGAAATAGTAGCTGCCGGTGCCGCCGCCGCTAACGAGCCGGGGATCCAGACCCTCGGCCTTCAGCGCGTCGACGGCCTCGGCCACCTGTGCGATCGCGGCGTCGAGCTTGGCCCGGCGGTCCTCGTAGCGGTCGAGGTGCTGCATCGCGCCCTGATAGGCCTGGATGCCGTCGAACGTCAGGCCGTCGGCCCTCACGATCGCGCGGGCGAGTGCGACCACGTCCGCCGCCGTCTTCACGCCGCAGCGCCCCGCGCCGCAGTCGATCTCGATCAGGCAGCCGATCGTCGTCTTGTTCTTCTGCGCGGCTGCCGAGAGTTCGGCGACGTTCGCAAGATCGTCGACGCAGACCAAGATGCGGGCGCCGAGCGCAGGAAGGCGCGACAGGCGGTCGATCTTGGCCGGCTCGCGCACCTGGTTGGACACGAGGATGTCGTCGATGCCGGCGCGCGCGAACACTTCGGCCTCGGAACCTTCTGGCAGCACACGCCAATCGCGCCGCCGCGCTCCATCTGCAGGCGCAGCACGTCGACCGACTTGTGCATCTTGCCATGCGCGCGGTGGCGCATGCCCTTCTCGCGGGCGTAATCGCCCATCTTGACGACGTTGCGCTCGAGCGCGTCGAGGTCGAGCACGAGGCAGGGCGTCTGGATCTCGTCCTCGCGCATGCCCGGCAAGGCCGGCACGTCAAAGCCGACCTCGAGGCCCACGAGACTGGATGCGATGGTCATTTGGTTTCCTTCCTCACGCCCGCGGAGCGGTCCAGGGCAGCGCGTCGATGTCGACGTTGCCCCCGGTGACGATGACGCCGACGCGCTTGCCCGCGAAGGCGGCCCGGTTCTTCAGGAGAGCTGCGAGCGGCACAGCGCTCGACGGCTCCACGACGACCTTCATGCGCTTCCACATGAGCTTCATGGCCTCGACGATCTCGTCCTCGGAGACCGTGAGGATGTCGGTCACGTGGCGGCTGACGAAGCTCCAGGTGAGGTCCTTCAGCGGGACCTTCAGCCCGTCAGCGACGGTGTGCGGCGCGTCGTCGGCGATGATGCGGCCGGCCTTCAGGCTGCGCGCGGCGTCGTCGGCCTGCTCGGGCTCGCCGGCGTAGATCGCGATTTCGGGCGCGAGATGGGAGAGCGTCAGGCACGTCCCCGACACCATGCCGCCGCCGCCGATCGGCGCGATCACGGCGTCGAGCCCGTCGACCTGCTCGATCAGCTCGCGGGCGCAGGTGCCTTGCCCTGCGATCACGCGCGGATCGTTGTAGGGGTGCACAAACTCCGCGCCGGTTTCTGCCACGACTTCCGCGAACACCGCCTCGCGCGAGGAGGTCGAAGGCTCACATTCAACCACCCGGCCGCCATAGCCCTGAACCGCATCCTTCTTTGCCTGGGGCGCGGTGCGCGGCATCACGACCGTACAAGGCACCCCCCGGCGTCCTGCCGCATAGGACAGGCACGCGCCGTGATTTCCCGAGGAATGGGTGGCGACGCCGCGGCGGGCCTGCTCCTCGCTCAGCCGAACACGGCGTTGGTCGCGCCGCGGGCTTTGAAGGCGCCGGCCTTCTGGAAGTTCTCGCATTTGAAGAACAGCGAGGCGCCCATGACCTCGTCAATGAAGCGCGAGGTCAGCACCGGGGTGCGGTGGACGTAAGGGGCGATGCGCTCATGGGCGGCCTGCATCTCGTCGAAGGTCGGAAGGCTCGTCATCGGCGGGCCTCCCGTCAGGCCGCCGCGCGAAGGTCGGCGGCCGCGGTGCGCCGATAGACCTCCTGCGCCGCAGCGACCCCCGAGCCGAGCCGCACGTCGAGGCCGAGATCGACCATCGCCATTTCGGCGGCCGCGACGCCCGACAGCGCCATGACGTCGGTGAGCGCGCCGAGATGACCGATGCGGAACACCTTGCCGGCGACATCGCCGAGCCCGACGCCGAAGGCGACGTCGTAGACCTGCGCCGCATGCGTCACGATCCGCGTCGCGTCGAAGCCCACCGGGGTCCGGATGGCGCTCACCGTGTCGGAGCGGATGTCCGCCCGCTCGGCGCAGAGCTCGAGCCCCCAGGCGGCGACGGCGGCCCGGACGCCGTCCGCGATGCGGCGATGGCGCGCGAAGACGTTGTCGAGGCCTTCGGCGAGCAGCAGCCCAGTCGCGAGCTTCAGCCCGTTCAGCAGGCCGACCGGAGGCGTATAGGGAAACCCGCCCGCCGCCTGGCTGCGTCCCATGTCGCGGACGTCGAAGAAGCACCGGCGCAGCGTCGCGGTCTCGGTCGCCGCAAGCGCCTTCGGCGAGAACGCCACGATCGCAAGGCCCGCGGGCAGCATGAAGCCCTTCTGCGAACCCGTCACCGCGACGTCGACGCCCCACTCGTCCATGCGGAAGTCCATCGAGCCGATCGAGCTCACCCCGTCGACGAGGAGGAGCGCCGGATGGCCGGCGGCGTCGAGCGCGGCGGACGGCGGCGACGTCCGAGCGGACGCCGGTCGCTGTCTCATTGTGGGTGACGAGAACGGCCTTGATTTCATGCGCCCGGTCGGCCGTGAGGATCTCCTCGTAGCGATCGGCCGGCAGCGCCGCGCCCCACGTCGCCTCGACCACGACGACGTCGAGCCCGTGGCGTCCGCACATGTCGATCCAACGGCGGCTGAACATGCCGTGGCGCGCGGCCAGCACCTTGTTGCCCGGATTCAGCGTGTTCGAGATCGCCGTCTCCCAGCCCCCGGTCCCGGTCGAAGGGAACACGAAGACTTCGGCGCTTTCCGTTTTCAGCACCTTCTTTGCGCCGGCGAGCGCCGGATGCAGAATATCGCCGAAGTGCGACGAACGATGATCCATCGTCGGGACGTCAACGGATTTGCGCAGGATCTCCGGAATATTTGTCGGTCCGGGAATGAAGACGGGGTTTTGCGAGAACATCGCGGATTTCTCCTTAAGCGTCTCACGAAACTAACGCTTGACGGTGCAGTTGAAAATTTTTTTGAAAAAATTTTTCATTTTCAATAGAATCGATAAAAGCATATTCCAATCAGTCGATTGGCTTTTTCCATCAGATGGAAAATCATCGGCGTGCGCTTGCGTCGTGGCGAAGGGGGAAATCGAATGGAGACCGGCATGCGTCGGCGTGGCCGGCCGAAGGGATTTGGCGGCGCAAAGCCCACCGACACGATCCAGGCGCTCGATCGCGCGCTCGACGTGCTCGGCTTTCTCGCCGAGCGCGACGGCGTCACCCTGTCGGAGCTTGCGGTCGCGCTCGACCAGTCGGTGGCGACCATGCACCGGGTGCTGTCGACGCTCGAACGCCGCAGCTTCGTGGAGATCAGCGCCGGCCGGCAGGAGTGGCGGATCGGGGCGGAGACCTATCGTCTCGGCTCGGCCTTCCTGCGCGGCGCCTCGGCGGTCGAGCGCAGCCGTCCGGTGATGCGGGCGCTGATGCGCGAGACCGGCGAAACCTCCAATCTCGGGGTCGAGAAGGACGGCGCGGTTCTCTTCGTCAGCCAGGTGGAGACGCAGGAATCGATCCGGGCGTTCTTTCCGCCGGGGACGCTCTCGCCCGATGCACGCGTCGGGGATCGGCAAAGCCCTGCTCAGCCGCTACGAGGACGCGCGCCTCGACGCGATGTTCAGGAGCCGGACGTTCGAACGCTTCACGGACAAGACCGTGACCTCGCTCGCGCAGCTTCGGGACGAACTCGCCGCGACGCGCGAGCGCGGCTACGCCTTCGACGACGAGGAACGCACGACCGGCATGCGCTGCGTGGCGGCTACGATCCTCAACGCCTACGGGGAGGCGGTCGCAGGCCTCTCGATCTCCGGACCGACCCATCGGCTGCCGGACTCCGACATCGACCGGATCGGACAGATCGTATGTCGCGGCGCGCACGAGGTTTCGCGGTCTCTTGGCGCGGCGTGAGGGATCGGCGGCCGCGGTCATGCGGCGGGGGCCGCCAGAAGACTCGCGAGCGCGGGCGGCGGCGGGCCGCCGGTCGCCCAGTCCAGCAGCTCGGCGGTATGGGCGATCGGCGCCCGCGAGGTCGAGCCGATCTGCACCATGCAGCCGAGATTGCCGGAGCTGATCACGTCCGGCTGAAGCGCGTCGATCGAAGCGACCTTCATGGCGCCGAGCTCGCCTGCGATCGCCGGCTGCAGCAGATTGTAGGTTCCGGCCGAACCGCAGCAAAGATGGGCGTCCTTGGGCTCCATCACGATGAAGCCCGCAGCCTTCAGCAGGTCCTTGGGCGCGGCGCGCACCTGCTGGCCATGCTGCAGCGAGCAGGCGGCGTGATAGGCGACCCGCAGTGGCAGCGACTGCCCCGGCGCTTCCAGCCCCAGCTCGGCCATGACCTCGGTGACGTCCCGGCTAAGCGCGGCGACACGCTCGGCGTCGTCGGCCAGGACGGCGTCGTCGTGGAACATGTGGCCGTAGTCCTTCACGGTCGTGCCGCAGCCGGACGTGTTGATGACGATCGCATCCAGCCCTTCGCCGTCGATTTCCGCGCTCAACGCGCGGATTGCGGCCGCGGCGAAGGCGTGGCTTTCATCGGTCCGTCCCATGTGATGGGACAGCGCCCCGCAGCATCCCAAGCCTTTGGGAACCACCACCTCGCAGCCGTGACGCCTCAGCAGGCGGATGGTGGCGTCGTTGATGTCGGTGTTGAGCGCGCGCTGGGCGCAGCCGATCATCAGCGCGACCCGGCGGCGGCGGGGGCCTTCGGCCGGAAAGACCTGCGGTTCGTCGTTGGCGCTGCGGGCCGGCAGGGACGCCGGCGCCATCTCCAGCATCGCGCGCAGCCGCGCGTCGGGCATGAGGCGGCGGAGCGGGCGCGCCAGCCGAGCAAGGCTCAACGCCAGCCGGAAACGTCCGGCGTGCGGCAGGATCCTCGACAGCAGCCACCGCAGGGCGCGATCGTCCCACCGCCGCACGAACCGCTGCTCAATGTGCCGCCGGGCGTGGTCGAGGAGATGCATGTAGTGCACGCCCGAGGGACATGTCGTCATGCAGCTCAGGCAGCCGAGGCAGCGGTCGACATGGAGAACCGTCTTGGCGTCCGGCGTCCTGTCGTTCTCCAGCATGTCCTTGATCAGGTAGATTCGACCGCGCGGACTGTCGAGTTCGTCGCCGAGCACGGCGTAGGTCGGGCAGGTGGCCGTGCAGAACCCGCAATGGACGCAGGACCGCAGGATCTCGTTCGAGCGCCTGGCGGAGGGATCAAGCAGCTGGGCGGCGCTGAAACTGGTCTGCATGTCAGAAGCCCATCAGTCCGGGATTGAGGATCGCGGCCGGATCGAAGGTCCGCCGCAGGGCCGATGACAGCGCCTCGACGGGTGCGGAAAGCGGATGGGACGCCTCCGCCGCCGGGCGCGAGCCGCGCCGCACGAGCGTCGCGTGGCCACCCGGCAGGGCCGACCGCAAGCGGGCGCTCGCCGCCTCGCCCGAGCACCAGATCAGGCCGCCGCCCCAGTCCATCGACGTTTCCAGACCGAGCGCCTCGAGCGCCGCGGTCGCAGCCGGCGCGTCGGTCGGCTTTACGAGGATCCGCCAGACAGGAGCTTGCGACGCTGCGAAATGGTCGAAGTCGCGCAAGGCCCGCCACAGCAACCGGCTGCCGTCGTCCTTGATGACGTCGCTGTCGCGGCCGCCCAACAGCGCGAGCAGGCGATCGACGCGATAAATGACTTGCCGCTCCCATCCCTCGATCCGCAGCCAAGCAACGCCCGCGTGGAACGCCGCGCCGGAGACCTCGTATGGCGTGGCGAGCGCCTTGGCGAAAATCCCGGCCGCCGCCCGCGCGTCGAGGTTGAAAAAGGCGATGGTGCGCTGGCGCGGCGCTTCGGGAAGCGTCTTGAGCGCGACTTCCGTCAGCACGCCGAGCGCGCCGTGCGACCCGCAGAGAAGCTTGCCGAGATCAAGGCCCGTGACGTTCTTCATGACACGGCCACCGCTCTTCAGGACGCGGCCTCGCCCGTCGACGAAGCGGATGCCGAGCAGGTGGTCCCGGCACGCGCCCGCCAGCACCCGGCGCGGCCCGGAGGCGTTGGCGGCGACGACGCCGCCGATCGTCGACTTGCCCTTGGCGCCGAGCAGGCGGCGGTGGTCCGGCGGCTCGAAGGCGAGCGACTGTCCCTGCGCTGCAACCGCCGCCTCGATCTCTGCCACGGGCGTTCCGGCTCGCGCGATCAGCGTGAGTTCGCCCGGCTCATAGTCCACGATCCCGGTCTGGCGCCTCGTCGAGAGCTGACGACGCGCCTCGACGAAGGCCGGCTCGATCCTCGTTCCGCCTCCGACGACCCGCAGCTTCTCGCCGAAGGCTGCGCAGCCGGACAGGATTTCCGCGAGTTCCTTCTCGTCGGCCGGTTCGAGGTTCTCGACTTGGTCTTTCAGGGCGCGCGGGGCCGTCACGACCGTGCTCCCTTGCGGTCGCGACGGGCGCGGCTGACGTCGAGCGGGAACACCTTGGCGGGATTGAGCAGCCAGTCTGGATCGAACACGTCCTTCACCTCCATCTGGATGGCGAGGTCGTCCGGCGCAAACTGGCTGGTCATCAGGTCGCGCTTCTCGACGCCGACGCCGTGCTCGCCCGTGAGGCAGCCGCCGACCTCGACGCAGAACCGCAGAATGTCGGCCCCGAAGGCCTCGGCGCGTTCGAGCTCGCCGGGGGCGTTGGCGTTGAACAGGATCAGCGGATGCATGTTGCCGTCGCCGGCGTGGAAGACGTTGGCGACCTCGAGGCCATGCTCGCGAGACAGCTCGCCGATTCGCTTGAGCGTAATGGGAAGCTTGGAGACCGGGACCGTACCGTCGAGGCAAAGATAGTCGCCGAGGCGGCCCATCGCTCCGAAGGCAGCCTTGCGCCCCTTCCAGATCGCCGCGGTCTCGTCGTCGCAGCCGCTGCTGCGCATCTCAACCGGCGCCAGCTCGGCCGCGATCGCGCCGATCTGCGCGATTTGGTCGTCGATCTCGGCCTGGGACCCCAGCACCTCGACGATCAGAACCGCCGCGCAAGCGGGGTAGCCCGCCTTGGCGAAGCTTTCGACCGCGCGCAGGCACAGTTCGTCCATATATTCGATCGCAGCCGGCAGCAGGCCCGACCGGATGATGCGGGCCACGCATTCGCCGGCCGCTTCCGCGGTGTCGAAGCCGATCAGCATCGGCCGGGCGCCCTCGGGCTTGGGGATGATCTTGAGGGTCGCCTCGGTCACGAGCCCGAGCTGCCCCTCCGAGCCGCAGACGAGACCGAGTAGATCAAGCCCTGCGGCGCCGGGCTCGGGACCGCCGAGCTCCACCACCTCGCCTGAGGCCAGCACGATGCGGACGCCCATCAGATTGTGGGTCGTGACGCCGTATTTGAGGCAGTGCGCCGCCGGAGTTCATGGCGACGTTGCCCGCGATGGTGCAGGCGAGCTGCGAGGACGGGTCGGGCGCATAGAAGAAGCCGTGGGCGCAAGCGCCGCGCTGACCGACAGGTTGGTGATCCCGCTCTGGACGCGGATGAAGCGGTTTTCGAGGTCGATCTCGAGCACCTCGCGCAGGCGCATGGCGCCGATCACGACGCTGTCGGTCGTCGGCAGCGCTCCGCCTGCCAGAGACGTTCCGGCCCCGCGCGGGATCACGGGGACGCCGTGATCGCCGCAGACCCGCATGACCGCGGCGACCTCTTCGGTCGTTCGCGGTAGCGCGACCGCGAGCGGCGCGCAGCGATAGGCAGTGAGCGCATCGCAATCGTAGGCGCGCGTTTCCGAAGGGTCCGTCACTAGCGCGTCGGCCGGCAGAGCGGCCCTCAGGGCCGCGAGGATCTGGGGCGACCGGGCGAGAATGTCGGGGTCGGGCTCGGGCATCGAAATCAGGGGCATGCGGGCTGTTTCCGGCAGCGTCGCGAAGCGCGAGCGAACGCGGACCCATCACGCCCGCCGCGCTTTGGTAAAATTATCTGACCACAACGAGCAACTGGCCAAAAGTTATCCGGTCGCCAGCGCCGACCAGCGCGGCGCCGCGCTTTGGCGGATCGCGGACGCTGGTGTTAAGAGCGGGACGTCACCTGCGGAACCGCACGCTATGGACCCCATCAAGACCGAGCGCGCAGCCGATCTCGTCGTCCGGCGGCTCGAAAGCCTCATCCTGGAGGGGTCTCTGCCGCCGGGCGCGACGCTGCTGCCGGAACGCGATCTCGCCGAACATCTCGACGTGTCGCGCCCGACGATCCGGCAGGGCATCGCGATTATGGAGAAGCGCGGTCTCCTCGCGCGCAGGGAAGACGGGGGACTGAAAGTGGCCGAACTCGGCGCGGCGGTCATTTCCGATCCGCTGATCGACCTGCTCACGACGAACGCTGAGGTCGCGGACGACTATCTGGAGTTTCGCGCGATGGCGGAGGGCGCGGCCGCCGCGATGGCCGCCGAGCGCGCCAACGAGGTCGACCGCCGTGGCCTGCAGGAGCGCATGGATCGGATCGACCGCGCTCATGGCGGCGACGACCCGGCCGAAGACGCCGAAGCGGACGCGGCCCTTCACATCGCGATCTACGAGGCGACGCACAACGTCGTGCTGCTGCATGTGATGCGCGTGCTTGCCGGCGGCCTGCGTGCGGACGTGTTGGTCAATCGGCGACAGCTGTTCAGCATCGCGCACACGCGGGACATTCTGCGCGAGCAGCATCGCGAGATCGTCGGGGCGATCCTGAGGAAAGATCCCGAGGGCGCGCGCGCGGCCGCCCATTCCCACATCTCCTACCTTCGCGAGGCGACGCGCGAGTTTCGCCGAGCCGAGACGCAGCTCGACACCTCGTTGCGCCGGCTGACCGGGGGCGGCGTCATGAACCGCAAGCGCTAGCCAGTCGCGGCCGAACCACCGGGCGGCTGCTCGCCAGCGCTGACGAGAACCAGCGTAGCAAATGTTCGGCGCAGCCTGCGGCGGATCTTCGCGGTAACTGCTTACTTTGCGAGCCGGTCGCCCTGACGTCTGACGTCGTCAAGATCGTCGTACCAAAGCCCAGCCCCGAATTGTCTCCAGCTGATTGCGAAACTCGGCGCGATGCTTCATGCTCTGCTCGTCCGACAAAAACTATGCGGGAGAGCCCAGACCGACTTCTGATCGGTTATGGCGCCGACGGAGCAATCCCCCGGAATCTCTCAGGCACAAAACCGTATAGCTGGACAATCTGGAGAGAGACGTCCTCGAGGCGTCCACCGAAGGAGAAACCTCCCCGCCTCCACCGCGGTCGAGGGAAGCTCTCAGGTACCCGTGACAGATGGGGGAAAGCGGACCGTATGAACGGTCCGCGATTGATCTGTCGCGGAGTTGCATGATGACCCTCAGCCTCTTTTGTTCTTCATTCGTCCGGGCGTTTCGCCCGGCGCCACCGCCTGCGCATCACACGACGCATCGTAGGCCCGCGATGACCGAAACGGCGCGCCATGACGCCGGAGCAAGGCTCCGGCGCACCCCTCTGCATGCGCTCCATGGAGAGCTGGAGGCCAAGTTCTGCCCGTTCGCCGGCTACGACATGCCGATCAGCTATCCGCTCGGAGTGCTGAAGGAGCACCTTCACCTCCGCAGGGCCGCCGGACTGTTCGACGTCTCGCATATGGGCCAGATCGCGCTTCGCGCGCGTTCGGGAAATGTCGCCGACGCCGCGCGTGCGCTGGAGCGGGTCACGCCGATCGACGTGCTCGACCTCGCGGACAACCGGCAGCGCTACGGCTTCCTGACGAACCACGATGGCGGCATCCTAGACGACCTAATGGTCGCGCGGCTCGGCGACCGGCTGATCCTGGTGGTCAACGCAGCCAACAAGGCGGCCGACGAGGCGCATCTGAGGGCCTCGATCGCGGACCTTTGCGAAATCGAGCCGCTCGACCAAGCCTTGATCGCGGTGCAGGGCCCCGGCGCCGAAATCGCCCTCGCACGGCTCGCGCCGGACGTCGCCGGCATGCGCTTCATGGATTTTCGCGAGGTCGAGATCGTAGGCGCTCGCTGCTCGGTCTCGCGCTCGGGCTATACCGGAGAGGACGGTTTCGAGATCTCGGCACCCAGCAAAATAGCGCAGGAGCTCGCGCAAGCGCTCCTGGCCGACGACGCCGTCCAGCCGATCGGTCTCGGCGCGCGCGATTCGCTCCGGCTCGAGGCCGGGCTGTGCCTCCATGGCGCTGACATCGACGCCGGAACGACGCCTGTCGAGGCGTCGCTACTATGGGCGATCCCTCCGGTCCGCCGGCTCGGCGGGGCTCGTGAAGGCGGCTTCCCCGGCGACCAGAAGATCCTCGATCAGATCGCGTCGGGCGCGCCGCGGCGTCGCGTCGGCCTGCGGCCGGAAGGCCGCGTGCCGGTCCGCGCCGGCGCAAAATTGTTCGCCGCTGAAGACGACGACGAGGCTGCGGGAGCCGTCACGTCCGGGGGCTTTGGGCCAAGCGTTAACGCGCCTGTCGCCATGGGCTATTTGCCGAAAAACCTCGCCAGGGTCGGCCAGCGCGTCTTCGCGGAAGTCCGCGGCCAGCGGATGCCGGCCGTCGTCTCGCCCCTTCCTTTCGTCCCGGCCCGCTTCAAGCGCGGCTGAACTTTCGGAGATCCCCATGTTGAAATTCACCCAAGAGCACGAGTGGCTCAGGGTGACGGCGACGTCGCGACCGTCGGCATCACGGCATACGCGGCCGACCAGCTCGGCGACATCGTCTTCGTCGAAGCGCCGAAGGTTGGCGCGGCGCTTAGGAAGGGTCAGGCCGCCGCCATGCTCGAGTCGGTCAAGGCCGCCTCCGACGTCTATGCGCCGGTCGACGGCGAGGTGACGGAGGTCAATCACGCGGTCATCGCTGAGCCCGCCTTGCTGAACTCCGATCCCCAGGGCGCGGGCTGGCTCTACCAGATCAGGCTCGCCGACGCGTCGGCGCTCGACGGGATGATGGACGAGGCCGCCTATGCTGAAATCACGAAGTGATGCCACGCCCATGACGAGCGTCGACCGATACGATCCGCACGACTTCGCCAATCGTCGCCACATCGGCCCGACAACGGCCGAGATCGACGAGATGCTCGCCGTCGTCGACGCGCCGACGTTGCACGCTCTGATCGACGAGACGGTGCCCGAAACCATTCGGTGGGCCGGTCAGATCGATTTTGGCCCCTCGCTCTCCGAGCAACGTATGCTTGAGAAGATGCGTGAGATCGCGAGCGAGAACCGGCTCGTGATCTCGCTGATCGGCCAAGGCTACTACGGCACGACCATGCCGCCCGCGATCCAGCGCAACATCTTCGAGAACCCAGCCTGGTATACCGCTTACTCGCCCTACCAGCCGGAGATCAGCCAAGGCCGTCTCGAGGCGCTCCTCAACTACCAGACCATGGTCGCCGACCTCACCGGCCTCGACGTGGCGAACGCTTCGCTGCTCGACGAAGCGACCGCTGCGGCCGAAGCGATGGCGATGGCCAAGCGCGTCTCGAGATCCGAGGCGACCTCCTTCTTCGTCGCGTCCGACTGCCTGCCGCAAACTATCGCGGTGCTGAAGACCCGCGCCGCGCCGCTCGGTTGGACGATCGTCGTTGGCGATCCCTTCGAGGATCTGGCGGCCGAAGAGGTCTTCGGCGCGCTGTTCCAGTATCCGGGCGTCGAGGGCGTGATCCGCGACTTCTCGGCGCCGATCGCGCAGCTCCACGCGGCCGGCGCGATCGCGACAGTCGCGGCCGACCCGCTCGCGCTGACGCTGCTGAAGCCGCCGGGCGAGATGGGCGCAGACATTGCCGTCGGCTCGACCCAACGCTTCGGCGTGCCGATGGGCTATGGCGGTCCACACGCCGGCTACATGGCGACTCGGGACGAGCACAAGCGTTTGCTGCCAGGCCGCATCGTGGGCGTTTCGATCGACTCGCGTGGGAACCGCGCCTACCGGCTCGCGCTACAGACCCGAGAGCAACACATCCGCCGCGAGAAGGCGACCTCGAACATCTGCACCGCCCAGGTGCTGCTCGCGGTCATCGCCTCGATGTACGCCGTGTTCCATGGACCCCGTGGCTTGAAGGCCATCGCTGAGCGAGTCCATAGCGACGCGGTCCGGATGGCGGAGGGCTTGAAGAGCCTAGGCTTCAAGGTCGAGCCCGGTACCTTCTTCGACACGATCACCGTTGAGGCCGGCGCGTTCCAAGAGATGATTCTGAAGCAGGCCGTGGCGAACGGCGTCAACCTGCGAAAGGTTGGCTCGGACCGGATCGGGATCTCCGTCGACGAGCGCACGCGGGCGCAGATTGTCGAGGCGGTCTGGCGCGCGTTCGGCGGCGATCATCTGAGGTACGACGAGGCTTGGCCCGAGAGCCACCTTCCGCAGTCGCTGGTCAGGACGTCGGAGTATCTGACCCACCCTATTCCACATGAATCGATCGGAACTGGAGATGACGCGCTACATGCGCCGCCTCGCCGATCGCGACCTTGCGCTCGACCGGGCGATGATCCCGCTTGGCTCCTGCACCATGAAGCTGAACGCGACCGCGGAGATGCTGCCGATCTCATGGCCGGAGTTTTCGGAGATCCATCCTTTCGCGCCTTCCGACCAGGCCAAGGGCTACAAGCGATTGATCGACGACCTCAGCGACAAGCTTTGCAAGATCACCGGATACGACGCGATCTCAATGCAGCCGAACTCGGGCGCGCAAGGAGAGTATGCCGGCCTGCTTGCGATACGGGCCTATCATCTGAGCCGCGGCGACGCTCAGCGAACGATTTGCCTGATCCCGTCATCGGCGCACGGCACCAACCCCGCTTCGGCGCAGATGTGCGGCATGGAAGTCGTGGTGGTGGGTGTGTCGCCGAACGGCGACGTCGACGTCTCCGATCTGAAAGCCAAAACCGAGCAATATGGGGACCGTCTTGCGGCGGTGATGATCACCTATCCCTCGACCCACGGCGTGTTCGAAGAGACCGTCAGAGAAATATGCCAGATCGTCCACGGTCATGGCGGGCAGGTTTATCTGGACGGCGCGAATCTCAACGCGCTAGTCGGAGTGGCGAGGCCGGGCGATATCGGCTCAGATGTCAGCCACCTCAACCTGCACAAGACCTTCTGCATCCCGCACGGCGGCGGCGGGCCGGGAATGGGGCCAATCGGCGTCAAGGAGCACCTGATCCCGTTCCTGCCGGGTCATCCCGAGACGGACGGCCGGGAGTTCACGGTTTCGGCCGCGCCTTACGGCTCGGCGTCCATCCTTCCGATCTCATGGTCGTACTGCTTGCTAATGGGCGGGCGCGGACTCACGCAGGCGACCCGGATTGCGATCCTCAACGCCAACTACATCGCGAAACGCCTCTCGACCGCCTATCCGATCCTCTACTCGGGCCGCAACGGGCGCGTTGCGCATGAATGCATCGTCGACTGTCGACCGCTAACCAAGGCGACCGGTGTTAGCGTCGACGACATCGCCAAGCGCCTGATCGATTGCGGCTTCCATCCGCCGACCATGAGTTGGCCTGTTGCGGGCACGCTGATGATCGAGCCGACAGAGTCCGAGAACAAGGCGGAGATCGACCGCTTTTGCGACGCCATGCTCGCCATTCGCGAGGAGGCGCGCGCGATCGAGGACGGCCGAGCGGACAGGGATAACAATTGCCTCAAGAATGCGCCCCACACCGTCGAGGATCTGATCGGCCCTTGGGAACGGCCGTATAGCCGGGAAGTCGCGTGTTTTCCGACGGGGGCTTTCCGCGTCGACAAATACTGGCCGCCGATCAACCGCGTTGACAATGCGTTTGGCGATCGAAATTTAGTGTGTGGCTGCCCGCCGGTTGATGATTACAGGCTTTGATCGACTTTCTGATCGAGCAATCAATCTCCTGAGTAAAGTTAATCCGCTGCTGCGTGTGCGGCAGCGGATTAACTGCCAGTGCCGTGTAGATTCGGCCAAATTGCTTGGCGCGCGGAGGTTTGGCTGCAAATTTATCGTGCCCACGGGGCTTTATAGCTAGCCCTTTGTCTATCGCATTGTTCAGCTGTCGATCGCCATAGAGGATCTCAACGGCTTTCTAAGGTCGCGGAATGATCGTGACCGGCGTAGCGCGTCTCCGCTCTTAATGGCGGATCGATCAGCGCTTGTTGGACACCCCATAGCGTCCCTCGGTCTCGAAGAACACGATGCCCTCATTCTCCAGAGCAGCCACGATCTTGGAGATCGTCGCCTCCTGAGCCCGAGCTTCGCCAGTTTCGATTTTGATCAGCGTAAACCGAGCGATTCCCGCGCGCTCAGCGAGCTCCTGCTGCGACCAGTCGAGAAGACTGCGCGCCGCCTTTATTTGGCGTTCGTTAACCATACTCTCGCTTCGATTGACATAAAGTCAACTTTGCTGTTTCGCGGCGAGCGCAGAGCAGATACGACAAGGGCACCCGGCTCCAAGACCGGAAGGAAGTTCAGGTCGCAGTTAGCGATAGCCGCGCCGAACTCAAACTCACTCGCGTGCAGATCGGTCATCCCGAGCCCTGTCACGACGCCCCTAATCGAACTTTCCGGCCACGCTGACCGAGGAAGAGGGCGCCGTGCTTCTCGACGCACCCATCATACGTCCAATCCCTGAATACGACGGAAAGCAATCCTTCCGCGAGCGTCAAAGGCGGCGTCGGAAGGATTTGGATCGCTTAGCTCTCGAGACGCAGACCGTTATTTGCGCTCTGCCGCACTACCGGCTCGTGGATTGCGAGTTCGAAGCTCAAGCGGAAAACCTGAAATCTTTATTGGGCACGACGGAGATCGTTCCGGTCCCAGTCCGCGGTCCCAAGGGCGCCATGGTCGTCGTCGTCGTCCCGACACGGATTTGGTATGACGCGGAAATCCGTAAGCGCCTCTGGCTCCTCCGGGGATCCGCCGTCGAAAAGGCGGATAAAACAATTCGCTTGCTCCCTCAGCGATGGATCCGCCGCAAGCCCTTCCTGGATAACTGCAAGCTCGTAGCTCGCTACGCCAACCTGTCCGTCGCCGCCAGCGACCGCTTCTCGGTTCAAGCTGTGGCGCGCGACAACCCTCTCGCCACGCTAGAGGACTGCGCCGCCGTTGTTCAAGCCTCGGACACGTATGGCGTCGTCTTCGCGCTCGTCTCAGGCGGTCTCCTGACGATCGACTTCGAGAGTGCCATCACACCGATGTCCGCGGTCGAAGAATATCGAGTGGAGCGCTGAGCATGCGGACGAGGGAAATGGACGAGGAAGAGGTCGCCGCGCTGCCTTTCACCAAGCGTTTGGTTCGGGCCGCTGTGCTTGAAGCGATCGACATACCGACATTCGCAACGGTGCTGAAGCAACCGCTGGCTTGGGTCATCGAAGCGCCATCTGAAAGCTGGGTCGAGTTGGTTGTCGCGATCGTGCGCAACCTCGTCGACAGCCGAACTCCAGACGAATTCGGTCTTTCAGATCCCTATCTGTTTCGCTCCGACGTACCGTCGAAACCGACCAGCAGGCGATCGACATATCTCGAGGATATGGCCAACACCATCAGCAGCGAGATCGCCCAGGGTCGATCCGTCATCGGCGTCGCTGCAGATCCAGAACGGCAACTGCCAGCAATTCTCGTTCGAAACTGCGATCGCTGGATCGTCGTGCCGAAGCCCTCGGCAGTCGACATCGCTCGCGCCCTCACCGAGTTCTATGGCGAGGCTGTTTCGCCCGAAGACGTGGGCGCTCCTGACGTCCTCGATCTGCGGGCGATGGCGTTCGCCGCGAGACCCGGTTCCTCGGTCGCAGATGTCGTCAAGCGCCTCAGTGCAACGACCGTCACGCCGCCATCGCCAATGGACAACGGGATTCCCGACCTCTCTGAACTCGCAGGATATGGGGCCGCGAAGACGTGGGGCATGGCGCTGGCGCGCGACATCAAGCGCTTGAGGCGAGGCGAGCCCGGCATCACGCTCAAGGATCTCCCTAAAGGAATACTGCTCGAAGGACCTCCAGGCGTGGGCAAAAGCATCTATGCGATGGCTCTGGCGAAGACGACGCAGCTGCCGCTCGAAACGACTTCGGTCTCTCGCTGGCTCTCTGCAGGCGAAGGCCATCTGGACGACGCACTGAAGGCCGCGCGCGCGGCCATCGAGGCGGCCCGCGCGCATCGGCCAGGACTGTTGATGATCGACGAGATCGACAGCATCGTCGACCGCGATAGCCAGGAAGGAAAATACGCGGCCTGGTGGATCAACTTCGTCAACGGCGTCCTCGATCTGATCGACGGCACGTTGCGCTATCCAGGGCTCATCACGATCGGCGCCTGCAACAACGCCAGCCGAGTCGATCCGGCGTTAAGGCGTGCTGGACGGCTCGACAAGGTCGTCAAGATCCATCTGCCGAACAAGGCGGACCGGGAGGTTATCTTCCGCTGCTATCTTGGCCGCGACCTCGCCTCGGAGGACCTCGAGCCCTTCGCGCAAATGACGGAAGGCATGTCGGGCGCCGACATCGTCAGGATCGTCACGGAGGCTCGGCAGATCGCCCGCGATGCTTCCCGCGAGTTGCGAGCCGCGGACCTCGCCGCCGCGATCGCGCCGCCGATCGAAATGGACAAGGAGCTGTTGCGGCAGACGGCGCTGCACGAGGCCGGACATGCGGTGATCGCCACGGTCCTCGGCCTCAAGGTTGGAGCCGTTCAGGTCGCTTCCGGCGGGGCGGGGATCGGCGTCACGAATTTCACCCGCCGCCACCGCCCGATGACTTTCGCAGACGTCGAAGACTACGTCGTCGTGACTCTCGGCGGACGCGCGGCCGACGAAGTTCTTGCGGGGCTGTGGACGCCGGTTCCGGCGGGGTAGAGGCGTCCGATCTCGCCGTCGCCACTTCGCTGCTGGCAGGCGCCCACGGCTCGTTCGGGCTCGGCAAAAAACTGACCTTCCTTGGGGCCGCCGACCGCGTCGCCGCAACCCTGTCGACCAACGAGCAGCTGCGCAACGGCGTGGAGGCTGATCTCGCGCGGCTTCAACTGCGGGCGAACGATCTTGTACGGCGGCACAGAACCGAGATCGAGGCGGTCGCCGCGCTTCTTGTGCACCACCGCTTCGTCCGAGGCGAAGATGTCGCCCGTCTGTGCAGAGATGCCGCCACGCCCAGTCGAGGGGATTTCGAAGCGGGGTGCTCGGCATGACCGATCTCGCACTGACGACGGGGCCGACAGGCGCTTTAAGGGGGAAAACTTACGCGGCGTTGGTCCCGGACCCGCACGCATGGCTTCTGGAGCGCTACGGTTCGCTTCCGGCATTACGTGCTGCGCTTTGCTCATCCCTGCCTCGGGACAATTGCAGGTCGAGCTCATCACCGGTCATCCGCCGGTGGCCGTTATTCGACTGATTGAGCGAGTGGTCTCCGAGAACCGCTTTCCCAGCTCAGTCATCACGGACAATTCATTGGCCACGACCGCAATCCGAAAGTGGCTGCTGCAGAGAGGCGTCGCCCTGTCCACCTCTTCCAAGGCCTTGGCGGCAATGGAAAGATTGACGCCGGGCGTCGCGGAAATCGCTGAAATGCTTGCTCTTCGCGCGTACAAAAATAGGATCCAAATACCCCGTTAACTCACTCTCAAAGAGGCTGCGGGTCGACCCGGACTTTCAATCCGTGCCGCCCGGACCGTTTACAACCTCGAAAGAGGGATTGGTCCATTTCACATCCTAGAGCTTAGCTCTTCCGACTGAACTTCACCGAACTCCCAATATGACCGCCGCAGCTGAGTCCGCTCTCTGCGACTGGAGACGTGCGCCAAGAGGGTCGCCATGTTGGACTACGCCAGGCCTCGCTTCGCAGGAGGCCTTTGCGAGCTCAAGGACGAGCACTTCGCCGCCGCCGAACTGGTCGCGGACCGGAGGGGACTCGAGGTTCAGATTGTCTGCGAGATCTCGCTCGCGGCCGAAGATCGCGTTCTCGTAATGCCTTGGATGCTGTGCGAGCGCGCCCCTTCCGGGCAGTTCTCTCTTCCCAGGATGACCGCTCCCGACATCATCGCCGCCGCATCGCTCGATCCTTCATCTCTCGTCGAGCTCCGGAAGCAGATGTCCTGGATCCGCTTGATCGATCTGCTCTGTGGTCCCGCTTTGCCGCAGAGGGAAACGTGCGCGGTGATCGAGGCCTTCAACAGGCTTCATGATCTTCCAACTGCCCCGTTTTCCCAGCTCGTCGCGCAACGCGCGCAGTGGCTTTCCGGCGGAGGCAGCCTGAAGGCGCTGATCGCACCGGCGATCCACTCTCTGAACTGGTCGTTCTCGTCCGGAGCATCCCTTCCGGAGGCGACCTGTGTTTAGCCCGCTCACGAAGAAGCAGTCCGAAAAGATCCTCGCGGCCTACGACGCCGGATGGAGGTTCTCGAGAACGGGGAGCCCATACGCACCGTTTTCAACGGCCGCCGGAACCGACCCGTCAGCCTCTATCCGAGCGTCAAGTGCGATCGAATGATCGCCTCTGAATCCTATCTCGAGCGCCGCGCGATCCGATGGCTGGAGGTCGACAACGATGTCGTCAGCTACATGGATCAGCCTCACACGCTGCACTTCACCTTCAACGGGAAGCCGACGCGCTACACCCCGGACTTTGGGATCAAACGCAATCGCCGCAAGACCTACCTAGAGGTCAAGTATCGGCGCGATCTCTTCAAAATGGAGCCCGAAGAGCGAGGGCGCCTGAAGCGCGCGCGGGCGATCTACCGCAGCATCGGCTCCAACCTCGAATTCTTCACGGACCTCCGGCTCAAGGTCGCGTCGACCTGGCATGAGAACGCCGTCGAGCTCGAGAAGGCTCGCCGCCTCTCGCCGTCGCCCGCAGCTCTCACCTCTCTGATCGCGCATCTCGAGACCATCACGGAATCCAGCCTCCTGGACTGCGCTCGTGCGATGTCCGATCCCGATCTCGGCGCCGCCCGTGTGATGGCGCTGGCGCTCCGGCGGATCGTGCGCCTCCAGCTTGATCAGCCGCTCGGATCGCAGACGCTCGTCACGCTCGAAGACGGCTACCGCTCACGCATCAGGAGGTTGCGGTCAGCCTGATGAGCATCCTTCCCGCACGTCCCTCGCTCCCTGCCTCCCAGCCTTTCGAGAGCTTGCGCTGATGGCCGAGTTCAACCTCCGGATTACGCGCGGCGGCAGCGTGACGATCAACGAGCGCGAGTATTCCTTCACGCGCTTGCTCGACGACGGTCGCATGGTGTTCGAGGACGCCGAAAACGGCCGCATCAAGGTCCTGAGCGACGACGATTTCGTTTCGCTCTACGCCTCCGACCGGTTGAGCGTCAAAGACTGGAAGCGGTTGCCGGTCGCGCATAGCGACGTCGCGAATCGCGCGTTGGAGTCCCTTCCTCCCGAGGCGACTACCAAGGCTGAGTGGCGACACGCCTATTGCGTCGCCTTCGACGCGCGCCCGGGCCTTCTCAAGAACGAACCCTGTCTCACCGCCCTGATCGATGAGGTTGCCGCTGAGAAAGGGCACGCCAAGAAGCCCAACTGGAAAAACTTCTGACCTGGCTCCGCGAACGCGGCGCTCCAGGCAGGCGGCCTCTCAAGGCGATGCGCTCCTACGATGAGAAAAAGGGGCGGACACGCGGCATCGATGACGCCGTCGAAGAGATCATCCAGAACGCAATCAAGAGCGTCTACCTGAACCGGGCGCTGCTGCCGGCGACCGCCGTCTATGAAGCGGCATTCGGCGCGGTTGAAAAACGCAACCGCGAACTGATCGAAACCGCCGATCCGTCTGACAGGTCGCTGCAGGAGCTGCTGCTGCCTCACCCAGCGCGGTCGACGGTTTTCCGGCGGATCCAGGACTGCGACTACTACCGAACCATCCGCTCGAGGCACGGCTCGCGAGCCGCCGATCTTGAACTCAAGCCGCTCAAGGTCGCTCCCGAGGCGACGTATCCGCTCGAGCGCGTCCTCATCGATCACACCAAGCTCGACGGCTGGATGCTCTTCGACGAGGCCTCGGCCCTTCCATGCGGAGGACGTCCTTGGCTCACCATGGCGATCGACGCCTATTCACGATATCCGCTCGGATTCTACATCGGCTTCGAGCCGCCGAGCGTCTACTCGGTGATGATGTGCCTTCGTCAGGCTATCGCCCCGAAGGCCGAGCTCCTCAAGCAGGTGCCCGGCCTCGAGCAAGATTGGCTCGCCATGGGCACTCCGATGAAGCTCGTCGCTGACAACGCGAAGGAGATCGTCGGCATCTCGCTGCCCAGAGCGTGCGCCGAACTCGCGATCGAGCTCGAAACGTCGCCGGTCAAAACCCCCAAGCACAAGGGCATCATCGAGCGGTTCTTCGGGACGATGAACAAGCGCTTCGTGCACCGGCTGCCGGGAACGACCTATGGCAATCCGAAGCTCCTGAGAGACCTGGAGATCAATCCGCAGAACACCATGCGGATGTCCTTCGCCAAGTTCCAGTTTCTGTTTTTGAAATGGCTGCTCGGGGACTACTGCAAAAGCCGCAACCGCATGATTGGGACGACGCCGGAACGTCGCTGGATCGAAGGAACGGCGAAGCGGCGCATCGATATGCCCGAGCGGATCGGGGTGCTGAAGTCCATTCTCTCGCGGCACGGAACCGCAGCTCTGAACCGAAGCGGAGTCCGCTTTCAGAACCTCACCTTCCGCAGCGATGACACCATCCGCCGCATGTTGGCCGGGACAAAGAAGTCCAAAATCGACGTCGACTTCAGATTTGATCCCGCCGACCTAAGCGAGATGCATGTTCTTCTTAAGACTACGGGCGAATACCTCCCGCTGGTCTGCGATCAGAAGGATTACGCCAGGGGCCTTTCGCTCTGGCAGCACAAAATCATTCAATTGCAAAACCGCGACCGCGATCGTAAGTCCAAGAACTTTAAGGACCTTATGCTGACGCGGTCCGAGCTGATCGCTGAAACAGTTCAGGCGATCAAGGCCGGCGCTGCGAAGACGATCGACGCTCGCTTTCAGCGCCTCGGCGAGACCGGCAGCGTCATCGTCACGACGAAGCCGGCGCGCGGCCATCCGAGAAATGGCGCGGTGAGCACGAGCCGCATGATCGCGGTCGACGTGTCCGTGGAAGAGACGGTGGCCGAAACGCCTGCGGGAGACGCGCCCGTGCTCGAAGAGCCGAGCCGGAATTCTCCTCCGAAGAAACCTCGTTCGCAACGCAAAACGAAGGTCAAGACGGTCGTAGCCACGGTCGTAGAGCCGGAGCTCCCGCCGCTGACCGAGGAGCCGCACGTGACCGAGGTCGACGACGACGATGATGACGCGGCGTCTCTGATGGCCGCATCCCCTATGTCCGCAAAAGGTAACGCGTAGCAATGCTTGATAACGTTCTGAAAGGCGCAGATTTCGATCATCTGGCCGACCTTCACGCCCAACGAATTCAGGCGGTGAAGGCGATCCGCATTAACACCGATCGTACGTCCGATCTCGTCAGCAAGATTCGGTTGTTCATGCGAAGCGCGACCGGCGGCGCTGAGTCGTCCTGCGCGTCTTTGACCGCTCCGACCCGCGGCGGCAAGACGACGATCATCAACACGTTCAGGGCTGCGTTCGAGCCGGAGCCTTCCTCAACTTCCGACCAGATGCCTATCGTCTATGTGGAAGTACCGAGCTCGGCGACCCCCAAGACCTTAGGTCGAGCGACGCTGGAGCGGCTGAAGGACATCAATCCGGACCGCGGTGACGGCGACTACAAGCGACTGCAGATCACCAAAGGCCTTCGGAAGCGCGGAACGCGCCTACTGATCTTCGATGAAATGCAGCGCCTTGTCGAAAGAGATCGCGGCAAGGTCTCCTATAAGGTCGCGGACTGGATCCAGGGCCTCATCAATGACAGCCAGGGCGAGTGCAGCTTCTTGCTCGTCGGAACGACCCGATCCCGACGCATCTATGAAGCGAACGGCCATCTGGTCGGTCGCAACGACTTCCATTTCGAGATCCAACCCTATAAGCGCGAAAGCGAAGATCCCGAAGATTGGAAGCGCTATCGAGCGTATCTGGCCCACTTCGATCAGCAGCTTCGCGATCATGCCGGCTTCGCCGTCAGCGACCTGCATAAGTCGGATCTCGCAAGGCGCATCCATGCCGCATCCCTCGGTTACCCCGGCGCGACCGCGAAGCTGATCCAGACAGCCGCCGTCGACTCGCTTCTCAACCGAGGTGGAGAGCGCCTTGATCTCGAAGCCTTCGCGACGGGGTTCGACCGCCTATGGCGCTATTCTGAGGCAGCGAAGATGAACCCCTTCTCGGCGTCTCGGTCTCCTCTCCCCGAGCAGGTGTGGCCTGAACCATGGGCAGATTCTCTTGATTGATCCGTGCACCTCGAAGGAGTTGCCCGACGCTGAAGCTCCTCAGCCCTTCATGTTCGTTATCGGGGAGCGCACGGCGCCAGACCGGGTGGTCCCTAAACCCGGGGAAAGCCTCGTCAGCATCCTGACGAGGCTTCTCCAGGCGTCCGGGCACGACAGCCTGACGGCTCTTTGCGGCCCGGTCGGACTGCCACAATTCGCCGTCTCCTCGCCAGCGCGATACGTGGAAGCGGCAAAGGACTTCGCCGAACTCTGCGGCTTGCCACTGCCGGAAATCGAGGGCCGAATGTACCTCGACGCGGGCAAGGAATCCGAGGAGCGGAATCTCCGTTCGGTCGGAGGCGTCGTCATCCGCGATCGGTTCCTATCGACCAACCGTCGGGCCATCTCACCCGAGTCGCTTCGAAAAGATCCCTATCATCGATCCGTGTGGGACATCGTCCCGCTCGGCTTTTGCCCTGAATCTCTCGAAGTCCTCGTCGAGAACTGCCCTGACCCCGACTGCGGCCGCCCGCTGCGCTGGGGCGGATCCTCCATGACCCATTGCATCCAGTGCGGTTTTGATCTCCGCACCGCACCGACAAGCCGGGTGAGCGCCGAGGAGGCGACCTATCTCGTCCCGCTGGCGCATCTCCTTTCTGGCATTCCGACGTTGGCCGATCCGGCGCTCCTGGGGCTTCCAGAGATTCTTGGGAAGATCCCCCCGGGCGAAATCCTTCACCTCGCTCTTATGCTCGGCCTCGCCGCGATGCCCGTACAATCGGGAGCTCTTCGCAAACAGATCATGCACGGTCACAGCAAGCAGACCGATATCAGCCTCCTGGCAGCCGGCATGAAGATTTTGTTCGGGTGGCCGCAATCTTTTTCACCGGTCGTCGACAATGTCCGCAGTCAGGCGATGCCCGTCAAAGGGCGGGACCCTCTGGGGATCGAGCTGGGAATTATCGCCGACTTGACGGATCCTGAAATCAGCGATCCGGCGGTATGCGATTTGGTTTCGGCCGCGCTCCACGACTACTACGATCGAAATCTCGATCGGCTCAAACACACCCCCTACCCCAGTGTGCTTTTGCGGTGGGCTCGGTCCACCATGTCAGCGCAGGAAGCAGCCGATGTTTTGGGCGCGACCGTGCAGCGTGTCGCCCGCCTCAAGGTCTATCCCGAACTGGTGCTGACCGGTGGCACCTCAGGGAAGCCGTTTGTTTTCCAGCGGTCAGCCGTTGAAGCGCTTAGGCAGGAGCAGACGGAAATCGTCTCCCTCACAGAACTCGCGCTCGAGGAGAAGATCGCCCCGAAGCTGCTCAGGGAGCTTGTCGACGCGGGCTTCATCTCGGTCGCGTCAGACCGAGCGTCAACGCTCTATCAGACGCCAGATATGCTGGTGAACCGTCAAAAGTGGCGCGAGCTGCGCAGCCGGATTGAAGCCATGCCTCGAGGAGTAGGCGGGCGAACGAGCGAGCTTCGGATCGCCTTAGCCCAGGCCGGCGGGACCGCCGAAGTGTGGATCGACGTGCTCAATCACCTTCTGAGCGGCCGGCTTCGGATTTTCGGTGTGAAGGAGGGCGTCGAGGCGGTCGGGAACCGTTGGGAGATAGATAAAGCGGAGGTGATGGCCTTCCTTAACAGCCAAGCGGTCGACGCGGATGTCCGCCCGCTCACGGAAGCCTGCAATGACATGGGCATCAAGCCGACCCCGGCAAATCACCTGGCGAAGCATGGACATATCGAAACCACCGTCGAAACTATCGGTGGATTCAAGTACCTTGTCAGCCGCGAGGCGATCGCCAGGTTCAAACGCGACTACATCCTGTCGACCGAACTCTCAGAATTATTCGCCATGACGCCGAAAGCAATCAAGGCTTGGCTTAATGAAGAGGGTGTCCACGAAATACAATACACGAAGTGGGATATCCCTCTTGTGTTCGTTCGGAAAGACGTCGACGCAGCGATCGCCCGTATCTCTGACGAGATCGGTCATGTTTCTGAGCAAGTGGCCGCTGGCAAGGTCGCTTGGATCAAATATCTTCATATACCCACGACCAGCACAGCTGCTGAGTTGAAAGCTGCAGCAGATAAGACTCATTTCGAAGCGAGAAAACGAAGCCTGCTGGCTATTGCTGATATTTTATCTGGACTGACCGTGCACGAAGTTGCCGAGCGCTACGGCGTTGCCGCCGAGACAATAATGAAAGTCTGGCTCCCCAATTACCGAAAACACGGTCTCTCGGTGGAGTCGACAAGGGTCACATCTTCAAAAAGCCTTTTGAGCGCCGAGCAAAGAGACGAGTTCGAAGTTTATGCAAGAAGACTAATACAGCGCATTCAAGAAGGCGAGCGCGGCATAACGCTTGCGACCCTTACAAAGTACGTCAATGACAAATTTGGAATCCAATATCATAAGGCGAGCATAAGGCAGCGGCTCAAATATGCCGGAATTGATTGGCCAAAACCAAAATAATTGCGCTCTAAACTAAACGTCTAGAAAGTATCGACCCCTGAGGTTGCTTTTCTGCAATAGAAAAAAGATCTCAGGGGTTTTCGTTCTGGGCGTCAAAAATTAACCACTTCTGAAAGTCTGTCTGTGTGGTTGAAGGAAATATATTTACGCTCTCGGCCGTTCTCATAGACTCGCTATATACGGCATAGACTCATTTATTCTGAAATTCGACACTCAGACGTCGAGATTGGCGACCTGGAGCGCGTTGTCCTGGATGAACTCGCGGCGCGGCTCGACGATGTCGCCCATCAGCTTGGTGAAGATGTCGTCGGCCTCGTCGGTCTCCTTGACGTGCACCTTGAGCAGCGTGCGGGCGTTGACGTCGAGCGTCGTCTCCCAGAGCTGCTCGGGGTTCATCTCGCCGAGACCCTTGTAGCGCTGGAGCGCCGAGACGCCCTTGCGGCCCGCCGCCAGCACGCCGTCGACCAGAGCGCTCGGCCCGTGGACCTGCGTCGCATCGTCCTTGCGAAGCAGCGTCGGGTTCTTGCCGAACACCTCCTGGAGGCCGGCGGCCTTCTCGTCGAGCTTCCTGGCGTCGGCGCTCGCGAGGAAGGCCGCGTCGATCGCCGCCGCCTCGCGCACGCCGCGCACGGTGCGGGCGAAGGTGAAGCCGTCGGGGCTCGCGAAGCCCTCCCAGCCGCGCTCGGTCTCCTCGGCGATGAGGTCGAGGCGGCGGGCGATGTAGGCCGCGGTCTCGTCGGCCTGGGCCTGGTCGAGCAGGATGTCGGGGCGCAGCGCGCCCGCGATCGCCGCCTGCTCGATGACGGGCCGGCGGTAGCGCGAATGAAGCTGACCGAGGACGCTCCGCACCGAGCGGGCCTGCTCGACCGCGGTCCGGAGGTCCAGCCCGGAGCGCGCCTCGCCGTTCGCGAGCTTCAGCGTCACGCCGTCGAGGCCCTGCTCGATCAGGTAGTCCTCGAGCGCGCGCTCGTCCTTGAGATACTGCTCGGAGCGCCCGCGCGTGACCTTGTAGAGCGGCGGCTGCGCGATGAAGACGTGGCCGCGCTCGAGCAGGGCGGGCATCTGGCGGTAGAAGAACGTCAGCAGCAGCGTGCGGATGTGGCTGCCGTCGACGTCGGCGTCCGTCATGATGATGATCTTGTGGTAGCGCAGCTTCTCGACGTTGAACTCGTCGCGGCCGATGCCGGTGCCGAGCGCCGTGATCAGCGTGCCGATCTCCTGGCTCGACAGCATCTTGTCGAAGCGCGCGCGCTCGACGTTCAAGATCTTGCCGCGCAGCGGCAAAACCGCCTGGAACTCGCGCGCGCGGCCCTGCTTGGCGGAGCCGCCGGCCGAGTCGCCCTCGACGATGAAGAGTTCGGACTTCGCCGGATCACGCTCCTGGCAGTCGGCGAGCTTGCCCGGCAGCGAGGCGATGTCGAGCGCCCCTTTTCGGCGCGTGAGCTCGCGCGCCTTGCGGGCGGCCTCGCGGGCGGCGGCGGCCTCGACCACCTTCTGCACGATGGTCCTGGCCTCGGCCGGATGCTCCTCAAACCAGCGGTTGAGCGCCTCGTTCACGAGGTTCTCGACCGCGGGACGCACTTCCGAGGAGACCAGCTTGTCCTTGGTCTGGGACGAGAACTTCGGGTCCGGCACCTTGACCGAGAGCACGCAGGTGAGCCCCTCGCGGGCGTCGTCGCCGGTGAGCTGGACCTTCTCCTTCTTGGCGATGCCGGAGGTCTCGGCGTAGCCGTTGACCTGCCGCGTCAGCGCCGCGCGGAAGCCCGCCAGATGCGTTCCGCCGTCGCGCTGCGGGATGTTGTTGGTGAAGCACAGCACGTTCTCGTGGTAGCTGTCGTTCCACCACATCGCGACCTCGACGCCGATGCCGTCCTTCTCCGAGCGCAGCACGATCGGGGTCTGGATCTGGGCCGACTTGGCGCGGTCGAGATAGCGCACGAAGGCCTCGACGCCGCCCTCGTAATAGAGCTCCTCGCGCCTCACGTCGGCGTGGCGCGCGTCGGTCAGCACGATCTTCACGCCCGAGTTCAAGAAGGCGAGTTCGCGCAGCCGGTGCTCGAGCGTGGCGTAGTCGAACTCGGTCACGCCCTTGAACGTGTCCATGCTGGGCGTGAACGTGACCTCGGTGCCGCGCTTGCCGTTCGAGGGGCCGGTCACCTCGAGCGGCGCATCCGCGACGCCGTGGGTGAACGACATCTCGTGGGCCTTGTCGTTCTGCCAGATGCGCAGGCGCAGCTTGACCGAGAGCGCGTTGACCACCGACACGCCGACGCCGTGCAGGCCGCCCGAGACCTTGTAGGAGTTCTGGTCGAACTTACCGCCGGCGTGCAGCTGGGTCATGATGACCTCGGCGGCCGAAATCCCCTCCTCGGTGTGGATGCCGGTCGGGATGCCGCGGCCGTTGTCGGTCACGGTGCAGGAGCCGTCGGGGTTCAGCGTGACCGTGACCTCGTCGGCCCAGCCCGCCAGCGCCTCGTCGATGCCGTTGTCGATGACCTCGTACACCATGTGATGCAGGCCCGAGCCGTCGTCGGTGTCGCCGATATACATGCCCGGCCGCTTGCGGACCGCGTCGAGACCCTTCAGCACGCGGATCGAATCCGCGCCGTAGTCCTCGGCGCCGCCGGTCGGGGGGATGTCGGACATGGTGGGGTCTCTCTCGTTCGGCCGCCCCCTCGTGGAGGGGAGCGCCCTGCGGGCGGCGAGCGTTCGCGTCAGCCCGCAGGAATCAGGCGAGTTCTCGTCATTCGATTGGTAGCGCGGATGGCCGCGAAAAGCGAGGTTCGGGCCCCGGCCGCCCACAAAGCCGCGCATGCGGAGACCCGCGGCTAAGCATTTGTCATATGGTGATTTTTCGCGCCGCGTCCAAGGCCCGTCCACAGGCCGGCGCGCAAGCCTCAAGAAACCGGGCGCGCGGCCCCGTCCGCGACCGCGAAAAGCCGCGCCCGGCCGCCGATTTCGGCGAAGCCCGCAGGGTCCGCGCCCGTCATCCAGACCTGCGCCGACAGCGCCTCGAGCGCCGAGAACAGCGCCTCGCGCCGGCTCGGATCGAGATGGGCCGCGACCTCGTCGAGCAGCACCACCGGGGCCCAGCCGTCGAGCCGCGCGACGAGCCGGGCGTGGGCGAGCACGAGGCCCACCAGCAGCGCCTTCTGCTCGCCGGTCGAGCATTTCTCCGCCGGCATGTCCTTGGGCCCATGGCGCACCAGCAGGTCGCTCAAATGCGCGCCCTCGAGCGTGCGGCCGGCGGCGCGGTCGCGTGGGCGGGCGCGGCCGAGGCGCTCGCGGTAGCGGTCCTCGACGGCGGACGCCGGATCGCGCGCGAGATCGGCCTCGAGCACGCCGTCGAGCGCGATGAGCGCGGCGGGGAACGGCGAGGCGGGATCGGCGGTCTCGGCGATGAGGCCGGAAAGCCGGCCGACCGTCTCGGCGCGCGCGGCCGCGACCGCGACGCCGAGCTCGGCGACCTCGCGCTCGACGGCGTCGAGCCAGCGGGCGTCGGCGCGGACGTCCTCGAGCAGGCGGTTGCGGCTGCGCAGCGCCCGCTCGAGCCCCGAGGCGCGGGCGGCGTGCTCGGGGTCGGCCGCCGTCACCAGCCGGTCGAGAAACCGCCTGCGGTCGCCCGCCGAGCCGCGGAACAGGCCGTCGAGGTCGGGCGTCAGCCAGACGAGCCGCAGATGCTCGGAAAACGCGCCCGCAGAGCCGACCGAGGCGCCGTCGATGCGGCAGCGCCGGCCCGCCTCGCTCCCGCCGCCCTCGACGCCGGTGCCGAGCCGCGCCGAGCCCGCCGCGCCCGTGACGTCGGCGGCCACCGCCCAGGCCCCGTCGCCGGGCGCGCGGGCGAGCTCGGCGTGCGCGGCGCGGCGCAGGCCCCGGCCGGGCGCGAGCAGCGAGACGGCTTCGAGGATGTTGGTCTTGCCCGCCCCGTTCGCGCCCACGAGCGCGACCGAGGCCTCGCCGCAGTCGAGATCGAGCGCCGGATAGGAGCGGAAGGCCGAGAGCTTCAGCCGCGTGACGGCGGTGCGGCGGGGCGGGGTCATTTGGGCGCGACGGCTGGGACCCCTTCTCCCGCTTGCGGGAGAAGGTGCGGATGAGGGGGCGTCGGATCACGGCGTCCTTCCGGACAGGCCCTCACCCTTACCCTCTCCCGCAAGCGGGAGAGGGGGTCGGCAAGCGCCGCGCCCGATCGGCCGGGATCGTTTCGCCTCACACCCGCATCGGCATCAGCACGTAGAGCGCCGGCGCGTCGTCGCGGTCCTGGACGAGCGTCGGCGAACCGGGATCGGCGAGGCGGATCAGCGCCGTGTCGCCCTCGAGCTGGCTCGCGATGTCGAGCAGGTAGCGGGAGTTGAAGCCGATATCGAGCGGATCGCTGTCGTAGTCGACCTCGATCTCCTCGGTGGCGTTGCCCGAATCCGGGTTCGTCACCGTCAGCACCAGCTTGCGGTCGGCGAGCGACAGCTTCACGGCGCGCCCGCGCTCCGACGAGATCGTCGAGACGCGGTCGACGGCGCTCGCGAACTCCGCGCGGTCGACGGTGAGGCGCTTGTCGTTGCCCGTCGGGATGACGCGGTTGTAGTCCGGGAAGGTGCCGTCGATCAGCTTCGAGGTCAGCACCGCCTGGCCGAAGGAGACGCGGATCTTGGTGGCCGAGAGCTCGACCGCCACCAGGCCTTCGGGATCCTCGACGAGGCGCTGGATCTCCGAGACGGTCTTGCGGGGCACGATCACGCCCGGCATGCCCTTGGCGCCGGACGGCGCCGCGAGCTCGACGCGGGCCAGCCGATGGCCGTCGGTCGCCACCGCCCGGAGCGTCGCGCCGCCCGGCAGGTCCGCGACATGCAGATAGATGCCGTTGAGATAATAGCGCGTCTCCTCGGTCGAGATCGCGAACTGGGTCTTGTCGATGAGGCGGCGGAGATCCGCCGCTCCGATCTCGAAGCGCACCGGCAGCTCGCCGGCGGCGAGGTCGGGGAAGTCGCTGTCGGGCAGCGTCTGCAGCGTGAAGCGCGAACGGCCGGCGCGGATCGTCAGCTGGCCGCGTTCGCCCGTCATCTCGAGCGCGACCTGGCTGCCGTCGGGGAGCTTGCGGACGATGTCGTAGAAAGTGTGGGCCGGCACCGTGGTGGCGCCGCCCTGCGCGACCTCGGCCGCGACGCGCTCGACGATCTCGAGGTCGAGGTCGGTCGCCTGCAGCTTGAGGCCGCCGTCGCCTGCGCGCAGCAGCACGTTGGCGAGAATCGGGATCGTGTTGCGCCGCTCGACGACGCGATGGACATGGGCGAGAGCCTTCAACAGGGCCGCTCGCTCGAGGGTCACGCGCATGTTCGTCCCGCTCCGTAGAGGCGTGGCCGTCCGGCGCGTCTTGGGCGACGTCGCTTTCGGCCGCAGGTGCGATGGGGATCGCCTAGGGACTGCGGACATTGCCCCAGCGGACCGGCGTTAGGCAAGGGCGCGCGCGGCTCCGTCGCGCCCGGCCACGCGCGGATTGACGCGGCGGGGCCTGACAAGCCGGCGACAGCGCCTAGGTTTAGACCTTCGCCCAACGCCTGGCCGACCCGACGCGCTCGATCCTTCGCGCGATCGCGGGGCCGCATCGCGAAAGGAGACTCGATGCCTCAAATCCCGATCGACTTCACGTTCCTCACCAATCTCGTCGTGGTCTACGGCATGAACGTCCTGGGCGCGCTGCTGCTCGCCTTCGTCGGCTTCTGGGTCGCCAACCTCGCCTCGGCCGGCGTCTATCGCGGCCTGATGGCGTCGAAGCGCATGGACGTCACCGTCGCGAGCTTCCTGTCGAGCCTGACGCGCTACGGGCTGCTCGCCGTCGTGCTGATCGCGATGCTGCAGCTCGTCGGCATCCAGGCCACGAGCCTGCTCGCGGTGCTGGGCGCGGCCTCGCTCGCCATCGGCCTCGCGCTGCAGGGCACGCTTTCCAACATGGCGGCCGGCGTGATGATGCTGCTGTTCCGCCCGTTCCGGGTCGGCGACCAGATCGAGGTCGCGGGCAAGGCCGGCGTCGTGAAGGAGCTCAGCCTGTTCTTCACCGAGCTCGCGACGCCCGAAAACGTGAAGATCCTGATCCCGAACGCCTCCGTCTGGGGAACCGCGCTCGTGAACTACTCGGCCTATCCGACGCGGCGCGTCGAGACGACGGTGAGCGCCGTCAACGGCGACGCCGACGCCACGATGGCGGACCTTGCGAGCTTCCTCGAGCAGAACCCGCGCGCGCTCGCCGCGCCCGCGCCGCTCATCACCAAGACCGGCTATGGCGACGCGATCGAGCTCAGCGTGCGCGCCTGGGCGCCGGCCAACGACACCACCGCGCTCAAATACGAGATCGACCGCTTCGTGACCCAGCGCCGCGCGGCGCGCGAGGCCGCCTCGCAGGCGGCGGAGTAAACGGAGTTGGGCGGCGGGGCGACGAACGCGCCCTGCCTGGCCGTCAAGCGCCGGAACCGCAAACGGTCATCCCGGGCTTGTCCCGGGATCCATGAACGCCGGCGTCGCGCACTATTTGCGCCGCGTCTCGGTTCTGGATCCCGGCTCAAGGCCGGGATGACGGACGGAGGTTCGGGCGCTCCGGCTTGCACGGGCGGCCCGCATGCTCGAGCGCCGGGCTTGCCCGGGCGCTCGAACCCTCACTCCATCAGCATGCGGGTCAGCAGCTCGAGCTCGTCCTTCAGCGCGCCGTCGGTCTTCACGAGCTCGGTGATCTTGCGCACCGCGTGCAGCACCGTGGTGTGGTCGCGCCCGCCGAAGCGCCGGCCGATCTCGGGGAGCGAGCGCAGCGTCAGCACCTTCGACAGATACATCGCGACCTGGCGCGGACGCACCACGTTCTGGGTGCGGCGCGACGACAGCACGTCGGCGCGGCTCACCTGGTAGTGCTTGGCGACGATGCGCTGGATGTCCTCGATCTTGACCCGCTTCGGCTCGACCTGACGGATGAGGTCGCGCAGCGCGGTCTCGGCCATCTCGACCGTGATTGTCGAGCCGGTGAGGGTGTTGTGCGCGAGCAGGCGGTTCACCGCGCCGTCGAGGTCGCGGCCGTTCGCCGTCACGGTGCGGGCCACATAGGCGATCACGTCCTCGGGCACGTCGAAGCGCGAGTGGACGGCCTTGGCGGCGGAGATCCGCACGCTCAGGATCTTGGCGCGCAGCTCCTCGTCGAGCGCCCCGAGTTCGAGCGTCAGGCCGCCGGCGAGGCGCGAGCGCAGGCGCTCGTCGACGCCCTCGAGCTCGGCCGGGGGACGGTCGGCCGCCACGATCACCTGCTGGCCGCCGTCGAGCAGCGCGTTCAGCGTGTGGCCGAACTCCTGCTGCACGGTCTTGCCCTGCAGGAACTGGAGGTCGTCGATCACCAGCAGGTCGATGGCTCGCAGCTTCTCCTTGAACGACAGCGCCGTCTGGGCTTTGAGCGCCGCGACGAAGTCGAACATGAATTTTTCGGCCGTGAGATAGAGCACGCGCCGGCCCGAGGCCTCGACCGCGTGGGCGGTCGCCTGGAGCAGGTGGCTCTTGCCGAGGCCGACGCTCGCATGGATCACCAGCGGGTTGAACTGCACCGCGTCGCCCGGACGGGCGTCGGCGATCTGGCGCGCGGCGGCGTAGGCGAGCGCGTTCGAACGGCCGGCCAGAAAGGTCTCGAAGGTGAGGCGCCGGTCGAGCGGCGAGCCCTGCAGGCGATTGGGATCGACCCGCGGCGACAGCGGGAAGGGCGTCACCGACCGCGTTTCGGGTTGCTCGACCGGGGCCGGCGCGACGACGACGTCGCGGCTCGGGGCCGCGAGCTTGGCGGCGGCGCTGCGCACCGAGATCGCCACGCGGCCGACATCGGGCTCATGCTCGGCGAAGAGCGCGGCAATCCGCTCGGCGTAATGCGCCTGGATCCAGGTCTTCAGGAACCGGGTCGGGACGCTCAGATGCGCGACGCCGTCCTCGAGCCGCTCGAGCGCGACGCCCTTGAACCAGCTCGTGAAGACGTCCTCGCCATATTCCTCGCGCAGGCGACCGGCGATCGGGCGCCAGGCGGCGTCGGTCGCGTCGGAGGCGCGGGTCTCGGAGACGGCGGTCCTGGAAAATGCGGACGGCGCAGGGAGCATCGAATCTCTCCGGAAAACGTCGAAATGAGGATTGGACGGTCGAGGCGAAAAGGAAGGACGACGGCGCGTCAGGGCGGCTTCAGGACTGCATCCAGGGCAGCCCGTCGGCTTTCCAGCCGGCGGTCGAGCCGCGGCGCCGCGCGCCGTCGAGCGGCCCTTCGAAGCCGCCCAAACGTTGAAGCACTGCGTGAAGCCCCGCGCCGCCATCGCGGCGGCGGCCGCCTGGCTGCGCGCGCCGCTGCGGCACAGAAAGAACACCGGAGCGTCCTCGCCGGCGCCGGCGGCTTCGAGCGCCGCCGCCACCTTGTCGGCGAAGCCCGGATCGACCTGCATCGTCGGGTAGCTCTGCCATTCCTGGAAGATGGGGCGCTTGGCCAGCGTCCCAAGGTCGGCGACGCCGACGAAAGACCATTCGGCGACGGTGCGCACGTCCACGAGGGCGGCGCGGCCGTCGGCCTTGAGAGAGTCCCACGCGTCGGAGGGAGAGACGTCTCCGGCATAGGGAAGAAAATGAGACATGCGCCCGCTATCGTCGGCCGTTACGGCCGACGCCCCAACTGCAAGATCTTGTTTGGATTTCCGAACCGCCCGCCCTGGCGGTTTACTCAAAGACGCTTGAAGACAAGCGCCTCCTGATCCCGACATCACCCGCGAGAGCGGCGCCGGGAAGTCTCAGACACCCATTGCGATTATTTAAGGAAGACCGGCTCGACGATATCTTTAGTTAAAGATTAGTTCCGCCGTCTCCATGAGCTGAAAGATACACAGGGGATTTTGGGGACGCAATGGCCGTCCGGAAACGAATCGGTCAGGCCCGTTCCGCAACTGCGTAGGGGCCCAAGGGGCGACTCCCCTAAACATCCTCGATAGCCAGCAAAATCATTGCTGCGCCGTGATCGACTCGGTCCGTGAATCTTTCGCCACATTTTTCATGGTCGCGTCGCGAAGCAGGCCCGCGGACCCCCGGATTCAAACCTCCCCGGCGTGTCCTAGTCCTAACAATTTGAATCATAAGCTATTTTTCTGCCCGCCGACGGCGCCCAGACTCGCATGAGTTGCGATTCAGCCGAATATGCGAGTCAAGACGGAATCTGCGTACGCATTAACCCTTAGGACGCCGTCATTTAGCGGACTTAAACGACAAAACCCGGCGCGCGGCCGGGTTTTGCAACGTCAAATTGTCGTCGTCTAAGTGTCGCGTCAGGCCGAGAGAGCCTTCACGCGCGCGGCGAGCCGCGAGACCTTCCGGGAGGCCGTGTTCTTGTGCAGCACGCCCTTCTGGGCGGCGCGCATGATCTCCGGCTCGGCGGCCTTGAGCGCCGCGCGGGCGTCGTCCTGGCTGCCGGAGGCGAGCGCCTCCTCGACCTTGCGGAGATAGGTGCGCATCCGGCTGCGGCGGGCGCCGTTGACGACGGTGCGGCGGGCGATCTTGCGGGCGGCCTTCTTGGCCGAGGGCGTATTGGCCATTGCGAAACGGTCCTTCGAGACGTTCGCCGTCCCGCGGGGCCTCGCTAGGAGGCCCGCCTGGGGCGGATGCGCGGAAGCGCGAAAACGTAAGCGGCGGGCCGAGGGGCCCGCCGCGATTGGGCGTCTCGTATCAACAGACGCGCGAAGCGTCAATTCTTTCGGGCGCGGCTCAGACGTTTCAGGCGGAGTCGGGCGCGGCGGCGGCGCTCGCCGGGCGTCCGGCCCCGCCTGCAAGGCGCGCGGCGGCCGCGTCGAAGCGCTCGATCGGCCAGACGACCGTCACGCGCGCGCCCGTCGCCGGGGCCGCCCGGTTGCCGAGCGAGAGCCGCGCGCCGGAGCGCTCGAGCAGGGTCTTGGCGATGAAGAAGCCGAGGCCCAGTCCCCCGCCCTCCATCGTGGCCGGCCGGTCGGCTTCGCGGCGCGACATATAGGGCTCGCCGAGCCGCGCCATCACGTCGGAGGCGAAGCCCGGCCCGTCGTCCTCGACCGTGATCTCGACCTGGGCCTGGCTCCAGCGCGCCGTGATCTCGACGCGCGCGCTTGCGAAGTCGACCGCGTTCTCGACGATGTTGCCAAGGCCATAAAGAACGCTCGGATTGCGCCGCCAGCGCGGCTCCGGCCCCTCGCCGCGGAACGTCACCGCAAGCTCCACGCCGAAATTGCGATGGGGCGCCACCACGTCTTCGATGAGATGGGCCATCTCCATGCTGTCGAAGGGCGCGCCCTCCTCGTCGAGCGAGGTCAGCTTCTTCAGGATGTCGCGGCAGCGCGCCACCTGCTCGCGCAGGAGCGTCATGTCCTCGTCGTGGGGGCCCGGCACCAGCGCGCGCTCGAGCTCCTTGGCCACGAGCGCGATGGTGGCGAGCGGCGTGCCGAGCTCGTGGGCGGCGGCGGCCGCCAGGCCGTCGAGGGCCGACAGATGCTGCTCGCGCGCGAGCACGATCTCGGTCGCGGCGAGCGCCTGGGAGAGCGCGCGGCTCTCCTCCGACACCCGCCAGGCGTAGGTCCCGATGAACGCCATCGCGAGCATGAGCGCGATCCAGATGCCCGCCACATAGAGAAACGGCATCTCGATCGGGTCGCCGCCCGGCCAGGGCAGCGGCAGGTGGAAGAAGCCGAGAAGCGTCGCGCAGGCGGCCGCCGCCAGCGCGAGCGTGGCCGTGGTGAAGGGCGGCAGCGCGGTCGCCGAGATCATCACCGGCGCGAGGAACAGGATCGCGAACGGGTTTTCGAGCCCCCGGTGAGAAACAGCAGCGCCGCGAGCTGAACGACGTCGTAGCCGAGCAGCAGCGCGGCCGGCAGGCCGCGCAGGCGATGGGTCACGGGAAATACGAGCCGGAGGCCGATGTTTGAGCGCCGCCGAGGCGCCGATCGCCAGCAGGCACGGCACGACCGGCAGCACGAAGCCGAAGCCGAAATGCACCCCAAGCACCGCGAACGACTGGCCGATGACCGCGAGCCACCTGAGGCGGATCAGCGTGTCGAGCCTTAAGTCGGGATAGGCGACGAGGCGGTCGGCGTGGGCGGCGGGGTTCGGCATGAGCGCGACTTTATCCGGCCGCGGGTCCCGCGCGAAGCCGCCCGTCGAACGGCCCCCCACGGAAGGACCCATTGACGGATGAGGCGATAAAGAGAATCGTCAGCCTATCCCGCAGCGCAACATGGCTCGAGGGTTGAATGGCGCGTGACAAGAAGACGGCCGGCATCGGCGAATTCGGCGGCGCCCCGGAAGGCGCCGACTGGGGCGGCTCCGCCACCACCATGCCGCTCTACTGGATGTTCGAGGCGGCGCAGGCCTCCCTCGGCCCCGCCCGCGCGCTCGCCGACGCCTACCGGATCTATTTCAAGAATCCGGTCAACCCGGCCTCGCACACCGAATGGGGCCGCAAGATCGGCGCGATGTGCGAGATGTTCGAGCGCGCGACGCGGCGCTACGGCAAGCCCGAATTCGGCATCGCCACGACGCCGGTGCGCGGCCAGCGCGTCGCCGTCACGGAAAAGGTGGTGTGGAGCCGCCCGTTCTGCGACCTGATCCGCTTCGAGCGCGACCTGCCGCCGGGCGCGAAGCCCCAGCCGAAGCTTCTCATCGTCGCGCCGATGTCGGGGCATTATGCGACTCTGCTGCGCGGCACGGTCGAGGCCATGCTGCCCGACCACGACGTCTACGTCACCGACTGGACCGACGCCCGCCTGGTGCCGCTCTCCGAGGGCGCGTTCGATCTCGACGACTACATCGACTACCTGATCTCGATCTTCCATTTCCTGAAGGGCGAGTGCCACGCCATGGCGGTGTGCCAGCCGGCGGTGCCGGTGCTGGCCGCGGTCGCCCGCATGGAGGCCGAGGGCGATCATTACAGCCCGCGCTCCATGACGCTGATGGGCGGGCCGATCGACACCCGCGAGAACCCGACCGCCGTGAACGAGCTCGCGATCGATCGCGGCACCGAATATTTCCAGCGCAACGTCGTCACGGTGGTTCCCTGGCCCCATCCCGGCGTCGGCCGGCAGGTCTATCCAGGCTTCCTGCAGCTCACCGGCTTCGTGAGCATGAACCTCGACCGCCACATGTCGGCCCACTACGAGTTCTTCAACCATCTCGTCGACGGCGACGGCGACTCCGCGGAGAAGCACCGCGAGTTCTATGACGAGTACATGGCCGTCATGGACCTCTCGGCCGAGTTCTACCTGCAGACCGTCGACACGGTGTTCGTCCGCCAGGCGCTGCCCAAAGGCGAGATGACCCATCGCGGCAAGCCGGTGGACTGCTCCAAGATCACCCATTGCGCGCTGATGACGGTCGAGGGCGAGCGCGACGACATTTCGGGCGTCGGCCAGACCAAGGCCGCGCACAAGCTGTGCTCGGGCCTCTCCGACGAGAAGCGCGTGCATTACCTGCAGGAGCGCGTCGGCCATTACGGCGTGTTCAACGGCTCGCGCTTCCGCTCCGAGATCGCGCCGCGCATCCGCGACTTCATCCTGTCGAACGAGCCGCGCGCGGCCAAGCCCGCCGCAAAGGCCGCCGAACCGCAGGCCGCGAAGGCCGACCCGGCGCCGGCCCTGCGGCCGAAGGAGAGCGAAGGCGTCGCTTCGGCCGAAGAGGTTCCGGCGGTCGCCCCGATCGTGACCGGCGAGCCGGCGACTGCGCCCGCCAATTCTCCTGCCCCTGCCAAGACTCCTGCCCCCGCCAAGGCGGCGGCGCCCGAACCGGCTGCCGCGAAGACGCCGGCGCCCGAGGTCGCCAAGACGCCGGCCGAAGTCCGCGGCGCCCAAGGCTGCTGCGAAGAAGGCTGCTGCGAAGAAGCCTGCCGCGACGAAGGCCGCGATTGCTCGGACGGCGAAGGCGCCGGCCGTCGCGGAGGCGAAGGCGGCGGCGCCCAAGGCTGCTCCGCCCAAGCCCGCTGCGTCCAAGTCCGCTGCGTCCAAGCCTGCGGCGTCCAAGGCGGCGGCGCCCAAACCTGCCGCGCCTGCGGCGGCCTCGACGTCTGCCCCCGAGACCTCGGCGCAGGCCGCGCCTGCGGCTGCCGCCTCGAAGGAGCCCGCCAAGGCGCCGGCGACCTCCGCCGCGGCCAAGCCCGCCGCGCCGGCGCGCACCGCCAAGCCAGCCTCGAACGGAGCCGCCAAGCCGGCCTGACCACGCTCGGGGCGCCTCAGATCGGACGACCGCTCGCGGGCCGCGCCAGGACGGCGCGGCGCCGACTGGACGCGCGGGCGCGTCGGGCGGCTTTCAGCCGTACGGCCTGACAGGGACCCGACAGCCTGCAGTTTCGACAGGTCGCGCGGCGTTCGGCCAGCGATGTCCCGGGGCTGTTTTGAACCGTTCGAAGATCGCGGCGCCCGCCGCGAAGACCGGCGCGGCGCCAGGTCGCAGACCGTTGCTGTTTATTTGTTTCTTATTAGTTCAAGGTCAGCTAAGTGACGTCAATGCGATAGACGTCAAACATCGCTTGATTCCGACGATGTAGCGGCTCGCTTCTTATTATTATTGGGAGAAGATCATGACTTACCGGTTCGCCGCCGCCGCCGCGCTCGTCGCCGCTGCGTTCGTCGCCACTCCTGCGCTCGCCCAGACCAAGATGACGGGCGAGGAAGTCATCAAGACGATCGACGCCGACAATGACGGCACGCTCGACATCGCCGAGGTCATCCATGCCGGCTCGAAGCTGTTCGCCGAGATCAACCCGGACGGCGACACCACGCTCGAGAGCAAGGAGACCGAGGGTCGCCTGACCAAGAAGGACTGGAAGAAGGCCAACAAGGACGGCGACGACACCCTCGGTGGACGAGTGGCTGTCGATCCTGCGCGCCGCGAAACGACGGCACGCTCGACGCCAAGGAGCTCGACACCGCCGCCGGCCAGAAGGTCGTGGTCATGATCGTGAAGTGACCCTGGTCGCTTCCTGAATCCGGGAAGGTCCGCGCTCCGGCGCGGACCTTTTTTCGTTTTCGTGGCATTCAGCCCCGATGGCTGCGATCTACCTCCCCCGCTCCGACTGGCGCCCTGCGATCCGGACCCTGCCTCCCGGCGAGGCGGTGGCGGCCGTGGGCGACGTCCATGGCCATGACGACCTGTTCGAGGCCCTCATGGGCGCGCTCGCCGAGGAGCTCGCGGGCGCCGACCGCGCGACCTTCGTCCAGCTCGGCGACCTCGTGGACCGCGGCCCCGCGAGCCGCCGGGCGCTGCTCCGCGCCAAAGCCGGGATGACGGCCCTGCTGCCGGCTGCGGCCTCGGTGACGCTGACGGGCAATCACGAGGACCGGATGCTGAGCGCAGCCTCGGGCGATCCGGAGGCGCGCGACGCCTGGCTCGACTTCGGCGGCCGCGAGACGCTCCTGAGCTTCGGCGTCTCCGCCGACGACGCCGACTGGCCCAGGCGCCTGCGCGAGGCGCTCGAACGCGACGGGCTCATCGACTGGCTGTCGGGCCTGCCGACGAGCTTCCGGCTCGCAGATCTGTTCTTCGTCCATGCGGGGCTCGATCCCGAGACGCCGCTCGCGCGCCAGCAGGACCGCACGCTGATGTGGACGCGCTGGCCCTTCCTCGACAGCCCCGGCCCCTATCCAGAGGGCGTCGCGGTCATCCATGGGCACACGCCGACCGCGCCGGTCGACCTTCGCCATCCCCATCGCCTCAACCTCGACACGGGCGCGTTTCGCACCGGGATCCTGTCCGGGCTCGTCATCGCGGGCGATCGCATGCGGCTCGTCCAGGCGGCGCGGGCCTGAGCCGCCGCTTGCCATCGCGCGTCAAGGCTTTCTTAATTACGGCTCCGCCGCGGGATTGTCGCGCGGGAGCCGTAAAAGCACGTCTTCATTTCCGAAGGAAAACCGGCATGGGACTGTTCGACTCCATCAAGGGCTCGCTCGGCGACACCATCGCCCAGGCCGGGGCGGCGGCGCTTCCGGGACTGCTGGAGCGCGTGTTCCCGAACGGCATGCAGGGCGTGCTCGACCAGCTCCAGAGCTCGGGCTACGGCCAGCAGGTGAAGTCGTGGCTCGGCCGCGGCGAGAACGAGCCGATCACGGTCGAGGACCTGCGCAGCGCGCTCGACAACGAACAGGTGCGCGCGATCGCCGCCAAGCTCGGCGTGCCCGTCGACACCGCGCTCGAACTGCTCGCCGGACAGCTTCCCCAGACGGTCGACCAGCAGAGCCCCGAGGGCGAGCTCAAGCCGCCGGCGGCCTGAGGGCCTGCGAAGGCGCCGTGGCCGGCGACTTCCGCCGACCTATAGTCGATCTGATACGAATTCCGCGGCGGCCCGAGCGAGGCCTCGCCGCGGTCTCCCAGCGGCCGAAACCGGCCGCCCGCCAGAAGGACGATGTCGCATGTTCCGCTCGTTAAGCCTCTGCTCGGCGATCGCGCTCGCCGCGGCCCTGAGCCTTCCCAGCGCGCCGGCCCAGGCACTCACCATGAAGGAATGCAGCGCCAAATATCAGGACGCCAAGGCCAAGGACGCCCTCAAGGGCATGAAGTGGAACGACTTCCGCAAGGCCGAATGCGCCGACGACGACGCCTCGGAGGCCGACGCCGCAGCCGCCGAGAAGGAGGTCGAGGCCAAGCCCGCCTCGACCGCCGCCAAGCCCAATCCCTCGACCACGACGACCGCGCCCAACGGCACGCCCGCCCCGAAGGCGACGTCGGCCGCCAAGCCCGCGGCCGGCGGCAAGCTGTCGTTCCCGACCTCGGTCTCCGACAAATATTCCACCGAGACGCCCGGCAAGGCGCGGATGCACACCTGCCTCGACCAGTACCGCGCCAACAAGGAGGCCGGCGTCGAGCAGCCGAACTGGATCGCCAAGGGCGGCGGCTACTACTCGCAGTGCAACGCCAAGCTCAAGGAAGGCGCCTGAGCCAGGCGACGCGGCGTCGGCGGCCGGGGGAGCCCGTTCGGCCGGCGGCCCGCGAGCGGCTCCGGGGGCTTTCGAGCGGCCTGGAGCGGCTGGTCCAAAGGAGCGCAGCTCCGCTCCAGGCCGTCATGCCCGAGCTTTGCTCGAGCATCCACGACTTCGGCGCAGCGCTCCACGATTCCAGAAGGTCGTGGACTCCCGGCCGCCGCCGGGCATGACGGCTGAGGCGAGCCGGACCGATTTCATCACGCTCTCATGAAAAAAGCCGCGCCGGGAGCGATCCCGACGCGGCCTTTTTCATGAGGCTGCGGCGGTCCCGGAGGGACCCCGCGCAAAGAAAAACGCCGCGCCCAGAAGAGCGCGGCGTTTCTGGAGAGACCGTTAGGGTCTCAGCCGATCACTTCAGCTTCGAGAGCGAGGTGTCGAAGGAGAGCTTGGCCACGACGCGGCTGTCGCAGGACTTCGAGAAGCCGGTGTACGCGAAGCACTCGCCCTTCTCAGGTCGGTGTCCGAGTAGCGGACGTCGAGGGTCATGGCCTTGTAGGTCACGCCGGCGCCGACGTTCCAGGTCAGGTAGTCGGGGAGGAACGCGCCGAACTTCTCGCGCTTCACCCACTGCTTGCCGAGCTCGCCCGAGACGTAGAAGCCGAGGTCCGGGAAGGCGTCGACCGGGATGGAGACCTTCGGGATGACCGAGAGGTACAGGCCGTCGCCGCTGACGTTCGCGTAGTCGGAGGTCCAGTAGATGTTACCGGTACCGTCAGCGACACGTCCATGAAGGTCACGGACGGCTTGGCGTAGAGCTCCCAGTAGTCCAGCTCGCGGAGGTTGGCGAAGCGGGCGGTGTTGTCGCGCTCGCCCGGGTACCAGTAGTACAGGCCGCCGACGTCGATGGCGACCGGGCCGAGGGTGGCGCGATAGCGCTAGCGTAGAAGTCGACTTCGGCCGACGGATCGGTCTGGAAGGGCTGGTTGAACTGGACGCTCGAGGCCCAAACGCCGGCGTAGAAGCCGTACGCCTGCAGCTCAGCGTAGCCCTGGATCGCCGGGTCGCTCTGGCTCTGCGAGAGGCCGCGGAAGGTGTAGTCGGTCACGCCGGCGACGCCGAAGGCGACGTCGATCACGGACGGAACTTCGGCGATCACCGCCGGCTCCGGAGCGGCGAGATCGGCCGCGGTCGCGCTGCCCGCGATGAGGGCGGCGCCGGCGACGCCGGCAAGGGCCTTAAGGGTAAAGCCGAAAGTCTTGTTCATCTGAAGTCCCCGATTCTTAAACACGCTCAGGCGGTTGCCAGTGAAAATCGGCCCACCCCGGTCGAAAGTCGAGCCCGATTTTTAAGCTTGGAGCGCGTAGCGCGGCGAAGATGCTTTTTTGTCACACTTTGTAGTGTGGCAAGACCATCAACACTTAACTTCTGTTAGGCTTTGGATATTGGCAAGTCGCGGCAGATGCGGGCCGCCGCATAATCTTCAGAAAGCCGCCACGCCTCGGACGCAGATCGGCGTCTGGAGAAGTCAAGAGACGTATCTCTACGTTCTCACACCCACTTGGGATTGGAATCGGTCGAGGACGCATCGCGCATGTGCATGGCCGGCGACGGCCGGCCGAAGATTTTTCATGTTGCGGCGCCACCAAGGCGGGACGCGGCTGCGCGCGCCATGCGCAACCAGGGAGGACGGGACGCCCCGCCCGCCTAATTTTTAGGCGAACACGGACACGTCAGAGCGCCGCGTCGATCCCGCGGGCCGCCCCCGCATGGGCGATCCACCGCCACAGGGTCGCGGCGTAGGAGCGGAAGACCGCGATCTCATAGGTCGGAGCGTCGTCGACCTGCCATAGATGGACCGCGACGCCGCTCGCATGGGTCGCGGCGGCGGCGCCGGGCCCGAAGGCGCGCGGATGCAGATCGATCGAGACCAGCGTGGAGAGGATCTCGCGCGCCGCAGGCCCCGAGAGCGACAGCGTCGTGCGCCCGTCCGACTGGTCGACGACGGCGGCCGGCAGCCCCGAGGGATCGGCCGAAGGGTCGCTCGAGACGAACAGCCACTTGCCGGGCCCCGCGCCGATGAACGCGCTCGCGCCGGCCGCAGCCCGCACGGGGCCGGCCGGAAGATCCAGGCCGTAGCGTTCGCGGACAGCGGCGGCGAGCTCGTCCTCGCGTCCCTTGAAGGCCGCCACGGTGGCGACCAGCACATCTTGGACCTCGCGCAGGCGCGCGCCCGGGGCTGAGCCCGGCGCGGAGGCCGGCGCGACATGGGCGCGAAGCGCGGAACGGGCGATCAGGGGCTCAGGCACGGAGGCGCGCTCCTTCGGGATCGACAAAGCAGGGCGAGACCACTTCGCATTCGACGTCGCCGTCGCGCACCGGATCGAACACGCGGACGATCTCGCCCATGCGCTCCGGCCCGCGCGAGAGCAGCGCGAGCGCGATCCAGTGCCCGTTTGAGGGCGAATAGGCCGCCGAGGTCACATAGCCCTCGTCATTGGCCGCGACCGGCTGGACGCCGCGCTTCACGAGATGGGCGCCGGCGCGCAGCCGCGCGGTCCGGTCGACCGGCCGCAGGCCGACCAGCGTCGGCCGGTTCGGATCGACGAGCCCGTCGCGCGTCGCGAGCGTGCGGCCGACGAAGTCCTTCTTGGTCGAGAGCAGGCCCGTCATGCCGAGATCGCCGGCGGTCGTCTGGCCGTTGATCTCGGGGCCGGCGGCGTGGCCCTTCTCGATGCGCATCACGGCGAGCGCCTCGGCGCCGTAGGGGCAGATGCCGAACGGCTCGCCCGCCTTGACGATGGCGCGGATCATGGCGTCGCCGTAGCGGGCGGGAACCGCGAGCTCATAGGCGAGCTCGCCCGAGAAGGAGAGCCGGAACAGCCGCGCCTTCACGCCGCCGCAGACGGTGAGCTCCTTCACGCCGAGGAACGGCAGGCCCTCGTTCGAGACGTCATTGCCCTCGTCGACCAGCGCCGCGACGACGTCGCGCGCCCGCGGTCCGGCGATGGCGTATTTGGCCCACTGGTCGGTGATCGAGGCGAGGTGGACGTCGAGCTCCGGGAACAGCCACTGACGGCAGAACTCGAGATGGCGCATCATCTGCGCGGCGTGCGCCGTCGAGGTCGTGAGGTAGTAGTGGCCCTCGGCGAGCCGCGCGATCGTGCCGTCGTCGAGCACGAAGCCGTCCTCGCGCAGCGCGAGGCCATAGCGGGCCTTGCCGACCGGCATCTTGGAGAAGGCGCTCGTATAGACGCGGTCGAGGAAGGCGCCGGCGTCCGGACCCTGCACGTCGATCTTGCCGAGCGTCGAGGCGTCGTAGACCCCGACCTTGGTGCGGACCGTCGTGACCTCGCGGACCATGGACTCGAACCAGTCCTTCTCGCCGGCCTGCGGGAAATAGGCCGCGCGCATCCACTGGCCGGTCTCGACGAAGACCGCGCCCTGCTCCTCGGCGAAGAAATGGCTCGGAGGCAGGCGGGTCGGCCGGTACTCCTTGCCGCGGTGGGCGCCGCCGAGCGCGCCGAGCGCGACCGGGGCGAAGGGCGAGCGGGCGAGCGTCGATCCGGTCTGCGGGATCGTGCGGCCCGTGACCTCGGCCATGATCGCGAGGCCGAGCACGTTGCCGGTCTTGCCCTGGTCGGTCGCCATGCCGAGCGTGGTGTAGCGCTTCAGGTGCTCGACCGAGACGAAGCCCTCGCGGGCCGCGAGCTCGACGTCCTTGACCGAGACGTCGTTCTGGAAGTCGACGAAGGCCTTGGCCTTGGAACCGGAGACGCGCCAGGGACCCGCGCCGTAGACCTCTTCGGGCTCCGGCTCGACGTCGGGACGGTCGAAGCCGCCGCCGGAGAAGCCCGCTGCCTCGGCCGCCGCCCGTCCGGCCTGCGCGCCCTCGGCGAGGCACTGGGCGAGCCCGAAGGCGCCCGACGCCGCGCCCGCCACCGCCATGCCGGCGGGCGCCTGGCCCGGCAGGAACGCCGCCAGGCGATCGTCCCAGCGCGGCCTCGCGCCGTGGTGGGAGGAGAGCTGCACCGAGGGGTTCCAGCCGCCCGAGACCGCGATGAGGTCGCAGGGGACGTCGAGCGTCCCGCCCTTGGCGGAGGCGATCCGCGCGCCCGCCACCGCGCCGCGGCCCAAGGCTTCCACCACCTGGCCGCCAAACAGCAGGGTGGCGCCCGCCGCCTTGGCCGCCGCCTGAAGCGCCGTCGCGTCGCCGCGCGCGTCGACCACCGCGGCGACCTCGCAGCCGGCCGCGGCGAGGTCCGCCACCGTGCGGGCGGCGTCGTCATTGTTGGCGAAGACGACCGCGCGCCGGCCCGGCGCCGCTCCGAAACGGTTGAGATACGAACGAACGGCGCCCGCCGCCATGACGCCCGGGCGGTCGTTGTTTCCGAAGGCGATCGGACGCTCGATCGCGCCGGCCGCGAGCACCGTCCGCTTCGCCACGATGCGCCAGTAGCGCTGCCGCGGCTGATGGGGCGCCGGAACCGGCAGATGGTCCGCCACCTTCTCGATCGCCCCGTAGACGCCGTCGTCATAGACGCCGAACACGGCCGTGCGCTTCAGCAGCGTCACGTCGGGCAGCGCGGCGAGCTCGGCCTCCGCCTGCGCGGCCCATTGCGCGGCCGGGACGCCGCCGACCGTCAGGCGCTCGGCGAGAAGCCGTCCGCCGAGCGCGAAGTCCTCTTCGGCCAGCACGACGCGAGCGCCCGAGCGTCCGGCGGCGAGCGCAGCCGCAAGGCCCGCAGGGCCCGAGCCGATCACCAGCACGTCGCAGTGGACGGTCGCCTTCTCATATTCGTCGGGATCGGCCTCGCCCGAGAGACTGCCGAGACCCGCGGCGCGGCGGATGAGCGGCTCGTAGAGCTTCTCCCAGAAGGCCGCAGGCCACATGAAGGTCTTGTAGTAGAAGCCCGCCGTGAACATCGGCGCGGCGAGCTGGTTGACGGCCATCAGGTCGAAGGCGAGCGAAGGCCAGCGGTTCTGGCTCTGCGCGGTCAGGCCGTCATAGAGCTCGGCGGTCGTGGCCTTGACGTTCGGCTCGCGCCGCGCGCCGGTGCGGAGCTCGACCAGGCCGTTCGGCTCCTCCGCGCCGGCCGAGACCAAGCCGCGGGGGCGGTGATACTTGAACGAGCGCCCGACGAGCTTGACGCCGTTGGCGACGAGCGCCGAGGCCAGCGTGTCGCCGGCGTGGCCCTCGAGGGTCTTGCCGTCGAAGCTGAACGACAGCCTCTTGGCGCGGTCGACGAGGCCGCCGGCGGGCAGGCGATGCGACTGGCTCACTTGGCTTCTCCGCGGGCGAGCGCGACGTCCTTGGCGACCTCGACGGCCTCGATCGCATGGGTGCGGGTGTCGCGGGTGACGACCAGCCAGGACTGGCAGCCGGACGCGTGCTGCCAGAGCTCGCGGTGGCGGCCGAACGGATTCTCGCGGGTGTGGACGTAGTCGACGAAGTCGGCGAGCGCCGTCTCCGCGGCCGGGTCGGGACGCACGACGGTCGCGTCGCCGAGATAGGAGAACTCGTCGACGCCGCGGGCGCCGCAATAGGGACAAGCGATGCGCATGGGTCAAATACCCGCCGTCATCCCGGCCGCAGCGAAGCGGAGAGCCGGGATCGTAATCAGGAAAGGCGCTTTGTTCGGAAGGCGATCCCGGCTCTGCGCGGCGTCGCCGCTTCGGCCGGGATGACGGTGAACCTGTCTCATCGTCTGCCCCCTCAGTGCAGGTTCGGCTGGGCGCCGACGCCCTTTTCGTCGATCGTCCGGCCGGTGGCGAAGCGATCGAGGCGGTAGGCGGTCGCGACCGGGTGCGGAGCGTCCTTGGCGATGAGATGGGCGAACGAGTCGCCCGAGGCCGGCGTCGCCTTGAAGCCGCCGTAGCACCAGCCGGCGTTGAGATAGAGGCCCTCGACCGGCGTCGTGTCGATGATCGGCGAGCCGTCCATCGACATGTCCATGATGCCGCCCCAGGAGCGCAGCAGCTTCACGCGGCCGATCGCCGGCATCACCGCCATGCCGCTTTCCAGCACGTCCTCGACGGTCGGCAGGTTTCCACGCTGGGCGTAGGAGTTGTAGCCGTCGATGTCGCCGCCGAAGACGAGGCCGCCCTTGTCGGACTGCGAGACGTAGAAATGTCCCGCGCCGAAGGTGCAGACCGTGTCGATGAAGGGCTTGATTCCCTCGCTCACGAAGGCCTGCAGCGCGTGGCTCTCGATCGGCAGGCGCAGGCCCGCCATGGCGGCGACGCGCGAGGAGTTGCCCGCGCAGGCGAGCCCGACCTTCGACGCGCCGACGAAGCCGCGGCTGGTCTCGACGCCCTCGATGCGGCCGTCCTCGATGCGGAAGCCGGTCACTTCGCAGTTCTGGATGATGTCGACGCCGAAGCCGTCCGCCGAGCGGGCGTAGCCCCAGGCGACGGCGTCGTGGCGCACCGTGCCGGCGCGCTTCTGGCGGAGCGCGCCCTTGATCGGGAAGCGGGCGTTGTCGAAGTCGAGCATCGGCAGGATGCGCTTCAGCTCCGGCGCGTCGACCAGTTCGGCGTCGACGCCGTGCATGCGCATGGCGTTGCCCCGGCGGGCGTAGGCGTCGCGCTGCCCGTCGGAATGGAACAGGTTGAGGATGCCGCGCTGGCTGACCATCGCGTTGTAGTTGAGGTCCTGCTCCAGCCCCTCCCACAGCTTCATCGAATGTTCGTAGAACGGGATGTTGCCGGGCAGCAGATAGTTGGAGCGCACGATCGTGGTGTTGCGCCCGACATTGCCGCCGCCGATCCAGCCCTTCTCGAGCACGGCGACGTTGCGCACGCCGTAGGTCTTGGCGAGGTAGTGCGCCGTCGCGAGCCCGTGGCCGCCGCCGCCGACGATGACGACGTCATAATGCGGCTTCGGTTCGGGGCTGCGCCAGGCGGGCTTCCAGCCGGTGTGGCCGCGCAGGGTTTCGCGCAGCAGGGAGAAGATCGAGTAGCGGTCTGTCGACATGGGGCTCAACGCATCCGGCGGTCGTCGATCAGGGGACGATCGACCCGGCGGCTTGCACCCTCAATATAAGTTTGAGTTATAGTGCATGTCGTGAGGCCGTCATGCGGGCGCGTCGCGGTCGCCGCGCCCGCATGACGGCCGTCGTTCACGGACCGAGCATGCCCTCCCGACCCGACGACCTGCCCTTCGACCTGCGCGCCCTCACCATCTTCCTCGCGGCCTGCGAGGAGGGCGGGATGGCCGCCGCCGCCCGCCGCCTCGGGCTGACCCAGCCCGCGATCTCGAGCGCGGTCGCCGATCTCGAGGCCCGGCTTGGAGCCGCGCTGTTCGACCGCTCGGTGCGCCCGCTCGCGCTGACGCCGGCCGGCGCGCTGCTGCGCCAACGGGCGAGCGCGCTCGTCTCGGAAGCCCGGCAGATCGCGCCGGGCCTCAGCGAGATCGCCCGCGGACGGCTACCGCTGGTGCGCATCGGCCTCGTCGACTCGCTGTCGCGCGCGCTGTCGGCGCCGCTCGCCGAGCATCTTCGCGGCCGCGCCGAGGAGGTGTCGATCCGCTCCGGGCTCACCGCGGCCCACGCCGGCGCGCTGGTGACCCGCAATCTCGAGGTGATGATCGGCGCGGATGATCTGGGCGATCTCGACGGGGTCGAACGCTGGCCGATCGCGGGCGAGACCTACGTGCTGTCGCTGCCGCTCGGGGTCGTCGCGCCGCGCTCGACCGCCGAGCTCATGACGCTCGCGCGCGAGCTCACCTTCGTGCGCTACAGCGCCCGCTCCTCGACGGGGGTCGAGATCGACCGGCACCTGCGGCGGCTCGGCGTCGAGCTTCCGCGCGGTCTCGAATTCGACACGCCCTACGGCGTCGCCGCGACCGTCGCGGCCGGCGGAGGCTTCGCGCTGACGACGCCGCTTTGCGCCTATGAGTCCGGTGTCGATCTCTCCCGGATCGGCTTCGCCCCGACACCGGGGCCGCAGGCGACGCGGCGGATCACGCTGGTGGCGTTGGCGCGCTCGCTTGGGCGGCTCCCTGCGCGGCTCGCCGAATTCGCCCGGACCGAGCTTCGCGCCACGGCTCTGCCGCCGATCGAGCGCGCCTCCCCGGCGCTTGCGGCCGCGATCGAGGTCTCCTGACGCCTCAAGCGAAAACGGCCGGTCCCGAAGGACCGGCCGCTCGCAGAGGCCGCTTGGAGGAACGGCTCAGGACTTGATGGCTCAGTATTTGGTGACCAGCGGCTCGACCGGCGGCGGCGGGTTGAACCGGTAGTTCAGCCCCGCATAGAAGGTGATCGGGCGGGCCGGGGTGAGCGAGCGCGGATCCGACAGGTTCAGGAAGCCGATGTCGTCGGTCTCGAAGAAGGTCGCCGAGGTCTCGTACTTCTTGTCGAACAGGTTCTTGATCCCGCCGAACAGCTTGAGCTCCCGGGTGATCTGGTACGAGGTGTTGACGTCCACCACCGCATAGCCGTCGAGCTTCGGGAACCGGTTGTTCTCGTCGCCCACGATGTATTGCGCGCTGTTGATGATGACGTCGGCGCCGACCGTCCATTCCGGAGTGACGCGGTACGACGCGCCCGCCTTGAACTGGTGGTCCGGGATGCCGGTCAGCTTGTCGCCCTTCTTGACCTGCAGGCCCCGCGGCCCGGCCGCCGGGCTGTTGGAGTTGAGCGTGATGTCCTTCCGGAACGTCGCGTCGATGTAGGAGTAGTTGGCGTAGATCGCCCACTTGTCGGCGTAGTACTGCGCCGCGAGCTCGACGCCCTGGCGGCGGGTCTTGCCGGCGTCGACGAAGAAGCCGCGGCCGGTGATGTTCTGGCTCGCCACCTGGAAGATGTCGTTGGTGTTCTCGCCGCGATAGGCCGAGACGCTCCAGGCGAACACGCCGTCGAACACGCTGTGGCGGCCGCGGAAGCCGGCTTCGGCGGTGCGCGTGATGACCTGCTTCAGAGGCGGATCGGACACGAGCGTGGCTTCAAGCGGGCACGGCACGTTCTCGTCGGCGCAGGCGAGCTCGAGCGGCGTCGGCGCGCGGTTCGTCTCGGCGTAGGAGGCGAAGCCGGTGATCTCGGAGGTGAACTTGTAGGTCATGCCGACCATCGGGTTCACGCGCGAGAAGTCATGGGTGCCGTCGAGGCTCTTGTCGGCGCGGTTGCCGTTCTTCTTGAGCGGGAAGATCGTGCGGCGATCCTCAAGCTCGATGCGGGCGAAGTTGAAGCGCGCGCCGGCCGTCACCGACAGCCTGTCGGTCAGATCGAGCGTGTCGGAGGCGTACAGGCCGAAGTACTGGTTCTTGCCCACCACATCGACCGGAATGATGCCGCCCGGTATCGTCGTGTAGTATTCCTGGCCGGTGCCGATGCACTGCAGGTTCGCCGGGATGACGCAGAGCTCGCTCCACCCCTTGAAGTCCGTCTTGCCGTAATCGTAGGTCGCGCCGACCACGAAGTGGTTCTTGCGGCCGAAGAACTCGGACTCGTTGGAGGCCTGCAGCGTGGCGCCGGCGGCGTCGGTGCGGGTGCGCGAGCGCTCGATCGAGCCCGGCGTCGAGCCAGGACCGAAAGCGTCGTCGTTGGCCGGGAAGCCCGGGTTACGGACGCGCTTGCCGGTGTCCGGATCGCGGAGATAACGGCGGGGATCGATGTCGTTGTTATTGTTGTTGTTGTTGTTGTTGTTGTTGTTGTTGTTGTTGTTGTTGTCGTCGTCATCGTCGTCTTCGACGAGGCACATGAACTGCGGCTCGCCCGGGCAGGGCCTCGCCTCGGTGTCGTTGCCGTCGACGCCGTCGCGCTTGTACTTGCGATAGTAGGCGTTGGCCTCGAGCGACCAGTTTTCGGCAGCTCGAACTTCCCCGAGAGGTTCAGCATGCCCATCTCGTTCTCGTTCACCTGGTCGCCGGTGTAGACGTTGCGGCGGCGCTGCTCGAGAAGCTCGAAGGGGGTCGGGCCGACCACTCCGAGGCTGTTCTTGGCGTAGGTGGCGTTGAGGTGGATCTCGGCGGAGTCGGTCTTGTAGCCGATGTCGCCGAAGAAGCGGCGGAGCTTCGACTCGGAATAGTCGCGCCAGCCGCCGTCCCGGGCGCCTTCGAGCGCGATATAGGCCGCCCAGGGGCCGACCTGCGTGCCCCATTGCGCCGAACCCTGGTAGCGGCCGAAGGAGCCGATCTGGCTCTCGAGCTCGACGCCCTGGAACGTAAAGCCGTTCTTGGTCTGGAAGCTCAGCGCGCCGCCCAGCGCGTTGAGGCCGAACACCGGGTTGTTGGTCCAGATGTCGGTGCGGTCGATCGCGACCTGCGGGATGAAGTCGTAGTTGACCGTGTCGCCGAAGCTTTCGTTGACGCGCACGCCGTTCTGATAGACGGCCAGACCCTGAGGAACGCCGACGAGACCGCCCGACTGGTAGCCGCGGAACTGGATTTCCTTGTTGAACGGGTTGCCCGTGACGTCGCTGACGTTGAGGCTCGGCACCTGCCGCTGGAGGCCTTCCTGCGGCGTCAGGTTGCCGTTGGCGCGGAGCTCCGCGCCGTCGACGGTCACGACGTTGGCCGGGATCTTGTCGCGGTCGATGCCGTCGCCGCCGATCGGCGTCGTGCCGATGACCTCGATCCCCTCAAGCGCCGTCGTGCCGGCGTCCTGCGCTCTGGCCGCGACGGAACCCAGCGCAAATGCGCTCGCCGAGGCGAGCAGCGCGACACGCATGCGTGACGTCATTTCGATAATCCCCCGACGCCACGCGACTCGTTGGTGCATGGCGAACCTTCACAATCTGTACAGCGACGCCGGGTTCGCCATCAATCCGCCGTGAGTGTGGCGAAATACGATACCTAAGCTAAGATGCTGATATGCAACATTATTATTAAATCCTTAGATTACTGATCTCTGCTTTTTGCAGAATATTGCCCTTCACATGAAAGTGAGTTGAAGACGAAGCGCGGCATGTTCGCGTGCTAATCATGACACTGCTTCACTCTATCCCGCCGCCCTCTGTTTCCGCGGTTTCGGCCTTTTGAGCCATTGCGGCGAAGGCCGGTTCGGGCGCTAGATCGCCGCCGAGACGCCACGGCTCGACAACAGAAACGGCGTCCGCCCGAGGTCTCGCCGATGACGCGTCTTCGCTTCGCCGCCTGCCTGGCGCTTCTCGCCGCTGTTGCGGGAGCAGCCCCGCTTCGAGCCGGGCCGGTCGACGATGCGCGGCTCAAGGCCGCCGACGGCGACGCGGCCGACTGGCTGCTGCCGGGGCGTGACTATGGCGGCCGCCGCTTCTCGCCGATTTCGTCCATCGACCGGACCAGCGTGAAGCGCCTCGCGCCGAAATGGATCTACCAGACCGGATACGCCGCGACGTTCCAGACGTCGCCCGTCGTCGCCGACGGGGTGATGTATCTGACCGCGCCGTTCTCCCACGTGATGGCGGTCGACGCCGCGACCGGGCGCGAGCTCTGGCGCTACGAGCACAAGTCCAAGGCCAAGAAGCTGTGCTGCGGGCCGGCGAACCGGGGAGCCTCGCTCGGCTACGGCAAGGTGTTCGTCGCGACCGTCGACGCGCCTCGTCGCGCTCGACCAGGCGACCGGCAAGGTGGTGTGGGACCGCCCGCTCACCGACGCCGCCGACGAGGAGGCGCGCGGCGAGGACCGCGCGACGCTCGGGAACGCTGATCCCGCGCTCAAAGGCGAGGTCTCGGGCGCGACTGGCGTCGGCGCCAACGCCGCGCCGCTCGTCTATGACGGGCTCGTGGTCTCCGGCATCACCGGCGTCGGCTACGGGCTCCATCTCGACGCGCCGCGGCCGGGCGCGCCGCTCGGCGCGGTGATCGGGGTCGCGGGCCGCTACGGGCGCCCCGGCTTCATGGCTGCGTTCGACGCCAGGACCGGCGAGCCGGTCTGGAAGTTCGACGTCACGGTCCCGGACTGGGAGGGCTCCTATTCGGAGGCGACCGCTTATGGCGTCCCGCTCCACCGCGACGTGGCGGCCGAGAAGGCCGCTGCGGCGGAACACAAGGACGCCTGGAAATATGGCGGCGGCTCGATCTGGCATGCGCCCGCTTACGACCCCGAGCGCGGCCTGCTGTTCTTCGGCGTCGGAAACCCCTCGCCGCAGTCGGCCGGAGAGAGCCGCCCGGGCGACAATCTCCACACCTCCTCGCTCGTCGCCGTGGACGCCAAGACCGGAAAGCTGCGCTGGGCGTTCCAGCAGACGCCGCACGACCTCTGGGGCTACGACGTCGCGAGCCCGCCGAGCCTGTTCGACGTCGAGGTGGACGGCCGGAAGATCGCGGCCGTCGGCCAGGCCTCGAAGCTCGGCTGGTACTTCGTGCACGAGCGCGAGACCGGGCGGCTGCTCTACAAATCCGAGCCCTTCTCGCCGCAGCAGAACATGTTCCGCGCGCCGACGCCGGAGGGGATCACGATCGCCCCGGGAGTGGCGGGCGGGGTCAACTGGTCGCCGGCCTCCGTCGATCCGGCGGCCGGCGTCGCCTATGTCGCGGCGATGCACTGGCCCGCGGTCTACCGCGCGAGCACCCTTCCGGCCGAAGGCGGCAAGCCGGAAGTGCGCTACTTCAACATCGAGCCCGTGACGTCCGGGACTTACGGCCTGCTTACGGCGATCGACCTCAAGGCCGGCGGCCGCCTGCTCTGGCAGACCAAGACTCCCGAACCCCTGATCGGCGGCGTTCTGGCCACAGCCGGCGGCCTGGTGTTCAGCGGCGAGGGCGGCGGCGACTTTTCGGCTTTCGACGCCAAAGACGGCGCCAAGCTCTGGAGCTTCAACGCCGGCGCGGGCGTGAACGCGCCGCCGATCGCCTACAAGGCCGGGGGCAAGGACTTCGTCGCGGTGGCGGCCGGCGGCAGCCAGATCTGGGGCTTCCGACAGGGCGGGGCGGTGATCGCCTTCGGCCTGCCGGACTGACGCCGCTGATTTCGGCGGACCGCTCACGGCTTCGTGGCCGGAAGGCAACACGCTTCGACAAGATCATTTGCCGCGACGGCGGCCGCAATCGCCTGTTTTCCGTCTGGGGTTGCGGCCGTCGGACAGAGGTCACGAGGCCTGATCAAGAAAATCAGCTTATCTGGAATTGGTTTAGATCAAATTCTAAACTCTGGGTCGTGTAAGCTATTGTATCTCTGATTGCGCGCCGTCAGGCGCGTCAGTAAGGCCGAACGATGTCTTCATCGGGGGCCTTTCCGTGGCGTATCGCACTCTACTCGCGCTGACTGCATCCGTTTCCATCGCCGCGCTGTCGGCGGGAGCCGCGCATGCGCAGGCCGCCGGCGGCACGCAGCTTGAGGAGATCACGGTCCAGGGCCAGAACCAGGGTCAGGCGACCGGACCGGGCGGCGGCGGGGCGCCGACGATCGACGGCGCTCCGGGCGTCGCCACAAGCGACGGCTACGTGGCGAAGACCACGCGCAGCGGCACCAAGACCGACACGCCGATCCTCGAGGCGCCGGTGGTGATCAATTCGATCACCCAAAAGCAGTTGGAGGACCGCCAGCCCCAGAACCTCCAGGAAGCGCTCGCCTACACGCCCGGCGTCAAGGTCGGGGCGTTCGGCTTCGACCCGCGCTATGACAGCTTCTTCATCCGCGGCGTCGACGTCACCTACACCGGCATCTTCCGCGACGGCCTCCGCCAGTTCAACGCGCCGAACGGCCTGTTCCGCCTGGAACCCTATGGCCTCGAGCAGATCTCGATCCTCAAGGGCCCGGCTTCGGCGATCTACGGCGCGAGCTCGTCGGCCGGCGTCGTCGACCTGATCTCGAAGCGTCCGACCGACTACAAGTTCGCCGAGGTCGAGGCGCAGACCGGCTCGTTCAACCGCGTGCAGGGCGCGTTCGACTTCGGCGGCCCGGTGAACGCCGACGGCTCGGTGATGTTCCGCCTCACGGGCCTCGGACGCAACGCCGGGACCGAGCTCGACGCCGTCAAGGACAACCGCGCCTTCATCGCGCCGGCTCTGACCTTCGAGCCGACCGACGCGACCAAGATCACGCTGCTCGGCGAATATATGGACGCCACGACCGGCGGCTCGGCGGCCTATCAGAACGACTACGACGCCAATTTCGTCACGCGCGGCGCGATCCGCACGCCGCTCGCCTCCGACGACTTCAACGACTTCCGCCAGAAGCAGGGCCGGATCGGCTACGAGTTCGAGCACCAGTTCAACGAGTTCGTCACGCTGCACCAGAACGTGCGCTACTCCGCGCTCTCGACCCGGCAGGAATACAACGGCACCCAGCCGGTCCCCGATCTCAACCTCACGCTGCGCGACACCGGCCTGCTGGTCGACGACGTCCAGGGCGTCGCCGCCGACACTTATCTGCTCACCAAGGTCGAGACCGGACCGGCCCGTCACAAGATCCTGACGGGCTTCGACTACAGCTATCTGAAATACACCGAAAAGCAGGCGTTCGGGACCTTCACCGACCCCAACGACATCTCGAAGCCCGACTACGACGACGCGGGCGCGTTCCCGGCCTACTACCATCAGACCCAGAAGCTGTTCGGCGTCTACGGCCAGGACGAGGTCGAGATCGACCGTTGGCGGCTCACCTTCGGCGGACGCTACGACTGGTTCGACAGCGACTTCCTGTCGAAGACCACCACGACCACGCCGCGCGACACGATCGAGCTGCAGAAGCAGGACGGCGGCAAGTTCACCGGCCGCGTCGGCGTCAGCTACGTGACCGACTTCGGCCTGACGCCGTTCGCGGCCTACGGCACCTCGTTCGTGCCGAACCCCGGCACTGTGATCAACGGCAGCGTCACCAAGCCGACCGTCGGCGAGCAGGTCGAAGCCGGCGTGAAATACGCCCATCCCGGCACCAACTCGCTGATCACCGCTTCGGTGTTCAACCTCAAGCAGAAGGACGGCGTGGTCTACGCGGTCGTCAGCGGGCTGAACCAGCAGACCCAGCTCGACTTCCGCAACCGCGGCTTCGAGCTCGACGCGACCGGCGCCATGCAGAACGGGATCACGCTGCAGGCGGCCTACAGTTATATCGACACGGAGATTTCCAAGCCGGCCAGCCTCGACGGCAAGCAGATCACCGCGATCCCCCGCCATTCCTTCAAGGTCTGGGCGGGCTATGACGCCAAGTCCGGCCCGCTCAAGGGCCTGGGGCTCGGCGCGGGCGTGCGCTACGAAGGCGCGAGCTATGGCGACAACACCAATCGCTCCCAGATCAAGAACGACGGGCGCGCCTTCATCGACGCCAAGGCGAGCTACGAGCTCGAGAATCTGAGCGCCGACCTCAAGGGTCTCAAGCTTCAGGTCAACGCCACAAACCTGCTGGACGACCGCAAGCAGTTCTGCTCGTCGGACTACTGCTACTTCGACCAGGGCCGTCAGGTCATCGCGAGCGTGCGGTACCGCTGGTGAGCCATCCGGCGGCTACGACCGAAGACGGCGCAGAGGCGGGGCGGGACGCCCGCCTGCCCTCGCCCGCCGCCGTCATCGTCGGGGTCGGCGGGCTCTATGTGGCGCAGTCGGTCATCGGCGGCGTCACGTTCCAGGGCCTGCCCGCCGTGCTGCGCCAGACGGGAGCGTCGCTCAACGACATCGCCTTCATCCTGCTCACCGTTCTGCCCTGGTCGTTCAAATTTCTCTGGGCGCCCTGGATCGAGCGGATCCGCCTTCCGGCTTCGGGCGGCAACCGGTCTCGGCTCGTCGTCGGGGCCATCGGCGCGGTCGGCGTCGCCTCGCTCGTCGCCGCCGCGTTCACCGGCCCCACCATGCTCGGCGCAGTGACGACGGCGCTCGTGATCGGCGCGTTCGCCTCGGCCACCGTCGACATCGCCTGCGACGGCTATGCGGTCGAAAGCCTCGCCGAAAGGCACCGCGGCTGGGGCAACGCCGCGCAGGTCGCCGGCGCCTATCTCGGCTCCGCGATCGGCGGCGGCGCCTTCCTCATCCTCATCGACTACGTCGGCTGGCGCGACGCGACCCTCGTGATGGCGGGGGTGCTGGCGGCGCTCGGCCTGCCGTTCCTGCTCGGCCGCAGCCCGCTTCAACCGCACAGGGCCGGCGCCGACCGGCCCTCGCTCGGCGCGGCGCTGAAGCGGCCGGAGGTGCGGCGCGGCATCGCGCTCGTCGGGCTCTACGTGCTCGGCCAGAAGTGGGCCATGGTGCTGATCAGCCCCTTCCTGGTCGACGCGGGCTTGAGCCTCACCACCATCGGGCTCTTCAACGGTTTCATGGGCACCGCCTTCGGCGTGCTCGCCGCGCTGCTCGGCGGCTGGGCGACGCGCCGCTACGGCGCGGCTCCCGTCATGATGGCCTCGCTGCTGGCGCAGGTCGCCGCCACGGCGGGCTTCGCGCTCGCGGCGGCGCTCGCCTGGAAGTCGGTCTATGGGCTCGGCGCCCTGACCGTGCTGAATTCCGGCGTCATGGCGTTCGGCTTCGTGGCGCTCTATGCGGAGCTCATGGGCCGCGCCTCGCTCGACCAGGCGGGCGTCGACTTCACGCTGTTCCAGTGCGGCGACGGGCTGGTGAGCCTAATCGGCTGGCAGCTCGTCGGCATGTTCGGCGACCGGCTGGGCTTCGTCTGGTGTTTTGGGCTTGCGGCCGCCATCGGGCTGGGGGCTGCGGCTGCGCTGCCGAGGCTGGCAAGGCCCTTGTCGCGGACTTGATCCGGGACCCAGAACCGTCGCGGCTTCTGAGAAAAATGCGACGGTCGCGGCCGCCTTTTGAACCGTCTCGGCTCTGGGTCCCGGATCAAGTCCGGGACAAGAAGGCCGCTACTCCCTCGGCAATCCAACGATCGCCCGCGCGAAGGCGTCCGGGTCGAACGGCTCGAGGTCGTCGAGCCCCTCGCCGACGCCGATGAAGTGCACCGGCAGCTTGAAGCGCTCGGCCACCGCCACCAGAATGCCGCCGCGCGCGGTGCCGTCGAGCTTGGTCATCACGAGGCCGGTGATCCCCGCGACCTTGCCAAAGGCCTCCACCTGACCGATCGCGTTCTGGCCGGTGGTCGCGTCGAGCACCAGCACGCTGTCGTGCGGCGCCTCCGGGTCGAGCTTCTTCAGCACCCGCACGATCTTCTCGAGCTCGGCCATCAGCCCGGCCTTGTTCTGCAGCCGTCCGGCGGTGTCGACGATCAAGAGGTCGGCGTCCTCGGCCTTGGCCTTCTGCCAGGCCTCATAGACGAGCGCGGCGGCGTCGGCGCCGGTCTCCTTGGCGACGAAAATCGCGCCCGAACGCTGCGCCCAGACGCCAAGCTGCTCCACCGCCGCCGCGCGGAACGTGTCGCCCGCCGCGAGCACGATCTTGAGGCCGGCCGTCCGGAACGTCTCGGCGATCTTGCCGATCGTCGTGGTCTTGCCGGCGCCGTTGACCCCGACGACGAGCAGCACCGCGGGACGGGCGCTTTCCGGCGGATCGAACGGCCGCGCCACAGGCTCCAGCGCCTTGGCGACCTCCTGGGCCACGATCTGGCGGACGCTCTCGCCGTCGAGCGCCTTCGTGTGGCGCGCCCGGCCCACCGCCTCGACCACCCGCTCGGCCGTGGCGAGGCCGAGATCGGCCTGGATCAGCAGATCCTCGAGTTCGTCGAGCGTCGTGGCGTCGAACTTCTCCTTGGTGAAGAGCTCGGTGATGCCGCGTGTGAGCTGCGACGACGTCTTGGAGAGCCCGGCCTTGAGCCGCGCGAACCAGCCGGTTTCGGTCGTGTCGGTCATCGGACTTTCGAATTGGATCGGCCGACTGCTTGCTTCGAGACGCGGCCTCGCGGCCGCTCCTCAGCATGAGGAGCGGGGAAGAGTCCATATCCGTTTCGATCCCGGCGCCGCTCCTCATGATGAGCCCGCGACAGCGGGCGTCTCGAAGCACGCAGTTCCGGTCGTGAGCGCCCGCCCGTCATGGCCGGAGATCTCGACGTGGACAGTCGCGCCCTTCGGCGTGTCGACGGGCAGGCGCACATGCGTGAAGTCGGCGGCGCGGCCGACGCCGCGGCCTTCGGACAAGACCTCGAGCGTGCGGCCCACATGGGCGTCGAGATGGCGGGCGAGCAGCGCCTCGCCGGTCTCGCGCAGGCGCGCGGCCCGCTCCTTCACCACCTCGCCGCGGACCTGCGGCATGCGCGCGGCCGGCGTTCCGGGGCGGGCGGAGAACGGAAACACATGCGCGTAGGCGATCCCCGCCTCGTCGAGCAGCGCCCGGGTGTTCTCGAACATCGCCTCGGTCTCGGTCGGGAAGCCCGCGATCACGTCGGCCCCGAAGGCGACGTCCGGCCGGGCTCTTCGCGCAGCCTCGACGAATTGAAGGGCGTCGGCGCGCGAATGGCGGCGCTTCATGCGCTTCAGGATCATGTCGTCGCCGGATTGCAGCGAGAGATGCAGATGTGGCGCGAGCCGCTCCTCCTCCGCGAGCGTCCGCATCAGCGCGTCGTCGATTTCGACGGCGTCGAGAGAAGAAAGCCGCAGCCGCTTCAGCTCCGGGACCGCGCGCAGCACGTAAGCCACGAGATCGCCGAAGCGTGGGGCGCCGGGGAGATCCTGGCCCCATGAGGTGACGTCGACGCCCGTGAGCACGGCCTCCGCCGCGCCCTTCTCGACGACGCGGCGGATCTCGGCCACCACGATCTCCGCTGGCGTCGAGCGCGCCGCGCCGCGGCCGAAGGGAATGACGCAGAAGGTGCAGCGGTGGTCGCAGCCGGTCTGGACCTGCACGAAGGCCCGCGGCAGCAGCACGTCGGCCTCGGGCGGAGGCGGCGCGACGTCGCGGGCCTCGAACACGTCCGCCACAGCAAGAGGCGGCGCTTCTCTCGCCCACGTCTCCGGCCGCAGTTTCTCGGCGTTTCCGACGACGCGCGCCACCTCCGGCATGGCGGCGAAGCGCGCCGGCTCGATCTGCGCTGCGCATCCGGTGACGACGACCTCTGCGTCCGGCCGTTCACGCGCCGCGCGCCGCGCCGCCTGCCCGGCCTGCCGCACGGCTTCGGACGTCACCGCGCAAGAATTGACGATCGTGACGTCGCGGCCGGCCCGGCCGGCGAGCGCGCGCACGCTCTCGCCGTCTAGGGCGTTCAGCCGGCAGCCGAAGGAGATGACGTCTACGCTCAATGGGTCAGGTCGTTTCCAGTGGTTCGGCGGCAGCAACCGAGGGGCGACATGTCAGTCCCCCTCCCCCTTGTGGGGAGGGTTAGGGTGGGGGTGGCTCAGGATGGATCGTTGCAGATCAGCGTAGAGCTGCGTCACCCTTTGCGCCTCTTCCGGAGCCACCCCCACCCCCGACCCCTCCCCGCAAGGGGGAGGGGAGCAGGGAGGCGCGTTTCGCGTTCTCTTGGCCGAGGATATGACTCAGAGCGGTCCCGAAGACCACCGGCCCCCGTCAGGCCGTCTCCCTCGCCAGGTCCGCCAGCAGGCTCGCGGCGACCGAGAGGCGGGCGAGCGTGAGACCTGATCCCGCGATCTCCTGCACGGCGCGGCGCACCCTTGCGGCGTCGGGCGAGGCGTCCGCCCAGGCCGTCACCGCCTCCATGCCGGCCGCGCCCGGCGAGGCGGCGAGGGCCGCCACCGCCATGGCTCTGGCCGCGACGCCCACCTGGTCGAGCGCTCGATCCATCGCGATCCGGTCGTAATGGTCGGCCGCCGTCACCGACAGCGCCGCCTGAATCACCTTGCTGAGCTCGAAATGGTCGGCGACCGCGAACAGAGTTGCGGCCGCCTCGCCGATCGGGCGGCCGGTGCGCTCGCCGATCAGCACCGCGTCGCAGGCGCCCTCCATCGCGAGCAGCGCCGACATCTTGTAGGCGAGGCTTTCGGGCACGCCGTGCTTGGAAAACTCCTCGGCGCGCGCCGCTCGACGGGCCGCGACGTCCTCGCCGAGCGCCGCGTCGAGGCCCTCGCGGATCGCCGCGACGCCCGGACGGAAGCGCTCGACCGCGGCCGAGATCCCGGCCGAGAAGTCGAGGTTGCGCAGGAACCAGACGATCCGGTGGATGAGGAGATCACGCACGCCGGCGTAGAGCTCCAGCTGCAGCTTGCCCGGGATCTTCGTGTCGAGCGCGTCGATCTCCTCATTCAGCGCGTCGAACTCGAAGGCGTCGCGCGCGACCGCATAGGCGACCGCGATCCGGTCGGCGCTCGCGCCGGTCTGATCGGCGAGCCGCGTGACGAGGGCCGCGCCGCCGCGGTTGATCATGGCGTTGGCGAGCTTGGTCGCGACGATCTCGCGGCGAAGGCGATGGCCCTTGATCTCGCCCGCGAAGCGTTCGCGCATCAGCGTCGGGAAGTACGAGACGAGGTCGCGCTCCATGTAGGGATCGTCCGGCACGCCGCTTTCGAGCAGATCGTCGAACAGCGCGATCTTGGCCCAGGCGAGGATGACGGCGACCTCGGGCCGCGTCAGCGGATCGCCCGCGCGGGCGCGTTCGCCGAGCGTTGCGTCGTCTGGGAGCGTCTCGACGCCTCGGTCGAGCAGGCCGCGGCCTTCGAGCGTCTGCATCAGGCGCGACTGGAACCCCGCCTCCTCGACGCCGCCGCCGGTGGAGAGCGACAGCGCGAGCGTCTGGTCGTAGTTGTTGGCGAGCACCAATTCGGCGACCTCGTCGGTCATCGCGGCGAGGATCTCGTTGCGCTCCTCGAGCGCAAGCGCGCCGTCGCGAAGCGGGCCTGAGAACGCGATCTTGATGTTCACCTCGACGTCGGAGGTGTTCACGCCCGCCGAGTTGTCGATCGCGTCGGTGTTGAGCTTGACCCCGTGGCGCCCGGCCTCGATGCGTCCCTTCTGGGTCGCGCCGAGATTGGCGCCCTCGCCGATCACCTTCACGCGCAGCTCCGTCGCCGTGACGCGGATCGCGTCGTTCGAGCGGTCGCCGGCCTGCTCGTCGCTCTCGGTCGTCGCGCGGATGTAGGTGCCGATGCCGCCGAACCAGAGCAGGTCGGCCGGGCTCTTCAGGATCGCGCGCATCACCTCCTGCGGGGTGGCGGACGACTTCTCGAATCCGAGCGCCGCGCGGATCTCGGGCGAGAGCGGAATGGTCTTCAGCTGGCGCGAGAACACGCCGCCGCCGGCCGAGATCTTGGACTTGTCATAGTCGCCCCAGCTCGACCGGCCGAGCGCGAACACGCGCGCGCGCTCCTCGAACGAGGACGCCGGATCCGGGTTCGGATCGAGGAAGATGTCGCGGTGGTCGAAGGCCGCCACCAGCTTGATGGCGGGCGAGAGCAGCATGCCGTTGCCGAACACGTCGCCCGACATGTCGCCGACGCCCACCACCGTGAAGGGCGTGGTCTGGATGTCGACGTCCATCTCGCGGAAATGGCGCTTCACCGCCTCCCAGGCGCCGCGGGCGGTGATGCCCATGCCCTTGTGGTCGTAGCCCGCCGATCCGCCGGACGCGAAGGCGTCGCCGAGCCAGAAGTTGCGGCCTTCCGAGATCGCGTTGGCGGTGTCGGAGAAGGTCGCGGTGCCCTTGTCGGCGGCCACGACGAGATAGGGATCGTCCGGGTCGTGCCGCACCACCTCGAGCGGCGGGACGACGGCGTCGCGCTTCAGGTCGTCGGTGACGTCGAGCAGCGCGTTGATGAAGATCTTGTAGGCCTCCGTGCCTTCCGCGAACCAAGCCTCGCGGGGCCCGGCCGGAAGATGTTTCGGCACGAAGCCGCCCTTCGAGCCCACGGGAACGATGACCGCGTTCTTGACCTGCTGGGCCTTCACGAGGCCGAGAACCTCGGTGCGGAAGTCCTGCGGGCGATCGGACCAGCGCAGGCCGCCGCGCGCCACCTTGCCGAAGCGCAGATGGACGCCCTCGACGCGCGGCGAATAGACGAAGATCTCGTAGAGCGGCTTGGGCGCGGGCAGTCCTTCGACCTTCCGGCTCTCCAGCTTGAACGCGAAGGTCTGCTTCACGCGGCCGTCGCGGCTGGTCTGGAAGAAGTTGGTGCGGATCGTGGAGCGCACGAGATTCATGAAGCGGCGGACGATCGTGTCCTCGTCGAGGCTGTCGACGGCCTGGAGGCCCTCTTCGATCTCGGCCGCGACGCCGGCTTCCGACTCCACCCTCGCCGCCTCTTCGCGCGGGTCGAAACGGGCGTAGAACAGCTCCACGAGCTTGGCCGCGAGGCCCGCATGGCGGGTCAGCGTCGCCCACATGTAGTCCTGGTCATACGGAACCCGCGCCTGGCGCAGGTAGCGCGAGAGCGCGCGCACCAGCGCGATGTCACGCCAGCCGAGCCCGGCCTCGAGCGCGAGCGCGTTGTAGCCGTCGCTTTCCGCCTCGCTGTTCAGCACCGCGATCAGAAGCGACTCCAGCCGATCATCGAGATCCTTGGTGAGTTCGACCTTGGCGCCGCTCGCGCGCTCGAGCGTCATGTCGTGGATGAAGACGCGGCTGTCATGGGCGGCGCCCGCCCGGTCGACCCGGTAGGTGCGCTCGTCGATGACCCGGAAGCCCATGTTCTCCAGCATCGGCACGCGCCGCGACAGCGCGATCGGCGCGCCGTGGGAGAAGACCTTCAGGCGCAGCTCCGCCTCGTCGGGTCGGTCGTAGAAGTCGATTCCAAAGGCGCGGGAGCCGCTGAGGCGCTCGATATGACCGATGTCGATCACGGCGTCGGCCGCGCTCATGCGCGCCTCATAGGCCCGGCCGAAGGCCTGGCCGTAGAGGCCTGCGAGCCCGCGCGCCTTGCCGCCCGAGCGGCTCTCGGCGAGGGCGAGCCTCAGCTGGTCGGCCCAGCTCCGCACCAACGCGCCGAGCTCGACGTCGAGCGCATCCGGATCGACCGGATCCTTCTCGCCGGCGTCGAAGCCGAGCACGAAATGGACGCGCGCCAGAGGGCCTTCGGGAAAGCTCGGATAATAGGCCGAGACATGGCCGCCGAAACGATGCGCCAGATGCTCGCCGATGCGCGAGCGCACGGCTGAATCGTACCGCTCGCGCGGCACGTAGACGAGCGCCGACATGAAGCGGCCGAAGCGGTCGGCGCGGGTGAGCGCCTTGACCCGCGGTCGTTCGTAGAGCGCCAGAATCTCCATCACCGTGTCGAACAGCGTGTCGGCGTCGATCTGGAACAGCTCGTCGCGCGGATGGGTCTCGAGCACCGTCGCGAGCGCCTTGCCCGAATGGCTCTTCGGATCGAAGCCCGCGCGCTCGGTGACGAGCGCCGCCTTGCGGCGAATGAGCGGGGTCGAGCGCACCGGCCGCGTGAAGGCCGCGGCGGTGAACATTCCGACGATGCGCAGCTCGCCGACGAGCCGCCCCTCGCCGTCGAAGCGCTTCACGCCGACATAGTCCATGTAGAGACGCCGAAACACCTTCGACTTCACGCTCGCCTTGGTGACGATCAGCGGCTGCTTCTCGTGAAGGAAGGCGCGGATCTCTGGCGTGATGATCACCATCTCGGTCCCGCGCCGAAGCACGCGGGCGGAGGGGTCGCGCAGCGCCCCGAGACCGGTGTCGGAGATCTGCTCCAGCCAGTCGTCGTCGCCTTCGCCCTTCAGGGCGTAGTCGCGCGCGCCGAGGAAGATGAAGTCGCCGTCGGTCAGCCATTCGAGGAACTGAACCGCCTCGGCGATCTCCTCGACGGCGAGCGGCGGGGGATTGTCCTTGAAGGAGACGACCGCGTCGCGAACCGCCGCCACCATGCCCGGGAGATCCTCGGCGGCGCGACGAACCTCGGTGAGAACCTCGTCGAGGCCCGTGACCAGCGCGGCCCGTTCCTCGGCGCTGTCGAGCCTGTCGATGTGGAGATGGATGAGGCTCTCGCGCGGGCCGGCGTCGAAGCCGGCGCGGTCGGCGTCGCCGTCGAACCGGGAGAGCCGCCCTTCCGCGTCGCGCGCAACGCTCAGGATCGGATGCGCGACAAGGCGGACCGACAGGCCGCGCTCGCCGAGCTCGGCCAGAACGCTGTCGAGCAGATAGGCCATGTCGTCATTGACGATCTCGAGCACGGTGACGTCGCCGGCGCCGCCGAAATCATGGTCGGACAGGCGGATGTCGTGCGCGCCCGGCGCGCGGGCCCCCGAGAGATGCGTCCAGGCGCCCTGCGCGAGCGCGGCGAGGCCTGCGGGCGCAAACGGCGCGAGATCGGCCATCGCGGTGCGGCCGAACAGATCCTCGACGAAGTCCTCGGGCGGGCCGTCGGCCACGCTTCCCGCGCGCCGCGCGGTTTCCTGGATGAGGGTGGCGCGCGCGCTTTCGGCGTCGGACATCGTCTTATCCTCCCCTTTGGACGCCTATGGACGACGTCTCGGGTACGGAAATCGCCCTATGCCGACGATTTCAAGACATCCACCCGCAAAAGCGCGTCGACGGCCGCGATGACGTCGTCTTTCGACCAGCCGTCGGCCCGGAGCTCGCGCAACGACTTAGAGCCGCGCGACTTCGCTAATTTGGCGCCGTCGGCGTCGGACACGAGGCGGTGATGGCGATAGCTCGGTTCGGGCAGCCCGATCAGGCGCTGCAGCAACCGATGAACGGCGGTCGCGTAAAACATGTCCTGCCCGCGCACCACATGCGTGACGCCCTGGAGGGCGTCGTCGACAACGACCGCGAGATGGTAGCTGGTCGGCGTCTCCTTGCGCGCGAGGATGACGTCGCCCCAGCGCGAGGGATCGGCGACGACGGGGCCGGTCTCGCCTGCCGGGCCGCAGCCGGACTCCCGCCAGGTCAGGGTTTCGCCGCCAAGCGCGACGAGGGCTTTCGCCATGTCGAGACGGATCGCCTTCCGCGTTTCGTCGGGGCTGGGCTCGGCGCCCGGGATCGGAAGGCGCGGGGTGCCGTCAGGGTCGCGCGGCCATGGAGCGCCGGTCTCGCGTTCGATCCGGGCGAGCGCGGCCGCGATGTCGGCCCGGGTGAGCCGGCACGGATAGACGAGGCCCGCGGCGGCGAGCCGGTCCAGCGCCGCGCGATGGTCGTCGAGATGCTCGGACTGGCGGCGGATTTCGCCGTCCCAGCGGAGGCCGAGCCAGTCGAGATCCTCGCAGATCGCCGCGACGTGCTCCGGACGGGAACGCTGCGGGTCGATGTCCTCGATGCGCAGCAGCACCGTTCCGCCGACCTTCTCCGCCTCGCGCCAGACGCAGAGCGCTGAAAGGGCGTGGCCGAGATGGAGATGGCCTGTCGGGGAGGGGGCGAAGCGGAAGATGGGGGGCATGGATGAAGATGGACGTGCGTGCTTCGAGACGGCCCTCCGGGCCTCCTCAGCATGAGGGCCGTTGTGGAGTCCAAGAACCGCAAACATTCCTCATGCTGAGGAGCGCGCCCAGAAGGCGCGCGTCTCGAAGCACGCAGTCCCGTTCCGACCGCCTCACACGTTCAGCAGCAGGTACTCTCGTTCCCACGGGCTGATCACGCGCATGAAGGTCTCGAACTCCGCCCGCTTGATCGCGCCATAGGTCGCGGTGAAGGTGCGGCCGAAGACGTCCTGCAGCGGCTCGCAATTCTCGAAGGCGGAGACCGCCTCGAGGAGGCCGCGCGGCAGGTCGTAATCGAGACCGTGCGCCGAACCGTCGATCGGCTCGGTGGGGGTGAGCCCCTCGACCATCCCGAGATAGCCGCAGGCCAGCGACGCCGCGATCGCGAGATAGGGGTTGGCGTCGGAGGACGGCACCCGGTTCTCCACGCGACGCGCCTCCGCGCCCGAGGGCGGCACGCGGATGCCGGTGGTGCGGTTGTCGTAGCCCCACTGGACGTTGATCGGGGCCGAGGACTGGCGCGTCAGCCGCCGGTAGGAGTTCACGTAAGGCGCGAGCACGCACATCACGGCCGGCAGGTACTTCTGGGTGCCGGCGAGGAAGGCGAAGAACTCGCTGGTGGGCTTGCCGTTCGGATCGGAGAAAATGTTGTCGCCAGTCTTGGCGTTCCTCACCGACTGGTGGATGTGCATGGCCGAGCCGGGCTGGTTCGCGATCGGCTTGGCCATGAAGGTCGCGTACATCTTGTGCTTGAGCGCGGCCTCGCGGATCGTCCGCTTGAACAGGAACACCTGGTCGGCGAGCTCGAGCGGGGCGCCGTGACGGAGGTTGATCTCCATCTGGGCCGCGCCCTCCTCGTGAATCAGCGTGTCGATCTCGAGCCCCTGGGCTTCGGAGAACGAGTAGATGTCCTCGAACAGCTCGTCGAACTCGTTCACGGCCGAGATCGAGTAGGACTGGCGGCCGGTCTCGGGGCGCCCGGAGCGGCCGATCGGGGGCTCGAGCGGGTAGTCCGGATCGGTGTTCGGCTTCACCAGATAGAACTCGATCTCCGGCGCGATGATCGGCGACCAGCCCTTGTGGCCGTAGAGGTCGATGACGCGCTTCAGCAGCGAGCGCGGGCTCACCTCCACCGGGCGGCCGTCGCGGTGATAGGCGTCATGGATGATCTGCGCCGTCGGGTCGTTGGCCCAGGGCACGGTCGAGAGCGTCGACCAGTCGGGCTCGAGCACGACGTCGGCGTCGGTCGGATCGCCGCCGCCCGGCTCGTCCTCGTCGGCGTAGCCGCCCGAGATCGTCTGGTGGAAGATCGACGACGGCAGGTTCATGGTCGGCGACTGGAAGAACTTCTGCGCCGGCATGATCTTGCCGCGCGCGACGCCCGCCTGGTCGGGGATCAGGCACTCGAGCTCTTCGATGCCGCGCTCGTCGACCCATTCGCGCGCCGCCTCGACGTCGGTCGCGCCGCGTCGATCGGCGATCGCGTCGCGCAGGCCGGCCCGCTTTTTCTTGCTCATGTCTTCCGCTCGATGTCGTCGTCGCGCCGCCCTCGGCCGGGCGTCGCCGGCGTTCTGGCGGCCGACCCGAGCCGGCTTCGTCGCGATCGGCCGGCCGCGCGTCGAAACGCGGGCGAGGCTCGCTGAGGGCGCTCCCGGATCGGGTCAGGGAGAGTTCTGGCGAAAGCGGCCCCCCGGACGGAAGGAGAATTCCGCCGGCGCGGCCTGTGCGGCCGCGCCATAAGCCTGCCCGAGCCGGAGGGGCAAATCAATCGGGGCCGCCCGGCGAGCTTTGGCCGCAGGCGGCGGCCTGGCGATGAAGCGGTAATCCGATGCAGCCGGCCCAGACGCCCGCCGCGGGGCGCCCGCCCGCTGGGCTTGCGGCGCCGCGGGAATGAGCTTGCCGCGCTGTTGTGCGTTTCAAATGCGGACGTTAGCCTCTGGCCGTCCGCCCTCGCGCCGGGTCGGGGGCGTGAGGGATTTCGCGCATGACGAAGAACGGTTTCCTGAGCGCCTGCGTCGCGGCGGTCGGCCTTGTCCTCGGAACGGCGGCGGCCGGGGCAAAGGAGGTCCGGGTCTACAACTGGTCGGACTATATCGACGACCAGATCCTCAAGGACTTCGAGGCCGAGACCGGCATCAAGGTCGTGTACGACGTCTTCGACAGCAACGAGATCCTCGAGACCAAGCTTCTCACCGGCAAGACCGGCTATGACGTGGTGGTGCCCTCCGCCACCTTCCTGTCGCGCCAGATCAAGGCCGGCGTGTTCCAAAAGCTCGACAAGTCGAAGCTGCCGAACCTGTCGAACGCCTGGCCCGAGATCTACCAGCGGATCGCCAAATACGATCCCGACAACGCCTATTCGATCAACTACATGTGGGGCACGACCGGCATCGGCTACAATGTCGACAAGGTCAAGAAGGCGTTCCCGGACGCGCCGCTCGACTCTTGGGCGCTGGTCTATGACCCGGAGAACCTGAAGAAGCTCAAGGGCTGCGGCGTGATGTTCCTCGACAGCCCCGAGGACCTGATGCCGTCGGTGCTGAACTATCTCGGCATGTCGCCCGACTGGTCGAACGTGAAGAACGTCGAGAAGGCCGCCGAGCATCTCGCCAAGCTCAAGCCCTACGTCACCAAGTTCCATTCGTCGGAATACATCAACGCGCTCGCCAACGGGAAATCTGCGTGACCGTCGGCTATTCGGGCGACATCTTCCAGGCCAAGACCCGCGCGACGGAAGCCGGCAAGGGCGTCAACGTCGAATATTCGCTCCCGAAGGAGGGCGCGCAGCTCTGGTTCGACGAGATGGCGATCCCGGCCGACGCCCCGCACCCGGAAGAGGCGCACATCTTCCTGAACTACATGCTGAAGCCGGAAGTGGCGGCCAAGGCCTCGAACTTCGTGTCCTACGCCAACGGCAACCTGAAGTCCCAGGAGTTCCTGGACGCCTCGGTGAAGGACAACACCTCGATCTACCCGACGGCCGAGGTGCTCGGGAAGCTCTACACCGTGCCGGCGATCGAGGATCCGAAGGTGCAGCGCTCGCTGACCCGCGCCTGGACCAAGGCCAAGAGCGGGCGGTGACTGGCTAGGGCGTCGAACGGCGCCGGATCTGAAAGGCGTCATCCCGGCCGAGCGCAGCGAGAGCCGGGATCGCTCTCAGGGGAGGGCGCTCTACTCGGAACACGATCCCGGTTCGACGGCTTGCGCCGTCGTCCGGGATGACGGTGGTGGGGGTAAGGCGACGTGGAAAAGCGCTTCTTCGTCTACATCCTCGCGACCCGGAAAGACGGTCCCCTCTATGTCGGCGTAACGAGCGACCTTCCCGGCCGCATCGCGCAGCACAAGGCGAAGGTCGTCCGCGGCTTCACCGAGAAATTCAATGTGGACCGGCTGGTGTGGTTCGAGGCTCATGAGGGAGCCGAAGCCGCAATCGTCCGCGAGAAGCAGATCAAGCGGTGGCGGCGAGACTGGAAGACGGAACTGATCGAAACGAGCAATCCTGACTGGCGCGACCTCTACGACGAAATGGCCTCGTTCTGAAGGCGATCCCGGCTCTCCGCTTCGCTGCGGCCGGGATGACGTTTCCCTCCTTCTCGCGGATCCCAAATGGCGCCCAAAACCGGCTCTCAAAAAGCCCTCGGCCCGATCCGGCGCTCCTTCGCGCCGTGGCTTGATCCGAGTTCGGTCCCGCTCATCCGCTTCGAGAACGTCGTCAAGAAATTCGGGGCCTTCACGGCCGTCGACGACGTCTCGCTCGACATTCACACCCGCGAGTTCTTCTCGCTGCTCGGACCGTCCGGCTGCGGCAAGACCACGCTGATGCGCATGCTCGCGGGCTTCGAGCAGCCGACCGCGGGCCGCATCACGCTCGGCGGCGAGGATCTCGCGGGGATCCCGCCGTACAAGCGGCCGGTCAACATGATGTTCCAGTCCTACGCGCTGTTCCCGCACATGACGGTCGCGCAGAACATCGCCTTCGGGCCCAAGCAGGACGGCACGCCGAAGGCCGAGATCGCGTCTCGCGTCGAGGAGATGCTGGAGCTCGTCAAGCTCACCCCCTTCGCGTCGCGCAAGCCGCACCAGCTCTCCGGCGGACAGCGCCAGCGCGTCGCGCTCGCCCGCTCGCTCGCCAAACGCCCCAAGGTGCTGCTGCTCGACGAGCCGCTCGGCGCGCTCGACAAGAAGCTGCGCGAGGAGACGCAGTTCGAGCTCATGGACCTGCAGATGGAGCTCGGCCTCACCTTCCTGATCGTGACCCACGACCAGGAGGAAGCCATGACGGTGTCGGACCGCATCGCCGTGATGAACCACGGCAAGCTGGTCCAGGTCGCGACGCCCGGCGACATCTACGAGCAGCCGAACTCGGCCTACGTCGCCGACTTCATCGGCAACATCAACATCTTCGACGGCGTCGTCGAGAGCGCCGCCGTCGGCGAGACCCGCATCAAGGGCGAGGATCCGGGCGGCGACTTCCTCGCCGCAAGCGAGACGTCAGCCGCCGCCGGCGCCAAGGTGAAGCTCGCGGTCCGGCCGGAGAAGATGCGCATCTCGATCGAGCCGCCGCCGGAAGACGCGAAGAACGTCCTCAAGGGCGAGGTCTGGGACCTGGCTTACATGGGCGACTGGACCGTGGTGTTGGTGAAGATCGACGGCTCGGAAAAGGTGGTGCGCGTCAGCCGCGCCAACATGACCCGCACCGAAGCCAAGCCCATCGCCTGGGACGACCGCGTCCATGTCTGGTTCGCGCCGGACGCCGGCGTCGTGCTGACCTCGTGAGGCGGGCGATGCAGAGCGCTCCCACTTCCGTCCCCCTCTCCCGCTCGCGGGAGAGGGTAAGGGTGAGGGGGCGTCACGATGATCTCGCGCGACCCACATCGGTTCGTCAGCCGTCGGAAAGCGCAGCGCCGCTCACCCTCACCCCGACCCTCTCCCGCTTGCGGGAGAGGGGGCAGAAAGCGGCCCGTCCATGACCGCCCCCGCCCTCCCCAAACGCGTCGGATCGAGTCAGCTGAAGCGCTGGTTCGTGATCGCGATCCCGTATCTGTGGCTCGCCTTCTTCTTCCGCGCCGTTCTTCATCGTCCTGAAGATTTCGCTGTCCGACACCACGATCGCGCAGCCGCCCTACGAGCCGCTGCTCGACCTCGCCAACGGCTGGCAGGGCGTGAAGGACTGGTGGGCCGGGCTCGACTTCGAAAATTACGGCCTGCTGTTCGACGACGAGCTCTACTGGCGCTCCTATCTCTCGAGCCTCGAGATCGCAGGCGTCTCGACCCTCATCGCGCTCGCGATCGCCTACCCGATGGCCTACGCCATGGCGCGGGCGCCCAAGACGCTCAGGCCCACGCTGCTGATGCTCGTCATCCTGCCGTTCTGGACGTCGCTGCTGATCCGCGTCTACGCCTGGATCGGCATCCTCAATCCGGAAGGGCTGATGAACCAGTTCCTGCTGTGGACCGGGATCATCTCCGAGCCGATCTACATCATGAACACCGAGACGGCGGTCTATATCGGCATCGTCTACTCGTACCTGCCGTTCATGATCCTGCCGCTCTATTCGAGCCTCGAAAAGCTCGACGACACGCTGCTGGAGGCGGCGAGCGACCTCGGATCGCCGCCCTGGAAATCCTTCTGGCAGATCACCGTGCCGCTCTCGCTGCCGGGCGTGATCGCGGGCTGCTTCCTCGTCTTCATCCCGGCGGTCGGCGAGTTCGTGATCCCGGATCTGCTGGGCGGGTCCGAGACGCTGATGATCGGCAAGACGCTCTACAACGAGTTCTTCCTGAACCGCGACTGGCCGGTCTCCTCCGCGCTCGCGGTGCTGCTGCTGCTCGTGCTCGTCGTGCCGATCGCGGTCTACAACAACGTCCAGGCCAAAGAGCTGGGGAGCGCGAAGTGACCCGGGGCCTTTCCTCCGTCAACATCGCGGCGCTGACGTTCGGCTTCGCGTTCCTCTACCTGCCGATCCTGCTGCTGGTGATCTACTCGTTCAACGACAGCCAGCTGGTGACCGTTTGGGGCGGGTTCTCGACGCGCTGGTACGTATCGCTCTGGCACAACGAGCAGTTGCTCGAAGCCGCCTGGGTGACGGTGCGGGTCGGGGTCATTTCCGCGACGCTCGCCACCGTGCTCGGCACGCTGGCCGCCGTGACGCTGGTGCGCATGGGGCGGTTCCGCGGCCGCACGCTGTTCTCCGGCATGGTCTACGCGCCGCTTGTGATGCCCGAGGTCATCACCGGCCTCTCGATGCTGCTGCTGTTCGTCGCCATCGGGCTCGATCGCGGCTTCATGACGCTGACGATCGCCCACGTCACCTTCTCGATGTGCTTCGTGGCCGTCGTGGTGCAGTCGCGGCTGATCTCGTTCGACCGCAGCCTCGAGGAAGCCGCGCTCGACCTCGGCTGCCCGCCCTTCAAGGCGTTCTTCGTGGTGACTTTGCCCATCATCCTGCCGGCGATCGTGTCGGGCTGGATGCTCGCCTTCACGCTCTCGATCGACGACCTCGTGATCTCGCAGTTCACCACGGGCCCGGGTGCGACCACGCTGCCGATGCGGATCTATTCGTCGGTCCGGCTCGGCGTGAAGCCCGAGATCAACGCGGTCTGCACCATCCTGATCGCGATCGTGACCACGGGCGTCATCATCGCGTCGATCGCGACCAAGCGCGCGGAGGCCGAGAGGCAGAGAGCCGAGCGCGAGGCCGCGGCGGGGCGCTGAGGCGCGGGCATGACGGTGGAGATGGTCGCGCCTCAAGTGAGTCCGCCCTAGTTCCAGATCGCGATGACCCGCGATCCGACGCCCTTCGCAAACCTCGCAGCCGCCGTCCCCGAGCGGTCGGCGCTTCGCCGCGCGATCACGGCGGCGACGCGCCGGGCGGAGCTAGACTGCCTCGCGCCGCTGCTCCCGCTCGCTGAACCGACATCCGAGGAAGCGGCCGCCACCCGCTCGCTCGCCACAAAACTCGTCGAGGGCCTTCGCCGCCGCGGTTCATCCAGCGGCGTCGAGGCGCTCATGCGGGAATACGCGCTGTCGAGCGAGGAGGGCGTCGCGCTGATGTGCCTCGCGGAGGCGCTGCTGCGGACGCCCGACGACGCCACCCGCGACGCGCTCATCCGCGACAAGATCCTCGCGAAAGACTGGCGCGGGCATCTCGGACACAGCCCCTCGCTGTTCGTGAACGCCGCCACCTGGGGGCTGCTGATCACGGGCCGCCTGGTCGCGACCCACAGCGAGACTGGCCTTGCGGCGACGCTCGGAAAGCTGATCGCGCTGAGCGGCGAGCCGGTGGTGCGCGCGGGCGTGGAGCTCGCGATGCGGCTGCTGGGACGGCAATTCGTGGCCGGACGGACGATCGAGGAGGCGCTCGAAAACGCCCGCGACGTCGAGGCGAGAGGCTTCCGCCATTCCTACGACATGCTGGGCGAAGCCGCGACGACGGCCGAGGACGCGGCCCGCTACATGGCGTCCTACGAGCATGCGATCCACGCGATCGGCGCGGCGGCGGAGGGTCGCGGGCCGGTCGAGGGGCCGGGCGTCTCGATCAAGCTCTCGGCGCTCCACCCGCGTTATTCGCGGCGGAAACGCGAGAGGGTCATGGCGGAGCTGTTGCCGCGGGCCGCGCGGCTGGCGGCGCTCGCGAGGTCCTATGACATCGGGCTCAACGTCGACGCCGAAGAGGCCGACCGGCTGGAGATCTCGCTCGACCTGTTCGAAGCGCTGGCCTTCGATCCGGACCTCGCCGGCTGGAACGGGCTCGGCTTCGTGGTCCAGGCCTACGGCAAGCGCTGCCCGGACGTCATCGACTGGCTGGTCGATCTCGCCCGCCGCTCGGGCCGGCGGCTGATGATCCGGCTCGTGAAAGGCGCCTACTGGGACAGCGAGATCAAGCGCGCGCAGGTCGAGGGCTTCTCGGACTTTCCCGTCTTCACCCGCAAGGCTCATTCCGACGTCTGCTACCTCGCCTGCGCCAGAAAACTGCTGTCGGCCGGCGATCTCGTGTTCCCGCAATTCGCGACCCACAACGCCCACACGGTGGCGGCGGCGGCGGCGATGGGGGCGGAGGCGGGCGGAGACGCGTTCGAGTTCCAGTGCCTCCACGGCATGGGCGAGCCGCTCTATGACATCGCGGCCGCGGAAGGGCTCGGGCGGCCCTGCCGCATCTACGCCCCGGTCGGAAGCCACGATACGCTGCTCGCCTATCTGGTGCGGCGGCTCCTCGAGAACGGCGCCAACGCCTCCTTCGTGAACCGCGTGGCGGACGAGGAGACGAGCGCCGAGGAGCTCATCGCCGATCCCGTCGCGATCGCGCAATGCCGACAGCCTCTTGGGGCTGCGAGCGCAAAAATCCGCCGGCCGCCCGATCTCTACGCGCCTGCGCGCAGGAACGCGCTCGGCCTCGACCTCGACGACGAGAACCAGCTCCGCGCGCTCGCTCGCGCCTGCCGCGACGGCGCCCGGACGGCCTGGCGCGCAGGCCCCTCGGGGGCGGATGAGGCGGCCGAATTGACCTCCGTCCGCAACCCCGCCGACCGGCGCGACGTCGTCGGCGCGGTCCGGTGGTCGGGCCCCGCCGACGTCGAGGCGGCGCTTTCCCGCGTGGCGGCCGGCGCGGCGGATTGGGCGGCGGAGCCCGCCGCCCGCCGCGCCGCGCGACTGCGCCGCGCCGCCGACGCGCTCGCCCAAGAGAAAGAGGCGCTTGTCGGCCTCATGGCGCGCGAGGCGGGCAAGACGCTCGCAAGCGCCGGCGCGGAGGTTCGCGAGGCGGAGGATTTCCTGCGCTATTACGCCGGCGAGGCCGAGCGGCTCGAAGCGGCGGGAGCGGCCCGGCCGCTCGGCGTCGTGGCCGCGATCAGCCCCTGGAACTTTCCGCTCGCAATTTTCGTCGGGCAGGTCGCCGCGGCGCTCGCGGCGGGCAATGCCGTCGTCGCCAAGCCCGCGGAGGAGACCCCGCTCGCCGCCGCGCAGGCGGTGCGGCTGCTCCACGGCGCCGGCGTCCCGGCGGACGCTCTCCAGCTCCTGCCCGGCGACGGCGCGGTGGGGGCCGCGCTCGTCGCGGACCCGCGGGTCGAGGGCGTCGCCTTCACCGGATCGCTCGAGGCGGCGCGGGCGATCGAGAACACGCTCAGCCGGCGCCTGACGCGCGAGGGTCGCCCGGTCCCCTTCGTCGCCGAGACCGGCGGGCGCAACGTCATGATCGCGGACTCCTCGGCGCTCGCCGAGCAGGTCGTGCTCGACGCGGTCGCCTCGGCGTTCGACAGCGCCGGGCAGCGCTGCTCGGCGCTCAGGATCCTCAGCCTGCAGGACGACGTCGCCGACTGCATCCTCGCCATGCTGAAGGGCGCGACGCGCGAGCTCGAGGTCGGCCCGCCCGACCGGCTCTCGAGCGACGTCGGGCCGCTGATCTCCGACGAGGCGAAGGCGCGGGTCGAGCGCCATCTCGTCGAGATGCGCGCCCGGGGATTTCGCGTGACGCAGGCCCCGCTTCCGGAAAGCTGCGCCCGTGGAAGCTTCCTCGCGCCCGCGATCGTCGAGATCGGAGCCATATCGGACGTCGCCGAGGAGGTGTTCGGCCCCGTGCTCCATGTCGCGCGCCATCGCGCCGACGACCTCGACCGCGTGATCGAGGAGGCGAACGCGAGCGGCCACGCGCTGACCTTCGGGATCGAGACCCGCATCGACGAGACCGTGGCGCGGGCCGTTCGCCGGGTCAGGGCCGGCAACCTCTACGTCAACCGCAACATCGTCGGCGCGGTGGTGGGCGTTCAGCCCTTCGGCGGCTCGCGGCTGTCCGGCACCGGGCCGAAGGCCGGCGGGCCGCTCGCGGTCGGCAGGTTCACGGCCGGTCGCGGCGCGGGCTGCGGGGTCGCGGGCTCGGCCGAGGCGCTCGCCCCGTCGCGCGCCTACGCCGACTGGCTGCAGCAAGAGGGGTTCGCCGCCGCGGCCGAAGCCTGCCGCCCGATGGCGCTCGCCTCGCCGCTCGGCGGATCGGTCAAGCTTCCCGGGCCGGTCGGCGAGCGCAACGTCTATTCGCTGGAGGCCAAGGGCCGGATCGCGGCCGTGACCGAGACCGAACGCGGCGCGGCCGTGGCGCTCGGCGCGATCCTCGCGACCGGCTCGGTCGCCGTGCTGGAGGAGACAAGCCCCGTGGCGGCGCTCGCCGCGCGCCTGCCCGCGCCGCTTCGGACCCGGACCGAGACTGTTTCGGACTGGCGCGAGGCCCACGATCTCGGCGCGCTCATCTTCGAGGGCGGGCGGGAGGCGCTGCTGGCGGTTCTGGCCGACGCCGCCCGGCGGCCCGGCGCGATCGTCACGGTCCATGCGCTGACGCCGCAGGAGATCGCTTCCGGCGCCGCCTGGGACGTCGACCGACTGGTCGAGGAGCGGACGGTCTCGATCAACACGGCGGCGGCCGGCGGCGACGCGACGCTGCTCTCGGCGGGATAAGGCGCGCCTGCGGCCTGACCGCCCGCGACGTCGGCCGCTCCTTCTCCCGTTCACGGGAGAAGGTGAGGATGAGGGGACATGGCGCTGCGGGGGCCAGACCGGGAACCCGACCGCGCGGACGAGCTTGGTTCTGACGCCCCGGCGCGAGCGCCCTCACCCTCTCCCGCAAGCGGGAGAGGGAAGCGGCCGGCCGCGACGCTGCTGTCGGCGGGTGAAAGCGCGTCGGCGGGATGAGAGCGCGCCTGCGGCCTGACCGCCCGCGACGTCGGCCGCTCCTTCTCCCGTTCACGGGAGAAGGTGAGGATGAGGGGACATGGCGCTGCGGGGGCCAGACCGGGAACCGACCGCGCGGACGAGCTTGGTTCTGACGCCCCGGCGCGAGCGCCCTCACCCTCACCCTCTCCCGCAAGCGGGAGAGGGAAGCGGCCGGCCGCGACGCTGCTGTCGGCGGGATGAAAGTCGCAAGGCGCGGAGGCCGTCATGCCCGCGCCTCCGCCGGAATGGCGCCTGCCGCTCGTCCCGGCTCCGCTCTATGTTTGCGAAGAGACGGCGCCGCATCGACACCCGACGCCTCGAAGGCGCGCATGCTCGTCACCCTCGGCCTCGCTTATCTCGCCGGCCTGCTCACGCTGCTCTCGCCCTGCGTGCTGCCGCTCGTGCCGGTCGCGCTCGCGGCGGCGCAAGGGGAGCGCCGGCTGGGGCCAGTCGCGCTCGGGGTCGGGCTCACGCTTTCCTTCGTAGCCGTCGGGCTGTTCGTCGCGACCGTCGGCTTCTCCATCGGGCTCGACGAGACCGTGTTCCGCCCCGTGGCCGCCGCGCTGCTGATGGTCGTCGGCGCCGTGCTTCTCGTCCCCGCCGCGCAGGCGCGCGTCGCGAACGCCGCGGGGCCGGCGAGCCATTGGGCGGCGGAGCGGCTCGACCTCGTCTCGCGCGCCGGGCTCGCCGGGCAGTTCCTGGTCGGCCTGCTGCTCGGCGTGGTCTGGGCGCCCTGCGTCGGGCCGACGCTCGGCGCGGCCTCGATGCTGGCGGCGCGCGGCGAGGATCTGGGGTCGGTCGCGGCCACAATGGGCGTGTTCGGACTCGGGGCCGCGACGCCGCTCGTCCTGCTGGGGCTGATGTCGAGCGAGCTTCTCCAGCGCTGGCGCGCCCGCATGGCGGGGGCCGGGCGCGCGGGCCGGATCGCGCTCGGGATCGCGTTGATCCTCGTCGGGCTCGCGGTCGTGAGCGGCTACGACAAGCGGATCGAGACCGCGCTGGTGGACGCCTCGCCCGACTGGCTGAACGCGCTGACGACGCGGTTCTAGGCCCGAATTCCGGATCGGGCCGCCCGAACCCCCGCGCGTCGTCCCGGCCGAAGCGCCGGGATCCGGGACCGAGGCGCCATCCGCGAACGCTCCGCGGGCGTCGGTTCTGGATCCCGGGTCAAGCCCGGAATGACGGCTGAGCGTCCCGAGCCTCCTGCGGCCCGCATGCGCCGCGCGCCTCGCCAAGAACCGCTCCGAACCCCCGCCCGTCATCCCGGCCGGAGAGCCGGGATCCAGAGCCGGGGCGGGCGTCCGCGATCGCTCCACGGGCGTCGGTTCTGGATCCCGGGTCAAGCCCGGGATGACGGCTGAGCGTCCCGAGCCTCCTACGGCCCGCACGCGCTGCGCGCCTCGCCAAGAACCGCCCCAAACCCCCGCCCGTCATCCCGGCCGGAGAGCCGGGATCCAGAACCGATGCGCCATCCGCGAACGCTCCGAGGGCGGCGGTTCTGGATCCCGGGTCAGGCCCGGGATGACGGCTGAGCGTCCCGAGCTCCTGCGGCCCGCACGCGCTGCGCGCCTCGCCAAGAACCGCCCCGAACCCCCGCCCGTCATCCCGGCCGGAGAGCCGGGATCCAGAACCGATGCGCCATCCGCTAACGCTCCGAGGGCGGCGGTTCTGGATCCCGGGTCAGGCCCGGGATGACGGGTCGAGACGGCGAGGGCGATCTCATCCCATCGCGTTCGCGGCCGAGCGCCCCGGAAACCTGGAAGCGCTCCAAACCGCTGACGTTGCGGGCGTCGCCGGCATGCAAAACCTTGCGGCCGCCTCCTCCGGGCGGTATTGCCCGGACGTCGCAGAACGGGCCGGGAGGGCTCACCGCCGGCCATGCTGAAGCGCTTCTTCTCATATTACCGGCCGCACGCCGGCCTGTTCTGGCTCGACTTCGGCTCGGCGGTCGCCTCGGGCCTGCTCGAGCTCGGCTTCCCGATCGCGGTCAAGATCTTCGTCGACACGCTGCTGCCGACCCAGCAATGGGGGCTGGTGCTGCTCGCCGCGCTCGGGCTGCTGGCGATCTACGTGGTCAACACCGGCCTCATGGCGGTGGTCACCTATTGGGGCCACATGCTCGGGATCAACATCGAGACCGAGATGCGCCGCAAGGCGTTCGACCACCTGCAGAAGCTCTCCTTCGGCTGGTTCGACAATCAGAAGACCGGCCACCTCGTCGGGCGCCTGACCAAGGATCTCGAGGAGATCGGCGAGGTCGCGCATCACGGGCCCGAAGACCTGTTCATCGCCATCATGACGCTTTTCGGCGCCTTCGCGCTGATGTTCACGGTGAACGTCGAGCTCGCGCTCATCACGGTCGCGGTGGTGCCGCTCACCGCCTGGCTCACCAGCCGCTACGGCGGGCGCATGACGCGCAACTGGCAGGAGCTCTACGGCCGCGTCGGCGACTTCAACGCCCGCATCGAGGAGAATGTCGGCGGCATCCGCGTGGTGCAGGCCTTCGCCAACGAAGACCACGAGCGCCGCCTCTTCGCCGAGGACAACGCGCGCTACCGCGCGACCAAGCTGATGGCCTACCGCATCATGGCGGCCTCGACCTCGCTCAGCTACATGAGCATGCGGCTCATCCAGCTCACCGTGATGGTGGCGGGCAGCTACTTCGTGATCCAGGGCACGCTGAGCCATGGCGGCTTCGTGGCGTTCCTGCTGCTGATCGGCGTGTTCTTCCGCCCGGTCGAGAAGATCAACGCCGTCATCGAGACCTATCCGAAGGGCGTCGCGGGCTTCAAACGCTACCTCGAATTCCTCGACACCCGCTCCGACATCGTCGACGGGCCGGACGCGGTCGAGGCGCCGACGCTCAAGGGCGAGATCGCCTATGAGGGCGTCGACTTCGCCTACACGCCGGGACGGCCGGTGCTCTCCAATCTCAGCCTCACGGTGCGGGCGGGCGAGACGGTGGCGTTCGTCGGCCCCTCGGGCGCCGGCAAGACCACGATCTGCGCGCTGCTGCCGCGCTTCTACGAGGTCGGGGCCGGGCGCATCTCGATCGACGGGCGGGACGTGCGGGACTTCACGCTCACCTCGCTGCGCCGCCAGGTCGGCGTGGTGCAGCAGGACGTGTTCCTGTTCGCCGGCACGATCCGCGAGAACATCGCCTATGGCCGGCTCGGCGCGAGCGACGCCGAGATCGTCGAGGCGGCCCGGCGCGCGCGCATCGACGACATGATCGCGGCTCTTCCCGCAGGCCTCGACACGGTCGTGGGCGAACGCGGCGTGAAGCTCTCGGGCGGGCAGAAGCAGCGGCTCGCGATCGCGCGGATGTTCCTCAAGAACCCCGCGATCCTGATCCTCGACGAGGCGACCTCGGCGCTCGACGCCGAGACCGAGCGCCAGATCCAGACCTCGCTGACCGAACTCGCGCAAGGCCGCACCACGCTCATCATCGCCCACCGGCTCGCCACGATCCGCAACGCCGACCGCATCGTGGTGGTGGACGAGAACGGCGTCGCCGAGCAGGGCAGCCACCGCGAGCTGGTGGCGACGGCCGGGCGGTACCGCGCGCTGCACGAGGCGCAGTTCGACACCGCCGGCTGAACCGCCGCGGTCTCAGACGACGAAGAAGTCCCTGGCCGAGAGGTCGAGGTTCTCGCCGATCTCGGCAATCACGATCGCCGCGTCGTCGCCCGAACCGTCGCGGTCGAACAGCAGCAGCCCCTTTTCCGCGTCGTAGAGCAGGCGCGCCTCGCCCTGCGGTTCGCCGACGAACGCGAAGTCGCCCTTCCCGAGCTCGCCGACATCGAGGCCGCTCGTGCCCGAGAAGAACCGGAAGCGGTCCTCGCCGACCGTGAAGTCCTCGATGACGTCGCGCTCGCCGCCCCTCAGGAACACATAGGCGAAGACGTCGCGCCCCTCTCCGCCCGCCAGGACGTCGGAGCCCGCCCCGCCCTCGATCACGTCGTCGCCCGCCCCGCCGCGGATCGTGTCGTCGCCGAACGAGCCGCCGAGGTCGTCGGCGCCCGACGAGCCGGTGAGCTTGTCGTCGAAGGCCGAGCCGACGATGCGCTCGACGCCCGTCAGCACGTCGCCCTTGGCGTCGCCGCCCCTGAAGGTTCCGGCCTCGAGATCGATCACGACGCGGGCGTCGGACTCCTGGTAGCTGACGAGGTCGTTTCCGCCGCCGCCGACAAGCGTGTCGGCCCCCGCCCCGCCGTCGAGCGTGTCGTCGCCGGCGCCGCCGCTCAGCCGGTTGCGGCCATCATCGCCCGTGAGCTCGTCGGCGAAGCGCGAGCCGAGCACGCCCTCGACGTCGATCAGCGTGTCGAAATCCGCCTCGCCGCCGAAGGCCGAGCCGTCGCCGAGATCGATCCCCACGGCTTCTTCGGAGGAGCGGTAGTCGGCGGTGTCGAAGCCCTTGCCGCCGTCGAGCACGTCCGCGCCCTCGCCGCCGTCGAGCGTGTCGTCGCCGCCGCGGCCCTCGAGCGTGTTGTTCGCGCGGTTGCCCGTGAGGACGTTGTCGAGCTCGTTGCCGGTCCCGTCGAGGGCCTGCGAGCCCGTCAGCACGAGGTTCTCGACCTCGCGCACGAGCCGGTAGTCGACGCTCGCGCGCACCGTGTCGGTTCCGTAGTCGCCGAGGCCGTCGACATGGTCGCGGACGTCGTCGACCACATAGACGTCGTCGCCCTCTCCGCCGAAGAACCAGTCGCGGCCGGCGCCGCCGATCAGCGTGTCGTTCCCGTCGCCGCCCTCGAGCGTGTCGTCGCCGCCCGAGGCCGTCAGCCGGTCGTCGCCGTCGGAGCCGAACAGCCGCGCGTCGCGGCCCTCGAGCTGGTCGCTGAGATTGAGCCGCCCCGCCTCGGTGAGCGAGATGTTGACCGGCAGGTCGAGGCCCTCGGCGTTCACGCGGATGACGTCGAAGCCCTCGAACTGCTCGGCGGTCCCGGACACATAGCCGCCGCGCGTCTCGAAGATCTCGATCCCGGAGATTTCGAGGCGCGTGATGTCGCCGCGCGCGAACAGCACGTCCTCGCCGTCGCCGCCGTCGAGCACGGCCTTGCCGCCGGACTTGGTGGAGTTGAACTTGTCGTCGCCCTCCCCGCCGAACAGCGTGTCGCGGCCGGCCGTCACGGTGAGGCCGTCGTTTCCGGCGCCGGCGTGGATCTCGTCGTCGCCGGCGCCGCCCTTCAGCAGGTCGTCGCCCGCGCCCGACGTGATGACGTCGTCGCCGGCCGAGCCGACGAGGCGCACGCCGTTTCCGTCGAGCTGGTCGGAGAGGTCGATCGTCCCGGCGTCGGCGAGCCTCAGATCGGGCTTGCCCCTCAGGCCGCGGCCGAGGATGGCGTCAAAGCCCTCGAAGAACGCGATCGTCCCGGTGACCGTGGTCCCGGTCTCGAGCTGCTCGAAGCCCGAGATCGCAAGCCCCGTGAGGTCGCCCTTGGCGATCAGCCGGTCGAAGCCCTCGCCGCCGTCGAGCACGCCCGAGCTCGCGCCGGTCGTCATCTCGACGACGTCGTCGCCGGCCCCGCCCTCCATGCTCATGCGGGCGCCCGCCGAGGACAGGCGGTCGTCGCCGTCGCCGCCGAGCAGCGTGTTTTCGCCCGCTCCGCCGAAGAGGACGTCGTTCCCCTCCCCGCCGATCAGCAGCTCGCTTCCGAAGTCGTCGCCGAGCAGCGTGTCGTTCCCGGCGCCGCCGTCGAACACGTCGCGGCCGCCGCCGCCCTCGATCACGTCGTCGCCGGAGCCGGAGGTGATCGTGTCCGAATAGACGCTCGCCCTGATATGGGCCGAGGTCGAGCCGAGCTCGGGCGAGAGGTCGATGCGGCCGGCCTCGTCGAGGCGGATCTCGATCCGCTGGCCCTCGAAGCCTTCGGCGTTGCGGATGGTCTCTAAGCTCTTGAGCTGCGCGAAGGTGGCGTAGAACGGCGTGTCGCCGACTTCGAGCGCTTCGACGTTCCTGACGTCGAAATTGTAGAGCTCGCGCACGCCCGACAGCACCAGCCGGTCGTAGCCGTCGCCGCCGTCGATCCGCGCGCCGGCGTTGTAGTGGAAGGTGATGACGTCGTCGCCGACGCCGGCGTCGACATAGCCGGAAGCCGGGAACACGCCGTAGGCCTCGATGCTGTCGTTCCCCTCGCCGCCGATGAAGACGTCGTATTCGTTCCCGATCAGCAGGTCGTTTCCGGCGCCGCCTTTCAGCGTGTCCTCGAACGCGCCGCCGGTCAGCGTGTCGTTCCCGCCGCGGCCCTCGATGACGTTGGGTTCGTCCTGGCCGACGAGCGAGTCGTCGCCTGTTCCGCCCACGATGGTGGCCATCGGCCCCTCCCGACTCTGCTTTTGTTGGCCCCGGCGAGGCGGGGCGAGGGGACGCTACCTGCGGTAGCCGAATGGGGAAACCCCTCGCGGAGCGAGAGCCTGGGGACTGTCTCCGGTTCGCCTCAGGGGCGGTTCGCCGGCAAGGCGCAGGGACCGTCGGCCTCCCACTCGAGGCGCGCATGAACCGCCGCCCGTCATCCCGGCCGAAGAGCCGGGATCCAGAACCGAGACGGACGCCGCGAACGCTCGACGCGCGTCGGTTCCGGATCCCGGGTCAAGCCCGGGATGACGGCTGGGCTTCCTGAGCCTTCTAAGGATAAACACCCCGCGCCGTCGGCCGAAGAGCCGCCCGAACCGCCGCCCGTAATCCCGGCCGAAGAGCCGGGATCCAGAACCGGAACGGCTACCGCGAACGCGTCGAGGGCGTCGGTTCTGGATCCCGGGTCAGGCCCGGGATGACGGCTGGGCTTCCTGAGCCTTCTACGGATAAGCACCCCCGCGCCGTCCGCCGGCGAACCGCCCGAACCGCCGCCCGTCATCCCGGCCGAAGAGCCGGGATCCAGAACCGAAACGGCTTCCGCGAACGCTCGACGGGCGTCGGTTCTGGATCCCGGGTCAAGCCCGGGATGACGGCTGAGTTTCCTGAGCCTTCTGCGGATAAACACCCCGCGCCGTCCGCCGGCGCGCCGCACGAACCTCCGCCCGTCATCCCGGCCGAAGAGCCGGGATCCAGAACCGAGACGGCTTCCGCGAACGCTCGACGCGCGTCGGTTCTGGATCCCGGGTCCGGCCCGGGATGACGGCTGAGGCGAGCGGAGCCTAGACGGCGGCTGGGGAGGGTCTTCGGGGAGGGGTAGGTCCGGCCGCCGGAACCTCGGGCATGTGGACCCGGCGGCCATCCACGGAACCTACGTAAAGCAACCTCCGCGAGATGTTTCGTAATCGGACACCCGTTGTGGGCGCGTTTCAAACTTGCCTAAAATTTTAACGACCATTCGGAATCCGAATCGCTTTCGGCGCCGTCCTCCTTCGCGCCGGCCGCGACGATCATGAGGCGGTCGTCGGGCAGCGGGCGCTGAAGCGCGCGCTTCGGCCCAGGGGGCGCGCATCCAGACGTCGATCTCCTCGGCCGTCGTCAGGACGACGGGCATCGCCTTCGGGTGGACCGGCGCCACCACGGCGTTCGGCTCGCAGGTCAGGACGCCGTAGAGGTCGATGTCCTCCTCCCACCCGGTCCTGGCCTTGCGCACGCCCGACCAGCGGGTCCAGAGCCCGGCGAAGACGCACAAGGGCCGCTCCTGCGACAGCGCGAACCAGACCGGCGCGGCGCCGCCGCCGGGAGCGCGGCCATATTCGGAGAACGAGGTCAGCGGCGCGACGCAGCGGTGCTCGACCCCGAGCCAGCGCGTCCAGTGCCGGCTCGCGACGTTGCGGATGTTGGTGACGCCGCCGTCCGGCTCGCGGCGCAGCAGCTCCTGGAAATCGACCGTCCCGCCCTTCGCCCGCAGCTTGTCGGCGCGCCTGGAGGCCGCGTCGAGAATGACCTTCTGCGAGGTCGGCATGCCCCAGCGGGCGAGCGTGAGCTCGCGGCCCTCCGCCCCGTTCCGGACGATCGGCGCGGCGTAGTCCGGGAAGATCCCGGGCGTCGGGGGGAGGTTGCCGGTTCGGTCGACCATCGCGCGGGCGAGTTCGCGGATCGCGGCCTGGCCCTTGGTGAGCGAGTAGAGATTGCACATTCGACCAGCGTGGCGCCGATGGCGGCCGGGCGCCACCGAAGCGAAGACGCCGATCGCCGCCGCCGCCGCCGCCGCCGCAGGAGAGCGGTTTCTTCGCAGTCAGGTTAACAAATGATGGGCAAATTGGGCGACGGCGGAGTCTAAACTGGAACGAATCGGGAATCGGCGATTCGGCCGCGATTCGTTCTACTGGAACGAAACAAGACTCGACTCGTGAGGACTCGGCCTAGACTCGCGCGCTGCGATCGAGCCAAGACGAGGCCGGGCGAATACGAAACAACCGGGACGCGTAGACTCGGGGAGTCCGGGCGCGTCCTGCGGCGGGGCGCCATCCCGAGCGCAGAGCCGGAATGGTCCGGTCGAAGTTTCCCACGGCGTCGGTTCTGGGTCCCGGGTCAAGCCCGGGACGACGACGGCGGGTCAACCGCCAAGGAGTACGAACGCCGGCTTCGGCGGCGGCGCGCCCGAACCCCAACGGTCATCCCGGCCGAAGAGCCGGGATCCAGAGCCGAGGCGGTCCGTCCAGATTCTCACGGCGTCGGTTCCGGGTCCCGGGTCAAGCCCGGGACGACGGCGGCGGGTCAGCAGCCAAAGAGCACGAACGCCGGCTTCGGCGGCGTCGCGCCCGAACCTCGACGGTCATCCCGGCCGAAGAGCCGGGATCCAGAACCGAGGCGGTCCGTCCAGAGTCCTCACGGCGTCGGTTCCGGGTCCCGGGTCAAGCCCGGGACGACGGCGGCGGGTCACCCGCCAAGGCGCACGAACGCCGGCTTCGGCGGCGGCGCGCCCGAACCCCAACGGTCATCCCGGCCGAAGAGCCGGGATCCAGAGCCGAGGCGGTCCGTCCAGATTCCTCACGTCGTCGGTTCCGGGTCCCGGGTCAGGCCCGGGACGACGGCGGCGGTCAGCCGCGCAGCGTCGCGCCCGTGGCTTTCTCGACCTGCGCCACGATCCGTCCCGAAATCTCCTCGATCTCGGGCGTCGGTCAGCGTCTTGTCGCGCGGCTGGAGCGTCACCGCGAGCGCGAGCGAGACCTTGCCCTCGGGAACGCCCGGACCCTCGTAGCGGTCGAACAGGTCGACGCGCGTCACGAGCTTGCGGTCGGCGGCCTGCGCGGCGCGGATCAGCTCGCCCGCCGGCGTGTCGCGATCGGCGAGGAAGGCGAAGTCGCGGGACAGCGGCTGCAGCGCCGAGCCCTCGAAGGGCGGCTTGGCGCGCGTCGCCTTGGCCTTCGGGGCGGGCAGGGCGTCGAGCGTGATCTCGAAGCCGACCAGCGGGCCCGAGACGCCGAGCGCCTTCAGGACGCGCGGATGGAGCTCGCCGAAGGCCCCGAGCACGACCTTGGGGCCGAGCTGGAGCGCCGCCGAGCGGCCGGGATGGAACCAGGCGGGCGCCGCGCCTTGCGCGATCTGCACCGAACTCGCCGACAGGCCGAGCGCCGCCAAAACGTTGAGCGCGTCGCCCTTGGCGTCGAAGGCGTCGACGGGGAGCGCCTGCTCGCCCCAGTGCCGGCCCGTCCCGCGCGCCTTCGCGGTTCCGCGGCGGACGCCGGTCGCCTGCATGCGCTGGTCCTGCGGACGGTCGCCGAGGAAGGTCTGGCCGACCTCGAACAGCGCGACGTCGCCCGACCCGCGGTCGGCGTTGCGCTGGGCGGCGGCGATCAGGCCCGGCAGCAGGCTCGGGCGCATGTCCGAAAGGTCGGCGGCGATCGGGTTGGCGAGCGCAAGCTCGGGCTTTCCGCCGCCGAAGCTCGTCGCCTGCTGGCGGCTGACGAACGACCAGGTGACGGCTTCGACGAGGCCGCGGGCGGCGAGCGTCCGGCGCGCCGTGCGGGCGCGGCGCTGCACCGGGCTGAGCCTGGCGGCCGCGAGCGACTGCGCCTGCGGCAGCGGGCTCGCCTCGACCTTGTCGAGGCCGATGATGCGCACGACCTCCTCGACGAGGTCGGCCTTGCCCTCGACGTCCGGCCGCCAGCTCGGCACCGCGACCTTCAGCGTCTCGCCATGGCCCGACACCCAGAACCCGAGCAGCGACAGCGGCGCCTTGACCTCGGCGGGAGCGACCACGAGCCCGGTGAGGCGCTTCACCTCGGAGATGGGGAAGTCGATGATGAGGTCGCGCTCGGGGACCTCGCCCGCGACCACGAGCTCGGAGGCCTCGCCGCCGCAGATCTCGAGGATGAGGCGCGTGGCGAGCTCGAGGCCCGGGATCGTGAAGGCGGGATCGACGCCGCGCTCGAAGCGGTGGCGCGCGTCGGAATGGATGTTGAGCGCCCGGCCCGTGCGCGCGATCGCGAGCGGATCCCAGAGCGCGCTCTCGATCAGCACGTCGACCGTGTCGGCGCCGCAGCCCGTCGAGGCGCCGCCCATGATTCCGGCGAGCGACTCGACGCCGTGATCGTCGGCGATCACGCACATGGTCTCGTCGAGCGCGTAGTCCTTGCCGTCGAGCGCGGCGAAGCTTTCGCCCGCGCGGCCGCGGCGCACCACGAGATCGCCCTTCACCTTGGCGGCGTCGAAGACGTGCAGCGGACGGCCGCGGTCGAAGGTGAGGTAGTTGGTGACGTCGACGAGCGCGTTGATCGGCTTCTGGCCGATCGACTTCAGCTTGCGCTGCAGCCATTCGGGCGAGGGGCCGTTCTTCACGCCGCGCACCATCCGCAGCGCGAACAGCGGCGACAGCGGGGGCGTGTCGCCGAAGTCGAGGCGCACGTTCACGGGGCAGGGATAGGCGCCGCGCACCGGGTTCAGGCCGGGCTCGATCAGCGTTCCGATCTCGGCGGCGGCGAGGTCGCGGGCGACGCCATGGACGCCGAGGCAGTCCGAGCGGTTCGGCGTGACCGCGATCTCGATCACCGGGTCGTCGAGCCCGATCACCGGCGCGAACGGCTTTCCGACCGGGGCGTCGGCGGGAAGCTCCAGGATGCCGTCGCTTTCCTCCGACAGCCCGAGCTCGCGGCCCGAGCACAGCATGCCGGCCGAGGGCACGCCGCGGATCTCAGAGGCGCCGAGCTTCACCCGGAGGAGGGGATGACGGTCCCGGGCGCGGCGAACACGACCTTGAGGCCCGTCCGCGCGTTCGGAGCGCCGCACACGACCTGCAGCGGCTCCGGCCGGCCGACGTCGACGCGGCAGACCTGCAGCTTGTCGGCGTTCGGGTGGCGCTCGGCGGCGAGAATGCGCCCGACCACGAAGGGATGGAGTTCGCCCGCCTTGTCCTCGACATGCTCGACCTCGAGCCCGACGCGGGTCAGCGTCTCGGTGACGGCGACGAGGTCGGCGTCGCCCGCGAGGTGCTCTTTCAGCCAGGAGAGGGAGAATTTCATCGTGCTCTCAAAGTCTCATCACTTGCGGCGAGGGCGGGCCAGCATGGCGACCGCGAAAGCGCGCTTCTCCGCAGAAGACAGACCATCCAGGGCGATAATGGCGACTTCAGCCGAATTGATCAGAGCCCTGACTTCCAAACGGCCATACGCAAACGGCTCGGGATTGTAGTCGGCGTCATGACGATCCCGCTGCAAATCGATGAGCAGATCAAGGATGCCATGGACGCCGGCGCCGAGATGGTTTGCACGGAGGTCTTGTTCGCGAACAGTTTTGAACGTGCCGTGGTCTATGGATCGATAAATGGCCGTCCAGTCACGTGATGCTGTCGATTTGCCGACCAGTTCATTCGCGCAGAGGCGGCAAATAGCATGAAACACCGCATAGTAAGCAGTGCTGACCGCTCGCCGAAGCGTCGCTTGGCGAGGTCGACCGGTATCATGGTCGACAAGCAGCCATGCGACGTCGATCAGAGTTTGATGCATCTTCGACCGTTACTCGACGCCAATTTCGTCACCAACAAAACGGGCGCGAAAATAGGGAAAACGATCTTCCCCCTGGCCGCGAAAAGCGCTTGAAAGGCCAGTGATCGACGTGAGGGTCGCCTGACCCGGCGTCGCATCGGAGCCTTCCCGGAAAAATGCGTCGATGAAGATCGAGGGGGCGCCGTCGTGGTCGTCTCCAAAACGAACCTCTGCATGATCGTACCCGTGCTGGCCAAGCGTCCGGCGCAGGACTTGATCCGCAATCTCGGCCACTTTCGATTTGCTCAGCATCACGCCTCAGCTCCAGCCCGATGAAACAGGAGGATAACAGAAGCACCATGCTCCCGCCTCACGAACTCAGCCCGCCTGCGAGCGTCGGGAAGTCGAGCGGGCGGAAGCCGTAATGGGCGAGCCAGCGGGCGTCGGCGTTGAACAGGTCGCGCAGGTCCGGCATGCCGTATTTCAGCATGGCGATGCGGTCGATCCCCATGCCCCAGGCGAAGCCCTGATAGACGTCCGGGTCGATCCCGACATTGCGCAGCACGTTCGGATGCACCATCCCGCAGCCGAGGATCTCCAGCCAGTCGTCGCCCTCGCCGATGCGCACCTCGTTGGGCAGGCGCCGGCAGCGGACGTCGACCTCCATCGAGGGCTCGGTGAAGGGGAAGAAGGACGGGCGGAAGCGCAGCTCGACCGAAGGCACCTCGAAGAAGGTCTTCAGGAACTCCTCCAGCACCCATTTGAGGTGCCCGAGATTGGCGCTCTGGTCGATCACCAGCCCCTCGACCTGATGGAACATCGGCGTGTGCGTCTGGTCCATGTCGAAGCGGTAGGTGCGGCCGGGGCAGATCACCCGGATCGGCGGCTTCGAGGCCTCCATGGCACGGATCTGCACCGGGCTCGTATGGGTGCGCAGCACGAGCCGCGAACCGTCGTCCTTCTGCGGCAGGAAGAAGGTGTCGTGCATCTCGCGGGCCGGATGGCCGACGGGGAAATTGAGCTTGGTGAAGTTGTAGTCGTCGGTCTCGATGTCCGGGCCTTCGGCGACCGAGAAGCCCATGGCCGAGAAGATCGCCACGATCTCGTCGGTGACCTGGGAGACCGGATGGATGCGCCCGGTCTCGAGGCCGGTCTCGCGCACCGGCAGCGAGACGTCGAGCGTTTCGGCGGCGAGCCGCGCGTCGAGGGCCGCGTCGGCGAGCGCGGCCTTCTTCTCGGTGAGCGCGGTCGCGATCTTGTCGCGCAGGCCGTTGAGCGCCGGGCCGAAGGTCTTGCGCGTCTCGGGGTCCATCGACCCCAGCGTCTTCATCTTCTCGGAGACCGAGCCCTTCTTGCCGAGCGCCGCGACGCGCAGCGCTTCGAGCGAGGCCTCGTCGGACGCGGCCTCGATCTCGGCGAGAAGCTGGGTTTCGAGCGAGGAGAGTTCGGAAAGGTCGGTCATGAAAGGACGCCGCTTCTTACGATCGGCGGAAGACATACCCGGCCGATCATGAAACGCAACGTCATCCCCCGGCTTGTCCGGGGGATCCAGGCCAGATCATCGAGCGAAGGAGCTGCGGAAGACTGGATGCCCCGGACAAGCCGGGGCATGACGAGCTCTGTTCTGGATCGCAGAAGCGCCCGAAGACGCTTCAGAACGTTCACGCCTGCGGCAGCGCGGCCTTGGCCTTCGCGGCGAGCGCGCCGAAGGCGGCGGGCTCGGCGATGGCGAGCTCGGAGAGCAGGCGGCGATCCACCTCGATGCCGGCCTTGGCGAGGCCGTCGATGAAGCGGCTGTAGGTCAGGCCGTGCTCGCGCACGGCGGCGTTGATGCGCTGGATCCAGAGCGCCCGGAACGTCCGCTTCTTGTTCTTGCGGTCGCGGTAGGCGTACTGCATCGACCGATCGACGGCGGCCTTGGCGGCCCGGATCGTGTTCTTGCGGCGGCCGTAAAAGCCTTTCGCCGCGTCGAGGGTCTTCTTGTGCTTGCGTGGGACGTAACGCCCCGTTTCACGCGAGCCATGGTCTATCTCTCAAACGTCTGAAGGGGTGAAAAGCGCGAAAAGCTCGATCAGCCGTAGGCAGGAACGACTTGACGATGCGGGCGTCCGCCGGCGTCAGGATCGTGGTGCCCCGCTGGTTGCGGATCTGCTTGTTGGTGCGCTTGATCATCCCGTGGCGCTTGCCCGCCTGGGCGGAGATGACCTTGCCGGTCGCGGTGAAGCGGAAGCGCTTCTTCGCCGCCGACTTGGACTTGAGCTTGGGCATTTCGCTCTCCGATCTGGTGAGGCGATTTGCGACTGGCTTCGCCGCGCCGGAAAACCGGAGCGGTGAGGTCAGCCGAAAAACCTCGAGCTGTTGATGGCGCGCCACGGCAGCCCATACAGCCGGACCCGCGCGGAAGCGGGGCTTTTACACGTCAGCCTGAGGGATTGCAACGGGATCGGTCAGGGATCGCGACGCGGCCGATCAGGGATCGGGCGCCGGCGCGATGGAACGCGCCTTGCCCTTAGCGCCCGAGCGCGCTCCGGACCGCCTGCCCGACCGGATGGGCGGGGTCGAACATCAGCCGCGCGGCGAGCGCGAGCGACACCACGATCACCAGCGGGCGGACGAGCTTCACGCCGTGCTTCAGCGCGAGCGCCGAGCCGAGCTGGGCGCCGGCGATCGTGCCGGCCGCCATCGCGAAGCCCGCGAGCCAGACCACGTGTCCCGCCGCCACGAACACGATGAGCCCGGCGAGGTTGGACGACATGTTGAGGAGCTTGGTGCGCGCCACGGCCTTGGCGGCCCCGACGCCGGTGAGCGCCACCAGCGCGATCATGTAGAACGACCCGGCGCCGGGGCCGAACAGCCCGTCATAGGCCCCGATCGGCGCGACGACGCCGAGGCCGAAGGCGAGCGGCGTCATCCGGGCCGCGGCGTCGACGTCCGACATCCTCGGCCCGAAGGCGAAGTAGAGCGCCACCGCGATCAGCAGGAACGGCAGCGCGATCCGCATCGCCTCCACGGGCGCGACCGCGACCAGCGCCGAGCCGATCACCGCGCCGACGAAGGCCGCGGCCGCCAGCCCCCAGGTCGAGCGCGAGCGGAAATCGATCATGCCGGCGCGGGCGAATCGCCAGGTCGCGGCCGCCGTGCCGATCGAGCCCTGCAGCTTGTTGGTGGCGATCGCCGAGACGGGGTCGAGGCCGCCGAGCAGCAGCGCCGGCACGGTGATGAGCCCGCCGCCGCCCGCGATCGCGTCGACCGCGCCGGCGAACAGGCCGACGAACGCGAACATCAAAAGGATTTCGGGAGACAGCGACATCGGGAGAACTCGGACGCTCGGGCGGGGCGGCGGCGCTCATAGCACGGCCGCTCCGCACGCGTCCCCGAAGCCGTTCAGTTGCCGAAGCGCTCGCGCCAGAGCTGCTCGCCCGAGGTGCAGTCGGATCTCACGCGCTCGGCTGCGACCGGAACCGAGGCGAGGCCGCCGGGCCCGATCGAGGGATGGTCGGGGGCCAGGCCCGCGATCTCCATCAAGAGCTTGGTGCGGACGGCGTCCGGGAACTGCGCGATGGAGCGCACCGGCACCATGAAGGCGCCCGGCCCGCCGATGACGCAGTCGCGGTAGTAGGCGTCGAGGTCGCCGACGTCCATCATGGCGAAGCTCGGGCGCTTCAGCATCAGCGGCAGGCCGTTGACCGTGATGCCACGGTCCAGCACCTCGTCGCGCACGAGCTCGACCGGTTCGCCCTGGTTGTTGGGCCCGTCGCCCGAGATGTCGACGACCTTGCGCGCGCCCGAAAACCCGCTCGTCTCGAAGAGCTTGGCGGAATGCACCAGCGCGCCCGAGATCGAGGTGCGGTAGGCCCGGCGCAGCGGCGCGGCCGCGAGCTTCTCGGCGAAGGCGGCGGCGCTTTCGGCGCCGTCGATCAGCGTCCAGGGCACGACGACGCGCTGCTCCTCGGCGCCGGCCCATTCGACATAGGCGACCGCGATGCGGCCGATCATGCCCTGCGCGATGGCCTCGAGCACCGGGCGGGAGACGATCGCGGCGCGATAGCCCTCGCGCTGCATCTCCTGCTCCTCGGCGTCCATCGAGTAGGAGATGTCGACCGCGAGCACGAGCTCCAGATCGACCGGCACGCCCGATTTGTCCGCCGCCGCGGCGGGCGACAGCGACGCGGCCGCCGCAAGCGCGAGGCCAGACAGGAAGCGGATGCGTCGGCGCATGCCCAGCCCCTCCGGTCGATGCGCCGAAGCGTCATCTGACTGTCATCATGCAAGCAAGGCGCCGGACTGGCGAGGACGACTTGCGGGCGATGGGCGTTTGCCCACCGCAATCTCGGCGCTATCCTTGGCCGACCGCCGCCTCCCGCCCTCCCGGAAGCTCCGAACCCGATGATCGACGAGACCAGCCTCGCCGCCCTGTTCGACGCCGCGGCGGGCGCCCGGGCGCGCGCCTACGCCCCCTATTCGGGCTTTTCGGTCGGGGCCGCGGTCCTTGGGGCGGGCGGGGCGATCTTCGCAGGCTGCAACGTCGAGAACGCCGCCTATCCGGTGGGCGCCTGCGCGGAGGTCGGCGCGTTGTCGGCGATGGTGGCGGGCGGCGAGACCCGTCTCGCGGCGATCCTCGTGATCGGCGGCGGCGCGGGCCTCTGCACCCCCTGCGGCGCCTGCCGGCAGCGGATCCGCGAATTCGCGGGCCCCGACGCGGCCGTCGTGATCGCGGGGCCCGAAGGCGTGCGGCGCCGCTTCACGGCGGGCGAGCTGCTGCCCGAGAGCTTCGGCCCTGAGATTCTTCAGGGCGCGCGGCCATGACCGCGGGGCTTCCGCCGCAGGAGATCATCCGCCTGAAGCGCGACGGCGGGCGACTGCCGCCCGAGACCATCGAGGCGTTCGTTCAGGGCGTCGTCTCGGGCGCGGTGACCGACGCGCAGCTCGGCGCCTTCGCCATGGCCGCGTGGCTGAACGGCCTCGACCGCGACGAGACGGTCGCGCTCACCCGCGCCATGACGGCGTCCGGCCGCACGCTCGACTGGTCGGGCCTGCCGGGCCCGGCGCTCGACAAGCATTCGACCGGCGGGATCGGCGACACGGTCAGCCTCATCCTGGCGCCGGCGCTCGCGGCCTGCGGGGCCTTCGTGCCGATGATCGCAGGGCGGGGCCTTGGCCACACCGGCGGCACGATCGACAAGCTCGACGCCATTCCGGGCTACATGACGCGGCCCGACGTCGGCGTGTTCCGCGCCGCGGTGCGCGACGCCGGATGCGCGATCGTCGGGCAGACGCAGGACGTCGCCCCCGCCGACCGGCGCCTCTACGCCGCGCGCGACGTGACCGCGACGGTGGAGTCGCTGCCGCTCATCACCGCCTCGATCCTGTCGAAGAAGCTCGCGGCGGGCCTCTCGGCGCTGGTGCTCGACGTGAAGACCGGTTCGGGCGCCTTCATGGCGTCGATCGACGACGCCCGCGCGCTCGCGCGCTCGCTGGTGGAGGTCGCGAACGGCGCCGGGCTCAAGACCTCGGCGCTGCTGACCGACATGGACGAGCCGCTTGCCCCGGTCGCGGGCAACGCGCTCGAGATCCTGCACGCGGTCGAGATTCTTGCGGGGCGGCGCGAGGACGCGCGGCTCGTCGCGGTCACCGCGGCGCTCGGCGGCGAGACGCTGGCGCAAGGCGGCCTCGCGGCCTCGGCCGAGGAGGGGGCGGCGCGGATCGCCGCGGCGATCTCGTCCGGCGCCGCCGCCGAACGCTTCGCCCGCATGGTCGCGGCGCTCGGCGGGCCTTCCGACCTCGTCGACCGTCCGCGCGCCCATCTGGCGGAGGCCAGGACCACGCTTGCCGTCGCGCCGGAGCGGCCGGGCGTCGTGGCGGGGGTCGAGACGCGCGCGCTCGGCCTTGCGGTCGTGGCGCTCGGCGGCGGCCGGACCCGCGCGGAGGACGGGATCGACGTCTCGGTCGGGTTGGACCGGCTCGCAGGCGTCGGCGAAGAGGTCGGCCCCGACCGGCCGCTCGCGATCGTGCATGCGCGCGACGCCGGCGCGGCCGAGCGCGCGGCGGCCGCGGTGCGGGCCGCCTACCGGACCGCGGAGGCGGCCGCGCGCCGCCCGCTCGTGCTGGAGCGGATCGCGTGACCCGGGCGCTGCTTCTGGTGCTCGATTCCGTGGGGATCGGCGGCGCGCCCGACGCCGCCCGCTTCGGCGACGAGGGCGCCGACACGCTCGGCCATATCGCCGAGGCCGCGGCCGCGGGTTCGGCCTCCCGCGCCGGCCTCCGCTCAGGGCCATTGCGGCTGCCGAACTTCGTCGCGCTCGGCCTCGGCGAGGCGGCGCGGATCGCGACCGGCCGCACGCCGCCCGGCCTTGAAGGCGCGGCGACCGGCGGACTCTGGGGCGCGGCGGAAGAGATTTCCTCGGGCAAGGACACGCCCTCGGGCCACTGGGAGCTGACCGGCGCGCCGGTGCTGTTCGACTGGGGCTATTTTCCGAAGACCGACCCGGCCTTCCCGCCGGAGCTCATCGCGGATCTCGTCGCGCAGGGCGGCTTGCCCGGCGTGCTGGGCGGCGTCCACGCCTCCGGCACCGCGATCATCGAACGGCTCGGCGAGGAGCATGTGCGGACAGGGAAACCGATCGTCTACACCTCGGCCGACAGCGTGTTCCAGATCGCGGCCCACGAGGAGGCGTTCGGGCTCGAGCGGCTCTACGCGCTCTGCGAGATCGCCCGACACCTCGTCGATCCGCTGAATGTCGGGCGCGTCATCGCCCGCCCTTTCGTCGGGACAGGCGCCGCGGACTTCGCCCGCACCGGCAACCGCCGCGACTACGCCACGCCCCCGCACGAGCCGACCCTGCTCGCCCGCGCAAGCCAGGCGGGCCGGGAGGTGGTCTCGGTCGGCAAGATCGGCGACATTTTCGCCCATGAGGGCACGGGCCGCGTCGTGAAGGCCAAGGGCAACGCCGCGCTGCTCGACGCCGCGCTCGCGGCCTTGGCGGACCTGCCGGACGGCGGCTTCGTGATCGCCAACATCATCGACTTCGACACCGAATACGGCCACCGCCGCGACGTCGCGGGCTACGCGGCCGCGCTCGAGGCTTTCGACGCGCGCATCCCGGACATCCGCGCGGCGCTTTCGCCCGGCGACCTCTGCGTCGTCACCGCCGACCACGGTTGCGACCCGACCTGGGAAGGCGCCGACCACACCCGCGAGCGCGTTCCCGTGCTCGCCTTCGGGCCGGGCTTCGGTCCAGGCCCGATCGGGCTGCGAGCGAGCTTCGCCGACGTCGGCGCGACGCTCGGCGCCCATCTCGGGCTCGGGCCCGGCCGCCACGGAACCCCCTGGACGCTTGGAAGAACCTGACCGCCATGCCGAACGCCACCGTCATCGATCACCCGCTGGTGCAGCACAAGCTGACGCTCATGCGCGAGAAGGACCGGTCGACCGCGAGCTTCCGCCTGCTGCTGCGGGAGATCTCGCTGCTGCTCGCCTATGAGGTGACGCGCGATCTCCCGGTCGAGCTCGTCGACATCGAGACGCCGGTCGCGCCGATGCGCGCGCCCAAGCTCGCCGGCAAGAAGCTGGTGTTCGCCTCGATCCTGCGGGCCGGCAACGGCCTCGTGGACGGCATGCTCGACCTCGTGCCCTCGGCGCGCGTCGCCCATGTCGGGCTCTATCGCGACCACGAGACGCTCCAGCCGGTGCGCTACTTCTTCAAGGCCCCGGCCGAGCTCTGCGACCGGCTGGTGATCGTGGTCGACCCGATGCTGGCGACCGGCAATTCGGCCGTCGACGCGGTGCAGGAGCTGAAGGACGCCGGCGCGAAGGATCTGCGGTTCCTTTGCCTGCTCGCCGCCCCCGAGGGGATCGCCCGCTTCGAGGCCGTCCATCCGGAAGTGCCCGTCTACACCGCGGCGATCGACGAGAAGCTCAACGAGCACGGCTACATCGTGCCGGGGCTGGGCGACGCGGGAGATCGGCTCTACGGGACGAAGTGAAGGCGGCGTCCCGGCATCGGAAACTCCGACTCGACGGGACGGCATGAAATGTTGCTATAATGTTCCGGTCGGTTGGATCGGATGAGACGATGGGCGAGAACGAGGGCGGACCTGTTCAGCTGACCGAGGACGCCGAAACGGGCGACCGCTTTCTTGTTTACTCCACTGAAAAGGGCCTTCGGCTTGACATCCGCTATGCGAGCGAAACGCTCTGGATGTCTCAAGCCCAGATCGGTCAGCTTTTCGGCCGGGACGTGTCAGTCATTTCCCGGCACATCGCCAACATTTTTGAGGAAGGCGAGCTCGACGAGCCGACTTCTTTGCAAAAAATGCAAACAACCAATGGCCGGCCCACAACCGCCTACAACCTCGATGTCGTGATCTCGGTGGGTTATCGGGTCTCGTCGGCCCAGGCTACGGTCTTTCGGCGCTGGGCGACCGGCGTATTGGTTCAGTTCGCAAAGAAAGGGTTCGTAATTGACTCTGGTCGGCTCAAGCGACCAGAGCATAGCGACCGGATCGCCGAGCTCCGCGATATTATTCGCGACATTCGCGCAGATGAATCTAACGTCTACAAGGAACTTCGAAGCATCTGCGCGATGTGCCAGGACTATGACGGCTCCACGGATGTGGCCCGGGAGTTCTATCAACGCACACAGGCGAAGCTGATTTATGCCGTCGTTTCGCAGACGCCATCGGAGATCGTCGCGGCTCGGGCGGACTGCGAGGCTGACAACATGGGCCTGCAGGGCTGGCCCAATGACAGCATTCGAAAGACCGATGTCGCCGTCTCCAAAAACTACCTGGCTCAACAGGAAATTCGAGAGCTCAACCGGCTCACCACGATCCTTTTGGACATTTTCGAGGACCAGCTCGATCTCGGCCGTCTCGTCGTGATGGCCGACGCGACGCGGCTGCTTGAGCAGCGACTCTAGCAGTTGGGGAGGGGCGTGCTCCGGACTGGCGGATCCGTGAAGGCGGCAGACGCGAAGCGGAAAGCGAATACGCGAAGTTCGACGAGCGGCGGAAACTCGAACGCCAGCAAGAGGCCGAGGTGCGCATCTCCGACCTCGCGCGCGAAGCCAAAGGGCTACCCAAAGGTCCGAGACGAAGGGACTGAGAGCGCGAAGAGCGCGCGCTCATGATTGACATCGCCCTTCCCGGCGCTTCAAACCTCGCGCCGACAAAATCCCTGCCGGAGCCAGAGCCAAAGATGTCCCACGCCGACCTCGCCGCCGCGATCGACGACGCCTGGGAGAAGCGCGCCGAGATCACCCCCGCGACGACCGGCGCCGCGCGCGAGGCCGTGGAGCACACGCTCGCGGGCCTCGACAAGGGCGAGATCCGCGTCGCCGTGCCGGAAGGCGGCAAGTGGACCGTGCATCAGTGGGCCAAGAAGGCCGTGCTGCTGTCGTTCCGCCTCAATGACATGGCCGCGATCCCGGGCGGTCCCGGCGCGGCGACCTGGTGGGACAAGGTGCCCTCGAAGTTCGACGGCTGGACGGAGCCGGAGTTCAGGCAGGCGGGCTTTCGCGCCGTGCCGGGCTCGATCGTGCGCCGCTCTGCCTATGTGGCGCCGAACGTCGTGCTGATGCCGAGCTTCGTGAACGTCGGAGCCTATGTGGATGCCGGCACGATGGTCGACACCTGGGTGACGGTCGGCTCCTGCGCGCAGATCGGCAAGAACGTGCATCTGTCGGGGGGCGTGGGCATCGGCGGCGTGCTGGAGCCGCTGCAGGCCGGCCCCGTGATCATCGAGGACGACTGCTTCATCGGCGCGCGCTCGGAGGTCGTCGAGGGCGTGGTGGTGCGCAAGGGTTCGGTGCTCTCGATGGGCGTGTTCATCTCGGCCACGACCAAGATCGTCGACCGGGCGACCGGCGAGGTCTTCGTCGGCGAAGTGCCGGAATATTCGGTCGTGGTGCCGGGCGCGCTGCCCGGCAAGCCGCTGCCGGACGGGACCCCCGGCCCCTCGCTCTACTGCGCCGTGATCGTGAAGCGCGTGGACGCGCAGACGCGGTCGAAGACCGCGATCAACGAGCTGCTGCGGGACTGAAGCCCCAGGGCTCGGGCCCGCCGGCGCAAGCCGCGCCAGGCGTTATCCCGGGCTTGACCCGGGATCCAGACACGCCAACGATGACGGCTTCTCGGCGCCGTCGACGGTTCTGGATCCCGGCTCTTCGGCCGGATGACGGGCGGTTGTTCCGGAGTTTTTCACCCGAGGCGCGACAGGCCGAAGCAGCCATGACCATCGACCCCAGGGATCCCGTCGCGGTCGCGCAAGGCCTGATCGCCTGCGAAAGCGTCACCCCGGCCGAAGGCGGCGCGCTGGCGCTGCTCGAAGGGCTGCTGACGCCGCTCGGCTTCGAGGTCCGCCGCCCGGTCTTCACCGACCAGAACACCCCCGACGTCGAGAACCTGTTCGCCCGCCGCGGCGAAGGCGCGAGCTTCGTGTTCGCGGGACACACCGACGTCGTGCCGGTGGGCGAGGCGGCGGCCTGGACCCAAGGACCGTTTTCGGGCGCGGTTCGCAACGGCGAGCTCTTCGGCCGCGGCGCGGTCGACATGAAGGGCGCGATCGCCTGCATGGTGGCGGCCGTCGCCCGTCGGCCGGAGGCAGGTCCCGTCGCCTTCCTCATCACCGGCGACGAGGAGGGGCCGGCGGTCAACGGCACCGCGAAGCTGCTCGACTGGGCGCAGGCGCGGGGCGAGACGTTCTCCGCCTGCCTGCTCGGCGAGCCCTCGAACCCGCAGGCGCTCGGCGACGAGATCAAGGTCGGCCGCCGCGGCAGCCATTCGGGGACGCTCACGATCCGCGGCGTCCAGGGCCACGTCGCCTATCCGCACCGCGCCGACAATCCGATCCGCAAGCTGCAGCGCGCGCTCGCCGCGCTGATGGACGAGCCGCTCGACCAGGGCTCCGAGCATTTCCAGCCGTCGAACCTCGAGGTGGTCGGCGTCGAGAGCGGCGCCGGGGCGTTCAACGTCATCCCGGGCGTCGCGACCGCGCGCTTCAACGTCCGCTACAATGACGGACACACGTGGCGAAGCCTCGAAGACACGATCCGTAGCCGGCTGAACGATGCGATCGGCGGCGACGCCTACGACCTCGTCTTCGAGACCAACACCGGCGACGCGTTCCTCACCCCGCCGGGCGACTTCGTCGAGGCGATCGCCGACGCGGTGGAGGCCGAGACCGGCCGCCGCCCGGCGCTCACCACTTCGGGCGGCACCTCCGACGCGCGCTTCATCCGGGCCTATTGCCCGGTGCTGGAGTTCGGCCTCGTCGGCCAGACCATGCACAAGGTCGACGAGCGCGTTGCGGTCGCCGATCTCGAGACGCTGACGCGGATCTACGAGCGGGCGCTGGTCGCCGCCGCCGGGGAAAGGCCATGACGATCGCGCTGTGGTGCGTGCTGGCGGCGGGCCTCATGCCGATCCTCTGCGCCGGGATCGCCAAGGCCGGCGCGAGCGACTTCGACAACGCCGGCCCGCGCGAATGGCTCGCCCGGCAGGAGGGCTGGCGAAAGCGCGCTAACGCCGCCCAGAACAACGCCTGGGAGGCGTTTCCGCTGTTCGCCGTCGCGGTTCTGGTCGCGACCGTCAAGGGCGGGCCTGCGAGCCTCGTGGACTCGCTCGCGCTCGCCTGGATCCTGTTCCGGGTCGGCTATGTCGCGTGCTACCTCGCCGACCGCGCGACGCCGCGCTCGGCCTGCTTCGCTTTCGCGCTGTTCACGACGATCGCCATCTTCGTCTCGCCGCTCTGGGCCTGACGTCGCCCGGACGCTCTGACCGAGCCGAGACCGGCTGATCGGTTCAGTTTCCGGATCCCGGGACAGACCCGGGACGACAGTGGGAGCGTCCAGGGCTTCAGGCGGGAGCGAAGAACAGGCGGCTCACTCCGGAGGGATCGCCATCCCGAGTTCCGACGCCTTGGCGTGGACGTCCTCCTGGCTGCGGCGCAGCCGCAACGAGATCATGCTCGCCGGGACCTTCTCGCGGATGAGCTCCTGAAGCTGCTGGACGTTTTCCGCTGTCCAGCCGCGGTCTTCACCGACTTCGGCCATTCGAGCCTCCCTTGATGATGAGGAAGGACGTATGGGCGCGCTCCAGGGTCGTCGAGCGATAGGCACGCCTAAAAAGGCGGCAACCGTGAAGGCGAGGGCTACTCGCCGACGGCGGGCGGCGGTCCGGCCAGGATCTCGCGCGCCAAAACCTCGTCGCGGACAGCGACCTTGAGTTCGATCGACTGACCCCAGAACGGCGGGCGCCCAATGAGCCGCGCCTGTTCAAGGAACGGCGAGTGGAAGCGGACGCCATATGCCTCGAGCGCCGATATCGCGACCATCGCGGCCGCGGTCGTCTCGAAGGTCGCGACCGTGACGAAGGCGTCGTCGGTCATTTCAGACGCCTCAGCCAGAGCGGCCAGAGATGGAGGATCAGGTAGGCCGGGACCGACAGCGCGGTCCAGAACACCGGCCGCGCCCAAAAGGTCGAGGTCTCGCGCAGCGGCACAGGATCGCCCTCGCCGAGCAGCGCTCGGGCGTCGGCTTCGCAATCGGCCGGAACCCGAATGTCGATCCCCCCGATCGCCACCATCAGGGTCCAGTCGATATGGGCGAGGGATTGGCCGGTCGCATAGGTCGGCAGGCCGCGCGCCTCGAGCGCCGAGCGGGCGACGACCGCGGCCGGCAGGCTGTAGCAGACCGCGACGGTGACGAATGCGTCGCGGTCGGCGGTCATCCGGAGGACCTCAGAACTGGCGGGTGACCATCATGTGCTTGATCTCCGCGATGGCCTTGGCGGGATTGAGCCCCTTGGGGCAGGCCTTCGCGCAGTTCATGATCGTGTGGCAGCGGTAAAGCTTGAACGGATCCTCGAGGTCGTCAAGGCGCTTGCCGGTGTCCTCGTCGCGGCTGTCGATCAGCCAGCGATAGGCCTGCAGCAGGGCGGCGGGGCCGAGATAGCGGTCGCCGTTCCACCAGTAGCTCGGGCACGAGGTCGAGCAGCAGGCGCACAGGATGCACTCGTAGAGCCCGTCGAGCTTCTCGCGGTCGTCGCGCGACTGGCGCCACTCCGTGCCGGGGGCGCGGGTCTCGGTCTTGAGCCAGGGCTCGACGGAGGCGTGCTGAGCGTAGAATTGCGTCAGGTCGGGGACCAGGTCCTTGATCACCGGCATGTGGGGCAGCGGATAGATCTTCACCGCGCCGCCGGAATTGCACTCGTCCATGCCCTTGGTGCAGGCGAGCGTGTTGGTCCCGTCGATGTTCATCGCGCAGGAGCCGCAGATGCCCTCGCGGCAGGACCGGCGGAAGGTGAGCGAGGCGTCGACCTTCGACTTGATCCAGATCAGCCCGTCCAGAACCATCGGGCCGCAATCGCCGCGGTCGACGTAGAAGGTGTCGACGCGCGGATTGATCCCGTCCTCCGGGTTCCAGCGATAGACCTTGAACTCGGTCGTCTCCTTGGCGCCGGACGGCTTCGGCCAGACCTTGCCTTCGACGAGGCGGGAGTTCTTCGGGAGGGTGAGCTGGACCATTGTTCCCTCAGCGCCCCTGCGTCCGCAGAGGCCGTTGGCTGGTGCATTTCTCGGTCGCGCCCGAGCGCGTCCTGAGGATGTAGACGTACAGTTTGTCGTCCGGACCGAAGTCCATGACGTAGGTGTCGATCACGCGTGCGCCGGCCTTGATGAGGGCGGCGCAGGATTGTTCGGCGCGGACCGCACTCGAGACGGTTACGCCCATCAGTAAAATTGCGGCGGCGACCGCGATAAGGGCCGCCGAACCGGTCAATACACGCGAGCCTTCGGCTCGATGTACTGGATGTCGTTGGTCATCGTGTAGGTGTGGACCGGGCGGTAATCGATTGAGACCGTCTTGGCGCTCATGTCGGCCCAGGCCAGCGTGTGCTTCATCCATTCCTTGTCGTCGCGCTCGGAATAGTCCTCGCGGGCGTGGGCGCCGCGGCTTTCCTTGCGGTTGACGGCGCTCTCCATCGTGACGACCGCCTGGCCGATCAGATTGTCGAATTCGAGCGTCTCGATGAGGTCGGAGTTCCAGACGAGCGAGCGATCGGTGACGCCCACGTCCTCGGCCCCCGACCACACCTCGTGGATCATGCCCTTGCCCTCCTCCAGAACCTCGCCGGTGCGGAACACGGCGCAGTTCGACTGCATGACCTTCTGCATCCTGAGGCGAAGCTCGGCCGTCGGCGTGCCGCCGGAGGCGTGGCGCAGGCGGTCCAGCCGCTCGATCGCAAGATCCGAGGCGCCGGCCGGAAGCTCGGGGTGGCTGGCGTTGCGCTCGAGGGTTGCTGCGCAGCGGTCGGCGGTGGCGCGGCCGAACACCACGAGGTCGATCAGCGAGTTGGAGCCGAGGCGGTTCGCGCCATGGACCGACACGCAGGCCGCCTCGCCGATCGCCATCAGGCCGCGGACGACCGAATCCGGGTCGCCGTTCACCTTGGTCAGCACCTCGCCGTGAAAGTTCGTCGGGATGCCGCCCATGTTGTAGTGCACGGTCGGGATGACGGGGATCGGCTCCTTGGTCAGGTCGACGCCCGCGAAGATCTTGGCGCTCTCGGAGATGCCCGGCAGGCGCTCGTGCAGCACCTTCGGGTCGAGATGATCCAGATGGAGGTGGATGTGGTCGCCGTTCTTGCCGACGCCGCGCCCCTCGCGGATCTCCACCGTCATGGAGCGCGAGACGACGTCGCGTGAGGCGAGATCCTTCGCCGAGGGCGCGTAGCGCTCCATGAAGCGCTCGCCTTCGGAATTCGTCAGGTATCCGCCCTCGCCGCGTGCGCCCTCGGTGATGAGGCAACCCGCGCCGTAGATGCCGGTCGGGTGGAACTGCACGAACTCCATGTCCTGCAGCGGCAGGCCGGCGCGCAGCACCATGGCGTTGCCGTCGCCCGTGCAGGTGTGCGCGGACGTGGCGGAGAAGTACGCGCGGCCGTAGCCGCCGGTCGCGAGAATCGTGCGCTTGGACTGGAAGCGGTGGAGCGTGCCGTCGTCCATCTTGAGCGCGACGACGCCGACGCACTCGCCTTCCTCGTTCATCATGAGGTCGATGGCGAAGTATTCGATGAAGAACTGCGCCTTGGCCTTCAGCGACGCGCCGTAGAGCGTGTGGAGGATCGCGTGGCCGGTGCGGTCGGCGGCCGCGCAGGTGCGCTGCGCGGTGCCCTTGCCGTAATGGGTCGTCATGCCGCCGAACGGGCGCTGGTAGATTTTTCCTTCCTCCGTCCGGGAGAAAGGAACGCCCCAGTGCTCGAGCTCATAGACGGCGGCCGGGGCGTTGCGCACGAGGTACTCGATCGAGTCCTGGTCCCCGAGCCAGTCGGAGCCCTTGACCGTGTCGTACATGTGGAAGCGCCAGTCGTCCTCGCCCATGTTGCCGAGCGCGGCCGAGATGCCGCCCTGCGCCGCCACCGTGTGGGAGCGCGTGGGGAACACTTTCGTGATGCAGGCGGTCTTGAGGCCGGCTTCCGAGCAGCCGACGACCGCGCGCAGCCCCGCGCCGCCCGCGCCCACCACCACGACGTCGAACTTGTGGTCGGTGAACGGATAGGCGCGGCCGTTGACCGCCGGGCCGGTTCCGTTCGCGCCGTTCGCCTTGGCAGCCATGGCGGTTCAGACTCCGAAGCTGATCTTGAGAAGCGCGAAGGCCGCCGCGAGGCCGATCACGATCGCGAAGAACGTGTTGGCCATCAGCGCCAGCAGCTTGCACAGGTCGTGATGGACGTAGTCCTCGATGATCACCTGCATGCCGATCTTCATGTGCACGACGCCCGACAGGACGAAGAGCAGCATCAGAATGGCGATCCAGGGGTTGCCGAGCGTGGCGGTCGCGCCGGCGTGGCTCGAGCCCGCAAGCGAGATCACGACGCCGACGAAGACGAGCGTGAGGGGAAGGTTGGCGACGGCGGTGAGCCGCTGGACCCAGAAATGCTCCGTTCCCGACTTGGCGGCGCCGAGGCCGCGAACCTGTCCGAGCGGGGTGCGCATGGGGACTCCCTTAGCCGGCCGCGCCCTTGAGCGCGTATCCGACGATCCAGATCACGATCGTGAGGACGATGGAGCCGCCGAGCGACAGCCGGTAGAGCAGCTCGCGCTCCGGGCCGAAGCCGCGGCCGACGTCCCAGATCAGGTGCCTGATCCCGCCGATCGCGTGATGGACGAGCGCCCAAGTGTAGCCGAACAGCACGAGCTGCCCGAGGAACGAGCCGTAGATCGACTGGACGGCCGCGAAGGCGGAAGGACCGGCGGCGGCCGAGACCAGCCAGATGACGATGAGCGCCGTACCGAAATAGAGCGCCGCGCCTGTGATGCGGTGCACGATCGACATAATCATCGACAGCATGGGTCGATAAATCTGCAGATGCGGCGACAGTGGCCGGTTGGCCGCGGCCTTACCTGAGTCCATGGGCGTGTCTGGACCTCTTCAAATTATGGCCGTGGACTATCGGATGCTGCGACGCAGCGCAACGGCGGGCGCCCTCCGGCGCTTCCCGCTTTGGTATGGGCCGCCATGCGCTGCATTCAATGCAGGCGGCGTTTTCCGATCACGTGATCCGCACGATCTATCACTTTCACGGGCGTCGCCTACCGGAGGTGCGACAACTTGTCTATACGGATTCACCCGGATTTTTTTGGCTTTGCTCTCGGAGTCAGTGTGTCAGCCAGGAAATCCGCGGCCCTGCGCCCGGCATTGAGAAAGGCTGGCAGATCATGACAGTCGCGCCCGTCATCAAGATCGGGGAAACGGCGCTTCGCCGTCGCGCGCCCCGCCTCGCCGGCGACGCCCGCCGCGCCCAAATCGTGGAGGCGGCGAGCCGCTTCTTCGCCGATCACGGCTTCAGCGGCCCGACCCGCGACCTCGCGGCCTCGATCGGCGTCACCCAGGCGCTGCTCTACCGCTACTTCGACAGCAAGACGGATCTCATCGACGCCGTCTTCGCCGAGGTGTTCAAGAAGCACTGGGGCGACGCCGCGCTCGAGCGCTTCGAGGCCGACCTCGGCCGCCCGATGGTCGAGCGTCTCTCCGACGTCTACGGCGCGATCCTCGCCGGCGTCAGCGCCACCGCCACGCGCCTGTTCTTCCGCGCCGGCCTCGACGCCTATGCGGGACCGATCTCCCGCAGCGCGGCGCTCAGCTGGCCGCTCTGGACCGCGATCGTCGAGGCCTGGCGCCGCGAGGAGGCGCTGCCGTCTCTCGCCCAGACGCCGCTGCTCGAGGGCGAGCGCGCGCTCGTGATGGCGCTGCACGACGCCATGATCATGATCCGCGTGCGCGAGCACGTCCTGCACTCCGAGCGCCGTCTCGACGACGCCGACGAGATCCGCCAGGTCGCCGAGACCTATGACGCCGGCGCGCGCGCGGTTCTGACCCGCCTGCATGGCGCCGACCTCGGCCTGCGCTCGATGCCGACGCCCGCCAACGCCTCCGACGGCGAGCAGGTCGCGGCCTGAGGGCGTCTCGGGCGGTTTGAATGCAGCGAAGGCGGCTCTCGGGCCGCCTTCGTCGTTTCTGCGTCCGGCGTCTCCAGTGATGCGCGCGATACGCCGCGCGTCATCCCGGCCGAAGCGAAGCGGAGAGCCGGGATCCAGAACCGATCCGGCGAGGCCGGATTTCGCGGCGGGCTCGGTTCTGGGTCCGGGGTCAAGCCCGGGACGACGGCTTTCGGCTGTGCGGACTCGGCCTGCGCTAGACGCCCACGCCCGCCAACGCCTCCGACGGCGAGCAGGTCGCGGCCTGAGGGCGTCTCGGGCGGTTTGAATGCAGCGAAGGCGGCTCTCGGGCCGCCTTCGTCGTTTCTACGTCCGGCGTCTCCAGTGAAGCGCGCGATACGCCGCGCGTCATCCCGGCCGAAGCGAAGCGGAGAGCCGGGATCCAGAGCCGATCCGGCGGGCTCGGATGTCGCCGCGGGCTCGGATCCGGGTCCCGGGTCCCGGGTCCAGCCCGGGACGACGGCCGTCGTTTCCTAAGGAGATCGGACTCTCCGGATCACGCGATTTTCGATCGCGACATGTCGCCGATCATCGTCGGCACGAAACGCTCGATAAACCCGGCCATGAAGCACCAGAAGATCAGCTTGTTGAATGACGTCGGGCCGACGATCGTCCAGTTGTGAAACGCGCCGGAGAACGTGTCGCACTGATCTTTTGCGCTGCAATCAAACTTCGGGAAAAACTCGCCGCTGATCAAACCCGACGAGATGACGATATAGAATAAAAGCGCATAGAACGCGCCCAGAGCCCCCGGAATGTTGAGAAATAAGAACGCGTAGATTTTGTCGGACCGTTGTGACGGCGTTATCGTGTATTCAACGGGATCGATCCGGACGGACACGTATCCAGTATAAATTCTCCTTAGCGTCCAAATCGAAGCGCCGATCATTCCGGAAATCAAAGCCACAAATTCTAACGCAAGAATCGGCGTTTCATTTCGCGACCAACAAAAATAAATAACAAATAATAGTATATTTAGAGATACAAAGAAGGCGAACCAACCAAAACACACATCCTGATGCTCTCGAACGAATTTCTTAAAAAATTCGCCTTCGACGGTTTGAGCGTTTTCTTCGGACATCGGATCCATCCGTGCACGGATGTTGATCCTAGAAGACAACGGCCGCGCGACTCAAGTGGATTGGATCACGCGTCAAGCGAGCGAACGACGTGACGTTGCGACCGGAAACGCCGCGCGTCATCCCGGCCAAAGCGGAGCGGAGAGCCGGGATCCAGAACCGATCCGGCGAGGCCGGATTTCGCCGCGGGCTCGGTTCTGGGTCCCGGGTCAAGCCCGGGACGACGGCCGTCGTTTCCTGCGCGCGCCTACAGCCTCACCGCGGCAGCAGCAGCCACAGGTCGAGGTCGAGCACCACGTTCGGGTGATCCTTGCCGTCCTCGCCCGTCCGCGGGAAGCCGGCGGTCGAAAAATCCTTCACGCCGGTCATGCGCACCCGCAGCGCGCCGACGTCGTCGCGGCCAGGGATCGGCTGCTTGTCGAGGATTTCGGACCAGGCATAGAGCGTGTCGCCCGCATGGATCGGCGCGACGTGGCGGCCGCCATTGATCCCGGCGACGTGGAAGGCGTTCTCCAGCCCGTTGAACGACAGCCCGCGCGCGAGGCTGATGACGTGGCCGCCATAGACGAGGCGCCGGCCGATCTTGGAGGATTTCTGCGCGAAGCCGTCGAAATGCACCTTGGCGGTGTTCTGCCAGAGCCGCGTCGCGAGCTGGTGCTCGGCCTCCTCGACCGTCATGCCGTCGACATGGTCGATCTTTTCGCCGACCTCGTAGTCGTCGAAGCGGCGGGTCGAGCCGGCCTCGGCGTCGTCCCAGGCTGACGTCTCGATGCGCGGGCAGGCCGCGCCGAGCTCGGACGGGTCGACGACGCTCGGAAGCTCGGGAACCACGGTCTCCTGCACCGGCCGGCCGCCCTGCATGCGCACCAGCACCCAGCGGACATAGTCGAGCACCGACGCGCCGTCGGAGCGCACGCCCCGGGTGCGCACCCACACCACGCCCGCGTCGCCCTTTGAGGTCGGCCGCACGCCGATAACCTCGGAGGTCGAGACCAGCGTGTCGCCCGGATAGACGGGCAGCAGGAACTTGCCCGCGGCATAGCCCAGATTGGCGAAGGCGTTGAGAGAAACGTCCGGCACCGTCTTGCCGAACACGACGTGGAACGTGATGAGGTCGGAGACCGGCGAGCGCGGATAGCCGATGCGGCGCGCGAACGCGTCGGAGGACTGCACCACGAAGCGGTCGCCGTAGAGCCCCTGATACATCGCCACGTCGCCGACCGTCACGGTGCGCGGGGTCGCGTGGCGGATCACGTCGCCGACGATGAAGTCCTCGAAGAATCGACCTGACCCGGCCATGCGCGCGCTCCGCTCGAAGTATTGTGCGGCGCACTGTGTGGCACGTCGCCCGGCGTGCGGCGACCTCGACATTCGTCCCGGGCGAGCGTTTCCGGGAGATGAAGACGAACGCGCAATTCACCTCGATCGGCTTCACGCGGCTTTCAAACCGGCCGTGCCACAGTCTCACGATCGCGAGAGGGGCGGCGACATGCGCCCCAGGCATTTCGGGGAATGAAGCCAATGGCGGCGGACGTTGCGGATCGGCAGGACGAGACGGCTCCGGTTCAGGTCGCGGCCGGCGCCCGCCGCGCGCTCGCCCATGAACGGGCGGGCCGCTATCGCGAGGCCTGGGGCCAGTGGGAGCGCCTGCGCGGCCAGAACCCCGGACGGGCCGACGAACGCCCCGCTGGCGCCCCGCTCGCTACTGCGCTACGCGCTCGCCTGGACCGCGGACGGCGGCGAAGGCTCGCTCGCGGAAGCCGAGGCCGCGCTCGTGCGCGGCATGTCGATCCTCACCATCGATCTCGCGGGCGGCGTCGACGACGTCGCGCGGCTCATGATGATCGCCCGCGCCTGCGAGCAACGCTGCATCCTGCGCGCCTTCGGGGAGGGCTGGACGTCGGCCGCCCGCGACGCGCTCGACGCCGGCGAGACCCAGGCCGTCGTCGGCGACCTGCGCCAGGTGGCGGCCGCCGGCGCCGCCGCGACCGCGGCGCTCGACCTCGTGGCGCTCTCCGCGCCCTCGCTCGCGCCGCTTGCGGCTGAACTCGCGCAGAGCTGCCTGCGCCTTTCCACGACGCTTCAGGCGGCGGGCGACGAGGAGGCCGCGATCGGCCTCGAGATGCGGGCCGAAGCCGTGCTGCGGGGCCCCGCCCAGCCGCAGCGCCCCGCGCCGCGCCCGATCCTGGTCGCGATCGACGGCGGGGCCGAAGAGGCCCGCACGCCGCCGCGCCGGCCCGAACTTCGGCTCGTCACCACTCAGACAGCGTGACGTCTTCGGACCAGTCGACGCCCGGCACGTCCTTGGTGATCGCCTGGCCGCAGATCACGGTCTTCTTTTCCGGATCGTAGGTGAGCGTCGGGTTTCCGGCGAGCGTCCAGCCCTTGTTGAGCGCGGCCGACACGCGCCGGCAGAAGGCCTGGTCGTCGGGGCCGGTGAGGTAGCGATAGAGCTTCATGGCGGGGCCGCTCGCTTGAATGACGGTCGGAGGCGCGCCGGCCTCCCGTCGTTGAATCGTCGCCCGTCCGGGCTAAAGTCAAGCATGACCCGGACCGCAGACTGCTTTCGCCGCCCGCCCGCAAAGACGTCGACCCGCGCGCTTCTCGTCCTTCTGGTCTCGCTCGCGAGCTCCGCGGCGCAGGCCGAAGGCTTCGCGGCGAAGGATCTCACGACAGTCGCGGACGCCGCCAAGGCCGCGCTCGGCGGCGACTACGCCCACCGCGCCGAGGCCGCGCGGCTGACGCTCACCTGCCCGACCTGCAAAGGCGAGCCGATGATCGACGTTCTGGTCAGCCGCCAGGACGACGGCACCGAGGCGCGGGTGCGCTCGGGCCAGACCACCGTCGCCCAGCTCGAAAAGCTCTGCCGGGCCAAGGTCGACGCCTGCCGCATCACGGAGCTGAAGGTCGCGCCTGCGGTCGGCTGGCTCAGCGCCTATCCGATGGGCGCCGCGATGGCGGGTTCGACCGCCGTGATCCTGCGCGACGGCGATCTCCTGACGATCCGCTCGCTCGCTTCCGACCCGGCGGTGGCGAAACGGAACGCCGAGACGCTGGCGGCCTCGATCGCGCCGAAGATCGTCGGGCGCTGACCCAACCGTCGCCGCGGTCCGGCTTGAGCGGCCAGCGGCGGCGTGCGAGCAGCTTAGCGCTTGCTGATGGGGCTTCCGGAAGCGCCAACGTTCTTGTCCCGGACTTGATCCGGGACCCAGAACCGACGCCATCGCGAGGGTGAACGCCGAACTCCCGTCGCCTTTCCCGGAACCCGCGTCGGTTCTGGGTCCCGGATCAAGTCCGGGACAAGGGGCGGGGCGGCCGATCTCGATGCGCGCCGGGGGATGACGGCGGCGGTTCGGGCGTCCCCCTCGGCTCAGCGGCACACCGTCGTCTGGTTGGAGCACAGGCGGTTCGCCCAGCCGCGGACGGTCTTGCCGCCGAATTCGCCCTCGACCTCGGCCCATTCGCCCGTGCAGCCATAGATCCGCCCGACCTCGAACCGGCCGACCGAGCCCGCCGGGCTGCTTGAATAAGGGCTGGAAAGCGTCGCGGTCGCCTTCGCCTCGGGCGAGGGGGCGGCGCGCAGGAACACGGAGCCGACGTCGCTGCCGGCGAGCTTGCCCGAGATCCAGCCCTTCTGGTCGAGCACGGTCCCGGCCTTGTCGGCTTCGCCATAGTCGCGGAAGAACGCGCGCTCGATCAGCAGCCAGCCGTCTTTCGAGCCGACCACGCGCAGTTCGAGATTGTAGGATTCGCCGTCCTGGCTCCGCTCGTTCTCGAGCGTCGCGATGAGCGCTGAGGAGGCGGAGGGGCCGGCGCGGACATTGAGGCCGGCCGGATCGTCGTCGATCGAATAGACGTCGATCGCGCAAGGGTTCGCGCCCGAGGCGTCGACCGGCTTCTCGGCGGCGGAGGTTCCGCCGCCGAGAAGGAAGAGAAGCGCCAGCCCGGAAACGAGCCGGCGCATCGGGTTCAGGCCGCCTGCTTGAGAAGGCCGCGATTGGCGAGGCACTCGGCGATCTGCACCGCGTTGAGCGCCGCGCCCTTGCGCAGGTTGTCGGACACGCACCAGAGCACGAGGCCGTTGTCGACCGTCGGATCCTCGCGGATGCGGGACACGAAGGTCGCGAAGTCGCCCACGCATTCGACCGGCGTGACGTAGCCGCCCGGCTCGCGCTTATCGATGACCAGCACGCCCGGCGCCTCGCGCAGGATGTCGCGCGCCTCGTCGGCCGAGAGCGGGTTCTCGAACTCGATGTTGACCGCTTCCGAATGGCCGACGAACACCGGCACGCGCACGCAGGTGGCGGTCAGCTTGATCTTGGGGTCGAGAATCTTCTTCGTCTCGGCCACCATCTTCCATTCCTCCTTCGTGAAGCCGTCCTCCATGAAGACGTCGATGTGAGGAATGACGTTGAAGGCGATCTGCTTCGGGAACTTGCCGCCTTCGAACTCCGGCGACTGGTTCACATAGATGCCCTTGGTCTGGTTCCAGAGCTCGTCCATGGCGTCCTTGCCGGCGCCGGAGACGGACTGGTAGGTCGAGACCACGACGCGCGTGATCTTGGCCGCGTCATGCAGCGGCTTCAGCGCGACGACGAGCTGCGCGGTCGAGCAGTTCGGGTTGGCGATGATGCCCTTCTTGCGATAGCCCGCGACCGCGTCGGCGTTCACTTCCGGCACGATGAGCGGCACGTCCGGGTCCATGCGCCAGACCGACGAGTTGTCGATCACGATCGCGCCCTGGGCGGCGATCTTGGGCGACCACTCCTTCGACACGGTCCCGCCGGCCGACATCAGGCAGATGTCGGTCTTGGAGAAATCGAACTGCTCGAGCGCCTGGCATTTCAAAGTTCGGTCGCCGAACGACACTTCGGTGCCGAGGCTCCGGCGCGAGGCCAGCGGCACGAGCTCGTCGACCGGGAATTCCCGCTCGTCGAGGATGTTCAGCATTTCGCGGCCCACATTGCCCGTGGCGCCGACGACGGCGATCCGAAAGCCCATCTTGCAGCTCCATCGGCCGGGGCGGCGGTCCGCCACAAAGCCCGGCCTTCGTCTTATGCGCGGCCAGTCGCGACCGCGACGGTTCCATGACGCGAAATCGCGGCGATTTCAACGCCGACGCGGATTTTGCGGCGCAACTCTTGCGGCGCTCGCGCGTTGAATGGTCAAATACGGCGACATGGCGCCCGGAGCACACATATGACCCTTCGCACGACCCGCAAGATCTTCCTCCTCGCCGCCGTCGCGGCGGTCGCGGCCGCGCCGCTCGGAGCCGCGCCCGCCTTCGCCCAGGACAGAGGCGTGGCGATCACCATTCAGAAGGGCCCGAGCTATCTGAACACGCGGCAGACGCCGAAGCCCGGCTCGGCCACCCGCGCGGCCTATGACACCTCGGCGGTCTACCAGCCGTTCCAGTCGCAGCGGAACTCGATCAGCTTCTCGCGCTATCCGCTGCCCTCGAGCTTCACGCTCCCCGGTTACTAAGCCTTAACCATATGCGCGATCAGGCCCCGCCAAGAGCGGGGCCTTTTCGTATGCGGGCGGTTCGATGTTTCACGTGAAACATTGCGCGCATGGGCGCTCCGCCGTAGAGACGCGGTCGCTATGACAACGCCCTCAGGAACGCCTTCTCAGCACGCATTCGACGTCGTCGTCGTGGGCGGCGGCCACGCCGGCTGCGAGGCGGCGGCGGCGGCCGCGCGCATGGGCGCGCGCGCCGCGCTCGTCACCCATCGGCGCGAGACGCTCGGCGCCATGTCCTGCAACCCCGCGATCGGCGGGCTCGGCAAGGGCCATCTCGTGCGCGAGGTCGACGCGCTCGACGGGCTCATGGGCCGCTGCGCCGACGCGGGCGGCATCCAGTTCCGCGTGCTCAATCGCAGCAAGGGGCCAGCGGTGCGCGGCCCGCGCGCGCAGCAGGACCGCCGGCTCTACGCAGCCGCGATCCACAGGGCGCTCGGCGAAACGCCCGGACTGGAGATCATCGAGGCCGAGGTCGACGACCTGATCGTCGAGGCCGGCGCGGTCGCGGGCGTCGTCACCGGAGACGGCCGGCGCATTTCCGCAGGCGCCGTCGTCCTGACGACCGGCACCTTCCTGCGCGGCCTCATCCATATCGGCGAGCGGCAGATCCCGGCCGGCCGCGCGGGCGAGGCGCCGGCGCTCGGGCTGTCGGCCCGGCTCGAGGCCGCGGGCCTTGCGCTCGGACGACTGAAGACCGGCACGCCGCCGCGGCTCAACGGACGCACCATCGACTGGGCGGCGCTCGACATGCAGGCGGGCGACGATCCGCCCGAGCCGTTTTCGACGCTGACGGAGGCGATCGGCAACCCGCAGATCCAGTGCGGCGTCAGCCGCACCACCGACGAGACCCACGCGATCATCCGCGCGAACCTGTCGCGCTCCGCCATGTATTCGGGCCGGATCGAGAGCCGCGGCCCGCGCTATTGCCCCTCGATCGAGGACAAGGTCGTGCGCTTCGACGAGCGCGACAGCCATCAGGTATTTCTCGAGCCCGAAGGCCTCGACGACCCGACCGTCTATCCGAACGGGATTTCGACCTCGCTGCCGGAGGACGTGCAGCTCGCGATCGTGCGCAGCATGCCGGGGCTCGAGAAGGTCGAGATCCTGCGGCCGGGCTACGCAATCGAATACGACCATGTCGATCCGCGCGAACTGACCGCGACGCTCGAGCTCAAGAAGCTTCCGCGGCTGTTCCTCGCCGGCCAGATCAACGGAACCACCGGCTACGAGGAGGCGGCGGCGCAGGGGCTGGTCGCGGGCCTCAACGCCGCGCGGCGCGCAGGCGGCGGGGAGGGCGCGGTCTTCGGCCGACACGAGGCCTATGTCGGCGTGATGATCGACGACCTCGTGACCCATGGGGTCACCGAGCCCTATCGCATGTTCACCTCGCGCGCCGAGTACCGGCTGTCGCTGCGCGCCGACAATGCGGATCTGCGCCTCACCGCCAAGGGCGAAGCGCTCGGCTGCGTGGGCGCGGGGCGCGCGCGAAGCTTCGCCGAGAAGGCCGCGCGGCTCGCCTCCGCCGAGGCGCTCGCGCGTTCGGTTTCGCTGACGCCAGCCGAGGCCAGGCGCGCCGGCGTGACCGTCAATCAGGACGGCCGTCGCCGCACGGCCTATGACCTGCTCTCGCTGCCCGACGTCGGCCGCGTCGAGATCGAGCGCATCTGGCCGGCCTTCGCGGAGGTCGACCGGACGACGTTCGAGCAGCTCAAGATCGAGGCGAGCTACGCCGTCTATCTCGATCGGCAGACCGCGGACATCGCGCGCCGCCGCGCCGAAGAGGAGCTCGCGCTGCCCGGCTCGATCGACTACCAGACCATTCCCGGGCTCTCCGCCGAGCTGCAGGAGAAGCTGATCCGCACCACGCCCGCGACCTTGGGGCAGGCGGGTCGGATCGAGGGCATGACGCCTGCGGCGCTCGCGCTGCTCGCCGTGCGCGCCCGTCGCTCCGCGGCGTCCGCGTGACCCCGCGCGAGGCCGACCGGGCCGCCGCAGAGCGGCTCATGAATGTTTCACGTGAAACATGGGCGCGGCTCGACGCCTATGTGGCGCTGCTCGACAAATGGCAGGCGACGACAAATCTCGTCGCGCCGAGCACGCTCGAAGCGGTGTGGACGCGCCACGTCGCCGACAGCGCCCAGATCATGACGCTTGCCCCGGCCCACGCGACCGTCTGGGTCGATTTCGGTTCCGGGGCCGGCTTCCCGGGCCTCGTGGTCGCGGCGCTGCGCCCGGACATCCGGGTCCATCTCGTCGAGAGCAACGGCAAGAAGGCGGCGTTTCTGCGCGAGGCCGCCCGCGCGATGGGCGTCGAGGCGCTGGTCCATGGCGCGCGCGCCGAAGCGATCGCCGGTTCGGCGGTCACGTCGGCCGACGTCGTCAGCGCCCGCGCGCTCGCTCCGCTCGCCGATCTGGTGCGGCTCGCCGCTCCGCTGTTGAAAACGGGCGCCGTGGGGCTCTTTCCCAAGGGTCGAGAGGCCGAGGCCGAATTGACCGTGACGGCCAAATCCTGGAATGTCGAAGCGTCGCTTCACCCCAGTCTGACCGAGCCCGACGCGCGGATCGTGCGGATCGACCGCTTCCTCGGACCCCGGTGACGACGGACGATTTCCGGAGCCGAAAACCATGCTCTCAAGCGCGTTCCCGCCCGGCGCCCCGCGGGTGCTGACGCTCGCGAACCAGAAGGGCGGCGTCGGCAAGACCACGACCGCCATCAATCTGGGAACCGCACTCGCCGCCATCGGCGAGACCGTGCTGATCGTCGACCTCGATCCGCAGGGCAACGCCTCCACCGGGCTCGGCGTCGACCGAAAGGCCCGCAAGCTCTCGACCTATGACGTGCTCTCGGGCGACGCGACGCTCGCCGAGACCATCCAGGAAACCGCGGTCCCGCGGCTCTCGCTCGCGCCCTCCACCATGGACCTGCTCGGTCTCGAGCTCGAGATCGCCTCCGAGAAGGACCGCGCCTTCCGGCTGCGCAACGCCATCGCGGCGCTGCACGCGGAGGGCCGCGAGACGCCCTACACCTATGTGCTGGTCGATTGCCCGCCTTCGCTCAACCTGCTCACCATCAACGCGATGGCGGCCGCGAACGCGATCGTGGTGCCGCTGCAGTGCGAGTTCTCGCGCTCGAAGGCCTCAGCCAGCTGCTGCGCACGGTCGAGCAGGTGCGGGTGACGCTGAACCCGGCGCTCACCATCCATGGCGTGGTGCTCACCATGTTCGACCCCGCGCAACAATCTGTCCGGCCAGGTGGTGGCGGACGTTCGCGCCTTCCTCGGCGACAAGGTCTACGAGACCATGATCCCGCGGAACGTGCGCGTGTCGGAAGCGCCGTCCTACGGCAAGCCGGCGCTGCTCTACGACCTGAAGTGCACCGGCAGCCAGGCCTATCTGAAGCTCGCTTCGGAAGTCATCCAGCGCGAGCGCGCGCTGCGGGCGGCGGCCTGATCACTCAAGAGTTCGCGTAACATGGGGAAGGCGAAGATGGCTGAGGAGCCGCAACGCTCGCGTCTCGGCCGCGGTCTCGCGGCGCTGATCGGAGACGTCGGCGAAGAGACCGCGGTGGTCGACCGCACGCGCCCGCAGCGGCGCGCGCCGATCGCCCAGATCAAGGCGAGCCGCTACAATCCGCGCCGTTCGTTCCGCGAGGAGGACCTCGAGGACCTGACCGCCTCGGTGCGCGAGAAGGGCGTGATCCAGCCGATCCTCGTGCGCCGGGTCGAAGGCGGGGAGGGCGAAAGCTTCGAGATCATCGCGGGCGAGCGCCGCTGGCGCGCGGCCCAGCGCGCCGGCGTCCACGACGCGCCGATCGTGGTGCTTGAGGTCACCGACCGCGAGGCGCTGGAGATCGCGATCGTCGAGAACGTGCAGCGCGCCGATCTCAACGCCATCGACGAGGCGGCCGGCTACGAGCAGCTGATGGCGCAGTTCTCCTACACGCAGGAGAAGCTCTCCGAGGTCATCGGCAAGAGCCGCAGCCACATCGCCAACACGCTGCGGCTGATGAAGCTGCCGGACGCGGTGAAGGCCCATGTGCTCGACGGTTCGCTGACCGCCGGCCACGCCCGCGCGCTGCTGGCGCTGCCCGATCCCGAGGCCGCCGCCAGGCGGGTGGTCGAGAAGGGGCTGTCGGTCCGCGACGTCGAGGCGATGAGCCGCGCGCCCGAGGTGAAGAGCGCCGCGGGCCTGCGCGCGGCGAAACCGGAGCGCGACGCCGACACGCTGGCGCTGGAGAAGGAGATCGGCGAGACGCTCGGCCTCGACGTCACGCTGTCGCCGAAGGGCGCGGGCGGGACGCTGACGATCCGCTTCGCCGATCTCGAGCAGCTCGACATGCTGGCGCGCCGGCTGCGGGGGTGAGGCTTCGGCGCGCCGCCGCCCTTTAGGTGAGGCGCACGACCCTCAGACGGTCATCCCGGGCTTGACCCGGGATCCAGAACCGACGCGCTCCGGGAGCTGGATCGGCCGTCTCGGCTCTGGATCCCGGCTCTTCGGCCGGGATGACCAGGCGGCGGTTCGGGCGGACCGATCGGCGAAGCGAGTGTGTACGGACAAGACGAGGCGAACGACCCTCCGCCCGTCATCCCGGGCTTGACCCGGGATCCAGAATCGACGCGCGCCGGGAGCTGGATTGGCCGTTCCGGTTCTGGATCCCGGCTCTTCGGCCGGGATGACCGGGCGGCGGTCACGGAAGCCTCCCGGCGCCCCCTCGCGCGACCGCCAAAACCCCCTGCCTTATCCGTGACTCTCAGAAGCCCGCTGGCGGCTTTTTCGCTCCGCGAAGGCAATCACACCGGCCGCATTCGAAATCGCCGCCAGCGAGTCTCTGATCGAGTCGATTTTCTGCACGTTTAGCGCGAGAAACGCGCGGCTTCCTGTCCGATTGCGAGCAACGCGCGCTCCGCGGCCGCTTCGCCTGTCGCGGCGGACTTTCGCCCCTGCGCGACCGCGTCGGCGAGCCGCGTCACCGCGTCGCCGAGCCGCTCGCCCGACCAGCGCGCGAGCGCCCGCTCGACCGCGTCCTTGCGGCGGAAGTGGATCATCGCGCCGCCGCTCTCCATCACCGAGCGCGCCGAGCGTCCCTCCTCGACCTGCCCCCGCAGCCGGTGCATGAGCAGCGCATGACGCAGCGCCGCGGCGAGCGTGACCGAGGCCGGCGTGCCGGAAGCGCGCAGCGCCTTCAGCGTCGCAACGACATCGGCCGGCCGGCCTCCGAAGGCCGCGTCCACAGCCTCGTCCATGCCGACGTCTCCGGACTCCGCCACGATCGCTGAGACGTCGTCAGTCTCGATGCGGGCCTGGCCCATCGCGTAGAGGCAGAGCTTGCGGACGTCCTCGCGCGCGGCGAGCCGGTCGGGACCGAGGCTCTGCTGCAGCAGCGCCCTGGCCTCGCTTGAAATGGTGAGGCCGGCGGCGCGCAGTTCCTCCTCGATCAGCCGGTCACGGGCGCCGGCCTCGTCCGGGTAGCAGGGCAGCGCCGCCGCATGGGCGTGCTTCTCGCAGAGCGCGCGCAGCGGCGCGTTCTTCTTGAGGTCGCCCGCCTCGAGCACGGTGAAGGATTCCGGCCGCGGCCCCGACAGCAGCGCCTCGAGGGCCGCCGCGACAGAGCGCCCGCCGACCCGCACGCGGATCGCGCGCTTGCCGCCGAACAGCGCGATCGTGTTGGCCTCGTCGGGAAGGCGGCCGGGATCGGAGGCGAGCTCGTCGCCTTCGAGGCGGACGAGCGCGAACGGATCGTCGGAGCCGTCCAGCGCGCGCTTGACCAGCGCCTCGGCGCGCTCGGCCACGAGCCCTGCGTCGGGCCCGTAGATCAGCGCGGCGAAAATCTCGGCCGGCGGCCGCGCGATGAAGCGGTCGACGCCCGAGGCCTTGATCGCGACCATGCCGTCTCCCGTTCGAAAGGACGCCCGATCAATGCCGGTCCGCGGGGCCTGCGTCCAGAGCGCCGACCCGCCGAGTTTTATGAGAAGGCGACGAAGTTCAGGCGCCGGATGGAAACTATGCCGGCGAAATACCGTGGCGCCGGTCGTCCGCGGCAGGGTCCAATGCGTTGCACAGACAGCAAAACCTGCTGAGAGAAGGACATCCTATGATCATCGCCGGTTATGAAGAGCTGCTGGTTCTCGCCTTCGGCGTCGCGCTCGCGGTGTTCGTGCTGACCCGGCTGAATTCCGGCCTGTCGCGGCGCGAGCGCAAAGAGCTGACCTCCACGCACACCGAGGCGTAAGGCCGGTTCGCCGCCCCCAGCTGTTTCCGGGGTTCATCCGGGATCCGGGGGCCGAAGAGTTCGCGGGATCTGGATCAGCCGTCTCGATTCTGGATCCCGGCTCTTCGGCCGGGATGACGGGCGGCGGTTCGGGCGGCTTGTCCGAGACAGGCGCAGCGCGTCCGCCGTCAGAGGCTCCGCATGCTCCGCCGTCATCCCGGGCTTGACCCGGGATCCAGAACCGACGCGGTCGCGGGATCTGGGTCAGCCGTCTCGGTTCTGGATCCCGGCTCTTCGGCCGGGATGACAGGCGGCGGTTCGGGCGGCTCAGCCCACCAGCCGCGTCACCGGCACGGCGGCGCCGTGGCTTTCGATCGTCATGTCGGGCTCGCCGCGCTCGTTCCGGAACACGCGATAGCTGAGCTCCTCGGCGACCTCGTTGCCGGGGCCGAAGGTCAGCACGCGCGGGTTCGTCGCCACGACGTCGTCCAGCGTCCCGAAGGTCGTCGAGGCGATGATGACCTCGTCGCCGACCTGACAGGTGCGCGCCGCCGCGCCGTTCAGGATGCAGCAGCGCGCGCCCGCCACCCCATAGAGCACGTAAGTGCTGATGCGCGCGCCGGAATTCTTGTTCCAGATCTCGACGAACTCGAGCGGATCGAGCCCCGCCCGCCGGCAGATCTCCGGGTCGAGCGTGATCGAGCCGTGATAGTTGAGATCCGCGCCGGTGACGCGGATCCCATGCAGCTTCGCGCGGACGAAGCCTTGCATCGTCAGGCCGCGGCGGGCTTGGCGGCCTTCGAGGCCTCGTAGGCCTCCTGCACCTCTTCCACCGTCCGGAGCCCCGTGCGCGGCGCGTTGACCAGCACCGCCATGTTTCCGGGCGGGTGCTGGTTGTGCCACATCATGGTGTGGGCCTTCGGAATGTCCTGGAAGGTGAAGACCTCGGACATGCAGGGGTCGACGCGGCGGTCGATGACGAACTTGTTGGCCGCGCTCGCCTGCTTCAGATGGGCGAAATGCGAGCCCTGGATGCGCTTCTGCCGCATCCAGACGTAGCGGGCGTCGAAGGTGATGTTGTAGCCGGTGGTGCCGGCGCAGAACACCACCATGCCGCCACGCTTCACCACCAGGCACGAGACCGGGAAGGTCGACTCGCCCGGATGCTCGAACACCATGTCGACGTCGACGCCCTTGCCGGTGATCTCCCAGATCGCCTTGCCGAAGGCGCGGGCCGACTTCACCCAGGTGTTGTACTCAGGAGAGTTCACCTTGGGCATCTGGCCCCAGCAGTCGAAGTCCTTGCGGTTGATGACGCCCTTGGCCCCGAGGCTCATGACGTAGTCGCGCTTGCTCTCGTCCGAGATCACGCCGATGGCGTTCGCGCCCGAGGCCGCGATGAGCTGGACCGCGAACACGCCGAGGCCGCCGGAGGCGCCCCAGACCAGCACGTTGTCGGACGGCTTCAGCTGGTGCGGCGCATGGCCGAACAGCATGCGGTAGGCGGTGGCGAGCGTCAGCGTGTAGCAGGCCGCCTCCTCCCAGGTGAGATGCCTGGGCCGCGGCATCAGCTGGCGCGACTGCGCGCGGCAGAACTGCGCGAAGGAGCCGTCCGGCGTCTCGTAGCCCCAGATGCGCTGGGAGGACGAGAACATCGGGTCGCCGCCGTTGCACTCCTCGTCGTCTCCGTCGTCCTGGTTGCAGTGGATGACGACCTCGTCGCCGACCTTCCAGCGCTTCACCTTGGAGCCGACCGCCCAGACGATGCCGGAGGCGTCGGAGCCGCCGATGTGGATCGGCGACTTGTGGCTGTCGATCGGGGAGACCGGCTCGCCGAGCGAACCCCAGACGTGGTTGTAGTTGACGCCGGCGGCCATGACGTAGACGAGCACGTCGTCGTCGCCGAGCGGCCAGGTGGGCACCACCTCGAGCTCGTTGGCGCTCTCGGGCGGGCCGTGCCGCTCCTTGCGCACCACCCAGGCATGCATGGTGGCGGGCACATGGCCGAGCGGCGGCATCTCGCCGAGCTCGTAGAGATCTTTCTTTTCGCCGCTGGCGCTCATGGACTTCGGGCTCGCGTTCAAATTGCCGTTGCGTTTCGAACTAGTCGCCTCCCGAAAACCGCGCAATGCGACGTTGGCGGTATGCTGCGCCGCGGCATAGACCTTCGGCGTCGCCGCCATATGTTGAGTTTCGAGGCGGTGGACCGCATGAGCACGAGGGTGATGCGGAATGGAGCTTGAACCATTTGCGGGCTACGGCCTGATCGCGATTCTGCTGATCGGCGGCGTCGCCGGCTGGCTGGCCGGCATCGTGGTGCGAGGCTACGGGCTCGGCATCATCGGCAACATCATCGTCGGCGTGATCGGCGCCTTCGTCGGAACCTGGCTGCTGGCCAAGCTCGGGATCTTCGTCGGCGGCGGGCTGCTTGGGACTCTGATCGGCGCGACTGTCGGCGCGATCGTGCTGTTGCTGATCATCGGGCTTTTCAGGCGCGTCTAGAGCCGCGGGGGCATGGCCGAGGACCAGATCGACCTCGAGAAGTCGGCCCTTCGACTTCTCGCCCTCAAGGGCGGCGCATGGGGCTTCGTCGCGCTCTGCGGCGTCCTGCTCCATTTGCGCCCCGCCGGGGTCGAGCCCGGCAGCCTCAACGAGTTCACGCTTTATGCCGGCGTCCTGTTCTTCGGCGCCTGCGCGATCGTGGCGACCGTGAGGTTCTTCCGGCGCGGCCCGGTGGTCTCGGTCGGACGCCAGGGCGTGTTCGACCGGCGCCTGTCGAACGACTGGATCCCGTGGGACGCCGTCACGGCGGTGGGAAAGGCCGATCTGGGCGCGCGGAAATCGATCGTTCTCGCGATCGATCCTGCGCGCGAACCGGCGTTGCCCTTCACCAAGGCGGCGCGGCGGCTGGCGAAGATCAACGCCGCGACCGTCGGCGTCACCGGATACTGGATGTCGGCGACCGAGCTCAGCGGCGGATTTCCGGCGCTCGACGCCGCGATCGCGCGGTTTCACCCGCGCTCGGCGACGTCCTAGGGCTTCGCGGCGAGCGCCTCGATCGCCTGCAGGTAGGGCTGCGAAACCGGCGCCGTCAGCCCGGTCTTCAGCCGAAGCTGCCCGACCCGGCCGACGCGTTCAAAGCTCTCGACGGCGTTCGCCGCCACCCACCATGAGCGGTGCGACTGCGCGCCCGGCGTCGGGGCGGCCTCGGCCATGGCGTCGCCGAGGCGCATGAGGATCAGGGTCGAGCCGCGCGTGGTGTGGACGCGGACATAGTGATCCTCCATCCGCAGGCAGATCAGCGGCCCGCGCAGGTTCGGCGGCAGCCGCTCGACGAGGCGGCTGGTCTGGGGCGCCTCGCTCTCCCCGGCGGGAAGGTCGATCGTCGCCGCGGCCTCGCCCGCGCCCGCCGCCACGAAGCGGAGCTGCGGGTCGGGCGGCCCCGCCGGCCGCAGGATCGCGTCGGTCAGCAGCATGACGCCCCAGCCGACCACGAAGATCTGGCTGGACATCTCCGCGAGCTCCCAGAACGTCGGCTCGAAGTCGCTGAGCGCGACGGTCGCGAGCGCGGCGACCGGCAGCATCGGGAGCACGGCGACGGCGCAGATGAGCGGACGCCGGACGCTGCGCCGCGCGTCGCGGAACGCCGGCAGGCGCTCGAGCGCGTGCTCGACGAGCGCGGCGACGATGTACCAGCAGGCCAGAAGCCCGACCCAGTAGCCGAGCTTCGGCAGGAATTCGGCCTTGTCGGTGCTGAACGGTCCGATCCAGGCGAAGGCGAGGCCGAGCGCCATCGCCAAAGCGAGCTCGCTCGCGCGCTGGCGCAGCCAGTCCTCGCTCGGGAATTTCGCGAAGTCGCGCATCGCGAACGGCCTTTCCCCTCAGTTTCCAGCCCGCTTCGCGAAGCGCTCCGCGCAGTCGCGAACGGGCGCTCGCCCGAAACCCTGCCCGCCCGCCATAGCTCGCCTCGCGCCGGGCCAGTTCGGCCGTGGTCGGGGAAGCTTGATGAGACAGAACCTAAGTCTTGCCTGCGTAGCGGCGATTTTGGCCGGGATCGGGGCGTCGCCCCTCCGGGCTGCGGATTTTTCCGACGAAACACTCGGCGAGGCCGTGGCGGCGCCCAATGAGAGGGTCGTCTCGGCTTTGCTCGCCGCCGGCGTCGCGATGAAGCCGGAGTTCGAGGGCTCGGACAAATACGAGGTCGTGCCGCTCCTGCTCGCCAATGTGAAATGGGGCGGCGTCGAGCTTCAGCTCCGCGGGCTCGAAGCGCGCGTCGACCTCTTCGCCGACAGCCCGTGGGACTTCGGCCCGGTCGTGAACTATCGCGGCAAGCGCGACGACGACGTGTCGGGGCCGGTGAAGCGCCTCGCGGAGATCGACGGCGCGGTCGAGGGCGGCGGGTTCCTGGCCTACGCCTTCGGCGGCGACCGGAACGGACAAGGCGAGATCCGCCTTGAAGCCACCGTGCTGCACGACGTCTCGGGCGAGCACGACGGCTTCACTGCGAGCGGCGGGGTGAGCTATGCGGCGCTGCGCTGGGGCCCCGTCTACGCCAATGTCGACGCGCAGACGACCTACGCCAGCAAGGACTTCAACCGCACCTATTTCGGCGTCACCCGCGCAGGCTCGATCGCCTCGGGGCTCAAGGCCTACCGGCCGGGCGCGGGCTTCAAGGACGTGAGCGCGGGCGTCACCGCGGGCTATCAGTTCAACGAACAGTGGGGCCTCGTCGCCCGCGCCGAGGTGACGCGCTACGTCGGCGACGCCGCCGACAGCCCGATCGTGAAGGACGGCTCCAAGACCTCGGCGCTGCTCGGGCTTGGGGTGTCGTACCGCTACTGACGACGGCTCAGCTGCGCTCGTCGATGAGGCGCGCGATCGCGGCGCGCATCTCGGCGACGCCGATCGCGTCGCGGCTCGAGGTCGCGAGCACTTCCGGAAAGGCCGCGGGGCGCTTGGCGAGGCCCGCCAGCGTCTCGGCGATCCGCGCCTCGCGCTCGGCGGCTTTCAGCTGGTCGAGCTTGGTGAGCACCACCTGATAGGACGTCGCCGCCGCGTCCATCAGCGAGAAGGCCTCGCGGTCGACTTCCTTGATCCGTGGCGGCTGTCGATCAGCACGAAGACGCGCGCGAGGCTGGCGCGGCCGCGCAGATAGGACTTCACCAGCCGCGTCCAGGCCGCGACCTCCTCGACGGGCGCCTGCGCGTAGCCGTAGCCCGGCATGTCGACCATGAAGGCGCGGCCGCCGAGGTCGAAATAATTGAGCTGCTGGGTGCGGCCGGGCGTGTTCGACGTCTTGGCGAGCGTCTTGCGGCCGGTGAGCGCGTTGACGAGGCTCGACTTGCCGACGTTGGAGCGCCCCGCGAAGGCGATCTCGGGCCGGTCCATCGGCGGCAGCTGGTCGAGCTTGGCGCAGCCGAGCCTGAAGTCGCAGGGGCCGGCGAACAGCTTGCGGCCGATTTCGGGATAGGGGTCTTCGGGAAGCGTCTCGGGCTCGGACATGAGGCGCTCCGGAGGGGCCGTCATCCCGGACGGCCGAAGGCCGATCCGGGATCGTTTTCAAAAAGAGGCGCGCCTTACGCGCAGGACGCTCCCGGCTCTCGGCTTCACGCCTCGGCCGGGATGACGCGCCTTGTGAAGAGCCGTCTAGCTCTTCGCCGCGTCCGCGGGCTTCTTCTTCCGGAACACGTCGAGCGTGTTGCCGATGATGTTCACCTCGACGCCCTGCCGCTTCATGATGATCCACTGCTGGAGGATCGAGAGCAGGTTGTTCCAGGTCCAGTAGATCACCAGGCCGGCCGGGAACGAGGCCAGCAGGAAGGTGAAGAACAGCGGCATCCAGTTGAAGATCATGGCCTGCGTCGGATCCGGCGGGGCCGGGTTCAGGCGCATCTGCACGAACATCGAGATGCCCATCAGGATCGGCCACACGCCGATCAGCAGGAAGTGCGGCACGTCGTAGGGAAGCAGCCCGAACAGGTTGAAGAGCGAGGTCGGGTCCGGCGCGGCGAGGTCGTGGATCCAGCCGTAGAACGGCGCGTGCCGCATCTCGATCGCGATGAACAGCACCTTGTAGAGCGCGAAGAACACCGGGATCTGGATCAGGATCGGCAGGCAGCCGGCGAGCGGATTGATCTTCTCGCGCTTGTAGAGCTCCATGAGCTCCTGCTGCTGGCGCTGCTTGTCGTCCGGGAACCGCTCCTTGATCTTCACCATCTCGGGCTGGACAAGCTTCATCTTCGACATCGAGACGTAAGACTTGTTGGCCAGCGGGAAGAAGATGATCTTCACGCAGAGCGTCACGATCAGGATCGCGATGCCGAAGTTGCCGACGAGCTTGTAGAAGAAGTCGAGCGCATAGAACATCGGCTTGGTGACGAGATGGAGGTAGGTCCCCCAGTCGATCATCAGCTCGAACTTCAGGACGCCCTGGCTCTCATACTTGTCGATGACCGCCACCTGCTTGGCGCCGGCGAAGAGCCGCGCGGTCGACTCGCTGGTCGCGCCCGGGGCGACGACGATCGGGTCGAGCAGGTAGTCGCTCTGGTAGAGCTTGCCGCCCTCGGTCGCCGAGGCGAAGCGGGCCGCGTAGCCCTTGTCCTGCGGCGGGATGAGCGCGGCGCCCCAGTACTTGTCGGTGAAGCCGAGCCAGCCGCCGGTCGCCTTGTAGGTGCGCGGGCCGCCGGTGATGTCCTTGTAGGTCGGGTAGGACAGGCCCTCCTGGCCGAACACGCCGATCGGCCCCTCATGCAGGAACCAGTAGCCGAGCGTCTGCGGCTCGCCGTGGCGCGACAGCAAGGCGTAAGGGTGCAGCGTCGTGGCGGCCGCGCCGGTGTTCTGGACGTTGTCCTTGACGGTGAAGAGGTAGTCGCCGTCGATCGAGATCGTGCGGCGGAACACGAGGCCCTGGCCATTGTCCCAGACGAGGACGACCGGCTTTTCGGTGGTGAGCGGGCCGGTGGTCTCGGCCTTCCACTCGGTCTGGCCGTCGGGCAGCTTCACGTTCTCGCCGGCGCCGTTCACGTAGCCGAACTCGGCGTAATAGGGCTGCGGGCTGCCGATCGGCGCGAACAGCACGATCTCGGGGCTCTTCGGGTCGACGGTCTCGCGATAGTCCTTGAGCTGGACGTCGTCGACCCGGCCGCCGATCAGCGAGATCGAGCCGTCGAGCCTGTTGCTGTCGATCTTGACGCGCGGAGCGCCGGCGAGCGCCTGCTCGCGGGTCTTGATCTGGCCGCCGGCCGCGCCGGGCTGCGCCGCGGGCGCGCCGGCGGGCGACTGGGCCCCGGCCGCGGGCGCGGCCTGCGGACCGACGCCGGGCGCCGGCGTCGCCTTGTTCTCGTCGGTCAGCGCCTGCTGCGCGGCCTGCTGCTCGCGCTGGGCGTCGAGCTGCGGCTTCGCCACGAAATACTGCCAGCCGACCAGAACCAGGACCGACAGAACGATGGCGATGAGTGTGTTGCGATTGTCCATCAACGTCCGCTTTCGCGCGGGCGGGCCCGATCGGGCCTCGCCTTGTCCGCTTCGCCGCCGGCCCGTCCGTGGGCGCGCTTCGCCGCCTGGGCGATGTCGCGCGTCAGGCGGTCGAAATTCGCGTCGAGCACCGCGCGCCGGGCGATCAGCACGTAATCGCAGCCGGGACGGGCGTCTTTTCCAAGCGCCGCGCGCGCGGCCTCGCGGAGGCGCCGCTTCATGCGGCTGCGCTCGACCGAGTTGCCGACCCGCTTGGTCGCGGTGAAACCGACGCGGGGCTTGTCCTGCTCCGCGCCGCGATCATTCATCTGGAGGGCGACCAGAGGTCCGCCGATCTTGACGCCGGAATTCGCCGCCGCGACGAAGTCACGCCGGCGACGCATCATGTCGAGAGTGGCCGCGAGCGTCGTCATCGGCGCATGCGCGGCGTCGTCCCGGTCGTCGATCAGGCGCTCAGCCGCTTGCGGCCCTTGGCGCGGCGGGAGGCGATGACCTTGCGGCCGCCGACCGTCGCCATGCGCGCGCGGAAGCCATGGCGGCGCTTGCGGACAAGCTTCGAGGGCTGGTAGGTCCGTTTCACGAACGTCGTCTCCGGTCGCCGAGGCCCGCACAGGCGTCTCCCGCGTCAAGCGGGGCCCGCGTCGGGGGCCTTCGGCCAATACAAAAAAGCCCGCGGTCTGCGCGGGCGCGAACATGCGGCGGCTTATACGGGAGGCCTCCGCGCGAAGTCAATCGCGGGGAGGCCCGCACGTCGCCTTCGGGCGATCAGCTCCGGTCGGCGAGCTGCATCCGGATCTGGCGGATGTCGCGGCCGATCTTGAGCACCGCCTCGGAGACGAGCGCGAGGCTCTTCACGGTGAGCGCGCGCTCCTCCTGCGTCTCCAGGGCGAGGCAGGCGGCGGCCTCCGCCTTCAGCCGCTTGGTCTGGTCGTCCAGACGCTGCATGACGCTCTCGACCTCAAGCATGATCCTCTCCCTTTCGCCGCCTCGTCGACGCGGCGTCCATGGCGGCGGCCCCGCCGCGCGAACCCTCGCCGGCCACGCTGCGCCCCGGCGCGCGCGCTGGAAAGCGAAAGCTTTCGTAAACCTTAAGATCGGGCGGGCGGCCCGCCGCCCCGGCAATTTGACGAGGCCCCGCGCGAAGCTCACTATCGACGCGCCCGCGAGGCGGGCGCCGACTCGGGCGCGGATCACGCCCGCGCGCCCGGTCCGCCGCCGACCGCAATCCCCGACCCGCCCGCCCGTGACTTTCCGCCCATGACCCGCGCCGACCCATGAGCGAAGAGCACGCCCCCGCGAAGGCGCCCACGGGGCGACCTGGCCTGTCGGGCAAGCTGCTGGCCCTGACGGCGCTGTTCGTCATGGTCTCAGAAATCCTGATCTTCGTGCCGTCGGTGGCGAACTTCCGACTCAACTTCATCGACGACCAGCTGAACCGCGCTCGCACCGCAGCGCTCGCGCTCGACGCCGCGCCCGACGGCGCGGTGGAGGAGCCGCTCGCCCGCAAGCTGCTGAAGATCGTCGGCGCCCGCGCGCTCGTGCTGCAGACCGGCGACGCCCGGCGCCTGCTCGCGGTCGCCGACATGCCGCCCGAGGTCGCCCACACGGTCGACCGCCGCGACCCCGTCGGGCCCGAGACCGTGCTCGAGGCGTTCGACGTGCTGCTCTACGGCGACAAGCGGCTCGCCCGCGTGGTCGACGACGCGCAGGACGGCGGCGACGAGATCGAGATCGTGGTCGACGAGACCCCGCTCAGGAAGGCGATGCTGGCCTTCTCGATCAACGTGCTGGCGCTCTCGCTGATGATCTCGCTGATCACCGGCGCGCTCGTCTATTTCACGCTCGACCGCATGATCGTGCGGCCGGTGCGCCGCCTCACCGGCTCGATGGTGCAGTTCGCCGGCGCGCCGGAGGACGCAAGCCGCATCGTGGCGGCGTCCGGCCGCGACGACGAGATCGGCGTCGCCGAGGAGGAGCTCGCCCGCATGCAGCTCCAGATCCATTCCCAGCTCGCCCAGAAGTCGCGGCTCGCGGCGCTTGGCCTGGCGGTCTCCAAGATCAACCACGACCTCCGGAACCTGCTCGCCTCCGCGCAGCTGATGTCCGACCGCCTCGGCGCGGTCGCCGACCCGACGGTGCAGAAGCTCGCCCCGCGCCTCGTCGCCACGCTCGACCGCGCGATCAGCTTCTGCCAGTCGACGCTGTCCTACGGCGCGGCGCAGGAGACGCCGCCGGCCCGCCGCATGACGCCGCTGTCGGAGATCGTCGAGGACGTGCGCGCGGGCCTTGGCCTTGCGGGCGGCGGCGCGGTCGGCTTCGTGTCCGCGGTCGAGCGCGGCCTCGTCATCGACGCCGATCCGACCAGATGTTCCGCGCTGCTCAATCTCGGCCGCAACGCGCTGCAGGCGCTCGAGAGCCGCGGCGAGACCGACCCGGACCGCGACCAGATCCGCATTCTCGGCCGCCGCGAGGGCGCGGTGGCGGTGATCGAGCTGTCGGACACCGGTCCCGGCCTGCCGCAGAAGGCGCGCGACCACCTGTTCGAGCCGTTCCAGGGCTCCACCCGCTCGGGCGGCACGGGGCTTGGCCTGGCGATCGCCGCCGAGCTCGTGCGCGCCCATGGCGGCTCGATCGCGCTCGTGGACGGCACCATGGGCGCGACCTTCCGGATCACGATCCCCGACCGCCCGATCGATCTCCAGGCGCGGGCCCGCGAACGCGCGCGCGCCTAAAAAGGAGCGGCGAGCCGCGTCGAGAGCGCTTGCAATGCGATCTGAACGCGGCTAACACGTCGCCTCCCGCGGGGCCCCAAGGCCTCACGCGGCAGCGCGCCCGTAGCTCAGCTGGATAGAGCACCAGACTACGAATCTGGGGGTCAGAGGTTCGAATCCTTTCGGGCGCGCCAAATTTTCCTAAGCCATTGAGATCGCCGAATAGCTAGCTCCTCATGGGGCTTAGCCTGCCGTTCGCTACACCATCGTGCTACACGAGGTCAGGCAAAATGGCGGCTCTGAGCTACATGGCGGTTCGCGGCAGCACACAGTGGTTTCGGAAGCGGCTTCCAGAAGCGCTTGCGGGTAAGGACGCCCCCGAGCACATCCGCGCGGCCTTCCCCCAACTGGTCAACGCGAAGACCGGCCGCTTCAAGCTCGAAGTGACGAACTCCCTCAAGACGAAGGACGAGGCCACGGCCAAGCGCCGCAGCCTGAAGCTCGCGAGCGCGGTGTCCGACGACATCGCGGCGGCCCTGCGGATGTATGGGGAGGGGTCTTTAACCGACGCCAGCCTGCCTGAGCTTCCTTCGGTGGAAGAGTTTGAGGCCGCCTACTTCCGCCGGGAGTTGGAGATGGATCAAGCCGAACGGCGATCCGGCGACCCTATGGAAGGTCTGCACGATCGGGAGGCGCTTGGGCTTCTTCCTCGGGAAGCCACTGAGGGTATGCAACGAGACCACTTCCTCGCGTGGGGCGACTTGCTAGAGATCGAAGCGGCGGACCTTCGCGACGCGCTCGCACGTCAGGACCCGTCTGTCATCCGTGGGGACATTGAAGCGGCCTTTCACCGGCTGGGCCTCCGATTTGATCCTAAGGACCCCACGCACCGCGACCGCGCGTTGGCGATCTTGGGGGCGGCTGCGGACGCAGTGGAGGCAAAGCTCGACCGGCAATCCGGCAAACGCGTGAAGACCCCGGAGCCCGCGCCCCCCGCGCAAGGGCCGAAGTTCTCCGAGGCGTTCGACCACTGGAAGCGGCCTAGCACGGCAAAGGGTGGGAGGCAGCTCGCGCCTAACAGTCTACGGGAAGCGGCCCTTGCCGTACGGCTCTTCAAAGAATGGGCGGGCGACAAGGCCTTGGGCGCGATCACCAAGGAAGACACTCGGACCTTCCGCGACGCGCTGGAGCGGCGGCCCACGGGATTGCCTGCAAAGCTCCGCGCTCTGCCTCTTCGCGACCTCCTAGAAAAAGACCTCCGGGCTTACCCACCCACGAGCGCCACGACAGTCAACAAGCTGCTCAACATGCTCAAGGCGGTCGTGCGCCGAGCCGAAAAGGACGGGCTTACGGACGGGCTCTCTGCCTTCGCCAATCCCTTCAAGGACGTGCGCTCCGACGTCGACGAACGGCAGGCGGAAGGCCGCGAGCCCTTCGACAATGCGGACCTCAAGGCTCTCTTCGAGACCCCTGTTTTCGCCTCCGGGGTGCGACCGGCCGGCGGCGGCGGGGAGGCGGCGTTCTGGCTTCCCGTGCTGGCGCTCCTCACCGGAGCCCGCCAGGAGGAACTTGCGCAGCTTCGCGTCTGCGACATTGGGAAAGACGTCGAGGCGGGGGTCTGGTTTCTCGACATCGGGATATCAGGCGGGCGGAACGTGAAGACCGTCAGTTCCCGCCGCAAGGTCCCGCTTCACCCGGAGCTGGAGCGCATCGGCTTGCTGCGCTACCGCGAGGCCCGCGCGAAGAACAATCCTTCCGACGCGCCGCTGTGGCCCGACATCAAGTCTGACGTGAACGGCAAGCGCTCCGCCGCATGGTCCAAGTGGTTCGGCCGGTATCTCCGCGACACGGCTGGCGTGAAGGACCAAATCAAGGTCTTCCATTCCTTCCGCCACACCTTCAAGCGGCTCGCCCGAAGCGCTCACCTCACCGAAGAGATGCACGACGCGCTAACCGGTCACGCGGGAGGAAGCGGCGTTGGGCGGAGCTATGGGAAGGGCTTCGACCTCCAAGCCTTGTCCGAGGGGGTCGCGAAGATCGCAGCGCCCGCCCGGTGTCTGCCCTGAGGTGGGGCCCCGAGCCGGGCCACGGGGGGAATCTCGCGGACGCCTCCATGGAAGGTTCCCCGGTCTCAGACGAGTGACCCCTCGGGCTTCAAATGTCATGACAGGAAGCGGAAGGGCTTGCTGGGGAGGGCCTCACTGCGCCCACTGTGAACCCTCCCCAGCGCCCCACCCTCGCGACCGACGCATAGTCCGCGCCGGCCGCTCGGGAACTGGGGTCTCGTTACTCGGCGGCGTCGGGCTCTGACTGACGGGACCTGAGGGCGTGCTCGCGGTCGCTCATCTCAAAGGCCGATCGGATTGCCGCCACGTACTCCGCTGCGGTTCCCGGAAGGCCGGCGGCCCCAGCGTGGTGCTTGAAGTCCAGTAGCGCCGCCGCGAGAGCCTCCTCACGGCCGGCTCCCGAGGCCTGCAAGCCGACGCCTTCTTCGCGAAGAGACGTCTCTGCCCTTACCGCCCAAGCCTCATGGACCAGGTAGCGGTGATCGAGGAACCCGCCGCTGCCCCGCACCTGCTGTCCAGGCTGTGCGTCCCAGAGGATGCGGCTGGCGTAGACGTGGGAGACCGCCCCATACGGCCTGATATCCAAGCGGAGGTAGCTTTGGCCTTTGCCGTTGTCGTGAAGATCGGCCCCCATCCCGAGGCCGACTAAGAGGCGGAACCCGGCGAAGAACGTCGGGTCCATCCGGCGAGGTCTGGTAGCCTTCCGATCGGTAAGGCCGAAGGAACAAGTGGGCGGCCTAAGAGGCCCGCCGTAAGGCCAATGTCCGTAAAGGGGCCGTGGCGAGCGTCCGTAAGTAGGAGGGAGAGGTCCGGCGGAGGAGCAGTCTCGTGGCTCTCAATGTAGGCCTTGGCCTGCCGGATGAACTCCAGGCAATCGGCATAAGCCTCGGGCGTTATGAACCGCGGGGCGGCTCGCTTCTCTGCGTTGTCTGACATCGTGATGTCCTCAGAAAGGGTGGGGCTGTAGGCAAGCGCCATCGGTCCGCCGTGAAGCCGGCGGCGTGGGCTGCGTGACGCTGGCGCTTCGAGGTGGCGCGATCGGAGCGGGCGCGGTGATCAGGCCTCTCGCGGGCGAGCTAGAGACCCGAAGGTGTGGCCCCGTGTCCCTCGTAGGAGCGGGGGCAATGCGCTGGAGAACGCCGCCGGGAAGCCGTGAGGCCTCCCGGAGCTGTCCCCATGGGTGTCGGGCGATCACGGGGGCTAATCCGAGCCGCCGCCTCCTAGGACCCCATTCACGAGGCCCATGACGCCGGATGACTCCGAGGCCTGCGGCTTGGCGGACCCTCCGCGATAAGCTGCGGCTACGTCGCGTTGCTTCTTGAGGATGGCGTCGCGGACGTTGGGTCCTTCATCAGGATGTCCAAGGCGCTGCCCCGGTAGTCCGCCACGAGCCGCACCAAGAGATAGAGCTTCGTCCTTGGTCGACGCGTCGCCGTCCGGCGCTCGCTTGTAGCCACGCGAGGCGATGAGCTTCGCCGCCACCTCCTTAAGCGGCTTCGAACGGGGCGACGGCCTGCCACCTAGCTGCGCATAGACCTCGTAGGCGTTCCGTCCGTCCTTCATCGTGATGTCCCGGAGGTCGACGCCCGCCCGCGGCCTCGGGGCCACGCGCGTGATGGAGCTTCCGGTCTCAACGAGAAGGCGCTGGACTTCGCGGTCCACCACGGAGCCGTCGTCGTCCGACGCGAACCAATTGCGGCTGTAGGCGGTCACCGGGTCGCCCCACGCGTCGTACCGCTTGGGGACCTTCGTGCTCCACCCCGGAACGGTGGCCATGATGCGGTCCACCACCCCGCGGGCCTCGTGCAGCGTGTCGTCAGGGTTCGCCTGCCGCATCATCGCGGAGTACGGGACCATGTTGGCCGCCATGCTTCCGAAGAACCGCTGAGCCCGCTCCCCCTTGGGGTCGTCGTCGAACAGGGCGTCTAGGGCCTGCGACATGCTGAGGAGGTAAGACTTCTCGCGAAACTGCTTCGTTATGGCCAAGACCGGCGAGAAGATCGCGGCCTCTACGTCGATGTCCTGCCCCGTCTGCTGGCGCACATAGAGGGCGTCCACGATGTCTGCGGCGATCCCCAGGGGGATGGCCACGGGGTCCAGCCTTCCGAACGGGACGTAGGTCCGGGAGCCGTTCGCGTTGTGGCGGACGAAGCTGTAGGGCTGCCACCCGGTGGCCATCAGTTCGGCCTTCATCTTGGGATCATTCGGACCCCCGCCGGTGATGCGCCCGTCGATCGCCGCAAGGGCCGCGACCCCCATCGCCATCGTCCCAAGCGAGAACTGCCCGATGGCCTCCGCCTGAAGCTCCGGGCCCGCCTTGCCGGTGATGGCTTGGCGGAACTCCGTCTGGAGCATGTTGAGCCCCGGCGAGAGCTTCCACCCGTAGCGCAGGGCGTTGGTGGGGGTCTTCACGAAGGGGAGCAGCATCCCGACCGCCCAGTTGTTCTGAGCGAGCGCCTGCACGTGCTTGCCGAGCGTACCGGGCTGTAGGTCTTGCGAGAACGTCGCGATCTGGGCTTCGCGCAGCGCCTCGGGTCCAGCCTTGGCCGAACTCGTCGAAGCCGGCCTTAAGCGTGCTGTCGATGTCCTGCCGCACGAACTCCCGCAGGGCGTCGCCCGAGAGACCCCGCGCCATCCCGTCGTCCATCGCCCGGACTACCGCGCGGCTAGCGAGGCTCGACCGATAAACAGTCTGCTTCACCAGCTCATCCACGAAGCCGAGGCCCCGGGTCGGCAACCCGATGGCGAGATGCGCCGCGTACATCGCGTTGTGCAGCACGCCCGTGATGTCGTCGGCGGGCTTCCACTGCACATTGCCGCCCGCGCGGACGTTCTGGAGGAAAGCCTCCGTGCGGTGCGGATTGAGGATGCTGTCGTTCTTGAGGAACGCCTTCGAGGCCATCGACCAAGCGTCCGCGAGGTTCGTCGCATAGAAGCCGTAGGCCCGCAGGGCTTGGCGGTACTGACGGTTTGCGCTGCCCGCCAACTCAGCGTTGCCGGTGGCCGCCGCGAATGCTCGCTGCGAGGTGGCCCCGATGATCTTCTCCGCGGGCCGCAGGAGCATCATCCCGCCGTTCGACAAGATGTTGATGATCTGCGTCTTGGGGCCGGACACGAGGTTGTTGACGAGGACGTACTTCGCGTAGTCCTGCGCCCGCTCCCCCGCACCGTGGGGGAGATGACCTTACGAAGGGTCGCGGGGTCGTGGGACGCCTTGGTCCAGAGGTCCAGCAGCAGTTCCCCGCCGCTGAGGTCGTTGAGCGTGGCGTCGGGCGGTCCAAATAGCCGCCGCCTCTGCGTGTCACCCTGCCGCCGGCCGCCCGGATGGCGAGGGTGTCGCCCAACGTCTGCCGGTAGGCCCCGACGAGGAGGTTGAACTCCCGAGGGCCTTAGCCCGATCGCCTCCCCATGGGGTGAGGTCCCCGAGCTGAATGCGCGAGGCCATGCGGTCGGCTTCGAGCTTCAGCTTATTGGTCAGCATGATGCCGACTTCGAGCTGAGCCGGGAGGCCCACCGCCGTGCGGGCCGCTTGCTGAAGCGCTCCCAGGATGGCGTCGGGGCTTTCGTTATAGGCGCGGGCGAACTGCCCCACCGTGCGGAGCAACTCCCCGTCCGTCTGGACGGCCCAATCGTTGGCGTTGACCCCCTTGCCGCCCCGCTGCTTCTGGATGCGGGCGTTGACGGCTTCCACCGAGCGCCGGACGAAGAGGTCCCGCTCGGGGCTCCCCTCCGAGAGCCACTGCATGGGGAGCTGTTCGCCCTTCGCGAAGTTGTGGCCCGCCGCCACCGCGTCCGTGAAAGACCCCGCGGTCTCTATGGCGTCAGTGTCGGCCTTGAGCTTAGTGAGGAGCCTCTCCGCATTGAAGCCGTCCAGCGAGGGGGCCTTATAGGCGGGAGCGGGAAGCCCCACGCCTGCTTGCGCCACCCCTTGCTCGGGCGTGTCGACGCCATCCACCGCGGAGCCCTCGGGGGTCTTGGTGCGGACATCGAGGATGTCTCTTTGCGGCGGTGTCACCTGAGGCGTCGCGGCGTCGACCTGCTCCCCGGAGACCTGCACCTCCCGGCCCTCGGGAGCGCTGACGGTGGGCGCGGCCTCGGGGCCCCCTGTCATATGCTGAGGCTGGACGTCGGCCGCGATGGTCTCCGCTGCCTCGGGGCTCCGCGGAGCGTCCTGCGTGAGGTCTACGGCCTCGGGCCCTTGCTGCTCCTTGTCGAGCCGAGCCGTCCACTTAGCGGCGGCCTCGGTGTCTCCCGCCTTGAGGTGCTTCCAGACCTGGACGCCGCCGACAAAGGTCCCGATGAGCGCCGCGTCTAGACCGATGGACTCAAGGGCGGCCTTCATGCGGCCGACTGCGCGGCTATCGCTGGGGTCCGCCGCGAGGAAGCCCGTCACGGGGTTCGCCAGCGCCGTCCCTTGGACCATGTTTGAGAGGCGATCCTCATAGGGGTCGAAGGCGACAGCCCCCACCGCGGCGGCCTTAGCCGTCTCAGCGGCGACCTTCGCGCCCTTGCCCGCAACGTTGAGCTTGCCGAACCACGGCAGGACCTTCCCTGTGGCGGCCAGCTTGCCCGCCCCGAGCATCCCCACGCCGAACTGCGAGAGGCTCGCGGCGGCCTTTTCCAATCCGGGCGCGTGCTCGGTCCAGTCGTCCACCCCTCTGCGCAGGCTGGACTGTTCCGCCTTGGGGGTGGCCCCAAACAGGAAGTCCCGAGTCTGAAACACGGCCTGGAGCGCACCCACGATGGGGGCCTCGGGGTTGATACCGAAGGACCCGTCTCGGAGCCCCGGCTCCTTGCCGGCCTGCTTCGCCCTCTCAGTGGCCTCCCTTTGCCATGCGGCCGGGTCTTTCACCGGGTCAGCCACCGCAGGCTCGCCATAGGCAGGGGCCGGCGGTCCCTCCACCTCAGGGGTTGGCGCTGAGGTCCCTTGTGGGGTGGCCTTCGTGGGAGAGACCGCCGGCCCTCCGACCTCAGGTGTGGACAGTAGGGCCTCAATCTCCTCCGCAGTCATAGCTAGGCGCGACGTTGGTGCGGCTTTTGGGATGGGCCCGGGGGCGGCGGGAGCCTGCCCTTGGCCAGCCCCATAGAGGTAGGCCTCAAGCTCGTTCTCGTTCATGGCAGACGGCGCGGAGCCGGGTTGAGCGGACTTAAGGTTTCTCTCGGTCATCGGGCTTGCCCCCGATCGGTGAGGCGAACCCTCAGGGCGCGAACTCGCAGGCTGCACGCCTCGGGGGGCAATTCGTCGTGTGTGCGTATGGTCGACTTGAAGTCGAACCTTCGCGGCGCTGCCTCTGTCCCCGTTCCGTGTGCGCTGGGCTCCTTGCCCTCCGCGGCGGCCATCGTTTCGCTGTCAGTCATGGGGTGTCCCCCTCTCGAAGACCGGAGTGGGCGCACGTGGTCGCTGCGGTCCGGTCGCCCGCTGCGTCGTGTCTCTTGTGGTGGGTGGTCCGCTCGGGGCCGATGCATCTGTGGGTGTCTGGTGCTGCCCAAACTGGCCCGCTGTGAGGGGGTGCTGGGCCTTACCCCGAGGCCTAACCCCTTGGTCCCGGGCGGTGTGGGTATTGAGCGCACCCTCCGCCGCGGCCCCATGTATACCCACCCCATGTCCTACACGATGAACTTCACCGTGGGGGTTGGTGCAGGACGAACCCACCCCATGTGCTTGACCACAGGCGTGGCCCCATGTATCACCTGAGGTGTCAGGTGTGGCCTCCCTAGTCCTAGGGGTCCTGATGAAGCCATCGAGGTGGCGCACGGGTGTCCATCATTTGCGCGCACGAAATAAAGCCCGCTCAGTTCTTATGAGCGCGGCCATTCAACTTTAAAGCACATCAAAATTAGCGGTGGCCGTCAAGCGGTCTCGCGAAGCGCAGGCTTAAGCCTCGCGCCATCGCTGAAAGTTGGCCGCCTCAAAGCGCTTCGACTTGGGGACGCCCGACGCCCTGCCTCATAAGGCCGGGAGTTGTTCCCCCAAGAACGTCAACGGCTTAGGGCGTACGGGTTTCTGCGTAGAGCGCCCAGACTTGACGGCGGACTCTCGCCGCGCCAGCATTCTCACGCACCCCACAGTGCTGGGCGGGGGCGGCTTCTCGGCTCGAAAACAGTCAGATTGAGGCCGCCCCCGGTTCGCTTCTCCCAGAAACAGACGAAACGAAGCAGGCCCGCGACGGCTCAAAACGTCCGGCTTAACGACAACCCGCCAGAGCGCTTGCCCGGCCCCAGACCTCCAGCCGTCTCCGTGGAGGACATCGGGTAGGTCATAGGTGGCCTTGTGCGCTCCCCCATCCCGCAGGCCATCCCATTGCCCTAGCCCGCCGTCGTAGTGGCTCAGGGTGTCCGTGCTTGGGGTGTCTCATGCTTCGACCGCGGAGCGGGACTCAGGCCACCTTGTGAAGGTCGCCCACGTGGTCGCCTTTCCGCCTTCGACCCCCTGCCTTAGCCCTGCCGCCACTCCCCCCACCCCGAGGCCTACCTGATGGCGACCCCTGTGTGGCTGCTATCTCCATTCCTAACGCGGGGGCGATCCTTGGGGCCTTAGCAGGACTAGGGGTGTGGTCTTGATGGAGTGCGTAAGGTGGGGCTTTGGGTGTCCAAGTCGGAGCGGTCGACGACAAGAGCATGTCGTCTCTCACTGCCTCCCCTATGGCCCTTGAGGGGTGGCCTCGAAGTGTTGGGCGTAGGAGGAGAGACCCCCGATCCCCTGTGCTCAGAGTGACCGACTTGGGGTCTAACAGTGTGGTCGCTCGGGGGAGGGCCTGAGGTGCACCCGAGGTGCTTAGGGGGACACCTTGAGTTAAGGGCGGCGGTGAGAGCTATGGCTTAGGGACACTCCAAGGGGGGCTCGGTGTCTATTCATATAGTAGGGGAGTTGTTCTCCAACGATAGCAATGGGTTAGAGACATCCAGTTGCCCCCTCGCGTCCTCATATAGGCCGGGAGTTGTTCCCCAATGATTTCAGAGCGTTAGGTGTCCCCCTATCCACCGATTATCAGGGGTCTAGGACACTAAGGTATACACACGGGTTTGGGCCCTGTGTCCTCATATACGGTGCGTATTGTTCCCCAACGATAACAATGGGTTAGGGACACGCAATGTTGCCCCCCTGTGTCCTCATATACGGCACGAGTTGTTTCCCAGCGTTATCAAGCAGTTAGCTAGGGCCCCCTCCGCAGGGAGAAAACACATAGAGCGGAACCCTCAGGCCCCGCCCTATGGAATTAACACATTGATTTCCTTGGAGGATTAACGCCCTACCCTATACCCCTCCGGGTGGCCTACCTCCGGGCAGGCCTTAGAGAGACCGGGCGATGATCGGGGGTTAGACCGGAGCCTCTCCCCGTTTCCTCAAGCGTATCCCCGAAGAGGATCTCAAGCTCAGCCATCAGGCGGTCTTGGGCGGACTCTGAAGGGATCGGTAGCGCCCATCCCGTGTTTCCGGCGGGGGATAGTAGGATCGCCAAGAAACGGTCGCTCATGGGCTTCTGTGAGTCATACAGAGGCTAGGGCCATCGCGCTCGACAAACCGGCTTCCCTGGCAAAAACCTTCGCGCCGCCGCCCTTGGCATGGACCGCCCGCAACCCCCACGCCTCACTCAAATAGGCGGGCCCGCCCCATGCAGGCCTCAGGGTCTATCTCGCCGGAACAGCCACTCCAAACCTTAGCGTCGTGCTGTCTTGTCGACGATGAACTGAGCACGGCCCCGAGGGTGTGGTCATAGACCCAAGCGGCTCCGAGCAACAAGCACAGCCACCCAGTGAAGAACACCGGAACGAACGCCACCCCGATGAGCCATCGCGGATCAAACCGCTTACGGATAGCAGGCTGAACGCTTTCCATCTTTGGCTCTCCCACGCTTCAAGACCTTAGGCTGTTGACGGCGCTGGACGCTGTATGGACTTAACCCACCTAATCAGCCTGTCCGCGGCCTTTCATGGCGTAACTAAACGTTGTCGCAACCGGATTACACTTTGCGCCGTCCACGACTTGCCGCCGTTGCGCTCTCTCTTGCCATAACGCGGCGTCAGAAAACCCCTCGCGTTGAGCGCTGTAGCCAGGCTACGAGCCGACATTGAACCCTGAGGATCGAGGTCTGCCAGTACATCCCGAAGGCTCTCTGCCCGATAAGCGGCTTTGGCCTTCTTGCCGGCGACCGCCGCGCTGTTCCCGAGGCCCTGCAAGACAGCGTGCGCCGTTGGGATTGCCGAGCCTGAGGGGCTGGGAGGAGCCGTCTTCAAGCTCTCGGACTGCGTCTTCCCCCCGCGCCCGTTTCGCAGCCGCTTCCGCCGCCAAGGCCGCCCTCTTTGTCTCCAACGCTTCCCTGATCCGCTTCGAGATCATTTCGCGTTCGTGCTGCGCGACAGTGGCCAAAAGCCCTATCGTCAGGTCGCAAACGTCTGGTAGATCGGCCGCTACAAATTTCGCGCCGCCGTCTCTGAGCGTCAGAAGGAAAGCAGAATTACGGCTCAGTCGGCCTAGGTTTGCAATGACGAGGGTGGCTCCTGATAGCTGCGCAAGTCGCAGCGCGACCTTGAGTTGAGGACGATCGTCCCGTCTTCCGCTTCTACTTCAACGTATTCATGCAGAAGCTTAGCCCCGTATCCACCCTTGCTGCGAATATACTCTGAAACGGCATCGCGCTGGGCTTTGAGACACAGCCCCGACGCGCCTTGCCGAACGGTCGAAGCCCGGAGGTACGAAACGTACCAAGGACCGACAACGGCCCAAGCTGTTTGAGATCGCGGCGGCGGTCCGTGATGCGGGCCGGAGGCTCCATTGCGAAACGACATGGTTCGAGCCTCGGAACAATGAGCGAAAGCGAACCAAATGGCTCCCATCACAGACAGCGTAACAAGGGTTAGGCAGTTTGAGAATGGCCGCGACTGCGTTCCCTCTACGTAGAACCCCGATGATGTCCTCTACGAAAGCATGTGGCAGGTTCTAAGTCGTCTGGTAGGGCAGCGTGAACGAGATGAGCACGAGCGAACTGGCGTCACTGGCGTTTGGGATACTCTTAGTGACCGCGCTATGCGGCCTAGCTCTCGCCCAGTTTATGACGTGCAGGCTCTTGGGACCTCCGATGCACGTTACCTGAAGCGCGATCGTTGGACGGGCGACATTTGGATTTGCGCCGGAAGTGGTTGCGTCGAGCTCAGCGAGCGCGTCATCCGCAGCCTTAAGCATTCAGCCGCGCCGCCCTAACGTGCTCTCACAGCGGGACACTCCACGATCTTCGGCGCAATGCAGCTCATCTCCGGCTTGGGGCCCGGCGGGACCCCCTCACAGGCCACAAGAGCCGTCCCCAACTCGTGCGCCTTGAGGTTCTGCATCGCGCCGCCACCGAGTTTAGCGAAGCCTTTCTTGCCGTTCCCGCAGGCGCACTCGAAGCGCACCTCAGCAAGATGGCGATCGGTGTTGTTCCGCACCCGAAGAACGGCCTCCAAGCGGGCCGCCGCGGCGAACCGGGGTGACGTCTCTTGGATCGTCACGCGGCCCTTCGGTTTCTCCTCACAGTCAGCCCTCGGGGCAGCATCGCATGCGCCGAGCGCGAGAGCGCTACAGGCCGCTCCGATCAGTTGCCACGCCTTCATCGTCGGCCCCCGCCTGCCACCGTCAGCGGTGGCGTCCTTCAGCCCGCACCCAAAGCTCGATAGACGCTCGCCCGACCGATCCCGAGCCGCTTCGCAATCTCGCTGGGCCCGAGACCCTGCTCCTTCAGCTCAGCGACGGCTCTTGGATCAATCGACGGGGCCCGCCCTTTGTAGACGCCCCGCGCCTTTGCCGCCGCGATCCCTTCCATCTGACGTTCCTTGCGGAGGTTCGTCTCGAACTCTGCGAACACCCCGAGCATGTCCAGAAAGGCCTTGCCCGCTGCGGTGCTCGTGTCGATCGGCTGCTCAGTCGCCTTGAGGGAGACCCCCTTAGCCTTCAGCTCGCGCACGATGTCCTGAAGATCGCCGATCGATCGCGCGAGGCGGTCCACGCGGGTCACCATGAGGACGTCGCCGGGGCGGGTAAACTGGAGGAGGGTGGCCAACTCGGTGCGGGCGTCCCGCGTGGTCCCACTCTTCTTCTCCTCGCGGATCACGTCGCAGCCGGCCGCCTTGAGGGCCGCCACCTGGAGAGTGGGGTCTTGATCGATCGTGCTCACCCGAGCGTATCCGAAGTGGTCATGGCGGCGGCCTCGTGTCTCATATGGGTCTAGACCACGATGGCAGAATGTCTCATAGGTGTCAATTCCACCCTATTGAGACGCTCAAGATGTCTCAGTCCGCCGTCTCGCTGGGGTATACCCTGACGGGCTACGCCAATATCTAATCATCCAAAACTTCAAAGTCGAAGGGGCTTCCTAGTTCACTCATGTTGCCCCCATTAATATCCATGTATCCTGCCACGGATACTCGCAGTCCCTCGCTATGTGCTCTTAAGGCATCATAATATTCCGCTATGGGCAGTCTAACGCGTGTTCGTACCCTTCTGCTTCCCCGGAATAACCACTCAATATAGATTTCTCCAAATCCATCTCGCTCTAGCAGGGTAGGAGGCCGGTCAGATGTCTCAAGGCGAGAGACTGTCCCAGTTAGGCGCAGCAGCGGAGGCGGCTCATTCGCTCTGAGATATGCGGCGGCCTCCTGCATCATGTGCGCGGCTGCCGTGTCGATGCCAATTGACAAAGTCCTCGCAATATCAGGCGGCGTCTTCCATTCTGGCGAGAAGTCGATGTCAATCTCTAAGCGCTTCACTCCGCCTGTTGCCAATAAAATTGAGAAGTTCTCTAGCATATTAGAGTTAAAACCATCTTTGTAATGTTCAACAAGCAGGCGGGGCTCTCTCACATCCCAAGCCTTAGCTATGTGACCCATACCACGAGCCACGCGTTCAAAAACTCTTCTAGAGAATGGTCGCGCTGGATCGACTTCGTTATCAAAATATCCACTGTTCGGACCAACGCTCGACTGAATGCTGAAGCCAAAGCTCCCAACAAACGTATGGCCGAACCTACAGTCAGCTGCATAAGCGGCTCCCAAGGGGGAGGGTCCGCGAACATAGGCGAGTGACGTTTCTTCCGCCGTTCCCGCGGCTTCCAAAAATTGGCGCATCCGACGCAGAAAGCTCTCCGCTACCTTCAGCCTGATGCTGTCCATAAAGACTGCCTCGTCAGGAAGGCGCGCTCTGAATAAGTCTCGACTATATGAAGCAATCCTCTCCGCAATTTGGCTTTCTGTTCCGTCTTCCAGTCCCGACAGCGTTTTAAGAGCAAGGTCTATTTTGAGAGCCTCATCGGACCGGCCGTGGAAGCGGGTAAAACAATCTCAAATACTCCTCTCCGTGCTTTTGTACGAAAAGCTCTAGGCCGGGGACGGCGAGCTGCACGCGCCTCCAGCCGCTTCTAGTCAAATAAGACTTTAAGCGGTTGAGTGTCGGCTTGATTGATGTCCGTTCCATTACACGACTCCGCAACGGGTTCGCGCAGCGGTAAGCAGAGCTTTCAAACTTCCGACGTCAAACAGATTTGTACGAGGTATTTCAATGGTTACATTCGACGTGTTGGTAGTCGCCGAGCCGCAGGGTACATGATACCAATAACAACAGTTTCGCATAAGTAGATGAGAAGTGGATACATTCAGCCAATGCTCCTCCGGTTTCGGCAGGCACATAAGAATCAGGTAAATAGGGTTTGCTTCCGTATCGCGGGCTCCGAGATCGTTAAAGTTCTTTGAAGATAACTTGTATCTAATGTGACTTGCTGTGACCTTCCATGTCACTGAGGCCTTCAGCTGAAAATCGATGGGGAAACCTGAAGGTATGGCCTTTCCGTGAGGCGCGATTAAGGGGCTGAAACGTTCCATCAACGCCGTAGTCATGAATGCTATGGGCGACATCCACACCGGCTCGGCCGGCAATGGCATGTACACATGCGAGCGACAAGCGTTCTTGGATGTGTTGTAGGGTCAGCAAGACAGGCCCCGGCGAGATGCAACCTTGAGATCGCTGCAAAGTGGCAGGAAAACTTTAACGACCCTAGGGGGTACGGGGGGAAACTCGCAGCCGCTCCACGTAGTGAGGGGGCTCAAACGTGTGACCCCAAAATTTCGGCGCTTGCGTTGCTACACGGAGCCGCTACACCTAGCTAATCGCGATCGGCCGGTTAGCTGTTCGATCACAATGGCTTAAGGCAGTCCCAAGGTGCGTCCTGTGCGTATCCTTTCGGGCCCGCCAATTCTTCAGCAATCGCTTAGCCTCGATTTGTGACGCGTGCGCCGGTCAGTCCGGCGCGTCGGCGGAAAACCGCGCCGCGAGGACCTCGACCAGCGCCGGGATCCGGGTGGGGCTCAAGCGCCGTCCCCAGCCGTCCGGTCGCGAGATCGTCCTCGATGTCGCAACTCGACGTCAGGACCGGGCCCGCGCCGGCGGTCGCCCAGCCGCGCAGCGTCCCGCCGTCGTTCGCCATGCGGTCGCCCGAGACCCGCACCGAAAAGGTCCGCGCGCCCTCGCGGAACCCCAGCGCGAGCGACGTCGTCGAGGGCGCGACGCCCTCGGGGCGGGCGGCCGTGGACAAGCCTCCGTGATCGGCGCCGGCCACGAACAGGCGCAACGGCTCGAAACGGTCCATCTTTCGAGAATGCCGAAAGGTCTCTTCGCAATCAGCCGACTTATCCGTGAAACCCGAAGGCCTAGGTCGTCGGTCGCGGGACCGGCCGCGGCCATTTTTCCGAGCCGCGGTAACGACATGGAGAGCGGACATGCGGACAAGACGGGCATTTCTTGCTGGCGCGGCGCTGGCGGCGACGATCGTAATCCAGTTCGGCGCCCCGGCGCGCGCGGACGCGCCGACGACGACGACCGGCGAAATGCAGATCTTCGCCGCGATCCCGGTGAAGCCGCAGGAGATGGACGGGTTCCTGGCGGTGATGAAGGAGAACGTCCGCGGCTCCCGCAAGGAGCCCGGCAACGTCTCGTTCGACGCCTTCCAGTCGGAAGCCGGCGGCGACGCCATCTATCTGTTCGAGCGCTGGAAGGACCGCGCCGCGTTCGAGACCCATATGACGCTGCCGCATCTGAAAGCGGTCGTGGCCAAGGCCGGGACCGCGGCGGCGGGCGCGCCGACCGAGCGTTTCCTCACCGAGACCGCGCCGCTCCGGGGCGCCGCGCCCAAGCCCGTCGCGAACCCCGGCTCGAGCCGCAACGTCGCGGTCGTGCCGCATGTGAAGCCGCAAGAGCGCGAGACCTTTCTGAAGGCCTTCGCAGAGGTCATGCCCCAGGCGCGCGCCGCGCCCGGCAACCTGGCCTTCGATCTGCACGAAGACATGCGCGCCAGGAACGTCTTCGTCCTGTTCGAGCGTTGGACGGACGTCGCCTCGCACGAGGCCCATCTCGGGCAGGACTATTCCAAGAAGCTCGACGGGATCGTGCCCGCGACGCTGTCCCGGCCGGCGATGGAAGGCCGCGTCCTGCTCAAGGAAATCTCGGTCGCGGACAGCTGAAGCCCCGGCGCGAATGGAGACGAGGACCATGGACAAGAAACGGCTCGGGCGCACCGGCCTCGAGATCTCGCCGATCGTGTTCGGCGGCAACGTCTTCGGCTGGACCATCGACGAGGCGACGAGCGTCGACGTGCTCGACGCCTTCGTCGATCACGGCTTCGACGCGATCGACACGGCGGACGTCTATTCGGCCTGGGCGCCGGGCAATTCGGGCGGCGAATCCGAGGCGATCATCGGGCGCTGGCTGAAGAGCCGCCCCGGCATGCGGGAGAAGGTGAAGATCTTCACCAAGGTCGGCTCCGAGATGGGCTCGCCCGAGCGCAAGGGCCTCTCGGAGCGCTGGATCCTGTCGGCGGTCGAGGAGTCGCTGCGCCGCCTCGGGGTCGAGCGCATCGACCTCTACTTCTCGCACTGGCCCGACGACGGGACGGCGTTCGACGAGACGCTCGGCGCCTATGACAAGCTGCTGAAGGCCGGGAAGATCGGCGCGATCGGCGCGTCGAACCTCGACGCGGATCGGCTCTCGAAGTCGCTCTCGGTCGCCTCCGTGACGGGCCTGCCTCGCTATGACGTGCTGCAGCCAGAGTACAATCTCTACGATCGCGGCGCGTTCGTGGGGCCGTTGCGCGACCTTTGCGTCGCCGAGGAGATCGGCGTCGTCACCTATTACAGCCTCGCCTCGGGCTTCCTGACCGGCAAGTACCGCTCGAAGGCGGATCTCTCGCAGAGCAAGCGCGGCGGCGGGGTCGGCAAATATCTCGACGACCGAGGGCTCGCGATCCTGACCGCGCTCGACGACGTCGCGGAGAAGACCGGCGCGAAACCCGCCGAGGTCGCGCTCGCCTGGCTGATCACGAGCCGCGGCGTCACCGCCCCGATCGCGAGCGCGACCAGCCGCGCCCCGGTCGAAAGCTTCGCGCGGGCCGCAACGCTGACGCTGTCTCCCTCCGACGTCGCCCGGCTCGACGCGGCGGGCTCCGCAAAGGCGGCCGCGTGAGGCGCGCGGGTCCCGACCTTTCCCGCCGCGCCGCGCTCGCCGCGGGGCTCGCGCTGCCGTTCGCGTTTCAGGGCGCGGCGAGAAGCGCCGGCGGAGGGCGCTGGGAGCTCCGCGCGCCCGCGCCCTGGCGCGTGCAGGAGGTCTACGCCGCCGCGCGCGGACCGGAGGCGATGATCGCGGGCGGCATGCAGGTCGGCGTGGACGGCAAGTCGCGCGCGATCGCCAAGGTCGGGCTCTACGATCCGACCACGGACCGCTGGCGCGAGGGGCCGCCTCTGCCCGAGCCGCGCCATCATCCGCTGCTCGTCGCGCATGAAGGCCAGGTCTTCGCCATCGGCGGCGCGACCCACGAAAGCGAGACCCATGAAGGCGACGGCGCCTGGGGGCACTGGCGCCAGCGGCGCGACGTCTTCGTCGAGCAGGACGGCGCCTGGACGCCCGGCCCAAGCCTGCCGATCGCGCAGTCCGAAGGGGTCGCGGTCGTCCATGAGGGGCGCATTCATGTGATTTCGGGCCGGACGTCCCGTTCCGCCGACGCCCGGCTGTGGCCGGAGCAGCGCGACGTCGACCTCCACCAGGTTCTCGACGTCGCGAGCGGGCGCTGGTCGGACGCCGCGCCGATCCCCGGCGCGCGCAACAGCGCGACCGGCGCCGTGATCGACGGACGGATCTATGTCGCGGGCGGACGCACGATGGCGGGCGGCAACATGGCCCGGCTCGACGTTTACGATCCCACCGCCGACCGCTGGGAGCCGCGCGCGCCGATGCCGGAGCCGGCCGGCGGACTGGCGGGGGCCGTCCTCGACGGCCTGCTCTACGTCTTCGGCGGCGAGCGTCTTCACGAGGCCGGCCCCGGCGGCGTCATCGGCTTGGCCTGGCGTTACGACCCGAAGCGCGACGCATGGGAGCGCATGGCCGACATGGCCACGCCCCGGCACGGCCTCGCCGCGGTCGCGCTCGGGGCCGGATCCTGGCGATCGGCGGCGGAGCGGAGCCCGCGACGGCGCGAACGACCGCCGTGACGGAAGCCTTCACGCCGCCGTCCGCCTGAAACTGTCCGCTCACGCCGCCGTCACCCGATTTCGCAACTGCGTGAACGCCCTGGCCGCCGCCTTCCCGATCAGGCGAGCCGCGCCACGTTGCAGCGCAGCAAAGATTTTCGACCGAGGAGCTTTTTCCCATGGCCAGCATCACCGACGCCGCCGCGATCCCCGGGCGCAGCTCGGATCCCGCCCGCTATGACGGCGTCTCGCAGGCGCTGCACTGGCTGGTCGCGCTCGCGATGCTCGCCGTGCTGCCGCTCGCCTGGCTCGCCGAAGCCGCGCCCAAGGAGGACGCGGGCTACTGGATGTTCTTCCACAAGTCGGTCGGCGTGTTGCTGCTCGTCCTGATGGTCACGCGCTCGGTCTGGCGCGCGCGTCGTCCGGCGCCTGCGCCGCAGCCGGGCCCGTTCGCGGGACTCGCCAGGGCGACCCACTGGGCGCTCTACGCCGCGCTGCTCGCCATGCCGATCAGCGGCTACCTGATGTCGGGCTCGGGCAAGCCGGTGCCGTTCTTCTTCGTCAACCTGCCGGGCCTGCCCGAGAGCGAGGCGCTGAAGGACGCGATGAACTTCGTCCATGTGAACGTGCAATGGGCGGTCTACGCGCTGATCCTCGCCCATGTCGCCGGCGCGGCCTACCACGTCGCGGTGCGCCGCGACGGGCTGCTCGACCGCATGCTGCCGCGCCAGAACGCCTGACCCCGGAACCGGAGCGCCTCCATGACCGATCTCGACCGCCGCGCCATCAACGTCAACGCCGGCCGCTCCGGCCAGATGCTCGGATGAGGGACCGCATGGCGCACACCCGCCGGGGCTTTCTGGCGACCGCCGCGGCCGGCGGAGCGCTGGCGCTCGGCGCGCGGCGGACCAACGCGCAAGCGGGCGGCGAAGTGGTTCTGGCGGGCGCCCATGTGGTCACGATGGACCCGGGGCTCGGCGATCTCGCGACAGGCGACGTCCACATCCGCGACGGCGCGATCGCGGCCGTCGCGGCGTCGATCGCGGCGCCCGGCGTTCCGCGGCGCGACATGCGCGGCCGGGTCGTCATGCCGGGCTTCGTCGACACCCACTGGCACATGTGGAACACGATCGCCCGCGGGCTGCCGTCGAGCCGGCTCGGGCCCTTCGCCAAGACCATGGGGGCGCTCGCCAAGGTCTGGACGCCGCAAGCGAGCGCGCTTTCGGTGCGGCTCGCGCTCGCCGAGGCCGTCAACAGCGGCATCACCACGGCGCAGAACTGGGCGCACAACACGGCGACGCCCGATTTCGCCGAAGCCGAGCTCGCCGCCCAGCGGGCGTCGGGCGTGCGCGGCCGCTTCGCCTATGGCTATCCGCAGGCGCTTTCGCCCGACACGACGATCGACGTCGCGGCGTTGAAGCGCTTCGCCGAACGGCATGGCGGCGCCGGCGGACTCGTCTTACTCGGCATGTGCGCGCGCGGGCCCGACCGCTCGGCCGACGATGTCTGGCGCGGCGAATGGCGCGCGGCCCGCGAGCTGAAGCTGCCGATCACCGCCCATGTGGCGTCGAACCGCGCGTCGGCCGCCGAGGGCGCGATCGCGGTCATGCATCGCGACGGCCTGCTCGGGCCGGACGTCCAGATCGTCCATGCGACGCATGCGCGCCCGGAAGACTTCGCGCTGATGAAGGAGGCCGGCTCGCCGCTCTCGATCAGCCCCTGGACCGAGCTCGAGGTCGGCTACGGCCTGCCCGCGATCCCCGCCATGGCGGCCTCGGGCGTCGAGATGGGGCTGTCGGTCGACAACATGGTGCTGGCCGGCCGCGCCGACATGTTCGACGTGATGCGCCTCACCGCGGATCTCGCGGCCGGCATGGCCGAGAAGCAGTCCGCTCTGCCCGACCGCCGCGTGCTCGAATGGGCGACCATCGGCGGCGCGCGGGGGCTCGGCCTTGGCGACGCGGTCGGCTCGCTCAAGCCCGGCAAGCGCGCCGACGTCATCGCGGTCCGGGCCGACGGGCTGACGACCTCTCCGGCCGGAACGGTCGACTTCCTGCTGACCCACGCGGCCCAGCCCGCGGACGTCGACTTCGTGATGATCGACGGCGTGGTCCACAAGGAGGGCGGGCGGCTCACGCGGGTCGACGTCGAGGCGCTGGTCGCCGAAGCCGCGGCGACGATCGCGCGCCTGACGGAGCAGGCCGGCGTCCGCTGATCCGTCCCGGCCCTTGCCTCGCGGCCGGTCCCAAGGCAGGTGAGGCGTCGGCGCGCCGTCGGGGCCCGCTTGACGGGGAGACCGCGATGGGCCGGCTGCTCGACCGGGCGAAGCGGTGGGCGCGCGCGATCAAGCAGGACATCGCCGCGCTGTGGATCGCCGGCCGCGACCCGCGCACGCCGCTCGCGGCCAAGATCGTGACGCTCGCGGTCGTGGCCTATGCGCTCGCCCATCGACCTGATCCCGGACTTCATTCCGGTGCTCGGCTATCTCGACGATCTGCTGATCGTTCCGCTCGGCGTCATGCTCGCGATCCGGCTGATCCCGGTCGATCTCATGGCCGAGTATCGCGGGCGCGCCGCGGGGCTGGAGCGCCGGCCGCGCAGCAAAGCGGGCCTCGTCATCGTCCTCGCGGTCTGGGCTGTCGCTTCGGCCGCGCTGATCGGATGGTTCGTCTGGTAGGTCGGCGGCCGGGCGCGAGGCCCGGCCGCCGGTCATGCGAGGCGGGGCTTACTTGCCCTGCAGGATGTCGAACAGGTCGGTGTGGTCGGTGGTGCCGAGGATCTTCTCGGCGCCCGGGCCCTTGGCCCAGATCGGCACGACCGCGCCGGTGTGCTGCTGGCTCGGGGGCGTGGCGACCGGGCCGGGACCGCCCGCGGTGCCGTAGGTGATCCGCATCACCTGACCGTCCTTGGTGATCAGGTTGTCGGAATAGCCGGTCGGGTCCCCGGTCCCGGTCGAGTCCTCGGCCACGATCTGGCTCGTGTGCGAGTGGTCGGCGGTGACGATGATCAGCGTGTCAGGATTTTTCCTGGAACTTGAGCGCGACGCCGATGGCCTTATCGAACGCCACCGTCTCGCCGATCTGGCCGCAGGCGTTGGCGGCGTGGTCCTGCTTGTCGATCGAGGCGCCCTCGACCTGCAGGAAGAAGCCGCGCTTGCCGCCGCTCAGAAGCTCGATCGCCTTCTCGGTCATGAGCTCGAGCTTGGGCTGGACCTTCGGGCGGTTGTCGGTGTCGCACTTGTGCTTCTCGACGCCGGCGCCCTGGATGGCCTGCGGGCCGGTCCATTCGGTGGTCATGTTGCCGCTCGCGAACAGGCCGAGCACCGGCATGTCGGAGGACTTCAGCGCGTCGAGATCGTTCTTGGTGTAGATGAGCTTCTGGCCCTGGCGGGTCGCCGACTCCTCGACCGTCTTGCCGTCGTCGGAGCCGCCCGCGATCTTGCCGCCGGTCGCGTCGAAGCGGGCTTTGCCGCCGCCGAACACGACGTCCATCTGGTGGTCGACCATCTGCTCGGAGATCGAGCCGAGGCCGCCCTTGGCCTTCGTCTCGGTCGGGCAGAGGGTCATGTTGGCCGGCGCCTGGCAGCCGCGCAGGCTCATCTTGGAGGCGAGCACCGCCGGGGTGGCGTCGGTGATCTCGGCGGTCGAGACGTTGCCGACGCGCTTGCCCTTGGCCTGGAACACCTCGAGGATCGTCTTGTAGTTCTTGCCGGGCACGTTTTCGGCCGTGCTCGGTCCCTGCGAGATGCGCTCGTCGATGGTCTTCTTGCCGGTGGCCCACATGGTGCCGGTGGCGGCCGAATCCGGCGCGTAGTCCGGCAGGTAGGTCGGGCCGTCGCCCGGCTTCAGCGACCAGGTGGTCTGGAAGCCGGTGTGCGTGAGCTTGTCGAAGTTCAGCTTGTTCTTGACGCCCTGATAGTAGCGCGCCGCCGTCACCTCGGAGACGCCCATGCCGTCACCGATGAAGAGGATCACGTTCTTCGCCGTTTCGGCGGACTGAGCGGCTCCGACGCCGAGCCCGAACAGCAGCGCGGCGCCCGAGGCCGCGGCCAGCAGACCGTTTCGCATCCGGTGAGTTCCGAAGGAGGGTTTTCGCGACGTCCCCGGCCCTCCCGGCCCGGCGAACACGAAACCGTTATCCATCGTTCACAACCGACTGATGACGGTTCCGTGATCGCTCGCCGCCGCGAGCGGAAAGCGCAGGGCGCGCCAGAGAGACAGGCCGGCGATCGACCCTGATCAGTCTCCGAAGCGGGCGGCCAGACTTGCGAGATACATCCGGTGACCGGCGAGCGTGAGGACCAGCCCGTCGACGTCCGCGCGCGCATAGCCGCGAGCCACGAGATCCGGATAGAGGGCGCTGTCGGCCAGGCTTTCGACCTGGGAGCTCAGGATCGCGCCCAGGGCGGCGGCTTCTTCTGACGACAGAGGCTCGACAGGCGTCATGACGCGACCGGAGGTTGCGCTTATGCTGTGACGATAATCATAAGTCTGTTTCCTGCGCAATGTATTTGACGTCTTGCGATGTGGCGAAAACGCTCGAAGACGGCGAGAAGATCGCGCGCGTGATGATTGGGCGCGATGTTCAGTCTTCGCACAGAAACGGCGGCGATCGCGGCGGGACGGACGCCGTGGGAGAGAGCGACTCACGCCTTTGCGACCGCTGCGGTCCGGCGCCCGGAATGGTTTTCAAAAGGTTAACGTTTCGGCCCAGGCATATGCATTTTTACATAGCCAAGAGACCAACGGGAACGACTTTAGTCGACGAATACTTAGGCGATTGAATCGAGCACAACTGATTCTCGCGTGTAGTGAAAATTTTCTGCGGCTTATAGTTGATTTCGTGATCGAACGCTCATATGGCTATTTGAAGGCGCATCACCGCGTCTGAGGATCCTCATCATGAGGAATTCACTAAACGACGAAATTGTTTTCGCAGATGCGAAGGTGATCGACGCCAGCGAAGCTGTAAGCAATCAGATCGCATTGATATTCCGACTTAAGAAGAGCGGTCTTGATATTCAATCGAGTGAGTCGGACCTCGATCGAATGTGCCAGGAGCTGAGGCAGTGGCAAGAATACAGAACACTTCTGTTTATCCGTAAGGGGATGCTGGACGGCCCTTCGGATCACAGAAAGACGCCTCCGCCGGCCGAAGGCGAGTTCTTCGGCGAGATCATCACGCAAGCAAGTTTTAGATGAGGGGGCGGCGTAACTCGGAAAGCGACTGTCTGCCGTCGAAGAAATACGTCGCCGGGCCAGAGCCGAAGGACGCGCGGACAATCTAGAGAAGAACGCGTTCCTATCGAGCGCCTGACCTTGCCGACATCTTTCCATAGTGACGGGCGCGGCGGACAGGACAGCTTAGCAGTATACGACTTTCGACACATAGACGATCAGAATAAAATACCTCGTGCAAAATAGAAACGCCCACATATAAATGACTAAATCCATATAGTTGTAATTATCGTTGATGGTACAGCTTTTCGTTTCATTCATAAATCAGCTGATAGGTTTGTTACGCGGACCGATGAATGCTCGCATATTGCTGTGACGGTCCGATGCTGACTTGTCGCTGAAAGGAATGGCTTATGGAACGTCAAAGTCTTTCGCTTGATGGACTGCTGGATGGCGTCGTCGACCTTCTTGACGATCTGCTTGGCGGCGATCTCGGAGACGTCGTCAAGGACCTCTCTCCGGGCGACCTGATCAAGGACCTGGGCAAGACGCTCGAAGCCGCATTGGGCGGCGGAGACTCCAAGCTTCTCGACAGCCTGCTCGACAACAAGGTCATCGATCCTCTCAAGCTTCAGGAGGTCCTCAACGGCGGGGACCTCGACCTCGGCGAGCTGCAGGACCTGCTCGGCGGCGCGGATCTCGGACATCTGGAAGACGTGCTCGACGACGTGTTCGACAACGGCCTGCTCGGCCTCGGCGAGACGGAGCTCGACCTCGACGCCCTCGGCGACCTCACCGGCGTCGATCTCGAGGCGGTCGTCACCTACGTCACCGGCCTCGTGGGCGCGGTGCTCAAGACGGCTGGCGAAGCCACCGACCTCGAGGATCTGCTCGACGTCGTGCTGGCCGGCGACGACAAGTTGGTCGGCGACTCCAGGGACAACACCATCCATGGCGGCGCCGGCGACGACGACATCACCGGCAAGTCGGGCGCCGACACCCTCGCGGGCGACGAAGGCGACGACCGGCTGAACGGCGGCGGGGGCCAGGACCGGCTTCTCGGCGGCGACGGCTCGGACGTGCTCATCGGCGGCGGCGGTTCGGACAGCCTCGACGGCGGTTCGGGCGCGGACGTGATGAAGGGCGGCGGCGGCGACGACCTCTATACGGTCGACGACGCCGGCGACGTGGTGATCGAGGGCGCCAATGGCGGCCGCGACACGGTCGAGAGCCGGATCTCCTACGAGCTCGGCGACAATGTCGAGCGCCTCACTCTGCTCGGCGGCCGCGACATCGACGGGGTCGGCAACGACCTCAACAACCGCCTGGTCGGCAATCGCGGCGACAACGAACTCAGCGGCGGCGCCGGCAAGGACATCATCCTTGGCGGCCGCGGCGCCGACGTGCTCTCGGGCGGCTCCGGCGACGACATCTTCAAGTTCGGCGACGTCCATGATTCGGGCATCGGCAAGAAGGCCGACGTCATCGTCGATTTTGAGGACGGCGACCGGATCAATTTGAAGGGCGTCGACGCCAATCCCAACGAGCCGAACGACCAGGCGTTCGACTTCATCGGAAAGGGCGACTTCTCCGGCGATGGCGACGGCGAGATCCGCTACTCGTTTAAGGGCGGCGACACCCTCGTGCGCATCGACGCGGACGGCGACGGCGAGACGGATATGAGCATCCGCCTCGAAGGCCATCACAAACTCGACGCGGGCGACTTCGTACTCTGACGAGAAACAGCCGGGCCGGGGCGCTTGAAGCCTCCCGGCCCGGCCGAACTGCAGGCCGGGCCTGCAAGCGTTCTGCGTAACCAGGAAACATCAACGGCCAACCCGCAACGCTTGGGTCGATCATGCTGAGCATCGCCTTCCAACCCCCCGCCTCGCTCGAGACTTCGAACGCGCTCGAGGAGATGCAGTGGATCGACCAGGGTCTGGCGCTTTGGGCCGAGGGGCTCGCCTGCGAGGGCGCCGATCTCGGCGAGATCACGGAGCTGCTCGAACGCGCCTTGCAGACGCTGCGAGGCCGACGCTCCGCGTGGGCGGCGTAACGAACCGCATCCCTCTCCGCCGAATTTCTTCGAGGCCGCATCGTCCGAGACCGGACGGGCGGCCCTCGGCGAAAATTTTCTCGTGGAAATCGTTCCGGACTTAGCCTGGTTAATAGGACCGCAGACCTGTTTCGCCGCCGATGTTCCCAAAATCGCGATTCGCGGGGGACACGCAGGTGCAACGGTCGGATGCGACGGTCTGGGAGCTGGCGCGAAAGCTTTTCAAAGCTGAGGAGGACGACCGGTTCTGGTCGAACGGCCTGCATGCGTCGCAGCTCCAGAAGGACGGCTATCGGGTCCTCAGCGAGACCGAGAAGGCCAAATATTACGACCGGGCGCTCGACCTCATGAGGTCGCGCCGAAGCTGGAAGGACTGACGCGGCGTCGGGCGAGAGCCAGGGACGGCGGGGAGGTTCGGGCGTCGGGGGGACGGAAAGCGGGCGTTGGCGCGCTCCCGCCAAGATCTTCGCCGTCATCCCGGCCGCAGAGCCGGGATCCAGAACCGATGCGGCTCGCCCAGCCGGCCTGACGACGTCGGTTCTGGGTCCCGGGTCAAGCCCGGGACGACCCGGGAGGTTCGGCCGCCTCAACGACACCGTTGGCGCGCTAGAAATCGGTCAGCGCACCACCGGGTCGTTCGGCAGCTCGTCGCCGAGCCCTGCGCGCGGCGGCAGGACGTCGGCGAGCGCGCGGCCGCAGCGCTCGACCGCGGCCACGATCCCGTCGACCAGCCGGCCGGAGCCCGCGGCCGAAGTCACGTCCTCCACGGTCTCGCGCCAGGTCTGGGGAGCGGCCGCCTCGTGCACGCCCTCGTCGGCGATGACCTCGACGTTGCGGTCGGCGACCGCGACATGGATCAGCACGCCGGTGCGCTCATGCGTGCGGCCAAGCCCGAGTTCCGCGAAGGCGCGTTCGGCCGCGTCATGCGCGGCGGCCGACGGCAGCCGGTCGATCCGCAACGCCCGGCGGACGCGCGAGGACGACGCAAGGCCCGCAAGGCCCGCGAAGATCGCGGCCTGGGCCAAGGCCAGCACGTGGATCGACGGATCGAGCAGCGACAGCGGGCCGGCCGAAAAAATCGCGAGGAAGCCCGCGACCACGAGCGCGACGGTGGCGTCGGCCTCCTCGCAGGGGCTGGTCTCGATCACGACGACGATCTCGGCCGCCGTGCCGGCCTCCGCCGCGCGGACGGCCTCGGCGATGCGGGCGCGATCCTGCTCCGACAGAAGCGGCGCGGGAGGCGCGGCGAAGCGTTCGCGCAGGCTCACCATCCGCCCGAGGCTCCGCCGCCGCCCGACGATCCGCCGCCCCCGCCGCCGAAGCCTCCGCCTCCTCCGCCGCCCGACCAGCCGCCGCTCCCGAGGCCGCCCGCGGTCCCGCCGGTGATCCAAGGACCGGACCGTCCGCGCGACCGCGGATTGGTCATCGCCCGATAGAAGCTCCACAGCACGATGGCGAAGATCGTGAGCACGAAGACCGTGGCCAAAAGGTCGAGCCACGTGGGCGCAGACTCGTCGGCGGCGTTCGCGCGCGCCTTGAACTCCTCGGCCTGGCCCGAAAACACCGCCATCACGTCGTCGGCGCCGCGCGCGATCCCGCCTGGAAAGTCGCCGGCGCGGAAGCGGGGAAGGATGGCGTTCTCGATGATAAGGCGCGAGACCGCGTCGGTGAGGTCGCCCTCGAGCCCGTAGCCGACCTCAATGCGGACCTTGCGCTCGTTCGGCGCGATGAGAAGGAGGGCGCCGTCGTTGCGCTGCTTGTCGCCGAGGCCCCAGTCGCGGAACAGGCGGTTGCCGAAGTCCTCGACGCTCGTCCCCTGCAGCGACGGCACGGTCGCGACCGCGAACTGGTGGCCGGTCTTGTCCTGAAACGCCTTGAGCTTGGCGACGAGCGCGGCTTCGGCGTCAGGCGGAAGGATGTTCGCCTCGTCGACCACGTAATTGGTGAAGCGCGGGAGGCTGAGATCCTGCGCGAACGCCGTCGCGGCCAGAAGCCAGAGCATGGCGACCGGCAGGAGGGCGAGGGCGGAGAGCCGTGTGAAGCGACCGAGCATCGCGGGTGATTTTAGGCCGGAGGGGGCGCGTCATCCTGCAGAGCGACGCGACGTTCTGAAGCCGGTTCGTTTCCGCCGCGTCACGCGCCCCGTCTTGTCCGGGGCGTCCATCGGTCGGACGGCGCCGCGCGCCGATGTGGATCCCCCGGACCAGCCGGGGGATGACGATCGAGGTTCGAACGCCGGTTCCTGAACACGCTCCCGGATCGGCCCTGCGGCCGTCCGGGAAGACCGCATGTCCTCAGGTGTTCATCGAGTCGAAGAAGTCCGCGTTGGTCTTGGTCGAGCGCAGCTTGTCGAGCAGGAACTCCATCGCGTCGACCGTGCCCATCGGGTTGAGGATGCGGCGGAGCACATACATCTTCTTGAGCACGTCCGGCGGAACGATGAGCTCTTCCTTGCGCGTGCCCGAGCGCGTGATGTCCATGGCCGGGAAGGTGCGCTTGTCGGAGACCTTGCGGTCGAGGATGAGCTCGGAGTTGCCGGTGCCCTTGAACTCCTCGAAGATCACCTCGTCCATGCGCGACCCGGTGTCGATCAGCGCCGAGGCGATGATGGTGAGCGAGCCGCCTTCCTCGATGTTGCGCGCGGCGCCGAAGAACCGCTTCGGGCGCTGCAGGGCGTTGGCGTCGACGCCGCCCGTGAGCACCTTGCCCGACGACGGCACCACGGTGTTGTAGGCGCGCCCGAGGCGGGTGATCGAATCGAGCAGGATCACGACGTCGCGGCCGTGCTCGACGAGGCGCTTGGCCTTCTCGATCACCATCTCGGCGACCTGCACGTGGCGCTGGGCCGGCTCGTCGAAGGTCGAGGAGATGACCTCGCCCTTCACCGAGCGCTGCATGTCGGTGACTTCTTCCGGGCGCTCGTCGATGAGCAGCACGATCAGGAAGCATTCGGGGTGATTGGCGGCGATCGCGGTCGCGATGTTCTGCATCATGACCGTCTTGCCCGTCCTGGGAGGGGCGACGATCAGGGCGCGCTGGCCCTTGCCGAGCGGCGCCACGATGTCGATCACGCGGGTCGACATGTCCTTCTTGGTCGGGTTTTCGATCTCCATCCGCAGGCGCTCGTCTGGATAGAGCGGCGTCAGGTTGTCGAAATGGACCTTGTGGCGCGCCTTCTCGGGGTCCTCGAAGTTGATCGTGTTGACCTTGAGCAGCGCGAAATAGCGCTCGCCTTCCTTCGGGCCGCGGATCTGGCCCTCGACCGTGTCGCCGGTGCGGAGCGAGAAGCGGCGGATCTGCGAGGGCGAGATGTAGATGTCGTCGGGGCCGGGCAGATAGTTGGCGTCCGGCGAACGCAGGAAGCCGAAGCCGTCCTGCAGCACCTCGACCACGCCGCCGCCGATGATGTCGACTTCGCGCGCCGCGAGCTGCTTGAGAATTGCGAACAAAAGCTCCTGCTTTCGGAGCGTTGAGGCGTTCTCGACCTCGAGCTCCTCGGCCTGGGCGAGGATTTCGGTCGGCGATTTCGCCTTGAGATCGAAGAGCCTGACTTCGGGCATCTTGGGCCTTTGAAGGGAGTCCCCGCGCTAGGACGGGGCGAATTCGGAAGGGACGTTCGGTTTGGGAGGACAGGTCGTCGGTCCATGAGGCGCGACGGCGTGTCGTGACGGGCGCCGAGACCGGCGATGCGTCTGGGAGGGGGGCCGCGGAAGCGATCGCGAGGGCCGCGACGGCTTTTCGCCTGAGCTACGGACGCGGTCCGACTCCGAGGCTGTGACGTACATACCGGCTCAGCCCCGGCTTCACAAGCCTCGAGAGCCGTCTTTCACGCCGATGTTCCCGCTTCAGAACGGCTTGACGATCACCAGGATCACGATCCCGATCATCAGCACGGTCGGGACTTCGTTGAGAATGCGGAAGTAGCGCTGCGATTTCGTGTTCCGGTCCTCGGCGAATTCGCGCACGTGTTTCACGAGCTTTCCGTGCACGGCCGACATCGCGATCACGAGCGCGAGCTTGCCGTGTAGCCAGCCGGACGACATCCAGCCGCCCTGCCAGATGAGGACGATCCCCGCGAGCCAGGTCACCGCCATCGCGGGGTTGGAGATCGCCTTGAGCAGGCGCCGCTCCATCACCTTGAAGGTCTCGGACTGGGCGGAGCCGACCGGCGTCACGGAATGATAGACGAAGAGCCGCGGCAGATAGAGCATCGCGGCCATCCAGGCGATGACCGCGACGACGTGCAGGGCCTTGATCCAGAGATAGACGTCCATCGGCCCTCGCCGTCGTCCCGGCCGCAGCGAAGCGGAGAGCCGGGATCGTTCTCAACCAAATCGCGGCCGTCATCCCCCGGATTGTCCGGGGGACCCAGTCCGGATCACAGACCACCGCGCTCGCCGAACCGCGGACGCCCCGGGAAGCCGGGGCATGACGAGCCTTGTTCCAAGCGCCGCCACGGCTCGGCCCGACGGCCGTCCGGAATGGCGACTGTCGCGTCAGCCCTTGCCCCGCGCCCGCTTCACGAGCTGCGCCACGTGCTCCGGCGGCGTTTCCTGCCGCACTCCATGGCCGAGGTTCAGGATCATCGGATGGCCTCCCAGCGCCGCCAGGGCGTCGTCCACGGCCCTGTCGAGCGCCGCCCCGCCCGCCACCAGCGCGATCGGGTCCACGGCCCCCTGGAGCGCCCTGGAGGCGTAGACGGCGGATCGCGCGACCCGGAGGTCCTCCGACGTCGCGACGCCGAAGCCGTCGGCCGGCACCACGCCTGCGAAATCCGCGAGCTTGGCCCCGGCGCCGCGGGCGAAGGCGATGATCTTCGCGCCCGGAACTTCCGCCCTCACCCGCTCGCAGAGCTCGGCGATCGGCCGCGTCGACCAGCGGGCGAATTCGCCCGGAGGCAGATCGCCCGCCCAGCTGTCGAAGATCTGAACCGCGTCGGCGCCCGCCTTGAGCTGCGCGACGAGATGGGCGGCCGAGGCCGTGACGAGACGCTCGATCAGCTCGGCGAACACGTCCGGCTCGCGATAGGCCAGAAGCCGCGCAGGCGCCTGCTCCTCGCCGCCGCGCCCGCCGACCATGTAGGTCGCGACCGTGTAGGGCGCGCCGCAGAAGCCGATCAGCGCCTTCTCTCTCGAAAGCTCCTTCCTCACCCGCGACACGGTCTCGTAGACGGGCGCGAGCATGTCGAGGTCGATGGCGTCCTTCAGCCGGCCGAACTCGGCGAGCCCCGTCACCGGGTCGAGCCGCGGGCCTTCGCCTTCGACGAAGCGGACCTCCTGGCCAAGCGCATGCGGCACGACGAGGATGTCGGAGAACAGGATGGCTGCGTCGAGATCGAAGCGGCGGATCGGCTGGAGCGTGACCTCGGTCGCCATCTCTGGCGCATAGCAGAGATCGAGGAAGCCGCCCGCTTTGGCGCGCAGCTCGCGATATTCGGGAAGGTAGCGGCCAGCCTGCCGCATCAGCCAGATCGGAGGGACGGGAAGCGTTTCGCCCGACAGCGCCCGGATCAGGAGAGGCGTCGGCTCGGCACCGTTAACGCCTTTGGCCACAGCTTCGCTCACCCGATCGTCCTTCTTAAGAATCTCAGAGAAGACTCTTCTGCTTCTTTTTCTAGGGGGGCGGATTACAGGCGTTCCAGACGCTCCACAAGCGGTCCACAGGCGCCGGCTCCGTTAACCATTCGTTAACGATCTCAGATCTCAGCGCCGTTAACGAAGCGTTCACGGAAGTTAACAGAACCCTAACGGGCGCTCTCCCGGACCGCGTCGCTGTTGATGAAAATCGCCGGCTCAGCGAGAGTGCGGCTCCGTCTCCCCCCGAGGCGCGAATTCGTCCACAGCAGTCCACCGCGTCGTCGACTCCTTTTCCGACCTCGCGGCGGGCCCGGCGCGCCCTCCGAGATGTCCGCACCACGCTCCTCGTTCCACTTCCATCTGGTCTCCGACGCGACCGGCGAAACGCTGGTCGCGGTCGCCCGCGCGGCCGTCTCGCAATTCAAGAGCGTGGCGAGCGTCGAGCACGTCTATCCGCTCGTGCGCTCGGCCCGGCAGCTCGAACGGGTGCTGAACGAGATCGCGGAGGAGCCGGGCGTCGTGCTCTACACGCTCGTCGACGAGCAGCTGACGTCGGCGCTCGAGACCCGCTGCCGGGAGCTCGGATGTCCGTGCCTTGCCGTGCTGGCGCCGGTCTTCCAGCTGCTGCGCTCGCATCTGGGCGAAGAGAGCGCGGCCAAGGCCGGCGCGCAGCACGACCTCAACGACGACTATTTCAAGCGCATCGACGCGCTGAACTACACGATGGCTCATGACGACGGGCAGAACGCCGACGACCTCGAAGGCGCCGACGTGGTGCTGCTCGGCGTCAGCCGCACGTCGAAGACGCCGACCTCGATCTATCTCGCAAACCGCGGCGTAAAGACCGCCAATATTCCGCTCGTTCCGGACGTGCCGCCGCCGGCCGGCCTCGAGGGGCTGAAGGGCCCGCTCGTCGTCGGGCTGGTCGCGACGCCCGATCGGATCGTGGCGGTGCGTCACAACAGGGTGCTCGGGCTTGAAGGCAATATGACGGGGCGGCTGCAGGAAGCGGCCTATGTGGACCGCGACGCGGTGGCGTCCGAGATCGTGGCTTCGCGCCGTCTCTGCTCGCGCAACGGCTGGCCGATGATCGACGTCCCGCCGCTCGATCGAGGAGACGGCGGCGTCCGTGATCGCGATGCTCGGCGAGCACCGCGCGAAGCGGATTCAGGAAGCCCTCGCCGAGGTCGCTCCGTGAGCGCGCTCTGGCGCGACGCGGCTCTCTTGGTGCTGGCTTCGAAAAGCGAGATCCGGGCGCAGCTTCTGGAAAGCGCGCACATCCCGACCGAGATCCGAGGCGCGGAGATCGACGAGCGCGCCGTCGAGGCCTCGCTTTCGGGCGACGGCCTCAGCCCCGCGAGCGTCGCCGGCTCGCTTGCGGCCGCCAAGGCGATCGACGTCTCGTCGCGCATGCCCGGGCGCCTGGTGCTCGGCGCCGACCAACGCTCGCGCTCGACGGCGAGCGCTTCACCAAGCCGAAGGACCGAGAATCGGGGCGAGCCCAGCTTCTCAAGCTCTCGGGCCGCACCCACACGCTCGCCTCCGGGGCAGCGCTGGTGCGGGACGGGGCGGTGCTCTGGAGCGGGATCTCCAAGGCCAACCTCACCATGCGCGAGCTGTCCGACGAGTTCGTCGAGATCTATCTCGACGTGACCGGCGAGGCCGCGCTGTCGAGCGTCGGCGGCTACCAGTACGAAGGCGCCGGCGTGCACCTCTTCGAGGAGGTGGAGGGCGACTTCAGCACCATCCTCGGCCTGCCGTTGCTTCTCGTGACCGCCGCATTGCGCGACATCGGGGCGCTCGCCTCGTGAAGCGCGCCTTCGTGACGGGCTGGCCGGTGCGGCATTCGCGCTCGCCGATGATCCACGGGCACTGGCTGAAGGCTTACGGAATCAACGGATCCTACGAGCACGCCGAAGTCGCGCCGGAGGATTTAGAGGCCTTTCTGCGCGGATGCGGGGCGGACGGTTTCGTCGGCGGCAACGTCACCATTCCTCACAAAGAGGCGGCCTTTTCTTTGGTCGAGGCGGCGGACGGCGAGGCGGCGGCGCTCGGCGCGGTCAACACCGTCTGGCTCGACGGCGGCAGGCTCCACGGCGCCAACACCGACGGGCTCGGCTTTCTGGCCAATCTCGACGACGGCGCTCCGGGCTGGGACGAACGCAAGAGCGTCTCGGTGATTCTGGGCGCCGGAGGCGCGGCGCGCGCGGTGGCGCGGTCGCTTGGCCGGCGCGGTTTCGGCGCGGTCGTGGTGGCCAACCGCACCGCGGCGCGCGCGGCGGCGGTGGCGGCGCTCGCCGGCGAGGCGGGCCGCGCCGTCGGCTATGACGAGCTGTGGCGCTGGCTTCCCTCCGCCGACCTCGTGGTGAACGCCACCTCGCTCGGCATGACGGGCAAGGACCGGCTCGACGTCCATCTCGGCGAGCTGCCGGGCCACGCGGTCGTCAACGACCTCGTCTATGTTCCGCTCGAGACCGAACTGCTGGCGCAGGCGCGGGCGAACGGAAACCGTGCGGTCGACGGCCTCGGAATGCTGTTGCACCAGGCGGTTCCGGGCTTTGAACGGTGGTTCGGCGTGCGGCCGAAGGTGACGCCGGAATTGAGGGCGCTGGTCGAGGCGGACATCGCCGGACAGCGCTGACGACAGGGAGAAGACGATGGGAACCGTCGCCGCGCTCTTGGCGCTCAAGCTTCTGACGCTCGCAGGCTCGACCGCCACCACCGCCTGGCTCGTGAGCTTCCTGTTCTTCACCGAAACGCTCGCGGCCTATCGCTGGGAGCTGTTCCTCGGCGGCTTCGCGGCGATCGCGATCGGCGAGCTCGGCGCGGCGCTCCTCGGCAGGAAGGCCGCGAAGGACGCGACCACAGAGTCATGATCGTCCTCGGCCTCACCGGCTCGATCGGCATGGGCAAGTCGACGACCGCGAAGCTCTTCGCCGAGGAGGGCGCGGCCGTCCACGACGCCGACGCGACCGTGCATCGGCTCTATTCGGGCGCGGCCGCCCCTCTGGTCGAGGCCGCGTTTCCGGGAACGACCCGCGACGGGACGGTCGACCGCAAGGAGCTGGGGAGAAGGGTGATCGGCGACCCCGAAAGTCTCGCGCGGCTGGAGTCGATCGTCCATCCTCTCGTGCGCGAGGCCGAACGCCGGTTCCTCGACGAGGCGCGAGCCTCGGGCGCGAAAATCGCCGTTCTCGACATTCCGCTGCTGTTCGAGACCGGCCGCGACGCCGAGGTCGACGCCGTGGCGGTGGTCTCGGCGGGCGCGCAGGAGCAGCGGCGCAGGGTTCTGGAACGGCCGGGAATGACCGAAGAGACCTTCGAGAAGATCCTCGCCCGCCAGACGCCCGACGCCGAAAAGCGCGCGCGGGCGGACCTCGTGATCGACACGTCGCGCGGGATCGAGGCTGCGCGCGAGCAGGTGCGGGGCGATCGCGCGCTTCGCCGGGATCTGAGGAGAGTTTTTCTTGCGCGAGATCGTGCTCGACACCGAAACCACCGGCCTTGATCCGGCGACCGGCGACCGCGTGGTCGAGATCGGCTGCGTCGAGCTCCTGAACCGCATCCCGACGGGCACGAGCTACCACGTCTACATCAATCCCGAGCGCTCGATGCCCGAGGAGGCGTTTCGGGTGCACGGGCTCTCGAGCGAGTTCCTGTCGGACAAGCCGCGCTTCGCCGAGATCGCCGACGAGTTCCTGACCTTCATCGACGAGGACGCGCTCGTCATCCACAACGCGGCCTTCGACGTCGGCTTTCTCGACGCCGAATTCGCCAAGCTCGGAAAGCCCAAGATCAGCCGGTCGCGGGTGGTCGACACGCTGATGCTCGCGCGCCGCAAGAACCGGGCGGCGCGGCCTCGCTCGACGCGCGCTCTGCGCGCGCTACGGCATCGACAACTCCAAGCGCACCAAGCACGGCGCGCTGCTCGATTCGGAGATCCTGGCCGAGGTCTATCTCGAGCTGCTCGGCGGCCGGCAGGCCTCTCTCGGCCTGTCGCAACTCTCCGGCCGGGGCGGGAAGGCCGGCTCTGCGGTGGCCCAGCGCCCGACGCCGCTTCCGCGCGGCTCACCGACGCCGAGGTCGAGGCCCATCTCGCCTTCGTGGCGGGGCTCGGCGGAACGGTGCTGTGGCGGGAGTTTCTGGCCGAGCCGGACGCGGTCCAGCCGGGCTGACACGCCAGTGCGTGCTTCGAGACGGCCGGCGAAAGCCGGCCTCCTCAGCATGAGGTTGGTTGAGGAGACCAAAAACGGTCCTCATGCTGAGGAGCCGGCCATTTGGCCGGCGTCTCGAAGCACGCAGGTCCGTTCGATCAGGGAATCTTACGCGTCGCTCTGGACGACCGCCTCTTAGCGCGAACGTGGTCCAGCCGGGCTGACAGGCCAGTGCGTGCTTCGAGACGCGCCTTCGGCGCTCCTCGAGCCATGAGGATCGTCGAGGAAACCAAACGGTCCTCATGGCTCGAGGAGGCCGGCTTTCGCCGGCCGTCTCGAAGCACGCAGGTCCGTCCGATCAGGAAAGCTTACGCGTTGCCCTGGGCGGCCGCGGCCTCTTCGGCGCGGGCGCGGTAGAGGGCTGCGAAGTCCACCGGGTCGATCATCAGCGGCGGGAAGCCGCCGTTGCGGACCGAGTCGGCCACGATCTGGCGCGCGAACGGGAACAGCAGGCGCGGGCACTCGATCATCACCACCGGATGGAGCTGGTCCTCCGGGATGTTCACGATGCGGAACACGCCGCCATAGGAGAGGTCGACGCGGAAGATCAGCGTCTCGCCGTCCTTGGCCTGGCCCTGAATCGCGAGCTCGACCTCGAAATCCGTGTCGCCGACCTTGCGGGCGTTGACGTTCACGTTGATCTCGATCTGCGGCGAGGTCTGGCGCGGCGCGAGCGAGCGCGGCGCGTTCGGGTTCTCGAAGGAGAGATCCTTGGCGTATTGCGCCAGCACGTTGATCGCGGGCGCGTTGTTTTCGGCGCCGGGCGCGCCGTTGTTGCTGGCCATCGGTCGTCCCCTCGGGGGTTTTCGTCACGTGCCGCGGGGAGAAAACCGATCCGCGACGGGCGGCGCGAGGTAACACGCCGTCCGCGGAGCGGGCAAGCCGCAGGCCTGCCCGTCGTTCGAAGGATCAGGCCTTGCGGGGATCGGCCGCGGGCCGGATCTCGCGCCACTCCTGGGCGTCGAGGTCCAGCATATCGGGCGACGCCTGGCGGCTGGCGCGCACCGGCTCGGCCGTCGCCTTGTCGGCGCCGCCGAGGAAGCCGCGCAGGCGCCGGCGCACTTCCGGGATCAGCGCCATCACGCCGATCGCGTCGGTGATGAAGCCCGGCACTGCGAACAGCAGGCCGGCGAGGCCGCGCAGGCCGTGGTTCGCGTCGAGCGCGAACGACATCAGGCCGCCGTTCTGGCGGGCCTTGGCTTTGGCCTCGGTGACGAGCGAACCCAGCATCGCGACGCCGATCAAAGAGATCGCGACCTGCAGCAGCACCGCCTTGCCGAGCCCGATCGCGGAGGCGACCAGCGCGAAGGCGATGAGCTCCATCACCGGCAGCAGAAGGATGAGACCGAGAAGTCGGGGCATGACGTGTCCGTGAAACCGTCCCTTGATGCGCAGCGCGCGACGATAGCTTATGTGGGCCCTCGACCCCGTGGAGTTCAAGCGCCTGCGGAGCGCGACCGGAACGCGACTGGAATCGCGGGCCGATCTGCTCACATATAAGGCTTGGGCTCGACGGCCGCGCTTCACGTTTCGGGAAGCGCCGACCGCCACGACGACTGCGAGACGAGATGAACGACGGCTTCGATATCTACACGATCATCATCATCGTGCTGGCGGTGTTCATCTTCCTGCGGTTGCGCTCCGTGCTCGGCACGCGCACCGGAAACGAGCGTCCGCGCCAGGACACCTATGTGGGCCGCCCGCAGCCCGAGCAGCCCAAGGACAACGTCACCCCGCTGCCGCAGCGCCCGGCCGAGCCGGTCGGCCAGCCCGCCGAGCCCGCCGAGCCGGCGGGCGACCGCTGGGCGGGCGTCGCGGAGGCGGGCTCGCCGCTCGCGAGCGGGCTCGACGAGATCGCCCGGGCCGACGGCGGCTTCGATGCGCGCGAATTCGTCGGCGGCGCCAAGGCCGCTTATGAAATGATCGTGACCGCCTTCGCCGCCGGCGACCGCAAGACGCTGAAGCCGCTGCTCGCCAAGGAGGTGTTCGACAGCTTCTCGACCGCCATCGGCGAGCGGGAGGGCCGCGGCGAGACGGTCGAGTCGAACTTCGTCTCGATCGAGAAGTCCGAGATCACCGGCGCCGAAGTCGTCGGCCGCACCGCGCAGGTCACGGTGCGCTTCGTCTCGAAGCTCATCAGCGCGACCCGCGACCGGTCCGGCCAGGTCATCGACGGCAGCCCGACCGAGATCGCCGATCTCGTCGACGTCTGGACCTTCGCCCGCGAAGTGCCCTCGCGCGACCCGAACTGGCGGCTCGTCTCGACCGAAGCGATCTGACGAGGGCGTGACGATGGGCGGGTCGGGGGGCCGCGATCGTGGTCCTGTCGACGGCGATCGGCTGCGCAGGCGGAGCCATGGCCGCGCCGGACAATCTCGAGCCCGTCGCCTTCTCCGAGCTCGCCGGCTGGGCGGCGGACGACCACGCCGCCGCCTTCACGCCCTTCGCCGCCTCCTGCCGCGCCATTCTCGAGAACCGGCCGCCCTCGAGGGCCGCCCAGCCCCCGGGCGAGGCGCTGACGCGCGTCTGCGCCGAAGCGGTCGGGCTCGGCCGGCCCGACGGCGCGCAGGCCAAGGCCTTCTTCGAGCGCGCGTTCCGGCCGTTCCGCGTCGGGACCGGCATGCTGACGGGCTATTACGAGCCGGAGATCGAGGGCTCGCGCGTCCGCACGGACCGCTTCGACACGCCGCTGATGGCCCGCCCGCGCGATCTCGTGACGATCCCGGACGGCGAGAGCCTGCCGGGGGTTGCCGCCGGCATGGGCGGGGCGCGCAAGGTCGGGGCCGGCTTCGAGCCCTATTACGACCGCAAGGCCATCGAGGACGGCGCGCTCGCGGGCCGCGGGCTCGAGCTCGTCTGGGCCGAGCCGGTCGACGCCTTCTTCGTGCACATCCAGGGCTCGACCCGCGTGCGCTTTTCCGACGGCAGCGCGATGCGGCTCGCCTTCGACGGGCGCAACGGGCGCAAGTTCACCGGGATCGGCCGGCTGATGCTCGACCGCGGCCTGCTCGCGAAGGGCTCGACCAGCATGGCGGCGATCCGCGCCTGGCTCGCGCAGAACCCGCGCGAGGGCGCCGCGCTGATGCGCGAGAACCAGTCCTACATTTTCTTCCGCAAGGACGAGAAGCTGACGCACGCCGACGGCCCGCTCGGCGCGCAGAACGTGCCGCTCGAGCCCGGCCGCTCGATCGCGGTCGACCGCGGGATCTGGTCTTACGGCCTGCCGTTCTGGCTCGACGGCCGGTTCCCGGACGGCGGCCAGATCCGGCTTCTGGCGGTGGCGCAGGACACCGGCTCGGCGATCCTCGGGGCCGCGCGCGGCGACTATTTCGTCGGGACGGGCGACGACGCTGGCGCGGTCGCGGGCGGCATGAAGCAGCAGACCGGCTTCACCGTGCTGCTGCCGCGCGAGGACGGCGGGCGGTGACCCGCCGTCGCCGGACGCCGAGCGAAGCCGAGCTCGCGCTGTGGGCCAAGGTCGCGGAGACGGTCGCGCCGCTTCCGGGCCGCCGTCTCGCGCTTCCGGCCGCGCCGGCGGTCTCCGCCTCGAGCGAACCTGCGCCCGCGCCCGCGGCCGAGACGTCCCCCGCGGCGCTCTCGGCGAAGACCGCGCCCGCGCCCACCCTCACCCCGCTTGCGCCGCTCGAGGCGCGGTTCCGCAGGCGGCTGGTGCGCGGCGTCGTCGAGATCGACGCGCGGATCGACCTTCACGGGCTGAGGCAGGAGGAGGCGCAGCGCCGTCTGGTCACCTTTCTCCAGGGCGCGCAGGCGCGCGGCCACAAGCTGGTGCTGGTGATCACCGGCAAGGGCGCGCCGGGCGCGGACGCCTACGCCGAGCGCGGCGTGCTGCGGCGGGCGGTCCCGATGTGGCTGTCCTCGCCAGCGGCGCGCGGCGTGGTGGTGGGGTTCGAGACCGCCGGCCCGACCCATGGCGGGACCGGCGCGCTCTATGTGCGGATCCGCAAGTCCGGACGGCTGTGAAAAAAGGCGGGAGCGGGGGCCCGGGAGGAGGCCCCCGCCCCCGGCGGGTCGCGACGTTGGCGGGGACCAGGGTCAGTCGCAGACCCGAACCTTGACGAAATAGGCATCGCCGTAGGCGTCGTAGCGCTTGCGCTTCTCGAGCCAGCAGTCGCGCTCGTAGGAGACGCCGCGCTCATAGGCGTCGGCGGAGCCGGCGGCGAGCGCGCCGAGCAGGAGGCCGCCGGCGACGCCGCCCGCGATGAAGGCCGCGTTGCGGACGGACCTGGCTTGCGCGGCGGGCGCGACGGCCGAGGCCATGACGGCTGCGGCGAGGAGGGCGGCGGCGGCCTTGCGGGCCTTGGAGGCGATGACGGTCATGGCGGTCCCCTTGGATCTTCCGGAGGAGCCGCGCCGATCGCGGCCCCGATGACTGTCAGTCGCGGGAGCCGGGGCGGAGGTTCAAAACGGATCGAAGATTTTTTTGCAGGGGCCGGGAGAGCGTCGTCCGGGCGGCGAGGCCGGTCCGGGATCGTGATCGGGATGAGGTTCAGAACCTCGTCATGCCCCGGCTTGTCCGGGGCATCCACCGTTTGCAAGCCGTAGCGTCCAGTGGTCGTGCGTGGATCCCCCGGACAAGCCGGGGGATGACGACGGTGGCTTTTCCGTATTTCCGGAGAACGATCCCGACCTTACGGCTGCGCTTGCGCCGGGACGACGGTCCGGCGTCCTAAAAATCCTCGCGGCGGCCGTCGCCATGGACGATCGAGAGGCGGCGGGCCCCGAGGGCGTCGTCGTGAGCCACAGGCTCGCGCCGTCGCGGCTGCGGAGCACGTCGAGGCGGTCCTCGCCCATGGCGCTCGACATCGAGACTTTGAGATCGCCGCCGGCGAGCGGATGTCCGCGGGCCTCGAGAATGGCGCGGCAGGCCGCCTGCGCCGCGGCGGCGCTGTCCTCGTCGGCCGTCACGGCCGCGCGCAGAGGGTTCTCGCCGATCCAGCGTCCCACTCGCCGCCCGCAGCTGGCGGGAGGCCTGAACATAGATGTTCTCGAAGTCCTGGTCGGGCTCGCGCTCGGGGAAGCACACCAGAAGCCGCACGTCGCCGAAATCCTGCTCGCGGTCCTCGCCGCCCTGAAGCGCCTCGGCGAGGAAGCCGGTGGGATCGCCCCGACCCGCCGCCGCGAACAGCTCGTTGACCACATGGATGAGCTCGACCATGACCTCGGCGCCCTGGCTCTCGTGGAAGATCGCCTGATGGCCGACCTGGAGGTCGCCGCTGTTCCTGCCCGACATGACGTGGGCGCTCAGCAGAAAATTCGGCTCGCCGCCCGGGACCAGCACCCGGCTGTAGTGATCGCGGGTGGCCGACGGCGCGCCGCCATACTGGTCGATGAAGCCGCGCTCGCGAAAATGCCGCTCGAGCGCGTCCGGGCTCTGAACTCCCTCCATTCGTCGTTCTCGGTTGATCGCCGCCGTCACGGGCTGGTCACGGCAAGGTGGTCTCGCCCGTGAGGGTTCTGCGCGCAAGGAGAAAGGCGGCGCGGGCCGTTGACGCCTGCGTCATCGGGACGGGCCGTCGGATCGCCGGAAAGCGCGGCGAGCACCCTGCCTCCCTCCCCTTGGGACAGAGGAGGGAGGAGCGCCCGTCACAGAATGAAGCGGCTCAGATCCGCGTTCTTGGCGAGATCGCCGACGAACTTGCGCACGTAGTCGCCGTTCACGACGACGGTCTCGCCGTTGCGGTCGGTCGCGGAAAAACTGATCTCGTCGAGCACGCGCTCCATCACGGTCTGCAGGCGACGCGCGCCGATGTTCTCGACGGTGGAGTTCACCTCGACCGCGACGTCGGCGAGCGCCGCGACGCCGTCCTCGGTGATCTCGAGCGTCACGCCTTCCGTCGCCATCAGCGCCACGTACTGCTTGACGAGGCTGGCCTCAGTGTCGGTGAGGATGCGCACGAAGTCCTCGCGGGTGAGCGCGCTGAGCTCGACGCGAATGGGCAACCGGCCCTGAAGCTCCGGCAGCAAGTCGGAGGGCTTGGCCACATGGAATGCGCCGGACGCGATGAACAGGATGTGGTCGGTCTTCACCGGCCCGTGCTTGGTCGCGACGGTGGTGCCCTCGATCAACGGCAGCAGATCGCGCTGCACGCCCTCTCGGGAGACGTCGCCCGCCCGGCCCTCGCGGGCGCAGATCTTGTCGATCTCGTCGAGGAACACTATGCCGGCGTTCTCGACCGTCTTAATCGCTTCCGTGACGAGGCTCTCCTGGTCGAGCAGCTTGTCGCTCTCCTCGGCGATGAGGCCTTCGTAGCTGTCCTTCACGGTGACGCGCCGGGTCTTCTGCCCGCCCATCCCCTTGAACATGTCGCCGAGCGAGATCATCCCGACCTGGCCGGGCATGCCCGGGATCTCCATCATGGGCGGGCCGGAGGCCGCGACCTCGATCTCGATCTCCTTCTCGTCCATGTCGCCGTCGCGCAGCTTCTTGCGGAAGCTCTCGCGGGTGGCGGGGCTGGCGGTGGCGCCGACGAGCGCCGTCAGCACGCGCTCCTCGGCCGCCATATGGGCTTTGGCCTGCACGTCCTTGCGCTTGGCGGTCCGCACGAGGCCAATCGCGGCTTCGAGCAGGTCGCGGACGATCTGCTCGACGTCGCGGCCCACATAGCCGACCTCGGTGAACTTGGTCGCCTCCACTTTCAGGAACGGCGCGTTGGCGAGCTTGGCGAGGCGGCGCGAGATCTCGGTCTTGCCGACGCCCGTCGGCCCGATCATCAGGATGTTCTTCGGCAGAACCTCCTCGCGCAGGTGGCCGGTGAGCTGCAGGCGCCTCCAGCGGTTCCGGAGCGCGATGGCGACCGCGCGCTTGGCGTCGCGCTGTCCGACGATGTGCCGGTCGAGCTCGGAGACGATTTCGCGGGGGGAGAGGTCGGTCATTGTTTTCTCGTGTCGGCGGCGCCGCCCAGCGGCCCAATGCGCCGGCCCGAAGCGCCGGCTGATGCGGAAACGGAGTGCGTGCTTCGAGACGCGGCCTTGCGGCCGCTCCTCGAGCCATGAGGAAGGACTCAGCTACGCAACGGTCCTCATGCTGAGGAGCTTGGCGACAGCCAAGCGTCTCGAAGCACGCAAGACATTTCGGATCACCCCTCCGTCTCCATGCTTTCGACGGTGAGGTTCTCATTCGTGTAGACGCAGATGTCGGCCGCGATCTTCATCGACTTGCGCACGATCGCCTCGGCGTCGAGGTCCATGTCGACGAGCGCGCGGGCGGCCGAGAGCGCGTAGTTGCCGCCCGAGCCGATCGCCGCCACCCCGTCCTCGGGCTCCAGCACGTCGCCGGTGCCGGTGATGACGAGCGCGGACTTTTTGTCGGCCACCAGCATCATGGCTTCGAGGCGCCGCAGGTAACGGTCGGTGCGCCAGTCCTTGGCGAGCTCGACGGCGGCGCGCAGCAGCTGGCCGGGATGCTGCTCGAGCTTGGCCTCGAGCCGCTCGAACAGCGTGAAGGCGTCGGCGGTGGCGCCGGCGAAGCCCGCGATCACCTCGCCCTTGGCGATGCGCCGCACCTTCTTGGCGGTCGCCTTCATCACGGTCTGGCCGAGGCTCACCTGGCCGTCGCCGCCGATGACGACGAGGCCGCCCTTCTTGACCAGCAGGATCGTGGTGCCGTGGAGAATGATGTCGGACATGGAGGCTCCGGGTCGAAATTCCGGAGCCTCAGGTAAGCATTCGCGACCCGTTCGCAACTGGCGGGCCGGCCATGCGCGAGATCTCTGACGAGCGCGCCGTCATGCCCGGCGAAGCCGGGTATCCACGACTTCGCTTGTCGAGCGCGTCGGCTCCAAGTCGTGGATACCCGCGCGAAGGCGCGGGCATGACGGCGGCGGGTCCGTCTAAACCCGCCGGCGTTCAGGTCCCGCGCGAGGCCTCGAACAGGAACCAGGCGCGCCGTTCGGCCTCGTCGATCCAGTTCTCGATCAGGCTCTCGGTCGCGACGTCGTCATGGTCGTCGCAGAGGTCGTGGACCTCGCGCAGCCGCACGACGTAGTCGAGCGTGTCCTGCCGGAGCTCCGCCAGCATCGAGTGCGGCGTCACGAAGTCCGCGTCGTTGTCGGCGACACGCTGGAGCCGCGCGATGTGCCCGATCGAGCGCAGCGTCGTGCCGCCGATCTTGCGGACGCGCTCGGCCATGTCGTCGGTGGTGGCGAGGATCTGGTCGGCCTGCTCGTCGAGCAGCAGGTGATAGTCGCGGAAGTGCGGTCCGCTCATGTGCCAGTGAAAATTCTTCGTCTTAAGGTAAAGCGCGAAGGTGTCGGCGAGCAGCGCGTTCATCGCGCCCGCGATGTCGGTGACGGCGTTGGTCGGCAGGCTCGTGGGCGTCGCGAGCGCCGCCTTGCGGCGGGCCTTGGCGCGCGAGGGGGTTTTCTTGGCGCCTTGAGCGGCAGGGGTCTTGGCCATGTCCGTATTCCTGGTGCGGCGTTGATGCGTAACAAGTCCGCAGGACGCGACCTTGTTCCAGAGCCGGGTTCGGGCGGCGCCGGCTCCCCGTCCGGCCGCGCATGAGCCATGCGGCGGGGACAGGGCGACGCGTTGGCCTTCTCGCGGTCTGCGTGCTAGTGACCCGCAAATTCCATGACATGCGCACGACGGACGTCGGCCGCGGAGACGGTTCATGCGAAAAGCCGAAGTGGTCCGTAAGACCGCCGAGACCGACATCATGCTGTCCGTGGACCTCGACGGGACCGGCGCGTCGAAGATCTCGACCGGCGTCGGCTTCCTCGACCACATGCTCGAACTGCTCTCGCGCCACGCGATGATCGACCTGGCCGTCACGGCCAAGGGCGACACCCATGTCGACTTCCACCACGTCACCGAAGACGTCGGCATCGCGCTCGGCCAGGCCTGCCGCAAGGCGCTCGGCGACATGAAGGGCCTGACCCGCTACGCCGACGCCTACATGCCGATGGACGAGACCCTCACCCGCGTCGCGATCGACGTCTCGGGCCGGCCGTTCCTCGTCTGGCGCACGGCGTTCCCGACGCCGAAGGTCGGCGAGTTCGACACCGAGCTGGTGCGCGAGTTCTTCCAGGGGTTTTCGACCCACGCCGCCGTGACGCTGCATGTCGAGACGCTCTACGGGGCCAATTCGCACCACATCGCCGAAAGCTGCTTCAAGGGGCTGGCGCGCTGCCTGAAGGCGGCGTTCGCGCTCGACCCGCGGGCCGGCGACCGCCTGCCCTCGACCAAAGAGCGCATCGGCGACTGACAGGACTGAAGAACTCATGCGCAACTGGCTGATCTACGAGCCCCCGGGCGGCGCCCGCGCGACGCTCGAGGACGCGGAAGGCTTCGTCACCGTCCGGGAGGGCTTCTCCAAGGCCGCCTTCCTGTTCGCGCCGTTCTGGCTCGCCTGGCGGCGCTGCTGGCATGCGCTCGGCGTCTGGGTCGCGGCCGTGCTCGGGGCGGCGCTGCTGATCGCGCTGCTCGACCTGAAGGACGGGGCCGCCACGGCGCTCATCGCTCTGCCGAGCGTCGCGGTCGGCTTCGAGGCCGCCTGGATCCGCGCTCGCGCGCTCGAGCGGCGCGGCTACGCGCTCGCAGGCTCCGCCCTGGCGCGGTCGCGCGAGGAGGCCGAAGCGCTGTTCTTCGTCGACTGGATCGAGGACGCCGGGAGGCGCTCGAGGCGCCGCGCGCCGCGGTCTCCGCCGCGCCCTTCCGTCCCGCGCCCGCCGGCGTGCTCGGGCTCTTCCCCTCGCCGGGCGCCCAGAGGTGACGATCGCGGTCGTCGACTACGGGGCGGGCAATCTCCGCTCGGTCGAGAAGGCACTGGTGAAGGCCGGCGGGCAGGGCGTCGTCGTGACGTCCGATCCGCAGGTCGTCGCGGGCGCCGATCATGTCGTGCTGCCGGGCGACGGCGCCTTTCCCGACTGCCGGGCGGCGCTCGGCGCGGCCTCGGGCCTCGGCGAGGCGCTCGACGAGGCGGTGAAGCGCCGCGGCGCGGCGTTTCTGGGCATCTGCATCGGCATGCAGCTTCTCGCCACGCAGGGCGAGGAATACGAACCGACCCCGGGGCTCGACTGGATCCCGGGACGGGTCGTGCGCATCCAGCCCGGCGAAGCGGGGCTGAAGGTTCCCCATATGGGCTGGAACACGCTGCGCGCCCACCGCCCGCACGTGCTGACCGCCGGCCTCGACCTTGGGCCGCACGGCCTCCACGCCTATTTCCTGCACGCCTTTCACCTGAGCGCCGACGACCAGTCCGACGTCGTGGCCTCGGCCGACTATGGCGGCGAGGTCACGGCGCTCGTGGCGCGCGGCAACGTCGCGGGCGTCCAGTTCCATCCCGAGAAGAGCCAGCGCCTGGGGCTGGAGCTTCTCGCCAATTTCGTGCGGTGGCGCCCGTGATCCTCTATCCCGCGATCGACCTGAAGGGCGGCGAGGTCGTGCGCCTTCGCCAGGGCCTGATGGACAGCGCCACCGTCTACGGCGCCGATCCAGCCGCGCAGGCCGCGAGCTTCGCCGAGGCCGGCTTCGAGTGGATCCACGTGGTCGATCTCGACGGCGCCTTCGCGGGCGAGAGCCGCAACGCAGAAGCGGTGGAAGGCGTGCTCAAGCGCGTCGACGTGCCCGTCCAGCTCGGCGGCGGCATCCGCTCGATGGGTCAGGTCGAGGCGTGGCTCTCCCGCGGCCTCTCGCGCGTCATCCTCGGCACGGCGGCCGTGCGCGACCCGGACTTCGTGAAGGCGGCGGCCAAGGAACATCCCGGCAAGGTCGCCGTCGGCATCGACGCCAAGGACGGGCTCGTGGCGGTCCAGGGCTGGGCCGAGGTCTCCGACATGACCGCTCTCGACCTCGCCCGCCGCTTCGAGGACGCCGGGGTCTGCGCCATCATCTACACCGACATCTCGCGCGACGGCCTGCTGTCGGGCCTCAATCTCGAATCGACCGGGAGCTCGCCGAGGCTGTCTCGATCCCGGTGATCGCCTCCGGCGGCCTCGCCGACATCGAGGACGTGAAGCGGCTCGTGTCACCCGAAAACGCCGCGATCGCGGGCGCCATCACGGGCCGCGCGCTCTATGACGGGCGGCTCGATCCGCGCGAGGCGATCGCGGTGGCGGGAAGGAAGGAGGCCTGATGCTGAAGACCCGCGTCATCCCCTGCCTCGACGTCAAGGACGGCCGCGTCGTGAAGGGCGTGCAGTTCGTGAATCTGCGCGACGCGGGCGATCCGGTCGAGGCAGCCATCGCCTATGACGCGGCCGGCGCCGACGAGCTCTGCTTCCTCGACATCACCGCAAGCCACGAGGAGCGGGCGATCCTCCTGGACGTCGTGGCCCGCACGGCGGAAAACTGCTTCATGCCGGTCACCGTCGGCGGCGGCGTGCGCTCGGTCGAGGACGTGCGCGCGCTGATGCTCGCCGGCGCCGACAAGGTCTCGATCATGTCGGCGGCGGTGAACGACCGCTCGGTGGTGGCGCGCGCGGCGGAGAAATTCGGGGCGCAGGCCATCGTGGTCGCGGTCGACGCCAAGAAGGTGTCGGGGCCAGGCGAAGCCGACCGCTGGGAGGTGTTCACCCATGGCGGGCGCCGGCCCACCGGGATCGACGCCGTCGAGTATGCGGCGGAAGTCGCGAGCCTCGGGGCGGGCGAGATCCTGCTGACCTCGATGGACCGCGACGGCGCCAAGGACGGCTACGACCTCGCGCTCACCCGCGCGGTCGTCGACGCGGTGCCGGTGCCGGTCGTCGCCTCGGGCGGCGTCGGCGCGCCCGAGCACATGGTCGAAGGCGTGATCATCGGCGGCGCGAGCGCGGTGCTGGCGGCCTCGATCTTCCATTTCGGCGAGTTCACCATCGGCGAGGCCAAGGCCCGCATGGCCGCCGCAGGCGTCGCGGTGCGGCTCGATCCGGGCGCCTGATCCGGGCTCTTTCGCGTCATTCTCTCGTCATTAAGACGAGTGCGCCACATGTCGCGCGACGCTTGGCGCGTCGGCGCCGCCGTGCAATGGATGCGGCGAACGGTATCGAGGCAACGCGATGATTTTCCCGCCGCCATGACCTTCACGCTCGACACGCTGGACGCCATCGTGGCCGCGCGATCGTCCGCGCAGGCCGACGAATCCTACACCCGCTCCCTCATCGAGGGCGGCCCGACGCGCTGCGCCAAGAAACTGGGCGAGGAGGGCGTCGAGGCGGCGCTCGCCTGCGCGGGCGGCACCAAGGTCGAGCTCGCGGCCGAGGCCGCGGACGTGCTCTACCATCTGCTCGTCGCGCTGAGGTCGCGCGGGGTGCCGCTGTCGGACGTCATGTCGGTGCTCGAGAAGCGCACCGAGCAGTCGGGCCTCGCCGAAAAGGCCTCCCGAAAGGCGAAGTGATGGACGACCGGCCGAAGCTTCCGAGCCTCTCGCCCTACACCACCTTTTCGCGCAAGGAGTGGGCGGCGCTGCGCGCCGACACGCCGATGACGCTTGACGACGCCGACCTCGCGCGTCTCGCCTCGCTCAACGACCCGATCGACATTTCCGAGGTCGAGCAGATCTACCTGCCGATCGCGCGTCTCCTGGCCTTCTACGTCGCGGCCCGCCAGCAGCTGTTCCGCGCGACCCAGCGCTTCCTCGGCCATTCGGAGACGCGCGTGCCTTACGTCGTCGCGGTGGCGGGCTCGGTCGCGGTCGGCAAGTCGACCACCGCCCGCGTGCTGCGCGCGCTGCTCGCCCGCTGGCCCGACATGCCGAAGGTGCAGCTCGTCACCACCGACGGCTTCCTGCTGCCGAACGCGATCCTGAAGCGCGAAGGGCTGATGCAGCGCAAGGGGTTTCCCGAGAGCTACGACGTGCAGGCGCTGCTGCGCTTCGTCTCCGACATCAAGGCCGGCAAGGCCCATGTCACCGCGCCGGTCTACAGCCACCTCGTCTATGACGTGCTGCCGAACGAGCGCGAGACCATCGAGCAGGCCGACATCGTGATCCTCGAAGGCCTCAACGTGCTCCAGATCGGCGAGCGGCCGAAGAACGGGCGCGTCATGCCGCATGTCTCGGACTTCATCGACTTCGGCATCTATCTCGACGCCGACGAGCCGCTGCTGCACCGCTGGTACGTCGAGCGCTTCATGCGGCTTCGCAACACCGCGTTCCGCGACCCGCAGTCCTATTTCCGCAAATACGCCGAGGTGTCGGAGGAGGAGGCGCTCGCCACCGCCGAGACGCTGTGGAACGACATCAACCTGCCGAACCTGCGCGAAAACATCCGCCCGACGCGCCCGCGCGCCGATCTCATCCTGCGCAAGGGCCGCAGCCACCGCATCGAGGAAGTGCGGCTCCGGAAGATTTGAGACGCCGGGCCGTCGTCCCGGCCGAAGCGCGAGCGGAGAGCCGGGATCGTCTTCCGAAAAGACCGCGTGAACCTCGTCATGCCCCGGTTCGTCCGGGGCATCCACTCATCCGCCACGCTGTGCGCTCGCTGATCTGGCGTGGATCCCCCGGACAAGCCGGGGGATGACGATGGCGGCTCAAAGCGCGACGCCTTGAGAGCGGTCCCGGCTCGGCCTGACGGCCGTCCGGGATGACGCCGCTCCCCTACCTGTTCCGGAACGACGGCTTCCGCTTCTCGAGGAAGGCCGCCATGCCCTCCGACTGGTCGTCGGTCGCAAACAGCGACTGGAAGGTCCGCCGCTCGAAGCGCATGCCCTCGGTGAGCCCCGCCTCCTGCGCGACGTCGACCGCCTCCTTGGCCGCCAGCACGGCGACGCGCGAGAAACCCGCGATCTTCTCCGCCGCCTCGATCGCCTCGTCCAGAAGCCGCTCCGGCGCGACGACGCGCGAGACGAGGCCGCAGCGCTCGGCTTCCTCGACGTCCATCATCCGCCCGGTGAGGATGAGGTCCATGGCCTTGGCCTTGCCGACGGCCCGCGCCAGGCGCTGGGTGCCGCCGAAGCCCGGAATGATGCCGAGCGTGATCTCCGGCTGGCCGAACTTCGCGGTCGTCGACGCGATGACGATGTCGCACATCTGGGCGAGCTCGGCGCCGCCGCCGAGCGCATAGCCCGAGACCGCGGCGATGCGGGGCTTGCGGCACGCGACGACCCGCGCCCAGGCCCCGCCGAGATCGGCGAGATAGACGTCGGCGAAGCTCATTTGCGCCATCTCGCGAATGTCGGCGCCGGCCGCGAAGGCCTTTTCGGATCCCGTGATCACCACCGCGCCGACGGCCTCGTCCGCCTCGAACGCCTCGAGCGCGCGGCCGAGCTCCTCGATCAGCGCGGCGTTCAAGGCGTTGAGCGCCTTCGGGCGGTTCAGCGTGACGAGGCCCACGGCCCCGCGGGTCTCGACGAGAAGGGTTTCGAAGGCGGCGTCGGTCATCGGGTCTCGCGAGGAGGGGTGCAGGATGGGGTGACAGGGCGGTTCGCCGGCATAAGTGACGCGGCGGGGCCGGATTTCAAAGCGCCGGATCTCAAGCGCTTCAGGAGACGCCGATGACCGACTGGAAGCTGCCGATCGAAGGCTCGTGCCGCTGCGGCGAGGTGCGGCTGCGGATCGGCGCGCCGCCGATGATCGCCATGGCGTGCCACTGCGCGGGCTGCCAGAAGATGAGCTCCAGCGCCTTTTCGCTGAGCGCCGCCTTCCCCACCGACGCCTTCGAGGTGGTCTCGGGCGAGCCCGCGCTCGGCGGGCTGAAGCGCGAGATCAGGCACTATTTCTGCCCGTCCTGCATGAGCTGGCTGTTCTCGCGCATGGAGGGGTTCGAGTGGTTCACCAATGTCCGGCCGACGATGCTCGAGGAACCCGAACGCTTCGCGCCGTTCGTGGAGACGTGGACCGCGGAGAGACTGCCATTCGCGCAGACGGGAGCTGAAAAGAGCTATCCGGGCTTCCCGCCGATGGAGGATTTCGAGCCGCTGATGAAGGCGTATGCGGAAAAGGCCTAGAGCGCCGTCCCGGCCGCAGCGGAGCGAAGGGCCGGGATCACGCGCCGGGTGGGGCCTCAGAACCTCGTCATGCCCCGGCCTGTCCGGGGCATCCAGCCTTCCGTAGCTCCGCGCCCTGCGATCGAGCCTGGATCCCCCTGACAAGCCGGGGGATGACGACTGAGGTTCGAGCGAACAGTTGGGAGAACGATCCCGGCTCCGCCCTCGGCCGTCCGGGATGACGCCGTTCGCCTACTTCTGGCATTCCGGGCAGAAGAAGGTCGAGCGTCCCGTCTGCACGATGCGCTTCACCACGCCGCGGCAGCCGGGCGTGGGGCAGGGCTCGTCCTCGCGGTCATAGACGCGGAACGAGTGCTGGAAATAGCCGAGCGCCCCGTCGGCATGGGAGAAATCCCGAAGCGTCGAGCCGCCGGCCGCGATCGCCTCCTCCAGCGTCGCGCGGATGGCGGGCGCCAATAGCTTCGCCCGCTCGGTCGGCCCGCCGTCCTTCTTCGCGATCGTGCCCGCGGCGCGGATCGGCGAGAGCTTCGAGCGATGCAGCGCCTCGCACACATAGATGTTGCCGAGGCCCGCGATCAGCCGCTGGTCGAGCAGCGCCGCCTTCAACGACGTTTGTTTGCCGGCGAACAAGCGCGCCAGCAGCCCTGCGTCGAGCTGGTTTCCGAGCGGCTCGACCCCGACATGCCGGAACAGCGGATGGGCCTCGAGACCTGCGCGCGGGATCAGCGCCATGAAGCCGAAGCGGCGGGGATCGTTGTAAGTGATCGAGGCGCCGCCCGAGAGGCGGAAGGCGACGTGGTCGTGGGTCGCGGACTTCGAGCGCGGATGATGGAAGGCGCCGGGCGCCGCCTCGTCCGCGCCGAGGTCGATCCGGAACGAACCCGACATGCCGAGATGCATCACGAGCGTCTCGCCGTCGTCGAGATCCGCGACGAGGTACTTCGCCCGACGCCCGAGCGAGACGACGGTGCGGCCCCTCAGGCGTTCGGCGAAGCGCTCGGGGAAGGGAAAGCGCAGGTCGGGCCGCCGCGCCTCGACCTCCTCGATCACGCGCCCCTCCATCACGGGCGCGAGCCCGCGGCGGACGGTCTCGACTTCGGGCAGTTCGGGCATCGGCTCGCTTCACCTTGAGGCCGGACGGCGGCGGCGGACCCTAGCGTCGCAGGGGGCGGCGGGCTAGGGTCCGCCCGCTTCGCGAAAACCGTATGGACGCCATGGCTTTCCCTGACGAGACCCGCTTCGACAACGAGGGACATTTCGGCTTCGCCGACGTGAAGCCCGGCGAAAAGCAGGGGCTGGTCGACGATGTCTTCCACAGGTCGCCTCGCGCTACGACCTCATGAACGACCTGATGTCCGGCGGCCTGCACCGCGCCTGGAAATCCGCGATGGTGACCTCGCTCGGCCTGCCGCGCGGCGCCCGGACCTTCAAGCTGCTGGACGTCGCGGGCGGCACCGGCGACATCGCGTTCCGCGCGCTGAAGCGCGGCGGCGAGGGGGTGAGCGTCACAGAGCTCGACATCAACGGCGCGATGCTCGCGGTCGGACGCGAGCGCGCGGCCGAGCGAAAGCTCGCCCATCGCATGGAGTTCGTGCAGGGCAACGCCGAGGATCTGCCGTTCCCCGACCGCTCCTTCGACGCCGTGACGATCGCCTTCGGCATCCGCAACGTGCCGCGCATCCCGAAGGCGCTCTCCGAGATGCGCCGGGTGCTGAAGACCGGCGGCAAGGCGCTTGTGCTCGAGTTCTCGAAGGTCGACGTGCCAGGCCTCGACCGCGTCTACGACGCCTTCTCGTTCAACCTCATCCCGCGCATCGGCCAGATGGTGGCCGGCGACGGGGAGCCCTATCGCTATCTCGTCGAGTCGATCCGCAAGTTCCCCGACGCCGAGACCTTCGCGGCCATGATGCGCGACGCCGGCTTCGACGAAGTGAGCGCGACGCCCATGACCGGCGGCGTCGCGGCGCTGCATGTGGGTTTCCGGATTTGAGAGTGACTCGCCGGAGCGATGTTGGGGCGCTCGAGCCGACGCCCTCTTGTCCCGGCCTTGAGCCGGGACCCAGAACCGTCGAGCTTTCGAGGTCAGGCGGGGCGGTCGCGGGCCATGTTTCCGGCACATCGGTTCTGGGTCCCGGCTCAAGGCCGGGACAAGGCCGTGGCGCTTCCGACTCGAAGATCCTCCCATGCTGAGGGCGCTCCCGAACCTTCTGCGGCTCGCGCGCGCCGGCTTCGTCATGGCGCGCGAGGGCGCGCTGCGCCTCGCCGACGGCATCGAGCTGCCGGCCTTCGCGCGCACGCTCATCACGCTCGGCCGGCTGATCGAGAAGCGCTCGGCGGGCGACGGAGCCGAGGGGCTAGCCCGCGCGCTGCAGCGGCTCGGGCCGTCCTACGTCAAGCTCGGCCAGTTCCTCGCCACGCGGCCCGACGTCGTGGGCATGAGGGTGGCGAAGGACCTCGAGCGCCTGCACGACCGGGTCGAGCCGTTTCCGCAGGAGATCGCCGAGGCGGCTGTCGCCGAGGCGCTCGGGGCGCCGGTGTCGTCGCTCTTCGTCGAATTCGGCCCGGCGCTCGCCGCAGCGTCCATCGCGCAGGTGCACAAGGCCGTCGTCGTGGACCCCGACGGGACGCGGCGCACGGTCGCGGTGAAGGTGACGCGTCCGGGCGTCGCGCGGCGCTTCGCGAGCGACCTTCGTGCGTTCTTCGCCATCGCCCGCGCGATCGAGCGCAGCGTGCCGAAGGCCAGGCGCCTGAAGCCCGTGATGGTGGTCGAGACGCTCGCCCGCTCGGTCTCGATCGAGATGGACCTTCGGCTCGAGGCCGCGGCGCTCTCCGAGATCGCCGACAACACCCGCGCCGATCCCGGCTTCCGCGTGCCCGCGGTCGACTGGGACCGCACCGCCCGCGCCGTGCTGACGATCGACTGGGTGGACGGGGTGAAGCTCTCCGACCGGGCGGGGCTCGAAGCCGCGGGCCACGACCTGCCGGCGCTCGGCCGCCACCTGATGCAGACCTTCCTGCGCCACGCGATGCGCGACGGCTTCTTCCACGCCGACATGCATCCCGGAAACCTCTTCGTCGACGCCTCCGGCGCGATCGTCGCGGTCGACTTCGGCATCACGGGCCGGCTCGGCAAGAAGGAGCGGCGCTTTCTCGCCGAGATCCTCCACGGCTTCATCGTGCGCGACTACGACCGCATCGCCGCGGTGCATTTCGAGGCGGGCTACGTGCCGCAGGACCAGTCGGTGGAGGAGTTCGCGCGCGCCCTGCGCGCCATCGGCGAGCCGATCCACAGCCGCACCGCCGACCAGATCTCGATGGCGCGGCTGCTGACGCTGCTGTTCGAGGTCACCGAGATCTTCCAGATGCAGACCCGGCCCGAGCTGCTGATGCTGCAGAAGACCATGGTGGTGGTCGAAGGCGTCGCGCGCTCGCTCGACACCCGCCTCGACATGTGGCGCACGGCGGAGCCCGTGGTGCGCGAATGGATCGAGCGGAACCTCGGGCCGCTCGGGATCGCCGAGGAGGCGGGCGCGGAGCTGCGCCAGCTCATGCGCGGGATCGCGGCTGCGCCGGAGCTGCTGCTGCGGCTCGAACGCATCTCGGTCGACCTGGAGGAGGTCGTCCATGGCGGACTCAGCTATTCCGACGACAGCATCCAGGCGATCGTGAAGGGCGTGCGCAGCGCGAGCCTGCTCAGCAACATCGCGCTGATCGCGATCGCCGTCGGCGTGATCGTCTATCTGTTCAGGTGAGCCAATTTGATTGCGTTGCAATCGCTGCTTACATTCGGGCCTCTGCAGGGGAGCGCGCCGGATGGCCAGCCTGACGATCCGCAATCTCAAGGATTCGACCAAGACCGCGCTTCGGATCCGCGCCGCCAGTCTCGGCAGGTCGATGGAGGACGAGGCGCGGCGGGTGTTGGACGCGTCCGTCGAAAAGGTTTCCGACGAGCCTCTTCCCGGAAATCTCGCCGACGCGATCGCTTCGATCTTCGACCCGCTCGGGGGCGTCAATCTCGATATTCCTCCGCGCGAACCCATGAGGGAGCCGCCCGATTTCAGCGGCCCTGAACACGATCTCGATGATCATCCTCGACACGAACGTTCTGTCTGAGATCATGAGGCCGCCGGGCGAGCGGTCATCGGCGGTCTTCGAGTGGATGAGAGCGCGAAATCTCGCTGACCTGGCCACCACGTCGATCTCCGTGGCCGAGATCGCCGTGGGCGTGCACAAGATGCCCTCGGGTCGGAGGCGCGCCGAATTGGAGACGGGCGCAAGACGTCTGTTTTCGACCTTCTTCAGCGACCGGATTTTCTCGTTCGACGTGCCAGCGGCGGAGCGGTTCGGCCCGCTGCTCGCGGAGCGGCGCAGGAAAGGCCGGCACTTCCACGCGTTCGACTTTCAGATCCTGGCGATCGCGGCCAGTCGGGGCTGCGCCGTGGCGACGCGGAACACGCGGGACTTCGATCAAGTCGGCGTCGCGTTGATCAACCCCTGGGATCACCCGGCCGCATGACCCAAAAGCGTATCCTTCTCGTCATCGGCGGCGGCATCGCGGCCTACAAGTCGCTGGACCTGATCCGCGCCTGAAGGAGCGCGGCCATTCCGTTCGCGCGATCCTCACCAAGGCCGCGGCCGAGTTCGTGACGCCGCTCTCGGTCGCGACGCTCACCGGAGAGCGCTGCTTCGAGGAGCTGTTCGACCTCACCGACGAGCACGACGTCGGCCACATCCGGCTCGCCCGCGACGCCGACCTCGTGGTGGTGGCGCCGGCGACCGCAGATCTCCTCGCCAAGATGGCCAACGGGCTCGCCAACGACCTCGCCTCCACGGCGCTGCTCGCCACGACCGCGCCCGTCCTCGCGGCGCCCGCCATGAACCCGACCATGTGGGCCGCGCCCGCGACCCGCCGCAACGTCGAGCGCCTCACGGCCGACGGTGTCGCCTTCGTGGGGCCGGGCGAAGGGCTGATGGCCGAGCGCGGCGAAAGCGGCCTCGGGCGCATGAGCGAGCCGCTCGAGATCGTGGCGGCGGTCGAGGCGGCGCTTGGCGCGGCGGCGGCCTCCGGCCTCCTCGCGGGCAGGCGCGTCCTCGTCACCTCGGGCCCGACCCACGAGCCGATCGACCCAGTGCGGGTGCTGGCCAACCGCTCGTCGGGCCGCCAGGGCCACGCGATCGCGGCCGCGGCGGCGCGCGCGGGGGCGCAGGTGACGCTCGTCTCCGGACCGGTGGCGATCGCCGATCCCAAGGGGGTCAGCGTCGTGAAGGTCGAGAGCGCGCGCGAGATGCTGGCGGCGGTGGAGGCGGCCTTGTCGGACGGCCCGCCGGTCGATCTCGGCGTCTTCGCCGCAGCCGTCGCCGACTGGCGGGTCGAGGGCGCGGCCCAGAAGATCAAGAAGGGCGCGGGCGGTCCGCCGGCGCTCGCGCTCGTCGAGAACCCCGACATCCTCGCGAGCGTGGCGAAGGGGCCGCTGCGGCCGAAGCTGCTGGTGGGCTTTGCGGCCGAGACCGAGAACGTGATCGAGCACGCCAAGGCCAAGCTCGCGCGCAAGGGCTGCGACGTCATCGTCGCCAACGACGTGTCGCCGGAAAGCGGCGTCATGGGCGGCGTTCGGAACGCCGTCCATCTCGTGACCTCCGCGGGCGTCGAATCCTGGGAGCCGATGGACAAGGAGGCGGTCGCCGAGGCGCTCGCCGCGCGCTTCGCCGACATGCTGGAGACGCGCTCATGAGCGGTCCGTCCGTCGTGCCGCTCAACGTTCTCCGGCTTCCGCACGCCGAGGGCCTCGCCGTCCCGTCCTACGAGTCCGACGGCGCCGCCGGAATGGATCTCCGGGCCGCCGTTCCCGAAGATCACCCGATCATGATCGCGCCGGGCGGGCGCGCCCTTGTCCCGACCGGGTTGTCGCTCCAGTTCCCTTATGGCTACGAGGCCCAGGTCCGGCCTCGTTCAGGGCTTGCGCTCCGTCATGGCGTCACCGTGCTCAACTCGCCGGGAACCGTCGACGCCGACTATCGCGGCGAGGTCAAGGTCGTTCTCGTCAATCTCGGCGACGAACCCTTCGTCGTCGAGCGCGGCGCGCGCATCGCCCAGCTCGTCATGGCGGCGGTCGCGCGCGCCGAGATCGTCGAAGTCACGACGCTCGATCCCAGTCGCAGAGGGGCAGGCGGGTTCGGATCGACGGGGACGTAATGTTGAGGACCGCGATCGCGGGATGATCCGGAGATGAACCTGCTTCCTCGCCGCAGCCTTCTCGCTGTGGCGGCCGTCGTCGACATCGCCTACCACGCCCGGCCGACGCCGATCGCGGCGAAGACGCTGGCCGCCCGCCACGGCCTGCCGCCGCGCCATCTGGAGACGCTGCTGCAGGTGCTGGTGCGCGCCAACATTCTCAGGGGCGTGCGCGGTCCGCGCGGCGGCTACGAGCTCGCCCGAGCGCGCCGCCGCATCTCGATCGCCGACATCGTCCGCGCCGCCCTCGGCGAGGGCGACGACGGCCGGGACGATCTCAGGGAGCGGTCGACCGGCAGGTCTCCCCGCTCGTCTCCGACGTGGTGACGCCGATGATCCGATCGGCCTCGGAGGCGTTTCTCGAGCGCCTCGACGATATCTCCGTCGACGATCTCTGCGGCGAGGCCGAGCGCCGCTCCGTGTTCGGGGACGCGCGGCCGACCTACGATTTTACGATCTGACCACGTATTACATTGAATTTATCGACAGTCCCCTGTGGGTTTGTTAGCCTCGGGGCCGGAAAACCGAACGATCGCCCGGCGTCGCGCGACGACCGGAGCGCAAGGAGCTTCGCCATGAGCCAGCCGCACTCAAGCCGTCCGAGGACGCCGCCCGCGCGCCGGGCCGCGGCAAGGTCTACGACTCGATCACCGACACACGATCGGCGACACCCCGCTGGTGCGGCTCGACCGGCTGGCGGCCCACAAGGGCGTGAAGGCCAGCATCCTGGCCAAGCTCGAATTCTTCAACCGATCTCGTCGGTGAAGGACCGCATCGGCGTCGCCATGATCGACGCGCTCGAGCGCGACGGCGTGCTGAAGCCCGACAGCGTCCTGGTCGAGCCGACCTCGGGCAACACCGGCATCGCGCTCGCCTTCGTGGCGGCGGCGCGCGGCTATCGCCTCATCCTGGTGATGCCCGAGACCATGTCGATGGAGCGCCGCAAGATGCTGGCGCTGCTCGGCGCCGAGCTCGTGCTCACCGAAGGCCCGAAGGGCATGAAGGGCGCCGTGGCGCGCGCGCAGGAGCTCGTGAAGGAGATCCCGAACGCCGTCATCCCGCAGCAGTTCGAGAACGGCGAACCCGGACATCCACCGCCGCACCACCGCGGAGGAGATCTGGAACGACACGCAAGGGGCGGTCGACTACGTGATCTCGGGCGTCGGCACCGGCGGCACCATCACGGGCGTCGGCCAGGTGCTGAAAGCCAAGAAGGCCTCGGTGAAGATCGTCGCGGTGGAGCCGGAGGATTCTCCCGTGCTGTCGGGCGGCCAGCCCGGCCCGCATAAGATCCAGGGCATCGGCGCCGGCTTCGTGCCGGGCGTGCTCGACCGCGAGGTGATCGACGACGTCGTCACCGTCGGCAACCAGACCGCGTTCGAGACCGCGCGTCTCGTCGCGCGCCTCGAGGGCATCCCGGTCGGCATCTCGTCGGGGGCTGCGGTGGCGGCGGCGCTCGAGGTCGCGGCCCGTCCAGAAGCCGCCGGCAAGACCATCGTGGTCATCATCCCGAGCTTCGCCGAGCGCTATCTCTCGACCGCGCTGTTCGAGGGGCTGTAAGGCCCTTCGGCGCGAGGCCGGATGCGTTCGACCAGCGCCGTCAGGATGAGGGCCGCGATCGCGCCAGCCAGCATCGCGGGGGCCGCGTAGACGACGGCCTCCGCGATCGGCGTCCCTCTGGGCGCGTTCGCGTGGATGAGCGGGATCAGGAACAGACCCGTGGTCGCGGCGCCGAGGAAGGCCGCGACGGCGAGCCGGCCCAGAAGGCTGGCGACGCGCCGCGTCGCGACGATCATTCCGAGGCTGGCCAGAAGCTCCGGGACCAGTCCCGGGATGTGCGCGAAGGCGGCGAACGTCATTCCGCCCGAGAGGCCGGACGCGAGCGCGCTCGGCAACGGATTGTCCGGCCCGATGGCGGAGAGGCCGACCATCAATCCCAGCGCCAGACCGCCGATCGGCGGGCCGAGCACGACGCCCAGTGCGATCGCCGCGACGCCTTAGCCTCGGCGCGGCCGCCTGTTCCTGTTTTCGTCTGCGACCATGCCGCGGCATGCTGCGACGCCCATGGGCGAGGCGCAATCGGCGGGCGCGCAGGTGGTGAACGGTCCGTCAGGCCGTCGGCTGGCTTTCCCAGACCTCGCCGGGCTTCAGGGCGCGAAACCGCTCCGGCGCCATGCGTTTCGCCGCAAGCGTCGCGGCGAGCTGCTCGGCGGGGGCGTCGATCGCCTCGGCGGTGAGCTGGAACACGCCCCAGTGGCAGCCGATCGCGGCTTCCACGCCGAGCAGTTCGAGCGCGATGACGGCTTCCTCTGCGTTCATGTGCTGGTCGCGCATGAACCAGCGCGGCTCGTAGGCGCCGATCGGCAGGATCGCGAGCCGGAACGGCCCGTGCTCGGCGCGCGCGGCGCGGAAGGTCGCGCCCTTGGCGAGCGCGGTGTCGCCGGCGAAATAGACCCGCCCCGCCGGCCCGAGATCGAGCGCGTAGGCGCACCAGAGCGCCTTGCGCCGGTCCGTCACCCCGCGGGCCGACCAGTGATAGGCCGGCGCAAGCGTCGCCGAGACGCCCGGCGCGAGCTCGACGCGCGCGCCCAGTCATGGGCTTCGGCGCGGATCGCCGCGTCGTGGGCCTTCAGGATGGCGTCGTTGCCGAGCGGGACGACGACGCGGGGCGCGTCGCGGGCCGCGAGCCGCGAGAGCGTGTCGACGTCCATGTGGTCGTAGTGGTTGTGGCTAAGCAGCACGACGTCGATCTTCGGCAGCTCGTCGAACGCGATCCCGGGCGCCGTCACGCGCTTCGGACCGGCGAAGGAGACCGGCGAACAGCGCTCCGACCAGACCGGGTCGGTAAGGATGTTGAGCCCCGCGGCCTGGATCAGGTGGGTGGCGTGGCCGACGGCCGAGACCCCCGCAGCGCCGCGCCCTCGACCCGCTGCGGGGGCGGTCGAGCGTCCCGGGGCGGCTCTTCGGCCATTCGGCTTTCTTGGAGAACCAGACGCCGCGCATCATGTCGTCGAAGCTTTTCGACCAGCGATGATCGGGATTGAAGAAGCGCACGCCGTCGAAGTGGTCGGAGACCGGGCCGCCGTAATAGGGATTGCGATCCTTCGACCAGCTCCACCAGGCCGACCCGCCGAGGCCCGCAAGGCTCGGTAGCGCGACGAGTCCGAGGAACTTGCGGCGGGTCGGGCGGCTCCGGGGCGGCGGCGAGCGCGCGCTTGGCGCGCGTGACGGCGTGTTCGAGCTCCTGAAGGAAGCGCGACCGGTCCTTCGGCCCGAAGGCCCGCGGGCCTCCGGTGATCTCGCCGGTCTCGCGCAGGTGGGACATCAGCTCGCGGCTCGCAAGCGCGGCGCCGATCGAGTTCTCCGTGAAGGGGCGGCCCGTCGTCCCGATCGCCGCCGCTCCCTTGGCGAGCGCGCGGGCGGCGAGCGGAATGTCGGCCGTCACCACGACGTCGTGCGCGCCGATATGCTCGGCGATCCAGTCGTCGGCGGCGTCGGGCCCCTCCGGCACCAGCTGCAGCCGCACCTGGCCGCCGCGCGGCGTCGCCATGAACCGGTTCGCGACAAGCGTGACGGCCAGTCCATGACGCTCGGCGACGCGATAGACCTCGTCCTTCACGGGGCATGCGTCGGCGTCGACATAAAGATGCGGAGAGAGGAAGGCTCACGAGACGGCGGTCTTTCCTGGTGTTTTCCGCCCCAGTCATGGGGCGCCGGACAGGCGATGGCGAGGCGAAGCGCCGCCGCAGGTGCCGCAAAACGCACGCCGGAGATTGACTTCTCACGGCTTTGTCACGATCTTTGGGACCGACGCCGCCGGTTCACACCGTCGACGCGATGTGCGCCTCGTGTTCGCTCACGGGGTTTTTTTGCGTTGACGCCGGCCGTCGCCCCAAAGTCGTCTAGAGGAGAGAGCAGCCATTCGTCGTCCTATGAGGCCTGTCGCCCCGGTCCAGAAAGATGGACCCCGGGTCAACAAGGAGATCCGCGTCCTGGAAGTCCAGCTCATCAATGCTGATGGGCAGAATCTCGGTCCGACCAAGATCAACGACGCGCTGCAGGCGGCCGAGGACGCAGGCCTCGACCTTGTCGAGATCGCGCCGAACTCGGTCCCGCCGGTCTGCAAGCTGCTCGACTACGGCAAATACAAGTACCAGAACCAGAAGAAGGCCGCCGAGGCGCGTAAGAACCAGAAGATCGTCGAAGTCAAAGAGATCAAGATGCGTCCGAACATCGATGATCACGACTACGACGTGAAGATGAAGGCGATGCGCCGGTTCTTCGACGAAGGCGACAAGGTCAAGGTGACGCTGAGGTTCCGCGGCCGTGAGATGGCCCATCAGGATCTCGGGCTGAGGCTCCTCATGAAGGTGCGCGAAGAGGTCACCGAGATCGCCAAGGAGGAGAGCTCGCCGTCGCTCGAGGGCCGTCAGATGACCATGGTGCTGGCCCCTCGCTGACGCTTCACGGGCTTTCCCAATTCCGCCCGCGCCTTAACCCTTTCGGCAGCCCCGCGAAGGCGTCGAGCCTCGTCGGCGCCTTCGGCCATTGATCGGCCGCGGGCTCCGGTATAGTGCTTCGATTGGTCGCGGCGCCGTTCGTGTATTCGCCGCGCGGGGACGTCAGAGACGAGGATGCAGTTGAACGCCGACGCCACGCCGGGGATCGAAGCCCCCGCGCCGACCGGGGACATGACCCTTCTTATCGTGGACGACGACCGGGCCTTCGTGCAGCGCCTCGGTCGCGCCATGGAGGCCCGCGGCTACGCGGTCACCGTGGCCGAGAGCGTTCGCGAGGGGCTTGAAGCGGTCGACCGCTCTCCGCCGGCCTTCGCCGTGGTCGACATGGGCTCGGCGACGGGTCGGGCCTCGACGTCATCCAGGCGCTGAAGGGCCGCCGGCCCGACGCGCGCGGGATCGTGCTGACGGCTACGGCAACATCGCGACCGCGGTGACGGCCGTGAAGCTCGGCGCGGTCGACTATCTCGCCAAACCCGCCGACGCCGACGAGATACACAACGCGCTGATCGCCGGCGACCACAAGCCCGAGCCGCCCGAGGAATCCGATGTCGGCCGACCGGGTGCGCTGGGAGCACATCCAGCGGGTCTACGAGCTCTGCGGACGGAACGTCTCGGAGACCGCGCGGCGCCCTCAACATGCACCGCCGCACGCTCCAGCGCATCCTGGCGAAACGCGCGCCGCGCTGAGGCCGCCTCTCCGGAGCGGGCGCGCGATCCTCTCCGGTCGTCCCGGCTTGACCCGGGATCCAGAACCGATCCGGTTCGACAGGTTTGCGCAGGACGTCGGTTCTCGATCCCGGCTCTTCGGCCGGGATGACGGCTGAGGTTCGCGTGCGCTGCGCCGAGAGCGCGCCTCGCTGAGGCGGCGGCCTCTTCGGAGCGGGCGCGGGGCCCGCCCACGGTCATCCGGGCCTGACCCGGGATCCAGAACCGATCCGGTTCGACAGGTTTGCGCAGGACGTCGGTTCTGGATCCCGGCTCCTCGGCCGGGATGACGGCTGAGGTTCGCGCGGGCTACGCCGAGAACGCGCCGCGCTGAGGCCGCCTCTCCGGAGCGGGCGCGCGATCCTCTCCGGGTCATCCCGGGCCTGACCCGGGATCCAGAACCGATCCGGTTCGACAGGCTCGCGCAGGGCGTCGGCTCTGGATCCCGGCTCTTCGGCCGGGATGACGGACGGTGGTTCACGCATGCGCGCTGAGACGGCGTCTCGCGCTGAAGCGTCGGGTCCGGCGGGCAGCGCCCTCAGGCCGGGCGGCGGTAGATCCAGACGCGGGCCGGGGGCAGGTTCATCCACACGCGCGGCGAGCCCGCGGTCGTCGTCTCGCCGATGGCCTCGCGCGGGATCGGCGGCGTGAGGCCGTAGGTGAACTGGATGAACGGGGCCCCCGGCCTCGACATCCCGAAACACTGGTCGAGCAGGCTCACGCGCTGGCGCACGGGCTTGGTCAGCAGCGGCAGGCTGCAGACGGTGGCGGTCAGCGGCTGGTCGAGCTTGCCCGCAAGCGTCTTTGCGACCGCATAGGCGTCGCCGCGATGGACCGTGACGCCGGGAAAGCGCTTCTCCAGCAAGTCCGCGAACCCGTCGTTGAACTCGATCAGCACGAGGCGCTCGGGCGCGACGCCGCGCTCGAGCAGCGCCTCGGTGACGGGCCCGGTGCCGGGGCCGATCTCGAGCACGTAACCGGGCTCGGCCGGGTCGACATAGCGCGCCATCATGCGCGCCAGCGCCTTGCCCGAGGGGCTGACGGCGCCCGTGACCAGCGGCTTGTCGAACCAGGATTTTAGAAAACGCGCCTCGTCCGTGAAGTCGATGCGCTTGGCCTGACCGGGGGTCCGCCGGACGTTGCGTCGTGCGTGCTCGAGCATGGGCGGTTCAGAGAAATCCAACCGGCGGGGCTATGACATCTAGCGCGGCGCTTGCGTCATGGCGATGACCGCGCGGCAACACTTCGTGCGGCCGAACGTCCTCAGACGCCGCCGAAGAACTCTTTCACGCGGCTGAAGAATCCGCTGGTCTCGGGATGGTTGGCCTCCGACGACTCCTGCGCGAACTCCTCGAGCAGCTGCCGCTGGCGCGCGGTGAGGCGCTGGGGGATCTCCACCGTCGCCTGGATGTACATGTCGCCGAAGTCCTTGGTGCGCAGGATCGGCATGCCCTTGCCCTTGAGGCGGAACTGCATGCCGGTCTGTGCGCCCTCGGGGATCTTCACGCGCGTCCGGCCGCCGTCGATCGTCGGCGCCTCGAACGAGCCGCCGAGCGCGGCGGTCGTCATCGGGATCGGGGCGCGGCAGTAGAGGTCGGCGCCGTCGCGCTGGAACAGCGGGTGGGGGGCGATCGACAGGAAGATGTAGAGGTCGCCCGTCGGCCCACCGCGCAGGCCCGCTTCGCCCTCGCCGGCGAGGCGGATGCGGGTGCCGTCCTCGACGCCGGCCGGGATCGCGACCTCGAGCGTGCGCTCGCGGGTGACGCGTCCGGCCCCCGAACAGTCCGTGCAGGGATCGTCGATGATCTCGCCGCGGCCGTGGCAAGCCGGGCAGGTGCGCTCCATCAGGAAGAAGCCCTGGGACGAGCGCACCTTGCCGGCGCCGCCGCAGGTCGGGCACTGGCGGGGCTTGGAGCCGGCCTTGGCGCCGGCGCCCGAGCAGGCCTCGCACATGATGCTGGTCGGGATGCGGATCTGGGCGGTCTTGCCCGAAAACGCGTCCTCGAGCGTGATCTCCATGTTGTAGCGCAGGTCCGCGCCGCGCTCGCGGCCGCCGGACTGGCGCTGTCCGCCGCGCCCGCGCCCGTCGCCGAAGAAGCTCTCGAAGATGTCGGACATGAAGTCCGACATGTCGGGCCCGCCGCCGGGGCCGCGCCCGCCGCCCATGCCGCCGTTCTCGAAGGCGGCGTGGCCGAAGCGGTCATAGGCCGCGCGCTTCTGCGGATCCTTGAGCGTGTCGTAGGCGGCGTTCAGCTCCTTGAAGCGCGCCTCGGCGCCGGCGTCGCCCGGGTTGCGGTCCGGATGCCACCGCATCGCAGCCTTCCGATAGGCGGCCTTGAGCTCGCCGTCCGAGACGGTGCGCTCGACTTCAAGGGTTTCGTAGAAGCAGGTGCGGGACATAGCCGATCAAAGATTGTCTTCGGGCGCCAAGCCCGAACGTCTCGTCCGGGAACGAAACGCCCCCGCATCGCCATTCTACTGCGTCGCGGGGGCGTGGTCTGTGACGCGGCTGCGTCAGGCCGACTTCTTCTTGTCGTCGACTTCCTCGAAGTCGGCGTCGACGACGTCGTCCTTCTGGGCCTCGCCCTGAGCCGCGCCGGCGTCGTTCTGGCCCGTGGGGCCTTCGCCGGCTCCGGCGCCCTGGCTGTACATCGCCTCGCCGAGCTTCATCGAGGCCTGGGCCAGCGCGTTGGTCTTGGCCTGGATGGCCTCGACGTCCTCGCCGGAGAGCGCCTCCTTGAGCTCGACGACAGCGGCCTCGATGGCGGCCTTGTCGCCCGCCGGGGCCTTGTCGCCGAGATCGGCGAGCGACTTCTCGGAGGTGTGGATCAGCGCCTCGCCGTGGTTCTTGGCGTCGACCAGCGCGCGGCGCTTCTTGTCGGCCTCGGCGTTGGCCTCGGCGTCCTTCACCATCTTCTCGATGTCGGCGTCGGAGAGGCCGCCGGACGCCTGGATCCGGATCTGCTGCTCCTTGTTGGTCGCCTTGTCCTTGGCCGTCACGTTGACGATGCCGTTGGCGTCGATGTCGAACGTCACCTCGATCTGCGGCACGCCGCGCGGCGCGGCCGGAATGCCGACGAGGTCGAACTGGCCGAGCATCTTGTTGTCGGCCGCCATTTCGCGCTCGCCCTGGAACACGCGGATGGTCACCGCGTTCTGGCTGTCCTCGGCGGTCGAGAAGGTCTGGCTCTCTTGGTCGGGATCGTGGTGTTGCGGTCGATGAGGCGCGTGAACACGCCGCCGAGCGTCTCGATGCCGAGCGAGAGCGGGGTCACGTCGAGCAGCAGCACGTCCTTGACGTCGCCCTGCAGCACGCCGGCCTGGATCGCCGCGCCGATCGCCACGACCTCGTCCGGGTTGACGCCCTTGTGCGGCTCCTTGCCGAAGAACTGCTTCACGGCCTCGGTGACCTTCGGCATGCGCGTCATGCCGCCGACGAGCACGACCTCGTCGATCTGGCCGGCCGAGACGCCGGCGTCCTTCAGGGCCGCCTTGCAGGGCTCGATGGTGCGCTGGATCAGGTCGTCGACGAGGCTCTCGAACTTCGCCCGGGTGAGCTTGAGCGTGAGATGCTTCGGACCGGAGGCGTCGGCCGTGATGTAGGGCAGGTTGATGTCGGTCTGGGTCGCGGAGGACAGCTCGATCTTGGCCTTCTCGGCCGCTTCCTTCAGGCGCTGCAGCGCGAGCTTGTCGTTGCGCAGATCAATGCCCTGGTCGCGCTTGAACTCGTCGGCGAAGTAGCTGACGAGGCGCATGTCGAAGTCTTCGCCGCCGAGGAACGTGTCGCCGTTGGTCGACTTCACCTCGAACACGCCGTCGCCGATCTCGAGGATCGACACGTCGAACGTGCCGCCGCCGAGGTCGTAGACCGCGATGACGCCCGAGGACTTCTTGTCGAGGCCGTAGGCGAGCGCGGCCGCGGTCGGCTCGTTGATGATGCGCAGGACCTCGAGGCCCGCGATCTTGCCCGCGTCCTTGGTGGCCTGGCGCTGGCTGTCGTTGAAGTAGGCCGGGACGGTGATGACCGCCTGGTCGACCTTCTGGCCGAGATGGGCCTCGGCCGTCTCCTTCATCTTCTGCAGCGTGAAGGCGGAGATCTGGCTCGGCGAATAGGTCTTGCCGTCGGCCTCGAGCCAGGCGTCGCCGTTGTCGCCCTTCACGATCTTGTACGGGACGAGCTTCTTGTCCTTCTCGACCATCGGGTCGTCGAAGCGGCGGCCGATGAGGCGCTTCACCGCGAAGAAGGTCTTGTCGGGATTGGTCACCGCCTGGCGCTTGGCCGGCTGGCCGACGAGGCGCTCGCCGCCGTCCGCGAAGGCGACGATCGACGGCGTCGTGCGCGCGCCTTCAGAGTTTTCGATGACCTTGGGCGTCGAGCCGTCCATGACGGCGACGCAGGAGTTGGTGGTTCCGAGGTCGATCCCGATGACTTTTCCCATTAGCCCATACCCTTAAGTCGATGAAGCGGACCGGATGGCCCCGAAGCGGCCATGCGCAAAGGCTTCACTGCCCGTCACGCAACCCTTCGGTCCCTTGAATTCTCCGCGGTTTCCGCGGTTCGGCGGGTATATAAGGACGCCAAATTCCAGCCGCAAGTCAGGTGATGACGCCGGCGTGAGAGAGGATCCGCCGTTCACCATCCGCGCATGAAGACGAGCCTGCTCTTTGACAGCCGCAGGCGCGCACCGGCAATCTTCGTGAGCAGCTCCGTTTGACCCGAAAGCCAATGCGACGCCTCGACACACTCAATCTCGAAGGAGATGGCGACGACGTTCTTCTTGTGACCGAGGCCGAGGCTTTCTTCGCTATCCGGGTTTCGGACGACGAAGCGCGGAGCGTCGAGACAGTCGGCGAATACTCAGATCTCATCGCTGGCAAGCTGTCGGCGAGCGCGGACCGATCTACGGCCTGTTTTAGCCAAATCACGTTCCACCGGCTTCGCCGCGCGGCGGTGGATCTCGGCGTGGCGGAACGGCTGACGCCGCAGTCTCCGATATCCGTGTTCTTTTCAGATTGCGGAACGCGGGCTGCAATCCGCGCCAGATGGAAGGCTCTGGGCGAACGCTCGGAATTGGAACTGCCGAAGCTCTGCGCGCCCGGCGGAGATCGACCTTCGATTGCGGAAGCGAACCGGTCGCCTTGGATCTCCTGGATGCAAGTTGGAGTCCCAACGCTCGGCGTCACAGTGCTTTTTGGCCAGGTGATGAGCGGGGGCTACGCGATCGTCGCCGGGATCGTGGCCTTCGCTCTGTTCACGGTCGGTCGCGAAGTCTTCAAATTTGCGCGCCGGACGATACCCGAACGCATTCGGACCGTAGGCGACTTATGCGAAGAGGCCGCCGGCCATTCGTTCGATCGGCTTATGGCGGAGAAGGCGTCCTGCCATCCGAACGACGTTTGGTTCGCCGTCGTCGCCTTATGTCGACGCGAGACCGGCTTTCGCGACCCGATTCAACGAGAAAACGACCTTCTTCGCGACCAGTCCCGCAGTGCGCGTCGCGGACTGACCTTCGCATCACGTACCGTCAGTTTGCTCGAGATCGGCTTCAGCGACGCCGGTCTCCTTGGTGGCCTTAAGCGCCACCCGGCAGCCGGGCGCGAGGTCGCGCGACTGGCCGACGCCGAGACGGATGAACGTCGCGCTCTGGTCGGGCTTCAGCACCACCGCGCGCGACACCGGATAGACCTCGACGCCGTAGCGGCCGCCGCAGAGCGAAGCCGTCTCGTCGTGGCGCACGCCCACGAGCTTCGCGCCGCGCGTCGCCATGGTCCTGGCGGTGAGACTGGCGGCCATCTCGGCGGTCTCGCGGGCGCCGCGCGCCGCCTTGTCGAGCGCCGGGTCGGGACGGGCGACGGCGGTCGAGGGCCCTGAGGCCTGAGGAGCGGTCTCGGCGGCCATGGGAGCATTCTTGGGCTCGGCGAGCGGAGGCGGCGACGGCTCGGCCTGCATGGAGGCCGGCGCCGCGGGCGTCTCGCGGGGCGCTGCGGCCAGCCGCGTCGGCTCGGCGCTCGGCTCCGGGCTGGTCTCGGGCGCGGGTTTCGCCTCCTCCCGCTTCAGGAGGCCGGTGGCCGACTGGATGAAGTCGTAGGCGACGGTGTCGCGCGGCGCGCTCGCGATCTGGATCGCGGCATGGCCGAAATATCCCGCGATACCGACCGCGATGGTCCCGATCGCTCCGGCCTTCAGCGCGAACCAGCCGGACATCTTCTCTTCTGTCGACACGGGCTTTGATCTCCGGGGCGAAGACGGGACGCTTATTTATCGATCGAACACCGTCAGGCTCAAGAGATATCCGGAAACGCGCTCCCCAGGCCGTCGCGACGATAGGTCGGCCTTTGTCCAAATCCGTTACCGGTTGGTTTACCCCTCGGGCCGTTTCCGCTTTGCAAACTTGCCTAAAATCCTAATTTTCGGCCGACCAACGCATCCCGAAACCAACCGGAGGAGGAGGCCGACGTGACGCACGATCTACGCAACACGGCGATGTACGCCCTGGGACTTGGGTTCATGGCGCTCGCCTGGTCGAAGGACAAGCTGACCGGCTATTCGACCCCCAACACCGTCGCGTCCGACGATCTCGGCGGCCGCATCGACTATGTGCACGACGTCTTCGACAGCTGGCGGCGCTTCCTGCCGGACGACTTCGACCTGAGGGGCAAGGACGTGCTGGAGCTCTGCCCCGGCTCGTCGCGCGGCGCGGGCGTGCTGTTCCTCGCCCACGGCGCGCGCTCCTATCGCGCCGTCGACATCTTCCAGCTGGCCGCGCGCGAGACCGCCGACTTCCACGAGCTCGTGCTCGATTGCCTGCCCCAGGGCGACGCCCGGCCGGAGGACATCGAACGCGCGCGGCAGATCGTCCGCTCGCCCGGCTCGGACCTCTTCACCTACGCGACCGGCCGCGACTTCGACGTCGTGCGGCTCGCCGGCGGGCGCAGCTTCGACCTCATCGTGAGCTGCGCGGCCTTCGAGCATTACGACGACATCGAGAAGACCATCGCGGACTGCACCGAGGTCGCCCGGCCCGGCTGCCAGTCGGCCCACATCGTCGACTTCCAGACCCATTCGCGCTGGATCCGAGAGCACGACCCCAACAACATCTACCGCTATCCCGAAAGCCTCTACCGGCTGTTCTTCTTCCCCGGCCAGCCGAACCGGCGCCGCCCGAAGGACTATGAGCGCGCCTTCCGCGCAAACGGCTGGAGCGACGTCCACGTGTCGAAGTCGCGCGTCGTCGCGCCCGAACTCGTCGGGCCCTCGACCACCGGCCTCGCCGCGCCGTTCGACGCGCCCGACATGGACATGACGATGCTCGACGGCGTCGTCCTCGCCCGGCGGCCGAACTGAGCGCGGACCGTCTCGATCTGGGCGAGGGAGCGTTTCTGGCTCCCGGCTATCTCTCGGGCGAGCGCCAGGCCGCGCTCCTCGCCGAGCTTCGGGCGGCGCTCGAGGCGGCGCCGCTGTTCACGCCCGAAATGCCGCGCACCGGAAAGCCGTTTACGGTGCGCATGACCAATTTCGGCCCGCTCGGCTGGGTGTCGGACAAGGACGGCGGCTACCGCTATCAGCCTGCGCATCCCGTGACCGGCCGTCCGTGGCCCGCGATCCCCGAGACGCTCCTGCGCGCCTGGGAGGAGATCGGCGGCTATGCGCGTCCGCCCGAAGCCTGCCTCCTCAACTGGTACGCGCCCGGCGCGCGCATGGGCCTGCACCAGGACCGCGACGAAGACGATCTCGAGGCGCCCGTCGTCTCGCTCTCGCTCGGCGACACGGCGCTGTTCCGGATCGGCGGCGTGAAGCGCTCCGACCCGACCCGCTCGTTCCGCCTCGCCTCCGGCGACGCGATGGCGCTCGCGGGCGCGGCGCGGCTCGCCTTCCACGGCGTCGACCGGATCCTTTCCGGCACCTCGTCGCTGCTGCCGCAGGGCGGGCGGATCAACCTCACGCTGCGGCGGGTGAGCCGGTCCTGACCCCGTCAGCGCCGCGTCGAGCGGACGTCGCAGACGTAGCAGCCGTCGATCGACACCGCCGCGTCGCGCCTAGCGCCTGGCGCGGCGAACCTCGCCTCGCCCTCGCCGCGCTGGATCGTGATGGCGGCCGAGTGCTCCGCCATCGTGAACGAGATGCGCGAGCACTGCTCGGTCTGCGACGTGAACGAGATCTTCGAGCCGTCATAGGCGGCGGCGGCCTGGCAGAGCCCCACCCGGCGCGAGCAGTCGCAGTCTTCGGCAAGCGCGGAGGAGGCCGCGAAGAGCGCGGCGAGCGGCAGGGCCAAAGTGGCAGTCAGGCCGAAAGCAAAGGTTTCGGGCGAAGGGCGGCGCATCGGATCATCCCCTGCTGGCGGTCGGCCCCGAGCGATGGTGGGGCTTGGCGGGCGCGTGACCAGCCTCGCCAAGCGAAATCCGCGCCACGCGCGATGCGCGGCGGACCTGCCGGGATCTGGGGATAAAAGAGACGATGGTGCCCGGGGGCGGATTCGAACCACCGACACGCGGATTTTCAGTCCGCTGCTCTACCAACTGAGCTACCCGGGCGCGCGGGCCGGCCGCATGGGGCCGCCCGAAGCGGGCCGCTTATAGGGGCTGGCCCACGCACTGTCCAGCGGCATTCGGCGCCGCACGCGCCGCAATCGCGCGGGCCCGGCCGTAGGGCCGCCGAAAACCGCTCCCAAAGGCGTGTTCGAGCTTCTCCGCGTCCGGTGATACTGCTTGGGCCAAGCAGTGGGGGCTGTCGAAAAAGATGTCGATCGATCAATTCGTGCGCGCGGCGGGCGTCGCGTCTTCGCTCGTCTTCGCCATGGCGATTTCGGGGGCCGCCGCCGCCGAGGAACGCCCGCCCGCGGTGTTTCCGGGCGCGCCCGGCGCGATGTCGTCCGGAGGGCCGGCGGAGGCGCTGACGTCGCTTGCGCGGCGCAAGGGCCTCGTGCGGGTGATCGTCGGGCTCCGGACGCCGATGCGCTTCGAGGCGGCGATGTCCGAGCCCGAGATCGCGACGCAGCGCAAGCGGCTCCGCGAGACGCAGGACCGCGTCTCAGGCCGAGCGCTCGGGGCCGCGGCGTCGGCCGGCGCCGTGCGCTTCGATCACATCCCCTATCTCTCGACCCTGGGCGACGCCCGCCCAGCTGGAGCGCCTGCTCGCCGATCCGGAGGTCGCCAGCGTCCAGCACGACCGGCCCGTTCCGCCGGCGCTGAAGGACAGCACCAAGATTATCCACACCACCGACCTGTTCGAGAAGTTCATCGACGCGCTCGGGCGCACGGTCGCGGTGCTCGACACCGGCGTGGCGCTGAAGCACCCGATGCTCGAGGGCAAGATCGTCTCGCAGGCCTGCTACTCAACCAACGAGCCGGCCGAGACCGCGACCTCGATCTGCCCCGGCGGCGACCCTGAGGACACCGGCGAGAATTCGGGCCGCGCCTGCACGAGCGTGCCGGACGGCTGCGAGCACGGCACCCATGTGGCGTCGATCGCGGTCGGCGACGGTTCGCGCTTCGACGGGGTCGCGCGCGGCGCGAGCCTCATTCCGATCCAGATGTTCTCCCGCTTCACCGACTGCGGCGGCGGCCCGAGCCCCTGCATCTCGAGCTACACGACCGACCAGATCAAGGCGCTGGAGCGCGTCTTCAGGCTGCGCAACCGCTTCACCATCGACGTCGTCAACATGAGCGTCAGCGACGGCGCCCACGCCGCGAGCTGCGACGCCGTGAGCCCCGCGCTCAAGACCGCGATCGACAATCTGCGCAGCGCCGGCATCGCCACCGTGATCTCGTCCGGCAATGGCGGCCTGACCGGCAGGATCGGCTTCCCGGCCTGCATCTCGAGCGCGATCGCGGTCGGGAGCTCGACCAAGAAGGACGTGATCGCGTTCACCTCCAATCATTCTCCGCTGGTCAAGCTGCTGGCGCCGGGCGACCAGATCGAGGCCGCGGTCCCGCCGAAGGCCTTCGCGGTGCTGAGCGGCACCTCGATGGCGGCGCCCCATGTCGCAGGCGCCTTCGCGCTGATGCGCGACGCCCAGCCGGAGGCGAGCGTCGACGACATCGTCTCGGCGCTCGAATGCAGCGGCAAGACGCTGCACCAGCGCGACCAGGGCGGCGGCGCCGCGATCGGGATCTCGCCGCAACTGCCGCGGATCGACGTTCTGGGCGCGCGCGACTGGCTGCGTGGCAAGCCCAACACGAAGCGCGAATGGCTGTTCGAGCGCGCCGACGACGCCGGCGACTGGGCGCCCGTGCTGCAGGACTGGAAGGTGCGGCGCGGCTCCTACATGCTCGACATCACCGGTCCGGGCGCGGCCGCGACCGAGGTCGCCAACTGCAGCGGCTCGTTCACGGTCGAGGCCGCCATGCGACGCGTCGACCCGCAGGTCGACCGGTTCGCGAGCAGCGGCCTGTTCTTCAAGGCGAAGGTCAACCGCGCGACCAACGCCATCTCGGGCTACTTCGTCTCCTACAACAAATGCCCGACCAACGACGCCGGCGCCTGCACCACCGATCCGGAGGACAAGCCCGGCCAGCTGATCGTCGCCAAGATGGTCGACTTCAAGTTCGACGGGACCGGCGGCTCCGGCGCGTCGGTGTGCATCCGCAAGGCCAAGGTCAACGTCAACAAGGTCAACCTGCTGAAGGTCGTGACCAACGGCTCCAGCCACAGGGTCTTCATGAACGACGTGCAGGTCTGCGCCTTCGAGGACGCGACCTATTCGTCCGGGTCGATCGTCCTGGCGTCGTTCCGCAACGTGCCCGGCAGCGAGTTCCGGGTCGACGAGGTGAAGATCCGCTCGAACGACAAGGGGCCGGTCGAGTCGATCGGCGCGATGGCTGAGCCCGACTCCTACGCGCCCGACCTCATGGCCGGGAGCGCGTCGCTCTTCGGGCCGGATCCCGTTGCCTCCATGGCCGCGCGGTGAGCCTGCGGCTCAGACGAAGGCGAGGCCGACCGCGAGCGTGGCGAGGGTGAGCGGCGCGCCGACCTTGAGGTAGGGCCAGAACCCCACATGGACGCCGAGCGCCGCGCGCGCTCGGCCACGATCAGGTTCGCGACCGACCCGACCAGCGTGAGGTTGCCGGCGAGCGTCGACGACATCGCGACGACGAGCCAGGCGCGCTCAGGGTCGGTGAGCCGCTCCACGATCGGCTGGAGCACCAGCACCGCCGGCACGTTGCTGACGATGTTGGACAGCGCGGCCGAGACGAGCGTGAGCGGCGCCGGGCGTCCAGTGGAAGCCCGTCGACGACGGCGAGGACGTCGGGCGTCATCGCGATCTTGCGGAGCGCCGCGGTGACGACGAACAGGCCGCAGAACATCACGAGCAGCGGGAAGTCGATCTCGCGCCAGATCCGCGCGGGCTTCAGGCGCCGCGTGACGAGGAGAACGCCCGCGCCGACGATCGCCGCGCCCGCGACCGGCGCGCCCGCGAAGAAGGCCGCGATCATGGCGGCCGTGACGATGAGCGTCTTTGCGACGAGCGGCTTGTGGACGCGGGCGCGTCTGCGGCCAAGCGGGACGCTTCCAGCACCTCCCCCTTGCGGGGAGGGTGAGGGTGAGGGTGGTCCAGAATGAAGCTCCAAGCTTGCGCTTAGAGCGACGTCAGCCACGGAGCCTTTTCTGGAGCCAGCCCCACCCCCAACCCCTCCCCGCAAAGGGGAGGGGAGGGTGTCTGCGCTTCCGAAGAATTCGCGCCGGAACGCGAGCGCCACGAAGGCGACCACCAGCGCGAGGCCGATCGCAGCCACGGGGGCGAGCGTCGCGGCGAAGTCGACGTAAGGGATCTTCGACAGCGAGCCGATGATCATGTTCTGCGGATTGCCCGTGATCGTCGCGACGCTGCCGACGTTGGAGGCGGGTCGCGACGGCGATCGCGTAGGGAACCGGATCCCGCCTGAGCTTCAGCGCGAGCGTGACGACGAGCGGCGTCATCACGAGGCAGATCGTGTCGTTGACGAGAAAGGCCGACAGGACGCCGGTCGAGACCGTGACGGCGACGAGCAGCGGCAACGGCCGCGCGGCCCGCCGCGCCAGCGCCTCGCCCGCGAGGTCGAAGGCGCCGGCGAGCTTGAGATTGGCCGCCACGATCATCATGCCGAGCAGCAGCGCGATGGTGTGGTGGTCGATCGCCGCGAAGATCTCGTCGGCGTCGAGGACGCCGAGCGCGGCCATGAAGGCCGCGCCGGCGAGAGCCGCGCCCGCCCGGTCCATCCGCAGGCCCGGGGCGCGGCCGATCGCCATCACGAGATAGGTCGCGGCGAAGACCGCGACGGCGGCGACGGTGACGAAAGTGGGGTTCAAGGCGTCGCGTCCGGCGGCGCGCGAGGGCTTCGCGCGAAGATCGGCGTCTTAGCGCGGCCGGGGCGCGCTGGGGAGGGCGCCGTTCAGCGCGCCTTCCGGGCCACCGCCTCGATCTCGACGACGACGCGGGCGGTCGCGGTCCAGTGCGGCATGTGGCCGGCGTCCTTCAGAACCACGAGCCGCGAGCCGCGGACCTGGTGGTGCAGGGCCCGCGAGTGGAGCTCCGGCGAGACGATGTCGTCCTTGTCGGCCGTGACGATCGTGGTCGGAACCGGATCTCGCCGTAGCGCGGGGCCTGGCGCTTCAAGTACGCCTTCAGGTCGACGAGATCCTCGGCGTTCGCCTTGAACTCGGCCGGGCGCAGCAGGAGCATCGCGTCGGTCCGCTCGATGTAGCGGGGCGGCGGGGTCTTGGGGCGGAACGTCGAGGCGACGCCCTCGGCGAACTTGCCGCGGCCGACCGGCCCGACGAGCGTCGCGTTGAACAGGTCGCCGATCAGCGGCGTCGCCACGATCTCGTTGTACCAGGCGGCGCCGCCCGGATAGGGGGTGGGTCGCGCCGGACAGCGTCACGAGGCCCGCCACGCGGGTCGGATGATCGAGCGCGAGATTTGTGGCGAGCGCGCCGGACCAGGAATGGCCGACCGCCACCACGCGCGCCACGCCGAGACGGTCGAGCGCCTCGACGATCGCGTCGGCCTGAAGCGCGGGCGAGGCCATGGCGCGGCCGCCCAGCCTGTCGCTGCCGCCATGGCCGGGGCGGTCGACGAGAATCACCCGATGGCGGCGGGCGAGCCGCCGGCCGATCGAAAGCTCCATGTCGCGCAGGTTTCCGCTCGCGCCGTGAAGCAGAAGAATCGGCGGTCCGCTCCCTGCGGCCCGAGCGTCACCACGTGGAGCCGGCCGCCGCGGACCTCGACATAGGCGCCGCCGGTCCGCGTGGGCGCAGCCGCGGGCTTCTGCGCGGCGGAGGCCAGCGCCGCGACGCCGAGCACCAGTCCCGCCACGGCGAAGGCGCCGAGGGCCAGGCGGATCAAATGGGCTGGCCTTCGACCTTCAGCGCGAGCTCGTCGACCTGCTTCTTGAGGTTCTCGACCGCCGGGTAGATCTCCAGCGCCTTGCGGTAGGCCGCGAGCGCCTTTGCGTCGAAGCCGGCGTCTGACAGGATGCGGCCGAGCCCGATCCAGGCGCCGAAATGGCGCGGTTCGCGGATCAGCACCTCGTGGATGTCGGCCATCGCCTCGTCGTAGTCCTTGGCGACGTAGCGCAGCGTCGCGCGCCGGTTCCAGCCCTCGACGAAATCGGGCCTCAGGCTCACGACCTCGTCCATCAGCTTGATCGCGACGTCGAGCTTCTGGGCGCGCTGGGCTTCGCCCGCGCGTGACGTCAGAAGGTCGACCGTGTCGCTGCCCGAGCGCAGCCACAGCGCCTGCACGGCGGCGGCGATGCGTTTGGCCGACGTTGCGTCCTCGGTCTTGGCGAGGCGGCCAAGGAGATCGTCGGCGGCCTTGCGGCGGGTGTCCGGATCCTCGAGCGACTTCGCCGGTGCGGAGGGGCCGGTCACGTCGGCGGACGGCGGCGCAGGCGGCGTCTGCGCCGCGGCGGCGGAGGCCATGAGAAGCGCGAGGGCGGCGGAGACGGCGCGGATCATGGACGCGAGCTTAGCGCCGCGGTCGCCGAGATCAAATGCGCGCATGACAAAACCGCCGGAGCGGGGAGCGCCGGCGGCGACGTCAGGTCAGGCTTGCAGAACGTGGGCCGGGGCCCGCGCGGCTCAGCCCTGGCGGGCCTTGTAGCGCTTCTGCGTCTTGTTGATGATGTAGACGCGGCCCTTGCGGCGCACGATGCGGTTGTCGCGGTGACGGTTGCGCAGCGACTTCAGCGAGTTGCGGATCTTCATCGGTCTTCGTCCCGGAAACGTCGCCGCGCATCGCGCGCGGCCCGCGTTCCGCCTGTTCGAAATGTCGTGAACGAGCCCGGCTGTCGGCTGGCCCGCCGGTTCGGTGCGCCTTCTAGTCAAAGCTTGCCCATTTGGCAAGGCGCAAGCGCTCAACTGCCATGCGCCGTGTCGCTTGAAGGACGCGTGGGCGCAGACCATCTTAAGCCTCGGCCGGAGAGTCCGGCCTCCCAAGCGGAGCGCTTTGTTTACGAGGCTCCGTCAAAGTCGCTTCAAGGCGAGGACTTTGAACGATGTCGCGTCTGACAAGTTTGCAGAGCCCGTTCCTGCTGGGCTTCGACGGCCTCGAGCGTGCGCTCGACCGCGTGGCCAAGAGCGCCGACGGCTATCCCCCCTACAACATCGAGCGGCTCGCGCCGGTCGACGGGGAGCCCGAACGCCTCAGGATCACGCTCGCGGTCGCGGGGTTCGCCCCCGACCAGATCGAGGTCACGCTCGAAAAGAACGAGCTCGTCATCCGCGGCCGGCCGCAGGCCGAGCAATCCGACGACCGGATCTTCCTCCATCGCGGCATCGCGGCGCGCCAGTTCACGCGCGCCTTCGTGCTCGCGGAGGGCATGGAGGTTCTCGGCGCGGATCTTGCGATGGGCCTGCTGGTCGTCGATCTCGTCCGGCCGGAACCGAAGTCGTCGGTTCGGCGTATCGCAATAAAGGCGCGGGACGACAGCCGCCGTCTGGCGGAGAAGGAGTAAGTCATGGTGCGCGAAAATCTGGAAGGTGCGACGCGGCGGATCCTCAGCGCCGCCGAGTTCGCGGCGATCGGCGACGGTCACATCGCTTATGTGAAGCCGATCCTGTCGGATGAGCTCAACGCCCTGTTTCCGCAGGCGCCGGAGCTTGAGCCCGGGCTAGAGCTCTACGCGCTGCTCGGCGCCGACGGCTCCCCGATCGTGGTGGCGGACACCCGCGAGGCCCTGATCGAGAGCGCGCGCGAGCACGAACTCGTCACCGTCAGCGTCCACTGAAGGACACGTCCCGGGCCGCGTCCTGCACGCGGCTTGGGTGCCTGAACCTGGGCGCCGAAATTTGAGGCGTCGGCGTCAGGCCGCGGTCGACGCGGCCTGTTGCGCGAGCACCGCGTAGAGCGCGCTCGCATCTCTCGAGGTCCGCAGCTTCTGCGCCGTCAGGGGATCGCGCAGTACGCGCGCGACGCGCGCGAGCGCCTTGAGGTGGTCCGCGCCCGCCGTTTCCGGCGCGAGCAGCAGGAACACGAGATCCACCGGCTCGCCGTCGAGCGCGTCGAAATCGATCGGCCGGTCGAGCCGCGCGAACAATCCGAACAGGTGGTCGAACTTCGGCATCTTGCCGTGCGGGATCGCGATCCCCGAGCCCACGCCCGTGGAGCCGAGCCGCTCACGCTGCAGCAGCGTGTCGAACACGTCGCGCTCGGCGAGGCCCGTGAGCTCGGCGGCGCGGGCCGCGAGCTCCTGGATCGCCTGCTTCTTCGAATTGACCTTGAGCGCCGGCAGAATGGCGTTCGGAGCCACCAGATCGCTGAGAGGCATCAGTCTTTCAGACCTTCGTGAGCGCGCGCCGAGGGGCGAACGGCCGTTGGTACGAAGTCAGGGCCCGAAGGCCCTGCGTTTCGTTCTCAGTGGCCGTTCTGGCCGCTCTGCGAGGGCGGGTCTATCCAGCCGACATTTCCGTCCGAACGCCTGTACACGATGTTCACGCGGCCGTGGCTCGCGTGGCGGAACACCACGGGAGCCCCGGTCAGGTCGAGCTCCATCACCGCGAAACCCACAGTCATCGTGCGCAGCGGCTTGGTCGACTCCGCCACGATCGCCGGGCTCCAGCCGCCCGGCTCCTCGACCTCGTCGTCGCCGGGCGTCTCGATGACCGAATAGGCCAGCGGGTCGCCGTCGCCTTCGCCGTGATGATGGTCGCGAAGCTTGTTCTTGTAACGCTTGAGACGGGTCTCGATGCGCACGGCCGCCTGATCGAAGCTGGCGTAGGCGTCGCCCGCCGCGCCCGCCGCCTGAAGCACGATGCCGCTGTCGAGATGGATCGAGCATTCGGTGCGGAAGCCCGCGCCGTCCTTCGACACGGTGACATGTCCGGAAAAGCCGCCGCCGAAATATTTGGCCATGGCGTCCGAGATCCGGTCGTCGACCTGTCCGCGAAGCGCTTCGCCGATGTCGAGGTTCTTGCCGGATACGCGCAAGCCCATGAAGTCCGCTCCGCAGTTGGTTTCGGAAAGACCGGCCGCGCGACGGATCGGGGGGCGCGGTTCCTCGAAGGGATTGAGGTGAGTGGTAGGGTCGCGCGTATCCGAAGTCAACGGAACGGGGTCGGGCGGGCGGTCCCGCCCCCGCCCCTCAGGCCGGCCGATGGGCCGATTGCTTCTCCCGCCGGCGCTGCACCGAGGAGGGGATTCGCAGGCCCTCGCGGTATTTGGCGACGGTGCGGCGGGCGATCTCGACGCCGCTGTCGTGGAGGCGCTTCACGATGGTGTCGTCGGACAGGATGTCGTCGGGGCTCTCGGCGTCGATCATCGCGCGGATGCGGTGGCGCACGGCCTCCGCCGAGTGGGCGTCGCCGCCGTCGGCCGATGCGATCGCGGCCGTGAAAAAGTATTTGAGCTCGAACACGCCGCGGGGCGTCGCGACGTATTTGTTGGCGGTCACGCGCGAGACCGTCGATTCGTGCATGCCGATCGCGTCGGCGATCATCCGCAGGTTCAGCGGCTTCAGATGCGCCACGCCATAGGCGAGGAACCCGTCCTGCTGGCGCACGATTTCGGTGGCGACCTTCAGGATCGTGCGCGCCCGCTGCTCGAGGCTGCGGGTCAGCCAGTTGGCGGTCTGGAGGCACTCGGTGAGGAAGGTCTTCTCGGTGTCGCTCTTCGCCGAGCGCGCGACCTTGGCGTAGTAGGTCTGGTTCACGAGCACGCGCGGCAGGCTGTCGGCGACGAGCTCGACGATCCAGGAGCCGTCGGGCGCGGCGCGCACCGTCACGTCCGGCGCGACCGCCTGCACCACCTCGGAGCCGAAGGCGTGGCCGGGCTTGGGATCGAGGCGGCGGATCTCGTCGAGCATGTCGGCGAGATCCTCGGCGTCGACGCCGCAGAGCTTGCGAAGGCTCGCAAGATCCCGCCGCGCGACGAGTTCGAGATTGTCGACCAGCGCCTGCATCGCGGGATCGAAGCGATTCAGCTCGCGCAGCTGGATCGCGAGGCATTCGGACAGAGACCGGGCGCCGATCCCGGTCGGCTCGAAGGTCTGGATCACGCCGAGAACCCGCTCGACGCGGTCGAGCGGGGCGCCGAGGCGCTCCGCGATGTCGTCCAGCGGCTCGCGCAGATAGCCGGCGGCGTCGATCAGGTCGACGAGGTGCTGGCCGATCGCCCGGTCGGTCGGGTCGCCGACCGCGAGCATGAGCTGGCGCTCGAGATGGTCGCCGAGCGTCGGCCGCTCCGCCACATAGGCTTCGAGGTCCGCGCCTTCGCCCGCAGACGCGCTTCCCGCGCCCATGCCCGACCAGTCGCCGGGTTCGGGCCGTTCGGCCGCGGGCGCGCGCTCGGCCGCCTGCGGGGCGTCGTCGGGAAATACGTTTCCGAAATCGGTGCCGAGCCGCGACTCGATCTCCGCGCGGGAGCCCGGCGCAGGGTCTTCCCAGGCGGCGGGCTCAGGGGCCTCCTCGCCGCGCACGGGAGCCTCAGGGGCCTGCTCGTGGCGTTCGAGCAGCGGGTTCTGCTCGAGCTCCTTGTCGACATAGGCGGCGAGGTCGAGGCTCGACAGCTGCAGCAGCTTGATGGCCTGCATCAGCTGCGGCGTCATCACCAGCGACTGCGACTGGCGAAGGACGAGCTTCGGGGTCAGGGCCATCGTGCGCAGGCCATGGGCGGCGAGAACTCCGGCGAACGCGGCGGACCCGCGACCGCCGGGGGGCGGGCGGGGACCATTGGGCCGATTCTTGCATAAGAAACGGTCCGGCGTCTGTTAAAGCCGGAATTCCTCGCCGAGGTAAAGCCGCCTGACGTCGGGATGGGACACGACGTCGTCGGGTTCGCCCTCCATCAGCACGCCGCCGGCGTGGATGATGTAGGCCCGGTCGATGAGGCCGAGCGTCTCGCGCACGTTGTGGTCGGTGATCAGAACGCCGATGCCGCGGTCGGTCAGATGCCGAACGAGCGACTGGATGTCGCCGACCGCGATCGGGTCGATGCCCGCGAAGGGCTCGTCCAGAAGCATGAACGCCGGACGGCTTGCGAGCGCCCGCGCGATCTCGCAGCGCCGCCGCTCGCCGCCCGAGAGCGCGATGGCGGGCGACTTGCGAAGCCGCGCGATGCCGAACTCCTCGAGCAGCGCCTCGAGGTCGTGGGCTCGCTTCTTGCGGTCGGGCTCGACCACCTCCAGCACCGCCTTGATGTTGTCCTCGACGGTGAGGCCCCGGAAAATCGAGGCTTCCTGCGGCAGGTAGCCGACGCCCAGCCGCGCGCGCTTGTGCATCGGCAGGCGCGTCACGTCCTCGCCCGCAAGCTCGATGCGGCCGCGATCGGCCGGGACGAGGCCGGTGATCATGTAGAACACGGTGGTCTTGCCGGCGCCGTTCGGCCCGAGCAGGCCGACGGCCTCGCCGCGCTTGACCGACAGGCTGACGTCCTCGACCACCTGCCGTGCGCCGTAGCTCTTGGCGAGGTTGCGCGCCACCAGCGCGCCGTCGTCGCGCGCATGCGAGAGGGCGAAGTCGGCGTGCTCGTGGTGATGGTGGTCGCGGCCGTTCGCCGAGCCGCCGCCTTCCGGCGCGCGGACCGCGCCGGCGAAGCCGATCGGAATGCCCCTCACGATCATGATCTCCTCGAAGGCCCGAAAGGCCCCGTCACTGGCGCGGCTTGAACACGCCCTGCACGCGGCCGGAGCCGCCGCCGCCCTCGAGGCGCGAGACCTGCGTGGTCAGGTCGACCCGAAGCCGTTCGCCGCGGATGACGTTGTCGTCCTGGCTGACCACGACGCCGCCCGAAAGCTCGACCTTGTTCGACTCGACGTCGAAGGTGCCGCGCGCGCCGGTGGCCCGCTGGTTGCGCTGGGTGACGACGACGTCGCCCTCGGCCTCCATGCGGCGGATGTCGCGGCCGGCTTCGGGCGCGGCCTTGGCTCCGGCGGTCTCGCCCTGCTGCGGACCCTTCTGGGCCGTCTTCGGACCTTCGCCCTTCTTGTAATAGAAGATGGTGAGCTTGCGCGCCTTCACGATCGAGGCGCCCTGGGTGAGCACGACGCTGCCGGTGAACACGGCCGCCTGCTCCTGGTCCTTCACCTCGAGATTGTCGGACTCGACGTTGACGGGCTCGTTGGACTTCGCGGAGAAGCCCGAAAACGCGCTCGTCACCGAACCGCTCTGCGGCGGCTGCTGGGCGAGGGCGGGGCCGGCGACGAGCAGCGCGGCGAAAGCGGCAAGCGTCAGTCTCATCGGCGCCCTCCCAGGCGTCCCAACGTCTTGGTTTCGCGAAAGCACGGCGTCGTGGGACCCGCCGTCAGCTGTGGGCGAAGATATCATCGTGCTCCCAGCCCGCGAGGTCGAGGGCGGAGCGCACCGGCACGAAGGCGAAGCAGGCGTCCGCGAAGGCCGAGCGGCCCTCGCGCGCCAGCAGCGCGTCAAACTTGTCCCTCAGGGCGTGCAGATACAAGACGTCGCTGGCCGCATAAGCGAGTTGCGCGTCGCTCAATTGGTCCGAGCCCCAGTCGGAGGACTGCTGCTGCTTCGAGATCTCGACGCCGAGAAGCTCGCGGCAGATGTCCTTGAGCCCGTGACGGTCGGTGTAGGTGCGGGTGAGGCGCGAGGCGATCTTGGTGCAGTAGACCGGCTCGGTCATGACGCCGAAGGCCTTGTAGAGCGCGGCGACGTCGAAGCGCGCGAAGTGGAACAGCTTCTGGACCGATCGGTCGCGCAGCACTTTTTCGAGATTGGGGGCGCGGCCCTGGCCGGGCGCGATCTGGACGAGGTCGGCCGAACCGTCTCCGGTCGAGATCTGCACGAGGCAGAGACGATCGCGATTCGGGTTGAGGCCGAGCGTCTCGGTGTCGATCGCGACCGCGGCGCCGGGCTCGTAGCCGTCGGGAAGGTCGCCGCGATGGAGGCGGATCGTCATGGGGTCTCGTGACAGTGGATGGGCCAGCGGCCAGGCGCGCGCTGTCGGCGCGTTCTGCCGCTTCCCCCACTAGCGCGCGGACCCCGTTCCGTCCGACCGGACTTCGGGAAAGATGGTGCCCAGGAGAGGACTCGAACCTCCACGGTGTTACCCACACGGACCTGAACCGTGCGCGTCTACCAGTTCCGCCACCTGGGCCTGAGGCGGGTCATAAAGCAGCGCTTGGGCGGCCGTCAATGGCGTGTCGTCTTGGCTCGCTTTACCTGTCGCGGCCGGTGGCTTACCTCTCCGTTTCGCGACCGCGAAAGGCAGGAGAAACCACGCCATGGCTACCGACAGCCCCCGCCCGGTGGGCGACAAGCTGGTGACCGTGTTTGGCGGCTCCGGCTTCATCGGACGCCACGTCGTGCGCGCATTGGCGCGCGACGGCTGGCGGGTGCGCGTCGCCGTGCGCCGGCCCGATCTCGCCGGCCATCTCCAGCCGCTCGGCGGCGTCGGACAGATCGTCGCGACCCAGGCCAATCTGCGCTTCCCCGCATCGGTGGCGCAGGCGGCCAAGGGGTCCGACGTCGTCGTCAACCTCGTCGGCATTCTCGCGGAGAGCGGCAAGCAGCGCTTCGAGGCCGTGCAGGCGGAAGGCCCGCGAATCGTCGCCGAGGCCGCCAAGGCCGCCGGCGCGACCCGCTTCGTCCAGATGTCGGCGATCGGCGCGGACCGGCAGAGCAAGGCGCTCTACGGCAAGACCAAGGCTGCGGGCGAGGAGGCGGCGCAGGCCGTCTATCCCGACGCGACGATCCTGCGCCCCTCGATCGTGTTCGGCCCCGAGGACCAGTTCTTCAACAAGTTCGCGGCGATGGCGCGCATGTCGCCGGCGCTGCCGCTGATCGGCGGCGGCAAGACGCGGTTCCAGCCGGTCTTCGTCGGCGACGTCGCCCGCGCGGTCGCGCTCGCGGTCTCCGGAAAGACCAAGGGCGGCGTCTACGAGCTCGGCGGCCCCGACGTCATGACCTTCCGCCAGATCCTCCACGAGTCCTCGAATATGTGCTCGACGAGACCAATCGGGACCGCCTGCTGGTCAACCTGCCGTTCGGACTCGCCAAGGCTCAGGCCAAGATTCTGCAGCTGCTTCCGAACGCGCCGCTCACCGTCGACCAGGTGGCGATGCTCGAGACCGACAACGTCGTCTCCGAGGACGCGCGCGACGCCGGCCGCACGCTCGCCGGCCTCGGGATCGAGCCGGCCTCTGCGTCGGCGATCGTGCCGAGCTATCTCTGGCGCTTCCGTCGCACCGGCCAGTTCGGCAAGGCGCGCGTCGCCGAGAAGGTCGGCTAGGAGCCGACCCAAGCCTGCGATGGACGCCGCCGCGCTCAAGGCCGAGATCGCCCGCCGGCGAAGGCGCTCGGCTTCGACGCGGTCGCGGTGACGACGCCGGACGCGATCCCGCAGGCCGCCGGGCGGCTCGCGCAGGCGCTCGACGACGGCCACCACGGAAACGATGGCGTGGCTCGCCGAGCGCGCTGCTTGGCGCGGCGATCCCGCGGCGCTCTGGCCCGAGGCCCGCTCGGTCGTGATGCTCGCGCTCAACTACGGGCCCGATGACGACCCCCGAAAAATCCTCGAACGGCCCGAGCGTGCGGCGATCTCGGTCTATGCGCAGGGCGACGACTATCACGAGGTCATCAAGGGCCGGCTGAAGCAGGTGGCGGGCGCCTTCGCCTCGATCGGCGCGCCCGCAAAGGTGTTCGTCGACACTGCGCCCGTGATGGAGAAGCCGCTGGCCGCCGCCGCCGGGCTCGGCTGGCAGGGCAAGCACACCAATCTCGTCTCGCGCGAGTTCGGGTCGTGGCTGTTCCTCGGCGCGATATTCACGACCGCGGAGCTGCCGCCCGACGCCGCCGCGCAGGACCTCTGCGGCTCCTGCCGGGCCTGCCTCGACGCCTGCCCGACCAACGCCTTCCCGGCTCCGTACCGGCTCGACGCGCGGCGCTGCGTCTCCTACCTCACGATCGAGCTCGCGGACCCGATTCCCGAGGAGTTCCGCGCGGCGATCGGCAACCGGATCTATGGCTGCGACGATTGCCTGGCGGCCTGCCCCTGGAACAAGTTCGCAAGCGCCGCCCATGAGATGCGGCTCTCCGCCCGCGACGCGCTCAAGGCCCCGGAGCTTGCGGAACTCGCCAAGCTCGACGACGCGGCGTTCCGAAAACTGTTCTCGAAGTCGGCGGTGAAGCGCATCGGCCGCGACCGATTCATCCGCAATGTCGCGATCGCGCTCGGCAACGCAGGAACGGCGGAGGCCGCCGAAGCCGCCGAGGCGCTCGTCGACGACGCTTCGCCGCTGGTGCGCGGGGCCGCGGTCTGGGCGCTGTCGCGGCTTGCGCCTGCGACGCTTGCGCGCCTTGCCGAGACGAGGCTGCCGCACGAGACCGACGAGGCGGCGCGGCGCGAGTGGAGCCGCGGCTTGAGCCTCGAGGCGGCATGACGGAAGCGAACGCACGGCGCCTGGTGATCTTCGGCTGCGGATATTCGGCGCGGCGCTTCGTCGGGCTGTTCGGCTCCCGCTTCGCGACGATCGACGCCACGAGCCGCTCCGCCGACGGCGCGGCGGCGCTCGTCGCCGACGGGCTCATGGCGCATGTGTTCGACGGGACGCAGACGTCTCCGGCGCTCGCCGCCGCGATCGCGACGGCGACCCATGTGCTGGTCTCGGCCGCGCCCGGAGAGGCCGGCGACCCGACGCTGCGCGGCGCAGGTTCAGCGCTGGAGGCGGCCGAGACTCTCGAATGGATCGGCTATCTCTCGACCATCGGCGTCTATGGCGACGCGGGCGGCGGATGGGTCTCGGAGGACACGCCCCCCGCGCCCGAGAACGAGCGCGGACTGCGCCGCGTCGAGGCCGAGTCCGACTGGCTGGCCTTCGGCCGGCGCAAGGGCGTTTCGGCGCAGATCTTCCGACTCGCCGGCATCTACGGCCCGGGCCGCAGCGCGGTCGAGAACCTGCGCGCCGGAACCGCGCGGAGGCTCGTGAAGCCCGGGCAGGTGTTCAACCGCATCCATGTCGACGACATCGCGGCCGCGGTCGCGGCGGGAATGGAGCGGCCGGACGTCGGCCCGGTGATCAACGTGACCGACGACGAGCCGGCGGCCCCGCAGGACGTGGTGGCTTACGCCGCCGAGTCGATGGGGCTGCCCACGCCCCCCGACATCCCGTTCGAGACCGCCGAGCTCTCGCCGATGGCGCGCAGCTTCTACTCGTCGAACAAGCGGGTCGCGAACACGAGGCTGCGACGGGAGCTCGACGTCGCGCTCGGCTACCCGACCTATCGCGAGGGGATCGCGGCGCTCGTCCGTGGATCCGTCGAGGAAGGCTGAGCGCGATAGCCCACACGACCAGCGCTCCGTTCAAGCGGACGAAGAAACCGGCGGACGGCGAAGCGGGCGTGCGCGAGAAGATCGCCGAGATCGTCCGAAGGGCGACCGCCTAAGAGACCGATAAGGTCTTGCGGGCGCCGTCCTCACGTGATCTTGAGGGCGCAAACAGAAGACCTTCAAGGAAAACGCCCATGTTCCGCACGGTCCTGATCGCCGCCCTCGCTGCGGCCGCGACGCCCGCCTTTTCGGCCGGCTTCGACCTGCCGCCGCGCAAGCCCGGCCAGTGGGAGATGTCGATCCAGGTCGACACCGCCGCGATGCCCCCGCAGGTCATCCGCATGTGCCTCGACGCCGACACCGACAAGATGCTGAACAACAAGTTCGGCGGCATGGCGAGCCAGATGTGCTCGCGCCAGGAGCAGAAGAAAGACGGCGACGCGATCATCCTGGAGAGCGACTGCCGGGTCGGCGACATGACGACCACGTCGCGCACCATCGTCACCGGCGACTTCAACAGCGCCTACACGATGAAGTCCGACGTCCAGATGGGCGGATCGAACGCCACCCGCGGCGTTCAGGCGGCCGCGCCGAAGGGCGTCACGAGCCAGCAGACCACGATCAGCGCGAAATACGCCGGCGAGTGCGTTGGAGACATGAAGCCCGGCGACATCGACCTTGGCGGCGGTCGCATCATGAACGTGCGCGACATGCCCGATCCGCAGCCGATGCAGTGAGGGCGGGGCGGCCGACGCCTCTCCTGCCTGCCCCGCTTGCAGCCGACGTCGACCTCAAGCGCATGCGTCGCTCCCGGATGGGAGCGGGGGGAGGCGCGCGCGCCCTCAGTGCATCGTGGATGTTTTTCGTTTGAGCCGGTCGGCGCGCACGGCTTCGCATTCGAGCGCCAGCAACTCGCGCAGGCCTTCAAGCTGAAAGAGCCGGAATTCGGCGATCCGATCCAGCTCCACCCACATGTCTTGGGGAACCGGATGTTGTCCGGAAGTCCATCGTTGGATCGAGCGCGACGAGTATCGGGTGTCGTGCGCCATGTTGGATGAGAACGACACCCCGTAGAGCGCTTGCCCGATCGCGATCAGCAAATCCTTTTCCGACACTCTGGCCCCCGGTCAAATTTTGCACAAAAGTATTTTGCGCGAGTTTTACGCTTGGCTTTCTGCAAGCGCGTTTGGAGCCGCCGCGACGTTGCGCGGATCGGCGGTTCAGTGGTGCGATAGCGAGATGTGGGCCGAACACGCCCAAGGCGAAATCCCGGCCGGGCCCGACGCGTTATGCAGGCCGGACGCCGTCGCGAAGTCGTTCGACCTCATGGTCGAGCCTACAAGGCCGGCTGACGCCTCTTGCAGAATCCGATGAGAAAAACTTCGAGGGCGCGGCCGCGTTTGGCGGTTGGCCGACGCCGTGCGTTTCACCAGTCATGAGTCCCCGCATGGTCGCTGAAAACGAGGCGCGAATTTAACATCAAAACAACGCGTGAGCGCGCGGATAGTTCCGGATATGTGACAATTTGGATGAAATTGATGAAGGCAGTTCTTGCATATGGCACTGCGACTTCATCCGATCGGCGATCAACTGGACGAAATTCGCCCGACCTTCAGACGCGTCAGTCAGGCAGCGCGAACTGCAGCAGCAGGGTCTTCTGCAGCGGCGAGAAATTGTCGTCGGAGACAAGCGTCAACACGGTCCGCCCGTCCGGCGAGCGGTGAACGCCGAGCGCCTCGAAATTGTCGATGCGCTGAACGAGGCTCGCCTCCATGAGCACGGGGCCGTCGAGCGTCGCGCCGGGTTCGATGTCCTTGGCGGACAGCCGCCGCAGCCGGATCGAGAGCGAGAACGGCGGCTTGTAGCGCCGCTCGAGCAGCACGAGGTCGCCGCCCGGCAGGCGGACGAGGTCGGTGGGCGAGAAGTCGAGCGAGCGCACGACCGAGAATTCGAACGGCTTCTTGCCGCCGACCACGAAGCCGCGGTTGTCGCCGTCGTCGTCGAGAAACTTCTCTCCGATCAGCGCGATCTCGCCGGAAGCCAGCCGCGCCATCGCCTCGTAGCCGGAGTTCGACGGCGCCTTGGCGGAGGCCGGCGGCAGCGCCACCGCCTTTCCGGCCCCTTCCGGCCGCCCGTCCGGGCCGAGCTCGTAGCGCGTCAGCCAGTGGACGCGCTCGGCCGTGACCCAGGCGGTCCTACCTTCGATCTCGAGCGCCTCGGTGTCGAAGCCGCGCCTGTCCGGCAAGGGTTTGCCGTCGCGCCCCGGCGTCGGAGCGATCTCGACGTTCGAGACGCCGGTCGGCCGCGAGCCCTCATAGTCAATCGCGCCCGTGAACCAGTTGCCGCGGTCGCTGATCGCCGTGAAACGGGAGCCGTCGGCCGAGAGCCTCAGGCCCGACAACCCGCCGAAGTCGGGATCGGAGGATTTCAGTTGCACGCCGCCGAGATAGACCAGCGCCCGAAAGCGCCGCCGACCTTGGTGCGGAAATCGAATTCGGGGATCGGCGTCGCCGTCACCTCGACGGCGCTCTGGGCCTGGGCCGCGCCGCCGATCGCGAGGATGAGGGCGGCGACGGCCAGCAGCCTCAATGGAGCCGCCGCCTGTCCGTCTGCCGCGGCGCGGGCGCGGCCTCGTCGAAGAGCTCGGCGAGCTTCTCGGTCATAACGCCGCCGAGCTCCTCGGCGTCCCACGATGGTGACGGCGCGCTTGTAATAGCGCGTGACGTCGTGGCCGATGCCGATCGCGATCAGCTCGACCGGAGACCGGTTCTCGATCTCATGGATCATCCGGCGCAGGTGCTTTTCGAGGAAGTTGCCGGGATTGACCGAGAGCGTGGAGTCGTCGACCGGCGCGCCGTCGGAGATCACCATCAGGATCTTGCGCTGTTCGGGCCGGCCGAGCAGGCGCTTGTGCGCCCATTCGAGCGCCTCGCCGTCGATGTTCTCCTTCAGCAGCCCCTCTCGCATCATCAGGCCGAGGTTCTTGCGCGTGCGCCGCCAGGGCGCGTCGGCCGCCTTGTAGATGATGTGGCGCAGGTCGTTGAGGCGTCCCGGAGCCATCGGCTTGCCGCTCGCAAGCCATTGCTCGCGCGACTGTCCGCCCTTCCAGGCCCGGGTGGTGAAGCCGAGGATCTCGACCTTCACGCCGCAGCGCTCGAGCGTGCGCGCCAGAATGTCGGCGCAGGTCGCAGCCACCGTGATCGGGCGCCCGCGCATCGAACCGGAATTGTCGAGCAGCAGGGTGACGACCGTGTCGCGGAAGTCGGTGTCGCGCTCGCGCATGAAGGAGAGCGCGCTCATCGGATCGGTGATGACGCGCGAGAGGCGCGAGGGGTCGAGCACGCCTTCTTCGAGATCGAAGTCCCAGGCGCGGCTCTGCTGGGCGAGCAGGCGCCGCTGCAGCCGGTTGGCGAGGCGCCCGACCACGCCCTGAAGCGCGGAGAGCTGCTTGTCGAGATAGGTGCGCAGCCGCGCGAGCTCTTCGGGATCGCAGAGATCCTCGGCGAGCGCCTCCTCGTCGAATTTCGTGGTGAAGGCCGAATATTCGAGCTTCTCGCGATCCTTGCGCGGATCGTCCTTCGGCCGCCACGGCTCGGTCGCCTCGTCGGCCTCGCCGAGCTCGTCGTCGTCGGGCGAGTCGGTCGGGGGCGCGTCGGCCGCCTCCATCTGCTCGGCGTCGTCGTCTTGCTCGGCGGAGGCTTCCGTCTCGGCCTCGTCCGCGCCGTCGGCGGCGCCTGCGGGGCGTCGGCGGCCTCGCCGTCCTGGGGAGGCGGCTCCTCGCCGTCGGCGTCGCCCTCCTGCTCGCCCTGCTCGCGCTCGGAGGCGAGCTCCTCGCCCATGTCGAGCGAGGACAGCATGTCGCGGATCGCGCGGGCGTAGGCGTTCTGGTCCTCGAGCAGCTTGTCGAGGCGCGAGAGATCGACGCCGGCCTTCTCCTCGATGACGGGGCGCCAGAGCTCCACGATCTTGCGCGCGGCCTCCGGCGGTTTGCGGCCGGTTAGCCGCTCGCGGACCATCAGCGCGACGGCGTCCTGCAGCGGCGCGTCGGCGCGGTCGGTGATCTCGGCGTAAGGCCCGCGCAGATAGCGGTCCTCGAGCATCGCGGTCAGATTGTCGGCCGCGCCTTCCATCCGCCGCGAGCCGATCGCCTCGACGCGCGCCTGCTCGACGGCGTCGAACACCGCGCGGGCCTCTGCGCCCTGCGGCGCGAGCTTGGCGTGGGTCGTCTGGTCGTGGCAGGCCAGGCGCAGCGCCATGCTGTCGGCGTAGCCGCGCAGCACCGCGACGTCCTGCCCCTCGAGCCGCCGCGGCGGCTCCGGCAGGCGCGCCTTGTTGCCCATGAGCGCCGGACGCTCGGAGGCGAACGTCACCTCGACTTCAGGATCGCCCGCGATGGCGCGCAGGCACGCGCCGATCGACCGCTTGAGCGGTTCGGACGGGGCCGCGAGCTTTTCGCCGGGCTTTCGGTTGGAGATGCTCACCGGGGTCGGGCGTCAGCTCATCACGACGTTGACCGCGCTTTCCGGCAGCTCCTTGCCGAAGCAGCGCTGGTAGAACTCGGCCACGAGGCCGCGCTCGAGTTCGTCGCACTTGTTGAGGAAGGTGAGGCGGAACGCGAAGCCGAGGTCGCCGAAGATGTCGGCGTTCTCGGCCCAGGTGATCACCGTGCGCGGGCTCATCACCGTCGACAGGTCGCCGTTGATGAAGGCCTGGCGCGTGAGGTCGGCGAGCCGCACCATCTTGGACACCGTGTCGCGGCCGTTCGGCTGGTCGCGATGGTGCGGCGACTTCGCAAGCACGATGTCGACTTCCTTGTCGTGCGCCAGATAGTTCAGCGTCGTGACGATCGACCAGCGGTCCATCTGGCCCTGATTGATCTGCTGGGTGCCGTGATAGAGGCCCGAGGTGTCGCCGAGGCCGACCGTGTTGGCGGTGGCGAACAGGCGGAACGCCGGATGCGGGCGGATGACCTTGCGCTGGTCGAGCAGCGTGAGCTTGCCGGACTGCTCCAGCACGCGCTGGATCACGAACATCACGTCGGGGCGGCCGGCGTCGTATTCGTCGAACACCAGCGCGACGTTGTTCTGCAGCGCCCAGGGCAGGATGCCGTCGCGGAATTCGGTGACCTGCTGGCCGTCCTTCAAAACGATCGCGTCCTTGCCGATCAGGTCGATGCGGCTGACATGGCTGTCGAGATTGACGCGGATGCAGGGCCAGTTGAGGCGCGCGGCCACCTGCTCGATGTGGGTCGACTTGCCGGTGCCGTGATAGCCGGTGACCATCACGCGGCGATTGCGCGAGAAGCCGGCGAGGATCGCGAGCGTGGTGTCGTGGTCGAACAGGTAGTCGGGATCGAGGTCCGGGACCGCGCCGCGGGCCTCGCCGAAGGCCGGAATCTCGAGATCGCTGTCGATCCCGAAGACCTGGCGGGCCGACACCTTCATGTCGGGGAGCGCCGCTTCGGCGGAGGGAGCGTCGAGCAGAGTCATTGGACCTCCGAAGCCGGGCGAAAGGGCCCGCGCGGCGGGGCCCGGCGGCGCGCAGTCGAAGCGCGCGGTTGTGCGTCAGTCAGCAAAGGCCGGCGGATCGCAGATAGTTATAGGCTTGGATGATCTCGCGCAATTTCTCCTCCGTGCTCCGGTCGCCGCCATTGGCGTCCGGGTGGAGGCGCTTCACGAGCTCCTTGTAGCGCGCCTTGATCTCGTCCGGGCTCGCGCCGGCGGAGAGGTTCATGGCCTCGAGCGACTTCAGCTCGACCTTCTTCAGCTCGCGCTTGGGTTCGGGACGGCTGCGCGGGCCGCCCTCCTCGTCGAACATGTGGAAGGCGTCGTCGAATTCGAACCCGCTCGCCCAGCCGCGGTTGCGTCCGCGCGAGCGGTCGGCGCGGTTGCGCGTCTCCGCCGACGCGCCGCCCCGGCCCATCTGCCATGTGGGGCGATGGCCGACATGGGCCTCGCGCTCATAGGCCCTGAGGTCGTCGTCCGACATCCCCTGGAAGAAATTGTAGGACTGGTTGTAGGCGCGCACATGCTCGAGGCAGAACCGCCAGTACTCGTTCTCGCGGCCGCGGCCCTTCGGCGCGCGGTGGGGCCCGGCCGCACGGCAGCCGGGATGGTCGCACTGCGCGACCTCGGGCTCCGCGCGCTTCTCTTCGGAAGGACGCGAAACCCGGATCCGGTCGAACCATGGGCTATCGAGCTTCATCACGACGCTCATTATGGCCGCGCCTGGCATGCCGAACAAGGATTCGGGCGGCCCGAACGGGCTTGCGCAGGCCGGTCTTGACGTCGCGCCCGGGCGTCGTCATGTCCGCGACGCCCCGACAGCCGGAGATCCCGATGAGCGTCCGCGCCCGCATCGAAGCGACCCTGACCGAAGCGCTGAAGCCCGAGCGGCTCGAAGTGATGGACGAGAGCCATCTCCACGCCGGCCACGCCGGCGCGCGCCCCGAGGGCGAGACGCATTTCCGCGTCCGCATCGTTTCGGGCGCGTTTTCGGGAATGAGCCGCGTCGACCGCCACCGGCAGGTCAACGCGCTGCTGGCGGCCGAGCTCCAGGGCCCGGTCCATGCGCTCGCGATCGACGCGCGCGCTCCGGAGGAGCCGGGACGGCCTTGAGCGGGCGGCGGCCGCAAAATTCGCGGCGAGAGATCTTCCGATCCGTCTCCTCTTCTTGCGTCCGGGCGGCGGTTTCGCTACAGCGTGCGCCGGCGCCGCAATAGCTCAGCTGGTAGAGCACGTCATTCGTAATGACGGGGTCGGGGGTTCGAGTCCCTCTTGCGGCACCAGATTCCTCTTCAGCTGCGACAACTTAGGCCTGGGGCTCGCGCAACCAAGCGCCTCCGCGCGCGTTTAGGAGGCCGGCCCTCCGGAACCGCCAGCCATGCTCGATCAGCTTCGCCGTCTCCTCTCCGACCTCACCGGCGCGTCCGAGCACGACGAGTTCGCGCTCGACGATCACCGGGTCGCGGCCGCGGCGCTTCTCGTCAACCTCGTCTCCGCCGACGGCGTCGCGAGCGAGAGCGAGAAAATCGCCCTGCACGACGTCCTGAAGGCGCGCTTCGCGCTCGACGAACACGAGACCGCCGAGCTCATCGAGGCCGGCCGTCGCCGCGAGGCCGACGCCGTCGACCTCTATGGCTTCACGAGCGTGCTGAAGCGCTCGCTCGACGCGCAAGGGCGCGCGGGCGTGGTCGAGATGATGTGGGAGATCGTGTTCGCGGACGGCGCCGCCCACGAGCTCGAGGACAACATCGTCTGGCGCGCCGCCGACCTTCTCGGGGTCTCGGACCGCGAGCGCGTGGAGCTCAAGCGCCGCATCGCCGCCCGCGCCAAGCCCCTCGGAGCCGCGGAGCCCGCCTGAACGACGGGTGATCCGTATCGGGACGGCTGTCTCTCGCAAGCTGCGAGGGTTTTCGCAAAATGCGACGCCGTTTGCGAGAGCGCCGCGTCGACGCCACAATATATGGGCGCTCGACCCAGTCAGGGCGCTATATCTCGTATGGTTTCGGCGCCATTAGGGTTGGCAAGCCGTTTGCGATGATCCCGTCAGCCGGATCTGGTTTATGCGTACCGGCATCCGTTCGGCCGGGAGGGGGGCGTTTCCGACCCCGGCGACCCCCCTTCCGGATCGAACCTTTCGGGCCCGGTCCGGCCTGTCTCTCCGAGCAATGACTGCCGCCGCCCCGCCTCTCCCGCCCGACGGGAGAGCGGGGACGGACGCGCGTCGCGATCGTCCCGGACTTGGATCCTGCGGCGCTCCCGGGTCCCGGCTCGAGGCGGGGACCTGGGCGGCCCGTCACTCCGGCTTCGGTCGCGTTCCGAAAATCGCGGAGCCGACGCGCACATGGGTCGCGCCGAACGCGATCGCTTCGGCGTAATCGGCGCTCATGCCCATCGACAGCCCCTCGAGTCCGTTGCGCCGCGCAAGCTTCTGCAGCAGCGCGAAATAGGGCGCGGGCGGCTCGTCGAAGGGCGGGATGCACATGAGTCCGGCCACCTCCATGCCGAGCTCGTCGCGGGCGAGGGCGACGAGCGCGTCCGTCTCGGCAGGCGCGCAGCCGGCCTTCTGCTCCTCCTCGCCGACATTCACCTGCACGAACACCGCCGGCCGGCGGTGCTGCCGCTCCATCTCGGCGTGAAGCGCGCGGGCGATCTTCGGCCGGTCGACGGTGTGGATCACGTCGAACAGCGCGACAGCGTCGGCGGCCTTGTTGGACTGGAGCGGGCCGATGAGATGAAGCTCGACGCCGGGATGAAGCGCGCGCAGCGCCGGCCACTTGCCCTGCGCCTCCTGCACCCGGTTCTCGCCGAAGACGCGGTGGCCGGCCGCAAGCGCCGGCTCGACGTCGACCGCGTCGAACGTTTTCGACACCGCGACGAGCGTCGTCGCGCCTTCGGGGCGGCCTGCGGCGCGCTCGGCGCGGCGGATCTGGTGGAGCGCGGCGGAGAGGTTTTCGGAGACGTCGGTCACAAGGGGCCTTTCAGGCCGAAGCGATGTCGGTGCGGGCGAAGCGTCGCTCTTGTAGAGCAAGAGCGCGTGCTTGGCGCGGGCGCAGGCGTAGGCGAAGCAGTCGCCCATGTTCAACTGCGCGGGATGGCCCGCGATCTTGCCGAAGCGGGCGGCCGCCTCGATGGCGGCGGCGCCGTCGACCGAGGTTTCTTCCGCCCCGATCCTGTCGAGAAAATCGCGGACGATCGCGTGCGCTTCGGCGATGGTCGCGGCGTCGGCGCGCCGGCCCAAAGGCGTTTTCTTGCGGACGAGGCCGAACGTGGCTTCGAACACGCTCACGGCTGAAAAGTACAGGGGCCGCGCCGCGACCTCAATCCGGTCGACGAGCTCGTCGCCGTCCGGCTCGTGAGACAAGATCGCGACGATCACGGACGCGCCTCCCGCTCATGAATATCCATATAATCTCGACTGCATATCCCCGCCAGCCGTGCCCGCCGGGCAACGGCGCGCCTCGGACGTCCGGGCGGCCCCGCATTCTGTTGACCGCCCGCTTCGTTTCGCGCCAAGGTCCGCGCGCCTTCGGGCGGGCGTTCGCGTCCCACCTCCACGACAAGACTGGCGTAAAAAGCTGATGACGACGGAGCGCTACAACGCGCGCGAGGCCGAGCCGAAGTGGCAGGCCGCATGGAACGAGAAGCGGTTGTTCGAGACGGGCGCCGACGACGGCCGCCCGAGCTATTACGTGCTCGAGATGTTCCCCTATCCGTCGGGGCGCATCCACATGGGCCATGTCCGCAACTACGCGATGGGCGACGTGGTCGCGCGCTACAAGCGCGCCAAGGGTTTTTCGGTGCTCCACCCGATGGGCTGGGACGCGTTCGGGCTGCCGGCCGAGAACGCCGCGATGGAGCGCAAGGTCCACCCGAAGGCCTGGACCTACGACAACATCGCCACCATGCGCGACCAGCTGAAGTCGATCGGCCTGTCGCTCGACTGGTCCCGCGAGATCGCGACCTGCGATCCTGAATATTACGCGCAGCAGCAGGCCCTGTTCCTCGACTTCCTGAAGGCCGGCCTCGCCTATCGGCGCAAGTCGAAGGTGAACTGGGATCCGGTCGACAACACGGTGCTGGCCAACGAGCAGGTCATCGACGGCCGCGGCTGGCGCTCGGGCGCGCTCGTCGAGCAGCGCGAGCTGACCCAGTGGTTCTTGAAGATCACCGACTTTTCGGACAGTCTGCTCGGCGCGCTCGACGATCTGCCGCGCTGGCCCGAAAAAGTCCGGACCATGCAGAAGAACTGGATCGGCCGCTCCGAAGGGCTGCTGGTCCGCTGGGAGGTGGGCGCGCGACGCCGGCCACGGCGGAAGCCCCGCGACCGAGATCGAGGTCTACACCACCCGTCCCGACACGCTGTTCGGCGCGAGCTTTCTGGCGCTTTCGCCCGACCACCCGACGGCGCTCGCGCTCGCCGAGGTCGATCCCGAGCTGAAGGCCTTCTCCGACGAATGCCGCCGCGCCGGCACGAGCGTCGCCGTGCTGGAGACGGCGGAAAAGAAGGGCTACGACACCGGCCTCAAGGTTCGCCACCCGTTCGATCCGGCGTGGGAAGTCCCGGTCTATGTCGCGAACTTCGTGCTCATGGACTACGGCACGGGCGCGATCTTCGGCTGCCCGGCGCATGACCAGCGCGACTACGATTTCGCGTCGAAATACGGCCTGCCCATCACCCCGGTGGTGGCGCCCGAAGGCGCAGATCCCGCCTCGCTGATCGAGACGAGCGCCTATGACGGCGACGGCGTCCTCGTGAACTCGCAGTTCCTCGACGGAATGTCGGTCGACGACGCCAAGGAGGAGGTCGCCCGCCGCCTCGAGGCCGAGACGCTCGACGCGACGCCGGTGGCGCAGCGCAAGGTGAACTGGCGCCTGCGCGACTGGGGCGTCAGCCGCCAGCGCTACTGGGGCTGCCCATCCCGATCATCCATTGCGACGCCTGCGGCGTGGTCCCGGTCCCGATCGACCAGCTGCCCGTGCGGCTACCCGAAGAGGTCTCGTTCGACCGGCCCGGCAATCCGCTCGACCGCGACGACGCCTGGCGCAACGTGCCCTGTCCGAGCTGCGGCGCCCCCGCCCGGCGCGAGACCGACACGATGGACACCTTCGTGGACTCGTCCTGGTACTTCGCGCGCTTCACCTCGCCGCACGCGACGACGCCGACGGAGCCAGAGGTCGCCAACCGCTTCCTGCCGGTCGACCAGTATATCGGCGGCGTCGAGCACGCGATCCTGCACCTGCTCTATGCGCGCTTCTTCACCCGCGCAATGCAGGCCACCGGCCATGTCGGCGTCGAGGAGCCGTTCGCCGGTCTCTTCACGCAAGGGATGGTGGTCCACGAGACCTACAAGGACGCGTCCGGAGCCTGGGTCGCGCCGGCCGACATCCGGCTGAGCGAGGCCGACGGCGTCCGCTCGGCGACGAAGCTCTCGAACGGCGAGCCGGTCGAGATCGGCTCGATCGAGAAGATGTCGAAGTCGAAGAAGAACGTCGTCGACCCCAACGACATCATCGAGACCTACGGGGCCGACACCGCGCGCTGGTTCGTGCTGTCGGACAGCCCGCCCGACCGCGACGTGATCTGGACCGAGGCCGGCGTCGACGGCGCCTCGAAGCGCGTGCAGCGCATCTGGCGGCTCGCGAATGAAGCCGCGGCCAAGGGCGCGCTTGTCGGCGCGGCGGCTCCGGCCGAATTGAGCGAAGCCGCCACCGCGCTCCGCCGCGCCGCCCATGGCGCGCTCTCGCGCGTCGGCGACGGCGTCGAGCGCTTCCACTTCAACATCTGCATAGCGGCCATCAACGAGCTGTCGAACGCGCTGAGCCAGGCGCTCCAGTCGGCGGAGACGCCGGACGAAGGCATGGCTTTCGCGCTGCGCGAGGCGGCCGAGATTCTCGTCCAGATCGTCGCGCCCTTCACGCCGCATCTGGCCGAAGAGGCCTGGGGCGCGCTCGGCCACGAGACGCTGGTGGCCGAGACGGCGTGGCCGGCGGCCGATCCCGCGCTTTTGGCGTCCGACACAGTCACGCTGCCGGTGCAGGTCAACGGAAAGAAGCGGGATGAGCTCGTCGCGCCTGTCGACGCGAGCGCCGCGGACATCGAAGCTATGGTGCGGGCGCTCGAATCGGTCGCGAAGGCGGTCGGCGACAAGCCCATCCGCAAGGTCATCGTGGTGCCCCGGAGGATCGTCAATGTGGTCGCGTAATGGGACTGCGTTCGCCCGGCTCGCCGTCGTGGGCGTTCTCGCCCTCGGCCTCGCCGGCTGCTTCCGCCCGGTCTATGGCGGCGGAACCGCGCCTGCGGTGACCTCGAAGACCTTCTCGGGCGGCGGCGACGTCGCGACCGAGCTCGCCGCGGTCGACGTGAAGCCGCTCGAGGGCCGGGTCGGCGGAAAGCTCCGCAACGAGCTGATCTTCGCCCTGCGGGGCGGCGGCGCGGCGGGTCCGACGGCCTACCGGCTCACCATCCGGCTCAAGGAATACGGCCAGTCTGCGGTCGTCGACCCGCTCGCCGACATTCCGCAGACCCGGACCATCTCGCTCACCGCCGACTACGACCTGACCCGCGCCGGGACGCTCGATCCGATCGCCACGGGCCATACGGTCGCGACCGCGACCTATTCGAGCGGCCTTCAGCGTTTCGCGAACGTGCGCGCGGAGCGTGACGCCGAAGACCGGGCGGCGGTCCAGCTCTCCGAGCGCATCCGCGCCCGCCTGCAGGCCTATTTCGCCACGGGGAAGTAATTTCGCGCGGAGAGGGCGGCTGCCGCTCCCTCCGCCATGCTCCGCATGGTCCTCCCCGCTTCGCAGGGGAGGATCAAACTAAGACCTCTCGCGCTGCGCGCGGATCCTCCCCTGCGTCAGCGGAGGAGGGGGACCACCCGCAGGGTGGAGGAGGGGGCCGGCGCGCCGCTCTCCGACGAGATCAGCCCTTCGCCAGCCTCAGCCCTTCTTAGCGGCCTTGGCGCGGTCGATCGCCTCGACGATCATGCGCTGCGCCTCCTCGGCGTCGCCCCAGCCGAGCGCCTTCACCCACTTGTCGCCCTCGAGGTCCTTGTAGTGCTCGAAGAAGTGGCTGATCTGGCTGAGCAGAATATCGGGCAGCTGGGTGTAGTTGGTGATTCCCTCATAGCGGCGCGTCAGCTTCGGCGAGGGCACCGCGATGATCTTCTCGTCCTGCCCCTTCTCGTCCTCCATCTTGAAGACGCCGACCGGGCGGCAGTTGATGATCGCGCCCGGCACGATGGCGCGGGTGTTGGCCACCAGCACGTCGATCGGGTCGCCGTCGTCGGAGAGCGTGTGGGGCACGAAGCCGTAGTTCCCCGGGTAGCGCATCGAGGTGTAGAGGAAGCGGTCGACGACGAGCGTGCCGGCTTCCTTGTCCATCTCGTACTTGATGGGCTCGCCGCCGATCGGCACCTCGATGATGACGTTGACGTCGGCCGGCGGATTGTTGCCGATCGCGATGTGTTCGATACGCATTTGAGCTCTTCCCTGAGGTGTCGCAGTCTCTCTAGCGGAGGCCTGCGGCCGCGGGCAACCGCCGGATGGTGCAATGGTTGAGGCCGCGGCGGCCCTGCCGGTCGACGAGGCGCTCCCGGGCCTGATGGCGGCGCTCGCCGCGGGGCCCTCGGCGGTGGTCGTCGCGCCGCCCGGCGCGGGCAAGACGACGCGGGTTCCGCTCGCGCTGCTTTCCGCTCCCTGGCGGGGCGACGGCAAGATCCTCGTGCTGGAGCCGCGCCGGCTCGCGGCCCGCGGGGCGGCGGCGCGCATGGCGCAAACCCTTGGGGAGTCAGTCGGGGAGACGGTCGGCCTTCGGGTCCGGCTCGGCTCGAAGGTTTCGGCGAGGACCCGGATCGAGGTCGTCACCGACGGCGTCTTCGCCCGCATGATCGTCGACGACCCGGAGCTTGCGGGGGTCGCCGCGGTGCTGTTCGACGAGTTCCACGAGCGCTCGTTGGACGCCGATCTCGGCCTCGCGCTCGCGCTCGACGCGCAATCCGGACTGCGCGAGGATCTTCGCGTGCTTGTGATGTCCGCGACCCTCGACGGCGCGCGCGTCGCGCGGCTGCTCGGACCGTCGGCTCAGGTGATCGAAAGCCAGGGCCGCGCCTTTCCGGTCGAGACCCGCCACCTTCCCCGCGATCCGCGCGCAAGGGTCGAGGACGCGACGGCCTCGGCGATCCGCCGCGCGCTCGCCGAGGAGACGGGAAGCGTTCTCGCCTTCCTGCCGGGCCGCGCCGAGATCCGCCGCACGGCCGAGCGGCTGGAGGGGCTCGCCGGATCCGTCGAGGTCGTCGAGCTTCATGGCGGGCTCGATCCGCGCCAGCAGGACCGCGCCGTCGCGCCGGCCGAGCCCGGCGCCCGCAAGGTCGTGCTCGCGACCTCGATCGCCGAGACCTCGCTCACGATCCAGGGCGTGCGCATCGTCGTCGACTGCGGGCTCGCGCGCGTGCCCCGCCACGAGGCGTCGCTCGGGATCACGCGGCTCGAGACCGCCCGCGCCTCCCGCGCCGCCGTCGATCAGCGCCGCGGCCGCGCGGGGCGCACCGAGCCCGGCGTCTGCTACCGCCTCTGGGAAGAGGCCGCGACCGCCAGCCTGCCTCCTTTCGCCGAGCCCGAGATCCTGGCCTCCGACCTCGGCTCCTTCCTGCTCGACCTCGCGGCCTGGGGCGTCTCGGACCCCGCGACGCTCGCTTTTCTCGATCCGCCGCCGGCGTCGGCTCTCGCCGAGGCGCGCGCCTCGCTCGCCTCGCTCGGCGCGCTCGACGCCGACGGACGGCTGACGGAGCGCGGCGAGAAAATCCGCTCGATCGCCCTGCCGCCGCGGCTCGCCGGCATGCTGCTCGACGCCGTTCCGGAGGGCGACGGACCGCTCGCGGCCGCCGTGGCGCTGCTCGCCGTCGAGCGCGGCCTCGGGGGCGATGGTCCCGACCTCGGCCGCCGGCTCGACCGCTTCTTGCGCGAACGCGGCCCAAGAGCCGAGGACGCGCGGCGCCTCTCCGAAACATGGCTTCGCGCCGCCGGCGGAAAGCCCGGCGCGATCGACGTCTCTCGCGCAGGCCTGGTGGCGGCGAAAGGCTTTCCGGACCGGATCGCCAAGGCGCGCGGCGGGCGTCCGGGGCAGTTCCTGCTCGCCAACGGCCGCGGCGCGGCGCTCGATGAAACGGAAGCGCTCGCGCGCGAGCCGTTCCTCGCCGTGCTTGATCTCACCGGCGTCGCGCAGCAGGGGCGCATCCTCCTCGCGGCGGCGCTGACCGAGGCGGAGGCGGTGGAGGCCGCCGGCGACGGCGTCCAGTCGCGCGAGGAGGTCGAGTTCGACGAGGCCGTGGCCGCCGTCCGTGGACGGGCGCGGCGCAAGCTCGGCGCGATCACGCTCGGCGAGCGGCCGCTGACGGTGAAGCCGTCGCCCGAGACCGCGGCGGCGCTGGCGGAGGGCCTCGCCCGGCGCGGGATCGACCGCCTGCCCTGGAGCGACGCCGCGCGGGCGCTGCGGGCCCGCGTCGGGTTCCTCGCGAACGCCGAGCCCGACGGCGGCTGGCCGGACCTTTCCGATGAAGCGCTGTCGGCGAACGCCGCCGAGTGGCTGGCGCCGTTCATCGGCGACGCGACGGCGCTCCGCGACGTCGGAGCCGACGACCTCGGAAACGCGCTGTCGGCGCTCGTGCCTTACGATCTCCGTCGCCGTCTCGACGCCGAGGCGCCGAGCCACTTTGAAGCGCCGACCGGCTCCACCGTCCCGATCGACTATGCGGGCGAGGACGCGCCCGCGATCGAGATCCGGGTGCAGGAGCTGTTCGGTCTTGCGCGCCATCCGTCCATCGCGGGCGGCCGCCTGCCGCTGACGCTGCGGCTGACCTCGCCGGCGCGCCGGCCCATCCAGGTGACGCGCGACCTGCCGGGCTTCTGGGCCGGCTCCTGGCGCGACGTGCGCGCCGAGATGCGCGGGCGCTATCCGAGGCATCCATGGCCCGAGGATCCGGCGAACGCGGCGCCCACGACGCGAGCGAAGCCGCGCGGGACGTGAGGCCGCCGTTCGAGAAGGCGCGTGAGCCCGAACCCGTCATCCCGGGCCTGACCCGGGATCCAGAACCGACGCCGGTCGAGCCTTTCGCGGCGACGTTTCGGTTCTGGATCCCGGCTCTCCGGCCGGGATGACGGGCGGGCGGATCCGGCGATCGCCGCTGCGACGAAGCGGGGCAGGCGCGGACGGCGAGGGCCGCCGTTCGAGAGGGCGCATGACCCCGAACCCGTCATCCCGGGCCTGACCCGGGATCCAGAACCGACGCCGGTCGAGCCGTTCGCGGCGACGTCTCGGTTCTGGATCCCGGCTCTTCGGCCGGGATGACCGGCTGCGGATCCGGCGTTCGCCGCTGCGACGAAGCAGGCGCAGGCGCGGACGGCGAGGGCCGCCGTTCGAGAGGGCGCGTGAGCCCGAACCCGTCATCCCGGGCCTGACCCGGGATCCAGAACCGACGCCGGTCGAGCCTTTCGCGGCGACGTTTCGGTTCTGGATCCCGGCTCTTCGGCCGGGATGACGGGCGGCGGATCCGGCGCCTCGCGCGCCGAGCATTGATTTTCCCGGCCTTTCCCTGTAGGGCTCGTCCCATCTGACGAGGCCAGTCCTCCCGCAAAGCCCTCCGATCCCTTGAGTTCGCAGGGTCAACGTCCGCCAGCGCGTCGCGCCCGCGGGCGCGTTTTGCGTTGGGGCGAACCTCGTCGAACAGGACAAACGACCTGATGTTCGACGCTCTGCAGGACCGCCTCGGCGGCATTCTCGACCGGCTCACCCGGCGCGGCGCCCTCACCGAGGGCGACGTCGCCGAGGCGATGCGCGAGGTCCGCCGCGCGCTGCTCGAGGCCGACGTCGCGCTCGAGGTCGCGCGGAGCTTCGTCGACAAGGTCAAGGAACGCGCCGTCGGCGTCGAGGTCGTGAAGTCGGTCACGCCCGGCCAGATGGTCGTCAAGATCGTCCATGACGAGCTCGTCGCCATGCTGGGCTCGGACGCGCAAGGGATCAGCCTTGCGGCCGCCGCCCCCGTGCCGATCCTGATGGTCGGCCTGCAGGGCTCGGGCAAGACGACCTCGACGGCCAAGATCGCCAAGCGCCTGACGACGCGGGAGAAGCGCAAGGTCCTGATGGCCTCGCTCGACACGCGCCGTCCCGCCGCGATGGAGCAGTTGGCCACCCTCGGCAAGCAGACCGAGGTCGCCACGCTCCCGATCGTCGCCGGCCAGACCGCGGTGCAGATCGCCAAGCGCGCCATGGAGGCGGGCCGGCTCGGCGGCTACGACGTGGTGCTGCTCGACACAGCCGGCCGCACCACGCTCGACGACGCCCTCATGGCCGAGGTCGTCGAGGTCAAGAAGGCCGTCAACCCGCATGAGGTGCTGCTGGTCGCCGACGCGCTGACCGGCCAGGACGCGGTGACGACCGCCCGCGCCTTCGACGCCGCGCTCGGCATCACCGGCCTCGTTCTCACCCGCCTCGACGGCGACGGCCGCGGCGGCGCCGCGCTCTCGATGCGCGCCGTCACCGGCAAGCCCATCAAGCTCGTGGGCGTCGGCGAGCGCTTCGACCAGGTCGACGAGTTCGATCCCCGCCGCGTGGCGAACCGCATCCTCGGCCAGGGCGACGTCGTCGCGCTCGTCGAGAAGGCGGCGGCCTCGATTGACGCCGAGCAGGCCCAGAAGGCCGCCGAGCGGATGCGCAAGGGTCAGTTCGACCTGAACGACCTGAAGGGCCAGCTGAGCCAGATGCAGAAGCTCGGCGGCATGTCGGGCGTGATGTCGATGATGCCGGGCGTCGCCAATCTCAAGAAGCAGATGGCCGGCGCCAACATCGACGAGAGCGTGTTCAAGCGGCAGGCCGCGATCATCGACTCGATGACCAAGGACGAGCGGCGCAACCCCGACATCCTGAAGGCCTCCCGCAAGAAGCGCATCGCCGCGGGCTCGGGCTCCAAGGTCGAGGACGTCAACAAGCTCCTCAAGATGCATCGGCAGATGGCCGACATGATGAAGATGATGGGCAAGGCCGGGAAGTCCGGCCGCGGGCCCCTCGCCGGTCTCGGCGCCGCGCTCGGCTTCGGCGGGGCTGCGCCGCAGATCCCGCCGGAGGCGATGGAGGAATTGAAGCAGGGGAAGATGCCGCAAGGCCTTCCCCCCGGTTTTCCGGGCGGCGGCGGCATTCCGCCGACCTTCCCGGGCCTGGGCGCCGGCCCGAAGCTTCCCGGATTGGGCGGCTTCCCGGGGCTTGGGAAGAAGAAGTGAGGAACTGAGGCGTCATCCCGGCCGAAGCGCGAGCGCAGAGCCGGGAGACGTTCTCCGGAAGCGACGTAGATCCTGAAAACGATCCCGGATCGGCCAAGGCCGTCCGGGATGACGAGAATTGAAGAAGGAAGACTGAAATGGCCCTGAAGATTCGCCTCGCCCGCGGCGGCGCCAAGAAGCGCCCGTTCTACCGCATCGTCGTCGCCGACTCGCGCTACCCGCGTGACGGCCGCTTCATCGAGCGCATCGGCTCGTTCAACCCGCTGCTCGACAAGGAAGCGGCCGATCGCGTCGTGCTCGACCTCGAGAAGGCCAAGGAGTGGCTCGCCAAGGGCGCGACCCCGACCGACCGCGTCCATCGCTTCCTCGACGCCGCGGGCCTGCTGAAGCGCGAAGCGCGCAACAACCCGAAGAAGGCCGAGCCCGGCAAGAAGGCCCAGGAGCGCGCCGAAGCCGCCGCCAAGGCCGCCGAAGCCGCCGAGTAATCCGGCTTTAAAGGACGTCATCCCGGACGGGCGAAGCCCGAGCCGGGATCGTCTCGCCGTCGAGCTGCAAGAACCGCCGCCGTCGTCCTCGGGCTTGACCCGAGGACCCATCTTCGGCGTCGAGTTCGTCGTTTGACGTGGATGGTCCGGTCAAGCCGGACCATGACGAGCCTTATTCTGACGACGATCCCGGCTTGGCGCGTCGCGCCGTCCGGGATGACGCTAGGCCCACTCCATGGTGTCTCCCCGCCTCGTCCAGATCGCCGTGATCGGCGCGCCGCATGGCGTGCGCGGCGAGGCGCGGGTGAAGACGTTTACGCAAGACCCGCTGTCGCTTGAGGCCTACGGCCCGCTCACCGTCGGCGAGGGGCCGGCGACGCTCAAGGTCGCGTCGCTGCGCGTCCTCAAAGACGACATGGTGGTGGCGCGCTTCGAGGGCGTCTCCACCCGCGAGGCCGTCCAGGCGCTGACGGGCAAGACGTTGTCGGTCGCTCGCGAGAAACTGCCCGCGACCGACGACGAGGACGACTTCTACCACGCCGACCTGATCGGCCTGCGGGCCGAGCGCGCCGACGGAACGCTCGTCGGCGAGGTGACGGCCGTGCCGAACTACGGCGCGGACGACCTGATCGAGATCCGCCTCGCGGGCGAACGCCGCACCGCGCTGCTGCCGTTCACCAAGGCGGTTGTTCCGGTGGTCGACGTCGCGGGCGGGCGCGTGGTGGTCGAGCCGCCCGAAGGCGCGCTCGAAGCCGCGAAGCCCGCTGACGACGGCAAGGACGGCTAGCGCCCATTTCCACGTGGAACATCTCGGTCGTCATGCCCGAGCTTTGCTCGGTATCCACGACTTTAACGTAGCGCTCCACGTTCCCAGCAAGTCGTGGATACCCCGGCTGCCGCCGGGCATGACGTCGAGCCGCCGCGGCTAAAGCGCCTTCTCGTAGCCGCCACACCTTCGTACGGGTCGCCGGCATGCCGCGCACGAGATTGAGGATCGGGCGGTTCTCCTCGAGCATCCAGCTCACTTCCAGTCGCTTCATGCCGGCCGCGCGCGCCTTCAGCACCGCGTCGGCGAGCAGCGCCGAGGCCGCCATCGCGCCGACGCGCGTGCCGCGATAGGCGTGGCGCACGCCGATGATCGGCACGCGGGTTCGGCTGACCCCTGAGACCTTGAGGCGCCAGAGCAGCTTCGCCCAGCCGAAGGGAACGAGCCGGCCCTTGAGGTCGCGGATCGCCTCGTTGAGGTCCGGCGCCATGCACAGCACCCCGATCGGCCGGTCGAACCAGTAGGCGAGCGTCGCCCAGTCCTTCGGCATGATGTCGGCGGCCATCTCGGCGAGGAACTTGGCCTCCTCCAGCATGGTCGGCACCGAGCCCCAATTGTGCGACCAGGCGTCGTTGTAGACGTCGTTGACGGCGGCGAGCGCGTCGGGGCCGACGGCGGGCTTCAGCACGAGGTTGGGGCTGTCGCTCCACTTCGCGCGGGCCTTGGCGACCCGCTGCGGGAGGCGGCTGGTCGCCAGATCCCCCTCATAGCCCATGATGTCCTTCACGGGCCGGAAGCCGAGACGCGTGAGCTGCGCGGCGTAGTATGGCGGGGCGTAGTTGGTGTGGGTGGTCGAGCGCGCGCCGAACCCTTCCACCTGCAGCCCGCATTCGTGATTGACCGAGGCGCTGTAGGGCCCGCCGATCTTGGTGAGGCCCTTCTCGCGCAGGAAAGCGGCCGCGGCCTCGAACAGCGCGTCCCAGACGGCGTCGTCGTCTATGGCTTCGATGAAGCCGAAATGGCCTGCGCCGTCTTTGTGTTTTTCGAGATGCGCGTGGTGCTTGACCGCATAGATGCGGCCCACGGGTTCGCCGCCTCGCAGGGCGACGAAAGACTGGCCCTCGTTCGCCCGCGCGAACGGCGTCGCGCCGGGGGTGAGGACGTCGACGGTCTCTTTCAGCAGCGGCGGCGTGAAGGCCGGATCGTGGCCCTGCGCCACGAGGCTCGCGCGCCAGAACAGCGTGACGTCTTCACGCGTGGCGACCGGCTTGATCTGGATGGCGCCGGCCGTGGCGCGCGCGGAGGACAAGGGATCAGCCCGGCCGCGTCGCCTTGGCGAGCGCAGCCGCCATTTTGATGCCGAAGCCGGCCTTGGCGAGACCGTGATGCTCTTCCGCCGTCAGCGCCACCGCCTCGTCGATCTGCTCGAAGGAATGGTCGGAGGTGATGAAGAACCGAAGCCGCGCCGAACGTTCGGGCACCGCCGGATGGACGATCGGCAGCGCGTTGACGCCGCGCTCCAGGAGGCGGTTTGCGAGGTGGACGGCGCGGAGGCTGTCGCCCACCATCACCGGCACGATCGCGGTGCCGCTGGCGTCGCCGACGTCGAGGCCGGCCTCCTTGGCCTTCTCGACGAAGCGCTCGCCATTGGCGCGCAGCTTCGCGACGCGGTCGGGCTCGCGCTTGAGGATGTCGAGGCAGGCGATGGCGGCGGCGGCGACCGCCGGCGGCATGCCGACCGAATAGACGAAGCCCGGGGCGGAGAACTTCAGGTACTCGACGAGGCTGTGGGAGCCGGCGATGTAGCCGCCGCAGCCCGACATGGTCTTCGACAACGTGCCCATCCAGATGTCGACGTCCTTCGGGTCGACGCCGCATTCTTCCGCGATGCCGCCGCCGGTCGCGCCCAGCACGCCGAGCGAATGCGCCTCGTCGACCATCAGCCAGAAGCCGTAGCGGTCGCGCATCTTCACAAGCCGCTGGAGGTCCGGGAAGTCGCCGTCCATCGAATAGAGACCCTCGACCGCGACCAGAACCCGCTCGTAGGAGTGGCTCTGGCGCACGAGGATTTCTTCCAGCGCGTCGAGGTCGTTGTGGGCGAACATGCGCCGGTCGGCGCCCGACAGCGTCGCGCCCACGACGATCGAGTTATGGGCGAGCGCGTCATAGACGATGAGGTCGCCGGAGCGCATCAGGTGGCCGATCGCCGCGACGTTGGTGGCGTGGCCCGACACGAACACGACCGCGTCGTCGACGCCGTAGAAGCCCGCGATCTTGTGCTCGAGCTCGCGGTGGATCGGGCGCTCGCCCGCCACCAGCCGGCTCGCCGAGCAGGACACGCCGTAATGGTCGATCGCGGCCTTGGCGGCGTCGCGGACTTCCGGGTGCCCGTTGAGGCCGAGATAGTTGTAGGACGCGAAGTTGATCGCGGTCTTGCCGTCGATATGCGTGGTCGCGCCCGCGCAGCCGTCATGCATGCGAAAGAACGGGTTCTGGACGCCGATCAGGTCCGCGACCGCCTGCTGGGTCTTGACGTCCTTCAGCTCCTGAAGGTCGGCGAAGCGGTCGCCGCGCTTGGCGCGCCGCGTCACGACGGTCGGCGACGGGCCCGCGGGCCGTTCGGCTTCCACCTTCGGCTGGGCGCGGATCGCGCCCAGGATTCCGTCCTTCGCGGAGCGCGACAGCGCTCCGATGCCACGCCGTGAGCTCATGCGTTCGCGCGTCCCATCGAAAGCCTGCGGGCCTCGACCGCCTCGCTGAACTCGGCGAGTTCGGCGTGGTCGACGTCGTCGCCGATGTGGCGGGCCGCAAGGTCGGAGTTGACGGCCGCAGCCTCGCCCGCGTCCGGCTCATGGATGCGGGACACGATCGTCTGGGCGATCGTGAGCAGCGTCGTCGAGTCGCCGATGGCGACGAGCGGCAGGTCGATGTCGAAGCGGCGCTCGACCGACATGCGCAGCTCGAGGCCCATGAGGCTGTCCATGCCGAGCTCGGCGAGCGGACGCTGCGGCGAGATCTCCTTGGCCGGAAGCTTCAGGATGCGGGCCACCTCGCTGGTCAGCGCCTCGGCCACGATGTCGCGCGCCTCGCGGGCGTCCTTGCCGCGCACGAGCGCCGCAAGGTCGACCTGCTCGCCGCTGTCCTGCGGACCCATCTCGGCGTCGGCCAGCACCTGCGTGAAGGTCGGGCTGCTGAGATAAGCGAGGTCGCGGCGCGCCTGGCCCCAGTCGATCGGGGCGATTGTCACGACGCCGGTCTCGAGCCGCATGTCGCCCTGGGCGAGCACGCGGCCGAGGCCTTCGAGAGCCTCCGCGCCAGAGAGCGTCGCATAGCCGAGACGCTTCTGGATCTTCTCCTTCACCTCGCCGGTGCGGGCGAGATAGCCGACGTCGCCGAGGGCGCCCCAGGCGATCGCGAGGCCGGGCTTTCCGGCCGCGCGACGCTTGCGCATGAGCGCCTCGAGCCAGGAGTTGGCCGCCACGTAGTTCGACTGGCCCGGATTGCCGATGACGGTGGTGGCCGAGGAATAGACCACGAAGTCGCCGACGGGGTCGTTGGCGGTCAGCTTCTCCATCGCCGCCGCGGCGTCAATCTTGGGCTTGAGCGCCTCGGTGAAGTTCTCGGCGTCGAGATTGGCGAGCAGCGAGTCGCGCAGCACCATGGCGACGTTCCACATGCCGCCGATGGGTCCGAGCTCCTTACGGGTCTCGTCGAGAGCCTTCTTGAGCGCCGCCTCGTCGGAAGCGTCGCAGGCGAAGACCTTCACCTCGGCGCCGGCGTCGCGGAGGCGCTTCACGCCGTCCTTGGCTCCTTGAGCCTTGTCGCCGGAGCGGCCGAGCAGCGCGAGCTTCTTGGCGCCGCGGCCGACGAGCCATTCGGCGGTGGCCCATGCCGAAGCCGCCGAGGCCGCCGATCATGACATGCACGCCCTCCGCCGGCTTCCAGCCCGTGGGCTCCTCGGCCGGGAGCTTCGCGGGGTCGAGCGGGCGGACCACGATCTTGCCGATGTGGCCGGACTGCTGCATCAGCCGGAAGGCGTCGCGGATCTCGTCGGCCTCGAACACGCGGTAGGGCAGCGGCGCGAACACGCCCTTGCCGAACAGCTTCAGCACGTCGGTGAACAGCTTCTCGCCGAGGTCGCGGCGATAGATGAACAGCTGGTCGGCGTCGATGCCGAAATAGCTGATGTTGCGGCGGAACGGCCGCAGGCCGAGGCGCGAATTGGCGTAGTAGTCGCGCTTGCCGAGCTCGAGGAACCGGCCGAACGGACGCAGCGTCTGGAGCGAGCGCTCCATCGCTTCGCCGAACAGCGAGTTCAGAACCACGTCGACGCCGACGCCGCCCGTGAGCCGCTTGGCCTCGTCCACGAAGTCGAGGCTGCGGCTCGACAGCACGTGGGTCGCGCCGAGCCCGCGCAGCAGGTCGCGCTTCTCGTCGGAGCCCGCGGTCGCGATGACCTTGGCGCCCTTCCACAGCGCGATCTGGAGCGCGGCCAAGCCGACGCCGCCGGCGCCGCCATGGATCAGCACCCACTCGCCGCGCTTGATGCGGGCGAGCTCGACGAGCGCGTAGTAGGAGGTGAGGAAGCAGACCGGGATGGTCGCGCCTTCCTCGAACGAGATGCCGTCCGGCAGCTTCGCGGCCGCGAGCTCCGAGGTCACGACGCGCGAGGCGAAGGAGCCCGACGCGAAGGCCGAGACGCGGTCGCCGACCTTGAGGCGCTTCACGCCCGGGCCGACGGCCGTCACCACGCCCGCGCACTCGATGCCGAGGCCGGACCCGAAAAGCCGTCTTCGAGCGCCTCTTCGGGCAGGAGCCCGAGCGCCCACATCACGTCGCGGAAGTTGAGGCCCGTGGCCGAGACCTCGACCGCGATCTCGCCTTCGCCCGGCGCGCGCTCGGGGCGGCGCGCCAGCCGAGGTCGTCGAGGCCGCCCTCGCGACCCGCTTCCAGCGCGGCGACGCGATGGCCGCCCGTCGCGGCTTTGACGGGGAGCTTCGGCAGGCCGGGGCGCAGGCGCGGCGCGCTGACGCCCTCGGGGCCGATGGCGATTTCGGTGTCCGCGCGCGGCTCGGCGATCTCGGCCGCGACCGCAAGACCCGCGGCCTTGGCGTCGAGCGCGACGTCCACGAGGCGGATGTCGGTGCCGCGGAACTCGTTGCGGACGACCCGCAGGTAGCCGCCGATCGCGGCGTTGTCGAGCCGGTCGCGGGGCTGGCCGAGCGCGCCCGCAAGCGAGCCCTCGGCCACGACCCAGAGGCGGGCGCCGGCGGCCTGAGCCGCGCGGGTGAGGCCGAGGAGGCGGCCCGAGCGTTCGGTGACGGCCGCGGAGCCGTCGACCTCGGAGCCGTCCAGCACCACGATGACGTCGGCGACGGGCTCGCTCGCGTTCTTCGGCGCGGCGGCGAGGCCGAGATCGGGCGTTTCGCCCCAGACCGCCGAACCGTTCGACGCGCCGCCGAAGGGCCGCGGGTCGACGGTGCGGCCCTGAGCTTCGAGCGCGCGGGCGATGGCGCCAGCGAGAGGCCCGGAGGCCTCGGAGACCAACACCGTGGCGCGCGCCTTTCCGGCGGCCGTCAGCTCTGCGGCGCCGGAGCTCCGGCGCTTGGCCGCGAGGATGAGGTTGGTGGGCGAACGGGCGTCGGCGAGTGACGCCACGGTCGCGTCGACGAGGCGGGCGTCCGCGAGGTCGGCGCGCCAGTCTTCGGCCGAACGGGCGTCGCCGATCGGGAAGTCGTCCGAGGCCGAGCGCGAGAACCAGCCGGTCTGCAGGCCGAACACGACGTCGAGGAACGGCGTCGGCTCGAGCGCTGCGAGCGCCAGTAGGCCGCCGTCGTCGAGATGGGCGGCGAGACGCCGGATCGCCTCCGGGCTCGCGGTGGAGGCGCCCCAGGCGAGCGCGCCGACGATGAGGTCGGCGCTGTGTCCGGCGCTCGCCTCGTTGGCCGGGTCGAACGCCTCGACCGTGACGTTCGGCAGGCTCGCGAAGGCGAAGCGCAGACGTTCGGCGACGGTCGCGTCCGGATCGGTGACGGCGAGCGTCACGCGCGGATTCTCGGCGAGCGGCGCGAGCGCGCGGGTGAGCGCGCCGGAGCCGGCCGCGATCTCGAGGATGCGGATCGGCCGGTCGGCCGGGGCCTTGGCGACGTGCTCGGCCACGAGCTTGGCGAGCGCCTTGGCGCCGAACGAGACCAGCGGCGCGCCGCCGCCGGCGTGGCCGACGGTCGAGGAGCCGTAGGGCTTCTCGCGCGGGCCGTCCTTCAGGATCTTGGGCAGCAGCGAGGCCGCGCGGGTGGCGAGCACCACTTCCGCGCCGCGGTCGGGATGGTCGGCGAGCACGGCGCGCAGGATCTCGACCGCAGCCGGCAGACCGGTCTTGGCCACGACCGTCCAGGTCTCGCCGTTCAGCGAGGCGTGGCCGCGCTCCTCCAGCAGGCCGAGAAGGCGGTTGGCGAGCGCGACCGAAGCCTCGGCGAGCTTGCCCTTCTTCACGAGCGCGGCGATCGCGCCCTCGCGCTTGCGTCCGAAGAGGGCCGACACCGCCTCATGGGCCGCCGCGATCGCGAAGGCCTCGAGCAGCAGGTCGTCCTCGGGACGCTCGTCCTCGTCCGAGCCCACGAGCCCGAGCGACGAAGCGAGCGCGGCGAGCGCCGAAGCCGCGACCGGCTCGGAGGCGTCCCGGCCGGCGCGATCAGCGCCGGGGCGACGTGATAGGCCAGACGATCGAGCGGCGTGCGGCGCGCGAGCGTCACGGCGCGGAAGCGCGCGTCGGAGAGGATCGCGACGACCTCGCCCGCCTCGTCGAGGAAGGTGAAGACGGCGTCGATCGAACGCGGCGAGAGACGGCGGATCACCACCTCGGCGCCGGCGAGCGGAACGCCCGGCTTGTAGAGCCGCAGTTGGCCGAAGCGCATCGGCAGATAGGTGACGTCCGGCCGCACGCCATGCGCGCCGAACAGCGTCAGCAGCGAGTGGAAGCAGGCGTCGAAATGCGCCGGATGAAGGCCGAAGCGCGCGTCCATCTGGCCGACGCGGTCGGCGTATGGCTTGAGCTGCACCGAGAGGCGCTCGTAGCCGTAGCGCTTCACGCTCTCGACGTTCTGGAACGCCGGGCCGAAGTCGAGGCCGTAGGTCAGCGCCTGCTCGTAGAGGCCGGCGCCGGCGTAGAGCTCGGGCTCGCCTTCAGGGGCGGCCGGCATGTGGATGTCGGCGGTCGGCATCGGCGAGATGCGGCCGAGCGCGTGCACCACCCAGCCGTCGTCGCGCAGGCGCGGACGGCTCATGATCTCGACGGTGCGGCTTTCGGGCGAAAGCCGGGTCTTCACCTCGGTGATGTGCTCGGGGTCGAGGGTCAGCGCGTGCGGGATCTCGAAGTCCGCGAGCTCGACCTGCTCCTGGCCGAGCCAGGCCCGGCCGGCCGCGAGCGCCATTTCGGCGAGCGCCGCGCCCGGCACGACGACTCGCCCGCCGACCTTGTGGTCGGCGATCAGCGGCGAGAGGTCCGGGTCGAGATGGAGGGTCCACTCGTCGGAATCGGCGCGAAGCCTCGACCCGATAAGAGGATGGGCGTCGTAGCCGCGATAGAACGACTGGGCCTCGCCCGTGACGCCGACCGCGAACGAGGTCTCCTGCCACGGATAGGTCGGCAGACGCAGCGCCGGGCCGCTGAGCCGGCCGAACGCCGCCTCGCGGTCGACGCGGCCGCCCTTGGCGACGACGCGCGCGAGCGCCCGGCGGATCGGGTCATGCTCGGCCGCGCTGTGGTCGTCGCAGGCCACCACGCCACCGGTCATCTCGGCGGTGTTGAGCCCGTCGGCGAGATAGGTCTGCAGCACGGTGCGCGGGCCGATCTCGACGAAGACGCGGGCGCCGGCCTGAAGCGCCGCCTCGACGGCGGCCGAGAACAGCACCGGCTGGCGCACGTTCGCCCACCAGTAGTCGGCGTCGAGCTTGGCGCCGTCGGTCACCGCGCCGTGGACGCTCGACACGAAGGGGCGCTCGGCGGCGCGGGCCTTCATGCCCTTGAGGTCCTTGGCGAGCGGCTCGCGCACGCCGTCGATGAGTCCGGTGTGGAACGGATAGTCGATGTCGAGCACGCGGACCGGCACGCGCTTGGTGCGGGCGAACTTCGACAGCGCCTTGATCTCGTCCTCGGGGCCCGAGACGGTGATGGAGCGCTCCGAATTGACGGCCGCGATCTCGACGCCCTTGAACCCGCCCTCGTCGAGCAGGCTCTGGACCTCGTCGGCGGGCATCAGAACGGCCGCCATCACGCCGGCCTTCCAGGCGATCTCCTGGTGGACCGAGCGGGAATGGATGACCTCGACGGCCTGGGCGAGCGAGAGCGCGCCGGAAGCGTGCGCGGCCGCGACTTCGCCGACCGAATGGCCGAGCACCATGTCGGGCGTCACGCCCGCGGCCTGGAGCGCCGCCACCATGCCGACCTGCACCGAGAACAGGATCGGCTGGGCGTATTCGGCGCGCTTCAGCTTGTCGGCGACGTCGTCGGCGAACATCGCCTCGACGATCGAGAAGCTGGCGATCTTCTTGAAGTGACCGTCGATCTCGTCGACCTTGTCCCGGAACGTCGGGTTGGTCTCATAGAGCTTCTTGCCCATGCCGGGCCACTGCGAGCCGTTGCCGGCGAACGCGAAGGCGACCGGAGCCTCGCGGCCGACCGACTGCTCGATCGCCGCGCCCTTGGCCTCGCCGCCTTCGGCGATCGCCTTCAGCGTCTCGGCCCAGGTGGTCGCATCGTCGCTCTCGAGAACGAGGCGGCGCGAGAGCAGGTCGCGCGTCTGCGCGACGCTCGACGCCACGTGGCGGGCCGAAGCGGCGTCGCGGCCCTCAAGCGTCTTGGAGTAGGAGGCGGCGAGCGCCGTCAGCGCCTCGCGCGAGCGCGCCGAGAGCGCGAGCACGGGCGTGCGGCCGTCGGCCTCGACGACGCGCGGCGCGGCGCGGCCGGCGCGGTCCTCGGGGCTCGGGTCGCTGACGATGACATGGGCGTTGGTGCCGCCGAAGCCGAAGGAGTTGACGCCGGCGAAGCGCGGCGCGCTTCCGCGGGCGAGCGGAACCGCCTGCGTCGCGACGTGCAGCTTCAGCTCGTCGAAGGGAATGTCCGGGTTGAGCTCGGTGACGTGCAGGCTCGCCGGGAGCAAATCGTTCTCGAGCGCGAGGTCGACCTTCAGCAGGCCGACGAGGCCCGAGGCCGGCTCGAGATGGCCGACATTGGTCTTCACCGAGCCGATCGGCAGCTTGCCGATGGTGCGCTTCTTGATCGCCGCGCCGATGGCGTTGGCCTCGGCCGGATCGCCGACGCGCGTGCCCGTTCCGTGCGCCTCGATGAAGGCGAGGCTGTCGGGATCGACGCCGGCCCTCGACATAGACGCGCTCGAGCAGGCCGAGCTGGGCCTCGGCAGAGGGCAGCGACATGCCGACGGTGCGGCCGTCGGAGTTCACGCCGGAACCCGCGATCATCAGGCGCATCGGACGGCGCGCGGCGCGCGCGACGTCGGCGCGCTCAAGCACCATCGCGACGCCGCCCTCGGCGCGCACATAGCCGTCGCCGGAGGCGTCGAAGGCGTGGCAGCGGCCGCGCGGCGACAGCATCGTGGCCTGCGCGAACGAGATGAACGGGAAGGGGCTGGCGAGGATCGAAACGCCCACCACCACGGCGCGCTCGATGCGCCCCGCGCGGAGCGCCGCGACGGCCTCGTTGAGGGCGACGAGCGACGACGAACAGGCGGTGTCGACGGTGAAGCTCGGACCGTGCAGATCGTAAATGTACGAAATACGATTTGATACGATCGAGAGCGTGTTTCCGGTCGCGAAATAGGCGTCGGCCGACGACGGATCGAAAATGATGCGGTTGCCGTAGTCGAGCGCGGACGCGCCGACATAGACGCCGGTCTCGCTGCCGGCGATCGAAGAGGGCGGAATTCCTGCGTCTTCAAGCGCTTCCCAGACGAGCTTCAGCGCCAGGCGCTGCTGCGGATCCATCTGCTCGGCCTCGCGCGGCGACACGCCGAAGGCCGCCGGATCGAAGCTCCAGATGTCGTCGAGAACGCCGGCCGCGAACGTGTAGCTCTTGCCCGCCTCGCCCTTTCGGGGATGCAGGTAGCGCGCGTGAGACCAGCGCTCTTCGCCGATTTGCGTGACGGCGCAACGGCCTTCGGCCAGCAAGCGCCAGAAAGCGTCGACGTCGTTGGCGCCGGGCAGCCGACAGGACCGACCGACGATTGCGAGACCAGGCTGTTTCGTCATGAGCTCGAACGCGTCCCGGTCAGGCGGATCGGACGAGCGGGGCCGCGTCGCGATCCCATCGCGATCGCTCGATTGTGACAGGCCGCCTGCTCGAAACCATTCATGCGCCCGGACTCCGGGAGAAGCCCGGCGAGGCCGGGCGGGACCAAGTTGCTTGGGGGCTAGGTCCGTCTATCAGAGCTTTGTCGCAAGCTGTCAAGCGCGTGACAGGAAGCCCGCAGGCGCCCGTGCAAGGCTTCAGGAGCCCATCAGGATACCATTTATGACGGTGTGGGCGCGCCCTTCGGATGAGGGCGCGGAGCGGCGTTCACGGACGCGCGAGACGCCGCGCGTTCGCCTTCACGCGACGCGCAGCGGGCTTCATCGCAGCCTCGCCGGCGGACATCATCACGCCCGCGGCGGCGAGCGGACTCGCGGCCGTGACGAGGCCCGTGAGGACGCGCGCGGCGGCGGCCCCGCCTTCGACGGCGGCCACCATCTTCTCCGAGACCATCCGCTCGGCCTCGCGCAGGCCGCCGGCGCTCGGCGCGCTGCCCTCGACCGCGAGGCGGGCGAGCCGAGTCGCCATCACGAAGCCGGCCGCAGGCGCGAGCGAGGCGAATCCGCCGGCGAACGCCGCCTGGCGCCTCCAGAGGTCGAACAGCTCGAAGGTTTCGTTGGTCATGCGGCATGCTCCTCGAGGAGCCGCGGCGCGAACGCGACGGCTCCGGGGCTCTGCCGGCGGAGGGGAAGGCCCGGCGATCGGTGGTCGGCGGTCCGGACGGACCGTCAATAGAAAATGAGGCGATCGGAGCGCCCCCCTGCGCGCCGAACCATCGCGGATCATATCACCGCCGCCTCGCTATGCTGCGGCGCCTTCGTCGCATGTCCTTCGTCGGACGACGTTATCCCTAACGTCCCGCGCGGCCGCAGGGCGCCCGTGCGCCAGCGACCGACAGGTTTTGCGCCGGCGGGCGTTGACGCGCCGGTCGAGGCCCTCCATAGGCGCGGGTCCCGCCGCGCGCGTCTTCGCGCTCCGCGGCGCCCGGTTTTTCCGGCGCCGCAACCGCCAGTCCCAGGGTCGATGATGCCGAGCCTGTTCGCGCGATGGGGCCGGTCGGTGGTCGACAGGCCCTATCTCCTGCTCTCCCTGACCTCGCTGTTCTGGGCCGGAAACATCGTGCTTGGAAGGTTCGCGGCCGGAAAGGTTCCGCCGGTCGGGCTGTCCTGGGTGCGCTGGGCTGGATCCTTCGCGCTGCTGATCGGCTTCGCCTGGCCGCATCTCAAGCGCGACTGGCCGACGATCCGCGCCCATCCCGGGCGGCTCGCGCTGATGGCGCTGACCGGCGTCGCCTTCTACAACACGATGGCCTATTGGGGCCTGCAGCACACCGAAGCTCTCAACGGCCTGCTGATCCAGTCCACCGGCCCGCTGATCATCGCGCTGTGGAGCTTCGCGCTGTTCCAGGAGCGGCCGACCGGCGGGCAGGCGCTCGGCGTCGCGACCTCGCTCGTCGGGGTCGCGGTGATCCTGACGCGCGGCGACCCCGCGGCGATCGCGCATCTCAGGTTCAACGTCGGCGACATCTGGATGTTGAGCGCGATGGCGATCTACGCGCTCTATTCCGCGATCCTGCGGCTGAAGCCCGCGATGCACTGGCTGTCGTTCCTGACCTTCACGGTCGGGCTCGGGGTGCTGATGCTGACGCCGGCGTTCCTGTGGGAGATCTCCCAGGGCCGGGTCATGCATTTCGACGCCGTGACGCTCGCGACGCTCGGCTACGTGATCGTGTTCCCCTCGACGCTCGCCTACATCTGCTTCATCCGCGGGGTCGAGCTCATCGGCGCCAATCGGGCCGGGCCGTTCTTCCACCTGATGCCGGTGTTCGGCGCCGTGATGGCGATCCTGTTCCTGGGCGAGCGGCCCTACGTGTTCCACGCGATCGGCTTCGCGCTGGTGCTGGCGGGCGTGGCGGTGGCGGCCAGAAAGCCGCGGCCGGCGGAAGCCGCGCCCCCCGGTTGAGGCGCGCCCCTCCGCCGGCCAGGCCGGTCACTTCACCTGGATCAGGTTGCTGCGGATCGTGACGGTGCAGCCCTTGATGGTCAGGTAGTTGGCGAGCGTCGCCGTGAGTTCGATCGTTTCGGTGTCGGGCCCGATCTTCGCGGGGCTCTGCTGCCAGCCGACGACGCCGCCCACGATGGTGGCGACGCCGAGATAGGAGCTCACGTTCTGGCCGGCGTAGTTTTGGCCGGATCCGAACACGGCGCCGGCGATCGTCATCGTGAAGCTCGAACGATTGGCCACATAGGCCAGATAGCTGTCGCCGCCGTTGCCGAGCTTCGCCCCTGCGGGCCGGTAGGTGAGGCGGGCGGTCTCGCCCGCCGCGATCGAGGTTCCGCAGGTCGTCGTGGTCGACAGCACGAGCGAGTCGCCGACGAACACGGTCTCGGCCTCCGCGCCGGAGGCGGCCAGGGCGGCGAAAGGCAGCGCGAAAAGGAACGGTCTCAGCATGACGTGGCTCCTCACGGGCGCAGGCCGTAGGCGGCGCTGAACGAGATCGTGCATCCCGAAATGAACATGAAATTCTCGACCTTGCCCGCGAAGGTCACGAACGGCGTGGTCGCGCTCGGCGACTTCGGCGTCATGGCCATCTTGGCGTAGGGCGCGGCGTCGTTGGCCTTCAGCAGGCCCGAATGGGTCACGCCGAAGGAGGCGTAGGTTCCGCTCGCCGAGCCGCCCGGCAGGATGATCGCGAAATGCGCCTGCCCGTCATGGACGAAGGCGACGCGCGTGTCGGGACCGTTGTCCGACAGGTTCTTGGGTCGCAGCACCGTGCGGAAGACCGTCCCGACCGCGATGCTGCGGCGCTCGGAGACGTCCGACCGACAGGACGGCGTCGCGGCGGTGACCGTGGCGAGGCCCTGCCACACGACCGCCGCCCCGGCGGCGGAGGGGAGCAGGAGGCTGGCTGACGCGAGAAGGCAGGCGCAGGCGAACCGCATGACGAGCGCTCCCGAAAGGCGGCGCGGTCTTTCTCGGCCGCGCCCGGCGGTTGCGAGGAATAGCGGATGACGTGCGGCCGGTGCAGTCGGGCAACTACTTAGTGCGGTCGGACCAGATGGGCTTCGGGGAGGTTTCCGGGCGCCGGAACGAGAAAAAGGCGCCGCCCGGAAGGCGACGCCTTTTTCGAAGAGTGCGCCAGAGGCCCCCCGACCCCGGCGAACGAAGACTTAACCCAATCGGCAGGCGCACGACATTCGTGCGACTACGTATTGACCGCTAGCGCATGTCGAAGGCCGCGAAGGCGGCGGCGACTTCGCCGTTGTAGGCGTAGGAGCGCGACCGCTCCGCGGCGACGGTCTCGGCCTTCTCGGGCGCAGGCTCCGCCTTCGGGGCCGCGACCGGCGCGGCCGAGGCGAGCGCAGGCGTCAGCTTCGACGGCTGAAGCACGCGCTTGGTCGGCATGAGGGCCTTGGCGGCCGCCGGCTGCTCGTCCGCAGACGCGAAGGCGAGTGGCGTTTCGGCCGGCTTGGCGCGGACAGGCTTGGCGGGCGCGATGGCGGCGACGACGGCCTTCGGCGCGGCGGGAGCCGCCGCGAGCTGCGGCGCCGGGGCGGCCTTGGGCGCAGGGGCCACGGCTGCGAGCTGCGGCGCGGCGGGCGCGACCGTCGGCTGGACCACGGGGGCCGTCGCGACGACGACCGGCTGCGGGGCCGGACGGGAGGCGTCGTTGGAGGCGACCATGATCGACTTCGAGGCGCCGGTCGGATCGATGCGGGCGTAGGCGAGGGCGAGGGCCTTGGACTTCGCGTTCTGGCGCGCGTCCTCGGCGGTCACGACCTCGCGCTTCTCGTAGAAGGCGTTGCCGCCCGCGACCAGCACGTAGTGCATGTTCGGATAGCGGAACTTGTAGCCGGCGGTGTGGAAGAACATCGCGGTCTTGAGCGCCGGATGGCGCTGGCCCGAGAGCACCTTCTCGGCGTTGCGGCGGGCGCGCTCGGCGGCCTCGCCGTCCATGGTGCGGGTCATGACGCCCGGCGCGAACTGGCGCTTCTGGCCGACGACCTCGCAGACCGTGGAGCCCCAGCGGCCGCTGTCCTTGCGGTTGGCCACCACGGTGCCGACCGCGACCATGCCCTCGTCGGCGCCGCGGTGGGATTCGAAATACATTGCCCGCGCCATGCATTCGCGGTCCTGCGCGGTGAAGCTCACCGGCTGGATGGCTGACGTCGCCGCCAGCCTGGGCTGCTGCGAGCAGGCCGCCGCCGCAAGCGAGACCGCGGCCACGGCCGATACGCGCGTGAAGCGCCAAGCGTTCATATCGGGAACCCCCGTCTTCATGCTGGCCGCCCGCTCCCCCGATCAGACGACGGCCATTAACGGACCGTAAACAAGCCACGAACCGTTATCAATTCGTTAACGCCCGTACGTTTGGTCCGACCAAAGTTGGAATACGGCGGTCATAAACCGCTCCTCGCGCCGCCGGCCGCCACCGAACCGCCGCGATCTCCAAGCCGCCGGAGGCCTGAGTTCTCAGGCGCTCGCCATGTCGCCGAGACGGATCGGCGATCCCGGCGGCGGCCCGTCGAGGAAGCCGCGCGCCGCGTCCCCGCCGGTCCGGCGGATTTCGGCCGGCGCGGCCTTGGTTTTCATGGCGCGGCCGGCGCGACGCGCGGTCCTTCGCCGCATTTGCGGCGAAAGCCGCTTCTCAGATGCCGGAGCCGAGATCGACGAAGTCGCGCAGCAGCGACCGCTGTCCCGCCCGCCCGAGGCCGTCGGCGAGGAAGTGGCTCTGCGCCGAGATCTCCGGGACGGCCGTGATCTCCCACCATTCCGGCCGGGTGAGCGGGCCCATGGCGAACAGCCAGTCGGAGGGGGTTGAGTATTTGTCGACGAGCGCGCAGCCGACCGTCTTGACCCCGAGCCCGAGCTCGTCGGGCGTCAGCAGGCCGCGCTCCTTCAGCTTCATGAAGGCCGGGGCGTTGAGGTCGTCGAAGGACGAGCGCGGGCCCGTGCAGTTGATGATGGTGGCGACCTCAAGCTCCACGAGATCGCGGCTCCCGCGCGGGCGCACGGTCACGAGCGCGCCGGCGGGGGAGCGCCTCAGCCCCTCGATGCGGCCGGCGCGGATCTCGAGATTGGCCCCGAGCAGCGCGTCGATCTGGACCGCGACGGCGTTCGCCATGCGATGGCGGCGCACGTCCCAGATGGTGCGGCAGTGGCGCAGGAAGCGCTGGCGGTCGGTCTGACTCCACGACATCCAGACGCTCGCGAGGCTCGGCCGGATCGCGTCGATCACGCGCTGCCACGGCACGCCCTTCTGCGCCGCTTCGGCTGCCTCGCGCCTCAGCTTCCGAAAAGCCTGGCGGGGCGGCAGCGGGCCGGCCTCGAAGGCGTTCGGCCATTGCCCGCCATGGACATGTCGGCCCGGCAGGAGCCCGTGGCGAGACAGTGCGATGATCGGGCCGGTATGCCCGTTGCGCGTCAGCCGCAGCGCGACGTCGACCATTGTGAGGCCGGTCCCGATCAGGAGGATCGGGTCCGTGCTCGCCGGCAGGCGGTCGCGGTGCAGGTCCCAAGGGTCGGGAATGAAGACCGGCGAGTCGAGCACGCCCTCGTCTCTGAATCGGGGCGTCTTGGGCGGCAGGTTGCCGGTCGCCAGCACCACATGGGTGCCGCGGATCACGCGGCCGTCCTGCATCAGCACGTAAGGTCCGTCGTCGCGGCCGATCTCGACGACGTCGCCGCGCACGCGCTTCAGCCGCCCCGAAACCGTCTCGGCCTCGGCGATCGACGACACGTAGTCGCCGAAGGAGCGGCGGGTGACGAAGCTGTCGCGCTCGCCGCCGTCATGGGTGTTGATTTCTTCCGGCCGGTTCTCGCGCAGCCAGCTTTCGAAGGTCGGCGCGAGGCCGAGCTCCATGCGGAACAGCGGCACGTTGAGCATGTGGCCGGGGTCGCAGGCCCCGTAGGCGACGCCCCGCCCAAGCGCTGCGGCCTTCTCGATCACCGTCACCCGGTTGTTCGGATCCTCGATGGCGCGCAGCGCGAGCAGCGATCCGCTGAGCCCGCCTCCGACGATCACGATGCTTCGCTGGTGAGCGTCTTCCGAAGCCATGGCGCCTTCCAAAACGACAGAATCGATAGACAAGGCGCCGTTGGCGCCGCGTCCGCCTTGTTAAGCCGCAATGGCGGCTTTCTCCATGCGCTCGTTTGCAATTGTCCGGCCATGCGCGAGCGGCCGGACGTCGCGGCGGGCGGCCGCCGTTCCTGTGAAGCGCGGATGGATCGGTGACTGGTGGAAGAGAGTGGGAGTCGAACCCACCAAAGACCGCATCCGCGGCCCCTCCCGGTTTTGAAGACCGGACGCCCCACCGGGGAACGTTTCTCCTCCGTCCGGCGGCAAACTATCGATCCGCGATCCCATGGGGAAGTCGCGGGGCCGTGAACGCGGAAGCGCAGAAACCGTTCTCCCGCGCCATTGACATACGCGACGTATGTTCCGACATCGCCGACATACGAAACGTAGCTATGCGCGGCCGAGGTCGGCCGCGACGACGTCATGGAGAGAAATCAGATGAGCACGCAAGACGCCACGCCCCCCGCCGGCATGCAGGCGCTTTACGAGAAGTTCCGATATTCGGGCGCGACCCGGGCCGGCGACCTGCTGTTCGTCTCCGGGCAGGTGGGAGCCCGCGACGACGGAACGCCCGAGCCCGACTTCGAAAAGCAGGTGCGGCTCGCCTTCGACACGCTGATCGCGACGCTGAAGGCCGAAGGCGCGAGCTTCGACGACATCGTCGACCTCACCACCTACCACATCGATCCGGAGGCCCAGCTGGAAACGGTCGTCAAGGTCCGCGAAACGGTGATCGGCAAACGGCCGCCGAACTGGACCGCGGTCGGCGTGACCTGGCTCGCGGGCTTCGACTTCGAGCTCAAGGTCGTGGCCAGGATCCCGCAGGGCGCGTGAAGCCGGGCTTTTGGGGACGCTTTGGCTCCGCTCAGCCGTCATCCCGGGCCTGACCCGGGATCCAGAACCGACGCCGCGGCGGGAGTCTGGACCAGCCGTCCCGGTTCTGGATCCCGGCTCTTCGGCCGGGATGACGCGCGGAGGTTCGGGCGGGTCGTCGGGCGGCGGGCGCTGCGGCCGGCTCATACTCAGCCGTCATCCCGGGCCTGACCCGGGATCCAGAACCGACGCCGTGGCGGGAGTCAGGACCCGGCCGTTCCGGCTCTGGATCCCGGCTCTCCGGCCGGGATGACGGGCGGAGGTTCGGGCGGGTGGTTCGGGCGGGTCGTCAGGAGGCGGGCGCTGCGGCCGGCTCCAGCTCAGCCGTCATCCCGGGCTTGACCCGGGATCCAGAACCGACGCCGCGTCGGGAGTCTGGACCAGTTGTTCCGGTTCTGGTTCCCGGCTCTTCGGCCGGGATGACGGGCGGAGGTTCGGGCGGGTCGTCAGGAGGCGGGCGCTGCGGCCGGCTCCAGCTCAGCCGTCATCCCGGGCTTGACCCGGGATCCAGAACCGACGCCGCGGCGGGAGTCTGGACCAGCCGTGCCGGTTCTGGATCCCGGCTCTCCGGCCGGGATGACGCGCGGTGGCTCGCTCGCGACAACAGTAAGATAGCGACGGCTCACGCCGTCGCGTGCTCGACCGGCTTCACGTCGACCGAATGGCTCGTGGTCTGCGACCCCGCGGTCATCACCGTGCCGTCGATCGGCGCGACGTCGGCGTAGTCGCGGCCGACCGCGACCGTGATGTGGTCGTCGATCGCGAGCATGGCGTTGGTCGGGTCGAAGCCGACCCAGCCGACCTGCGGCCCGAGCCAGGCCGTGACCCAGGCGTGCATCGCGTCGGCGCCTTCGAGCCGCGGCTTGCCCGGCGGCGGCACGGTGCGCAGGAAACCGCTGACATAGGCGGCCGGCACGCCGACGGCGCGCAGGCCCGCGATCATGACATGGGCGAAGTCCTGGCAGACGCCCTCGCGCTTGGCGAAGGCCTCCTCCACCGGCGTGTCCACCTTGGTCGCGCCGGGGGCGTAGTCGAACTCGTCCTTGATCTGCGCCGCGAGCTCGAACACCGCCTCGCCGGCGGGACGCCCGTCCGCCATCGCGTCGCGCGCATAGTCGGCGAAGGGCGCGGAGATCCGCACCCGGCGGCTGTCGCCGAGGAAATGCATCGGCCCGGCGCCGCTGACGTCCCGCGAGGCCCGGGCGAGCGCCGTCAGTTCTCCGAGCGCAGGGGTGCGGCCGAGATCGGGGCGCGGCCGCTCCACCTCGACCTGGGTCGACATCCGCACCTCAAGCGCCTCGTGAGCCGGCAAAATGAGGAGGTGGTCGAGCGCGTTGCCGAAGAAGTCCCGGTCGCGGATCTGTTCGTCGGGGCGCGGCTCGACGACGAGCTTGACCGGGCCCGGGCGCTGGCCGGGCTCCAGCCGCGGGCGCACGCGCAGGATATGGCGCGCGTCGTTCACAGGCTCGGCGTAGTCATAGGCGATGACGAGCGAGAGGTCGTAGATCATTCGGCCTCCGCGCCTTCGCCGGAGGCGAGCGGGGCGGCGCCGAAATAGCGCTGGCCGAGAAGATCCGAGATGTCGCCGAGATCGGTCGCGACGCGCAGCAGGAAGGCCTCGTTGACCTCGGACGCGTCTCCGGTCGCGAGCCGCACCTGAAGGCGCGCGATGCGGCGCGACACCGTCGCGAGCGTCTCGCCGCGGCGGATGCCCGGCAGCTCGTCCAGAACGCTCTTCAGCCCGTTGACCTGGAACGCGACCGAGCGCGGATTGAAAGGGTCGAGCACCGTGAGGTCGATCACAGTCTCGCGCGACAGATGCACCGAATAGCGCCGGCGATAGGTGATGCGGCTGTCGGCGAATTCGAGCAGCGCCTCGAGCCCGCCCTCCGGGATCTTGGCGAAGGCGGCCGCGACCTGCGCCGAGACCTGCCCCCGCTCGAGCAGCCGCCCGGCCTGCAGGAAGCGCCAGCCGGTGAAGTGGTACATGTTCTCGTGCACGAGGCCGGCGAAGCCCGAAAGCCGCGTCAGCGCCTGGCTCGCGACGTCGACGAGGTCGCCGGGCTCGCGCAGGCGGATGTGGCTCTCGATCAGGTCCACGACCTCGCGCAGCGCCCGCCAGCCGTCCGGCGAGAACCGGTCGCGGATGCGCGAGGCGGTGGCGAAGGCCATGCGCGAGGCCTTCAGCAGCGTCGTCGCCGGATCGGCGACCGCGGCCTCGACGTCGAGGCCGGTCAGGAGTTCGCCGATCTCGGCCTCGAGCGTTCCGCGCCGTTCGCCTTCGGCGAGCCGCGAGGCGTAGAGGCGCACGAGCCGCGTCGCGCATTCGGCGCGTTCGACGTAGCGGCCGAGCCAGAACAGGTTGTCGGCCGCGCGCGAGGGCGGCGCGCTCGGCAGGCGCCGCGAGAAATTGCGCTGCTCGCTGAAGAGCAGCGTGACGGGCTTCTCGTTCTTCTCCGACGGCACCCAGACGTCGACCGAATGCCCGCCCGACTGCATCGCGACGGCGAGCGGATCGGTCGAGGTGGAGACGCGCGCGAAGCCGCCCGGCATCACCCGCCAGCCGGACGCGTCGCGGGCGAGATAGACCCGCACCGTCACCGGGCGCGGCGTGAGCTTGCCGTCGACGAACACCGGCGCGGTCGAGAGCGCGACGATCTCCTGGCCGACGACGTCGACGCCGTCGCCGTCGAGATCCTCGATCAGCCGCGCCGAGGCCGAGGCGCGGATGCCGAGATCAAGCGGGCGGCGGCGCTCCTCGGCGTTGGGCGACTGCGGGAAGGCGCGCGCGAGCGACAGCTCGTCGCGATGTTCGGAGACATAGGCGCGCTCGGCCTCCTGCCCGCACCACCAGGTGGCGACCGTCGGCAGCTTCAGCTCCTCGCCGAGCAGCGCGCGGGCGAGCGGGGCTGGAAGGCGAGCAGGGCGCGGGTCTCGAGCAGGCCCGAACCCAGCGCGTTGACCATCTCGACCGAGCCTTCGCGCACCGCGCGGGCGAGGCCCGCCGTGCCGATGCGCGATCCGGCGTGGAGCTCGAGCGGGTCGGCGAAGTCGCCGTCGAGGCGACGCCACAGCACGTGGATGGGCTTGGCCCCGTCGACCGTGCGCACCACCACCTGCCCGCCATGGACCGCGAGGTCCCCGCCCTCGAGCAGCAGGAAGCCGAGATAGCGGGCGAGATAGGCGTGCTCGAAATAGGTCTCGTTGTGGGGGCCGGGCGTCAGCACGCCGACGCGCGCGCCCTTGCCGTCGTCGAGCGCGTTCAGCGTCTCGCGAAACTGCTGGAAGAAACCCGCGAGCCGCTGGACCTTGAGGTCGCGGATGAGGTCCGGGAAGGCGCGCGAGGTCGCGACCCGGTTCTCGAGCGCGAAGCCCGCGCCCGAGGGCGCCTGGGTGCGGTCGCCCAGCACCCACCAGCGCCCGTCAGGCCCGCGGCCGATATCGACCGCGATGAAGCGGATCAGCGGACGTCCCGACCGGCCCTGGTCGGCGATCGGGCGCAAAAACTCCGGATTGCGGCCGAGCACGGCGGGCGGCAGCACGCCGTCGCGCACGAGGCGGCGCTCGCCATAGAGGTCCGCGATCAGCTTTTCGAGGAAGACCGCGCGCTGGGTGAGCCCCGCGACGAGGTCGGCCCATTCGCGCCGCTCGATGATGAGCGGCGGGAAGGCGAGGGGCCAGGAGCGAGTCTGCTCGCCGGGCTCCTGTCCGCCATAGACGCGATAGTAGACGCCGGCCTCGCGCAGATATTGCGCGGCGCTGCCGAAGCGGCGCGCGCGTTCGGGTTCGCCGAGGCCGCCGAGCGCCGAAACCAGCTCGCGATAATGCGGGCGCACCTGGCCGTCCGGCCCGAGCATCTCGTCGATGACGCCTTCGGGCGGGCGATAGCCGTCGAGAAGCCCGGCGCGCGGGGCCTCGGTCCTGGCCGTTCCCTTGGCGGCCTCCTTGGCCGCTTCTTTGGCCGCCTTGCCGTCGATCGACAGAATGCTCACCGCCCGATGCGCTCCCCCGAAGCGCGCGTTCCGCTCGCGCGCATCATTGCGCCGTTTCGCGCGGTTTGACGATGGGCGAGACGCCGCGGCGCCGCTCTAATGTTTCTCCGCAGTAAAAAAGAGACGGTGGAAGTTTCCCTCCCCTGGGACAGGGGAGGGAGTCGCGCGCCCTATCCCAGTCCTGCCGGCCGCCTGAGGTCCAGCGTGAACGGCAGGCTCGGGTCGGGCGTCTCGCGGATCGGCTCGAAGGCGCCGGGCGTGTGGCCGATGTCCTCGAAGCGCGCGAGGCGTCGCGCTTCCGCCTCGTTGGCGTTGACCGGAAACGTCTCGTAATTGCGCCCGCCCGGATGCGCGACATGATAGACGCAGCCGCCGAGCGAGCGCTTGGACCAGCGATCGTAGATGTCGAAGGTGAGCGGCGCATGCACCGGGATCGTCGGATGCAGGCCCGACGCCGGCTGCCACGCCTTGAAGCGCACGCCCGCCACCATCTCGCCGCCGACGTCCGTCGGCGTCAGCGGGACCGCGCGGCCGTTGCAGACCACGACATGGCGGGACGGATCGCCGTTCGTCAGCTTCACCTGAAGGCGTTCGACGGAGGAGTCCACGAAGCGCACCGTGCCGCCGATCGCGCCGGTCTCGCCCATGACGTGCCAGGGCTCGAGCGCCTGCCGAAGCTCGAGCGTCACGCCCTCGCGCTCGATCCGGCCGCAGAACGGGAAGCGGAACTCCGACTGCGCCTCGAACCATTCGGGCCGCAGCGGATAGCCCGAGCGCCCGAGATCGGCGAGCACGTCGAGGAAGTCGGCCCACACGAAGGCCGGCAGCATGAAGCGGTCGTGCAGCCGCGTGCCCCAGCGCACGAAGCCGCCCGTCGCGGGCTCCTTCCAGAACTTCGCGATCAGCGCGCGGATGAGGAGCTGCTGCGCGAGGCTCATGCGCGGATCCGGCGGCATCTCGAAGCCGCGGAACTCGACGAGGCCGAGCCGGCCCGTGGGCCCGTCCGGCGAATAGAGCTTGTCGATGCAGATTTCCGAGCGGTGGGTGTTGCCCGTGACGTCGATCAGCAGGTTGCGGAACAGCCGGTCGACGAGCCATGCGGGCGTCGACCAGCCGTCGGACGGCGAGGGCACGTTCGCCATCGCGATCTCGAGCTCGTAGAGCCCGTCGTGGCGCGCCTCGTCGACGCGCGGCGCCTGGCTGGTCGGCCCGATGAACATGCCGGAGAAGAGATAAGACAGCGACGGGTGCCGCTGCCAGTGCAGGATCAGCGACTTCAGCAGGTCGGGCCGGCGCAGGAACGGCGAGTCGAGCGGCGTCGCGCCGCCCACGACCACGTGGTTGCCGCCGCCGGTGCCCACATGCTTGCCGTCGACCATGAACTTGTCGGCGCCGAGCCGCGACTGGCGCGCGTCCTCATAGACGCCCGAGGTGATGTCGACGGCCTCCGCCCAGGAGGCGGCCGGATGGACGTTGACCTCGATCACGCCGGGATCGGGCGCGACGCGGATCACGTTGATGCGCGGATCATGCGGGGGCGCATAGCCCTCGATGTGGATCGGGACGCCGAGCGTCTCGGCCGCGTCCTCGATCGCGGTCAACAGGTCGAGATAGGCCTCGATCGACTCCATCGGCGGGATGAACACCGCGAGCTTGCCGTCGCGCGGCTCGATCGAGATCGCGGTGCGGACGAAGCCCGCGATCTCGACGCCGAGCGAGGCGGCGTCCCCGGCCGCGGTCGCCGCGCCCGCGATCGGCGAGGCGGTCGGCCCCGCGACGCTGCGCTGGCGGTGGGCGAGCGCGATCGCCTCGGGGGTAGGGAGCGGCTCGTATTCGCGCACGGGATCGATCGGCGCGAAGAACGGGAACTGCGAGGAGCTGAGATAGGGCAGGGAGCCGAGCGGCAGGCGGTAGCCGAGCGCGCTGTCGCCGGGCGTCAGGAACAGCTTGCCGCGGCGCGTCGACCAGCGCTCGGAGATCCAGCGGATTCCCTGCGCCTGCCAGGCCTGGACCGGCAGCACGAAGCCGGTCGGAGCGTTGAGGCCGCGGTCGAACACCTTGGCGATGCGCGCCCGCTCTTCGGCGTCCGCGAGTTTGGGGTTGCTGGGATCGACGTTTTCGGGGAGCTGCGCCTCGCGGGCGAGCCAGTAGGACGGATCCTCATAGGCGGCGGACGCGTTCTCGGCCGGCACGCCGAGCGGGCCGCGATGTCCTTGGTGATCGCTTCGGCGGCCGCGATGTCGGCCTTGGCGGAGCATTTTTCCCGCGCGATCAGGTCCGGGTTCTTCCAGATCGGGCGGCCGTCCTTGCGCCAGTAGAGCGAGAAGGTCCAGCGCGGCAGCGTCTCGCCCGGGTACCACTTGCCCTGCCCGTAATGCAGGAAGCCGCCGGGCGCGAAGCGGTCGCGCAGGCGCCGGATCATGTCGTCGGCGAGCGCGCGCTTCGCCGGCCCGACCGCGTCGGCGTTCCATTCGGGTGACTGGAAGTCGTCGATCGACACGAAGGTCGGCTCGCCGCCCATGGTGAGGCGGACGTCATTGGCGCGGAGCTCCTCGTCGACTTTTTCGCCCAGCGCGTCGAGCGCGTCCCAGCTTTCGTCCGAGAACGGAAAGGAGACCCGCGGCCGCTCGGCGATGCGGGAGACGCCCATGTCGAACGCGAAGTCGACCTCGGCGAAGCTCGCGGCTCCCGAGATCGGGGCCGCGGAGCGGTAGTGCGGGGTCGCCGCGAGCGGCACATGGCTTTCGCCGGTGAGCAGGCCCGATGTCGGGTCGAGGCCGATCCAGCCCGCGCCGGGAAGATAGACCTCCGCCCAGGCGTGGAGGTCGCAGAAGTCGTGGTCGGTGCCCGCCGGCCCGTCGATCGCGACGAGGTCGGGCTTGAGCTGGATCAGGTAGCCGGAGACGAACCGCGCCGCGAAGCCGAGGCGCCGCATGGTCTGCACCATAAGCCAGGACGAGTCGCGGCAGGAGCCGGAGCCGATCGACAGCGTCTCCTGCGGCGTCTGCACGCCCGGCTCCATCCGGATCGTGTAGCGCACGAGATTGGCGACGTGGCGGTTGAGGCCGACGAGGAAGTTGACCGTGCCCTTCTCGGAGCGGTCGATCGCCTCGAAGAAGGCGTCGAAGTCCGGCCCGAAGGCTTCGACCTCGAGATAGGGCGCAAGGTCCGACTTCAGCTCCGCCTCATAGGCGAAGGGCCACTCCGACGCGCTCTCCTCCACGAAGAAGTCGAACGGGTTGTAGACCGTCATGTCGGCGAGGAGGTCGACCTCGATCTTGAACTCGCGCACCGGCTCGGGAAACACGAAGCGGGCGAGGTAGTTGCCGAACGGATCCTGCTGCCAGTTGATGAAGTGCTCCGCCGGCGAGACCTTCAGCGAGAAGGACGGGACCTTCGTGCGCGAATGCGGCGCCGGCCGCAGGCGGACGATCTGGGGTCCGAGGAAGACCGGGCGGTCGTACTTGTAGTGCGTGACGTGGCGAAGCGCGGCGAGGATCGACATCTGGCTCTGGGGAAACCTTCTTTGATCGAGGGCGCGGTGAGCTTACGCCGTGGCGGCGGGGCGACAAGCGCCGAGATTGGCGAAAAGACAGGCGCCGGACGTGGAACGAAAGGCGGGCTGGAGCATTCAGCGGGTCGAAACGGCGCTGGGCGCCTTACGGGGAAACCGCTCAAATGAAACTGTTCGCCTGCCCGCATTGCAGCCAGGTGGTGTTCTTCGAGAACGTCGTCTGCGAGCGCTGCAACCATGCGCTCGGCTACGAGCCGACCTCCAACACGATGCTCGCGCTCGAGAAGTCCGACGACGGCGCCTGGCGCTCGGTCGGCGAGCGGTCGGACGGGGCCTCCTGGCTCTATTGCTCGAACTACGCCTTCGGGGTCTGCAATGGCTGACGCCGGCCTCGGGCGGCGAGCAGATGTGCCTCTGCTGCCGGCACAATCTCGTGGTGCCGGACACCTCCGACGCCGCCAATGTCGAGCTCTGGCGCAAGATGGAGGTGGCCAAGCGCCGCCTGTTTTACACGCTGATCAAGCTCGGCCTGCCGCTCCAGACCCGCGACGAGCACCCCGAAGGCCTCGGCTTCCAGTTCCTGAGCGACAGCCCCGCCACCGGCGACCACCATGTGATGACCGGCCATGACGACGGCCTCATCACCATCGCGCTGGTCGAGGCCGACGACGCCGAACGCGAAAAGCGCCGCACCTCGATGGGCGAGCCCTACCGCACATTGCTCGGCCATTTCCGTCACGAGGTCGGTCACTGGTACTGGGACCGCCTGGTGCGCGACGGCGGCGCGCTCGACCAGTGCCGCCAGACCTTCGGGGACGATTCCCAGGACTATGGCGAGGCGCTCAAGACCCATTACGCCAATGGCCCGAAACCCGGCTGGCAGAACGAGTTCGTCTCGCATTACGCCGCCTCCCACGCCTGGGAGGACTTCGCCGAGACCTGGGCGCACTACCTCCACATCACCGACACGCTCGACACCGCGGGCGCGTGGGGCTTCCGCGTCAATCCCAAGGTCGACCGCGAGGACGTGCTGACCGCCAAGGTCAATTTCGACGCCTATGGGGCCGACACCCCGATGGCGCAGATCGCCGATTCCTGGCTCGCTTTGTCCTCGGCGCTGAATTCGCTCAACCGCTCGATGGGCGCGCCGGACCCCTATCCCTTCGTGCTCGCCGAGCCTGTGATCCAGAAGCTCGGCTTCGTGCACGACCTCGTGCACGGCGGGTGGGCGACGCGACCGCGCATTGAGCGCGCCGAGTCCCTCCGCCGCTCGTCTCCCTCCCCTCTGCGGGGGAGGGAGACGAGCGGGCCTCATCAATGCGGCTACAGGGGGCTTCCCACCGGCCTCAACTCGGGCCACCTTGTCCAATGATCACCCGGCCGAAGACGCGGCGCGTGTGCGTAAGAAGACCGGCGTCCGGCCCGCCCGATAGGAGGAGGCCCCGCATGTCGACGATCGACGAGGTACCCCTGCCCGAAGCGACCTTCGGCGAACGCGTGACGCGCCTTCTCGGCGTGGTCGCCGGCGACCCGACGGCCCGCGCCGAACTCGACATGCGCGGGTGATCGACGAGCTGAAGGCGCTCGGCGCCGAGCCGATCGAGGATCTCACCCCCGAGGAGGCCCGCAGCCAGCCCTCGCCCGCCGACGCCGTCTCCCTCGCTGATGGCGAGATACGGGATTTCGGATCCCGACGAGGAGGTGCGCACGCGCGAGCTGCGCTATCCGGGCGCCGACGGCGAACTTGCGGCCCGGCTCTATACGCCCGCCGGCGTCGCCTCCGGTCCTCTGCCCCTCGTCGTCTATTATCCCGGCGGCGGCTGGGTGCTGTCGGACCTCGACGACTATGACGCCAGCGCCCGCGCGATCGCCTCGCGGACAGGCGCGCTGGTGCTTGCGGTCGAGACCCGCCGCGCGCCCGAACACAAGTTTCCCGCCGCCCATGACGACGCGGTCGCGGCCTATCGTTGGGCGCTCGAGAAAGCCGAGGAGCTCGGCGCCTCGCCCGGCCAGATCGCGGTCGCGGGCGAAAGCGCGGGCGGCAACCTCGCGATCAACGTCGCGATCGCGGCGCGGGACCGGGAGATGACGCCGCCGGTCCATCTCACGCTCATCTATCCGCTCGCTGGCGTCGATCTGACCACCCCCTCGTTCCGGACGAACGAATTCGCGCGGCCCGTCAACAAGGCGATGATCGGCTGGTATCTCGGCCATGCGCTTCTGGGCGTCGACCAGAAAGAGGACCCGCGCCTCGATCTCGTCGGCCACGCCGATCTGTCCGGCCTGCCCCCGATCACCCTGCTCACCGCCGAGATCGATCCGCTGCGCTCGGAAGGCCACGAGCTCGCCGACAAGCTGCGGTCCTCGGGCGTCGCGGTGAACGCGGTCGACTTCGAGGGCGTCAGCCACGGCTTCTTCGGCATGGGCGCGATCGTGCGCCACGCCCGCTCGGCGCAGGAGCTCGTCGCAAGCGACCTCCGCTCGGCCTTTGGCTTCGAAGAGCGCGGCGCGCGCCGGCCGCGCTCTCTAGCGGCCCGGGAAACCGACCATGGAGGTCCGGACTCGCTGCTGCGTGGTCGGCGGCGGGCCCGCGGGCCTGATGCTCTCGCTGCTCCTGGCGCGAGCCGGCGTCGAGGTGATGGCGCTCGAGAAGCACGCGGATTTCCTGCGCGATTTCCGCGGCGACACCATCCACCCCCGACTATGGACGCGCTCTCCGATCTCGGCCTCCTGGAGCGTTTCCTCGAGCTGCCGCATCAGGAGGTCGAGACCTTTCTCGGCGATCGTCGAGGACCAGATCTTCCAGGTGGCCGACTTCCGCCGCCTGAAGACGAAGAAGCGCTTCATCGCGCTCATGCCGCAGTGGGACTTTCTCGACTTCCTCGCCGGCGAGGCCGCGCGCCTGCCGAATTTCACGCTGTTCCGGAGAGCGCAGGCCACCGAGCTTCTGAGAGACGACGCCGGCCGCGTCACGGGCGTCGAAGCCCAGACGCCCGAAGGTCCGCTCCGTGTCGAGGCGGATCTCGTGGTCGGGGCGGACGGACGGCATTCGACCATCCGGAAGGCCGCGGGATTCGAGGTCGAGACGCTCGGCGCGCCGATGGACGTGATGTGGTTCCGCGTTTCGCGCGCGCCCGGCGACGGCGCGGCGACCGCAGGGCGGTTCAGCTCCGAGGGCCTCTTCATCGCGATCAACCGCGGCGACTACTGGCAATGCGCGCTCGTTATCCCGAAGGGCGGGGGCGAGGCGGTGAAGGCCGAGGGAATCGAGGCCTTTCGCGCGCGGATCGGTCGGCTCGGGCCGTTCCCCCCGGAGCGGGCGCAGGAGATCGAGAGCTTCGATCAGACCAGCCTGCTGTCGGTCGCGGTCGATCGTCTCGACCGCTGGCACGCCCCGGGCCTGCTCGTCATCGGCGACGCCGCCCATGCGATGTCGCCGATCGGCGGCGTCGGCGTGAACGTCGCGATCCAGGACGCGATCGCGACCGCCAATCTGCTGGCCGAAGCGCTGCGCCGAGGGCCCGTCGACGAGGCGGCGCTCGCGCGCGTGCAGGCGCGACGGATGCCGGCCGTGCGGGTCACGCAGGCGATGCAGCTCATGATGCAGAACAACGTCGTCGCCCCGACGCTCGCGAGCCGCACGAAGCTGACGCCGCCGCTTCCGCTCCGCCTGCTCGACCGCTTCCGATCCTGCAGGGCCTTCCCGCGCGGCTCATCGGCGTGGGCGTGCGGCCGGAGCGGGTCCGCTCGCCTCTCGCGTAAGGGGGCTCTGAAAGTGCGACGCGGTCTTGCGCGCGCAAGCCGTCTTGCCCGGCCGCCGCCGGGCATCCACGACCTGGCGCCTCATTCTAAAATCGCCGCGCTCTAGCCCTACGCCTCAATAGTTCGGGCGTTGCGCCGGGAAGCTTTGCCCGCCCGTAACCGTATCGGCCGGCTCGCCGCCGCCTTGCGGACCTGGATCGTCGGGCGCGCGCGACAGCGGGAACACCGCCGCCGTCGGCCGCGCGACGGGCTTGCGGCCGGACTCGGGCTTCGCCGGCGTTTTCTCGACGGGCGACGGATCCGCCTTCACGGTCTCGACCGGCGCGGCTTTCGCCGGCTCGGCCTTGACGGCTTCCGTCTTGGCCACATCGGTCTTGGCGAGCGCCGGCTTTGCGGGCTGGCTCTTGGCCGGCTCCGGCGTCTTCGCCTCGGCCGCCGGCTCGCTCAGCGTCGGCATCTCGCGCGGCAAGGGCGCGACGGGGACAGGCGCGACGGGGACGGGCGCGATCGCGTTCGACGGCGGCGCGACGGGCTCGAGCGGCTCGAGCGCGCGCAGCGGCTCCACCGGGCCCTGGTCGAGCCACGCCTCGGCGGCGAGCCGCGGACGGCTCTCCTCGACCGGGATCTTCCAGACGAAGGCGTCGAGCTTTCCGGTGACCGGCGACACCGGCGCCCAGGCCTCGCTCGAAACGCCGTCGGCGACCCAGGCGGGGTCGCGCGGCGCGCGCAGCGCCCGGCCGAGCCATTCGCGGGCGCGGCCCTGCTCGCCATGCTCGATCTCCTCGAGCTCGGCCATCAGGAGGCAGGCGCGCGCCGTCGGCCGCGCGCCGAGCAGCTTGCCGATCGCGGCGCGGGCCTCGCCGAGCTCGCGCGCCGCGATGGCGGCGCGGGCGAGCGCGATCAGCCCTTCCGGATCCTCGCCCGAGCGTTCGGAGAGCGAGCGGCCGCGCTTCAGCTTGTCGCGCGCCGAATCGCCGGGGCGGACATGGACATAGACCTCGGCGAGATCGGGATGGGTGGTCTTGGCCCAGGTCGTCTCGACGATCTTCATCGCCTTCTTGGCGTCGCCCTGCTCGGCGAGGAGCCGCGCGGCGAGCGCGGCGGACGGCGGGAAGTCGGGCGCGAGCGAATGGGCCTCGCGGGCGCGCTTGACCGCGCCCTGCGGGTCGCCGCCGTCCTCCATGGCCTGCGCGGTCAGCAGCACCGCGCGACGGCGGCGCGTGTCGGCCTTGTCGATCAGGCGGTTGGCCGAGAGGCGGTCGAGCGTCTGCAGCGCCCCGGCCCAGTCGTGCTCGGCGCACTGATAGTCGAACAGCGCCTGGCCGGCCCAGGTGTCGGGCGTCAGCCTCGCGGCCTCCTCGGCGAGCGCCTTGGCGGCGGCGCGGTCGCCGCGGCGCTCGGCCTCGACGAAGAGACCGCGCAGGCCGAGCGACCTGGTCTCGGTCCGCTCCGTCATCGCGCGGAACGCGGCCTCGGCGCCCGGGCCGTCGCCCGAAAGCTGGGCGGCCTGCGCGGCGAGCACCAGCGTCAGCGGCTCGCGGCCGAGTAGCTTGCGGGCTTCGCTCGCCTCGCGGCCTGCGCGCTTGGCGTCGCCGGTGCCGACCGCCACCACGCCGCGGGCGATCGCCTCATAGCCCTTCGCGCGCCGGCGATTGCGCCGGAACAGCGCGAAGGCTTCCGGACCCGCGAGGATCCAGCGCATCACGTTCCACAGGATCACGGTCGTGATCGCGACCGCCGCGATGACGACCGCCGCGAACGAGACCGAGGTCTCGATCCGGTAGCCCTGCCAGTTGATCACGAGGTCGCCGGGCCGGTCGGCGATCCAGACCGCCGCGCAGGCGAAGATCCCCACGAGGACGAGATAGAGCAGAACGCGCACCATCTTGGGTCTGTCCTCAGTCGTTCGCGGTGAGGCGGGCGAGCGCCGCCGTGCGGGCCGAGCCGATCGCGGCCTCGGCGGAGACGAGCGCGCTCGCGCGGTTCGCCCAGTCGTCGGTCGCGGCGCGGGCGGCCTCGTCGAGCCTGCCGCGGGCCGCGAGCGCGCCCTCGATGTCGCCGGCCGCGCCGGCGGCCGCGACCTGGGCGCGGATCGCCTCGGGATCGGAGCCCGAGCCCGCCTTCTGCGGGGTGATCTTCACCACGCCGCCGGCGTTGGCGACGAAGCGCTCGAACACCGAACCGGTGGTCTCGGACTTGATGGGCGCCAGCTTGCCGATCGCCGCCGACAGCTCCGCGCCGAGCGCGGACCGCGTCGGCATGCCCTTGGCGGCGTAGGGCGCGAGGGCGTCGAGCTCGGCGTTGGAGCCTGTCGCGGCCTTCACGGCCTCGAATTCGTTGACGAAGGGTCGGCCGGCCTCCATCGCGGCGTCGAGCGCGCCGAGCGCCACCACGAGCCGCGCCGCGGGATCGCCCTCGGGCCGCTCTTTGAGCGCCGTCGCGACGGCGTCGACGCGGGCGGCGAGCGGGCCGGTCGCGGCCTCGACCTTGGCCCCCATGGCCGAGACGTTGGCGTTCACCTCCGCCACCGCCTGTTTGGTCGGAAGCTCGCCGAGCCGGGCCTCCACCCCCTCGATGCGCGCGGCCACGCTCGCGAGCGCGTCGGCGGTCGGGGAGGCCTGCAGGCGAAGCTCCAGCCCCTCGACCCGGCCCGCCAGAGCCGCGATCGCGGGATCGGCCGGCGGCGGTTCGGAGACCTTGGCCGAGAGCGCCTTCAACTCGCCCTCGACGCCGCCGACGCGGCCGTTCGAGGCCTCGATGGCCTTGGACACGTCGGCCAGGCGCGCATCGATCGCGCTGGTGTCGGTCGACTGCGCGGTCTTCGACAGCTGCGCGCGGAGCGCCGCGACGTCGCGGCCGACCGCGTCGAGCTTGGCCTCCGCCGCCCCCATCCGCGCCGCGTCGCCGCCGCCGAGCCCCATGAAATCCTTGCCGAACAGCGCGATCACCAGCACCGCGATCGCCGCCCCGCCGATCGCCGCGGCCGCGACGCCGAACACGCCCACGCCGTCGCTTTCCGGGCGGGGAGAGGCGGAGGCGGGCGGGACGCTCTGGGCGGGTTTTGGAGAGGGCGCCGGGGCCGAACCCGGCTTGTCGTCGGGCTTCGGGGCGGCCGCGGCCGTCGGCTTGGCGTCGCTCTTGGGGTCCGGTTTCGGCGCCGCCGAGGCGGACGTCGCAGCCGCGCCCGAAGGCTGAGGCTTCGGCTGCTCGGACGAAGCGGCGCCCGGCCTCGGCGCTTCGGTCTTCGCCGCGTCGATCTTGGGAGCCACCCCCGCTGCAGGCGTCGGGCTCGCGGGAGCCGCGGCCTTGGCGGGCTCAGCTGTCGCCGGCTCAGCCTTGGCCTGATCGGGCTTCGCAGTCTCGCTCTTGGCCGTTTCGCTCTTGGCGGAAACGTCGTTCGCTGAAAGGTCGAGGGTCTGCGCGCGGGGGCGGGCGCTGTGGCCGGCCTTCGCGCCCTGTCCGGTCTCGGGTCCTTTCGGGTCCGCCATCTCGACCTCGCTTCACGTCAAAGGGGTGCGGCCGCGAACGCGACCGCCGAGACCTAATTAGACCGCCGGGGCGGCGATGGCGAGCCGTCGTCCCGTCATCGATTCAAGATGGCTTGAAGCGCTTCGAGAAGCGCCGCCTCGTCGGGCCGCGCGGCGACCTCGACGCGGCCGCAGCCGGCCTCTCCGAGAATCGCGGCGATGCGCGGCGCGAGGGCGGCGTGAGGCAGCGCGCGCAGCGCCTCGCCGAGCCCCTCGGCCTCGGCGAGCGCCGCCAAGGTCGCGGCGATGCGTCCCGAATGATGGAGCACTGCGCCCGCCGTCCCGTCGCGGAGCGCCGCCGTGGCCGCCTCCGGCAGCTTTGTCGCCGCGGTCGCCCGGTAGAGCTCGACCACGATGGTCTCGTGGCCGTGTCCTGCAAGCGCGCCCGCGATGTCGAAGGCCCGGTCGGCCCCTGCGGCGTGAAGAAAACGCGCCGGCGTCGGGAAGCGGGCCGCGGCCTCCGCCACCAGCGCGCGCCCGTCGCCCTCGGCGACGTGAACCGTAGCGAACCCGGCCTCGCGGCCGGCCTCGGCGGTGCGGTCGCCCACGGCGATCAGCGGAAGATCCGTCAGCGAGGCGATCTCCCGCCGGTTCTTCAGCTTCCGCAGGCCGTTGGCGCTCGTCGCCAGCACAGCGTCGAACGGTCCGTCCGGGATGGGCGAGGGCAGGTCCTCGATCGTGAGCACCGGCGCGAGGATCGCCTCGTGCCCGAGCCGCGCCAGCGCCTCCGCCGTGCGCTGCGCGGCGCGCTCGGGACGGAGCACGAGGATCTTCATCCGAAGGCGGCCAGGAGATCGGCGGGCGTCCTCGCGCGGACGTCGCGGCCGGCCTCGGCGCCGAGACGCTCGGCGTCCGTCGCGCCGCCGCGGATCTCGCCCTCGACGGTCCGCGCGCCGTCTTCCGACAGCACCAGCCCGCGGAACGCGAGAGCGTCGCCCTCGACGCGGGCGAGCCCCGCGATCGGCGTGCGGCAGGAGCCGTCGAGGATCTTCAGGAACGCCCGCTCGCAGGCGAGCGCCGCCGCGGTCGCGACGCAGTCGAGCCCGCCGAGCGCTTCGCGGGTGCGCTCGTCGCCGACGCGCGCCGTGACCGCGACCGCGCCCTGGCCGAGCGCCGGCGGAAAATCGTCCTCGGGGAGGATCTCGGTCGCGTGGGCGGCGAGGCCGAGCCGGCTGAGGCCGGCGAGCGCGAGCAGCGTCGCGTCGACCATGCCGGCCGAAAGCTTGTCGAGCCGCGTCTGCACGTTGCCGCGGAACGGGACCACCTTGAGGTCCGGCCGCCGCCGCCGCACCAGCGCTCCGCGCCGCAGCGACGCGGTGCCGACGACCGCGCCCTGCGGCAGCGCGTCGAGGGTCGCGGCCGAACCCCCGATCAGCGCGTCGCGGACGTCGGCGCGCGGCAGCACGGCCGCAAGCCCGGTGCCCTCGGCGAGGTCGGTCGGCAGATCCTTGGCGGAATGGACCGCGAGGTCGACGCGGCCGCCAAGCAGCGCCTCGTCGATCTCCTTCACGAACAGGCCCTTGCCGCCGGCCTCGCTCAAGGGGCGGTCCTGGATGACGTCGCCCGTGGTCTTGATCACCACGATCTCGACCGTGTCCGGATCCCCGCCCAGCGCCGCCACGAGCCCGTCGCGCACCGTGTTGGCCTGCCAGAGCGCGAGCGGACTGCCGCGGGTGCCGATGCGAAGGAGGGGGGCGGGCATTGGGCTGCTCGTTCTTGTCTGCTTGTATGTTTTGTATGTCGGCTTTTACCGACATCCATATCGCCTCGGTCCCGTCGGCGCGATCCCCCGAACGATCACCGACGTCGTGCATTCGGACGTGATCACGGCTCGAAGCCACGCCGTGGTCGACGCCCGGCTCGGGCGCGGCTATTCCTCCTCGCCCGGCAACCGGAGATCCGCCCGCCCCATGCTCGTTCTCGGCGTCGAGACAACCTGCGACGAAACCGCGGCCGCGGTCGTCCGGCGCGTGTCCGACGGGCCGGGCGTGATCCTGTCCAACGTCGTGCGCGCGCAGGTCGAGGAGCATGCGGCCTTCGGCGGCGTGGTGCCCGAGATCGCGGCCCGCGCCCATGTCGAGGCGCTCGACGGCGTGGTGGAGAAGGCGCTCGCCGACGCGCGGCTCGGCCTCGGCGAGCTCGACGGCGTGGCGGCCGCCGCCGGCCCGGGGCTCGTGGGCGGGGTGATCGTCGGGCTGACGGCCGCCAAGGCGCTGGCGCTCGTCGCCGGCAAGCCGTTCAGCGCCGTGAACCATCTCGAGGCGCACGCGCTGACCGCCCGGCTCACCGACGGGATCGCGTTCCCCTATCTGCTGCTGCTCGCCTCCGGCGGCCACACCCAGTTGCTCGCGGTGCTCGGCGTCGGGCGCTACGAGCGGCTCGGCTCGACGGTGGACGACGCGTTGGGCGAGGCGTTCGACAAGGTCGCGAAGATGCTGGGCCTCGGCTATCCGGGCGGCCCGCAGGTCGAAAAGCGCGCCGAGACAGGCGATCCGGCGCGGTTCGCGTTCCCACGGCCGATGTTCGGACGGGCCGAGCCCAATTTCTCGCTGTCGGGCCTTAAGACCGCGGTGCGGCTCGAGGCCGAGCAGATCGCGCCGCTTTCCGACCAGGACGTCGACGACCTCTGCGCAAGCTTTCAGGCCGCGGTGACCGACGTCGTGGCGAACCGTGCGCGCGCGGCCTTCCGCGTCTTCGGGGAACGGCATGGCAGGCCGTCCACGCTCGTGTGGCGGGCGGGGTCGCGGCCAACGGCGCGATCCGGCAGGGGCTCACCCGGCTCGCCGTCGAGATGGGCGTGAGGCTCGTCGCCCCGCCGTTGAATCTCTGCGGCGACAACGGCGCGATGATCGCCTGGGCGGGTGCGGAGAGGCTGGCGTTGGGGCTGTCCGACGGGTTGGATTTCGCGCCGCGCCCGCGCTGGCCGCTCGACATGACGGCGGCCGCGCCGGGAGCGAAAGCGTGATCGCGGTTTTGGGCGCCGGCGCCTGGGGCGCGGCGCTCGCGAACGTCGCCGCCGAGGCGAGCGGCGCGGATGTTCCGTTGATCGGCCGAGACGCCGCCGTCATGGCCGAGATGGAGCGGGCGCGGGAGAACGAGCGTCGGCTGCCGGGGATCAAGCTCCACGACGGGGTGCGGGCGACCGCCGATCTTGCGGCGCTAAGGCTCGCCGACATCGTGCTGTTCGTGACGCCGACCCAGACGCTGCGTGAGGTCTCGGGCCGCGCCGCCCCGCATCTGAAACCCGGCGCGGTCGCGGTCGCGGCCTGCAAGGGCGTCGAGCGCGGTTCGCTGAAGCTTCCGCATCAGGTGCTGGACGAGACGCTGACCGGCCGTCCGAACGCGCTGCTGTCGGGCCCGAGCTTCGCCGACGACGTCGCGCGCGGCCTGCCCACCGCCGTCACGCTCGCCTGCGCCGACGAGGCGGTGGCGGGACAGGTCGCCGAGGCCCTCGCGACGCGCTCGTTCCGCCCCTATCGCTCGACCGACGTCGCAGGGACCGCGCTCGGCGGCGCGGCCAAGAACGTGCTGGCGATCGCCGCCGGCGTGGTGGAGGGCCGCGGCCTCGGCGCGAGCGCGGTCGCGGCGCTCATCGCCCGCGGCTTCGCCGAGCTCGCCCGGCTTGGGGGCGCGATCGGCGCGCGGCCCGAGACGCTGTCGGGCCTGTCGGGCCTCGGCGACCTCGTGCTGACAGCGACATCGCCGAAATCCCGCAACTTTTCGCTCGGCCTCTCGATCGGCCGGGGAGCCTGCGCCCGAAAAGCTCGCCGAGGGCGCGGCGACCGCCGGGGCGCTGGCGGCGCTCGCGGGCCGGACCGGCGTCGAGCTGCCGATCTCTTCCGCGGTCGCCGAGGTGGTGGCGGGGCGGCTCTCGGTCGCGGACGCCATCGAGCGCCTGCTCGCGCGGCCCCTGCGGGCCGAATAGACTTCTTCGATCCTCCTCCTGTCTCGCGAACTCTTGCGGAGCGCCCGATGGCCTACTGGCTGTTCAAGTCCGAACCCGACTCCTGGTCCTGGGAGCAGCAGAAGGCGGCCGGAAAGGACGGCACGGAATGGACGGGCGTGCGCAACTACCAGGCGCGCAACAACATGCGCGCGATGAAGATCGGCGAGCGCGGCTTCTTCTACCATTCCAACGAAGGCAAGGAGATCGTCGGGATCGTCGAGGTGGCGAAGCTCGCCCATGTCGATTCGACCGCCGACAACCCGACCTGGGAATGCGTCGACCTTCGCGCCGTCGCCGACATGCCGAAATCCGTGACGCTCGCCGAGGCCAAGGCGAACGAGAAGCTCGCCAAGATGGCGCTGACCTCCAATTCGCGCCTGTCGGTTCAGCCGGTGACGGACGACGAATGGGCCGAGGTCTGCCGCATGGGCGGCTTCAAGGGCTGACGGCCCGCTTGCCCATTCGCGACCCCGCCGCCTTCGTCCTCGCCGAGACCCGGGCGCGGCCCGTGCCGCTCGCGCCCGAGATCGTGATCCGGGTCGCCGACGAGGCGGTGCCGCTCTGGTCGAAGACCGAGGAGGAGCTCGCCGAAGTCGGCCTGCCGCCGCCGTTCTGGGCTTTCGCCTGGGCCGGCGGGCAGGCGCTGGCGCGGCATCTGCTCGACCATCCGGAAATCTGCCGCGGACGCCGCGCGCTCGACATGGGCTCGGGCTCAGGCATCGTGGCGATCGCCGCCATGAAGGCTGGAGCCGCCTCGGTTCTGGCCGCGGATCTCGACCGCTTCGCGCTGGCCGCCATCGTGATCAACGCCGCGGCGCGAACGGCGTTCCGGTCGAGGCGACGGGCGAGGACCTGATCGGCGGTCCGCGCCCTGACGTCGACCTCGTGACGGTCGGCGACCTGTTCTACGAGCGCGACCTCGCGGCGCGCCTGCTCGCCTGGCTCGACGGATTTCTCGCCGACGGCGTGCCCGTTCTGGTCGGCGATCCCGGCCGCAGCTACCTGCCGAAGGACCGGCTGGAAAAGCTCGCCGACTACGCCGTGCCGGTGACGCGCGAGCTCGAAGACGCCGAGATCAAGAACAGCGCCGTATGGCGGCTCATGCCGGCTGCGCGCGGGACCTGAGCCAGCCAGCGAGCGCGTCCTCGGAGAGCTCGCCGGCCGCAAGGGCGAGGAAGGTGGCGATCTTGTCATCGTCAGACGCGACGAGGCGAAAGCCGTTCAAGGCGAGGAATAACTCCGCCGCCACGTAGGCGATGCGCTTGTTGCCGTCGGAGAATGCGTGGTTGCGGGCCAAACCGTATCCATACGCCGCCGCGAGCCGCATCACGTCGTCTTCGCCGTAGTTCCATTTGTTGCGCGGTCGTGCGACCGCCGACTCGAGCGCGCCTTGGTCGCGCACACCTGGCAGGCCGCCATGCTCTTCGATGACGTCGTCGTGCAGGATCGTGATCGATCGAAGCGCGAGCCATAGGGGCTCGGGCGCAAGGCTCATTTCGCCAGCGCCGCGAGCACTGCGTGGTTCCGCTTGATGATCTCGCGGCCGATTTCCAGCTGTCGCCGAACGTCATCCTCTATGGCTTCGACCGTCAGATTGACGTCGTCGCCGGCTGAAAGCTTCAACTGCTTCGCTACGTCTTCGGGCACGCGAAGCACCAGCTGGCCGTCGATCTCTTCAACGCGGACGATGCGGGTCATCGGACAAATCCTTCTCCTCCCCGCACCATAGCACGCCCGCAGCCCCTCCGCCCCGCTCCGCGCAAAGTACGAGGTTCGGGTGCTTGAGACCTCACGCCGTTCCGCCCTAGGTTCAGGTCAAAGTCGTCCCGCGCGACGGGACGGGAAACGAACGCCCGGGAGCGATAGCCATGTCCGACAAAGTGTATCCCGTCCCCGAGGACTGGAAGAAGCGCGCCCATTACGACAAGGCGAAATACGACGCCGACTACAAGCGCTCGATCGAGGATCCTGAGGGATTCTGGGGCGACACGGCCAAGCGCGTCGACTGGATCAAGCCGTTCTCCAAGGTGAAGAACGTCTCCTACGCGCCCGACGACGTCTCGATCAAATGGTACGAGGACGGCACGCTCAAACGTCGCGGCCAACTGCGTCGACCGCCATGTGAAGGATCGCGGCGACCAGACCGCGATCCTGTGGGAAGGCGACGACCCGAAGGATTCGAAGGCGATCACCTATCGCGAGCTGCACGAACATGTGTGCCGCTTCGCCAACGCGCTGAAGGAGCGCGGCGTCAAGAAGGGCGACCGCGTCACCATCTACCTGCCGATGATCCCGGAAGCCGCTTACGCGATGCTCGCCTGCGCGCGCATCGGGGCGGTTCACTCCATCGTGTTCGGCGGCTTCTCGCCCGACAGCCTTGCGGGCCGCATCGAGGGCTGCGAATCCAAGGTCGTGATCACGGCCGACGAGGGCCTGCGCGGCGGCAAGAAGGTGCCGCTGAAGAAGAACACGGACGCTGCGATCGACAAAGTCGGCGGCGTCGAGACCGTGTTCGTCGTGACCCGCACCGGCGCCGACGTGCCGATGACCGAGGGCCGCGACGTCCGCTACGAAGAGGCGGTCGAAAAGCAGTCGGCCGAGTGCGAGCCCGAGGAGATGAACGCGGAGGATCCGCTGTTCATCCTGTACACATCCGGCTCGACCGGAAAGCCCAAGGGCGTGCTGCACACCACCGGCGGCTATCTGGTCTACGCCTCGTTCACCCACGAGGCGATCTTCGACTACCACAAGGGCGACGTGTACTGGTGCACCGCCGACGTCGGCTGGGTGACGGGCCACTCCTACATCGTCTATGGCCCTCTCGCGAACGGCGCGACCACGCTGATGTTCGAGGGCGTGCCCAACTACCCGACGACCTCGCGGTTCTGGGAAGTCGTCGACAAGCACAAGGTCAACATCTTCTACACCGCCCCGACCGCCATCCGCTCGCTGATGGGCGGCGGCGAGGAGAAGGTGAAGTCGACCTCGCGCGCGTCGCTCCGTCTCCTCGGCTCGGTCGGCGAGCCGATCAATCCGGAAGCCTGGGAGTGGTACTACCGCGTCGTCGGCGACAGCCGCTGCCCGATCGTCGACACCTGGTGGCAGACCGAGACCGGCGGCATCCTGATCACCCCGCTGCCCGGGCGACCGACCTCAAGCCGGGCTCCGCGACGCTGCCGTTCTTTGGCGTGAAGCCCGAGCTTCTCGACGCAGAAGGCAACGTCATCGAGGGCGCGGGCGACGGCAACCTCGTGATCACGGACAGCTGGCCCGGGCAGATGCGCACGGTCTATGGCGACCACAAGCGCTTCGAGGAAACCTACTTCTCGACCTACAAGAACAACTACTTCACCGGCGACGGCTGCCGCCGCGACGAAGACGGCTACTGGATCACCGGCCGCGTCGACGACGTGATCAACGTCTCGGGCCACCGCATGGGCACGGCCGAGGTCGAGAGCTCGCTCGTCGCGCACGAGAAGGTGTCGGAGGCCGCGGTCGTCGGCTATCCGCATGACATGAAGGGGCAGGGCATCTACGCCTACGTCACCCTCATGGAAGGGGTCGAGGGCACCGAGGAGCTCAAGAAGGAGCTCGTCCAGTGGGTCCGCAAGGACATCGGCCCGATCGCCTCGCCGGACCTGATCCAGTTCTCGCCCGGCCTGCCGAAGACGCGCTCGGGCAAGATCATGCGCCGGATCCTGCGCAAGATCGCCGAGGACGAGCCGTCCGCGCTCGGCGACACCTCGACGCTCGCCGATCCCGCGGTGGTCGACGACCTCGTCGAGAACCGCCAGAACCGGAAGAAGGACCAGGCGGCGTAAAGCGCCGATCGCGCGGCGCGGAGTTCGCTTCGGGCTCAGCGCGTTTTGGACGTCGGCGCTCGCCTCCTCCTCCATCGCTCACGCGATGGTCCCCCTCCTCCGCACAGCGGAGGAGGATCAAAAAGAGCGGCGCCCTTTGCGCGCGGATCCTCCCCTGCGAAGCGGGGGAGGGGGACCGCCGCAGGCGGTGGAGGGGGGCCGGCGCTCCGGTTTCCGACTCTAAGTCGCCGACCCTCAAATCATCTCCGGAGCGAAGCCTGCGCTTGTCGGCGCGTCGCGGTAAAACTCTGCGGCCTGCGGATGGGTCCTGAGCCCCTCCGGCCGGTAGGGCTTCGTCACGTCGTAATGCAGCGCCGCCGGAGCCGAGAGGCGGAGCAGCACGCTCTCGTCTAGCGCGCCGCGCCTTTCGATCCCGAGCCGCGCGCCGGGCAGCAGGCCGGGATGGGCCTTCAATTCGTCGTGCTGCATGCCGAGCGGCGAAGGCGAAAGGTTGAGGCGCCCGGCGGAGAATTGCGGCGGATCGGGAAGCCCCTTCATCTCCTTGGCCATCCACTCGAGCGCGATGTCTGAGAGCCGTGACTCCGCCTCCGGATAGCTGCCGCCGATGTCCGAATGGACGCCCGCGAACCAGCGCTGGCGCATCCGCCGCGCGCCGTTCTCGGCCATGATCGCGGTGTCGTCGTCCTCGTCCCACATCACGACGCGGAAATCGTCGCGGTTCTCGTCGATCGACATGGCGTGGCGGGCGAAAGGAACGCGCGCGTTCAGCTGCGTGTCATAGAACCTGAAGGGTTTGAGCGCCGGAAGCCGCGCCATCGCCTGGCGCAACCAGCCGTTTTCGGAGCCGTAGCGACTTTCATAGACGAGCCTCGCGCCGAGCCCCGCGGCGAGCGCGAAAAAGACCGCCGGGGCGCCGGTCAGAAGCCGCGGGCCGATTCCCGACCAGCAGAGGCCGAGCGCTCCGACGGCGAGGGCCGCGGGCGCGATCACGAGCCAGAGCGGCCCGAGATTGGCGATCGTCCCGACCGTGTCGAACACGCCGATGAAGTAGGGAACCGCATTGCTGTCGCCGCCCGGTTCGGGCGAGCCGGAGCCGTGCTCCCGGCGAAACTCCGCCGCGAGCCGCAGCCGCTCGGCGCGCCTGGGATCACGGAGCGCAGGATCGTCCGCCTCCGGATGCGCTTCGACGGAGCCGTGCTGGTAGATCTTCACCGCGCGCATCGCGAGGGCGTTCGCGGACTTCGGGTCGCGTTTCAGGCCGTCGGGGCCGGGCGCCGTGGTCGGCACGCCGCAATGGGCGAGCAGTCCGCCCACGCACCGCGCCGTGAAGGCGCCGCGGCTGAAGCCGACGAGGAAGATGCGGTCGCCCGGCGTCCAGTAGCGGATGATCGCCGCGTAGCAGTCGGCGATGTTCTGATCGATCCCGAGGCCGAGCGCTTGCGCCACGAGGTTCTTGGCCCGGCGCCACGCGCGGCCCAGAACGCCGAGGTTCTCCGGGGCGGTTCCGAGGCCAGCGTCGTAGAAGGCGATCTGCTTGCGCGCGTCGACGCTCGAGTCGCTGTCGGAGCGTGTCGCGCGGTAAAGCTTGTAGACGTTGCTGACCTCCTGGTCGGGCGTCAGGCCGCCCGCCTGCCCGGTCCCGTCCGAGAAGATCAGGATGTTGCGCGCCATCGCGGCCCCCGCTTGCAACCGGAGATCGAGCGTAGCGCCGAGCCGAGCGTCGCCGCAACACGCGCCGCAGCACGGCGGCCGGCGCTCGTTAAGTCTGCCGCCATGTCCTCCATTGTCCCGCCGCAAGTCGCGCTAGAATAACGCCAGGGCGTAGACCGAGAGGCGTCGCGAGTTGGGTTCGAAGTGTTTGGCGGCCGCGGCCGCCCTGATGCTTGGTCTTGCGTTTCCGGCGGCCGAGGCCGCGGCGCGCACGCCCGTGTCGTTCAAGACCGACCAATGGGCCGGCACGATCGTCATCAGCCATAAGGAGCGCGCGCTTTATCTCGTCCAGCGCGGCGGCAAGGCGCTGCGCTACCGCGTGGCGCTCGGCAAGGCCGGCAAGGACTGGTTCGGCACGGCTTACGTGCGGGGCAAGTACGTCAAGCCGGCCTGGTCGCCGCCCGCCGACGTGCTGCGCGACAAGCCGTTCCTGCCCAAGGTCATCCCCGGCGGCAGCCCGAAGAACCCGATGGGGCCGCGCGCCATATTGCTCGATCGCGACGAGATCGCGATCCACGGCACCAACCGGCCGAGCTCGATCGGAACTTACGCGTCCTACGGCTGCATCCGCATGATGAACGCCGACGTCATCGACCTGTTCGACCGGGTCGAAAAGGGAACCAAGGTGGTGGTCGTCCCCTGACGCAAGCGTTGCTTGGCGCATTAAGGTAAAGCTGAATATACGGCTTTTGCGGCGACTGATTTCATCGCCTGTTAGAGCGGCGTGATTTATGTCTCGACATGACGTCCGGCTGTCTTCGGGCGTGTGTGGCCGAGGGTGTCGCGTATGTCTCGGAATTTGGTCGCTTCCGCCGTGCGGGCGGGGCTCGCCGCTTTCGCTCTGATCGCAGGGATGTCAGCCGGCGAGGCGCGGCAGGCGCAAGGTTTCGACCCGTCCAAATATTCGGCCGGAACCATCGTCATCAGCAATTCCGAGCGCGCGCTTTACCTGGTCAAGCGCTGGGGCGGCGGCGTCGTCCGCTACCGGGTCGCGGTCGGCAAGACCGGCAAACGCTGGGTCGGGCGGACCGAGATCGTCGGCAAATATGTCGAGCCGGACTGGTCGCCGCCCGCCGCGGTGAAGCGCGACCATCCGCATCTGCCGAACTTCATCGCCGGCGGGACCAAGGCGAACCCGATGGGAACCCGCGCCATGAAGCTCGGCCGCGGCCAATACGCCATCCATGGCACCAACCGGCCGAACTCCATCGGCACCTACGCGTCCTACGGCTGCATCCGCATGCGCAACGAGGACATCGCGGAGCTCTACCGCGAGGTCGGTGTGGGCACGACCGTGGTGGTCGTGCCCTGAAGCGCGCCCGTCAGCGGCCGCAATAGACGATGAGGTGAAACGGACGGTCGACCGATCGAGCCTTCGCATCCTTGGTCGAGACGAAAATCTGCCGCGCTTCGCCGAGGCGTCCCACGGCGCTGATCAGTCCGGGCTCCGGAGTTCCCTGCGCGTCCGACCCACCGATCGAGACGACGAACGCGCAGGCCGTGACGTCGCGGCCGAACTCGACGCCGAAGGCGCCTTCGAAAAAGCGCTGGGCGCTGACCGCGCCTTCTCCCCGGACGAGGGTCCCGTCCGGATCGACCACGGCCGACATGATCGCCGAGCCGAGATCGCCGGGAGCCGCCTGCGGCGCCCGGTAGCCGGCGGGCGGCGTGTTGAAACCGTCCGCCGCGAGGGCGGAGAGCGGCGAGAACGCCGCGACGAGCGCGAGGGCGAGCGCGATGGTTCTGGACTTGGTCATGGCGCGGCCTCTCAATCCTGGCACTTGATCAGCACGGAGAAGGCGAGCGACTTCGGCTTGCCCTTCGCGTCGAAGGTCTTGGCCTGGATCAAGGCGGTGTTCTCGGTCAGCGTCGAAGCGAACACGAAGCCGGGCGCGTCGTTCAGCGAAACGAAGGCTGCGCAAGTATCGACGAAGCGCGGAAACGTCATCTGGTAGACGCCGGTCGCCACGCGGATGACGCTTCCCACGCCCGATCCCCCCTTGATCTTGCCCGACGCTGCGATGACGGCCGTGAACTCGGCCCCGCCCGTGTTGACGGCGAAAGCCGCGCTGGGCGCGGCCAGCAAAGCTGCGGCCGCCAAGCAAAACCGTAACGACATCCGCGTCTCCCGATAAATATTTTCAGTCGATGACATCAATATTTATCAAATATGCTGCATTTAATTTTTCGAATAAGCAAATAAATAATCGACATCTTTCGATGAGAAAATCTTTGTCGCGCAATATATTCGAATGATCATTAGTATTGATGTCGCGCGCGCCCTGCTCCTCGACATAACCTCTGTTCCGGCGCGACCGCCCATGAGGTCAGTCGCTTTGGTCCCAGGGGTCCGCTCTGGCGCGCGAACCGACGCCGCCCATATCCGCCGCATGGATCGCTGGATTCCGAGACCCGCGCCGGACCTGCCCGAAGGCCTGATCCTGTTCGACGGGGTCTGCCTGTTCTGTTCGCGTTGGGTGCGGTTCGTGCTCGCGCGCGACGAAGCCCGGCGGTTCAGCTTCGCGACGTTGCAGTCGCCCTATGGCCGGGCGGTCGCGGTGCGCATCGGGATCGCGGCCGACGATCCCGAGACCAACGTCGTCATCCTCGGCGGCCGCGCGCTCTTCAAGTCCGACGCCGCGATCGGCGTGCTGTCAGGGTTGCCCGGCCATGGCTGGGCCTGCGCGCTGAAGCTCGCGCCGAAGCCGTTGCGCGACTTCGCCTATGACCGCGTCGCCAAGAACCGGTACCGGATGTTCGGCAAGAGCGACGCCTGCTTCATGCCGTCCGCGGCCGATCGCGCCCGCTTTCTCGACGAGGCCGCGCCGCCCGAGACGAAGCGCCTGTGACAGGCGCGCCGGTTTTCGCCCGCGCGCTCGGAGACGATTTCGGGCGGCTTCCCGAATGCGTCCGGACGGTTCATGCGCCGGAGCCCCACGTCGAACTTCGCGGGGCGGTCGACGTCGAGGGCGCTTCGGGCGCGCTCGCGCGGATCGTCGCGCGGCTGTTTGGTTTCCCCGGATCCGCCGCGGGCGTCGAGGCGCAGGTGCGCATCGAGCGGGCGGGCGAGGGCGAGATCTGGACGCGGGCGTTCGGCGACGCGCGCTTCGTAAGCCGCGTCCGCGCCGGCGCCGGGCCGGGGACGCTGATCGAGCGCTTTGGCCCGTTCTCCTTCGACATCGCGCTCGCCGCGAACGAGCGCGGCTTCGCCATGGAGGTCACGGGCTGGCGGATCTTCGGCGTGCGGGCTCCGCGCGCGCTGGCACCACGGTCGAACGCCCGCGGCTTCGCGCGTGATGACGGCGCCTATGGCTTCGACGTCGCGATCGACCTGCCGTTCGGCGGGCGCCTCGTGCGCTACTCCGGCTGGCTGCGGCCGGTCTAGCGGCAGATCTGCGCGCGGCCGAGATCGAGGTGGAAATGGTCGGCGTGGGCCGCGTTCCAGTCCGGCGACAGCACGCCGGCGAACAGGCCGCAGGCCCCGTCGCGGACCTCGCGCAGGAACCTGCCGGGCTCGCCTTTGTTCCAGTCGCGCGAGAGCGTCACCGTGCGTCCGTCTGCGAGCTCGAAGCCCGAGACGTCGATCGCGTTGGCGGTCGCGTGCTGGGAGCGGCGGCCGGGCCTCCCGGCGATGTCGCGGCACGAGAACGCGCCGAAGGTGCGCACCCGCGCGACACGCGCGCCGAGGCGCCGTTCGGCGGCGGGCTGCACGACATGACGCAGCCACAAGGCGTAGGCGGCGGCCGTCGCGCAGCGCATCGCCGGCGTCTCGGCGAGCGCCCCGCCGGACAGGACCACGGCGTCGTCATAGCCGCAGCCGTTTCTCTGCGGGCGTTCCGGCGCGAGGCTTGCGGCGATGTCGGCGCGCGCCAGCGTGCGCTGGCAGGCGAGCGGCTCGTCGGCGAGCAGGCGGATGCGCCACTGCGTGAAAAGCCCCGGCGGCTGGTCGAGGTCGAGCGGCCAGTAGGCGTCGGGATCGGACCAGACGATCGCGGCGAAGACGCCGAGCACCAGCGTCGCGCCGACGATCGCGCGCCCGACGAGCCGTCCCGTTACGGACGCGCGCCGAGGCTTCGGCGGCTGGCCGGTGGCGCCGTCCTCAGAAATCGCTCGCCAGCCCCTTGGCCTCCCAGTCGCCGTAGCGGACGGGGTCGGGGCCCTTGCGGCCGTCGAGCTCGCGGATCTTCGCGAGCTCGACCTCGCGCTCGGCCTGGAGCTTGCGCCGCTCGGCGGCTTCGGCGAGCGCGCGGGCCGCGGGGCCCTCGGGCGGGTTTTTCGGGGTCTCGTCGTCGGTCATCGCAGGGTCCGGATGATCGGATCGTGAATGGTCCGGCTGGCGGCGCCGGGGAAGGCTGCACATATAGGTGCGGCGCGGCCCCCGCGCGACCCGCGATGTTTTGGAGACCGAAGCCCGATGAGTTCCTACTTCCGCACGGCGGTCCTGCTCGCAGGCCTCACCGCGCTGTTCATGGGCGTCGGCTTCCTGATCGGCGGCAAGGGCGGCATGATGATCGCCTTCGTCGTCGCCCTGGGCATGAACGCGTTCAGCTACTGGAACTCGGGCAACATGGTGCTGTCGATGCACGGCGCCGAGGAGGTGGACGAACGCTCCGCCCCCGAATTCTACGGCATGGTCCGCGAGCTCGCGCAGCGCGCCGGCATGCCGATGCCCAAGGTCTACATCATGCACGAGGACCAGCCGAACGCCTTCGCGACCGGCCGGAACCCCGAAAACGCCGCAGTCGCGGCCACCACGGGCCTGCTCAACTCGCTGACCCGCGAGGAGGTGGCGGGCGTGATGGCCCATGAGCTCGCGCATGTGAAGAACCACGACACGCTGATCATGACGATCACCGCGACGATCGCCGGCGCGATCTCGATGCTGGCGAATTTCGGCATGTTCTTCGGCGGCGGCAACCGGGAGAACGGCGGCTCCCCCTTCGGCGTGGTCGGCACGATCGCGATGGCGATCCTGGCGCCGATCGCCGCCATGATCGTGCAGATGGCGATCAGCCGCGCGCGCGAATACGAGGCGGACAAGATCGGCGCGGAGATCTGCGGCCGGCCCGACTGGCTCGCGAGCGCGCTGCAGAAGATCGCGGGCGAGGCCGCGCACACCGAGAACTACGCGGCCGAGCGCAACCCGGCGACCGCGCATATGTTCATCATCAATCCGCTCTCGGGCGCGCGCATGGACAATCTGTTCTCCACCCATCCGGACACCGGAAACCGCATCGCGGCTCTGATGGAGCTTTCCCGCTCCATGGGTTCGGCCGGCTGGACGCAGCAGGCGCCCGAGCCCCGGCGCTACGAGGCCAACACTCCGCCTGCGGCGGGCCCGTGGGGCGGCGCGGCGAACGGCCAGCAGTCCTCGGGTCCCTGGGGCGGCCGTCCGGCCAAAAGCCAGGACCGCTCGTCCGACCCCTGGGGCAGGTCCGGAGACCGTCGCGAAGGACCTTGGGCCTGACCCCCCCTCCGATCCGCGGGCGGGGGCCCGTCCGGCGGCCGAGCCCGTCGTCGCGTCAGCCGCAGCCGGACCCGCCGGGCCTCGCCCCGCGCCGCGCCGCCGCCAAGCTCGTCGACGCCGCGCTGACCCGAACGCGCGCGCTCGACGCCGCGCTCGACGCCGAGCATGATCCGTCGGGCTTTCGCGCCCTCGACCCGCGTGACCGCGCGCTCGCCCGCGCGATCGCCGGGGTGACGCTGCGGCGCTTCGGAACGCTGCGCGGGCTCATCGCCGAAAAGCTCGAGCGCGGACTTCCGAAGAAATGCGGATCGCTCGAGGCGATCCTCGCCACCGCGGCCGCCCAGGCGCTCTATCTCGACGTTCCCGCCCACACGGCGGTCGACCTCGGCGTCGCGTCCGTGCGCGCCGATCCCGAGGCGCGCCATTTCGCCGGTCTCGCCAACGCCGTGCTTCGCCGGATCGCCTCCGAGGGCGCGCCCGAGCCGCAGCCGGGGGGCGACCTCCCGCCCTGGCTGAAGGCCCGATGGGAGCGCGCTTACGGCGCCGACGCCGTCGCGCGCATCGCCGAGGCCTTGGTCTGCGAGCCCGCGCTCGACCTGACGGTGCGGTCCGAGCCCGAGCGATGGGCCGAGCGGCTCGGCGGCGTCGTTCTTCCGACCGGGAGCGTGCGGCTCGCCGCCCATGGCGCGATCCCGGATCTCGAGGGCTTCGGAGACGGCCAGTGGTGGGTGCAGGACGCCGCCGCCGCGATCCCTGCGCGCCTCTTCGGCGACCTGACCGACAAGACCGCGATCGACCTCTGCGCCGCGCCGGGCGGCAAGACGGCCCAGCTCGCCGCGGCGGGCGCCGAGGTGGTCGCGGTCGACAAGTCGGCCGAACGCCTGACCCGCCTCAACCAGAACCTCGCGCGTCTCAAGCTCTCGGCCTCCGCACGGGTCGGCGACGCCGCCTCGATCGCGCTCGAGCCCGCCGACGCCGTCCTGCTCGACGCGCCCTGCAGCGCGACCGGCACCATCCGCCGCCATCCCGACGTCGCCTGGATGAAGCGCGAGCACGAGGTCGCCTCGCTCGCCAAGCTTCAGGCGCAGCTCCTCGACGCCGCCGTGAAGCTGGTGAAGCCCGGAGGGGTGCTCGTCTACGGAACCTGCTCGCTCGAGCCGGAGGAGGGCGAGAACCAGATCGCCGCGCTGCTCGCCCGCGATGCGCGCGTGTCGGTCGAGCCGGTCGCCGAGGCGGAGCTGCCGGGCCTGTCCGAGGCGATCACCGCGGAGGGTTTCGTGCGCACGCTGCCCTGCCACCTCGTCGGCGCGGACGCCCGGATGTCCGGTCTCGACGGCTTCTTCGCGGCCCGGCTGCGCGTGGGCTGACGCGCCGTCCGCGTCGACGAATCGCGACATGACCGCGCTGGTATGCGATGATTCGCGACGGTCGCCGGGGGCGGCCGCGCAGATCATGGGAGCAGTCGGCTGGCCGGGCTCGGCGAAAATCTCCGCCTCGCCGGGTATGTGGCCGCGGAGGGCGCGCGCGCGGGGCGGCGCCGTCTTGCGGCGCTCACGCGCGCGCCGCTGGCGAGCGCCGGGCGCACGCCTGAAAAGCTGCTGATCGCCCCGCAGGACCTTCGCACCACCGACCCGACCCGCGCCGGCGAGATCTATGCCGGGACCTTCGCGTTCGCCGGCAGGCTCGTCGAGGTCGGGGGCGGTTCGCCCTTCCTGATCGAGCCGCCGACGCGCGAATGGGCTTCGGCCCTCCACGGCTTCGGCTGGCTGCGGCACCTGCGCGCCGCCGACACCGCGCTCGCGCGCGCCAACGCCCGCTCGCTCGTCGACGAGTGGATGACGACCCGCGCAGGACGAGACGCCGCGGCCGCCGCCCCCGCCACGCAGGCGCGGCGGCTGATCTCGTGGTTCTGCCACTCGCCGCTGATCCTCGACGGGGCGGACCGGGCCTTCTACCGGCGCTTCCTGAAGAGCCTCGCGCGCCAGGCGCGGCAGCTCGGCTCGATCGCCTCCTCCGCCTCCGACGGGGCGCCGCGGTTGCAATGCGAGGCGGCGCTCGCTTATGCGGGCCTGTGCCTTGCGGGCGAGGCGCGGCTGCTCAAATCGGCCTCCCGGTCGCTCGGCGAGGAGATCGACCGCCAGATCCTCGCCGATGGCGGCCACGCCTCCCGCAACCCTGCGACGCTCATCGACCTGCTGCTGGATTTCCTGCCGCTGCGGCAGGCCTTCGCCGCGCGCAACGCCCAGCCGCCGCAGCAGCTTCTCACCGCGATCGACCGCATGACGCCGATGCTGCGCTTCTTCCGCCACGGCGACGGCGACTTCGCGCAGTTCAACGGCGCCGGCCCGACGCCGACCGATCTCGTGGCGACAATCCTGGCTTACGACGACGCCCGCGGGCTGCCGGTCGACGACGCGCCGCACTCCGGCTACCAGCGCGTCGCGGCGGGCGAGGCGCTCGCGCTGATCGACGCCGGCGCGCCGCGCCTTCGCGCTGTCGTCGGAGGCCCATGCGGGCTGTCTCTCGTTCGAGTTTTCGAGCGGGGCCGAGCGCATCGTCGTCAATTGCGGCGCGCCGCGCTTCGGCCGCAAGGACTGGGAGGACGCCGCGCGCGCGACCGCCGCCCATTCGACCGCGACGGTGGGCGAGGCCTCCTCGTGCCGCTTCGCGCCCGACGGTCTGCGGCACTTCATCGGCGCGCGCATCACCCACGGACCGTCCAAGGTGGAGGCGCGCCGCGCGACCGACGACCGCGGCGTGACCGTGACGGCGAGCCATGACGGCTATGTCGAGCGCTTCGGCCTTGTCCACGAGCGGGCGCTGACGCTGTCGCCGGACGGCCGCACGCTGTCGGGCGTCGACCTGTTCCGCGCCGTCGAGGGGCGGACGATCGAGGGCGATCCGAAGGTCGCGGTGCGGTTTCACCTGCATCCGTCGGTGCGCGCCAGCCAGCGGCAGGACGGCCAGGGCGTGGTGCTTCAGCTTCCGAGCGGCGTCGGCTGGACGCTGGCCTCTCCGTGCTTTTCGGTCACGCTCGAGGAGAGCGTCTATCTCGCCTCCGCCCATGGCGCGCGGCGCTCCGAGCAGGCGGTGATCCACGCGACGGCCCGCGGCGCGCCCTCGATCGCCTGGACGCTGGAGCGGTTGCCGGGCGAGCCCGCGCCGAAGCGCCGGATGCCTGTGGCCGAAGAGTTCGACGCGCTGCCGCTTTAAGGACAGCGGCGCCGGAATGAGGCGCGGCCTTCCCGTTCCCTCCCCCTTGTGGGGAGGGTGAGGGTGGGGGTGGTTCAGGATGGAGCGCTGGCTGTCGGCTTAGAGCTGCATCGCGCTCTTCGCCTTCTTCGGAACCACCCCTCCCCGCAAGGGGGAGGGGGAACCGGACCCGCTACGGCTTCAATCCCCCGCGCCAAAGTGCTACCGGCTCCCCCGACGCCGCCCCCCGGAGCCACAAATGTCCGAACGTCCCATCGCCCGCGCCCTCCTGTCGGTCTCCGACAAGACCGGCCTGATCGACTTCGCGCGCGCCTTGTCCGATCTCGGCGTCGCGCTGGTCTCGACCGGCGGCACCGCCAAGGCGATCGCGGATGCGGGCCTGGAGGTTCAGGACGTCTCGGACCTCACCGGGTTCCCCGAGATGATGGACGGGCGGGTGAAGACGCTGCACCCGAAGGTTCATGGCGGGCTGCTCGCGATCCGCGGCGACGCCGGCCACGAGGCCTCGATGGCCGACCACGCCATCGCGCCGATCGATCTTCTGGTCGTGAACCTCTACCCGTTCGAGGCCGCGCTCGCCCGCAAGGCCGAGTTCGACGACATGGTGGAGAACATCGACGTCGGCGGCCCGGCGATGATCCGCGGCGCCTCCAAGAACCACGCCTTCGTCACCGTAGTGGTGGAGCCCGCCGATTACGGCGCGGTCATTTCCGAGATGGAGGCGCATGGCGGCGCGACCACCGCGGCGCTCCGCCGCCGCCTCGCCGCCAAGGCGTTTTCGCGCACGGCCGCCTACGACGCGGCGATCGGGACCTGGCTTTCGGGCGTCGCCGGCGAGACGACGCCCGCGTTCCGCGCGCTCGGCGGGACGCTGGCGCAAGGGCTGCGCTACGGCGAGAACCCGCACCAGCAGGCGGCCTTCTACCGCTCGGCCGAACTCCGGCCCGGCGTCGCGACCGCGACCCAGCTCCAGGGCAAGGAGCTGTCCTACAACAACATCAACGACACCGACGCGGCCTATGAGCTGGTGGGCGAGTTCGATCCCAAGCGCACCGCCGCCTGCGTGATCGTCAAGCACGCCAACCCCTGCGGCGTGGCGGAGGGCGCGAGCCTCGCCGAGGCCTATGAGAAGGCGCTGGCCTGCGATCCGGTCTCGGCCTTCGGCGGCATCGTGGCGCTGAACCGGCGGCTCGACGCGGAGGCCGCGAGGAAGATCGTCGAGATCTTCACCGAGGTGATCATCGCGCCGGACGCCGACGAGGACGCCCGCGCGATCGTGGCGGCGAAGAAAAACCTCCGCCTCCTCGTCGCCGGCGACCTGCCGGATCCGCGCGCAAAAGGCCTTTCGATCAAGACGGTGGCGGGTGGTTTCCTGGTGCAGTCACGCGATGACGCGGTGGTGGACGACCGCGAGCTCACGGTCGTCACCAAGCGGGCGCCGACCGAGCAGGAGCTCGCCGATTTGCGATTCGCGTTCCGCGTGGCCAAGCACGTGAAATCGAACGCGATCGTCTACGCCAGGAACGGCGCGACGGTCGGCGTCGGCGCAGGCCAGATGAGCCGCGTGGACTCGGCCCGCATCGCCGCCCGCAAGGCGGGCGACGCGGCGGAGGCCGCAGGTCTTTCGGAACCGCTGACCCGGGGGTCGGTGGTCGCCTCCGACGCCTTCTTCCCCTTCGCCGACGGCCTCGACGCCGCGATCGAGGCGGGCGCGACCGCGGTGATCCAGCCGGGCGGCTCGATGCGCGACGACGAGGTGATCGCCCGCGCCGACGCAGCCGGTCTCGCGATGGTGTTCACGGGCGTGAGGCATTTCCGGCACTGAGGAAAGCGCACGGAGCTTTCCGCTTCCTTCTCCCGCGAGCGGGAGAGGGACCGGCAGGCGTCGCGCCTGTTCGTCGCTCGCCTCCTAATGATCATGTGATCATACGTAGTCTTGCGGACCTGACTCCGCCGGGCTTGGCGTGCTAAACGCCACTTCAGGGATCGGGGGACCCTTTCGCATTGAGGCGCAACGCCTTTTCCCGATGTCTCTGTTGGTGGAGAACCCGCCTGATGACGTCCGCCGTGTCGATCGCCCGTCTTGGCCTGTCGTTCGTTCTGCTCGCCGCCGTCGCGGGTTCGGCCTCGACCGAGCCTCTCGTCGCCCCCTGCAAGGTGGCTGACCAGTTTCTCTCGCTTCAGGGCAAGCTCGACCGCGCCGCCAGGCATCTGAAGGACGGCGATCCGTTCAGGATCCTGGTCGTCGGCTCGTCCTCGACCGCGGGCGTCGGCGCCACCCAACCGGCCCGCAGCTACACCAAGCGCCTCGAGGCCGAGCTCGAGCGGCGTCTGCCGGGCGTCGAGGTCGACGTGGTGGCCAAGGGCGTGGGCGGCGAGACCTCGCTCGGCGCCGAGGCCCGCATGGCCAAGGAAGTCGCGGCCGCCAAGCCCGACCTCGTGATCTGGCAGATCGGCACCAACGACGTCTATCGCAAGATCGACCTCGCGACCTTCACCAACACCGCCCGCGAGGGCCTCGCGGACATCGCCGCGGCCGGCGTCGACGTCGCGCTGCTCGACCCGCAATACGTTCCCCAGGACGAGGCCGCCTACAGCCCCTATCTCGAGGCCATCACCAAGATCTCGGCCGAAACCGGCGTGCCGGTGGCGCGCCGCTTCGACGCCATGCGCGCGGTCGCCAAGGCCGGCGGCGCGGCGATGATCTCGAAGGATCGCCTGCATATGAACGACGAGGGCCACGCCTGCGTCGGCGCGTTCCTCGCCGAGGCGCTCGACCGCAAGCTCGCCCCGCTGCCGCCGGCGATCGCCGAGGCGCATCGCCCCACCTGAGCGGCGGGCCCGGCGGCGAGGTCAGTCGACCGGCGCGGAGCTTGTCTTGGCCGTCAGCTCGATCCGGCCGACCGCGTATGATGCGTCCGTCGGCGCCTTTCGCCATTCGAGCGTGCCGCGCATGAACGTGCTGTTGCTGACGAACGCTCCGCAGGCGAGCGGAGACACGGTGGTGTTGCGCCCGAGGTAGCAGGTCGCGCCGGGGGCGAGGTCGAAGCCCTCCGGGCTTCCGCAGGTGGTCGCGTCCGGGGTCAGCACGGCTCCCGAAGAGTCGAGGATGCGCTGGCCCTTCACCCTCACCGTGCGCTTGCCGACATTGCTGAGATAGCACGTGGCGTTGGCGTCGATGACGTAGCCCAGCATCGGCGAGGCGAAGACGGTGAACTCCGCGGCCCGAGCCGGCGCGCCGACCGCCGTCGTCGCGAGCGCGCAGAAAAAAGCGGGCCAAAATCGTTGGCTGGGCATGGGGAGCGTCCTGGATCGCGTGGAAAACGTCGCGACCCTGGACAGGCCGCGGAATGCGATGACGCGCCCATCACGCCGGGCAGGCATCATGACGCCGCGGAAAATTCCTGCGTGAAAGCGCTTCTTCGCGGGGCGACGGACGGGCGCCGCAGACCTATGTCCCGCGCGACGCCGATCCGTCAGGGAGACACGCATGCTGGTGACCACAACCACCACCGTCGAGGGCCGCCGCATCGTCGAGTATCAGGGGCTCGTCTCCGGCGAGGCGATCCTCGGGGCCAACATCTTCCGCGACATGTTCGCGGCGATCCGCGACGTCGTGGGCGGCCGAGCGGGGTCCTATGAGAAAGAGCTGAAGCGCGCCCGCGACATCGCGATCGAGGAGATGGTCGAGGAGGCCCGCGCCCGCGGCGCCAACGCGGTGATCGGCGTTGATCTCGACTACGAAACCGTCGGCAAGGAGGGCTCCATGCTGATGGTGACGGCGTCCGGCACCGCGGTGACGCTCGGGTGAGGGCGGCCGAGCGGAAATGAACTGCGTGCTTCGAGACGCCCGCCTTTCAGGCGGGCTCCTCAGCATGAGGACTGTTTGTATTGCTCAACCGACCTCATGCTGAGGAGCGCCGAAGGCGCGTCTCGAAGCACGCAGTCGGGATCCGTCGCGCCTTCCCTGAGACCCGCCCCACCCTTACCCTCCCCTGTCTCAGGGGAGGGATGCTGAACGGCCATTGCCTGAAGCGTTTCGCGCCCGAAAATGCGGCTACCCTTCCCGATGATCCGGAGCGCCCGCATCGATGACAGCCGCCGCCGCGCCCTACGTCGCCGAGCGCGCCGACGCCTACTTCCTGAAAACCGCGGACATCGTCGCAGGCCTCGGCGACGCGCGCGTCACCTATGCGGTGTTCTTGCGCTCCGACGCCGTCGTCGCCCTCGACCGGGCGATCGCGTTTCTTCAGGAGGCCTATCCGGCCGCCGCCGCCATCCCGCTCGAGATCACGCGGCCCGCGCCTGAGGGCGCGCTGCTCGCCTCGGGAAAGCCGATGCTCTACGTCGCCGGCTCGCTCGTCGCGCTCTCGCCGATCGAGACCTTGCTGCTGCAACGCGTCGGCTTCTCCTGCGTCTCCGCCTACAACGCCTTCGCGATGTGCCGGGCCCTGCCCGAGACCGAGTTCATGGCCATGGAGGCGCGGCACACCAGCGGCGACGACATGCATCTGTCCGCCTCCTATGGCGCGTCGGTCGGCTCGAGGATCGCCAAGCTGATGGGCGCGAAGGGGTTCGTGGGCACGTCCACCGATCTCGCCGCGCCGCTGTTCGAGACCCCGCGCGGCATCGGCACCATGCCGCATTCGCTGATCGGCTACGCCAAGGCGCGGATGCTCGCCGAGGACCGAGACCCCGCGGCGGAAAGCGCGACGCTGGAGGCGACGAAGCTTTACGTCGCCCAGTTTCCCGACGAGGCGAGCTACACGGTGCTGGTCGACTATGACGGCCGCGAGGTCAGCGACGCCCTCGCGGTCTGCCGCTGGTTCTATGGCGAGGACGGCTCGGCAGCCTCGGGCAAGCGCCTCGCCTTCCGCATCGACACCCATGGCGGCCGTCATCTCGAGGGGCTCGACTGGGACGAGAGCGTCAAAACCCTCATGAAGTGGACCCACCGTCACACGCCGGGCGAGGTGGCCAAGCTCGCGCTCGCCGGCTTCGACCTCGAGGAGCTCGACGGCATGACCTCGGACGAGGTGCGCGACAAGTTCCTGTTCGGCACAGGCGTCACCGCGGCGGCCGTCATCGCCTTCCGCAAGGCGCTGGACGACGCCGGGTTCAAGGAGCCGAGAATCGTCGCCTCCTCGGGCTTCGACACGCTGAAATGCCGGGTGTTCGGCAATCTCTCGGTCCCGGTCGACATGGTGGGCACCGGCTCGTTCCTGCCCTCGCGGCTCTCGCGCGCCTACGCCACCGCCGACATCGTGCGCTACGAACTGCCGGACGGGCAGGGCGGCTGGAAGAGCTTCGACCTCGTGAAGGTCGGCCGCGAGTTCCTGAAGCTGAACAGGCGGACGCCATGACGGCGATCGACCGCCGGACGCTTCTGGCGCTGACCGCGGCCGCGCTCGCCGCCTCGCCGGCCCGGGCCGCCACGGGGACGCTGATCGTGCCCTATCCGCCCGGCGGGGCGGTGGACATTCTGGGACGGCTGATCGCCGGGGCGCTGGAGCCGAGATTGGCCAAGACCATGGTGGTGGAGAACCGCGGCGGAGCCGGCGGCTCGATCGGGACCGGCGCGCTCGCCCGCGCCGCGCCCGACGGGGAGACGCTCGGCCTCCTCAACGTCACCCAGATGATCGCGAACAAATACCTCTACGAGCGCTGCCCTACGATCCCGACGCCGACCTGACCCCCATCACCCGGTTGGCCACCGGCACGATCCTGTGCGTCGCCAACAAGGAGGCGGCGGGCGCGAAGCGCTGGGGCTCGTTCCGCGACATGATCGCGTGGTCGAGCGCCCATCCCGACGAGACGCGGATGGGATCGTCGGGCGTCGGCACGATCAGCCATCTCGGGATCGAGCTCGTGAAGGCGCGCACCGGCGCCTCGATCCTGCACGTGCCCTACAAGGGCGGCGGCCCTGCGATCGTCGATCTGCTCGGCGGCGTCATCGACATCATGTTCGACGTGACCCCGGCGCTCGCCCCGCTGGTGCGCGACGGCCGGGTGGTTCCGCTCGGCGTGGGCTCGCTCGAGCGCATCGCGGCGTTTCCGGACGTCCCTTCCATGAAGGAGTTCTCCGACATCGGCCTCGGCGAGGTCGACATCCAGACCTGGTACGCGCTCGCCGGACCGAAGGGCCTTCCGGAGGAGGCGCGAGACGCGATCTTCGCCGCGGCGAGGGACGCGATGGCCGACGCCGGCGTGCGCGGGAAGCTGGAGCCCGGCGGCTTCACGCCGCTGGTCGACGCCTCGCCGGAAGCCTTCACAAGCGTGATCGCGGACCAGAACCCGTATTGGAAGGAGCTGGTGAGGTTGTCGGGGGCGAGGCTGGAGTAGGGGCGGCGCTCGCCCCCTCCACCGTGCTCCGCACGGTCCCCCTCCCCCGCTGCGCAGGGGAGGATCCGCGCACGAGCGGCGCAGCTTCTTAATCCTCTTCCGCGAAGCGGGGAGGGGGACCACCCGAAGGGTGGTGGAGGGGGCAGGCGCGGGTCCTCAACGTCAGGCGGCGCCTTCCGAGCGTCCGGATCTCTCAGCTTTTGTCCGGGTCGAGATCCGGAAACTGCTCGATGATCGGATGCTGCAGTTCGATGTAGAGGTCCGCCATCATTCCGCCGAGCGGCCTGCGGAGCGCGGCTCGTTCCTCAGTGTCGCCGAGCGCGTCGAGGGCGACGCCGACTGCGTCCATCGCATCGCCGAGCGCCAGAAGGCCTTTCATCAAAGCTTCGGCCTGTTCGCGCGTCATCCGATCACCCCGACGGCGCCGCCATCTCCGCGAGCTTCCGCACCGTGTTCCAGTTGCGGCTCGTGTGGCGGCAGCCGAACATCTTGTTGAGCACGGCCGGCGTCAGCTTCGAGCGGCCGGCCCCGCCCTCATAATCGAGATAGGCGCGCCGCCCGTCGAGCCGCCCGCGCTCGGGTCCCTCCCAGCCGGCGAGCGCGTCAGCTGCGCCGGCGCGGGGCTCGTCCTCCAGAAACGCCACATGCAGCAGGTTCGGCCGCGCCGACGCCGCCTCGGGATAGGGGTTCTGGGCGATCGCCTCAGCGAGGTCCCCATGGGTTCGCAGGATCACGTGGTTCTGCGTCAGCCCGAAACGCTCGCGCAGAAGCTCGACGAGCAGCGCCTTGGCCTCCTGCTCGGAGAGGCCGGTTTCGAACACGAGATTTCCGCTCGCCACATAGGTCGCGACGCGTTGGAGCCCTGCGGCCTCGCAGGCGGCGCGCAACTCCGCCATCGGGAGCCTGCCCGCTCCGCCGACATTGATCGCCCGGATGAGCGCGACGAAGACAGGCATGCGTTTCTCCCAAGCCTTGCGGAGGAGCCGCCGCCGTCATCCCGGCCGAAGAGCCGGGATCCATGAACACGACCGCCAGCAAACTCGTGCGCCGGCGTCGATTCTGGATCCCGGGTCAGGCCCGGGATGACCGGGTGAGGCTCCCGCGCCCAAGTTCGCGATGACGGCGGTCTCAGCCCTTCAACGCCTCGAGGTCGGCGAACAGGTCGAGCGCCTCGGGGTTGGCGAGCGCCTCCTTGTTCTTCACCGGGCGGCCATGCACCACCTCGCGCACCGCGAGCTCGACGATCTTGCCGGACTTGGTGCGGGGAATGTCGCTCACCGCCACGATTTTGGCCGGCACATGCCGCGGCGAGGCGCCTTCGCGGATCTTGGTCTTGGCGCGCTTGATGAGATCGTCGTCGAGAACGACGCCCTCCTTGAGCCGCACGAACAGCACCACGCGGACGTCGCCGTCGAAATCCTGGCCGATGCAGAGCGCCTCGAGGATCTCCTCCATCTTCTCGACCTGGGCGTAGATCTCCGCCGTTCCGATGCGCACCCCGCCGGGATTGAGCGTCGCGTCCGAGCGGCCGTGGATGATCATGCCGCCATGCTCGGTCCACTCGGCGAAGTCGCCATGGACCCAGACGTTCGGAAACCGGTCGAAATAGGCCGCGTGGTATTTTTCGCCGTCCGGATCGTTCCAGAAACCGATCGGCATCGCGGGAAAGGCCTTCACGCAGGAGAGCTCGCCCTTGCCGCGCGCCATCGGCTCGCCGTCGTCGTCCAGCGTCGCGACGGCCAAGCCCAGCCCCGGCCCCTGGATCTCGCCGCGCCAGACGGCTTGCATCGGGTTGCCGAGCACGAAGCAGGAGCAGATGTCGGTGCCGCCCGAGATCGAGGCGAGCTGGATGTCGGTCTTCACCGCCTCATAGACCCAGTCGAAGCTCGCGTCGGCGAGCGGCGAGCCGGTCGAGGCCATGGCGCGCACGGTCTCGAGGCTGTGGGTGTCGCGGGGCCGAAGAGCCTGCTTCTTCACGCCGTCGATCCACTTGGCCGAGGTGCCGAAGAACGTCATGCCCTCCGCGTCGGCGAAGTCGAACAGCACGTTGGGGCTCGGATGGAACGGCGAGCCGTCGAACAGCAGCAGCGTCGCGCCGGCGGCGAGGCCTGCGACCAGCCAGTTCCACATCATCCAGCCGCAGGTGGTGAAGTAGAAGACGCGGTCGCCTTCCCGCACGTCGGCGTGCAGCACATGCTCCTTCACGAGCTGGAGCAGGCTGCCGCCGGCCGAATGCACGATGCATTTCGGCACGCCGGTCGTTCCGGACGAGAACAGGATGTAGAGCGGCGCCGAGAACGGCATCGGCTTGAACGTCGGCTCCTTGGCCTCGAAGCCCTCCAGGAAGCCGTCGAGCGAGACCGCGTTCTTGAGGCCGCCGGCCACCTCGTCGGCGGCGCCGAGATAGGGGACCACGACCGTCTTCGCGACCGTCGGCAGCTGGTCGACGATCGGCTTGAGCTTGCTGGCGATTTCAATTCGTTTGCCGGCGTACCAATAGCCGTCGACCGTCACGAACACCTTCGGCTCGATCTGGCCGAAGCGGTCCAGCACGCCGCGCTCGCCGAAGTCCGGCGAGCAGGACGACCAGATCGCGCCGAGCGAGGCGACCGCGAGCAGGAACGCGATGGTCTCGGGCCGGTTCGGCATCATGGCGGCGACGCGGTCGCCCTCGCCCACGCCCGCCGCTTCCAGAGCCTGGCTGATGCGCGAGACCAGCGCGCGGAGTTCGTCGAAGGAGAGCCGCGCTTCGGCCTTGTCTTCGCCGCGGAACACAAGCGCGTCATCGCTCCCGCGACGTCGCAGCAGGTTCTCGGCGTAGTTGAGGCTCGCATTGGGGAAGAACCGCGCGCCGGGCATGGCGTCGCCGTTCTCAAGCACGCCCTCGCCCTTCTCGCCGATGATCCCGCAGAAATCCCAGACGAGGTCCCAGAACCCTTCGCGGTCCTCGATCGACCAGGCGTGCAGCGCGGGGAAATCGTCGAGCGTCCGGCCCGACCGACGCGCGGCTTCCCTTGCGAAGCGCGCCGTGTTGCTCGCCGCCGCGCGTTCGGGAGACGGGGCCCAGAGCGGGCTGGCGGGCGCTTCGGTCATGGGCGAAATCCGTTGAGGCGAGTGGGCTTCGGGCTCGTTATAGGCGCGGCGGCGAGGTCGGTAACGGCGTTCGGCGCCTCAAAGTTGGCCAGTGCGGTGCGCTGCGATATAAGCGGCGGCCTGCCAGCACGTCGAGCGGTTCGAGAATCGCTCGCGGAGGAGCCCGCAACATGCGTCGCGCCGCCCTTGGTCTGGCCGGGGCCGTGGCGATCGCGGCCGCGGCCGCCTCGTTCGCCGTCTCTCGCGCGCCGCTCGACGGAGCGGGAGACCGGCTGATCGCCGAACTCCAGCACGCCACCGGACTCGAGGTCCGCGTCAACGGCGCGACCGCGGTCGAGCTGTTCCCGTCGCCGCGGGTGCGGGTCGACGGGGTGAGCCTCGCGCGCCCCGGCGAGGCGCCGTTCGCGGCCGCCCGCGGGCTCGTCGGGCGCATCAGCCTCTCGGCTCTGCTGCTGGGCCGGATCGAACTCGCGGAAGTGACGTTCGACCAGCCGCAGATCGCGCTCGACCGCGCGCCCTTCGCCAATGTCGCGACCGCGCTGAGGGCGCGGACCGCCGCGACGCCGCCCGCCATCCGTCTCGCGGACGGCCGCCTCGAATGGCGCGGCCGGGTGGTAGACAAGATCGAGGCCGGGCTCGCGCTGCCGCGCGACGGCGGGCCGCTCGCGCTGTCGGGCTACGGCCGCTTCGCCGACCGGCAGGTCGAGGGCATGATTCAGCTCGCCGACGTCGGCGCGTTCGCGCGGCGCGACAGCTCGCCGTTCCGCGGCCGGTTCGAGGGCGGCGGCGCGCGCGTGCTGTTCGACGGCGAGGCGGTCGACGACGGCGCGGGCGTCCGGCTGACGGGCGACGTGAGCTTCCGGGCCGACGCCCTCTCCTCGACCTTGCGCTGGTTCGGCTTCGGCCCCCGGCTCGACCGCGCGTTGGGGGCGGAGGTGTCGTTCGCCGGCCAGGGCCAGCTCGACGGCGCCGGGCTCCAGATCTCCAACGCCGAGCTTGATCTCGGCGGCGAGACCTTTCTCGGGGCGGGGCGGCTGACCTCGGGCGCGGGCGGGCTCGCGGTCGAGGCGACGCTCGACGCGGGATCGGTGGATCTCGGCCCCTATTTCGACCTCGTCGCCCCCGACGCGCTCGCCGACGACGGCCGCTGGAGCGTCGCCTCGCTCAATTTCGGCAGCCTGCGGGGCTGGACGCTCGATCTCAGGCTCTCGGCCGACGCGTTGAGGCTCGGCGGCCTCAGGCTGGAGCAGCCTGCGGTGACGGCCGTGGTGGCGAATGGCGGCCTTGATCTCTCGATCGGCGAGGCCTCGGCCTATGGCGGCGCGGTCGGCGGCCGGCTGTCGCTCGAACCGGACGGGGACGGCGCTGTGATGCGCGTCGAGGGCGCGGCGAGCGACGTCGCGCTCGGCGACGCGCTGGAGGCTGTGTTCGGCCGCAAGCCGATCGCCGGCCGCATGACGGCCGAGATCTCGCTGGAGGGCCGCGGGGCCTCGCCGGTGGAGCTCGCGGCGGCGCTCGCCGGCCGCATCGAGGCGCGTCTCGCCGATGGCGCGCTGGAGCGCGTGAGCCGCAGCCGCACGCTCGCGCTCGCCGGCCTGACGGGCGAAATCGCGTTCTCGCGCGCCGAGGCGCGGATGACGGTCGCCAACGGCGTGGCCAAGGCCGATCCGGTCACCGTCGAGGGGCCGCGCGCCTCCTTCGCGCTGGCGGGCGAGGCGTCGCTGATCGAGCGCACGGTCGCGCTCCAGGGCTTCGTGAAGCCGTCCGAGGGCGGCTGGACGCTGCCTGTGCGCGTCGAGGGGCCGCTGTTCGCGCCCAAGCTCCGTCCCGACCTCTCCGGCCGCGCGCCGCGCGGCGAGGCGTCGAAGCTCGAGCGCTAGGCTTTTCTGAGGTCGATCCGGCTCACCGTCGTCATGCCCGGCGGCAGCCGGGCATCCACGACTTTCTGGATCGTCCAGCTCTACGCCGAAGTCGTGGATACCCGAGCAAAGCTCGGGCATGACGCAGCGGTCCGACTTGAAATCATCAAGCCTTAACGATCGCCCTCGTCGAGGGCCCGCGGCGGCGTCTCGGTCTCGTCGTCGTCCTGCTCGGCCGCAGGCGCTGCGTAGACGCCCGCGAACCATCGCGACAGGTCGACGTCGGCGCAGCGCTTCGAGCAAAACGGGTGATAGGGCGCGAGCGACATCTTGCGGCAGATCGGGCAGGGCCTTGGGGGCTTGGCCGGTCGCGAGTCGGTCGGGCGGGGCGGCTCGCTCATCGCTTCAGCTCCGCGCGAGCCAATCCTTGTGGATCGGATAGCCTTCGCCGACCAGAAGATTGGCGGTCTCGTAGAGCGGCAGGCCCACCACCGCGCCGTAGGAGCCCGAAAGCTTGGCCACGAAGCAGCCGGCCAGGCCCTGGATCGCGTAGCCGCCGGCCTTGCCGCGCCATTCGCCGGCCGCGACATAGGCCTCGATCTCGAGATCCGACAGACGCTTGAAGCGCAGACGGGTCTCGACCACGCGGCTGCGGAACGAGCCCTTGACGGTGGTGAGACACAGCGCCGTCGAGACCCTGTGGGCGCGGCCCGACAGCAGCTCGAGGCAGCCCGTCGCCTCCTCCACCGTCTCGGCCTTGGGCAGGATGCGGCGACCGACCGAGACCACGGTGTCGGCCGCGAGGATCAGCGCGCCCTTGAGCGCCGGATCCTGGCCGATCATCCGGTGGGCGGCCTGCGCCTTCTCCTCGGCGAGCCGCAGCGCGAGCGTGCGCGGCCGTTCGTTGCGGCGCGGGGTCTCGTCGAGCGATGTCGGCAGAAGCTGGTCGGGCGTCACGCCCATCTGCTCGAGCAGGGCGAGGCGGCGCGGACTCGCGGAGGCGAGGACGAGCTTCGGGCGGTCCTTGGCCATGGGCGTCCCGTACGGCGCGTCGCGTCAGCGACCGCTCACTTGAACCGGTAGGTGATGCGGCCCTTGGTCAGGTCGTAGGGCGTCATCTCGACGAGGATCTTGTCGCCGGCCAGAACGCGGATGCGGTTCTTGCGCATGCGGCCCGCCGTATGGGCGATGATCTCGTGGTCGTTCTCGAGCTTCACGCGGAAGGTCGCGTTCGGCAGCAATTCGATGACGGTGCCCGGGAATTCGAGCAGTTCTTCTTTGGACATGTGGTCTCGATGTGTCGTGTCGCTGTCCGGTCGCCCCAGATGACCGGTTGAAAGGCCGTCGGTCGGCGCGCGCGGCTCGACGGAGCGGGCTCGTGCGATGGACGGAGAATTGAGGCCTGATAGCCGAAACGGCCCGCCGCCACAACAGCGGCCGGCGCGCGGCGACAGCCTGAGATAGGCGCCGGGGCCGCGAACGCCAAGCGCCGGACGTCGCTTCGACGTCTCAGACCCGCGCCTTGGCCGCGAAGCGGAAGCGGTCGCGGATGCGGTCGTCGAGCGTGTCGCGGACGTTGCGGTAGGCTTCGAGCGTCTGGTCGCGCGATCCGCCGGCGAACATCGTGGGGTCGACCGTCGGCCAGTATTCGACCTCGACGGCGTAGCGCGCGGTGAGGTCGAGCGCCGCGTGGTGGGCTCCGGCGCAAGCGTGACGATCAGGTCGAAGTTGAGGTCCTCGAGGTCTTCCAGCGAATGCGGCCGGTGCTTGCCGATCGTGAGGCCGATCTCGTCGAGCGCGGCCGATACGAACGGATCGTTTTCGCCAGGCCTCACGCCCGCCGAGGCGACGTAGAGCGAACGGCCGAAATAGTGCCGGGCCAGCATCTCGGCCATCACCGACCGGATGACGTTCTGCCCGCACATGAAGAGCACCGATTGAGGTCGGGACTGTCCCGGCGGGCTGTCGTCCGCCATGGCCCGCCTCAGCCCTTCCAGCTCAGGGCTGCGATCAGTGTGAAGAGACGCCGCGCGGTCTGCTTGTCGATCGCGATCTTGCCCCTGAGGCGCTCGACCAGCACGTCCGCGCCCTCGTCGTGCAGCCCGCGCCGGCCCATGTCGATCGCCTCGATCTGGCCGGGGCTCGCGGAGCGGATCGCCTCGCGGTAGCTCTCGCAGACGAAGAAGTAGTCCTTGAGGATCTTCCGGAAGGGCGACAGCGACAGGAGATGCGTCATCGCCTCCTCGCCGCCTTCCGGCGCGACCTTCAGCGAGAGCTTCTGGTCGACGAGCGAGATGTGCAGCGTGAAGGGCCCCTGATGGCCGCCCTCCGGCGCGAAGCTGTTGTCCTCGATGAGGTCGTAGATCGCGACCCGGCGCTCGTGCTCGGCGTCGGGCGAGGCGGCCGCGCCGATCGAGCCGCCGTCGAGCGTGACGGCGACGAGGCGGTGGTTGTTCGCTCCGTCCGTCATCGCAGGCTCCTTCAGCCGCCGGGGTTCATGCGGATCGCGACGGAGCGGGCGTGGGCCTGGAGCCCCTCCGCCTCGCCGAGCGCGATCGCGGCCGGGCCGATCAGCCGAAGCTGCTCCGGCCCGCAACGCAGGATGGAGGTGCGCTTCACGAAGTCCAGCACGCCGAGCCCCGAGGCGAACCGCGCGGTGCGCGCCGTCGGCAGCACGTGGTTCGAACCGCCCACATAGTCGCCGATGGCCTCCGGCGTGTGGCCGCCGAGGAAGATCGCGCCGGCGTGGCGGATCTCGCGGGAAAGGCGGTCGCCGTCCTCCGCGATGATTTCGAGGTGCTCGGCCGCGATGCGGTTGGCGAGCGGCACGGCGTCGTCGATCGCCGCGACCACGATCACCGCGCCGTGGTCGCGCCAGCTCGCGCCCGCGATCTCTTCGCGCGGCAGCGTCTTCAGCTGGCCCTCGACGGCGCGCTCGACGGCGGCGGCGAGCGCCTCGTCGTCGGTGATGAGGATCGACTGCGCCGAGGCGTCGTGCTCGGCCTGCGCGAGAAGATCGGCGGCGATCCAGTCGGGGTTCGCGGATCCGTCCGCCACCACCAGCACTTCCGAGGGGCCGGCGATCATGTCGATGCCGACCGTCCCGAACACGCGCCGCTTGGCGGCCGCCACATAAGCGTTGCCGGGGCCGACGATCTTGGCGACGGGCGCGACGGTTTCGGTGCCGTAGGCCAGCGCCCCGACGGCCTGCGCGCCGCCGATGCGGAACACCTCGTCGACGCCCGCGAGTTCGGCGGCCGCGAGCACCAGCGGCGCGAGCTTGCCGTCAGGCGAGGGCACCACCATCGCAAGCCGCGCGACGCCCGCGACCTTGGCGGGAACGGCGTTCATCAGCACCGAGGACGGATAGGCCGCGGTGCCGCCCGGCACATAGAGGCCGACCGAATCGAGCGGGGTCCAGCGATGGCCGAGCTCGACGCCGATCGGGTCGATATAGGTCTCGTCCGACGGCATCTGCTTGGCGTGATGGGCCTCGATGCGGTCGCGGGCGAGCGTCAGCGCGTCGAGCGTCGCGGGATCGCACTCGGCGCGGGCCGCCGCGATCTCCGCGGCCGTGACCTTCATGCCGACCTTGTCGAGGTCGATGCGGTCGAAGCGCTTCGAATAGTCGATCACCGCCGCGTCGCCGTGCTTTCGCACGTCGTCGAGGATGGCGGCGACCGCCTGGTCGACGTCCTCGGAGACCTCGCGCTTCTGCGCGAGCAGATCCGCGAAGCGGGCTTCGAAATCGGCGTCCTTGGACGAGAGCCTCACGGCCATGGATCAGGCCTCTCCTTCATGCGCGGGCGAGGCCTTGGCGGCCCAGACGGGGCCGAGGTCGGCGGCCTGCGCCTCGATGCACTCCACCTCGAGGCGCAGCGAGGAGCCGCCCGAGAACAGCAGCTCGACGACGCCCGACGGCTCCTCGGACGGCGAAAACGCGATCGCCAGAAGGTTCAGCACGGTCTCGGGCGCGGAGCGGTCGACGCCCCTGGCCGAAACCTTCAGCACGCGGTCGAAATGGCCGGCGGCGCGGCGGCGGCGGGTCTCGCCGTCGACCCTGCGGTCGATCCGGTTGCCCACGAATGCGAAGCGCTTGTCGCGCGGAAGGAAGACGAGGTCGCCCACCCGCACGACGAAGTCCTGAAGATGCGCCGACAGCACCTCGAGATCCTCGGCGTCGAGGGCGACGAGACGCAGGGGCGCGTCGGCGGAAGGGTCGGGCATGGAACTCGATGCGGCTTGAGCGTGGATCAGGTTCGGCGAGGTCGGTTGAGAGGTAGCCGGGGCGCATCCGCGACGCAATCGCGTCGACCGGTCAGAGCCATTTCCACTGCTTGCGGACCACGACGCCAGCGCTCTCGCCGGGCCAGAGGTGGACCACGTAGAGGTCGTCGCCGTCGAACCGGTCCTCGCTGATCGTTCCGAAGCCGCTCGACGACGAGGGCGCGCAAGGGCCCCGCGGGCACGGCGATCGGCGAGTCCTGGCCCTCGTGGGAGGTGCAGCCGCCGACGATGATCTCGCCCGCGGTGACGATGCCGCACTCCGCCGCATGGTCGGCGGCGTCGAGGTCGATCGCCGGCTCGGACTCGTGGAGCTCGACGCGAAACGCCGTGTTCATGTCGCGGGCGGTGCAGACGATGACGACGCCGGGGCCGGGATTGACGCCCTGCGCCAGGATCTCGTCGGTCCACTGCGTCGGATAGTCGGCGACGAAGTCGAGCTTGGAGTCCGCGACGTAGATCTGGTGGTAGTCGGCGAAGAGCTCGCCCTCGAAGAGGACCGCCATCGCGCGTCCTCAGCCCGTCAGGCGTTCGATGGTCGCGCCGCAGCGCGAGAGCTTGGCTTCGAGCCGCTCGAAGCCGCGATCGAGGTGATAGACGCGGTTCACGATCGTCTCGCCCTCGGCGACGAGGCCTGCGATCACCAGCGACACCGAGGCGCGCAGGTCCGTCGCCATCACGGGCGCGCCCTTCAGCGTGTCGACGCCCTCGATGGTCGCGGTGCGGCCGTCGATGTGGATCTTCGCGCCGAAGCGCGCGAGCTCCTGAACGTGCATGAAGCGGTTCTCGAAGATCGTCTCGGTGATCTTCGAGGAGCCCTCGGCCCGGCAGGCGAGCGCCATCAGCTGCGCCTGAAGATCGGTCGGGAAGCCCGGGAACGGCTCGGTTGTCACGTTCATCGGCCTGAGGCCCGCGCCGTTGCGGCCCACCCGCACGCCGTCATTGGTGACCTCGACCGTGACCCCGGCCTCCTCAAGCACGTCGAACGCGGAGCCCAGCAGGTCGCGGCGCGCGCCTTCGAGCGTGATGTCGCCGCCGGTCATCGCCACCGCCATGGCGTAGGTGCCGGTCTCGATCCTGTCCGGCAGGACGGAATGGCGCGCGCCCGAGAGCGAGGGGACGCCCTGAATGTGGATCGTGGACGAGCCCGCGCCCTCGATCTTCGCGCCCATCTTGATCAGGCAGTCGGCGAGATCGACGATCTCGGGCTCGCGGGCGGCGTTCTCGATCACGGTCTCGCCCTTGGCGAGGCTCGCGGCCATCAGCGCCACATGGGTCGCGCCGACCGAGACTTTCGGGAAGGTGATGCGTCCGCCCCTTGAGCCCGCCCGAAGGGGCCTTCGAGAGCACGTAGCCGGCCTCGATGTCGATCGTGGCCCCGAGCGCCTTCAAGGCGTCGAGGAAGAAGTCGACCGGCCTCGTGCCGATCGCGCAGCCGCCCGGGAGCGACCTTGGCCTCGCCCATGCGGGCGAGGAGCGGGCCGATGACCCAGAAGCTCGCGCGCATGCGGGAGACGAGATCGTAAGGCGCGGTGGTGTCCACGATCTCGCCGGCCGTGAGGCGCACGCTGTCGCCCTCGAACTCGTCCTGGGACGCGCGTTTGCCCGCGACGGTGACCTCGACCCCGTGATTGCCGAGGATGCGCTTCAGCAGCACCACGTCGGCGAGGCGGGGGAGGTTGTCGAGGGTGAGCGTGTAGGGCGTCAGAAGGCTCGCGATCATCAGCGGCAGCGCGGCGTTCTTCGCGCCGGAGATCGGGATGCGGCCCTCGAGCTTGGCGCCGCCGACGATGCGGATGCGGTCCATCGATGTCCTCAGGGAGTTGCGGGGGGAGCCGCGGGGGGACGCCGCGCGCGAATCTCTGGGGTCTAGCCCGTGCGCCCCGGGGGCGCAACGGCGACGGGCCATGTCACGCGCCGTCGGTCGGAGCCAGCCTGTCCCGGATGAGATCTCTTTGGTTTGCGTTCAGCGTCGGAGCGGCGGCGGCGGACTCGCAGAGCGCATCCGTCTGCCTCGACGTAAGCCTGCCGATAATCTCGACGCTCCGGACCTCGGAGCGCACATGATGCCAAAGTTGCTGCAGCTCCACATAACTGTCGTGGTCTAGGAAGTCGCACTCGTCAGCATAGAGCACGTGATAGGGCGGCCAGTAAGCTTTCGAGTTGATGCGTAGAAACAACTGCGCTTCGGGGCAAACGCAGATATGCCGTTTCACCTTCTCGGGTGTCGTCGAGCGATCCCAGATCCGGACGACGTCGCCGGGCCGAAGCTCCATATCAGAACACAGCGTGCGGCGCGGCTTCAGCTATATAGGCGGCCTTGGCCTCGCGATCTGGATCTGCCTCGTCGAGAAAGTCGCGATAGTCGATCAACCCGCCCTTAGCGTTGCGATATGCGGGGTCAGCGTGGGTCTCTCGGTAGAGATCCCTGAACGACCGCGCTTTCACGTGGTCGACCCCATGACGCAAAGAAACGACGTCGCTTTCCGACAGCGCTGAAAGGTTCGCGCTTCGCTCGGCAAGAACGCATTTATCGTCGTCGAGTCGAATCGGCAGCGGCCCGTGATTACCGAGCGCAAGCAGTTCCATCGGCTCATGCCGGACCAGATTATAAATGACCTGAGGCAAAGGCCCGAACCAAGCCGCCTGATACGCATCGCCCATTATCGGGCGGCCATGCTCCGCCAAGTGGTGCTTGTCAGCGAAATAAGACGCCTTCACCAGATGGTAGATGTCGATCTTCGGCTGATCGGTAGCGATCCAAAGCGCGACCTCAAGCGCCTTGGCGACATTCGGCAGATAGCGTGGGGTCCCGTCCATCTGCGGATAATGTCAGATTACGCTTTTAAAAACAATAGCTTAGTAAGTCGTTGATCTGACTCGCGCTTTGACGCTGCCGCAGCGTCGGCGGGCCGATTTCCATGCAAGCGTTTGAGACGCTTGGCGCCGGCTTCCCGGACGATCACCATGGGCGAAACCGTCCCCGAAGGAGACCTGCCCATGCGCATCGCATTCCGCGTCATCGCCTTCGGTCTCGCCGCCGGCGCGCTCTCTGGGACGGCGCAAGCCCAGACGTTGTCGTCGAAGTTCTACCAGGAGAACGTCTTCCGGCAGTGCAGCAGCGGCATCGCCTGCACGGCGACCTATCCCGCGATCCCGGCCGACCGGATCCTCAAGGTGAACTCGGTGTCGTGCCGCGTCTTCGTGACGTCGCGAACCGCGATCTTCTCGCAGGTCGAGTTCGGCTCCGACAAGGGCGACGGGCCGTTCTTTCTCGACGTGATGACGATCTCCTATCCGGAGGACGGCCGCCTGTTCGCCGCAAGCTTCAAGGGGCCGGTCTATCTCTCCCACGGCGCGACGCCGAGGGTCTCGGCCTTCTGGGCGGGGGGAAGCGTCAGCTTCAATTGCAACGTCGCCGGACTGACGGAGAAGAGCGCGCCGCCCTCAGGCGCGGGCGCGGCCGAGGGCGACTGACCCCGGCGCAAAAAAATGGGCGGCCCGAGGCCGCCCAGTCGGGGATGTGTCCAGTGAGGCTAAGAGGCTCAGAAGAACCCGAGCTTCTTGGCCGAGTAGCTGACCAGCATGTTCTTGGTCTGCTGATAGTGGTCGAGCATCATCTTGTGGGTCTCGCGACCGATGCCCGACTGCTTGTAGCCGCCGAAGGCCGCATGGGCCGGTAGGCATGGTAGCAGTTGGTCCACACGCGGCCGGCCTGGATGGCGCGGCCGAAGCGGTAGGCGCGGGTGCCGTCGCGGGTCCACACGCCGGCGCCGAGGCCGTAGAGCGTGTCGTTGGCGATCGAGAGCGCCTCGGCGTCGTCCTTGAAGGTCGTGACCGAGAGCACCGGGCCGAAGATCTCCTCCTGGAAGATCCGCATCTTGTTGTGGCCCTTGAAGACGGTCGGCTTGATGTAGTAGCCGCCGGCCAGATCGCCATCGAGCTCGTTCTTCGAGCCGCCGGCGAGCACTTCCGCGCCCTCCTGCTTGCCGATATCGATGTAGCTCAGGATCTTCTCGAGCTGCTCGGAGGACGCCTGCGCGCCCACCATTGTCTGCGGATCGAGCGGCGAGCCGAGCTTGATCGCGTTGACGCGGCCGATCGCCTTCTCGATGAACTTGTCGTAGATCGACTCCTGGATGAGCGCGCGGCTCGGGCAGGTGCAGACTTCGCCCTGGTGACGCGAACATCACGAAGCCCTCGACGGCCTTGTCGAAGAAGTCGTCGTCCTGGGCCACCACGTCCGAGAAGAAGATGTTCGGCGACTTGCCGCCGAGCTCGAGCGTGACCGGGATCAGGTTCTGGGACGCGTACTGCATGATGAGGCGACCGGTGGTCGTCTCGCCCGTGAACGCGATCTTGGCGATGCGGTTCGACGAGGCGAGCGGCTTGCCGGCCTCGAGGCCGAAGCCGTTCACGACGTTGAGCACGCCGGCCGGCAGGATGTCGCCGATCAGCTCCATCAGCACCATGATCGAGGCCGGGGTCTGCTCGGCGGGCTTCAGCACCACGCAGTTGCCGGCGGCGAGCGCAGGCGCGAGCTTCCAGACCGCCATCAGGACGGGGAAGTTCCACGGGATGATCTGGCCGACGACGCCGAGCGGCTCGTGGAAGTGGTAGGCGACCGTGTCTTCGTCGATCTCCGACAGCGCGCCTTCCTGGGCGCGGAGACAGCCGGCGAAGTAGCGCCAGTGGTCGATCGCGAGCGGGATTCGGCCGCAAGCGTCTCGCGGATCGGCTTGCCGTTGTCCCAGGTCTCGGCGGTCGCGATGAGCTCGAGGTTCTGCTCCATCACGTCCGCGATCTTGAGCAGCAGCGCGGCGCGCTGCGCCGGGGCGGTGGCGCCCCATTTTTCACGGGCGGCGTGCGCGGCGTCGAGCGCGAGGTCGACGTCTTCCTTCTGCGAGCGGGCGATCTCGCACACCTTCTGGCCGGTGATCGGTGAGGTGTTGTCGAAATAGCGGCCGCCGACGGGCGCGACGAACTTGCCGCCGATGAAGTTGTCGTAGCGCTCCTTGAAGGGCGAGCGCGCAAAGGTGGCCATGCGTTCTGGGGCGTTCATGCGAAGTCCTCCCAATGACGTCCCGGTGATTTCAGGCCCGGGCTCATTCTCCTGGCCGCGCTGTCGCAGCCTTCGTGCCAAAGGCTCGAAGATGACTGCGCGGGCTATGCTGCAGCGCGGCAAGTCGTTGCCTGCGCTGGAATGGGGCAGCAGCCTAATCAAGGCTCCAAACTGCGCCAGTGGACTCTTGGGCGATCCTGGTGAAAGGATGTCGCCGAGACACGAAGCGCGCTGCGACACCTGTCGCAAGTTGCGACGCCTCCGGGATTGGGACGCAGATGGAGCCGGCCGAACGCGCCGAACTCGCCGAAGCCCGCCGCGATTTCTTCGACCGCGGCGCGCAACCGCACGGGCTGTCGCCCGCGATCTTCCGCTCGTGGCTGCGCTGCGCCGAGCGCGGCTTCGACTCCCACAAGGAGCCGCGCGCGGAGCCGGTCGGCCGCGGCGCGCTGCGCGAGCTTCACGAGCGCAACGACGAGCTGATCCGCCTGTCGCGTCCGGAGCTCGAGGCGCTCGCGGCGGAAGCGCGCGACACCGCGAGCCTCGCGATCCTGACCGACGCCTCCGGCCTCGTGCTCGACGCTTTCGGCGACCGCGACTTCGCCGGCAAGGCCGCGGGCGTCTCGCTGCAGCAGGGCGTGCCCTGGGCGGAAGCCGCCGCCGGCACCAACGCGATCGGCGCGGCGCTCGTCGAGCGGCGGCCGATCGAGGTGCGCGGTTCGGAGCACTTCTTCGACAGCCACCGCATCCTCACCTGCGCGGCCGCGCCGATCTTCGATCCGCGCGGCTCGATGATCGGGGCGCTCGACATTTCGGGACACGCCTCGATCCCGCAGCTTCATGCGCTGTCGCTGATCCGGCTCGGCGTCGACCAGATCGAGCACCGCATGTTCGCCGAGGGCTTCGAGGGCCGCGACGTGGTGCGGCTGCATTCGATCCGGCGCTGCTCGGCGCGGCGCAGGAGGGCGTGCTGGTGTTCGAGGGCGCGAGGCTCGTCGCCGCCAACCGACATGCGCTGAAGCTGCTGGAGCTCGACTGGAACGCGCTCGGCGCGCGCTCCTTCGACCTGTTCGACGGCGGAAGCTCTCGCCCTCCGAAACCGCGCGGCTGCACACGCGGTCGGGAAGCGTGCTGCATGCGCGCCTCGCCCGCAACGAGCCGCGACCTGTCCCGGTTCGCGCGCCGGCGCTCGCCGAAACCCCGACCGCGGTCCCGCGGTCCGCCCGGCCTCCGACGAGCCGGTGTTCGACGCCGTGACCAAGGAGTCGCTGAAGCGCGCCGTGCGGCTGCTCGACGGCGACGTGCCGATCCTGATCCAGGGCGAGACCGGCTCGGGCAAGGAGATGTTCGCCCGGGCGCTTCACGCGCAGAGCTCACGCGCCCAGAAGCCGTTCGTGGCGGTGAACTGCGCGGCGCTGCCCGAGGGACTGATCGAGGCCGAGCTGTTCGGCTACGAGCACGGCGCTTTTACAGGCGCACGGCGTCCGGTTCGAAAGGCGTGCTGCGCGAGGCCGACGGCGGGGTGCTGTTCCTCGACGAGATCGGCGACATGCCGATCGGCCTGCAGGCGCGGCTGCTGCGCGTGGTGCAGGACCGGGCGGTCACGCCGCTCGGCGGCGGCAAGCCCACCGCGATCGACATCCGCCTCGTCTGCGCCACCCACCGAGACCTGACCGCGCTCGCGGCCTGCGAGACGTTCCGCGCCGACCTCTATTTCCGCCTCGCCCAGTTCACCTTCGCGCTGCCGCCCTTTCGCGAGCTCGCCGACCGGCCGGGGGTCGTGCGGGCGATCTGGGAGCGGCTGCCGCGCGAGGGCCGCACGCTCGAGCCCGCGACGCTCGCAGCCCTCGTCGCGCATGACTGGCCGGGCAACCACCGCGAACTCGCCGGCGTGCTGAAGGCGCTGGTCGCGCTGTCGGACCCCGGCGAAGCCATCGGCCCAGAGCTCCTGCCGGCGAGCGTCGGCCTGCCGCCGCGCGCGGTCGCCGCGCCCTTGTCCGCGCCGGAAGGCGAGCTCGGCGCCATGGCCCGAGGCGCGATGCTGGCCGCTATCGACGACTGCGGCGGCAACGTCGCGGCGGCGGCGCGGCGGCTCGGCGTCAGCCGCTCGACGCTCTACCGCCGCGCGCTCGGACGGCGGGGCTGAGCGCCTCTTCGCAGGGCGCTTGACGGCCGCTCCGCGGATCGGCGATGGAGCTTGGAACGGCGCGGATACAGCGGCGTTTCAGGGCGGGAGACAGAAGACGATGAGCGAAGCGAACGCTGCGGCGTCCGGTCAGTTCTCGATCGGCAAGCGCGCGATCAACCGTCTCGGCTACGGCGCGATGCGCATCACCGGCGAGGGGATCTGGGGCCGGCCCAAGGATCCGAAGGCCGCGGCCGCGACGCTGAAGCGGCTGCCGGAGCTAGGCGTCAACTTCATCGACACCGCCGACTCCTACGGCCCCTTCGTCAGCGAGACGATGATCCGCGAGGCGCTCAAGCCCTATCCCAAGGACATGCTGGTCGCGACCAAGGGCGGCCTCGTGCGCCACGGCCCGAACGTCTGGCTGCCGCTCGGCCGTCCCGAATATCTGCGCCAGTGCGTGCTGATGAGCATGCGCCGGCTCGGCGTGAAGAAGATCGGCCTCTGGCAGCTTCACCGCATCGACCCGCGGGTGCCGCGCAAGGAGCAGTTCGAGGCGATCCGCGACATGCAGAGCGAGGGGCTGATCCAGCATGTCGGGCTGAGCGAGGTCTCGGTCGCCGACATCTCGCTCGCGCAGAAGTACTTCAAGGTCGCGACGGTGCAGAACCGCTACAACCTCGTGGACCGCACCAGCGAGGACGTGCTCGACTTCTGCGCGGCGCGCGGCATCGGCTTCATCCCGTGGTTCCCGCTCGCGGCCGGCGCGCTCGCCAAGGACGGCTCGGTGCTGAGCGAGATCGCGAAGAAGATCGGCGCGACGCCGGGCCAGGTCGCGCTCGCCTGGGTGCTGAAGCGCAGCCCCGTGATGCTGCCGATCCCCGGCACGTCCAGCGTCGCCCATCTCAAGGAGAACGTCGCGGCCGCCGGCATCGAGCTCTCCGACGAGGACTTCGCGGCCCTCGACGCGCAGGGCAAGGCCGAGTTCAAGAAGGCGGCCTGACCCGGCATGGCCGAGCCAGCGGCCATGGACATCGGGGCGCTGATCCGGCGCCCTTGTGCGTCCAGTGCCGCCGCTGCGGCCGCAAGTCCGTGTTCGGCTCGACGAGCGCGGAGGCGAGGCTGTCCGACGACGACGTCTCCACGCGGCTCGTCTGCAGCTCCTGCGGCGGGCGCGGCGTCAAGGCCATGCGGCTCTGCGACGACCGCGAGGCGAGACGCTGGCTGGCGGACCGCTGAGTCGAAGTCGCGGAAACGACTCGGAACTCAAGGGGCGGGCGCGATGTTTCTGTCGTGTCTCAACCAATGCGAGTCCGGCGTCATGGCGAGAAAAAGCGGTCGCGAAGAGCGCCAACACATCTTCCGCCAAGCGGTCGTCGAAAGGCGGGACGAAATCGTCTTCCCGCTCGACGGGCGGATCGTCTTCGAAATCGTCCGCCGCCGGGCACGAGAGCTCCGGCTCGTCGCCGCCCGGTCTGGACCGGGCAACTGCGCCTCGCGCTCGTGTCGGTGCCCGTCAAGCTCTATCCGGCGACGAAGTCGGGCGCGCGGCTCTCGTTTCACCAGGTGCACGAGCCGACCGGCAAGCGCATCCGCTACGAGAAGGTCGTGCCGGGCGTCGGACCGGTCGAGGCGCACGACATCGTCAAAGGCTACGAGATTTCGTCCGGCCGCTACGTGCTGCTGGAGGACGAGGAGCTCGACGCCCTCAAGATCGAGGCGAAGAAGACGCTCGACCTGATCCAGTTCGTCGATCACCACGAAATCGATCCGATCTGGTTCGACCGGCCCTATTACGCCGCGGCCGACGGCGACCTCGCGGAGGAGGCCTACGCAGTTCTGCGCGACGCTCTGCGCGCGACCAAGAAGGTCGGCCTTGGCCAGTTCGTGATGCGGGGCCGCGAATATGTCGGCGCGCTGAAGCCTTGCGGCGACGGGCTGCTGCTGGAGACGCTGCGCTTCGCCGACGAGGTGCGCGAAGCCGCGCCGCTGTTCGCCGACGTCGCCGACGAGGAGCCGGACGAGGAGCTTCTCGACCTCGCTAAGGAGCTGATCGGCCGCAAGGCCAAGCCGTTCAAGCCCGAGGCGTTCTCCGACAGCTACACCGACGCCGTGAAGGCGCTGATCGACGCCAAGCGGAAGAAGAAGCCGCCGGTCGACATCGAGGAGGACGAGCTCGACGACGGCCGCGGCGCGAAGGTCATCGACCTCGTCGAGGCCCTGAAGCGCAGCGTGCGCGGCGGCGACGAGCCGAAGGGCGGCCCAGCGAAGACGGCTTCAGGTTCCAAGACGTCGAAACGCAAGGCGGGCTGATGGCGCGCGCCTCCGCGCTCGACTCGTACCGAGCCAAGCGCCGCTTCGACGCGACGCCGGAGCCGAGCGGCGACGCCGAGACCGAGGCGGGATGGCGCTACGCCATCCAGAAGCACGACGCCACGCGTCTCCATTACGATCTTCGGCTCGAGCTTGACGGGGTGCTGCTGAGCTGGGCCGTGACGCGCGGCCCGAGCCGCGACACGTCCGAAAAGCGCCTCGCGGTGCGCACCGAGGATCACCCGGTCGACTACGCGACGTTCGAGGGCGTCATTCCGGAAGGGTACGGCGCCGGGACGGTGATGCTCTGGGACCATGGCTCGTGGGAGCCGGTGGGCGATCCGCGCCAGGGGCTGAAGGACGGCAAGCTCGCTTTCCATATCCACGGCGAGCGGTTGGTCGGTCGTTGGGCGCTCGTGCGGATGAAGCCCAGAAAGGACGAGAGCCGCGAGAACTGGCTTCTGATCAAGGAGAAGGACGAGCACGTCTCCCGCCGCGGCGACGTGTTGAAGACGCATGTGAAAAGCGTCGCGAGCGGCCGCACGATGAACCAGATCGCCAAGGGCGCGGCGCCCGCGGAGCGCTCCGCGCGGAAGTCAGGCGCGCCGGGTTTCGTCGAGCCGATGCTGGCGACGCTGGTCGAGACGACGCCGGACGGCGACGACTGGCTGTTCGAGGTGAAGTTCGACGGCTACCGCGCGCAAGTCGCCGCCGCGGGCGACGAGGTCGCGATCTACACCCGCAGCGGTCTCGACTGGACCTCCCGCTTTCCCGCGATCGCCGAGGCGGCCAGGAAGCTCAAGCTCGACGGCTGCCTGATCGACGGCGAGATCGTCGCGCTCGACGAGAACGGCGTCAGCGACTTCGGGGCGCTCCAAGGCGCGCTCGAAGACGGCCGCTCGCGGTCCCTGAGCCTCTTCGCCTTCGACCTGCTGTTCGACGGCGGCGAGGACATCCGCCGGTTGCCGCTGACCGAGCGCAAGGCGCGGCTGAAGCAGCGGCTGCGCTTCTCGAAGGGCCCTGTCCATTACGCCGACGACTTCGAGGACGGCGCAGGCGGCCTCGAGGCGCTGTCAAAAGCCGGCTACGAGGGCGTGGTGGCCAAGCGCCGGTCCGGGACGTACCGGTCGGGCCGGGGCAAGGGCTGGCTGAAGATCAAGGCCGGCCATCGCCAGGAGTTCGCGATCCTCGGGGTGTCTCCGTCGGAAAAGGACCGGCCCTTCGCCTCGCTGCTGGTCGGGCTGACGGAGGGACGACGCCTCGTCTACGCCGGCCGGGTCGGCTCGGGGTTCTCCGACGCCGATTTCGAACGGTTGACGAAGGCTTTTTCGCCGCGTTGGCGCGAGGCTCCCCCGATCAAGCCGCCGCCTGGCGCGATCGGCCGTAACGCGCGCTGGCTCGAGCCCGATCTCGTCGCCGAAGTCGCCTTCGCGGGCTTCACCCGCGACGGACAGGTGCGCCACGGGCGTTTCCTCGGACTTCGGGAGGACAAGCCGGCGCGCGCGGCGAAAAGGGAGCGGGCCGCGGCCGCCAAGGCCGCTTCGGGGTCGTCGAAGCGCAGCGAGGCGGCGCCTGCCCCGCATGTGCGCCTCACCCATCCCGAACGGGAGCTCTATCCGGGCGTCACGAAGGCGGACGTCGCGGCCTATCTGGAGACGGTCGCGCCCAGGATGCTGCCCTTCGCGGAGGGCAGGGCGCTCAGCCTGGTGCGCTGTCCGGAAGGGATCGCGGGCGAGCGCTTCTTCCAGAAGCACTCGCATTCGGGGCTCCCGGAAGCCGTCGGCCGCCGAATGATCGAGGACGGCAAGGGCGAGCCCTTCGAGGCGCTCTTCGTCGCCGACGCCGAGGGGCTGGCGTCGACCGCTCAGGTCTCCGCGCTCGAAATCCACATCAACGGCGCGCGGCTTGATCGTCCCGACAAGCCCGACCGTGTGGTGTTCGACCTCGATCCGGACGAGACGGTCGGCTTTGCGGAGGTGAAGGAGGCGGCGTTCGAGCTGCGGGAGGCGCTTCTCGCGCTGGAGCTGGAAAGCTTCGCGCTGCTCACCGGCGGCAAGGGCGTGCACGTCGTCGCGCCGCTCGCCCGCAAGCGCGGCTGGGACGAGGTCTCGGCCTTCGCCAAGGCGCTCGCCGAACGCTTCGCGGAGGCCGAGCCGAAGCGCTTCGTCGCGACGATGACCAAGGCCAAGCGCCGCGGGAAGATCTTCATCGACCACTTTCGCAACGGCCGAGCCGCGAGCGCGATCGCGCCCTACAGCCTGAGGGCGCGCGACGGCGCGCCGGTCGCCTGTCCGGTCACGTGGGAGGAGCTGCGGCGCCTCGACCGCGCCGACGCCTTCCAGATCACGGACGCGGAAAGGATCGCGGCCGCCGACCCGTGGAAGGGCTATGCGACCGCCGCCAAGCAGTCGATCTCGGCGCGGGCGCTGAAGGCGCTCGTGGGCGACTGAGCGTCTCGTCCAACGATGGCGACTGCTGAACCAACTGCGTGCTTCGAGACGCCGTCCTGACGGACGGCTCCTCAGCATGAGGAAGGGTGAGGCTGCAAAGACGATCCTCATGCTGAGGAGCCCGCTCTTCGCGGGCGTCTCGAAGCACGCAGTTCGGTTCAGCCAGCTGAAGCCCTGTCGAGGTCCGACCTCACCGATAGCCGTAGCGGTCCTGCTCCAGCGTCGCCCCGCCATAGGAGCGTTGGGCGGAGCGGGCCGGAGCGCGGCGGACCGGCGGGGCCGACATCGCCTCCTCGCCGACGCGCGACAGCGGTTGGTAGCCGTCCATCTCGCCTTGCGAGCCGCCCTGCGGCGCGGGCGCTGCGTCATAACCCTCGCCCATGCGCACGGGCTGCGGGCCGGCGTGCCAGCCCATGGCCGCGGGATCGGCCGCGACCGGCTGCTGGCGGGCCGAGACCTGACGGCGGGCGGGCGCCGGGCGCGGCTCGTAAGCCTCGGCCTGCGGCGCGGGCGCGCCATAGCCGTAGTCGTCGCGCGAGGCGACGCGGGTCTGGCGGCGCGGGGCCGGGTCGGGGCGCGTCTCGATGACGGGCAGCGGCGCGCTCTCGACGCCCGAGTCGCGGCGCTCGCGCCAGTCGACGTCGGAGGCGGGCTGGCGGCCGGCGTCCTCGGCGAGCTCCTGGTCGCGCCAGCGATCTTCCTCGCGCAGGCCGTTGTCTTCCTGGATCTGCGCGCGGGCGACCGGGCGCGCCGGGATCGGGCGCTCGAGGGCCGCGACCTGCGTTTCGCGGACGCGGGCCGAGCGCTGCCCCGGAAGCGGCTCATAGGTCGGCACGCCGCCATAAGCTCCGCCCTCGGCGCGGGCCGGACGGGCGTCGGCGACCTGGACCTCGGCCCTGCGCGGCGCGGCCGCGACCGTGCGCACCTCGGGCTGCGGCTCGTCGTGGATGATGTCGACCTTGGCCACCATCACGCCGTCGACGCGTTCGTCGGGCGCGGGCGGCGGGCCCCAGCGGCCTTCGCCGCCGTACCAGGTCTTCGGCGGCTTGGTCTTGTCGTAGAAGGCGTTGCCGCCCGCGACCAGCACGTAACGCATGTTGTTGTAGGGGAACTTGTAACCGGCCGTGTGGAAGAACTGCGCGTTCTGGACGCCCGGATGGCGCTTGCCCGCGAGCACGACGTCGGCCATGCGGCGGGCGCGCGGCGCGCCCTTGTCGAGCATCGGCCGGGTCAGCACTCCAGGGGCGAACTGGCGCGGCGCGCCCACGACCTCGCACACCGTCGCGCCGTATTTGCCGGACTTGTGGCGGTTCATCACGACCGTGCCGACCGCCAGCATGCCGGCGTCGCTTGAGCGGTTCGATTCGAAATACATCGCGCGGGCGAGGCATTCGCGCTCGCTCAGCCGCACCTTGGTGACCGTCACCTTCTGGGCGCAGCCCGCAAGGCCGATCGAGGCGATCGCCATCACGGCGAGGGCGCGGAGCGAAGCCGCCGACGGTCGTCCTGACAAGGCGAAACTCCACTCGATACGCAACATGAGCGGCGGGGCGCTTGCGTCTTTTCCGCAACAGCAGAACCGGAAACAACGCGAGAGCCTCGGGCGGTCTCAAGAAAACGCGAAGAGTCTGAGCAAAGCTTTAATCCGCGGCGCAAACCAGCGGCCTCTGACGCGCCGGGTGGACATGGCGGCCATGTCCGGGCCATAGGCCGACGCGTCTCCGCGACCGGGAGTTTTCCGACGTGACAGAACTCATCACCACGGCGAGCGCGTCACCGGCGCGTTCGCTCGCCAAGACGATCAGCTGGCGCGTGCTCGGCTCGCTCGACACGCTGCTGCTCGGCTACATCTTCACCGGGTCGCTCAAGGCCGCCGGCTCGATCGCCTCGGCCGAGGTCGTGACCAAGATCATCCTCTATTATTTCCACGAGCGCGGCTGGGCCCACATCGCCTGGGGAACCCGCGTGCCGAAGCCGCTCAGCGCTCACCCCGAGCCCGCGCCGGTCTCCTCGGACAGCCAGGCCAGATAAGCCTCCGATCCGTCCACGATCGGGTGGACCACGATCTCGGGCAGCTCGTAGGGGTGGAGCTCGAGGATCAGCGCCTCGAGGCCGTCGCGCCGGGCCGCCGTGGTCTTGATCTCGAGCACGGTCTCCTCCGCGGTCTCGATCGCGCCCTTCCACCGATAGAGGCTTGTCGCCGGATAGATCCGGGCGCAGGCGCCGAGCCGCCGCTCCACCGCGGCGCGCGCGATGCGTTCGGCCGCCGCGCGATCGTCCGTCGTGGTCGTCACCGTGCAGAACTCGGCCATCGGATCCTCTTTAGGAACGCGGAGCCTGCGGCAAGCGTCCGCCGCAGGCTCCGCAGGCTCATTTCGCCGTGGGGGCCCCGCCATGGGCCTCGAGCATACGCCGCATGTCGGCGATCTCGCGCTCCTGCGCGGCGACGATCTCCTGCGCCAGTTTCCGGACCGCCGGATCCTTGCCGTAGCGCAGGACGACCCGGGCCATGTCGATCGCGCCCTGGTGGTGCGGGATCATGCCGGCGAGAAAGTCCCGGTCGGCGTCTCCGGTGTAGGTCTGGCGCATCGAGCCGTGCATGGCGGAGGCCGCCTCCTCGAAGGCCTTGGTCGAAGGCGAGGCGTCGGCCCCGCCATGGGCCGAGTGATCCATCGCTCCGTGGTCGTGGCCGGCCTGCTGGGCGGAGGCCGCGCTTGCGAGCGCGAGAAGGCATGCGGCCGCAAGGCCGCGCGTGACGTGACGCATTCGGGTGTTCCGTTTGAAAATCAAAGATCGAGTGGGCGAGGCGGCGCCGGTCGGCGCCTGGCGTCACGCGGTCTTTGGCGGCGGCGCTGAGGGGCCGTGAAAGACGCCTTCTGCGGTCAGGGCCGACCTCGCCTCGGTCGAAAGCCCCGTGATCTCCGGAGCCGCCATGGTCTCGGTCGCGGCCGAGAGGCCAAGCGACATGACGCAGGCCGCGGTCGCCGGGGGGTGGACGGCGTCGCCCGCCGGAGGCTGAGCGGCGTCGCCATGCATGGCGTGCGCGTCGCGTCCGGAGTCGGCCTCCTCGCGCCCGTATTCATGACCTTGGTGAGTCGCAGCGGGGTCGGCGGCGGCCGGCGAGGCGTGCGCGCAGCAGTTCGGCTGGACCGCGAACACGGCCAGGAATGCGAGCAGCGTGAGCGCGCGAAGGATCATCGGGACAGCATCGCCCGTCGCCTTGCCGCCCGCAACGCGTCTGCGGCGAACCCTTGGCGTCAGCGATAGGACTTGATGTTGCCGAAGCCGCCGGTGGAGAAGTCGTAGACCGACTGCTGGACCTCTTCCTGGCTCTGATAGACCGGCCCGTTGTAGCTGCGCTTGGCGAAGGGCTCGGAGCCATAGGCCTCCGCGCGGGCGCGCTTCCGGACGCGGATGTCGACATGGTCGCGGCGATGGCGCGGATAGGCTTGCGGGTCGTAGTAGCCGCGGCCTTCCCAGCGGTCCTGCCAATAGGTCGACTCGGCCTTCGCCTGCGGGGCCGACGCCCATAGACCTGCGGCGGCGAGCGCAAGGCTCGCAATGAGGATCTTCATCGGCTTCGATCTCCGCTGTTCGACGCCGGGAAACGCGCCGTCCCCGCCCGCCGTTCCCGCGCCGGGCTTGCGATGACGCAGCCGTGACGCGCGCTCCGCGCATGGCCGCCCGTCTTTGACGCGCCGCGGGAGGCTCTGCTAAGCGCATTCGCGGCGCAGCGGAAAGCCCTTTTCCGCATCAGGCGCCGGCCCGCTCCTCCCCCGCGGGATCCCTAGCGAGCGCCGATGACAGACGCCACGCTCAAGCGCTACGAGGCGCTCGTCCGCTCGGGCGCGCTCGATCCCGATCCCGGTCAGGCGAGGCTCGCCGCCCGCCTCGACGCCCTCGAGAAGACCCTGCGCGAGCGCGTCGGCGACCGCCGCGGTCCGCTCGGCTGGCTGTTCGGCCGGTCCAACGCGCCCGCGCCGAAGGGCCTCTACGTCTGGGGCGAGGTCGGGCGCGGCAAGACGCGGCTGATGGACCTGTTCTTCGCAAGCGCCCCGGTCGAGGCCAAGCGCCGCGCGCATTTCCACGACTTCATGCAGGACGTCCACGCCCGCATCCATGCGGCGCGGCAGGAGGCGAAGTCCGGCAAGGGCTCGGGCGACGTCATCCCGGGCGTCGGCGACGCCATCGCCAAACAGGCCTCGCTGCTCTGCTTCGACGAGTTCCACGTCACCGACATCGCCGACGCCATGATCCTCGGCCGTCTGTTCGAGCGTCTGTTCGAGCGCGACGTGGTGGTGGTGGCGACCTCGAACGTGCCGCCCGAAAACCTCTACAAGGACGGCCTCAACCGCTCGCTGTTCCTGCCCTTCATCAAGATGCTGGAGCAGCGCCTCGACGTGTTCCGGCTCGACGCGCGCACGGATTTCCGGCGCGAGAAGCTCGGCGACCGAAAGGTCTGGCTGACGCCGCCGGACGCCGCGGCCGAGACCGCGCTCGGCGAGATCTTCCTCGCGCTCGCAGGCGAAAAGGGCTCGCCCGAGACGATCGAGGTCGCAGGCCGCAAGATCGCGATTCCGCTCGCCGCCAACGGCGTCGCGCGGGCGAGCTTCGACGATCTTTGCGCGAAGCCGCTGGGGCCCGGCGACTTCCTCGCCATCGCGCGGCGCTACCACACGCTGGTGCTCGACCGCGTGCCGAAGCTCGACGAGACCCGCCGCAACGAGGCTCGCCGCTTCATGACGCTGATCGACGCGCTCTACGAGCGCAACGTCAAGCTCGCGGCATCCGCAGAGACCGGGCGGGACGGCATCTGGACGGGGTCTGAAGGCTACGAGGCCTTCGGCTTCGTGCGCACCGCCTCGCGGCTGGCCGAAATGGGCTCCGACGAGTGGCTGTCGCGCCCCCACGGCCAGGGCTCGAGCGCCGCGAGCGGCCAAACCACGGGACTGGTCGAGACCTGAGATCAACCCATTTGTGCGGCGCAACGGACCGAAACCGCGATTCGCGGCCTCCATGTCTTGAACGGCGTCTTCGATCGGGCTAGTCGAAACGCCTCTCGTCCCGGGCCGCGACAAGGCCCCGCTCAGCCTTAGAATTTGAAGGAAGAGGACCAATGGCGCGCAGCAAGATCGGACTCGTGGGCGCTGGCCAGATCGGCGGCACGCTCGCCCATCTCGTCGGCCTGAAGGAGCTCGGCGACGTGGTGATGTTCGACATCGTCGACGGCGTGCCGCAGGGCAAGTCGCTCGACCTCGCCGAGTCCTCGCCGGTCGACGGCTTCGACGCCAAGCTCAAGGGCACCTCGTCCTACGAGGATCTTTCCGGCGCCGACGTGGTGATCGTCACCGCCCGGCGTGCCGCGCAAGCCCGGCATGAGCCGCGACGACCTCATCGGCACGAACCTGAAGGTGATGGAGCAGGTCGGCGCCGGCATCGCGAAATACGCCCCGGACGCCTTCGTGATCTGCATCACCAACCCGCTCGACGCCATGGTGTGGGCGCTGCAGCAGGCCTCGGGCCTGCCGGCCGAGAAGGTCGTGGGCATGGCGGGCGTGCTGGACTCGTCGCGCTTCCGCTACTTCCTGGCCGAAGAGTTCGGCGTCTCGGTCGAGGACGTCACCGCCTTCGTGCTGGGCGGCCACGGCGACACCATGGTGCCGCTCACCCGCTACTCCACCGTCGCCGGCATCCCGCTGCCGGATCGTGAAGATGGGTTGGACCACCAGGAGAAGCTCGACAAGATCGTCCAGCGCACCCGCGACGGCGGCGCCGAGATCGTGGCGCTGCTCAAGACCGGTTCGGCGTTCTATGCGCCTGCGGCCTCGGCGATCGCGATGGCCGAGAGCTACCTCAAGGACAAGAAGCGCGTGCTGCCCTGCGCCGCGCATCTCACCGGCCAGTACGGTCAGAGCGACATTTATGTCGGCGTGCCGGTGGTCATCGGCGCCGGCGGCGTCGAGAAGATCGTCGAGATCGAATTGAACGGCGCGGAGAAGGCCGAGTTCGAAAAGTCGGTCGGCGCCGTGAAGGGCCTGATCGAGGTCTGCAAGTCGATCGCCCCGAACCTCGGCAAGTAAAAACGCGCGAAGGCTGCGGCGCGTCTCCGAATGGGCGCGCGCCGCGCCTCCTCTCTCGATCCACGGGAGGCGTCGTGGCGATCGGCGACCTGCTCGACGTCCTGAACGGCCTCGCGCACTGGCCCGAGGCGCCGCGCGGCGACAACGGTCCCGCGCGGCGCGCGGTCGACTGGATCGCGCTCGGCTCAGGCGCGCTCGCGACAACGTGCGCGGGCGCGGCGCTTCTGATCGGAGCCTTCGGGGCCGCTTCTCCGGCCGCCTATGGCGAGTTCGCCGCCTCGACGTTCATGCTGCTCGTCGTGGCCGGATTGGGCCTTCCGGTCTTCTACTTCGTCGCAAGTCTCATTGCGGTCGGCGTTGACCGGCTCTTCGCCGGACGCTAGGGCCCCGTTCGACCAAAGTTCTTCATCCATCACGTCCGCGGCCGGCCGCCGGTGTTTCGGGACGCCCATGAGGGAAGCGAGATGAACATTCACGAATACCAGGCGAAGGCCCTCTTGGGTAAATTCGGCGCGCCGGTGCCTGTCGGCTTCCCGATCCTCTCGGCCGCCGACGCCGATCAGGCGCTCGCCGGCCTCCCCGGCCCGGTGGGTGGTGAAGTCCCAGATCCATGCGGGCGGCCGCGGCAAGGGCAAGTTCAAGGAAGCCGACGCCGGCGAGAAGGGCGGCGCCTCGCGAAGTCGCGCGAGGAGGCCAAGGAATTCATTGGCCAGATGTTCGGCAAGACGCTGGTGACCGTGCAGACCGGCGCCGCCGGCAAGCAGGTCAACCGCCTCTACGTCGAGGAAGGCTCCGACATCGCCAAGGAGTTCTATCTCTCGGCGCTGGTCGACCGCGAGAGCGGCCATGTGGCCTTCGTGGTCTCGACCGAAGGCGGCATGAACATCGAGGACGTGGCGCACGACACGCCCGAGAAGATCCACACTTTCACCGTCGACCCCGCCACCGGCGTCATGCCGCATCACGGGCGTTCGATCGCGCAGGCGCTCGAGCTCAAGGGCGACCTCGCCAAGCAGGCCGCCAAGCTCGTCGACCAGCTCTACGCGGCCTTTGTCGGCCTCGACATGTCGATGCTCGAGATCAACCCGCTGATCGTCACCAAGGACGACAAGATCCGGGTGCTGGACGCCAAGGTCTCGTTCGACTCCAACGCCCTCTATCGCCACCCCGAACTCGCCGAGCTCCGCGACCTCACCGAAGAGGACGAGAAGGAGATCGAGGCGTCCAAGTATGACCTCGCCTACATCGCGCTCGACGGCACGATCGGCTGCATGGTGAACGGCGCGGGCCTCGCGATGGCGACCCTCGACATCATCAAGCTCTACGGCGAAGAGCCGGCGAACTTCCTCGACGTCGGCGGCGGCGCTTCGGAAGAGAAGGTCACGGCGGCGTTCAAGATCATCACCGCCGACCCGCAGGTGAAGGGCATTCTGGTCAACATCTTCGGCGGCATCATGAAGTGCGACGTGATCGCCAATGGCGTGATCGCGGCCGTGAAGGCGGTCGGCCTCTCTGTGCCGCTGGTGGTGCGGCTTGAGGGCACCAACGTCGAAGAAGGCAAGAAGATCATCGCCGAGAGCGGCCTGAACGTGCTGCCGGCCGACGACCTCGACGACGCTGCCCAGAAAATCGTCGCGCCGTGAAGGGGAACTGAGCCGATGTCCATCCTGATCGACGCGAACACCAAGGTCATTTGCCAGGGCTTCACCGGCAAGAACGGCACCTTCCATTCGACCCAGGCGGTGGCTTACGGCACCAAGATGGTCGGCGGCGTGGCCCCGGGCAAAGGCGGCCAGACCCATCTCGACCTGCCGGTGTTCGACACCGTGGCTGAAGCCCGCGAGGCCACCGGCGCCGACGCCTCCGTGGTCTACGTTCCGCCGCCAGGCGCGGCCGACGCGATCTGCGAGGCGATCGCGGCCGAGATCCCGCTGATCGTCTGCATCACCGAGGGCGTTCCGGTCCTCGACATGGTGCGGGTGAAGCGCGCTCTCGAAGGCTCGAAGTCGCGCCTCATCGGCCCGAACTGCCCGGGCGTCGTCACCGCCGGCGAGTGCAAGATCGGCATCATGCCGGGCAACATCTTCAGCCGAGGCAATGTCGGCGTCGTCTCGCGCTCCGGCACGCTGACCTATGAGGCGGTGTTCCAGACCACGCAGGAGGGCCTTGGCCAGACCACCGCGGTCGGCATCGGCGGCGACCCGGTCAAGGGCACCGAGTTCATCTCGATGCTCGAGCTGTTCCTCGCCGACGAGCGCACCGAGTCGATCGTGATGATCGGCGAGATCGGCGGCTCGGCCGAGGAGGACGCGGCGCAGTTCCTCGCCGACGAGGCCAAGCGCGGCCGCAAGAAGCCGACGGTCGGCTTCATCGCGGGCCGCACGGCCCCTCCCGGACGCCGCATGGGCCATGCCGGCGCGATCATCTCGGGCGGCAAGGGCGGCGCCGAGGACAAGATCGAAGCCATGGAGAAGGCCGGCATCCGCGTCTCGCCTTCGCCCGCGCGCCTCGGCAAGACGCTCGTGGAATTGCTGAAGGGCTGAGGCTCTTCTCAGCGTCGGTGCTTGAAGGGGATCGGCCGCGAGGCCGGTCCCCTTTTGCGTTCGAATCGACTAAATTCAGCCGAATTGACGCAGGCTTTCAGCCAATCTGACTTTGGCGCCACGCTGATTTCGCATTTCCGTCGTTCTAATCCGAGCGCGCCGCGCCTATATTGCAGCGCGAAACGCCAGCAACCGATCCGATCTCAAGGCTTTTTCCCATGTCACGCCAGGCGGCGAACGAAGGTTTCTCGCGCACATCCTTTCTCTGGGGCGGGAACGCCGCCTACGTCGAGGATCTGCAGGCGCGCTACCTGAAGGATCCCTCCTCGGTCGATCCGGCCTGGAAGGCGTTCTTCGACGAGCTCGGCGACGAAGCCGCCGCGGTCGAGATCGCCGCCGAAGGCCCGTCCTGGGAGAAGCCGAACTGGCCGATCCCGGCGAACGGCGAACTCGTCTCCGCGCTCGACGGCGACTGGGGCCGGATCGAGGTCGTGGTCGGCGACAAGGTCAAGGCGAAGGCCGCGGCCAAGGGCGCGCCGGTCTCCGAGGCCGAGATCCAGGCCGCGACCCGCGACTCGACCCGCGCGCTGATGATGATCCGGGCCTACCGGATCCGCGGCCATCTCGCCGCCGACCTCGACCCGTTGAAGCTCGACAAGCGCCCCGAGCGCGAGGAGCTCGACCCTGCGTCCTACGGCTTCTCGGAAGCCGATCTGGACCGAAAGATCTTCATCGACCACGTGCTCGGCATGGAGTACGCGACCGTCCGCGAGATGCTCGCGATCCTGCGCCGCACCTATTGCGGCACGCTCGGCGTCGAGTTCATGCACATCTCCGATCCGGCCGAGAAGGCCTGGATCCAGGAGCGCATCGAGGGGCCGGACAAGGGCGTCGCCTTTACCAACGAGGGCAAGAAGGCCATTCTCAACAAGCTGGTGGAAGCCGAGGGTTTCGAGAAGTTCCTCGACGTCAAATACACCGGCACCAAGCGCTTCGGCCTCGACGGCAGCGAGTCCATCGTCCCGGCGCTCGAGCAGATCATCAAGCGCGGCGGCGCGCTCGGCGTGCGCGAGATCGTGTTCGGCATGGCCCATCGCGGGCGCCTGAACATCCTCGCCCAGGTGCTCGGCAAGCCGCACCGCGCGATCTTCCACGAGTTCAAGGGCGGCTCCTGGACCCCGGACGAGGTCGAGGGCTCGGGCGACGTCAAGTACCACCTCGGCGCCTCGTCGGACCGCGAGTTCGACGGCAACACCGTGCATCTCTCGCTGACCGCCAACCCCAGCCACCTCGAGATCGTCGATCCGGTGGTGCTCGGAAAGGTGCGCGCCAAGCAGGACCAGCACACCGACGTCGACCGCGTGAAGGTGATGCCGCTGCTGATCCATGGCGACGCGGCCTTCGCGGGCCAGGGCGTGGTGGCCGAGTGCTTCGGCCTCTCGGGCCTGCGCGGCCACAAGACCGGCGGCTCGATCCACTTCATCATCAACAACCAGATCGGCTTCACGACCGCGCCGCGCATGGCGCGCTCCTCGCCCTATCCGTCCGACGTCGCCAAGATGATCGAGGCGCCGATCTTCCACGTGAACGGCGACGACCCCGAGGCCGTCACCTTCGCGGCCAAGATCGCGACCGAGTTCCGGCAGAAGTTCCACAAGCCGGTCGTCATCGACATGTTCTGCTACCGGCGCTTCGGCCACAACGAAGGCGACGAGCCGGCCTTCACCCAGCCGCGGATGTACAAGATCATCCGCAGCCATCCGACCGCGCTCGAGAGCTACGCCAAGCGCCTGCTGGACGGCGGCGTCATCAAGCCGGGCGAAGTCGACGAGATGCGCCAGGCGTTCCGCGACCGGATGGAGACGGAGTACGAGTCCGGCCAGGCCTACAAGCCCAACAAGGCCGACTGGCTCGACGGCCGCTGGTCGGGCCTGAAGGCGACGCGCGACTATGACGATCCGCGCCGCGGGAAGACCGGCGTTCCGATCGAGCGCCTGAAGGAGCTCGGTCGCAAGATCGCCTCCGCGCCGGACGACTTCGCGGTCCACCGCACGGTGAAGCGCCTGCTCGACAACCGTCGCAAGATGGTCGAGGACGGCGAGGGCATCGACTGGGCGATGGGCGAGGCGCTCGCCTTCGCGTCGCTGCTGACCGACGGCAGACCGGTGCGCCTCTCCGGCCAGGACGTCGAGCGCGGCACCTTCTCCCAGCGCCATTCGGTGCTGACCGACCAGGAGAACGAGGGCCGCTTCACGCCGCTCTCCAATCTCTCGGAGGATCAGGCGCGCTTCGAGGTCATCAACTCGATGCTCTCGGAAGAGGCCGTGCTGGGCTTCGAATACGGCTACACGCTCGCCGAGCCGAACGCCCTCACTCTGTGGGAGGCCCAGTTCGGCGACTTCGCCAACGGCGCGCAGGTCATCGTCGACCAGTTCCTGTCGTCGGGCGAGCGCAAGTGGCTGCGTATGTCGGGCCTCGTGATGCTGCTGCCCCACGGCTATGAGGGCCAGGGTCCGGAGCATTCATCGGCCCGTCTCGAGCGCTATCTGCAGATGTGCGCCGAGGACAACATGCAGGTCGCCAACTGCACCACGCCGGCGAACTACTTCCACATCCTGCGCCGCCAGCTCGTCCGCGACTTCCGCAAGCCGCTGATCCTGATGACGCCGAAGTCGCTGCTCCGCCACAAGCGCGCGACCTCGTCGCTCTCGATGATGGACGAGGGAACCTCGTTCCACCGCCTGCTCTGGGACGACGCCGAGCTCGATCCGAACTCGGTCGTCAAGCTGAAGCCGGACGCCGAGATCCGCCGCGTCGTGATGTGCTCGGGCAAGGTCTATTACGACCTGCTCGAGGAGCGCGAGAAGCGCGGGATCGACGACGTCTACCTGCTGCGCGTCGAGCAGATCTATCCGTTCCCGGTGAAGGCCGCGGTCAGCGAGCTCGGGCGCTTCAGGCACGCCGAGGTCGTCTGGTGCCAGGAGGAGCCCCGCAACATGGGCTCCTGGTTCTTCGTCGAGAGCTACATCGAGTGGGTGCTGAACAACATCGGGGCCGAGAACCGGCGTCCGCGCTACGCCGGCCGCCCGGCCTCGGCCGCGACGGCCTCGGGCCTGATGTCGAAGCACCTCGCGCAGCTTCAGGCGTTCCTCGACGAGGCGCTCGGCTGACGCCGGGCGTTGGCGTCGGCGGGCAGGTTCCGGCGGCGCGCCCCTTGGCGCGCTGCGTCGGCGGCATAGCTGACGTCACGTGAAGTTTCTGACCGGCCTCGAATGAAATCGTCTATGACGTGGCCGGAAAATCCGATCGTCGTCCGCCGGGCGACGCACCCGACTGCGCCGCCGGTGCGACGCTTCAAGAACAGGGGAGGCCCCTTCGCGCGAAGGGGGCGAGCTGATGGCCACTGAGATCCGCGTTCCGACGCTCGGCGAATCCGTCACCGAGGCCACCATCGGCCGCTGGTTCAAGAAGCCCGGCGAGGCCGTGAAGGCCGACGAGCCGGTGGTCGAGCTCGAGACCGACAAGGTCACGCTCGAGGTTCCGGCCGCCGCCGGCGTGCTCGGCCAGATCGAGGCCAACGAAGGCGACACGGTCGGCGTCGACGCGCTGCTCGGCTCGATCGAGGAGGGCGGAGCCGGCGCGGCTCCGGCCAAGAAGGACGACGCCAAGCCCGCCGCCGGCTCGAAGGAGGCGGCCAAGCCCGTCGCCGACACCGCGAACGAGACCAAGCCGAAGGCGAACGGCGGATCCGCGCCGGCCGACGCCGGCCTCGCGCCGTCGGTCCGCCGCCTCGCCGAAGGACCGGCGTCGACCCGGCCAAGGTCGAGGGCACCGGCAAGGACGGCCGCGTGACCAAGGGCGACATGCTTCGGCCCAGGGCAGCGCGCAAGCCAAGGCGCCGTCGGCTCCCGCGCCGAGCGCGCCCGCTCAGGTCCGCGCGCCGTCGCCGGCCGACGACGCCAGCCGCGAAGAGCGCGTGCGGATGACGAAGCTGCGCCAGACCATCGCGCGCCGCCTCAAGGACGCCCAGAACACCGCCGCGATGCTGACGACCTTCAACGAGGTCGACATGACGGAAGTCATGGCGCGGTCGAAGTACAAGGACACCTTCGAGAAGAAGCACGGCGTGAAGCTCGGCTTCATGGGCTTCTTCGTGAAGGCCGTGGTCCAGGCGCTGAAAGACCTGCCGAGCGTCAACGCCGAGATCGACGGCACCGATCTCATCTTCAAGAACTACTACCATGTCGGCATCGCGGTCGGCACTGACCGCGGCCTCGTCGTGCCCGTGGTGCGCGACGCCGACACGCTCGGCCTTGCGGGCGTCGAGAAGACGATCGCCGACTTCGGCAAGCGCGCCCGCGACGGCAAGCTCGGCATCGAGGAGATGCAGGGCGGCACCTTCACGATCACGAACGGCGGCATCTACGGGTCGCTGATGTCGACCCCGATCCTCAACGCGCCGCAGTCCGGCATTCTCGGCATGCACAAGATCCAGGAGCGGCCGATGGCGATCGGCGGCAAGATCGAGGTGCGGCCGATGATGTATCTCGCGCTCAGCTACGACCACCGCATCGTCGACGGCAAGGAGGCCGTGACCTTCCTCGTCCGCGTCAAGGAGAGCCTCGAGGATCCGGCCCGGCTGGTGATGGACCTCTAAGCAGGGGAGCGCCTCGATGGAGGGCCCGCCGCGCTTCGTCCCGTCGCCCGGGGCCGAGTTCCCCGAGCCGTGGGACCAGGCGGCCGCCGACTGGCTCGTCGGCAAATACGCGCTTGTGGGGATCGCCTTCGTCGGTCGCGACGGCGAGCGAAGCGGCCAGTATCACGGCCGGATCGTCTCGGCGGATCCGCAAGCCGGCATCACGATCGAGTGCGAGGGCGGCTCAAAGGGCGAGACCCTCGTGATGCCGCCCGCGACCGGCTGGTTCGGCCACGCCCATCCCGGCGAGTACAAGCTGAAAGCGACGGGCGAGGTCGTGATCAATCCCGACGTTGTCACCACCTGGCGCATCGAACAGGGGGGCTCGGCCTGACCCGCTCCGACGCAGAAGTCGACGCGCCGGACGTGGCGGCCGCGCTGGCGGCGCGCAAGAAGACGCTCGACCGCCAGACCGTGATGGCGATCCTCGGCCTCGTGGTGGTCGCGGCCGTCATGGTGGTGGACCTGAAGGACTTCGGCCGCTCGCTCGACGGGATCGTCCAGATCCTGCCCTGGCTCGTCGGCCTGTCGATCGCGATCTTCGTGCTCAACCGCTGGACCTTCGCGATCCAGGCCAAGGCGTTGCGGCGCGATTTCCGTCAGGCCGGCGGCGCTTAGGGGCGAACAAGGTTCGAGGGATCGGGGGCGAACATGCATCGCAGCGTCCTGAGCGTTTTTCTGGCAGTCCGACTTTGGCTCGGCGCGCTCGCCCTCATCGCGGGGACAGCGGCCGCGGTCGCAGCAGAGGGCCCGCAGGCCGCCAACCTCTCGGTCGTCGACCTCGACGCCGAGGCGCTGAAAGAGCGGATGATCGCGCCCAAGGCCATCGGCGACCTCGTCGCGCCGACCGGCCGGATCATCGCGGCCGATCCCCTGGTCAATCCCGATCATCCGCCGTTCGGGCGCACAGTCGCGCCGGGCAGCTATCCGGTCACGCTGTTCTTCGCGCAGGAGCGCGTCGCGCTCGCGATGCTGCGGCTTGCGCCCGGCAAGATCGCGAGATGGCGGATCGCCACCACGCCCGGCCAGGACGCACGAAGCTCAAGGACGGCGAGATCTTCGGCTATGGCGTCGACGCGGGCCTCGGCTCCTTCATGGACCACGAGGCGGTGCGGGCGATGCGCTGGCGCGGCCGCGAGACCAAGTGCGACAACTATTACGACTGCGTGCTCGCCGACGAGCTCGCGGCCAACAATGACGACTACGCGATGCACCTGCCCATGAAGGACGAGGACGCCAACGTCGCGGTGTTCTCCAGCGGCTGGGGCGACGGCTTCTACGCGACCTATTGGGGCGAGGACGAGAGCGGCCAAGCGCTCGCGCTCGTCACCGATTTCGGCGTGCTGGAGGACGGCGACGGCCGCACGTTGCAGCAGCGCCGCGTCGCGGCGATGTCGCCGGAGCAGCGCGAGGCCGCCGGCCGGGCCCATGCGGCGATCCAGCGCGACGACGAGGCGGCGCTGCGCGCCGTGCTCATCGAAGGCGTCGCGACGCCCGAAGCCTTCGCGCCCGAGACCGGCGAGACCCTGACGCTCGAGGCGGTGCGCGGCGACAAGCCGAAGGCGCTCGAGACCCTGATCCGCTATGGCGCGCGCCGCGAGGGTCGACGCCGAGACCGCGCGCGTCTTCGAGCTCCGCACCTATGCGGACTATGCAGGCTCTCTGGAGAAGCCGATCGAGGGCCTGAACGAGCAGCCACCGAAGCTTTCGGCCGCGCTCAAGGACGTGCTCGCGCGCTGGGACGCGGGCGCGATCGCGCCTGCCTCCGACGGTCCCGCCTCCGCCCCTCCCGGGGGCGCGAAGCCGACGCCCTGAACCCTATATGAGGCGCGGACCCGAAGAGCCGCGCCGCATATTCCTCGACAGAAAGAACCGAAAGAGACCCATGGCCTACGATCTCGTCGTCATCGGCACCGGACCCGGCGGCTACGTCTGCGCGATCCGCGCGCGCTCGGCCTGAAGGTGGCGGTCGTGGAAAAGCGCGCCACCCATGGCGGCACCTGCCTCAATGTCGGCTGCATCCCCTCCAAGGCCTTGCTGCACGCCTCGGAGCTGTTCGAGGAGGCGGGCCACGCCTTCGCCAAGATGGGCATCAAGGTGCCCGCGCCTGAACTCGACCTCTCGCAGATGATGGCCTTCAAGGACGAGGGCGTCGCCGGCAACACCAAGGGCGTCGAGTTCCTGCTCAAGAAGAACAAGATCGACGCCTTCCACGGGACGGGCAAGATTCTCGGCGCCGGCAAGGTCGAGGTCAGCCCCGAGAGCGGCGAGAAGACGACGCTCGAGACCAAGGCGATCGTGATCGCCACGGGCTCCGACGTCGCCAAGCTCAAGGGCCTCGAGATCGACGAGGCCAAGATCGTCTCGTCCACCGGCGCGATCGCGCTGAAAACCCTGCCGAAGAAGCTGGTCGTCGTCGGCGGCGGCGTGATCGGGCTCGAGCTCGGCTCGGTGTGGCGCCGGCTCGGCTCGGAAGTCCTGGTGGTCGAGTTCCTCGACCGCATCCTTCCGGGCATGGACGTCGAGCTCGGAAAACAGTTCCAGCGGATCCTCGCCAAGCAGGGCATGGAGTTCAAGCTCGGCTCCAAGGTCACCGGCGCCGAAAAGGCGGGCGAGCGCCTGAAGGTCAAGATCGAGCCGGCGGCGGGCGGCGCGGCGGAGGAGATCGAGGCGGACGTCGTGCTGGTCGCGATCGGCCGCACGCCCTTCACCGAAGGCCTCGGCCTCAAGGAGGCCGGCGTCGAGCTCGACGAGCGCGGCCGGGTGAAGACAGACGGCCACTTCAAGACCACTGTCGACGGGATCTACGCCATCGGCGACGTCATCGTCGGCCCGATGCTCGCCCACAAGGCCGAGGACGAGGGCGTGGCGATCGCGGAGACGCTCGCCGGCAAATCCGGTCATGTGAACTACGAGGTCATCCCGAACGTCGTCTACACCTATCCGGAAGTCGCCTCGGTCGGCCGCACCGAGGAGGAGCTCAAGAAGGACGGCGTCGAGTACAAGGCCGGCAAGTTCCCCTTCACGGCGAACGGCCGCGCCAAGGCGAACGGCACCACGGACGGCTTCGTGAAAATCCTTGCGGACGCCAAGACCGACAAGGTGCTGGGCGTCCACATCGTGGGTCCGGACGCCGGCACGCTGATCGGCGAAGTCGCGGTCGCGATGGAGTTCTCCTCGTCCAGCGAGGACATCGCCCGCACCTGCCACGCGCATCCGACGCTGTCGGAAGCCGTCAAGGAAGCCGCGCTCGCCGTGGAAGGCCGCGCCATTCACATGTAAGGGCGGAAGCGACGCAACGCCGTCATGCCGGCCGAAGAGCCGGCGTCCAGAACCGCGACGCCTGCGACAAAGCGGGACGCGTCGCGTTCATGGATCCCGGCTCAAGGCCGGGATGACGGCGGCGGTCGCTGCAGCGCCGCCTCAGATCGGGATCTCGACGCCCTTCTTGCGCATCTTCGTGCGGAACGCCTCGTTGATCTCCGCGGTCACCATCGGCATCCGGGCGGTCGCGATCTTGACCATGTCGCCGACGATCGCCGGCATCACGGCGAGCGACTTGCGGCCCACCGGGCTGCGGTAGAATGCGACGAGCTGGCGGAGCTCCTCGGCCGTGTAGTGCCGGGCGTAGACCGCGGGCGTCTCGGCCATCAATTCGCCGGTGCGCTCGGTGACGATGCGCACATAGTCGGCGCGAAAGCCCTTCATCGCCTCCGCGCTCGCGTCCGGCAGCTGCCGGCGGATTTCGGGCTCCATGGCGGGCCAGGTGCGGGCGACGATGTCGCCCACCATGCCGTCCATCGTGGTCTCGGCCACGAGCTCGCGGGCGACCGCGAGCGCCTCGGCGTCCTGCGCCGCGGCGGGCTGCCAGAGGACCGCGGCCAGAACCGCGGCGGCGAAGACGGATCCGATCGGCTTCATCGACGAAACTCCCCGAGTGCGCTGCAACAATGAGGCGCGCTTCGGGGCCGTTCGTCCAGATCCGTAGGAACCCGTAGGCGGCTAAGGCGCGTGGGCCTGTTGATCCTCCGCCGTCATCCCGGCCGGAGAGCCGGGATCCAGAACCGATGCGTTTTCTCCAGTTCCTGCCGCGGCCTCGGTTCTGGATCCCGGGTCAAGCCCGGGATGACGCTCGTGCCGCTCCGTCCCGCCTCAATGACCCGCCGGCGCGGCGGCGCCGAGCTGCGGGCGCTTCACGAGCGGCACGAGGATCACGATCGCGACGAACAGGATCGAGAGCGCCCAGAACAGGTCGATGAAGGACATCACCAGCCCCTGGCTGCGCACCTGATTGGCGAGCTGCTTGATCGCGGCGAGCTCCGCGTCGGAGCCGAGGCGGCCCGAGAAGCTCTGCGTCATGGAGGAAAGCCGCTCCTCGCGACCTGCCGGCCCCACACCACGTGCTCGCGCAGCCGCAGCATGTGGAGGTCTTGCCGCTCGTTGAGGAAGGGGTGTTGATGAAGGCGAGCCCGAAGGCGCCGCCGAGGTTGCGCATCAGGTTGAAGAGCCCCGAGGCGTTCTTCAGCATCGGCGGCGGCATGGTGGCGAGCGACACCACGTTGATCGGCACCATGCAGAGCATGAGCGAGCAGCCGCGCAGCGCCTGCGGCACGAACAGCTCCCAGAAAGCCCAGTCGCGCGTGATCCAGGTGAGGTCCGCGCAGGAGAGCGCGAAGCCGCAGAACCCCATGGCGATGAGATAGCGGGGATCGACGCGGCGCGACAGGATCCCGACCACCGGCGCGGTGAGGAACATGAAGAGGCCGGACACGAACACGGTCTCGCCGATCTGAAGGCTGTCGTAGCCCCGCACCCGGCCGAGGAAGACCGGGTAGAGATAGGTCATGCCATAAAGGCCGATGCCCATGATGAAGGTGAGGATCGAGCCGACCGCGAAGTTGCGGTCGCGATAGACCCGCAGGTCCACCAGCGGCGTCTCGGCCGTGAAGCTGCGCCAGAAGAACAGAACCCCGCCGACGACCGCCGTGACGCTCAGCGTGCGGATGGTCGCGTCCTGGAACCAGTCGTCCTTGGCGCCTTCCTCGAGCACGTATTCGAGGCTGCCGAGAAACATCGCCATGGCGGCGAGCGCGACATAGTCGAGCTTCTTCAGGAGCGCGTAGTCGGGCTCGTCGAAGTCCACCAGCGTCCAGGCGAGCAGCGTCGCGGCCGCGCCCGGCACGATGTTGATCAGGAACAGCCAGTGCCACGACATGAGCTCGGTCAGGTACCCGCCGACCGTCGGGCCGATGGTCGGGGCGAGCGTCACGGTCAGGCCGACCACCGCCATGATCGCGGGCTGCAGGCGGCGCGGGAAGATGGTGTAGGCGGCCGCGAACGCCGTCGGGATCATGCCGCCGCCGATGAAGCCCTGCAGCGCCCGGTAGGTGATCATCTCGGGGAGCGTCGTGGCGGTGGCGCAGAGCGCGGAGGCGAGCGTGAAGCCCAAGGCCGAGATCGAGAACAGCACCCGGGTCGACATCGCGCGCGCCAGGAACCCGGAGAGCGGGATCATGATGACTTCGGCGATGAGATAGCTGGTCTGGACCCAGGAGATCTCGTCAGGGCTGGCGGAGAGGCCGGCCTGAATCTCGGCGAGCGAGGACGAGACGATCTGGATGTCCAGGATCGCCATGAACATCCCGAAGACGAGCGCGAAGAACGCGATCAGCCTGCGGGCGGTGACCTGCGGTTCGACCGGAGGGTTCCCCGCGCCCGAAGATCCGGAGGAAGAGCCGGCCGCCGGCCCTGGGGGGACACGGGCCAGATCGGCGGTCGATCGGTCGCTCATGGCGCCGCCGCTCATCTTCGGAAAATCGGACGCGGGGGTCGATCAGCGCCGCCCGGGGGAGGGCGCGGCGCTGGAGGGGGCGTCGGCGGCGCTCGTCTGCGAGCTGTCCGTCGGCGCGGTTCGGGTGTCGACCGAGGCGATCACCGAGAGGCCCGGCCGGAGGCGGCCGCGGGCGACGTCCTCGGGCGCGACGCGGATGCGCACGGGCACGCGCTGGACGATCTTGGTGAAGTTGCCGGTCGCGTTTTCGGGCGGCAGCAGCGAGAACTGCGCGCCGGAGGCCGGCGCGAGGCTGTCCACGACGCCCGTCACGTCGTGCTCCGGATAGGCGTCGACCGAGAGCCGGACCTTCGATCCGGGTTCGATCTCGCCGAGCTGGGTCTCCTTGAAGTTGGCGTCGACATAGACGCGGTCGAGCGGCACCACCGCCATCACGCGCTTGCCCGGGGTGACGTAGTCGCCCTCCTGCACGGCCTTGTTGCCCACGACCCCGTCGAAGGGCGCGCGGATCACGGTCGCGTCGAGGTCGCGCTGGCGCTGGGCGCGCGCGGTCCCGAGCTCGTCGAGCAGATGCTCGGCCTCGGCCTTCTGCGCGGCGAGGACGTCGCGGTTGGCTTCGGCGGCGGTGACGCCGGCGGTCGCGGCCTCGACCGAGGCGGCCGTGCGGGCCTTGTCGGCGGTCGCCTGGTCGAGCGCCTGCCGGCTGCCATAGGTGGACTTGGCGAGCGTCTGGGCGCGCTCGAAATCGGCCGCTGCGCGCGCGCGGTCGGCGGCCGCGCTGTCGACCTGCGCGCGCGCCTGAAGGATCTGCGCTTCTGAGGCCGCGACCTGCCGGTCGATGCGCGCGACGGTCGCCCGCTGGGTCGCGATCTTGCCGTCCGCCGCCTGAAGGGCGAGGCGGTAGTCGGCGGCGTCGAGGGTCACGAGCGGGTCGCCGGCCTTCACGCGCTGGTTCTGGGTCACCGCGACCGAAGCCACGTAGCCGGAGACCTTGGGGGCCATGGTCGCCATGTCGGCGCCCACATAGGCGTCGTCGGTCTCGACCAGGAAACGACCGTCGATCCACCAGTCGTAGCCGTAGGAGCCGGCGACCGCGAGCGCGGCGAGAAGGACAGCCGACAGCACGAGCTTTTTGGCGCGGCCGCGCTTGGGCTTCACGGCGTCGGTCGCCGGGGCGGCGTCAGGGGTCTGGACGGGGGCGCCAGGCGCCGCGGCGGGGGTTTCGGGGGCGGCGCGCGACTGCGGCTCGGCCTCGGACGTCTCCGCCTCATGCCGATCCGGCGCGACCTCCGCGGTCGTGTCCGGCGAGGAGGAAATCAGCCGCGGGCGCGGCGTCTCTTCCGTCGCCTGCGATGTCCGAGCTATCGCCACATCAAGGCTCCTGGCCCCCGCGCCGGCTTCAGGCCGGCGTCGCAGTCCACCCTTGGTTCGATCGTCCCGACGTCGCAAACGTCATTGACCGAACCGTTCGGTCAATGAGCATTTACAGCGTCGCCATGCGCTCGGCAAGGTCTGACCGAACCGTTCGGTCAATAAGTTCGCCGAGTGTAGGGCGTCAGCCTTGCCGGCTGGTTAGCGACGACGGATAAGTTTGGGTTTTCCCCGCCATCTCCGGCGCGGCGGGACGTCGCCAGAGAGGGCGACGCGAGCGCTTCCTCACGCATCGTCTGCGCCGATATCGGTGGGGACGGCGCGGCGCGCGCGAGCCAGCGGCTCAGGCGGTCGGGCGAAACGCCGGAACGTCGCGAGGCCATGCGCCCGTCGGCGCGGTGCCTCGTCCGGGCATAGGCGAGGCGGCGCCCCCAACGGAGACGCTCGCCCGTCCCCCGGGCGTCGCCTGCGGCCGGCGCGCGGCGAGCGCGCGCCGTCAGGCCCTTACTGCGTCGTCGCCGAAACGTCGAAGCCGGTGGCGTCGCCCGCAGGGTCGCCGTTCGGGTTCAGCCCGAAGGAGACGAAGTCGAAGGCCTTGAGCGTGCGCGTGAAGGTGAAGGTCTTCGTCTGGCCCGCCTTCTTCACCGTCAGGTCGCCGCCGGGGCCCGACAGGACGGGCGCGGTCTCGCCGAACGCCTCCGCGGTCACTTCCTTGCCGCCGACGAAGATCCGCGGCGAGACGCCCGTCGGGGCCGCGCCGAGCAGCCGGTAGTAGCCCGTGAACACGTAGGTTCCGGCCCGCGGCGCGCGGAACGACACGATGACGTCCTTGGCGGCGTCCTTTGGCACGAGGATGAGATCCTTGAGCGGAAGCACATAGGTCGCCGTCGCCGAGACCTTGGTGCGGCTGTTCACGCCGAGCGCGCCGAAGGCGTCGCTGAAGCAGTCGAACGCTTCGGCGCCCTCGCAATTGTCCTTGAGCCCCTCGAACGGGACCAGGCTGAGGCGGTCGGTCACGACGCCCGTGCCGTATTTCCAGATCGTGTTCGGGTTGACGTACGAGAAATCGCGGCTGGCGATGTCGCTCGGCTCCTGCGCGAAGGCCGAGGAGGAGACGAGGGCCGCGACGGCGGCGCCGATCAGGTGCTTGATCATGGAAGGGTCGGTTCCGGAGCGACTGCGCGGGGCCGGCGCGGCGGTTCGGACGCGCGCCGTCGGTTTCAGGGCGTCGGCGGCTATTGGGGCGTCACGCGCACGTCGAAACCGACGCCTCGCGCATTCGCGTAGATGTACCGGGTCGCATGCCGGACGCTGAAGAACACCTGAGCGTTCTTCTTCATCTTCAGGCTGAACTTGAAGTTTTTCGTCGCGCCGAGTTTCCGGGCGGCCGGATCCGCCGGTTCCCCGGCCAGAACGAAGCCGGTCTTTCCGAAGGCCTCCCGCGACAGGTTCTGCCCGCCGAGATAGATCAGCGGCGTGAAACCTTGATCCGCCTGATCGTCGATCAGCGCGTAATAGCCTTCGAAGGCGTAGACGCCGCTCTCCGGAGCCTTGAACCTGACGATCGTGTCGTAAGTGTCAGGGGAGGATCCGGCTCTTCGGCTCGACAGCATGGCGAGCATGTTGGGCGCAAGCACGCCGGAGTCTTCGCCAGCAACCGTCACGCTGTTGCGCCCGAGACCGACGCCGACCCGATGGAGCGGGGGAAATGGCCCGTCCCGCTTGACGGTGTAGCGCGTGTAGAACGCGTCGAAACCGTCTTCCGGATAATTCTCCTGGAACGGCAGCGGCTTGAGGCTGCTGCGGGAGCTCGCCGTCCCATAGCCGAACAGCCAGACGCCGGTCGGGTTGTCGCGAGTGAAGTCGCGCGACGCCTGGTAGCTTTGAGCAACAGCGGCGCTGCCCAAGGTGGAGACAAGCGCCATGCCGGCGAGAAGCAGACGGATCACGAGGCGGCCCTGATGAATGTTGTCACGGATCTGCTATCCGCCGACAACATCCATCAGCAATGCGTAGTTTTACGTATAATAGGGGAATTTTCCTAGTAATCTACAGGCGAATACATTAAACGAGCTAGCGAAATACCGTCTCGCGCTGTCTGCGCGTCGCTTTCATCGCATCGGCGCGGCCGCCGGACCTCCCGGGGCGACGTCGAGACGGCCTGTCTCCTTCAGCGTCGCGGCGTCGAGCACGTGGATCACGATGCGGCCGCCGTCCTCGACCGTGACCAGCAGCTTGCCGTCGCCGGCCGCCGTCGACAGCACTTTCGCGCCCGGCGTGATCGACAGATGGCCGGCGACCGGCCCCTGCGCGCCGGGGCTGGACTTGACGAGCCGATAGGCGATCACCGACATCACGGCCATGAAGCCCACGCCCATGGTGAGGGCGCCGATAAGCGTGAGCACGCGCAGACGGCGATAGACCTGCTGGATGCGGGGATCGTCGTCGTCCGCGATCTCGTCGAGCGACGGCGATTGGGAACGGGGCTGCGCCGTCATGGCTGACGAATTCCTCGAACTGGACGAGCCGGTCGACCGCCGCGTCGTGGTGGCGGAACAGGCGGACGTCGGAGAGCGGATCGACCGCTTTCTCGCGAGCCGCCTGCCGGATCTGTCGCGCGCCCGCATCCAGGCGCTGATGCGCCAGGGCGCGGTCAGCGCGGCGGGCCGGACGCTAGAAGACCCCTCGGCCAAAATCAACGCGGGCGAGATCTTCGTCGACGTGCCGCCGCCCGAACCCGCCGAGCCGGTCGGGCAGGACATTCCGCTCGAGGTCGTGTTCGAGGACGAGCAGCTCATCGTCATCGACAAGCCCGCGGGGCTCGTGGTCCATCCGGCGGCGGGCCACGCCGACGGCACGCTCGTCAACGCTCTCATCGCCCATTGCGGCAAGAGCCTGTCGGGCGTCGGCGGGGTGGCGCGGCCGGGCATCGTGCACCGGCTCGACAAGGACACCAGCGGCCTGATGGTGGTGGCCAAGACAGACGCCGCGCACAAGTCGCTCAGCGCCCAGTTCGCCGACCACGGCCGCACCGGGCCGCTCGTCCGCGCCTATCTCGCGCTCGCTTGGAGCCCGCCGGACCGGCCGCGCGGGACGATCGACGCGCCGCTCGGACGCAGCGTGAAGAACCGCGAGAAGATCGCGATCCGCCAGGACGGCCGCGAGGCCATCACCCACTGGGAGATGCTGGAGCGCTACCCGGAGGCGGGCGCGGGGCTCATCGAGTGCCGGCTCGAGACCGGGCGCACCCACCAGATCCGCGTCCATCTCGCCTCGATCGGCAGCCCGCTGCTGGGCGACGCGGTCTACGGCGCCGGCCACCGCACCAAGGCCTCGCGACTTTCCGACGCGGCGCGCGCCGCGCTCGAGGCGCTGAACCGGCAGGCGCTGCACGCGGCGACGCTCGGTTTCGCGCATCCGGTCACGGGCGAGACGCTCATGTTTGAAAGCGAGCCGCCCGCCGATCTCGCGGGATTGATTGAGGCGCTTGGAACGTAACGCAGGAAAAGATGTTAGCTTTCGTGCATGACGCTAGCGGGGCGTCATGTGAGCCATCATGCAGAGATGCAAGGCAGCCGCTCACGTAACGCTGAGCGCGCATTCCGCGAATTGCGTTATAGTGCACACAAGCGATCGGCTTACCGCGGTCGCGAACCGGGCCTGCCGCAGAAAGCCGGGGGCCTTGCCGAAGGAGGCGCGAATCATGGCGTCAGCCGCACTTCCAATTCTCGTCAGCGACGGCGGCCTTAGCCGCTACCTCGACGAAATCCGCAAATTCCCGATGCTCGAGCCGCAGGAAGAGTACATGCTCGCCAAGCGCTGGCGCGAGCATGGCGACCGCGACGCGGCGCATCGACTGGTCACATCCCACCTTCGTCTCGTGGCCAAGATCGCCATGGGCTATCGCGGCTACGGCCTGCCGATTGGCGAAGTCGTGAGCGAAGGCAATGTCGGCCTCATGCAGGCGGTCAAGCGCTTCGAGCCCGAGAAGGGCTTCCGTCTCGCGACCTACGCCATGTGGTGGATCCGCGCGTCGATCCAGGAATACATCCTGCGCTCGTGGAGCCTCGTGAAGATGGGCACCACCGCGAACCAGAAGAAGCTGTTCTTCAACCTGCGCAAGGCCAAGAGCCAGATCTCGGCCTTCGAGGAAGGCGATCTGCGCCCCGACCAGGTGAAGCAGATCGCGACAAAGCTCGGCGTCACCGAGACCGACGTCGTGGACATGAACCGTCGCCTGGGCGGCGACGCCTCGCTCAACGCGCCGCTGCGCGAAGACGAGGGCTCTTCGGAATGGCAGGACTGGCTCGTCGACGACAGCGAGAGCCAGGAGACCCGCATGGCCGACAGCCAGGAGCTCGACAACCGGCGCTCGGCGCTCGGCCAGGCGCTCCAGGTGCTGAACGACCGCGAGCGGCGCATCTTCGAGGCGCGTCGCCTCGCCGACGAGCCGCTGACGCTTGAGGAGCTCTCGGGCGAGTTCAACGTCTCCCGCGAGCGCGTGCGGCAGATCGAGGTCCGGGCCTTCGAGAAGGTTCAGGACGCGGTCCGCAAGAACGTCGCGGCGATCGAAGCCCACGCGATGTGATCGCCCGGACCCGCTTGCGGGTCCGGCGCACAAGAACAAGAACGCCCGCGCCGGATGTCTCCGCGCGGGCGTTTTCGCAATCGCCGGGGCGCTTTCCATGGGCGCTGAAAGCGCCCGCAGGCGTCACTCGCCCGCTTGAGCTTTCTTGCCCTTGCCGGGCCCTTTGCCAAGTCCCTTGCCAAGTCCTCTGCCAGGTCCCTTGCCAAGTCCGGCTTGGGTTTTTCCGGGCCCGCCCTTGGCTTTGCCCGGACCGCCGGCCGACCGCTTCGCGGCGCCGGCGCCGGCCTGTTTCGCCGCAGCCTTGTTCTGCGGCCGGTCGGAAGCCTTGGTGTCGCCGCCGGCCTTTTTGGCTTTCCCGGCGCCTTCGGCGTCGGCTCCCTTGGCCTTGGCCAAGCCGGCCTTGACCCCCAGCTTTGGCGCCCGCGCCCCCAGCCTTGGCGCCTGCGCCCGCCTTCATGTTCAGCGTCTTGGCGCCGCCGCTCTTTCCGCCCTGGCCTTTGCCGGTCTTCCCGGCCTGCCCCTGACCTTTGTTCTGGCCCTTGCCCGCGCCCTTCCCGGCGCCGCCTTTGCCCGCTCCGGCCTTTCCGGCCCCGCCTTGGCCGGCTTTCTTGCCGGCCCCGCCGGCCTTCTTGCCGGCGCCGCCCTGGCCGGCCTTCTTGCCGGCGCCCTGTCCCTTGCCGCCGCCGGACTTTGCGTCGCCTTTCCCTTCCGCCGCCTGCTCGCCTTCGGCGATGATCTGCATGGCCTTCGCCGCGCGGGCGTTGCGCTTTCGCTTCATCTCACGGAGCGTCTTCTCCTCGAGAGGATCGGGCGCGTCTTCGATGGCCTGCGCGCCGGCGTCGGTCTCGGCGGTGGCGGCGGTCGCGGCGGCCGCCTGCTGCTTGCGGTTGAGGCGCTGGATCATGCGGACCATGTCCGTCACGACCTCCTCGATCTCCGCCAGCTCCTCCTCGGAGGCCGTCGCCGGATCGAACACCTTCCTGGCGTAGTCGCGGTCGGGCGACAGCTCCTTCCAGGACGCGCCGAAGAAGCGCTGCGCGAACCGTTCGTTGCCTTCGCTGTAGTAGTCTCGAATGCGGCCGTAGAGATCCTGGTCGAGGCCCACATAAGGAGCCTCGGTCCAGCCGCGCTCCTCGAAGTGGCTCTTGAAGCGGCGGTTGATCTTCTTGTAGGCGGCAAGTTTCGAAGCGCGGATGTCGCCGATCTGCTGCAGGATCATCTGCGCCGCGAACACCGCCTTGGCGCCGGCGTTGCGGTTGCGAACCTCGGGATAGGCGAGCTCGAACTCGTCGGGCAGGCCGAGGCGCCGGGAGATGTCCTTCTCGAGGCCCGACTTGACCGCGGTTTCGAAACAGCCCGCGTCAAGCGTGAGCCGCGGATTGTCGATGATGTGCTCGAGATAGCGCCACGGATCGACCTTGCCGGTGCGCGCCGCCTCGTCGACGAACTCCTCGAACGTCATCCGCTTCACGAGCCGCTTCTGGCTCTGGACGTAGGACGAGTTCAGCGAGGACGGCTGGTCGCGCAGATAGGCGATGATCACGACCGCGTAGCCGTGCCGCTCGAAGAACGCGAGGATCCGGTCGAGGACCACGCCGTCGCGGAACGCATGCGCGAAGGATTCGCTCGTCAGCACGATGTTCTGACGGCCCTGCGACGCGATCTCTTCGAGTTCCGGCCACAGCTTGGCTGCGGGCTTCAGCTCGCCGCGCGCGTCGAGTTCGTCGACATTGGCGAAGATGCCGTGGCCGTTCATCGGCCGGCCCTTCAGCGCGGGCATCTTGGGAACGTAGAGGCCCTGTTCGGCGAACGCCTCGGCGTTGCCTTCCACGAAATGGGAGATCGTGCTGCTGCCGGTCTTGGGAGGTCCGATGTGAATAAAGCAGGTCGGACGCCCATCACGCGCAACCATCACGACGCTCCAAGTCTGTTGAGAAGTCGCCAAGCGCTAGACCGATTTTAAGGACGTGACAAGCGCGAGACAGCCTAGGCTTTGCGTCGCTCACAGAAGCGAAGGCGGTTGCCTGATGGGTCGGCGATCGTCATTTCGCGGCCCCAGGGCGCGGTTTCGACGCCGGGACGGGCGTAGGCGTAGCCCTTCGCGAGCAGGGCGTCGCGAAACGCCTCGATCCCGACGATCGGAACGAACACGACCGCGCCCGGAGAGCCGTCGCCGTGATGCTCGCTGAGGTGGAGCGTCGCGCCCGAGCGCGAGACCTGCATGTAGAGCGGCAGGTCCGGCTCGAACCGATGCTCCCAATCGAGCGCGAATCCGAGGAAGTCGAGATAGAACGCGCGGGTCCGGTCGACGTCGAACATCCGCAGCACCGGGATCGGGGCCGACAGGGAGACGGGGTCGGTCATGTCGCGATCCGTCGCCATGACCTCGACCCCACCATCTCTGGCGTCCGTCGGTTCGTCCGTCCGGATCAGCGGCGCCCGGCCGCTTTCACCTTGGGCTTGGGCATGGGCAGCAGGCCTTCCCGCTGGGCCGCCTTCCTGGCGAGCTTCCGGGCCCGACGGATCGCCTGGGCCTTTTCGCGATTGCGTCGCTCGGACGGCTTTTCGTATGCGCGGCGCTCCCGCATTTCACGGAACACGCCTTCCTTCTGCATCTTGCGCTTCAGCGCCTTGAGAGCCTGGTCGATATTGTTGTCGCGGACATGAACCAGCAATGAAATCTCCTATTTTTTGAAATCAATGAAAGACATGGCGTCAGCGCCGCTAACGGGCGGCGCAAAAACAAAAAGGCCGGGATCGCCCCGGCCTTGATGCGCGAGATGTGTGAGGCCGATCACTCGGCCTGAAGGTTCTCGGCCGCGCTCTTTCCGGAACGCTTGTCCTGCACGACCTCGAACGAGACCTTCTGACCCTCGACGAGGGTGTGCAGCCCAGAGCGCTCGACCGCGGAAATGTGGACGAACACGTCCCCGCCGCCGGTTTCCGGGGCGATGAAGCCGTAACCCTTCTGGACGTTGAAAAACTTGACCGTGCCGACCGGCATGATGAGCCCTTTCAAGGCGATAATTTTCGGCGCGGAACGCCCGCGTCGTTCAACCGAATTTGAAAGAGATCTTCAGCGTCTGTTGTCGACGCTGCAACCAGCCAGCAAAATCGATGAGAGCCATTTATTTCCTCACGGCGAGTTTTGCAAACGATAAATCCGTCTACAATTTTGGAGTCAGTCCAATTTTCCAAGGCCGTTGTGACGGTTAGGGCCGGATTGAACGCGGTTTCTGGAAAATTTGTTGCCTGGTGCTGAAGTCATCGCGCCGGTTCGCGCATGACGGCGATCGCGCCGGACGGCTCGCGGGCGAGCAACGTCTCGCTGCGCCTTTCGAACGCGACTCCCGCTGCGTCGAGCCTCGTCGCCGTCGTGGCGAGCGTCCCGGCCGGGATCGTGACCTCGAAGGAGGCGAGCCTGGCGCAATCCTCGGGAGCGGGCTTGCGTCCCCGCGACCGCCAGACATTGGCGGCCACATGATGGTGATAGCCGCCGGCGCTCATGAACAGCGCGCCCGGATAGGTGGTCATGAGCTCGAGACCGACCGCGTCGACCCAGAAGGCGCGCGCCTCGTCGAGATCGCCGACCTGGAAATGCAGATGCCCCACGGTCGTCGCCGCCGGCGCCGGCGCGTCGAGGGCTGCGTCGCGCGCAAGCTCCGCCACGAGGCCGCGCTGGTCGATCGGCTCGGTCGCCATCTTCAGCCGGCCGTCGGCGTAGGGCCATTCGGACTTCGGGCGGTCGCGATAGATCTCGATCCCGAGGCCGTCGGGGTCGTCGAGATAGATCGCCTCGCTGACGAGATGGTCGGAGGCGCCGGTGAGAAGGCCGGCGTTGGCGAGGCGCGCGAAGGCGGTGGCGAGCGCCGCGCGGTCGGGCAGCAGGAAGGCGACGTGGAAAAGGCCGGCGGCGTCCGCGGGCTTCGGCCGGGCGTCGCGGCTTTCCGTCAGCCGCAGAATCGGGCGCCCGCCTTCGCCGCCGAGCTCCACCATGTCCGCGGTCTCGCGAAGACGCCGGAGGCCGACCGCCCGCTCATAGAACCCGGCCGAGCGCGCGAGGTCGGAGACGGCGAGCTCCGCAAGCTCGAGCGAGAGGGCTGGAAGCGGCGCGGCGTCTTGAGACATCTGGGAACCTCGGGGGGACCGTTCGGACCGCAGAGATCGGGATTGGCGGCCGCCGCCGCAACGGCGAAACGGCCGACGCAAGTCTTCGCATGCAGTCTCGCCGTCGAAGCCTTGCCACTCACCCGCCGATCCTTTAGCAAGCCGCGGGAAGACCCCGGCGCTTCCCGCCGGGGTTTTTTATTGTCCGCGCCCTGAAGGGGCTGCGTGAAAGGTGAGGTCGCATGGCCAACGTCGTGGTCGTCGGCGCCCAGTGGGGCGATGAGGGCAAGGGCAAGATCGTCGACTGGCTGTCGGAGAAAGCCGACGTCGTCGTGCGCTTCCAGGGCGGCCACAACGCCGGCCACACGCTCGTCATCGGCGAGAACGTCTACAAGCTCTCGCTGCTGCCTTCGGGCGTGGTGCGGCCCGACAAGCTCTCGATCATCGGCAACGGCGTGGTGGTGGACCCGCACGCGCTGGCGAGCGAGATCGAGAAGCTGAAGGGCCAGGGCGTCGCCATCACGCCCGAGAACCTCAAGGTGGCGGACAACGCCACGCTGATCCTGTCGGTCCATCGCGAGCTCGACGCGCTGCGCGAGGGCTCCAACGAGGGCACCCGCATCGGCACCACCAAGCGCGGCATCGGCCCGGCCTATGAGGACAAGGTCGGCCGCCGCGCCATCCGCCTGCGCGACCTCGCCAATCTGCCGACGCTCGGCCCGAAGATCGACCGGCTGCTCAGCCACCACAATGCGCTGCGCCGCGGTTTCGGCCTTGAGGAGCTCACCCGCGAGTCGATCTACGAAGAACTCGCGAGCGCCGCTCCCAAGGTGCTGCCCTACGTCGAGGCGGTGTGGGAGATCCTCGACGAGCGCGTGCGCGCCGGCCAGCGCATCCTGTTCGAAGGCGCGCAGGGCGCGCTGCTCGACGTCGACCACGGCACCTATCCGTTCGTGACCTCGTCCAACACCACCGCGGGCCAGGCGGCGACGGGCTCGGGCCTCGGCCCGCGCGCGGTCGGCTACGTGCTCGGCATCGCCAAGGCCTACACCACCCGCGTCGGCGAGGGGCCGTTCCCGACCGAGCTCACCGACGAGATCGGCCGGCGCCTGGGCGAGCGCGGTCACGAGTTCGGCACCGTGACGGGCCGCCCGCGCCGTTGCGGTTGGCTCGACGCTGTGGCGTTGCGCCAGACGGCGCGCATCTCCGGCATCGACGGCATCGCGCTGACGAAGCTCGACGTGCTCGACGGGCTGTCCGAGATCAAGGTCTGCGTGGGCTACGAGCTCGACGGCCAGACCATCAACCGGCTGCCCGCGAGCCAGGGCGCGCAGTCGAGGATCCGCCCGATCTACGAGACGATCGAAGGCTGGTCGGGCACCACCGCGGGCGCCCGTTCCTGGGGCGCGCTGCCGGCGCAGGCGGTCAAATATGTCCGCCGGGTCGAGGAGCTGATCGGCTGTCCGATCACGCTCGTCTCCACTTCGCCGGAAAGGGAAGACACCATCCTCGTCGCCGATCCCTTCGAGGACTGAAGAAAAACCTTCGGGAATACCCTGACCCCCGTGGCTTTCTCGCCCTCGACGCAGAGCGGGCGCTGGCTTATGTCGTGATCTATGGCCGACTATTTCCCAGTCCTCTCGCGCGCCGTCGCGGGACTCGAGAACAACACGCCCGAAGCGCGCCGCGCCGTCTATGAACGCGCGCGGGCGGCCATCACGCGTCAGCTAAGGGCGATCGAGCCGCCGCTGTCGGAAGACGACATCGGTCGCGAGCAGTCGCAGCTCGAAGAGGCGATCCGGCGGATCGAGACGGGGGCCGGCGCGCCTGCGTCCGCCGCCGCGGCTCCCGCCGCGCCGCGCGCCCCGGCTCCGCCGCCTCGCCCCTCCGCTCCGCCGCCGCCCGCCAACGCGGCGGAGGCGCGGCCCTCCGCCTCCACCGCGCCGAAGCCCGAACCACGCCGCGAAAAGCCCGCGCCGGATGCCGCCGCCGACCGTCCGGCCCAGTCGCGCCCCTCCGTGCGCGCCGACGGGCGCCCCATCATCCAGTCCGGCGCCGCCGCGCGCGACCAGCAGGGGACGAAGCGCTCCGGGCCGATGGTCGCGATCGCGGCGCTCGCCGTCATCGCGGTCGGCGCCGGGCTGTTCGCCGCCCGCGGCCAGATCGCGGCGCTGTTCGGGGGCGGAACCCCGTCCACGCAGCAGACGGCCGAGCGTCCGCAGACGTCCGAGCCGCCCGCCGCGACGAGCGATGAGAAGGCCTCCGACCGCCTGACGCAGGACGGCGCCGAGACGCCCGCCCCGCAGGCGGAGCCGTCCGCGCCCGCGGCCCAGCCCGAGCAGGACGTCGCCCGCGCCCCCGAGCCGACCGCGCCGCCGCCGAGCGAGGCCGCGCCCGCGGCCCAGCCGGCGACGCCCGCCCAGCCGGCGCAGGAAGACGCCGGCCAGGCCGGTCCGCTGGTCGCCCAGCGCGCGGTTCTTTACGAGGAAGGGCCCAACCAGCAGTCCGGCGAGGCCTCGCAGGGCACGGTGACGTGGCGCACCGAATCGGTGAGCGGCGGCCCTGACCAGGCGCTCGAGACCGCGCTGCGCGGCGACATCGACATCCCGGGCCGCAAGCTGCGCGCGACGCTGACGATCCGCCGCAACGCCGACGCGACGCTGCCGGCGAGCCACACGATCGAGATCCAGTTCACCCTGCCGGAAGACTTCCCGAACGCGGGCATCTCCAACGTGCCGGGCGTGCTGATGAAGGCCGACGAGGCGGCCCGCGGCGCGGCGGTTTCCGGCCTGTCGGTGCGGGTGACGAGCGGCTTCTTTCTGATCGGCCTGTCGAACATGGACACCGAGCGCTCGGTGAACGAGCAGTTGCTGCGCGACCGCGGTTGGATCGACATCCCGATCCTCTACGACAACGGCCGCCGCGCCGTGCTGACGCTTGAGAAGGGCACGCCGGGCTCGCAGGCGTTCCAGGAGGCCTTTTCGGCCTGGCGCAGCGCCTCCACCTCGCCAGCGCCGCCCGCCAATCCCTGAAGCCTGGCGCCGTTTCGTCGCCTGACGATCGCGAGACGGGCGGTTCAGCCGCCATCCCGGGTCTTCGGGGACGACGGTGGAGAAGCCTCCGCTTTTCCGAAGGACCGGACGCGCGCATGAAAAAGCCCCGGCCGCTTGCGGCGACCGGGGCTTTTAAACCTGTGCGGCGTCGGGCCGCCGGTCCGTCAGTGCGCGGCGACGCCCATCGCTTCCTGCGGATGGCGCTCGACCAGCGCGCGGCGGAGCTTTTCCAGCGCGCGGTTCTCGATCTGGCGGACGCGTTCCTTGGAGATCCCGAGCTTTTCGCCGAGCGCCTCGAGCGTCACGGCGCTTTCGGCGAGGCGGCGGGCGCGCACGATCTTCAGTTCCCGCTCATTCAGCACGCTGAGCGCGGCGCGGAGCCAGCGCACGCGACGCTCGGTGTCGATCGAGTCGCCGACCGTCTCGTCGGGCAGCGGCGCGCCGTCGACGAGAAAATCCACGCGTTCGGAGGAGGAGTTCGGGTCGCTGTCGATCATCGGGGCGTTGAGCGACATGTCGGGACCGGACAGGCGCGAATCCATCAGCGCCACGTCGTTCACCGAAACGCCGACGGCCTCGGCGATCTTGCCGTGCAGGACGCCGGGGGCCATGGGCTCGCCGTTCTTGGACAGGCGGGCGCGCAGGCGGCGCAGATTGAAGAACAGCGCCTTCTGGGCGGAGCTGGTGCCGCCGCGCACGATCGACCAGTTGCGCAGGATGTGGTCCTGGATCGCGGCGCGGATCCACCAGGTGGCGTAGGTGGAGAAGCGCACCTCGCGTTCCGGCTCGAAGCGGGCGGCGGCCTCCAGCAGTCCGACATGTCCCTCCTGGATGAGGTCGGGCATCGGCAGGCCGTAGTGACGGAAAGCGGGCCGCGATCGCGATCACCAGCCGCATATGAGCGGCGGCCAGTCGGTGCAGCGCCTGCTCGTCCTTGTCGTCCTTCCATTGCACGGCGAGCTGATGCTCTTCGTCCCGTTCCAGAAACGGCGCCTCCATCGCGGCGCGAACGAAACGACGGCGGACGCCGGCCATTTGGGACATTTTGCAACTCCCCTCGGACGCCGCCGGTGGACGACGTTCACCCATCTCCAACGCGCGGGGAGCCAAAAAGGACGGACGAAAAATGGAGAATCGCGATCACGGTTTCGTGATCAAGCGTTTCAAGGCCTTGTCGGCGTCGGGATGCGACCCACACGTCGACCGTCATTTTCGAACGTCAAGGTCAAGACGCCGCGCAGTCGGAGATCGCCGAACGCAACGCCGGTCCGGCGGCTGGTTTCGTCGACCGCCCATCAGCTGGGAGTCAGACGCCCCATTCCGCCTCTTCGGCGCGGATGACGGCGAGGTCGGCTGACAGATATGCGAGCGACGGCCCGACCGATCGGCGCTCGTCGCCACGATGCGGTGGCGGCAAGGCGCAAGCTGTGTCGATCGCGCGCCGGGAGCTGAAACGAAAAAGCCCGGCGCAGGCGCCGGGCTTCGTCGTTCGAAGAAAGAGGGGTCTTGTCAGGCCGCCTCGTCCTGGGCCTCGCCCTCGGAGTCCGCCTCGGCCTCGGCCTCTTCGGCCTTGCCGCGACGCGGGCCCTTGGCGAGCTGGGCCTCGATGAGCTTCTGGGCCTCGATGTCCGACAGCTTCTGGACGGCCGCGACCTCACGCATCATGCGGTCGAGGGCCGACTCATAGAGCTGGCGCTCGCTGTAGGACTGCTCCGGCTGGGTGTCGGCGCGGAACAGGTCGCGGACCACCTCGGCGATCGAGATGAGGTCGCCGGAGTTGATCTTCGCTTCGTATTCCTGGGCGCGGCGGCTCCACATGGTCTTCTTCACGCGCGCGCGGCCGGTCAGCGTCTCGAGCGCCTTGGCGACGAGGTCCGGCTCGGAAAGCTTGCGCATGCCGGCCGAAGAAATCTTCGCCACGGGAACGCGCAGGGTCATCTTGTCCTTCTCGAAGTTGATGACGAACAGCTCGAGCGTATGCCCGGCGATCACCTGCTCCTCGATCGCGACGATGCGGCCGACGCCGTGCGACGGGTAGACCACGTGCTCTCCGGTCTTGAAGCCCTGCTTGCCCTGCGACGTTTTCTTGGTGGTCATGCCGGTCCGCACTCCTTGCCGCGCCGGACAGAAGCGTCCGGAGCATCGACTTGATCCGGCCAAAAGGGCCGGCGCTCCGGTCGGAAGGCGCGCAAGGCGAGCGCCCGCGGCGAGGGGCGTTCAAGTCTTTCGACAGCGCAAGAGGCTTCCCGTCCGACGCCGTCGGCTGCGGAAAATCGCTTGTTCCAGAATGAGTGCCGAAAGATTCCGTCACAGGACGGACGGTGCGGCGTCGTGTTCGACCGTTGTGTCGTATGTAACACGAACGGTCTTAAAAATCAATCAGAGCGCGGTTGACGGCGCATGCCCGGCGGCGCAGCCCAGAGGCCGCGTCAGTCGCCTTCGCCGGGCTCCGGAGAGAAATACGTCTCCAGCTTGCCGGTCTTGCCGTCGAACTCCTTGGCGTCGTCCGGGGGGTCGCGCTTGATGGTGATGTTGGGCCACGTGCGGGCGTAATCGCCGTTAAGCTTAACCCAAGATTCGAGCCCAGGCTCGGTGTCCGGCTTGATCGCCTCGGCCGGGCATTCCGGCTCGCACACCCCGCAGTCGATGCATTCGTCGGGGTGAATGACGAGCATGTTCTCGCCTTCATAGAAGCAGTCGACGGGGCAGACCTCGACGCAGTCCATGTATTTGCAGCGGATGCAGTTATCGGTGACCACGTAGGTCATCGGCGTCTCCCGTACTCAAGACGCTCGACGTAGCGAAGGCGCCGGGACCGCGCAAGGGTCCCGGCGCAACGAGGGGTTACCTTTCAGGCTGAGCGAGCGCCGCCGCGAGCCGTTCCTCGTGGCGCGCGGAGGGTCGTTCGAGGTGGACGCGCGCGCCGCCGCCGTTCGACCGGCGGTCCGCCCATTCGGTCAGCATCTCGCGCGTGGTGTGGTCGATGTAGTCGAGTCGGCGGGTCTCGAGCTTCACGTCGGTGCCCGCCGGCACGTCCGCCAGCGCCTTCTCGAGCTGCGGCAGCTGCAGGAAGGTGGCCGAGCCCGCGAGGCGGACCGAGACCGAGCCGTCTTTCTCCTCGCCGGTATGGACGACGAGATAGCGCTTCCTGAGATGCGGCACGATCTCGACCATCGCGAGCGCCAGGCCGACGAGGACGCCGGTCAGGAGATCGACCGCCACGACAAGGATCAGCGTCGCGGCCCACACCGCCGCCGGCAGCGCGCCGTGGCGCTGAAACAGGCCGCGGGCGTGCTCCAACTGGATCAGTCGCCAGCCGGTGACGATCAGAATGCCCGCGAGCGCCGCCGTCGGCACCAGCTCAAGCGCCTGCGGCAGCGCCGCGACGAAGGCGAGCAGCCACAGCCCGTGCAGGATCGCGGACCAGCGCGATCTGGCGCCCGCCTGCACATTGGCCGAGGAGCGCACGATCACGCCCGTCATCGGCAACGCGCCGAAGAGCCCGCAGACGGCGTTGCCGACGCCCTGCGCGCCGAGCTCGCGATTGTACTTCGCGCGCGGCCCGTCGTGCATCTTGTCGACAGCGGCGACCGACAGCATCGTTTCGGCGCTCGCGATCACGGCGATCACAAGGGCTGCCAGAAGCACGCTCGGGCTCGCCAGCTGGCCGAACTCGAACAGGCCCGGCAGCGCGAAGACGTTGGCGAACACGTCCTCGGGGGACCGCGACGTGCTTGATCGGCAGCGCCAGCAGTTCGGCGATGGCCGAACCCGCCACGACGCCGACGAGCGCGCCGGGCAGCACCTTCAGCTTGGCCGGCCGGAACTTCTCCCAACCGAGCATCACCGCGATGGTGGCGAGGCCGACCGCGAGCGCGGTCGCGCCCTGCGGCGTCGACAGGCTCACGACGTCGCCGAAGGCCTGCGGAATCGCGATGAGGCTCTGCAGCGCGTTGGGGAGCGGCGCGGCGTCGATCAGCACGTGGAGCTGGACGACGACGATCAGCACGCCGATGCCGGCGAGCATGCCGTGCACCACGGCGGGCGAGATCGCCTTGAACCACGCGCCGAGGCCGAGCATGCCGGCCACGACCTGGATCGCGCCGGCGGCGAGCACGATGGGCCCGAGCGCCGCGATCCCGTGCTCGCGCACGATCTCGAAGATGATGACGGCGAGACCGGCGGCCGGGCCGGACACCTGCAGCGGCGCGCCGCCGATCAGGCCGACGAGAACGCCACCGACGACGCCCGAGATGATGCCGAGCTCGGCCGGGACGCCCGACGCGAGCGCGATGCCGAGACAAAGCGGAATCGCGACCATGAAGACCACGATGGAGGCCGGCAGATCCGGCTCAGAAGGTCGCGCGAAAGGGTGGCCGGCAAGCCGGCGGAGACAGGTCCGATTTTCATGGGAGCTCTCCTTATTCGGCCGCGACGGAGAGGGTCGAGGCGCGAGGCGCCGGCGCGACCGCCACGGGCGCGTCGTCGCCCATGATCGGCAGGAACTCGTTGGCGTCTCCGTCGAGCGCGAGGATCCGTCCCGTCTCGATCTCGAAATACCAGCCGTGGAGGCGCAGCTCGCCGCGGGCGAGCTTGGCGGCGACCGACGGGTGGGTGCGCAGGTGGTCGATCTGCACGCGCACGTTCTCGAGCGCGAGCGCCTTGACGGCCTCGTCCTCGTCCATGTCGGCCGGATAAGCCTCGCAGACGATGCGTTGGGCGGCGGTGCCGTGCTTCAGCCAGGCGGCGACGTTCGGCATCGGCTCGAGGCTGGCGGGGTTGCGCAGCGCCTTCATGGCCCCGCAGCAGGAGTGGCCGCAGACCACGATGTCGGTCACGCCGAGCGCGACCACGGCGTATTCGATGGCGGAGGAGACGCCGCCGTTCATCTGGGCGAAGGGCGGCACGATGTTGCCGGCGTTGCGCGTCACGAAGATCTCGCCGGGGCGCGCCTGAGTGAGGTGCTCGGGCGCGACGCGGCTGTCGGCGCAGGCGATGACGAGGGCGTGGGGGCTCTGTCCTTCGCGGGCAAGACGCTCGTAGAGAGCGCTGTCGCGGCTGAAGACTTCGCCCTGAAAACGCGACGCGGCGTGGATGATGTCGGCCATTTGCGGCTCCTTGAGAGGGTTTGGATGGTCGTGAAGTGTTCCCGCACTGCACAAGGCATGATGAGAGTTTGCCGAAAATGATCGGCTGACAACCGAACTCACGCGCTCGTGACAAACTAAAAAATGAGCACCGCTGCGTAATGAGCGATCACAGATCTGCGACTGAACGTAGTTGTGCCACACGGAAACCAAACTGTCAGTGTCCGCAGTTTAACAACTTCTCATTAAGGCGCGTTGAAGGTCCGATTAAAACTCATTGAGAAGGTCGTGGCCGAAATGTGTGCGAATCAACTGCTCAGGCGCGATGAATAAGGCGCGGAAATGTCAAAACTGCAGAAATAAAACGCGCGCAATGTATTGTGCGACGCAGGATCAATCGCGCGCATCGGATTGCGGTAGAGCATTTGGGCTTCGACCGCAGGGCCGCGCCGCTCGCCAAGATCGACGATCTCCAGGACGAGAACGGATCGATCGAGCGCGATCGTCAGGACGTCGCCGACCCGCACGGCGCGGCCGGCTGCGTCGATCCGCCGCCCGTTGAGGCGCACATGTCCGGACTGCGCAAGCTTCGCGGCGAGGCTGCGCGTCTTGACCACCCGCGCGCGCCACATCCAGACGTCGACGCGCGCCGAGGTCGTGGGCGGCGAGGCAGGCGAAGCCCCTGAGTCGTGGCCAGTTCTTCGACTGCCCCGCTCAGGCGTCGCCGTCGGGCCCCTTGCCCTTGCCCGGCCCCTTGCCTTCAAGCTGAGCCTTCAGCGCCGCGAGCTTGGCGAAGGGCGAGTCTGGATCGAGCGCCCGCTCGGGCCGCTTAGGCCCGGCCTGCATCGGGCCGTCGAACCCGCGCTTGCCGCGGTCGCCGCGTTCTGGCCGCGGACCGCGGCGGTCGCCGCCGCCCGGGCGTCCCTCGCCGCCGGGACGACCCGTCCCGCCTGGACGGCCGCCGAACTTCCGCTCGCCGCGCTGATCGCCCTGGCGGGGCTCGCCGGAACGCTGCTCGCCAGCTTTCTGGTCGCCAGTCCTCTGTTCGCCCTGACGGGGGCCGCGGTCTCCGCCGGCGCGGGGGCCGGAATGCCGGCGATCGCCGCCCGGCCGTCCACCGGGGCGCGCCTCGCCCTCGGGCCGCGGCTCGCCGGGCCTGCCGGGACCGCGGCGGTTGTCGCGACCGGGACGCTGCTCGCGACGGCCGAAGCCGCCGGGACGCCAGACCTCGATGAATTCGGGCTCGACCGCCGCGGCGTCGGCCGCGGGCGTGGCCGTGGCGTCCGGAGCGGCCTCCTCGGCGGCCTCGACGCTGGCTTCGGCGACGGCTTCAGCGGCTTCTGCAGTCGGCTCGGCGCCGGGAGCCGCCTCCTCGACGGCTTCGGCGGCGGTCTCGATCGCGATGTCGTCCGACGCGGCGGGATCGAGCAGGGCGGGCGCGTCTTCCGCTGCGTCGAACACCGGGGCGTCGGCCACGGGCGCCGACTCCGCGGCGGGTTCTTCCGCTGACGCAGTCTCAGACTCCACCGCCTCAGCGGCCGGTTCCTCGGCAGGAGCCGCATCGACGGCTTCGCTGGAGGCGTCGATCGTTCCGGAATCCGGAACGGAGGTCTCGACCGTCTCGGCGATCTCGCCCGCGGCTGCTTCCGCAGTCGACTCGGCGGCTGGCGCGGCCGCCGCCGCAGGCTCCGGAGCCGCCGGCTTGGGCTTGCGCTCCATGCGGTAGCCGAGCGCGCGCAGGATCGCGGCGAAGTCCTCGCCCGAGCAGCCGGCGAGCGACGTCATGGCGACCGTCACCGTAAATCCGTAGCCGTCGGTCGCGCCGGGGGGAGGGGTTCCGGGCTGGCCGGGCTTCCAGGCGATCGCGGGGCGGATGAGGTCGGCGAGGCGCTCGAGAATGTCGACGCGGATCGCCCGCGCTCCGCAGACCCGGTAGCCGAGCGCGCGATACACGCCCTTGTCGATCTGCGGGTCGGCCGGCATCGACGTGCGGCCCGCGGCGGCGAGATGCGCCACGTCCCCGACATTGGAGTCCGTGTCGAGGTCGTGGGTCAGCGCCCAGAGCTGGGCCGCGAGCGCGCGCGGCGCGGGCTTCATCAGCAGCGGCAGATAGATGTGATGCGCGCCGAACCGGACCCCGTGCTTGCGCAGCGCCGCGCGGGCGGTCTGGTCGAGGCCCTTCACCTCTTCCGCGACGCGCGCCCGGTCGAGCACGCCGAGCTCCTCCACAAGCTGGTACGCGACTCCGCGCGCGACCCCGGTGACGTCTTCGGCGGTCTCAAGCGCGGCGAGCGGCCCGAGCAGCTTCGTCACATGAGCGCGCAGCCACTGGTCGAGACGCTTGTCGACCTGCTCGCGCGCGGTCCCCGTCAGCTGGTCGTCGGCGAAGACGCGGATCTTCGGCGCAAGCGTCTTGTCGCCCTTCGCAATGCGGCCCACGAGCTCGCCCTGCCATCGCACGGCGCCGTCGGCCGCCAGCACGATGTCGCCGTCGGAGGAGTTGGCGAAGCGGTTCGCGCGCGTCTCGATCTCGCCGCTCAGCGCCTTGGCGGCGGCGGCGCGCAGCGCCTTGCCGTCCGGCCCATCGCCGGAAATCTCCGGCGCGAACTGGAAGCCGGCGAGGCGCCCGACATGGTGCCCCTCGACCTTGACGCCGCCGTCCTTGTCGATTTCCGCTTCCATTCTTTCATTTTCCCTGAGGCGGCGCATGAGCACGCTCGTGCGCCGGTCGACGAAACGCTGGGCGAGCCTGTCGTGAAGCGCGTCGGAGAGCCTGTCCTCGACGGCGCGGGTCACCCCTTGCCAATGTTCCGGGTTGTCCAGCCAGTCGGGCCGGTTCGCGACGAATGTCCACGTCCTGACATGCGCGATCCGGGCTGACAATGTGTCGATGTCGCCGTCCGTCCGATCCGTGACGGCGACTTGCCGCGCGAACCAGTCGGTCGGAACCTTACCCAAACGGACCAGAAAACCATAGAGGTCGGCGAGAAGTTCCGTGTGCTGCGTCGGCGCGATCTTGCGGTAGTCCGGAACGAGGCAGACGTCCCAGAGCAGCGACACGGCGCGCGCGCCGCGTGCGGCGTCCCGGATCTCGGGCTGGCGCGCGAGGCTCATGAGCGCCTTGAGGTCGTCGGCGTCCGGCGCGCGGGTGAGGCCGGCCTCCGCGGGCGGCCGCGATAGGCTGTCGATCAGCCGCTCGACGCTCGAGAAGTCGAGCGCCCGATTGCGCCACTGCGCCACCCTGACGCTCTCGAACTTGTGGCCTTCGAGCCGCTCGACGAGTTCCGGCTCGAAGGGCGGGCAGCGTCCGGTGGTGCCGAAGCTGCCGTCCCTCAAATGTCGCCCGGCCCGGCCGGCGATCTGCGCCATCTCGGACGGATTGAGGCGGCGGAACTGGTGGCCGTCGAACTTCCGGTCGCCCGCGAAGGCCACATGGTCGACGTCGAGATTGAGTCCCATGCCGATGGCGTCGGTCGCGATCAGGTAGTCGACGTCGCCCGCCTGATACATCGCGACCTGGGCGTTTCGAGTGCGCGGGCTCAGAGCGCCGAGCACCACCGCGGCCCCGCCGCGCTGCCGGCGGATAAGCTCGGCGATGGCGTAGACCTCCTCGGAGGAGAACGCCACGATCGCGGTCCGGCGCGGCAGGCGAGACAGCTTCTTCTCGCCGGCGAAGACGAGGTTGGAGAGCCGCGGCCGCGTGACGACGTTCGCGCCGGGCAAAAGCTGCTCGACGAGCGGGCGCATGGTGGCTGCGCCGAGCGCGAGCGTCTCGTAGCGTCCGCGCAAGTTTAGAAGGCGGTCGGTGAACACGTGACCGCGGTCGAGATCGGCGGCGAGCTGGATCTCGTCGATCGCGACGAAATCGACGTCGAGGTCGCGTGGCATCGCTTCGACGGTCGCGACCCAGAAGCGCGCGCCCTGCGGCTTGATCTTCTCCTCGCCGGTGACGAGCGCGACCTTCTCGGCCCCGACCTTCTCGACCAGCCGACCATAGACCTCGCGCGCCAGCAGGCGCAGCGGCAGGCCGATGAGGCCAGAGCCGTGCGCCGCCATGCGCTCGATGGCGAGATGGGTCTTGCCGGTGTTGGTGGGGCCGAGAACCGCCGTCACGCCCCGGCCGCGCATGGGGGCGAGAATTTCGGAGGCGGGGGCCGGCGCAAGCTCGGCGACGTCGGTCATGCACCGTTCCTTAACCGGCGGTCCGGCGCGAGGCGATGCGACATAAGCCGCGATTTCGCGAACGGCCGCGGAACGAACACGGGGCGAATCGACGACCCGGGGTCGATTCCTGATTCGTTCCAAGGGTTTAGCCGAAACGCTTCGTTAAGGGTCTCCGACGTGGCGGCGGACCTCGCTCGTGCGCCCAGCCGGGGCCGGAACGCCTCGACTAGCATTCCTGACGCTAGCGCTGCATGCTCTCGCAGACGAAGGCGTCCCGATGCGGCTCGCATCGGTATCCGCAATGGTAGGAGCCGTCGCCGCTCCAGCCGCGCTCGGCGAGCTTGGCGACCGCCGCGGCGCGGCAGTCTTCGAGCGATCGGAACAGTCCCACGGATTCCGGCTGTCCGGCCACGTCCTTGCGCGGCGCGACGACGAGCGCCGTCCACGGGCTGGCCTCGCCGCAGGCCGCGAGCGCCGCGCAGGCGAGGAGCGCCAGCGCCTGCCAGACGCTCGGGGTCATCGCCCATTTGCGGATCCGGCGGGTCTTCGTCTGATCAGCCCCGCCGCCCGTCATCTCTAGAGATCGACGCCCTTGCCGCCGCCGGCCTTGCCTTGTCCGACCTTGCCCTCGTCGACCACGAAGGAGGTCGCGGTGATCACCGCGAGCCCGTATTGGGTGCGGACGGAGATCTTCCAGGGCATCAGCGCGCGCGTGCCGGCCACGGGCGCCATCCAGACCTCCATCTCCTTGTTGTTCTCCATGAACTTCACGTTGTCCTTGTCGGGACGGTGGCCGGCGATCGCCTTGTAGCTCGCGCGGCAGACCACGAGCTTGCCCTCGTAGTTGCCCTTGGCGTTGGGGTCGGCGTTTTCGGAGGTGTCGGGCTTGGCCGTCTCCATCCGGTCGTAGCGCAGCGCGACGTCGTAGCGCTGGCGGCCGTCGAACACCGGCAGCGTGCGGTCGCACGCCTTCTCCGAGAGCGGGTCTCCGCCGCCCGACACCGGCATCATGACGGCGCTCAGCGGATCCACGATGTTGCGCTTGTCGGCCTCCGTCACCGGAATGACGTTGCTGTTCGGCTTCGGCGGCGGCTCGACCGAGAGCTGGCGCACCGAGCCGCCGGCGAGGGCGAAGCGGATGACCTGGCCCTTGTCCTTGGCGCGGGTGTTGATGGCGTAGGCGGCCGGAACGACCCGCGCCTCGCCGTAGGAGCCGCGAGAGGTCGCCGCCGCCTTGCCGCCGGTGATGAACTTGACGAGCCCGCTCATGCGCACGCTGAGATTGATGTCGTAGGTCGACGTGCCGATGCCGGTCTGCATCGTGGCGGTTCCGATGTCGAACCCCGCGACCGAGACGGCGTAGCGGGCGCGCACGCGGGTTTCGGCCGCGGCGGGGAGGGCGAAAGCGGGGCCGAGCGCCGCCATGAAAGCGAGCGTCGCGGCGACGCGCCGATGGCGGGGCCTTGCGGCCGGGAAAGCGAACTGCATGGTGCTCTTCGACTGACGATGCGGCGCCAGGATCGGCCGGCCGCTGATCTTTGACGGCAGCGTACCGCTGATTCGGTCCATTGTGAGGCTCTCCCAAGGCGCGCGGAAGCCGCCGCGAACAGCAGTTTCGGCGGCCGGCGTCCGCAAGCTTCCTTGACCGCGCGGCCGCGCTCATCTATAGCGCCGCCTTCTCATTCACCGTCCGCGGGCGCGCGCCCGTCCGGTTCCGGCCGGAACGGACGCCAGACGCCGTCTTCGGACGGCGAAACGACTTTCAGGAGTACGCCCCATGTCGCGGCGTTGCGAATTGACCGGCAAGGCCGTCCTCGTCGGCCACAAGGTCAGCCATTCGAACCACAAGACCAAGCGGACCTTCCGCCCGAACCTCGTGCGGGTCTCGCTGATCTCCGAAGCGCTCGGCCAGTCGGTGCGCCTGCGCGTGTCGGCCAACGCCCTGCGTTCGGTCGAGCATCGCGGCGGCCTCGACGCCTTCCTTACGAAGGCCTCCGAGACCGACCTCAGCCAGGGCGCGCGCGAGCTGAAGCGCAAGATCGCCAAGGCTGGCGCCGAGACCGGCTCCGAGCAGCAGGCGGCGTCCTGATCGACGCCGACGCGGATCGCGGGGCCGCGCCCCCGGCCGCATCGCTCAAGGATCTGATCCTGCCCGTCGCCGCGATGACCCTGTTCGTCGCGGCGTCGAACGTTCTTGTCCAGCATCCCGTGACCATTTCGGGCCTCGAGGACAAGCTGACCTGGGGCGCGTTCGCCTATCCGGTCGCGTTCCTGGTCACCGATCTCACCAATCGCCGCTTCGGGCCTGCGGCCGCGCGTCGCGCGGTCTATGCGGGCTTCGCGATCGCGGTCGTCCTCTCGCTGATGCTCGCGACCCCGCGCATCGCGCTCGCGTCCGGAACCGCCTTCCTGCTCGGGCAACTGCTCGACGTCTCGGTGTTCGCGAAGCTGCGCCGCGGAACGTGTGTGGCGCGCGCCGTTGGTCGCGAGCCTGCTCGGTTCCCTGCTCGACACGTTCCTGTTCTTTTCTCTGGCTTTCTGGGGCGATCCGGCGATGTCGGGCGCCACGCCTCTGCTTGGCCTCGCGGTCGTTCCGCTGTGGCTGAGCCTCGCGGTGTTCGACTTCGTCGTGAAGGCTGTCGGCGCCGGGCTTCTGCTTGCGCCCTACGGCGCGCTGATGGGCGTCGTGCGCCCGTTCGAGCGGGTCTCCACGGCCCGCTGACGCCGCCCGTCCTGCGCCGCTGAGCACGCTCTCAGCCTGGACCTATCCAAAAGTATCGGTCGAAACTCGCGCGCCAAAAGGCTCATGGTGCGCCAGACGCCGACTGCGCGCCGAACGTCCTTGCAAGATCAGTTAGATAGACGCGTTCTATCAAGCGATTATAGACAAGTAGGCGATCAGATCGGGCGGGAGAACAACCGGCCTGAAACCTTGAGACAGAATGTCTGAAGGTTTCAGTTTTTCAAAATCCGTGACTAGCTGTCGCATAGTCAAACTTAACGCACCGGCTATCTTGCCGGCCAAGAAGGCTCCAAAGGAGGAAACCATGGCGAGACGCCCCGGTCGCAATTTTCTCTTCGTCCCCGGTCCGACCAACGTTCCGGAGCGGGTTCTCCGCGCCATGGTGGTCAGCCAGGAGGACCACCGTTCTCCGATCTTCCCGGAGCTGACCAAGCCGCTCTACGAGGGCCTGAAGAAGGTCTTCAAGACCAAGGACGGCCAGGTCTTCATCTTCCCGTCCTCCGGCACCGGCGGCTGGGAAGCGGCGCTCACCAACACGCTCGCCCCCGGCGACCGCGTGCTGACCGCGCGCTTCGGCCAGTTCTCCCACCTCTGGACCGACATGGCCCAGCGCCTCGGCCTCGACGTCGTCGTCCAGGAAGAGGAATGGGGCACGGGCGCCCATGAGGAGAAGATCGAGGAGGCTCTGGTCGCGGACAAGGAGCACCGGATCAAGGCCGTCATGGTCGTGCACAACGAGACCGCGACGGGCGTCACCTCCAACATCGGCGCGATCCGCAAGGCGATGGACGCCGCCGGCCACCCGGCGCTGCTGTTCGTGGACTCGGTCTCGGGCCTCGGCTCGATCGACTTCCGCTTCGACGAATGGAAGGTCGACTGCGCGGTGTCGGGCTCCCAGAAGGGCCTGATGCTCCCGGCCGGCCTCGGCTTCGTCTGCGTCAGCCAGAAGGCGCTGGGCGTGCGCAAGAACGCGGGCCTCAACAAGGTCTATTTCGACTTCCAGGACCACATCAACACCAACCCCTCGGGCTACTTCCCTTACACGCCCGCCACGCCCCTGCTGCACGGCCTGCGCGAGGCGCTTCAGTGCATCGAGGACGAGGGTCTGGAGAACATCTTCCACCGCCACCACGTGCTCGCCTCGGCGACCCGCGCGGCCGTCGACGCCTGGGGCCTCAAGCTCTGCGCGAAGTCGCCCCGTTGGCACTCCGACACGGTGTCGGCGATCCTGGCTCCGGAAGGGATCGACGCCGCCAAGATCATCAGCCACGCGTACAACCGCTATAACCTCGCGCTCGGCGCGGGCCTCTCGAAGGTCGCCGGCAAGGTGTTCCGCATCGGCCATATCGGCGACCTGAACGAGCTTATGCTGCTCGGCGCGCTCTCGGGCGCCGAGATGTCGATGCTCGACAACGGCGTGAAGATCCAAGCGGGGCTCGGGCGTCGGCGCCGCGCAGGAATATCTGCGCGACAACCCGCTCGCCAAGGCTGAGCCGGCCCCCAAGGCGGCCTGATCGCGCGAAAGTTCAGCAGCCCGTGGCACGCCAGTGTGCCACGGGCTGCGCGCGCGCCATAATGTCCGCCATCACGACCTGGCCGCGGGAGCCAACCCGCGGCCCAACACCGGGGAAACGCCGTGAGCCGCAAGATCGTCTTTCTCGACCGCGAGAGCGTCGACGCCAACGTCCGCCGTCCGAATTTCGAGCACGACTACGTCGAATATGACTCGACCTGGACGTCAGAGGACATTGTGGAGCGTCTCAAGGACGCCGACATCGCGCTGATCAACAAGGTGCCGATGCGCGCCGAGACGCTGAAGCAGCTTCCGAAGCTCAAGCTGATCGCGGTCGCGGCGACCGGCACCGACATCGTCGACAAGAAGCAGGCCAAGGAGCAGGGGATCACGATCTCCAACATCCGCGGCTACGCCTTCAACACCGTGCCGGAGCACGTCATCGGCCTGCTGTTCTCGCTGCGCCGCGCGATCGTGCCCTACGCCAACTCGGTGAAGCGCGGCGATTGGAACAAGTCCTCGCAGTTCTGCTACTTCGACTATCCGATCTACGACATCGCCGGCTCGACGCTCGGCATCGTGGGCTACGGCGCGCTCGGCAAGTCGATCGGCAAGCGCGCGGAAGCGCTCGGCATGAAGATCCTGCCCTATGACGTCTTCCCGCAGGAGGGGCTGGTCGATTTCGAGACCGTGCTGACCCAGTCGGACGCCATCACCATCCATGTGCCGCTGACGCCCGACACCAAGAACATGTTCGGGGCCGAGCAGTTCAAGAAGATGAAGAAGCATGCGCTTCTCATCAACACGGCGCGCGGCGGCCTCGTCGACGAGGCGGCGCTGCTCGAGGCGCTGAAGAGCGGCGAGATCGGCGGCGCAGGCTTCGACGTCGTGGCGCAGGAGCCTCCGAAGGACGGCAACATCCTGTGCGACGCCGACCTGCCGAACCTGATCGTGACGCCGCATGTCGCCTGGGCCTCCAAGGAGGCGATGCAGATCCTCGCCGACCAGCTCATCGACAACGTCGAGAACTTCGTGGCGGGCAAGCCGTCCAACGTCGTCGAATGACGGAGGCTGAGCGCGGACGCCGCCGCGAGGCCGACCTCGCGGCGCTGAAGAACGCGTTCATCGAGAACGCGGGCCGGGGCGACGACGCCGCGGCCCCGCAGTCCGACGCGGATCGCCCGTATGTCGCGGGCGCGCTTGCCGCCTCCGCAGCCGCGCAATCCGCCGGCGAGCAGGACGCGAAACGGCCGGCTGACATCCCGCCGGCCGGAGATTTAGGAACACCAGCGGGCTCCGAAGACGGGCCCCGAGGGCCGTAGCGGCCCGCACAAGCGAGGCCGCAAGGGCCCCAAGGACAGGCGATGACCAAGAAGCTGCTCTTCCAGTTCGACACCGACCCGACCCCGAGCGTCTTCGACGTGGTGGTGGGCTATGACGGCGGCGCCGACCACATCACCGGTTACGGCGGCGTGACGCCCGACAACGTCGGCGCCTATGTGGACGGCACGATCTACACCCGCGGCGGCAAGGAGAAGCAGTCGACCGCGATCTTCGTCGGCGGCGGCGACATGGCGGCCGGCGAGGCGGTCTACGACGCCGTCCAGAAGCGCTTCTTCGGCCCGTTCCGCGTCTCCACCATGCTCGACTCCAACGGCTCGAACACGACCGCCGCCGCCGGCGTCGCGCTCGCGGTCAAAGCCGCCGGCGGCTCGGTTCAGGGCAAGCGCGCCGTGATCCTGGCCGGCACCGGTCCGGTCGGCATGCGCTCCGCCGCGATGCTCGGCAAGGAGGGCGCGACCGTCGCTGTCGTGGGCCGCGCTTTGGACAAGGCCCAGAAGGCCGCCGACAACATCGAGAAGCGCTTCGGCGTGAAGGTGGAGGCGATCGAAGCCAAGTCCGGCGAAGACCGCGCCAAGGCGGTCGCTGGCGCGAACCTCGTGTTCTCGGCCGGCGCCATCGGCCTCGAGCTGCTCGCCGAAGACGTCTGGAAGAACGAGAAGTCGATCGAGATCCTGGTCGACTACAACGCCCAGCCCCCGCTCGGCATCGGCGGCATCGACGCCATGGACAAGGCCAAGGAGCGCCACGGCAAGCTCGCGATCGGCGCGCTCGGCCTCGGCGGTCTGAAGCTCAAGCTCCACCGCACGCTGATCGGCAAGCTGTTCGAGGCCGCCGACCAGTCGTTCGACGCCGACGAGATCTACGCGCTCGCGAAAGAGATGGCGTGATGGCCGAGACGCAAAGCATCGGCGCTTTCCTCGACGACCTCGCCTCCGAGCGCTCGACGCCCGGCGGCGGGGCGCGGCCGCGATCTCCGGCGCGATGGGCGCCGCGCTCGTCTCGATGGTCTGCAACCTCACCATCGGCAAGCCGAAATATGTCGAGGTCGAAGCCGAGCTGAAGGAGGTGCTGGCGGAGTCCGAGCGTCTTCGGGCCGAGCTCACCACCGCGATCGGCGACGACGTGAAGGCCTTCGACGCCGTGATGGGGGCCTATGGCCTGCCGAAGGGCGAGACCGACGACGAGAAGGCCGCCCGCACCGCCAAGATCCAGGCGGCGCTGAAGGAGGCGACCGACGTGCCGCTCGAATGCGCGCGGCTTTGCGCCGAGGTCGTCAAACTGTCGAAGGTCGTCGCCCATAAGGGCAATCTCAACGTGGTGTCGGACGCCGGCGTCGCGGTGCAGTCGGCCTATGCCGGGCTGATGAGCGGCGCTCAACGTGCGCGTCAACGCCAAGTCGATCAAGGACCGCGACTTCGCCGAGGAGCGGCTGGCGGAGCTCGAGGAGCTGCTTTCCGAGGCGCGGAGCGAGACCAAGCTGATCTATGGCGTGGTCAAGGACAAGCTCGGCTGATCGACTGGATCGATCGTCCGATCAGTCTGATTCATCAGGCGTTTTACGAAAGTCGGGACTGACCGGACGATCGCCGGCGTATAAGAATTGCTTTCGGAGCAAGACAAGAGATTCAGACATACTGAATACCAGAGGAGGCCGAGATGGACGTTCACGAGTACCAGGCGAAAGAGTTGCTTTCGGGGTTCGGAGTGGCCGTCGCGAAGGGCGCCGTGGCGTTCAGTCCCGACCAGGCGGTCTATGCGGCCACGGAGCTCGGCGGATCCTACTGGCGGTCAAGGCCCAGATCCATGCCGGCGCCCGCGGCAAGGCCGGCGGCATCAAGCTCTGCCGCACTTATAACGAGGTGCGCGACGCCGCCAAGGGCATGCTCGGCAAGAAGCTCGTGACCAAGCAGACGGGCCCCGAGGGCAAGCCCGTCCAGCGGGTCTATATCGAGGTCGCCGATCCCTTCGATCGCGAGCTCTATCTCGGCTACGTGCTCGACCGGAAGGCCGAGCGCGTGCGCGTCATCGCCTCGACCGAGGGCGGGATGGAGATCGAGGAGATCGCCGAGAAGAATCCCGAGGCGCTGATCCAGGTGGTGGTGGAGCCCGCGGTCGGCCTCCAGCAGTTCGAAGCCCGCGAGATCGCCTTCAGGCTCGGCCTCAACATCAAGCAGGTCTCGGCCGCGGTGAAGACGATCATGAACGCCTACCGGGCGTTCCGCGACACCGACTGCCAGATGCTCGAGATCAACCCGCTGGTCGTCACCAAGGACGACCGGGTGCTGGCTCGACGCCAAGATGTCGTTCGACGACAACGCGCTGTTCCGGCGCCGCAACGTCGCCGACATGCACGATCCCTCGCAGTCCGATCCGCGAGAGGCTCAAGCCGCCGAGCACAGCCTCAACTACATCGGGCTCGAGGGCGAGATCGGCTGCATCGTGAACGGGCAGGTCTCGCGATGGCCACCATGGACATGATCAAGCACGCCGGCGGCAGCCCCGCGAACTTCCTCGACGTCGGCGGCGGCGCTTCTCCCGAGCGCGTCGCGACCGCCTTCAGCCTCGTCCTGTCGGACAAGAACGTGAAGGCGATCCTGGTCAACATCTTCGCGGGCATCAACCGTTGCGACTGGGTGGCCCAGGGCGTCGTTCAGGCGGCGAAGGAAGTCGACATGAAGGTGCCGCTGATCGTTCGGCTCGCCGGCACCAACGTCGAGGCCGGCAAGAAGATCCTGAGCGAGAGCGGGCTCGACCTCATCACCGCCGACACGCTGTCGGAGGCCGCGAGCAAGGCCGTCGCCGCCTGCCAGGGCGTCAAGAAGAACGCGGCCTGAGGAACAGGGGAGGACACGACCATGAGCATTCTCATCGACGAAAAGACCCCGATCATCGTGCAGGGCGTCACCGGCGATAAGGGCACGTTCCACGCCAAGGAGATGATCGAGTACGGCTCGAACGTCGTCGGCGGCGTGACGCCCGGAAAGGGCGGGCGGACGCATCTCGGCCTGCCCGTCTTCAACACGGTCAAGGAAGCCGTGCAGGAGACCGGAGCCACGACCTCGATCACCTTCGTGGCGCCGCCCTTCGCGGCCGACGCGCTGATGGAGGCGGCGGATGCGGGCCTAAAGCTCGTCTGCTCGATCACCGACGGCATCCCGGCGCAGGACATGATGCGCGTGAAGCGCTACCTCTACCGGTACCCGAAGAGCCAGCGCACCATGGTGGTGGGCCCGAACTGCGCCGGCATCATCTCGCCGGGCAAGTCGATGCTCGGAATCATGCCGGGCCATATCTACAAGCAGGGCAATGTCGGCGTGATCTCGCGCTCCGGCACGCTCGGCTACGAGGCCGCCTCCCAGATGAAGGCGCTCGGCATCGGCATCTCGACCTCGGTCGGCATCGGCGGCGATCCGATCAACGGCTCGTCGTTCCTCGACCATCTCGCGCTCTTCGAAGAGGATCCCGACACCCATGCGGTTCTGATGATCGGCGAGATCGGCGGCCCGCAGGAAGCCGAGGCTTCGGCCTGGATCAAGGAGAACTTCTCGAAGCCCGTGATCGGTTTCGTGGCGGGCTTGACGGCGCCGAAGGGCAGGCGCATGGGCCATGCCGGGGCGATCATCTCGGCGACCGGCGACAGCGCCGCCGAGAAGGCCGAGATCATGCGGTCATACGGCCTGACCGTCGCCCCCGACCCGGGCTCGTTTGGCACGACGGTTGCTGAAGTGCTCGGGAAGACCCGCAAGGCCGCCTGAGGCCGCCCGCCCGTCCGATCGGCGCGGCGGCCTCCGGACCACCGCCGCGCCGGGTCATCGAACGTCCCGCCCCCCGGGCGCCCGCGTCGGCGGCCCGCCCGAAAAGCCGTGGAGTGAAGCGATGACGATGCTCGCCGAAGCAGCGCCGCCGGTCGAAGAGGCCGCCCCGTTCGAGCCGCCGGTGATCACCGGCACCGAGCCGACCGCCGCGACCGAAATCCTGTTCCACGCCCTGCTGCAGATCTGCCGCCGCCACGAGCCGCAGCTCGAGCGGGTGCTCAAAGGCGAGGCGGACATCGCCAAGCTGACGCCCGAGCTGATGAGCCGCGCGCTTCAGCTTCAGGGGATCTGGTTCCGGCTGCTGTCGATCGTCGAAGAGAACACCGCGATGCGCCGCCGCCGCCATGCGGAGCGCAATCACGGCCGGGCCGAGGTCAACGGCACCTTCTCGAAGGTTCTGGCGCAGGCCGCGGCCGCGGGCGTCAAGGCCGCCGAAGTGCAGACGATGCTGAAGGGCCTGCGCATCCGCCCGACCATCACGGCGCATCCGACGGAGTCGAAGCGCGTCACGGTGCTGGAGAAGCTCCGCAAGATCTATCTGCTGCTGCTCGAGCTCGAGCTGCCGCGCTGGACCGAGCGCGAGCGCAACGCGCTGGTGAACGACCTCAGCGACCAGATCGAACTCATCTTCCTCACCGGCGAGCTGCAGCTCGAAAAGGCGACGGTGGTGCGCGAAGTCTCGTGGGCGCTGCACTTCTTCGACGAGAGCCTGTTCGAGATGCTGCCCGAGGTGCTGACCTCGCTCGAGACCTCGCTCGCCGAGCATTATCCGGACGACAATTTCGAGGCGCCGCCCTTCTTCCAGTTCGGCTGCTGGGTCGGCGGCGACCGCGACGGCAACCCCTTCGTCACCCATGACGTCACCCGCACCACGCTCAAGCGCAACGCGCGCGCCTCGATGCGCCGCTTCCGCACCCGCATCTCGGATCTCGGCAAGCACCTGTCGATCACCGAGCGCGTGCTGCCGACGCCGGTCGCGTTTCGCAAGGAGTTGAAGGCGCTGCTCGACCAGTCGGGCGACGGCGAGGCGATCGCGGCGCGGAACCCGGGCGAACACTTCCGCCAGTTCCTCACCTGCGTCCTGCGCAAGCTCGACGCCACGATCGAGCGCAACAAGGAGGAGCCGATCATCCTGCCCGGCGCCTGGTACGCCGACGCCGACCAGATCATCGGCGATCTCAAGACCCTGGAGCACGGGCTGATCGAGGGCGACTGCCGCTCGCTCGCGGTCAATCAGGTGCGTCCCGTGCGGCGCATGGTCGAGCTGTTCCGCTTCTCCACCTGCCACCTCGACATCCGCGAGAACTCGACGCGCACCACCAACGCGCTGAAGGAGATCTGGGCCTCGATCGAAGGCGGCGAGCCGGACGAGGCGCCGGATCTCGAAAGCTCCGAATGGCGCGCCTGGCTGACCGCCGAGCTGTCGAAGCCGCGCACCAAGCTCCGTGACCTGCCGAAGCTCTCCGAAGAGAGCAGGGAGACGCTCGCGACCTTCGCGCTCGTCGGCGAGATGCGGGCCGGCATCGACCGCGAGGCGGTCGGCTGCTTTATCCTGTCGATGACGCGCTCGGTGAACGACATCCTCGGCGTCTATCTGCTGGCCAAGGAAGCCCGGATCTATCTGGACAGCCCGGGCGTGGAGATTTGCCAGCTACCGATCGTGCCGCTGTTCGAAACCATCGAAGATTTGCGCGCCGCCCCCGCCATCATGAAAGAGCTGCTGGCGATCCCTGGTTCGCCGCTCGGTGCGCTGGCAGGGCGGTTTCCAGGAGGTGATGGTCGGCTATTCGGACAGCAACAAGGACGGCGGCTACTTCGCGTCCAACTGGGAGCTTTACAAGGCGCAGGCCAAGCTCACCGAGGTCGGCGAGCAGGCCAGCGTGCCGATCGCCTTTTTCCACGGCCGCGGCGGCTCGGTGTCGCGCGGCGGCGCGCCGACCGCCCGCGCCATCGAGGCGCTGCCGCAGGGCTCGATCAACCGCCAGTACCGCGTCACCGACCAGGGCGAGGTCGTCTCGTTCAAATATTCCAACCGCGGCACCGCCGCCTACCAGATGGAGCTGACCGCGGCTTCCGTGCTCGAGCACGCGCTCCTGTCGATGCGCGACGTCCAGCCCTGGAAGGCGGAGTTCGACGACGCAATGGAGGCGCTCTCGGGCGCCTCGCGCGCGATCTACACGCAGCTCATCAATCACGACGGCTTCGTCGAATATTTCCAGAACGCGAGCCCGCTCGACGAGCTGGCGCTCCTCAACATCGGCTCGCGTCCCGCCCGCCGCTTCGGCGCGCGCTCGCTTTCGGACCTGCGCGCCATTCCTTGGGTTTTCGCCTGGGCGCAGAACCGGCACATCATCACCGGCTGGTATGGCATCGGCTCGGGGCTGAAGAACTTCATCGAGGTGCGGGGCGAGCAGGGCGAAGAGCTGCTGAAGCGCATGTTCGAGAAATCGAAGCCCTTCCGGCTCATCCTCGATGAGGTCGAGAAGACGCTGCGGATGGTCGATCTCTCGATCGCCCGTGAATATTCGAAGCTCGCGCCCGACCAGAAGACCCGTGACGAGGTCTTCGGCCTCATCGAAGCCGAATACGCGCTCACCTGCGAGATGTGCCTGCGCGTCTCCGGCGGCGGCGAGATCGCGTTCCGCTACCCCGCGTTCCGCGAGCGCCTCGCCGAGCGCCTGCCGGTCATCAACCAGGTGAGCCGCGAGCAGGTCGAACTGCTGCGCCTCTACCGGGGCGAGACCGACGAGTTCAAGCGCGACGAGATCAAGTCGGCGCTGCTGCTTTCCATCAACTGCATCTCGGTCGGCTTCGGCGCGACGGGGTGACGCGATGACCTTCTAAGGCCGAATTGCGCGCCGCGGGACGCCGCCCTAAAGGCCGTCCTTAAGCGCCCGATTGGCTGAACCAATCAAGAACCGAACGACGAGGAGACGACCAATGAGCTTCACCCTGATCCAGCAGGCCACTCCGCGCCTGCACCGCTCGGAACTCGCCGTGCCGGGCTCCAACCCGACCTTCATGGAGAAGTCGGCCAAGTCCGCCGCCGACGTGATCTTCCTCGACCTCGAGGACGCGGTCGCTCCGGACGACAAGGAGCAGGCGCGGAAAAACATCATCCAGGCGCTGAACGACATCGACTGGGGAACCAAGACCATGATGATCCGCATCAATGGTCTCGACACCCACTACATGTACCGGGACGTCATCGACATCGTCGAGAAGTGCCCGCGCCTCGACATGATCCTGATCCCGAAGGTCGGCGTCGCGGCCGACGTCTACGCGGTCGACATGCTGACCACGCAGGTCGAGCAGTCGATCAAGCGCGAGAAGAAGATCGGCTTCGAGGTTCTGATCGAAACCGCGCTCGGCATGGCGAACGTCGAGGCGATCGCGACCTCGTCGAAGCGGCTCGAGGCCATGTCGTTCGGCGTCGCGGACTACGCCGCCTCCTGCCGGACCCGCTCGACCGTCATCGGCGGCGTGAACCCGGACTACTCCGTGCTCACCGACAAGGACGAGGCCGGAAACCGCGAGACCCATTGGCAGGACCCGTGGCTGTTCGCCCAGCAGCGCATGCTGGTGGCCTGCCGCGCCTATGGCCTGCGCCCGGTCGACGGCCCGTTCGGCGACTTCTCCGATCCGGACGGCTACCTCTCGGCGGCGCGTCGCTGCGCCTCCGCGGGTTACGAGGGCAAGTGGGCGATCCATCCCTCGCAGATCGAGCTCGCCAACGACGTGTTCACGCCGTCGGAAGCCGAAGTCACCAAGGCCCGCCGCATCCTCGTGGCGATGGAAGAGGCCGCCAAGGCCGGCAAGGGCGCGGTCTCGCTCGACGGCCGCCTGATCGACATCGCGTCGATCCGCATGGCCGAGGCGCTGATCAACAAGGCCGACGCGATGAAGGCGGCCGCCTGAGCCGTCATGCCCGGCGAAGCGAGGCATCCACGACTGAGGTTCAGGAAGCCTCGCATCAAAGCAAAGGCCGGGAGCGATCCCGGCCTTTTCTTATGTTCCGGCGAAGAACCTCACGCCGTCCCCGCCTGCTTCTGCACCGTCGAATGGTGGCGGCTGTAGGCGAAGTAGATCACGAAGCCGATCGCCATCCAGACGATGAGCCGGATCCAGGTGTCGAGCGGCAGCCCCGCCATCAGCGCGAGGCAGAACAGGATGCCGAGGATCGGGATCACGGGAACGCCTGGAACCTTGAAGGGGCGGTGCGCGTCGGACTCGCTGCGGCGGAGATAGATCACCGCGCCGCAGACGAGGATGAACGCGAACAGCGTGCCGATCGACACCATCTCGCCCAGAAGCCCGATCGGCAGAAGGCCGCCGATCAGCGCCACGCAGCCGCCGATCATGTACTGGCTGACATAGGGCGTGTCGTATTTCTCGTGGATTTTCGAGAACACCGGCGGCAGCAGGCCGTCCTTGACATCGTGAAGAAGATGCGGCTCTGGCCGTAGAGCAGCACCAGCATCACGGTGGTGAGGCCCGCGATCGCCCCGATCTTGATCGGCCATGAGAACCAGCCCATGCCGACAGCGTCCGCGCCCTTGGCGATCGGGTCCGGCACGTTGAGGTCGGCGTAAGGCACCAGACCCGTCAGCACCGCGGCCACGAGGATGTAGAGCACGGTGCAGATGGCGAGCGAGCCGAGGATGCCGATCGGCATGTCGGTTTGGGGCTTCTTGGCTTCCGAGGCCGCGGTGGAGACCGCGTCGAAGCCGATATAGGCGAAGAACACGACGCCCGCGCCGCGCAGCACGCCCGACCAGCCATACTCGCCGAACTCGCCCTTGTTTTCCGGGATGAACGGGGCCCAGTGCGAGGTGTCGACGTAGAACGCGCCGATCACGATGAAGCCGACCACGACCGCGAGCTTCACCACCACCATGATGTGTTGAGCCGCGCTGACTCCTTCGTGCCGCGCGCCAGCAGGAAGGTGAGCGTCATCACGATGAGCGCGGCCGGCAGGTTGAAGATGCCGGTCGCCTCCGAACCGTCGGCGAGCTTCACCGTGGCGCCGAGCGAGTTGGTCAGCTGAGGCGGGAGGAAGACGCCGAGGTCGCGCAGGATCGACACCATGTAGCCCGACCAGCCGACCGAGACGGTCGCCGCGCCCATGGCGTATTCGAGCACGAGGTCCCAGCCGATGATCCAGGCGAAGAACTCGCCGAGCGTGGCGTAGGTGTAGGTGTAGCTCGATCCCGAGACCGGGATCAGCGCCGAGAGCTCCGCATAGCAGAGGCCGACGAACGCGCAGGCGACGCCGCCGAGCGCGAAGGACAGCATGATGCCGGGGCCGGCGTATTTCGCCGCCGCGGTGCCGGTCAGCACGAAGATGCCTGCGCCGATGATGCAGCCGATGCCGATCGCGACGATCGACAACGCGTTCAGCGATTTGGAGAGCGAATGGCCGTCCTCGTCGCCGGTGAGATCTTCGAGCTTCTTGCGGATGGTCAGCGTCGACGCGTTCATTCCCGGTCCTCCACGGAGGCGCGTGGCGGGCACGCGCGTGCAGGGATGTGCGTGATTTCTCAGCGCAATCTGCGCGCTGGTCTTTCGATCATTGGCCCGAGGAGTTCGAAAGCAAGGCGCGGGCCGGGCGAATGGCGCGAAGTTTCAGAAAAATGTCACTCTTTCGTCATCGCCGCCGCGGCATGGCGACCGATGAGGCGCTTCTTGGGGACAAGCTGCGGCTGCGCTTGGACTCTCGAGCCCTGATCAGACAGGGTCTTTCGCGGCCTGTCGTGCGGGCGGGCCGGCGCGTTTTGGGAACGGCATGACCATCGCGATCGACATCGGCCAGAAGGCGAACGGCCAGCCGGCGGCCTTCGACCTCGAGGAGCTGCTCGCGACGCGCCTGTTGGTGCAGGGCAATTCGGGCTCGGGAAAATCGCATCTGCTGCGGCGCCTGCTCGAGCAGAGCGCGCCCTGGGTGCAGCAATGCGTCATCGATCCGAGGGCGACTTCGTGACGCTCGCGGATGTCTTCGGCCATGTCGTGATCGACGCGGCCGCCTGCGAGAAGGAGCTCGTCCAGATCGCGGACCGGGTGCGGCGCCATCGGGTGTCGGTGATCTTCAACCTCGAGGGGCTCGAGGTCGATCGTCAGATGCGGGCCGCGGCGCTGTTCCTCAACGGGCTGTTCGAGGCCGACCGCGACCTCTGGTACCCGATGCTAGTGGTGGTCGACGAGGCGCAGCTGTTCGCGCCGGCCGCCTCGGGCGACGCCGACGAGGAGGCGCGCCGCCAGTCGCTCGCCGCCATGACCAACCTCATGTGCCGCGGCCGCAAGCGCGGGCTCGCGGGCGTCATCGCCACGCAGCGCCTCGCAAAGCTCGCCAAGAACGTCGCGGCCGAGGCCTCGAACTTCCTGATGGGCCGCACCTTTCTCGACATCGACATGGCGCGCGCCGCCGATCTTCTCGGCATGGAGCGCCGGCAGGCCGAGACCTTCCGCAATCTCGAGCGCGGGCGCTTCGTCTCGATCGGGCCGGCGATCGGCCGCAAGCCCGAACCGGTGAAGATCGGCGCGGTGAAGACGGTTGCGCGCGGCGGAGGCCCGAAGCTGACGCCGCTCCCCGGAACCGCGGTCGAGGACGCCGCCGGCCTCATATTCCGCGCCGGCGCCGACGAGCAGCCCGGCGCGCGTGGCGCCGCGTCCGGCCGCGCCGGACGTCATGGCGCAGATCGATCAGGCCCGCCGCGACGCCGAGCCGCCGGCGCCGTCCGATCTCTTCGCCGGCGCCGAGCGCGACGAGACGATCGCAAAGATCATCGCCGAGATGATGCAGGAGCCCGACGCCGGGTTTCAGCCGGTCGCGATGCTCTATCAGGATTTTCTCGTCCGCTGCCGCATCGCGCGGCTACCCGGCGAGGCTCCGGACCTGCCGCGCTTCCGCAAGGCGCTGGCGCTCGCAAAGGCCGGCGTCGAGCAAGGCTCGGCGACCGAGGACGACTGGAGCCAGGCGACGCTCATCGCCGCCTCGCTCCCCGAAGACATGCGCGGCGTCTTCCTGCTGATCGCCAAGGCCGCGCTGGGCGAATCCCCGTGCCCGTCGGACGACGACATCGCCCGCGCCTACGGCACGCGCTCTTCCGGTCGGGCCCGGCGGCTGCTCGCTTACATGGAAGAGCGCGGCTTCATCCAGACCGCGACGGACCTCAAGGGCGCGCGCATCGTCACGCTGCCTGACCTCGGCTGGCGCACGGCCCCGGGGGGCGTGGGCCTCGCGCGGGTGGGGTGAGCGAAGGCTGAAACGAACTGCGTGCTTCGAGACGCGGCCCTCGGGCCGCTCCTCAGCATGAGGGATGTTTCAGCGTCCAAACGGTCCTCATGCTGAGGAGCCTTGGCGAACAGCCAAGGCGTCTCGAAGCACGCACTCCGTCTTAGCCCTTCACTTCACCCGCTGCTTCTCGAGCTTCCTCGCCAGCGTCCGCCGGTGCAGCCCGAGCCGCCGAGCGGTCTCGGAGATGTTGAAGCCTGTCTCCATCAACGTCTCGTGGATGCGTTCCCATTCGAGGTTCTTGATCGAGGTCGGCCGCACCACAAGCGGGGCGTCGACGTCGCCCGCGGCCCGGCTGAAACGCCGCCTCGATGTCGTCGGTGTTGGAGGGCTTGACCAGGTAGTGGCAGGCCCCGAGCTTGATCGCCTCCACGGCCGTCGCGATCGAGGCGAAGCCGGTCAGCACCACGATGAGCATGTCGGGATCATGCGCGTGCAGCGCCTGCACGCAGGCGAGGCCGGACGCGCCGCCCGAGAGGCGCAGGTCCACCACGGCGTAGCCGGGCGTGCGCGTCGCGATCAGGACCTTGAGCTCTTCGAGGCTTCCGGCGGTCAACGCCTCGTAGTCCCGGCGTTCGAAGGAGCGCTTCAGCGTCTTGGCGAATTTCTCGTCATCGTCGACGATCACCAGCAGGCGTTCAGGCGGCATCGGCGTCTTCCGGTTCGATCGCAAGCGTCGCGAGCGGCAGGGTCAGCGTCACGATCGCGCCGCCGGCCTCCCGGTTGGCCGCCGCGACCGCGCCGCCGAGCTTGCGCATCACGTTGACGACGAGAAACAGTCCGAGCCCCCCGCCAGGTTTACCCTTGGTCGAGTTATAAGGCTTTCCGAGGTTCGCGATCACCTGCGACGAAAATCCCGGGCCCCGGTCGAGCACGCGCAGCGCCAGCAGGTCGTCCTCGCGCACCGCCGTCACCGTGACCTTTTCGGGCGAGGCTTCCGCAGCGTTGTCGATGACGACGGCGATGACCTGCTTGAGCGCGGGATCGGCGAGGATCGGAACGTCCTCCTCGATGCGCTCGACGAACTCGATCAGCGTGCCGGGATGGGCGGAGCGGCGGTCGTCGAGCACTTCGGCCAGGAAGGCGCGCACGGTCGTGGCCTCCGGAGCCTCGCCGCGCGCCTCGCCGGCCGACAGCAGGATGCCGGAGACGATCGACTTGCAGCGACGCACCTCGGCCTGCATGTCGGCGATTTCGTCCAGGATTTCAGGCTCCTTGGCGAAGGAGGGCATGCGCCGCCAGTCGCTCAGGATGACGTCGAGGGTCGCGAGCGGCGTTCCGAGCTCATGGGCGGCGCCGGAGGCCAGCAGCCCCATGCGAACGATGTGGTCCTCCTCCGCCTCGCGCTGGCGCAGCGCCGCGAGGCGCGCGTCGCGCTGCTTCAGGTTCCGCCCGATGCGCGCGACGAAAACGACGAGCAGCGCCGCGTTGAGCGCGAAGCACGCCACCATGCCCTGCACATGCAGGCGGAACAGCTCCTCCACGCCGCCTTGGGGCAGGATGAGCGGCAGGTGATAGCGGTGAGGAAGGCGAAAGCCGTGACGGTGATCGCGACGCCCAGACCGACCAGGCCTCGAGCAGAACCGCGCCCAGCATCGCGTGCAGCAGGAACAGGAAACGCGAACGGATTGGTGGCCCCGCCGCTCAGATAAAGCTGGGCGGTGAGCGCGAGCGCGTCGAAGGCGAGCTGGCCGAAGAGCTCGGCGTTGGTGCGCGCGCGCGCCAGCGAAGGCGCGACAGGGTCAGGAGGTTGAGCGCGACGAGGCTCGCGGCCACCAGTCCCATGGCGACGAGCGGCAGGCGGATGTCCATGCCGAAACGACCAGCGCGATGGTCGCGACTTGGCCCACCACCGCGATCCAGCGCAGCTCGACGAGCTGCAGCATGTTCTTGCGGATCGCGGCGTCGTCGGCGCGTGCGGCGCCGGGCGCGTCAGCGGCGTCGAAGCGCGCGTTCATGGGCGAACAGGATCGCGGCCCCGCCCGCGACCATCGCGGCGAGAGCGAACCAGGTAAGGGCGTAGACGAGGTGGCTGTTGCGGAACGAGACCACGGTGAGGCCGCCGACGGGCAGTCCGCCGGGATTTTGCGTCGCGTCGGCGTCGATGAAGTAAGGGGCCACGCCTTCGAGCCCGCGCGCGGCGGCGATCGCCGCCACGTCGCGCGATGTCCAGCGCTCGGCGCCGGGGTCGTTGGCCCGCAGGAAGCCGCCGCCGGGTTCGGAGACGCGCAGGAGCCCAGTCACCGCGACAGGCCCGGCGGGCGTCATCGCCTCGGCCTCGCCGCGCTTGTCCGCGGGCACGAAGCCGCGATTCACCAGCACGGTGAAGCCCTGCGTGGTCTTGAGGGGGGCCAGAACCCAGAAGCCCGCGCCCTGTTCGGTCACGGCCTGGGTCAGCGCGGTCTTGCCGGGAATGAACGCGCCCGCGGCGATCACGCGGCGATACGCGTCGCGGTCGGCGGAGGTCTCGGGCCATTCCGCCGGACCCGGGGCGGCGACGGGCGCTGCATGGATGCGGGCGTCGACGCGCTCGATCAGGTCGAGTTTCCAGACGCGGCGCTCGAGCTGCCAGACGCCCAGCGAAACGAACCCGCCGAAGATGACAAGCGCCGCGAGGCCGATCGCGGCGAGCGCGGCCGCCGATCGCGGCCGCCGGCCGGCGCTCGCGTCGTCGCGGACGGCGAAACGGCCGCGAGCGCCGGGGAGCTCATCTCGCGCCGTTCTCGGGCTGAACGAGCGGGGTCGTGCCGTTCATCTCATGGAGACCCGGCGTCATGTTGGCGTGCAGGTGGAACATCACCCAGAACGAGCCCGCGAGCGTGATCACCACCAGAACCACGGTGAAGATCATGGCGAGCATGGTCCAGCCGCCTTCGGATTTCGGGCTCATGTGCAGGAAGTAGATCATGTGCACGAAGATCTGCGCGACCGCGAACAGCAGGACCACGACCGCGGCGGTGGTGGGCGAGCGGAACACGTCGCCCATGATCAGCCAGAACGGGATCGCGGTCAGGATCGCGGACAGGATGAAGCCCGTCACATAGTCCCGCATCGTGCCGTGATGGCCGCCGCCCTCATGGTGGTGGTCGTCGTGGCCGTGACCATGGCCGTGGGCGTCGTGCGCGGGGGTCTCGGCGTGCGTCGCCATCACAGCGTCCCCATCAGATAGACGAAGGTGAAGACGCCGATCCAGACGACGTCGAGGAAGTGCCAGAACATCGACAGGCACAGCAGGCGGCGGCGGTTCTCGGGGATCAGGCCGCGCTGCGCGACCTGGAACATCAGCGTCACGAGCCAGATCATGCCGAAGGTGACGTGCAGGCCGTGCGTGCCGACGAGCGCGAAGAAGCTCGACAGGAAGGCCGAGCGCTGCGGCGTCGCGCCCTCGTGGATCAGGTGGTGGAACTCATAGAGCTCGACGCCCAGGAAGGCCGCGCCGAACACGCCCGTGACGCCGAGCCAGAACAGCGTGGTGCCGACCCGGTTCTTCGCCATCTCCAGCATGGCGAAGCCGTAGGTGATCGACGAGAACAGCAGGAAGGTGGTGTTGAGCGCCACCAGCCCGAGGTCGAACAGGTCCTTGCCCGAAGGGCCGGCGGCGTAGTTGCGGCCCAGCACGCCGTAGCAGGCGAACAGGACCGCGAAGATGAGGCAATCGCTCATCAGATAGATCCAGAAGCCGAGCAGCGTCCCGTTCTCGGGGTGGTGCTCGGTCTTCAGGAAGAAGACCCGGCCGTCGTCCGGCTTCTCAAGCGCCGCGTCCTTGTGGGCGGCTTCGAAGGTGGTCGCGGTCATCGGGTCAGGCCTTGGCGCTGGCGAGGAGGCGGGTGCGGGCGCGTTCGGTCTCGATCACCTCCGAGGCCGGGATGTGGAAGTCCCGGGCGTAGTTGAAGGTGTGCAGGATGACGGTCGCGAGCAGGAGCGCGAAGCTCGCGGCGACGAGCCACCAGATGTGCCACACGAGGGCGAAGCCGCACACGACGCTGATCCCGGCGAGGACGATGCCCGCCCAGGTGTTCTTCGGCATGTGGATCGGGATGAAGCCCTCGGTCGGCCGCACGTAGCCGCGCTTCTTCATGTCGTGCCAGGCGTCGAGGTCATGGACGACCGGCGTGAACGCGAAGTTGTAGGCGGGCGGCGGCGAGGAGGTCGACCACTCGAGCGTGCGGCCGTCCCAGGGATCGCCGGTGACGTCCAGCAGGCTCTCGCGCTTCTGGAAGCTGACGAAGAGCTGCCAGAGGAAGGCCGCGATGCCGGCCGCGATGAGCGCCGCGCCGAGCGCCGCGATCACGAACCAGATCTGGAGCGAGGGATCCTCGAACTTCGACATGCGGCGGGTCACGCCCATCAGGCCGAGCACGTAGAGCGGCATGAAGGCGATGTAGAAGCCGATCGTCCAGCACCAGAACGAGACCTTGCCCCAGAACGGATCGAGCTTGAAGCCGAAGGCCTTGGGGAACCAGTAGGTGATGCCGGCGAACAGGCCGAACAGCACGCCGCCGATGATCACGTTGTGGAAGTGCGCGATCAGGAACAGCGAGTTGTGCAGCACGAAGTCGGCCGGGGGCACGGCGAGCAGCACGCCGGTCATGCCGCCGATGACGAACGTCACCATGAACGAGATGGTCCACAGCATCGGAACGTCGAAGCGGATGCGGCCGCGATACATCGTGAACAGCCAGTTGAAGATCTTCGCGCCCGTCGGGATCGAGATGATCATCGTCGTGATGCCGAAGAACGAGTTCACGCTCGCGCCCGACCCCATCGTGAAGAAGTGGTGGAGCCACACGAGGTAGGACAGGATCGTGATGACGACGGTGGCGTAGACCATCGAGGCGTAGCCGAAGAGGCGCTTGCCGCAATAGGTGGACACGACCTCGGAGAAGATGCCGAAGGCCGGCAGGATCAGGATGTAGACCTCCGGGTGGCCCCAGATCCAGATCAGGTTCACGTACATCATGGCGCTGCCGCCGAAGTCGTTCGTGAAGAACGCGGTGCCGACGTAGCGGTCGAGGCTGAGCAGCGCCAGGACTGCGGTGAGCACCGGGAAGGCGGCGACAATCAGCACGTTGGTGCAGAGCGCGGTCCAGGTGAACACCGGCATGCGCATCATGGTCATGCCGGGCGCGCGCATCTTCACGATGGTGGCGACGAGGTTCACGCCCGAGAGCAGCGTCCCGACGCCCGCGATCTGCAGCGCCCAGATGTAGTAGTCGACGCCGACGCCTGGCGAGGCGTGGATCCCCGACAGAGGCGGATAGGCGAGCCAGCCGGTCGCCGCGAACTCGCCGATGAAGAGCGAGGCCATCACGAGGATCGCGCCGCCCGCCGTCATCCAGAACGAGAAGTTGTTCAGGAAGGGGAAGGCGACGTCGCGCGCGCCGATCTGCAGCGGCACCACGTAGTTCATGAGGCCGGTGACGAGCGGCATCGCCACGAAGAAGATCATGATCACGCCATGGGCGGTGAAGATCTGGTCGTAGTGGTGCGGCGGCAGGTAGCCTTCGGCGCCGCCGTGCGCGATCGCCTGCTGAATGCGCATCATGACGGCGTCGGCGAAGCCGCGCAGCAGCATGATGAGGCCGAGGACCACATACATGATCCCGATCTTCTTGTGGTCGATCGAGGTCAGCCAGTCGCGCCAGAGCACGCCCCAGACGCGGTAGTAGGTCATGGCGCCGAGGACGCCGACGCCGCCGATCGCCACCGCGGCGAAGGTCGCGATCAGGATCGGCTCGTGGAACGGAAGCGCGGCGAAGGTCAGCTTGCCGAACAGCACGCTTTCTGAGGTCGGTGCGGGCGTCATGGCGTCACTCGGGGCTGCGGGCGGAGGGCCGCTCGGAAGTGTCTTCGGCGCGCGCGAAGGCGACGGCCGTGGTCGAGGAGGCGTCGGCGCGGCGGCCGAGCGGGGCCGGCAGCGGCGCTTCGACGGTGAGGCCGTCGCGCGGCGCGTCGGTGGTGCAGGAGACGGCCGAGACGAAGCGCTTCTTTGCGGTCGTGCCGTCGGGGCGGGTCTGCTCGAAGGCGATGACGTTGTTGACGCCCTCGCGTCCGCCGCCGCCGCGCTTGTCGGCCGCCATCATGTCCTTGACGCACATCTTGGCGCGGTCGACGCAACGGTTGAGGACGGCGTCGTAGAGGCCGTCCTCGACCGCCGACCAGCGCTTCACCGGGTCGGCGATGCTCGGCTGCTCGAGCTCGGTGTAGCCGGCGCGGTCGAGCGTGGCGTTGGCCTCCTTGGCCTTTGCGATCCAGGCGTCGAAGCCGGCGTCGTCGAGGCCGTGGAAGCGGAAGCGCATGTTGGAGAAGCCGGCGCCGCTGTAGTTCGCCGAGAAGCCCTCGTAGTCGCCCGCCTTGTTGATGACCGCGTGGAGCTTCGTCTCCATGCCGGGCATCGCGTAGATCATGCCGGCAAGCGCGGGCACGTAGAACGAGTTCATCACCGTCGAGGAGGTGAGCTTGAAGGTGATCGGCCGGTCGACCGGAGCCGCGAGTTCGTTGACGGTCGCGACGCCGTATTCGGGATAGAAGAACAGCCACTTCCAGTCGAGCGCGACCGCCTGGACCTCGAGCGGCTTCACGTTCTCCGGAATGGCGCGATTGGCGTCGAGCCGCTCGAGCGGGCGGTAGGGGTCGAGCAGATGCGTCGACACCCAGGTGATCGCGCCGAGCGCGATGATGATGACGAGCGGCGCCGCCCAGATCACCACCTCGAGCGAGGTCGAGTGGTGCCAGTCGGGATCGTATTTCGCTTCCTTGTTCGAGGCGCGGTAGCGCCAGGCGAACAGCAGCGTCAGCGCGATCACCGGAATGATGATCAGCAGCATCAGCGCGGTCGAGACCAGGATCAGGTCGCGCTGTCGGACGGCGATGTCGCCGGATGGATTCATCACCACCATTTCGCAGCCGGCGAGCAGCAGCGAGAGCGGCAGGAGGGCAAGGAGCTTGAATGCGCGCACGGGCGGACCCATGGTTCGAACGGGCTTTGGGGCGTCGACGCCGGACTAGGCCTTTTCGACCTTCGACCGACATTGGACGGTTTGTCCTATCGGCGGCGATGCGTCCACCGCATTAGACATCCGCGCGCGAAAGCAATCGGATTTGAACCGCGGCGGTTGCGGAGGCATTGTGTCCGATGCGGGCGGTCCCGCAAGAGGGACCGTTCCGCTCGCGAAGGAGCATGTGACGAGATGAGCCACGACGTCGCCCTGCCGGCCGGCGCTGAAGGCGCCCACGCCGATCACAAGATCTCGCCCGGCGAGATCGCGCTTGCGGTGGTCATCGGGCGCACCTCGGAGTTCTTCGACTTCTTCGTCTACGGCATCGCCTCGGTGCTGGTGTTCCCGGCGCTGCTGTTCCCCAATTCGAACCCGCTCGACGCGACGCTCTACTCCTTCGCGATCTTCTCGCTCGGCTTCGTGGCGCGTCCCTTCGGCTCGGTGCTGTTCATGTGGATCGGCCGCGAGCACGGCCGCGGCGTGAAGATGACGATCGCGCTGTTCCTGCTCGGCTCGTCGACCGCTTCGATCAGCTTCCTGCCCGCGCATGGCCAGATCGGCGTCGCGGCCGTGGTCATCCTGGCGATCTGCCGCATCGGCCAGGGCCTCGCGCTCGCCGGCGCATGGGACGGCCTCGCCTCGCTGCTCTCGCTCAACGCCCCGGCCGGCAAGCGCGGCTGGTACGCGATGATGCCGCAGCTCGGCGCGCCGTTCGGCTTCATCATGGCGGCGGGCCTGTTCGCCTTCTTCGTGAGCGTCCTCTCGGTCGAGGACTTCCTCGACTGGGGCTGGCGCTATCCGTTCTTCACCGCCTTCGCGATCAACGTGGTGGCGCTGTTCGCGCGGCTTCGCCTCGTGCTCTCCGACGCCTATGAGCAGCAGTTCGAGACGCGCCAGCTCGCGCCCGTAAACGTGTTCGAGCTGCTGCGCTTCCAGTGGAAGAACGTGATCCTGGGCGCCTTCGCGCCGCTCGCGAGCTTCGCGCTGTTCCACCTCGTGACGATCTTCTCGCTCTCCTGGGTCACCCTCTTCCAGGGCGTGACCGCCAAGGAGTTCCTGCCGATCGAGATTCTGGGCGCCTGCTTCGGCGCGGCGGCGATCGTCGCGTCGGGCGTGATCGCCGACAAGATCGGCCGGCGCACGCTGATCGGCGTCGCCGCGACGCTGATCGCGATCTTCAGCTTCATGATCCCGGCGCTTCTCGGCGCGGGCTACGCCGGCGACGTCGCCTTCATCCTGATCGGCTTCACGCTGCTCGGCCTCGCGCTCGGCCAGTCGTCGGGCGCGCTTACCTCGAACTTCGCTTCGAAGTACCGCTACACCGGCGCGGCGCTGACCTCCGACCTCGCCTGGCTGATCGGAGCGGGCTTCGCGCCGCTCGTGGCGCTCAGCGTCTCGTCGAAGTTCGGCCTCGCTTTCGTCGGCCTCTACCTGCTGTCGGGCGCGGTGTGCACGCTGCTCTCGCTCTACCTCAACCGCCAGCTGGTGGTGAACGACTGAGCTTCTCCCCAAGGCCTGCGACAGCGGGCGGCGCCGCAAAACCTGCGACGCCGCCCTAGCCTTATGTTCCGCGGGCGTCTCACGGGACGGCGCCCCGACATGGGGGCGCGGGCATGTCCAGGAAAATTCCTCCAGGCGTCGGGCCGAAGCACCCGCAAGTCGTGGCGCTGTTCGGCGCGACCGGCGACCTCGCCCGCCGCAAGCTGATCCCCGGACTGTTCCATCTCGCCAAGGCCGGATTTCTGCCGGGCGCGCGGATCGTCGGCGTCTCGCTCGACGAGCTCGACCGCGACGGTTTTCTCGGGATCGCCAAGGGCTCGCTCGACCAGTTCGCGACCCGCAAGGTCGGCGAGGCGGACTGGAGCGCCTTCGCAGAGCTGATCGACTACGTGCCGATCTCGGCCGGTCCCGAGGCGCTCAAGGCCGCGGTCGGCCGCGCGGGCGAGGCGCTCGGCGCGGACGCGCGCTTGCTGCACTATCTCAGCGTTCCTCCGAAAGCCGCGCTGTCGGCGGTCTCGATGCTGAAGGACGCCGGGCTGGTCGAGGGCGCCCGCATCATCATGGAGAAGCCGTTCGGGACCGATCTCGCGAGCGCGATCGACCTCAACGCGCAGCTCCACCGCGTGTTCTCCGAAGGCCAGATCTTCCGGATCGACCATTTCCTCGGCAAGGAGCCGGCGCAGAACATCCTGGCGTTCCGCTTCGCCAACGGCCTGTTCGAGCCGATCTGGAACCGCAATTTCATCGACCACGTCCAGATCGACGTGCCCGAGACGCTCGGTCTCGGGAGCCGCGCCGGCTTCTACGAGCAGACCGGCGCGTTCCGCGACATGGTGGTGACGCACCTGTTCCAGATCCTCGGCTTCATGGCCATGGAGGCGCCGACCTCGCTCGAGCCGAAGCCGATCTCGGAGGAGAAGAACAAGGTCTTCCGCTCGATGGCGCCGCTCGATCCGGCCAACGTCGTGCGCGGCCAGTACAGCGGCTATCGCCAGGAGGAGGGCGTCGATCCGGAGTCCGACGTCGAGACCTTCGTGGGCTCAAATGCCAGATCGACAACTGGCGCTGGGCCGGCGTGCCGTTCTTCCTGCGCACCGGAAAGCGCCTCGCCGAAGGAAGCCGCATCATCTCGATCGCGTTCCGCGAGCCGCCCAAGAGCATGTTTCCGGCCGGATCCGGCGTCGGCGCGCAGGGGCCCGACCACCTCACCTTCGACCTCGCCGACGCCTCGAAGGTGTCGCTGTCGTTCTACGGCAAGCGGCCGGGTCCGGGGATGAAGCTCGACAAGCTCTCGCTCCAGTTCGCGATGAGCGACACCGGGCTCGTGGGCGACGTGCTGGAGGCCTATGAGCGGCTGATCCTCGACGCCATGCGCGGCGACCACACGCTGTTCACCACCGCCGAGGGCATCGAGCGGCTCTGGGAGGTCTCGACGCCGCTGCTCGAGACGCCGCCGCCTGTCAGGCTCTACGAGCCTGGCTCGTGGGGGCCGAAGTCGATCCACCAGCTGGTGGCGCCCCACGCGTGGCGGTTGCCGTTCGAGCGGGCCTGGCGGGTGAAGCCGGAGGCCTGAAGTCCGGACATGAAAAAGCCGGCGCGCCCGATCGGGCGCGCCGGCTCGAAAGTCGCGGCAATCTCAGTGCGTCGGGACCGAGACCCGGCGGTTGCGGCGGTCGTTGACCGGCTGATAGGCGATGCCGGCGTGGTGCGGGCAATAGGCCGTGCCCGGGGTCGAGCGTCCGCCGCAGAAGCGGAACTCGGGCTGGCTCGGGTCGCCGAGCGGCCAGCGGCACATGTTCTCGCGCAGCTCCATGATGGTGACGCGTTCGCACACGAACTCGGTCTCGACGACCTCGATCGGCACGATGCGGGGAGCCGGAGTCGGGCGCGGCGCGGGGGCCGCCGACATGGCGAGCGCTGCGCCGCCCTGAGTGGCGTAGGTCGGGCGATGGACCTGACCCGGGGCCGAGACGGGCCGGCGCGGCTGGTTCGCGGCCGGCGCGGGCTTCGGGCGCATCCGCGAGACGGTCGATGTCGGGGCCTTGGCGCGGCCCGACAGGCCGAGCCGGTGCACCTTTCCGATGACCGCGTTGCGGGTGACGCCGCCGAGCTCGGCCGCGATCTGACTGGCGCTCAGGCCTTCGGCCAGCGCTTCTTCAACAGTTCGACGCGCTCATCGGTCCACTGCATGGGATCCTCCGCTCGGTCGAAGTCCACCCGCGGAATCCGACGTCCCTCGCCGAGCGGCCTTTCGGGCGTCCGGACGCTTCGCCGCCTGATTCGTTGGGTTACGAACCTCTGCACGACCCGTCGTGCTTAACGCTCGGTAAACTATGATAGGGCCCGACTCAGCGTAAAGAGTCCGGAATGCAACACTGGGGTTTTCCCCAGGTGGTTGGTCCGGGCCGCGTCGGCGGCGTCCCTGATCGGGACTTGAGCGTCAAGCCTCAAGGACCTGAAGGCGCTGGACGATTGACAGCGGCCCTTGGCTTCACGATTATCCCGCGCGCAGGAAGGGCCGCCCCGGCTGGAGCGGCTCTTTTCTTTTTTCGGCCGCGGCCTGGCGCCGCGGCCCCTGTCGAAAAGGGGGCGGCGAGGACCGCCCGTCGAGGTGACGCCCGTGTCCGACCAGTCCGCGCTCATGCCCGTCTTCGCCCGTGCGCCGCTCGCCTTCGAGCGAGGCGAGGGCTGCTGGCTGATCGCCGAGAACGGCGACCGCTATCTCGATTTCGGCTCCGGCGTCGCGGTCAACGCGCTTGGCCATGCGCATCCGCATCTCGTCGAGGCGCTGAAGACTCAGGCCGAGGCCGTCTGGCACGTCTCGAACCTCTACCGGATCCCGGGCGGAGAGCGGCTGGCGCAGCGACTGTGCGAGGCCTCCTTCGCCGACGTCGTGTTCTTCTGCAATTCGGGCGCGGAGGCGCTCGAGGCGTCGATCAAGCTCGCGCGCAAGCATTTCGCGCACAACGGCCAGCCCGAGCGTTATCGCCTCATCACCTTCGAGGGCGCGTTCCACGGCCGGACGCTGGCGACCATCGCCGCGGGCGGGCAGCAGAAATACATTGAGGGTTTCGGACCCAAGGTCGACGGCTTCGACCAGGTTCCGTTCGGCGATCTTGAGGCCGTGAAGGCCGCGATCGGGCCGGAGACCGCGGGCGTGCTGGTCGAGCCGCTGCAGGGCGAAGGCGGCGTGCGCGCGGTCCCGCCCGCGACCATGCGGGCGCTCCGCCAGATCTGCGACGACAACGATCTGCTGCTGGTGGTCGACGAAGTCCAGACCGGCGTCGGGCGCACCGGAAAACTGTTCGCGCATGAGCATTCGGGCGTCACCCCCGACGTGATGGCGCTCGCCAAGGGCATCGGCGGCGGCTTTCCGCTGGGCGCGTGCCTCGCCACCCGCGAGGCCGCCGACGGCATGACGGCCGGCGTTCACGGCTCGACCTTCGGCGGCAATCCGCTCGCCATGGCGGTGGGCAACGCCGTTCTCGACGTCGTGCTGGAGCCGGGCTTCCTCGAAAACGTCAGCCGCATGGGGCTTTTGCTGAAGCAGAAGCTTGCGGGCGTCGTGGACAGCCATCCGGATCTGCTGGCGGACGTGCGCGGCGAGGGCCTGCTCACGGGCCTCAAATGCCGCGTGCCCAACACCGAGGTCGCGGGCGCGCTGCGCGACGCCAAGCTCCTGACGGTCGGAGCCGGCGACAACGTCGTGCGGCTGATCCCGCCGCTGATCGTGACCGAGGCCGAACTCGACGAGGCCGTGTCCCGGCTCGAGGCGGGTCTCTCCAAGCTTGAACAGCGGAGCGCCGCAGAATGACCGCCGGCGGACTGCGCCACTTCCTCGACCTGTCGGATTTCTCGCAAGGGTCGCTCCGCTCGATGCTCGACGCGGGCCGCGACATCAAGGCCCGCCGGCGCACGCCCGCGGCCGAGGGCGACAAGCCGCTCGCCGGCAAGGTCGTGGCCATGGTGTTCGAGCAGCCGAGCCTTCGCACCCGCATGTCGTTCGACGTCGGCATCCGCGAGCTCGGCGGCGAGCCCGTGATGGTGACCGGCAAGGAGATCGAGCTTGGCGAGCGCGAGGCGATCGCCGACACCGCGCGGGTGCTCTCCCGCTTCGTCGACGCGATCATGATCCGGATGCTGAACCACGATCAGCTCGTGGAGCTCGCGACCTACGCCACCGTGCCGGTCATCAACGGCCTCACCAAGCGCTCCCATCCCTGCCAAGTGATGGCCGACCTCCTCACTTTCGAGGAGCGCAAGGGGCCGATCAAGGGCCGCCGCATCGCCTGGACGGGCGACTTCAACAACGTGCTGGCCTCCTGGATGCACGCCGCCGCGCGCTTCGACTTCCAGCTCGCGATCGCGACGCCCGAAGAGCTGCAGCCGCGCGCCGACCTCGTGGCCTGGGCCAAGGACCAGGGCGCGGACGTGATCGTCGGGCGCTCGCCCGAAGAGGCGGTCGAGGGCGCGGACGCGGTCATCACCGACAGCTGGGTCTCGATGGGCGACGCCGACTGGGAGCGCCGCCACAACCTGCTCACTCCCTACCGGGTCGACGAGCGCATGATGGCCCGCGCCGGAAAAGACGCGATCTTCATGCACTGCCTCCCCGCCCATCGCGGCGAGGAAGTCACCGACGCGGTGATGGACGGTCCCCAGTCGGCGGTGTTCGACGAGGCGGAGAACCGGCTCCACGCCCAGAAGGGCGTGCTGGCCTGGTGCTTTGGGGCGGTGGCGTAAGGCGCCGTGCTCTCGTCCCGGACGTGAGCCGGGACGAGACGCAACAACGTGCATTGGATCCCCGACTGCGTGCTTCGAGACGGCCCTTGCGGGCCTCCTCAGCATGGGGACGGTTGGCGGCTCCTCTTGTGCTCTCCTCGACGGTTCTCATGCTGAGGAGCCGCCGGGGGCGGCGTCTCGAAGCACGCACTGATCGTCTCGGCGCTTATGACCGATCCTGCCCCGCTCATCCTCACTTTGCGCCTCGACGCCGACCGTCAGGCCCGCTTCGACGCCCTGCGCGCGATGTACTTCCCGCCTGAGCGGAATTTCCTCGCCGCTCACGTCACGCTGTTTCACAAGCTGCCGGGCGACGCGCTTTCGGCGATCGTCTTTCGGCTCTCGCGCCTCGCCGAAGGAACGCCGCCCCCAGAAGTCAAGGTCGAGGCGCCCTACCTCATCGGGCGCGGCGTCGCGTTTCGACTGGCCTCGCCGGCCGCGGACGCGCTCCGTCGCGACCTCGCGCAGGACTGGCGCGATTGGCTGACGCCGCAGGACCGAGGGAAGAGCCGCCTCCACGTCACCGTCCAGAACAAGGTCTTGGCCGCCGAGGCCAAGGCTCTGCTGTCCAACCTGTCGCCGGACTTTTCGCCGAGCGCGTTCAAGAGCCCGGGTCTCGATCTCTGGCGCTACCTCGGCGGCCCGTGGGAACATGAAGCGGGTTTCGAGTTCACCGCCGTCTCCGCCCCTCTCCCGCTTGCGGGAGAGGGTAAGGGTGAGGGACGATAGCGCTTCCGCGTCTTGGAGAAGCGCTTCCCAAGCGGACGCACCCATTCTGAGATTTCGCCGCTCGCCCTCATCCTCACCTTCTCCCGCAAGCGGGAGAAGGAGCCGGCCGCCGTCGCGCCTGAACAATCCAGCCTGTCGCCGCGACGTCTTCCGCTTCTCGCCCTCCTCGCCTACATAGCTGCGATCATGACAGAGCAAGCTTCCATGAGCCTCCGCGAGGACGGCGACGACCGCATCCTGCCGTTCCAGATCGAGGCGCTGGACGTCCGAGGGCGCGTGGTCCGGCTCGGCCCCTCGATCGACGCTGTGATCGAGCGCCACGCCTATCCGCCGCAGGTCTCAAAGCTCCTCGGCGAGGCCGTGGCGCTGACGATTCTGCTCGGCTCCGCGCTTAAGATCGAAGGGCGCTTCCAGCTCCAGACCCGCTCCGACGGGCCGGTGGGCATGCTGGTGGTCGACTTCGAGGCGCCCGATCGCGTGCGGGCCTGCGCGCGTTTCGACAAGGAGCGGCTCTACGACGTGCGCGGCGCGGGCGCGCTGCTCGGCCATGGCCACATGGCGCTGACGATCGACCAGGGGCCGGAGATGTCGCGCTACCAGGGCGTCGTCGCGCTCGACGGCGGCACGCTCGAGGACGCGGCCCACGCCTACTTCCGGCAGTCCGAGCAGATCCCGACCAAGGTGCGTCTCGCGGTCGCCGAGAGCCTGAAGCCTGGCGACGCCCATGCCTGGCGGGCCGGCGGCATGCTCGTGCAGTTCCTGCCCGAGGCGCCGGAGCGCATGCGGGTCGCCGATCTCGATCCGGGCGACGCGCCGGACGGCGTCGAGCCGGCGGATCAGGAGGAGGACGACGCCTGGGTCGAGGCGCAGTCGCTCGTCGGCACCGTCGAGGACCACGAACTCACCGACCCGACGCTCGAGCCCGAGCGACTGCTCATTCGCCTGTTCAACGAGCGCGAGATCCGCGTGTTCGAGAGCCGTGGCGTGCGCGAGGCCTGCCGCTGCTCGCGCGAGCGGGTGCTCGGAATGCTGAAGAGTTTTACCGCCGAGGACCGCCGCGACATGCGCGCCGACGACGGCTCGATCGAGGTGACCTGCGACTTCTGCTCGTCGCGCTACGGGTTTTCGGTCGAGGAGGTGGCGGAGATCGACCGCGAGGCGCCGGACGGCACGGGCGAAGTCCAGATCGGCTGACGTCCGCGCGCCTGCCGTCGCGTCATGCCCGGACAAGCCGAGGCATGACGAAGCGTTTTTCCGAAGCGATTGTGCTCTAGCGCGACGCCGTCGGTTTCGGCGCGCCCGCCGCTGAAGGCTCGCCCTCCTCGACGATGCGGATGTCGAGCGCCCGGCCGGGCGCCTCGAGTTCGCGCATCAACTCCGCGACCTCCTCGGAGGTCGACAGACTGACCGACATTTCAGGACCGATCGGGGTCCACTGGACCACAAACGCCATCGTCTCACGCCTCTTGCCGCAACGCATAATCCAACGCTGCATTGCACCATTATGCAAGAGGTCAAACGTCGTATCTCGATATTGGGTTCCCGGCGAAGGATCCCTCCACCGGGTTAGCCCGCTCCGCCTCCATAGAGGTAGTTCGGGAGCCAGAGGCCGATTGCCGGGAACGTGTAGTAGAGCACCATCGAGAACAGCACGATGGCGAGGAACGGCATCACGCCGGCGAAGATCTCGTTGATCGTCACGTGCTTGGGCGCGACGCCCTTGAGGTAGAAGGGCGCCATCGCGACCGGCGGCGACAGGAACGACGTCTGAACGTTCAGCGCGACCAGGATCCCGAAGAACAGCGGGTCGATGTTGTAGTGGCTGAGCAGCGGCAGGAAGATCGGCAGGAAGATCACGATGATCTCGGTCCATTCCAGCGGCCAGCCCAGAATGAAGATGATCACCTGCGTCAGGATCAGGAACTGGATCGGCGTGAGATCGAGCCCAATGATAAAATTCTCGACCACCGACTGTCCGCCGAGATAGGCGAACACGGCCGAGAACACGAAGGAGCCGACGAACAGCCAGCACACCATCGCGGAGGCTCGGGCCGTCAGGTAAACGGACTCCTGCAGCTTCTTGAAGGTGAGCTGGCGATAGGCGACCGCGAGCACCATCGCGCCCATGGCGCCGATGGCGGCGGCTTCCGAGGGCGTCGCGAAACCGCCGATGATCGCGCCGAGCACGCCCGAGATCAGCAGCGCGAGCGGCATGAACGAAGTCAGGAGCGCCCACATCACCGCGAGATAGCTGTCGGCGCGCTTTTCGGGCGGCAGTTTCGGGGCGAGCGAGGGGTTCAGCAGCACGCGGATGACCACGTAGACGATGTAGAGGCCGGCCAGCATCAGCCCGGGGAAGAAGGCGGCGGCGTAGAGCTTGACCACCGAGACGCCCGCGGTCGCGCCGTAGAGGATGAGCATGACGCTCGGCGGGATCAGGATACCGAGGCACCCGCCCGCGCAGACGACGCCGGCCGAAAGCTTGGTGTCGTAGCCCGCGCGCAGCATCGCGGGGAAGGCGAGCAGCCCCATCAGGGTCACCACCGCGCCGACGATGCCGGTCGCGGTCGCAAACAGCGCGCAGGTCGCGAGCGTCGCGATCGCGAGCGAGCCGGGAAGGCCGCCGGCCGCGAGCTGGATCGAGCGGAACAGCCGGTCGAGGATGTTGGCGCGCTCGACGAGGTAGCCCATGAACAGGAACAGCGGCACCGAGATCAGCACGTCGGAGGACATGACCGAATAGGTGCGCTGGACGAACAGCTGGAACACCGTGTCGCCCATCGCGTAGAAGCCGAAGCCGACCCCGAGCGCCATCAGCGTGAAGGCGATCGGGAAGCCCAGCATCAGCAGCGCGACGAACAGCGCGAGCATGATCACGCCCATGGCGGGATCGGAGATATACGCGCTCACAGCTTGGCCTCGTCGACGTTGAGCTTGGAGGGATCGACCTTGACGCGGTTGGCCTCGGCCTCGGCGAGAATGAGGTTCTCGGTCTCCTCGACGTCGCTCTGCCGCTGGGGCCATTCGCCGGTCCGCAAGCAGATCCAGCAGCGCAGCACCTCGACGACGCCCTGCAGCGCCATCAGCACGCCGGTGATCGGGATGATCATCTTGAACGGCCACAGCAGCAGGCCGTCGGGCGAGAAGGAGCTGGTCTCCTGCGTCTCGTAGGAGAGCTCGAAGAACCAGAAGCCGGCGTAAACCATCGCCAGGATGCCGGGGAAGAAGAACAGGATGTAGAGGGCGAGATCGAGCCCCGCCTGCACGCGCGGGCTCCACTGCCGGTAGAGGAAATCGCCGCGCACATGCCCGTTGCGCGAGAGCGTGTAGGCCCCCGCCGACATGAACAGGAGTCCGTAGAGCATGTAGCTCGCGTCGAACGCCCAGGTGGTCGGCTGCCCCCAGATGCGTCGGGACGCGACCTCGTAGGTGATGATGAAGGTCAGGACGACGATCGACCACGCGAAGAACTTGCCGATCGCCGCGTTGAAGCGGTCGACGGCCAGAAGCCAGCTTTGCATGCGCTTTCCCCGACGCGGACGCTGGAACCTCAGCCGTCATGCCCGCGCCTTGCGGGCGTCCACGACGTGTCCGCAGGGCGCTGCGCCTTGCGTCCAGGTCGTGAATGCCCCGCTGCGCCGGACATGACAGGCTGGATGAAGGGGCGGCCGTCAGACGGCGGCCGCCCTCTTGTCGCTTACGCCTGAGCGAAGAAGTGCTCGTAGGCGAGGTCGCGCGGGGCCTCCATCTCGCGCGTCATGCCGACGACGCGCTTGGCGAAGGTTTTCTGGCTCTCGATGACCTTCTGGAAGAAGGGGTCCTGGGTGTTGGCGATCACCTTGTCCCAGGCCTTCAGCTGCGCCTCGAGAATGGACTTCGGCGTCGGGATCACCTTGACGCCCGCCGCCTTGATGGCCTCGAGATCCTTCGAGTAGCGATCCTGCGCCTTCCACGACATGTCGGCCGAGGCCGCCTCCGCGGCGTATTTGACGATCGCCTGCACCTCGGCCGGAAGCCCCTCGAACTTCCTCTTGTTGAAGAGGATCTCGAAACACTCCAGCGCCTGGTGGTAGCTCTGGACCATGTAGACCTTCGACACGTCCGGGAAGCCCAGCACCTTGTCGGACGACGGGTTGTTGAACTCCGCCCCGTCGATCAGGCCGCGGTCGATCGCGGGCACGATCTCGCCGGCCGGCAGGATCGTGACGGCCGCGCCCATCTCCTTGGCGAGGTCGGCCCCGAGCCCCACGGTGCGGTACTTCTGGCCCTTGAAGGCCTCCGGGCCGTCGAGCTCTTTCTTGAACCAGCCGAAGGGCTGCGTGGGCATCGGCCCCGACAGGAACCCGCGGATGTTGAGCTTCAGCACCTGCTGGGTCAGCTCGTCATAGAGCTCCTGGCCGCCGCCGTAGCGCACCCAGGACAGGAGCTGGTTGGCGTTCCAGCCGAAGGGCGGGGCGGTGCCGAACAGCGAGAACGACTTGTTCTTGCCGTACCAGTAGGCCGCGACGCCGTGGCCTCCGTCGAGCACGCCGGTCGAGACCGCGTCGAGCAGCTGGAAGGCCGGCACCACGGCGCCCGCCTGCAGCAGTTCGATCTGGATGCGGCCGGCGCCCATCTCGTTGACGCGCTTCACGAAGTCCGAAGCGAACTCGTGGAAGATGTCCTTGTTGGGCCAGGTGGACTGAAACTTCAGCCGCACCGCCGCCTGGGCGCGGACGACGCTCGGCGTCGACAGGCCCGCAGCCGCCACGGCGGCGCCTGCGAGAAACTTACGCCGGCCGGAATTCGACGCTTCTGCCGCCGGGAGCGGCGGGTCTTCGCTGCTGTTCACGGAAGTCTCCCCTTGGTCGCGCGCGGGCCCTTTTGTTGAGCGCAGCGGCGTGTTTACGCGCCTTCTTTTCGTGGGCGCGTTTGCGTTTCCTCGGGCCGGTCGTCGTTTGTCGTTTGCTGGCCCTCATCAAGTAAATGCGAGCGCTCGACGCCGATCAAGCCGATTTTGGCGCGCCACACGCCAGTTGCGCCCGGCGTCGATCACATCTGCGAGTATCGCCGCGGCTTCGTCGGCTTGACGCCTTGCTGTTTCAGGCGCTTAAGCTCTGCGGACCATGTCCGAGACGCCCGCCGCACCCCAGGCCGAAGAGCACTGCTGGACCGCGATCACGCGGGCGATCCGGGTGACGGTGACGCCGCGCTTCCTGCCGGCGGACTCCGAGCCCGCCGAGGACCGCTACGTCTTCGCCTACACGGTCGAGATCGTGAACGAGGGCGCCGAGACCGTGCGTCTGATCGCGCGGCACTGGCGCATCACTGACGGGCGCGGCCGCACCGAGGAGGTGCGGGGGCCGGGCGTCGTCGGCGAGCAGCCGACGCTGGGGCCGGGCCAGTCCTTCACCTATACGAGCGGCGCGCCGCTGCCGACGCCCTCCGGCATCATGGTCGGCGACTACCACATGATGACGGACGCGGGTCAGCCCTTCGACGTCGCGATCCCGGCGTTCGCGCTCGAAAGCCCCTTCGCGCGCCGCACGCTGCACTGAAGGTCGTCGCGCCGGACCGCGTCAGTGGGCCGGCCGCGGCGCCGCGCTCTCCTTGTCATGCTCGCCGAACCGCTCGACCATGGTGGCGCTCGCCTCGTTGAGGCCGACGACCGAGACCTCGAGGCCTCGGCTGCGCGCCTTGATCACGACGCGGTCGAGCGCGGCGACTGCCGAGATATCCCAGAAATGCGCCGCCGAGACTTCGATTACGAGTCGGTCGACGTCCTCGAGAAGATCGATTTCGTCCGCGAAGGCGCCGGCGGATGCGAAGAACACCTGGCCGGCGACGCGGTAGGTCCGCGTCCTTCCGTCGTCCGACAGTGACGAGGTCACGCGGTTGAGGCGCGAGACCTTCCCGGCGAAGAACACGCCCGACAGCAGCACGCCCACGATCACGCCTTTGGCGAGATCGTGGGTCGCCACCACGGTCGCGACGGTCGCCAGCATCACGACCGAGGACGGCCAGGGATTGGTGGCGAGCCGCTTCAGCGAGCCCCACTGGAAGGTGTTGAGCGACACCATGATCATGACGGCGGTGAGGGCCGCCACCGGAACGAGCTTGAGCAGGTCCTGAAGCAGGACGAGGAGGATCAGCAGGAAGGCCCCGGCTGTGAAGGTCGAGAGCCGCCCGCGCGCGCCGAACGAGACGTTGATCACCGACTGGCCGATCATCGCGCAGCCGCCCATGCCGCCGAAGACGGCCGAGGCCATGTTGGCCGCGCCCTGGCCGAGGCATTCTCGGTTTTTCGATGAGGGCGTGTCCGTCATGTCGTCGACGATCTGTGCGGTCAGCAGCGACTCCAGCAGCCCTACGGCCGCAAGCGTCAGCGCGAAGGGCGCGATGATCCGAAGCGTCTCGAAGGTGAGGGGAACCTGCGGAAGTCCGAAGCCCGGAAGCGTCGACGGCAACTCGCCGAAATGGGTGACGGTGCGGACGTCGAGGCCGAGCCATCCGGTCAGCCCCGTCAGGACCACGATGGCGACGAGCGGCGACGGGATCGCGGGTGGTGAGCCCGGCAGCGCGTAGATGATGGCGAGGCCGAGCGCGATCAGCGCATAGGTCGCGGACGTGACGTGAACGAGCTCGGGAAGCTGGGCGAGAAAGATCAGGATCGCGAGCGCGTTGACGAAGCCGGTCATCACCGACTGCGACACGGAGCGCATCAGCCGGCCGAGCTTCAGCAGCCGCGATGATCTGGAACACGCCCATCAGGATGGTGGCGGCGAACAGATATTCGACGCCGTGCTCCTTCACGAGCGGCGTCATGACGACCGCCGTGGCGGCGGTGGCGGCCCGAAATCATCGCGGGCCGGCCGCCCACGATGGAGATGACGATCGCGATCACGACCGAGGCGTAGAGGCCGACCTTGGGATCGACGCCGGCGATGACCGAGAAGCCGATCGCCTCCGGGATCAGCGCGATGGCGACCACGAGGCCGGACAGGACGTCGGCGCGAACGCGCGACAGCCGGCCGGCTGCGGGAGACGTTTGAGACATGGAGGTTTCCGCAAGACGCGAGCGCTCGCCGCCGCGGAGCGCGGGGGCGTTAAAGCTCATGGGGTCGATTGCGTGGTCCGGCGGATCGGCGGCCGGAAGAGCCACCCGGGCTTGCACCGGGTCCGAGCGAGTAAGGCCATCTATGCAGATGGAATGCTGCGCTGCAACGCGAAATTCGCCGCTCTCGGATTTCCGCGACGATGGTCTTCGCCGGCTCCCGCTCGCAGATGGAGACGAGAGCCGGCCGACCGACCCGGGACGCTGGAGCCGCCCGAAGGCCGCTGCGCCGAAGCTCAGACCGCGGGGGCCGGAGCCTCCGCGCCGGCGGGCTTCTGGTCGATGATCTTGCCTTCCTTGCGCGGCTTGGTGAGCGGCGTCGGCACGGGGGCGTTGCCCTTCAGGAGGTCGAGCCCGGAATGGATGTCGCCCGCGACCTGCAGGTCGAGGCGCTCGACGTCGCGGCGGCGGACGTCCTCGGTGATCTCCGCGGCTTCGTCCTCCGGCACGCCGAGCGCGACCAGGGCCGCCTCGCCGAACGTCATGGCCGACTCGAAGGTCTCGCGGATCTGGTAGTCGACGCCGGTCCGGATCAGGTCGATCGCGTGGCCGCGGTCGAAGGCCCGCACCAGGAGCTTGGCCATCGGGAACTCGGCCTTGATGAGCTCGACGATCTTCTCCGACGTCTCCTGCTTGTCGACGCAGACGAGGATCGCGCCCGCCTCGCCGGCGCCCGAGGCGTGGAGCGTGTCGAGCCGCGTTCCGTCGCCGTAATAGACCTTGTAGCCGAAGGTCGCCGCCGCCTCGATCATCTCGACGTCGGTCTCGATGATCGAGATGTCGAAGCCGCGCGCGAGCAGCGACTGGCTCGCCACCTGCGCGAAGCGGCCGAAGCCGATGACGAGCACTTGGCCGGTGAGCCCCTCGGCCGCGTCGACGCCGTCGAGCGACTGCTTGGCCGGCGGCATCAGGCGCTTCAGCGCGAGGGCGGTGAGCGGGGTCAGCGCCATCGACAGGATCACGACCGCGGTGAAGATCGCGTTGGTGGGCGCGTCCATGATCCCGACCGCGGCGGCGGCCGAGTAGAGCACGAAGGCGAATTCGCCGCCCTGCGCGAACAGCGCGACGCGGTCGATCCCCTCGCGGTTCGAAGAGCCGAGCGCGCGGGCGACGCCGAAGATCGCCGTCGACTTCACCGCGATGAACAGCGCCGTAAAGCCCAGGATCGTCGGCCAGTGCGCGGCGATCGCCGACAGGTCGAGCGACATGCCGACGGCGAGGAAGAACAGGCCGAGCAGGATGCCGCGGAACGGCTCGATGTCGGTCTCGAGCTGATGGCGGAAAGTGGATTCCGACAGCAGCACGCCGGCCAAAAACGCGCCCATCGCCATCGAGAGGCCGCCGAGCGCCATCAGCAGCGCCGATCCGAGCACGACGAGCAGCGCCGCCGCCGTCATCACCTCGCGGGCCTGGGCTTTGGCGAGGATCTTGAACATCGGGTTGAGCAGATAACGGCCGGCGAGCACGAGCCCCGCGATCGCGCCGATCGCGATCCCGATCTCGAGCACGCGGTCCGATGAGGTCTCGGCGGCTCCCGCCGGCGCGATGAAGGCGACGATCGCAAGCAGGGGCACGATGGCGAGGTCTTCGAGCAGAAGGATCGAGACGGCCTTCTGCCCCTGCGCCGTCGAGGTCTCGCCGCGCTCGTCCAGCATCTGCATGACGACCGCGGTCGAGGACAGCACGAAGCCCATTCCGGCGACGAAGGCGACGCTCAGGTCGAGGCCCGAGAGATAGCCCGCGAGCGTCAGCAGCGCGCCGCTCGCGGCGACCTGCCCCGCGCCGAGCCCAAAGATCTCGCGCCGCAGCCCCCACAGCCGGGAGGGCTGCATTTCGAGCCCGATCACGAACAGCAGCATGATCACGCCGAATTCGGCGATGTGCAGGATGGTGGCGGGATCGGAAAACAGCTTCAGGCCGAACGGCCCGATCACGAGGCCGGCGGCGAAATAGCCGAGCACCGAGCCAAGGCCGAGCCGCTTGAAGATGGGCACGGCGACGACGCCGGCTCCCAGCAACGCCACCACCTGAACAAGTTCGCTTTGGCCTGCGGCCGCCATCAGCATTTTCCCCGACTAACTGGTCCCGACGCTTTCCCTTACGACGCGATCGTCTTCCGCCCCAGAAGCGATCTGGGTCGATCACAAATTGCTGAAGCGGCGTCGGACGGCGTCTCCGTTCAGGCAAGAGAGGCGCCGCGCCCGGCGCCCTGCGGCGCCGTTGCCGCGCAAGCAAAAGGTATAGTCGCGCCGCCTGCCGCTTCGACGAAACGATCCTATTCGCCGGTCGAGAGTGTGATAGGGCTGGCCGCGCGAGTCACGCTGGCGCCGAAAGGCTCGCCTGCCCGCCAAGCTGCGCCGGAAGCGGCGTGCAATCTGAATGAAACGGTTCCGCGCCGATCGTCTTGGCGCCCCGAAAGCGAGTGCGGCATGGCTGCGGCCGACATCGAGATAACACGCGTCGACGCGGACGGACTGAGGCGATCCCTGCGCGCGTTCCAGACGCCGGACACGCTCCGCAGCGCGTTCGAGTTCGGCCTGACGGTCGTCCTGTTCGCGGCGACGTGGGCCGCCATGGCGATCGCGCTGAGCTATGAGCTCGGCTGGCTCTACGCGCTGCTGATCCCTCCCGCGGCCGGGCTTCTCCTTCGTCTGTTCATGGTCCAGCATGATTGCGGGCACGGATCGTTCTTCGCGACGCGCAAAGCCAATGACTGGGTCGGCCGCGTCGTCGGCGTGCTCACCATGACGGACTACGAGCACTGGCGGCGAAGCCACGCGATCCATCACGCGACGTCGGGCAACCTCGACCGCCGTGGGGTCGGCGACATCGACACGCTGACGGTCGACGAATATCGCGCGCTACCGGGCCTGAAGCGGCTCGCCTATCGGCTCTACCGCAACCCCCTCGTGATGTTCGGGATCGGACCGAGCTACGTCTTCCTGCTTCAGGGCCGCCTGCCGGTCGGCTTCATGCGCAGCGGCCGGGCGCTCTGGGTGAGCACGATGACCACCAACGCCGCGATCCTCGTCCTTGCGGCGCTGCTGGCGTGGGCGGTCGGGCCCGCGACGTTCTTCATGATCCAGCTGCCGATCGTCGTTCTCGCCGCCACGATCGGCGTGTGGCTGTTCTTCGTCCAGCACCAGTTCGACCGGACGCACTGGAGCAAGAACGACGAATGGAACGCCTCGGAAGCGGCCCTCTACGGCAGCTCCTACTATCACATGCCCGCGCCGCTCAGCTGGCTGACGGCGAACATCGGCATCCACCACGTCCACCATCTGTCGAGCCGAATCCCGTTCTACCGCTTGCCGGAAGTGCTCCGGGAGTTTCCCGAGCTCCGCGACATCGGCCGCCTGACGCTGTGGGAGAGCCTGAAGTGCGTTCCCCTGACGCTGTGGGATGAAACCAGCCAGAGGCTGATTTCCTTCAGGGAGTTTTACGCAAGCTCCCGCGCCGCCCGGCCGGCGTGACGCTGCGGCCGAGGCCTCACTCCGACGCCGTGTAGGGTCGCCGGCCGCTCGCCAGCGCGTCGTCCAGCAGGTCGATGCGGTCCTGCCCCCAGAAGACCTCGCCGTCGAGAACATAGGTGGGCGATCCGAAGACGCTCGCCGCCCGGGCCGCGGCGAAATTCGCCTGATAGGCGGCCGCCGTCTCCTCGCTTTCGGCGCGCGCCAGCACGCGTTCGGCGTTGTGGCCGCAGGCCAGAAGCAGTTCGGCGAGCGTTTCGCGGGCGGCGAGGTCGCGGTCTTCCTCCCAGACGCCCCGCCCGGCGCGGACGACGAAATCCGCCGGATCCTCGCCCGAGGCGGCGACCGCGATGACCGCGCGGTCGGCGAGCGCGGGCGAGAACGGCCAATGGGCGGGCCGCAGCTTCACAGGCCGGCCGCGCTTTTGCGACCAGCGGGAGAGCTCGACGTCGCGATAGCGGCGCCGCTCGATCGTGCGCTTCGCGAGCGGCAGGCCGCCGGTCTCGGCGAACAGCTCTCCGAGCGGGACAGGCCGCCACGCGACCTCGAGCCCGTGTCTCCGCACGACTGCGAGAAACGGGACGTTGCCCAGATGGGCCCAGGGGGACATGACGGAGAAATAGACATCGACGCGACGCGGCATGGCGGTCCTCGCGGCGGTTGGGACGGGCGGACGCCCGCAGGCTGGTGATCAGGTCTTCGGTTCGTCGGCGGCGGCGGGCGGCTCCGCTCCCGGAGCCTTGCGGCGTTTCAGATTGTCGCGCAGCGCGGCGGCGAGCCGTTTCCTGCGCTCGGCCTCGCGGGCCTGCGTCTCGGCGGTTCGGTTCGACTTGCTGGACGCGTCGGAGGCCATGGCGGCGAAACTAGCGGCCCGCGGAGAGCGCGCAAGAGCCTTGGCGAAGAGCGCTCAGCGCCCGCGGAGGACTCGCCACGCCTTGAGCTTGGCGTCCGGGCCGAGATCGATCGGCTCGAGCCAGGCGGGCGCGGGTCCAGACAGCAGCTTCGCCGAGAAGCCGCCGGGGTTCTCCTCGGCGTAAGGGGTCACGCCGCCGTCGGTCGCGCAGACCACCACAAAGGCGGCGCCGCGCGACAGGGCGACCGAGCGGGCGGTCTCCTCGCTGCCGCCGAAGGCGTCGAGCGCCGCCGTCAGCCCGTCGACATTGCGGTGATAGGGCGCGCCGACGACCGACAGGCCGGTGTGGGCGAGAAGCGCCGGGCCCACGTCGATCGTGTTGAGGGCGAGACCCTGCGGCGCCTTGGCCGCGAGCGCCCGGTAGTCGGCGGACCGGCACATGCCGCCCATCGCGCCGCCGTCGCGGATCGCGGGAAGGCCCGCGATGTCGGCGACGCCGAGCCCTGCGAGCGCAAGCGTCGCGGGGCTGAAGGCGACGAGCGCGAGAACCGTCCTGAGCCGCCCGCCGGTCCGGCCGATCGCGAGCACGGCGAGCGGAAGCAGCACGCCGCCGAGCGCGAAGGCGAGGCTCGCGCCGCGGATCTGCCAGCAGGTGACGGCGACCGAGGCCGCGCACATCGCGGCCGCGATGGCGACCGGCCAGCGGTTCTCGCGCGGGGCCGCGATCACGGCCCAGATCGCGACGGCCACCAGCGCGAACAGCGGCAGGCCGATGGCGAGGGTGGCGGTCGGCTCGGCGATCGAGGAGGCGGCGATGTTCTGCGCCTCCTGCACCTTGTCGAGCCAGCCGGTCTTGAGCTGCTCGGGCAGGGCGCCGTAGGGCGAGTTGAGGCAGTTGGGCGAGGCGATCAGCAGGCCGACCGCGACCGCGACCCCGACCTGGCCGAGCGCCGCGAAGCGGGCGATCCGGCCCGGTCCCGCGTAGCGCACGGCCGCCGCCAGGCCGAGCCCGCCGAGCGTGGCGACAGCGATATGCCCGACGCCGAGCGCGTCGCAGACCGGCGCGAGCCAGCTTTCGGGAGAGAGCGTCAGGACCGCGACGCCGAAGGTTCCGGCCGCGAAGCTGAGCCCGAAGGCGGCGACGCCGCGCCCGGCGCGCTCGTCGGCGTCGTCGGACGCCGCCCAGCGCAGCGCCACGAGCGCGGCGGCGGCCGCGACATGGGGAGCGGTCTCCATGCCGATCGCCATCATCAGCGCGGCGGCGAGGCCCCCGGCGACGCCTGCCCGGACCGACCTGTCGAGCCGCATGGCGCAGGCGAGCAGCAGCAGCGCGAGCGCGATCTGCGCGCCGTGATGGTCGATCGAGGCGGGCTGGAAGCGCGAGGCGACGCCCGGCGACATCACCATCATGAATGCGCCGATGGCGCCGGCGGCGGGCCCGGCGAGGGTCCGGCAGGCCGAGGCCGCGGCGAGCAGCGCCGGCAGAAACAGGATGAGCGGCCAGATCGTGATCGTCAGCCGCGTCGCGAGATCCTCGGATACGACGAGCCGCAAGCCTGCGAGCAGCGCCGCGATCGGCAGGTCGATCACCCGCGACCAGTGCATGGTCACGCCGTCCGGCGGGTTAAGGCGATGCTGGACGAGGTCGAGCCATCCCTGGCCTGCGAGGAGGTCCCGCACCTCGACGAGCCGCATGGCGTCGTCGGTCGAGAGCTGCTCGACGACGGTCGGAAACGCGGAGAACGCCGTCGCCGCGGCGTAGACCGCCCAGATGAAGACGACGAGCGGCCAGCCCGCGTCGGCGAACAGCGCGGGGCGTGCGCCGACGCCCGTCGCGCGCGCCGAAGCCTCGGTCATCGCCATCCCGTTTCCGCCTCGTTGAGACATGCCTCGAGGGAGGTTCGCATGGCGGGCCTTGCGAAGCCGTGAACGCGCAAGAAACTCGTTCCGCCCAGGACGCCGCGGAGCTATCGTCGAGCGCCCGGCGCAGATCGGGCGCGGGGGAAATGGCGATGGCGCGTCTTCGGTTTTCTCACGCGGTCGGAGCGTTGGCGCTCGCGGCGTCGCTTCTTGCAGCTCCGGGCCTTTCGGCGCAGACGGCGGCAGGCTTCCAGAATCGGACGGCCTCCGAGAGCGGCCTCAAGCTCGAGGCCAAGCTGAAGCGGGAGGCCGGCGGGGACTCGCGGCCGGTCGCCGAGCTCGTCAAGCAGGGCGTCGCCCAAATCCGCTCCTCGAGCTGGCGGGAGGCTTCTGTGACCTTCGCGCTCGCGGCCGGCAAGGATCCGAGGAACGAGCAGGCCTGGCGCAACCTCTCGGTCGCGCTCACCAAGGTCGAGACCGACGACTATTCGGAGAAGGAAACCCTTCGGAGCCAAGCGGTCGGCGCCGCGTGGCAGGCCTATCAGGTCTCGCCCGACGCCAAGACTAAGGCCCGCGCGCTCGCCGTGCTCTCCAACGCGCTCGCGACCAGCGAGGACTGGCGCCCGGCGATCGACGCGCTGAAGGCGAGCCTTGCGCTCGCCGACAACGCCGACGCCCGCGCGACCTACGCGACGCTGCGGGCCGAGCACGGTTTTCGCGCGCTCGATTATTCGATCGACGCCGACGCGGCGGCGCCGCGCGCTTGCGTCCAGTTCTCGGAAGATCTCGCCAAGGGCCGCGTCGACTTCTCGCCCTTCGTCGCGCTGAAGGGCGTGGACCAGCCGGCCGTGACGGCGGAAGCGCAGCAGATCTGCGTCGACGGCCTGAAGCACGGCGAGACCTACGACCTCACGATCCGCGCCGGCCTGCCGTCGAACGTCGACGAGACGCTTCCCGCCAACAAGGACTTCCGGATCTACGTCCGCGACCGCAAGCCCGCGGCGCGGTTCACGGGGCGCAACTACGTGCTGCCCTCGACCGGCCAGCAGGGCGTGCCGGTCGTCACCGTCAACGCCGACGCCGCGCTCGTCGACGTCTACCGCATCAACGACCGCAGCCTCGCCCAGGCGGTCACCTCCGGCGACTTCCAGAAGCAGCTCGACGGCGAGGAGCTCGACAAGCTCCGCGACGACCAGGGCGCGATGATCTTTTCCGGCGAACTCGCGGTCGAGCGTCGCCAGAACGCCGACGTCGTCACCGCCTTCCCCGTGCAGGAGGCCGTGCCGGACCTGAAGCCCGGCGTCTACGTCATGTCGGCGCGGCCGAAGGGCGAGACCGAGGCTGAGCCGTGGGACTCGCGCGCCACCCAGTGGTTCGTGGTCTCGGATCTCGGCCTCACGGCCGTCTCGGGAACCGACGGCGTCAAGGCGTTTGCGCGCTCGCTCGCCTCCGCGGCGCCGTTGAAGGGCGTCGAGCTCAGGCTCATCGCCCGCAACAACGAGGTGCTGGCGACCAAGGCGACCGACGCCGACGGTTTCGTCACCTTCGAGCCGGGCCTTGCGCGCGGGACCGGCGGCCAGGCCCGGCGATGATCGCGGCCTCCGCGGGCGCCGACTACGGCTTCCTCGACCTCACCAAGCCCGGCTTCGACCTCTCCGACCGCGGCGTTGGCGGCCGCGCGGCGCCCGGCCCGCTCGACGCCCAGCTCTTCGCCGAGCGCGGCGTCTACCGCTCGAAGGAGACCGTGCATCTCACCGCGCTCTTGCGGGACGACAAGGGCGCGGGCGTCGAGGGCCTGCCGCTGACGCTGGTGGTGAAGCGCCCCGACGGCGTCGAGGACCGGCGGGTCGTCACTGTCGACGCCGGCGGCGGCGGGCGCACGCTCGACGTGGCGCTGGTCGATCAGGCGATGGGCGGCACGTGGCGCGTCGAGGCGCTCGCCGACGCCAAGGGCCAGCCCATCGGCGAGACCAGCTTCCTCGTCGCCGACTACGTGCCAGAAAAGCTCGACATGACGGTGGCCTCGAAGGCCGCCGAGCTCGGGGCGTCGGGCCACGGTCTCGGTCGACGGACGCTGGCTCTACGGCGCGCCGGCCGGCGACCTCGCGATCGAGGGCGAGGTCACGGTGAAGGCGCGCGACGGCGGCCTGGCGGGCTTCGAGGGCTATCAGTTCGGCCTCTCGGACGAGACTGTCGCCCCGGTCCGCACCCCGCTCGACGGGCTCGGCCGCACCGACGCCAAGGGCCACGCCGACGTCCGCGTCGCCCAGCCGGAGCTTCCCGACGCGACGCGCCCGCTCGAGGCGACGGTCGCGCTGCGTCTCGCCGAACCTCCGGCCGCACGCTCGAGCGCACTCTGACGCTTCCCGTGGCGGCCACCGGCGCGCGCATCGGCGTTCGCCCCGCTTTCAAGGGCGCGCTCGGAAACGGCGAGGTGGCGAAGTTCGACGTTCGGCTCGCGGGCGCGGACGGCAAGCCCGCCGCCGCGCAAGGCCTAAGCTGGCAGCTCGTGCGGCTTGAGACCAGCTACCAGTGGTACGCGACCGACGGGCGCTGGAATTTCGAGACCGTCACCCGCACACGCCGGGTCGCCGACGGCAAGCTGGACGTCGCGGCCGACGCGCCGGGCAAGGTCGAGGCCAAGGTCGACTATGGCCGCTACCGGCTCGAGGTCGCGAGCGCCGATCCCAAGGGGCCGGCCGCCAGCGTCGCGTTCGACGCCGGCTATTTCGCAGCCGCTTCCGCCGACACGCCGGACCTGCTCGACGTCGCGCTCGACCGCCCGACCTACCGGCCGGGCGAGACCGCGACGGTGCGGCTCGGCTCGCGCTTCGCAGGCCGCGCCACCGTGCTCGTCGTGGCCTCGGGGGCGTGATCGACCAGAAGATCGTCGACGTCGCAGCCGACGGCGCGACCGCGAGCTTCAAGGTCTCCGACGCATGGCGGCCGGGCGCCTATGTGGTGGCGTTCGTCCACCGCCCGCTCGACGCCAAGGCGAGCCGCATGCCCGGCCGCGCGGTCGGCGTCGCGCACGCCCAGATCGACGCGGCTGAAAAGACCGTCGGGTCGCGATCGACGTTCCCGAGCGGATCGAGCCGCGCCGCACGCTCGACGTCGGCCTGAAAACTCTCGAACGTCGCGCAGGGCGAGCAGGCCTATGTGACGATCGCCGCCGTCGACGTCGGCATCCTCAACCTCACGGGCTACAAGCCGCCGGCCCCGGACACGGAGGTCTTCGGCCAGCGCAAGCTCGCCTCCGAGATCCGCGACCTCTACGGCCAGCTCATCGACGGCATGACGGCCGCCAAGGGCAAGATCCGCTCGGGCGGCGACGGCGCGGGCTCGGGCGGCCTGCAGGACACCCCGACCCAGGCCCCGCTCGCGCTGTTCTCGGGCATCGTGAAGGTCGGCCCCGACGGGCTTGTCTCCGCGCCGTTCGAGATCCCGGCCTTTCAACGGAACCGTGAAACTGATGGCCGTCGCATGGTCGGGCCAGAAGCTCGGCCACGCGGCTCGGGACGTCGTGGTCGCCGATCCGGTCGTCGTGACGGCCGCGCTGCCGCGCTTCCTCGCAGACGGCGACCGCTCGCGTCTGCGGCTCGACCTCGACAACGTCTCGGGCCCGGCCGGCGACCATCAGGTCCAAGTCGCGGTCTCCGGGCCGCTCGCGATCGAGGGCGGCGCGAAGACGGTGAAGCTCGCCCAGAAGGCGCGCGCCGCCGTCGAGGTTCCGCTCGCCGCCAAGGGCGTGGGCGCCGGCCGCGTCGAAGTCTCGGTGAAGGGGCCGGACGGGCGCGCCTACGTCCAGGCGCTCGCGCTCGAGACGAAGCCGCAGACCTCGCCGGTCGTGCGCCGAAACGTCATCGCGCTCGCCAAGGGCGCGGGCGTGACCGTGTCGCGCGACATGCTGGCCGACATCGTTCCGGGCACCGGCTCGGTCGCGCTTTCGGTCGGCAAGCCCGGCGCGCTCGACGCCGCCACCTTCAAGCTCGCGCTCGACGGTTACCCCTACGCCTGCTCCGAACAGCTCTCGAGCCGCCTGCTCGCGCTGGTCTACGGCTCGGAGCTCGGCATGTCGTCGCAGGTCGCCGGCGTCTCGCCCGACGAGGTGAAGCGACAGGCCGGCGAGATGATCGCCCGCATCCTCGCGCGTCAGGACTCCAACGGCTCCTTCGGCCTCTGGTCGGCCGAGGGGGGCGACCTCTGGCTCGATTCTTACGTGGCCGACGTTTTCGGCCGCGCCCGCGGCGCGGGCTTCGCGGTGCCCGATCGGGCCTTCGCCTCCGCGCTCGACAACCTGCGCAACGCCATCGGCCTGCGTCAGGACCAGACCGAGAGCGACCTCGCCTACGCCCACTATGTGCTCGCCAAGAACGGCCGCGCGCTGCTCGGCGACCTGCGCTACCTCGCCGACGTCAAGATCGAGGAGTTCGCGAGCCCGCTCGCGCGCGCCGAGATCGGGGCGGCGCTCGCCCAGACCGGCGATTTCGCGCGGGCCTCGAAGGCCTTCGCGGCCGCCGAGATCGCGGCGCCCGACGACGCCGCCCGCTCCGATTTCGGCTCGGTCCTGCGCGACCAGGCCGCGATCGTGGCGCTCGGCGCCGAGAACCGGATCGACGCCGCCGTGACGCCCGCGGCGCTCCGGCGCATCGGGCAGGCGCGGCGCGACCGGCCGTATCTGACGACGCAGGAGAACGCCTGGCTGCTGCTCGCCGCCCGCGCGCTGAAGGGCCAGAGCGCCGACCTCGCGCTCACCGTCGACGGGGCGGCGAAGAAGGGCGCGCTCGACGAGACCTATTCGGGCGCGGCGCTCGGCGCGAAGCCGGTGACGGTGGCGAACGCCGGACAGACGCCGCTCGAGGCCGTGGTGACCGTCCGCGGAGCGCCGCTGACGCCCGAGCCTGCGGCCGAGGCCGGCTTCCATCTCGAGCGGCGCTACTACACGACCGCGGGCGTCGAGGTCGACGTCCTCGGTCGCGCAGAACACGCGGCTCGTGGTGGTGGTGACCGTCACCGAACCGGAGCCCCGCCCGGGCCGCGTCCTCGTCGTCGATCGCCTGCCTGCCGGCTTCGAGATCGACAATCCGGAGCTCGTCAGCTCGGCCAAGCTCCCGGCGCTCTCGATGTTGGGCGAGGAGCCGGAGGCGGTCCATTCCGAGTTCCGCGACGACCGCTTCATCGCGGCCTTCGACCGGGGCGCTGAGGCCTCCTCCACCTACTCGGCGGCCTATGTGGTGAGGGCCGTCGCGCCCGGGCGCTACGCCCAGCCGGCGGCGACGGTGGAGGACATGTACCGCGCCGATCGCTTCGCCCGCACGGGCGCGGGCGTCGTCGAGGTGACGGCGGCCAAATGAGCCGGGCCTTGGCCAGCGCGTCATCCCGGACGGCCCGTCGGCCGATCCGGGATCGTCTTCCGGAAAGGGCGCCGCTGGCCTCCACCGCCACCCTTCGGGTGGCCCCCCTCCTCCGCTTCGCAGAGGAGGATCAAGGAGGCGCAGGCGTTCGTGCGCGGATCCTCCCCTGTCCGCAGGACGGGGAAGGGGGACCGCGAAGCGGTGGAGGGGGCCGGCGCCGCCGCCTTTTCAGACCATGGCGGCCGGATCAACCGCTTTTCTCCCTCCCTCCCAGAGGGGAGGAGGCGCGCCGCGAAGCGGCGTGACGGGTGGGGTGGCTGGGCGTAGCGCGGCGCCGTTCCATTCTGGGGCCCACCCCACCCCACCCTTACCCTCCCCTGTCCCAGGGGAGGGAGGCTGAGATGTCCCGCCTCTTGATCCGCATCGCCGGCTGCGCGGCTGTCGCAGCTCTCGTCGCCGGCTCCGCGCCGCGATCTCGCTCGCCTCGTACCCGCGCCCGAGCCCGGCCGCGCAAGCCTCCTCTCGACCCTCGTCAACGACCGCGACGGGCGGCTTCTGCGCCCCTTCGCGGCGGCCGACGGGGCGTGGCGGCTGGCGGTGGCGCGCAGCGAGGTCGATCCGCGCTTCCTGAAATTCCTTACCGCCTATGAGGACAAACGGTTTTTCGCCCATCCGGGGGTCGATCCGGTGGCGGCGGTTCGCGCGGCGCTTCAGGCGGCGCGCCATGGCGGCGTGGTGTCGGGCGGTTCGACGCTCACCATGCAGGTCGCGCGCCTGCTCAATCCGGATCGCTCGAGGACGCTGACCCGCAAGTGGCGCGAGGCCGGCGCCGCGCTCGCGCTCGAACGGCGGGTCGGCAAGGAGGGGGTGCTCGACCTTTATTTCCGGCTCGCCCCCTATGGCGGCAATCTCGAGGGCGTGCGGGCCGCGAGCCTCGCCTTCTTCGGCAAGGAGCCGGCGCGGCTCTCGATCGCCGAGGCCGCGCTGCTGGTCGCGATCCCGCAGTCGCCCGAAACCCGCAGGCCCGACCGCGACGCCGCGGCGGCCAAGCGCGCGCGGGATCGCGTGCTCGACAGGCTCGCGGCCGCAGGCGCGATCACGACGGCGGAAGCGACCTACGCCCGCGACGAACCGGTCCCCGACGCCCGGCGCGACTTCCCGAACCTTGCGGCCCACGCGGCGGAGGCCGCGGCGCGGCGCGTGGGCGCCGGCGGGGTCGCGCGCCTCACCGTCCGGCGCGATCTCCAGCGCGCCCTGGAGGAGCTTGCGCGCGACCGGGCGCGCTCGCTCGGGCCGGGCCTCTCGGTCGCGATCGTGGCCGTGGACCACAGGACGGGCGCGATCGAGGCCTCGGTCGGCTCGGCGGATTATTTCGACGCCACCCGCGCCGGCGCGCTCGACCAGACCCGCGCCATCCGCTCGCCGGGCTCGGCGCTCAAACCCTTCATCTACGCGCTCGCCTTCGAGAACGGCGTCGCGGCCCCCGCGACGCTGATCGAGGACCGGCCGTCGCGCTTCGGCGACTACGCGCCGCGCAATTTCGACGAGGGCTTCCACGGCACCGTCAGCGCGAGCCAGGCGCTCGCGCTCTCGCTCAACATCCCGGCGGTCGCGCTGCTCGACGCGGTCGGCCCGGCGCGGTTTTCCGCGCGGCTTCGCGCTGCGGGCGGGCCGCTGGCGCTTCCCGCGGGCGAAACCCCGGGGCTCGCGGTCGCGCTCGGCGGCGTCGGGATCCGGCTCGTCGATCTCGCCACGCTCTATGCCGGCCTTGCGCGCGGCGGCGCGACCATTCCGCTCGCGATCGACCCCGCCGATCTCGCCGACCCGGCGTCTCCCGGCCGCAGGCTCTGCGATCCCGTGGCCGCCGCAGCCGTCGCGCAGGCGCTCTTGAAGAGCCCGCCGCCCGAGGCCGCGCTCGGCGGGCGGCTCGCCTTCAAGACCGGCACCTCCTACGGCTATCGCGACGCCTGGGCGGTCGGCTTCGACGGCCGCCGCGTGGTGGCGGTCTGGGCCGGGCGGCCGGACGGCGCCTCGAGCGCGGGGCTCGTCGGCCGCGACGCCGCGGCCCCGATCCTGTTCGACGCCTTCGCGCGCATCGGCGAGGGCGTCGCGCCGCTGCCGCCGGCGCCTCAATCGGCTCTGCTCGCCTTCGCCGATCTTCCCGAACCGCTGAAGCGTTTCCGTCCCGCTGGCGCGCCGCTTCCCGTGGCGGGCGTCCGCGAGGCCGCGCCGCTCGCCGTGGCCTTCCCGCCGGACGGCGCGCGGGTGGAGCTTGCGGGCGGCGACCTGTCGCTGAAGGCCGCGGGCGGCGTGGCGCCGTTCCGCTGGCTCGTCGACGGCCGCCCGCTGCCGCCGGAGCGCCGCCGCGAGGCGTTCTGGAGCGCGCCGGGTCCCGGCTTCGCCCGCGTCACCGTGATGGACGCGACCGGCGCGAGCGCTCGTCGAGCGTGCGGATCGAGTGACGGCTCGTCCGTCACGGCTTGATTTTTGCGCCCCCGCGCCTGATATCCGGCACGTTTCCAGCCCCCTTAGCGATGGACCAGAGCCGCTCATGCCGGATCCGATGTCGGCCGACAACACGCCCAAGACCGAAAGCCGCACGGCCGAGACCGACGCGACCGCAGCCGAGGCCCTCACCGAGGAGCAGCGCGCAGACCAGGGCGTCGAGCCCGAGGTCGCGGCCCCCGCGCCGGACCGGACCGCCGAGCTCGAAGCCGCGGTCGCGGATCTGCGCGACCGTTTGCTGCGCGCCCACGCCGAGATGGAGAACCTGCGCCGCCGCACCGAGCGCGAGACGCAGGACGCCAAGCGCTACGCCAACACGGCGTTCGCCCGCGACCTGCTCGCCGTCGCCGACAATCTGCGCCGCGCGATCGACTCCGCGGCGCCCGGCAAGCCCGACGACGAATCCGTCGACGACGGCGCCGATCCCGCGCTCACCGCCTTCCTGCAGGGCGTCGAGCTCACCGAGCGCGAGCTTCTGAAGGCGCTCGAGAAGAACGGCGTCACGCGGCTCGCGCCGCACGGCCAGCTGTTCGATCCGCATCGCCACGAGGCGGTGTTCGAGGCGCCGGACTCAAGCGTGCCGACCGGCACGGTGGTCCAGGTCATGCAGGACGGCTACATGATCGGCGACCGCATCCTTCGGCCCGCGATGGTGGGCGTGGCGCGCGGCGGCCCGAAGCCGGCCCCTGCGACGCCGGGCGTCGACAGGTCGGCCTGAGCCGCCTCAGCCGGCCGGCCGCAACAGGCGGCCGACGAGGCCCGGACGCGTCGGGGCGGCCGCCTTGCCGGCCGCGACGCGGGCCACGAAGAGCCGCAGCGCCTCGGCGTAGAGTTGCATGTCGCGGATGTTCGCGGCCGCGATCCTGTCGCGCTTTCCGTCCGGCACGGGGTCGTCCCGGTCGGTCGTGTTGTAGCGCCGCTTGAGCTGGGGCGCGTCCTCGCCGAAGAGCAGCGAGAGCCCGAGCTCGAAATGCTCCGAGATCCCGACGAAGCCGAGCTCGGAGAGCGCGAGCCCCTTCAGGAACCGGCTCTGGATCTCCTGGATCTCCTTGGTCCGGGCGAAGGCGCCGAGGCCGACGTCGCCGGACTTCACCCGGTCGGCCAGCGCCTTCAGCTCCAGCGGCTCCTGCCGGTAGAATTCATAATGCGACAAGGTCCGCTCGACGGGGTCGCGCAGCCAGGTCCAGACCTGCGACGGGCTTTCGACCAGCGGCGCGACATGGGCGGCGTGGAAATGGCCGTGCAGCACCTCGAAACCGCGCTCGGGCAGCCTCGCGGCGGCCTCGGCGAGCTCCTCGCGCCGCACGCGCAGGCCGTCCGTCGTCTTCGGGTCGAGCACGCCGTAATAGAGAGCGAGCCCGTCGCCGTAGCGCGCCTCGAGCGCGTGGCGGAAGCTGGTGCCGGCGGTCTTGGGAATGTGGATCGAGAAGATCATATCTGCGGCGCGGCGTCCGAAGCGGTCGTGAGCGGGGCGCGAGGTTGACCTCGGACGCGCGCGGTAGCAAGACGTGCGGCTTCAGGAGAACGAGCAATGCAGAGCTTCACCACGCTGACCGGCGTCGCAGCGCCCCTGCCGCTGATCAACATCGACACCGACATGATCATCCCGAAGCAGTATCTCAAGACGATCAAGCGCACGGGGCTCGGCGCAGGTCTGTTCTCCGAGCTTCGCTACAACGCCGACGGCAGCGAGAACCCGGACTTCGTGCTGAACAAGCCGGCCTACGCCGACGCGCAGATCCTGGTGGCGGGCGACAATTTCGGCTGCGGCTCGTCGCGCGAGCACGCGCCCTGGGCGCTGCTCGACAAGGGCATCCGCTGCGTAATCTCGACCTCGTTCGCGGACATCTTCTACAACAACTGCTTCAAGAACGGCATTCTGCCGGTGATCGTGACGCCGGAAGACCACGCCAAGCTGATGGACGACGCCGAGCGCGGCGCGAACGCGCGCCTCACCGTCGATCTGGAAGCCCAGGAGATCCGCGGCCCGGACGGCGGCGTGGTGAGGTTCGACATCGATCCCTTCCGCAAGCGCTGCCTGCTGGAAGGCCTCGACGACATCGGCCTCACCATGCAGAAGGCCGACACGATCTCCTCCTTCGAGGACAAGCTCGCGGCCGACCGCCCCTGGGCGTGAGCCGCGCGACGTCATTCCGGACGGTCCATCGGGCCGATCCGGAATCGTGTTCCGGCCATAACGCGGGCCCCCTCCACCGCTAAAGCGGTCCCCCTCCCCCGCTTCGCAGGGGAGGATACGCGCACGACGCGCTTCGCCTTTTCTTGATCCTCCTCTGCGTGAGCGGAGGAGGGGGACCACCCGCAGGGTGGTGGAGGAGGCCGACGCTGACCTCTCCACTCTCTTCCGCAAGAAGGCTCAAGATGACCCGCCGCTTGATCTCCACCGGCTCGCCCTTCGAGAAGTCCGCGGGCTACAGCCGCGCCGTGGTCGACGGCGACCTCGTCTTCGTCTCCGGCACCACCGGCTACGACTATGTCTCGATGTCGATGCCCGAGGGCGTCGAGGCGCAGGCCCGCAACGCTTTCGCCACGATCGAGAAGGCGCTCAAAGAAGCCGGCGCGACCTTCGAGGACGTGGTGCAGACCCGCTACTATCTCGTCGACGCGGACGGCGCCGCCGACCTCTTCAAGGTCACGGGCGAGATCTTCGGCGAGATCCGTCCCGCCAACACCACCATTCTCTGCGCCCTGCTGAAGCCCGAGATGAAGATCGAGATCGAGGTTCTGGCGCGGCTGAGGCGCTGAAGGCGCGCCGCGCCCGTCAGACGGGCGGGCTCTCCGCCTCCGGATAATCCACCCGGACCAGCGTGAGGCCGTCGGGCGGCGCGACCGGGCCGCAGGCGGCGCGGTCCGCGCGCGCGAGCGCGTCGCCCATGTCGTCCGCGCTCCAGCGGCCGAGCCCGACCTCGACGAGCGAGCCCGCTATCGAGCGCACCTGGTTGTGCAGGAACGAGCGCGCGTCGGTGAAGATCAGCACGCTCTCGCCCTCGCGCAGGACGTCGAGCCGGTCGAGCGTCTTCACCGGGCTCAGCGCCTGGCAGGCGGCGGAGCGGAAGGTCGTGAAATCGTGGCGGCCGAGCAGACGCTTGCCGGCCGCGTCCATCGCCTCGACGTCGAGGCGCTTGGGCACCCGCCACGCCCGCCCCGCCATCAGCGCGAGCGGCGGGCGGCGGTCGACGATGCGGTAGACGTAGTGCCGGCGGATCGCCGAGAAGCGCGCGTCGAAATCGTCCGCGACCTCCTCGGCTTCGAGCACGGCGATCGGCGCGGGGCGCAGATGGGCGTTTGCGGCGTCGCGCAGCTTGTCGGGGCGGATCGGTTTCGTCAGGTCCACATGCGCCGCCTGGCCCGAGGCGTGGACGCCGGCGTCGGTGCGGCCGGCGCCCTTCACGGTCACCGCCTCATGCGCGAAGGCCGCGATGGCGGCTTCGAGCGCGCCTTGCACCGACGCGCCGTTGGCCTGCCGCTGCCAGCCGACGAAGGGGCCGCCGTCATATTCGATGATGAGCCGGTAGCGCGGCATCAGCCCCTTCCTTCCCCACTCCCCCTTGTGGGGAGGGGTCGGGGGTGGGGGGGGGGTCCGAAAGAGGCGAAAAGGGCGACGGCGCTCTGCGCGCGACGGGGTCGCTCTGTTCTGGGCCACCCCCATCCTTACCCTCCCCACAAGGGGGAGGGGGCGGAGACGCCGTGTTTGGGTCTGGGGCGTCCGCATCAGCCGAGCAGCGTCCCGGGCGCGAGACGCGCGCCGTTGAGGAAGGCCGCCGCCGGGACCGGCCCCTTGCCGGCGCGCTGGACCTCGAGAAGCCGCACCGCGCCCGATCCGCAGGCGACGGTGAGGCGCTCGTCCAACAGTTCGCCGGGCGCGCCGGCGCCGTCGGCGAGCGTCGAGCGCAGGACCTTCACGCGCTCTCCGCCAAGATCGAACCAGGCGCCGGGGAAGGGCGACAGGCCGCGGATGCGGTCATGGACCTCCGCACCCGGGCTCGCCCAGTCGATCCGCGCCTCGGCCTTCTCGATCTTGGCCGCATAGGTGACGCCGTCCGCCGCCTGCTCGCGGAACGACAGCGCGTCCTTGCCCAGCGCGGCGACCGCGCGGGCCATCAGGTCGGCGCCCACGGTCTTCAGCCGGTCGTGAAGCTCGCCGGACGTCTCGTCCGGGCCGATGGCGAGGCGCTCGGCCATCGCCACGGGGCCGGTGTCGAGACCCTCCTCCATGCGCATCGCCATGACGCCGGTCTCGGCGTCGCCCTCCATCACGGCGCGCTGGATGGGCGCGGCGCCGCGCCAGCGCGGCAGCAGCGAGGCGTGGAGGTTGAGGCAGCCGGCTGGCGGGACGGCGAGCGCCTCGGGCGGCAGGATCAGCCCGTAGGCGACCACGATCGCGGCCTCCGGCTCGAGGTCGCGGAACGCCGCGATGGTCTCGGGATCGCGGAACGTCTTCGGCGTGTAGACCGGGAAATTGAAGCCTTCGGCGAGCTGGTGCACGGGCGTCTTGGTCAGCTCCATGCCGCGCCGCCCGGCGGGCTTCGGCGCGCGGGTGAAGACGGCTGCGATCTCATGGCCGTGGCCGACCAGTTCGGAGAGGACGGGGGCCGCGAAGTCGGGCGTTCCCATGAAGACGAGGCGCATCGCTTGATCCTTGGAGTCGCGGAGACCTCAGCCGTCATCCCGGCCGAAGAGCCGGGATCTATGAACGCCGGCCTTGCCGAAACCGGCCGACCGTTTCGGTTCTGGGTCCCGGGTCAAGCCCGGGACTACGGCGGCGTCTCCCGCGCCGGGCGCTCGATGGCCGCTCAGCCCTCGTCGCCGTCCGGCTCGCCGCCGCGGCCGCGCTTGGGAAAGCTCGGCAGCTCGCCCATCGCCCGGGCCTTCTCGAACTTCTTCACCACCCGGTCGCGCTTCAGGCGCGAGATGTGGTCGATGAACAGCACGCCGTTCAGATGGTCGATCTCGTGCTGCGCGCAGGTCGCCATCAGCCCCTCGGCCGCAAGCTCGCGGGTCTCGCCCTCGACGTCGAGATAACGCACCAGAACCTTGGCCGGGCGCTCGACCTCCTCGTAATAGTCCGGGATCGACAGGCAGCCCTCGTCATAGACCGAGAGCTCGTCCGACACGGTGACGATCTCGGGATTGACCAGCACCAGCGGCTGCGGCTCCTCGTCCTTGCCCGCGAGATCGATCGTCACCACGCGCTTCTCGACGCCGATCTGGATCGCCGCGAGCCCGATGCCGGCGGCGTCGTACATCGTGTCGAACATGGTCTGGACCAGCGCCTTCAGCTCGGCGTCCGAGCGCGAGACCGGCGCGGAGACGCGGCGCAGCTTCGGGTCGGGCAGGTAGACGAGTTTTTTCGGCGGCCATGAGGTCGCGACCTGTTCGATGGGAAAGGACGCCCGCGACTAAGGCCTTGCGGCGCGGGCGTCAACATGTTCTTAATTTGTTCCCTGTGATGCTTGCCCCGACATGACCAGCGACGTCCTTTTCACGCTTTCCGGCCACCCGGTTTCGACCGCCGAGGTCCTCGCCTTCGCGGCCGCCTCGGCGGTGGGCGCGCTGCTGCTCGTGCTGCTGACGCTGATGTCTTCAAGCGCCGCGCGACGGCGCGAGGCGCGGGAGGCCGAGGAGCGGCTCGCGGCGATCGAACGGCTTCAGGCGGAAGCCGCGGGACGGCTGCAGGCCTTCGCCTCCGCGCTCGGCCAGCGCCAGTCGGACCTCGCTCGCGGGGTGGCCGAGCGGCTCGACGCGGTCGGCCAGCGGGTCGGCGACGGGCTGAGCGCCAATGGCGAGGCGACCGCCGAGCAGCTCAAGAAGCTCGAGGCCCGGCTCGCCGTGATCGACGCCGCCGGCGCCTCGATCGGCGCGCTCGCGGGGCAGGTCACGGACCTGAAAGCCATTTTGGCCAACAAGCCCGCCCGCGGCGCCTTCGGGCAGGGCCGCATGGAGGCGATCCTCAAGGACGCGCTTCCCCCGTCCGCGGTGACCTTTCAGGCGCAGCTCTCGACGGGCGTGCGGCCGGACGCGATCATCCGCCTGCCGGGCGACCCGCGCGGCCTTGCGGTCGACGCCAAGTTTCCGCTCGAGGGCTTCGAGCGCCTGCGCGTCGCCGAGAAACCCGGAGGCGGTGAAGGCGGCGGAAGCGAAGGTGCGGGCCGATCTCGGCAAGCACGTCTCGGACGTGAGCCAGAAGTATCTTCTGGCGGGCGAGACCCAGGACGTCGCGCTGCTGTTCGTGCCGTCGGAACAGATCCACGCCGAGCTCGCCGAGCGCTTCGACGATGTCGTGGCCCGGGCCCATCGCGCCCGGGTGCTGATCGTCTCGCCGTCGCTCCTGATGCTCGCGGTTCAGGTGGTGCAGGGGCTGACGCGCGACGCCGCGATGCGCGAGCAGGCGCATCTCCTGCAGGCCGAGGTCGGGCGGTTGCTCGACGACGTCCGCCGGGTGGGCGAGCGGGTGGAGAAGCTGAAGGCCCATTTCGGGCAGGTGGTGGGCGATCTCGACCAGATCGCGATCTCGACCGACAAGATTTCGCGGCGGGGTCTTAGGCTCGAGCAGATGGAGCTCGGCGAAGGCCCGCAGGCGCTGCCGAATCCGCTGCGGCGCGAGGCGGCGGAGTAGGGCAGAGGCGTCATCCCGGCCAAGCGCAGCGCGAGCCGGGATCGTGCTCCGGAAGAGGGCGGTCTTAGCGCTCGCGAGAGTGAGACGTCGCCGCCGCGCCTCCTCCACCATCGCTTTCGCGATGGTCCCCCTCCTCCGCTTCGCAGAGGAGGATCAAGAAGGCGCGGCGCTTCGTGCGCCGATCCTCCCCTGCGTTAGCGGGGGAGGGGGACCGTCCGCAGGACGGTGGAGGGGGCCGGCGGCGCCATTAACGAAGAACGCCTTATCTGGACGACGATCCCGGCTCGCGCTGCGCTTGGCCGGGATGACGCCGCCGCGCCTATTGGCGCGACGCCGTCACTTGTCTCCAAAACTCGACTTGCCGCCATGGGCCGCCGACCATTCCGCCGGCTTGTTCAGGAACGACTCGACGTCCGCGAGCTTGCTGGCGTCGACCTTGCCGTCCTCCTTCATGACCGCGAGCACGTCCCAGAAGGTCGCGAGTTCGGTGAGCTTCACGCCGATCCGCTCCATCGTGGCGCGGCTTTCGGGGAAGATGCCGTAGTGGAAGACCACGAAGGCGTGCTCGACGATCTGGCCGGCCTCGCGCAGCGCCTCGCAGAACGCGACCTTGGAGCCGCCGTCGGTCGCGAGATCCTCGACGAGAATGGTGCGCTTGCCGTCCTCGACCCGCGCCCTCGATGCGGGCGTTGCGCCCGAACCCCTTGGGCTTCTTGCGCACATACAGCATCGGCAGCATCAGCCGGTCGGCGATCCAGGCCGCGAAGGGAATGCCCGCGGTCTCGCCGCCCGCCACCGCGTCGAGGCTCTCATAGCCGGCCTCGCGCAGGATGGTGGCCGCGGCGTCGTCCATGAGCTGGCGGCGGAGCCGCGGATAGGAGATCAGCTTGCGGCAGTCGGTGTAGACCGGGCTCGCCCAGCCGGAGGTGAAGATGAACGGCTCTTCGGGCCGCACATGGATCGCGCCGACTTCCAGCATCATGCGGGCCACCCGGCGGCCGATGGCATCGCGGGCGGGAAGGGTGGCGGGCTCGATCATGGCGGTCTCCGGGTCGTCTGTCCGGGGCGCAGCGTTAGCTTAGACCGCGGGCGTCGTCACGCCTCTCCTGAACCAGCCCGCGAGGTTCTCCATGGCGAAGGCCAAGCCCGTGACCATCGACGTCTTGCGCGCCCGCGCGATGTGGCTGCGCGCGCAGCGGCTCGACGAGGCGACGCCGTTCGGCGAGGGACCGCAGGCCGTGCGCCGGGCGGTGGAACATCTCGGCTATGTCCAGATCGACACGATCAACGTCATCGAGCGCTGCCACCACCACATCCTCTACAGCCGCATCCCGGCGTACCGGCGCTCGGACCTTGCGGCCGCGCAGACGGATGAAAAGTCGGTGTTCGAATATTGGACGCATGCGCTGTCCTATGTGCCGACCGCCGACTTCCGCTTCTTCATCCGCGCGATGGAGGCCTATCGGGCGAACCCGGCCAAGGCGTTTGCGGCTGAGACCGACGCGCGCGCCTACTCCGCGCTGCTCGCCCGCATCCGCCGTGAGGGCGCGCTGTCGATCCGCGACATCGACGACGATGTGCTGGTGGAGAAGACCCATCCCTGGGGCAGCCGGAAACCGTCCAAGGGCGCGCTGCGCTTCGGCTTCTACGCCGGCGATCTCGCGATCAGCCGGCGCGACGGCATGCTGAAGACCTATGAGATCGCGGCCCGCCATTTCGGCTGGGAGCGCCGCCCGCGGCCGGCGAGCGACGCGCAGACGGCGCAGTATCTGCTCGCCCGCGGTCTGCGCGCCCAGAGCCTCGTGAGCCTCGATTCGATCTGCTACGGCGACGCCAAGGCCAAGGCCGGCGTCGCGCCGCTGATCGAGGCGGGCGTGAAGCGCCGGACGCTCGTTCCGATCCAAATGGAGGGCGCGAAGGCGCCGGCGCTCTGGGCGGACGCCAAGGATCTGGAGGCGCCGTCGCCGGACGTCGATCCGGGACGCGTTCACATCCTGTCGCCCTTCGACCCGCTGGTGATCCAGCGCAAGCGCCTCGCGGCGCTGTTCGGCTACGAGCACCGCTTCGAGGCCTATGCGCCGGCCGACAAGCGCGTGCTGGGCTATTTCGCGCTGCCGGTGCTCGCCGGCGACCGGATCGTCGCCGCGCTCGACCTTAAGACGGATCGCAAGGCCAAGAAGCTGCTGATCCAGAAATGGACGTGGATCGCCGGGGAGACCGGCGAGCTGAGGCGGGCGATCGAGGATGAGCTCGGGCGCTTCGAGCGGTTTCAGCTCGCGGACGACTGAGGCTCGGCTGAACCCGACTGCGTGCTTCGAGACGCCGTCCTCGCGGACGGCTCCTCAGCATGAGAAAGGCTTGTGGTTCCGGTCAGTTGGGTTTTGGCGTGCTCCAACGATCCTCATGGCTCGAGGAGCCTGCCCTTCGGCAGGCGTCTCGAAGCGCGCAGGCGGCTGATCCAGGCCCGAACCGTCCGGGAGCGTCCTCAGGCCGCCTCGCGCTCCTTCTTCTCGACCAGCACCGCCTCGAAACCTTCGAACTGCGGGTGGCCGGCATACATCGGCTTGTTGGAGCCGGCCGAGGCGTGCGCCTTGCGGAAGGCCTCGGACTTCGTCCAGGCCTCGAAGTCGCCGCGCGAGCGCCAGATCGTGTGAGAGGCGTAGAGCACTGTCTCGTCGTCGGGGGGGCCTTTAAGCAGGTGGAACTCCACGAAGCCCGGGACCTCGTTCAGGTGCCGGTCGCGCTCGCGCCAGACGGTCTCGAAGGCCTCGGCCTCCGGCTTGAACACCTTGAAGCGGTTCATCGCGACGAACATGGGCGCATCCTCGAAAAGCTGTTGGCGCGAAGGTCTAGCGCGGAGCATGGCGGCTCGCCAGCGACCAGACCGCGAAGCGAGGGCGCCTCACGGCGACGGGATCAGACTGGACGAGTTCGAGACGCGCGGTCAGCGCCAGACGTAGGCGAACTTCTCGAGCGTCACGTCGCCGAAGCTCCACGCCGCGGGCCGCGAGCTTGCCGCCGAGGCGGGCGTAGAAGCCGCAGGCCGGGTCGTTGCCGGCGAGCGACCAGGCGGCGGCGCCCGAGAGGCCGCGGGCCGCAAGGTCCTGCCGGGCCGAATTGAACAGGCGCCGGCCGAGGCCAAGACCCTGATATTCGGGCTTGAGGTAAAGCTCGTAGACTTCGCCGCCGACCGCGAGCGTCGAGGCGCGGTTGCGGCCCGACGAGGCGTAGCCGACCGTCTCGCCGCCGAACATCAAAAGATTGAGCCGGCTGCCGCGGCGGATCGCGCCCGACCACCAGGAGGGGCCGCCCGCTCGATCATACGCTCGAGCTCTCGTCCGGGGATGAGGCCGCGATAGGCGTTGCGCCAGGCGGCGTCGTGAACGTCGGCGATCGATGCGGCGTCCGCCGCGCTTGCAGGCCGGATCTCGATCGCTGCTGCCGTGCTCACATGGAGAGAGTAAGCCGGTCCCGCGCGTCGACAAGCGTCGAAATCGTGAGGGAGGACAAAGCCGCCCCGCCATGCTGTGGACGACGCGGAAGCTTCGGGCGATAGAGGCCCGCCAAGTTCCCTTTCGCGTGAAAGCCGACCCCCGAACCCATGTGGCGCGCCGCAGTCCTCACACTCTACCCGGCGATGTTTCCGGGCGTCCTCGGCCACGCGCTCGCCGGCCGGGCGCTCGGCCGCGCCTGGTCGCTCGACGCCCGTGACATCCGCGCGCACGCGATCGACCGCCACGCCACCGTCGACGACGCGCCGGCGGGCGGCGGCCCCGGCATGGTGCTGCGCGCCGACGTGCTGGCCGCCGCGCTCGATGCAGGCGGCGACGACGGCCGTCCTCGGCTTCTCATGACGCCGCGCGGAACGCCGCTCGCCCAGGCGCGCATCCGCGAACTCGCGAGCGGCCCGGGCGTCGTGATCGTCTGCGGACGCTTCGAGGGCGTCGACGAGCGGGTGATCGAGGCGAGGGGGCTGGAGGAGGTCTCGGTCGGCGACGTGGTGCTGTCGGGCGGGGAGGCGGCGGCGCAGCTGCTGCTCGACGCCTGCGTGCGGCTGCTGCCCGGCGTCATGGGCCACGAGGCGTCGGGCGACAGCGAGAGTTTCGAGGCGCCGCTGATCGAGCACCCGCATTACACGAAGCCGCGGGAGTTCGAGGGCCGCAGCGTGCCGCCGGAGCTCGTCTCGGGCGACCACAAGGCGACGGCGCGCTGGCGCAGGCTCGCCTCTCTGCAGGCGACGCGCGCGCGCAGGCCCGACCTCTGGGCGAAATATGTCGCATCCATTACAGGAGGCGTCGACAAACGGCGAGAAACCGAGTAGGAGACCCGCCGATCACGAGATTCCCCTGAAACTTCTCGTGCGTCCCGCGTTTCGCGGGAGACGCGGAGACATAACGCTATGAACATCATCGAACAGCTCGACCGCGAGCAGATGGAGGCCGTGACCTCCAAGCGCGAGATCCCGGACTTCGCTCCCGGCGACACCGTGACGGTCAACGTCAAGGTCAAGGAAGGCGAGCGCGTCCGCGTTCAGGCCTATGAGGGCGTGGTGATCTCCAAGTCCGGCGGCGGTCTCAACGAGACTTTCACGGTCCGCAAGATCTCCTACGGCGAGGCGTGGAGCGCGTGTTTCCGTTCTTCTCGCCGCTCATCGACAGCGTGAAGGTCGTGCGCCGCGGCAAGGTCCGTCGCGCCAAGCTCTATTACCTGCGCGATCGCCGCGGCAAGTCGGCCCGCATCGTCGAGAAGCAGGACAAGAGCCAGAAGGGTTCTGCCCCGAAGGGCAAGGCTGCGGCGGCCGCCGCCGAGTAAGCTTCTGCTTCCTGCCAGTGTTTCGAACGGCGCGGCGCGAGCTGCGCCGTTTTTGTTTGCGCGATGGACGGCGAGCCGTTGGGGTCATCCCGGGTCGAGCCCGGGATGACGGGCTGCGGTTTCGCGCGCGATCCTCGCCGTCATCCCGGCCGAAGAGCCGGGATCCAGAACCGAGGCGTTCGATCCAGATCCTGCCGCGGGGGCGGTTCCGGATCCCGGGTCAAGCCCGGGATGAAGGGCTGTGGTTCCGGCGCGTCGGTTCTCAAAGGGCTGCGGTTTCGCGCGCGATCCTCGTCGTCATCCCGGCCGCAGAGCCGGGATCCAGAACCGAGGCGTTTGATCCAGATCCTGCTGCGGCGTCGGTTCTGGATCCCGGGTCAAGCCCGGGATGAGGGGCTGCGGCTCAGCCGCGCTTGTCTCCAGAGTCCGCCGCAGCGGTCTCCAGATCTCCGAGCCCCGACCTGCGCCCGGCGATCAGCCAGTGGGTCAGTCCGCCCACGAAGCCTGCGGCGAGGATCTCGGGCGCCGTGAAGGCCGGACCCTCGAAGCTCGTGGGCGCGAGCGACCACGGCATCAGCGCCGCGCCCGCGCCGGCCGCCGCGTGATAGATCCAGGAGCGGATCGAGAACATCTCGGCGATCAGCACCGCGACGATCGCGGGCGCGCCCATCAGCGGGGCGAACAGCAGCATCACCGTAAGCGCGTTCACCGAGAGGTCGTAGCCGAGGATCATGACGTCCTCGGGAAACAGCGACATGGCGTCGAAATGCTCGGCGGAGACAAGCGCGAGCAACACGAAGCCCGCGACGACGCCGCAGCAGAAGCCGAGCGGCGCGAAGATCAGCCGGGCGGCGAGACGCGCGAGCACGCGGTCGGCGTTCACGCGGCGGTCCGGTCGCGCATGCGCGGGACGCCGATCACTCAGCGGCCTCCATGGCCTCCCGCTCCTTCGCCCGGAGCCGCTTGGACTCGGACTTGAGCTGGCCGCAGGCCGCCGAGATGTCGCGGCCGCGCGGCGTGCGCACGGGGCTGGCGTAGCCCGCCCGGAACACGATCTCGGAGAATTTTTCGATCGTCTCCCAGTCCGAGCACTCGTAAGGCGAGCCCGGCCAGGGGTTGAAAGGAATGAGGTTGATCTTGGCGGGGAGCCCCGCGAGCAGCCGCACGAGTTCGCGCGCTTCGGCCGGGCTGTCGTTCACGCCCTTCAGCATCACGTATTCGAACGTGATGCGGCGCGCGTTCGAGGCGCCCGGATAGGTCCGGCAGGCCTCGAGCAGCGTCTTGATGTCGTATTTGCGGTTGATCGGCACGATGACGTCGCGAAGCTCGTCGCGCGCCGCGTGGAGCGAGATCGCGAGCTGCGCGCCGGTCTCCTCGCCGAGGCGCCGCATCTCGGGCACGACGCCCGAGGTCGAGACCGTGATCTTGCGGCGGCCGATGCCAAGGCCCTCGCCGTCCGCCATCACCTCGATGGCGTCGCGCACGGAGTCGAGATTGTAGAGCGGCTCGCCCATGCCCATGAAGACGATGTTGGTGACGAAGCGCCCGCCGTCGGTCGGCACCACCGCGCCGTCCGGGGCGGCCGCGTTCCAGTCGCCGAGCCGGTCGCGCGCCACGATGAGCTGCGAGACGATCTCGGCCGCGGTCAGGTTGCGCACCAGCACCTGCGTGCCGGTGTGGCAGAACGTGCAGGTGAGCGTGCAGCCGACCTGGCTCGAGACGCAGAGCGTGCCGCGCCCCTCTTCGGGGATGTACACCACCTCGACGTCCGCCGGGCGCTGGCGCGGCCCCTGGGCGGGCAGGCGCAGCAGCCACTTGCGGGTGCCGTCCTTGGAGATCTGCTCGGTGAGGATCTCGGGGCGTTCGAGCGTGAAGCGCTGGCTGAGTGCCGCGCGGAGATCCTTGGAGACGTTGGTCATCGCGTCGAACGAGGTCGCGCCGCGATTGTGGAGCCAGTGGTTGAGCTGCGCCGACCGCATCTTGACCTGCCGCTCGGGCACGCCCGCCTCGACGAGCGCCTCGCCGAGCCGCGCGCGCGTCATCCCGACGAGCGAGGGCTTCGCCGCGGGCTCCGCGACGGGCGCGACGGTCGGGGCCGGCCGGCTGCTATGGGCGATGTCGAGGTTGGTCATGGGGTCTGGAGACAGGTCGAAGTCTGGGCCTTCAGGCCGTTTGTGGCCGGGACATAGCACGAAGCGGCCTTCAGGCGAACCCGCCTGTGAGACGCTTCCGGTTCAGGCTTCAGATCGGCGGACAGTTCCTCTTCCGCCTCACACGTCTTCGTCGACGGGCGGAGACTTGTCGGGCCGCGCCGCCGCCGCGCCGATGAGGCGCGCGACGATCGGCACCGCGAAGGACAGCGCGATGAAGCGCGCGACGTGATGGGCCCCGACATAGGCCGGATCAAGGCCGAGCAGATAGGCGGTCAGCATCATGGCCTCGAGCGCGCCGGGCGCGAAGGCGACGAAGACCTGCGCGGCCGGAAGATTGAGCGCCCAGCCGACGCCGAAGGAGAAGACGAGCGAGCGCCGTCACCGCGAGGAAGGACGCGACGGTCGGCTTCAGCAGCGCCAGAATGTCCCGCGGCTTCAGGCCCGAGAACCGCGTCCCCACGATCGCGCCGAGCGCGACGAAGGAGGGCAGCGTCACGACGTCGGGCAGCTTCACGCCGATGACCCCGGTCGCATGCGCGGCGGCGCTCGCCATGAAGGCCCCGATCATCAGCCCGCCGGCAGCCGGATGACATAGGCGACCGTGGCCCCGACGGCGGCGAGCGCGAGGATCGCGGCGGTCATCAGCGCGCCGGCCTGCGGCAGGCTGTGGACGACGGCCGGCTGCGCGCCCGTCATCGTCACGACCGCAGGCACCGCCGCCACCAGCACGAACACGCGGAACACCTGCACCACCGCGACCTTGCTCATATCGGCGCCCGTCGTCGAGGCCATGACGAGGATCGCCGACAGCGCGCCGGGCGGGGAGGCGTAGAAGGCGGTGGTGCGGTCGAAGCCGAAGCCGCGGCGCAAGGTGAGGTAGGAGACCGCCACCATGGCGGCGACCGCGAGCCCGAGCGCCACCATGCTGCCAGGCCACTTCATCACGCCCTCGATGGTGTCGGGCGTCACAGCCGAGCCCATCGAGGCGCCGAGCACCACGAACACGACCTCGCGCAGCTTGCGCGGGATCGGACGCACGAAGCCTGCGAGCGCGGCGGCGCTCGTCACCACCACGGAGCCGACGAGCGCCGGCGCCGGCATGCCGATCGCGAAGAACGGCCCCGAGCGCCGCGACGCCGAACGTCAGGACGAGATCGCGGCAGATCTTCAGCATTTCGGGAGTTTCGGGCGGCTGCGAACGTTCATGGGGCGCGACATCGGCCTTCGCGGCGGCAAGGTCAACGCCGATTTCGCCGCTCAGCCTTGCGGTCCCGCAGGCGCGTAGGCCCGCATGAACACCTCGACGGCGCGCTCCACCAGATAGGCGAGGCGCTCGGGCGGGGGCGGAGCCTCGCCGCCGATCAGGACCGGCATCATCACCTTGGAGTGGCACATGGTGAGGAACTGCGCGGCCGCGACCTCGACGTCGTCGATGTCGAGCTCGCCATGCGCCACCTTCGCGGCGAGCCAGACCGACAGCCGCTTGATCCCGGCGCGCGGACCGGCGTCGAGAAAGAGCTGGCCGATCTCCGGGCGCCGCTCCGCCGAGCCGATGACCATGCGCACGGTCGAGACGTGGCTCGGCTCGATCATGGCGTGGATGAAGCTCTCGCCGAGCCGCCGCAGCACCTCGCGGACGTCGTGATTGTCGGCGTCGAGCTCGAACAGCCGCTCGGCGGTGAGCGCGCATTGCCGCTTCACGAGCTCGGCGAAGAGCTCTTCCTTGCTCTCGAAATAGACGTAGAGCGTGCCCTTGGACACGCCGGCCGCCTTGGCGATCTCGCCCATCGAGGCGGCGTCGAAGCCGTGGGCCAGAAACACCTGGCGCGCGCCGTCGAGCACCTGCCGGCGCTTCGCGCTGTCGAGCGCGTCTTCGACGGAGGACGATTTTTCCAACGTGGTCTGCATCTCGTCTCGATGCGCGGGCGAGCCCGCGCGTCACTCCTTCGAACTGGCCGTCCCGATCTCGCCGATCCGGCGCAGGCCGGCAACGAAGCCAGCGAGGGCGGCGTCTCGCCGGGCAGGCGCGCGATCGAACCCAAAGCACGGATCTTCGGCGCATAATGCGATTGACCGAACCGTTCGGTCAATATGGGGCGGGCGGCGGTCCGATCCAGATCGGCGCCGCGGCGAACGTCGCGATCATGCCCGCGCTCGTCGTCGCGCTCGTCTTCCCGGCGCGCGAGGGCGTCGATCACTTCGACGTGGGCGCGCGCCGTCGACCTGCTGGATCGCGGCGCGGAGCACGCCGCGCGCCTCGCGCGGGGCGGGAATTTGTTTACCTTGTCGGGCGATTGTCGGACCTGCCGGCGCGAAAAGGCTCGCGCTGACGGAGGACCGACGCCCATGACGAGCCGACTTTCGAGGATCGCCGTGGCCCTGTTCGCGATCGGGGGCGCGAGCCCCGCGACCGCCGAGCCGCTCGACCTGATCGGCGGCCTGCTGTCGCGCGAGACCCATGAGGCGGGAGAGTCCCGCCGCGCCCGCGTCCGCGACGTCGACTACACCGGCGCGATCGACCAGGCGCCCGTCGTTCCCGCTCAGTCCCCGGTCGCGGCGCCGGCCGCGCCCGCCCAGCACGCCCCCGCGCCGCGCCGCGCCGCAAGCCCGCAGCCGGCCGGCTATCCGGTCGACCTGCTGATCACGCTCGCCAACGACGCCGTGTTCACCAAGGACCCTATCCGAAGGGCCAGCAGTCCGACCCGCGCATGATCAAGCTGCAGGTCCTGCTCGACCGCAATAACGCCTCGCCGGGCGTGATCGACGGCCTTGCGGGCGACAACGTCGTCAAGGCCGTGAAGGCGTTTCAGGAGATGAAGGGCCACGCGGTCACCGGCGTCATCGACGCCGAGATGTGGGCCGCGCTGGAAGCGACCTCGGCCGAGCCGGTTCTGGCCTCCTACACCATCACGCCCGAGGACGTCGCCGGGCCCTTCGTGCCGACGATGCCGCACGACTACGCCGAGCAGGCCGCGCTCCCGGGCCTGTCCTACCGCGACGCCGCCGAGATGCTGGCCGAGCGCTTCCATGGACGAGGCCTTTCTTCGTCGCCTCAATCCCGACGTCACCTTCGCCGAGGCCGGCGTCGACGTCGTGGTGGCCAATGTCGGCAAGCCGCTGAAGGCCAAGGTCGCGCACATCGTGGCCGACAAGGCGCGCAAGCAGCTCCGCGGCTACGACGCGCAGGACCGGCTGATCGTGGCCTATCCGGCGACCATCGGCTCGTCCGACACGCCGTCCCCCACCGGCCACCACGCGGTGAAGGCGATCGCGCTCAATCCGGACTACTGGTACCGGCCGAAGGTCAATTTCGTGCAGGGGACCAACACCAAGGCCCTTCGCCTGCCGCCGGGACCCAACGGCCCGGTGGGCGCGACCTGGATCGGGCTCGACAAGCCGACCTACGGCCTGCACGGCACGCCCGAGCCGTCCAAGATCGACAAGACCAACAGCCATGGCTGCGTGCGCCTGACCAACTGGGACGCGCGCGAACTCGCCGGCATGGTGTCTCCGGGCGTCAAGGTGGACTTCCAGGAGCCGGAGGGCATGGTCGCGCCCGACGCCGAGCCGATGGCCGAGGTGCCGGCGGCGCCCGAGCGGGGCCGCGCGCTGGTCGAGGATTTCGGCCGGGAGTCCGCCCCGCTCGACGAACCGGCGCCGGTCGTCGAGGAGCGCCCGCGCGGGATGGACCCGCTGCCGGCCCCGCGCCTCGTGCCCGAAGCGCCGCGGGTTCGCCAGTCGATGCGGTGAGCGACGAAGCGTCATCCCGGGCGGCCGGAGGCCGAGCCGGGATCGGTTTCAGAACGTGACGTCGTCCGAATGCTGTCCCGACTTTTTGGGCTTTGTAAGGGTGGGATGTGACGGCGCCTCGATAAGAACGCGCGTCTCCCCCGCTCGTTTTTCCCTCCCTCGCAGAGGGGAGGGCGGCCCCGCGACTGCGGGGTCGGGTGGGGTGCCCGGGCGTAAAGCTGTCGGCCGCCGGAAAACGCGGCTCCAGCCTCCTCCACCATGGGCTTCGCCCATGGTCCTCCTCTTCCGCTTCGCAGAGGAGGATCAAGGAAGGCGCTGCCATCCGTGCGGGGATCCTCCCCTGCGAAGCGGCGGAGGGGGCTGGCGCGAGGCTCTCCAAACCGTCACAGCCTATTCGGCATGAACGATCGGCTCTCTCCCTCCCGCGACACCATCGCGGCCGTCTCGACCGCGCCGGGCGCGCGGCGATCGCGGTCATCCGCGTGTCGGGTCCGGCCGCCGGCGAGGCGCTCGACGCGCTCGCGGGACGGCGGCCCGAACCGCGCCGCGCCGCGCTTCGGGCGTTGCGCGACCCGCGTGACGAAAGGCTGATCGACCGCGCACTCGCGCTCTGGTTCCCGGGTCCGGCGTCGGCCACCGGCGAGGATCTCGCCGAACTCCATCTCCATGGCGGCCGAGCGGTGGTGGCGGCGGCGCTCGACGCGCTGCTCGCGCTGCCGGGACTGCGGGCCGCCGAACCCGGCGAGTTCACCCGCCGAGCCTTCGCGGCCGGGCGTCTCGACCTCGCCGAAGCCGAAGGGCTCGCCGATCTGCTCGAGGCCGAGACCGAGGCCCAGCGCCGGCAGGCGATCCTGCAGAGCGAGGGGGCCTTGTCGGCGCTCGTCGAGGGCTGGCGCGAACGGCTCGTCGGCGCGATGGCGCTGGTCGAGGCCGGGATCGATTTCTCCGACGAGGACGGCGTCCCGGAAGAGACGCGCGCCGCGGCCCGCCAAGACGTCGAGGCGCTCGCGCAGGAGATCGCCGCCGCGCTCGCCGACACCCGGGCCGAGCGCCTGCGCGAGGGGTTCCGGGTCGCGCTGATGGGACGGCCGAACGCCGGAAAGTCGTCGCTTCTGAACGCGCTCGCGCGGCGCGAGATCGCGATCGTCACGGAAGCGCCCGGTACCACCCGCGACGTTCTGGAGGCGCGGCTCGATCTCGGCGGCTACCCGGTGGTCGTGGCGGACACCGCCGGACTTCGGGACGCGCAGGATCTCGCCGAGCGCGAGGGGGTTCGCCGCGCGGAGGCGCAAGGCCAAGCGGCCGATCTCGTGCTCTGGCTCGAGGACGCCGCCGCGCCGCAGGAGCCGCCGGCGATCGAGGCTCGCGAACTGTGGCGGATCGCCGGCAAGGCGGATCTCGCGTCCGGACCGGCCGACGATCGCCGCCGCGTGTCCGCAAAGACCGGCGAGGGGCTCGACGAACTCGCTGAAGCGCTGGGGCGAGCGGCCTCGACGGCGCTCGGGACGGCCGAGGCCCCTGGCCTCACCCGCGCCCGTCATCGCGACGCGCTGCGCGCCGTCGCGGCCGAGCTCGACGCGGCGCTGGGACGGTGGAGCGCGCTGCCCGAGGAGCTTCTCGCCGAACGCCTGCGAACCGCCGCCGCCGAACTCGGCCGCATCACCGGCCGCATCGGGGTGGAGGAGGTCCTGGGGCGGGTGTTCTCGTCGTTCTGCATCGGGAAGTGAGGGCGGCGTTCGCCTCCTCCCCCATCGCTATCGCGATGGTCCCCCTCCTCCGCTGCGCAGAGGAGGATCAAGAGGGCGCGGCGCATCGTGCGCGGATCCTCCCCTGTCGAAGACGCGGGAGGGGGACCGTCCGGAGGACGGGGAGGGGGCGAGCGCCGCGCTTTCCATAAACTTGCGCTGTCTCACTTCACCCACGCCTGTGACGAGCGGCGCCGGCGCTATTCTCTCGTCATGCGTTTCAGGTTAAGGCTTTGGGGTCGAACGGCGCGATGACGCCCGCGCCAGCCTGAAGGACCGACCCGCAGAGCCGAATGACAGCCCGTACCCAAAAGCTCTTCGTCAAATCCTACGGCTGTCAGATGAACGTCTACGACGCGGACCGCATGGCGGACGCGCTCGGCGCGGAAGGCTTCTCGACGACGCAGAGCGCCGACGACGCCGACGTCATCGTGCTCAACACCTGCCACATCCGCGAGAAGGCGGCCGAGAAGGTCTATTCGGAGCTCGGCCGCATCCGCAAAGCAGCCCAGGAGGCCGGACGCCGGCCGATCGTGGCGGTCGCGGGCTGCGTCGCGCAGGCCGAAGGCGCCGAGATCCTCAAGCGCTCGCCCATCGTCGACCTCGTGGTCGGGCCGCAGAGCTACCAGAACCTGCCCGAGCTGATCGCCAAGGCCCGCGCCGGCGAGCGGCCGGTCGACACGGAATTCGCGGTCGAGAAGAAGTTCGAGGCGCTCGCCAGGCCCGCCATGCGGCCGGCGCGCGCGCCTGCGGTCTCCGCGTTCCTCACGGTGCAGGAAGGCTGCGACAAGTTCTGCACCTTCTGCGTCGTGCCCTACACCCGCGGCGCTGAAGTCTCGCGTTCGGTCGCCCAGGTGCTCGGCGAGGCGGAGCGTCTCGCCGGTTCGGGCGTGCGCGAGATCACCCTGCTCGGCCAGAACGTCGACGCCTATCACGGCGAAGGTCCGGACGGGCGGCCATGGACGCTGGCGCGCCTGCTCGAAAGACTGTCGGAGATCGATGGGATCGCGCGGCTGCGCTACACCACGAGCCACCCGCGCGATTTCGGCGACGACCTGATCGCGGCCCATCGCGACCTGCCCAAGCTGATGCCGTATCTGCACCTGCCGTGCAGTCGGGCTCTAACCGCATCCTCAAGGCCATGAACCGGCGGCACACCGGCGCGGAGTATGTCGAGCTGATCGGCCGCATCCGCGAGGCTCGGCCCGATCTCGCGCTTTCGGGCGACTTCATCGTGGGCTTCCCCGGCGAGACCGACGCAGACTTCGAGGACCACGATGGCGATCGTCGAGGCGGCCGACTACGCGGCCTCCTTCACGTTCAAATACAGCCGCGGCCCGGCACCCCCGCGGCCGGCCGCGCCGGGCAGGTGCCCGACGAGGTCATGAGCGAGCGGCTCGCCAGGCTTCAGCGCGCATCTCCGAGCGGCAGGCCGCGTTCCAGCGCTCGCTGGTCGGACGCCGGCTCGAGGTGCTGGTCGAGCGGGCCGGACGCCATCCCGGCCAGATGGGCGGGCGCTCGCCCTACCTCATCCCGGTCCAGATCGAGAGTTGCGACGCCGCCCCCGGAGACCTCGTCGAAGTCGACGTGACGGGCGCCGGCGCCAACAGCCTGTTCGCCGCGCCCGCGGGCGCGCGCGCGGAGCAATTCCACAGCTCGCGGAGGCCACCGCTTGACGGCGGAGACAAATGTGCGGGGCTTCGACCCCTTGAAGAGCGCAAGCGCCGCGGCCCGGCCGCGCAAGCCGGGCTTCGCCCGGGACCGAGGCGTCGCCCGCCGAAGTCACCATCGCCTTCGAGGACAACCGGCACGCCTCGAGCCTGTTCGGCAGCCACGACCAGAACCTCGCCTTCCTCGAGCGCCGGCTCGGCGTCGAGGCGACGGTCAGGGGCAATCACGTGGCGATCCGCGGCCCGGCGGACGCCTGCCAACAGGCCAAGAAGGTGCTCGAGAGCCTTTATGACCGCGTCCGCCGCGGCGAGCAGGTGGCGCTCGGCGACGTCGACGGCGCGATCCGCATGACGCTCTCGCAAGGGTCGCTGTTTCCGCCCGCCGAGGGCGATCTCGCCCGGCCCGGCTTCGCGCAGGTCTCGACCCGCAAGAAGACCATCGTTGCGCGAACCGCAGCCCAGGACGCCTATATCCGCGCGCTCGGCAAGCACGAGCTCTGCTTCGCGACGGGCCCCGCCGGCACCGGCAAGACCTACATCGCCGTCGCCTGGGCCGCGGCGCTGATCGAGCGCGGCGAGGCCGACCGCATCATCCTTTCGCGTCCGGCCGTCGAGGCCGGCGAGCGGCTCGGCTTCCTGCCCGGCGACATGAAGGAGAAGGTCGATCCCTATCTCCGCCCGCTCTACGACGCGCTTTATGACGTGATGCCGCCCGAAAAGGTCGAGCGCGGCATGACCTCGGGCATGATCGAGATCGCGCCGCTGGCCTTCATGCGCGGCCGCACGCTCGCAAACGCCGTGGTGCTGCTGGACGAGGCGCAGAACACGTCGTCCATGCAGATGAAGATGTTTCTGACGCGCCTTGGCGAAAACAGCCGCATGATCATCACCGGCGACCCGACCCGATCGACCTTCCGCCGGGCCAGGTGTCGGGCCTCGCCGAGGCCATCGGCCTGCTCGAAAACGTCGAAGGCGTCGGCGTCACGCGATTTTCAGCGCAGGACGTGGTACGTCACGAGTTGGTCGCGCGTATCGTGCGAGCCTATGAGGGCGCGCACCAGAGCCCGAAAGTTTGAGCGCGGCCAAGAAGACCTTGAACGACGAGCCATGAGCCCGGACCGATCTACTCCCGTCGCGCTCGAGACCGTGCGCGACACAGACCTTTGGGACGCTCTTCCGCAAGCCGAGCCGTCGTCGCGGCCGCGGTCGTCGCGGCCTTCGCGGAAGCGAAGCTGAAAGCGCTTCCCGACGCCGAACTCGCCGTGACGCTGTCCGACGACGCGCGCGTCGCCGAATTGAACGGCGAATGGCGCGACAAGCCGACCCCCACCAACGTGCTGACCTTCCCCGCCGTCGAGCCCGACGAGACGGCAGACGCGCCGATGCTCGGCGACGTCATCCTCGCCTTCGAGACCGTCGAGCGCGAGGCGCGGGAGGAGGGCAAGAGCCTCTCCGACCACGTCTCCCATCTCGTCGTCCACGGCGTGCTGCATCTCTTCGGCCACGACCATCTCGACGACGACGAGGCCGAGGAGATGGAGGCGCTCGAGACCCGCGCGCTCGCGCGCCTCGGCGTTCCCGACCCTTACGCGCTCGACGCGCTGACCTGACCAGACCCGATCCGCACGGACCAGATGTCTTCGACAGACCGACCATTGCGCCCCGGCGCCGCTCTCATCGCCGAACCTGAAATCAGGGATAACTGGTTCGAACGGCTCCGGGACTTCGTCGGGCTCGGGACGCATCCGACCGCCCGCGACGACATCGCCGAGGCGCTCGAGGGCGACGCCGACGACCTTTCGGTCTCGGCGCGCGCGCTGCTGCGCAACGTTCTGGCGTTGCGCGGCACCCGCGTCGACGACGTGATGGTGCATCGCGCCGACATCGTCGCGGTGTCCGAGGACACGCTCGGCCAGCTTCTGCTCACCTTCGCGGAAGGCGGCCATTCCCGGCTGCCGGTGCACAACGGTTCGCTCGACGAGCCAAAGGGCATGGTCCATGTGAAGGACGCGCTCGCGCTGTTCGCCCAAGGGGCGCAGGGCGCGGCTCATGAATTCAACGCCGCCGCCGTCGATCTCGGCGCCCGCATCGCCGATTGCGACGTGGTGCGGCCGGTGATCTTCGCCCCGCCCTCGATGGCCGCGACCGACCTGCTCACCCGCATGCAGTCGATGCACCAGCATCTCGCGCTCGTGGTCGACGAATATGGCGGCGTCGACGGTCTCGTGACGATCGAGGATCTGGTCGAGACGATCGTCGGCGACATCGAGGACGAGCATGACGACGAGGCGGTGGCCTCGATCCGCGCCGACGGCGACGGCGGCTTCATCGCCGACGCGCGCGCCCCGCTCGACGAGGTGGCCGAGGCCGTCGGCCCGAGCTTCGACGTCGCGGCCTTCGAGGACGAAGTCGACACGCGGCGGCCTCGTGGTGACGCTCGCCGGCCGCGTGCCGGCCGAGGGCGACGAGATCGAGGGCCCGGGCGGCCACCGGCTCACGGTCCGCGCGGCCGATCCGAGGCGCGTGATCGAAGTCGGGATCGCCGCAGGGCCCGAGCGCGAGGCCGGCGAATCGGATAGGCCGGGAGACGCCGCCGACGCGGCCTGACGTTCTCGCGCGTTCCGGGGCCCGGCATGAGCCGCATTCTCGAGTCGGTCTCCGCCTTCGCCGCCCGAGTGACGCTCGCGCGAGGCCGCATGTCGGCCGCGATCGCGCTCGCGGCCGGCGCGCTGTCGGCGCTCGCCATGCCGCCCTTTTCGGCCTGGCCGGTGCTGTTCGTCACCTTTCCGGTCGCCGTCTGGCTGATCGACGGCGCGTCGGGACCAAGCCGCTGGAGCAGCGCGCGCGGCGGCCGCGATCGGCTTCGCGTTCGGCTTCGGCTATTTCCTCGCAGGCCTCTGGTGGATCGGTTCGGCGTTTCTCGTCGACGCCGACGTGTTCGGCTGGCTGCTGCCGTTCGCGGTCGCCGGCCTGCCGGCGCTTCTTGCGATCTTCCATGCGGCCGCCTTCGCCTTCGCGCGCCTGATCTGGACGCCGGGTTGTCGGCGCGCGCTCGCCTTCGCGGCCGCGCTCGGGCTCGGCGAACTCGCCCGCGGGCATGTCTTCACAGGCTTTCCCTGGAACTCCTTCGGCTATGCGCTCGCCGACCAGGCGTGGTTCGGCCAGTTCGCCTCGGTCATCGGGGTCGAGGGGCTGACCTATCTGGCGCTCGCGATCTTCGCCGCGCCGGCGCTGCTCGCCGATCCTAAGCCGGCGAAATCATATCTCGTCACAGCGCTCGCGACGCTCGTCGCGCTGGCGGGCTTCGGCGCGGCGCGGCTCGCGTGGTCGCCTGCGGCCTTCGACGAGAAGATGACGTCCGGGTGCTTCAGCCCGAAATCCCGCAGGACATGAAGTCCCAGGACAGCGCCCGCGACACCATCATGGACGCCTATATGGCGCTGACCGACGAGGCGAAGGACCCGCGCCACCGCGGCTTCTCAGACGCGCCTTGTGGTGTGGCCGGAATCCGCCTTCCCCTTCATGCTCTCCCGCACGCCCGACGCGCTCGCCCGGATCGGCTCGAGCCTCGCGCCCGGGGCCGCGCTCGTCACCGGCTCGGTGCGGGGCGAACGCCGGCCCGACGAGTCCGGCGAGGCGGACTTCTGGAACTCGATCCACGTCGTGGGCGACGACGGCTCGATCCGCGGCACCTATGACAAGATCCACCTCGTCCCGTTCGGCGAATACTTGCCGTTCCAGTCCGCGCTCGAGGCGATCGGGCTCGAGGCGCTCACCCGCCAGCGCGGCGGCTTCGCCACCGGCGACCGGCGCGCGGTGATCGCTTTGCCGGACGGCAAGCGCTTCCGGCCGCTGATCTGCTACGAGGCGATCTTTCCCGAGGAGGTGGAGGGCGACCAGCGGCCCGACTTCTTGCTGAACGTCACCAACGACGCCTGGTTCGGGCGCACGCCCGGCCCCTATCAGCACGCCGCCCAGGCGCGGGTCCGCACGATCGAGCAGGGCCTGCCGATGGTGCGCTCGGCGAATGGCGGGATCTCGTCGATCGTCGATTCACACGGCAGAATCGTCGCCGCGGCGAAACTCGGCGAACGCCGCGTCGTCGACGCGTTGCTGCCTCTTCCGATTGAGTCGACGGTGTTCGTCGCGACCCATGGTTTGCTTCATTTGGCTTTCCCGGTCGTTTTTCTGTGTCTTGTCTTCGCAAGACGATCTCGCGTTTGACAAGGCTTAGACGAAATGACCATGTACGCCACATGCCGCAGGGCGGCGCGGGTTGCGCCCGCGGCCTGTTCGCGCGGGCGTCTGGACGAGGAGATCTTCGGCGGGGCGACGCCGCACGATCAGGTTGCGAGGAGAACTTGATGATTAAGAAAACGCCCAACCCGATCGACAAGCACGTCGGTTCTCGGGTACGAATGAGGCGTGTCTTGATTGGCATGAGCCAAGAAAAACTGGGCGAAGCGCTCGGGATCACCTTCCAGCAGATCCAGAAATACGAAAAAGGCACCAACCGCATCGGCGCGAGCCGGATGCAGCAGATCTCGACCGTCATGGGCGTGCCAGTGTCCTATTTCTTCGAGGACGCTCCCGGCTCCGAGATCAAGGCCGGCGGCTTCGGCGAATCCCAGGGGTCGGATTACGTGGTCGACTTCCTGACCACGACCGAAGGCCTCCAGCTCAACAAATCCTTCGTGCGGATCTCCGATCCCAAGGTGCGGCGCAAGATCGTCGACCTCGTCGCCGCCCTCGCGGACCAGCCGGCCAACTGATCCGCCGGCTTCGCGGTTGCGGCGAACGCGCGCAACCGCTTGACCCTGCTCCGCCCTTCTGGGATGACAATCATCGTTCGTAAGACCGAACGTTTCCGTCGTTCGGCCGATCGAGGGGAGAACGTCCTTTGGCCCGCGCCGACTATCTTTTCACGTCTGAATCCGTCTCCGAGGGCCATCCCGACAAGGTGAGCGACCGCATCTCCGACGAGGTGGTCGACATCTATCTCGGCGCCTATCCGGAAGCCCGCGTGGGCTGCGAGACGCTCTGCACCACCAACCGCGTCGTGATCGCGGGCGAGGTGCGCGGTCCTGACTCCATCACCAAGGAGCAGCTGATCGAGGCGGCGCGCGCCGCCATCAAGGACATCGGCTACGAGCAGGACGGCTTCCACTGGAAGAACGCCGACATCGCCTGCCATCTGCACGCCCAGTCCGCGCACATCGCGCAGGGCGTCGACGCCTCCGGCAACAAGGACGAGGGCGCGGGCGACCAGGGCATCATGTTCGGCTACGCCTGCAAGGAGACGCCGAGCCTCATGCCGGCGCCGCTGCATTACTCGCACGGCATCCTGAAGCGCCTCGCCGAAGTGCGCCACTCGGGCGAGCAGCCGACGCTCGGCCCGGACGCCAAGAGCCAGGTCACGGTGCGCTACGCCAACGGCAAGCCGGTCGGCGTCACCTCGATCGTGCTCTCGACCCAGCACACCGACGAGAACCAGTCGTCGAAGGACATTCGCGAGATCGTCGAGCCGTACATCCGCGAGACCCTTCCCGAGGGCTGGATCTCCGACGAGACCGTCTGGCACGTGAACCCGACCGGCGTGTTCGTGATCGGCGGCCCTGACGGCGACGCCGGCCTCACCGGCCGCAAGATCATCGTCGACACCTACGGCGGCGCGGCCCCGCACGGCGGCGGCGCCTTCTCGGGCAAGGACCCGACCAAAGTGGACCGCTCGGCGGCCTACGCGGCCCGCTACCTCGCCAAGAACGTGATCGCGGCCGATCTCGCCGACCGCGCCACGATCCAGCTCTCCTACGCGATCGGCGTCTCCGAGCCGCTGTCGATCTATGTCGACCTGCACGGCACCGGCCGCGTCGACGAGGCCAAGCTCGAGAAGGTGCTGGGCGAGGTCATGAGCCTCTCTCCGCGCGGCATCCGCACCCATCTCGCGCTCAACAAGCCGATCTACGCCCGCACCGCGGCCTACGGCCATTTCGGCCGCGAGCCCGACGCCGACGGCGGCTTCTCCTGGGAGAAGACCGACCTCGTCGACGAACTGAAGTCGGCGCTGGCCTGACACGAGAACGGTTGACCGCCGGGCGAGCTGCGCGCCGGCGGTCATCCCGGGCTTGACCCGGGATCCGGAAACGTCGACATCGCAAATGTTCGCGGACCCGTCGCGGATCTGGATCCCGGCTTTTCGGCCGGAATGACGGCGGCGGAACCCCGTGATCCGCCAGCATCTCCACAAGACGCCCCCGATGACCGAAGCCCCCCGCTACGACGGTTCGTTCTTCGGCCGCCGCCACGGCAAGCAGCTTCGCAAGGGCCGCGCCGAGACGATGGCCGACGCGCTGCCGCGTCTGTCCGTCGACCCTGAAACGCTCCCGACCGACCTCACGGACCTGTTCGACTCTCCCGTCGGCGAGGTCCGGCTCGAGATCGGCTTCGGCGGCGCCGAGCATCTGCTTCATCGCGCCGGCGAGGCCCCGAACGTCGGCTTCATCGGGGTCGAGCCGTTCTTCGACGGCCTCGCAAAGGGCGTGGCGGGCGTCGAGCGGCTTGGCCTCAAGAACGTGCGCCTCTTCGGCGACGACGCGACGCTGCTGCTCGACCGGCTGCCGGAGGCCTCGCTCACGGGCGTCGACCTGCTCTATCCCGATCCGTGGCCGAAGACGCGCCACTGGAAGCGCCGCTTCGTCAACGACCGCAACCTCGCCCGCCTCGCCCGGGTCGTGAAGCCCGGCTCCCTGTTCCGCTTCGCCTCCGACATCGACACCTATGTGTCCTGGACGCTGGCGCATGTCGCGCGCTCGCCCGACTTCGTCTGGACCGCGGAGCGCCCCGCCGACTGGCGCGAGCCGTTCGCCGGCTGGCCCGGCACCCGTTACGAGCGCAAGGCGATCCGCGAGGGCCGGCGGGGAACCTATCTGGCGTTCCGCCGGACCTGATCGACGCGCCCGCCCTTGACATTCGCCTGCGCAAATCGACCCTCTTCGCCGCCAGCCGCCCGGGAGGACTCCATGGCCATCGCCCTTTCAGCGCCGTTCCGCCGGCTCTTCGCCCTTGCGGCGCTTCTCGCGCTTTGCGGTCTCGCTCGCCGGCGGCGCGTCAACAACGTTCCGACGCTGGAGGAGCAGGCCAAGGCGCGCTGGTCCGAGGTGCAGAACCAGTATCAGCGCCGCGCCGACCTGATCCCGAACCTCGTCGAGACCGTGAAGGGGTTCGCGCGCCAGGAGGAGAAGGTGCTGACCGAGGTGGTGGAGGCGCGCGCCAAGGCCACGCAGGTGACCATCGACGCCTCGAAGCTCTCCGACCCCGAAGCCGTCAAGCAGTTCCAGCAGGCCCAGGCCCAGCTTTCGGGCGCGCTCGGCCGGCTGCTCGCGGTCTCGGAGAACTATCCGGACCTGAAGTCGAACCAGAACTTCCTCGCGCTCCAGTCCCAGCTCGAGGGCACCGAGAACCGCATCGCGGTGGCGCGGCGCGACTACATCCAGGCGGTCCAGGCCTACAACACCGAGCTCAGGACCATTCCGGGCAAGTGGATCGCAGGCTTCCTCTATCCGGAGGCCAAGCCGATGGCGACGTTCGAGACCGCGCCGGAAAACCAGGGCGCGCCGAAGGTGAGCTTCTAGCGGCAGGGGCGCGCTCGACAGTCATCCCGGCCGAAGAGCCGGGATTCAGACGCGCCGAGCCCGTCGGACAAATCTCGGACCGACCGAGTTCCCGGATCCCGGCTCAAGGCCGGGATGACGGCCGGCGGTTCGCCCGGCGTCAGCGCATCGTTCAGCTTTCGCCGCTAGTCTCGCTCGCGACGATGCCGCGAGGGCGACATGACACGAACGATCGGTCTCGCGCTCGCGCTTCTCGCCTGGCTTCCGACCGCCCACGCGCAGGACGCGCCGCGCCCGCTCGAGGTGCCCCACGGGGTCTCGGAGCGCCAGAGCTATGTCGACATCGTGCGCCGCGAGGCTTCGGCCCGCGGGCTTCCGCCCGAGGTCGCCGAGGCGGTGGCGCATGTCGAGACCGGGTTCCGGCCGGACGCCGTGGGAGCGGTGGGCGAGATCGGGTTGATGCAGATCCGCCCCGCGACCGCCGAGATGCTCGGCCATGACGGCGGGGCGCTGGCGCTGTTCGATCCCGAGACCAATGCGCGCTTCGCGGTGCGCTATCTCGCGAAGGCCTGGAAGCTCGCCAATGGCGATCTCTGCCGCGCGCTGATGAAATACCGCGCGGGCCATGGCGCGGAGACGATGTCGCCGCTGTCCGCCACCTATTGCCTGCGCGCCAAGGCCTATCTCGCCCGGCTCGGATCCCCGCTCGCCGACGGCGTCGCGCCGGAGGTGGTGGCGATCCGCGAGATCGACGGCGACCAGCCGAAGACCACGACGCGCAAGGCCGGCCCCTATCTCGGCTGGCGGCCGGGGCGTCATACGGCCTCCGACAACGCCCGCTTCTGGGAGCGCCACGAGACCCGCATCGCCGCGCTCAACGCCAAGATCGAGCGCCGCTGGAAGATGCGGATGGCGAAGCGCTAAGCGGCTGTCGCCGGCCCGCCGTCAGTCCCGCCGTCGCGGAACGGCGGGCGCCTCGCTCAGACCGAGACGTTCGTCGTGACCATTTCGAGCCACGCGTTGAGGTCCTTGGAGCTGATTTGGTGTCCTGGTTCCCGCTCTCGCGGATGCCGTCGACGGCGCGGCGGAAGTCGGCGTTGTTCAACAGGAACTGCGCCGCGTTGCGCTCGTCGTCGTTGTCGGTCTCCTCGACGATCTTGTTGAGGTCCTTCTCGCTGACGATCGAGTCCGAGCCGTTCCAGTCGTCCCAGCGGTCGACGATCACGTCGAGGTCCTTGCGGTGGTCGTCGTAGAACTTGGCGTCGTAGACCCGCCCGACGTTGATCCGGTAGTAGTCCGACGTCGAGATGTAGCCCTTGTCGCCCTCGAGTCCTTCGGTGCCGGCCTCCATGTCGGTGTCGTCCCACGGCCGGGCGTCGTCGGTCTCGAAGCTGTAGCCGCGCGGGCCAGGCCGCGAGGTCTGGCCTGCGAGATACTTCTCGAACAGGTTCTTCTCGTTGAGATTGCTGTCGACGTGGAGGTAGGGGGCGAGCCGGTTGAGTGAGCTGCCGCGCTCGCCTTCGGTCTCCTGGAAGTGCTTCCACTCCTCGGCCTGGAAGTCGAACATCGACCGGTCGTCCGGCGCGTCGCGGCCGCCATACATGAAGCTGGCGTAGCGGGCGTATTCGAGCTTGTCGCCCCAGTCGCCGGCGGCGACGCCCTGGTCGGCGAGGCGTCCGAAGAACTCGCCCTGGCTGTCGGTGAGCTTCTGCATCTTCTGATGCGCGACGGCTTCGGCGATGAGCGCGCCCGCGATGCCGAACACCGCGCCCGCGACGCCGAGCACCGGCCCAAGCACGCGGGATCCGATCGCGAGCCCCTGAACCACGCGGGCGCCGATATTGCCGCCAAGGCGCGCCGCGAGGTTCGAGCCGTTCGGCGCGAACATCTTGATCGTGTTCATCGTCGCCATGGCGGTGGTGGCTGAGCCGCCGCCGATCGAAAGGCCGGCGCCCGCCTTTTCGAGCTCGGTGTCCGCCTTCTGCAGCGTGCGCACCCCGGTCACGATGTCCATCACGCCGCCGGTGACGTCGAGGCCGGCGCCGCCCATGAAGCGCACGAAGGTGCGGCCGAGCTTCTTGGCCGTGGAGGCGTCGGGCGCATCGCCCATCTTGTCGCCGAGCTTTTCGAGCGCCTTGTCGAACTCCTTCTTGTCGTCCTCGCTGAGATTGCCGAGGTCGAGGCCGAGGTCGCTGTTCGCCAGCTTGTCGGACGCCGTGTTGATCTCCTTGGTCACGCCCTTGGCGATCTCGGAGTCGACCTTCGACTCGCCCTTCCAGATGTCCGGGAAGTTGTCGTCGAGCAGGCCGAGCCAGGCGGTCGCGTCGGACTTTGTGCCGAGGTTCACGAGGTTCGAGCCGAACTTCGAGAAGTCGTTCGCCTGGCTGAGGCCGCCGACGAGATCGCGCACCGCCGCGATCTGCTCGTCGCTCGTCATCTCGCTCCAGCCGCCGTTCGAGAGCTGGACGCCCGCGCTGACGAAGCCCATCGTCCCGGTCAGCGCGCCGAACGTGCCGGTCTTGGCGCCCCCGTCCACGAACTTGCGGAAGGCGTTGCGGTCGTCGGTGGAGAGGCTGTCGAGCTTCTCGCCGATGACCTTGTCGGAGATCTCCCTGAGACGGGCCTGGTCGCTCTCCGACAGGGGCCCGCCGCCGACGGGCTTGAGGTCCATCCAAACGCTGCGCAACGCCATGTTGACCTTGGCGCTGTCCTCCGCGCTGAGGTTCTTCGACATGTCGGCGAAGTCTTTGAAGTAGGCGTTGAGCGCCTCGGCCTCCTTGTAGGCCTTGCTGCCCTTGTCGGCGATCTGCAGCCCGCCGTTGATCGCCGACTGCCAGACGTCGACGGTGGCGCGAAGCCCGGCGTCGAGGTTTTCGGGGTCGATCGACTCGGGGTCGGACACATACTCGTCGAGCTGATGCGTCATCATGTTCTGATCGAACTGCTGTTTCCGATCAGCGAATTTCTCAGGCTCGAAGTAGTTCAGCGCGTCGAAGTAGTTGCCGACCTCCTTGTCGATCTTGTCGGCGAGCTCCTCGTCGCCCGCCGCGGTCGCCTTCTCCTTCATGTCGATGACGTAGTCTTCGAACGCCGTGTTGGGCTCGCCGTCCTTGAACAGGCCCTCCATGGTCTTGGACTTGATGCCGTCGAGGGCTTCTGACGGAACGCCGTCGATCGTCGCCTTCAGCGCGTCGTCGTAGCGCTTTGCGATGCCCTCCTTGCCCATCAGCTCGGAGATGCCTTCGGCGACCTTCTTCTCGTCGACCATCTCCTTGACGTCGAGGCCGTTCAGATGGGTCGGGGAATCCTGGCTCTCGCGATAGGTGCCGGCCCCGGTCTGGATCTCCTCGGCGTAGCCGTAGAGGTCGTAGCCGTTGTCGATCGCCCCTTGCGCGTCGATCAGGTCGAGGAGCTTGGCCTCGTCCGAGCCCTTCTCGATCTTGCCGCTTTCGAGGTCGTCGCGGAGGCCCTGGACGAAGTCCTCGGTCGCCTTGGTCGCGACCGTGGTGTCACCCTCGACCTTGATGTCGAGGACGCCGTCGCCGGCGAAGTCGGGGATGTCGTATTCGTCCCGGATCTCGCTCTCGCTCATCGAGGTCGGATCGGTCTCGGGCTCCTGCCCCTCGGCCTCGGCTTCAGCCGGCGGGGCGTCCTCCGTCGGGGGCGGCGCCGCCTGGGCGTTGACGAGCGCGGCGTCCCATGCCGGATCGGTTGTCGGAGGCGCTTCTTCCGGCGTCGTGGATCCGGGCGGGACGGAACCTGGGACCGAAAGCGTCATGAAATCCTCCTGGGCGATCGCGTGACGTCTTTGTGATCGTATGACGATATAGCCGCGTCGGGAACCGGGGATTTTGGATTTTCATGCGGTTGACGCCGCAGGTTGCGGCTTCGCTCCCGCGGTCTCCTCTCCTGCGGGCGTCGGCGGCCGCCTTCGGAAACGGCCGCCGATCATCATTCATCCGACGCCGAAGACCGGGCGTCCGTAGATCTCTTCGGCATGCTCGCGGAGGTCGGCGAGATCCTGGACCTCGGGCGCTCGGATCACCACGCCGCGGGGGCCGACCCTGTCGCGCTCGCGGTCGTCTGGCGCAAGACGGTCGGAATAGACCTCCGCGCCTTCCGAACCCTCCAGAGGCTCCATCTCGTGGGTGGCCGAAACGAGATCGCTCAGCCCCTCGGGATCGAGGTTTTGGTCACGGGCCGTGTCAAGGAAGGTGGACGGATCGAGCCCGCCCGCCTCCATCGCCTGCGCGATCGCCGGCCCGGCGGAGACGTGGCCGGAGCGATCATAGTCGGCGAGCGCCTCCGCCTGTTCGCGCGAAAGCCCTGCGGTCTCGAGATAATCGGCCGCCGCGCCTTCGTAGCGGCGCTGCGCGTCGAAATCGCGCTTTACCGTCAGGGCGATGCCGGCGCCCAGCATGAGCCCCGCGCCGATCGGCCCGGCGGCCGCGCCGCCATAGCCGACGCCGGCGGCGAGCACGACCGCGCCGCCCGTCGCGCTCACGCCGAAGATGAACGCTTCGGCGTTGTCTCCCCGCGCGATCGCGTCGCCCAGGAGAGCGCCGTCGACGAGGACGCTCGCAGCGCGAAGGAACGACGATGCGCGCACCCATCCGGGCTGGTCGTAGAATTGCGTTCCGACCGGTCGCGCGACGCCTTTCGGAAGCGCGTCCGTGATCGTGTCGGCCGGAACCCGCGGATTGGTGCGCGGAAGCAGCGAGGCGACGTAGCTGTCGACGCCCGGCATGCTGAAGCCGAGCCTCTGGAGCGCCGCGCGGCCCGCGGGCTGGTTGGCGAGAAAGCCGCTGAGCTCCGCCGCCTGATGCCCGACGCCCGCCGCCAGGAAGCCGCCCCTCAGGGCGTCGCGCCAACTGCCGCTGTCGCTCGCGAAGGCGTTCATCGTCTGCCAGAGCGCGACGCCGCCTGCGACCGTTCCGCCCGCGTTGAGGAAGCCGCCCGTGTAGGACGTGCGACGGACGTCCGCCGTCACGGGGCCGTTGCTCAGGAAAGGCACCCGGTCCGCCAGATTCGTCATCTGCGCGACTGTCGCGAGGCCGCCGGCGCCGTGTTGGCCGACGAGCCGCGACGGATCCGAGAGCGCCGCTCCCATGATCGACTGAAACGCCTCCTTGGCGACGCCGCGCGTGGCGTTGACGAACTGCCGGGATTGACGATCGCGTTCGGGTCCGCGATCGCGCGCGCTTCCGCCACGAGCGTGCGATGGACCGCTTCGCTCCTCGCCTCCGGGCTCTCGTTCACGACCGAGGCGACGCCCGGATCGTTGACCGCGCCGTTGCGGGCGTCGCGGAGGTCGCGCACGCCTTCGATCCCTGCGAGCGGCGCCAGCGCGGGGTCGTTCGCCGTGAAGGCTGCGCGCTGGATGTCGGCGCCGGCCTCCGCAAGCGCCTCATAGGCCGCGTCGAACCCGGCGACGAACTCCGGATGCTCCTGGAGATAGCGCTCCGTCGCCGCGTCGGCCTGCTCGGGCGTCATCAGGTCGTTGAAGTCCTGACGGACCGTCACAAGCGGGTCGGCCACCTGACGGAACTCGTCGAGCCGCTCGGTGGCGGTTTCGCGCAGCCGCTCGAAGCCCTCCGCAACGCCTTCCACGACATTCGTCGCGCCGTCGGCGTCGCCGCGCTCGTGAAGCACGCCCGCCATCGCGACCTGGAGCCCGGCGCCCGCGCCGTCCTCCATCGCAAGGGCTGCGAGCTCCCTGTAGTCCCCGCCATTCGCGAAGGCGCCGCCGCGCGCGCCGTCCACCATCGCCTGCGCCACCGAGCGCGTCGTCTGGGGACCGCCCGTGACCGCGAGCGAAGCGCGGTCCGTCGCAAGCGCGATGTTGCTGAAGACCTCGCGCCGTGCGGGGGACGACTGGATCGACTGATTGTCTCCGCCGGGACCGCCCTGCGTCCAGCTGATGCGGTCGCCGAGATCGCGGCCCATGCTCTGGATCGTCGGGAGCGAGCCGTCCACGACGCGCCGCGCGATCTCGGGCGGCACGCCGAGATCCGGGCTGGTGGCCCGTTCGAGCTCGGCCGCCGCGTCCACCGCCGCGTTCGGTCCGCCCGCGCCATAGGCGTCGCGCACCGCCTCGACGCGCGGGTCGATCACGACCGCGGTCAGCCCCTCGTCGACGCCGGCCTGGAAGGTCTCGTCCTGAAGGCCGAGCGTCTGCATGGTGGCGGCGCGCGTGACGCCGGCCGTCACCGCCATCTCGGGCTCGACCGCGTCATGCGCGCCCTGGATCTGGCGCTCGGCCTCGGCGTCCGCCTCGCCGAGCTCGCGCGCGGCCGCGGCCTCGAGCTCGGGGATGCGCGCGGCGTCGGCCGGGTCGGCGCTGGCGCGGGCGGCGTCGAGCGCCGCCTGCGCGTCGCGCGCCTGCTCGTATTCGGAGACGACGACGCCGAGCGTGTCGCGGGTCACGCCCTGGGCGCGCCAGGTCTCGACCGCGCCCTCGCGGGCGTCCGCCACGGCCCGCTCGACCGTCGGATTTTCAGGCAGCTCCTGCGTCAGCAGGTCGTAGCGCTCGACCGTGGTCTCTTCCGGATAGGCCTCGCCCTCGCCGAGATCCAACAGGCCGCTCGTCAGCTCCGTCTCGAGGTTCTGACGCGCGCCGTCGGCGTTCTGTTCGGCTGCGTTGAGCGCGCTTAGCGTCGCGATCGGGCTGCGGGTCGGGGCCGAGGGATCGGGGTTCGTGATCTCGGTCTGCAGCGCCGTCAGCTCCTGATCGGCGTCGCTCGCCTGCGTGGCGAGCGCCGAAAGCTCGGTCGAGGTCGTGGTGTCGGCGCGCCAGGCCGCCTCGGAGCCATCGGCCGCTTCGGTCACCGCCTGCTGGAAGCGCGGATCGTTCGGGTTGGTGGCGCGGATGGCGTCGAGCGTCGGCGCCGCCGTCCGGTCCGCGAAGGGCTCTGCGCCGCCCGACAGCGTGAGCTCGCGCTGGGCCGCGTCGCGGACGCCGCCCCAGGCCTCGTCGGACAGGGCGCGGGCCGCGACCGCGTCGTCGCGCGCGATCCGCTGCTCCTGCGGCGTGAGCGCGGGATCGATGGCGCTCCGTTTGAGGCTCGCGAGGTCGGCGTCGCGCTGGCGCGCCGCATCGGTCAGCTCCTGCAGTTGCGCGCCGGTGGCGCGGGTCTCTCGCCACTCCCGGTCGACGGTCTGGTTGGCGGAGGTGACGCGCTCCTGGAAGGTCGGGCTCTCCGGAACCCGGGCGCGGATGGCCTCGACGGTCGGCCGCGTCGTCTCGTCGACCGGGAACCGCGCGGTCTCGCCCGCCTGGCGGATTTCGCCCGCCACGCCGGTCTCGACGGTGGTCCAGGCGTCCCGTGCGTTGGTCCGCGCCTCGGTGACGGCGGCCCTGTCCTCGGAAAGCATGCGGGCGGTCGGCGTCCGGTCGAACACCGCGGCCCGGCGGTCGGCGGCTTCCGCGGTCGCGACCTGGGTGCGGGTGTTGATCGTGGCCGGGTCGCTGGTCGGGACCAGCACGACTTCCGGCGGCCGGATCAGGTCGGGGTTCTGGATTTGGGCGTTGTTGGCGATCGTGCCGCCGACCGGCGCGTTCGCAGTGCGCGAGATGCCGGTCAGCGTGTCGCCGGGGGCGACCGCGCGCGGCACTTCGGTCGGCCTGATGTCGGGGGCCGCCGGAACCAGATCGGCGGGTCCGCCGCGCATCATGCGGCGCTCCTCGGCGAGCTGGACGCCGGCGTTGAAGGCTCTTTGCGACTCAGGCGACGGCGGAGGCGGCGGCGGGGGTGGTGGCGGCGGCGGCGGCGGAAGGACCTGGATCGGCGCCGGCGGGGTTGGCCCGGTCAAAAATTCCTCGAACGCCATGGTCGCGTCTCTCTCGTCTCGACCGGAGCGACGATGGCCTCTCGGACCCGCGCCGCCCCGGGGTCTCGGCCCGTCAGGCGACTTCCTTGTGGAGGTCCTCGTTCAGGCGGTTGGAGGAGGATCCGTCCTCCTGGGGGGTGTTGCGGAAATGGTCCCACTCGTCCTGCTGAAACTCGTAGAGGCTCACGTCTTCGGGCGCGATGCGGCCGCCATAGTGGTGGATCGAGTAGCGGGCGTATTCGACCTTGTCGCCCCAGTCGTCCTGCAGCAGCCCGTCATTCGCGAGATCCTTGAACCACTGGCCTTCGGCGTCGGTCGCCTTCTGCTTCTTCTCGTGGTCGACGAAGAAGCCGATGATCGCCCCGATGCCGGCGAGCGCCGCGCCGACGAGGAATAGCGGGCCGCTCGCGGCCGAGAGCGCCGGCGCGAGCGTTCCGAACAGGCCCGCGATGCCGATCGCGCCCGCGGCCCCGCCCGCCACGCCGCTCACCACCTGCAGCGCGCCCTGCGCCTTGGTCAGCGCGCTGCCGCTCTCGACGCCGGACTTGATCGTGAGCGCGCCCAGAACGAGGTCGGCGACGCCCGCGGCGCCGTCGGCGAGCGCGCCGAGCACCTTCACCGTCGAGCCCGCGATCTTGGCCGAGCGCGAGGGATCCGACGCCGCGCCGGCCTTGGCCGCCTCGTCGTCGAACATCTTGGCGATGCCGTCATACATGTCGTCGCTGACGCCGGGCGCGCTCTTGGGCGGGCCGTCGGGCGTCGACCCTTGCGCGTCGGCGAAGATGCGGTTGATCTCGGTCCCCATCTGGCTGCGGAACTCGTCCGCGACGCCGCCCGGGATTTCCGGCAGCCCGCCGCCGGGCGCGGTCTGGACCTTCTCGATCTCTCCGCCCCAGAGCCCCTGCTTGCCCCAGATCTCCGGCAGCGACTTGTCGAGGCCGAGCGTCTGGACGAGCCCGCCCTTGCCGAGCGTCTCCATGATCGCGTCGCCGGTGCGGATGAAGTGCGACGAGGCGCCGGCGAAGGAGATGAAGTCCTTGGCGACCGCGAGGCGCTCGGTCGGGCTGTCGGCGAGCTTTCCGCCCTCGCCGACGAGCTGATAGACGCCTGAGAACAGCGAGACGCCGCCGCCTAGCGAGCCGAGCACGCCGTTGGTGCTGAGCGTCCCGAGCAGGCCCGAGAGGCCCTCGCGGTCCTTCACCGGCACGTAGGCCGAGAAGCGGTCGAGATCGGCCTGGCTCAGCTTGCCGCCATTGGCGTTGGCGGCGTCGGCGGCTTCCGTGATCGCCTCGACGACCTTCTTCGAGTCCGTCTTGCCGGCCAGGAACTCGTTCATGAACTTGTCGATGGTCTCGACGGTCCGGCGCGGCACGTCGAAGGTCTCGGACTTGATGATGCCCTTCAGGAGGCCGAACAGGTCCTTGGTGGCGAGATCCTTGTTGGCCTCCGACACCTTGCCCGGGTCGCCCACCCAGCTCGTTGAGGTCGGCGGTCAGCGCGTCCTTCTGGATGGTCTGGGCCGCGAGCTTGCCCTTCTCGGGATCGAGCAGCGTCAGGCTCTGGATCAGCGACGACATCTCGGTCTGGGCCGCATGCCCCAGCCCTTGCGCTTTCAGGTCCTGGATGTAGTCGAGGAAGCGGGTGTCCTGGTCGTCCTTGCCGAGCAGGGTCTCCTCGAGCTTGGCCTTCACCTCGTCCTTGTTGGAAATCGTAGCCGTCCGCGACGCTGTCCTCGACCGCCTCGCTGTGCTCGCGCTGCTGGCCGTCACGGTTCCCGGCGCCCGAGCGCCGCAGCATTGCGAGGAACAGATCCTGCGCGTCGACCGGCCCCGGGGAGCCGGGCGAGGGAGACGGGCTCAGGAACTGCTGACCGACGCGCATGCAGGCAAGTCCTCGATATAGGAGGCGGGCGCCGCAGCCTGTCGGCTCGGCCTCATCGCGTCTCCTGGTCTGGGGGCTGGCGTCCGGCGGACCCGGACTCCGGATCGGCCGCCGGAGGCGCGTCTTGGAAGCGCCGGCGATAGGCCGGCGTCAGCGTGACGCCGTAGGCCAGGAAGGCGAGACCCGCGGCCATCATGACGATGGGCACGATCGGGATCCCCTCCTGGCCGGGCGACAGCGCGCAGCCGCCGGTCGAGACGGCGGCCGCCGCGCAGGCGAGGCGGGCTCCGATCGAACCCGCGCCAAGCCTCATCAGCCGGCGGCGTCTTCCTGCGCCAGCTCTTCGACGCGGGACGCGAACTCGTCCTTGGACAGCTCGCCGGCGCCCAGTCCGCCCTCGGCCTCGAACTCCTCGCGGGAGATCTTGCCGTCGGCCCCGGCGATCTTCTCGAACGCCTTTTCGGCCTGTTCGGCGTCAAGTCCGGCCCGCTCGGCGAGCGCCGTGAACTCGGCCTGGTCGATCGCGCCGTCGGCGCCGGCGTCGCGCTCGAAGGAGGCGGCGGGCTCGTCGTCGCTGTTGAGATCCTCGACGCCCTGCTTGAACTCGTCCTCAGAGACCTGGCTGTCGCCGAACGCCTCCTTGAACTCGTCCTTCGACAGCTTGCCGTCGGCGCCGGCGGCCTTCTCGAACGCCTTGCCGGCGTCCTCCTCGCTGATCCCGGCCTTCTCGGCCGTGGCCTTCAACTCGCTCTCGTCGATCTGCTCGTCGGCGCCGGCCTCGCGGGCGAACTTCGCGAACGGCTCCTCGACGCCGTTAAGCTCGTCGACGCCCTTCTTGAACTGGCCTTCCGAGACGTCGCCCTTGCCGAACGCCTCCTCGAACTCTTCCTTCGACAGCTTGCCGTCGGCGCCGGCCGCCTTCTCGAAGGCCTTTCCGGCGTCTTCCTCGCTGATGCCGGCCTTCTCGGCCATCGCCTTGAACTCGCCGTCGTCGATCTGCTCGTCGGCGCCTGCGTCGCGTCCAAACTCCGCGAAGGGCGCCTCGTCCGCCTCCTCGTTGCGGGTCTTGGCGCGTTCGACGAGGCTCTCGAGGCCGCCCTTCAGCTCATCGAGATTGAAGGCTCCATCGGAGCCGGCCGAGCGGGTGAGCAGCTCCTGCAGGCGGTCGGCCGGCAGCTCGCCGTCCTTGCCGAAGGCCTCCATGACGGCGTCGGAGTCTTCTCTGGAGAGGCCGAGCCGCGAGGACGCCTCCCTGAACTCGGCGCTGTTGAAGCGGCTGTCCGCGCCTGCTTCCTGGCCGAGGAAGGCCTTGAATTCGTCGCCCGACAGGCCGCCCCCCTGGGTTCGATCCCAATCGGCCCCGGCGATCGACCTGAACACGCTTTCAACAGACATTCCGACGTCTCCCATCAGCGGTCTGCGGCTCCCGGCGCCTCTATGGAGGCTTAAGGCCAGATGAGCCGTTTATGACGGGCACGTGAACCCTGCCGCGCGGCGCCGGATTGCGCCCGCGTTGGGAACTAAACTCTGATACTGAGGCCCGTCGCAGTGAGGAACGAGGCGATGTTGCTTGGAAGCGCCGTCAAAATCAACGAAATTGTCGTTGATCAGTAACTTTTATTCTTAGCCGGCGACCGGCGCTGCGTCCGACGGCCGTCAATCGACGTGGCGGGCCGTGAGATCGAGTTCGAGCCGGCGCATCAGCGGCGCGCCCGTCAACGTCTCGGGCCGCTCGCCGTCGGGATCGAGATCCGCGAAGGTGATGGTCTCGATGTGGCGGTTGGCCGGGACGCCGCGGCCCTCGAGATAGGCGACGAGCCGGGCGAAGGCTGCCTCCTGCGTGCGGTCGCGCGTCCGGCGCGCGCGCATCCAGCCGCCTCCCATCAGCACCTCGGTGTGACGCACGAGGGTCACCTGGGCGAGCATTTCGGCGGCGTCCGGATCGAAGCCGAGCGCGGCGTAGAACCGGCGCGCGGCCTCCCGGTCGAACGGCGCGTCGGCGCGCTCCGGCGGCTCGCGGTCATGGCCCGGCACGACGATCTGCACCACGACGTGCTGGGCTCCGACGCTCTGGGCGATGGCGAAAACGAGCTCAGGCGACGCGGCCGCGGCGTTCATCGCGTCGCGCAGGCCGGGCGAGGTTCCGCTCCAGCGGCGCAGGCGCTCGAGCGCGTTGAGCGCGTCGTGGCCGGCGGCGTCGACCGCCTCGAGCGCGGCGTCGATCTCCTCGAGCAGGCCAAGCGAGCCCGAAAGGCGCGCCCGCAACCTCTTCTCGATGTCCTGCCCCTCGAGGCCGGACGCGCGCCACGCCGCCCAGTCGAAGCCGATCGGCCCGACCCGGCGCGCAAGCGCCGCGACCGCGTCGCCGACGCGCCGCAGCAGTTTTCCGAAGCCCTGGAGGATCGCGGTCGCGATCTGGTCCGCGGTCTCGCCGTCGCCGCGGCCGCGATAGGCGTCGACCAGCGCGATCGGCAGCGCGACGCCGGTGCCGAAGGCGACGCCCTGCCCGAACGCGATCATGCGCTCAGGCGTCATGCGCTCGCCATTGGCGATGGTCTGGGCGACATCGCGGGCGACATGCGCGCCGCGGCCGTCGGCAGCGCCGGCGTCGAGTCCGGAGGCGAGGTCGGCGAACATCTTGGCGGCGTTGGGCGCGCCCTTCTCGAGCATGCCCGCCACGCCCTCGATCCGCTCGACCGCCGCGCCGCCGTTCGACAGCGTCCTGGCGGCGCGCTCGAGCGTCGGCTGCGAACCCTTGGAGATCTCGGCCGCGGATCCAAAGGGAAGATCGCGCGCCCGCGCCCGGAACTCCCTCGTGGCCCCGGCCGGACCCTCGGTGCGCTCGGTCTGGGCGATCGTGGCGACGTGACGGGAGACGACGCTCTCGCCCGCGCTTCGCGCCGAGGCCGCGACGATGGGGGCGACCGCGGAGAAGGCGGAGTCGCCCTGCGCCTGCGCCGCCGCCACGATCGAGGCGTGGCCGATCATCGTGACGGGCGCCTGCGGAGGCGGCGTCAACGACGCGGGGCCGGAGACGTTGAGGCCGCTCGGCGGAGCGGCGGGCTGCTGGAGGCCGGAAGCTGGTCCGCCCGGCTGGACGCCGATGGCGATCGCAGGCTGGGAGGTCAGGCCGGACGTCGGCGTCGCGCCGGTCGGCTGGGCGAGTTGGGCGCCCGGCGCCGCCTGGGCCGCCGCAGCGCCCGGAGGCGCAGGGGCTGCAGGGTTCAGCTGGGCGGCGTTCGCCGCGATCTGCGTCGCAGCCGCTGCGGCCTGGGTCGCGGTCTGCACAAGCGCGGCGGGCAGCTGCGCAGCGGGCTGCAATGCGCCGGGCGGCTGCGCAGCGGGCGCCTGTCCCCCGGGCGGTTGCGCGAGGGTGTTGGCGGGGCCGGACTGCTGGGGCGGCGAGGCCGGGCCGGCCGGCAGGGAGGCGGGGGGCGCGGCGCTCGTCCGGGCGGGCGTCTGCGTCGCGGGGGCCGCCGTGGTCTCGGGTCCGCGTCCGATCTCCGGTCCGCGGCCCGGGGTCGCCGTGCGCGTTGCGTCGAGCCGGGCCGGGGAGCCGGCGTCCGCCACGGGACCGCGCGCGACGGCGCCGGTTTCGCCGGGCTGCTGGCGTCCGCCGAAACCATCGGCCGCGCGCATCGACGGGGCGTCCCGCATGGGGCCGGCGAGGTCCGGCGCGGCGCCGGGCGCTTCCGCGCGGGCCGCCGCCCCGGTCGCGGAGGGACGGACGCCGGCGCCCTGTTCGGCGCCGCGATTGACCGAACGGTCGAAGGCGGCGGCGTCGGCGGTGCGTCCCTGCTGGCGGTCGGATCCCTCGGACTCGCGGCGCATGCGCGCGATGCGGTCGGTCTCCTGCTCCTCGCCGGCGTTGCGCAGCGCGGTCGTGGCGTTGCGGTCGCCGCCCTGCTGGAGCGAATGGGTCAGCGACCCGAGGAGGCCTGAGACACTTCCGATCAGCGACATCGCGCCGTCCTTCGCGTCCGGCTTGAGGCTTTGCGGGCGGATGGCGGCGTCGCGCCGTTTCCGAGGCTCGGGCCGTTATGGGGCCATTTTGTGGCCGATCGATCACTTTTCGCCGTGTTTTCGACGCTCAGCGGCCTTCGGCGAGAGAGCGCAGGAGATCGAATCCGCCGGCCAGCCCCCCGATCTCCCGCATGAGCGAGGGAGCCAGGAACATCGCGTAAACTACGATCAGGAAGGCGAAGAGGAGGTTTTTGACCGCGAGCGAGAGGTCGAAGACGTGGATCTGCGGCGCGAGCCGCGAAAGGTAGCCCAGCATGACGTCGGCGATGAGGAGCGCCACCATGATGGGCGCGACCAGCAGCACCGCGATGCGCATGAGGCCGTCGAGCGTCTTCAGCAGGGCCAGACCCGAGGCCTGCGAGACCACCGGGCGGAAGCTCGAGGCGGGCCAGAGCTCGTAGCTGCGGTAGACCGCGTCGGCGAGGATCCCCAGCCCGCCGCTCGTGAAGAAGATCGCCACCGCCACGATCGAGAACAGCGTGCCGGTGATGCTGGACTCCGACATCGCGTTCGGATCGACGAGCTGCGCCGCGGTGGTGCCGCGCTGGAGGTCGACGATGTCGCCGGCCGTCTCCGCCGCCCAGAACGGGATGCCGAACACGAAGCCGATCAGCGCGCCGATCACCACCTCCTTCACCATCAGGCCGACGACCGTCAGCGTGGAGAGGCCCTGGAGAAGGCTGATCTGGTCGAAGGTCGGCGGCACCATGGGGGCTGCGATCGCGACCGCGATGCAGGAGCGCAGCAGGCCGGTGACGCCGGTGCGGGTGAAGGCGGGCGTGATCATCACCATGCCGATGGCGCGGGCGGTCGCGAGCGCCGTCGCGATCAGCATCGGATAGAGGAAGGCCAGAAGAGAGTCGGTGGCCTCGATCATTCCGCGGGCTCAGCGCGTCACGATCGGGAACTGGTCGAAGCTCTGGCGCGCGAGCTCGAGGATCTGGCTGCCGAGCAGCGGCCCCACCAGGATCAGCACCACCATCACCACCACGAGCTTCACGGCCTGGGGCAGCGTCTGGTCCTGGATCTGCGTCAGCGCCTGCACCAGCCCGACGCCGAGCCCGACGACGATCGCGGCGCCGAGCGCCGGCGCCGACATCAGCAGCGTCGTCAGTAGCGCGCCGTTGAGCTGGGAGACGATGAGATCCCCGCCCATCGCGTCAGCCTCCGCCGTAGCTGAGGATCAGCCCGTGCATCAGCCGCGACCAGCCCTCCACGGCGACGAACAGGAAGATCTTGAGCGGGATCGAGATGAGCGTCGGCGACACCATCATCATGCCCATCGCCATCAGGACGTTCGCGACCACGAGGTCGATCACCAGAAACGGGATGTAGAGCAGGAAGCCGATCTCGAAGGCGCGCGTCAGCTCCGAGGACACGAAAGCGGGGATGAGCACCACCAGGTCGTCGTTGCGCAGGCCCTGGCGGGCTTCCTCCGACCAGACCGCCTCGGTGGACTTCAGGAAGAACTCGCGCTCCCGCTCCGACGCGAAGCGCAGCAGATGCGCCTTCAGCGGCTCGCGGACATGTTCGGCCGCAGCTTTCAGCCCGTCGACCGACTGAAGGTCGATCGGCGCGTTCTCGAAGCGCTGGTAGATCTCGCCGATCAGCGGCGTCGTGACGTAGACGCTCAAGATCAGCGCGATGCCGTAGAGCACGAGGTTCGGCGGCGATTGCTGGACCCCGAGCGCGTTCCGGATCAGGAACAGCACCACGGAGATCTTGAGAAACGCCGTGAGCGTGACGACCGCGAGCGGAATGAGCCCGATCGTCGAGACCAGAAGGATGATCGCGACGAGATTGGGCTGAAAGTCACTCATCCGCGGTCAGGCGCTCGACCCGGACCCCGACGGCGTCGCCGATCCGCACGATGCTGCCGCGGCCGATCCGCTTGCCGTTGGCCATGATGTCGACCGCCTCGTCGAGCGCGCGCGCGAGCGGCACCACGGAGCCGGCCGCGAGCCGCCGGACGTCTCCGAGCGGCATTTCCGAACGCCCCAGCTCGAACACGAGCTTCACGGGGAGCGCGTCGATCTCGGCGTCCGCCACCGTGGCGCGGGCGCCGTCGCCGTCATTTCCTTCCATGCACCACTCCCAATGCGATCCGCGCAGCTTCACCGGAACGGCGGCCGCCGCGAGACGTCCAGACGAGGCCGTGAGACGCATCGCCAGATGATCGGCCACGACCGCGATCGGCCCCGCCATCTCCCGGCCGCTCTCGACCAGGATCACGTCGCCGCGCGACAGGCCCTTGAGGTCGGAGAACTTCACTCCCGCCCAGCCCATGCAGACCCGGACCGGCATCGCGATCCCGGCTGCGACGTCGGCGGCCGGAGCGGCGGCGCGGTCGAGCGCGGCGCCGAGCCGCGCCAGCCCGTCGCGGTCGAGCCAGAGCGCGATCCGGTGCGCCTTGCCCTGCGTCTTGAACAGCAGCGAAACCCGATGGGCGTCCGGGCCGATCGCGCCGTCGACGCGGGCGTCGATCGACGAAGGACCGCCGGCAGCGGCCTCAACCTGGGCGACCTCGTCGGCGAGGGCGAATTCGATGAGAAGCGCCGCGGCTTCCGGCGCGAGCTCCGCGGGCGGCCTGAGCAGGCCGAGCGGCGCCAGCAGGTCGTCGAGGAGCGTCTGCGGCGCCCGCGCGAGCCCATGCGCGCCCCCGATCGTCACGCGGAACGCCGGCCCGTCGAACTGCGCCGCGGCGTCGAAGGGAACCACCAAAAGGCTTGCGGGCGCGCCGCGGAACGTGATGCGGATCGGCCCGCGGCGGCGGTGAATGGCGTTCAGCCCGGCGAGATCGCTCGCGGCGACATGGGGGAGCCAGTCGCCGGCCGGGGCGGTCGCGGAGATCGGGATCGTCAACGGGGGCGGCTCCCCCGTCCGTCGTCGGCGTCGAGTTCGGCCAGCAGCTCCGCCCGGCGGAGCGCGGCTCCGGACCGTTCGCGCGCAAGCGTCAGCAGCTTGTCGCGTTCGCGCTCGAAGCGCAGGCGTTCGCGCGCGGCCTCGGCGCGCCGCTCGGTCTCGTGGGCGAGCGACCTGCGGGCCTCCTGCTCGGCGTGGTCGAGCTCGGCGCCCTCCTGCTCCAGATGCGCGAGCGCGTCACGGGCGCGGCCGATCTCGCCGGACGTCAGGGGGCGCATCGCGAGCCGTTCGAGCAACGCGTCCTCGCGCGCGATCCGGCGTTCGCCCTGGCGGGCGGCCTCGGCGCTCGCCGCGTCGAGACGGGCGCGCGCGGCCTCGCAGGCGGCCTGACGTTCGGCGGCGGCGGCCACGGCGCGGTCGAGCCTGACCTTGCGCAGCGCGATCAGCCGGGAGAGGTCGTCGTCCCGTCTCACTGGGCGGCCTCCTTCAGCCGGCGGATGGTTCCGGCCATGGCTTCCCGTTCGCCGAAGGTCTGCGCCAGAAAGGCGTCGATCGCGGGCTTGCGGGCGATCGCGGCGTCGGCGAGCGGGTCGGAGCCGACCCGGTATTCGCCGACCCGCACGAGCAGCTCGACGTCGCGGTAGTGGGCGAGCAGCGCGCGGACGCGGGCGGCCGCCGCCTTGTGCTCGGGCGTCGCGACCGTCTCCATCAGGCGGCTGCGGCTCGCCAGCACGTCGATCGCCGGAAAATGGTTGCGCTGCGCGAGTTCGGCCGAGAGCACGATGTGGCCGTCGAGGATCGCCTTGGTCTCCTCGGCGACCGGATCGAGCGTGCCGTCGCCTTCGGTCAGCACCGTGTAGAGCGCCGTGATCGATCCGCCGCCGATCCCGGGCCGGCGCGTTCGAGCAGCCGCGGCAGCGCCGCGAAGAAGGACGGCGGGAAGCCGCGCCGCGTTGGCGGTTCGCCGGCGGCGAGCCCGATCTCGCGCTGGGCCCGGGCGAAGCGCGTGACGCTGTCCATTAGCAGCAGGACGCTCTTGCCCTCGTCGCGAAAATGCTCGGCGATCGCGGTCGCCACATAGGCGGCCTTGACGCGCTCCATGGCCGGCCGGTCGGAGGTCGCGACCACGAGCACCGCCTTGGCGCGGCCCGCGGCGTCGAGCTGGCGCTCGGCGAATTCGCGCACTTCTCGGCCGCGTTCGCCAATCAGCCCGACCACGATGACGTCGGCCTCGGCGCCGTTGACGATGCTGGCGAGCAGCGAGGACTTGCCGACGCCGGGTTCGCCGAACACGCCGACGCGCTGCCCGCGGGCGAGCGTCGTCAGTCCGTCGATCGCCCGCACGCCGAGCTGGATCGGCTTGTCGATCAGGTCGCGGTCGAGCGCCGAGGGCGGCTCGCGGTGGACCGGACGGCGCGCAGGCGTCAGCGCCGGATCGAGCGGCCGTCCGTCGAGCGGCTCGCCGAGCGGCGAGATCACCCGGCCGAGCAGGCCCGGCCCGACCGGAATTCTCAGGTCCCGGCCGGTCGGGATCACCTCCGCCTCGGTCGAGAGGCCGGTGAGATCCCCGATCGGCGTGAGGAGCGCCTCGGAGTCCTGGAAGCCGATCACTTCGGCGGCCGCCTCGCGCCCCGTTCGGACGTCGCGCAGCAGGCAGAGCTCGCCGATCGAGACCGAGGGCACGCTGGCGTGCACCACGACCCCGAGGATGCGCTTCACCCGACCGCGGACGGGGCGGGGATCGGCGACCCGCATGCGGCCCTTCAGCCCCGGCAGGATGGCCGAGAGCCGATCGGCGCCGCCGGTCCCTTGCACGTCGCTCCTTTGCGCGTCGGTCGCCGCGCTCATGCGGCGTCTCCGCCCGAAAGCGCGCGCCGCACCGCGTCGAGCTGGGCGTCGAGCCCGGCGTCGACGGTCGCGAACGGGCTCGCGACCCGGCAGTCGAGGGGCCCGAGCGCCGGATCGGTCGACAGCGTCACGCGCTCGGCGAAACCCGGCTCGTCGAGGCCGAGCCGCCGCCGGACCTCGTCGAAATTGTCGGGCGCGACGGTGAGCGTCAGGCGCTGGTCGCGCCGGAAACCGGCGAGCGCCTCGCGCGCGAGACGCGACACCAGATCGGCTGGAGGGCGTTCGCCCACCACGCGCGTGACGATCGAGAGCGCGAGCTTGGCGATCTCGCTTTCGAGCCCGCCGAGATAGGCGTCGACGTCGCGGCTCGTGGCGGCGAGCAGCTCGGCGGAGGCTCCGGCGCCTTCGCGGCGGCCGGTCTCGAAACCTTCTGCGCGCTTCTCGTCATAGGCCCGCTGCGTGTCGGCCTTGAGCGCCTCGGCTTCGCGCCGGGACTCGTCGCGGAACGAGAAGCCGTCGATCCAGGCCTGCGCCTGCTCCGCCTTCAGGATGGGGCCGGGCGGGGTCCTCGGAAGGGCGGAAGCCGGCGCTTCGCTCATCCGGCCACCAGACGGACGACGCCCGGTCCATAGGCGCGATGCGCGTCCTGCGGCTCCGGCAGGGCGTCCTGCGGGTCGAAGCGAAGGGAGACGCGGTCCGCGACCCCTCTGGGCTGTTGCTCGAGCCAGGCGGCGAGACAGGCGCGGCCGGCGCCGATCGCCGCGGCGGCGAGCGCCGCATGGCCGAGCGCGCGCATCTCGTCCTGCGTGACGCCGAGCGCAGCCGGCGAAAACGCCTCCATGCGATGCGCGAGCGCGGCCTGATAGGCGTTCCCCGAGCGCCGACTTCAGCGCCGCGACCTCCGGGGCGCGGATCTCGCGCGCGATCGGTCGGCCCAGCAGACGGCGCCCGCGCGCCGGATGATCGTGCCGAGGGTCTGGCTGTCGGACAATGCGATCGCCTGGTCGGCGGGCTCGGCCGGCGCGTCGATGTCGCCGAAGCCATGGCGCGCCGCCATCAGGCTCGAGACGCGCGAGGCGAAGCGCGGATGGGCGGCGAGCCGCCCGGCGGCTTCGAGCGGCAAGGCGCCGTCGAACATGCCGGCGATCCAGGCCGGATGCGCGCCGAGCGAGGGCGTCCGGACGAACCGGCCCCAGACGTCCGCCGCGGTCTCGTTCGATCCCGCGCTCATTTGGCCGGCACGAGCGGCTGGAGCTTCAGCGTGGGCTTGCGGTTGCGCCAGAGCAGCGCCGCAAGCGCCGCGGCCGCGACGATCGCGATCGCCGCGAGGCCGAGCAGCATCCACATCAGGCGGCCGGCGCTTTCCTGATGCACCCAGATCCCCATCACGCTGACGTAAGGGGTCGGGCTGGCGCTCTCGTTGAGCTTGGCGGTCGGGACGGCGACGGGCGTGACCGAGACCTTGTCGTAGCTGAGGCCCGCGATGCCGTTCGCCACCAGCGTCTTGATCTGCGGCAGGAGCTCGTTGAGCTTCATCGACGGGTCGTAGCGAATGAACACCGAGGCCGAAGACGGCGCGGCGTCGCGTTTCAGCGGGTCGTTCTCGGGCAGCACGACATGGACGCGGGCCGACACCACGCCGTCGATCTCGGAGACCGTGCGCGAGAGCTCCTCGCTCAGCGCGTAGATCATCTGCGCCCGCTCCTGCACGGGCGAGGCCACGAGGCCGTCGCGCTTGAACACCTCGCCCATATTGGCGAAGCGCTCGCGCGGCAGCCCCGCGTCGTTCAGCGTCTTCACGGCTTCGGCGAAGCGGTCCTTGTCGACCGTGATGGTCATCTTGCCGGACTTCTCGACGACGCGGCTCGCCGGGATGCCCCGGTCGATGAGCGCGGCGACCATGAGGTTCGCCTCGCGCTCGTCGAGATTGGTGTAGAGGTCGGTGTCGCAGGCCGCGAGCAGCAGCGCGCCCGCAAGAGCAAGCGCCAGCCGGCCGGTCTTCAGCACGGATCGGAGCGCCATCAGGCTCCTCCCGTCACTGTCCGCGGAGCAGCGTGTTGGCGGCGCCGGAGACCTGCGTGGTGCCGCGCACCACCATCTGGGTCTCGATCGAGTAGTCGAACATCATGCCGAGCGACTGGATCACCTTGTCCATCTGATCGCCGTTCACCGGCTGCCGCTCGGGCCGCGGGGCGGCGCCGAAGGCTTGCGGCGACACCGTCTGCGCGTCCGATCCGCGATGCACCAGCGTCGCGCCGGGCGCGTCGGGCGCGCGGCTCGTCAGGGACTGGGCGCGGGAGCTGAGCGACTGGCTCCGTTCCAGGAAGCCGGTCAGGTTCTCCACCATCGCGCCGCCGAGCTGGCCCGGGCTCGGGGCCGCGGGCGTGCCCGAGGGTTCACGCTGGCGAGATATTCGAAGAGGTCGATGCCGGACGGCGCCGTCGCGGGCGTCGCCGGAACGGGAGCCGCGCCGACGGGGGCGATAGAAGGCGTCATGACGTGTCTGTCTCCGCTCGCTTCAGGACGACGGCGGGGCGATCAGCCCTCGTCGTCGGCCATCGCCTCGTTCAGGATCTCGCCGGCGTGACGCATCATCATCTGGCCCATGATCTGGACCGAGCCTTGCGTGATCATCTCCTCGAGCTTGGCGTCGGCGCCGCCGCCGAGCCCGAGCGCGTTGTTGAGCGCGCCGGCGAAGTCGCCGCTCGCGACGTCGCTGGCGACTGACGCTGCGGGCAAAGCGGCGCTGATCGGGGGAATCGCCATGTCAATTCTCCTTCGCTGATGCGTTCGGCGACTGGCCGCCGTCCGTGGAGGGCGGGGTGCGCACGACTTCCGCCTGGGCGCCGCCGCGGAACACCCGAACGCGCGGATCGTCGCCCGAAACGCGGGGCGGCGGCTTCATGCGTTCGGCGGTCTCCCGCACGACGGCCAGGAAGGCGGGGGGGCCCGACACGCCCACGAGCGTGCTCGAGCCCGTGGCGCGGACCGCGAAGCGCTCGTCGCGCACGCCGAGCCGGTCCAGTTCCTTTTCGAGCGCCTGCGGTCCCACGGTCCCGACGTCGATGACCTGGGTCGCGAACTCCTCGTCGGCGCTCACATGCAGGATCGATCCGTCGAAATACCAGGTGAGATCCTGGGCCTCGCAGATCTTTCGAAGAAATTCTCCGGCGGTCGCGGCCTTGATCTCGCCGCGGGCGCGGCCGCGGACCTTGTCGGTGAGCACGACCGGCACGCCGACATTGCGGCCGAACTCGGTCAGAACGCCGCGAACGTCCTGGTCGACGACGACGTAGTGGTAAGGGGCGGCAGCCCAGACGGGGCTCGGCGCGGCTCGCGCGGCCGACCAGCAGAACGAGGCGGCCGCAAGGCCGATGAGGCACGCAGATGCCGCTCCCGTGAGGCGCTTTGGCGCCCGGGGGGTCGACGAGTACGTATTTTCCCTTACAATGGCGAGCATTAGCGGCTGTGATCGGTCCGTGATCGGATCAACGTCGTGATCGTTATACGCCGTATAAAAAGCGGCGCAAATGTGACAAAGACTGAATTCGCGTGGCGTATGATTTGTTTAGCAGGCTTAGTTGAGCCTGCCGAAGTCGCTTGTGCTTTCGTTACCCTTCAGGTGATGACAAAATTATTTCATTGGATGTCGTCATATCCTGTATCTGTATCTGGCTAATCGTACTTTCGTGGCATCTAATCACAATCAGCCATTAAATGGCCATATTCTTTGTCAAGTGATCACTAGGTCGTCGAGCGGGCGCCAGTCTGCGAATGCGGGCTTTTTGGCCAGCGCCGGCGACCGGAGGAGGCCGCTGCTTCGCGGGCGGACTCCCGAGCAATCGTTTCGGCAAACAGGAGACGAAGATGCCTGAAGTTGGAGTGGGAGGCGTCGGCGCCGGCGGCAGCGGCGGAGCTGAAGGCGCGATCGCCAAGATGGAAGAGGCTTTCAACCGGGCGATCTCGCTGTCGGCTGAGGTCACCGAAAAGACCACGGAGCTGAAAGCCCAGCTCGACGCCGCCAAGCAGCGTCCGCAGAACTAAGTTTCACGCGAAGCGTCCGGGGCGGCTCGACGCCCCGGACCGCCGCGCCGGCCCCCTGCCGGCGCATCATGACAGGGCGGACCGTTCCCCGGACCGCCGCACCAAGCCTCATCCGCCGGCGAGCCGCCAGCGTCGCCAAGGAGACGAAGCGATATGGCTCAAGACGTGGCCTCCTCACATCGCGCCGCGGCCCCGAATTCGGCCGTCGCGCTGCTCAACATCACGGCCGGGCCGCACAGCGGGGTGGTGCTTCCGCTCGACGCCCCGACATGCCGGATCGGCTCGTCGCCCGACTCCGACATCGTGTTGTCGGACCGCGACGTCGCCGAGACCCATGCGGCGCTGAAGTTCGAGCGCGGAAAGCTCTTCATCGAAGCCCAGGGCGGCCCTGTCGGGCTGAAGGACGGGCTCGAGATTCCCCAAGGCCAGGGCGCCGGCGTCAGGCTGCCGGCCGACATCCGGATCGGCGCGAGCGTCATTCGGCTCGCAGGCCTCCAGAAGCCGGCCCCGTGGCTGCAGCCGCCGATGGCGGCGGTCGCCTGCGTGGCGCTGCTGCTCGTCGGCTCGATCGTGGCGACCCAGGCCGGCTTCGGCGACGCCGCGACCGACGCCCGCCCCTCCAATCCCGAAGCGGCGTCCGCAGTCGCCGGCGCGCAGCCGGACGATCCGGTCGCGGCGCTGCGCGAACGAGTCGCGTCCGCCGGCGTCGACGGCGTGACGATCGAGGCGGTCGGCGACCGCATCGTCGCCAAGGGCGCGATCGAGGACGTCGCGAAGCCCCGTTGGGCCGCCGCGCAGCGCTGGTTCGACGAGACCTATGGCGGGCAGTATGTGCTCGCGAGCGAGATCGGCGCGAAGTCCGCGCAGGCGCGCCCGCGCATCCAGCTGCAGGCGATCTGGTTCGGCCCCTCGCCCTATGTCGTCACCGCCGACGGCCAGCGCCGCTACGCGGGCGCGACGCTCGGCGACGGTTGGGTGCTGAAAGAGGTCCGCCAGGACAAGGTCGTGGTCTCCAAGGCCGGCGAGGAAATGACCCTGAGCTACTGAGCTCGGACCCGAACCCGGCGTCTGCGGGAGGACATTTCGGCATTGGCGCTGACGCCTGAACGACGAATTTCCGGACAGAGGCTCGACGTGGCGCTTCAGGAGGTGGCGCGCCGCGCGACCGATCCTGCGACGCGCGCCCAGGTCGAGGCCTTCGAGGCGATCCTGCGCACGCGCTATCGCGGCCGTGGGTTCCGCGAAGCCGGCTCGCTGCATGCCGAGATCGCCGATTTCGTCATGCCCCGCATCGCCGACAGCGGGATCTTCCAGAGCGCGCGCTATCTCGACATCCTCGATCACGTCCTGGCCGAAGTGCTTCCCGATCTCGACGTCGACGAGGAGGCGCGCCAGATCGCGGCCCTCGTCATCGAGGAGGAGGCCGAGCGCCACCGCGATCTCCAGGACCGCATCACGGCCGCCGCGGAGGTGGGATGAGCGTCCTGCCGCGTGAAGCCGCCGAACTGCTTCATTCCCTCGGCTACATCTACGGCCAGCACGGCCAGGAGCGGCGCGGGCTCGCCTTGATGCTGATCGCCGCGCGGATCGCCCCGGACGATCCCGGCGTCCTGAAGACGCTGGCCGCGGCCTTCATCGCGACCGGGGCGGGCGACAGGGCGCTCGCCGTGATCGACCGGGTCGCGGAGATCGAGGGCGGCCTGTCGTCGCCGCTCGCGCTGCTGCGCAGCCGCGCCCTGTGGGCGGGCGGGCGCAAGATCGAGGCCCGGCAGGCCTTTCGCGACTATGTGGTCGACCGCAACGCCGAGCCCGAGCCGCGGGCCGACGTCGAGACGCGCGAGAAGGAGCCCACATGACGGCGCTCGGCGGACTTCAGCGTGTCGCGGTGATGGCGTCGCGGCGGTCGGACGTCGTCGTCGCGGCCTTCATGATGCTCGCGATCGTCATGATCTTCATCCCGCTGCCCACCGGGATGATCGACGTGCTGATCGGCATCAACATGGTGTTCAGCCTGCTGGTGCTCGTGGTCGCGTTCTACATCTCGAGCCCGGTCGAGTTTTCGTCGCTGCCGTCCGTCATTCTGCTCGGCACGCTGTTCCGGCTCGCGCTGTCGATCGCGATCACCCGCCTCATCCTGGTCGAGGCGGACGCCGGCCAGATCGTCCAGGCGTTCGGCGAGTTCGTGATCGCGGGCAACGTCGTGGTCGGCCTCGTGGTGTTCACGATCATCACGGTCGCTCAGTTCGTCGTCATCACCAAGGGCGCCGAGCGCGTGGCGGAGGTCGCGGCCCGGTTCTCGCTCGACGCGCTGCCCGGCAAGCAGATGGCGATCGACAACGATCTGCGGAACGGCGACATCGACAAGTCGGAGGCTGCGAGCCGGCGGCGGCGGCTGGAGCGCGAAAGCCAGCTCTACGGCGCGATGGACGGCGCCATGAAGTTCGTGAAGGGCGACGCCATCGCGGGGCTGGTGATCGTCCTGATCAACCTCGTGGGCGGCCTGCTGATCGGCATGGTTCAGCGCGGCATGTCGTTCAGCGAGGCCGGCCACGCCTATTCACTGCTGACGGTCGGCGACGGCCTGATCGCGCAGATCCCGGCGCTGCTGGTGTCGGTCGCGGCCGGCACGGTGGTGACGCGCGTCACCTCCGAGGACAATGTCGATCTCGGCACTGAGATCACCCGCCAGATCGTGGCGGACCCGCGCGCGCTCGGTCTCGCCTCCGCGCTCTCCTTCGGGGCCGGCCTGGTGCCGGGCTTCCCGACGCTCGTCTTCTTCGCGCTGTCGGCGGCGCTTGCGGGCGGCGCCTGGCTTCTCCATCGCCGCAAACAGGCCAAGGACGCGCCGCCGGTCTACGACGTGTTGCCGAACGAGCGCGAGGAGCCGGAGGACGTCGCCTTCTCCGAAGTCGCTTCCGGCTCGCGCTATCGCGTCACGACCTGGGTCGGCTCGGAGCTGTCGGTCGCAGTCCCGATGCAGCAGTTCAAGCAGTTCGTCGAACGCGCCCGTCAGGATCTGTTCCAGGATCTCGGCGTCGATCCGCCGGCGGTCGAGCTGCGCATCGACCGCGCCGCCGAGCCCAACCGCTTCCGCATCGACCTCGAGGACGTTCCGGTCTCGGACGGCGAGATCCTGGTCGGCCACGTCCTGCTACGCGACGAGCCGGTCCATCTCGACCTCATGAACGTGCCCTACGCGACCCATGCGCCGCTGTTCCGGCGCAAGCCCGCCCACTGGGTCGAGCAGCGCCATGTCCCGGCGATGTCCGAGGCGGGCATCGGCTTCGCGGCCCGGTGGAGGCGCTCGCCGAGGCGCTTGGCGCCACGCTGCGGAAATACGCCGCCCATTTCATCGGCATCCAGGAGACGAGGGAGCTCTTGAGCCGGATGGAGGCGGATTACTCCGACCTCGTGAAGGAAGCCCAGCGCGTCGCTTCGCTCCAGAAGATCTCCGACATCCTGCGCCGCCTCGTCGAGGAGGACGTGCCGATCCGCAACCTCCGTTCGATCCTCGAGGCGGTGGTCGAATGGGGCCCGCGCGAGCAGGACCCGGTGATGCTGGTCGAATATGTTCGGACGTCGCTCGCCCGGCAGATCTGCTACCGGCACGCCGAGATGAACCGGGTGATCTCGGCCTATGTGCTGGCGCGCCCCGTCGAGGACCAGATCCGTTCCTCGGTGCGGCAGACCGCGGTGGGAAGCCTGCTGTCGCTGCCCGAGGACGTCTCGCGCTCAATCATCGGGCAGATCCGCACGGCCTACGAGGCGTCGGCGGGCGACGTCTCGCCGGCGGTCCTGGTCTCCATGGACGTGCGCCGCCATGTGCGGAACCTGCTGGCGCGCAACGACATCGACCTGCCGGTTCTGTCCTATCAGGAGCTGGCGCCGGAGTTCAGCGTTCAGGCGCTCGCTTCGATCGCGGCCGCGACGCCGAGGCAGCGGCGCGGCGAGACCCAGATCGCGGCCGAATGATCGGTTGCAAAGTACCGCGTGTGATAGGCGCGCCACAGTTCGGCGTGCTAGCGTTTCATCGTGAATCCCTTTGAGGGATCAGCAAATTCGGAAGCCGCGCGGCCCTCGGGGCCTCGCCGGGACGGCTTCGTCGGGGGACGAATGAGACAGGCAGGTGCGGTTCTGCGCCGTCTTGGAAGCGTCATGCTTCTGGCTATCGCACTGACGGGCGTCGAGAGTTTCGGCGCGCGCCTCTCCGCGCAGCAGATCGAGGTCGACGCCAACGCCGGCCAGCCGATCGTCGTTCCGGCCGGGCAGGGCCGCATCCTGCGCTTCGACCAGCCGGCGGAATCGGTGTTCGTCGCCGACACCCAGATCGCGGACGTCCGCGTCGTATCGCCCGGCGTCGTCTATCTCTACGCCACCAAGATCGGCCGCACCAACCTGATCGCGCTCTCGCCCGACCAGTCGATGCGCGGGTCGATGCAGATCCAGGTGACGGCCGATCCGCGGCCCGCCAACGAGGCGGCGCGGGCGGTCCAGCCGACCACCGCCATGACCATCAAGATGTTCGGCGCCAAGCCGGTCGCGACCGGCCCGGTGCGCAACGTCGGCGAGGCGATGGACGCCGCCGCCGTCGCCGAGAGCTTCGCGCCGCAGGGCTCGCCGCCGATCAACAACACGGTCATCCAGGGCACCCAGCAGGTGAACATCCGCGTGCGCTTCGCCGAAGTGTCGCGCAACGACCTGCTGGCCTACGGCGTCAGTTGGGACGCGATGGCCAATCCCGGCTCGTTCTCCTTCGGCCTCATGAACGGCTCGGGCGCGGGCGGCGGCCGGGGGCTCACCAACGGCTCCTACCGGGTCGGGCTCGGGCTCCACACCAAGAACGTCAACATCGACGTGCTGCTCGAGGCGCTTCAGCGCAACGGCGTGCTGACGGTTCTGGCCGAACCCAACATCACCGCCATCACCGGCCAGACCGCGAGCTTCCTGGCGGGCGGCGAGATCCCGGTGCCTGTGCCGGTCGCCAACGACCAGATCGGCATCCAGTACAAGCAGTTCGGCGTCTCGCTGCTGTTCACCCCGACGCTGCTGCCGAACCGGCGCATCGCGCTGCAGGTGCGGCCGGAGGTGTCGAGCCTCTCGAACGCCGGCGCGATCACGCTGCGCAACATCCAGGTGCCGGCCCTCCAGGTGCGCCGCGCCGACACCACGGTCGAGGTCGCGAGCGGCCAGACCTTCGCCATCGCGGGCCTGTTCCAGCGCAACATGACGCAGGATCTCGACCGCTTCCCCGTGCTCGGCGACGTGCCGGTGCTCGGCGAACTGTTCAAGTCGACCCGTTACCAGAAGAACGAGACCGAGCTCGTGATCCTGATCACGCCCTATCTCGTGAAGCCGGTGTCGGAGAAGTCGCTCAAGACCCCGCTCGACAGTCCGACCGGCGCCGCGGCCGTGCCGCGACGCCCCTCGGGCAAGAAGCCGGCCCAGAACGGGGCCTACGGCTTCGTGGTGGACTGACGAGATGAGGCCGCACGTCATGGCACAGGAGACCCGCATGGCCATCCTCCGCCCGGTAGCCGTCGGGGCCGCCCTGCTGTCGCTCGCCGCCTGCGCCCCGGAAGCGCCCAACGCCTATTCGCCGGGCTACAGCCGCGTCACGCTCGCCGACGGCGGGGCGGACGGGAAGGTGCGCAAGGGCTACGACCAGGCGGGCCGCGCGCGCCAGACCGCGCTGCTGCCGGACGCCTGCGTCACGCCCGACACCGCGCCGGACCCCATGTACCTGCCGTCGGGCTGCGCCAACGCGGTCAACCTCCAGCAGATGGCCGAGCGCGAGGAGGATCTCGAGCGCGGCCGCGAGCCGGGACCCTCGATGGCCGCGCCTTCCGCGCGCGCCGCGCGCCGCTACATCGACGGCGCCGGCGACGACGAGCGCCGCGGCAGGCTCAACAGCGAATATTCGTCGGGGACGCAGGTGTTCTCGGGCGGGTCGGTCAGCGGCGAGACGACGACCGGACGCTGACGGAGCCGGCGTCAGGCGTTCGCCACCAGTCCGACCGCCCGCGCCCGCGCCACCGGGTCGCTGATCGTCTGCAGCTTGCGGACGCGCGCCAGAAGATCGATCTTCTGCTTGGCGCTCATGTCCGGAACCGAGACGGCCTGCGCCTCGTCGTAACGGCCGGCGAGCGACAGGACCACGATGAGATTGCGACGGTGGCGGCCCTTCGCGGCGGGCGACTGGGCGGCCGCCTGCATGCCGGCGACGGCGGCCTCGGTCTGGCCCGCAAGCGCCTGCGCGAGCGCGAGATTGCCCGCGATGTCGATGTTCGACGGATCGAGCGCGCGCGCCTTCTGGAACGCCGCGGCCGCCTCCTGGGCCCGACCCTCCATCACATAGGCCGCGCCGAGGCGGTTGTAGGCGGTCGCGGTGTTGACGAGCGGCGCGGCCTCCGAGAGCCGCCGCGCCGCGGCTTCAGCCGCGCCGGCGTTGAGGTCCGCCGTCCCGACGCCGAGCAGGGCGCCCGGGTGTTTCGGGTCGCGCGAAAGCGCCTCCTGATAGGCCGCGCGGGCGCCGTCCGGGTCGCCGGCCTTCGCCTGCGCGTCGCCGAGCCGGACGTAAGCCGCCGCCGAGCCGCCCGACGCCTCGATGGCGCGCGCATAGAGCGCGACCGCGGTTCCGGGCTCGCCGCGAGCCTCGATGTCGCGCGCAAGCTGCACGAGGCGCGCTTCCTCCGGCGTGCCCACGACCTCGGCCGTCGGCGACGTCGTCTTGCAGCCGGCGAGCGCCGCGACGGAACACAGAACAAGCACGACGCCCGTGCGCTTCATCGCGATGTCCCCGAACCTTGCCGCGCCTCGACACCTACATGAATTCGAGAGGCCAAGGAACCGCCGGAGCGATCCGACGGGTGACCTCGTCGACGCCGAACGCTAAAGTGATCATCCGTTCTGCTCGCCGGGCTCCGAGACGCGATGAACGACACCAGCGAAGAAAAATCGTTACCGGCCTCGCGCAAGAAGCTCGACGACGCGCGCAAGAAGGGGCAGGTCAACAAGAGCCAGGATCTCGTCGCCGCCTTCGCGCTGTTCGCCGCGACGCTCTACGTCATCGCCGCCTATCCGGGTTTTCTGTCGCGCGTCAGCGAGCTGATGGAGCTGACCGGGCAGGTCTACGTCCAGGACTTCGCCTCCCTGGTCCCGCGCGTGTTCGGCGTGGTCTCGGCGATGATGATCAGCGTGGTCGCGCCTCTGCTCGCGATCGTGGCCGGGGCCGCGATCCTCGCCAACATGGTGGTGATGCGCGGCTTCGTGTTCTCGGTCGAGCCGATCCGGCCAAACTTCGACAACATCAATCCCGCCAAGGGGCTGCAGCGCGTGTTCTCGATGCGCAGCGTGGTCGAGCTCCTGAAGTCGATCGTCAAGGTCGTGGCGCTCGCAGGGGCCTTCGTGGCGGTGTTCGCCATCGGCCTTCAGGCGCTGATGCAGTCGCCGTCCTGCGGCATGCCTTGCGTGTACGACACGTCGGTCAAGCTGCTGCAGCCGATCGTCATCACGGCCATCATCGTGTTCTTCGTCGTCGGGGCGATCGACGTGCTGCTGCAGCGCCAGCTGTTCCTGCGCGACATGCGCATGACCAAGACCGAGGCCAAGCGCGAGTTCAAAGACATGGAGGGCGACCCCATGATCCGGCGCGAGCGCAGGAAGCGCAGCCAGGAGCTCGTCGGGGCGGGGTCGGTGAAGGTCGGCGTCAAGAACGCGACGCTGCTCATCGGGCGGACCGGCAAGGGTGGTGGTGGGCTTGCGCTTCGTGCGCGGCGAGACGCCGGTGCCGGCGGTGGTGTGCCGCGCCGAGGGCAAGCAGGCCAACGTGCTGATGTCGGAGGCGAACCTGCTCGGCATCCCGGTCGTCGACGACGGCCCGCTCGCCGAGGCGATCCTCAAGAAGGCGGCGATCGGCGAGCCGGTGCCGGACACGGAGTTCCAGCCTGTCGCCGACCTTCTCGTCGCCGCCCAGCTGATCTGAGCCGCAGGCGTCCGCGGCCCGAGATCCGAGGGCTTGAGCGTCAGCCGAACGGCTGCTCGCCGGTCGCGGCCCGCGCCATGTCGCGCAGCGCGGTCAGGCTGCGGGGATTGGGATCGGTCAGGTAGGTGACGCCGGCCGTGCTCGCGCCGTACTCGCCGCGATAGCGCGTGTTGTCGGGGTCGTAGAGGTAGTGTCCGCCGAACTGCGGATCCTTCCCCTCCGGCCCCCAGACCTCGTAGTCGTTCTCGGCCGTCACCTGGAAGTCGCCCTGGTCGTTCGGCGTCACCGTATGGGCGGCTTCTGTGATCACCTCGATCTCCTCGGTCGACATGCCGTTCAGCGTGTCGATCATCGTGCCGGGGTCGACCCCGAACTGCCGGATCGTCGCCGCGATGCCGGGTCCGGCGGGCGTGCCGTCGCTGTCGGAATAGTTCGCGAGCTTTTCGGCGAGGTCCGGGTCGAGACCCGCGGCCTCGAGATACTCGCGCGACGGCTCCTCGAACTTCGCCTTCTCCTTGGCGTCCTTGTAGAAATAGAGCGCCCCGCCGGCCACCAGCACGACGCCCGCGCCGACCGGCCCGCCCCAGGCGCCGATCGCCCCGACGCCCGAAAGGGTCATGAGGCCGCCGCCCGCCGCGCTCGCCGTGTAGAGGCCGGCGGCCGGATAGTCGCCGTTCGCCACCGAGTCGATCGCGTAGCCGGCGTCGATCAGCGCGCCCGCGGTCTTCACGAAAGTGCCGAACTTGATCCAGCCGGGCTGCTGGGTGATGTGGCCAAGGCCCGACGCGCTGCTGTTGATGCTCGGCAGCACGGAGGTCGCGAGCCGCTGCGCCGCCGGGCTCGCCGAGACCCGGCCGAGCCAGCCGCGCGACGTCATGAAGGCCAGCCCCTCGGCCGCTTCCTTGGCGACGCCGGTGCTGTAGTAGACCGCCTTCACCCGGTCGCCGAGCGCGCCTTCGCCGCTCGCCAGCGTGTCGAAGGCCGAATAGGCCGCAAGTCCATTGAACGCCGCGCCGAGGCCGTTCATGGCGCCGCCGAAGTTGGTGACCTTCGTGGGCTCGAGCGACACGGCGCGGCCGGAGCCGAAGAAGTCGTCGACGGCTGCGAGCGGCGTCACGCGCGGATTGGCGCTGACGTCGGCGGCGTCGGCGGCCGCCGAGGCGGAGGACACCACCATCAGCGAGTTGCCGAGCTCCTTGAGCGACCCTTGCGCCTGTTTGGGCAGCGAGGGCGCGGAGGCTCCGTCCTCTCCCTCGCCGACCTGGCCCGCCGCCTCTTCCTCGGCGACGATGCGTTCGGTCTCCTCGCGGATGACCTGCTCGATCACCTCGGTGCGGGCGGGCTCGCTTTCGGCGCGGACCAACGTGACGTTGTCGTCGTTGACGATTTCGTCGCGCAGGTCCTTGAGCTCGCCGGCGGTCTCAATCCCGTCGACGCTCGCGAGCGCCTCGTCGTCGAGGGTCAGCATGGTGCGCTCGGCGGCGTAGCCCAGCTCCTCAAGCCGCCCATAGGTGCGGTTGAAGTCCTCGAGCACCTCGGGGTTCTGCTCGACATAGCCCGCCATCGCGGCCTCGGCCTGCTCCGGCGACATGATCCCGCCCCAGTCGCGCTGAAGCTGGACCGGCACGGCGGTCGCCTCCTGGAAGTCCTTGACCGCCTCCTCGGACTGATACTGGAGCTCGCGCAGCCCGCCCTGGACCGAGCCCAGCATCATCATCGCGTTGTCGTTCTGCCCCTTGGCCTTGAAGGCGTTGGCGAGCGACAGCGACAGCGCGGCCCCGCCGCCCTCCATCACCGAGAGCCGCGCGCCCTCGGAATAGTCGAACCCCACCATGAGTTCGTCGGGGACGTGCTCCGCGATCGCCTCCGCGACGCCGTCGACGACCTCCTGGCCGTCCGCGGCCTGCGAGGCCTTGTCGGTCGCGATGGCGAGATCCGCATAGGTCCGGCCGGTCTCGACGCCGCCGTCATAGTCGGCGGTCCCGGCGCCGATGTCCTGCGCGATGCGGTCGATCGTGGACGAGGAGCCCTCCACGACCCGCGACGCGGTCTCGGGCGAGACGGCCTCGGTCTGGGCCGCGAGTTCGGCCGCGGCCGCCGAAGCGCCGCCCTCCTCATAGGCCGCCTCGACGGCCTCGACCCGCGGCGTCACTAGCACCTCGTCGACGGCGTCGGCGACGATCTGCTGATAGGCCTCGTCCTGCGGCCCGTGATTGGACAGGAGCATGGCGCGCGCGACGGCGGCCTCTTCCTTCTGCTCTTCCGGCACGGCGTCGGCGGCCGCCTGGATCTGCTCGCGCGCCTCGTCCACCGCCTCGCCGCGGCGCTCGCCTGCGATGCGCTGGAGTTCGGGCACGTCGGCGCGGCCCGCGGGGCCGGCGTCCTGCGCGGCCTCGACGGAGCGCTGGGCGCCGGCGTAATCCTCATACTCGCCGATGACCGCGCCGAGCGTTTCGCGCGTCCAGCCCTGCTGGGCCCATTCTTCCGTGACCGACGTCCAGGCCTCGTCGGCGATCTCGCGGACATCCGGGTCGTTCGGCAGGCGCGCGCGCAGCTGGTCGTAGGTCGCGCGCATCGCCTCTTCCGGATAGGGCTTGCCCTCGCCGAGCGTGCGCAGCGTCCCCTGGATCTCCTGCGAGAGTTCGCTGCGCGTCGTGCTCAGCTGGCTTTGGGCGTCAGGAATGTCGGCGCGGGCGATGTTGCGCGCGCCCGGTTCGCCGCTCGCGGCGAACTCCTCCAGCGACTGAAGGTTGCTGCGGGCCGACTGGTAGTTCTCGACCAGCCCCGCGAGCTCCGGCGTGGTGGTGCCGGCCGCGCGCCACGCCTCGCCGAGCGTCTCGCGCGCGTCGGTGACCTGCTCCTGGAACTGCGCGTCGTTCGGATAGAGCTCGCGCAGGGCCTCGAGCGTCGGCCGCGCCGCCTCGTCCGGGAAGAGGCCGGCGCCGCCCGCATGGGTCAGCTCGCGACCGACCGCGTCCTCGACGAGGCCCCAGTTTTGCGACGCCGCCGAGCGGGCGTCGCCGAGCTCCATCTGGTAGAGGCGCCGCTCCGGCCCGAGGTCCGGCGAGGCGAGCGTCTCCTCGAGCGAGCGGACGGCCTCGTCCTGCCGCCTTGCGTCGCCCACGAGCTGTTCGAGCTGGTCTCCGGTCGTGCGGTTCTCGCGCCACTCGGCCGAAACGGTCTCGAAAGCGGCGTCGACCTCCCGCTGGAAGCCGTCGCTTTCGGGCGCGCGAGCGCGAATGTCGGCGAGCGCGTCCTGCACCTTGTCGTTGACCGGAAAGGTCGAGGCGGCCCCGACATGGCGGAGCTCTTCCTCGACGCCCGAGCGCACCTCGGTCCATCGCGCGGAGGCGTTGCTGCGCGCCGTCGGCAGCTCCATCGCCGCCATCTTGCGGTCGCCCGGGCTCGACTGCGGGTCACGCTGTATCTCCTCGTAGGACTCGACCGCGGCGTCGGCCTGTTCGGCCTCCTGGACGTCGGTGCGCTGTTCGACGACCTCCCCGTCGCTGGTCGGAACGAACAGCACCTGGTCCGGATAGATGAGGTTGGGATCCCTCACCTGCGGGTTGGCCCCGATGAGGCCGGGCAGAGGGGAGTCATAGGTGGTTGACACGCCGGTCATGGTGTCGCCGACCTGGATCGGATGCGGGATCTCGCCGACCCCGAGCTCGCCGGATCCGCCGGCTGCGCTTCGGTCTGCGGCGGCGGCCGCGATCGCCTGGTCGAGGCGTCTTTGTTCTGCTGTGCGCGGCGGAGGCGGCGGAGGGGTGTAGACCGGAGTTCCCACCGGAAAGTTCATGCCAGCGTCTCCCCTTCAGGCTCACACCTTGGTGATCGATCGCGCACTTCGCACTCTGCATGACCGGGACAGAGGCCACAACCCTTAATCGGCGCGGGCTTTCGACGAGGCCTTCGGGCAACGGCTTCGGCGGAAACGGCGCCGCAGGCGCCTCGCCGAAACTGTGCGGTAGGCCAATATGTGGCAGAGTGTCGGACGTCTGGCGTCGTGAACGCCTTGCGGGAGATTCGGGAGATGCCGGGAATGAAGGTCGCCGCGCTCGCAGTCGCCGCGCTCGCACTCGCCTCGGCCGCAGCGCCCGTTCTCGCGCAGGAGAGGACCTCGCGCGCCGAGCGCTGGCGCGACGGCAAGCCGGAGATCGCGCCCGCGACGCCGTCCCAGATCGATCAGCTCAACCGGCGGGACTTTCCCGTCACGCTCGACGCCGACGCGCCGCCCCAGCATGTCGACCACGACGAGACCCACGCGGCGATCGGCTCGGATTACGTGAACTTCCTCTATGGCCGGCACCACCGCTCGCCGCGGCTCGCGCCCGACGAGGTCTATGTCGGGCCCGTGGGCGACGGCCATCTCGGCCGCCGCGCGACCACCGAGGGACGCTCCACGCGTTCGGGCGTCTATGTCCGCGCGCCCGAATGGGTGCGCGCGCATCCCGGCGCGGACCGCCTGACGCCGGTCGCGTTGCAGCGCAGCCTGAAGGTGCGCGAGACGCCGCGCCAGGAGGTCGCCTATGCGGGCGCCGAGAAGCCCGGCACCGTTATCGTCGACACCAGGGCGCGCACGCTGACGCTTGTCGGGGCGAGCGGCCGCGCGATCCGTTATGGCGTCGGAGTCGGCCGCGAGGGCTTCGAGTGGAAAGGCGTCCAGCGCGTCTCCGCCAAGCGCGAATGGCCGGACTGGCGTCCGCCGGCCGACATGCTGGCGCGCCGGCCGGACCTTCCGGTCCACATGGCGGGCGGACCCGAAAACCCGCTCGGGGCGCGGGCGCTTTATCTCGGCGACACGCTCTACCGCATCCACGGCTCGAACGAGCCGGAGACGATCGGCGAGCGGGTGTCGTCGGGCTGCATCCGCATGCGCAACGAGGACGTCATCGACCTCTACGACCGCGTCCGGTCGGCGCGCGCGTGGTGGTGCTCTAAGCCGCCTGCTTTGACGCAGCCCGGCGCGCCCGCCGCATCGTCGGACGAGCGCGCCGAACGATCGCCCCGGACTTACGCCAGCGACGCCTCGAAGTTGATCGTCGCGTTCAGTACCTTGGAGACCGGGCAGCCTTCCTTGGCCTTCTTGGCGATCTCCTGAAACTTGGCGTCGTCGATGCCCGGCACCTTGGCGGTGACCGAGAGATCGATCGTGGTGATGGTGAAGCCGCCGCCCTGCTGCTCGATCGAGACCGCGGACGACGCCTTGATCTCGTCCGGCGGAAAGCCCGCCTCGCCGAGCATCAGCGAGAACGCCATGGAGAAGCAGGAGGCGTGCGCCGCCGATCAGCTCTTCGGGGTTGGTGCCCTTCTCGTCGCCGAAGCGCTTCTTGAAGGAATAATTGAGGTCCGAAAGCGCGCCGCTTTCGGTCGAGATCTTGCCCGATCCTTCCTTGACGGTGCCGTTCCAGACGGCGCTGCCGGTGCGCTTCATGAGCCAGTCTCCTCGGAAGTCTTGGTTGCGCCGCTCGGTCGCGGCTTCGACCGCGACATAGGGCGTCGCGGGGCGGGCGTCAGGCCCCCGGAAAATCGAGTGCGCGAAATCCGGTTTGCGCTCAGGCGGTCTTCATGTCCGCGCCGAGATGCGAGAGCGCGTCCTCGGCGCCGGCCTGAGCGCGGATCTTTCTGCGCGCCATCACCGCCGCGTTGACCTCGGCGCCGAGAATGAAGATCGCGGCGCTCGCGTTCAGGAACACGATCGCGGTCATGACGCCGGCCAGCCCGGCATAGGTCGATGCGTAGTTGGCGAAATGCGACAGGTAGATCGAGAAGCCGGTCGCCGTCAGGATCCAGAACCCGACCGTCAGGGCGACCCCGGGCATGACCTGCGCGATCGTCCGCCGTCCGCCGGGCAGCCACAGATGGGTCAGCGTGAGCCCGCCCATCACCACGATGATGGTCAGCAGGTAACGGGCGACGTCGCTGATGAATTCGTAGGAGACGAACTGGGCGGCGTATTCAGGGAAGTAGTTGGAGATGTAGGTGAGCGCGACGCCCCACAGGATCGGCCAGGCGACGATGAACACCGCGACCATCACCAGGCCGAAGGCGCCGAGCGCCACGAACCACATGCTCTGCAGCCGCGACAGCCAGATGGGCTTCGAGGTCGGCGAGTCGTAGGCGCGGCCGAGCGCGATCCGCAGCGACTCCACGGCCGAAGACGTGACCAGAGCGTCAGCAGCACGCCGACGGTGAGCACCCCGCCGCGCGGCGTGTTCAGCACCTTGTCGACCTCGCCGGCGAGCGGCCCCGCGACGCCCGAGGGCCAGGTGTCGAAGATGAGGTGGACGATCGACGCCGAGGCGTCGCCCGCGCCGAGGAAGGCCGCGAGCGCGGTGACGAAGATCAGGAACGGGAAGATCGCGAGCAGCGCCGACATCGCGACATGCGCGGCGATCGCCCAGCCGTAATGGGCCTCGAAGCGCCGCAGCACGTCGAAGGTCAGCGGCATGAGCTTCCGGAACAGGGCGTAGGGCCGAGACGTCATGTGGCGAAAAGGTAGCGCGATCATGGCCAAGGAGGAGTCCGGACGCTCGCACGGATTTTGGGCGGCGGGCGGCTCGATCCATGAGCCGCGTTGATCGAGCCATCACGGAAGGCGTTGCGTCGGCGCGCGCGCGGGCGCAAACCCGCGCAGTTCGTCTCCGGCGATTGTCTCGAGCACCGCCCATGCAGGTTCCCCTCATCGCCGTCGTGTTCGTCGTGATCTGGTCGACCGGCTGGATCGTCGGCAAATACGCGGTCCCGCACGCCGACCCGCTGGCGTTCCTCGCGCTGCGCTATCTCGGCGCGCTCGCGCTGTTCGTTCCGGCGGCGTTCCTGCTTGGCGCGCGCTGGCCCGCGACCCTGAGGCTCTGGGGCCATGCGTTGCTCAGCGGCGTCATGCTGCACGGCGTCTATCTCGGGGGCGTGTGGTGGGCGATCGCCCACGGCGTGCCGGCCGGGATCTCGGCGCTGATCGCCGCGCTCCAGCCGCTGTTCACGGCGCTGGCCGCAGGGCCGCTCGTTGGCGAACGGCTGAGCGCGGCGCGCTGGGGCGGCGTCGGCCTCGGCTTCGCGGGCGTCGCGCTCGTGGTCGCGCCGAAGCTCGCGGGCGGGCTTCCGCTCGGGCTTCCGCTCGCGGTCAACGTGCTCGCGATGGTGGCGGTCACGGCGGCGACGCTGCACCAGAAGCGCGCGCTCGCCGGCATGGACCTGAAGGCGCTCGCGCCGGCGCAATGCGTCGGGGCGTTGATCGTCACCGTTCCGGCCATCGCGCTTTTCGGCGAGTTCCGCTTCGACGCGACGCCGGAAGCCTTCGGGGCGCTCGCCTGGTCGGTGCTGGTGCTGTCGATCGCGGCCGTGACCTTGATGCTCGTCATGATCGAACGCGGCGAGGTGTCGCGCGTCGCGGCGCTGATCTATCTCGTGCCGCCGGTCGCGGCGCTGCAGGCCTGGGCGATGTTCGGCGAGACGCTGAGCGTGATCCAGATCGCCGGCATGGCGCTCGCGGCGGTCGGCGTCGTGCTCGCGAACGGAACCGGACGGCCCGCGTCCGCCGAAGGGTGCATTGCGGCGAACCCGCCGGATGACGAGGATGCGGCCGAAACTTTTCGTCGGCCCGCCTGATCGATTGCGCGTTATGCGCGTGAAGTCGGAGCCGTGCGCGCGACTCCGGAGACTGCTTCATGACCGCCCAGCCCGCCGCCGCCTCCGCGGCCGAAACGCCGGCCGCCCGCCTCGAACAGGTGCTGCCGGCGCTGGACAAACTCCTGAGCGAAGCCACCGACGCGGTCCGCCGGAAAGTCCTCAAGGACGGCCGGATCGATTCGGCCGCGCTCGACCGCGAGCAGCGCGCGGGCCACGGCCTCGCATGGTTCGCGACCTACCGGATGGCGCTGCGCGAGCTGCACCATTGGTCCGAGCGCCTCGCCCAGGAAGGCCGCTACGGCGACATCGAGGAGCTGGTGCTGCGCGTCGGCGCCGCCGAATATCTCGCGCAGCTCATCGGCGGCGTGCCGATGAACCAGGGCGAAATCGTCCGCGCGGGCGATCTCGGCCTCGCCCCCGGCCGTCCGGCCGAGATCCTGGGCGAGGCGGCGGCCGACCTCATCGCCGACGGCGGAACGCCCGAGGCGCGCGCCGCGCTCGTGGAGCTGATGCGCAAGGCCGACGGCCGCTTCGGCTTCGGCGACTCAGGCCTCGACGAGACCCACGGCCAGTTCCGCGACGAGATGCGCCGTTTCGCGGAAGCCGAGGTCATCCCCTACGCCCACGCCTGGCATCTCGCCAACAGCTACATCCCGCTCGAGACCGTTCAGAAGCTCTCCGAGCTCGGGGTCTTCGGCCTGACGATTCCAGAAGAATACGGCGGCCTCGGCCTCGGCAAGGAGGCGATGTGCGTCGTCTCCGAAGAGCTTTCGCGCGCCTATATCGGCGTCGGCTCGCTCGGCACCCGCTCGGAGATCGCGGCCGAACTCATCATCGGCGGCGGCACCGAGGAGCAGAAGCAGAAGTACCTGCCCAAGCTCGCCGACGGCTCGATCCTGCCGACCGCCGTCTTCACCGAACCCAACACCGGCTCGGACCTCGCGTCCTTGAAGACCCGCGCGGTGCGCGACGGCGAGACCTATCGGGTCAACGGCGCCAAGACCTGGATCACCCATCCGGTCCGCGCCGACCTGATGACGCTGCTCGTGCGCACCGATCCGAACGAGCCCGGCCATCGCGGCCTCTCCATGCTGCTGGCCGAGAAGCCCCGCGGCACCGACGAGGATCCGTTCCCGGCCAAGGGCATGTCGGGCGGCGAGATCGAGGTGCTCGGCTATCGCGGCATGAAGGAGTTCGAGATCGGCTTCGACGGCTTCGAGGTGCCGGCCGAGAACCTGCTCGGCGGCGTCGAGGGCCAGGGCTTCAAGCAGCTCATGAAGACCTTCGAGAGCGCCCGCATCCAGACCGCCGCCCGCGCGGTCGGCGTCGCCCAGTCGGCGCTCGACATCGGCCTGCGCTACGCCGAGGAGCGCGTGCAGTTCAAGAAGCCGCTCGCCGATTTCCCGCGCGTCGCCGACAAGCTCGCCATGATGGCGGTCGAGGTGCAGATCGCGCGCCAGATCACCTATTTCGCCGCGCGCGAGAAGGACAAGGATCACCGCTGCGACCTCGAGGCCGGCATGGCGAAGCTGCTGGCCGCCCGCGTGGCGTGGGCCGCGGCCGACAACGCGCTGCAGATCCACGGCGGCAACGGGTTCGCGCTCGAATATCAAATCAGCCGCGTGCTCTGCGACAGCCGCATCCTCAACATCTTCGAGGGCGCGGCCGAGATCCAGGCGCACGTCATCGCGCGCCGCCTGCTGGAAGGCGGCGCCTGATCGTCATTTTGACGCTGGCGGCGGTCTGCTAGACGGTTCTCCATGACCGCCTATCGGACCGTCGAACACCTGAAGGCCTCGCTCTGGCGGGCCAAGCTCCCGACCTACGCCGACGCCATCGCGCGCTCCGTCAAGCCCGTGATCCTGTTCCTGCGCGTGCAGGCGCAGGACGACGGCCTGCCGGTCGCCGCCAGCAAGATGGGCGGCGTCCCCGACCTGCCGGACGGCTTCGCCTGGCCAACGCGCGGGCCCTATCCGGACGCCGCCGAGCGGGCGAGGCGGGCGCTCGACTTCGCGCGCGACACGGCCGCGAAATGGGAGAAGCAGGTCGACGGCCCGCTCGAGCCCCATCAGCGGCGGATTCCGCGCGAAGAGATCGACCGGCTCAAGACGGCGGGAGACGCGCGCGCCCGCGCCTTCGGCGAGCCGTTCCCGCTCGCCTTCGTCGGCCAGATCGATCTGGCGGCGATGGCCTCCGAACCCGGCTTCGACGCCGATCTCCCGCGCACTGGCCTCCTCAGCGTCTTCGAGGACGTCACGGACTCAGACCTCGCCGAGACCCCGGCGCTGTTCTGGCACGACGTCCCGCGCGAGGCGCTGAAGCGGCGGCCGCCGCCCGAGAGCCTTGTGGCCCATGTCGACCTCTGCGGCAGCTACGGCCTCGGGCAGGATACGCCGTGGGCCACCCTCGACATGGCCGAGACGCTGGTTCCGTTCTCGGCCTTCTCCGTGCCGCACCACTGGAAGTTCGCCTTTCCCCAGGGCGGGCCGGAATGGAGCCGCATCTGGAACTGGTTCCAGTCGGGCGACGGCGAGTATGCGCCCGCCGCGCCCGACTTCTCGGGCCATGGAGAAAATCCGCCGCAGGCGAGCTATTTCGGCGACCGGCTCGGCGGCTGGCCGCACCCGATCCAGGGCGACGTCGAGACCGAGATGGACGGCGTCAGGATCACGACGCCCGGCAAGACGGACTGGCGGCAGATCTTCGCCTATGCGGGCGAATTCTACGGCGGCACGCGCCGCATGGGCTCCGACGGCAAGGGCGACGGCACGACCTATCACATGATCAGGGCCGACGACCTCGCGGCGCGCCGCTTCGAGGCGTCCGGCTGGACCTATCAGATGGACTGAGGTCGCTCCGCCTTACCCGGCCGTAACTTGCGGAGCCGGGCCGCCGGGTCTAACGCTCGCGCCTGATTTTCCGAAAGACGAGGCGGACGCGTTCGATGTTCCAGTCCTTCTTCCCCAACCCGACCCGGACGTTTTTCCTCTCGGTCGCGATCTGGACCGCGATCGCGATCGGGACGTGGTACGCGGGGGGCGAGGGGTGGGGCCGGGCGATCTTCGCCTATCCCGCGCCGGACGCAGCCCCGATCATCGGGCCCGGAACCTTCGTCACCGGGCCGTTCCTCTGGTTCTACGTCTATTACGCCGTCGCCGTCGCGATCTTCGCCGGAGCGTGGATGACGCTGCGGCCCCACCCCTGGGCCGCCTGGTCGATCCTCGGCTCGGCCCTGATCATCTTCGTCACCTATTTCCAGGTGCAGGTATCGGTCGCGATCAACGACTGGCGCGGGCCGTTCTTCGACATGATCCAGGCCGCGATGGCCAAGACCCGCCCCGTCGGCATCGAGGAATTCTACACCGGCATCTACCAGTTCATGAGCATCGCGCTGGTCGCGGTGGTGGTCTACGTGCTCATGCGGTTCTTCGTCAGCCACTACATCTTCCGCTGGCGGACCGCGATGAACGACTTCTACATGTCGCACTGGCCGAAGGCGCGGAACGTCGAAGGCGCCTCGCAGCGCGTGCAGGAAGACACGATGCGCTTCTCCACCCAGATGGAGACGCTCGGCGTCAGCCTGATCGACGCGGTGATGACGCTGATCGCCTTCCTGCCGGTGCTGGCGGGCCTGTCGAGCCACGTCTCCGAATTGCCGATCGTCGGCGCCATTCCCTATCCGCTGGTGTTCCTCGCGATCGCCTGGGCGGCGTTCGGCACCGGTCTGCTGGCGCTTGTCGGCATCAAGCTGCCGGGCCTTGAATTCCGTAACCAGCGCGTCGAGGCGGCCTACCGCAAGGAGCTGGTCTATGGCGAGGACCATGCTGACCGAGCGCAGCCGCCGACCGTGAAGGAGCTGTTTAGCAACGTCCGAACAAACTACTTCACGCTCTATTTCCACTACATGTATTTTAACGTCGCGCGCATGGTCTATCTGCAGACCGACAACATCTTGATCTATGTCGCGCTGGCCCCGACCATCGTGGCGGGCAAGATCTCGTCGGCATCTTCCAGCAGATCGCCGGCGCCTTCAATCAGGTCAGCAACTCGTTCCAGTATCTCGTCAATTCCTGGACCACGATCGTCGAGCTGATGTCGGTCTACAAGCGTCTGCGCGGCTTCGAGGCGATGATCTATGGCGAAGAGCCGCCGAAGCAGGACAAGGAGAACCCCGAGGCCGAGGTGACCGCCGAGGGCGTCACGACCTGAGGGGAAAGGGGACCAACTCTCCCTCTTGTCCCGGACTTGATCCGGGACCCAGAGCCGACGCCGGTCGAGGAAAGATGCGGCCGTCTGAGCGACGTCTGGAAGGCGCATCGGTTCCTTGTCCCGGATCACGTCCGGAACAAGGGCCGCCTCCCTGCACGCGAACCGCCGCCCTATATTTTCGCGATGACCACGCCCGCAGCGCCCCGCATCCTCCGCTGTCTCCGCGCTCGCTGCTCGTCCTGCTGGGCGCGCTCGCGCTCAGCTTCTTGGCCGCCCGGCTCGGCTCGATCGCCACCGTCCCGAACCTCGCGCCCTGGTATGAGGGGCTCGCCAACCCTGGTTCACGCCGCCCAACGCCGCCTTTCCGATCGCCTGGTCGATCCTGTTCGCCTTGATGGGCTTCGCGCTCTGGCGGGTGGCGATGCTGGGCGAGGGCGCGGCGCGGCGGCGGGCGCTCGCCGCCTTCGCGGTCCAGCTGGCGCTGAACGTCGGCTGGTCGTTCGCCTTCTTCGCCGCCCAGTCGCCGCTCTTGGGGATGATCGAGATCGTCCCCTTCCTCGTATCGATTCTCTGGACCATCGCCGCGTTTCGTCCGATCGACGGGGTCGCGGCGGCGCTGCTTTGCCCCTATGCAGCCTGGGTGGCGTTCGCGGCCGTGCTGAACGCCGCCATCCTCAGTCTCAACGGCTGACGCGGCCTTCCGCGCGGCCGGCGCATTCGGATCCTGCCAATGGCTTCTGCGATGTCGGGAATTCTGGTGCCGATCGCGATCGGCGCGGTGGCGATCGTGCTGATCCTCGGCCTGATCAACATGATGCGCGGCGGCGACCAGAACACGTCCCAGAAGCTGATGCGCTGGCGCGTGATCCTGCAGTTCGTCGCCATCGTCGTGATCATGGCGACCCTCTACGTGATGGGATCCGGCCCTGATGGTGAAGCTCAACAAGATCTACACCCGCACCGGCGACGACGGCACCACGGGGCTCGCCGTCGGCCCGCGTCGGCCCAAGCACGACCTGCGCATCGAGGCCTTCGGAACGGTCGACGAGACCAACGCCGCGATCGGCCTCGCGCGGCTCCACGCCGACCCCGAGACCGACGAGATCCTCGCGCGCGTCCAGAACGAGCTGTTCGACCTTGGCGCGGACCTCGCGACGCTCGATGACGGCAGCGACCTCGGCTACGAGCCGCTGCGCATCGTCGACAGCCAGGTGGCGCGGCTCGAGGCCGACATCGACGCGCTGAACGCCCGGCTCGAGCCGCTGAAATCCTTCGTGCTGCCGGCGGGAACGCCGCTCGCCGCCCATCTCCACGCCGCCCGCACCATCGCGCGCCGGGCCGAGCGGCTCGTCACCGCGCTCGCCGAGCGCGAGCCGGTGTCGGGAGCGGCCAAGCGTTACGTCAATCGGCTCTCCGATTTCCTGTTCGTCGCCGCGCGCGTCGCCAATCTCGGCCCCGGCGACGTGCTTTGGGCGCCCGGAAAGACACGCTGAGCGAACGATCGCTCCAGCGTCGTCCTGCGGGGCCTTGGAGTTCCACGGCCCGGTCGTCATAGTCATTGGTCTGAGAAGGGCGCGCGGGCGCGCGACCCACGCCAGCGAGACGAAGCGCCGATGTTCGTCCCCATTCTGGACGACGCCCCCGTGCGCCGCATCAAGCGGCCGTGGGTGACCTATGGCTTCCTCGCCGCCTGCACGCTGATCTACGTCGTGTTCCAGTCCGGCTGGTTCGGCCCGGAGCGGGCCGGCGCGGTCGTCTCGCTCGGACTGATCCCGAGCGTGCTGTTCGGCGACGCCGTGCTGCCTGCGGGCTACGAAGTCGCGCCGGCCTGGACGACGCTCGTGACGTCGCTGTTCCTGCATGGCGGCTTTCCTGCACCTTGCCGGCAACATGCTGTTCCTGTGGGTGTTCGGCGACAATGTGGAGGATGACCTCGGCCATCTCCGCTACGTCGTCTTCCTGCTGCTCTGCGGGGTCGGCGCGGGGATCGCCCATGCGGTCGGGGCCCAGAACCCCGACGCCCCGCTGGTCGGGGCCTCGGGCGTCGTGGCGGGCGTGGTCGCCGGCTATGTGATGCTGCACCCGCAGGTGAAGGTCTGGGTGCTGCTGTTCTACCGCCTGCCCCTGAGGCTGCGCGCCTTCTGGATCATCGGGGCCTGGGTCGTGTTCCAGGCCGGCAACGCGCTGATCGCCGGCGAGAGCCAGGTCGCGTGGTGGGCCCATGTCGGCGGCTTCGTCACCGGCGCGGTGCTGGTCGTGGCGCTGAAGCGCCCGGACGTGCGCCTGTTCGATCACGATCTGCGCGCCCGCATCCAGCGCCGCAGCGAGCGGACGGGCCAGGAGCCCGCCTGAACGCCTTCCGGCGGCCGATCCGTCTTTTCGACTAAGACCTTCGGACCTTTTCGCACTGCACACTCGGCGTTGACGAAGGTCGGGGCCGGACAATAGTGTCCGCCGCGCTTGGCCGCCTATCTATCAGGCGCCCGCAATTCGCCCGCCCGTCGCCCGCCTGTCCGGCTCGCGCGACGCCAGTCTCCCGAGGTGAACGCCGCGATGAAGGTTCTCGTCCCCGTCAAGCGAGTGGTCGACTACAACGTCAAGATCCGGGTGAAATCCGACGGTTCGGGCGTCGAGCTCGCCAACGTCAAGATGTCCATGAACCCGTTCGACGAGATCGCGGTCGAAGAGGCTCTGCGCCTGAAGGAAGCGGGCAAGGCCACGGAAGTCGTGGTCGTCTCTGTCGGCCCGGCGCAGGCGGCGGAGACCATCCGCACCGGCCTCGCGATGGGCGCGGACCGCGGGATCCTCGTGAAGGTCGACGGCCCGACCGAGCCGCTCGGCGTCGCCAAGGCGCTCGCCAAGATCGTCGCCGAGGAGCAGCCCGGCCTCGTGGTCATGGGCAAGCAGGCGATCGACGACGACTGCAACCAGACGGGCCAGATGCTCGCCGCCCTGCTCGACTGGCCGCAGGGCACCTTCGCGTCGAAGGTCGCTCCGGAAGGCGACAGCGTTTCGGTCACGCGCGAAGTCGACGGCGGCCTGCAGACCGTGAAGCTCAATCTTCCCGCGATCGTCACGACCGACCTTCGCCTCAACGAGCCGCGCTACGCTTCGCTGCCCAACATCATGAAGGCCAAGAAGAAGCCGCTCGACGAGAAGTCGGCGGCCGATCTCGGCGTCGACCTCAGCCCCCGCCTCCAGGTCGTGAAGACCGAGGAGCCGCCCAAGCGCCAGGCCGGCGCGAAGGTCGGCTCGGTGGCCGAACTCGTGGGCAAGCTCAAGAACGAAGCCGGAGTGATCTGATGGCTCTGGCTGGGCCAGACCGACTGCGTGCTTCGAGGCGCCCGCTCGCGCGGGCTCCTCAGCATCAGGACGGTGTGAGCCTGCCATCCATCCACGCCCCTCATGCTGAGGAGCCGTCCGCTGGACGGCGTCTCGAAGCACGCACTCGGCCGATGCAGGCCACATGTCTCGAAGGAGCCAAGTGATGGCGACCCTGCTGCTCGCGGATCATCACGAAGACACGCTCGGCGACGCGACCGTGAAGGCGCTGACCGCCGCCAAGGAGATCGGAACCCCGGTCCACATTCTGGTGGCCGGCAAGAGCCCGAAGGGGGCGGCCGAGGCCGCCGCCAAGCTCGAGGGCGTCGAGAAGGTGCTGGTGGCCTCCGGCGACCAGTACGCCCACGGCCTCGCCGAGCCCTTCGCGGCGCTGATCCTCGGCCTGATGGACGGCTACGACGCGCTGGTCGCCTCCTCCTCCACCACGGGCAAGAACATCCTGCCGCGCGTCGCCGCCAAGCTCGACGTGATGCAGGTCTCAGACATCCAGAAGGTCGTGTCGCCCGACACTTTCGAGCGCCCGGTCTACGCCGGCAACGCCATCCAGACGGTGAAGTGCTCCGAGCCCAAGAAGGTGGTGACGGTCCGCACCTCCACATTCCAGGCGACCGGCGAGGGCGGTTCGGCCTCGATCGAGGACGTCGCCGCGGCGGCTGATCCCGGAATCTCGAGCTTCGTCGGCGAGGAGCTGACCAAGTCCGACCGTCCGGAGCTCGGATCGGCCAAGATCATCGTCTCGGGCGGCCGCGCCATGGGGTCGGCCGAAAAGTTCAAGGAAGTGATCGAGCCGCTCGCCGACCAGCTCGGCGCCGCGATCGGGGCCTCGCGCGCCGCCGTCGACTCAGGCTACGCGCCCAACGACCAGCAGGTCGGCCAGACCGGCAAGGTCGTGGCGCCGGAGCTTTACGTCGCGCTCGGCATCTCTGGCGCGATCCAGCATCTGGCCGGCATGAAGGACTCCAAGGTCATCGTCGCGATCAACAAGGACGAGGAGGCCCCGATCTTCCAGGTGGCCGACTACGGCCTCGTGGCCGATCTCTTCACGGCGGTGCCGGAGCTGCAGGAAGAGCTCAAGAAGGTCGGCAGGTAAGCGGCGGACGGCCCGCAGGCTTGGCTCGCGGGCCGACTTTGGTCGGGTGAGGGCCGGCGGCGCTGGCTTTGTGCGCCGCAGTACGTAAGATCGGCGCTCATTTTCGACTGGCATGCAACGGAGGCGGCCCACGGGCCGCAGATGGCGAAAGACATGGCTGACGACATTCGCAAGATCGGCGTGATCGGCGCCGGCCAGATGGGCAGCGGCATTGCGCATGTCTGCTCGCTCGCCGGCCTCGACATCGTGCTGAGCGACGTCTCGATGGAGAAGGCCGAGGCCGGCCTGAAGATCATCGACGGCAACATGCAGCGTCAGACCGGCAAGGGCGCCATCACCGAGGCGGACCGCAAGGCCGCGCTCGGCCGCATCCATCCGGTCGAGGCCTGAAGGGTTTCGACGAGTGCGAGATCGTGATCGAGGCCGCGACCGAGAACGAGCAGGTGAAGCGCAAGATCTTCACCGAGCTCTGTCCGCTGCTGAAGCCCGAGACGATGCTGGCGACCAACACGTCGTCGATCTCGATCACTCGGCTCGCCGCCTCGACCGATCGGCCCGAGCGCTTCATCGGCATCCATTTCATGAATCCGGTGCCTCTGATGCAGCTCGTGGAGCTCATCCGCGGCATCGCGACCGAAGACGAGACCTTCGACTACGCCAAGAACCTGATCGACAAGCTCGGCAAGACGGTCGCGGTCTCCGAAGACTTTCCGGCCTTCATGGTCAACCGCATCCTGCTGCCGATGATCAACGAGGCGATCTACACGCTCTATGAGGGCGTGGGCTCGGTCGACGCCATCGACACCGCGATGCGGCTCGGCGCCAACCATCCGATGGGACCGCTCCAGCTCGCCGACTTCATCGGCCTCGACACGCTGCTCTCGGTCATGCAGGTGCTGCATGAGGGCCTGGCTGATCCGAAGTACCGGCCGTGCCCGCTGCTGGTGAAATATGTCGAAGCCGGCTGGCTCGGCCGCAAGACCCAGCGCGGCTTCTACGATTATCGCGGCGAACACCCGGTCCCGACCCGTTAGGCCGGTCTCTCGCAATCGATCGATCACATTGACCAAAGCTTAAGAAGCGGCGGTTATGGTCGCGGCGTCCGATCCAACCGGAGGCCAAGCGCCCATGGAGATCTCGTCCCTCGCCGCCAGCGCGGTCGCATCCAACGCCAGCCAGACCCGCGACGGTTTCCAGATCGCGGCTCTCAAGATCGCGAACCAGCAGCAGCAGATGATCGCCGACATGGTCACGCAGTCCGCCGAGACCACCAAGGCGCTGAACCAGGCCGGCGTCGGCGGGACCGTCGATCGGCTCGCCTGACCTGCCGGCCCCTGGGCCGCGCTCTGCGGCCGCCTCTGTCCCATAAGTAAGACTACGCATCCGCGTGTCGTGAGTTGACGGCGCGGACGCCAAGGTCAAGCTGCCGCTCCGGTCCGTGACGACCGGAGCGAATAGGGGCGGGGACGTCGATGAAGCTTCACGCCACGCTTGGCGCAATGGCGCTCGCCGTGATCGCGGCGGGACCGGGCGTCGCCGCAGAGCTCGCGCCCCGCGCGCCGGTCGCCAAGCAAAGCTACCAGTCGATGCGCGCCATGGGCGCGAGCGACCGCGTCACCGTCAAGTTCCGCGAAGGCCGCCGGCTCCGCGTCCAGAGCGCGGGCCTCTCGGGTCTGTCGTCGGGCGAAGCCTCGGCGCTCAAGGCGGCGCTCGCGACGCTCGGCGTCTCAGACGCGAACCTCAAGCGGCTCCACTCCCTGCCCGAGGCCACGCTCGACAGCCAGCGCGCCGAGGCGGAGGCTGAGAGCGGCCGCCAGATGGCCGACCTCAACCTCTATTTCACGCTGTCGCTGCCGGCCGGATCGGACGCCGCCGCCGTCGCCGATCGCCTGAACGCGCTGCCCTTCGTCGAGTTCGCCGCCCCCGCGCCGGTTCCCCGCGCCGCTGCCGGTCGACATCGCGCCCAAGACGCCGAAATTCTTCAAGGACCAGGGCTACCTCAAGAACAACAAGCTCGGCGTCGGCGCGCTGTCGTCGAAGAAGTATCCGGGCGGCGAGGGCGAGGGAATCCGGTCGTCGACCTCGAATACAGCTGGCGGCTGGACCACGAGGATCTCGAGATCCCGGCCGATCGGGTGATCACCGGCGGCGACACCCCGCGCGATCCCTTCAACGACGCCAATCACGGCACCGCGGTGCTCGGCGAGATCGTGGGCAAGGACAACAAATACGGCGTCACGGGGATCGCGCCGAAGGCGACCGCCTATGTGGCTCCGGCCAACACCGTCGAGTCGAACTATTCGCCGTCCCGCGCCATCGTCGCGGCGGGCGGCACGCTGCGACGCGGCGACGTGCTGATCATCGAGCAAACAATATTGGGTCTGCGGCTACCCGACGAGCCAGAACCGCTACGGGCCGCTGGAGACGCTCCAGGAGGTGTTCGACGCCGTCTCGACGCTGACTGCGCGCGGCGTGATCGTGCTGGCGGCCGCGGGCAACGGCGCGGTCAATCTCGACGCGCCGGAATGCGCCGGCCAATTCGACCGGAACGTGCGCGACTCCGGCGCCATCATCGTCGGAGCCGGCTCCTCCACGGACCGCTCGCGGCTGTCGTTCTCGAGCTACGGCTCGCGCGTCGACGTGCAGGGCTGGGGGCAGAACGTCGTCACCACAGGATGGCGATCTGTTCAACCCTGCAGACGAGCGGCAGCGCTACACCGTGCGCTTCAGCGGGACCTCGAGCGCGACGCCGATCGTCACGGGAGCCGCGATCGCGATCCAGGGCGTGCGCCTCGCCTGCAAGCTCGATCCGCTCAGCCCGAGCGCGATGCGCAAGGCGCTGATCAAGGGCGGCGTCAAGCAGGGCGGCGACCGCTCGACCGCGATCGGGCCGCTGCCGCGCATCCTGCCGGCGCTGAAAGAGACCAACGCCAAGAAATGCGTCGCGAAGCTGGAGAAGGCCGCAAGCGCTCCCGACCAGTCGGCGGCGCTGGACTGAGGCTCGCGCGACGAGGCGGAGCGGCCTCAGCCGCTCCGGCCGTCAGGCGATCAGCCCTTGGCCGGCGTGACCGTCTCGCTGCCCGGAAACACCTTTTCGGTCAGCACGCCGGCCGGCACGCCGAGATGGTCGGCCAGAACGCCCTTCAGCACGGCGCGCAGATCCGTGGTCGGCGCGAGGTCGCGGTTCTCGAACAGCTCATTGGGTTTCAGCCCCGGCCAGTCGGCCATGACCCGTCCGCCCTTCACCGCGCCGCCGGCGAGGAAGGCGGCGGTGCCGGTGCCATGGTCGGTGCCGTCGGCGCCGTTCTCATGGGCGGTGCGGCCGAACTCGGTGACCACGACGACCGCGGTCTCCTTCCACTTGTCCTTGAGGCCCGTGCGCAGGGTGTCGATCGCGACGTCGAGGCCGCCGAGGAGGCCGGCGAGGCGGCCGGTGGCCGCGCCCTCCTTGGTGTGGGGTCCCATCCGTCGAACGACAGCGCGGCGACGCGCGGCCCCTCGTCGTCGGCCATCAGCCGCGCGCAGCCTTGCGCGAGCGCCACGAAATTCTGCTGGAGGCGGCTGAGGCCCGGCGCCGACTTGTCGTCCGCCATGCCGGCGAGCGCGAGGCGGTCGGTCTCGACGCCCGCCTCGAAGGCCTTGGCGAGTTCGGGGTCGCGCGCGGCGTAGAGCGCGGCGAGCCGATCGATCGTGTCGACCTTGGCGGCGTCGAGGCGGGGCGGGGCCCAGGTCATGGTAGGCGAGGGCCCGCGCAGGATCAGCGGCACGTTCGCCCCGATGCCGAGGCCGCGGATCGGCTTGACCTGCCCGGCCGAAGGCATCGCCGCAACCGCGCGGTTGAGCCAGCCGGTGTCGACGGCCTTGGCGGCCGACGTGCCGTTCTCGAGCGCGTCCTGCCCGTCGAAATGCGAGCGGTCGCGATAGCCGGTCGCGGCCGCGTGCACCACGAGGCCCTGGCCGGACTTGTAAAGCCCGTGGAAGCGCGTCATCGCGCCGTTCAGCGCGAACGGCCCTTCGAGGGGCAGCGCCGCGCCCTTCTGGCTCGCGAGCTTCAGCGAAATGTCGGGCCGCAAACCCTCATAGGCGGCGTCGCCGACAGGCGGCACGGCGGAGAGCCCGTCCATCGCGCCGCGCAGCACGATGACGACGAGCCTCGGGTCGCGCGCGCGGGCGGCGCTTGCGATCTTCGGCATCATCAGCGCGGCAGTGAGCGAACTCGCGCCGATCAGGAAGCCGCGGCGGTCAGGGCAGGCGAGGGCGTCGCGAAAGGCGGCGCGGCGGGAGGCGTCGGTCATGCTCATCTCCGCTGCATTTCGGGCGACATCAACAGAAGGGCGAGCGCCTGCTCGCGCGAGCCGGCCCGCTTCACCGCGGTCCTGGTCTCGTCGCTCATGACGTCGCCCAGAAGGTCGTCGGCGAGCGCGTTCGGATCCATGCGGGGGCCGTGCTCCTCGGCGAGGTCGACCGCGAGGTCGAGCCGGTTGGTCTGCGCGTCCGGGGCGATCCAGTCCCGTCCGTAGATCGAGAAGCCCTTGGGCGAGGGCGCGCCCCACATCGGCTGGCCGAGCGCCTGGAGGCCCTTGATCAGGAGCTTGGTGTCGGGCCGCTCGAGCGCGCGGGCGGAGGCGAACACGAACTCCTTCGCCGAGCGCATCTTCGTGCGAGGCGCGCTCCAGGCCTCGTCGGACGAGATCAGCGCGAGCGCGAGCTCCCTGAGGTCGCCGTCGGTGTCGCGGAAGCTTTTTTCGAGGCGGGCGACGAGCCCCGGCGGCGGATCGTCCGAGACGAACGCCACCGCGACGCGCCGCGCGACGTGGCGGGCGGTGGCGGGCTTTCTCGCAAGGTCTGCGAGGATCGCCGCGCCCTGCTCCGCGCCCGTGTCGGGATAGGACTTGCCCAGCACGGTCTGCGCGCCGGGCTCGTGGGCGTCGGAGTCGAACTCGTAGCCTCCGAGATTTTCCGCCTTCGGCCGCCGCACCGTCCGCCAGCCGGTGAGGGCGTAGGCGAGCGAGGTGACGTCCTTCTGCGTATAGCCGCCGTCGACCCCGACGGTGTGGAGCTCCAGCAGCTCGCGGGCGTGGTTCTCGTTGAAGCCTTTGCCCTTCTTGCCGCCGGCCGGACTGTTCGGCCCGCGCGAATCGTCGAGGTCGAGATAGATCAGCATCGCCGGGTGACGGCTCGCCGCGAGCAGCAGGTCGGAGAAGCGGCCGAGCGCATGCGGGCGGATCGCCTCGCGCTCATAGGCGCCGCCGAGCCAGCCGACATATTTGCCGCCCTTCGACGAGACGGTGAAATGGTCTCCCCAGAACGACACCAGCGCTCCACGAAGCCGATGTCGCAGTTGCGCGCCCGCACGATCCGGGCGTCGATCTCGTCCGGCATCGGCGACTTGGCGGGGTCGGGGATGTTGGTCATGGGCTCTACCTTGTCGTCGCGCCGGCCGCCTTTCTTGCCGCCGCCCATGTCGTTTCCGCCCATGTCGTTCCCGGCCATCCCGCCGTCGTCCGGCGAGGCCCTGACGGGCTTGGGCTTCTCCGCGGGCAGCCGGCCTTCGGCGCGCATCATCTCGGCCACCGTCTCGCGGCGGCCCTTCAGCTCGCGGCCGTTGCGCATGCGGCGCAGCGTCTTCCGCTCGATGAAGGAGCGGGCGATCTCCTCGGTCGAGTCGAGATAGGGGTCGGGGAGCAGCGCGACGTCGCGCCTCATCAGCTCAGCCTTCACCGCGCCGCGCGGATCGGAGGCGACGCGGCGCAGGTCTCCGGGCTTCGGTCCAAGGCCGAAGCGGGCGAAGGCGTTGAGCGCCGAAAGGTCGCGGGGGTCGGTCGTCATGCGCGAGCGCTCCGCCGGTTCGAGGGGGACAGCGTCGATCGACGTTTCCCGAGTTTAGACCCGTTCGACGCTGACCGCGACGTCGCTCGCGCGATCGTGGCCCGAAGCCTTGGTCTTGCGCCTTCAAACGCGCCCTGAGGTCCGCCCCTGCGTTCACGAACGCGCGCGGTCGAGCGGTCCGGCGAGGGGGACCCTGAGGTGGGGAAAACCGGGTCCGCTCCACCCTTCGTTAACGCTGACGGCGGCTTACTGAGAGCGCGCGACAGGGCGGCGGATCCGCCCGGCTCCGGGGTTCTTCGATCATGCGTTTTTCAGGCCGTCCGCCCGCCTCCGACGATTCGAACGCGACGCGCGGGGGCCAGCCCTCCAACCGCCCCGCGGCGTCGTCCGAGGTGCGCTCGGTCCGCACGCCCGACCATGTCCTCCAGGCCCGCCGCGCAGGGCTTGCGGGCTTGGACGAGGCGTTGTCGGCCACCGTCGAGCGCCCGGTCTCGGCGCTGCCGGAGCCGAGCGAGACGCCGAGCTGGCTGAAGCCGTTCGCAAGCGGCCCCAACACCCGCTTCACCCGCACCCCGGACAGCATCCTGCGCGGCCGCAACCGCGTCGCGGGCGAGCCCGAGGACGAGCAGCCGATCGAGCCCGAGGCGGCCGCCGACGCGATCGCCGGCATGGCGTTTCCAGGCGCCGCGCGCGTCGTGCGCCGTCCGGCCCCGCTCACCATCCAGCGCCTCGCCGAGACGATCCATGTGGGCGAGCTGTCGGTTTCGCCGGTCGACCAGGACAACGTCCCGCTCGCGCCGCCCGCGCCCGAGCCGGAGCCGCTCGCCGAGATCGTCGGCTCGCGCTTCACGGGCTCGCTCGGCCAGCCCTTCGTCAGCTTCGCGCCGGTGACTTATCGCGCCTCCTTCGGCTGGGGCGGCGCAGACGCAGAGCGTCGAGCCTCCCGCGCCGGTCGCGGCGCCGGCGCCCGTCGCCGTCGAACCCGCGCCGGTCCTTGCGCCTGTCGTCCCTGCGCCTGTCGTCCCGGCCCGCAAGCCGCTGCTCGCGGCCGAAGCCCGCGCCGCCGCCCGCGCGGAGCGCCAGCGCCAGAACGTCGACGCGCCGCAGCCGGCGCCGGTCGTCCATGTCCAGCCGTCCGCGCCCGCGGCGAACCGCGTCGAGCCGGCGGTGCGCCAGCACGCGGTCGCCTCGGCCCGGCCGCCCGTCACGCTCGAGTACGAGCCGCCGTCGCTCGAGCTCCTGACGCCCGCCGCCACCGAGGAGCCGTCTCCCGAGCTCTCCGAGGAGGCGCTGGAGCGCAACTCCGTGAAGCTGCAGCAGACGCTCGCCGACTTCGGCGTGCGCGGCGAGATCATCGACGCCAATCCCGGCCCCGTGGTCACGCTCTACGAGCTCGAGCCGGCGCCCGGCGTGAAGTCGTCTCGCGTCACCGCGCTCGCCTCCGACATCGCCCGCTCGATGAGCGCGACCGCGGCCCGCGTCGCGGTGGTGGAGGGGCGCAACGTCATCGGCATCGAGCTGCCGAACGCCAAGCGCGAGACCGTCTACCTGCGCGAACTGCTCGAGGACCAGAGCTTCGAATCCTCGCCGATGAAGCTGCCGGTCTGCCTCGGCAAGACCATCGGCGGCGAGCCGGTGATCGCCGATCTCGCCAAGATGCCTCACCTGCTGGTCGCCGGCACCACGGGCTCGGGCAAGTCGGTCGCGATCAACACCATGATCCTGTCGCTGCTCTACCGGCACGCCCCGGAGAAGTGCCGGCTCATCATGGTCGACCCGAAGATGCTGGAGCTCTCGGTCTATGAGGGCATCCCCCACCTGCTGACGCCCGTCGTCACCGACCCGAAGAAGGCGGTGATCGCGCTGAAATGGGCGGTCCGCGAGATGGAGGACCGCTATCGCAAGATGTCGAAGCTCGGCGTGCGCAACATCGACGGCTTCAACGCCCGGGCGGCGGAAGCCACGGCGCGCGGCGAGACGGTGACGCGGCAGGTGCAGACGGGCTTTGACCGCGAGACCGGCCAGGGCGTGTTCGAGGACGAGGTCATGGACCTCACCCAGCTGCCCTACATCGTCATCATCGTCGACGAGATGGCCGACCTGATGATGGTGGCCGGCAAGGAGATCGAGGGCGCGATCCAGCGCCTGGCGCAGATGGCGCGCGCGGCCGGCATCCACATCGTGATGGCGACCCAGCGCCCGTCGGTCGACGTCATCACCGGCACGATCAAGGCCAACTTCCCGACCCGCATCTCCTTCCAGGTGACGTCCAAGATCGACAGCCGCACGATCCTCGGCGAGATGGGGGCCGAGCAGCTCCTCGGTCAGGGCGACATGCTGCACATGGCCGGCGGCGGCCCGCATCGTGCGCGTCCACGGGCCGTTCGTGTCCGACACCGAGGTCGAGAAGGTGGTGGACCACCTGAAGACGCAAGGGCGCCCTGAATATTGCGACGCCGTCACGGCCGACGAAGAGGAGGCGGCGGGCGCCGCCGAGGAGGGCGACGACGCGGCGGTGTTCGACGCCGGCGACTTCGGCGAGGAGTCGGGCGACCTCTACGACCAGGCAGTCGCGGTCGTGCTGCGCGACAAGAAGGCCTCGACCTCCTACATCCAGCGCCGCCTGCAGATCGGCTACAACCGCGCCGCCTCGCTGATGGAGCGGATGGAGAACGAAGGCATCGTCGGACCGGCGAACCACGCCGGCAAGCGCGAGATCTTCCGCGAGCGGTAAGCGTCTCGTTTCTACAGCCGGTCCCTGAGCGCGAAATAGCTCATGGCGGCCACCAGGATCGGCTTCCTGAGCCATGTCCCGCCCGGGAAGGACGGGACCGGCAGCTGCGACAGAAGGTCGAAGCCCTCGAACCGGCCCTGCACGGCCTCCGCGAGGATCCGGCCGAACATCGGCGCGAGCAGCACGCCCTGGCCGGAGTACCCGGCCGCCGCGAACACGTTCCTGGCGACCGAGCGCACGAAGGGCTGGCGCGTCGGCGTGACGCCCAGCACCCCGCCCCAGGCGTGCTCGATGGGCACGTCGGCGAGCTGCGGAAACACCTCGAGCAGGTGGCGGCGCACGATCGGCGCGACGTCGGGCGGCAGGGTCGTCGAATAGGTCTCGCCGCCGCCGAACAGCAGCCGCCCGTCGGGCGTCGGCCGGAAATAGCGCACCACGAAGCGGCTGTCGGAAACCGCGGCGCGACTCGCCAGCACGTCGTTGAGGCGCTCGCCCAGCGGCGCCGTGGTCGCGATGTGGTTCGCGATCGGCATGACGTGGGACTCGACCGTCGCCTCAACCCCTTCGAGCAGCCCGTCGGTGCAGATCAGCACGGCCTCGGCCGAAACCTCGCCGCGCTCGGTCTCGAGCGTCGGCCGGGCGCCGCCCGTCAGGCGCCTCACGCGCGCGCCCTCGTGGATCGTCGCGCCCGCCGTCTCCGCCGCGCGCGCGAGCCCGTAGGCGAGGGCGAGCGGATCGAGATGCCCGCCGCGACGGTCGATCGACCCGCCGTGATAGCCCTCGCTCTTCACCAGCTCATAAAGCTCCTCGCGCGAGAGCGGCTCCACATGCGGGTAGTCGTAGTCGCGCGCGAGCTTCTCGGCGTAGGCGTGCGAATGGCGAACAAAAGCCGGCTTATGATCTACGTGGATCAGCCCGGTCTCGAGCGAGCAGGCGATGTCGTGCTGGTCGATCAGTCCGCGCAGCAGCGCTTTGGCGTCCTCCGCCATGTCCCAGAGCTTGTGGGCGTCGTCGAGCCCGACCACGCGTTCGAGTTCGTCCTGATCGTGGCGCTGGCCGGTGTGAAGCTGCCCGCCGTTGCGCCCTGAGGCGCCCCAGCCGATCCGCGCCTGTTCGAGCACCACCGCCTTGAGCCCCGCCCCGGCGAGGTGAAGCGCGGCGGACAGACCGGTGAAGCCGGCGCCGATGATCGCGACGTCGGCGCGGACGGCGCCTTCCAGCGGAGGCCGGGAAGCAGGGGCGGGATTGGCGGCTGCGTAATAGGAGCGGGCGGGGAGGAAATCGGCCATTCGGGCCTTTGCGTTCTGAGGGGCGCCGACAGATCTAGCAGAGCGGCGGCCGCGGGGAACCTCGCCGGGCGCCCAATTGCGCGCCGCTTGAGTCGGCGGCCGGACCTCGTTCGCCAAGCTGCGCAAGGCTGGCGGCTTCAATTCGTCGGGCGCGCGCGCTAGCGTCGCGTCGCCGTGACGACCGACCGGATTCTCACAAAGCCTGAGCTCGACGCAGCGCTCGACGCGCTCTGCGCGCTCGACCCGCGCATGGCCGCGCTGCGCCGGGAGGCCGCCGAGCCGCCGCTCCGCACGCTGACCGCCGACCTCGCCGGGCTGGTCTGGATCGTCAATTCGCAGCTGATCTCGGTCGCGGCCGCGCGCGCGATCCATGGCCGCCTGCAGGCGGCGCTCGGCGTCATCGACCATGCGAGCCTTTCCGCCGCGCCCGACGAGACGTTCCGCGCCGCCGGCCTGTCGCGGGTCAAGCTCCGGACGGTTCGGGCGCTTTGCGCGGCGGTCGACGCCGGGCTCGACATCGCGGCGCTCAGCCGACTCGATGAGGACGAGGCGCGGGCGCGCCTCGTCGCGATTTCGGGCGTCGGGCCCTGGACGGCGGACGTGTTCCTGCTTTTCGCCCACGGCCGGGCCGACGCCTTTCCGGGCGGCGACGTGGCCGTTCAGGCGGCGATGAAAGAGGCGTTCGCGCTGGAGGCGCGCCCCGACCGCGCGCAAGCCGAACGCATCGCCGAACGCTGGCGGCCTTTACGGGGAGTGGCCGCGCAGCTCTTGTGGGCCTATTACCTGCGCAAGCGCGGCGGCAGGGACGCCGCGCCAGCCCCCAACCGGCCGGAAAGCGCCGAGGAGACGACATGAGCCTGCCGACGATCGACGGCCCGCGCCTCGCCCCCGCCTCCGGAGTCCCGAAGGCGCTCGTCGTGTTTCTCCATGGCTTCGGCGCGGACGGCAACGACCTGATCGCGATCGGCGCGGAATGGCGCAGGGCGATGCCCGACGTCGCCTTCGTGTCTCCTCACGCGCCCGAGCGCTGCATGGCCGCGCCGACGGGACGCCAGTGGTTTCCGCTGACGTTCCGCGACCCCGACGAGCGCCGTCGCGGCGTGATCGCCGCGCGCCCGACGCTCGACGCCTTCCTCGACGCCGAGCTCGCCCGCCACGGCCTCTCCGACGACCGCCTGGTTCTGATCGGCTTCAGCCAGGGCGCCATGATGGCGCTGCACGCCGGCTTGCGCCGCAAGGCGCCGCCCGCCGCCATCATCGGCTTCTCGGGCATGCTGGTGAGCCCGGAGGCGCTGAAGGAGGAGGCGACCTGCCGCCCGCCGATCCTGCTGATCCACGGAGAGCGCGACGACGTCATTCCGGTCGATGCGCTGTTCGCCGCGACAGACGGGCTTGCGGCGGCTGAAATTCCTGTAGAGTGGCATCTGTCGCCGGGGCTCGGCCACGGCATCGACGGCGAGGGCTTGCGCCAGGGCGCGGCCTTCGTGGCGAGCGCGCTCAAACCGCGGAGGACAAGTCTTCGAGCATCTTCACAAGGCTGACGCACAACAGATAGATTATTCCTCAAGCGCAGGCCGATGCGCCGGCGCGCCGATGAGGAGTGCGCGGTGACGGTCGTCGTGTCGCCTGAAGCGTGTCCGGCCTTGGTGCTCAACGCGGACTACCGTCCGCTCAGCTACTACCCTTTGTCGCTGTGGTCGTGGCAGGACGCCATCAAGGCCATCTTTCTCGACCGGGTGAACGTTCTCTCGCATTACGACCGGCGGGTCTCCTCGCCGAGCTTCCAGATGAAGCTGCCGTCCGTCGTGTGCCTGAAGACCTTCGTGAAGCCGGCGCGCCATCCCGCCTTCACCCGCTTCAACGTCTTCCTGCGCGACCGCTTCTCCTGCCAGTATTGCGGCACGCGCGAGGATCTGACCTTCGACCACGTGATCCCCCGGTCGAGGGGCGGCCTGACCACGTGGGAGAACGTCGTCGCGGCCTGCTCGCCCTGCAATCTGAAAAAGGGCGGCCAGATGCCGGCCGACTGCGGCATGCATCCCGCCCAGGAGCCGTTCCCGCCGACGGTGCACGACCTGCACCGCAACGGCCGGCTGTTCCCGCCCAACTACCTCCACGACAGCTGGATCGACTATCTCTACTGGGACAGCGAGCTCGAGCCGTAAGGGCGGGCGTTCGGGCAGGACAGGCTCTAGCCAGGGCTGTTCTACAGTCTGCTGGCCAGTCGAATTTAAGCTCATGCCTTTTGGAGCATGAAGTGAAAATCCTTGGTGTTCGCGGTCCAGTTGAGGCTAAATTTCGCAAAGCCGCCTTCGGCGCAGGCCCAATCCATCAGCTCACGGCAATTGCTGTTAGTGTAGTAATGCACATGGATCGACTCTTTGTCTGATATTGCTTTTTGAAGCCGTGGATCGTCTGCTTTACGATGCATGTGGCGGACATAATGGTCTATCGTCGGCTCCCAGATCGCCCGTTCGAATTCAGACGCCCATTCGGCAGGCGTACTTGGCTTCTGCACCGCGTCTTTCGTGCCGGAAAGGTCGGGAATAACGCAAAGAATGCGCCCGCCCGACTTTAACTTATGATGCCAGCGTTGCAGATGCCCATATGGGTTCGCAAGATGTTCGAAAACGTGGCTACCGAAAATGAAGTTAAGAGATTTGTCGTCTACTGGGAGATCGCAGGCATCGCCAACAACATATGAGTCCCATAGTTCTGGATTCTCCGGATACTTGCCACCTTGATTGTAAAGCCGACTCCATTCCGCCGGAGGCATCTGTTCGACATAGGAGACTTGAACGTCGTCAGCCGGCAGGATCTGCGGAACTGGTCCCGGTCCGATTTCAACGCCCCGTCCTTTTGCGAGCGCGTAAAGCCAGTCCCGTGAAAGGGCGCGGCTAGTGGCCACGAATACCGTGTCGGAAGGCTCTTCGGCTTTGGTCGTGCGGATGACAAGGTCGACAGCCAATTCCCCGCTCTTCGGCCAGTTTAAGAACAGCGGGACAAGCCTTGTTCCGCTGCGAATCTCGGTCGAGCTGATCAAAGCCTCAGTTCCCTGCAAAGCAAAACCGACCTCTAAATCAGGACTCAATGAAGACCCGTGCGAATGCCAACCACAGAAATCAGGCCATCCCCGCAGAGTAAAAAACCGGGAGGCGTTTGGAATTCGGACTTCGCTTCCACTGGCAAGGGATACACCAAACCATTTGCGACCGTTCAGCGCCTTGGTGACGGCCTTGACCTCGCCACGGACGAGCGCATTCCGATCCTTACGGCGAATTAACTCAAACAAGTTCATGCAACGGCTCCGCATTTTGCCAGAACGACCGTGATTAGCGATCCATCAGGAGAGTGACGCGACTGTCAAGCGACGTCTTGATCGCGCGCTTCTAAGAGGCGCGCGGCGAAAGGTCTCGTTGTTGCCAGGCGTCAGATATATTGATAATCTCCCGTGGAAGCAGAGGGGATCTATAGAGCGATGTCTCTTTGGGAGCAATTTTTGACACATGAAGGCCGCGGTGTTCAGAAATGGACGCAGTATATTCCCGTATATGAGCGGCATGTCGCCCGGTTTCAGAACAGGTCGATTACGATGTTGGAGATTGGCGTCAATCGTGGTGGTTCCCTGCAGATGTGGAAACGATATCTTGGGCCGTACGCCACGATCGTGGGAGTCGATATCGCCGAAAAATGCAAGGAGTTTGAAGAGGACCAGATTTACGTAAGGATCGGGAGTCAAGCCGACACGGCGTTTCTTGATGAGATTTGCGAGGAATTCGGCCCGTTCGACGTTATTTTGGATGATGGAAGTCATATCAATGATCATCAGGTTGTGACCATCGAGCATTTATATAATCGTTTGACGCCAGAGGGCGTTTACTTAGTCGAGGATACGCACACGAGCTACGTAGAGCGCTACGGTGGTGGGCTTCGTGCTCCAGGCACCTTTATCGAATACTGCAAAAATAAGATCGACGCGCTGAACGGATATAATTACTCGGGCGGTGTAGATCAGTTTACAAAGAATACAATTTCGATCCACGTTTATGATAGTATTGTCGTATTTGAGCGAGGCCGTCATCGGAGGTCGACTTCCGTGGATCGGGGCGAGCCGAGGCTGGCTGTAAAGCCTAAGCTTTAACACGGTTATCGGCCCACTCGGGACGACGCCTCTCGGAAGGTGCATGTAAACGGCGAGCGGATCTCACTTTGTGTTTTTTAGATCCGCTCGAATATTTCGTGACATGCTGAATTGACGTCGAGAGTTCTTACTAGCTCGGATCCCAATCGAGCGCTTTGTATGCAATTGACATAAGTGGATTTGTACATTTTCGCCCCGTCTATGATAAGATATCGTTCATAAATATTTTCTTCCGCGAGGTATATTATCTGTAGATTAGGGTTTTCGACAAATAGGCTGTTGTGAAATGCAGAGCCAATCATTCCGGCGACGACGGAAGCAGACCTGAAGGTTGAAACCTGTTCGGCGATTGTCATGGTCTCTGGGTGAAGAATCTTGAAACCGTTCGCCGCCAAACGTTGCTCAAGCGCCTGTTCGTCGGATCGGCATCCGCGAGGATCGGAGGCGAGCATAGATCGAGACAGGTAGATATACGGTCCGTTTGCGGAAGCTGTCTCAAATCGCTCTGCAGCATTCGTAGGAGGTGGTATAAGCGCTGTAGATGCGGAATGCATGTTCTATGGCAGGTTGAGGAACAATAATATTACGAAATATAGTTGGACGATCAACGAGTATAATTCTTTCATGATTGATGCCGAAGGCTGAAAGCGTATCGCGTATCCAAGCGCGCTTCAGGAAGAAATCGAGCGTCTGGCCGGCGTGGGTCAGAAAGACAATTCTTATCTCGGGCGGAAGTTCCCGAAGGATCCAAAGCCGCGAGAGCGTGTCGGTTAGAAAGTGACCGAAATGATGGATCATAGCGCCGCCGAAAACAACCGGCTCGTGAATCTCCAACTCTGTGTCCGTCGATATCCGTTCCGGAGAGTAAGCGTAGGCCTTCCGAAACAGAGTCGTTTTCGTGTCGTCTGGAATAAGTGATCCGCTCGGTATGATTATTCGTCCGGTATAATCAAGGCGTGCGCCATCCTCGGAATGCAGGCATTGTGAATTCTTGGCTGCGAGCGCAAAATTAAGGGTGCGGCGCTCCGGTCGACCAATGATGTTCTGAGTTCGTTCAAGTCGCTTATGAAGCCGTTTCTGATCGAAGCCGATAAAGGAAAGTTGGCCTCGATTTATTTTGTTACGAATAGACTCATTCGAAAGCTTCATTGATCAGGTCGCCAGAAAACGCGAAAGGCAGGCGCGCCGCCGGCCTGCTAGTGTCACTGATAGGCTGATGATGATCGGTGAGTAAAGCACCGCCCCCTTTGTGGGGCACCGCAGCTACCCGCCGCTGCCGCTGTTTGAGCGTGCGATGATCAGCATTTGCCGCGCGCGCGCCTCATAATCAGTGCGCACGTCCTTGTCTTTCGAGGTTGAGGCCGGGCGCTTCGGCGCGGCCGCCTGTTCGTCCGCTTCCTAATCGAGAACGTCGGGATGTTCTTTCCGATAGAGCCAGCGCGCCATCACCTCGACGACTTCCGGCTTCGGTTCCCATGCCATCGCACGTCACCGTTCTGCTCTTTCGAAGCCAGCCGAGGATACGAGCTTATAGCTGTTCCAAAAACCGCGACCTTCCGCCAATGGGCGCCTTAGAGCCGCGCGCCTGTCGCCGCGTCGAAGAGATGCAGGCTTTCGCGACGGGCGCCGAGAGTGAGAGGGCCGACGGCCGGAACATCGACCGGCCCGGTGAGCCGCGCGAGGAACGGGAACGCTCCGACCCGCCCGTGCACGAGGGTTTCGCGCCCCGCGCGCGCCGCGAGTTCGACCGTGACGGGAAACGTCGCGGCGGCGGGCAGAGAGCCCTCGCCCGGCGCGAAAAGATCCTCGGGCCGCACGCCGAGAACGGCGAAGACGAAGCCGGTCCGCAGGCTTGCGCCGCCAAGATGCGTGCCGTCCTCGAGCGACAGGCCGGTCCGCTCGGCGCGCACGGGAAGCAGGTTCATGGGCGAGGGCCCGAGAAGGCGCGCGGCGGCCGACGTCGGCGGCGGGCGTAGAGCTCGTCGGCGCCGCCCGCGGCGACGACCCGGCCGCCGTCGAGCAGCACGAGGCTGTCGGCGAGCGCCAGCGCCTCGGCCTGGTCCTGCAGCGAAAACACCGCGGCCGCGCCGGTCTCGCGCCAGCGCCGCGAGCTTGAAGCGCAGCGCCGCGCGCTCGGCGGCGTCGAGGCCGCGGAACGGCTCGTCGAACAGCAAAGCCGCCGGCCGGGCCGCGAAGGCGCGCGCGAGCGCGGTCCGCGCCCGTTCGCCCGAGGAGACTCGGCCTGCGCGGCGGGCGAGCGATGGGCCGAGGCCGAAGGCGTCGGCTGCGCGCAGGGCGGCCTCTTGCGCGTCCCTGCGCTTCAGGCCGCGGGCGCCGAGCCCCGGACGATGTTGTCATAGAGATTGCGTCCAGGCTCGAGCGCGTCCGGATCGACGAGTTCGGCGAGCTCGGGCCGTCCGATCCGCCAGGACTGGCTGACGTCCTCGCCGATCTCGATCACGCCGGCGTCCGGCTTCTCGCGCCGCGCGATGAGGCGCAGGAGCGTCGACTTGCCGGAGCCCGCCGGGCCGATCAGCGCGCAGGAGGACCCCGCCGGGACCTCGAACGAGACGTCGTCGAGCGCCTTGCGGCCGCCTCTCAGGGTTCGGGTGACGTGGGTGACGACGATCGCGGCCAAGCGTCAAAGGCTCCAGCGGGCCGAACGCGGCCTCACCTCATCGTCACCCGTAGACCATGAGGCCCGCAAGGCCGGCCGCGCCGACGATCAGCCGCCACCAGGCGAAGGGCGCGAAGCCGTGGCGCGAGATGAAGTCGAGCGCGAAGCGCACCACGATGAGCGCGACGATGAAGGCGCACACGAATCCGACGCCGACAAGCGCGAGGTCGTCGAACTTCAGCGTGTCGCGGTTCTTGTAGAGATCGTAGGCGAACGCGCCCGCCATGGTGGGCATGGCGAGGAAGAACGAGAACTCCGCCGCCGCGCGCTTGCTCGCGCCGAGCAGCAGCGCGCCGACGATGGTGGAGCCGGAGCGCGAGACGCCCGGGATCATCGCGAGGCACTGGCAGAAACCGATGACGAGGCACATGCGCAGCGGAAACTGCATCGCGTCGTCATAGGCGACGGCCGCCTGTGGCGCCTGTCCAGCCATGCGCGGGGCCGTCGGTCGCGCCGACCGGGATCGACTGCGGCTGGTGGCGCATGTCGACCCACAGCAGCACCAGGCCGCCGACGATGAGCGCGACGCAGATCGTCATCGGGCTCTCGAACAGCACCGTCTTGATGAAGCCGTGCAGCGCCGCGCCGATGACGGCCGCGGGCAGGAAGGCGACCAGCACGCCGATGACGAAACGCCGCGCCGTCGGATCGTGCGGCAGGCGGATCGCGATGTTGATGAGCTTGCCGGAATAGACCGCGAGAATCGCGAGGATCGCCCCGAGCTGGATCAGCACCTCGAAGGATTTCCCGGCGGACTCGAAGCCGAGGAAATGGCCGAGCAGCAGGATGTGGCCGGTGGAGGAGACCGGCAGAAACTCGGTCAGCCCCTCGACGACGCCGAGCAGGGCGGCTTCCAACAGTTGGTGCAGATCCATCGCGCCCCGTCTCCCCCGAGGGCCCGCGGCCGATTCGGTGTTGTCGCGCGGGCGGTGCGGTTCTATACGGGGCGCCCGCGCCGCGCCATCTCAACCGCGGCGTTCCGCGCGCGTGCGACGCGCGCCGGCCACACTTTCTCCGAGCGCCGCGAGACCCCCCGGCATCCATGGCGATCCTCTACCACCACCCGCTTGCCCGCATTCGCGCTTTGTGCGCCTCGTCATGAGCGAATACGGGCTCGAGGCGGATCTGGTCGAAGAGCGGATCTGGGAGCGGCGCGAACCGTTCCTGACGCTCAACCCAGCGGGCTCCACCCCGGTGCTGGTCGAGGCCTCGATGCCTTCCGTGCCGGGCGCCGACGTGATCGCCGAATATCTCGACGAGACCCGTGGCCTCGCGCTCGGCGACCGGCGGCTCTTGCCGGACTCGCCCCGCGACCGCGTCGAGACCCGCCGGCTGACCGACTGGTTCAACCGCAAGTTCTTCGAGGAGGTCTCGAGCCACCTCGTCACCGAGAAGATCTACAAGCGCTTCATGCCGACCAATCTCGGCGGCGGCGCGCCCGAGATGGCGGCCATCCGCGCCGGCCGCGCCAACATCCGCTACCACCTCAAATATGTCGGCTACCTCATCCGCCAGCGCCGCTGGCTGGCGGGCGACCGGCTGACCTACGCCGATCTCGCGGCCGCCGCCCATTTCTCCGTCGTCGACTATCTCGGCGACGTGCCTTGGGAGGAGGACGAGACGGCGCGCAACTGGTACGCGCGGGTGAAGTCGCGTCCGTCCTTCCGTCCGCTGCTGGGCGAGACCGTTCCCGGCACCGCCCCCGCGCCGCATTACGCGGATCTTGATTTCTGAAGTCGGTTCCAGGGAAGGCGAACTGCGTGCGTCGAGACGCCCGCCTGCGGCGCGCTCCTCAGCATGAGGAGCGTGGAGGATGCGCAAACGGTCCTCATGCCGAGGAAGCCCGGAGAGCCGTCTCGAAGCCCGCAGTTCGCGCCCGCCTGGACATCCGGAGGACAGCCAAGTGAAAGCCATCATCCTCAGCGCCGGCCAGGGGCGCCGCCTTCTGCCGCTGACCGCCGAGACCCCGAAGTGTCTGATCCCGTTCTCGGGCAAGCCGCTGCTCGAATGGCAGGTTCGCTCGCTCGCCTCCGCCGGCGTCACCGAGATCGTGGTGGTGACGGGCTTCGAGGCCGCCAAGGTCGACGCGGCGCTCGACGCCATCAAGCTGTCGGGCGTCAGCCTGCGCACGACCCACAACCCGTTCTTCGAACTCGCCGACAATCTGGCGAGCTGCTGGATCGCGCGCCACGAGATGAAGCAGCCGTTCCTGATCTTGAACGGCGACACGCTGATCGAGCCGGAGATCTCGAAGGCCGTTCTGGCCGATCCGCCGGTCGCGCCCATCACGGTGACGATCGACCGCAAGGGCGACTACGACAGCGACGACATGAAGGTGCGCGACAAGGACGGCCGGCTGTTCGCGATCGGCAAGACGCTGCCGCTCGACCTCGTCACCGGCGAGTCGATCGGATGCCTGCGCTTCACCGATGAGGGCGCCAAGATCTTCGTCGCCGAGATCGAGCGCCTGCTGCGCTCCGAGGACGGGCTGAAGCGCTGGTATCTGTCCGCCATCGACGGCATCGCCCGCTATCACGGCGAGGTCGTCGGCGTGCGTTCGATCGAAGGCAAGGAATGGAGCGAGCTCGACTTCCCCGCCGATCTCGACCGCGGGTGGCGATGACCGACGGCTGGGCCAAGCGCGGGCTCTGAGCCCGCGCCCGGTCGCCGTCTTTCGATCAGGGCAGCGTCGTCTTCAGTGAGAACGGCGCCTTGAAGCCGAGCTCGTCGACTTTCAGCGTCTTCACCTTCGCGAACGATCCTCCGGTGGTCTGGATGAGACCGCAGGGCGACATGCCCATGTTCGGGACGAACTCGTTCCGGCTTTTGATCTTCGGTTCGACGCGTTCTTCGGCAGGGTAGTAGAGGACGCCCTTCTGCATGCCGGCGAGCGGCAGCGTGTTGGCGCTCATGAGCGCTTCGCCGGAGCAGTTCTTGGTCTTGTAGTAGAGGATGTATCTCGCCTCGAAGAAGCCGAGATTGTTGGCCGGAACGGCGAGGATGCGCTTGTCGACCGAGATCAGCGCCGAATTCGTGCCCGCATTGTTGGGCAGATAGGGGCCGATCGCCTTGCCGGCCGCGTCGACCAGGATCGGCAGTCCCGAAAGCGGCGCGTCCGGCGCGGCGACGGCGGAAGCGGCCAGCCCGCAGAGGCACAAAGCGGCCGCAGCCGCTGAACGAAGAGATCCAATCGGCATCGCACGCTCCTGACCGAGAAGAGGACAAGCGCGTGATGGATGAAAGTCCGTTTCGTCGCCATTCGGGCGACTACGTACCATCTTGGGTTGTCAGGCGATGAAGTCCCGCGTGCGGAACGCCTTGCCGAAGGCTTCGGCGAGCGTGCGCGGCGACAGAGGCGCGAGCGGCGGCAGCCGGCCCAGCACCCTGGCGCCCGAAAAGGTCGCGATCGCGCGGATGGAGTCGACGTTCTCCTCGCCCACGAAGGCGACGCCCAGCACGGGAATCCCACGGGCCTTGAGCGCCGAGAGCGACAGCAGCGTGTGGTTGATGGTCCCGAGCGCCGTGCGGGCGACGAGCACGACCGGCAGGCGCCAGCGCGCGAACACGTCGATGGTGAGCGTCTCCCGCGTCAGCGGCACGAACAGGCCGCCCGCGCCCTCGATCACCAGCGGGCCGTTGACCGCGGGAGGATTGAGCGCCTCGGGGTCGATCGCGACGCCGTCGATCTCGGCGGCGAGGTGGGGCGAGGCGGGCGTCCTCAGCCGCCACGCTTCGGGCAGCACGCGCTCCGGGGGAAGGCGCGCGAGCCGGGCCACGGTCTCGCTGTCGGTCTCGCCCTCGAGGCCCGACTGGACCGGCTTCCAGTAGGTCGCGCCGAGCGCGGCGGTCAGCCCTGCGGCGAACACGGTCTTGCCGATGCCGGTGTCGGTCCCGGTGACGACGATCGCGCTCACGCGGCCTCCTCCTGGATCTGCGCGCCGATCGCGTCGATCAGCGCGGCGACGTCGGCCTCGGCGACGTTGAGGGTGAGCGAGATCCTGAGCCGCGCCGTACCCTCGGGCACGGTCGGCGGACGGATCGCGCGGCAGTCGAAGCCCGCGGCGCGGACCGCGCGCGCCGCCCGCAGCGCCCGGGCGTTGCGGCCGAGGATGACGGGCTGGATGTGCGAGCCAGAACCTCGAAGGCCGAGCCCGGCGAGCTTGCCTTCGGCGATGGCGACGCGGCGGGCGAGCGCCGCGCGGCGCGCCGGCTCGTCCTCCACCATGCGGAGCGCCTCGCGCACGGCGGCGGCGGCGAGCGGGGAGGGCGCGGTGGCGTAGATGAAGGGGCGGGCGCGGTTGACGAGGAAGTCGACGATCGCCGCGGGTCCCGTCACGAGCGCGCCCGAACAGCCGAGCCCCTTACCGCAGGTGTGGGTCGAGACGAGCGCCTCGCGTCCCTCGAAGGTCTCGCCCGAGGCCGCGCCCGCGGGCGCCCAGAACGCCGGTGGCGTGCGCCTCGTCGAGCAGCAGGAAGCCGTCATTGCGTTCCGCAAGCGCCATCAGCTCGGCGACGGGCGCGCGGTCGCCGTCCATCGAATAGAGGCTCTCGGCCGCGATCCATGGCGCGCCCGTCCCGCCGCGCTCCCGGAAGGCGCGGATCGCGTCTTCGGCGGCGCCGGCGTCGTTGTGCGCGAAGGCGACGGTCTCGGCGCGGCAGCCCTTCAGGCCGTCATGGACGGAGGCGTGGATCAGCTCGTCATGGACGACGAGGTCGCCGCGTTGGGGCAGCGTCTGGATAAGAGCGACGTTGGCCGAGAAACCCGCCCCGAAATAGAGCGCTTTCTCCGCGCCGAAGAAGGCGGCTGCCTCCGCCTCCAGCGCCTCGTGCTCCGGATGGTTGCCGCGTAGGAGCCGCGAGCCTGCCGCCCCGACAGCGCCGCGCCCGATCGCCTCGCGGACGGCCTCGGCGAGGCGAGGGGAGGCCGCAAGGCCGAGATAGTCGTTGGACGCGAAGTCGAGGCCCTCGCGGGGCGCGAGGCCGCGCAGCCGATCCTTGCGGGAGAGGCCCTCGAGCGCGGTCTCGAAGCGGGAGAGGCGGGTCATCAGAAGGTCCGCGCTGCAGAGACGAACTGCGTGCTTGGAGACGCTTCGCTTGCGCGAAGCTCCTCAGCATGAGGTCTTCCTGTGCGCTGCATCACCCTCGACATCCCTCATGCTGAGGAGCGCCGAAGGCGCGTCTCGAAGCGCGCAGTCGGCTTTCGCCGCTTCACTCGTCCCCGAGCGCCTCTGGCTCGACGCCGAGTCGGCGGAACAGCGCGCCGTCGTGGTCCTCGCCCGGATTGTCGGCGGTGAGGAGCGTCTCGCCGACGAAGATCGAGTTCGCGCCGGCGAGGAAGCACATCGCCTGCATCTCGTCCGACATCTCGGTGCGGCCGGCCGACAGGCGCACATGGCTCGTCGGCATCATGATGCGGGCGAGCGCGATGGTGCGCACGAAGTCGAACGGGTCGATGGGCGCTGCGTTCTCGAGCTTGGTGCCGGGGATCGGGATCAGCATGTTGATCGGCACGCTCTCGGGCGCCTCGTCGAGATTGGCGAGCGTCACCAGCATGTCGACGCGGTCGTCGACCGTCTCGCCCATGCCGAGGATGCCGCCTGCGCACACCTTCATGCCGGCCGAGCGCACGTTGTCGAGCGTCTCGAGCCGATCGGCGAAGGTGCGCGTGGTGATGATCTCGGAGTAATAGCGCTCCGAGGTGTCGAGGTTGTGGTTGTAATAGTCGAGCCCGGCGTCCTTGAGCTGGAGGGCCTGCTCGGGGGTGAGCATGCCGAGCGTCATGCAGGTCTCCATGCCGAGGCCTTTGACGCCCTCGACCATGGCCAGGACCATGTCCATGTCGCGGTCCTTCGGGCTCCGCCACGCCGCGCCCATGCAGTAGCGCGTCGCGCCGCCGTCTCTCGCCTTGCGGGCCTCGTCGATCACCCGTTCGACCTCCATCAGCTTGGAGGCCTTGAGCTTTTCGCCGGGCATGCGGGCCGACTGGCTGCAATAGCCGCAGTCTTCCGCGCAGCCGCCGGTCTTGATCGACAGCAGCCGGCTCATCTGCACGCGATTGGGATCGAAATGGCGGCGGTGGACGGTCTGCGCCTCGAACATCAGATCCGCGAAGGGCAGCGCGTAGAGCGACTTCGCGGCTTCGCGCGTCCAGTGCGTGCGCGTCATCGCGCGCTCCACCGTCGAGATCAGTTCCGCAAACGCCATGGTCGGTTCCGTCGTTTCGCCGCCGGCAGGCGCCGACGATGACCAACCCGCATACATGGAAAGCGGGCTGGGCGAAACGCTCCGATGGACGCGGAGGAGGAGGGCGCGCTCAGCCCCGCGCGGGCTTAAGCCTGACGATGCGGTCGCGGAACCAGTCGCGCATCAGCTCGGTCTCGTAGGGGAACGAGCCGAGCGAGGAGCGGGCGGCGGCGTCCCAGAGGTAGTTCATATCCGTCACCGTCTCTTCGCCCGAAGCGATGACGCGGCGGCCGTCCGAGAGGCGGTAGCTGAGCTTCACGCTCGGCGGCGTGACGTCGCGCATGATCCGGACGTTGTCGGCGCCGCCGGCCCGCCACGGTTCGAACTGGCCCGCCGGGCGCACGTCGAGGATTTTCACCTCGAGCCTCTGGCTCTTCGGCAGGTCGCGCTCGCCGAGCCGCATGAGCGTGCGGGAAAGATGGCGGTACATCGCCTCGCGTTCGCTGGCGCTGCGCCAGACGAGCGACGAGGCGTCGCCGGTCGGTCGGGCGAGGACGGTGATCTCGGCCGCCGCAGGCGAGGCCGCGACCAGCGCGGCGGCGAGCCCAAGCAGAATGCGCCTCATGGCGAGTTCCTCGCATCATGGCGCGCCTCGGCCAGACGCGCGCCTCAGTCGCTCGTTTATTTCGGCGCGCGTCGACGGCCCTTCAAGCTCCTTTTGCGGGCCGAGCCTTCTCGACGCGGGTCTCGTCAAAGGCGAGGGGGCGCGCGTCGGCCGCGCGGACCTCGAGCCGGGCGACCGGCGCGCCGTCGCGCGCGTCGACGAGCGCCGAGCGCGGCTCGCCGGCGGCGAACAGGTGGTCCTCCCCCCATTGCCGCAGCGCCGCGACCACGACGAACAGGTCGCGGCCCTTCGCCGTCAGCACATATTCGGAGTAGGCGCTGCCGTCGGAGGCGGGCGCGAGCTCCAGCACGCCGGCCTCCACCAGCGCCTGAAGGCGGGTCGCCAGCATTCCCTTGGCGACGCCGAGGTTTTTCTGGAACGCGCCGAAGCGCCGGACGCCGTCGAAGGCGTCTCTCACAATCAGCAGCGACCACCAGTCGCCGATCACGTCGAGGGCGCGCGCCACCGGACAGTCCGCGCTCCCGAAACTGACGCGCCGCATCCCGGACCCTCCTCGAGTTCAATTTCAGTCTCAAAATAAGACTGGACTTGTCGCGCAGCAACTGGTCTCGTTATGAGACTGGAATGGGGACGGACATGGCCGGAGCTCTTTCGACCGACGGGGCCGCGCGCAGGCGACAAGCCGAAGGCCCGTCGCGCGCGACGCTGCTCCTGCTCGCGGCGACCTGCGGGGTCGCGGTCGCCAATGTCTATTACGCCCAGCCTCTGCTGGGCTCGATCGCGGAGAGCTTCGCGATCGAGCCTGCGACCGTCGGCCTGGTCGTGACCCTCACCCAGGCGGGCTATGCGGCGGGCCTCCTGTTCGTCGCGCCGCTTGGAGACCGGCTTGATCGTCGCCGGCTCGTGATCGTTCAGACGATGGCGTCCGCCGCCGCGCTGCTCGTCGCGGGTTCGGCCACGAGCGCGCCGGTCTTTCTCGGCGCGATGATCCTCGTCGGGCTCCTCGCCGTCGTCGTTCAGGTGCTCGTCGCCTTCGCGGCGGCGCTCGCGGCGCCCGGCGAACAGGGGCGCGCCGTCGGACTCGTCACCAGCGGCGTGGTGACGGGCATCCTGGCGGCCCGCTTCGTCTCGGGCGCGTTGGCGGATCTCGGCGGCTGGCGGCTGGTCTATCTGGTTTCGGCCGGCCTCATGCTCGCGCTTTCGGCGCTGCTCGCCCGCATGCTGCCGCGTCGCCCGCCTGCGACCCGGCAGAGCTATGGCGAAATCCTGAAATCGACGCTCGCGCTGTTCCTGCGCGAGCCGCTGCCGCGCAGCCGCGGCCTCATCGCGCTGTTCGCCTTCGCAAGCTTCAGCTGCCTGTGGACCGCGATGGCGCTGCCGCTCGGCGCGCCGCCGTTCTCGCTGAGCCATTCCGAGATCGGACTGTTCGGCTTCGCCGGCCTCGCCGGGGCGCTCGCCGCCGCGAAGGCCGGCCGGCTCGCCGACCGCGGCTTCGGACAAGCGACCACGGGCGCGGCGTTGGCGCTGCTCGCCCTGTCTTGGCTGCCCATAGGCTTTCTGGACCGCTCGATCGCGCTGTTCGCGCTGGGCGTGGTCCTGCTCGATTTCGCGGTGCAGGCGGTCCATGTCACGAATCAGAGCCTGATGGTCGCGGCGTTCCCGGCCGCCGACAGCCGGCTCGTCGGCGGCTACATGCTCTTCTATTCGATCGGCAGCGGTATCGGCGCGATCTCGTCCACTGCGGTCTTCGCGCTCGCCGGCTGGACGGGCGTCGCCTGGCTCGGGGCGGCTTTCAGCGCTGCGGGGCTTTGCGTCTGGAGCGCGGCCTCATGGAGCCGCCTGCAGAGAGATGGTGCGGGTGGTCGGGCTCGAACCGACACTCCTTGCGGAACCGGATTTTGAGTCCGGCGCGTCTACCAATTCCACCACACCCGCACGCGCGACTGAATTCGCATGACCGGCGCGGCTGCGTAAAGGGCTTCGCGACCATGTCGCGGACGAAGACCCGGACGCAGGCTTGCATTCCGGCGCGGAAGGCGCTTGGTCTCCCCCCGTCCGCATCTTGCGCGGCCGCTCGCGCCGGTTCGTCCGAAAGTCTGAGTCATGCTGCGACGCCTGTACGACTGGACGCTCTCGCTCGCCGCGGGTCCGAGGGCCGACGCGGCGCTCTTCGGGGTCTCGTTCGCCGAAGCCTCGTTCTTTCCCCTGCCGCCCGACATCCTGCTCGTGCCGATGACGCTGGCGCGTCCGGAGCGCGCCTATCGGCTCGCGATCATGTGCGGGCTCGCCTCGACGCTCGGCGGCATGGTCGGCTACGCCATCGGGGCGCTGCTCTACGACACGCTGGGGCTGTGGATCATCCAGCTCTACGGCTACGGCGACAAGATGGACGCGTTCCGCGACACCTACGCCCAGTGGGGTCTGTGGATCATCCTTCTGAAGGGCCTGACGCCCATTCCCTACAAGCTCGTCAGCATCACGTCGGGCTTCGCCGGATACGACATCTGGCTGTTCTTCGCGCTCTCGCTCGTCTCGCGGATCCTGCGCTTCCTCGCGGTGGGCTGGCTGCTCAGGCGCTACGGCGAGCCGGTGCGCGAGTTCATCGAGAAGCGGCTCGAACTCTCCGCCATCCTGTTGCTGGTGGTGATCGTCGGCGGCTTCGTGCTGGTCAAATACGTGTTCTGACAGCGGTCGCGACAGCCATGCCGAATTCCGACATGCCGGGCGTCATGACGACCCGCCTGACCCCCGCCGCCACGGCGCTCGTCGTCGCGATCGTCTCGGCCGCGACCGTCGGCGGAGCGCTCGTGATGCAGCACGGCTTCGGCTACGTGCCCTGCATGCTGTGCCTGTGGGGACGCTGGCCGCATTATCTCGGCGCGCCGCTGGCGCTCGCCGCCTGGCTGCTCGCGACGCGCGGCGCGCCGGCTCCCGCGCGGATCGCGCTCGCCCTTGCGGCCCTGTTGTTTCTCGCGGGAGCCGGCCTCAGCGCCTATCACGCCGGGGTCGAGTGGGGGTTCTGGCCGGGCCCTGCGAGCTGCGCGGGCGCGAACGCCGCGCCGACCGCCGCCGGCGGTTTGCTCGATCAAATGCGCGCGACCCGAATCGTTCCGTGCGACGCCGCCGCGTTCCGAATTCTGGGGATTTCGCTGGCGGGCTGGAACGCTCTGATCTGTCTGGCGCTCTCGGCGATCGCAGCTCTTGGCGCTCGACGCCCGGGCGCCGCCCAAGGCGGGGCTTGACGCGGCGTCTTCGGCGCGGAAGTCATTGACCCCGCGCAGCTTCCGGGCGGCGTTGCGCGGCTGGTCGATCCCAGCTTATCTGATGACGACAAACGCCTCCCTGGGTTGTGGCGAGACGGTTCGCTCCGGGCCCGATCGACCGCGCTGACGAACCAGCCGACGAAATGAGCACCACGAAAACGACGATCATCGGCGACAGCCACACAATCGCGATCAAGGACGGCTTCGCCAAGCGCGGCGGCGCGGACCTCGGCGAGGTGATGATCGACCGCCTGCAGCAGATCAAGAACGGCGTTCTGCGCGAGGGCGTCGCCGAGAGCGAGCTCGAGGAGATCGCGGCGGCGGCGCAACCCGGCGACCTGATCGTCTCTGTGCTCGGCGGCAATCAGTTCAACGTCTTCGGCCTCATGCGGCATCCCGAACCCTTCGACTTCATCGAGCCCGGCGATCCCGACGAGGCGCTCGACCCCGAGGCGCGCGCGATCCCGGTCAAGATCATGGAGGCGACGTTCGAGCGCTTCGTGAGGGGGCGCGACGGCAAGCTTCTCAAGAAGCTCGCCGGCGGAAAGGCGACCGTGCTCCATCTCGAAGCGCCGCCGCCCAAGGACGACGACGCCTTCATCCTCAGTCATGCCGAGACCTACTTCAAGAAGCTCGACATCTCGACCGTCGGGCTGAGCAAGCCGGCGCTGCGGCGCAAGCTGTGGCGGCTGCAGTCGCGCATGACCAAGGCCCTGTGCGACGAGATCGGCGTCGTCTTCGTCCCGGCGCCGGACGCCACCAAGGACCCTTCCGGTTTTCTCAAGCGGGACTATTATGGCCGCGACGCCACCCACGCCAACGCCGCCTACGGCGTCGTCGTGCTGGACCAGATCGCCGGCCACCCGCGAGGAGCCTGATGGGCGAGCATCCCTATCGCGGCCTGCCCGCGAAATCGTTCTGGAACGCGACCGTGCGCGACGCGCCGTCCGGCGACATCGATCCGGTCGGCCGTTTCGAACTCGAGCTCAGTCCGGAAACCCGGGTGGCGACGTCGGGGAGCTGCTTCGCCCAGCATATCGCGCGGCATCTGAGCGCGAGCGGGCTCAACTATTTCATCGCCGAGGACGCCCATCCGCTGACCCCGCGCCCGGTCGCCGCCGCGCATCAGTACGGCGTCTATTCGGCGCGCTTCGGCAACGTCTACACCGCCCGCCAGCTGCTCCAGCTGTTTCGTCGCGCCCATGGTTCGTTTGAGCCGCAGGAGGACGTCTGGATCGAGAGCGACGGCTCCGCGCTCGATCCGTTCCGCCCCACGGTCCAGCCGGGCGGCTTCGCGAACGAGGCGGAGATGCGCGCCGACCGCGCCTATCATCTGTCCGCGGTGCGGCGGATGTTCAGCGAGCTCGACGTCCTGATCTTCACGCTCGGCCTCACCGAATGCTGGCGCTCGCGCGCCGACGGGGCGGTCTTTCCGATCTGTCCCGGCGTCTCGGGCGGCGTGTTCGACCCGGCGCTCCACGAGTTCTACAACCAGACCCTCGCCGACGTTCACGCCGACATGTCCCAGTTCCTCGAGGGGCTCCGGTCGGTGAACCCGCGCGCCAGAGTGATGCTGACGGTCTCGCCCGTGCCGCTCGCCGCCACCGCGGCGGCCGGCGGCAACGTCGTGTCGGCGACCGTCTACTCGAAGTCCGTCCTGCGCGTCGCGGCCGAGATGCTCGCGCAGGAAAACGAGCACGTTCAGTATTTTCCGTCCTACGAGATCATCACGGGGCCAGGCGCCCGCGGCGCCTATTACGCGGAGGATCTGCGCAACGTCACCGAGGCGGGCGTCGCCCATGTCATGAAGGTCTTCATGGCCCATGCGACGCTGAAGAGCGAGGCGTCCCGCGTCGAGGCGATCCCGTCGGAAAGGCCCGCGCCCCAACTCGCGCCCGCCGCCGGAGCGGCCGCGGCCTATGCGAGCGCGTCGCAATGGGTCGAGGCGCTGTGCGACGAGCAATTGCTCGACCAGACCTGAGCCGGAAGGCCGAAGGAACGCGCTGACCAGAATCAAAAAGGCCCGCTCGTCGCCGGCGGGCCTTTTCACGTCACTCCGGCGCGGCCTCTTCTTCGGCCTCGTCCTCGCCGATGTGGTCGACCGAGACGACGCGCTCTCCGTCGCCGGTCGAGAACACGATCACGCCCTGGGTCGAGCGGCCTGCGAGGCGGATGTTGTCCACCGGGCAGCGGATCGTCTGGCCGGCGTTCGTCACCAGCATGATCTGGTCGGAATGCTCGGTCGCGAAGGAGGCGACCAGCGGGCCGTTCCGGTCGTTGGTCACCATCGCCACGATGCCCTTGCCGCCGCGTCCGGTGACCCGGTACTCGAAGGACGACGAGCGCTTGCCGTAGCCGTTCTCGGAGATGGTCAGAATGAGCTGTTCGGCCTCCGACATCGCCGCGTAGCGCTCGGCGCCGAGCTCGATGTCGGCGCCGGCTTCGGCCTCGGCGTCCGCGGTCGCGTCCTCGGCGACGCTCTCGCCCTGGCCGCGGCGCACCGCGTTGGCGCGCTTCAGATACGCCACGCGCTCGTCAGGCGACGCCTCGAAGTGCCGCAGGATCGAGAGCGCGATGACGCGGTCGTCCTCGCCGAGCGTGACGCCGCGCACGCCGACCGAATCGCGGCCCTTGAACACGCGCACGTCCGTCACGCGGAAACGGATGCACTGGCCGCGATAGGTGGTCAGCAGCACGTCGTCGTCTTCCGACGCGATCTGCACGTCGACGATGGATTCGCCGGCCTCAAGCTTCATCGCGATCTTGCCGGAGCGGTTCACATTGGTGAAGTCGCTGAGCTTGTTGCGCCGGATGGTGCCGCCCGAGGTCGCGAACATCACGTCGTACTTGGCCCAGTCGGCCTCGTTCTCGACGAGCGGCATGATGGTGGTGATGCGCTCGCCCGGATCGAGCGGCAGCAGGTTGATGAGCGCCTTGCCGCGCGCCTGGGGCGCCGACAGCGGCAGCTTCCATACCTTGAGCTTGTAGACCTGGCCGAGCGAGGAGAAGAACAGCACCGGCGTGTGGGTGTTGGCGACGAAGAGGCGGCTGACGAAGTCCTCGTCGCGCGTCGCCATGCCGGAGCGGCCCTTGCCGCCGCGGTGCTGGGCCCGGTAGGTCGCGAGCGGCACGCGCTTGATGTAGCCGCCATGCGTGAAGGTGACGACCATGTCCTCGCGCTGGATCAGGTCTTCGTCTTCGAAGTCGGCCTCGGACTCGATGATCTCGGTCCGGCGCGGCGTCGCGAACTGGGCCTTGGCGTCGAGCAGCTCCGCGCGCACGATCTCCTGCACGCGCTCGCGCTTGCTCAGGATGTCGAGATAATCGGCGATCTCGGCCGCGAGCTTGTCGAGCTCCTCGCCGATCTCGTCGCGGCCGAGCGCGGTGAGACGCTGCAGGCGCAGGTCGAGGATCGCGCGCGCCTGCTCGATCGAGAGCTTGTAGGTGCCGTCGTCGTTGATCCGGTGGCGCGGGTCGTCGATCAGCTTGATGAGCGAGGCGACGTCCTCGGCCGGCCAGTCGCGCTCCATCAGGCGTTTCGCGCGCTGTCGCGGGATCGGGCGCGGTGCGGATGAGGCGGATGACCTCGTCGATGTTGGCGACCGCGATGGCGAGGCCGACGAGCACATGGGCGCGGTCGCGCGCCTTGTTGAGGCGGAACTTGGTGCGCCGGGAGACGACGTCTTCGCGGAACGCGATGAAGGCGACGAGCATGTCCTTGAGCGTCATCAGCTCGGGACGGCCGCCGGTCAGCGCCACCATGTTGCAGCCGAAAGAGGTCTGCAGCGCGGAGAAACGGAACAGCTGGTTCAGCACCACGTCGGCCACCGCCTCGCGGCGGAGCTCGATCACGATGCGCATGCCCTTGCGGTCGCTCTCGTCGCGCAGGTCGCCTATGCCCTCGACGCGCTTCTCGCGGACGAGTTCGGCGATGTGCTCGATGAGGCGCGACTTGTTCACCTGATACGGAATCTCGGTGACGATCAGCGCCTCGCGATCCTTGCGGATCTCCTCGACGTCGACCTTGGCGCGCATCACTACGGAGCCGCGGCCGGTCGAATAGGCCGAGCGGATGCCGCCGCGGCCGAGAATGCGGCCGGCTGTCGGGAAGTCCGGGCCGGGCACGATCGAGAAGCTCCTCGAGCTCCATTTCGGGACGCTCGATGAGCGCCACGCAGGCGTCGACCACTTCGCCGAGATTGTGCGGCGGGATGTTGGTCGCCATCCCGACCGCGATGCCGCCGGCTCCGTTGACGAGAAGGTTCGGGAACTGCGCGGGCAGGACCGTCGGCTCGCGCTCGGAGCCGTCGTAGTTGTCCTGGAAGTCGACCGTGTCTTCGTCGATGTGGTCGAGCAGCGCCATGGCGGGCTTGGCCAGGCGGATCTCGGTGTATCGCATCGCCGCGGGCGGATCGCCGTCGACCGAGCCGAAGTTGCCCTGGCCGTCGGCGAGCGGCAGGCGCATCGAGAAGGTCTGCGCCATGCGCACGAGCGCGTCGTAGATCGATTGGTCGCCGTGCGGGTGGTACTTACCGATGACGTCGCCGACCACGCGGGCGGACTTGCGGTAGGGCCGGTCCGGGAAATAGCCGTTCTCGTTCATCGAGAACAGGATGCGGCGGTGCACGGGCTTCAGGCCGTCGCGCACGTCGGGAAGCGCGCGCGAGACGATCACCGACATCGCGTAGTCGAGATAGGAGCGGCGCATCTCGTCCGCGATCGACACGGGACGAACGTCGGAAGGCTCGCGCCCGCGGGGCCGCCAGAGGTCAGGTCGTTCGGATCAGCCAAGTCGAGGCACGCTTTCTAGAGCAATCTGAGATCGGCCCGGACCCTAGACCGTCTTGGCGTCGAACGCCAGCGGGCCGGTCGCCGGAGCGGTCGGGAACGTCGAACGATCTCAATGGCTTGCAAGGGAGCTCCCAGCTTTTCACAGGGATGTCTCGGTTCTCTGCCCCGAATCGGACGCGACGGCGCCGAATCGGGCGCGCGGGAGGCCGCGACCCGGTTTATGTCGCGGCGCAGCAGGCGCGACGCGGCGGCAGGTGTGGCGCGGCAGGCCGCCCGCTACTGTCGCGGCCGCATGGTTGCGGCGCCGCGGGGCGACGGCGGCGGCATGCCGCGGCGGGGCGTCGCGAGCGAGTGGCGACAGGGCGTGGCGAAAAAGACGACTGCGAGCGAGGCGGACGAGCGGCTGGTCGAGGACAGCGGACTGTTCGACGAGGCCTGGTATGTCGAGCGTTACAAGCCGAAGTTCGGCGAGGGCGGCTCGGCGCTGAGGCATTTTCTCGTCGAGGGCGGGCCCAACGGGCTGTCGCCGAGCGCGCGCTTCGTGTCGTCGGCCTATTTCGCGCTCTATCCCGACGTCGCCCGGAACGGCGCCAATCCGCTGGTGCACTACCTCAAAACCGGCAAGGACACGGGCAAGCGCGCGATCCGCCGGCAGGATCTCGAGGGGCTCGGCCTCGCCAATCTCGGACGCCGAGACCAGCGCATGATCGCCGCGGTCGCGCGCAGCGGCGGCTTCGACGAGGCCTATTATCTCGAGACCTACCCGGACGCGCGTAGCTCGGGGCTGCACCCGATGCTGCACTACGTGCGCCACGGCCTCGAGACGCTCGCCAATCCGAGCGCCGACTTCGACGCCGCGCGCTATGCGGCGGACAATCCGGACCTGGTCGAGAGCGGCCTGCCGCCGCTGGTCCATTTCGCGCGTTCTGGAGCCAGGCAGTCGACCGCCGATGACGCAGAGCCGCAGGCTGCGACCGAAGCCGCCGATGTCTCCGAGCCGTCGGACGAAATCCCGGTCGCTGAGACTGAAACCGGCTCCGTTGCGGAGCTGGTCGACGACGCGCCGCCTTCGGCCGCGGAGCCCGAGGAGACGCCGGACGACGTCGATGTGGACGTCGCCAGCGAAGACCATGACGCGGACGAGCTGGGCGCAGAACAGGAGGGTTCGGAAGAACCGGGCCTGGACGAGCCCGAGCTCGACGCGCCTGCCAAAGCGGACGAGCCCGCCGCCGCGGAACCGACCGAGCCCGCAGCGGCCGAAGCGGCGGCCCCGCTCGCGCCAGAGGCCGACGCGCCGACGCCGGGAGTCGACGAACCCGCCGACGCCGTCCCCACGGTCGACGTTCCGAAGGCCGCTCCCGCCGACGTGCGCGTGGCTGCAAAAGCCGGCGCCGACATGCCGGTCGAGGAAGCGCTCGCGGCGCTCGCTGGCACGCGCCTGTTCGACGCCGCCTGGTATGTGAAGCGCTATCCGGAGGTCGCCCGCTCGGGCCTCTCGCCGGCCGCGCATTATCTGCAGGTCGGCGGTCCCCGCCGTCGGCGGCCGAGCGCGCTGTTCGACGCTGAATACTATGTCGGCGCGGGGCCGGCCCTGCCTGCGGGCGCCAATCCCGTGCTGCATTTCCTCGCCGAAGGCCGCCGCGACCGGCGCCCGTCTTCGCCCTTGCTCGACGTCTCCGATCCCGCCGGGCGCCTGCCGTCCGACGCGGCGTCCATTTCCGAGCCCTCGCGTCCGGCCGCTGGTCCGGCGGTCGACTGGCTCAGCGCCGCGCAAGCCGAACGTCTGCCCGACGCCGTCGCATTCGCGGGCCGTCCCATCGGGCAGGTGGCCGCCGGCGTTTCGCTCGCGCCGCTCGCCGCCTATGCGCGTCTCGCCGGTCTCGACCCGGTCGAGACCGGCGTCGGCGCGGACGGCTCCGGCGACGGCCTGTTCGCGCAGGCGTTCCGGTCCGGCCCGGCGCGTCTGTCCGACGCCTGGTTCGTGGACGCGGGCGCCTTGCGGCTTCGCTTCGGCGGCTTTGCGGGCTTCGACGGATCGCGCCACGTCGCGCGCGGCTACCAGGGCTCGCCCCGGGATCGCTCGGCGCTCAGGCTTTGCGGCGAGATCCTGTTGCCCGCCGCCGGCCCCGGCCTCCTCGATCTCGCGCTGCTGGAGCCGCTCGAGCCGGTCCTGCTGACGCTGTCGGAACCGGGCGGCCGCATCGTCGGCTTCGCCCTGCTGCCGTTTCCGTCGCTGGCGCGCGGCGGGCTTCATCACGCCGAGCTCGTCGCCGACGGACAAGGCCAGGATCCGGTCGAGGGGCTGACGCTCGCAAGCGAGTCCGCGTTCGCAGATCTGGTCGAAGGGCCGGGCGCACTCGCGCGGATCCTCGTCGATCCCGCCGGACCGGCGCCGAGCCGATCTTTTCGGACGCGCTGCTCGGCTGGCTCGACCGCCGCTTCGGCGTCGCGGTCGAGCTCGACGACGACGAGGATGACGTCGATCCGATCCGGGATCACCTGCGCCGGGCGCTCGCGCCGCGCGGCCGGGCTCGCCAGGGCCTGACGCTGCGTCTGCCGCCCGACGCCATACCGAGCCTTGCGGCGCTCGCCGCCCGGCGGCTTCGAGGGCCGGGAGCCGCCGGCGCAAGCGGCGCCTTCGTGATCGCGGCCGCGCCCTCCGGCGAGGCGCGCCTGCTCGTGCGCCCGCCCGAACTCGACGCCCGCTGCCTGTCGTCACAGGGCCGGAGCGTTCCGCTGGATTACCCCGTCCTTTTCGGAGACGGCGACGCGGAAGTCGAGGGACCCCGTCCCACGCTTGCGATCCGGCGCCGGCGCTTCGTCAAGGCGCATGACGCGTCGCTGATCCGGCCTGTCGCGCCCGACGCGCCCATCCGGGCGGCCAGGACGTCGGCCGACTTCGCCGCGATCCTGTTCTGCGCCGGAACGACCGAGGCGACGCGGCTGATCGAGTCGCTGTCTCGCCAGACCGGCGTCTCCGATTTCCGCGTGTCGATCAGGCTCACGAACGACGCCGCCGACGCGGACGAAATCTCTCGCGCGGCCGAGAAGGCGTTCCCTGGCCGCGCCGACGTGCGCGAGGCGGAAGGCGGGTTCTGGGCTGAGGTCTCCGCCGCCGCGCGCGAAACCGGCGCGCCCTATCTGCTGGTCGCGAAATCGGGCGTCGTCGCGCCCGATCCGTCGACGCTCGCGGTCCTGCTCTCGCTTGCCGAGGCCGGCGGGACCGCCTCGGCCGCCTGCGTCGCGATCAACGAGGACGCGGCCAAGCGCGTCGGCGCGATCGAGGCGCTGAGCGGCGGCTATTTCGCCGCAGCCGCCCGCGCGCCGGACGAGACCGAACTCACGCTCGTCGCCTGCGACAGCCTTCAGGCTTTCCCGAACGCCGTCTATCCGGTGGCGGCGAACGTCCTCGACTTCGCGGTGCTGAGCGCCGAGGCCGTGGCGGAGGCGCCGGCGGACGACGAAAGCGAGGCGGCCTGGGGGCTGCGCCAGACGCTCGCCGGACGGCGCAATCTCTGCGTGTCGACGATCCGCGTGGCGCGCTACGGCGAAGGGCTGGAGCGTCCGCCATCCGTGAGGGTCGCTGTCTCGCCGAAGGAACGGGCCGCCGTCGCGGCCAACGCGACCGTCGTGCGGGAGTTCGCGTCATGAAGATCGGATCGTCCCGACGAGCGCCAGCTCGCGACCGCGGGCGCATCCGCTACCACCGCCTCGCGGAGCGGCTCGAGGCGGCGGGCCACGCGCTCGAGCTCCTGCCGATCGAGGCGCTGGGGCAGGGCGGGCGCGACGCCGACGTCTTCGTGTTCTCCAAGTGCCATGACGCGCGCACCGTCGCGCTCGCCGAGGACCTGCGCAGCCGCGGCGCGCGGGTCGGCGTCGACGTGTTCGACGACTACTACAGCGACGTCGCCGACAGCCGCTTCGTCCATCTGCGCGAATGGCTGAGGGGGCTTGCGGCCCGGCTCGACTTCGCGATGTGTTCGACGCCGCTGATGGCCGACAAGCTCAAGGGCATCCTGCCGAGGCTGCCGATCCACGTGATGCACGACGCCTCGATCGCCCTCGACGCCGAGGCCGTGGCGCGCCGCGTGGAGCTGAACGCGGAGCGCGCGCTGTCGACGCGGCGGATCGACGTCACCTGGTTCGGCATCGGCGACAATCCGCATTTCCGGCTTGGCGTTTCGGACCTTCACGCGTTCAGCGGCGCGCTGCTCGACTTCGTGCGCGCGGGCTACCGGCCGCGCGTGTCGATCCTCACCAACCGCCGGGCGCTCGACGTCGAGCCCTCGAGATGATCGCGCGGCTGCCCGTGCCTTGCGACCTCGAAGAGTGGACGCCGAGCTCGAGGCCGAGTCGATCGCCTCCAGCCTCTTGTGCTTCCTGCCGGTGCGCGCCCAGAACTTCAGCGTCGTGAAGTCGCTGAACCGGGCCGTCACCACCCTGACCGGCGGCGCGCAGGCGCTCTCGGCCGGCTACCCGCTCTATGGAGAGCTCAAGCCCTTTGTCTATGAAGACGCGGGCGCTGATCTCCGATCTCGAGGCCGGAACGCTCGCGCTCCGGCGCGAGACGGTCGGCGCGCTCGCCCGCAAGCTCGCCGAATGGGGCGAGGCGGAGGTCGAGGCCGGCCGGCTCTCCGCATTCCTTGAGACGCTTGGGCCGGCCGCGCCCGCCGCAGCGACGTCGAGCCTTCCGCCGTGATCCATGGCCGGCAATCGCCGGCTCCGGTCCATGCGCTCGCGCAGCGCCTCGGCCATTTGTCCGTCGCAAGCCCGTTCAGCCAGCAGCGTCTGCCGTTCGACCTGCGTTTCGTCGCCGACGACGGCGCCGATCCTGCGGTCGTGCTGTCGCCGGCGGGTGCGGCCAGGCTTGCGCCGGAGGCTCTGGAACGGCTCGGCCTCGATCCGGCTCGGCTCGGCGTCGCGAGCCTGCGGATCCGGCTCGGCGATCTCGCGACGCCATGCCCGTTCGATCCCTCAGACCTCGCGGCCTGCCGTTCGCTCGCCGTGACGTCGATGCGCTACGACGCGACCATGGCCTATGTCGCCGATCTTCTCGCCGAACTCTTCGGGCCGGTGCGGCTCACCGTGTCCGAACTCGTCTCGCCGCTGTGGACCGGCGTCGGCCGTCGCGCGGCGGCGCGGAACGGCGGCGAGGAGCCGGCGCTCGCGTGACCCCGCTTCAGGTTGACCGCCGTCTCGCCGGCCGCAGCCGCCGCGTCAGTTAAGAGGATCCGTCGCACAACATGGCGTCAGCGCTCATCACCGGCGGAGCCGGCTTCATCGGGTCTCGCCTCGCGGCCGCGCTCGTGGCGCGCGGAGACCGGGTGACCGTGCTCGACAACCTGCATCCGCAGGTCCACGGGCCCGATCCGAAGCTCCCCGACTGGCCCGAAAGCGTCGTGTTCCGGAAGGGCGACGTCTGCGATCCGGCCGCCGTGTCCGAGGCCGTCCGGGCGGCCGATCCGGACGTCGTCTACCATCTCGCCGCCGAGACCGGCACCGGCCAGTCCTATGACGAGCCGACCCGCTACTGCGCGGTGAACGTGCTCGGCTGCACCCATCTCGTGGAAGCGCTGCGCGCGCTCGCGCCGCGAGCCCGGCGCGTGGTGCTGGCGAGCTCGCGCTCGGTCTATGGCGAGGGCGCGGCGCGCGGTGCGGACGGGCGGGTGGTCTCCGCCCCGCCTCGATCGACCGGCGATCTCGCGGCTGGCAGGTTCGGTCTGGCCGACGAGGCCGGCCAGGCGCTCGAGCCTTGCCCGACCGACGAAGCGCTGCCGGCCCGGCCGGCCTCGGTCTACGCCTCCACCAAGCTGATGCAGGAATATGTGCTGAAGCAGTGCGCCGAAGGCTCCGATCTCGGCGTCTTCGTGCTGCGGTTTCAGAACGTCTACGGGCCGGGCCAGAGCCTATACAACGCCTATACGGGCGTGCTGTCGGTATTTTCGAAGATGATCCTCGACGGGAAGATCCTCGAGATCTACGAGGACGGCGATATCGCGCGCGACTTCGTGTTCGTCGACGACGTGGTGGCGGCGCTCGCGGCGGCGGGCGCGGCGGCGACGGTTCCCGACGGCCCGATCAACATCGGGACCGGCTCGGAAGCCAAGATCGTCGACGTCGCCAGGATCCTGCTGAAGGCCATGGGCCGCTCGCCTGACGATCTCCGGATCTCCGGCAAGTTCCGGCCCGGCGACGTGCGCTATGCGGTCGGCGACGTCGCGAAGGCCCGCGAGACGCTCGGCTGGGAGCCGCGGGTCACGCTCGCCGAAGGGCTTTCGGCGCTCGCCGAATGGGCGAAGGTCGAGCGCGCCGCGGGGCGGATCTGAGCCATGGCCGCGACGCCCCACGTCGTCCTCCTCTTCAACCTGCTGCAGGACGTCAATATCCTGCGGCCGCTGGCGTTTCTGGCGCGGCGCGAGTTCGGCCGCAAAATCCTCTTCCTCGTCTCCGACAAGTTCCTGGAGCGCGACAAGCAGAAGACCTGGGCGCGCGAGGTCGCGCTGATCGCGGCCGCGGTCGACGGGACGGTCCATGTCTATGCGAGCGAGCTCGACGCCTACGCCGTTCTGAAGGGCAAGTCGGGCGTCGTCGTCACGGCGAGCGAGTCCCACCTTCCGGCGCACGCCGAGACCCACAACGTGCTGCGCGTCGCGCCGTCGAGCTTCCTCAAGGTCACGCTGCAGCACGGCTATGAGTGCGTCGGCTTCATGCACAACCGCGCGCATGACGCCGCGCACGGCCGCGACATCCGCTTCGCGGCCGACGTCGTGTGCGGCTGGTGCGAGAGCCCGAGACGCTGACTGCGCTCGGATATCGGAACGGTCCAAGCTCGTCGTCACAGGCCCGAGCGCGGTGCTGAACGCGGCGTTCGCGGGCCACGCACGCCGGCCGGCGCCGGCGGCCTCGTGTGCGAGAACCTGCATTCGGTGCGCCTCAAGGCGCGCGCCGACACCAACGTGATCTTTCTCGACCTCTTCTCCCGGTTCTGCCGCCACTACGGCGGCTATGGGATCGACGTCAATCTGAGGCCGCACCCCGGCGGGCAGTACGTGCTGAAAAACGCCGTCGACCTGCCGGACAACGTCGTGATCCAGAACCAGCCGATCTACTCGATGGACCTGACCGACTTCGACTATGCGATCTCGGCGCCCTCCTCGGTGCTGATGGACTTCGTGCTCGCGGGCGTCCCGGCCGCCGTCTGGCAGGACCCGTCCGGCGGAATGGACGTCGACAACTACGCCGGCCTCGTCGAGATCAGCAGCCTGCCGGAATGGCTCTCCTTCGCGCGCGACGCCGCGATGCGGCCGACGGTGGCGCTGTCGCGCCAGCGGGCTTTTTCGAAAGCCGCAAGATTGTGATCGATCCGGACGAGATCTACGCCCGCTTCGCCCGGCTGTTCGCGAACGCCGCGCCGGTGACCACTGCGGCGCTGTCGAGCTTCCGCGCAGGCGACGAACCTGAGTCCGCGTCCGAACGTTCCGCGCTCGTGGTCGGCGCCTTCGAGGACGTGGAGGCGCTTCTCGGCGTCCTGGCGTCCGCCGGCTACGCCGCCGACTCCGAGGCGAGCGCTGGCGAGGATCTCGCGGCGCGGATCGAGGACGGCGGCTTCGCGGTGGTGGCGTGCGACGCCGACTGCGGCGAGGTCGCGGCGGCGGCGCTGCGGGCCGCGCGGGTCGCGGGCGCGGCTCTCGTGTGCCGCTTCGAAGCCGGCATGGCGTCCGCGCTCGGCGACGCTCCGGAACGGGCGGCGAGCCTCGACCTCCTCCTTGGCGCGGCGGATCTGGCGATCGTCCTGACCGCCGACGACAAGGCTTTCGCCCGCTTCCTCGGTTGCGACGCCGACATCGTGGTGCTCGAGTCCGCGCCGGACGACGGCGCGGCTTCCGTCGGCGAGGCGCTCGACGCCGCCGCGGCCTCGGCGTCGGAGCGGCGGCGGGGGGCGTGGCCGCATGCGGCGCCTGCGGGCTTCGCCGCGGGCGCGCGCCCGATCGGAGCGGTGTGAGCGCGATGGCCGAGATCACCAACGGGGCGACCCGCATCTTCATCGTGGCCGACGCCGTCGGAGCCACGCAGCTCATCAGCTTTCTCCAGCCGTTCCAGGACCGGATCTCGGCCGGCGAGGTCTCGCTCGCCTTCGAGGCGCACGGCAAGGACCAGGCGGCGCTGATCCGGCGCTACGAGGACTACCGGCCCGACATCCTCGTGATGTCGCGCTACTCGCTCGCCGACGGCGCGCCGCTGATCGAGCGCGCGCGCGAGGCCCGGATCCCGGTCGTCTTCCACATCGACGACGACCTGCTCAACGTGCCGACCAACATCGGTCCGAAGAAATACGAGGCCTATACCCGTCCCGAGCGGTTGGCGGCGCTTCGGTCCAACATGGACGCAGCGGACGTGATCTACGTCTCGACCCATGGCCTTGCGGAAACCTTCGCCGGCTATCGGCTCAAGGCGCCGCTGGTCACCGGCGACCTCTACTGCAGCGTCGATCCTGCGGCGTTGCGCGAGCCGCGGCCATCGGCCGCGCCGATCGTCGGCTACATGGGATCGGAGGGGCACTCCGCCGATCTCGCGCTCGTGGTTCCGGTTCTGGAGCGGCTGATGGAGGAGATCCCGACGCTCCGTTTCGAGACCTACGGGACGATCAAGTTCCCGCCGGAGCTCGCGCGGTTCGGCGATCGCGTCGGCCATCATGCGCCGCACATGAACTACGCGGCCTTCCTCGCAAAGCTTTGCACGCTTGGGTGGTGGGTCGGCCTCGCGCCGCTCGAGCCCACGGTGTTCAACAACTGCAAGGCCGACACCAAGTGGGTCGAGTACAGCTTCGCCGGCATCGCGACCGTGGCCTCGGACGGGCCGGTCTACGCCTCGGCCTGCGCGGGCGGATCGGGGCTGCTCGCGGAAGGCGAGGCGGAATGGGGAGACGCGATCAGGCGGCTCTTGCGCGACGACGTGCGACAGGACGTCGTCGGCCGCGCGCGCCGGAAGCTCGCCTCGCACTACAGCCATGACCTGCTCCAGCGCCAGATCCTGCAGATCTTCGAACTGGCGGCGGAAAAGTCGAAGGAGCGTCCCGCTCCTCGTCCCTCAGACGAGGTCGCCGCCGTGCTTGCGTAGGTTGCGGGGATCGGCTTCTATCCATGCTGCAAGCGCGAAGAGGCGTTTGACCGCCGGCTTCAGGCTGACGCGGCGCGCCAGACGGCCGGGGGGCGGGCGGGCCGCGCGACGGCCTGGGCGCGTCCGGCGAAGAGTGTGTTCAGGGGACGGTTCCATGAGTTTGGTCGTTGAGAATCCCGTCCTCGCAAAGGAGGTCGGGGAGTTGGCCGCGGGCGACGTCTGCCTTGTTCGCTTCAGCGGCGAGACGCTCGTCGCCTTCGCGGCGGCGCTGCCGAGCGGCGAGTTGAAGATGGTCCGTTTCGCCGGATCCAAGGAGAAGGCTCCGCTCAAGATGAGCGGATGGGACGACGCCAACTCGGTCGAGGTCATGTGCCTGCCCGACGTCGTCATCCGCCCAACGTCGACAGCCTGGTGCCGCATCACCAGGGCAACAACCCGATCGGCGGGCTGGTCATCACGCCTTCCGGTCTGAGCGCAGTGGTGTATCCCGGCGACGCGAACCGCTATTATCTCGACTTCGCGACGGGCAGGCTCGACCGGAGCGTCGAGAGTCATTGCCGCACTTCAAGACCTGGACCGTCAGCGTGCCGAACGGCACCGAGCGCGGCCACGTGCTGAAGGTCGTCTCGGTCTGACGCGCAAGGGCGGCGCTCCGGGGGATGGACTGTCTGTGAAGAACGCTCCGAAATCGCCGCATTACGAGCTCGTCCGGGACAGCGCCTATTTCGACGAGGGCTGGTACGCGACGCAGGTCGATCCTGATCTGCTGGCGAAGAAGAGGGTCGACTTCGTCCAGCATTTTCTCAACGTCGGCGGGCGCAACGGGCTCGCGCCGAGCCGCGGCTTCGTGTCCGCCGCGTATCTGGCGAGCAACATCGACGTCGCGCGGGCCGGCCACAACCCGCTGGTCCACTTCCTTACCGAGGGCGAGGCGACGGGCCGCAAGGCGATCGGCGAGGACGATCTCGCCGGCGCAGGCTTCCCCGACATGCTGCGCCGCGAAGAGCGCCGCGCCGTGGCCCAGCTGGTGGCGAGCCCGCTGTTCGACGTGAAGTTCTTCCGCAAGACCTATTCGGACCTGCGGAAATCCAGGCTGCATCCGGCGCTCTACTACGTGCGCCACGGGCTGGACGAGCAGCTCCATCCCTCCGCCGCCTTCGACGCCGAACAGTATCTCGACGACAATCCGGACGCGGCCGAGCGCGGGCTCGCGCCGCTGCTGCACTATGTGCGCTTCGGCGAAGCCGCCGGCGTGCTCGTCATGAGGCTCTCGGACGAAAAAGCGGAGGCCGTGGCGGTCGCGCGCGCCGAACGGCGGCCTGCCACGACGCCTCAGGCTCCGGCGCGAGCCAGCGAGCGCGCTCCGGAAACGGCGCCGGTCTTCGTCGACGTCGCGCTTGCGGGACCGCTGTTCGGCGGGACGGTCGCGGCGGCCACGGCTGTCCGGCAAGCGCCCCGCCGCGGACCCGACGTCACGCCGGAGGAGGCGCGCGCGCTTGAGCTCATCCGCAGCAGCCCCCTGTTCGACGCCGTCTGGTATCTGATGGAGCATCGCGAGGCGGCGCGGCTCGCGATGGATCCGGCGCTCCACTATCTGCGCCACGGCGCCCCGGACGGGCTGAAGCCGAGCATCTATTTCGATCCCGCCTTCTATCTCGAGAGCGGCGAGGGCGGCGTGGAGAACCCGCTGCTGCACTATCTCACGGTCGGCCGGTCGCAGGGCCGCAAGCCGCGCGAGCGGCTCGCGATCGACGAGCCTCTCGCGGCCGTCTGAGCGACGGCGCTCGCCTAGGCGACGAACAGCGCGCAGGCCCCTCTCGTGTTACAGAGCGTCAGGGCGCGCCGGCCGCATCGGGATGGTCGCAAGGGTCTTCGCCGCCCCCGGAGGACGGCTTGGAGAGAGCGCCACGCATCGCGGTGATCGCCGATGACCACGAGCTTCCGCGCGCCGCGCTTTCGGCGCTGCTGAAGAGCCGGCTCGGCTTCGAGCGGGTGGTCGAGACCGCCTCGCTCGACGAGGCGTTCGAACGGCTCGGCGAAGAGGAGGGCGTCGCGCTCGCGCTGTTTGACCTCGACATGCCGGGGGTCAAGGACGCCTTCAGCCTGCAGGCGGTGCGCGAAACCCATCCGGCGATGAAGACCGCGGTGGTCTCAGGCTCGATCCGGCGCGAGGACATGCTGGCGGCGCTCGCGGCCGGGGTCCACGGCTATGTGCCCAAGACGCTGCCGCTTGGCGAGATGGAGGCGGCGCTCGCGGAGATCGTCGCGGGGCGGATCTTCTTGCCGGCCTCGATCGCGGAACTGACGCCCGCGCGGGGCCTTGCGCCGCTTGGCCGCCCGCCCGCGCTCACCGAACGCCAGCACGACGTGCTGCGGCTTCTCATCGACAATCAGTCCAACAAAGAGATCGCCCGCGCGCTCGGGCTCGGTCTCGGGACGGTGAAGATCCATCTCGCCGGACTGTTCCGCGCGCTCGGCGTCGGCGGGCGGAGCGAGGCGGTGGAGGCCGCGGCGCGGTTCGGGCTCGACCGCCGCGCGGCCGGCTGAGAACTCAGCCTGCGGCGCGCAGCGGAGGCGCGGCGCGCGCCGCCGCGAGCGCCGGTCCCGAGGCGTCGCGCGCCAGCCGCGCCTGCGCGAAGGCGAGCAGCGCGTCGGCCGTGATCTCGCCGCGCCCGCGGTCGATCGCGATCTCCAGCGAGAGGCACGCGGCCTGAAGGCGGTGGAAGCCCAGCATGCCGGACGTCGAGGCGAGCGCAAGGGCCTCGTAGCGCAGCTCCGGCAGGTTCTCGCGGCTGCGCGGCGGAGCGCGGAAGGCGGCGGACATCTGGTCGGAGAGGCGGTCGAGGAAGGCCCCGCCGGGGGTCGCCCAGAAAGGCCACGAGCTCGTCGAGCGTCGGCTGGTGCAGCAGCTCGGGATCGTCCGCCGCGAGCGTGCGCGCCGAAGGCTCGGCCGGCCGGGCCTCGGCGACATGGCCGCGCCGCGAGGGCGCCGCGGCGAGCGCCAGTCGGGGCGTCGTCCCGCGCAGGGGCTCGGGCGCGCCGAGCGCGAGCCGCACCGAGAGCGTGAAGACGCTGCCTTCGCCCTCCCGGCTCGCCAGCGAAATGTCGGCGCCCATCAGGTCGGCGAGGCTCTTGCAGATCGACAGGCCGAGGCCGGCGCCGCCGTAGCGGCGCGAGGTCGTCTGGTCGACCTGGCTGAAGCGCTTGAACAGGCGGTCGCGCTTGTCGTCCGGCACGCCGATGCCGGTGTCCTCGACCACGACGCAGAGCACGGCGGCGGCCTCGCCGTCCGCCGCGCAGGAGGCGCGCAGGGTCACCGAACCGGCGTCGGTGAACTTCACGGCGTTCGACAGCAGGTTGATCAGCACCTGGCGCAGCCGGGCGTCGTCGCCGACGAGACGGTCGGGCGCGTCGTCGGCGACCTCGACGACGAGCGCCAGCCCCTTGCGATCCGCCTCGCGCCGAAGCATCGCGGCGCAGCCCTCGACGAGCTCGCGCAGCGAAAACGGCTGAGGGTCGAGCTCCACGGCGCCGGCCTCGAGCCGCGAGACGTCCATCAGGTCATTGACGATCGCGAGCAGCGCGCGGCTCGACGTCTCGACGTGGCGGGCGTAGCGCAGGCCTTCGGCCGAGCGCAGCTCGCCGCTTTCGATGAGCAGTTCGGAAAAGCCCAGAATGCCGTTGAGCGGGGTGCGGAGCTCGTGGCTCATGGTGGCGAGGAATTCGCTCCGGACCCGCAGCGCGTCCTCGGCGGCGCGCCGGGCGTCCTCGAGCTCAGCCTCGTAGGCCTTGCGCTCCCCGACGTCGCGCAGAACCGCGAGCGTCTTCGCGCCGCGGGCGTCCGGCACGAAGGCGAACGCGCCCTCGACCCAGAGCCAGCCGCCGGCCGCGCCGCGCAGGCGCAGGACCTTGGTGAGGTTCGGCCGCTCCGGTCCGAGCTCCCGCAGGCTCTCAAGCAGGCCCTGCCGCTCCTGGGGATGCAGGAGCGCCCCGAGCCCGAGCGACGCGAAGGTCTCGGGCGGATAGCCGAGAAGCTCGGCGACCGAAGGCGACGTAGTCGACTTGTCCGTCCGCGCCGCTCAGCGCGATCACGTCGCTCGAATTCTCGGCGAGCAGGCGGTAGCGGGCCTCGCTCTCGCGCAGCCGGTCCTCGGCGGCCTCGGCCGCGGTCTTGGCGGCGCGGAGCTGCCGATTGAGCTTCTCGCGTTCTGCGAGGACGGAGGCGACCGCAAGGCTCATCGCGGCGCTGACCGCGACGAAGATCTGCAGGATCGCGATCTGCTCCCTGAGCGTGCCGCGCATCAGCGACAGCGGCCCATGGCCGTTCGAGGTGGCGACGACCGCGACCGTCGCGGTGACGACGAGCGCGACCGCCGCGCCGCCGAAGCCGAACTGAAAGGCGACGACGATGAGCGCCGGATAGACGAGGAACAGGACCGGATAGGTGCTCTGCACGAAGATCGCGGCGAGCAAAGCGCAGAACGCCGCCGCGGTCAGCGCGGCTGCGGGCAGCCTCTTGCGGGAGATCTCGACCGAGCGCGTGGCGATCGACCAGAACAGCGGCGTGAAGGTCACGAGGCCGAGCGCGTCGGCCGCGTACCAGTCCCAGAACAAGGAGGACAGCGCCGTCGACGGGGCGACGACGGCGAAGAGCGCGACCGCCGTCAGCGACGAGGCGAGCGACGCCGGGCCAGCCGCGACCGCGCAGAACATCGCGAAGGCGCGAGGGCGGGTGAGGTCATGGTCGCCGAAGCGCATGAGCGCGGCGCGGCAGATCATCACCTCGACGAGGTTTGCGACCGGCAGGCCGAGGCAGATCGCGAGACCGTCGCCCGCAGCGAAGTTCGCGGCCGCGAAACCGAGATAGCCGGCGGCCGCAAGCCCCAGCATGCGCGCGCGGCCGGCGCCGAGGCTCAGCATGATGACGAGCAGCGCGGCGTTGGCGGGCCAGATCGCCGCGACGCGCGCCGTGCCGCGGGTGAACTCGATGCCGCCGTAAGCCGTGGCGAACACCACCAGCGCGGCGAGCGCCAGCGTGACGGCCGGCCGCCGCGCGATCGAGGCGTTCGGGAAACCGGGTCCCGAACGGCGTCACGCTGCGGCGCTCGAGGCGGAGGCGTGGCGCGACAGTCCCGGTTCGGCGGCGAGCTCACGCAGCCGCGCGAAGACGCGGGTCGCGTTCGGTCCGCACCGCGTCGACGGCGTTCTCGGTCGGGTCGGCGTTGCGGCAGGCGCGCTCCAGCTCCGAGCAGGCGCGGGAGAGATCGCCGAAGCCGATGAGGCCCGCGGCCGAGACGATCGCATGGGCGTCGCCCGCGAGCCCGTCCTTCGCGAGGTCGTCATGCGCAGGCGCCGGGCTCGAAGCGTCGCCGCGGCCGCGCGCGAGGCTCGCGTCGCCGAGCCGGGTTCCGATCTCGACCTCGAGCTTGGCGAGGAGGCCGCGCGCGGAGGCGTCGCCTAGGAGGCTCGTCAGCTCGCCGAACTGCGTCCAGTCGAGCGGGTCGGGGGCCGAGGGGCCAGCGTCGGACGGTTCGGCGTCCTCCTCGACGATCGCGCCGGCCCAGCGCTCGACCGCGGCGCAAAGCTCGGCCTGCTTGAAGGGCTTGCCGATGTGGTCGTCCATGCCGGCGGCGCGGAACCGCACGATCTGTTCGGGCAGGACGTTGGCCGTCATCGCGACGATCGGGATCGCCCGGACGGGGCCGTCGAGCGCGCGGATGAGGCCGGTGGCGGTGAGCCCGTCCATGCCCGGCATGTGCACGTCCATCAGCACGAGGTCGTAACGGCCGTGCTGGACGGCGTGCACGGCCTGCGCGCCGTCGGAGACGACGTCGACCGTGTGGCCGGCCTTCTTCAGCACCGCGACCGCGAGCTCCTGGTTGAGCTCCAGATCCTCGACCAGCAGGATGTGGGCGGGGTTCTCGCTCTTCGAGAGCGTCGCGCGGCCGGCGGCGGCCGGCTCGGCCTCGCCCGCCACCGGCAGCGCGACCTCGAGCCAGAAGCGCGATCCCTTGCCGGGCGTGCTGTCGACCCCGATGTCGCCGCCCATCAGCTCGACCAGCGTCTTGGAGATCGCGAGGCCAAGCCCGCTGCCGCCGAATTCGCGGCGGATGGTGCCGTCGACCTGGCTGAAGCGCTCGAACAGGCGCGCGCGCTTTTCGTGCGGAATGCCGATGCCGGTGTCGGTCACGGCGAAGCGCAGGCGCGCGCCGCGGGAGCTGACGCCGATCTGCTCGACCGACAGCGTCACCGAACCCGACGGGGTGAACTTCACGGCGTTGTTGAGCAGGTTCAGCAGCACCTGCCTCAGCCGGTCCTGGTCGCCGATGAGCGCGCGCGGCGCGGCGGGATCGACCTCGACCTCGAGCGCGAGGCGCTTGTGCGTCGCCTGCCCGCGCACGATCGAGACCGTGTTGTCGACGAGGGTCTCCAGCATGAAGCGCGGGTCGAGCTCGACCTTGCCGCTCTCGATCTCGGAGAAGTCGAGGATGTCGTTGACGACCGTCAGGAGCGCGGCGCCGGCGCTCTGGATGCGCTCGACCAGACGGATGTGGCCGGCGTCGAGGCCATCCTCCTCGAGCAGCAGGTCGGTGTAGCCGAGGATGCCGTTCAGCGGCGTGCGGATCTCGTGCGACATCGAGGCGAGGAAGTCGCTCTTGGCGCGGCTCGCCGCCTCGGCCTGGGCGCGGGCGGTCTCGGCCGCGTCCTTGGCGTGGCGCAGCGCCTCGTCCTGCCGCATGCGCCCGGAGACGTCGCGATAGGTCGCCACGATCGTCGGCTCGTCGCCGGTCGCGCTCGGGATGCGGCGGAAGCCGCCCTCGACCGAGATCCAGCCGCGCGTCTTGTGGAGCGCGCGATAGACGACCGAGACTTCGGCCGCCCCGCGCGAGAGCCGGCCGGTGGCGGCGAGCAACTGCTCCATGTCGTCGGGATGGACGTAGTCGGCGAGGCTCATCGCGCCGAGCTCGGCGGGCGTGAAGCCGAGCAGGCGCTCTGAGGCCGGCGAGATGTAGGAGAGGCGGCCGTCGTCATGGCCAAGGATGATCAGCTCGCTGGCGTTTTCGGCGAGCACGCGGAAGCGCGCCTCGCTGTCGCGCAGCGCCGACTGAGCCGCGACGCCCTCCGAGACGTCGCGGACGGTCGCGACGAAGCTCGTCTTTCCGCCCGCGCCGCAGCACACTATCCGGTACGAGGCCTCGATCCAGACGTAGGAGTTCCGGCGGCGGGCGCGATGGCGGATCGAGGCCGTCCGCGCCTCGCCGTCCTGCAGCTTGGTGAACATCCGCTCGAGGCGGACGCGGTCGTCGGGATGGACGTCGTCGAGCGGGCTGGTGCCGACGAGCTCGGCGGGGTCGTAGCCGAGCACGTCGCGGGCGGCCGGAGAGACGTAGCGCCGCGTGGTGTCGAGGTCGCAGCGCATGATGATGTCGGTCGCCGCGTCCGCGAGCAGGCGGTAGAGCGCCTCGCTTTCGCGCGCGATCTGCTCGGCGCGCGCTTCTGCCGCGTGACGTCCATGATGACGCCGAACAGCGCCGCGACGCGGCCCTCGCCGTCGACCTCGCAGAAGCCGCGCGACACGACGTGACGCAGCTCGCCGTCCGGCCGGTAGAGCCGAAGCCCGAAGTCGAAGGCGGTCGCGGTCTCGATGGCGTGGTCGATGACGCGCGCGACCTCGGCGCGGTCGTCGGGATGATAGGCGGCGATCGCGTCCGCGATGTCGGGGGCGCTTCCTCGCGGCTCGAGCCCATAGATCCGGAAGATCTCCGGCGACCAGACGAGCGCGCGCGAGGGCAGCTCGACGCGCCAGTGGCCGACCTCCGCCACCTGCTCGACGAGGGCGAGCAGGGCCTCGGCCTCGGTCGGCTGAGGCGTGGGTTCGGCGCGGCCCGACAGAAGCGAGGACAGCAGCCCCATGACGCGACGCCTTCCCCGCCTCAGGCGGCTTCGAGGATCGAGATTCGCGGCCCGAGCGCGCTCGCCGGTCCCTTGGCGCAGCGGGCGACCAGCGCGGCCTCCACGGCGGCGAAGTCCTCCGGAGCGATGTCCGGCACGACCAGGTAGCTGACCTCGCCGCTCTCGAGCAGGCGCGCGTCCTCGCCGAGCGCGACCGCGAGGTTTTCGAGGAAGAGCCGCCGCAGCGTCTCGAACGCGTCCCAGCCCTGAGCCGCGATCACGCGCTCGGCGGTGCGGAACCGCAGCTCCGCAAGCACGGCGCTGCGACCGTTCTCGGCGAAGCGGACCGCGGCGGCGCGCGCCGCGCGGGGCGCAGCGGCGTCGGCGTCGCCGGACGTCAGCAGGCGCGTCCCGGCGGACGTCAGCGCATAGGCGTGGACGTCCTCGGTGGGCGTGGCGGCGGAGTCGGCGTGCGCGCCGCAGTCGAGGCACAGGAAGCCGATCGCCGCCTCGCCGTTCGCGGCCCCGCAGGCGCCGCAGCGCAGGGCCTCGCCGGCGCGTGAATAATCTTCGCCATAGCGCTTGAGCATCTGCTCGCACTTCGGGCAGGCGAACCAGCCGCCGGCGCGGAAGTCGTCCTCGTGCGCGACCGCGCCGCAGCGGTGGGTGACGCAGGAGCTTCACGGCGCGCATGTCGGGCGAGCGGCAGCAGCCGCACTCCTCGCGCACGTTGAGGCGATGCGAGGCGCAGCCCTCGCAGACATGGAAGCGCTCGGCGAAATTCTTCGCCATCAGCCCGCGGGCGACGAGCCGCTCGGCGGTCTTGACCGCCGCCTCGCCAAGCCCGCCCTGGTAGACGAACAGCAGCCGCTCGGCGGGATCGGGCGTCGGCTCCAGCGCGCGTCCCGAGACGTGGAGCTGGGCCATGAGGCGCAGATCAGCCTCGGCCGAGCAGCGGGCCGCGACCGTCAGCGTCTCGGCGCGGGCGCAGAAGGCGCGCAGCGCGTCGGCGACGCCGCTCCAGGAGGCAGGATCGTTGGGGCGGAACGAGGCGTCGAGCTCGCGGCGCGCGCGCCGGTGAGGTCGATGGCGGGAATGAGATGCGCCGCGCCCTGACGGCGCACGGCCGCGAGCGCGTCGACGCGCGCGGCGTCGAGCAGGAGCAGGGCCTCGGCCGAGCGCAGGTCGTCGACGAGCTCGAAATAGTCGCGCAGCGCGAGCGCCTGGGCGGGCGTGGCGGGCGGAACCGCGAAGGCGCGCGGGCGGTCGAACAGGCCGAGGCCGATCCAGGCCTGCCGGGCGGCGTCGACCGCGAGCTCGTGACCGGGATCGCGGATCAGCTCCTCGACGAGGGCGAGCAGCTTCTTCGGCTCGAAGGGTTTCGGCAGCAACGCGTCGAACACGGCCGCGACGTCGCCGCGGGCCTTGAGGCTCGCGGGATCGGCGGTGAGCGCGACGAGCTTCGGGCGCTCGCTCTCGATGAGCATCTGGCCCATCACGCGGGCCGAGGCGTAGCCGTCGATCTCGGGCAGGTGATAGTCGATGAGGGCGAGCGCGTAGCCGCCCTTGCAGAGCTTCTCGACGCCGCTGACGCCGTCGGTCGCGACGTCCACGTCAAAGCCCTTCGCGGCCAGGAGGCCCGCGACCACGTCGACGGTGACGCCGTCGTCCTCGACCAGAAGAATTCGACGCGACATCACGTGCCCCAAACAATCGCACGCGACGGTTCGGCCGAACCGGTTAACGAATGGTTAACGGCTTCGTGAGGGTTGTCCGGGGGCGGTCTAGGCCGTCTGGCCGGCTCCGCGGCCGGCGGAGCCGCCGAGCGTCTCGACCGTCTTCGTTTCGCGCTCCGACAGGCCCGCGCCGCGCTTCGCGGCCATGATGGCCTAGGCCGTCGTCATCCGGCGGCGGAAGCCTTGCGCGCGCCGTCGCGGATGGCGGCGTCGAGCGCGGCGGCGATCTTGCGCGCCTCGTCCTCGAGGCCCGGCGAGCGGCGCGTGCGGGGCCGCGGCTCCGAAATCCTGATCGAGGCGGAAAGCCGTCCCGGGCGCGCGGCGAGCACCGCCACCTCGTCGGCGAGATAGGCGGCCTCGTCGACGTCGTGGGTCACGAGCACCACGGTCAGCCCATAGGCCTGCCAGAGCTCGAGCAGATGGTCCTGCAGGTCGGCGCGGGTGATGGCGTCGAGGGCGGAGAACGGCTCGTCGAGCAGAAGCACCTTCGGGCGCGCCACGATGGCGCGGGCGAGCGCGACGCGCTGAGCCTGCCCGCCGGAGAGCTCGCGCGGCCAGGCGTCGGCGCGGTCGGATAGCCCGACGCGTTCGAGCGCCTGATGCACGAGGTCGTGGCGCTCGAAGGGCGGGCGGTCCGCGAGGCCGAAGCCGACATTGTCGCGCACGTTGAGCCAGGGAAACAGCCGTGGCTCCTGGAACACGAGGCCGATCTCCTCGCGCGGGGCGAGGACGCGCGCGCCGTCGAGCCAGATCTCGCCGGCGCTCGGGGCGTCGAGGCCGGCGACGAGGCGCAGCAGGGTGCTCTTGCCGCAGCCGGATCCGCCGACGATGGCGAGGATGCCGCCCCTTTCGACCGGCAGCGACACGCGGGAGAGGACGAGCGGCCCCCCGAAACTCTTGCTGACCTCATGGATCGACAGCGACATCGCGTCAGTCTCCCGACGCTCGACGTCCTGCCAGCGCAGCAGCGGCGCGGTGGCGGCCACGATGAGCCCGTCGGTGATCTTGCCGACGAGCGCGAAGACGAGGATGCAGGCCACGATCTGGTCAGGCTTGCCGAGCTGCTGCCCGTCGACCAGCAGATAGCCGAGCCCCTCGGACGCGCCCATGAATTCGGCCGCGACCACGAACATCCAGCCGAGCCCGAGCCCTGCGCGCAGCGCGAGCACGTAGGAGGGCAGGATCGCGGGCAGCAGGATGCGGCGCACGAGCGCGAACCGCGACAGGCGGAAGATGCGGCCGACCTCGATGACCTTGCGGTCGACCGAGGCGATGGCGCCGAGCACGCCGAGATAGACGGGGAAGAACACCCCCACGGCGATGAGCGCGACCTTGGACGGTTCGAAGATGCCGAGCCACAGGATGAAGAGCGGGACCCAGGAGAGCGAGGGCACCGAGCGCAGCCCCTGCAGCGTCGGGTCGATCAGCCTGCGCGCGAGCGTCGAGGCCCCGGCGAGCGCGCCGAGGCCGGTGCCGGCCAAGACGCCGATGGCGAAGCCGATCGCGACCCGCCAGCCGGTGGTCCAGAGGTGCAGCGCAAGGTCGCCGCTCTTCCACAGCGCCACGAGCGTCTCGGCGATCCGGCTCGGCGGCGCGACGAGCCGCCCGTCCGAGACGCCGAGACGCACCAGCGCCTCCCAGAGCAGCGCCGCCCCGACGGGCAACGCGAGGCCGAGCAGCGCGTGAGAGGCCTTCAGGCCCTTCGGCCAGGCCGGGAGGCCGAGCCTTCGGCCGGCGGGCGAAAGGGCGAAGTCGCTCATCGGCTGTCGGCCTCCGGGCTCAGTTGACGAACTTGGCGTCGAAGCGGCGGTCGATCAGCTCGCCGGTCGCCTTGGCGGCGTCGGCGGTCGCCGGAAGCACGCCGGCGGCCGACAGCGCCTCGCCCGCGGCCGTCACCGCCGCGACGTCGTCGTCGCTGATCGGCGTGTAGGCGATCTTGGTCCGCTCGAGCTGGAGGGCGACGACGTCCTCGGGAAGCTTGGCGGCCTTGGCGAGCAGGGCGTTGAGCTCCTTGGGATTGGCGAGCGACCATTTGCGGGCCTGGTCGTAGGCCGCCAGAACCTTGTCGACGAGCGCCGGGTTCTCGGCCGCGAAGGCCTCGCGGACGTTGAGCGCCCCCCAGCTGTTGAGCGAGGGATCGCGGACGACGAGCTTGGCGCCGTCCTGCAGCTCGGCGGAGGCCATCATCGGGTCGAGGCCCATCCAGGCGTCGACGTCGCCGCGCTGGAGCGCGAGCCGCCGTCGGCGTGCTGGAGCAGCACGAGCTTCACGTCCTTGTCGGAGAGCTTTTCGCGGGCGAGCGCGCGGATGAGGAAGATGTGCGGGTCGGTGCCGCGGGTGACCGCGACGCGCTTGCCCTTGAGATCGGGACGACGCTCGCGATCCGCTGTCGGGCTTGGTGACGAGCGCGGTCCATTCGGCGCGGGAATAGACGTAGATCGACTTGATCGGATTGCCGTTGATGCGCGCGATGAGCGCCGCGGCGGACGCCGAGGAGCCGAAGTCGAGCGAGCCGGCGTTGAGGAATTCGAGCGCCTTGTTAGAGCCGAGCGACTGCACCCAGCGCACCTTGATCCCGTCGGCCTCCAGCGCCTTCTCGAGGAAGCCGTTCTCCTTGAGCGCGATCGACACCGGGCTGTAGGTCGCCAGTCGAGCCGGATCTCCGAGGGCTGCGCGCGCGCCGTGTCGAACAGGCCGAAGGCGAGAAGCGCCGCGGCCGCGAGAAGGCCGCGCCGGCTGAAGGCGGTCATTGGAGAACTCCGATCATGAGCCATGGCTCTGGCCAATGGGATCTGGGCTGCCGATCTGCGACGGCCGCGCCGATGCGGCGCCGCAGCGAGGCGCCTGTTGTCCACTGGAACGCCAGATTGAGTCAACTCATTCTATAAATTTGATATCATTAACTTGCGAGCGCCGGCCGGGGCGGCGCGGCGCCCGTCGACGGCTCCGGCGGACGGCGCCGGCTTTCGCAGTCGAGGCCCGACGTGATGAAGATCAAGGCGGCGGCGTTGGCGCTCGCGTCGCCGGCGATGCTGCCGGCGGTCGACGCGAGCGCGCAGGCGGTGAGCGGCAGCGTTATCTGCGCGATCGTGCGCCGCGCCTCGCGGTGGCTTCCGGACATTCCGGCGAGCGTCCCGGACAAGCAGATCAGCCTGACGGCGCCGATCACCTTCCGGCCGAGCGGCGCCTGCGGTTTCGCCGACGGAGCGCGGCTCAGTGGGCCGCCGGCCGCGCGCCGCCGAGCGGCACGGACTTCAGGATCATCGCGAGCGGCGCGACGCTGATCGCCATCAAGGCGAGCGTCCAGAACACGTCGATATAGGCGAATTGCGCCGCCTGGGTCTGGACCTGGTCGGCGATCCAGCCCATGGCGCGGCTCTGCGCGGAGGCCGGGTCGCCGTGGGTCGAAAACAGCTCGGTCGCGCGCCGCAGCGCCTCCTGATAGGCCGGGTTCGACGGGTCGGCGTGCTCCACGAGCCGCGACTGGTGGAACTGCTCGCGATGCGCCAGCGTGTTCTGCGCCACGCACACCCCGATCGAGCCGCCGACGTTGCGCGCCATGTTGATGAGCGCCGAGGCCTGGTCGGTCTGGTCGGGGCGGATGCCGTAGTAGGACGCCGCCGTCACCGACAGGAACACGAAGGGCAGCCCGGCGCCGACGAAGATGCGCGACACCACGAAGTACCAGTAGGTCGTGTCGTTGTAGAGATAGGTCAGGCTGTACATGCCGTAGGCGATCGCCACGCCGCCGGCCGCGATCATCCATTTGGGCTGGACCTTCGAGGACACGCGGCCGGCCGTGATCATCGCCATCACGGTCACGACGCCGCCGGGCGCGAGCACGAGGCCCGCGAGCGTCGCCGTATAGCCGTACTGCTCCTGGACGATCTGCGGGATGAACTGGGTGGTGGCGATCAGGATCGCGCCGGTCGCGAGCATCACCACGAAGCAGGAGGCGAACTGGCGGGTCGCGAGCAGGCGGAAGTCGACCGCCGGGTTCTTGGCCCTCAGGCACCACGGGATCATGGCGACGAAGGCGACGGCGCCGATCGCCGTGAACGCGATGATGAAGCGCGAGTCGAACCAGTCGTCCCGGAGGCCTTCGTCGAGCACCACCTCGAGCGCGCCGAGGAAGGTCGCGACCAGCAGGAAGCCGACCACGTCGAAGCGCACGCCTTCGGACTTGAGGCGCTTGCGCTCCGCGACCGCGGCCTTCGAATCTTCCAGCAGCCACCACATCAGGCCGAGCGCGATCACGCCCACCGGGCCGTTGATGAGAAAGCACCAGTGCCAGGAGACGTTGTCGGAGAGCCAGCCGCCGAGCGTCGGGCCGACCACCGGCGCCACCACCACGGCGATGCCATAGAGCGCGAAGGCCTGCCCGCGCTTGGCGGGCGGGAAGGCGTCGGCGAGGATCGACTGGGCGAGCGGCGCCATGCCGCCGCCGCCGAGCCCCTGAAGCACGCGGAACAGCAGCAGGGATTCGAGGCTCCAGGCGAAGCCGCAGGCGATCGACGAGACGGTGAACAGCGACACGCTCGCCATGAAGAAGGCCTTTCGGCCATAGCGTTTGGCGAGGAAGCTCGAGCCGGTGAGCGAGATCGCGTTCGCCACCAGATAGCTGGTGACGACCCAGGAGGCCTCGTCGGGCCCGACCGCCAGACCGCCGGAGATGTAGCGAAGCGCGACGTTGGCGATGGTGGTGTCGAGCACCTCCATGAAGGTCGCGAGCGCCACCACGCCCGCGATCGCCCACGAGGCGAGCCCGACCGTCGCGTCCTTCGCGGCTTCGGGCTCGCGGCCGCCGTCGGCGGCTGCGACGTCGCTCACCTCACCCTCACCGCCGGCACGATGGAGAGGCCGGGTCCGATCGCGACGTCCCTGGGCCAGTCGTCGACGACGATCTTGACCGGGATGCGCTGCGTCACCTTCACGTAGTTGCCGGTGGCGTTCTCGGCCGGCAGCAGGCTGAAGGCGGTGCCCGAGCCCGGCTGCACGCTGTCGACATGACCGGTGACCTTGCGGCCCGGATAGGCGTCGATCTCGACGTCGACCTTCTGGCCGGGCCGCATGTCGGCGACCTGCGTCTCCTTGAAGTTCGCCGTCACCCAGATCTCGTCGGGCACGAACATCGAAAGGCTCTGGCCGGCCTGCGCGTACTGGCCCTCGCGCCGGTGAGCCGCACGAGGCGGCCGGACTGGGCCGCGGCCACGTGGGTGTAGTCGAGATTGAGCTTGGCCTGGTCGCGCTGGGCCCGGGCGCGGGCGAGATCGGCGACCGCGCTCTCGCGGCTCGCCTGCAGCGTCTTGATCTGGCTCGTGGCCGCCGCGAGGCTGGACTTCGCCTGGTCGGCCGCCGCCTGGCGCTGCTGCAGCGTCGAGGTGGTGGACTGCTGGTTCTGGACCGTGCCGTAGCCCTTCTTGGCGAGGTCGGAATAGCGGTCTGCGTCCTGCTGGGCGAACTTCAGCGCCGCTTCGGCCTGCTCGACCGAGGACTGCGCGCCCTGGACCTGCGCCTTCTGCGCCTCGATCTGGGCGTCGTAGTTCTGGATCGCGGCCTGCGCCGACTGCACCTGCGCCTCGGCCTGCTCCAGCGCGATCTGGTAGTCGCGCCGGTCGATGTCGAACAGCGTCTGGCCGGCCTCGACATGCTGGTTGTCGGTCACCGGCGCGCCGACGACGTAGCCCGCGACCTTGGGCGCGATCGAGAACGAACGCGCGTCCACGAAGGCGTCGTCGGTGGTCTCGTACGGCGCCACATAGTGCGCGTAGTAGAGCGCGCCGCCGGCCGCGACCACGGCGATCGCGAATGCGGCCGCGGAGCCCAGCAGGATCTTGCGGCCGCGCGAGAGGCCGCCGGTCTTGCCGGTCCGCGAGCCGTCGCTCCGCTCGGGAGCCTCGCCGCCGTCGTCGCTCCGGCGCGGGTCGGCGTCGGGACTTTTCTTGTCCTTTGGCGGAGGCGAGGCCTCGGCCCGGGTCTCGTCGCCTGGGCGCTCCACGTCGAAGATCTTGTGGAGGTCCTTGCCTCCTTTACGGAGGTCCTTGCCTTGGCGGTCGTCGATGCGCGTCTCGAGGTCGCTGTCCATGGCGATGCTCCTCCTTCGCGTGATCCCATCCCCGCTCGAACGTCATGCCCCGACGAAATCAGCGAGCCGTCATCTGCTGCGTCGCACGCCGGCCTGTAGGCGCCGGGCTCGTGAAGCACCTTTGCGCTGAGCGCACGAACCGAACGCCCGCGAGCGCGTTGTCTCCCGCTTCGCCCGAGGGCTTAGGGCTGCGCCGCCGCGTCCCTCGCCGCCTCCATCAGCGTGAGCCGCCGCGCGGCCTCCGCGCGGTCCGACGCCGCAGAGCTGCGCGCCGCCTTCGAGGTCGCGGCGCCGAAATCGCGCTCGGCGCGAGCGAGACGAAGCTGCGGCGTCTCGGGCGAGTCCGGCGCGACGACTTCGAACATCCCGCCGAGCGCGTCGGCCGCGACCTCGATCGGCTTCAGCACCGTGGCCCAGACGGCGAAGACGGCGGCGAGGGCCGCCACGATGACGACGGCCGGACCGGCCAGGCGCCGCAGCAGGTCGCTTTCGCCCTGCCTCTCGACCGAAGGCGCGGGCGCCTGCGCGTGCCGGCAGGCGCGCCGGACCGCCTCGCAGGGACGTCCGCGCGGGGAGGGGCGGAAGACCGCCGGGGCGTTGCGCGTCTTGGGACAGGGACTGAGGACCTGAAGCAGGGCCATGGTCGGCTCCCTTCGTTTCGGTCGGCCGCGCCGCGGGGCGGGACCTTTCGTTTCCTTGAACCTCACTTGGGCTTCGGCCGCGCCAGGGAGTAGGCGCGCGGCTCGACAAGCAGCTTTGCGCCATGCGTAATGCTGGCGAACCCATACGAGGCCGCGCCCGTGACCGACGAGGTGAGCGACATCCGTCTGTTCGCGGCGATCGTGGCGGCCGGAAACCTGTCGGCGGCGGCGCGCCAGCTCGAGACCTCGCCCGCCGCGATGAGCCGGCGGCTCGGCGCGCTCGAAAGCCGCCTCGGCATCCGCCTGGTGACGCGCACCACGCGCCGGTTCGAGCTGACCGAGGAGGGCGCGCTCTTCCACGAGCGCTGCCTCAGCATCATCGACGACATCGAGGGACGCCGAGGCCGAGGTCGTTCAGGGCCTCGACAGTCCGGGCGGACATCTGCGCGTGACGGCGCCGCTGCACTGGGGCCGCAACGTGCTGAGCGAGGTCGTCGCGGCCTTCAGCGAGCGCTATCCGAACATCGAGATCCAGCTGGTGCTCGCCGACGCGATCTTCGATCCGGTGCGCGACGGCGTCGACGTCGTGCTCGGCGTGCTGCCGCCGACCGGCGCCGACATGGTGGTGACGCGCGCCCTGCGCAGCCGCCGCCTGGTGATCGCCTCGCCGGACTACATCGCGCGCCACGGCGAGCCGAAGGTTCCCGACGACCTCCTCGCCCACGACTGCATCCGGCTCTTCATCGACGGCAAGCCGTTCGACCACTGGAGCTTTCGCGAGAACGGCAGGATCCGCACGATCCATGTGAAGGGCCGGCTGACCACGACGAGCACCGAGGTGATGCAGGACTGGGTGCTGGCCGGGCGCGGCGTCGGGCTGAAAGCCGAGTGGGACATCGAGAGGGACATCGCCGAGGGCCGGCTGGTCGCCTGCCTTCCGGACTACTGGTGCGACGAGATTTCGCTCTACATCTGCTACGCGAACCGCAGGCATCTCCCCCCGCGCATCCGCGTTTTCCTCGATTTCCTGCGCGCAACCATCGCCAGGGCGAGCGGCGCGAAGAACGGCGACGCCTGAAGCAAGACTGGAACACGCCCGGAGACCGACCCTGGCCATGCCGATTGACGACGGCCCGCTGATCGAGCGCGACCAGATCCGCACGCTGCTCGCGATCGCCGAGGCGAACAGCTTCAGCGCGGCCGCCGCGGCGCTCGGCGTGCGCCAGCCGGCGGTCAGCCAGCAGATCCGGCGGCTCGAGGCGAGGATCGGGCGTCCGGTGTTCCGGCGGTCCTCGCGCGGCGTCGCGCTCACGCCCGAGGGCGAGGCGATCATGATCTACGTCCGCGCGATGGTGTCGCTGACCGAGGATCTCCGCCGCCATCTGCGCGGCGGCGCGCGGACGGAGATCATCCGGATCGCGCTCACCGAGGACTTCAGCCGGACGGCGCTGCCCACGGTGCTGTGGCTGTTCGCGCAAGAACATCCGGAGGTGGAGCTGCGGATCTCCTGCGTCGGGTTCGACCGCAGCGTCTCCGATTTCAGGGAGGGGCGGGTCGACGCCTGCGTGCTGGTGGCCGATCCGCGCATTCCCGAGGCGGAGCCGTTGTGGTCGGCGAAGCTCGTCTGGTTCGGGCGCCGCGGCCTTTCTCTGCCGGTCGCCGATCCGGTGCCGCTGATCGTCCCGCCGGCGGATGCCGGCGTCTCGGGCCCCGGCTTCCTGCGCAACGTCGCGATCGAGACGCTGGCGGCGGCCGGCAGGAGCTGGCGGATCGCGGTCGAGACCTTCAGCCTCGCCACCGCGGAGAGCGCCTTGCAGGCCGGTCTCGGCGTGCTGCCGCTGCCCCAGGCGCTGAAGCTCGCCCCCGGAGTGGCCGAACTCGCGGCGGGGCACGGCCTGCCCGAGCCCGCCGACCGGCGCTTCGTCATCATGACCCGCGACGACGCGCCGGGGTCCGTGACGGCCTTCTGCGCGCTCATACGCGCCGCGGCCGCCATGAGCTTCGAGGTCGACGCCCGGACCTGACGGGCGGGCCGAAACTTCTTCAACGGTCGATCGGCTGTGCCATGATGGCGCCGGCGCGCGGGGTCGCGGCCCGAACGGCGGTGAGTTGGGGGATCGTATGCCGGGGGGCGTGCGCGGACGTCTGATCGCAGGATGGATCGCGGCGCTCGCGGCCGCAGCCGTGCTCGCCGGCGCGCGGCTCGTTCCGGTGCTCGTCGCCACCACCCGCAAGCCGGACCCTGTCTCGCCGATCTCGTTCGGCGCCGACCGGTCCCACGAGCTCGCCTTCGCCCGCTACGTCGTCTCGGTTCCGCCCGGCCACAAGCCGGGGGACGTGGAGAGCGCCGGCGGAGACGCGCGCGCGGACGCCGCGAAGAGCTTCGCGGTGGTGGAGGCGCGCCGGATCGACGAGGCGACCTTCTTCAGGGAGGCGGCGGCGGCCTCGCGCGGCTCGCGGACGGGCGCCACGGGCGTCTTCGTCCACGGCTACAACTACACCTTCGAGGAGTCGCTCTTCCGTCGCGCGCAGCTCTCCGCCGACTCCCATGTGGCGGGAGCCGCGGTGCTGTTCGCCTGGCCCTCGGCCGCCTCGCCGACCGGCTATGTGGCCGACCGGGACGCCTCGACCATGTCGCGCGACGGCCTCGCGCGCGTGCTCGACGGCCTTGCGGCCGAACGGACGGGCCGCGTCATCGTGTTCAGCCACAGCATGGGGTCGAACCTCGTGATGGAGTCGCTGCGCACCTTGAGGCTTTCGGGTCGCGGCCGGACGCTCGACCGGCTCGACCAGGTGGTGATGGCGGCCCCCGACATCGACGTCGACCTGTTCGTCGAGCAGCTCGAGGCGGTCGGCCGGCTTAAGAAGCCGCTCGTGGTCATGACCTCGAAAGACGACGGCGCGCTGTCGCTGTCGAGCGCGCTCGCGGGCGAGCGGCGGCGCGTCGGAAACGCCGACGTCGACGATCCGAGGGTGCAGGCGGGCGCGCGAAAATACGACGTCAGCGTGATCGACATCTCCGAGGCTCCCAACGCCGGCGGGCTGGGCCACGACCGCTACGCCGCGATGGCGGCTGTCTATCCCAAGCTGAGGGCGCAGCTCGGCGCGCGCTCGAGCCTCGCCTCGAAGGCCGGGACCTTCCTGTTCGACATGACCCAGGCCTCGATCTCGCCGGCGACGCCTGCGCGGCGGTGAGGCCTTCGGGTCGAAACCGTCAGGCCGCCGAGGGCCGCGTCCTGACCGCAAGCAGCAGCCCGACGAGCAGGATCGCCCGCAAGGCGGTCAGCGCGAGCAGCAGGCCGAAATTGTCCGGCGCGAAGTCGTCATGCGTGACCGCCTCCCGGATATGGCCGACGATGACGCCGACATAAAAGACGATGGCGTAGAGCGCGACCGCGCTCTTGAACGGCGGGCTCCGCCAGAAGGACGCGATCGCCACGACCCCGAGCGCGATGTCTGCCACCCCGATCTCGTACTGGAATGGGCTCGCGCCCCAGCCGATCGCCGCGCGCGCGACCTCGGGAAAGAACACGTGGAACACGCCCGCCCAGAGCGAGTCGATGCCGACCGCGAGCAGCAGCAGCCAGGCGAGCAGGCGCTCGGCCGTCGAGCCCGGCCCGCGCCGCGCGAGCGCGAGGACGATGGCGGCGACGAACATCAGGAGCGGGACGTTCGAGAGGGCCAGGCGTATCGCGTCTGCGATCATCGCGAGTGATCCGGGTTCGGGACCTGTCTGGAGCAGGGATCGGCATCCTGCCGCGGCGCGCGACGGGCGGCCAGAGCGTTTCTCCCGTATTCCCCGGTCGAGGGCCCAGGATCCGCGATTTTCAGCCTGTCGCGCGCGGCCGAAGCGGCGCGAATGCAACTTGACGTCGCGGCGATGCGCGCTGGTGACCGGGGCGTAACGTTTCGGTGTTCTCTTCACGGTCGCAGGCGCCCGTGAAGCGCCTTCGAGTTCTCCGGAAAAAGCCAGTCCAGGATCGCCGATGACCACCCGCGCGCAGTCGGCCATGTTCTACGGGGCGCCGGTCGCCGCCTTGCTCGTCGGCGCGGCGCTGGCGATCTTCGACCTCCATGACGCGGTCCATTCGCTGCCGCTGACGATCCTGGTCTACGTCTTCGCCGCCGGGATGCTGTTCTTCACGGTGTTCCTGGTGCTGCACCACGCCGAAAGCGTCGCGCACCGGATCGGCGAGCCTTACGGCACGCTGCTGCTGACGGTCGCGGTCACAAGCATCGAGGTCTCGATCATCGTCTCGCTGATGCTGCAGGGGAAGAACAACCCCACGCTTGCCCGCGAGTCGGTGTTCTCGACGGTGATGATCGTGACGAGCGGTCTCGTCGGCGCCTGTCTCGTGCTCGGCAGCTGGCGGCACCGCCATCAGGAGTTCAAGCGCCAGGGCACCAGCGCACTGCTGTCGGTGCTGGCGGCGCTCAGCATTCTTACGCTCGTGCTGCCGAACTACACGCTGACGACCGCGCCCGGCACTTTCTCGGCCGCCCAGCTCGGCTTCGTCAGCGTGCTCGCGGTTCTGCTCTACGCCGGTTTCGTGTTCGCGCAGACGATCGGCCACCGCGACGACTTCGTCGAGGATCTGGTGGCCCGGCCGGAGCACGCCCACCATCCGGCCAGGCAGACCAACATCGTCGTCAGCCTCGTGATGCTGTTCGCCGGCCTGATCGGCGTCGTGCTGCTCGCCGAACACGTCGCCTCGGGCGTCGAGCACGGGCTCGTCGCGCTCCAGGTCGGCCAGGTGGACGCGATCATCGGCGCGCTGATCGCAGCCCTGGTGCTGCTTCCCGAGGGCGTCTCGGCCATCCGCGCGGCGTGGCGCAACGAGCTTCAGCGCAGCATCAACATCGCCCTGGGGTCGGCCTGCGCCACCATCGGCCTGACGATCCCGACGGTCGCGGTGGTGAGCATGATCGCCGGCCGCGAACTGACGCTCGGGCTCGGGCAGGGCGACTCCGTGCTGTTGTTCCTGACGCTCGCGGTCAGCGTCATCAGCTTCGGCACCGGGCGCACGATCGTGCTGACCGGCCTCGTCCATCTCGTCGTGTTCGTGGCCTATCTCATGCTGATCGTCGTGCCGTGAGGGCCGTGGGAGACGGCGGCCGCCCGGCCTTCGCCCGATCCCGCGCGCCTGCGCGGTCTCGCCTTGCGGCCGTCCTCGCCGTCGCGCTCGGCGTTCTGTCGCTCTCCGCCTGCGCGAGCGCGCCGCGGGCGCCCGCGCCTGTCGCGCCGGACGAATGCCAAGTCGAGCCGCAGCCGCTCTCCTGCGCCGGACGGCCGGATGAGAGCGCTGCGCCGGCTCGGTAGCCGCCGGCGCCGTTCCCTCGGGTCAGTATAATCTCAAAAACTTATTATTCACGTCTAATAGACCTTTCGTTGAATCTGAAGAATAATAAGAAATAAATCAGTAGACCTCTTATTTCGACATCCTCATAGTCGCGCCGTCGCGAGAAGTTCCATCGCGGTTTGAAAAATAATAAGCAAATCGGAGGTCGCCGGTGAACCGGTTCAAGACGATCAGCCTGGGATTGGCGTTTGGCGCGAGCGCCGCCGCAGCGGCGATGGCTCCGGCCCTCGCCAATGACAGCGTTCTCGAAATCACGAAGGATCCCAAGCAGCAGGCGCTGCAGACGGTCGACTACGCGAACACGCGCTTCTCCAAGCTCGACCAGATCAACGCCAAGAACGTCAAGAAGCTTCAGGTCGCCTGGACCTTCTCGACCGGCGTGCTGCGCGGCCATGAGGGCTCGCCGCTCGTCATCGGCAACATGATGTACGTGCACACGCCGTTCCCGAACAACGTGTTCGCGCTGAACCTCGACGACGGCGGCAAGATCGTCTGGAAATACGAGCCGAAGCAGGATCCGACCGTCATCCCGGTGATGTGCTGCGACACCGTCAACCGCGGTCTCGCTTACGCCGACAACATGATCATCCTGCACCAGGCCGACACGACGGTCGTCGCGCTCGACGCCAAGACCGGCCAGAAGAAGTGGTCGGTCGTCAACGGCGACCCGAAGAAGGGCGAGACCAACACTGCGACCGTTCTTCCCGTGAAGGACAAGGTCATCGTCGGCATCTCGGGCGGCGAGTTCGGCGTCCAGGGGTCGGTCACGGCCTACAACCTCAAGGACGGCTCGAAGGCGTGGCGCGGTTACTCCGTCGGCCCCGACACAGACCTTCTGGTCGATCCCGAGAAGACGACCGAGCACGGCAAGCCGATCGGCAAGGACTCGTCGCTGAAGAGCTGGGAAGGCGACCAGTGGAAGATCGGCGGCGGCACGACCTGGGGCTGGTACTCCTACGACCCGAAGCTCAACCTGATCTATACGGCTCGGGCAACCCCTCGACCTGGAACCCGAAGCAGCGCCCCGGCGACAACAAGTGGTCGATGACGATCTGGGCCCGCGACCCTGACACGGGCGTCGCCAAGTGGGTCTACCAGATGACGCCCCACGACGAGTGGGACTTCGACGGCGTCAACGAGATGATCCTCACGGATCAGAAGATCGACGGCAAGGAGCGCCCGCTTCTCACGCACTTCGATCGTAACGGCTTCGGCTACACGCTCGATCGCGCGACGGGCGAGCTGCTGGTCGCCGAGAAGTTCGATCCGGTCGTGAACTGGGCCACCAAGGTCGACATGGACAAGTCGTCCAAGACCTACGGCCGCCCGCTCGTCGTGGCCAAGTACTCGACCGAGCAGAACGGCGAAGACACCAACAGCCAGGGCATCTGCCCGGCGGCGCTCGGCACCAAGGACCAGCAGCCTGCGGCCTACTCGCCGGAGACCGAGCTGTTCTACGTGCCGACCAACCACGTCTGCATGGACTACGAGCCGTTCCGCGTCTCGTACACCGCCGGTCAGCCTTACGTCGGCGCGACCCTGTCGATGTACCCGGCCCCGAATTCGCACGGCGGCATGGGCAACTTCATCGCCTGGGACGGCAAGAAGGGTAAGATCGTCTGGTCGAACAAGGAGCAGTTCTCGGTGTGGTCGGGCGCTCTCGCGACCGCCGGCGGCATCGTGTTCTACGGCACGCTCGAAGGCTACCTGAAGGCCGTCGACGCCAAGTCGGGCAAGGAACTCTACAAGTTCAAGACCCCGTCGGGCATCATCGGCAACGTCATGACCTACGAGCACAAGGGCAAGCAGTACGTCGCGGTGCTCTCGGGCGTCGGCGGCTGGGCGGGCATCGGCCTTGCGGCCGGCCTCACCAACTCCACCGACGGCCTCGGCGCGGTCGGCGGCTATGCGGCCCTGTCGCAGTACACCGCTCTCGGCGGCCAGCTCACCGTCTTCACGCTGCCGACGGACTGACGCTTACAGGCGGCGAGCGGCCGGTCCGCTCGCCGCCGCTGCGCCCTGGGGCCGCTCCATCGTCCCAGGGCCGGAACTTGAAAAGGCGGGCTCGTGGAGAGCCCGCCTTTTTGCGTCGTCGGTCTTTCGCCCGCGCGCCCTCGCGGTCGGCGCGAGCGCTCAGCGCTCGTCGCCGCCCGATCCCTGGCCGTCCTTGTCCTCGGGGTCGGACGGCCCGAACGTCGGCGCGCCGAGGAAATAGACGCGCTCGAGCTGGAGCCTGCGGGCGAGATGCTTGGCCTCGCTCATCCAGAACGCATGCTTGTCCGGGCTGACGACGTAGCGCAGGCCGGGCGGCTCGTGCCGGACCTGGCAGCCGGCGCCGGACTGGACCCACTCCACGACCAGGAAACGTTCGTCCTCGGGAGGCGTCGACGCGCCCTCGAGGTAAACCACGTCGACCGACGCCGAAGCGTAGCCGACACGCCGCTGCGCCGTATGCCTCATTCGGCCGGACGAGCCTGTTCGTCTCGAGCGTCAGCCCGCAATAGACCGGCGACGCCTTCACGCCCTGGCACAGCAGCAGCACGTCATGCGCGCCCGCGCCCGTGATCGAGATCGTCCTGGTCCAGCGCTCCTGGCTGACGGTCTCCGGCCCCAGGCGCTGGGCCCCGTTGTCGATGACCGTGATGGTGGCCGCGCTGTCGGCGTGGCGCATCACGGCCATGCCGCGCGCCGTGATCCGCATCTCCTTGCCGGACGGGGCCTCGAAGGTGAGCCGATCGAAGGTCTGCCCTTTGACGCCGGCGACGTCAGCCAGAGACGCCGTGCCGAGACAGCATAAGACGGACGTAATAAGAGCAGAGAAAGATGAATTCGCTCGCATTGCTGTCTCCATACTCGTGACGAGGATGGATGCCGGGCTGCGCTTCGTCCATTTCATTAATTTTTATTATGGAGCGCCGCGGGTCTCGAGGCTGCGAGCCAGACCCGCGGCCGCCATGCTGGGCGGATCAGATGGCGATCGGGAGGGCCTCCTCCGGCTGCTCAACCCCCTCGATCGAGACGCGGAAGAACGCCTTGCGGCAGTTCCGGGCGTCCAGGCGCGTGCGGCCGACGTGCCCCCCTCGGCCGCCTTTTCACCTATCCGTTGCAGCTCGGGATCGTGCCTTTGCGGCCGCCCTGGGTCCAGAAGATGCCGCCCCACTGGTAGCCTTCGAGGCCGTTGTACCGGATGCGGAACCACTGGAAGTCGTCGGTCCAGACGCCCGTCTCTTCGAGAACCTCGATTTCTTCGCCTTCCTGCACGCTGCCGACCTTGGCCGAGGAGCCGGAGGCGCGGCTGCGGATGATCCCGCCGCAGGCGTAGCTGAGGCCTTCCCCGCGACGCGCCTTGCGACGCTCCTCACGACGTTCCTGCTTTTGCTCCTGCAGCGCCTCGCGCTCCATCTCGATCATGGTCTGAACGTCGCCCTGACAGCGCGCCGGCACGTCATCCCACATCTTTTCGTTCTGAAAGCATCGCCCAAGCCGCTTGCCGTCACAGATCGCAGAAACGATCTTCTGGCACCGCTCATCGAGTTCCTGCGCGCGGGACGCCGGAGCGGTCAGAGCTCCCGCCAGAACGCCGAGCGCCAACGGCGCGCCGAGCCGGATCAACGCGGACATTTGTTTTCACGCTCCTGTTCTTGAATTTCCGCGACCTTCTTGCGGTCGCCCGCCGACAACGGCACATCTTCAAGTCTTTTGAACTGGCAGCCTTCATTGCCGAAGGCGCGAATAGCCCGCGTTGTTTTGAAACAATAGCCCGCGTCCTTGTAGACCGCGTTTCGCTCGCCCTCCAGTTCGTCACATGGAAAGTCCGCATATGCAGGCGCGCTCAAGGACAGAAGCGACGCAAATCCAATTACGCCGAGGCAGAATCTGAGTATTCTTGCATTTTTTGTGATGACGAATCCCCCATGCTCAGTCGCCGAATTCATTCGGTGAAGGAAAATGTCTCGATTTGGCAGACGTTGATGTTGCGCTTTATCACCTTCTCTCCGTCGGCGAACACTCCCTGAAAATCGAACTTGCACTTTCCGCTGCCGTCATCGATGTCGATTTCGATTTTTTCGCCGGGCTCCAGCTCCTGGGAGCCCAGGATGTCCTCTTCCCAATCTTGCGAGCCGGTATTTGACGCGTAAAACTCTGTCATGGTCTGAGAGGTTTTGTTGCGAATATTGACTTTGCGATTGGCGGCGTCCGCGGAGCTAAGCGCAAACGCGATCGACAGCGCAGTGACGACTGCGCATGCAAAATAATTCTTCATGAGTGCCCTCAATGCAAAAGATATCGCGCAGTGGTGATGCGGAATTATCTTGATACCGTCAACGCCCGCCGAAGAAATTGTCGAGCGATAAACGTAATTATGCGTCGGATTTTTATTTGGATCGACTAAGCGCCGATCATATTGGCGGGCCTCGCGACGCTCACTGGAGCGATGAGGGGTGCGGCGCCAGAGATGAGCCGGAGGACGCAGCGTAAGCGCCGCCGACACTCAAGTGAGCGATGAGGTGAGGATGTTCGATCCGAAGTTCGACGGACATGCCCGGCTCGCTTCGGCCACCGACGGCTCTTGGATATTCCGCCGCCGGTCGCGTCGCCACCGAAAGTCAAACATCTTCATGCAAAACGTGACTTCGACATTCTTCAAGCGCCGTGTCGGTTCGAAAGTACCGACCGTGTCTGTGAAGCGGCGAGGCGAGACGCGTGACTGGCTGGAGCGGCTCACGCCGCCGCCGTCCGCGCGCGCTTGTCGGACGTCCGCTGGACGCGGACGCAAAGATGCCAGTTAAGTGATTGAGATCCCTGGCGCTCCCAAGGGGACTCGAACCCCTGTTTTCGCCGTGAGAGGGACATTTCGGCGTTCTTCAGCGTCCACCGCTGTCCACATCAAATGCTGATTTCTGAAGGGGTTCGTATATGCGCGTCCACCGTTGTTCACTTATGTTCTCCCGTATATATTGGACACGTGTTGGACACGAAGCGGGGCGCGCGTGGCGAAGACGGTACGGGACGCCAATCTTGAAACGAGGACTGCGCGAGCGCGTCTGACGCCCCGCGGTAAGCCTTATTACCGGAACTTAGAGCCCGGGCTTCACATCGGTTATCGCAAGCCGGCGAAAGGCGCCGGGAAGTGGGTCGCCCGGCACTATGTCGGAGAGCGCGACTATGAAACCGAGACGCTGGCGACAGCCGACGATTTCTCGGACGCGGACGGCGTCGCGATCCTCAGCTATCGGCAAGCGCTTGATTTGGCCCGCGCCCGCATGGTCAGCCGGGCGCATGCCGCAGCAGGCAAGACGGGCCCGCTGACAGTCGCCGATGCCATCGCCGACTATCTCGATTTCGTTGATGCGAACCGCCGGTCAGGCGTCGACGCCCGAGCTCGGGCCAACGCATTCATCCTGCCGACGTTCGGCGCCAATGAAATCGAGAAATTGACTGATCGCGAAATTACCAAATGGCTTCGCGATCTCGCCCTGGCTCCCGCAAGGATCCGAAGCAAGAAGGGGCGCGACCAGCGCTTCAAGCCGGTGGCTGATGATGACGAGGGTAGGCGTCGTCGTCGCGCTTCCGCCAATCGAACGCTGACGATCCTGAAGGCGGCTCTCAATCGCCAGTGGCGGGCCGGCCGCGTGTCGTCGGACACAGCATGGCGGCGCGTAGAGCCCTTCGAGAATGTCGACGCCGCGCGCGTGCGTTACCTGTCGCTTGCCGAAGCCGGCCGGCTCCTGAACGCCGCCGAGCCGTCGTTCCGAGCTTTGCTTCGCGGCGCGCTCGAGACCGGCGCCCGGTATGGCGAGCTCTGCGCGCTGGAGGTGTCGGACTTCAATGTCGACAGCGGTACGATCGCGATCCGGAGATCAAAGTCGGGCTCGCCGCGCCACATCATCCTGACCGTCGAGGGGGCGGCGTTCTTCAAGCGCCACGTCGCAGGCCGCGACGGTCGTGAAGTGATGTTTGTCCGCTTCGATGGAGAGCCGTGGAAGGCTTCGCGGCAAGCGCGGCCCATGGCCGAAGCATGCGCGAACGGCAAGGTCACGCCGCCGATCTCATTCCACGGCATGCGCCATACCTGGGCGTCTCATGCGGTCATGAACGGCGTGCCGCTGCTCGTCGTCGCGAGGAACCTCGGGCACGCCGACACGCGCATGGTCGAGAAGCATTACGGCCACCTCGCTCCGTCCTTCGTCATCGACGCCATCAGGGCTGGTGCGCCGAAGTTTGGAGGTGGCGGGGACAATGTCGAGCAAATGAGGGCCGCGAAGTGAGGGTGCCTTCAGGTTGCACAACGATCGCTCAGTTCATTCAGGAGAGGACGGCTGAATTAGGCTTCGAAGACGATGCCTATGAAGAGCTCCTGACCCTGCTCGAAGCAGGGGAGCGCACAGCGGTCGCCGTCAATCCGTCGACAGGCAGGATGGTCGACCTAATGACTGATCGCTGGCGCCGCGCCGATGCTATGCAAACCTTACGAGAAGGGCGGCTATGGCAGCGCGGACGTGTGCGAACCGTCTACTCGAGTTGGATCCACAGCGACCGTCCACCCCGAAAGAGGCCCGGACAAGTATGCGGACGTATTCCTGAAGAACGCAGACGATGCAAGCCGGTCAGATCCTGAGCCCACCACGGGCGATCTTAAACTTGGCGAACCGGCTTCGGCTGTAATTTATCGGACAGGAGCGCCAGGCAGACCGACAAGCACCGACCTAGTGATCGGAGAACTTCACGCCCGAATAGCTGACGGTCAGCTAGAGCCAACGCTAGCGAAACAAGCGCAGGCGCTCTCAGCATGGCTTGCTGAACGACACCCCCAAGCGGCACAACTGAAGCCGACCTCTATGGAGAACGCGATACGAAACGTGTGGCGTGGCAATGGTTTAGGTAAACCCATTAAAACAAACGCCAATGGCTAATTTAATGGCGATTTTCGTGGCTTAGATCAGCGCGAGCATCCGAACACCGCAATGAACGCGGGTGTTCAGAGATGCAGCGCGGAAGCATCTCGCTAGCCAAGCACCCGCCCTCAATAGGGTGTTAGCAGATGCAAAGCCTTACGATCGAAGACTGGTGCAAGCGGCACGGTCTCTGCCGTTCGACCTTCTACAATCTCCAGAAAGCCGGCAAAGGCCCGCGCCTGATGAAGGTGGGCGCCGTCACGCGGATCTCGGAGACGGCTGACCGCGAGTGGGTCGCTGAGCGTGAAGCCGAGGCCATCACCTCCCGCCAGGAGGCCGCTTGATCCATGGCCTCCAAATGCGAAACCCGCGCGGCGGTGGCACGCCGGCGGGTCTCGGAAGCTGTCTTCGTGGGCACGATCGACGCTTCCGAAAATACTCTCCCTGTCGCTGTCGTCAATCTCAGACAGCGCTTCGGCCTCTCCGCCGAGGTCGCGTCGCTGGTCGCTCAGCTTGCGGGCATCGGTCCGCGGGAGGCGCGGCGATGAGCGCGAGCATCCTTCCCTTCCGTCCGCGCTCCAGCGCTCCGATGTCAGGTCCTCCCGCTGCCGCGGGTGGACGTCTGCGGTCATCACCCCGACGGTCGACCCGACCTCATCGTCTTTGACGTCGAGTATGTGCGTCACGACGGGCCCGACGGGTTCGACGTGCTCGGCACCTTCAACAACGCGTTCGAGGCGGAAGCTTTCGCCGATCGCTGGATGGCGGCCAATCCCGACATGGGAGGCGGCCGATGAGCGCGAAGATCCTCTTCTTCCCCACGTCGCCGGCCCAGATTCATTCCCCGCGTCGAAGTTCGTGAGCATTGGACGCGCGGCGGCGAGCTCTGCTTCTGGCGTGTCATGGCGCTCGACCACAACGGCGAGCACCTGATCGAGAGCTTCCCAGACCCCGACGAGGCCACGGAGTTCGCCGAGGGCTTCCGCATCGCCTACCGCGAAGTGTTCGCACAGGACATCGCGAGGCGGCGGAATGCCGCTCACCGGCAGTGCGGCCAGGTTCGGCTGTGGTGCGTCGAGGATCATGGAGGCGCGGCGTGAACGTGCACTCCCTTGATCTCGCATCAGTCGCCAAGGCGCTCGGCGGCGACGTTTCCGGTGGTCAGGTGCTTGCGCCTGGCCCCCTTCACTCCGCGAACGACCGCTCGCTTGCGGTCAAGCTCTCGCCCATGGCGACCGACGGTTTCGTGGTGCACTCGTTCTCGACAGACGATCCCATCGCCTGTCGGGACTGTTCGCGAAAAATTGGGTCTTCCGGCCTTCCAGCCCGCTGCTCCCGCGAACCGAGACCAGTGGTGGACTCACGAGTACGTCTACCGTCAGCCGGACGGCTCGCCGTACCTGCGCGTCCGCCGGACGAAGTCGAAGGACTTTCCTCAGCACCACTGGGACGGCTTCGCGTGGGGCGAAGGGAAAGCCGGCCGGTCCGAAGATCCCATATCGGCTTCCGGAGCTCCTCGCCGCGTCGCAGGAAGGCGTTTTTGTCTGCGAAGGCGAGAAGGACGTCGATCGGCTCGCCTCGCTCGGCTTCGTGGCGACGAGCGCATCCGAGGGCGCCGGGAAATGGACGTCGGACCTCGACCAGTGGTTCGAAGGACGCACTGTCTGGATCCTCGCGGACAATGACGAGGCCGGCGAGGCGCACGCCCTCGACGTCGCGCGTCACCTGCATCCGGTCGCCGCGAGCGTCAGCATCGTGCGCCTGCCTGGTCTGCCGCCGAAAGGCGACGTCTCAGATTGGCTCGATGCGGGCCATAAGCCTAGAGCGGTCGTCGACTCGATCGGAGACACCCTCGACCCGCCGAGCGACCTTCTGGGGATCGCCAAGGCGACTCCAAAATTTGACCCCGCCGCCGCTCAGCCAAATGTCGCACCGACAGCCCCGGCCCCGAACGCAATCAAAGCCACGCCCTTCACCTGGCGCGACCCTTCGCAGTTCCCCCGTCGCGAATGGCTGCTCGGGCACGACTACTGCCGGCGCTACCTGTCGGGCCTCATCGCCCCGGGCGCGTCGGGGAAGTCCGGCTTGATGCTTGCAGAGGCGCTTGTGCTCGTCACCGGTAGGCCTTTGCTCGGGACCGCGCCGCGCGAGACGGTCAAGGTTTGGTACTATGGCGGCGAGGATCCTCAGGAAGAAACCGAGCGCCGCGTCCTCGCGGCCATGAAGCACTACGGCATCGCTCCAGTGGAGGTCGACGGGCGACTTTTCCTGACGTCGGGCCGCGACGTGCCGATCAGCATTGCGGACATGGCTGACGGGCGCGCCAAGGTCGCGACGCCCGTCGTCGAGGCGATCGTCGCCCAGATGGTCGAGAACGAGATCGGCGCGATGCTCGTCGACCCGTTCGTCTCGACCCACGGCGTCGGCGAGAACGACAACGTCGCCATCAACCTTGTCGCCCGGCAATGGGGCGCGATCGCCGAACGCACCAACGCCGCGATCGGCCTTGCGCACCACTCCAGCAAGCCGGGCGGCGAGACCGTCACGACGGAAAAGAGCCGCGGCGCGAGCTCGCTCATGGACGCCTGCCGCATTGGGCGCGCCATGAACAAGATGACGAAGGCGCAGGCCGACGAACTTGGCGTCGAAGAGCCCAATCGGTTCTTTCGGATCGGCGGCGCCGACAGCGCCGGCAAGCACAACCTCGCGCCTCCGACCGACAAGACGCATTGGTATCGGCTGGCGTCGGTCTGCCTCGAGAACGGCAAGCCGGCCGGCGGCAACGCCTTCCAGAACATGGCGCCGGATCTCAGCGATTGGGTCGGCGTCGTCGAGACCTGGGAGCCGCCGAGCCTCATGAGCCACGTCGACAACGTGGCGCAGCTGGAGGAGATCCAGCGGCGGGTGGGGCGCGGCAAGTTCCGTGAAAGCTACAACTCAGCCGAATGGGTCGGTGGCGTCGTGGCCGACGTGCTCGAGCTCGACGCGATGAACAAGGGCCATCGGGCTCGCATCCGTCGACTGCTAGCCGTCTGGTACGCGAGCGGCGCGCTCGAAATTTACGAGGAGAAAGACGACCACCGCGAGGTCAAAAAATACGTCCGCGTTGGCTCCGGCGATGACGGTTGCCGTAGCTCTGCCGGAGTACGGCAATGAGGTACGGCACCACGGCAGAAAAGGTGCCGTGCCGCACCTCTTATAAGTGCGGCGCGGCTACTGCGGCACGGCGGCTTTCCTTACAGAGGTACGGCACGGCAGGAGGTCGCCCATGACCGCCGCCGAGATCGCGGCCTGTCAGGCTGCGCTCGACGCCGCCGAGCAGGCTGCCGAAGCGCTCCGTGCCGTGCTGCATGGCGAGCGGCCTCACGTCGCTCCGACCGACGCGCTTCGCCTGAAGCAGGCGCAGGCCGAAACCGGCTGGAGCGAGAAGACCGCTCGACGGTGGGCCAAGAAGCTCGGCTTCAAGGTTGGAGGCGTCTGGTACATCGAGCGCGCCAAGCTGCGGACGGTGGCGCCATGAGAGATCGCATCGTCGCCCATCTGCGGAAGAACGACCTCTCAAGTCTGGTCGTCCGCCTCACCACCTTTCGCGGCCGGCGCTGTGTCGACGTGAGGGTCTACGACGACCCGGTCTTCGAGAAAGGCTTCGCCGCTACCAGCGTCGGCGTCTCAATCCGGCCAGATCTCCTGCGGTCCATGATTGAGGCGCTTGAGGCTGCGGAGCAGGCGGCGATCAGGGAGGGGCTGATCAGTCCGATAGTCCCGCCGTGTTGAGCATGCCGTTTCGAATCAACACCAGTGTCCGGAACTCGCGCCACTGCCGAAGATCCGCTTGTCGCGCAGCAACGCCGAAGTCCGTCTCCAAGCCAAATTTTTTCACCGAGAATGACATGGCGATCGCATTACTGAGGGCATCCTCAGCTTCAGCAACCTTGCGCTCTGCGTATCCAAGATCACTTTCCATGCAACTGCGACGCGCAAGGGAGGCCGAAGGTTCACCATATAGACGATGGTTGCTTTACAAGTCGTTCAGCGCCCACCGCCGTCTGTCATTCCGCCGTACAGTCAGGTGTGCATCCGCAATCCGTCCCCACGAGTATCTCGCACGACGGCGAGGTGCCATGGCGTACATCATCAGGTTTTCCGACGGCTCTGCGACGTTCGAGATATCGGCTCCGACATCCGATGCCGCCCGCAATCTGGCGATCTCGTTGCGCAAAGCCGAAGCCAAGGACGTAGGCGTCTGGACGTTGGATGGACAGCCAGCCTTCGTCGCAGACTCTGACGGGGCCCCTGGACCCCAAAACCACCAAGGGTAATTCGCGAGCCCGGCACCTTTCTAGGCACAGCCCTCCTAAAGGGGTCCGCAGCAAATTCGCAAGCCGATGATCGCTGATATTCGAACTGCTTTGCATTCATGCACTGCGGACATGTCCGCACCTTGGAGGCCGATGATGGCGACAGCCGCACAGTGCGCCGAGCACCTCTTCCTGAAGCCACGCCGCTTCCACGAACTGCTCGAGCAGGGGATCCTCACCCGTCAGGCTCGCGGCTCATACGATCTCGCCGCGATCCGCGAGCAGTACCTCGCGCACCTCCTTGAGGTCGCTGCCAGCCGCGGCGAGGACGCGCCAGACCTCAGCCAGGCTCGCGCTCGATTGGCTAGCGAGCAAGCCGACGCTCAGGCGATGAAGAACGCGACGATGCGCGAAAGCCTGCTCGAGCGCGAAGATGTCCGGACCGCGGTGGCGACTGCGTTCGGTCGCGTCCGCGCAAAACTCTTGGCGCTGCCGGCCGCTCTAGCCCCGCAGGCGGTCGAAGCTCAGTCGATCGCGGAGACGCGAGCGGTTCTCGAAACCGGCGTCTGGCAGGCGTTGAACGAGCTCGCGGCGACGAAGGTGGTTGGGTGTCTGCCACGATAGAGCGAGCCTCCAGATCGGCCCTATGATGGGCCGTCAAAGCTTTCAGTTGCGGTTTGACGAAGCCCTCCTAAAGTCACCACCTCGCGTCGATGCAGACGCTCTCGAGGGTGGTTCTCATGAAGTCTGCGCTTGCCGCCGCCGTCGTGGGCTCGCTTACTTTGATGAGCGGAGCCGCTTATGCTGAAGATAGCGACGTTCAGTCAAGCGCCGCAAGCAAAGCCGCGCCGTTCGCTAAGGTAAGCAAGCCTTGTGGCACGGAAGGAAAACTTGTATTTCTGCCTAAGTTTAAAGCCGGACGATCGGGGGCCAAAGCTAGCTACGGTCTACTCAGTAAATTTTCCGTCCAAAGGGACGGCTGTAGTTAACTGGAATGGGTCGGTCTTTTGCGACGTTATGAGTGTGCCAGACGTGGGGCCAACTCAGTACAATCTGCGTGTGGGTGAGACGTCTACATTTGTCGATCTCGCTATTACTCAGGGCTCTCAGTCCATTGTATACAACGCGCCCGGCGCACTAACTGTCGGTGACACCGCTATCAATTATGTGCCGCGTGAAGTTGGCTTCGCGCAGATCTCACGGACATTCTTAGTTCCGGCACCATTATCCAAAACCTTCGAAGTCAAGCCAGGAAAGCAGACCTATCAAGTCCTGGTCAGGGCGGACTTCAGAAAGTTTGGCAATCCGGCCTTCTGCAATATTAACGGCGGGACCATGAGCATTCAGTTTTTCCCAAGATGATCTGACGTCTGTCTCGGGACGAAGTGTCCACTTTTGACCACCCCAATGTCCAGTTTTGGCCAGTCGACCTGACCCCCGCGCTCGCGCGATTTCTGCGGGCATGGCCGAGATCATCTCCTTTCCCGCCAGACTTACCGCAGCAGTTCCGACCGAACTGGCTGACGCCGTTCGTCGCGCCGCCGAGGCTCGCGGCCTGACGGCCGCCGACTATCTCCGCGGCGCGACCATGGCGCGCCTGATGCTCGACGGCGTCCCCTTCCGCCCACTCCCCAACCTAATGCGCGTCGCGACCCGTGGCGGTCGCTCGCGCGTGCTCTGAGGAACCGCATGGCCCGCAAGCTTATCGATCGCCTGACCGGCAAGCAGTCCGCCGAGGACGTCATCCGCGGTCTGGAGAAGACCAAGGCCGACCTCGAGGCCAAGTTGCCCTCGCTAGAGGCCGCGAAGGCTGCCGCGCTCGACGAACGGCGCGAGGCGCTGATCTCGGGCGTCGAGGCCGGACACGCCGCGAACCGGGCTCGCCAGGCAGAGGATGACCTCGCGGCCGTCGCCGACGCCCTCGCTGAGGTCGAGCGCCGTCTTACCGACGCCGTCGCCCGCCGTGACGCCGAAGCCGCCCAGGCCGAGCGCGAAGCGGTCGCCAAGGGGCTGGAGGACAGCGCCAAGGCGATCGTGGCCGCGGCGAAGGACATGGCAGCCGCGGTCGAGGCGGTCGCCAAGGCCCATGCCCGCATGCAGCTGGCGGTGTCCGCGAAGGCCGCGCCTCAGGTTATGGCGAACCGCGAGAGCCTGAGCCCTGTGCAGTTCGCCGATGGCGTGCTGCTCGAGGCGCTGGTCGCGGCGCTGCCGGACATTGGGGTTCGCGCCGATCTCTATCCCGCGCATTACACCCGCGAGCGCACCGTCGAAGGTCGTTCGGCCGCGGATGCCGGCGCTGCAGCTGCCGAGCGTCTCCGCGATATCGCTACTGAAGTCCGCGATGGCCATGCCGGCGCTCTGGCCGAATGGCGCGCCAGTGGACCGCGTATTCATGCTAGCGAGCCGCCCGCGATCCCCGTCCATCCGAGCGCGTGCTTCTCCTACGTCGACCACCACGGCCAGGCGCGCCGCGTGACGCCTCTGGACTGCTATCTGCCGGAGCCCGTAGCGGTCGCGGCAGTCGCCAAAGGGCTGGCGGAAGATGCGCCGAGCATCGCGACGCAGACGGCCCGAAACCAGTGGGAGCGCAAGCGTGAGGCGACGCCAGCCGAGAACTTGTTCGACAGGGTCGAGGGTCACCGATCTCGGCGTCGATTTACGGGCGCTCGCGGAGGCCGAGGAAGAGCGCCAGCGGACTTCCGCGCGCGACGCGGAAGCCGTCGCCCGCGCCGAGCTCGAGCGGAGGGCGGCTTGATGGACTGCGAAGCCCCCGCCACCCGTGCCGACCTCGAGACCATGGTCGCTGACGCCCGGCGCGTCGCCCCGCTGAATGTCCCGCAGGACGCGGTCGACCGCCTCGTCGCCTCCGGCGCCTCACCGACGCGGGCTCGGGCTCGGCTGTTCGAAATGGTGTGGGGCCATAGCGTCGCTAAGCCCGGACGCCCGTGGCCGCGCATCTCTTGGGAGGCCGCGCCTGATGAACAGCCGCACGCTTTCCCAGCTTCAGGTCGAGATCACCGCGAACCTTGCGCCGCTCCGCGCCGCGCTCGCTGCGGCTGACCGCGAGACGGCGGCCTTCGGTAAGCGCGCGGCGGCGCGTTTCGCACGTCGATGACGTCCGCAGGTACGGCTCTCGCGGCGGGTGGCTTCGGCCTCGCAGCGATGCAGGTGGTCAACCTCTCGGACAAGTACCGCGGGCTTCAGAACAGCCTCAAGGTTGCGGGCCTCGCCGGCGCCGAACTGACCGCCGTCTACAAGACGCTGACCGCTCAGGCCGAACGCAACTTCGCGCCCGTCGAGGCGATGGTCGGGCTGTTCTCGTCGACCTCTCAGGCCGCCAAGGATCTCGGGGCGTCGACGCAGGACATCCTGAAATTCACCAACGTGGTCGCGCAGGCGATGCGGATCGCGGGCACGAGCCCCGAGGCCGCGTCCGGCGCGCTGCTCCAGCTTGGGCAGATGCTCGGCTCGTCGCGGGTGCAGGCGGAGGAGTTCAACTCGGTCGCCGAAGGCATCCGGCCGCTGATGCAGGCCGCCGCTGACGGCATCGACGAGGCCGGTGGGTCGATCTCCAAGCTCAAGCAGCTGGTCGCCGCCGGCCAGGTCTCCAACAAGGCGTTCTTTGAGGGCGCGCAGGTTGGCGCGCAAGCCTTCGAGACCAAGCTCGCGAGTTCGACGACGACCGTCGGTGGCTCGCTGACGAACGTCCGGACCGCCCTGACGAACCTCGTCGGCGCGATCGACAATGCGTCCGGGTTCTCCGACGATCTCGTGGCCGGCTTCGAAAACCTTACCAGCGCGATCAAGGCCACCGAGAATCTGATCGGCAAGTTCAGCACGGAGTTCGCCGCCGCCGGCCGCTTCCTCGATGGCGTCAAGGCCAAGGTCGACTATCTTGCGGACGCCATCGGCCGCCTGACTGGCCTGAAGATCATCGGCGAGACGCTGAGCTCGCTTGCCGGGCTTAGCGACGGCAACGAGATGGCGGGCCTGAAGGCTCAGGCGTCGGTCGAGGCGCTCGAGCGCGGGATCGCCTCGCTGACGGCGCGCAAGGCCGAACTCAACAAGGTTATGGGCGACAACCCCAACTTCGCGACCACGCTGACGGCTATGGGCCAGGAGATCGATCGCGCGACGGCAAAGCTCGACACGATGCGTCGGGCTGCGGCGGGCGCTGGGCTTGGCGGGACCGCGCAGGCGATCATGGACGCCACGCCGGTTGCGGACCTTCCGGGGTTTTCGATGCCGGCGGGAAGAGCGGGGCGAAGCGGATCAGTCTCGCCGACTACAAGGTCGACGGCGGCGTGGACAAGGCCGCCGAACGCCAGTCGAACCGCATCAAGGAACTGATCTCGGACCTCGAGGAAGAGATCAGGGTTTCGGGCCTTTCAGCCGTGCAGCAGGAGGTGTCGGCGAACCTGCGGCGCGTGAATGCCGATGCGGCGTCCAAGGAAGGCAGGCAGATCGCGGCGCTGACAATGCAGCTGGAGCGCCAGCGGCAGGCGGCGCGCGATCGGGACGACGACCTTCGCTCGCAGCAGTCGATCCGGGCGAGCCAGCAGGACCTGAATCTCATGATGGCCGGCGCCGGCGTGAAGGCGATCGAGGCGACCCGCTACGCCCGAGAGAAGCTGTTCGAGATCGAGCGTCAGGCTGCGGAGAACGGCGCCGAGTGGGCCCGGCAGCGAGTGCAGGGCCTACAGCAGGAGGCCGCGCTTGTCGGCACCCTCGCCGAGAAGGCCAAGCAGGCGGACCTCTATCGCGACGCCATCTTCGAAAGGCAGAACCTAGGGCGGTCTGAGGCCGAACAAGGCATCTACAGCCGCATGAATAGCGCCGGGCTCTTGAACGCCAACGGCGAGATGGAGGGGCCGATCAACAACGCGATAGCGGCCCAGATGCGGTTCAACGATCAGCTTCGCGAAGCGCAGCAGATCGCAGGCGATTTCACGACCGGCTTTTTCTCCGACCTCCGCAATGGCGTAAAGTGGACGCAAGCCCTCGGAAACCAGCTTGGCAAGCTGGGCGAAGACATGATGAACCAAGCCCTGCGAGACCTTTCGAGCAAGGCCGTATCCACGTTGATGGGAGGCGGGCCGGCAGCCGGGCTAGGTTTCAAGCGAGACGGCTCGTCGGCGAACAACGCGTTGTTCGTGACGTTCGGGGGCGTCGGCAGCAATCTGCCTTTCGACGCCGGACCTAGCTTGCTCAATCAGAAGATGGGTGGCTTTGGCGCTAGGCGTGACGCTGTAGCCGACGCTGGCGGCTGGCTCAAATACGCCAACCAGGGCGCCACCCGCAGCCTTTGGACCCCAAGTTGACCGAGGCCTTCAGCTTCCTGAAGGACAGGGGCATTCAGATGGAGGTCTTTTCGGGCGGCCAGCCCGGCAAGGGTTCGGGCCTTCCGCGAGTGGGGTCTACCCGCCACGACCACGGCATGGCGGCCGATGTCTTTTTCTCGAAAGACGGCCGCCGCCTCGATTGGGCCAATCCGCAGGATCAGCCGATCTTTCAGGACATTGTCAGCCAGGCGCGCGCGAACGGCGTCACCGGCTTCGGTGCGGGGCCGGGTTACATGCAGCGCGGCAGCATGCATGTCGGCTTTGGCTCCCCCGGCGTCTGGGGAGCGGGCGGGCGCGGCGCGAATGCGCCGGGCTGGCTGCGTGAGGCCTACAACTCGCCGGGTGCCTCGCAGCTTCCGCAAGCCCTCAAGCAGTCCACCCAGCAGGTTCAGGATTTCACCGCGAACTTGAACCCCGCGACGCAGGGGCTCGGCACCTTCGGGCAGGGCCTTGGCCAATTTGGAAACGCGCTATCCGGTGTGGGAGGGCAGGGCGGCGGCGCGGGCATCCTCGGAGGCATCTTCAGCCTCTTCAGCGGGTTTGCTGGTCTCTTCGATGAGGGCGGCTCCATCGGGGCCGGAAAATGGGGCATCGCCGGTGAACGCGGCCTTGAGCTCGTGCGCGGCCCTGCTTCCGTCACCTCGCGTCGCGAGACGCTTGCGATGATCAAACGGCCTTCGCTCCCGGGCCCGTCGGGCGGCGGCTCGCGCTCGTCCAGCTACCGCGGCGGCGACATCATCATCCAGGGCAACGTGGACAAGAACACGATGCCGGATCTTGAGGCCGCCATGGCGCGCAACCGGCGGGAGATGGCGGATCAGGCGCGGTATGACCGCGAGAACAGCTGGCGGTTCGAGTGATCGAACGTCTCAACGTCAGTGACATCGGCCGCCGCTGGGGCGCTGTCTGGGCTCAGCGCGCCATCGTCGAGGCGGTGAAGTCGGACGGCGCGCTTCCGTCCAAGGCAAACGCCTCGATGGCAAGTGACTTCAACACTCGCGTCGCCGAGCTTCGAGAGGCGGGCGTCGGGCAGGAGGGGGTGGCAGCGTTTACGGCTGCCGCAACCAAGGAGATGGATCGCCGCCTAAGTCTGGCGACGCGAGCGATCGAAATCGGAGAGAGATGATGCCTCAAGCAATTGTCGCGCTGATCGGTGGTTCGGCGCTCGTCACCGGCGCCGGTTCGCTGACCGTCGGGCAGATCCACTTTCGATGACCGCGACCAACGTCCTCTGCGATCCGGCCGGCGTCGTTCTCTGGTCGGACACGCTGTTCTACGACGTTCGCGACGGCCGGGTGATCGGCTTCATGTCGAAGCAGATCGTCAATGCCGAGAAGCGCTTTGCGGTTGCCGCAAGCGGAAGCCTCGCCGTCTACCAGATGACCTATGAGGCTCTTTCAGACGTCGATCTCGACGAGGCAAGGGATCGCGCGCCCGACCTGATGCGCGCCATCCACGAGGCTCTCAGCCGCCAGGAGGGTCGCGTGGGCGGGCCGCATGCCGGCCTCGTCTTCGGGGGCTATTCGGAGCGTGAAGGGCGCTTCGCCGCCTACGCGGTTCGGACGGCGGACGACAGCCTGTGCCCGGGCTCGAAGGCCTTCGAACCGATCGAAGTCGCGCTGTTCACCGCGCCCGAGATGGTAGCGGACGATAAGCCCGTGGTTTTCGATGCTGCGACCGTAATTGCCGCGATCGCTCAACACGGCGTCCACGGGTTCTGTCGGCAAGTGATGGAGGGCCAGCGAGCCGGCGCGCGCCATGCGCTGGAAAGCGCTCTGCAGGGCCAGCCGCTGATCGGCGGCGCGTGCGAGGTCACGACCATCAGCGAATACGGCGTGACGACCGAGAGGGTGGCGGAGTGGCAGGATACGGTCGGCGATCGGTACGAAGATCTATCGGACGCGCCCTCGCTCGCCTTGGCTTAGAACTTCGCCCCGCAGGCCTCGAGAACCTGCTTTAGCGCATTGTCCACGCCCGCCATCGCAAACTCGCCCGAAACCGTGTTGTCGCTGAAGGGAACGGCGCTGACGTAGAGGTTTTGCGAGCCCTTCAGTTGGCGAACGAAGGGGAGCATTTCAGATTTTGACCATAGGCCAAGCGCCTTATGATCGTTGCTTTGACGAAAATTGAGGGTTTGCGCTTTGTTTATCTACTCTGTAAGTAACCTTGCCGCCCTCATTAAGGTTAGACATAAAGACATCTGCAAAAATAATATGCCATCAGTTCGTGCTCTCGGCACATCAATATAAGGCTCAGCTTCTCCGCTCGGCCAAATTTTGCGATATGAGGCTCTCTGGACTCGACGAGAGCCATTACGTTCTCGGTGTCGTCGATTTTTGATACTTCGCGCTGGATAATCCACGCGCCCGCCGTTACCGGCGCGGACGGCGTCACCCTGTAGATTGCGTCATAGCAAGACAGCCGCTCGGCGTCGGTCGCCTTGACCGCACAGTCTTTCGGATCGTCTGCGGCGTTCGCAGAGCTTGCCGCGAGCCCGGCGACGAGCGCGAGGCAGCCAGACATCAGTCGCATCGGCATCCTAAGCCTATCGGTAGATTGCAAAGCCTTCGATTTTGACGCAGGCGGGCGCGCGGTAGCGTGGCTTAGAGCCGCCAGCGACTTGGACGATATCGCAACGCTCGCTGTACGTCGGCATCACCTGCAAAACGGGTTTTCTTCGACTGGCAAAGGGTCGACTCGCCGCGGTCGCATGACACCGGATCGTCTCCCACCGCCTTCACGAAGGCGCCGCCGACCTTATTGCCTAAGACGTCGCGCGCTTCGGGATCATAAGAGCGAATGGACGAGATCGCGCCTTTGCGCTCGTCGAGGAAAATCTGAAGCATCTCGCGGTTGCCAGACGTGACGCGGACGCAAAACCCGTCGCACTCATTCCCGAGTTGCACCTTCAGCGGCGCAAGCCGGTTGGTCAGATCCTCGAGCGAAACCCGCCCCCGGAGCGAGACGACCTGGCCCGGTCTGGGGCCCCGCACCTCAGTTCCGCTGAAGGTGAAGCCTGGCGCCGATTGTCCGAATGCCGGGACGGCGACGACTAGGGCGAGGGCGGCGAGGACGAGGCGCATCCCGCCACGGTAGCGGACCCCTCACGGGGCGCAACCTTCCGCGCCTCGTCGGTCTGAAGATCCTAGACTTAAGTGCGCAGGAGGCTGGATGAGCATCATTCTAGGTGATCTTCTTTGTATAGTTGTAGGCCTCGGGTTCATCGGACCATGGGCCGTTCTTACGGCTTACACGACAAAACCGCACTTCAACCTTGTCGTCGAAGACTGTTCGATACCGAACCACGCCGTAGTGCCAAAAGTGGACTTCACCAGCCCGAAAGCGGTCGTGCATCTCCATGGTCGTAAACTCGGTCGTAATATTTCCGGCCATTTCCATCTTTTCTGGTTTGATGGGAATGGAAGCTGCCGTGAAACGCCTGAAATCGGATTCGCTGGGGGGATCGGTAGAAAACCGAGACCCCAAGCAAGCCTGATAAACAAGGGCGACTGTCCGGCCGGCATTGAACATGTCGAAAATGACTTGCTGGCCGCTGTAGCGCACGTTGGCGAGGTACAGCAGCGGAGCTTCTTGCCGGATCATGGTCTTGGCGGTCTCTTGGGCAGCGCTCGCCGCTCGAGTGGCGGCCCAGGCCGCCCAGAGCGTTCCGACGACCGACAAGCCGCCCACCAATACCGAGACCACCACCCAGAAGATCGCCCACCAAGCCAATTCGGCCGATCGTCGGGCGGCGTTGGCGGCGGTCCATTGCGCGCAAATGTCTGGGCCGTTGGCGGCCTCGTCGCTCTCGCACCGCTCGTCATTGCGATAGGGGCTTGGCAGATGCCCTATCGCACTCGCAAGCGGGTCGCGATCGGCCTCGCGCTGCTCTTGGCGGGCCTCCTGAGCTACTGCGCGGCCGGATACTTGACCCTCACCCAATGAGGCAAGCGTCGCCATAAGGCCAAGCGTGACAGTGAGGCGGGCGCTCCTGCGGATCATGCGGGCGTTGAAATAAACCGCAGGAACGCGTCGCCGATTGAGCTCGTGCGCTTGTCGAGCATCGAGCCCCCGGTCGCCATGGCGCCCATAGCGCTCCCATTCGTGAGTCCGTCGCTGTCGAGATCCCGGAGCACGCGCGCCACCACGTCCTCGGTTGGCCCGTTCAGAGCCTCAATGAGGACGGTCACTGACGAGCCGATATAAACCTTCTTTGCTGCGGCGGACATTCGTTCGTGAGCGCCGGGGTTTGCTAGGATACGAAGGACTTCTAGGTGTAATGGCGAATATCTCTCGATGTAGGCCATGAAGGACGCTCGCACGACCTCGTCCATCGTGACGCCAATCGCCGTATTGATGGCCGCGTTTGCCAGAGCTTCGCGCTTCGCTTCATGGTGCGTGCGCATTGCTGCCGCGGTGGCGTCGGCAACAACGCTCACGAACTCCTCGTTTCCGGCGAGGTCTGCCTCAGTCAGCACGCCCTTCTCAAGCAGACCTGCAATCCGACCTCCGAGGTCGGTGAACCACGCGTCCCGGCGAGCTTGGAGCGGCGAGCCTATGAAGTGTTCAATGACCTTGCTGGCGATCGTGCCGGTCATTGGAACGACGAGGTCAAGGGCCTGAAGGGTGAGCTTATGGCCCTCATGGAAGGCGTCGCCGGCGTCACCCTTGCCCGGATAGGGAGGGAGTGGGTCGCGAGGTTTATTCACGGGAACCGTCCGCTGTTAGGCTGGCTCGAACTGCCCTTCGGAGATGCCGCGAAAAACCCTCTCGCCGCCGAACTCGACGTCGATCCTATTCATCGACGTTCCGTCATCGACATGCGCGGCGACCCGGCCGGTTAGGTCGTGAAGCTCGGGATGTCCGCCCCAGAGGGTCGTGCCGACGACAAGGCGCACTTCGTCACCGACCTGAAAGCGATACTGACGATTCTGCACCGGGACGCCCTCGCGCTGTGGTGGTGCAGCCTATCCGAGCGCCACGCGCGCGCAAGCGTCCGGCCCTTGCCGGGGTCGGTGCTTGTCGTCGATGCGCGAATAGGGCAACTTGGATCGCGGAGCCTGGAAACTCCCGAGACGGTCCCTTGCCGGGGATAGCGTCTCAGCCGCGATAGGCGGCGCCGCGACCTTGCCGGGTCATGAGCACCGCTGAAGTCTTGCCGCGCCCCATAGCTGTGGGCGTGACCGGCTCACTATGCCGGGAGTGCCACGGCTATACAATAGCCTTCGGGTGAAGGCTGTGGCGCACGTTCTCGCGGACGTGTTTCCAGACTCCCGGTGCCAGCCTGTCGCTGGCGCAAGGCCCGGGAAGCCCTGGAAAGCGGAACGGGTCTCAATCCGCGAGACTGATCAATGCAAACCATCTCCTATATCCCGCCGGGAGCGCCCGCGACGGCGCTCGCTTGCGCAATCCTGTCCGCCCAGGCGGATCGGATGGACCGGCTGGTCCTGATCGCCGAGCGCGAACTCAAGCGCGCCGATGGCGCCCGAGCCCGCCTCAATCACATCATCCATGTCCTGATCGAACGGCTCGACACGATCGAAGCCGCGACCGTCGATCTCGAGGACGACGACACCGAACTTGAGGACGAGGGCGACGAACTCGACTTCGAGGAGGGCGACGGCGATCCAGACGACGAGCCGACGCTCGGGAGCGTGAACGCCTACAACGGCGCGGTCGGTTCGGGCACCTACTGGAACGGTGTTCCTATGTCCGCCAAAGCCGACGAGTGCGAGGCCACCGCGCCCGAGCGCGCCGGCGCCGGCTTCGTCGCGTGCTCAGGAGACGACGAGGAAGAGGGCGGCGACACCGAAGGCGCGATCGTCGATCAGGACGGCGGCGACAGTCAGGAATGGCGCTTCCGCGTCACGCGGAGGATCCGTCCATGAGCGCGCCGATCAAGGGATACACCGGCGACGTCGTGACCTTCTCTGATATGGTCGACGAGCTTTCAGCTCTCGCGGCAGTCGTCGATCTGGTCGGCGCGCCAACACATAGCGAGGTGAAGGAAGGTCGCGCCTTCGTTGCCGCAACCGTCAGCGATCTCCTTCGCCAACTGAGCGAGCGGCTGCACGGACTTAATGGAGGTGCGTCATGAACCGGCGCGGCTTCCTGACGGCGACCGCGGCGACGCCGCTGCTAGTCGTCCCCTTCGCCGGTGCAGCCGCCGGTGCGTCCGTGGAATTGGTGACGCTGGCCGATACCGCGTTTGCGGCTGATAAGGTCCACATTCTTGCTCTTAACGAGCGGGATCAGGCCAAGGTCAGAATGATCGCACTTATTGGCGATCCGCCGCCGTTAGCTCGCTGGCACGGCGCCGTTGACCGGCGTCTCGACATCGGCGGACAACCCGACATGTTCGACTACGCGGGCTTTCGCTTTGAGCTTTTCGACCGCTCTAGCGATGGGGTCGAGCGAAGGCGATGGGTCATCGACGCCGCTCGAACTCAGCATCTTCGCACTCATGAGCGGTTGATCCGCGGCGATACCTCGAGCGCCGAATATCTCAGCACGCGGGTTTCGGCAGCCATCGCTTACGAGGTGAAAAAGGTGGAGGCGCTCAAGCGATCGGGGCTTGAGGCGGCTGAACACGAAGTGTCGCGAACCGAGTACATCGCCCAAAGAGCGGCGCGCGCTGTCATCGATTTCCGGATCGAAACGCTGTCCGAGCTGACGCTAAAGGTGCGCGCCTGGGAAGCGCTCAAGCGCGCCGATCATTACGGCGGCAACCTGAACAGCGCGACGATCGTCGTCATGGCCGATGCGCTCCGCATTTGCGGAACGTCCTCAGATCGCTCTGTGCTGAGCATTCACTGACACGACAACCGGCCCGACCCTGCGAAAGTGGGGTCGGCCACCTTCAGGAACGACCGCGCTCCAGAGCTGTTGGACAAGAAGCAGAATGCTCGAGAGGAGTGACCTCAATGTCCGACGTAGGAAATCCCGGCGGCCCGGAAGTGCCGCCTCCGGGTGGGCCGATCTCTCCGACCCCATCGCCTGACAATGTCCCGGAGCCGGGGCCGGACATCGTTCCGAACCCGACGCCCCCGTCTCCGGAGCCAACGCCACCTGAGCAGCCGCAGATCGATCCGCCGCAGAGGTGAGGGCGACCGTCACTTGAAAATGAATGAGGCCCGACCCTGCACCCGCGGGGGCCGGGCCTTAACTTAAGGTCGTGAGGCTCACTCAGCCTTCAGGTTGTCAGCCGTGCTCTTACCCGAACGGCGGTCCTGGACGACGTCGTAGCTGACCTTCTGTCCCTCGAGGAGGGTGTGCAGGCCCGAGCGCTCGACGGCCGAGATATGGACAAACACGTCCGGACCGCCCTGGTCCTGAACGATGAAGCCATAACCCTTCTGGGTGTTGAAGAATTTCACAGTGCCGGTGGCCATCGCCGCGTTCCTTGACGTTGAGGCGCTGAGCCGCCTCGGATCGGATGCTGTCTAATCCCGCGGGCCAAAAATCGGAAGCAGGTTTGCGCTCGATTCGCGGGGCAGGGGCGGCCTTACGACTCGGCATAACCACTCGTTCGCCGCCCGCTAGCGGAATGAGCAGGACACGTAAGTCGTCACATGCTGTCCAAAGCCGCAGCATCCAATCTCGACAATGTGGAGGGGACGATAGGCGGAGCCGAAGCCCCGCCTATCTAAAAGCCCAACAAGCTGAATAGCTTATTGGCAAAACTGGCTTTTCGGGCAAAAGCTCACCTAGCCGCCAGCCGGCCCGGCCCTGCGGAAGTTGGGTCGGCATTACCTGCACTAAGCGCAACCCATTCAAGGACTTGCTTCCACTAAGTTATAAAATACCGCTGTCCCAATGTTGGATCTCTTCACCTGAAATGTTGTGTCGATCTGCAGCCGCCATACGCCAGTGCCGCCACCCGTTCCGGAGAGCACTTTTCCACCGTTAAAATACATCGTTGCATGATACTGGCACCCGGGGGTGTCATCGTTTTCGTCAGTGGGCACAGGAATCGGAAACTCATATTTCCAAACTAGATCTTCGCTATCACCATTAATCCTATCTGAGATTTCAACCCTTTGCTCGTACGTCATTTCTTTCCCGTTAGCTCTTTCCCATTCTAAAACAATTTCCTCAATCACATTCTGACGCTTCTCTGCTTCTTTCTCCTCAGCAGGTCCGTCTGTACAATATTCAAATATATTCCATGCACGCTTATCGGATATACTGATATCCTCGATTAAATAGCCAATCGTAACAAACTTGCCATTATATTTTTCAAGTATATCGATTGCTTTACGGTTCTTAGTGCTATAATTATACCTTATAAACTCAGCTATTTTTGGAACATAACTTTGCTTCGAAAGAGAAAGAGATGGAGATGAAACTCGCGGAGGAGTCTTGGCAATATGCTTCCTCATTTCGGCATTGAAGTCGCGTATTCTAGCATCAATGCGATCTGTTTGATTCCTGAATGATATTCGAGGTTAAAATACTTTGCTTTATGGTCTGAGATTGAAGTTGAATTTCTTTTTTATTTTCTCGAGAAATTTCAGCGATTAATCCAGTATTTGTCGAAATCTCGTTAACGTCTGCCTGCACAGATTTATTTACAGCTAACAGTTCCGCAACTCCCTGCTTAACGCCAATCAACTCCACCTGGATTTCTTTTACTTGCGGCAAGAGCCGTGCAACTATCCCGTTTTCTTCATCGCCAGTCAACTTTTGCAAAAACAAAAAAAAGAAGTAGAGCGACGCAGCAGCAGCTGAAGCATTGCAGTTTTACATAGCCAGAGCCCCCGCTCCGATACCTCAAGATCGTAGAAAAAACAGCTAAAATCAAAAAAAACATCGCTGAATATAGACAGATTCCGCCTATTACGCTTGCTATATCAACGGAAAGACTAAATGCGGCAGAAAGCGGTGTGATTGTTATTAAGTCTTTACTCTTAAATCTGAGATAATAGGGAACTGCTCTAAGCATGGACTCTGGATCCTCGCCGCGCCTCTTCAGCCCATCATGCGGATTAAATTTCCGCGCTAGCCGCCCCGGCCAAGCTGCGTAATTTTGATGCGATAGTTTCTGGCGCGCAACTATGTCCATACGCGCGTATTGGACATCCGTTGGACACGGATCTCTTCAAACTAGCTAAGTGCCTGAAATCCCTGGCGCTCCCAAGGGGACTCGAACCCCTGTTTTCGCCGTGAGAGGGCGACGTCCTAGACCGCTAGACGATGGGAGCCGCTCGCGGGAAGGCGCTCTATAAACGGGTCGATCCGGCGCATCAAGCCGTCGTCGCGGGAAAATGCGCGCAGACAGCGCTCCGGACCGTCACGTCATGAGCGCGCCCGGTCGGAGCGGCATGCCGGGGCGTCTCCAGAAAGACGACGCGTCGCCTTGGCCCTTCGGACCCTTCGCAGCGCTCCGCCTGCGCGCTATCTTCGGGACGAGAGGAGTCCTCGTCATGACCAGCAACGTTCCGCTCCGCGTCGAAGCCACGACCAAGGCGCTCGACCTGATCAAAGAGCTTCAGGACCAGCACGGCGACGTGCTGTTCCACCAGTCCGGCGGCTGCTGCGACGGCTCCTCGCCGATGTGCTACGCGGTCGGCGACTACATGATCTCCGACGACGACGTGAAGCTCGGCGAGGTCGGAGGGGCGAAGTTCTACATGAGCCCCTCGCAGTTCGAATACTGGAAGCACACCCACCTCACCCTCGACGTGGTGCCGGGCCGGGGCGGCATGTTCAGCCTCGAGAACGGCCGCGAGGAGCGCTTCCACATCCGCTCGCGGATCTTCTCCGACGCCGAGGTGCGCGCGCTCGAGGAAGCCGCGGCCTGAGCGGCGCGCGCCGGCGCAAGCATCGTCAGGCGCGCCCGCCGGCTTCACATTCGCGCGCGGGCGCCAATCTAGCGGTTCACAATCCCTGCTGGACCGCCGGAGTCTCCGCGCCATGAAGATCGACCTCTCGGACAAGACCGCCCTCGTCACGGGCTCCACGCTCGGCATCGGGCTCGCGATCGCCAAGGGATTGGCGACCACCGGCGCGACCGTGGTGGTGAACGGGCGCAAGCAGGACGCCGTCGACAAGGCGATCGCGGCGATCAAGGCGGAAGTGCCGGACGCCAAGGTCGAGGGGATCGCGGCCGATCTCGGCACGGCCGACGGCGTCTCGGCCATGGTCGCGGCGCTGCCGGCCGTCGACGTGCTCGTCAACAATGTCGGCATCTTCAATCCGCAACCCTTCTTCGAGGTGCCGGACGAGGAGTGGACGCGCTTCTTCGAGATCAACGTGATGTCGGGCGTGCGGCTCTCGCGCGCCTACGCCCAGGGCATGAAGGAGCGCGGCTGGGGCCGCGTGGTGTTCATCTCGTCGGAAAGCGCGATCAACACGCCGGTCGAGATGGTGCATTACGGCTTCACCAAGACCGCCCAGCTCGCGGTCTCGCGCGGCCTCGCCAAGACGCTCGCCGGCACGGGCGTGACGGTGAACTCGGTGCTGCCCGGCCCGACGCTCTCGGAAGGCGTCGCCGAGATGCTGAAGGACGAGACGGAGAAGACGGGCAAGAGCCTCGCCGAGGTCGGCGCGGACTTCGTGAAGGCGCATCGCCCATCCTCGATCATCCAGCGCGCGGCGGAAGTGGAGGAGGTCGCCAACATGGTGGTGTATGTCTGCTCCAAGCAGGCATCGGCGACGACCGGCGCGGCGCTTCGCGTCGACGGCGGCGTCGCGGACACGATCTGAGCCTTCGCCCGAGTAGGAGTTTCCAATGACCGTCCAGAACCATCCTCCGCTCGACGACGCGGCCCTCGACGCGCTGTTCCGCACCGCGCGCACCCACAACTCGTTCAAGGACGAGCCGGTCTCCGAGGTGACGCTGCGGGCGCTTTTCGAGCTCGTGAAGATGGGCCCGACGAGCGCCAACGGCCTGCCGGGCCGCTTCGTGTTCGTGACCTCGAAAGAGGGCAAGGCCAAGCTCGAGCCGGCGCTCTCGGCCACAAACCGCGAGAAGACCCTGAAGGCGCCCGTCACCGTCATCGTGGCGCACGACCCGGAGTGGCACGAGAACCTGCCGCGCTTCTTCCCGCACGCCGACGCCAAGAGCTGGTTCGCCGGAAACGACGCGCTGATCGCCGAGACCGCGTTCCGCAACGGCACGCTGATGGGCGGCTACCTCATCCTCGCGGCGCGCGCGCTCGGCCTCGACACCGGCGCGATGTCGGGCTTCGACAAGGCCAAGGTCGACGCGGCGTTCTTCCCGGACGGAAAGCTGAAGTCGAACTTCCTGATCAATCTCGGCTATGGCGACGGCCAGAAGATGTTCGACCGCCTGCCGCGGCCGGACTTCGACGAGTTCTGCAAGATCGTGTGAGGGGCCTCGAAGGCGCTTGAACCACCGCCGTGTCCCGGGCCTGACCCGGGACCCAGAACCGATGCGGGCTCCGGGAAAGACGGCACGGGTTCGGCGTTCACCCGGGCGCCGTTATCGGTTCTGGGTCCCGGATCAAGTCCGGGACAAGGCGCCGGCGTTTCCGGAGCCTCACCGAAAGCAACGAGCTCTACGGCGGGCATGGATAGTCCGGTCAAGCGTTCCGACCGGACCATGACGGACTGAGGTTCCTCAGACCGTCACTTCCCCAGCGCCGCCTTGATCAGCGACTTGGCGTCCTCGCTCGCCCATTCGGCGGGGCCCGGCAGGTAGCCGATCTCGCAGCCGGCGCGGTCGATGAGCAGGGTCGTCGGCAGCCCCGTGCCGCGTCCGACGCTCTTCAGCGTCGAGAGCACCTTGCCCGAGGGGTCGTGGAAGAACGGCAGCTTGGTTGCGCCGATCTCGGTCAGGAACTTCTTGGGCTTCTCGTCGCCGCCGAAATCGAGCGACACGGGGACGACCTCGAAGCCGTCGCCGCCTTCCTCGGCCTCGAGCCTGTCGAGCGCCGGCATCTCCTTGCGGCAGGGCGCGCACCAGGTGGCCCAGAGGTTCAGCAGCACGACCTTGCCGCGGAACCTGTCGAGGCCGACGTCCGCGCCGCTCGCGTCCTTGAAGGAGAGCGCGGGGAGGGGGCGGGGCGAGGACGGCGTCGCGACGCCCGCGACCTCGCCCTTGGCCGCGGCCTTGATGGAGGCCAGCGTCTCGGAGGTCGCGTGGCAGGCGGCCTCAGCCTTGTCGCGGCCGCCGATCCCGTATAGGGCGAGCGCGCCGACGCCCAGAAGCCCGAGCGCCCCGAGCATCAGGGGCTTTGCGAAGGAGCGGCGCGGCGTTTCGCCGGTTTCCGGCATGTCTGACCTCGATAGTGCCGGCGCGCGAGGCGCGGGCGAAGGACCAATCCGATGAGCAACGCGATGTGGGGCGGGCGGTTCGCCGAAGGGCCGGACGCGGTGCTGGAGGCGATCAACGCCTCGATCGATTTCGACCGCCGCTTCTACGCCCAGGACATCGCCGGGTCCAAGGCCCACGTCGGCATGCTGGCCGCCGCCGGCATCGTCTCCTGGGACGACGCGGCCGCGATCGAGAAGGGTCTGGACGAGGTTCTGGCCGAAATCGAGTCCGGGAGCTTCACGTTCTCGAAGGCGCTCGAGGACATCCATATGAACGTCGAGAGCCGCCTCGCCGACAAGATCGGCGCGCCGGCCGGGCGCCTCCACACCGCGCGTTCGCGCAACGACCAGGTGGCGACCGACTTCAAGCTGTTCGTGCGCGACGCGCTCGACGGGCTCGACGGCCAGCTGCTCGGGCTGCAGCAGGCGCTGGTCGACAAGGCGCTGAAACACGCCGGCGACGTGATGCCGGGCTTCACCCATCTGCAGAGCGCGCAGCCCGTCACCTTCGGCCATCACCTCATGGCCTATGTGGAGATGATCGGGCGCGACCGCGGCCGCGTCGCCGACGCCCGCAAGCGCATGAACGAGTGCCCGCTGGGCTCGGCCGCGCTCGCCGGAACCTCGTTCCCGATCGACCGCGAGATGACGGCGCGCGCGCTCGGCTTCGACCGGCCGACGGCGAATTCGCTCGACGCCGTCTCCGATCGCGACTTCGTGCTGGAGACGCTGTCGCTCGCCGCGATCTGCGCCGGGCACCTGTCGCGCTTCGCCGAGGAGCTGGTGCTGTGGTCGACGCCGCAGTTCGGCTTCATCCGCCTGTCGGACCGGTTCTCGACCGGCTCCTCGATCATGCCGCAGAAGCGCAATCCGGACGCCGCCGAACTCGTGCGCGGCAAGACCGGGCGCGTGGTCGGCGCGCTGGTCGGCATGCTCACCGTCATGAAGGGCCTGCCGCTCGCCTATTCGAAGGACATGCAGGAGGACAAGGAAGGGCTGTTCGACGCGCTCGACACGCTCTCGCTGTCGATCGCCGCGACCGCCGGCATGGTCGAGGACATGGAGCCGAACCTGTCCGCCATGCGCCGGGCCGCAGGCGCGGGCTTCTCCACCGCCACCGACCTCGCCGACTGGCTGGTGCGGGTCGTCGGCATGCCGTTCCGGAGGCCCATCACGTCACGGGCCGTCTGGTCGCTAAGGCGTCCGAGGCCAAGGTCCCGCTCGAGCGGCTTTCGCTCGAAGCCATGCAGGAGGTCGAGCCGCGCATCGTCGAGGAGGTGTTCGCGGTGCTCGGCGTCCGAAACTCGGTCCGCAGCCGCGTGAGCTATGGCGGCACGGCCCCGAAGAACGTGCGCGCGCAAGCCCAGCGTTGGAAGCGGCGGCTCGCCAAGGAGGCGGCGAAGCTCGAGGGCTGATGGATCGGAACTGCGTGCTTCGAGACGCTTGGCTTACGCCAGGCTCCTCAGCATGAGGACTGCTTCAGTCAAGCCAGACCTTCCTTATCGAAGCACGCGCTCCCTTTCCTCAAGCGCATTTGCCCTCGACGGCCGCCGTCCCCCGGTTTATCCGGGGCAGGACGACCGTCGCTTCTCCCGATCCGAGGATCCGCCACGTGCTGACCCGCGCCGCCGCCCTCGCCCTGATCGTCGCGACCGCGACGGCGCTCGCCGCCTGCGGCAAGAAGGGCGATCCCGAATATCCGTCCGGCACGCAGATGGAGAAGCGCACCCAGCCCGACGGCTCGACCGTCGAGAAACCGAAGCGCCCCGACCGTCCGTTCGTGCTCGACGGCCTGCTGAACTGACCGGCCGGACCGGAGCGGCCGACACGCCATGCATCATTTCGATTATGTGGACGGCGCGCTCCATGCGGAGGGCGTCCCTCTCTCCCGCATCGCCGACGAGGTCGGCACCCCGGTCTATGTCTATTCGCGCGCGACGCTGACGCGGCACGTCCGCGTCTTCGACGAGGCCTTCGCGGGCGTCGACCACCTGATCTGCTACGCCGCGAAGGCGCTCTCGAACCAGGCGGTGCTGAGCCTGCTGGCCAAGCTCGGCTGCGGCATGGACGTGGTCTCGGGCGGGGAGCTCTCCCGGGCGCTCGCCGCGGGATGTCCGGCCGACCGCGTCACCTTCTCGGGCGTCGGCAAGACCGCGGCCGAGCTCGCCCAGGCGCTGGACGCCGGGATCCTCTGCTTCAACGTCGAGAGCGAGCCGGAGCTGCGCCTGCTGTCGCAGATCGCCGCGCAGAGGGCCAAGACCGCCCACATCGCGCTGCGCGTGAACCCCGACGTCGACGCCAAGAGCCACGCCAAGATTTCGACGGGCTCGTCGGAGACCAAGTTCGGCGTGCCGATCGCCCGCGCGCGCGCCGTCTACGCCGAAGCCGCGCGCCTGCCGGGGATCGAGGTCTCGGGCGTCGACATGCACATCGGCAGCCAGATCACCGACCTCGCGCCCTTCGATCAGGCGATCGAGCGCCTGGTGGCGTTCGTCGGCGAGCTTCGCCAGGACGGCCACCGGATCGACCATGTCGACGTCGGCGGCGGGCTCGGCATCCCCTATCGCGACTCGAACGCCGCGCCGCCGCTCCCCGTCGACTACGCCGAGATGGTGAAGCGGCGCACGAAAGACATCGACGCCCGTTTGATCTTCGAGCCGGGCCGCCTCATCGTCGGCAACGCCGGCGTGCTGCTTTCCCGCGTCATCTACGTCAAGGACGGCGCCGACAAGACCTTCGCGATCGTCGACGCCGGCATGAACGACTTGATCCGCCCGACGCTCTACGACGCCCATCACGAGATCTGGCCGGTTTCGGAGCCGCCGACGACGCCGAGCGCGTGCGCGCCGACGTCGTGGGCCCGGTCTGCGAGACCGGCGACTATCTGGCGCTCTCTCGCGACATGGCGCTGCCGCAGGCCGGAGACCTCATCGCGGTGATGTCGGCCGGCGCCTGGGGCGACGCAGGCCTCGACCTACAATTCGCGCCCGCTCGTGCCCGAGGTCCTGGTCGACGGCGACCGCTACGCCGTGGTGCGGCCGCGCCCGAGCGTCGAGGAGCTCATCGCCCTCGACCGCGTCCCGGACTGGCTCTGAGCCGATGGCGGCGGCCGGCCCCGAGATCGAACGGCTGATCCAGCTTCTAGCGAAGCTGCCGGGCCTCGGGCCCCGCTCGGCGCGGCGCGCGGCGCTCCACCTGCTGACCCGCCGGGGCCAGCTGCTGGAGCCGCTCTCGGAGGCCATGCGCATCGCCTGCGAGCGCGTCGAGGTCTGCTCGACCTGCGCGAACGTCGACACCCAGAACCCCTGTTCCATCTGCCGCGACGGCCGGCGCGACCCCTCGACCATCGTGGTGGTGGAGGACGTCTCCGATCTCTGGGCGCTCGAGCGCTCGGCCGCGATCTCGGCGCGCTACCATGTGCTCGGCGGCACGCTGTCGGCGCTCGACGGACGGGGGCCGGAAGACCTCAATCTAGGCACGCTCGCCGAGCGGGCCCGGGCGCCGGAGGTCAAGGAAGTCATCCTTGCGGTCAACGCCACCGTCGAGGGCCAGACCACGGCGCACTACGTCACGGATCTTCTGACCGACGCCGAGGTGAAGGTCACGCGCCTCGCCCATGGCGTGCCGGTCGGCGGCGAGCTCGATTATCTCGACGACGGCACGCTCGCGGCCGCGATCCGCAGCCGCACGACGTTCTGAACGGGGCTGACGCGACGCTGCGTGCTTCGAGACGCCGGCCGGTTGGCCGGCTCCTCAGCATGAGTACCGTTGGAGAGCCAAGACCGTCCTCATGCTGAGGAGCCTGCGAAGCAGGCGTCTCGAAGCACGCAGTCCCGGTCGATCAGCCGTTCCGCTTCGGCGCCAGCGCCGCGCCGGCCTTGAGGCGCTGAACCATCGCGAGGTTCGCCCGCACCTTTTCGTCGGCCTTGGGGCTGAGCGCCGCCTGGGCGAGCGTCGCCTCGGCCTTCGTCAGGTCCTTCGACAGCGCGTAGGACAGGCCGAGATTGGACAGGACCGAGGGCTCGCCCGGGGCGATCTTGAGCGCGCTGTCGTAATGCGCGCGGGCCTCGTCGGAGCGGCCGAGCTGGTCGAGGATCGCGCCCTGCGCGTTGAGGATGCGCCAGTCCGGCGCGTCGGGCGTATGGGCCTTGCCGAGCACGGCGAGCGCGTCGTCGAACCGCCCGGCGTCCGCGAGCGCGCGGCCATAGGCGGCCAGGATCTGCTTCTGGTTCGGGTTCCTGAGGCTTGCGGCCTCGAGCACGGCGAGCGCCTGGGCGCGCTGGCCGAGCGCGCGCAGGGTCACGCCATAGGCATAGGCGGTGGCCGCGTCGTTCGGGTTTTTCTCGTAGGCCGGGCCGTATCGCGCCGCGAGCTCGCGCCAGCGCGCCTCGGAGCCTGCGCCCGTCGCGACTTCGCGGCTCGCCGAGGTCGGCTGGATCGAGCCGGTGACGTCCTTGTCGGTCATGCAGCCGGCGAGCGTCGCGCCGAGCACGACGACCGCCGCGAGACGGACCGCGACGGACCGGACCTCGGACATGGCGAAAACCCCTGTTTCGGCCCCGATGGCAGGGCCGCTCGCCGACGGTGATAAAGCGTTAACCCTAACGGCCGGTTAATGACGCGACGGGCATGTTAAAACGCTGCGACGACAACGTTTTGCGCCGCTCTCGCGCCGGCCTTTGCGCCGCTGCGAGACGGCCCTGACCCTATGGAGCGCCGGCTGACGCCGTTGGCTCGTCTGAGGGGCGGCCGGCCATTATCTCTTGTGCGGACAGGCCTCGCCGACCCTGTCGCCCGCCGCGCCTTCGACAACTTCGCCGAGTTCGAGGCGCTCTACGGCGCGACCGCCGACGTGATCGCCGAGCGCGACGAGCCGCGCGCCATGAGCTCGCGACAGGTGCCGGCGGCCATCCGCGACAGGATCGCGCTCGCGGCGGGCGAGGCGCTGGCGCAGGCCGCGTAAGGCGAGCGCAACCGGCGCGTCTGGAAAACGCGCCGGGCCGCCGAGACTTGATCCGGCCCGGCGCCGCCCGATCATCGCTGTCTCGCCCCGCCGCCCGAGGATGGAGCCAGCCATGCGCCGCGCCGCCGCAGCCCTTGCGAGCCTGTTCGCAAGCATCCTTGCAAGCTTCGCGCTTCTCGCCGCGCCCGCCGCCGCCCAGTTCGCGCCGCAGGCCTCCGACGCGCTCGCGCCCGAGATCGCGAGCGGCCTTCAGCCCAAGCCGCTCGTCTCCGCCAGGAACTGGATGGCCGCCGCCGCGAACCCGCACGCGACCGCCGCCGCCGCCGACATGCTGCGCCGGGGCGGCAGCGCCGTCGACGCCGCGATCGCGGCCCAACTGGTGCTCGGGCTCGTGGAGCCGCAGTCCTCCGGCCTTGGCGGCGGCGCGTTCCTTGTCCACTGGGACGCGGGCGAGGGCAGGCTGACGACGCTCGACGGCCGCGAGACCGCGCCCGCGGCCGCGACGCCCACGCTGTTCCAGACCGAGGCCGGCGAGCCGCTCGCCTTCATGGACGCCGTGGTGGGCGGGCGCTCGGTCGGGGCGCCCGGCACGCCGCGGCTGCTCGAGGCCGCGCATCGCCGCTTCGGCAAGCTCGCCTGGGCGGACCTGTTCGCGCCGGCCATCCGGCTCGCCCAACAGGGTTTTGACGTCTCGCCGCGGCTTGCCGCCCAGATCGCCGCGGACGCGCAGCGGCTCGCCCGCGATCCGGCGGCCGCCGCCTATTTCCTGCCCGGCGGCGAGCCGCTGCAACAAGGCCGGCGGCTCGTGAACCCGGCCTACGCCGAGACGCTGAAGGCGCTGCGCGACGGCGGCGCGAACGCCTTCTACGAGGGACCGATCGCCGCCGACATCGTCTCGGCGGTGCGCAACGCCAAGAACCCGGGCGTGCTCGCGGCCGACGACCTCGCCCGCTACGCCGTGGTCGAGCGCGAAGCGGTCTGCGGCGCCTATCGCGCCTATCAGGTCTGCGGCATCGGCCCGCCCTCCTCGGGCGGCATCGCGGTCGCGCAGATCCTCGGCATGCTGGAGGGGACCGACCTCACGGCGCTCGGCCCCGACAGCGCGAAGGCCTGGCGGCTCATCGGCGACGCCTCGCGCCTCGCCTTCGCGGACCGCGAGCGCTACGTCGCCGATCCGGCCTTCGTGCCGCAGCCGACCAAGGGCCTTCTGGCGCGCGACTATCTCGCCGAGCGCGCGACGTTGCTCGCCGGCGAGCGCGCGCTCGCCGAGGCGCCGGCCGGCAGCCCGAAATGGTCGCACGCCTTGCGCTTCGCGCCCGATCCCGCGATCGAGCTTCCGGGCACCAGCCATCTGTCGATCGTCGACGGCGCCGGCGACGTGGTCTCGATGACGACCACGATCGAGGCCGGCTTCGGCTCGCGGCTGATGGCGCGCGGCTTCCTGCTCAACAACGAGCTCACCGACTTCTCCTTCCGCTCGCATCGCGAGGGCGTTCCGGTGGCCAACCGCGTCGAGCCGGGCAAGCGGCCGCGCTCCTCCATGGCCCCCACCATCGTGCTGAAGGACGGCCGCCCGGTTCTCAGCCTCGGCTCGCCCGGCGGCAGCCAGATCATCGGCTATGTGGCCAAGACGCTCATCGCCCATCTCGACTGGGGCATGGACGTCGGCCGCGCGGCGGCGCTGCCCAACATGCTGAACCGCAACGGCCCGTTCGAGCTGGAGACGGGCCCGGCCGCCGACAAGCTGGCCGGGCCGCTGGGGGCGCTCGGCTTCGAGACCAGGATCTCCGACATGACCTCGGGCGTGCAAGCGATCGCGATCTCGCCCGATGGCCTGACCGGCGGCGTCGACCCCCGCCGCGAGGGTCTTGCGGTCGGCGAGTGACGGCGCCCCGCGCGGCGGCGCCGTTGAGCGCGCGCTCTGAGCGGCTGTTCTGATTGGTCGTCGGGCCTCACCGCGCTTCTCGTTGCCGCTGGACCGCGATCTCTGAGCGGCTATTCTTCGAGGAGCCGCCCAGCGCGTCGCCGGCAGAGTTGCCGCTGGACCGCGATCTCTGAGCGGCTATTCTCGTGTAATAACCATTATCACGTAGCACCCAGTTGCCGCTGGACCGCGATCTCTGAGCGGCTATTCTTTCCTACCAGTTGTGCCGCCCGTTGTGACAGTTGCCGCTGGACCGCGATCTCTGAGCGGCTATTCTCATCGAACGGAAGGCCTCGGAGACCCGGCCGTTGCCGCTGGACCGCGATCTCTGAGCGGCTATTCTAACGCCAAGCTGATATGTGGGATCGCCGTTGTTGCCGCTGGACCGCGATCTCTGAGCGGCTATTCTAGGGTGGCCTCAAGGCAGTTGGCCTGATCGGTTGCCGCTGGACCGCGATCTCTGAGCGGCTATTCTGCCTTCGGCTTGGGGCCGCTCGTCGGCCTCGTTGCCGCTGGACCGCGATCTCTGAGCGGCTATTCTCCCGCGCGTGGGCTCCACGCGTCACGATCAGTTGCCGCTGGACCGCGATCTCTGAGCGGCTATTCTCTCGCGCCTTCGCCGCGGAGGGCCGCCGCGTTGCCGCTGGACCGCGATCTCTGAGCGGCTATTCTGCCCGTCCCTATCGCTAATGAATTCGCTGAGTTGCCGCTGGACCGCGATCTCTGAGCGGCTATTCTTCCGCGGCTGGCACGCCGAGCGCGGCTGGAAGTTGCCGCTGGACCGCGATCTCTGAGCGGCTATTCTGGTGGATCGCAGCGCCCCGGATCTGGCCGTGTTGCCGCTGGACCGCGATCTCTGAGCGGCTATTCTAAGCGAATGGCGGAGGACATCGCTCGCGTCGTTGCCGCTGGACCGCGATCTCTGAGCGGCTATTCTGGAGCGGCTGCCAACCCGTTGCAAAACAACGGGAAAGCAGCCGCATCCAGGCCGGCGAAACCAGCCTGACCCCTAGAACAAAGCGAGTTGGTCCGGGTTCTTGCGCGGGCGGCGACGGCGCTGGCCGGAGAAACGGACGATGTTTTCATATTGCCGGTCCGTGAAGGTGAGGACGTGCACGTCGCCGCGGTCGGGCAAAGCGCGCTCGATCCGCCGCATATAGGCTTCGAACTGCTCCTTGCCGTTGCAGAAGCGCGCATAGACCGAAAACTGACTCTTCTCGAAGCCCTCGTCGAGCAGGAACTGCCGGAATTTCGTGGCGGCGCGCGACTGCGCCTTGGTCGTCACCGGCAGGTCGAACATCACGAAGATCCACATGAGCCGGTAGCCGCTGAGCTGGGCGGCGGAGAACGCCTCCGCGACGGTCATCCCATGTCGTCCGCAATGGCCGCGACCGGCGCCGGCGCGCCAAGCGCGGCGAGCTCGAGCGCCGACGGCGGGCGCGGCAGGCGGAGTTCGCTCGCCCGGCCGGTCTCGAAGCTGCGGGCGAGCGACTGCGCGGCCCGGATGGCGGCGGTGGACACGGTGGTGACGCCGGCCTCGCCGGGCAGGTCGAGGGCGATCAGCGTCGCGAAGGCGCGCTTGGCCTCGGGCGTGACGGTGTCGACGCCGCGCTCCAGCAGGCGGACGGCCACGAGATCGACCAGCGGCCGAAAGGGCTCCATCAGGTCGTCGGCGAGCGCGAAGGCGCTGCCGCGATTGGCGTGGTGGACGCCGATCGACGGGTGCAGCCCGCTCGCCACGAGCGAGCGCGAGACGAGCGCCCGCATCACCGTGTAGCCGTAGTTGAGCAGGGCGTTGGGTCCCTCGAGCGCGCGGTCGCGGCGGAAGTCGGCGCCCATCAGCGCCGGCCAGTAGCGGCGCGCGGCCTGCGCCTCGATGTTTTCGGGGTCGCCCGAGCGCACGCGCCGCGACATCATCTCGAGCGCCAGAACCCGGCGGCCGAGCGCGTCGAGCGCGGCGTCCTGCCAGCGGATCTTGGCGATGACGATCTCGCGCCAGATCTGCTTGGCGAGCGGCTTTCCGGCCTCCCATTGCGCGCGCATGCGGGCGTTCTGGCCATGATGGCCGTCGATCGGCAGGCACACGGCGACCGGGGCGTGGTTCGCGCCGCACAGCACCACCGGCGCGCCGCGTTCGGCGAGGCTCGCCACGAGGCTCGTGGTCCAGGTCACGCCATGGGCGTGGACGATGACGGCCGCGACGTCGTCGAGCGGCACGCGGCCGACCTCGGCGCGGTCTTCGCTCACGATCAGGAAGCCGCGATGGGCGGAGAGATGGCGGCCGTCGGTGGCGATGTCGACGACGCGCTCCATCGGCTCAGGCTTTCGGCTTGGTGCGCCGCACGGCCGTGCGGGCCGGGAAGCCGGGGTCGCTGACGCGGCCGAGGGGATCGACGCGGATTTGTCGCGCGCGCCACGCCTTCAGCGTGTTGGGAGAGGGATAAACGTATTTGAAGGGGTCCGACTTGTCGGCGTCCCGCGCTTTGAGAGCGCCGGCCTCATTGGGGGCTGCGAGCGCGAACTGCTTTTCGGAGAACTTGACGATCCGCATCAGCTCGACGGCGCCTTCGCGCTCGATCGCCAGAACATCGTCCCTGTGCAGGCTCAGCACCTTCTTGGCCGTCGGATTCGCGGCGCGGATCGCCGAGCTCCAGGCGGCGCTGTGGGCGTCGAACATCGAGACGACCTCCGACACCCACTTGCCGTCCTTCAGCTCCCAGACGTCGTAGCGATAGTTCGAATCGCCCTTGTAGCCCTTGTAGGCGCGCCCGTTCCTGTCGCGGATCGGGATCACCTTAAGCGGCTCGACCATCCGCACGCGGCGGATGTTGGGGTAGCTGCGCGGGCCGAGCTCCTTGTCGCCGAACGCGCGCAACGCCTGCTCGAAGGCCGCGCCCTCCTTGCCGGCCGTCCAGTCCTTCAGCGCCTGCTTCAGGTGCTCGTCGCGAATATCTTCGAGGTCGGCCGGTTTCTTGAACGAGGAGAGCGGCGCGCGGTGGACCACGATGTCGTTCCCACGGGCGTCCTTTTGCCCCGTGAGCCCATAGGCCGTGTCGTTGTGCAGGCGGCCGGCGGTCTTGTCCGCGCCTTTCGCGAGGCTCGCCTTGGAGACCGTGCCGTGGTCGGGCCGGTGGCTCACCACGATGGCGTTGACGGCGCGGCGCAGATCCTCGCGAAACCCCTCCCACGGTTCGGGGAACACGATTTTCTCGCGCCCGTCCGCGCCCTCCTGGCCGGAGGCGCGCGCGGCCGCCTGCAGCATGCCGCGGTCCACGATCCCGATCACCGCGGCGTCGATGGCGTGGTGGCGGTGGTCCTTGCGGTTCTTGGGCTGGTCGGCCCCGAGATTGTGGTCGTGCAGGAGGTCGTTCAGCCCGAGCTTGCGACGCACCATCTCGGTCAGGCGCCCGGGCGAGACCCAGACTCTCGAACTGCCCTCGCCGCGATGGGGATAGAGCGCGGAGAGATACTCGCGCGCGAGCCGCGACAGGTGCTGGGTGTCGGTGAGCTGCCGGGCGATGAAGCTCTTGCCGAATTCCGGATCGTCGCTGTCGAATTTCTGCATCGCGTCCGGCTCGAAGCGCCAGCGCTTGTTCCTCGGCATCTTGGCGGCGCGCGCGCCGATCGCCTCCCATTCGGCGTCGGCGCCGAACTGGCGCGCGAAATCGGCCTGCGCCTCGAAGGGCGAGCGGTTGCGCTTCAGCCTGTTGGCCTCGCGCAGGCAGACGGTCTTGTTGGCGTTGGAGTCGTCGAGCGTCTTGGTGAAGGGCAGGATGTGGTCGACGTCGACCGTGCCGTTGAACAGCATCTCGGCGCTGATCTGACGGCCGGAATAAGGGCAGCGGCGGTCGAGCACGTTCTCGAGGTTGAGCTCCTCCCACAGCTTCAGCAGCGCGCGGTTGCCGCCGGTGTCGGGCTGGCGAAGTTCAATCAGCTTCTTGGAGCGCTTCTCGGCCGCGATGCGGTTCTCGTTGTTCTCGCGGTTGCGCTTCTTCTTCTCGTCCTCGTCAAGCTTGAGCTCGCGCGCGAGTTCGATCGCAATCTCCTCCGGCGGGCCGAAGCGGCCGATCAGGTCGTTCACGACCTTGCGGAGCTGGTTCAGGCCGATATGGACGGTCGGGTTGGTCAGCCGGCCGATGCGCAGCGCGTCGTCGATCTCGTTCGGGTCGGCGGTGCCGGGGAGAATGTGGCGCTCGAGCGCGACGCCGTAATAGGGCAGGGCCGGGCGGCCTGTTTTGGCGTCTTCGAAGATCTCGCCGGTGCGGAAATCGGAATGGTGGGTGAAGCCCGCGGTCTCCACCGCTTCGCTGTAGACGATCACCTCCGCCTTCAGCGCCTCGATCAGTCTTGTCGTCGCCGTTGAACCGAACCGCCCGAAGCCTTCCGGGACAGGCGCGCCGCAGACCGCGCGGGCGGCTTCGTCGTCGAGCTTGTAGGTCTCGCGCAGCCAAGTCCGGAAATTCTGCTCGTCCTCATCGGTTTCGAGGTCCTGCAGCGTCTCCACGACCTCCCACTGCTCCTCGGGCGTCAGGTGCAGCCAGAGCTTTCCGAACCGCTTCTTGTCCGAGAACGCCGCCGCGATCTCGTCGCCGATCAGCTCCTTGCGGTTCTCGCTCTCCTTGTTGAAGCGCGCGTCGGGGTCGAGCTTCAGCGCCTTTCGAAGGCTCTCGAAAGAGACGCGGCGCTTGTCGTGCAGCTTGAGCAGCAGCGTGTCGCGCTGCTCGCGGGTCAGCCGCTCGGCCTTCTCGCCCGGCCGCACGATCTGGAGAGCGTTCACCTCTTCCAGCAGCCGGCGGCGCTGGAAGAGCGGATGGGCCTTGGGCAGCCGCTCCTCGTCCGAAACCAGCGTGCACCGCCCGATCTTCGGCGCCTTCAGCGGGCGCTGGTGGAAGACGATCTCGTAGAGGCAGTCATGCGCCTCCTCGGTCAATACGTCCGGATGATACGGAGACTGCCGCTCCCAGATGGTCTGGAACTCGTCCTCGAGGATCGCGCGCGAGGGATAGAAGTCATAGGCGTCGGCCGAGCCGGCCTTCAGGCGCGTGCGCACCCAGGGGATCTCGTTGTCGTTGGGCGCAGAGACTCGGCGGCCGTACAGGAAGGCCCCGAGCGTCTCCGCGCCCGCCTCGTCCATGGCTTCCCGCAGCGCTTCGACGCCGAGCGCGATCTTTCCGGCGTCCTCGTCCTTGCCGCGCTCGGCCTTTCGGTTCGACTTGAAGCCGCGGCGCTGGTTGAGGTGGAACAGCGCCCGGCCGATCTCGGCGAGCGTCAGTTCTTCGGACAGCGCCCGGGCGCGAAGCTCGTAAGGGTCGAGGCCTTCGAGCGCCTTGCGCCCGGCCTCTTCGGCGGGAAACAGGCCGAGCCGCGTCAGGTGCTTCAGCAGCGCGGCCTGCCGCTGCTTTAACCGGTCGCGCCGCCGCCGCATGGCGCGAGCGCCGCGCCGGTCGACGGCGAGCGAGGCGCCTGACTTCGGGTCGCGGCCATCGGAGAAGATGCGCGAGCCCATGGCGACGATGCGCTCCGGCGCGCCGTCGCCTTGAGCGCGAAGACGCACCAGCCGAGGCTGTTGGTTCCGAGATCGAACGCGAAACGCACGAAAATCTCCCCGCTTTGCCCGTCGATCCAGTCGCGCCGCCATTTCCCGAGCCGTAGCGTCCGCGAAATGTCGGCAAGGACCGAGCATCTATGCAATCAAAAATTGTAACTCGGCGGCGCCGTCGTCGCTGCGCTCTTCTGCCGGAGCCTGTGAAATCAGGTTGTTTCTTCGATGCTAGATCAGGGCTGGCCGACTTTGCAACCGAGGGTTCCGGTCGCGGCCCGGTGAGGTCGTCCGCCGCTTGACGCGGCCGGACGCCAGGTTATTCTACCCTTCTCAGAGATCGCGGTCTGGCGGTTAACAAGCGTCAGTACGCACCAAATAAGGGCGACGCTCCGGCGTCGCCTTTTTTGTTTCGCCGGCTTTCGACGATCGTTGCGGCGCGGCCGGCGTCCCCGGCGAAAGCCCCGCTCAGCCAGCCGTCAGCCGGGCCGGCGCCGCGTCGGGCAGCGGCTGGCCGCGTTCGCGCAGCCGCTTGGTGGTGAGGTCGAAGTCGCCCGGGCGGGCGTAGAAAAACCCCTGTCCCAGCCGGCAGCCGAGGGCCTCCAGAAGGCGGGCCTGCTCGGCGGTCTCCACGCCCTCCGCCACGATCTTCATGCCAAGCTTGCGGGCGATGTCGATCAGTCCGCCGACGATGGCCGCGCCCGGTCCCCCCTCGCCGAGATCGGCAACGAACGACTTGTCGATCTTGATGATGTCCACGGGGAAGGTCACGAGGTGGGTGAGCGAGGCGTAGCCGGTGCCGAAGTCGTCGAGCGCGACGAGCAGGCCGCGGGCGCGCAGCGCCTTCACGGCCTCGCCCACCAGATTGTCCTTCTTGCCGAGATAGACGAGCTCGGTCACCTCGAGGATCACGTGCCTCAGCGGCACGCCGTAGCGTTCGAACACGCCGGAGATGCGCTTCTCCAGCGCGCCGACATGGAAGTCGCCGGCGCTCACGTTCACCCCGACATGCTGGAAGTTGACGCCGTCGTCGAGCCAGCTTCGGATCGCGCGGGCGACCTGGGTCAGCATGCGTTCGGTGAGCAGCGTCGCGGCGACGCCGTCGGTCATGGCGAGCTGGAACGGCGCCTCGGCCATGCGCGCGCCGTCGCGGCCGAACACGCGGCAGAGCGCCTCGAGGCCGATGAAGTCCCCGGTGTCGAGCCGCGCGATCGGCTGGAAATACGCCTCGACGCGGTCCTCGTCGAGCGCCTCGCGGACGTCGCGGATGGCCTGGAGGCGGCGCGCGGCGGCGTCGCCGAGCCCCTCGGTGAAGCGCGCGAAGCCGCCGCGATGGGCGTCCTTGGCGTGATAGAGCGCGATGTCGGCCTTCTGGCGGAGGCTCTCGACCGTTGCGCCGTCCTCGCCGAGCACCGCGCCGCCGACCGTGACGGCGAGCCGGTGCGGGCGGCCGCCGCAGAGCGCCTGCGGCTGCATCGCCTCGAGCAGGCGGTCGGCGACCCAGGGCATCGCCTCGGCGACGTTGGCCCCGCGCAGCACGACCGCGAATTCGTCGCCGCTGATGCGGTAGGCGCCGTCCGGCGCGGTCTCGCCGATGCGGCGGCCGATCTCGCGCAAGAGGTCGTCGCCGGCGGCGTGGCCCAAAGTGTCGTTGACGATCTTCAGGCGGTCGACGTCGATCAGCAGCAGCCCGGCGCCGCCGGTTCCCTCGAGCGCCTCGAGCGCGATGTCGAAGCTCGCGCGGTTTCCGAGGCCGGTCAGCGTGTCGAAATAGGCCAGGCGATGGATCTCGCGCTCGGCCTCGTGCCGCTCGATCGCGATGGCGCAGAGATCGACGCAGGTCTCGACCACCTGCTCCTCGTCCTCGTTGGGGCCGCGCCTGGTGCGGAAATAGAACGCGAAGGTGCCGAGCGTCTCGCCCTGCGTCCCCAGGATCGGGCAGGACCAGCAGGCCTGAAGGCCGAGCGGCAAGGCGAGATGCCGATAGCGCTCCCACAGCGGGTCGGTCGCGATGTCGACGACGGTCACCGGCTCGCGGCGATAGGCGGCGGCGCCGCAGGATCCGACGTCGGGCCGATCGCGACGCCCTCGATCGCGTCGCAGAAGGCGGCGGGCAGGCTCGGCGCGGCGAGCCCGCGAAGCCGGCCGTCAGGGTCGATCAGAAGGATGGAGCAGATCGAGCTCGGCGCGAGGCGTTCGGCCTCTTCGCAGATGCGCCGCGCGGTTTCGGCAAGCGGCGACCCGCGGGCGATCATCTCCAGTATCTGCTTCTGCAGGTTCAGAAACATGCGGCCGCGCTGACGAGAGCGCCCGACGACCGGGCGGCCTTTCGTGGGTCCGGCTTCGGAGAAGGGCGCCGGATGAGCGAACGTTACGCCGTACGATTATTTTGGAAAGCTTTCCAATTACGTTACCACACACGCAGAAAGTGTTGCATATGTGCCTGCAAGGCAGGACGTGGGTGCCGGAGGTGGTCGTCACACGCGCCGCAGCCAGGACGCCCAGTCGGGGTGATGGAACACTGCGCGGGCGCGCATGTATTTCCACATGCCGTATTTGTAGTAGTCGAAGTCGAGCGTCGAGACCGCGTCCTGGATCATCGCCCAGGTCGACCACTTCAGGTCGCCGAGCGCCTTCAGCACATTGACGCGCGCGTCGATCGCCGGCGTCCAGGCCCCGAAATAGGCCTCGGTCAGCTCGCGCTCGATCGCCTCCGGAAACGCCATCTCGTCGAACCAGAGCGCGAGCTCGTAGGCCCGCTCGTTGTTGGAGGCGTACTCGAAGTCGACCAGCAGCACGCGGTCGTCGCCGTCGATCATGAAATTGCCCGCCAGCGTGTCGTTCATGCAGGGAACGAGGTCGAGGCCGGAGGCGGTGAGCGCGGCTCTCGCCTCCTCCAGGCGGCGCATCAGGAAAGGCTGGTCGGCGGGAAGGCGCCCGCCCACCATCGCCACCTGCTCCACATGTTCGTCGATCATGTCGAACACGGTCTTGGTGAGGCCGAGCGCGGGAGAGTCGTTGAAGGCGCGCAGCGCCGTCACGGCGTTTTGGCGCACCGCGGGGCGCAGGAAATCGAGATTGGTGGAGGCGCGGAAGCCCTCCACGAAGGCGAAGATCTCGACGCCGGGGCCGGGCAGGAAGTCGACGACCTCGACCCCGAAGCCGCAGGCGTGGGCGCGGCGGCTGGCGTCGTTGGCGGCTCCGCGCTCGATGAACATGTCGGTGCCGCGGCCCGGCACTTTCAGGAAGTAGTCGCCGCCCGCGCCCTCGACGCCGATGCGCCAGTTGGTGTTGCTGATGCCGCCCGAGACCGGTCGGTAGCGCAGCGCCGCGCCGCGCCAGCGCTCGACCTGGGCCAGCACGCCTTCGAGCGCGCGCTCGGAGTCGGTCGCGGCCTCGCCGGGACGTTTCCAGTTGGCGGCTGCGCTCATCGGCCTGTCCCGTTCCCCGTCCGCGTCACAGCCGCCGCAGCCATTCCTCGAAGCCCCGCTCGCCGAGCGTCGCCCGGGCGTGCGAGAGCCGCCACGTGCCGTATTTGTAGAACTCGATCCCGGGCCGCTTCGAGCCGACGGCGCGCACGATCCCCCAGAGCCCCCACATGACGTCGTCGACGGCGCCGTAGAGCCGGCAGCGATTGTAGATCCGCTCGACGCAGGCGCCCGCATAGGCCTCGATGGCGGCGCGGCGCTCGGCCTCGAAGCGGCAGGCCTCGTTGATGAGCGCCCCGACGTCGAACCACGGGTCGTTGTCGCCGGCGAGATCGAAATCGACGAGCCGCACGCGATCGCCCGCGGGGCCGTCGCGCAGCATCACGTTCGAGGCGACGCCGTCATTGTGGCAGAAGGCGAGGTCGACGCCCGCCGCCGCGATCGCCGCGCCCGCGAGATCGCAGGCCGCCGCCATCTCGGCCGCGCCGTCGGGCAGGGGCGCGCCAAGCGCCGCGGCTTCGGCGGCGAGCGCGCGCACGCGCTCGAACGGATCGAAGCGCCAGCCGATCGGCGAGGCCGCGTGCAGGCGCCGCTTCGCCGCGAGCGTCTCCGAGAGGAGTTCGACGTCCTGAAGGTCGCCGACCCGGGCGTAGCGCCAAAGCGGGGCGAGAAACTCTGTCGCGAGCGCGCCCTCGGCCGTCGCGACGACGTTCGGCGCGACGCCGGCTTCGGCGGCCCGCGCGGCGGCCTCGGCCGCGACCGGCGAGACGTCGGCGGCGCAGTCGGCGTGCCGGATCTTGAGGAAGACGGGCGATGCGTCCCGCGGGTCGAGCCGGACGCAGTCCGAGACGGTGGCGCGATGCGTCGGCGAGGCGACGGGCGCGGCCGCGAGCTCGAAGCCCGCGATCTCGCCGAGGCCCGGAAGGCGCGCGACCGCGGCCCCGACGCGCTCTTCGAGCCCCGTCACGCCGCAAGCCCCTGCTGATCGAGCGCGCGCTCGGGCGAGCCGGCGGCCCGGCAGAGCCGCGCGGCGGCCTCGAGGCAGACGGAAAAGCCCGTCTCGACGTCCTTGGGGGCGGTGAACTCAGCCTCGTTGTGCGCGATCCCGCCGGCGCTCGGCACGAAGACGAGCCCGGTCGGGCAATGGCCGAGCAGGCTGATCGCGTCGTGGCCCGCGACCGTGTCGAGGCGAAGGCTCGGCGCGCCGAGCGCTGCGGCCGAGGCCTCGACGAGGTCGCTGACGGCCGCCGGCATCGGGCGGATGGCGCGCTCGTTGCGGACCACCGAGGCGACCTCGACGGCGGCGCGTTCGGCGGCCGTCGCGATCGCGGCGTCGGCCAGCGCGCTCGCCTCAGCCAACACGCCGTCGTCGTTCGAGCGGATCTCGAGCGAGAGCCGCGTCTCGCACGGCACCACATTGGCGGAGTTCGGCGCGACCACGAGACGCCCGACCGAGGAATGGACCTTGCCCGGCCAGCGGTCCGCGATCGCGCGGGCCTCGACGATGAGGTGGGAGGCGGCGAGCAGCGCGTCGCGGCGAAGCCCCATCGGCAGGGCCCGGTGTGGGCCTGCTCGCCCTTGTACGTCACGTCGAACTTGGTCGCGCCCCAGTTCCGCGTGACGACGCCGACCGCGACGCCCGCCTGCTCCAGCGTGACGCCCTGCTCGACATGGAGCTCGAGATAGCAGGCGGGAAGCGGCGGGGCCTGGTCGCCGCCGTTCCGGCCGATCGCCGAGAGCGCGTCGCGCAGCGTGACGCCGTCGTCGTCGAGCGCCGCCAGCGCCTCGTCGGCTGTGTGGCGTCCGACATAGACGCCGCTGCCGAGCAGGCTCGGGCGGAAGCGCGCGCCTTCCTCGTTGGTCCAGTTCACGGCGCAGAAGTCGGCGGAAAAGCGCGCGCCCTCGCGCTTCAGGCGCATCAGCGCCGCGCCGACATGGACCGCGGCCGCGACCCCGAGCGCGCCGTCGAAGCGGCCGCCGTTCGGCTGGCTGTCAAGATGCGAGCCCATCATCACGAGCGGCGCGTCCGGCGCCTCGGCGAGGCGAAAGAGCCCGAACTGGTTGCCCACGGCGTCGGTGCGGGTCTGCGCGCCGGCCGCGTTCAGCGCCGCCTCGAGCACGTCCCGCGCCGCGCCGTCGGCCGCGCTCGCGCAAGGCCGGTGGACGCCGCCTGCGGCGGTCGCGCCGCAGGCCGCGAAGGCGTCGAACAGGGAGGGATCAGAAATCGCCAAGAATCCTTTTCAAACCCTGGGTCGAAAAACAAGTTAAATGCCTGTCATGGATGTATAAATTCCGGCCGAACCTTAGCCGGGCGGTCGCGCGGCCGCAATTGCGTTGCGGCGCCGCAGCATCGGCGGCGCCGACGGCGAGGTAGTCGGCGGCCGCGCAGACTTTCTTAAATCCCGCGCATGCATCTTCCGGCGGTCGCGTTCGATCCCGGATCTCCAGTCATGTCTCCTGTCCAGCCGCCGCGAGCGGTCCTTTCCCGCCGCGGGCTCCTCGCGGGCTCCGCAGCCGCCGCCGCCGCCGCGCCCCTGGCCTCGCCGGTCGTCGCGCAGAGCCGGACGGGCGCGCGCGAGATCCTGATCCTGGGCGCCGGCATGGCGGGCCTCACCGCCGCGATCTCGCTTCAGCGCCGCGGCCACAAGGTGACGCTGCTCGAGCGCCAGAACCGCATCGGCGGTCGCCTGCTCTCGGTCCCGCTCGGCGACGGCATGTTCACCGAGGCCGGCGGCGGCCACTTCCGCTCCAACATGCCGCTGGTGCTGGACTATGTGCGGCACTTCAACCTGCCGCTGCTCAGCCTCAACGACGGCCTGCCGCTCTACATGGTCGACGGCAAGCAGGCGAAGTCCGCCAACCTCGCCGACTGGCCGTGGCGGCTGAACCCGTCCGAGCGCAACGTCTCGATCGCCTCGAGCCTCAACCAGTATCTGTTCCGTGCGGGCCTCGACACCCAGACGGTGCTCGACGCCGCCTGGCCGAACCCCGACGTGCTCGAGAAGCTCGACAACATCGTGCTCGGCGACCTGCTGCGCGCTACGTCGGCGCTTCGGACGACTTCTGCAAGCTGCTCGGCGCCCATGGCGGCACCTTCACGCCCTCGTCCCAGGCGCTCGGCATCGTGGCCGACCTCGCCTACCACTTCGGCGACCAGAACGTGTTCCGCATCCGCGGCGGCAACAACCGCCTGCCGCTCGCCATGGCGGCCGCGATCGGGCCGGACAAGATCGTGCTGAACGCTCAGGTGGCCGAGATCGACCAGAGCGGCGACCGCGTGCGCGTCAGCACTGCGGACGGCAAGCAGTTCGAGGGCGACGCGATCGTCTCCACCATCCCGTTCAGCGTGATGGACGAGATCGCGGTCAAGCCCGGCTGGTCGGCCGGCAAGGCGCGCATGTTCGCCGAGATGGAGTGGGACAAGACGGTGAAGATCATCGTCAAGACCAAGTCGCCGTCCTGGCTCGCGCAGACCGTCCGCGGCTGGCCGATGGCCGGCGGCGACCGGCCGTGGGAGCGCTTCATCGACATCACCGGCAACGAGCCGGGCGGCCACGGCAGCGGCTTCTTCTATCTGAACGGCGACAACGCCGACGCGGTGCTGGCGCTGCCGCGCGCCGAGCGCGGCCCGCGCATCGTGAGCCAGTTCGAGAAGGACGCGCCGGGTCTCCTCGGCGAGGTGGTCAGCGTCAGCGACTTCGCCTGGAGCGAGCAGCCCTGGATCAAGGGCTCGTTCGGCGGCCCGCCCATCGGCGGCGGCTGGATGATCCGCGAATGGACGCAGCCGGAAGGACGCATCCATTTCGCCGGCGACTTCACCACGCTCAAGACCGGCTGGGTCGAGGGCGCGATCGAGTCCGGCCTGCGCGCGGCCCGTCAGATCGACCCGTCGGCCGAGCAGCTCAGCGGCGGCCGCTGAGGCGGCCTGTTCGGCCGGGCGGGCGGATCTCCGCCTTCCCGGCCGCGCGGCTTCGCCTGGCCTTGCTCCCCCGGGCTGTGCTCCGGCGCCTCGGGGGATGACGGAGCGGCCCTGGCTCGCAGGCCCGCTTCCGCGCTTCGTCGCCATCGACCCTCGGCCGGGCCGTCTCGACCCGGACGCCGTCGAGGCCGCGATCAGGTCCGCGCACGGCCGCGCCTGCGCGCCACGTTCCAGACGAACGCGATCGATCTCGCCGATCCGGAGTTCTCCCCAGCGCGACCCGCACCCGTCCGCCTCGCCGACGGCGCGACCGGGCGATCCCGAAAGCGTGAGCCGCTCACCCGATCGGGGTGGCATGCCACTTGCTGGTGGCGCTTGGCAATGTGATCTGCGCCGCCGTCGGGGGCGGCCAAGCGAGGCAGCAATGGATCGTCGTAAAGTCTTGTCCGCGGGCGCGCTCGGCGCCGTGGCGTCCCTCGCAGCGCCGGCGGTCGCCCGCGCCCAGCAGACCTTCTCCTGGAAGATGACCAACGCCTACGGCCCGGGCGCGCCGTTCTACGTGACCGGCCCCGGCTCGCCGACGCATTTCTGCGAGCTGGTGAAGCAGATGTCGGGAGGGCGCCTGACCATCCAGCACTTCGCCGCCGGCGAGCTCATCCCGGCGCTCGAGGGCTTCGACGCCTGCTCGGCCGGCACGGTCGAGATGAACGCGGCGAACTCATACTTTTGGGCAGGAAAGGTGCCGGCCGCCCAGTTCTTCACCACGGTTCCGTTCGGGCTCAACTTCCAGGGGCAGACCGCGTGGATCCTGCACGGCGGAGGGCTCGCGCTGTGGGAGGAGCTCTACAAGCCCTTCAACCTCGTCCCCATGCCGATGGGCAACACCGGCGTGCAGATGACCGGCTGGTTCCGCAAGCCGATCGAGAAGCTCGAGGACTTCAAGGGCCTCAAGATGCGCATCGCGGGCCTTGCGGGGAAGGTCTACGCCCAGCTCGGCGTCGACGTGAAGCTGCTGCCCGCGGGCGAGATCTTCCCGGCGCTGGAACGCGGCGTGATCGACGCGGCCGAGTTCGTCGGCCCGTTCCAGGACCGTCGCCTCGGCCTCCAGAAGGCGGCGAAGTATTACTACACCACCGGCTGGCACGAGCCGAACAACGTCACCGAGCTCGTGGTGAACCAGGCCGCCTGGGACTCGCTGCCCGACGACCTGAAGGCGATCGTCCGCTCGGCGGCCTACGCCTGCAACACGATCAGCCAGACCTGGTGCGAGGCGACCAACTCGGACGCGCTCGACGACCTCGTCAAGAACCAGGGCGTCATCGCCCAGCCGCTGCCCAAGGACGTGGTCGAGGGCCTGCGCGGCGTCACCAAGAAGACGCTCGAGGGCCTCGCCGCCTCCGATCCGAAGATCAAGAAGGTCTATGACTCGTTCCTGGCCTTCAAGGCCAAGCACGACGCCTGGGCCGGCGTCTCGGAGGCCGTCTATCAGGACCAGATCCGCGTCGGCGGCGTCTGATCCTCACATGCCCGAGCTTCTGGAAAAATGGGCCCGGGGCCTTGACGCCGTCGTCGAGGTTCTGGGCCGCGTCGCGGCGTGGACGGGCCTTGCGCTCGTCCTCGTCATGGCGGGCAACGTCGTGGCCCGCTACCTGTTCAAAGTGGGGTCGGTCGCCACGCAGGAGCTTGAATGGCACCTGATGGCGCCGCTGACGCTGCTGTGCATCGCCTACGCGATCAAGCATGACGGGCACGTCCGCGTCGACGTGCTCTATTCGCGCCTGCCCGAGATGGCGCGCCGTCTCATCGACCTGTTCTCGGCGCTCTGCGCGCTCGCGCTCGCGGTGATCGTGGTCAAGATCTCGATCCCCTACGTCATGCAATCCTACCGCATTGGCGAAGGCTCTCCGGACCCCGGCGGGCTGCCCTATCGCTGGATTATCAAGGCCATGATCCCGGCGGGCTTCGTCCTGTTCGGCGTTCAGAGCCTGGGCGCGGTTCTGCGCGCGCTGAAGCCGTTCTTCGGCGGTCGCGACGGTCTCAAGACGGCGTCGATCAATGCCGGTTAACGAGATCCTCGCGATCGCCTGCATCGCATCCTTCTTCGTGCTCCTGTTCGTCGGCGTGCCGGTCGCGCTGACGCTCGCCATCTCCGGCTTCGTGTTCGGCTGGATCGGCTTTGGGACGGGCCTCTTCAACCTCTTGCCGGCGCGCATCTACGGCGTGACCGCGAACTACACGCTGATCGCCATCCCGCTCTTCGTCTTCATGGGGGTCATGCTCGAGAAATCGCGCATGGCCGACGAGTTGATGGAGGTGATCGGCTATCTGGCCGGCGGCCTTCGCGGCGGCATGGGGCTCGGCATCGTGCTGGTCGGCGCGCTGATGGGCGCGACCACGGGCATCGTGGGCGCCACCATCGTGACGCTCGGCCTCCTCACGCTCCCGACGCTGCTGCGCCGCGGATACGACAAGCAACTGTCCTGCGGGGCGATCTGCGCGTCGGGCTCTCTCGGCCAGCTCATCCCGCCATCGACGGTCATCATCCTGCTCGCCGACATCATGGGAGAGTCGGTCGGCACGCTGTTCGCCGCGGCCGTCTTCCCCGGCCTGCTGCTGACCGCGATCCTCGGCGGCTACATCTTGCTCGTCGGCGTGTTCAAGCCAGAGATGGCGCCCGCCATTCCGCTCGCCGAACGCCAGGCGATGCCGCGAAAGGAGCTGCTGAAGAAGACGCTGAAGGTCGGCGTGCCGCCGATCGCGCTGGTGCTTGCGGTGCTCGGCTCGATCATCGGCGGCGTCGCGGCGCCGACCGAGGCCGCCTCGATGGGCGCGGTGGGCTCGATCATCGTGGCCGCGGTCGCCGGACGGCTGACGATGAAGACGCTCGTGGACGTGGTGAACTCCACCGCGCGCATCACCGCCACGATGTTCTTCATCCTGATCTGCTCGCAGGTGTTCGCGCTCGCCTTCCGCGGGCTCGGCGGCGAGAAGCTCGTCCACGACGCCTTCGAGCTCGTTCCGGGCGGGGCCACCGGCATGCTGATCTTCATGCTGGCGATCATCTTCGTGCTCGGCTTCTTCATCGAGTGGATCGAGATCAGCTACATCGTCGTGCCGATGTTCCTGCCGCTGATGCTCGCCGACGGCGTCAACATCGTCTGGGCCGCCTCCCTCATCGCGGTGGTGCTCCAGACCTCGTTCCTGACGCCGCCCTTCGGCTGGGCGCTGTTCTACCTCCGGGGCGTCGCGCCCCCGGAGGTGACGACGCTCGACATCTACAAGGGCGTCGTGCCGTTCATCGGCCTCCAGCTCATCGCGCTCGTGCTGGTGTTCGCCTTCCCCGGCATCGCCACATGGCTGCCGACGGCGATCGGCTGGTGAGCGACCGCGAGATCCGGGCGGCGTTCGCCCGGATCTCTCGATCCGAAAGGCGTCCGCCACCCTCCAACCTTCCTGCTTGCTTTCCGCCAAGGCCGCTGAGACAGTTGTTCCCGGAGAAATTGTGTCCGCCGCCGAAAGCTTAGGAGGCGGCCGCTTGCGGTGCGAGGGGGACATGTCCGCGCAAGTCGAAGGGACGCCCGTCGACCGGGACGCCGTGCGGGACGGCGTGATCGACATCATCCGGGGCTACGCCAAGGTCAAGGAGCTCAGCGCCGCGACCCAACTCGACAAGATCGGCGTCGATTCCTTCGACTTCGTCGAAATCGTCTTCAAGATCGAAGAGAAATACGGCGTCGAGATCGACTACAACGCGAACGCGAGCTTCTCGGACATCAGCACCGTGGGGCTGCTCGCGGACAAGGTCGTGGCGCTCGTCGAGGCCAAGAAGACCGCGTGACGCGCATCCTCGTCACAGGCGTCGGCGTCATGTCGGCTGCCGGGCTCGACGCCGGCCGGTTCTGGTCGTCGTTGATCTCGGCGAGGCCGACGTTCCGCGAGGCCTCGGGCGCGCCCGGGAGCGGGGTCTTGGTCGCCGAGATCCTCGATCCGGAGCCGTTCCAGCATCTCGGCGTCAATCTCGCGGCCTGCGACCGCAGCGCGCTGCTGGCCGTCGGCGCGGCGCGCGAGGCGCTGGCCGACGCCGGCTTTTCGGGGCCGTTCGAGCGGCCGGACCGCGTCGCGGCGATCATCGGCTGCGGCGGCGGCGGCATCATGAGCGTCGAGGAGCAATACGCCCGCCGCTCCGCCGATCCCTCCGCGCGGCCACATCCGCGCACCGTGTCGAAGGTGATGGTGAGCTCCTCGGCGAGCTGGGTGTCGATGACCACGGGCGCGCGCGGGCCCTGCTTCGTCACCTCGAGCGCCTGCGCCTCCGCCACCCACGCGATCGGCGTTGCGCTCCAGCTTCTGCGGGCCGGCGTCGCCGACGTCGCGATCGCGGGCGGGACCGAGGCGCCGCTGTCGCTTGGCTGCCTCAACTCCTGGGAGGCCATGAAGATCATGACCTCGACCGCCTGCAGACCGTTCGCGCGCGGGCGCGACGGGCTGATGCTGGGCGAAGGCGCGGGCGCGATCATCCTGGAGACCGAGGCGCATGCGCGCCGCCGCGGCGCGGAGGCCGCGATCGAGCTCGCGGGCTACGGCGCGACCGCCGACGCCGGCAGCCTGCTCGCGCCGAGCGTCGAGGGCATGACGGCGGCGATGCGGCTCGCGATCGAGGATGGCGGGCTCGACGCAGGCGAGATCGCCTATGTGAACGCCCACGGCACCGGAACGGCCGCCAACGACGTCGCCGAGGCCGAGGCGCTAAACGCGCTGTTCGGCGCCGGGCGCGTTCCGCCGGTCTCCTCGATCAAGGGCGTGACCGGCCATTCGCTCGGCGCCGCCGGCGCGATCGAGGCGGTGGCGACGGTGCTGGCGATGCGGCGCTCCGTCGCCCCGCCGACCGCGAATTTCGACGCGCCCGACCCGCGCTGCGACATCGACTGCGTCCCCAACGTCGCGCGCGAGATGGCGATCCCGGCCGCTCTGTCGAACTCCTTCGCGTTCGGCGGGCTGAACGCCGCGCTCGCCTTCCGCGCCCTCGGCTAGCGCCGCCAGGCGAGACCGCCCGCAGCCGTCATGCCCGGCGGAGCCGGGCATCCACGACTTTCTGGGATCGCCGGGCGCGACGCCGAAGTCGTGGATACCCGCGCCAAGAGCGCGGGCATGACGCGGTGGTTCTCTCGGAGCTCAGCGCGCTTGCGCCGCCAGCCTGCGGGCGAGCGCCGCGGCGGCGGCGAGCTCCGCCTCGATCCGCGCCGGGGCGGACCCGTCGAGCCAGCCGCCGGGTCTTCAGCGCGCTCATATGCGCGCGGATCTCGCGCCCGGAATCGATGAGGCCGGCGGCGGCCGCGGCGGTCGAGGCCGATCGCGCCGAGCGCGCTGCGCAGCAGACCGGAGCCGTCGCGCCGGGGCGTGAGCGAAAAGAATTCGACCGGACGCCCGGTCGCAGCGGCGTCGGCCGCCATCGAGACGCTGTCCTCGGTGACGATCGCGGCGTCGGCGGCCGCGAGGAAGTCGCGGTAGCGGTTCGGGTCCTCGCCGAAGATCGAGACCAGCCGGTCGCCCGAGGGCGGGATCGCGGCTTTGAGCGCCTCCGCCGCCGCGGCGCTGGTGCGCGGCGAGGTCGCGACCATCAGGGCGCCGCCGTCGTCGCGCTGGCGCTCGAGCGCGCGCCGGGCGAGCGCCGCGGCCTCCGCGGGGCCGAAACGCAGTCCCGCGGCGTCTCCGCCCGCGGCGACGAGCAGCCTCGGGCGCGCAAGCGCGGCGAGGTCGCCGGGGTCTCCCGCCGCTTCGGCGCGCGGCGGCGTCAATGGAAACAGGTTGACGACGACGTTCGGACCCGGAGGCTGGCCGTATTGCGGCGTGGTGAGGACCGCGTCGAACCACGCGCCCGGTGCCCAGCTGCGGCCAAGATGCAGGAGCCGGCTGCCTCGCCGCGCCTTGAGCCAGAGCGCGGCCGGCGCGGACCGTTTGCCGGCTGCGATCACGAGGTCCGGCGGCGGCGCGGCGCGCAGCGCGTCCTGCGTCGCGGCGTCGTAGGAGAACAGCGATCCTGTCCGCCTGAGATTGGGCAGCGCCTCGAGCCCCTTGCGCAACTCAAGACGCTTGACGACGACCGGCAGCCCGGTGGCGGCTGCGAGCGTCTCGATCTGCGCGTTGTCGCCCGGCCGCCTCGCGAGCAGCGCCCAGACGACCGGCGCGGCTTGGGCGGCGGGACGGAATGCTTGGAACATCTGCGTGATAAATCAGGTGAACCGAAGACCTATGCCGATTCTGGTGACAGGAAAGCGACAGGTCGGTGACGATCCAAAGGGTTGATCGTCTCTAAACTGTCGCGGCGCACGTCTAAGCTTGCATCCATGCTGAACCGTCTCACACACGCGCCCCCCGCATCGCCCAGTCCGACAAGGATCGGCTGCGCGTCATGCTGCTCGCCAAGCACGCCGCGAGCACAGGCGCGCCCGATCAGGTCGACGGCAACCACGCCATCTACCACCATGAGCTCCGCACGACGCTCGAGGCGATCGGCCTGGACGTTACGCCGGCTCAGGACTTCTCTTCCGTCGAGGGCGAGGTCAGGGCCGACTTCGTGTTCACGCTGCTGAACCGCGCCGGTTTCCAGAACTCCGAGATGCTGGCCCCGCTGCTGCTCGCGCGCCGCGGCGTGCCGTTCCTCGGCGCGAGCCCGATCATCCGGGGCCTCGCCGACGACAAGCATCTCAGCAAGGTCGTGGCCGCGCGCCACGGCGTGCCGACAGCGCGCTGGATCTCGTGCCGCCTCGGCCAGCCGGTCGTCGAGCCCGGCTTCCGCGCCGAGCGTCTGGTCGTGAAGCCCAACGCCTCCTCAGCCTCCTGGGGCGTGAAGATCGTCGACGACTGGGCCTCGGCCCGCGAGCATGTCGAGCGTCTGCACGCGCTCGGCCACGACGTGGTGGTGGAGGAGTATCATCCGATCCTCGACGTCGCCGTGCCGGTGATCGGCGGCGATGGGCCCGAGCCGTGGCTGCTGCCGCCGATGGCGCACACGCCCGAGACGCCGGGCGAGCTCCGCTCCTATGAAGAGAAGCGCGCGCTTGTGCCGACGCTCGCCGGGTCCGATCCGCTGTCGGTGGTCGAGGACCGCGACGTCGTCGAGCGCCTCAACGACTATTCCCGCCGGCTCTGCGCCGAGCTCTGGCCGTTCGACTACGGGCGCTTCGAGTTCCGCTTCGATCCGAAATCCGGCGCGATCAGCTTCATGGAAGTGAACCTGTCCTGCAATCTGTGGTCCCGGAAGAGCATCTCGCGCTCGGCCGCCAGCATCGGGATGGACCACGCCACGCTCGTCGAATCGATCGTCGCCCACAGCATGCGCCGGCAGGGCGTCATCTCCGCCGCGCTGATGGAACGGGCGGCGTGACCGAGGTCCCTGCAGGGCGGCCGCTCACCGTCCTCCTGCTCGCCGGCCAGCGCGAGGGCCGCGTCGATCCGCTCGCCGAGGCCACGGGCGTCACGTTGAAGGCCATGGTTCCGGTCGCGGGCTGCCCGATGCTGCTCCACGCGCTGACGACGCTCGCCAAGACCCCGACGGTCGGCCGGATCGTGGTTTCGATCAACGCTGGTTCGGGAATCGAGTCCCTGCCCGAGGTCGCGGCGCTCATCCGCGACGGCCGGCTCGACATCCGCGACGCGCGTCCGAACCTCGTCGACAGCGTGTTCTTCGCGCTCGAGGGCCAGGAGTTCCCGGTCCTGATCACCACCGCCGACAACGTGCTGCTGACGCCCGCCACGGTCCGCGAGATCGACGGCGCGGCGCGCGCCCGCGGCGCCGACGTCGCGGTCGCGCTCGCCGGCGCGAGGACGTGCTCGCCGCCCATCCGGACGGCCAGCGCCGGTTCTACCGCTTCGGCTGCGGCTACTACTCCAACTGCAACAGCTACTGGATCGGCGCGCGCTCGGCGCTCGCGCCCGCGGAGCTGTTCCGCACCGGCGGGCAGTTCGTGAAGCATCCGAGCCGCGTCATCGGCGCGCTCGGCGTCGCGGGGCTGTTCGAGCTGGTGCGCTTCCGCTTCGGCCTCGGCACGCTCGAGCAGGGCTGCGCGCGGCTGTCGAAGCGCTTCGGCCTCGACATCCGCCCCGTGGTGGTGAGCGACGGCGCGACCGCGATCGACGTCGACGCCGAACGCAGCCTGAAGGTCGCCGAAGAGGTCATCGCCCGCCGCCGCGCCGCGACCGACGAGACCGCTTCCCGCCGCGCGCCCGCCGCGGCCTGACGGGCGCCTGCCGCCGTGCTGACGCTTCGCGTGATTCCTCCGCGGCTGCTGTTCGCCAAGCCGCGAGGCTCCGCCGACGCCGATCTCGCAGCCCTCTATTTCGAAGCTCTCCGCCGCCATTGGTCCGCCTCCGACCGCGCGCTCGCGCTTGCTCTGTCGGCCGCCGCCGCGCTCGCGAACCTTCCGGCGCTCGGCCGAAACGGCGCCTGGGCGAATGGCTGGAACGCGGCCGAAGAGGCGCTGCTGGAGCCCGGGCTCGACCGGCGCGCGCATCTCTCAATGGCGGCGCGCAAGGGCGTGCACCGGCTGATCAATCCCGGCGCGTTTCCGCTGGCGCAAAACCCGCTCAAGAACAAGCGCCTGTTCGCCGCCCGTTGCCGGCAGGCCGGGCTCGCCGTCCCGGAGCAGTTCGACGGCCCTTCCGATGCGCTTGCGCCTTGGCTCGACGGGCTGAGCGCATTTCTGGCCAAGCCCAATTACGCCTCGAAGGGGCAGGGCATTCTGGGCTTTCGCCGCGAGCGCGGCGGCTGGCTGCGCGACGGCGACCGATCGGCGCCGCCGAGGCGATCGCGGGCGCGACGGAGATGCTTTCCCGCGGCGGCGTGCTGCAACGCGCGTGCCTCGCGCATCCCGATCTCCATGATCTCTCCCCCGGCGCGCTGCCGACGCTTCGGGTGATGACCGCGATCGACGAGGCCGGCCGGGCCGAGGTCTGCGACCGCGTCATCCGCCTCTCGGCCGGCGGCCCGCGCGCGGTCGACAATTTCAACGCCGGCAACATCGTGGCGGGCCTCGACGAAGACGGCCGCATCGCCCGCGCGTTCCGCCGCGCGGGGGGGCGCGTGGTCGAGGTGGAGCGCCATCCGTCGACCGGCGCGGTGCTGAAGGGCCGCCGCCCGCCCGACCTCGACGCCGCGCTTGCGCTCGCGTCGCGCGCCCATGAGGCGTTCCGGCATGGGTTTTCGGTGATCGGCTGGGACGTCGGGCTTTCGGAGACCGGCCCGGTGCTGATCGAGGGCAACTGGAGCCCGGGCTCCGACATCCTGGCGCTGGTGTTCGGAAGGGCGCTCGGGGACACGCGGCTCGGGGCGCTCTACCGGCATCATCTCGGCGCGGCGTCTCCCGAGGCATGGCGGGCGGCGAAACCCATTGAGGGCGAGCCGCGGGGCCAAGAGCCGGCGCTGGTGGAACGCGCGGCTCTGTCGGTCTGAGCGCAGGAACCGCGCCCTTGTCCCGGCCTTGAGCCGGGACCCAGAGCCGACGCCGTTTCCGAAAGTCGCAGGACGCGCGCCGTTTGTTCTTCGAACCGTCTCGGTTCTGGGTCCCGGCTCAAGGCCGGGACAAGGGGCGTCGCGCTTGACATGTCTCCCCGGAAGACCTTCTTCCGGCATGAGATGACTTTGGTGTTCTTAGAGTTATTCTAATGAAGCCTCTGCACAGGCGCGACGTTCTCCGCGCCGGGGTCGCGCTCGCGGCGCCCGCGCTGCTGCCGGCCCGCGCCTTCGCGGCCGAGACGCTCGTGCTCTACAACGGCCAGCACGCCGAGCCCGCGACCGCGGTCGTCCACGCCTTCATGGCGGCGACCGGCGTGACGGTCGCGATCCGGAAAGGCGGCAGCGCTCAGCTCGCGAACCAGATCGTCGAGGAGGGCGCGCGCTCTCCCGCCGACGTGTTCTTCTCCGAAGAGACCGCGCCCGTCACCACGCTCGCCGCGCGGAAGCTGCTGGCGCCGGTCGACAAGGCGACGCTCGACCAGATCCCCGCCCGCTATGCGGCCAATGACGGCCGCTGGATCGGCGTCACGGCGCGCTGCCGGGTGGTGGCCTACGACAAGCAGGCCGTGAAGGCGGAAGAGCTGCCGGCCTCGGTGCTCGATTTCGCCACGCCCGCCTTCAAGGATCGCGTCGCCTATGTGCCGACGAGCGGCGAGTTCCAGAGCCAGTCGCTCGCGATCCTGAGGCTGAAGGGGCGCGACGCCGCGCTCGGCTGGCTGAAGGGGCTGAAGGAGAACGGACGCGTCTACAACGGCAACGTCGCGGCCGTGCAGGCGGTGCAGCGCGGCGAGATCGCGACGGCGCTCGTCAACTCCTACTACTGGTATGCGGTCGCCGACGAGATCGGCCCGGAAAACATGCGCTGCGAGCTGCATTATCTCGGCAAGAAAGACCCCGGAGCGCTGGTGACGCTCTCCGCCGCCGGCGCGCTCGCCTCCAGCAAGAAGCCCGAGCTCGCCCAGCGCTTCCTCGCCTTCATGACCGGCGACGCCGGCCAGAAGGCGATCGTCGAGGCGGTGGCCGAATATCCGGTGCGGCCCGGCGTCGCCTCTCCTTACGACCTCAAGCCCCTCGACCAGCTCGACCCGCCGGATCTCACGCCCGACGACGTCAGCGACGCGGTCGAGGCGCTCTCGCTCCAGCGCGAAGCCGGGCTCGCATGAGCCTTGCGTCGCGGCGGTGGGAGAGCGCGCCGCCGCTCTGGCTCGCGCTCGCCGCGCTCGTCCCCTGCCTGCTGATCGCGCTGCCGCTGGTCTATGTGGCCCTGCGCGCGAGCGAGGCCGGGGCCGCAGGCGTCGCCGCCGAGCTCATTCGCCCGCGCACGCTCGAGCTTCTGCTCAACACCGTCGCGCTCGGCGTGTCCGTCACCGTGATTTCGTCCGTGCTCGGCGTCGCGGCCGCCTGGTGCGTCGAGCGCTCCGACATTCCGTTCCGCCCGTTCTGGCGCATCGCCGCGGCGCTGCCGCTTGCGGTGCCGGCCTTCGTCGCGAGCTTCGCCTGGGCCTCGATCGACGTCGCGTTCCAGGGGATGGCGGGCGCGATCCTGATCCTGTCGCTGTCGCATTTTCCGCTCGTCTATCTGCCGGTCGCCGCGGCGCTCAGGGGCATGGACCCGGCCTTCGAGGACGTGTCGCGCTCGCTCGGGCGCTCGCCCGCCAGAACCTTCTTCGGCGTGGTGCTGCCGCAGGCCTGGCCGGCGCTGGGGGCGGGCGCCCTGCTGGTGTTGACCCACATGCTCGCCGAGTTCGGCGCGCTGGCGCTGCTGCGCGTCCAGACCTTCACGACCGCGATCTTCGCCTCCTACGAACTCCAGTTCGACAGCGCGACCGCCGCGCTTCAGTCCGCGGTGCTGCTGGCGCTGACGCTTCCGGCGGCCTTCGGCGAGATGCGGCTGCGGCGCGGCGTGCGCGTCTCGCGGTCCGGCCGCGGCGCGCGGCGCACGCAACGGGCGATCGCGCTCGGGCGCGCCAAACCCTTCGTGCTGGCGGGCCTCGCCGCGCTGATCGCGCTTTCGACGGCGGTCCCGGCCGGGATGCTGGTCTATTGGGCCGCGGTGGGCGCCTCGACCACGCGGGGCCTGCCGGACATCTGGCCGGCGATCGGCGGCACGCTCTCGCTCGCTCTGCCTGGCGCGGTGATCGTCACGGCGCTCGCGCTGCCGCTGGTGCTCGCCGCCATCCGCCATCCGGGCCCGGCGTCGCGGCTCGTCGACCGGCTGCCTTACGTCGTCCATGGCCTGCCGGGCGTGGTGGTGGCGCTCGCGCTCACCTTCTTCGCGATCCGTTTCCTGCCCGACCTCTACCAGACCTCCGCGCTGCTCTTCGCCGCCTACGCCGCCCTGTTCCTGCCGCTCGCCCAATCGGCGCTCAGGGCCTCGGTGGAGCTCGCGCCGCCGCGGCTGGAGGAGGTCGCGCGCAGCTTGGGCAAGGGCCCGTTCCTCGCCTTCGTCTCGGTGACGCTGCCCGCGATCCTGCCAGGCGTCGGGGCGTCGCTTGCGCTGATGACGCTGGAGCTCGCCCGAGAGCTCACCGCGACCCTGCTGCTCGCGCCCATCGGCGTCACGACGCTCGCCACCGAAGTCTGGTCGCGGGCCAACGACGGCCAATACGCCGCCGCCGCTCCCTTCGCCGCGCTTCTGGTCGCGCTTTCGGCTCTGCCGGTCTATGTCTTCACGCGCCGCAGCCTGGAGCTTCACGACCTGTGACGAAAAGCGTGCAAGTCCGCGACGTGTCGAAGGCCTTCGCCGGCCACGCCGTGCTGCGCGGCGTCGATTTCGCGGTGGAGCCCGGCAAGATAGCGGCGTTGCTCGGGCCTTCCGGCTGCGGAAAGACCACGCTGCTGCGCGCCATCGCGGGCTTTGATCGGATCGACGGCGGCGAGATCCTGATCGACGGCGCGCGTGTGTCGGGCTCCGGCTCGCACCTGCCGCCCGAAAAGCGCCGCGTCGGCTATGTGCCTCAGGAAGGCGCGCTGTTTCCCCATCTCACCGTCGCCGGCAATGTCGGCTACGGCCTGAAGCGCCGCGAGCGCACCAGGGAGCGCATCGGCGCGGCGCTGGCGCTCGTCGGGCTCGAGGCGCTGATGGAGCGCTATCCTCACCAGCTGTCCGGCGGCCAGCAGCAGCGCGTCGCGCTCGCCCGCGCGCTTGCGCCCGGGCCGAAGCTCGTGGTGCTGGACGAGCCGTTCAACGGCCTCGACCTCGACCTGCGCCGCAGCCTCTGCGCCGAAGTCACCGCGGCGCTCCAGCGCGCCGGCGCCTCCGCGGTGCTCGTGACGCACGACCCCGAAGAGGCCTTCGCCTCGGCCGACGTCGTCGCCGTCATGCAGGAGGGCCGCATCGCCCAGCAGGACGAGCCCCGCGCCGTCTACCGCCGGCCTGCGAGCGCCGCGGTCGCGCGCATCACCGGCGGCGCGATCTTTCTCGAGGCGACCGTGACGGGCGCGGCCGCCGAAACCCCGCTCGGGCCCGCCGCGCTTGTCGCCGCGCCGCCGCAGGGCGACGGCCGCGCGTCGGTCTGCGTGCGGCCGGAGCAGATCGTTCTCGGCGCGCCCGGACAGGCCGCGACGGTGGTCGAGCGAAGTTTCCGCGGCGACCACGACCTCCTCACCGTGACGGTCGGCGAGCGGCGCCTGTCGGTGCGGGCGCCTGCGCATCCCGACAGCGGCCTCGACGCGATCCGCCTGCGGATCGAGGGGCCGTGCGTGGCGTTTCCGCCTGTCGCCTGACCGGCCGGGCTGCTCTGCGCCCGCTTTCCACATGCCGGACGCTTGACCGACTCGGTTGCGTCTGCGAACCGGATGCGCTTCGGTTTCCAAGGAAAGGCGCGGGATCAGATGAGCACGGTCAACCCGGATGAGGTCGCCAAGGACCAGCTCGTGGCCTTCGTCGAGCGCATCGAGCGGCTCGAGGAAGAGAAAAAGGGCATCGCGGACGACATCAAGGAGGTCTACGCCGAGGCCAAGGGCAACGGCTTCGACGTCAAGGTGCTCCGCAAGGTCATCTCGGTCCGCAAGCAGGACGCCAGCGAGCGCGCCGAGCAGGAGGCGATCCTCGACCTCTATCTCTCCGCGCTCGGCATGCAGGCCGACTGACAGGCGGTTCGCCGCGCGGATGTGAAAAAGCCCCGGGCCGTGAGGTCCGGGGCTTTTTCGTGGCGGTCGCAGAGACGGCGGGCGGCCGACCCGCCGCCGACCCGCCGCCGCGTCGACTCGCCGCCGCGGCGTCATCCCGGGCTTGACCCGGGATCCAGAACCGATCCGGCTGTTCCAGACTCCCGCCGCGGCGTCGGTTCTGGATCCCGGGTCAAGCCCGGGATGACGGGGATGGTTCAGGCGCGCTGGGGGGGGGCGGTCTTGGTTTGGCGCAAAGGCCCGACCCTCCGCCGCCGCGTCATCCCGGCCGCAGAGCCGGGATCTAGAACCGATCCGGCCGTTCCAGACTCCCGTCGCGGCGTCGGTTCTGGATCCCGAGTCAGGCTCGGGATGACGGGGTGGTTCAGGCGCGCTGGGGGGAGGGGGCCGTGGCGCTTGGCGCGAAGGCTCGACCGACCCGCCGCCGGGTCATCCCGGCCGCAGAGCCGGGATCCAGAGCCGATCCGGCCGTTCCAGACTCCCGTCGCGGCGTCGGCTCTGGATCCCGGGTCATGCCCGGGATGACGGGCGTGGTTCGGGCGCTCTGAGGGGAGGGGCGGCGTGGTTCGGTTGCGCAAAACAAAAGCCCCGGACTGCAGGGTCCGGGGCTTTGTCTTTCGTTTCAGGCGACGCGCGACGCGCTCAGCCGTGATGGCGGACGGGCTTGGCCGCGAGATTGTCGCCGGTCATGAACGACTGCGTGCGCAGCAGCATCACCGACGAGCCCTGAAACTTGTCGCAGCGGGCGCCGACGACGGCGGCCGTGAAGCCGCCGGCGAGCGCCGCGGTCGGCGACACGAAGAGCCCCGCGGCGTGCGCCGGATGGTGCATCTCCATCGAATACTCGGCGCGCGCCTCGGTCAGGAAGGCCGAGTAGCTCGCCTCGTCGAGCGGGGTCGAGACCATCGGCTCGACGCTGAGCGTCGCGCGGCGGCGCATCGGGGCGGTGGCGGCGGCGTAGACCGCGGCGGGCGTGGCGTAGGGCGACAGCACGCGCACGTTCGGGTCGGTCGGCACCGCGGCCGTGACCTTGGTCTGCGGCGCGACGGCGGCGCGGGTCTGGGCGGCTCCGACGTCGACGCCCGGCGCGGCATAGGCGAGCGACAGCTCGCCGTTCTCGTTCACGCGGCGCTTGCCGAGGAACGCGTCGGGCAGGCGCGGGAACGTCGAGGCCTCGGCCTGGTAGGCGCTCGCCGCGTTCGGGTCGATCTCACGCGGCTTCTGTTCGGCGGTCGGCGCCGGGAGCGCGGCCAGCACCGCGATGGCGCTGTCGGGCGTCGGGCGCGGCTTCGGCGTCGGAATGCTGGAGGCGAGCGCAAGCGCCGGCTCGGTGGCCTGCACCGGCTGGCCCTGCATCGGCTGCGCGCCGGTCTTCCAGGCCATCTGCGGGCCGGCGTCCTCGGCGGAGGCGAGCTGATAGCCGTCGGACGGGGCCGAGGGCGGCAGCGGGATCGGCTTGCCGGCGACGGCGGTCGGAGCGACCGGCGGCAGCGGCACGGCGGAGGCCATGGCGACCTGCGCGGCCTGGGCCGGACGCGACGGCGCGATCGGCGGCATCGGCACGACCGCGCTGGCGACGGCGGTCTCGGCCTGTGCGGCGGCGGGCGCCGACGGACGGACCATGTCGGCGGGGCGCGCCATCGGCATCGGCGTGACCTTGACGGTCGCGACGCGGGTCGGGGCCGGAGCCGCCGCCGCGCCTTCGTCGTCGCCCGAGGACGACGACGCCGCGCCGCCGCGGGCCGGGGCCGCGGCCACCTGGGTCGAGGCCTCGTCCTCGCTCTCGTCCGCGCCGCCGAAGAGGCGCGCGAAGAAGCTCTTGCCGGAAGACGAGGAGCCGCCGCCGCATAGGCGCTGTCGAGCGAGACCTCGCCGCGCGAACGCAGTTCGGCGGCGGCGAGCTGATAGCCCGGCATCTGGCCGCCTTCGGCCGGCTGGTGGACGGTCTTGCCGCCCGGGAAGATCTTGGCGAGCTGCGAGCGGCTCATGCGCGGCCAGGCGGCGGATGCTGCCGGCGTCGAGATGGACGAAGGGGCGGCCCGAGGTCGGGTAGAAGCCGACGCGCCGCGCTGCAGGCGGATGCCGGCCTCGCGCACCGAGGAGACGGGAACGCCCGTGATGTAGAAGTCCATCGCGCGGCCGAGCATGTGCTGGCTGAACTTCGCGACGCCCGACGAACGGGCGCGCAGATACGCGTTGGTCTCGGGCGAGCGGTAGGACGACACGATGTTGATCATGCCGCCGCGGCCGACCTGGCGGTGCACTTCCCAGACGATGTCAAAGAGCTTGGGCTCCATGCGCGTCTGTTTGTTGTTGCGCCAGTCGCGCAGGAAGAAGCTCAGCTGGCGGAGCCCCTCGGCGTCGTAGCGCCCGTTGCGCTTGAACGTCACCGTGACGTTGTCGCCGCGATGGGTGTGATAGAGCGTGAGCGACCGCGTATCGCCGTTCGCCTGAGCGTTCTGGGTGCCGTCGGAGGCCGCGATGGACGCGACGCCGCCGAGAAGGACCGCGCAGAGGCCGCGCTGAATGCGGCGGGCGACGGTGCGTCCAGACGAAGGGGTGTCGTTCAATGGTCTGTCCTGACCCTAAGAGACCGCGCACGACGCTTCCGCCGCGCGCGCCGCTAATGATCAACAACAGTTTCAGCGAGAGTGGTTAACCAGCAGTGACTAAACCGCCGAAAACCGTCCCCCGATCCCCCGACCTGTGCTTTCCTAGCCGCGCCCTACCCGAAAAGCCAGCGCGAAATTGTGTTCGCCCCGTGAAAATGATCTAGCGTTCTCTTTTTAGACATATTTACGACGCCCGGACGAATCGCCCGGGCGCCGTCAGTATTCAGCGTGAAGAGCCGAAGATGCGCGACAGCCAGTCGCCGGGGCTCGCGACCCGTTGCTGCTGCGGCGCGGGAACCGCGGCCGCCTGGGCTTCGGCCGTCTGCGCGGCGGTCGGCTTCGGCTTCGGCTTGGCGATCACCTGCGGGGCCGCGGGCTTGGGCAGCGGCGGCAACGGCTCGCCCTTCAGCGCCGCCTTCAGCCGCCCGTCGAGCGAATAGAAGTCGTTGCGGGTCTCGAGCTTGCCGTCCGGGCCGACCCAGGCGGTGAAGTAGGTGAGATGCACCGGGATCGGCGACTTGAGCGTCAGAGACCGCTCCTTGCCGCCCACCATCGACTTCAGCTTCGCGCCCGAGAGCCCCTGGTCGCCCGACAGCGCGTCGGCGAATTCGAGCGGCCGGTCGACGCGCACGCAGCCGTGGCTGAGCGCGCGCTCGTTGCGCTCGAACATCTTCCGGGTCGGCGTGTCGTGCAGATAGACCGCGTGGCTGTTCGGGAACATGAACTTGATGTTGCCGAGCGCGTTGCGCTCGCCCGGGGGCTGGCGGATGCGCAGCTTGTTGGTGCGGATGCCTTCCCAGTCGAGCGCCGCCGGGCGGCCGCGGCTGTCCACCACCTCGAAGCCCTTGAGCGAGGAGCCCTGCATCTCCTTGAGCGCGATGGTCGAGGGCACGTTCCAGTACGGATTGACCACGATGTGGTCGATCTCGTTGGAGAAGATCGGCGTCTGGTTGGTCGACTTCCCGACGATCACGCGGGTGTCGTAGGTCGAGGCGCCGTCCTGCATGATGTGCAGGCGGTAGGCCGGGATGTCGACGAAGACGTGCTTGGTGCCGAGGTCGCGCGGCGTCCAGCGCCACCGCTCCATGTTGATCTCGATGAGATCGGCGTCGTCATGCGGGCGCGACACGGCGTTGAGCGCGCGCACCGTCTGCTTGTTGATGAGCCCCGAGGCGCCGATCTTCGACTTCTTCTGGAACGCGACGACCGCGTCCTGCAGCTCGCTGTCGTAATAGAGGTCGTCGGGCGCGCCGAAGAGGCCGAGGCGCTTCCTCAGGGCCGGCACGCGCGGGTCGTCCATGCCGGGCTCGATCAGCTTGCCGAAGTCGATGCGCGGCAGGTCCGGCTGGTCCTTGCGGTCCGCGCGGGCGGCGTGGAGCAGCTTGCGCAGCTCCTGGAACTGGGGAGCCTGCGGGTTGAACGCGTCGAGCGCGGCCGCGACGTCCTGGCTCTGCTCGAGCGAGGCGAGCGCCTGGGCCGCGTCGAACGGCGTGCCTTCGACGGTGATCGAGGGGCTGACCACGCCCGGCTTCACGCGCCCGCCCCACGCCTTGCGGGCGTAGGAGAGCGCGACGGCCGACATCTGGACTTCGGCGCGCGCCACGTCGGCCGGGGTTCCGGTCGCCGGGTCGCCGGGCAGGCGGAAGTCGCGCGCGTCGAGCGCGTCGTCGGCGGCCTTAGCGATGCGGTCCTTGGCGGCGGAGGCCTTGGGCGAAAGGTGGCCGTCCTTGATCCAGATCGGCTCGTCCTTGCGCGCCGTGTAGAAGGCGACGAGCGCCTGGCGGTCGGCGACCGACATCTTCACCTGCGCGGTCGGGCCGGTCTCGGCGAGGAGGGCGGCGATCGCGGCCGGCAGCGGCGCGAGGTTTTCGGCGATCGGCTGCGGAGCCATCGGCGACAGCGCCGCAGGAGCCGTCGGCGTCAGCGCGTTCGGCGCGGCGGGCGCGGTCGGCGTCGCCTCGTCGATCGCGCCGGTGGCGAAATCCTGCTCGTTCGCAGGCGCCGGGATCGCGACGGGCGCGGGCTCGGGCGTCGCGGCGACGCCGGTCTCGGCGCGAACGGACGCCGCGGCGAGCGCGCATGCGGCCGCGCCTGCGAGCAGCGTCATCGAGAAGCGTCCGACGGAACGGCGCTTGATCTTGAGCGCGTCGGCTTGGGTCACCATGGCCCCCCTCAGTCCTTCGTCGTCCCGGGACGATGCGTGCGCCCGGAATCCATTACAACAATTTCGTCGAACACGAACGCGTTCATGCGACGGCTTCGCCGCGCCCCGTGTCGCGCTCGCCACATTCGCCGTCGAGGCCAAGGTCCTTGATTCGGCGATAGAGCGTCGATCGGCCGATGCCGAGCCGGCGGGCGACTTCCGTCATCTGCCCGTCGAGATGGCGGATAGCGTAGCGGATCGCGTCGGCCTCGATCGCCTCGAGCGGGCGCAGCGCGCCGTCGGCGGAAAACAGCGGCAGCGCCGGCGCCTCGGCGCGGATCTCGAGCTCGGGCTCGTCGAGGTCGCGGGCGAGCGAGGGCAGCGGCGCGGGCGCCTCGACCTCCTCCGGCGCCACGCCGACCATCGCGGCGATCTGGGGGAAGTCGGCGGGCCGGAGCTCCGGGCCCTCCGACAGCACCACGGCGCGGAACACCGCGTTCTCGAGCTCGCGCACGTTGCCCGGCCAGTCGTGGCGCTCCAGCAGCGCGAGCGCGGCCGGCGAGACGTCGGTGACGGCGCGGCTTTCTTCGGCGGCGAACCGCAGCACGAAGCGGCGCACGAGGTCCTTGAGGTCGGAGAGGCGCTGGCGCAGCGGCGGCACGGCGAGCGGGAACACGCTCAGCCGGTAGTAGAGATCCTCGCGGAACGCGCCCTGGCGCACGCGCGCCTGCAGGTCGCGGTTGGTCGCCGAGATGATGCGGATGTCGACCTTCACCGAGCGTTTGGCGCCCACGGGATCGACCTCGCCTTCCTGGATCGCGCGCAGCAGCTTCACCTGCGCGTCGGCCGGCAGCTCGCCGATCTCGTCGAGGAACAGCGTGCCGCCATGAGCCTCGACGAACTTGCCGACGTGCCGGTCGGTCGCGCCCGTGAACGCGCCCTTCTCGTGGCCGAACAGGATGGATTCGATCAGATTGTGGGGCAGCGCCCCGCAGTTCACCGGCACGAACGGCTTGCCGCGCCGCTCGCCCGAGCCCGCGATCGCGCGCGCCAGCAGCTCCTTGCCGACGCCGGACTCGCCCTCGATCAGCACCGGGATGTTGGAGGCAGCGGCGCGCTCGCCGAGCCTGCGGGCCTCGATCATCGTCGGGGCGCGGCTCGGCAGGTCGCGGAAGCTCAGCGTGCCGTTGGCGCGGCGGCCGAGACGCCGGATCTCGCCCTGCAGCGCCTGGGTGCGCAGCGCGTTGCGGATCGAGACCTGGAGCCGCTCCGGGCCGACGGGCTTCACCACGAAGTCGGAGGCGCCGGCGCGCATCGCCGCCACCACCGCGTCGATCGAGCCGTTGGCGGTCTGGACGATCACGGGCGCGGCGATCCCGAGTTCGCGCATGCGCCCCATCACGCCGATGCCGTCGAGGCCGGGCATCGACAGGTCGAGAATGACGAGGTCATAGGCCGCGCCGCGCGCGGTGAGCGCCTCGATCGCCTCCTCGCCGTCCTCGGCGGTGCGCGCGTCGTGGCCGAACCGGCGGATCTGCGACTCGAGCAGGCGGCGCTGCACCGGGTCGTCGTCGACGATGAGGACCACGGCGTTCATTCGAGAGCTTTCGCGAGGCGGCTGATCACGGCTTCGCAGCATCAAGGCTCAGGGTAAACGCGCGCTTAAGCTTGAACGTTTCACGCGGTCGCCCCTGTTGAACGCGGCGGCCCAGCGCGCGATATCGGGGGCCCAGTCCCCCAAGACGACCGAAGGTTCGATCGCCCCCGTGTCCTCCGCCGCCTCCGCCGCGCTCGGGCCCCTGCCCGAATGGAACCTCTCCCATCTCTACGCCGGAACGGACGCGCCCGAGCTCAAACGCGACTTCGAGCGCTGCCTCGCCGACGCCAAGGCTTTCGAGGCGGCCTACAAGGGCGAGCTCGCCGAGCTCGCGGCCTCGGGCGGCCTGCTCAAGGCGGTGAAGGACTTCGAGGCGCTCGACGACCTCACGGGCCGCGTCGCCTCCTATGCCGGGCTCGTCTATTCGGAGGACACCTCCGACCCGAAGCGCTCCAAGTTCTACGGCGACTGCCAGCAGAAGCTGACCGACGTCTGGTCGCATCTCCTGTTCTTCACGCTCGAGCTCAACCGGCTCGAGGACGCCATGCTGGACGCGGCGCTTCAGGACGAGGGCCTGGCGCATTACCGCCCGTTCCTCGACGACGTCCGCAAGGAGCGCCCGCACCAGCTCGAGGACCGGGTCGAGCAGCTCTTCCACGAGAAGTCGGTCACCGGCGGCTCGGCCTGGCGGCGCCTGTTCGACGAGACCGTCTCGGCCATGCGGTTCAAGGTCGGCGACGAGACGCTCACGCTGGAGCCGACGCTCAACCAGCTCCAGGACCCAGATCCCGCCATCCGCGAACGCGCCGCGGGCGCGCTCGCCGAGACCTTCAAGGCCAACACGCGCACCTTCGGCCTCATCACCAACGTGCTGGCCAAGGACAAGGAGATCTCGGACCGCTGGCGCTCCTTCGAGGACGTCGCCGACAGCCGGCATCTCGCAAACCGCGTCGAGCGCGAGGTGGTGGACGCGCTGGTCTCGGCGGTGCGCGACGCCTATCCGCGGCTCTCGCACCGTTATTACGCGCTCAAAGCCAAGTGGTTCGGCATGGAGCGCCTCAACCACTGGGACCGCAACGCCCCGCTGCCGACGGCGCAGAGCCGCATCATCCCGTGGGACGAGGCGCGCGACACCGTGCTCGGCGCCTATGGGGGCTTCGCGCCCGAAATGGCCGACATCGCCCGCCGCTTCTTCGACGAGAGCTGGATCGACGCCCCGGCCCGTCCCGGCAAGGCGCCGGGCGCCTTCGCGCATCCCACCACGCCCTCGGCCCATCCTTACGTGCTGCTGAACTATCTCGGCCGCCCGCGCGACGTGATGACGCTCGCCCATGAGCTCGGCCATGGCGTGCATCAGGTGCTTGCGGGCGTCCAGGGCCCGCTGATGGCCCCGACGCCGCTGACGCTCGCCGAGACCGCGTCGGTGTTCGGCGAGATGCTCACTTTCCGGGCGATGCTCGCCAAGACCTCCGATCCCGCCCAACGCAAGGCGATGCTCGCCGGCAAGGTCGAGGACATGCTGAACACGGTGGTCCGGCAGATCGCCTTCTACACCTTCGAGCGCAGGATTCACCTGGAGCGCAAGGAGGGCGAGATCCCGGCCGAGCGCATCGGCGAGATCTGGATGGAGGTGCAGTCCGAGAGCCTGGGGCCCTCGATCCATCTCGGCGAGGGCTACGAGACCTTCTGGGTCTACATCTCGCACTTCACCCATTCGCCGTTCTACGTCTACGCCTACGCCTTCGGCGACTGCCTCGTGAACTCGCTCTACGCCGTCTACGAGAACGCCTCCGACGGCTTTGCGGAGCGCTATTTCGCGCTGCTGTCGGCCGGCGGCACCAAGCATCACTCCGAGCTGCTGAAGCCCTTCGGCCTCGACGCCGCCGACCCCGCCTTCTGGTCGACGGGCCTCGGGCTGATCGAGCGCATGATCGGCGAGCTCGAGGCGATGGAGGCGTAAGGGCTCCGGCTCTGACGAAGACTCGCGCCGGCCGAGCTGCGGCGCGAGCCCTCCCGAACCGCCGCCCGTCATCCCGGCCGAAGAGCCGGGATCCAGATCCGATCCGGTTTCTCCAGACTCCCTCCGCGGCGTCGGCTCTGGATCCCGGGTCAGGCCCGGGATGACGGGGTGGTTCGGGCGCGTCGATCGGGCAGGGGTGCGGTCCAGGCGGGGGCGTGGTCTCGGCCCGGAGGCCGTCGAGCCCCGCCGCCGTCATCCCGGCCGAAGAGCCGGGATCCAGAACCGAGGCGTTCGATCCAGATCCTGCCGCGGGGGCGGTTCCGGATCCCGGGTGAGGCCCGGGATGAGGGGATGGTTCGGGCGCGTCGATCGGGCAGGGGTGCGGTCCGGGCGGGGACGCGGTCTCGGCCCGGAGACCGTCGAGCCCCGCCGCCGTCATCCCGGCCGCAGAGCCGGGATCCAGAACCGATCCGGCCGCTCCAGACTCCCGCCGCGGCGTCGGTTCTGGATCCCGGGTCAAGCCCGGGATGACGGGCGTGTTTCCCCCGGCGTCGTCTGAGGCCAAGCCTTTCGACCCGGGGCCGCGCGGGCCGTCGCCCAAAACTCCAAAGGAGCGAAAAAACAACGTTCCGCAACCCGATGTCTTGACTTGACTGAGTCTTTTCCGCAATTCAGCCTGATTCGTCGCCAATGAGTTAATGCGTCGGGGCTTTTGGGGAATCGGGACTTCAACGTCATGTCCGACCTGTCCAGCGCGGCGTTCGCCTTCGGCGTCGCCGCCACCTTCCTGGCGGCGACCAGCGCGCATGCGGTCGACGCCGCCGCCACGCCGCAGGCCGTCGCGCTCGTCTCCGGCGGCGTCGCCGCCAAGCCCGCCGACGATCCCTCGCTCCCGAAGGTCGAGATGGCGCCCGCCGGCGAGAGCCGCCGGTCCGACGGCGCCGAGGCCACGCTCGACGGCCTCGCCCGCGACTGCGCCAATCTCGGCGCCGAGACGATCTGCAAGATCGCGCTCGTCGGCGAGGGCGCGCGCCGCAAGGCCGGCGCCGCCGCCGCGATCGACGCGCCCATGACCATCGAGGTGAAGGACGGCGACGGCCGCTCCATCGAGACCCGGCGGATCAGCCTCAAGGTCGAGATGCCGGAAGGGGTCCAGAAGGTCTCGTTCCGCCATGTCGAGGAGAACGTCTCGCTGCCGCCGGCCTCCGCCGCCGGCTATGGCGGCTGGACCATCGTGGTCGGGCTCGAGCCGGGCGACGCGAGCGTCGCGGACGCCGCCGGCGACGACGGCGAGATCGAACAGGTCGCGCCGCCCCCGCGCCAAGTCCAAGCGCTCGCGCTCGGCGCGGGCCAAGGCGGTGCGGCAGGCCCGCACCGCGGCCGCGCGCCAGCAGCCGGCCCAGCCCGCCCAGCCGCCGGTGGCGGTGTCGACGAGGCCGCTCGCCGCGCCGCCCACCATCACCACCACGACCAATGGCGGGCCGCTGGCGCGCGCCGCGCAGGGCTTCACCGAGCGCCGCGACACCGCGCTCCAGGCCGACCGCGTCCGCGCCGCGCAGGCCCGCCGCCAGGGCCAGGCGGCTCCGCGTGGGCAGGCCCAGCCGCAGGCCGCCGCCCAGCCGCAGCCGGCGGTGCGCACCGCCAACCGCTGAGGCGGCTGGTGGGCTCGAGCGCGACGGCTTCAGGATGACACGCCACGTCATGCCCGCGTCTTCGCGGGCGTCCACGGCTTCGGCGTAGCGCCCGACGTTCCTGGACAGTCGCGGACGCCCGGCTCCGCCGGGCATGGCGGCGTGAGCGGACGAGCGTCCCGCTTCAGCCGACCGCGGCGACCGCCGCGCGCGCGACGTCGGCGTGGATCGCGTCGCGGCCGTCGCCGTCGAGCGTTGAGCCGGTGAGGTAGCAGGCGAGCACCAGCGGCGCGCCGGCGGGCGGCCAGATCACCGCGACGTCGTTCGCGGTGCCGTTCGCCCCGCCGCCGGTCTTGTCGCCCGCGGCCCAGCCTTGCGGCAGGCCTGCGCGGAGCCGCGCCGCGCCCGTGCGCCCGTCGACCAGCCAGCGCGTCAGCGCGCCCCGCGATGAGGGGGTCAGAACCTCTCCGAAGACGAGCCGCTCGACCGACAGCGCCATCGCCTCGGGCGTCGTGGTGTCGCGCGGGTCGCCGGGCGCGGCCTCGTTGAGCGCGGGCTCGATGCGGTCGAGCCGGCTCTCGGGATCGCCGATCGAGCGGGCGAAACGGGTCAGCCCCTTGGGGCCGCCGACCGAGGGCAGCAGCAGGTTGGCGCTGGCGTTGTCGCTCAGCGTCATCGTGGCCTCGCAGAGATCCCGGACGCTCGCCTCGCCGCCCACGCGCGACTGCGCGAAGGGCGAATGCTCGACGAGGTCGGCGGCCGTGACGGGCAGGCGCCGGTCGAGGCTCTCGGTCCCTGCGTCGACCCGCGCGAGCACGGACGCGGCGAGCAGCGTCTTGAACGTCGAGGTGATCGGAAAGCGCTCGGACCCGCGCGAGGACCAGCGCCGCGGGCCGCCGACCTCGACGAGCGCGACCCCGAGCCGGCCGCCGCTCTTCGCCTCCAGCGCGTCGAGCGTCGCGGCGAAACGGTCGCGGGCGGCGTCGTCCGGCGTTTCAGCGCGCGCGGGAAGGCGGCCGGCGAGCGCCGCGGCGAGGCCGAGCGTCAGGACCGTCCGCCGCCGCATCGCCGTCTCCCTCTTCGGTCGCGCCTCCCTCACGCGGGGCGGCCGAGGCGCTCCCGCACGAAGGCCTTCACGGCGGCGCCGTCATGGCCGAGCGTCGCCTCCTCGACATAGAGCGCGCCGCCCATCGCGAGCCGCAGGAACCAGACGCCGTCCTGCGAGAACTCTTCCGTGATCATGTCCCATCGCGCGGCGAACACGTAGGCCTCGTCGCCCTGCGCCGCGCCGTCGTCGCCGATGACGAGCGTCGTCGGGCGCTGGAGCGTCGGCAGGCTGTCGTAGATGCGGCGCATCTGGCCGCCCTGGAGCGCGCCGGCGAGGATCGCGAGCGCCGCCATGCCGGCGAGCGCGAGGCCGACGCCGAGGCCTGCGACGCCCCAGCCGCTGAACGTCGTCGACCAGCCGCCGTCGGTGAAGAGGACGAGCGCGGCGTCGAGGCCGATCGCGTTCTGCTGGCTGAAGACGGCGAAGAAGATCGCGAAGACGACGAGCCACAGGATCACGTTGCGCGTCATGCTCCCGCCGGCCCGCATGGGCGCTGCGAGCCGCATCTGCATCGCCGACCACGGACGGAAGGGCAGGGCCCCGGCGGGCAAGCGCCAGCGGGTCTCGCCGAGCGCGACCCCGGGCTCGGCCGGCCCTGCGCCGATGTCGTGCGTCATGTCGGGCTCCCCGCAAACGAAAAGGCCGCCTTGCGGCGGCCTCGTCTTGTCGTCAGGCGCGCCAAGAGCGCGTCAGTTGAGCTTGGCGCGGATTTCCGACAGGCCCTTCTCGAAGAGCTGGTCGCCGAAGCCGGACTTGGCCTCGCCCGAAAGCACGCGCTCGGCGGCCGCGACCGCGGCGTCGGCCGCGGCGGAGCGGACTTCCGCGACCGCCTGGCTTTCGGCGAGCGCGATCTTCTGCTCGGCCGCCTTGGTGCGGCGGGCGACGAACTCCTCGGCCTTCGCCTTGGCGTCGGCGGCGTAGGCGGCCGCGTCCTTCTTGGCGTTGGCGACGATCTCCTGCGCCTCCTTCTCGGCCTCCTCACGCTTGCGCTTGTAGTCGGCGAGCATGCGGGCGGCGTCTTCGCGAAGGCTGCGGGCCTCGTCGAGCTCGGCCTTGATCTTGGCCGAGCGGCTGTCGAGAGCGCCGAGGATCTTGGCCGGCGCGCCGACATAGACCACGATGCCCATGAAGATCAGGAAGGCGACCAGCACCCAGATGTCGGGAGTACCCATCGTGCTGTCTCCTCAGCGCGCGAGCGAGGCGTCGACCGCCTGCTCGACGGCCCCGCCCTCGGCCGGGCGGCCGGTCAGGCGCTCGACGATCGCCGAGGCCGCGTCGACCGCGATGCCGCGGACGTTGCCGAGCGCGGACGCCTTGGCGTCGGCGATCTGCGTCTCCGAGGCGTCGAGCTTGGCGTTGAGCTCGCTCTCGAGCCTGGCGCGGTGCTCGTCGGCCTCCTTGGAGACCTGCTCGTGCACCTCGGCCGCGATGCGGTGGCCTTCGGCGCGCGCGTCGGCGAGCGTCTTCTCGTAGGAGGCGATCGCCTCGTCGGTCTCGGCCTTGAGGCGGTTGGCCTCGGCGAGATCGCCCTCGATGCGTTCGGCCCGGCCCTCGAGGATGTTCTGGACGCGCGGCAGCGCGACCTTCGACATCAGCAGGTAGAGCGCGCCGAAGAAGATCGCGAGCCAGAACAGCTGACCCGCGAAGGTCTCGCTGTTGAACGGCGGGAACGGCGCCTTGTGGGCTCCGCCATGCGCCTCGGTTCCCGCATGGGTCTCCGCGGGCGCCGCGCCAGACTGGCCGGGCGCGCCGTGGTCGGCCTGCGCGAGGACGTAGAGGCCAGACGGCCCGATCTTCTCGAACATCACGGCTCCATAGGCCTACGCGGCGCCGCTCGATCGGGCGCCGCGCAAACGCGGGACTTCAGGTCGTACGGTTTCGTGTTCGCTCAGACGGCGAACAGGAGGAGCAGCGCGACGAGCAGCGAGAAGATGCCGAGCGCTTCCGTCACGGCGAAGCCGAAGATCAGGCGGGCGAACTGGCCGTCGGCGGCCGAGGGGTTGCGCAGCGCGCCGGCGAGGTAGGCCGCGAAGATCGAGCCCACGCCGATGCCGGCGCCGCCCATGCCGAGGGTCGCGAGGCCCGCGCCGATGTACTTGCCCATATCTTCCATAGTTCTGCTCCTTCGGGTCGTCCGGTGTGTTTCCGAGAACGGCGGGGTGTCGGCCGGCGCTTGGTCGCGCTCAGTGGCCGGGGTGGATGGCGTCGTTGAGGTAGATGCAGGTCAGGATCGTGAAGACGTAGGCCTGCAGGAAGGCGACCAGGAACTCGAGCGCGGTGATCGCGACGGTCATGGCGAGCGGGAGGATGCCGACGAGCAGGCCCGCGGTCCCGAGCGCGCCCGAGAGCATCACGATGAAGCCCGCGAACACCTTCAGGGTGATGTGGCCGGCCAGCATGTTGGCGAAGAGACGAACCGAGAGGCTGATCGGGCGCGAGAGGAACGAGATGACCTCTATCAGCACCACGAGCGGCAGGATGTAGCCGGGAACGCCGGACGGCACGAACAGCTTCAGGAAGTGCATGCCGTGCTTCATGAAGCCGTAGACGATCACGGTGGTGATCACGAGCATCGCGAGCGCGAAGGTGACGATGATGTGGCTCGTCACCGTGAAGCTGAAGGGAATGAGGCCGATCAGGTTCGCGACCAGCACGAACATGAAGAGCGAAAACACCAGCGGGAAGAACTTCATGCCGGCCTTGCCGGCGGTCTGCCCGATCGTGTTCGCCACGAACTCGTAGGACATTTCGGCGAGCGACTGGAGGCGGCCGGGCACCAGGGTGCGGCTCGCGGTCGCGAACATCAGGAAGCCGACGCTCACCGCGACGGTGGCGGCCATGTAGGCGGACGAATTGGTGAAAGCGAGAGCGCCGTCGCCAATCAGGGGGACGATGGTGAACTGGTGGATCGGATCGTTTGCCGCAGCCATCGTCCCTGTCGTTCATCCTGGACGGCGTCGCCGCCGTCGCCTCGCCAAACCGGCGGACCCCGTCAGGGGCCTTCGCTGGTCGTTCCGCCCGGGCCGGACTTGAGTCCAGCCGAGCGCATCACGTTCAGCGTTCCGGCCGCAAAGCCCAGCAGCAGGAACACGATCAACCCCCAGGGCGACGTGCCCAGGAAGTGATCGAACAGCCATCCGACCACGCCGCCGGCGATGACGCCGGCCACGAACTCGGAGCTGAGTTGCAGCGCGCGCGCAAGGCCGGAGGCGTCGGAGCGCGGTTTCCGCGTTCCGGCGTCTTCGGCCTCTCTAAGGTCCGAACGCCGCTTCAGCTCCTGGGCGAGCCGCTCGCGCCGCTCCGCCAGATCGCCGTCGGTCCGGGAACTGTTCGGCGTGGGAGATCCTTCGGAGCCTTGCGTCATTCGCGTCAGCCTTTCCGGACCCCCGGCAGGCCGATCACCCCCGAAAACCGCGCGCACCCTAGTTTTTGGGCCTTGGCGTGTCAAGGTTCCGCCGCAAAGCGCCAAGTATGTGATTCGCAAGGAAAAATCGCCTTTTGCGAGGCCCGCGACGCGATGTCCTAAAGACTAAAGAGCCGGCGCGCCCCGCGCGTCCTCTTGCGCCGCGGGCTTGAGGCAAGGGCGCCTCCTCTTGCGTGGACGTCTCCCGGCATGGGCGCCTCCCTCCCCTGGGACAGGGGAGGGCAGGGTGGGGTGGGCGTCAGAAGGCGCGAACCCGCGCCGTTCACACCGCCTCGGCCAGCCGCTCCGCGGTCCGCAGGTCGACCGAGACCAGCTGGCTCACGCCGCGCTCCGACATCGTGACCCCCAGAAGCCGGTCCATATGCGCCATGGTGATGGGGTTGTGGGTCACGGTCAGGAACCGCGTCGTGGTCGCGCCCGCCATCTCCGACAAGAGCGCGCAGAAGCGCTCGACATTGGCGTCGTCGAGCGGCGCGTCGACCTCGTCGAGCACGCAGACCGGCGCAGGGTTCGTGAGGAACACCCCGAAGATCAACGCGAGCGCGGTGAGCGCCTGCTCGCCGCCCGACAGCAGCGACAGCACCTGGGGCTTCTTGCCGGGCGGGCGCGCGATCACCTCGAGGCCGGCCTCGAGCGGATCGTCGGACTCGACGAGCTCCAGCCGCGCCTCGCCGCCCTCGAACAGCTTTTCGAACAGCTTTCGGAAGTTCGCGTCGACCCGCTCGAAGGCCGCGAGCAGGCGGCCGCGCCCCTCGCTGTTGAGCGAGCGGACGGCCGAGCGCAGGCGCCCGATCGCCTCGGTCAAATCTTCGCGTTCGGCGACGAGGGCCGAGCGCGAGCCTTCCGCCTCCTCGAGGTCCTGTTCGGCGCGAAGGTTCACCGGGCCGAGCCGCTCGCGCGCGGCGCTCGACCGGGCGAGGCGCTCCTCGAGCTCCTGCGGCGGAACGGCGGGCGCGCCCGAGAGCGTCGCCGCGAGCTCCTGCGGGGTGAGGCCGCGCGCCTCCATGATGCGGGCGGCCGCGGCGGCGCGTTTCTCGCGTGCGGCTTCGAGCCGGGCGCCGGCGCGGGCGGTCTCTTCGCGGGCGCCGGCGAGCGTTTCGAGCGCCGCCCGGGCGGCCGCGTCGGCCTCGCGATGGCGCGTCTCGGCGAGAGCGAGTGCGTCGGCGGCCGCCCGCGCCTGCTGTTCGGCGCCGGCGAGCTGCGACCTGAGCGCCGCGCGCTCGGCCGCGATCTCGTCGGGGCGCCCGGCGAGCGCGGCGCGTTCGGCCTCGCTTTCGGCCCGGCGCGTCTCGAGATCGACGAGCTGCGCCGCGGCCGCCTCGCGCCGGCGCGTCCAGGCGTCGCGTTCGGCCGCGAGCTCGCCTCGCCGCGCCGCCTGCCGCCGGCGCTCCGCGACGAGCGCCTCGGACTCCGCGCGCCGCTCGGCCGCCGCCTTGCGGGCGACGGCGACGCGCTCGCGCAACGGGACGAGGACGCCGTCGTCCTGCACGGGAAGGGCTGCGAGCCGTTCGGCGGCGGCGGCGAGCGCGGCTTCGGCTTCCGCTTGGGCCGCGGCGACCCGCGCGCCGGCTTCGGCGAGCGCGGAGAGCCGCGCCGTGGTCCGGGCGCCGGCGCGCTCGGCCGCGCCATGGGCCTCGCGGGCTGAGTCGAAGGCTTGCCGGGCCGAGCGCGAGGCCTCGCGCGCCTGCTTCTCGGCGACGACCGCCTGGCTGACGCGCGAGCGGGCGGCCTCGACGATCTGGCGCAGGCGATCGGCCTCGGCGCGGGCCTCGGCCGCAAGCCGCTCGACCGCGCCGAGCCGGTTCTTCTCCGCGAGCCTGCGGGCCGCAGGCGTCGGCGCGTCGGCCGCAAGCGTCAGCCCGTCCCAGCGCCAGACGTCGCCCTGACGGCTGACGAGCCGCTGGCCGGGCCGAAGGCTCCGCGACAGCGCAGGGCCTGCGACGCGCTCCACCACGCCGATCTGCGCGAGGCGCCGGGCGAGTTCGGGCGGGGCGACCACATGGTCGGCGAGCGCGTCGACGCCGGCAGAGCCGGATCGCCGTCGGCCTCCACCCCGGCCCAGCGCGCCGGCGCGCGCGGATCGACCGCCGCGTCGAGGTCGTCGCCGAGCGCGGCCCCGAGCGCGGTCTCGTAGCCGGGATCGACCACGAGCAGATCGACGGCCGCCGGATATTTGCGGGCGGGATCGTCGGCCACGAGCTTTGCGAGCGTGCGCGCCTCGGTCATGGTCCGCTCGGCGCGCGAGGCGGCCTGCGCCGAAGGCCCGCGGACCTCCGATTCGGCGCCGCGCGCCTTGGCGAGCTCCGCCTCGGCGGCCTCCACGCGATCCTCCGCGGCCTGCGCCGCGCCGCGCGCCGCCTCGACGCGGACGGCGAGCGCCGCGGCGTCGCCCTCGCGGGCGGCCTCCGCCTTCAGGCGGCCCGTCTCGCCGTCGATCTCGCGCGCCTCGCGCTCCAGCCGCGCGAGCTTGTCGGCGGCGTCGGCGCGGCGCCGGTCGAGGTCGCGCCGTTCGGCGGCGCCGGCGGCCTGCGCCGCGGCGGCGGAGGAGAGCGCGGCCTCCGCCTCGCCGACGGCGGCCTCCGTCTCGGAAAGACGCGCGCGCGCCGCCTCGTCCGCCGCCGCGTCATCCGCCGCCTCGGGCCCGAGCGCCTCGATCGCGGCGCCGATCCGCTCGAGGCTCGTCGCGGCGTCGGCCGCCATGGCGCTCTCGCGGGCGCCGTCGCGCTCGATCTGTGCAAGACGCTGGACGAGCTCGGCGAGCCGCTTGCGCGCCCGCGCCTCCTCGCCCTCGAGCTCGCCGGCCGTCACCGCGATCTTGCGCAAGGCGGCTTCGGCCTGGGTCGACGCCTCGCGCGCCGGGCCGAGCGCATGGCCCGCGACCGCCTCCGCGCGCGCCGCCTCGCCCTGCGCCCGGGCGGCGTCGGCGACGCCCGCAAGCGCCTTCGCCTCGGCGGCCTCGGCGGCGAGAGCGCCCTCGGCTTCCAGGCGATGCCGGGCGACGAGCAGGGCCGCCTCGGCCTGGCGGATCTCCTCGGTGAGCGCCCGGTAGCGCTCGGCCGAGCGGGCCTGCCGCTTCAACGCCTCGGCGCGCTCGCCGAGCTTCACCAGCACGTCCTCGACCCGGGCGAGGTTCGCTTCCGCGCCCTCGAGGCGGCTCTCGGCCTCGCGCCTGCGGGCGTGGAGCCCCGCGATGCCGGCGGCCTCCTCCAGGATGCGGCGGCGCTGGTCGGGGCGGGCGTTGATGATCTCGCCGATGCGGCCCTGGCCCACCATCGAGGGCGAGCGCGCGCCCGAAGAGGCGTCGGCGAACAGCAGCTGCACGTCGCGGGCCCGCACCTCGCGTCCGTTCACCCGGTAGCTCGAGCCGAGACCGCGCGAGATCTTGCGGCTGACCTCGATCTCGGCCGCGTTCTGAAACGGCGCGGGCGCGAGGCCGGCGGAATTGTCGAGGATCAGCGAGACTTCGGCGTGGTTGCGCGCCGGGCGGCTGGTGTTGCCGGCGAAGATCACGTCGTCCATGCCGGAGGCGCGAAGGCTCTTGAACGAGCTTTCGCCCATCACCCAGCGCAGCGCCTCGACGAGGTTCGACTTGCCGCAGCCGTTCGGCCCGACGACGCCGGTCAGCCCCGGCTCGATCGGCGCGTCGGTGGCGTCGACGAAGGTCTTGAAGCCCGCAAGTCTGAGGCGCGTGAAGTTCATTGGGGGATTTTAGCGCGAAGGCCGGCGGGGCGCTTAAGGCGCGGAGGGCCTTTCCACGGGAATCGAACCGCAAAGCCGCGGCCGCCGATTACGTCGTCCGTCGGCAGTCGCGCGACCTGAACACCGTGCTGAGGCCCCTCGGCTGGGCGCGCCATGTGAGACGCGTGTCGCCGCCCGAAGCGGCCGAGAACACAGCGTCATTGCCCGAGAGCCTCGCGGCGAACGCCTCGCCGCCGACCACGACCTCGTAGAGCAGCACGATCTGCAACGGGGCGAGGCGCTCCATATGGGGCCGAAGCGTCTCGCATAGCGCCGCATGGGTCTGGCGAAGGTCGTCGTCCTCATGGAGCAGGACCCAGACGGGAAGCTCGCCATACTGCGAATGCAGCTCCCCGACGGCCTCCTTCCAGCGCGTTCCGTCGCCGGCCGCGAGATCCCTCAGTGCGGCGTTCGCGAGCGAGAATTCTCGCGCGACGTCGAGATCGATCGGCCTCTCGGTCATATGGTCGCCGGCCCTGATGGCCGGATCTTGAGGCGTTTTACGCCAGGGCGGCGGCGCCTGCCCCCTCCACCACCCTGCGGGTGGTCCCCCTCCCCCGTCTTCGACAGGGGAGGATCCGCGCACAGAACGCGCCCCCTCTCTTGATCCTCCTCTGCGAAGCGGAGGAGGGGGACCATCGCGTCAGCGATGGTGGAGGAGGCGAGCGCTATCGCTCAGGAAAAAGCAGCCCGAGCCTCAGGCCTTCTTGTCGACCAGTGGGTCGATGATCTTCTTGAAGTCCTCGAAGCTCACGGCGCCGCGCTGGATCTTGCCGTTGATGAAGAACGTCGGGGTCGAATTCACCCCGAACTTCTCGGCCGCGCGCGAGCGCACCCAGTTCACGCCGTCCAGGATCTCCTGGTTGGACAGGCACTGCTCGAAGCTCTGCTGCGACATGCCGATCTGCCTGACGAGATTCTGCAGCCCCTCCACCGGCTTGTCGGCGTAGGCCCACTGCTTCTGCTCCTTGAACAGAAGGTCGACGACGGCGAAGTATTTGTCGTCGCCGGCGCAGCGCGCGATCATGAAGCCCGCGGCCGAGAGCGGATCGAGCGGGAATTCGCGCAGGATGAAGCGCAGCTTGCCGGTGTCGACGTATTCGGCCTTGATCTTCGGGAAGGTGTTGAGCGCGAACTGGGCGCAGTGGCCGCAGGTCGTCGAGGCGTATTCGATCATCGTGACCGGCGCGTCGTCCTTGCCTTCGGCCTTCTCGCCGAGCGGGCCGGCGACCAGCAGCTCCTGCGGGTCGGGGGCCTGGGCGAGGGCTTCGCCGAGGAAGCCGAGCTTCGGCGCGAGCGAGAGCGCCGCGAAGCCGGCGGCGGTGACGGCTGCGGTCTCGAGAAGGCGGCGGCGGGTCAGGGTCACGACGGATCCTCGCGGTCGGGCCGCCGGGCGGCCGTGCGATCTTAAAACGTTCTGGCGCGCGAAAGTCGCGGGCCACGGCTCTTTTCGCAAGAAGAATGTGGCGTGAGCAAGTTGGACGGAGGTCGGCCCGCCGTCACGCCCTCTTGAACCAAGCTCCTCAGCGCCTCGACCGGGCGAGCGCCGCGCCGCCGAGGCGCCTCAGCGCGTCCGCCAGCCCCTCGTCCTCGATCGTCGCGGTCGCGGTCTCGACGCGGCCGCGCTCCTCGGCGGTCGGCTCGGGCGGCCGGGGCGGGACGGGCTTGCGCCGCCGCAGCTCCGCGACCGGGCCCTGCCGGATCTTCACCTGACCCACGCAGGGCCAGCCGAGATGGGCGTTGACCCGTTCGAGAATCTCGGCCGAACGGTGCTGGATCTCGAGCGCGAACGCGCCCTCGGCCCGCACGGTCAGCGTCGCGCGCGGCGGGGCGGCGTCGGGATCCTGCGCAGGCGCGCGGGCCGGGACGCCGAGCTTCTGCGGCGCCGACACCGCGGCGAGCTCCGGCCCGACGATCTCCGCCCAGCGCGACACGATCTCGGCGCCCGCAAACCCCTGCCGCGCGGCCGCGGGGCCCATGGCTTGCGGCAACAGGTCAGACAGGCGCTTGGTCGGACGCGGCTTAAGCATCGTACTTTGGAATCCGATCATGTGGCGGGCCGACCTTCCGCCCCCGCGTTTCACCGAGTCTAGACCTTGGCCGCAGCCGCACAACCCAAACCCGAGCCCGCCGCGCTGCTCGCCTGGTACGATTGTCATCGCCGCGCGCTCCCGTGGCGCGCCGCGCCGGGCCGCCGCACCGAGCCCTATCGGGTGTGGCTCTCCGAGATCATGCTGCAGCAGACGACGGTGAAGGCCGCCGGCCCCTATTTCCTGCGCTTCCTCGAGCGTTTTCCCGACGTCGCTTCGCTCGCCGCGGCCCCGCTCGACGACGTGCTGAAGCTCTGGGCGGGCCTTGGCTATTATTCGCGGGCCCGCAATCTTCACGCTTGCGCCAAGGCGGTGGTCGAGCGCCATGGCGGGCGTTTCCCAGGCAGCGAGGCGGAGCTGCTCGCGCTGCCGGGCGTCGGTCCCTATACCGCCGCCGCCATCGCCTCGATCGCCTTCGACAGGCCGGCGACCGTGGTGGACGGCAATGTCGAGCGTGTGGTCTCGCGGCTCTTCGCCGTGGCGGCGGAGATGCCGGGCGCCAAGCCCGAGATCCGGCGGCTCGCCGCGACGCTCGCGCCGAAGAGCCGCCACGGCGACTTCGCGCAAGCCACGATGGATCTCGGCGCCACGATCTGCACGCCGCGAAAGCCTGCTTGCGCGCTCTGTCCGTGGAGCGCGTCCTGCGCCGCCAGGGCGGAAGGCGCGCCCGAGACCTATCCGCGCAAGGCCAAGAAGGCCGCCAAGCCCACCCGCCGCGGCGTCGCCTTCGTCGCGACCCGGCCCGACGGCGCGACGCTGCTGCGCGACCGTCCGCCCAAGGGCCTGCTCGGCGGCATGGCCGAGATTCCGACCGGGCGCTGGGCCGAGGACGTCGATCTTTCCGCGTCCGGCGAGACGCTCGCGGCCGAGGCGCCGCTTTCGGCGCGCTGGCGGCGCGTTCCGGGAGCCGCCGCCCATGTGTTCACCCATTTTTCGCTGGAGCTCGCGGTGATGACGGCGGAGGTCGGCGCCGACGTTCCGGCCCGACAGGCGCGCGCTGGGTGCAGGCCGGGGATCTTCCGGGCGAGGCGCTGCCGACCGTCTTCCGCAAGGCGCTCGTCCATGCGAAGAGCGCCGCCATGACAGACGCCCCGATGACAGACGCCCCCATCCGCCGCCGCGCCGCGCGATGACCGCCGCCGCGGAGCCGATCGCGCCGTCGCGGCGCACGCTGTGGCGCGCGCGCCTGGCGACGCTTGCGCTGTTCTTCGTCTGCGGGGCGGCTCTGGGCGTTTGGGCCGCCCACATCCCGCTGCTGAAATCGGGTCTCGCCCTCGACGATTCGACCCTTGGGCTCGTGATGCTCGCCATGGGGATCGGCGCGGTGGTCGCGATGCCGTGCTCGGGCGCGCTGATCCACCGCTTCGGCGCCGTCGCGGTCTCGATCGCCTCTGGGCTCGCCATCGCGGTCGCCCTGGCCCTGCCGCCCCACATGCCGGATCCGGTCACGCTCGGCCTGTCGGCCTTCCTGCTCGGCCTCTCGCTCGGCGGCATCGACATCGCCATGAACGCTCATGCGGCCGCGGTCGAGAAGGCCTTCGGACGACCCATCATGTCGTCGATCCACGCCTTCTTCTCCATCGGCGGCCTGTTCGGGGCGGCGGGCGCGGCGGGTCTCGTCGGGCTTGCTGTCGGGGCCAAGCTCGGCATGGGGGCCGGCGGAGCGGTCGTCGCGCTGATCGTCCTGGCGGCCGCGCGCTTCCTCGCCTTCGAGGACAGGCCGGAGACGGAGGGCGGCCACGGGCTGAGGCTTCCGAGCCGCGCCGTGCTGCTGCTCGGGCTGCTGACCGTCTGCTCGTTTCTTTGCGAGGGCGCGATGATGGAGTGGAGCGCGCTGTTCCTGCGCGACGTCGCGGGCGCGTCGCTCGGACTTGCGGCCGCCGGCTACGCCGCCTTCTCCGCCACCATGACGATTGGGCGCCTTCTCGGCGACCGTTTCGTGGAAGCGCTCGGCCCGGCGAGGGCGGTGCAGCTTTCGGGAGCGGTCGCGGCGGTTTCGCTGCTGGTCGTGACGTTCGCGCCGAACCCGTGGGTGGCGTTCGCCGGCATTCTCGCGGCGGGGCTCGGCTTCGCCAACATCGTGCCGCCGCTGTTTTCCGCCGCGACCCGCGCGCCCGGCGTCGCGCCCGCGGCCGCGCTCGCGATGGTGGCCTCGATGGGCTATTCGGGCGGCCTGCTGGGACCGCCGGCCATCGGCTTCCTGTCGGACGCCTTCGGCCTGCGCTTCGGCTTCGGCCTGCTGGTCGTCGCCGCGGCGATCGTCGCGCTCTTCGCGCGGCGGACGATCAGCCCGCCTTCTCCTCGGCCCTGACCGTCTCGCGGAAGGCGTCGAGCACGACCAGCCCCTTCGGCCCGGCGACGTGCCAGAACGTCCAGCCGTTGCAGGCCTCGCGCCCCTGCGCGATCGCGCCGATGCGGTGGATCGAGCCGACCACGGAGCCGAGCGCAAGCGTGCCGTCGGCGCGCACGGTCGCCTCGTAGCGGCCGCGGTCGTCCACGAGCCGCGTTCCGGGCTTCACCAGCCCGCGCTCGACGACGGCGGAGAACGCCACCCGGGCGGCCTCGCGTTTCGCCGGCGCCTGGACGATGGCCTCATGCGCCTCCGGCTCGACCGCGTCGATGCGGGCCTTGGCGTAGGCGGCGTACTCCCGGTCGCGCTCGACGCCGACGAAATGGCGGCCGAGGCGCTTGGCCACAGCGCCGGTCGTGCCGGAGCCGAAGAACGGATCGAGCACCACGTCGCCGGGCTTCGAGGCCGACAGCAGCACGCGGGCGAGCAGCGCCTCGGGCTTCTGGGTCGGATGAGCCTTCTTGCCGTCGTCGCCCTTGAGGCGTTCGCCGCCCGAGCAGATCGGGATCAGCCAGTCGGACCGGGGCTGCAGATCCTCGTTGCCGGCCTTCAGCGCTTCGTAATTGAAGGTGTAGCCCTTCGAATCCGCGCCGCGCGCGGCCCAGATCAGCGTCTCGTGGGCGTTGGTGAAGCGGCGGCCCCGGAAGTTCGGCATCGGGTTGGTCTTGCGCCACACGACGTCGTTCAGGATCCAGTAGCCGAGATCCTGAAGCGCCGAGCCGACGCGAAAAATGTTGTGGTAGGAGCCGATGACCCAGAGCGTGCCGGTCGGCTTCAGCACGCGGCGCACCTGCAGGAGCCAGGCGCGGGTGAAGGCGTCGTAGGCCGAAAAGCTCTCGAACTGGTCCCAGGCGTCGTCGACGGCGTCGACGAGGCTCTGGTCGGGCCGACGCAGGTCGCCCTGAAGCTGGAGATTGTAGGGCGGGTCGGCGAAGACGAGATCGACGGACGCCGCCGGCAGCTTCTCGAGCTCCGCGATGCAGTCGCCGATCAGGATCCGATCGAGCGGCAGATCCGGGTGAAGGGCAGGGGCTTCAGTCGAGCGCGCGAGCGCCGCTCCGTTCCGCCGATACGCCATGTGGCCGCCGTCCTGTTTACGCTTTGACGGCCCCGAGTCTCGCTTTGGTAACGTAAAGGCGGACTCAAGAAACAGGGTGAACGGAAGGTTGACGGCGTCCGCGGCTGAAACGGACCGCGAGACGCCCGCTCGGCGCGGGCTCCTCGGCATGAGGCTCGCCCGTCTTGGGGTGAACCGCCCTTACGGCTCGAGAAGGCCCGAGGATCGTCTTGAAGCGCGCAGTTCCGGTTCGCGCTTTACGCTTCGTCAACCACGACCCGGCGTGATGGTCGTCCGATCACACGTCGCGGAGAGCGCCATGACGACGATCAGCGTGGGACAGGCGATGGAGGTCATCGCCACCCAGGCGGCCGACTACGCCGTTTCCGACAGGCCGGACCTCGACGAGCGCACCTATGCGCTTGCGGACTACATCTCGGCCTCGATCGACGGGCCGAGCCTCAACGGGCTGCGGTTCTTTGAAAGCCTGTTCGAGCGGCTCGACGCCGCGACGGAGGCGATGGAGCAGGCCTCGCCGGGCAGGCGGGGGCGTCCGGAAGGCGAGGAGCTCGAGAGCCAGAAACTGTTCTTCGCCGCGATGACCCACGAGTTCCGCAACCGCTTCGTCGCGGCGGCGGCGGCCTGACCGCCGGATCAGTCGATCCAGAGGCCGTGGCGCCTGTGCCAGTCCTCGATCGACTCGTCGGGATAGAGGTCAAAGCGCTTGTCGTCTAGGCCGACGTTCGGGTCGACCCACTCTGGTTTGAAGCGCAACATCAGATGCGCGCGCGCCGGCGGCTTCGGCAGCTCGGTGTCGACCGCCGAGGCGAAGGGATGGACGAGGTCCGGCCAGGACGGGTCGTAGAGCCAGAGCGCCGTCGCACAGCGCGGACAGAAGTTGCGCTCGCCGGTCGAGGTCTCGCAGATCCCGTCCTGGTCCGCGATTTCGGCGCGGTAGACCGCGGGCCTCATCTCGCCTGAAACCTTCAGCGTGCGCGCGTCGGCGCTCAGATTGATGGCGTAGCCTCCGCCGCCCGCGGTCTTGCGGCAGATCGAGCAAATAACAGAGCTGGTAGGGCGCCGGCCCGGAGCTCTCGACCACGAAGCGCACTCCGCCGCAGCGGCACGAGCCCTTGAGCGTCATCGGCATGGCGACCTCCTTCCCGTCACGGAAAGAAAAGGCCGTGGGCCGCAATCCGGTTCCGCCTCAGGCGGCGGCGATGAGCGCCGCGATCGGGGCGAAGCCGCGGCGATGATGGGGGCAGGGGCCATGGCGGCGCAGCGCCGCAAGATGCTCCGGAACGCCATAGCCCATGTGGCGCTCGAAGCCGTAGAGCGGGAATTCTTCCGCGACTCGCGCCATGATCCGGTCGCGCATCACCTTGGCCACGATCGAGGCGGCGGCGATCGACTGCACGCTCGCGTCGCCCGCCACCACCGCCTCCGCCCGGCAGGCGAGGCCCGGCGGAGCGACGTTTCCGTCGATCAGCGCGAGGTCGGGCGGAACGTTCAGCCCTGAGAGCGCGCGGGCCATCGCCCAAAGGGTCGCGCCCCGGATGTTGAGGCGCTCGATGGTGACCGTGGAGGCCGCCACGAACGAGACGCTGGCGCTCGCCATGATCTCCGGGAACAGCGCCTCGCGCCGCTCCCGGGTCAACGCCTTGGAGTCGGCGAGGCCCGCGGGGATGCGCGTGGGTTCGAGCACGACCGCGGCCGCGACGACGGGGCCGGCCAGCGGCCCGCGCCCTGCCTCGTCGACGCCTGCGACGAGGCGTGCGCCTGCGGCGATCGCGGCGGCCTCACGCGCGAAAGTCGCGGCGACGCGCGGAGCGGCGGCTCGGGTCTTCGGCCTGGAGATCTTCGCGACGTTTTCCATCGCGCGAAATTGGGCGATTCGCGCCGGCGCGCGACCTCGGAAGTTCAGGCCGGCAGACGCGTCTGCCCCTCGGCGTCGGTCCAGAACGGGTTGTGGGCGAGCTCCCACAGATGGCCGTCAGGGTCCGAGACGTAGCCGGCGTAGCCGCCCCAAAAGGTCTTTTCGGCCGCCTTCACGAGATTGCCGCCAGCCGCCACCATGCGCACGACCGCCTTGTCGACGTCGCCCGGCGAAGCGAGGTTCCAGGCGAGCGACTGGGCGCGAAAGCCTTCGCCCTCCGCCTCGACGCCGGCGTCTTCGGCCAGCGCCTCGCGGCCGAACAGCGCGAGCGCCACGCCGCCGACGTCGAAGAAACTGACGCCGTCATTGCTCTGCGAGGATTTCACGAGGCCGAGTTGTTCGTAGAACGCCGTCGCCTTCGGAAGATCGGAGACGCCGAGCGTCACCAGGGTGAGGCGAAGCGGCAGGGGCATCGAAGCCTCGCTCGGTTACGCGGCGTGCGGCGCCCGTGAACGGTCCTCATCTTACGCAGAGTTTAGGATTTGGTTCAAAATAGCGACAGCTGGACGTCATTGGCCTCGCCTTTTGCGCGTGCGGGCGGCGTGAACAGGTCCGTGCGCAACCGGAGATGGCGCCGCGCGAGGTTGAGGCGTCGCGCCGCGAGTTCGAATCGGCGCCCGATCGTCCAGGCGACGACGCCCTCGCCGGTCTGGCGCACGCCCCAGCCCGAATCGTAGAGCTTTCCGCCGCGGGTCTCGCGCACCAGCGACAGGATGCGCCGCATCTTGGCGGGGTGGCGCTCCAGCAGCCAGTCGGAGACGAGATCCTTGATCTCGTTCGGCAGGCGCAGCAGCACATAGCCGGCCTCGGTCGCGCCGGCGGCGTGCGCGGCTTCGAGCAGCCGGTCGATCTCGTGGTCGTTGAGCGAGGGAATGATCGGGCGGTCAGCACCGTCACGGGAACGCCCGCCTGCGCGAGCTTCGCCACTGTCTCGAGGCGCTTGGCCGGGGTCGGGGCCCTCGGCTCCATGTCGCGGGAGAGCGCGGGGTCGAGCGTGGTGATCGAGATCGCGACCTTGGCGAGCCCCTGCGCCGCCATGCGGGCCAGAATGTCGAGGTCGCGCGTCACGAGCGCCGACTTCGTCACGATCCCGACCGGATGGCGCGCCTCCTCCAGCACCTCGAGGATTTTTCGCGTCAGCCGGTGGGTGCGCTCGATCGGCTGGTAGGGGTCGGTGTTGGTCCCGAGCGCGATGGTGCGGGGCTTGTAGCTCGCCGCCGCGAGCTCCCGGCGCAAAAGGTCCGCGACATTGGGCTTGGCCACCAGCTTCGACTCGAAATCGAGCCCGGGCGAGAGGCCGAGAAAACGCGTGGGTCGGCCGCGCGAAGCAGTAGACGCAACCGTGCTCGCAACCGCGATAGGGGTTGATCGAGCGGTCGAACGCGATGTCGGGCGACTGGTTGCGGGTGATCGCCGTGCGCGCGGTCTCGAGCGTCACTTCGGTGCGGAAGTCCGGCAGCTCCTCGCCGGTCTCCCAGCCGTCGTCGACCTCGACGCGCGCATAAGGCTCGAACCGGCCGCTCGCGTTCGTCGTCGTGCCCCGGCCGCGCCGGCGGGAGCGGTCGATCGGAAGCGGCTCGACCTCGGACGCCGCGGGCTTCAGCGAGGCGCCGGAAACCGGCGCGGCGTTCTGGTGCGGGAAAGCGAGCTTCAGGGCTGCGGTCATCTGCTGCCTCCAGTGCCTGCGGGGTCGTGGCGGTCCCGAAGCTAGGATCGACGTCAGAACAAATCAAGAACATTCATCATCGTTTCCGTTTTGAGACGCCGAGGGGCAAAACCGCAACGGACAGAAGGCTTCTGGCATGCTAGCGATCTGACATGTTGAGCGTGGTGATACCCACCCGGAACGACGAAGCGAGGCTCGTGCCGACGCTCGCGGCCCTTGTGCCCGGCGCGGCCGACGGCCTCGTTCGCGACGTCGTGGTGACGGACGCCGGCTCGACCGACGCCACCGTCGAGATCGCCGACCTCGCCGGCTGCGACGTGATGCAGGGCCGGCCCGACCGCGGCTCGCGCCTCGACGCCGCCGCCCGCGCGGCCAAGGGGCCGTGGCTGCTGTTCCTCGAGCCGGGCGTCGTGCTCGACGAAAGCTGGCGCCATGAGGCGCGCCAGTTCGCCGACGCGCTGGAGCGCACGGGCGAGACTGGCCGCCGCGCCGCGACCTTCAGCTTCGGGCAGGACGGCTTCGGCCGGCAGGCGCGGATGGCGGAGGTCTCGGCCGCGCTGTCGCGGCTGCTCACCGGCCTGCCGCGGCCCGAACAGGGGCTGCTGATCCACAAGAGCTTCTATGAAAAGACCGGCGGTTTCCGTCCGCTCGCCGTGATGGCGGAGGCCGATCTCGTCCGCCGCATCGGGGCCGGGCGTCTGACGCGGCTGCGCGCGCGCGCGCTTGCGCCCGCAGGCGCGACGCCGAAGGAGCGGTCAGGCGGCCTGAAGTCCGCGCTGTGCGCCGGCCTGCTGATGCTGCGCGTGCCGCCGAGCCTGCTCGCGCGGCTCTACTGAGCGTCAGCCCCGGAGCGTCGCCGGGTCGGCCGCCAGCAAGGCCTCGATCCGCCCGCGCAAGTCTTCCGGAAACACGACTTCCAGCTCGTGCGGGTCTTCGAAGCGCCACCAGCGCACGGCGTCGCGAAGCACGATCAGGTAGAGCTTGAGTTCGCGCTCCGGCAGGCGCGGCAGGCGGTCGTGCACCAGGATGATCTTGCGGTCCGACATCCAGCCGAAATCGCAGAGGCAGTCCAGAAGACCGTCCCAGTCGAATCCGAAGTCGCGGGGGAACCACAGCGATTTCGAGAAGACGGCGAACAGTTCGTCCTTGGCGCTGATGTCGCCCGGAAGCCGCCAGTAGAACGAGCGCCCGTTGATCCGGCCGCTGAGGTCGGGTTCGAAACGGAAGGTTTCGAGGCCCGGGCGCATCGTTCAGGCCCCGCCTTGCGGCGGGGCCGCGCCCTTGAGCTTGCCGCGCTTCAGGTGTTCGTCGAGCCGGGGAAGGATCTCGACGAAGTTGCAGGGGCGGTGGCGATAGTCGAGCTGCGCCTTCAGAACCCCGTCCCAGGCGTCGCGGCAGGCGCCGGACGAGCCCGGCAGCACGAACACGAAGGTCTTGCCCGCGACGCCCGCGGTCGCGCGCGACTGCAGCGTCGAGGTTCCCACGGTGCCCTTGGAATAATCGTGGAAGAGGGCCGAAAAGCCGTCCATGCGCTTCTCGAACAGAGGCTCCAGCGCGTCCGGGCTCAGGTCGCGGCCGGTGAAGCCGGTGCCGCCGGTGGTCAGCACCACGTCGGTCGCCGGATCGGCGACGAAGCCCGAGACCGCCGCGCGCAGAGCCTCGCGGTCGTCGCGCACGATCTGCCGTCCCGAGACGCGATGGCCGGCCGTCTCGATCCGCTCGCGAAGCGTCGCGCCGGACTTGTCGTCGTCCGGTCCGCGCGTGTCCGACACGGTCACCACCGCGATGCCGAGCGGCACGAAGGGGCGGTCCTCGTCGATGCCTGCCATGGTCGCAACCTTTCGCCGAGTCGAACCGGATAATACCGCATTTGGGCGACGGCGCGACCAATGCGCGCGGGTCGCGCTTTCGTGAGGAGCGCCGGCGCCGGGGAAGCACGGCTTGCGCAGGCGCTTCGAGCCGCCATCTCCTTCAGGCCAGCACTTACGCATCCGGGCGCGCGAATTCCATGATCGGTCCTGCGGTTTCCTCCTTCGATCCCCGGCCGGCGTTCTGATGGGCGCGCGGGCGGTCCGTGTCGTGGACTGGACGTCGCGCGGTTGCCGGGTCGCGCTCGCGGCCTCGCTCGTGGTGGTCGCGGTCGGAGCGGCGTCGGACCTCGGCTACACCGTGCCGCTCGAGGTCGCGATCGAGCGCGGGCTCGCAGAGGCCGCCCCGGCGGAGCGTCTCGAGGCCCGCGCCCGCGCAGCGCTCGAGGCCGACGACGTCGATCTCGCCCGCGGCTTCGCGGATCTCGGCCAGCAGCTCGGCCGGCCGCTTACAGCGGAGACGCTCGCTCGGCTTTCGGCCGCCGAAGCGCCAGCCGCCGTCGCCATGCGCAACGCCCGCGGCGCGGCGCGCGGCTTCGCCACCGGCGAGATTGACGGGACGGCCTCGCTCGCCGGGGCGATCGCGGCCGACCTGACGGTGATCGGCGACCTGCGCGATCTCGCCCGCGAAGGCGTCGCGCGCGCCAAGGGCGAGGAGCACAGCGACCTCATTCTCGGCCTCGCCGCCGCGGGCGTGGCGGTGACGGCCGCGACCTATGTGAGCGCCGGCGGCGCGGCGCCGGCGCGCTTCAGCCTGTCGGTGCTCAAGGCCGCGCGGCGCACCGGCGCGATGACGGCCGAGTTCGCCGCCGATCTCGGCCGCCGCTTCGCCAAGGCGGCAGGGCGAACCGCCGACGCCGCTCCCGAAGCGAGCCGCGGCGCGCGGGCGCTCGGCGCGCTGTCGGGCCCGGCCGCGGATCTGCGCGCGGTCGGCTCGGCGGTGGGAACGGCCGAGACCGTGCGGATGATGAAATATGTCCGCACCGTCGACGACCTGCCGGATCTGCGCCGCTTCGCGGAGCGCTTCGGCGCGCGCTCACGCGCGGTCGCGGAAGTGATGGGGCGGGCGAGCCTGCGGGCGTTCCGCACCACGGTGCGCTTCGCCGAGCTCATCGCCAAGCACCTGATCGCGATCGCAATGTGGCTCGGCGGGCTGCTCGCGGGCGCGGTCTCGAACGTCGCGTGGCGGGGCGTGCGGTTCTTCGCGGCGCGGGTGTAGCGCGACCCTTGTCCCGGACTTGATCCGGGACCCAGAACCGAAACGCTTTCTCGCCTAAGCGCCGCCGCTCGCCGTGTTCTGGTCTCGCCGCAACGGTTCCGTGTCCCGGATCAAGTCCGGGACAAAAAATGTGGCTCGGCGGGCTGCTCGCGGGCGCGGTCTCGAACGTCGCGTGGCGGGGCGTGAGGTTCTTCGCGGCGCGGGTGTAGCGCGACCCTCGTCCCGGACTTGATCCGGGACCCAGAACCGACACGCTTTCTCGCCTAAGCGCCGCCGCTCGCAGCGTTCTGGTCTTGCCGCATCGGTTCTGGGTCCCGGATCAAGTCCGGGACAAGAAAGGCGGCTCGGCGGGCTGCTCGCGGGCGCGGTTTCGAACGTCGCGTGGCGGGGCGTGAGGTTTTTCGCGGCGCGGGTGTAGCGCGACCCTTGTCCCGGACTTGATCCGGGACCCAGAACCGACACGCTTTCTCGCTCAAGCGCAGCCGCTCGCAGCGTTCTGGTCTCGCCGCATCGGTTCTGGGTCCCGGATCAAGTCCGGAACAAGAAAGGCGGCTCGGCGGGTTGCTCGCGGGCGCGGTCTCGAACGTCGCGTGGCGGGGCGTGAGGTTCTTCGCGGCGCGGGTGTAGCGCGACCCTTGTCCCGGACTTGATCCGGGACCCAGAACCGACACGCTTTCTCGCTTAAGCGCCGCCGCTCGCAGCGTTCTGGTCTCGCCGTAACGGTTCTGGGTCCCGGATCAAGTCCGGGACAAGAAAGGCGGCGTCGTCTCAGTACTCCACCACGCCGTCGAGGGCGTAGTGCTTGATCGTCTTGCGGTTGGCGATCAGCTCGTCGATCGTCGGCTCGCTCGCGAAGGCGCGCTTGATGGCGAGCTTCATCGCCTCGTAGTTGGTCCGGTAGAGGTCGGCCTTGTCGAGGTTTTCGTCCTCGGCGCAGCGCAGGTCGAGCCAGATCGTCGCGACGATACAGATGTCCTCGACGATCTCCTTCGGGATGACGCCCTCGATCACGCTGTCGAGCACGCCATCCGAGATCGCGCCCTGAACCACGCCGCCGAGCAGGTCGACGTATTCGGCGCTCGGGATCGTGACCTTCGAGGTCATCATGGTGGCGGGCTTCACGAGCTGGTTGAGGTCGCGCACCGCGAACATGCAGGTGTGGCCGACGCTCTGGGCGAGCATCGACGCGAAGGCGTGGCCGACCGGGCCGCTCTTCAGGCCGATCACGATCTCGGGCATGGCGTCGGTCGCCTGGCCTCGGCCGCGAGCACGGTGGCCTCGCCGGTCAGCATGGTGAGATCGGTCATCGAAGTCTCCTGAAGGAAGGGAAGGTCACTGGCCCGGCGCGTCGGCCCAGAAGCCGCGCTCGTCGCGGCAGCGGAGGCACCCGTTCGCGACGCCGAAATGCATGCCGGTGATCTCGAGGTCGCCGGCGTTCACGCGCTCGGCGAGCCACGGGAACGTCATGAGGTTCTCGACGGTGACGTCGACGCAGGCCTCCTCGGCCGCGCTCTGGCGTTCCTCGCCCTGAAGCGCGGGATCGACGTGCGCGCGGGCGCGCGCGGCGATGTCCATCCAGCCGGCGACGAAGTCCTGGGCTTCCGGCGGGGCGCCGTTGAACAGCGCGTTGACGCCGCCGCAGCCGGCATGCGCCAGCACGACGATGCGCTTCACCTTCAGCACCCCGCACCGCGAACTCGATCGCGGCGCTCGCGCCGTGGTGCCGCTGGTCAGGCGCGTAGGGCGGCACGAGAGCCGCGACGTTTCTCAGCACGAACAGCTCGCCCGGCGGCGTCGAGGATCTGCTGGGGGTCGACGCGGCTGTCGGAACAACCCACCACCATGACCTTCGGCGACTGGCCCTTGGCGAGCCGTTCGAACCGGCGCTGCAGCTCCGGCCAGGCGTTTTCGCGGAACCGGCGGTAGCCGTCGAACAGCGCGTCGAGCGAGCCGGCGGCCGGCTCCGGACGTTCAGTTTCGCCCATCTGCTCTCTCCTGATGTTTCAGCGCGCCTTTCGGCGGCGACCGATCATGCCGGCCGGCCGCCGTCAAGGCGCGATCATTGTGGAGCGCCCGCGACATCTGCGCATCCTCGCCCCCAAAGGCCGAGGGAAGACGGCGCGCGGCTCAGCAATTCGTCACGAGCGCGCGCGAACGCCTTTCCACGCGCCTGCGGGGGCTTATTTGGATGCGTTCAAAACACGCGCCGCTATCGAAAGCGACCATGGCCGCGACCGACCTCGACGCCGAAGCCGCCTGGGAGGCGGTCCGCGCCGCCCGCCACGGCGCGACCGTGCCGGCGGCGCTCAGCCGCCATCCGCTTTGCGAGGCGCTGCTGCCGGTCGCGACCGCGCGTTCGATCGTCGTCGCCCAACTCGGCCAATCGCTCGACGGCCGCATCGCGACGGTGACGGGAGCCTCGCACTTCATCAACGGTCCCGGCGGCGTCGAACATCTGCACCGCCTGCGCGCGCTGCTGGACGCCGTGCTGGTCGGCGTCGGCACGGTGCTGGCAGACGACTGCCGGCTGACCGTGCGGCGCGTCGAGGGCGCGTCGCCCGCCCGCGTCGTGCTTGATCCCGCCGGGCGCGTTCCCGACGACGCCAGCATCTTCGCCGACGACGGCGCCCGCCGCCTCGTCATTCGCGCCGAGGGCGCGCGGCGCTCTCAGGTCCAGGGCGTCGAGACCGTGCATCTGCCGGTGACCGCCGGCCAGATCGCGCCCGGCGACGTCGTCGCCGCGCTCGCCCGCCGCGGCTTTCGCCGCGTCCTGATAGAGGGCGGGGCCGACACGGTCTCGCGCTTCGTCTCCGCTGACGCGGTCGATCGGCTCCACGTGATGGTCGCGCCGCTTATCGTCGGCTCCGGCCGGCCGGGCCTCGCGCTTGCGCCAGTCGCCGAGCTCGTCCATGCGCGGCGGCCCGTCACGCGGAGCTTCCCGCTGCCCGGCGGCGACGTTCTGTTCGACTGCGACATGCGGCGCGAGGCCGAAACCCTGCGACACGACCAGGAGAGCGCCCATGAGCGAGCGAACGCCCGCGGCGGGTTATTTCGCCGGCCGCTAGGGCGCTGCACTGGATCGTGGCGGCGCTGGTGATCGCGCTGATCGCGGTCGGGATCGGCCGCGGCTACATGCCCAAGGGTCCGGAGCGCGACGTCGTCACCATGCTGCACAAGGCGACCGGCGTCGTGGTGCTGGTCCTCATGTTCCTGCGCATTCGCCTGCGGCTCGCCGATCCGCCCCCGCCGCCCGACCCCTCCACGCCCGCCTGGCAGGCGGCGGCGAGCGGCGTCGTGCATTGGGCCTTCTATGCGCTGCTGATGATCATGCCGGTGCTCGGCTGGGCCGGTTCGAACGCGCTCGGCCGGCCGGTCAGCATGTATGGCCTGTTCGACCTTCCGACGCTGACGGCGGAGAACAAGCCGCTCGGAGAGGCGCTCTACGGCTGGCACGAGGGCCTCGGCTACGCGCTGCTGGCGCTCGTCGTGCTCCATGTCGGGGCCGCGCTCCATCACCGTTACGTCCGCAAGGACGCCGTCCTGTCCCGCATGACGCTTGGAGGAGCGCGATGAGCGACGCCGCAATTCCTGCCCCCGCCGCTGGCGGCTACCGGACTCCGGCGAAGATCCTGCACTGGACGGTGGCCGTCCTGGTGCTCGGCATGATCCCGGTCGGGATCTCGCTCGAGAGCCTGCCCAAGGGCCCGATCCAGGACGGGTTCTACGCCGCCCACAAATCCACGGGCTTTCTCGTGCTGGTCCTGATGCTCGCCCGGCTCGCCTTCCGGCTGGCCGCGCCGCCGCCGCCTCCCGAGCCCTCGCTCGCGGGTTGGCAGGTCGGGGTGAGCCATGCGGTGCACTGGACGCTCTATCTGCTGCTTCTTGTGATGCCGGTAATCGGCTGGGCCGGCTCCAACGCCTTCGGCGCGCCGGTCTCGGTCTACGGCCTGTTCACGCTGCCCGACATCGCCTCGAAGAACGAAGACTTCTCCAAGACGCTGCTGGGGATCCACGGCACGATGGGGCTGATCGCCGGCGCGCTGATCCTGCTTCACATCGCGGCCGCGCTCTATCACCGTTTCGCGCTGAAGGACGCCGTGCTGGCGCGGATGACGACCGCGCCGGCTGAGACGGACTAGGGAAAGGGCGCTGCGCCTATCCCGGCTGCAGCAGCAGATCCTCATGCGCGACCCCGACGCCGCTCGCCGCATGCTCAAGCCGGAAGGCGAGCCACTCGCCGAGCTCCGGTCCGTCCGGCAGTTCCGCGATCGCCTGCGCCATGTCGCTGGCGAGCCGTCGCGTGAGCGCCTCATCCGCCTCGTCGAGGCGCCACGGGCTTGGCGAGGAGAGGCAGGCGAGCCCCGCCGCTCGACCGATCTCGGCGAGCCCGAGCGCCGCTCCCGGCCCCATGGCCGGTCCCAGACCCTTGTCGCGAAGCTGGTGGCGGTTGAAGGCCTCGAGCGCCGCCGCGTCGAGCCGATGGGCTGGCGAAAACCGCTTCTCGCCGGCATAGACCAGCGGCGCGTAGAGCGGCTTTCCGGAGGCGGCGAGCCGGGAGACGAAGGCTTCGGTCCAGTCATGGCCTGCGAGATCGAAGAACGCCGAGGCGGTCACGAGATCGGCCTCCGCCGCCGCCGCAGGCAGCGGATCGGCCGAGAGGTCCCGGGCGAGCGTCATGACCTCGATTTCGGTCGCGGTCTTCTGGAGGAGAAGACGGCCGCCCGCGTCGGACGAGGCGTCCGCCCATTTCGAAAGCCGCGTGCGGGCGTGGGCCAACAGCCCCTCGTCGGCGTCGACCAGCGTCCAGCGTTGCTTCGGGCCAAGCCGCGGGCTGAGCGCCCGGAGCAGCGAACCGGAGCCGGCGCCGAGATCCGTGACGGAGACGGTCTCCCGGCCGGCGAACAGCGCGGCGATGCGCTCCAGCGGTTCGTTCGCCAACGATCTGTGGTCGGCGGGCTCGCGCAGGTCGAGCCAGTCCGGATCGAAGCCGCTCACGTCGCCGCCGCAGACGGCAGGCCGCGGTCCATGAGGTGCTCGAACACGTCCGCGCACTGGAACCAGCGCGGCAGGCGGGCGGCGCGGGTGCGGGCCGCGTTCGAGGCGCGGGCGCGCGCGCCGGGATTGTCGAGCAGCGCCCGCAGCGCCTGCGCTAGCGCGTCGACGTCGTCGGGCTCGACCAGCGCCCCGGCGCGCTCGGACATCAGCGCCGCCGCGGCCTCGCAACGACCGGCGATCACCGGCAGGCCATGCGCCAGCGCCTCGGCGACCGCCATGCCGTAGCCCTCGAAGCGCGAGGGCAACGCGAAGACGTCCGCGCCGTCGAAGACCGCGGAGAGGCCCGCCTCGTCCACGGCTCCCAGAAGCTCTGTCCGGTCCGAAATCCCGAGCGACGCGATCTCTCCCCTCAGGGCGTCGGCGCAGGGGGGGCGCGGTCGAGCGCGCCGGCCACGACCCAGCGCCACGGCAGGTCGGAGAGCGTCGCGAGCGCCCGTGCGAGCGTCGCGTGGTTCTTGCGCGGCGTCACGGCTCCGACGCTGAGCACCACGGGAACCTCGCCGCCGCCCTTGGCGCGGGGCTTGGGATCGACGCCGGGCTCGGCGACGCGCACCCGGCGGCCGTCGAGGCCGAAGCGCTCGACGAGGATCGTGCGGGTCGCTTCGCTGGTCGCGATCACGAGCGCCGCCGCCGCGAGCGCCGCGCGTTCGGAGGCCTCGAGCCGCGCGGCGTCTTCCGGCGACAGGCCGGTTTCGAGCGCGAGCGGATGATGGACGAGCGCCGCGACCGGACGGCCGAGCGCGACGATCCCCTCCGCCGGCAACGCCCCGTAGGCGAGCCCGTCGACCACGAGCGTCGCCTCGGCGGGCACGCCTGAGAGCGCCTTCAGCGCGCCTGCGATCGAGGCGTCGCTCGGCGCCGGGAAGTTGTCCGGGAGCGAGAGCGCCCGCGCCGCCTGTCCGCGGCCTGTCAGTTCGGCGATCACCCGGGCGTCGTAGCGATAACCGCCGGTCGGGGCCGCGATGTCGCCCGGGACGGCGAGGACGAGCTCAGCCATGCGCGCCTGCCGGCCCCTCGAACCAGGCTCGCGCGACGTCGCTTTCCTGCAGCGTCACGCGGATCTTCTCCACCCCGCCGGCATGCGCGCCGAGCCGCCCGTCCCTGAGCGCCGCCGCCATGCGGTCGAAGATCAGGCGGCTCAGGAACTCGGTGGTGGTGAGCTTGCCCTTGAGCTCCTCCACCTCGTCGAGATTGGCGTAGTTCAGGGATTTGAGCGCCGCCGCGAGCTCCTCGGTCGCGCGCCCGATGTCGACCACGATCGAATCCGGGTCGAGCTCCTGGCGGAAGAACGCGACGTCCACCACGAAGGTCGCGCCATGCAGCTTTTGCGCGGGTCCGAACACCTCGCCCTTGAGACTGTGGGCGATCATGATGCGGTCGCGGACTTCGACGGCGTACATCTCAAAACTCCAGAACTCTCAAGGGTAAGTCAGCACGACGCCGAGGCCGTCTGCGCCGGGCGCGAGACGCTCGGGCAGCAGCGCCGGCGCCTCGCCAAAGGGGATCTCGACGTCGATCAACGCGTCGAGGCGCGGGTCGGCGGCAAGCAGCTCGAGAGCCGCGGCGAGCCTGCGCCGATGGCTCCAGCGCGGCCGGCGCGACGGCGACACCTGCCCCACCTGCGACGACAGCAGCTTCAGGCGCTTGGAATGGAACGCGCGGCCGAGCGGCGCCGCGACGTCGTCGGAGCCGTGCCAGCTCATCTCCACCACCGCCGCCTCCTCGCCGGCGGCCGCGAGCGCGGTGGCGAGGCCCCGCGGTCGCGCTGGTGTGAAGCACGACGTCGGCGTCGCGCGGAGCCTCGGCCGGCGTCGCGAAGGCCGCGCCCAGCGTCTCGGCGATCGCGCGGCGGCGTTCGTCGACGTCCACCACCGTCACCTGCGCGCCAGGAAGACCCGCGGCGAGCGAGGCGGCGAGGAGGCCCACGATCCCGCCGCCCACCACGACGATGCGGTCGCAGGCGCCGGCGCCTGCGTCCCAGAGCGCGTTGAGGCTCGTCTCCATGTTGGCCGCAAGCGTCGCGCCGGGGCGGCAGGCCGTGCGGCAGGAGGTGGAGGACGGCGGGAGGAGCGACGAACGCCTCCTCGTGCGGATGGAGGCAGAAGACGAGGCGCCCGACGAGATCGCGCGGACCGTCCTCGACCCGGCCGACCGCGGCGTAGCCGTACTTCACGGGTCCGGGAAAGTCGCCCTCCTGCCGGGGCGCGCGCATCCGGAGCCGCTCGCTTTCGGGCACGCGGCCGTCGAGCACGAGGCGTTCGGTGCCGCGGCTCACCCCCGAAAACAGCGCGCGCACGACAGCTCCGTCGCCGGCCGCGCCGAGGGCTGCGCCGTCGCGCAGCTCGACCCGTCCGTCGCCGAGATACCAGAGGGCGCGAGGAGCTCCTCCGCCCGGACCGTTGCCGCTCGCCTGCATGCGCCTAATTGGTGGGGTCGCGCCGGTTGGACGACCGCCTGACGTGTTATAGGGGCGCCGTCGAAAGCCGCCATAAGCGGCCCGGCTCAAACCGAAAGCGTGACATGCGTTCTAGCCTCGATCTTACGCCTGCGTCCTCCCCGGAAGACCCTGAGGACGCGGAGCGATCCGCCGACTCGACTCCCACGGGGTCGCAGGCGGCGTGGTCCCTCAGGACGCGTCGAATCATTTTCGCGACGCTCGTGCTCGCGACAGTCGCGGCGCTCGGATCGGCCTTCTGGACGGTGCTGGCGGTCGACGGCTGGACGATTCCCGAATTCGTGATGCTCGGGTGCTTCCTGATCTCGGCCCCGTGGATCGTCATCGGATTCTGGAACGCGCTCGTCGGTTTCTCGATTCTGCGCTTCGCCCCGGACCCGATGCGCGTCGTCGCGCCCTGCATCGCGGACACGCCCGCCGACAGCCCGATCGACGCCCGCGTCGCGGTGGTGATGTGCGTGCGCCACGAGGATCCCGCCCGCGTCGTGCGCCGCCTCGACGCGGTGACGCGCAGCCTCGACGCGACCGGCTGGGGCGGGCGCTTCGACGTCTTCGTGCTGAGCGACAGCCAGAAGCCCGACGCCGTCGCCGAGGAGGAGGCCACGATCTCCCGCTGGCGCGAGAGCCTCGCGCGGCCCGAGCGCGTGACCTACCGCCGCCGCACCTCCAACGAGGGCTTCAAGGCCGGCAACATCCGCGACTTCGTGCTCGACCAGGGCGCGGCCTATGACGTGATGATCACCCTCGACGCCGACAGCGTCATGTCGGGCGAGGCGATTCTGCGGCTCGTGCGCGTCATGCAGGCCAATCCCAAGCTCGGCATCCTGCAGAGTCTCGTGGTGGGTCTGCCGGCCCGCACGATTTTCGCGCGCGCCTTCCAGTTCGGCATGCGCGCCAGCATGCGCTCCTACACGATGGGCGCGGCCTGGTGGGCCGGGGACAACGGCCCTTACTGGGGCCACAACGCCGCCATCCGCATCGCGGCCTTCCGCGACCACTGCCGGCTGCCGACCGTGCCGGGCGGCGCCCCGCTCGGGGGCGCGGTGCTGAGCCACGACCTTTTCGAGGCCGTGCTGATGCGAAAGGGCGGCTACGAGGTGCGCGTGCTGCCCGAAGAGGGCGGCTCGTGGGAGGACAACCCCGCCTCGCTGCCGGAGTTCCTTCGCCGGAACCTGCGCTGGTGCCAGGGCAACATGCAGTATCTGCGCCTCATCGGCTCGCCCGGCCTGCCGTTCCTCGGCCGCGTGAACCTGATGATCGCGATCCTGATGTACGCCGGCGCGCCGGCCTGGATCGTGTTCATGGTCGCAGGCGCCGCCCAGGCCTGGGATCCGCCCGTGGTGATCGGCGGCGGCGGCGACGATCCGTTCCCCTGGACGCTCAGCACCGCGCTCGTCGTCATGATGATGCTGGTGCTCTTCGCGCCCAAGATCATGGGCTATCTCGACGTGCTGCTGCAGCCGGCCGAGAGCCGTCGCTATGGCGGGCAGGGCGTGTTCGCGGCCGGCGTCGCGGCCGAGGTGACGTTCGGCATGCTGTTCGCGCCGATCGTCTCATTCTCGGTGACCGCGTTCCTGCTGCAGCTCTTCGTGCTGCGCAAGCCCCTCGGTTGGGAGGCGCAGGACCGCGACGGCCGCCGCGTGCGGTGGAGCGAGGCCATGCGCCTGCTCTGGCCCGCGACGCTGTTCGGCGTTGCGCTCGCGGTCTCGCTCTGGCTGACGGCGCCCGACGTGCTGCCTGGGCCGCCCCCGTGCTGATCGCCTATATCTTCGCCGCGCCCTTCACGGTGATGACCTCGATCGACGCGCCGGACGCCGACGCGCCGCGCTTCCGTCTCGTGGCGATTCCCGAGGAGATGGACACGCCGGTCGAGGTCCGGGCGGTGAGCGCCGGGCCGGAGGACGCGGCGGGCGCGGGTTACGCCCCGCCGATGTCGCCGTTCCGCTTCGACGCGGAGCCCAAGCGCGCGGCCTACTCGGCGGCGGCCGAGTAGCGCTGCAGCAGCGGCGCCTGCGCCATCGCGAAGATCAGGGTGATGGGCATGATGCCCCACACCTTGAACGCGACCCAGAAATCGGTGGTCTGCGTGCGCCAGACCACCTCGTTGACCACGGCGAGGAACACGAAGAACCACGCCCAGCGGGTCGAGAGCTTCATCCAGCCCTGATGGGTGAGGTCGAAGGCCTGGTCGAACACGATCGCGAGCAGCGGCTTGTTGAACGCGACGCCGCCGAACAGCGCGCCGGCGAACAGCAGGTTCACGATCGTCGGCTTGAGCTTGATGAAGAGCTCGTCCTGAAGCGCGAGCGTCAGCCCGCCGAACACCAGCACCACGGCGCCCGACACCAGCGGCATGATCGGGATGCGGCGGGTGAGCGCCCAGGAGATCGAGAGCGCCACCACGGTCGCGACCATGAAGGCGCCGGTGCCGACGAACAGCCCGCCGCGGGAGTTGGCGACGAAGAACACCACGAGCGGCCCGAGCTCGAGCGCGAGCTTGAGCAGCGGATTGACGGCGCGACTCTGGTCGAGGGCCTTGGTCATGCGCGTTTCCTTTGCGCCCGCATGGCGGGCTGATCAACCCCGATGACCGCGCGCGCGATGCGTGCGGCCCTCAGCCTTTCGTCTCTGGCGCGCCCTGCGGCCGAAATCCGGCGCCGCGTGTCCTGGCCCTGCTCGATGATGCCGCGGCGGATCGCGCGGGTGCGGGTGAAAAGCTCGAACAGCTTGTCGCCTTCCGCCCAGCGGATCGCGCGTTGCAGCGCCGTCAGGTCTTCGACGAAGCGCCCGAGGATCTCGAGCACCGCGTCGCGATTGTTGAGGAAGATGTCGCGCCACATCGTCGGGTCGGAGGCCGCGATGCGGGTGAAGTCGCGGAAGCCCGAGGCCGAGTACTTGATGACCTCCGACTGGGTCACGTCCTCGAGGTCGGCCGCCGTTCCCACGATGTTGTAGGCGATCAGATGCGGCACGTGGCTCACGATCGCGAAGACGAGGTCGTGATGCTCGACGCTCATCGTGTCGACGTTCGCGCCCATGCCTTCCCAGAAGCCGCGCAGCTTCGCGACATCCGCCTCGTCGGCGGGAGACAGCGGCGTCAGGATCGCCCAGCGGCCGTCGAAGAGTTCGGCGAAGCCCGCGTCCGGTCCGGAGTCTTCCGTGCCGGCGATCGGGTGGCCGGGGATGAAGGCGGCGTGGGCGGGAACGTGCGGGCCCATGTCGCGCACCACGCGCCCTTCACCGAGCCGACGTCGGTGAGCACGGCGCCGACCTTGAGCTTCGGGCCAACCTCCGCCGCCACCGCGCCGCAGACGCCGACGGGGGTGCAGACGACCACGAGGTCGGCCTCCGCGACGGCCTCGGCCGAGGTCTCCAGAACCGCGTCGAACAGGCCGAGGTCGCTTGCCCTGGCGCGCACCGAGGCGCTTGCGTCGGTGGCCACGATCTCGGCCGCGAGCCGGCCGCGCCGCGCCGCATGCGCGATCGACGAGCCGATGAGGCCGACGCCGATGATCGCGACGCGTTCGAAGATCGGTTCAGCCACGGGACTTGCCCGTGAACTCGGCGAGCGCCGCAAGCACGGTCTCATTGGCTTCCGCCGAGCCGATGGTGAGCCTGAGGCAGTCGGGAAGCCCATAGGCCCCGACGGCGCGCAACACGAGGCCGCGCGAGGTGAGGAACGCGTCCGCGTCCGCGGCCGTGCGGCCGGCGTCCTTCGGAAAGCGGATCAGGATGAAGTTCGCGACCGACGGCGCGACCTCGAGCCCGAGCGCGCGCACGCCCTCGGTGAGCTTCACGAGCCATTCCGAATTGTGCGCGACCGCGGCGTCGAGATGCGCCCGGTCGGCGACCGCCGCCGCGCCCGCCGCGATCGCGGGCCCCGAGACGTTGAACGGCCCGCGGATGCGGTTGAGCGCGTCGACGACGCCTTCGGGTCCGTAGAGCCAGCCGATGCGAAGGCTCGCGAGCCCGAACACCTTCGAGAAGGTGCGCGTCATCACGACGTTCTCCGACCCCGAGACGAGCTCGATGCCCGCCGCGTAGTCGTTGGCGCGGACATATTCGGAATAGGCCGCGTCGAGCACCAGCAGCGTCGACTTCGGCAGCCCGGCGTGCAGCCGCTTCACCTCGTCGAACGGCAGGTAGGTGCCGGTCGGGTTGTTGGGGTTGGCGATGTAGACGATGCGGGTCCGGTCGGTGACGCGCGCGAGCAGCGCGTCGACGTCGGTCGTGAGGTTGGTCTCGGGCGCGACCACGGGCGCGCCGCCGGCCGCCAGGATCGCGATCTTGTAGACGAGGAAGCCGTGCTCGGTGAACAGGCCCTCGTCGCCCGGCGCGAGATAGGCCGAGGCGAGCAGCGACAGCAGCTCGTCGGAGCCCGCGCCGCAGACGATGCGCTCAGGGTCCAGGCCGTGGGCGCGCGCGATCGCCTCGCGCAGAGCGCTCGAGCTGCCGTCCGGATAGATCTCGAGGGAGCCGGCGGCCTCGCGGAACGCCGCGATCGCCTTGGGGCTCGGGCCGAGCGGGGTCTCGTTGGACGACAGCTTGTGCAGCTTCACGCCCGCCGGCGCCCTGGACTTGCCGGGCACATAGGCGTCGATCGCGAGCGCGCCGGGGCGAGGGGTGGGGGCGGTGTCGGTCGTCATCGGTTCGGAGAGCGTCATGGAGTCGATCGTTTCTGCGGCGTGCGTCCCGCCGCGAGGCGCGGCGCGTCAGGCGGCGAGCGGCGAGGCGTAGCCGCCGAGCCTGCGGGCGTGTTCGGCCGGGGGCGTCTCGCCATGGGCGGCGGCCAGCCGCAGCAGCCGGCCGTTGCGCTTCACGCTCGCGAGCGTCTCGGCTCCGTCGTCGGGCGCGGTCTCGCTCTCGTGCTCGATCGCCCAGACGGTGGTCTCGGAGGCGGCGGCCTCGCCGAGCGGGCGCGCCACCACGAGGGCGGGCGCGGGCGCAGGATGGCTTCCGCGCGCCAGGAACGGCAACCGCGCCATCACCTGCGGGCCGCCTTCGCCGCCAAGCGCCTCCCACCAGGCCGATCCCGGCTCGGCTGAGATGCGCACGAGGCCGAGGTCGCCGGTCGAGCCCGCCACTGCCTGGATCACCCGCTGCGGCGTGCCGTGGCCGACGAGCGGCACGTCGAAGCCGAGGTGGAACCGCGCGAGGTCATGCATGCCGAGCGCGTCGGAGCCCTGCTCGACATGGACGGTGAAGGGCGACTGCACATGGGTGAAGGTCGCGATGATGGTGCGCCAGAGATGCTCGGCGGTGGCGAGCGGCAGGCGTCCCTGATGGCGGGCCGCGAGGCGGCGCATCATGTCGGCCTCGCGCTGGGGCCGGAACGCCGAGCCGGTGGCGGCCGTGCGCTTGATCTCGATCAGACGGTCGATCACGGCCCCGCGCTCCATGAGCAGCAGGTGCATGGCCTCGTCGATCCGGTCGATCTCGCGGCGGATCTCAGAAAGCGTGTCGGGCTGTGCGTCGGTCATGCGCTGCGGTCCAGGCGGAGGACCGCGCGCCTTTCAGCTGCCGATCCGGACGGAAGCGCGCCTTCATAGACGAAGGCGGGCGCGAAGGCCAAGCGGATGGCGGAAGAATGCGAAGGGACCGCGGCGCCGTTCAGTGCGCCTTGGCCGCAGCCGAACCCTTGTGGTTCTCGTCGGCCGCCGGCGCGTCTTCGTCTGCGACCTCGTCGGTCTCTTTGGTGTGGTTCTTCTTGTGCAGCGCGTGCGACTTCGCCTCGATGTAGTGCGCGTGGTCGCTGACCCAGTCGGAGAGCGCAAGCAGGATGCCGGAGGCGACGAACACAGCGTGGACCACGACCATCCACCAGAGATCGCGGTCGGCGATCTCCTTGATGTCCATGAAGGCCTTGAGGAGCTGGATGGCCGAGATCGCGACGATCGAGGCGAGAAGCTTCAGCTTCAGGCCCGAGAAGTCGATCTTGCCCATCCATTCCGGGCGCTCGCTCTGGTCGGCGAGGTCCATGCGCGACACGAAGTTCTCGTAGCCCGAGAAGATCACCAGCAACACGAGGTTCGCCGTCAGCGACAGGTCGATCAGCGACAGGATGCCGAGGATCGTCTCGCTCTCGGTCGCGACGAAGACGCGCTCGATGAAGTGCAGCAGCTCCTGCGCGAACTTCAGCAGCAGGACGACCAGGCCGACCACGAGGCCGACATAGAACGGCGCCATCAGCCAGCGGCTGGCGAACAGCCCCCGCTCCAGCTTGCGTTCGAAGACGTTGCTCTTGCGCGCCTGTGCCATGGAAAGCCGCATGACACGGCGCGAGCCGCCGGGCAAGGCGCCCGACGGCCGCAGGCCGCTGATTGTCTAAAAGTCGCGGCCTGGTCCTTAGGCCGCGACGCCGGTCGGGATCGGGCACGCGACGCCCGTGCCCCCGAGGCCGCAATAGCCGCCGGGGTTCTTGGCGAGATACTGCTGGTGGTAGCCCTCGGCGAAGTAGAACTCGGGCGCGTCGAGGATCTCGGTCGTCACCGCATCGAGGCCGCGGGCTTCGAGCGCCTCGCCGTAGCGGGCGGCCGTCTCCTCGGCCGCGCGTCGCTGCGCGTCGTCGAAGACGTAGACGCCCGAACGGTACTGGGTGCCCATGTCGTTGCCCTGGCGCATGCCCTGCGTCGGGTTGTGGCTCTCGAAGAACAGCTTCAGCAGCGCCTCGTAGGAGGTCTTCGCCGGATCGAACACCACGCGCACCACCTCGTTGTGGCCGGTGCGGCCGGAGCAGACCTCCTCATAGGTCGGGTTCGGCGTGAAGCCGCCGGCGTAGCCGACCGCGGTCGAGATCACGCCCGGCGCCTGCCAGAACGCGCGCTCGGCGCCCCAGAAGCAGCCGAGGCCGAACATCGCGATCTCGGCGCCGTCCGGGTGCGGGCCCTTCAGAAGCGAGCCGTTGACGTGGTGGCGCTCGGCGGTGGGAAGCGGCGCGTCGCGGCCCGGCAGGGCCTCCTCGCGCGTCGGCAGTTCGAGGGACTTGCGGAGGAATCCGAACATCGGGCGTCTCCTTGGCTGGAAATGGATCTTCCCCTGATACGCCGCCGAGGGCTCCGGCGTTACGGCGCGACGCCGACGCGGCGGCGTCTGCGGCGGCCGATCAGCATGAACACGACGCCGATCACCGCGAGCACCGCGCAGGTCGGCTGCGCGAGGATCCAGTCGACCGGCGCCTGCGCCATGCCCGCCGACTGCCGCAGGCTGGCGAGCGTCTCGGGCGAGGCCGCGGCCCAGCTCGTCTCGGTCGCCGTGAAGGCGACCGCCCCGGAGGCGATGGCGCGGGTGCCGTCGATCACCAACGCCACGAACCGGCGGCAAGAACGAGAAAGCCAAGCAGACGGAACAGGAAGCGGATCATGAAGGCGTCACATGGTGTCGGGAGGGGCGTTTGGCGAGGCGCCGCCCCTTTGGGCCGGCGGCCCGGAGGATGCGACGCCGGCCGGGCGAGGGCAATGCTTCGTCGTCGCCCTGCGGCCTTTGATGTTTCGCCGCGTTCCCGCACTTGTCCGGCGCAACGCGGTTTGCTAGGTCGAGCGGCTCCGGAGGGGTGGCCGAGTGGTTGAAGGCGCACGCCTGGAAAGTGTGTATACGGGAAACCGTATCGCGGGTTCGAATCCCGCTCCCTCCGCCATATATTCCTATTCCGACCGCAGCATAAATTGCTGATTTTATTACCGAATTAACCCTCGGTAACGCTGGGGCGTTTACCCTCAGCGCGTTTTCGCAATACATTGCGTCGTACAAAACGAGGTACACGCGATGGCTCAGGACATCATCGTTCTCCGCAATGGCGGATGGTCGCTCTATCGGCGCGTCCCGAAGCGGTTCGAGTCCGTCGAGCCGCGCAAGCATGTCCTGAAGAGCCTGAAGACTGATTCCCGCAGCGTCGCGGAGCGCAAGGCGGCGGCCGTGTGGTCGCATCTCGTAGAAGGCTGGGAAGCCCGCCTTAAGGGGCAGTACTCCGACGCCGAACGGCGCTTCGAAGCCGCTCGCGACCTCGCGGGCCATCTCGGCTTCAACTTCCTCCCCGCCGATCGCGTGGCGGCCCTGCCGCTGGAAGAGCGCGCCCGGCGCGTGCGGGCCACGATCGTGAACGGCGAACCGGACCCGCTCGCGGCGGCGGCGCTGCTTGGCGGCGTGCCCGAGGCGAAGATCACGGTGACGAAGGCGCTCGATCTCTACTGGATGCTGGCGAAGGACAAGACGCTCGGCAAGTCGGCGGACCAACTGCGGCGCTGGGAAAACCCACTGAAGAAGGCCACGGCCAACTTCGTCGCGCAGATCGGAGACAAGGCCCTCGCGGACATCACGGGAGACGACATGCTCGACTTCCGCCAGTGGTGGCTTGAACGGCTGGAGACGGGCGGCCTCACGGCGAACAGCGCCAACAAAGACCTCACGCATCTCGCGGTCGTCTGGCGCACGGTCAACAAGATGAAGCGGCTGGGACTCGTGCTGCCGCTCTCCGATCTGTCCTTCAAAGAAGGCGAGCGACGCGCCCGGCCGCCCTTCGACGTCGAGTGGATCAAGACCCGCCTGCTGAAGCCCGGCGCGCTCGACGGCCTCAACACGGAAGCTCGCACGATCGTGCTGGGAATGGTCAACACCGGCTATCGCCCGAGCGAGGGCGCGGGGCTGCTGCGCGAGCATATCCGGCTGGAGGGGAAGACGCCGCACATCTCGATTGAGCCCGTAGGGCGGCAGTTGAAGAACGAGACCAGCAAGCGGCTCATTCCTCTCACGGGCGTGTCGCTGGAAGCATTCCGGGCCTGCCCGGGCGGCTTCCCGACCTACGCGGGCAAGGACAAGATCAGCGCGACCGTGAACGCCTTCCTTGCCGACAATGGGCTGAAGCAGACGCCCAAACATTCGCTCTACAGCCTCCGACACTCGTTTGAGGACCGCATGCTCACGGCCGGGATAGACGAACGCATCCGCCGCGACCTCATGGGCCACAGCCTGGGGGGACGGGAGCGCTACGGCGAGGGCGGCGCGCTGGAGCACCGGGCGGCGCTGCTCAAGAAGATCGCCCTCTAGATCAGCGCTGGTGCGGAGAGCCGCCGGGCAAGGCGGATTGCCGCCTCACGCTTGCGGGCTTCGGCTAGGTCGCGCTCGAACGCCTCGAACACCGGCACAAGCAACGGGTTCGTGGCCGTGTATTCGGCCACGATGTCGCGAAGCTCTTCGATCTCTTCAGCAGTCATGACGCACCTTTCCCGCGTCGCCCGGAGGCGAAACGGCAGGTTGATGGGGGCTTGTCGGGGAGACGGTGCAAGCATAGCGCGGAAATAAATCCGCGCCAGAGACTTGACTAAAACGCCCCGTTCAACCGGACATTGACCGTGGCGGAAGGGTTAACGGCCGCCGTCACAGCAACGCCGATGTAGGTGTTGCCGGAGGCGGTCTTGCTGACGAGCTTCGCCGTGGAGTCGTAATAGACTTTGTCGCCCGCGTTGATCGCCAGCGCGGAGACCTTCGGCAGGTCGAAGACACCAACGGTGACGAGGTCGAGGTCGGCCCCGGTCTCCGCATCGCCAGCGGCCACGCCATACAGCGCGCCGACCACCACGAGGTCGCCGGAGGCGACGACGGCGGGGCTGGGGATCGTGATGTTCTCGCCCTTCTGGACGTGGTTACGCATGGTCGAGCCCTTTCGAGGTTCTGAAGGTGAAAGCGTTGCGGGTGCGGCCGGTTATGGCCGCGATCTCGCGGTCCAGCGCGACCATGGCGCGGGCAAGTTCGGCGTCGGACCGGAACTCAATCTCTTCGCCGTTCTGGTCCCGGACCCGGCGCGCGCCGGAGTACCGGGCCTCTTCCATGTCCCGCCGGGCGCACTGGAGCCGCTTCAGTCGGTCGGCGGCGGACTGTTCGTCGGGTACGTTCACGGCCCCGGGTTCCGGACCGCGCCGCGCCAGTCGAGCGCGCCCGCGCCGAAGTCGAGCACGACCCGGAACTCGCGGCTGAGCACTTCCCAGCCCTCGCGCTCGGACATCTGCGGCCCGGGAGCCGACGACAGGTAGCTGTATTCGAGGATCGGCGCAGAGGCCGGGTCGGCGAACACGAACCACGAGCCGTCCGTGATCCTCGGCTCGACCAAGAGCGCGAGCTTCTGGCTGAAGGGATTCACGTCGGCGGTCGTGGCCGCGTAGATCGACGCGAGCACCTTTTCGGCCTGCGTCTCCAACTCGGGACCGACCACGAGATAGCGGGGCGTGACCGCGATGCGGGTCTTGCCATCGAGTCCGATCTGGTTCCGCATGGCGAGCCGGGCGTCGGACAGCGCCTCGACACTCAGCGCCGCCCCCGTCAGAAGGTTGCCGTGGTCGGCATGGAAGAGCCGCTGCGCGTCGCCCATGACGGGACCCGCGCCGTTGGACTGCGACAGCAGCCCCCACAGAAGCGCAGCTTCGGTCTGAGCGGCGGCCTGCCCGGCGGCCGTCGCCCAATCATTGAACGCCCCGAGGTCGTCATTGATGAGCGCCTTGCGGCTGATCGTGAACAGCGCGCCGTAGGTGTCGAGCGCGTAGCTCTCGACGGCTTCCGAGCGGGAGACGTGCTTGATCTCCCCGGACTCGCTTACCTTCTGAAGCGCGCCGATTTCCCCGAGGCGGAGCGCCGAGCCGGTGCGGAAGTCCACACGCGAGCCCTGCCGCGCAAGCGTCTTTAGGACCGACGCGGCAGCCGTGTAGGACGCCAGCAGCGTCCGGCGGCCCGCGCCCGTGAGAAGCTGCGGGAAGTCGGTCGTGGTGTGGAGCGCGGCGCGAAACAGCGCGTCCGGGTCCATGCCGACCGTCGAGACGCCGCGCGCCTCCAGCGAGGCCCGGGCGAAGTCCCGGAGCGAATAGCCCAGGAACGGCCGGGCGGCCTCCGCACGGGCGTCGTCGAGCGCCACGCCGGAGCGGACGCTAAGGGCGTCTTCCATCGCCCGGCGCTGGATCGCGGGATCGGCCTCGGGCGCGGCCGTGCGGATGCGAGGCGTCTGGCGCGAGCGCCGACGAATTTCCTCGCGCTCCGCGCCGTATTTCTGTTCGAGGAAGGCGGCGAAGTCGAAGCTGGCCGGATCGAAGCCGTCGCGGAGGCTCACATTGTAAGCGCCATCGGCGCGTTGCGTGACAACCAGCGGGGACTCGATGTTCTCGCGCTCGACAGTTTCGGTCTCGTTCTCGGGCTCCATGGCCTTGCTCCTAAGCTCGCTGCGGGATCAGCGGCCACAGGGACCGCGCTGACTTCAAAGACCGCCCAAGACACGGCGGTACGGATGCGGTGGCCGCTCTCGACGCTCTCGCGCCATGAGGCGACCCGGTAGCCGACAGAGACGCCGCGAAGCGTGCCTTCCCGGATGCGGGTGACGGCCGGGGCGGCGTCGTCTGCGGTCGAGAGGCGGAGGACCGCCACAAGGCGGCCGGGCTCGTGCCGAAGCGCTTGCACGACGCCGATCACGTCACGGCTTCCGCCCTGCCGGTGGCCGTCCAAGAGCGGCGCGCCGACAAGGTTCGCTGTGTCCAACCCGGTCGGGGATAGCGCTCGACGAACGCGCCGCGCGCGTCGCGCCGCTGCACGTCCGCGAAGGCCGTGATCGTCGCCTCGACGGTCATGGCGTCTGCGTCGAACGTGGACGGGCCGAACGAGCCGCGACGGACGATCAGCGGTGCGGCCTCCGCCGGGATTCGCCGGAGGATCGTCCGCTTAGCCGCCACGGGCTCGTCACGCTCGGGACGGACCCAGACGGGATTATTGCGCTTCCCAGCAGCGCCGGTCGCGATCCTGCCGCTAGGCATCGGCGGTCTCCTTCTCTGGCTGAGGCTCGGGCGCGCCGAACGTCAGCCCGAGCGAAACTTCGCGCTCGCGGTCGGCGGCGATCTCCCGGTCAAGCTCTTCGACGCTCCAGCCGCGTTCAGCGACCTTCTGGCGACGGCTCGCGAGGCCCGCACTGATCTCGGCAACGTCGGCCTCAATCGCTTTCTGAGGATCGACTTGCGCCCATGCGGGTGGAAGCCATTCGGCGGTCGCGTCGGGCACGCCAGTGAGAAGCTGAACGCGGCCCCAAAGGGGGCGGAGAAGCTGAGGGACCAGCACGCCGTACTGGACTTGCTCGACGCGGGCACGGAACGGGATGAGGCCTGCCCGGAGGCTCGAATAATTCGCGCCGCTAAGGTCGCCGTCGAGCATATGGCTCGGCAGGCCAAGCCCGGCCGCGAGGCCCCGAAGGGAGTGCTTCACGAACTCTGCGGTCTGCTGAGCGGCCTGCGGAGAGTTGAACCGAATATCGAAGCCATTCGGGAGCCGCCGGACCGTGCCGGGCTCAAGCGAGACGTCCGCGAGGTCGCCGTCGAAGGGTTCACCCGCGCCGTTCTGGTCCACGAGGAAGGCGGCGTGCATCGCCGCGACCTTGGCGCCGACCAAGAGCGCGTCGGTCAACTGGTCCAGTTCGTTTGCCGGGAGGATGATCGGCGCGAGCCACGAGACGCCGCGCACCTGCCCCGGGGCGATCGGAGCCATGACGTGCAGCACGTCGGCGGCGTCTACGCGGACCGGCGGCGCGTAGTTCGCGAACATCTGGGTCGGTCGATGGGGCAGCACCCAATACGCGACGCGGCGGCCGGAGGCGTCGAACTCGACGCCCTGCACGATGTAGCCGCCCCCGTAGAGGTCGCGGGTCATCGACTCGTCCACCTGTTCGGCGGGGATGACGAGCGCGCGGAAGCCGTTGTCTTCAGCCCGCATCAGGACGAACGACTCGCCGTCCTCAACAAGCGCCCGGGCGATGACGGCCTGAAGGCCCCAGAAGTCCGTGCGGCCATCCGCGTCAGCGTCGAGTGCCCATATGTCGAAGGCGGCGACGGCTTCCGCGCTCTCGCTTGTGGGGCGGATGCCGGAGCCGACCAAGGCCGTGGTCCAGTTCGCGACCGCGTTGCTGAGCCACTGGTTGTTCCGGGTGAGATAACGAGCGCGGCTGCGGACCATATACGCCGCAGCGCCGACCTCCGGGTTGATCGCCCCGAATGTCCCCACGCCGCCCATGCGCCGACCGCCCGCAGCGCCGTCGAAGCGGCGGACCGCGTTTGGGGCGGCGGGACGGATCAGGTTCGCCAGAGCGCTGCGGGCGCGGTCGAGCATCACGCCTCCAGCAAAGGGCGCACGAGGGCCGTCGCGGGAAGGCGGATCGTGGCGATCGTCTGCAGCGCTTCGCGCGTCCGCCATCTCAGGTTGCCGTCGTCGCCGATATTGCCTTCGGCGACCTCAACGCCATCGGCATGCGGCCCACGCCCCGACATCGGGTCTTCCTCGGGACGCTCGGGCTGATCTGCGCGTTCGAACGCAGCCATGATCGTCCGTTCGCCGGTTTCGAGACCGCGCAGGATGATGATGACGAAATCCCACGCTGGGGCCTTTCGATCGGCGGCGTCGCGAAGGCAGGCGTCCAAGGCGCGAGGCGGATAGCAGCCGTTGATGATCGGCAATCCGAGAGACGCTTCGGCCGCGCGATCCCAGAACGAGTCGATCGCCCTCAGGGTCGTCGCGTCGAGCCCGGCGTCTATGACGGCAAGCTGAATCCGGGCCTTGGCGGCCTCCCGAAGGTCTAGCAGCGAGTCGCGCCGCCCGCCCTTGGTCGTGGTGGCTTCAATGAGACGCTGATTCAGCAGGTTCTTGGCCTGCCGGTGAAAAAGCCGCTGCTGATCCTCAGAGGCCTTGAAGCTCTTGGCGACCGTCTCGGCAAGGTCGGTCAGGGTGAAAAGGGCGTCTGGCATCAGGGGGCCTCCGAAGGATGGCCGACGCTATCGAATGGACATTAGTCAGTCAATGTCTAACATGATGATGCGGCTCGGGGTTGTCCTGCCTCCCGCCGTGTCTCCGGAAGCCCGGCCGTGCTTAACTCCTCTTGGCGTCACGGTCGGGCTTTTTCGTAAGGGAGAGACCGATGAACGACAGAATCGAGCACGTGCGCTACGAGGCGCGCCAGATGTTGGCGGAGGGGCGCGACTTAGGCTTCCCGCTCGCGCTTACCTATTTGGCGATCCAATTGATGATGCGAAAAGAGGGCCTTCCGGTTCCCCGGGACATTCTCGCATTTACCTTCGAGGGGAAGATCAGTGATGCACAGGTGACGAACTGGCAGTCGCCTGTGGGAGGCTAGTCGCACCCGCTTACGTTGCGCTTCCGGTCATGCGATACCTCGACTTGGGAGGACGCTATGGACACAAACGATTTGATTCTATGGGGCATAGCCCTGATCGTTTCGATCATTTTCGCGATTGCAGGCATTAAGGCATATCGCAAATATCATCGTCAGGATCAGAAGGTTGGCTCTGGTGGAATTGGTATCCAGTCGGGACGAGATACCAAGATCAATGATCGGTGATAAGCAAGATCAGCACGCCGAAGAGGGCGCTGTAGCCATTCAAGCGAAGGGCGATGTAACTTATAATCAAGGTTTGTCGATCTCTCAAATGGGAGAGGTCATGGATTTTGTTGCGAAACAAGTTCAAAACTTCACGGCCGATGCAAGAAATACAGTCGATAGCCGGCTGTCTGATTTTAAAAAATCAATCCTTGAGGAATTTGCTAGCAATAGCGAAGCAAAGTCAGAAGCTTTTGCTGATCCTGATTTTCAGCATTCGCTCTTGGAGGCCCAGACCTCTTTTGCCCGATCCGGAGATGCAAATCTTCAAGAGGTCCTTGTAGACCTTATCGTTCAAAGATCTAAGCAAACGGTCAGGGATAGACTAACACTTACGCTTAACGATGCTATTGAGAAAGCAAAATCTCTTACAGACGAAGATTTTTCTGCGCTAAGCTTGGCATTTATATTCAAGAATATGCAAAATAACGGCATCAATGATGTTGATGGTATTGTTGATTATTTAAGGCAATTTGCGGTCCCAATCTACGGATTGGTTTCGAAGAACAATAATGCGTATCATTATCTAGAGTCTCACGGCTGCGTGGTGCTTGGAAATGCAGTAATAACGTTCAAGAGCGTCTTAGAGATATTGCAAATCAGATATCCGGGCATCGTAACAAATGGCCTGACTAATGAAGAGATTCTTAGTCTATTTCCGAATAACCAGCCAACCATAGGTGGCTTTATAGTTCCCTCTCCGTTCGATCCGAGCCGATTTGTATTTGCGTTGGGCGGAAGTGAAACTTTGAAGCAAGTTTTTGCACAAACAGGTTTGGGTCCTGAAGTAGCAGAAGGTTACATTGGGCTGTGCAAAGCAAATGCTCCTTCAGTAGATAAATTTGCCGACGTGTTGAGGGCGAAACTTTCTGAGATAGATGGCATCATCGATGCATATAATGGCACTCCAGTAAAGGACTTGCGCCTAACATCGACAGGCGTTGCACTTGCTCATGCAAATCTTACAAAGAAAACCGGCTTGAGTGCTGACCTATCAATTTGGATAAACTAACGACTTAGCCACTCCGAACGTACCACAATTGGCTTCTTTGGCGGCGCTGCGGGGCTTGCGACCTCTGCTTCGCGCTGGTCGAGGTTCTTACTCACGAGCGCGCGCACGGCCATGGCGTAAATAACGCAGTCGAGGCTTTCCGCCCGGCGGCCCGGGATGCGCTCCCATAGACGGACGGGCGCGCCGCGCACATAGCGAACGAGAAGGCGCTCGCTCGCCAGTTCTTCGTAGAACCGTCCCTCCAGCCGGTCGCTGAAGCGGACGCTCTTCCCCCGGCTCAGCCGCGTCGCAAGCTGAGCCTTCAGACCGTCCACGCCGACGATGAAGAGCCGCGAGCCCTTGGTGTCGCTGGCGCGGATCGAGGGCCGGTTGCCGGTCGCTCCTTTCAAAGCGTGTACACGGAACGCCCTGCGAGCCCGGCAATAGGCCATGACGCGATCCATGGTCTCTCCGTCGCCCGCGTCCACTCCGGCCGCGTCCACGCGTAGGAAGCCGCCCCGGGGGTGCTTCCATGTCGTGCGGAGGGCTTCGTCCAGTTCCGACCAAACGTCGTCGCCCGCCGGATCGCCCCAGATGACGGACTGCCCGAGCACGAAGATGTCCTCGCGGCCCCAGCCGAGGAAGACGATCTCCAGCCGATCGCGCTGCACGTCGACTCCGGCCGTCACCACGAGCACGTCGGCGGGCATGGCGTCGGGGAGCCCGAACGGTTCCGCCCGGGCCGCGAGCGCGGCTTCGTCGATCTCTTCGGCGGCCTCACGCCAGCCTTGGGCGAGGATCGTGTTGACGAACACCTGAAGCGTGTCGGGCGACCGCTTGGCCTCGACGAACTCCGCCGCGAGCTTGCCCCACGAGGCGTTAGCGAGCGTCGAGACGAGCGCGTTGAGCCGGAAGCCCGCATGCCCCTCGACGTGCGGCGCGCTCGCGCGCCAGCGGCCCGCTTCGACCATGGCGGCCTTTCGCCGTTCCTCGACGACGGACCCGCACTCGGGACAGACGTAGTGCGCCCGGTGCGGTTCCCCCTCGGGCCACTGGATGTCCGCCCAAGTGATTTCGTGACAGTGGCCGCACTCCGGGCACGGCACTTCAAACACCCGCCGATCGGACCGGGCATAGGACCGGAGCACGTTGCTCGTAGCCTCCAGCGTCGGCGTCGAGCCCAAAATGATCTTGCGGTTTGCGAAGCTGAGCGTCCGCCGCTCCGCGAGGGTGATGGGCGACCCCTCCGCGCCGGGCTCCATGGCGTCGGCTTCGTCGATCAACAGGACGCGAACGTTATGGCGGCGGAGGTTTCTCGGGGATTTGGCCGCGACGATCTTAAGCGAGCCGCCCGCGAAGCGACGGCTCAGCAGCGTGTTGCGGCCCGTCTCGTCAGCCTCCGCCGACAGCAGCCCCCGCAGCGCGGGCGTGGCGTCGAATATCGGCTCTAGGTCGCTCACGACGTAGTCGCGGCAGTCGGCTTCGGTCGGCAGCAGCGCGAGGATAGGGCTCGGCTCGTTCGCCACGTAGCTCGCGAGCGCGCCCGTCAGCAGCGTCGTGAAGCCGACACGGACGGACTTCACGAGCGTCACCCGCTCAATCTCGGGGTCCGCGATGGCGTCGGCGATGTCGCGCTGATACGGCCACAGGGACACGCGGCCCGGAAGCGCTGAGACGCCTTCGGGAAGGCGCATCTCGCCTTCGATCCACTCGCTCAGGCGGAGCCGGGGCGGCGGGATCAGCGCCCGCAGCGCGCGGCGGCGGGTCTCAAGCGTTGTCACGCGCGGCCTCCCAAGTGCGTCGCGGATTTCCCGGTCGAGCGTCGCGATGTCGTGCGGCGTCAGATGCCCGAGCCGCTGAGCGACGCGGCTCGGCAGCGCCAGCATCGCGGCCCGCACGTCGCGGAGGATCGCCGCCCATTCGCGTTCGACTTCGGCGGCCGGTAGCAGTTCGCGGCGCGCGACGGCGTTCGCGGTAGCGAGCTTGTCGGCGGTCTCGGTCTGCACCCGGAGCTTGGCCCGGTCGAGGTCGGCGGCCACAGGGCGCTTCGCCGTCCGGGTCAGTTCGGCGACGTAAGCGGCGACGCTGGCGCGGGTGTCGAAGCGGTTGCGCCCGAGACGGACGAAGACGCCCCGGTCGGCAAGCTCACGGCCTCGATTGTTGCTGACGCCCACGAGCGCTGTCAGCTCCGCCGCCGTGGTTTCGGCAGGGATCGCGTTATTCTCAGGGGTAATTTCACCCACAAGCGCGAGGGCGTCGGGGTCCAGCCCCCACGGGTTACTCACGGCAAAACTCCGATTCCGATTTCAGTTCTCCACAGGGGTAAAGGTCGGGGCTCGGCGGCCCCGCGACGGCCATCCCCCCAGAGGGACCCGAGGCCATGCCCCTCCGCGCGCGATCCCCCTCCCCTGAGGGTAGGAGACCCGCCCCACCCCAAGGGCGGGGGTCTCCCCCTTTAGGGGGAGCGTGTGTCGCACACCCCGTTGCGACGGGTTGCGACACCGTTGCAACGTACCCTGAGCGCGTTGCGACATGCCCACAGCGCGTCGCGACGGCCCCCAGAGCGTTGCGACACCGTTGCGACGTACGGATTCCTACCCACGGTTCGCCCTCACTAAATGACTGCGCTCGCTTCCGGCGCGCCCATGCAGCCCCGTGGTGATCGTCCCGTCTTTGAACAGAGCGTGCATGGCCGCCTCTAGCGCGCCTTTGGTGCATCCCTCAGCCTCGGGGTGCGCCGCGAACACCTTCGGCGCATAGGTGTTTGATGGACTCGGGGAGACGTACCGCCCCGGCTGAGCGGACCAGAGGTCGAGTAGCTTGAGGAACACCCCCTCGCCTTCTCTGCGACCGTCTCGCTGTCGCTGAAGATTTCTGAGGCCACGAACACACCTGCATGCCAGTGCAGGGCGATCTGTCCGCCGGACGGACCATAGTTGGCCTTCATGGTCCCCAGCGTGCGGGCGTCCGGGTTCGCCTCTGTGCCGTCGCCATTCCTCACCCTCGTCAGGTAGAGGCGTGACCGCACGGTGTTGCTCCAACCCACGCTGCCCGCTGAGCCGATACCGCTGGCCATGCCCGCCACGCTGGGGTGCGCAAGCACGAACCACGCACTTGTGGCGCACGGCGAGCCGACGCATGAGGCCGATGAATCGCGTCGCGAGCGCCTTGGCGTTTTCGTCCCCGTCGTGGAAGTGCGCGAGCGTGTCGAGGACCACGACGGACGGCTTCCGGCGGCCCATCTCTCTGTCGAGGCGTTCATACGCCGCCGTGGGCACCAGCCCTTTCTTGGGGTCGAGCGAGGCCAGCAACGGGTCTTCAAACTCACCATCCTCGCGGATCGTCGAATGGGCGTAGAGACGGCGGCAGAGGTCCGCGACCGTGGTCCCGTGATGCGTGGCGATGTCCACGACGCGCCGATGCACTTCGTCCCTGTCGTCTTCGGCGGTGAAGAACAGCGCGACGCCGGGGCGGTCGATCGCCCGGCCGATCCATGGCGAGCCGTTCGCAACGGCGGCGGCCAATTGCAGGGCTAAGAGCGATTTGCCGGTCGCGCCGTCGCCGTAGAGAAGCGTTACTTGCCGATTGGGGATGAGGTCTTTGATGAGCCATTCCCGTTCGGGCGCGGTCTCGCCCCAATCCGCCACCGACTCGAAGAAGCCGCCGCCGGCCTTTCCGACGATATCGTCTACGGCCTCCTGCCACGCGGCGTCCTCCCGCTCTTCCTCCGCGAGGTCGTCGAACAGACCGAACATGCGCTCTAGGTCGCGCCAGCCCTCAGCCTCCGCGAGGTTCAAGATGTGGCGGCCGGTGACGACGCGGCCCGTAGAGCGGCGGAACGAGTCCCATGCCGCGCGGGTCTTCTCCGCGTCGTAGCCGGGCCACTGGCGGGACCAGTCGTCGAGCACGGCGAAGCCCTCGTCAGCGCCGCTCGTCTCGAAGTTCACGGCCGCGACGATCTTCAGCCACCAATCGCGGTCGGCGTGCTCGGGGCGGCTCCCATCGTTTGGGACGGCGAAAAGCGCGGAGCGCAGGACGTGCAGCGGGCGGCCCCACTTCTCCGCGTGGTCGTGCGCGCCGGGCGCGTCGGTTTCGGCCTTGGTCCATGCCGTGCGCGGGAGGTCGTCGGCTTCATCGATCCAGCGACGGCCCTCGACAAGGTAGGTCGTGAGCTTGCCGGTGTGACCGATGAAGTACGACCGCGAGGGCTCGCGAGAGCCCTTGTCGAGCGCGCCGCCAAAGAGCCCGTTCGCCTGCTCCGCCAGCGCCTCATAGGCGGCCCGATCGTGCGGCCGGGACAGCGGGAAGACGCCGCGCCAGCGGTAGCCCCGGCCGGGCTCACCGTTGGTCGGCGAGGTCAGGACAAGGGCGTTGAGCCCGGCCGCGTTGATCGCCGCGCGGGCCGCGCCGATGGCGATCGTGCCGCCGTCGTAGTCCACGACGACCGCCGCGACGGCCATCACGTTCGCGTCGTGACGCAGCGAGCCCTTGTCGCTCAGCACGTCGCCGAAGGCTGCGCCGTTGAATAAGGGCAGGCGCTTCTTCGTCTTCCGCCGCGTGCCCTTGGCCCTAGCGGCAAGCTCACGGAGAGACAGTTCCTCGACATGCATCGTCGCGCCGGAGAGGTCGGGAATAATGGTGAAGGGGAAACGCCGGTCGAGCGGCGAAACCGTTGAGGAGTCAGCGTCAGCGCGGTAGGTATTGGCGGACATCTGCGGGGCCTATCCCGTGGGTGTGGATCGTGCGGCTGCGAACCGCGCGGCGAAGTGATTGAGGGCCGTCCCGTTGGTCGCGGGGCGGCCCTTTTCGCGTCATGGAGGGTAGGAGTTTCGGCCTCGCGACGTCAGCGCTAAAAGCCAATTTCGCAATACATTACGCCGTACATTTCGCGGGACGTATGTTATATAAGTTATTGTATTTAAATGATATTTTATTTTACCCACAGGGGCGCAGCGGACGCTCCCTCCGCCACGCGACCCGACGACCCTTCCATCCACGCCCAATGCGCGCGCCGGCCTGCGCAGGGCCGTTGATCGGGCTCGCGCGCCATCGAGCCGCCGCCGCCGCGATAGGCCGTTACGGCGCTCCGCCCGAGACCGCCTTGGCGAGGCCGACGAGCCGCACGAAGCCGGCGCGATAGCCCCACGGGTCGGCGCCCTTCGCGCCGGCGGCGAGCGCCGCGATCTCGTCCCAGCCCATCGTCTCAACCTGCCGCTCGCGGCGCAGCTTCTGGCCGAAGGCCGCGACCCGCCGCCGAAAAGCGCGCGTCGTCCGAGGCGCCGGCGAGCGTCGGCGCGGACTCGGCGGTGCGGATGGGCTCGACGATCTCGCGGCTCGTGTCCGCGTCCGGCAGCTTGTAGCGGATCTTCACGGCGCCGAATTCGGCGTCGCCGGCGGCAGGGGCGGGCTCGGCCGCGGGCCTGGCGTAGCGCAGCTCGTCGGTCATGCGCGCGCGGCTCTGCGGCGGGGTGATTTCGTAGAGCGCCGTCACCGAGGCGCCCGAGCCGATCTCCCCGGCGTCCACGCGGTCGTCCTTGAAGTCCTCGCGCTTCAGCATCCGGGTCTCGTAGCCGATGAGACGATACTCGGCGACCTGAGCCGGATTGAACTCGACCTGGATCTTCACGTCCTTGGCGATCGGGAACAGCGCGGCGCCCGCCTCCTCGACCAGCGTCTTCTGGGCCTCTTCCAGCTCGTCGATATAGGCCGCGGTCCCGTTGCCGTTCTGGGCGAGGCGCTGCATCAGCGCGTCGTTGTAGTCGCCCTGCCCGAAGCCGAGCACCGACAGGAAGACGCCGGATTTCCGCTCGTCCTCGATCATGCGGGTGAGCGCGTCCGGATCCGACTCCCCGACGTTGAAGTCGCCGTCGGTGGCGAGCATCACGCGGTTCACGCCGTCCTTGTCGAAGTTCTTCCTGGCGAGCCGGTACGCCTCGGCGATGCCGGCCGCGCCTGCGGTCGAGCCGCCGGCCTCCATCCTGTCGATCGCCGCGGCGATGGCGGCCTTGTCGGACGCCCTGGTCGGCTCCAGCGCGACGCCGGCCGCGCCCGCATAGGTGACGATCGCCACATGATCGTCGGGCCCGAGCTTCGTCAGAAGGAGCTTCAAGCTGGCTTTCAGCAGCGGCAGCTTGTCGGGCGCGTTCATCGAGCCCGAGACGTCGACGAGGAAGACAAGGTTGGCCTTCGGGCGCGCGACCGCGACCTTGTCGAACCCTTTGATCCCGATGCGCACCAGCTTTGTGTCGGCGTTCCATGGCGTCGGAAAGGTCGAGACGGTCGGCCGGAACGGCGTGGCGGCGTCGACGGGCGCCGGGTCGGCGTAGGGGAAGTAGTTGATCAGCTCCTCGATCCGCACCTGATCGGGCGAGGGGGCGCGGCCCTGCCTCAGCGATCGGCGCACCCAGGCGTAGGAGGCGGTGTCGGCGTCGATCGAGAAGGTCGAGACCGGCTCCTGCGCGGTCACCTTCAGGCCGTTCGCCGCCGTGGACTCGAAGCGGTCGCGGTTCTCGGGCGCCCCGACGACGACGTCCGGGCCGCGATAGGCGTCCGCGAGCCCCGCCATGGGGGCGGACGGCGGCGGCGGGGGCGCGACGGCGCGGCGCTCAAGCCGCGCCCCGGAAGGCGCCACGGGTTTGGGGGCGCTCTCAAGCTTGGCCGCGACCTCGGGCTCGGGCGAGGCCTCCTGCACGGGTCGGGGCGCCGCCGCGTCCTGCCGCAGATCCGGCGCTTGGCGACGCGCCTGTTCGACGAACAGCGCGCCGCCGATCGGCGCGACGATGAGACAGGCGGCGACGCCGCCGATGGCGAGACGATTCTGCATCACGATCCTCCAGAGCCCCGATGGGCTTGCGAGGCTGTGACGCCGGTCGTGGGCCGATCCTTTGAGGGCGTCGGCGCGTTTTTTCGCCTGCGCCTCTTCGAAGGCAGCGCCAGCCGCGGAGAGCGCGTCGGCGCGCGCGGCTTCGGACGCCGGGGGGACGTCGCGGCGAAGCCCTGAGAGACGCTGGTCGAGATCGCGGTCTGTCATGCGCCTTTCCTCGATAGCGCGGACTTGAGGCGGCGGCGCGCCGAAAACAGCCGCCAGGACACGGTCGCCTCGGCGCAGCCGAGCGCCTGCGCGGCTTGCGCGTGAGTGAGGCCCTCGACATGGACCAGCAGCACCGCGTCGCGCTGCGGCTCGGGCAAAGCGTCGACCGCGGCCCAGAGCTCGTCGGTCATGTCGTCGCCGGGCGCTTCGTCCTGATCGAGACGGGCGAGCGAGCGCCTCCCGTTCGATCGCGCCGCGTCGCGCCTCCGCCCGTCCGCGGTCTCGCGCGGCGTTGAGCGCGATGCCGAAAGCCCAGGTGGAGAAGGCCGAGCGTCCCTCGAAGCGGTCGAGGCTCCGGGCGATCCGGATCAGGGTCTCCTGCGCGACGTCCTCGGCGTCCGTCGCGTCTCCGCAGCGGCGCCACGCGAAGCGGCGGATCGGCTCGTAGTGCCGAGCCGCCAGCGCCTCGAAGGCGCGCGCGTCTCCGCGCCGCGCCCGGTCCACGAGCGCGGCGTCGTCCAGGGCCCCGAGGCCGAACTCCTCCGATCCGTCTGACATTCGCCCTGATAAGACGTTCGATCCGGAGAGAACCTTTGCGCCGTCTCAGAAAAAAGTGGAGCGGCCGTCGATCAGGCCGCTTCCGTCTCGCGCAGGTCGATGCGGGGCGCTGCGACGAGCGAACCGTCGGGGCAGGGCAGGATGTCCATCGGCGCGCCGAAAATCCGTTCGAGCTGCTCGCCGGTCATCAGATCGGAGGGCGCGCCGCGGGCGATCAGCCGGCCGCGCTGCAGCGCCACGAGCTCGTCGCAGAACCGCGCCGCCATGTTGACGTCGTGCAGCACCACGATCACCCCGAGGCCGTGCGAGCGCGTCAGCCGCCGCGTCAGCGCCAGAACCTCGATCTGGTGGGCGACGTCGAGCGCCGACGTCGGCTCGTCGAGCAGCATCCAGCGCGTGCCCTGCGCGACCAGCATCGCGAGCCAGACGCGCTGGCGCTCGCCGCCCGACAGCTCCTCGACCATCCGCTCGGCGAACCCTTCGGTGTCGGTCAGGCGCATGGCGTCCTCGACCGCTTTCCGGTCGACCTCGCCGAAGCGGCCGAGCGCGCCGTGCCAGGGATAACGGCCGAGCGACACGAGCTCCTTCACCGTCAGGCCGGTGGCGGCCGCCGGCGTCTGCGGCAGGTAGCCGACGCGGCGCGCGAAGTCGCGGGTGCGCCAGCGCTCGATCGGCTCGCCGCCGTAGCGGATCGCGCCGCCGCTCGCCGGCTGCTGGCGCGCGAGGAGCTTGATCAGCGTCGACTTGCCGGAGCCGTTGTGGCCGATGAGGCCGATCATGCGCGCCGGCTCGAGGGTGAGCGTCAGCGGCGAGAGCAGCGCACGGCCTTCGACCGTGAAGGCGGCCTCGGAGAGGTCGAAGCTCTCGGCTCCCGCCGGTGAGGCGGCGCTGTCGTGGGTCATCCTGCGTCCCATGGCTCTGCGCGAACGCGTCGCGCGCCCCATCCAGAGCCATATTGCGGCGCCGCGCACAAGTGCGCGCGGACGGGATGATCAATCGATCCGTTGTTTTGAATGGTTCCAAGAAAGCAACGGAACGCCGAAGACAGTGTAAGATCGAGGCAGATCGACGGGTGTCTTATGTTTTCTTCATAGATCTGCTTGAAGTCGCGCCGACGCGCGGGCTTTCTCCAAACGACCGGGCGCCGGCGACCGCGATCGCCCGGCCTGGACAATTGATCTTCGCGCCCCGTCGGCCGGCGTCTTCAGAACGCCACCCGGTCTCCGCCCTTCAACGCCAGCATCGCGCGCGCCTCGTCGGGCGTCGCGACCTCGAAGCCGAGCCCCTCGATGATGGCGCGGACGATCCGCACCTGCTCGGCGTTCGACTCGGCGAACTTGCCGGGGCCGGCCCAGAGGCTGTCCTCCAGCCCGACGCGGACGTTCGCGCCCATCGCCGCCGCCATGGTGGCGACCGGAATCTGGTTTCGCCCAGCGCCCAGCACCGACCAGCGGTAGCTGTCGCCGAACAGCCGGTCGGCGGTGCGCTTCATGTGCATCACGTCCTCCGGATGCGCGCCGATTCCGCCTGCAGGCCGAACACGGTCTGGATGAAGAGCGGCGCCGCCACCATGCCGCGGTCAAAGAAGTGCTTGAGATTGTAGAGATGCGCGGTGTCGTAGCACTCGAACTCGAAACGCGTCTCGTTGCCCGCGCAGGTCGTCAGAACATGCTCGATCTGGCCGAACGTGTTGCGGAAGATGATGTCCTTGTTGGAGAGGTAGGTCTTCTCCCACTCGTGTTCCAGCTGGTCGCCGAAGCGGTCGAGCATGCCGAACAGGCCGAAGTTCATCGAGCCGAGATTGAGCGAGGCGACTTCCGGCGCGAAGGTCGCGGCGGGGCGCACGCGCTCCTCGATCGGCATTGTGGGCGCGCCGCCGGTGGTGAGGTTGATCACCACGTTGGAGCGCTGCTTGATCACCGGCAGGACTTGGCGAAGGCCTCCGGCGACTGGTCGGGCTCGCCGGTCTCGGGGTTGCGGGCGTGGAGGTGGACGATCGCCGCGCCCGCCTCCGCCGCGCCGATCGCGGCCTCGGCGATCTCCTGCGGCGTCACCGGCAGGTGAGGGGACATCGAGGGCGTGTGGATCGCCCCCGTCACCGCGCAGGTGATGATGACTTTGCGCTTGGTCGCCATTGTTTTTCTCCTTCTTTAGGCCGCGCGGGCTTCGTCGCCGCGGCGCAGGCCGAGCGCGATGAGGGCTGCGAGGAACAAGAGGCCCGACATCGCCACGATCCCCCAGGTGGCCGCGCCGGTGCTTTGCTCGATGACGCCCATCACGGTCGGGCCGATGAAGCCGCCCATCAGCCCGCAGGTGTTGGTGAAGGCGATGCCGGCGGCGAGCCGCGCGCCCGAAAGCCGCGAGGACGGGTAGGTGAAGATGAGCGCCTGCACGACGAAGAACATCGAAGCCGCGATGCTGAAGCCCACCAGCGAGTAGGCCGGGCCGCCATTGGACGCGATCGCCATGCCGACCGCCATCACGAGCACGCCGGCGATCAGCAGCGCCTTCGAACGCTTGGCGTCGAGCGAGACGCGCAGCACGAAGATCGCGCCGAGCGTCGCGGCGATCCAGGGCAGCGAGTTCAGGAAGCCGACCGTGATCGGCCCCATGGTTCCCCACCGGCCGATGATGCCGGGCAGGAAGAACGTCATCGTGTAGACCGAGATCTGGTGGCAGAAATAGACGCCGATCGCGAGCAGGCTCTGGACGCCGAGCAGCGCCTTCCAGATCGACTCGCCGGTCTCGGGCGCGCTCGCCTCCGCCGCGCGCGCTTCGACAGCGCGGGCCTCCTCCGGCGTGAGCCACTTGGCGTCCGAAGGGCGGTCGGGAAGCTTCTTCCAGATGACGACGGCGAGCACGAGCGCGGGAATCGCCTCGATCACGAACAGCCACTGCCATCCGTGGAAGCCCCAGATCCCGTCCATCGCCAATAGCGCGCCGCCGAGCGGTCCGCCGATGACGTTGGCGAAGCAGACGCCGAGCAGGAACAGGCCCGTGGCCCGCGCCCGGTCCTCGGCCCCGAACCAGTAGGTGAGATAGAGCATCACGCCGGGGAAGAAGCCGGCCTCGGTGATGCCGAGCAGCACGCGCATCACGTAGAACGAGGTCGGCCCCTGCACGAGCGCCATGCCGGCCGAGACGATCCCCCAGCTCACCATGATCCGGGTGATCCAGAACCGCGCGCCGACGCGGTGCATGATGAGGTTCGAGGGCACCTCGAACAGCGCGTAGGTGAGGAAGAACAGGCCCGCGCCGAAGCCGTAGGCCGCCGCCGTGAGGCCGATGTCGACCTCGAGATGGGTCTTGGCGAGCGCGACGTTGGTGCGGTCGATGAAGGCGATCACATAGGCGATCACCAAGAGCGGCATCAGCTTGCGGATGATGAGCGCGGTGGTGGCCTTCTGGTCCCGCGGGACCGCGCCAGCCGCGACGGTCGAGGCCGCCGCTCCGTCGATGCTCGCCATTGGTCGTTCTCCCAAAAGTCTGGCCGCGGCGTCCGGCTCCAGGCCGGCGCCGTCTTGTCGGTTTTGGTCAGAGGTACTGGACGTCGCCGTCCACGCTGATCGCCTGGCCGGTGACGTTGCGCCCGGCGGGCGAGCACAGGAACAGCGCCATGGCGGCGACGTCCTGCGCCGTCACCATGCGGCCGAGCGAGATCTTCCTGAGATACTCCTCGCGCATCTCGGGCTCGGGGACGCCGGTCTGTTCGGCGCGCGCGCGGATCACCCCGTCCATGCGCGGGCCCTCGACGATGCCCGGAAGCAGCGCGTTGACGCGCACGTCGTCGGGCCCGAGCTCGATCGCGAGCGACTTCATCATGCCGACGATCGCCCATTTGGTCGCCGCGTAAGGCGTGCGCCAGGCGTAGCCGAGCCTCCCTGCGACCGACGAGATGCAGATGATGCGCGCCTCGTCCGAGCGCTTCAGCAGCGGGACGGCGCGGCTCGCGAAGCGGTGCTGGGCGTTGAGGTTGACGTCGATGGTGCGCGTCCACGTCGCTTCGTCGATGGCGTCGACGCCGGCGGTGGGGCCTGCGACGCCGGCGTTGTTCACCAGCACGTCGAGAGCGCCGAAGCGCTCCGCATGGGCGGCGAACACCGCGTCGACGTCGGATGCGCTGGCGACGTCGGCCTTGGTGGCGAGCGCGTCCGGAAAGCGGGCGCGGAAGGCTGCGAGCGCGTCGTCGCTTGCGTCGCAGACATGGATTTCGGCGCGGGCCTCCACGAAGGCCTCGGCGATCGCAGCGCCGATGCCCGCGGCGCCGCCGGAAATCAGAACCTTGAGGCCCGGACGCGGGACCAGCGTGTCGATGACGCCCATGGCGCGTCTCTCCCTGATGTTTTTTGGACGTCTGTGCGTCCGTTTTGTGATTTGTGATCACAAAATCAAGGGGAGTCAAGGCAGCGGAAGAGCAGGGATCGGCGGAGGCGAAGCGCGCGGGGCGTGATGGAGGCGGGCTCTTTTCTCCGCCGTCGTCGTGCCGGCCGAAGAGCGGGATCCATGAACAGGAACGCTCCGAGAGATCGGTGACGTCGACGTCGATTGATCCCGGGATCAGGCTCAGGAGGACGGGTGTGGTTCCGCCGTTCACAACCTCAACGCTTGACGAAACGTCAGATGTGATCACGTTTTATCGTTCCGCAACGATCCCCCGGATCTCATGACAGCCGTCTTGCCGACCTTCGACCCCGTGGCGCGCACCACTGTCACCGAACAGGTCTACCGGCGCCTGCGCGACGGCCTGATGAGCGGCCGCTTCGCGCCGGGCCAGAAGCTCGCCATCCGCGGGCTCGCGGCCGCGCTCGGGTCGAGCCCGATGCCGATCCGCGAGGCGTTGCACCGGCTTCAGGCCGAGGGCGCGATCGAGATCACGCCGACGGGGCGCATTCGCGTCGCCTCGCTCGATCCGGTCCAGTTGCGCGAGGTGCGCGACACGCGGATGGCGCTCGAGGGCATGCTGGCCGAGCGCGCCGCCGCCGCCGCGACCGCGGCCGACCGCCTCGAGATCGACGCGCTGTTCGACGCCATGCAGAGATCGGTCGAGGCCGGCGACCGCTCTGGCTATCTCGAGGCGAACTTCGCCTTTCACCGTCGCATCTATGTGGTGGCCGACGCCGCCATCACGCTCCGGATCGTCGAGAGCCTCTGGCTGCTGATGGGGCCGTGCTTCTACCTGCTGACGCCCGAGCGCGCCCATCTCCACCGCTCGATGGCCGCCCATCGCGACATCCGCGAGGCGATGCGCAACGGCGACGGACCAGCCGCGCGGGCGGCGGTGTGCGACGACATTCTCCAGGCGGCGGGTTCGCTCGCGCGCCTCCTCGTGGCGCGCGCGGAGGGGTGAGCGACGGCGCGACTGGCGGAGCGCCAGTCGCGCCGTGAAGGCCGCGTCAGAGCGCGGCCGGAAGCGTCACGCCGAGCCGCGCCGCATGAGGCTCCAGCGAGGCGAGGATCCCGTCATGAAGCGCGACGCCGTCGCGGAGCGCCTCGCGCTTGCGCCTCAGCGCCGCCTCCCCGGGCAGGCGCACGGCCTTGACGCCCGGGCGCGGCGGGTTGGCGCGGCAGGCGTCCGCGAGCCACCCAGTCTGGCGCAGGAAGGCCTCGCGGCCGCCGAAGGCTTCGGGATCATAGACCTGCACGGTGACGGCGGCGTTGACGCCCTTCGGGGCGTCCGCCCGGCCGTAGCCCGCGAGACCTGCGTCACGGCCTCGGCGTGGAGCGCCATGCCGTAGCCCTTCTGGCCGTGGTCGAGCCCGCCGGTCGGCAGCAGCGTTCCGCCCTCGGTCATGACCTTCGGGTCGCTGGACGGGACGCCGTCCTTGTCCATCAGCCAGTCGTGCGGGAACCGCTCGCCCGCCTTGATGAGCCGCTGGCTCATGTTGACCGTGGTGATCGAGGCCGAGATGTCGATCAGGATCGGGTCGCCCGGCGTCGGGATCCCGTGGGCGACCGGGTCAGGGGTGTAGAGCCCCTTCAGCCCGCCGAAGGGCGCGACCTGCGCTCCGGAAGGGCTGGAGCTCGCGATCGAGACCATGAGGCCCTGATCGGTCGCGATCGGCAGATAGGCCGCGAGACAGCCGATGTGGTGGCTGTCGCCGATCACGATCGTGGCCGCACCATGCGTCCGCGCCCGTTCGCAGCCGAGCTTCACCGCTTCCGAGGTGAGCCAGGCCCCGGGGAGCCGCCGGCCGCGCCAGCAGACCGCCGCGCCGCGGTCAGAGACGACCTCGGGCGCGCCGGCCCTGGTCATCACGCCGTCCGCGACGCCGTCGAGATACCAGCCGGCGAGCGCGAGCCCGTGGGTGGTGTGGCCCATGAGATCGGCCCGACCAGATAGGTCGCGACCGCGTTAGCCTTGTCGGCCTCGAGGCCGGCGGCTGCGAACAGGGCCTCGGCGCTCGCGACGAGATCCCCGCCGCGGTAGCGCGGAGCGGCCGCGCTCACGCGGCGGCCCGCCGCGCCGCGAAGGCCTCGGTCTCGAAGACCTCGGGGTTGAGCACCCTCGTCGGACGCCCGCCTGCCAGGATCGTCTCGATGTCCTCGACGTTCATCAGGCCCACGCGCTCGACCGACTCCACCGTGTCCGCGCCCGTGTGCGGGGTGAAGACGACGCGCGGCTGGCGGAAGATCGGGTGGCTGACGTCCGGCGGCTCGACCGTGTAGGCGTCGATGCCGGCGCCCGCGAGCCGGCCCTCGGTCAGCGCTGCGTCCAGCGCGTCGAGATCCACGACCTCGCCGCGCGCAAGATTGAGCAGGCAGGCGGTCGGCTTCATGAGCGCGAGGCGATCGGCGTTGATGAGCGCCGCGTTGTCGGCGCCGCCGAAGACGTGAAGCGACACATAGTCGGCGCGCTTGAGAAGCTCGTCGAGCTCGAGGAGCTCGATCCCGTGCTCGGCCGCGAAGGCGCGGTCGGGATAAAGGTCCGAGGCCACGACGCGCATGCCGAGCCGATCGCCTTCTTGGCGAGCGAACGGCCGATCGCCCCGAGGCCCACGATCCCGAGCGTCTTGGCCCCGATCTCGCCGCCGACCGTCCGCTTCCAGGCGCCGGTGACCACGCTCTCGTGACCGGCCGGAATGTTGCGCGCGAACGCGAACATCATGCCGACGGCGAGCTCCGCCACGGCGGCCGCGTTCGCGCCCGGCGTGTTGAGCACGGGCACGCCGCGAGCGGTGCAGGCCGGGATGTCGATGCTGTCGACGCCGACGCCGTGCTTCAAACGGCCTTGAGCTTCGGGGCGGCCGCGAGCGTCTCGTCCGTGACGCGCACCAGGCCCGCGACGATGAAGTCGACTTCGGCGAGATGCTCGGAGAGGCCGCCGTCGGGCTTCGACGTGTCGACGCAGCGCACGAAGGTCCAGCCTTTTTCGGCCAGCCGGTCGGGCACGCTTCCGTAGCGCCCGAAGCCGGGCGAGGTGGTGGCGACGATGGTCATGACGAAATCCTCAGGCGAGGCCGTGGGCGGCGAGCAGCGCGGCGATCTTGGCGTCCTGCTCAGGGCTCGGCGGCAGCGCCGGCTGGCGGCTTGCGCCCACCGACTTGTCCATCAGGTAGAGGGAGCGCTTCACGAGCGCCGGCGGATAACCGAGCTTGTAGAGGTCGGTGCGGAAGGCGGTGAACGTCGCCTGCGCGGCCTCGGCCTTGGCGAGGTCGCCGTCGTTGAAGCCCGCGCAGATGTCGGCCAGAACCTTGGGCATGACGTTGCCGAGGCCCGAGATGCAGCCCTTGGCGCCGTTCTGGAACGCCCAGAGAACGAGCGAGTCCGGTCCGGAATAGACGTCGAAGCCTTCCGCCTCCTTCGACACCGCGAGATAGGCCTCGAGCGTCGCCTGCGCGCCGCCGCTGTCCTTGATGCCGGCGATGTTGCCGTGGCGGGCCAGCGCTCGCGCGGTATCGGGTTCGATGTGGTTCTGGGTGCGGGCCGGGATGTCGTAGAGATAGACCGGCGTCGTGATCGCGTCGGCCACTGTCGAGAAGTGCCGGACGAGGCCGTCCTGCGTGCACTCGATGAAGAACGGCGTGATCACCGCCACGCCGTCGACGCCGATGCGGTCGAATTCCCTGGCGAGCAGCACGGTCTCGTAGGTCGCCGGCATTCCCGCGTTGACGATGACGCGGGCCTTTCCGCCGACCTCGTCCACGACTTCCTCGGTCAGCCGCACCTTCTCCTCGAAGGTGAGCGCGGTGAAGTCGCCATTGGTGCCGGCGCACATGATGTTGTTGCCGGCCTCGACCTGCCGGCGCACCTGCGCGCGGGTCGCGGCGTAGTCGATCGCTTCCTTGTCGTCGAAGCACGTGACGAGGGCGACGAAGGTTTCGCAGGTCATTGGATCTCTCAAGGGGGGATGGGGCGCTGGAAACTGAGCCGTCATTCCGGGCTTGGCCCGGGATCCAGACGAGCCGGCGGCGCAAAGTCGGCGACGCGCGGCGTTCCTGGGTCCCGGCTCTTCGGCCGGGACGACGGCGGCGGTTCAGGCGGAAATCACTCGGGCTTCACGCCCGCGGTCTCGATGACCTTGCTCCACTGCGCGGCCTCGTCGGCGATCAGCTTGGCGAAGGCCTCCGGGGAGGTGTGCATCGGCAGCACGCCGAGCTCGTCGAAGCGCTTCTGGGTCTCGGGGCGCTGCATGAATTCGTTGATCGTTTTCGCGTAGGCGTCGACCAGCGCCTTCGGGGTCTTCACCGGGGCGAGGAAGCCGTGCCAGGCGACGGCCTTGAAGCCCGGGACGGTCTCGGCGATCGCCGGCAGCTCAGGCGCGACCGTGAGGCGTTCGGCGGTCGCGGTTCCGAGCGCGATCAGCTTGCCGGACTTGATGTGCGGCCACAGCAGCGGGGCGTTGTCGAAGGCGAGGTCGATCTGGCCGGCGATCAGATCCGGCATCATCTGGCTCGAGCCCTTGTAGGCGACGTGCGTCATCTTCGTGCCGGTGCGCTGCATGAAGAGCTCGCCGGCGAGATGCTGCGTGGTGCCGACGCCCGAAGAGCCGAAGGTGATCTTCTCGGGATTGGCCTTCAGGTGGTCGATGAGCTCCTGCACCGTGCGCGCCTTGATGCGCTCGGGGTTCACGACCAAGAGGTTCGGCACCAGGGAGATCTGGGTGATGGGCGCGAGGTCGCGCAGCGTCTGGTACTGGATCCGGTCCTTCAACAGCGTCGGGTGGATCGAGAGGTTCGAGGTCGAGGCGAGCGCGACGGTCGTGCCGTCGGCTTCCGAACGCGCGAGGCGCCCGAGCGCGAGCGTGCCGCCGCCGCCGCCGATGTTCTCCGGCACGATCACCTGTCCCGTCACCTTGCCGAGATGGTCGCCCACCATTCGGGCGAAGATGTCGGCGGTGCCGCCGGCCGTGAACGGCACCAGCAGCGTGATGGGACTTCGGCCAGTCGCCGTCTGCCGCGTGCGCGGCCGAGATCGGGGCGAGCGAAAGCGGCGTCGCGAGCGCGAGCGCCGCGACCATCAGGGACTTCAGCATCTTGGTTCCTCCAGGGACCGTCATCGTCGTCGCGGCCTCTCGGGGCCGCTGCGTTTCCGTCTCTTGAGGCTCGGGCCTCAGGCGGCTTTGGCGTAGATCGCGAGGATGTCCTCGGCTCATGTTTCTCGGGTTGTTGTCGAGCAGGCGGCGGATCGCGTGGGCGTCGCCCGCCATGGTCTCGAAGTCGCTTGTCGGCACGCCGAGCGCGGAAAGCTTCATCTCGACGCCGAGGTCGGCGCAGAAGCGGTAAGCGCCCTCGAACGCGGCATCCGGCCGGGCGTCGGGCGCAAGCCCGAGCGCCTCAAGCACCAGCGCGGTCTTTTCGGGAGCCGCGGGCGCGTTGAAGGCGAGCGTGTGCGGGAAGATCAGCGCGCAGGCCAGGCCATGGGCGATGTGGTGGCGCGTGCCGAGCGGATAGGCGACCGCATGGCCCGCGGTGGTGTTCACCGGGCCGAGGCAGAAGCCGCCATAAAGGGATGCGAGCGAAAGGCCGACGCGAGCCTCGCGGTCCGAGCCGTCGGCGACCGCGCGGGCGAGATATTTGCCGACCAGCCGCGCGCCTTCCAGCGCATAGAGGTCGATGATCGGATGGGCCTTCTTCGAGGTGAAGGCCTCGACGCAGTGCGCCATGGCGTCGACGCCGGTGGCGGCGGTGACGGCGGGCGGCACCGTCATGGTGAGGTCGGGATCGACCGCCGCGAGGTCGGCCAGCATGAAGCGGCTCTGCACCGCGAGCTTGTTCTGGGTCTCGGGGTCCGTGACGAGCGAGCGCGTTCCGCCCTCCGAACCCGTTCCCGAGGTGGTCGGGACCTGCACGAGCCCGACCGTCCGGCCGAGCACCTTCTCCGGGCCGACCACGTCCTTGAGGCTCTGGCCCGAACCGGGCAGCACCGCGACGAGCTTGGCGAGATCCATGGCGCTGCCGCCGCCGAAGCCGATCACGACGTCGGGCCGGACCTCCGCGGCGAGCGCCAGCGCCTTGTCGAGATTGGGTGCGTCGGGCTCCGGCTTCACCTCGCCGAACACCGCGACCTCGCCCTTGAGGCCGAGCAGCTCGACGCGCGCGGCGTTGAATGGGTCGGCGACCACGAGCGGGCGGACATAGCCCTTCTCGGCGAGATAGGCCGCGACGGACGAGACGACGCCCGGTCCGAATTCGAGCCGCGCCGGGCGCAGAATTTCGATGGGGGCCACGAGGGCGCTCATGAGGCGGCTCCTGACTGGGGGAGGGCGATCGCGCCGAGCGACAGGCGCGACGCCTGTCCGAGCTTTTCGGCGATGCGGATCGCATGGGGGGCGGCGAGCGCGACGAAGTCGTCGACGCTCATCCGCGCGGCGTTGATGGTGAGGCTGACGCCGGCCACGGGTTTTCCGCCCGCGTCGAGCACAGGGGCCGCGACGGTTCGCAGGCCATAGGCGTTCTCGCCGTCCGACACCGCGAAGCCGCGGGCCCGGACCTCGTCGAGGCGGGCGATCAGCGCGTCGAGATCGACGAGCGTGCGCTCCGACAGCTTGACCCGCGGGGCGGCGTCGAGATGCGCGATCTGCGCGTCGCGCGGCAAGAAAGCGAGGATCGCGTGGCCGAGCGCCGCCGCATAGGCGCCGGTGCGGCTGCCGGCGCGGCGCGAGACCGGCTGGGCGGCGGCTTCGACGCGCTGGAGATAGACGACGTCGCCGCGGTCGAGCGCCCCAAGCGAAGCGCTGTCGGAGATCCGCGGCGCGACGTCGGAGAGCAGCGGGCGGGCGTGGGTCGGCAGATCGTTGGCGGCAAGCGCCGAGAAGCCGAGCTCCAGGCACTTCAGCGACAGGCGGAACCTGCGCGTTTCGGGCATGTGGTCGAGATAGCCGAGCGCGACCAGCGTGTGTGCGAGCCGGAAGGCCGCGCCGCGGTTCTGCACGGTTCGCGCAGCGATCTCGGCGATGGTGAGCTCGGGAAGGTCCGGGCCGAAGGCGTGCAGCACCGAAAACGCCTTGGCGACGCTTCCCACGAAGTTCTTTGGGTCGTCGGTGGGCGCGCCGCGGGGCGCAGCCGCGCGGAGGTCGCCGCGTCATCGTTCGGATGGGTCGGCGCGACCATGTTTCGTCTCCCGGACCGCGCGCCTTGGCGGCGCGTCTAGTTGTTCGGTATCCGAACTTTTGTTCGTAATTTGAGCATGACTCCCGTGTGACGGCATGTCAAACAAAATTTGCGCAAACCGCGCATACTGATTGACAGGCTGCATAGTTCGCGCGAATACGCACTTAGCGGCGGCAGAAATGCGCGATCGCCCGGCCTAGAGCCCAAAAAATGCGCAAAGCGCGCATGGAGGAGACGAACATGCAGGTCCCCATCAAGCGGGCGATCGAGCGCGTGCCCGGCGGCATGATGGTCGTGCCGCTGCTCATCGGCGCGCTGATCGCGACGTTCTTTCCCGGCACGCCGAAGTTCTTCGGCTCGTTCACCGGCGCGCTGTTCTCCGGCGCCCTGACGATCCTCGCGGTGTTCTACGTCTGCATGGGCGCGAGCATCGATTTCCGCGCCACCCCCTACATTGTGAAGAAGGGCGGCACGCTGCTGTTCACCAAGGTCGGCATCGCGGTCGTCCTCGGCGTGGTCGCCGGCCAGTTCCTGGGCGAGGGGCCGGTCTCTTTCGGCATCTTCGCGGGCATCTCGACGCTCGCCATCGTCGCCGCGATGAACGACACCAATGGCGGCCTCTACATGGCGCTGATGGGCCAGTACGGCCGTCCGCGGGACGTGGGCGCCTACACCATCATGTCGCTGGAAAGCGGCCCGTTCTTCACCATGCTGACGCTCGGCGTCGCGGGTCTCTCGGCCTTCCCCTGGCAGGTCATGATGGGCGCGATCCTGCCGCTCGTCGTCGGCATGATCATCGGCAATCTCGACCGTGAGATGCGCGAGTTCCTTTCGAAGGCGGTCCCGGTCATGATCCCGTTCTTCGCCTTCGCGCTTGGCGCGAACCTCGACCTCTCCAAGGTCTGGACCGCCGGCCTCCTCGGCCTCGCCATGGGCGTCGGCGTGGTGGTGATCACCGGCATCCCGCTGTTCTTCGCCGACCGCCTGACGGGCGGAACGGGCGTCGCCGGCGTCGCCGCGGCCTCGACCGCGGGCAACGCGGCGGCCGTCCCCGCGATCGTCGCTTCGGCGAACCCGGCCTATGCGGAGGCCGCGACCCACGCGACCGTGCTCGTGGCGGCCTGCGTCGTGGTCACCGCGATCCTCTGCCCGATCGCGACCGCCTGGACGTACAAGAAGTTCGGCCGTCCGGCCGATCCGGACGCGACCGGAGAGGCGCCTGCGGCCGCCGAGCCGGTCGCCTCGCCGATCCAGGCGCAGCCGGGCCGCTGACGACATGTCCGGTCGCTGGCTGATCCTCGCGGACGATCTCACGGGCGCGGCGGACTGCGCCATCGCGTTCGGCCGTCGCGGCCTCGCCGCGGCGGTCAGCTGGGGCGTCGCGACTGACGATCGCGGCTCGCGGCCGCCGGTGTTCTCCTACGACGCCGACAGCCGCGGCATGACGGGCGAGGCGGCGGGCCGCCGCCACGTCCGCGCGCTCTCCGAGCATCTCGAACGGGACCGGGTCCTGTTCAAGAAGATCGACTCCACGCTTCGTGGGCAGCCGGCGGCCGAAACCGCCGCCACCATCGCGCATCTGCGCTCGCATGGCCGGTCGGGTTTCGGCGTGTTCGCGCCGGCCTTCCCGGCCACGGGGCGCACCACGGTCGACGGGCGCATCCTCGTCTCCGGCGGCGCGCTCGAGGACACTGAAACCTGGAAGCGCGACCACACCTATGACAGCGCCGACCTGACGGAGGCGCTCGCCTCCGCCGAAGTCGCGGCCGAAAAGGTTCTGCTCCCGGTCGTGCGCGGCGAGGAGGCGGCGCTCGTCGCCGCGCTCGAGTCGATCGCGGCCAAGGGCGACGTCGTCGCGGTCTGCGACGCCGAGAGCGACGCCGATCTCGCGGCTGTCGCCAAGGCGAGCCTCGCGCTGTCGACCCAGCCCTTCTTCATCGGCAGCGCGGGCCTCGCCCATGCGCTCGCCGCCGTCGCGCCGCTGGAGCCGACGCCGAGCCCGAGGCTCGCGCCGACCGCCAACGGCACCCTGATCGTGGTGGGTTCGCTCGCCGCAAGCTCGCGGTCCGGCGCGCGCAAGCTCGTCGAATCCGGAGCGGTCTCCTATGTTCCGGCCTCGCCCGAGGTTCTGCTCGCAGGAGACCGTGACGGCCGCGCGGATCTCGGCCGGGACGTCGCTCGTCGGCTCAGCGCCGGCGAGGATGTTCTGGTCGAGATCCTGATGGGCGAGTCCGTCGACATGTCCATCGGGGCCAGCCTCGCCGCCGGTCTTGCAAGCGCGCTCGAAGCGGTCCCCCCCGCCGTCGGCGCGTTCGCGGCGACCGGCGGCGAGACCGCCGCGGCCCTGCTGAGCCGCTTCGGCGTTACCGGCATCCGGCTCGCCGACGAGATCGAGCCGGGCGTCTCGCTCGGCCTCACGCTCGGGGAGCTGTCGGTTCCGATCGCCACCAAGGCCGGGGCGTTCGGAGACGAGATGAGCATCACCCGCATCGCCGAACGCCTCAAGGCCGTTCGAACAGAAGGAAGCTTCGCGTGACCCGCCCGACCATCGCGATCACCATGGGCGATCCGTCCGGCATCGGGCCGGAGATCATCATGAAGGCGCTCGCCCATCCGGAGGTCCACGCCATGTGCGAGCCGCTGGTCGTGGGCGACGCAGAGCGCCTCAAGGCCGCGGGCGAGATCGTCGGATCCTCGCTCAGGGTCGACTCGCTGCAGGACGCCGGCCAGGCGCGCTACGCCGCCGGTGCGGTCCAGTGCCTCGACCTGAAGCTCGTGCCGAAGGACCACCCGTTCGGCGAGATGTCGCCGGTCTCGGGAGAGGCGGCCTACCGCTACATCGAGAAGGCGGTCCGCGTGGTCGAGGCCGGCGCCGCGCAGGCGATCTGCACCGCGCCGCTCTCCAAGGAGGCGCTCCACGCCGCCGGCCACAAGTTCCCCGGCCACACCGAGCTGCTGGCGCATCTCACCGGCACGCCGGAAGTCTCGATGATGCTGGTGTCGCCGAAGCTGCGCGTGATCCACGTCACGACCCATATCGGCCTCATCGACGCCATCGCGAAGATCGAGCCCGGCCTCGTCGAGCGCGTCATCGCGCGCGGCCACGACGTGCTGGTGAAGGCCGGCGTCCAGAACCCCAAGATCGGCGTCTGCGCCATCAACCCGCATGCGGGAGAGAACGGCCTGTTCGGCCAGGGCGAGGAAGCCGCCAAGATCACGCCGGCGGTCGAAAAGTGCCAGGCCAAGGGCTGGGACGTGCGTGGGCCCCTGCCGGCCGACACGCTGTTCTTCCTCGCCGGCCGCGGCGACTACGACATGGTGGTCGCGATGTATCACGATCAGGGTCACGGCCCGATCAAGGTGCTGGGGCTGGAAGCGGGCGTGAACATCACGGTCGGCCTGCCGGTGATCCGCACCTCGGTCGACCACGGCACCGCCTTCGACATCGCGGGCAAGGGGATCGCCGACGACGGCTCGATGGTGGAGGCGCTGCGGCAGGCCGTCGGCCTCGCGCCCAAGCGCGCGGCCTGACTGACCGACCGCGGCGCCGGGCGCCGCGGCTGGGGCGAGCGGCCGCGTTGGTTCGGCCGCCCGTCCGCCGGTAGACTGGCGGGCCGCGAACACATGGAGCCGTCGACTTGATGCGCAGCAGGGAACGTCGATCGCTCCTCCTCGAGGCCCTGCGTTCGGGCGAGGCGGACGTCGACGATCTTGCGCGGCGCTTCGACGTATCCCCCTCGACGGTGCGGCGCGACCTGCAGCGCCTGTCGCGCGAGAACGCCGTCACCCGCACCTATGGCGGCGCGATCCTCAGCCAGCGCGCGCCCGAGCCGACGCTCGGCGAGCGGATCGGCGTCAACGGCGCGGAGAAGCGCGCGATCGCCCGCGCGGCCGTCGCGCTCGTCCAGGACGGCGAGACGCTGATCCTCGACGCGGGCTCGACGGTCGCCGCGCTCGGCGCGCTGCTCAAGGGCCGGCGCTGCCGGGTCGTCACCAACAATCTCGCTCTGCTGCCGGTGCTCGCGGGCGAGAGCGGCGTCGAACTCGTCGCGCTCGGCGGGACGATCCGGCCGACCAGCATGAGCGCGGTCGGTCCGCTGGCGGTGGAGGGCATGCGCCGCCTCACCGCCGACCGCGTCTTCACCAGCGCCGACGGGGTGGTGGCGGGCCGGGGCCTCTGCGAGGCGAGCCTCGACCAGGTGGCGCTGAAGTCGCTGATGATGGATCAGGCGGCCGACGTCGTCGTTCTCGCCGACGCGACCAAGCTCGGCCGCGCCGAGCAGTCGGCCTGGGCCCGCTGCCGTCGCGCTGGACCCTCGTCACCGACGCGCGCGCCGAACCCGCCCAGATCGCGGCGATGGAGCGGGTCGGCGCGAGAGTGGTGGTCGCGCCGGACTGAGCTCTGCCGCCAATTTCGGCTTGGGGGCCGGACAGGAAGGGCGCGGGCGCCGGGCGGTCGCGCTTACTCGTCGACGATCTCGGTCTTCTCGATCGACACGCCGAAGCCCGCAAGGCCGACGAACTGGCGCTCATGGCCGGCGAGCAGCGAGATCTTGCGGGCGCCGAGATCCCGCAGGATCTGCGCGCCGACGCCGATCTCGCGCCAGCGCGCGCGGCGCTGGCGGGCCGACATGTGCTTCTCCTCGGCGGCGTCGGCCGGGGCGGCGTCCGGTTCGGCGGCGTCGCGCAGCACGGCGGGGTCGCGGATCATCACGAAGACGCCGCGCCCGGTGTCGCCGAAGCGCGCCAGCGCGTTGTCGAGCCAGCCCTTGGAGGTCGCGGCGCCGCGCAGCAGGTCGGAGAGCAGGTGCTCGCGATGGATGCGGCAGGGGACCGGCTTCTCCCCGCCGACGTCCCCGACCGTGATCGCGAGATGCTGGGTCTGCTCGAACGGGGTCTCGTAGATGGTGATCGTCGCGTCGAGCCCGCCGATGCGGCGCTCGAACCGGTCGATGCGCCGGACGAAGGTCTCGCGCGGGAGCGGTGGTCGATCAGATCCTCGATCGAGACGATCCTGAGCTTGTGCTCCTTGGCGAACTCGATGAGCTCCGGCAGGCGCTTGACCGTTCCGTCGTCATTGACGACCTCGGCCAGCACGCCGACGGCCGGCAGCCCGGCAAGGGTCGCGAGGTCGACCCCGGCCTCGGTGTGGCCGGAGCGGGTCAGCACGCCGCCCTCGCGGGCGATCAGCGGGAAGATGTGGCCCGGCCGCAGGAAGTCGGAGCCGATCGCGTTGTCGGAGGCGAGCGCGCGCACCGTGTTGGCGCGCTCCTCGCCCGAAATGCCGGTGGTGAGCCCGACCTTGTAGTCGACCGACACCGTGAAGGCGGTGCGCATTGGGTCGCGGTTGTTGGCGACCATGGGCGCGAGGTTGAGCTCGTCGGCGCGCTCGGCCGTCATCGGCGCGCAGATGATGCCGCTCGTGTGCCGCACCATGAAGGCGAGGGCCTCTGGCGTCGCCTTGGAGGCCGCCATGATGAGGTCGCCCTCGTTCTCGCGGTCGGTGTCGTCCACCACGACAACGAGTTCGCCCGCGGCGATCGCGGCGATCGCGTCTTCGATTGTGTCGAGTTCCATGCCGGCCCGTCGGGTCATGCGGCGGGAGAGGGCCCCGCCCGAGAGAGGGCCGTCGAATGCACCCCGCGCCGCGGCGGGTCAAGGGCCCGTGAGCGGGCGTCTACGCGCAGGCCGAAATGGCGGCGCGCAGGCTCTCGGCGTCGAAGGGCTTCACGATCACCGCCGTCGGGCCGCCTTCGAGCAATGTCGGGGGCGGCTCGAAGTCGTCGCGGCCGGTCGAGAACAGGATGGGCAGGCTCGGGCGTGCGACGCGCGCCCATTCGGCGAGCGCCTGTCCGTCGATGTCGGGCAGGCCGAGGTCGGTCAGAAGCAGGTCGAACTTCGCCCCGTCCGAGATCGCAGCCTTGGCCTTCGCGCCGTTGCGCGCCTCGGTGACCTTGTGGCCGAAGCTCTGGAGAAGCTCGACGAGGCTCATGGCGATGAGCGGCTCGTCCTCGACGAGCAGGATCTCGAGCGGCCGCGAGGGCGCGGCTTCGGTCGCGGCGGGCTCTCCGAGCAACTGGCGCAGTTTCCGGGCCAGCTGGTCGCTGCGATAGGGTTTCTGGATGAGATGCACGTCGGCGTCGACGCGGCCCTGATGCACGATGACGTTCTCGGCGTAGCCCGACATGAACAGGACTTTCAGCGTCGGAAGCTTGGCGCGGGCGAGGCGCGCGAAGTCCGGCGGCGAGGGCTGGCCCGGCATCACCACATCGGACAGGAGCAGGTCGTAGGCCCGGCCGGCCTCGAGCAGCAGCGTCGCGTCGCGGGTCGTGGCCGTGGGCTCGACCTGGTAGCCGAGCGCCGTCAGCAGGTCGGCGACGGAGCTGCGCACCGCCTCGTCGTCCTCGAGCAGCAGTATCCGCTCGCCCGCGCCGCGCGGAGGCTCGTCGGCCTCGCCATCGGTGTCCGGGTCCACGACCGCCTCGGCGGCGCTGCGCGGCAGGCTGAGCCGCACCGTGGTGCCGCGGCCCGGCGCGCTCTGGATCTCGATCTCGCCGTGGCTCTGCTCGATGAAGCCCTGCACCTGCGGCAGGCCGAGACCCGTGCCGCGCCCTTCGGGCTTGGTGGAGTAGAACGGCTCGAAAACGCGGGCCAGCACGCTTTCGCTCATGCCGACGCCGGCGTCGGTCACCGCGATCTCGATGCGCTCGGACCCGCTCAGGCCCGCGGGCAGATGCCGGACCGCGATCGCGAGCCGTCCGCCGTCCGGCATGGCGTCGCGGCCGTTGATCGCGAGGTTGAGCACCGCGTTCTCGAGCTGGGCCGGGTCGACAAGCGCGGTCCAGCCGCCGGCGTCGCGGCTGATCTCGACCTCGACGGTTTCGCCGAGAGTGCGGTCGAGCATGTCGGCCATGGAGGTCACCAGCGCGCCGACGTCGGTCGGGCGCGGGGCGAGCGGCTGGCGGCGCGAGAAGGCGAGCAACTGCCGGGTGAGCTTGGCTCCGCGGTCCGCGCCTGCGGTCGCGTCGCGCAGGCGCCGCTCGATCGAGGGCGTCATGACGGCGGCGAGCTCGCTCGCAAGCAGCTCGAGATTGCCCTTCACCACCTGAAGCAGGTTGTTGAAGTCGTGCGCGACGCCGCCGGTGAGCTGGCCCACGGCCTCCATCTTCTGCGCCTGACGCAATTGCTGCTCCGACTTGCGTCGCTCGGTGAGGTCGCGGGCCGACCCGACGACGCGCACGGTGCGCCCGTCCGAAGACGACACGGGCGACAGCGCGATCTCGAAGACCCGCTCCTCGCCGTCGAGCTCGGTGACCTGCTCGTAGCGCGCCGACTCGCCGGACATCGCGCAGGCCTCGATCGCGCCCTCCAGCCGCTCGGAGGTTTCGCGCGGAAGAATGTCGGAGATCTTGCGCGAGCGCATGACGAGCCGCGAGATGCCGAGCGCGCGCTCCATCGTGCGGTTGACGGTCTCGACCAGGATCGGCCGCCCGGGCGTGCACGAGACCACGAAGACGCCGTCGGTCGTGTTGTCGAGATAGGCGGCGTAGAGCGCGTCGTCGTCGCGGCGGGCGCGGCGGTCGCTCGCTCGTCCCTCGACCTCGTTGGCGAAGCGCCGCTCGGCGACCTCGAGGTCGACCGTCTGGGCTTCGACGAGCTTGGCGAGCTGGGCGCCGGCGGCCTCGCGGTCGCGGACCAGATCCTCGATGTCGATCAGCGTGCCGACCCAGCGCACGATCGCGCCGTCGGCGTCGCGCGAGGGGCGGGCGCGGGCGAGGAAACGCCGCCAGGTTCCGTCCCGGACGCGGATGCGGTGCTCGTTCTCGAAAGGCTCGCCGCTTGCGACGCAGCCGCGCCAGTCCCTGACCAGCTCGTCGAAGTCGTCCTTGTGGATCGCCTCGACCCAGTCGCCGAGCGGCGCGGTGCCCGTGACCTCCCGCCAGCGCTCGCTGACGAACTCGGTCTCGCCGTTGGGTCCGGCCGCCCAAACGATCGCCGGCGCTTCGGCGATCAGCGCGGCGAGATCCGGACGCGCGTCTCCGGCGGCCGTCTCAGGCGCGAATCTGCCGAGAAGACGCGACGTTACGTAAGACATCCGAGGGCCGGCCCAGAACTCGCGGGGCCTCAGCCGGCCGCTGGGAAAAGCGTCCGTTCTCGCCCCGAGGACGCAACGCTAGCACGAATGCCGAGCCATGCGAGAGGCTTGGTCGCAAGCATGAGCCTGCGGACGCGCGGACCGGTAGACCGTTACGGGCCGGCGGCGTCGCCATCGGAATCGTCGGGGCCGTCGAGGCGCTCGACGTGGTCCGATCCGCGGCCGCCACGCGGCCCGCGACGCTCCGCCACGGCGAGCAGCGGCGCTTCGCCGTCGCCCTTCACGCGCAGCGCTGGCGCGTTCCCCTCGCGGTCTTCGCCCATATAGAGGGTGACGTGCGGGAACGGCATCTCGATGTTCCGCTCGTCGAAGATCTCCTTCACGATCTCGTTGAAGGCGCGCCCCGTCGCCCATTGCTGGCCCGGATTGGTCTTGATGCGGCAGCGGACCGTGATGGCGTTGTCGCCGAACTCCGTGACGCCGTGCAGCTCGAACGGGCCGATGATGGTCGCGCCATGCTCGCTCTCCTTCAGGCGATCGAAGGCGTCGCGCAGCGCCTGCTTCACGAAGGGGATGTCCTCGCGATAGGCGACGCCGATCTTGGCGAGGTGATAGCTGAAGGTCTTGGTCGCGTTCGAGACGGCGTCGACCGACGAGAACGGGATCAGGTGGTAGGTGCCGTCGATCGAGCGGATGCCGACCGAGCGGATGGTGAGGTGCTCCACCGTTCCCTGCACGCCCGCGACCTTGACGTTGTCGCCGGTGTTCATCGCGTTCTCGAACTGGATGAACGCGCCGGTGATGATGTCTTTCACCAACGTCTGCGCGCCGAAGCCGACCGCGAGGCCGATGACGCCGGCGCCGGCGAGCACGGCGCGATGTCGACGCCGAGCTGCGCGAGCGCCAGCATCGCGACCATGACCACGAGAATGATCGAGAAGGCGTTGCGGAAGAGGGTCAGCAGCGTCTTTTCGCGCGCGGTCGGCACATGGCCGAATTCGGGGTTCAGCCGATATTCGATCCAGGACGAAACGCCGAGATAGACCGCGACGCCGACCAGCACGATGATGGCGGCCGTGATGGTCGAGGTCGCGAAGCGCGCGCCGGCTTCGGTCGAGAGCCAGCCCAGAAGGTCGAGCAGCGCCCAGCTCTGCGCGATGGCGAGCAGCACGACGATCAGAACGACGATGCGCACCACCTTGAGGATCGCCGGCACGAAGGCGTTGAGGCGCCCTTCGAGGGCGGGCAGTCGCGCCCTGACGTCGCCCGGCAGCGACATGCCGCCAGCGATGAGGCGCGAGATGACGGCGGTCGCGAGCGCGCCGGCGACGATGGCGACAAGCGTCTGCAGCGTCGCCGCCGCCATGAAGGGCAGCGCCTCGTTCGGATTGACGAGCCAGACGACGAACAGCGCGAACAGCCAGCCGAGCGCCGCCCAGTGCCAGAACTTGGCGAGGAAGCCGTAGAAGGCGGTGAGCGCGTCGCCGCTGGTCGCTTCGGATTTTCCAGCGAGGCGTTCTCGCACCCGCTCGCGGTTCTGCAGGACGATCACGACCGCCATCATCAGCGTCGCGAACGCCACCACGACGCGCAGCGCCTGGGCGGCCCCCGGCGTCACCGCCGCGGCGATGATCGGGGCGATGAACAGGAACGTGTAGCCGAGCGTCGAGACGATGCGCGACAGCCAGAAATACCAGTAGGCCGCCGCCTCGTCGCCGATCGGGATCGCGCGCAGCGTCGGCTGCACGGGCGAGAGGCCCGCGCGCAGCGCGACCTTGGCGAGCTCCACGGCGAAGAAGGCGTTGAGATAGAGCGTCTGCTGGATGTTCATGACGCCGAAGGCGCCGAACTGCAGCGCGAAGACGTAGCCCGCGCCCCAGGCGATGGCGACCATGAGAGCGTCGACGACCACGCTCGCGATCACCAGCACGACGCGCTGGACGACGCCGGCGTCGGCCGCGCGCCGGCCGATCCAGCGGTAGTACGGAATGCCGATCGTCCTCAGGCCGATGAAGGCGCCGAACGTGACCGCGATGGTGAGCGCGACCGCGGTCAGACGTCCCCAGTCGAAGCCGTGTCCGCTTCCTGCGCCCGTCACGATGCTCACGAGGTCGGAGATCAGCGTCGTGCTGGCGGCCGCGAGCGCCGCGCCGCGCTCGGCGATGCTGCGCGTGTATTCGGCGGCGCGGCGGGCGAATGTCGGTTCGGCGGTGCCTTCGGCGGACTTGGCGGCGTCCACCGCGGCCTTCTGGTCGGGCGCGGCCACCGGTCCGTCGCCGGCGGTCTTCGCGGCGTCGGCGGGCTTGGCGGGCGCCGCCTCGGCCGGCGTCGCCGACTTCAGCCGCTCGATCAGCGCCGCGCGGGCCTTCTCGTCCTCCAGGATACGGATGAGCGCGTCGACGTCCGCGGGCGCCTGCGTCGCTTGCGCCTGTGCGGGAGGGGCTTCCTGAGCGCCGGCGGGCAAGCCCCCGACGACTGCGAAGATCAGCAGAACAAGCGGAGCGAGCCAGCGGGAAGCGACGGACATGGGCCTCGAAGCGCCGCGCGACGTCGCGGCTTCACTCTTGCGGCGATGGGGCTCGCCAAGATCAGGGCTTGGGCACATAGGCCCGATCGGCGATCCGAAAACCCGAGATGGGACTCATGGAGAGTTTCCGGCGGGCCGCCCCCCGCCCGTCATCCCGGCCGAAGAGCCGGGACCCAGAACCGAGACGGCCGAACCAGATCCCAGAGCGCGTCGGTTCTGGATCCCGGGGCAGGCGCGGGGTGACTGCGGCGGTCCGGGCGTTCTTCTCAGCCCTTCGTGAGTTCTGAGTGCGACTTCAGCGCCCGGTCGCCGCCGCTCTGCTCGACGAGGTAGGCGGGGTTCTTCTCGCTCGCCCGGCGCGTGATCTTCGAACCCTTGATGGTGCGCTGGACGCGCGTCTTGAACACGTCCGTCACCTTGCCCTTGGCCTCGCCCTGTCCCCACGACCAGCTGACCGTCGATCCGACCGGATAAGCCTGCGCCATCGCCTGTCTCCCTCATCTCTCCTGTGCCCGAACGCCGCGGCCCGCCACGCGTTCCGCAACCCCACGGGGGTTCAGATCGGCGCCGCGAAGCCGTAAGACGGGACGGCACGCTGTTTCCCACTCTCAGGACGCAAGCCCCCGCCCCATGGCTTCCGACGCGACGATCGAGCATCTCGGCCATCTGATCGGCTTCGACACGACCAGCCGGAACTCCAATCTCGCGCTGATCGACCACGTCGAGGCCTATCTCGACGGGCACGGGGTCGCGTGCGAGCGCACGCCGGACGAGACCGGGACCAAGGCGAACCTGTTCGCGACCATCGGGCCGGCCGACAAGGCCGGCTACGTGCTCTCCGGCCACACCGACGTCGTGCCGGTCGACGGCCAGAACTGGACCACCGACCCCTTCGCGATGGAGCGGAAGGACGGGCTGCTCTACGGCCGCGGCGCCTGCGACATGAAGGGGTTCATCGCCGTCTGCCTCGCGCTCGTCCCCGAGATGCTGGCGGCCGACCTCAAGGTCCCGCTGCATCTCGCCTTCTCGTATGACGAAGAGGTTGGTTGCGTCGGCGTGCGCGATCTCCTGAAGGAGCTCGCCAAGCGCCCCGTGCGGCCCGCGGGCTGCATCGTGGGCGAGCCCACCAGCATGCAGGTGGTCATCGGCCACAAGGCCAAGCGCACCTTCCGCTTCTGCGCCCACGGGCTCGGCGGCCACTCCTCCCGCGCGCCCGAATGCGTCAACGCGCTCGAATACGCCGCCCGCATCGTGACGGCGACCACCGGCATCGCCGAGCGCTTCGCAACGACGGGCCCGCGCGACGGGCTCTATGACGTGCCGTACTCGACCGCCCATGTCGGCGTGTTCAACGCCGGATCGACCGTGAACGTCGTGCCGGCCGAAGCGACGCTCGACCTCGAGTTCCGCACCATCGCCGAGGACGACCTGGACGCGGTCTCCGAGGAGATCCGCGAAATCGCGGAGTCCATCGGGCGCGAGATGAAAGGGCGCGACGCGCGTGCGGGGATCACCTGCGAGCAGGTGTCCGAGATTCCGGGCCTCGAGATCGCGGCCGAGACGGGGATCGTGACGCTGGCCAAGCGCCTCGCCGGCCGCAACGACCACGCGAAAGTCGCCTACGGCACGGAAGCCGGACTGTTCGTGGCGACCGCCGGCATCCCGACCATCGTCTGCGGCCCGGGCTCGATCGGCGAGGCGCACAAGCCGGACGAGTTCGTCAGCGAAGACCAGCTCGCCAGGTGCGAGGACTTCGTCAGGAAGCTGATCGCGCACTGCGCGGCCTGACCAGCGGCGCCGGCGCAACGGCGCGATTTCGTCTTTCTGGGTTGTACGCCACACGCCAGACGGTCACTCTCGCAGGCAACGGGCCAAAGACGCCCGGTCATGGGAGGACGGTCGATGTTCAAATCGCGTCTCGCGACGGCGACGCTCGCCGCGCTGTGCCTGACGGCGGTCCCTGCGTTTTCGCAGGACAGCCAAACCAAGTCGGACGAAGCCCTCAAGAAGCTCCAGGGCTTTCAGTCGACCGGCGGGAGCCCGGTCATTCCCGAGGTCGAGCAGACCGGAAAGAAGGCCGAGAACCTCAAGGCGCTCGCGGCCAAGATCAAGGTTCCGGACGGCTTCAAGGTCGAGCTCTACGCCGTCGTGCCGGACGCCCGTCACATGGCGGTCGGCAACAATGTCGGCGTGGTGTTCGTGGGCACCCGCAAGACCAAGGCCTATGCGGTGACCGACCGCGACGGCGACAACGTCGCCGACGAGGTCAAGGAGTTCGCGCCGACGATCGCCAAGAGCAATCCGAACGGCGTGTGCTTCACGCCCGACGGCTTCCTCTACATCGCCGAGCACAACCGCGTGCTGCTCTTCCCTGCGGCCGAGTTCTTCTACGAAAATCCCGACGTCGCCGTGGAGGTGATCTCCGATCAGTTGATCCCGAAGGCCGAGGAAAGCTTCAACCACGGCGCCCGCACCTGCGTCGTGGGGCCGGACAACAAGCTCTACATAACGCTCGGCCAGCCCTTCAACGTGACCCCGAAGGAGAAGCGGCCGCTCTATGACGAGCAGGGCATGAGCGGGATCATCCGCATGGACCGCGACGGCAAGAACCGCGAGGTGTTCGCGCTCGGCGTCAGGAATTCGGTCGGGATGGCGTTCAACCCGAAGGACCGCGTTCTCTGGTTCACCGACAACCAGGTCGACGGCATGGGCGACGACCAGCCCGTGGGCGAGCTCAACCGCGCCGTGAAGGCCGGCCAGAACTTCGGCTTCCCCTGGTATGGCGGCGGCAAGACGCGCACCAAGGAGTATCAGGACGAGCAGCCGCCGGCGGACGTCGTGTTCCCCGAGGTGGAGATGGCCGCGCACGCCGCCGATCTCGGCATGCGGTTCTATGCGGCCGAGCAGTTCCCGGAGAAGTATCGCGGTGGGATCTTCGTCGCCGAGCACGGCTCGTGGAACCGCAGCAAGCCGGTCGGGGCGCGCGTGATGTTCGTGAGCCTGAAGTCGGACGGCTCGGCCGACAAGGCGGAGGTGTTCGCCGACGGCTGGCTCGACGACAAGACCGGCCGCTATGCGGGGCGCCCCGTGGACGTCGCGGTGGCGCTCGACGGCTCGCTGCTGGTCTCCGACGACCTGTCGGGCGCGATCTGGCGGATTTCCTACGGGAAGTGAGCTTGGATGATCCACGCCCGGCGTTGGACAAGCAGGCCGTCATGCCCGCGCGGCAGCGCGGGTATCCACGACTTAATGGGATCGTAGAGCTCTACGCCCAAGTCGTGGATGCCCGAGCAAAGCCCGGGCATGACGGTTGATCTGACGCCGCCTCGCTGGAAGCTCAGCGGCCGTCAATCTCCGGAAAGCTGACCTGCGCCGGTCGTGTCCTCAGCCGGTCCCGGCGTCAGCATCGTCGCCGCGCCCGGCATCGCCTCATAGGCGACCGGGCAACGCTCGCGGGTCAGCTCGCCGTCGGTCGCGACCCAGACGCGGGTGCGGCGGGTCTTCTCCACCACAACGGAGGTCGCCCGAAAGGTCTCGATCAGCGGGTTCGTGCGCCAGCCGCCGGTCACGACGTCGAGACCAAGCCGAAACCGCTGCCGCCAGCCGCCCGAATGCGCGACGATCACCTCGATCACGCCCTCATTCAGGCTCGGGCGTCGCCACTCGTCGTCCGCGAAGGCGTTGTTGGTGACGAGCACCGCGGTCGCCTCCACTTTCACCGGCGCGCCGTCGACGACGAGCTGATAGCGCGATCTCCCCGACCGGAAGAACGCCCGCAGCGCGGCGTAGGAGAAACCGGCGTAGCGGCCGAGGCCCTTCAGCCCGCGGGCGTTTTCGCGGGCGCGCGCCATCTGGGCGAAGAAGCCGAGGCCCGAGATCGAATGGAACGGCCGCCCGTTGATCGAGGCGAGGTCGATGCGCTTCGGCTCGGCGCGGGCGAGCGCCGCGATCGCTTCGTCCATCTCGCGCGGCACGCCGAGGTCGTTGGCCAGCAGGTTCATGGTGCCGAAGGGCAGCACCCCGGAGGTCTTGCCCGTCGCGAGCAGGCGCCCGAGCGAGCGCGACAGCGAACCGTCGCCGCCGCCTACGATCACTTCGTCGTGCGTCTGGTCGCGGCCGACCTCCTCCAGCGCCGACCCAAGGTCGCGCGGCGGCACCATCCGCACGTCGACCTCCTTGCCGGCCGCCGCGAAGATCTCGGCGATCTTCTCCGAGGGGCCCTGCGCGCCCGAGGATTCTGTGAGGTCTTTCAGCGTTCCCGCGCGCGGATTGAGCAGGACGAGACACCGGGCCATGGATCTTCAAACCTAAAAGCGCGGTGTGCGGGAAGACGCGTCCTGCGACATAAGGCGGAAGCTCAGCCGCTCCAGCCCATGGCCGAGAAGGTCGCAGCCATGTGGGGCGGCAGCGGCGCTTCAGCTGAGACCGGCGGCTGGCTCTCGCGCATCGGTACGATGACGGCGCGGGCGTGAAGATGGAGCACGGCGCCGCCCACCGGTTCGGATCCGTAGATCGGGTCGCCGAGCAGCGGCAGGCCGATATGGGCGGCGTGGGCTCGGATCTGGTGGGTGCGGCCGGTAAGCGGCGTGAACTCGATCCAGCTCAGTCCCTGCGCCCGCGCCTTCACGCGCCATTCGGTGACGCTGGGCAGACCCGCAGGGTCCACCGCCATCCACCAGCCGCGATCGGGGCTGCGCTTGGCGAGCGGCGCCTCGATGCGGCCCTCGTCCTCCGCGGGCGCGCCGCGCACCACCGCCCAGTAGGTTTTGCCCACTCGCCCTGACGAGAAAGCTTGCCGAGCCGCGTCAGCGCCTTTCGGTGGCGGCCGAGCACGAGGCAGCCGCTGGTGTCCTTGTCGAGGCGGTGGGCGAGCGCCGGGTCGCGCGGCAGGCCGAAACGCAGCCCCGAAAACAGCGCCTCGAGGTTCGGCCCGCCCTTCGGCCCGGCATGCACTGGAAGGCCTGCGGGCTTGTCGATGATCAGCATCAGCCCGTCGCGATGAAGGACACGGGCTTCGAGATCCTGAGGGACCAGCGGGGCGGCGAGCGACATGGGGCGTCTCTATGCGACTGACAAGCGCTAGGCGGGCGGGGGCGCCGCACTATCTCGCGGACGATGAAGCTTGTCGCAACCGTCTTCGAGGTTGAGCCGCAGCATGCGGCCGCCTTCCGCGCGGCCGTGCTCGCAAACGCTCTTGCGGTCGAGCGGGGCGATCCGGGCTGCCGGGGCGTCGCGATCGCCGAGGATCCGTCGGCGCCGGGCTTCTTTCTCACCTCCGCGCTCTATGCAAGCGAAGAGGCGGCGGCGAACCACGGAACCTGCGAGGCCGGCCAGGCTTTCGAGGAGGCGGTGCGCCCTTACGTGAAGCTGAAGCGCGTCCGCCTCGTGGACCTGGGCTGAGGCGATGGCGGTCCTCGTCGGCGATATCGGCGGCACCAACGGCCGTTTTGGCCTCGCCGAGAAGGGCGGCTTGCGGCCCGACAGAATCGACGTCGAGCCCGGCGACGACCACGCATCCTTCGAGGACGCGCTCGGCGCCTATCTGGAGAAGACCGGCGAAAAGCCCGATCGGGCGGCGCTCGCGGTTGCTGGACCCGTGGACGACGAGGGCCGCGCGCGGATCACCAACCGCAAGAGCTGGACGATCGATCCGCAGGCGTTGAAGCGACGCTTCGGCTTTTCTGACGTTCTCATCATGAACGACTTCGTGGCTCAGGCGGCCTCGCTCCCGCACCTGCAGAACGACGAGACGATCCTGATCGGCGACGCCCGCCCGCGCCGCGCCGTGAAGGCCGCGGTCGGGCCCGGCACGGGACTTGGCGTCGCGTCGCTCGTTCCCGAAGGCGACGACGGTTGGCGTCCGCTGCCGAGCGAAGGCGGACATATTGAGTTCGCGGCCGTCGACGCCCATGAGAGCGCGGCTTTCGGCGTGTTCCGCCGCCGGTTCGGGCGCGTCTCGGCCGAGTATGTGGTTTCGGGCCCGGGCCTCGCGCGGCTCCACGACGCGCTCGCCGAAGTCGAAGGGCGCAAGGCCCCCGGCCTCGATCCGGCCGCCGTCACCAAGGCTGCGCTCGACGGCGATCCTGAAGCCTCCGCGACGGCCGCGCTGTTCCTCACCATGCTTGCGCGTTTCGCCGGCGACATGGCGCTCAGTTTCGGCGCGAAGGGCGGGGTCTATCTTTGCGGCGGGGTCGCGCCGCGGCTTGTTCCGGCGCTAGACGTCGCGGCGTTCCGCGCGGCCTTCGACGCGAAGTCTCCTCATGAGGAGATGATGCGCGCGACCGCGACCGCGGTCGTCACCTCGCCGATCGCGGGCCTCATCGGCGCCTCGGCGATGGCGGCGCGCGGCCGCGTCTGAAGCGAAACGACGCTCGGGATCTTTGACGTCAGAGCTAAGACCTTCGGATGATCTGAGGAACTCGCTCGAATACAAAACCGTTTCTCCTGCATTCCAAAAACATGATGAGGGAGAAACGCGATGACTTTCAGGTTCCTGAGCGTCGCCGCCGTGTCCGCTGCGCTGGCGCTCGGCGGCGCGGTCGCCGCCAACGCCCAATCCGCCGCCAACAGCGGCAACGCCGGCAATCTCGCTGATCCAGCGAACCCGCAGAACCCCGGCGCGCCCGCGGCCAAGAGCGGATCGGGCGCAGGCATGTCGAAGAGCTCGACCAAGAAGAGCTCCGCAAAGAAAACGTCCAGCAAGTCGACCAAGTCGAAGAAGTCGAGCGCGATGTAGGGCTCTCGCCCGGCCCGGTCCCGATCGTGGGGCCGGGCCTGCGCGCAGCGCACGGGAACGTCGCACATCCGCCGCGCGCTTCGTGCTATGAGATCGGTCGCAATGACCGACGATCGCGCCGCCATTCCGTTCGCTGAACCCGGCCACGACCATCGCGCCTGCTCGGGCGCGGTGCTGAAGCGCGCCGAGGCGCTGTGCGCCGCTCGCGGCGCGCGCCTGACCGACATCCGCAGGAAGGTTTTGGCGGCGCTCGCGGCCGACCATGCGCCGGCCGGCGCCTATGACGTGATCGAGCGGCTCGCCGAGGACGGCGGCCGTCCGCCTGCGCCCATCACCGTTTATCGCGCGCTCGATTTCCTGCTCGCGCATGGCCTCGCGCACCGCATCGAGAGCCGAAACGCCTATGTGGCCTGCAGCCACGAGCACGGCGAGGGCGAAGAGGGCCCGACCGTCTTCCTCATCTGCGAGCGCTGCGGCGCGGTGGGCGAGGCGGCGACCGCCGACTTCGCCGAGGCGCTCGAAGCGCTCGCGCGCGCGTCCGGTTTCCGCCCGCGCTCGCCGGTGATCGAGGTGTCAGGCGAATGCGCGCATTGCCGCAACGCGATGCGGGAGGCTTCCTGATGAACGACATGCCGGCGACATGAGCGATTGCACGCCGCTTCCCGTCGATTGTCCCTCGGCGCTCGCCGACAGGCGCGCTTCGGTCGCGGTGAATGTCGGCGGCGTGACGGTCGGCGGCGCCGCCCCGATCGTCGTGCAGTCGATGACCAACACCGACACGGCCGACATCGCCGGCACCGTCGCGCAGGTCGCGGCGCTCGCCCGCGCGGGCTCCGAGCTCGTGCGCATTACGGTCGACCGCGCTGAAGCCGCGGCCGCCGTGCCGCACATCCGCGACCAGCTTGCGGCGCGCGGCGTCATGGTCCCGTTGATCGGCGACTTCCACTACATCGGCCACAAGCTGCTCGCAGAGCATCCGGCCTGCGCCGAGGCGCTCGCCAAGTACCGCATCAATCCCGGCAATGTGGGCTTCGGCGCGAAGAAGGACGGCCAGTTCGCCCAGATCATCGAGACCGCGGCGAGGAACGACAAGCCGGTGCGCATCGGCGGCAACTGGGGCTCGCTCGACGGCGAACTTCTGACCGCCCTCATGGACGAGAACGCGGTCGCGCCGAACCCCAAGGACGCCCGCGAAGTGACGCGCGAAGCGCTGATCCGGTCCGTGCTGCTGTCGGCCGCCCGCGCAGAAGAGCTCGGCCTCCCGCGCGAGAAAATCATTCTGTCGGCGAAGGTCTCGGCGGTGCAGGACCTGATCGCGGTCTACGCCGAGCTCGCCCGCCGTTCGAACTATGCGCTTCATCTCGGCCTCACCGAGGCCGGCATGGGCTCGAAGGGCGTCGTGGCGTCCTCGGCCGCGCTCGGCGTGTTGCTGCAGCAGGGCCTCGGCGACACGATCCGCGTCTCGCTGACGCCCGAGCCCGGCGGCGACCGCACCGTGGAGGTGAAGGTCGCGCAGGAGATCCTGCAGACCATGGGCTTTCGCACCTTCGTGCCGCTGGTGGCCGCATGCCCCGGATGCGGGCGCACCACCTCGACGGTGTTTCAGGAGCTCGCCAAGGACGTCCAGACCTACATCCTCGAGCGCATGCCGGAATGGAAGCGGCTGTACCCCGGGGCCGAGGCGCTCAACGTCGCGGTCATGGGCTGCATCGTGAACGGGCCGGGCGAATCCAAGCACGCCGACATCGGGATCTCGCTGCCCGGCACCGGCGAGGCTCCGACCGCGCCGGTGTTCGTCGACGGCAAGAAGGTCGCGACGCTGCGCGGCCCGACGCTCGTCGCGGACTTCAAGACGATGGTCGAGGATTACGTCGCCCGCCGGTTCGGCCAGTCGGGCCGCGACGCCGCCGAGTAATTCCTAGCGCCGCACGATCGGCGAGCCGCCGCAGAGCAGCACGAACTCGCTCTGCCGCGACACGCCGGTCTTCGCGAACACCGCCGCCACCTGGTTGCGGATGGTCGAGACGCTGAGGCTGTGGCGCGCCGCGATCTCCTGAAGCGTGAGGCCCTCGATCAGCGCGGCCGCGACCTTGGCTTCCGCGGCGGTGAGGTCGAACAGCCCTCCGAGCAGGCTTGCGGGCATGTCGGGCTTGCGGCCGAGGGGCGTCGCGACCAGCAGCCAGGAGGCGCTCGGAAACACGTCGCGTGCGTTTCTGCGGACGGGAGACAGGTGGAGCACTGCGGGCGGCGGGTCTCCGTCCGGGGCAGCGGGATCGAGCGGCCGCCCGGAATGATCCCCGCCAGCGCCTGCGCGAACAGGGCCGCGGACTTCGGGTCGCGCGGGGCGACGAGGTCGTGGGCGCGCACCTCGACCTGTTCGCTCAGGGCCTCGAATTCGGAATTGAGAGCGATCGCGCGCCCGGTCGTTGACATAACGGCGCCGGGCAGGCCGATCGACGACAGCGTCATCACCTGGGTGCGGGCGCGATCAAGCTCAAGCCGGCCGGCGATGACGGCGGCGCGCGCGATATGGGGCCGGAGCGCATCAAAAGCCTGGATCGCGTCGTCCGGCGTGCGGCCGCGGGCGAGCGCCCGTTCAAACGAGAGCGCCGTGAGATCCCCGTTCGGGGACTCGATCACCGAGCCCGCGACGTCGCCGAGGCCAAACGGCCGCAGCAACTCCACATGAAGCGGATCGACCGCGGCCTCTTCGGCGGAGAAGAGATCCTCGTCGCGCACGAAGCCCGCATGGTTCTTCGCGATCGTGCGCCGCGCGCGCTCGCTGCGGCTCGCCCAGCCGTCGCGCAGGAACGCGTCGAACACGTCGCGCACACCCTGCGAGAAGACGCCGCGCTGCGCGTTGGCGTTGACGGTGAAAAGCACGCCGCCCTCGAAGCCATGCTCGACCGACAGATCTTCGAGCAGACCCTCCCAGAGCTCGGGGATCGTCGCGGCCTCGTAGATTCGGTCGATCACGTCTGCGACCATCGGACGACATCTCCTGCCGGCCGGGTTCTGCGGCCGAGTGAAAGCCAAGCCCTGCGCAATGATTTCAAAGATTGTCAGACGATCATTCCGGCAACGATCGGTCGCCGCATGATCCATTTGACCTAATGGGTCGAGTGGCCGACCTCGGGGACGAGCCACTTCCGCGACCATGCGGAGGAGAGCTCGAGGCTCGACGGCGCCGGGCGCGTCGCGCCGCCGTCGCGAAGGCATTCGGCGATGAAGCGCAGCGCCCCGCGCATGCCCCACTCCGTGTAGGGCTTCGCCACAGAGCCGATCGCGCCTGCGAAGTCGTCCGGCAGCCGACGACGGTTCGCCGTCATGAACAGGACCGCGACGCCCTGGAGTTTCGCGGCGCGCCGCGCGATCTCGATCCCGGTCGGGCCGTCGGCGAGGTGCACGTCGAGGAGGACGAGATCGGGCCGCTCCTGCTCGACGATCTTGAGCGCCTCTTCGCTCGAGATCGCGACGCCGAGCGTCTGGAGCCCGGCTTCGGCGATCAGGAACTCGATTTCGGCCGCGACAAGAACCTCGTCCTCGACGATGAGCACGCGCATCGTCGAGGTCTCCTTTCGCTCAGGACGCCGGACGGTCGGCGACGGGCATGGTGAGGCGGACGCGCGGGCCATCGTCGGCGCCGGAGCGCTCGATGGTCGCGGAAAGCTGGCGGGTCAGCAGGGACATCAGGCTCGCGCCAAAACTCTCCCGGCTCTGTCCCGGTTCCACTGAGCCGTCGTGATCGACCTCGATCGCCAACTCGCCGTCGGGGCGGCGCACGGCGAGCCGCAGGCGGCCCGGAGCGCTCTCGGGCGCGCAGGCGAGCGCTTCTATGAGGAGCTCGTTCACGATGAGCGCGACGGCGGAAGCCTGCTGCGCCGGGATGGCGGCGGGCTCGTGGTCGTGCTCGACGCTCAGGTCGTCGCGGCCCGAGGCGTCCAAGAGGTCCGAGGCGATGTCGCGCATGAAGGCCGGCACGTCGAAGGCCGACAGGTCGTCGGCCTGGAACAGGTTGCGATGGACGGTCGCGAGCGCGCTCACCCGGTTCAGCATCGACGTCATCGTGTCCCGGATCTCGGGATCGGCGATGCGGCGCGACTGCAGGAGGATGAGCGAGGAGATGAGCTGCAGGTTGTTTTTGACCCTGTGGTCGACCTCGTGGAGCAGCACGGTCTTCTGGTCGAGGGCCTTCTGGAGGTCCGCGGTCCGCGCCGCCACGAGCGCTTCCGCGTCGGCCTTGGCGGCGGCGAGGTCGGAAGCGGCGCGGTTGCGCGCGGTCATGTCGACTTGCGATCCGAAGAAATGCGTGACGCGGCCGTCCGTCGTGGACCGGGCTGATGAAGAGGGCGTTCCAGAAAGGCGTGCCGTCCTTCCGATAGTTCAGGATCTCGGTCGACGTGGCTGCCGTCGACGATCGCCTGCGAAACGCGGGCGACTTCCGCGCGATCCGTCTCCGGGCCCTGAAGAAAGCGGCAGTTGCGGCCGATGATCTCCTCACGCGGATAGCCCGAAAGCGAGACGAAGGCGTCGTTGGCGAACACGATCGGGCAGTCGTCCAGAGTCGCGTCGCAAATGACGATCGGCATGCGCGTGGACCGGATCGCCGCGCCATAGGGGTCGCTCTCGCCCCTCAGTTCGGCCAAACGTTTGCCTTCGCGCTCTGAGGCGCTGCGGTCGGGCATTCAGGATCCTGGAAGAATGTGAAAGCGATATCGGTTTCGGTCCGACAAAAATCGGATCCGACGGCCCCGCGTCAAGCTCTGGACGCGGCTTTCCGTCCCCAAGGCGGTCGAAGATCAATCGAGCGCCGGCGGCGCGATGAAGTCGCCCTGCAGGTAGGTCGCTCCCCAGTCGCGCAGAAGATCGGCGACGGCCGCGCTCTCGACCTTCTCGGCGACGGTCTCGAAGCCGAGCTCGCGGGCGAGAGCCAAGAGCGCGCGCACGAAAGCGCCGGACTCCGCTGAGGTCTCGAGATCGCTGACGAAGGAGCCGTCGATCTTGACGAGGTCGACCTTGAGCTCGCGCAGCGCCTTGAACGAGGTGTGGCCGGCTCCGAAGTCGTCGATTGCGACCCGGACGCCGCGCGCCTTCAGCGCCGAGACGAAGTCCCGCGTCGCCGCGAGATCGCGGATGGCCGCCGTCTCGGTGATCTCGACGAGCAGCCGCTCGGCGATGTCGGGGCGCAGCGCGAGCCATCCGTCGAGCGCATGGCTCCAGGTCTCGTCGCCGGTGGTCGCGGCCGAGACATTGACCGCGACCTGAGCCTGCGGGTCGCGGGCGAGCCGCGCGATCGCAAGGTCGAGCGCCCGCCGGTCGAGCATGTGGACGAGGCCGACCTCTTCGGCCGCAGCCGCGACCGGGCCGCCGGAGACAGCCTCCCCGGTCGCCGTGACGATGCGCGCCAGCGCCTCGCTCCAGCAGATTTCGCCCGTCGCGGCGCGCGCCACCGGCTGGTAGGCGAGCAGCACGCGGCGATCGTTCAGCGCTGCGACGAGGTCGTCGGCGAGCTTCATGTTGGCGCGCCGCGCGACGTCGCGGTCGGGGTCAGGCGCATAGATCCAGAGTCCGGACGGCAGTTCGCTCGCGCGCGAAAGAGCTATGCGGGCGCGCGCCACCATGTCGTCGACCGTGCGCGCATGGCGCGGCGCGACCACGGCCCCGAGCGCGATCCTGACCGCGATCGGGCCGGCCGCCGTCGTCACGGGCTCGTCGTGGATCGCGGCGGCGAGCCGCTGGGCCGCGACCTCGAGGTCGGAGCGCTCGCATTCCTGCAGCACCAGGCCGAAGGTCGAGGTCGAGAACCGGCCCAGCGTGTCGCCGCCCCGCATCGCCGAGCGCAGGCGGCGGGAGACCTCGACGATCACGATGTCGCCGATGTCGAAGCCGTAGGCCTCGTTGATCGCGCCGAGATTGGTGAGCGAGACCAGCGCGAAGGCGGTCGAGGTCTGCATCCGCGCGCCGGCCGCGAGCGCCGCGCCCGCGATCTCGATCAGGCGCGGCCGGGCGAGCTGCCCGGTCAGCGCGTCGAAGCGCGAGAGGCTCGCGGCGTGGGCGGCGGCCTCGTAGCGGGAGCCAAGCTCGCGCACCAGACCGACGACGCGGGCCGGCCGCCCGTCGGGCCCTGCGTACCAGCGGCCTCGGTCCTGCACCCAGAGGCGCTTGTCGCGCGCGCCGCGCATCAGCGGATATTCGACCTCGAAGGCGACGCCGTCGCCGAAATCGGTCTGCTTGGAGCCGAACACGGCTTCCCGCCGCGTCGTCAGCGCTTCGGGATCGAACAGGGAGGCGAAGCTCGTCGCCGTGTCGATCTGCGCGCTCGGCGGCAGTCCGAGCGTCTTGTGCGCGCCCGCGCTCCAGACGAGGCGGTCGCTCGCCACGTCCCATTCATAAGCCACGGTCCCGACGGCGAGCAGGATCGTCGACAGATCGACCGCATCCGTTCCCTCCTGGGACGTGCGGACGGTCATCGGCTGCGCCTCTGCCATGCTGTCCTCCCGGGAACGAGTGGATCACGAATCGTTCGACTGGACATTAGGGGCAATTTGTCTAGATTTCATAGACAGCCTTCGGGTAATGGCGAACGAAGAATACTTGGTTAACAGATTTTCAGCGTGCGTAGTCTAATCAGGCGCGCTGTCGAGGCGAGGCGAATACAGCGATGATGATGCTGCCGCCGGTCGGCCCCGGCGAAAGGGCCGAGCGTCGCAGGCGCGCCCGCAGGGCGTCGGACCGGGGCGCGGACACGGCGGCGGCGGGATCCGCCTCCGAGGCGGGGATTGAAGCGCCGTTCCCCATCGAGCCCGATCCGATCATCGACACGCGCCAATCCCGGCGTGGAGGACGACGCGCCTCCGACAGGGCGCAAGGGGCCGAAGCCGAGGCCCCCCGGTTTCCGCAGGCGCCCAAGCCCTATGCGCCGCTCGTCGCGCAACTGATCGCGGGCGTCATGGGGCTGGAGCAGACCCGCGCCCGCCGCCGCGCGAGCCTCGCCGAGGCCGAGGCGGCCTACCGCCCGAAGCGAGAGCGCCCCAAGCGCTCGCGCGGAGAGGTCTGAGCGCGATCGGCTCTGTCCGAAACGAAAAGAGCCGACCCAAAGGGCCGGCTCTTGAATTTGGTCGCCGCGCCGCGAAAGCGCAGCGCCGGTCAGATCACGCCTCGGTCTTGGGCGAGAGGATCTGACGGCCGCGATACATGCCGGTCTTGAGGTCGAGGTGGTGCGGACGGCGCAGCTCGCCCGAGTCCTTGTCCTCGACATAGGTCGGCGACTTGAGCGCGTCGGCGGAACGGCGCATGCCGCGCTTGGAGGGGGAAGTCTTTCGCTTCGGAACGGCCATTTCGAACTCCGTCGGATCCGTCTTGCGCGGCCCGCAGGCGCGCGAAATGTCGAGGCGCAGCCCAAAGGGACTCGCCGTTTGGCCGGGCTTATAGCCGCATCGGCCGGCTCGCGCCAGAGGCGTGCGACGCTTTTTCGACGGTTCAGTTCAGTTGAGGCAGGCGGCGAGCGAGCCCGCAGCGCGCGCGCGGCTGGCGACGATCGCGGCGTTGGAGCGGGCGCGGGCGCTCGGCTTGCGCGGGTCGCGCAGGATCGGGTTCGGAAGCGCCGCCGCCATCAGCGCGGCCTGACGCGCGTCGATCTGCCCGGCGCCGCGCTTGAAGGCGCGCCGCGCGCCGGCCTCGGCTCCGAAGGTTCCGTCCGGGCCCCATTCGGCGATGTTGAGATAGACCTCCATGATCCGCCGCTTCGACCAGACGAGGTCGATCCAGAGCGCAAGCCCGATCTCGAGCGGTTTGCGCAGATAGGCCGCGCCCTGCCACAGGAAGAGGTTCTTGGCGACCTGCATGGCGATTGTTGAGGCGCCGCGCCCCGGCCCGTCGGCTCCGCCCTCGCGCATGACCGTGCTGATCGCGTTCCAGTCGACGCCAGAATGCCGGCAGAACAGCGCGTCCTCCGAGACCATCACGGCGCGCGGCAGCGCGGGCGACATCTTCTCGAGCGGAACCCAGGTCCGGTCGACGGAGCGGAACGTCGCCCAGCGCGCGATCATCAGCGTGGAGACGGGCGGAACCACCGCATAGATCGGCGTCAGGACGATCGGCAGCGCCGCAAGCGCGAGGAGAACGAAGGCGACGCGCCGCCAAAGCGGCGTGCTCGGCCTCAGCAGCCGCGCGGTCGCTCTCGATGCGTATGCCCCCATGCCGACCCCGATCGTTCCCCGGCCGGGCAATCTATCAGAGGCGGGGGCGCGCGCCATCGCGGGACGACTGACGTGTTGGTGACGCCGCGCGCCGATACGAGACAGCGTGTCGTTCGAGAGCCCCGGTCAGGACCGGCCGGGGCTCTCGAGGCCGGCGCGCTCAGAGCGCGCCGTTCAGTCCGTTGGGGAAGAAGCCGCCCTTGTTCTCGCCGCCGAGGAACACGATCGACCTCACCTGGGGCACGGACCGGCTGTACGCGATGCCGTTCTCGTCGGTCGGCACGAGGTTCGCGACCTTCGCGTTGCCGATGCCCTGATCGAGATCGCTGTCGCCGTCGAGCGAGTCACGCGCGTCGGAGATCGCGCGCGCTTCCTTGAACAGGCCGAGCGAATAGAGCTGCGTGCGGATGATCCCGGCGTGATAGGCCTCGACGCCCAGAATGCCGGCGGCGGCCTCCAGCAGCGCCTTGTCGGTCAGCAACGGCGCAGCGCCCTTGTAGGCGGTGACGCCGACGTCTTCGAAGATGAAGGCCGCCAGCAGGAAGTTCGTCTCGTTGGCGAAGGCGTCGAACTCCTGACCCTCGGTCACAAGCCCCGCCGCAGTGGCGGCGGCCGTGAAGCTGGCCCTGAGATTGATCTTCGGACGCGCCACGCGCGCGTCGCCGAGGCCAGCCCGCAAGAACTGCACATGAGCCTTTTCGTCGCCCGCGATCTCTTCGGCGTAGAGGCGGATCGCCTTGGTGTCGAACTTCACCTTTTTGCCGCCGACGACCGAGCCCTGGTTGCCCTTGCCGTCGATGTCGTCGTCGGACAGGCCCTTGCCGGTCGTCGCGCGCAGATAGAATTCGGCCTCGAGATATTCGAGGTTCAGCGCGAAGTTCAGCACGTCAGCGTCCGTGACGTTCGCGGCGCGCGCCGAGCCGGAGCCTGCCGCGACGCCGATCGCGGCCGCGCCCGCAGCGAGTCCGCAGGTCCTCAAAAACGCGCGGCGGCCCGCCGCCCAGTTCACCTCGACCGTTTCCGGTGCGTCGCATCTGGCGTCGACGTTCATGACCCGTCTCCCTGGCTCGCCGTGCAAGCACGCGCAGTTGTGAGCGGCCCCGGCGCAACCACAAGCGGCGCCGCGGAGCCATGGTTCCGTCGCATTCAAAAATATTGCGCGCGATATAACCTAAGGTATCAGGCCGGTGAGTTCCGGCCTCGGCGCTTGACGACCCGGCGGGCTTCGGGCACGGGCGGCGGTCTGGGCCTCCCCGTCGCGCCTCCGGATCACTCTTCATGCAGCCGCAGTCCTTCGAGGCTCATCTCGCCGAAGTCGGTCCGCGCGTCGAGGCGGCGCTCGAGGCGCTGCTCGCGCCCGAGCCGTCGGCCGGCGAAATCTTCAGGCCCGAGCGCCTGCTCGCCGCGATGCGCCACGCCATGCTCGGCGGCGGCAAGCGGTTGAGGCCGGCGCTCCTCGTCGCCTCGGCGCGGCTCTTCGGCGTCGAGGCCGAGGCGGCGCTGAGAGCCGCGGTCGCGATCGAGTGCGTCCACGGCTACAGCCTCGTCCACGACGACCTGCCCGCGATGGACGACGACGATCTGAGGCGCGGCCGCCCGACCGTCCACCGCGCCTTCGACGAAGCGACCGCGATTCTCGCGGGCGACGCGCTGCTGACGCTCGCCTTCGATGTGCTCGCGGATCCGCGCGCCCATGAGGATGCGTCTGTGCGGGCCGAACTCGTGCTCGCGCTCGCCCGCGCATCCGGCCTCGGCGGCATGGCGGGCGGGCAGATGCTCGACCTCGCCGCCGAAGGCCGTTTCGGCGACGGACGGCCCGAGGCGCTGGCGCCGGCCGAGATCCTGCGGCTCCAGTCGATGAAGACCGGAGCGCTGATCGCGGCCGCGGCCGAGATGGGCGCGATCCTCGGCCGGGCGACGCCCGACGAGAAGGCGGCGCTCGGCGTCTACTCCCGCGCGCTCGGAGCCGCGTTCCAGATCGCCGACGACCTGCTCGACGCCGAAGGCGAGGCTGCGGCGGTCGGAAAGGCGACAGGCAAGGACGCGGCGGCCGGCAAGGCGACGCTGGTCGGCCTGCTCGGCCTCGACGGCGCCCGATCCCGGCTCTCCGCGCTGACCGACGAGGCGCTCGCGGCGCTCGGCGGTTTCGGCGCGCGGGCCGAGACGCTGCGCGGCGCGCCGCCCGCTTCGTCGCGGCGCGCAAGGCCTGATTGCGGTCCGAAAGGGGTGACGGGGCGCGCGGTTTCGCCTTAGAACAACGGACCTCATTCACGTTCCGAGACCGCATGTCCGCTCCGAAGATCGTCGTGTTCGCAGGCTCGGTCCGGACCGGGTCGATCAATCAGAAGCTCGTGGTCGCGGCCGCCAAGGCGATCGAGACCGCCGGCGGCGTTCCGACCGCGATCTCGCTGAAAGACTACGCGCTGCCCCTCTACGACGGCGACCTGCAGTCGCGAGACGGCATTCCTGAGGCGGCAAAGCAGCTCGTGGAGCTGTTCCTCGGCCATCAGGGCGCGTTCATCGCGAGCCCCGAATACAATGCGAGCTTCTCGCCGCTCTTGAAGAACGCGCTCGACTGGATGTCGCGCGTCAACATCGAGGGGCGCCCGCCCTTGCCGGCCTTCAAGCAGCGCGTGTTCGCGCTCGGCGCCGTGTCGAACGGCGCGATGGGCGGCTATCGCGGGCTCACCCAGCTTCGCTCGATGATGGAGCTCGGGCTTGGCGCGCTCGTCCTGCCCGAGATGGTCGCGGTCGGAAACGCCGCCGCCGCCTTCGCCGACGACGGCGGCCTCGCCAACGAGAAGGTCGCGGCGCTGCTCGCCCAGACGGCGGGCCGGCTCGTCGAGACCGCTGGGGCGCTCGCATGACCGACGCGCGCGACCGTCTCATCGTCGGCCTCGACGTCGCGAGCCTTGAGGAAGCCGACGCCATGGTGGCGCGGCTTGGCGAGGCCGTGACGTTCTACAAGATCGGTTTCGAGCTCGCGGTGGCGGGGGGGCTGACGCTCGCCGAACGGCTGGCGCGGTCCGGCAAGAAGGTGTTCGTCGACCTCAAGCTCCACGACATCGGCCAGACGGTCGAGAAGGCGACGCGGCAGGTCGCGCGCCTCGGCGCGACCTTCCTCACCGTCCACGCCTATCCGCAGACGATGCGGGCCGCCGCCGAAGGGCGCGGCGACAGCGGGCTTCAGATCCTCGCCGTCACCGTGCTCACCTCGTGGGACGCCGACGACGTTCGCGCCGCGGGCTTTTCCGACAGCCCGGCCGAGCTCGTGGAGCGCCGCGTCGGTCACGCGCGCGACGCCGGCGTCGACGGCGTGATCTGCGCGCCGACCGACCTCGCCTCCGTGCGCCGCATCGCGCCGCGGCCGTTCCTGGCGGTGACGCCGGGGGTCCGCCCCGCGGGCGCGGCGCTCGGCGACCAGAAGCGCGTCGCCACGCCCGGCGACGCCATTCGCGCCGGCGCCGACCGCCTGGTCGTCGCGCGCCCGATTCTCTCCGCCGACGACCCGCGGGCGGCCGCAGAGGCGATCGTCGCCGAAATAGACGAGGCTTCGCGCGGCCTCACGTGACTGTCATGATATGGTTCATATCAACTACACGCCCCAAATTTCGATGATCTGGCGCAGTCCGTTAGGCCACATCGTCACCTGAAAATATGCAATCGACCAAGTAAGGCCTTGCGTTGTTTTGCGCCTTCGCGCAGTGGTGGCTGCACCATGCGGATTTACCGCGTGCAGAGGGTATGGCGCGTGGGGGCGCGTAGATGGCGGCGGACCAGCGCCAGGGCGAAATCGTTTGCGTCGTCGATGACGACGAAGTCATTCGCGACGTGCTGTCCGCCGTGTTCGACGCCAACGGCTTTTCGGTCGAGACCTTCGACAGCGGCGACCGCTTCCTCGCCAGCAGCCCAAGCTTCACGCCGGCCTGCGTGCTGCTCGACGTGCTGATGCCGGGTCGGTCCGGCCTCGACGTTCTGAAGGAGCTCAACGGCCGCGGCGGCGGCGCGCCCGTCATCATGATCTCGGGCTCCGCCGACATTCCGATGGCGGTCGACGCCATCAAGCACGGCGCGCTCGACTTCATCGAAAAGCCCTTCGACCCCGAGACCATCGTGCGCCGCGTCGAGGCCGCGCTCGACGCCACCGGCGCGCGCGCCGCGGCGCGGGCCCAGATCGACCGCACCGGCGAGATCCCGGGCTCCGAGAACCTGACGCCGCGCGAGCGCGAGGTGCTAAGCCTCATCTCCGGCGGTCAGTCCAACAAGGAGGCGGGCCGCCAACTCGGCATCAGCCCGCGCACCATCGAGGTTCATCGCGCGCGCATCATGGAGAAGCTCGGGGCCCGCAACGCCGCCGATCTCGTGCGCATCGTCCTGTCCGCGACCGAGGGCAAGAACGGCGGGGCCGCCTCCGCCCAGGGCTGAGCGCGGCCAGACGCCGTGCTAGACATGCCGTCATGACCATCGTCACGTCGATCGAAGCGCTCGAGGCGCTCTACGGCCGTCCGGCTGCGCCGTCGCTCGTCAAGGAGACCGACCGCGTCACTCCCGAGTACCGGGCGATCATCGAGGCCTCTCCGTTCTGCGCGCTCGCGACCGCCGGCCCGGAAGGGCTGGACTGCTCGCCGCGCGGCGATCTGGCGGGCTTCGTTCGCGTGGCCGACGAGCGGACGCTGGCGATGCCTGACCGCAAGGGCAACGACCGCATCGACTCGCTGCGCAACATCGTGCGCGACCCGCGCGCCGCGCTTCTCTTCCTCATCCCGGGCCTTGGCACGACGCTGCGCGTCAACGGCCGCGCCTCGATCTCGGTCGAGCCGGAGCTGCTCGCCTCCTTCGAAGTCGAGGGCAAGCAGCCGCGCAGCGCGATCGTGCTGACGGTCGAGGCGGTCTATTTCCAGTGCGCCCGCGCGATCGTCCGGTCCGGGCTCTGGGATCCGGCGCGCCGTGTCGATCCGGCGAGCCTGCCGACGCCCGGCCGCATCCTGGCCGCGCTGTCAGAGGGAGATGTCGGCGGCGAAGCCTATGACGCCGCTTGGCCCGTCCGCGCGGCCAAGACGCTGTGGTGAGAAAAGTCGCGGCCAGACGAGATGAGCGGCGCCGCTCAGAAACGTCCCGTCGTCCCAAGCGCTGTGCTGCCGCAATTGTGATCAGCGAGTAAAAAGTGCGTTAACCCAGCCGCACTACCCTTGCGGGCGTCACAAACAGATCGCGTCGCGCCCAGGGCCCAGATGTCTCTTCTTTCGCAACTCGTCGAAATCGCCCTCGACGACCCCAAGCTCGCCGGCGGCTCGCATCCGGCCTTCGTCTCCGCGGCGCTCGCCGGCCTCGAGCTCCAGAGCTCGCCGATCGAGCCGAGCTGGATCCTGGCTGGCGATCCGCGCGCCGAAGGCGCGCTGCATTCGCAGAGCGCCGACGCCTGCTCATCGACCACGGTGTGGGCCTGCAGCGCCGGAAAGTTTCGCTGGAACTTCGTGTGGGACGAGACGGTCTACATCGTGTCCGGCTCGGTGGTCGTCACCGACGAGACCGGCGCGACCTCGACGATCTCGGCCGGCGACGTCGCCTATTTCGCGGCCGGAAGCTGGGCCACCTGGGAGATCGCGGACCACGTCAAGAAGGTCGCGTTCTGCCGCAAGCCTTTCCCGACGCCCGTGGTCGCGGCCATGAGCGCCAAGCGACGCCTGTGGAAGCTCCTGCGGCGCGGGCCGGGGATCGCCGCGCCCGTGGCCGGCCCCGGCCTCGCGCTTACGGCGAAAAAACCATGAAGATGTAGGTCGCGAACAGCACCAGGTGGATCATCCCGTAGAGGATGTTGGTCCGCCCGGTGCCGAAGGTGAGCAACGCCACCGCGAAGGTGATGAACAGGAGCACCGTGTCCTTGGGCGTGAGCCCAAGCTCGAGCGGCGCGCCGTAGACCAGCGACACGATTGCGATCGCCGGGATCGTCAGTCCGATGGTCGCGCAGGCCGAGCCGAGCGCGAGGTTCACGCTCTTCTGCAGCTTGTTGGCGCGCGCCGCCCGCACCGCCGCGCTGAACTCCGGCAGCAGGATCAGGAACGCCACGATGACGCCCGCGACAGTGGCGGGCGCGCCCGCCGCGTCGAGCCCGACCGCGACCGTGGCCGTGAAGGTCTTCGAAAGCAGGATCACGACGCCGAGCGAGGCGACCAGGAAGCCGAACGAGATCGCGGTCGCGCGATTGCTCGGCACATGGGCCTTGTCGGCGACGTCGTCGCCCTCGATCACCACCGCGAAATACTCGCGGTTGCGCACCGTCTGCGTGTAGAGAAAGGCGAGGTAGATCGCGAGCGTGGCGAAGCCCGCGAAGGCGAGCTGGCTCGGCGAATAGGCGCCGCCAGGCGCGGCGACCGTGAAGTTCGGCAGCACGAGCGAGAGCGTCGCAAGCGGCATCAGCACCGCGAGATAGGCGTTCGCGCCGGTGATGCGGAAGCTCTGCTCGCGGTGCCGCAGGCCGCCGAGCAGGATGCAGAGCCCGACGAGCCCGTTGCCCACGATCATGACCACCGCAAAAATGGTGTCGCGGGCGAGCGCCGGGTTGGCGTCGGCGCCGAGCATGGCCGAGGCGAGCAGCGCCACCTCCATCACCGTGACCGCCATCGCGAGCACAAGCGTGCCGTAGGGCTCGCCCGTGCGGTGGGCGATGAGCTCGGCGTGATAGACGGCCGCGAACACCGCGCCGAACAGAACGGGCAGAAGCGCGATCGATACGACGAGGCTCGCCATGGAGCCGTCATAGCCGCCGTCGAGCCCGAAGGCTTTGAGCGCGCCGACGAAGGCGAGGCCCGCCAGGGGCGGCGCCCACGCCATGAACGGCGTCTTGGGATCGCAAATCTTCGGTTCTGGCGTTTTGGTGTCGGCCTTGGCGGGGGCGTCGACGGCCGCGGCGGTCATTTGCTGCAGGTTCCTTACAGTCGCGCGCCGCAAAGGCCGCGGCGAACACAAGCGCCGCGGCCTTTGCGGCCGGTTCGGGATGGATTATCGAAAGGTGGGTTTAGGACAGAGGCGCGCGCCGTCCAGCCGTTTCCTGTCCGCCTTGCGTGATTGTGAGCCGATGACCCTCGCTTTGACTGATCCTATCGCAGAGCCCGAGGCGCTCGCAGCCGCTCCGCGGCCCGACCATCTGCTGGTCGCCGAAATGGTCCGGCCGTCCTCGCGGGTGCTCGACGTCGGCTGCGGCGACGGCGCGCTGCTGCGGCTGTTGGCCGAGCGTCGCGGCGTCGACGGACGCGGCATCGAACTGTCGCAGTCGGGCGTCAACGCCTCGGTGGCGCACGGCCTTTCCGTCGTCCAGGGCGACGCCGACACCGACCTCATGCATTATCCGGACGACGCCTTCGACTATGTCATCCTGTCCCAGACGCTCCAGGCGACGCGGCGGCCCAAGCAGGTGGTCGAGGACCTGCTGAGGATCGGCCATCGGGCCATCGTCTCGTTCCCGAATTTCGGCCACTGGCGCACGCGCCTGCAGTTCTTCGCGGAAGGCCGCATGCCGACCAACGCGAACCTGCCCGACCCCTGGTACGAAACCCCCAACATCCATCTCTGCACGATCCGCGACTTCGTCGATCTCGTAGAGCTTCTTGGGGCGCGGATGGAGCGGGCGGTCGCGCTCGACGCGCTCGGCCGGCCGGTGCGGGTCAACGCGCCGTGGTGGTTCTGGAACCTGTTCGGCGTCCAGGCCGTGTTCCTGCTCTCGCGGGACTGAGGGCGCGCTTCCCCTGCTGCGCAATTGCACGATCGGCTCCACGGCCTTGTCGATTGACAGCGGCCGCGCTTGGGCGTCGATAGGCTTCGATGTCTAAACCAATGTTTTCATTGGAATAATTATGAAGTCGCCGAGCCTCGACCGCCGCCTGTTCGTCACCGCCTCGCTCGCCGCAGCAGGGCGATGGGTGTATTTGGATACCCTGTCGCTGCTTGGGCGGAGGCCCGGCGGATCGTGTCGCTCGGAGGGGCTGCGACCGAGATCCTCTACGCGCTCGGCGCCGGCGACCGGATCGCGGCGGTCGACGTCTCGTCGCGGTTTCCGTCCGCGGCGCGCGCCAAGCCCAATGTCGGCTACTACCGCTCGCTGTCGGCCGAAGGCGTTCTGGCTCTTGGGCCGGACCTCGTGGTCGCGACCGACGGCGCCGGCCCGAAAGAGGCGATCGACGTGCTGAAAGGCGCCTCCGTCGGCCTGCTCCAGCTCGACGAGGCCACGTCCGGCGCGGACGTCGCGGCGCGGATGCGGCGGGTCGCCGGGGCGGTGGGCGAGGCGGCGCGCGGCGAGGCGGCGGCGCGGCGGATCGAGGAGGACGCCGCCGCGCTGGAGGCCTCGCTCTCTAAGGTCGCCAGGCGGCGGAGGGCGATCGTGCTGCTCGGCCCGCCGCGCGGGGGCGCGCTGATGGCGGCCGGCGCCGGCTCGAGCGGCGCCCATGCGCTCGCGCTCTCAGGCGCCGACAACGCCGCGGCGGCGCTGTCGGGCTGGAAGCCGCTCACCGACGAAGCGGCCTACGCCATGGAGCCCGACGCCATCGTGGTGCTGGCGACGAGCGCCCCGGTCTCGCCGGACGAGATCGCGCGTCATCCGGCCTTCGCGGGATCGCCCGCCGTGAAGGAGAACCGGGTCGTGTCGGCCGACGCGCTCGGCTTCATCGGCTTTGGCCCGCGGGTCGCCCATGCGGCGCGGGCGGTCGCGGCGGGGATCTATCCCGAAGCCGCCATTCCCGACCTGCCCGAACGGGACTGGACCGTCGACCGCGACGTCGCGGCGCGATGACCAAAACCGCCGGCGTCGCCCTCGCGGCGGCGTTCTTCGTCCTTGCGGCGGCGGCCTCGCTCGGCGTCGGCCCGGTGGCGATTTCGCCTGCCCGCGCCCTGGAGGTGCTCGGCGCGGTCGCGCGCCTCGGCCGCGCGGGGCTGCCGCCCGACATGGCGCGCGACGCCGCGATCCTGATCGACGTCCGCGGGCCGCGGACCGCGCTCGGCGCGCTCGCGGGCGCCGCGCTCGCGCTCGGCGGCGCGGTGATGCAGGGCGTGTTCCGCAACCCGCTGGCCGATCCCGGCCTCGTGGGCGTCTCGGGCGGGGCGGCGCTCGCGGCGGTCGCCTGGATCGTGCTGGGGGAGGGGCTCTCCGCCACGCTCCCGCCGGCGCTCAACGCGCTCGCGCTGCCGGTCGCGGCGTTCTTCGGAGGTCTCGCGGCGACCGCGCTGCTCGCCCGCATCGCGACCCGGGACGGGCGCACCGAGATCGCGGTGACGCTGCTCGCGGGCGTCGCGCTCGGGGCGTTCGTCGCGGCGGTCACCGGGCTCCTGGTGTTTCTCGCGCGCGATGACCAGCTGCGCACCTTCCTGTTCTGGACGCTTGGAAGCCTCGGCGGCGCGACATGGGTCAAGGCCGCGCTCGCCACGCCCTTCGTGCTGGCGCTTGTGGTCGCGATCCCCGCGCTCGCCCGCGGGCTCGACGCGGTCGCGCTCGGCGAGCGGGCGGCGTTTCATTCCGGCGTCGACGTCGAGCGGCTGAAGCGGCTCGCGCTGCTGGGCGTCGCGGCGTCGAGCGCGGCGGCGGTCGCGGGCGCGGGCGCGATCGGCTTCATCGGCCTCGCCGCGCCCCATCTGGTGCGGCTCGCCATCGGCCCGTCGCATCACGCGCTGCTGCCGGCGGCGGCGCTTGCGGGCGCCGGGCTGCTGCTCGCCTCGGACGTCGCGGCGCGCATCGTCGCGCAGCCCGCCGAGATGCCGATCGGCGTCGTCACCGCGGCCTTCGGCGCGCCCTTCTTTCTCTGGCTGCTGATGCGACGGCGCGGAAAGCTGTTCGGATGAGCGGGCTCGTCGCCGAGGACGTGACGGTGAGGCTCGGCGGCCGCGAGGTCGTCTCCGGCGCGAGCCTCGAGGTCCGGCCGGGCCGCGTCGTGGTGCTGATCGGCCCGAACGGAGCCGGCAAATCCTCGCTGCTCGGCGCGCTGTCGGGCGAGCTTGCGCCAGCTTCGGGGCGCGTCAGCCTCGACGGCGAGGCGCTGTCGGCGTTTCGCCCGGCCGAGCTCGCCCGGCGCCGCGCGGTGCTGGCGCAGGCCACCGAACTCGCCTTCGCCTTCACGGTCGACGAGGTGGCGCGGCTCGGCCTGCCCGCCGGCCTGTCGCGAGCCGAAGCCGACGCGGTCGTCTCTCAGGCGCTTTTGGCCGTCGACATGGCGGGCAAAAGCCGGCGGATCTGCTCGGAGCTCTCCGGCGGCGAGCGCCAGCGCGTCCATCTCGCCCGCGTGCTCGCTCAGCTCGCCTCGGCGCCCGACGGTCGTCCGCGCCATCTGATGCTGGACGAGCCGACCGCCGGGCTCGACCTGTCGCATCAGCTCGCGACTCTGTCGCTCGCGCGGCGGCATGCGGAGGCGGGCGGCGGCGTTCTGGCGGTGCTGCACGACGTCAATCTCGCGGCGATGGCCGCGGACGAGATCGTGGCGCTGAAGGCCGGACGGATCATCGCGCGGGGCGCGCCCGCCGAGGTGCTGACCGACGCGGTGATGCGCGAGGTCTATGACGTCGAGGCCCGCATCGGCGTCGCGCCGCCCGGCCCGTTCCTGCTGCCGCAGAGCGTGCGGCTGGTTTGACCGCAGTTCTTGTCCGGGCTCTTCGGCCGGGATGACGGGCGGAGGGGCGGGCGCCTCTGAAGAGCGGACAGTGACTGCCGAAGGCTCGCGCAGGAACCGCAACGGTCATCCCGGGCCTGACCCGGGATCCAGAACCGACGCCGCGGCGAGGTCTGGAACGGCCGGATCGACTCTGGATCCCGGCTCTTCGGCCGGATGACGGGCGGGTTTTCAAGCGCATGCCCTGACCGGGGCCGCCGGCGCCGAGCGTCGGACGAAAAAGGGACCGCCGCGCCCGTCGGCGCGGCGGTCCCCAAAACCGCTTGAGCGGCCGACCCGTCGGGCGGACCGGCCTTGTGCGGGGCCTTAAGAGACCGTCGCGTGCGGCAGGGCGCCGAGAACGGTGCCGAGCGTGTCGCCCACGAGCCCGCCGACCTGGTCGATCGTGCCGGACACCGCAGCGAGCTCGCTGCTCAGGTCGAGGCCGAGACCGAGCGTCAGACCGCCGGCGACGTCGTCGAGCTCGGCGGCGTTGAGCTCACGGATAATTTCGAACTTGGTCATGCAATCCTTCTCCCCTGGAAGGGACGCGCATAAACGCCCCGCCAATGTTTGAAGAAACGCCGGAGCGGCGCTTCGCCCACGACCTGAGCATCGGTCGCCCGGAGCATCAAGTCCGGCCCCGTGACAGCCGACCGACGGGAAAAACCTTTCGAATCAGAAGGGTTTGGCAATTATGTTGATCGTATGATCACAAAATCCGGCGGTCGCTCAGGGAGTTGGTCCCGATCTGGGACACGGCGTCACGGCCCCGCCGCCCGAAAGATCGCCGGGAGCCGGCGAAAGCCGCCGTTCGAGTCCGCGTCCGCGCAGGCCTCTGAGCCTCAACCGATTTTCAGGACTTGTGCGGCCGGGCGTCGCATCAGCGGAAATTTCCAGCGAAATGATCGAATGATGAATTTATGCGGCCGCGGGGTGGACGCGGCGGGCGCAGCTGCTCATTCTCGCCGCCTTTTCCGGCATTGAAGGGGGTTTGACGGTCGCCGCGACGGCCGCAGGGAGCATGCGAGACTCTTGTCAAAGATGATGGGCGCCGAGGCGCTGTCCGAGCCGGGCTCCAGGCCCGAGCCCCAGCCGAGCCCCAAACCGAAGCCGAAGTCGGCGGCTCCGGAGGCCGCGCCTGAAGCCCGCGCGCTCGTCGCGAACGCTTCGGCGGCCGCGCCGCCTGCGTCCGTCGAGCCGAAGCGCGCGCTGCCGCTGTTCCGCGCCGCCGCGATCTCGGCGCGCGCCGATCAGTGGCTCGGGACGACGCGCGCGGTGCAGCCCTGGCCGATCCGGGTGGTCGCCTCGGTCGGCGCGGGGCTCGCGGTCGCGGTCGTCGCCTTCCTGATCTTCGGCCAGTACACCCAGCGCGCCCGCGTGCAGGGCGTGCTCGCGCCGAGCCAGGGCCTCATCAAGCTCGCGGCTCCGCAGCAGGCCAGAATCCTGTCGCTGAAGGTGACGGACGGCGACCGGGTGGAGAAGGGCCAGGCGCTCTACGCGCTCGACCTCGACCGTCAGACCGAGCTCGGCGCCGCGAGCGAGACGGTGCTGGCCGCGCTGAAAGTCCAGCGCGAGGAGCTTCGCAAGGAGGTGTTCCGGCGCACCGTCTCGGACACGGAGCGCAAGGACGCTCTCAACGTGAAGATCGGCGATCTCGACCGCGAGACCGCGCAGGTCGACCGCCAGATCACGACCGGCGAAGAGTACATGAAGCTGCTCGACGAGCAGCTCGGCTCCTATCAGGACTATCTCAAGCGCGGCATCACCGTGCAGCGCGACGTCGACGACCGCCGCTCGCGGTTGATGACGGAGAAGACCAAGCTCGAGCAGCTGCGCCGCGACCGCGTGCGGCTCGAAAGCGACGCCAACGCCACTCGCGCCGAGATCGCCCAGATCGACCATGAGGGCGGCTCGAAGCTCTCGGAGATCCGCCGGCAGGTCGCCGAGGCCGACCGCGCCATCGCCGAGGCCGAGGCGCAGCGGCGGATCGAGATCGTGGCGCCGGAGGCCGGGCGCGTCACCGGCGTCGTGGCCCATGCCGGCCAGGCGGTGCCGAACGGCGCGCCGCTGCTCACCATCGTGCCCGACAGCGGCACGCTGCAGGCCAATCTCTACGCCGAATCGAGCGCCATCGGCTTCGTGCGCGAGGGCGACCCTGTGATGCTGCGCTACGCGACGTTCCCCTACCAGAAGTTCGGGCAGCATCCCGGGGTGGTCACCGCGATCTCGCGCGCGGCGCTGCGTTCCGACGAGATCGACACCGGCGTGCCGATGCCGGCCGAATTGCAGGGGCGCGGCGCGCTCTATCGGCTGACCGTCAAGCCCGGATCGTCGGACATCGAGGCCTATGGCAAGCGCGAGCAGCTGCAGGCCGGCATGCAGGTGGAGGCCGACATCTTCCTCGACACGCGGCCGATCTGGCAATGGATCCTCAATCCGCTCTTCAGCCTGCGCCCGCTCCATGGCGGGCCGGGGCAGACGGGCGCGGGAGGCGGCTGGTGAGCGCGACCGACGCCGCAGGGCCTGCGCCGGAGACGCGCTCGCTGGTCGAGCGGCTTTCGCTCGGCTGGTCGCGGCCCAAGACGCCGACGGTGCTCCAGACCGAGGCCGCCGAATGCGGGCTCGCCTGCCTCGCGATGGTCTCGGGCTTCCACGGGCGCCTGGTCGATCTCGCCACGCTGCGCCGACGCTTTTCGACCTCGCTCGGCGGGCTGACGCTCAAGCAGCTCGTCTGCATCGCGGGGCGGTTGGAGCTCGCCGCGCGTGCGCTGCGCGTCGAGATGGAGGCGCTGCCCGAGCTCGCCGTCCCTTGCGTGCTGCATTGGGGCTTCAACCATTTCGTGGTGCTCGAAAGCGTCGGCCCGCGGACCGCCACGATCCTCGATCCCGCGATCGGCCGGCGGACGATGAGCCATGAGGAGCTCTCGAAGTCCTTCACCGGCGTCGCGCTGGAGCTGACGCCGACGCAGGACTTCTCGCCCGCCGACGAGCGGCAGACGATCCGGCTCACCGCGCTGTTCCGCAACGTCGTCGGCCTGCCGGCCGCGATCCTCCAGCTTCTCGCGCTCTCGGTCGCCTTCGAGGTGTTCACGCTGGCGGTGCCGTTCGGCACGCAGATCATCATCGACCAGGCGATCGTGGCCGCCGACGCCGATCTCGTGACGCTGGTGGCGCTCGGCCTCGCGCTGCTGGTGGTGCTGCAGACCGCGATGTTCGCCGCCCGCTCCTGGGCCATCATGGCGCTGTCGAACGGGCTGAACGTGCAGTGGGCGAGCGGCCTGTTCTCGCACCTCATCCGCCTGCCGCTCGACTACTTTGAAAAGCGCCACGTCGGCGACGTCACCTCGCGGTTCCGCTCGCTCGAGACGGTGCAGGACACGCTCTCGACGACCTCGGTTCTCTCCGTGGTCGACGGCGTGATGGCGGTCGGGCTCATCGCCATGATGGCGCTGTTCGGCGGCTGGCTCGCGCTCGTCGCGGTCGGCACGACGCTGATCTACGTCGCGATCCGGGTCGGGGCCTATGCGCCCTACCGCGCGGCGTCGGAGGAGAGCATCGTCCAGTCGGCGCGCGAGAACACGCATTTCCTCGAGACCCTGCGCGGCGCCACCACCGTAAAGCTGTTCGGGCTGGAGGAGCGGCGCACGGCCACGTGGCTCAACCTGCTGGTCGACCGCTTCAACGCCCGGCTCCACACCCAGAAGCTCGACGTGCTGTTCAACTCGGCCACCAAGCTGCTGTTCGGGCTCGACCGGGTGCTGATCCTCTATCTCGGGGCGAACGCCGTCATCGACCAGAGCGTCACGCTCGGGGCGCTGGTCGCGTTCCTGGCCTACAAGGACCAGTTCGCGACCCGCATCGAGAGCCTCGTGCAGGCGGCCTTCAAGATGCGGATGCTGAACCTGCAGGCCGAGCGCCTCGCCGACATCGCGCTTACGCCCCGCGAGGTCTCGGGCGAAGGTTTTGCGCCCGCCGCCCCGGGCCAGTTGCGGCCCGCCACCGCGATCTCGATGAAGAACGTGGGCTTCGCCTATGGCGGCGGCGAGCAGCCGATCGTGCGCGGCTTCGACCTCGACATCCGACCCGGCGAATGCGTCGCGCTGCTCGGGCCCTCGGGCTGCGGCAAGACCACTCTGCTCAAGATGCTCGCCGGCCTGCTGCCCCCGACCTCCGGCGCGATCGAGATCGACGGGACGCCGCTGAACGAGCGCTCCATGGCCTCCTATCGCGAGCGCATCGGCTGCGTGCTGCAGGACGACCGGCTGTTCGCGGGCTCGATCGCGGAGAACATCGCGTGTTTCGATCCCGCGCTCGACATGCAGTGGGCGCGCGCCTGCGCGGCCGCGGCCGGCATCGACCACGACGTGATGCGGATGGCGATGGGCTACGAGACGCTCGTCGGCGACATGGGCTCGACGCTCTCGGGCGGGCAGAAGCAGCGCATCTTCATCGCCCGCGCGCTCTACCGGAAGCCGAGCCTCTTCCTGCTGGACGAGCCGACCAACCATCTCGACGAGCGGGCGATCGACGTCGTGCTCGACGCGCTGAAACGGCTGCCGATGACGCGCATCGTGGTCACGCACAACAGCCGGGTCGCGAGCATCGCCGACCGGCAGATCCTGATGTCGCTGCCGCAGGGAGCCGCGAAGGGGTGAGTTGGGTTCGCATCAGCGCGTCCGAACCACCGCCGTCATGCCCGGCCGTCAGGCCGGGTATCCACGACTGTGTTTGACGAGGGCGCCGCTTCCCAAGTCGTGGATACCCGCGCTTCGCGCGGGCATGACGGCCGAGGTTTTGGCGATCGTCTGTCAGATGAGCCGAAAGCGCGCGGCCCTCAAACCCCGTAGGCCGCGCGATACTTGGCGATGCCGGTCGTCGGCCGCAGCGCAGCCTTCGACGGGCCGCGCACGCCCGCGACCTTCGCGCTCGACGGCGCCGAGCCGCGGATCAGCCCCTGCATCGGCGCGACGTCGGCGGAGTCCGGGAACACCGTGGTGTCGAGCACGTTGCGCGGCACGCCGACATGATCGGCGAGCACGCCTTTGAACACGGCGCGAAGGTCGGTGGTGGCCTTGAGGTCGCTGTCGTCGACGAGCTGGGAGGCGGCGAGGCCCGGCCAGTCGCCATAGACTTTGCCGCCCTGCACCGCGCCGCCGGCGAGCAGCGCCACCGTGCCGACGCCGTGGTCGGTGCCGTTCCCGCTGTTGACCCGCACCGTGCGGCCGAACTCGGTCGCCATCACCACCACGGTCTTGGACCAGACCGGCGCGGCGTAGTCGGCGAACTCCTTCAGGCCGACGTCGAGCTCGTTCAGCGAGCCCCACAGGAAGCCGTCCGTCGCGCCCTGGTTGGCGTGGGTGTCGAAATTGCCGACCGAGAGCACCGCGATGCGCGGCCCGTTGCTCGAGGCGAGCAGCCGCCCGGCGCCGCGGAACGCGCGGCGGAACTGCGAGACGTTCTGGTCTTCGTCCGACGATGTCTTCTCGGCGAGCGCGTCGGCCTTCATCCCGGCCCTCAGCGCGTCGTAGAGCTCGGTGTCGCGCTTGCGCAGCAGCGTCACGACGGCGTCCGAGGTGGGCGCGGGCGGGTGCGAGAACCAGGTGGGCGACCAGCCGAGAACGGGCGCCGGGCCGCGCAGCAGCAGCGGCGCCTCGCCGACCTGGATCGCGCCGTAGGCGTCGATCGGAGAGCCGCTCGGCATCGACGAGAGCAGGCGGTTCAGCCAGCCGGTCGGGTTGGATGAGAGGCCCGGCAGGCCGCTCTCGAGATTGTCCTGGCAGTCGAAATGCGAGCGGTTCTGCAACGGCGTGCAGACCGCGTGCACCGCCGCCGCCTGGCCGGAGAGATACATCTGGCCGAAGGAGGGCAACGCGGAGTTGAGGCCGAAATAGCTGGTGTTGAGCGACAGCGTCGCGTCGCGCGGGATGGCGATGCGGCCGCGCATGCCCGCATAGGCGGCGTCGCCATGCGGCACGACGACGTTGATCCCGTCCATGCCGCCGCGCAGCACCACGATGAGGAGCCGCGGATCATCGGAGGCGGCGCTTGCGGTCTGCGGCAGATAGGCGGCGGAGAACAGGCCCGCGGTGATGCCGAACACCGCGCGGCGCGACAGCAGCAGGCGGGATTCCGCGCAGCCTTCGGCGGCGGCCGCGGCGAGGCGCTGGGAGACGGGATCGGTCACGCTCATCTCCTCTGGAACTCGGGCGACATGAAGAACACCGTGTAGCCGGGCGTCTTTTCGGTGATCCAGGTCAGCGCGCTCTTGGTCTGGCCCGACAGCGACTCGCCGTAGAGCGAACGGGCGAGCGCGAGCGGCGCGGCCGTCGAGGCGGCGCCGTATTCCCAGACGGCGAGCTGCGCGGTGTCGAGGCGGATGGTCATGCCGTCCGGGTCGAGCCAGGAATAGTTCTCGTCCGAATAGCCGTCCGGCGCCGGGCGCTCCCAGGGCAGGTGGTTCATCGCGCGCAGCGGCTCGGTGAACACCCAGCGGCGGTCGGGCGCGTAGCGCGTGCCGAGCGCCCGGTACTGGGCGATGGTGAGTTCGTAGGGCGTGCGGATCTTCTTGTGCTCGAGGCTCCAGGCGGCCGGCAGCGAGATCAGCGCGAGCGCCGTCTGCTTGAGGTCGCCGCGGCTTTGGCGGAAGGCCTTGGCCACCGGGTTCACCATTTCGGGCGTCGGCTCGTCGGTGATGAAGTGGCGCACGAGCTTGAAGGCGATGTGCTGGGCGGTCTCGGGCGCGCGGGCGAGATCGGTCAGCACCGCCTCGCCCTGCTCGATCCCGCCGGCCGGATAGGACTTGCCGCGCAGCTGGATCGCGCCGGGCTCGTGCCACTTCTCGCGGAAATAGAACTCGCCGGCCTTGCCGCCGGGCGCGTCCGCCCATTCCTGCCCGACCTCCCAGGACCGGATGTAGGACCAGCCGGTGAGGACCAGCGCCATGTTGGTGACGTCGCGCTCGCTATAGGCGCCGCTGCCGAGCGTGTGCAGCTCCATGAGCTCGCGCGCGAGGTTCTCGTTGAAGCCGCCGCTCCACTGGCCGCGATAGGAGTTCGGGCCCTTGGAGTCCTGGTTGTCGAGATAGCGCAGCATCGCCGGGTGCCGCATGACGCCGCGATGCATGGCGGCGAACTTGCCGAGCACGTTCTTGCGGATGACGTCGCGCTCGAGCTGCCCGATGGTGGCGCGGATCACCTGATCCTTGTTGACTGACATCGAGAAGTGGTTCGACCAGAACAGGACGAGCCGCTCCACGAAGCCGATGCGGGCCGACAGGTGCTTGTCGATGCGCGCGTCGAGCTCGAGCTGGCGGATCTGCTCGCTGGTCGAGAAATCGGTCTGCGACAGGCGCGCGGCCTTGGCGCGGCTCGGCAGAGCCTTGTTGGAGATCAGCGCGACGTCGGGCTCGTCGAGCTCGGCTTTCAGGGCGGCGAGCGGGTCGTCGCCGATCTTTTCCATGAGGCCGGGGGTCGGGCCGAGGCCGAATCGCTGCAGCGCGATCCGGGCCCGGTTCGCTTGGCCGGCGCTGAGAGACATGGACGCGGGGCTCCCTGGCCCGGCCGCGAATCAGCCGGCGCCTTAGGCCGCAACCTTGCCCTCAACTTCTTCGCGATTCATCAACGGACCGTGATAAGGGCGAACGAAGCGTGAAGGAGGTCCGCACAGTTTAGCGGACCTCTCCCCGTGTCTCTGGCTTCGCCCGTGGTTCCGGCCCGGGCCTGGCTCAGGAGAGCCAGAGCTCGATCGTGCCGCGCCGCGGCGGCGAGCCGTAGGAGCGGAAGTCGCGCACCTCCGGGGCGAAATCGCTCGGCGAGGCGCGGCGGACCGCGTCCTGCAGCGCGCGGATCGCGGCGCGGTCCTGATCATAGAAGAAGCGCACGGCGTCGCGCCGCACGGGCAGCCTCACGCCGCGGATCTCAGCGACCGAGACGCCGCGCCGGCGGAGTTCGGCGGCCACCGCCGCGGCCCGCTCGCGCGCCGCCGGGTCGGCCGAGCGCACATGGATGAAGACGCGCACCGGCCCTGCCGCCATGCGCTCGTCCGGCGCGGCGTCGTCGACCGCGGCGGTCTCGTCGGCTGGGGCGAACTCATCCGCCGTGGCGCGGGACGAGGCCCGCAGGCGCTCGCTTCGCCGCGGGGGCAAAGGCGGGTCGACGCGCGCGGTCGAGGGTTCGACGGTCTCGTCCGGCGGCATGTCGGCCGCGTCGGCGAACGCGGCCTTGATCTCCGCCGGCTCCGCGTTGGACACGCGTTCCGTCGCGCCGGGCGCGACTGGTCCGACGAGCTCGGCGACCTGCCGCTCGAGCCCGGCGCGGCGCGTCTCTAGCGCGGCGACGCGCTCCTCGCCCGCCGCGATCTCGCTTTCCTTGGCGTTGAGCTTGCGCTGCAACTCGGCGAGCCGGTCCTCGTGACGCTTGCGCTCGGCGTCGAGCGCTTCGACGCGCTTCTCACGCTCGGCCACGGACTTTTCGAGCGCGTCGGCGCGATCCGAGGCCGCGCCGCCGACATTGGCGACGACGCCCGCGCCCGACAGCGCCACGATCACGACGGCGGCCACGACCGGCCAACGGCGCTCGCGCACGACGTCGCGCAAGCTTCCGAGGCGCGCGTCGAACGAGCGCCGCGCATCGTCGCGCCAGGAGGATGAGGAGGCGGTTTTTCCCGAGATGGAGCTCATTTCCGACGTGGACTTGAACGCGTCACGCGACTGCGAAGCCGACCGGACGGTCATGGCTCGATCCTTTCACACGGCGCCCCTACGCCTGCCGGGCGGGGCCTCGATCGCATCCACGCGCGACGTCGGCCGACCCGGCGTCGGGCAAACGCGCGAGGGCGGGAAATGGTTGCCTCGCCGGATCGAGGCGGCGCCTCACGCGGCCTGCAGGAACGGGAGGGCGAGACGAAGATCGGCGACGAAGCGGTCGAACTCCTCCTGTTTGCGCGCTTCGTCCGGCAGGCGCAGCAGGTAGGACGGGTGGACCGTCACCAGCACGTCGGGCGCGCCCTCGCGCTCCATGATCGCGCCCCGGGCGTCGCCGACCTTCACGGCGCGCCCGATGACCGCGCGCGCCGCGCTCGCGCCCATCGCCACCACGAGGCGCGGGCGGATGGCGCCGAGCTCGCGCTCGAGCCAGCCGCGGCAGGCGGCGATCTCGCCGGGCGCGGGCGACTTGTGCAGCCGAAACTTTCCGCGCGGCTCGAACTTGAAGTGCTTCACCGCATTGGTGACGTAGAGCTTCTCGCGCTCCACGCCCGCGGCCTCCGCGGCCCGGTCGAACAGCGCGCCCGCGGGCCCGACGAAGGGGCGGCCGGCGATGTCCTCCTTGTCGCCGGGCTGCTCGCCGACGACCACCACCTGCGCGCCCTCCGGCCCCTCTCCGAACACGGATTGCGTCGCCGGCCCCCATAGCGGGCAGGCGCGGCAGCCCTCGACCATCTCGCGCAGCGCCGAAAGCGGCGTCGGATCGCGCTCCGGGGCGGCGGGCGGGGGCGACATCAATCTCTGGCCCTTCTTCGGCTCGGCCGCGGGCGCCGCGACCATCTCGTCGGAGCGCCGCTGGGCCTGCGCGATCAGAGGACCGATGAGCGGGGCCTCGGGAAGGTTGCGCCAGTACTTCTTCGGCATCTCGGCCCGCATCGCCGAGACCTTGAGGCGCGCCGGGTTGAAGATCGAGGCGTAATAGGTCCGCCACAGCGCCTCGAGCGCGTCGCCTTCGGGCGCGTCGGCGCGGTTCGCGCCCTCGGCGATCTCGAGCCGCGTCCCGTTCCAATGCGCCGAGCGCCGCGGTGTGAGGATCGACCAGCGCATCGCCGAAAAGCGCCGCATGAAGAAGGGCGCGGTCGCCGCCACGATGTGATGCTCGGGCTCGAACCAGGCGACGAACTGCGGCGCGCCGTCCTCGCCCGATATCTCGCGGAAGCGCACGAAGGCGGTCATCTTGTGCTTGTCGCGCCGCACCGCCTTCACGAGCGCGCGGGCGCGCGTCAGGTCCGGGTCGGCGGCGTCCTCCATCAGCCGGCGGTCGGCCGCGACCCGCGTCAGCAGGCGGTAGAACAGGTCGAAACGGCCGGGATCGGAATGAAGCAGACCGGTTTCGGCGAGCTCGAGGAAGCTGCGCGGCACGCTCGGCGCCGGCGCGCCCGCGACCTGCGGGGAGGGCGCGTCGTCGGTCCCGAACAGGTCGCGGTCGTCCTCGCCGACGCGCCAGTCGACCGTGAACGGCGGCGCGCCCTCGGCGAGCAGCCCGCGCGCCGCGCGCCGCCAGCCGGCGACGTCGTCGGGCTCGGCGAGCACGATCCGCCGCCCGCTCACAGCGCGAGCGCCATCTGGCGGGGCTTCGGCCGGAACCGCTCGATCAGGCGCTCGCTCTCCAGCGCCGCGATCGAGGGGCGGTGGTCGGCGAGCTTGAGGAAGGGCGAGACCTTGGCGAGCGACACCTTCAGCCGCGCGAGGTCCTCGCTGCGGATGGCGCGGAAGCGGCGCGCCGAAAGGATCCGGTCCACCGTGGTCTTGCCGAGGCCCGGCACCCGCAGCAGCTCCTCGCGCGAGGCCGTCTGGCAGTCGAGCGGGAAGCGGCCGCGATGGCGCAGCGCCCAGGCGAGCTTGGGGTCGAGCTCGAGGTCGAGCATGCCGCCGGCCTCGGTGATCTCGGAGACCGAAAAGCCGTAGAAACCGCATCAGCCAGTCGGCCTGGTAGAGCCGATGCTCGCGCATCAGCGGCGCGGGCTTGAGCGGCAGGCGCGCGCTTGCGTCTGGAATCGGGCTGAAGGCGGAATAATAGACCCGCTTCAGCCGGTAGCCGGCGTAAAGATTGGCGGAGGCGTCGAGGATCAGCCGGTCGTCGGCGGCGTCCGCGCCCACGATCATCTGCGTGCTCTGGCCCGCGGGCGCGAAGCGCGGCGGTTTCGCGCGCGTCTTGCCGTCGGCCTTGGAGGCCTCGATGCGGGTGCGAAGGCCCGCCATCGCGCGCCGCACCGCCCGCACGTCCTTCTCGGGCGCGAGCGTCTTGAGACTCGCCTCGCTCGGCAGCTCGACATTGATCGACAGGCGATCGGCGAAGAGTCCGGCTTCCGCGATGAGCTCGGGCGAGGCGTCCGGAATGGTCTTGAGGTGGATGTAGCCCTTGAAGCCGTGGTCGATCCGCAGCGAACGCGCGACCCGCACCACCTGCTCCATCGTGTAGTCCGGACTGCGGATGACGCCCGAAGACAGGAACAGGCCCTCGATGTAGTTCCGCCGGTAGAAGTCGAGCGTCAGGTTGACGATCTCGGCGATCGAGAACCGGGCCCGCGGCGTGTTGCTCGACGCGCGATTGACGCAATAGAGGCAGTCGAACGCGCAGGCGTTCGTCATCAGTACCTTCAGGAGCGAGATGCAGCGGCCGTCCGGCGCGTAGGAGTGGCAGATGCCGGCTCCCTCGGTCGAGCCGAGGCCGCCGCCGGCCCCGCCGAGCGAGTTCCGTTTCGTCGTGCCGCTCGACGCGCAGGAGGCGTCGTATTTCGCGGCGTCGGCCAGAATTGCGAGCTTACGGGTGACATCCAAGAGATCACGTCCTTAGTGAGGGCATGACCATATGTTCGATATTTGTTCTTATCAAGCGGCGGCGATCATGTGGTTTCAAACGCGGCCGCGACCGCCGTCGTGACGGGCTCGGCGCCATGAGCCCGCGGCAGTTTCCGGCCTGCCATCCGCGACAGGATCGCGATCGCGGCGGGCGAGGGGCTGGCGCAGGCCGCCGTCGGACTGCGGCGTGCGCGGCTTTAAGTCCGCCGCCGGCGAAGCCGTTTCGGCCCGCGCTCTCAGGTCTCGGCCGGCGCCTGCGTCCGGCAGGCCGTTTCGGCCTCGAGCCGCGCCATGTCGAGGAGATAGGCGAGCGTCGCCAGCTGATGCTTGCGCGCGAGTCGCTTCAGATCTTCGCTTTGGCTCGCGATATGCGCGGCGACCGCCACGCGCGAGCCGCCGGCGCCGTCAGGTCCCGATCCGTCGTGAGCCCGTTCCATGTTCTGTCACCCTTCCTCTTGCGACGAGAGTTCGGGAGACGTTTTGCCAAGTCAAGCAAAGCGATGAAGATTATTTTCCGATATCTTGTTCGGAACCATCCCGCGTCGTGATCTGTTCATGCGTGACTTTAGAATCCACAAGATGATTGCGCCCCAACGATTTAAGGCAGGCGCCGGCGTCGGCGCCGCGAACTGTAGGCGTTGCGCCGACATCGCGAGCCCTACGGCCGGACGTCGCGGGCCCCTGCGCCTCGAGGCGCGCCGTCGGCGGACGACTGCGACGCGGCCTGGCTGCGGCGGGAAGGCGCAAGTCGAACAAACGTCGCGCAGACGCGCTAATCACCCGTTCAGCTGTCGCAGGCCATGATACCGGTTCTCGACGCGATTCGAATCAGCAGACGACATGCCGCATCGTGGTCTTAGCTTCAGCCTGCCGCGGTGGCGCCTCACAAGGTGGCTCGCCGATCCCGGCGTCGACGCGCCCGAGGACATCCGCCGCGCGCTGGTGGGGAGCCTCTACGGCACCCTGCCGATCTACATCGGCGGCGTGCTGAACACGATCGCGATCGCAGCCCTCATCGCCTGGCGCATGCCGACGACGCCGATCCTGCTGTGGCTCGCCATCGAGATCGTGGTCTGCGTCTGGCGGCTCGCGGTGCTGCTGATCTCGTTCCGCCGCGCCCGCCAGGGGCGCGAGACGCCGACGGATCTCTATCTCGTGCTCGGCGTCGGCTGGGCCGCAAGCGTGGGCTACGGCGCCTTCGTCTCGATCGTGAGCGGCGACTTCGTCGCGGCGACGCTCGCCTGCATGTCGGCCGCCGCCATGGTGGGCGGCACCTGCTTCCGCAATTTCGGCGCGCCGCGGCTGTCCGCCGTCATGACGGCTCTGAGCCTGGGGCCCGCCTGCCTCGCCGCGCCGTTTTCGGGCGAGCCCGTGATGCTCGTCGTGTTCGCCCAGATCCCGATGTATCTCTACAGCATGCGGCTCGCCGCCTACCGGCTGAACGCGCTGCTGATCAAGACCATGATGGCCGAGCGTGAGAGTGACCGGCGCGCCACCGAGGACCCGCTCACGGGGCTTTCGAACCGCTCGGGCCTTTCGCGCGCGATGGACGGCGGGCGGGACGGCGACCTCGCGCTGCTCTATCTCGACCTCGACGGCTTCAAGGCGGTCAACGACATCCACGGCCACGCCACCGGCGACCGCCTGCTGCAACAGGCCGCGGGGCGGCTGCGGCGGCTGCTGCGCTCCGGCGACGTCGCGGCGCGCATCGGCGGCGACGAGTTCGTCGTGGTGGCGCGGGGCGTCGCGCGCGGACAGGCCCAGGCCTTCGGCGAGCGGCTGATCCGTGAGCTCGCGCAGCCCTACGAGCTCGCGCCCGACCTCGAGCTCGCGGTCGGCGTCAGCGTCGGCGTCGCGCTGACGCCCGACCACGGCGACGCGCTCGCCGACCTGCTCGACGTGGCCGACGGCGCGCTCTACGCCGCCAAGGGGCTCGGCAAGTCGCGCTGCGTCGTCGCCGCGGCGCGCCCGGGTCGGCTCGAGGTCGTGCGGAGCGGAAACCTCGCCTCGGCCTGAAGGCCGAGCGTCGATCTCACGTCGATGTTCTCAGAATGTTCTTGACGGCCGCCGGCCCGCCGCTATCGTTTCCCGTCAAGGGGGCGGCGCGATGGTCGTTTGGGTGTCCACGGTTGCGTTCGAAGGCGTCGAGGCCCGCGCGGTCGACGTCCAGGTGCAGGTCGCGGCCGGCCTGCCGGCCTTTTCGATCGTGGGCCTGCCCGACAAGGCGGTGTCGGAAGCGCGCGAGCGGGTGCGCGCGGCGCTGATCGCCTCGGGCCTCGCGCTGCCGCCGCGGCGCATCACCGTCAATCTCGCGCCCGCGGACCTGCCCAAGGAAGGCAGCCATTTCGACCTGCCGATCGCGCTCGGGCTGATGGCGGCGATCGGCGCGGTGCCGCCCGAGGCGCTCGCCGGCGTCACGGTGCTGGGCGAGCTCGGGCTCGACGGCTCGATCGCCCCTGTGGCGGGCGCGCTGCCGGCCGCGGTCGCGGCGCATGCGCGCGGCCACGGGCTGATCTGCCCGGAGGCCTGCGGCGCGGAGGCCGCCTGGGCGAGCCACGACCTCGACCTCGTCGCCCCGCGCTCGCTCATCCAGATCGCCAATCATCTCAAAGGCGCGCAGGTTCTCGCCCGCCCGCGGCCGGGCCTGCCCGACGCCGCCGCGCCGGCCGCGGATCTGAAGGACGTGCGCGGCCAGGAGACCGCCAAGCGCGCGCTCGAGATCGCGGCGGCGGGCGGGCACAATCTGCTGTTCCGCGGGCCGCCGGGGGCCGGCAAGTCGATGCTCGCGAGCCGTCTGTCCTCGCTCCTGCCGCCGCTCGAGCCGCCGAGCTGCTCGAGGTCGCGATGATCCGCTCGGTCGCGGGCGAGCTCGCGGGCGGGCGCCTCACCAACCCGGCCGTTCCGCAGCCCGCATCACTCGGCCTCGATGGCGGCGCTCGTCGGCGGCGGGGCGCGGCCGCGGCCGGGCGAGATCGCGCTCGCGCACAACGGCGTGCTGTTCCTCGACGAGCTTCCGGAGTTCAACCCGCAGGCGCTCGACGCGCTGCGCCAGCCGCTCGAGACCGGCGTGGCGGCGATCGCGCGCGCCAACCACCGCATCGCCTATCCGGCGCGCTTCCAGCTCGTCGCCGCCATGAACCCCTGCCGCTGCGGCGGCGGCGAGGGCGGCCACGCCTGCCGGCGCGGGCCCCGCTGCGCGGTCGACTACCAGTCGCGCGTCTCCGGCCCGCTGCTCGACCGGATCGACATCCGCCTCGACGTGCCCGCGGTCTCGGCCGCCGACCTGATGGCGCCGCCGCCCAAGGAAGACTCCGCCGCGGTCGCCGCCCGGGTCGCGGCCGCGCGCCGGCTCCAGAGCGAACGCGCCGCGGCGCTCGGCGTCGCCGCGTCGGAGTCCGGCGCCTGGCTCAACGCCCGCCTGCCGGTGAGCGCGCTCGAGGAGGTCGCGCGGCCCGACGCGGGCGGCCGGCGGCTGCTGTCCGACGCCGCCGACGCGCTGAAGCTCTCCGCGCGCGGCTATCACCGGGTGCTCCGGGTCGCCCGCACTCTCGCCGATCTCGACGGCGCGGCCGCGGTCGGCCGCATCCATCTCGCCGAGGCGCTCGCCTATCGCGCGGAGAGCCCGCCCGACGCGGCGCGCGCGGCGTGAGGCGGTCCGGGACGTCGGCTCAGCGCATCAGTCCGGCGGTGCGGAGCGCCTTCGTAATGATCGCGGCGACGTCGATCCGCCCGGGGGCGGCGTGCGAGGCGGCCGGATCGGCCTGCTCGGAGCGCGCGGCGGTCGTTGGCTCGCGCAGCGCGCGCGGCTTGAGATCTCGCGGCGGCGGCGTCCCGTCGTCGGCTGGCGCGCCGGCCCCGGCGGCCGCAGGCGCGACGTCGGACCGGGTCTTCGCGTCGGAAAGCGCCTCGGCGCCCGAGCGCGTCTTCGCGCCCGCAGATGTCTGGGCGGGCGTCGCGTGGGCGTCGTCTCCGGCGTCCGGCTCCGCGCTCCGATGAGCGGCGTCGGCCACCGGAGGCGCGCGCCGCACCAGACCGAAGAACCGCGCGATCGCGCGCGTCGAGGACACGCCGACGTCGATCATGAACGGACCCGGGCGTTCGCCGCGGCGGCCGTCCAGCGGCGCGCCGTGGCCGAGATCCTCGATGGTGTTGACCTCGACCACCTCGCGCCCGTCGAGCTTCCAGGCGCGGCGCAGCCGCCCGCCGCGGCGGGCCTCCGTGGTCGGCGCGGCGGGCGCCCCGTGCACGTCGAGCCACTGGCGGGCGAGCTGGTCGGCGTTGCCGGGCGCGACGGTGCGGTCGGCGAGCCCCTGCCAGATCGACACGCGCGGCCACGGCCCCTCATAGGGCGCGCCGGCCGCACCGCGTCGCCGAGCTCGGCGTCGGTGCGCGCGGCCGGCTGCGACATGGCGCCGAACGCCTCCGTGACGTTGGCGGCGGCGCCGCAGGGCAGGCCCGCGATCAGGGCGCCGGCGGAGAACACGTCCGGATAGCCGGCGAGCAGGTTGGCGGCCATCGCGCCGCCGGCCGACAGGCCCGTGACGTAGATCCGTCCCCGGTCGAGCCCGCGCAGCGCGATCATGGTCTCGACCATCTCGCGGATCGAGCGCGCTTCGCCGAGCCCGCGGGCGCTGTCGGCCGCCAGGAACCAGTTGAAGCAGCCGGCCGGATTGTTGGCGCGGCGCTGCTCGGGATAGAGCAGCGCGAAGCCGAGCTCGTCGGCGAGCGCGCTCCAGCCGGATTGCGCGTCGTAGTCTTCCGCCGACTGGGTGCAGCCGTGCAGCACCACAACCAGCGCTGCGCCCGGCGCGAGGTTGGCGGGCGCATAGGCCAGCATGCGCAGCGCGCCGGGGTCGGCGCCGAAGCTCTCGATCTCGGTCAAGCGCTTGCGCCGCTTGGCGTCTCCGCCCGGCGCGACGCGCGCCGACGGTCCGTTGGCCTGACGTCTGGCGCGCTGCGGTCCGGTTCCCCAGACGGTGTCGAAGATCGACGCCATGAGGCTTCTCCGTGAAAATGTCACTCACCGGGACGGACCCTGAGGCTCGTCCATGTTGCAACGCATATAAGCCTATTGCGGCGCCACAATGAGCGGGCTGCGGCGCGCGGTCGCGCATCGGCGTTTGGCGCCGGCGCAAACAGCGGTCTATGACCCGCGCTCGCGCGTGGGGGCCAAGGGCTCCGGCGCCGCCCTTGTTCATGGCCCCCGGGGCCCAATGGAGAGCCGCCATGGCCGACGCGCCGCCCGATCGCCTGTCCGTCAATCCCGACAGCCCGCATTATGACGAGGCGGCGCTCTCGCGCGGCGTCGGCATCCGCTTCAAGGGGCAGGAAAAGACCAATGTCGAGGAGTATTCGGTCTCGGAGGGCTGGATCCGGGTCGCGGCGGGCGCCGCGCGGGACCGCGCCGGCAATCCGCTGACGATCCTCCTGAAGGGCCCGGTCGAGCCCTACTATCGCGACGGCGAGGCCGGCGAGAACTGACGCGGGTCAGTCGATCGACAGGATCTCGACAGCGCCGCCCGCGACCGTGGCCTCGCCCCCGACGCCCTTGCCCATGAGCGCGCGGGCGAGCGGCGAGACGTAGGACACGGTGCCCCGCGAGGGCTCGGCCTCGTCCTCGCCGACAATGCGGTAGGTCTGGCGCCGTCCGTCCTCGCGCTCGAAGGTCACGCGCGCGCCGAAGGTCACGGCGCCGGTCGGCTTCGGCTCGGTGAGCTCGGCGCTCGCGCGCCGCGCCGCGTAATAGCGCACGTCGCGGGCCGCGCGCGCCATCGCCGAACGGTCGACGTCGATGCCCCGGCGGCCTGGGCGGCGGCGAACGCCTTGCGCGCCTCGGCGAGCGCGGCGTCGAGCGCCGCGAGGCCCTCGCGGGTGACAAGGTTCGGGTGCGACGAGACCGGCCGGTCCGGCAGATCGGCGGCCGCGGCCTCGTAGTCCTGTTCTTTGGTGAAGGCGACGCTCATCCACACGTATCTGGGGCGCCACGGTCGCGGACGCAATCGCGGGCGTCCGCGATCGCGTCAAACCTTCGTAAACCCTAATGCCGCAGGCTCGGCCGAGTTCAGCTGCGCGACGCGTGACGCGCGCGCAGCCTCCTTGGAGCGAAGCCGTGGCGTTCTTTGCGGCCTTGAGCGGCGTTCTGGCGCTCGCCTGCATCTGGATCCTGCGCGCCGCGCTGATGGCGCTCGGGCGCGCCGAACGCGTCGAGGACGAGCTCGAGGCCGTGCGCGACCGGCTGTGGGAGTCCGAGGACCGCGCCGAGAGCATCCGCCTAGAGGGGGAGCGCGCGCTGGAGCAGGCCCAGGCCCGCGCCGAGGCCGGATCGCAGGCGAAGTCGCGCTTTCTCGCGACCGTCACCCATGAGATGCGGACGCCGCTCACCGGCGTGATCGGCACCGCCGGCCTCCTGCTCGACGCCCGGCTTGCGCCCGACCAGCGCACCTACGCCCGCGCGATCAAGAGCTCGGCCGAGGCGATGCTCGGGCTCGTGGACGAGATCCTCGACCTGTCGCGCGTCGAGGCGGATCGGCAGGCGCCTTCCGAAGAGCCGTTCTCGCCGGCCGCCCTCATCGAGGAGGTGGCCGAGCTTCTCGCCCCCCGCGCGCGGGACAAGGCGCTCGATTTCGCCGTGAAGGTCGGTCCCGGGGTTCCCGAGGAGGTCGGCGGCGACGCCGCCCGGGTGCGGCAAGTGCTGCTCAACCTCGCGGGCAACGCCGTGAAATTCACCGAGCAGGGCGGCGTCGGCCTCAAGGTCGAGGCGGCCGGGGGGAAGTTGCGCTTCGCCGTGGAGGACACCGGGCCGGGCTTTGATCCGGCCGACACCGAGCGCCTGTTCGAGGAGTTCGAGCGCGGCGAGGGCGCGGGCCAGTCGTCCGGCGCGGGGCTTGGCCTCGCCATCAGCCGCCGGCTCGCCGCCGCGATGGGCGGGTCGCTCTCCGGCTTCGCGGCCCCGGGGCAGGGCGCGACGTTCACGTTCGAGCTTCCCATGTCGCAGACCGTCGAGGCCTCGGGCGATCGTCCGCTCGCGGGGCTGCGGATCGCGATCGTCTCAAGCGCGCCCTTCACCGGACCCTGGCTCGCCGAAAGCCTCGAAGCCATGGGCGCGGCCGCGCGCGTCGTCGATCCGGCCGAGCTCGACGCGGCCGCGTCGCCGCAGGCGCGGCTCGACGGAACCTTCGCGGCGCTCGTCGACCGCGAGGCCGGCCCGTCGCCTTCGGCGCTCGCCGCGGCGGCGCGCTTCGCCGGCGCCGAGCGCGCGCTGCTGCTGCTGTCGCCGGCCGATCGCGGCGAGCTCGACCGCCTCCACGCCCAGGGGTTCGACGGCTATCTGGTCAAGCCGGTGCGCGCCTCCTCGCTCGCGAGCCGGCTTCTCGATCCGCTCGGCGTCGAGGACCGCCCGGCCGAGCCCGCCGCGCCCGCCGTGCCGTTCCCGGCCGGGGACGGGCTGAAGGTGCTCGTCGCCGAGGACGACCCGGTGAGCGCGCTGATCGCGCTCGCCCATCTCGCGCGGCTCGGCCACGCCTCGGTGCACGTCGCCGACGGCGAGGCGGCCTGCGAGGCCTTCGAGCGCGAGGCTTTCGACGCGGCGCTGATCGATATCCGCATGCCGCGGCTCAACGGCTGCGCGGCCGCGCGTCGCATGCGCGCCGTCGAGCTCGCGGCGGGCCGCGCGCCCGCGCTCATCTTCGCGCTCACCGCCAATGTCGGCGACGACGCGGCGGCGCGGGCGGCCGGCATGGACGGGCTGATGCAGAAGCCGCTCGACCGCCGCGCGCTCGAGGAGGCGCTGGCGCCGCTCGCGGGATCTCGACGGACCGCGGTCGCCTAAAAGTGAGAGCCGCTGCTTAGGCGGCTGAAAGTCTCTTTGCCTCAGGCCCTTACGTTGTCATGAGGGCGTCGGGCGAGTGTGGTGTCGTCTTCCGAGAAACCGGCGGCTATCGAAACTTTCGCCTGCCGGTATGGAACGCCAGCGTTCTCTCGCTAGAAGGCTCGATCATGGCGATCGTCCGTCTCCCGCAGGCCGGTCCCGGCGCGATCGTGAGCCGTTTCCGCTCCCATCGCCCCGCCAAGGCCCTCGCTGCGCCGAAGTGGTTCGACGGCTTCATGACGCAGCCCGGGACCAAGCCGAGCCGCGAGCGGCTGGAGGCCTCGGCCGCGCTGCTGCCCAAGCCGCTCGGGCGGATCGGCGGCCTCGAGCTTCGCCTCGCCGAGCGCCCCAAGGACGTCAAGCGCGCCCAGCAGCTGCGCTACCGCGTGTTCTTCGAGGAGATGTCGGCGGTCGCCGATCCGATCGCCAAGCTCGCCCGGCGCGACATGGACCTCTACGATCCCGTCTGCGACCACCTCATCGTCTCCGACTACGCCGCCAAGCCCGTCCGTTCGCTCGCCGCCACGCTGATCCCGGGGCTGCAGGGCTTTCGAGGTGGGCGCGTCGGCCGACGAGGCGAAAAAGCGCCCGCCGGTCGTCGGCACCTACCGGCTGCTCCGCCAGGAGGTCGCCGACCAGACGCTCGGCTTCTACACGGCCGGAGAATTCGACATCGAGCCGCTGATCCGCGCGCCATCGCGGCCTCAACTTCCTCGAGCTCGGCCGCTCCTGCGTGCTCAAGCCCTATCGCGACAAGCGCACGGTGGAGCTGCTCTGGCACGGCATCTGGGCCTATGTGCTGGCGCACAAGAGCGACGTGATGATCGGCTGCGCGAGCCTTGAGGGCGTGGACCCGGAGAAGCTGCGGCTGCCGCTTTCCTACCTGCACCATTTCCACGCCGCGCCCGCCGAATGGCGCGCCGAGGCGCTGCCGGGCAAGCGCGCGCGCTTCGACCTTCTCCCGAAGGAGGCGATCGACATGCGCTCGGCGCTCCGCACGCTGCCGCCGCTGATCAAGGCCTACTTGAGGCTCGGCGCCTATGTGGGCGACGGCGCGGTGGTGGACGAGGCCTTCGGCACCACCGACGTGCTGATCGTGCTGCCGAAGGCCGCGATCAACCCGCGCTACATCGACTATTACGGCGCCGACGCCGACCGCTACGCGGCCTGAACGACGGCCCGGACCGGGACGTCAGTTCGCGACCTTGGACGTGACGGTGAGCGAGTTGTCGGCCTTCTCCGGATCGACTGGCCCCGCCTGAACCCGCGCGGACTGGCGCAGCGGCTGGTCCTCGGCGACCACCTCCGCCTTGATCAGCACGCTCTTGCGCGGCGCGAGCTTGCCGAGGTCGCAGCTGACGAAGCCGCCCAGGGTCCGGCAGTCGCCGAGCTTGCTCGAGGCCGATTTCAGGCGCCCGTTCTCCACCCGAAGCGAGAACGAGGCCGCGGTCGCAGCGTCCGGGCCGAAATTGGTCGCGACGAAGGAGAACGTCGTGCGTTCGCCGCGCCTGACCTTGCGCGGCGCGCTCCGCGCCTCGACCCGCATGTCGGCCTTCTTTCCCGGCTCGGCGTCGAGGTCGCGCATGAAGACGTCGAAGGCGCCGTTGGTGTCGCCGTCGACCAGTTGCGGGGCCTGCGAGGAGAAGGTGACGATGCGCCCGTCCGCCGTGATCGAGGCGAGGTCGCTGTAGAGCGAGGCCTGCCGCGATTTCCCGCCGACGTTGACGCGCGTCACCGCGCCGGACAGGCGGTCGGTGACGAAGACGTCCCATTTCTTGTTGGTGTCGCCCGGAACGAGGTTCGAGGCCCCGGAGGTGAAGGCGACGTAGCGCCCGTCCGCGCTGATCGTCGGCCGGTAGCTGTCGTAGTTCGCGAGATCGCCGGAGGCCGGGCGGCTGACGATCCTTTCCTCGCCCGTCTTCATGTCGACGGCGACGACGCCGCTCACATAGGTTTCGTCCGTGCCGGTGTCGCCGTCGATGAACCGCTGGACGGCCACGAAGCGCCCGTCGGCGCTGACCGCCGTGGGGGAGAATTGCGGCAGGCTCTCCATGCAACGCCGGGGCCCCATGACCTCCACGCACTCCGTCCGGCCGGTGACGGTGTCGTGCCGAAGGACCGCGTAGACCCTGAAGTCGCCCTGAGAATCGCCCCAGAACACGACATATCGGCCGTCGGCGCTGATGGCCGGCGTCATGTTCTGGCCTTCGTTCGGCACGCCGTTCGAGCTCTTGCTGATGAGCGTCGTGGTTCCGGCGGCGCGGTCGCGCATCAGGATGTCGGAGAGCTTGTTCTCGTCCTCCGGGAAGAGATTGGTCGCGTCGGTCTGGAACGCGACGCGCCGGCCGTCGGCCGAGATCGCGGCGAAGTCGCTCGGCCCGTCCCCCTCGCCGCCGCCGTCGGCGACGCTGACGCGCTCGGTCGTCTCGGTCCGGCGGTCGAACACGAAGACGTCGGCCTTGCCGTTCGTGTCGCCCTCGACGAGGTTGCTGGCGGTCGACGTGAAGGCCACGAACCGCCCGTCGCCGCTGATCGCGGGCCGGTAGCTCGCGCCGTTGGCCTCCGCCCCGCCGCGGCCCCGGCTCACCCGCGCCGTCTCGTCCGTGTCGTTGTCGTGGACGAAGACGTCGAAGGCGCCGTTGCCGTCGCCGGAAACGAGATTGGTCGCGCGCGACGAGAACGCGACATAGCGGCCGTCGAAGCTGATCGAGGATTTCTGGCTGTCGCCGTCGGCCTGCCCGCCGCCCGACGAGACGCTGATCCGCGTCGTCTCGGCGGCGAGCGCCGGTCCGCAGGCGAGGGCCGCCAGCGCGACGGCTGCGAGGCTCCGTCCGATCGTCATGCCTGCCGTCACCGTTCGAGGGCGGGGCCTGAATTCTGGAGAGAGCCGCGGCGGCGTCCATTAGGGAGAACCCTTACGCCGCCGCATGTCGCTCAGCCCGGATTGGCCACGGCCCAGCGGCCGTTCTGGCTCCGCCCGCCATAGCCGTAGGCGTCGCCGTCGACGGCATGGACCAGCACGTAGCTTTCGTCGTGCACGGGCCCGAGCAGCCCCGACATCCCGTCGAAGACGGCGCGCACGAAGGCGGTGGTCTCGGCCTTCACATTGGTTCCGGCCGTGACCTTGATGTCGAGCCAGAAGGCCGACAGCCCGGCTTCGGCCGGACGCTCGCCGGCGATGAACCACCGGCCCGGATCGGCGGGCTCCACCAGAACGGCGGTGACGCCGGGATCCTTTCCGAGCTTTTCGGCCGAGAGCCGCGACGCGAGCGCGGCGATCTCGGCGTCGAGTCCGGGGCGGGGCGAGGGCGTGACGTAGCGGACGACGATCATGGGCATGGGAGCCTCCTTGGTTTGGGGTGGCCCGAACATGCGCTTGCGCCATCATTATCTGAAGCGCATAAAGAATGAGTTTCATCATAGCAAAATTGAATGATGCTCGATCTCGACTCCGTCCGCCTGTTCGTGCTCGCCGCCGATTTCGGCAGCCTCACGCGCGCCGCCGAAGCGGCCAACACCGCGCAGCCCGTGGTGAGCCAGCGCATCAAGGCGCTGGAGACCCGGCTCGGCCGCAGGCTGCTGGACCGCAGTCCGCGCTTCGTGCGCACGACCGCCGACGGCGCCGTGTTTCTCGCCCGCGCCCGCGATCTCCTCGCCGCGCATGACGCGGCGCTCGGGCTTGGAAGCCAGCCCGCGGTCCATTTCGCGCTCGGGGCGAGCGATCATGCGCTCGGGGCCGCGATCGCGCGGCTGCTCGCGCCTGTTAAGGCGGCGCTCCCGCCGGACGCCACGATCGAGGCGCGGGTCGGCCTGTCGCAACCGATCCGGGCGATGTTCGACGACGGCGCGCTCGACGCCGCGGTTGTGCGCCGCGAGGCGGGCGGCGGGGAGGGGGAGCTGCTCGGCGAGGACCCGCTCGGCTGGCGCGCGGCGCCGGGCTTCCGGCTCGATCCCGGCCGGCCCGTGCCGCTCGCGAGCCTCGGGAGCCCTTGCGGCGTGCGCGCCGCCGCGATCCGCGCGCTGGAGGCGGCGGGTCTTTCCTGGCGCGAGTCCTATGTGGCCGGAAGCTGTTCGGCGCTGCTTGCGGGCGCGGCGGCGGGTTTCGGGGTCGCGCCCATGGGGCTTGCGGGCAGCGACGGCGCGCCCGACCGCGGGCCGGCGCTCGGCCTGCCGGCGCTCGGCTCTTCGCCCGTCGTGCTGCTGGCGCGCGCGCGGTCTCCGGAGGCCGCTGCGGCGATCCGCGCGCTCGCGGCCGGCGTTCGTTCGCTCCTACGGTGACTTGAGCCCACTTTTGAGAAAGGTCCGCCCCGCGGAATGCCCGATCGCCCGCTCAAGATCGTCGTGATCGAGGAGAGTCCCGTCCGGGCCGCGATCCTCGAGGACGGGCTGCGCGAGGCGGGGCATTCGCTGGTGATGCGCATCCCCGACCGCGCCAACCTGCTCGAGCGCATCTACGCGATCGACCCGGACGTCATCCTGATCGACCTCGAGAACCCGAGCCGCGACGTGCTCGAGCAGATGTTCCAGGTGAGCCGCGCCGTGAAGCGGCCAGTCGGGATGTTCGTCGACCAGACCGACCATTCCTCGATCGAGGCCGCGATCGACGCCGGCGTTTCGGCCTATGTGGTGGACGGGCTGAAGAAGGAGCGGGTGAAGCCGATCCTCGACACGATGGTGAGCCGCCACCAGGCCTTCGCCAAGCTCAGGGCCGAACTCGACCAGGCCAAGAGCCAGCTCGAGGAGCGCAAGGTCGTCGACCGCGCCAAGGGCGTCCTGATGCGCCAGAAGAACATCGGCGAGGAACAGGCCTACGCGTTGCTTCGCACCGTCGCCATGAACGAAAAGAAGAAGATCTCCGAGATCGCGCAGGCGGTCGTCACCGCCGCGGAGCTGCTGAAATGAGCCTAGACACGGTCAAGGTCGGCTTCATCCCGCTGGTCGACGCCGCGATCCCGATCATGGCCGCGGACGTCGGCTTCGCGGCGGCCGAGGGCGTGCGCATCGAACTGACGCGCGAGGTCTCCTGGTCCAACATCCGCGACCGGCTGGTGCTCGGCCATTTCGACGCCGCCCATCTCCTCGCCCCGCTCGCGATCGCGACCTCTCTCGGTCTCGGGCCGATCCGCGAGCGGCTCTCCGCGCCGATGGCGCTCAACCTCAACGGCAACGCGATCACGCTGTCGCTTCCGCTCTATGACGAGCTCGTGCGCCATCTCGACGCCGACCTCGCCGACCCGCGCGCGACGGCCCGCGCCTTCGCGGCGCTCGTGCGGACGCGGCGCGCGAACGGCGAGTTCGCGCCGACCCTGGGCATGACGTTCCCGTTCTCGACGCACAATTACCTGCTTCGGCTGTGGCTCGCCTCGGCGGGTCTCGAGCCCGACGTCGACGTCCGGCTCGCAGTGGTGCCGCCGCCCTTCATGGTCGACGCGATCGAGCAGGGGCATGTCGAGGGGTTCTGCGTCGGCGCGCCCTGGAACGCGGTGGCGGTGCAGCTCGGCATCGGGCGCATCGTCCATCTCGGCGTCGACCTCGTCCGCTCCTGCCCGGAAAAGGTGCTGGCGGTGCGCGAGCGCTGGCTCGGCGAGCGCCCCGACGTCGCGGCGCGGCTGCTGCGCGCCTGCCATGCGGCGGCCCGCTGGCTGTCCGATCCTACGAACCGGTGGGAGGCCGCCGAGCGTCTCGCCGCGCGCGACCGCCTCGACGTGCGCGCCGAGGCCATCAGCCGGAGCCTCGAAGGCCGGATGCCGACGGGCCGCGGCGCCGAAACCCGCTTCGACGCCGACTATCTGCTGTTCGACCGGGACGGCGAGACCCGGCCCGATCCCGAACATGCGCTCTGGCTGCACGCCCAGATGGCGCGCTGGGGACAGGCGAGCGCCGCGACCGCCGAGGAGGCGGCGGCGGTCTACCGCCCCGACGTCTACGACGCCGCTCTGGGGCTCATCGCCGCGCCTGCGCGGCCGCGTCCGGTCGACTGTTTCGTCGACCGCGCCGGCTGACGGGCCTGTTGCGCGCCATCATATTGCGCGCGCCTCCGATGCCTTTGTTTTGTGCAGTGCAACCTGACGCGGCGCCTATCGGGCGCGCCGTGGCCCGCGCTTCATCGCCCGCAGCCGGGCGATCACAGCCCTGTGATATTTAGAATTCCTTGAAAATCGAGCGATCGCTTCGCCCGCGCCAGAACTGGCACGCGCCTTGAATAGCTCTTGGCGAAAGGTTCCGCGTCGGCGCTGACGTTCGAACCCCGAAGCCCAATGAAGGGCCGCCAGCACCGCCGCTGAACCGACACGCCGATGAGGCGCGCCGTGTCAGCGGCTTTTTCATGTCCGGACCCCAGCGAAGGGTCGGATTTTACCGCGTAACCGATGTCCGCCCCGAGGGGCCAACGGAGCTTTGACGGACCCGATGAGCAAGAAAGACCTGTCGACCTTGCTGACCACCGGCCTCGGCCGCCGTGACGTGCTCCGCGCCGGCGCCTATACGGCCGCGACGCTCGCCGCCGCGCGCGTGCTGTCGCCTTCAGGCGTGTTTGCGCAAGGGAGCGGTCCCGAGACCACGAAGGCCAAGCTCGGCTACATCGCGTTGACCGACGCAGGCCCGCTTTTCGTCGCCAAGGAGAAGGGCTTCTTCGACAAGTACGGGATGACCGAGGTCGAGGTCGCCAAGCAGTCGTCCTGGGGGACGACGCGCGACAACATCGTGCTGGGCTCGGGCGGCGGCGGCATCGACGGCGCGCACATCCTCACCCCCATGCCGTACCTCATCACGTCAGGCGCCGTGACCCAGAACAAGGCCGGCACCCCGATGACGATCCTGGCGCGCCTCAACGTGGCGGGCCAGTGCATCTCGGTCGGCCAGGAATACGCCGATCTCAAGCTCGGGACCGACGCAGCGCCCTTCAAGACAGCGCTGGAGAAGAAGAAGGCCTCGGGCAAGGACGTGAAGGCCGCCATGACGTTCCCGGGCGGCACCCACGACCTCTGGATCCGCTACTGGCTCGCCGCCGGCGGGATCGACCCGAACAAGGACATCCAGACCATCGTGGTTCCGCCCCCGCAGATGGTGGCGAACATGAAGGTCGGCACGATGGACACCTTTTGCGTCTGCGAGCCGTGGAACGAGCAACTAAAGAACCAGAAGATCGGACGGCGCTGACCCACGGGCGAACTCTGGGACAAGCACCCCGAGAAGTCCTTCGCCCTGCGCACCGACTATGTCGAGCAGAACCCGAAGGCCGCGATGGCCTTGCTGCTGGCCGTGATGGAGGCCCAGCAGTGGTGCGAGAAGATGGAGAACAAGGAAGAGCTCGCGACCATCTGCGCCAAGCGCAACTGGATCGGCGCGCCGGTCGCCGACATCGCCGACCGCATGAAGGGCAAGTTCGACTACGGCGCGGGCAAACCTGTGGTCGAGAACTCGCCTTACATCATGCACTTCTGGAAGGACCACGCTTCCTATCCCTTCAAAAGCCATGACCTCTGGTTCCTGACTGAGGACATCCGCTGGGGCTATCTGCCGGGCACGACCGACACCAAGGCGCTGATCGACAAGGTCAACCGCGAGGATCTGTGGCGCGAGGCCGCCAAGACGCTCGGCGTTTCGGACGTGCCCGCCTCCACGTCGCGCGGCGTCGAGAAGTTCTTCGACGGCAAGGTGTTCGACCCCGAAAAGCCCGCCGAATACCTCGAGAGCCTCAGCATCAAGCGCATGGTCTGAGCGTCCCGGGCGGGGCGGTCCCTCGCGGCTGCCCGCCTGACGCCGGCCTCCCCGTTCTCCGGAGACATCCATGACCCCGACAGCAGCCGCGACGTCCAACGTGACGCAACTGAAGCCACAGGCGGCCGCGCCGACCGCGACGGTCGTGCCGCTGCCGGCGCCTGCGGCCAAGAAGCCGTTCTTCAGCCCGCGGGCCAAGACCCGCATGATGGAGTGGGGCGCGACCGTGATCCCGCCGCTGCTCACCACCGCGGTGCTGCTGATCCTGTGGGAGGTGCTCTGCTCGTCGCCGACCTCGTCGCTGCCGGCGCCCTCCAAGGTCGTCTCCGACACCTGGGAGCTGATCGCCAACCCGTTCTACGACAACGGCGGCAACGACAAGGGCCTCGGCTGGCAGCTCTACGCCTCGCTGAAGCGCGTGGCGCTCGGCTATGCGCTCGCGGCGATCGTCGGCATCGGCCTCGGCGCGCTGGTCGGCGCCTCCACCTGGGCGATGCGCGGGCTCGATCCCGTGTTCCAGGTGCTGCGCACCATCCCGCCGCTCGCCTGGCTTCCGCTCTCGCTCGCGGCGTTCCGCGACGGCGAGCCCTCGGCGATCTTCGTGATCTTCATCACCGCGATCTGGCCCGTGATCATCAACACGGCGGTCGGCATCCGAAACATCCCGCAGGACTACAAGAACGTCGCGCAGGTTCTTCGGCTCAACCCGATCGAATATTTCCATAAGATCATGCTTCCGGCGGCGGCTCCGTACATCTTCACCGGTCTTCGTATCGGTATCGGCCTGTCGTGGCTGGCCATCGTCGCGGCCGAGATGCTGATCGGCGGCGTCGGAATCGGCTTCTTCATCTGGGACGCGTGGAACTCGTCGCGCATCAGCGACATCATTCTTGCGCTCATCTATGTCGGCGCGGTCGGCTTCGTGCTCGACCGGATCGTCGCTCTCATCGCCGTCGCGGTCACCCGCGGCACGGCCAACGCCTGAGGACCAGATCCATGAGCAAGGCCTTTCTCACCATCGAGCACGTCGACAAGTCCTTCACCCGCGGGGCGATGACCAACGAGGTGCTGACGGACATCTCGCTCAGCGTGAACCAGGGCGAGTTCATCTCGATCATCGGCCATTCGGGCTGCGGGAAGTCGACCCTCCTCAACATCGTCGCCGGCCTCACCCAGGCGACCAAGGGCGTCGTCTTCCTCGAGGGCAAGGTGGTGGACGAGCCGGGGCCGGAGCGCGCCGTCGTGTTCCAGAACCACAGCCTGCTGCCCTGGCTCACCTGCTACGAGAACGTGTCGCTCGCCGTCGACAAGGTGTTCGGCCGCACGAAGTCGAAGGCCGAGCGCCACGACTGGGTGATGCACAAGCTCAAGCTCGTGAACATGGAGCACGCCAAGGACCGGCGTCCCTCCGAGATCTCGGGCGGCATGAAGCAGCGCATCGGCATCGCCCGCGCGCTCGCCATGCAGCCGAAGGTGCTGCTGCTCGACGAGCCCTTCGGCGCGCTCGACGCGCTGACCCGCACCCATCTGCAGGACCAGGTCATGCAGATCCAGGCCGAGCTCAACAACACGGTCTTGATGATCACGCATGACGTCGACGAGGCCGTGCTGCTGTCGGATCGCATCGTGATGATGACCAACGGCCCCTCGGCGCGGATCGGCGAGATTCTCGACGTCGACCTGCCCCGGCCGAGGAAGCGCCTCGAGCTCGTCTCGGACCGCACCTACATCGCGGCCCGCGCGGCTGTGCTCAAGTTCCTCTACGAGCGCCACAAATTCGTCGAGGCGGCCTGAGCGATGGGCGGGGCGGCACGCTTCACAGGCGATGAGGCGGATCGGTTCCGCCCCCTCTCCCGCGTGCGGGAGAAGGGGTCCCCCGCGTCGCGCCTCACCTTGCGAGGAGCCTGACCCATGGAGCGCGAACGCCTCGTCGTGGTGGGGGCCGGAATGGCGGGCCTGAAGCTCCTCGAGGAGCTGAAGAGCCGCTGCCCCGGCCGCTACAACGTCACCGTCGTCGGCGCCGAGCCGGAGCCGGCCTACAACCGCGTGCTGCTCTCCTCGCTGCTCGCCGGCGAAGCGAGCGACGAGGATCTCGCGCTGAAAGAGCGCGCCTGGTACGGCGCGAACGGCTATCGCCTCTTCACCGGGGCCGAGGCGCGGGCGATCGACCGGGCGGGCAAACGCGTGACGCTGCGCGACGGCCGGGTGCTGGCCTATGACAAGCTCGTGCTCGCGACCGGCTCGGAGCCGATCCGGCTGCCGCTGCCGGGCGGCCACCTGCCGCAGGTGCTGACCTTCCGCGACCGCTGCGACGCCATGAAGATGACGGCGCTCGCGACGCCCGGCGCCCGCGCGGTGGTGATCGGCGGCGGCCTTCTGGGCCTCGAGGCGGCCTATGGCCTCGTGAAGCTCGGCTGCGCGGTGACCGTCGTGCATCTCGCCGACAAGTTGATGGAGCGCCAGCTCGACGCCGCCGGCGCCGCGACGCTCAAGCGCGCGCTCGAAGCCAAGGGGATCGCCTTCGCGCTCGGCGCGCAGAGCGAGACCATTCTGGGCGAAACCCGCGTCGAGGGCCTGAGGCTCGCGACCGGCGAGGTGCTGCCCGCCGACATGATCATCATGGCGTGCGGCGTGCGCCCGAATGCGGTTCTCGGCCGCGCCGCGGAGCTCGAGGCCAAGCGCGGGATCCTGGTCGACGACGCGATGCGCGCCTCCGATCCGGACGTCTTCGCGATCGGCGAATGCGCCGAGCACCGCGGCGTCGTCTACGGCCTCGTGGCGCCGGCCTACGAGCACGCCAGGACGCTCGCCGCCCATCTCGCGGGCGAGGCCGAGATCTATGAGGGGAGCCTGCTCTCCACCAATCTCAAGGTCTCGGGCGTCTCGGTGTTTTCGGCCGGGCTCGTCGAGGCCGAGGAGGGGTGCGAGACCGTGCTGCTCGCCGATCCCGGCCACGGCCACTACCGCAAGTTCCTTGTGCGCGAGGACCGGCTCGTCGGCGCGATCCTCGTCGGCGAGGCCTCGGACGCGCTCTGGTACCTCGACCTGATCGCCAAGGGGGAGGCGCTCGGCGCCATGCGCGACGACCTCGCCTTCGGGCGCAGCTTCGCGATGGCGGCGTGAGGAGGCGGGGGATGGGACCGCGTGCTTCGAGACGCGGCCTGCCGGCCGATCCTCAGCATGAGGGAGGTTTGAGGCTCCCAACGGTCCTCATGGCTCGAGGAGCCTCGGCGACAGCCGGGGCGTCCCGAAGCGCGCAGTTCCGTTCGAGTTCGAACTCTTGGGTGTGAGATGAGCGGCGATTTTTCGGCGGACCAGAAGCGCTATCTCGAAGGCTTCGTCTCGGGCGTGCAGGCCGTGCGCGGCTCGCGCGGCGCGCCGGGCTTCGGCGGGGCCGTGCCGTTCCAGGGCGCCGGCGACAAGGGCCTGCCCGCGCCGCAGCAGCAGGCGCCTTCAGGCCCCGACGCGGTCCATCTCGAGGCCATGGCCAGGCAGGAGGCGGCGGGCAAGAAGCTCGTGCCGCAGGAGAAGGCCAAGCGCGAGGAGCACCCGTTCGACGCCTATGCGCGGCTGAAAGGTCTCGCGGCGGAGAACAAGTTCGCGAAGTCGCTCGACGACTTCCGCATCCGCTTCCACGGCCTATTCTATGTCGGCCCGACGCAGGACGCGTATATGTGCCGGCTCAGGATCCATAACGGCATCCTGAAGGCCTGGCAGTTCCGCGGCGTGGCCGATCTCGCCGAGCGCCATGGCGGGCCGTATTCCCACGTCACCACCCGCGCGAACCTGCAGGTGCGGGAGATCGACGCCGCGAACGGCATTCCGTTCATCGAGGGGCTGGTGGACCTCGGCCTCACCTCGAAGGGCTCGGGCGCCGACAACATCCGCAACGTCACCGGCACGCCGACGGCGGGGATCGACCCGCAGGAGCTTGTCGACACGCGGCCCTACGCCAAGGAGTGGCACCACCACATCCTGAACGACCGCTCGCTCTACGGCCTGCCGCGCAAGTTCAACGTGGCGTTCGACGGCGCCGGCCTCATCGCGGCGCTCGAGGACACCAACGACATTGGCTTCCAGGCGGTCGAGGCGCTCGACGGCCACGGGATCGAGCCCGGCGTCTGGTGGCGTCTCGCGCTCGGCGGCATCACCGGCCACAAGGACTTCGCGCGCGACACCGGCGTGATCGTGCCGCTTGGGCAGGCCATCAAGGTCGCGGACGCGATCGTGCGCGTCTTCATCGCGAGCGGCGACCGTTCGGACCGCGCCAAGGCGCGGCTCAAATACGTGCTCGACGCGTGGGGCTTCGAGAAATTCCTCGAGGAGGTCGAGAAGCTTCTGGGCTCCAAGCTCGTGCGGGCTCCGGCGGGCGCGCTTGCGCCGCGGCCCGAAAGCGACCGGCTCGCCCATATCGGCGTCCATCCCCAGAAGCAGTCCGGCCACAACTGGATCGGCGTCGGCCTCACGCTCGGCAAGATGACCTGCGAGCAGATGCGGGCGATCGCCGACATCTCCGAGCAGTATGGCGATCGCGATATTCGCCTCACCGTCTGGCAGAACCTGCTGATCTCCGGCGTCCGCGACGAGTTCGTCGACGAGGCGCGCGCGAAGATCGCCGAGATCGGGCTCGCGACCGAGGTTTCGAACGTCCGTGCGGGGCTGGTCGCCTGCACCGGCAACCGCGGCTGCAAGTTCTCGGCCGCCGACACCAAGGGGTTCGCGGACCAGATCGCGACCCATGTCGACGCGATCGGGCTCACCGTCGACACCCCGATCAACATCCACGCCACCGGCTGCCACCACTCCTGCGCCCAGCACTACATCGGCGACATCGGGCTGATCGGCGCGCGGGTGCCGGTCGGCGAGGAGGACACGGTCGACGGCTTCGACGTGCTGGTCGGCGGCGGTTTCGGGACCGACGCCACCATCGCGCGCGAGCTCGTCGCCAAGGTGAAGGGCGAGGACTGCCCGGCGCTCGTCGAGAAGATGCTGCGCGGCTACCTCGCCAAGCGCGACGGCGAGGAGACCTTCGCGGCCTTCACGCGGCGCCACGAGATCGTCGAGCTGAAGTCGATCTTCGAGCTGGAGGACGCGTGATGGCGGGCGCGGAAACCGACTGCTTGCTTCGAGACGCCGGCCTCCGGCCGGCTCCTCAGCATGAGGAGGATCTCAGCCGCACAAACGGTTCTCATGCTGAGGAGCGTCGCAGGCGCGTCTCGAAGCCAGCAGTGTCCTCTCCGATCGTCGGAGCACGTCCATGACCGCCCAGACCCCGATCCTGCCTCCGCTCATTCCCGAGAACGCGCCGTTCAGCCCCGAGCAGCGCGCCTGGCTCAACGGCTTCTTCGCCGGCATCCTGTCGATGGACGGCGGCCCGCAGGCGCTCTCGCGCGACGCCGCGACGGCGCTGCTCGGAAGCCCGCTCCCCGGCGAAGCGCAAAGCGCGCCGGCCGAGGAGGACGACGGCGCCCCCTGGCATGACGCCTCGATGCCGATCGACGAGCGGATGGAGCTCGCCAAAGACCGGCCGGTCTCGCGAAAGATGTTCGCGGCGATGGCGCAGCAGGACTGCGGCCAGTGCGGCTACCAGTGCGAGACCTATTCGGCCGCGATCGCCGCGGGCGAGGAGAAGAAGCTCAACCTCTGCGTTCCGGGCGGCAAGGAAACGCAGCGCATGCTGAAGAAGCTCGCGGCGGATCTCGAGGGCGGCGCAGCGGCTCCCGCTGCCGTGGCGCCTACGCCCGCGGTTCCGGCGATCGAGCTCGGCCGGTCGCGCGAGCATCCGGTCGAGGCGACGTTCCTGTCGCGCCTGCGCCTCAACGGCGACGGCTCGGACAAGGAGACCAACCACGTCGAGATCGACCTTTCGGCCTGCGGCCTGACCTATGAGCCGGGCGACAGCTTCGGGCTTTTCGCCACCAACTGCTCGGAGCTCGCAGGCCTCGTCGCCAAGCGCCTCGAAGTGTCGACCGATGAGCCCGTGACCCATGACGGCGAGACCATGCCTTTCGGCGTGTGGCTCTCCGACAAGGTGAGCCTCGGGGCCGCGCCCGACGCGCTGTTCGAGCTGATGGGGGCGCTCGCGAGCGATCCGGACGACAAGACGAGGCTCGCGCGGCTCGCCGAGGGCGAAGATCCGGACGGCGATCTGATGAGCCTCGACGTTCTGGCGGCGCTCGAAAAATTTCCGGCCGTGACGCCGGCGGCGGCTGAGTTCCTCGGCGCGCTCGATCCCGCTGCAGCCGCGGCTATATTCGATCTCGTCCGCGCTTTCCGCCGATCCCGGCAAGGTGAGCCTGACGGTCGACAGCGTGCGCTACCGCATCGCCGAGCGCATGCGCAAAGGCCTCGCCTCCACCTATCTCGCCGACCGCGTCGAGCCGGGCTCGAAGCTCAAGGTCTATGTCCAGAAGGCCCATGGCTTCGGCCTGCCGGCCTCGGGCGAGGTCCCGATCATCATGGTGGGGCCGGGCACCGGCGTCGCGCCGTTCCGCTCGTTCCTGCGGGCGCGCCGCGCGACTGAAGCGACGGCGGCGCGTGGCTGTTCTTCGGCCACCAGCGCGAGGCGACCGACTTCTTCTATCGCGAGGAGCTCGCCGAGCTGGAGGCCGCAGGCGCGTTGACCAAGCTCTCGCTCGCCTGGTCGCGCGACGGGGACAGGAAGGTCTACGTCCAGGACCGCATGCGCGAGTCCGGCGCCGAGCTCTGGAGCTGGCTGGAGCGGGGCGCGCATTTCTACGTCTGCGGCGACGCCAAGCGCATGGCGGCCGACGTCGAGAAGGCGCTGATCGACATCGCGGCCGAGCACGGCGCGAAGGGCGAGGGCGCGAAGGCCTATATCGGCGAACTCAAAAAGGCCGGCCGCTACCAGGCGGACGTCTACTGATGGCGCCGCGGAGACCGTCTGCGCGCGTCGAGACGGGCCTACGGCCCTCCTCGGCATGAGGGAGGGCGGAGCAGCGACAACGGTCCTCATGCTGAGGAGCCGGACGAAGGCCGGCTTCTCGAAGCACGCAGTTCGTCTCCGCTTCTCTTCGCCGACGAGCCCCAGATGAACGTCCACGCGCCGAACCAGACGCCCGCGCCGACCGCCACCACCTGCCCCTATTGCGGGGTCGGCTGCGGGGTGCTGGCGACGCCGGACCGGCTGGGCGGCGCGACGGTCGCGGGCGATCCCGACCACCCGTCGAACTTCGGGCGGCTCTGCTCCAAGGGCTCGGCGCTCGGCGAAACGCTGGCGCTCGAGGGGCGCCTGCTCCATCCGGAAGTGGCCGGCCGGCGCGTCGCCTGGGAAGCGGCGCTCGACGCCGCGGCCAAGGGCTTCCGCAAAGCGCTCGAGACCCACGGGCCCCGCTCGATCGCGATCTATCTCTCCGGCCAGCTCCTGACGGAAGACTATTACGCGGCCAACAAGCTGTTCAAGGGCTTCCTCGGCTCGGCCAACGTCGACACCAACAGCCGCCTCTGCATGTCGTCCTCGGTCGCGGGCCACAAGCGCGCCTTCGGGGCCGACACCGTTCCGGGAACCTATCGCGACCTGGAGACCGCGGACCTTCTGGTGCTGGTCGGCTCCAACGCAGCCTGGTGCCACCCGGTGCTCTACCAGCGCATGCTGGCCGCGAAAGCCGGCCGCGGAACGAAGATCGTCGTGATCGATCCGCGCCGCACCGCGACCGCGGAGGAGGCCGACCTTCACCTGCCGCTCGCGGGCGGAACCGACGCCGCCCTGTTCGCCGGGCTCCTCGCTTATCTCGCCGCCGCGGGGCGGATCGACGAGGCTTATGTCGCCGCTCACACCAACGGCTTCGACGCGGCTCTCGGCAAGGCGCGGGAGGCCGCGCCCGACGCCGGCGCCACCGCGGAGGCCTGCGGGCTGGCGAAGGCCGACGTCGCCGCCTTCTTCGACCTGTTCGCGAAGACAGAGCGCGTCGTCACGCTCTACAGCCAGGGGGTCAACCAGTCCTTGGCCGGCGTCGACAAGGTCAACGCCATCCTCAACTGCCACCTCGCCACGGGACGCATCGGGCGCGAAGGCATGGGGCCGTTCTCGCTCACCGGCCAGCCCAACGCCATGGGCGGGCGCGAGGTCGGCGGGCTCGCCAACCAGCTCGCGGCCCATATGGGCTTCGACGCGGAGTCGGTCGATCGGGTCCGCCGGTTCTGGTCCGCGCCGCGCATGGCGAAAGCCGAGGGGCTCAAGGCCGTCGACATGTTCGAGGCGATCGGGCGCGGCGAGATCAAGGCGCTCTGGGTCATGGGCACCAACCCCGCGGCCTCGCTGCCGCGCGCCGACGAGGCGAGGGCCGCGCTCGCCAAGCTCGACTGCTTCGTGGTGTCGGAGAACATGGCCTCGACCGACACGGTGACGGCCGGCGCCCACATCCGCTTGCCGGCGGCCGCATGGGGCGAGAAGGACGGCACCGTCACCAATTCCGAGCGCCGGATCTCCCGCCAGCGTCCGTTCCTGGCCCCGCCCGGGCAGGCGCGCCCCGACTGGTGGGCGATCGCGCAGGTGGCGAGGCGCCTCGGCCATGGAGAAGCCTTCGCCTGGCGCACGGTCGGCGAAGTGTTCCGCGAGCACGCCGCGCTCTCGGCCTTCGAGAACGATGGCGCGCGCGACTTCGACATCGGCGCGCTCGCTGATCTCGACACCCGCGACTACGATCGCCTGCAGCCCGTGCAATGGCCGGCGCCGCGCGGCGGGGTGCGGCGCGAGACGCGGTTCTTCGCCAAGGGCGGCTTCTTCACGGCCGACGGCCGCGCGCGGCTCGTCGCGGTGGAGCCGCAGCCTGCGCCGCCGGCCGAGACGGCCTATCCCTACCGCCTCAACACCGGGCGCATCCGCGACCAGTGGCACACGATGACGCGCACCGGAAAGAGCCCGCGGCTCGCGAGCCATCTGCCCGAGCCGTTCCTCGAAATCTCGGTCGGGGACGCAGCCCGCGAGGGACTGCTCGACGGCGGCTTCGCGCGGGTGACGAGCGCGCATGGCGCGGCGACCTTGCGCGTGCGCGTCGCCGAAGGCGCGCCGTCCGGCGCGCTGTTCGCGCCGATCCACTGGACCGGCGAGACAGCGTCCGACGCCCGCGTCGGCGCGCTGGTCCACGCGCTCTACGACCCGATTTCCGGCCAGCCGGACGCCAAGGCCACGCCCGCCGCCGTCGCGCCGGTCGCCTTCGCGGTCCAGGGCTTCGCCTTGTCGCGCAGCGGATTCGGTCCGCTCCAGGGCGACGCGTGGTGGGCGAAGGCCGCCGTTCCGAACGGCGCCGGGCTGCTGTTCGCCTGCGACGCCGCGCCGGACCTCGAGACGCTGCTGCCCGCTCTCGAGCCCGAGGACGAGATCGTCTCCTTCGCCGACCCCTCCCGCGGAGCGTTCCGCGCGGCGGTGTTTCGCGACGGCGTGCTGGAGGCCTGCCTCTTCGTCGGCGCGCGCCGGTCGGAGAGCCCCTGGACCTATCTCCGCGGCAAGCTTGGCGAGCCGATCTCGGAAGGGCGGATCCGTAGCCTGCTGCTCGCGGGCCGGGCGAGCGAGGGCGCGGCGCAGGGACCGCTCGTCTGCGCCTGCCACGGCGTGCCGAAGGGCGAGATCGAGACGGCGATCTCGGGCGGCTGCGCCGACGCCGCGGCGGTCGGCGCGGCCACCAAGGCGGGCACCAATTGCGGCTCCTGCCTGCCGGAGATCCGCCGGATGCTCGCCGGCGCCCGGGCGGCCGAGCTCGCGCCGGCCTGACGGCGCGGATCGATCGTCAGTAGAACCCGTCGTCACATCCCTCCGCAGGGTTGCGGCCCGGGCGCCGTTTCAAGACATGCGGGCGACGCCAAGCCCGCGGTCGAACGGCGGCGCATTTGGCCGCAATCTCGCCCCGTTGTGGGCGGGAAGCGGTAGCACGCTCCCGTTCGCCAGGGGCTCACCGGCCAGCCGATGCGGGCATGCGCGGCGGGCGACAAGCGACGGGACGGAACAACGCCATGACGGACACACGGATCACGGATCGCGCGGTCAACAATCTGCGCATCGTCGAATTCTTCGATCCGAACGCCGCGTTCAACTACGGCACGAAGACCGAAGTCTCGCTCGTCAGCCGCGACGGCTACGAGCTCGTGTTCAAGGGAGACGACTTCGCCTTCGACGGCCGCGACCGGCCGACCGACGGCACGATCGACACGATCCTGCTCTACGACCCGAACGGAAACCTCGTCGGCGAGATCAAGGACGCGAACTACTCGCTCGAGGACTATTACGACAAGGTCGCGGTCGACGGTAAGTCCGGCGCCTTCACCGCCGAGCTGATGTCCGGCGACGACGTGATCACGGGCGGAAACGCCAATGACCATCTCGAGGGCTACGCCGGAAACGACACGATCTCTGGCGGCGGCGGCGACGACCTAATCAAGGGCGGCGACGGCGCCGACTCGATCCTCGGCGGCTCGGGCTTCGACGACATCGACGGCGGCGCCGGCGACGACGTGATCTCGGGCGGCGACGGCGACGACCTCATCTACGGGTTCGACGGGAACGACACGCTGTCGGGCGACGCCGGGAACGACTCGCTCGCGGGCGAGGCCGGAAACGACGTGATCTCGGGCGGCGCCGGGCATGACGACCTCGAGGGCGCGCCGGCAAGGACAAGCTCTCGGGCGACGCCGGCGACGACGTGCTGGGCGGCGGCTCCAAGGCCGACAAGCTCAACGGAGGCTCTGGCGACGACGAGCTCTACGGCGACTCCGGAAACGACGTGCTGAAGGGCGGAAGCGGCCGAGACTCGCTCGACGGCGGCGCGGGCGACGACAAGCTCTATGGCGGCTCCGGCCAGGATTCGCTGTTCGGCGGGCTCGGGCGCGACCAGTTCCACTTCGAAAAGTCGACGGATGGCCCGGACCAGGTGCTCGACTTCCACCGCGGCGAGGATTCGCTCGTGTTCGACGCCGACGGCTATGCGAACATGACAGACGACTTCGCGCTGGTGGTGGGCGCCGACCCCGTGGCGGGGAAGGCCGGCGAGGGCACGTTCCTGTTCGACACCGACACCCACCGTCTCTATTGGGACGCCGACGGCAAGGGCGGGCAGGACGCGGTCTACGTCGCCCTGCTCGACGACGTGAACAACCTCTCGAAGGACGACTTCGTCATCGCCTGAGCGCTCGTGATACAGTCCGCCGGCGAGGATCGCGCCCCGCCGGCGGGCGAACGACGATGCGGAGAGCGACGTTTTGGGGCTGTCGGGCGGCGTCACGCCGAAGATCGCGCTGGCGGCGCTCGCGACGGCGATGACGATCGCGTTCCTCGAGGCGCCTGCGCGCGCCGAGGCCCCGCCGCCAGCCCAGACCCTCCCGAGCGCTCCTGACCCGCAGGCCGCGCCCGCGGCGGCGCTGTCGCCCGAGGCCCCGGCTCCGACCGCGCCGATCACCGCCCCCGAGGGCGGTGCCCCGGCGGCTGCGACGCCGCCCGCCGGCGAGGCCGAGCTTCGCGCGCTGTGCGTCGGGAGGCGGAGGCGCAGGGACTGCCGCCCGAACTCGCCGAGGCGGTTGCGACCGTCGAGAGCGGCTTCGATCCGCGCGCTGTCGGCGGCGTCGGCGAGATCGGGCTGATGCAGGTCCTGCCCTCGACCGCCCGCATGCTGGGCTTCTCCGAGCCGCTGCCGAAGCGTTCGAGCCGGCCACCAACGTCCGCTACGGCGTGCGCTATCTCGCCGGCGCGTGGCGCATGACGAACGAGAAACATCTGCGCCTCGGTGATGAAGTATCGCGCCGGCCATGGCGAGACGCGCTATTCGCACAAATCCGTCGCCTATTGCGTGCGGGTCCGCGAGCTGCTCGCGGCCTCGGGCTTCAAGGTGACGGGCGAAGTGCCGGTCGCGACCTTCGGGGGCCCGGCCGGACGGCTCGGGCCGGCGCGCGCGGCGCGCGCAGGCTCGCGAACGGGCGGGTGCGCATGCGCTTCAACTGGGCGAACGTCGATCTCAAGCGCAAGTCGCTCGACCGGGCCGGCGCGGTCGCTGCGGATCGCGAGTGAGGCTCCGCGTCTTTTCACTTGGCGAGACGGCGAAAACCGTGGCTTTGTGGTTCGAGACCGCGCCATGCGAGCGCGGGACGGACGGCGGCGCCTGGGGGCGGACGCGGCCGACCTCGGGGATGGGTACGACCGACGTGGCCAAGGCCTTGCGTCTCACGACATCATGAGCGCCGAACCGCGCGCCCGCAGGGCAGGGCGCAAGGAGACGCTGGCTCTGCTGCTCGGCTTTGCGGCGCTCGTCGCGGTCGGCGGGGCCTCGGTCTGGCTCGTCGCGCGCAACGCCGCCTTCAACGAGCAGGTGTCCGGCGTGCTCGAGGCCAAGGCCGAGATCGTGCGCGTGCTGAGCCTGGTGCAGGACGCCGAGACCGGCCAGCGCGGCTATCTGCTCACCAATGACGAGCGATATCTAAGGCCCTACGAGACGGCCGCCGCGCAGATCGGCGAGCGGCTCGAGCATCTCGGCAAGCTGCTCGCCGACGAAGGCGACCAGATGTCGGATCTGGCGAAGCTCAGGAGCGCGGTCGGCGACAAGCTGGCGGAGCTCGCCCAGACCGTCGCGCTGCAGCGCTCCGGACAGCGCGAGGAGGCGCTCGCCGTCGTCGACACCGAGCGCGGCCGCAACGCGATGCTCTCGGTCCGCCGCGTGGTGGCGCTGATGACGGCGCGCGAGGACAAGGCGTTCGCCGAGCTGTCCGGCGAAACGTCGCGCTCGGGCTCGCAGCTCGTCGCCTTCATGACCGCCGGCCTGTTTCTCGCGGCGGGCCTCGCGGTTCTCGCCCAGATCATGGTGCGCCGGGCGCGCGACAGGCGGAGGAGGCCCGGGCCGCGATCGCCGAGGCCAATGAGGGCCTCGAGGCGGCGGTCGCCGAGCGCACCTCCGACCTGATCCAGGCCAATGAGGAGATCCAGCGCTTCGCCTACATCGTGAGCCACGACCTGCGCGCGCCGCTCGTCAACGTCATGGGCTTCACGAGCGAGCTCGACGCGGCGCGGAAGGTGCTGAAAGAGCAGATCGACGGCCTCGACGAGGTCGGGGCCGCGAAAGTCAGTCCCGACGCGCGGCTCGCCATCGAGGAGGATCTTCCCGAGGCGATCGGCTTCATCCGCACCTCGACGGCCAAGATGGACCGGCTGATCAACGCGATCCTGAAGCTCTCGCGCGAGGGCAGCAGGCTCATCCGGCCCGAGAGCGTCCAGATCGAGACGCTGGTCGTGGGCATCGCCGACACCATGTATCAACAGCTGCAGGCGGCCGACGCCGAGATCGAGGTGCAGGCCGGCCTTCCTGCGATCGTCACAGACCGGCTTTCGATCGAGCAGATCTTCCAGAACCTGATCGAGAACGCCGTGAAGTATCTCGACCGCTCGCGCGCCGGCCGCGTGAAGGTCACCGGCCGGCGCGTCGGTTCCCAGGTCGAATACGCCATCGAGGACAACGGCCGCGGCATCGACGCCAAGGACCACGAGCGCGTGTTCGAGCTGTTCCGCCGCGCCGGCGCGCAGGACCAGCCGGGCGAGGGGCTGGGCCTCGCCTTCGTGCGCGCGAGCGTGCGCCGCCTCGGCGGCGCCATCCGCCTGACCTCCGAGCCCGGCCGCGGCTCGACCTTCCACCTGACCTTTCCGGCCGTCTATCAGCCGCCATCCGAGGCCCGAGCATGAGCCAGACCAACCAGCGTTCCGTCGTGATCGTCATGATCGAGGACGATCAGGGCCACGCCCGGCTCATCGAGAAGAACGTGCGCCGCGCGGGCGTCAACAATGAGATCCGCCACTTCGCGGACGGCACCTCGGCGCTCGCCTTCTTGCAGTCCGACGAGGTCCAGGCCAACGGCCCGATGCTGATCCTGCTCGACCTCAACCTGCCGGACATGACCGGCATCGACATTCTCGGCGTGCTGAAGAGCCATGAACGGCTGAAGCGCGCGCCCGTGATCGTGCTGACCACCACCGACGACAAGGTCGAGATCCAGCGCTGCTACGACCTCGGCTGCAACGTCTACATCACCAAGCCCGTCGACTACGAAACCTTCGCGACCGCGATCCGCCAGCTCGGCCTGTTCCTGTCGGTCATGCAGGTTCCCGACGCATGAGCGAAGGCGAGCCCGACCAGTCGCCGCCGAAGAAGCGCGTCCTCGTCATCGAGGACGACGCGGGCCTGCGCCGGCTCGTGACCCGCGACCTCGAGCGCGCGGGCTACGAGGCGGCGGGCGCGGAAAGCTGCGCCGAGGGGCTGGAGAAGCTCGCCTCCCAGCGCTTCGACGTGGTCGCGCTCGACCATTTCCTCGGCGGCGAGACCGGGCTCGACATTCTGCCGGCGATCCGCTCGCTGCCCGAGGCCCCGCCCGTGATCTACGTGACCGGCACCGAGGACGGGCGCGTCGCGATCGCGGCGCTCAAAGCCGGCGCCTCCGACTACGTCATCAAGGACGTGGCCGGCGAGTTCCATGCTGCTGCTGCGGGCCTCGGTCGCGCATGCGCTCGAGCAGGTCGAGATGCGCCGCCTCAAGGAGGCGGCCGAGCGCGCGGTCGTGGAGGCGCGAGACCGCGCCGAGACGCTGCTGCGCGAGGTGAACCACCGCGTCGGCAACTCGCTGCAGCTCGTCTCAGCCTTCATGCATCTGCAGTCCTCGACGCTGCCCGACGGCCCGGCGCGCGACATGATGCGCGAGACCGAGGCGCGCATCCTCGCGATCGCCCCAGATCCACCGCCGGCTCTACACCTCGGCGGACGTGCGCGCGGTCGACATGGACGAGTATCTCTCCGGCCTCGCCGAGGAGCTCGAGAGCTCGCTCCGGACGCCCGACCGACCGCACCGCATCGCGGTCAAGGTCGAGCCCGTGAAGATGGCGACGGATCGCGCGGTCTCGCTCGGCGTGATCGTGACCGAGCTCGTCACCAACGCGTTCAAATACGCCTACCCGTCCGGCGCCGAGGGCGAGGTCCGGGTGCGGCTCGCCCGCGACGGGGCGCTGCTGGCGCTCTCGGTCGAGGACGACGGCGTCGGCATGTCGGAAGCCGCCAAGCCCGTCGGCACAGGGCTTGGCCAGAAGATCGTCGGCGCCATGGCGGCCTCGATCCAGTCGCGCGTCGAACGCGACGCCTCGACGCGCGGCACGCGGATCGTGCTGGCGTTCCCGGCCTGAGGCCAGCTCCGGCCTTTGGGGGCGGCTGCGGCCTGAGGCCGCCCGGCCTCAGATGACGTCGAAGTCCTTGAAGGTGAGCTTCAGGTCGTCGTCGAGACGGGCGAAGACCTGCGCCTTCTCGCCGCCCTTGCCGTCCGGATCGTAGAGCAGCAGGCCGGCGTCCTTGTCGTAGATGATGCGGTCGTTCGCGTCGGCGGCCTTCGAGCCGACATGGAACTGCGACTTGTCGAGGGCGCCGATCCCGCCGAGCTCGTCGAAGATATCTCCGTCGAGCGCGATCGAGTCCTTGCCGTTTCCGAAGTCGGAGATGCGGTCGATGTTGGATTTTCCGAGCGCCGCGTCGAAGACGAACACGTCCGCGCCCTTGCCGCCGACCAGCAGGTCCGCGCCGATCCCGCCGGAAAGCGTGTCGTTGCCGAGCCCGCCCTCGAGCGTGTCCTTGCCGCCGCCGCCCGCGACCGAGTCGTTGCCGGCGAAGCTCTCGATGTGGTCGCTGAGCGCGCCGCCCGTGAAGCGGTCGTCGCCGCGAAGCGCGGTGATGAAGACTTGCCGGTCGTCGGCCTGGGAGACCGTCTTGGCCGCGTCGCCCACGAGCTTGGCGTCGAGCGACAGGCCGGTGATCTGGAGCTGATAGCCGTTGTCGATCTTGGTGTAGGAGGTGATCGTGCCGTCGATCGGGAAGCCGTCGCGGCCGTATTCGAAGCCGGAGCCGCGGAATTCGTCGCCCGCGCCGCCGCCATAGGCCACGCGGAAGACGCTCGAATCCGCGAGATAGCTCTCGCCCTTCGTCAGCTCGTTGAGGTCGAGCGCGTCGAGCGAGAACTTGAAGCTGCTGTCGATGATGATCGTCGCCATGGCGCACCTATCAAGTGATTGAAGACACGAGACAAACGCGAACGAGCACTGAATGCGCCGCACGGTAGCGACGCCCCTCGTCATGATCAACCGATAAGAGCGTGTCCCCGGCGCGAATTACGCGCCTTTGAACGTCAGCAGCCGGTGGCCGAGATAGCTGGTCGCGGCCCCGATCGCGATCGCGACCGCATGCGAGATCGGCTCGACGTAGAGCGTCCAGCCGACCGCGGGCGCGAGCCAGCGCGCGAGGCCGACGGCGATGAGCCAGACCTCGGCGGCGCCGACGAGGTTGACCACGACGTAGCGCCAGAGCTGGCCGCGGGCGGAGCCGTCTTTCGCCTCGAACACGAAGGCGCGGTAGAGGAAGAAGCCGACCGCCATGGCGATGGCGTAGGCGACGATGACCGAGGCGCCGAAGGGCATGAACTCGGCCAGAGGAAAGCGCGAGCCCCAGTTGACCAGCGCCCCGAAGCCGCCGGCGAGCAGGAAGCGGCCGATGCGGCGCAGCTCGGTTTCGGTCATTCTGGCCCGGACCATCGGCGGCATCAGCGCGATCGCGGCGGAGAGCATCGGCGGTTCGCGTCCCTGTTCGGCCCGTCATCGGCGGCGTTTCGCCGCTGCCAAGGGCAGGGGCCTTTGCCCGATGTAATGGCATCGGGTTAAGAACCGCCCTAAGTCCGCCCGGTTCGCGGGGCTTGGTCCCGCCCGCGCGCAGCCGTTCTCATCCTCTCGAACTCGCAGGGCGCGGGTTCTTCCACGCAGTGTCTCGTCACGACCGGCATGTCCGAAACGTCGAAACCCGCCGCTGATCCGGCGGCGCAACCGAGCGAAACGGAGCCGCGCGAAGGCTCCGCGGGCGAAACCGCGCCGCCGCTCGGCTTTCCCAAGCTGAGGGCCTGGGCCGCCACGGTGCCGTGGCGCGCCGTCGGGGCCATCGGCTCGCTGCTGCTGTTCGCGATCGTCCTCGTCGTGCTCCACAACCTCGTCGAGGAGGTGAAGCTCGAGGACGTCAAGACCGCGATCTCGGCGACGCCCTGGCGCACGCTCGCGATCGCGCTTCTGGCGACGGCGGCGAGCTATGTGGCGCTCACCGGCTACGACTGGTTCGGCATCATCCACATCAAGCGGCGCGAGGTCGGCTATCCGGTCGCGGCGCTCGCCTCCTTCACCGGCTACGCGCTCTCCTACACGATCGGCTTCCAGCTCGTGGTGGCGGGCGCCGTGCGCTACCGGATCTACGCCGGGGCGGGCTCGGAGCGGCCGAGGTCGCGGCCATCACGGCGATCTCGGCGCTGACGCTCTGGCTCGGCATCTTCTTCACGCTCGCGCTCGGCCTCGTCACCGAAGCGCCGGACGTCTCGAAGCTCGACGGGCTCTCGCCGGCCGTCAACATGGCGCTCGGGATCGCGATCCTCGCGGCGATCGCCGCCTATGTGTTCTGGATCTCGCGCAAGGAGCGGTCCGTCACGGTCGAGGGCTACACGTTGGCGCTGCCCGGCGTGAAGTCGACCGGCGCGCAGATCCTGATCGGTCTCGTCGACCTGCTGGGCGCCGCCTTCGCGCTCTGGATCCTGCTGCCGCCGGACGCCGTCATCGCCTTCCCGACCTTCGCGGCGCTCTTCGTCGTCGCCATGACGCTCGGCATGCTGAGCCATGCGCCGGGCGGCGCCGGCGTCATCGAGGCGACGGTGCTGCTGGCGCTGCCGGGCCTGCCGCCCGACAAGGTGCTGGCGAGCCTGCTGCTCTGGCGCGTCGTCTACTATCTCATCCCCTTCACGCTCGCGCTCGGCCTGCTCGGCGGCTCGGAGCTCGCGCGCCGCAAGGGCTATTTCGCGCGCGCCGGTTCGCTGCTCGCCGCCGTGATGCGGCCGGTCGCGCCGATCGTGCTGGGCGCCGCGGTGTTCCTCGGCGGCATCGTGCTGCTGATCTCCGGCGCGCTGCCGGCCGAGACCGACCGCCTGCGGGTGCTGCGCCACGTCGTGCCGCTGCCCTTCGTCGAGGCGAGCCATCTGCTCGCAAGCGTCGTCGGCGTGGTGCTGCTGGTGGTGGCGCGCGGCCTGCTGCGGCGCCTCGACGGCGCCTATCGGGTCGCCCAGATCCTGCTGCTCGCCGGCCTCGTCTTCTCGATCACCAAGGGCGGCGACTTCGAGGAGGCGATCGTGCTCGGCGTCGTGCTGGCGCTGCTCACGGTCAACCGCCGCGCCTTCTACCGGCGCGCTTCGCTCTGGGACCAGGACCTTGCGCCCGCCTGGCTCGCGGCGGTCGTCATCGTGCTCGCGGGCTCGGTCTGGCTCGGCTTCTTCGCCTATCGCAACGTCGACTATTCCAACGAGCTCTGGTGGGACTTCGCCTATCGCGGCGACGCGCCGCGCTTCCTGCGCGCAAGCCTCGCGGCGGGCGTCGCGGCGCTCGCGATCGGGCTCCACGCGCTGCTCCACCGGCACGCGCGGCCGGCCGCGACGCCGCCGGAATCGGCTTCCCGGCTCGCCTCGATCGTCGCGACCTCGCCGCGCGCAGACTCGAACCTCGCCTTTCTCGGCGACAAGCGCTTCCTGTTCTGCGAGGCCGGCGACGCCTTCATCATGTACCAGGTGCAGGGCCGCAGCTGGGTAGCGATGGGCGATCCCGTGGGCCCGCCGCAGCGCGCCTCCGAGCTGCTCTGGTCGTTTCGCGAGCTCGCCGACAAGCATGGCGGCTGGCCGGTGTTCTACCAGGCGAGCGTCGGTCGTCTGCCGATGTATCTCGATCTCGGCCTATCGCTGCTCAAGCTCGGCGAGGAGGCGCGCGTCGACCTGCGCACCTTCACGCTGGAGGGCAAGGCCGGCTACGAGTGGCGCTACGTCGACCGCAAGGCCCAGAAGGACGGGCTCGACATCTCGGTCGTCTCCGCGGCCGACGCCGTCGCGCTCTATCCGGAGCTGAAGCGCGTCTCCGACGCCTGGATGGGGTCGCGCAAGGCGGGCGAGAAGGGCTTCTCGCTCGGCTTCTGGAACGAGGAGTATCTGCGCCATTTCGACATGGCGGTGGTGCGCTACCAGGGCCGGGTCGTGGGCTTCGCCAACGTCTGGAGCGGGGCCGACCGCGAGGAGGCGACCGTCGACCTCATGCGCTACGCGCCCGACGCGCCCAAGGGCGTCATGGACGCGCTGTTCGTGCGCCTGATGCTGCGCGCCAAGGCCGAGGGCTACCGCTGGTTCAACCTCGGCATGGCGCCGCTCTCGGGCCTCACCGAGCATCCGCTCGGTCCGACCTGGAACCGGGTCGGGGCCTTCGTGTTCCGCTACGGCGACAACTTCTACAATTTCGAGGGGCTTCGGACCTACAAGTCCAAGTTCAATCCGACCTGGGAGCCGCGCTATCTCGCCTGTCCGGGCGGTTGGGTGCTGCCCCAGATCCTGCTCGACATCACGGCGCTGATCGGCGAGGCGCCGAAGCGCGCGCTGTCAGCCCCGACGGGATCGGCGCTGCCGCCCCCGAGCGCGGAGGAGTCCGTCGCGTGATGAAGTCTTTGATCGCGGGCGCGAGCGCCTGCCTGCTGTCCGCCGCGCTCTTCGCGGCCCCCGCGGCCGCCCAGGAGCTGCGGCGCGGAACCGTCGACAACGACACCATGAAGGGCGCGCCCATCGTCGCGCCGGCCGGGGAGCCGACCGCGATCGTCGCGCTCGTCTCCGATCTCGACGGCTGGACGCCGGCGCGGGCCGCGGAGGCCGACGAATACGCCAAGGGCGGCGCCCTCGTCATCGGCGTCGACCTGCCGCGCTATCTCCAGGGCGTCGCCAAGAACACCGAGGACTGCATCTTCCTCTCCGGCGACATCGAGGAATACGGACGACTCGCCGGCAAGGAGATGGGGCTGAAGAGCTACCGGCTCCCGGTGCTCGTCGGCGTCGGCAAGGGCGCCGACATCGTCTACGCGATGCTCGCCCAGGCGCCCGCCAACATGTTCTCGGGCGCGGTGTCCCTCGGCTTCACCGGCCGCGTGCCGCTCGCCAAGCCGCTCTGCGACGGCCCAAAGACCGAGACCCGCGAGGGCCCCGACCTCGTGCTCGGCCACGATACGCCCGAGCCCATCCAGGGCGAGTGGCGGGTGCTGACCCGAGGGCCGGCCCCGGACTTTGTGAAGGACTTCGTCAAGGACCTGCCGACCGGCGACTTCGTCGAGGAGGACGCCTCCGCCGACATGGCCGCGGAAGCGCGCGACGCGGCCTTCGACATCGGGGGCGGATCGCCCGACGCGGTCAAGAACCTGCCGCTGGTGATCTATCCGCCGACGAACCCGAACCCCAAGGGGCTCGCGGTGATCTACGCCGGCGACGGCGGCTGGCGCGACCTCGACAAGCGCGTGGCCGACTTCCTCAACAAGGAAGGCTACGGCGTCGTCGGCGTCGACACGCTCCGCTACTTCTGGAACGAGAAATCCCCGCGCGAAATGGGCGACGATCTCGAGGCGATCGTCCAGCGCTACGGGACCGACTGGAAGATCAAGAAGGTGCTGCTCGGCGGCTATTCGTTCGGCGCCGACGTTCGCCTGGCCGCGGCTCTCCCGGCAGGTGCGCGACCAGGTCAAGCTGATGGCGCTGCTCGGGCTTTCCAAGACGGCCGACTTCGAGGTGTCGGTCTCCGGCTGGCTCGGCGTCGGCTCCGGCGACCATGACGTGCTCAAGCCCGCCGCGCAGTTGCCGATGGACAAGGTGATGTGCGTCTACGGCAAGGACGAGCTCGACGAGAAGGACAACGACGTCGCCTGCGCGACGCCATCGCCCCGCAGGCCCGTTTCGAGCTGCCGGGCGGCCATCACTATGACGAGAACTACGAGGCGCTCGCCGGGCGGATCGACGCCGAGTTCGTCAAGCGCGCGGGCCCGTGAGGGCGAGGGGGCGGCGCGGCCTTTCGGCCGGAAACCCTGTTTCGAGCGCACGCTGGCGTTTCGCCCCGCCAGCAGTCTAAAAAAGCGGCGTGCTCGCGACGGCGGCTCTGGGGGCTTGGACGCCGGTCCGCGCTTGGGGAGTTCAGATGACGGTCTATCCGGTGATTTTGTGCGGGCGGCTCGGGCACGCGGCTGTGGCCGCTGTCGCGAGGCGAGGCTCCGAAGCAGTTCATCGAGCTGTTTCGGCGAGGGCGGGGGAACGCTGTTCGAGCGGACGCTGACGCGGCTCTCCGCGGCGGACGGGTTCGGACGCCCGGTGGTGGTGTCGAACGAGGCCTACCGCTTCCAGATCGCCGAGGGTCTCGAAAAGGCCGGCGTGACGCCCGAGGCGGTGCTGCTGGAGCCGGTCGCGCGCAACACCGCGCCGGCGGTGGCGGCCGCCGCGGCGGCGCTCGCGGCGACCGATCCGGAAGCCATCATGGCGGTGATGCCGTCGGACCATGTGGTGACCCGCGTCGAGGAGTTCGTGGCGGCGGTCCGGACCGCCGCCGAGGCCGCGGCGGAAGGCCGGATCGTGCTGCTCGGCGTCAAGCCCGACGCGCCGAACGTCGGCTACGGCTACATCCGCGTCGGAGAGCCGATCACGCCCGGCGGGGCGGTGCGGAACGTCGTCTCGTTCCATGAGAAGCCGCAGCGTGAGATCGCCGAGGGCTTCCTGGCTTCGGGCGACTATCTGTGGAACGGCGGCTTCTTCATCATGAAGGCCTCGACGCTGCTCGACGAGGTGCGGCGGCTCGAGCCCGAGATCGCCTCGGCGGTCGACGCCGCGCTCGCCTCGGCGAAGTCCGGCGGCGGCGCGACCGCGCTCGGCGCCGAGGGCGCTTTCGACCTGCCCGTCGATCTCGATCGACTATGCGGTGATGGAGCGCACCGACGCGGCGGCCGTGGTGGCGATCGACGTCGGCTGGTCGGACATCGGCTCGTGGTCGGCGCTCGCCGACATCGGCGAGGCGGACGCCGACGGCAACGTCGCGACCGGCGACGCGCTGATGGAGCGCACCACCAACACGCTCGTCCACGCGCCCGACCGGTTGGTCGCGACGCTCGGCCTCGACAACGTCATGGTGGTGTCGACCGGCGACGCGGTGCTGGTGGCCGACCGCGCGCAGGCGCAAGGGGTGGCGGCGCTCGTCTCGGCGCTCAAATCCGCGGGCCGGCCCGAGGCCCATGTCCATTTGAAGCAGCACCGGCCCTGGGGCTCGTTCGAGCGCCTCGCGATCGGCGACCGCTTCCAGGTGAAGCGCCTCACCGTGAAGCCGGGCGGCAAGCTGTCGCTCCAGATGCACTACCACCGGTCGGAGCACTGGGTGGTGGTGCGCGGCACCGCGCGCGTGACGGTCGACCAGACCGAGCAGTTCCTGCGGGAAAACGAGTCCGTCTACATCTCCGCGACCCAGTGGCACCGCCTCGAGAACCCGAAGCAGACGCTGGAGCTGATCGAGGTGCAGATCGGATCTTACGTGGGCGAGGACGACATCGTCCGCTCCGACGACATCTACGCCCGCGACTCCCGCGACAAGCCGAAGGACTACGTCAACGTCCCGAAGTCGATGCAGAAGTAAGTTGGCTTAGAAAGATCAGGCGCGGCCGCTTTCCTTGGGGAGGCGGCCGCGCTTCGTTTGGGCGGTCAGCCGAGCGTCGGCATCACGAACTCCGCGCCGGCCCGGATTCCGGTCGGCCAGCGGGTCGTGATGGTCTTCAGCCGCGTGTAGAAGCGCACGCCCTCGGGGCCGTGCATGTGGTGGTCGCCGAAGAGCGAGGCCTTCCAGCCGCCGAAGGAATGGAACGCCATCGGCACCGGAATCGGAACGTTGACGCCCACCATCCCGACCTTGATCTGGTGCGCGAATTCGCGCGCCGCGTCGCCGTCGCGGGTGAAGATCGCGGTCCCGTTGCCGAACTCGTGCTCGTTCACGAGCCGCGCGGCCTCGGCGTAGTCCGGCGCGCGCACGACCGACAGGACGGGGCCGAAGATCTCCTCCTTGTAGATCCTCATGTCCGGCGTCACGTGGTCGAAAAGGGTGCCGCCGACGAAGAAGCCGCCCTCATAGCCCTGCAGCGAGATCCCGCGGCCGTCGACCACGAGATCCGCGCCGTCGTCGACGCCAGAGCACACATAGTCGTTCACCTTGCCGCGGTGCTGCTCGGTGACGAGCGGACCCATCTCGGCTTCCGGGTCGGCGCCCGGTCCGATCTTGAGCGCGCGAACCTTGGGCGCGAGCTTCTCGATCAGCACGTCGGCGGTCTTCTCGCCGACCGGCACCGCGACCGAGATCGCCATGCAGCGCTCGCCGGCCGAGCCGTAGGCCGCGCCCATCAGCGCGTCGACCGCCTGGTCCATGTCGGCGTCCGGCATGATGATCATGTGGTTCTTGGCGCCGCCGAGCGCCTGGGCGCGTTTGCCGGTCTTTGTCGCGGTCTCATAGACGTAGCGCGCGATCGGGGTGGAGCCGACGAAGCTCACGGCGTCGACGTCGGGGTGATGCAGGAGCGCGTCGACCGCCTCCTTGTCGCCGTTGACGACGTTGAACACGCCGTCCGGCAGGCCCGCCTCCTTCAGCCACGCGGCGACGAGGAGGGCGGGGGAGGGGTCGCGCTCCGACGGCTTCAGGATGAAGCAGTTGCCGCAGGCGAGCGCCACCGGGAACATCCACATCGGCACCATGGCGGGGAAGTTGAACGGCGTGATGCCGGCCACGACCCCGAGCGGCTGGCGCAGCGAGTGGCTGTCGACGCGGCTGCCGACGTTCTCGGTGAACTCCCCCTTGAGAAGCTCGGGGATTCCGGTCGCGAACTCCACCACCTCGAGGCCGCGCTGGATCTCGCCCTTGGCGTCGGAGAGCACCTTGCCGTGCTCGGAGGTGATGAGCGCCGCGAGTTCGTCCGCGCGGGCTTCGGCGATGCCGAGGAACCTGTTGAGGATGCGGGCGCGGCGCAACGGCGGCGTGTCGCCCCATTCGACCGCGACCCTTTTGGCCGCCGCGACCGCGGCGTCGACCGTCGCGACGTCGGCGAGCCGCACCGTGCCGGTCTGCTCGCCGGTCGCGGGATCGAACACCGGCGCGGAGCGCTGGCCAGAGCCGGGCGTCAGCGCGCCGTCGATGAAGTGGGTGACGTCCTTCGCCATCTCGGCCTCTTCTCCTTGCCTCGCCGCCCCAAGCCGGGCGGCCCTTTCGTCCAGAAGCGCGCGAAACCGGCTCTGGCGTCTCCATGGGGCTTTCATGGACCCGGCGGCTCCCCGCCGGGCGACGCCGATCAGGAGCCGAACGCCATGAAAACCCTCGTCCTCGCCGCCGGACTCGCAGCCTGCGCCATCGGTCTTGCGTCTCCCGCCTCGGCCGAGACGGGCCGCGCCGACGCCCAGTTCATCGGCATCGATCTCGACAACGGCTCGATCTATTACAACGGCCGCAACTCAGGTCGATACTGCCTCTACCAGACCGTCCGCGTGTTCAACCGCGTCACCGGCTATTACGAGCGCCGCCGCGCCCGCCGCTGCGGCCGCGGCCTCTACTTCCGGTGACCGCGCGGCGCGTCGTCGCCTCGATGACGCTTGATCACGACAAATGATCGGTGGATGACTTCGCCCGGGGCCGCCGCAGAGCCGCCTCGGGCCTTGGGGAAGACGCGACATGACGGCGAGCCGCCTGTTCCGATCCATCCTGCTCGTCTGGGCGGCGCTGATCCCGGCATGGGCCCATGCGGCGCCCCAGGGCCTCACCGACAACACGGACTCGATCGCGGTCGTGGTCGGCAACCGCGACTACAAGCAGACCGTGCCGGTCGACTTCGCGGCGAACGACGCCGACGCCATCAAGGCGTTCCTCGTCGGCTCGCTCGGCTTTCGCGAGCAGAACGTCTTCGTCCTGAAGAACGCGACGCTGAACGAATTCAACCAGGCGTTCGGCACCGAGAAGAACCCGCAGGGCGGCCGGCTCTGGCGCAGCGCCGTGGAAGGCAAGTCCAACGTCTTCGTCTATTATTCCGGCCACGGCGCGCCCGACTTCAAGACGCGCCAGCCCTTCCTGCTGCCGCAGGACGGCGACCCGAACAGCCCCGAAAGCGGCTATCCGCTCGAGACGCTCTACCGCAATCTCGACCTCGTGAAGCAGAAGGTCGGCGCCGACCGCAACGTCGTCGTCATGGTCGACGCGTGCTTCACCGGCGAGACCGGGCGATCGGGCGAATCCCTGCTCGCGGTCTCCGCGCCGGGCTTCGCGCCGGCCAAGCCCAAGACCGGAGGCGGGGTCATACGCCTGGCCGCCACGTCCGGCGCGACGCCCGCCAACTGGGATTCGCGCGCCAAGCTCGGCCTCTTCACCAGCCGCATGCTGATGGGGGCGGCTGGCCTCGCCGACGGCGCGGACGGCGCCAAGCCCGACGGGCTCGTGGCGTGGAGCGAGCTCCAGAAATATCTCGACGACACGGTGGAGGCGGACGCGCGGCGGGATTCCGGACGCGAGCAGATCCCGGAGGTCGATCCGTCGAACATCATCCTGAAGGTCGCGGCCCCCGTGCCCGCGATCGCGCCGAGCTTCTCTCGGCCGCGCGCGACGAGGCGGCGTGGAAGCGCGCGAGCCAGGCCGGCACGCGCGAGGCGCTCGAGGCCTATGTGGGCCAGTGCGGCGAGGTCTGCGCCTACCGGCAGGACGCGATGGCCAAACTGTTCGAGGGCCAGCGCTCGACCCAGGCGCTGCGCGACGCCGAGAACTGGCGGAGCTTGAGCGCCGCCGGCAAATATGAGGACTACCTCAAGACCTGCTCGCCGATCTGTGCCTATCGCTCGCTTGCCGAGGGCTATCTCGGCCGTCCCGTGGCGGCGGAGGGCGCGCGGGCGCGACCGAGTGCGACGACCTCGCCGCCGCCCCGAACGATCCCGACAAGCCGGCGGACGCCAAGGGCGTGCCGCTGTCGCGGATCGAGGCGCGGCCTGCGATCGCGGCTTGCAAGAAGGCCGCGGAGAGCCAACCCGCCGAGCGGCGCTTCGCCTATCAGCTCGGCCGCGCCTACGACAAGGCGGAGCGCTATCGCGACGCCTTCGCCTCCTACAAGGCCGCGGTCGACGCCGGTTCGGTCGCGGCGATGAACAATCTCGCGACGCTCTACGAGAACGGCGAGGGCGTGAAGGTCTCGCTGCCCGAGGCCTATCGGCTCTATTCGAAGGCCGGCGAGGCCGGAAACGTGCTCGGCATGTCGAACGCCGGCCGCATGACCGAATATGGCCGGGGGACGCAGAAGAGCGTCGAGGGCGCGGTCCGCTGGTACCGGATGGCGGCCGAGGCCGGAGACGTGCCGTCGATCGTCAAGCTCGTGCCGCACTACAACGCCGGCACGGCGGGCCTGCCGCGAGACCCGCAGAAGGGCTTCGATCTCTTCCGTCAGGCCGCCGATAAGGGCGACCCGAGCGCGCTCGCCACCATGGCGGTGCTGATCGACAACGGCTTCGGCTCGTTCTTCCCCGGCGAGAAGCCGGTCGTGCTCCTGAAGCGCGCGCTGGCCAAGGGGATCGCGGGCTCGGCCTCAATCTCCGCGCTCGACGGCAACGCCCAGAAGCTGAAGCCCGCCACCGTCAAGGCGCTGCAGAAGGAGCTCGGCAAGGACGAGTTCTACACCGGCCCGCAGGACGGCAAGTTCAATCCGGTGTTCGTGCGGGCGCTCGACACTTACGCGAAATACCAGGAGCAGCAGGATCCAGGCGCCCAGGCGAAGGCCGCGGAGTGAGGGACAGGGACAACGCGGCGCCATTCTCCCCTCCCCCTTGCGGGGAGGGGTCGGGGGAGGGGGTGGTTCCGGATGAGGGGCAGAGGGCGACGCTGCTCCACGCGCAACGCCGCCGCTCCATCTTGAACCACCCCCACTCTTACCCTCCCCGCAAGGGGGAGGGAGCGGAGACGTCGCGCTCGTTCAAGACCGCGTCCCGCCTTGCGGCCGGGGTGGCCACCGCTCTCCTCCTCTCCGCCTCCCCCGCTTCCGCCGATCCGCTCGCCAAATGGCTCGACGCCGTCGAGACCTGCGCGCCGGCTCGCCCGCTGACGCTCGCGGTGGTCGGGGTCGAGCCGAGCCAGACCGCGCTTTCGCGCGAGCAGGCCGAGGAGGTGAGGCTCGCCATCGAGTCCCGGCTTCAGGCCACCGGCCGCGCCAAGCTCGCGGCGGCGTCCGATGTCGTCCGGATCAAGGGCCTACGCGAGGGAACCACGGGCCTGACCGCGGACGAGGCCGAGGCGCAGATCCGCGCGGCGTTTTCGGGCGACGCCACGGTGTTCTTCGCCGATCCCCAGCGCGAGGGCGCCAAGGCGAGCGTCCGTCTGCTCGCCATCGGCGCGCGCGCCGACTGCAAGGCGACGAGCGAGCCGATCGAGGTGCCCGTCCGCGAGGGGCCGGGCCTCGCCGACATCGACCAGCTGTTTTTCGGGCGCGGTCCGCGCGCTGGGGCAGGCGGCGGCGGAGGCTGCGAGCGTCACCGTCTGCCCGTTCCGCGCGGCGTCGGGCCATTCCACCTGCGGGGCGGCGCTCGCCGAGCGGCTCACCATCGCGCTCGACGCCGAGGCGCGCTCGGCCAATCGCGTGCTGAGGGGCGGGACGCTCGAGGTGAAGCGCGCCGCGGAAGGGGCCTGCGAGGCCGGCGGCGAAAATCTCGTCGCGCTGGGGGGCTTCGACCACGACCGGCAGGGCCAGTCCTGGATGAGCCTCGAATTCCGCCGCGGCGGCGCGGTGCTGGCGCCGGTCGGCCGGCGGAAGATCTCGATCGAGGCGCTCGGCTGCGACCCGGCGATGCGGCCGTTTCTCGACCATGTGGCGGCGACCGCGGCCACCGATCGCGCCAAGCTCGACATCGCGGCGCTCCAGAACCCGTTTTCGAGAGGCCAGCGGCTCGACGTCCGCATCGCGTCGAGCGCGCGCCAGAAGCTCTACTGCTGGGTGCTGGCCCCCGACGAGACCGGCTTCGTGGCGCTGCCTGTCCGAGGCGGCAAGGCGACGGATGCGCCGGGCGACCGGCGCTACCCGCGCGGCTTCGGCCTCGCGGAGATCGTGCTTCAGGAGCCGTTTCGAAAACCTGTTCTCGTGCTTCGCCGCCGAGAACGGCCTGCCGCAGGCGCTGGAGGCGCGCTGGATGGCCGCCTCGCCGGGCGCCGATGGCGACGCCAAGCTGCTGTCTCGGGCCGAAATCCTCGACCTCATGGAGCAGATCCGCGCGACGCCGGGAGTTCGGGAAGCGACGACGCGGATCGTGGTGCGGTGATCTCTTTCTCGTCCCGGACTTGATCCGGGACCCAGAACCGACGGCGGTTCAGGCAGATCCTCGACGCCTCAGTTCACTTGTCACCCGTCTCGGTTCTGGGTCCCGGATCAAGTCCGGGACAAAAGCGCCGCGGAGCCGGAAAGGTGGATGCGCCGAATGCGCCGGGCATGACGCGCCAAGACGAACTGCGTGCTTCGAGACGGCTCTTCGAGCCTCCTCAGCATGAGAAAGGTCGGAGGATCTGATTCAGAGCCACAACGATCCTCATGCTGAGGAGCGGCCGTCAGGCCGCGTCTCGAAGCACGCAATGCCCCTCACCGGATCTCGATCCGCCCGCCGGGCTGCAGCGCGTCCATCGGGCGGTCGGGCAGCACCCGCGTGTCCCCGCCGACGTTCCGCCGCGCGCGGTCGACGTCGTCGGGCGAGGTTCCGGCGGGAAGCTCCACCACCAGCTTGCCGTCGCCGATGTCCTCGACCTTGACCCCTTGCCCGAAGATCGTGCGGAGCGAGACGAGCGTCTCGGGCGGCACCCGGTCGCGGCCGGCGAGCACGAAGATCACGCGGCGGTTCTCCTTTCCGAGCTCGACGCAGACCGGACCGCAGCCGGCGAGCCGGGGGTCGGGCTGCGACGGCTTCGGATCCTCGGACTTTCCGGGGTCGGGCGTCGGCCCCGGCGTCTCGCCGCCGGCCTGCCCGAGCGCCGCGACCGCCGCGGCGGCGTTCGGCATCACGAAGGCGCGGCCGCCGCGCGGGTCGGTCACCTTGGTCCCGGTTGAGGCCAGGATCTTCACTAGCTGGTCGACGGAGGCCTCCGGGACCTTGGCCTTCATCAGCGCGAACAGCCCTGTGACATGCGGGGCCGCCATCGAGGTGCCGTCGAGCTTGTAATAGGCGTGCGCGGCCGAGGAGAGGATCTGGCTGCCGGGCGCGACGAGATCGACCAGCGGCGAGGCGTTGGAATAGGCCACCGCGATCTTGCCGTCCTTGCCGACCGACCCGACCGTCACGGCCGAGCGGATGCAGGCGGGCTCGGTCACTGCGTCCGAAAAGCCGTTGTTGCCCGACGCCGCGACGACGGGGAGCCCTGCGGCGGTGAGCCGGTCGATCACCTGGGCGTAGGCCGACTGCAGGTCGCAGGCCTCCGCGGCCTTGCCGCCGCCGAGGCTCAGGTTGACCGCCGCGACCTTGGCCTCGGCGCGGATCTTCTCGACGTAGAGCAGCCCCTTCAGCACGTCTGAGGTGAAGGCCGAGATGCAGGTCTTCTGGCCCTTTCCGCAGACCTTCTCGCCGTCGAAGCGCGAGAACACCTGAACGGCGACGATGCGCGCCGCCGGGGCGACGCCGTTCAAAAGCCCTTCGGCCGATTGCCCGTTCGCGCCCGCGGCGATGCCGGCGACATGCGTGCCGTGCACGCAGTTCGGCGTCACGGCGCGGATGTCGCAAGCGCGGCCGGAGCCCGGGCCGACCTGCTGGTCCTGCCCGTTCGGGCAGAGCGATTTCGCGCCCGTGGCGGGCGAATTCGAGGAGAAGCAGGCCTCCGCCGCGATGCGGCCGGCAAGGAACGGGTGCTCGGTCTCGACGCCCGTGTCCAGCACGGCGACCGAGACGCCGTCGCCCTTTTCGCCAGCCGTCGCCCAGGCGTCCGGAACCTTCAGCATCGCGGTCGATTGCGGAAGGAAGGCCTGCATCAGCCGGTCCGGCGCCACGCGCTGGACGTTCTGGTCGCGGGCGAGGCCCCCGAGCCCGTCGCGCGAGACCTCCGCCACCACGAAGGGCGTGTCGCCGATGCGGCTCACCGCTTGCGCCGAGGCGCCGTAGGTCGAAGCGATGTACTCTCGGGCTCGCGGGCGCTCTCCTGCCGGTTGGGGGCCATCAGCACGATAACGCGCTGGGAGGCCCCGCTCCGCGCCGCGGTCATCAGCGACTCCGGCACCTTGTTTGGGCTTTGCGCGAGCGCCGGACCTCCGAGCGCGATGAGCGCCGCGGCGGCGATGAGCGGTCGAACCGTCGCCTTCATCCATTCCCCTCCCATATCGCCCGGATCGGGCTCTCGATGACCCATGCTTGGAGCGTCGAGAGGCCGTTTCGCTTGCAAGGCGACCTGCCTGCGGGCGACGTTGTCGCACGACAATACGACATGAGAAGCGGCGGCGCGCCAGAACCGGGCGGAGACGAGAGTGGACGGGACGGAGCGGCTTTCGGGCGTCGACGAAACGCTGATGGGCGACGTGGCCAATGTCGCGGAAGGCCGCGGCCTCGCTTTCGGCGATCGCGCCTGGCTCGCCCGCGCGGTGACGGGGGCCGTACGCCCCAACCGCGACAAGCCGTTCTGGGATCTCGCCCATCTCCTCGCCGTGATCGCCCGCGCCGCCGGCCCCGACGGCGTGATCGACCTCGCGCTCGACCCGCGGCTGTCGCGCGGGGATGCGGTTCGCGGCGGGCTCGCGGACGCCGGCGTTGCGACCGACGACCACGGTCCTCTTCTCGCTCTCGACGGCCGCGACTGGTGCATGGGCTGGAGCGGGACGGCGCGGCTGCTGGCGCTCGCCGAATTCGTGCTGACCGCCGACGGGCTGGCGCAATTCGCCGCCGTCCGCGGCTTTGTCAGCGACCTCGGCGGCGCCGGACCGCGAGGCGGTCGACCAGTTCTCCCGACGTCTCGTGCGGATCGCGACCGCCTATCGCGAGGCCCACATGCCGATCGCACCGGTCGAGAAGCGGTTCCGCGCGATCCTCTCCTTCCTCGGCGAACGCCGCGGGCGGGGGCGCGTTCGGCGACGGCGACGTGCTGGCGTTCTGGCGCGCGGAGGTCGAGAGCGGCGAGCGCACCCAGTTCCGCACCGTGGCGGAGCATTTCGTCACCTATTCCAAGGCTTTCGAGGCCTTCGGCGGGCTGGCGAAGCTCACCGGCGCGGCGTCGGTCGAGGAGATCGAGGGCTGGAGCGACCGGCTCGACGGGGCGCTCGCGGACCTCGTGGGCGAGGCGGACGAGCAGGAGCCGCTCGCCCTGCGCCTCAAGGCGCTGCCGGACGGACCCAAGATCCTCACCAAGGCCGAGCGCGACGAGGTCGCCGACATCGTGGCGCTTGCGCCCTTCCACCGCGACCGGCCGCTGACCGTGCTGCGCTCGATCAGCTTCGGGCGTGCAGTCCGGCATCGCCAACCGGCTTCGCCGCGGGACCGGCGGGCCGGACGTCGCCGAACGCGCTCCTGCGGCGAGGCCGAAAGCTATGAGGCGGTCATCGGGCGCGCGCAGGTTCTGGACGAGCATGTCGAGCGCATGGTCCGGATCGCCGCCGCGCTTCGCCTCGGCGCTTCCGCGACGCGCGACGCGCGCCTCGAGGCCGTCGTCGCCCAGGCCGAGGCCGACCTGAAGCGCGTGCGCCGCGCAGGCTTCGACGCCGACCGCGAGACGCTGGCGGCAGGCTTTGCGACCGCCGACGGCGTTCTGGCCGACGCCCGCGCGGCGCTCTCCGACTTTCTTGCGGCGACCCGCGCTCTGACGGGCTGGAGCCCGCTTCCCGAAGCTTTCGACGAGGACCGCGAGGCGTTCGCCGCCGTTTTCGCCCGCGCCTATCTCGCGCAGGAGACCGCCGCATGAGCGCGCTGTCCGGACCCGAGGCAGGGCGGCTTCTCGCCGAGGCCCACGCGCGCGCGCGCGGCCGCGACGCTGGCGAGGCCGCCGCGCCTGCCGTCCCCATCCGCGCGCTCTGGGCGCACGCAAGTCGCAAGGCCGGCGCGCCCGTCGATTTCGCCGTCGTCCGCGCGCTGCGGGACGATCCTGAGACCGCGGCGCGCTATCGGGCGCTGCTCTCGGCGTCGCGGTCGCGCATGCGCCCTTCGCCGTCGCGGCCTCGGACGGCGCGATGACCGAGCGTCGGGTCGGGCCTTACCGGCTTTCGCTCGTCGCGGCGTCCGACGGCGCGCCGCCCTTGCTGGTGATCGCCTCGGAGGGCGCGCCGGCCCGAAGGCGATCGAGATCGCGTCCGGGGACACGAGGGTCCGCCTCGCGCTGCCCGAGGCCGTCGAGGGCGCGCAGGTGCTCGCGCTCGATCCGGCCGATCCCGAGGCGCAAGGAGCGGCTGAAGCCTTCCAGGATCGCGCCGCCGAAATCTTCCTCTTCTAGATCATGCTGCGATCTGACGCGCTCACACCGTCATGCCCGGCGGAGCCGGGCATCCACGACTTTCCAGGAGCATGGAGCTTTACGCCGAAGTCGTGGATACCCGCGAAGACGCGGGCATGACGGTGTGGTTCATCCTGAAACCTCCGTGCTCGAGCGGCCCAGAATGAGGCGTCTTCTCGTCGTCGTCCCGACCACCGGCGGCCCCGCTGTCTTGCGGCGGCTCGGCCCCCGCGCGGGGCTGCCGGTCTCGGCCGCCTTCGCCGACGGCGACTACCGGCCGCTCGCCTGGGTCGGCCGACTACGCCCGGCTGGCGGCCCCGGGCGGTCCGATCGCCCGCGCGCTCGGCGAGGCGCCGGCGCCGCATGAACTGCGCCTCGACCGCTCCTTCGACGCCGGCCGAAGCTGGGAGGCGCCGGTCGCGGCCGCGCATCTGCTGATCGCACGAGGATTTGAACTGACCGACGATCCGGCGGCGGCCGACGTCCTGCTGTGGGCCACCGGCGCGGTCGATCTCGATCTGGCGCTGATCTCCGGCGACTATGCGGTCGCGGAGAAGATCGAGCTGTCGGCCGCCCTGTTCGAGGCGGCGAAGGGCGCGGTGGTCGTCGTGGCGCTGCCGCCGGGGACGGCGGGAGAGCCCGGAGCCCGGCCGAGCGCCCGGATCGTCCGGCCGACGTCGGCGCAGGATATCGTCGCCGCTGTTGGACAGCACGCCGCGTCTCGACTCCCTCCCCCCTGCGGGGAGGGTGAGGGTGGGGGTGGTCCAGAACAAAGCGCCGCCGTTGCGCATCGAGTATCGGCGCCGCTCAGCCTCTTCCGGAGCCGCCCCATCCCTCACCCCTCCCCGCAAGGGGGAAGGGGGCGGCAACGTCCTCCGCTTTTTCTTCGCGCTCGCCTGCCTTTCGGTTCTCGGCGGCGGCGCGGCGATTTGGCGGTTCGGCGGCCCGAACCTGTGCCGACCCCGATCCCGTCGAGACAATCAGGCAGTGAGAGGCGACGAGACGCCTCCGCCCGCGCCTCCAAAACCTTCGCCAAAATCGCCGTCGACGAACTCCGCGCGACGGCCGGAAAGACCTGCGCGCAGGCGCTGTTCGGTTCGGCGGCGCCCGAACGCCGGCCGGTCGCGGTCACGGACGGGAGGCTGGAGCCGAGCCGCCTCGACGGCGCGCTCTGCGGCGTTGCGGTTCGCGCTTCCGATCCCGCGGCGGCGTCGGTGCGGGTGACGGGCGCGCTCGCCGGCGCCTCTTCGGCCCCGCGGCCGGACGCCGGCGGCCAGATCTACTGGCTGAAGGACGGGGCCCGCCAAAAGCTCGTCTACGAGGTCCAAGCCCTTTCGAAGGACGGCGGCGCGATCGGCGATCCCGTGCGCCACGAGCTTGCGCCGTGAGCCTCATGGCGTCGTTCGTCATTTGCCGGCGCCGCGGCGTCAGTTAATAGGTGATCACGAGCGGAGGGGCGAATGCGGCGGCGACGCAGGCAGGGCATTCTGGCCGGACTGGCGATGGCGGTCGCGTTTGCGGGCCCGGCGGGCGCGCAGGTCGCGGGATTCGACCCCGCCGACTACGGCAAGGCGCAACTTCCGTCCGCCAGAGCACCGGCGACGCCGCGAAATTCATTGACAGCAATCGCGGGGCGTTCGAGCCCGTCGCGGAGCTTGATCCGAGGGACCCGCTCTACGCGCTCGCGCGGCCGGTCGGGCGGCTCGACGTCGTGCTGCGCAACCAGAAGACCGGCCAGGAGGTCGGTTCGTCCTGCACCGGCGAGCTGATCGCCGGCGACTACGTGCTCACCAACCATCACTGCCTGCCGCAGTCCGGCGATCTGAGGCCGGTGAAGGCCTCGCTGCTGATGGACTACCTGACGCTCGACGGAAAGGGCTCGAAGCGGTTCGACGTCGAGCCGAGCCCCCAAGAGTTCAGCGCCAAGCTCGATTTCGCGGTCGCCAAGGTGTCGGGCGGGGCGGTCGCCGAATTCGGCTCGGTGAGGCTCGTCGCAGCCTCGCCCGAGGGCGCGCGCTCGCTGCTCGTCATCCACCATCCGCTCGGGCGGCCGAAGGTGATGAGCCGTTTCCGCTGCCTCGCGCTGAAGGAGCAGGCTGAAGGCGCGGAGCTCCGCCACCGTTGCGACACGCTCGGCGGCAGCTCTGGCTCGCTGCTCTACGCGATGGGGTCCGAGGGCGTCGCGCTCCACAAGGAGGGCGGGCTCGATCCCGCCGACACGACGAGCTTCAACACCGCGACGCGGATGTCGGCGATCCTCGCCGAAAGCAAGGTTCTCCAGGCCGCGGTCGCGACGGCAGGCGCCGACGCGCCGCCCGCGCCCAAGGCCGCCGACCGCGGCGGCGACGACCCGATGAAGTCGACGCCGCTCGGCTCGTCGGGCGGGTTGGATACGGGCCAGATGAACTCGATCCTGAGGGGCCAATGAGGGCAGGGGGGATCGCAGAGCGCGACCTCTCCGCCTCCCTCCCCCTTGTGGGGAGGGTTGGGGTGGGCGTGGCTCAGGATAGATCGCCACGGTTGCGCGTGGAGCGACGTCAGCCCCTGAGCCTCTTCCGGAACCACCCCCACCCCCGACCCCTCCCCGCAAGGGGGAGGGGAGAAGCGCCCGCCTCGCTTTCTGAAATCAGCTCCTGCGCAAAAACCGCTCTCGCCGTCCCACGCATCGGAGAGACGGAGCCGGTCGGCTCCCCGACGCTGAAGGAACCGACGTCATGATGTTCGCGACCCGCCTCGCTCTTCGATCCGCGGCCTCGGCCGCAGCGCTCACGCTGCTGGTCGCCGCGGCCTTCGCGCAGTCGAACCCTCTGACCGACCAGCCCGGCCACGGACCGGAGCCCGAGGCCGGCGTCGCCATGGAGCCGCAGGGCGCCGCCGAGGAGCGCGCGACCGTCAATCCGAGCGCGACCGAGATCATCCGCTCGCTCGCTCCCTTCGCGGACGGCAACCCGAACGCGCCGCGCCAGTATCGCGACGTCGACGCCGGCGGGCGCACGGTGCGGGTCGACTACGGCCGCGCCGTCGATCTCACGGTCTTCTTCCTCTACGACAGCTTCCAGCTGACGCCCGAGGCCCGCATCCAGCTCGAGCCGCTCGGTCGCGCGCTGCAATCCGAAAAGCTCGCTGGCTTCCGCTTCCTGATCGCCGGCCACACCGACGCCGCCGGCAGCGACGCCTACAATCGCGGCCTCTCCGCCCGGCGCGCCGCGGCGGTGAAGCGCTATCTCGTCGAGGCCTTCGACATCGAGCCGTCGCGGCTCGTGGCCTATGGCTGGGGCGAAAGCCGGCTCAAGGATCGGGGCAACCCGCTGTCGCGCGTCAATCGCCGCGTCGAGGTCGCGCTCATCGCGCCGCCGCGCCGCTCCTCGTCGCTCGAGCGGTCGAGGCTCGGCTACGAGGGACCGCAAGGCCTGCGCCACGACGTTTCCGGCGACGACGGCTGCGGGCTCGAGGAGATGACCGATCCGCGGCTGCGCAAGCCGCTGGACCTCGACGATTTCGGCGCCGCGCCCGCCGCGGTCTGCGCCGAGACCCTGAACATGGACGATCTCGAACTCGCCCCGCGCCGCTGAACCCGCGCGCCAAAACACCGGAGACTGCCCCGATGCTCATCAGGACTCTTTCGGCGATCGCGGGACTTGCGTTCGCGTCGATCGCTCTCGCCGCGCCCGCCGGCGCCCAGACCAAGCCCAACATCGTGGTGATGGGCGAGGACGCCCAGGACTCGGTGCCGCGCGGCAACCGCATCTTCCAGCGCGTCATCGCCGAGCTCGGCGAGACCATGAACCTGCGCGGCTACAACGTCTATGACGAGACCGCGGTCGCCATGTCGGTCACCCAGCCCGGCCGCGTGCGCCGCCGCGACGCGGAGCTCATCGACGTCGCCCGCGCCGTGCAGCAGCCGCCGCTCGACGTGGTGGTGGTGTTCCAGATCTACGCCTCGGCGCAGAAGTCGATGTATTCCGACATCGTGCGTCCCGAGGTGCGGGTCGCGGGCCGGCTCTTGAACGTGCGCACCGGCCAGGGCCTGGGCTCGTTCGAGACCACGGGCCAGCAGCTGCCGCCGCTGCCGCAGGGCTGCGACCGTGAATGCCTGCTCGAAAAGGTCGGCGCCGAGGCCAAGACTCTGGCCAACGACCTTTCCAACGCGCTCGGCGCCAAGCTTGACGGCTTCATCGGCTCGGCCCCGTCCGCGGGCGGCGGTGCGGTGACCGACGTGGCGCCGGCCGGCGGCGGCTCCGTCGGCGCGCCTGCCCCGGCGGGCGACGCCTGCGGCGGCATGCCGACCGCCTATGTGATCAAGGTGCAGGGCTTTTCGGCGGAAGAGATGCAGCGCATGGAGGAGTATTCGGCCGCGTTCAGCTGCTATGCGAGCCATCGCCCGGTGCGCGCCTCGGGCGGCATGGCCGAATACTGGTACGAGACCCGCTCCGACAGCGCCCGCCTCAACCGGAACCTGCGCCTGATGCTCGACCATATGGGCTCGGCCGGCCAGGTCACCTTCACGGGCAACACCTTCACCATCGCCAAGGTCGCGACGCGCTGACCAGGAGGCTCGGCGGCCGTCGTCGTCTTCGGGCGGCGCCGGCGAGGGAGATGACGACTATGCCTCGAAAGACATCCATCGCGCCGAGGGGCTTGGTCACGCCGCGAAGACGCGGGCGTGACCAAGCCGAGCCGTCGCGCTCAAAGCCCAAGCCTCGTCGCCGCCGCCTGCTTCGCGATCGCGCTGCTCGCGCCCGCCGACGCCTCCGCCCGCAGCGACGCCTTCGAAGCGCTGATCGCCCAATGGACCGACCTCAACTCCGCCTGTCGCGGCGGAAGCGGCGACGACCCGAAGACGATGAAGGCCTGCGACGAGCGCGAGACGATCGGCGCGAGGCTCAAAAAGGGCGGCTGGTGCTACGGCCGCCCCGGAGACGCTGGCTACCAGCGCAACTGGATCCGCTGCGGCTCGTGACCCTGACCACCTCTCCGCGTCAGGACCGTTCGCGGGCGAGGCGGTCCCATTCGACGGACAGCACGCGGTCCAGATGGCGATCGAGCAGGGGCCCGAGCGGAGACCGCCCGATCGGGGTCTCGTAGCAGCGCTGGATGAAGGCGACGTCCATATTGGAGTTGCCTTCGAGGACGCGCGGGCCGTCCGGCGTCAGTCCGATGTCCCAGCCGACGATCGGGCGCGCCGAGAACACGCGATGCGCCTCGATCGCGGCCTGCGCGACCTGATCCCATTCGGCGATCCGCACGCCCGCGACCGGCGCGCCCGTCACCGGATGGACCGGATAGCGCTCGACGCAGGTGCTCGCCACGTCGCCGAGCAGAGGGCCGAGAACGCCCGTCTCGATGTCGATCGCCGCGCCCCATTCCTTCTCGGCGAAGCGCGGCCAGCCCTTCTCGAAACGCCGCAGGATGCGGACGAGCCCGTGGGTGAGGCTCGGCCGGCCGAGGTCGTCGAGGCAGGTGACCACGCGGAACACCACGAGCGACGTCTCGGCCAGAAGCGCGACCGAGGGATGGTTCGCGAGCTTGGGCTGGACGATCAGCCCGTGGGGCCGGTCGAGCTTGGCGAGGCGCTCCGCGAGCTCGGCGTAGCCGAGCGTCCCGCCCGCGTCGTCGCGCCAGAAGAGTGGCGCGATGCGCTCGAAATTGAGCGTGAACTTGCCGCCGCAGCCCTTGCGGTCCTTCACGAACAGGTCGCGGTCGAACGCTTCCGGTCCGGCCCATGGCTGAAAGGCGCCGTCGGACGCGTAGCCGAGGATCGGCGCGACGGGCACGCGGTTCTCCTCGCAGACCTGCGTGAAGGCGATCTTGTCGCTCATGTCGCGGGCGCCGCCCCATGCGGGCGCGCTCCGGTTGATCGCCGCCATCAGGCCGTTCTTGGTCTCGACGCGGGAGATGTAGCCGTCGACGTCGCGCGGGCCGGACGCCTTGTAGAGCGACAGCACGTAGTAGCTGAACGCGTCGATCCCCTGAGCGCCGAGCCGCGCCAGATCGAGCGCCTGCCGCAGCAGGCCGGGGCCGCCGGCGCGCCTGACCGAGGGGCCGACGCGCGCGCCGAACATCAGCGCCATGACGGCGAGCACCACGTGGCGGGCGCCCGCCTCCTGCAGGAAGGGGATGCGGGTCGGGTAGCGGCCGCCGTTGCGCAGGCTGAAGTCGCGGTAGAGCGCGCGCCCCTTGCGCCCGACCTCGGAGGGCGAGAACGCGTAGCTCTTGAGCGGCGCGAATTCAGCGAGCAGCAACGCGACCACATAGGCGAGAACCGCCGCGAGCTCGCCGCTGTCGTTGAGATATTCGAGCGCCTCGGCCCGGCCCGCAGGGTCCGGCTCGATCGCCGCCAGCCAGCCGACATATTGGGCCGCGACCTGCGCCGCGAAGCCGACCGCGAGCACCGTCATCACCGAGCGCCGCATCGCGTAGCGCCGGCACGCCTTGAAGAGGAAATAGGCGGCGACGAACCACATGGCGATCGAAAGCGCCATCTCGCTCGGTCCGTGGGTCTTCAACAACAGCAGTTCGCCGACATTGCCCTCGACCGACAGGAGGCCCATGCCGAGCGTGGCCGCGAACCAGGCGCGCCGCGCCTGCTCGGCCCGCCAGTAGCTCCGCAGCTGCAGCAGCGACCAGGCGAAGCCCATGGTGGCGACCGCGTTGCTGCCGAGCTCGATCGGCGCGAAGGCGCGCCAGGGCGAGACGCCGCTCGCCTCCTGGATCGCTAGCACGGCGCAGAGGACGAGGAACCCGCCGGCCGCCATGCGGCGCGCAGACGAAAAAGCGGATGGAGCGCGGCGTCAGTCTGCATGGGGCGATCCGTTCGCGACGGCGGTTCGGGACGTCATGGCGCCGACGTCTCCGGCGACGCCCAGCCAGCCGCGCAAGTGCGTCCGCTTGAGGGCGCAATGATGGCGTGAGGCGTTGGCGCGAGCGCCGCTCCTCATTTCTTTTTCAGGTAGTTCGATCCGTTGATGACCAGCAGCCCGTCCGAGCCCTTGTCGGGTGCGAAGACGGAGAGCTTCTCGACCTTTCCCGCCTCGTCGGTCAGCGTGAGCGTGAAGCCGTCGATCCGGTAGGTCCCGCTCGCCTCCGGACGCCTGCCGCCGGCGGTGAAGCCGGTCGTCCCGCCGCCCATGTCCGAGGTCGAGCTCGCGCTGGTGAAGCCTGTGCGGGCGAAGCGGCCGCCAGTGTCGAAGGTGAGCGTCCGCTCCGACGACACGCTGTTGCTCGAAAACGCGGTGCTGCCCGTGGAGGCGAAGAAGTAACGCCAGCTTCCCTGAAGCGGCGTCCCGTCTTCCAGCGGTTTCAGGCGGACGTGGCGGTCCTTGCCGATCTTGACGTCGTCGCCGTCGGTCTCGAAGGCCCGCGTCCTGGTCTCGATCACCCCGTACTGGTTGACGACGTCGCGGAGCTCGATCTCGCTCGCGCCCGAGAACCAGCCGCCGCCTTTCAGCGCATAGAGCCCGCAATCGGCCGGCGTCTTCGCGCAATGGGCGGCGAGGTCGCCGTCCTCGGGGAGGCGGTTCGAATAGAGGCCGGACTTGTCGAACACCTTGATCCGGCTTTGCGAATAGAAATCCGTGCCGCCGAAGGCGTTGAGCCGCAGTCCCGTGTCGAGATGCGTGAACGCGCCCTCGAGCCCGCCGTTGCCCTTGGCGGGGACGAGCGCGGTCCCGTCCGACGGATCGAGCTTCAGCGAGCGCACGAGGCCGGCGAACGCGGCCTCGGCGGCTTTGCCCTCGTCGCCGCGGAGGTTGAAGGTCAGCAGCACGACGAAGACCTGCCGGTCGTCGGAGGCGATGCCCGCCGTGCGCTGGCCGACCGACACCCCTTGCACCCGCGCGCAGCAGCGCCATTCGGTGCGGATGCGCCGTCCCGCCGGCGTCAGCCCGTCGGCCTTGAGCGAAGGCTTCTCCTTCGTCAGCTCCGTCACCGACGTGGAGAACTGCGTGAAGTTGGCGTCGAATTGCTCCGGCCCCACCGAGAGCGGCGCCGCCACCTGGATCATCGCGCTCGACTTGCGGCCCTTGTCGGACACGATGGTCTTCTGGAACACGGTGAATGACGTCCCCGCCTTCCGCTCCCAGCCTGCGCCGGCCTCCGGCGCCTCGAACGTCACGCCCTCGATGGTCTCCTGTGCGGCCGTCGCGGCTCCCGCGGGCCAGCAGCCGAGGGCGGCGAGGACGACGGCGGCGCGCGACAGCTTCATGGCGAACCTTCGGATTGACGCCGGGGTGGTCGAGCGACCATGAAGGCGGCGCAAGGTCAAGAGACGGTAGAGGCGGACGGGTGACGGAGACGCGACGGATCGCGACCGCGGGTCTCCTCGCGCTGATCTGGGCGGGCTTCGCGCTGTTCCACGCCGATCAGGCGTCGCGCCTGACAAAGCCGTTCGACAGCGGCCGGCTGGTGACGGTCGAGACCGTGGTGGCGGAGGTCTCCTCGGAGACCGTCTCGACCGGAACTCCGTCGCGGCCCTCGCGCGGGCTGAGCCAGACCCTCATGCTGCCGGACTACCCCGACGTCGTCTTTCCGCTCGACGCCGCGATCGACGCGACGGGGCTTGCGGGCGCGCAGGCGCGGCTCACGATGGTCGGCGACCCCGCCGCGGCGCAGCGCGACCGGCGCCCGATGGACAGGCCCGTCATCGAGGTCGTGGGCGTCGAGCTCGGCGACCGCAGGCTGCTCGACCACGCCGACACGCTCGGCCGCTACGAGGCTGCGGCGGCGCGCCATGACCGCCAGGTCGGGCTGTTCGGCGTCGCGGCGGTCGGAAGCGCGCTGACGGCCGCCTGGCTCGCCCGCCGGCGGATCGCGACGGCGCTGCGACGGCTGCGATAGGCGCGGCGCGATCCTGATCCGCGCGGCCTCTGTCCAGGCTCCCGGCGCCCTCCGGCTTCCGCTATGATCGCGGCTCCCGCAGCGGACCCACGAGCGGAGCCCCGGATGCGCGTTCTCCTGATCCTCGTGGCGGCGATGGTCGCGGCGGCGGCGAGCGCCGCCGAGAGCGCCGACTTCTACGATCCCGGCGGTCTCGATCTCGCGTCGGGGCGTCCGGGAGCGATCCTGCGGGTCGCCGTGCTCGAGGGCGCGCCCGAAGGGGCGACGGCCTACCGCGTCATCTACCGGTCCACAGCCTTCGACGGCGGCGCGATCCCGGTCTCGGGCGTGATCGTCGCGCCGAGCGGGCCGGCGCCGGCCGGCGGCAGGCCCGTGGTCGTCTGGGCGCATCCGACCTCGGGCGTCGAGGACCAGTGCGCGCCGTCGCGGGCGCGGGGCTTCTTCGGCTTCGTGCAAGGCCTCGGCGCGATGCTGAAGGCCGGCTACGTGGTCGCGGCGACCGACTATCCGGGCCTCGGCATGCCCGGTCCCCATCCCTATCTCGTCGGCGTCAGCGAAGGACGGGCGGTGCTCGACTCGGTTCGGGCCGCCCACGCGCTGCCCGAGGCCGGCGCGAGCCGCCGCTTCGCCGTCTGGGGCCATTCGCAAGGCGGTCACGCCGCGCTGTTCGCCGGCGTTCTGGCCGCGACTTACGCGCCCGAGCTCGACCTGGCGGGCGTCGCGGCGGCCGCGCCCGCCACCGAGCTCGCGACGCTGCTCGCCGACGACATCGCGACCTTGGGCGGGCGCAACCTCACCGCCATGACGCTCTGGTCCTGGGCGCAGGTCTATCGCGCGCCGATCGACGACGTGGTGAAGGCCGAGGCGCTGCCGGTCGTCCAGAGGCTCGCGGGCGACTGCATCGAGAGCGTCTTCGACATCTTCGCCCGCATGGCTCCCTCGAGGGCGCTCGCGAAGGAGTTCCTGAAGTCGCAGACCTTCTACGAGACCGAGCCGTGGCGCGGGCTGCTCGCCCGCAATTCGCCCGGCCTGCCGCCAAAGGGCGCGCCGCTGTTCCTCGCGCAGGGGACGGCGGACGATCTCGTCAGGCCGCAGGTCACGCAGGACTACGCCGATCGCGCCTGCCGCGCGGGGCGGGCCGTCCGGATGGTCTGGCTGCCGAAGGGCGGCCATCTCTACGCCGCGCGCGACAGCGCCGCGCAGGCGGTCGCATGGATCGGCGACCGCTTCGCAGGGCTTGCGCCGCCCAACGACTGCGCCGCCGCGACGCCGTAGCGACGGCGCGACGCGGTCAATCGTGCGGCCCGCACGGGCCTTCGACGCGATCGATCTCCAGCAGGGGCGGCCTGCTGAACCGGCCCTCGATCACGAGGCAGCCGTCGGCGCGCCAGGCCGCCGCCACCGCCTCCTGGTCGGCTGTCGCGCCGGACATCGGCGGCGGCGCGTCGCCGGCGAACATCGGCCGCCCGAAACGCGGCTTTCCGGGCTCGGATGCGGCGAGGACGCCGATGCGCGGGCAGGGCTCCTTCACGCACATGACGCCGGTCGAGCCGATCTTGAGGCGGCCTTCGAAAGATCGCTCGTCGGAAGCCGCCGGCGCCGCGGCGAGGGAGCCAAGCGCGAGGGCGATCCACAGACGTCCCGCCATGCGCGTTCTCCTTGATCGTACGAGCGGTCGGCTCAGCGTCCGGCGGCCTCGGCCGCGCGGCGTCGGTCGATCAGGATCTGGCGCTTGGCCTGTTCGCCCTGCCGTCGCCCGACCTCGAAGGCCACCGACTTGAGCCAGGCGTCGGCCGCCGCTCTGCCGTCGCGTGCCGCGCGGCGATTGTACTCCGGGCGGTAGCGTTCGCCGAGCGCGCGCTGCTGGGCTGCGGTCGGCCGATAGCGCGCCATTTCGGCCTCGGTGGCCTTGAAGGCGCGAAGCTCCGCGGCGGTCGGCTCATAAGGCTTCGTCCGGGTCGCAGCGGCCGCGGGCGCCGAGGAGGGCGTCCGTTTGACGAGCGCCGCGCGCGCGGCGCGGGCCTCGGTCGCGAGCCTGCCCTTCGGATTGGCTTTCAGGAAGGCGTCGAGCGCCTCGACCGTTCCGGCGGCCTTGGCCGCCTGAAGTTCCTTGGCCGGATCGCGCGCTTCGGCGGGCGCGGCGGGCTTTTCGGGCTCAGCGAGCGGCGGCGGCGCGGCGGCCTCGCCGTCCTTGCCGAGATATCCGAGCGCGAGCCGGCGATAGGCGCAGACCTTGCCGCAACCGTCGAGATAGGCCTGGTACTTGCCCTCGGCGGAGAGCCGCCGCCAGGTCTCGTCGTCGGCCGTCGCCTCGGCGGCGCGTCGGCGCTTTAGCAGCCGGTCCATCGCCTGGTCGCGATAGGCGCAGGGCTCGGCGCATTGGCCGACATAGGCTTCGAGCGCCTCGCGCGAGCCGTCGATCTCGGCGGAGCGCCACGCGGCCTCGTCGCGGGCGCGGTCGAAGCTGCGGCGGATCGCGGGCGCCGGCTCGACCATCGGCAGCGAAAGCGCGGCGACGTCGATCTCGGGCGCCTGCTCGCGGCCGACCTCGCGCCGGGCCGTCGCCTGCACCTCGCGCGCCACATAGGCCTGCAGGTCGGCCCATTCGACGCGCCGGGCGTCGCCCGCGCCCGCGCCTTTGGGCGCCGCAAGACCGGCCGCTCCCATCAGGAAGCGGCTGGTGAAGAGGCCGAGCTTCGCGCCCTCGTCCCAGTTCGCGGGGGTCGCTCCGGACGTCGCGGCGAGCCGCACGACGCCGCCGGCGGCCTTCGGCTTCGCGGGCGTGAAGCCGGGCGCGGAGACCGCCAGCATGTTCTCGCCCTTGCGGCCGGTCTCGCCGGTGAAGCAGGCGTCGACCATCACGACGACCTGCCGGGCGGGTCCGACCTTCTGCTTCACGAGCTCGAGGTTGCGGTAGAGCGTTTCCAGCGCATAGCCGCTCTCGGGGAAGTTGGGATCGCCGTCCTGCGGCAGCAGGAAGGGCTGGCGCGTCCTCAGATCCGGCGCGCCGTGGCCGGAATAATAGACGAAGACGTTCGAGCGCCCGGCCACGACGCTGCGCCACAGCCGCCCGCCCTGCGGGTTCGCCTCGCTGCCGAACGCCTGGTTCAGCTCGTTGAGCGTCGCGTCCTGCAGCACGAAGACGTTCTCGTCGCGAAACCGCAGGCCGCGGACGAGGAACTCGCGGATTGCGCCGGCGTCGTTGTGGGCGTAGTCGACCGGCGTGGTCTGCTTGTAGTTCCGGTTGCCGACCACGATCGCGATCGAGTCCGCATTGTCGTCGAAGGCGCGGGGGGCCTCCGCGAAGGCGAGCGGAACGGCGGCGAACAGCAAGGCGAGAACCGCCAGAAGCCTGACCATCGCGCGTTCTCCTCCCCGAGAAGCCGCATCGCCCGCGGCTCCAAGCCGTCCCGCCCTGAAAGCGCGCGCCGGTCCGTTGCGGCGCGGTCCGAACTTTCCGCAAGACGCGGTCACGCCTCCAGCCTCCTCAGGTCACGTTTTCGGGAATGCGCCGGTCGTCGGCGCGCCCGAGGCGGCAGAGTTCGAGCAGGGGTCCGGCGGCGGCCGGGTCGGCGCGGAAGCGGTCGTACTCCTCGGCGCTGATCGCGAAATAGGCCTCGAACTCGGCGGCCGACATCGCGCCGCTGACCGGCGTGCTGAGGAAGCGTCCGCCGGTCCGTCGATCGAGCCCGAGCGTGAAGCGCCATTCGCGGCTCACCCAGCAGTCCACGAAGCGCGGGGCGGCGGTCTCGTCGGAAGGCGGGTTCGTGGCCATGGCGGGGTCTTTCCGTCTCTCGCGTCGGTCGTCGGTCCTTGCGCTCCGCAGAGCGGGATTCGTCCGCGAAGCCTGCGCCGATTGCGTTCCGGTTGCGCGCCCTACATGTTGCGGAGACCGCGTAGCCCCGAGTGCCTCAGTGACGCCGCCCGACATCGTGAACGACGCGCAACGACTGGCCGCGCTCGCAAGCTACGACATTCTCGACACGCCGCCCGAGCCGGGCTTCGACGAGGTCGTGCACATCGCGCGCGTGCTGTGCGACGCGCCGGTCGCGCTCGTCAGCCTCGTCGGGCAGGACCGGCAATGGTTCAAGGCGCGCGACGGCTTCGCGCCGAGCGAGACGGATCTCGCGAGTTCGGTCTGCGCGCATGCGCTTCTCGAGCCCGACCTGCTCGTCATCGGCGACCTCGCCGCCGATCCGAGGACGCTCGCAAATCCCCTCGTGACGGGCGAGCCGCGCATCCGCTTCTACGCCGGCGCGCCGCTGCGCACGCCGGCCGGCGAGGTGCTGGGAAGCCTCTGCGTCATCGACGTCGCGCCGCGGCCCGCGGGCCTGTCGCCCAAACAGGCGAGCGCGCTCCGGAACCTCGCCGCGCAGGTCATGGCCCAGCTCGAGCTGCGGCGCGCGCTCGCCGACCGCGACGCATTGCTCCGCCAGCGCGCTCAGGCGGTCGCGAGACGCGAGGACCTGTTGAAGCTCGGCGACGACCTGCGCGAGGCTGAGACCGAGAAGGAGATGATCCGGATCGCGTCCAGGCTCGTCGGGCGCGCGCTCGACGCCTCGCGCGCCGGGTTCGGCCATCTCGACGCGCGCACGGAGCACATCGACATCGTGCAGGACTGGACCCGCGAGGGGATCGCGAGCATCGCGGGCCGCCATCGCTTCGAGGATTACGGCGACCTGCTGCCCGACATCCTGCGCGGCGATCCGCTCGTGATCCACGACGTGCGCGCCGATCCGCGCACGGCGGCCGATCCGGAGCCGATGCTCGCGCTGCAGATCGGCTCGCTGGTCAACGTTCCGGTCCGCGACCGCGGCCGGACCGTCGCGATGCTGATCGCGCAGGACGACCGCCCGAGGGCGTGGTCGGCCGAGGAGCTCGTGTTCCTGAGGAACGTCGCCGATCGACTGGAGGTCGGCGTCGGGCGTCTGCGCGCGGAGGCCGACCAGCGCATCCTCAACCACGAGCTCAGCCATCGCATGAAGAACATGATGGCGATGGTGCAGGCGATCGCGACCCAGACGCTGAAAGGCGTGCCCGACCGCGCGCCCGTCGACGCGCTGTTGAAGCGGTTGCTGGCGCTCGCCTCCGCGCATGACGCGCTGCTCACCGCCGACTGGACCTCGGCGCCGATCGGCGCGACGGTCGCCTCCGTGATCGCGCGCTTCGGCCTCGACGACGGACGCTTCGCGATGGGCGGCCCCGAGGTGCAGCTCGGGCCCCGGGCGACGCTCTCTCTCGCCATGCTGGCGCATGAGCTCGCCACCAACGCGGTCAAGCACGGCGCGCTCTCGGTCGAGGCCGGCAAGGCGTCGGCGTTCTGGCGCGTGGAGCAGGATGGCGGCGAGCCCGAACTCGTTCTGGAGTGGCGCGAGACAGGAGGGCCGCCGGCGCGCGAACCCGCGGCGCGGGGCTTCGGCTCGCGGCTCATCAATATGGGCCTCGTCGGGTCGGGCGGCGTCGATCTGCGGTTTCTGCCGAGCGGGCTGGAGGGAGACTTCCGGGCCCCGCTCCATCAGGTGCGCCAGTCATGACCGGCAGGGAAAGCGAACCTTTGCGGCGCTCCGGGGTCCGCCAGGTCGTGCTCGTCGTGGAGGACGAGCCGATGCAGCGGATGATGGCGGTCGACCTCGTGGAGGAGGCGGGCTTCGAGGCGCTCGAGGTCGCCGACGCCACGGAAGCGGTGTCGGTCCTCGAGGCGCGGGCCGACATCCGGATCGTGGTCACCGACATCGACATGCCGCGCGGGCTCGACGGCGTGCGTCTCGCGGCCCTCATCCGCGAGCGCTGGCCGCCGATCGAGATCATCGTGATCTCGGGATTCCGGGCTCTGGCGGAGGTCCGCTTGCCCGAGCGCGCGGAGTATTTCTCCAAGCCCTACGAGCCGGCGGCGGTCGTCGCCGCCCTGCGCCGCATGGCCGGCTGAGGCCGCGCGTCCCCGGCGCTCATGCGCCGTCGACGGCCCGATAGGCCTCGGGGATCACGAACACCTCGTCGGCGCGCGCGTAGCCTCCGTCCTTGACCTCCTCGATCAGCACCATGGTGTGCGGGCGCGCAGCCTCGCTGAAATACTCGACCACAAGGTCCGTCACCCGGTGGATGATCTCCTCCTTCTGGGCGCGCGACAGGGCGGCTTCCGGCACCTTCATGTTCACGAACGGCATTGGTTTCTCCTCGATCGGGCGTTTGGGGGGCGACGGCGGGCTCAGACCATGCCGCCATTGGCGCGGATGACCTGGCCGTTGACCCAGCCGCCGTCCGGTCCGGCGAGGAACGAGACGACGCGGGCGATGTCGTCCGTCTCGCCGAGGCGTCCGGCCGGGATCATCCGGGTGATCCCGGCGACCTGCTCGTCGGACTTGTCGGAGAGGAACAGCTCGGTCGCGACCGGTCCCGGCGCGACGGCGTTCACGGTGACGCCGCGGGGCCCGAGCTCCTTGGCGAGGATGTGGGTCATGGTCTCGACGGCCGCTTTGGCGGCGGCGTAGACGCCGTAGCCCGGCAGCTTCAGCCCGACGACGCTGGTCGAGAAATTGACGATGCGCCCGCCGTCGCGGAGCCGGTTGGCGGCCTCGCGCATGCCGCGGAACACGCCGCCGAGATTGACCGCCATATGGGCCTCGAACAGCGCGTCGTCGGTTTTGGCGATCGGCGCGAGCTTCATGACGCCGGCGTTGTTGACGAGCACGTCGACGCCGCCGAACTCGGCCTCGGCCGCATCGAACAGCGTGGCGGCGCCCTTCGGATCGGCGAGGTCGGCCTGGACCGCTGTGGCGCGGCCGCCGCCGGCCGAGATCTCCGCGACGACGCCCTCGGCCGCGTCGCGGCCGCGGGCGTAGTTGACGATCACGGAGAAGCCGTCGGCCGCAAGACGCCGCGCGATCGCGGCTCCGATGCCGCGCGAGGCTCCTGTCACGATGGCGGTGCGATTGGGCGTGTCGGTCATGGTCCGTCTCCTGTTTCGAAGGAGAACATGGATCCACACAACGTCCGGATAATCGGTCGCCGCTTGCCAATACTTTTCGTTTATGGCGAACAATGGTCATGGACCATCTCGACGGACTCCGCCTGTTCGCCAGGATCGTGGAGCGGAGGAGCTTTACGGCCGCCGCGTCCGATCTCGCTTTGCCGCGCTCGACGGCGACCGAGGCGATCCGCCGGCTCGAGGCGCGGCTCGGAGCAAGGCTGCTTGAGCGCACGACCCGCGTCGTGACGCCGACGCTCGACGGACGGCACTTCTACGAGCGCTGCGTCGCGATCCTCGCGGATATCGAGGACGCGGAGGCGACGCTGCGGTCCGGCGAGCCGCACGGCCTGCTGCGCGTCGACGCGCCCGGACTGCTGACGCGCACGTTCCTGCTTCCCGAACTGCCAGCGTTTCTCGAGCGGCACCCGAAGGTCGACGTGCAGTTCGGCCAGAGCGAGCGTCTGGTCGACCTCGTGCGCGAGGGCGTCGACTGCGCCATCCGCGTGGGCGAACCGGCCGACAGCGCGCTTGCGATGCGTCGGCTGGGCGCCTTGCCCGAGGTCACGGTCGCGAGCCCGGCCTATCTCGACCGGCGCGGGACGCCGGGCGCGATCGGCGATCTCGACGGACATGAGATGGTCGGCTTCGTCTCGTCGCGGACCGGCGAGATCCTGCCGCTTGAATTCGTGATCGAGGGCGAGACCCGGCGCATCGTTTTGCTAAGCCGCACGGCGTCGAACGACGCCGACACCAACGCCGACCTCGCGCGGCTCGGCTTCGGCCTGGTGCAGGCGCCGCGCTATCGTTTCGAACCCGAGCTCGCCGACGGGACGCTCGTCGAGGTGCTGCCGCAGTTCCCGCCGTCGCCCACGGCGCTGTCGGCGCTGTTTCCCCAGACCCGCCAGGTGACGCCGCGGCTGCGGGTCTTTCTCGACTGGGTCGCGGGCCTGTTCAGGGGCGCCTGACCCCGATCGAAGGTCCTTTCGGGCCGCCGCCCGGCAGGCGCTGCTTGCCGGGCGTTTTCTGAGGCCGTTACTTGGCGGTCGCCCGCCGCTCCGACACCATCTCGGGCGTGACCTTGCCTTCCTTGCCGCCGAAATGCCCGATGACGTAGTTCGCCACCGCCGCGAGCTCGGCGTCGGTGTAGGCCTCGGCGAACTTCGGCATCCAGGCGGCCTGGTGAACGGACCGGAGATCCGTGCCCTCGAGCATGACGTGCACGAGGTTGACGCCCTCAGGATCGCTCACCGCGCGGGTTCCGGCGAGGGCGGCGTAGGGCGTCTGCTGGCCCTTGCCGTTCCACTGGTGGCAGCTCGCGCAGGCGCCCTGGAAGACCTTGGCTCCGAGCCCGTTCTCCGCGCCCGAGGGCGCGGCCGCCCATGCGGTCGAGGTCGTCATGGACTTCGGCGACTCCGCCACGCGGACCCCGCCGTCGCCCTTCCGCGGCTCGACCGTGCGCATGTAGGCGACGAGCGCGTCGATGTCGGGTTTGGTCAGGAGCTTGGTCGAGTTGACGATGACCTCGGCCATCGGCCCCGAGGCCGCGCCGCGCCCTTCCGCATGGCCGGTCGAGAGGTAGCTCGCGAGCTGCGAGTCGGTCCAGGCGCCGACGCCCTCGTCGCGGTCGGGCGTGATGTTGTACGCATGCCAGCCGCGGATCTCGGCGCCGGCGAACTCCTTGCCCGAGAGCGCGAAAGCGAGGTTGCGGGGCGTGTGGCACTCGCCGCAATGGCCGAGCGCGGTCGCGAGATAGGCGCCGCGGTTGGCCACGTGGTCGAGGCCGGGATCGGGGCGGAACCGCTTCTGGTCAAGGAAGGCGACGTTCCAGAACGTCATCGCCCAGCGCTGGTTGAACGGGAAGGCGAGGGTGTTCTCCTTCTCCGCGACGCGCTCCTTGGGCAGGCTGAACAGATAGGCCTTGATCGCCACCGCGTCGTCGCGCGTGAGGCCGGTGTAGGAGGTGTAGGGGAAGGCCGGGTAGAGGTTGCGGCCGTCCTTGCCCACGCCCTTGTGGAGCGCGCGCACGAACTCGTCGTCGCTCCACAGGCCGATGCCGGTGGAGTCGTCGGCCGTGATGTTGGTCGAGTAGATCGTGCCGAACGGCAGGTCGAACGCGACCCCGCCCGCAAACGGCTTGCCGCCCGGCGTGGTGTGGCAGGCCGCGCAGTCGGCGGCCGCCGTGAGGTAGCGGCCCTTTTCGATGAGCTCCGGCGTCGGCGTGACGTCGGCGGCCGAGACCTCCGCGTCCGAAGTCGCGAAGCGCCACCCAGCGAACCCCGCCGCGCCCACGAGCGCGACGAGGCCGAGGAACACGACGAGCTTGAGATAGACCCGGATCATGACGCGCCGCCCGCGGCGGTCGCTTCGGCGAGGTCACGCTTGGGCGCCTTGCGATCGGGCGCCTCGCGCTCGGTGACGTTCTTCTTCTTGGCGTCGCCGTTCTCGATCAGCAGCTTTCTGTCGATCGGGAGCTCACGGATGCGCACGCCGGTCGCCGCGAAGATCGCGTTGGTGAGGGCGGGCGCGGCGATCGCCGTGCCGACCTCGCCGATGCCGCCCGGCGCCTCGCCGGACTTCAGGATCGAGACGTCGATGTGCGGCGTCTCGTTCATGCGCATCATGCGGTAGTCGTGGAAGTTCGACTGCTGCGCCGCGCCGTTCTCGTAGGTGAGCGCGCCGTAGAGCGCCATGGTCCAGCCGAACACGAGGCCGCCCTGGATCTGGGCCTCGACGGTGTTGGGGTTCATCACCACGCCGCAGTCGACCGAACAGACCGCCTTCACGATTCTGATCTCGCCCTGCGGCGACACCTCGACCTCGACGGCGGCCGTCGTGAACGCGCCGAAGGGCGCGCCGGTCGCGATCCCGCGGCCGCGGCGGGGACCGATCTTCTCGCCCCAGCCGATCTTGCCCGCCGCGTCTTTCAGCGTCGCGGCGGCGCGCGGGTTCTTGGAGAGCAGCTTCAGCCGGTACTCGACCGGGTCCTTGCCGGCGGCGTGCGCCAGCTCGTCGAAGAAGCTTTCCACCGTGAAGAGATTGTGGGTCGGCCCGACGCCGCGCCACCAGCCGATCGGCAGCGCCTCCGGCATCTGGAACGGCGCCCATTCCACGTGGGTGTTGGGCACGTGGTAGACCATCTCGGCCGCGCATTCGGTCGTGTCGCTGTCGAAGCCGTCCTTGCGCAGGATCACCGGCGCCCAGCGCGCCGCGACCGAGGCGCCCGTCACGCGGTCGGTGAAGGCGAGCGGGAAGCCGTCGTCCCCGAGCGTCGCCGACATGCGGTCGAGATAGGCCGGCCGCGGCACGTCGTGCTGCATGTCCTCCTCGCGGGTCCAGACCAGCTTCAGCGGGTACGGAACCTGCTTGGCGAACTTCACCGCGGTCTCGATCGAATCGACCTCGAGCCGGCGCCCGAATCCGCCGCCGAGATAGTGCTGGTGGAGGATCACCTGGTCCTCGCGCAGCCCCGCGACCTTGGCGGCGATCTGCACGGCGCGGACCGGCACCTGCGTGCCAACCCAGATCTCGCAGGCGTCGGGGCGCACATGCACGGTGGCGTTGAGCGGCTCGAGCGCCGCGTGCGCCAGCATCGGCAGCCGGTAGATCGCCTCGACCTTCTTGCCGGTGACTTTGGTCACGTCGCCCTCTGACGCCGCGACCAGCGCCTTGCCGGTCCGCGAGGTCTCGTCGAGCGCCTTGAAGTGGCTTTCGGTCGAGAAGTCGGCGTGCGGGCCTTCGTCCCATTCGATCTCGAGCGCCTCGAGGCCCATCTTGGCGGCCCAGAAATGCTTGCCCGAAACCGCGACGCCGCCCTCGATCTGGATGACGTCCCGGACGCCCGGGACCTTCTTGGCCTCGTCGATCTTGAGCGACTTCACCTTGCCGCCGACATGCGGGCAGAGCGCAAGGGTAGCGACCTGCATGCCCTCGACCTTGGAGTCGATGCCGAACTCGAGCTTGCCGTTGGTCTTGTCGGCGGTGTCGACGCGCCGGAACGGCGTGCCGAGAAGCTTGAAGTCCTTCGGCTCCTTGAGCGCGACCTTCTCGAGATCCGGCACCGGCTGCTTGGCCGCGGCTTCCGCGAGCTCGCCATAGGTGGCCGAGCGATTGTTGGCAGGGTCGACGACCTTGCCGTTCTCGGCCTTGAGGCTCTCGGCGGGCACGCCCCACTGCTCGGCGGCCGCGCCGACAAGCATGGTGCGGGCCGCGGCGCCGACCTGGCGCAGGCCCTTGTAGAAGGCGCGAACGCTGGTCGAGCCGCCGGTGATCTGGCTCTTGAACAGCGGCGTCTGGTAGAGCGGCTCGATCGGCGGGGCGTGCTCGACGACCACCTGGCCGAGCCCGACCTCGAGCTCCTCGGCCATCATCGCGGCCTCGGTGGCGTAGATGCCCTGGCCCATGTCGACGTTCGGGATGACGAGGCGGATGGGCCCGGTCTTGTCGATGCGGATGAAGGCGTTGGGCGCGAAGGCCGCGTCGCCGGCGGCGGCGGCTTCGAGCTTGGCCTGGGGGCTCGCGTCCTGCGCGCTTACGCGGCCGCCGAACAGGAACGCGAGGGAGAGGCCGCCGCCGGCCTGAAGCACGAGGCGGCGGGAGGGGGAGGCGAGCACGGGGGCGCTCATCGCACGGCCTCCGCGTCGTTCGGAATGGTCTGCATCGCGACCTTCTCGCCGGTCGCCGCCTGCTTGATGGCCTGGCGCACGCGCACATAGGTGCCGCAGCGGCAGATGTTGCCCGACATGGCCGCGTCGATGTCGGCGTCGGACGGGTTCGGATTGTGCTGGAGCAGCGCCGCGGCGCTCATGATCTGGCCGGACTGGCAGTAGCCGCACTGCACGACCTCGACGTCGAGCCAGGCCTGCTGGATCTTCTTGCCCTGCTCGGACTGGCCGACCGCCTCGACGGTCGTGACCTTGGCGTCCTTGAGCGTGCCGATCGGCAGCACGCAGGAGCGCACCGCCTGGCCGTTCACATGCACGGTGCACGCCCCGCACTGGGCGACGCCGCAGCCGAACTTGGTGCCCGTCATGCCGAGCACGTCGCGGAGCGCCCAGAGGAGCGGCATGTCCTCCGGCCCGTCGACCTGACGGTCCTCGCCATTCACGTTGATGGAGATCATCGATAGCGCTCCCGCTGTCGGGGCGCCCGGGCCGCCGCCCTGAGCGCCGCAGTCAAACGCGGCGCCCTGTCCTTGCGGAGCGCTCCCGGACGTTCGCGCGAACGTCGGAAGCTTGCCGCACGGCGCGAGCGTCGCGCCCCGCGCGCCCCTTCAGCGGGGCGACGTCGCGGCGCTTTGCGCCGCTGCGTCCAGCGCGGTTTAATGATGCTACCTTAGAACAAGATAAGTTCGATCCGCATCATGCGATCTCGCAATGCGGGGTCGTCGTTCTCGGAAGCTTGAAATTCCGGCCGCGCCGCAACGAAGAGGGGAGCGGCGGCGCGGCGACGCGCGGATCCGCAGAGCGTGAGGCATGAAGCGGAAGAGTTTTTGCGACGACGCCTGCACGGTCGCGCGGGCCCTCGACGTCATCGGCGACTGGTGGTCGCTGCTGATCGTGCGCGACGTGCTGTCGGGAAAGCGCCGCTTCGGCGAGCTGCAGAAGAGCCTCGGCGCCGCCAAGAACATTCTGGCGGCGAGGCTGAAACGCCTCGTCGCCGACGGGATCCTCGAGGTCTCGGTCGCGCCGGGCGGCCAGAAGGACTATGCGCCGACCGAGAAGGGCCTTGCGTTGCGCCCGGTGCTCGTCGCGCTCGGGCAATGGAGCGCCGAGCATCTCTTCGAGGCCGACGAGCCGCGCTATTCGGTGGTAGACGCGCGCGACCGGCGTCCGCTCGCGAAACTGGAGCTTCGGGCCCAGGACGGCCGCGGCCTCGGCGAAAGCGACGTCGAGGTCGCGCTCTGCGCTGCAGGCCTGTCTCAGGCCTCGAGTTCGATCTCGAGGCGATCTCCGCCGGACGCGGCCGGCTCGCCGACGCAGAGCAGCGCCTCGCCGGGCCCGAGCGGCGCGAGCGGCGGCGCGGAATAGGCGACCGCGCCGGAGACGACCCGCGCGCGGCATGAGCCGCAGGCGCCCGACCGGCAGCTGAAGGGCGGCGCGAGCCCTGCGCTTTCGGCGAGCTCCAGCAGCGACCCCGCGCCCGGCGTCCAGCGCGCGGCGGCGGCGCGCGAGAACGACACCTCGACCGGACCCTCGGCGACCGACTCCGTCGGGACGCCGACGGCCGGCGCGGGCCCGAAGGCCTCCGCATGGACGCGGTCTTGGGCGACGCCGAGCTTTTCGAGCCCCGCGCGGATTTCCTGCATGAAGCCTGCCGGGCCGCAGAGATAGACGTCGGCGTCGGCGAGCGGGGCGTACGAGGCCACGACCGAAAGATCGAGCCGCCCCGCGACCTCGTAGTCGCGGCCTTCCACCGCGTCGGAAACGTCGCTCAGCAGCCGCACGACCTCGATCGCGCCGCCCGCGACCTCGACGAGGCGCGCGATCTCGCGGTCGAAGGCGCGTTCGGCGCGCGAGCGGGCGGCGTAGAACAGCGTCGTGGGCCGCGTGCGCCGCGTCCGCAATCCCTCGAACACGAGATGGCGCAGCATCGCGATCATGGGGGTGACGCCGACGCCGGCCGCGAGCATGACCGCCGGCCGCCGCTCGCGCGCGTCGATCGTGAAGTCGCCGGCCGGGGCGAGCGCCTCGATCTCGTCGCCGACTTCGAGCGCGTGCAGGCGCCGCGAGCCCGGCCCCTGCGCCCGCACGCTGATGCGCAGGACGCCGTCCGAGGGCGCGGTCGAGATCGTGTAGGCGCGCCTCAGCTTCTTGGCGTCGCCGGGCGCGCCGAGCCGCACCGGCAGGTGCTGGCCCGCCAGGTGCGGGAGCGCCGCGCCGCCGTCGGCAGGCTCCAGATGGAGCGAGCGGATCGTCGCGCTTTCCTCGACGATGCGCGCGACCTTGAGCCTGCGCCACTCGTTGGGCCGCCCGGAAGCCTCGACGCGCCGCGCCGTCTCGGCCCAGTCGCCCGTGAGGGCGACGTTGGGCGAGGCGCCGTCCGTGCGCGATGTCCAGCGCAGCGGCAGCGCGTCAAGGCGGCGGACGATGCGGCGCGGGCGGACGCGCAGCAGCCGCTCGGCGCCCGTGAAGGCCGCGATCTCGGGCGCGTCCAGCACGACCTCGGCGTCGCCGGAAAGCTGCAGCATGTCGCCGGTCTCGAAATCGACGAAGGCGAGCCCGGCCGTCCCCGTCGCGCGGATGTTGCCGAGCGTGTTGAAGAAGTTGTTGCCGGCAAAATCCGGGATCGTGAGCGTTCCGTCGGCGTCGACCCGCACGAAGCCGGCCTTGCCGCCGCGATGGGAGACGTCGACGCGCCGCCCGGCGTCGGGATCGTCCGCGAAGGAGGCGACGAACAGCGTCTCGGCGCCCGCGATCATCGCGCGCGCCTCGTCGTCGAGCGTGTCGAGCGTCTGCGCCGTGACGCCGCTCCGCGCCGCAGGATCGCGGACGAAGCGGAAGTCGCGCAGGCGGATATATTGCGGGCAGTTGCCGAAGCTCTCGCGCGCCTCGACGACGAAGCCCTCGGGCAAGCGGCGCCCGACGATCCCGTTCAGGCGATTGCGCCGGCGGGTGTGGAGCTCGATCCCGAGCAAGCCGACGGCGTCGCCGTCCTCGAGCCCGGCGTCAGCGGGGTCGGAGGGGTCGCGCGCCGTCGAGACGGCGAGCGTCAAAGGATCGGGCGAGCGCAGGAAGCCCGGTTCGCCGGCGAGGAGCGTCGCCCAGACGTCGCCCTGCGGATTGACCGCGCCCGCCGCGACGAAGGGCAGCTGCGGGTAGAAGGCCCGGTGCTGGTCGATCAGGTGGTCGAGCAGATGGCGGCGGCCGACCGCCGCCATCTGCTCGACGACGCCGGCGCTGCGCTGGATCTCGATCTCGCCCTTATGCCAGGGCGAGCCGATGTCGGTCGGGGCGAAGCCGTCCATAGCTGTCTCCCTTGTTTTCCGTAGCTGTCTGGCTTTGATCGCCGCCGCCGTCATGCCCGAGACAGGCTCGGGCACGACGAGGAGACCCCTCAGGCCGCAAGGCCCACGGGCGTCTTCTGGAAGGGCGTGAAGCCGGGCAGCGCCTCGACGCGCGACAGCCAGGCGCGGATGTTGGCGTAAGCCGAGAGGTCGACGTTCCCCTCGGGCGCGTTGGCGATGTAGCTGTAGAGCGCGGCGTCGGCGGCGGTCGGCCGCGCGGTCGCGATCCAGTCCCGGCCCTCGAGCTCGGCGTCGATCAGCTTGAGGATCGCGTGCGCGCGCTCGATCGCCTCTGCGGCGTCGAACTTCATCCCGAACACGGTGACGAGGCGGGCGACGCAGGGTCCGTTGAAGATCTGGCCGGTCGAGACCGAGAGCCAGCGCTGCACCGCGGCGGCCTCGGCGGGATCCTCGGGCAGCCACTCGGTCTTCCCGAACTTCTTGGCCGCATAGACCATGATGGCGATCGAGTCCGGCACCACCACGTCGCCGTCGACCAGCACCGGCACCTGCCCGAACGAGTTGAGCTTCAGGAACTCCGGCGACTTGTGCGCGGCCTTGGCGAGATCGACCTGCACGAGCTCGTGCGGGATCCCGGCGAGCGACAGGAACAGGCGCGCCCGGTGCGAATGGCCCGACAGCGGATGGTGGTGGAGCTTCATGGCTTTGCCTTCCCTCGGCAGTTTCCGACGGACCATCGTCCGCCTGACGGTACGAAGATGAGCGTTTCGGTCTGGGGTGATAAGCGCCATAATGGGAAAGGCACTGTTCCGATAATTGGAATTGTGAGGGGCGCTCGTGGACCGGCTTCAGGCGATGGGCGTGTTTGTGAAGGTGGCCGAGACCGGCGGCTTCGCGGAGGCCGCGCGGCGGCTCGCGCTCAGCCCTCCGGCCGTGACGCGTGCGATCGCGGCGCTCGAGGACGCGATCGGCGCGCGGCTGCTGACGCGCACCACACGTCTGGTGAAGCTGACCGACGTCGGAGCGCGCTATCTCGAGGACTGCCGCCGCATCCTCGCCGACCTCGCCGACGCCGACGCCGCGGCGGGCGGCTCCTACGCCCGGCCGACCGGCCTGCTGACCGTGACCGCGCCGGTGCTGTTCGGGCGCATCTACGTGCTGCCGATCCTCACCCGCTATCTCGACGAGAAACCCGGCGGTGGAGGGCAGGGCGCTGTTCCTCGACCGGGTGGTCAACATCGTCGACGAAGGCGTCGACGTGGCGGTGCGCATCGGGCGGATGGCGGATTCCGGACACGCGGCGATCCGCTGCGGAACCGTACGCCGGGTGGTGTGCGCGTCGCCGGCTTACGTCGCCGAGCACGGCGCGCCGCGCGCGCCCGCCGACCTCGCCGAGCATCGGGTCGTGGCGGTTCCCCATTCCGGCGCGTCCGAATGGCGGTTCGGGCGCGACCGCGACGTCGCCGTCACGGTGACGCCGCGCCTCGCCTGCAACGTCAACGAGGCCGCGATCTCGGCCGCGATCGACGGCTGGGGGGTGACGCGCGTCCTGTCCTATCAGGTGGCCGAGGCGCTGCGCGACGGCCGGCTCGTCGTGCTGCTCGAAGATTTCGAGCCCGCGCCGCTGCCGATCCACGTCGTGCATGTCGAGGGCCGAGGCGCGGCCGCGAAGGTGCGCTCCTTCGTGGATTTCGCGGTCGAGCGGCTGCGGGCCGACCCGCTGATCAACTGACCCGGCGGCTCAGGCCTCCCGCACGGCCGCCAGTCCAAAGCGCTGGCGGTACTCGCGTGGGCCAAGGCCCGTGACCTTGAGGAAGACCTTCCGGAAACGCGCCCGGATCCTCGTAGCCGACGTCCCAGGCGATCTGCTCGACGGGTCGGGTGCTGGTCTCAAGCGTCTCGCGCGCTTTCCCCACGCGCAGGTGCTGGCAATATTCGGTCGGCTTCAGCCCCGTGGCCTTGTGGAAGCGGCGCAGGAAGGTGCGCGGCTCCAGCCCCGCCTTCTCGGCCATGGCCGTGAGCGAGGCGTCGCGGCCGCCGGTCGCCTGCAGCCAGTGCTGGACCTTGAGCACCGCCTCGTCGCCATGCCTGAGCTTCGGCGAGAACAGGCTGTAGTGCCGCTGCTCGCGGCCCGGCGGGTCGACGAGCAGGAAGCGCGCGGTCTCCAGCATCGTGGTGGGCCCGAGCAGGCGGTCGACGAGCTTCAGCCCGAGATCCGTCCAGGCCATGATGCCGCCCGCGGTGATGAGGTCGCCGTCGTCGATGACGAGCTTGTCGACGTCCATCCGCGCGCTCGGGAAGCGCTCCGCGAAGTCCTCGGCGTAGAACCAGTGGGTGGTGGCGGCGCGACCCTCAAGCAGGCCGGTCTCGCCGAGCAGGAACGCGCCGGCGCACACCGAGGCGAGCGTCGCCCCGCGTTCGTGACGGTCGCGAAGCCAGAGCGCGAGCGGGGCCGCCTCCTCGGCGGTGATGGGCGCCACGACCGCGGGCGGCATGATCACGAAGTCCGGCTCTCCGGCCATCCCCGGGTCGCTGTCGAAGACGCGTTCCGCGCCACTTCCGTCCTCGCGTGCCCGCCAGTGGCTGTAGCGAAGCCTCGGCGCAGCCTCGCCGAGCCTGCGGCTCGCCATCAAGTTTGCGACCGAGAACAGGTCGGTCAGTCCGTGCGCCGCGCCGAGCGCGCCCGGATAGATCAGCACGGCGATCTCGGCGATCGGAGCTTTCTGGGTCATTTGTCAGTTATGGCCCGAAGTCTGTCGATCGCGCCAATCCGAATGTGGCCGGCCGCCATCTATCTGTCTCTCCATCGAAACGAAACGCCGGTAGCCAAGAGCCCGGCCACTCAAGGAGAGACATCATGGCCTATGTCACCACGCAGGACGGCGTCGAGATCTTCTACAAGGACCTCGGGCCCAAGGACGCGCAGCCGATCGTGTTCCATCACGGCTGGCCGCTCTCGTCGGACGACTGGGACGCGCAGGTCCTGTTCTTTGAACAACGGCTATCGCGTCGTCGCCCATGACCGGCGCGGCCACGGCCGCTCGGCGCAAGGCTCGGAGGGCCACGACATGGACCACTACGCGGCCGACGCCGCCGCGGTGGCTGACCATCTCGACCTCAGGAACGCGGTCCACATCGGACATTCGACCGGCGGCGGCGAGGTCGCCCGCTATGTCGCCAAGCACGGCGAGCCGAACGGCCGCGTCGCCAAGGCGGTTCTGGAGCGCCGTTCCGCCGCTGATGCTGAAGACCGAGAGCAATCCCGGCGGCCTGCCCATCGAGGTGTTCGACGGCTTCCGCTCGGGCCTCGCGGCCAACCGCGCGCAGTTCTTCCTCGACGTTCCGAGCGGTCCTTTCTACGGCTACAACCGGCCGGGCGCGAAGGTCGACCAGGGCGTGATCTGGAACTGGTGGCGGCAGGGCATGATGGGCGGGGCCAAGGCCCACTATGACGGGATCAAGGCCTTCTCGGAGACCGACCAGACCGAGGATCTCAAGGCCATCACCGTGCCGACGCTGGTGCTGCACGGCGAGGACGACCAGATCGTTCCGATCGACGACAGCGCGAAGCTCTCGGCCCCGCTGCTGAAGAACGGCGAGCTCAAGACCTATCCGGGCTTCGGCCACGGCATGCTGACGGTCAACGCCGACGTGCTCAACGCCGACCTGCTGGCGTTCGTGAAGGGCTGACGCCCTCCGCGCTTACCAAGACGCCGCGGCCCGCCTGTTCGTTCAGGCGGGCCGTCTTCGTTTGGCGCGGCGCCGCGCTAGGTCCGGGGCGTCCGGCCCGCTTTCCGCGTCGCCGGCGAGCGTGAGGTCGCATCATGGACATCAGGAGAAGCGGGTCGCAGCCGTCCGGCGCGGGCCCTTCGGAGTATTTCACCGGGCGCGTGCGGATCGACCCGCTGTTCAGCCCGCCCGAACCCGCCCGTGTCGCGGGCGCGCTCGTGACGTTCGAGCCCGGCGCGCGCACCGCCTGGCACACCCATCCGCTCGGCCAGACGCTGCTCGTCGTCTCGGGCCTCGGCTGGGCGCAGCGCGAGGGCGGCCCGATCGAGGAGATCCGGCCCGGCGACGTCGTTTGGTTCGAGCCGGGCGAGAAGCACTGGCACGGCGCGACCGCGACCACCGCGATGAGCCACGTCGCGATCCAGGAGAAGCTGAACGGCTCGCCGGTCGACTGGCTCGAACACGTCGCCGACGCGCAATATGGCGGCTGATCGCGCGCCCGTCGGTGGACGCCCGGCGGGGCTGCGGCCAAAGTCGCGGCCGGCGGCGAGACTGCGAAAGGACCGGCGATGTTGGCGAAGCTCGGGCTGCGCGAGGCGGTCTCCGGACTGAACGAGGGCCGGTTCGCGCTCTCCGATTACGTCGGGGCGCTCTACGACCGCGCACGGCGCCTCGACGGCGAGGTGAAGGCGTTCGGCTGGCTGCCCGAGGCCGGGGGCGCCGGCGAGGCGTCGCCCGCGGCGGGCCCGTTCGCCGGCGTCCCTGTCGGGATCAAGGACCTCATCGACGTCGGCGGCGTGCCCACGACCTACGGCTCGGCGGGCTTCGCCGACCATCGTCCCGAGCGCGACGCCTGGGCGGTCGCGCGGCTCAAGTCTCTGGGCGCGTCCGTCTTCGGCAAGACCGTGACGACGGAGTTCGCCTGGCGCGATCCCGGCGCGACGCGAAATCCCTGGAGCCTCGGCCACACGCCCGGCGGCTCGTCGAGCGGCTCGGCGGCCGCGGTCGCGGCGGGCTTCGTTCCGCTCGCGCTCGGCACCCAGACGTTCGGCTCGGTGGTGAGGCCCGCGGCCTATTGCGGCGTGGTCGGCTTCAAGCCGAGCTTCGGCGCGATCCCGCGGACCGGCGCGCATCCGCTCAGCCCCTCGCTCGACCATATCGGCGTCTTCGCCCGGAACGTCGGGGACGCCGCCTTCGCGATCGGGCGTCTCGCGGCGGTCTCGGACGAGGACGAGGACGGCCGCGACATTCCGGGGCTGCCGCAGGCGCTCGCCGAGCGCGACGGGCCGCCGTCGATCGGCCTTCTGCGCACAGCGGACTGGGACCTCGCCGACCGCGAGCAGCGCGACCTCTTGGAGAAAGTCGCGGCGGACCTCGCGGCGGCCGGGGCGCGCGTCGACGAGCTGACCCCGCCGGACGCGTTCGCCGAGATTCCCGCCGGCGCCCGCGTCCTGCTCGCCGCGGAGGCCGCCGACGTGTTCTCGCGGCTGATCGCCGAGCGCCCGGGGCGGTCGGCCCCGCCATCAGGGAGCTGGTCGCCGACGGGGCGAGGATCCCGGCGCAGCGTTATGTCGAGGAGAAGCGGCGGCGCAGCCGGTTGCGGCGCGCGGCCGCCGCGTGGATCGGCGATCGGGACGCGGTTCTCACCCTCGCCGCGACCGGCGTCGCGCCGAAGGGGCTGGCCTTCACCGGCGATCCGCGGTTCTGCGTGCCGTGGACCTATCTCGGCCTGCCGGCGCTCGCGCTTCCGGCGGGCGACGGTTCGGGCGGCCTGCCGCTCGCCGTCCAGCTCGTCGGCCGCGACCTCGACGACGCCAATCTGCTGCGCACGGCCGCCTGGTGCGAACGGGTGGTCGGCCGGCCATGCGGCTCGCCGAACCGGCCTGAGGCGACTGAGACGCGACCGCGATTTAAGCCTTTCCGAACGCTGCACAAAACTTGCTTGACGGCGCGCGGGCGCCGTTCGGCGCATCTCCTGCAATGTATTTGATCGAGGACTCAGCATGGATCTCGGGCTCAGCGGCCGAAAAGTCATCGTCAGCGGCGGCTCGCGCGGCATCGGCCGCGCCATCGTCGAGTGCTTTCTCGTCGAAGGCGCGACGGTCGCGTTCTGCGCCCGCGGCGAGGAGGGCGTCCGCAGCGCCGAACAGGCGCTCGGCGACAAGGCCTTCGGCTCCGCCGTCGACGTCGCCGACCCCGCGGCCGTGAAGGACTGGATCGAGGCTTGCGCCGAGCGCATGGGCGGCGTCGACATCGTGGTGCCGAACGTCAGCGCGCTCGCGGTCGGCGGCGAACTCGAGACCTGGCGCAAGGCCTTCGACATCGATCTGCTCGGCACGGTCAGCATGGTCGGCGGCGCTGCCCTACCTCAAGCGCTCGGACGCGGCCTCCGTGGTGCTGATCTCGAGCGTCTCGGGGCGCGAGAGCGACATGTTCGGCGAGCCCTACGGCGCGCTGAAGGCCGCGCTCATCCACTACGGCAAGACGTTGTCGAACCGCCACGCCGCCGACCGGATCCGCGTCAACACGGTCTCGCCCGGCAACGTCTATTTCTCCGACGGCGTCTGGGGCCAGATCGAGCGCGAGCAGCCCGAGACCTTCGCGACGTGCCTCGCAACGAACCCGTTCGGCCGCATGGCGCGCCCGGACGAGATCGCCAAGGCCGTCGTGTTCATCGCCAGCCCCGCCTCGAGCTTCACCACCGGCGCCGACATGCTGGTCGACGGCGGCCTGACGCGCGGGGTCCAGTTCTGACGAGAGAAACCTGAGACAGTCATGCGCTGGCGAGATCGTTCGATTTCGCCGGCGCATTGGCGATGGAGGCGCGCCGACACGACATTGCGGTCGCGCCGAGTTCCGGCGCCTCACCCAACAAGGAGACGTCGCCGGTTCATCTCGCCGGCGGCGGCGTCGCGATGAAGAAGATCGGGTTCCTGTCCTTCGGCCACTGGTCGCCCTCGCAGCATTCCGGCACGCGCTCGGCCGGCGACACGCTGCTCCAGTCGATCGACCTCGCGGTCGCGGCCGAGGAGCTCGGCGCGGACGGGGCCTATTTCCGCGTCCACCATTTCGCGCGCCAGCTCGCCTCGCCGTTCCCGCTGCTCGCCGCCGTCGGCGCGAGGACCAGCCGGATCGAGATCGGCACCGGCGTCATCGATGCGCTACGAGAACCCGCTCTACATGGCGGAGGACGCCGGATCGGCGGACCTCATCGCCGGCGGCCGGCTGCAGCTCGGCATCAGCCGCGGCTCGCCGAGCAGGTGATCGACGGCTGGCGCCACTTCGGATACGCGCCGGCCGAAGGCGAGAGCGATGCCGACATGGGCCGCCGCCACGCCGAGGTGTTCCTCAACGTCATCAAGGGCGAGGGCTTCGCCGAGCCGCATCCGCGGCCGATGTTCCCGAACCCGCCCGGCCTGCTGCGGATCGAGCCGCATTCTGAAGGCCTGCGGGAGCGGATCTGGTGGGGCTCGGCCTCGAACGACACGGCTGTCTGGGCGGCCAGGCAGGGCATGAACCTGCAGAGCTCGACGCTCAAGAAGGACGAGACCGGCGAGCCGTTCCACGTCCAGCAGGCCAAGCAAATCCGGCTCTATCGCGAGGCCTGGAAGGAGGCCGGCCACACGCGCGCGCCGCGCGTCTCCGTCTCGCGCTCGATCTTCGCGATCGTGAACGACGAGGACCGCGCCTATTTCGGCCGCGGACAGGACAGCGACCAGGTCGGCGTCATCGACAACATGCGGGCGGTGTTCGGCCGCACCTACGCGGCCGAGCCGGAGAAGCTCATCGCGCAGCTCAAGGCCGACGAAGCGATCGCCGAGGCCGACACGCTGCTGCTCACCGTGCCGAACCAGCTCGGCGTCGCCTACAACGCGCATGTGATCGAGGCCCTGCTCGCCCATGTGGCGCCGGAGCTCGGGCTGGCGCTGACGACTGCGTGAACGACTGCGGCCGGCGGCTTTCCGCCGGCCGTCGGCGGCCCATGTCGCATTGCAGCAAAGTCGACGGCGAGGTCGCCGACTGCATGGAGAAGGTCACCGACGCGCGTTATGACGGCTGAGGCCATGCGCGTTCCGATGGACAAGGCCGCTTGGGGCGGATAGCTCGCCGACATGCCGCTGATCGACCCGCGCCAAGGCGATATCGAGGACGACGCGTCGAGCACCAAGCTCTGGTCGCTCGCCTCGCTCGCCGGCTGGGTGCTGGTCGAGATCAGCCTGCCGAAGCTCGCGCTCTCATGGATGATGCTGATCGGGCTGCCGTGCCTCCTGCTCGGCGCGGCCCCGATCGTGGCGACCGCCTGGTTCTCGAGCGTGTCGACGAGCGTCACGGACATCGTCGCGCGGCGTCGCGCCGCTGATGGTGGTGGGCGCCTCGCTCGCCGTGGTCTGGTTCGGCGTCCGCCCGGCGTTCCGGCTCGCCGAGCGCAGCTTCTGGTCGCTCAACGCGCTCGCGGTGCAGCCGAGCTTCGTGCTCTGCCGCGAGGCGATGCGGCATTTCATCGGCCAGCGGATGTCGCGGCGGCTGCGGCGCGACGGCGCGCGCGTGGCGCAGGGCACCGCGATCGCGGCCGCGGTTCTGATGTCGATCGCGGCCGGCGTCGCGGCGTGGCTCGCCTGGCCGGCTTCGAGCTGGATCGGCGCATGGATCGACTTCGCGTCTCCGCTCTCGCTGCTCGGCGCCTCGCTCGCCAACAGCGTGGTGCTGTTCGGCGTCTATGTCGCGGTCGGCTCACTCGCCTGGGGCGCGGCGGACGCCGCCATGGCGCAGCCGAGCAATCTCGACGCCTATGACGAGGAGGGCGACGGCAAGGTCTGGCGCGTCGCGCATCTGTCGGACCTCCACGCCGTCGGAGAGCGCTTCGGCTTCCGCATCGAGAGCGGGCGCAGCGGGCCGCAGGGCAACGGGCGGCTGACCCGGACCTTCGAGGCGCTTGCGCGGGCGCACGCCGCCGAGCCGCTCGACCTCGTCCTCGTCACCGGCGACATGACGGACGCCGGCCGCTCGGCCGAATGGGCCGAGTTCCTGGAGGCGCTCGAGCGGCTCGACCCCGACCTGCGCGAGCGCATGCTGTTCCTGCCGGGCAATCACGACGTCAACGTCGTGGACCGCTCCAATCCCGCGCGCCTCGACCTGCCGTTCTCGCCGGGCAAGAGGCTGCGGGAGATGCGGGCGCTCGCGCTGCTCGCCGGCCTTCAGGGCGACCGGGTGTCGGTCGGCCGGCGTAAGCGGCGGCCGCTGACGCTGACCGACTGGCTCGCGCCGCACGCCGAGGCGGTCGAGACCTTCGTGCGAACCGGTCGGGGAAAGCGCGCCTACGACATCCGCACGCTCTGGGACGAGGCCTTTCCGATGGCGTTCGAGCCGCAGACGCCGGACGGGCTCGGCGTCATCCTGCTGAACTCGAACGCCGACACCCATTTCTCCTTCACCAACGCGCTCGGCCTGATGCCGGCCGAGCAGGAGCGGCGGCTCACCGCCATCCTCAAGGCTTCGCCGAAGGCCTGTTGGCTCGTCGCGCTCCACCACCATCTCGTCGAATATCCGCGGGCGACGCGCTCGCTCTCGGAGCGGATCGGCACCGCGCTCATCAACGGGAGCTGGTTCCTGCGCCAGCTGAAGCCCGCCGCCAAGCGCCTCGTCGTCATGCACGGCCACCGCCACATCGACTGGACGGGACGCTGCGGAGATCTGCGCATCGTCTCGGCGCCGTCGCCCGTGATGGGCGAGCCCTATTTCTGGATCCAGCGCTTCGCGATCCGCGACCAGGGGCTCGCGCTGCTCGAGCCGCAGCGGGTGGAGCTTGGGGGGAGCGAGGCGAAGATGGCGGAGCCGGCCTTGGCCGAGACGGTCTGAAGATCCGCAGCCGTCATGCCCGGCGGAGCCGGGTATCCACGACTTTCTGGGATCGTCGAGCTCTAGGTCCAAGTCGTGGATACCCGCGCGAAGGCGCGGGCATGACGTGGAGGTTCCGCGTTATGGCCTTCCCCGCGACGCTGCGGCCGCGCGGCTCCAGTCGGCCCGCCAGGTCACCCAACCCATGGCGGAGCCGTAGACCAGGATCGCGAGCGTCACCGCCGCGAACATGGTCCAGAGCGGCGCGCCCATATGTGCGGCGAGCGCCGCGCCGCCGATCGCGATCGCGGTCCTGACCACGGTGACGGCGAGCGGCTTGCCGAGCCGGCCCGCGCCCTGGCTCGCGAAATAGAGCGCCATGCCGAAGGCGAAGAAGCCGTAGGCCGGGCCGGCGATCCTGAGATAGGCCGACCCCGCCTCGATCATCGCCGGATCGGAGCCGAAGATTCCGAGCCAAGCCGCGGGGAACGCGGCCGCCGCGAGCCCGATGGTCTCGGCCGCCGCGAAGGCGAAGACCGCGCCCGTGAAGGCGATGCGCTTGGCGCGTTCGATCTCCCCGGCGCCGACATGGGTTCCGACGAGCGAGACCAGCGGCGCGCCGAAGCCGAACGACAGCGGGATCAGCAGATATTCGAGCCGCGCGCCGACGCCGTAGCCCGCAAGCGCCGGCGCGCCCGCGATCTTGCCCGAGAGCGCCGTCACCACGATGAAGATCAGGTTGGTCTGGATCGAGGTCAGCGAGGCGAGCGCCCCGACCTTGAAGATGTCGGCGAAGAAGCGTGTCTCGATCGGGACCCGTGTCGGCCGGACCACGGCGCGGCCGGAGGCGAGGCGCCAGGCGAGATAGGCGCAGCCGAGCGCGTTGAAGGCGACGATGGCCATGCCGGCGCCCGCCACGCCGAAGCCGGGAAGCGGCCCGTAGCCGTAGATCAGCAGCGGCGACAGCGGGATCAGCAACGCGACGCCGAAGCAGGTGACGAGCGCCGGGACCACCATGTCGCCGGTGCCGCGCATGGCGCTCGCCAGCGCGTTCATGACCCACAGCAGCACGTTGCCGGCGAAGACGACGTTGGAATAGGCGAGCGCGGCCTCGAGCGCGCCGCCATCTGCGCCGAGCAGCCGGTAGAACGGGCGGCCGAAGGCGAGCATCAGCACGGAGAAGACGAGCCCGATCGCGCCGAGCAGCACGACGCCGTGAAAGGCGAGGCGGTCGGCGTCGTCGCGCCGGCCGGCGCCCAGCGCGCGGGCGATCGCCGAGGAGACGCCCCCGCCCATCGCCCCGACGGAGAGCATCTGCATCAGCATGAAGGGCGGGAACACCAGCGCCATGCCGGCGAGCGCGTCCGAGCCGAGACGCCCGACCCAATAGGTCTCGATGAGGCCGGTCGAGGCCTGCAGCAGCATGACCACGAGGTTCGGCCAGGCCATGCGCGCGATGAGCGGGCCGACCGGAGCGGTGAGCAGCGCGCGGGTGCGCGGATCGAGGTCCGCGCCGGGCAGACCGTCGACGACGGGCGTCTCGGAGCCGGCGGCGGCGGCCTCAGCGCGCAAGCGACTTCATCCGGTCGCGGCAGACCTCGAGGACGTGGTCGGAGAACGCGGCGTCGCCGGCGCTCGCGCGCGCCAGCACCAGCGCGCCCACCATGCCGGCGAAGAGCGCGATCGCGTCGTCGTGCCGGCTTTCCGGAAGCTTCAGGGTTTCGGCGAGGCGCTCGACCGTCCTGCGGACCTCGCGGCCCATCGACCGTTTCGTCTCGGTCTCGCCGCGGGCCGCCTCCGATCCGAGCGTGGCGACCGCGCAGCCGCCCTCGGGCCGGTCTCGATGGACGGCGCTGACATAGGTGTCGACGACGGCCGCGACCGGATCCTTGGCGTGCCTCGCGACGCCCTGGAGAAACTCCGAGGACCGCTCCTGCGCCTCGGCGAGCGCCTCGGCGACGAGCGCGTCCTTCGAGGCGAAATGGGCGTAGAACCCGCCATGGGTCAGGCCCGCCTGCTTCATCAGCGCCGGCACGCTGACCGCCTCGACGCCGTCGCGCCGAAACAGCGCGCCCGCCTCCTTGAGGATGCGCTCGCGGGTCTGGGCCTTGTGCTCCTTGCTCAGCGGCATGGTCGTGGTCCTCGGCGTCGCCTCGCAGGTCGTCGTTTTCAACGCGCGGGCGATCAGATCATGACGAATGTCATATCATCTGACGATTGAACTTTCAAAGCGCCCGCCCGGCTGATCGGGCGCACGGCCCGGATCCGGCGCAAGGCCGGGTCCGGGCCATGCCCGCCGGCGTCAGCGGCCGCCTTCGGGGCGATGGCCCCAGATCGTCGGCTCGCTCGGGACGAAGCCCGGCCGCGCTTCGGGCGCGGTCGAGCGCTTGAGGCCGACGGCCTCGATCTCCTGCGCGGGCTCCGGCGCATGGACGCGGTGGCCCCAGACGGTCGGTTCGCTGGGAGCGCCGAGCGGCGGCGTGTCGGCCAAGGTCGGCGAGGCGAGAAGCGCGAAGGCGAGGGCGCCGGCGGCGTAATTGAGGGTCATGACATGCTCCTGTGATCCGGCCTGGCCGGTCGCGGTTGGGAGGAAGCGGCGCGTCGCCGTCTTTGTATTATGATTATCATCTAAAAAGGGGTGGCGTCGCCCGCAAGGGACGCGCGGCCTGCTTCGCGCATGGCCCGGCGCAAACTCAGCGTGCGAATTTGCGGGCGCCCGCAGCCGGTTTCGCCGTCGGTGGCGCGGCGCCGCGCGAGCCGCTACAGCTGCGGCTTGAGCGACGACGCGCCCGATTTCGAGATCTCGGTGCCCGCCTGGCGGGCGCGGCGGCTGCGCGCGCATCTGGCGGCGCTCGGCGAGGCGGGCCGCGTCGCGCGCATGGCCGGCGACGACCGGGCCGCGCCCGAAGATCTGGCGCATCGGGCGGAGGAAAGACGATGGCTCGCCGGCTGGGATCGCGCGCGGCCGGATCCGGTCGCGCCAGGGCCGACGCCGCGGCAGCTCGCAAAGATCGGGCGCTGGCAGGCCGGGACCAGCCGGCTCAAGGCCGGGGAGGGGACGCTCCGCAGCGCGATCCTGGACGCGGTCGCCGACGAGATGCTGGCGGTCCGGCCTCCGCCGCACGGCGCGATCGCCGCGGCCCATCGCGAGACGGTCAGGCGCTGCCGGGAGGCCGGCCTGCCGGCGCCCAAGGCCTCGCGCTACCGGAAATGGCTGAAGCTGACCCGCGGCGTCTGAAGCGCCCGGACCGCCGGTTCAGACGCTCAGATGCGAAAGCACGCGCTCGCGCGCGCCCGGATCGGCCGGACCTTCGTCGTCGATCTCCCCGAGCTTGAGCACCGCCCAGCGATCGGCGACGCGCAGCGCGAAGTCGAGGTTCTGCTCGACGATCAGCATGCTCGCGCCGCTCTCGCCGCGCACCGCCGCGAGCGCGGCGGCGATGCGGTCGATCACGGAAGGCTGGAGCCCCTCGGAGATCTCGTCGATCAGCAGCAGCCGCGGCCGGAGCATCAGGGCGCGGGCGAGGATCAGCATCTTCTGCTCGCCGCCCGACAGCGTGCCGGCCTTCTGCGCCAGCCGGTCCTTCAGGAACGGGAAGTGGCCCGCGACCACGTCGAGCGCGCCGGGCAGCAGGCGGTCGCTCGGCAGCGCGAGGCGGAGATTGTCGCGGATGGACAGGTCCTGGAACAGCGGCTGCTCCTGCGGCGCGTAGCCGACCCCGAGCGCGACGAGCCTCGCCGGCGACATGCCCGCGACCGCCTGCCCGTCGATCGCGACCGATCCGCCGCGCGACGGGATCAGCCCCATGATCGTCTTGAGCAGCGTGGTCTTGCCCATGCCGTTCTTGCCGAGCAGCGCGACGATCTCGCCGGGCGCGACCTTGAGCGACACGTCCCGCACGATCGAGACCGCGCCGTAGCCGCTCGTCACCCCGTCGAGGGCGAGCGCGGCGCCGGCCGCCGCTTCGAGCTCTCGCGCCGCCTCAGCCATGGGAGCCTCCCGAATAGATCGTGCGGACGAGTTCGGAGCCGACCACCTCGTCGACGCCGCCGTCGAGCACGAGGCGGCCCTGATGCAGCACCACGATGCGCGACGAGATCTGCCGCACGAAGTCGAGGTCGTGCTCGACGAGGACCGCGGCGATGCCGAGCTCGCCCGTCAGCGTCTTCAGCACCGCGCCGATGGTCGAGCGCTCGGCCTTGGTGAGGCCCGCGGTCGGCTCGTCGAGCAGGATCAGCCGCGGCTCGAGCGCCACCACCATGGCGAGCTCGAGCGCCTGCTTCTGGCCGTGGGAGAGCAGGCGCGTCGGCAGCGCCAGCATCTGGTCGAGCCCGGTCATGCGCATCACGTCGAGCGCCGCCTGCGGGAGGGCGAGCGTCTCGGCGCGTCCAAAGGGGCTCAGGCCGTCATTCGAGGCGCGCGCGAGCAGCAGGCAGTCGGCGACGCTGAGGCTCTCGAACACGCTCGCGACCTGGAACTTGCGACCGACGCCGAGCGCGACGATGCGGTTCGGCGTCAGCCCCGCGGTCGAGGCGCCGCCGATCGAGACCTGTCCCCGGAAGTCCTCCGTCCCGTCCGAGAGGCAGCGCATCAGCGTGGTCTTGCCGGCGCCGTTCGGGCCGACGAGGCTGACGAGCTCCCCGGCGCGGATCTCGAGGTCGATGTTCTCGAGCACCGTCAGCGCGCCATAGGACTTGGCGAGCCCCTCGATCTTGAGCAGCGGCGCGCCGGAGGCGTCGGGCGCCGGGCGGGCGGGAAGCGCCGCGAGCGCCGGCGCGAAGGCCGCGCGGCCGCTGAACGGCGTCGCGCCCCAGGCCCGCCGCGCAAGGTCGGCCAACCCTCCGGGAAGCAGGATGATGACGGCCACGAAGGTCGCGCCGAGCAGAAGCTGCCAGAGGAACGGCAGGTCGCCCGAGAGATTGGCCGCCAGATAGTCGATCGCGATCGTCCCGAGGATCGGCCCGAGCAGCGTCCCGCGCCCGCCGAGCGCGACCCAGATCACGAGCTCGGTGCCGAACAGGAAGCCGGCGTTTTCGGGCGCGACCACCGAGGAGGCGTTGGCGAACAGGAAGCCGGCGAGGCCCGCGACGCCGGCGAGCGCGGTGGTGAGCGCGATCTGGATGCGCTTGGGGCTGAGGCCAAGATAGGCGCAGCGCGCGTCGTTGTCCCGCACCGCGACGAGCGCGCGGCCGGCGTCGGAGCGCACGAAGATCCAGGCCGCGAGCGTGAGCGCGACGAGCGCCAGCGCCGCCAGCCGGAAGAAGCCCTCGAGCTCCAGCGGCAGCACGTCGAAGCCCACGAGCCCGCTCGAGGAGCCGGTCCACTCGCCGCCCGAATAGATGAGCTGCACGACGACGATCGGGACGACGAGGGAGATCACCGAAGCGTAGAGCGCGGTGGAGCGGTGGTAGAAGGAGAGCCACCCGACAGCGAGGCCGAGAACGGCGGGCGCCAAGACCGCAAGGCCGAGCGCGGCGACCATCCAGACGGGATCGGCGCCGAGATAGGTCAGCGCCATGGCGGCGGCGTAGGCGCCGACGCCGAAGAACGCGGCCTGCCCGAAGGTGAGGACGCCGGCGAAGCCCCAGAGCAGGTCGACCGTCACGGCGAGCATTGCGTAGATCATCGAGCGCGTGAGCACGTTGACCGCGAAGGTGTCGAGCGCGAGCGGCGCGATCCAGAGCGCGACGGCGGCGAGGCCCGCGACCACGAAGGGCGCGGCGCGCGAGAGCCGTGGGCTGCTGCGGGCCGCCGGAGCGGCGGTTGCGAGTGCGGACGTGTCAGGCACGCGAAAAACCTTTCGGGCTGACGCGCAGCACGAGCGCCGCGAGGACCGCGATCGCGATGCTGCCGAGGATGGGGCTGACGAAGGTGCTGATCAGCACCTGGGCCGCGCCGAAGACGAGGCAGGCGACGGCGAGCGCCACGAGCGAGGCGTCGGCCACCATGACCAGCATGAAGGCGCCGATCAGCCAGCCGACGCCCATGTTCGGGTCGACGCTGGTGAGCGGCGTCAGCAGCACGCCTGCGAGCGCCGCAAGGCCCGCTCCCGCCATGAAGGTGACGAGGCGCACCCGCACCGTGTCGATGCCGAGCCCGCGCGCCAGCGTCTCGTTCATGATGACGGCGCGCGCCGAGAGGCCGAGCCGGGTGCCCTCCATCGCGGCCGCGAACACGACGCCGATGACGAGCGCCGCGCCGAGCGCGACGAGGCGATAGGCCGAGTAGTCGACGCCGAGGATCTCGACCGTGCCGGAGAAGAGATTCGGGGTCATCTGCACGTCGCGGCCGAAGCCGAGCGTGATGAGCTGGCCGATCACGATGCCGAGGCCCCAGGTCGCGAGGATCGCGTCGAGCGGGCGCCGGTAGAGCGGTCGGATGATGAAGAGCTCGGCCAGGCCCCCGAGCGCCGCGCCGATCACGAAGGCGAGCGGCAGCGCGGCCCATGGGTTGAGGCCGAGCTCGGCCGCGATCACCGCGCAATAGGCCCCGATGGTGAGCCAGGCGCCGTGCGCAAAATTGATGATCTTCAGCACGCCGAAGACCGCGAGCAGGCCGATCGACACCACGAACAGGATGCCGGCGGTGGTCAGGACGTCGAGGATGAGGAGCATGGAGGTCCTCCGGTGTTTGTACGCGACGTATCCGGCCCCTCGCCCTTGCGGGGAGGGTAAGCGCGGGGGTGGTCAAGGACGATCGCTGTGGCTCGGCGGAGAGCGCTGCGGCGCCTGTTCCGCCTCATTCGGAGCCGCCCCCACCCCCGGCCCCTCCCCGCAAGGGGGAGGGGAGAAGGCGCCTCACTTCAGCTTCGGGCACTGCTCGCCGGGATCGACGTCCTTGAAGGTGCCGACGACCTTCACCGAGCCGTCGCCCTGCACCTGGCCGAGATACATGGTCAGCGCCGCATGGTGCTGCTTGTCCATCTTGATGACGCCGCGCGGGCCCGTGACGCTCACCTGCGGAAGCGCCTCCAGCACCTTGGCGGTCTCGGTGCCGCCGGCCTTTTCGACCGCGGCCTTGTAGAGATAGACCGCCTCATATTGCGGCACCGAAAGGTCGTTCGGGGTCTTCAGGCCGGAGCCGAACTTCTTCTCCATGGCGGCGAGGAAGGTCTTGTTCTCCGGGCTGTCGATGCCGGTGACGTAAGAGGCCGAGAGGTAGATGCCTTCCGCGTCCGCCCCCATGCTTTTCGCCGTGCCCTCGTCGACCGCGAGATTGGCGTAGGGCAGGGAGACGCCCGCGCCGCGCAGCTGCTTGGTCAGCGTCACGTTCGGCGCGCCGCCGGCCGTGGAGGTGATCAGCGCGTCGGCCTTGGAGTCCTTCAGCTTGGAGATGATCGCGGTCCAGTCGCTGCCGTCCATCGGCAGGTATTCCTCGCCCACGACCTTGCCGCCGATCTTGCCGATATATTCCTTGGTGAAGGCCAGCATGCCGCGCCCGAAGGCGTAGTCGCTGCCGATCAGGAAGTAGTTTGAGCGCCTTTGAGCTTGAAGGCGTCGACCACCGGCGGCACCTGCTGCTCGGGCACCCAGGCATTGACGAACATGTTCTTGTTGCAGGATTTGCCCTCGTAGAACGAGGTGTAGATGTACGGCACCCGGCCCTTGGTGACGGCCGGAAGGCCGGCGTTGCGCGCCGCGCTCGTCTCCATCGAGATCAGGACGTCGACCTTCTTCTGGTAGATGAGCGAGTCGAACGCCTTCTGCGCGCCAGCCGCTCCCGAGGCGTCGTCGGCGATCTCGAGCTTGAGCTGGCGGCCGAGCACGCCGCCCTTGGCGTTGATCTCCTCGACCGCGAGTTCGGCCGACTGGACGACCGAGGGCGCCACGACGCTGTTCGCGCCGGAGAGGCCGACCGGCACGCCGATGACGATGGGCTTTTCATCCGCGAAGGCCGGCGGCGCGGCGAGAGCGAGAGCGGCGGCGAGTCCGATGACGTGGCGCTTGGACATGGGGAAGCTGGCTCCTGGAAAAACGGGCGCTGGAGGACGGGGCGGCGTCAGCCGTAGACGTCGGTGCGGCGGTCGCCGAGCACCGAATTGAATTCGTTGAGGTCTTTGCGGCTGGCGTCGTCGAGGTCGATGACGGCCGTGATGGTCCGGCGCGTCGCGGCTCGCGGGGCCGGCGATCGTCCAGCCCTTGGTGTCGATGATCAGGCTCTGGCCCTCGAAGGGCTGGCCGCGCTCGACGCCGACCCGGTCCGCGCAGGCGATGAAGATCCCGTTCGAATGCGCGGCCGCCCGATGCAGCGTGTTGGCCATGGCGGCCTCGCCGGCCGGCTGGTTGGGCATCGGCACCCAGTTGGTGGGGATGCAGACGATCTCGGCGCCGCCGAGCGCGAGCTGCCGGAAGGTTTCGGGGAACCAGCCGTCGTAGCAGATGGCGACGCCGATCTTGCCGAGCGCGGTCTCGAACACCGGGAAGCCGAGGTCGCCCTTCTGGAAGAACACGTTCTCCCGGAACCAGAGATGCGACTTGCGATAGGTCCCGACATAGCCCTCGGGACCGACGACCACGGCGGAGTTGAACAAAGCGTCGCCGGCCTTCTCGGCGACGCCGGCCACGATATGGACGCCGAGTTCGGCCGCGAGCGCCGCCCAGGCCTGCGTGGAGGGACCGCCGGGCACGGCCTCCGCCAGCGCCGCCGCCTCCTCCATGGTCTCGAACACGTAGCCGGTGTTGGCGAGTTCTGGCAGGACGAGGAGGCGGCTGCCGGCGGCCGCCGCCGCGCGAACCGCCGCGCAGCGCGCGACATTGCCCTCGACGTCGCCCATCAGCGGTTCGAAACTGGATGCACGACACCTGTAAACGGTGGGCGTGCGGAGGCGTTCGCCTGGATCATTTCAGCTCCAAAACGCAAAAAGCCCCTGGACGCGGAAGTCATCCGCAGACCAGAGGCTTCAAAGCCAAGATGTAAGGCAGCAATCCTGCTGCAGGGCAATCTTGCCCTATGGGGTCACGATAGCCCGATCGTCAGTCGGCGCAAGCCGATAATGACGGCAAATCCTGCCCAACTCATCGCCTTTCAGCCAACGAGATATGCAATCCGAGCCCGCTCATGGCCTCATGCGCCGTGACGAGGCCCTCCGCCACGCTGGTCATCGGCGCCCGCGTCGCGGTCGCCCGGTCGCGGAGCAGCTTGTAGGCGGCGTCCTCGTCGAGGCCGTTGAGCTCGGTGAGGAGCCGCACCGCCTTCTCGACGGTGCGGCGGCCCTTCATCGTGTCCTCGAGCTTGTTGATCTTGGACGTCAGCCGCCCCTCATAGCCGCGCCGGTAGCGGGCGAGCGCGAACTGGGTGAGAACGCCGCGCGGCCGCAGCGGCTTGGCCAGAACGCCATGGGCGTTGAAGTCCACGATCCGATCGGGCTCTCATAGGCCACGATCGCGATGACGGCGGGCTCCTGCTCCTCGATCGAGGGCAGGAGATGGGCGACCTCGGCGTCGTCGAGCTGGATGAACAGCGTGTCGATCTCGGGCGGCAGCGTCGCCGGCGGCGGCCAGGCGAGCGAGACCTCGCAGCCGAGGCGCCGAAGCTGGTCGAGCAGCGACACGCCCTCCTCGTCGCGCGGATGCACGATCAGCGCCCGGGCGCGGCGGAGCTCGTCCAAGATCCTGCGGGCCGGGGCGCTCAACTGGCGAGGCCCTCCTCGAGCCAGTTGGCCTCGAAGCGCGTCGCCGCGAGATAGGGATCGGGCCTGACCGGGCGGCGCGACCGCCAGGCGACGTCGAACTGACCGTCGTCGCGGGCCACACCGACGCCGGGCGTCAGCCAGACGTGACGGGTGTCGCCGTCGAAAGCGAGTTCGCCGCCCGGCGCCGCCACCCGCTGGCGCATCGCCGCCGCCCCGAGGCGTTCGGAGTCGAGCGTCCCGGCCTCTTCGAGCGCCTGCGCGAAGAGATGGACCTGCGCATAAGCGGTCTCCGACCACATGCTGGTCGGCCGCTCCTCGCCGAAGCGCTGCCGGAAGGCCGAGACGAACCGCCGGTTCTCCTCGCTCTCGATGCGCTGGAAATAATGCGAGGCGAGCACGTGGCCCGAACAGAGCTGCGGCCCGATCGCCCGGATCTGCCCTTCCGACATGGTGAGGCTCGCGATCGGCTGGCGCCGCCTGTCGATCCCTGCGTCGGCGTAGAGCCGGTAGAGGCGCTCGGCGCCGCGCCCGACCACAGTGGAGAACACCGCGTCGGGGTCCGCGCGACGGATCTCGGCCACCATCTCGCGGTGCACGTCCTCGTCGCCGTCGAGCGGGGCGTAGAGCTCGCCCACGATCTCGCCGCCCTTGGCCTCGACGAGGTCGCGCATCACGCGGTTCGACTCGCGCGGATAGATGTAATCCGAGCCGACGATGAAGATGCGCGGCCCGTATTCCTGCAGCAGGAAGTCGGCGAGCGCGAACACGTTCTGGTTCAGCGTCGCGCTCGTGTAGAGGACGTTCTCGGAATACTCGAAGCCCTCGTAGATCGACGGATACCAGAGCAGTCCGTTGTGCCGCTCGATGGTGGAGAGCACGGCTTTCCGGCTCGCCGACAGCGAACAGCCGAAGATCACCTCGACGCCGTCTTCCGCCAGAAGCCTGCGGGCGAAGGCGCGGTAGCCCTCGTTCTCGCCGCCGGGGTCGTAGCAGATCGGCTCGATCGGCCGTCCAAGCACGCCGCCCGCGGTGTTGATCTCGTCGATCGCAAGCGCGGTCCCGAAGAAGTGCTCGCTCTCGGTGACCCCGCTCACGCCGCTGCGCGAGAACAGGATGCCGACCCGCCAGCCCTGGTCGCGTGACGTCCTGTCGATCTTATCCACGCTGCGCCATTCGAGATGCCCGTCCAGTCACTTGTCGCCTTAAGCTTCAATAGCAGAAGCGCCGCGGCTGTGGCGCGCCGCCGAGCCGATGCGGGTTCGATCCGGGCCCCGCTGAACTTCGGCGAGAATTCGGGGTAAGCACGCCTTACGGGGCGGATGGCCACGGGCCGAGAACAGCAGGGAGCGGCCGCTTGGAAATTCTCGTCATCGGCGCCGGCGTCGTCGGCCTTGCGGCGGCGCGCGCGCTTGCTCTCGACGGACATGACGTCGTCGTCGCCGAAGCGTCCGACGCTTTCGGCATGGGGATTTCGTCGCGCAACTCCGAGGTCATCCATGCCGGGATGTACTATCCGGCGGGGTCGCTGCGCGCGCGTCACTGCGTGAGGGGCGCGCGGCTGCTCTACGAGTTCTGCGAAAGCCACGGCGTCGCGCACCGCGCCTGCGGCAAGCTGATCGTCGCGACGTCGCAGGAGGAAGTCCCGGCCATCGAGGCGATCCGGCGGCGCGGCGCCGAGAACGGCGTCGAGAGGCTGGAGCTGATCGACGCCGGGCAGGCGGCGCGGCTCGAGCCGCATCTGCGATGCCATGCCGCCGTGCTGTCGCCCCGGACCGGGATCATCGACAGCCACGCGCTGATGCTCGCGCTGCTCGGCGACATCGAGGACCGCGGCGGCTCGCTCGCTTTGATGTCGCCGGCGCTTCGCCTGAGATTCGACCGGGGGCGCTGGCTCGTCACGGTCGGCGAGGACGCCGGCGAGATCGCGTTCGACGCCGTCGTCAACGCCGCGGGCCTTGGGGCGCAGCAGGTCGCCGCGGTCACCGAAGGCTATCCGGCCGACCGGATCCCCGGCTCTTTCTCTCCAAGGGCAGTTACTTCTCCTTCGCCGGCCGCCCGGTCTTCCAAAGGCTTATCTATCCAGCGCCCGCGGAAGGGGGCTGGCTCGGCGTGCATCTGACGCTGGATCTCGCCGGCCGGGTCCGCTTCGGGCCGGACGCCGAATGGATCGACGCGCTCGACTATGCGGTCGATCCTTGGCGCGCGGACGCGTTCTACGGTTCGATCCGGCGCTTCTGGCCGGGCCTGCCCGACGACAGTCTGACGCCGGACTATTCCGGCGTCAGGCCGAAGCTCAGCGGGCCGGGTGAGCCTGCGGTCGACTTCCGGATCGACGGTCCGGCCGACCACGGCATGGACCGCCTCGTGCATCTCTTCGGCATCGACAGTCCGGGCCTGACCTCGAGCCTGTCGATCGCGGAGACCGTCGCTGAGATGCTCCGGGACTAGCGTCGGCCGCCGCAGATCATGCGTGCGCCTCGCCTGCGCTCGGAGCGGGCGCGTCCTTCGGCTTCCGCGAGAACACGCGCAGCACGAAGACGTAGAAGACGGGCACGAAGAACACCGCCAGCACGGTGGCGGTCGCCATGCCGCCGAGAACGCCGGTGCCGATCGCGTTCTGGCTGGCGGCGCTCGCGCCGCTTGCGATCGCGAGCGGGGTGACGCCCAGCATGAACGCGAAGGACGTCATGATGATCGGCCGGAAACGCAGGAACGCGGCCTCGATGGCGGCGTCTCGGACCGACTTGCCTTCCGCGTGCAGGTCCTTGGCGAATTCGACGATCAGGATGGCGTTCTTGGCCGAGAGGCCGATGATCGCGATCAGGCCGACCTTGAAATAGATGTCGTTCGGCATGTCGCGGGCCATCACGGCGAGCACCGAACCGATCACGCCGAGCGGCACGACGAGCATGACCGACAGCGGGATCTTCCAGCTCTCGTAAAGCGCGGCGAGCAGGAGGAACACGAAGAGGATGCTCAGGCCCAGCAGGAACGGCGCCTGCGTGCCCGACGCGATCTCCTGCAGCGACTGGCCGGACCATTCGTAGCCGAAGCCCGCGGGGAGCTTCGCCGCGAGCTTCTGCATCTCGGCGATGGCGTCGCCCGAGGAGAGGCCCGGCGCAGCCTCGCCGCCGAAGCGCAGCGCCGGATATCCGTTGAAGCCGACGATCTGGGTCGGGCCCTTGGACCATTCGACGCGCGCGAAGGCCGAGAGCGGCACCATGCCGCCGCTGGCGTTGCGCACGTTGAGCTTCAGGATGTCGTCGGCCTGCATGCGGTTGCGGGCGTCGGCCTGGACGGTGACCTGCTGCATGCGGCTCGAATTCGGGAAGTCGTTCACATAGGCCGAGCCGAGATTGGCCGAGATGGTCGCGTTGATGTCCGCGAACGCGACCCCGAAGGCGTTGGCCTTCTCGCGATCGACCACGATGTCGAGCTGGACGGCGTTCGCCAGTCCTTCGATGCGGGGCGCGGCGAGGTTCGGGCTCGCGCCTGCGAGCGCGAGCAGCTGCTGGCCCGCCGCGCCCAGCGCGTCATGGCCGCGGCCCGAACGGTCCTGCAGGCGGAATGTGAAGCCCGCGGAGGTGCCGAGCCCCTCGATCGGCGGCGGCGACAGCGAGAAGCTCTGCGCGTCCTTGATGCCGAAGAGCTGCGCGTTGGCGCGCGCCGAAATGGCGTCGGCGCTGTCCTCCGGTCCGCGCTCGCTCCAGTCCTTCAGCACGGGGAAGCCGATCGCGGCGTTCTGGCCGTTGCCCGAGAAGGAGAAACCCTGGATCGCGAACATGTCCGCGACCGCCTTCTCCTTCATGAAGATCTCCTCGACCTTTTTGATCGCCTCGATGGTGCGAGTGCCGGTCGCCTCCGACGGCGCCTGGACGTCGACGATGAGGTAGCCCTGGTCCTCGGTCGGCAGGAACGAGGAGGGCAGGCGCATGAAGGCCCAACCGAGGCCGACGAGCAGCGCCAGATAGACGATCATCATCCGCCCGGCCCTGGCCGTGAGCTTGGATACGATCGACCTGTACCCGCTCGCGGTGCGGTCGAACTTCCGGTTGAACCAGCCGAAGAAGCCGCGCTTTTCGTGATGGCCCTGCGGGATCGGCTTAAGGAAGGTCGCGCACATCGCGGGCGTGAGCGAGAGCGCCAAGAACCCCGAGAACAGGATCGAGACGACCATGGTGAGCGAGAACTGGCGGTAGATGATGCCGGTCGCGCCGGGGAAGAACGCCATCGGCACGAACACGGCGGTCAGCACCAGCGTGATGCCGATGATCGCGCCGCTGATCTGGCCCATTGCTTTCCTGGTCGCCTCGCGGGGCGAGAGCCCTTCCTGCGCCATCAGGCGCTCGACGTTCTCGACCACGACGATGGCGTCGTCGACCAGAATGCCGATCGCCAGCACCATGGCGAACATGGTGAGCACGTTGATCGAGAAGCCCGCCGCCATCATCACGGCGCAGGTGCCGAGCAGCGCCACCGGCACCACGATGGTCGGGATGAGCGTGTAGCGGATGTTCTGGAGGAACAGGAACATCACGACGAAGACGAGCCCGACGGCTTCGGCGAGCGTCATCAGCACCTTCTTGATCGACGCCTCGACGAAGGGCGTCGTGTCATAGGGGATGGTCTGCTTGACGCCCGGCGGAAAGAACCGCTCGAGCTCCTTCATCTTGGCGCGCACGGCCTTCGCGGTCTCGAGCGCGTTGCCGGTGGCGGAAAGCTGCACGCCGGCGGAGGCGCTCGCCTGCGCGTTGAGGCGGCTCGTGAAATTGTAGTCCTGGCCGCCGATCTCGACGCGGGCGACGTCGCGCAGGCGCACCGTCGAGCCGTTGGGGTTGGCGCGCAGCACGATGGCGGCGAACTCGTCGGGCGAACCGAGCTGGCCCTTCACCAGCACAGGCGCGGAAGTCTCCTGGCTGATCGGGTTCGGCAGCGCGCCGATGCGGCCGGCCGCGACCTGCGCATTTTGGGCGGTGATCGCCGCGGTGACGTCCTCGGCCGTGAGCCCGAGGCCGAGCATCTTGTCCGGGTCGACCCAGACCCGCATGGCGCGCTCGGTCGCGAACAGCTGCGCCTTGCCGACGCCGGGCAAACGTCGCAGCTCGCCCATGACGTTGCGCGCGAGATAGTCGCCAAGCCCGATGTCGTCGATCTGGCCGTCGGTCGAGGTCAGCGACACGACCATCAGGAACGAGCTCGAGGCCTCGTCGACCACGACGCCCTGCTGCGTCACCGCGCGCGGCAACCGCGCCTCGACGCGGCGCACCCGGTTCTGGACGTCGACGGAGGCCTGCTCCACCGGCGTTCCGGGCGCGAAGGTCGCGGTGATGGTGGCGAGGCCGGAGGCTTCGGAGGTGGACTCGTAATACATGAGCCCCTTGATGCCGTTCAGCTCCTCCTCGATGAGCTTGGTGACGCCTTGATAGAGTTCTTCGGAGGACGCGCCCGGATAGGTCGCCGTCACCGAGATCTGCGGCGGGGCGATGGTCGGATACTGCGAGATCGGCAGCATCGGGATCGCGATCGCGCCGCCGATCGCGATGAAGATCGCGACCACCCAGGCGAAGATTGGCCGGGCGATGAAGAAGTTCGCCATCTCTCGTGCCTCAGCGCTTCTCGGCCGCGGACGCGTCGGTCACGTTCTGCGTCCAGGGCTGCGGATCGACCGCCGCGCCGTTCGAGAGCGCCTGGAAGCCTTCCACGACCACGCGGTCGCCGGCGACGAGCCCGTTCTCGATGACCCAGCGGTTGTCGACGACGCGGCCGGTGCGGACCTTGCGCAGCGCCGCCTTGTTGTCCTGGCCCACGACATAGACCTCGGCCGCGCCGCCCGGATCGCGCTGGATCGCGCGTTCGGGCACCGCAAGCGCGTTCGGCTGCTCGCCCTGGACGATCTGGACGCGGACATACATGCCCGGCAGGAGGTCGCCGTCCGGGTTCGGGAACTCGCCGCGCAGCGTGATCTGGCCGGTTGTTGCGTCCACCGCGGCTTCGGAGAACAGGAACTTGCCCGGATGGGCGTAGCGGCTCCCGTCGTCGAACTTCAGCGCGACCTCGGCGCGATTGGCGTCGGAGCCTTCCGCCTTCGCGCTCGCGGCCGCCGCCCTCTTCAGCGCGAGCAGCTGGTTCGCCGACTGGGTGAAGTCGGCGTAGATCGGGTCGAGCTGCTGGATCGTGGCGAGGCTTTGGGCGTCGGTCGAGGAGACGAGCGCGCCCTCTGTGATCATCGCGCGGCCGATCCGCCCGGTGATGGGCGCGCGCACGTCCGTATATTCGAGATCGAGCGCGGCGGCGTCGAGGCTCGCCTTCGCCGAGGCGATGTCGGCCTCGGCCTGCGCGAGCTCGGCGACAGCCGTGTCGTAGCTCTGGGCGCTGTTGATCTGCCGCTCTTTCAGCTGCGTCTGGCGCTCGGCCTGCTGGCGGGCGAGGGTGCGCGTCGCCTCGGCGCGCTGAAGCACGGCCTTGGCGCTCTCGACACGCACGCGGAACGGCGCAGGGTCGATGCGGTAGAGCACGTCGCCCTGTTTTACGACGCTGCCCTGCTCGAACACGCGCTCGATCAGGATGCCGGAGACGCGCGGCCGCACTTCCGCGATCCGGGTCGGGGCGATGCGGCCGGGGAGCTCGTTGGCGATCGGCAGCGTTTGCGGATTGACGGTCACGAACGAGACCGCGACCGGCGGAGCGCCGGCCGGCGCGTCCGCGGCTTTCTGGTCGCAGGCCGCGAGCAGCAGCGCGAGCGAGACGCCGCTTGCGATCGCAGCGAGCTGTCTGGAACCGAGTCTTTGCAAACCCATGGCGGCGCCCTCGGTCATCGGTCTTCGCTCGTGTTCTCGGACATGGCGGGTCGCCGGGTCATCTCGATCAACCGGCCGCGCAAAGCGTTGCGGTCCGGGCCGCATTCGGCCTCCATGCCGTAGAGGCTCGCATGCCAGACGCCGTCGGCGGCGAGCCGCGCGATGGCGTGCTCGAGCGCGCCGTCGGTTTCGGCGTGCCGCGCGAGGCGGGCCGTGAACCAGTCGCTCCAGGTCTTGCGCAGCGAGGCGTCGGCCATCAGCGAGGCGCAGATCGCGGCCCAGAGCCGGGCGTCCTCGCGCTCGAGATCGGCGAACATGCAGTCGACATAGGCGCGGGTGAAGCGACCATAGGGCTCTGGATCGCCCTCCATCCGCCGCTCGACGTCTTCCTCAAGCAAGGCGATGGCCTCGGCCATCACCCCGTCGATCAGCGCCTGCTTGCTCTGGAAATGATGGAACAGCCCGCCCTTGGTGACGCCCGCGGCCTTCGCCACGGAGTCGATCGTCACCGCGGCCAGGCCCTCGTTCGCGGCGATGCGCGCAGCTTCCTGGAGCAGGGCGCGACGCACGACGTCGGGTTGCTTTCGTCGGGTGTGGGCTTCGGACATTTTCGTTCGCCGCGCGTCCGGAACCGGTCGCGAAACGCCTTGCTTCGCCCGGTCCGGAATGGTCGAGATCTCACGCATTTCTAAACATACCATTCGTCCGGTATCTATGATTTTTGTGTGATATCACGAGACGTTGAGCGGCATTGGCGTGGCAGTATTCCGGCCGCCACGTCTGCAACCGAAAGGAATGTCCTGCTCCCTGAACGCGCCAGCCGAGTTGACGCCTCACAGGCGGTAAGGATGCGGGACGCCGACCTGAGCAGACCATAAGCCGGCTCTGCGAAAACTGGACCTCCTCCAAAGTCCTCGGCTTCTTGGGAGACAGATTTATTTTCAGGGGAGAGGCCGCCTCGTCCGTTCAACAAACGAAAAGCCGCATCAAGCGGACGCGATCTGTTGACGGGCGGACCATGGATCCTCAGGCGAAGACGCGGCGCGAAAGCGCCGTCCCGGTCCGCTCGTCCCGGCAGGCGGCGGAGCAGGCGACCTTCCAGAGCTTCGCCAACTGCTATCTGCGCGAAATCGACCCGGGCGTCGCCACGCGTCACACGCTGAACTTCGGACACGCGGTCGACGCCGTCGAGCTCGCCCTGCCGGCCCAGCGCGCGTCGCTTCGGATCGAGCTCCTGGGCGCTTCGCTCTGCGGCCCGCACCGGCTCGGCCGCGCGTTTCTCAAGCGCGCGCTCGAGCCCGCCTGGCGCGAGGTCGAGCCGCTGGCGGCCCTTCAGGCGCTGCTGCACGAGGCCTATCGCCGGCCCGGCAAGGAGGCCTCCGACGAGCAACGCGGCTGCGAGCTCGAACTGTTGTCGCGCGTGCTCGACAGCTACCGCGCGACCGAGCGCTATCTCGATGCGCCGCGCGCCGAGGACGAGGACGACTTCCTCGCCTCCGAGCAGTCGCTGACCTTCGGCCACTGGCTGCACCCGACGCCGAAGAGCCGGCAGGGCATGACCACGTGGCAACAGCCCGCCTATTCGCCGGAACTTCGCGGCGCGTTCCAGCTCGACTGGTTCGCCGCGCCTCTTGAACGCGTCTCGACAAAATCCGCCGCGCGCGAAAGCGTCGCCGAGATCGTCGCCGGGATCGCGGGCGAGGATTTTGATCGCCTCGGAGCGCGGGACGGCGAGGCGCTGATCCCGATGCATCCGCTGCAGGCGCAGGCGCTGCTGCTCGACCCCGAGCTCGCGGGGGAGTTCGCCGGCGGGGCTCTTCGCCATCTCGGCCCTGCGGGTCCGGAGTTCTCGGCGACCGCCTCCGTGCGCACCGTCTATCGCCGCGACGCGGACTGGATGCTGAAGTTCTCGCTTCCGGTGCGCATCACCAATTCGGTGCGTCGCAACCGCCGCCACGAGCTCGACGCGGGCGTGGCGATGGCGGGCCTGTTCGAGCGCTCGGATTTCCTCGTCCGACATCCGCGCTTCCGCGTGCTGCGCGACCCGGCTTACGTCACCGTGGACGTTCCCGGCCTCAGCGAAAGCGGCTTCGAGACGATCTTCCGCGAAAACCCGTTCAGGGGAGAGGCGGCGTCAGGCGTCGCCACCATCGCGGCGCTGAGCGCCGATCCGCGGCCGGGCGAGACGTCGCGCCTCGAGCGGATCGTCGGCGAGATCGCCGCCCGCGAAGGCCGGGATGCGTCCGTCGTCGCCCGCGAGTGGTTCGCCGCCTATCTCGACTGCGCGCTCGATCCGCTGGTCGCGCTCTATGACGAGCTCGGCGTCGCGCTCGAGGCCCACCAGCAGAACGCGCTGATCGGCCTGCGCGACGGCTGGCCGGCCGTCTCGTGGTATCGCGACAGCCAGGGCTATTACCTCTCCAACGCCTATCGCGAGACGCTGCGCGCGATCGCGCCCGAGACCGAGGGCGTGGCGCATCTCTTCTACGACGACGCGGCGATCCAGGATCCGTTCGCCTACTATCTCGTGGTCAACCAGATCTTTTCGGTCGTCTCGCGCATGGGCCATGACGGGCTCGTGCATGAAGCCGAACTTGTAGGGCTGCTGCGTGAGCGCCTCGAGGCGTTGTCGCTGCGCCTGAGCGGCGCCGGCCGGGTGTTCGTCGACGGGCTGCTGCGCCGCTCGGTGATCGCCGCGAAGTCGAACCTCATGACGCGGCTGCTCAACATCGACGAGCTCGCGTCCGGAGACGAGACCGCGAGATACCAGCGCCTGCCGAACCCGATCGCAGGCTTCGCCGCCGGGGAAGCCCGCGGCGGACAAGCGGTGGCGGTCTGAGATGGCCGAGGAGCCGCAAGACCGGACGCTGCGCCAGCTCGTCGAGGCGATGCTGTTCGAAGGCGTCGTGCGCGCTGAAGAGACAGACGGACCGCAGGGACGCCGCTTCAGCTGGACGGCCGGGGGCCGCGCCTTCCGCTGCCTCGGCCGCCGCCGCGGTTTCGGGCGGGTGCGGGTCGATCCCGCCACGATCGAGACCGAAGACGGGAAGGGCGGCTGGCTCCGGGCCGGCCTGCGCGACGTCGTCGAGAGCGCCGCGGACAGTCCCGAAAGAGCCGCGACGTTTCTCGCGGAGCTTGAGCGAACGGTCGAACTCTGCCGCTGGAACGCGCTGCACGCTCCCCGCGGGGACCGGCGCTCGCTCGCCTTTCGGGAGCTGGACGCCGCGATCGACGAGGGCCACGCCTACCATCCGAGCTTCAAGGCCCGCACCGGCTTCAGCCTGGAGGACCACGCGGACTTCGGTCCGGAGGCGGGCGCGACGTTCCGGCTCGCCTTCCTCGCCGTGCGACGCGACCTCGTCGCGCAGACGCTCCCCGCCGACGAAGACGCCTTCTGGCGCGCAGAGCTCGGCGAGGCGGAGGCCGCCGACCTCATCGCCCGCCGCGCCGCCGCCGGGCTCGACGCCAAGGCTTTCGCGCTCGTGCCCGTCCATCCTTGGCAGTTGCGCAAGCTCGCCGACGGGCCGCTCGCCGAACTCATCGAACAGGGAGCGGTCCATGCGCTTGGAGAGGCCGGCCCGCTCTACCTCGCGAGCCAGTCGGTCCGCACGCTTCACAACGCCGACGAGGCCACGCGGCCGAGCGTGAAGCTCGCCATGACGATGGCCAACACCTCGTCGCTCAGAACCATCGAGCCGCACTCGGTCTGCGTCGCTCCCGCGATCTCGATGTGGCTTGGCCAGATCGTCGAGCGCGATCCGGAGCTGCGCGAGCGCATTGCGATCCTGTCCGAATATGCCGGGATGGTGGTCGATCGCGAGGGGGCGCTCGCCGGCCATGTCGCCGCCATCTGGCGCGAAAGCGTCGCCTCGCTCCTGAAGCCCGGCGAGGCGGCGGTCCCGTTCAACGCCTTGATGGCGGAGGAGGCCGACGGGCGGCTGTTCTGCGCGCCCTGGCTCGATCGGCATGGCGCGGAAGCCTGGGCCGAACGCCTCGCCGAGGTCGTGGCCGGGCCCGTCTGGCGACTGCTTGCGGTCCACGGGATCGCGCTCGAGGCTCATGGGCAGACATGGTCCTGGTCCATCGCGACGGCTGGCCCGAACGGCTGATCCTGCGACTTCCACGACAGCCTCGAATACGCGCCCGACTTTCTCGCCAAGCCCGCCGCCGCGCCGGATCTCGCTGCGATCGACCCGGTCTACGCCGACGCCCCCGAACCAATTCCATCGCATGGACCGCGTCGAGGAGCTTCGCGCGCTCGTCGCCGACTGCCTCTTCGTCTTCTGCCTTTCCGACCTCGCCGAGGCGCTGGAACGCCATGGCGCGCTCGCCGAGACGCAGCTCTGGGCGCTGATCGACGAGCGCCTGTCCCGCGAGACTGTCCCGCCGCTGCGGGCCGCCCGGCTCGGCTGGCGCGCCGAGTGCGTCGCGGTCGAACGGCTGGTCGCCCCGAAATTCTCCGGCGAGGCCGCGCGCTTCGTCGAGGTCCCCAACGTCTTCGCCCAGCGCGCAAAGGGAGCCCGCATGCCGATGATCGAGATCGACGAGCGCGGTTTTGACCGCGACGCTTTTGGAGCGCTCTCCGGCCGCTGGGCCGAGCGGGTCCGCCTTGGCCGGGCAGGCGGCGGGCGGCGCTACGCGGTGCTGCTGCCCGAGACCGCCGACTGGCTGGCGCTGTTCCTCGCCATCCGCGAGGCCGGCGGCGGCGTGCTGCCGATCCATCCGGCGACGCCCCGCACCGCCGCCCGGCGCCTGGCCGAGCGCGCCGGCTGCGACCGGCTGCTGCTCGCCGACGGCGAGGTCGAGATCCTGGAGCCGTCCGAGGAGCCGCAAAGCGGCGTTCTGCTGCAGATGAGCTCCGGAACCACCGGCGCGCCGAAATGCGCGAGCCGGCCCTGGGCCGAGATCGAGGCGGAGCTCTCGGCTTACGTCGCCGGCTTCCCCGAGCCCGACGACATGACGCCGGTGGTGGCCTGCCCGACGACCCATTCCTACGGCCTGATCTGCGGGGTGCTCGCGGGCCTGAAGCGCGGGCGAGCCCCGAAGATCGTCAACGCCCAGAACCCCAAGAGCCTGATCCGGATCCTGAAAGAGACCGAGAAGCCTCTGCTCTATTCCTCCCCCGCCGTGCTGCACACGCTCGCGCAGCTGATGCCGGCGGGCGAGACGATCCATGGCGTGATGACCTCTGGCGCGCTGCTGCCCGCGCCGTGGTTCGCGAAGATCCGCGAGCGCTCGGACCACATGTTCCAGCAATATGGCTGCTCGGAAGCCGGCGTGGTGGCGGTGAACCGCGAGGTGACGGCCGCAGACGAGATGGGCCGCGCGCTGCCGCATCTGCGGCTCTCGGCTGGCGGATCACGCGAGGCGCCGGGCGAAATCCTCGTCGACGTCGCGGGCCGACGCGTCGAGACGCACGACCTTGGATACCTGAAGACCGACGGGACGCTCGTCTTCGTTTCGCGCCTCGACGACACGATCAACGTCTCGGGCCTCAACGTCTATCCGGGCGAGGTCGAGGACGCCGCGATGGCCCATCCCGACGTCTCCGACGCCGTCGCGTTCCGCATCGCCGATCCCTTCGCGGGCGAGCGCGTCGGCCTCATCGTGGTCGGCGAGCGCCGCATCGACGAGAGCGCGCTTCGCGACTGGTGCCGCGCGAACCTCGCCGGCCACCAGACCCCCGCGGCGATCCTTCAGGTCGAGGCCGCGCCCCGTCAGGCGAACGGCAAGGTCAGCCGCCGCGAGGTCGCGGCGCTCTACGCCGAACGAAAGCTCGCCACGCTTACGGAGGCCGCGCGATGACCCGCGACGACATTCTGGCCGCCATCCGCGCGACGCTCGCTGACCCGCTCGACATCCCGAAGCTCGCAGCCTTTTCCCCGGAGGCGCGGCTCAACGCCGATCTTCACCTCGACAGCATCCAGACGCTGCAGCTCTTCCTGCATCTGGAGCTGCGCCACGGCCTCGCCGCGCCCGAGGAGGCGATCGCGGGCGCAGAGATCGAGCGCGTCAGCGACCTCGTCGACCTGTTCGCCCGCGACGTGGAGGCCGCGCCCGCCGCCGCTGAACCCGTCGACGCCGGGGAGGGGGTGCACGGTGAAGAGTACTACGACATCAAGGTCCACTGCTTCGTCAGCTGCGTGTGCGCGGCTCTGAAGGCCCGCGGCATCGATCACCGAGCGTTCTATTTCGGCGTCTGGGACGCGGACTTCGCCGTCACCGACCGCTGGGCGCTGCGCTATCACGACCCGGCGGTGAACCACGAGGCGTTCCGCAGCTGGTTCCGCGCGCTCTACGGCGTCGCCATGGCCGAGTGGTACGACCACTCGAGACCGAAGGAGGACAACGCCGCGACGCTGCTGCGGCTCGTCGCAGGGCGGCGGCCGGGCCAGAGCGTGATGGCGATGGTCGATCTCCACCATCTCCCGGAGCGCGAGAACAAGTTCAACCAGAACCCGTTCCCGCATTACCTGATGCTGGAGAGCGCCAAAGATCCCGCGATGTTCATGGTGCGCGACCCCGATTTCCGCTGGGAGGGCGAAATCGCGCGCGAGGCGATGCTGAACGCCTTCAGCCAGCCCTCGGTCGCTGGCGGCTACCTTTTCGACGGCGACGCCGCGCAGCCTGCGTCGGACACGGCGGTGCGGGACTACTTCGAGGCCTGCCACCGACCCGACAACCCGTTGCAGCGGTCGGTCCGGGCCATCGTCGAGGCGCATCTCTCCGCCCGCGACGGCCTAACGCTGGCCGAGCTTCCGCTGGCGATCCGGCAGCTCCCCGTCATCGCGATCAGAAAGTACGCCTATGAGCACGGCTTCGCGTTCTTCTGGCGAGCTTTGAAGGCTCCCCATGACGAGTTCGAGCGCTGGTGCGATGAGATCGACGCGCTCTTCAAGGGTCTCAAGACCCTGCACTTCACCGCGCTGAAGCTCGCCGAGACCGGCGACCGGCGCCTCGCCGCGGACGTCTTCGCCGAGGTCGAGCGGCTCGATCAGTTGGAGACGCGCATCAAGGCCCGGCTGCTCGAAGCCTTCGAGGAGTGGCGTCTGGCGCGCGGCCTGCCGGGGCTTGCGCCGGAAGCCCGGAGGGCGAGCGCATGAGGCTCTCGCTCTGCACCATCACGTTCCGGCATCACCTGCTCTCCATGAAGGAGATCGCGGCCTTCGCGCGCGCCAACGGCTTTGACGGCATCGAGCTTTGGGGGGCGCACGCCCGCAATCTCGAGGCGAGCCTGATCCATGGCGAGGAGTGGCTCGCGAGCTTCGGCCTCTATGCGCCGATGATCAGCGACTATCTGCCGACCGAGGGCGACACCGCCGTGATGCGGGCGCGCGGCGTGGCGCTTTGTCAGCGCGCCCGGCGCTGGGGGGCGGCCAAGATCCGCACCTTCGCCGGGACGAAGGGCAGTCTGGAGACGAGCGCGTCGGAGTGGGCGCGACTCGCCGTCCGCCTGCGGGAGCTTTCCGCGATCGCGGCCGACCACGGCGTCACGCTGCTGGTCGAGACCCATCCGCGCACGCTCGCCGATCGCCTCGCCTCGACCATACGGCTCGTGGAGGACGTGTCCCACCCGGCCTTCGGGTTGAACTTCGACGTTCTGCACGTCTGGGAGGGCGGCGACGACCCGCTCGAAGCGCTCGCCGCGCTCAAGCCCGTGGTCAGGCATTTTCATCTGAAGAACGTGCGGTCGCGAGAGGATCTCAGAGTGTTCGACCCGGCCAACGTCTACGCGGCGGCCGGCCGCCGAGAGGGCATGACCCGGCTGACCGAAGGCGCGCTCGACTTCGGCCCCGTGCTCGCCGCGCTCGCCGAGGATCCGTCGGCGGAGGCCTCGCTCGAATGGTTCGGCGACGATTGTTTCGACACGCTCGCCCATGACGCGCGCATGGCGCGCGCTCTGGCCGGCGCAAAACCATCCGTCGAGCGCCGCCAGCCGGCGGCGTGACGGCGCCGACACGCTCTCTCTGACGTTTCCGGCGATGGATCTTGGCGTCCCGGAAGGGATTCGAACCCCTGACCTACGGTTTAGGAAACCGTTGCTCTATCCTGCTGAGCTACCGGGACGCTGAAGAGCGGGAGGCCCCCGCATCTTCCCGGCCGATCTATCACGACGGCGGGCGGGGCAAAGCCGGGTGGCGCGCGTTCGAGAGCCGCAGACGGGCGGCGGCGAATGAGAACGCTAGCGCGTCGCAACTGCGAAGATCGTTGTTGCTCTTGAGGTTCGGGCCCGCTAACGGCTGCGCGTTCGCTCGCGTGGGCGTTATCGGGAGGGCCGCATGGACAGCGCGCAGCGCATCGCGCTCGGCAGCATCGCCGTCGGCCTGCTCGTGCTCGGGCTGAAGGCGGCGGCCTTCTGGCTCACCGGCTCCGTCGCGCTCTATTCGGACGCGGTCGAAAGCGTGGTGAACGTCGCGGCCGCGATCGCGGCGTTTCTCGCGGTGCGGCTGTCGGCCGTTCCGCCGGACCGCGAGCATCCCTACGGCCACCACAAGGCCGAGTACATCTCCGCGGTCGTCGAGGGCGCGCTCATCATCGTGGCCGCGGTCGCGATCCTCAACGAGGCCTGGGGCGCGTTCCGCAATCCGCGCGAGATCGACCTCACGCCGCTCGGCGTCGGCGCCAACGTTGCGGCGAGCGTGGTCAACGGCCTGTGGTGCCTCGTCCTGTTCCGGCGGGGCAGGGCGCTGCGCTCGCCGGCGCTCGTGGCGGACGGCAAACATCTCCTCACCGACGTCGTCTCCTCGGCCGGCGTTCTGGTCGGCGTCGGGCTCGTGGCGCTGACCGGCCTGCACTGGCTCGACCCCGCGCTCGCCTGTCTGGTGGCGCTCAACGTTTTGTGGTCCGGCGCGCAACTCGTTCGGACGTCGGTCGGCGGGCTGATGGACGAGGCGGCCGACCCGCAGACGGTCGAGCGCATCCGAGCCGTCATCGCGGCCAACGGCGACGGCGCGATCGAGGCCCACGACCTTCGCACCCGCCACGCCGGGCGGCTCACCTTCCTCGACTTCCATCTCGTCGTGCCGGGCGACATGAAGGTCACCGACGCCCACGAAATCTGCGATCGCATCGAGCGGGCGCTGCATGAGATCGATGACGACATGGTGGTGACCATCCATGTCGAACCGGACGACAAGGCCAAGCACGCCGGCATCGTGGTGCTGTGAGGACGGTTTAACCGCTCGTCCACCATGACGGCGCCACTCTGGAGAGCGCTCTCGGACGACCGGGGGCGCGGTTTCCGAGGACCGCCGAGACCGCCTGCAGACCCATGGGTTCCGCCCGTTCCATCGTCGCGCTCGCCGCCTTGGCCGGAGCGCAGATGACGCCGCAGGCCGCCGGCGCCTGCGCGCTTGCGTCCGCGCACGAGACGGTCGCGGTCGAGCGCGTGATCGACGGCGACACGCTGGCCTCGACGACGGCCGGCTCGTGCGGCTCGCAGGCGTCGAGGCGCCGAAGGCGCCGCTCGGGACGAAGCCCTCCGACTGGCCGCTCGAGGCGGCGGCCCGCGAGGCGCTTGGCGCGGCGGCCGCGGGCAAGGTGCTGGAGCTTCGTCCTGCCCGCGTCTCGCCGGACCGCAGGGGCCGGGCTCTCGGATATCTCACGGAGATCGGCGACGCCGACCATGCCGGACTTACGGCCGCGCTCTTGCGATCCGGGACGCTTCGCGTTGCCGCCGATCCGGCCGGGCGTGACTGTCGCGCAACGCTCGCCGAAGCCGAAGCCGCCGCCGTCCGCTCGCGCCTTGGTTTGTGGTCCGAACCATATTACGAGGTTCAGGACGCCTCTGACGGCGCGGCTCTGGCCGCCCTCGACGGGCGGTTCGTCGTCGCGGAGGGCCGCGTCGCGAGCGTGAGGACGTTGGCCGGAAGGGCCTACGTCAATTTCGGGCGGCGGTGGCGCGGGGGCTCTCGCTGACCCTGTCGGAGGCGGCCCTGCGCAGGTTCGGCGGGTTCGATGGTTTGGGCGTCGCGGCTGGCGCGCGCGTGCGGGCGCGGGGCGTCCTGGAGATGCGCGCCGGGCCGACGATCCGCGTGAGCGAACTCGCGCAGGTCGAGCGCCTCGACGCCGGACGTGCGGACGGTCGGACGCGCTGATGCCGGGCTTCGTCGACATCCTTTCACGGCCGTCCCGCTTCGCGATTCTCGCAGGCGCGCTCGCGCTTGCGGGCTGCAGCTCGATGAATTCGGAGCGCGCCGCCCCCAGGCGACCGCCGTGCCGGCCGCCGCCCCGAAGGTCGCGCCGCCGCCGCCGAGCGCCGTCACCCAGGAGCAGGCCCGCATCGCCTCGGCCTATGGCGGCGTCTATCAGAACGGTCGCCTCGAGGCCCATCTCAACGCGATCGCCGACCGGCTGGCCGCGACCTCCGAGCGGCCGGACCTGCGTTACAAGGTGACGCTGCTCAATTCGCCGCTGATCAACGCCTTCGCGCTGCCGAACGGGAACCTCTACGTCACCCGCGGCCTGCTCGCGGTCGCGAACGACAGCTCGGAAGTCGCGGCCGTGCTGGCCCATGAGATGGCGCACGTCACCGCCCGGCACGCGCTGCAGCGCGCCGACGAGGAGCGCAAGGCGCTGCTGGTCAGCCGCGTGGTCTCTGACGTGCTGCAGGACCAGCAGGCGGGGCAGGTGGCGCTCGCCAAGGGCAAGCTGTCGCTCGCGAGCTTCTCGCGCTCCCAGGAGCTCGAGGCCGACCGCATCGGCGTGCAGAACATCGCCCGCGCGGGCTTCGATCCCTACGGCGCCTCGCGCTTCCTGCTCTCGATGGGCCGCCAGGCGGACCTGCGGATCGCGGCGCTCGGCAGAAGCCGTCGCAGCCGGGGCTCGACTTCACCGCGACCCATCCCTCGACGCCCGAGCGCGTGCAGCTCGCCGTGTCGTCGGCCCGCCAGATCGGCGCGCCCGGGATCGGCGAGCGCGACCGCGACGGCTACCTCACCGCGATCGACGGCATGACCTACGGGGACGATCCGTCCCAGGGCTTCGCGCGCGGGCGCACGTTCCTGCATCCGCGGCTCGGCTTCTCCTTCGTCGCGCCGGAGGGTTTCGCCTTCGACAACGGCGCGGAGGCGCTGCTCGGCGTCTCGCCCGACGGCCGGGCGCTGCGGATGGACGCCGCCAAGCTCGCCATCGGCCAGTCGCTCGACGGCTACGTGCAGGAGAACTGGATCGACGGCACCGAGCCTGGTCCGGTGGAGCGGCTCGACCTCAACGGCATGGAGGCCGTGACGGTGCTGGCCAAGGGCCGCGAGTGGACGTTCCGCTTCGCCGCCATCCGCTTAGGCCCGGACGTCTACCGCCTGATCTTCGCCGCGCGCGACCTGACGCCTGCGATCGACGGCGGGTTCCGCGAGTCGCTGATGACGTTCCGCCGCCTCGCCCAGGCCGAGATCGACGCCGCGCGCCCCTTGCGCCTCGACGTCGCGGCGGGTGCGCGAAGGCGACACGGAGGCGACAATCGCGGGCCGCATGGCGGTGTCGGACCGCGCGGTGGAGCGCTTCGCGGTGCTGAACGGCCTCGCGCCCGGCGAGACGCTGAGGGCAGGGAGCGCGTGAAGGTCATCGACGAATAGCGCTCGGCCGCCGAGCGCCTCGGGCGAAAAATCCTCCCGGCGCCGAAAGCTTGACCGGCCGCGACGCCCTTTCACGTTTCCGTGGCGGCGCGGACGGGCTTTAATGCGGCTCCTCCCGACCGCCCTCCACATGGAAAGAGCCCTGGATGCCGCACGCCACACCGCTGATCTCGACCATCGTCGCGGGATTGGTGCTGGCGTTCATTCTAGGGGCGATCGCCAACCGCCTGAAGATGCCGCCGCTCGTCGGCTATCTGGTGGCCGGCATCCTGGTCGGCCCGCACACGCCCGGATACGTCGCCGACCAGGCGCTCGCGCCCGAACTCGCCGAGATCGGCGTCATCCTGCTGATGTTCGGCGTCGGCCTGCACTTCTCGGTCAAGGACCTCCTTTCCGTCCGCGGCGTCGCGATCCCGGGCGCGATCGTGCAGATGGGCTGCGCCACCATTCTCGGCTGGGGCCTTGCGCGCCTCATGGGCTGGTCGGACGGCGGCGGGCTTGTGTTCGGCCTCGCGCTCTCGGTCGCCTCCACGGTCGTTCTGCTGAAGGCGCTGCAGGAGCGGCGCATGATGGAGAGCGAGCGCGGCAAGATCGCGGTCGGCTGGCTCATCGTCGAAGACCTGGCGATGGTGCTGGCGCTTGTGCTGATCCCGGCGGTGGCGGGCGCGGCGGCGGGCGGCGGCGGATCGCATGGCGGCTCCGACCCGGTCGCGGTCGCGATCGGAGAGGCGCTCGGCATGGAGCTCGGCGTGCCCGCTCTCATCGGCGTCACGCTGCTGAAGGTGGCGATCTTCGTCGCGCTGATGTTCGTGGTCGGCCGCCGGCTCATCCCGATGCTGCTGCACTTCATCGCGCACACCGGCTCGCGGGAGCTGTTCCGCCTGGGCGTGCTGGCGATCGCGCTCGGCGTCGCGTTCGGCTCGGCGAAGCTCTTCGGCGTCTCGCTCGCGCTCGGCGCCTTCTTCGCCGGCATGATCCTCTCGGAGAGCGAACTTTCCCATCGCGCCGCGCAGGAAAGCCTGCCGCTTCGCGACGCCTTCGCGGTGCTGTTCTTCGTCTCGGTCGGCATGCTGTTCGACCCGACGATCATCATCCGCGACCCCTGGCCGGTGCTCGGCGTCGTCTTCATCATCGTGATCGGCAAGTCGGTCGCGGCGTTCCTGCTGGTGATCGCGTTCCGACGAACGGTGGGAACCGCGCTCACCATTTCGGCGAGCCTCGCGCAGATCGGCGAGTTCTCGTTCATCCTCGCCGAGCTCGGCGTCGGCCTGAAGCTGCTGCCGGAGGCCGGCCGCGACTTGATCCTGGCCGGCGCGCTGCTCTCCATCATCCTCAACCCGCTGGTGTTCTTCGCCGCCGAGCGGCTGAAGCCGCGGCTTGAGGCGCGCCTCGTGCGCAAGAAGCCCGAAGCCGCGGCGCCGCCGGCGCCCGCCGAGGAGGAGAAGGCCGACGAACTCGCGATCGACCGGACGCATCCGCCGGCCGCCGTCGCCAAGGAAGAGACGAAGCCCACGCCCGCCAAGGAGGCCGCCGAAAAGCCCGCGCCGGAAGACGAAGAAGTCGAGGCGCGCCCGACCGAGCTCACCGGCCATGTGGTCGTGGTCGGCTACGGCCGCGTCGGCAGCGCGCTCGGAGCCGAGCTCAAGGCCCGCGGCGACGCCTTCCTGGTGATCGAGGACGCCGAGACGCGCATCTCGGAGCTGCGGGAGGCGGGCGTCGAGACGATCGTGGGCAACGCCGCGAGCTCCGCGGTGCTGGCGCTCGCCAATCTCAGGGGCGCGCGCGCGCTGGTCGTCGCGATCCCCGAGGCGTTCGAGGCCGGTCAGGTTGTCGAGCAGGCGCGCGAGGAGAACCCCGGCCTCGTCATCGTCGCCCGCGCTCATTCCGACGCCGAGGTCGAGCATCTCGGCAAGCTCGGCGCGAACGAGGTCATCATGGGCGAGCGCGAGATCGCGCGCGGCATGGCGGCCTACGTGGAGTCCAAGCCTCTGGAGTCCAAGCCTCTGGACGCCAAGCCGACGCCCGAGCGCGCGCCGGCCGAGCAGGCCGAAACGGCCGCGCCCGCCGCCGCCGGGCCCGCGCCGGCGACGCCAGACCCTGTCGAACCGGCGCCGACGCCGCCGACCGAAGGCGCCGGCGCAAGAACCGAGACCGATCCCGCGCGTTAAGGGCCGTTCGGCCAGCGGGAAAGGACAGCCAATGATCGTCGGCTTCATCGGCCTTGGAGGCATGGGGCAGGGCGTCGCCCGCCGCATCATGCAGGGCGGACACGACCTCAGGGTCTGGAACCGCTCTCCCGGCCCCGCCGAAGCTCTGGCGGCCGAAGGCGCTGAAGCCGTGGCCGGGCCGGCCGGCGCGCTCGACGCCGACCTCTGCCTTTCGATGCTGAGCCAGGATGAGGTGATTGACCAGGTGCTCGTCGCCTCGGGGGCGCTCGAGAAGGCGCGGCCCGGCCTCGTGCATGTGAACCTGTCGACGGTTTCTGTCGCTTTCGCCGAGCGCATGGAGGCGCTTCATCGCGAGCGGGGCCTGTCCTACGTGTCGGCCCCGGTGCTCGGCCGCCCCGACGTCGCGGCGGCCGGCCAGCTCAACGTGCTGTGCGCGGGCGCGCCCGAGGCCGTCGCCAAAGCGACGCCCGTGCTCGAACTCTTCGCCAAGAAGGTCTGGCCGCTCGGCGACCGGGCCGCGCGGGCGAGCGTGGTCAAGATCGCCTGCAATTTCGCGCTCGCCAGCATGATCGAGACGCTCGGCGAGGCCGGGGGCTGGTCGAGGGACACGACGTTCCGGCGGCCGACCTCTACGACGTCATGACCGGCACCGTGTTCGCCTCGCCCGCCTACAAGATCTATTCCGGCCTGATCGCCGACCGGGCGTTCGAGCCCGCGGGCTTCAAGCTGCCGCTCGGGCTGAAGGACGTGCGCCTCGCGCTTCAGGCCGGGGAGACGGCCGCGACGCCGCTGCCCATCGCCTCGCTGCTGCGCGACGCCTTCATCGAGGCGATCGCGGCGGGCGACTCCGAAAAGGACTGGAGCGCGCTCGGCGCCGGCGCGTTCCGCCGCGCCGGCCGGCCGCTCGGCTAGCTCCTTGCGCGTCGGCGCCTGATCAGCGCTCGCCGCCCTCGGCCAGAAACGCCTCCGCGCCCATGACGAGCCGCCCGTCGAGCCCGCCGACGATCTGCAGGTCGCGGCCCTTGTAGGGGATCGCGAGCAGGATCTTGCGCATCACCGCAAGGCGCAGGCGCTTCTTGTCGTTGGCCTTGACCACCGTCCACGGCGCTTCGGGCGAGTCGCTGGCGCGCAGCATGCGGTCGGCGGCCTCGGAATAGGCGTCCCAGAGATTGAGCCCGGCGTAGTCGATCGGCGACAGCTTCCAGCGCTTCAGCGGATCGTGCCGGCGCTCGTGCAGGCGCTTGATCTGCATCTCCCGGCCGACGGTCAGCCAGAACTTGAAGAGGCGCAGCCCGTCGCCCACGAGCAGCTTCTCGATCTGGGGCGCCTCCTCGAGGAAGCGGGCGGTCTCGGTCGGGCTCGAAAAGCCCATCACCGGCTCGACGCCCGCCCGGTTGTACCAGGAGCGGTCGAACAGCACGATCTCGCCCGCGGTCGGCATCTGCTGGATGTAGCGCTGGAAGTACCACTGGCCGGCCTCGGACGGAGAGGGCTTCGACAGCGCGACGACGCGCACGCTGCGGGGCGGCATGTGCTGGGTGATGCGCGCGATGGTGCCGCCCTTGCCGGCGGAGTCCCGCCCCTCGAACAGAATGGCGACGCGCTCGCCGGTCTTCTTCACCCAGGCCTGCAGCTTCAACAGCTCGATCTGCAGATTGCGGAGCTCGGCCTCGTAGGCGGCGTCGTCGAGCTTGTCCTCATACGGATAGCCGCCGCTCGCAAACGCCTGCTTGTCGACTTCCTTGGGCAGCTTCCGGTCGTCCAGATCGACCGTCACGCCGTCGATCGTGACCGCCGGCGCATCCTCCATCCCTTCCGGCGCGACCGCGTCGGTCGGATCGGGGGCGGCGACCGCCTCCGTGGCCGGCGCCGCTTCGACCTTGTCGGCTTTCTCGCCGACGCCCTTGGCGTCGCCCGCGGCCTTGGCGGTTGAGGCGGCGTCTTTTTCAGTCATGATCGGCGGCTCCGTGTCGCGGGGTTGTCACCGACCTGGTGTCGAGTGTCTAACCCTGACTCGAACAACCGGACGGAAAGCGCGTCGCGTCGCAAAATGGCGGAACGACTCCAGAGGGCAAGACGGCTGATCGCGCCCGAGCGGCGCTTGGCGTGGCTCGCGTCCGCCCGGTGGCCCCTGCTCGCCACGGCCTTCGTGCTCGCAAGCGTTGTGGCCGCGGGGCGGCTCGGGCCCTGGGAGGGGCTGCTCGCTTTCGCCGTGGTCCTGTTGGCGACCGCGGTCGCGCCGCGCGCATCGGCGCCCGCGCCGCGCGAAGTCGGCGGCGGCGTCAAGGCGCTGCGCGAGGAGCTCTCCGCGATCCTGTCGGGACTTCCCGACCCCGTTCTTGTGCTCGATCGTCGCGGCTTCGTGACCGTCTTCAACGAGCGCGCCCGCGCCGCGCTCGGCGAAATCCGCATCGGCGAGCCGGTCTCCTTCGCGCTTCGGGCGCCCGAGGTGCTCGAGGCCGTGCGCGCCGCGTCGAGCGCGCCCCAGACGGTGCTCTATGTCGAACGCGCGCCGGTGGAGCGCTGGCGCGAGGCCCATGTGGCGCAGACGCGGCTCAGCCCCGGCGCCGGCGTGCTGACCGTCGTCGCGCTGCGCGACCTCACCGAGCAGCGCCGTTCCGAGCGGATGCGCGGCGATTTCGTCGCCAACGCCAGCCATGAGCTGCGGACCCCGCTCGCCTCGCTGCTCGGCTCATCGAGACCCTTCAGGGCCCGGCGAAGAACGACGTCGCGGCGCGCGAAAAATTCCTCGAGATCATGCGCGCCCAGGCCAACCGCATGTCGCGGCTGATCGACGACCTTCTGTCGCTGTCGCGGATCGAGCTCAAGGCCCATGTGAAGCCCCGCAGCGTCGTCGATCTCGCCGAGCTGGTGCGCGGCGTCGCCGACAGCCTGCAGCCGCTCGCCCGCGAGCGCGGCGTGGAGATCGCGCTCACGCTCGCTCAGGCCAGCGTGCGCGGGGACCGCGACGAACTCATCCGCGTCGCCGAGAACCTCATCGAGAACGCCGTGAAATACGGCCAGTCCGGCGGACGGGTCGACGTGGGGGTCGATCTGGGGGCGGAAGGCGCCCGCCTCGTGGTCCGCGACTACGGGCCGGGCGTCGCGCCCGAGCACCTGCCGCGCCTGACCGAACGCTTCTACCGCGTCGATGTCGGCGACAGCCGCGACAAGGGCGGCACGGGCCTTGGCCTGGCGCTCGTCAAGCACATCCTCCAGCGCCATGGTGGTCGCCTGACCATCGAGAGCGCGGCCGGCGACGGCGCGACCTTCACCGCGCTGCTGGAGCCCGCGGATGCGCCCGCCAATGTCGGGCAGGATCTGAAGCGCGCGAGCTGACCCCTCAGTTTTGAGGGATTCCGGCGCGTCATCCAACTGTCATGTGAAGGTCATAGAAGAGCAGCGAGGGGCCATACGGTCCCGGTCGGCAGGGTTCCAAAGCGGCCCGTCGAAGGTTTTGCGCCGCCTGCGAAAGCGTGGCGGCGCGGATGACAGAACAGCCAGTCTCAAACAGGAGAGACACGTGAAACTCCTCACGCTCACCAGCGCGCTCGCGCTCGGCTGCAGCCTCTTGGCCGCCGGCGCCGCCAACGCGCAGTCGCGCGACCAGATCCGCATCGTCGGCTCGTCGACCGTGTATCCGTTCACCACCGCGGCGGCCGAGCAGTTCGGCAAGGGCGGCCAGTTCAAGACCCCGGTGGTCGAGTCGACCGGCACGGGCGGCGGCCTCAAGCTTTCTGCGCCGGCGTCGGCGCCGGCCATCCGGACGCCGCGAACGCCTCGCGCGCCATCAAGAAGTCCGAGTTCGAAGACTGCGCCAAGAACGGCGTGACCGACATCATCGAGCTCAAGATCGGCTTTGACGGCATCGTCATCGCCAACTCCAAGAAGGGCCCGGCCTTCAAGCTGACCCGCCAGCAGCTCTTCCTCGCGCTCGCCAAGGAAGTTCCGGGCGCCGACGGCAAGCTCGCCGCCAACACCGCCAAGAACTGGAACGACATCGACCCTCGCTCGCGGCCGAGAAGATCGAAGTGCTCGGTCCCCCTCCGACCTCGGGCACCCGTGACGCGTTCCTCGAGCTCGTGATGGAGAAGGGCGCCGAGAAGATCGACGCGCTCGCGGCCCTTAAGAAGTCCGACAGCAAGGCCTTCGACAAGGTCTGGAAGACGGTCCGCGAGGACGGCGCCTACATCGACGCCGGCGAGAACGACAACCTGATCGTCCAGAAGCTGGAGGCGAACCCGAAGGCCGTCGCATCTTCGGCTACTCGTTCCTCGAAGAGAACGCCGCAGATCCAGGGCGCCTCGATCGAAGGAACCTTCAGGGGGGCCGACGGCCCTACAAGGTGTCGCGTCCGGTACGCTAGAAGAAGCAGCACATCGGCGTGATCCCGGGCCTCAAGGAGTTCTGGCCGAGTACGCCTCCGACAAGGCGATGGGCGAGGAAGGCTATCTCGGCGAGAAGGGCCTCGTCCCGCTCCCGGCCGAGCTCGCCAAGTCCTCTGAGGACGCCGCCAAGGCTCTGAAGACCATCGGCGCTCCGGCCTCGTAAGGTCCGACGTCTCGACCGCCGGCCCGGAGCGTCGCTTTCCGGGCCGGTCGGCCTTTCGGCCCGGCGGACAGTTCGCCGGGGGCCGGCGGGAGCGCTCCGCGGAGCCGCCTCCGCCGCATGTCCTGATCCCAGAGTTTCCGAGCGCCCACGGGGAGCGCGCATCTTCATGATGCTGATCTACATCGCCGCGATGCTGCTGGTGGCGGCCGGCGCCTATGTCACGGGTCGCCAGAAAGGCGCGAGCTTCGCGATCGCCGGCGGCGGCGTCGCCCGGCTTCACTCGCTCCCGAGCTATCACGGCGGATACGTGGCGCTCGCCGCCGTCGCCCCGATGCTGGTCTGGCTGATCGTCTGGCTGATGGTCGCCCACCGCATCGTCGACGCGCAGGCCATCGCGGCGCTGCCCCCGGGCCTGAAGCCCACCGACGAGCTCACCTACGGCGCGCGTCTGCGCGAGATCTACCAGATCGCCTCCGGCATCCGCATGGAGGGCGTCGACCCGGCGATCTCCGCGGGCGCCGACATGCTGAACTTCTGGCGCACGGTCACCGACTGGAGCCTGCTGGTCGTCGGCCTCGCGCTCGCGATCCTCGGCTTCTACTGGGGCGCCCGCCAGCTTTCGGCCGAGTTCCGCGCCCGCAACGGCGTCGAGCGCTGGGTCACCTGGATGCTGGTCGCCTGCGCCTCGGTCGCGGTGCTGACCACCGTCGGCATCGTGTTCTCGGTGCTGTTCGAGACGCTGCGCTTCTTCTCCAAGGTGCCGTGGTACGAGTTCCTGTTCGGCACGCAGTGGTCGCCCCAGACGGCGATCCGCTCCGACCAGGTCGGTTCGTCGGGCGCGTTCGGCGCGGTTCCGCTCTTCGCCGGCACCACCCTCATCATGCTGATCGCGATGCTGGTGGCCGGTCCCGTCGGTCTCTTCGCGGCGATCTACATGGCCGAGTACGCCTCGCCCAAGGTCCGCGCGGTCGCCAAGCCGATCCTCGAGGTGCTGGCGGGCGTTCCGACCGTGGTGTTCGGCTTCTTCGCCGCGCTCACCGTCGCGCCGTTCATCCGCTCCACGGGCGAATATTTCGGCCTGAACGTCGCGTCCGAAAGCGCGCTCGCGGCGGGCCTCGTGATGGGCGTGATGATCATCCCGTTCGTCTCGTCGCTCTCCGACGACGTCATCAACGCGGTGCCGCAGTCGCTGCGCGACGGCTCCTACGGCATGGGCGCGACCAAGTCCGAGACCATCAAGCGGGTCATCCTTCCCGCGGCGCTCCCGGGCATCGTCTCGGCCTTCATGCTGGCGATCTCCCGCGCGGTCGGCGAGACCATGATCGTGGTGATGGCGGCCGGCCTCGCCGGCAACCTCACCTTCAACCCGCTCGAGGCGGTCACCACCGTCACGGTGCAGATCAAGACGCTGCTCGTGGGCGACCAGGAGTTCGACAGCGCCAAGACGCTCTCGGCCTTCGCGCTCGGCTTCGTGCTCTTCTTCTTCACCCTCGTGCTGAATTTCATCGCGCTGCGCATCGTCCAGAAGTATCGGGAACAGTATGACTGACGTCACCGCGACGACGAACCGGACCATGCGACACGCGATGGACTCCGACGAGGCGCGCGCCCGCGTCCGCAAGCGCTACCGCGCCGAAGCCCGCTTCAAGGCCTACGGCATCGGGGCGATCGCCTTCGCGGCCGCCTTCCCGTGATCCTGATGACCGACATCGTCAGCAAACGCGTGGCCGGCCTTCACCACCACGCATCTCTCGCTCTCGGCGACCCCGGAAGCCTCCGACGTCGACCCGTCGGGCGACCGATCGGCGGCCTCGCTCGCCCGCGGCGACTACAACAAGGCGGTGCGCGCGTCGTATCAGGCGCTGTTCCCCGAGGTTAAGGGGCGCGCCGAACGCCGCCAGCTGAACGGCCTGCTGTCGAACGGCGCGAGCGACGACCTTCGCGCCGCCGTGATGGCGGACCCCGCGCTGATCGGCCGTGAGGTCTCGACCCGCGCGCTGTTCTCCGACGACGCCGACCTCTATCTGAAGGGCGCCGTCACCAAGATCGAAGAGGAAGAGGGCAAGGGCGTCGACGCCGAGCGCCGTCACCGGCGACGTCGTCATCGAGACCTCGAACCCTGCCTTCCAGAGCGATCTCGAAGAGATCAAGACCGATCTCTCCGAGAAGGCCCGTGAGCGCCGCTTCACGGTCGCGTCTCAAAAGCCTGCGCGACGGCGTCGTGGCGGATCGTCCCGCCGCCGAGGCCAACCTCGCGGGCGCGCGCTCCACTGGCGACCAGTCCAAGATCGACGTCGCGACCGCGGCGCTCGGCAAGATCGACAGCGACGCCTCCAGCCTCCAAGCTCAGATGGAGACGCTCGCCGGCGAGGCGGCCGACTTCGAAACCGCTTCAAGGACGGAAGCGGCGCCGAGAAGCTCGATCCGAAGCTCCCGAGCCTGCTGGTCTCGATCAACGGCGGCCTCGTGAAGGTCAACAGCCTCTCGGCGAACCGCATCGAGGGCGTGGCGCTGACCCCGCTCACCAACCAAACGCCGCCCAGGCGGGCCAGTGGAAGGTGCTGACCTTCGAGACGCCCGAGAACGAGCGCCGCGTCGGCGACCAGCAGATCGCCTGGCTCGAGACGCTCAAGGCCAAGGGCCTCGTCGACAGCGGCTTTAACACCGGCTTCTTCACGAGCGGCGACAGTCGCGAGGCCGAGCAGGCCGGCATCCTCGGCGCGCTCGTCGGCTCGCTGATGACGATGTTCGTGACGCTCGTGTTCTGCCTGCCGGTCGGCGTCGGGCGCGGCGATCTATCTCGAGGAGTTCGCGCCAAGAACCGCTGGACCGACATCATCGAGATCAACATCAACAATCTGGCGGCCGTGCCCTCGATCGTCTACGGCCTGCTCGGCCTCGCGATCTTCCTGAACTTCTTCGGCATGCCGCGGTCTTCGGCGGTGGTGGGCGGCTTCGTGCTGGCGCTTCTGGTGCTGCCGACCATCATCATCGCGTCGCGCGCCGCGCTGAAGGCGGTGCCGCCGTCGATCCGCGAGGCCGCGCTCGGCGTCGGCGCCTCGCATCAGCAGGCGGTGTTCCACCACACCCTGCCGCTCGCGATGCCGGGCATCATGACCGGCACCATCATCGGCATGGCCCACGCGCTCGGCGAGACCGCGCCGTTGCTCCTCATCGGCATGGTGGCGTTCATCGTCGACGTTCCGACGAGCTTCACCTCCGCCACCACGGCGCTCCCGGTCCAGATCTATCTCTGGTCGGACCTGCCGGAAGTCGCATTCCAGGCCAAGACCTCGGCCGCGATCCTCGTTCTTCTGCTCTTCCTGTTCGCGATGAACGGGCTCGCCATTCTCCTGCGCAAGCGCTTCGAGCGGCGCTGGTGACCGGTTTCTGAAGGAGTTTTTCTCATGGACGCTACCGCCGTCGCCAAATCCGCCCCCGCCAACATCGGCGCCCGCCCGCAGCCTCTGGGCGAGCCCAAGATCATCGCCCGTGACGTCAACGTGCATTACGGCGAGAAGCACGCGCTGAAGAACGTCACGCTCGACGTTCCCGAGAAGGCCGTCATGGCCTTCATCGGACCGTCGGGCTGCGGCAAGTCGACCTTCCTGCGCTGCATCAACCGCATGAACGACACGGTCGCGAGCGCCAAGGTCTCCGGCCTCATCCAGATCGACGACCAGAACATCTACGATCCGAGCCTGGACGTCGTTCAGCTGCGCGCCCGCGTCGGCATGGTGTTCCAGAAGCCGAACCCGTTCCCGAAGTCGATCTACGAGAACGTCGCCTACGGCCCGCGCATCCATGGCCTCGCCAGGAACAAGGCGGAGCTCGACGAGATCGTCGAGTCCTCGCTCAAGAAGGCGAGCCTGTGGAACGAGGTGAAGGACCGCCTTAACGACACCGGCACCGGCCTTTCGGGCGGCCAGCAGCAGCGTCTGTGCATCGCCCGCGCGATCGCGGTGAGCCCCGAGATCATCCTCATGGACGAGCCCTGCTCGGCGCTCGACCCGATCGCGACCGCGCGCGTCGAGGAGCTGATCGAGGAGATCCGACGCAACTACACCATCGTGATCGTGACGCATTCGATGCAGCAGGCCGCGCGCGTCTCCCAGCGCGTCGCCTTCTTCCATCTGGGCATTCTGGTCGAGACGGGCGAGACGGAGAAGATCTTCACGAGCCCGAACGACAAGCGCACCCAGGACTACATCACCGGCCGGTTCGGCTGAGTTTCAGGAGGAGAGCCATGTCGCTCGCCGACAACCACATCGTCTCGTCGTTCGACGACGACCTCAACCAGCTCGCCGACAAGCTCGCCGAGATGGGCGGGCTCTGCGAGAAGCTCGTCGGCGAGTCCGTCGACGCGCTCGTTCGCCGCGACATCCCGCTCGCCCGCCGCGTCATCGAGTGGGACCGCGCGATCGATCGCCTCCAGCATGAGATCGAGGAGCGCGGCATCATGACGATCGCGCGCCGCGCGCCGGTCGCGATCGACCTCCGCCAGGTGGTGGGGGCGCTGCGCATCGCCAACGATCTCGAGCGCATCGGCGACCTCGCCAAGAACATCGCCAAGCGCGTGGTCGCGCTCGACGGCCAGTTCCAGCCGCCCAAGCTCGCCGGCGGGGTTGCGCACATCGCCGACCTCACGCTCGCGCAGCTCAAGGAGGTGCTTGACGCCTACACCCGCCGCGACGACAAGCGCGCGCTCGAGGTGTGGACGCATGACGGCGAGATCGACGCGCTCTATAACTCGCTGTTCCGCGAACTCCTCACCTATATGATGGAGGATCCGCGCAACATCGGCTTCTGCGCGCATCTGCTGTTCTGCGCCAAGAACATCGAGCGCATCGGCGACCACGCCACCAACGTCGCCGAGACGGTGTATTACGTCGTGCACGGCGTCCCGTTGACCGAAGACCGGCCCAAGGCCGACCTCGTCAGCGCGGACTTCGACTGACCCTCGCGACTTCGACCGACTGACCTCAGGAGAGGCCTGGCCGCATGAACCCGCGCGTGATGATCGTCGAAGACGAAGAGCCGCTCACCATGCTGCTCCGCTACAACCTCGAAGCCGAAGGCTACGAGGTCGACAGCGTTGCGCGCGGGGACGAGGCCGAGGTGCGCCTTTCCGAGGCGACCCCCGACCTCATCCTGCTCGACTGGATGTTGCCGGGGGTCTCGGATCGAGCTCTGCCGGCGCCTGCGCGCCAAGCGCGAGACCGAACGTCTGCCGATCATCATGCTCACCGCGCGCGGCGAGGAGGGCGAACGCATCCGGGGCCTGGCCACCGGCGCGGACGACTATGTGGTGAAGCCCTTCTCGGTTCCCGAGCTCGTGGCGCGGGTGAAGTCGCTGCTCCGGCGCACCAAGCCCGAGCACGTGTCGCGGACGCTGAAGGCCGGCGACATCGAGCTTGACCGTGAGAACCGGCGCGTGCGTCGGCAGCTGCGGGAGGTCCATCTCGGGCCGACCGAGTTCCGTCTGCTCGAGTTCCTGATGCAGTCCTCCGGCCGCGTCTTCACGCGCGAGCAGCTGCTCGACGGCGTGTGGGGCCGGGACGTCTATATCGACGAGCGCACCGTGGACGTCCATGTCGGGCGGCTGCGCAAGGCGCTGAACCGCGGCCGCAAGCCCGATCCGATCCGCACGGTGCGCGGCGCGGGCTACTCGTTTCGACGAAACGTTCTCTCGCGCGAGCTGAGGGTCTTCGATCGTCCCTGAAGCGCCGGTCGTCACGTCGGCGACAGCCGGGAATGCGTGGCGTTCTAAGCGAGCGCCACGCCCAGCCGCATACCCGCGCGAAGGCGCGAGAAGACGGCTCCCGCCGGCGCGAAACAATTGTTGTTAGCCGGCGATTTTTGTCAGATTGCGGTCGAGCGCAGCCGCGGTTTCGCGAAATGCCGGAAGTAGCGGCGTGACTTCCCCCGCGAGATTCTCCGCGCCGTCCGGACCAAGCGCCTTCTGCAGGCTCGCCCAATATTCGGGAATGCGCCGCCAGTCCGCCACCGTCTCGGCGACGATCTCGGGATGGAACTGGACCCCGTAGGCGTTCGCCCCGACCGCATCGCCTGCACCGCCGCCGCATCGTTCGAGGCGAGCGCGACCGCGTCTTCCGGGAGGCGCGTCACCTCGACGCCATGCCACTGGAACGTCTGGACGCGCTCGGGCAGGCCGGCGAACAGCGGGTCGGCGCGCCCCTCATCGGTCAGGCTGACGTCGCCGAGCCCCACTTCGGGCGAGGCCATCATCTTCGCTTCGCCGCCGAGCGAGACGGCGAGGAGCTGGTGGCCGAGGCAGATGCCGAAATAGGGCCGCTTCAGCTCCGCCACCCAGCGCCGGATCGCGGCCTTCTCGGCGACGAGCCAGGGGTGCTGGTCTTCCTCCCAGACGTCCATCGGGCCGCCCATGACGGCGAGCAGGTCGAAGCCCTTGAGCGGCGGGATCTCGTCGCCGGCGTCGAGCTCGACCGTGGTCCACTCGACGTTCCGGTCGCGCCAGAATTCCCGGAAGGAGCCCGGATGCTCGACCTCAAGGTGCTGGAAGACGAGGACGCGCATGCCGGTCGCTTCCTTCAGCCGTAGCGGTGCAGCGCGGCGCCGTGCGCGCGCAGCCACGCCTCGGCCCGCTCATAGTCGGGGAAGAGCCGCTCGACATTGGCCCAGTAGCGCGGCCCGTGGTTCATCTCGCGGCGGTGCGCCACCTCATGGCGGCGAGATAGTCGAGGACATAGGTCGGCGCGAGGATCAGGCGCCAGGAAAAGGCGAGGTCGCCGGCCGCCGAGCACGAGCCCCAGCGGCTGGTCGTGTCCTTGATGACGATCTTGCCGATCGTGACTCCGAGCGCCGCCGCGTGGCGGCCCGCCGCCTCGACGAAGGCCTGGCGCGCCTCGCGCTTGAGAAAGTCGGCGACGCGGCGCGGGGCGTGCTCGGGCAGGCCGTAGACCGCGATCTCGGGCTCGCGGCCGCGCTGGCCGGGCTCGATCCGGACGAGGCCGCGCATGCCGGGGCGAAGCGAGATGCGATGCGCGACGCCGCGCAACGGCACGATCTCGCCCGGGGCGAGCGGCACCCGTTCGGGAAGCCGCGCCAGCCGCTGCTCGATCCAGCCGACATGGCGCTCGACGAAGTCGCGCGCGGCCGCCTCGGCGGTGCGCGAGGGCAACGTAAGGGTGACGTCGCGGGTGGCGGAGCGCACGCGCAACGTCATGCGGCGGCCTGACTCGAGCGGCGCACGGTGACCGCGACCTTCCCGAGCCGCGTGTTGATCAGGAACGAGGCGCCGTCGGCCGCCGTGTCCTGCACGAGGAGAGGTCGGGGCCTGAGCACGCGAAACAGCGACATGAGGCGGCGGGCGCTCGCGATCGTCAAATCAACCGCGCGAATCGGCGGCGAGCCGACTTTAGCCATCCCGATTCCTTCGAGGCGAGCCCCCTCAGCCCCGCTCTGCGACGCCGTCCACGGCTTCCACGATGCGCGCGCGTCTTCGGGGCGGGAGAGACGATGGTCGCCGTCCTTGATGAGCGTGGTGGTCACGTCGTCCTCGGCGAGCCGCTCGACGAGCTTCAGCGCATGCTCCCACGGCACGTCCGGGTCCGCCATCCCCTGCACAATGTGGACGGGGCAGCCGGTGCGCACCGGCCCGCCGAGCAGAAGATGGTTGCGCCCCTCCTCGATCAGGCGGCGGGTGATCGGGGTCGGGTCGGGCGAGTATTCGCTCGGCCGCTCGTAGACGCCGTCCTCGAGGATCGGCGGGGCGCTGGGCGTCCGGGAACCGCTCCCACATCAGCGTCTCGGTGAAGTCGGCCGCCGGCGCGATCAGCACGAGGCCGGAAGGCGGCCTCGGCATCTTGCGCGCGGCCAGCAGCGCGATCCAGCCGCCCATCGACGAGCCGACCAGCACCGGGGCCTCGCCGGCGTGTCGGGCGATCGCCGCAAGGGCGTCCTCGAGCCAGTCGCCGATGGTCCCGTCGCGAAAGGCGCCGCCGGAGGCGCCGTGGCCCGAATAGTCGAAGCGCAGGAACGCCCGACCCGTCTTCGCCGCCCAGACGTCGAGCGCGCTCGCCTTGGTCGCGGTCATTTCCGACAGGAACCCGCCGAGCCAGACCACGCAGGGGCCCTGGCCCTCGCGCCTGAGAACCGCGATCTCGCGGGGCGGCGAGCCGTGGGAGAAGCGGTCGGAGATCGGGTCGGTCAAACTTCGAGGCTCCTTGCCGTTCAGATCGCGCCGATGACCCAGAGCCAGCCGGACACCGAGATCACCGAGAAGCCTGTCGAGACCGCGACCGCCGCGGACGCGGTCGGCTGGCCGACCTTGTAGCGAGCGGCGATCAGATAGGCGTTCACGCCGCAGGGCATGGCGGCGAACAGCACCGCGACGCCCGCCCAGACCGGCGGCACGTCGAGCACGTGGAAGGCGAGCAGCCACACGAGAAACGGGTGCACGACGAGCTTCAGGGCCGAGATGGCGGCCACCGCCTTCATGTCGCTCACGAAGCCGAACTTGGCGAGCGCGAGGCCCATGGCGACGAGCGCGCAGGGGCTCGCCGTCGCGGCGAGCTGGTCGATCAGCGCCCTGGCGGCGCCCGTCGCCTGCACCTGGAAGTGCTGCGCCGCGACGCCCGCGACGAGCGCGATGACGATCGGGTGGGTCACGATCGTCTTGATGAGCCCTTTGGCCATGACGAGCGGCGGGCGGCCGCCTTCGGCCGCCTCGATCAGAACCGTCACCGCCGTCATCATGATCGGCAGGTGGATGGCGAGCAGAAGGAACAGCGGCACCGCGCCGTCGTCGCCGTAGACCTTCAGGATCAGCGGCACGCCGACCAGCACAGTGTTGGCCTGGCCCGCCGAGAAGCCGTGGACCGCGGCCTCCGCCTTGTCGCGCTTGAACACCCGGCGCGCCAGAATCATGGCGACGGTCCAGACCACGATCACGCCGCCGAAATACGCGATCCAGTAGCCCCAGGGGTTTTCGGCCGGCGAGGTGCTGGTCGAGAGCGTCCTGAAGATCAGCGAGGGGATGGCGAGAAGGAAGACATAGTCCGACAGGCCGTCGCCCGCCCGGTCGCCGAGCAGCTTCAGCCGGCCGGTCCCGTAGCCGATCGCGATCAGGCCAAAGGTGGGGAGGACGATGGAGATAAGATCGTTCATGGGATGGACCGAGGCGTAACGTCTCGAAATCGAGCGGTCAACGCATGCGGGGCGCTGACGGAAAGGTTGTGGATTGCTGTCGTACAACCGTGTTTTACGCGATCGGTTTAGCCCATCCTTAAAGTCCTGGAAGTCATCGTCGCGGCACTCTCACTCACGCCCTCGCGACGGAGCATGCGCCAGATGAGCGCCAAGGCGATCCCCGTGGACGACATGCCCGCCCCGCAATCGGCGGATCGGCGCATCGCGGTCGCGGCGCACGAGATCCGCACGCCGCTCGGCGGGATCCTGGCGCTCGCCGACCTGCTGCTCGCCGAAGACCTGTCGGAGGGCGCGCGCGGCCACGCCAACGCGCTGAAGGCGGCGGCCGAGCATCTGTTCGGCCTGTCCACCAGCCTGCTCGGCGGCGCGGTCCCGACCGCGCCGAAGGCGCTCGACGTCGACCTGTTTCTCGCTCGCGTCTCGCCGCCGCTCGCCGCGCGCGCGGCCGTAAAGGGGCTCGCCTTCCGCGCCGTCCGCGCGCCGGGCGCGCCGGACCGCGTGCTCGCCGACGAGGCGGCGCTGCGCCAGATCGTCGACAATCTCGCCGACAATGCGCTCCGCGCGACCGAGTCCGGTTCGGTCGAGCTCGCGATCGAGCGGGTCTCGGGCGACGCCGAGACCGTGACGCTGCGGATCGCGCTCCGCGACACCGGCCCCGGCGTCGGGCCGCGGCCGGAGCTGCTATTCGCGCCCTTCGCGCAAGGGGACGGCGCGCAGGGCGCGGCGGGCCTCGGGCTCGCGGTGGTCGCCGATCTCGCGCGCGGCATGGGCGGCGAGGCGCAGGCCTTCGATCGTCCCTCGGGCGGGGCGGAGGTCGCGGTGACGCTGCGCCTCGGCGCGCTCGACGTGCGCGCCGCCAACGGCCCGATCCGCGTGCTGGTGGCCGAGGACAACGCCATCAACCAGCGCGTGGTGGGCACGCTGCTCGAGCATTTCGGCCATGGCTTCGACGTGGTCGAGAACGGCGCGGCCGCGGTCGCGGCGGTCGGGGGCGGGGACTACGATCTCGTTCTGATGGACGCCGTGATGCCGACCCTCGACGGCCTCGCGGCGACGCGCGCGATCCGCGCGATGGAAGGTCCGGTCGGAGCGATCCGGATCGTCGGGCTGACGGCCCGCGCCTTCGACGAGGACATCGCGGCCTTTCTGGAAGCCGGCGCCGACGCCGTCGTCACCAAGCCGATCTCGGTCGCCGAGCTCTGGCGGGCGATCGACGTCGGCGAGCGCCAGGCGACGGGCTGAGGCGGCGTTCCCATCGAGAACGGGTCCGCTGTGGCGCCGAGCTCGCTCCATCCTTTCTGAGATGGGCGCGCTGCGGCCCGAGCTGACGCGTGAGGAGCGGCGGATCATCGCGCCGCAGCTTCAATAAGCTGGAAAGTCACATCGAAGCGCGTGCGAGGGCGGCCGCCCGCTGACGGCGGCCTCGCCCTTCGCGGCCGAGTCGACGTCCCGAGTGAAGAAAGATGACGCAAACATATCAAATTTAAATATAACGAATCAATATCACGCGAATGTGTCTTGAGATGCCATGTAATCGTAAGCAACGCGTATTGTTTTTCTCGGATCTCGTTGACAGACTCTATTGCAGGTGCAAGGTTTCCATTAACGCGGCGTCTTCGAAGGCGGGGATTTGATGCGTCGGTTCAGCACACTCACGTCATGCGTGCTTTTGGCTCTCGGGGCGGGCCTGGGGCCTTTCGGCGCGCGCGAGGCCGCGGCCGAGCCCACTTCGGGTCTGGAGGATCGCGTGGGGGCCCCGGAGTGCCGCAAGGTTCCGGCGTGCAACACCGAGCCGACCCCGGTCCAGAAACTGAAGATGGGCCAGCCTATGCTCGCCGATTTCTCGTGTCCTTCCGGAACGTACTTCTGGAACTGGTCGTCGGCGATCGTCGGGAAGCACGTGTTCGTCACGTTGAAAAGCACGAAGCTGGACAAGAAGAACCGCGAGATCGGCGCGACCTTCGAATACTTCGCGCAGTCGGGAAACGGGTCAGGCAAAGCGAAGGTTTACCTGGCCTGTTCCAAGAGGTCGTTCTCCAAAGGGGGCCTTCAGCACCGTCGGGTGGGCTACGGGTGGAACCCGCATGAGAGGAGCTAGCGGCTCGTTCGCTGCTCTGAAATGGCGTGTCGGCTCATTTGCGTGACTGGGGAGACAAAGTCGTGAGCAAGATCAGGATGACCGGCCGGTCGTTTTTTCGGTGCTGCGGCCTCGCGGCGTTCGCTTTGATGGCGCTGATGCTCGACGCCAGGTCCGCAAAGGCCGACGTCTGCGATAACAGCAACATCCCGCAATGCTACGTGCAGACCGACACCGGCGAGCTCAAGGCCGATCGAAGCGAATATATGAACGTGTACTGCCCCGCCGGCATGTATGCCTGGGGCGGGTGGAGCGACAGCTGGTCAAGCAGCTGGCATATCATTACGCGCAACCCCATCGGCGATAACTTAAACAGTCTCGACTTTCTGCTTAGCAACACCTCGGTCCATTCGAACAGGTGGTCGATCTCGATCGCGTGCTCGCCGATCAATCCAAACGGCTCCTGCAACGGGGCGAGCAAGGAAGTCAGCGATCCGGGCTGCCCGGAATCGAACAGGCAGACGGAGTGCCAGCCGGCGGACAATTGCTGGGTGACCTGGAACGAGCAGTGCGTCAACGGCGACACGGTCACCAACTACTTCTGCTCGCAAGCCCTCTTCGTCACGACCTGCTTCAGCTGCGAGGCGTCGTCTGGCGCCGGCAAGCCTGAATGAGGCGCAAGACTCCGCCGATCAAGACGCAGCTGATCAAGACGTCGCTGATCAAGATTTGGCCGATCCGGCTCGGCTTGGCGGCATGTCTGGGGCTGTTCTTCGCGACGGCCCAGGCGTATGCCGAAGACCGGCAGCCGGTCCTGACGGCGGACCAGGTCCGGCAGATCGTTCGCGACTATCTGATCAGCAATCCCGAAGTGCTGGCCGAAGCGGCGCAGAACTACAAGAAGCAGCAGCAGGAGAAGGCGGCGGCTCAGGCGAGAGCGAAGATCGCCGAGCAGCGCGCCGCGATCTTCGATCCGAAAGCCGCGTCCATCGGTCCGGAGACCGCGAAGGTCACGATCGTCGAATTCTTCGACTTCCGTTGCGGCTATTGCAAAAAGATGCTGCCGACGCTCCATAAGGTCGTGGCGGACAGTTCCGACGTTCGCGTCATATTCAGGGACCTGCCGATCCTGGGGCCGGGCTCGCGCGTCGCGGCCACGGCGTCGATCGCCGCGCGCAGGCAACGACCGGAGCGCTATCTCGACCTGCATCGCGCGCTGTTCGAGACAAACGACCTGTCGGAAGCAAGCGTCGTCGCCGCCGCTACCCGCCTTGGCCTCGACGGCGAGCAGTTGCGCAAGGACATGGCGGATCCGGCGATCAAGGCCGAGCTGGACGCCAATGCGGAGCTTGCTCGAGGCCTGGGGGTCACCGGAACGCCGGCGCTTATTCTCGGCGACAGCTTGATCCAAAGCTCCCTTCAGGAGGGAGATCTGCTGCAGCGGATCGACGCGATCCGGAAATCCTGCTCAGCGGCTGCGTGCTGACCCAGCGCCGGATCCTTGTCCATCGGATCAGACGCCCCAAGGCGAGCCGGGGCGGGGCGTCGAGCCGTTCGCGCCGAACCTGCGGGCCAAGCCGAACTCACCAGGCGTCGGTCTGCTGCGGGGCCGCGACCCCGCGTTCCTGACGTCCGTCGCGCTCATGGACGATGCGGCGCTTCAGATAGAGACCCGGATCGTCCGGCAAGGTCTCGAGCCAGCGCTGCGAGGCCGCCATGGTCTTGAGCGACATCGGCGCAAGGCGGTGGGCGAGCTGCTCGGGCGGCCGCGCGACGTTGCGATTGGCCTCGCCGGTGCGGCCAGCGCCCGCGCCGGAGCCGACCGAGCCGCTCGCCTTGCCGGGTTCGTCGGCGCGGTCCGACGGGCCGCCGCTTCCCTCGCGCAGCACGCGGCTCGGCCCGGCGTTCACGGCGCGCTCTCCGCTGTCGCGATCGCCCGCTCCCCGCGCCCGTCGAGTTCACGCCGCTGTCGAGGTCGGCCGAGGAGTTCGAGCGCTTGTTCTCGTCCGCGCTCGCGCCGGCCGCGCCGCTCGCCTTCGGGCCGTCGGCGCGCTCGACGCGCATCAGCGCCTCGATCAGCGCGAGGTTGAAGCGGGCGTCCTCGTCGTTCGGGTCGACCACGAGCGCGTAGTCGAAAGCGTCGGCCGCCTCCTTGAGGCGCCCGGCGCGGGCGAGCGAGAGGCCGACGTCGTAATGCTGGGCCGGAAAGTCCGCGGCGCGGAAAGCCTGCGCGGCCTCGTCGTAGCGCTTGTCGTGATAGAGCGCCGCCGCCGCGAAAGCCTCGCCGCCGACGAGCGCCGCGCCCGCCGAGGCGAAGCCCGCCGCGTAGAGCGCGCGGCCGGCGCGCTCGCGCAGGCCTGTCGCGGCCAGCGCGGCGAAGATGAGGGCGGCGATCAGCAGATGGCGCAGCACGGAAGTCCGGGGCGGAGAACGTCTTTGGTCCTGTTTAACCGACGCCCGCGGCCGAGTCGCTGAGCATTTCGCAAGGGTCCGCGAGACAAGGGTCCGCGAGGCGAGGGTCCGCGCATCGTCGAAATGGAGCGTCGCCTAACCGCGCGCGCTGCGCCATGCTAGAAGCGCCCGGTGGGCCTGCCGGCTCCCCCTTTCGGATTCGCCGCAAGCACGACCTATGTTCCGTATCGTTCGCAACCTGTTCGGCGTCGTCGCCGCCCTCGCCTTGATGGCCGCGCTCGGCTTCGCGGCGTTCCTGCTCGGCAACTCGAACCCGACGATCAACGTCGGCTGGTTCTACGGCGCGGCCGGCATCTCCTACACCATGATCATCCTCCTGGTGCTGCACAGGGATTAGGCCCGGCGGCGTCAGGGCCGAGGATCCCGACGACGGCATTCCATGACGGCATATGATTTCTCCTCGACGCGCCTGTTCGTCGACGCCCCGATGTCCGAGGGGGCGCAGATCGACTTCGACGACGGGCAGGCGAACTACCTGCGCAACGTTCTGCGCATGGGCGAGGGCGACGGCCTGCTGCTGTTCAACGGCCGGGACGGCGAGTGGAGCGCCCGGCTCGTCGAGGTCGCCAAGAAGCGCGCGCGCGCCGAGCTCGTCGGCCTCACGCGGCCGCAGACTCCGTCCGGCAGGCTGCGCTGGCTGTTCGCGCCGCTGAAGCACGCGCGGCTCGACTACATGGTGCAGAAGGCGGTGGAGATGGGCGTCTCGCGCATCTCGCCCGCGATCACGCGGCGCACGCAGGTCTCGCGCGTCAATCTCGACCGGATGCGGGCGAACGCCGTCGAGGCCGCCGAGCAATGCGGGGTGCTCGCCGTCCCCGAGATCAACGAGCCGGAGACGCTCGAGGCGATTCTCGCGCGCTGGCCGGAGGGCGAGCCGCTGGTGTTCTGCGACGAGGACGCCGCCGGCGCGGATCCGCTCGCGCCGCTTCGCGCCCTCGCGGGCAAGCCGCTCGCGCTGCTGATCGGCCCCGAGGGCGGCTTCGATCCGGCGGAGCGCAAGGCGCTGTCGGCGCTCCCCCAGACGGTGCGGATCGGGCTCGGACCGCGCATCCTGCGGGCCGACACCGCGGCGGTGGCCGCGCTCGCCGTCCTCCAGGCCACAGTCGGCGACTGGTCTTCGGGCCGTTGACCTTTGGTTAACCATGCGGCCCCGAGAGTGTCAGGGCTCGAGGGCGTTCGGGGCCCGCGACAGACCCGTTGCCGAAATGCCGCACTGCGGCAGGAACGCCGCCGCGTCATCAACTTGCCATCCCGGGGCCGCGCGGAGCGGCGTATAGCCTTTAGACAGGCGTTCGCGGATGCGGGCGCTCAACTCGAGTAGCGCGAACACGTCCCATGTCGACAGCGTCCAATTTCCGTCTTCGTGATCGCATGCCGCATCTGTCTTCGCTGGGACGTCTCGTCCTGATCGCCGCCCTGCCGCTGGCGCTCGCCGCCTGCGCGGGCTCGCGGCCGCTGCCGAACCAAGCGGCGGTGCAGACCCCGGCGCCGGCCTTCGCCCCGGCCCCCGTGCCGCCGGTGACCGCCGGCCCGATCGTCGGCGACCTCGACTCGTCGAGCCGCTACGGCGACCAGCTGACGGCCTCCGAGCCTTATCCGGTGAAGTCGGTCAACCTCGAGAAGGTCGACCCACGCTTCCTCAAGCAGACCGTGCCGAACACGACGGGCGAGGCGCCCGGCACCATCGTGATCGACCCGAGCGAGCGTCATCTCTATCTCGTCCAGAGCGACGGCACCGCGATCCGCTACGGCGTGGGCGTCGGCCGCGAGGGCTTCGCCTGGTCCGGCCAGGCCTATATCGCCGCAAGCTGGAATGGCCGGACTGGCATCCGCCGGCGGAGATGGTGGCGCGCGACCCGCACGCCCGTCCTTACGCCAACGGCATGCCGGGCGGCCCCGGCAATCCGCTCGGCGCCCGCTCCATGACGCTGTGGCAGGGCGACAAGGACACGCTGTTCCGCATCCACGGCACGGTCGAGCCCTATTCGATCGGCAAGGCCGTCTCGTCGGGATGCATCCGCATGATGAACCAGGACGTGATCGACCTCTACGATCGCGTGCCGCTCGGCACCAAGGTCGTGGTTCGTTCGTGATCGAGGTTCGGGCCCGCCTCGGGGGAGAGCGGGCCCACCGCCGGGCGCTTTTTGAGCGCCGGCATGCGATGGCCGGGTCGTCTTCGGACGGCCCGGCCTCGTCGTTTCTGGATCCCCTTCAGCCGATGACGAGCCGATGACCGACGACGCTTTCCCCAAACCCGCCCTGATCGGGCTGTCGCGCCGCGCCCTTGTGGCTGGTCTGCCGCTTGCGCTCGGGGCCTGCGCGGCTATGCCCCGCGGCATGTTCGACGACTTCGGCGACTCAGGGTTCAGCTATTCCAGGATCTACGGCGCGCAGGACGACGAGGCCCATCCGCTGCCCGCGATGAACTACGCCAATGTCGACGACGCCGTGCTGCGCCGCCGGGTGAAGGATCCGACCGGCGAGAAGCCCGGCACCATCGTGGTGCTGACCTCGCAGCGCCGGCTCTACATCGTCGAGAAGGGCGGCACCGCGGTGCGCTACGGCATCGGCGTCGGCAAGGAAGGCATGGAGTGGAAGGGCCGGGCGAAGATCGCCCACAAGGCCAAGTGGCCGCGCTGGACCCCGACCGCCTCGATGATCAAGCGCGACCCGAAGACCAACGGCCCCTGGGCCGGGGGCATGCCGGGCGGCCTCAAGAACCCGCTCGGCGCGCGCGCCATGTACCTGTTCCAGGGTGGCCGGGATTCGTCCTACCGCATCCACGGCACCAACTATCCGAAGTCGATCGGCCTCGCGATGTCGTCGGGCTGCGTGCGCATGTTCAACCACGACGTCATCGACCTCTACGACCGCGCCGACGTCGGCGCGACGGTGATCATCGAGGCGTGAGGGGCTGAGGGGCGCCGCCGCTGCTCCAGTTCGTCATGCCCCGGCTCGTCCGGGGCATCCGCTCATCCGCTTGCGGCGTCCTTTGACGGTCTGTGGATCCCCCGGACAAGCCGGGGGATGACGCGGAGAGGGTGGTGATCGTGCTGAGAGCTACCCTGCTCTCAGCGGCCGCCCTTTACGCTTCGCCCGTGACCGCCTAACTGACGGCGGCTGATTTCCCGCCGAGACCGATCCTCATGGCCCGCGACCAGACAGACACGACCGCGCTCACGACGCGGGACGAACTCGTCGCGTGGATCGAGGCGGGCTGCCGCTCGGCCTCCGAGTTCAAGATCGGCACCGAGCACGAGAAGTTTCCGTTCCGACGCGCCGACCTCTCGCCGGTTCCCTATGAGGGCCCGGACGGCATCCGCGCGCTGCTCGAAGGCATGCAGGCGCTGCTCGGCTGGGAGCCGATACACGACCGCGACAAGATCATCGGGCTCTACGACGTCACCGGCGGCGGGGCGATCAGCCTCGAGCCGGGCGGGCAGTTCGAGCTGTCCGGCGCGCCGCTCGACAACGTCCACCAGACCTGCTCGGAGCTGCACGCCCATCTCGCTCAGGTGCGCGAGATCGCCGAGCCGCTCGGGATCGGCTTCCTCGGCCTCGGCATGAGCCCGACATGGACGCTCGCCGAGACGCCCGTGATGCCGAAGGGCCGCTACGGGATCATGACGCGCTACATGCCGAAGGTCGGCTCGCGCGGGCTCGACATGATGTACCGGACCTGCACCGTTCAGGCGAACCTCGACTTCTCCTCCGAAGCCGACATGGTCCGGAAGATGCGCGTGGGGCTGGCTCTCCAGCCGATCGCCACCGCGCTCTTCGCCAACTCGCCCTTCACCGAAGGAAAGCCCAACGGCTTCCTCTCGGCGCGGTCCGAGATCTGGCGCGACACCGACAACGACCGCGCCGGCATGCTGCCCTTCGCCTTCGAGGACGGGTTCGGCTTCGAGGCTTACGTCGACTACGCGCTCGACGTGCCGATGTATTTCGTCAAGCGCGGGGAGACCTATCACGACGTCGCCGGCGCCTCTTTCCGCGACCTGATGGCGGGCAAGCTCGAACAGCTTCCCGGAGAACTTCCGACCGTCTCCGACTGGGCCAACCACCTCTCGACGATCTTCCCCGAGGTGCGGCTGAAGCGCTTCCTCGAAATGCGCGGCGCGGACGGCGGTCCGACCAACCGCATCTGCGCGCTGCCGTCCTTCTGGGGCGGGATCTATTACGACCAGACCAGCCTCGACGGCGCCTGGGACCTTGTGAAGGGCTGGACCGCGGAGGAGCGCCAGGCGCTTCGCGACGCCGTCCCCAGCGAGGGCCTGCGCGCCACGATCGCGGGCCGCAGCGTCCTCGACGTCGCCAGGGACGCGCTGTCGCTCGCCCAGCTCGGCCTCAAGCGCCGCAACCGGCTGAACTGGCTCGGCGAGGACGAGCGCATCCATCTGCGCCCGCTCGTGCAGGTGCTGGACGAGCGCCGCACCCTCGCCGAGGCCCTGCTCGACGAATACGAGCGCTCGTGGGACCGCGACGTGGATCGCGTGTTCGCCAAGATGGCTTATTGAGCGCCGCTCTCTTGTCCGGACTTGATCCGGGACCCAGAACCGAGACGTCTGACGGTTCTGGAAGGCGCGTATCGACTGCTCCGGGCGGCGCCCGCGAGATTTTTCTGAAAACCGCGTCGGCTCTGGGTCCCGGATCAAGTCCGGGACAAAGGGCCTCGCGCCCCTCAGGCGGCCGCGGCGGTTCCCGGGCAGCGGTTCACCTCGACGGTGACGTGGCTAAGCCCAGAAAGTCCGTCGAGCTTCGCCTTGTAGGCGGCGGGCTCCTGCGGCTCGTGCGTCACGAGCGACACGATCGCTGCGAGATGGCCCGGGCCGACGCGCCAGATGTGCAGGTCGCTGACGACGACGTCGCCGACCTCGAGCCGCTTGCGGATTTCCAGTTCGAGGCTCTCGTCGGCCGGCGCGTCGACCAGCGTGCGGCCGGTCTCGCGAGCGAGCGAGACGGACCACGAGGCGATCATCACGGCGCCCAGCGCGCCGACCGCGGGGTCCATCCACGTCCAGCCCAGGAACCAGCCTGCCGCAAGGCCTGCGATCGCCACCACCGAGGTGAGCGCGTCGGCGAGCACGTGGAGATAGGCCCCGCGGAGATTGTGGTCGGCGTGGCCGTGACCGTGGTCATGCCCATGGTCGTGGCCGGCGTGGCCGTGGTGGGAATGGTCATGCCCGTGCCCGTGTCCGCCGAGCAGAAGCGCGCAGACGACGTTCACCGCAAGGCCAGAACCGCCACCACCATGGCCTCGCCATAGGCGACCGGCTGCGGGGAGGCGAGGCGGGAGAGCGACTCCCAGCCGATCATCAGCGCCACGACGCCCAGCACCACCGCGTTGCCGAAGCCCGCGAGGTCGCCGACCTTGCCCGCGCCCATCGCGAGCCGCGGATCGGCGGCGCGGCGCGAGGCGATGCGGTAGGCGAGCGCCGCGATCCCGATCGCGCCCGCATGGGTCGCCATGTGGAAGCCGTCGGCGAGGAGCGCCATCGAGCCGTAGGCCCAGCCGGCCACGATTTCGACCACCATCGCGGCCGCGGTGATCGCCACCACCAGCGTGGTGCGGCGGGCGTTGCGGGCGTGGTCGCTCCCGAGGAAGCGGTGCTGATGGGAAAAGCGCGCGGCTCCGGCGGCGGAGGTGTGCATGGCGGCTCTTTGGGTCGGTCTCGGGCGGCGACGACTGGGCGCGTAAGCAGTTTACCGGACTCGGCGCCGTCTTTCGACGAGTCTAACTGCAGAAGGCGCGGTTCCGTTCGCTAAGGGAGCTTGGCATGCGCTTCAGCATCATGAAGGGACTCGCGGCGGCGCTCGTCGCGGTCGTGGCGTCCACGCCGGCTCTCGCCCGCGAGGACTTCTGCCTGAACTCCGACGGCTCGATCAACAAGACGGCCACCAAGGGCTATCGCAAGATCGAGGACAACCGCAGCGCGGGAACGATGAAGCGGATCAACGGGATCTGGTTCAGCCAGACCCGCAATCCCTTCACCGGCCAGGTGAGCTATCTGTGGGAGGTCTATGAGGGGCGCGGCGCGCAGGCCGGCCTCTACTCCTACTGGAACACGGTCTGCGACCAGATCGGTTGCTCGCGCTGGTATCAGGGAACGGGGCTCTGGGCGGTGCAGGGCACGGTCCGCAGGTTCTCGGGCATGCGGATCGTCTCCGACCTCGAGCGCGACCATTTCTGCCAGCTGCTCGACGGCGCCTTGTCGGACAACAACTCCATCTGGACGACCGCCGCAGGCGCGCAGTACCGGCGCGTCAACAAGGTCGGCGACCTGCCCTAAAGGGCTGCCCCGCGCCGAGAAGGCTTCAGTTCCGGGCGCCGAGAGGCTAACGGCTATGCGCCGGCCGCCGTCCTCCCGGCCGCGCGCGGAGCCTTTTGCCCATGGACTATGTGCGAGACATCCTCGACGCCCGCGTCTACGACGTCGCGGCGCGCACGCCCCTCGACCCGATGGTCAAGCTCGGGGCGAGGCTCGGCCGGCAGGTTCTGCTGAAACGCGAGGACCTGCAGCCGATCTTCTCGTTCAAGATCCGCGGCGCCTACAACCGCATGGCGCAGATGAGCGCGGCCGAGCGCGCCGCCGGCGCGATCTGCGCCTCCGCGGGCAACCACGCGCAAGGCGTCGCGCTTTCGGCCGCTCGGCTGGGGCTGAGGGCCGTGATCGTGATGCCGGTCACCACCCCGCCGATCAAGGTCGACGCCGTGCGCCGGCTCGGCGGCGAGGTCGTGCTCCACGGCGACGCCTTCGACGACGCCTATGCGCATGCGCGCGCCATGGCGGACGCCGAAGGGCTGACGTTCGTCCACCCCTATGACGATCCGCACGTCATCGCCGGACAGGGCACGGTGGCGGTCGAGACGCTTCAGCAGCACCCGGACCCGATCGAGGCCGTGTTCGTGCCGATCGGCGGCGGCGGCCTTGCGGCGGGCGTCGCGGCCTATGTGAAATACCTGCGGCCTTCCGTGAAGGTCATCGGCGTCGAGCCGGAAGACGCCGCCTCCATGAAGGCCGCGATCGAGGCCGGGGAACGGGTGACGCTGCCGCGCGTCGGCCTCTTCGCCGACGGCGTCGCGGTGCGGCAGGCGGGCGAGGAGACGTTCCGCCTCTGCCGCGAACTTCTCGACGAGGTCATCACCGTCGACACCGACGCGATGTGCGCGGCCGTAAAGGACATCTTCGAGGAGACGCGCGTGCTCTCCGAGCCCGCCGGCGCGCTCTCGCTCGCCGGCCTCAAGGCCTATGCGGCACGCGGCGGAACGGACGCCGGCGCGCTGATCGCGATCAACAGCGGCGCGAACCTCAATTTCGACCGGCTGCGCCATGTCGCCGAGCGCGCCGAGGTGGGCGAGGATCGCGAAGTGCTGCTCGGCGTCACCATCCCCGAGCGCCGCGGCAGCTATCGCCGCTTCATCGAGCTGATCGGCCAGCGCACCATCACCGAGTTCAACTACCGCTACGCCGGCGCCGACGCCGCCCATGTGTTCGTCGGCGTGAAGCTCGCCGACGCCGCGCGCGACAAGCCCGAGCTCATCGCCTCGATCGAGGCGGCCGGATACGGCGTCGTCGACATGAGCGCGAACGAGGCGGCCAAGCTCCATGTCCGCTACATGGTCGGGGGGCGGCCGATCACGCTCGACGACGAGATCGTCCTGCGCTGCGAGTTCCCGGAGCGGCCCGGCGCGCTGTTGCGTTTCCTCGAGGCGGTCGGGACCGATTGGAGCATCACGCTGTTCCACTACCGGAATCACGGCGCCGACTATGGCCGCGTGCTGGTGGGCCTGCAGGTGCCGCCCGCCGACCGGGCGCGCTTCCAGACGAGCCTCGAGGGTCTCGGCTATCCCTATGAGGACGAGACCCAGAACCCCGCTTACGCGACGTTCTTGCGGGCGGGGTGAGGAATACGCCTCGGCGTCGGTTCTGGGTCCCGGGTCGAACCCGGGACAAGGGCGGCGCTACTCCGCCGCCTGCGCGCCTTCGAAGCCGCCGGTCATGTTGTCGAGGCTCGCCACGATGTGGTCGGCGAGCGCCTCGACCGTGTCGGTGACCGAGCCCGGATTGCGCAAAAGCGCGATCTTGCAGCTCGGCAGCGGCGGAAAGCCGTCGGCGGGTCCGAGCACCCGCATGCCGGAACGGATGGCGCTCTCCGGCAGAACGGTGACGGCGAGCCCGGCCATCACCGCCGCGCCCACCGCCGCGAAGTTGCGGCTCGAATAGAGCACGCGGTGGGGCCGCTTCAGCTCCTCGAGCTTCGAGATCGCGGCCTCGCGCCAGACGCAGGCGGGGTGGCTGAGCGCAAGCGGCAGCGTCGCCTGCTCATGGGCGAGCGAGCGCTGCGAGGTGACCCACAGCAGCGGCTCCTGACGGATGACCTCGCCCACGGGCTTGCGACTCGCATGGGTGATGATCGCGAGGTCGATTTCGTCGCGCATGATCGACTGGGTCAGCGTGTCGGAGGGCTCGCACTCGACCGTCACCTCGACCAGCGGGTTTGAGCGCGAGAACCGCGCGAGGATCTCCGGCAGATAGCGCTCGGCGTAGTCGTCCGGCACGCCGAGCCGCACCCGGCCCGTCAGCGCGTCGTTGGAGAAGGCCGACACCGCCTCGCGCGAAATGTGCACGATGCGGCGGGCGTAATCGAGCAGACGCTCGCCGTCCTCGGTCAGCCGCGCCCCGCGCCCGTCTCGGGCGAAGATCGAGCGGCCGACCCGCTCCTCCAGCCGCTTCATCTGCATCGAGACGGCCGACTGGGTCTTGTGCACCGCGTCGGCCGCGCGGGTGAACGAGCCGGTGTCCACGATGGCGATGAAGGTCTTGAGCTGGTCGACGTCGAACAGAGCGGACATGGGCGACGGCTCCTGGATCAGGCGGCATCACGTATGGTGATGGACGACATTATAAACATTCGTTTCACTGATCAATCGGCTGGATCTATCTCGTTTCGTGAAGGCGGGCCGCGGTGGTTCGCCCTCAGACGGCCGCCGCGCTGGAGGTGTGGCGGAAGCGAGAGCCGAAGGAGGCGAACATGTCCGTCCTGATCGAACGCCAGACGCAATCCGGACTTTTGAGCGTCGCCCGCGCCGTGGGCGCCGGGTTCGCCAGCCGCTTCAAGGCTCTCGCCGTGTCGATGACCCGTCGCAAGCAGATCGAGGCGCTCGGCGGTCTCGACGACCGCATGCTCGCAGACATCGGCGTGACCCGCGCCGATCTCGAGGAGGCGGCGCGCTGGTCGCTCTGGGGCGATCCCGGAGAACGCCTCACGGCGATTTCTGAAGAGCGCCGGGCCGCGCGCAGCCGCTTGGGCTGAGGCGACTGTCCTTCCCTGGGGCAGGGAAAGGCAGGGTGGGGCGCGTTTCAGAAGGAGGCGCGCCCCTTACGCCTTTTTCGGCTTGTCGCTGAAGAAGGCGTCGAAGATCTGGCTCATGGCCTCGGCGTTCTGCTGCGACAGCTCGCGGCCTGTCGCGACGAAGTCGTCGAACGGATTTTCGGCCGCGGTCTCGGACTTCGGCTCGGCCGGCTCTTCGTAAGGCGGCGCCTCTGGCTCTTCCGGCTGAGCAGGCGCGCCGAACATCGACTTCATCATTTCGCCCATCATGTCGCCGAGCGGATTGGGGATCTGGCCCGATCCGGCCGCCGATCCCCCTGCGCCCTCCGCGCTGCGGTTGAAGGCGTCGATCCAGCCCTGGAACGGGTTGGCCGGGAAGGGGCTCTGCGCCTGCTCTTTGCCGCCGCCGAACAGCGTGTCGAAGGCTGACGTCGGAGCGCCCGCTCCTTGAGCCGCTTTCATGAAGCCGCCCATCAGGATGCTGGCCAAGACGGGGAGCACCTGCCGGATGATCTGCGCCTGGACGCCCGAGGCCGCCGCCGCCTGGGCGGCCACGGCGCGCGACACCTCCTTCGATCCGAACAGCGCGTCGAGCGCGTTCTCGCCCGCGCCGCGCGTCGAGGAGTCGAGCGCGGCCGCCTGCGCCTCGAAGGCCCGGGCGTAGTCTTCGGTGCGGAACAGCTCGGCGAAGCGCCGCGCGCCCTCGTCGGTCGCGGCCTGCCGCATGAACCCCTGCGCGAAGGCGGGGGTGAGCGCCGCCGTCATGGCGCGCAGCTGGTCGGGCGAGACGCCGTAGGCGCGCGACAGATTGTCGAACGCCGCGCCGCCCTGCGCCTGTCGGAAGACGTCGAACATGTTGAACATCGCGAACATCCCGGCTCGAACCCGAACGCGATGTTAGGCGCGCCGCGGCCGCTCCGCCACCCGGCCCAAGGTCGGGACCGCCGACGCGACGAACGGCGTCACTCGGCCGGCGCGGCCGCCGTCCCCGCAGGGCCGTCGTCCTCGACGCGCTCCTCGATCTTGCCGCCCTTGCGCTTGGGCAGCGACAGCGGCTCGGGGACCGGCTTGTTGGTGTAGGTGAGCTCGCGGCCGGCGTAGACGCCCTCGACCATCTGGATCTCGAGCTTCTGCGCGTCGCGGCGGCGCACGTCCTCCTCGATCTCGGCCGCGCGCTCCGGATCGACGCCGACGGCCTCGAGCGCCTGACGCCCGAGCACGAGCGCGCTCTCGAAGGTCTCGCGCACCACGCGCTCGACGCCGGCGCCCATCAGTTCGAGCGCATGGCCGCGGTCATAGGCCTTCACCACGAGTTCGGTCAGCGGGAAGCTCTGCCTCGCCATCTCGACGATGCGTTTGGTGGCCTCGCGGTCGTCGACGCAGACGAGGATGGCGCGCGCCTCCTTGGCGCCGGCCGCGCGCAGCACGTCGAGCCGCGAGCCGTCGCCGTAATAGACCTTGAAACCGAAGCGCGAGGCCTGCTCCACGCGGCTCGGATTGGCGTCGATCAGCGTGGTCTCGACGCCCTCGGCGAGCAGGACCTGCGCGGCGATCTGGCCGACACGGCCGAAGCCGACGACGAGCACCTGGCCCTTGGCGTCGGAGAAATCCTCGTCCGGCGTCTCGGCGGCCGGCGCAAGGCGGTTGGCGACGCGTTCCGCCAGAAGCGCGACGCCGGGCGCCGCCACGAGGCTGAGCGCGGCGAGCGCCGAGAGCATGCTGGCGACCTCGGCCGAGATCAGTCCGTTGGTCTGGGCGAGCGGGAACAGCACGAAGGCGAACTCGCCCGCGGCGCCCAAAAGCGCGCCGACCCGGAGCGCGTCGCCGCTCGTCGCCCCGAAGGCGCGCGCGAGCGCCGCCGCACCGCCACCTTGATCGTGAGGTAGAGCACGACGCCGGCGAGCAGCCGCCAGACGTTGTCGACGATGACGCCGACGTCGATCGCCATGCCGATGCCCATGAAGAACAGCGCGATCAGGAGCCCGCGGAACGGCTCGACGTCGGCCTCGAGCTCGTGGCGATAGGAGGAGAGGCGAGCAGAACGCCGGCGAGGAAGGCGCCCATCGCCATCGAAAGCCCCGCCGCCGCGATCTCCGCCGCGCCGAGCACCACAAGGAGGGCGGCCGCCGTCATCACCTCCCGGGCGCCGACGCCGGCGAGCAGGCGGAACACCGGGTCGAGCAGCCAGCGGCCCGCCACCACGATCGCGCCGATCGCGGCCGCGCCGCCGACCGCGGCGGCGAGCGCCTCCGCCCAGCCGCCAGCGTGGTCGCCGCCGCCGCCCAGCATCGGCACGAGCGCGAGCGCCGGCACCACCACGATGTCCTGCGCGAGCAGCGTCGAGAACGTCTTCTCGCCGTAGGTGCGGTTGAGGTGGCCGCGCTCCTCCAGGATCTGGATCGCCATGGCGGTGCCCGAAAAGGCGAGCGCGACGCCGATCGCGATCGCGGCCGGCGGCTCCGCGCCGAGCGCCCATGCGGCCGCGGCGAAGGCCGCGGTCGACAGCGCGATCTGCAGCCCGCCCAAGCCGACGACGAGCTTCTTCAGCGCGATGAGGCGCTCCACCCGAAGCTCGAGGCCGATCAGGAACAGCAGCATCACGACGCCGATTTCGGCGACGTGCAGCACCGAGGACGCGTCGCCGATGAGCTTCAGCCCCGACGGCCCGATGACGACGCCGGCCGCCAGATAGCCGACCGCGACCCCGAGCCCGAGCCGCCGCGCGAGCGGCCCCGAGAGGACGGCGGCGCCGAGAAACACAAGGGCGCCGAGCAACATTCCGGTAGAGCCGTGTTCCATGGTCCTCGCGCGCGCCTCGCGATTTCGAGAGCGGGCATCTGGCCCATCGGGGCTCGGCGACGCAAGGGCGCGGCGGCCAATGCGGCCATGCGTCCGCGCCCGCGGCTCCAGCGCGCATGACGGCGGGCCCCGGGCTGATTATGTAGGCTGGATGAAGCCGCCGCGTTCGGCGGCAAGCGCGTTGCGACCGATGTACGTCCAGGAACTGCCGACCGTCGACATGGCGGCGCTCGCCGAGCGCCTCGCGGGCCTGCCCTACGTCGCCTTCCTCGACAGCGCGATGCCGCACGCCTCGCTTGGCCGGTTCTCCTATCTCGCCGCCGACCCGTACGACGTCCTGCACGTCGGCGCCGGCGGCGCGACGCTCGGAGGGGCGCGGTCGAGGACGATCCGCTTGCCGCGCTCGCCGGCGCGCTCGAAGCCCAGCGCGGCGAACGGCATCCCGATCTGCCGCCGTTCCAGGGCGGCGCGATCGGCTATATCGCCTATGAGTACGGCCGGCGGCTCGAGCGGCTGCCCGCCCCCCGGGTCGACGATCTCGGCGTGCCCGACGCCCTGCTGCCGCTCTACGACTGGGTCGTGGCCTGCGACCATGCGGCCGAAAGGGCCTGGCTGATCTCGACCGGCGCGCCGGCGCCCGCCGGCCCCGAGCGCGATGCCCGCGCGAAGGCCCGCGCGGCGGCGCTGGACCTGTTGTCCCGTCCCGTCGAGGCGAAGCCGGCCGCGGCCGGCCCCGCAGGGCCGGTCTTCCGCTCGAACTTCACCCGCTCGGCCTATGTCGAGGCGATCGCCCGGACGGTCGACTACGTGCTCGCGGGCGACATCTTCCAGGCCAACGTCGCCCAGCGGTTCCTCGCCGACCTGGCACAGGACTTCGATCCGTGGGCGTTCTACCGGCGTCTTCGAACCCGCAACGCCGCGCCCTTCGCGGCCTACTCGCGTTCGGCGACATGACGGTCTGCTCGAGCTCGCCCGAGCGCTTCGTCAGGGTCGACGGCGACCGCGTCGAGGCGAGGCCGATCAAGGGCACGGCGAAGCGTTGGTCCATTCCGCACGCCGACGGCTCGGCCTCGCGGGCGCTGCTCGACAGCGAGAAGGACCGCGCCGAGAACGTCATGATCGTGGACCTTCTGCGCAACGATCTCAGCCGCGTGTGCCGGCCGGGAACCGTGGAGGCGCCGATGCTCTGCGGGCTCGAGACCTACGCCTCGGTGCACCACCTCGTCTCCGTGGTGACGGGCCGACTGCGCGACAGGCTCGGCGTCGCCGACCTTCTGAACGCCAGCTTCCCCGGCGGATCGATCACCGGCGCCCCGAAGCTCCGCGCGATGGAGATCATCACAGAGCTCGAGGGCCACGCCCGCGGGGTCTATTGCGGCTCGATCGGCTGGATGGGCTTTTCGGGCGACGCCGACTTCAACATCGCGATCCGCACCGCGACGATCGCGGACGGCAAGCGCAGTTCCAGGCCGGTCACGCGCGCGCCGAATAACGAGACCACCAGGCGCGGTCTCGAACGATCCGGCCGCCGAATATGACGAGACCCTCACCAAGGCCCGCGCGGTCTTCGAAGCCTTCGGCGGAACGCTCGCCGCCGACAGCGAGGAGACGGCGGCGCGCCTCGCGCAGGCCGGGGGGCTTCGATGATCCTCGTCGTCGACAACTACGACAGCTTCGTCTTCAACGTCGCCCGCTATTTCGAGGAGATCGGCCGACCGACCGAAGTGGTGCGCAACGACGCCGCGACGGTCGAGGAGATCGAGGCGATGTCGCCCGAGGCCATCGTGGTTTCGCCCGGCCCCTGCGCGCCGGCCCAGGCCGGCGTGTCGCTCGAAGTCATCCGGCGGCTGTCGGGCCGCATCCCGATTCTCGGGATCTGCCTTGGCCATCAGGCGATCGGCGAGGCCTTCGGCGGCCAGGTCATGCGGGCCCGCCGGCCTCTGCACGGCCGAGCCTCGAGGGTCGAGCATGACGACGCCGGCCTCTTCGAAGGCCTGCCCAATCCACTCTCCGTCGGCCGCTACCATTCGCTGATCGTCGATTTCGACGCGGGCTACGACGGGCCGCTGGTCGTCACGGGGCGTTCGGAGGAGGGCGAGGTGATGGCGCTCGAACATCGCGAGCACCCGACCTTCGGGGTTCAGTTCCATCCCGAATCGATCCTGACCGAAGGCGGCCATCGCCTGCTTCAGAACTTCCTTTCGGCCGCGGAGGCGCGGGCGACATGCTCCGTCTGAACGGCGCGCCGGTCGAGGGTCCAGCGCTCTTCGATCTCGGGGACCGTGGGCTGACGCTCGGCGACGGGCTGTTCGAGACCATCGCGGTGTTCGGCGGACGGCCGGCCGCGCTCGGCCAGCATTGGCGGCGGCTCGAGACGGCCGCGGCGGAGATCCGCCTGCCGGTCGACCGCGCGCTCTTCGTGGCGGAGATCGAGGCGCTGCTCAACGCCATCGGCCGCTCCGATGCGGTGATCCGCTACACGGTCACGCGCGGCGGAGGCGCGCGCGGCCTTGCGCCGCCTGCCGACCCGCGCCCCAACGTCGTCGCCGCCGCCTCGCCCTATCCGGCCGACGCGCTCTATGCGCCCGTCCGGCTCGCGACCTCGTCGGTCCGCCGCAATCCGACGTCCTTCGCCTCGCGGGCCAAGACGCTCAGTTATCTTGACAGCGTTCTGGCCTTCGCCGAGGCGAGGCGCGCGGGCGCCGACGACGCGCTGATGCTCAACACCGACGGCCGCGTCGCCTCGACCGCGATGGCGAACCTGTTCGCGGTGGTGGAGGGCGAGCTCGTGACGCCGCCGGTCTCCGAAGGCGTGCTGCCGGGAATCGTCCGAGGCGTCGTGCTGAGCGAGGACTTCGGCGCGGTCGAGCGGCCGCTTTCGCAGGATGAGCTCGCCGGCGCTTCCGCGGTCTTCTCGACCAACAGCGTCAGGCTGGTCATGCCCGTGATCGAGCTCGACGGACGGCCCATGCCCGACCATCCGATCTTCGGCATGGTCGCGGCCGCGGTCGCCCGCATCTGCGGGGCGCCGCAGCCGGACTAGGGCAGCGCGTCGAAGCCCGGGCCGAAGCCGTTCAGCGACACCGGCACGCCGATGCCCTCCTCGGGCGTCTGGAAGATGATGAAGGTCGCCTGCTTGCCGGTTTTCAGCTGGTTGATCAGCTGGTCCTCGAGCACGACCTCGGCCACGCAGCCGTTCGGCAGGCAGCGGACGAAGCCCGCGCGGCCGACTTCGGCCTGGTCGATGCGCAGGCCGAGCCCGGACGGCAGCAGCACGCCGAGCGGCGCGAGAACGCGCAAAAGGCGGCTCTTCTTGTCGGCGGTCTTCAGCACGATGACAGTCAGCCCGACGTTCGGCCGGTCGTCCGCGGTGACGCTCTGGACGATCGCGCACTGCTCCCCTTGGGCGCCGGGAGGCGTGTCGCAGCGCATCTGCCAGTCGCCATGGGTCGACTTCACGGCCCCCTGCGCGAGGGCCGCGACCGGGGCGAAAGCGGTCGCAAGGGCCGCGAGACAGGCTGCGGCGAGAGAGTATGAGCGCAAGATCGGGGGTCTCCTGCTCCGTCGACAGGTCCGGTCGACGGCGACGGGCGTAACAGAGCCCAAGGCCGTGTCAAGCTTGGGACCCGCTGGCGGCGGGCGCGCGCGAGCCTGTCACAAATCACGGCGATCATGCGTCCGCGGAACGGTTTTTTCGCGCGCAAATGCCGCATGGATCAAGCCGAAGGGCCAAGTTGTGGTTTTGTAACCGTTATGGTTTCAAGGCTTCGCCGAGGGTGGGGTCGGTGCGCCGCGCGAACCGTTTTGCGCGCCGGCTCCAAGCGGTTAAGAACAGCCTGACGGTCGGCGAAAACGCCGCCGGGACGGCGGAAGGGGCCGGCTCACGAGCCCCGGGGAAGCGACGAGAGGCTCTGAAAGCATGTTCCGACCCGGACGCTTGACGCTCATGACCGCCGCCGCCGCGGCGACCATCGCGGCCGCCGCTCCGGCGCTCGCCGGCTACGGTCAGCCCTCGCCGTGGCAGCTCGGCCTGCAGGAGGCCGTGACGCCGGTGTTCCACCAGGCGCATGCGTTCCACAATTTCGTGCTGATCATCATCACGGTCATCACGCTCTTCGTGCTCGCGCTGCTCGTCTATTGCGTCGTCCGCTTCCGCGAGGACAAGAACCCGGTCCCGTCAAAGACCACGCACCACACCCTGCTCGAGGTCGCCTGGACCGTCATTCCGGTGCTGATCCTCGTCGTGATCGCGGTGCCGTCCTTCCGTCTGCTCTACGCCCAGTATTCGCCGCCGCCGGCCGACCTGACCATCAAGGTCGTGGGCCGCCAGTGGAACTGGGACGTCGTCTATCCGGACGCGAACGCGGTCACGGTCACCCAGATGATGCTGCAGAAGGACGAGATCGAGGACGGCCAGCCCTACACGCTCGCGGTCGACAACGTAGCGGTCGTGCCGGTCAACAAGGTGGTCAAGGTCGACGTCACGGCCGAGGACGTAATCCACGCCTTCACCATTCCCTCCTTCGGCGTGAAGGTGGACGCGATCCCGGGCCGCCTGAACCAGACCTGGTTCAAGGCCGAGCGCGAGGGCGTCTATTACGGTCAGTGCTCGGAGCTCTGCGGCTTCGCCCACGCCTTCATGCCGATCGCGATCCAAGTGGTCAGCGAGGAGACGTACAAGAAGTGGCTCGAAGCTGCGAAGGGCGACGTCGAGAAGGCCAAGGACGTGCTGAAGCAGGCCGCGGCCGAGAAGGCCAAGGATTCTGCGAAGGTCTTGGACGCTTCGCCGGCCTCGGTCGCCTCGCGCTGAGCCACGGGTAAAAAGAACAGAGATCGGGAGAGGGCGGCATGGCCACGGCGGCAGCTCACGGACACGACCACCACGACCATCCCACGGGTTGGCGGCGCTACGTCTATTCGACGAACCACAAGGACATCGGCACGATGTACCTGATCTTCGCGATCTGCGCGGGGATCATCGGCGGCGCGCTGTCGATCGGCATCCGGCTCGAGCTGCAGAGCCCGGGCATGCAGATCTTCACCAACCCGAACACCTTCAACGCCTTCACCACCTCCCACGGCCTCATCATGATCTTCTTCATGGTGATGCCGGCGATGATCGGCGGCTTCGGCAACTGGTTCGTGCCCCTCATGATCGGCGCGCCCGACATGGCGTTCCCGCGCATGAACAACATCTCGTTCTGGCTGCTGCCGCCGGCGCTCGCGCTCCTGATCATCTCGCTGTTCGTGCCCGGCGCGCCCGGCTCGCACGGCGTCTCGGGCGGCTGGACCATCTATCCGCCGTACTCCTCTAAGGCCGGTCAGCCCGGCCCCGCGATGGACTACGCGATCCTCGCGCTTCACATCGCCGGCGCCTCGTCGATCCTCGGCGCGATCAACTTCATCACGACGATCTTCAACATGCGCGCCCCGGGCATGACGCTGCACAAGATGCCGCTCTTCGCCTGGTCGGTGCTCGTGACCGCCTTCCTGCTGCTGCTGTCGCTGCCGGTTCTCGCCGGCGCCATCACCATGCTGCTGACCGACCGCAACTTCGGGACGACGTTCTTCGACCCGCAGGGCGGCGGCGACCCGATCCTGTTCCAGCACCTGTTCTGGTTCTTCGGCCACCCCGAGGTCTACATCCTGATCCTGCCGGGCTTCGGCATGATCTCCCACGTGATCTCGACCTTCTCGAAGAAGCCGATCTTCGGCTATCTCGGCATGGCCTACGCGATGGTCGCGATCGGCGTCGTCGGCTTCGTGGTGTGGGCCCACCACATGTACACGACCGGCATTTCGGTGAACACGCAGGCCTACTTCGTGTTCGCCACGATGGTGATCGCGGTGCCGACCGGCGTGAAGATCTTCTCCTGGATCGCGACCATGTGGGGCGGCTCGATCCAGCTCCGCACCCCGATGATCTGGGCGATCGGCTTCATCTTCCTGTTCACGCTCGGCGGCGTCACCGGCGTCGTGCTGTCGAACGCCGGCATCGACCGCTCGCTGCAGGACACCTATTACGTGGTGGCGCACTTCCACTACGTGCTGTCGCTGGGCGCCGTGTTCGCCATCTTCTCGGGCTGGTATTACTGGTTCCCGAAGATGTTCGGCTACATGTACAACGAGACCATCGGCAAGCTGCACTTCTGGGTCACCTTCGTCGGCGTCAACATGGTGTTCTTCCCGCAGCACTTCCTTGGTCTTGCGGGCATGCCGCGCCGCTACGTCGACTATCCGGAAGCGTTCGCCGGCTGGAACATGATCTCGTCGTTCGGCTCCTACATCTCGGGCTTTGCGGTGCTGATCTTCCTCTACGGCGTGTTTGAGGCTTTCGCGAAGAAGCGGGTCGCGGGCGACAACCCCTGGGGCCCCGGCGCGACCACGCTCGAGTGGACGCTGTCCTCGCCCCCGCCGTTCCACCAGTTCTCGACGCTGCCGCGCATCAAGTAAGGCGGCTTGCGGCGGCCGGGTCTCCCGGCCGCCGGTTCATTCCGGCGACCTTGACCTCAAGGTCGCCGGCCGCAGTTCCGAACTGAGCGTGTCCTAAACCCATGTCGATGATCGAAGAGAACCGCGCGCAGGCCTCCGCGGCCCTTCCGGGCCCGAGCCTCGCTGGCGTCGAGGACTTCCTGGCGCTGCTGAAGCCGCGCGTGATGTCGCTCGTCGTCATCACGGCGCTGACGAGCTTCGTGGCCGCGCCTGCGGGGCTCCACCCGGTGCTCGCCGCCGTCGCGCTGCTGTGCATCGCGGTCGGCGCGGGCGCGTCCGGCGCGCTCAACATGTGGTGGGACGCCGACATCGACGCGGTCATGTCCCGCACCGCCAACCGTCCGGTGCCCGCGGGCCGCGTGACGCCGGGCGAAGCGCTCGCCTTCGGCATGACGCTCTCGGTCGGCTCGGTGCTGATGCTCGGCCTGACCGCCAACTGGCTCGCCGCCGGGCTGCTCGCCTTCACGATCTTCTTCTACGTGGTCGTCTACACGATGTGGCTGAAGCGCTGGACGCCGCAGAACATCGTCATCGGCGGCCTCGCCGGAGCCATGCCCCCGATGGTCGCCTGGGCGGCCGCGACCGGGACCGTGGGCCTCGAGAGCGCCGTGCTCGTCGCGCTGATCTTCATGTGGACGCCGCCGCACTTCTGGGCGCTCTGCCTCATCAAGTCGGACGACTACGCCCGCGCCGGCGTGCCAATGCTCACCATCACGGCCGGCCCTGACGAGACCCGTCGCCAGATCCTGCTCTATTCGATCGCGCTTGCGCCGCTTGGCGTCGCGCCGGCCTTCGTCGGCCTCGGCGGGCCGCTTTATCTCGCCGTGGCGATCGTGGTCGGACTGGAGTTCCTGCGCCGCGCCGTGAAAGTCTATCGCGTCCGCGAGGGCGACGCCGCGCGCAAGGCCGCGGGCGGCCTGTTCGGCTTCTCGCTCATCCACCTCTTCGCGCTGTTCTTCGTGCTGATCGCCGAGAAGCTCGTCGGGATCGCGCCGCTGACCGGCCCCGTTCCGGGCTGGATGTGATGGCGATGGTTGAGCCGCACGACGAAGACAAGGGGCTGGTCCTCACCGAGGAGCAGCTGCGCCGCCGCAAGGCCCGCAACGTCGCGATCGCCGTCGCGCTGTTCGTGCTCGTCGTGCTGTTCTATCTGGTGACCGTGTTCAAGATGGGCGGCAACGTCGCCAACCGGCCGCTTTGAGCGCGGGGCCGGACGTGTCCCCCAGGCCAGCCCGCAACGGGCGCGTCGTGCTCGTCTGCGTCGGCATCGTCGCCGGCATGACCGGGCTGTCGTTCGCCGCGGTGCCGCTCTACGACATGTTCTGCCGGGTGACCGGCTATGGCGGCACCACTCAGGTGGCGAGCGCCGCGCCTTCCGCCGCGATCGACCGCAAAGTGACGGTGCGCTTCGACGGCAACGTCGCGCCCGGCCTCGGCTGGAAGTTCTCGCCCGAGACGATCTCGATGAGCGTCAGTGTCGGCGAGACCAAGCTCGCGATGTACAAGGCCAAGAACGTCTCGGACAAGCCGATCACCGGCACCGCGACCTACAACGTCACGCCCAACCAGACCGGCGCCTACTTCTCCAAGCTCCAGTGCTTCTGCTTCACCGAGCAGACGCTGCAGCCGGGCGAGGAGATCGAGATGCCGGTCGCCTTCTTCGTCGACCCCTCGATCGCCGAGAACCGCGACCTCGACGACGTCGACGAGATCACGCTGTCCTACACATTCTTCCCCGCCAAGAGCCAAAAGTCGGCTTCCGCGGCGGGACCGGAACGCCCTAAGAGCTAAACAACAGGAAACGCGCGCGCCGCCACGGCCGAAACGGCCGAGAGCGGAAGTCACAAGAGGGAAGGGGAGCCCCGATGGCGGACGCCCACGCTAAGAACCACGACTACCATCTCGTCGATCCGAGCCCGTGGCCCTTCGTCGGCTCGATCGCGGCCTTCGTGCTTGCGGTCGGCGCCGTTCAGTGGATGAAGGGCGGCATGCCCTACATCGCGCTCGTCGGCTTCGCGGGCGTGCTCTACACGATGATCGCCTGGTGGCGCGACGTCATCAACGAGGCGCATCGCGGCGACCACACGCGGGTCGTCGCCATCCATCTGCGCTACGGCATGATCCTGTTCATCGCCTCCGAGGTGATGTTCTTCGTCGCCTGGTTCTGGGCCTATTTCGACGTCGCGCTGTTTCCGAGCGACGTGCACCAGTTCCAGCGCACCGAGGTGACGGGCGGCGTCTGGCCCCCCAAGGGCATCCAGACCTTCGACCCATGGCACCTGCCGCTGCTCAACACGCTGATCCTGCTGACCTCCGGCACCACGATCACCTGGGCGCATCACGCGCTGATCCATGGCGACCGCAAGGGGCTGAAGATGGGCCTGTGGCTCACCATCATCCTCGGCGTGCTGTTCTCGATCTGCCAGGCTTACGAGTACAGCCACGCGGCGTTCGGCTTCGCGGGCCACGTCTACGGCGCGGCGTTCTACATGGCGACCGGCTTCCACGGCTTCCACGTCATCGTCGGCACCATCTTCCTGATCGTGTGCCTCGCCCGCGTCTACAAGGGCCATTTCACGCCCAAGCAGCACTTCGCTTCGAGGCGGCGGCCTGGTACTGGCACTTCGTCGACGTGGTGTGGCTGTTCCTGTTCGCCGCCATCTACGTCTGGGGGCGCGGGCGCGAGCGCGCACTGAGGCGAAGAGTTCCCCACCCTTCGGGCGGGGCCGTCGGCGACAGCGCCGGCGGCCCCGTCTCGTTTCTGAAAGCCCGGAGCCTGCATGAACGAGCCCGCGCCGAACCGCACCGCCGGCGAGGCGGCTTTGTCCGGCGCGCTCGCCGCGCCCCGCCTGCGGGAAAGGAAGGCTGTTCCGCGGCTACATCGCGCTGCCGCCGGCCTGCGAGGCCTGCGGGCTCGACTACGGCTTCGCCGACTCCGGCGACGGGCCCGCGGTGTTCGTCATGCTGATCGCCGGTTTCCTGGCGCTCGGCTTCGTGCTGTGGTTCGAATTCGCCTATGAGCCGCCGTTCTGGGCCCATCTCGTCGTGTCGTTGCCCGTGGTCGCCGTCATCTGCCTCACGCTTCTGCGCGTCATCAAGGGCGTCCTGATCGCGCTCCAGCACGCCCACGGCGCCGCCGAGGGGCGGCTCGACCGATGAGGCGGGCAGGGCTCTGGAAGGCGGCCGCCGCGACCGCGATCGCGGTCGCGCTGCTGGTCGGGCTCGGCTCGTGGCAGCTCGCGCGGCTGTCGTGGAAGACCGAACTCGTGGCGCGCGTCAGCGAGCGCATGGCGGCCGAGCCCGTCGCCTTGCCGCCCCCGGCCGACTGGCCCTCGCTCGATCTCGCCGCCTGGAGCTATCGGCGCGTCCGCGCCAAGGGAACGTTCGACCACGAGCGCGAGGCGCGGGTGTTCGTGAACCTCTCGGAGCCGCGCGGGCCGCTGAAGGGCCCGGGCTATTTCCTCATGACGCCGCTGCGGCTTTCCGGCGGCGGGCTGGTGATCGTCAATCGCGGCTTCGCGCCCGAGGGCGCGGTCGGCCGCGCGGCGCGACCCGAGGGCGAGGTCGAGGTGTCTGGGCCGCTCCGTGAGGCGGAGGACCGCAACATGTTCACGCCCGCCGACGATCCCGGGCGCGACATGTTCTTCGCGCGCGACCCGAAGGCGATCGCCGCGGGGCTCCATCTCGACAACGTCGCGCCCTTCACCGTCGACGCCGAGGCGACGGCCGGCGCAGGTCCGCTGCCGCAGGCCGGCGAGACGCGGGTGTCGTTCCCGAACCGGCACATGGAATACGCGCTGACCTGGTACGGCCTCGCGGCGACGCTTGCAGCCGTGTTCGGCGCTTTCGCCTGGCGGACGGTGAGAGAAGCGGAGTAGGGCGCCACACTGGCCGGCCCCCCTTCCGTTCATGGACGAGGGTGAGGCGTCGTCGCGCTATCCCCCGACCGTCTCGCGCCCCAGCATCCGCACCACCTCGCGCAGCGCCTCCTCCTCGCCGGCGCCTTCCGCCACCCCGCTCGCGAAACGTAGCGAGCTGGCGGTCGGCGCTCGAGCCGCGCGCCAGCACGTCGCGCGTGCGCAAAACCCAGTCGAGCGAGCCGAGCTCGCGCGCGTCGTCCTCCACGAGCTTCAGCGCCTCTTCGAGCAGGGCCGACACGGTCGTGGCCTGCCCGCGCGCGACGTCGATCAGCCGCGCTTCGCCGCCATGCTGCTGGATTTGCCAGATGTTCGACGCGCAGACCCCGCGCTCCACCGCGCCGACGCCGCGATTGAGCTCCGGGCGCCGCGTCGCGCAGCGCGAGAGCGCCTGGTAGAGAGCCGCGATCGCCACCGCGTCGTCGACCCGCGTGCAGCTGTCGCAGATCCTGAGCTCGACGGTCGGAAACCGCGTCGAGGGGCGGATGTGCCACCAGATGAAGCTCGCGTCGGTCACCACGTCGGCCGCCACCAGCAGGTCGACGAAGCGGCGATACTCGGCGTCGCTCTCGAAGATCTCGGGCAGCCCCATGCGCGGCCATTCGGCGAAGGTCGAGAGCCGGATGCCCTTCAGCCCCGCCTCGCGGCCCTGCCAGAACGGCGAGGAGACCGAGAGCGCGTAGAACAGCGGCAGGAAGGGAAGCAGCCGGTTCATGACGTCGAGCCGGCGCGCGGGTTCGGGCGCCTCGCAATGGATGTGCATGGCGCAGATCATCGCGCGCTTGGCGATGACGCCGAGCTCGGCCACCAGCCGGTCGTAGCGCGGATCCGGGTTCGCCTCCTGATCTCGCTGGCGGGCGAGCGGATGGGTTCCGGCCGCGAACAGGATCAGCCCGTGCTCGCTCGCGACCCGCGACAGGTCGCGTCGCATGCGCTCCAGATCGTCGCAGGCGCGGTCGAAGGAAAGCTGCGGCTCGGTCTGGACCTCGGCCTGACCCTTCAGGAACTCGTGGGAGAGCGGCTCGACGATCTCCTTGGCCGCCTCGTGGAAGGCGTCGGCGGTCTCGCCCTTGGGGCTCTCGCAGGTCTTGGCGTCCGCGAGGAAGTATTCCTCCTCGATCCCGAAGCGGAAGCGTTCGTCCATGGCCATCAGGCGTCGGTCCGGCTGCGCATGGGGGATATGTGGCGCGATTTCCGCCCGCAGCCATGGGAGCGGCTGTGCGCTTCGAGGCGGCGTTCTACGAACGCCCCCTCGGCATGAGGACGGTCTCGGTTCTCGGAACCTCCCCCGCTTTCTCATGCTGAGGAGCTTGGCGAGAGCCAAGCGTCTCGAAGCCCGCAGCTCGCGTCCGCCAATCGGGGGAAGAATGGGCGAGGCCCCCTCGCTTGCGAGCGAGGCCCCGCGCGCCTAGTTTGGCGGGCCCCCGACGCGTGCATGAAAGTCTCCGCCTCCGATGTCACTCGCCTATGTCTCGACCCCGCGCGAAGCGCCTGCGCTCGGCTTCGCCGACGCGATGCTCGCGGGCCTCGCCCGCGACGGCGGGCTCTATGTTCCCGACCTGGCCGACGCTCTCTCCTGAGACCATCGCGGGCTTCGCAGGCCGCCCCTACGCCGAAGTGGCGGAAGCCGTCATCGCGCCTTACGTCGGCGACGCCGTCGCGCCCGAGAAGCTGCGCGCCATGATCCGCGAGGCCTACGCGGCTTTCCGGCATCCGGCCGTCGCGCCGCTGGTGCAGATCGGCGACAACCGCTTCGTGCTCGAGCTGTTCCACGGGCCCACCATCGCGTTCAAAGACGTCGCCATGCAGCTGCTCGCGCGGCTGATGGACCACGTGCTGGCCGAGCGGGGCCTTCGCACCACGATCGTCGGCGCGACGTCGGGCGACACCGGCGGCGCGGCGATCGAGGCCTTCCGTGGGCGCGAGCGCGCCGACGTCTTCATTCTGATGCCGCACGGCAAGGTGTCGGACGTCCAGCGCCGGCAGATGACGACTGCGCCCGACGACAACGTCCACGCCATCGCGGTCGACGGCTCGTTCGACGACTGCCAGGCGCTGGTGAAGGCCGCGTTCAACCACCACGCCTTCCGCGACCGGATGGCGCTTGGCGGGGTGAACTCGATCAACTGGGCGCGCGTGCTGGCGCAGGTGGTCTACTATTTCACCGCAGCGGTCGCGCTCGGAAGCCCGGCGCGCAAGGTCGACTTCGTGGTGCCGACGGGCAATTTCGGCGACATCTTCGCGGGCTACGTGGCCAAGCGCATGGGGCTTCCGATCGGCCGGCTCGTCATCGCCACCAACGTCAACGACATCCTGGCGCGCACGCTGGAGACCGGGCGCTACGAGGTGAAGGGCGTCGAGCCCACCAGCTCGCCCTCGATGGACATCCAGGTCTCGTCGAACTTCGAGCGCCTGCTGTTCGACGCCGGCGGCCGCGACGCCTCCGCGGTCCGCCGCGCCATGGCCTCGCTGTCGCAGTCCGGCTCCTTCACGCTCGATGAGACGACGCTTGCGAACATCCGCGCCGAGTTCGACGCCGGCCGCGCCGACGAGGCCGCGGTCGCCGAGGTCATCGGCCGGGTGAAGCGCGAGACCGACTATCTGCTCGACCCGCACACCGCGGTCGGCGTCTCGGTCGCCGAGCGCGCCGGGCTCGATCCTGCGACGCCGACCGTCGTGCTCGCCACCGCCCATCCCGCCAAGTTCCCGGACGCCGTCGAGGCCGCCTCGGGCGTTCGTCCGGACCTGCCCGTCCATTTGTCCGAGCTCATGGACGCGCCGGAACGCGTCAACCAGTTGCCGAACGATCTCGACGAGCTCGAAGCCTTCGTCGAAAAGCGCGCCCGCGTCGCCCGCGAGGCCGCAGCGTGAGCCCGCGTCTCACCGTGCTGCCCTCGGGCGTCGCGGTGATCACCGACGCGATGCCGGAGCTCGGCACCGCGGCTGTCGGCGTCACCTTCGGGGCGGGGGCGCGCTCGGAGACCGAAAAAGAGCACGGTCTCGCGCATTTCCTCGAGCACATGGCGTTCAAGGGCACGGCCCGCCGCTCCGCGCGCCAGATCGCCGAGGAGATCGAGCAGGTCGGCGGCGACCTCAACGCAGCGACGGGCGTCGAGCAGACCGGCTACTCGGCCCGTGTGCTCGCCGCCGACGTCGGCCTCGCGCTCGACATGCTGGCCGACATCGTGATCGAGCCGTCGTTCGATCCGACCGAGATCAAGCGCGAGCAGAACGTCGTGGTGCAGGAGATCGGCGGGGTGGAGGACACGCCCGACGACCTCGTCTTCGACTGGCTGCAAGAGACCGCATTCCCGAACCAGACGCTCGGCCGGTCGATCCTCGGCACGCCGAAATCAGTGCGCGGGCTCGACCGAGACCTGCTCAGCGGCTTCCGCGATCGCTGCTACCGCGCCAAGGACACGGTGGTGACGGCCGCAGGCGCGGTCGACCACGAGGCGGTGGTGGCCGAAGCCGAGAAGCGCTTCGCCGGACTTCCAGCGGGCGAGGCCCCGAAGCCCGCGCTCGCGGCTTACGTCGGCGGCGACCGCCGCGCGAAGCGCGACTACGAGCAGCTCCACGTCACGATCGCGTTCGAGGGCCGGGCCTTCGACGCCGAGGACGTCTATGCCGCGCAGGTCTTCGCCAATCTCGCAGGCGGCGGCATGTCCTCGCGCCTGTTCCAGGAGGTGCGCGAGGAGCGCGGGCTCGCCTATTCGGTCAATGCGTTCCACTGGTCCTACGCCGACTCAGGCCTCTTTGGGGCCTATGCGGCGCTCGGCCCGGAGGACGCAGCCGACATCCTGCCCGTCATGATCGACGTGCTGCTGCAGGCGGCCGAGACCGCCGACGAGCGCGAGGTCGAGCGCGCCAAGGCGCAAATGAAGGCCGGGCTGCTGATGTCGCTCGAGCAGCCGGCCTCGCGCGCCGATCATCACGCCCGCCACCAGCTCGCCTTCGGCCGCCCGCTCGACGTCGCCGAGACGGTCCAGAAGATCGAGGCGGTCACGGTCGCGGCCGTGCGCGAAAGCGGCCGCGCGCTGATGACCTCGGCCCCGACGCTTGCGGCCGTCGGCCCGATCCGGCGCCTCACGCCTCCCGAACGCCTCGCCGAGCGGCTCGGCCGCCGCGCCTCCGCGGCCTGAGGCGGGACCGGGATGGCGTTTTTTCCGCTCTCTCGCCGCAGCCGAGACCGTCCCGACGCTGACCGGCGACGGCGTGAAGCTGCGCACGCCCCAGATGGCCGACTATCCGGCCTGGAGCCAGCTTCGCGAGGAGAGCCGCGCCTTTCTACAGCCATGGGAGCCGACCTGGCCGGCCGACGACGTCTCGCGCCTGGCCTTCCGCAAGCGGCTGAAGCGCTATGTCCGGGAACTCGAGAGCGACCAGGCCTATCCGTTTTTCGTGTTCCGCGCCGATGGCGCGCTGGTCGGCGGGGTGACGGTCAGCCAGATCCGCCGCGGCGTGTCGCAGACCTGCTCGCTCGGCTACTGGATGGGCGCGGGCCATGCGGGGCGCGGCCATATGAGCGCCGCCGTCAAGGCGCTCGCGCCCTTCGTATTCCAGACGCTGAAGCTGCGCCGGGTCGAGGCCGCCTGCCTGCCGCACAACCAGGCCTCGATCCGCCTGCTCGAAAAGTCGGGGTTCAAGCGCGAAGGCTATGCGCGCGAATATCTGTGCATCGACGGACGCTGGCAGGATCACCTGCTCTATGCGCTTCTGCGCAGCGACGGCGTGAGCTAACGTGCCGACGCTGCGTCGCCCTGCGTTCCGGGCGAAACTTACCAGGAGTGCCGAGGCTTGCGTATCCTCCGCCTGCCCCTTCTCGCGATCGCGCTGCTGGTCGCGGCGCTCGGCTTCGCAGGATCCGCAGGCGCCGCCCCACCGCTCTCCGTCCAGCCCGACGACGAGGCCGTCGACCTCACCCCGCGATCGAACGTCCTGTGGGACAGGCCGACCGCATCCAGGTTGCGACCCAGCCGGGGCCGGACGGCATCGTGCGGCGCATCGAGGTGCGCGCCGAGACCCCCGGCGACGGCCGCCAGTGGGTGGTGTTCTCGTTGAAGAACGAGGGCGACGAGCAGATCGATCGCCTGCTGGTCTCGCCATATTTCCGGTTTTCGGGCTCGGGCGCGGTGTGGCCCGACCTCGGCTCGGAGCGCATCCGGGCGCTGACGGCGAGCCAGGGCCTCAAGCCCGAGCGGCAGGGCGCCGACGACGCCGACGTGTTTCGGTTGACGCTCGATCCGGGCGCGACCGTCACCTACGTGGCCGAGCTCGCCTCGCCGACGCTTCTGCAACTCACCCTCTGGGAGCCCGACGCCTACAAGGACAAGGTGAACTCCTTCACCCTGTTCCGCGGCATCATGCTCGGGATCGCGGGCCTGCTGGCGCTGATCCTCACCATCCTCTTCGTGGTGAAGGGCTCGATGATGTTCCCGGCGGCCGCCGCGCTCGCCTGGTCGGTGCTGTTCTATCTCGGCGTCGACTTCGCCTTCTGGCGCAACATTCTCGATCTCGATCCCGCGGCCGACCGGATCCTGAGGGCGGGCGGCGAGGCGGGCTTCGCCGCGACGCTGCTCGTGTTCCTGTTCGCCTATCTCAATCTCGGCCGCTGGCACGTCCGCTACAGCCACGTGGTCGGCGTCTGGCTCGTCTTCCTGTTCGTCACGATCGGGCTCTCGGCCTACGACCCGTCGATCGCCGCGGGCCTCGCGCGCCTGTCGCTGGCCGCGATCGCGGCGGTGGGCTTCGGCGTCGTGGTCTGGCTCGCGCTTCAGGGCTACGACCGCGCGGTGACGCTCGCGCCCACCTGGCTGCTGCTGCTGGTCTGGGTGTGCGCCGCAGGCGCGGCCGTCAGCGGGCCGCTGGCGAACGAGCTCGTCGCCCCCGCGCTCTTCGGCGGGCTCGTGCTTCTGACGCTGCTCATCGGCTTCACGGTGATGCAGCACGCCTTCGCGGGCGGCGTGGTGGACCAGGGCGGCGCCTCCGACATCGAGCGCCGGGCGCTCGCGGTGATGGGCGCGGGCGACGTCGTCTGGGACTGGGACGTGGTCGTCGACCAGGTCCACGCCGCGCCCGAGCTCGAGGCGGCGCTCGGCCTCCGTCGCGGCGCCCTTCAGGGCCCGGCCGCGGACTGGGCCGAAATCGTGCACCCGGCCGATCGCGACCGTTTCCGCGCCGCGCTCGACGCGCTCGTCGACGAGCGCCGGGGCCGCCTGGTCGAGACGTTCCGCCTGCGCGGCGCCGACGGGCACCATCTCTGGTACATGCTGCGCGCGCGCCCCGTGGTCGGGGCCGACGGCGAGGTGGTGCGCTGCGTCGGCACGCTGCTCGACGTCAACGCCTCCAAGACGACCGAGGAGCGCCTGCTTCAGAACGCCGTTGAGGACAATCTCACGGGCCTGCCGAACCGCCGCCTGTTCCTCGACCGCATCGAGGCCGCGCTCGCCTTCGTCGAGGGCGAGGCGGGCGCCCGACCGTCCGTGATGGTGCTCGACATCGATCGCTACAAGAAGCTCAACGACGCGGTCGGCGTCGGCACCGGCGACACGATCCTCATCACGGTCGCGCGCCGCCTGACCCGGCTGATGCGCCCGCAGGACACGCTGGCGCGGCTTGGCGGCGACCAGTTCGGTCTGCTGCTCGTCTCGGCCCGCGACGCCGAGAGCGCCGGCGCCTTCGCCGAAGCCCTGAAGCGGGCGATCGGCGCGCCGATCTCGTTCGGCGGACGCGAACTGCGGCTCACCGCCTCCATCGGCCTCGCGCCGGGCGACAGCGCCCAGGAGGCCGAGGGCGTCCTGAAGAACGCCGAAGTCGCGATGTACCATGCCAAGCGCTTCGGCGGAGATCATGTCGAGACCTTCCGCCCGAACATGCGCGCGGCGACCACGGACCGCCTTCTGGTGTCGGGCGAGCTCGCGCGCGCGCTCGAACGCGACGAGCTGAGGGTCCACTACCGGCCGGTCGTGCGTCTCGACGACCGCTCGATCGCCGGCTTCGAGGCGGCGCTGCGCTGGGAGCATCCGCGCTACGGCCGCAGGCCGCCGCAGGAGTTTCTCGCCATCGCCGAGGAGACCGGCCTCATCGTCGATTTCGGCCTGTTCGCCCTCGAGGAGGCGGCGCGCCAGCTCGGCGTCTGGCAGGATCAGGTGCCCGGCGAGCCGCCGCTGTTCATGACGGTCGCGGCCTCGGGCGCGCAGTTCCTGCGGCAGGAGCTCGTCCACGACGTCGCGCAGGCGCTCTCGCGCCACAGCCTCGCGCCAGGCTCCCTCAAGATCGGGCTGGCCGAGAGCCTCGTGCTCGATAGCCCCGAGCATTCGGCCCACATCCTCGAGCGTCTGCGCGACGTCGGCGCGGGTCTCGCGCTCGACGAATTCGGCGCCGGCTTCTCGAACCTCCCGCTGCTCGAGCGGCTGCCCTTCGACGTCCTGAAGATCGACCGGTCGCTGATGCGCCCGCAGGCCGGCGGCGACCGCTCGCCGATGATCCGCGCGATCGTGCGCCTGTCGCAGGAGCTCGGCATCGAGGTCGCGGCCGACGGCGTCGACACGGACTCCGACGCCGTCGAGTTCTACCATCTCGGGGCGACCTACGGTCAGGGCTTCGCCTTCGGCGAGCCTCAGCCGGCCGCCCAGTGCGACCGCCTTCTCGGCCTCGCGCCGCAGGGGGTCGCCCGCCGCGTGATGCAGGGCGCGCTGAGGCGCGGGTGAGCGCTGCCCGGAGGGGCGATCGAGACGCGTCGCCCTCTTGTCCCGGCCTTGAGCCGGGACCCAGAGCCGAGACGGCTCTCAAGAAAAGCTGCGGCCGTCCTGTTTCGTGTTGAAAGCGCATCGGGTCTGGGTCCCGGATCAAGTCCGGGACAAGGGCGGCGCGCCGAACGAAAAACGCCGCCCCGAGGGCGGCGTTTTCATTTCGATCCGGAACGATAAACGCCTCAGCGACGCTCGTTGTCCGCGCCCTTGCCGTCGGCCGAGATGTAGGCGATGCGCAGCATGTTGGTGGCGCCCGGCGTCCTGAGCGGCACGCCCGCCGAGACGATCACCCGGTCGCCGCTGTTGGCGAAGCCTTCCGCGCGGGCGAAGTCGCAGGCGCGGTCCACCATGTCGTCAAGGTCGTAGGCGTCGCTCGTCAGCAGCGAGTGGATGCCCCAGGTCAGCGTCAGGCGCCGGCTGGTGTCGAGGTTCGGCGTCAGCGCGATGATCGGGGTCTTGGGCCGCTCGCGCGCCGCGCGGCGCGCGGTGGTGCCGCCCGCCGTCCAGCACATGATGACCGAAAGATCGAGCGTCTCGGCGATCTGGCGGGCGGCCGCCGAGATCGCGTCGGCGCCGGTGGGCTCGGGAACCGCGTGCTGGGCGTCGATGATCGAGCGGTAGTAGGGGTCGCTTTCGACGTTGCGGGCGATCGAGTCCATCATCGACACCGCCTCGATCGGGTAGGAGCCGGCGGCGCTCTCGGCCGAGAGCATGATGGCGTCCGCGCCCTCGAACACCGCGGTTGCGACGTCCGAGGTCTCGGCGCGGGTCGGGGTCGGCTGGGTTATCATCGACTCCAGCATCTGGGTCGCGACGATCACCGGCTTGCCGGCGCGCCGGCAGGCGCGGGTCATCTGCTTCTGCAGCCCCGGCACCTTCTCGATCGGCATCTCCACGCCGAGGTCGCCGCGCGCCACCATGATGGCGTCCGAGAGCTCGATGATCTCGGAGAGCCGCGTCATGGCCTGGGGCTTCTCGACCTTGGTCATCACCGCGCAGCGGCCCTGGATGATGTCCTTGGCCTCGGTGATGTCCTCCGGACGCTGCACGAAGGAGAGCGCGATCCACTCGCAGCCGGTCTCCAGCGCCGCGTCGAGGTCGGCGTGGTCCTTCGGCGTCATGGCCGAAGTCTTGATGGTGGTGTCCGGCAGGCTGACGCCCTTGCGGTCCGACATGCGCCCGCCCACGACCACGCGGGTCACGGTCTCGGTCGCGGTCGAGCTTTCGGCCACGAGCCGCACCTTGCCGTCGTCGAGCAGCAGGTTGTGGCCGGGCTCCAGCGCCTCGAGGATCTCGGGATGGGGCAGCTGGACGCGGGTCTTGTCGCCGGGCTCGGGATTGGAGTCGAGCGTGAAGGTCTGGCCCTTCTCGAGCATCACCGCGCCGTCCGCGAACTTGCCGAGACGCAGCTTCGGGCCCTGTAGGTCGACCAGGATGCCGATCGGGCGCCCGACCCTCTTTTCCGTGGAGCGGATGATTCCGACGAGCTCGCGCAGCCGGTCGTGGCTCGTGTGGCTCATGTTGATGCGGAAGACGTCCGCGCCGGCCGCGAACAGCTTGCCGACCATCTCCTGCGTCGACGACGACGGTCCGAGCGTCGCGACGATCTTGGTTCTGCGAAGCCGCCTCATCGCGCGTCGCCGGATGCTGGCGCGAGGTCGACGCGACGGTCGGGGGCAGGCGGAGGAGTGAGGGCGCCGGCGGCCGAGGGCTTCACGCCCTGGCCGCGCCCGGTCGGCTCGGTCAATTGCACTGTCCAGCTCTTCTGTTCGCCGGTGTCGATCTCGAAAAAGCCTGACCGGTCATAGCCGCGCGCCAGGCAGTCCTCGATCCCCTTGATGGTGAATTCCTTGTCGCGGGTGCACATGTAGGCCTTGCCGTTCCATTCCCCGCCGCGGTCGTAGTCGATCGCGTAGACGTAGTAGAAGCGCGCCGAGAGCGGTCCGCGCAGCAGCGTCTCGCACGAATTGGCCCCGACGTTCCACCAACCTTCGGTCGACCAGGTCTCGTGGTCCTTGTAGCCCACCGAGACCCCAACCCGACTCGAGGTCTTGTTGCAGAGCCTAAAGTCGGCGAACGCAGGAGATGTGACGAAGGCCGTCGCCGAAAGGCAGATTCCAAGCCCGAAGGCGAGGCGGACAAAGTCAAGCATTCGAGTTTGTTCTTCCGACGGATGCGGCCGCCTCGGGGCCTCGTCGGCACGACTTATCGCTAGGCCGGGTCGGGGATGTCAACGAGCACGATGCGGATGTCGTTGACGTTGGTGCAGGTCGGGCCGGTCTGGAGCAGGTCGCCGGTCTTCTCGAAATAGCCGGTCGAATCGTTGTTCTCGAGGAACGCCCGGTGGTCCGCGCCTTCCGAAAATCCTCGCGCCGCCGTGCCGGGATCGACCACCGCGCCGGCCGGGTCGGTCGGCGCGCCGCCGCCGCCGTCCGCGCCGTCGGTGTCGCCGGCGAGCGCCGCCCAGTTCGCCAGTCCCTCGAGCGCGCCGACGAGCGCGAGCGCATACTCCTGGTTGGGCCCGCCGCGACCGCCTTCGCCGCGAATCGTGACGGTGAGCTCGCCGGCCGAGATCAGCGCGACGGGCTTCGCGAGCCCTGTCAGATCGCGGGCGATCGCGGCGTGTTCGGCGGCGACCTCGCGGGCCTCGCCCTCGAGATCGGCCCCGACCACGCGGACTTCGACGCCCGCCTGTTCGAGCGTCTGGATCGCCGCCTGCAGCGCGTCGGCCGGGCGCGAGACGACGACGAAGCTCGCGCTGTCGAAGGCGGCGTCGCCGGGCTTCGGGCTCTCGTTCGCCGGATTCGACAGCGCCGCGGCGACGTCGGGATGCGGGGTCACCTTGAAGCGCTCCAACGCCGCGCGGGCGTCGGCGAGCGTCGAGGGATCGGGGACCGTGGGGCCGGAAGCGATGACCGACGGGTCGTCGCGCGGCACGTCCGAGATCGCGAGCGCGACGAGCTTGGCCGGATGCGCAGCCGCGGCGAGGCGCCCGCCCTTGATCTTCGACAGGTGCTTGCGGACGGTGTTGATCGCGTCGATCGGCGCGCCCGAGCGCAGCAGCGCCTTGGTGGTGGCTTGCTTCGCCGAGAGGTCGAGCCGTCGGCGGGCGACACCCAGTTGGCCGATCCGCCGCCGGTGATGAGCGCGAGCACGAGGTCGTCGGGACCCGCCTCCTTGGCGATCGCGATGGTGTCGGCGGCGCCTTGCAGGCCGGCGGCGTCCGGCACCGGGTGGCCGGCCTCCACGACCTTCACGAACTCGGTCGGCCGGGCGTGGCCGTGGCGCGTGACCGCAAGGCCCGTCAACCGGTCCGGGCCGAGCCCGTGGGTCTCGCGGTAGAACTTTTCGGCGACCTCGGCGCAGGCGCCCGCGCCCTTGCCGGCCGCAAGCACGATCACCTTGCCCTTCGGCGGGGCCGGGAAGTGGGGCGGCATGCAGATCGAGGGATGGGCGGCCGCGACCGCCGCCTCGAAGGCGCGGCGCAACAGCGAACGGCGCTCGTCTGGCGTCATCGGCGGATCCCCCGTGTCTGGCCCGCTTGACGCGCGGGTCTTCGGCCGCGCGCAGTCGCGCCGCCGCCCTTCCTATGGCATAGGCCCACGGCCATCACTACTCAGGCAACCCCATGCGCTGCGACCCATTTTCGCCCGAGACGAAAGACGAAGCCCCGCCCTTCGAGGTCGTGGAGGGCCGCGCCGGCTCGCGGCTCGTGCTCACCTGCGACCACGCCTCGAACCGCGTTCCGCCCGAACTCGGCGACCTCGGTCTCGGCGAAGAGACGTTTCGGCGCCACATCGCCTACGACATCGGCATGCGCGGCGTGACGCTGCGGCTCGCAGAGCTGCTCGGCGCGCATGCGGTGCTGTCGACGTTTTCGCGCCTCGTCATCGATCCGAACCGCGGCGAGGACGACCCGACGCTGCTGATGCGGCTCTCTGACGGCGACCTCATCCCCGGCAATGCGAGGGTCGGGGAGGACGAGCGGACCCGCCGCCTGAACCGGCTCCACCGGCCCTATCACGGCGCCGTCACGGCGACGCTCGACGCGATCGTCGACGCCGGGGAGACGCCTCTGATCCTGGCGATGCACTCATTCACGCCAGCCTGGAAGAGCGTGCCGCGGCCCTGGCATGTCGGCCTGCTTTGGGACCTCGACGACCGCGTGGCCAAGCCGCTGCTCGCCGCGCTCGCGGCCGAGGACGGGATCGTGGTCGGGGACAACGAGCCTTACGACGGCGCCCTCATCGGCGACGGCATGAACCGCCACGGCACCAATCGCGGCTTTCCGCACGTGCTGGTCGAGATCCGGCAGGATCTCGTGGGCGGCGAGGAGGGGCAGGCCGAATGGGCCGAGCGCTTCGCGCGCCTCGTTCCGCCGCTGCTCGACCTGTCCGAGACGCGCCGCATCGTCCATTACGGAACCCGCGCAGGAACAAGGAGACGCTAGATGACCGAGCTTCCGGGCGTCGACGCCAAGACCACGACCGAACTCGAGGCCGCGGCGTTCCGCCGGCTCGTCGAGCATCTGCGCGGACGCACCGACGTGCAGAACATCGACCTCATGAACCTCGCGGGCTTCTGCCGGAACTGCCTGTCGAACTGGCTGAAGGACGCAGCCGACGCGCAGGGCTTGTCCGTGAGCAAGGAGCAGGCGCGCGAGGCCGTCTACGGCATGCCCTATGACGAGTGGAAGGCGAAGCACCAGAGCGAGGCGACGCCCGACCAGAAGGCCGCCTTCGGAAAATCCGGCGGCGGCCACTGAAGGGCCGCTTCGCCGCCGTCAGATCTGGGGCGCGGGCGCGCCGACGGGGGCCGGCCTCAGCGCCGGCGCGACGCGCGCCTTGCGGGACGGGCGCGCCGGGATGGCGCGCATCGCCTGCTTCGAGGCCTCGACCACATGGACGCCCGCGAACGGGCCCCAGAGTCGGGCGCCGATCCGCTCGAAAGCGAGCGCCGAGCGCAAGGCGAGCCGGCCCTCGAGCGGCGGCATGAACAGCGCCTCGCCCCAGCCCTCCGGCGCAAACAGCGCCTCGCGAAGCAACTCGTTGAGCTGGCTGCGGCTGAACGGACGTCCATGGCCGAAAGGGGTCGCGTCCGATTGCGCCCAGGCGCCGCGGCGGTTCGGCGCGATCACGATCAGCCGGCCGCCGGGCGCAAGGCAGCGCCAGGCCTCCCGCAGCACCTCGACGGCGCTTTCGGACGTCTCGAGCGCGTGCGCGGCCACGATCCGGTCGGCGGCGGCGTCCGGCAGCGGCCACATGCCGTCGTCGACGAGCGCCGCGGCGTTCGGGCGGCCCTCGGGCCAGGCCGCGACGCCGGTCTGGGCCGGGCAGAAGGCGAGCAGCCGCTCCGCGTCGTCCCGAAAGACGCCGAGATAGGGCGCGGCGTAGCCGATCCCGAGCACGCGCTGACCGCGCAGGTCCGGCCAGCGGGCGCGGAGTTTGGCGCGCAGCACGCGCCGCGCGATCTCGCCGAGCGGGCGGGCGTAGAACTCGCGGAGATCGACGACGTCGAGAGCCATGGCGCCCTTATGTAGCGGGGCGCGTCACAAACGACGACTCACGCGGATGAGAGGCGCGGTCGTCATGCCTGCGCCTTCGCGCGGGCATCCACGACTTCGGCGTAGAGTTCTGCGATCTCAGAAAGTCGTGGATGCCTGGCCGCCGCCGGGCATGACGGCGGCGTTTGTCGAATGCGATTGCGCTCACCGTTTCGGCCAGTCCCAGCGCGGACGGTCGTCGTCGCTCGCCAGAGCCGTCTCTCCGAAGGACTTTTCGAGCTCGATCCGCCGCGCGCCGGCGTCGGCGAGCGCCTCGACCAGCGGCATGGCGTGCGACACCACCACGACCTGCGACCGCTCGGACGCCAGCGCGATGAGCCTGCCGAGCGGACCGAGAAGGTCGGGGTGGAGGCTGGTCTCGGGCTCGTTCAGCACCATGAGCGCGGGCGGCCGCGGCGAGGTCAGCGCGGCGACGAGCAGCAGATAGCGCAGCGTGCCGTCCGAGAGCTCGGCGGTGCGCAAGGGGCGCAACAGGCCGTGCTGGCGCATCTCGACCTCGAACCAGCCGTCATTCGAGACGACCTCGACGGACGCCCCCGGAAACGCGTCGTCGATCGCGACTCGCAGGCCCTCGGCGTCGCCGATCTCGCGAACGGTCTGCAGCGCGGCCGCAAGGTTCGCGCCGTCTCCGTCGAGCACGGGCGTGTAGGTGCCGATCTGCGGCCGTCGGGCGGGCGCGTCGCGGTCGGTGCGCAGCAGATCGTAGAAGCGCCAATCGCGCATGTGCTCGCGCAGCGTCAGAAGCTCGACGCCGTCGCGCGGGTCGGCGCAGTGCGTCATCATGCTGTCGAAGGTCGCGAGCTGCGTGGAGGCCTGCCGCCACGCGCCGTCCTCGCCGCGGATGCGCACGCCCCGGTCCGCGGCGCTCGGCGAACAGGTTGGAACGGCCGAGACATTCGCCGGTCCACAGCGCCTCAGCTTTGATCTGCGGATCGAGACTGAACATGCTTGGCGGTATCGGCGGCGGAAAGCCGAGATCGATCGCGTATCCATAGTCCTCGCCCGCAAAGCCGAGCTTCAGCCCGACCGGGCCCTTCGGCGCTAGGCCCTCGACCTCGTGTTCGCCGCGCCGGACCGACGCCGCGATCGTCTTCGGCCCTGCCCAGAGCGTCGACTGCACGCCGCCTTCGCCCGCGAGCGACTGGATCACGCGGCCTGCGCGACGTCGGCGAGGAGCCGCAGCGAGCGGTAAAGGCTCGATTTTCCGGAGCCGTTCGCGCCTGTCACGACATTGAGCCGCGACAGGACGAGACGGAGATCTCTGAGGGAGCGATAGCCGGAGACGGCGAGACGAGTGATCATGGCGCCAGTCTAGCGCGGCGGCGCGCGCTCGGGCACCGCCGGGCGCATACGGACGCGTGATCGGCGCCTCGGCTCCTTGACCCCGAGGGCGCCGCCGCTAGCCTTCCGGTCCGAATCTCCCGGGAGCTCCCATGCCAGCCGAAATCGTCCTCGTTCCCTGCCTCAGCGACAATTACGCGGTGCTCCTGCACGAAGGCGACACGACGGTCCTCGTCGACGCGCCGGAGGCGAAGCCGATCCTCGATGCGCTGCGGGAGAGGAACTGGCGACTGACCGACATCCTCATCACCCCCACAAGCACGCGGACCATGTGGGAGGCCTGCCGGAGCTCTGGAACGACTACAGGGCGACCGTCTACGGCCCGAAGGACGAGGCCCAGCACATCCCCGGCCTCGACGTCCCGCTCTCCGAGGGAGACGTCGCCAAGATCGGGCCCTGGAGCTTCGAGACCATCGCGACGCCGGGCCACACCAAGGGCCATGTGGTGTTCTTCGAGCCGCGCGAAAAATGGCTGTTCGCTGGCGACACGCTGTTCGCGATGGGCTGCGGGCGGCTGTTCGAGGACACGCCGGAGGCGATGTGGCGCTCGCTCTCGAAGCTCGCCAAGCTGCCGAACGAGACGCGCGTCTGGTGCGGGCACGAATACACGCTCTCGAACGCCAAGTTCTGCGCCTCGATCCTGCCCGGCGACGTCGCGATCGCAGAGCGCCTGAAGAAGATCGAGGCCGCGCGGGCGAAGGGCGAGCCGACCGTGCCGTCCACCATCGGCGCGGAGAAGGCCACCAACGTCTTTCTGCGCGCGGCCGAAGACAAGGTCGCGGCGGCGGTCGGGCTCGACGGCGACGCGGCGGCGGTGTTCGCCGAGCTTCGCGACCGAAAGAACCGCGGATGACCGGGCTCGAAGGGCTTTCCGCCGACACCGTCGCTAGCCTGCTCGATCTCGAGCCGCACCCGGAAGGCGGGCGGTTTCGCGAGGTGTTCCGCGATCCTGCGACCGACGCGAATGGCCGGCGCGCTCGACCGCGATCTACTTTCTGCTGGCCGCAGGGGAAGTGTCGGCCTGGCATAAGGTCGACGCCGTCGAGATCTGGCACCACTACGCCGGCGCGCCGCTTGCGCTGACGCTCGCCGAACGGCCACGACGCCGAGGCCCACCGGCTCGGGCCGAACCTTCCGCCGGCGACCGGCCGCAGGTGGTGGTTCCGGCCGGCTGGTGGCAGGCGGCGGAGTCGCTTGGGGAGTGGACGCTGGTCGGCTGCACGGTCGCGCCGGGCTTCGAGTTCTCGGGCTTCGAGATGGCCCCGCCGGACTGGCGTCCGACGCCGCGCAAGACTGGCGACTGAGAGGAACTGCGTCCTTCTAGTTTTTTCACCCGCCCGCCGAGCGTCGCGACCAGCGCGCCGCCGACGATGAGCGCGCAGGCGGCGAGGAGCGCCGGCGAAGCCTGCGCGTAGCCGAAGGCGACGAGCAGCAGTGTCGAGATCAGCGGCGCCGCATAGGCCGCGACGCCCAAGAGGCGCACGTCGCCGCGCTTCATGCCGACGTCCCAGACGAAGAAGGCGAGGCCGACGGGCCCGAGCCCGAGCCCGAGCACGGCGAGCCATTCGCCGGTGGTCCCCGGCCAGACGGTCGTCTCGAGCGCGACATGGCAGAGCGCCGCAAGCGCGGCGGTGGCGAGGCAGAAGCCCGCCACCGCCTCGGTCGGCGTCTTGGCGAAGAAGCGGCTCGAGACCGAATAGGCGGCCCACACACCGCGCACGCGACCGCCGACAGATAGCCGAGCAGATGCGCGCCCTCGAACGACAGCCCGTCGCCGGCCCGCGCCGATGAGCAGCGCGGTGCCGCACAGCCCCGCGGCCGCCCCAAAAAGATGGCGGACCGTCAATCGCTCGCCCGGCAGCGCCGCGGAGAACAACACGATGAGCAGCGGCCACAGATAGGCGACGAGGCTCGCTTCCGCGCGGCGGCGAGAGCTTCAGGGCCGTGAAATAGAAGAAGTGGAAGCCGAACAGGCCCCGACCCCATGGGCCCAGACGGCCGGCGGCTGGCGAAGCGCAGTTGCAAGCCCGCCGGGCCGCAACGCCGCCACCGCGCAGCCGGCGACCCCTGCGATCGCGAAGGTCAGCGCCGTAAGCAGGAACGGCGGCGTGGCGCCGGTCGCGGCCGTCAGCAGCGCGAGCGTCGACCAGAGGGCGATGGCGGTGAGGCCGATGAGGGTGGCGCGGGCGGGGGTCATGCCGCGCGGTCATAGCCGCGCCGCGCGGCGCCCGGAAGAGCGATGGAGCCGCAGCCGCCTTGTCCGGGATTGGGGCCGGGATGAGACGGCGTTTCAGTCCCGGACCAGCCGAACGTCGACCTCATGCTCGACGAAGCGCCATTCCTCGGTCTCGCGCAGGCGCGTCACCAGCGTCTCGAACGCGTCCTCGTGTTCCGGCGCATATTCGAACCAGGTGAGGAAATCGAACGGCTCGCCGAGGTCGCGGCCGTGATGCAGGCGTCGCGCGACCGCGGGCAGATAGTCGAGCCCGATCGCGATGTGGCGCGAGCGCTCCTCCATGACGGCGCGGCGCTCGTCCTGCGCGAGCGCCCACCAGGCCTCGGACTTGCGGATCGGGATCAGCGCCGCGCGGGTCGCCGTGGGGCGGCCGAGCTCCTCCTGCCTGGCCGCAAGAGCGTCGAGCTCCGCGCGTTTCGAATAGCGGGCGTTGCTGGTCGTGCCGCGCAGCACGAAGCCGGCCTGATCGGCGAGGACGCCTTCGCGCACCGCGAGCCGTTCGGCCGGCGGCGGCGCGGATCCGACGACGGCGCGCATCGAGGCGATCCGCCACTCGCCGGCGTCGCCGAAGCAGAAGCTGAAAATCGAAGGGCGCGGCATGCCCCGATTACGGAGCAGGCCGCGCCCTTGTTACAAGAGCTTTCTGCGAACGGTCATTCCGGAAGGGCGACGGAGCCGCCGCAGCCGTTGTCCCGGACTTGATCTGGGACCCAGAACCGATGCGGTTCCCGGAAGACGTGGCGGGCGTGGCGCTCTAGCAAGATGCGGGTCGGTTCTGGGTCCCGGATCAAGTCCGGGACATGAAAGAGCTTTGTTCCGTCCGAAGCGCAATCCCGGCTCTCGCTCGCGCTCGGCCGGGACGACGCCTCGTCGACGGCTCAGGTGATGTACTGGCCGCCTTGATGGTCAGCGTCGAGCCGGTGACGAAGCCGGCCTTCTCGCTCGCGAGATAGACCACGGCCTCGGCGATCTCGTCGCTTTCGCCGAGACGGCCGACCGGGATGGTGGCGATGATCGACTCGCGCACCTTCTCAGGCACCGCCATCACCATTTCGGTCGCGATGTAGCCCGGGGCGATCGCGTTCACGGTGACGCCCTTCTTGGCGTTCTCCTGAGCGAGCGCCTTGGTGAAGCCGATGACGCCCGCCTTGGCCGCGGAATAGTTAGCCTGGCCCATCTGGCCCTTCTGGCCGTTGATGGAGGTGATGTTGATGATGCGCCCGAAGCCGCGCTCACGCATGCCGTCGATGACGGGACGGGTCATCGTGAACATGGAGTCGAGGTTGGTGGACATCACCTCGCGCCATTGCTCGAACGTCGCCTTGTGGAACATGCCGTCGCGGGTGATGCCGGCGTTGTTCACCAGCACGTCGACCGGGCCGACCTCGGCCTCGACCTTGGCGATGCCGTCCGCGCAGGACTGCGGATCGCCCACGTCCCACTTGAACACGGCGATGCCGTGCTGGTCCTTGAAGGCGTTCGCCTTCTCGTCGTTGCCGGCATAGGTCGCGGCCACCTTGTAGCCGGCGTTCTTGAGCGCGATCGAGATCGCCTCACCGATGCCGCGGGTTCCGCCAGTCACGAGCGCGACGCGCGCCATTGCGATTCCTCCCTGAAAAACCAGTTCGATCGGTCGGGCTTGTGGCCGCCCGGCTCAGTGCGCGCGGAGTGCATGGGCGCTCCGCGCGTCGTCCTGCAAAAAGCTCAGTCGCGCTCGAGGCACATGGCGATGCCCATGCCGCCGCCGATGCAGAGCGTGGTGAGGCCCTTCTTGGCGTCGCGCTTGCCCATCTCATGCAGCAGGGTGACGAGCACGCGCGCGCCCGACGCGCCGATCGGATGCCCGATCGCGATCGCGCCGCCGTTGACGTTCACCTTCGAGACGTCCCAGCCGAGGTCCTTGTTGACCGCGCAGGCCTGCGCCGCGAAGGCCTCGTTGGCCTCGATCAGATCGAGGTCGGAGGCCGACCAGCCGGCCTTTTCGAGCGCCTTGCGCGAGGCCGGGATGGGGCCCGAGCCCATCACCGACGGGTCGACGCCCGCCTGCGCCCAACTCGCGATGCGGGCGAGCGGCGTCAGGCCCTTCTCCTGGGCGAGTTTGGCCGACATCACGATGAGGGCCGCGGCGCCGTCATTGATGCCGGAGGCGTTGCCGGCCGTCACCGTGCCGTCCTTCGAGAAGGCGGGCTTCAGCTTCGTCATGGCGTCGAGCGTCGCGCCGTGGCGGATGTACTCATCCTGATCCACGACGACGTCGCCCTTGCGGCTCGACACCGTGACGGGCGCGATCTCGTCCTTGAACTTGCCGGCCTTCTGGGCGGCTTCGGCCTTGTTCTGGCTCGCGACCGCGAACTCGTCCTGCTGCTCGCGGGTGATCTGCCACTGGGTCGCGACGTTCTCGGCGGTGGTGCCCATGTGGTAGCCGTTGAAGGCGTCCCAGAGGCCGTCCTTGATCATCGTGTCGATGAACTTCATGTCGCCCATTTTCTGGCCCGGGCGCATGAGGGCCGCATGGGCCGACTGGCTCATGGACTCCTGGCCGCCCGCGACCACGATCGAGCTGTCGCCGTTCTTGATCGCCTGGCTGGCGAGCGCGACGGCGCGCAGCCCCGAGCCGCACACCTGGTTGATGCCCCAGGCCGAGGCCTCGATCGGCACGCCGGCGCCGATGGAGGCCTGACGGGCCGGGTTCTGCCCCTGAGCCGCGGTCAGGACCTGGCCGAGGATGACCTCCGACACTTCCTTCGGGTCGAGGCCGGCGCGCTCCAGCGCGGCCTTGATCGCGACCTTGCCGAGTTCATGCGCGGGGAGCGACGACAGCCCGCCCGAGAACGAGCCCACCGGGGTGCGCGCGGCGCTGACGATGACGACGTCGGTCTCGGCCATGAAGCTTCTCCTTCGCGAGGATTTCTGACGTCCAAACGGGCCCGTCCGGACGAGAGGGTCGTTGGGTTAATGGTGGCGCGCCCGAAGAGCGTCAAGACAGCCTTAGGTCATTGACCGAAGGTCTGATGCTGGCGTTCGTCAGCGCGCCACACGCTTGCTCGAGCCGCAGCGGAAGTCTCCCGCGAGCCCGTCGGAGAGCGCCCGCGCCTTCACGTTGGCCTGCGGCTCGACGACGTCGCCCATGATGCAGGACCGGCCGCCGGGTTCAAGCCGGTAGACCACCAGCCGGCTCTCGGTGAGTTTGCCCACCGACCTGCCGACCCGGTAGCGCACGATCGCGGCGGCGGGACGGCCGTCCGCGCCGAGGCGCCACTCGATCGTGGGCTGAGCCTCGAAAAACGAACCGATGTCGAGGTCCTCGTCGGCGGGCGCGCGTCCGAAGGAGAGCGCGGAGGAGTCGGAGTCCGCGGTCCACGTCACCCGTATTGTGGATGTGCCGGTGCACACCCGCACAGAGACCACGCCGGGTTCGGGCGATTTCGCCTCCGGACAGCGCTCGAAGTCGTGGCGTGTGTAGAGGCTGTCGGGCGCCGCGGCGGCCGGCGTCGCGAGGATGAGGGCCGTCGCGGCGGAAAGCGCCGCGCCCGCCCAAGGCCGTCCGGCGCGCTCCGATCAGGCGGCGCGCGAAAGTCGCTTCATCGTCCAAAGACTTATCTCCGCACTGCACAAAAAAGTGGCCGTCACAGAAATTTCGCCCTATCGTTCCGATGTTTCGATGCCTTTCGCGGCGCCGCGCGCCGGTCGGCTATCGCATTGCGGGAAGTGACGGAGACTGGCGCGTATGGCGAGCACGACCGATCCGATCACCATCAAGAAATACGCGAACCGTCGGCTCTACAATACGGGCACGAGCACCTACGTCACGCTCGAAGACCTCGCCTCCATGGTCAAGAAGGGCGAGGACTTCCAGGTGGTCGACGCCAAGACCGGCGACGACATCACCCATCAGGTGCTGACCCAGATCATCTTCGAGCAGGAGAACAAGGGGCAGAACCTGTTGCCCATTACCTTCCTGCGACAGCTCATCCGGTTCTACGGCGACCAGGTCCAGAGCTTCGTGCCCAAGTATCTCGAGCTTTCGATGGGCGCGCTGACCCGCGATCAGCAGAAGATGCGCGACGCGATGGGCGGCCTGCCGGGCGCGGCGCCGTTCCAGAACGCGATGGAGGAGCAGGTGCGCGCCAACATGGCGATGATGGAGCGCGCCTTCCGCATGTTCACCGTGTTCCCGGTCCAGGAGGGCGCGGCCGGCGAGGCCGCCGCCACAGCGCCGACGCCCAAGGCCAAGGATCCGGACGACCTCGACGATCTCCGCCGCGAGATGGCCGAGATGCGCGCGAGGCTCGACAAGATCGGCGGCGCGAAGGGCTGAACCGCCGGGGCTGATTTCCGAAGCGCCTGGCATCCCGGCTCTTCGCCGCTGCACGGCTGAGAGCATGCGGCCTCGGAACGCTTTTCTCGGACGCGGTTTTTCTGGACGCGCGTCGACCATCCCCTAAGTCACGCCTCTGTGATCGGCGCTCGCATGATCATGGGCCGACGAGCCTGCGCAAGGCGTTGACCCGTGCCCGGCGGGCCACGCAAGAGGTCGTCCATGTCGGCAAGCGACGCCAGCCCGAAGTCTCGGGCCGCCACCGTGCTTCGCGTCACGAGCGGCAACTTCCTCGAGATGTTCGATTTCTTTCTCTACGGCTTCTACGCGAAGTACATCGCCGGCGCCTTTTTTCCCGCCGACAGCGAGTTCGCCTCGCTGATGCTGACGCTGGTGATCTTCGGCGCCGGCTTCCTGATGCGTCCGCTCGGCGCGATCTTTCTCGGCGCCTATGTCGATCGGGTCGGGCGGCGAAAGGGCCTGATCGTCACGCTCGCCATCATGGCGGCCGGCACGGTGCTGATCGCCTTCGTGCCGGGCTACCAGACCATCGGCCTCGCGGCCCCGATCCTCGTGCTCGTCGGCCGTCTGCTGCAGGGATTTTCGGCCGGCGTGGAACTCGGCGGCGTGTCGGTCTATCTCGCCGAGATGTCGACGCCCGGCAACAAGGGGTTTTACGTCTCGTGGCAGTCCGCCAGCCAGCAGGTCGCGACCGTCGCGGCGGCCGCCCTCGGCTTTGGTCTCGGGAAGCTGCTCGCGCCCGACGACCTCGCGTCCTGGGGCTGGCGCATCCCCTTCGTAATCGGCTGCGCGATCGTGCCGTTCCTGTTCGTCCTGCGCCGCTCGCTGGAGGAGACCGAAGAATTCGCCCGCCGCAGCCATCGTCCGAGCGCCGGCGAGATCTACCGCACGCTCGCGGCGAATTGGCGGATCGTGCTCGCCGGCATGGCCATGGTGATGATGACGACCGTCTCGTTCTATCTCATCACCGCCTACACCCCGACGTTCGGCGAGCGGGAGCTGAAGCTCGACCGCTCGGCGGTGCTGATCGTGACGATCTGCGTCGGCGTCTCGAATTTCGTCTGGCTGCCGATCTGGGGCGCTGTCTCTGATCGTGTCGGCCGCAAGCCGATCCTTCTCGCCTTCACGGCGCTCACCATGCTCACCGCCTATCCGGCGCTGCGCTGGCTCGTGGCCGAGCCGAGCTTTCTGCGCCTGCTCGAGGTCGAGCTGTGGCTGTCGTTCCTCTACGCCTCCTACAACGGCGCGATGGTGGTGGCGCTGACGGAGCTCGTCCCCGCCCATGTGCGCGCCTCGGGCTTCTCGCTCGCCTACAGCCTCGCGACGACGCTCGGGGGCTTCTCGCTCGCGATCTCCACTTGGATGATCGAGGCGACGGGCGACAAAGCGGCGCCGGGGATCTGGATGTCGTTCGCCGCGCTTTGCGGCTTCGTGTCGACGCTGTTTCTGTTCCGGCGGAAGCCGGAGGCCGAACCCGAAGGGGCGGCTGCGCGGGCCTAGGAGTGCCCCGCCTCGGTCGACAGTTTGCCGAGGTCGATGCCGATCTTGGCGAGCGCCCGCTCGTATTTCGAATCCGGCTCGCCGTCGAAGACGAGGCTGCGGTCGGCGGGCACGTTGAGCCAGCCGTTCGCCTGGATCTCGGTCTCGAGCTGACCTGGCGCCCAGCCGGCGTAGCCGAGCGCGAGGATCGCGCTCTGCGGCCCGTCGCCGCGCGCGATCGCCTTCAGGATGTCGAGCGTCGCCGTAAGGCAGATGCCGTCGTCGATCGGCAGCGTCGAGTCCTCGATCATGAAGTCGGCAGAGTGCAGCACGAAGCCGCGCCCGCTTTCGACCGGCCCGCCGCGCAGCACCTGGATCGCCTCGGCGCCGTCCGGCAGGCGGATCTCCTCGCCCTCCGTGATCACGTCAAGCTGCACCAGAAGGTCCGGAAAGCTGATGTGCGGCGCGGGCTTGTTGACCACGATGCCCATCGCGCCTTCGGAGGAATGCGCGCACACATAGATGACCGTCCGCGCGAAGCGGTCGTCCTCCATGGTCGGCATCGCCACCAGCACCTGACCGTCGAGATATCCCGAGCGGTCCTTCTTTTCGGTCAGATGTTTGCGGATCACCGGAGCCATGGGCTGAAGATTATGGGCGGCCGGCGGTTTTTGAAAGTCGTATCGCGCGCAATCAGACGCTGCGGGGCGCCGCTCACGTCGCTTTGCTTTGGCGAACGGTCCGTCGCCGCTATCCTCGCACGACCATGATCCGTTTCCTGGCCGCCGCGCTCGTCGCGCTTTCGCCCCTGCCGGCCGTCGCCGAGAACGCGTCGCCCTGGGCGCGCGAAGGCGCGGCGGCGCTGCGCCTGATCGACGCCGGGCCGCTGGAGGCGGAACGCGCGGACGCCGCCCCCGGAGAGCGTCTCGCGGCGATCTCCATCGCGCTTGACCCCGGCTGGAAGACCTACTGGCGCCAGCCCGGCGCGAGCGGCGTTCCTCCGCGGTTCGATTTCTCGGGGTCGAAAAACGTCGCCGAGGCCAGGGTCGCGTTTCCCGCGCCCGAGCGGGCCGACGACGGCGACGGCGTCACCAACGTCTATCATGGCGAGGTGACGTTCCCCGTGACGGTGCGGCCCAAGGATCCTGCTGCGCCCGTGGAGCTCAGGCTCGTCGCCGACTACGGCGTCTGCGAGATGGTCTGCGTGCCAGTGAGGGCCGAGGCGGAGCTCGAGCTCACCGCCGCCACGACCGGCGCGGAGACCGAGCCGGTCCGCGCCGCCCAGGCCGCGACGCCCAAGCCGCTTGCGCTCGGCGCGCCGGAGCCGCTCGCCGTCGCCTCCGTTGCCCGCGCCTCCGCGAGCGGCGGCGCGGCGCTCGAGATCGCGGTGGCGTCGCCCGAAGGCGCGCGGCCTGAGCTTTTCGCGGAAACCGGCGACGGCGACTTCGCGCCGGCTCCCGAACTGCTCGCCGCGCCGAAGAGCGGACGGGCGACGTTCCGCATGGCGTTCGACGAGCCTGAACTGCCGAAGAGCGGCCTGCGCCTCACGCTTTCGGCCGGCGGGCGCGCGATCGAGACCCCGGTCGCCCTCGACGACATCGCCAGGACGCCTTAAGTCTCGCGGCGCAACGCCTTGCATGGGCAGGAGCATCCCGCCCGTCGCAGTTTCCGGAGACACAAGCCTCATGACGATCGAGGTCGGCGCGCGCCTTCCCAACACCACCTTCCGTCGCCTTGGCGACAACGGTCCCGAGACCGTGATGACCGAGGACGTATTCGCCGGCAAGAAAGCCGTGCTGTTCGCGGTTCCCGGCGCCTTCACGCCCACCTGCCACCGCAACCACCTGCCGGGCTATCTGAACAATCTCGACGCGCTCGCGGCCAAGGGCGTCGAGGTCGTGGCGGTCACCGCCGTGAACGACCCCTTCGTGATGAACGCCTGGGCCGAAGCGACCGGGGCCAAGGGCAAGCTCACCTTCCTGTCGGACGGCAACGGCGACTTCGCCAAGGCGATCGGGCTCGACCTCGACGCTTCGGGCGGCGGTCTGGGCCTGCGCTCCAAGCGCTACGCCATGGTGCTGGACGACATGGTGGTGACGCATCTCGCGATCGAGGACTCGCCTGGCAAGGCCGATCTCTCGACCGCGGAAAAGACCCTCGAGGCGCTCTGATCGCGGGCTCGGCTCGTCCTTCGGAACAGCCGAGCCCCTTCAAAAGGATTCCCCGGAGAGGGTTTTATCCCCGGGGCCGACGCCCTAGGCTACTGGGCGGGAATGGCTCTCCGCAGTGCGCTTCCTTGGAAGCGAGAGGGGCGGCGCGGTCATTTCCGGCTGATCCCGTCGCGCCGCCAGCCGGCTGGCGCGACGGGACGGCTCCGCCCCACGTCTGCGCGGGTTGCGGACGACATACTAAGTAGTAGTACTTACTGTATGCTCGCTATGGTGGACGGCGACAAATGGCGCGCCACCTGATAGCGCATGACCTATGTCATCACCTACGGCCCGCTAGGCATGGCCAGGGAAGTCTCGTGCGAGACGGCCGTGGAGGCGCTGGAGACGCTGACGGAGCTTGCCCAGAAGGGCGAGCCGGGCGTGATGGTCTCGAGCTTCCAGACCGAAGCCGAGGCAATGGATGCTTTGCGGGTCCTTGCGGCCAGGGAACGGTCGCCAGACGAGCGTTAGGACGCCTTCGGCGAGCCTGTTCCGAACGGCCGATCGCTCACGCGTATGATGATCGCGCTGAGTTCGAGAGCGCTTTCTGGATCAATCGCGGAACCAAACGCTCGCTCGCGCGTCTAGCGTCTGAAACGTACCTCCCCGATGCGTTTCGCCTAACGGCAAGCCCGGCGCGCTCCCCCGACGCGTCGGGCTTTTGCTTTCGCGATTCCCATGTCGAAGGGAGCGCGCGTCCGGCGAAGCCGCGGATACGCGTTTTTGCGTATACCGCAAATTGAATGTCAGCCATGATGCAATCGTCATGGTAAACGCTACGACTTTGGTCGTATCTCGCGCCATGGCATACGTGATCACATACATCGGCGCCCGGGGCGACGTCGAACTGGCGTGCGAAACGGCCGATGAGGCCTTGCCGGTTCTGCGGGAGCTTCTCGAACGAAAGGCCGCCGGGATTCTCGTCGCAAGCTACGAAACCGGCCTGGAGGCCGAGGAGACGCTTCGCATCCTCGTCGATCACCGCAGGGGGTCGTGGAGCGGATCGGCGTGGCCTGAAGGATCGGAAAATCGGCGAGGCGACGGCTATTCGTCCGATGATATCCGTTCGACGTTCGGGCTAAAGCCTTGTGCGCCAGTGGACCAGAACGTTCTGGAATGTTCCCGGACGTGCGATCGAAGCGCGCCGAGCGAAAATCTCATAAATATAATCTCAGGTTGAGTTTGGCGTTCGTTTGAGACGCGCCCTTATTCTGTCCATTCCAAGCGGCGCTGGGAGACATCTTGCCGTTGCAGCCGCTGTTCGGCCTTGGCTTTGAGGTCGATGTCGCTCGCCCTAAGCGCGAAGTCGCCATACGCTCGGCCCGTGGAGCCATGAGGGTGATGGGGAGGGGTAAGATGGGCGATTGCTGTCGTGGTTGCGTTGGGGCTGTCGGCGGGGAGTGGTTTGCTCCCTCAGCAATCGCAGGCCGCCAAGCCTACGTATCGATCGCGCCAAGACGGTTTTGTACAAAACGTTCGGGAAAGCGGATTTCCGAGCGTGGGAGTCCAGCGCCAGCTGCAATGTCAACGGCGGCGCGATGACCGTGCAGTTTTTTCCTAAGTAACGGACGAAACAGGCCGCCCTGCCATCGGGAACGGTCAGGCCATGTCTTCCTGTGCGCAACCGGCTTGTGCACAGGCTATGCACTGCTCGTCACGGTGGCGGCGTAAATTTCCGAAAATCCCAGGAGGCTGAGTCCTGAGCGATTTTCAGGGGCCGGCTTTATGCCCAGGGGCGTCCCCTGCCTGCGGCGGCTTGACTCACCTTTCCGTCGCTTCGTAAAAGAACAAAACAGGAACTTAAGGTCAACAGACAGCAGCGAGGCGGCGCCCATGGCGAGGCGGCGGAGACGCTTGCGGCCCTGCGGGAGGCGGTCGCCCGCGTCGAGGGGCGCGAGGCGGACGCGCGCGGCCCGCGGGTCGCGCTCGGCGTCGGCGAGATCGACGCCGCGCTCGGAGGCGGGCTGAGGCGCGGCGCGCTGCATGTGGTGGCGGCCGCCTCGCCGGCCGCCGCGGGGGCCGCCACCGGGTTCGTGGGCGCGCTTGCGGCTCTGGCCGCGGGGACAAAGGGAGCGGTGCTGTGGATCAGGCAGGACATGGCGGCGCGCGAGAGCGGCGAGATCTGGGCTCCAGGTTTCGCGACGCTCGGCCTCGATCCCGCACGGCTCGTCCTGCTGAGGGCGCCGGACGTCGCCGCGGCGCTGAAGGCGGCGGAGGCCGGGCTTTCCTCCGCCGCGGTCGCGGCCGTGGTGATCGAGCCCTTCGGCGCGATCCAGGGCTTCGACCGGATCGCGGGCCGCAGGCTCGCGCTTGCGGCGGGACGGTCGGGCGCGCTCGGGGTCATGCTGCGCCTTGCGCCGCAGCCGGGGGCGCCAGCCGGGCTTTCGGCCGCCGAGACGCGCTGGCGCCTTTCCCCGCTCTCCTCCGCCTGGGGGGCGGCTGGAGCCCGCGCGGCCGCCGCGCGGACGGAGGCTTGGGCGGAGGCGCTGGAGGGCTGGGGGCGCCCGCTCGCGCGCGCCGAGCTTACGCGCAACCGGTTCGGCGGGGTCGGGCGCTGGCCGCTCGCCTGGGGGTTCGATGACGGGCTCTTCCGCCTTGCCGAGCGGCGCCTCGGCGCCCTCGACCCGGACGTCCGGCGCGACGCCGCAGCGGCGGCGGATCCTCGCGATCGCGCTGCCGGACCTGCCGATCGACCGGCTGCGGCGCCAGGAGCGGGCGGCCTGCGCAGAGCCGGATGAGCGGCCCTTCGCGGTGGTCGAGCGGTCGGGGCGGCGCTGCGGCTGCTCGCCGTCGACGCGGCTGCGCGCAAGCGCGGCTGCGCGCCGGCATGGCGTTCGCCGAGGCGCGCGCGGTCTGTCCGACCTTGCGCGCCGCGCCCGCCGACGTCCACGAGGACGAACGTCTCCTCAAGGCCCTCGCGGACTGGTGCGACCGCTACACCCCGCTTGTCGCGCTCGATCCGCCGCGCGGCCTGCTGCTCGACGTCTCGGGCTGCGGGGCGCTGTTCGGCGGCGAGGAGAGCCTCGTAGAAGGCCTGGTCGAGGCGCTGGGCTCCCACGGCTTCGCCTGCCGCGTCGCGGTGGCGGACGCGGCGGGGCCGGCCCGCGCGCTCGCCTGGTTCACGCAAGGCGGCGTCGCGCCCGCAGGCTCGAGCCGCGATCTCGTGGCGCGGCTGCCGGTGGTCGCGCTCGGCCTCGACGAGGCGCAAAGGACCGCGCTGCTGCGCGCGGGGCTGAAGACGATCGGCGCGACGGCGGCGCGCGGGCGGGGCGAGCTTGCGGCGCGGTTCGGCGCGAAGATGGTCGCGACGCTCGACCGGACGCTCGGCCATGACGACCCGCCGGTCTCGCCCTTGCGGCCGGCCCCGCGGCTGATGGTCGAGCGGCGTTTCGCCGAGCCGATCGCGACCGTCGAGGCGGCGCTTGCGGCCCTCGCCGCGTTGGCGGACGCGCTGTGCGGCAGGCTCGAGGCCGCGGGGCTTGGGCTCATGGGCGCCGAGGCCGCGTTCTTCCGCGCAGACGGAAGGGTGACGCGCGTCGCGCTTGGCGTCGGCGCCCCGAGCCGCGATCCGCGCCTGCTGCTGCGTCTCTTCCGCGAGCGGCTCGACGCGCTCGCCGATCCGCTCGATCCGGGCTTCGGCTATGATCTTCTGCGCCTCTCCGCGCAGACCGCCGAACCGCTCGTCGAGACCGTTCGCAGCTTCGACGAAGGCGCGGCCGCGCGGGCCGAACTCGCTGAACTCGTCGACCGGCTCGCCGCCCGCCATGGCCGCGCGCGCGTCGTCGGAATTCGGGCCGTCGACGCGCACCGGCCGGAACGGCAGGCGCGGTTCGAGCCTGCGCAGACCGGCGGCTTCTCGGAAGCCGCGCAAGCTTTTGAGCGCGACGATGGCCCGCCGCGCCGCCCGCTGCGCCTGTTTCCTGCGCCGGAGCCTATCGAGGTGGTGGCCGAGGCCCCGGACGGCCCGCCGGCGCGCTTCGTCTGGCGGCGCGCATCCCACTCCGTGCTGCGCGCCGAAGGGCCGGAGCGCATCGCGCTCGAGTGGTGGCGGCCCGGCGGCGCCAAGCCCACGCGCGACTATTTTCGCGTCGAGGACGAGGCCGGCGCGCGCTTCTGGATTTTTCGCGACGGCCTGTTCGGCCGCGAGATCGAGCATCCGCGCTGGTTCTTGCACGGGCTGTTCGCGTGAACGCCTTCGCCGAGGTCGCGGCTGCGACCGCCTTCTCGTTCCTGCGTTCAGGCTCGCGGCCGGAAGACTATGTCGTGGCCGCGTCTTTCATGGGGCTGTCGGCGCTTGGGATCGCGGACCGCAACTCGGTGGCGGGCGTGGTGCGGGCCTATGCGACGCTGAAGAACCCGGAGCTGCCCAATGTTCCGAAGCTGCTCGCCGGCGCCAGGCTCGTGTTCGAGGACGGGGCGCCCGACGTCGTGGTCCATCCGCGCGACCGCGACGCCTGGGGGCGGCTCTGCCGGCTGATCACGCTTGGCAAGAACCGGACGGAGAAGGGAGATTGCCGGCTAAATTTTGAGGATCTGCTTCAGTGGAGCGAGGGCCTGCTCGCGGTCGTCATGCCTCCCGCTCGGCCGGGCGCGGAAACGCGCAAGGCGCTGGAGGCGCTGCACGAGGCGCGCCAGGGCTCTGTCTGGCTTGGCGCCGACATGCCCCGCCGCGGCGACGACGCCCGCCGCCTCGGCGCGCTGAAGAGCCTCGCCGCCCGCATCGGCGCTCCGCTGCTCGCCACCAACCAGCCGCTTTATCACGCACCGGACCGTCGCCCGCTGCAGGATGTCGTCACCTGTATCCGCCAGGGCCTCTCGATCGAGGCCGCGGGCCGCTGCTGGAAGTGAACGCCGAGCGGCACCTGAAGGGCGCGGTCGAGATGGCGCGGCTGTTCCGCGACGCGCCCGAGGCGCTCGCCGAGACGCTGCGGTTTTCGGAGCGGGTCGTCTTCAGTCTCGAAGACCTTCGTTACAACTATCCGCACGAGCCAGTGCCTGCCGGCAAGACGGCTCACGGCCATCTGCGCGATCTCGTGCGGGCCGGCATCGCCAAGCATTATCCGGACGGCGCGCCGCGCAAGGTTCTGGACACGATCGCCAAGGAACTGGCCTTCATCAAGAAAAAGGAGATCGCGCACTACTTCCTGACTGTCCATGACATCGTCTTCTTCGCAAGAGGCGAAGGCATCCTCTGTCAGGGGCGCGGTTCGGCTGCGAATTCTGCGGTCTGCTACGTGCTCGGCGTCACCGCGGTCGATCCGGCCGAGACAGACGTGCTGTTCGAGCGCTTCCTGTCGGAAGAGCGCGATGAGCCGCCCGACATCGACGTCGACTTCGAGCACGAGCGGCGCGAAGAGGTGATCCAGCACATTTATGGCCGCTACGGCCGCCACCGCGCGGCGCTCGCCGCGACCGTCATCCACTATAAGCCGCGCAGCGCGATCCGCGAGGTCGGCAAGGTCTTCGGGCTGACCGAGGACGTCACCGCGGCGCTCGCCAACACCGTCTGGGGCTCATGGGGCTCTGGCCTCACCCGCGATCAGGTGCGCCAGGCCGGCCTCGACCCGGACAATCCGGACCTTGCCCGAGTGGTGGCGATCGCCACGGAGCTCGTCGGCTTCCCGCGCCACCTCTCCCAGCACGTCGGCGGCTTCGTGCTGACAGATGACCGGCTCGACGAAAGCGTGCCGATCGGCCCTGCGGCGATGGGGGAGCGGCACTTCATCGAATGGGACAAGGACGATCTCGACAGGCTCAACATGATGAAGGTCGACGTGCTCGCGCTCGGCATGCTGACCTGCATCCGCAAGGCCTTCGACCTCATCGCGCTGCACGGCGGGAAGCGGCTGGAGCTCGCCGACGTGCCGAAGGATCAGCCGCAGGTCTACGAGATGCTCTCGCGAGGAGACTCGCTCGGCGTGTTCCAGGTCGAGAGCCGGGCGCAGATGAACATGCTGCCGCGGCTTCGGCCGAAGGAGTTCTATGACCTCGTCATCGAGGTCGCGATCGTGCGGCCGGGCCCGATCCAGGGCGACATGGTGCACCCCTATCTGAAGGCTCGGAAGAACCCGGGAGCGGTCGTCTATCCGCAGCCTGGGTCCCCTCATGATCCTGACGAGCTTAAAAAGGTTCTGGAGAAGACTCTCGGGGTGCCGCTGTTCCAGGAGCAGGCAATGAGGGTCGCCATGGTGGCGGCGAAATTTTCAGGCGAAGAAGCCAATGCGCTCCGACGCTCGATGGCGACCTTCAGGCATGTCGGCGGGGTTGAGAAATTCTTCGACAAACTGGTCGGGCGCATGGTGGAGCGCGGCTACGATCCGGACTTCGCCCGGCGCTGCTTCAAGCAGATCGAGGGCTTCGGCTCCTATGGGTTTCCCGAGAGCCATGCGGCGAGCTTCGCCAAGCTCGTCTATGTCTCCTCGTGGCTCAAATGCTTCCATCCGGCCGCCTTCGCCTGCGCGCTGCTGAACTCCCAGCCGATGGGCTTCTACTCCTCCGCGGAGATCGTCCGCGACGCCCGCGAGCACGGCGTCGAGGTTTTCGGCGCGGACGTCACGGCGAGTTGCTGGGACAATGTGCTGGAGCACGGCGAGCGTGGCCTCGCGCTTCGGCTCGGCTTTCGCCAGATCGAGGGATTTCGGGAGGAGTGGGCCGAGGCTTTGGCGGAGGGGAGGGAAGACGAAGACGGCGCAATGTCTTCGATACCCTCTGCCCTTGTGGGAGACGGTAGCCAAATCTCCACCTTCATCGAAGACCTCCGCCGCCGCGCGCGACTGCCCAAGGCCGCGTTCGTAAAGCTCGCGGACGCCGACGCGTTCCGCTCCATCGGGCTGGACCGGCGCGCCGCGCTCTGGGAGGTGCGGCGGCTGCCCGACGACGTCGCGCTGCCGCTGTTTGCGGCCGCGGACGCGCGCGATCTCGGACGCGAAAGCGCCGCGCCGCTGCCCGAGATGCCGCTCTCCGAGCACGTCGTCGCCGACTACCAGACCACGCGGCTCTCGCTCAAAGGCCACCCGATGCAGTTCCTGCGCGCGATGTTTGCGGCCGAGGGCGCCGTGTCCTGCAGCGAGCTCGGCCAGGCCCGCGACGGGCGGCGCCTCAAGGCCGCGGGCGTCGTGCTCGTGCGCCAGAAGCCCGGCAGCGCCAAGGGCGTGGTGTTCATGACGATCGCCGACGAGACCGGGATCGCCAACGCCGTGATGTGGCCCTCTGTGACCAAGGCGTTCCGCAAGGAGGTGATGGGCGCGCGGCTGATCGAGATCTCCGGTCGCGTCCAGCGGAGCCCCGAGGGCATCGTGCATCTCGTCGCGGAGAGGCTGGTCGACCGCACGATTGAGCTGTCGCGGCTGTCCGAGCGCGAGCTCAAGCCGCCGATCGCTCGCGCAGACCATGTGAAGCACCCGCTGCCCGACTCCACGCTGTCCGATCGGGCTCATTCGCCGCGCGTGCATCCGCGCGACGTGCGCATTCTGCCGAAATCGCGCGATTTCCACTGATCCTGACGCCGTTCCGCTTGGCGCTTGCATGTCATTCGACTTAGCCTGCCGACGCGACGCCTCGCGGACAGACCCGCGAGGCCAAGATCGGTCAGGAAGGCGAGGACGAGGCGATGGCGTACAAGTTCGAAGTCTACAAGGACAAGGCCGGCGAATTCCGTTTCCGTTTCATCGCCTCCAACGGCGAGAAGATGTTCGGCTCGGAAGGCTACAAGGCCAAGGCCTCCGCCATGAAGGCGATCGAGTCGATCAAGAAGAACGCCCCCGAGGCGACCGTCGAGGACGACACCAAGGAAAGCTGAGATCTGCGCGCCGGCGCCTCTTGGGCGAACGACCCCGACGCTCCCCAGAGAAACCCATGACGCGGTTCTCCTTCTACGAGTTCTTCGCCGGCGGCGGCATGGTGCGGGCGGGGCTCGGGTCCTCATGGACCTGCGCCTTCGCCAATGACATATCGCCGGCGAAGGCCCGCGCCTATCGCGCCAATTTCGGCGGCGAAGAGCTTTGGGTCGGCGACGTCCACGAGGTCGCGGCCGCGCAGCTTCCCGGCCGCGCCGACCTCGCCTGGGGCTCGTTTCCCTGCCAGGACCTGTCGCTCGCCGGCGCCAAGGCCGGCCTCTCGGCCCGGCGCTCCGGCGCGTTCTGGGGTTTTATGGGCGCGGTCCGAGCGCTCCGAACAGAGGGGCGGGCTCCAAGACTGCTTGCGCTCGAGAACGTCTGCGGCGCGCTCACCTCACGCGGCGGGCGCGATTTCTCCGCGATCTGCGACGCGCTGTCGGAGGCCGGCTACCGCTTCGGCGCGCTGGTGGTCGACGCGGCGCTGTTCGTGCCGCAGTCCCGGCCGCGTCTCTTCATCGTGGCGGTGGACCGGGACGTCGAGATCCCCGCGACCTTGCTCGCCTCCCACCCGCAGCCGCGATGGAGCCCCCGCGCGCTTCTCGCAGCCCATGAGGCGCTCGACGGCCCCGCGCGCGACGACGCTCTCTGGTGGAGCCTTCCAGCCCCCCGCGTGAACGTTCCCCCGCTCGATGCCGTCATCGAGCGCGAGCCGGCCGACGTCGCCTGGCGCGCCGACGCCGAGACCGAGCGGCTGGTCTCGCTGATGGCCCCGCTGCACCGGGCGCGGCTTGAGGCTTTCGCCGCCACCGGCCGCCGCCATGTCGGCGCAGTCTACCGCCGCATCCGGCCGGACGGGCAGGGCGGCAAGGTCCAGCGCGCCGAGGTCCGGTTCGACGGACTCGCCGGGTGCCTGCGCACGCCCGCCGGCGGCTCCAGCCGGCAGGAGATCGTCGAGGTCGAGGGCGGTCGCATCCGCTCGCGCCTCTTGTCAGGGCGCGAGGCCGCCCGGCTGATGGGCCTCGACGACGCCTACGAGCTCCCCGCCCGCTACAACGAGGCCTACCGGCTCGCCGGCGACGGCGTCGCGGTCCCGGTGGTGCGGTTCCTCGCCAAGGAACTGTTCGAGCCGCTGCTCGGGCGCGCGGCGGCCGCGCGGCTCGCCGGCTGACGGGCGTGACCGATCCCGCGCGCTCGGCCGTGATGCGCGCGGTCAAGGGCCGCGACACCAAGCCCGAGATGAAGGTGCGCCGCGCCGCCCACGCGCTCGGCTATCGCTTCCGCCTCTATCGCAAGGACCTGCCGGGCAGCCCCGACCTCGTCTTTCCGCGCTTCAAGACCGCAGTCTTCGTCCATGGCTGCTTCTGGCACGGCCATGACTGTCCGCGCGGGGCGCGGGCTCCCAAGACCAACGCCGACTACTGGCGCGCCAAGATCGCCCGCAACGTCGCGCGCGACGCCCGCGTGCGCGGCGAGCTCGGGGACCTCGGCTGGACCGTCATGACGATCTGGGAATGCGAGCTGAAGGACGCGCAGGCGCTCCGCGACCGCCTGACCCTCGGCCTCGGCGCGCCCGGCGATTTGAAGGCGCGCCGAAAGCCTTCGTAAAGGCCGGTATGGGACCGTCCGTCTCGTCGAAGGAAAGGCCGAGGACTGCGAATGAACCCGAAACTGCCGGACCATCCGACAGGAGCGGTTTGCGACGCGCCGGCGCCGGGCGTGGCGGAGTTGCAGCGCCTGGCCGCGCTGATGCGCTACGACATCATCGACACGCCACCCGAAGAGCGCTTCGACCGCATCACGCGGCTCGCCCAGAAGATCTTCCGGACCTCGATGGTCACCATCAGCCTGCTGGACGCGCGCCGGCAGTGGTTCAAGTCGCGCATCGGCGTCGCCGTCGAGGAGACGCCGCGCGAACCGGCCTTCTGCAACGTCACGATCCAGCGCGCCGAGCCGCTCGTGGTCGAGGACGCGGCCAAAGACCCGATGTTCGCCAACAACGCCTTCGTGACGGGCGAGCCCTATCTGCGCTTCTACGCCGGCGCGCCGCTGATCACGCCCGAGGGGCATGCGCTCGGCGCGTTCTGCGTGCTCGACCGCACGCCGCGCCGGTTCAATCCTCAGGAGCGCGAGATTCTCGTCGACCTCGCCGAGCTCGTCGTCGCCGAGATGAACCTGCGCCAGATCGCCAATGTCGACGCGCTGACGGGCGCGCTGTCGCGGCGGGCGTTCCGAGAGGAGGCTGAGCGGGCCATGGGGCTTGCGGCGCGGCACGGCCATCCGCTCTCTGTGCTCACCTTCGACCTCGACCGCTTCAAGTCCGTCAACGACACCCACGGGCACGCCGTCGGCGACGCGGTGCTGCAGCGCTCGGTCTCCGCCAGCATGCGGCGGCTTCGGCGGTCCGACGCCGTTGGCCGGCTCGGCGGCGAGGAGTTCGCGGTTCTGCTTCCCCATGTCGACGAGCCCGCGGCCCTCAAGGTCGCCAACGCGTTGCGGCGCTCGATCGCCGCCGAGACGTTCGAGACCGAGACGACGACGTTCGGCGTCACCGCGAGCTTCGGCCTCGCGACGTTCCGGACCGGAATGGATCTCGACGACATGCTGAAGGCCGCCGACGGGGCGCTCTACCTCGCCAAGGCGATGGGCCGCGACCGCTGCGTCGTCGCCGAGGCGTCGCGTCTCCAGAAGCGGGGCAAGGCGGCCTGACGGGCGCCGGGCCTCACTCGTCCATCTTCAGGGCGGCGATGAACGCCTCCTGGGGGATCTCCACGCGGCCGAACTGGCGGAGCTTCTTCTTGCCCGCCTTCTGCTTGTCGAGCAGCTTGCGCTTGCGGCTGGCGTCGCCGCCGTAGCACTTCGCCGTCACGTCCTTGCGGAGCGCCCGGATGGTCTCGCGCGCGATGATCTTGCCGCCGAGCGCCGCCTGCACCGGGATGACGAAGAGGTGCGGCGGGATCAACTCTTTCAGCTTCTCGCACATCGCCCGGCCGCGGGCTTCCGCGCGGGTGCGGTGGACGAGCATCGAGAGCGCGTCGACGGGTTCGGCGTTGACCAGGATCGACATCTTCACGAGGTCGCCGACTCGATAGTCGGTGATGGCGTAGTCGAACGAAGCGTAGCCCTTCGAGATCGACTTCAGCCGGTCGTAGAAGTCGAACACGACCTCGTTGAGCGGCAGGTCATAGACGACCATGGCGCGCTTGCCGACATAGTTGAGGTCGATCTGGAGGCCGCGCCGGTCCTGGCAAAGCTTCAGAACAGCGCCGAGATATTCGTCGGGCGTCAGGATCGTGGCGCGGATCCAGGGCTCGGAGATCTCCTCAATCTTCACCACGTCCGGCATGTCGGCCGGATTGTGGAGCTCGATCTCATCTCCGTTGGTCATCTGGATCTTGTAGATGACCGACGGCGCGGTCGCGATGAGATCGAGGTTGAACTCGCGCTCGAGCCGCTCCTGGATGATCTCGAGGTGGAGAAGGCCGAGGAAGCCGCAGCGGAAGCCGAAGCCGAGAGCGGCCGAGGTCTCCATCTCGAATGTGAAGCTCGCGTCGTTGAGGCGCAGCTTCCCCATCGCCGAGCGCAGGTCCTCGAAGTCGGCGGCGTCGACCGGGAAGAGGCCGCAGAACACCACCGGCTGCGCCGGCTTGAAGCCCGGCAGCATGTCGGCGGTCTGGCGCTTCTCTTCCGTGATGGTGTCGCCGACGCGGGTGTCGGCCACCTCCTTGATCGAGCCGGTGAGGAAGCCGATCTCGCCCGGCCCGAGGCTCTCGACGTCAGTCATCTTCGGCGTGAACACGCCCACCTTGTCGACGTCGTAGGAGGCGTTGGTGCCCATCAGGCGGATGCGCTGGCCCTTCTTCAGGACGCCGTCGACGATCCGCACCAGCACCACGACGCCGAGATAGACGTCGTACCAGCTGTCGACCAGCATCGCCTTCAGCGGCGCCTCGCGGTCGCCCTTGGGCGGCGGCAGGCGGTTGACGATGGCTTCCAGAACGAGGTCGATGCCGATGCCGGTCTTGGCCGAGACCGGCACGGCGTCGGAGGCGTCGAGGCCGATCACCTCCTCGATCTGCTCCTTGACGCGGTCGGGCTCGGCCGCGGGCAGGTCGATCTTGTTGAGGACCGGGACGATATCGTGGTTGTTATCGAGCGCCTGGTAGACGTTGGCGAGCGTCTGGGCCTCGACGCCCTGTGAGGCGTCGACGACGAGCAGCGAGCCCTCGCAGGCCGCGAGGCTCCGCGAGACCTCGTAGGCGAAGTCCACGTGGCCGGGCGTATCCATCAGGTTGAGGATGTAGGTCTTGCCGTCCTGCGCCGGATAGGTGAGGCGCACGGTCTGCGCCTTGATGGTGATGCCGCGCTCCTTCTCGATGTCCATCGAGTCGAGCACCTGCTCGGTCATCTCGCGCGCCTGCAATCCGCCGGTGAGCTGGATCAGCCGGTCGGCGAGCGTCGACTTCCCGTGGTCGATGTGGGCGACGATCGAGAAGTTGCGGATGTTGTTCTGGGGAGAAGCGGCCATGCCGCCGCGAGTATCAGGGGTTTTGCGCCGCGGCAAGGAGCGCGGGGAGGACGGCGAAGTCCTTGATCGAAAAAGCCGCGGAAAAACTGCGTGCTTCGAGACGCGGCCTGCCGGCCGCTCCTCAGCATGAGGGATGGGGAGTTATCTGGAGCTACAAACCTCCCTCATGCTGAGGAGCCTGCGTAGCAGGCGTCTCGAAGCACGCAATTGGTTCGTTTGGGGTCGCCTTACTCCGCCGGCGCGATCTTGGTCTCGCTGGCGGAGCGGCGGTTGCGGATGAAGCCGATGAGGCGCGCCACCACCTCCCAGAAGCCGCGGGCGCTGCCTTCGCCGTAGCGGGCGCTCTCGGGCAACTCGGCCATCAGGCGGGCGTGGGCCGCCCCGAGATTGTGGTAGGGCAGGCGCGGCAGAAGGTGATGCAGCGCGTGGTAGCGCAGGCCGACCGGGGCCCAGAGCATCGGGAGCGTGGCGGGCGGCGGCACGTTGACGGTGTCGAGAAACTGCTCGGTCGGGGTCATCTCCTCGCCCTCGTTCTCCCAGTGGTGGGCGACGAGCGTGCGGAGCTGGTTGACGAGCCCGACCGCGGCCCCGAGCCCGATCCCGGTCCAGAACACGGTCTCGGTGATCACGCCGGCGAAGACGAGCGCCAGAAACGTCATGGCCCAGAGCGCGCAGAGGCTTTCGAGCCAGAGCCAGAGCTTCAGCTGCGAGCCTGTCGGCATCTCGCGGCGGAACAGCGGGTTGATGGCGAGCGCGGAGAACCGCTCCACCACCGTGCGGCGGAACGGCGGAAAGATTGCGGCGATCGGCGACAGGATCCCGAAGCGGATCAGCAGGCCGAACGGCGCGAGTCCCGCCACGAGCACGAACAGCGGCACCTGCCAGATCCGCCCATGGCCGAGCGGCATGTATTCGGGGTCCTGCACCGTGCCGTAGCGCGTCTTGGCGGTGCAGGTTGTGGACGCCCTCATACATCAGCGAGGGGGTGAGGAACGGCACGCCGATGAGGGCGTTGTAGCCGGCCTTGAAGCCCGGCACGTCCTGCGCGCGCAGGTGACTGACCTCGTGGATGAACGAGACCCCGCGATAGAAGGCGAGCGCCGAGACCACGAAGGCGATCGCCCGCATCCAGAGCTCGGGAAACAGCACGGCGCCGGCGAAGCCCGCATAGGCGACGAGCGCGGTGAGGATCAGGTCGGTCCAGTAGATTGCCGGCCGCGCGGTCAGCAGGTCCGAGCACAGCTTGTGCGCCTGGGCGACGAGATTGCGGTCGGGAGCGGCGTGCGTGGTCATCGAGCTTCGGACTTTCCTCGGCGAACCCGCGGCGCGGGCGCAAAGCGAGCGGAGCGACCGCCCGGCGGCCGGCGTCCCCGCAGGACCGGCTCAAGCCGCGCCTCTATACCATCGTCCGAGGACCTGCGACAGCGGCGCCGGCGCAACGCCCGCATGCCGAAGCAGCGCCCCTGAAACGAAAACGCCCCGGACGCTTGGGCGTCCGGGGCGCGGTCGTTTCAGGCCGGCGAGCGGCCAAAGCGTCACTTGCAGGCGGCTTTGACCTTCTTGCAGGCGTCCTTGACCAGCGTGGTGATGTTCTTCTTGGTGAAGAACGACGCGCCCTGCTGCTTCATCTGGCCGTTGTCGTTGTAGCCCCAGCTCGTCACGCCGACCACGCGGTTGCGCTGCGGGTCGCGGCCGAACGGGTTGGTGTTGTCGGGCGTCACGCCAAGTCCGAAGTTCACCAGCCACGGGCCGCCGCTCGAGCCGCCGGTCTGGCCGGAGCCCATGACGGTGTTGTTGGCGAGGCTCTGGTCGATGACGCCCTGGGCGTCGGTGCGGATCATCTCCTCGCCGCCGTTGAGCGAGACCGGATAGCCGAGCTGGGTGATCTGCGCCTGGCCCGCGTTGTTGTAGCTGAAGCCGCCGACGGCGAAGCCGAAGTAGCCGGTCGCGTCGCCCGCGTAGCGCGAGCCCTGCGGCGCGAGAATGATCACGGCGACGTCGCTCTCGCAGACGATGCCGCGCACGGCGCAGCGGTCGGTGCCCTTGAGGTACTTCGTCGGCGCGATAACCGTGTGCCAGTCCCACTCGCCGAACGGCGCCGCGCCGTCGGAATAGGCCGGCACGTATTTGAAGTTGGAGAAGAAGCGGTTCTCGCCGAACTGGCTCACGCAGTGGGCCGCGGTCACAAGCACGCCTCGGCGAACCATCGAAGCGGAGCAGACGAACTGGTCGCCGTTGTCCTTGAAGAACAGCTTGCCGGCGCGCCGCGACGGGTCGCGCTCAGGGTTGGGCTCGTAAGCCGTGTTGTACACCATGCCGCTCGTGCCGAACTCCGGCGCGGGCGGGGCGCCGTCGGCGGCCGCCTTGACCTTGGACTTCGGAAGCTTGACGAGCGAGCGCACGCCGTCGCCTGCCTGGCCGTCTTCGGCGTGGGCCTCCTCGACGATTGGCGACTTCTCGGCCTGACGCAGCAGGTCGAGGAGCGGCGCGCGGCCGCCGTCGGGCTCGTCGGCAGAGGCAGCGGCTTGGCGTAGTCGACCTTGGACTTGCCGTCGCGGTTCTTGAGCGACGTGGTCTCGCCCGACTGCGCATGCGCAAGAGGCGCCGCGACGAGGGTCAAGACCGCCGCCGCGCACATGATACGGAAAGACATGGATTCCCCCCAAAGTCTCATGACCGCTTCCGGAAGCGTTGTGTTTCCGGAAAGCCCCCAAGTCCAGTCACTTCGACGTTTTAAGTACTACTACCTAGCGGCGCGCGTAAGGGTATCAGGGGGGGCGGTTAACGACTTGCGACACGATCCCTGGCTTTCCGCGTTTCGGTCTCGAAAGCCGCGGTCATGCGCGCCCGGATCGCCGTCTGGCGGTTCGCGTTGGAGATCTTCGCGCCCGTGAGGTCGGTCACGTAGAACACGTCGACGGCGCGCTCGCCGAAGGTCGCGACATGCGCCGAGGCGATGTTGAGGTTGAGCTTCGAAAGCGCGTCGGTGAGCTCGTAGAGCAGGCCCGGCCGGTCGAGGCCGACCACTTCGATCACCGTATGGCGGTCCGACCAGGCGTTGGTGATCGTGACCTCGGGCTCGATCTCGAAGGCGCGCGATTTCGACTTGGAGATCGCCTGTTCCTGGCGCTTCGCCACCATGTCGAACAGCCGGATCTCGCCCCTCAGCGACTGCTCGATCGCCTCTGCGACGCGACGGGCGCGGCGCAGCTCGTCCTCGTCGTCCGTGAAGGCGCGGCCGACGAAGATCGTGTCGAGCGCGAAACCGTCGGTCGTGGTCGAGATGTGGGCGTCGACGATGTTGGAGCCGGCCGCGACGCAGGCTCCTGCGATGATCGACAGCAGCTTCGGGTGGTCGGGCGCGAGCACCGTGACCTCCGTCACGCCGCGGAAGGTGTCGGTCGAGATGTCGGTGGCCAGCGTCCGGCCTTCCGCGACGGCGGCGGCGGCGAAGCGCGCATGGCGTTCGGCGCGGTCGAGGTCGGTCTTGAGCCAATAGGGCGAGTAGTGGCGCTCGGCGTAGGTCGCGAACTCGGCGTCGCTCCAGTCGCGGAGCCGCTCGCGAAGTTCGCTCTTCACGCGCTCGACGAGGTTGCGGCGGTCGCCGGCCGAATGGCCGCCGGTGAGCACAAGCTCCGTCTCCCAGTAGAGCGTGCGCAGCAGCTGGCCCTTCCAGCCGTTCCACACGCCCGGACCGACGGCCTTGATGTCGGCGATGGTGAGGATGAGCAGCATCTTCAGCCGCTCGGGGCTCTGCACGATCTTGGCGAAGTCCTCGATGGTGCGGCGGTCCGAGAGGTCGCGCGACTGCGCGACGATCGACATGGTGAGATGCTGCTCGATGAGCCACGCGACCGTGTCGGTCTGCGCCGGCGTCAGGCCGAGCCGCGGGCAGAGCTTGCGGGCGATCTTGGCGCCGGCGATCGAATGGTCCTCGGGCCGGCCCTTGGCGACGTCGTGCAGGAACAGCGCGACATAGAGCGCCACGCGGTCGCGGACCGTCGGCATCAGCTCGTTGGCGAGCGGATGCTCTTCGCTGGCCCGGCCCGCCTCGATCTCCGACAGGATGCCGATCGAGCGCAGGAGATGCTCGTCCACCGTGTAGTGGTGGTACATGTTGAACTGCATCATCGCGACGATGCGGCCGAAGTCCGGAATGAAGCGGCCGAGCACGCCGGTCTCGTTCATGCGGCGCAGGATCTTTTCCGGAGAGCGGCGCGAGCTGACGATCTCGAGGAAGAGTTCGTTGGCCTCCTTGTCCTCGCGCAGCTTCGCGTCGATCAGCTTCAGCGACTTGGTGATGAGGCGCGCGGCCGCCGGATGGCCCGGGATCTCGTGCGCGTCCATGATCTTGAAGAAGCGGATCAGGTTGACCGGATCGCGGACGAACACCTGATCGTCATGGACGTTCAGGCGGTCGCCGTCGATCACGAAGGAGCCGCTCTCGGGGGCCGCCCGGCGGTTCGACTTGCGGAAGCGCGTGAGGAAACGGTCGAGCTTCGGCTTCTTCTTCTGGTGCCGCGCCTCGAGCGCATGGCAGACGATCGCGGTGAGGTCGCCGACGTCCTTGGCCACGAGGAAGTAGTGCTTCATGAAGCGCTCGACGTCCTGCAGGCCCGGATGCTCGGTGTAGCCGAGCGCGATCGCGATCTGGCGCTGCAGGTCGAAGGAGAGCCGGTCCTCTGCGCGGCCCGTGATGAAGTGCAGGTGGCAGCGCACCGCCCAGAGGAAATCCTCGCACTTCTTGAACAGGCGCAGCTCCGCGGCCGAGAACAGTCCTGCCTCGACGAGGTCCGAGACCTCGCGGACGCGGTAGACGTATTTGCCGATCCAGAAGAGCGTGTTGAGGTCGCGCAGCGCGCCCTTGCCCTCCTTGACGTTGGGTTCGACGAGATAGCGCGAGCCGCCGCCGCCCTTCTGCAGGCGCTCGTCACGCTCGGCGAGCTTGGCGGTGGCGAATTCGGCCGCCGTGCCCTCCATCACTTCGGCGTCGAAGCGCGTGACCTTCTCCTCGAACAGCCCTTCGTCGCCGACGATGAAGCGAGATTCGAGCACCGCGGTGCGGATCGTCATGTCGGCCCGCGACAGGCGCACGCATTCGTCGATCGAGCGGCGGGCGTGGCCGACCTTCAGCCCGACGTCCCACAGCACGTAAAGCATCGCCTCGACGACGCTCTCGGCCCAGGCGGTGGCCTTGTAGGGCATGAGGAACAGCAGATCGACGTCGGAGCCCGGCGCCATCGCGCCGCGGCCGTAGCCGCCGACAGCCACCACCGCGAGCCGCTCGCCCGAAGAGGGATTGGCGAGCGGATAGAGGTCGGTGGTCACATGGGCGTAAAGCGCGCGGATGCAGCCGTCCATCAGCCGCGACAGGCGCTCGGCGCAAGCCGTGCCGGCGCCGTCCTCGTTCAGCCATTCGCGCGCCTGTTCGCGTCCCTCGGCGAGCGCGAGCTTGAGCCGGGCGACGACAGCGGTGTGCCGCTCGAGCGACTGGCCGCGATGCTTGACGGTGATCTCCGACAGCTCGCGGGTCAGCGCCTCCTGGTCGACGAGCGCCCGCACGTTGCGCGCGGCGCGAAGGCGTTGGCGGACGTTGGACATCGAACGAAACAAGGCTCCGGGCGCGTGGCTTGCGCGCGTTCGGCGCGACTATGAGCGCCAAAAGTGAAGGCGCTATCTATGGCGGGAGGGGGCCGGGCGCAAACGGGGCCCTAACCCTTCCGCAGCCCCTTCAGCCGATACAGCGCCTCCAGCGCCTCGCGGGGGGTGAGGGCGTCGGGGTCCAGCGCGTCGAGCGCCTCGGCCACCGGATCGGCCTCCGCCTCGGGCTTGGCGCGCGTGGCGGCGAAGAGCGGCAGGTCGTCGATCATGCGCTCGATCGGCGAGGCGCGGTCGGCGGCCTCGAGTTCGTCCAGGACCGCCTTGGCGCGGCGCGTCACCGCGGCGGGAAGCCCCGCGAGCTTCGCCACCTGGATGCCGTAGGAGCGGTCCGCCACGCCCGCCGCGACCTCGTGCAGGAACACGACCTCGCCCTTCCATTCGGCCACCCGCACGGTGGCGTTGCGCAGGCGCGGCAGCCTCCGGGCGAGCGCTGTCAGCTCATGGAATGCGTCGCGAACAGCGCGCGGCAGCGGTTTGCCTCGTGGAGATGCTCGATCGCCGCCCAGGCGATCGAGAGGCCGTCGAAGGTTGCGGTGCCGCGGCCGATCTCGTCCAGCACCACGAGCGAGCGCGGTCCGGCCGTGTTCAGGATCGCGGCGGTCTCCACCATCTCGACCATGAAGGTCGAGCGGCCGCGGGCGAGGTCGTCGGCGGCGCCGACGCGGCTGTAGAGCCGGTCCACCACGCCGATCCGCGCGGCCTTGGCGGGCACATATGCGCCCGCCTGCGCCAGCACCGCGCAGAGCGCCGCCTGGCGGAGATAGGTTGACTTGCCGCCCATGTTGGGGCCGGTGACGAGCTGGATCAGCCCGCCGGAGCCGTCGGGCGCGGAAAGATCCACGTCGTTCGGCACGAACGGCTTTCCCTCGCGCTTCAGCGCGGCCTCCACCACGGGGTGGCGCGCGCCTTCGAGATGAAAGTCGAGCCCGTCGTCGACATGCGGGCGAACGTGCCCGAGCTCCACCGCGACTTCCGCGAGGCCCGCGGCGACGTCGAGCGCCGCGAGCGCCTCGGCGCAGGCGCGGAGGTCTCCCAGCCTTCCGTGACGCGTAGCGACAGGCTTTCGAAGATCGCGAGCTCCATGCCGAGCGCGGTGTCGGCCGCCTCGCCGATGCGGCGCTCCAGATCGCCGAGCTCGGTCGTGGTGAAGCGCATCGCGCCCGCCATGGTCTGGCGGTGCACGAAGGTCGCTCCGTGGTCCTTCAGGATCCGTTCGCCGTGCTGCTGCGGCGCCTCGATGAAATAGCCCAGCACGTTGTTGTGCTTGATCCGCAGCGTGCGGACGTCGGTCGCCTCGGCGTAAGCCGCCTGCAACTGCGCGATCACCTTGCGGCTCTCGTCGCGCAAGCTCCTTGTGGCGTCGAGCTCGGCGTCGCTTCCCTGGCGCACGAAGCCGCCGTCGCGCTTCAGGAGCGGCAGTTCGTCGGCGAGAGTGCGCGCGAGATCGAGCGCGAGAGCGTGGTCTGCGTTTGCGAGCGCGTCCGCGATCGCCGAGAGTTCGTCGGGCGCGTCGTCCAGAGAGGCGAGGCGGGCGGAAAGCCCCTGCGCGGCGTTCAGAGCGTCGCGGATCGCCGCGAGGTCGCGGGGCCCGCCGCGCGCGAGCGCGATGCGCTGGGCGGCGCGTGCGAGATCGGGGGCGCGCGCGAGGGCCTGCCGCACCGTCCGGCGAAGCTCCGGCGCGTCGATCAGCGCCGCGACCGCGTCGTGCCGGCGATGGATCGCCGCGACGTCGAGCAGCGGGCCGGCGATGCGCGCGCCGAGCGCCCGCGAGCCGTGCGGTGACGCAGCGGTCGACGGCGTCGAGCAGGCTGCCCTCGCGCTCGCCCGACAGGCGCCGCACGAGCTCGAGATTGGCGCGCGTCGCGGCGTCGATCTCCATCACGACGCCGCGACCCTCGCGCGCCGGCGCCTGCAAACGCGGGCGGCTCTGGAGCTGGGTGCGCTCGATGTAGCCGACGATCATGGCCGCAGCCATGACCTCGGGCTTCGACAGCGCGCCGAACGCGTCGACGGTCGCGACGCCGAAATGGGCCGCGAGCCGGGCCTCCGCGCGCGCCGGATCGACAAGGTCGCGGGCCGCGGGCGTAATCGCGGCGCGGGCTTCGCCGAGCGCCGTCGAAAGATCCTCGACGAGCTGTTCGGGCACGACGATCTCGGCCGCGTCGAGCCGGGCGAGCGCGGCGCCGATCCCGGCGGTCGCGACTTCCGACGCCGAAGGCGCCGGTCGAGACGTCGACATGGGCGAGGCCGAAGGCGAAGCCGCCGTCCTCGGAGCGGCCGCGCGCGATCGCGGCCAGCAGATTGGCGCGGCGCGGCTCCAGCAGCGCGTCTTCGGTGAGCGTTCCGGGGGTGACGAGCCGCACGACATCGCGCCGCACGACCGACTTGGAGCCGCGCTTCTTGGCCTCCTTCGGGTCCTCGGTCTGCTCGCAGACCGCGACCCGGAAGCCCTGCGCGATGAGGCGCTGGAGATAGTCGTCGGCGCGCTCCACCGGCACGCCGCACATCGGGATGTCTTCGCCCAGATGCTTGCCGCGCTTGGTCAGCGCGATGCCGAGCGCGCGGCTTGCGGCCTCCGCGTCGGCGAAGAACATCTCGTAGAAGTCGCCCATCCGGTAGAACAGCAGGCTGTCGGGATTGGCGGACTTGATCTCGAGATACTGCGCCATCATCGGCGTCGGGGCGGGGGCCGCGGCAGTCTCCTGCTCGATCGCGCTCATCGGCGGCGACGCATTGGAGCGGTCGACTGCGTGCTTCGAGACGCCCGCTGGCGCGGGCTCCTCAGCATGAGGCGCGGAGAGAATGCCAAAACCAAACCAGTCCTCATGCTGAGGAGCGTTCCGATAGGAACGCGTCTCGAAGCACGCAGTCGGCGCGCGCAAGGTCGAGGCGCAAGATGCGAGGAGGGCAGCTCAAAGGGCAAGGCTTGGCCGCGCGTCATCCTCAGCTTCTGAGCCCCCGATGGGCGATGCCGGCTGGCTCTCCATCCCACGGTCACTTTTGCGCGCCAAAGGCTCCGCGAATGCGCTAAGCGGTCCCTAAGAACGCCGCCGCAAGAGCGCGCCAAGGGAGAACCGATAATGGATCATCGCGTCATCGTCGCCGCCCGACTGCTGGTCGCCGCCGGCCTATCAACAGCCGCGCTGGCGCCGGCCTCCGCGCAGTCCGTGCAGGAGGCGCAGCGCAACCTGTTCATCTGCATGCAGAAAGCCAGCAATCTTCAGCTTAAGGATGACAAGAAACAGGCGTTCATCGACAAGTGCGTCGCCGAGAGCGAACAGCCGGCCGACGGGCGGAAGAGCGCGAACTGAGGCGCGGACCCTTAGGCCGTCATCATGGGCCTGACCCGGGATCCAGAACCGACGCCGCTGGACGCGCTGGACGGGCCGCCTCGGTTCTGGATCCCGGCTCTTCGGCCGGGATGACGGCGGTGGTTCAGGAGCGACCTTAGCTCGCGAGATCCGCCACCACGGCGTCGAGCACCGGCAGGCCCTCGGGCGTCACCCGCAGGCGCGTCTTGCCTACCCGCTCCACCATGCCATCCATGATGAGGTCGTCGATGCGGCGGTCGTCGATGCGCCGGCCCGAAATCGCGATGAAGCGCGCGAGGTCGATGCCTTCTGTCAGCCGCAGGCCCATCAGCAGGAACTCGTCGCCCTGCGCCTCGAGGCTGAGCGCGGCGTCCATCACCAGCCCCGAGCCGTCCGCCTCGACGGCGCTCGCCCAGAGCTCCGGATTGCGCTCGGTAGAAAGCTCCCGCCGTGTCCCGTCGACGACGAGGCGGCCATGCGCGCCGGGCCCGACGCCCGCATACTCGCCGTAGCGCCAGTAGACGAGGTTGTGGCGGCTCTCCGAGCCCGGCCGCGCGTGGTTCGAGATCTCGTAGGCCGGCAGACCTGCTTCCGCACACGTCTCCTGCGTCACGTCCCAGAGCGCGCGGCCGGTCGCCTCGTCGGGCGTCTTCAGCTTGCCCGCCTTGTGAAGCTCGTAATAGGGCGTGCCTTCCTCGATGGTGAGCTGGTAGAGCGACAGGTGCTCGGTTCCGCGGGCGAGCGCCTCGGACAGCTCCTTCTTCCACATCTGCGGCGTCTGGTCGGGCCGGGCGTAGATCAGGTCGAAGGAGACGCGGGGAAAGATCTCGGTCGCCACGTCGAGCGCCGCCATCGCCTCCTCGACGGTGTGGAGCCGCCCGAGCCGGGTCAGGTCCTCCTGCACAAGCGACTGCACGCCCAGCGAGACGCGCCCGACGCCCGCCGCCCGGTAGCCGCGGAAGCGGTCGGCCTCGACGCTGGTCGGGTTCGCCTCGAGCGTCACCTCGACGGCGTCGTCGACCTCCCAGTTCTCCGCGATCGCGTCGAGAATTCCCCCGACGGTCTCAGGCTGCATCAGCGAGGGCGTGCCGCCGCCGAAGAAGATCGAGGACACGGTGCGCCCGGGAGCCAGCGCGGCCATATGGGCGATCTCGCGCCGGAAGGCCGATAGGAAGCGCGGCTCGTCCCAGCCGCGGTGGCGGACATGGCTGTTGAAGTCGCAATAGGGGCACTTCGAGGCGCAGAACGGCCAGTGCACATAGACCCCGAAGCCGGGCTCGGTCATCTCGGCGGGCCTTCCGGGAACAGGAGCGCCATCAGCTCGCCGAAGGCGCGGGCGCGGTGCGAAAGGCCCGTGGCGCGGCCGGCATCGTCCCATTCCAGGCCGTGCTTTTCGTCCGAGTCCATCTCGCCGAACGTGCGGTGATGACCTTCGGGAAGGAAGATAGGATCATAGCCGAAGCCCAGATCGCCGCGCGGCGGCCAGACGATCGTTCCGGCGACCGACCCTTCGATGTCGACCGACTCGCCGCTCGGCCAGGCGAGCGAGAGCGCCGCCACGAAAGCCGCGTCGCGCTCGTCGGCCGAGTCCGCGCCGCGGTCGCGAAGATCCTCCTCGACGCGCAGCATGGCGGCGTCGAAGTCCTTGGTCTCGCCCGCCCATCGGGCCGAGAAGATGCCGGGCGCGCCCCAGAGCGCGTGGACGCAGAGCCCGCTATCGTCGGCGAGCGGGAAGGCCGGAAGCCTCGGCTGCGGCCTCGGCCTTGATGCGGGCGTTCTCGGCGTAGGTGGTGCCGGTCTCGTCGGGTTCTGGAAGCCCGAGCTCGCCCGCGGAGGTGAGCTCGAGCCCGAAGGGCGACAGCAGCTCGCGGAATTCGCGCAGCTTTCCGGCGTTGTGCGTCGCGATGACGAGGCGGGGGCCGAGCGGGGGAAGGGTCATCAGATCAGTCCGTCGGAGCCCATCGCGTTCACGCGACCGCCAGCTTCTGCAGTTCGACGAGGCTCGCGCAGCCGTCCTTGGCGAGCTTGAGGAGCGCGAGCAGCTCCTCTTCCGAGAACGGCGCGCCCTCGGCGGTGCCCTGCACCTCGACGATGCCGCCGGAACCCGTCAGCACGAAATTGGCGTCGGTCTCGCAGGAAGAATCCTCGGCGTAGTCGAGGTCGGCCACCGGCGCGCCCTTGTAGATCCCGCATGAGATCGCCGCGACGTGGTCCTTCAGCGCCTCGCCCTTCAGCATGTCGCGGGCCTTCATCCACTGGAGGCAGTCGTGGAGCGCGACCCAGGCGCCGGTGATGGACGCGGTGCGGGTGCCGCCGTCGGCCTGCAGAACGTCGCAGTCCACCGTGATCTGGCGCTCGCCGAGCGCCTTGAGATCCACGACGGCGCGCAGGCTCCGGCCGATCAGCCGCTGGATCTCCTGCGTGCGGCCCGAGGGCTTTCCGCTCGTCACCTCGCGCCGGGTGCGCTGGTGGGTGGCGCGCGGCAGCATGGCGTATTCGGCCGTCACCCAGCCGCGGCCTTGGCCCCGCAGCCAGCCTGGGGCCTTGTCCTCGATGGACGCGGCGCACAGCACGTGGGTCTCGCCGAACTTTACGAGGCACGAGCCTTCCGCATAGCGCGCGACCCCGCGCTCCAGCGACACGGGCCGCATGGCTTCGGGGGCGCGGTTCGACGGACGGATCGACATAAGGACGGGCTCTTCTTCAGGCGCTTGCGCTGGATGCGTTCTTCTGCCTTTCCAGGGCCGCGCCTGCAAGCCAAGCTTCGTGGTTGATGGAGCGACCCAAGGCCTCGGGATCACTTGATCCGGCGGCTCAGGCGGAACAGGGTCAATTCATGCAGCGCTTTGTCTCGCCCGTGCCCCATGTCGATTGAACGGCGGCTCCTCGAGTCCACGGCCGCGGGATTCTCGCAGCTCGACCGGCGATCGCGCGACATTTTCCGGCGCATCGTCGACGGCTATCTCTCGACGGGCGAGCCGCTCGGCTCGCGCAACATCTCGCGGCTGCTCTCGGTTTCGCTGTCGCCGGCCTCGGTGCGCAACGTCATGGCGGACCTCGAGGCGCTCGGCCTCATCTACGCGCCGCATGTCAGCGCCGGGCGCCTGCCGACGGAGCTCGGACTGCGCTTCTTCGTCGACGCCATGCTCGAGATCGGCGATCTCTCGCCGGAAGACCGCACCGCGATCGAGCGCCAGGTGACGGGCGCGAGCCATCAGCGCTCGATGGAGGAGATCCTCACCGACGCCTCCGCGATGCTCTCGGGGTTGTCGCGCGGCGCGGGCGTCGTGGTGGCGAGCAAGCAGGATCCGGCGATTAAGCACATCGAGTTCGTGCCGCTCGAGCCGGGCAGGGCGCTCGCGGTGCTGGTCGGCGAAGACGGCTCGGTGGAGAACCGCCTGCTGCCGCTTCCTCCCGGCCTGCCGCCCTCGGCGCTGGTCGAGGCCTCGAATTTCCTGAACGGCCGGATGCGCGGGCGCACGCTCGCCGAGGCCAGGGCCGCGATCCAGGACGCGCTGGCCTCGGCCGAGCGGAGCTGAACGAGCTGTCCGCGCGCGTCGTCGAGGCGGGTCTGGCCGGCTGGGGCGGAGGAGGCGGCGACCATCCGCGCCAGCTCATCGTGCGCGGACAGGCGAACCTGCTCGAGGATCTGAAGGCGCTTGAGGATCTCGAACGCGTGCGGCTGCTGCTCGACGACCTCGAGGGCAAGAAGGACGTCATCGAACTCCTCGGCCGCGCCGAGGACGCCGACGGGGTGCGGATCTTCATCGGCTCGGAGAACAAGCTGTTCTCGCTCTCCGGCTCCTCGATGATCGCAGCGCCCTTCCGCGACGGCGACAAGAAGATCGTGGGCGTTTTGGGCGTCATCGGCCCGACGCGGCTCAACTACGCCCGCATCGTGCCGATGGTGGACTACACCGCGCGGGTGGTGGGCCGGATGCTGGGGCAGCCGCAAGGCGGCTGAGCCTCCACGCCCTTGTCCCGGACTTGATCCGGGACCCAGAACCGACGAGCCCTCAAGAAAAATTGGCGCGCTCCGGGTTCTGTCCGGAACGCGCCACGTTTTCTGGGTCCCGTATCAAGTCCGGGACAAGAGCGTCGTGTTCAGCCCTGCGGCTTCGCGGCGCCAGCTTCGGCCGCAGCCTGTGCGGGCGTCACGCGCCAGATCTTGTTGCCGGTGTCGTCGGCCACGAGCAGCGCGCCGGCCTTGTCGATCGCGACGCCGACGGGTCGCCCCTGCGCGTCGCCGTCCTTGTTGAGGAAGCCGGTCAGGACGTCCTCCGGCGCCCCGTTCGGCTTGCCGTCCTTGAACGGCACGAAGATCACCTTGTAGCCGCTCACCGGATTGCGGTTCCACGAGCCGTGCTGGCCGACGAACGCGCCGCCGGCGTATTTCTCGCCGAAGAGCTGGCCCTCGTTGAAGATCAGCCCGAGCGAGGCGGTGTGGGGCCCGAGCGCGTAGTCGGGCTTCACGGCCTTGGCCACGAGGTCGGGCCGGGGCGGCTGCACGCGCTCGTCGACGTTCTGGCCGAAATAGCTGTAGGGCCAGCCGTAGAACGCGCCGTCCTTCACCGACGTCATGTAATCGGGCACGAGGTCGGAGCCGATCTCGTCGCGCTCATTCACCACCACCCAGAGCTCGCCGGTCGCAGGATTGATGGTCGCGCCGTTGGGGTTGCGCAGGCCAGAGGCGAAGACCCGCGTCTGTTTCGTCGCGACGTCGACCTCGAGCACCGCGGCGCGGTCCTTCTCGGCCTCGATGCCGTTCTCGGCGACGTTCGAGTTGGAGCCGGAGGTGGCGTAGAGCTTGGTCCCGTCCTTGGACGCCGTCAGGTCCTTGGTCCAGTGGTGGTTGAGCGGCCGCTCCGGCAGGTCGACAAGCTTCTCGGGCTTGGCCGTGATCTCGGTGTCGCCGTCCTTGTAGGGCACGCTCACGATCGCGTTGGTGTTGGCGATCCAGAGCCTTCCGTTCGACAGCACGACGCCGAAGGGCGAATAGAGATCCTTCACCAGCGTCGAGCGGAACTCGGCCCTTGCCGTCGCCGTCGGCGTCGCGCAGCAGGGTGATGCGGTTCGCGCTCGGCACTTTCGCGCCGGCCCGGTCCATGAAGTAGCCCTTGACCCAGCTCATCGGGCCGCTCTTGGCGTCGGGCTTCGGCGGCTCGGCGGTCTCCACCACGAGCACGTCGCCGTTGGGGAGCGTGTAGACGCGCCGCGGATGATCGAGCCCGCCGGCGAACTCCGCGACCTGCATGCCGCTCGCGGCCGTCGGCTTGGCGTCTCCCGTCCAGCCCACGGCCTTGCTCAGATTGATGGTCGGGATCCAGCTCTTCACCGGCTCGGGCAGGGTCGGGTTCGGCCCGTGGCCCTGTGCGATCGGAACCTTGGCCTCCTCGTTGCAGGAGGCGAGCCCGAGGCCGAGCGCGGCCACGAGCGTCAGGCGAAAAGCTGGGATCGTCATTTCATGTCCTTGCATATCGTCCGGCGGGCGCAGGCCCGCACGGAAGGCGCAACGGACGGGGCGCGGCTCCGTTCCCGCGCGCGGCCGCAACTCACGGAACCGTTTGCGCAAGGCCGCTTTTTCGGCCGACGGTTCTCGCGCGGACCAAGGATCGTCTAGACTGGCGGGTATGCATTTCAGCCGCCGGCCCGCCCAGCTTCCCGACCTGCTGCGCAGCGGCGCCGACACGCTGGAAGTTGAGCTGCTGGCCGAAAGGCCGCGGCGCTCGGCCGGTCGGGAGAGCGGCTGGAAAAGGCGCTCGACGCCTATCGGGCGGCCGGCGACGATCCGGCGCGGCGCCGCTCTTTGGCGTTCGCGGCCGCGGAGGCTGCGCACGCCCATTTCATCCAGCGCGAACTGTCGGGCCACCGCAGCCACGACGATGTCGTGCGGCGGCTGGCGATCCCGCCCGAAGTGTTCGGCAAGATCGGCGCGCGTCCGGAGTGAGGGCGCGGACGATGCCCGCGCCCTGTCGTTCTAGCCTGAGACGATGCTTTCGTTCAGGCGGCTGTCGACGGTCTTCACCGTGCGGTCGATCTCCTCGTTCGGCATTCCGAGCTGCTGGGAGATCAGCGCGATCAGGAGGTCGACGCGCTCGACGAACGGCGCCCCGCCGGCGATCGCGCGCGCCGCCGAGGACGGCTTCAGCAGGCTTTCGGCCGCCTTGGCGTATTTCTCGAACGGAACCTGATCCTCGGCGTCCGCGCCGAGCTTGCGCGTGATCGCGTCGACATGGCCGTAGATCGAGCGGGAGAGCTCGACGTCGCCATGCACCGCGTCGCGGATCGAGCGGGGCTCGGCCGGCGTCACGCAGCGGTAGTTGCCGGTCATCAGCATCGACCACTTGGCGAAGGGCACGAACAGCGAGTCGAACACCTTGAGCTTCACCGGCACGTCCTTGCCGTCGAGCGTGACGGCGTCGATGTCGGCCTCGAGCTCGCGCAGCAGGGCGTTGGCCCCCTCGTCCTCGAAAGTCGCGGCCTTGAAGTTCGTGGGCAGCCCGACATGCAGCACGTTCGCGCCTTCCTCCGGCGGCCGGAAGGCCTGCGGATCGGGCGAGCACAGCGACACCAAGCCGGCGTGAAACGCTCCCAGACCTGGGCGTTGGTGTAGGCGGCTTCGAGGTCCATCTCGGCGAGCGCCGGGATGCGCTTGAGATAGGGCAGCGGCGGCATGTTCATGATCGACACGCAGGGCAGCTTGGCCTCCGCGATCTTGATCATGAGCACGCGGATCGTGTGGTTGGCGTATTGCGGCTCCTGCATCGCCAGGCCGACGAGGTCGTAGCGCGAGACGTCGACGTCCTGCGGCTGCGTCGCGTCAAGCTTTCCGGGCAGGTCGCGCGAAAAGATCGAGCGATGTTCGGCCTCGTCGCGCAGCTTGATGCGGACTTCCGTACCGGCGCTGTTGATGAGGTCCGCGGTCTTCTGTCGGCACACCAGCGTTACGTTGTGGCCGGCCATCAGAAGCTTCGTCGCCAGCAACGAACCGTAAGATGCGCCAAGAATTAGAATATTGCGGGCCATACGACATTCCACATCTATACATGAATTGCGCTGGTTTTATCGCACGTGGAATGCCAGTGCAATGAAGCAGAGACGTACGGTCACATTAGACTTTGGAGTATATATTTCGCGTCGCGACATAATCATCAGAAAACGCAATGACCTGACGGCGGACGTCGCGCGACTGCGGCGCGCGTTCGCTTATCGCCGGGCGAGCGAGGCCAGCAGATAGCCGCCGCCGATGAGCGAGGCGAACAGGCCGAGCGGAAGCTGGTAGGGGAAGATCAGCGTGCGCGCGAGCGCGTCCGCGGCCGTCATGAGAGCCGCGCCGATCAGCATGGCGCCGACGAGATGTCCGGCCGGCCGCACGAGCCCCATCGACCGGGCTGCGTGCGGCGCGACGAGGCCGATGAAGCTGAGCGGCCCGACGATCAGCGCGGCGGCGCCGGTGAGGGCCGCCGCCATCGCGATCAGCGCCGTCCGCGCCGCGCCGACATTGACGCCGAGCGCGCGCGCGCCCATCGCCCCGAGCGGAAGCACGTCGAGCCAGCGCAAAACGAGGGCGAGCGGAACCGCGAGCGCCATGAGCGCGGCGAGGCCCGTCGCCGCGCGCGACGCGTCCACCGCGTCGGCCGCCCCGGTCATCCAGGCCAGAAGCGCGAAGGCGCTCGGCGAGCCGGTGGCGATCACCGCGTTGAGGCCCGCCAGGCAAAGCGCGGAGATGCCCGCGCCGGCGAGCAGCATGCGCTCCGGCCCGAGCCGTCCGCCGCGCGCGACCGACAGCATCACGCCGAGCGCCGCGAGCGCGCCGACGGCCGAGCCCGCGGCCTGCATCGGCAAGGAGGCGGATCCGAACGCGACCAGCACGATCGCGAGGCCGACGCCGGCGCCTGCGCCCACGCCCAACGCTTCGGGGCCTGCGAGCGGATTTCCGGTCAGGCGCTGGAGGATGACGCCCGCGGCCGCGAGCGTCGCGCCGGCGGCTACCGCCGCCGCCGCTCGCGGAGCGCGGAAGGGCAGCAGGTCGAGCGTCTCGCGCAAGGACGAAATCGTCCAGCCATGGCCGTCGGAGCCGACGAAGAGCGCCGCCAGGACCGCCAGGACGCCAAGCGCCGCGAGGACGGCGAGCGTCCGCGCCGGATCGCGGCGCCTGGGCGCGCCGACCACGGTCGGGCGATCGGCGAGGACGAGGCGCGGCAGCAGCCACACAGCAGCGGCGCGCCGAGGACCGCGGTCGCCGCGCCGGTCGGGATCATCTCGTCCGACCCGACATGGCGCACGAGCGAATCCGCGAGCCAGAGCAGGACCGCGCCGATCGCCGGCGCGACCAGCAGCGTCTGGGACGAGCGCGCGCCCGCGAGCCGCGCGAAGGTCGGGGCCGCAAGCCCCACGAAGGCGATGAGCCCGACCTCGGCCGCGACCGTGGTGGCGAGCAGGACGCCGAGCGCGAGCGCCGAGATGCGGATCGCCGGCGTCGAGACGCCGAGGCCGCGGGCGCTGGTTTCGCCGACGACGAGGGCCGCGAGCGGGCGCGCCAGGAGCAGCGCGCCGACGCCCGCCACCGCGAGCGCAGCCGCGATCGCGCCGGAGCCGCGCCAGCCTTCCTGGGTGAGCGCTCCGCCGCCCCAGATCAGCAGCGCGAACAGGTATTCGCCGCGCGACAGGATCAGCGCGGCGGTGAGCGAACTCGCCACCATCGCCACCACCATGCCGCACAGCACGACGGTCGCCGGATCGAGCTTGCGCCGCCATCCGAGCGCGAGCACGAGCGCGGCCGCGCCGCCGCCGCCCGCGACGGCCGCCGCCTCCCGGCCGAGCGCGCCCACGGCGGGCGCGAAGGCGGCGAGGAGGCCGAGCGCGAGCTGGGCGCCTGCGAAGACGCCGAGCGTCGAGGGTTCGGCGAGCGGATTGTCGAGGGCGGCCTGCATCAGCGCGCCGGCGAGGCCGAGCGCGGCTCCGGCCAGCAGCGCCACCACGATCCGCGGCGCGAGGCTGTAGGCGACGAGCGCCTGGTCGGCGTCGGTCGCGCCGGCGCCGAGCCGCGCGAAGACGTCGTCGAGCGAGAGCGCGGCCGCGACCGCGGCGAGGGCCGCCCAGAGAAGGCAGGCGGCGACCGCCGCCCGGCGTCGGACGTCATGCATGGGGAAGCGTCGAGACGGCGTCGGCGAGAAGGCGCGCGAAACGGCGCGCGGCCGGCAGCGCGCCGTAGGGGTTCACGGGCGGCAGGCTCAGGAAACGCCCGGCCTTGATTGGCGGCATGGCGCGCCAGAGCGGGCTCGTGCGCGCCTCCTCGAGCGCCGAAGGCGGCGTCGGGCCGACATTGGCGACGATGGCGTCGGGCAGGTCCGCGAGCGCCTCGACGCCGACTGTCGGATAGGCGCCGAAGCGGGTCGGCGCGGCCCAGGCGAGGCCAAGGCCGAGCCGCATCGCCACGTCGCCGAACATGCTGTCGGCCCCGAAAGCTCTGAAATGCCGGGCGTCGCCGAGATTGATGACGAGCGCCGGGCGGCCGGCGAAGGGCGCGAGGCGGGCGCGGCAGGCGGCGATTTCGGCCTCGGCCTCGGAGATCGCGCGTTCGGCCTCCCGCTCGCGCCCGAGCCGGGCGCCGAGCGCGCGCGTGACTTCGACGGCGGCCTCGTAGGGTGAGCGGCCGGACTGGTAGATCGCGTAGCTCGCGACCGGCGCGATCCGGGTCAGGATGGGGGCGCGGGCCTCGTACCAGGGCGAAATCAGGATGAGATCGGGCTTGAGCGACAGCAGCCGCTCGTAGCTCAGCGTGCCGCGCAGCCCGAGATCGGCGACGCCGTCCGGCATGGGCGGCTCGATCGCGGCCTCGCGGAACAGCACGAGTTCGGCGGCGCCGACGAGCGGGGCCTGGAGCGCGAGCGCGGTCTCGAGCATCGCCCAGTCGATCGCGGCGAGGCGGGCGGGCGGCGCGGCGGATCGCGCGGCGGACGCCGCCTGAACGCACGCAAACGCCGCGGCTCCTGCGAGGAGGAGGCCGCGGCGGGTCGTTCCGTCAGTCTTGCGGGCGGCGGATGTCTCCGCCGCCGCGCGCTCGTCGATCACCACGTGTAGCTCGCCCTCACGAGCGCCCGGCGGCCTTCGCCGAAGGAGCAGACGTTGATGCCCTGGCAGCCCGAGACGAAGCGCTTGTCGAAGAGGTTCGTCACGTTGAGGCTGACCTTGTAGTTGTCCCACTGGTAGCGCACGGCGGCGTCGACCAGCGTGGCGTCCGGCACCTTGACGGTGTTCGGCTGCGTGGCTTCGGACTTGCCGATATAGCGCACGCCGCCGCCGAGGCTGAGGCCCTTCAGCTGACCGGCGGTGAAGGTGTAGTCGAGGAACGCCGAACCGATGACCTCGGGGACGAGGAACGGCTGCTCGCCCTTGAGCGAGACCGGCGCGCCGGTGACGGGATCGGCGCCGACGCCCTTCTGGATCTCCAGATCATAGGCCGTGAAGGCGGCGAGGAGCTTCCAGTTCTCGGTGAGGTTCGCCTGAGCCTCGAGCTCGAAGCCGCGCGAGCGCACTTCGCCGATCTGGTTCTGGGCGTTGAACGGGCCCGAGACCACGTTCTTCTTCGTCAGGTCGAAGACCGAGGCGGTGAAGATGGCCGGGAAGGCGGTCGGCGACCACTTGATGCCGGCTTCGTACTGGATGCCCGTCTCCGGCTTGAACGGCTCGTTCACGCCGCCGACGCTGTTGTAGCCGATCAGCGGGTTGAAGGTGCTGGCGACGCTGACGTAAGGCACGATGCCGTTCTCGAACTCGTAGCCGAGGCCGGCGCGGCCGCTGAAGCGCCCCTTCTCCATCTTCACGTCGTTGCTCAGGCGGGAGTCGCCGTCGAGCCAGATCCGGTCATAGCGGCCGTTCAGCGTCGCGATGAAGCCGTCGCCGAAGCGGGCCTGGTCCTGGATGAAGGCGCCGGCCTGATGGAGCTTCGAGGTCTGGTCGAGATAGGGGACGACGGCTGCGGCTGGTTGAGGTCCGGATTGTGGATGTCCACCGACGTGCCGATGCTCGAGGCCTGCACTTCGTCGATGATGTAGTACATCTTGTAGTCGAGACCCATCAGCAGGGTGTGGTCGATCCCGCCGGTGGAGAACTTGCCCACGAGGTTGTTGTCGGTCGTGAAGCTGAAGGTCTCGGTGTCGTGCGCGAAGTTGATGCGCGCGAGCTGGGTGTTGCCGGCGCTCGGACGGGCCGCGAAGCCGTAGCCGAACGGGTAGAGCAGCTGCTCCTTGAGGTGGCTGTAGGCGAAGCGCGCCTTGGTGTTGACGGTCCAGACGTCGTCGATGTCGTGGTTGAGCTCGTAGCCCACCATGAACTGGCGGCGGTCATGATCGTCGAGGTCGGGATCGGTGAAGTTGGTCTTCCGGCCGATCTTGCCGAGGTTGATGGTCCCGTCGGCCGAGGTCGCGTCCTTCACCGTGCCGTAATAGGGCAGGAAGTCGCCCGAGCCGTGGTTCTGGCGTGGGTGTAGTTGGCGTAGACGGTGTCGGTGCCGGCGTTCGGCGTATAGGTCGCCGCGCCCTGGGATCCGCGGATGCCGTCCTCGTGCTTGGCGTAGCCGTCGCCGCCCTCGAGCTTGCCGGTGACGCGGTACTTCCAGACCGGCGGCAGCGGGTCCCTTGGTGACGAGGTCGTTCGGGATGACCTTGTTGACGTCGAAGGCCGCGAAGGCCGTCGGGTAGTTGTCGATCCCGACTTCGACCTGGCTGAAGTCGGCGTCGAGCGGGCGCTTCGAGACGTAGTTGATGATGCCACCGATGTTGCCGCCGCCGTAGAGCGAGGCGGAGGCGCCGCGCAGCACCTCGACGCGCTCGACCAGATACGTGTCCTGGTAGAAGTTGCCGAAGGCGTAGGAGTAGAGCTGCATGCCGTCGCGATAGACGCCGGTCTGGGTCGCGTCGAAGCCGCGGATGTAAAACCAGTTGGTGTCGGTGTCGTCGCCGAAGGGCTGGCTGAACACGCCGGCCGAATAGCGCGTCGCCTCGTCGGCCTTCTGGGCGCCGAGGTCGTCCATCTGCTGGCGCCCGACGACGCCGACCGACTGCGGAATGAGCACGACCGGAGTGTCGGTCTTGGTGCCCGTGGTGGTGGCGGCCGGCACGTAGTTCACCGGGGCGACGCCCGATCCGTCGAACGCGATCAGATTGCCGCCCCCGCGGCCCTGAACTTCGATCGCGTCGAGCTGGGTGGTCCCATCGGCCTGCTGCGCTGCAGCATAGCCAGTGTGGGCCAGCGTCGCGAACGCAAACGCTCGCGAGCAGCGCGGCTCGCCTCTTCGATACGTAGATCACTTTAATCCCGACAATCTCAAGTCTTACGAGCTGCTAAGATCGATCGCTCTTTAGAATAGATATAATCTAATCTAAAGCCTTGAATCTTGACCGCCCCGATGCGGCCACTAAGAGTTCGGGGCGATGCTTCCGTCTTGCACATTTTTGGCTTTTGAATACTCGGATCCGCCGGTGTGCTCATGGCGCACCAGCGCCCGTCGCTTTGCGCCGCAGCATGGGGCGCCGGCATGACGCCGTTCCGGCCGAGGATGGTCGCCGCGCGCCAGGGCATCTCGGTCGTCGGCGGGCCGCTGACGCACGCCTCCGAAATCGGCCTCATCGAGATCTGGCGGGCGCGCTTCGAGGAGGGCGCGCGGGGCGAATACGTGTCCCGGGACCCGCGCCTGTTCGTCGTCATCGAGGAGCCGAGGGCCGAGATCGCGTTCGACGGCGGCGGGGGCGTCGGCCGGGCGGCGTCCCGCGGGCTCAGCGCCACCTACGTGCCGCCCGGCGTCGCCTTGTCGATGACGGCCGACGGCGCGACCGAAGTCCGACATCTCGACGTCCATTTCGACATCGACCGCCTCGGTCCGATCGACGGCTTGGATCCGACGAGCGTCGAGCGGCCCCGGCTGATGTTCCTCGACGCGCGCGTGCAGCGCTTCGCGCGGCTGATCGAGCGCGCCTGCGGGGAGGCCGGCGGCGCGCCCGGGCTTTACGGCGACGGCCTGCTCGCAGCGCTGGTGGCCGCGACCTTCGCTCATGTGGGGGCCGAAGCGAGGCGCAGCGCGCTCTCGGACCGCCAGTTGCGGCTCGCGCTCGACTACATCGAGGCGCGCTGCGCCGACACGATCCGTCTCGCCGAACTCGCCAACCTGACCGGGCTGTCGGAGACCTATTTCAGCCACGCCTTCAAGGCCGCGACCGGCATGCCGCCGCACCGCTGGCAGCTTCAGGCGCGGGTGCGCGAGGCCAAGCGCCTCGTCGGGCTCGGCGAAGCCTCCTTGAGCGACATCGCGAGCGCGCTCGGCTTTTCGGACCAGGCGCATTTCACGCGCGTGTTCCGCGACCTCGCCGGCTGCACGCCGACCGCCTGGCGACGCATGCGCTGAGGCCGGGCTGCGGGCGGCTCGCGAAACGGACGTTGCCGGATGAGCCGACCCATGGCTTTGATACAGCCTCGGCGGGAAACGGCCTCAGGCCCAAGAGCTCCGTGCAACACCAGACCGGCTGTCCCTATTGTCACGGGCCGCTCGCGGAGGGCGCGCTCTCGTGCCGGAGCTGCGGACGCGACCTCGTTCCGGTCCTGCCGCTGCTGACGCGCCTGTCGGCGCTCGAGGCGAGGCTTGCGAAGCTTGAAGACGGCGCGCTCGCCCGGCCGCTCGCGCTCGCGCCGCCGCCAGCGGCCGAGGCGGCGACGGACGAAACGCCGCCGCTGCCCGCCGCGTGGCGTCGCTACGAGGCTCTCGCGGTCGGGTTCGCGGCGCTGCTGGCCGCCTATGCGGCCGTGGTGTTCTGGCTCGATCTGCCGCTCGCCTATCTGCGGCTCGCCTCGATCATCATTCCGTTCGCCGCCGGGGTCGTCTATTTCGGCGTCCGGCCGCGCCTGAGGTGGTTCGACGTCGCGATCGCCGCATCCTTCGCGGTCGCCTCCGTCGCGACGATGAACGCGGCGCTCGCCTGGGTCGACGGCGTCCCGATCGCGCCGCAGGGCGTCGTGGCCTGGCGCGAAACCGTGTTCTACGCCTTGAGCATCGGAGCCTCGATGCTGACGGGCCTGCTCGTCGGCGTCCTGCGCGCGGCTCTGCGGGCGCGCGGGCTCACCTCGATCCCGCGCCTGCGCGACAGCCTGCTGTCAGGAAACGGAAAGACGCCGCTCGACACGCTGAAGGCGATCGAGCTGACGATCCTGATGGTCAGCGCCGTGATATCCGCCGTCACCGGTCTCGCGGCCGGCTTCATGGGGCTCATCCAATGACCGATCCCGCCCTCCGCGGCCGCCTCGCCCTCGCCGCGCTGCTGTTTGCGGCTTCGCCCGCCTCCGGCGCCGAGCCCGTCCGGCTGATCACGGCCGAGGAGGCGGCGTTGCCGCCGGTCGTGGCCTCGGGCGGCCAGCCGCGGAACATGACGCGGGGGCCGGGGATCGACCGGATCGCGCCCGCGATGGTCGGGCTGAAGGGCGAGCCGTTCCGCTTCGCGGTGAAGTTCAAGCCCCGCAACGGCGTGCCGATCGATCCGGCGAGCGTGCGCGTCACCTACCAGCGCGCGCCCTCGGTCGACCTCAGCCCGCGGCTCAAGCCCTTCGTCACCGCCGACGGCATCGAGGCCGCCGCGGTCGTCGTCCCGCCGGGCGCCCATGTGATCGAGATCGAGGCGACGGATCTGCAGGGGCGGGTGGGGCGCGCGCAGGTGACGCTGACGGTCGATCCGCCGAAGTGACGCTATTTCGCGGCCGGCGGCAGCAGCGCGACGGCGGGCGAGACCCCGTATGAAGCCGGCAGCTGCCGGCCTTCGGTGCGCTCCGAGACGCGCGCCGCGGCGCCGGTGACCACCGCCTCGAACGGCTGGCCCGGCGTCCCGAGCGTCTCGAGCAGGGCACGCACGAACGGGCTCTCGAGCCCGTCGCCGTCGAGCGCGACCTGTCCGGGCTGCGTCGAGTGCAGCACGACGCCGTTCGCAGGCGTCACGGGCGTCGCGGCCAGGCCTGCGCGGATCCGCTCCGGCGCCGGATCTGCGACGGCCGAGCCGCCGATCCCGCGCGACTGCGCCACCGCGCGCGCCTCCACGAACGGATCGTCGCGGCAGGCGTCCACGATCACGAGCGACCCGCGCCGGGCCTTGCCGGCCGCGGCCGTGAGGTCGGCGAGCGCGAGCGCGCGGGTCCTGAGATCCGCGTCGGTCTCGGGAACGGCGTTGACGGGGATCAGATAGTTGGCGCCGCCGGTCTCGACGCCGTGCCCGGCGTAGAAGACGAGCACGACGTCGGCGTCGCCGACGCCCTCCTCGATCGCCGCTGGAACGCCGCGCAGCGCCGCGCTGTCGAGGTTCTCGGCGATCTCGACCCGGTCGAACCCCATCTCGGCGAGGGCGCTCGCCATCACGGCGGCGTCGCGCCGGGCGTTCGGAAGGCTCGCGAGCTCGGCGTAGTCGCTCTCGCCGATGATGAAGGCGACGCGCTTGAGGCCGTCCGGCGAGCCCGCGCCGTCGGCGACGCCGGCGGTCTCGAAGCTGCTCTTGAACGGCCCGGACCCGCTTTTCTGGAGGGGCGTGGTCAGGCGCTTCAGGAGAAGCGAGGCGAGCAGCCGTTCGGGAAGATTCGGCGTCGCGCGCGTCTCCGCGAGGATGCGCCTGCAGATCGCGATCGCCTCGGCGCGCTTGCCGCGGCTTTCCTCGTAGCGCGCGAGGCCGATCGCCGCGTTCCAGTTCCTCGGGACGAGCTTCTGCGCCTCGCGATAGTGTTTTCGCGCGGCCTCCGGCTCCTTGAGCTTGTCGAGGGCGAAGTCGCCGGCGCGGATCAGCAGGTCGGCACCGATCGAGGCGGCTTCGGACTTCGGCAGGCCATCGGTCGCGCGCGCCGCGCCGAGAAGGCTCTCATAGGCCGCCCGGAGATCGCCGGCCCGCAGTTCCGCGCCCGATTTCGCCATCAGCGCGACAAGGCGATAGGGCCGGCCCGCGGCGGCGGCGGCCTCGAGGTCCGCGCGGGCGGGGCCAAGCCTGCCGAGCCGGCGCAGCAACTGGCCGCGCGCGAGCAGCGCCGTCGGCGCCGTCGGCTCGATCCCGAGCGCATGGTCGAGGTCGACGAGCGCGGCGCGGAGGTCGCCGGCGCGCTCGCGCTCCAGCGCGCGCTGGACGAAGGGCGTCGCCCCTTGCGCGTCGGAGCGCGTCGCCTGCTCGATGTCGGCCTGGGCCTCCGCGGGGCGGCCGATCGTCTGGTTGATGGTGATCCGGAGCGCGAGCGCCTCGTCCTTGAGAGGGCCCTCGATCGCGAGCGCGCTTTCGACGTCCTTGAGGGCCGGGCTCACCTGCTCGAGCGTCGGCGGCGCGTAGCCGGCGAACGCGCCGTCGCGCTTCGGCTTCAGCTCCGCGCCCTTCTGGACGACCTGCAGGAAGCGCATCAGGCCGCGGAAGAACGCCGCCTTCTGCCGGTCGGCCGGATCGGCGGCGGCGCCAAGCGCGCGCCCGCAGGCGGCCTCCGCCGCCGCAAGCTCCTTGAGCGGCAGCATCTCCTGCTTCACGCGCTCGTCGGCGCATAGCGCGATGTCGGACGCGGCGCGGGCGGGCGTTCCGGCCGTCGCGACTGCGAGGAGTGCGAGCGCGACCGGACCTGCGCTTCGGATGATGCCGCCCTTCGCCACGCCCGCACCCCGGCTTCGTCGCCCCGTCTGTCACCCCGCAGATCCAAGCGCATCTCGAGCGCGGTTCCAAGAACGACCGCAGGGACCGGCCGACTCCGCGGCTTCAGGTCCGCCGGAGGCGGACGGAGCCCTGGCGCGAGGTCACTCGGCGGTTCTGGCGCGGGCGAATTTCTGGACGAGCGCGCGCTCGGAGGCGACGCCGGCCTTGCGATAGATCCGCAGCTTGACGTTCTTCACCGCGCCCTTGCTAATTTCGAGCGTCTGGGCGATGGCGCCGGTGGTGACGCCGGCCATCACAAGATCGAAGACCGCCTTTTCGCGCGCCGTCAGGCCAGGATCCGGCTCCGCCCGGTCGGCGGCTTTGGCGCGCGGCGTGAGAACGAACATCCGGCCCGCGGGCGCGAGCGGAAAGTAGTCGTCGAAGCGCTCGACCTTGAGCGTGTGGCCGGCGAGATCGATGGAGCGCGCGTCCGTCGCCGCGGCCACGGCTTCGGCGATCGAGGCGTCGGCCGCCGTCGCTTCGCGCCAGGACGGGGTCGCGAAGATCTCGAGCCCCATCCGGTCCTGCACCAGAGTCGGGCGCGTGATCAGCTCGCTGTCGGTGACGTCGCCGGCGTAGCGCAGCCTGTCGAAGATCCGGCCGACATGCGTCTTGTGGAAGCCGTCGAGCATGGGAAACACGAGACGGCTCCGCTCGATCTCGGCCTCGGTGAAGCGGCCCTTCTCGCGCTCCAGGAACATGCCGAGCGAGGAGTGTCCGACGGTCGAGAAGAAGATCCCGAGTTCGTCCGTGATCTTGGCCGCCGCCTTGAACAGGCGGCTGTAGGGCTGCGGATCGATCGGCCCGCCGCGCGCGCCGAAGCTTGCAAGCGAGCGCACGCCCGGCTCCTCGTACCGTTTCCAGTGCGCCGAGAACGGATCGAGCGCCGAGCAGTTGGCGACATAGAAGTCGACGACGTCCGCCGGAACGTTGGCGGTGTAGATGACGTCCGGCGGCGCGCCGCGTGAATAGCGGATGATCCAGCTGGCGCTGTGCGGGATGGTGGCGCCGAACAGCTCGACCAGAAGCTGGTGGAACCGGTCCGTCCCGATCGACGACGCGACCTCGCCGACCCGGCGAAACCATTCCGCCTGGCCGAGCCGGATGGGCCCGGCCACGGCGTCCGGCGAAAAATTCTCGGCTTCATCCGACTGACGCGTCATGGGCTCTGCCCAAATTTGCGGCAGACCAACCGCCGTGCTCACGGGTGAGCCTCATAGAGCGCCATCAATTTCGTGACCAGCGCGGCTTCGGTCGTGACGTCGGCCTTGCGGTAGATCCGCATCTTGCAGTTCTTCACCGAGCCGACCCCGAGGCCGAGCGTCTCCGCGATCTCGGCGGAGTTCCGCCCCTTCATCACGAGATCGAGGATGTCGCGCTCGCGCGGCGTGAAGATCTGCAGGACGTTCGACAGCACCGCGTCGTCGGTCGCGCCGCGCGGCCGCGGCTCTATCACATACATGCGGCCGCCCGGCGCGAGCGGGAAATCGGCTCCGAGCGCCTCCGCCTTCAGGACGGCGTCGTCGAGCTCGACTTGGGGAAGCGGTCCGCCCCGCAGCGCGCCGAGCTGCGCGGCGAGCGCCGGATGGGCGGCGAAACGCTCGTTCCAGGCGGCGTTCGACCAGACCGGCTCGGCGGAGCGGTCCTCGATCAGCGTCGGACGGTCGATCATCGCGGTCACGTCCGCGCCGTCGTCGTAGCGCAGTTCGTTGAACATCCAGCCGAGATGCGCGCGGTAGAAGCTTTCGAGCGCCGGATACATCAGCTGCGCCCGCGCGACCTCGGCGCGCGTGAAATGACCGGAGACGCGCTCGAGAAAGAACGCGAAGCAATTGTGCGCGGTGGCGGGAAAGATCACGCCGAGCTCGTCCTCGACCTGCGCCGCCGGCAGGAACAGCCTAGTGTAGAGCAGGTACTCGACGCTCTCGTCGCGCAGGGTCTCGAGCGTGAAGACGCCGGGCTCGCGCGTCGCCTTCCAGCGGCGGGAGAACGGGTCCACGCCGCCGCATTCGTTCATGTAGACGTCCATCGCGTGGCTGCTGACGTTGTGGGTGTAGACGACGTCCGGCGGCGCCTCGCCCGAATAGCGGATGATCCAGACGGCGTCGCTCGGGATGCTCGCCTCCAGCAGCGCGATGAGCTCCCGGTGGAAAAACTTGGTGCCGATCGACTGGATGACCTCGCCCGCATGCGCGAACCAGTCCGGCGCGTCGATGCGGGGCAGCGCGGACCGCGCTTCGGTCGAGATCATGCAAGGGAACCTAAGCGTTCTCGCGCGTCGAACAAAGCCGCGATCACGCCGTCCCGCGCAAGTTTGAGAGCCGTTCCAGACCGGATTCGCGAGCGCCCCGCGATCGATAGGCGTGCCCAATGGTGCCATTCGTCACCATTGCGTCATCAGCAAAGCGCGGGGATGCTCACTTCAAAATAAGAAAGACTCAAGGGAACGCCTAAGCTAACGCAGGCCATCCGCGTCTCCGAAAAATTTCGGAGCGCTGCGCTTCCCTGCGCCGAAGATCTCCATCCCTTGCGTCTCAAGCAACGCATCGCCGTCGCATGCTGAAAGCTTGCGTTCGGCGACGCCATGGGAGGGCTTCGCATGCGCTGCACTTGCTGCCGCAAATATCGGCGCTTCAGCCTATTTTTTATTCAGAAGAAAAACTTTTGACATGGGCGATAATTGCTGCATCATCGCGGCAAGATCGCGAAGACGCAGTCGATCCGGCCACGGACGGGCGTGTCGTCGATGCTTACGGACTACGACGTCAGACCAATGCTTTCGAGCCGCGACGGACATCATGCCGACGCGGCGGCGAACTCTTGCGGCGCGCCGGAAACGGCTGCGGCGTTCGGGGCTCTATGCCTTGAACGCTGCGCCTGGGCGCATGCGAAAGCTCGCGGAAGCGCCATGCATCGTGACTGCAACGGGGTAACAACATGACAATTGCGGCCGGCGACATCAGCGTGGCGGGAGGCGAGGAGCGCCAACTCTCACGCAGCATCAACTGGACAGGCGCGTTCTGGGTGGCGAGCGGGGTGCCGCCGCTGGTCCTGTTCTCGATCGGCGGCATCGCCGGCACGACCGGCACGGTCGCGTTCGCGATCTGGGCCGCGTCGATGTTCATGGGCTTCCTGCAGTCCTTCATCTACGCCGAGATCGCGGGCCTCTTCCCGAACAAGTCGGGCGGCGCCTCGATCTACGGCGCGGCCGCGTGGGTGCGCTACGCCAAGCCCGTCGCGCCGCTTTCGGTGTGGTGCAACTGGTTCGCCTGGTCGCCGGTGCTCTCGCTCGGCACCTCGATCGCCGCCGGCTACATCCTCACCGCGATCTCGCCCGACGCGGCCTCGGCGCTGCGGACCTGGACGCTGTTCACGGGCTCGCTCGGGCCGGTGTCGTTCTCGTTCAACGCCGCCTTCTTCATCGGCGCGGCGCTGATGCTGATGACCTTCTGGATCCAGCATCGCGGCATTCTCGACACCGCCAACACCCAGAAGTTCATCGGCCTCCTGGTCATCATCCCGCTCGCGATCGTCGGCATCGCGCCGCTGCTGCAGAACGGGGTGAACTGGGCGAACTTCACGCCCTTCGTGCCGCTCGCCGAGGCCTACAAGCCTGAGCCCGGCTCCTGGAACATCGCCGGCTGGACGCTGGTGCTCGGCGGCATGTTCATCGCCGCCTGGTCGACCTACGGCTTCGAGACCGCGGTCTGCTACACGAGCGAGTTCAAGGATCCGCGCAAGGACACGTTCAAGGCCATCTTCTTCTCGGGCCTCCTCTGCATCGGCTTCTTCGTGATCGTGCCCTTCACGTTCCAGAGCCAGCTCGGCCTGACGGGCATGCTCGAGACCCCGATCGTTGACGGCTCGGGCGTCGCCGCCGCGCTCGCTCACATGGTCGGCGGCGGTCCGATCATCGAGAACGCGCTGGTCATGCTCATGATCCTCGCGCTGATCCTGTGCCTGATGACCGCGATGGCCGGCTCCTCGCGCACGCTCTACCAGGGCTCGGTCGACGGCTGGCTGCCGAAGTACCTCTCCTTCGTGAACCACAACGGCGCGCCCACCAACGCCATGTGGACCGACCTCGCGGTCAACTTGGTCCTGCTCGCGATCGCCTGCGCCGACGCCACCTCGTTCTTCTTCATCCTGGCGGTGTCGAACTGCGGCTACATCATCTTCAACTTCCTGAACCTGAACTCGGGCTGGATCCACCGGATCGACAACGGCCACATCGACCGCCCCTACAAGGCCCCGACGGTCATCATCGCGATCGGCACGATCTTCGCTTTCGTCAACGCCGTGTTCATGGGCGCGGGGGCGAAGGTTTGGAATCCGATGGCGCTGTGGGCGGGCCTGATCACGGCCGCGCTCATCATCCCGGTGTTCCTGTTCCGCCACTACGTGCAGGACAAGGGCAAGTTCCCGGCCAAGATGCTCGAGGACCTCGGCGTCGGCGAGCAGAACGCGATCAGCCAGCGCAAGGCCGGGATCCTGCCTTACCTCACGCTGCTGGCGGGCGTCGCCACGGTGCTCATCGCCAACTGGGTCTTCCAGCTCTGACGCATCGCGTCCCGGCCCCGGCGCGGCGACGCGCCGGGGCCTCTTTTCGCCACGCCTCGAAATAGCTGAGCAGAGAGACTTCGTGTCCGCCATCAAAAGCCGACCGATCTATCCCGGACTGAAGCTTGACGAGAGGGCGCGCCGCCACCTCGTCGCGGCGGAAGGCGAGGGCGCCCTCGCGGTGATCGGGACCTTCAAGGGCGAGCCCGCCGCGCTCGCCGCCACGACGCTGATCTACACGCCCGGCGGCTCCGCGGGGCAGGGCCACGAGGACGCGCTCGCGGGCCTCGGGGTCGGGACGCTGCATGTGGCGCCCACCCAGGAGACCGCCATGGTGCGGCTCAACAGTTTTCTCGCCAACGCCGTCATGGGCACGCGTCTCTACGCGGCCGGCGTCGAGGGCTTTCTCGGCAAGGTGATCGCGTCCGGCCTCGAGCACGGCGTCGACCATCAGTCGATCTATACCGAGCATCGCGGCTCGCTCGCCCGGCGCGTCCAGTGCGTCCACTGCAAGGGCGTCACCGAAGACGTGACCGCGACGCCCTTCGTCTGCTCGCATTGCGGGCTGAACCTGTTCGTGCGCGACCACTATTCGCGACGGCTCGCGGCCTTCCAGGGCGTCGTCGTGGATTGCGAGGAGCCCGGCGCTCTTCCGGCGAAAGAGGAGCTCTACCTGTGAGCGGCGGCGTCGAACTGAAGGTCCGGGTTGCCGAGATCGAGCAGGCGACCGACACGGTGAAGCGCTTCCGCTTCGTCTCCGTTTCCGGCGAGCCGCTGCCGACCTATTCGGCCGGTGCCCATGTCATCGTGACGATGTCGGACGACGGCCGCCGGATCAAAAACCCCTATTCGCTGATCGACCGCGCCGAGGACGGCTCGAGCTACCGGATCGGCGTGCTGCGGACGCAGGACTCCCGCGGCGGCTCTAGGTTTATGCACGAAAAGGTCGAGGTCGGAACCGAGCTCACCATCGCGATGCCGGTGAACCTGTTCCCGATCGTGCGGACGGGCCGCAAGCACATTCTGGTGGCGGGCGGCATCGGGATCACGCCGATCCACGCAATGGCGGCGGAGCTCAAGAAGCAGAGCCTCCCTACGAGATCCACTACGCCATGCGCTCGGCCGCCCACGGGGCCTTCGTCGAGGAGCTCGGGAACGCCCATGGCGACAAGCTCCGGCTCTACCGCGACGACTGCAGCGAGATCATCGAGGTGGCGAAAATCCTCGCCCACCAGCCGCTCGGCACGCATCTCAATGTGTGCGGGCCCGAGGGCATGATCGACGCGATCCTGAAAGGCGGCCGCGACGCCGGCTGGCCCGACGAGAACCTCCACGCCGAGCGCTTCCTGTCGCCGGCGGGCGGCGAGCCGTTCTCGGTCACGCTCGCGAAAGCCGGCATCACCGCGCAGGTCCGCTCCGACCAGAGCCTGCTCGAAGCGATCGAGGAGGCGGGCGTCGACGCCCCGTATCTCTGCCGCGGCGGCGCCTGCGGCCAGTGCGAGACCGTGGTGCTCGGAGCCGACGGCGAGCTCGACCACAAGGACCACTACCTCACGGACGAGGAAAAGGCCTCGGGCCGGAAGATCATGATCTGCATGTCGCGCCTGAAAGGCCGCGAACTGGTGCTCGACCTGTGAGCGCGGCCTGCACGAGCCGAGCGCGTGCTTCGAGACGCCCGGCTCCCGCCGGGCTCCTCAGCATGAGGTCGGTTCGCGCTTTGGCATTCTCCCACGCCCCTCATGCTGAGGAGGCCCGAAGGGCCGTCTCGAAGCACGCAGTCGGGCTGATCCAATACTCGAACGGAGCCGCCCGATGACGATCCAGTTCAAGACCGAAACCTTCCGAGACGACTTCACCTTCTCGAACTCGCCGGAGGCGATCCGTCGCTTTCCGTTCCCGTTCGACAAGGATCATTACATGTACGCGGTCAACATCGAGCAGCACATGCCGGGGCCGATCAAGTCGGCGACCGAATTCCCGATCGACATCGACGAGCACTACGTCGCCGAGATGGCCGACCGGTCGCTGGTGCTGAAGCAGGACCCGCTGCGTTGCCAGTCGCTGCCGCACATGATCACGGCCGAATGGGACCTGCTCGAGCTCCTGATGGAGTCGATGTCGAAGCACTATCCCGAGCACTTCACCCTGACCAAGGACGGCGACCGCTGGCATTGGATCAACCGGCCGCTCGGCATCGACCAGCAGTTCACCTTCGGCGACACGGCCACGCTGCCCTATCCGCCGATGGAATACGTCACCCGCCAGTGCCAGGGCGACTTCAACCTGATCGACCAGAGAAACGACAATCTCTGGATGGACGCGGGCATCATCACGTCCCAGGCCGACTGGTCGCTCGACTTCGACCTCGGCATGAACTTCATGGAATGGCACGCGCCGGTGCCGATCGCCCATGACATCGGGGTGTTCGACCGGGCGCTGAAGTTCCTGCTGAACCTTCAGCAGGGCCGGCCGGTGCGCCGCCTCAACTGGACGATGACCATCAATCCGCGGCTCGATACGTCGCCGGAGAACTACCACAAGTGGGGCGTAGACCGGACGACGGTGACGCCCGAGAACGTCGGCGACAAGGTGCATCTGCGCGTCGAGCTGCAGGCGCTGTGGCGGCTGCCGCGCTCGAACGCGATCGTGTTCTCGATCCGCTGCTACCTGATCAAGATGGAAGAGCTGGTGACGATCCCCAAATGGGCGCGCCGCTTCCACCGCGTGCTGCGCGACCTGCCGGACCAGATCGCCGACTACAAGGGCACGACCCGCTACCGCCAGACCGTGGTCGACTGGCTGGCCAAGCACGACGACGGCGCGCCGACCTCGCCGGGCTTTTATCCGGACTGAAGGAGGCGCCTCGCTCCGACCGGACTGCGTGCTTCGAGACGCTTTGGCTGACGCCAAAGCTCCTCAGCATGAGGGAGGTCGGAGCTTGGCGTCCTCCCCGGTCCTCATGCCTCGAGGAGGCCCGAAGGGCCGTCTCGAAGGACGCACTTCCGCTGATGCAACAATAAACGTCAGACAAGAACGGACATTTCGATGGGACCCGCCGACTTTCCCCGCAAGAACGCGCTCGAGAAGATCCACCTGGATCTCGGCTCAAAGCTCGACAGCGACTGGAACGGGATGCCGATCCCGCAGCATTACTCGACCTGCCCCTATGAGGAGACCGCGACCGTCCGCACGAAGGCGGGCCTGTTCGACGTCTCGGGGCTTCGCATGATCAACGTTTCGGGCGCCGACGTCGTCGCCGTGCTCAACAAGATGCTGACCTCCGACATGGCCAAGCTGAAGGCCGGCCAGTCGGCGATCTCCAACATCGTCAACGAGAACGGAAACCTGATCGACGACGTGCTGGTCTATTGCGACGGGCCGACCGAGTTCCGTCTCTCCCACGGCGGCGGCGCGCTTGAGGACGTCATCGACGGCTTCTTCGCCGGCTCGTCCTCGACCTGGGCCAAGGACGACGACGTCCACATCCTCTCGCTGCAGGGCCCGCTCGCGCTCGACATCCTGAAGCCGCACGCCGAGAAGGACATCACCGGCCTCAAGTATTTCGAGCATTCGCCCAACGTGCTGTTCGGCAAGCAAGTGCTGATCGCGCGCGGCGGCTATTCGGCCGAGCGCGGCTACGAAGTCTTCTGCTCGGCGGCCGACGCGCCGGTCATCTGGGAGAAGATCATGGAGGCCGGGAAGAGCGCCGGCATCTGCGCGGCGTCGTGGGACTGCCTCGACATCGTCCGCGTCGAGGGCGCGCTGCTGTTCTTCCCCTTCGACATGCCTCATGGCGACGAGACCCCCTGGGAGGTCGGCGCCGACTGGACCGTCGACCTGTCCAAGTCTGACTTCAACGGCAAGGCGGCGCTCGAGAAGCGCAAAAGCGACATCCGCTTCGCCAATGTCGGCGTCGAGATCGACGCCCATGAGGCGATCGAGCCCGGCGCGAAGCTCTTGAAGGACGGCAAGGACGTGGGAACGGTCAACTCGACCACCTACAGCCGCTATCTGATGAAGTCGATCGCGCTTGCGCAGGTGACGCCGGACCTGACGGCGATCGGAACCGCGTTTACGGTGAAGTCCGAGAAGGGCGAGTTCTCCGCCCATGTCGTGCGGACGCCGTTCTACGACCCGCACCGCCTGCGCACGCACCCGCTCGAAGAGCGCGCCTGACGCTCGCCGTTCAGTTCAAGGAGGATGTCATGACCCAGCGTATCGCCGTCATCGGCGCCGGCCCGAGCGGCCTCGCCGCGCTCCGCGCCTTCGAGTCCGCCAAGCAGAAGGGCGCCGAGGTTCCCGAGCTCGTCTGCTACGAGAAGCAGTCGAACTGGGGCGGTCTGTGGAACTACACATGGCGCACTGGTCTCGACGAGTTCGGCGAGCCGGTCCATGGGAGCATGTACCGCTATCTCTGGTCGAACGGCCCGAAGGAGTGCCTCGAATTCGCCGATTACGGCTTCGAGGAGCACTTTGGCCGGCCGATCCCGAGCTATCCGCCGCGCGCGGTGCTGCACGACTACATCGCCGGCCGCGTCGAGAAGTCCGGCGTGCGCAAATACTGCAAGTTCAGCCACGCCGTGAAAGGCGTGACCTTCGACGCCGAGACGGAGAAGTTCACCGTCACGGTGAAGGATCTGGTCGGCGACCGGGTGTTCTCGGAAGAGTTCGACTACGTCGTGGTGGCCAACGGCCACTTCTCGACGCCGAACATCCCGTATTTCGAGGGCGTCGATAAGTTCCTGGGCCGCGTCATGCACGCCCATGACTTCCGCGTCGCGGACGAGTTCGCGGGCAAGCACGTGCTGATGATCGGTTCGAGCTATTCGGCCGAGGATATCGGCACCCAGTGCCACAAATACGGGGCGAAGCGCGTCACCTTCAGCTACCGCACGCGGCCGATGGGCTTCGATTGGCCGGAAGGTTTCGAGGAGAAGCCGCTGCTGACCAAGGTCGTCGGCAACACCTGCTATTTCAAGGACGGCACCCATGTCGACGGCGTCGACGCCATCATCTTCTGCACCGGCTACCTGAACTATTACCCGTTCCTGGACGACGAGCTGCGCCTGAAGACCCGCAACCGGCTGTTCCCGCCGAACCTCTACAAGGGCATCTTCTACGAGGGCAATCCGAAGCTGCTCTACATCGGCGCGCAGGACCAGTTCTACACCTTCAACATGTTCGACGCGCAGGCCTGGTACGCCCGCGACGTCGTGCTCGGCCGCATCGCGCTTCCGTCTCCCGAAGAGATGCGCGCCGACTGGCAGAGCTGGATGTCGCGTGAAGAGGCGCTCGAAAACGCCGACCAGATGATCGACTACCAGACGGACTATGTCCGCGACCTGCTGGAGCCCACCGACTATCCGCGTCTCGACGTCGACATGTGCGCGCGGCTGTTCAAGGAGTGGGAACACCACAAGGCCGAGGGCATCCTCACCTACCGCAACCGCTCCTACCCTTCCACGCTCACCGGCACCGTCGCGCCGGTGCACCACACGCCGTGGATGGATGCGCTCGACGACAGCCTCGAGGCGTTCCTGAACCAGCCCGCGAGCCAGGCGGCGGAGTAGCCTCAAGGGGCGTCATCCCGGACGAGGGCTGCAAGCCGTCGATCCGGGATCGCGTTCCGGAAGGGGCGCCCCATCCTGAAGACGACCCCGGATCGGCGCGGCTTCGCCGCTGGTCCGGGATGACGATGATCCATCGAGGACCAAGATCATGGACGCCCGTTCAGACGCGACCTCGCCGCTGCGCACCGACACGCTGGTGGCGCGCGGGACCGAGCCCCTGCTGTTCGACCTCGCGGCCGGCGACCGGGTCCGGATCGTCGATCCGGAAGGCCGCCAGCCGGGCCTCCTGCTCGTCTCCGGCGAGATCGAGGCCGAAGGGCTGACGCCGGCCGATGAGGCTGAAGCCGCCGCAGCCAGAGCCGCGCTCGCGGCGCGCGGGACGGACGTCTCGAAGCTCAAGGGTTTCCGCCTGTTCTCCGACGACGCCGAGCCCGGCGCTTCGATCGCCCTCGAGGCCGCCTCGGCGGCCGTCTGCGCGCTGGTTCCGGCCGGCGCGCAGATGGCTCCGGACGAACAGACCCCGCCGACCGAGCTCCTGGTCGAGATCGAGTCCGCCGCGCCCGCCAAGGGCGTCGCCCCGGCGCCGCTCGCCGAGCCGAAACTCGACCTTCGCATCGACGCCGCGACGGCGTCCGCCTATCGCGTGAAGGCCGGCGACTACATCCAGATCATCGACGTCGACGGCCGCCAGTGCTCCGACTTCCTCGCTTTCGACGCCGCGGCGCTCGAGCGCGGCGACGAGACCGGCATCGACCCGACGGTCACCCGCACGCTGATGGCCACGGCCAATCCCGCGCCGGGCCTTCACTCGAAGTATTTCGACGCGCGGCTGACCCCGCTCGTCGAGATCGTGCGCGACACGGTCGGCCGCCACGACGCGTTCCTGCTGGCCTGCAACTCGAAATACTACGAGGACATGGGCTATCCGGGCCACGACAACTGCACGGACAATTTCAACCGCGCGCTGAAGCCCTACGGGATCGCGCCGAAGGCCGGCTGGCCCGCGATCAATTTCTTCTACAACACCACCGTCAACGCCGACGACTCGATCAGCATGGACGAACCATGGTCGCGGCCCGGCGACTACGTGCTGCTGCGCGCGCTCACCGACCTTGTCTGCGCGTCCTCGTCCTGCACCGACGACATCGACCCCGCGAACGGCTGGGCCCCGACCGACATCCACGTCCGCGTCTATGACGCGTCAGAAACCTTCTCCCGAGGGATAGCTCACCGCATGACCCCCGACGCCGCGCCCCGTCTCACGCGCGAGACCGGCTTCCACCCGCGCACGTCTGCGCTGACCCGAAAGTTCTCCGAATATCGCGGCTTCTGGCTCGCCGACTGCTACTCGGACAACGGCCCGATCGAGGAATACTGGGCCTGCCGCGAGCGCGCCGCGATCATGGATCTTTCGCCGCTGAGAAAATTCGAGGTGATCGGCCCTGACGCCGAGGCGCTGATGCAGCTCGCCGTCACGCGCAACATGAAGAAGCTCGCCATCAACCAGGTGGTCTACACCGCCATGTGCTACGAGCACGGCGGCATGATCGACGACGGAACGGTGTTCCGCATCGGCCAGGACAATTTCCGCTGGATCTGCGGCGAGGATTACTGCGGCGTGCATCTGCGCGAGCTCGCCGCCAAGCACAATCTCAAGGTCTGGGTGAAGACCGCGACCGACCAGCTCCACAATGTCGGCGTGCAGGGCCCCCGCTCGCGCGAGATCCTCCACGCCATCACGGTGACGCCGCCCGCCGAGCCGACCGTCTCGGAGCTGAAGTGGTTCCGCTTCACGGTCGGGCGGCTCGCAGGCGTGCCCGTCGTGGTCTCGCGCACCGGCTACACCGGCGAGCTCGGCTACGAGGTGTTCTGCCATCCCTCCCGCGCGGTCGAGGTGTGGGACGCGATCATGGCGGCCGGCGAGCCGCACGGCATCAAGCCGCTCGGGCTTCTCGCGCTTGACATGGTGCGGATCGAGGCGGGGCTCGCCTTCGCGGGCTACGAATTCTGCGACCAGACCGACCCGTTCGAGGCCGGCATCGGCTTCGCGGTGCCGAAGGAGAAGGCCGACGCTTACGTCGGCTCCGAGGCGCTGGCGCGCCGGCGCGAGACGCCGTCGAAGAAGCTCGTGGGGCTGGAGATCGCCTCCAACGACGCGATCGGCCATGGCGACTGCGTCCATGTCGGCCGCGCGCAGATCGGCGTCGTGACGAGCGCGACGCGCTCGCCGATCCTCGGCAAGTCGATCGCGCTCGCGCGCCTCGACGTGACCTACGCCAACCTCGGCGAGCACGTCGAGATCGGCAAGCTCGACGGCCAGCAGAAGCGCATCAAGGCGACGGTCGTGGCCTTCCCGCATTACGATCCGACCAAGTCGCGGGTGCGGACCGAGGCCGATCCCGCCTGATCAGGCGGGCGCTCCGGCGATTTGCTCGCCGGCCCGCCACACCGACACGATCCGGCGCATGTTGGCGATGTCGGCCACGGGGTCGGCGTCCAGCGCCACGAGGTCGGCGGCCGCGTCGACCTTCAGGACGCCGCGGTCCTTCTGGCCGTAGACCGCCGCCGAGCCTTCGCTGGCGATGCGCAGCGCGTCGGCCGGCGTCAGCCCCGCCTCGACCATCAGCGCGAGCTCCCGGTGCTCGGCGAAGCCCGGAATGCGCATCGGCGTCGCGCCCGAATCCGTGCCCATTCCGATCGTGATCCCGGCGGCGTGGAGCTTCGCGAGGTTGCGCTTGTTCATCTCGACCGAGGGGCGGTTCTTCTCGCCCTTCTTGGCCTGCGTCTCGCGCCAGGCGGCGTCCGCCATCCTCTTGCGGAAGGCCTCCGGCGCCGCGGCCTTGAAGAACGGGTCGTCGGCGAGCTCCGGCCGGTCGACGTAGATGTATTCGGCCTCGTCGATCTGGATGGTCGGGATGTAGCGCACGCCGCCCTGCTTCATCGCCGCGAGCATGGCGTCGTCGATCTCCTCGTCGCGCACGCCATGGCCGAGGACGTCGACGCCCGAATTGATGGCGAGCCGGGCGTGGGAGACGTCGTGCACATGCGCGACCGCCGGCAGGTTTCGGCGATGCGCGGCGTCCGCCGTCGCCTTGGCGATCTCGGGCGACATCACCGGCAGCTGCCCGTTCATGTCCTCGATCCAGAGCTTGATCTGGTCGACGCCGGCTTCGGCGAGCTGGTCGACGACGTCGCTCGCCTCGGCGGCGGTGCGCGGCCGCGCGACCTGTTCGTCGCTGAGGTTCATGACCTTCGCGGGCGGCGCGCCGTCCGTGACGCCGACGCCCGGGCCCGCGCCATAGAGCGTCGCGCCCTTGAGCCGCCCCGCCTGGCTCTCGCGCCTGATCTCGTGGAACAGCGGCGGCGACATGCCGAGCGCCGACACCTGCGTCACGCCGAAGGCGGCGTAGAGCGCGAGCTGCTCCTCGACGCGGTCTCGGGTATAGAATCGGATGCCGGACTCGATCCCGACCACATGGCCGACATGCACATGCGCGCTGTTGAGCCCCGGGACGAGGAAGCGTCCCGCCATGTCGACGCGCCGCACGCCCTGCGGAAGGTCCGCCGGGCCGGCCCCGGCCGAGATCGCGCTGATGCGGCCATCCTTGATGAGCAGGCTCGAGGGCGCGCTCATGGCGGAGCCGGTGAAGAGGCGCGCGTTCAGGAGCGGTGCCGGCGCCGGGCGAGCCTTGCGCGAAAGCGGGGAGGGCGACCAGCGAAACCAGTCCGCCGACGGCGGCGCGTCGTGTCATCAACATCATGCAAATCCACGGCAATTTGGCGTTGGCCACGACATGGGCCAGGGTCGCCCTGGGGCAACCGCGCCCCACGGTTTATTGAGCGGACCCTCGCCGGCTCGCCGTCTCAGTCCTTGGGCAGCGCCGTCGCGCGGAGCTGGAAGCTCGGCAGCGGCTTGCCCTTCTTGTCCTTGTCGCTGAGCCAGGCGAGCTGGCCTTCGCTCACCCAGACCTTGTCGCCGACCACCGCGACGCCGGTCGGGCCGGCGAAGTCCTTCAAGGTCTCGATCTTGGCTTCGTCGCCCGAAACGGTGACGCGGTCGAGCGCGCCGCCGCCCTCGACCATCAGGAAGCCGCCCGGGATCGCCCGCATGCCGTCGGGATGCTTCAGCGGCGCGACGTCTTGAGCTTGGTGATCGCGCCGGGCTTTCCGGCCTTCATGTCGATGCGGAACAGCTCGCCCGACATGTAGGTGTTGACGTAGAGCGCGCCGGACTCGTCGAACGCGATCCCGTCGAGGCCGCCCTTGAGCCGCTCGTCCTCGACGAAGACCTCGAAGGCCTTGGCGTCCGGCGCGAGCCGGAAGATCTGCGGTCCGCGGGTGTTGGTGACGTAGAGGGTCCCGTCGTCGCCGAGCGCGAAGTCGTTCGCGACTGCGGCGTCCGCCGGTTTCGCGCTGAATTTCGGCGCGCCGCCGTCGAGATCGAAGCCCTTCACCCAGGCGCCCTCGACGTCGCCCGGTCCCTTGACGCCGATCGCCGAGATGTCGTTGGAGGCGACCCAGAGCGTTCTGGTCTTCTCGTCGATCAGCAGCCCGAAGGTCGAGCGCGTCCCGTGTTCGCCCGGCTTGAAGAACGGGACCGGCGTCGAGCCGGGCGCGATCTTCAGCACCCCGCCGTCGCGGAAGCTCGAGACGTAGAGCACGCCTTCAGCCGTCGCCGCGACGTTTTCGGGGAAGGCGTGGCTCTCGGGCAGAGGGATGACGTCGGTGGCGCTCGCCGGCGCGCTGAACGCAAGTCCGATCGTAAGCGCCATGCTCGCCGCCGCCGCGCCGCTGCGCGCGTTCCAGAAACAGCTCAACCGTCCGCCCTCCATCGTTGTGTTTTGGAGGGCATATCGAGCGCAGCTTCGCGACGTCCATGGGCCGGGCTGCGAAACGCCGCGGCCGGCGCCTCATCGCTCGCCGCGGCGATAGGGCTGCATCAGCGCCTGGGGCACCTTCGCGCGCCGGGCGAAGACGACGAGAGCCGCGATCGACATCAGGTAGGGGATCATCAGGAAGAGCTGATAGGGCGCGGCCTTGCCCGTGACGTGCTGGAGGCGGAGCTGGAAGGCGTCGAAGAAGGCGAACAGCAGCGCGCCTCCGAGCGCCCGCAGGGGCATCCACGAGGCGAACACCACGAGCGCGATGCACACCCAGCCGCGGCCCTGGACCATCGTGGGGAAGAAGCTGTTGAAGGCCGCGGTCGTGAGAAACGCCCCGCCGAGCGCCATCAGCGCGCTGCCGAACGCCACCACGCCGATGCGCAGGCGGATGGGGTCGAGCCCCTGCGCTTCGGCCGCATGCGGGTTCTCGCCCACGAGCCGGATGGCGAGGCCAAGCGGCGTCTTCGCCAGCGCATAGGCGACGGCGAGCGTGAGGAGGATCGCGAGATAGGTGGGCGCGGTCTGCGAGAACAGCGCCTCGCCGAGCAGAGGGATGTCCGAGAGCAGCGGGATCTTGAGCGGCTGGAACGGCGTGATGGTGGGCGGGCTGCCCGAGACCGGGATCGCGAGGCGGTAGAGATAGTAGCTGAGGCTCGATCCGAGCAGCGTGACGCCGAGCCCCGCGACATGCTGCGACAGCCCGAGCACGACGGTGAGCCCCCCATGCAGCAGCCCGAACAGCGCCCCGCAGGCGAGCGCCGCCGCGAGGCCGAACCACAGGTCGCCGGTCTTGAAGACGGTCAGCCACGCGATCATCGCGCCGAAGGTCATGATCCCCTCGATGCCGAGGTTCAGGACGCCGGAGCGCTCGCACAAGAGCGCGCCCAGCACGCCGAACAGCAGCGGCGTCGCGATCCGCAGGACCGCCGCCCAGAGGCTCGCGCTCGCGAGGATGTCGAGGGTCTCGCTCATCGCCGGATCCGGTAGGTGACGAGCGTCAGGGCGACGAGGACGCAGAGCAGCGACAGCGCGACGGTCACGTCCGCGATGAAGCTCGGGACCTTCAGCGCCCGGCTCATGCCGTCGACGCCGACGAAGGTGGCGGCGACGAAGAGAGAGGCGGCCACGACCCCGATCGGATTGAGCGCCGCCAGCATCGCGACCACGATCCCGGCATAGCCGAAGCCGGGCGAGAGGTCGGTGGTGACATAGCCCTTCACCCCCATCACCTCGATCGCGCCGGCGAGGCCCGCAAGGCCGCCCGAGAGGCACGCGACGCCGACCAGCACCTTCGGGATCGGCACCCCGGCGAAGGCGGCGGCGCGCGGGTTGAAGCCCGCGGCCTTGGCCTCGAGCCCGAAGGCCGTGCGTGACTGGATGATCCAGACCACGACGCTCATCGCGACCGCGACCAGAAGGCCGACATGGAGCCGCGTGCCCTGCCAGAGCTTCGGCAGCGCCGCCTCGGGCGAGACGCGCACCGATTGCGGCCAGCCGAAGGCCATGCGGTCGCGCAATGGCCCGTCGATCATCATCGAGACGAAGAGCAGCACGACAAAGTTCAGCAGCAGCGTCACCACCACCTCGTCGACGCCGAAGCGCAGGCGCAAGGCCAGCGGCGCGAGGAGGAGCATGGCGCCGACGGCCGCGCCGCAGATCATGAGGAACGGGATCAGCAGCGGCCCGGGCAGCAGCCCGCCGGCCGAGGCCGCGCCGCCGAGCGCGGCGGTGGCGAGCGCCGCGATGTAGAACTGCCCCTCCGCGCCGATGTTCCAGAGCCGGGCGCGGAACGCCACCGCGGCCGCAAGCCCCGTGAGGATGAGGGGGGTGGCCCGCGTCAGCGTCTCGGTGATGGCGAGGCGGGAGCCGAAGGCGCCGATCGCCATGCGCCGATAAGCCTCCGGCACGGACGCGCCCGCGAGCGCGATCAGCGCGCCTGAGATCGCGAGCGCGACCATGACCGCGGCGAGCGGGGCGGCCACATAGAGGATCGGGGGAACGCTCGCGCGCCGTTCGAGACGCATCACGCCGCCTCGTCCCAGACGCCGGCCATCATGCGCCCGAGCCGGCGGGCGTCGAGCTGTTCGACCGGGACCGGCGGCGACAGGCGGCCTTTGACCATGGCCTGCACGCGGTCGGCGAGGCCCAGCACCTCGTCGAGGTCTTCGGAGACCAGCAGCACGCCCATGCCGGAGGCGCGGGCTTTGAGAATCTCGGCGTGCACGCCCGCGACCGCGCCCTCGTCGAGCCCGCGCGTCGGCTGCGCGGCGATCAGGATTCTTGGGTCCGAGGCGAGGTTCCGGCCCAGAATCATCTTCTGCATGTTGCCGCCCGAGAGCAGACGGGTGGGGGTCTCGGGCCCGCCGCCGCGCACGTCGAACCGCGTGATGACGTCCGTCGCAAAACCGCGGGCCTCCGCGCGCCGCACGAAACCGAGGCGGCGAAAGCGCGGCTCCTTCAACCGCTCCAGCACGGCGTTCTCCCAGAGGGTGAGCTCGCCCACCGCGCCTTGCGCGTGGCGGTCCTCCGGCACGCGGCCGACGCCCGAGGCCACGAGCCCGCGGGGCGAGGCGGTCGCTTGCGTCTCGCCGAAATACGCGATCTCGCCCGAGGCGGGCGCCTCGCAGCCGCAGACCATCTCGACCAGCGACGACTGGCCGTTGCCCGACACGCCGATGATCCCGAGCACCTCGCCGGCGCGGAGCTCAAAGCTCGCAGCCTCGACGAGCGTCCGCCCGCCCTTCGCGAAACCGAGGTCGCGGCCGGCGAGCATTGGCGCGCCCGGCTCCTGCGCGGTCCGCGTCGGGCGGCTGACGCGGCGGCCGACCATCAGCTCGGCGAGTTCGTCGACGCTCGTCTCGGAGGTCCGGCGCTCGGCGATCTTTCGGCCGCCGCGCAGCACCGCGACGCGGTCCGCGCTGCGCATCACCTCATGCAGCTTGTGGGAGATGAAGATCAGCGACAGCCCCTCGGCCGCCATGGTTTTCAGCGCAGCGAACAGGCTCTCGGACTCCGCCGGCGTCAGCACCGCGGTCGGCTCGTCGAGGATCAGGATTTTTGCGTCGCGATAGAGGGGTTTGAGGATCTCGACCCGCTGGCGCTCGCCGACCGACAGCTCGGAGACCAGCCGGTCCGGATCGACCGCGAGGCCGAAGCGACTTGAAAGTTCGGCGAGCTTTTTTCGCGCCGCAGAGCGGCGGGAGCGCCAACCCCAGAGCGGCTCGGTTCCCGCCACCACGTTCTCGATGACGGTGAGGTTGGGCGCGAGCGCGAAATGCTGGTGCACCATGCCGACGCCGGCCTCGATCGCGGCGCGCGGATGGCCGGGCGGCAGCTCCCTGCCGAAGACCGAGACGCTGCCCTCGTCGGCCGCGTAGTGGGAACAGGATGTTCATCGCGTGGTCTTTTCAGCGTGCAGGGCCAGCACCTCGCCGCGGGCGAGCTCGAGCGAGATCCCGTCATTGGCGAGAAGCGCGCCAAAGCGCTTGGTGATCCCTTCGAGGCGCAGGACCGGGTCGGTCATCGTGAGACGCCGCCAGCAGCAACGTCTTCGGAAACAGCGCGTCGGATCGGCCGACTGCGTGCTTCGAGACGCCCGCCGGTGGCGGGCTCCTCAGCATGAGGACCGTTTTGGGACGCCGGAACGCAAACCTCCCTCATGGCTCTAGGAGCCGTCCGCAGGACGGCGTCTCGAAGCACGCAGTTCGTTTGAGCCAGGCGCCTTCATGTTGAAGCCAACCGTCAGGACGGCTCCGAATTGTCGACCGGCACCGTGAAGCTCCCCTCCTTGATCGCCTTGCGCTTGGCTTCCATCAGGGCGACCGCCTCGGCGGGAACCAGCTCCTTGTCGAACAGCACGTCGTTGCCGCCCTTCGCCATGAAGCTGAAGGGGCTGTAGTCCTGCCCCGTGGGCTTGCCTGCGCGGATGTCGGCGAGCGCCCCGTCGAGGATCGGCCGGAAGTACCACATGGCGTTGGCGAACACGGTCTTGGGATAGCGCGGGGAATAATCGCGCAGCGAGCCGATCGACAGAACGTTTTTGTCCTTGGCCGCGTCCGCCGTGCCGATGCGCTCGCCGAACAGGATGTCGGCGCCGGCGTCGATCTGCGCGAGGCCCGCCTCCTTGGCCTTGGGCGGATCGAAGAAGGTGCCGATGAAGCCGTTGAGGAACACAGCGTCGGGCCGCGTCTCCTTCACGCCGGCGCGGAAGGCGTTGATGGTGTTGTTGATCTCCGGGATCGGGATCGCGCCGACCGAACCGAACTTGCCGGACTTGCTGGTCTTGCCCGCGAGCATGCCGGTGAGATAGGCGGCCTCGTGGTTCCAGGTGCCGAACACGCCGAAGTTCGGGCCGGCGGGGCCCGCGCTCGAGCCCATCAGGAAGCTTACCTTCGGATAGTCGGCGGCGACCTGCCTTGCTTCGGTCTCGGCGGCGTAGGACTCGCCGACGATCAGCTGGTGGCCCTGCTCGGCGTATTCGCGCATGGCGCGGGGATAGTCGGTGCCCGCCACGCCTTCGGAGAACACGTATTCGATGACGCCGTCCTTGGCGGCCTCGAGCATCGCCTCGTGGAGGCGCGAGTTCCAGGCGTTCTCGACCGGGCTCGAATGCAGCCCCGCAACCTTGATCTTGGTCCCTTGCGCGAAGCCGCGGCCCCCAAGCGCGAGCGCCGCGGCGCCGCCGGCCGTGAGCGCGAGAACGTCTCTGCGGTTCATGAAATGGACCATGTCGGACATGCTTTCCTGAGCCGCGATCCCCGGACCGTCGCGGTCGTTTCGAAGACAGGCTTCCGGGCCCGCCTGTTCACGTCAAGACGAAGACTTCGGCGCCGTCAGTCCGATTCCTGATCAAGTCGCGGCGCATAGGCCGAGGCGTCGACGATCGCGGACGGCCTGAGATCGAAAGCTCCGAAACGCGCGGCGCCGCGCGGGCAAGAACCTTGCCGGCCTTCATCACGAGGAGACGCGTGGCTTTGAGGCGGATGGCCTCGATCGGGTCGGCGGCCTGCAGCATCACGAGGTCGGCGCTCGCGCCGACCGAGAGGCCGTAGCCCTCAAGCCCCATGGCCTTGGCGCCGTTGATCGTGACGCTGTCGAAGGCGCCGCGCATCGCCTCCCGCGAGGTCATGGGGGCGGCGTGGATCGCCATATGGGCGACCTCGAGCATGTCGCCGCTCCCGAGCGAGTACCAGGGGTCCATGACGCAGTCGTGCCCGAAGGCGACGTTGACCCCGGCCGCCTTCAATTCGGGCACGCGCGTCATGCCGCGGCGCTTTGGATAGCTGTCGTGCCGGCCCTGAAGCGTGATGTTGATCAGCGGATTGGCGACGACCGAGAGCTCCGCCTCCGCAATCAGCGAGATCAGCTTCGAGGCGTAGTAGTTGTCCATCGAGTGCATGGAGGTGCAGTGCGAGCCGACCACGCGGCCCTGCAGCCCGTGCCGAACCGTCTCGGCCGCCAGCGTCTCGACATGGCGCGACAGCGGATCGTCGCTCTCGTCGCAATGGAGATCGACGCGCAGGCCGCGCTCCGCGGCGAGCCGGCAGAGCGCTTCGACCGACGCCGTCCCGTCCGCCATGGTGCGTTCGAAATGCGGGATGCCGCCGATGACCTCGACTCCCATGTCGAGCGCCTTTTCGAGCGCCGCGACCGCGCCGCCGCTGCGAAAATAGCCGTGCTGCGGGAAGGCGACGAGCTGGAGGTCGATGTAGGGCTTCACCCGCTCGCGAACGTCGAGCAGCGCCTCGACGGTGAGGAGCCGCGGGTCCGAGACGTCGACATGGCTGCGGATCGCGAGCAGGCCTTGGGCGACCGCGAGGTCGCAATAGCGCAGCGCCCGCTCGACCATGGCGTCATGGGTGAGCAGCGGCTTCAGCTCGCCCCAGAGCGCGATGCCCTCGAGCAGGGTGCCGGATACGTTGAGGCGAGGGCTGCCGAGCGACAGCGTCGCGTCCATGTGGAAATGCGGATCGACGAAGGGCGGCGAGACGAGCCGCCCGGCGGCGTCGACGATCTCGCCGGCCTCCGCCGCGATCCCGCGCTCGATCGCCGTGATCTTCCCGCCCGACATCGCAAGGTCGATCCCCTTGCGGCCGTCGGGCAGGGTCGCGTCGCGGATGAGCGTGTCGATCATGAGAGGCCGTCGGCGGCGTTCGAGGAAGACGCCGGCATGCCGCCCTTCGCAAGAAAGTGCAACAGCACATCATTGAAGGGCTTTGGATCGACGACCGTGAACGCGTGGCCGCCGCTCTCGGCCATCCAGAGCTCTGCTGCGGGCAATCGTTCGGCGAGATCGCGCGAGGCGGTCCAGGGCGCGAGCACGTCGTCGCGGGAGGCGGCGACAAGCGTCGGGACGGCGATCTCGCCAAGCCGGTCGCGGACGTCGAAGGCCGAAAGCGCGGAGACGCGCCTCAGCAGGGTTTCTTCGCCCTGGAACGCCGCGATGGCGTGCGCGACCTCGCGGTCGATCGCCTCGGCGTTGGCCGCCGCATGGGCCGCGGAATAGAGGAAGATCGGCTGCGCCTTCACATAGGCCTCGACCCCGACATGCCGCAGCAGCGCGAGCCGCGCCTCGAAGCAGCGCAGCGTATGCAGGGAGACCGCGGCCCAGGCGTTGACGAGGGTCAGGGTCGCGAGCCTCTCCGGGGACTTGAGCGCAAGCTCGAGCCCCACCAGCCCGCCGAGCGCGTGGCCGGCGAAATGACAGCGGCCGACGCCCGCCGCGTCGAGGATCTCCACGACGTCGTCGGCCATGTGCGCGATCGCATAGCCGTTGGGCAGCGGGCCGGCGTTCGCGCCGCAGCCGCGGTGGTCGTAGACGATCACGCGGAAGCGCTGCTCGAGCGCGGCGAGCTGAGGCTTCCAGAACGCGCCGAAGCCGCCGAGCCCCGTCGATAGAAGCACCGTCTCCGCGCCTTCGCGGCCAGTCGATGTGTAGTTCAACGTCAGGCCTTGCCGATATGCGCGATCGAGGCGATCTCGACGAGCGCGTCGGGCTTCACCAGTCCGCACTGAATGCAGTAGCGCGCGGGCTTCTCGCCCGGGAAATACTCGGCGTAGACCGCGTTCATCGCCGCATAGTTGGCCCAGTCGGTGAGGAAGATGTGGTTGAAGGTCACGTCGTCCATCGTGCCGCCGGCGGTCTCGATCACCGACTTGATGATCTCCAGAACATGTCGCGTCTGCGCGGAGGCGTCGCCGACATGGACGACGGTGTTGTCCTTGTCGAAGGGCAGGGTGCCGGACACGTAGAGCACGCCGTCGGCGAGCGTTCCGGGCGAGAACGGCGCGATCGGCTTTCCGGTCCCGGGCGGCGTTACGATGGTCTTGGGCATGGCGGGCTTCTCAAAACCTGTGTGGTCGGAGGCGTTGGCGATGTGCGTGCTTCGAGACGCCCGCTGCGCGGGCTCCTCAGCATGAGGATTGTTGAGGGCGCTAAAGCGCAAACCTCCCTCATGTTGAGGAGCCGTCCGCAGGGCGGCGTCTCGAAGCACGCAGCGGCGGAGATCCAGGCCTCTCAGTCATCGGTCGTCTTGCGCCTCGGCGGCGTGCTGGGAGATCGCGCCGCAGAAGTCGGCGGCGGTGGACACCCAGCCAAAGAATTTCTCGATGTTGTAGAGGCTGGCGTCGCGGATGTAGTCGGGGCCGAGATGATTGACCGCGTCCTCGAGCATCAGGCCGAAATACTCGAGATGAAACGCGTCGCGGAGCGAACTCTCGACGCAGACATTGGTGGCGACGCCCACGAAGACGAGCGTGCGGATCCCGCGGGCGCGCAGAACGCTGTCCACATTGGTGTTGAAGAAACCGCTGTAGCGCGTCTTCGGGATCAGGATGTCGCCCGGCTGCGGCTTCAGCTCGTCGACGATCGCGTAGTCCCAGCCGCCCTTGGCGAGCAGCTGGCCTTCGAGCTCCGGCCGGGCGCGCATGGTTTTGAGCGCGTTGGACTTGTGCCAATTGGGCGAGCCCGGCCCGCCGGCCTCGACATAGGCCGGATCCCAGCCGTTCTGGAAATGCACGATGGCGACGCCGGCCGCGCGCGCGGCGTCGAGCACCTGGCCGATCTTGCCGATGACCTTGGCGGTCTTCGACACGTCGAAGCCGGCGATGTCGACATAGCCGCCTTTCGAGGCGTAGGCGTTCTGCATGTCGACGACGATCACCGCGGTCTCGGCGGGCTTCAGCGACAGCGGCTCGGGGCGCGCCGGCACGATAGCTGCGTCGGCTGAGTCGCCGAGCGCATAGCCGGCGTGGAGGGGCGCCGCCATCAGACCGCCGCCAGTTCGGGCGCCGGCGCGGCGATCCCGGCGCGGCTCTTCATCAGCGGCTGGATGCGCGTTCCGAACTCGTCGACGCCCTTGATGAAGTCGTCGAAGGTCAGCAGCACGCCCTCGCAGCCGGGCACGGTCGAGACCTCGTCGAGCAGCGTCGCGACGGTCTCATAGGAGCCGACCAGCGTTCCCATGTTGATGTTCACCGCCGAGGTCGGCTCGATCATCTGCTTCACGTTGGTGTCGGCCCCGGAGGACTTGTCGACGTTCGACTGGTCGACGAGCCATTTAAGCGCGTCCTGGTCGGCGCCCGACTTGTAGAGCTCCCACTTGGCGCGGGCGGCCTCGTCGGTCTCGTCGGCGATGATCATGAAGAGCGCGAAGGAGGTGACGTTTCGCCCCGTCTTCGCAGCCGCCTCCGCGAGCTTCGCCGCGGTCGGGGCGAAGGCCGTCGGGGTGTTGAAACCCTTGCCGAAGCAGAAATTATAGTCGGCGTATTGGGCGGAAACGCCATCCCGGCCGCGCTCTGCCCGGCGCAGATGATCTTCATGTCGGCCTGCGGCCGGGGGCTCAGGCGGCAGTCGTCCATCTGGAAGAATTCGCTCTTCCGATCCGAGACGCCGGTCTCCCAGAGCTCGCGCAGGATCTGGACATATTCGGAGAGATATTCGTAACGGCGGCCGAAATACTCGTCGCCCGGCCACACGCCCATCTGGGAATATTCCGGCTTCTGCCAGCCGGTGATGACGTTGAGGCCGAAGCGGCCGCCCGAAATGGAGTCGATGGTGGACGCCATGCGGGCCGCGATCGCAGGCGGTACCACCAGCGTCGCGGCGGTGGCGAAGAGCTTGATCTTCGTGGTGACGGCGGCGAGCCCCGCCATGAGGGTGAAGGACTCGAGATTGTGGTCCCAGAACTCGGTCTTCCCGCCAAACCCGCGCAGCTTGATCATCGAGAGCACGAAATCTAGGCCGTGGCGTTCGGCCGTCTGCGTCACGATCTTGTTGAGCTCGAAGGTCGGCTTGTATTGCGGCGACGTTTCGGAGATCAGCCAGCCGTTGTTGCCGATGGGAATGAACACGCCGATCTGCATCGCGTCCTCCTGCGCGGCAGAAACCGCAGCGTCGTCACGAGATGGAAAAGGCTAAGCAGGGCGCGTGCCAGATGTTGATCCGGCCCTGAGTTCGAGCGATGCGGAGATCCGGACGTCGATTGATCGGACCATTTGGTCCGATTTTTTATCGTGCGGTCCGGTTTGTGCCGAAAGTTGCGGCGACAGGCGCCGCGGAAGGCGTCATGCGGGATCCGCGGCCCGCTGCGGCGAGAGCGCTCCGAGCACGACGCGCAGCACGTTCTCGGTCGCGTCCTCGAAGAACTTCTGGTCGTCCAGCGTGCGTCCCGTGATCGCCTCCACCTGAGCGGAGAAGTCCGCATAGTGCTGGGTCGCGGCCCAGATCATGAAGATGAGATGGTGGGGGTCGACGGGCGCGATCTTGCCCGCGTCGCTCCATGCGCGGATGACGCCGGCCTTGCGGTCGACGAGCGCCTTGAGCGAGGTTCGGAGCTCCTCCCCGATCATCGGCGCGCCTTGCACGATCTCGAGGCAGAACAGCCGGGACGAGCGCGGTTCGTCGCGCGACATCTCCATCTTGAGGCGGACATAGTCGCCGATCGCCCGGATCGGGTCAGCCTGGGGATCGAGCGCCTCAAGCGGCGCGAGCCAGTCGGCGAGCAGCCGCTTCAGAACCCCGACATAGATCTCGTCCTTCGAGGCGAAATAGTAGAACAGGTTGGTCTTCGAGACGTCCGCGGCTCCGCGATCTGCTCGGCGCTGACGCCGTGCAGTCCCGATTGCGAGAACAGCGTCAGCGCCGCGTCGAGGATCGCGGATTTACGCGCCAGGACGCGCCGCTGCCGTCGGGAGGTGTCGGAGGTCTTCGTTTCGTCGACGGGCGTGGCGGCGATCCGGCGCCTCTTCGTCACCGCCTCAGTCGCTTTCGCACTTCCGGACGCCACGCGCTCGCTCCGCCTCCGTCGATCTGCTCCTGATCGGGGCCTTGCGCCCGACCGCAGCCATCCATAGCGAGAAGCCGCGCCCCCGTCATTGCGGACGACGCGCGCGCCCGGACGGCTTGCCTAAAATTGCAATCATGTCGAGATAAAATCTCTCACAAGTTGAGTGATGAACTGCGCCCCGTAACCGACTGGGGGTGTCTGAATGTGTTTCTCGTCCGTCTCTGCCCGCGTGGCGCGCGGGGTGTCGCGGCTCGCTCTGCCTGCGCTGATGTTCGCGGTCTCGGCCGGCGCGGCGTCCGCCGCCGTCGAGCGCCACGCTTACGCGCCGGTCTCGCCCGAGGATCCTGAAATCGCGGCGCTGATCGCGGCCGATCGCGACGGCCTGATCAGCGCTGCGCCGGTTGACCGGCCGCAGCTGCAGGCGGCCCGCGCCGGAGGCTCGGTGATCGTGCAGGGCTCGAACACGAACGCCTGCGGCGCCTTCAATTGCAAGACCATCGTGTATCGCGGCGGGGCCAAGATCGCCGAAAAGTTCGCGTGCGACGGAAGCGCGGGCGACCACAGGCTCTACATGGGCGGCCGATGGCTGTCGGCGTGCGGCTGGCTCATCGATCTCGCGACGGGCCGACGCCCCCGCGTCACCGAGAAGCCGGAGTTCCCGGCGATCGAGATCGACCACAACGGCTCGAAGGTCATTCTCGACGGAACCAACGGCGTCATCAGCTATTCGCGTCCCAAGCCGTCGATCGCGGGCACGATCAAGCCCGGCGACGTTCTGGTGGTCTACGAAAACGAACAAACGCCGGGCATCTATGTGTCGTCGATGGTCGGCACGGCCTGGGTGTTCAAGAAGGGCTGCGAACCCGCGCCCTATGCGGTCATGCAGGCCCGCGTCGCGACCGGCTCCTGGGCTCTGCAGGGGCAGGCGCCGATCTGGTCGGGCTGCGACGTGGTGGGCTACCGCGAGAACGGCCCGAACAACCTGCTGAAGTTCGACCCGCAGAGCGGCCGGCTGGAAATCGACCACTGACGCGAGCCGTCAGCGCTCAGCCGCCGGCGTCCGGCCGCGGCGCCGGATGGACGCCGGCGCTTTCGATCTTGAGCTTGAGCGAGGCGAGGGTGCGGCGGGCGTTCTCGATCCCCTCAAGAATGGACAGCGCCTCTCGGTGGTCGATCCTGCGGTCCGACAGCGCCTCGTCGATCGAGTGCAGGATGTCGGCTGCGTTGACCACCACATGGGTGGCGCTGCGCTGGATCGCGGCCGGCACGTCGTCGCGCCCGCCCTCGACGCGGTCGGCGGCGACGAAGCGCGTGCCCTCGAGCAGGTAGGAGACGAGCTTCGCGCTCGGCGCTGCGGCGATCACGCCGCGGATCTCGTCGGCCGAGAAGCAGGTGCGGTTGATCAGCCGGGCGTGCAGCGCGGCGTAGCTCATGTTCAGGGCCGCGGCCACGGCCTCGATGGAATGGGACTTCTCCACGACCATCATCGTGTAGGCGATGTCGGCGAAGTCCTTGCCGCGTTCAGCCACGGGCCTGTTCCCGATGCGCGATGGACCGCGCGCTGCGAGCCTAGGCGTCAGGCGCCCGATCGGGCAAGGCTCCTGACGGCGCGGCGCGCTCCGAGAAGCCGGCCGCAGCCTGACCGAACAGCGCGTCTGCGGCCTGGGGTTTGGAATACAGGAACCCCTGTCCGATCTGGCAGCCGAGCCGCCGCACCATCTGCGCCTGTTCGTCCCGTTCGATGCCTTCGGCCACGACCTCGATCGACAGGCTCCGCCCGATCGAGGCGACGGCCTCCCACGATCGCGCGGCCCATGGCGTTGTCGCAGATGTCCTGGACGAAGGAGCGGTCGATCTTGAGGCGCGAGACCGGGAAGCGCTTGAGGGTCGAGAGCGACGCGAAGCCGGTTCCGAAGTCGTCGAGCGCGAGGCCGACGCCCATGTCGCGCAGTTCGCTGAGCGAGCGCATCGCGTCGTCGTCGGAATTGAGCGCGATCGTCTCCGTGATCTCGATTTCGAGGTCTTCGGGCGACAGGCCGTTACGGGCGAGCGCCGCCTCGACGTCGGCCTTCAGCGCGCCTGAGTGGAAGTGCGCCGCGAAGAGGTTGACCGCGATCCTCGGGACGTCGCGGCCCTCGGCGCGCCAGGCGGCGAGCTGACGGCAGGCCTCGTCGAGCGTCCAGCGGCCGACGTCGAAAGCGATGAGATGGGTCTCCAGCGTCGGCATGAAAGCGGCCGGGCTCAGCAGCCCGCGCTGCGGATGGCGCCATCGGAGCAGCGCCTCGCAGCCCGATAGCGTCATGTCGTCGAGCGCGACCTGGGGCTGGTAGAAACAGCTCCCATTCGCCGCGCACGGTCGCGCGGCGCAGCTCGTCCTTGAAGGCCCGGCGGGCGGCGAGCTGGTTGGCCATGCTGTCGTCGAAGGCGCGGCAGGCGCTTCGGGCCTCGGGCTTCGCGCCCAGCATCGCGAACTCCGCCCGGGCCAGCAGATCCTCGGCCTCGACGGCGTGCGCCGGGGCGAAGGCGAGACCGATCGCGGCGGCGAGCGGGATCGCGAAGCGCGACACGTGGAACGGCGACTCGAAGAGCGCCAGCAGGCGTGCGGCGACCTCGCGCGCGGCGCCCTCGTCGTCATGGGGAAGCAGCGCCGCGAAGTCGTCGGCCCCGACCCTGCCCACGATGGCGGTCTCGTCGAGGCAGGACCGCAGCCGGAGCGCGACGGTCTGGAGCAGCGCGTCGCCGACGTCGTGCCCGAAGGTCTCGTTGATGGACTTGAAGCGATGGAGATCGAGCCGGATCGCGGTCGCGGTCCCGTGCTCGCCGAGCAGCCGCGCGACTTCCTCGCCGAACGCCGCCTTGTTGAGCAGCCCGGTGAGCGGATCGTGCCGCGCGAGATGCTCGAGCCGGCGCTCCCGGATCTTGCGCTCCGAAATGTCCTGCACATGCGCGCCGTATTCGCGGCCGCGCGCGCCCGGCCAGGACGAGATCGTGATCTCGATCGGAAATTCGCGCCCGGCGCCGTCGACGCCGACGACCTCGACCGACTTGCCGGCGAGGCGCGACTCTCCGCTCTCGGTCATGCGCCGCATGCCCGCGGCGTGCTGGGCCCGGAACCGTTCGGGCATGATGATCTCGATCGACCGGCCGACCACCTCGTCGCGGCTGCGGCCGAACATCCGCTCGGCGGCCGGGTTCCAGAAGGTGATGCGTCCGACGTGGTCGGTCGCGACGGTCGCGAGCGAGTTCGCTTCGGCGAAGCCCTGGACGATCGTCCCGTCGCGCGCCTTGCGACGCTTTTTCGAGCTTGGTCGAGACGATCCGCGCGAGCGTCGACAGCAGTTCCACCTCCCGTTCTGAAAAGCGCTCGCGCGGCGTGCGGTCGACGACGCACAGCACGCCGAGCCGCGCGCCGTCGGAGTCGATGAGGGCCGCCGGCGTAGAAGCGGATGTGGGGTTCGCCGGTCACCAGCGGGTGGCCGGCGAAGCGGGTCCTGCGCCGCGTCGAGGCAGACGAACGGCCCGTCGGCGGCGAAGGCGTAGCAGCAGAACGCGCCCGTCCGGACGAGCGACTGGCGCGGAAATTCCCGGCGCGCGAGCAGCCAGTGCTCCTCTTCGCCGGTGATCGCGATCAGGCAGAACGGGGTCTGGAAGACCTCGGCGCCGAGCCTGGCGATCTCGAATTCGGGATCGGGGGCGCGCCGAAAATGCGTAGCTGTCGAGGCGCGCGAGGCGCAGCCGTTCGTCGTCCGGGCGAAGGTGTGGGGACATCGTAACATATCCGACAACCATCGCCCGGATCGATTTGATCGCTCAAATCTTAAGATGCGGTTTTAGAGATCCCTGATTTCCGCCGATTAGCGTCAAAAACGAACGTGACGATTTGATTTCGCGCGCCGCGCGTCCCGGATAGCTGCACTCCCGCGTCGCGGGCGTGGCCCGAGGCGTGGGGAGAGCCGTCCGCCCGTTCTATCGCCCGGGGCGGGCGGCCGACCTCACGCGAGGGCCTTGCGGCTCTCGGGATCACCGATCGCGAAGCTCTTGCTGGACCACGTAGTCAATGTGGAAGTCTTCCCGGTAGAACGACTCGCCCCGCACCAGCGGGCGGCGGTCGGCGCTCAGCAGCACGTAGTCGCGGATCAGCACCGGGGCGCCGCGCTTGACCGCGAGCTGGTCGGCGATCGCGCCCTTGGCGACGCCGGCGCGGATCGAGCCCTCGACGCGCAGGACGGGAAGCCCGAAATCCTCGTCGAGGATGCGGTGGATCGACTTGGTGCGGATCATGATCGGCGTCATGCGCCGGCCGAGCTCGCCGGGATGACGCGGCGCTCCAGGCTCATGCGCTCGCCGCTGACGACGCGCAGGCGGTCGAGCCGGAACACGGTCTCGGCCTTGCGCAGATGCAGCGCTTCGATCTCGAGCGGGGTCGGCATGTGGCTGTCGAACGCCACCACCTCGTAGTCGATGATGGCGCCGCGGTCGGCGAGCTGCTCCTCGAATGACCGCACGCGGGACAGATCGATCGGCGCGCTCATGGCGGGGCGCGCCACGAAGGTGCCGCTGCCCGCGCGGCGCACGATCACGCCCTCATAGACGAGCTGCTGGAACGCCTTCGCGACCGTCGCCCGCGTGGTCGCGAACTTCGAGGCGAGCTCGGGTTCGGAGGGCGTGCGGTCGCCCTCGCTGAGCCGGCCCGCCGCGATCTCGTCGAGGAGATAGCGCTGGATGCGGACGTAAAGCGGGACGAAGTCCTGCTGCGACAAAACCGGCTCTCCCGCAAAAAGCTGCATAGTCAACTATACATGTCCGAGATCAGTCATATAGGGTCTCGCCGTTCCGCGGAAGTGGCCGCGGCAGGCTCGACAGGCGTTTCACGCATGTTTTTGGCGTCACAGGATCTCGCTCGATGACGGACGCGGCCCTTTCGGCCGTCGGCGGCCGTCCGAAGCGCGCTCCTGCGCCGGCCCGCCGGTCGCTGATGCTGCTCTACCTCGTGTCGATCGTGGCGGGCCTCGGCGTCTGGCACGTCATCGCGAGCGGCTATTCGAGCTTCGTGCTTGCGCCGCCCACGGGCGTGCTGAACCGCCTCGTCGAGCTCACCATGAGCGGCGAGCTGCCCCGCGCGCTCGGCGGCGCGCTGCAGCACATGGCGCTCGGCTTCCTGATCGCCTGCGCGATCGCCATTCCGATCGGCATGCTGATGGGGCGGGTGCGCCTCATCAACGACCTGCTCGATCCGATCGTGAACCTCGTCTACGCGGTGCCGAGCGTCGCCTGGGCGCCCTTCATCATGATCTGGTTCGGCCTCTTCTTCGAGGCGCGGGTCGCGCTCGTCGTCATGATGTGCACCTTCGACATGATCATCGTGACGAGCGCCGGCGCGCAGAACGCCGACCGCAAGCTGCTGAACGTCGGGCGCTCCTTCGGGGCGAGCGGCTGGCAGCGCTTCCGCTACATCCTGCTGCCCGAAAGCCTGCCGTTCCTGTTCACGGCGCTGCGCATCGGCGCGGTCCGGGCGGTGAACGCCATGATCACCGCCGAGCTCTTCCTCGCGGCCGTCAATCTCGGCCAGATCATGAAGCAGGCGGCGGTGCGGCTCGACAGCGCCGCGGTGCTGGGCGTGCTCGCGGTGCTCTGCATGATCGGGCTCGCGCTGCAGGAGATCCTGCTTCTCATCGAGCGCCGCATCTGCGTGTGGCGGCAGGGGGCGTCGTCATGAGGCCGCCCCGTCTCCTCGTGAACGCAGCTGGCGTCGGACTCGCGCTCGTCGGCTGGCAGATCCTGGGTTCTCGCCTCGGCGATGCGCTGGTCGCGACGCCCGTGCAGGTCGCCCATGCGCTCGTCGAGACGCTCGCGGCCGGCGAATTCTGGCCCGCGCTCTGGTCGATGGGCTGGCAGATGCTGCTCGGCTACGCGCTCGCGATGGGCGTCGGCGTGCCGCTCGGCGTCGCGATGGGCCGTTCCGACCGCGTGCTCGCGGTGGTGAAGCCCTGGTCACAGATGTTCATCGTCATCTCGGCCGCGGCCATCGTCCGCTCTTCATCATCCTGATGGGCCGCGGCCCGGTGATGTGCGTTTCGATCGTGTTCTTCGTGACCGTCTGGTACGTGGTCACGACCATGACGGAGGCCGCGCGCGGCGTCTCGCCGAAGCTGATCAACGTCGCGCTCTCCTTCGGCGCCTCGGATTTCCAGCGCTTCCGCTACGTCATCCTGCCGGCGCTGCATCCCTTCGTGCTGATCGCGGCCCGCATCGGCCTGATCCATGCGCTGCGCGCCATGATCACGGCGGAGATGTTCATTTCCGCGGGCTTCGGCGGGCTCCTGAACAACGCCGGCCTCGACCTCTCCACCGCGCCGCTCTTCGCGCTGATCGTGATCCTGATGACGCTGAGCGTCGCGGCCACCGGTCTCCTGCGCTTCGTCGCCGATCGATCCGCCCCCTGGTACGCGAGCCGCACCAAGGCCTGAAGCCCCCTCTGGACGCCTGGGAAATTGACGATGTTCGAGAGCATGAACCGCCGCAGTCTCCTGAAAGCAGGCGCGGGCCTTGGCCTTGTGGCCTTCGGCTCGGGCGTCGCGGGCCGCGCCTTCGCGGCGGCCCCCCGCACGCTCAAGATCAACACGCTGGCGTCGGCCGCGGCCGTCAACGTGCCGATGCAGTCGGCGCTGCGCTCCGGCCTCGCCAAGATCGAGGGCTACACCGCCGCCGAAGTCCGTCCGACGGCGAAAATCCCGCAGATCGCCCAGGAGGTGATCGCGGGCGCTGCCGATCTCGGCGACGCCGACGTCGCCTCGACGCTCGCCGCCGCCGAAGCCGGCGCCGACCTCAAGATCATCGGCCTCTCCTACGCCAACACCTCGCAGGTCATCGTCGTCAACGCCGACAAGACCAAGAGCCTCGAGGAGATCGCCAAGCACGGCGGCGCGATCGCGGTCAACAGCATCGGCGACTTCATGTACGTCATGCTGGTCGGCGTGCTGATGAAGCAGAAGATCGACCCGAAGAGCATCAACTTCATCGAGATGGGCTCGTCGGGCGACCGCGCCCGGGCGCTTGTCGCCGGCCGCGTCGACGCCGTGCCGATGCATGTCGAGCAGGCCGCGCAGCTCGCCCAGAAGGGCAACTACCAGATCCTCGTCCGGCCCTGGCAGGAATACGGCTCCTGGCCGAGCGCGGGCGTGATCGCGAGCGGCGCGTGGCTCAAGGACGACGCCAACAAGGCGGCCGCCGTCGCGGTTCTGAAGGCGGTCCTCGGCTCGTTCCGCAAGACCGACGACGACTTCGACTGGTACAAGTCCCAGGTCGCCGAATACGCCTCGTCCAAGGAGCTGAAGGCCGCGGACGACGCGTTCCTGAAGCCGGTCTGGACGACGCTCACGACCGAGATCAAGGCCTTCCCGAAGGCCATGGAGGACCTCAACCCCGACGCCTTCGCCAAGGTGCTGCCCGTCTACAAGGACGCCGGCGCGCTCAAGGGCACGGTCGATCTCGGCAAGCTGATCGACCGCACCTATCTCGAGCAGGCCCTGAAGGACCTCGCCTGACATGGCCAGCCTGTCGGTCTCCGGCGTCTCGAAGTCGTTCGGAAGCGTCCCGGTCCTCATCGACCAGTCGCTCGAGGTGGCGGAGGGCGAGTTCGTCGCGCTTCTCGGGCCGTCAGGCTGCGGGAAGTCGACCCTGCTCCAGATCATCAACGGCCTGACGTCTGTGGACGCCGGCCGCGTGGTGCTCGACGGGCAGGACGTGACGGGCAAGTCCGGTACCGGCCGCGGAATGGTGTTCCAGGGGGCGGACCTGTTCCCCTGGAGAAGCGCGCTCGAGAACGTCGCCTTCGGGCTTGAGGTAATGGGCGTTCCCAGGAAGGAGCGGCTCGAGCGCGCGCGCCACTATCTGCATCTCGTCGGCCTCAAGGGCTTCGAAGACGCCTGGCCGCACCAGCTGTCGGGCGGCATGCAGCAGCGCGTCGGCATCGCGCGCGCCTTCTGCGTCAAGCCGCAGCTCCTTCTGATGGACGAGCCCTTCGGCGCCCTCGACGTCCAGACCCGCGACATCCTGCAGGACGAACTGGTCCGGATCTGGGAGGCGGAGCCCAAGATGGTGCTCTTCGTCACCCACGGCATCGAAGAGGCGCTCTACCTCGCCGACCGCATCCTCGTATTCTCCAAGCGCCCTGCGCGGGTGCTGAAGGAGATCGTCGTGCCGTTCGAACGGCCGCGCCGCGAGGCCATGAAGCTCGAGCCGCAGTTCCTCGAACTGCGCCGCGAGATCTCCGAACTGCTGCGCCACGACATCACGGCCTGACGACCATGACCACGACCGCTCCCTCCATCGGCCGCGAGATCGCCGCGACGCTCGCAGCGATCGGCTATGACGACATCCCGGCGGACGTCGTCGAGATCGTGAAGCTCTTCACGCTCGACACGCTCGGCGTCATCGGCGGCGCGCGCCGGGCCCCGGGCATGACCGAGCTGCTCTCGGCGCTCACCGAATGGGAGACGGCCGGCAAGGCGACGCTGCTGCTGAACGGCCGCACCGCGAACCCGGCGACCGCCGCGCTCGCCAACGGCGCGGCGGCCCACAGCCTCGACTTCGACGACCAGCACGATCAGGCGCGCATCCACGCCTTCTGCGTGATCCTTCCCGCGGTGCTCGCGGCGATCGAGGCCAAGCGCGACGTCTCAGGCCGCGAGGCCATCACGGCGCTCGCCGTCGGCGTCGAGGTGTTCTGCCGCATCGGCCTCGCCTGCCACAACTCGCTCGGCAAGGGCTGGCACCCGACGACCTCGTTCGGCTCGATCTCGGCCGCTGCGGCCTGCGCCAAGGTGTTCGGGCTCGACGCCGAGAAGACCCTGCACGCCATGGCGCTCGCCTTCGTGCAGCTCTCCGGCACCACGCAGTTCATCGCCGACGGCGCGCTCGCGAAACGCGTCGGCCCGGGCTTTGCGGCCCGCTCCGGGCTGCTCGCCGCCCAGATGGCCAAGCACGGCGTCACCGGCCCCTACCGCTATCTCGACGGCAAGGCGGGCCTCTTCGAGCTCTACGAGCGCGGCGAGGCGATCCCCGAACTGCTGACCGAGGGCCTGGGCGAGAGCTGGCGCATCCGCGAACTCTCCATGAAGCCCTATCCGTGCTGCCGCTGCACCCACACGGTGATCCAGCTCGCGCTCGACGTGCGCGCGGAAGGGATCGCGCCGGACGACATCGAGAGCGGCGTGATCGAGATCGGCAAGGTCAACCGCCAGATCGTCGGTTCGCGCTTCGATCAGTCCCACCCCAATCCGGTGGTGCACGCCCAGTTCAACGCCGCCTACGCCTTCGCGGCCGCGCTCGTCGACGGCAAGGTCGACATCTCGACCTTCACGCCGGACCGCATCCGCCGAAGACGTGTCCTTCGCCTCGATCTTCGACAGCGCCGACGCCGCCGACATGGAGCCGACCGCGGTGCCGCCGGCGCGCATCCGCCTTCAGCTGAAGAGCGGCCGTTCGGTCGAGCTGACGCGCTGGACCATGAAGGGCGCGCCCAATGACCCGATGAGCCTCGAGGAGACGGTGGCGAAGTTCCGCGCCTGCCTGCGCTGGGGCATGGACGCGGGCGACGCCAACCTGCAGGGGCTCGAGGACGCGGTGATGTCGCTCGACGCGCTGGTCGACGCGAGCCTCATCATCCATCTCTTCCGCGGCTGCGAGCAGGAGCGGCGGGCCGCATGAGCGACGCGGCCGCCCTCATCGGCGAACGGGTCGAGGCGCTCGACACGCCGGCGCTCGTCGCCGACCTCGACGTCATGGAGCAGAACCTCGCGCGCATCTCCGGGGCCTGCGCGGCGGGCGGCGTGGCGTGGCGCCCGCACTGCAAGACCCACAAGTCCCCGGAAGTCGCCAAGCTGCTGCTCGCCGCCGGCGCGATCGGCGTCACCTGCGCCAAGCTCTCCGAAGCCGAGACCATGGCGCGGGCCGGCGTCGACCACATCCTGATCGCGAACCAGATCGCGGGCTCTGCCAAGATCGCGCGGCTGATGGACCTCGCCGCCCGCGCCGACGTGATGGTGGCGGTCGACGGCATGGAGAACGCGGAAGCGCTCGCCGAAGCCGCGCGGCTCGCAGGCCTCACGCTGTCCGTCCTGATCGAGGTCGACACCGGCACGCGCCGCGCCGGCGTCCAGCCGGGCGAGCCGGTGCTGGCGCTCGCCCGCCGTCTCGTCGGCCTTCAGGGACTGCGCCTCGCCGGCGTCATGACCTGGGAGGGCCACACCACCCAGATCGCCGATCCGACGGAGAAGCGCTGGGCGATCGAAGACGCGGTCGGCGCGCTGGTGTCGAGCGCGGAGCTCTGCCGGCGCGACGGGATCGCGATCGACGTCGTCAGCTGCGGCGGCACCGGCACCTTCGAGACCTCCGCCACGATCCCCGGCGTGACAGAAATTCAGGCCGGCGGCGGCGTGTTCGGCGACGCGCGCTACCGCACGATCTACCGCGTTCCGGTGGCCTACGGGCTGACGGTCCACGCCACGGTGACGAGCCGCCCGACGCCGCGGCGCGTGATCTGCGACGCCGGCAAGAAGGCGATGAGCGTCGACGCCGGAACGCCGATCCCGCTCGATTTGGGCGACGTCGCCTCGGTCTCGTTCTCCGCCGAGCATGGCAAGATCGAACTCGGCTCCGACAGCGCGACCCCGCGCGTCGGCGACGTCATCCGCTTCGTGGTCGGCTACGCCGACACGACCGTCCATCTGCACGATGCGATCTTCGCCGCCCGTGGCGGCCGGATCGAGCACGTGTGGCCGATTTCTCCCGCAGCCAAGCTGCGGTGACCCGTACAGCATCCCGAACCCGCGAGTCCTGACATGTCCGCTCCCTATCGTCTCGGCGTCGACATCGGCGGCACGTTCACCGACGTCGTGCTGATGAGCGCCGACGGCGTGATCTATTCCAAGAAGGTGCTGTCGACCCCGCAGGACTACAGCCAGGGCATCGAGAACGGCGTCTCGGCGCTGCTCGATGAACTCAAGATCAACGCCGCCGACATCGCCGAATTCGTGCACGCCACGACGGTCGCGACCAACACCATCATCGAGCGCAAGGGCGCGAAGTCGGGCCTCCTCACCACGAAGGGCTTCCGCGACGTTCTCGAGATCGCGCGCTTCCGCACGCCGCGGCTCTACGACATCCACTACAAGAAGCAGGACGCGCTGGTTGAGCGCAGCCTGCGCCTCGAAGCCGACGAACGCGTCGCCGCGGACGGCGCGATCGTCCGCGAGCTGAACGACGCTGACCTGGAAGCCGCCGCCAAGACGTTCGAGGAGGCAGGCGTCGAGGCGGTCTCGGTCGCGTTCATCAACTCCTACGTCAACGGCGACCACGAGCGCCGCGCAGCGGCCTATCTCGCCAAGCGCCTGCCCGGCGTGCCGGTGACGGCCTCGGTCGACCTGCTGCCGCAGCTCGGCGAATATGAGCGCACCAGCACGACGGTGGTGAACTCCTACATCCGCCCGGTGGTCGAGCGGTACGTGCAGTCCTTGAAGAACCGGCTCGACCGGCTCGGGATCAAGGCGCCGCTGCTGATCATGCAGTCGAGCGGCGGCGTCTCGCCCGGCGAGGCGGTGGCGCGTCAGCCGATCGACATCATCGAGAGCGGCCCGGCGGCGGGCGTTCTCGGCGGCCAGCGGCTCGGCGAGAAGATCGGCGTAGGAGACATGCTGGTGTTCGACATGGGCGGCACCACCGCCAAGGCCACCGTGATCGAGAACCACGCCTATGCGCTCTGCCCCGAGACCGAAGTCGGCGGCGAGGCGGCGCTCGGCGCCCGCATGATCAAGGGCGCAGGCTATCCCGTGCAGACGCCGACCATCGACATCGCGGAAGTGGGCGCCGGCGGCGGCTCGATCGCAGCCAGCGACGCGGCGGGCGGCCTGACCGTCGGTCCCCGCAGCGCAGGTGCGGAACCCGGCCCCGTCGCCTATGGCCGCGGCGGCCAGCAGCCGACCGTGACCGACGCCAACATCGTGCTCGGCTATCTCAACCCGAAGGCGCTCGTCAGCGGCGAGCTGTCGCTCGACGTCAAGGCCGCGACCGACGCGATTCAAGCGGTGGGCTCGCGCGTCGGGCTGTCGGCGACCGACACCGCCTACGGCATCCACAGCATCGCGGACGCCACCATGCTGCGGGCGCTGCGCGGCGTCTCGTCCGAGAAGGGCCGCGATCCCTCGCAATACACGATGCTGGCGATCGGCGGGAACGGCTCGGTGCACGCCTGCTCGCTCGCCGAGGCCGCCGGCATGACGCGCATCGTCGCGCCGCCGGTCGCAGGCCTGTTCTCGGCGCTCGGCATGCTGTTCGCCGACGTCGAACATCAGCTGGTCTCGGCTTTCTACAAGCGCCTCGACGAGGTCGACATGGCGGCCGTCACGCTGGCCGCCGCCCCGATGCTGGCGCGCGGCCTCGGCATGCTGCGCGACGAGGGTTTCGGGACGCCTGAGACCCAGAGCGCCAAGCTCTTCGCGGACCTGCGCTATGTCGGCCAGACCTCGCCGCTGACGCTCGAGATCGACGAGGCCGGCGGCCTCGACGCTCTCGCGGCCGCCTTCCACGCCGAGCACAAGTCGGTCTTCGGCTACGCCTCGCCCGGCGAAGCGATCCAGTTCGTCGCGCTGAAGCTCGTGGCGCGCGGCCTCGCCTCCAGCCCCCGGATGCCCGACAGCGCCCGCCGCGGCGCCGAAAAGACCGTCGAGCGCCATGTCCGCCGCGCCTTCTTCGGCGAGGCCGGGTGGCGCGACACGCCGGTCGCGCCGCGCTCGGACCTCACCGCGACGCCGGCCGCAGGTCCCATGATCATCGAGGAATACGACACCACGATCGTGGTCCGCCCCGGCTGGTCGGCCGCCCGCGACAGCTGGAACAACGTCGTCCTCACCCGCGACGCGGCCTGACGGAGCCCTTTGACATGACCACGATCGACCCCGTCCGCCGCGAGCTTCTCAAGAACGCGCTCGTCACCACCGCGGACAACGCTCTCGTCATGGTGATGCGCACCGCGCGCACCTCCAACGTCAAGAACTCCATGGATTTTTCGGCCGCCGTCTGCGACGGGGCCGGCCGGCTGGTGGCGCAGGGCGTCGCGGTGCCGGTCCATCTCGGCGTCGTCATGCCGGCGCTGGAGGCATGCCTTGCCCACTTCGGCGACGACGTGCGCGAAGGCGACGTGCTGGCGAGCAACGATCCTTACTCGGGCTGCAGTCACCTCAACGACATCTACACGTTCAAGCCGGTGTTCGTGGACGGCAAGCGCGTCGCCTTCGTCAGCCTCATCCTCCACCACAGCGACCTCGGCGGCCGCGTGCCGGGCGGCAACGCCGCCGACAGCATGGAGATCTTCGAGGAGGGGCTGCGCATCCCGCCGCTGAAGATGGTCGCGGGCGGGCTCGTCAACGAGACGCTGATGCGCATCATCGAGTTCAACACCCGCGTGCCGGACCGTGTGATGGGCGACGTCCGCGCCCAGCTCGCCGCGCTCGACCAGGCGGCCGCTGAGGCCGAGAAGCTCGCGCGCGAGTGGAAGCCGGAGGTTCTGGAAGCCTATCTCGACGACCTCATCGACTACGCCGAGATCCTCACCCGCTCGGAGCTGTCGAAGCTCCCGGACGGGACGGTCGAGTTCGAGGAATGGAACGACGACGACGGCGTCGGCAACGGCCCGATCCGGATCCACCTGAAACTCACCAAGACCGGCGACCAGATCGAGGCCGATTTTTCGCAGACCGACGTCGATCTCGGCGGCGCGGTCCACTGCAACCGCGCCTTCACGGTCTCCTGCACCTATGCGGCGATCCGCACGGTGCTCAGCGCCGCGATCCCCAACAACGCCGGGCTCTACCGGGCCATCACGGTCAAGACCAAGCCCGGCACCTTCGTGGACGTGACGTTCCCGGCCGCGGTCGGCTCGCGCGGGCAGGTGGGCTTCCGGCTGCGCTCGATCGTGCTCGGCGCGCTCGCGACGCTCCTTCCCGACCAGATGCCCGCCTGCGCGGGCGGCTCGGAGTTCGCGATCGCGGCCTCAGGGTCGGATGCGAACGGACGCCGGTTCCTGCATCTCGAGTTCCACAACAACACGGGTCTCGGGGCGAACCCGGACTCCGATGGCCAGGACGCCGGCCCCTACTGCATCGGCAACCTCGCCAACGTGCCCGTGGAACTGATCGAGGCCGAAAACCCAATCGTCATCGACGAATACGGTTTTCTCCCTGACACCGGCGGCGCCGGGCGCTATCGCGGGGCGCTCGGTCTCGTGCGGCAGTACCGCTTCCTGACCGACGACATCCAGGTGCAGGTGCGCGCCGACCGCTTCAAGTCGAAGCCCTGGGGCTGTTCGGCGGCGGCGCGGGCGGCGGAGCCTCCACCACGCTGAATCCCGGCACCGACAAGGCCGAGGCGCTGCCCTCGAAGTTTACCCGCCGCTTCAAGGCCGGCGACGTGCTCCGCGTCGAGATGGCGGGCGCGGGCGGCTACGGCCTGGCCGAAGAACGCGATCCGGAGGCGATCCGCGCCGACATCGCGCAGGGGAAAGTGACCGCGGCGCACGCCCGCGAGGTTTACGGCGTGGAGTGATCCGCGCCTCACGAGGTCGCGGCGTTTCGCCCCCCGAGGGCCGCGACGAAGAGAAACCGCTGGCGGATCGTCATCCCGCCAGCGGTTCAGCCTTCGGGGCGTCGTCATTCTGGATTACGCTGCCGTCCATGATCTCAGCCTTCGACCTCTTCAAGATCGGCGTCGGCCCGTCGAGCTCGCACACGGTCGGGCCGATGGCGGCCGCCAAGGCCTTCCGTGATCGGGTGATGCTGACGAACGGCGTCGCGCGGGTGACCGCCGAAATCTTCGGGTCGCTGGCCTGGACCGGAAAAGGCCACGCCACCGACGTCGCGATCTGCCTCGGCCTCATGGGCCATGAACCGGCCTCGGTCGATCCGGATCTCGTCGACGGCTACATGGCGGCCTTGCGCGAAGCCAAGAGCCTGGACGGCACGCTGTCTGCGGTCGCCTTCAATCCCGAAGCCGACGTGGTGTTCGACTTCGTCGAGCTGCTGCCGCTCCACACCAACGGCATGCGGTTCCGCGCCTATGGGACGGACGGCGGGGTCTTGGACGAGCACGTCTGCTACTCGATCGGCGGCGGCTTCGTGGTCACCGAGCGCGACGCCGGAAGCGCGGACTCGACCGTCTATCCCACGCCCTTCGACAGCGGCGCAGAGCTGCTGAAGCTCTGCGGCGAGACCGGATGGACCATCGCCGAGGCCCAGCTGGAAAACGAGCTCGCGCGGCGCTCGCTCACGGACATCGAGGCCGGGCTCGACGCCGTGGCGGCCGCGATGTTCGACTGCATCGAGCGCGGCATGCGCCACGACGGCATGCTGCCGGGCGGATTGAAGGTCCGCCGCCGCGCCAAGCGCATGCGCGAGTCGCTCGACGCCCGCGCGCACATCAACAGCCGCCCGCCGCACGAGATCGTCGACTGGGTCAGCCTCTACGCGCTCGCCGTCAACGAGGAGAACGCCGGCGGCGGGCGCGTCGTCACCGCGCCGACCAACGGCGCGGCCGGCATCGTGCCGGCGGTGCTGCGCTATTGCCGCGACTTCTGCCCCGGCTGGTCGGTCGAGCGTGGCCGCGAGTTTTTGCTGACCGCGACGGCGATCGGCGGGCTCATCAAGCGCCGCGCGTCGATCTCCGGCGCGGAAGTCGGCTGCCAGGGCGAGGTCGGCTCGGCCTCGGCGATGGCGGCGGCGGGGCTATGCGCCGCGCTTGGGGGCACGGCCGAGCAGATCGAGAGCGCGGCCGAGATCGCGATGGAGCACCATCTCGGCATGACCTGCGACCCGATCGGCGGGCTTGTCCAGATCCCCTGCATCGAGCGCAACGCCTTCGGGGCCAACAAGGCGATCGTGGCCGCCTCGCTGTCGCTGCGCGGCGACGGCGTGCATCGCGTGACGCTCGACGAGGTCATCGAGACCATGCGCCAGACCGGCGCGGACATGCAGGCCAAGTACAAGGAGACATCGCAAGGGGGGCTCGCGGTCAACGTCGCGGCGTGCTGAGGGCGGCTCTCCCGCCGGTCGACGGCGGCCGATGAACGCGATAGGGGAGCGCCCCGAACGGAGCGCAAGGCCGGCCGACATGACGCAGGACCACCCCGTCGTCCTTTCAGAAGCCGTGCGCTTCGACCTTCCGGCCAAATCCGGCGCGGCGCCCTATCGCATCTTCCTGCGCACGCCGCCCGGAGACGCGCCGCCGGAGGGGTGGCCCGTGCTCTACATGCTGGACGGCAACGCGGTGTTCGCGACCGCGGCCGACGCGATCCGCGTTCAGGCCGCCTGGCCGCTCGGCACCGGGGTGCGTGAGGCCGCGGTCGTCGCGATCGGCTATCCGACCGAGGCGGCCTATGACAGCGTCCGGCGCTCCTGGGACTACAGCCCGCCGCCCGGCGCGACCTATCCGCCGCACGTCGCCGGCGGACCCGACGTTCTGACGGGCGGCGCGGACGAGTTCCTCGCCTTTATCGAAGAGACGCTGAAGCCCGAGATCTCCCGGCGCCTGCCGGTGAATCCCGCCCGGCAGGCGATCTTCGGGCACTCGTTCGGCGGCCTGTTCGTTCTCTACGCCCTGTTCAACCATCCGGAGGCGTTCGCGACGTGGACCGCGGCCTCGCCGACGGTCTATTGGGAGAACTTCACGCTGCTGCGCTCGGCGGAGCGGTTCGAGGCGCGCGCCGACCGTCCGTCGGGCAAGCGCGTGCTGATTTCGGTCGGCGAATACGAGCAGACCCTCGCGCCCTTCCAGGTCGGCGCCGAGGACGAGGAGAAGCGCCGGGCGGGGCATGAGCGGAGCCGCACGGAAGAGAACGCGCGGGCGATGTCCGAAAGGCTCGCGGCGATGGATGATCTCGAGGTCTCTTACGAGCTCATTCCATGCGAAACGCACATGACCGTCCTGCCGACCGCGATCAATCAGGCCATCCGGTTCGCGTTCGGGGCGTGGATCCGTTGAGAATACTTCAGACTCGGCGCGTATGACGAGAGAGTACAGCGTATTATTTGAGCTATAATAATTAAATACATTGAATAATCGCTTGACAATCAATCTGCAGGCGCCCAGCAACCGCCCCGTATCTGAAACTCATGATCGCGGGGGCGGATGGGCATGGGGGCTGCGCGCAGACTGACGTTGCGGCTTGCGGGGGCGGCGGCGTTGTCCGTCACCGTCGGGGCGGGCGAGGCGAGGGCGCAGGACGACGCGACGCCGCTCGACGGGATCGAGGTGCAGGGCCGCGGCCAAGGCGGCGGCGCGAACCCGGGCGCCGGGGGGACGGGCCGCGGCCCGGTCCAGGGCTATGTCGCGACCGAGAGCCGGGCCGGCACGAAGACCGACACGCCAATCATGGAGACCCCGCGCTCGGTCGAGGTCATCGGCCGCGAGGAGCTGGAGGACCGCGCCGCCACCTCCATTCCGGAGGCCGTGCGCTATTCGCCGGGCGTCACCACCAACGGCTCGGGCTTCGATCCGCGCTTCGACCAGATCTCGATCCGCGGATTCCCGGTCAACACCTTCGGCGACTACAAGGACGGGCTGCGGCAGGCGCAGGGGCAGTTCGCGACCTTCCGCACCGACCCGTTCCAGCTCGAGCGCATCGACATCATCAAGGGCCCGGCCGCCGTGCTCTACGGCCAGTCGACGCCCGGCGGCCTGATCGACCGCGTGTCGAAGCGCCCGACCGCAGAACCGCAGTTCGAGGCGATCGGCACGATCGGCGGCACAGGCCGCTACGAGGCCGGCTTCGACGCCAGCGGGCCGCTCAACGCCGAGGGAACGCTCACCGGCCGGCTGACGGCGCTCGGCCGGCTCGGCGAGGTCGACTTCGACATCGAGGACGAGCGCTTCTTCCTCGCGCCCTCGTTCACATGGGCGCCGAACGACGAGACCAGGATCACCATTTATGGCCTCGCCCAGAAGGACGAGACCGACAGCAACGTCGCGGTGATGAACGCCGGCATTTCGCCGAACATCAACGTCCTGAACATCCGCGCCAGCGATCCGGACTACGATTATCTGAAGCAGGACCAATACCAGCTCGGCTACGAGCTGGAGCACGCCTTCAACGAGACCTTCACGGTGCGCCAGAACGCCCGTTACAATCACCTCGACATGCGCTCGCGCTACCTCACCGCGGGCGTCTCGGGCGGAGGCTTCGACCCGGCGCGGCCGAACGTCTACCGGCGCGGCTCATGGGCGATCGACGAGACGATCGAGGCGGTCCAGCTCGACAACCAGCTGCAGGCGAAGTTCGAGACCGGTGCGATCCGCCACACCATGCTGTTCGGGCTCGACTACCAGTGGTCGGAGTCGCGCCAGGGGCAGGGGAGCCTCGCGGCGAACCCGGCCTACGACCTCGACATCGACGACCCGCGCTACGGCGTCGACGGCCCGACGCCGCCGATCACGACCCGCACCGACATCGGCCTGAAGCAGCTCGGCCTCTATGCGCAGGACCAGATCAAGATCGGGGAGCGCTGGAACATTTCGGCCGGCGTCCGGCGCGACTGGGCGAACCGAACGTCGGACAACACGCGCTTCGACGGAAGCGCGCCGACCGCCTCGGCCGAGCGCGACGACAAGGCGTTTTCCTACAACATCGGCGTGCTCTACGCCTTCGAGAGCGGGATTTCGCCCTACGCCAGCTATTCGACCTCGTTCCTGCCCGCAGCCGTTCGCGGCCCGAACGGCGGACTGCTCAAGCCGACCGAAGGCGAGCAGATCGAGGCGGGCGTCAAATACCAGCCGCCGGGATCGAGCAGCCTGTTCACCGCCGCGGTCTACCGGCTCACCGAGAAGAACGCGGTGAAATACGATCCGCTCAACGGCGCCGCGCAGGCGATCGGCGAGATCGAGACCCGCGGCGTGGAGCTCAGCGCCCGCATCGACCTCGCGCAGGGCTTCAAGGCGATCGCCTCCTACAATTACAACGACGCCGAGATCAAACGGGATTCGGTCGCGGCGAACGTCGGCAACCAGCCGCTGGTGACGCCCAGGCACACGGCCTCGGCCTGGCTCGACTACGAGTTCCAGGGCGGCGCGCTTGCGGGCCTCGGCTTCGGAGCGGGCGTGCGCCATGTCGGGGCGAGCTACGCCGAAAACGCCAACGTCATCCGCAACAGGCCCTACACGCTGCTCGACGCCGCGGCCCGCTACGATTTCGGCACAGCGAATCCGAAGCTCGCGGGTTATTCGCTGGCGCTCAACGCCACCAATCTGGCGGACAAGGACGCGCCTGTGTGCAACAGCGGTCGGTGCTATCTGAGCCAGGGACGAACGGTGATCGGGACGCTGCGCTATCGCTGGTGAGGACTTTCAGGAACGCGAACGGCGCGGCGTCACGCGACGGGCCGCCGTCGCGCTTGCGGCCGCCGCAGCGCTTGCGCCCGTGCGCGTCCGCGCGTCGGACGCCCCGCGCGCCGTCACCGGCGACTACGGCATCGCCCAGACGCTGATCGCGATGGGGCGGCCGCCCATCGCGATCGCGGCCGCGGACGACTGGGACGATTGGGTGGTGGAGCCCCGGCTGCCCGCTGGAATCGTCAATCTCGGGACGTCGCGCGAGATCAATCTCGAGATCCTGAGCCAGCTGAAGCCCGACGTCATCTTCTCCACTCCCTATCTCGAGCGCCTCCGCCCGAAGCTCGAGCGCGTCGCGCCGGTCGAGAGCTTTCCGGTCCACGCCACCGGATCCTCGCCCTGGCCGAACCTCGTGGCGGCGGCGCGCGCCATGGGCAAGCGGCTCGGCGCGGAACAGGAGGCCGAGGGGCTCGTCGCGCGGACCGAAGCCGAGCTTGCGGCTTTGTCGGAGCGCGTGGCTCCGCTTCGCGATCGGCCCGTGCTGCTCGCCGCCTTTCAGGACGCGCGCAACGCCTGGGTCTATGGGGCGAACAGCCTCTATGAGGACGCGCTCCAGCGGCTCGGCCTGACCAATGGCTGGACCCGCCCGACCAATCCGTGGGGCTTTTCGCAGGTCGGCGTCGAGGCGCTTGCGCAGGCGCGCGGCGCTCGGCTGTTCTGCCTCGCCCCGACGCCGCCGGACGCGCTTGCGCTTCTTTCGGGGAGCCCGATCTGGCGCGCGACGGGGTTTGCGGACGAAGGCCGACTGTTCCGCCTGCCGCCGGTGCTCGCCTTCGGCGGCCTACCGTCCGTGACGCGTCTCGCGCGGCTCCTGGCGGAGGCCGCCCAGCGTGCATGACGGGTTCCGCCCGGCGCTCGTCGCCGTGCTCGCGCTCATCGGGCTCGGCGCGGTCGCCATGGCGCTCAACCTGTCGGCGCGGCTGCCTGTCGGGCTCTGGCTCGAGGCGCTGTTGGCGCCCTCGGCCGACGACATCCGTGAGCTTCTCGTCCATTACAGCGTCGCGCCGCGCGCCGTCGTCGCGCTGATCGCGGGAGCGGGGCTCGCGCTCGCAGGCGCCGTGCTCCAGCAGGCGCTGCGCAATCCGCTCGCCTCGCCCTCGACGCTCGGCGTCTCGGCCGGCGCGCAGCTTGCTTTGTCGCTGGCGACGGTGGCGGCGCCGTCTGCGCTTCTGGCCGGCCGGGAGGTGGTGGCGCTTCTCGGCGGCGCGGCCTCGACCGCGGTGGTGACGGCGCTCTCCTGGCGAAGCCGCTTCGCGCCGCTGACCGTGATCCTGTCCGGCATGGTGGCGGCGATGTTCTGCGGCGCGGCGGCCTCCGCGCTCACGCTCTTCAACGAGCGGATGCTGACGGGCCTCTATGTCTGGGGCAGCGGCGCGCTGAACCAGCAGGACTGGTCGGTCGCGGGCCCGCTCGGCGTGAAGGTCGCGGTCCTCGCCGGCCTCGTCGCCCTCACGGTCCGGCCGCTGCAGCTGCTGGAGATGGACGAGCCGGCCCGCAGCCTCGGCCTGTCGGTGGTTCGGCTGCGGCTCGTCACGATCGGACTGGCGGTGGCGCTCACCGCCGTCATCGTCAGCGCCGTCGGCGTCATCGGTTTTATCGGGCTCGCTGCGCCTGCGCTCGCCCGCGCTCTCGGCGTCCGAAGGCTGAGGGACCGGCTCGCCTGGAGCGCGGCGATCGGCGCGGCGATCCTGTTTGCGACCGACGCGCTTCTCCAGGCCGCCGAGGCCTTGGCGCATCTAAACGTGCCGACCGGAGCCGCGACGGCGCTGATCGGCGCGCCGACGCTGGTCTGGCTCGCCTCCAGGTTGCGCAACCCCGCGCCGGTCGAGACCGAGCGCCCCGCCGGGCCGCGCGTGCGGCGCGTCGGCCTGGCGATCTGCTTGCTGGCGACCGCGGTTCCGGTCGCGTTGCTCGCCTCGCTCGCGATCGGCCCAGCGCCGGGCGGAGGCCTGTCGGTCGCGCCATGGCCCGAGCTCGCCGAGCTCCTGCCGTGGCGCTGGCCCAGGACCCTCGGGGCCGGGGCCGCGGGCGCGATGCTGGCGGCCGCAGGGCTGATGCTCCAGCGCCTGACCCGCAATCCGATCGCAAGCCCCGAAGTGCTCGGCGTGAGTTCGGGCGCCGCGCTTGGCTTCGTGCTCGCGCTGCTGTTCGCCCCATCGCCGGGCTTGGCGGTCCAGACCGCGGCTGCGGCTGCCGGAGGCTTTCTGGTCGCGGGCGCGCTGCTCGGGCTCGGACGCGGCGGCAGGCTCGCGCCCGAACAGCTCCTGATCGCCGGCGTCGCGCTCGGCGCCATGTTCTCGGCGCTGCTCGCGATCCTGATGGCGAGCGGCGACCCGCGCATGCTGCTGGTCGCGAACTGGATGGCGGGCTCGACCTACGACGTCGAGCCTGCGGTCGCGGTCGGGACCATGGCCTGCGCGATCGTGCAGATCGCCGCCTCGTTCCTCGTCGTGCGCTGGCTCGATCTCGCGCCGCTCGGGCGACCGTTCATGCTCTCGGTCGGCGCATCGCCGGCCGTCGCAGGTTTGGGCGTCCTCGCCCTCTGCGCGACCCTGACCGCGGGCGCGACGCTCGCGGTCGGCCCCTTGAGCTTCGCCGGGCTGATCGCGCCGCATCTCGCGCTGCGTCTCGGCTTCGCGCGCGCCGGCGGCCAGCTTGCGGCGGCCGCGCTCATCGGCGCGCTGACGATGATCGCGGCGGACTGGCTCGGGCGGGTGGTCTACGTGCCGTTCCAGGTTCCGGCCGGGCTCATCGGCATGCTGATCGCCGGACCGCTGCTGATGTGGCTGCTGCAGCGCCGATGAGGCCCCGCGTCAGTCGCAGGGTTTCGGCGTGACCGTCTCGGTTCCGTCCTGCGCCATGGTGACGGTCTCGCCGCAGTTCGGCCTTGCCTGGCCGTCCTGCGGGGCGTCGCCCGCGCTTTTCGGCTGCTTTCCGATCGGAACGGTGACGCCGAGCGCGTCGTCCATCTGCGGCGGCCCTCCCATTCCCGGGCCCGCGTCGCGAACTTCCGGCGCGCCGATGTCGCGGGCGAACGCCGGGATGGACCCTGCGGCGACCAAGGCGAAGAGCGTTCCGCAGATCATTGTTCGGCTAATCATCGGCGGACCTTTCGTCCAGAGTGGGTGCGCGAGCGCGCGTCGGCGTCGGCGGGCGGCTGCTCGCAATGCTAGATCATGCGCGCCGCGGAGGCGACATCCCAAAAGGGCGGCCGAGGTCGATCAAATGCCGGACGTTCCGGCGGAGGCGCATTGACCAAGGACCATTTCGCCGAGGACAGGCGGCGCGTTCCAGGCCGGATCCTGTTGCCTCCTCTTCGACTTGAGGTAGACTCGCGACATCTCAGCCTTGGTTCGGGGGATGACCATGGTTCGGCCTGCCGTCGCGCTCTTCATGCTGTTGGCGTCAGGCGCCGCAGCCTTCGCCGAGGAGGCGCCGCCGTCAGCGCCTGCGGCGGTGGACGTGGTCGCGATTCGCGGCGCGCCTGCGGACCCTGCGGCGATCGACGACCTGCCCAACCCGCCGGAGCTGCGCTCGCGCGACGGCGTGCTCGAGGTCGAGCTCACCGCGCGGCCGAGCTGGATCCGCGTCGCGGGCAAGCGGTTCCGCAGCAACGTCTATAACGGCCTCTACATCCCGCCGACGCTCGTGCTCAGCCGCGGCGACACGCTGCGGATGAAACTCAACAACGAGATCGGGCCGGCGGACGTCCAGTTCAAAAAGTCCGTCCGCACCAACATGCATTACCACGGCGCGGACGTGAGCCCGAAGGCGCCGGGCGACGACGTCTTCCTCAAGGTCAAGGCCGGGACGAGCTTCGACTATGTCGTGCCGTTCCCGAGCGACCATCCCGAAGGGCTGCACTGGTATCACCCCCATGCGCACGGCGTGGTGAACAAGCAGATCCTGTCGGGCATGTCCGGCATGCTGATCGTCGACGGCTACATCGAGGCCCACTATCCGGAGCTCGCGGGCCTTCGCCGGCGCGTGATGGTGCTCAAGGACATCGTCCTTCCCAACGAGACCGCCACGACGCTGACGCTCAACGGCTACACCGACGCGCCGGTGAAGGCCCGGCCGGGCGAGTGGCAGGTCTGGCAGGTCGGCAATCTCGGCGCGAACTCGTTCTTCAAGTTCGCGCTCGCCGGCCACGAGTTCTGGACGATCGAGCGCGACGGCAACGTCCTCGTCACGCCCGAGCGGCAGGAGACGCTGTTCCTCGCGCCCGGCGCGCGCGTGACCGTCGCGGTGAAGGCCGGGGCGGCCGGCAGCTACAAGCTGAGCTCGCTTAACGTCGACACCGGGCCGACCGGCCTGCCGAACGACGCCGCCGACCTCGGGACCTTCATCGTCGCGGGCGACCCGAAGCCCGACCGCGGGATCAGCGAGCGCGTCCAGGAGCCTGCGGCGAACAGGAGCGCGATCTTTCCGCGCCCGAGGGACATCAAGAACCTCCCCATCACCCGCGAGCGCGTGTTCGAATTCTCGGACGCGAAGGACTTCAGCAAGTTCTACATCAACGGCCAGATCTTCGACCCGAACGTCGTGAACACCACGACCCGGGTGGGCGACGTCGAACGGTGGATCCTGCGCAACCTCGCGACCGAACTCCACGTCTTCCACCTGCACCAGACCTCGTTCCTGGTGCAGGAGAAGGGCGTCGGCAGACAGCCGGACGCGACGGGCCTGCGCGACGTCATCACCCTGCCTTACGCGGCCGACGGCAAGCCCGGAGAGGTGTCGGTCATCATCCCCTTCACCAATCCGGTGATGACCGGGCAGTTCGTCTATCACTGCCATCTCGTCGGCCATGAGGACGCCGGGATGATGCAGTCGATCCGCGTGCTGCCCCAGCGCACCGCGGCGGAGGACGCCTGGCGGATGTTCGGCCGCATGCTCGGCTCCGACGAGCCGCCGCCGTGGTGGCCGGCCCGCGCCCAGCGCGCCGCGCGGCTTCCCGAGGCCAACGAGCTGACGGCGGCGCTCAACGGCGAGATCTGCGTGACGTCGGACCCGGCCGACGAGCGCGAAGAGGCGAACCTCTGGGTGTCGGGCCGCGGACCCGTGACGCCGACGAACTGAAGGCGGAGATCACAGCCGGCTCGGCCGTCATGCCCGCACGAAGCGCGGGCGTGACGGCGGTGGTTCGACCTGAAACGTCACACGCTCGGGGACGCGCGCAACCGATGCTCGTCGGCGTCCGCGGCCGCCTGCTCGACGGGGAGGCGCCGCCGCCAGAACGCCTCGCCGGGCCAGCGTCGCACCGCGCCGTAGTAGAAGGCGCGCCGCCTGAGATACTCGTCCCACATCCGTCGCTGCGCCTCGTCGTGACGGACGACGTAAGGGTTGCGCGCGTCGAGCTCGGCTGCGCCCTGCGAACAGTCCTCGCCCTGCGAAGAGTCCTCCAGCGCGTAGTGGATCAGGTGCCCGGCGTCGCTGGCGGACTTAAGCGCCTTGTCGACGCCTTGCGACGACAGCGGATCATAGGCCTGCGCCGCGTCGCCGACCGCCATCCAGGCGTCGCCGCAGAACGCCTGCAGCCGCTGGCCGCCGGCCGGCGCGCCGCGGATCGCCCCGTAGGGTCGATAACCGCGATCCCTGAGCACGGGCGCGATCATCGCCGAGCGTTCCAAGAGCCCGTCGAAACCGTCCGGCGACGCGGCGAGCCGCGCGGCCGGCAGGTCGCGGTCCGTGTAGAAGACGACCAGCCGCCCCGTTTCGCCCCACGGCTCCCGGCAGCCGGCTGCTGTACCACCAGCCCTCCGGCGCCGCCTCGATGCGGGTGCGGCGATCGTCGTCGCCGCCCGGGCATGAGAACCATCGCGCATAGGCGAACAGCCGGTCGTCGTCGTCCTCGATCGAAGCCCCGAGAGCGCCCGGCCCACGCCGCCTGCCGGAGCAGTCGACGAGATAGCGGGCCCGGTCCTGACGGGCGCCCGCGTCCGTCGCGAGAGTCACGCGCCAGTTGAGCGAGCCGTCTAGGACGCGCTCGCAGGATTGGAAGCTCGCGCCCTTGAGCAGCGTCGCGCCGGCTGCGGCCGCAGCGTCGCGCAAGGCGTCGTCGAAGGCGGGCCTGTCGACGCAGAGCCCATGACCGCTCGATGCGAAGAAGAAATCCGCGGCGTCCGCGCCCTCGCTCGCCCAGGACGAAACGTTTCCGGTCGTCGGGAAGGCGTCGAAGGGCCGCCCGGCCGTCCCGGTCTCAGGCCCGAGAAAATGCGCGATCAGGTCGATCGAGGCCGGCGGCAGCGTCTCGCCAAGCTTCACGCCCGTCGATCGCCGCTTCTCGACCAGCAGCGCGCGCCGTCCGAGCCGCGCCAGCGTAAGGGCGGTCGCGGATCCGGCCGGGCCGGATCCCACGACGATGACGTCCCACATCTCGCCGGCCGGGTCGGCGCCCTGGCTCACTTGGCCGGGGGCGACTTGGCCTGCGGCGGCCGGTTGAGCGCGGGATCGCGCTCGTGCTCGACGAACACCATCTGGCCGTTGTCCTTCAGGAAGCCGCCGTCCTCGGTCCTGAGCGGCAGCACCATACCGAGCTTGGGCCAGGCGTAGGCCATCTGCTGGTAGCCGTCGTCGGACGAGAGCGGCTCGCCGCTCTCGTCATAGCCGCGGAACCATTCCTTGTAGGTCCGGGTCTGGGTCGCCCTGTCGTATTCGAACACGACGTCGGGGCGCTGCGTCGGCCACCAGGCCGTGTCGCAGGACCAGAAGTCGCCCTGCCACGGGCTCGACATGTAGGCCGCCACCGATCCGGGCTCGACGCCTCCAGCCACCCGGAACGCCTCGGCGAAGTTCTCGCGGTAGAGGATGAGATAGGGAAACTCGATCCCGGGATGGAAGCCGCCACCGATGGTCGGCTCCAGCGCCGAGGCGTCGAGGGCGTGCGGCTGGTCGGCGAGCGGAAGCTCGTCGAGCGCGACGGGCCGCACCGGCTCGCCGACCTCGAAGTTTCCGTCGGCCCACTCTTTCAGATGGTTGAGCTGCCAGTCGGTGAGGCTGAGAAACTGGTCGGGAAGGTCGAAGCCCGTCTCCTCGTTCTGGGCGGGCTTGCCGCCCGTGCCCCAGAGCTTGGGCATCTTGTAGTCTTCCTCTTCTCGCTTGAACTCCTCGTCCTTCCAGGTCGTCGGACGCTGCGGGGGAGGGGGCTGCAGGGAGTCGACGAGGCGGCCGCGCTTTCCCGGCGCGCGGCGCATCAGATTGTAGATCATCTGCCGCATCGACCGGCTCTTCTCGGTCGGGTCGGTGAAGGCGGCCATGTAGCGGTCGTTGAGCAGGTTGCCCGGCTGCCGCGGGCCATGGGCGGCGTCCTTCGTCTCGGGCTTCACGCCCGCCGCCTCGGCGCTCACCCAGCCGTAGTTCACCGCCTTGGCGAACACAGGATAGACGTCGCGATAGAAGTTCGTCTTCCGGCTCGCGTGCGGGTAGGCCTCGGGAAACGCCTCGTAGACGCGGTCGAGGATCGAGACCACGTGGAGCATGTAGGGCGAGAACTTCGGCGGCGCGGTGACGATCCAGGCGCCCGCGCGGGCGTTCCGCGCGCCCTCGTCCGCCGCAGACGTCACGCCGTCGCGCGTGCTCAGAACCGTTCCGTCCTTGAGCGTGACGGTGACGTCGATCTCGCCGCCGCAGGTGTCGTCCCACCAGCCGGGCACGTTGAAGTAAGCGAACTGGTTGGTGAGCGGGTTGCGGCCGCCGTCCGGGCCGTTCGGCGGGCTGTGGGTCTCGCTCGGGTTCGACAGCGCGACCTTGGGCGTCGTCACGCATTCGCCCTTTCCGCCCGCCGGCACGAACAGCAGGCGGTCGCCGTCGTCGAGGCGAAGCTGGCCGAGCTCGATGTCCCGCGCGGCCTCGTAGGTCACCTCGACCTCCTGCGACGGGTCCTTGGGCGTGAAGCCGACGAAGCGCAGCTCGCCCGGCAGCTTGCTCTTCTCGACGTCGACGAAGACGTCGCCCTTCATGACGACGGGGCCGGCCTCGCCGGACGAGATCGTGTGGACGCCCGGATCGATGATCAGCTTGTCGCGCTCGATCGGCTTCTTGCCCGGCTGGACGGACGGATTGCGCAGCTTGTCCGGATCGAACAGATAGGCGCCCTGAAACGCGTAGTTCGCCGCCTTCATGTTGCGGACATGGACGCGCCAGCGCAGGGATTGGACGAGGTCCGACTGTTTGGTGAGCTCGGCCACGACCTTGCCGTCGGCGTCATAGCCGTAGACCCGGTAGCGCTGCGCCTGCCGCTTCAGGCGCGCATCGGCGTCGCGATAGGATCCGCCGTTCGGTCCCGGCCCGCCTTTCCCGCCTGGATCGACCACGAGGCCCGGCGCTTCGGGCCCGACGAAGAACTCGTCGCTGTTCCCGAGGCGCGCGATGCCGATGCCGGGATGGATGCGGATGGTCTTGATCGTCTCGGACATGGCTTGTCGCCCTCCGGAATGACGGGATCTGCGGGAAATCGGATCAGGTTTGGAGACCGGCGCCTGAGCGAGGACGCGGCGTCAGGCGCGGTCAGAGCGTCCTGTCGGACGCGACGAACTTCCAGTCCAGCGCGTCGGCGCTCGCGACCACGAAGCGGTTTCCGGAATGCTCGATCTCGGCGTAGGTCAGCCCGCGCAGCTCGGTCTGCGTGCGCACCGAGAAGCCGCCGCCGAAGCTCGCGCGAATCGATTTCTCGACGGCGGGATCGACCCCCGCCGCCATGCCGGGGGCCGTCTCGGCGCGCGTCGCCGCCGGCGGCGCCAGGCAAGAGAGCGGCCGGGGCCGCGCCGAGCATCGCCACGAAGTCTCTGCGCCTGATGGTCATAGCCCGTCGCCGCTGGTGAACTTGCTCCTGTTCTAAAAGCGCGGAGATGTTCGTCAAGCGACAGATTTGTCAGGCGACGTCCGCCGCGCGGACAGCGCCGGGACGCCTCGGACGCTCGGTTTTTACTGGGCCTTAAACGCAACTTTATAGTGTGCCGCAAAGTGAAGCCGGATCGGCCAGCCATGCGCTCATCTCTCAGCCGTCGACAATTCGCCATCGGCTCCGCCGTCAGTCTGCTCGCTCCGGCGGCGGCGCGGGCCCGCACGGTCTTCGACGACTGCTCATGGTGCGCGCCCGGCGACGCGGCCTGGTCGCGACTCGCCGAGATCTCGGGAACGGCCTTCTGCGTCCCGGAGACGCGGGCTTTTCCGCGCGCGCCCGGCCGCAGAACCTGCGCTACGCCCGGATCGAGCCGCAGGCGATCGCGCGGTGCGGCTCCGCCGAGACGGTGTCCAAGGCGCTGCGCTGGTGTCGGGAGATGGACATGCCCTTCGCCATCCGCGGCGGCGGGCATTCGTTCGCCGGGCACTCGTCCTCGTCCGGCCTCCTGATCGACCTGTCGCCGATGAAGCAGGTGGCCTATGACGCGGCGAGCGGCCGCGTCACGATCGGAGCGGGCTGCCTCAACCGGGACGTCGCCGCGGGGCTTCGCGCGGCGGGCCGCGCCATCACCCATGGCCGCTGCCCGACGGTCGGCATCGCGGGCTTCATGCTGGGCGGCGGCATCGGCTTCAACATGCGCCGCTTCGGCGTCGGCTCGGACGCGATGACGGGCGCCGAGATCGTCACCGCCGACGGCGCGGTGCGCTCCGTGTCGCAAGGAGCCGAACCGAACCTGTTCTGGGGCTTGCGCGGCGGAGGCGGCGGCAATTTCGGCGTCAGCACCTCGTTCACGGTCGCGACCGTTCCGGCCGACGAGGC
>NZ_CP081869.1:3672500-5542510 GCF_019797865.1 Chenggangzhangella methanolivorans
AGTCGAGGGATCTCGGGAGTCGCGAAGCTGGCGGCCCGGGCGATGACGTTCATGGCAGGCGTCTCCTCGATCGGGGATTATTCGGCCGCCTGCGCATGCGCGCGGGGCGAGCGGAAGCCGGATGCGGGATGGCTTGAGGGCAGCCTCGGCCCGGCGCCGCCGAGTTTCTCGCGCAGCGTTCCGGGCGCGTAGGCGCGCTTGTAGCGGCCGCGTCGCTGAAGCTCGGGCACGACGTGTTCGACCACGTCCTCGAAGCTCTCGGGCGCGACCACGTAAGCGAGGTTGAAGCCGTCGACGCCGGTTTCGGCGATCCACGCCTCCATCAGGTCCGCGACCGTGCGTCCGGAGCCTACGAACACCGGGCCGATGCCGCCGATCCCGACATGCTGCGCGACCTCACGCACGGTCCAGACGCGCGAGGGGTCGGCGCGGGTGATGTTCTCCATCGCAGTGCGTCCGGCGTCGGTCTCGACATGGCGGACCTCGTCGTCGAGCCGGAAGGTCGACAGGTCGACGCCGGTCCAGCCGGACATCAGCGTCAGCGCGCCTCGGGACTGACGTAGCGCCGATAGTCCGCAAGCTTGGCTTCCGCGGCGGGCGTCGGTCGGGCCTGTCACCACGGTCGCCATGGCGAAGATCTTGATCGCTGCGGGATCACGACCGGCCTCGGCGGCGAGCCGGATATCGGCGACGCGAGGCTTCAGCGCCGTCACGCTTGGTCCCGACATGAACACGCATTCGGCGTGGCGGGCCGCGAAGGCCCGGCCGGCCGGCGATGTGCCCGCCTGGTAGATCACCGGCGTGCGCTGGAGCGAGGGCTCGGAAAGATGCACCGCGTCGAGCGAAAAAGTGCCGGCCGCGATACACTGCGGGACGCACGCGATCTGGATCGGTGAAGACGCCGCGCGCGACGTCGCGCACCGCCGCGTCGTCGTCCCAGCTGCCTTCCCAGAGGCTGTAGACGACGTCCATGTATTCTTCGGCCACCGCATAGCGGTCGTCATGGGCGCGCTGCTTGTTCAGTCCCGCGGCCCTCGCGGCGCTGTCGAGATAGCCGGTGACGACGTTCCAGCCGATGCGCCCTTCGCTCAGGTGGTCGAGCGTCGACATCCGCCGCGCGAACGGGAAGGCGTTTTCGTAGGACAGGTTCGAGGTGACGCCGAAGCCGAGGTTTTTCGTCACCGCCGCCATGGCCGGAACGAGCAGCGACGGATCGTTGGCCGGCACCTGCGTCCCGTGGCGGAGCGCGGCGTCGGGCGAAGCGCCGTAGACGTCGTAGATCCCGAGCACGTCGGCTAGAAACAGCCCGTCGAACAGGCCCGCCTCCAGCGTCCTGGCGAGCTCCGTCCAGAACGGGAGGCGATTGAACTCGCCCGATCGGTCGCGCGGGTGCCGCCACAGCCCCGGCGACTGGTGCCCGACGGCGTTCATCGAAAAGGCGTTGAGCAGGATCTCGTTCGGCATGACGGCCACCTCAGCGCGCCTTCAAACGGCGCACCGCGAGGTCGCCGGCGACCTGCACGAGCGTCACGAGCGCGATCAGGATCACGATCACGGCCGCCATCACGGTGGTGTCGAAGCGCTGATAGCCGTAGCGCATCGCGACGTCGCCCAAGCCCCCGCGCCCACGGCGCCCGCCATGGCGGATGCGCCGATCATGGTGACGACCGTGATGGTGAAGCCGCCGATGAGCCCCGGCAGCGCCTCGGGCAGCAGCACATGGGTCACGATGTGCCGGCGCCGGCAGCCCATCGCTTGCGCGGCCTCGATCAGCCCCTTGTCGACCTCGCGCAGCGAGACTTCCGCGATCCGCGCGAAGAAGGGCGTGGCCGAGATCGCGAGCGGCACGATCGCCGCCCAGACGCCGATCGTCGTGCCGGTGAGGAAGCGCGTCACCGGCAGCAGCGCGACCAGCAGCACGATGAAGGGAATGGCGCGGAAGCCGTTGATGACGGAGCCAAGCGCGCGGTGGAGTTTCGGCGCGGGCGTCAGCCCTCCGGGCTGCGACATCACCAGCAGCACTGCGAGCGGCACGCCGACGAGAAGCGCGATCAGCGCCGAGAGTCCGACCATCTGCACGGTGTCGAACAAGGCGCGCCAGAGGCGCTCAATCATTTGAGGCGACATAGCCGATCACCCTCGCGTTTTCGGGAAGGTCGGGGCCGGCGCCGGCCCTTACGGGAAGCGCGGCCAGCAGGCGGCCCTGGGTGTGGCCGCCGATGCGGTCGAGATTTGCGGAAAGCACCCGCGCGGAAAGTCCGAGCGACGCCGTGATCGCGCCGAGATCAGGATCGCGCTCGCCGCGAAACGACAGTTCGACCAGCGCCTCTCCGACGTCGCGCGGCGGCGTCGATTGAACCCGGCCGGCCAGATCGTCCGGCAGGCCGTGGGAGAGCGGGGCGAGCATCGCCTTGGTTGCGGGATGTCGCGGATCGCCGAAGACGCGCCAGACGAGGCCGGCTTCGGCGACCTCGCCCTTCTCCAGCACGAGCACCTCGTCGCAGACCTCGCGGATCACGCTCATCTCGTGGGTGATGAGCATGATGGTGATGCCGAGCCGGCGGTTGATGTCCCTGAGCAGCGCGAGGATCGACTGCGTGGTCTCTGGGTCGAGCGCGGATGTCGCTTCGTCGCACAGCAGGATTTTGGGCCGTCCGGCGAGCGCGCGCGCGATGCCGACGCGCTGTTTCTGGCCGCCCGAGAGCCGCCCTGGATAGGCGTCGCGCTTGTCCGAGAGCCCAACGAGATCGAGCATCTCGGTGACGCGCTTTTCGGTGTCTTCGCGGCTCCAGCCCGCGACCCTCAGAGGCAGCGCCACATTCTCGTAGACGGTCTTGGCCGACAGCAGGTTGAAGTGCTGGAAGATCATGCCGACGCGGCGGCGAAGCGCGATCAGCGCCTCGCCGTCGAGCGCGCCGACGTCTTCGCCGTCGACGATCACCTGTCCGGTCGTCGCGCTTTCGAGCCGGTTCACAAGACGCAGCAGGCTCGACTTGCCTGCGCCGGAGCGGCCGATGACGCCGAAGACGCGTCCCTCGGGAACCTCGACGTCGATGTTCTTCAACGCCCCGATCTCGCCGCGCGGCGAGACATAGGTCTTGGCGACGCCGCGGAACGAGATCGCAGCCTTGGCGGGCTCCGGCCGAATGTCGACGACCTCCGCGCTCCGTCTGCCCGTGGAGGCCGGGTTCCGGGCGAGCGCGAACGCCTCAGTCATCGACCCACGCCAGCGCGTAGAGTTTTGGATCGTCGGCGAACGCCTTCGAGAGCACCGCCCGGACCTTTGGGGAGGTCTGGTAGACCTTCACGAACTTGGCGATGTCCGGATCGGCCGCGCGGTCTTTTCTCACCACGAAGCGGATCGCGAACTGCTTGTCCTCAATGCCTGAGAAGATCAGCCCGCTGCGCGCGTCGAAGGCCTTGGAGGCGACGATGAAATGCGGGTAGCCGAGCGCAAGGTCGACGTCGCCGGTGACGCGCACCAGCTGCGGCCCCTCCACCTCGGTGAAGCTCAGGTTCTTCGGGTTCTCGACGATGTCGTCGAGCGAGCCGAGATAGCCCACGCCGTCTTTCAGCTTCACGAGGCCGGCCTTCTGCAGAAGCAGGAGGCCGCGTCCCTGGTTCACCGGGTCGTTGGCGATCGCCACCTTCCCGTCCTGAGGGATGTCGGCGAAGCTTTTGTGCTTCAGCGAGTAGAGACCGACATTGGCCAGCGCCCCGACGCCGACGTCGGTGAAGTCATAGCCGCGCTGCTCGATCGCCTTGTTCAGGAACGGGCGGTGCTGGAAGTAGTTGATGTCGATGTCGCCCGACTGAAGCGCGACGTGGGCGTCGTCCAGTCGGTGAACTCGACGACCTCGACGTCGAGGCCTTGCGTCTTGGCGTCTTCCGCGGCCGCGGCGATCGAGTCGCCGTAGCCGCCCGGCACCGTGCCGATCTTGAGTTTGCCGGCCATGGCCGGGGCGGCCGTCAGCGTCGCGAGGGCGGCGACCGCGGCGAGGAGAAGCTTTCGCATATGTCGCCTCCTCAGACCTGCGCCAGCAGGTCCGTGATCGCGACGGGCTCGGGCAGCACCTTGCGCTCGACAAGCCAGTCAGCGGCCTTCTGCAGGCGCTCGACGAAGGCCTTGTCGGTGACGGGGTAGATTTCATAGGTGCGCTTCAGCGTCAGGAAGCGCTCGCGCACCGCGTCGACGTAGCGGGGCGGCGACCCTTGCGCGATCTTCTCCGACTCTTGCGGGTTGGCCGTCGCCCAGTCGGCTTCGTCCTTGAGCGCCTTGTTCACGAGGCGCACGAGGTCGGCGTTCTCGGCCGCGAACTTTTTCGAGGTCAGCCAGGTCGTGAAGTCGATCTGGAAGTCGAGATCGGTCTCCTCGAAGAACACGTTGTGGGCCTTGTATTCATGGCGCGCGATGTCGACGCCGGGGCTCCACATCGACCAGGCGTCGACCTTGCCGGAAGCGAGCGCGGGCGCGGCGTCCGGCGGGTTGAGATAGACGACGTTGACCTTGGAGCGGTCGATCCCGTGCTTCTCGAGCGCCGCGACCAGCAGGAACTCGCCGAGCCCAGAGCGGTTCACCGCCACCGACTTGCCGACGAGATCCTCGACCTTGTCGATGCCGGAGCCGTCCTTGGCGATGATCGAGGTGGTGCGCGGGCGGTAGATCAGGAACTGCGTGAAGACGAGCGGCGAGCCGGCGGCGATCGCCGCAAGCGCCGGCGTGGTCGAGCCGCCGAACGAGAAGTCGGCGCTGCCGCCGGTGACCGCCTGCAATGTCGGGGCGTGGTTCGGGAAGGGGCCGATCCACTCGACCTTCACGCCCTGGTCGTTGAGCGTCTTCTCGAGCGCGCCGCGGTCTTTGGCGATCTGGGTCAGCTGGCCCGAGGGACCGAAGGTCAGACGGACCTTGTCGGTGTTGCGGGAAAGCGCGGCGCCGGGCTTCAGGCCGAGCGCGAGAGCGCCGGCCCCGACGGTCGAGGTCGCAAGCAGCGCGCGGCGCGAGAGTTTGGGCAGGGACGACATTTTAAGGCCTCAGACGACGGGTGGGAAGGGGAGGGGCGGGCGGCGACGCGGCGCGCGGACGATGGGACGCCCAGCTGTTCGAGAAGCTCTTCGCGGATCGCCGCGGACGCGCTCCCGCCGGTCATCCGGCGTTCGAACGCGATCGCGCCGCCGCGCATCAGCAGCACGCGGTCGGCGAGCGCGATCGCCTCGTCGACGTCGTGGGTGACGAGCAGGACGCCGGCCGGTGGCGCGCCACGAGCTCTTTCACGAGCGCCTGCATCTTGAGCCGCGTCAGCGCGTCGAGCGCCGCGAAGGGCTCGTCGAGCAGCAGCAGCTCCGGCTCCTGCACCAGCGCGCGGGCGAGCGCCACGCGCTGCGCCTGTCCGCCGGACAGGTTGCGCGGCCAGTCGTCGAGGCGCTCGCCGAGCCCGACCTCCGCGAGAGCACCGGCGGCCCGCTCGCGCGCGCCGTTCTCCGGCTGCCCAAGCGAGACGTTGCGCCAGAGGCTGTCCCAAGGCAGCAGGCGGTGCTCCTGGAACACGACCGCGGGCCGACGGGGCGCGTCGACCGCGCCGCCGTCGATCGGATCGAGGCCGGAGAGAGCGCGAAGCAGGGTGGTCTTGCCGCAGCCGCTTTCGCCGAGCAGGGCCACGAACTCGCCGCGCTCGATCGTCAGGTCGAGGCCGGCGATCACTGTGCGCGCGCCATAGCGGCGGACAAGCCCCCGGACCGCGACCGCGGGGCGGGAGGCGACGACCGAGAGGCTCATCGGGCGCCCTCCGCGTAGTTCGGGTGCCAGCGCAGGAGGCGGCGTTCGAGCAGCCGCGCGATCGCGTCGGAGCCCGCGCCGATGGCCGCGTAGATCACGATCGTCAGCACGATGACGTCGGTGCGCAGGAACTCGCGCGCGTCCATCGCCAGGAAGCCGAGCCCCGCCTGCGCGCCGACCGTCTCGGCGACCACAAGCGCGAGCCAGGCGACCGCGAGCGCATAGCGCACGCCTGTCAGCACGGAGGGCAGCGCGCCGGGCAGGATCACGCGGGCAATGGTGGTCCAGGCCGAGAGCCCTTGCACACGGGCGAGCTCGAGAAGCTTCGGGTCGACCTGCCTGATGCCCAGAACCGTGTTGACGTAGATCGGGAACAGCACGCCGAGGGAGACGAGGAAGATCTTCTGGGTCTCGCCCACCCCGAACCAGATGATGGTGAGCGGCAGCGCAGCCAGGAACGGCACCGCGCGCACCATCTGGACGCTGCGGTCGATCGCGGCTTCGGCGACCCGCGAGAAGCCGACCGCGACCCCGAGCGCGAAGCCGAGCGCGCCGCCGATCGTAAAGCCCGTCGCGGCGCGCAACAGGCTGACGCCGAGGTCGTGAAAGAGGCTTCCTGTGGTCGCGAGTTTCCAGGCGGTCAGCGCGACCTTGCTCGGGGCGGGAAGGATCTGCGGCGCGACATAGCCCGAGCGGCAGAGCGTCTCCCACACGATGAGGAACGCGACAGGCGCGGCCCAGGAAAGCGCGGCCAGCGCCTGGCGCGAGGCCCGCTTGGACGGGCCGCCTGCGGGCGCCTTCGCCGGACGTCTGCGCGGCGCGGCGGACGACCCCGCGACCGGGACCGAGGCGCGATCTTCGGCGAGGCTCATCGCGCCGTCTCCGAATAGCGCGGCGCGGGCGCGGCCACGGCCTTGCCGAAGCGCGGAAAGATCTCTTCGGCGAAGCGCCGCATTTCCGAGCGCAGCGGCTGGAACTGCAGCATGAACAGCTCGACGCCGGCCTTGGCGAATGCGTCGACGCGCTCGGCCACCTGATCGTAGGAGCCGACGAGCCCGGCGGCCGTGCCGCCATTGGTGCCGACGAAGCTGCGCTTCGCCATCGTCTGGAACATCACGACCTTCGCGTCGGTGTTCGACTCCTGGATCGCCTTGGCGGGCTTGTCCTTTTCCTTGAGCTCAACGAGGCGGCTGAGTTCGGCCTTCGCCTCGGCTTCGGTCTCGCGCGCGATGACGAAGGCCGAGAGGCCGAAGCCCAGCGGCGGACCCTTGCGCGGACGCGCTTTCAGGTCCGAAATCAGAGCCTCGACGGTTTCGATCGGCTGGCCGTTGATGAACCAGACGTCGCTCAATCCGGCCGCAAGCGCCCGCGCCGGCTCGGACTCGCCGCCGAGGTAGATCTTGGGCCGCGCGCGGTGGCGGCTCGCCGGGCGAAGCGTGTAGGCGTCGAGCGAGAAGTTCTCGCCCTTGTGCGTGACGGTCTCGCCGCGGATGAGGCGTTCGACCACTGAAAGCCATTCGGATCCATAGGCGTAGCGCGCGTCGTGTTCGGGGAAGGGCATCCCCGCCTTCTCGAATTCGGCGTGGTTCCACGCGTTGACGAGGTTGAGGCCGAAGCGGCCGCCCGAAATCTCTTCGATCTGCAGCGCCATCTTGGCGAGCACGACCGGGTGGAACAGCCCGGGCTTGATGGCGGAGATCAGCTCGATGCGGCTGGTCAAAGCGGCGATCGCGGCGGTCGCGGTCCAGGAGTCGATCTGGTCACGCTCGGCGAAATGCGGGTTCACCGTATGCTGCGCGACGAGCGTCGCGTCATAGCCGAGCGCCTCGGCTTCGAGCACCGTATCGCGGTTGTGCGCCCAGGAAGCGTCATAGGGCTCGAGCGGATCATGGGCGGCGGCGCGGTTGCCATGGACCGGGGCCCACACGCCAAAACAAACATGCGACATCAGCAGCCTCCAGAAACCGTCGGCTAATAATCTATCAAATCGCTATAATGAATCAGGTGGCGCTGTCCAGTGCGTGGCGCGCCAAATTTCGCAGATGCGAGAAGGGCGGCCGCAAGCGCCGCCTCAAGCGCGGCGCCGACACGTGCAGAGCCAGGAAATCGGCGCAAAGCGTGGGGGAGAGGCGGATGCCAGCCAGTTCGAAACAGCCGCCGTCGACCTTAAGGTCGATCCACGCGACGCGATGAACGGCGAAGGCTTTTGACCAAGCGCGTCTTGGGCCCGGCGGAAGACGCTTCGGGCGACGCTTGGTCCGGATCGATATCGAGGAGACCGGCGTCGGCGTTGCGCCGGTCCAGGTCAAACAAGTCTTCGGCTTCGACCGGCTGCAAAAACCCTCGCGGCCGAGGATCTTTCAAGCCTTGTGAGCCGGACCATGCGAAGCACGGCCGGCTCCTGAGGCGGCGCGCGGCCGCCCCAAGGAAACGATGAAGAGCGCCCCGACCGGCTAACGCCAGCCGAGCGCCCGCCTTTCATCGACGGCAGATCGCCAGTCGCCGTGATCTGGGCGATGGTGCCGGTCGGCGAGCGCTTCGGATCGGACAGCGCCAGATTGATCCTGTGGCCGTCGCTCGTCACGAACTCGATCGCCTGGCGGCTCTTGAATTGGGCGATGGTCGAGCTTTGGGCTTCGATTTCGCCCGACGCGGTGATCATCCCGCCGTTCTGCTGGTACAGTTCAAGCTCGAGCCTGCTGGCCACCGCCGTAGACCCAAGCGTTCCGTCTCTTCTGATCGCGCCAAGATATTTCATATCGTCTCCTGTCCGGATCGCCGGATTTCGTCGGCGATGCAGTCATCGCTCTTTGGTGAGAGGCGAGGCCTCAATTGATCCAACCCGCAAAGCAGAACATCGCCGCGACGATCACGAGGACGACCAGCGGGATCAGCCTGTCCGACACCCAGGCTGCGACGGTCGCTGCGCTCGAGCCGGTCAAAGGTCGGCCTCGGTCTTCCGGTCCGCCTCGAGGGCGGCTTCAAGATCAGCGCGGTCGACCAGATGCGACTGGACCGGGCCGCGCGAAGACAACGCCGGCGTCTGCAGCATCGTGGCGGTGCGGCGGTAAGCGAGAAACGAGACCCCGAGGATCTCGTCTTCGTCGATGACCAAGCGGTAGGTTCCGGCCGGCTGGCGCTCCTCGATCGCCGTCAGGTCGAACGAGCGCCGGAACGTCACGGTGGTCTCGGTGGTGCGGGTGGCCACGTCCTCGGCCTTCAGGACTTCTTGGCCTTGGGCGATCCGGCGGCGGTCGCGAGGACGCCGCGAGACGACGCCGTGGGAGCCGCGACCGGCTCCTTGATCTTCTTCGGCTTCTTGGCTTCCTTGTTGCCGCGTTTTTGGGCCTTCGCCATGCGCCGTGCTCCCGGGTTGGCCGGTCCCGAACGCGGGGCCGGAAGAAAAAACCCCGCCGCCTCTCGAGGCGACGGGGTCGAAGACGCCTAAGCGTCTCTTCCGATCTGGCGCGGCGACGCCGCCGGCAAGGTTCGCCAGTACATCCGTGGTCGACCTCGCTTTAGCAACGGCGCGGACGTCCTCCGGGCCCGGAGGACGTCGCGCTCAGACCTGAACTTGCAACTGGTCGGCCGACATCTTGCCGGTCTTGCGATCGGCGACGAGCTCGTACTCGACCTTCTGGCCCTCCGGAGATCGTAGATCCCGGCGCGCTCGACGGCGCTAATGTGCACGAACGCATCCGTGGACCCGTCGTCAGGCGCGATGAAGCCAAACCCCTTCTGGGCGTTGAACCATTTAACTGTTCCCGTGGACATGGGACTTCCTCTAAAAAAATAAAACTGCGCGCAGCCCTGTCTGACGACGCGGTCGTATCTCAATTGATCTGAAATAAAATCTGACGTGCGAGCCTTGCAGGCCCTGCATCTCAAATCGTAATTCTTTTGAACGACGACTTAAAATGCGCGCGACTGTGACGTTTTACAAGGACGCCGATAAATTATTTCGCATAAATAAATGAGGCTGCGCGCCAGGCGCAGCTTTCGATATTGAGATGGGACACAGCTTGGACGTCATGGTGAACCCGGTCGCCGGCCGAAGCGAATGGCGGCTGACGGATCTTCTCGGTCGATCGATGGGCGTGATCCGCGCGAAAGGCGACGCGTTCGCCGTCGAACCCGGGGAAAGGCTCGTGAGACGATGAAGGAAATGCGTTTGCGGACCGTTCGCTTCGCTCGACGACGCTCTCGCGGCGATCGAGACCCATACGCGGGGCGTATGCCGCCGTGGAGACGAGGTGGTTCAAGGGCCCGGAGCAGGTCTGGCCGAAGACGCCGGCGCGCCGGTCGACGTCTCCGAGGAGGCGTCGACCGATCCCGCATAGCCGCATGACCCGCCGCGCGTTTCGGGCCACGCGACGGGAGTGAGGAGTGAGGTGGAGCCCGCCCCGGATCGTCGAGTAGGTTTCGTTTGGGCCTTAGCTGTCGTCTTCGGCCGCCCTCAGTCTGGCCGCCACCGCCAGCGTGGTCTCCGAAGAGTTCACCACAGCCCCGCCCTCCATCACGATGACCGTGGAGCCCGTGGGCGACGTCTGGACGGCGATGACCCGATCGGGGCGAACGAAATTCGTGCCGCCGAGACTTTTGACTTCGATCAGTTTTGCCAATGGATATCCAAAATCAGCCTTAATGGACGACTTCACGCGAGACAGTCGACGGCTCAGGCTTGAAAAACCGAGGTCTGTCTTTTGAGGGAGTGGGTCGGCGTTTCCTGATCCAACCTCAAATAATTTAGCACATACTTCTATCAGAAATCTTAGCGTTTCCGCGCCGGCACAAGATAAAGCGACGATCAGCCGTTCATCGCAGTGTCTGCGACGGTCGAAAGCCACCCTTGCCTGCGGCCGCCGAAGGCCAGGCTATGCGCGGTCTCGCGCAGGCTCGGCGATCTCGAAAAGGACCGGCCGGTCTTCTCCTGCATGACCGTCTCGCTGACCATGCGATGCGCGCTGGCCCCAATCGGAGGTTGACGCCCGCGACATGGAGCGTAGCCTTCGCCCGTCTGGAAAGGCGGACCGGTTTTGGTTAGCCCGGTCGCTCCCGCAAGAATGCGCGGAGTTCTGGCTGACGCGCGACAGCGTCCAAGTCCCGAGACGAGATCCGAGCGCATTCCGCGGCGGGGCTTCGAGAGGGATGTTGAAATGCAGCAGCAGATGTCAGTGGTCACGCTTGGCGTGGTCGATCTCGCGCGTTCGAAGCGCTTCTACGTCGAAGGCTTCGGCTGGCGGCCGGTCTTTGAGAACGACGAGATCGTGTTCTATCAGATGAACGGGTTTGTGCTGGGGACCTGGGCGGCCGACCGTCTCGCCGAGGATGCCCGTCGCGCCGCCCAACCGAGCGCTGGCTTTTCGCTCGGGCACAATGTCGCCGACCGAGACGACGTCGAGTCTGTGATGTCCCGGCTCGCAAAACATGGCGGCGTGATCCTGCGACCGGCCGACGAGCCGCCACATGGCGGCTGTCGCGGCTATTTGGCGGATCCCGACGGCCACGTTTGGGAGATCGCCTGGAACCCTGCCTTCCCGATCAGCTCGGACGGGCACGTCGCCTTCGGCCTCTGAAGCCGCCGCCCCGCTTCCGCCTCTTGCCAGTGCGGGGGAACTCGAACGCGACGAGGCGCTCTTCAGGGCATTTCAGACGACGAGTTCGCCCGCTAGATCCAGAAGCTGACCGGCGTTGAACGGCTTCGGCAGCAGTTGCACGTCCTCGAAGGATGCAGGCAGCGACTCCTTGCCATATCCGCTCATGAACGCGAATGGCACGTTGATCCGCGCCAACGACGCCGCGACGTCGTCGACCGCAAAGCCATCAAGGTTCGCGTCGAGAAGAGCGGCGTCGAACCGGTACTGCTCGATCAGGCCGAGCGCCGCGATCACGCTCGCGGCCGGACCGACCACGATCGCGCCGGCGTCTTCGAGCTGGCCGACGATATCCATTGCGAGCAGAGGCTCGTCTTCGACCACCAAGATGCGCTTGCCTGCAAGACGGTCGGCGTCCAGCGACGTCCGAGAGGCGTTCGTCGCGCGGGATCTTCCGCGGCGGGCGCCGGCCGGCGCCTCAGCCAAGGCCGGGTTGGCGGCGAGCGGAAACGCAATGTCCCAACGCACGCCGCCGGCCTCGACCGACATGGGCCGCATCGCCGCCGGCGCCGCGAACGCTCATCTCGATCAGGCGACTGCCGAACCCGCGACGGATCGGCTCCTCGACCTTCGGGCCGCCGCTTTCGGTCCACCGGATCTCCAGCACCCCGTCCGACTACGTTCCAGGCGATCCCAACCGCGCCATCGGTCTTCGAAAGCGCGCCATACTTCAGCGAGTTCGTGCCGAGCTCATGAAGGATCATCGCCTTCGGCACGGCGGTCGCGTCGAGATAGACATCGGGACCGCGCGCCGAGATCTGCGCTTCGTCGACAGGTCCAAGCTTCATCTGGTCCTGGACGACGTCTCGAAGCTGCGTGCCCTTCCACTCGTTGGCGCTCAGCTGGGAATGCACGCGCGACATGGACTGGATGCGGCCGCCAAAGCTTTGGACAAAATCATGCGGCTCGGCGCTATGGCGCAGAGTTTGCGATGCGATCGCCTGCACGGTCGCAAGCATGTTCTTCACGCGGTGGCTGAGTTCGCCGGTGAGCATCCTCTGGAGCTCTTCGGACTCTCGCAGCGCCTCGCACTTGCGGTCGAGCTCCTGTTCGCGCTCCCGCAGCGCCTCGTCGGCGATGGCGCGCTCGAGAAGGTCGGCGGCCTGACGGGCAAGGATGTCGAGCAGGCGAAGGTCGCGGTCGGACGGCTCGTGCGCGTCGCTCCAATGCGTCGAAATCATCCCGAGCAGGGCGCCGCTACGCGACAGCAGAGGCGTCGTCTGGGCGGCGCGGATGTTGGTGCGCCGGAACGCGTTGAGTTCCTCCGTTCCGACGATCTCGTCCCATTGTTCGTAGTCGGGGATGACGGCCCGCCGGCCGGACCTGAGCGCCATCGCGCAGCTGCTGAGCGCAGAAGGGCTCACCCACTGCCAGAAACGCTCCGCTTCGGGCGGCAGATTGCGGGAGCACAAAAGCTGCAGATGACCGGAGCGACCGGGGTGGTCGTTCGTCAGGCACAGGAGCTGCATCGTGCCGAACTGCGACTGCGTGATCGAGATCGCGGCGTCGACAATCTTGCCGTAGAGCTCGGCGCGGTCCTTCTAGCCGATCAACTCCACGCTAATGGAGTGCAGCAGCTCGATGTCTGACAGGGCGCCTGTGACGAAGGGCGGCGCGGAGCGAGAGCCGGCCGGATCAATATAGAGCACGTTCGTCATGACGCATTCCAACAGACGCCAACTCGGCGAGGCCTCGAGCCGCAGATTGCCACTGAAGTTCTCGGGTGCGAGAGAGTTGGTCTGTGGATCGCAGAGCGAAACGCCGATGTCGCTCCAAAGTTTCAGCCGATCTCGTCGAAGTCTGACCGCCCACGGCCTTCGCCGGTTTGCGGGGCGGGATCAGCGCCGGCAGGGTCCACCGCTACTCGGCGCTGGCGCGCATGAGGGGCTGGCAAAGAGAGAGAGAGAGAGAGAGAGAGAGAGAGAGAGAGAGAGAGAGAGTCGAGACGCGCCGCAAACGTCTCGATCAGCGTGGCCTGTTTCACCGTCGCGCTCTGAAGATCATCGACCCGCGCGTGCTCATGCCGCCGGGTGACAGGCGCCGAATTAGCAGCGCGGCCGAATTGGAGCCTTGACGGAGCGTCCCAGATCGAAGCTGGTCGGATAGGGCTAAGCCGTTTTCCGTACGTGATTTTTCATATGCGCTTGGAGCGACGCCAGTCTTGCGGCGCAGACCGCGACGCCGATCGCGCATCCGCCGACGATCGCGCTCAAAAGCGAAAGATGGACGGCGGCGTCCCCGAACAGCTGGTCTGTCAGAAGGCCCACAAGGGGCGGCCCCAGCCCGAACCCGATCAGCGTGTTGCAGCACAGGAAGAGCGCGCTCGCCCGCCCACGCATCGCGCGGGGCGTCATGGTCTGCACGCCCGAAAAGCCGGCGGGCGTGGCGAGGCCCAGCGCATAGGTCAATGCGAGCAAGCCAGCGATCGCGGTTGGTCCCTCGCCGAGGCAGAACAGGCAGGCGGCCGGCGCCGCGCTCGTCAGGCTCAAGGCCAGCACCATGTAGGGCGCCCGACTTCCGGCGCTGCGGCGAAAGGCGTCGAGCAAAGCGCCGCCGGTCAGGTGGCCGGCGGGCCCTGCGGCCAGCACGACCAGACCGAAGACCGCGCCGGCGCGTGCGATGTCGTAGCCGTGCCGGCGCACCAGCGCCGTGACCGTCCAGGCCGTGACCGCCTGGATCGCCATCGTGGCCGCTCCCGCCGCCGCGATATGGACGGCGTAGCGGCGCCAGTGGCGGGCGAGCCAGCCGCGCCACGCATGGGAGGGATTTTGCGCGCTCCCGGCCGCGCGCGCAGGCTCGCGCAACGCCAGCACGGCGACGATCAGCGAAGTTCGGGATGACGCTCACGATGAACAGCGCGCGCCAGGCTTGCGGATCGCCCGCGAAGGCGAGCGGCGCGGAGGCCAGAACCGACATCAGCGCTCCGCCGCCGAGAAATGCGGCGCTGCGGCCGAGCGTCGAGCCGGAGGTGTAGATCGAGACGACCTGGCCGATGCGTCCGTGTGGCGCGGTGGCGGCGATCAGCGAGAGCGCCGCCGGCGAGAGCGCCGCCTGGCCGAGCCCGAGCGCGACGCGGGCGGAAAACATCTCGCCGAACGTCGAGCAGAACGCGAAGGCGGCGTTCGCCGCGCTCCAGCAGGCGAGGCTGACGGCGATCACCAACGTGCGGCGGGAGCGGTCCGCGACCGATCCGAAAGCGAGCGCGGCGACCGCGAACACGAGCACGAAGGCCGAGCCCTGCAACAGCCCGATCTGGAAGTCGCTGAGGCGGAGATCAGCCTTGAGCGCGGGCGCGGCGAGGGCGATCAGATAGCGGTCGGTGAAGGCCGCAAGATGCACGAGGCCGAGCACGATCGCCACGGTCCACCCGCGGCGCGACGCCTCATACGCCCTGCTCGTCACGGGACCGGCGCCGTCAGCGCATCTGGTCCCACCAGAGCGCGATCTCCGACCGCTCCCCGGACGTTGCGCCGTCTCCGATGCGCGCGGACCGGTATTCGCCCGGCGTGACGCCAAAGGCTTCGCGGAACGTGCGAGAGGCGTCGCTTTCGCTCACGAAGCCGCAGTCGAAGGCGATCTGGCCGATGCGGCGGCCGTCGCTTGTCCGTCCCAACAGAAGGCGCATGCGGGCCAGACGACGCGTCCGGATGAAGCGCGCGACCCCGCCGAAGTCTGCGAAGGCGCGGTAAAGCGCCGAGCGCGACTGGCCGACCCGCGCGCGCGACCTCGTCAGGACCGGCGGCGAGGTTAGCGTCGATGAACCGTCGCGCGCGAAGTCGGCAGGCCTGGTCGGAGGCGGTCAGCGCGCGCCCGCTTTCGCCTTCAGAGCAAGCGACAGAAGCTCGACCGCGACCTGCGCGATGCGCATGCGGTCCGACGGGGCGGGGTCGTCCGGAAATCGGAGGAACGAGGAGAGCAGCCCGCCGAGCATGGCCGACCGGCTCTCCGGGATCACCGCGCCATGAAGCCCGTCCGGCCCGCCCATTCGTTCGATCAGCGCGCGCGGGGTGGACAGCGTCAGCACCCGAGCGTCGCTCACGGTGGTCGCCATCGGCCGCGTCATGTCGATCAGGACCATTTCGCCGCGCTGGACCCGACGCGCGCCTGCGTCGGTCTCGACATCAAATTCGCCGTCGAGCACGAGCTGCGCCGTGAAATGATCGAAGCCGTTCCGCGCGACGCGCCGCGCGCATCTCACATGGCGCACGCTCTTAAGCCGGCGATCGAACAGGATCATCTCGTCGAGGCGCTGCGCCTCGACGCTGACGGCGAAACGCCCATCAAGACCGACGACGTCCGCCACCGGCCCGTAAAGGTCGTGATACGCCTCGAATCCGTTACGACCGCCGTCGTCGGCGCTCGCCGTCGAGAAGCTGACGACCGAGCGGGCCGTCGCCGCCGCACTCATCGAACGCACGCTCTCCTACTATGCCACCACAGCAAATTAGCTGACCCCGGCTTCCAAGGACAAGACTGTAAAATCACGTAGGATTCCGATGTCTGCAAACCTGCGCGGCGCGCAACCGATCGAGGACGCGCGTCGTTCGATAGGTTGGGCCTGCGACATTACGAGCGCGGGCGGACGAAATGCTCGTAACGATAAGGCGTCTCCGCACGTACCTGTTGTGAGACGCGTCAGAACGGGAGCAGGCCAAATGGTCACCAGGCGGGGTGTTCTTGTAGTCGGCGCAGCCGCCGGGGCTCTTGCGTTCGGCGTTTGGGGCCGCCGGCCGGCGGTCGCGGCGGAGGGCTCCTTCGAGATCGCGATGAGCGACGCGGAATGGCGCAAGCGCCTGACCGAAAAGCAGTTCTCGGTGCTTCGGCTTTCCGGCACGGAGCGGCCCTATTCGAGCCCGCTCAATGACGAGCGCCGCAAAGGCCGTTTCGCCTGCGCGGGATGCGAGAATCCGCTGTTCTCTTCCGAAACGAAATTCGACAGCGGCACCGGTGGCCGAGCTTCTGGGCGCCGCTCGACAAGGCGATCGGCACGGGGCGCGACACCGCCTTCGGGATGGAACGCGAGGAGGTCCACTGCGCCCGCTGCGGCGGCCATCTGGGACATGTGTTCAACGACGGGCCGAAGCCCACCGGCCTGCGCTATTGCATGAACGGCGTCGCGATGACGTTCCGGCCGGCTGCCGCGTAACCTATGCCGCTTTTCGTGCTCGCGTAGGCCGACCGGCCCTTCGTCCACGGCTCGGAAGAAAACGGCGCGCCGGCGCGTTTCCGCGTAACGATCGACAGGGCCGCGCCGAAGACAATCATTGGGGCGACGTCGACGAGAACGGCGAGGGCGTCGTGAAGATCACTGGCTCCAGCAGTTCGTGCGTCAGAGCGGGCCGGGCGGCGGCCATGCGTTCGAGAGCGAGATCCTGGATCCGGGCCCGCGGGCCTTCGCGTTCACCTTTGGCTGAGGGAGGCTGACATGACGAGTTCACGCATCAAGGCTGCCGGCGTCGTCGCGGCGATCGCACTTTCGGCCGCGACTGGCCTTTCGGTCGCGCGATGCTCCGCCGAGGAGGCGGTGGCGATCCCCGCGCCCGCAATCGACGCGCCGGCCGGCCCGGGCCTCGAAACCGCGGTGCTGGCGGGCGGCTGCTTCTGGGGCGTGCAGGGCGTGTTCCAGCACCTCGAGGGCGTCACCGAGGCGATGTCCGGTCATGCCGGCGGCGACAAGTCGACGGCGCAATACGAGGCGGTCGGCGGCGGCGCCACGGGCCACGCCGAGGCGGTCCGCGTCACCTTCGATCCGAAGAAGGTGACCTACGGCAAGATCCTGCAGGTCTATTTCTCGGTCGCGCATGACCCGACCCAATTGAACCGGCAGGGCCCGGACCGCGGGACGCAGTACCGCTCGGCGATCTTCGCCGCGAGCGCCGAGCAGGCCAAGGTGGCCAAGGCCTATATCGCTCAGCTCAATCAGGCCCGTCTACGACGCCGCGATCGTCACCAGGATCGAGCTCGGAAAGTCCTTCTATCCGGCCGAGGCCTACCACCAGGACTATCTGACCCTGCATCCCAACCAGCCCTACATCGCCATCAACGACATCCCGAAGGTGAAGGCGCTGCAGACGATGTTTCCGGACCTTTACAGGACCAAGCCGACCCTGGTCGCCGCGGCGACGAACTGACGCCAGTCACAGCGCGACGATCGCGTCCGCGACCGGCGTCTCCCCCTCGGTCAGCTCCAGGATCCGTCTCGAGATCCGCGGCGCATGGACGAGCGCCGCAAGCGTCTCCGCGACGTCGTCGCGCGGGACGGAGCCGTAGGTCAGCGCGGGGCCGATGCGGATCCTGCCTGAGCCCGGATCATCGGTTAGCGTTCCGGGGCGGAGGATGATCCAGTCGAGGTCGCTCTCGGCGAGCTCCATGTCGGCCTGCTTCTTGACCGCCATATAGTGCTCGAACGTCTCCGAGAGCTGTTTGTGGCGGCCGGCTTCCGGGAAGGCCGAGACCAGCAGGAACCGCGAGACGCCCGCGAGGCGCGCGGCCTCGATCGACTTGGTGAGGCCCTCGCCGTCGATCGCGGTCGTCATGGCCGCGCCGCCTTCGCCCGCGGCCCCCGCGGAAAACACCAGCGTGTCTGAGCCGGAAACGGCGTCCGCAAGCTGCTCAGCGCTCATCGCCACGAGGTCGCCATGCGTCGCCCCGACACCGAGCGCCTTCAGCCGCTCGCCCTGCTCTTTGCGGCGGTAGAGCCCGTCGACCACGTCGCCGTGGGCCGCCAGTTTCGCTGCTAGGCGCGACCCGACATTGCCCGCGATCCCGACGATGAAGGTCTTCATGGAAGGTCCTCTCCGTTTGAGTTCACTGAGCGGCCGGCGAACGAGCGCCGGCCGCTCCCGTTGACGCTCAGGCGTTCAGGCGCGCGATCAGCGCCTTGGCGGCGGGCTCCGACGAGGCGGGATTCTGCCCCGTGACGAGCAGACCATCCTCGACCACATAGGGCGCCCAGTCGGCTCCCTTGGAGAAGTCGCCGCCGTTGCGCTTGAGCTCGTCCTCGACGAGGAACGGCACCACGTCGGTCAGCCCCACTGCGTCCTCTTCCGAATTGGCGAAGCCGGTGACGCGCTTGCCTTCGACGAGTGGCGCGCCGCTTCGGGCCTTGGCGTGACGCAGCACGCCGGGCGCGTGACAGACGAGCGCGACTGGCTTTCCGGCCGAGAGCGTGGTCTCGATCAAAGCGATCGAGTCCCTGTCCTCCGCCAGATCCCAGAGCGGGCCGTGGCCGCCCGGATAGAACACCGCGTCGAAGCCGTCATGCGAGACGGAGTCGAGACGCACGGTGGAGGCAAGCGCCGCCTTTGCGTCCGCGTCGGCTTCGAACCGCCGCGTGGCGTCGGTCTGGAAGTCCGGCTCGTTGCTTTTCGGGTCGAGCGGCGGCTGGCCGCCTTTGGGCGAGGCAAGGATGATCTCCGCGCCCGCGTCCTTGAACGCGTAGTAGGGCGCGGCGAGCTCCTCCAGCCAAAAGCCAGTCTTGCGTCCGGTTTCGCCAAGCTGGTCGTGCGAGGTCAGCACCATCAGGATCTTCATCGTCAACTCCTCTTCAGCGGTTCGACCGGCGCCTGTTTGAGTAGACCGGTCGTCTATAAAATTGGCGAAACTCGGCGCGAGTTCCGCCAGGACGTTGCTCCGATCAGCGCGCCGGGAGGTTGAGAGTTCGGCGAGTCGCGGCCATGGCGGCGTCGAAGGGAGCCGGGCTCCGCTCGATCTTCGCCATCAGACTTGCGCCGAGCCAGGTCTGATAGAGGTTCTCAGCGGTGGACGCCGGGGCGTCTTCGACCGAGAGCGACCCTTCGGCGACGCCGGCCGCGATGGCGCCGGTCAGCCGATCGACGATACCGGCGGCGCCGGCTTTGAGCGCGAGCCGCATCGCCTCGGAGAGGTCGGAGACCTCGGCCGCGAGCTTCACTGCAAGGCATTTGCCCTGGTGGTCGAAACTGCCCTGGGTTTCGCGCCAGCCGGCGAAATAGGTCATCAGGCGTTCGGCCTGCGTCTTGTCTGCCGCAGTGAGCGTCGCGTCGAGATCGGCGAGATAGTCCTCGAAGTAGTCCTTCAGGATTGCTTCGCCGAACGCGTCCTTGGAGCCGAAGTAATGATAGAACGAACCCTTCGGGACCTGCGCCGAGACGAGGATCTCGTTCAGGCCGACGGCCGAAAACCCCTTCGCCGCCATTATGGTCGTGGCGGTGTGGAGGATGTGCTGCCGGACGTCGATGGTTTCATGCCCTTGGCTCATGGAGAGCCATATAGAACGAATTAGACCGGTCGTCTAGTGGTGGGCCAGCGCGTTGTGAGCGGGCGTCGGCCTGGGCGGGGTCCGGAGGCGCCGCATGCTCTTCCGGATCCCGCCGCGTTCCGCTCTCCGCCAGGCGCCGAAGCTTCCGGATGATTGAGGTCCGGAACTCTCCTGCGGCGCTATGGACCGTCAGTCCTCGGCGCTGCCGACGATGACCGCCTTGACGTTGGACACCAGACGCCCGCCCTGCTTGTCGCCAGCGATGATCAGCCGGGCCATGCCCTCGGTTTCGCTGAGCGGTTGGCCGTTGCCGTCGGCATAGGCGATAAGAACCTGCTGGGCGCCAAAGTTGGGCAGAAGGTCGGCCACCGCGATGATCGCCTCGTAGCAGTCGGTGGCGCGGACGGCGACGTACTTTCTCAGGATGTCGTTCTTGCGGGTAGGATCGAGCTTGATGACCGCCGCGGCCAGCATGTCGTTGAGCGAGACGCCGGTGTAGGTCTGGGTGACGAGACCCGCGCTGCCCGAGAAGTAGGTCACGGTCACGCGCGAGGACGGAAGCTTCTTCAGGTCCTTGAGCTTGAAGGTCGTCGGGTTCTCGACCTCGCCGCGCAGTTTGAAGCTACTGGAGAACCCGCCGTCGCAGGACGCCGCCTGAGCGGTCCCTCCGAAGGCGAGGGCGGCGAAAGCAACGGCGGCGGCGAGCGTGCGGAAGCGGGTCATCGTCGAATCCTGGAGTGATCTGGGCGCGGTCCGGACGTCGGACGAAAGCGGGCGCCGAAGTGGAGATGATACGGCGACATTAAGATCGTTATGTTTCAAAGAATATGACGGTGCCGTCAATTGCGACCTTCGAGGCGTCGTCGGGACTGATCAGAGGATCAAGGTCGGCGACTGGTTGCCGGCTCCGTCGTCGATCGGCTCCGGGGAGCGCTGCACTCGAGGAGGATCTCGACGTTCAACTCGTGCAGCGCAGCCGCCGCTTCGTCGGGCTGACGCCGGAGGGCGAGAAGGTGCTGGCCTGGGCCGCCAGATCCTGACGGACGACAACAGCCTGAAGGACGGCCTCACGGGCTCGCGCGAGCGGCTTTCCGGCGTGCTCAAGCTCGGAGTGATCCCGGCCGCGCAACGCCAGCGACGTCGCTTCGATCTTCACCCGCCGGAAGCCCCAACCGGCAGGCGGTCGGGGCTCGACTTCTCGGACGCCCGCCGCGCGCTTGGTCAGACCGACGACCGCGCGTCGGCGTGAGGAGATCCGCCCGAACGCGTCCCAAAAAGCACGAGCGCTAGGATCAGGGCCGCCAAGACCCCCGACGACGAGAACCGGCTGAGATCCAGTCCGCCATGATCGAGCGGCTTGGTCAGCAGGTCGCCGAGGGCCGCGCCCAGCGGCCGGGTCAGCACGAACGCGGCCCAGAACAGCAATGTCACGGACATGTCGGTCGCGAGCATGAGAGCCACGATGATGGCGAGCGCCGAGATGAAGATCAGTGCGGCGCCGTCATAGCCGAGGCCCGAGCCGTCGGCGAAATAGTCGCTGAGCGCCGTGCCGAGCATGTTGGAGGCGAGGATCGCCAGCCAGTAGAAGCCCTCGGCTTTGCGATCCACGATGCGCGCGACCGAGATCGTTCCGAGCGTCCGTCGCCAGACGAAGAGCACGACGGCGAGGAAACTCGCCAGAACCGCAACGCCGCCGAGATAGCCCCAGCCGAGCGAGCGGTCTGCGAAATCGGCGATCGTCGTGCCGACGGTCGTGGTGGCGATGACGACGGCCCAGTAGAGGAATGGCCGGTAGCGCTCCGCCCTGATCTGCGCGACGCAGAGCGCAAGGAAGATCCCGAAAAGCACGAACGAACTCGCGGCGTAGCCGCAGTTCAGGCTCATGGAGAGCGCGTCGCCGGCGGTTTTTCCGAGCGTTGTGGCGGCGATCTTGATGATCCAGAAGAGCAACGTGACATGAGGCGTTTTGCTCAGGCCGTCTTCAATCGAACGATGCATGGGACGTCTCCGCAAACTGGGGCGCCGGCAGTGATGGCCGGCGCTCTTCGGTCGCCGAGGATCGTTGTCGATACTTAGATCCGACTTAGGCGGTCGCGCCACGAGCAAGACGAATAAGAATTCGACCGCTTCCGGGATCTGTCCCGGAAGCGGTCGAACATGCAAAACCTGCGCGGCGGCTCGTCGTACGTCGATCAGTCTGGGCGCGCCGACCACTTTGCGAGTTGGTCCGGCGCGCGCGCGATGATCAGCATGGCCTGCGCATGATCGTCGCCGTCGCCCGCCGGCTGCGGTTCGTGCCAGACGATGAGCTTCGGATCGACCCGATCGAGCGAAGACAGCAGCTTGGGGAAGGAATGCGCCCAGGCGCTTGAGCCGATGCGCACCGTGCTGTCCGCAGACTTGAAGTTCACCACCGCGACGGCGCGCGGCCCCATCATGCCGACGATCGCGCCGAAATAGGCGTCGAGCTCGGCCGGCGGCACATGCTGGAGCACGGCGGTGCTGTAAATCAGGTCGGGATTGCGGCGCGCCGCGAATTCGAGAGAGGCTGCGTCGATCGCCGACAGATAGGGACGCTTCTCGGCGACGAGCTCCGGTCCGAGCAAGGTCAGCCCGTCCCTGAAAAAGCGATCGACGACGTCGAGCCCGATGTACCTGCCTGGCTCGAGATGGCGGATGAAATGCTGTCCGACGCGAAGGCTGCCGCAGCCATAGTCCACGCAGACCATGTCGGACCGAAGCGCCCGATCCTCGAACCACCTGAAATAGCGGCGGCCGCGGTTCGAGAACTGGGCGGTTTCGTGCGTCACCGACGCAAAGAGAGGATCCGCCCGGTAGTGACGCAGGCCAAGCGTCTTGTGCGCGCCGCCGCGTTCGAGCCGCAGCGTCGCGCGATGGGCGTAGAAGTCGGCGTAGGTCGCGCCCGGGTTCGCCCGACGCCAGCGCGCGAAGCGCATGTCGGCCAAGGTTCCGGCGGCCCTTCCGCCGATTCCGCGTTCGAAGAAGCGATCCACCGCAAGCTTCGCCGCGACAAACGACCGGGGCCCCGGCTTGGCGTCACGTCGATCGGCGTCCGGCCGCCTTTGTTCGCGCGCCGTCTGGTCGAGCAGCTTCGCGGTCAGCGCGCCGAGATGGACATTGAGCAGGGGCCCAAGCGGGGAACGTCCGACGGGCGTCCGGGAGACGCGCTGGAAATAGGAGACGTCCGGATTGGAGTTGCCTTCCAGGATGACAGGCCCCTCAGGCGTCCAGGCGATGTCCCAACCGACGAGCACGCGAGCGGAGAACACGCGATGCGCGGCGAGCGCGGCTTCCGAAATCTCGCGCCAGCCCTCCAGAATTCGCCCGGAGAGCCGCTCGCCGGTCGCCGGATGGTCGGTGAACCAGCGCGTCGCGGTCTCCGGCGCGTCGCCGGTCATCAGGCCGAACGCGCCGGTCTCGACGTCGATCTCACAGCCCCAGTCGGCGTCCGGCGTCTTCGGCCAGCCGGGCTCGAAGCGGCGCAGCAGCCTGAGCACGCCGTGCGTCGCCTGCGGCTCTCCGCGAGAGTCGAGGCAGGTCATGACGCGGAACACCACCAGGGATTTCTCGGCCAGCGACCCGATGAGGGGATGGTTGCGGAGCTTCGGCTGTATGATCAGCCTGCGGTCGGCGGAGGAGAGCCGAAGCGTTTGAAGGACTTCGGCGAGGTTGACGATGGCGCCGTCGTCCGCGCGGTAGAGGAACCGGCCGGCCCTCTCGAAATTGAACGTGAAGCGCCCGCCGCGGCCTCTGCGATCCTTGACGAAGAGGTCACGATCGAAGTCGTCGCGGGACGCCATCCAGACGAGCGCGCCGTCCTCGACGGTCGCCATGATCGGCGCGGTCGCCACGCCGTGCTCCTCGCACACGCGGAAGAATTCGAGCTTGTCGTTCATGTCGCTCGGCCCGCCCTGGGCGGCGCGCAGCAACTGGATTCGGCGGTTCAGCCCGTTCTTGGTCTCGACGCGGGTGATGGTGGCCTCGAACAGGCCGGGCTCGGGCCGGTAAAGCTCGTGGACGTAATAGCTCTTGGCGTCGACGCCGTGCACGAAGCCCATGCGCAGGAGATCGCCCAGTTGCGCGAGGACGCCGCGGCCATAGACGTCGCGCACCGCGCCCGCGGAGCCCGGCATGAAGCGCGCGATGATCGCGAGGATGAAAAGATGCCGGATGACCGGCAGCGCCAGGATCGGCTGCGGCGCGGGATAGCGCCGGCGGGTCTCGAGGCCGAAATCGTAGAACAGCCTCCGCGCCCTGAGACCGATCTGGTCCGGGGCGAAATGGTAGGATTTCATCGGCGCGATCTGGGTGAGCAGCAGGCCGAGCACGAAGGTGGTCGTGGCTGCGAGCTCCGCCAGATCCTCCGCCTTCGCCATCCCATGGGCAGTTTCGTCGAACCCGAAGGCGTGCAGCGCGAAGTTGAGGCCGACCGCCGCGAGGGTGATCGCAAGGCCCAGGCGCATCACGATCATGACGTAGCGGCGCATGGCGTAGCGGCGGCCGGCGAGAACGATCAGAGAAGCCGCCAGGATCCAGGCGACGTTCGAGAGGCCGACCTCAAGGAGCTTCGGGACGACAGGCGCGACCAGCGGTTCGAGGTGATCTTCGACCGCGATCAGCAGGGTTCCAAGCGCGGCCCAGCCCCAAGCGGCACGCAAGCTGGCGGATCGCCGGTGCGCGACGAGTTGGATCCCTGCGAAGCTCAGTCCGAGCAGCGCCACGAAGTCGTTGCCGATCTCGAAGCCCGACTCGGGCCCGAGCGGCGCGACCCGGCCCGAGAGCGCCAAGAGCGGCAGCGCGAGTCCGAAGGCGAGCAGGAACGGCCCGAACTGGCCGGCGACAGACGTGCGGGGAGCGATCATTGCGCGAGCGCTCCGATGGAGCCGAGCCCGAACATCTGCGAGCTTTCGATCGTGGCTTGGCGGATGTCCGGGTAGGTTCCGTCCCGCGCCGCGATCCATGCGCGCGGCGGATTGGCGACGCTGGCGTTGACGAAGAACATCAGCGACGCCCGCTTGCGAAGGCCCGGCACGTTGCGCACCTGATGGACGAGAGGCTGCATCAGGCCTCCGGTCATGAGCGTCAGGATGCCTCCCGGCATGATCAGCAGCTCGTCGGGCGCGAGATTGGCCGGCTCGAACCGGCCGTCGACCTCGAACTCGAGCCCCGGCTGGCGCGACGTGACGATCGTCAGCAGATGGCCGTCCTCGTGCGCGTCCTGCAGCAGGTCGCGGGTCTCCCGGCCCGGCCGATAGTAGTTGAGCTGGAGGTAGGAGAATTCGGCCGCGTCGATGCGGTCGCCCTCCGGGTCGACGGCGTCGCGCAGGTCGTCGAGCACGCCGTTGGCGAGCGTGGCGTAGAACGGCGCGGCGCGGCAGAGGTCGCCGTGCAGAGGATTTGCGGCGCGCCATCCGGCGATGTCGGGGCGGGTCTGGTTGCGCAGGACGAGCGAATAGGTCTCGTTCAGATCGGGCCGGGAGGCGTCGCCCGAAAATTCGGCCCCGAAGGCGCGGTGGCCTCCAGGATGTCGGGCCTCGAGAACCTGGCCTTCTCGGCCGCGGTTCGCGCGAAGAAGCCGTCCGCGTCGTCGAACGTCTCGTCGAGACAGGCCTTCATCAGCCCGCCCGTGCGGACGATGGCGTAGCCGGATCGCAGCAGGGTGCTCGACGCGCTGCGGACCGCGTTGGCGAAATCTTTCACTGGGACGACCTCGAAGACTCGAAGGGATTCTGGAGGGAGGGTTTGATCCGGGAGCCGCCGATCGACAGCGCCGAGGCGACGACCGCGCCGAAGGCGGCCGCCGCGGCGAGCGCGCTCAAGGCGACGATCAGCGCCCGTAGGACCGACTGGTTTGGATTGGTTCGAGACCCCATCATCGACGCGCCTTCACCGTTCGTTTCACGCTGCGGCGGAGACTGAGACCGGCGACTTAGGCACGAATTAGCTGGCGGGCGGAGGCGCCGGCTTTTGCGCGCGACGCCCGAAAAGCTCTGAAAAACGAACAGTTCGGAGGCCAAACTGAACAAAAGGAAGCGGCCGCCTGTGAGGGCGGCCGCTGGGTCTGAGGATGCCGGCGTCCACGCGAGGCGGTGGAGGGCGCTATCCCGCCGAGCTCCGCGCCGGCGTTCCCGACCTGACCCGGCCTTTGAAGGTAAGAAAAGCCACCAAGCCGGCGATGCAGAGCAGGAAGCCCACGCTGGTCACGATGGTCCCCCAGCCGAGGCCGCCATATTCGGTAGGCTGCGACAGCAGGTCTCCGAACGAGGCCCCGAGCGGGCGCGTCAGGATATAGGCCAGCCAGAAAGCCGCGACGCCGTTCAGCCGGAATGCGTAATAGGCGCAGGCGATCACCGACACGCTGGCCGCGAACAGCAGACCCGTCGTCAGGTAGCCGAGTTCATAATGTTCAGCGATCAGGTCGCCGACCGCCGTCCCGAGCGCGAATGTGAACAGGATCGCGCTCCAGTAGAACGCCTCGCGACGCGTCGTGAAGATTTCGTGGATCGACAGCGTCCCTTCCGACAGCCGCCAGATCGCGAATGTCGCGGCGAGCGCGAGCGTGAACACGACCGTGGTCGTGGTCAGCGCGACGCCGAACGTGTCGACGAGAGTGTCGGTCGCGAGCGTGCCCACGATGCTGATCATGACCACCGCGAGCCAATAGACCCACGGCACGTAGCGCCGGTGGGCGAACTGCAGCGCGATGGCCGCGACCAGGAACGCGCTCATCACGAGCGACGTCGCGGTCAGGCCCCACCCGAGATTGACGGCGAGGTAGTCCGCGGCGGTTTCGCCCATGGTGACCGCCATGAGCTTGATCAGCCAGAATTCGAGCGTGACCTCCGGGGCCCGGTTGAGCGCCTTGGTCTGGGTCTTGCGGGCGAGCGCCGTCATGACGTCTCCTGTCTGTCGAATGTCGCTTTGGACGGTCAGTTCTTGAGGAGCTTCAGCGCGTCGTCGAAGAAAGCGTCGGCGCGCTTGTCGTCGTCGGCGTTGCAGCGCTCGACGCCCTTCGCCTCGAGCGTCTTGACCGGCTTCATGTCGGCGTCGCCGAGCGTCGTCTTTGCGATCGCCGCGCGCAGTTCGACGAGCTTGTCCTCGCACGGGACTGCGGCCGCATAGGCGAAGGATGCGAAACAGCCGGCCGAGGCGAGGGTCGCGACGGCTGTGGCGAGCTTGATGGTCTTCATTGGGCGTCCGATCGATGGAGGCGCCGTCGACCTGCTCGATGGCGCGATGACGATCGGGATAAGCGGAGCGACTTAGGCGCGACTTAGGGGGCGCGCGAAGCCGCCCGAGCAGATGCTTCGGCTCCTAATCGAGTTATAATTCTGGTCCTGCGATGCTCTGCTGTCCCTGCCGGCGCGTCCGGTTCTCACACAGACCCCAAAGCGATGCGCGCGCTTCTGATTGAAGACGACCGGATGATCGGACCGAGCCTCAAGCAGGCGCTCGCCGACGCCGGCGTGGTGGTCGACTGGGTCGAGGACGCCGCCACGGGCCTTGCCGCTCTCGACACGTCGTCCTACGCCGTCATCCTGCTCGATCTCGGCCTTCCGGACGGCTGCGGGCTTGCGATCCTTGATCGGCTTCGAAAGCGCAACGACGACACTCCGATCGTGATTTTGACGGCGCGACGACCTCGAGACCCGGATCGACGGGCTCGACCGCGGCGCCGACGATTTCCTCGTGAAGCCGTTCGAGGTCGACGAACTCAAGGCGCGCATCCGCGCCGCCGTCCGCCGAAACGCCGGCCGCTCCGCTTCGTTGATGGAGTGCGGCGAGCTGACTCTCGACCTCGCGACCCGCGAGGTCGCCTATCGCGGCCAGCATCACGCCTTGTCGGCGCGGGAGTTCGCCCTCATCCAGGTGCTCGCCGAACGACCCGGCGCGGTATTGTCTCGCTCGCAGATCGAGGACCGCATTTACGGTTGGGGCGAGGAGGTGGAGAGCAACGCGGTCGACGTGCTCATCCACTACGTCCGCCGCAAGTTCGACAAGGACATCGTGCGCAACGTCCGCGGCGTCGGCTGGGTGATCCCGAAGGCGACCGCCGGCGCCCTCGCATGAAGTCGCTGCGCGCACGGCTCGCGCTCGCGCTTTTCCTCCTGCTCACCGCGGTTGGGATCGCCGCCGTGGGCGCGGCGTTCCTGGTGGTGGAGAGCGAGCCGGACGAGCTTCTGGACGATCAGCTCCGCCAGATCGCCATGAACGTCGGGGACGTCGCGAGGCCCCTGCCGCCCCCCGACCCGCCGATCGAGGCCGACGACGCGATCCTGATCGTCATTCGCGACGCGACCGGGCGGATCATCCGCCGGTCAGACGACAGCGTCGATCTTCCGGCCACCCAGAAAACCGGCTTCAGCGACGAGGTGGTGAAGGGCGAGGGCTGGCGTTCTTACGCGATCGTGACGGACGACCGGGTCATTCAGGCCGCGCAGCGCGAGCAGACGCGCGACGAGCTCGCCAACGAGGCCGCGATCCAGGCGGTCGCGCCGATCGCGATCCTGATCCCGTTGTCATGGCTGGTGCTCGGGGTGCTGGTGACCCGCCTGTTCCGCCCGCTCGAGCGTCTCACGGACGAGCTTCGCGAAGCTCAGGCCGAGCATGACAGCCCGCTGTCGACCGAGGGGCTGCCGAGCGAAATCGTGCCGCTGGTCGAGCAGGTGAACGGCTTGCTCGCCCGGCAGAACGAACTGCTCGAGCTGCGCAAGCGGTTCGTATCCGACGCGTCCCATCAGTTGCGGACGCCGCTCGCCGCGCTCCAGCTCCAAGTCGGCAATCTTGCGCGGGCTCCGGGCGCTCAGGCCGTTTCGGGCGAGATCGCCGAGATCCGTCAAGGCATCTTGCGGATGAGCCGCCTGACATCCCAGCTTCTTGACCTCGCGCGCGCCGAGGCGCCGCATGATCCGAGCGTCTCGCCTTCGACAGACCTCTCGGCGGCGCTGCGGCAAGTCATCGAGACGGCGCTGCCGCTCGCCGACGAGCGCGGGGTCGATCTCGGGGTTGTGTCCGAGATCGATGCGACCGTGGGATGCCGCGAGCAGGACCTGACCGCGGCGCTGATGAACGTGGTCGACAACGCCGTGCGCTACACCCCGTCCGGCGGCAGCGTCGACGTCTCGAGCGCGCTGGCGGGCGACCGGGTCGAGATCGCTGTTCGCGACACCGGTCCGGGCGTCGCCGAAGACGAGCTGGAGCGTGTGTTCGAACGCTTCGTGCGAGCGGGGCGGGCGACCTCCGGGGGAGCGGGCCTTGGTCTCGCCATCGTCAAGGCGGCGGCGGCGCGATCGGGCATGGAGGTGCGGCTCGAGAATGCGGCCGAGCCGCGCGGTCTCCGCGTCACCATAAGCCTGCCGCTGCCCGCGCCAGCCGCATGAAGCGGGCGCGCGGGCGGGTTCCGGCTGCTTGGGCGTGGCTCGCGGCCGCGTTCGCCGTCCCCACGGCGATCGTCGCCAAGGTCGGCGTGGCGCCCATCGGGTGCAGGAAAGCTCGATGTGACCGAGCTGCGTCCACAGCCTCTCAGACCGCCGTTCGAATCGAGTCCGGAACCAGAGAAAACCGCCGGAGACCGGCGGCCTTCTTCGTTTTGAGAGACTGGAGCAGGCGAAGGGATTCGAACCTTCGGCCCCAACCTTCGCAAGCGATGAATGGCCGTGTCGCGAGGTTGCTTCATGGTTCGCTGCATGACGTCAGGCGCAGCCCCGTCTGATCCGCGCTCATCGACGGGTCGCCCTGCTTCAACGTCCTGTCGCGTCGATGGCTTCGGCGCGCGCATTGCGCCGGATGGCCTGGGGCGGCTGGCCGAACGCGCGCACGAAGGCCCGCCGCATCCGGTTGCGGTCTGCAAAGCCTGTCCGGTCGGCAATGACGTCGATCGGATGGAGGCTGCTCTCCATCAGCTCGCGCGCGGCCTCAACCCTCAGGTTCTCGATGGCCTTGGCGGGCGACTGGCCGGTTTCGGCGTGGAACACGCGGCTGAACTGGCGCGGGCTGAGACGCGCGGCCTCCGCCAAATCCTCGACCGTGAGGGGCTTGTCGAGGTTGCGCTTGGCGTAAGTCAGCGCGCTCTGCACCCGGTCCGACTTGGGCTCCAGCTCGAGAAGCGTCGATAACTGGGACTGGCCGCCCGCGCGGCGATGGTAGAGCACGAGCTTGCGCGCGACCGACCTGGCGACCTCCCGGCCGAGATCCTCCTCGATGAGCGCGAGCGCGAGATCGACGCCCGCGGTCATGCCGGCGGAAGTCCAGACCGGGCCGTCATTGATGAAGATCCTGTCTTCGTCGACGACGCTTTTCGGGAACCGTCTCTGAAGGTCCCGGGCGTGCATCCAGTGCGTCGTAGCGCGCCGGCCGTCGAGCAGCCCTGCTTCGCCCAGCACAAAGGCCCCAGTGCAGATCGCGGCGACGCGGCGGCTTCGGCCGGCGGCGGCGCGCACGAAAGCGATGAGGCCTTCGGTCGAGGGACTGACGAGCGTGCCGCCGCCAATCAGCAGCGTGTCGAAGGCCTCCTCCCCAAAGGGTTCGGTGTCGAGCTTCGCGCCGACGGAGGTGCGGACTCCTCCCCCGCGCTCCGAAACGAAACGCAGGTCATAGGCCGCCTCGTCGCCGACGAGATTGGCGATCTCGAAGGCCGTCACGGCCGCGAGGCCCATGAGCGAGTGGTCCGGATAGACAACGAAACCGATGCGCCTCATCACGCCCTCGACTATGTCTTAAAACGACGCACATATGACATTTGAGACGGAATAGATCAACGGTAGCGTCTGTGCATGGAACGGCGGCCGCGCCGCCAAGAGGCATTCAGAGAGCCAAGAAAATGAACACCCAGACCACAAAGGGCGTCGCCGTCGTCACCGGCGCCTCCACAGGCATCGGCGCCGTCTATGCGGAGCGGCTCGCGAGACGGGGCTACGACCTTCTGATCGTCGCGCGGAACGAGGAGCGGCTGCGCGCGCTCGCCGCGCGGCTGACCGCAGAGACGGGGCGGGCCGTCGAGGCCTTCAGGGCGGACCTCGGCGACAAGGCCGATCTCGCCCGCCTCGAGGCTCGGCTGAAGGAGGACGCGAGCGTCGCCATGCTGGTCAACAACGCAGGCGTCGGCTCGGTCGCCTCGATCGAGACCGCGGACGTCGACGAGATGGAGGCCATGATCTTCCTCAACGTCACGGCGCTCACGAGGCTGACCTACGCGGTCGTCCCGGGCTTCACTGCGCGCGGCTCGGGGACGATCATCAACATCTCGTCGGTGGTCGGGGTCGCGGTCGAGGTCTTGAACGGCGTCTACGGCGCCTCGAAGTCCTACGTGCTGAGCTTCGGCCACTCGCTGCAGAAGGATCTTGCCGGCAAGGGCGTCCGCATCCAGACGGTCCTTCCCGGCGCGACCGCGACGGAGTTCTGGGACGTGGCCGGCTATGCGGCGCAGAAGACCTCGCCGATCACGATCGGCGGCCGATCTCGTCGACGCGGCTTTGGCCGGCCTGGACAAGGGCGAGCGCGTCACCATCCCCGGGCTTCAGGACGACGACGACTGGTCGCGCTGGGAGGATGGCCGCCTCGCGCTCGCGCCCAAGTTCAACAACGCAAAGCCCTCGCCGCGCTACGGGCTGAGCTGAGCCCCTCGGCGCGATCGCGAACCGGAGCGCTCCCGATGCCATATCTGCAGCTCGACGTGGCCGGCCCGCATCCTTGGGCTGACAAAAGGCGTCTCGCGAGACGCATGAGCGAGACCTACGCCGCCATGATGTCCGTCGACGTCCGGCGCATCAGCGTGGCGATCCGGGAACTGGGGGAAGGCGGGGTCTGGCGTGTGGTCGAGGCCGGGACGGATCCTGTCCCGGTCTCGGTCATGATGCTGGACGTGCGCCGCGGTCGGCCGCCGGAGCTGAGGATGGAGGTCGCGAAGGCGCTCTGCGCCCACTGCGTCAAGATCCTCGGCCTCGAGGAGGATCGGCTGAACGTCGAGTTCACCCAGCACTCCGGGGACGAGATGTATCATCCGGCGCTGGGCGGCTACAGCCCGGAATGGGAGCCGGGCGAGAGCTAGAAGACAACGGCGCGCCGGAGCTCCCGGCGGCCGCCTCGCATGAAAACAGCGGCGCAAATCCATGCGCCCACAAGGGAGGAACGTCATGCCGACTTACGTCTGCTCCGTGCGCCCCAACTTGCTCGATGAGGCCAAGAAGGCCGAGATCGCGCGCGCCATCACCCGCAACCATCACGAGGCGACGGGCGCGCCCGCCTATTTCGTGCAGGTGGTCATCGAGGAGAAGGCCGGCGCGCAGCGCTACCTGGGCGGCGAGCCCGCGTCGGAACAGATCTGGATCAGGGCCGACATCCGCTCCGGCCGGACGGTCGAACAACGCAGCGGGCTGATGCTCGCGATCATGCGGGATGTCGCCCGGATCGCCGGCGTCGAGGAGGAGAAAATCTGGGTCTATCTCTGCAATCTCGAGCCGACCGACATGGTGGAATACGGCCATGTCCTGCCCCTGCCGGGCAAGGAGCAAGAGTGGTTCGAAGCCCTGCCGGCCTCGCTCCGGGACTATATCGCGGCGCTCGGGACGAAGAGGGATGGTTTCGTCCTGTAGGCGATGGCGGCAGTCGGGATGGAGACGACAATTCCGACCGCCGGGCAGCGGCCCCGATAACGCCGTCCTCAAGCAAAGCCGCCACTCGCGTCGGCGATGCAGAGCGAGCGAGTTTTGCGCGCCTCTCTATCCAAGCGCGTGTGGCGAAGGTTTGTTTTCGGACAAGCCGATCGCATCCGCTTCTGGCGCTCCGCCGAACGGTTGCGGGTGTATGATCATGTAGGGGCCGCCTCTAAGAGGAGGCTTTACGCCGACCCGACTTTCCCGCTTACCCAAGAAGCCATGGAGCGCCGGTCGTCTCATCGGCCCTAAAGCGCCGATCCTGCCGGGACGGAGTTGATACATCCAACACCGTCCCAGCAAGCTGATGCTCATTCGATCTGGATCCGGCTTTCCTTGGCGACCGGCTCCCAGCGGGCGTAGTCGGCCTCCAGCAGCTTCTCGAAGTCCGCTCCGGTCCTGCACGTCACCACCGCGCCGTCCTTGGTGAAGAGGTCGGAGACCTTGGGCTGGCGCATGGCTTCGCCCGAGACCTTCGCGATGCGCTCGACGATCGGCTGCGGGGTGCCGGCCCGCACCATGATCCCGAACCACGCCCCGACGTCGAAGTCCGGATAGCCGGACTCCGCCATCGTGGGCACGTTGGGCAGGATCGAGGAGCGCTGCTTCGAACTGACCGCGAGCGGCCGCAGCTTGCCCGCGCGGATGTTGGCGATGCAGGCCACGATGTTGTCGAACATCATGTCGACCCGACCTGTCGTGAGGTCGAGCTGCGCCGGACCGCTCCCGCGATAGGGCACGTGGACGATGTCGATCCCGGCGGTGAGCTTTAGGAACTCGCTCGCCATCTGGTGCGTGGTGCCGGGGCCGGAGGAGGCGAAGCTGATGCCGCCGGGCTTTGCCTTCGCGAGCGCGACAAGCTCCTGCACGGAGTTCGCCTTCACGTCCGGGTGCACCACCAGCACCAGCGGCATGGTGGTGAGCTCGATCACGGGGATGAAGTCCTTCCGCGGATCGAAGGTCAGCTTCTTCATGGTGACCGCGGTGATGGTGTGGGCGGCTGTCGCCATCAGCAGCGTGTAGCCGTCGGCTGGCGCGACCGCGACCGAGCCGGTGCCGATCGCGCCGCCGGCGCCGGGCTTGTTCTCGACCACGATCGGCTGGCCGAGCATGTCGCCCATTGGCGCGCCGAGCGCGCGCGACAGGATGTCGGAAGCGCTCCCCGGAGGGAACGGCACGGTGATCTGGACGGGCTTCGTCGGCCAGTCCGACCGGACGGCATGCGCCCTGGTGATGAAGGCCGGCGCCGCAAGCGCGCCGGCCCCAAGCGCAAGAAACTCCCTACGCCTCATGTCAGTCCTCCCAATGTGCGGCTTCTTGTTTTTGAGTCTTGAGTTCGATCGTCAGGCTGTTCGGCGCTGGCGCGTCTCCGTGGTCTCGCCGAGGAACGCGTTGTCGGCGACGAGCCGCTTCTGCAGGTCCGCGACGTCGAGATGGGCGACCGGCGCGTTGCCGCGCGCGGCGAGCGCAGCCGCCGTTCCGGCCGCCTGGCCGGTCACGATGCAGGGCGCCATGTTGCGCGTCGCGCCATGGGCGAAGTGGGTGGCCGAGAGGCAGCGGCCCGCGACGATCAGGTTGTCGATCCCCTGCGGCAGCAGCGAGCGGTAGGGCACGTCGAACGCGCCGTCGCCGCCCACATCCACGAAATAGGCCTGGCCGGTGTCGGGGTGGTGGATGTCCACGGGGAAGCAGATCTGCCGACCGTGTCGTCGAACTTCCGGCCCTCGAGCACGTCTTCCTTGGTGATCTCGTAGCGCCGAGGATGTTGCGGCTCTCGCGCACGCCCGCGACCACCTGCGGCGCGAAATAGCCGCGCTCGAAGCCTGGCACGTGCTTCACGAGGAAATTGCCGGCCTTCACGCATTGCCGGGTCAGGTCCTGGAAGGCGCGCGACATGGCGAGCGGGTCCGTGCCGTCGACGCCGAACACCGCGGAGGTGTTCACGTTGATGCGGTCCGGCCAGACGGTGTTGAAGAACACCTTGTGGTCGCGGTTCGGGAAGATCTTCTCTTCCGCGATGACGTCGTTCCAGGCGCTGAACGTGCCGTTGAAGTAGACCGGGATCGGCTCGCTCTCGCCGGGCTTGTCGGCCATCGCCGGGCCGACTTCGCCGAGCGTCTTGGCGATGAGGCGCGTGTCGACGCGGTGGAAGTGCATCAGCATCGAGACCGGCTGCATCTTGCCGGTGCCTTCCTCGCCCTTTCGCGTCGGCGCGCCGGCGAGCGCGGCGATGTCGGCGTCGCCGCTCGTCGATGTAGGAGTTCGCGACCACGCGGCGGAGCCCGCCCTTCATGGCGACGGTGAGAGCGTCGATGGCGTCGCCGTCCCGCTCCACGCCCACGACGCTCGCGCCGTAGATCACCTGGCAGCCGGCCTCGGCGAGCATCTCGCTTGCAAGGATGCGGAACCAGTCGCCGTCAACCGGCGTCACGGCGCTGACGAAGCCGTCATAGGGGATGTGGCCGACCGCGGCGCCGATCGCCTTCAGGCGGTCGACCATCTCCTGCGCGAGGCCGAACACGGTCTGGCGACGATCGCGGGTCAGGAAGCTGTGGAGGCAGAGGCCTGTGGTGGCGTTGCCGCCGACGAAGGGCCGCGGCTCCAGCACCACGGCCTTGGCGCCGGCGCGCGCTGCGGCGATGCCGGCCGCGACGCCGGTCACGCCGCCGCCCACCACCACCACGTCGAAAGTCATCTCGTCCATGTCACGCGTCTCCCATGCGAATTTTTGTCGTTGGCGCGCTCAGCGGGCGGCAATGTCGGCGTCGAGGCTGTCGAGATTGGCGAGCTGCCGGGCGGCCTCGCCGTCGTCGCCCGCCGGATCGATCTGCAGCACCGCGTCGGTGATGCGGCGGCCGGCGCGGGCGATGTGGGCGCGCATCAGCGCCTCGGCCCGGTCGCCGTCGCGCGCGTCGAGCAGGTCGATGAGGCGGCCGTGCTCGTCGATCGACGCCGCGCGATGGCCGGGCGCGAACAGCGACAGCCGGCGATAGGTCGCGACCAGCGGATCGAGCGCCATCAGGCTGTTCTCGGCCCGCACGCTCCCCGCCACCGCGGCGATCGCGGAATGGAACTCGCCGTTCAGCGCGACGAGCGAGGCGATGTCGTCGCGCCCATTGGCCTCGAGCGTCCTCGTGTGGATTTTTCGGAGCGCTGTGATCTCGTCGGGCGCGATCCGCAGGCAGGCGGCGCGGATCATCGCGCCCTCGATGGCCGCGCGCAGGAAATAGACCTCCGCCACGTCCTGGGGCTTGGGCCGGAACACCCGCAGGCCCCGCGGCGTGCTCTCGACAAGCCCGCTCGCCACCAGCCGCTTCACGGCCTCGCGCACGGGCGTGCGGCTGATCGCGAGCTCTCCGGCGAGCTTGACCTCGGAGATGACGTCGCCGCCGCGCAGGCGCCCCGAGACGATCATCTCGCGGATGGTCTCATAGGCCTGCTCGTAACGGGTCGGAACGGGTTCGGCGCGGCTTGTAATGTCCTGCATGGAGATCTGCATACAAGTCTGCATGCGACTTTTCAAGCCGCGCGTTTCGACGTGGGCGATGGCAGGGCGTAACGCTTGCGAGAGGGACTAGCCGCGAGCAGCCGAAACCGGCGCAGCCGAAGAAGGCGAGGGGGCCTTCAGCCGCGTGGCGCCCGCGAGCCAGCGCACGACCGCCGGGGCGACGAGCTGCGCGAGGCGCTGGACCGGCGCGTGGACGATCATCCGGGAGAGGGCGGTCGCGAGCCGGATCTGAGATCCGACGTCACGGGCGAGCTCCGCCTGGAACGCCGCCGCCGGTTTCCCTGCCAGCATCGCGCGGGCCGCGAGCGCCGCGCCGTGCAGCGCGAAGGTGACGCCCTCGCCGGCGAAGGACGGGATCACCGCGGCCTGGTCGCCGATGAGCCATGGGCCCTCGGTCGTGCGCCGGACGAGCCCATAGGGAATGCGCGAAATGGCGAGCGGGCGCTCGAACAGCGGCGTCGCGTCCGCGAGCAGCGCCTCGAAACGCGCCGAGCATGCGCGGACGCGATCGAACGCCCCGGCCCAGCCGCCGCCCGAGGCCGCTAGAGCTGCTTGCGAGATCACGAAGCAGAGGTTGGCCCTGTCGTCTTCGATCGGTTCGAGTCCGCCATAGCCGCGCGGGAAAAGTCCGATCTCGACCCGGCCTGAAAGCGCCCCGCGGGCGTCGGCCCCGAGCCTGAAATGCATCTTGAAGCCGACGAGATCGCCTTGCGGGCCGCTCGGCCGCGGATGGCCGCGGAGGTCGTGCTTGCCGGTCGCGAGCGCGACCTCGCGCGCCGTGACCGCCCCTGCCGGCAGGCTGACGCGCCAGCGCTCGCCGTCGCGGGCGAGGCCGCGCGCGGAAGCGCCTCGCAGGACGCGGGCCCCGTTGGTCTCCGCCCGCCGCAGCATTGCTCGTCGGCGCGCGGCGCGACAGGCTCATGGCCCGGTAGGGCAGCGGCCGTTCGCTGCGCCATGACCCACGCGAGATCCCGACGCCGCGGATCGGAACCGCGCCGAGCGCGGCGAGATCGATCCCGAGCCGGTCGAGCACGGCGACAGCCTCGGGGCTCAGGAACTCGCCGCAGACCTTGTCGCGCGGCGCCGCCTCGCGCTCGATGAGCGCGACGTCGCGACCGGCCGCGGCGAGTTCCGCGGCGAGCGCCGCGCCCGCCGGGCCGCCGCCGATGATCGCTACGTCGTGGCGGCTCACGGCTTCACCCGGGACACGCAGAGCCGATAGGGCGCCTTGCGCTCGATCTCGGCCGCGCCTTCGGGCAGGCCGGCGTCGCCGAGCGCGCGCCGCCAGTCCTGCGCGGTGAAGGATCGGGCGAACGACACCGGCCCGTCATGCTGCACGAAGCGATGCATGCGCAGCGCCCAGGAGGCTGCCCGGAAACCGTGGAAGGCGAGACGGTCGCGGCGGAGGTCGTTGACGAACCAGCCCACGCGAGCGACCCGCTCCATCCAGCCGAGAAAGCGTATCAGTTCGGCGTCGTCGAGGTGATGGGTGAAGAGCGCGCTGACCACCACGTCGACCGCGCCGTCGGCTTCGAAGTCGAAGAGGTCGATCGTGCGATAGTCGATCGGCGCGCCCGCCGGCGTCGCCTCGCGCGCGGCGCGCGCCGCCCACGGGTTGCGGTCGATGCCCGTCAGCCTCACGGCGACGCCCGAGCCCCTGGCCCAGGCGGCGATCTCCCGCAGGGCGTCGCCATAGCCGGAACCGACGTCGAGGATCGCGAGCGGACGGTTTCTCGGAAACCGGTCCTCCCGCTGAAGCCGTTTCAAGAAGTCGAGCGTCGGCCGATAGCCGAGCGACAGCCGGTTCACGCGGGCGAGGTCTTTGAGACACCCGCGAAACGTCGCGTAGTCCGTGGCGTCGTCGTCCATCAACTCGCGTTCGTGGGAGCGCGCGGCGGCGCTGAAGGCGCTCATCCCGCGACCCTGAACATCATGGTCTCGGCCACGAGCCCCGGCCCGAAGGCGAGCGCGCAGCCGGTCTGGCCGGGTTCGGCCTCGCGCATGATCTCGGCGAGCACGAACAGCACCGTGGCGGAGGACATGTTGCCGTTGCCTCGGAGCACGCGCCGGGAGGCCGCGAGCGCGTCCTCCTTCAGCGACAGCCCCGTCTCCACCGCGTCGAGCACCGAGCGTCCGCCCGGATGGACGGCCCAGAGGTCGACCTCCTCGATCCGCCGGCCTGCGAGGATCGCCTCGGCGCCCGCGCGGAGCGTGCGGCCGAGTTCGCTCGGCACCTGGCCGGACAGGAACATGTCAAAGCCGAGGTCCCGGATGTTCCAGCGGATCTCCTCCGCGGTCCCCGGCGCCATCGCGGCGTGGAAGCTGTCGAGCGAAACGCCGGTCGGTTCGGCGCTCACGAGCGCGGCGGCGCAGCCGTCGCCGAAGACGAGGAACGACAGAAGCTGCTCGATGCTGGGCGTCTCGTTGAGATGCAGCGTGCAGAGCTCGAGGCACACGACCGCCACTCGCGCCTCGGGCTCGGAACGCACGATGTGTCGGGCGAGCTTCAGCCCGTTGATCGCCGCGTAGCAGCCCATGAAGCCCACCGTGGTGCGCTCGATCGAGGGATTGAGCCCGAACCGCGCGATCAGGTCGAAGTCGACGCCGGGAGCGGAAAATCCGGTGCAGGAGACGACGATGAGATGGGTGAGGCTCGTCGCCTCTTCGCCGAGGCCGAGCCGCCCGAAGGCCTCGGCTGCAAGCGAGGGCGCGTCAGCCTCGTAGCGGCGCATGCGGGCCGCGGTCGAGGGGAAGCGGCCGAGCTCGTAGAAGCCGTCGAGGTCCAGCACGCCGTCGCCGTCGTCGCGTTTCGGGCGGAGCGACGACCAGCGATGGTCGATCTGGCCGCGCTCGGCCATGCGGTGGAACACGCGGCCGACCCGTGGGTCGGAGATCTGTCGTTCGGCGAAGTCGACGAAGGCGTCGTGGACGTCGTTCCGTGGCGTCGCGGTGGCGACGCGGTTGAGATACGCGATGGTCAAGCGGTTTGCCTCTCGAGCGCCTGTCCCCGCAGGCTGACGCTCTCCGTGGAATGGCCGGAGACTGTGATCGTTCCCCCGAAGAGAGACGCGCCGGAGACGGCCGCATTCCGCCACGGTGCGAGGAACATGGCGCCGGGCGAGGATACGCGGGCGCAGCTCCGCCGGGCGGCGAGTCTGTCGGCTGAACGCGATTGAAAGATGACCGCATGTCGATGCTCGACGCCACGGGAGGCCACGAGAGCGGCGTCGGCGAGGGGCGGGAAGCCGCGCCGATCTCGTGGCCTTGACGCGGAGCGGGCGGCGCCGCGTCAACCGATGCGCTGAGACTAGCCCCCGCCGCCCCTTGCGCGCCTGACGGCGCCTGTCAGCCTGCCGTCAGCTTGCGCTTGCTAGTGTTCGGGTCTTCCGCCGCTTGCGGCTTCAGACGACGTTGCTCTGGCCAGCAGCGCCGCCGGCGCGAAAAGGCCCGTGCATGCGTGTTCTTGTCGTCGAGGATGAGCGGTCGATCGCCGAAGACGTGGCGCGCGCTCTCGAAATGGCGGGCTATGTCTGCGAGGTCGCAGGCGACGGCGAAGCCGGCTGGTTCAAGGCCGGGACAGAGAATTACTGCTGCGTTGTCCTCGATCTCGGCCTGCCGAAGCTCGACGGTCTCAGCGTGCTCCGGCGCCTCCGCGCCGAAGGCGTGACCACGCCCGTGCTCATCCTCACCGCGCGCGGCGCCTGGATGGAGCGCGTCGAGGGCATCGACGCCGGCGCCGACGATTATTTGCCCAAACCGTTCCAGATCGAGGAGCTGATCGCCCGGGTCGGCGCGCTCGTCCGCCGCGCCGCGGGGCACGCGACCTCGGTGATCGAGGCGGGCGGCCTGCGGATCGACACACGGCGGCTCTCGGTCGTGCGCGAGGGCCGGCCGGTCGACCTGTCGTCGCTCGAGTTCCGGACGATCAATTACCTCGCCCATCACAAAGGCTGCGTGGTCTCGCAATCCGAGCTCGTCGAGCATGTCTACGGGTCCGAGCGGGAGCCGGACAGCAATGCGGTCGAGGTGCTGATCGCCCGCATCCGCAAGAAGATCGGCTCCGACGCCATCGCGACCCGTCGCGGCCAAGGCGTGCCGGAAGGCGCATGTGCTCGGGCCGTCGCGAAATGCGGACAGCAAACGCTCGCTGTCGCATGCTGCTCGCGGCCGTCGCATGTCGCGTGCTCGGTCGCAGGCCCGCGCTCCGTGATCGTCTTCGAGCGTCACATGCTCGAGACGCTCGGCCGCGACCTCGACGTTCGCTGGTCCGACCTTGCGCGCGACATCACGGTCGCGCCCGACGGCGAGCTTAAGATCTCCCAGCCCGAGCGCGACTCCCGCTACGGCCGGTTCGACAGCGGCGCCTATTGGCAGGTGTCGGAGGGCGGTCATCCCGTGCTGCGCTCGCCCTCGCTCGGCGACGGCCAGGTCGACCTCGCCCGCCACGCGCCGATGCACGACGGCTCGCCCTGGTACGAGGTCGAGACGCCCGGCGGCCGGGAGCTCTATGTCGCCGAGCGCGAGATCACGGTCGGGCCGCCGGGCTCGGCACGAACTCTCTCGCTCGCGGTCGCGCTCGACCACGACCAGATCGTCGCGGCGCGGGCCGCCTTCCTATGGGACATGTTCTACGTCCTCGCCTTGATCGCGCTGGTGCTTGTCGCAGCAGCCGGCCTCCAGCTTCATGTGATCCTGTCGCCGCTGGCGCGGCTGCGCGCCGAGCTGAACGCTGTCCGCGAGGGCGAGTCCGCGCGCCTCAATCTGGCGGTGCCGGCCGAGGTCGAGCCCCTGACCATCGATCTCAATCGTCTGCTCGATGGGCAGGAAGAACTGGTCAAGAAGGCTCGCGAGCGCGCAGGGTCGCTCGCCCACGGATTGAAGACGCCGATCGCGGTGTTTTCCGCCGAATGCCGGCGTCTCGAAAGCGAAGGGCAAGGCGAGTCGGCGAAGCGCCTGCGCGAGCAGATCACATCGATCCAGACCCATGTCGAACGCGAGCTCGCCCGCGCGCGCACCCACGGCGCGACGGCCGCGCTCGGCGCCTATGTGGACGCCTCGAAGACGGCCGAGCGGCTCGTGCGGGTCATGACCCGTCTGCCACGCGGCGAAGAGCTTGAATGGCGCTACGTCCCGCCGGACAGGCTGATGCTGCAGATGGATCCGGACGACTTCGGCGAGATCCTGGGCAACCTGCTCGACAACGCTCGCAAATGGGCGAAGGGCGCTGTGTCTCTCCGAATCGAGGTCTCCGACACCTCCGCCCGCATCGTGGTGGAGGACGATGGTCCGGGCTTCGGTTCGGACGCCGCGCCCCCGAGCCTCACCGCAGGCGACCGCGAAAGCTCTGCAGGCCTCGGGCTCGTCATCGTGCAGGACATTCTGGCGGCCTACGGCTCGGCGCTCTGGATCGACCGCGCCGCGCCGAACGGCGTGGTGTCGTTCACGCTCGCGCGGCGCTCCGTGACCGCGGCGGCGCAGGCCGCGAGCGGGCGACGGCCCCCGGCGAGCACGAGACTGATCGTCGATTGGCGCGTGCAACAGGCCGGAGAGGGGAGCCGTCAGGTTCATCCATAAGCGAGTTTGGAGGTCTCATTGCCCGGCGTCGACAGGCGCGCGCTTCGCCCAGACCGAGATCCTGAGGAGCATACTCGACAACCTCGAGACCTGCGATGCCGAGATGAAGGCTGTGCGAGCGCAGCCGCATCTCTCATTGCAACTAAAGTTCGATGGGTGGCGGCGCCGTCGCTGGTAGATAAATACTTGTAGATCTACGTGTTTCTACTGACTTTCAAAATAATCGTCTGAGTCATCCTCGCTGTCGTACGAACAGTGGGGAATTGAAGATGCGCGGTCTGCAGATAGGCATGCTCGCAGCGGCGAGCTTGGCGTTTGTTGGACAGGCGCACGCGGCGATCGACGTCGTCTCGGCAGAGATCGCGAACGGTCGGCTCGTTGTGACGGGCAAGACCTCCGCGGGCGCCAGGGTCACGCTTGATGATCAATACAATCAAAAGGCCGACGGCAAAGGAAAATTCGAGTTTTCGGTCGTCTACCTGCCCGCTGACTGCATCGTGACGCTAACGCAAGGAAGCCAAACCGCCAGGGCGGTGGTGGCCAACTGTGGGCCTCGCGGCATCAACCCGCGCGACAACTGGCTTAGCTCGAAAACCTATACTGAAAATGACGTCGTATACTTCGACGGCTCGTCTTGGATCGCAGTCGAAAACAAAAAGACCAACAAAGGCGAAAAGCCGGGCGCCAAATCGGAGTTTTGGTCGCTGTTCGCTCGCGAGGGCGCAAAGGGAACCAAGGGCGACACGGGACCTGCGGGCGAAACTGGTCCGACGGGAGCCGCCGGCCCGACTGGCCCTCAGGGTGCTGAGGGACCTGCCGGTCCCGCAGGCGCGGACGGCGCAACGGGCCCCCAGGGCGCTGCAGGCGCGGACGGGGCCCAAGGGCCGGCTGGGCCCGTTGGTCCAACCGGGCCGACCGGTCCGGCTGGACCTGTGTTTTCGAGAGCGCTCAGCTGCTATTCGACGGCCTTCACCACGCGGACCGTCAGTGCGAGCGGGGGCGCTCTCGACGTTTATTCGCCCGTCTGCGCCTCGGGCTACACCATCGTGGGCGGCGGCTGCAGGGGCTCGAGTTTCCTGATCACCTATGCGCTGACCGACATCAGCGGTGACGGTACCGCGTTTGTCTGTTCGGCAAGAAACGGCTCGGCCTCGGATCAAACGGTCAATGCACGAGCACGCTGCTGTTTGGCGCCAGGGAACTAGCAGCGAGGCGCTTCCGGCGCCGGAGCCGCCACGTTGAGGTCGACGCGCCGTCTGCGGCGCTAAGATCGGCGTGATCGCCGAGCGCGCGTCTCGGACGGAGAAAAGCCCGGCGCTTCAGGGGAACGCGCCGGGCTTTTTCTGGAACATCCCGGCGGGGACAAAGCCCCCGCGCTTCAACCGGCGCCATTCATGATCTGGCCCGCTCCTCCGCCTCGAGCGCCGCCATTTCCAGAAGGTGCGCTAGCGTGCTCTCCCTCGCGCGCTTCGCCTGAGCCTGAAAGGCACGGATCGCTTCCGCGATCTCGCGAAACTCGCCCACGCTGAAATCGCCGTGTTCTATTTTTGCTTTAACAGAATAAATTCCTATCTACCAGGGAGGCCATGCTGGACGCTGACGAGAAACTGTTCGAAGATGAGAGCTTAGATTGGACTGAAGCCGTCGTCGGCGAGCTGATCATAAGGGCCCGCGGGGATGAACGAGCCGCGATCCGCGCGCTGTTGATCGCGCTCGCGGAGGTCCGCGCCGCCGTCTCGCTCGGCTATCTGCGTGGCGTCCAGCCCGAACGGCCCCGGTAAGCCGGCCGCGGGCCCCAGGCGCTACGACCGGATCGAGGACCAGGAAGAGATCAAGGCGATCTCTCTCGAGGCTCGAGACAAGCTGTCGGAACTTCAGGCGCGTGTGTCGTTCTCCGCGTCCCGCGGCCCCTCTTGATCATGAAACACACTACGGCACGCCAAAGCGACAGCACGATTTCATATCGGCAGTTGGGAGCAGACAAGTAACCCGCGTGCAACCACGGCCCTTTGGAACTCATTGAAACCGGACGCTCCAGTCTCTCAAACGAAGAAAGCCGCCGGAGACCGGCGGCTTTCTTCGTTTGAGAGACTGGAGCGGGCGAAGGGATTCGAACCCTCGACCCCAACCTTGGCAAACGAGAAATTGCCGTGTCGCTGCCTTGCTAAGGGGAAGCTCAGAATGAGCTTCCCGACGCCGCAGTTCAACGAGCGCTTCGGCTTGCGTTGTTGAACCCTAGTGAACTGGAGCAGAGCGGACTGAATTCTCCGCGAGGTTCGTGACGGTAACCGCGCTGCAACCGCGATTTAGCTGGCGGACCCGCGAGCGGGTGTGCAGGTGGCAATACTGGAGTGGCTCATTAAACTTCGCCTCATGACCCGAATGTATGGACCGGCTGCTGTTCGCAACTGAGGCGTGCTGGTGCGGAAGTCGCTGATATGTATCCGGCCTGTTTGATCGGCTCGCGGGCCGTGGCCTTGATGGGAATACGCACGCGCATTTGGTCTCATTAGCGGACAGGTCGCCAAGCGACCCTAGGAAGCGGACTCATAACGCGTTGACCCAGAGACGCGCGGCGACGAGCTTGATGGCTGCGAGGAAGTTGTCGGCCCTGCGGTCGTAACGGGTGGCGATGCCGCGCATTTGCTTGATACGATTGAAGAAGCGCTCGACGAGATTGCGCTGGCGGTAGACCCAGCGACTGAAACTGAAGGTCGCCTTGCGGATCGAGCGCGGCGGGATGTTGGGCCAGGCTCCGCGGTCTTGCACGAAGGCGCGGACGCCATCGGTGTCGTAGGCCTTGTCGGCGACGACCGCGGCCCCCGGCCGAATGTCAGCCAGCAGCGTCGCGGCGACCGGCGCGTCGCCTGCCTGTCCCGCGGTGAGCTCGATCCGGATCGGTCAGCCCTCGGCGTCGACGAGGGCGTGGATCTTGGTCGTCAGGCCGCCGCGGGAACGTCCCATGCAAGGATCGCCGGAGCCCCCTTTTTGCCCGCGGCCCCATGCTGGTGGACCCGGACGCAGGAACTGTCGATCATCACGATGTCGCCGTCGTAAGCCTCCGACACCGCAGCCAGAAGCCGGTCCCAGACGCCGGCCGCCCGCCATCGGCTGAAGCGGTTGTAGAGCGTCGTTCGCGGCCCGTAGCGTTCCGGAACGTCGCGCCAGGACGAGCCCGTCCGGAACCGCCACAGGATGCCGTTGATCACCCGTCGGTCGTCCACCCGCGCGACGCCCCGGGAGTTCCGCGGAAGCAGCGGCTCGATGATCCGCCACTCGTCGTCCGACAGTTCGTGTCGTCGCATGCCCATCTCCTTCAAAGGAGATGGAATCAGCACGCGCTCGAAAACGAAACCCCGTTAATGGGGACGCTCCCTAAGGGTCATCAGACTCCGAGCGCGTTGATCGATCCGTTCCATGCAGTTCTCGGTCGCGAACTTAACGAGGCTACGGCTTCAGATCGCCGTAGCCTCAACAGGGTGAGCGTCGAACGCCCTGTCATGACGTAGAACGCTCCAGGCGATGCGGGCGAGCTTGTTGGCCAGCGCCGTCGCCAGCTTGTTGCGGTGAAGGCGCGTCGCCGCTTCCTTCAGCCACGATCCGAAGCTGAACCGCTCCCAGTTCTGCGGCCGCATGAGGATGACGTTCGCAGCCTGGATGAACAGCGTTCTCAGATAGCGGCTGCCGCGTTTCGAGATGCGCCCGAGGATCGACCTCCCGCCAGTGCTGTACTGCCGCGGCACAAGGCCGAGCCAGGCGCCGAAATCGCGTCCGCGTTCGAAGGCTTCGCCCGTTCCGATCGCGGCGACCACGCCGGTGGAGATGAGCGGCCCGACACCCGGCACGCTCATCAACCGACGGCAGTTCTCTTCGGTCTGGCTGATCTGCTCGATCTCACGGGTGATGGTCTCGATGCGTTCGTCCAACCAGAGCCAGTCCTCATAAAGCCCAACGATCAGGTCGTGCATGCGCGGCGAGATCTCGCTCTCCCTGTTCCTCAAGATCTCGAACAGCGAGTTGCGCAGCGAGCGCGAACCTGTCCTGACCGCGATGCCCTGTTCGATCAGGAAGGCGCGGATCTGGTTGATGGTCGCGGTGCGGCGGGACACCAGCCGCGAGCGCACTCGATGACAGGATTGGAGATCGAGCTGATCCTGCGTCTTCTCCCGAACCAGGTTTAGGTTCGGCCGCAATGCCGCCTCAGCAATCGCCTCTGCGTCGTTGTAGTCATTCTTCTGGCCCTTCACGAAGGGCTTCACGTAGATCGCCGGAATGATCCGAGGCTCATGGCCGAGCTCACGCAGCGTCCGGCTGACAAAGTGCGCGCTCAGACAGGCCTCCATTCCGACGATGCAGGGCGGAAGCGCCCTGAACGTCTCGACGAGGGCAAGCCGTCGGATCTTCTTCCGGAACGCGATCTTCCCGTCGGGGCCAAAACCCACGACGTGAAAGACGTCCTTGCCGATATCGATTCCGACGGATGTCAGCGCGGGCGTTGTGGTTTCGCGGGTCGTTTGCATGGGCTGCTTCTCCAGGTCTTCGCGGGCAACAGCCTTGAAGGCTAACCCGCCGAGGGAAGCAGCCGGTCCATCCCATTAGCCGACGCGCGATCGGTCCGCTTGTCGGCAGTTCGGCAAGATCAGATTCCGGCGCGCGCGGCTGGAAACAACGATTAAGTCGGCGAGGCAATGAGGCCTGTTGATCCTTCTCCATCCGCAGCGGAGGGGCCTTCAGGCTCCACTTTCGCCGATTTCGCTGTTCGCTTCTCTCAATCGTTTACGGTCGACTTGGCGCCAACATCGTGATCCTCTTGTGTCAACAGAGCATCAGGCTCGGTCGTGACAACCGCATCAAGGAGCTGCGTCGCATCATAAGGCTTAGCCAGTAGAGCGATCTCACCGTCGAGCTTTACAGCGGTGGCGTCGCCTGTGGCATAGACGATCCGTACCGCCGGCTTCATCTCGCGGGCGCACTCCGCAAGATGCTCGCCCGATGCGCCGGGGAGGTTGAGATCGGTCACGAGCACGTCGATCGGCGCTGTCTGGAGCGCGAGATGCGCCTCCTCGGCACTCCCGGCTTCCACGACGACATACCCTGCGCTCTGCAGGATTTCGGCGCTGCTCATTCGGATCAACGCATCATCCTCGACCAGTAGGATCGTGCCTTGACGCGCGGCCGGCGACACTGGCGCGGCCGCCTTAGGAGCCTCCGCGGACGCAGGCTTCACCGATCCCCGATGGCGCTGGTTGGCTAATACATGTCTGAACTTTCGGGCCAGGGCCTCGCGGGTATACGGCTTCGACAGCAACTCGACGCCGACGTCCAATTTGCCGCCATGCACGATCGAGTTTTCGGTGTAGCCAGAGGTGAACAGCACTGCGATTCCGGGCAGCCGCTCGCGGGCCTTCCTTGCCAGCTCGGGGCTCTTCAGGGCGCCGGGCATGACGACATCGGTGAACAGAATGTCGATCGGAATGCCGCTTTCGATCACGATCAGGGCGCTTTGAGCATCGACCGCCTTGAGTACGCGGTAGCCAAGGTCAGTCAGCATCGAAACGGCAGTCTCCCGAACCTCGGCGTCATCTTCGACCACCAGCACGGTTTCAGCGCCGCCGGTAATCGGGCCAGCGTCGACCACGACCTCGACGTCTTCCGCCTCCATGGCGCGAGGCAGGTAGATCTTGATTGTCGTGCCGTGCCCGACCTCGGAATAGATCTTCACGTGGCCGCCGGACTGTTTGACGAAGCCGTAGACCATCGACAGCCCAAGACCCGATCCTTTGCCTTCGGCTTTGGTCGAGTAAAACGGCTCGAAAACCTTGTCGACGACGTCTGCGGGCATGCCGCAGCCCGTGTCGGTCACGGCGAGCATGACGTACTGGCCAGCGGCGACCTCGTCGTGGGTCCGCGCATATGCGTCGTCGAGGTGGGCGTTGGCGAGCTCGATCGTCAGCTTGCCCCGCCCGTCCATCGCGTCGCGCGCGTTGATCGCCATGTTGAGGACGGCGTTCTCGATCTGAACCGGGTCGGCGAAGGTGTTCCAAAGCCCGCCGGCGAACACGGTTTCGATTTCGATCGCCTCGCCGATCGCGCGGCGCAGCATGTCATCCATGTCACGCACGAAGCGGCCGGGATTGATGACTTTGGGCTCGAGAGCCTGGCGTCGTCCAAAAGCAAGCAGTTGAGAGGCAAGCTTCGCGCCTCGGGCGACACCCGACATGGCGTTTGCAACCCGGCGCTCCGCGCGCTCGTTGCCGGCGATGTCTTTTCCCAAAAGTTGCAGATTGCCCGACACGACCTGCAGCAGGTTGTTGAAATCGTGCGCGACACCGCCGGTCAGCTTGCCGACAGTCTCCATCTTCTGCGCTTGCAGAAGCTTCGCCTCCGCCTGACGGCGCTCCTCGATTTCCGCAATGACGCGGGCTTCGAGCGTTTCGTTGAGCTGCCGAAGCTGGCCCTCCGCGCGCTCGCGATGGCGAACCTCTCGGGTCAGGTTTGCGGCGTGATCACGTAGAGCGTCCTCGGCCGCGCGCTGGTGCGTGATGTCGGTATGAACGCCGACCCATTCGGTGATCTCATTGGCTTCGTCGAGGATCGGCAGGCCCCGGATTGCGAAGGTGCGCCACGCTCCGTCATGGCGCCGGACGCGATGCTCGAACACATACATGCTCTTCGCAGCGACAGCCTCGTTCCAGCTCGCGACGCTGGGACCCCGATCGTCGGGATGGACGGCAGCCGCCCAGCCATATCCTTGATATTCCTCGATCGACTGCCCTGTCAGGGCGGCCCAGCCAGGTTGCTCGCCGAGCATCCGGCCGTCGGCGCTGTTGGTCCAGAGAACGCCGTGGACCGCGCCCATAGCGGTTCGAAAGCGACGGTCGCTCGCCTGGAGCATCGCCTCACGGTGCGCTCGCTCTTCCAGATCGACCACGAGGATGTAGACGCCAGGAACCGAGCCGTCCGCCTTGATATCTGGCACATAGCGGATTTCGGATCGGTGGCGCGCGCCGTCGCGATGAGGCAAGTCTGCCTCGGAACTCGTCGCCTCCCCTGCAAGAGCCCGGTCAATCCACTCGCGCCGCAGCTCATAATAGGCTTCGCCCACGATCTCGCGAACGTGCCGCCCCACCATGTCCTCAGGCGACACTCCGAGCCATGCCTCGTAAGCGCGGTTGGCGAACCGATAGACATGACCGCGGTCGACATATGCGATCAGCATCGGCAACGCGTCGGTGACGCGGCGCAGATTGGCCTCGCTTTCCGCCAGACGCCGCTCCGTCGCAAGACGCTGCGTGTTGTCCACGACCGTGCACATTACCCCGCCGATGGAGGCGTCGGCTTCGTAGACCGGCGTGTAGAAGAGGTCGAAAAAGAACGTCGTCTCCTCGTCGTCTCTCGCGAGCGTCATTGCCTGGTCGTGGAAGGACGACAGCTCTCCGCGGAAACCCGCTTCAAGCATCGTGCGGTTCCAGTCCCAGATTTCCGGCCAGACCTTGTCGACAGCGCCGCCTAGCGCCTCTGGATGTTTCGACCCAACAATCGCGATGTAGGCGTCGTTGTAGATCATGGTGTGGGACGGGCCCCACATCAGCACCTTGGCGACGGGCGAGTTGACGATGTTGGCGACCGTCGCCCGCAGTTCGAGAGACCAGCGGTTTATCGGACCAAGCGGCGTGCTGCTCCAGTCGCGGCTGCGGATCAACGCGCCGCATTCGCCCCCCGCTTTCGGCCAATCGGCCAAAGCTGGCCGACCGACACGGCCTTCGCTCCGGAGCGACCTCAGGCCTGCCCGAACCACTTCGCTCGCGCTGGCGTAATCGCCTGACGCGAGACTGTCATTGATGAACCCCTCAAGCTCTGGGGTCAGCGAAACGTTGCGTGTTTGGCGGCAGGACATCAGCCTTCGTGAGGCGTGCAGGAGTCGGTGTCAATCAATGTCAAACACGGGTTCTGCCGGTGAAATTCTTGCCGCGAAAGAAATGCTTCGCCAGAGGTGGCGGGAGGCGTGCGGCGCGCGTCCATGGGCGGGGATCGACGCGCAGCGCGCCAGACGACCCAAGTCGACATCGGTGGGTTTGCAGCGTCAGCCCGACGCCATACCCTTTAAAGCTGGATGCCGCAGGCGGCCCGACGGCGTTCTGCCTCGGTACTCTACCTCGACCAACGCGAAGCCCTAACTAGCGATCTTCGCCTTGATGTCGGCTGCGGCCCTCTCAGTCAGACCTGCCCCTACTGAGCCGACCAAGACGAGCGCTCCCTCCTTCAGGATATCTTAAGGGATCGTTGGCCTGGCAGGTAGGCGGACACGCCGAATATGCCGATCTCGGTACATTTCGCTTTGAGCCACGTCTCGCTCGCGCCCGACCGATACGAGGCGTCCTGGCGCTTCGCCACTACTCCCTCGAAACCCATCAAGCCTTACAAGCGGCTGGAGCTGGCCCGTCGGGTGCGCCGGGTGATCGACGGCCCGACGGGCGTCGGCTGATCTAGCGGGGGACGCGCCTCAGCGAGAGCCCTTGCCGTCGCCGTCGCGAGGCTGGCCCATCGGTTCCTGCACGTGCGCCTCGATGAACCAGAGCTGCTTGTCGATCGCGCGCGACAGGCCCGTCAGCAGGTCGGCGGTGTCCGGCTCGCCCGCCTCGTCGACCTCGTCGATGTTCTCGCGGACGGCGTTGGCGAAGGTCGCGTAGCGGTCGATGAGGGCCGCGAGATGGTCGGCGACCGCATAGACGTCGGTCGGGTAGGCCGCGAGCTTCGACGACTGCGCGACCACCTGGGTGGTTCCGAGCGCCGTGCCGCCGAGCTGGACGACGCGCTCCGCCATGTCGTCGTTGAAGCCATCGAGCTCCTTGCGGAAGCCGTCTAGCATCAGATGCACGGCGATGAACTGGGGGCCCTTCAGGTTCCAGTGCGCCTGCTTGACCGCAAGCGCGAGGTCGATGCCGTCGGCAAGCCGCGCGTTCAGCGTCTCGATCGCGACCTTCTTGGCGTTTGAGGGTGTTTCGTTGCGGGTGGCGTGCTGACGCGGGGAAGGCTTCTTGGCCATCGGCTCGATCTCCGGAAAGTGGAAGAGGGTTTTGAGAGGGTGCAACGGCGGCCGCCAAGCACGGCGCCGCCGTTGCGCTATCAGACGATCAGTCCGAGCTGGCCTTGCCCATCGCGTCGACGTTTACGTCTTTGTTGCCGTCGGCAGTGGCGACGGTGATCTCGTACTTCACGGCGTCGCTGTCGCGCTCGACCTCGGCGTCGACGGCCTTGCCCTTGGCGAAGGCTTCGGCGGCTGCGATCGCGCCCTTGAGCTGGGTCTGCGCTTTGGCGTAGTTCTCCGGCTTCAGCATCGTGAAGTACTTCTCGAACGTCTGCTCCTCCTGGCCGGTCACCTGGCCCGAGTTCGGGTCGACGTAGTACTCGGTGAGCTTGTTGCCGCCGTCGGCCACGACCTTGACCTCCCAGCGGCCGCCGTTGTCGTCGCTGTACTCAACCTCAGTCGCCTTGCCGCCCTTCGCCTCCGCGGCCTCGACCGCCTGAGTGATGGTGACCTTGGCGTTCTGCGCCGCCATGTCGTCCGCCAGAGCCGCGGGGACGCCGAGCCCGACGGCGGCCGCCGTCACGAGCGTGGAAGCCATCAGTCGGATCCGGGTGCGCATGTGGTTCTCCTTGCAAAGCTCCCGGCGCGATGGCGCTGGGTGCTGCCCAAACTCCCGGACCGGAGGTTTGGTTCACGAGCGGTTGAGGACGGCGAGGCTGTGGAGCTGTGTTCGTCGGTTGATGAGGTGCGCAAACCAGCCTACGAATCCTTTCGGCGTATCGGCGTTGTTCGGTCTCGATCTGAGGAGCGCACGGTGGTCTACGCGTCTTTGTCCAATGCTGGGATTCGATTCCTGCGGCCGTCCAAGGCTTGGTCGGCAGAATGACGCTTCACCTCGCTCCAATCCTGAACGAGAGTGGCTGCTTCACGCTGACTTGCAACGGCGCCGCGGTCGGAACAGTCAGGCGGGAGCGCCTTTCCGACGGTTCGCCAGACCGATGGCGCTATCAGTTCCGCGAGGACTGTCTGGCGGTCGATGTTACGGGCGGCAGGTCCGGCCACGCGGCAAACCTTGGCGAAGCGTTCTTCCGAGCGAGCCGTTGCTGGCTCACTCAATCGTCCGATGACGCCAAGGGCACTTGACCGCCTAGAAGGCGTAGCGCACCTCGCAGTATGGGATCATCTCGGAGCGCCACCGCAGCAGTCGCTCCAGCCACGTCTTGTTCCACGGCGTCCGGTAGCGCAGGTTGGCCATCCCGTTCTGGCTGATCTTCGTCTCCTGCAGATCCGGTCGCCACAGCAAGTCCTCGCCCTTGGGGTGCCAGGCGAGGTTGATCTCATGCAGGCCCGCGTTGTGCGTGAGCATGATGATCTCACACTTGAGCTGAGCCTTGGCCCGGTCCGACAGCGTGTCGTCGATCGCGGCGAACAGGCCGCGCCACTCGGGCTCCCAGCCTTCGTGCACGATTACCGGGCTGAAGTTGACGTGGACCTCGTAGCCCGCCTCGACGAAGTCGTTGATTGCCGCGATCCGCTCCTCGATCGGGGATGTGCGCACGTCGACGACCTTGGACGGCCCCTCCGGCATCAGCGAGAAGCGGATGCGCGTCCGGCCTCGCGGGTCGTAGTCCAGCAGCTCGCGGTTCACGAGCTTCGTCGCAAACGAGCCCTTGGCGTTCGGGATGTCGCGGAAGGCGGCGACGAGGTCGCGCACCGTACCGGTGATCGTTGCGTCCGCGGAAAGGTCGCCGTTCTCTCCGAGGTCATAAACCCAGTCGACGGGATCGACGCTGTTGGGCAACGGCTTCGGACCGAGCTTCGCGGCGTGCCGCGCGATCGCGGCCGAGATCGCCTCGACGTTGACGAAGATCGTCACGGGGTTCGCGTAGCCCTTGCGCCGCGGAACGTAGCAATAGGAGCACGCCATCGCGCAGCCGTTCGACGTGGACGGCGCGATGAAGTCCGCTGAGCGGCCGTTGGGCCGCAGGGCAAGCCCCTTCTTCACGCCCAGCACCAGCACGTCGCGCTTCATCCGCAGCCAGTCGGCGGCGAGCGCCTCGTCGGCGAACAACTCTGGAATGCGTGCGTGGCTCGCGACCTCGATCAGCCTCGCGTCCGGGAAGCGCTCCAACGCCTCGCGGCCGCGGGCAAAGTTCCGCACCTCCGGCTCGAGGTAGATGGTCTTCGGGTCGATTAGCCTGCGTGGGAGAGCCATGATGGTCCAACTCCCGACGCCTGCCGCGGGTTCGTCCGGAGGCGACCCCCGTCAGGTCGGCGACTGCGCCTCGTCGGGATCGTCCGGAGACGCCTCGTGTGCGCCGCCATGGGACCCCTGCTTACCCGCATGGTCGCCGGCCGCCTTCTCGTTCGGCGTCCGGGCAACCTCGTCGAGCTGGGCTTCCGGATCGACTGGCGTCTTGATGCTCTCGCTGGATTCTTGACGTTCGATCTCGACATCGTCGGGATTGGGTTTATTGCCGTCCTGCATCGTGTGTCTCCGGTGTTTGTTCTTTCCATCGGTCTCTACCGCCACGCGGATGCGGCAACTCGATGCTTACGTTTCCGCGCGTTGCTCAGCCCTACGTGACGCAAGACCCGCGTCGCGAGCGGGGCGCCGGCCGCATCGCTGAATGGCGACCGAACTCAGGCACTGCGGGCCTGTTCGGGGTGCTTGCCCTCGGCGAACTCCTCGACGAGCTTGGCGCAGAAGGCTGGAAGGTCGTCCGGGTTCCGGCTCGTCACGAGGCCCTTGTCGACCACGACTTCCTCGTCGACCCACGTCCCGCCCGCATTCTCGACGTCCGTCTTAAGCGTCGGGAAGGACGTGATGGTTCGCCCCTCAAGCACGCCAGCCTCAACCAGGGTCCAAGGCGCGTGGCAGATCGCGGCGACGGGCTTGGACTGCTCGAAAAAACGCTCGGATAAACGCAATCGCGTCTTCGTCGGCCCGCAGCTTGTCGGCCCCAACGCAGCCCCCTGAATGACGAGGCCGTCGAACTCGTCTGCGGAGACCTCGGAGAAGGTCTTGTCGACGGCGTAGCTGCCGCCCGGGTCCAAGTCGTTGTTCACCGATTTGGCCTCGCCCTTCTCGATGCTGATGACGGTCACTTCGCCGCCGGCCTGTTCGACGGCCTCCTTGGGCTTGGAGAACTCGGGTTCCTCCGTGCCGCTCGGCGCGATCAGGATCGCGATCTTCTTGCCTTGAAGGCTCATGGCTGTCTCCTTCCATGCGGATGCAGTGCGCCTTCCGGGCGCAGGATGCGAATGCCCTGACCAACGGCGCTGGCAAGGTTTCGATCCCGAGGAGCGGTGACGGAGAACCGTTCGGCGCGCGTTGGCGTTGCTTCAGTACGCGGGGGCATGACCCCTCATAACTGATCGCACCAGGGAGAACGCATGCACATTGAGAGCCGCGACGGAGCGCATCTGCACGTCAAGGACGCCGGAGAGGGCAAGCCTGTCGTCCTGATCCATGGCTGGCCGCTGACGGGCGACATGTTCGAGTACCAGACGCTGGCGCTGCTCGAAGCGGGCTACCGGGTCATCACCTATGACCGCCGCGGCTTCGGCCAGTCCGCACACCCCGCGACCGGATACGACTACGACACATTCGCCGACGACCTGGCGGCGGTGCTGGACAAGCTCGACATCCGCGAGGCGAACCTCGTCGGCTTCTCGATGGGCGGGGGCGAGATCGCCCGCTACCTCACCCGCCATGGCTCCGACCGTGTCGCCAAGACCGTGCTGGTGGCTTCGGTCGTGCCGTACCTGTTGAAGGACGACAGCAACCCCGATGGCGTCGACGCAAGCGTCTTCGAGGACATGAAAAGCGAGATCCGTAAGGACCGCTTCGCCTTCCTCCAGACCTTCGCCAAGCAATTTTACGGCGTCGGAGTGATTTCCCGTCCGGTCAGCTCCGCGCTCCTCGACTGGACCTTTACGCTCGGCCTGATGGCGAGCCCGAAGGCGACGCTCGATTGCGTCGATGCGTTCGGGCGGACCGACTTCCGGCCGGACCTGAAGTCGTTCACCAAGCCGACCCTGATCATCCATGGCGCGTCGGACGCAACCGTCCCGATCAAGCCGAGCGGCAAGGCGGCGGCCGCGGGCATCCAGGGTTCGAACTACATCGAGTACGATGGCGAGCCTCACGGCCTGTTCGCGACCGATCCCGAACGGCTGAACCGCGACCTGATCGAGTTCATCGGTTAAACTCGGCCTGGGCCCATCGCCGCGGTCGCGTGACCGCGGCGATGGGCTCTTCGCTGGTCGGCGTCCGAACGAATTCCGGGCGCTGACCGTTTGCTCCAAGACACAGGAGCATTCGATGAAGCACTTCCCGAAGCCGCCGTTTCCCAAGCAGCCGCAGTCCTTCCCGGGGCTGACCGAGAAGATGGATCCTCGGCCCGACCATGGCGAGGAGAGCTACAAGGGCTCGGGGAAGCTGGCGGGCAAGAAGGCGATCATTACGGGTGGCGACAGCGGGATCGGGCTCGCGGTGGCGATCGCATTCGCCCGGGAGGGCGCCGACCTTTTGGTCGTGCACCTGCCGAGCGAGGGCGAGGATGGCGCGACTTGCCGCCGCCTTATCGAGGAGGCCGGCCGAAAGGCCGTGATGGCGCCCGGCGACATCAGCGACGCGAGCTTCCGCGAGCAGATTGTGGAGCGCGCCATCGCTGAATTCGGCGGCCTCGACATCCTGGTCAACAATGCGGCCTACCAGAAGCCATTCAAGTCGCTCGACGAGGTCTCGCTCGAGGAGTGGACCAAGACATTCGACACCAACGTCCACGCGACGTTCCACCTGACCCAACTGGCGACGCGCCATATCAAGCCAGGCGGCTCGATCATCAACACCGCTTCGGTGAACTCGAAGGATCCGTCTCCGCAGCTCCTGCCCTACGCCACCACCAAGGGGGCCATCGCGAATTTGACAGTCGGCCTTGCGCAACTGCTTGCCGAAAAGGGCATCCGGGTGAACGCGGTCCTGCCCGGTCCGATCTGGACCCCGTTCATCCCGGCGGGCATGCCGCCCGATGCAGTCGAAACATTCGGATCGAAGACGCCGTTCGGTCGCCCCGGCCAGCCGGCCGAACTCGCGTCGGCCTACGTCATGCTTGCCTCCGACGAGGCCAGCTACACCTCGGGCGCGCTGCTCACCATCGCAGGCGGCCAGACCGTGGTGTGATGCGGGTCGCGAATCCCCCAACGCACTTCTTTCCACATCTAGAGGCATAGGAACTCATAGCCTGCTCGTCGATGCCGTACGCGGGTTGCACATGCCCCCGAGCGGCGTCCGCATCCACGCCACGGCCGGCGTTCAAGCGATCCGGCGCTACTTGATCGAAGACGGGAAGATGGACCGGAAGGCTGTGCTGCCGGTCACATATTGGCAAAAAGGTTGCTCAGCAGACAGCCCGCTCCCTGAAGAGACCGACTGAACCTACGTCCGCTTCCCGGAAGCCCTTCGACTTCCGCTGTTGGCGCGCAACTGTCGTTCATCGAGAGCGCAGTGAGATCCTGACGTATCCCTCCGAGGGATCGACCTCAATCAAGTCGCCGCTGCTGATCTCTTTGGTGACGTCGGCGCAATCGAAGCGGTCGACCATGGTAAGGCCCGCGAACGCTGCGCCCTGGGCCAGGATCGTGTTGACCGTATTGAACACCAGCGCCTTCGGCGTGACGCCCGACTGGAGCATTTCGCGCAGCATCCAGGCCGAGGCGACGCCGCCCTTGGCGGTGTTGAGCACCAGGATCTTGTTGCGATAGCTCTCGCCAAACAGCTTGTGGGCGGGGCGTGAGAACACGCCCTTGATCCGGTCGAGATCATAGCGGGCGCTGAAATTGTCGCTCGCGACCAGCGCTTCTCCTTCGACCTTTGGGCCGATGCCAGGATGGCAACGCAGCACTCTGCTCATCACGACACCTTTCCGGCGCACGCGCTTTCGACGCAGCGCTCCATGGTGGCGAGCGTCGGCTTGTAGCCGTAGCCGCCGATGATGTTGACGAGTTTCGCCGAGTTGGTAACGAGCCGGCTCCAGCCGTTCGCTTCCGCCATCTCGCGGGCGTAGCTCTGGTAGAAGCACACCCCTTCCAGCACGAGGCCGCCTGCGGCCTCGATGCGCCGTGTGAGACCCATACGGTCGGACGCGGCCTTGATCTCGGGCGAGGTCACGGCCATCAGAGTCGTGTCGGGATGAACGCGGCGGCCGTCCATGAGAGTCGCGACCTGCTCCATCTCGAGCAGCGAGAGCTGGGGCGCGGAGAACACCACCACGTCGACCTTGTCGCCGCGGGCGGCATAACCCTCGTAGAAGGCGTCGAAGTCGTCCGCGGTGATGGGTTCCGCCGCCGGGACAGCGCCTCCGTTGAAGGCGGCGTGAAGATCGGGCGCCTCGGGCGTGACGCCGGGAATATGGAACAGCGCCACCGAGCCGAAGCTCGCGGCCGCCGCGCCAAAATGCTTCAGCTCGTCGGAGTTCGGCGCGCGTTCGAGCCCGGTGATCACCGGCACGCGCCAATAACTGTCGGTCTTGCGCCCGACGATGCCGCCGAGCGCGCCCCAGTCGCTGAGATCCGTCGGCTGATGCTTGAGCTCGAAATGCAACGTGCCGACGCGCTTCTCGTCGAGGTGATAGCCGTAGCGCGGGGTGCGGCCGGTGAGCGCGGCGGCGAGCGCCGAGGGTCCGCCCTCAAAATTGCTGCGGGCTCCAAGCACCGAGTTCGAATAGATCACCACGCCGGTGTCGCCGAAAGCCAGATGCTCGCCGCGCACAGGCGGCAGGATGGTCTGGTAGTTGATGCAGGTGTTGGTCATCAGGACGCCGAGAGCCTCGAACGCCTTGATGAGCCGCGCCTCAAGATCGACCATGCTTTGCGTTTGCTTCAGCCGCTCATAGGCCTTGAAGTCGACGCCGCGTGGGTCGGTGATCGTCGGTATTTTCACTTTCCGATCCGCGTGCGGCGCGCGCGCGAGCTCCTCCATGAAATCGACGCCCGTGGGGCCCGTGGCTTCGGTGTCGGCCATGATGTGCGCCTGGCCGACGGGCACGAGATCGACGGCGTCGAAGAAGCGCCCAACCATGACCTGATGCTCAACGGCCCAGCGCCGAACGGCTCCGTGCTCGCCCGCGAGCATCGCTTCGGTCTCGTCGTCGAGCTTCATCGCGTCTGCCTCCGGCGAGGACTGGCGTTCGAACCGAGTCCTATATAGCTTTCACCTGTCTATAGCGGCTTCAGACATGCTCTGCAGCTACCCGCAATCTTATACTTAAGCTTCATAGCTATATAGCTTTCACGGCGCATAATTCCTGCGCCGCCAGGAGAGCGGCCGACAAGACGAGGGGGAAGCGCCCATGACGTCGCCCAACGGTTCCTCAAGACGAACGGCGCTTCAGGGCGCAGCCTTTGCGGCGCTTGCGCTGGCGGGCCTCTCAGTCCCGGCCGCCGCCGCGCCGGACACCTATCCGAGCCGGGTCATGACTATGGTGGTTCCGTTCGCCGCCGGCGGCCCGACCGACGTCCTGGCCCGCGTGCTAAGCGCGCACATGTCGAAGACGCTCGGTCAGCAGGTCGTGGTGGAGAACCCCGGTGGGGGCGGGGGCAGCATTGGCAGCGCCCGCGTCGCGCGCTCCGATCCCGACGGCTACACGATGGTGATGGGCAATCTCGGAAGCCACGCGGCCGCTGTCGGCATCTACGACAATCTGCCCTATGACCCGGTCAAGGACTTTCAGCCCGTAATGCTGATCGGCACGACGCCGATGGTGGTGGTGGTCAACAAGGACCTGCCGGTCAAAAGCCTCAAGGAACTAGTCGATTACGCCAAAGCCAATCCCGGCAAGGTTGGATACGGGACGGCAGGCAAGGGCTCGATTGGGCATTTGGCCGGCATCTCGTTCAACCAGCTTACTGGCGCAGGGCTGACGCACATTCCCTATCGCGGCCTCAGCCAGGCGATGACCGACGTGATCGCGGGCCAGATCCCGATGATGTTCGATCAGGTGGTGAGCGGCGCGCCGCACATCCGCACCGGGGCGGTGCGGGCACTCGCCATCGCCGGGCCGAAGCGCGCCGAGGCGCTACCCGACGTGCCGTCTGCGCCGGAGGCTGGCCTGGCGGAGTTCGAAACGCTCGCCTGGTCGGCGCTCTTCCTACCAAAGAACACTCCGAAGCCGATCGTCGACGAGCTGGTGGCGGCGCTCGAGGCCGCGTTCAGAGACGAGGGCATACAGAAGCGCATGAAGGAGCTGGGCAACGAAGTGCCGCCGCCCGAGCAACGCACGCCGCAAGCGCTGCGCGACTTCGTTACCGCCGAGATCGCCAAATGGACGCCGATGATCAAGGCCTCGGGAGAGCGTTGAGCCGCTTGAGCGGCCGCGGCGCTCGTCCTAGACCGTCCGGAGCGGAGACCAGAGAGCGCGCCCGCTTGGCCATCATCGCGGATATCGGCGATCAGCGGACCGACAGCCGCCCGCGCGGCGAGGCGATGGCGGAGCTGCGTCGCCGCGTAGAGGACGCCGCCCAACAGGACGAGCCCCGCCATCTTCGCCTGAGGGCCGCCATCCTCGGCATGATCGCCGACGGCCTCTGGACGCCCGGCGACAAGCTGCCCGCCGAGACCGAGCTCGCCCGCGCGAGCGGTCTCAGTCTCGGCACGGCTCAGAAGGCGCTTGGCGCGCTGGCGCGCGATGGCGCGCTGATCCGTCGGCACGGCCACGGCACTTTCGTCCCGAGCGGCGCGTCGCAGGCCGAACGCCTCTTGCACTTTCGTTTCGTCAGCGACGACGACAGCGCGATTGCGCCGGTCTACGCCGAGGCGATCGAGCGCCGCGTCACCACCCGTCGCGGGCCATGGTCGGCGATGCTGGTCGAGGCGTCGCGTTTCATCCGCATCCGGCGACGCATCACCGTGGCGGAGGAGTTCGACTGCCTTAGCGAATTCTACATTGATGGTGACCGTTTCGCGGGCGTGCTCGACATGCCGATGAGCGAGCTGCACCGCGTCATGATCCGCACGGTTCTCGAGGAGCGGTTCGACGTCCCGACGCTGTTCGTCGACCAACGCGTGCAGGCGACCCAATTCACGCCTGAGATCGCGAAGCTACTGAAGCTCGAAAGCGAGAGCTACCACGGCCTCGCGCTCGAGGTCCGATCCTACACGCGGGGCAGTCAGCCGATCGCGTTCCAGCACATCTTCATTCCGCCGAATGTTCGGAAGCTTCAGCTAATGTCGGGAGACGACGCGGGCCGCTTCAGCCGCGCGCGCTAAAGCGGCGTCTCAGAAATCGGCGTCTGGATGCGAGCGCCATGGGTCGAAGCGAGGGCCTTGCAGCGGCCGCTCCCCGACGACGCTCTTGTGGTCGTGGCGAAGGGCGCGAAGCAGGACGGCAGAAGCGCCCCCGTGTCCTCAGCGGCCGGCGCCACGTAGCCGTCGAAGCGTTCGCTTGGGTATGAACCTGTACGTACAGGTTGTGAATCGCTACGAATCTCGTGCGCGAACGGGACCCCATGTGCTCGGGCGGCGACGACCCGAGAGCCGAAAAAGCGTCGAGCTAGAAGGCATATGAGAGCCGGTCTCATGCTCCTCATCCATCTCGCGGCGACAAAAAATATGATTGGAGTTTCGATATGTACCACGAAGATGCTGTCGTAACACCGCGCGATACAGATCATTTTTGGGTGTTGGTTGAGGAGAACATTGGCTACTTAAGAACTGTGCTTGGAGCGCGCATTGAAAGCGAAGAGGAAGCTCTCGCCGGTACATTTAGAGAAGGCGACAACAATAAACTAACCGGTATGATGATGATCGCTCATGCCGGAACTTCTGAAGCCAATGATATGCGTTATTATTTCCATTTCGTAGGAAACGATGCTCTTAAGATAGTAGAGGAAGGCTTGGCTAACCGAAAACTTAGCATAGAGTTTTGCCAAGCGTGGGGCGTAGCTCATTGTGCTCATGGCTACCTAGCGGCCTGGTCTGCCCCCTGAGAAGTGGTCCTCCCTGATGTATGGCTTTTGGCCATGTGGAGGACTGAACGATGCCGAGGAAGAGGCACGCACCTGAAGAGATCGTCGCGAAGCTGCGGCAGGTCGAGGTTCTGACCGCGCAAGGTCGGCCGGTCGCGGAAGCGATCCGGTCGATCGGGGTGACCGAAGTCACGTTCTATCGCTGGCGCACCGAGTATGGCGGGCTGAAGGGCGATCAAGTGAAGCGCCTGAAGGAGCTGGAGGCCGAGAACGCCCGGCTTCGTCGAGCGGTGTCGGACCTGACGCTGGACAAGATGATCCTGGCGGAGGCAGCTCGGGGAAACTGATCAGCCCCGCCCGTCGCCGCGACTGCGTCGATCGTGTGGTGAGCAAGCTCGGCGTGACGGAGCGCCGTGCTTGCCTTGTGCTCGGCCAGCACCGATCGACACAGCGGAAGGTCCCAACGCGGCCCGACGACGAGGCGGCGCTGACCGCCGACATCGTCGCGCTGGCTGTCCAGTATGGCCGTTACGGCTACAGGCGGATCGCGGCTCTGCTGCGCTCCGCCGGCTGGGTCGTGAACCTGAAGCGGGTCGAGCGGATCTGGCGACGTGAGGGGCTGAAGGTTCCGACGAAGCAACCCAAGCGCGGGCGGCTGTGGCTCAACGACGGCTCATGCGTGCGGCTGCGGCCCGAGCGGCCAAACCACGTCTGGTCCTACGACTTCGTCGAGGATCGAACGCATGACGGCCGCAAGTTCAGGATGCTCAACGTGATCGACGAACCGAAGGTCGGCGCAGCCAGTTCACGCGCGAATGCCTGGCGATCCGGATCGGGCGGAGGCTCAGGTCGACCGACGTCATCGACGTCCTGTCAGACCTGTTCATTCTCCGCGGCGCGCCGGGCCACATCCGGTCGGACAACGGCCCGGAGTTCGCGGCCAAGGCCGTCCGCGAGTGGATCGTCGCCGTCGGCTCGAGGACTGCCTTCATCGAGCCCGGCAGCCCTTGGGAGAACGGCTACTGCGAGAGCTTCAACGCTCGGCTCCGCGACGAGCTTCTCAACGGCGAGATCTTCTCCTCACTCGCCGAGGCCAAGGCCGTGATCGAAACCTGGCGGCGGCACTACAACGCCATCCGCCCACACTCGGCGCTCGGCTACAGGCCGTCCGCGCCAGAGGTCGCGCTATGGCCGGCTGCGCAACCCCGACCAGCTCCGCCGGCCACACCAACCGTCGCGTCAGCGCCGCTCATGAACTAACATTCCAACCGGACCACTCGATGGGGGCCGGCCAACGACCATTCAGACGCTGGCCTCAGCGCTCTTGGCCCCGCTGGCCATCTCCGCCGATGGACAGAGCTCCGAGGCGGGCATTCGACAGGCCCTTGGAGCTGACAGTCTGCCGGTCCTGATCGACGAGTTTGAGAGTGATCAGGACGTTCGTCGCCTGAAGGGTATCATCCGCCTAGCGCGGAGCGCGTCTTCTGCAGACGACGCCATGGTCTTCAAGGGAACGCCCGAAGGGTCCGCGATGCGGTTCACCCTGAGCAGCGCGTTCTTCTTCTCGGCCATCAACCCGCGCGGCCTGTCGTGGCCGGCCCCCATCGAGTGGTCCGGTTGGAATGTTAGTTCATGAGCGGCGCTGACGCGACGGTTGGCGTGGCCGGCGGAGCTGGTCGGGGTTGCGCAGCCGGCCATAGCGCGACCTCCGGCGCAGGCGGCCTGTAGCCAAGCGACGAGTGCGGGCGGACAGCGTTGTAATGCCGCCGCCAACCTTCGATCACGGCCTTGGCCTCGGCGAGCGAGTAGAAGATCTCGCCGTTGAGAAGCTCGTCCCGCAGCCGGGCGTTGAAGCTCTCGCAGTAGCCATTCTCCCAAGGACTGCCTGGCTCGATGAAGGCGGTTCGAGAGCCGACGGCCGCGATCCATTCACGGACGGCCTTGGCCGCGAACTCTGGACCGTTGTCCGACCTGATGTGGACCGGCGCGCCGCGCAGGATGAACAGGTCCGACAGAACGTCGATCACGTCGGTCGACCGGAGCCTCCGCCCGATCCGGATCGCCAGGCATTCGCGTGTGAACTGGCTGCGCCGACCTTCGGTTCGTCGATCACGTTGAGCATCCTGAACTTACGGCCGTCATGCGTGCGATCCTCGACGAAGTCGTAGGACCAGACGTGGTTCGGCCGTTCAGGCCGCAGCCGGACACATGAGCCGTCGTTGAGCCAGAGCCGCCCGCGCCTGGGCTGCTTCACCGGAACCTTCAGCCCCTCCCGTCTCCAGATCCGTTCGACGCGCTTCAGGTTCACGCTCCAGCCGGCGGAGCGCAGCAGAGCCGCGATCCGCCTGTAGCCGTAACGGCCATACTGGACAGCCAGCGCCACGATATCGGCGGTCAGCGCCGCTTCGTTGTCAGGCCGGGTCGGGATCTTCCGCTGCGTCGATCGGTGCTGGCCGAGCACGAGGCAGGCACGGCGCTCCGTCACGCCGAGCTTGCTCACCACACGGTCCACGCAGTCCCGGCGACGGGCGGGGCTGATCAGTTTCCCCTGGCCGCCTCCGCCAGGATCATCTTGTCGAGCGTCAGGTCCGACACCGCTCGTCGAAGCCGGGCATTCTCCGCCTCGAGCTCCTTCAGGCGTTTCACTTGATCGCCCTTCAGCCCGCCATACTCGGTGCGCCAGCGATAGAACGTCACTTCGGTCACGCCGATCGAACGGATCGCTTCCGCCACCGGTCGACCTTGCGCGGTCAGAACCTCCACCTGCCGCAGCTTCGCGACGATCTCTTCAGGCGCGTGCCTCTTCCTCGGCATCAAGCAGTCCTCCAAATGGCCAAAAGCCATACCTCAGGGAGGACCACTTCTCAGGGGGCAGACCAGACCGTCTACGTGATGACGGGCCGCGAGATCTGGCGGCGGATGGTAAAGTTCTGGGGCGCGCTGTTCGGCATCAACTTCGCCATGGGTGTCGCGACGGGCGTGACCATGGAGTTCCAGTTCGGCACGAACTGGGCCTACTACAGCCATTACGTCGGTGACGTGTTTGGGGCGCCGCTCGCCATCGAGGGCATGATGGCCTTCTTCCTCGAGGCGACGTTCATCGGCCTGTTCTTCTTCGGCTGGGAGCGGCTCTCACGCGTCGGCCACCTCGTGGTGACCTGGCTGCTCGCGCTCGGCACGGACCTGTCGGCGCTCTGGATCCTGATCGCCAACGGCTGGATGCAGAACCCGGTCGGGGCGACGTTCAATCCCGACACCATGCGGATGGAGGTCTCCGACTTCTCCGCGCTGATCTTCAACCCGGTCGCCCAGGCGAAGTTCGTCCACACGGTGAGCGCCGGATACGTCACGGGCGCCGTCTTCGTGCTCGCGATCAGCGCCCTCTACCTCCTGCGCGGCCGCCACGTGGACCTCGCCAAGCGCTCGGCCACCGTCGCCGCGAGCTTCGGCCTCGCCGCGGCGTGTCGGTCGTCGTGCTCGGCGACGAGAGCGGCTACACGACGGGCGAGAACCAGAGGATGAAGCTCGCCGCCATCGAGGCGATGTGGAAAACCGAGCCCGCCCCGGCGTCCTTCACCCTGTTCGGCATCCCGGACGCTGAGGCGCGCGAGACCCCTACGAGGTAAGGTTCCCTGGATGCTCGGCCTGATCGCCACGCGCTCGATCAGCAAGGAGGTCTCCGGGATCGAAGACCTCGTGAAGGACGTCGAGCTTCGGATCCGCTTTGGGCTGATGGCCTACGAGGCGCTCGAGAAGATCAAGGTCGACCGGACCGACGTGATGGCCCGCGCCAAGCTCGAGGCGACGTCGGGCGAGCTCGGCTACGCGCTGCTGCTGAAGAAGATCCGGCCCGACGTGCTCAACGCGACCGACGCCGAGATCGCCCAGGCCGCTTGGAGCACCGTGCCGCCCGTGTCGCCGCTGTTCTGGAGCTTCCGGATCATGGTGGCGCTCGGCTTCTTCTTCATCGGCCTGTTCGCGACCGCCTTCGTGCTGGCGAGCCGGGGCCGCATCGCTTCCTCGCGCGCTTTCCTGTGGGTCGCGCTCCTCGCGCTGCCGACGCCGTGGATCGCCGGCGAACTCGGCTGGATCGTGGCCGAGGTCGGCCGCCAGCCTTGGGTCATCGAGGGGTGATGCCGACCTTCCTTGCGGTGTCGAGCGTGTCCGCGGGCAACGTCTGGACCACGCTGATCGGCTTCGTCGTCTTCTACTCGGCGCTCGCCGTCGTCGACATGTTCCTGATGGTCAAAACGATCCGCATGGGGCCGGACCTCCTGCTCGGCCCGGCCCGCGACGCCCCGGCGAGCCCCTGGACGCCGCGTCCCGCCGCAATCGCCGCCGAATAAGCCCTCACCCCAGGACCGCTCCCATGACCCTCGATTACGAAACCCTGCGCGTCGTCTGGTGGGTGCTGCTCGGCGCCCTCCTGATTGGCTTCGCCGTCATGGACGGCTTCGACCTCGGCGTCGCGACGCTGCTGCCGTTCGTCGCCCGCACCGACGGCGAGAGGCGCGTCGCCATCAACACCGTCGGCCCGGTCTGGGAGGGCAACCAGGTCTGGCTCGTGCTGGGCGCCGGCGCGATCTTCGCCGCCTGGCCCGCGCTCTACGCCGCGGCCTTCTCCGGTTTCTACCTCGCAATGTTCGTGGTGCTCTGGGCGCTGATCCTGCGGCCCGTCGGCTTCAAGTTCCGCTCGAAGGTCTTGGACCGCCGCTGGCGGGCCTTCTGGGACTGGGCGCTCTTCACCGGGGGCTTCGTGCCCGCGCTGATCTTCGGCGTCGCGGTCGGCAACGCGCTGCAGGGCGTGCCCTTCCGCTTCGACGATGAGCTCCGCATGACCTACGAGGGCGGGTTTTTCGGCCTGCTCAACCCCTTCGCGCTGTTTTGCGGCGTGGTCAGCGTCACGATGCTGGTCATGCACGGCGGCACCTACCTCGCCTTGAAGGCGGAAGAGCCCGTGGCGTCGCGGGCTGCGTTCGCCGCCCGGCAGGCCGCGCTGCTGCTCATCATCGGCATGATGGTGGGCGGCGTGTGCATGGCGCTCGGAATCGACAGCTACCGCATCGTCGGGAAGATCGACCCGGCGGGTCCGTCGAACCCGCTGCTGAAGAGCGTCGACGTCTCGGTCGGACGCGTCTTCGCGAGCTACGCCGCCCACCTCTGGATGCTGGCCGCCCCGGCCGCTGCGCTTGCGGGCGCGGCCGTCACAGGCCTGCTGCTGACGAGGCGGCCGAACAGCCTGGCGTTCGTCTCGAGCGCGGTCTCGGTGGCGGGCGTTGTGGCGACCGCGGGGGTCAGCCTGTTCCCGTTCCTGCTGCCGTCGTCGATCGCGCCGAACCAGAGCCTCACCGTCTGGGACGCCTCCTCGAGCGAGATGACCCTCAAGATCATGCTCGCCGCCATCGTGATCTTTCTGCCGATCATCGTCGCCTACACGGCGTGGGTCTACCGCGTGCTGCGCGGCCGCGTGACCCTGGCGGCGATCCGAAGCGACACCAGCGCCTACTGAGAGGATTTGCCCATGTGGTACTTCGCCTGGGTTCTCGGCCTCGGCCTCGCGAGCGCGTTCGCGGTGCTGAACGCCATGTGGCTCGAGCTCCGTGAAACCGCCTGAAGCCGGGCTGGCTGCGGGCGGAGGCACGCCGCCGCTGTTCAAGTACGTCCGGCTGCCGAAGGATTCGAAGAGCGTCCGGCCGGCCGCGGCCAATCCTCATCCCGGCGCGGTCGAGGCGGCGCTGCGCTGGTTCGGCAAGCACCCGAGCGCGCTTCGGGAAGCCGAGGCGCGCGTGCTTCAGCACGCCGCCGAGCGCCGGGTCGTCACGCGTCGTCCCGGGACCGACCGGGACGAGCTGACCTTCGGGCAGAGGCTCGCCGACCGCGTCGCCGAGCTCGGCGGCTCCTGGGGCTTCATTCTCGGCTTCGGAGCATGCTTCGTGGCGTGGGCCGGGTTGAACTCGTACGCGCTGGCGCGTCCGTTTGACCCTTACACCTACATCTTCCTGAACCTGCTGCTGTCGATGCTCGCCGCGATCCAGGCCCCCGTCATCATGATGAGCCAGAACCGCCAGGTCGCGAAGGACCGCGAGACGGCCGCCCTCGACTACGAGGTCAACCTCAAGGCGGAGATCGAGATCATGGCGCTCCACGACAAGCTCGATCGCATGCGCGACGAGCATCTCGTCAGTCTGCTCAAGAAGCAGCAAGAGCAGATCGATCTGCTGACGAAGCTGGTGCAGGACGGGAACGAGAAGTCCGTCCCGCCGGCGACGGCCGCGGGCGTCGACGACGGGCGCACCGCGGCTTAAGGCGCCGCGGTCCCCGACGGCACGACTATCGGGCGGTCGACGGCGAGCAGCGCCAGCACGAAGGGCGTGACGGGGTCGCCGTCGATGGTCGTGACGTGGCCGACGTGGAAGCCACCTTCCCGGAGCAGGGTCATCTGGTCGACGGCTTCACGTGCGCTGAGGACGACCAGCGTCACGCCGCCGAGCCAGTCGGGCGACTTGATGCAAAAAGACGACGCCCGCTCCTCTTGAAGCGAGCGTCGGGTTCGGGGTCGGAGGGAACTCGCCCGGCCCATCAATGCGACATGAACAGGCAGGCCCCGCTGGTCTCGAGCAGGTCGCGGGTGGCCCCGCCGAACAGCCATTCGCGCATGCGGCTGTGTCCATAGGCGCCGGAGACGATCAGGTCGGCCCCGATGTCGGAGACGAGGTCAAGGACTTCGCCTGCGACCGAGGTCATCTCCCCGGCATGCAGTGAGGGTCGGCAGGCGACCCCGTGGCGCGAAAGCCAGGAGCACACGTCTTCGGCGCTCTCGTCTCGGTAATGAGCCGAGGCGGTCATGACCACCACTTCATTCGCTCTCTTCAGAATCGGAAGTGCGTCCTTGACGGCGCGTCTCGCTTCCCTGGTCTCTTTCCAGGCGACGACGACCTTGTGGCCAGCGAGGAAGTCCTTCTCCGGCGGCACCACCAAGAGCGGGCGGCCGGCCTCCATGGCGACGACGCCTGGCCAGACACTCATGCTCGGGTCGCTCTGGTCGTATGATGCCCGGCGTCCGACGACGATGAGATCCGCGGCCCGGGACTGCTGGATCAGAAAACGCGTGGGATCCGAGAGCGAGCAGCGCCACTCGACGTCGTTGCGCGAACCCACGACCGCGTCGAACGTTTTCTTCGCCGCGGCAATATCCCCGTTGGCGCGACGGCGCTCGTCATCCGCTACCTCTTCGACAGCAAAGTTGATGTCGCTTACGACGGTGATCGGCAGCTCTGCAGCTACGCCGATGAAGCGCGCGCCATGCTCGTCCGCCAGCGCGGCGGCAAGCCGCCCGCGGGCCTCGGCCCACGGTCCGAGGTCGAAGTGGGTCATGATGCTGGCAAAGCCAGCCGCTTTGGTCGCTTCCATGGCGGTCTCCCTGACGTGTTCGTCACAAGATAGCCCGGCCGCGGTGGACCATCGTTGATCTGAGTCAGAAGGCAGCACGCCTTCCCCGTCTCGCCGAGCGAGGCTGTGGCTAAGAGCGGACTCAGCTCAGGACGGCTAAGGGTCATAAGCGCATCAGGGCGTACCCTCGTGACAACACGATTTCATATCGCCTGTCGGAGACGGCCGAGTAACCCGCGTGTAACCACGGGCGTTCGGAGCGCATCGAAGCGGTAGCCCGAAAACGAAGAAAGCCGCCGGTCTCCGGCGGCTTTCTTCGTTTGAGAGACTGGAGCGGGCGAAGGGATTCGAACCCTCGACCCCAACCTTGGCAAGGTTGTGCTCTACCCCTGAGCTACACCCGCATCGCAGTCGTCTTCGTCGCGGGCGAAGCATGTCGCTCGCGAGAGGCGCCATATGCCGCAACGGCGGAGCGATTGCAAGGCGCTTTCGACGACTTGTGGACGCGAACCGCCTCGCGTTATGGCGGCGCGTCCGGAAGCGGCCCCGCCTGATCGCGCGAACGCCCGGCGCTCTGAAGGATTTCGCCCGATGCCCGCGACCCGCGCCGAACTGTTCGCTTTTCTCGACGGCCTCGGGATCGCGCATGAGACCATCGAGCATCCGGCGGTGTTCACCGTCGCGGAGTCCGCGCATCTCCGCGCCCGCATCCAGGGCGGCAAGTCCAAGAACCTGTTCCTCAAGGACAAGAAGGGCCGCTTGTTCCTGTTCACCGCCGAGGACGAGGCCGAGATCGATCTGAAGACGCTGCACCGGAAGCTCGGCGCGCAGGGACGGTTCTCCTTCGCTTCCGCCGGGCTCCTCGAGGAGGTCTGGGGCGTGCGGCCGGGCTCGGTCACGCCGTTCGGCGCGATCAACGACGCCGAGGGCCGGGTGACGGTCGGGCTCGACGCCGGCCTCCTGGCGAAGGGCCGGGTCAACTTCCATCCGCTCGAGAACACCGCCACCACCGCGGTCGCGGCTGAGGATCTCGTGCGTTTCCTGCGCGAGACCGGTCATGAGCCGGTGATCGTCGAGCGCTGACGGCCCTCAGGCGAGCGCGGAGGGCGTGCGCGCCTCCACCACCTCGCGAATCGCGATGATGGTGCGGAACGAGCGCACGTTCGGGTCGTCGTTCAGCGTCGCGCGTGTGAAGCGCTCATAGTCCTCCATCGAGGCGACGCGCACCAGCAGCACGAAATCGCTCTCGCCGGTCACGTACCAGGCCTGGTGCACCTCCGGTCGGCCGGCGATCTTGCGCGCGAAGGCGTCGAGCACGGCCGAGCCCTCGCGCTCCATCGCGACGAGCACATGCATGGTGAGGCCGAGGCCGAGCGCCTCGGGGCGCACCACGGAGACGTCCGCCGTGATGACGCCCTCGGCGCGCAGCCGCCTGAGGCGACGCAGCACGGCGCTCTCGGACAGCCCGACGGTCTCGGCGAGCGCGCGGGCCGGCATCTGGTTGTCCCGGCGCACAAGGTCGAGCAGGCGCCGGTCGAAGGCGTCGAGTTCGGTGAGTTTCGTCATCAGACGGCAGCTTGCGCCGGAAACAGTCGATTAGGCGACTGAAATCGCCGACATCCGGCGGGGCCTTCAGGATAGAGATCGCCGCGCAGTCCCACCCCGACCGGCGCCGCCGGTCCCTCCAGCCTCAGGTTCCCGAGATGTCGAGCCCCGCGGCCAGCTCCCAGAGCGCCGGCGCGTCCCCCGATTTCGCTTTTCCGCTCGCGGTGGCGGCGCTCGTCGGCAGCATCGTGGCGCTGTGCGTCGGCACGTCCTTCGCCAAGGGCCTGTTTGCCGAAGTCGGCGCCGCCGGCGTCACGACGCTGCGCGTCACGATCTCGGCGCTGATCCTCTGCGCGCTCTGGCGGCCATGGCGCGCGCGGTTCTCGGCCAAGGATCTGCGCTCGGTCGCGCTCTTCGGCGCGGTGCTCGGGACCATGAACCTGCTGTTCTATCTCGCGCTGCGCACCGTCCCGCTCGGGATCACGATCGCGATCGAGTTCTCCGGGCCGCTCGCCGTCGCCGTCGCGGGCTCGCGGCGGGCGCTAGATCTCGTCTGGGTCGGGCTCGCCGTGCTCGGCCTCGGCCTGCTGCTGCCGCTCGGCCACGGGACGAGCGCGCTCGATCCGGTCGGCGTCGCCTGCGCGTTGGGAGCGGCGGCGTGCTGGGCGGCCTACATCATTCTCGGCAAGCGCGTCGGCCATCTGCATGGCGGGCGCACGATCGCGCTGGCGATGTGCGCCGCGGCGCTCGTGACGCTGCCCTTCGGCGCGCCCGGCGCGGCGAAGGCCGCATTCGACCCGACGCTGCTCGCGATGGCGGCCGGAGTGGCGGTGCTGTCGAGCGCGATTCCCTATTCGCTCGAGATCTTTTCGCTGAAACACCTGCCGAGCCAGACCTTCGGCGTGCTGCTCTGCCTCGAGCCCGCAGTCGGCTCGCTCGCGGGGCTTGCGATTCTCGGCGAGCGTCTGGCGCTCCTCGAATGGATCGCGATCGGCGCGATCGTCATGGCCTGCGGCGGGGCCGCGGCGAGCGCCGCGAGGCGGCGTCCGGTCCCGCCCGCCGCCGTCGCGCCCTAAGGCGCGACGCTTTCGTGACGAAGCGGCTCGCTTTCGATTGACCGTCCCGTGGCTCTTCCTGTAGAAGCCCGTCACGGCGCGACGGGACCCCTCGTTCGCGCCTTTCCGTTTGGGCCTTTGGTCTGAACCAACAAAAAGCCGCGCCAGGGGAATTCGCCCCGGAGCGCGTTCTAGCAAACGGGAACTGACAAACATGTTCGCAGTCATCAAGACCGGCGGAAAGCAGCACCGGGTCGTCGCCGACGACGTGCTGACCGTCGGAAAGCTCGAAGGAGAGGCCGGCTCCAAGGTCACCTTCGGCGAAGTCCTCGCGATCGGCGAGGGCGACCAGATTTCGATCGGCGCTCCCTTCGTGTCCGGCGCGTCCGTCGCGGCCGAGATCGTCGAGCACGCCCGCGGCGCGAAGGTCATCGCCTTCAAGAAGCGCCGTCGTCAGAACTCCAAGCGCAAGCGCGGCCATCGCCAGGACTACACGATCGTCAAGATCGTGGGCCTGACCGGCGCGTCGAAGAACTGAACCGCCCGGACATAGGAGACAGACATGGCTCATAAAAAAGCAGGCGGTTCGTCCCGCAACGGCCGCGACTCGGCCGGCCGCCGTCTCGGTGAAGAAGTTCGGCGGCGAAGCCGTGATCCCGGGCAACATCGTCGTGCGCCAGCGCGGCACTAAGTGGCATCCGGGCCTCAACATCGGCATGGGCAAGGACCACACCCTGTTCGCCACCGCCGAAGGCAAAGTGCAGTTCACGCACAAAGCCAACGGCCGCACTTACGTGAACGTCGTTCCGGCCGCCATGGCCGAAGCTGCGGAATGACGGCGGGCTGATGCGACGCATCCCGCCGGGCGCCTAAAGCTCCCTCGGCGGTTCGACCGCAAGATCCGGACAGACGGGGGAGACGGGGCGCCGTACTCCCCCGTTTTTCGTTTTCCGGACCCATGAGGCGGCCGCCATGCGCGCGTCATCCGAGACCGAGCCGAACTACAGACTCGACCCGCGGCTTCTCGACAAGCCCTGCGCCACGAAAGCCGCAGGCGTGCGCCTGCGAGCGCTGGCCGAGGCCGACGCGCTCGCCATGGCCGAGGGCCTTTCGAACCTCGACGTCGCCCAGAACCTCATCGCGGTCCCGCACCCCTATACGATTGACGACGCGCGCACGTTCCTGGCGGGCCCTGCGGCCTCGCCCCACATGCTCGTCGCGGCGATCGAGGTCGAGGGCGTGTTCGCCGGCAGCGTCTCGATCGACGCTGCGGACGGCCGGAGCTCGGCTACTGGCTCGCCAAGCCCTTCTGGGGCCGTGGGATCGGAACGCTCGCCGCGCGCGCCATGGTCGACCTCGTCTTCTCCGCGACCGACCTCGACGCGCTGGCCTCGGGCCATTTCGTGGACAACGAGGCTTCGGCCGCGATCCTGGCGAAGCTCGGCTTCCGGCGCACGGGCCTCGTCGAGCAGCGCTCCCGGGCGCGGCCCGAGCCGGTCCGGCTCGTGGCCATGACGCTCGATCGGGCGTCATGGGACGCGACCCGGCCGCTGGTCGAAACGACGCGGCTCGTCATGCGCCCGCCCGTGACGGCCGACGCCGACGAGATCGCGCTGCTCTCGGCCGACCCGACGCTCGGCCTGATGACCGCCGCGATCCCAAAGCCCTTCACGCTCGAGGACGCGCGCGCCTTCGTGCTGGGCTCAGCGCGGCGCAGTCGCCCGGCCTCGATGACCTTCTCGATCCGCCGCCGCGACGTCGGCGACCTGATCGGAGGCATCGGCTGGGCCGAGGGGCAGGGGAGCGAGATCGAGCTCGGCTATTGGCTGGGCGCCGAGCACCGGGGTAGGGGGCTTGCGACCGAGGCCGCCCGGGCGGTGCTCGACGCCGCCTTCGAGATGACGGGCGCGACGGCGGCCACAGCGCGCTGCCGGGTGACCAACCCGGCTTCGCGCGGCGTGCTGGAGCGCTGCGGATTTCAGTGGGAGGGCGCGGGCTTCGTGCGCTCGCCAGGCGCCGCGGGGTCGGTCGCGGTCGACGTCTTCCGGCTCGACCGCGACGTGTTCCTGTCGCTCAAGGAGTGGGGGCTCTCGGCCCGGAACGCCGCCGTGCAGGCTCCCTGACGGCGGCGGAGCCGGTCAGCGGAAGCGCAGGTCGGCGCGCGAGAGCTCGCTGACCTGCGTCTTGCCCATGAGCTTCATGGCGCGTTCGATCTCGACGCGCAGGTTCTCGAGCGCGCGCTCCACGCCCGGCTGGCCGGCGGCCGCAAGCGGGAACAGGTAGTAGCGCCCGAGACCGACGGCCTTGGCGCCGAGCGCCAGAGCCTTGAGCACATGGGTGCCGCGCTGGACGCCGCCGTCCATCAGCACGTCGAGCTTGTCGCCGGCCGCTTCGACGACTTCGGCGAGCTGGTCGAAGCCGGTCCGCGAGCCGTCGAGCTGGCGCCCGCCATGATTGGAGAGGATCACGCCCGTGCAGCCGATGTCGGCGGCCCTGCGTGCGTCCTCGGCCGTCATCACGCCCTTGAGGCAGAACTGCCCGCCCCATTCGGCGACCATCTTGGCGACGTCGTCCCAGGTCATCGACGGGTCGAGCATCTCGGTGAAGTAGCGGCTGATCGACATGACGCCGCCGCCCATGTCGACGTGGGTGTCGAGCTGCGGCAGGCGGAATTCTCGTGAGTCAGGTAGTTGATCCCCCAGGCCGGCTTCATGGCGAACTGCGCCATGCCCGCGATCGTAAGCTTGAACGGGATGGCGAAGCCCGTGCGCTTGTCGCGCTCGCGGTTGCCGCCCGTGATGCTGTCGACGGTGAGCATCATCACGTTGACGCCCGCCTGCTTGGCGCGGGCCATCATCTCGCGGTTGAGGCCGCGATCCTTGTGGAAATAGAACTGGTAGGCCTGCGGGCCCTGGCTGATGCGGCGGGCCTCTTCCAGGCTCACCGTGCCGAGCGACGAGACCCCGAACATGGTGCCGAACTTGCCCGCGGCCGCGGCGACCGCGCGTTCGCCGTCATGGTGGAATAGGCGCTGGAGCGCGGTGGGCGAGCAGTAGAACGGCGTCGCGAGCTTCTGGCCCATGACGGTGACCGACATGTCGACGTCGCCGACGCCGCGCAGGATGCTCGGCAGCAGGTCGCAGTCTTCGAACGCGGCGGTGTTCCGACGGTAGGTCGTCTCGTCGTCGGCGGCGCCGTCGATGTAGTTGAAGATCGGGCCGGGCAGCCGCTGCTTCGCGAGGCGGCGAAAGTCATGGAAATTGAAGCAGTTTTCGAGACGCATCAAAAATCTCCCCGGGGCTCCGGGACGCATTTGGACTGAAGGGGCCGCGAGGCGATGCGGCCGTGTCCCCAATCCCATACACGTGTCTGGGGCCAAAGCGACCGAAGACCTGACATTCCGCACGAGACCCTAAAAGCGCGGCGTCTCTTGTGCTATGAGCGCCGTTTGCAGGACCGGCGACGTCAAAAATCATGAAATTTCTCGATCAGGCCAAGGTTTATGTTCGCTCCGGCGACGGCGGCGCAGGCTGCGTGTCGTTCCGGCGCGAGAAGTTCATCGAGTTCGGCGGGCCGAACGGCGGCGACGGCGGGCGCGGTGGCGACGTCGTGGTGGAGTGCGTCGCGGGGCTGAACACGCTCATCGACTACCGCTTCAAGCAGCACTTCAAGGCGCAGACCGGCGTGCACGGCATGGGCAAGAACCGCACCGGCGCGAACGGCGCGGACGCGGTGCTCAAGGTTCCGGTCGGCACGCAGATCTTCGACGAGGACGAGGAGACGCTGCTGGCCGACCTCACGGAAGTGGGCCAGTCGATCGTGCTGGCCAAGGGCGGCAACGGCGGCTTCGGCAACGCCTATTTCAAGACCTCGACCAATCAGGCCCCGCGCCGCGCCAATCCGGGCCTTCCGGGCGACGAGCGCTGGATCTGGCTGCGCCTGAAGCTGATCGCGGACGCAGGCCTCGTGGGCCTGCGAACGCCGGCAAGTCCACCTTTCTGGCCGCGGTTTCGGCCGCCAAGCCCAAGATCGCCGATTATCCGTTCACGACGCTCGAGCCGAACCTCGGGGTCGTCGGCGTCGACGGCCGAGAGTTCGTGATGGCGGACATTCCGGGCCTCATCGAGGGCGCGCACGAAGGCGTCGGCCTCGGCGACCGCTTCCTCGGCCATGTCGAGCGCTGCCGCGTGCTTCTCCATCTCGTCGACGGCACCTGCGAGCATGCGGGCCAAGCCTATAAGGTCGTGCGCGGCGAGCTCGAGGCCTATGGCGGCGGGCTTTCGGACAAGCCCGAGATCGTCGCGCTGTCGAAGGCGGATTCGCTGTCGCCGGAGCTCCGCAAGGAGCAGTTGGCGCGCTTGAAGCGCGCCGCCAAGAAGACGCCGGTCGTTCTCTCCGCGCTTTCGGGCGAAGACGTGCCGGAGACGTTGCGAAAGCTCCTCTCCGTGATCGACGAGGCCAAGGGCGTCGAAGCGGCCGAACAGGCGCCCAAGGTCGCCGAGGAGGCGTGGCGGCCCTGAATGAAGACCTATATGCTAGCATCAGTGCTAGCATCCGGAGCTATGGCGATGGCCCGCCAACTCAACGTTCGAAGCGATCGCGCTTATGAAGCCGCCAACCGCCTTTCGCGGCGACTTGGAGTTTCGACCACCGAAGTGGTGGAGCGCGCGCTCGAGACCCTCGATCGCAAGACTTACCGGCCGACCACCTATGCGGACCTCAATGAGGAAGAGCGCAGTTGGGTGGACGGCATCATGGAGAAGGCGAGGGCCGTGAGGGCGACCTTGCCCGAGGGCGTCACGTCGGACCACAGCGACATGTATGACGAGAACGGCCTGCCGAAATGATCGCGGTCGATACGTCGGCGCTGGTCTGCATCGTGATGCAGGAAGAGGAAGCCGAGATCTTCTCTTCGATCATGGCGCGGGCGGCTGCGAAAATCGGCGCTCCCACGCTGGCGGAAGCCCGCATTGTGATTGAATCGAAGGCGGGACGCGGCGGTCTCGAACTTCTCGAAGAGATCCTGGAGCGCCCCACCGTGACGATCGAGCCGTTCGACGACCGGCACGCCGCTGCCGCGCATGAAGCCCATCGCCGCTTCGGCAAAGGCCGCGGACATCCGGCCCAACTCAACATCTGCGACTGTTTTTCCTACGCGGTCGCGTCTTGCGACGATCTTCCGCTCCTGTTCAAAGGCGACGACTTCGCCCGCACCGACATTCGCCCGGCCTATCTCCCGTGACCCTTCCCGTTCTCGCCTCCTTCAACCGCATCGTCGTAAAGATCGGCTCGGCGCTGCTCGTCGACCAGAAGGCCGGACGGCTCAAGCGCGCCTGGCTCGACGGGCTGGTGGAGGACCTCGCCCGCCACGCCGCCCGCGGAGCCGAGGTGGTGGTCGTCTCGTCCGGCTCGATCGCGCTCGGCCGCACCGTGCTGAAGCTGCCGCGCGGCCCCTTGCGGCTCGAGGACAGCCAGGCGGCCGCCGCCGTCGGCCAGATCGCGCTCGCCCGCGCCTGGAGCGAGGCGCTGGGCGCCCATGGGCTCAACGCCGGCCAGGTGTTGCTGACGCTCGGCGACACCGAAGAGCGCCGCCGCTTCCTGAACGCCCGCGCGACGCTGGCGCGGTTGCTGGCGCTGAAGGCCGTGCCGGTCGTCAACGAGAACGACACGGTCGCGACGCAGGAGATCCGCTACGGGGACAACGACCGATTGGCCGCGCGCGTCGCCTCCATGGCGAGCGCCGACTGCCTCGTGCTGCTCTCCGACATCGACGGGCTCTACACCGCCCCGCCCGCGAGCGACCCGACCGCGACGCTGATCCCGGTGGTGGAGCGCGTGACGCCGGCCATCGAGGCGATCGCCGGCGGCGCGGCGTCGGAATTTTCGCGCGGCGGCATGAAGACCAAGATCGAGGCCGCGCGCATCGCGACCGGCGCGGGCGTCCACATGCTGATCGCCGCCGGCCATGTCGAGAAGCCGCTGTCGGTGGTCGAAAACGGCGGGCGCTGCACCTGGTTCCTGCCGCATGAGAGCCCCGCGCATTCCCGCAAGCGCTGGATCGCCGGCGTTTTGGCTCCCCGCGGCGCGATCCATGTCGACGCCGGCGCGGCGTCGGCGCTCAACCACGGCCGCTCGCTGCTGCCGGCGGGCGTCACGAAGATCGAGGGCCATTTTTCGCGCGGCGACGCCGTGATCGTGCGCGCGCCGGACGGGGTGGAGGTCGCGCGCGGGCTCGTATCCTACGACTCCGGCGACGCCAACCGTCTGCGCGGAAAGCCTTCGGCCGAGATCGAGGAGATCCTCGGCTTCAAGGGCCGCGCCGCGATCATCCATCGGGATGATCTCGTGCTGACGGGCGCCTGAACCGCCTCTCTTGTCCCGGACTTGATCCGGGACCCAGAACCGACGGTGGTTCAAGGTTCGCGCGACGCGCCGTGCTCTCAGTGGAGATCGGATCGGTTCTGTGTCCCGGATCAGGTCCGGGACAAGAAGAGGGTGGCGTTTCGATCGATCCGCTCCCATCTGATGACGCTCGCGCGAAATCGCGCTAGGACGCCTCGAAACCGTGGGAGATCGCGCATGTCGCTCGCGCTCGAACGCCAGACCGACGACGTCGCGGCCGTGATGGCCGATGTCGGACGCCGCGCCCGCCGGGCCGCGCGGGCGCTCGCGCTCGCGCCGCGGGAGGCCAAGATCGTGGCGCTGACCGCGGCCGGCCGCCGTCTTCGCGAGGCCGAAGCCGCGGTCATGGCCGCGAACGAGGCGGATGTGGCGGCCGCCAAGGCCTCGGGCGTCGCGGGCTCCTTCATCGACCGGCTGACGCTCACCCATTCGCGCCTCGCGGGCGTCGCCGAGGGGCTGGAGATCGTCGCCGGCCTTCCCGATCCCGTCGGCGAGACCATCGCGTCCTGGACCCGTCCCAACGGCCTGCGGATTGATCGCGTGCGCACGCCGCTCGGCGTCGTGGCGTCATCTATGAGAGCCGCCCCAACGTCACGGCCGACGCCGGCGCGCTCTGCCTCAAGGCCGGCAACGCCGCGATCCTGCGCGGCGGCGCCGACAGCTTCCGCTCCTCCGTAGCGATCCATGAGGCGCTTGCCTTCGGCTCGACGAGGCCGGCCTGCCCGTCGACGCGATCCAGCTCGTCCCCACCCGCGACCGCGCGGCGGTCGGCGCGATGCTCTCGGGGCTCGACGGAAACATCGACGTCATCGTGCCGCGCGGCGGCAAGGGGCTCGTGGCGCGCGTGCAGGAAGAGGCGCGCGTGCCGGTGTTCGCGCATCTCGAGGGCAACTGCCACGTCTATGTGGCGGCCGGCGCGCAGCTCGGCATGGCGACCGACATCATTCTCAACGCCAAGCTCCGCCGCACCGGCGTCTGCGGCGCGGCCGAGACTCTTCTCGTCGATCGCGCCGTCGCCGCGACGCATCTCGCCCCGCTCGTGAAGGCGCTGCTCGACGCCGGCTGCGCGGTGCGCGGCGACGCCGAGACCCGCGCGGTCGATTCCCGCGTGACGCCTGCGACCGAAGAGGACTGGCGCACCGAATATCTCGACGCCGTCATCGCCGTGAAGGTGGTGGACGGGATCGAGGCGGCGATCGACCACGTGGAGACCTATGGCTCCCACCACACCGACGCGATCGTCACCGACGACGAGCGGCTGGCGGCGAGGTTTCTGGCCGAGGTCGACAGCGCGATCGTGGTCCACAACGCCTCGACGCAGTTCGCCGACGGCGGCGAGTTCGGCTTCGGGGCCGAGATCGGCATCGCCACGGGCCGCATGCACGCCCGCGGGCCGGTGGGCGTCGAGCAGCTGACCTCGTTCAACTACCGCGTCCACGGGGCCGGCCAGACGCGGCCGTGAGAATATGCTCGGCCGGGATGACGAGCTTTCAGCGCCCCGTCTCCCGCACGCTGACGCCGCGCCTGCCGCCGCATGCGCCGGGCATGGCCATCGGCCTCTATGGCGGCTCGTTCAACCCGCCGCACGCCGCCCATCGCATGGTGGCCGAGACCGCGCTTGAAAAACTCGGTCTCGACCGGCTGTGGGCGCTCGTCACGCCCGGCAATCCTTTGAAGGACAACCGTGCGCTTCCTCCCGCCGCAAACCGCATGGCGGCGGCGCGGGCGCTGCTGGACAATCCGAGGATCGTCGTCACCGACGTCGAGGCCGGGATCGGGGCTGCGCGCACCTTCGAGGTGGTCCGCCATCTCAAGAGCCGCGCCCCAGACGTGCGGTTCGTCTGGGTCATGGGCGCGGACAATCTCGCCTCGCTGCATGGCTGGGGGCGCTGGCGGGAGCTCGCTGGGCTTACGCCGATCGCGGTCGTGGACCGGCCCGGCGGCACCTTCGCGCCGCTCTCGAGCCGCGCCGCCGCCGTGCTGCGCCGCTCCCGGATCGACGAGCGCGACGCCGCGGGGCTCGCGCATATGGAGCCGCCCGCCTGGGCGTTTCTGCATGGCCGGAGGCTCGATCTGTCGTCCACGGCGCTGCGTGGCCGGGGCGCATCGCTTTAAGGGTTTCGACACGCTTGTGGCCGCGACGGTTGAAATGTCGCAGCTCTCGGCCTTAATGTTCGATGGCTGGGGCGTGACTCCGGCTTGAGGACGGCAGACGGAAGGCCATTACCCTGTCCACCATCGCGCTGAAGGAGACGCCCTTGCCGGCGGCTCACATTGGCGCCGGCGCCGCGCAAGCGGCTGACCTGGCGCTGCTTCACCTCATCCTCGACGTGCTCGAAGACAACAAGGCGGAAGAGACCACCGTCATCGACCTGCGCGGAAAATCCGCGATGGCCGATGAGATGGTGATCGCGTCCGGCCGCTCCAATCGGCATGTCGGCTCCATCGCCGACAAGCTCCAGGAGGAGCTGAAGAACGCCGGCCACGGCAAAGTGAAGGTCGAGGGCCTGCCGCATTGCGACTGGGTGCTGATCGATTGCGGCGACGTGATCGTCCACCTGTTCCGCCCGGAAGCCGCGCCTTCTACAATCTCGAGAAGATGTGGTCGGCCGGCCGTCCGGGGAAATGCCGCTGTCCTGACGCGAGACTAGAACTTGCGTCTGGTCGTCGCGGGCCCCTGCGCGAGCGCCCCGAGCGCGACCTTGCGCGCCGCTATCTCGAGCGGATCGGCAAGATCGGCCGCGGCGTCGGGCTCGACGCGCCCGACGTCATCGAGCTCGACGAGTCGCGCGCCCGGCGGGCGGAGGAGCGCAAGCGCGACGAGGCCGCGGCCCTTCGCGCGGCGCTCGATCCGAAGCTCGCGCTGTTCGCCCTCGACGAGGGCGGCAAGACCATGTCCAGCGAGGCCTTCGCGGCCGCGATCGGTCGCCGCCGCGACGACGGCGCGGCCGGAATCGCCTTCGTGATCGGGGGCGCGGACGGGATCGACCCGTCGCTCCTGGCCGACGCGCAGGCGCGGCTCGCCTTCGGCGCGATGACATGGCCTCACCAGATCGTGCGCATCCTGCTCGCCGAACAGCTCTATCGCGCCGCGACCATTCTCGCCGGGCACCCATATCATCGGGCGTGAGACGAGGCGGAGATCGACTGCGCGCTTCGAGACGTCGGCCTTGTCGGCCGGCTCTTCAGCATGAGGACCGTTTTCGACATCCTCATCGTCCCTCATGCTGAGGAAGCCGCAAAGCGGCTGTCTCGAAGCGCGCAGTCGGCCTCCGTTTCGCGAGCTTGGTTGACGAAACCTTAATCAGCCGGGACTGAAATCGACCCGATGGTCAGGATCTCTTTTCAGCGCGCTTGCTCTCGCCGCCGCTCTCGCGGCCGGAGGCGCGCGCGCGCAGGAGCCGGCCCCAGATCCCGCCGGGGAACAGCGCCGCGCCCTCGAGTCGCGCGCCAGGATCTGAAGGCCGCGGAAGAGCGCCGGCAGGCCATCGCGGCCGAGATCGAGGCGCTCAAGGGCGAGCGCGGCAAGCTGCAGGAAAGCCTCGCCTCGGCGGTGGCGGCGATCCGGACCAAGGAGCCGCAGGTCGAGGAGCGGAGCCGCCGCATCGGAGAGCTCGCTGAGTCCGAGCGCCAGCTCAAGGTCTCGCTCGCGGCCCGGCGAGGCGTGCTGGCCGACGTCATCGCCGCGCTCCAGCGCATGGGCCGCCAGCCGCCGCCGGCGCTGCTCGTCCGCCCGAACGACGCGCTCGAAGCGGTGCGCTCGGCCATGCTGCTCGGCGCCGTGGTGCCGGACATGCGCGCCGAGGCGGAGGCGCTCGGCTCGGACCTGCGCGAGCTCGTGCGGCTCAAGGGCCTGATGACCGACGAGCGCGACGCGCTCGCTCGCGAGATTCTCGATCTCGGCGGCCAGCAGGAGCGCCTCGCGGCGCTCGTCGAGGAGCGCCAGCGCCAGTCCGTGATTCGCGAGCACGACCTCCAGGGCGAGGTCGCGAAAACCGCGGAACTCGTCCGCGGCGTCGGCGATCTCGAGGCGCTGATCGCGAAGATGGAGAAGGAGCAGGCCGCGCGCGCCGCAGCCGAGGCCGCCAAGGCGCCGGCGCAAGACGGATCGGGCGCAGGCGCGGGACAGCTGGCGAACGCGTCGAGGCTCGCCCCGGCTATGCCGTTCGAGAAGGCGCGCGGGCTGCTGCCGCTGCCCGTTTCGGGCAAGAGGATCCACGGGTTCGGAGACGGCGACGGGGGCGGCGGCGCCTCCAAGGGCGTGTCGATCTCGGCCTCGCCCGGCGCGCCCGTGACCGCCCCGTGCGACGGCTGGGTGGTCTATGCCGGGCCGTTCCGGTCCTACGGCCAACTCTTGATCCTGAACGCGGGCGGCGGCTATCATGTGCTTCTTGCGGGCATGGAGCGTATTTCCGTCGCATTGAACCAGTTTGTTCTCGCGGGAGAGCCTGTGGCGACGATGCGCGGCGCGGCCGCCGGACCGGCACGGCCGGCGACCACCTCGCCGGATCGTCCAGTGCTCTACGTCGAGTTCCGCAAGGACCGCGGCTCGATCGACCCCTCGCCCTGGTGGGCCGCCGGCAATCCCGGCGAAAAGGTAGGCGGATGATGCGAAAGGTTACTCTGGTGCTCTTCGGAGCCGTGATCGGCGCCTCGGCGGCCGGCATGGCGCTGCAGCCTCGCGCCTTCTTCGGGTCCGTGGCGGAGGCCGCGGGCTCCGCCGACACCTACCGCCAGCTGAACCTGTTCGGCGACGTGTTCGAGCGCGTGCGCGCCGACTATGTCGAGAAGCCGGACGACGCCAAGCTCGTCGAGAGCGCCATCAACGGCATGCTCTCGGGCCTCGATCCGCATTCGAGCTACATGGACGCCAAGGCGTTCAAGGACATGCGCACCAACACCGACGGCAAGTTCGGCGGCCTCGGCATCAAGGTGCAGATGTTCGAGAAGCTGATCCGCGTCGAGGGCGCGATCGACGACACGCCGGCGCAGAAGGCCGGCATCCGCGCCAAGGACGTCATCACCCAGATCGACGGCCAGCAGGTCGAGGGCATGACGCTCGAGCAGGCGGTCGACAAGATGCGCGGGCCGGTCGGCACGCCCATCACGCTGACCATCCAGCGCGAGAACATCGAGAAGCCCGTCGAGGTGAAGCTCACCCGCGCCGAGATCAGCCTCGACTCGGTCAAGTGGGAAGTGCTGAACGACGACATCGGCTACATCCGCGTCAGCCAGTTCAACGCCCAGACGTTCGAGATGATGAACAAGGGCCTGGACCAGATCGAGAGCAAGGTGCCGAACGACAAGCTCAAGGGCTTCGTCATCGACCTGCGCAACAATCCGGGCGGCCTGCTCGACCAGGCGATCGCGGTCTCCGACGCCTATCTCGAGCGCGGCGAGATCGTCTCGACCCGCGGCCGCAATCCGGAAGAGTCGCAGCGCTTCAACGCGCGTCCGGGCGATCTCGCCAAGGGCAAGCCGGTGATCGTGCTCGTGAACGGCGGTTCGGCCTCGGCGTCGGAGATCGTCGCCGGCGCCCTGCAGGACCACAAGCGCGCGACCATTCTCGGCACGCGCTCCTTCGGCAAGGGCTCGGTCCAGACCATCATCCCGCTCGGGGGCAACGGGGCCATCCGCCTCACCACCGCGCGCTACTACACGCCGTCGGGCAAGTCGATCCAGGCGAAGGGCATCTCGCCCGACATCGAGGTGAAGCAGGAACTGCCCGAGGACATGAAGGACAAGGACTTCGAGACCAAGGGCGAGGCGGGCCTGAAGGGTCACCTCAAGAACGGCGAAGACGAGCAGTCGGGCTCTTCGGCCTACGTGCCGGCCGAGCGCAAGGACGACAAGCAGCTCAACTACGCCCTCGACCTGATGCGCGGCATCCAGTCGAACGCCGCCTTCCCGCCCCAGGGCAAGACCTCGGCGAACTGACAAGACCTCCGCGAACTCCGCGGAGATTCCGGCCAGATCCGACCCCCTTCCGCGCTCTGCGGAAGGGGGGGGTCTTTGCGCCAGTCTTGGAGGGCGGCGGCTCGTTCCGATCCCCGCTCCGATCGCCCTGGGGATCGGCGCGCGTTTCTTCGACGCAGCGGGCGCGAATCCGTTATCGTCTCGCACGGCCAGCCGACGAGACCGATGACCGAGGACGAACTCAAGAAGCCGCTCAAGGCGCGCAAGCCGGCGAAGCTCCCGTTCCCGCGCCCGAAGGTCGAGGGCATGACGCTGCTCGCGCTCGGCGTCGGCGGCGCGCTGGCGGCCGCCGGGCTCTGGGCGATGTTCGTCCATGATCCTCTCGGCGGAGAGCCGGTCGCGACGGCCGCGATCGAGCGCCGCGCGCCCTCCGCGCCGCAGAAGTCGGCGGCCGAGCCCGACGCCCATGCGGCCGCCGAGATCGAACAGCCGTCGTTCTCGCGCGAGGGCGTGAGGATCGTACGGCCGGGCGACCCGATGCCGAAGAGCGGACCGGTCATCATCCGCGTGCCGGACGCCAACGGCCACGACGCCCCCTCGGCGCAGGCCGCGGCTCCCGCTCCCGCCGCCGATCTCCAGACCGCGATGCTGGAGGACAGCCGCTACGGCCAGCTTCCGCGCATCGCCCCGGACGGCAAGCGGCCCGTCGACGTCTACGCCCGCGCCGCCGCCGGCCCCGCCGACGCGCCGCGCGTGGCGCTGGTGGTCGCGGGCCTCGGCGTCGGCCGCGACGCGACGCTCGCCGCGATCAAGGGCTTGCCGGGCGAGGTGACGCTCGCCTTCTCGCCCTATGGCTCCGACGTCGGCGAGTTCGTCGAGGCCGCCCGCAAGGACGGCCACGAGACGCTGATCCAGGCCCCGATGGAGCCGTTCGCCTATCCCTCGAACGACCCCGGCCCGCAGACGCTGCTGGCGAGCCTTCCGGCCCCCGCCAATCTCGAGCGCCTGCGCTGGGCGCTCGCCCGGGCGCGGGGCTATGTCGGCGTCGCCCCGCTCGCGGGCGGCCGCTTCCTGCAGGCCGACGAGGCGCTCCAGCCGGTGTTCGCGGAGCTTGCGCGCCGCGGCCTGATGTTCCTTGGCCAGACCGACCGGGAGAGCCGCTTCGGCGCGGTGGCCGAGCGCGCCGGGCTGCTCTACGCCCGCGCTGGCGCGCCGATCGACGCCGCGCCGGACGCCGGCGCGATCGACGGCGCGCTCGCCGAGCTCGAGCGCCGCGCCAGGGAGAACGGCTCCGCGGTCGGCTGGGCGAGCGCCTCGCCGCTCACGCTGAAGCGCATCGAGGCCTGGCGCTCGGGGCTCTCGGCCCGCGGCCTGACGCTGTCGCCGCTCACCGCCGTCATCAAGCCGCAGGACCGGTCGTGAGCGCGGCGCCGGCGGACGGGCGGCGGCTGCCCTATCGGCGTTGCGTCGGGGTCGCGCTCTTCAACGCGCAAGGCAAGGTGTTCGTCGGTCGTCGCAAGTCCGGAGCCGGAGACGCCGAAAAGCTCGTCCACCGCTGGCAGATGCCGCAGGGCGGGATCGACCGCCACGAGGACCCGCTGACCGCGGCCCGCAGGGAGCTCGAGGAGGAGACGGGCGTGCGCTCGGCCGAGCTCCTCGCCGAGGCGCCGGAGTGGTTCACCTACGACTTCCCGCCCGAGATCCTCGCGCGAGCCCGCGGCGGCAAGTTTTCCGGCCAGACCCAGCTCTGGTTCGCGTTCCGCTTCACCGGAGAGGACGCAGAGATCGACCTCGCGCCGCCCGGCCACAAGCCGGAGTTCGACGAGTGGCGCTGGGCGGACCTCGCCGAGACGCCGGCGCTGATCGTGCCGTTCAAGCGCTCGGTCTACCGTCAGGTCGTCGAGACCTTCGGGCGCTTCGCGGCCTAAGCCGTGGCGTCGACGCGCATCGCCCATCGCAGCAGCGCCCCGGCGCCGTAGGCGCGCGCCCGCACCGCGCGACGCGCCCGCGGACTTCGGCCAAGCCCGTGCATCTCGGCGGCCCAGTCCGGGAGGAGGTCGCAGCCGGCGTCGAAGATGAAGCCGTCGACCGGCGCGAAGGACGGCGCGACGGCTGGCTGCGACAGCAGGTGGCTCGCGACCCGTCGCGTGCGCGCGTCCCATTTGAGCCGCGGGCGCATCGCCTCGAGATAGGCCTCGGCGTCGGCGCGGGTCGCGGGCGGCTCCGCGGAGCCGAGGAGGCGCGCGACGCTCGCCATCTCGGCGAAGTAGCGGTCCTGGTCGGCCGCGGGCGTGCGGGGCGCGCGATAGCGCAGATGAGCCTCCAGGAAGCAGCGCGTCTCGGCGACGTGGACCCATCTGAGGAGCTCCGGGTCGGACGCCGCGTAGGGCGTCCCGTCCGGCAGGGCTCCCGCGACCTTCTCGTGGATCGCCCTGACGCGCGCGATCGCGGCGAGGGCGTCGTCCTTCGCGCCGTAGGTGGTGACGGAGACGAAGCGCGCGGTGCGCCGCAGCCGCCCCGCCATGTCCTTGCGGAAGTCCGAATGGTCCCAGACGCCGGCGAGCGCCGACGGGTGAAGCATCTGGAGCAGCAGCGATCCGACGCCGCCGATCATCATCGAGGTGAAGTCGGCATGGACCGCGCGGACGATCGAGCCCGGCGGAAACAGCCCCTCGGCCGAAGGCGGCGGCGCCTCGCCGGCGCGCCGCTCGACGCCGACGATCTTGAGCACCTGGTCGCGGACGGCTCTGCGCGCTGCTTTCATGGGGAGAATGTGGGCTTCCGGTCGCCGGCCGCCAAGCCGAACCTCGACGCTAGATCTGGCGATAGGTGCCCGGTTCGATCCCGAGCCGGGCCGCCTGCGCCTTGATCTCGGGTCCGCTCGACGAGATGCGGTGCTCGAGGCCCGGATGGTCGGCCTCGACGAGGCCGAGCGCCTCGGTCTCGTCGCTTGCGAGCACGAGGAAGACCATCAGCGTCGCGGCGCGGCCCTCTTCGGCCGGCTGCGCCTGGCTCTCCACGATGAAGCCGTCGTCGGTGTTGGCGCCCATGTCGTCGAGGCTCGCACGGATCGCGCCGGCGCGACAGGGGCGCCGGAGCCGATTGCGAACGAAACGCGAATGGGGCTCACTCGCCCGAGCGCGACGCGGACATCGATTCGAGGCGGCGACTGGTGGCGGCCGAGGCCTATCTCGACAAGCTGAACGACGAGCAGCGGCAGGCGGTGGAGCATGGCGCGACGGGCCCGTGCGGGCCGCTGCTCGTCATCGCGGGCGCGGGCTCGGGCAAGACCAACACGCTCGCCCACCGGGTCGCGCATCTGGTGGCGCGCGGCGCGGACCCGGCCCGCATCCTGCTCCTGACCTTCTCGCGCCGCGCGAGCGTCGAGATGATCCGGCGCGTCGAACGCATCCTGCGCGAGGCCCTCGGGCCCCAGATCGGCGGCGCGCTGTCGCTGCCCTGGGCCGGCACGTTCCACGGCGTCGGCGCGCGGCTGCTGCGCGACCGCGCCGAGACGATCGGGCTCGACCCGCAATTCACCATCCTCGACCGCGAGGACGCCGCCGACCTCATGAACGTGGTCCGTCACGAGCTCGGCTTCTCGAAGACCCACAAGCGCTTCCCGACCAAGAGCGCCTGCATGTCGATTTATTCACGCGCCGTGAACGCCGAGGCGCGCATCGACGAAACGCTCGGGCGCTCGTTCCCCTGGTGCGCCGGATGGGCCGACGAGCTCGGGCGTCTGTTCGCCGCCTATGTCGAGGCCAAGCAGGCCCAGAACGTGCTCGATTACGACGACCTGCTGCTCTACTGGGCGCAGATGGCCGCCGAGCCCGGGATCGCGGCCGAGATCGGCGGGGCGTTCGACCACGTGCTGGTCGACGAATACCAGGACACCAACCGCCTGCAGGCCTCGATCCTCACCGCGCTCAAGCCCGACGGGCGCGGCCTTGCGGTGGTCGGCGACGACGCGCAGGCGATCTACTCGTTCCGCGCCGCCACGGTGCGCAACATTCTCGACTTTCCCGCCGCCTTCTCGCCGCCCGCGCGGATCGTCACGCTCGACCGCAACTACCGCTCGACCGAGCCGATCCTTTCCGCCGCCAACGCCGTCATCGGCGAGGCGTCGGAGCGCTTCACCAAGAACCTGTGGTCGGGCCGGGAAGGCGGCGGGCGGCCGCGCCTCGTCTCGGTCCGCGATGAGGCCTCGCAGGCCGCCTTCGTCGCCGACGCCGTGCTCGAGAACCGCGAGGCGGGCGAGACGCTCAAGCAGCAGGCGGTGCTGTTCCGCACCTCCTCCCACAGCGCGCCGCTCGAACTCGAGCTCGTCCGGCGCAACATTCCGTTCGTGAAGTTCGGCGGCCTCAAATTCCTCGACGCCGCCCACGTCAAGGACATGCTGGCGCTGCTGCGTTTCGCCGAGAACCCGCGCGACCGCACCGCGGGCTTCCGCGCCATGCAGCTCATTCCGGGCGTCGGGCCCTCGACGGCCGCCCGCGCGCTCGACGCGATCGCGGCCGCTTCGGCGCCGTTCGAGGCGCTCACCGCCGCTTCGCCGCCGCCGCGCGCCGCGGCCGACTGGGCGGCCTTCGCCGAGACGATCGCGACGCTCGCCACGGGGCAGGCCGGATGGCCGGGCGAGATCGCGGCGGCGCGCCGGTGGTACGACCCGCAGCTCGAACGCGTCCACGAGGACGCCGAGACGCGCCGGGCGGACCTCGCGCAGCTCGAGCAGATCGCCGCCACCTATCCCTCGCGCCAGCGCTTCCTCACCGAGCTCACGCTCGACCCGCCGGACGCGACCAGCGACGAGGCCGGCCCGCCGTCGAAGGACGACGACTACCTGATCCTGTCGACCATTCACTCCGCCAAGGGGCAGGAGTGGCGCTCGGTCTTCGTGCTGAACGGCGTCGACGGCTGCATGCCCTCCGACCTCGGCGTCGGCTCGCGCGAGGAGATCGAGGAGGAGCGCCGCCTGCTCTACGTCGCCATGACGCGGGCCAAGGACGCGCTCTCGATCGTGCTGCCGCAGCGCTTCTACGTCCACGGGCAGGCGGCGCGCGGCGACCGGCACGTCTACGCCGCCCGCACCCGCTTCATCACTGCGGCGATGCTCGGCCTGTTCGAGGCGATCGCCTGGCCGCCGGCCGCGGCCGAGCCGGCGGCGCGGCCCGCCGGGACCGCGAAGGTCGACCTGCGCGCCAAGATGAAGGCGATGTGGGGCTGAAGCGCAGGCGGATCACGCGCGCGCCGCGGCCGCCTGGCCGAGCGCTCCGGCCGAACGGCGCACGGTCTCCGACATCTGCAGCAGCTGCGCGGTGAGGGGGCTCGTCGTGCGCCACACCATGCCGATGGTGCGCGAGGGCTTCGGGTTCGTGAAGCGCGCGATCGACACCGAGGCCGAGCGGGTCTCGACCCCGACGGCCATTTCGGGAATGAGCGTGACGCCGAGCCCCGCCTCGACCATTTGGACGAGCGTCGAGAGCGAGCTTGCGTCGAGCAGGCCGCGCGGCTGCGCGGCGTGCGTCGGGCGGTTGCAGAAGGTGAGCGCCTGTTCCCGGAAGCAGTGGCCTTCCTCCAGCAGCAGCAGCCGCATCTCGCGCAGCGCCTCGCGGTTGGGGACGGGCTGGCCCTCGTCGGCGCGCGGGCGCACGAGCACGAACTCCTCGGTGAACAGCGGCGCTTCCGTGAGCGAGGGCTCGGAGACGGGCAAGGCGACGATCGCGACGTCGATGCGGCCGTCGTTCAGCTCCTGCACGAGCTTCGGCGTCAGCGTCTCGCGCACGTGGAGGTCGAGGCCGCCATGGAGGCGGATGAGGTCGGCGATGAGGCTCGGCAGCAGATAGGGCGCGACGGTCGGAATCACGCCGATGCGCAGCCGGCCGACCAGCCTTCCGCGGGAGGCGCGCGCAAAGCCCTCGAGATCGTCGAGCGCGCGCAGGATGTCGCGGGCGCGCAGGGCGATCTCCTCGCCGAAATTCGTCAGCCGCACCTGCCGCCGGTCGCGCTCGAACAGCGGCGCTCCGAGCTCCTCCTCCAAGGCCTTGATCTGCATGGACAAGGCCGGCTGGGAGATGGCGCAGGCCTCGGCCGCGCGGCCGAAATGGCCGTGGCGGGCCAGCGCCTCGAAATAGCGGAACTGCTTGAGGGTGAGGTTTTTCATAAGGACGACTTATCGTCACAATCAGGAAATCGGAATTAATATAATGAAACGGCTTTGCTAGAACGCTCCCAAGGAAGGGGCGGACAGGTCGCGCGGAAGCCGCCGATCGCTCCGCGGACCGACGACGCCCTATCAGCCGAGCCACAATCGGAGAAATGAAAATGGACGCCAAGACCGAGGACAACGTCGGCAAGTGCCCCGTCGCGCACGGGGGCCCGAGGCAGAACACCGACTGGTGGCCGAACACGCTGCCGGTCGACCTGCTCAACCAGCACTCCGCCAAGTCCGATCCGCTCGACAAGGAATTCAATTACCGCGAGGCCTTCAAGAAGCTCGACTATCAGGGCCTGAAGCGCGACCTGCGCGCGCTGATGACCGAGAGCCAGGAGTGGTGGCCGGCCGACTTCGGCCATTACGGCCCGCAGTTCATCCGCATGTCGTGGCACGCCGCCGGCACCTATCGCCTCATGGACGGCCGCGGCGGCGGCGGTCGCGGCCAGCAGCGCTTCGCGCCCCTCAACGCCTGGCCGGACAACGTCAACATCGACAAGTCGCGCCGCCTGCTGTGGCCGATCAAGCAGAAGTACGGCCAGGCGATCTCCTGGGCCGACCTCCTGATCCTCACGGGCAACGTCGCGCTCGAGACCATGGGCTTCCGCACCTTCGGCTTCGCCGGCGGGCGCGCCGACACCTGGGAGCCGGATCGCGACGTCAACTGGGGCTCGGACACCGAGTGGCTGACGCACCGCAATCCCGAGCAGTTCGGCAAGGACCTCGGCGCGACCGAGATGGGCCTGATCTACGTCAACCCGCAGGGTCCGAACGCCGACGGGAACCCGCTGACGGCGGCCGAGTTCATCCGCGAGACGTTCAAGCGCATGGCGATGAACGACGAGGAGACCGTCGCGCTGATCGCCGGCGGCCACACCTTCGGCAAGACCCACGGCGCGGAAGCCGAGTCCTACAAGGGCCCGGATCCGGAAGCCGCCGACATCGAGGACCAGGGCCTCGGCTGGACGTCGAGCTACGGCGCGGGCCACGGCGGCGACGCCATCGGCTCGGGCCTTGAGGTCACCTGGACCCAGACGCCGGCCCAGTGGTCGAACTTCTTCTTCGAGAACCTGTTCAAGTTCGAGTGGGTGCAGACCCGCAGCCCGGCCGGCGCGATCCAGTGGGAGGCCAAGGACGCCCCCGAGATCATTCCGATGGCGCACGACGCCACGAAGAAGATCAAGCCGACCATGCTGACGACCGACCTGTCGCTGCGCTTCGATCCGATCTACGAGAAGATCTCGCGCCGCTTCCTCGAAGACCCGCAGGCCTTCGCCGAAGCCTTCGCGCGCGCCTGGTTCAAGCTGACCCATCGCGATCTCGGCCCGCGCTCGCGCTACATGGGCCCGGAAGTCCCGAAGGAAGTGCTGATCTGGCAGGATCCGATCCCGGCCGTCGACCACCCGCTGGTCGATGACGCGGACGTCGCGGCGCTCAAGGCCAAGATCGCCGAGGCTGGCCTCTCGGTCTCCGAACTCGTCGGGACCGCCTGGGCGTCCGCGTCCACGTTCCGCGGAGGCGACAAGCGCGGCGGCGCCAACGGTGCGCGCATCCGTCTGGCTCCGCAGAAGGACTGGGAGGTCAACCAGCCGGCCCAGCTCGCCAAGGCTGCGGCGGCGCTCGAAGCCGTGAAGGCTCAGTTCGAGCAGGGCGGCAAGAAGGTGTCGATCGCCGACCTCATCGTGCTGGCGGGCTCCGTCGGCGTCGAGCAGGCGGCCAAGGCCGCCGGCCACGACGTCGTGGTGCCGTTCACGCCCGGCCGCGCCGACGCCAGACAGGAAGACACCGACGTCGAGAGCTTCAGCTATCTGGAGCCCGAGCTCGACGGCTTCCGCAACTACGAGACCGGCGGCACCAAGCGGGCCGAGGTCGCGCTCGTCGACCGCGCCCAGCTCCTGACGCTGACCGCGCCGGAACTGACCGTGCTGATGGGCGGCCTTCGCGCCATCAACATCAACGCCGACGGGTCTTCGCGCGGCGTGCTGACCTCGACCCCGGGGGCGCTCACCAACGAGGTGTTCGTCAACCTGCTCTCGATGGACACCAAGTGGAAGGCCACCGACGACACCAAGCGGTCGTTCGACGGCGTGAACCGCAAGACCGGCGACAAGACCTGGACGGCGTCGCGCGCCGACCTCGTCTTCGGCTCGAACTCGATCCTGCGCGCGCTCGCCGAGGTCTATGCGGCCTCCGACGCGAAGGAGAAGTTCGTCTCGGACTTCGTGGCCGCCTGGGTCAAGGTCATGAACCTCGACCGGTTCGACCTCGCGGCCTGATCGGCCGTCGATCGACCTAAAAAACGCTCCCGGCGCCGCTTCACGCGGCGCCGGGATTTTTTTGCGCGGAGCCGTCAGTCCGCGCTGCGGACCGCGGCGAGCCTTGCAAGCGCCGAGATATCCGCGCCGTCGAGCGAAACCACCTCCGCCGCCTCGATCGCTTCGGCCGTGAGGTCGCGCAGGGTCGAGCCCGGCGGGGCCTCGAGCGCGGTCCTGACGCCGAGCTCCCCGAGCAGCTGCGCGGCGTCGCGCCAGCGAACCGGCTCGGCGACGTTTGAGGCGAGATCCTCGCCGATCGCGTCTGCGGCGCGGAGCCGGCGGGCCGTGCGCGCGCTCACCACCGCGATCGCAGGCGCCGAGAGCGCGACCTGCGCGATCGCAGCGCGCAGGCGATCGGCCACGGGCGCGACCAGCGGAGAATGAGAGGGCGTGGCGACCGCGAGCCGCTCGGCCTTCCGCGCGCCGCGCTCGAGCGCGAGCTCGGCGACCCGCGCAAGCGCGGCGTCGGCGCCCGAGACCACGATCTGACGTTCGGCGTTGCGGTTGGAGACGTAGAGCTCCCCGGCGGCTCGCGCCTCGTCGACGAGCCGCGCCACCGCCGCCTCGCGCAAGCCGAGGATCGCGGTCATGCCGTAGCCCTGCGGGTGGCTCTTGGCCATCAGGCCTCCGCGCAGCCGGACCAGCTCGATCGCGTCCTGGAACGACAGCGCTCCGGCCACGACCGCGGCCGGAAACGCCCCCACCGAATGACCCGCCACCACGTCGATCGGCGCGCCTTCGGCCAGTAAGGCGCGGCCCGCCGCGACGCCCGCGATCGTGAGCGCGAGCTGCGCGCCGTCGGTGCGCGACAGCGCGTCGGCGTCGTCGAGCGAGCGCCAGTCGCGGCCGAGGATCGCCGCGGCCTCCTCACGCGCGTCGTGAACCGCGCGGTGGTCGGGCAGGCCCGCCAGCATGCCGGGCCGCTGCGATCCCTGACCCGGAAAGAGCAGCGCGGTCTTCAGCACGGCCCGGTCCAGAGCGCGCCGCGCCGCGCGAGCCGCGGCCCCTCCCGCGTGCGCAGCAGGACGCTTTCGACGTCCGAGAGATACTCCTCAAGCGCCGCCGCGCCTGCGGGCGCCTCCAGCAGGACGTCGACGCGCAACGGCGCGCGCCGCGCCGCCGCCGCGAGGCCGGCGAGGACGCCGTCGCGCGGCGGAGCGCGGAGGCGCAACACGAGGTCGAGGTCGCTGTCGGCGGTGAGCGCCGGACGGCCGGTCGCAAGCTCGAAGCCGGCCGCGCCCGCCGGTCCCCAGCCGCATCCGACGTCGTCCAGCGCCGGCCGCAGCGCCGCCATGGCGTCGAAGGCGCTGTGGGCGCGCGGCGGCGGCCGGTCCGCGAGATCCTCGGGGCCGAGCGTCTCGACGACCGCAGTGGTTGGGACATGGGCCGCGAACCGCTCCGACCGCGTCGCGCCGCGCACGCCGACGGCGATGCGGCCGCCGGCTTCTCCCGCGCGCCGCGCCACCACCCAGGGCGTCGCTGCGAGCGCCGCCGCGACCCAAGCCGGCGCCGCGGCTGCCTCGACGGCGGTCGGCGAGGCGAGCCGGAGCAGGTCGTGCGGCCTCACCCCCATTGCGCCGCGAGCGCCTCGCGCACGCGGATCGACGCCGTCCGGTTCTCGCGCGCGGCCTCGGACGTCAGGCGGCTCGACAGGTCGCGCGGACCCTGGCGCGCGTCGGCGATCGCTGCGGAAATGCGCTCGGCGACCTTCGCGACGTGGTCCGGACCCGGCGCGTCGGCGTCGACGCCGCCGATCAGCTCGTGCACCAGGCCGAGCTTCGCGAAGGAGCGGACGTCATAGGCGAGCGGCAGGATCTCCTCGCCGAGCTTCTCGAGCTGCTCGACGGTGCGCTTGGTGACGCGCGCGGCCGCCTGCTTGCCCATGGCGTGGATGGAGACGCCGGGATCGTCGAGCGCGAGCACCCGGTTGGCCTGATAGCCATGCGCGAGGAAAGCGCCGGAGAGCGCCCGGCCGACGATGAGCGAGACCACTGGACAGCCGGCGAGGCGGGCGCTGGCGTAGGCGTCGGCCGCCGCCGCGCAGGCGAGGTGGATGCCAAAAAGCTCCTCCGCGCGGCCATAGGCCTGGCTTGGGACGTCGACGACCGCGAGCACCGGCCGCGTCTCGCCGCCGAGAACCTCGCGGACCCGGGCCGCCACGCCCCAGCCTTCGTCGAGGCCGACTTCGCCCTCGCGGGCGCGCGGAAACCGGTTTTCGGGATCGGGAACCACCGAGATGATCCGCACGCTCTCGCCGCCGATCGGGGCGTCGGCCGCGAGCACGGAGGGCGGCCCGCCTTCGAGGCGCGCGGCCTCGCCGGCGAGCGCGTCGAACCAGGTGCGGCCGCGGCTTGTCGGAACGGCGCTCATGCCTCGTCTCCCTTCCAGACTTGGCGCAAAGCCGGGCCTTCGGCGCGCGCGGGCAGGCGGTCGAGCCGCGCGCGCCAGAAGTCGATCCGCTGGCTGTTGTGCTCGCGCGGCGCGCCCGCCTCGAAGGCCGCGCGCACGGCGGCCGAAATCGCTTCGGCGTCATCGGCCACGAGGTCGTCGGCGAGGCCGACTGCGTGGCGCTGCTCGCCCCCCGTGAGGCTCCAGATCAAAGGCCGGTCTCGGCTGTCTAGCTCGTCGAGGCCGGCGTTCTGCTCGATGACCTCCGGGCCGTTGAGCCCGAGCCGCGCCTGTCGCGTCACGATCAGTCGGCTCATCAGCCCGGCCGTGATGCCCATGCCGCCGAAGCAGCCGATCATGCCGGCGATCACGCCGACGACGGGCGTGCGGCGGCGAAGAGCGACGACTGCGGCGTGCACGTCGGCCATGGCCGCGAGGCCGAGATTGGCCTCCTGCAGCCGCACGCCGCCGGTCTCGAAAACGAGCACGGGCCGGATGGGCCGGCCGGCCTCGCAATCCTTCAGCGCGAGCTCGAGCGCTCCCGCGATCTTGGCGCCCGATACCTCGCCGGTGGAGCCGCCCTGGAACGCGCCTTCGATCGCGATGGCGACCGCCGGCGCGCCGCCGATCGTCCCGCGCGCCGCCACGACGCCGTCGTCGGATTGCGGGACGACGCCCTGGCGGGGAAGCCACGGCGACTCGATGCGGTCGAACGGGCCGAGCAGCTCTCGGAACGAGCCCGCGTCCAGCAGCGCCATGGCGCGGGCGCGGGCGTTCAGCTCGACGAAGCTGATGCGGTCGAGGAGGGCGGGGCGGGTCATCGGCGGGCCTCCTCGAGCGCCTGGGCGAGCCGCAGCGACACGACGCCCGGCGTCGCGCCGAAATCGTTGATCTCGATCTTCGCGGCGATCGGGTTGCGGGCGAGGAAGCGCTCCAGCGTCGCGCGCCAGATCATGCCGAAGCCGTCGACGCTGGTGCGCACCGAGACCACGGTCTCGTTCGCGGGCTCCATCAGGACCTCGAGATCGCCGGAGCCCACGACGCCCACATGCGCGCGACCGCCGATCGGCGCGTTTCCGGAGAAGCGGAGTTCGAAGCTTTCCATCAGGCGTCCTCTCCCTTCGGATCGAGCGCGTCGAGCAGCAGCGCGGCGGCGAGCATGTCGGCCGCGCCGCCGGGCGAGGCGTTCAGCGCCAGCAGGCGGCGGTCGAGCGCCTTCGCCGCCGCCATGCCGTCGGGCGTCCCGGCTCCGCCGGCGGCGAGCGCCGCGCGCGCCCCGAGCCGGGCGATCCTGAGCGCCCTGAGGCCGCCGCGGTGGAGCAGGCAGGTGTCGTCGAGCGTGGCCATCACCGTGAGCAGCCCGTCGAGCCGGGCCGCGGCCTCGGGGGCGCCCTGACGGCGGGAGGTTCGCAGGGCGCGAAGAGCCGTCGCCGCATGCGGAAAGCCGGCCGCGGCCTCGCCGCGCGCGCCCGTCACGCCATAGGCCCGGCACGCGCGCGCGCCGTTGAGGTCCAACGGCCGAGCGGCGCTGTCCTCGAATCGCGCGATTGCGCCGGCGGTCTCGCGGATGTCCGTCGCGGAGGCGGCGGGTCGCATCGCCGCGGCCGCGACCAGCAGTCCGAGCGCCCAGATCGCGCCGCGGTGGGTGTTTGCGCCGCCGGTCGCGGCGAACATCGCGGCCTCGCCCTCGCGGCCGACGGCTGCGAGCTCCTCGCGCAGCGCCTGCGAGGGCTCGCGCCCCTCCGCCGCCCGCGCCAGCGCCGCGAAGGTCGGCCGCAGCGCCTCGGCCGAGGCGAGGAAATGGGAGAGCTCGACGTCTGCGTGCGCGCCCGGTCCGCGGGCGTCCACGAGGCCGGGCTTGGGGGTGAGAGACGCCTCCGCGATCAGCGCGGAGGCCGCGAGGTCGGCGAAGAGCTGAGAGGAACTGCGTGCTTCGAGACGCGCGCCCGTGGCGCGCTCCTCAGCATGAGGGACGGGGGAGGGGCTCCAACAGTCCTCATGCTGAGGAGGCGCGAAGCGCCGTCTCGAAGCACGCGCTGCGCCTCGGCTCGCGTCCCTATCAAGCAGGTCGCTCATCGCTCAAAAGCTCCTGAACTTGGCGGGCGGGCGGTAGAGGCCGCCGGACCAGTCGACCAGATCCTCAATGGTGCGGGCCGCGAGCAGCGAGCGTTTCGCCTCCGCGGGATCGACGCCGAGATCCTCCGGATAGGCCACGAGCCCCTTGGCGCGGAGGTCGTCGGTGCGGCGCGCGTCGTGCCGCAGGCCGATCGGGCTCACCCCCGCCACGGCTGCGATCGCGGCGCGGCGCTCGTCCTCGTCCGCCGCGAGATAGAGATAGGCGACGCCCTCCTCGGTCACGACATGGCTGACGTCGTCGCCATAGATCATCACCGGCGCGATCGGCATGCCGGCCGCCTTGCCGACGCCGACGGCGTCGAGCTCCTCCACGAAGGTCGGCACGCCGCCCTTCTGGAAGGTCTCGGCCATCTGCACGACGAGCTTCTTGCCGCGCGCGGTGGGGGAGGGGTCGGTCTTCATGTCGAGCCAGGCCTTGCTGGCGTGGCGGCGCCCGCCGGGATCGTGGCCCATATTGGGCGCCCCGCCGAAGCCTGCGAGGCGCCCGCTGGTCACGGTGGAGGAGTTGCCGTCGCCGTCGATCTGCAGCGTCGCGCCGATGAACATGTCGACCGCGTATTGGCCCGCGAGCTGGCAGAGCACGCGATTTGACCGCAGCGAGCCGTCACGGCCGGTGAAGAACACGTCGGAGCGGGCCGCGATGTAGTCCTCCATGCCGACCTCGCCGCCGAAGCAGTGCACGCTCTCGACCCAGCCGCTCTCGATCGCCGGGATGAGGGTCGGGTGCGGGTTGAGCGTCCAGTGCTTGCAGATCTGGCCTTTCAGCCCGAGCCGCTCGGCGTAGGTCGGCAGCAGCAGCTCGACGGCCGCGGTGTTAAAGCCGATGCCGTGGTTGAGCGAGACGACGCCGTGGCGTTCGTAGACGCCGCGGATCGCGAGCATCGCCATCAGGATGTGCTGCTCGGTGATGAGGCGCGGGTCGCGGGTGAACAGCGGCTCGATCGCGGCCGGCCGGTCGGCCTTCACCACGAGGTCTACCCAGTCGCCGGGAATGTCGACGCGCGGCAGTTCGTCGACGATTTCGTTGGCCTGCGCGACCACGATCCCGCCGCCGAAGGCGCAGGCCTCCACGATGGTCGGCGTGTCCTCGGTGTTGGCGCCCGTATAAAGGTTGCCGCGCCGGTCGGCCTTCTCGGCCGCCACCAGCGCGACGCGCGGCGTCAGGTCCACGAACATGCGGGCATAGAGCTCGACATAGGTGTGGATCGCGCCGACCTCGAGCTGGCCGTCCTCGAGCAGCTGCGCGACGCGCAGGCTCTGCGGGCCCGCATAGGCGAAGTCGATCTTCTTTGCGACGCCCGTCTCGAACACGTCGATCTGCTCCGGCCGGGAGATCGAGGAGATCAGCATGTGGAGGTCGCGCACCTTCTCGGGCGAGACCTCGGCGAGCGATCGGGAGAGGAAGTCCGCCTGCTTCTGGTTGTCGCCCTCGAGCGCGACCCGGTCGCCGGACCGCAGGATCGCTTCGAGCGCCTCGACCATCCTAGCGCTGTCCAGAACCTTGCCGTCCGCGAAGGCGGACGCCGCGCGAAGCCGCTCGAGCTTGTTGTCGCGGCGGGCGGTCCAGGAGCGGGACGCGGTCATTTCGGGCATTGAACCCAACCTTTCCGGATAAGGCTCGTCATGCCCCGGCTCGTCCGGGGCATCCACAGTTCGGCTGGCGCGGCGATCCGTGATCGGGCGTCATCCCCCGGACGAGCCGGGGGATGACGCCATGTCTTGAACCGTCGCTCATCCTCACAGCACCACGAACAGGAACCAGACCACGAAGGGCGCGACGATCGTGACGAGCGCTCCGTAGCTCAGCAACTGCCTGAAGAAGCCGTCGCGCGAGCCCTCGGGCGCATTGGCGAGCACCAGCGCGCCGTTGGTCGAGAACGGCGACACGTCGACGATGGTGGAGGACACCGCCATGGCGGCGATGAAGCCGATCGCGCCGACGCCGGAATCGCCCTGGAGGAAGGGCACGGCGAGCGGGATCAGCGAGCCGAGCACCGCGGTGGAGGATGCGAAGGCCGACACCACCGCGCCGATCAGGCAGAGCAGGAGGGCTGCGGTCAGCGGCGAAGCGAGGCCTGCGACGCCGTCGGCCACGTAGGAGATCGTGCCCATCTTCTCCATCACGCCGACGTAAGTGCTGACGCCCGTGATCAGCACGATCTCGGGCCACGTCACCTGCGCGACCGCCTTGCGCTGGAGCGTCGGGGAGACGAGCGAAAGCGCGAGGCCGATCGCGATCGCGCAGAAGCCGATGTCGAGGTTGAAGCCAAGCGTCAGCACAGCGAGCAGCAGAATGCCGGCGAGCGTCAGGATCTGGTACTGCCGGTTGTCGGCCATCGGGTGGTCGACCTTGCGGTTGCTCGCGATGTCTTCTTCGGCGAGCAGCGCCTCGGTCTCGGCGTCGCCGTAGCGCTCGGGCGTCTCGGGGCTCCGGGCGTAACCGCCGGCCGGGGCGCCGTTCGCGCCCGCCGGCTCGAGCCGCGCGCCGAACAGCTTGCGGCCGCCGAGCGCGATGAACAGCAGGACGGCGACGCCGGCGTTCACCGCGAAGCTCGCGAGGAACGTCACCATCGGCTCGAGCGGCAGCCCCGCCTTGGAGACGACGCCGTTGGTGATGCCGCCATAGATCGAGATCGGCGAGAAGCCGCCGGCCTGCGCCCCATGAATGACCATGAGGCCCATGAGCAGCGGCGAGATGCCGTATTTGATGGCGAAGCCCAGCGCGATCGGCGCGATGATCGCGACCGCGCCCGGCGACACCGCTCCGACCGAGGTCAGGGCGGCTGCGACGAAGAACATGATCCACGGGATCGCCGCGACCCGGCCCTTAACGGCGCGCACCGCAAGCCGCACCAGCCAGTCGATCGTGCCGTTGGTCTGGGCGATGGCGAACAGATAGGTGATGCCGACCAGAGTCAGGAACAGGCCGGTCGGGAAGAAGCCGAGGATCGCCTTGGTGGTGAGGCCCGCCACCAGCGTCCCGAGCAGGAACGCGCCGGTGAAGGCGATGACGCCCATGTTCACCGGCAGGATCGTGGCGACGACGAACATCGCCGCGAGGCCGAGGATCGAGAGAAGTTCAGGCGACATGGCCGGCGCTCCTCCTGCGGGAGTTCCGAGCGTCGGCGAAAGGCGAGCGGGCGCGAGCCGGCGCCTCGCGCCCCGGGGGCGCGGCAGCAGGCGTTCTCATGGCGGTTCCTCTGCGGTGCAAGGCCGTTTTCGGCTCTCGTTGACGCCCATGGAACGCCCGTGGGAATACGGTGTCAACCTTTTTGTATACAAGAAATTCGGTTGTGCATTTTCGGAGCGCACCCTAGGCTGGCGCAAAAGAAGACCGCGCGACATGACCGGCGTTACGAAACCGAGAGCCGAGACCACGCCCGAGCCGATCGCTTTCGCGCCCGGCGCAAGACGCGCCGACGCGCTGCGGGTCGAGCTCGAAAACGCGATCGTCACCGGCGCGTTTAAGCCGGGCGACCGGCTCGACGAGCAGTCGCTCGCCGACCGGTTCGGCGTGTCGCGCACGCCGCTGCGCGAGGCGCTCGGTCAATTGGCGGCGACCGGCCTCGTGACCCTTCAGCCCCGTCGCGGAGCCTTCGTGGCCTCGCTCGGCTTCCGCGACATCATCGAGCGGTTCGAGACCATGGCGGCGCTCGAGGCGATGGCGGGGAGCCTCGCGGCGCGGCGGATCGACAGCGCGGGCCGGCGCGAGCTCGAGACCTCGCTTGCGGCCTGCCGCTCGGAAGCCGAGCGCAGCGACAGCGACAGCTATTATCTCGCCAACGAGCGGTTTCACCACGTCATCTACGCGCAGGCCCACAACGGCTTCCTGGGTGACGAGGCGCGCAGGCTCCATCAACGCCTGAAGCCTTACAGGCGGCTGCAGCTGAGGGCGGGCGCGCGCGTCGCGGTCTCGCTCGCCGAACACGAGCGCATCGCGGCCGCGATCCTGGCGGGCGATCCCGCGGCGGCCGAGCGCGAGCTGAAGACCCACATCCTCGTCCAGGGCGACCGGCTCAACGATTTTCTCGCGGCCTTTGAGCGCCAGGGCCGCGACGACTGAGCTTTATGCGGGCGGGGGCGCCTGCGAGGCGAAGGAGCGAGCGATGTCGATGCGCCGGGCGACCCACGCCTTCTCATGCGCGGCGACGTGGTCGAGGAACTTCGCGAGCCCTCCGATCCGCCCGGGCTTGCCGATCAGCCGGCAATGCAGCCCGATCGACATCATGCGGGGCGTCGTCTCGCCTTCGGCGTAGAGCGCGTCGAAGCTGTCTCGCAGGTAGTGGAAGAAGTGCTCGCCCGTGTTGAAGCCCTGGGGCGTCACGAAGCGCATGTCGTTGGCGTCGAGCGTGTAGGGCACCACGAGGTGCGGCCGGTCGACGACGCGGCTCCAGAACGGCAGGTCGTCGCTGTAGTCGTCGGCGTCGTAGACGAAGCCGCCTTCCTCGGCGACGAGGCGGCGCGTGTTGACGCTGGTGCGGCCGGTGTACCAGCCGAGCGGGCGCTCGCCGCAGATCCGGGTCTGGATCTCGATCGCGCGCTCCATGTGCTCGCGCTCAACGTCCTCGGGCACGCCGTGATAGTTGAACCAGCGAAGCCCGTGCGAACAGATCTCGTGGCCGTCCCGGAGCGCGACCTCGGCGACGCGCGGATTGCGCTCGAGCGCCATGGCGACGGCGAACACAGTGATGGGCATGCGCCGTTCGCGAAACAGCGACAGCAGCCGCCACACGCCGACGCGCGAGCCGTATTCGTAGAGCGACTCCATGCTCATGTGCCGCGCGCCCGGATAGGGCAGGGCCCCGACGATCTCGGAAAGGAACGTCTCGGAAGCCGCGTCGCCATGCAGCACCGAATTCTCCCCGCCCTCCTCGTAGTTCAGCACGAACTGGACGGCGACGCGGGCGTCGCCCGGCCAGCGAATGCGCGGCGGCTGCGGGCCGTAGCCGATCAGGTCGCGGGGATAGGCCGGCGTCGTCATCGCGAACTCACTCGTCGAGCGGCAGGCCGAGCCCGCCGAACACGAGCTGCGTGATGGTGGCCTTGGCGGCGTCGTAATCGGGCTCCTCGAGCCGGCGGCGCGTCTTCATGATCTCCATCTGGGAGGAGAAGTCCGCATAGGCCTGCGTCATCGCCCAGATGCAGAAGAACAGGTCGACGGCGCTGATCGGCTTGATGAGGCCAAGGCTCCGCCACTCCTCGACGGCCTTGACCTTTTCGAGCAGCAGCGGCGTCGAGACCTTCTCGATGAACTCGCCGATGAAAGGCGCGCCGGAGATGATCTCGTTGGCGTAGATCCGCGACAGGGAAGGATTGTCGCGCGAGAAATCCACCTTGCGGTGAATGTAGTCGCGCAGCACCTCGCGCAGGTCTCCGGACGCGCCGAGAGTGTCGATGTCGCGCGCCCATCTGTTCATCGCGCGCTCGAGGATCGCCCGGTAGAGATCCTCCTTGTCCTCGAAATAATAATAGAGATGCGCCTTGGCGACGCCGGCCCTCTTGGCGATCAGCGCCGTGGTCGCGCCGCGCAGCCCGAAATTGCCGAACACGAATTCGGCCGCGTCCAGGATCTTGTCCTCGACGTTGATCTCATGGGTCGGGCGCTTGGCGCGGCGGGGCGCGAGGCGGATCTGGAAGAGCTTGTCTTGCGCGGTCATCGGCGTTCGGCGGAGAAAGTCCGCCGCTTGAATATCAGCTTTTGGACGCCGTACGAGTAGGACCTCGCATCCCGAAAGGCGCCTGACCGATTGTTGAAGGGAGAGAAGAGCTTGGCCGAACCCGACGACGAGCGTGGGGGCGACGCGCAAATGTCGCGTCAACGTCATCAACCCCAACACCACGGCGTCGATGACCGAGGTCATCGTCGGCGCCGCGCGGCGGGCGGCCGGCCCCGGCGTCGAGATCGTCGGCCGCACCTCGGCCTTCGGCGCGGCCTCGATCGAAGGCCATTATGACGAGGCGCTGTCGGCGGTCGGCGTGCTGAAGGCGGTGGCGGAGGGCGAGGCGCAAGGCTGCGACGCGCATGTGCTCGCCTGTTTCGGCGATCCCGGCCTGCTCGCCGCCCGCGAAATCGCGACCGGCCCGGTGATCGGCATCGCGGAGGCCGCGTTCCGGGCCGCGAGCTTCGTCTCGACCCATTTCAGCGTGGTGACGACGCTCACCCGCACCAAGGTGATCGCCGAGCATCTCGCGCTCGTCTACGGGGCCGAGCGGGCCTGCCGGCGCGTCCGCGCGGTCGACGTCGCGGTGCTCGAGCTCGACGATCCGGCCTCCAACACGCGCGGCCTGCTGGTCGCCGAATGCCGCCGCGCGCTCGAGGAAGACCACGTCGGCGCGCTGGTGCTCGGCTGCGCAGGCATGGCCGATCTCGCCGAGGATTTGAGCAGGGAGTTCGGCGCGCCGGTCATCGACGGCGTCGGCGCGGCGGTGAAGTTCGCCGAGGCGCTGGTGAGCCTCGGGCTGAAGACCTCGAAATATGGCGATCTCGCCCATCCGCTGCCGAAGGCGCGCACGCCTTTCTGACAGTTGCGCAGGCGTTCCCCCCGGCTACAATCTTGACCGGTCGTTCAAAAAAATTGAGCGACCGGTCAGCTTTGGCATGCGGGTTGCTCCGTGGCCTTCGTCTTTCAAGCGCGCGGCGAGCGCCGCCGGAACAGAGGGGGCAGGAATTTGACTGACGCACAGGTCATCGGCGCCGGCGGCCCGGCGGCGCCCGTTTCGAGCGGCTCCGCCCACGGCTCCAACACCCTCAGTCCGGTCACGAGCGAGGAGAAGAGCTGGGGCTGGTTCGCCATCTTCAACATCTGGGCGAACGACATCCAGTCGCTGTTCGGCTACTCGCTGGTGGCCTCGCTGCTCATCTCCTACGGGGTGAGCGGCTGGACCGCTTTCGCGGCGCTGATCGTGGCGGGCCTTCTGGTGATGGTTCTCGTGAACCTCTCTGGAGCCGCCGGCGAGCGCTACGGCATTCCTTATCCGGTGCTGGCGCGCGCCAGCAAAGGCACGCAGGGCGCCAAGCTCCCGGCGCTCCTGCGCGCGATCGTGGCCGTGTTTTGGTATGGCGTGCAGGTCTATTTCGCCTCGACCGCGCTCGCGCTGCTGATCTACTCCGTCTTCGGCGGCGCCGGCGGCGCGAAGCTCCTCGGCATGACCGCCATCGACTGGTTCAGCTTCTTCGTCGTCTGGGCCTTCCACATCTTTATCTTCTGGCGCGGCATGGGATGGGTCGAGACCTTCCTCAACATCGCCGGCCCCTTCGTCTACGTTGTGATGATCGGCCTCGTGGTCGTGCTCTGGATCGAGGCCGACGGGCAGCTTCTCTCCAAGGCGCAGACGATCTTCGCCAATCCGAACGCGACCGCCTGGACCGAGTTCTCCGGCTTCATCGCCATCATCGGGACGATGATCTCTTACTTCGCCGCGGTGCTGAACTTCTCGGACTTCTCGCGCTACGCCAAGGACAAGCGCGCCATGATGCTCGGCAACCTTGCCGGCCTGCCGTTCAACATGATCCTGTTCTCGGCGCTCGCCCTGCTGACGACCGCGGGCGCGGCGGTGGTCTATGGCGAGGCGATCACCAATCCGACGGTGATCGTGGAGAAGACCAACAGCGTCACCTTGAGCATCATCGCCGCCATCACCTTCTTCGCCGCGACTGTCGGCATCAATCTGGTGGCGAACTTCATCCCCTCGGTGAACGGCATCGCGAACCTCGCGCCGTCCAAGATCAGCTTCCGCATGGCCGGAATGATCACGTCGGCCTTCGCGCTGGTGATCGGCGGCTTCTGGACATCGTTCATCAGCGAGTTCGGCATCTCGGGCTTCGTCAACACCCTCGGCGCGACCCTCGCGCCGGTCTACGGGATCATGATGGCGGACTACTACTTGCTGCGGAAACAGAAGCTGGAGCGCGACGACCTCTACAATCTTCAGGGAGGCCGGTACCACTACCGCAAGGGCTGGAACGACGCCGCCATGATCGCTTTCGGGATCGGCGCGGTGTTCGCGATCGCGACGGTGTGGATTCCGTTCCTCTCCGTCCTGTCGGGCTACGCCTGGCTGCTTGGCGCGGCGCTCGGCGGGCTGGTCTACTACAACCTCGCCAAGCGGGGGTTCGAGGTCTGACGTCGGCATGAGGTTCGGCGGAGACGTGCAGTCTCCGCCGGCCCGAGCCTCGACAGGCCGGCGCGCCACGTGATAGGCGCGGCGTCTCCCCACGAACCGCCAGACCTCGATGCTCCGCGATCCGTCCGCCCCCGATTTCATCTACGACTACGTCAACCTCGCCTCGCCGCTGATGGGCGCCGAGGCCGTGGTGGTCTCCGACGAGTTCTTCGCCGACAAGGCCCGTATCCTGCAGGATCAGCCCGCCGTCTTTCTGCCGGAGGCGTTCGACGACCACGGCAAGTGGATGGACGGCTGGGAGACCCGCCGGCGCCGCGACGGCGGCAACGACTGGCTGCTGATCAAGCTCGGCGTCCCCGGCGTGGTGAAGGGCGTCGACATCGACACCTCGCACTTCACCGGCAACTACCCGCCGGCCGCGATGCTGGAGGGCTGCTTCAGCCTGACCGAGCCCGACCCGAACGGCCGCTGGCGCCCGCTGGTGCGCACCACGCCGCTCGGGCCCAGCGCCCATCATTATGTCGGCGTCGCCGACCCCGAGCCGGTCAACTGGTTGAAGCTGTCGATCTTCCCGGACGGCGGCGTCGCGCGGCTGCGCGTCCACGGCGTGCCGTTCCGCGAATGGACCGAGGCCGAGCGCGGCGGCGAGATCGAGCTTTCGGCCGCCAAGAACGGCGGCCGCGTCATCGCATACAACGACGCCCATTACGGCAACGTCCAGCGCATGCTGGCGGCGGGCCGCGGAACCAATATGGGCGACGGCTGGGAGACCCGCCGGCGCCGGGAGCCTGGCAACGACTGGATGATCGTCGCGCTCGCCGACCCCGGCGTCATCGAGCGCATCGAGGTCGACACCGCGCATTTCAAAGGCAACTTCCCCGACCGTTGTTCGATCCAGGCCGCGCGCGTCGAGCAGGGCGCGCATCAGGCGCTCATCACCCAGTCGATGTTCTGGCCGGAGCTGATGACGCCCCAGAAGCTCTCGGCCGACGCCATCCATTCGTTCTCGGGCGGCGACATCTCGGCGCTCGGGCCCGTGAGCCACGTGCGCTTCAACATTTTTCCGGATGGCGGCGTCTCGCGCCTGAGGCTCTTCGGCCGCCTCGCATGAGCGCATCCCGCGCTCTTGTCCCAGAGCCTTTGACCAAGGCGGCCTTCGCGCCGTTTGGCGAGGTGATCGAGACTCAAGGGGCGCAGACGCGCGTCATCAATGACGGGTTCGCGCTCCGCCGCCATGCGCTGGCGACCGTCGAGCCGGGCGAGGGCGGGCGCGCGATCCTCTCGATCTTCGACGCGACCCGCCGGCCGTCTCCGATCGTGATCGACATGCTGGAGCGCCATCCGCTGGCGAGCCAGGCGTTCTTTCCGCTCTCCGAGCACGACTGGCTCCTGGTGGTGGCCGAGGGCGGGGACGCGCCCGACCTTGCGACGCTGCGCTGCTTTCGCGCGAGCGGGCGGCAGGGCGTGAACTACGGCGCCGGCGTCTGGCACTTCCCGGTGCTGATCCTCGTCGAGGCGCAGAGTTTTCTCGTGGCCGACCGCGAGGGGCCGGGCGCGAACCTCGAGGAGGTCCGGTTCGAGGCGTTCAAGATCGCGCTGTAGAATCCGAACCACCACCGCCGCCGCCATGCCCGCGCCTTGGCTTGTCCGGGGGCATCGACGCCAGATCGCTGACCGACATGCGTCGGACCAGTGGATGCCCCGGACGAGCCGGGGCATGACGAGGCGTTGGGTGCAGCCGAAGTCCGCCAGATGAAATCTTAGGCGCCTGCGCGATCGGCATGCGCGCTCCGTCACCCTACTCACCGTCCGGCTGCGCAAATATCCGCTGGTACGCCTCTTGCGTGATCGGTTTCGTCGCCCGGGCGGAGATCCGGGCCCGGAGACCGATCATGCCGTTCCTGACCCGTCGCGCCGTTGTCGCAGCCTTCGCAGCTCTCGCCGCCGTGATGGTCGGCGCGCCGCATAGCGCTCGCGCCGAACTCGCCGACATCACCACGCGCGGGACGCTTCGGGTCGCGGTGCCGCAGGACTTTCCGCCGTTCGGCAGCGTCGGGCTCGACATGACCCCGCAGGGCTATGACATCGACGTCGCCAAGCTCATCGCCGAGAAACTCGGTGTGAAGATCGAGCTGACGCCGGTGACGAGCGCCAACCGCATCCCGTTCCTGCAGACCAACAAGGTCGACCTCGTCATCTCGAGCCTCGGCAAGAACCCGGACCGCGAGAAGGTCATCGATTTCTCGACCGCCTACGCCCCGTTCTTCAACGGCGTGTTCGCGCCCGACAACGTCGCGGTCACCAAGGTCGAGGATCTTTCGGGCAAGACCGTCGGGGTCACGCGCGGCTCGGTCGAGGATCTGGAGCTCACCAAGATCATCCCTGCCGACGCCACCGTGAAGCGCTACGACAACAACAACGGCACCATCTCGGCCTTCCTGTCGGGCCAGGTGCAGGTGGTGGCGACCGGCAACGTCGTGGCCGCCGCCATCATCGAGAAGAACCCGCCGAAGAAGCCGCTGCTGAAGTTCCTCATCAAGAACTCGCCCTGCTTCGTGGGCATGAACAAGGATCAGCCGAACCTCAAGGCCAAGGTCGACGAGATCATCGCTGCCGCCAAGGCCGACGGGACGATGAACGCCATCGCCCAGAAGTGGCTGAAGACCGACCTGCCGAAGGACCTCTGACGACCGTCGACGCGTCGCGACCGGGGGGCCGCCAGTGGGTTATGTTTTCGACTACAGCTGGATCGGGGAGTATTCCGGCGTCCTGCTCAAGGGGCTCTGGCTCACCGTCTGGCTGATCCTCGTCGGCGCGACCTTCGGCGTCGCGCTCGGGATCTTCTGCGCCTGGGTGAGGGCGCTCGGCCCCAAATGGGCGCGGCCGATCGTCGGCGCCTATGTCGAGCTGATCCGGAACACGCCGTTCCTGATCCAGCTGTTCTTCATCTTCTTCGGCCTGCCGTCGCTCGGCGTCCAGATGGGCGAGACGCAGGCCGCGCTGCTCGCGATGATCATCAATCTCGGGGCCTATGGCTGCGAGATCGTGCGCGCCGGCATCCAGGCGACGACCAAGGGCCAGTTCGAGGCCGGCTGGAGCCTGGGGCTCAGCCGGATCGAGACCTTCCGGCACGTGGTGCTGATCCCTGCGCTCCAGCGCATCTGGCCGGCGCTCTCCTCGCAGATCGTCATCGTGATGCTGGGTTCGGCGGTCGTCTCGCAGATCGCGGCGGAAGACATCTCCTACGCGGCGGACTTCATCCAGTCGCGCACCTTCCGTGCGTTTGAGACCTACATCGTCGCGACGCTGATCTACCTCGCGCTGGCGATTCTGCTCCGGCAACTGCTGAAGGGCGTCGGCTGGGTGCTGTTCCCGAAGAGGAGCGCCGCCCGATGATGGAATTCTCCACCTGGGACATCGTGCGCAACCTGCTGCTGGCGGCGCGCTGGACGATCGTGCTGTCGCTCGTCGCCTTCGCGGGCGGCGCGACGGTCGGACTCGTCATCCTGTTCCTCCGCATCTCGAAGCAGAAGGCCGCGCGCGTCTTCGCCGGCGGCTACATCGAGCTCTTTCAGGGCACGCCGCTGCTGATGCAGCTGTTCCTGTCGTTCTTCGGCCTGTCGCTGCTCGGCGTCGAGGTCCCGGCATGGCTCGCGGCGAGCGTCGCGCTCATCCTGTGGACCGCCTCCTTCCTTGCCGAGATCTGGCGCGGCTGCGTGGAGTCGATCCCGAAGGGGCAGTGGGAGGCGTCGGCGAGCCTCGGCATGGGGCGCTTCGAGCAGATGCGCCACGTGATCCTGCCGCAGGCGCTCACCATCGCGATCCCGCCGACGGTCGGCTTCTCGGTGCAGGTCGTGAAGGGCACCTCGCTCACCTCGATCATCGGCTTCACCGAGCTCGCAAAGGCCGGCCAGGTGCTGACCAACGCCACCTTCATGCCCTTCACGGTCTACGGCTTCGTCGCGCTGATCTATTTCGCGCTGTGCTTCCCGCTGTCGAAGTCCAGCCAGTTCCTCGAGAGGAAGCTCAATGTCGCTCATCGAGATCACTGAGGTCCGCAAGAGCTTCGGCGACAACGAGGTCCTCAAGGGCATCGACCTGAACGTCGAGCCGGGCGAGGTCATCGCCATCATCGGCAAGTCGGGCTCGGGCAAGTCGACGCTTCTGCGCTGCATCAACGGGCTCGAGACCATCAACGCCGGCTCGATTCAGGTCGCGGGCGCGCAGCTCGCGACGGACGAGCTTCACCTCAAGGCGCTGCGCCTCAAGGTCGGCATGATCTTCCAGGGCTTCAATCTGTTCCCGCACAAGACCGCGGGGCAGAACGTCATGCTCTCCCAGATGGTGGTGAAGAAGACGCCGAAGCCGCAAGCCGAGGAGATGGCGAAGAAGATGCTCGACCGCGTCGGGCTCGGCCACAAGTTCGACGCCTATCCCGACCAGCTCTCCGGCGGCCAGCAGCAGCGCGTCGCGATCGCTCGTGCGCTCGCCATGCAGCCGGTGGCGCTGCTCTGCGACGAGATCACCTCGGCGCTCGACCCCGAGCTCGTGCAGGAGGTTCTGGCGGTCGTGAAGGAGCTCGCCTCCGAAGGCATGACGCTGCTGATGGTCACCCACGAGATGCGCTTCGCCCGTGACGTCTGCTCGCGCGTCGTCTTCATGCATCTCGGCCGCGTGCACGAAATCGGCCCGCCCGGAGAGGTGTTCGGAAACCCGAAGACGCCCGAGCTCCGACAGTTCCTCGGGCAGACGCACTGAGGCGCGTCGGCGATCACGCTTCGCGGGCCTGAGCCGGCGAGGGCTTGCGCGCGGCGAGACGCTCCTCGATCTGCTGGAAGATCACGAACAGCGCCGGGACGACGAAGACCGACAGCGCGGTCGAGACCGCCATGCCGCTGACGACCGAGACGCCGATCGACTTCGAGGCGTTGGCGCCGGCGCCGTCGGCGAGCACCAGCGGGATCATGCCGAGGATGAAGGCGATCGACGTCATCAGGATCGGCCGGAAGCGCAGCCGCCCGGCGGTCAGCGCCGCCTCGACCAGCGGCCGGCCCTCCTTCGCCCGAAGCTCGCGGGCGTATTCGACGATCAGGATCGCGTTCTTGGCCGCGAGCGCGATCAGCAGCACCAGCCCGATCTGGGTATAGAGCGTGTTCTGGAGCCCGAGCGCGAGCAGCGTCGCGACCGTGCCGCAGAGCGCGAGCGGCGCCGAGACGATGACGGGCATCGGCGCGATCCAGCTGCCGTACTGGCCGGCGAGCACGAAATAGACGAGCAGCAGCGCGAGGCCGAACGCGACATAGACCTGCCCGCCCGCGAGCCGCTCCTGATAGGAGACGCCGGTCCATTCGGCGGCGGTTCCGGCGGGCAGGGTCTCGGCCGCCGCGCGGTCGAGCATCGTCAACGCCTCGCCGGACGAGACGTCGGCCTGCGGGCGCCCGACGATCGTCGCCGCGGGACGGAGATTGTAGAGCGAGATCAGCGACGGGCCGGTGGTCTCCTTCACGCTCGCGAGCGCGCTCAAGGGCACGGAGTCGCCCGATGCGTTCGGGACCTTGAGCCGCGACACCGCCTCGCTCAGGCCGCGCAGCGAGCCTTCGGCCTGGACATAGACCTGGAACACCTGGCCGAACTGCGTGAACTGGTTGACGTAGGCCGAGCCGAGATAGCCTGAGAGCGCCTCGAAGGCGTCGTTGACCGAGACGCCGAGCCTGACGGCCTTGGCGCGGTCGATCGAGACGCCGAGCTGGGGCGCGTCGAAATTCGACGTCACCTGAGCGGCCTGGAGCCGTCCGTCGGCGAGCGCGCGGTTCGCGATCGCGCGGGCGACCTCGGAGAGGCGGCCGAAGTCGGAGGAGCCGTCGGTGAGCTCCACCATCATGGTGAAGCCGCCGGTGTTTCCGACGCCCTGGATGGAGGGCGGCGGAACCACGACCGCGAGCCCGTCGGGCAGCGCCGAGAGCGTCTTCGAGATCCCCTGAAAGAGCGGCAGCAGGTCCTCGTTCTCGCCGCGCTCGTCCCAGGGCGTCAGCATGACGTAGGCGACGCCGGCGTTCGGCAGAGAGGCGTTGCCGTCGAATGGCGAGACGCCCGCCACCGTGATGACGTTCGCGACGCCCGGCTGGCCTTTGAGCCGCGCATCGACGTCGGCGAGCGCCTTGTCGGTGCGCTCGAGCGAGGCGCCGGCCGGCAGCTGGACGGCGGCGATGAGATAGCCCTGATCCTCGATCGGCAGGAAGCCGGCGGGCACGCGATTGAGCCCTGCGACGCCGAGCGCGAGGATCGCCACGGCTGCGGCCGCGACCAGATATTTGACCCGCAGCGCGCGCTCCAGCAGCCGGACGTAGCCGCCCTCGAATGTCGAGAAACCGCGGTCGAACAGGCGGAATGCGAGGTTGCGCCGCGCGAGCGGCTTCGGCGGGCGCATCCAGAGCGCGGCCTGCACGGGTTTGAGCGTCACGGCGTTGATCGCGCTGATGATCGCGGTCGCGGCGATCACGAGCGCGAACTGCTGGTAGAGCTGGCCGGTGAGGCCCGGCAGGAACGCGGCCGGCAGGAACACGGCGATCAGCACGAGCGTCACGCCCATGATGGGGCCGAACAGCTCGTCCATGGCCTTCTCGGCCGCCTGCGGCCCCGGAAGACCCTTCTCCAGATGGCGCGCCGCGCCCTCGACGATGACGATCGCGTCGTCGACCACGATGCCGATCGCGAGCACCAGCGCGAACAGCGTCGACATGTTGATGGTGAAGCCGAGCGCGGCCATCGCCGCGAAGGCGCCGATGATCGTCACCGGCACCGTGGTGGCGGGCACCAGCACGGCGCGCAAGTCCTGCAAAAAGAGCAGGATGACCACGAAGACGATCACGCAGGCCTCGATCAGCGTCTTGTAGACGTCGCGCACGGCGGCGTCGACGAAGGCCGAGGTGTTGAACGGGATCTCGTATGTGAGGCCCGGCGGGAACGACTTCGAAAGCTCCGCCATGCGCGCCTCGACCCGGTCGGCGGTCTCGAGCGCGTTCGCCTCCGGCAGCTGGCTGATCGCGAGCGCGGCGGATGGCCGCCCGTTCATGCGGAACACCTGCGCGTAGGTCTTCGAGCCGAGCTCCACGCGGGCGACGTCGCGCACGCGCGTCGTCGACCCGTCTTCGGCGTTCGACTTGACGATCACGTCCTCGAACTGGCCGACCTGGTCGAGCCGGCCGGAGACGTCGATGACGGTCTGGAAGCCCTGGCCTGTCGGGGCGGGCGGCATGCCGACCTGACCGCCCGGAACCGTCTGGCTTGAGGCCTGGATCGCCGAGACGACGTCGGAGGGCTTGAGGCCGCGGGCCTGCAGGCGGTCCGGATCGAGCCAGACGCGCATGGCGTATTCGCCCGCGCCGAACACCGAGACGTCGCCGACGCCGGGAACGCGCGCGATCGGGTCGCGCAGGTTGATCGAGGCGTAATTCGACAGGAACAGGCTGTCCTTGGCCGGATCCTCCGACGACAGCGTCACGAAGGCGAGGATCGCGGTCGAGCGCTTGCGGACGTTGACCCCTTGCGTCTGCACCGCGCTCGGCAGCTGCGCGGTGGCGGCGTCGACGCGGCTCTTCACCAGCGTCTCGGCCTTGTCGGCGTCGGTCCCGATCTCGAACGTGACGGTGAGCGTGTAGGCGCCGTCGCTCGCGTTCGTCGACTGCATGTAGAGCATCCCGGGCGCGCCGTTGACCTGCCGCTCGATCGGCAGCGCAACTGTGTCGACCAGCGTCTTGGCGCTTGCGCCCGGATAGCGCGCCGTCACCTGTACGGTCGGGGGCGTGACGTCGGGATATTGCGCGACGGGGAGCTTCAGGAACGCGATCGCGCCGATGAGGATCGTCAGCAGCGCGATGACGTTGGCGAGCACCGGGCGCTCGATGAAGAACTTTGCGAACATCGGTCCTGCTCGTCAGCGGGTTTGGACGGAGGGGCTTGTCGAGCCGGCCGCCTGCCGGAACTGTTCCCTGGCCTGCGTCGCCGCCTCGCGCCGGTCGACGGCGTCGCCGGGCCTCGGGCCGGAGGCGACGTTCTGGATGACCCAGTCGGTGGTCATGAGCGCGCCGCGCACCTGCTGGAGCTCGCCGTCGCGCTCGATCAGAGAGACCGAGCGGCGCTCGACGACGCCCTTTTCGGTCACGACGAGCACGTAGCGGCCCTGCTGGTCGGTCCCGATCGCCGAAGGGGGCACGAGCAGCGCGTCCTTCACGGTCTCGACGGGGATGCGCACGCGCACGAACAGGTCCGGCAGCAGGGCGCGGTCGGCGTTTTCGAACACGGCGCGCACCGACAGCGTGCCGGTGTCCGCGGAGGTCTCGGGCGCGGCGTAGTCGAGCCGGCCCTTGATCGGGTAGCCGTCGTCGCCCTTCACGCCGATCTCGATCGGCACGGAGGCGATGTCCTTGCGCGTCAGTCCCCGTTCGCGGGCCTGCCTGCGGATCCGCAGCAGGTCGGCGTCGGAGATCGAGAAGGTCACATGGATCGGATCGAGCTGGACGATGGTCGCGAGCGTCGTGACGCCGCCCGAGCCCACCAGCGCACCGACGTCGGCCTTGTGTTCGGAGACGGCGCCGTCGAAGGGGGCGACGACGGTCGCGTAGCTGAGGTTAAGGCGCGCCTGCACCAGCGAAGCGTCGGCCGCTGCGCGCTGGCCCCTGGCGGACTCCAGCGAATTCTGGGCGTTGTCGACATTTACCTCGGGAGTCGCGCTGGTCTTCAGCAGCTGGCGCTGCCGGTCGAGCGCGCGCTGGGCGTTGTCGAACGTGGCGCCTGACTGCGCGAGGCTCGCCTCGGCCTGCTGGACCTGAGCCTCGTAGAGCTCGGGCTCGATCAGGAACAGGCGCTGGCCGGCTTTGACCTCCGCCCCGTCCTTGTAGTCGATGGACTTCAGGAAGCCGGAAACCCGCGCGATCAGATCGACCCGGTTCACAGCCTTGGCGACGCCGGTCTCGTAGAGATAGCGCGTCGCCGTGACGGGCTTCGGCTGCGCGACGACCGCGACCTTGGGGGCGGGCGGCGCCTTGCTTTCGTCCTTGCAGGCCGCGAGCAGGGTCGCGGCCGCAAAGGCGCAGGCCAAAGGCGTGAAGGCTCTCGTCCGCATCGGTCTGGTCCGTGGTCGCCGTTGGAAAAAAGGCGCGGGCGGCCGGTCGTCGGCCGCCCGCGCCCGTCGTGGTTCAGTTCTGCTGCTTCTGGTCCTTGGCCTTTGCGAGCGCGGCCGTGCAGGTCTCGGAGAGCTGGTCCTTCTTGGACTTCACGCACTCCATGATCCGCCCCCGCCGGGCGCGATCCCGGCGCAGAGCTGCTTGATCTCGGGCCCGCAGGCCTGGCGCAGCTCCTTGCGGTCGGCCATCGAGAGGGTCTGCGCCGAGGCCGCGAGGGTGAGCACGGGCAGGCTCATGACCGCGAGCGCGAAGGCGGGGGCGATGCGAAGCTGAAGCATGGGAGTTCTCCTTTTCGGGGTGTTGGTCGCCGGAGGGCGAGGAGGGGGGCGCCGCTCAGCGCCGACGGAAGCCGGCGTGGGCGGACCGGAACCCGTGGCCGGCGCGGACGCCGGCGTGCGGGCGGCGGATCACGCCGCCGGCGCAGCCGCGCGGGCCGCAGCCGCCGGCGGCGACTCGGCGCGGGCCGGCGACAACGCCGCCGCACCGACCGCGCGCGCAGCCGCCTGCCGCTTTCACGCGGTGCGGATGGTGCGGGCGGACGTGGTGGTGATGGCGGCCCCAGTGGCCGTACCAGGGGCGGCCCACATAGTGGGCGTTCCAGTAGGCGTGGGAGAAGCCGACGACCGTGACGCCGACGGCGGGCGCGATCACGGGCGACACCACCGTGGCGGAGCCGCGATAGGTCACGCTGACATAGGTCGCCGAGACCCAGCCGCGCTCGCCGTCCCACGACACGTCGCACCAGGTGGTCGCGGCGTTGCAGCCAAAGAGCGTGAGCGGCGCGCGGGAGGGAAGCAGCGCGACTACGGGATAGTTCGAGCTCGGCCCGGCCCGCAGGTTGACGCTTGCGACCGAGACGGCGCCGGTCGCGGCTTGCGCCGACGACGGAGCGAGCGAGGGGAGGGCAAGCGCGGCGAGGGCCGCCGAAAAGGCGAGGGCTTTCATGCGAGGTCTCCTGGGCTTGGGCGTCAAGCGCGTCTCGGGGGCGGGCGCGCCGAAGCCGGGCGTCCGGAAAAGCTTGCGTCTCGAGAGATCTCCGGCGCCTCGCCGGCCGAGGTGGGGGGAACCGCCGGCGAGGCGCGCGGAGGAGGGCGGGTCTAAGGCCCTCGTCGATGGGAGGCGGCGTGGCGGGGGATCACGGCGCCTCCTCCCGCAGGCGGTCGTTCGCCGCCATGCGGGTCTCGTGCGCGGAAGCGGCCTGAGGGTCGTCTTCGGGCGTCGTCTCTTCCGGCAGGAGCTCGATGCACGCCGCGACGGTGTCGATCCGCGGCGCGAAGTCTTCGGTGTCGGGGTCGGTCTGAGGGTCGCTTTCGTCGGGGCAGACGAGTTCGGCCTGCCGAGGCGACGCAGGGTCCGAGAGCGCGCCGACGATCGTCGGCAGCATCAGGGAGAAGGACAGCAGCAGCGCCCGACGATGCGGGCGGACAGGCGGACGACCTCGCTCATGCGCGCGTCTCCTCGATGGCGGGACGGTTCGGGGACGGGAGGGCCGGCGGCGCGTCGGGCTCGATCACGGCGCCGGGCGGCGCGAACAGAGCGCGGAGGCGGCCCTTCAGCGTGCGGGCGCGGCGCGCGTCGGCGAACATCGCGGCCCATTCGCCGAGCGCGATCCGGACCGGATTGAGGCTCCGCGTTCCGCCCACGAGGCCGTAGCGGAGCGGTTCTGCAGGCGGCGCCGCGAAGGTGCCGAACAGCCGGTCGAACACGATCAGGAGGCCGCCGTAGTTCTTGTCGAGGCACGACGCGTTCGAGGCGTGGTGCACCCGGTGATGCGTCGGCGTGTTGAGAACCCATTCGAGCGGCCCGAGCCTCGGCGCGAGCTCGGAATGGACGAAGAACTGGTAGAGGAGGTTCGCGCCGAGCGTCGCGACGATCGCGATCGGGTGGAAGCCGATCAGCGCGAGCGGCGCGAAGAACAGGAAGGTCCCCGAGATCGCGCCGGTCCAGCCGAGCCGGACCGCCGCGGTGAGGTTGAGCTTGGTGGCCGAGTGGTGGACCGAATGCGTCGCCCACATCCAGCGGATGCGGTGCGAGGCGCGGTGGCGCCAGTAATAGGCGAACTCGACGGCGAGAAAGAGCGCCAGCAGCCCGAGCGGCGTCGCCGCGTCGATCTCGAACAGCCGGTGTTCGTAGAGCAGCGCGAACGGCGCGGCCACGAGGCCGGCCTCGACGAGGCGCACGACGTTCTGGCCGAGCGCGACCCCGAACGAGGCCGCCGTTTCGGCGAGGTCGTGGGTCTCCTCGTGGCGATGGGCGAGGCGGCTCGCGCCGTATTCGAGGGCCATGAAGCCGACGGCCGCGCCGAAGATCGTGGCGCGCACCGCCGGATCCATCGCCATGACGATGGAGTCGGACATCGGAGTCTCCGAGAGGATCGGCTGGGGTCAGCGCGACGGCGCGCGGACCGCGGTGGTCTCGTTCGCGCCGGTGCGCGAGAGTTCGGCGAAGCGGCCCGAGCCCCAGTCGTCGGAGGCGGAGGCGAGGCGCGTCTCGTCCTTGCGGCCGCCATGGACGGCCGCGTGGCTCGACGAGGCCTCCGGCTGGCGGCTGAAGGCGCCTTCGGTCGCGATGGCGCAGGACATGACGGCGACATAGGCCGAGGCGGCGAAGATCTTGGTCATGAGAACAGGTCTCCCTGGGGCCGACCCGAAGAGCGGCCGGCGATGGGGAGGAGACTGGCGTCGCGGCGTCACGCGCCGATCACGCCCCGGCGCCAAAGCGTCGCGTTTCGTCACGACGTGTAACGGCTTGTAAAAATCGCAAGACGCTCTTGCGGTCCGCCGATGCGGCGCCGACAAGTAGGGACCATGAGCGCCGCCGCCATCCTCATCGTCGAGGACGATCCCGACATCGGCCGCATGGTCGGCGACCTGCTGCGCCGCGAGGGCTACGAGGTCGCCCATGTCGAGGACGGGCAGGCGATGGACGCCGCCATGGCGCTCCGGCGGCCGGACCTGATGATCCTCGACCTGATGCTGCCGGGCGAGGACGGCCTCTCGATCTGCCGGCGCGTGCGCGCGGGCGACTGGCTGCCGATCCTGATGCTCACCGCCAGGAACGACGAGATCGACCGCGTGATCGGCCTCGAGGTCGGGGCGGACGACTATCTCGCGAAGCCCTTCGGCCCGCGCGAGCTGGTGGCGCGCGTCCGCGCGCTGCTGCGCCGCGCCGACGCCAGGCCCGCCGCGCCGCCCTCGCGCCGCTTCGCCTTCGACGGCTTTTCGGTCGACGTCGACGCCCGCCAGGCCTTCGAGCCGGGCGGCGAACCGATGACGCTGACCAGCGCCGAGTTCGAGCTGCTCGCCTGCTTCGTGCAGCGGCCGCGGCGCGTGCTCACCCGCGACCAGATCCTCGAATGGACCCATGGGCGCGCGTCCGAACCCTACGACCGGACCGTCGACATGCTGGTCTCGCGCTTGCGCCGAAAACTCGAAAGCGCCGGCGCCGCGCCCGGGCTGATCGCGACGGTGCGCAACGGCGGGTACCTGTTCTCGGCCGTCGTGAGGTCGGCGTCGTGAGAGGACGGCTCAGCCTCGCGACGCGCATCGGCGCCATCATGGTGAGCGCGCTGCTCGCCGCCTGGCTGCTGGCCGCGATCATCTATTACAAGGGGTTCGACGCCGCCGCCGTCGAGGCGCGGCCCTCGCCGGCCCGGGTGGCCGCGATCGTCGAGCTGATCGAGCGGACCGCGCCGGCGGACCGCGATCTCGCGCTCTCGGCGGTGAGCTCGGAGGCGCTGCGGGCGAGCCTCGCGGCGCCGGGCGCAGCGCTCGATCCGAGCCGGACGGATCGCGACTGGCTCGAGCCCTACGCCGCCGCGCTCGGCGGGCGGCCGCTCTCTGTGAGCCTGGACTCGGCCTCCTCGCGCGAGCATCTCTTCCCCAAGCTTTTCGTCTACGCCGCGCCTGCGCTCGAGCTCCGCGTCGGGCTCGCGGACGGCGCGACGCTGATGTTTAAGACGCGCGGGCCGGTCGCGGTGACGCGGTTCGGGCTGCCGGTCGGGCTCGGGGCCGGTCTCATCGGAACGCTGATCGCGCTGGTCGCCCTCATCATCATGCAGCGCGAGACGCGGCCGATCGCGCGCCTCGCCTCGGCGGTCGACGAGATGGAGCTGCTCGACGCTCACACGCCGATACCCGTCCCGCGGCGCGGCGCGCCCGAGGTCCAGGCGTTGGTCGCGGCCTTCAACCGGCTGGGCGAGCGGCTCGCGACGCTTTTGCGGGCCCGCATGGCGCTGCTCGGCGGCATCTCGCACGACGTGCGCACCTTCGCGACGCGGCTGCGGCTGCAGCTCGACCAGATCCCCGACGAGGCCGAGCGCGCCCGCGCCGAAAACGACATCGCGGACATGATCCGCCTGCTCGACGACGCGCTGCTCGCAAGCCGCGCAGGCGCCGGGGAGCTGGTCCAGGAGCTCGTCGAGTTCGACGCCATCGTCCGCAGCGAGGTCGAGGACCGGCAGGCGCTCGGCGCGCCCGTCGCCTTCTCGTCCGACGGCCGCGAGGCGCTCGTGCTCGGCGACCGGGTCGCGCTTCGCCGCATCGCCTCGAACCTCATCGACAACGCCGTCGCCTATGGCCGCGTCGCGCATGTCGGGCTGCGCGTCGCGGACGGGATCGCGACGCTCGCCGTCGAGGACGAGGGGCCCGGAGTTCCGCCGGACAAACGCGCCGAGCTGCTGGAGCCGTTCGTGCGGCTCGAGACCTCGCGCAACCGCCGAACGGGCGGGTCGGGGCTTGGCCTTGCGATCGTTCGCGCGCTCGTCGACGCCCATGGCGCGACGCTCGCCATCGAGGATTCGGCCCATGGCGGCGCGCGGTTCGTGGCGCGCGTTCCGCTGTTTGATCCGCGCGCGGGCGTCTCCGAGGCGGCGGAGGGGTAGCAAGCCTTACGGCTGGCGGGCGCCCTCGGCTCCGGACGGCGTGATCACCACCGTCGCGGTGAGTCCGGCGGTCAGCCCCAGGTCGTCGGGCGTCGCGTCGAGCTTGATGCGGACCGGCACGCGCTGGGCGAGGCGGACCCAAGAGAAGCTCGGATTGACGTTGGCGATGAGGTCGTCGCCGGCTGCGTTGTCGCGGTCGACGATGGCGCGGGCGACGCTCTGGACCCGGCCCTTGAGGTCGTCGGAACGGCCCATCAGGCGCACCGTCGCGACGTCGCCCGTATGGATGCGGGCGATCTTGGTCTCCTCGAAATAGCCCGCGACGTAGAAGGAATCCGAGTCGACGATCGCCACCACCGCCTTGCCCGGGGAGACGTAGTCGCCCGGCCGCAGCAGGAGGTTGGTGACGTGGCCGTTGACCGGCGCGCGCACTTCGGTGCGGGCGAGGTCGAGCTCGGCCTTCTGGCGATCGGCGACGGCGGCGCGCATGGCGGCGTCCGCCGCGTCGACCGCCGCGCGGGCCTGCTCCTTGGACTCTTCCGACAGCGCCGCGCTGGTGAGCTTGTCGCGGCGGTCGGCCTCGCGGCGCTTCTGCTCGAGGTCGGACTGCTTGCCGGCCTCGGTCGCATGGGCGAGGTCGAGCGCGAGGCGAAAGCGCGCCTGATCGACCACGAACAGCACGTCGCCCTTCTTCACCACCTCGTTGTCATGGATGCGCACCTCCGTCACGGCGCCCGAGACGTCGGCCCCGAGCCGGACGATGTCGGCGCGCACGCGGCCGTCGCGCGTCCAGGGATCGTCCATATAGGCGCGCCAGACATAGACGCCGCCGGCGATCCCGCCCGCGACCACGAGGAGCGTCAGGGCGACCCGAAGTCCCGCCTTCCACCACGGCATTTCGAAGATCCTTCTCACTTCAGCAGGGCCACGACGCCGGCGAGCGTCATCGCGTAGGCCGCGAGGTTGAACAGCGCCGGGTGCCAGACCGCGCGGTAGAAGCCGGCGCGCTCGAGGACCATGCGCATCGGCTGCCAGATCAGCGCGGCGAGGACCGCATAGGCGATGAGCGGCGGCACGAAGACGCCGAAGAGATCGACTTCCTTGATCATCAGGCGGCCTCCTTCAGCGGCCCGTGTTCGGGCGCAGGCGTCGGCTCCGCCTCGCCGAACATCCGCGGGTGATGGGCCAGGCCCCCGCGCAGCGCCGCGATCCAGACCGGCGCGTCGGCGGCGTCGGGGCGGTCCGCGAGGCGGGCGTCGAGCGCGGCGTCGAGCGCCCGGTCGAGCTCGGCGAGCGGGGGCGCGGAAGCCTCGCCGCGGGCGAGCCGCCGGAAATGGCGCGCCGTCGCGGCGAGCGCGGAGACGAGCGGCGCGGAGACCTCGTCGGGCAGGTCGCGCGCGACGCCCCGCAGCGCGATGGCGTTGAGGCCGATCCGGATGCTCGCCAGCGCGCCCTGCTCGAGCGCGAGCTGGTTCGGATCCGAGAGGTCGAGCCGACGCATCAGGCCGTCGACCCGGTCGAGGATCCGGCTCTCGAAGGCGACGCGGCTCGGCGCGCTGCGGCCCGCCACCGCCTCGGCGAGGTCGGCGTAAAGGCCCGAGGTCAGGCGCGCCACGGGCCAGGCGGCGCCGATCGGCCGAAGCGCGCTGAGCAGCGCGGCCGCAAGCCCAATGCCGAAGAGCTGGGCGAGCGCGCCGTTGGCGAAGCTTGCGAAATCGGGCGTCATGACGTTGACGAGCCCCATGGCGTTGAGCGCGCCGAGCGCGCTGGCGAGCGCGGGCAGCGTGTAGCGCGGGATGGTCATCGCGTAGGCCGCGGCGAACAGGAAGGGCGCGAGCGCGAGAGCGAGCGCCTCGAAGCCCTCGAGGCCCGGCAAGATCGCGTAGGCGTAGGCGCCGGCGACCACGGAGCCGACCGCGGTCATCTTGAAGAAGCCTCCGGCGGCGGCCGACGGATCGTCGGCCTGCGCGAACAGGCTCATCATCACCGCCGTCATGATCGCCGCGCCTGCGCCGTCCTTCCAGCCGGTCGCGATCCAGAAGGCGCAGACCGCGCCGACCGCGACGAAGGCGCAGAGGCCGGCGACGAAGGCGAGGCCGTGGTCGCGGTAGCGCGCGATGGTGAGCGATGCGTCGTCGCCGTCCCCTGCGCCTGCCGGCCGGGCGCGGTCGAGATCGTCGCGCAGGGCGACGAGGTCTGCGGTCCGCAGCAGCACGGTGCGCTCGATCAGCCGCGCGCGGTCGGCGGCGAGCGCCTCGAAGTCCGGCGTGGCCGACAGGAGCGCGGCCTTGGCCGCCGCCCGCCGGTCAGCGCCCGCTTCCGGCGACATCGCGTCGGCGGCCTGAGCGAGCAGGGGCTCCATCCGCTCGAGCGCAGCCGGACGTTCGGCGCGCAGGATCTCCAGCCGGTCGTGAATCGAGACCAGCAGCGCGAGGAAATTGACGATGCGCGCATGCAGCAGCCTGAGCGCCCGGTTGGAGCGGCGCGTCTCGAGGCTGTCGAACGAGGCCTGGACGCGCAGCCCGTCGAGCGCCGTGACCTTGGCGACGAGCGCACGCCGGTCGGCAAGCACCGCCGCCGGGTCGGGGCGGCCGCGCAGCGTGTCGGCGGCCCAGCGCGAGGCGGAGGACACGACCGAAAGCGTCGCGGCCTTCAGCGTGTCGGCCGCGCTCTGCGGGAACACGATCTGGCTGAGCACGGTCGCGCAGGCGATCCCCACCATGATCTCCGAGCCGCGATCGAGGGCCGCCTGGAAGATCGTGTCCGGGGCCTCGACGGCGGGAAAGGCGATGATCGCGACCGAATAGCCCGACAGCATCGCGCCATAGGCGGCCGGCGCGTCGCGCAGATAGACCGAGGCCGCCACGCATCCGCCGATCCAGAGCGAGACCGCGAGCGCGAACAGCTCCGGCGCGTTCGAGAAGGCGCTCGTGAAGGCGATCGCCGCGACCGCGCCCGCGGCCGTGCCGGCGCCGCGGAACAGCGACTTCGACAGCACCATGCCGGCGAGCGGCTGCGACACGATGAAGACGGTGATCATCGAGGTCGAGGCCTGCGGCAGGTGCACGAGAAAGGCGATGAAGGCCGCCAGCAGCGCCGCCGCGGTGGTGCGCGCGGCGAAGATCAGCTGTTTCGGGTCGGGGGCGCTCACGCCGCGTCTCTCGCGGATTTCTCGGCGCGCGCGCCGAGGCGGGCGAAGACGCGCATGCAGGCCGCGAAGTCCTCCTCCGCGACGTCCTCCACCATGGCGGCGCAGACGTCGGCGACGACGGCACGCAGGCGGTCGACCAGCCGGCGGCCCTCCGGCGTCAGGTGCAGCGTCTTGGCGCGGCGGTCTGAAGCGTCCTCGCGCCGTTCGAGAAAGCCCGCGGCCGCGAGCCGGTCGAGCAGGCGCACGAGCGACGGGCCCTCGATGCCGAGCGAGCGCGCGAGATCGCTCTGTCGCGCGCCTTCGCCCAGCCGTCCGAGATGGACGAGCGGGCGCCAGCTCGCGTCGGTGAGGCCGGATCCGCCGAGCGCGTCGTCGAGCTCGCGCCGCCAGCGGCGGGCCGCGAAGGCGAGCTGGTAGCCGAACTCGGCGGCGTCTGCGGGATCGATGGGTTTCGACATGACCTAATAAATAGGAAGCTATCTAATAGGAGTCTAGCGACTTCCGCAGGAGCGCCGCGCGTGGCTGTCATGCGGCGAGCGCGTTGCTTTCGCCCCTCGCGTCGCCGTCGGGGGCGTGGCTCTGACCAGATGAGGTAAGCGGATCGCCGAACGGGGCCATGGCGGACATGCCCGCGGCCGCCGATGATGCCGTGCGGCGTCTTTGCGGGCGGCCGGGCCGATCCCCGCGTCGCGCTTCGACGGAAGGCCTCGCGATGACCGATCTGGACCACATGGGCGCTCCAGCCGCAGACCCGGCGTCCGGCCGCGATCCGACCGGCGTCTATCTGACCCGGGAAGACGACGTTTACGTCTATGAGGGCGGCGGCTCCCGCTGGGAGTTCACGGTCTACGGCCTTGGCGGAGACGACGAGATCACCGGTTCGATCAACTTGCGCGCCATCCGCGGCGGCGCCGGCGACGACACGCTTCACGGGGCCTCCTCCTTCGAAGCGAGGGGCGGAAGCGGCGACGACCTGATCTACGGGACCACGCGGCGATCGACCGTCGGGTCCGAACATCTCTACGGCGGGACGGGCGACGACCACATCGTTCAGCTTGGGGGAGCGTCCTACATCGACGGCGGCGCCGGCGACGACACGATCGATCTAGGATTGTTCTTCTGCCGGCTCAGCGGCGGCGCGGGCGATGACGTCGTCAATTACGCCCAGGTGGTCGAAGCGGGATCGAGGAGGCTCTCGCTCGGCGCAGGCGACGACGTCGTCGACGGCTCGACGAGCTTCGACAGGTCTGCATCCGGGGGCGTCGAGACGTTCGGCGGCGGCGGGAACGATACGGTCATCGCAGGCGCAGGCTTCGACCGCTTCGACGGCGGAAGCGGGATCGACGAGATCTCCTATGCGTTCGAGCGCTCCGGCGTGACGATCGACCTGCGAAGCGGCGTGAACGGCGGGGCCGCGGCGACGGACGTCCTGAGCAAGGTCGAGAACGTCACGGGGTCGGGCTTCGACGACCAACTCGCGGGCGACGGCGGCGCAAATGTCCTGAACGGGCTTGGCGGGGCCGACGTTCTTCGCGGGCGCGGCGGCGACGACCTGATCGTCGGCGGAGACGGCGCCGATGTGCTCAGGGGCGGCGCGGGCGCCGACACGCTGATCGGCGGCGCGGGAGCCGACATTTTCTACTATGACGACTTCGACGAGATCGTGGACTTCAATCCCGACGAAGGCGACGTGCTGATCTACCGTCCGCGCGACGGCTCGAAGGCGCATGAGGTCGTGGCCGATTGGCTGCAACGGCACCAGGAGGTCGCCCCGGACGCGGCCGATCACCATGATGCGTTTTGGTAGCCTCGCCTTCCGTCAGAAGCCGCGCGCTCCGATCTGACGCCCCCGCCGGCCGAGGGGCCGGCGCGTCCCGATCGAGCCACACCGCCTTCGTTTCAAGGTCCAGCAATTCAATCTAAGCATCGATCGATGCCCGAATGGACATGGACAGAAAAGGTCCGTGGTTCGACGCTCCGGTCAAACAGTCTGCGAAACGCAGCGTTTGGGAGGACGTCCATGAAGATCACCCGCCGCATGGCGACGACGGGGCTGTGCGCGCTCGCCGCCGCCCTCGCGCTGCCGGTCCCCGGTTTCGCCCAGGGTTTCGACCGCACCGTCCGCATCATCGTGCCCTACGCCCCCGGGGGCACGTCGGACACGCTCGCGCGCATCTTCGCGCCGCTCTTGCAGGAAAAGATCGGCCAGACGGTCGTCGTCGAGAACAAGCCGGGCGCGGCCGGCAACATCGGCGCGGACGCGGTCGCCAAGGCCGACAAGGACGGCCAGACCTATCTGCTGACCGACGTCGGCACCGTGGCCTCGGCCCCGGGCCTCTTCCCCGACCTCAGCTACAAGCCGCTCGAGGATCTCGCGCCCGTCACGATGGTGATGTTCTCGCCTTACGTGCTCGCGGTGAACCCTAAGCTCGAGGGCGTCACGGACGTGCCGAGCCTTCTCGCCTACGTCAAGGCGAACCCCGGCAAGCTTGCGGTCGCCAATTCCGGCATCGGCGGGGTGAACCACATCACCGCGGTGGCGATGGCGAAAGAACTCGGAATCCAGTGGAAGACCGTGCCCTACAAGGGCGGCGCGGCGGCGACTCAGGCCGTGGTCTCCGGCGAGAGCAAGCTCATCATCAACGGCGCGACCGCGACGCTGCCTTTCGTCACCAACGGCCAGCTCAAGGGTCTCGCGGTGACGGGCGAGCAGCGCAACGCCGCGGCGCCCGACCTGCCGACCTTCACCGAGGCCAAGCTGCCGCAGGCCGACGCCGGCTCGTGGCAAGGCCTGATGACGACCGCGGGCTCGCCGCCCGACCGCGTCCAGGCGATGAACGCCGCGATGAACGAGATCCTGAGGCGCCCTGAGGTCGTCGATCGCATCAAGCAGCAGGGCGGCCGGGTGGTCGGCGGGTCGGGCGAGGAGCTCGGCTCCTGGCTCAAGACCAACACCGAGCGCTGGGGCAAGGTGATCGCCGACGCCGGCATCAAGGGCCAGTAAGCCCGTGACCAGCCGCTTCGACCTGAAGGACGCGCTGTTCGGCGCGTTCCTGATCGCGGTCGCGTGCCTCGTGTTCTGGGCGACCCGCAACCTCGCCTTCGGCACGCCCGCCGACATGGGGCCGGGCTTCATGCCGCGCGCGCTCGCCGGAATGGCGATGGCCTTCGGGCTGTTCTTCGCCGTCCGCGGGCTGACGCGGGGCGGCGAGCCGATCGAGGCGCCGCAGGTCCGCCCGCTCGCCTGCCTCCTCGCCGCGATCGCGGCCTTCGCGCTGCTCGGCGCGAAGGGCGGCATCGTGGTCGCGGCGGCGGCGACCGTCGTCATCGCCGCGCTCGGGAGCCGCGAGACCAAGGCGCTCGAGATCATTCCCTTCGCGCTCGCGATCGCGGCGGCCTCCGCGCTGCTCTTCGTCAAGGCGCTGTCGCTGCCGCTTCCCGTCGGCTTCTGGTGAGGCCATGGACCTTTTCGCAAATCTCCTGATCGGCCTGTCGACCGCGACCGAGCCCGTCAATCTCGCCTACTGCCTGTTCGGCGTGCTGATCGGAACCGCGATCGGCGTGCTGCCGGGCATCGGCCCGGTGCCGACGGTGGCGCTGCTGTTGCCCTTCACCTTCGGGCTCGCGCCGCCCACCGCCTTCATCATGCTCGCCGGCATCTTCTATGGCGCGCAATATGGCGGCTCGACCACCGCGATCCTCGTCAACGTCCCGGGCGAAACCTCCTCGGTCGTCACCTGCATCGACGGTCACCAGATGGCGAAGCAGGGCAAGGCCGGCCTCGCGCTCGCGATCGCCGCCATCGGATCGTTTTTCGCCGGCACGGTCGCGACCATCGTGATCGCCGTGCTCGCGCTGCCGCTCGCCTCGCTCGCGCTGAAGTTCACGGCGGTCGAATATTTTTCGCTGCTGGTGCTCGGCCTTATCGCGGCCGTCGTGCTCGCCCACGGCTCGGTCGCCAAGGCGCTTGCGATGATCGTGCTCGGGCTGATCCTCGGAATCGTCGGCATCGACGTCTCGTCGGGCGCGCAGCGCATGACGTTCGGTTTCCCGCAGCTCGCCGACGGGCTCGACTTCGTTCCGATCGCCATGGGCCTGTTCGGCCTCGGGGAGATCGCGGCAAATCTCGAACGCCCGACCGACCGGCAGGTGGTGGCCAGGAAGGTCACGGGTCTGCTGCCGAGCTGGGCGGATCTCAAGACCGCGTTTCCCGCAATGGTGCGCGGCACCGCGATCGGCTCGTTCCTCGGCGTGCTGCCGGGCGGGGGCGCGGCTCTGCCGCCCTTCACGGCCTATGCGCTCGAGAAGAAATTCGCCAAGGATCCCTCGCAGTTCGGCAAGGGCGCGATCCAGGGCGTGGCGGGGCCCGAAAGCGCCAACAACGCCGGCGCGCAGACGAGCTTCATCCCGCTGCTGACGCTCGGCATTCCGTCGAACGCGCTGATGGCCCTGATGATCGGCGGCTTGATGATGCATGGCATCCAGCCCGGCCCCCAGATCATGACCGAGCAGCCGCAGCTCGTCTGGGGCCTGATCGCTTCGATGTGGGTCGGCAACCTGATGCTGCTCGTCATCAACCTGCCGCTCATCGGCATGTGGATCTCGATGCTGAAGATCCCCTACCGGCTGCTGTTTCCGGCCATCGTGCTGTTCTGCTGCGTGGGCGCGTACGGCATTTCCAACAGCATGTTCAACGTCTGGCTCATGCTGGGCTGCGCGGCGATCGGCTACTTTTTCATCAAGATCGGCGTGGAGCCCGCGCCGCTGCTGCTCGGCCTTGTGCTCGGTCCCCAGCTCGAGGAAAACTTCCGCCGCGCCATGCTGATCGCCGACGGCGACGTCAGCGTGTTCTTCACCTCGCCGATCTCGGCCGTGATCCTCGCGGTCGTGGCCGCCCTGCTGATCGCGATGTTCTCGCCCAAGATCGCGCGCAAGCGCGAGGAGGCGCTGGCCGAATAGCCGGCGCCTCTCGCCCGTCTTTCAAGGAACGCCCGCATGTCCGACGCCGCCCGCCGCGAACCCCTGCTCGTCCTCGGCGAGCTGATGGGCAATTCCGAGCGCGACCTCGGGCGGCGCTTCGAACTGCTGCGACGGGCGCCGACGGGCCTGACGCGCTGCTCGCCGAGCGCGGAGCGGAGATCCGCGGGATCGTCACCCGCGGCCGCCTGCCCATCAACGCCGCGCTGATGGATCGCCTGCCGAAGCTCGAGATCGTGTCGGGCTTCGGCGTCGGCTATGACAGCGTCGACGTCGCGGAAGCCGCCAGGCGCGGGATCGTCGTCACCAACACGCCAGACGTGCTGACCGACGAGGTCGCGGACTTCACCGTCGGCCTTACGCTCGCGACCATCCGCGAGATCCCGCAGTCCGACGTCTACCTGCGCTCGGGCGGCTGGAACGGCGGCCCGTTCCGCCTCACCGCGACGCTGCGCGACCGCACGATCGGGATCGCGGGCATGGGGCGGATCGGCCAGGCGGTGGCGAAGCGCCTCGAGCCCTTCGGGCGGCCGATCGCCTATCATTCGCGCCGCCCGGTCGAGGGGCTCGGCTATCGGCATTTTCCCGATCTCCTCGGTCTCGCGCAGGCCTGCGACGTGCTGATCGTCATCCTGCCGGGCGGGGCGGCGACCAACAAAGCGGTGAACGCCGAGGTCCTGAAGGCGCTCGGCCCCAACGGCGTGCTGATCAACGTCGCGCGCGGCTCGGTGGTGGACGAGGCGGCGCTGGTCGATGCGCTGACGTCCGGCGGGATCCTGGCCGCCGGCCTCGACGTGTTCGAGCGCGAGCCGGCCTACATGCCGGAGCTCGGCAGGCTCGCCAACGTCGTGCTGACGCCCCATGTCGGCTCCGGCACCCATTGGACGCGAGAGCGGATGGCGGATCTGACGGTCGCGAACCTCGAGACCTGGTTCGACGGCAAGGGCCCGGTGACGCCAGTGCCAGAAACGCCCTGGACCGCCCAGTCCGCCTGAACCTGAGGCCTCAGATGCCCGCCGCCAAGATCGTCGCCGTCCTGATCGCCCGGCCCGGCCGGGCGGAGGAGCTCGAGGCCCTGCTTCTGGGAATGGCGGAGCCAAGTCGCGCGGAGCCCGGCTCGCTGCGCTGGGACGTGTGGCGGGACAAAGCGGACCCGAACCGCTTCGTGCTGGACGAACTCTATGTCGACGCCGACGCGGTCGCGGCCCATCGCGAGACGCCGCATTTCCGGGACTATGTCTCGAAGGTCGGGGAGCTGGCGGAGCGAACCGCGTTCGTCCTCGATCCCGTGCGCGTGGGATAGGCTCCGGCATATCCGCCATGCCGCGGCGGGCGTTCCGCCGATCGGCGGCGTTTGCATTATGCGCTCGGCCCGATTTCGCGAAGCTTTGAATGCGGATGCGCGGAATTTCACCCTCGCGGCCACGTCCGGGGCTGGATCAGCCTCGGCTTCGTCCCATTGAACTGACCGATCTGATCGATCGGCGCCGATCGACGTCAAAAAATGAATGCAAAATCATTTGGCGATCTGGAGCGGCGTGATACCAAGCAGCGCGTGAGCGGCCTTCGACGCGCCGTGGCCTGCGACCGGAGGCCCGCCGCATGGGGGCCGGCCGGCCTCGAAACGCTCGGAGCTTCAAGGAGCGGCGACCGATGATCATCCCGACCCTCGACGACATGCTCGCCGCTCACGAGCGCATCAAGCCGCATGTCCATCGCACCCCGGTGCTGACGTCGAGCCACGTCGACGGCCTCGCCGGCGCGCAGCTGTTCTTCAAATGCGAGAACCTGCAGAAGGCCGGCGCCTTCAAGGCTCGCGGCGCGTCGAACGCCGTGTTCGGGCTGTCCGACGCCGAGGCCGCGCGCGGCGTCGCCACTCATTCCTCCGGCAATCACGGCACGTGCCTGTCCTATGCGGCGGGCCGGCGAGGAATCCCCTGCACCGTCGTGATGCCGCGCACTGCCCCGCAAGCGAAGAAGGACGCGGTCGCCGGCTACGGCGCGCGGGTGGTCGAATGCGAGCCGTCCGTGACGTCGCGCGAGGCGACGTTCGCCGAGGTGGTGGCCGAGACCGGCGCCGAGTTCGTGCACCCCTACAACGACCCGCGGGTGATCGCGGGGCAGGGCACCTGCGCGAAGGAGATGATCGAGAACGTCGAAAGTCTCGACGCGGTGATCGCGCCCATCGGCGGCGGCGGCATGGTGTCGGGCACGTGCCTGACGCTCTCCAACCTTGCGCCGAACATCAAGATCTACGCCGCCGAGCCCGAGCAGGCCGACGACGCGGCGCGAAGCTTCAAGGCCGGCCACATCATCGCCGACGACGCGCCCGAGACTGTCGCCGACGGCCTGCGCGTGCCGCTCAAGGACCTCACCTGGCGCTTCGTGAAGTCCCATGTGACCGACATCCTGACGGTCTCCGAGCAGGAGATCGTCGACGCCATGAAGCTGATCTGGAAGCGCATGAAGATCGTGGTCGAACCGTCATCCGCGGTTCCGCTCGCCGCGGTCCTGAAAAACCCGGACGTCTTCGCGCAGAAGCGCGTCGGCGTCATCCTGACGGGCGGCAACGTCGATCTCGACAAGCTGCCCTGGCTGTGAAGGAGACGACGACATGAAGATGGAAACGAAGTTCGAAGGCCTCGAGGTCGGCTTCGACGTTCCCGCCCTGCCGGGGATGGACGAGAGCGAGATCTCCACGCCCTGCCTCGTGCTCGACCTCGACGCGCTCGAGCGCAACGTCAAGAAGATGGGCGACTACGCCAAGGCCCATGGCATCCGCCACCGCGCCCACGGCAAGATGCACAAGTCCGTCGACGTGCTGAAGCTCCAGCAGGAGCTCGGCGGCGCGGTCGGCGTGTGCTGCCAGAAGGTGTCGGAGGCGGAGGTCTTCGCCCGCGGCGGCATCAAGGACATTCTGGTATCCAACCAGGTGCGCGATCCGGCCAAGATCGACCGTCTCGCCCGCCTGCCGAAATACGGCGCGCGCATCATCGTCTGCGTCGACGACGTGACGAACGTGAAAGATCTGTCGGCCGCCGCCGTGAAGCACGCGACGCAGCTCGATTGCTTCGTCGAGGTCGATTGCGGCGCAGGCCGCTGCGGCGTCGTCACTCCGCCGGAAGTGGTCGAGATCGCCAAGGCCATCGACGCCGCTGAAGGCCTGCGTTTCGCGGGTCTCCAGGCCTATCAGGGCGCGATGCAGCACATCGTGTCCTACGAGGAGCGCAAGGCCAAGACCGACGCCGTGGTCGCCCAGGTGACCGGCGTGGTCGAGGCGCTGAAGGCGGTCGGCCTCGAATGCGAGCTCGTGAGCGGCGCCGGCACCGGCAGCTACTATTTCGAGACCGGCTCGGGCGTCTTCAACGAACTGCAGTGCGGCAGCTACGCCTTCATGGACGCCGACTACGGCCGCGTGCACGACCAGAAGGGCGAGCGCATCGACAAGGGCGAGTGGGAGAACGCGCTGTTCATCCTCACGAGCGTCATGAGCCACGCCAAGTCCGGCAAGGCGATCTGCGACGCCGGCCTCAAGGCCCAGTCGGTCGACTCCGGCCTCCCCGTCATCTTCGGCCGCGAGGACGTGAAGTACATCAAGTGCTCCGACGAGCACGGCGTCATCGAGGATTCGGGCAACGTGCTCGCCATCAACGAGAAGCTGCGCCTCGTGCCGGGCCATTGCGACCCGACCTGCAACGTCCACGACTGGTATGTGGGCGTGCGCGACGGCAAGGTCGAGACGGTGTGGCCGGTCTCGGCCCGCGGCAAGGCCTACTGATCAGCGAAAGGCGTCACCCCTCATGATCATCGTTCCCGAGCGCGACGTCGCCGGACTGATCACCCCTGCCGAGTGCTTTGAAGCCGTCGAGAGCGTGTTCGCCTCGATGGCTTCGAAGGCGGCCTACAACTTCCCGGTCATCCGCGAGGCCATCGGCCATGCGGACGCGCTCTATGGCTTCAAGTCGGGCTTCGACCGCCAGTCGCTGGCGCTTGGCCTGAAGTCCGGCGGGTTCTGGCCGGGCAACATGGCCAAGGGCCTCACCAACCACCAGTCGACCGTCTTTCTGTTCGACGCCGACACCGGCCGCTGCAAGGCGGTGATCGGCGGCAACCTGCTGACGGCGCTGCGGACGGCCGCCGCCTCCTCGATCTCGATCAAGCATCTCGCCCGCAAGGACGCGAAGGTGATCGGCATGATCGGCGCTGGCCACCAGTCCACCTTCCAGCTCCGCTCCGCGCTCGCGCAGCGTGCGTTCGAGAAGGTCATCGGCTGGAACATCGAGCCGGAGGCGTTGACGAAGCTGAAGGACGTCGCGGCCGAGAAAGGGCTGCTGTTCGAGGCGGTGGATCTCGACCGGATGGGCGCCGAGGCCGACGTGATCATCACGATCACCTCCTCGTTCGACCCGATCCTGAAAGCAGCGCAGGTGCGCCCCGGCGTTCACCTCGCCTGCATGGGCACCGACACCAAGGGCAAGCAGGAGGTCGAGGCCGAGCTCGTGGCGAAGGCGACCGTCTTCACCGACGAGATCGCGCAGTCGATCACCATCGGCGAATGCCAGCACGCGATCGCCGCGGGGCTCATCAAGCAGGACGCGATCGTGGAGCTCGGCGCCGTGATCAACGGCGACCATCCGGGCCGGACCTCGGACGAGGAGATCACGCTGTTCGACGGCACCGGCGTCGGGCTGCAGGATCTTGCGGTCGCGTCGAAAGTCGCCGAGCGCGCGAGCGCCTCGGGGCAGGGGACCGACGTCGACTTCTGACGTTGGTTGGCCACGGCATGACCGAACCGCGTGCTTCGAGACGCCGTCCTCGCGGACGGCTCCTCAGCATGAGGGAGGTCTGCGCATTGGCTTAGCGCTTCATGGAGCGCTCAAACCAACCTCATGCTGAGGAGCCCGCGCCAGCGGGCGTCTCGAAGCACGCAGTTCGTTGATCCAGATTTCTGGAAATGAAGAGGGCGGCGTCCTTTGCGGGCGCCGCCCTTTTACATCTCAGCCAGCCACCGCGCGAAGCGGCGCGTTCTGGGTCTTGGCGCCCTCGAGCGAGGCCATCGCGGCCTGAACGCCGCCGCTGCGATGGGGCACGCCGGCGGCGCTGAGCCCCATCTCGACGCCCGACAGCGCGCCGATCAGCATCAGCTCGTTGCACTCGCCGAGATGGCCGATGCGGAACACCTTGCCCTGGAGCTTCGCAAGGCCGGTGCCGAGCGAGATGTCGTACTTTTCGAGCGCGATCTTGCGGAAGACGTCGGCGTCATGGCTCGGCGGCATCATCACCGCGGTCAGCACCGGCGAATATTCCTTGGGGTTCCGGCAGAGGATCTCCAGCCCCCAAGCCTCGACCGCGGCGCGGGTCGCGGCGGCGAGCCGCTGGTGGCGGGCGAAGACGTTCTCGAGCCCCTCCTCGAGCAGGATCGCGATCGCCTCGTTGAGACCCCACAGCAGGTTGGTGGCGGGCGTGTAGGGAACCAGCCGTCGGCGTTCGGCTTCATCATCTCGGCCCAATCCCAGTAGGAGCGGGGCATGGTGTTGGTCTTGGACGCCGCGAGCGCCTTGTCCGAGATCGCGGTGAAGCCGAGGCCCGGCGGCAGCATCAGGCCCTTCTGCGAGCAGCTGACGGTGACGTCCACGCCCCATTCGTCGTGCCGCAGATCCGCCGAGGCGAGGCCGGAGATCGAGTCGACCAGCAGGAGAGCAGGGTGGTTCGCCGCGTCGATCGCCTTGCGGATCTCCGCGATGCGGCTCGTCACGCCCGTCGACGTCTCGTTGTGCACGACCGCCACGGCCTTGATGGCGTGGGCCTTGTCCTCGGAGAGCTTGGCCTCGACCAGAGCCGGGTCGACGCCGCTGCGCCAGTCGCCGGGCACGAAGTCGACCTCGACGCCCCAGCGGTCCGCCATCTTCTTCCAAAGGCTCGCGAAATGTCCGGTCTCGACCATCAGCACGCGGTCGCCGGGCGAGCGTGTTGACGATCGTGGCCTCCCACGCGCCGGTGCCCGATCCCGGATAGATCACCACCGGGCTCTTCGTCTGGAACACCGCCTGGCAGCCCGCCAGAACCTCGCGGCCGAGCTTCTGGAAGTCCGGTCCGCGATGATCGATCACCCTGCCGGTTCATGGCGCGCAGCACGCGCTCAGGCACCGGCGACGGGCCGGGAATGTTCAGGAAATGATGTCCGCGCTGCGTCATGGGACGCTCTCCCTCTCCGCGTCGCCGCTTCCGAGCGACTTCGGTCTCCTGTTTTTGCATTCATTTTTGGAGCCTGCAAGTCACGTTCGAACGCAAGGTGTGTCCTGCTGGCGCTCGACAGATGCGCAAGCCTGGCCTATCCAGTGAGATATGAACGAGTTGCCGCATCCTGTTCCGGGCGCTCCCGCGACGCCGCCGACGGGCGAGGCCGAGCGGCCGCGCGCGCCGGCGAGCCTCCATGGCGAGCTGCTGGTCGCGCTGCGCGACTACATCGTCGAGGGCAATCTCGCGGACGGCGCCCGCGTGCCGGAACGCGACCTCTGCGAGCGTTTCGGCGTCTCCCGCACGCCGCTGCGCGAGGCGCTGAAGGTCCTGGCGTCGGAAGGTCTGATCGATCTCCTGCCCAATCGCGGCGCGCGCATCCGCCCCTTAAGGCCGCATGACATCCACGAGCTTTTCGACGTGATGGGGGGTCTGGAGGCGCTCGCCGGGCGGCTCGCCTGCGAGAAGGTCGAGGAGGCCGAGATCGCTGAGGTCGAGCGGCTTCACTACGAAATGTACGGCTATTACCTGCGCCGCGACCTGCATGGCTACTTCCGCTGCAACCAGGCGATCCATCTCGCGATCGTCGCGGCGGCCCGCAACGCGACGCTCGACGAGACCTACCGCACGCTGTCCGCGCGGCTGCGGCGCACGCGCTACGCCGCCAATCTCGACCAACACCGCGACCGCTGGGGGCAGGCGATGCGCGAGCATGAGGCGATGCTCGACGCGCTGCGCCGGCGCGACGGCCGCGAGCTCAGCGACATCCTGTTCCTTCACCTGCGCAACAAGCAACTCGCGGCGCTCGACGTCCATCAGGGCGCGAGCGACGGCGCCGGCGCGCTCCCGCAGGATGAGACTTCAGTCGCATAATATGCAGACGCGAACTCTTCCTTTTTCAGTTTGAATGCAAATTAGATCTCGCTTACAGTCCTCCTGAAGGCGCCGTCAGAGCGCCTCGCTTGAGGGAGTGAAAGCGATGAAGCAGCAGCTTGCGGCGGCTCTCGCCGCGTCGTGCGCGCTTGCGGCCCCGGCCTTCGCCTGGGAGCCCACCAAGGCGATCGAGATCGTGGTCCCGTTCTCCGCCGGCGGCGCCTCCGACCAGATGGCGCGCGTGATCCAGGGCGCGATCCAGAAGAACGGCCTGTCCAAGCAGCCCATCGTGGTCGTCAACAAGCCCGCGGCCGGCGGCGGCGAGGCCATGGTCGACATCCAGAAATCCAAGGGCGACGCGCACCGGCTGCTGACCACCTCGAGCGGCATCTTCATGACGCCGATGACCACGAAGCTCCCGGTCTCCTGGACCGATTTCACCCCCGTGGCCATGATGGCGCAGGACGCCTTCGGCCTCTGGGTCAAGGCCGACAGCCCCTACAAGGCGCCGGCCGATTTCATCGAAGCCGCCAAGAAGGCCTCGCCGCCGTTCAAGGTCGGCGGCACCTCGTCGAAGCGCGAGGACCAGCTCCTCGTCGTGGCGATGGAGCGCGAGAGCGGCGCGAAGTTCGCCTACATCCCGCACACCGGCGGCGGCGCGGCCTCGACCCAGCTCGCAGGCGGCCATCTCGAGGCCACCACCAACAATCCGGCCGAGGACGTCGCCAACTGGCGCGGCGGCCAGACGCGTCCGCTCTGCATCTTCTCCGAGAAGGCGCTGCCCTACACCGAGAAGGTCGCCGAGGACAAAAGCTGGTCCGAGATCCCGACCTGCCCGAGCCTCGGCCTCAACGTCACCTACCAGATGCTCCGCGGCATGTTCATGCCGGGCGGGGTGACGCCGGACCAGCAGGCCTATTACGTCGACCTGTTCAAGAAGGTCTCCGAGACGGCCGAGTGGAAGGAGTACATCGCCCGCAACGCGCTCGTTCCCGACTTCCGCGAGGGCGAGGCCTATGTCGCCTTTCTGAAGCAGGACGAGGAGCGCCACCGCGATCTCCTGACCAAGGCCGGCTTCATCGCGGGCAACTGAGCGCCGCTTCTTTGGGCCGCGGCGTCGGCGACGCGCGGCCCCGGGACGTGGTAAGTCGGCTGTTCCAGGCGCCGCCAGAGCGCCGGATCTGGGAGGAATGAAACGATGAAGCAGCTTTTCGCTGCGGCCTGCGCGGTCGCCTGCGTGACCGCCGCCCCGGCCTACGCCTGGGAGCCCACCAAGCCGATCGAGATCGTGGTGCCGTTCGGCCCCGGCGGCGCCTCGGACCAGATGGCCCGCACGCTCCAGGGCCTCATCCAGAAGCACAGCCTGTCGCCGCAGCCCGTCATCGTGGTCAACAAGCCGGCGGCGGCCGGCGGCGAGGCCATGATGGACATCCAGAAGTCCGCGCGCGACCCGCACAAGCTTCTGACCACCTCGAGCGGCATCTACATGACCCCGCTCTCGACCAAGATGCCGGTCAACTGGCGCGACTTCACGCCGGTCGCGATGCTGGCGCAGGACGAGTTTCTCATCTGGGCGCAAGGGTCTGCGCCCTACAAGACGCTCACCGAGTTCATCGAGGCCGCCAAAACCGCGTCTCCGCCCTTCAAGATCGGCGGCGCCGGATCGAAGCGCGAGGACGACCTCATCACCTTCGCGCTCGGCGCCGAGACCGGGGTCAAGTTCGCCTACATCCCCTACAAGTCGGGCGGCGAAACCTCGACGCAGCTCGCCGGCGGCCACATCCAGGCCTCGACCGGCAACCCGTCGGAGGAGATCGGCAGCTTCAAGGGCGGGACGGCCAAGCCCCTTTGCCTGCTGTCTGAAAAGCGGATGCGCTACACCACCAAGGTCGCCAACGACATGTCGTGGTCGGACGTGCCGACCTGCGGCGAGCAGGGCGTCAAGTTCACCTACAACATGCTGCGAGGCATCTTCATGCCCGGCCGCGTGACGCCCGAGCAGCAGGCCTTCTACGTCGACATGTTCAAGAAGGCGGTCGAGACGCCCGAGTGGAAGGACTACCTCGAGCGCAGCGGCCTGCTCCCCGACTTCCGCGACGGCAAGCCGTTCGAGGAGTTCCTCACGGCCGACGAGGCCAAGCACAAGGAGCTCATGGGCAAGGCCGGCTTCCTGCCGACGAACTGAGCGCGAGCGCTCGAGGGGAGCAGCCTGCGGCGACCCAACTGCGTGCTTCGAGACGGCCGCCATAGCGGCCTCCTCAGCATGAGGCGCGTGGAGGATGGCAGGCTGCAACCCTCCTCATGCTGAGGAGCCTCGGCCATCGGCCGAGGCGTCTCGAAGCACGCAATCCCGCTGCTCCCAAGCAGCCGGCTCGACACGGGCCGCCGACGGAGAAGTCCCATGTCCCTTTCAGCCGACATCGAACAGCCGGACGATCCCGGCGCGCGCGGGCCGTCGAAGCGGGCGGTGGAGATCGTGGTCTCGCTGATCCTGATCGGGCTTGCGGCCGCGGTGCTCTACGACTCTTACGGCCGCGGCGCGGGCTGGAACGGCGGGCCGGAAAGCGGCTTCTTTCCCGCGCGCGTCGGCTGGATCTTCCTCGCCGGCTCGCTCTTCCTGCTGGTCCAGGCGTTCCGCGAGCCGCCGGCGATCTTCGCCACCTGGTCCCAGCTCCTGATGGTGGCCAAGGTCTTCGGGCCGCTCGCTTTGTTCGTCGTGCTGGTCGAGCCGCTCGGCATCTATGTGGCGGCGGCGATCTTCACCGCCGTCTTCATGCCGATCGTCGGCGGCGCGCGCTGGCACACGATCCTGCTGACCTCGGTGCTGGTGCCGCTCGTCTGCTTCTTCGTGTTCGAGATCGAGTTCCTCGTGCCGCTCCCCAAGGGGCCGCTCGAAGCCATGTTCGGCTACTGAAGGAGAGCCCCGGATGGACGATTTCTCCGCGCTGCTCGGCGGCTTCCAGGTCGCGCTCTCCTGGCACAATGTCGGCTTCATGATCGTCGGCGTGCTGCTCGGCATCGTGGTGGGGGTTCTGCCGGGCCTCGGCGGCCCCAACGGCGTCGCGATCCTGCTGCCGCTCACCTTCGGCATGGACCCGACGTCGGCCATCATCCTCTTGTCGTCGATCTACTGGGGCGCGCTCTTCGGCGGCGCCATCACCTCGATCCTGTTCAACATTCCAGGCGAAGCCTGGTCGGTCGCCACCACCTTCGACGGCTATCCGATGGCCCAGGAAGGACGCGCCGGCGAGGCGCTCACCGCCGCCTTCACCGCCTCCTTCATCGGCGCGATCTCGGGCGTGCTGCTCATCACCTTCGTCGCGCCGCTCGTGGCGAAGTTCGCGCTCAGGTTCGGGCCGGCCGAGTTCTTCGCCGTGTTCCTGCTGACGTTCTGCTCCTTCATCGGCATGGGCAAGGACAACCGCATCAAGATCCTGGTCTCGCTCTGCATCGGCTTTCTGCTCGCCGGCGTCGGCATGGACACGATCTCGGGCGACCTGCGCATGACCTTCGACGTCGCCGAGCTGATGCGCGGCTTCGACTTCCTCGTGGTGGTGATCGGGCTGTTCGGCGTCTCGGAGATCTTCCTCACGGTCGAGGAGGGCCTGGCGTTCAAGGGCAAGAAGGCGGCGATCGACCTCAAGGTCGTGCTGCGCACCTGGGCCGGGCTGCCGCGCTACTGGGCGACGCTGATCCGCTCCTCGATCGTGGGCATGTGGATGGGCGTGACGCCGGGCGGGGCGATCGCGGCCTCGTTCATGGGCTATGGCCTGGCCAAGCGCTTCTCCAAGCGCGGCGACAATTTCGGCAAGGGCGAGATCGAGGGCGTGCTGGCGCCGGAGACCGCGGCGCACGCCGCCGGCACCGCCGCGCTGCTGCCGATGCTCGCGCTCGGCATCCCGGGCTCGGCGACGGCGGCCGTGCTGCTCGGCGGGCTGATGATCTGGGGCCTGCAGCCCGGGCCGATGCTGTTCGTCGAGCAGAAGGACTTCGTCTGGGGCCTGATCGCGTCGATGTATCTCGGCAATGTCGCCGGCCTTCTGATCGTGCTCGCGACCGTGCCGCTCTTCGCCGCGATCATGCGGATCCCGTTCGCGATCGTGGCTCCGATCATCCTGGTGGTGTGCGCGATCGGGGCCTACACGGTCGGCAACTCGATCTTCGACATCTGGCTAATGCTGCTGTTCGGGGTCGTGGGCTACGTGTTCAAGAAGCTCGGCTTCCCGCTCGCGCCGATGGTGCTGGCGCTGGTGCTCGGCGACCGCGCCGAAGACGCCTTCCGCCAGGCGCTGCTGGGTTCGGGCGGAAGCCTCAACGTGTTCTGGGCCAACGGCCTCGTCACCACGCTCGTCGTCCTCTCCGCCATCCTCCTCTTCTGGGGACCACTCTCAGACCTCATCGGATGGGCCAAGGGACGCGGCAAGTCGTCGGGCGGCGCGAGCCCGAGCGCAGCTCGCTAAGCCAAGGGCGTCATCCTGACGGCGCCGCAGCGCCGATCCGGGATCGTCCTCCGCATCGGCTTGAGCCTCATGCTGAAAGCGATCCCGGCTCTCCGCTCCGCTGCGGCCGGGATGACGCCACTGGATTGAGCACATGCACGGCACGTTCAAATCGCTGACCCGCAACACCGCCCTCGAACGCGCGCTCGGCAACGCGCTCGAAGGCGAGACGCGGTTCGACGCCTTCACCCGCGGCCGCTATTCGACCGACGCCTCGATCTACCAGATCATGCCGGCGGGCGTGGTCTTCCCGAAGTCCGAAGCCGACGTCCAGGCGGCGCTGACGATCGCGGCCGAACACGGCGTCCCCGTCATCGCGCGCGGCGCCGGCACCTCGCAGAACGGCCAGCCGATCGGCGCGGGGCTGGTGCTCGATTTCTCGCGCCACTTCAACGGGCTCATGGCCTTCGACGCCGAAGCGCGGACCGCGACGGTGCGGCCCGGCATGGTGCTCGAACATCTCAACGCGCGCGCCAAGAAGGACGGGCTGTTCTTCCCCGTCGAGCCCTCGACCCAGAGCCGCTGCACGCTCGGCGGCATGACGGGCAACAACTCGTCGGGAGCCCGGTCGCTGCGCTACGGCAAGACTGTCGAGAACGTCATCGGCATGCGCGCGCTGTTCCACGACGGCGAGGCGTTCTCGCTCGACGACGGGCCGGTGGGCGACAACGCCTCGACCCGCGCCCGCGATCTCATGTCCCGCCTGCTCGGCCTCGCGGACGCCCACCGCGCCGACATCGAGGCGATCTATCCCAAGGTCCAGCGCCGCGTCGGCGGCTAAACCTCGACGAACTTCTGCCCGCGCGGCCGAACCTCAGCCATCTGCTGGTCGGCTCGGAAGGCACGCTCGCGGTCACGACCGAGATCACGCTTCAGCTGTCGCCGCTGCCCAAGCATCGCGTGATGGGGGTCGCCCACTTCCCCGACTTCCGCTCGGCGATGGAGACCCACCCAGCACCTGGTCGCGCTGGCGCCGGTCGCCGTCGAGCTCGTGGACAACAACGTGCTGGTGCTCGGCGCCGACATCCCGCTGTTCAAGCGCACGCTCGGCGACATCACGAAGGGCAAGCCCAACTGCCTGCTGCTGGTCGAGTTCGCGGGCGACGACCTGAACCTGCTGCGGCTCGACCTCAAGCTCACCCAGTGCATGGCCGACCACGGGTTTCCGGACGCCGTCGTCGAGGTGCTGGAGCCCGCCCGGCAGGCCAATGTCTGGGGCGTGCGCGAGGCCTGCCTCAACATCATGATGTCGATGAAGGGCGACGGAAAGCCGATCTCCTTCATCGAGGACTGCGCGGTCCCGCTCGAGCATCTGGCCGACTACACCGACGCCGTCACCGCCGTGTTCGAGAAGCACGGCACGCGCGGCACCTGGTACGCGCACGCATCCGTGGGCTGCCTGCATGTGCGCCCGATCCTCAACATGAAGACGGAAGACGGCGCGCGGAAGATGCGCGCCATCGGCGAGGAGGCCTGCGAGCTCGTCCGCAAGTACAAGGGCAGCTTCTCGGGCGAGCACGGCGACGGCATCTCGCGCTCGGAATTCGTCGAACCGATGTTCGGCTCAAAGCTCACCCGCGCCTTCGAGCAGGTGAAGGACGGGTTCGACCCGAAGAACCACCTCAACCCGAACAAGATCGTCCGCGGCCCGAAGTTCGACGACCGCGAACTGATGCGCTTCGCGCCGGGCTACGAGACGCCCGCGCCCGCGACGCCCGCGCTCGACTGGTCCGAGCAGGGCGGCTTCGGGCAGGCCGTCGAGATGTGCAACAACAACGGAACCTGCCGGAAGATGACCGGCGGGACCATGTGCCCGTCGTACCGCGTCACGAAAGATGAGCAGCACCTCACCCGCGGGCGGGCCAACACGCTCAGGCTTGCGATTTCGGGCCAGCTCGGCGAGGACGCCTTCACCTCGGACGAGATGAAGGAGACGCTCGACCTCTGCGTCTCCTGCAAGGGCTGCCGGCGCGACTGCCCGACGGGCGTCGACATGGCGCGGATGAAGATCGAGTTCCTTTCGGCCTACCACGCCAAGAACGGCCTGCCGCTCAAAGAGAAGCTGATCGCGCATCTGCCGGCCTATGCGCCCTGGGCGGCGAAACTGTCGTGGCTCATGAACCTGCGCGACCGGCTGCCGGGCGCGGCGAAGCTCACCGAAAGCTCCTCGGCTTCTCGGCCCGCCGCACGCTGCCGCAGTGGCGGCGCCCCTGGGCGCAGAAGGGCGCGCCGTCCGATCCGTCTCGCGTCGAGGGCGACGGCCGCGACGTCGTGCTCTTCGGCGACACCTTCAACCGCTACTACGAGCGCGAGAATCTCGAGGCCGCCGAGCGGGTGCTGGCGGCCGGCGGCTATCGCGTCCACCGCGTCGAACCGGCGGACCGAGGCCGGCCGCTCTGCTGCGGACGCACCTATCTTTCGGCCGGCATGGTGGAGGAGGCGCGGAAGGAAGCGCGGCGCACGCTCGACGCGCTCTCGCCATACGTCGCCAAGGGCGCGCGCGTCGTGGGGCTCGAACCCTCCTGCCTCTTCACGCTCCGCGACGAGTTCTTCGCGCTGCTTCCGAAGGCCGACGTCCAGCCGATCGCCGACGCCGCGCTGCTGATCGAGGAACTGATCGCGGCCGACAAACCCGAACTCCCGCTCAAAGACCAGGGCGGCCGCGTCGCCCATCTTCACGGCCACTGCCACCAGAAGGCCTTCGACGCCATGGGCGCGGTTCAGGCGGCGCTCAAGTCGGTGCCGGGCCTCGACGTCCGACCGATCGAGTCGAGCTGTTGCGGCATGTCGGGCGCCTTCGGCTATGGCGCGAAGACCATCGACGTCTCGATCGCCATGGGCGAGCTCTCGCTGCTGCCGGCGGTGCGCAATGCCGGCCCGGACGACGTCGTGGTCGCCGACGGGACCAGCTGCCGCCACCAGATCCATGACGGCGCCTCGCGCGAGGCGCTGCACGTCGTTCGAATTCTCGACTTGGCGCTGGAGGGCTGACGACCGCCGCCGACGCGATGCGACGCCCGGATCAACCGGGCGCGACATGGGAGGACTGGCATGCAACCAAGAAACGGACGATGACGCTTGCGTTCTCGGTCGCCGCGCTCGCGGCGGCGACCGTCGCGGGCGGACCCGCGCTCGCGAAAGACTACTTCCTCGCCTCCGGGCGGTGGGACAACGTGGTCCTGGTCATCGACCTCGAGAAAGCGATCGACCCCAAGAACGACGCCACCCCCAACGCCGTGATCAACCGGCTGCGCGTGACGCCCGACATCGAGGTCGAGGCAAGACCATTCCGGCGAGCGGCCAGCCGATCATCGTCACCATCGCGCCCGACGAGAAGCGCGCCTACGTCTCGCTCCACTCCGGCGCCACGACGCCTGAAAAGGCCGAGGCCTTCCAGCACGGCTGGCCCGGCATGGTGACGGTGGTCAATCTCAAGAAGGCGCTCGACCCTTCGGTCAACGGCACGCTCGGGGCCGTGGAGGGCTTCATCGACTCGAAAGGCTTCGGGGCGACCGGATTCGCGCTGCTGCCGGACGGCAAGCATGGCGCGCTCGCCCATGCCGAGATGAAGCACCACGAGGACGGCGGCCGCCACATCAACGTCGTGGACCTGAAGCGCATGGAGGTGACGTCGCGGATCAAGCAGCGCTTCGGCGAGCCGGGCTTCGAGTGCCCGCCGCCCGTGATCCCGAAGCGCGCGCCCGATCCGAACTTCGGCTGCTTCCCGGATTCGAACGGCGTCACCGTCAGCCCGCTCGGCGGCGGAACGATCTTCACGGCGAACGGCGGGACAGACGACGTCTCGGTCATCAGCGTCGAGAAGGCGCTCAAGGGGCTGGCCAAGCCGGAGGTCGCCCGCATCCCGATGCAGGCCGGCGGCTTCGGAATCTCGACGAGCCCTGACGGGACGCTCGTCGCCCACGCCTCGCGCGAGAACGCCCAGACAGGCAAGGAGGGCAACACCGTCTCGCTGATCGACGTGAAGAAGGCGCTGAAGAACCCCGCCAAGGCGGAAGTGGCGCGCATCCGCGTCGGGACCGACGACAAGAAGGTCGGCACCCCGGCCGTTCGTCGCGGCCTTCACGCCGGACGGACAGCGGCTCGTCACCACGCAGTTCCGCACCGACAACGTCGACATCGTCGACGTGAAGAAGGCGCTGAAGGGCAAGAACGCCACGCTGAAGCGGATCACGCTCAAGACGCCGGACGGCGGACCGTCGAACCCGCGCGGGATCGCGATCACGGCCGACGGACGCTATGCGGCGATCACCGGCGTGCCGCGCGGAGCGTCGAACTCCAGCGTCGTCTGGATCATCGACCTCGAGACCTACAAGGTCCGCGGCCGGGTCACGCAGATCGGCAACGAGAGCTACATGATCGGCGCCTTCCGGGGCGATTGACGAGACCGAACGGCGAATCCGACGCGCGGCCCAGGGGCCGCGCGTCGCCTGCCTCATCGCCTCGTCGCGAAGCTTTGATGGCCGCTGCGTGCGGGGCCGGGGCCCTAGACCCTCCAATTTTGCATTCATAATTATCACAAATCACTGCTTGGCGCGTGCATAGTGATCGGCGGATCGAGGAATTCGATCGTCGATCCCGATGCGCCGGCGACCGCATGACCGGCGCTCCACAAGCATTTGGGAGACGGACCATGAGCGGCCGATACAAGATCCTGATCCTCGGGGCGTCCTACGGATCGCTGCTCGGACAAAACTGCTCCTCGCCGGAAACGACGTCACGCTCGTGTGCCTGCCCGCCGAGGCCGAGCTCATCAACGCCGAGGGCGTACGCATCCGCATGCCGCTGAAGCGCGAACGGGTCGAGGTCGACACGCGCAAGGCGCCCGGAAAGCTCTCCGCCGCGGGTCCCGACGCGGTCGATCCGGCGAAGTTCGATCTCGTGTGCCTTGCGATGCAAGAGCCGCAATATCGCTCGCCCGGCGTCCGCGAGCTGCTCGCGCGCATCGGCCGCGCCAAGGTTCCGGCGATGTCGATCATGAACATGCCGCTGCCCTATCTCGCGCGGCTGCCGGGCGTCGACGTCCGCTCGATCGGCGCCGCTTCTGCCGATCCGTCCGTCTGGGCGCCGGTCAGCCCCGAGCTTCTCACCCTGTGCAGCCCGGACCCGCAGGCGTTCCGGCCGCAAGGGCAGCCCTCAAACGTGCTGCAGGTCTCGCTGCCCACGAACTTCAAGGCGACGCGCTTCGAGCAGGACGCCCACACCAAGATCCTGCGCGACCTCGAGGCGGGCGTCGACGCGGTGCGCTGGCCGGCGGGCTCGGACGTCGAGCTGCCGGTGAAGCTCAGGGTGCATGAGAGCGTGTTCGTGCCGCTCGCCAAATGGGCGATGCTGCTCACCGGCAACTATCGCTGCGTGACGCCGCAGGGTCCGCGCGCGATCCGCGACGCGGTCCATTCGGACATCGAGGCCTCGCGCGCCGTCTACGCCTGGGTCCGAGACGTCTGCGTCGCGCTTGGCGCGCAGGAAAGCGATCTGGTGCCCTTCGAGAAATACGCAAACGCGGCGAAGGGGCTGTCGAGCCCGTCCTCGGCCGCGCGGGCGCTGTTCGCCGGCGCGCAGAACATCGAGCGGGTCGACAAGCTCGTGCAGACGCTTGCGGCGCAGAGGGGGATGCGGAACGAGACGCTCGACGAAACCGTCGCGCTGATCGACGCGCGGCTCGAACAAAACCGCCGCGCCGCGGCTTGAATATGAATTCAAAATGACACGGGTCCCGGGCCGGACGCCGCGACGGCGCCCGGCCCGGGCGAGGGTCAGGAGCCCTTGGCCTTCTCGGCCATGCGCTTGGCGTAGTCGGTCGGGGCGATGCCCCACTTCTTCTCGAGCTCGACGATCTTGCCGGTCTTGAACCAGTCGTTGGTCGTGTCGGTCAGGAACTTCGCGAAGGCGGTCTCGCCGTGCTTCACGCCCATGATCCAGGGCGTCTCGAGAATGCCGGGCAGCGGCATGCCGTAGCCCTCGCTCCACTCGGCGTCGAGCAGCTTCCCCTGCACGAAGGTCTGGTCGTAGAGATAGCCGACGCACTCGCCCTGCTTCAGCGCGAAGAGCGGCTTCTCGGAGCCGTCGAAGGCCTTCACGGTCGCGCCGTACTTCGCCTCGACCTCCTTGTTGTAGAAGGCGCCCGAGGTGCCGCAGAGCGTCTTGCCCTTCAGCTCCTCCCAGTTCTTGAAGCTGGCCTTCTTGTTCATGAGCACGTTGACCGAGTCCGAATAGTATTGCGGGTCGATCGCGAGCACCGACTGACGGCGCTCGGGCTTGTCCGACATGGTCGCGACCACGAGGTCGATCTTGCCCTGGTTCACGAACTCGATGCGGTTCGACGAGACCACCGGCACGATCTCGAGCTTCACGCCCAGCCGCTGGGCGATGTCGGCCGCCAGATCTGGCTCGATGCCCACCACCGCGCCGGACGTGTCGCGGAAGCCGAACGGCTTGTAGTCGGCCTTGATGCCCACGATCAGCGTCCCGCGCGCCTTGATCGTCTCCATCACGTCGGCGGAAGCCGGGAGCGCCGCTCCGGCGAGCAGGAGGGCGGAAAGGGCTGCGATTTTGAGCATGTCGAGGTCCTGTTGTGTCCGGCGAAGGGCGCCGCGGCCCTGGCACGCAAGCGATATGCCACTTTGGTCGTATCCTGCTTCACGTTTGATCCAGCCCAGGGCGGCCTGCGTCGATCCCTCAGCTGGTCCATTTTGAGGGAGCTACGCGTTCCTGAGGGGCCCCGTCTGCGGACATGCGGGTCGCATTCCGCGTCAATCGTGGTTTTATCGCGCAGCGGCGCGCCAAGACGCCGCACGGAGGAGGAAGCGTCATGTCTGGCCATCACGCGCCGGATGCGCCGTCGCGCGCCGAGCTGCTGAACCGCCTGACAGGCGTCGTCGGAAGCGCCGACGTCCTGACCTCGGACGCCGAGACCCGCCGCTACGTCAAAGGCTTCCGCTATGGCGGCGGCCCGGTGGCCGCGGTGGTGCGGCCGGGCTCGCTCGTCGAGATGTGGGCGGGCTCTCAACGTGATCGTCGAGGCCGGGCGCGCGGCGATTTTCCAGGCGGCCAACACCGGGCTCACGGGCGGCTCGACGCCCTGGGGCGACGACTATGACCGCGAGATCGTGCTGGTCAGCGTCATGCGGCTCAAGGGCGTCCACCTGATCGAGGAGGGCCGCCAGGTCTGCTGCCTGCCCGGCGCGACGCTCGACTCGCTCGAAAAGCTGCTGCGGCCGCTCGGGCGCGAGCCGCATTCGGTGATCGGGTCGTCCTGCATCGGCGCCTCGGTGCTCGGCGGCGTCTGCAACAATTCCGGCGGCTCGCTGATCCAGCGCGGGCCCGCCTACACCGAGATGACGCTGTTCGCCGAAGTCCGCGAGGACGGTTCGGTGGCGCTCGTGAACCATCTCGGCTTCGATCTCGGCGAGGATCCGGAGGAGCTTCTTTCTCGCGTCGAGCGGGGCGATCTGCCGGCCCCGCAGCCCAGCAACGCCTGGGCGTCGGACCGCGAATACGCGAGCCATGTCCGCGACGTCGACGCCGACACGCCCGCGCGCTTCAACGCCCATCCGCGTCGCCTGCGCGAGGCCTCGGGCTGCGCCGGAAAGCTCGCGGTGTTCGCGGTGCGGCTCGACACCTTCGCGGCCGAGACCGAGACCGCGGTGTTTTATGTCGGAACCAACGATCCCGCCGAACTGACCGAGATCCGGCGCCATGTCCTGGCGAGCTTCGAGACCCTGCCGATCGCCGCCGAGTACCTTCATCGCGAGGCCTACGACGTCGCGGCGAAATACGGCAAGGACACCTTCCTGTTCATCCAGAAGGCCGGCACGGACCGGATGCCGGCCTTCTTCAGCGCGAAAGCGCGTCGACGCGCTGACCGAGCGCCTGAAGCTCGGCGCCACGGTGTCGGACAGGCTGGCGCAGGCCGCCGCGGGCTGACGCCGCAGCATCTTCCGGCGCGCATGAACGGGTTCCGCGACGCCTACGAGCATCACCTCATGCTGAAGATGGGCGGCGCCGGCGTGGCGGAGGCGCAGGCGTATTTGTCCGTGATCTTCCCCTCGAAGACCGGGCGATGTTCCGTTGCACGCCGGAGGAGGGCAAGGCCGCGTTCCTCCACCGTTTCGCGGTGGCGGGCGCCGCCAACCGCTACCGCGCGATCCATGCGCGCGAGGTCGAGGACATCGTCGCGCTCGACATCGCGCTGCGTCGCAACGACCGCGACTGGGTCGAGCGCCTTCCGGCCGAGATCGAGGCCAAGATCGAGAAGAAGCTCTATTACGGCCACTTCTTCTGCCGTCTTCCATCAGGATTACGTGGTCAAGAAGGGCCATGACTGCATCGCGGTCGAGCACGAGATGTGGAAGCTTCTCGACCAGCGCGGCGCGGAATATCCGGCCGAGCACAATGTCGGCCATCTTTATCACGCCAAGCCCGCGCTCGCCGATTTCTACAAAAAGCTCGATCCGACCAACAGCCTCAATCCGGGGATCGGCCAGACGTCCAAATGTCGGCATTGGGGCTGCGCGGATGCGGACGTCGGCGGCCACGGCCCTAGATGCGTGCCCGCTGCTGCGGAAGTCTGACGGATGTTCAGCGATGCTTAGGCTAGCGTTCAGGCAGGACGCCGAATTCCACGGGCGCCGGGCATCGAGGCGGTCGCCCCCAAAGAGACAAGAACAGGCAGGGAGAGCCCGATGATGGACCACGACGACGGAGACGCCCTCGAAGTCCAGGACTGGCTGGAGTCGCTCGAAGCGCTGAAGGAGCGGCGCGGCGAGGGCCGTGCGAGCCACATCGTCGACGCCGTGCTCGAGGCGGCGCGGCGCGAGTGGCTCTACGTTCCCCAATCCCTGACGACGCCCTACCGCAACACGATCCCCGTCGCCGAGCAGCCGCAGCTTCCCGGCGACCGCGCGCTCGAGCGCAAGCTGCGCTCCATCATCCGCTGGAACGCGCTCGCCATCATTCTGCGCGCCAACAAGGAGAGCTCGGAACTCGGCGGCCACATCGCCAGCTTCCAGTCGGCCGCGACCCTCTACGACATCGGCTTCGGCCATTTCTGGCACGCGCCGACGGAGGGGCATGGCGGCGACCTGATCTTCGTGCAGGGCCATTCCTCGCCCGGCATCTACGCCCGCGCCTTCCTCGAAGGACGCCTGACGGAAGAGCAGCTGCTCAACTACCGGCAGGAGACCGAAGGCAAGGGCATCTCGAGCTACCCCCATCCCTGGCTGATGCCGGACTTCTGGCAGTTCCCGACCGTCTCGATGGGCCTTGGGCCGCTGATGGCGATCTATCAGGCGCGGTTTCTGAAATATCTCGAAAGCCGTGGATTTGCTGAAACAGCAAATCGCAAGGTCTGGGCCTTCATGGGCGACGGCGAGATGGACGAGCCGGAGTCGATGGGCGCGATCTCGCTCGCGGGCCGCGAAAAGCTCGACAACCTGATCTTCGTCATCAACTGCAACCTGCAGCGCCTCGACGGACCCGTGCGCGGCAACGGCAAGATCGTCCAGGAGCTCGAGAGCAACTTCCGCGGCGCCGGGTGGAACGTCATCAAGGTGCTCTGGGGCACCGGCTGGGACGCGCTGATCGAGAAAGACAAGTCCGGCATGCTGCTGAAGCGCATGGAGGAGTGCGTCGACGGCGAGTACCAGACCTTCAAGTCGAAGAGCGGCGCCTATGTGCGCGAGCACTTCTTCGGGAAATACGAGGAGACCAGGGCCCTCGTCGCCGACATGAGCGACGACGACATCTGGAAGCTGACCCGCGGCGGCCATGACTCCGCGAAGGTGTTCGCGGCCTATGCGGCGGCGGTGAAGCACACGGGCCAGCCGACGCTCATTCTGCCGAAGACCGTCAAGGGCTACGGCATGGGCGAAAGCGGCGAAGGCCAGATGATCGCCCACCAGGCCAAGAAGATGACGGCCGGGGCGTTGAAGGGCTTCCGCGACCGTTTCCAGATCCCGGTGTCGGACGAGGACCTCGACAAGGTCCCCTTCATCAAGCTGCCCGAAGACGCGCCCGAGATGCAGTATCTGCGGGCCCAGCGCGCGGCGCTCGGCGGCTCGCTGCCGCAGCGGCGGCAGAAGTCCGAAGCGCTCGAGATCCCGGCGCTGTCGAGCTTCCAGCGCCTGCTCGACAACTCCGGCGAGCGCGAGATCTCGACCACCATGGCCTTCGTGCAGATGCTCGGAAGCCTCGTGCGCGACAAGCAGATCGGCAAGCGCATCGTGCCGATCGTGCCGGACGAGAGCCGCACCTTCGGCATGGAGGGCATGTTCCGCCAACTCGGCATCTACTCGTCGGTCGGCCAGCTCTACCGGCCGGAAGACGCCGACCAGCTGATGTACTACCGCGAGGACAAGCAGGGGCAGGTGCTGCAGGAGGGCATCAACGAAGGCGGCGCGATGTCGAGCTGGATCGTGGCGGCGACGTCCTACAGCACGAACAACGTGCCCATGATCCCGTTCTACATTTTCTACTCGATGTTCGGACTCCAGCGCGTCGGCGACCTCGCCTGGCTCGCCGGCGACATGCGCGCCCGCGGCTTCCTGCTCGGCGGCACCGCCGGCCGCACCACGCTGAATGGCGAGGGCCTGCAGCACGAGGACGGGCACAGCCACGTCTTCGCGGCCGCGATCCCGAACTGCATCTCCTACGACCCGACCTTCGCGTATGAGGTCGTCACGATTATCCGCGACGGCATGCGGCGGATGTATCAGGAGCAGGAGGACGTCTACTACTACGTCACCCTGATGAACGAGAACTACGCCCACCCCGGCATGGCCGAGGCCGCGGCGGGAGACGAGACCGAGGAGGGCATCCTTCGCGGGCTCTATCTGCTGCGCAAGGGCGAGCGCCAGGCGTCGGGCAAGACCGTCCAGCTCGTCGGATCGGGCACGATCCTGCGCGAGGTCATCGCCGCCGCCGAACTCCTCGAGAAGGACTTCGGGGTCGCGGCCAACATCTGGTCCGCCACGAGCTTCAACGAGCTGCGCCGCGACGGCATGGCGGCGGAGCGCTGGAACATGCTGCATCCGACCGAGGATCGGCGGAAGAGCTGGGTCGAGGCCAAGCTCGGCGCGCATGACGGGCCGGTGATCGCCTCGACCGACTACGTCCGCAACTACGCCGACCAGATCCGCGAATACGTGACCGCGGCCGGAAAGCGCTACGTCGTGCTCGGCACCGACGGGTTCGGGCGCAGCGACTACCGGGTGAACCTCAGACGCTTCTTCGAGGTGGACCGCCACTATGTGGCGGTGGCCGCGCTGAAGGCGTTGGCGGACGAGAACATGCTGCCCTCCTCCGTCGCCGCCGAAGCGATCGCGAAGTACGGGCTCGACCAGGGGCGCGCCGCGCCCTGGACGGTCTGACGGCGACATTCGGAGGACAAGACGATGAGCAATGCGATCGACATCGAAGTCCCGGACATCGGCGACTTCACCGACGTTCCCGTCATCGAAATCTTCGTGAAGCCCGGCGACTCCGTGAAGGCGGAAGACCCGCTGATCTCGCTCGAATCCGAAAAGGCCACGATGGACGTGCCGTCTCCTCGGACGGGCGTCGTCAAATCGGTCTCGATCAAGGTCGGCGACAAGGTCAGCGCCGGCGTCGTGATCATGCAGATGGAAGGCGAGGGGGCTCCGGCCGCCGCCGCCGAGGCGCCTGCGCGCACGAACCTCACCGCGCCGCCGCCGTCCGTCAGCGCGCCGACCGGCGTCGCCGAGGTGCGGGTGCCCGACATCGGCGACTTCAAGGACGTGCCGGTCATCGAGATCTTCGTGAAGCCGGGCGACGAGGTGAAGGCCGAGGATCCGCTGCTCGCGCTCGAAAGCGAAAAGGCCACGATGGACGTGCCCTCGCCGCTGTCGGGCAAGGTGCAGGACATCCGCATCAAGGTCGGCGACAAGGTGAGCGAGGGCGCGGTCATTCTGACGCTCGCCTCCGGCGACGGGGCGGGCGTGACGGCCGCGACGCCGGCGCCCGCGGTGAGCGCCGCCGCGGCTGCGGCGCCGGCGGCTCCCGCGTCAGCGCCGGGCGGGGCGATCGACGAAAAGGCCTTCACGCTCGCCTACGCCAGCCCCGCGGTGCGAGGCCTCGCCCGTGAGAAGGGCGTCGACCTCGGCAAGGTGACCGGATCCGGCAAGCACGGCCGCATCACCCGCGAGGACGTCGAGGCCTTCGCCCAGGGAGGCGGGAAAGTCGGCGGCGCGGCGGCGCCCGCCAAGGCCGCGTCCGGTCCTGCGGCCTCCGGCGGCGGGATCGGGGGCGTCGACCTGCTCCCCTGGCCCAAGGTCGACTTCGCCAAATACGGGCCGGTCGAGCGCAAGGAGCTTAGCCGGATCAAGAAGATCTCCGGCGCAAACCTCCATCGCAACTGGGTGGTGATCCCGCACGTCACCAACCACGAGGAGGCCGACATCACCGACCTCGAGCAGTTCCGCGTCCGCATGAACAAGGAGCTGGAGAAGAGCGGCGTGAAGCTGTCGCTGCTGCCCTTCATGGTGAAGGCCGCGGTCTCGGCGCTGAAGAAGTTCCCCGAGTTCAACGCCAGCCTCGACGGCGACAGCCTCGTCTACAAGAACTACTGGCACATCGGCTTCGCGGCCGACACGCCGAACGGTCTGATGGTCCCGGTGATCAAGGACGCGGACAAGAAGTCGATCCCCGAGATCGGCAAGGAGATGAACGACCTCGCCAAGCTTGCGCGCGAGGGCAAGATCAAGCCCGCCGACATGCAGGGCGGGACGTTCTCGATCTCCTCGCTCGGCGGCCTCGGCGGCACCTACTTCACGCCGATCATCAACGCGCCCGAAGTCGCGATCATGGGCGTGTGCAAGAGCTTCTGGAAGCAGCACTCCGCCGACGGCAAGAACTGGGAGGCGCGGCTGACGCTTCCTCTGTCCCTCTCATGGGACCACCGCGTGATCGACGGCGCCGCCGCCGCCCGCTTCAACACCCACTTCGCCGCTGTCCTCGCGGACATGCGGCGCGTGCTGTTCTGAGAGGGAGGGCGACGAGATGGCGAACCAGATCGAAGTGAAGGTTCCGGACATCGGCGACTTCAAGGACGTCGCCGTGATCGAGGTGCTGGTGACGCCCGGCGAGACGATCCGGGTCGACACCAGCCTCATCATGGTGGAATCCGACAAGGCCTCGATGGAGATCCCGTCCTCGACGGCGGGCGTGGTCAAGGACATCCGGGTCAAGGTCGACGACAAGGTCTCGGAAGGCGCGGTGATCCTGACCGTCGAGGCGGCGGCCGACACGGCCTCCGCCTCCGCGCCGAAGGACGCGGCCGCGGCTCCGGCCGCCTCGGCGCCCTCGGCGGCGGCCCCCGCGCCATCCGCCGCCCCGGCGCCGGCCGCCGCGGTTTACGGCGGCAAGGCCGACATCGAGTGCGAGGTCGTGGTGATGGGCGCAGGCCCCGGCGGTTACTCGGCGGCCTTCCGCTCCGCCGATCTCGGCATGAAGACGGTGCTGGTCGAGCGCTACGCGACGCTCGGCGGCGTGTGCCTCAATGTCGGTTGCATCCCGTCCAAGGCGCTGCTGCACTCGGCCTTCATCGTGGATGAGGTGGCGGCGCTTAGCCGCCACGGCATCTCGTTCGGCGCGCCGCAGGTCGATCTCGACAAGCTGCGCGGCTTCAAGGACGGGGTGATCGCCAAACTCACCGGCGGTCTCGCGGGCATGGCCAAAATGCGCAAGGTCGAGGTCGTCACAGGCGTCGGCGCCTTCCTCGATCCGCACCATCTCGAGGTCGAGACCTCGTCGGGCAAGAAGACGGTGAAGTTCGCCAAGGCGATCATCGCCGCCGGCTCGCAGGCGGTGAAACTGCCGTTCCTGCCGGAGGATCCGCGCATCGTGGATTCGACCGGCGCGCTGCTGCTGAAGTCGATCCCCAAGCGCATGCTCGTCATCGGCGGCGGAATCATCGGGCTCGAGATGGCGACGGTCTATTCCACGCTGAGCGCGCGCGTCGACGTCGTCGAGATGCTCGACGGCCTGATGCCGGGCGCGGACCGGGACCTCGTGAAGGTGTGGGAGAAGAAGAACGCTCCCCGCTTCGACAACGTCATGCTCAAGACCAAGACGGTCGGCGCCAAGGCGACCGAGGCCGGCATCGAGGTGACGTTCGAGGGCGAGAAGGCTCCGGCCGGGCCACAGCTCTACGACCTGGTGCTGGTCGCGGTCGGCCGTTCGCCGAACGGCAAGAAAATCGGCGCGGAGAAGGCCGGCGTCGCGGTCGGCGACCGCGGCTTCATCTCCACGACCAAACAGATGACCACCAACGTGGCTCACATCTACGCCATCGGCGACATCGTCGGGCAGCCGATGCTGGCCCACAAGGCGGTGCACGAGGCCCATGTCGCGGCCGAAGCCGCGAACGGCCAGCCCTCGCATTTCGACGCGCGCCAGATCCCCTCGGTCGCCTACACCGACCCGGAGATCGCCTGGACGGGCAAGACCGAGGAGCAATGCAAGGCCGAGGGGATCAAATACGGCAAGTCGGTGTTCCCCTGGGCGGCCTCGGGCCGCGCCATCGCCAACGGCCGCGACGAGGGCTTCACGAAGCTCATCTTCGACGAGGCGACGCACCGGGTGATCGGCGGCGGGATCGTCGGCACGAACGCCGGCGACCTGATCAGCGAGATCTGCCTCGCGGTCGAGATGGGCTGCGAGCCGGCCGACATCGGCAAGACCATCCATCCGCATCCGACGCTCGGCGAGTCCATCGGCATGGCGGCGGAAGTGTTCGAGGGCGTCTGCACCGACCTGCCGCCGCAGAAGAGAAGTAGCGCCGGCGTCCAGGATCGCTTGAACGCGTTCTGGTATATGGTATGCCAAGATGCGGGCGTGTCCGCCGCCGTTCGAGACATGCGGCGGCGGCGAGCCTGTCTGGAAGAAAGTTCAACGACAAGATTGCCAGAGTTGCTCTAAAGGGAGCAAATGCTGCGCGGCCGTGGGCGTACGCCCGCACGGTCCGCAATCCCACCCAATGTCGTCGTTTGACGGCCGCTCTCCTTTCCGGCTGTTCCGCCGGAGCATGATCCAAGGGTTCTAGGGGGTCCTTAGTGAAAATCGGTTCGCCAAAAGAGACGTTCGCAGGGGAGTCGCGCGTCGCGATGACGCCCGACAGCGCGGCGCAGCTTCAAAAACTTGGCCATGAGTGCCTGATCGAGGCCGGCGCCGGCGCCGCCGCGGGCTATCTCGACGACGCCTATCGCGCCGCGGGCGTCGAGGTGGTTCCGACCGCCGAGGACCTCTGGGCGAAGGCCGACGTCATCGCCAAGGTGCGCCCGCCGGAGGACGCCGAGGCGTCGCGGCTCTCTTCGGGCAAGACCCTGATCTCGTTCTTCTACCCGGCGCAGAGCGAAGAGCTGCTGAAGCGTTGCGCCGACACCGGCGCGACCGTCGTCGCGATGGACATGGTGCCCCGCATCAGCCGCGCGCAGAAGATGGACGCGCTGTCGTCGATGGCGAACATCGCCGGCTATCGCGCGGTGATCGAGGCCGGCGCCAACTTCGGCCGCTTCTTCACCGGCCAGGTGACCGCCGCGGGCAAGGTGCCCCCGGCCAAGGTGCTGGTGATCGGCGCGGGCGTCGCGGGACTGGCCGCGATCGGCACCGCGACCTCGCTCGGCGCCGTCACCTATGCGTTCGATGTGCGCCCGGAAGTCGCCGAGCAGATCGAGTCGATGGGCGCGAATTTCGTGTTCCTCGACTTCGAGGAGAGCCAAGCCGACGGCGCAGCGACCGGCGGTTACGCGGCTCCCTCGAGCCCCGAATTCCGCGAGAAGCAGCTGGCCAAGTTCCGCGAGCTCGCGCCCGAGATGGACATCGTCATCTCGACCGCGCTGATCCCGGGACGCCCGGCGCCCAAGCTCTGGCTCGCCGACATGGTGGCGATGATGAAGCCGGGCTCGGTGGTGATCGACCTCGCGGCCGAGCGCGGCGGCAACTGCGACCTCACGGTCCCGGACCAGAAGGTCGTGAGCCCCAACGGCGTGACGATCGTCGGCTACACCGACTTCCCGAGCCGCATGGCGACCCAGTCGAGCGCGCTCTCCACCAACATCCGCCACATGATGACGGACCTGACGCCCGAGAAGGACGGCGTCATCGTCCACAACATGGAGGACGACGTCATCCGGGGCGCGACGGTGACCCATGCGGGCGCCGTCACCTTCCCGCCGCCGCCGCCCAAGATCGCGGCAATCGCGGCCCAGAAGCCGAAGGAGAAGGCCAAGGAGCTGACGCCTGAGGAGAAGCGCGCCAAGGAGCTCGCGGGCTTCAAGGCTCAGACCAAGCCAGGTAACGACGCTCGCTGCCGGCGCGGCCGTCATGCTGCTCGTCGGCGCCTTCGCGCCCGCGAGCTTCATGGCGCATTTCGTCGTGTTCGTGCTCGCCTGCTTCGTCGGCTTCCAGGTGATCTGGAACGTCAGCCACTCGCTGCACACGCCGCTGATGGCCGTCACCAACGCCATTTCGGGCATCGTGATCATCGGCGCGCTGCTGCAGATCGGCTCGAGCTCGACGATCGTGGCGATTCTCGCGGCCATTTCGGTGCTGATCGCGACCATCAACATCGTCGGCGGCTTCCTGGTCACGCGCCGGATGCTCGCCATGTTCCAGAAGTCGTGAGGGCGATCCCATGAGCATCGGAATCGTCTCCGCCGCCTATATCGCGGCCGCGGTCCTCTTCATCCTCTCGCTCGGCGGCCTCGGGCCAGGCGCAAGCGCGCGCGCCGTGTGGTACGGCATCGTGGGCATGGCCGTGGCGGTCCTCGCCACAATCCTCGGCCCGGGCGTTGGGCATCTGTGGCTCGTCATCCTGATGGTCCTGATCGGCTCGGCCGCCGGCTGGTACGTAGCCGGCAAGGTCCAGATGACCGAGATGCCGCAGCTCGTCGCGGCGCTGCACAGCTTCGTCGGCCTCGCCGCGGTGTTCATCGGCTACAACGCCGACATCGAGCTCTCCCACGTCCAGTCGCTCGACGAGGCGGGGCGCGCGGCGCTCACCGGCTTCGCCGCGATCCTCGCGCACAAGTCGGGCGTCGAGATCGCGATCCTGAAGGTCGAGGTGTTCCTCGGCGTCTTCATCGGCGCGGTGACGTTCACCGGCTCCGTGGTGGCCTTCGGCAAGCTCGCCGGCAAGGTCGACGGCAAGGCCGTCAAGCTGCCGGGCGGCCATGCGCTGAACGCCGGCGCCGCGGCCGGGTCGCTGCTGCTGCTGATCCTCTACTGCAACGGCGCGGGCATCTGGGCGCTGATCCTGATGACGGCGCTCGCGCTGTTCATCGGCTGGCACCTGATCATGGGCATCGGCGGCGCCGACATGCCCGTCGTCGTCTCGATGCTGAACTCCTATTCCGGCTGGGCCGCGGCCGCGATCGGCTTCACGCTCGGCAACGACCTGCTGATCGTGGTCGGCGCGCTGGTCGGCTCCTCGGGCGCGATCCTGTCCTATATCATGTGCAAGGCGATGAACCGGAGCTTCATCTCGGTCATCCTGGGCGGCTTCGGCACGACCACCGGCCCCGCGCAGGTGATCGAGGGCGAGCAGGTGGCGATCGACGCCGCCGGCGTCGCGGCGGCCCTCAACGACGCCGACAGCGTCATCATCATTCCGGGCTACGGCATGGCGGTGGCGCAGGCGCAAGGCTCGATCTCGGAGCTGACCCGCAAGCTGCGCGCGTCCGGCAAGACGGTGCGCTTCGCCATCCACCCGGTGGCGGGGCGCCTGCCCGGCCACATGAACGTGCTGCTCGCCGAGGCCAAGGTGCCGTACGACATCGTCCTCGAAATGGACGAGATCAACGAGGACTTCCCCTCGACCGACGTCGCGATCGTGGTGGGCTCGAACGACATCGTGAACCCGGCGGCCCAGGACGACCCGAACTCTCCGATCGCCGGCATGCCGGTGCTCGAATGCTGGAAAGCGCGTCAGGTGTTCGTCTCGAAGCGCGGCCAGGGCGCGGGCTATTCGGGCATCGAGAACCCGCTGTTCTTCAAGGAGAACACGCGCATGTTCTACGGCGACGCCAAGGCCTCGGTCGACAAGCTGCTGCCGATGATCAACTGAGGCTGCGGACGGCCGAACAAGGAGGCGCGGCGAGCGATCGCCGCGCCTCTTTTCGTTTCGAGCATCGGCCTGCCGGGGCTGGCCTTGTCTCCGCCTCCGCACGCTCCGGGCGGTCGGTTGGCTCGCGCCGCCCTTGCGTCGGCGGAGCCGGGCGTCGGCGATCGGCCGGATCGTGGATCTCCGATTCGGAAGGCGCGGACGCCGGAGACGGGGCGCCCGGAGCGCGGCGCCGGAGCACGACGCCTTCAGGCTGACCCGCCACGTCATGCCCGCGTCTTGGCGGGCGTCCGCGACTTCGACCTAAGGCTCGCCGGTGGGGAACGTCGTGGATGCCGGGGCCGCCGGGCATCACGGCGGGAGCGGACGAGATCGCATCACGCTTCAGCCGGCTCGCTCGCGAAGCCTGTGAGGCGGCGCCGGCCGCATCGTCCCTCGCTCCCCTTGCACCCAGACACAAAAAAACGGCGAGCCCACGTTGGAGCTCGCCGTGTCCATAAGTTATGCCCGGGCCGAGGGAGGAGGAAAGCCCGCGCGACTGCGCATGGAAGTTCGTCGTGGGCGGCCCCCCGGCAGGGCGCCGCCCTAGACCTCGTCAATTCGTGGGAAGGTGGAAGACCGTGAGCTGGCCGCCGAGAGCGGTGTAGTTGGCGAGCGCCGCGTAGCCGCCGACCGCGCCGAGGCCTTCGGTGCCGCCGGTGAGGCCCGCCGCGAGGCCGATGCCCGCCCAGCCGCCGACGCCCGAGAGCACCGCGACGTACTGCTTGCCCTTGTTCTCATAGGTCATGACGTTGCCGATGATGCCCGACGGCGTCTTGAACTTGTAAAGCTCCTTGCCGGTCTTGGCGTCGACGGCCTTCAGGTAGCCTTCGAGCGTACCGTAGAACACGATGTCGCCGGCGGTCGCGAGAGCGCCCGACCACACCGAGAACTGCTCCTTGTTCGACCAGACGATCTTGCCCTTGAGGTTGTCCCAGGCGACGAAGTTGCCCATGCCGCCATGGCTGTTGGGGGCCGGGTACATCGACAGCGTCGCGCCGACATAGGGCTGGCCCGCAGTGTAGCTCACGCGGAACGGCTCGTAGTCCATGCAGACGTGGTTGGTCGGCAGGTAGAACAGCTCGGTCTTCGGCGAATAGGCCGAGGGCTGCTGGTCCTTGGTGCCAAGCGCCGCCGGGCAGATGCCCTGGCTGTTGGTGTCTTCGCCGTTCTGCTCGGTCGAGTATTTGGCGACGACCAGCGGGCGGCCGTAGGTCTTGGACGACTTGTCCATGTCGATCTTGGTGGCCCAGTTCACCGCCGGGTCGAACTTCTCCGCCACCAGCAGCTCGCCGGTCACGCGGTCGAGCGTGTAGGCGAAGCCGTTGCGGTCGGGATGCGTCAGCAGGTGGCGCTCCTTGCCGTCGATCTTCTGATCCGTGAGGATCATCTCGTTGACGCCGTCGTAGTCCCACTCGTCATGCGGGGTCATCTGGTAGACCCTTGGCCATGCCCGTGTCGGCGTCGCGCGCCCAGATGGTCATCGACCACTTGTTGTCGCCGGGGCGCTGCTTGGGGTTCCAGGTCGAGGGGTTGCCCGAGCCGTAATAGATCAGGTTGAGCTTCGGGTCGTAGGAGTACCAGCCCCAGGTGGAGCCGCCGCCGATCTTCCACTGATCGCCTTCCCAGGTCTTCAGCGACGAGTCCTTGCCGATCGGCTTGCCGAGCTCGGTGGTCTTCTCCGGGTCGACAAGCAGCTGGTCGTCCGGGCCGACCGAGTAGCCGCGCCACACGCGCTTGCCGTCGGCGATGTTGTAGGCCGTGAGGGAGCCCTGGACGCCGAACTCGCCGCCCGAGATGCCGACGATCAGCTTGTCCTTCACCGGCATCACGGTCGCGGTGTTGGTCTCGCCCTTCTTCGGGTCGCCGTTCTGGACCGACCACTTCTTCTGGCCCGTCTTGGCGTCGAGCGCGACGACGGTCGTGTCGGCCTGGTGCAGGAAGATCATGCCGTCGGCGTAGGCGACGCCGCGGTTGACCGTGTCGCAGCACATCACCGGCACGACGTTGTTGTCCTGCTTGGGCTCGTACTTCCAGATGATCTTGCCTTCCTCGTTGAGGTTGAGGGCGTAGACCGTGTTCGGGAAGGGCGTGTGCACGTACATGATGTCGCCGACCACGAGCGGGCCGCCCTCATGTCCGCGAAGCACGCCGGTCGAGAACGACCAGGCCACCGTCAGCTTCTTGACGTTGTCCTTGTTGATCTGGTCGAGCTTGGAATAGCGGTGTTGGCGTAATCGCCGGTCTGGATGCCCCACTGCTTGGGGTCTTTCACGATGGCTTCCACGCTGTCGTTGGCGAAAGCCGGAACGGTTCCGGCGAGCAACGATGCGCCGAGCCCGAGAAACAGTGCGCGTTTCATGGACGTCCTCCGAAAAAGCGGGCGGCGGCGCCGGCGTTACGGCATTCTTTTTCGCCCCGTGGGCGTCCCGTCCGCAGAGGACTGTGAAACTGCTAATAAGGGCGCGAAACCGTAGAGCCGGCTTCCCGGGGTCGGCTGGGAGATTTTCCCGATCTTGCGCGAGAGGCTTGCGCGCAAGCCTCCAGTTTCGGACACCAAGACGTTGAGCTGAAAGGCGAAAGCCATGTCCTTGCTGACTGGACTCATGCTGCGCGTCTTCGCCGTCGTGGCCGCCTGTCTGGCGGGCGCCAGCGCCTGGACCATGGTCGAGGCCAACCAGTCCATAAGAACCGAGCTCGCCGCCACCGCGACCCGCGTCCAGACCGAGGCGCGGTCGCTCGCCTGGCGTGAGGTGATGTTCCGCGGCAACGAGGGCTCGCAGGCGCGGCTGGCCTTTCCCGAGTGGCGCACGGCGAATTCGCTCAGGATCGTCGGGCCGGGCTATTGCGTGACGCTCGAATGGAACGGCGACGCGCCGGCGCGGGTGTGCGGCGGCGATCCCGGCCGCAAGACCGGCGCCGCTCCGGAGTGGTTTTCGAACTTCAACGCCGCATTGTTCGGACCGATCGAACCGGAGCTGAGAACCGTCACCTCGGGCCGGCACGAGGTCGGGACCATCCGCGCCGAGGCCGACCAGGCGATCGTGGACTGGCAGGCCTGGCGGCAGGTCAGCGTGGTGGTGGGGGTCGCGGGCGCGATGGCGGTCGCGATCGCGCTTCTGGCGAGCTTCGCCATCGGGCATGCGCTGCGGCCCGCCGAGGTCATCACGCGCGGCCTGAAGAAGCTCGAGGACGGCGACCTGAGTGTCCGCCTGCCGAGTTTCGCGGCGCGCGAATTCGCGCAGGTGGCGAGCGCCTTCAACGAGCTTTCCGAGCGCCTCGCGCGCTCGACCGAGCAGCGCGCGGCGGTGACGCGGCGCCTGTTCCAGGTGCAGGAGGACGAGCGCCGCTCGCTCGCCCGCGACCTTCACGACGAGTTCGGCCAGTGCCTCGCCGCGACGCGCGCGCTTGCGGCCGCGGTCGCGGTCAGCTCGCGCGACCGGCCGGCGGTCTGGGACAGCGCGCGGGAGATCGGCGTGATCAGCGAGGGCATGGCGGCGACGCTGCGGAGCACGCTCGCGCGGTTGCGGCCTCCCGAGCTCGACGAGATCGGCCTGCGGCCGAGCCTCGAGCATTTGGTCTCCGGCTGGAACGCCCGGACCGCGACCGCGACGCGGCGGCCGACCTTCCGCCTCGAGGTTTCGGACGATTTCGACGACCTCGCGGCCCCGACCGCGCTCGCCGTCTATCGCATCGCGCAGGAGGGGCTCACCAACGCCGCCAAGCACGGGGCGCCGAGTCTCGTGCGCATCAGGGTGGCGCGCGTCTCGGCGCCCGAGCCGGGCGTCGCGGTCTCGGTCGACGACGACGGCGGCGGCGACGCAAGCGCGCTTTCCGGAGGCGGGACCGGCCACGGCCTCATCGGCATCCGCGAGCGCGTCGACGCGCTCGGCGGCCGCTTCGTGGCCGAGGCGTCGGACCTCGGCGGCGTCAGGATCGCGGCGAGCCTTCCGCTCGGCGCGGCGTCGGCGATGGCGGCTTGATCCGATGGGCGACCGCACCGTTCTCCTCGTCGACGATCATCCCGTGGTCCGGGCCGGCTACCGGCGGCTGATCGAGATGCAGCCCGGCTATTGCGTGATCGCCGAGGCCGACAGCGCTTCCGCCGCCTATCTCGCCTATCGCCGGGCCCCGGCCGACCTCGTGATCATCGACCTCACCATGCCGGGCACCAGCGGCCTCGAGGGCATCCGCCGGATCAAGGCGGTGGACCGCAAGGCGCGCATCCTCGTCTTCACCATGCATGACGGGCTGTCCTACGCGCTGAAAGCCTTTGAGGCGGGCGCGTCGGGCTATGTCACCAAGTCGAGCCCGCCCGAGGCGTTGATCTCGGCGATGGAGCAGATCTGCCACGGCGGCAAGGCGGTGAGCGACGACATCGCGCGCGAGATCGCGGCCGAGCGGCTGCTCGGCCGGCGCTCCGCCGTCGAGGGGCTCGGGCCGCGCGAGGTCGAGATCCTCAAGCTGATCGCCTCGGGCATGACCACCGAGGAGATCGCCGACGCGCTCTCGCTCAGCCAGAAGACGATCCAGAACTACCACTCGGCCATCAAGGCCAAGCTCGACGCGCGCACCGACGCGCGGCTGGTGCGCATCGCGATCGACGCCGGGTTGATCGACCTCTCGCCGGCGGACGTCGCTTGAGCGTCAACGCGCCGGGACGGTCACGACCGGGCCGCCGCCCTGGGGCGTCTCTGCGAGCGACATCAGCATCTGGATGACCGAGAAGGCGAGCTTGCTGTCGAAGTCGTCGTTCTCGATCCAGTAGGCGCGGCCGCGATAGTCGATGCGGGAGAATGCGTCCTTGGGGGCCTTCTCGCCGCTGCGCACCACGACGGCGGGCCGGCGCAGGATGTCGGCGTAGCTCGCCGTGCCCATGGTCGAGCCGCGCGAGACGTCGGCCTCCGACACCTCGACTTCGGAGGCGACGAAGCTCAGCACGCCGAGCATCGAGCGGGTCAGCACCGAGACCTTGCCGCCGGCCGAGGGCGCGCGGCCATAGACGACCTCGGCCTCCGTGGAGCCCGGCCTGAAGCCGAGCATCGCCCGCGTCTCGTCGGCGACGGCGCGCGACGCCGGGTCTCCGCCGGCCGCGATGGTCAGCATCAGCCGGCCGGCGGCCTTGGCCTTCGGGTCGCCGCCGCCCTTCTGGTCAAGCCGCACGCCGATGAGGTCGGCCTTCTGCAGCCGGCGCAGGTTCACGAGGAGCTTGGCGAAGCCCGACGAGCCGCCGCGGCCGCCCGATTCGAGCAGCCGCACATTGGTCAGCCCGTTGACCGACTGCACCGACAGGCGGAACAGCACGTCGACCGGGATGCCGCTCACCGTCAGCGGCAGCAGCTCGCTCGGCGAGAGCGGGCGCACGAAGCTCTGCGCGAGCGCCTCGCCGGTGACGGGCTGATAGGTGAAGGTCGGGGTCTGGCCGACGGTGACGCCGGGCGTGCCGACGACCGAATTCCAGCCCGCGGACGGCACAAGGCTCGCGCCCACCGTCTGCTGCAGCGAATAGCCGGAGATCACCTGCGTGGTCTTCAGGAACACCGGGAAATCGCCGTAGCGCAGCCGCACCACGTTGAGCAGCGTCTGGGCCTTCTGGCTGTCGCCGAGCGACTCGGAGTAGCCGATCTGGTCCTGGTAGAGCCGCTCGGGCGCGAAGCTCGAGCAGCCCGAGAGGCTAAGCGACGCCACGGCGCCGAGGCTCAGGATGAGTTTCGAGATGCCGGCCCCCGCCCGTTTCATCGCGCGACCCTAGCGGCGCGGGGCCACGCCGAAAACCCTCGGTCGGCGTTATGGCGACCACGCGTCGCAAGTTAGGGCAGGGCGCGCCGGCGGGGCGAACGGCCGCCGGCGCGAGGAGACTTCAGGGCTTGGCGCGGGTCTCAAGCCCCGCCCATTTCGCCGCGAAGGCCCACATGTCCGCGACCTCGGCGATCATCTTGTCGGTCGGCTTGCCGCCGCCGTGGCCGGCGCGCGCCTCGACGCGGAGAAGGCGCGGCTTGGGGCCGAGATCGGCGGCCTGGAGCGCCGCGACATATTTGAAGGTGTGGCTCGGGACCACGCGGTCGTCGGTGTCGGCGGTGACGGCGAGCACCGCGGGATAGTCCGCGCCGGACCGGACGTTGTGATAGGGCGAGTAGGCGATGAGCGTCGCGAAGTCCGTGTCCTTGGCCGGGTCGCCATATTCGTCGACCCAGAACTGCCCGCCGGTGAAGCGGGGGAAGCGGACCATGTCCATCACGCCGACGCCTGGAATGGCGGCGGCGAACAGGTCCGGCCGCTGGTTGGCGACGGCGCCGACGAGAAGTCCGCCGTTCGACTCGCCCTGGATCACGAGGCCGTCCTGCGAGGCGATCCCCTGCGCCTTCAGGAACTCGCCCGCCGCGATGTAGTCGTCGAACACGTTCTGCTTGTTGGCCCGCCGGCCGGCGTCGTGCCAGGCCTTGCCGTATTCGCCGCCGCCGCGAAGGTTGGCGACGGCCGCGACGCCGCCCTGTTCGACCCAGGCGAGGAGCGGCGGCGAGTAGAACGGCGCGAGCGGAATGCCGAAGCCGCCATAGCCGTAAAGCAGAGTCGGCGCCGGCCCCTCGACGTCCTTGCGGCGGATGACGAAGATCGGGATCTTGGCCCCGTCCTTCGATCCGTAGAAGCGCTGCTCCACCACGATCCTGTCGAGGTCGATCGGGACCTTGGGCGCGGCCCAGACCGTGCTGGCGCCGGTCTCGACGTCGTAGCGATAGATCGTGGTCGGGGCGTTGTAGCTCGTGAAGACATAGAAGACCTCACGGTCGCTCGCCTCGCCGAGGAAGCCGCCCGCGGTCCCGACGCCCGGCAGCTCCCTCGCCCGCCGGCGTCCCGTCGGTCTCGAAGCGCCGGACGCGCGTCTTGACGTCCTCGAGATAGGTCAGGATCAGCTTGCCGCCGAGCAGGCCGCCGCCGCTCAGGACCGTCTGGCGCTCCGGGATGAGGTCGCTGAAGACCGGCTCGTCGCCGCCGAGGTCCATCGCCAGGACCTTGCCGCGGGCCGCGCCCTTGTTGGTCATGACGTAGAGCGTCGGTCCCTCGTTTCCGACCACGTACCAGAAGTCGCCGTCGGCGGCCGCCACCGTCTTCGGCCGCCAGTCGGCGCTGTCGAGATCGATGATCGTCAGCGCGTTGTTGCCGGCGCCGGGCGTCGAATAGACCGCGAGATAGCGGCCGTCGTCGGTCGCCTCGACCGAGTGGATGAAGTGCGGCCGCTCGGGGTCGGAATAGACGAGGCGGTCGGCGGACTGCGGCGTCCCGAGCGCGTGATGGTACACCGCATGGCCCGAGACCCCGGCCTGGAAGGTTCCGCCGGCCACGGGCTCGGGAAAGCGCGTGTAGAAGAAGCCCGCGCCGTCCTTCGACCAGGCGATCGAGGCGAAGCGGGCCCACTCGATCTTGTCGTCCAGCACGTCGCCGGTGTCGACGTTCACGACCCTGATCACGCGCCAATCCGAGCCGTCGTGCTGGATCCCGTAGGCGACGTGCTTGCCGTCCTTGGAGGGCGCCCATTCGCCGAGCGCGGTGGCGCCGTCCTGCGACCAGCCGTTCGGATCGATGAGGAGGCGGTCCTTGCCCGCGGCGCCGTCGCGCACATGCAGCGCCGCCTGGTTGTCGAGGCCGGCGTTGCGGGTGAAGAAATAGCGGTCGCCGCGCTTGCGGGGCGGGGCGAGCCGCTCGTAGTTCAGCAGCGCCGAAAGCCGGTCGCGGAAGATCTTCCTGCCCGGCAGGGCCTCGAGATAGGCCTCCGTGACGTCGTTCTGCGCCGCGACCGCCGCGACCTCGCCGTCTTCCCGGATGTCGTTCTCCAGCCACCGGTAGGGATCGGAGACCTTCTGTCCGAAATGGTCCTCCACCAGTTCGACGCGCTTGGTCTGGGGATGGGCGAATGCGGGCATGATCGTCTCCGATAGCGATTGGCGAATGAGGGCGAGGGGAGGGCGGCGACCGGCAGGGCGAGCGCCGCGCACAGCAGCGCGGCCCGGAGGGGCGGCGAAGGAGGCGAGGGGCTGCGCGTCACGGCCTGCCCCCGAAGACGTTCGGAATCACGGGATCGCAGATCGGCAGCGTGCTCGCCGCGCGGATCGCCTTCGCCATCTGCTCGACCACGTCTTCGAGCGTGAATGTCTGCTTGTGGCGGATCGCCGCGACGCTGATGGTCTCGTCCACGATCCGGATCGCCGCCACCATGGTGGCGGCGCACAGGCGCACGTCGAAATCCTTGACCGAGCGGTCGAGCCGGTCGGCCACGATCGCGATCAGGGCGTCCTCGGTCTCCTGACAGGACATCAGCCAGACCGAGCGCAAATCCGGCTCCTCCGGCATGACGGCGATGAGGCGCACGATCAGCACCTCGTCGGCGATCTCCTGCTGCGTCTTGGCGTCGAGCCGGAAGCACTCCCTGAGATGGGCCTCGATCGTGGCCTCGCGCGGCCAGCGCTTCAGCTTCTCCAGAAAGCCGCGGTGAGAGGCTGAGAACAGCGGGTCGACGCAACTCTCCTTGGTCCGGAAACCGCCAGACCGTGCGTTTGGAGAGCCCGGCCGCGGCGGCGATGTCGTCGCCGCTCGCGCCCGAGACGCCGCGCTCGAGGAAAAGCTTCGCGGCGTGGCGCGCGACCGACAAACGGGCGTCATCTCGATCGTCGACCATTGTTCCGCGTCGATGTGTGTCACTAAGTGACATTTATCGTGGCGCAAAGTGTCAGAAGTGGGGCGCGGTCGTCGACCATGCGCGATGGGCGCAGATGGCGGCCTCCGGCGCGGATGACGAAGTCGCGGACGGCGCACAAACTGTCTGGCGGATACGTATTTCTACCTATACGGTCCGTCGCGGCGATCGTCGCCGGTTGGGGGGTCCATGAAGCTCGTTCGGTCGGCGCGGCTGTGGTTCAAGGAAGGAACCTCGGACAAGCTCTACGAAGTCGATCTGATCGAGAACGACGCCCTTCAGTCCGACCAGCGCTTCATCGTCAATTTCCGTTACGGCCGCCGGGGCGCGACGCTGCGCGACGGGTCGAAGACGCCGCAGCCCGTCGCGGCCGCCGCTGCCGAAAAGATCTTCGACAGCATCGTCGTCTCCAAGGTGAACGACGGATATCGCCGGACGACCAGCCCGCCGCCGCCGCCCAGACCCCCGAAGCCCCCGGGGCGTCCGGCCCGACCGCCCTGCAGGGCGAGGCGCTCGACGGACGCGGCCGCGAGCTGATCGCGCGGCTCGAGGCCTGCGTGCGAAGCCCCTGGCCCGCCCGCGACCTCGACCGGCTGGTCTGGCGCATCGGCCAGCTGAAGCTTCGCGCCGCCGGTTCCTTGCTCGTCGAGCTCGCGTCGCGGATCGGTCCTTCGGAGGCGAGCTACTCGCTCGTCTGGGCGCTTGCGCGCGCTGGGCAGGAACGCGCCGCGCCGATGCTTTCGGAGGTCGCCGCCAAGTCGAAAAGCGCGCTGACCCACGACCTCGCACGTTTTGCGCTCGCTTCGACGCTGATGGGCGAGGCGCGGATCCACGACAGCCGCGACGGCGACATCCTCGACGCCGTCTCGCGCGCGGCCGCCGAGGCCGGCGGCCTCGTCCAGGCGCTTGTCGATCTCGGCTCGCGCGAGCCGGCCCGCGTCGGCGGCGATGGCGGCGCTCGCGCGTCGCGCGCAGGGCGATCGGGCGCGCCACGCCGCGCTCGTGGCCGCGATCCGGTCGCTGCCTGCGCGCCCGCCGTTCCTCATCGGCCTGCGCCGCCTCTTCAAGCACGCCGAGATGGCCGACGACGCCGCGCTGTTCGCCGTGACGGCGCGCGCCTTCGAGACCGCGCGGCCGATGTATGTCCGGCCGAACTATCCCAACGCCCGGCCCTGGATCCCGGAGCTCGGCGCGGGCGATCCGGATCGCCGACGTCGCGGGCCGGCCGGACGCGAAGGTCGGCCTCTCCAACGTCACGCTCGCCTATCTCAAGCGCCGCATCTGGCGCTCGCTGCGCAAGCGCGGCGAGGTCGGCGACCCGGCCTACGCCGAGCTCAGCTGCGGCTATCTGCTCAGCCTTCGGTCCGAAGACATGTCGCCCCCTGTCGTCAAGACGTTCTGGAAGCGCGGCGACAACGGGCGCTGGAGCCGCGAGGAGCGCGCGACCGGCGGAGGCCTCAACCGCAACTGGTCCGCGAGCCAGATCCTGCGCCGCGACGATCCGCTCGCCGAGCCGCGCTATGCGAGCCTCACCTTCGGCGAGAAGCCCTCCGACACGGGCGCAACCGAGCGCCCGGAGGCCTTCGCCGCGCTCTGGGACGCCCGGCCGGACCTCGCGCTCGATCTCGCGGCCGACGGCGCGGTCGAGCCCGTGTCGCGGCTCGGGGTGCGGGTGCTGAAGGCCAATCCCGGCTTCCTGAAGAGCGTCGACGCCGCGGCGCTGCTGCGCCTGCTGCGCTCGGTCGACGTCGCGGCCCAGGGGCTCGGCTTTTCGGAGGCGCGCGACCGCCTGGCGAGCGGCGAGGCCGATCCGGCGCTGCTCGCGGCGTTGCTCGCCGCCGACTTCCCCGAGGCGCGCCGCCTCGCCGTGACGCGGATCGACCGCGACCCCTCGCTGCCCTGGAGCGACGCCGGGCTCGGCCTTGCGGCGCTCACCTCTCCGCATGACGACCTCTCCGACACCGTGCCGCGCTGGGCGGGCGAGCGGCGCGTCGACGCCGTCGTCGGGGCCGAGCTCGCCGACCGCCTCGGCGCATGGCTTCTCGCCATCGCCCCGGAGCCCGAGGAGGCGACCCAGGCGCTTATCCGCCGGGTGCGCGAACGCATCGGCGCGCTCTGGCGCGACGGCGACATGCCGATCGGCCACGCGGCGATCGACGCGTTCGCCCATCCCGCGGCCGCGGTCGTGGCCGCCGGCATCGACATCCTGGCGCTTGCGGGCGCGGACGTGTCGTCGGTTCCGAACGAGCGCTGGGCCGCGCTGCTCGGCTCGTTCGAGACCGACGTCCAGAGCGCGGCGTTGCGCCTCTTCGGCCGGCTCGACGACGACACGCTCGCAAGCCATGCGAGCCTCGTCGTCGCCTTCGCCACCGCGCCCTCGAGCGAGCTCCGCCGCGCCGCCCGGCCGCTCGTCGTGCGGCTCGCGGCGCGCGATCCGGGCCTCGCCGAGCGCCTGTCGCGCGATCTGATCGACAGCCTGTTCCGGACCGCGCCCGACGAGGCCTATCCGGGCGACGTGGTGGCGCTGCTCAAGGAGGCGACGCCCGCGCAGGTCGCCGCCATCGATCCCGGGACGCTGTGGCGCCTGCTGCAGGCCCGCGCCAAGGGCGCGCAGCTGCTCGGCTCGACCGAGATCCAGAACCGCCCGGCCTCGCAGCTTTCTGTGCGCCAGATCGCGCGGCTCGGAAACCACCCGCATCTTGCCGCGCGGACATGGGCGCTCGCCGCGTTCCGCGACGATCCCGGCCGCTTCCAGAACGAGGCCGAGGACGCGGTGCTGCTGGTCGAAAGCGACTGGGACGACGCGCAGGAGTTCGCGCGCTCCTACTTCGACGGCTGGCCGGAGGACGCCTGGAGCCCGGCGGCGCTCGCCGTCGTCACCGACAGCGTGAAGCCCGACGTGCTCGCCTTCGCCCGCCGCCTGCTGCGCAGCCGCCTCGCCCCCGGCGACGCCGCGGCGCAGCTGACGCGCCTGCTCGAGCACCCCGCGCAGTCGATGCATCTGCTCGCCACCGAGCTCATGACCGAGGACGCCGCCGCAAGCGAGGAGGCGTTCGACAAGCTCCTGCCGCTCGCCCGCATCGTCATGCTGCAGGTCCACAAGGGACGCATCGCCAAGGACCGCGTCACGGCCTTCCTGCTGAAGGAGGCGCTGCGCGACCGCGGCCGAGCCGAGCGCGTCGCGCCGCTGTTCGCCGATCTCTCGATCGCCGGCGTCGCGCGCGACCGCGCCGCCGCGATCCTGGCGTTGCGCGACATCGGCGCGGCCCATCCGGGAATCGAGACACCGCTCAATCGGCGCGCGGCGCCCGTGAGGGCCGCCTGATGAATTTCGTGCATCGCTATTTCGGCGCGACCTCGGCGTCGTCGGACGCGCTTTCGACCGCGCTCGCCTTCGCGCCCGACCTCTTGCGCGAGCCCACTTATTTCGTCGGCAAGGTGCGCCGCCACCTGCCGTTCCGCGAGGCGATCTCGGCGCTGCATCACGTCGTGGTCTCGGACCTGCGCTTCAAGCCGAAGGACCGCACCGCCTATTTCGCCTGGCTGAAGGACCACGAGGAGCAGCTGCTCGCCGAGGCCGTCGCCGAGCGCGGCGCGGTGAGGGAGCGGATCGACGCGCTTCGCGTGGAGTTCGCCGACATCCACAAGCTGTCGAGCGAGATCATGCGCCCGTTCTACGGCGCCCAGAAGCGCTACTTCGACTGGCTCTACCAGAACAACCGCGACGCCTGGTTCGTGCTGGACCCGGTCATCACCGTCCATCCCGACGAGGTGTTCTTCGAGTGCTTCAGCCTCGACGAATCCACCTATGGCCGGCTGTCCTGCGACCACGACGTGTTCGAGCGCGTCGAGGAGATGGCCTGTGGCACCACCAACATCGACTACAGCCACGCGCTCTACGACGAGTTCCAGAAGATCCGCAGCTATCGCGACACCTCGCTCACCATCGAGCCCTCGGGCTTCGAGGTGCAGACGGCGGGCGAGGCCAATTTCCGCGAGGAGAAGATCGACCTGCCGGACAGCTGGATGCGCGGCTTCCTGCAGGTCTCGAGCGCGATGGCGCAGCCGGCCCACGTCGTCGACCTCGCTCCGGTCGACATGCACGCGATCCTCAGCCGTCTCGCGGCCAAGCGCGAGCGCCACGGGCCGCGGTCGCTGCGCTTCCTGCTGGAGCCCGACAAGCCGGTCGAGGTGCTGATCGAGCCGTGGAACGACCGGCTCACCTTCCGCCGCTCGATCTACAAGGGCTCCGAGCCCGCCGAGATCCGCATCTGGGGCCGGCGCCGGCTCGCCATCCTCGAACGCGCGCTGCCGCTCGCGAAATCGGTGCGGCTGCATCTGCTCGGCAGCGGCCTGCCGTCCTTCGCGGTCGTCGACTATGGCGGCCTGCGCTTCACGCTCGGGCTTTCGGGCTGGACCGCCAACGACTGGTCGCGCGCCGGCCAGTTCGACCTGCTCGCGCCCCGCACGGAGGTCGACGAGACCACCGCGCAAAAGGTGTTCGACGCGCTGAAGGGCCAGCATTTCGCGACCGTCCCCGAACTCGCCTTCGAGACGGGGCTCGACCGCTCGATCGTGGCTGGCGCGCTCGGCCTCTATGTGCAGGCGGGCCGCGCGATGTACGACCTCGACAAGGGCGTCTATCGCCTGCGCGAGCTCGTGCGCGACCCGCTGAAGCCCGGCGCGCTGCGCTTTTCTTCGGAACAGGAGGAGAAAGCCGACCGCTTCGTCGCGGCGAGGCTCGTCACGATCGGCTCGGTGGATACGCGCGAGGGAAAACGCGTCTCCGGCGAGGTGATGGACGACGGCAAGACGCATCATCCGCGCCTCGTCATCGACGCCGACGATCGGCTCTCGACCGCGGCCTGCGACTGCTGGTTCTACGGTCACAACAAGCTGATGCGCGGCCCCTGCGAGCACATGCTGGCGCTGCGCCGGCTCTATCACTTGGAGGTCGAGGGCAAGCCCCGCGCCTTCCGGGCGGAGGGCGTGGCGTGATGGTTTGCCATGCAGGCGCGGGAGCCGCGACGCTGTCCGTCCTCGCAAGGGGGAGGGGCGCGCGCGCGGCGCGTCCCGCGTTTTCGAGATTGATGGATCGGCGCGGGGCCCCTAAGCTCCGCGTCATGAGGGGCGCCGGCCGGCGAGGACCTTGCAATCCGGGCGGCGTTTCGCCGTCCTTGCACCTTGCCCGGCAAAGCGTCACTGGCCCGCTCTTCACTGGGGCGGCATTGGGCACCGGTGCGTGTTTACGGTTTGGGTTCGTTGAACCCAAACACGCACCGGTGCCCATGCCGCCTTCGAGTGGACCGGTCCAGTCCCAGGACGAGACGAAGGCAAGCCGTCCGGCGCTCCTCATCTCCCCCCTTAAGACGATCTCCGCGGGGCCGCGCCCATGAACGCGCAGCCCGGCTCCATCACGCGCCAGCAGCTTCACGACCGCATCCGCGAATCCTCGCGCGACGAGGTCATCCTCGAGGAGATGATCCGCCTCGGCTTCTGGCCGGGCGGCGAGGACAAGCCCAACCTCCCCGAGGGCCTGATCCGCCGGCGCGGCGAGATCACCCGCGAGCTCTCCGAACTCGCCGCCAAGGACGCGCCTGCGCGACCCCGAAGCCGCGATCAAGGAGATGCACAAGCGCCGCAAGAAGGCGGCGATGGAGCGGCGCAAGGAGACCAGGAAGAAGAACGCGCAGGGTCGCTACGATCGCGCGCTCGCCTGGAGCGAACGGCGCAGGAGCGAGCTCGTCTATCTCGGCGAGGGCGTCTCCGGCGGCCTTCAGGCCGAAGACGCGCCCGCGACGCCGAAGGCGGGCCTGCCCGACATCGCGAGCCCCAAGGCGCTCGCCGACGCGATCGGCGTGCCGCTTGCCGAACTCCGCTTCCTTGCCTTCGACCGCAAGCTGACGGCGATCAGCCACTATCAGCGCTTCTCGATCGCGAAGAAGACCGGGGGCCTGCGCCAGATCTCGGCCCCGATGCCGCGGTTGAAGCGCGCCCAGTACTGGATCCTCGACAACGTCCTGGCCAAGGCCGCGATCCACGAGGCGGCGCATGGCTTCGTCCCAGGCCGCTCGATCGTCACCAACGCGCAGGCGCATGTCGGCCGCGACGTGGTGGTGAACCTCGACCTCAAGGACTTCTTCCCGACGCTGACCTTCCGCCGGGTGAAGGGCAAGTTCCGCGGCCTCGGCTATTCGGAGCCGGTCGCGACCGTCCTGGCGCTGCTCACCACCGAGCCCGACGTCGACGAGGTCGAGATCGACGGCGAGCGCCTGTTCGCCTCCAAGGGGTCGCGTCTCCTGCCGCAGGGCGCGCCAACGAGCCCGATGCTCACCAATCTCGTTTGCGTGCGGCTCGACAAGCGCCTCGCCGGCCTCGCGAAGTCGATGGGCTTTTCATACACCCGCTACGCCGACGACATGACGTTCTCGGCCTCCGGCGAGGCCGCCGCCAAGGTCGGGGCGCTGCTGAAGTTCGTGGGCGAGATCGTGGCGGCCGAAGGCTTCACGGTCCATCCCGACAAGACGCGGGTGATGCGGCGCGGGACGCGCCAGGAGGTCACGGGCCTGACCGTCAACGATCGCGTCGGCGTGCCGCGCGACGTGCTCCGCAACTTCCGGGCTCTGCTCCACCAGATCGAGAAGACCGGCCCCAACGGCAAGCGCTGGGGCAAGGCCCGCGACGTGATGGACGCGGCGACCGGCTTCGCCTGCTTCGTGCGGATGGTGACGCCCGAGACCGGTGAGGCGCGCTGCTGAGCGAGGTTCGCCGGCTCGACGCGCGCCAGGGCCGGGCGGTCGCGGCGCCCGCGCCGTTCCGCGCGAAGTCGGCCGCCGGCCAGCAGCCGCTCGAGCGCTGGTGGACGCCCGCCGAACCGGCGCCCCCTCAGCCCGAGCCGGTCCTGCTCGAGCCCGAGCCGCAGCCGGAGCCGCCCTCCGAGAAGAAGCCGCGCAGCGCGTTCGACATGGCCGGGATGCGGGCCCAGATGCGCGACCGCGTCGCCAGCCCGCCGAGCCTGAGCCGATCGACGAGCCCGAAGGCGGCATGAAGCCCTGGGTCGCGGTGATCGGCGTCATCGTGCTGGTGCAGTTCGCGTTCGCCGTGAACCCGCTGCTCGGCCTGCTGGTCGCCTTCGCAGCCGGCTTCATCGCGTTCCGCCGCTGGCTCCGGCGCCGCAAGCGCAACCGTCGCTGAAGGCGCGAGGTCTTGGAGATCGCGCGCCGGGCCGCATGGCTGCTGGTCGGCTTTTCGGGCCGGGTCACTCGGGGCGCCTATCTCGCGGGACTTATCGGCTCCGCTGCCGCGCTGATCCTCGCGCTGCTGGTCTTCGAGCCGGCGGCGCTGGAGGCTGAGACGCTCGCCTTCACGCCGACGGTCACGGCGGCGCTCGTCGCCGGCTGGTGGACCTGGCTTGCGCTGCTGGTGAAGCGCCTGAGGGACGTCGGCCTCGGATGGGGCTGGTCTCTGCTCCTTCTGCTGCCGGGGCTCCAGCCCGTCGTCCTCGTCGGTTTCGCGGTTCCGAAAAGCCGGCCGGCGGACGGCGAGCGGCGTCAGGGATAGGGTTCGCGCTCGAGCGGCTTCAACTGGAGCACGTCCTCACCGCGGCGCATCCGCAGGCTGAGGCGGAAGGAGCCGCCGATCCGCTCCGAGCGCTCGATCCAGAAGGCCGCGACGTCGGGCGGGCAGATCTCCTCGACCGTCAACCGGAACAGCGCCAGCCATCGCCGGAAATGCGCGTCGCCGAGCTCGGGCAGGCGGATGTGCTTGGCGAGCGGCCGGCCGTCGTAGCGGCGGGTTCCGAGGAGCATCGAGCTCCAGAAATCCACGATCGTGTCGAGATGCGCCGACCATCTCTCGTCGGGGACCGCGGCGACGAAGACGGGGCCGATGACGGCGTCCTGGCGGGCGAGCGCGTAGAAGCGATCCACCACCGCGCGGATCATCGCCTCGTCGAGCCCGGAGGCCGAGAAAACCGGGACGTTCCGCGCGGGCGGCGTGGCGGATTGCGTCATGGGCGCGCCTCGCAAAACGCCGCGCCGACATGGTCGAGGAACCGCTCGAAGGCCGCCGTGAGCAGGCTGTCGGTCCGATGGACCAGCAGCGTCCCGACCCGCCCTTCATCGTCCGCAAGGCGGTGCATCGACACCCTTCCGGCGCGCTCCATCGGCTCGGCGACCACGCGCGGCAGCAAAGAAACGCCCATGCCGGCCTCGACGCAGCCGATGATTCCGTCAAGCGTTCCGAACTCCATGCGCCGGACATGGACGAGGCCGTGCGCGGCGAGAAAGGTCTCGAACCGCTGACGATAAGAACAGCCCGACCTGAAGACGAGAATTCTCGCCTCGCGCTTCTGCGCGAGCATGGAGACGACTTCGTCGAAGCTCTTGATCCTCGGGGCGGCGACGAGCACGAGCTCCTCGTCGAGCACGGGATACGACGTCAGCTCCGCCTGGAAGATGGGGCCGGCGACGAAGGCGGCCTCGACGCGACGGTCCAAAACCGCGGCGAGCAGGGCCTCGGTCGGGCCGAGCTCCAGCTCGACGTCGACCTCGGGAAAGGCCGCGGCGTAGCGCGTCAGCAGCTTCGGCAGCCTGAGCGCCGCCGTCGTCTCCATCGCGCCAAGACGCAGAGATCCTTGGGGAGTTTCATCGGAGAGCACGGCCTGCTCGGCGTCGGCGAGCAGCCGCGAGACCTGCGTGGCGTAGGGCAGCAGCCGTTCGCCCGCCCGCGTCAGCGTCACGCCCTTGGCTCCCCGGTAGAACAGCGGCGCGCGCAGCTCCTGCTCGAGCGAGCGGATCCGGCCCGTGACGTTCGACTGCACGGTGTTGAGCGCAAGGGCCGCTCGGCCGATGCCGCCGGCCTCGGCGACGGCCGTGAAGAAGGCGAGGTCGGTGCTGTTCATGGCATCGTCAATCGAGATGAGGGTGATCTGAACTAATCATTATTCGAGAAGGCGTCGGCGCGCTAGGTCTGGCTTCGACGACCCGCGCCGTTCCGCGGCGCCGCGACCTGGAGCCGCCATGACGCTCAAGACCCGACTGACCGAAACCTTCGGACTCCGCTGCCCCATCGTGCTCGCGCCGATGGATCCGGCGTCCGGCGGAGAACTCGCAGCCGCCGTCAGCCGCGCCGGAGGCCTCGGCCTGATCGGCGTCGGCTATGGCGACGGCGCGACCCCCGAGGCGGAGTTCGCCAAGGCCGGCGGGGCGTGCGTCGGCTTCGGCTTCATCACGTGGGCGCTCGCGAACGCGCCGGACCTGCTCGACCGGGCGCTGGCGCTGAAGCCGGCGGCCGTGATGCTGTCCTTCGCCGATCCGACGCCCGTCGCGGGCAAGATCCGCGCAAGCGGCGCGCCTCTGCTCTGCCAAGTCCACAGTCTCGACCACGCCAGGCGCGCGCTCGACGCCGGCGCGGACGTGATCGTGGCGCAGGGAAGCGACGCCGGCGGCCACGGGCTCACCACGCGCGGCACGATCTCGCTGGTCCCGCACGTCGTCGATCTCGTCGCCGCGAGGCGTCCGGAGGTCCTCGTGCTCGCGGCCGGCGGGATCGCGGACGGGCGCGGGCTGGCGGCGGCGCTCACGCTCGGCGCCGACGGGGCGCTGCTCGGCACGCGCTTCTGGGCGACGCGCGAGGCCAAGATCCCCGACGCCGCCAAGGCCCGCGCGCTGGCCGCGACCGGCGACGACACCATCCGCACCACCGTCTACGACATCGTCCGCGACCGCGACTGGCCGGCCGAATACACCGGGCGGCTGCTGCGGAACCGCTTCGTCGACGAGTGGCACGGCCGCGAGAACGAGCTCCGCGCCATGGACCTCGGCGCGCGCAAGGCCGCCGAGGAGCAAAGCCGCGGCGGCGACCCGGTCTCCAACGTGACGGTCGGCGAGGCCATCGGCCTCATCGACGACCTTCCGCCGGCGGGCGAGCTCGTCGAGCGCATCGCCGCCGACGCCGAACGGCGGCTCAGGGCCGCGTCGCAGGCGCTGTCCGCCGACTGATCTCACGCCTTGGGAGAAGACCCGCCATGCCGCTTTTGCGCTTCGATCTCGTCGAGGGCCGCAGCCCTCAGGAACTGCGGACGCTGCTCGACGCCGCCCATGAGGCGATGCTCGCCGCCTTCAAGGTTCCGCCGCGCGACCGCTACCAGATCGTCCACGAGCATCCGGCCGCCCATATGGTCGTCGAGGACACCGGTCTCGACATTGCGCGCAGCGATCAGCGCGTCGTCCTACAGGTGACGACGCGCCCGCGGGGACGCGAGATGAAGGAGACGTTCTACCGACTGCTCTGCGAGCAGCTCGAGGCCCGGTGCGGGATTTCGCCCGCCGACGTCGTCGTCTCGATGGTCGAGAACGGCGACGAGGACTGGTCCTTCGGCCACGGGCGCGCCCAGTTCCTCACCGGGGAGCTGTGAGCGCCAGACGCGAAACGAAAAAGGGGGCGACGCGACGCGCCGCCCCCTTCGCTCGTCATCGGACCGATTACTTCAGGCCCATGCAGTTGGCGTAGTAGCTGACGGGCGCCGGCCAGTCGGAGAAGATCGCGCGGGCGCCGACGTCCTGCGCCAGCACGTCGATGACGCGCATCAGGTCGCCCTCGCGGCTGACCGCCCGCTCGATTGTCTGGTAGTAGAAGTCGCCGTTGAGGTCGGCGAGGCGGCCGGACCGCTCGAGCGACCAGATGATGAGGTCGAGGCCCGCGGCCTTGGCGTTCTTGGCGGCCTTGGACGCGACGATCTCGTTCTTGCCGTTCACCGCGAGCGCGGCGAAGACCGGCGGCGCCCAGATGCGGATGCCCTGGTCGCGATAGCTCTGCAGCTCGGCGGCGTTCGGAAGATCGGCGACCGTGTTGGCGTCGTCGAGATAGACCGCCTGGCGGCCGAACGTCGGCTCCTTCTGGACCCAGTACAGCACGTCGTTGATGTCGAAGGACTGAGGGAACACGTCCTTGGCCTTGACGCCCGCTTCCTTGTACTCGTTGATCAGCTTCTGGGCGTAGTCCTGCTGGCTGAAGCCGCGGAACGGCATCTCGACCACGGGGCTCTTCAGCTCCGGCGTCATCTTCACGCCGAGCTTCTTGAAGAGCTCGATGCTTTCCTTGTGCGTCATCAGGTGGCCGCTGGTCTCGCCGGCATAGAGATCCGTGCGCCACTTCGCGGTGCCGTCGACGAACTCCTCGACGGTGGTCGCGCGCGGATTGAAGGCGTCCATCTTGCCGCGCAGCGACTTGAACTCGGCGAGCGTGATGTCGCTCGTCCGGCACTCGGCGCTCGCCGGGGTGACGACCTCGCCCTTGTCGTTGATCTCCGCCGGCGTGAAGCCATTGGTGCACTTTTTCGCGAGCGGGGTCAGCAGGATGTTGGTGGTCGTGTGCAGGTCGTTCTGCGCGTGCCGGCAGACGAGCTCGAGATCCTTGGTGAAGGCGACGTCGCATTCGAGCACGCCCGCGCCCATGCGGGCGGCCGCCTCATAGGACTCGACGGTGTGCTCGGGGAACTGAAGCGGCGCGCCGCGGTGGCCGATGGAGAACTCGGTCGGCTTGAGGCTCTTGTTCTCGCACTGCTGGAGCTTGCGCTTCAGCGGGCCGTTGTCCATGTCGTTGATCAGGAAGTACGGACGCGGGCCGAGCTGCACGTTGATCTGCTGCTTGCCTCCCTTCGCGCCCTCCTGGGCGGCCGCCTTGTCCGCGACGGCCAGCGCCGACGCCGCGACGGCGAGCGCGAGGCCGAGTGTGACAATCTGCTTGCGCATTGTGATCCCTCGTTGGGCGATACCGGGACCATTCCGATATCGGCCGGGACCGTAGCGGCCCGTTCTGACGGCGCGGTGACGACGGACCAGCGACCGGGCGGAAAGCCTATCGACTTCGTCAGAGCGAGACGAGATCGTCCTCGAGCCACTCGCGCCGAGGCAGCGGGCGAAAGCGCGCGTCCGGGTAGATCGCCTGCGCCGCGGCCGCGATCACGTGAGCGGTCCGCGGTCCGAAGCCCGTGAAGGCGAGCGCGTCGGCGACCGCGACCCTGTTCTCGCGCGCGGCGGCCGTCCCCTTGAGCGCCGGATGGGCGGAGACGTCGGCCGCGAGCAGCGGCGCGCCGATCGACAGCGCGACGACGGCTTCCGGCTCGAGCGCCGCGACCTGATCGTTCTTGAGCGCCTTCCAGCCGCTGAAATGTCCTGTCGCGTTGACGCCGCCGGCCATTTCGAGCGCGAGCGCGGCCGGCGAGCCGGCGCCGCCGACGATCATCGGGTGGCCGCTGCCGAGGCCCATGACGATGAGGGCGCGTCGCCGCGCAGGCAGGCGGCCGAGATCGTCGGACAGGGACGAGAGATCCTCCGCCACTGCGTCCGCGAGCGCCGCGCCGCGCGGCCGGGGTCGCCGACCGCGTCTCCTGCGGCGCGGATCCGCTGCGTGACGTCGCTCGCCCGCCGCACGGACTTGAGCGAGGAGACGCGCACCGAGGACCGCGCGAGCGCGTCCTTCACGTCGGCGATGCTCGTCTCCTCGCCGCTGACCACGAGATCGGGCGCATGGGAAAGAAGCTGCGCGGCCGAGAGGTCGTCATGGAAGCCGGCGTCGCCCTTGCGCCGGGCCGCTCCCGGAAAGCGGGAGGTCTGGTCGACGGCCACGATCTGGTCGCCGCACCCGAGCCCGAACAGGATCTCGGTGATCGGGCCGCCGATGGCGATGATGCGTTTGGGTCTCCAGGCCGCCGCGAGCCCGATGTTGGGAGCCGCGAGCGCGCCGATCGCGCCAGCGATCAGGCTGCGTCTCGAAAGCATCGTCGATCTCATAATTATTACAATTCGCTATATACTGTTTCTTTGGCTGCTTATTTTCTGCCTGAGTTGAAGATTGCGACAAAGAATTATTGAACGTCGTGACGATGAAGTGTTGATATTAGATTTTATTGATTATTGAACTGCGGCCGGCCATCCGTCACGATGGCGCCTAGTCGCCGATAGCCCCGCCTGCCTGGCCGCCGAATGTGTCCCGGCGGCGGGCGCCGCTCCGGCCTTCATGATTGGCGACGCGATAGGCTTAATGCCGCGAGAGCGGGCGCCGGGCCATCGGGGCGAAACCCGGCGCGACAGCAAACGCTTATTTGCCAATGGCTTGAGCGCCAGCGCCCTGATCAGGAAGGCGCTCGCATCTGCAAAAACTTTGCTCTTGGGCGTCCCAACCAACATTTGTAGGCTGCTCACAGAACATTCGTGGGGCGGCCAAATGTCCAGCTCGAACAGTCATGGCGACGGCGGCGCGCCTTCGGCGAAGATCGCGATGCACGACGCCACGCTCAAAGGAAACCAGGCCTACGACCTGCTGAGGCGAGAGATCGTCTCCTGCCGGATCATGCCTGGCGCGCGCTTCACCGAGCCGGAGATGATGGAGCGCTTCGGCCTCGGCAAGGCGAGCCTGCGGATCGCGCTCCAGCGCCTGACCGAGGCCGGCCTCATCGCCTCGATCCCCCGCCACGGCTACCGGGTCGCGCCCGTCACGGTGAAGGACGTCGACGAGGTCTTCGCGATGCGCGTCGTGCTGGAGCCGCTCGCCGCGAGGCTTGCGGCGGGCCGCGTGAACCGCGCGCATCTCGAGCGGCTCGAGCGCGCCTGCCGCGGCCAGATGCCCGGCGACGTCGGCAACCAGCTCGACTTCTTCCTCGAGGCCAACCGCTCCTTCCACATGGCGATCGCGACCGCGTCCGGGAACGGGCGGCTGTGCCGCGCGCTGTCGGGCCTGCTCGACGAGATGACCCGGCTCGTCGCGCTCGGCTTCGGCGTGCAGCGCGTGCGCCCCAACATCGAGAACGACCACACGCTGATGATCGACCATCTCGTCGCCGGCGACGCGGACGCGGCCGAAGAGGTCGCCCGCCGCCATGTCGAGACCTTCCGCGCCATGGTGATGGAGAAGGTCATCGCGAGCCTCACCGAAAGCGCCGCGGTCGTGCCGGTCGGCGTCGCGGTCAAGGCGCGGGAATAGAGCCATGGCGTCGGTCAAGCTTCAGTGCGTCAGCAAGTGGTTCGAGCGCCGCGACGGCGACAGCCTCCACGTGCTCCAGAACATCGACATCGACGTGCCCGAGAAGTCGATCGTGGCGATCGTCGGCGCGTCGGGCTGCGGACGTCGACGTGCTCAACATCGTGGCGGGCCTCGTGAAGCCCGACCGCGGATGCCTGTTCCTGAACGGCGTCAAGGCCGCCGACTTCAAGGACTGGCGCTCGATGACCTACATGTTCCAGGAGGACCGGCTGCTCCCCTGGCGCACCGCCGCGCAGAACGTCTCCTTCGGGCTCGAGGCCGGGGGCGTCGGCCGCGCCGAGCGCAAGGAGCGCGTCGCCGAGACGCTGGCGCTTGTCGGCCTCTCGCAGTTCGCCGACGTCTATCCGCATGAGCTTTCGGGCGGCATGCGCAGCCGCGTGGCGCTGGCGCGCAGCCTCGTCACGCGGCCGACCCTGCTGCTCATGGACGAGCCTTCTCCAAGCTCGACCCGACCATCCGCTCGCAGATGCACGGCGAGGTTCTGCGCATCGCCGAGCTCATGTCGATGACCATCGTGTTCGTGACCCACGACGTCGAGGAGGCGGTGGTGCTCGCCAACAAGGTGGTGGTGCTCAACCCGCGCCCCGGCCGCGTGCGCGAAACGCAGACGATCGATCTTCCCTATCCGCGCGACCCGGCCTCCGCCGAGGTCCACGAACAGGCGCGCGCCCTGCGCGGGAGACTCTGAGCATGGCGGCCTCGCCTCCCAAGACGCTAGCGCAGGAAGTCGCGGGCGCCCCGATCCGGCCGCACGCCGCGCGCGAGCGCCGGTTCCGCCTGTTCATGCTGCGCATGGGCCTTCTCGCGCTGCTCGTCGGCGTCTGGCAGATCGCCTCGCTCGGCGCGCCGGCCTTCGTGCTTCCAGGGCCGGCGCGGGTCTACGCCGCCTGGTCGAGCCTCGTCGCGACGCCGAGCTTCTGGAACGACTTCGGCATCACCTTCTGGCGCGTCTTCATGGGCTTCGCCATCGCGGCGGTCGTGGGCGTGCCGCTCGGCCTCGTCCTTGGAGCCAGCGAAAGCTCGGCGAATTCTTCGAGCCGGTGCTGACCGTCATCAACACCGTGTCGTCCTCGATCTGGGCGATCTTCGCTGATCTGGTTCGGCCTCTCGGACTGGACCACCATCTTCGTCGTCTTCATGACCGCGATGCCGCTGATCCTGACTAACGTCTGGCAGGGCACGCGTACGGTGAACGCCGACTTCATCGAGCTCGCCCAGACGTTCCGCATGTCGCGGGCGCAGGTGCTGACCAAGATCTACCTGCCGACCATCCTGCCGCCGTTCTTCTCGGCCGCGCGCCTCGCCTTCGGCTTCGGCGCCCGCGTCAGCCTCGTGGCCGAGACGCTCGGCGCCTCGAGCGGCATCGGCTACCGGCTCCGCCAGGCCGCCGACCTCGTGCAGACCGACCAGGTGTTCGCCTGGACGCTCACGCTGATCGCCCTGATGATCGTGCTCGAAGCCCTTATCCTGAAGCCGCTCGAGAACCGCCTCTTCCGCTGGAAGAAGAAGGCCGGGTCGCAGTGACGCGTCCTTCCTCCCAAGACCTGAAACCTGAGACTCGGAGCATCCGCATGAAACGCATCGCAGTTCTCGCCGCAGCCCTCGCGGCCGTCGTCGGGGTCGCGGGACCCGCGCACGCCGACAAGGTCCGCATCGGCTACTGGAGCTCGGGCGTCAGCCTCGGCTTCGGCGCAGTGATGGAGGCCGGAAAGTTCGTCGAGAAGGAAGGCCTCGAGGTCGAGTATGTGAAGTTTCCCGACGTCAACGCCCCCACCAAGGCGATGGCCGCCGGCGCGATCGACTTCGGCATCGGCGCCGCGGCGGGCGGCTCGCTGAGCGTCGCGGCCGATGGCCTGCCGATGTCGATCATGCTCTCGACCCAGGTCGCCGAGCTCGACTTCGTCGTGCCGGAAGACAGTCCGATCAAGACCATCGAGGAGCTGAAGGGCAAGAAGATTGGCTCCTCGCCGGCCGGCAGCGCGACCGCGGCCATCACCGCCGCGATCCTTGAGAAGAACTACGGCATGAAGGCCGGCGACTACACGGCCGTGCCCGGCAACGACCCGCGCCTCGCGCAGTTCCTCGCCCAGAAGGACATCGACGCCGCGGCGCTGCGCACGGTCACCCAGGCGCTCGTCAAGGACATGAAGCTGAGGAAGCTCGCCTCCTTCCGCGACGAGTGGAAGAAGATCACGCAGCAGGACGCCCCGCCCGTGCTCGGAGTCGGACTCGTGCGCAACGAATGGTTGAAGGCGAACCCCGAAGCCGCCGCCAAGCTCGTGGTCGCGATGCGCAAGACCTACGAGTTTGGCAAGGCCGACAAGCCGGCCGTGGCCAAGGCGCTCGTCGCAGCCGCCAACATGAACGAGGAAGACGCCAAGAACTACGCGGCGCTCTGGGACGGCATCTACGCCGTCTCGATGGAGCCGGCCGACGTCGCCTCGCTCAAGGCCGAGTTCGAGGTGTTCAAGTCGGTGGCGCCGTGAAGGGCACGCTGCCGGACAGCGCCCTCGTCACCGCGCCTTACGAAGCCTCGAAGTCGATGAAGTGACCGGCGTCGACTGAGCGCCGCGCAACCTGCCTCCTCCCCAATCGGGGAGGGGCAGGCCCCGACCAGCCCCTCCCCAACGACAAGCGCGCAAGCGCCGCAAGAAGAGAAAGCATTCCGATGACTGCGACTATGAAGGCTTTGCTGCTCAAGCAGCACGGCGACGTCAGCGATTTGACCGTCGTGGACGACTATCCGGTTCCGACCGCCGAGCCCGGCCATGTGGTGATCCGCGTCGGCGCCTCCTCGTTCAACTACCACGACGTGTTCACCGTGAAGGGCATGCCCGGCATCAAGGTGCCGCTGCCGGTGATCATCGGCCTCGACATGGCCGGCGAGATCACCGAGCTCGGCGAGGGCGTCACGGGCTGGAAGGTCGGCGACCGCGTGCTCGTCAACCCGCTCTACCCGAACAAGGGCCTGATGGGGTGAAATGCTCGACGGCGGCATGGCGCAGTACTGCCAGGTCTCGGTCGGCCAGCTGATCGCGATGCCGGACAAGGTCACTTATTCCGAGGCCGCCTCGCTCCCCGTCGCCTACGGCACCGCGCACCGCATGCTGGTCACCCACAAGACCATCAAGCCGGGCGACAAGGTGCTGATCCTCGGCGCTTCGGGCGGCGTCGGCACGGGCTGCGTGATGCTGGCGAAGCAAATGGGCTGCGAGGTCATCGCCTGCGCGGGTTCGCAGGACAAGATGGACCGGCTGAAGGAGCTCGGCGCCGACCACGTGGTGAACTACCGCGAGACCGACTTCTCCAAGTGGGCGATCCAGCAATACGGCAAGCCGCAGCGCCGATCTTACGAGGGCGGCGTCGACGTCGTCATCAACTTCACCGGCGGCGACACCTGGGCGCCGTCGCTCAAATGCGTGAAGCGGGGCGGCGTGATCCTCACCTGCGGCGCGACCGCCGGCCACGATCCGAAGGAAGACCTCCGCTACATCTGGAGCTTCGAGCTCAAGATCATCGGCTCGAACTCGTTCTACGACGACGACCTCTTCCCTTATGGACATGATCCAGGAAGGCACGCTGAAGCCGGTCATCGACAAGGAGCTGTCGCTTGAAGAGGCGGCGGAAGGCCTGCGGATGATGCGACCGCGAGGTCATGGGCAAGATCGTGGTGACGCCGTGAGCGAAACCACAACGCTCCCCACCGCGGCCGAGATCGAGGAAAAGCTCCTCAAGGGCCCGTTCCACCAGTGGCTCGGCCTGAAGGTGCTCTCCGTCGGCGACGGGACCATCGAGCTGAAGGCGACCTGGCGGCCCGAAATGGTCGTCAACGCCGAACGTGGGTATATGCACGGCGGTATCCTCGCGACGCTCGTCGATCTCACGGCCGACTGGGCGCTGGTGTCGAAGACCGGCCGCGGCGTGCCGACGGTCGATCTGCGCGTCGACTACCATCGCGCCGGCATGCAGGGCGACCTGATTGCCAAGGGCAAGGTGGTCAAGTTCGGCTCGACGCTCTCGGTGGCGGAAGCCGAGATCCTGTCGGAAGACGGCAAGCTGCTCGCGAGCGGCCGCGGCGTCTACATGACGGCGAGCCCTAAGTGACCGAGCCGCTCGACCACGTCGTGGTGAACACGCTCCGCGGCATGGAGGCGGCGGCTGAGATCTTCGCGGCGTTGGGTTTTCGCCTGACGCCGCAGGGCCGCCACTCGCTCGGCTCCATTAACCACCTGATGGTGGCGCCGCGCGCCTATCTCGAACTGGTCGGGGTGCCGAGCGAGGGCAAGCAGCGCCAGGAGGTGCTGGACAGCCCCTTCGGATTGAACGGTCTGGTGTTCCGCAGCGCCGACATCGAGGCCACGTATCGGCGGCTCGAAAAGGCGAAGCTGTCGCCGTTCGAGCCGGTCGCCTTCTCGCGGCCGGTCGAGATCGACGGCGAGGCGAAAGAGGCGAGCTTCCGCACGGTGCGCGCGCCCAACGGCCTGTTTCCCGCGGGCCGGGTCTATTTCTGCCAGCACCTGACGCCCGAATATGTCTGGCGCGACGAGTGGCTGGCGCATCCGAACGGCTTTAACGGCTTCGACCGCATCGAGGTCGCGTCCCGCTCGCCGGAGGCCGACGGTCGGCTTTACGCTTCTGCGGCGGGCTCTGCCCCCGAGCCGCATGGCGAGGGCTGGCGCGTGATCTCGGACGGCTTCGCGATCGACGTCGTGGCCGGCGAGGCGCCGCGCTTCACCGCGCTCGGGCTTCGCTTCGACGGGCTGGACGCGCTTGCGGGCTTCGCAAAGGCTGCCACAGGCGTGACGTGGACCGACGCCGGCGCCGACGGCGTCGCGGCCCTCGAAATTCCTTCTCTCGACCTGCGCATGGAATGCCGGAGCGCCTGATGACCCAAGCGACAAATCTCGGCGACGTCCTCCGCCGCGACGGCCATCCCGACGCGCCCGTGATCATCGGGGTCGGGCTCGACGGCGCCGAGACCGTGCTGACCCGCGGCGGGCTCGACCAGATGGCCGACGCCTTCGCCCGCGGCCTCGTGGCCCGCGGTTTTCAGCGCGGCGACCGCATCGCGATCCTCTCGGCCAACCGGCCGGAGTTTCTCGCCGTCATGCTCGGCGCGATGCGCGCCGGGGTCGTGCCGACGCCGGTGAACTTCAAGTTTCCGAAGCCGACCATCGCCCATGTCGTGGCGGATTGCGGCGCGCGGGTCGTGTTCTGCGACGCCGCCCGCCGCGACCAGCTCGACGAGGGCGTCGAGGCGGTCGAGTTCGACAGCGCCGATTTCGGCGACTGGCTCGACGCCGGCCCGTTCGATCCGTCGAGCCGCGCGCCGACGAGGCCGCGCTGATGCTCTACACCTCCGGCTCGACCGGGCGCCCCAAGGGCGTTCTGCTCTCCCACGCGGCGCATCTCTGGGTCGTTTGCGCCCGCATGGCCGAAGACGATCTTTCGGGCGACCGGGTGCTGATCGCCGCGCCGCTCTACCACATGAACGCGTTGGCGAATTCGCTTCTGGCCATCGCCGCCGGCGCCTCGATCGTGCTGCTGCCCCAGTTCCAGGCCAAGGCCTATATCGAGGCGATCGCGCGCCACCGCTGCACCTGGGCGACCGCGGTGCCGCCGATGATCGCCATGATGCTGCGCGAGAAAGAGGCGCTGTTCGGCGCCGATCTTTCGAGCGTCCGCGTCGTGCGGATGGGCTCCGCGCCCGTCAACGACACGCTCGCCGACCAGATCCGCGAGCTGCTACCCAACGCCCGCATCATCAACGCCTATGGCACCACCGAGGGCGGCCCCGTGGTGTTCAACGACAAAGGCGGCGCGCCGAGCGGGTCGGTGGGCAAGGTGCACGCGGGCGTGGAAGTTCGTCTCGTCGGCGAGGGCGCGCCCGAGACCGGCGTGCTCCAGATGAAGAGCCCGGCCGTCATGCTCGGCTATCACAACCGCCCGGACGTGCGCTCGCCCGTGACCGCGGACGGCTTCTACGACACCGGCGACGTGTTCCGGCAGGACGGGGAGGGGAACTTCTATTTCGTCGGCCGCGCCGACGACATGTTCGTCTCCGGCGGCGAGAACATCTTTCCGGGCGAGGTCGAGGCGGTTCTGGAGACCCATCCCGAGGTGCTTCAGGCGAGCGTCGTGCCGGTCGACGACGACATCAAGGGCCAGAAGCCGGTGGCCTTCATCGTGCGCAAGCCCGGCTCGACCGTGGACGAGCAGGCGATCAAGAGCTTCGCGCTCGAGCATGCGCCCGCCTACCAGCATCCGCGCCGGGTCTGGTTCCTCGACCAGATGCTGCTGGCCTCCACCAACAAGATCGACCGCGCCGCGCTTCGCGCCCGCGCCGAGGCGGAGCTGAAGGCCCGATGAGCGGCGCCGCTCTCGCCAAGGCTCACGTTTCCGCAGCCGATCCCGATCGCCGGGCCTGGGTCGCCTGGGCGATCTCGCGGCTCGAGGCCGACGTCAACCGCTCGGCCGACACCCATCTCATCAAGCTCGACCTGCCGCGCGCGCCAGGAATCAGCCTCTATCTCAAGGACGAGTCCAGCCACCCGACCGGGAGCCTGAAACACCGGCTGGCGCGTTCGCTGTTCCTCTATGCGCTCTGCAACGGCTGGGTCGGGCCCGAGACCACGATCGTGGAGTCCTCCTCCGGCTCGACCGCGATCTCGGAGGCCTATTTCGCCAAGCTGCTCGGCCTGCGCTTCATCGCCGTGATGCCGCGCACGACCGCGCGCGAGAAGATCGCGGCGATCGAGTTCCATGGCGGAAAGCCGCATCTCGTCGACCGCGGCGACGTCTCGGGCGAGGCCGAAAAGCTCGCGCGCGAGATCGGCGGACACTTCATGGACCAGTTCACCTACGCCGAGCGGGCCACCGACTGGCGGGGCAACAACAACATCGCCGAGTCGATGTTCGCGCAGCTCTCCCATGAGGACCGGCCGGTCCCCGACTGGGTGGTGTGCGGCGCCGGCACCGGCGGCACCTCGGCGACGATCGGGCGCTACATCCGCTACCGCAAGTTCCCGACATCGCTCTGCGTCGCCGATCCCGAGAGCTCGGTGTTCCACCGCCACTACGCCGAGCGCTCGGTGCATCGGGTGGAATGTTGCGACAGCGTGATCGAGGGCATCGGCCGCGCCAAGGTCGAGGCCTCCTTCGTGCCGGACCTCGTCGACCGCATGATCGCCGTTCCGGACGCCGCCTCCATCGCCGCGGCCCGCATGACGAGCGCGCTTCTGGGGCGCGCCTGCGGCGGCTCGACCGGCACCAATGTCTGGGCGTGCCTGAAGATCATCGAGGAAATGAAGGCGGCAGGCCAGGAGGGGACCATCGTGACGCTGCTCTGTGATTCAGGCGAGCGCTACCGGTCCACGATTTTCAACGACGCATGGCTCGCTGAACGCGGCCTCGACCTCGCGGATCCCCACGCGCGGCTCGAGGCCGTGTTTCGGCGGGGCCTGAGCGAGCTATGTAGCGCGGCTGAAGAGGCCGACTGCGCGCTTCGAGACGCTTGGCTGACGCCAAGCTCCTCGAGCCATGAGGGATGTTTGTGGGAGTGAAGCCTCGCACGGTCCTCATGCTGAGGAGCCGTCCGCCAGGACGGCGTCTCGAAGCACGCAGTTCGTCTCCGCGAATGGAGTTGTGATGACCCAGAATTTTGACTGGACCGCGGGATATCCGTCGCGCCGCCTACCGATGTTCGGGCGCAACATCGTCTCGACCTCGCACCCGCTGGCGGCTTCGGTCGGCCTCAAGATCATCAGCCAGGGCGGCAACGCGGTCGACGCCGCGATCGCGACCGCGGCCGCCATGGCGCTGGTCGAGCCCTGCTCCAACGGCCTCGGCTCCGACGCCTACTGCATCGTGTGGGACGGAAAGAAGCTGCACGGCCTTAACGGGTCGGGCAATTCGCCGGAGACCTGGACGCCGGAGTACTTCGCGAAGAAGCACGGCGAGGGTCACGCCCGCCCGCCGATGCGCGGCTGGGACTCGGTGACCGTCCCCGGCGCGATCGGCATGTGGGTCGCGCTGCATGAGCGGTTCGGCAAGCTGCCTTTCGGCGACCTGCTCCAGCCCGCGATCGAGATCGCCGAGCGCGGCTATCTCTGCCCGACGGTGGTGCAGGGCAAATGGGCCGCCGCCGCGCAGGTGAAGGACCTCGTGGCCGCGCCGGGCTTCGCCGAAATGTTCCTGCCGCGCGGCCGGGCTCCGGAAGTCGGCGAGCTCGTGACGCTGAAGGGCGCGGCCAAGATGTTGCGCGCGGGTCGCCGAGACCAAGGGCGCGGCGCTCTATGGCGGCGAGATCGCGCAAGCCATGGAAGCCCATTCGCGCGCCAATGGCGGCTCGATGACCGCCAAGGACATGGCCGGCTTCAAGGCCGAATGGGTCGAGCCGATCGAAAAGAAGTATCGCAGCTACACCGTCCACGAGATCCCGCCGAACGGGCAGGGGATCGCGGCGCTGATCGCGCTCGGCATTCTGGGGAACTTCGACCTCGCGGGCATGGCGGCCGACGGCGTCGACGTCACCCATCTCGAGATCGAGGCCATGAAACTCGCTTTCGCGGACACCTATGCGCATGTGGCGGACCTCGCCACATGAAGGTGACGCCCGCGCAGCTGCTCGACGACGCCTACCTCTCGGAGGCCGCCAAGCTCATCGATCCGAAGCGCGCCCAGAAATTCGCGGCGCGCAATCCCGTGCGGGGCGGCACGATCTACCTCACGGCCGCCGACGAAAACGGCATGATGGTGAGCTTCATCCAGTCGAACTTCATGGGGTTCGGCTCGGGCGTGTGCCTGCCCGAATGGGGCCTGTCGCTCCAGAACCGCGGCCACGGCTTCGTGCTCGATCTGAACCACGCCAACGTGGTCTCGCCGGGCAAGCGCCCGTTCCAGACCATCATCCCGGGCTTCCTGACGAAGGATGGCCAGCCGGTGATGAGTTTCGGGGTCATGGGAGGCAACATGCAGCCGCAGGGCCACCTGCAGACGCTCGTCCGCATGATCGACTTCGGCCAGAACCCGCAAGCCGCCTGCGACGCGCCGCGCTGGCGCTTCAACGCCGGGCTCGACATCAACGTCGAGGCCGGGATGGCGACGGAGACGGTGGCGGCGCTCCGCGAGCGCGGCCACGAGATGAGCGTCATCAACGACAGCTATCAGGACTTCGGCGCCGGCCAGTTCATCTGGCGGATGGGCGATCCGGCCGTGGAAGGCTATGCGGCCGCGAGCGATCCCCGCCGCGACGGCTACGCGGCGGTCGGCTGACGGAAAGTATACGAGAGCAAGCCTGCGCCGCCGGCCATTCCCCTCCCCACAATGGGGAGGGGGCGGAGGCGCCGAGGCTGTTTCGCTGAAATTTGAAGAAACGACGGAAGAAAAGGAGACCGGCATGGCCGGAGAGATCGAAGCCAAGCTCGCCGAACTCGGCGTCACCCTGCCTCAGCCGGTCGCGCCGGTGGCGAACTACGTGCCGGCGGTGCTCGCCGGAAAGCTGCTGCACATTTCCGGCCAGTTGCCCATCGGGCCCGAGGGCTTGAGCCTCAAGGGCACGCTCGGCGCCGGCGTGTCGGTGGAGGACGCGCAAGCCGCCGCCAAGCTCTGCGCCATCAACATCCTGGCGCAGGCCAAGGCGGCGGTCGGCGATCTCGACAAGATCGTGCGCGTCGTGAAGCTCGGCGCCTTCGTGGCCTCGACCGCGGACTTCTTCGACCAGCCCAAGGTCGTCAACGGCGCGTCCGACTTCATGGTCGCGGCGCTCGGCGACAAGGGCCGCCACGCCCGCTCGGCGGTCGGCGTCGCCGCGCTGCCGCTCGGCGCCGCGGTCGAGATCGACGCGATCCTCGAGATCGCGTAAGGGCGCTTTCTAGTCGCCCACCTCAAAGTCGCCCTTCTGGGGCGGCGCGATCGGGGTGAACTGGCACCGGTCGGGCTTGAGGTCGATCAGGGGCGTCCCGTCGAGGCAGTCGAGGCCGCGCACCAGAACGGTCGCGCCCTCGACGCCGACGAGCCTCGCGAGAGACGTTCCGATCGGGTTCGGCCGCACGGGCGAGCGCAGCGCGAACACGCCGCGCGTCGTCCCGTCGTTCGCCGGGCTCTGGCGGACGAGATCGCGACGCGACTGGTCGAGCCAGTAGAGCACCTCGACCCGCTCGAAGTCCTCGAGCCCTGCGAGGCCCTGGGCCCAGGGCTCGAACAGCTCGATGCGGCATGTCGGGCCGTCCTGGCGCCCCTGCCGAGGGCAGTCGAGCCGCGACGTCCAAGGCGTGCGGATGCGGCCGATGAAGACGAGGCCGGCGTCGGTCGCCGCCGGCGGATCCACCGCCACCTCGCCGGACCGGATTTCCTGCAGTCGAACCATGGGCTTGGCGTTCGAGGCTTTCGCGCGTCATCGCAATTCTAGGCGGCGGAGGCGTTCTGGCCTCCGCCGCCTGGGAGCCTATACGTTCGAGCCGTCGGCGAAAGCCTCAGATCATCGCCTTCGGCAGCATCATGTGGATGCCCTTGTTGCCGTCGACGAGCTGGGTGACGCGCAGGTCGCCCGCGAGCGAGCACAGCATGTAGGCCTCGTTGCGCGAGAGATTGGAGCGCAGGCAGACGTGCCGCACCATTTCGCGCACCGCCTGTTTGGCCGCGTCGTCGAGGTCTTCGTCGAGGCCGATCGACATGAGATGCGTCTCGCTTTCGGCGAAGGGGAACTCGACCGCCATGTCCTTGCGCACGGTCAGGCGGAACGTGCCCTCGATGCCCATTTCGAGCGCCGTGATGCAGACCTCGCCGTCGCCCTGCACGCCATGGCCGTCGCCCGCGAAGAACAGCGCGCCCTCGTTGAAGACCGGGAGATAGAGGGTGACGCCGGGCTTCAGCTCCTTGTTGTCCATGTTGCCGCCGAAGGCGCGGGGCACCGGCGAGCCGCAGCGGCCCCAGGCCGGGGGCGGGGCGACGCCCATGATGCCGAAGAACGGATCGAGCGGAATGTCGACGCCCCAGGGCATGGTGCAGACATTGGCCTGGGAGTCGATCTTGGGGTGGATGGTCTCGTAGTCGGTGAACTCGTCGGGCAGCGTGCCGAGCAGCGGCAGGATCGCGACGAAGCCCCAGTCCATGGTGGGCTTGGCCTCGAGGATCTCGACCTGCAGCGTGTCGCCGGGCTCTGCGCCCTCGACATAGATCGGGCCGGTGATGAAGTGCGGTCCGCCGCCCTGGGTGAGCGTGTCGAGCGCCGCCATGTAATCGGCAGGCACGCGGCTCGCGTCGGGCGGCAGGCATTCCTTGCCGCCGGCCGGGAAGGACGTCAGCGTGACGGTGTCGCCGGAGGCGATCCGGCAGACCGGCTTCAGCGCGCTGTCCAGATAGCCCCAGACCAGTTTTCAGGCGCGGACGAGATCGTGTGGTGACGGGCCATTGGGCTCCCTCTCTCCAGTTTCTTCAGACGGACATGAATTTTGAGAGCCGCTCGCGGCTCATCTCGGCGCGCGCGCCCTCGTCGACCACCTGGCCGCGCGAGAGCACGACGAAGCGGTCCGCGACCGCGGTCGCGAAGTCGAGATACTGCTCGACCAGCAGGATCGAGAGCTTTCCCTTGAGGCCGGTCAGCACGGTCTCGATCAGCTGGACGATCGACGGCTGGACGCCCTCCGTGGGCTCGTCGAGCACCAGCACCTTGGGCTTGGTCACGATCGCGCGGGCGAGGGCGAGCTGCTGCTGCTGGCCGCCCGACAGCGCGCCGCCGCGCCGTCCTGCCATCTCGCGCAGCACGGGGAAGAGGCCGTAGACCTCCTCGAAGGCTTCCTCCGTCGCGGGGCCGTGCGGGCGGGCCGCCGCCACGAGGTTTTCGCGCACCGTGAGCTCGGCGAAGATTTCGCGGCCCTGCGGCACGTAGGCGAAGCCGGCGCGGGACCGTCGGTGGCTCGGCGCGCGCGCCATGTCGACGCCGTCGAATTCGATCGCTCCCCGTGTGACGGGGAGCACCCCTGCAAGGCACTTCAGCAGCGTCGACTTGCCCGCGCCGTTTCGCCCGAGCACCGCGAGGCACTCGCCGGGCGCGATCTCGAAACTGACGCGGCGAAGAGCCTGCGCCGATCCGTAGTGTGCTGGTCGAGGTCGCGGACGGTGAGCTTCATCGCGTCAGCGTCCCAGATAGACGTCGACGACGCGGGCGTCGGTCCGCGCGCGGGCCATGGAGCCTTCGAACAGCGTCCGGCCCTCGTGCAGCACCGTGACCCGGTCCGCGATGGTCTCGACGAAATCCATGTCGTGCTCGACCACGATGATGGCGCGCTCGGGAGATTTGAGCGCGCGGATCAGCGCCGAGGTGCGCTCGGTCTCCTCGTCGGGTGAGGCCCGCGACCGGCTCGTCGAGCATCAGCACCTTGGGCTCGGACACCACCACCATGGCGATCTCGAGCCACTGCTTTTGGCCATGCGCCAGTTCGCCCGCGAGCCTGCCGGCCTCGCCCGCAAGCCCCACCGTTTCGAGCGTCGTCTCGACGCGCTCGCGGGCCGCGGCGTCTTTCGCGCCGCCGAGGCCGATCTCGACGTTGTCCCGGACCGTCAGCGCCTCGAACACGCTCGGCTTCTGGAATTTACGGCGCACGCCCGAGCGCGCGATCTGGGCTTCGGAGGCGCGCGTCAGCTCCAGTTTCTCGTCGAAAAGGATGCGGCCCCGCCTGGCGCGGCTCACCCCCGAGATGACGTCGAGCAGCGTCGTCTTTCCGGCTCCGTTCGGGCCGATCACGGCGCGGACCTCGCCATAGTCGATCGCGAGCGACAGGTCGTCGATCGCGCGAAAGCGGCCGAACTCGACGGTGAGGGCCTCCACCAGAACCGCGACCGTCATGGCCAAGTTCTCATGGCGTGACGTCCTTGGGCTGGAGGGCGTCGCTCCGCGAGATCCAGGTCGGCTTCCAGCGGCCGATGTCCAGGAGGCCGTTGGGGAAGATCAGCGCGACCAGGATCACGAGCCCGGCCAGCACGAAGGGCCAAAGCTCCGGCATGGTGGCCGACAGCGAGAACTTGATCGCGTTGACCAGCACCGCGCCGATCACAGCGCCTGCGAGCCGTCCGCGCCCGCCGATCGCGACCCAGACGGCGATCTCGAGCGAGAGTTCGGGCGACAAGACCCGCGGATTGATGATGCCGACCTGCGGCACGTAGAGCAGGCCCGCTATCCCTGCGAGAACGGCGGAAAGGCACCAGACCCCGAGCTTCAGGCGCAGCGTCTCGTAGCCGAGCGAGCGCAGCCTCGTCTCGTCGTCGCGGGTCGCGACCAGCAGACGCCCGACCGGCCGATCATCAGCATCCGGCAGGCGACAAGCGCGATCGCCAACACGACGAGGGACGTCACCGCCAAGGCCTTGGCGACGCCCGGCGTCTGGAACGGCACGCCGAAGATCGTCTGGAACCCGGTCATGCCGTTGTTGCCGCCGAAGCCGGTGTCGTTCCGGAACATCAGCAGCATCGCCACATAGACGAGCGCCTGCGTGATGATCGCGAAATACACGCCGCCCACACGGGAGCGGAACGACACCCAGCCGAACACGAAGGCCACCGCGAAGGAGACTGCGAGCGCAGCTATGAGCGCCACGGGGAAGCTTTCGAGCGGGCCCCACCAGTCCGGCAGCGCCTTCCAGCCCATGAACTGGACGATGTCGGGCGTGACGCCGGTGGTCGCGACCGAATGCTCCAAGAGGTGCATGCCGATCACATAGCCGCCGATGGCGAAGAACAGGCCGTGGCCGAGGCTGAGGATCCCCGCATAGCCCCAGATCAGGTCGAGCGAGAGCGCGAGCAGCGCGAAGCAGGCGAGCTGCCCGACGACGTTGACGCGGTAGCCCGAGAGCCCGGGGAAAAGGGTGACCACAAGCGCCGCGAGCGCGACCGCCGCCGCGACGCCGACGAAGATGCGGTCCTCCATCGCGCGCTGGAGGATGTTGGGCTTGGCCGTCATGGGCGCTGTACCCACGTCGATGGAGCGCGACGTTCCCGTCCCCCTCTCCCGCCGAGGCGGGAGAGGGTAAGGGTGAGGGGCGTCAGCGCCGAAGGTTCAGGATCGAGCGAGACGCAAGCGGACGCGCGGTTCTTGGCGACGTCGGCGCCATGCGCCCTCATCCGTCCCTTCTCCCGCAAGCGGGAGAAGGGACGGCCGGCGTCGCGCCTATGCCCCCTCACTTCCGTCGCCCCTTCACCGCGAACAGCCCTTCGGGCCGCCACTGAAGGAATGCGATGATCATCAGCAGCACGATGACCTTGGCGGCGACCGCGCCGTAGAGCGGCTCGATCAGCACGTTCACCTGGCCGACGCCGAGCGAAGCGATCACCGTGCCGGCGAGCGTGCCGACGCCGCCCAGCACCACGACCATGAAGCTGTCGACGATGAAGTTCGAGCCCATCTGCGGGTTCACGTTGTAGATCGGGCAGAGCGCGAGCCCCGCGAGGCCGGCCAAGCCCGAGCCCAGCCCGAACGCCATCATGTCGACGCGCCGCGTCGCGATGCCGAGGCACCCCGCCATGGCGCGGTTCTGGGTGACGGCGCGGATTTCCAGGCCGAGCGGCGTGCGCTTCAGGACAAACCACGTGAGAGCCAGCGTCAGGACCGCGAAGACGATCGCGAACAGGCGGTTCCAGGTGACGATGAAGTCGCCCATCAGCAGGTGCCGCCGGACATCCACCAAGGCGTCGCGAACTGAAGGTTCTGCGTGCCGATCGCGACCCGAACGAGGTTGACGATGAGGAGGCTCACCGCCCAGGTGGCGAGCAGCGTCATCAGCGGCCGCGTGTAGAGCCGGCGGACGAGCGTCGCCTCGAGGATCACGCCGACGCCGGAGGTGGCGAGGAACACGATCGGGATCGCGACGATCAAGTACCAGTCGAGCAGGCCCGGGAAGGCGGCGCGGATCGTCTCCTGCACCGCATAGGTGACATAGGCCCCGATCATGATGAACTCGCCCTGTGCGAGGTTGATCACGCCCATGAGCCCAAAAATGATCGCGAGCCCCGCCGAGGCCATGAACAGGATCGAGGCGAAGGACAGGCCGTTGTAGAGCGTGTTGAGCGCGGTCGAGACCTGCAGCCGCCGCTCGATCGAGGCGACGCCGGCGTCGACCGCGGCCTTGAAGGCGGCGTCCTTGGCGTAGGCCGGGTCCGACGTGAGGCCCGAGATCTGCGTCAGCGACCGCCTGTCGGCGCTCGCCGAGATCCGCTCGATCGCGGCGACCCGCTTCGTGACGTCGGGAGAGTTCAGCAGCGCGGCCTGCCCGACGCCGAGGATGCGATCCTTCAGCCCGGCGTCGGTCTCCGCTTCGGCGGCTTTCTCGAAGAGCTCCGGAGGCAGGGATCCGGCGCGGCGCTCGAGGGCGACGAGCGCCGCGCCCCGCTCGCTCGCCGTCGCGCCTGAAAACAGGCTGGCGGCGGCGCGCGCGTCTCGAACAGCGGACGATTCTTGAGGCTCAGCAGCGGCGAGGAGCCCTCACCGGACGCGGCCGGCTCAAGGGTGGCGGCGTTCAGCACGCCGCCGGAGGACGCGATGACGGGCGAGGGCCCGCATTTCAGCGTGCGGTCGATCGCTGCGCCTGCGAGCGTCGCGGCCCAGGCGGCGTCGTCCTTCGAAGCCGTCGCGACGCCGTTCGTCAGGGCGTTGGCGGCCTCGGTCATGCCGGCCGCGCCGCCGCAGGACTGCGCGACGATCGCCGCGCGGTCGAAGGCGAGGGCGGGAAAGCATATCCCCAACAGGCAGACGATCATCGCCAAGCGGCCGCTCGCCATCGTCCATCGGCCGCCGGACTGCATGCTTCGAGACGGCCGCTGTCGCGGCCTCCTCAGCATGAGGACTGTCTTCGTTTCCCAGACCACAAACCGACCTCATGCCGAGGAGCCGTCCAGAAGACGGCGTCTCGAAGCACGCAGTTCGACGCGTTCAGCGCAATCAGGGACATGGCTCGGAGATCAGTACTGGCTCATCGGCACAGGCTTCGGCGTGCCGTCGGACTGCCAGAGCACGTCGAAGCCCTGCTTCTCGTTGACCGAGCCGATGAACACGCCGCGCGAGACGTAGTTGTTCTCGCCCGTCATGCCGATCTTGTAGCCCGAGGGCAGAAAGCTCAGCCCGTCGAACGCCTTCCGGACCTCCGGCACGTCGAACGAGCCGGCCTTCTTGGCCGCCATCGCCCAGAGGTGCACGGCGTCGTAGGTCGAGACCATCGGGTCGATGGCGACGTCGGGCTTGAACGGAGCCTTGGTCTTGGCCACGTAGTCCGCCCAGCTTTTGAGGAACTTGACGTTGGCGTCGCCCTTGGCCTGCTGGAGATAGGCCCAGCAGTTGAGGTGGCCGACCATCTTGGCGGTGTCGAGGCCCTCGAGGTCGGCCTCCACCATGTCGAGGCCGAGAACGGGCACGTCCGAGGACGAGATGCCCTGGTTGGCGAATTCGCGCATGAAATCCGGGATCGACGAGCCGACCACGGTCAGCACCACGACGCACTTGCCGCCGGGCGCGTCCGCGAAGGCGCGGACCTGGTTGATCAGCGTCTGGAAGTTCGAGAAGCCGAAGGGGACGTACTCCTCCTTCCAGGCGCTCTCCTCGATGCCCTTGGACTTCCAGTAGCCCTTGAGCTGCTTGTTGATGGTGCGCGGCCAGACGTAGTCCGAGCCGATCATGAAGAAGCGCTTGGCCTCGACCCCGTCCGGGCTCATCAGGTAGTCGACGGCCGGCAGAAACGGAGCTCGCGGGCGGCGAGTTCACATAGACGACGTTCTTGGAGTTCTCGTCGCCCTCGAAATGGAGCGGGTAGAACAGCAGTCCGTCGGCCTGCTCGACGACCGGGAGCACGGATTTGCGCGACACGCTCGTCCAGCAGCCGAACAATGCGGCGACCTTGGTCTCCGACAGCATCTGCCGGCCGATCTGGGCGTAGAGCGGCCAGTCGGAGGCAGGGTCCGACGTCACGATCTCGATCGTCGAGCCGTTGACGCCGCCCCGCGGCGTTGATCTCGTCCGCCGCCATCTTGGCCACGAAATTCATTCGGCCTTCGAGGTTCGCCATCGTGCCCGAGGAGGAGAACAGGCAGCCGAGCTTCACCGGACCCGCCGCGCGCGCCGAGCGGATGAGCGGCGGGGCGGCGAGCGGAAGTGCCGCGCCGGCCGCAAGGCCAGCCGTCGTCATGAGGAAGCTTCTGCGGTCGAACTTGCTCATCGCCGTCACGCCTTCGCAAAGGATTTTTCGCCCCTGAAGCTGGAGGCCGAACGCCTTGAGCCGCAAGGCCAAATAAGCGCTCGGCGAGCGCCCGAATTGGGCGCCGGGACGCTGACGAGACCCCAGTGTCAAAAATGACAGAGCGGCGCTTCCCGCCGCCGTTTCCGGCGCGACGGTCGGTCCGGCGAAGAGCGTTGAAATCCTTGCTCCTGCGGGCGTCGGCGAGATGGCTGGGTCGCCTGACGAGAGAGTTGCCAGCGCGGCGAGAGGATCATTCTGCCTTGAGAATGTGCATGCCCGCTCGCACGGCATGACGTCCGCGAGGTAAACGAGATGGCCGCTTCGCGCCTGACCGACGAGGAGATCGCCGCGCTTCTCCGCGAGGTCTCGAACGGCGCCTCGATGGAGGCGGTCTGCGCCGCCGCGCATGTGTCGACGCGCACTTTCTATCGATGGAAACGGAAGTTCGACGGGCTGACGCCTTCCGGCGTCCGTCAGCTCAAGGCGCTGCGGCGGGAGAACGCCGAACTGCGCAGGCTGTTGGCTGAGCGGAGCGCCCGGCCGGCAGGAGCGCCGTCCATTCCCGACGCGGCCGAGCGCGGCGCGACCGGAACGCGGCTGCGCGAGATGCACGGCGTGAGCCTCGGCCGGTTCGCGACTGTCCGGATTTCCGGCGGCTGATCTCAGCCCTTGAAACGGCGAAGGCCGCGCCTCTCCGAAGAGAAGACGCGGCCCTCTTCCCGGCAGGGATCCCAGATTACTTCAGCTTGTTGAGCGAGGTGTCGAACGACAGGCTGACCAGGTAGCGGTCGCCGCAGGAGCCGCGGCTGCCGATGTGGGTGAAGCACTCGCTCTTCTTGAGGTTGCTGTCGCTGTAGCGGAAGTCGAGCGTCATCGCCTTGTAGGTCAGGCCGACGCCGGCGTCCCAGTAGTTGTAGTCGGGCGCGAAGTTCTTGCTGGTCCACATCCGCGAGAACGAGCCCGAGAGGTACGCGCCGAGCTCCGGCATGGTGTCGAGCGGCGCGAACTTGTACTTGGCGAAGCCGGTGGCGTGAGTGATCTCGGCGCCGAGATTGATGTAGTCGGTGCCGTAGTAGATGTTGCCGCCGAACGAGAAGTTCTCGGTGAGCGCGTAGCTCGCGATGCCGTAGACCTTGCCGTAGGCGAGGGTGCGGCTGCCCTTCACTTCGCTCAGGAAGTCGACCCAGACGTAGCCGGCGTCGAGGGTGAGCTTGTCGAAGGTGTGGCGAACGCCGCCATAGATGTCGACTTCGGCCGACGGATCCTGCGCGCCGCCGAAGTTGACGCTGGACGCCCAGACGCCGGCGTAGACCCAGTCGAAGGCCTGCACTTCGACATAGCCCTGGACCGCGGGGTCGCCCTTGGTCTGCGAGATGCCGCGAACGAGGTAGTCGGACGTGCCCTTGACGCCGAAGGCGACGTCGAGCGGAGCGGTGGTGACGTCGATGACCTCAGGCATGTCGGCCGCAGACGCCGCCGAGACGCCGAGCGACGCCGAGAGGAGGGCGGCCCCGACCGCCAGAGAAAGCTTAGACATATTCCTTAGTTCCCCGATGAAAGAAGTGTGACGACATTCACGCAAAATCTAGATGCATGCGCTAGATGCAAAGGGCGGCTCACTGACGAGTTTTCCGAAGCGTGTCTTCTGCGCCGCAGCATCTCATTGGCGAGAAAGAGAAAATCCGCTCGCGGCGCGTGCGTTCGAGCAATCAGGCGGTATGGGCGGCGCAGCGTTTGAACAAGTAGATGTTCGCCCCGCCGGCGACCGCGCCCGCATCCGGGACGCGCAGTTGTTGGGTGAAGTAGCGATGGACGATGCGCGCAGCCGATGGCGACAGGGTCGGCTTCCAGAGCCAGATGTCGCGATCAAGGTCGATCTTGTGCTCGTCGGTGAGAGCCGACTTCGCGTCGACCGCGCAGCCGATCCGCCACTCCTCGGCGTTCCCGCCGAATTCCTTGAAGTAGCTGAGGAACTCGAATTTCACCTGCTGCGGGCTGAACACCATCGGATCAGCCCGGCATCGGGGTGAGACGCGCGTGGACCGAGACGTCGGCGGTCCGCGATCGCCATTTCGAGACGGCGGCGGCGCCCGCGCGCTTTTCGTCCGAGGACATCTGACCGACGAGGCCTTCCAGCGCGTTCAGCGCGGTGCCGACGCCGTGCTGGGCCGCGAGCGACAGCCAGACATAGGCCTCGACCCGGTCCTTCTCGACGCCTGTTCCGTTGGCGTAGAGGAAGCCAAGGCGCGCCTGCGAGGGATAGTGTCCGGTCTCCGCCGCTCGGCGATACCAGTCGGCGGCGGCGCGCGGATCGGCGTCGGCGCCCTGGCCTTTCGAGAGCAGCGTCGCGAGATTGTACTGGGCGTACTGGTCGCCCTGTTCGGCGGCCCGCGTCAGCCATTTGATCGCCTCGACCTCGTCGCGCGCGACGCCCTGGCCCATGGCGAGCATGGCGCCGACATTGGTCTGGGCGAGCACGTTGCCGGCCTCGGCGCCCGAGAGGTAGAGCGCGAACGCCATCTGCAGCGAGGAGGCGACGCCCTGGCCGTGGGCGTACATCACGCCGAGCCAGGTCTTGGCCTCCGCGTCGCCGCGGTTGGCGAGCGTCTCGAACAGGGCGAAGGCCTCGTCGAAGTCGTCGCGGTTGTAGGCCGCGACGGCGTCAGCGAGCGGCGAGCCGTTCTCGACGGAAGCTTTGGCGGAGAGCATCTCGATCACCCCTTCGGGTTCTGGAACAGCGGCTGGTCGATGGGGCCGAGCGGGGCGCGGGCGACGCGGTCGGCGAGCGTCCTCTGCATCCAGGCGGCGAGGGGAGAAGTCTGGGCCGGCAGCGGTTGGCCAATCGTCTCGGGCCGGTGGCTCGTGCCGAAGCGCGACAGCGCGCGGTGCGCCTCGACGCCGTTCGCCGCGCGCTCCTCGATCTCGGCGCGCCAGCGGTCCATCGAGGCCTCGGGGGCCGCGCCGTAGACCGAGAGGCGGCAGAGCGTCTGGCCGATGGCAGTTTGCTGCAGGACCGCGACCGCGGTCTCGGTCTCGGTCGAGATCAGGACGAGGTTCGGGAACAGCCAGGCGACCGTCGCGCCCTGGCCGTCGGCGAGCGTCGTCGTCGACACCGTCCACCCGCCGCGGCGGTCCTCGCCGATCGGCTCGCCCTCGGCGAGCGCGGTTCCGAGGAGCTTCCAGTTCGCGGGATATTCGAGCCAGAGCTCGCTCGAGCGCTCGGCCTTGTGGTTGCCGAAGGCGCCCATGGTCCGCCCGAGGAGGCGCAGGCTCTGCTCTGGCCAGTCGGGCGCGACGTCGAGATTGACGAAGATCAACGGGCCCCAGCTCTTCGCCTGCGCGCTCAGCAGGCGTTCGGGGCGCAGGCCCAGATACTGGTGCATCTCGGGCGTGCCGTCGCCGAGCTCGGTCGCCGGGATCGCGCGGCGGTCCCGGCTGTAGCCGCAGGAGGTGAAGGAGCACTTGGTCTTCGCGCCGGTCTGGCATTGCAGCGGAATGGCGCGGCAGCCGCCGTGCTGGGCCTTGTTGAAGCGCGCCGCGAGGCCGTCGTCCGTGCGCTGAACATGGACGCCATGGACGCCGACGGTGAAGGGCAGGAGGTCGCCGACGTTCGGGATCGCCTCATGCGAACCGACGCAGATCCAGTCGCGCGTCCAGACCGCCTCGTCCTCGAGGTGGGTGAAGGCGAGCGAGCGGACCGCCGCCGGCGGCAGCATGAGGGCCTTGCCGCCGTCGCCGATCGCGTCGGCGTAGAAGGCGGGTCCGGCGAGGTCATGGCCTTCGTCGAAGAATCCGAGGTCCGGGCGGTGCGACATCGGCCGTGCCTTTCGATCGGGGAGGGGGCCGGCGCCCGCGGGGGCGATCCGCGGGCGCCGGAGTTGGCGCGTCAGGAGGACGTCTGCGCCAAGGCCGGGGACTCGTAGTCCGCGCGGCCGCGATGCTTGATCGCGTCGGCCGGGGGCGGAGGCAGCGGGCCGTCCTGCATGAAGTGGTTCAGCACGTTGCCGACCAGCTTCGAGATGTTGTTGTCGCCGTTGTTCCAGGGCAGCGAGCCGCAGAACGCGATCGACGAGAACGAGAAGGCGCCGCCGCCGCAGGGGGTCTCGTGGAACGCGATGTCGCCGCGGACGCGGGGATGCGTCGTGCCGTCGAGGCCCTGCTGGTTGAAGCCGAAATCCTCCATGACGAGCAGGTAGGCTTCGGTGTGGCGGCCGGCCGAGGTGGCCACAGCGAGCGTGTGCGGGGGCGAGCCCAGCATGGTGTCGACGATGTCGAGCTCGAGGCCGGCGGCGCCGCCGCCCACGAGGCCGAAATTGCCGAGCGGCTCGTCATAGGTGATGCCCTCGAACGCGAAGGCGACGCGGGGGTCGAGCGAGTCCGGGGTTCGGCTGAAGTAGGTCGAGATGTCGAAGCCTTCGTTCGTCATGCCGACGCCGGCGACCGAGTAGAGCTGTCGGCCGCGGAAGCGCCACATGCCGCCGAGTTCGCCCGTGCCCTGGTGGTAGTATTCGCCCGGATCCGCGCGCCAGGTGCGGATGCCGCTCTCGCAGCGCCGCATCTCGGTGACGACGCCGCGGCCCTTGCTCTCGTAGGCCGGATGGTAGGAGTGGACCCAGTACCAGCCGTCGGCGCCCATATACATGATGCGGCCGCCGCGCTGGGTGTAGTTGTGCAGCGCGTCGAGCTGGGTGCCGGAGTTGTGCTCCGGGTGCGAGCCCGTGATGACGACGTTGTAGCCCTCGAGACGGGCGACGCCGTCATAGGTGACGTCCTCGTCCGTGATGACATCGTACTGGTAGCCCATCTGCTCCAGCCAGTAGATCAGGTGGAGGTCGGCCGGGTACTGCCAGGGCGCCTGGGCGAGGAAGTGGTCGTATTTCGGCCGGATCGACAGGATCGGGCGAAGACGCGACGACAGGCAGATGCCGGAACCGTCAGTGTGCGTGTCGTAGATCGAGCCGCCATACTCGCGGTGCTCGGCCAGGAACATGTTCTGGTGCTGCATGATCGGCACGCGATAGACGAAGAGCTCCGCGCCGCCGGCGTTACAGGCCACATGCTCGTTGGCGTAGGCCATGTAGCTGATCGTCGGGATCATCACGGCGATCTTGGACTGCTCTTCGCCGATCTTGGGAACGACCCAGAACGGGATGTAGTCTTCGTCGCCTTCCGACGTGGTGAGCTTCAGCGCGTAGGAGGTCGAGCGGCAGCCTGCCGGGACGGTCCATTCGCAGTCCGAAGTCCAGCGCGCGTCGTCGACGTCGTCGTCGTGGAAGTGGATCGCGCCGTATTCCTTCTTGGCGTGCTTCCAGTCGAAGTTCTGGCCCGCCCAGTTGTAGCCGGTGAGCGCGCGGGTCGGGCAGTTCACCAGTTGCGCGTCGAAGCGATACGGGCCGTTGTCCTTGCCCACGATGGTGTCGATGCCGTCCCAAAAGTCCCAGGCGCCGACGATGACTTCGGAGAGCGCGCCGGTCGGGCCGGAGTTGCGGCGCTCGGTGAGGCCGGGCTGCGCGCCGAGCTTCATCTGCTCGATCTCGAGGCGCGACAGCGCCTTCTTCGACAGGCGCGGGCTGTCGATCTTGCCGTTGTACTTGCCGGTGAACCACACGCCTTCAGGGAGCGAGGACTTGCCGAGCGCGCTGTCGTCGATCTTGTCGACATAAGCCGCGATCGCGAGCGGGGCTGGAGTAGGAAGCGGCTTGGCGGAGATCTTGGCGACGACGGGCTCGATCACCGGATCGAGCGCATAGACGATCTGCGGCTCGTGATAGAGCGTCGCCTCGCCGGTCGCGGCGTCGTAGCTCGCTGCGACGAAATGCCAGGCGTGGTCGCGGATCGGCACGCCGGTCGTGACCTTCTCGCCGTTGATGCGCAGTTCCAGGAAACCCTCTTCATTGATGAAGAGGCCGTAGCCCTTGTCTCCGGACCACTTGGTCACGAGACCCTGCGCGCCGTGCTTCCAGTAGCGCGGATGGGTCTTGGGCGTCGTCGGCCAGATGTAGCACTGGAGCGTGAAGCTCTCGACGTTCAGCTGCGGCTTGTCTTCGACGAAACCGTAGGAGCCGCCGTGGATGATCTGCTTCTTGCCCTTGTAGGTTCCGTTGACCTCGGCATCGACCGCCTTCTCGATGAATCCGGGGCCGCGCGGGTTGGTGTCGCCATGGATCATATGGACGACTTCGGCGGTGAAGTCGGTCGGGCCGTCGCAATTGACGTAGAACTTGATCTTGTCGCCGGGGTGCACGCCGAATTTGTCGGCGTATCCGGTCAGGCGCATCGCGCTCATCGGATGGGTCTCCAGGAGTCCTGAGTGTTCGGGCAAGCGCCGGACGTTCGGGCGCCCAAGGGGCGTCCGCCGATCAGTCCGGCGTCGGGCGGCCGCTAAGGCCGCCCGGTCACTGTCGGGAAGGTTCGGTCAGGTGACCGGCCAGTTGTCGTCCTTGCGCTTCCAGCCTTCGTGGAAGTGCTCGGGCATGCCGGCGGTCTCGGGCAGTTCGTCCAGGCGCATCAGGAAGATGTCGTGCTGGATCTCCTGCTCGCAGGTGTAGACCTTGTCGTTGACGAACTCCGGCGGCACGCCGCGGATGCCCGACAGGCGGCCGATGCGCCATTCGGCGTCGACCTTGGTGCAGATCACGATGAGCTTGCCCTTGGGGCTCTCGCCGCGCATGCGCAGGAGCACGCGCTTGAGGTCCGGGTTCTCATGCACGCCGCCGGTCACCACGGTGGTGTCGCCGGGCGTCTCGCACTTCAGCACCGAGAAGCCCGCGACTCCCTTCATGGAGTCGACGCACTCCTTGTGCTCCTTGATCATCGCCTCGCGCTCGGGCGTGCCTTTCTTCGGAATCGGGATCATGAGCCTGCCTCTCTGAAGCAACGTCGCCTTGTCGAAGGCGCGAAAAAGCCTCGACCGCAAGCAATGCGGCCGTCAAAGTCCAGAAAAGGCAGAGCCTTTTCTTTATTTTGGTGAGTTCAAATCTAGCTCACACCTAGGCGTAACGTCAATGGTGCGAAAGAATTTTTCTAGACGATCAATCTAGACGTTTTTAGATCGTCATGTGGCGTTCGACGAGCTCGTCGGTCATGTCTTCGATCGGTCCTCGCGCGACGACGCGGCCGTTGTCCACCATGATGAAGGAGTCGCCGAGCTTGCGCGCGACCTTGATGTGCTGCTCGGTCAGGATCAGCGAAATGCCGAGCTCCTTGTTGAGCATCTTCAGGATCTCGCCGATCTCGTGCACGATGTTGGGCTGGATGCCCTCCGTCGGCTCGTCGAGCAGCAGGATCTGAGGCCCGACCGCGAGCGCCCGCGCGATGGCGAGCTGCTGCTTCTGGCCGCCCGAGAGAAGGCCCGCGCGACGGTCGAGGTTCTCCTTCAGGTATGGGAAGATCCGCAGGCACAGCTCCGGGATCTCCGGGGCCTTGTCGGCGCGCGCGAATGTGCCCAGCAGAATGTTCTCGCGCACCGTGAAGTCCGAGAGGATGCCGCGCCCTTGTGGCACGTAGCCGAGGCCGTAGGTCGCGCGCTGGTAAGGGGCCTTGCCGGTGAGTTCCGTCCCGTTGATGCGGATCGCGCCCGTGGACTTGTCGGTCAGCCCCATGATGGTGCGCATGAGCGTCGTCTTGCCGACGCCGTTGCGGCCGAGCACGCAGAGGCACTCGCCCTTCTGCATCTCGAAGCTGAAGTCCTTCAGGATGCGCGTCGCGCCGTAATAGGACGTGACGTTGTCGAAGTTGAGCAGCGTGCTCATGCCGCCTCCTTCTCGCCGAGATAGACGTCGCGCACGCGCGCGTCGGCTTCGATCTCCGAGATCGTGCCTGTGGCCAGCAGCGAGCCCATGTGCATCACCGTGACCACGTCCGCGATCTCGCGCACGAAGCCCATGTCGTGCTCGACCACGATCAGCGTCGCGGTCTTGCGCAGGTCCTTGAAGATCCGTGCGGTCTTCTCGATCTCGCCCTCGGTCATGCCGGCGATGGGCTCGTCCATGAGGAGGAGCCGTGGCTCCTGCATCAGCACCATGGAGATCTCGAGCCACTGGGTCTCGCCGTGGCTGAGGATGCCGGCGCGCTCGTTGAGGCGCCCCGAGAGACCGCCAAGCGTGGCGATCTCGTCGAGCTTCTCCTTCAGCCCCGCCTTGCGGAACTTGAACAGGTTCCAGAACGGGTTGGTCTGCCGGCTGTAGGCGACCTCGAGGTTCTGGCGCACCGTCAGGTCACGCAGCACCGCCGGCACCTGGAACTTCCGGCCGATGCCGGCGCGCGCGATGACGTGCTCATGCTTGGCCGTGATGTCCTCGCCGGCGAAGATCACCTTGCCGGAGGTCGGCTTGATGCGTCCGGTGACGAGGTCCATCGTCGTGGTCTTGCCGGCGCCGTTCGGGCCGACGAGGCAGCAGAGCGTCCCTTCGACGACCTCCATCGAGAAGTCGTTGATCACCTTTGTGGCGTCGAAGCTCTTCGAGAGATTGTGGATTTCGAGAAGTCCGGGCATCTCGCGCTTACTCCGCCGGCACTGGTTTGGCGTCGCCGTTCGGCTCGGCTGAGGTCTTCGGCTTGGAAGCCAGCAGTCCGAGCGCGGATTCGAGCAGGCTCGCGAGCCCGTTCGGCAGGAAGCGCACCACGATGATGAAGAAGCCGCCGAGGATCAGCAGCCAGGTGGCGAGGAAGGTGTCGCCGAGATAGCTCTGCGCGCCCATGATCAGGAAGGCGCCGCACATTGAGCCGAGCAGCGACAGCCTGCCGCCGATCGCGGCCCAGATGACCATCGAAAGGCTGAAACTGACGTCCATCTGCGCCGGCGAGACATACTGCACCAGCATCACGAGGCAGCAGCCGGCAAACGCCGCGATCATGCCGGAGACCGTGTAGATCATGGTCTCGTAGCCTGCGACCGAGTAACCGAGGAAGCGCACGCGCTCGGCGTCGTCGCGGATCGCCTGGGTGACGAGGCCGAACGAGCTCTGCGTGATGAGCTTGGCGACCACCGTCGCGACCACGAGAATGCCGAGCACCGTCAGATAGGCGGTCGACGAATAGGGATCGATCTCCACGCCCGCGATCTGGAGGGCCGACGGCGGGGTGATGCCGTTGACGCCGCCCGTATAGGGCTGGCGGTCGAGGATGATGGTGTAGAAGGCCGAAAGCATCGCGAGCGTCATGATCGCGAAGAACGGCCCCGAGACGCGCGCGCGGAACATGATGCCGCCGAAGATTGCGCAGAACAGCGTCGGCACGGCGATCGCGAGGAACAACCCGGCGGCGGTGTTCGAGAACGGCTCCCAGAACCAGGGCAGCGCATCCAGGCTGTTGTTCAGCATGAAGGGCGGGATCGGGTTCGATTCCGACTGGCTCTGCATCTGCATGGTCATGGCCATGCCGTAGGCGCCGAGGCCGAAGGCGATGCCCTGGCCGAGGTTCAGGATGCCTCCGAAGCCCCAGCAGAGGCTGATGGAGAGCGCCAGCATGCCGTAGACGCCATAGGTGGCGAGCTGGTTCAGCAGGAAGGCGTCGTCGACGAAGCTCGGGATCAGCGCGAGGCCGATGAAGAACGCCGCGTAGACGAGCCACTGGGCGGTCTTGTTGTGATAGAGGTTGCCCATTGTGTTCACCGGTTCCTGTTCTTGAGGTCCGGACGCGTCATCGACGCGCCCCCGCCTGGGCGAACAGGCCCTGCGGCCTAAAGCGCAGGAACACCACGATCAGCACGAAGATCAGGAAGCGCGCGAAAGTGTCGTTGCTGAAGAAGGCGAACACCGACTGAAGCTGGCCGGTGACGCCGCTCGCCACCACGGTGCCCGCGAGCGAGCCGCCGCCCGTCACCACCATGAGGAAGGCCTGCACCACGTAGCTCGCGCCCATGGTCGGCAGCACAATGGCCAGCACCCCGAAGAGCGAGCCGGCGACGCCCGCGAGCCCTGCGCCGAGCGCGAAGGTCATCATGTAGATCCGGCTCGAATTGATGCCGAAGGAGGCGGCCATCTCCTTGTTCTGCATCACGGCGCGGACCTGGACGCCGAAACGGGTCTTATAGAACAGCAGCCAGATCCCGAGCACGCAGAGCGCCGTCACCAGAAGGATCACGACGCGGAAGGTCGAGACCGACGCGAAGCCGAGCGAAATGTTGCTCGAGAACAGCGCGGGCGCCGCGAGATATTTGGGGTCGCTGCCGAAGATCAGCCGCACGCCCTGCATCAGCACGAGCGAGACCCCGTAGGTCGCGAGCAATGTGTCGAGTGGTCGATTGTACAGGTACTGGATCAGCCCTCGCTCCAGCACCAGCCCGACCGCCGCGACGATCACGAAGGACGCGGGAATGCAGAGCAGGTAGGGCAGGCCGAAATAGTACTGCAGCATGTAGGACGAGTAGGCGCCCAGCATGATGAACTCGCCATGGGCCATGTTGATCACCCCGGCGGCGCCGTAGATGATCGTGAGTCCGAGCGCCGCGATCAGCCAGATGCTGGCGATGCTGACCCCGAGAATGAGGGCGTTGAGCAGCGAGCCTATGTCCATCGTGCCGATCCGTATTCTGGTAAGCGTGGCGTCGGGCGCTAAGGGCGCGCGTCTTGCCGCAATGCAACAAAGGCGCCCCGCGGAGATGCGCTCTCCGCGGATCGCCATGCGTCAGGTCAGATGACGTTCGTGCGGAGCTTGCCGTCCGGGCCCTTGAGGCCCGTGGCGGTGCAGGTTCCGGCGTCCGGATAGATCGAGTACGGATCCGGCTTCACGTGCTCGGCCGCGGCCTTGACGATCTTGAACGTGCCGTCGGCCTGGCACTGGCCGATCTTCGGCTTCAGCCAGGTGTTGAAGTTGTTCTCGTCGATCCATACGAGGCCTTCCGGCGAGATGTTGTCTTCAACCCGGATGCCGCCCGAATTGTCGCGGATGGCCCGCGGCGTGACGTTCTCGAAGCCGACGGCGGCGGCGGCCTTCTCGAAGCCCGCCTTGAAGACGTAGGCCGTGAGATACGTCTCCTCCATGTTGTAATGGGTCGTGCCGTTCTTGCCGTATTTCGACTTCAGGAAGTTCTCGACGAACTTCTGGTTGGTCGGGTTGTCGAGCGTCTGGAAGTACGGGGCCGAGAGGAAGTGGCCGGCGCCGAACTCCGCGCCCATGGCGCGTGTCTCGATCTCGCCCGTGGTGAGCGAGGCGATCGGCATCGAGTCGACCTTGAAGCCTTCCTGCTTGAACTGCTTGTGGAAGGCGATGTCGGAGGCGCCGACGACGGTCGAGAAGATGAAGTCCGGCTTGGCGTCGCGGATCTTGCCGAGGACGGGTCCGAACTCCGACGAGCCGAGCGGGATGTACTCCTCGCCGACGAGCTCGCCGCCGGCCTTCTCGAGCCAGATCTTGGCGTTCTTGTTGGACTCCTTCGGCCACACGTAGTTGGAGCCGACGAAGAAGACCTTCTTGCCGAACTTCTCCACCATGAAGGGGATGAGGTCCTGCGAGTGCTGGTTGGCGAGCGGGCCGGTGCAGATGGTGTTCTGCGTGCACTCCGCGCCTTCGTAGCAGGTCGGGTAGTAGAGCAGATGGTTGCGCTGCATGACCGTCGGCAGGATCGCCTTGCGGCTTGCCGAAGTGTAGCAGCCGAAGAGCGCCGTGACCTTTTCGCGGAGGATGAGCTCCTTGGTCTTCTCGGAGTAGACGCCGAAGTCAGACTTCGCGTCGACGATCACCGGCTCGACCGGCACGCCGCCGACGCCGCCGTTCTTGTTGATCTCGTCGAAGGCGTATTGAAGGACGAGGGTCGAGTCCTCTTCCGGCACCGCGAGCGCGCCGGTGAGCGAGAACAGCAGGCCGACCTTGATCGGCTCGCCCTTCTTGAGCGGCGCCGCATAGGCCTTGTCGGACGTCATGATGTTCGGCATGGCGACGGCGGCCGCCGATGCGGCGGCGGCGGTCGTAAGCAATCTGCGGCGCGTGAAGTCCATAGTCCGGGATCTCCTGAAGGCAGCGAAAAAGGGCCCGCCCAGACCCGCGATCTGGCCGAGAATTCATTGGCGCCCTTGCCGTTATGTCTAGATGCTATGACGAGGCCTGAAATCGCGTCAACGGCTTTCCGCACGGTGACGGAAGTTTCTTCATGGGCGCGCGCTGCGGCGCATCAATGATGTGCAGAAGCCGAAGGATTGAGCTGGAATAGCCTGATGGGTGAGCAATCTTGCGCGTCGTTCCAGTGGTTTGCCGGTTCCGCCCGGTCTGGCGGGCGGCGCTTGCGCATGGCGCCCGCGCGTCGGCGGAGGGGCTGTCAGGACTATCGAATGAGCCCGAATTGTGTCTAGATGTTTTTATTAGGCGGCTTACTCGCCCCAGGATTGTTCTGGATTGCGAGTGGAGACGCTTTCAACATGTAGGCTTTGGAGGTTATGGCTTGCCTCTAACGGATCGAAGCGTCCGATTCCGGCGCGTCATGCGTTCAAGCAAAGAAGCTGCCTAGGCTCAGATGAAGATTTTGATCGCCGACGACCATTGGGTCGTGCGTGAGTCTCTCAAGCAGGTGATGCGTCGCCTGCAGCAGACGCTAGACGTTTTCGAAGCCGAGACCTTCGCCGAGGCCGAGGGCATCCTCGCGCAGCATCCGGACATCGACCTGATGCTCGTCGACCTGGTGATGCCCGGTTTCGAGGAGTTCGACGGCCTCCGGCGCCTGCGGGCCGCGTTCCCCGACACGCCCGTCGTGGTGATCTCCGTTCATGAAGACGTGGATCACGTGATGCGCTCTCTCGAGCAGGGCGTGATCGGCTACATCCCGAAATCCTCGGGCGGCTCCGAAATCGAACGCGCGCTTGAACGCGTGCTCGAGGGGGAAGTGTCGTTTCCGCGCCGGATCATCGAGCGGTCCAGCGCCGCCGCGGCGACTCGGGTTCCGGCCTCCGTCGCGCCGCGATCCGTCCCGTCGGCCGCCGCGTCCACGCAGCCGGAACGCGACACCGACAATCTCACCGCGCGCGAACGAGACGTGCTGTCGCTTCTCGGGCAGGGGTTCTCGGTCAAGCGGATCGCGTCCGAACTCGATCTCAGCAGCCAGACCGTCCGGGTTCACCTCGGCAACGTCATGAAGAAGCTGAACATGAGGGACCGGTCCGAGGCGGTTCATTACGCGATCAGCAATTACGAGGCGCTCGCCGAACGTGGCTGACCATTCGGGCTCTGGTCCGCAGGTTCTCGACGCGACCGTTCTGGCGGGGCTCGACGCGTTGCCCGCGGGCGTCGCGATCTGGGCGCCCGATCGTACGCTCGCCTACGGCAACGCCGTGCTTCGCCAGAGCCTCGACGCGCCGCCCGCGCTTGGCGAAGCTTTTGAAGACTTCGTGCTGCGCCTCGCGCAGTCCCGCGAACTCGGCCTGATCGATCCCGACGCCTGGGTCGCCGGAGAGATCGCTGATTTCGGCAAGGAGAAGACGTCCGATTACGTGCTCGCCGCCGGCTCCGTGATGAACGTCACGCAGAAGCCGACGCGCGACGGCGGCATGACGGTCTCCTATTCGGACGTGACCTCGATCAAGCGCAACGAACAGGCGCTGCGCGAGGCCAAGGAAGCGGCTGAAGCGACCGACGAGGCGAAGTCGCGGTTTTTTGCGCGCCGCCAATCACGACCTCCGCCAGCCTTTGGCGTCGCTGAAAATCCTGATCTACAGCTGCATGCGCGAGGAGGCGTCCGAGACCCGCGCCGAGATGCTGCACGCGATGAGCGTCGCGGCGCTCATCATGGAGGATCTGCTCGGCGCCCTGCTGCAGATCGGCCAGCTCGACGCCGGCCGCATCCAGCCGCGGGTGACGAGCTTCCAGCTCTCCCAGATCTTCGAGCGGCTCGCGATCCAGTTTCGCCACCAGGCGGAGGAGAAGGGCCTGAAGCTGCGCTTCGTCACCCCGCGCGGGACGGTCGCGACCGACCGGGCGCTGCTGGAGCGCATCCTGTCGAACTTCGTCGCCAACGCCATCCGCTTCACCGAAGTCGGGACCGTGCTGGTCGGCTGTCGCAAGGAGGGCCGGATGCTGCGGATCGAGGTGGTGGACACCGGCCGCGGCGTGAAGGACGAGGATCTGGAGCGGGTCTTCGAGGAGTTTTATCGCGCGGCGGAAGAGCGGCGGGGTCAGAAGAGCGGCTTGGGTCTCGGGCTCAACATCGTCAAGCGCCTCGCGGAACTGCTCGAACATCCCGTGCGGCTGCGCTCGCGGCCGGGCTTCGGCTCGATCTTCTCCGTCACGGTCCCGCGCGGAAACGTCTGGCACAGCGAGGGCGGCGAGGTCGAAATCAGCGAGACCGTCGCGGGCGAGTTCGTCGGCACGCCGGTGCTGCTCGTCGAGGACGACGACATCCTGCGGCGGAGCATGACGCAACTCCTGCAGCGCTGGGGCATCACGGTGCACGCCGCGGCCGACGAGGCGGAGGCGTTGCGCCTCGCCGACGAGGGCGTCTCGGTTAAGCTGATCGTCGCCGACTTCAACCTTAAGAGCCGCACCGGCGTCGAGGTTGTCCGGGGGTTGCGCGAGGTTTTCGGCGCGGCGACGCCCGCGATGATCGTGACTGCGGACGCCGAGCCTCGTGTGCTCGATGACATCAGGGGGGCGGGCCTTCCGGTGCTGATCAAGCCCGTGAGCCCGCCGCGGCTGCGCGTCCTCATGCACAACCTGCTGTTCGAGCCCGGCCTCGTGGCCGGCCCGCGTTGAGGGACGTCGACTTGCCCGCCGAGTTTCCGCCCGTCCCGATCGGGAGCATGATCCCGCTCACCGGTCCCTCCGCGGCGGACGGCGCCGAGTTCCGGAAGGGCATGATCCTCGCGGTGGAGGAGCTGAACGCCCGCGGCGGGCTGCTCGGGCGTCGCTTCGAGCCGATCTTCGCCGACACCTGCCGCCAGACTGCCGAGGAAGTGGTGGCGGCGGCCCGCTGGCTGATCGAGAAGCACAAGGTCCACGCCATCGTCAACGGCTACAACATCGGGCCGCAAAACTCCGAATACGAGCCGATCGCCGACGCCGGGATCATCTACGTCCACGCCAACACGCTGCTGCAGCACCACGACACGATCATGAGCGATCCCGAGCGCTATTTCGGGATCTTCATGGCCGACCCCGCCGACTACTGGTACGGGCCGGGCTTCATCAAGTTCATCTCGTGGCTGCGCGACACCGGCCAATGGACGCCGAGCTCCGACCGGCTCGCCATCGTGTCGGGCTCGAAGCCCTACTCGATCGTCATCGCCAACGCGATGGCGGCCTCGGCGGCCGACTATGGCTGGCGGGTCTGCTTCGGGCCGCGGATCGTGCAGACGCCGACGACCCAGTGGCGCGAGGTGCTGGAGGAGGCGCGCGCCGCCAACCCCGCTGTGCTCGCCAACACCCATTTCTATGCAGGCGACCTCGCGCACTTCCAGCGCCAGTTCGTCGAGAAGCCGCTCGACTGCATCGTTTATCTCCAATACGGCGCGACCCACCGCTCGTTCTCCGACATCGCCCAGGAGGCGGCGACGGGCGTCATCGTCTCCTCGGTCGTCGGCCTGCTGCGGGACGAGATGGGGAAGCGTTTCGAGGCGCGCTACAACGCCCGCTTCGGCGAGGGCTCGACCGCGACGATCGGCTGCCAGTCCTACTCCAACATGCATCACTACGCGGTCGCGGCCGCGATGGCGGGCGGCTCCGGCGCGCCGGGCGACTTCGAGCAGAACCGGAAGGTCGCCTACGCGCTGAAGGGCATGATCTACCGCAGCGTCCAGGGCACGATCCGCTACCATCCGGACTGGCAGGCGGTGGTGCCCTATCCGGTCGTGACCCACGACCCGTCGCTCGGCATGCCGCACATTTTCTACCAGATCCACGATCACCGAAAACCGCTCTCGATGATCGCGCCCGAACCCTACAACACAGACCGGTTCATCCTGCCGCCCTGGATGAGCGGCAAGAGCGCGGCGAAGCCCGCGCCCAGCAATCCGCGGGGGCTGACGAACCTCTGACAGTCGCATTTGTCTTGTCCCGGACTTGATCCAAGACCCAGACGCGCCGACGGACCCAGGCTGTTCTCACCGCTTGCCGCGTCGTTCGGAAAGCTCAGCGGTTCTGGGACCCGGATCAAGTCCGGGACAAGGGCGCTTGCTGCCGACGCGAAGACGGGCGTTAATGGCCTCCGCGGCCCGAAGGCCGCCTTTCCCGCCGACAGGACCGTCGCGGGCTCCGGCAAGGACGCCGGCCGAGGGTGAGCCACGCTCGCCCCGCCGCCTCCGTTCATCCCATGCCGGGAGCCCAAAAAGTGTCCGAAAACCTTTCAGCCCAGATCATCCACGACGAGCCGTTCTTCCGCGCGGTCGCGGACGAGATCGAGATCTTCGCCGCGGCTTACGCCGGTCGGCTGCCGGTGATGCTCAAAGGCCCCACGGGATGCGGCAAGACGCGCTTCGTCGAGCACATGGCGTGGCGGCTGAAGCGCCCGCTGGTCACCGTCGCGGCCCATGAGGATCTCGCGGCGGCTGATCTCGCCGGCCGCTTCCTGCTCGCGCCGGAAGGGACCGTCTGGCACGACGGTCCGCTCACCGCCGCGGTGCGCATGGGCGCGATCTGCTATCTCGACGAGATCGTCGAGGCGCGGCAGGACACCACCGTCGTGATCCATCCGCTCACCGACGCGCGCCGCTCGCTGCCGCTCGACAAGAAGGGCGAGCTGGTCGAGGCCCATCCCGACTTCCAGCTGACGATCTCGTACAATCCCGGCTACCAGAGCGCGGTGAAGGACTTGAAGGAGTCTACCAAGCAGCGTTTCGTCGCGATCGAGTTTTCCTACCCCGAGCCCTCCATCGAGGCCGAGATCGTGATGCGCGAGGCGGGCGTCGAGGCGCCCATCGCGAGCGGGCTCGTCGACGTCGCGCTGCGCTCGCGGAACCTGCGCGGGCAGGGGCTCGCCGAGGGCGCCTCCACCCGCATGCTGATCCACGCGGCGAAGCTCTTGCGCGGCGGCGCGCCGCTCTCGGCGGCGCTCCGCTCCGCCATCCTGCTGCCGATCACCGACGAACCGGATCTCCGCGAGGCGCTCGGAGCCGCGATCGCTGCAAGCCTTCCGAACGGCCTCTCGCTGCAATGAGCCTTGCTGTCCTCGAAGCCGCAGCGCCGGCGGGGGAGAGCCGCAAGGCGCTGGCGCGGCTGCTGTCGAGCCGTGCCGATGTCGGCGAGATTTTCGCCGCGACGCTGAAGCGGCTCGATGGGCGCTGGGAGGCGCGCGACGTCGAGCTCTGGGCCGCCGGCGCGCTGGCGCTGGTCCACGCCAATGCGGGGGGGCTGCCTTGGCGCGTTCTTCCGCCTGACGCAGGCGCGGCTTCCCGATCAGGACGCTATAGCGCTCGCCGCCGACGCGCGCGGAGCCGCAGAGGTCGCGCGCCATGCGGGTTCGGCCGCCGCTCTCGCGAGCCTCGAGGCGACGCCCGCCGCGATGCTGCGGCTCGCCTCCGCACGAGACCGCGCGCATTGGTGGGCGGGCCTTATAAGGCTCGCGCGAGAAGCGTCGGACTGCGTCTCGCTGCTCGCGGCCAACATCCCAACCGTGCTGGCCGCCTGCGACGGCGAGGCGTTCGAAAGCTTCGTGGCCGCCGGCCTGAAGGCGGCCGGGCCGGACCGGAAGAAGCGCGCCGCCTTCTTCTCGCTGGCCGATCCTGCGGCTCGCCGTCTGCTGGAGCGGGCCGGCGGAAGGCCTGGCTTCGACGATGTCGAGCGGCGACTGAAGCTTTATGGCCGAGCTCTGTGGGGAACGACGCCGCGGCTCGCGGCGCTCGAGGGCGTCGGCCATGCGCCGGCGCCGCAGCGCGTGTCGATCGCCGGCGGGCTGATCCGCCTGCCCCATGTCTTCCGCGGCGTCGCTGCCACCCGAACGGAGCCGCTCTACCGAGCGGCGCTCGCCCATGCTCAGGCGCATCTCGCCTTCGGGACCCGCCAGTCGCCCAAGCGGCTGCGGCCGCTGCAGATCGCCATGATCTGCGTGATCGAGGACGCGCGCGTCGAGGCGCTCGCCACGCGCCGCTTCCCGGGCCTGCGCGCGCTCTGGACGCCCTGGCATGAGGCGGCGCCCGGCGACGCGATGACGGCCGCAGGGCTGATGGCGCGCCTGTCGCGGGCGCTGCTCGACCCGCTTACGAAGACGACGACGGCTTCGTTGAGAAGGGGCGAAGGCTTTTCGCGGAGGCGGACGGGCGCCTCGACGACCAGACCCTGTCCCGCGCGATCGGCGGGCTGCTCGGCCACGACATGGGCCAGATGCGGCTGCGCTTCGACCCGAAGGCCTATGTGGTCGAGCCGCTCTATCGCGACGACAACCTGCATCTCTGGGACGCCGATGATCCGTCGGACGAAATGTCCGACGAGATCGAGCAGGCGGTCGACGCCGCACGGCCGACGCCGCAGGCCGCCGACGACGGCCGCGAGAGCGACAAGGCGCCGAAGGAGCAGGCCGGCCGCGCCCGCGAAGTCCCGGCCGACGAGCGCGGTTCGGTGATCGCGGCCTATCCCGAATGGGACCGCGCGGCTGGCGCCGAACGTCCCGCCTGGACGACAGTGCGCGACACGCCCGCACCGCTTGGAGACGCGGCGGCGCTGGAAGCCGCGCTCGAGCGGCTCGGCGGCTTTTCCGATCGCGTCGCTCGGTTGGTGCGCGGCGCGCGCGTCGGAAAGGCCGCGCGGCTGAAGCGCCAGCCGGACGGGTTCGACCTCGACCTCGACGCCGCGGTCGACGCCGCGATCGCGCTCCGCATCGGCGACCTGCCGGACGAGCGCATCCATCGCGCGTCTGGAAAACGGGCGCGGGACGTCGCGACCGTGGTGCTGGTCGACGTCTCGGAATCCACGCGCGACCGCGTCGGCGCCTCGTCGGTGCTGGAGATCGAGAAGCTCGCGGTCGCGGCGCTCGGGCGCGCGATGGAGACGACCGGCGACGCTTTCGCCGTGCGCGCCTTCGCCTCCTGCGGCCGCGACGACGTCCGTCTCATCCGCCTCAAGGATTTTGGAGAGCGTTTCGACCGCGAGACCATGGCGCGCCTTGCGGGGCTGACGCCCGGCCTTTCCACCCGCCTCGGCGCGGCGTTGCGTCATGTGGGGGCGGAGCTGGAGGTGGTGCGCTCGCATCGCAAGCTCGTCATCGCGCTGACCGACGGCGAGCCGTCGGACATCGACGTTTCAGACCCGCTCGACCTCGCCGAAGACGCCCGTCGCGCGACGCTGTCGCTGCGCCGACGCGGCGTGGACGTCTTCGGGGTGACGCTCGGGGCGGCGCAATCGAGCGCGGTGTTCGGACGGGCGAACACGATCCCCGCGCGGCGGCTGGAGGAGCTGCCGGCGCGGCTGTCGGAACTCTATTTCCGGCTGGCGCGGCTGTGAGGGAGTGCGTGCTTCGAGACGCCGTCTCCGACGGCTCCTCAGCATGAGGACCGTTGGTGGGGCGTAAAACTAAAACCGACCTCATGCTGAGGAGCGGTCCGGAGGACCGCGTCTCGAAGCACGCAGTTCCTCTCCGCCATCGTCCTCCGGCTTGACCGGAGGACCCACGGTCGTCGTCGGGCTTTACGCTGGAGGTGGATCCTCGGGTCAAGACCGAGGATGACGGCGGAGGTTCACTTCCTCCGCCGCGCTGGACAAAATCCCAGCATCGCCTCGACGCCGAGCGAAAACAGCGCCTCGACGCCGAGCGTGATCCGCCCGCCATTCGCCGCGATCATTCGCACCCCGAGCCCCGCGCTGTTCGGCAGCGGGCTCGCGCCGGCCCGACAACCGACAGCATCAAGCGCGGCATCTATGGCGGCGGGGTCGGGAAGCCTCTCCTTCGGGCCGAGCAGCATCGCGGAGCCATAGGCGCCGGCTCCCGGGCCGAGCAGCGACCGCGCGCCCCATGAGCTCGGAGCCCCGCACCGCCGCGCGGTCGCGCACCAGCGTCCGGCCGTTCGGTCCGCGCACCACCGTTTCGGCCGAGAGGCTCGCGAACGGCCGGTCCTCGCCCGCAAAATCGTGCCACGCGACGCCGTCGGCGATGATCGCGAGCGCGCCCTCGGCGAGGCGCACCTCGGTCGTTGTCGAAAGCTCGGCGCCGGGAAACATCACCAGCGGATCGAGCGTCAGCGCCGCGAAGGCGCCTGCGCCGACCTCGACGCGCGTGGTCTGGCGGGCGGGCAGGGCGCCGGTGTCGTGCACGACCGTCGCGGCCTGGCTGGTGACATGCGCGCTCGCGCCGGCTTTGACGGTCAGCGACAGGTCGAGCCGGTCGGCGCGGTAAACGCCGCCAGACGCCGACTGGAGATAGAGCGTCGCGAGCTCCGGCCGTTCCCGGTCCAGAGCGAAGGGTTTCGTCACGTGGAACGGATAGGGCGTCGTCTGCGCGACGAGCGCCGATCGCCCGCCGCCGCGCGCAAAGACGAGCCGCGCGCTGCGATGGCGCCCGGCCGCGGTCTCGCCGATCGCGTAGGTTTCCGGCTTCATTCGCTGAACAGCACGGCGCGCGCGATCATGTCCGCGACCGCCTCGACGCCCTCGCCCGAGCGCGCATTGGTGGCGATGACCGCCTTGCCGTTCCGCACCGCGTTCGCGTCTTCCAGCATTTTCGGCAGGTTCACCCCGACATGCGGCGCAAGGTCGGTCTTGTTGACCACCAGCAGGTCGCTCTTGAGGACGCCAGGGCCCTTCTTGCGCGGAATGTCGTCGCCGCCCGCGACGTCGATGACGAAGATCCACCAGTCGACGAGATCGAGCGAGAAGGTCGAGGCGAGGTTGTCGCCGCCGGACTCGAACACGATCAGCTCGAGCCCCGGAAACGCCGCCTCGAGGTCGTCGCCCGCCGCCATGTTGAGCGTCGGGTCCTCGCGGATCACTGTATGCGGGCAGGCGCCTGCCTCGACCGCTAGCACGCGTTCGGGCTCGATCAGGCCAGAGCGGCGCAGGCGCTCGGCGTCTTCCTTGGTGACGAGGTCGTTGGTGACGACCGCGAGGTTCACGCCCCGTCCTTTCAGCACGGGTATCAGCGCCTCGATCAGCGCCGTTTTACCCGAGCCGACCGGCCCGCCGATGCCGATGCGCGCGGCGGAGGTTTTTGACGCAGTCCCCCTGTCGTTAGAGGCGGCGGGCGCCTGTGTCTTCCCCTCCCCCTTGTGGGGAGGGGTGAGGGGTGGGGGTGACGCCGGATGAGGTTCGAAGATAGCCGCAGCTCTACGTTCGGCGGCGGCGTTTTGTTCTGAACCACCCCCACCCTTACCCTCCCCACAAGGGGGAGGGGGCGAGAGCGTCGAGGCGTGTTCCGCCTTGGTCTCTAGCATTGCGCTCACCTCAGCATGTAGCGCTGCGCGAGCGGCAGCTCGGTCGCCGGCTCGCAGGTGGCGAGCTCGCCGTCGACGAAGACGTCGAAGGTCTGCGGGTCGACGCGGATGTTCGGCAAAGCGTCGTTGTGCAGCATGTCGGACTTTTTCAGCCCCCGCGTGCCGCGCGCCGGCAGCAGCAGCTTGGAGATCCCGAGCTCCTCACGCAGGCCCCGCTCGATCGCGAGCGGATGCACGAAGCAGGCGGAGAGCGCCGGCGCCGCCTTGCCGAAGGCGCCCCATTGCGGGCGCAGCAGCAGCGGCTCGCAAGTCATCAGCGAGGCGGCGCTGTCGCCCATGGTTCCCCAGGCGATGAAGCCGCTTTTGATGACGAGCTCCGGCTTGATGCCGAAGAAGGCCGGCCGCCAGATGATGATGTCGGCCATCTTGCCGTCTTCGAGCGAGCCGATGTGGTCCGCGATGCCGAAGGTCTTTGCCGCGTTGATGGTGTATTTCGCGATGTAGCGCTTGATGCGCTCGTTGTCGCCGAAGCCGGGCTTCTCCTCCGGCAGCAGCCCGCGTTGGTCCTTCATCTTGGAAGCGAGCTGCCAGGTCCGGCAGATCACCTCGTGGATGCGGCCCATGCCTTGGCTGTCGGAGCCAAGCATCGAGATTGCGCCGATGTCGTGGAGGATGTCCTCGGCCGCGATGGTCTGCGCGCGGATGCGGCTCTCCGCGAAGGCCACGTCCTCCGGGATCGCCGGATTGAGGTGGTGGCAGGTCATCGTCATGTCGAGATGTTCGTCGAACGTGTTGACCGTGTAGGGGTTGGTCGGGTTCGTCGAAGAGGGCAGGCAATGCGCGACGCCCGCCACCGTGATGATGTCGGGCGCGTGGCCGCCGCCCGCGCCTTCGGTGTGGTACATATGGATCGTCCGGCCCGCGATCGCGGCCAACGTGTCCTCCATGAAGCCGCTTTCGTTCAGCGTATCGGTGTGCAGCTGCACCTGATAGTCGAGCTCGTCCGCCGAGCGGAGGCACGCGTCGATGGTCGCGGGCATCGCGCCCCAGTCCTCGTGGATCTTTAGGCCGAGACACCCGGTCTCGAGCTGCTCCTTGAGGCAGCCCGGAATGTGGCTGTTGCCGCGGCCCAGGAACCCGAAGTTCATCGGCCAGGCTTCCGAGGCCTGCAGCATCTTGCCTGTGTTGAACGGCCCGCCGGAATCGATGCCGACCGTGATCGGCCCAAGCGAGCCGCCGAGCATGGTGGTGAGGCCGGACGCGAGCGCGTGCTCGACGAGGCCTGCGCTATCAAAGTGCACATGCACGTCGATGCCGCCTGCGGTCGCGATCAGGCCTTCGCAGTCGCGCACAGTGGTGCCGGCGCCGACGATGAGGCGCGGATCGACCTTGTCCATGACGGCGGGATTCCCCGCTTTGCCGACGCCCACGATCTTGCCGTCCTTGATGCCGAGATCGCCTTTGACGATCCCGAGCACCGCGTCGATCACGGTGACGTTGCAGAGCAGGAAGTCGAGCGCGCCCTCGGCGTTGGTGATGCCGGCGGCGAGGCCCAGGCCGTCGCGCAGCGTCTTGCCGCCGCCATGGAGGCATTCGTCTCCATAGGCCGCGTAATCCTTCTCCACCACGGCGACGAGCGATGTGTCGCCGAGCCTCAGGCCGTCCCCGACGGTCGGGCCGTACATGGCGGCGTAGTCCTTGCGGACGATCTTGACCATGGTTTTCGTCCTCAAGCCCCGCGGAAGCCGGCGGTTCGCGCCTTTTCGAGCGCTTCGCGCTTCACGTCCTCGCTCGTGGTGTCGCCGCCGAGCCCGTTCAGGCCGCCCACGAACCGGTTTCCGCCGAAGGTCGTCAGGGTGACCTCCTTGGTCTGACCGGGCTCGAAGCGCACCGCCGTGCCGGCAGGAATGTCGAGCCGCATGCCGAAGGCCGCCGCGCGGTCGAACTCCATGGCGCGGTTCACCTCGAAGAAGTGGAAGTGCGAGCCGATCTGGATCGGGCGGTCGCCGGAATTGGTCGCCGAGAGGGTGACGCGGGGGCGTCCCTCGTTGAGCTCGATCTCGCCGTCGAGCGCGAGCGTCTCGCCGGGCTGGACGGGATCAGCCGCCGAGCCTTCGGCGGGGCGGATCGGCTCGTGGACGGTGACGAGCTTGGTGCCGTCCGGAAACACGCATTCGACCTGAAGGATGTGCAGCATCGCGGGGACGCCCGGCATCACGTCGGCGCTCGTCAGAACGGTCGCGCCGAAGCCGATGAGGTCGGCCACCGTGCGGCCGTCGCGGGCGCCTTCCAGGATCTCGTCGGTGATGATCGCGACGGCCTCGGGGTAGTTCATCTTCAGCCCGCGGGCGCGCCGTTTCCGGGCGAGTTCGGCCGCGGTGAAGATGGTGAGGCGTTCGAGTTCGGTCGGGGTCAGCAGCATCTTTGGGTCTCGACCTTGTCAGTTCGAGAAGAGGCGGAGGTCGCCGCGGGCGTGACGCGCCGCGGCGATGTCGAGAAGGGGCGCGAAGCTTTCTATTTCGTCCGGCGGTTCGCTCCCGGCGAGTTCGGCGATCACCGGCAGCAGGCGGCGCACCGCGGTCTGCGCCGCGACCGCGCCGACGAGTCCGAGCCGGACCGCGGCGGTCGTGAAGCCCGAGACCGCCATGTAGCCCGACGCCCGCACCGCGCCATCGCGATCGAGCCCCGCGCCGCGCCAGACCAGCCCTTGCGTGACCGCGAGATGCCCGGGCGTGTCGCCCTTGCGCACCCGCGCCTGGAACGCCGCCGCGCCCGGCGTCTCGATCCGCACATGGGCGGCGAGCAGGCTCGCGCCGTTGCGGCGGGAGCCTGAGCGGAAAGGTTCGGAGAGCGTCGCGGCCTCGACCTCGTGGTCGATCTCGCAGACGGCGTCGAGGTTTTCGGCGTCGTCGAAGCTTTTCAGCAGCGCCACGCGATCGGCCGTCGCCCCAGCGGCGGCGGAGCGCGCCCTCGATCACGGCTTCGAGCCGGCCAGCGTCCATGCCGCCTTCGAGCGCCGCGAGGCCCTCGAGTCCGTTCGAGAAGGCGAACGCCCCGCTCGGGAACGCCGTGTCGGCCTGCCAGATCGCGAGCAGTTCGCCGATCACGCCGCGGCCTGCTCGGTCACCAGCGCGCTGCGGATGCGGCGGCCCCCAAAGATGTTGTCGAGCCGGGCGTAATAGGCGTCGGCCGGGCCTTCGAGCGCGACGAGCAGACACTCACCCTCGAAGCGCACGCGCCAGTGCAGGTTGCCCGCGTGGTAACCGAGCTCGACGGCTTCCGCGATCGAACTCGGCTGAAGGCGCAGCCATCGCTCGACCTCGGCCCGCACCACGATGGCGCGGGTGTCGTCAATGAACAGCACCGCGCCGTCGAACAGTTTTTGGTCGCGCGGCAGCGCGATGGCGAGGTCCTCGCCCTTCGGGGTCGTCACGCGCAGGCGGCGCCGATCCATGTCCGCGCGCGCGATGAACACCTCGTCCACGGCCTGGGCGTGCTCGAGATGGTGCAAGCGATGGTGAAGCTCATGGTCGGCGCGGTCGCCGACGACGCTGTCGATGTGCAGCATTGGCGTATTCCGGAACTGGCGCGGCGGCGGATACTACGCCGCCGCCGCGCGAAAGAAAGTTCAGCGATGGGCGGTCGCGGGGGTCGGCAGGCCCTCGATCGGGCACTCATCCGTGCCGACCGTCGGGCGCGTCATCGCCTCGACCATCTCGCGCGTTCCCTCCGGGTCCGCGATCCAGCGCTTGTAGAAGTCGTAGGGGCACTCGGCCGCGCCCTTGTCGCCGTCGCCGGAGTTGATCATGCCCGTATAGCCGCGGTGGACGAGCTTGAAGAGGTGGTTGTTCGACTGGCTGCTCTTGCGGAAGTCGCGGATGAGCGACACCGAGAGCTGGGCGTAGTTGACCCCGTTCCTCCGTGCCGCATTCGCCGAGCGTGCGGCCGTCGAAGCCGACGATCGAGGAATGGCCGAAGTAGCTGTAGACGCCGTCGAAGCCGGTCGCGTTCGCCACCGCCACATAGGTGTTGTTGGCCCAGGCCATGGCTTTCGCCATCACCACCTGCTGCTCCCTTGGCCGGATACATGTAGCCCTGGCAGCGCACGATGAGCTCTGCGCCACGCATCGCGCAGTCGCGCCAGATCTCCGGATAGTTGCCGTCGTCGCAGATGATCAGGCTGATCTTGAGGCCCTTCGGCCCTTCCGACACGTAGGTGCAGTCGCCCGGATACCAGCCCTCGATCGGCACCCAGGGCATGATCTTGCGGTACTTCTGAACGATCTCGCCCTTGTCGTTCATGAGAATGAGCGTGTTGTACGGCGCCTTGTTCGGGTGCTCCTCATGGCGCTCGCCGGTGAGCGAGAATACGCCCCAGCACTTCGCCTTGCGGCAGGCGTCGGCGAAGATCTCGGTCTCCTCGCCCGGGATCGCCGAGGCCGTGTCGTACATCTCCTTGGAGTCGTACATGATCCCGTGGGTCGAATATTCGGGGAAGATCACGAGATCCATTCCGGGGAGGCCCGCCTTCATGCCCACCACCATGTCGGCGATCGCCTTGGCGTTCTGCAGCACTTCTGCCTTGGTGTGCAGCCGGGGCATCTTGTAGTTCACGACCGCCACGCCGACGGTGTCCTTGCTCGATCCGATATCGCCGTGAAGCATGTCCGGTGTCTCCTCAGTCGCCGGGCGTGCGGAGCCCCGGCCACGACGCGCCTGCGCCGCGGGCGATCGCCGCCAGCAGATGTGATGTCCAATTGCGCAAAGTCCTCGCACAGACGTCGCGCGATCGACAGGGCGCAGATCAACGTCTCCGCAAGCGATGTGAAGTCGCTCGAGGCCGAAAAACAAAAAAGCCCGTCAGTTCCTCAAGTGAGGATCTGGCGGGCTACATAGCCTGTACCGGGCCGACAGCTCTGTGGACCGGAAAAACCGCCTCACCGCAGCGTCGCGGTCAGTCGATGCGTCCAGCTAAGCACCATTGGATTTGAAGTTCAAGAGCTCGTTGGCGTTGATGATCGCCGAAGCGAGCTCCTCCATCGGCACGCGCTTGGCCATCGCCTGCTTGCGGATCGACTGGAACGCCTCGTCCTCGGTGATGCCCTGGCTCTCCATCAGGATCGTCTTGGCCTTCTGGATCTGCTGGATGCCGGTGAGCTTGCGTTCAAGCTTGCGCAGCCGCTTGCCTTGTTCGCGACGCTCGAACCAGAGCGAGCGCGCGAGCGCGATCTGGGTCAGCAGGCCGAACGGTTTTATGGGCCGCTCAACGACAGCGAGCGCGCCGCTTTCAAGCACGAGCGCGAGCGTCGCCGGGTTCTCGTAGCCGACGATGGCGATAAGCGTGGGTGAGGCGTCGCTGCGGGTTTTCAGCAGGCGCTGAAGCGCGTCGCGGTCCTCCTGCTCGATCGCGAGCAGCACCACGTCGGCGGCGGCCGGGAAGCTGTCAGGGATCGGCCACACGGTCTCGACGAAGCAGCCGATGCGCTTCAGGTGTTCGACGAGCTCGCGCCCCTCCGTGTCGTTCGGATGGATCGCGTGAACCCGAAGACCCCGGATGTCGCGAAGGATCTGGATCGCCATGACCCGGGCCGCCTTCAGCGCCCGCCCGAGGCCGGGGCCTCGACGAAATCGGCCGACCAGTCGTCGATGCGCTGGTCGACGCAATAGGGGTCGGGCTTCACCCGCACGCCCGGGTTCCAGACGATCTGGAACTCGCCGTTCGCGTCGACCCGCGCGACCCGCGGCCAGAGATAGGCGTGGTGGTTGTCGGGATCGATCCGGACGCGTCCCTGCGGCGCGTCGAACTCGACCTCCTTGATCTCCTCAAGCACGCGGCGGGGATCGTCCGTGCCGGCGCGCGCCAGCGCCGCCGCCGCGATGTGGGTCTGGAGGTAAGCGGCCTCCGCGGCCGAGGGGATCGGGGCCGCCTGTCCGTACTTGGCGCGATAGGCGGCCGTGAACCTTCTGGCTGCAGGCGTCTGGAGCGTCGAGAAGAAGGTCGCGGCCGAGATGTGCCCCTCGGCGACGCCGGCGCCCATGTTGGCGACGTCGACCTCGGATGTGGTGAGGCTCGCGATCGGCATGTTCTGGGAAGAGAGGCCGGCCTCCGCATAGGCCTCGTAAAAACTCGCCGTCGAGCGGCCGACGATGGTCGAGAAGATGAAGTCCGGCTCGTGTTTCCGGATGCGCTTGATCAGCCGGCCGATCTCCGGGCTCGAGGCGTCGGCCTCGAGCGGGAGATAGATCTCGTCCACCACCTTGCCGCGCGACTGGACGACGAAGTCGCTCATCACGCGGTTGGTTTCGTAAGGATAGATGTAGTTCGAACCGACGATCAGCACGCGCTGGCCGTGTCGCGCCAGCATGTATTTGGCGAGCTGGAACGCGTTCTGGTTCACGACTGCGCCGGTGTAGATCACCTCACGCGAAAACTCGAAGCCTTCATAGAAGGTCGGATAGAACAACAGGCCTCGCTGGCCGTCGATGACCGGCAGCACGGCCTTGCGGCAGCTCGACATGTAGCAGCCGAGCAGCAGCTTCACGCCGTCCTGCCCGATGAGGCGCTCGGCCTCCTGCCGGAAGCGCTTCGGATCCGAGGCGCCGTCGCGCACGAGTGGCTCGACCGCGCGGCCGAGCACGCCGCCGGCCGCGTTGATCTCCTCGATCGCGAGCAGCGTGGCGTTGAGCTGCGCGGTCTCGATGTCGGCCGTGACCCCGGTCTTCGAAAACAGAACGCCGATACGCCAAGGCCCGCCCGACACGTCTTAAACTCCACGAAAACGTTCAATCGCCCGGCATCATTGGACCGCGCGCGCCCTTGCGAACAAGGACAAATCGTCAGGAGACGAGCTCGACCGCGCGTCGACCGAGGCGACGCCCGGCGTCTTCAGCACCGCGAAGGCCCCGAGGCAGGTAGAGGCCGGGCCGAACTCCGGCAGCTCGATCCGGTTGAGTTCGACGAGCTTGGTGAGCGCGCCCGGCGCCTGCGGCAGCTCGCCATGGGCCAGCATCGGCACCGAGCAGCGCGGCGTCGCCCGATGAAGGACAGCACGGCGTTTGGCCCGATCTTCAGCTCAATGCCAGCCCAGCCGTTCTCGGCGAAAGGTTCGAGGCCCGGAATGTCGATGACGATGTTGGCCCGGTAGCGCTCGACCAGGATGCTGTCGTCGCCGATCGCGTCGCGCACATGGTCGAGGCTCGAGCGCAGGATGACGTGGTAGGGCGCGTAATCGAAGAAGCCGCCGTCGGGGGAGGCCTGCGCCAGAACGAGATGCGTCGAGCCGGCCTCGCCGCCTTCGCCGCGCTCCAGCACCTCCTCGGGGATGGCGCGGTCGAGCGAGTCGGTCGGCGCCGCCTGCGTCGACATTCTGACCGCCCGGCCGAGGAAGGCGCTCAGCTTCTCGTCGATCCCGGCCTCGGCGACGCCGATGGTCTCGCCGTCCGGAAACCGGATCGTGTCCCCCCTTCGGCGACCGACATCAAGCATCTTGCGCCAGAGCTGGGGCCGCTTGGCGCTCGCCACCTTGCCGCTCTCGACGTCGATGATCGCGAACGCCCGGTCGAGCTCGATGCCGACCGAGGTCAACGAGGCCGACCGGACCTGCTCGCCGAGGACCGACTTCACCGGATATCGCCACAGGGCGGAGACGGAACCGACGCTCATTGGATGCTCCAGAAGGAAAATGTGGGGCGGTCAGCCCATATGCCTGACCGCGACCGCCGTGGCGCCGGCGCGGTTCTCGACCCCGAGCTTCACGTAGATCTGCTCGAGATGCTTGTTCACGGTCCGCGGGCTCATGCCGAGGATGTCGGCGATGTCGCGGTTTGATTTTCCGCGCGCGATCCAGAGCAGCACCTCGGATTCGCGCGCCGTGACCCCGAGCTTTTCGCGGAAGACCGCGGCATGGTCGGCGCCGCTCTCCTCAGTGACGCGCAGCAGGATCTCGTCGCGGTCCGCGCGGCCGACGAAGGCGATCGACAGCGCGCCGCCGACGGCTTCGAGCTTCAGAGGGGCGAGGTCCGAGCGTCCGTCCTGCCGGGCCGAGAGCCAGCGCGAGAGCGCGGCGGGGAGCTTTTGGTCGCCGTCCTCTGCCGCCTCGGCGAGCGCGAGCAGGCGGTTGGCCTGCGGGGTCGACCAGACGATGCGGCCGGCGCCGTTCACCGCGAAGAGGTAGCGCCCCGTGGTGTCGAGCGCCGCGCGGGCGCTGCGCGACTTGCGCGCGTTGCCGATGTGGACGCGGATGCGGGCGATGAGCTCGTCGAGCACGATCGGTTTCGTCACATAGTCGACGCCGCCGGCCTCCAGCCCTCGACGATCCGGTCGGTCTCCTTGAGTCCGGTCATGAAGATGATCGGCACGTCGGCGAGTTCGGGCAGGCGTTTCAGGCGCCGGCAGGTCTCGAAGCCGTCGAGGCCGGGCATCACCGCGTCGAGCAGCACGAGGTCGGGCGCGGCGTGGCGCACGGCCGCGATCGCGCTTTCGCCGTCGATCGCGACGAGCACGAGCATGTCGGCGCTTTCGAGCGCCGCGGTCAGCATCGCGAGCGTTTCGGGGCTGTCGTCCACCACCAGGACGACGCTGCGGCCGCCGCCTTCAGACATCGCCGCGCTCCCGCGTCGTCTCAGGCTCGAGCATCTTCATATAGCCGCGCAGATCGAAGGCGCGGATCTTTTCGCGCGCGGCGGTGACGAAGGGGCCGGCGCCGAGATCTGCGGTTTCGAGCTCGATAAGCTTGGCCTCTATGCCCGCGATGTAGCCCATTTCGCCGAGCCGGGTCAGCTCCTCGACATGGCGGGCGGAGGGCCGCGGCGGCGGCGCGTCGAGGACGGGGAGAGGGGCTAAGGAAGGGGCCTCGGTCTCGGTCACGAAGGTCAGTCGCAGCAGGCGCTCCACATGGCCGAGCAGCGCCTGCAGGTCGATCGGCTTCGGCATCGCGGCGTCGTGGTCCGGCGCGCGCCCCTCCTGTCCCGATGATTCGCCAATGTTCGCCGACATCATGATGATGCGGATGTCGGGCGCGGCCTCGCGAAGCTCGCGGGCGATCTCCCAGCCGGATTTTCCCGGCATCGAGACGTCGAGCAGCACGAGGTCCGGCATGCGGTGCGACGTGATGTGCAGCGCCGCCGCGCCGTCGTTCGCGGAGAGCATCGTGAAGCCGATCGGCTCCAGCGTCTCGCGCATGAGATTGCGCTGGTCGCCGTCGTCGTCGACCACGAGCACGAGCCGCCGCCGCCCGAGATAGCCGACGACGCGCTCGGTCGCGACGACCGGCGGGCGGGCGTTCGCGGCGTGCGGCAGCATCAGCTTGACCTTGAAGGCGCTGCCGCGCCCGGCCTCCGTTTCGAGCGAGATTTCGCCGCCCATCACCTCGACCAGCAGCTTGGTGATGGTGAGGCCGAGCCCCATGCCGGGCTGGAGGTTGGCGAGCGCCGCGCCGCCGCGTTCGAAGGGCTCGAAGATGCGGTCGCGGTCCTCCGGCCGGACGCCGTGACCGGTGTCGAGAATCTCGAAAGTCGCCACCTGGCTGCGATAGGTCACGCGCAGCGTCACCTTGCCGGCGTCGGTGAACTTCACGGCGTTCGACAGCAGGTTGATCAACACCTGCCGCAGCCGCTTGCCGTCGCCGCGCACCACCGGCGGCAGCGCGCCGTCGCCCTCGAAGGCGAAATCGACGCCCTTGGCCGTGGCCTGAAGACGGAACATGTCGGCGAGCTGGGCGAGAAATTCGCGAGTCCAGATGTCCTCGCGCGAGAGCTTCAGCCGGCCCGCCTCCACCTTCGCGATGTCCAGCAGCCCGTCGAGCAGGCCCGCAAGGTGCTCGGCGCTGCGGCGGATGACGCGCACGCCCGTCTGGGCTTTCGGAGACAGGCCGGATTCCGCGTCAAGCAGTTGCGCGTAGCCGAGCACGGCGTTGAGCGGCGTGCGGAGCTCGTGGTTGATGCCGACCACATAGCGGCTTTTAGCGAGATTGGCGGCCTCGGCCACTTCCTTGGCGCGCTGGAGCGCGGCGTCGGTCTTCTTGTGCGCCTCGATCTCGCGCATCAGCGCGGAGGTCTGGCGCGAGGATTCCTCCTGCGCGATCTCGCGGCTTTCATGCGCGAGAACGAACAACCAGGCTGCGACGCCCGCGATGATGGCGAGGATCAGGAACACCGCCCAGAGCGTGCCTGCGACGGCCGCGGCCTCCTCGGGTGCCGTCTTGGCCGCGATGAAGTGCACGAGCAGCAGGACGAGGCTCAGGATCCCGAGTAGGGTCGCGAACACGCCCGAGAAATGCGCGGTGCGGGTGTTCAGCCGCGCGATCCAGCGTTGCGGCATCAGCGCTGTGATGACGTCGACGACCTGGGCCTGGTAGCGCGCATGCGGCTTGCAGCCGTCGCGGCAGCGCGCGTCGATCGAGCAGCAGAGCGAGCAGATCGCGCCCGAATAGACCGGGCAGTGCGCCATGTCCTCGGGCTCGAAGGCGTTCTCGCAGACCTTGCAGGTGAGAGACGGGCGCAGTCGCCATTCGGCGCGGGGCTTGCGCGCGAGATAATATTTCCCCCCGGTCGCGATCGCGATCAGCGGCGCCGCGACCATGGCGACGAGCAGCGCCACGAAGGGCGCGAGCGCCTGAGGGTAGGGGCCGAAGGCGCCGGCGTAGGAGACCATGGCGACCGCGGTCGCCACCACCATGGCCCCGACGCCCACGGGGTTGATGTCGTAGAGATGGGCGCGCTTGAACTCGATGCGCTTGGGGCTCAAGCCCAGCGGCTTGTTGATGGTGAGGTCCGCCACCAGCGCGCCGAGCCAGGCGACCGCCACGATCGAATAGAGCCCGAGCGTGTGCTCAAGCGTCTTGTAGATGCCGGCCTCCATGAGAAGGACGGCGATGCCGACGTTGAAGAACAGCCACACGATCCGGCCGGGATGGGCGTGGGTGAGCCGCGAGAAGAAGTTCGACCAGGCGATCGAGCCCGCATAGGCGTTGGTGACGTTGATCTTGAGCTGTGACACCACCACGAAAGCTGCCGTCAACCCGAGCGCGACCGCCGGCCACGAGGTCACGTAGCCGAAGGCGATGAGGTACATCTGGGTCGGCTCGCCGGCGTGGCTTGCGGGCACGCCGTGGCGGAGCGCGAGGATGGCGAGGAACGATCCGATCAGCATCTTGACCGCGCCGGGGATGATCCAGCCTGGCCCCGCCGCGAGCAGCGCCGACCACCAGGCGGCGCGGCCGCTCACCTTGCGCTCGGGCATGAAGCGCAGGATGTCGACCTGCTCGCCGATCTGCGCGACGAGCGCGAACACGACCGCGCCCGCGGCGCCCGCGCCGAGCAGGTTCAGCGTTCCGCCATGCGGGTTCGCTCCTTCGTAGCCGATCCATTGCGCGAAGCTCGCATCGCCCTTGGCGGCGATGAAGATCAGCGGGGTGAGGTGCAGGATGATCCAGAGCGGCTGGGTCCAGACCTGGAACCGGCTGATCCAGGCGATGCCATGGGTGACGATCGGGATCACCACCACGGCCGACACGATGTAGCCGATCGCGAGCGGCAGCCCGAAGCAGAGCTCGAGCGCGAGCGCCATGATGGCGGCCTCGATCGCGAAGAAGATGAAGGTGAAGGAGGCGTAGATCAGCGACGTGATGGTCGAGCCGATATAGCCGAAGCCGGCGCCGCGGGTCAGCAGGTCGATGTCGAGCCCGTCGCGGGCCGCGTAATAGGCGATCGGGAGGCCAGTGAGGAAAATGAGCGCCGAGACCACGACGATCGCCGCAAGCGCGTTCTCGAAGCCGTAGCTCAGCGTGATTGCGCCGCCGATCGCCTCGAGCGCGAGAAACGACACCGCGCCGAGCGCCGTGTTGCCGACCCGGACCGCCGACCAGCGCCGCGCCTTGGCGGTGAAGCGCAGCGCATAGTCCTCGAGCGTCTCGTTCGCGACGAACTGATTGTAGCGACGGCGAACGGGGACGATGCGGAGCCGATCAGTCAAGATCTGCGCTCCTGAACGCAAAATCGCCACGCCCTGCCTTAACGCAGTGCAAAAAACCGCCTCCCAGACAATCTCGCCTTTGTGGAGCAAGACTCTTGCCGCGCCGGAGGTTGAGCCGCGATCTCCCATTCGCGCCAATGGTTTCGCGCGCGAGACGCGACCCTAAGCAGGGCGTCCGGCGGTCCATATACGTCAACCAACGTATATGCTGCGACGCAAAAATCGCGCGAGCCTGACGATCGATAGCCAGTCGCGGGGACTGGCCGACGGAGGGTTTGATGGCGGAACATGACGAGGCTGGCCATTCGCGGCTGCGCCGACAGATTCTCATGGGCATGGCGGCCGCGCCGCTGGCCGGCCTGCTGCCGAAGACCGCCTTCGCCCAGGCGCCCGCCACCTCGGCGGTGAACACGACCGGGCTCGCGGTCACCGACACCGAGGTGACGGTCGGCATCCTGCATTCGGCGACCGGCACGATGGCGATCTCGGAGACGGGCTCGATCCAGGCCGAGAAGCTCGCGATCGAGCAGATCAACGCCATGGGCGGCGTGCTCGGCCGCAAGATCAAGTTCATCCAGGAAGACGGCGCGTCCGACTGGCCGACCTTCGCCGAGAAGGCCAAGAAGCTGCTCGTGCAGGACAAGGTCGCGGCCATCATGGGCTGCTGGACCTCGGCCTCGCGCAAGGCGGTGCTGCCGGTCATCGAGCAGTACAACGGCATGCTCTACTACCCGACCTTCTACGAAGGCCTCGAGCAGTCGAAGAACGTCATCTACACCGGCCAGGAAGCCACCCAGCAGATCCTCGAGTCGCTGAACTGGGTCGTGAAGGAGAAGGGCGCCAAGACCTTCTACTTCATCGGTTCGGACTACATCTGGCCGCGCACGTCGAACAAGATCGCGCGCAAGCACATCGAAAACTTCATGAAGGGAACGAAGGTCGTCGGCGAGGAGTACTTCCCGCTCGGCCACACCCAGTTCAACTCCGTGATCAACAAGCTGAAGCTGACCAAGCCCGACGTGATCTTCACGGACGTGGTCGGCGGCTCGAACGTGGCGTTCTACAAGCAGCTCAAGGCCGCCGGCATCAATCTCGACAAGCAGATCCTGATGACGATCTCGGTCACCGAGGACGAGATCGACGGCATCGGCGGCGAGAACATCGCGGGCGCCTACTCCTGCATGAAGTACTTCCAGTCGCTCGACAATCCGAACAACAAGGAATTCGTCGCGGCGTTCAAGAAGATGTGGGGCGAGAAGACCGTCATCGGCGACGTGACCCAGGCCGCCTATCTCGGCCCCTGGCTCTGGAAAATGACCGTCGAGAAGGCGGGCTCCTTCGACGTCGACAAGATCGCCGCCGCCTCCGACGGCATCGAGTTCACCAAGGCGCCGGAAGGCTACGTCAAGATTCACGCGAACCATCACCTCTGGTCGAAGACCCGCGTGGGCCTCGCCCAGAAGGACGGCCAGTTCAAGGTGGTCTACGAGAGCCCGGACCTCATCGAGCCGAACCCCTTCCCCAAGGGCTACCAGTGATGTGACCGCCGGGGCCGGACGCCGAGAAGCGTTCCGGCCCCGCGAGCTTTCTGCCGGGATCGTCTTCCGGGCATGGCGCAGCGATCGGCGCCTCGTTTGCAAGACGATCCTGAATCGGCCTTGGCCGTCCGGGACGACGGCGTTTTCGCGGGGACACGCACATGTTCGGAGAATATTCGCTCGGCGATCTCGGATCGATCTTCGCGATGCAGGGCTTCGCGGGATTGATCCTTTTCTCCGTCTATCTGCTGATGGCGCTCGGCCTCGCGATCATCTTCGGCCAGATGGGCGTGATCAACATGGCCCATGGCGAGTTCATGATCCTCGGCGCCTACGTCACCTGGCTGACGTCGGTGTTCTTCACCGAGCACCTGCCCTCGCTGTTTCCCATCTACTTCTTCGTGGCGATGGCCTTGGCGTTCTGCGCGTCAGGAGCCTTGGGGATGCTGGTCGAATGGGCGCTGATCAAGCGCCTCTACAAGCGCCCGCTCGACACGCTGCTCGCGACCTGGGGCCTCAGCCTCATTCTTCAGCAGGTCTACCGCTCGGTCTTCGGCCCGCGCGAAGTGGGCGTCACGCTGCCCGACTGGATGATGGGCTCCCTGCCCGTCACCGACGTGGTCGAGGTCCAGATCAACGGCCTGTTCGTGATGGGTCTGACGCTGCTGATCACCGTCGCGGTGTTCTTCATGATCTTCCGCTCGCGCTTCGGCCAGCAGATCCGGGCCGTGGTGCTCAACCGCCAGATGGCGGGCGCGGTCGGCATCGACACCGAAAAGGTCGATCGCCTCACCTTCGGCCTCGGCTGCGGCATCGCCGGCGTCGCGGGCTCGGCCTTCACGATGATCGGCTCCACCGGCCCGACCGCCGGCCAGCTCTACATCGTCGACACCTTCCTGATCGTCGTCTTCGGCGGCGCCGCGAGCCTCTTCGGCACCATCGCCTCGGCCTTCTCGATCTCGCAGACCCAGTCGACGCTGGAGTTCTTCCTCTCCGGCTCGATGGCCAAGGTCATCACCCTGCTCACCGTCGTCGGCATCCTGATGCTGCGGCCGCAGGGCCTGTTCACCCTCAAGGTCCGTCGCTGAGGAGCCGCGCAGATGAAAACCGCTCCCTCCTACATGGACCGCAAGGATCTTCTGGCGCTCGCCGTCGTCGCGGCCCTGCTGCTGGTCGTCTTCCCGCTGGCGCTTGACGGCTTCCGCCTCAATCTCGTCGGCAAGTATCTCACCTACGCCTTCGTCGCCGTCGGCCTCGTGATGTGCTGGGGCTATGGCGGCATTCTCTCGCTCGGCCAGGGCCTGTTCTTCGGCCTCGGCGGCTACGGCATGGCGATGTACCTCAAGCTCGAGGCGTCGTCGGTCGAGAACACCAAGATCCAGTCGACGCCCGGCATCCCGGACTTCATGGACTGGAACCAGCTCACCTCGCTGCCCTGGTTCTGGGAGCCGTTCCACTACTTCATCCCGACGCTCTTCCTGATCGTCCTCGTGCCGGTCGCCTTCGCGCTGCTGATTGGCTCGGCGATGTTTAAGCGCCGCGTCTCTGGCGTCTATTTCGCGATCATCACCCAGGCGCTCGCGGCCATCGCCACGATTCTGATCATCGGCCAGCAGGGCTACACCGGCGGCGTCAACGGCATCACCGACCTGCGCACGCTGATGGGCTGGGACATCCGCACCGACAGCGCGAAGTTCGTCCTCTACTTCGTCAACGCCGTGCTGCTGATCGGCGTCGTTTGCTGCGCGATGTTCGTGCGGGATTCCAAGCTCGGCCGCATCCTGGTCGCGATGCGCGAAAAGGAGGACCGTGTCCGCTTCTCCGGCTATTCGGTCGCGAACTTCCAGATCTTCGTGTTCTGCCTCGGCGCCGCCTTCGCGGCGATCGGCGGCGCGATGTTCACCTTGCAGGTCGGCTTCATGTCGCCGTCGCTCGTCGGCATCGTGCCCTCGATCGAGATGGTGATCTTTTGCGCGGTCGGCGGTCGGCTCTCCATCTTCGGCGCGATCTACGGGACGCTTCTGGTCAACTACGCCAAGACCAGCTTGTCGGAGAGCTTCCCTGAGCTCTGGCTGCTTGGCCTCGGCGGCCTGTTCATCGCGGTCGTCCTGTTCTTCCCGAACGGCCTCGCGGGCATCTGGCGCGACTACGTCCAGCCCTCGATCGACCGGGTGTTCAAGCTGCGGTCGAAGGACCCGACCGATCCCGGTCATGACGTCGCCAAGGCCGCGGCCGCGGCCGCCGAGTGAGGAGCTGACCCATGACCCCGATCGGCACGCCCGCAAAAGAATTCCTGCTCTCGGTCGAAGGCCTCACCGTCTCGTTCGACGGCTTCAAGGCGGTCAACGACCTTTCGTTCTACGTCGACGAGAACGAGATTCGCGTGATCATCGGCCCGAACGGGGCCGGCAAGACCACGGTGCTCGACCTCATCTGCGGCAAGACCAAGTCGACCGCCGGCTCCATCCGCTTCCGCGAGAAGGAGCTCACCAAGATGAGCGAGAGCCAGATCGTGCTCGCGGGCGTCGGCCGCAAGTTCCAGACGCCCTCAATCTATGACGACCTGACGATCTTCGAGAACCTCGAGATCTCCTACCCGAAGGGCCGCTCTGTCTGGGGGGCGCTCACCTTCAAGCGCGACCAGGCGGTGCGTGACCGGGTCGAGGAGGTGGCCGAGCTCATCTTCCTCAAGGACCGGCTGCACGACAACGCCGCCTTCCTCTCCCACGGCCAGAAGCAGTGGCTCGAGATCGGCATGCTGCTGATCCAGGACCCCGAGCTCCTGATGCTCGACGAGCCGGTCGCCGGCATGAGCGTCTCCGAGCGCATCAAGACGGCGGAACTGCTCAACACCATCATCAAGAACCGCTCGGTGCTCGTCATCGAGCACGACATGAAGTTCGTCGAGGACATCGCCCACAAGGTGACGGTTCCATCAGGGCAAGATCCTCTCGGAGGGCTCGATGGAGAAGGTGCAGTCCGACCCGAAGGTCATCGAAGTCTATCTCGGGCACTGAGGAGCGGACGATGCTGGACGTCGAAAACCTGCACGTCGCCTACGGCCAGAGCGAAGTCCTTCACGGGATGAGCTTCGGCGTCGCGACCAACGAGATCGTGGCCATCATGGGCCGCAACGGCATGGGCAAGACCACGCTCATGAAGACCATGGGCATCCTGCCCACCACCGCAGGCGCGATCCGTCTCGGCGGAGAGGAGATCAGCGCGCTGAAGAGCCACCAGCGCGTCAAGAAGGGCGTCGCCTACGTGCCGCAGGGCCGCATGGTGTTCTCCACCATGACGGTGAAGGAGAACATCGAGACCGGACTTTCGGCCTCGGGCGACCGCACCGTGCCCTCCGACATCTACGAGCTCTTCCCCGTCCTGCTCGAGATGAAGGGCCGGCGCGCCGGCAACTCTCGGGCGGCCAGCAGCAGCAGCTCGCGATCGCCCGGGCGCTCGCGACCAAGCCCAAGGTGCTGCTGCTCGACGAGCCGACCGAAGGCATCCAGCCCTCGATCATCCGCGAGATGGCGCGCACGCTGCGCCGCATCCGTGACGAGCGCGGACTTTCCATTATCGTGTCCGAACAGGTGCTCAGCTTCGCGCTCGACGTCGCCGACCGCATCCTCGTCGTCGAGAACGCGAGAGATCGTCCATGACGAGCCGCGGGCGGCCGTCGATGAAGCAAAGGTCTCTAGGTACTTGTCCGTCTAAGTCTCTGTCCGTCTGAGCACCTGTCCGTCAAACGGAGGGCTAAGAATGACCGACTACGAAACCTTCGAACTCGGCGACATCGTCCTGTCCGGCGACGCGACGCTTCGCGCAGCCAAGCTCGCCTACAAGACCTACGGGACGCTGAACGCCGCCAAAGACAACGTCATCGTCTATCCCACCTGGTATTCGGCGAACCACGCCGACAACGAGTGGATGATCGGCGAGGGCATGGGGCTCGACCCCACGAAGTACTTCATCATCATCCCCAACATGCTCGGCAACAGCGTCTCGTCCTCGCCGAGCAACACGCCCGAGCCCTACGACCGCGCGCGCTTCCCGCGGATCACCGTCTACGACCAGGTCGTGCTGCAGCACCGGCTGGTGACCGAGAAGTTCGGGATCGAGAAAATCAAGCTCGTCTGCGGCTGGTCGATGGGCGCCGCGCAGTCGTTCCAGTGGGGCGCAAGCTTCCCCGACATGGTCGAGCGCATCCTGCCCTTCATGGGCGCGGCCAAATGCTCGCGGCACAATTTCGTCTTCCTCGAAGGGGTCAAGGCGGCGCTGACCGCGGACGCGGCTTTCAAGGAAGGCTTTTACGACGAGCCGCCCCGCAAGGGTCTTCGCGCCGCGGCCCGCGTCTACGCCGGCTGGGGCTTCTCGCAGACCTTCTACCGCAAGTTCCTAGACCTCCAGATCCCGGAGCGCCCGTTCGGCGGCCGCGCGCCGGACGTGCCGTGGAACTACTCCTCGCTCGAGGATTTCCTCGTCTATTTCTGGGAAGGCTTCTTCCTGCCGAAGGACGCCAACGACCTCCTGTCGCTGATCTGGACCTGGCAGAACGCCGACATCTCGGGCGACCCGAAATACGGCGGCGACTTCAAGAAGGCGCTCGCCGGCATCAAGGCCAAGGCGATCGTCATGCCCGGCTCCACCGACCTCTATTTCCCGCCGGAAGACAGCGAGATCGAGGTCGCGCACATGCCCAATGCGGAGCTGCGCGTCTGCGTCAGCGACTGGGGCCATTTCGCAGGCGATCCGCGCGGCACCAGCCCCGACATCGCCTTCGTGGACGCGGCGATCAAGGACCTGCTCGCCAGCTGATTTCTCAAACGGGAGGACGAAAAACGTGACTGAGACGCTGATCAAGGTCGACCTGTCGCAGTCGGCCTACGACAACGACATGGTGCACAACCGCTGGCACCCCGACATTCCGATCGTGGCCTGGACCAAGCCCGGCGACGACTTCATCATCGAGACCTATGACTGGACCGGCGGGTTCATCAAGAACAACGACGATCCGTCCGACGTCCGCGACATCGACCTCACCATCGTGCACTTCCTGTCGGGCCCGATCGGCGTCGAGGGCGCGGAGCCCGGCGACCTGCTGGTGGTCGACATCCTCGACATCGGCGCCAAGGCCGAGAGCAACTGGGGCTTCAACGGCTTCTTCTCGAAGAACAACGGCGGCGGCTTCCTCACAGAGCACTTCCCCCACGCCCAGAAGTCGATCTGGGACTTCGAGGGCATGTTCACCAAATCCCGCCACATCCCGGGCGTGCGCTTCCCGGGCCTCATCCATCCGGGCCTGATCGGCTGCCTGCCCGATCCCAAGCTGCTCAAGACCTGGAACGACCGCGAGATCCCCTTCGTCGAGAAGCACGCCGACCGCGTGCCGCCGGTGGGCACCGTGCCGTTCGCGCCGACTGCCCATATGGGCCGGCTCAAGGGCGAGGGCCGCGACAAGGCCGCGTCCGAGGCCGCCCGCACCGTCCCGCCGCGCGAGCACGGCGGCAACTGCGACATCAAGGATCTGTCGCGCGGCTCCAAGATCTACTTCCCCGTCTATGTCGACGGCGGGGGTCTCTCGATGGGCGACCTGCACTTCAGCCAAGGCGACGGCGAGATCACCTTCTGCGGCGCGATCGAGATGGCCGGCTGGCTGCATCTCAAGGTCGACGTCATCAAGGACGGCATGTCGAAATACGGGATCAAGAACCCGATCTTCAAGCCGTCGGTCATCACCCCGAAGTATGACGACTACCTGATCTTCGAGGGCATCTCGGTCGACGAGGCCGGCGAGCAGCACTACCTCGACGTCCATGTCGCCTATCGTCAGGCCTGCCTCAACGCGATCGAATACCTGAAGAAGTTCGGCTATTCGGGCGCGCAGGCCTATTCGATCCTCGGCACCGCGCCGGTGCAGGGCCACATCTCGGGCGTCGTCGACATCCCGAACGCCTGCGCGACGCTGTGGCTTCCGACCAAGATCTTCGACTTCGACATCAATCCGAACGCGGCCGGTCCGACCAAGTTTCTGGACGGCTCGATCGACATGCCGATCGCGTACGATCTCTGACACGAGAAGCGTCATCCCGGCCTTGGCGTCAGCCAAGAGCCGGGATCGTCCTCCGAAGAGGGCGCGTTCGACTGAGAATGATCCCGGATCGTCGGCCCCGCCGCCGTCCAGGATGACGGCCTGGCGCCAGCGAGGGTTTGAGCATGCCCGTCTACGATTACGCCTGCGACGACTGTGGAACCTTCACGGCGCTGCGGCCGATGTCGGCCTTCGACCAGCCCTGCGGATGCCCGGACTGCGGAGCGCAAGCGCCGCGCGTGATGCTGGTCGCGCCCGCGCTCGCCACCATGAATTCGGCCCGCCGGATCGCCGCCGCGACCAATGAACGGTCGTCGAACGAGCCGAAAAGCTCGAAGTCGCATGCGCCTGGTTGCGGGTGCTGCTCAAGCCGTGGGCTGAAGCAGCCCTCTTCGGCAGCGAAGAGTTTCCCCAAGGCGCGCCCCTGGATGATCAGCCACTAAAAACCGGGCTCATCCGCCTCATTTCGAGTCTGCAGGCCGCCCGAAAAATGGGCTCGGCGACCATCTTTTGCGCCCATTCAAAAAGCTGTTGCAAAAAGTCCATAGTTCTATTTTGCGTTGCGGTAACAATCTGAGATCTCTTGTAAATTCACGATGAGTCTGGCCAGTTTCAATCGCCTTATCTCATCGGGGAACGCCATCATGAACGCTCTTTTCAAGGCCGCAGGCGCCGCCGTCGTCGCGGCCGCCATCGGCTCCTTCGCGCCGACCGCCGCCTCGGCCGCCGACATGCCGGAAATCATCGACGCCACCACCACGCCGTTCGACATCGCGTTCGGCGTGAAGGGCACCAGCGAGTGGGTGCTGCGCGGCATCTCGCAGACCAAGGGCGAGCCCGCCGTGCAGGGCTACGCCGAGCTTCAGGCCTATGGCCTGCTTTACGCGGGCATCTGGGCCTCGAACGTCAACTTCGGCGGCGCGTCCGATCCCGCGACTGAAATCGATTACTATGGCGGCGTCCGCTACAGCTTCGGCCAGCTCTCGCTCGACGCCGGCTACGTCTGGGTTGACTTCAACGGCGGCGTGAAGGGCGTGCGCCAGCTCGACTACGGCAAGGTCTACGGCATCGCGAAGTTCGCCGTGACCGAGGACTTCGAGATCGGCGGCAACGTCTATTACGGCGGCGACTTCATCAATCTCGGCGCCGAGATCGTCCACGCCACCGCCTTCGCCAAGTACAAGCTTCCCTTCGAGCCGATGCCGGGCGTCGGCAGCTACATCTCGGGCTCGTTCTCGAAGCAGTGGACCAGCAAGAACTTCTCGCCGGACTACCTCTACTGGGACGCCGGTGTGGGCGTGACCTATAAGGCGATGACGCTCGATTTCCGCTATCACGACAGCGACCTGTCGCGTCGTGAGTGCTTCGTCAGCATCGGCCAGTTCAACTCGTGCGGCGACCGCTACGTGGTCAGCCTCTCGTTCGACACCGCGCTCAGCAAGTTGAAGTGACGCCTAGGCCGCCGCGCCCGCTCTGGCGCGGCGGCCGCTTTTCGTCGGCAAGCGAAGTCTCAGGCCTCACGGACGTCGCTCAGACGGCCGCCGCCCTGGCCGGCGGCGCGCAGACGGTGAGCCACCACGTCTCGAGCGCCTCGCGGCTCGGATCGACGTAAGCGGCGAGACCTCCTGAATAGCGCGCCCAAGCTTCTGCGAACTGGGGAGCGACCGCGGTGACGATCGGGACGTCGCGCGCAGCCGCTGCGGCGAAGGCGTCCACGAGGCCGCCGCGCTCAGATTCGAGCTTTCCGAACTTGGCGAGCACAGCCACGTCGCAGCCACGCTCGATGGCGTCGAGCGCGTCCTGGCAGGAGTCCGACACGCCCACGGCGTCGAGCTGGCAGGCGAGCGACCCCGATCCGAGATCCTGTCCGATGATCCGCCGCCGGCCGCTCGTCAGGTCCCGCAGCGCGCGGCCGGAGCAGCCCTGGCCCGGCGCCCCGCTGAACTCCTCGACGCAGCCCGCGACCCGGATCCCTTCGACCGCGCGGGCGCGCGCGAACTCCGCCAGCCTCACCTGAACGACGAAGCCGGCCGCTCCCTGCAGCGCGACGATGCGAACGGCCAAGATCCTGGTTGCCGCGTTGTGTCGGACCGGCGCGCCGGTCGAACGACGATGAGGAACCATAGATCGCATCGGCGGTCGAGATAAGCCGCCCGCGCCCTCAGCCGGGCGGGTGGGGGATCGCGGAGATCAGCTCGCGGGTGTAGTCGGCCTTCGGGGCCTCGAGCACGTCTTGCGACGAGCCCTGCTCGACGATCGCGCCCTGCCGCATGACGATCACCCGGTCGCAGAGCAGGCGCACGACGTGGAGGTCGTGGCTGACGAACAGGTAGCTCATGCCGAGCTTGGCCTTGAGGTCGTCGAGCAGGTTGAGCACCACCGCCTGCACCGAGACGTCGAGCGCGGCCGTCGGCTCGTCGAGGATGACGAGCTCCGGGTCGAGCGCGATGGCGCGGGCGATGCCGACGCGGGCCTTCTGGCCGCCGGACATCTGGTGCGGGAAGCGGTCCAGCAGGTCGAGCGGCAACCCGACCAGGTTCGCCAGCTGCTCGCAGCGCGCGCGGACGGCGCCTGCGCCCTTGAGCGCCCCCATCCGCATCAGCGGATCGGCGATGGCGCGGGACGCGGTGAAGCGCGGGTTGAGGCTGTCGGTCGGATCCTGGAACACCATCTGGATGCGCCTGCGATGGGGCGAGGAGGCGAAGCTCTTCGCCTGGATCGCGCCGATGTCGTCGCCGCCGAGCGTGATGTTTCCCGACGTCGGGTCGAGCAGCCGCATCACCATCATCGAGGTGGTTGACTTGCCGCAGCCGCTTTCGCCGACGAGCCCGAGACTCTCCCCGCGCCGGATCTCGAAAGAGATCCCGTCGACCGCCCGGAACGGCTTTTCGGGTTCTTGCGCGGCTCCCCGGCCAAACATCTGCGCCCCGGACTTCGTCACGCCCTGCCGCGGATACTCCTTCACGAGGTTCTGGACCTTGAGCAGCACCTCGCCCGAAACAGCGGCGGGCGGGTTCGGCGCGGCGGCGACTTCGGCCGGCAGCAGGCCGCGCAGCGTCGAGCCTGGGCGCGGCGTCGCGCACATGAGCTTCTGGGTGTAGTCGTGCTTGGGCGCGGCGAAGACGTCGCGCGCGGCGGCGGTCTCCACCACCTCGCCCTTCTTCATCACCACGACCTTGTCGCAATAGGCGGCCGCCAGGCCGAGGTCGTGGGTAATCAGGATCGTGGACATTCCGCGGGCGCGGGTGAGCTCGGTGACGAGGTCCATCACCGCCTTCTGAGTGGTGACGTCGAGGCCGGTCGTCGGCTCGTCGGCGATCAGCAGCTGCGGCCGGCAGGCGAGCGCGAGCGCGATCACGATGCGCTGGCACATGCCGCCCGAGAGCTCGAACGGATAGGCGTGGTAGCGCTCCTCCGGCCGCGCGATCTTAACCTGTTCCAGCATCTCGATCGCCTTGGCGCGGGCGTCCATGGAGCCCGCCTGCGCATGGCGGCGCAGCACGTCCTCGATCTGTCGGCCGACCTTGCGGATCGGGTTCAAGGCCATCCGCGGGTTCTGGAAGATCATCGAGATCTCCCGGCCGCGGATGTCGGTCATCTGGGCTTCGGTCGCGCCTTTGAGGTCGAGGCCGGAAAAGGCCACCGACCCGCCCGCGATGCGCCCCGCGCGGTCGAGGATGCGCATGACCGCATAGGAGGTCACGGACTTGCCCGAACCGGACTCGCCCACGATGCCGACGGTCTCGCCTTTGGCGACCTCGAGGTCGACGGTCTTCACCGCCTGAACCGTTCCCCGACGGGTCGCGAACTCGACCGTGAGAGCCTTTACATCGAGCAGAGCAGTCATCGTGTGCGCCCTCCGGAAAGTGGCTGGGACAAACGGACTGCGTGCTTCGAGACGGCGCTCCGCGCCTCCTCAGCATGAGGAGGGTGTTTGGCTCCCCAACCTCCACGATCCTCATGCTGAGGAACGGCCCGAAGGGACGCGTCTCGAAGCACGCAGGACATCTCGCGCGACCCTCCCATCATGTCCTCCGCTGGGGGTCGATGATGTCGCGCAGGCCGTCGCCGAGCAGGTTGAAGCAGAACACCGAGATCATCAGAGCAAGGCCCGGAAACAGCGCGATCCACCACTCGCCCGAGATGATGTAGCCGGCGCCCTCCGCCACCATGATTCCCCATTCGGGCGTCGGCGGCTTCACCCCGAGCCCGATGAAGGAGAGGCCCGCGGCGTTGAGGATCGCGTAGCCCATGGTGAGCGACATCTGCACCGCCATGATGGGCATGATGTTGGGCAGGATTTGGCAGAGCAGGATGCGCATCTCGGAATTGCCGGTGAGGCGCGCCGCCTGCACGAAGCCTGCGTCGCGGCGCACGTTCGCCTCGGCGCGGGCGATCCGCTGGTAGAGCGGGAAGTTCACGATCGCGGTCGCGATGACGATGTTGGTCACCGTGTTGCCGAGCGCCGCCACGATGCCCATGGCCAGCACGAACAGCGGGAACGCCATGATGGTGTCGCTCACGCGGCTGATCAGCCGGTCGGTCCAGCCGCCGTAGAAGCCCGCGCAGATCCCCGCGAAGCCGCCGAGCGCGAAGACCAGCGCGACCGAGGAGACCGCGATGACGAGATCGAGCCTAGTCGCTACCAGCACGCGGCTGAAGATGTCGCGGCCGACCTGGTCGGTGCCGAACCAGTGCGCGGCCGAGGGCGGCTGCAGCGCCGCGGCCGTGTCGGAGGCGAGCGGGTCATAGGGCGCGAGCGCCGGACCGAGGATCGCCGCGAGCAGGATCACGGCGAACAGCGCGAAGGCGAAGCCCGTGACCGGGTTTTCGGTCACGACGTAGCGGGCGTGGCCGAGCGTGGCTGAAAGCCCAGTCGCCGGCCGGGCCGGCGCTTCGGAGACCGCGGGAGACGGCGTCGCGGATGCGTCGATGGCGCTCATGCTTCAAGCCTCACGCGTGGGTCGATGACGCCGTAGGCGAGGTCGATCATCAGGTTGAGGGCGACGTAGAGCAGCGCCATGGCGAGCACGAAGCCCTGCACCGGCGCATAGTCGGACTGGATCAGGGCCTCGACCGCGAAGGAGCCGATGCCGGGCCAGGCGAACACCTTCTCGACCAGCACGTTGGCGCCGAGCAAGAAGGAAAAGACCATGCCGAGGGTGGTGACCACCGGCAACATCGCGTTGCGGAAGGCGTAGCGCAGAATGACGGTGCGGGAGTTGAGCCCGCTCGCCCGCGCGGTGCGGATGAATTCCGACGACAGCACCGACAACATCGAGGCGCGCGTCATGCGGGCGATCGGCGCGAGCGCGAACAGCGCCATGGTGGAGGCCGGCAGGATCAGCTGCGCGACGGTGGCGCGGAACGTGTCGAAGTCGCCCGCCAGCAGACTGTCGATCAGGAAAAAGCCTGTGACGTGGGGCGGGGCGACCGAATAGAGGTCGAGCCGGCCGACCGGGGCCGGGGCCCAGCCGAGCCTGTAGTAGAAGATGCAGACGAACAGCACGCCGGTGAAGAACACCGGCAGCGAGACGCCCGCGGTCGTCACCACGCGGCAGAGGTGGTCGATCCACGACCCCTCCTTCACGGCCGCCAGGATGCCGAGCGGAACCGCGATCAGAATCGAGAGCGCGAGCGCCGACAGCGTCAATTCGGCGGAGGCCGGCAGGCGCGAGGCGATCTCCTTCAGCACCGGCTGGCCGGTCGAAAGCGCGTTTCCAAGGTCGCCGCGGGCGAGGTCGCCGAGATAGCGCAGGAACTGCTGCGGCAGCGACTGGTCGAGCCCGAGCGATTTCCGGATCTGCTCGATCGAGGCGGCGTCGGCGGTGGGGCCGGCGAAGTACGCCGCCGGGTCGCCCGGCAGCACGCGGGTCAGCAGGAAGGTCACGACCACGACGCCGATCAGCGTCGGAACGATCGTCACCAGTCGTTTGAGCGTCGCGCGCAGCATGGGCGGCTCCCTCGGCTTCAAGCGCTGCGGATCTTCATGATCCGCGCGGGCATGCGGATGCGTTCGGGCGAGACGGCCCGTGGCTCATCGTCTGTGCGGATGCATTTCGGGCGCCGCGCGTCGAACCCGCCGGCGCCTCAGGCGCGAGGGGTCAGGTCACGACCTTGCCCATCGTCCGGTAGTCGAGCTGGCGATGGAACCAGTAGGCGTAGCCGCCGACCGATTTCTGCATCGCGACGTTGAGATAGGGCTGGAACAGCGGGATCCGCGGAACCTCCTCATAGGCGATCGCGATCATTGTCTTGATCGCCGCCTCATAGGTGGCCGCGTCGCCCGAGGCCGCCGCCGCGCGGGCGGCGTCGACCTCCTTGTCGAGCGCAGGGTTCTTGTACGCCATCGTGTTGAAGACGGCGTTCTGGCCGTGATAGGCCCAGAAGAAGAAGTATTCGGGATAATCGAGCCAGCCCGAGAAGAAGTTGATCATGAAGGGCATCGACTTCTTGGCCATCTGGCCGCGCCAGTTCGCGCCCGGGATCTTCTCGATCGAGGCTTTGATCCCGATCTGGCCGAGGCTCTCCTGCATCAGCACGGCGATCGGCTCGCCGATCGCGCCCTGGCTGACGTCGAAGGAAAGCGCGGTCGAAAACCCGTCCGCGAATCCGGCCTCGGCGAGCAGACCCTTGGCCTTCTCGACGTCGGTCCGGTAGGCGGTCGGGCGCGGCCAGACGAGGTCGTCGGGCGTGTTGGACGCCGCCCCGAACATCGGGTTGGCCTCGCCATACATCACCACGTCCATGATCTTCTGATACGGGACCACCCAGGCGATGGCCTGCCGGACCTTCAGATTGTCGAAGGGCGGCTTGGTCACGTTCATCTCGAGCGACCACATGCCGTTCGAGATCGGGTTCGAGGCGACCTTCACCAGCCCCTCGCGCTTCATCTCGGCGAAGTCCTTGGCGGGCAGGTCGAAAGAGACGTCGCAGTCGCTGCGCTCCACCAGCGCGCGCCGATTGCCGGAAGACGGGATCGTGCGCCAGATCACGCGCTTGAGCTGCGGCAACGGCCCGGACTTCCACGCGTCGAAGCGCTCGTAGACGACCTCGGTTCCCGGCGTCCATCGCGCGACCCGATAGGCGCCACCGCCCGCCGGGTTGTTCTTGGTGTAGGCGAGGCCCCAGGGGTCCTTCTCGGTCGCGTGCTTCTTCACCAGCGCCGAGTTGAACACCGCCGGCACGATCACCGCGAGATCCGGGATGGTCAGGGCGTCGGGCCGCGCGAAGGCGACGCGGAACGTGTGGTCGTCAACCACGGAGAACTGCTCGGGCTTCAGCAGGCTTCCGGCCGCCATCTGGACGGTCGGGAAACCGCCGACGCTGACCGCTCGGTCGAACGACCATTTGACGTCTGCGGCGGTGACGGGCGTCCCGTCATGGAATGTCGCGTCCTTGCGCAGGAAGAAGGTGACGCCCTTGGCGTCGGCCTCCCAGCGCTCGGCGAGCTCCGGCGCGATGACGTCCTTGTCATAGCCGCGCGAACCGTCGGGCAGCGTCTTGATCCCGTAGGTGACGAGCCGGTCGTAGCAGTTCCAGGCCGCCTCATATCCGGCGCGGTTCGTTCCGACGCCGTGGATGTCGAGATTGTTCGGCCCATTTTCCGAGATCAGCGCGAGCGTTTCGTCGCGCGACAGCGCATGAGCGAGGCGCGGCGCGGCCGTCGCGAGAAGGCCGCCGGCGGTCAGGGTCGAGGCGGCGCTGAGGAAATCGCGTCTGTTCATCGACCGGGCGCTCCCCTTCAAGAACAAGCATGACCTGCGCCCAGATATTGCATGCAATTGTCATTTTCTGCATGCACAAATGACGGTCATGCCTGTTCAATAAGCGGCGCCGGTTCGCTGTCTTACTGTGCAGCCGCAGACGGCCGCAGCGCCTACGTCACTGGTCCGGCGCGCGCAGGCGGTATCCCACGCCCGTTTCTGTCAGAATGTAATGCGGTCGCTCGGGATCGGCCTCGATCTTCTGGCGGAGCTGGGCGACATGGACGCGCAGGTTCTGCACCTCGACCGACACGCCCCAGACCTGCCGGATCAGGTGGTCGTGCGTCAGCGCCCGCCCGCGTTCTGCACGAACACGCGCAGGATCTCGTATTCGCGCGGCGTGAGCTTCACCTCGCGGTCGCCGAGCTTCACGATCCGGCGGACGAGATCGACCGAGAGCTCGCCCAGCGTGAACACCGCGCGCTCTCCCTGGATCTGCAGCCGATGCCGGAGCGCCACCCGGATGCGCGCCATGAGTTCGGCCGCGCCGAACGGCTTCGTCACATAGTCGTCGGCGCCGAGCTCGAGCGCCTCCACGATGCCAGTCTCGTCGGTGCGGCTCGACAGGATGACCACGGGGGTCAGGTCGCCGGCCGCGCGCCAGTCCCTCAGGAGATCCTGGCCGGAGACGTCGGGCAGGCCAAGGTCGAGGATGACGAGGTCGGGCGACGGCTTGCGCGCCATCCTTCGCCGCGCCTCCGCGCCGTTCGGCGCCTCCTCGACGTCGAAGCCCTGCGCGCCGAGACCGGTCCGCAGGAGCTTGCGGATGGGCGGCTCGTCGTCGACGACGAGGATCCGGATCGGGGCCGAGGTCATTGCAGAGCTCCGACCGGGGCCGCGCCCGGCAGCGAGATGGTGAAGGCCGCGCCGCGCCGGTCCTGGCGGTTCCCCGCCGTGATGGTCCCGCCCATGGCCTCGACGAAGCCGCGGCAGATCGCAAGGCCGAGCCCGGTGCCCGCGCGCACCCGGTCGCCCTTGGTCACCCGGTAGAACTTGTCGAACACGCGTTCGAGGTCGTCCTGAGGAATGCCCGGACCTTCGTCCAGCACCTCGACCACCACCCTGTCGCACCCCGCCCGCGCGCGTCGCCCGGATCGCGACGGCTGCGCCGTCGGCGTATTTCGCGGCGTTGTCGAGCAGGTTGAACAGCGCATGGTCGAACAGCACGGCGTCGACCTTCGCCATCGGCAGATCCGGTTGGATGTCGACCATGACGCTCCGCTCGCTCAGAAGCTTGCCAGCGCGCTTCAAAGCGGCGCCGACGAGGTCGCTCACGTCGTGCGGCCCGATGTTCGGCTCGAGCGCGCCGGATTCGAGCCGCGTCATGTCGAGCAGGTTCGCGATGAAGCGGTTCAGCCGGTCGGATTCCTGACGGATCGTCTCCAGAAGGTCGTCGGTCGCCGCCTCGTCCAGCAGCGACCGGAAGTCTTTCAGCGTCGAGCTCGCGCCCATGATGGCGGCGAGCGGCGTCCTGAGATCATGCGAGATCGAGGTCAGCAGCGCCTGGCGAAGCCGGTCGGTCTCGGCGGCGCGCTCGGCGACCGCGATGTCGGCCACGAGGGTCACGCGCTCGATCGCGATCGCGGCCTGGTCGGCGAGAGCGTCCATCAGGCGCTTCTGATCGGGTTTAGCAGCGCGCCCGGCGCGTCGCCGTCGAGCCCCGCCACGCCGACGGCTCCGCGTGCGGTCCTGAGCGGCAGGAACAGGCGCTTTGCCCCCGGCAGCGTGTCGGCGCCGCGGCCCGCCGGCGTGTTGTTCTCAAAGGTCCATTTGGCGGCGGCGAGGTCGGCGGCGTCCAGTATGTCCTCGGGCGGATAGCTCGCGCCGATCTCCAGCCTTTCGCCGGATGCGTCCGGCAGCAGCAGCACGACGCGCAGATTGAGCATCGAGGCGATCTGGTAGGCGGTCGCCCACAGCGCGTCGTCGAGCGTGGTGACGCCCGCAAGCTTGCGGCTGAAGCTGTAGAGGGCCTCGGTCGAGCGCGCGCGGCGGCGCGCGGCCGAGGCCTGCCGGTTCACGAGGGCGGCGAGGTTCGAGACAACGAGCGCCACCAGCGTGAACAGAACGAGCGCCGACACGTTGGTCGGGTTGGCGACCGTGAGGGTGTAGGTCGGCGGCAGGAAGAAGAAGTTGTAGGCGAGAGAACCAGCGACCACCGCCGCAAGCGAGGGCCAGACGCCGAACCGCACGGCGACCACGACGATCGCGGTCAGGAACAGCAGGTCGACCGTCTCGACCCCGACCCAGGGCTCGAGCGCGAGCCCGAGCCCGAGCGCGACCGCCGTGGCGAGCAGCGCTGCGCCGAGCGAGGCGGCGGAGACCGGTTCCGAGCGCGTCGTTCTCAAGCCCTTTGAATCGGTTTTCGGCATCGCGCCCGCGGCGACGACGTGGATGCTGACGCCCTCCGAGCGCTCGATGAGCTCGGCGGCGGTCGAGCCCTGCAGCAGCCGCGTCCAGCGAGGCCGCGGCAACTTTCCGACGATGATCTGCGTGACGTTGCGCTCGCGCGCGAGGCTCAGAATGTCGTCGACGATCTCGCGCCGAAGCGCAGGCAGGATGACGGCCTCGCCCCCCAGCCGCTCGGCGAGCCTCAGCGCCTGGGCGACGCCGTCCTTGCTCTCTCGGAGACGCGGCCCCCACCGGGCGCCTCGACATGGACGGCGAGCCACGGCGCGGCCAGGCGATCGGCCATGCGCTTGGCGGCGCGCACGAGGTTGGCGGCCTGGGCGCTGTCCTCGACGCAGACCATCACGCGCTCCCCTGCCGCCCAGGGCCCCGCGATCGCGTTCGCCCGCATGTGGGTGACGAGCTGGGCGTCGACACGCTGCGCCGTCCTGCGCAGCGCAAGCTCCCGAAGAGCGGTGAGATTGCCCTGGCTGAAGTAATGCGCGGTCGCCCGTTCCGCGGTTTTGGGAAGGTAGATCTTGCCGTCGTTCAGCCGCGCGATGAGGTCGCCGGGCGTGATGTCGATCAGCTCGATGTCGTCGGCGCGGTCGAGGATCGAATCCGGCACCGTCTCGCGCACCCGAATCCGGGTGATCTGCGCCACGATGTCGTTGAGGCTCTCGACATGCTGGATGTTGAGCGTGGTCCAGACGTCGATCCCTTCGTTCAGGAGCTCCTCGACGTCCGACCAGCGCTTGGCGTGGCGCGAGCCTTCCGCGTTGGTGTGCGCGAGTTCGTCGACGAGCGCGAGCTCCGGCCGGCGCGCGATGAGGGCGTCGAGGTCCATCTCGTCGAATGCGCGCCCGCCCTTGGCTGAAGGTCGGCGGGGCAGGATCTCGAGGCCCTTGAGCAGCGTCTCTGTTTCGGCGCGCCCGTGGGTCTCGACCACGCCGACCACGACGTCGCGTCCGGCCGCCTCGGCGGCGCGGGCCTCGGAAAGCATCTCGAAGGTTTTGCCGACGCCGGGCGCGGCGCCGAGGAAAATCTTGAGGCGGCCCGGCGTCTCGCGACGGGCCGTCTCAAGAAGGGCGTCCGGAGACGGCCGCCGGTCCTCTCCGTGTTCTGACGTCATGCCTTGCTCGGGTCGTCTGCGTGCTTCGAGACGCCGTCCTGTGGACGGCTCCTTAGCATGAAGAACGTCTCGGCTTAGGCCTCTTCTGCGCGTCCGGCATTTTCAACACCCCTCATGCTGAGGAGCCCGCCATCGGCGGGCGCCTCGAAGCACGCAATTCGCCGCTCTCAGATCGTCACTGCGAGCCGACCTTGTCCAGCGCGAGGTTGAGCGCGAGCACATTCACCCGCGGCTCGCCCAGCAGTCCGAACGTCCGCGGCTCGACGCTCCGCTCCACGAGCGCCTTCACCTGATCGGCGGGCACGCCGCGGGCCTTGGCGACGCGCTCGACCTGGAACAGCGCCGCCTCGGGGGAGAGATGCGGGTCGAGTCCGGACGCCGAGGCGGTCACGAGGTCCATCGGCACGGGGCTCGACGGGTTCTGAGCCTTGCGGGCCTCGACGTCCGCCGACACGCGCTCGATCAGCGCCTTCGAGGTCGGCCCGTAGTTCGAGCCGCCGGAATTCGCCGCGTTGTACGGGACCGAGATCGACTTCGACGGATCGGCCGGGTCCGGGCCGACGGTCGCGGAGGGCCGGCTCTGGAAGTAGCGGTCGGTGGTGAAGCTCTGGCCCATGATCGAGGACCCGATCACCTTGCCGTCCTGTTCGACGAGGCTTCCCAGCGCCTGCCTCGGGAACGCGACCTGCGCGATCCCGGTCATTGCGAACGGATAGGCGACGCCGGTGAGGAGGGTGAAGGCGCCGAGCAGGACGAGCGCGGGGCGAAGATGGTTCAGCATGGTCAGCGCTCCTTCACGCAAGGCCGATGGTCGTGATGACGACGTCGATGAGTTTGATGCCGACGAAGGGCGCGACGAGGCCGCCGAGTCCGTAGACCAGCAGGTTCCGTCGCAGCAGCGGGCCGGCCCCGATGGCGCGGTACTTCACGCCCTTCAGCGCGAGCGGGATCAGCGCCACGATGATGAGCGCGTTGAACACGATCGCCGACAGGATCGCGCTCTGGGGCGTTTCGAGCCCCATGACGTTGAGCGCGCCGAGCTGCGGATAGACCGTGACGAACAGCGCCGGGATGATGGCGAAATACTTCGCGACGTCGTTGGCGATCGAGAAGGTGGTGAGCGAGCCGCGGGTCATCAGCAGCTGCTTGCCGATCTCCACGATCTCGATGAGCTTGGTCGGGTCGCTGTCGAGGTCCACCATGTTGCCGGCCTCGCGGGCCGCGACCGTGCCGGTGTTCATCGCGACGCCGACGTCGGCCTGGGCGAGCGCGGGCGCGTCGTTCGTCCCGTCGCCGCACATCGCCACCAGCTTGCCCTTGGCCTGCTCGTCGCGGATGAGCTTGAGCTTGTCCTCCGGCGTCGCCTCGGCGAGGAAGTCGTCGACCCCGGCCTCCGCGGCGATGGCCGCCGCGGTCATCGGGTTGTCGCCCGTGATCATGACGGTGCGGATGCCCATGCGGCGAAGCTCTGCGAAGCGCTCGCGGATGCCGCCCTTGACGATGTCCTTGAGGTGGATAACGCCGAGCAGCCGCCCGTCGCGCGCGACCGCGAGCGGCGTGCCGCCGGCCTTGGCGACGCGCTCCGCGATGTCGCGGATCTCCTGTTCGGCCTTCGTGTCGACGTTCACGCTGAAGGCGCGCGCGACGTTGGAGCCGTATTCGGCCATGGAGGCCGGCTCAGCCACATATTTCAGCACCGCGTCGACCGCGCCCTTGCGCACGGACGAGATGTCCATGTCGACGCCCGACATGCGGGTCTGGGCCGTGAACGGCACGAAGGTCGCCTTCAGCGAAGCCATGTCGCGCTCGCGTATGCCGTATTTCTCCTTCGCCAGCACCACGATCGAGCGGCCTTCCGGCGTCTCGTCGGCGAGCGACGCGATCTGCGCCGCGTCGGCGAGTTCCTGCTCGGTGACGCCCGAGATCGGGATCATCTCGGCGGCCTGGCGGTTGCCGAGCGTGATGGTGCCGGTCTTGTCGAGCGAGCAGCAGCGTGTCGACGTCGCCAGCTGCCTCGACCGCGCGGCCGGACATCGCCAGCACGTTGAAGCGCACCAGCCGGTCCATGCCCGCGATGCCGATCGCCGACAGCAGCGCCCCGATCGTGGTCGGGATCAGCGTCACGAACAGCGCCACCAGCACGATCACGCCGATCTCTCCGCCCGCGTAAGCCACGAAGCTCGGGATCGACGCGACGGCGAAGATGAAGATCAGCGTCATGCCCGCGAGCAGGATCGTCAGCGCGATCTCGTTCGGCGTCTTCTGGCGCTGCGCGCCCTCGACGAGCGAGATCATGCGGTCGAGGAATGTGGAGCCGGCGGCCGCCGTCACCCGCACGCGGATCATGTCGGACAGAACCTGCGTGCCGCCTGTGACCGCCGAGCGGTCGCCGCCGCTCTCGCGGATGACGGGGGCGGACTCGCCGGTGATCGCGGCCTCGTTGATCGAGGCCATGCCCTCGATCACCTCGCCGTCCGCCGGGATGATCTCGCCCGCCTCGACCACGACGACGTCGCCCACTTTGAGGCTGACGCCGGGGACACGCCTCACCTGACCGTCGGCCGCGACGAGATAGGCCTCGGTCTCGCTGCGGGTGCGGCGAAGGCTGTCGGCCTGCGCCTTGCCGCGCCCCTCCGCGACGGCCTCGGCGAAGTTCGCGAAGATCAACGTGAACCAGAGCCAGAGGATGATCTGGAACGAGAAGCCGAGATCGGCGCCGCCGGTCGCGACGTCGCGGACGAAGATGATCGTGGTGAGAAGCGCCACCACCCAGACGGCGAACATCACCGGGTTCTTGATGAGGGCGCGCGGGTCTAGTTTTTTGAAAGAGGCCGAGATCGCGGGCCCGACGATCCCGGGCGCGAACAGGCTTGAGGTTGCGTTTCTGGACATCTTGGTTGCTCTGGCCCGGTCAGCGCCAGGCGGGTAAGGAAAACTTCGGCTGTGGGAGCGAACTGCGTGCTTCGAGACGCCGCCCTCGGGGGCGGCTCCTCGAGCCATGAGGGAGGTTTTGCTCTCCCAACCCTCCAACGGTCCTCATGCTGAGGAGCCCGCCGCCTTCCGGCGGGCGTCTCGAAGCACGCAGCACCGTCTGGTTCCGTGTCATCGCGGCCTGCCTCAGAAGGTCTGGCCGGCGAGCATGGCGAGGTGTTCGACGATGGGTCCGAGCGCGAGCGCCGGGAAGAACGTGAGGCCGCCGACGATCAGCACGACGCCGACCAGCAGGCCGACGAACAAGCCGCCATGGGTCGGGAAGGTGCCGGCGGAGGCGGGCGCGGCCTTCTTGGCCACGAGCGCGCCGGCGATCGCCATCACGGGGATGATCATGAGGTAGCGGCCGACCAGCATCGAGACGCCGCCGGTGACGTTGTACCAGGGCGTGTTGCCCGTGAAGCCGCCGAACGCCGAGCCGTTGTTCCCGACGGACGACGAGTAGAGATACATGATCTCCGAGAAGCCGTGGGGACCGGCGTCCTGCACGCTCGAGACGCCGAAGGGCGCGACCGTCGCGATCGACATGAAGCCAAGGATGAAGAGCGGCAGCACCAGAATGCCGAGCAGCGCGAACTTCACCTCGCGCGCCTCGATCTTCTTGCCGAGATATTCGGGCGTGCGGCCGACCATCAGCCCCGCTACGAACACCGCGACGATCACATAGAGCAGCATGCCGTAGAGGCCCGAGCCCGCGCCGCCGAAGATGACTTCGGAGAGCTGCATCAGCACGAGCGCCATCATGCCGCCGAGCGGCGTCAGGCTGTCATGCATCGCGTTGACGGAGCCGTTGGAAGCGGCCGTGGTCGCGACCGACCAGAGGCTGGAATTGGTCACGCCGAAGCGCACCTCCTTGCCCTCCATCGAGCCGCCCGAGAGGCCGAGCGCGTGGAGCAGCGGATTGCCGGAGCCTTCCGCCCAATAGGAAACGGCGACGCAAGCCAAAAACACGACCGACATGGCGGCGTAGATCGCCCAGCCCTGCCGCTCGTCCTTCACCATCCGCCCGAACGTGACGCAGAGCGCCGCCGGGATCAGCAGGATCGACAGGACCTGGATGAAGTTCGAGAGCGGCGTCGGGTTCTCGTACGGAACGGCCGAATTCGCGTTCCAGAACCCGCCGCCATTGGTGCCGAGCTGCTTGATGGCGATCTGCGAGGCCGCCGGGCCTTGAGAGAGCGTCTGCTTCGCGCCTTCGAGCGTCGTGGCGTCGACATACGCGCCCATGTTCTGCGGCACGCCCTGCCAGACGAGGAACAGTCCGACGAGGATCGAGAGCGGCATGAGCACGTAGAGGGTCGTGCGGGTCAGATCGACCCAGAAATTGCCGACCGTCTTCGCAGAGGCCCGCGAAAACCCGCGGATGATGGCGAGCAGCAGCGCCACGCCCGTCGCGGCCGAGACGAAGTTCTGAGTGGTGAGGCCCACCATCTGGCTGAAGTAGCTCAGCGTGCTTTCGCCGCCGTAGTTCTGCCAGTTGGTGTTGGAGACGAAGGAGATCGCCGTGTTGAAGGCGAGCTCCGGCCCCATGGCGGACATGCCCTGCGGATTGAGCGGCAGCACATCCTGAAGCCGCAGGATCGCGTAGAGCAGGACGAAGCCCGCGGCGTTGAACACGAGCATGGCGACCGCATAGGCGATCCAGCTCTGCTCGGTTGTCTCGTCGACGCCCGCGAGGCGGTAGAAGCCGCGCTCGACCGGGCCGAGCATGGGGGTAAGAAAGGTGCGTTCGCCTTCGAACACGCGCGCCATGAAGCGCCCGAGCAGAGCCGCGAGCGCGGTCAGGATCGCGAAATAGATCGCGATCTGCAGCCAGCCGTTGATGGTCATGATTTTGGTCCGTCAGAACCGCTCGGGGCGGATCAGCGCGAAGGTGAGATAGCCGAGGAGGCCGGCCGTCACGATCGCCGCCAGCGCGAAGTCGAAGGTCATGGGGAGCGCCCTCACAACCGGTCGCAGGCGAAGCAATAGCCGGCGGTCAGGGCGAAGAAGCCCCCCGCCAGTCCAAGCATGACAAGATCAAGCATCGTACGTCTCGCGCTTATGGTTGCGCGCAACGTCTCGCCGATCGGCGACGACTGTGCGCGTACGACCGCACAGATGTCATCAACGCCATAAGCGTTCGAGACGGGAGGCGAGGGTGTTTTATAAAGATCGTATAAAGCTTTGCTGGACCGGCCGGCGGAGCCCGTCTGCGGAGACGGCTCAGGCGGTCACGGCGTGCCGGGCCGCGGGCGACGTCTCGCCGAGATCGATGATCCGGTCGGACGCCCGGATGGTCTCGGGGCGGTGGGCGATGACGATGCGGGTCGTGCGCGTCTCCGCGATCGCTGCGTTGACCGCGGCTTCACGCGCGACGTCGAGATGGCTCGTGGCCTCGTCCATCAGCAACAGGCCTGGCTCGCGATAGAGCGCGCGGGCGATCAGCACGCGCTGCTTCTGGCCGCCCGAAAGCACCGCGCCCATGTCGCCTGTGAGCGTGCCGTAGCCCATCGGCATAGCGGCGATCTCGTCATGCACCGCGGCGAGCTTGGCCGAGCGCTCGATCCGGCGCGCGTCGGGCTCGGCGGCGAAGAACGAGATGTTGTCGGCGATCGAGCCGGCGAAGAGCTGGTCGTCCTGCATCACCACGCCCATCAGCGAGCGGTGGCGGTCCGGCCCGAAGGCGCCGAGCGGCTCGCCGTCGATCAGGATCTGGCCGTCGGTCGGCTCCAGAAGGCCGGCGAGCAGCTTCATCAGCGTGGTCTTGCCGCAGCCCGAGGGGCCAACGATCGCGACCCACTCGCCGGCCTCGACGCGCAGGTTGAGGTTCTTCAGCACCCAGGCGTCGTTCGGCCCGTAGCGGAACGAGAGGTTCCTGGCCTCGATCGAACGCGGCCGGCCGCGCTCCTGCGGTTCGACGACGGCGCGGTCGCGCTTTTCGGGCGTCGTCAGCGCGATGTCGGCGAGGCGCTCGGCGTGGAGGCGCAGCATGCGCAGGTCGACCAGCCGGTCGGTCAGGTCGCTGACGCGGCGCACGAACATGTCCTTGTAGGAGATGAAGGCGACCAGCAGGCCGACGGTGAACGCGCCTTCCAGCACCTGCAGGGCGCCGAGCCAGACGACGAGGAGCGCGAGCCCGCCGATCAGGAACATGTTGGCGGTGCGGAACAGAAGCTCGAGCTTCTGCTCGGTGAGGCGCCGGTTCATGGTCTCGACCAACAGGTTGAGCCAATGCGCGCGGCGGTCGTCATAGCCGTTGAAGAGCTTGATGGCCGAGACGCCCCGCATGGTCTCGAGGAAATGACCGTCGCGGCGGGCGGACCAGATGATCGCCTCGGAGGCCGCCTGCCGGAGCGGAGCGTAGAGCGCGATGCGGAGCGCGACGTAGAGCGCGGCGCCGGCGAGCGCGACGAGCGTCAGGCCCGGCGCGAAGATCAGCATCAGGGTCAGCGTCACGGCGCACATCAGTCCGTCGAGCACGCCCACGACGAGCTCGGTGGTGATCGCCTGCAGGATGGTCTCCTGCGAGCCGAAGCGGGACATGACGTCTGCGACGTAGCGCGTCTCGAACCAACTCGGCGGCAGGTTGATGAGGTGGGAGAACAGGTTGGCGCGCGCCTGAACCTTGAGCTGCGCGCCGAGCGCGATCACCGTCCAGCCGCGCATCGCCGAGACCGCCGTCTGGACGACGAGCAGCAGTCCGAAGCCGAGCACGAGCGTCGTCAGCAGGTCGCGGTCGGCCGTCACCAGCGCATGGTCGATGACCCAGACCATGAACAGCGGCGCGATTAGCGCGAGGATCTCCAACCCGAGCGCGAGCACGAGCAACAGGCCGAGGGAGCGCTTCACCCCGTGGAGCCGCCCGAGCAGCGAGCGGATCTTGATCCGCGGCGGCGGCGCGCTGGTCTCGAAGCCGCCGGTGGGCGAGAGCTCGAGCGCGACTCCGCTGAAACGCCGCGAGGCTTCCGCGATCGGGATCCGCCGGCGTCCGACCGCGGGATCGTGGATGACGATCTCGTTGCGGCCGACGCTTTTGAGCACGACGAAATGGTTGAGGTCCCAGTGCAGCACGCAGGGCAGGCGCAGCAGCGAAAGCTCGTTCATCTCGAGCCGCACCGGGCGCGAGGCGAGGCCGATCTCGTCGGCGATGCGCACCAGCTCCTTGAAGCTCGCGCCGGTGAGCGAAAGGCCGAAGCGGCGCTTCAGCTCGGTCGGGCCGACCCGGTAGCCGAACCAGCTCGCCACCATGGCGATCGACACCAGCCCGCATTCGGCGGCTTCGGTCTGGAGCACGACGGGGAGGCGGCGGCCGAAGCCGAGGTTCAGGCGTTCGACGAGGCTCATGACGGCGTCCTCCCGGTGGGGCGAGGGGATCATCCATTCGAAGAGGCGGCGGCGCTCGATTTCGATGTCGGCCTCGAGCCGCATGCCGGCCTGGAGCGGGATCGGCCTGCCATAGGCGGTCACGTCCTGGCGGTCGGGCGCGACCTCGATGCGGTAGACCGGCTCGTCGGCTCCGATCAGCCCGGTGAGGCCTGCGAGCTGCGGCGGGAGCTCCGCGGGGCTGACGGCCGAGCGCGAGACGCCCGTGACGACGCCGCGATAGAGGCCGAACTTCTGGTAGGGGAACGGCTGGTAGCGAAGGAGCACGGTCTGGCCCTCGCGCACGAAGCCGATGGCGCGGCTCGACGCGAAGAGCTCGGCGACGAGCTTCGAGCCTTCCGGCACGATCGAGAGCAGCGGGGCCTCCGCCCCGACGCCGCCGCCGAGCGCGCCGCGCACCGCCGTCACCACGCCGTCCTGCGGCGCGTGATCACCGCCTCGCGGCGGCCTTCCGCCTCGGCGAGCTCCTGCGAAAGAGCCGAGACCTGGCGGACGATCTCGCCGAGCTTCGCGTCGCGGGCGAGCGGGGCCTCGCGGGCTTGGGCCTCGGCGGTCAACCGCTCGCGCTCGTTCTCCAGCCGCTCGCGTTCGAGGCTCTGGAGATCGGCGGCGATCCGCAGGCGGTCGCGCTCGGCCTCCTGAACGGCTGGGCTCGGTCGAAAATCCCTTCGAGCGAGCCCGGCGATCCGGTCGCGCGGCGTCGTCGGCCGAATCGCGCGCGAGCGCTGGAGCGCGATCTCGTCCGAGAGCCGCTCGCCCTCTCGAACGAGAACCGGGATGCGTTCGCCGAGCGCCCGCTCCTGCAAGGCGTGGAGCCGGTCCTGCCGGTCGCGCTCGAGCTTGAGGCTCTCCCGGCGGCTCTGGAGCTCGGCCACGGCGGCCGCATGCGTGCGGCCGATGGCGGCGCTTTCGAGTTCGGTCGAGATCAACGCCAGCGGATCGCCGCGGCGCACTGCGTCGCCTTCGCGGACATGCAGCTTCACGATGCGGCCGGCCTGCGGCGCGAAAACGCGGGCCATGCCGGAGTCCGGCGCGAGCCAGCCGGCGACGCGCGACTTCTGGGTGTGGCCGCCGAAGGTCAGCAGCGCGATCACGCCAGCGCCCGCGAACGCCGCGAACGCCGCGAACAGGACCGCGGAGATCCCCGGCGCGACCAGCACGGAGCCGAGCCACTGGGAGCGCTGCTCCTCGACCGCCTCGGCGCGGAAGAGATCCGCCGATGTCTCCCTCTCCCCGGAAGGGGGAGGCGGCGGAGGGGCTGCGGCCATCTCCGGAGCCATGGCGAGATTGGCGGCGCGCGCGGCCATCACTCGACCGCCTGAAGCTCGCGCACCTTGAGCGCCACCTCGATCATCCGCGTGACCTTGCGGACGTGAAGCACCTTGGCGATGCGCGGATCGAAATAGTCCTTCAGCAGCGGCGGGCGCGCGGCGCGGCAGTAGAACTCCGGCGCGCCCACGACCGTCTCGCAGGCGACGAGGCGAAGCTCGTCGCGGCGCGTCACGGTCTGGATCGCGCAGACCGCATGGGTGACGCCGAGCGAGCGCAGCGCATAGGCGCGGTGATAGCCGTTCTGCAGGATCAGCCGCCCGTCGGCCTCCACCGCGTGCAGGAAGTTCGAACCGTATCCGATCGCGACGCCGACGAGCGCCATCACCGGATCGGCGACCGCGAGATCGCGCGCCTCCACAGGGGCCAGCAGCGAGGGTTCATGGGCGCGGAAGTCGGTCGACTCGGAAGAGAACAGCCAGCGCCCGTCGTCGAGGCGGCGCATGTCGACCGGCGCCTCGGCGCGGTCGACGTTCTGGCAGAACCGGAAGAGCGCCTCGGGCGTCGGAGTCGGTCCGAGGCCGCGCGCCAGCCCTTCGGCGAAATCGAGCGAGACCGACAGCTGGCTCACCACGAGCCTGTCGAGCTCGACGAGCGCGAGCCTGACGGGGAGCTCCGCGAAGGCCTGCGCGAACCGCGGCTCGGCGAAGAGGCGCTCGGCGAGCGGCGCGCAGGACGGATCGATCTCCCGGATCTCGATCTCGTCCGCGGCGCCGGCCTCGGCGGTCTCGAGATCGTAGTAATGGTCGTTGGCCGCCCTCCATTCGTCCACGAGCGCCCGGACGTCGGCCTTGTGGCCGTCGACGGCCTTCTCGCGCACGAAGTCGAGATAGTCCTGAAGCTGCGGCTGCCCGAGCAGGCGCACGCGGCGGCGCAGCGCGACGTGAGGCTCGGCGAGAATGGGCTTCGCGTAGGTCATCGGATCGGCTCGGGAGTGGGAAGACGGGAAGGGCGGGGCTGGAAGGCGCCGCCGCCGCGGTCCGCGCCCCTTGAGGGCGGGAACAGAGCGCGGATCGCCGCGGCGGCGGCGGTCGCAGGGCGGGAGCTAGCCTCGGCGCTTCGCCTCAGCCGGCCCCGCCCCGCAACGGCCGTCAGTCGCGGGTGTCGCGGCTCTTGCGGCTCTTCTTGCTGCGGCTGCGGCGGCTCTTCTTGCTCTTGCGCGAGCGGTCACGGCCGCCGTCGTCGCTCCGACGGCCCTTGCCGCCGGCGCCGTAGACATGACCGAGTTCTTCAACGGTGAGGTCACGCATCTCTGTTTTCCTTCTTCTCTGTCAGGGCTCCGGCGTTGGCCTGATCGGCTTTCCGCCGCCCTGGTTGAAGAACGAGACGCGTCGGGGGTTTATTCCCGGGCCTTCCAAAAAACGTCGCAGACGATCGCTTTCCTTTTAGTTCTGCGGAGCTTGCGGCGCCTCAAATGAAAACGGCCCCGCTGTTTTGCGGGGCCGCGATCGCTTTCGGACAAGGTCAGGCCGCGTTTACAGACGCGCGCACTGATCCTCCTTGTTCCCGTCGACGTTGTTCTTGCCGCCGATCGGGGCGGGGCTGTTTTCCTTGCACTGCAGGTTTCCATCGATCCGGTTGCGCTTGATTTTGAGCTCGCCGGAGTTCTGGAACGCCTGCACGTTGCCGCGAACGTCGTTGCGGGTGATCTTCATGCCGCCGTTGAGCGTCTCGAACTGGATGTCGCCGTCGACCCGCGTGTCGGAGACCACGGCGCCGCCGCCCTGCTTGATCTGGATCGAACCGCCGACGCGGCTGTCGTCCTCGACCGTGACCTTGCGGTGGTTCTCGGCCTGGACGTTGCCGACGACGTTCACGTCCTCGGCGACCAGCGTCGCGCCCGAATTGACCACGATGTTGCCCTTCACCTTCGTGCCGGTGAGCGTGCACTTGGCGTTCTGCGGCACGACGAGGTTGTCGACCGTGACCGAGCCGATGGCGCCGCGGCAGACGCGCTCCTCGGCGAGCGCGGGGGCGGCGACCAGCATGGCGAAGCCGGCCGCGAGCGAGAGGCGGAGAGAGGATGACCGCTGCATGGGTTCGTTCCTTCGTTGACGGCGGCCGGTTCGGGCGTCGTCTCCCCCCGGCCTGAGGGTTCGAGGCGCGCTTTCGCGCCGGGAGCCGCTGCTTAACGAAGACGCGAGCGGATCTATTCCGCGAGATACGAGTCCGTGATCATCGATTTCGTGATTTTGACTCCATCGAATATCAATACTGCGAGATGTAAAGCTTATTGACAGCCGCTGACGGCGTCTTGACAGAAATTTATGCTTTCGACGGCGATGGTCGTCTGTCTGAATTTCTTATGTATGACTTATGCGGATTATGCGGCGATCCGCCCGCGGGCGTCGAGTCCGCGCCCGAGCGCGAACAGCCGCACTGCCTGTTCGGTCGCGTCGCGCACCAGACGGCGGGCGTCCGCCACCGCCTCGTCGAGCGAGCAGGGCCGCGTCAGGATCGAAAAATACGCGTCGACGCCGACCGAGAGGGTGGAGGCCGCGCCCTGTCCGACCGTGCCCGCGAGCGCGATCACCGGCAGCTTCCATGACTTCGCCCGGCGGGCGATCTCGGCCGGCGCCTTGCCGTACGGGGTCTGGCCGTCGAGGCTTCCTTCGGCGGTGATGACGAGATCGGCCTTGGCGAGATTCCGATCGAGATCGATATAGCGCATCACGACGTCCCAGCGCGGATGCAGCGTCGCGCCGATCAGCGCGTGGAGCCCGGCCCCGAGCCTCCGGAAGCGCCCGAACCCGCCATGCCGTCGAACTCGACGCCGACGTCGCGCCGCACGACCGCGGCGAACGTCTCGAGGCCGGACGAGAGCGCCTCGGCCTGGGTCGGCGTCGCTCCCTTCTGGGGACCGAAGACTCGCGCGACGCCGCGATCGCCGAGCAGCACATTGTGCCAGTTCACCGCGACGTCGATGTCGACGCCCGCGAGCCGCGGGTCGCGGCCCGACAGATCGACGCGCGCGAGCGCGCCGAGCGCGCCGCCGCCGCGGCCGATCTCCCGGCCGTCCGCGTCCAGCAGCCTGACGCCGAGCGCCTGCGCCATGCCGGCGCCGGCGTCATTGACGCCGCTGTCGCCGCAGCCGATCAGGATCTTGTTCGCCCCGCGATCAAGCGCCGCGCGGATCAGTTCGCCGACGCCGTAGCTCGTGGTCGCGGTCGGGTCGCGCATGTCGCGCGGCACCAGCCGCAGACCGGCCGCGGCCGCTATCTCGATCACCGCGACGCGCTTTCCCGCGCCGCCCATGAAGCCCACGAAGGCGTCGACCGGGCGGCCGACCGGGCCTGTGACCACCACCGGCTCCATGGTCCCGCGGGTCAGCGCAACCAGCGTCTTGGTGAACCCTTCGCCGCCGTCGACCATCGGCGCGCGGAGGATTCTGGCGCTCGGAGCCGCGGAGGCGACGCCGCCCGCCATGGCCTCGATGACCTCGGAGACACCGAGGCTTTCCTTGAAGCCGGACGGGGCGAGCAGCACGCGAATGGGCCGGATCGACATGGGAAGGCTCCTTGGTCAGCGGGTCGGGGTGGGTCAGTCGGCGAGGTCGAGGCCGAGAAGCGGCCAGACGACGCCTGCGAAGAGGGCGATGAGGATGAGCTGAAGGGGCAGGAGAACCGCGCCGAGGCGCAGGAGATCCGCCGAGCCGAAGGTTCCGCCCGGCAGCTGGCCGAAGAGGGCGACGGGCTTGGCGCTCACCATCAGCAGCTGGCAGAAGCCGGTGGCGGCCACGAGCGTCAGCATGGCGGCGAGCGTCGAGACGCCCGCGGCCTCCGCCGCCACCAGCGCCGGCGGCAGCAGGACGGCGACGCGGGCCGTGCGGCTGTGGATCACGAGGTGGGAGAGCAGGCCCGCCAGGGCTATGGCGAGCAGCCAGGCGAGCGGCGGCAGGCCAAGGCTCTGGAGCGGGTCGAGCGCGGCCTTTGCGGCGGCCTTCACGAGGCCGGATTCGTCGAGCCCTTCGGCGATCACGACGGTGGCGGCCATGAAGAGGATGAGCGGCCACTCGACGCCTTTGACCGCCGCCTTGAAGTCGACGCCGCCGAGGCCGGGCGCGGTGACGGCGCAGGCGCCGATCAGCGCGACGACCGTCTCGTCAGTCCCGTGCAGCGGCTTGGTCAGCCAGCCGAGGAGAACCGCGCCGAGGATCGCGAGCACGGGGCCGGCGCGACGGTCCGGGACGGTCTCGGCGACAACCGGCGCGGTGAAGGCCGCGGACCGCTCTTGCCGAGGCACGAAGCGGCGCAGCACGGCCTCGGCCGAGAGGAAGCTCGAGGCGGCGGCGAAGGGCAGGCCGTAGAGCGCCCAGCTCAGGAAGCCGATCTCCCCGTCGCCGATTTCGTCGAGGATCTGCGCCGCGAGCGCGTGCGCGCCGGCCCCGGTGAGCGAGGCGAAGGCCGAGAGCAGGATCACGGTCGGAAACAGCAGCGCGAGCGCGCGGCGGGCCTCGGGGCCGCGGGCTTCGGCGATCCGCTCGTAGATCGGGACCATCAGGGCCGCGCGACCCGAGGTGGAGGGCGCGACGAAGGCGCTCGCCAGCATTACGGCGGTAAGAGCGTGGAACGCGCCCCGCGTCGTGCGGGCGCGGGAGAGCGCCAGGCTCGCGAGGCGGTCGGTCAGGCCCGTGGCGCGGGCGGCTGCGGCGAGCACGAAGGCCGCGAGCATGAGCCAGACGATCTCGTCGCCGAGCGCCTCGAACATCTCGTCGGGCTCGTCGAGCACGAGAAGCGCCATGGCGAGCGCGGCGGCGAGCGCCACGAAGGCGTCGTCGAGCTTGGTCAGCGTCCAGCCGATGAGCGCCAGCAGGAAGATCTGGAGCGCGCGGCGGGCCTCGGCGTCGAGGCCGGAGGCGACGATCTCGACAAGGGCGACGGCGACGAGGGAGGCCGCGAGCGCAGGCTTCGCGCGGAGCCCCGCAAGGGCCTTCGCAAAAGCTCCGCCGTCCCTGTCCTCTCCGAAAACGATCGCCGGCATCGGCTCCTCCCATCGGGTTCGGGAGGAAGAACGGACGCGGGCGGAAGGTTATTCCCGGAGAGCGATCAGGTATTTCCTGATGGGCGACAGAACCGCCGTCGTCATCCCCGGTTCATCCGGGGGATCCACGCCAAATGTTTGACCGCCGCGCATCGGACCGGCGGATGCCCCGGATGAACCGGGGCATGACGAACAGGTTCGCGGCGACGCTCCCATCCCGGCCTTGAGCCGGGACCCAGAACCGATGCGAATTGGAAGTTCGGCGACAAGCCGGGGAGCGATGTGGTCGACTGTCTCGGTTTTGGGTCCCGGCTCAAGGCCGGACAGGAGCGCGCCGCCCGCCTTCACCGCCCCGCGCTGAGCGCGGCGGTCGTCGGGCAGCCCTTGGCGCTCGTCAGCGCGCCCCAGCCGTAGATCGGGTCGCGGCCCGGCGCGCCGCGGTCCTCGACATGGCCGGCGAGCGCCTCCACCACCTCCTCGATCGGCGTCTCGCCGCCGCGGGCGCGGATCGCCGACAGCGCGGCGGCGACGAGCGGCGCGGCGTAGGAGGTGCCGGAACGCGTCTTGCCCGGGTTCAGCGCGGCGTCCGGAAGTTCAAGCCGCACGCCCGGCGCCGCGAAGGCGACGTGCTCGCCGCGGCCGGCGCGCGAATAGGGCTGGCCCTTGGCGTCGATCGCCGTCACGGCGATCGCCCAGGGGTAGGCGGAGGGAAACCGGGGCTTGGACTTCGGCCCTTCATTGCCGACCGCCGCCACCATCAGCACGCCGTTCTCCGCGGCCTTCTTGCCGGCGCGGTCGAGGAGCTCGTTGGCCGGGCCCGCGAGGCTCAGATTGACGACTCCGACCTTGCGCTGGACCAGCATGTCGATCGCGGTCACGAGGTCGAACACGTCCGCCTTGTCAGCGCCGCCGGCGCGGTGGAAGGCGTCGACCGCCACGATGCGCGCGTCGGCGAGGGTTCGCCGTCGCCTGCGAGCAGGATCGCGACCTCGGTGCCGTGCGCGGGCGAAGACGGCTCGCGGCCGTCGCCGCGCGACACCAGCGTCTCGATGGCGCGGCCCTCGAGCGCGCGGTGGCCGGAGTCGACCCGGGTGTCGATCATGCCGACGAGGCCGCGCGCGCCGCAGGCCGCCACCGCCCACTCGTCGCGGCGATAGGGAAAGCAGGTTCCGGGCGCGCAGCCCTCGCGGGCGTTCGGCCGATAGATCGCGTTGACGTCGACTGTCGCGCCGCTTGCGAGCTCGGCGATCCGGGCGCGGGCCCGGGCGTCGGAGAGGTTGCGCGGCGGGGCGAGGCGGACGGTCGCCTCGGGCAGGATCTGCAGCCGTCGCTCGGCCAGCACCCGGAAGCCCGCGGCGCGGATGCGCTCGAGCGCCGCGGCGTCGACGCCGGAGGCCACGATTTCGGGCCGTATGCGAGGCCGCGGGGCCGGCCGCGCGGCGCGGCGCTCGCGGGGCGCGGGCCGGTAGCGGGGAGCAGGCTCATAATCATCGTCATCGTCATAGGAAAAGCGCGGGACGAAGCGCCCGCCGCGGTCGTCGTCGTCATCATCGTCGTCGTCGTCCGCAAGGGCGGGCGAGGCGAGGAACGTCGGCGCCCCGTGGTCGAGCGCGGCCTCGAAGGCGGTCCAGGGAACGAGGGCGATCAGCCCGAGGGCTGCGAGGCGAAACCGCGGGATCATGGGCCGGGACCTTTCGCGTGTCGGGCGATGCGCCGGAAACGTTCGGGGCCCTCAACCTATTCCGCGTGGGCGGGGAAGCCCGGTCGCAATTTCGTGACCCCCTCGTCCGGAGTTCACGGAATAGACCGGCCGATCGATGCGTTTTCCGCGACATGAGGACGTTTGATGCCATCGTCGCCCTTCGCCGAGGAGCTGGTCGCGCTTCTGCCGCGCCTGCGACGCTTCGCGCGTTCGTTGTGCGGCGACGCGACGCTCGCCGACGACCTGGTGCAGCTCGCCTGCGAGCGGGCTCTGAAGGCGCAAGACACGTTCGAGGAGGGCACGCGGCTCGACGCCTGGGCCTTCCGCATCCTGCGGAACGTCTGGCTGGACGGGATCCGCAAGAAGAAGAGCGAGGGCGTCTCCGAGCCTGTCGAGGACGCCGTCGAGCTTTCGGGAGAGGACGGACGGCGCGTCGCCCACGCTTCGCTCGCCGCTTCCGCGGTGTTCGAGGCGATGGCCCGGCTCGCGCCGGACCACAGGGAGGTCCTGACGCTCGTCTGCGTCGAGGACATGAGCTACCGCGAGGCCGCCGAGAAGCTCGGCGCGCCGATCGGAACGGTGATGAGCCGTCTTAGCCGGGCCCGGAGGGCGCTCGGCGAGGCGCTCGGGCTTGCGGACGGCGAGAGTCCGCTCGAAGGAGCAGAGGCTGGCGGGTCATGATGACCGGCGATACGAGGACCGGCGACATGAACGGACACGAGATTTCCGACGAGCGGCTTGCAGCCCTCGCCGACGGCGAACTGCCGGAGGCCGAGGCCGCGAGCTTGCGCGCGCGCATCGTCGAGGATGTCGACCTCGCCGAACGCTATGCGCTGTTCGTCGAGACCCGCGAGCTGCTCGCGCCGGAGCCGTCGGCCGAGGCGGACGAGGGCCTCGACCGTCTCGCCGCCGCGCTTCGCGGCGCGAGCGCGGCCGAGCAGCCTGCGGCGCCTCGGCGCTTCGGCGTGATCGAGGGCGGAGGAGCCTCTCAGCCTGCGGCCGCGCCTGCGAGCGCGCCCGCCGCGCGGCCTGCGCCGCGCTTCCGTGTCGCCGCGCCCGCGCTCGCCGCCTGCCTTGCGCTCGCGGTCGGCGGCGCGCTCGGCTTTTCGGTCGGGCGCAGCGGGACGACGACCGGGACGGCGGGCGGGATCGCAGCGATCTCGGGCGCGCCCGCGGCAGACGTCGCGCTCGCCTCGGCGCTGGAGAAAACGCCGAGCGGTGAACGGCTCGCCTGGACCGACGACGGCGCGAAGCTCAAGGGCGCGGTCTCGGTCGTCTCCACGCATCGTCTCGGCGACGGGCGTCTCTGCCGCGAATACGAGATCAGCGTCGAGGCCGCGACGGGGCGGTCGTCGGGCTCGGCTGCCGCGCTCCGGCCGGCGGCTGGACGACCGAGGCGCTGGCGCGCAGCGCCGGCGGGTCGGACTACGCGACCGCATCGGGGCGAGCGTCATAGAAGGCGCGATCGAGCGCCTCGGCGGCGAGGGCGCTCTGCCGCAGGACGATGAAAAGGGCCTCATCGCCGGAGGCTGGAAGAGCGGTTCGTAGCGATGCGCGAGCGCGGCCTCGGCTATTCCGCTGCGGCCGCGCCGGGCTGCGCGGCGCGCTCGCCTCCCAGAAGGCGGCCGAGCCGGTCCAGATAGAGATAGACCACTGGGGTCGTGAACAGGGTCAGGATCTGGCTCACGAACAGGCCGCCCACCATGGCGTAGCCGAGCGGCTGGCGAATCTCGTAGCCGACCGCGTGGCCGAGCATCAGCGGCGCGCCGCCGAGCATCGCCGCCATGGTGGTCATCAGGATCGGCCGGAAGCGCAGCATGCAGGCCTTGCGGATCGCCTCATGCGGGGCGAGCCCCTCGTCGCGCTGCGCGGGCGAGCGCGAAGTCCACCATCATGATCCCGTTCTTCTTCACGATGCCGATCAGCAGCACGATGCCGATGAGCGCGATCAGCGAGAACTCGAAGCCGGCGAGATGCAGCACCCCGAGCGCGCCGACGCCGGCCGAGGGCAGCGTCGAGAGGATCGTCAGCGGGTGGACGAAGCTCTCGTAGAGAATGCCGAGGATGGTAGACCGCGACCAGCGCCGCCAGGATCAGCAGCGGCACGGTCGAGATCGAGGCCTGGAACGCCTGCGCGGTGCCGGCGAAGGAGCCGACGAGCGAGGCCGGCGCGCCCAGCCGTCGCATCGCGCTCTCGATCGCGGCCGTGGCCTCGCCGAGCGACTTTCCCTGCGCGAGGTTGAAGCTGATGGTGACCGCCGGAAAGAGCCCCTGGTGGTTGATGGTGAGCGGCGCGGTCTCGTCTCGCGACCATGAGGCGAGCGCCGAGATCGGCACCTGCTCGCCATTCGCCGGCGAGCGGACGTAGAGCCGCCGCAAAGTCTCGACGTCGCCGCGCTCGGCTTGCGGCGCCTCGAGGATGATCTTGTAGGTGTTGAGCTGGGTGACGACTGCGCCACCTGCCCTGGCCGAAGGCGTCGTAGAGCGTGTCCTGGATCGCCTGGGGCTGGATGCCGTAGCGCGAGGCCTGGTCGCGGTCGATCTTGAGCGTCAGCGTGGCGCCGGAATCCTGGCTGTCGGTCGCGACGTCGCGGAGTTCGGGAAGCCCCCGCAGCGCCTCGAGCGCCCGCGGCGCGAATTCGTCGAGCGTCTCGAGGTTCGCGTCCTGCAGGACGTATTGGTACTGCGTGCGCGTGCGACGTCCGCCGAGCCGCACGTCCTGCGCCGATTGCAGCAGCAGCGTCGCGCCCGGCACCTCGGCGAGCTTCGGACGCAGCCGCGCGATCACCTCGTCGGCGGTCACGTCGCGGTCGGCGTGGGGTTTGAGCTGGATGAAGCCGCGGCCGGCGTTGGGCGCCTGTGCGCCGCCGCCCGCGCCCACGAGACTCGCCACCGTCTCGACCGCGGGATCGGCCAGCACGATCTTGTCGAGCTCCCGCTGGAGCCGCGCGAGCTCTCCTGAAGAAACGTCCTGCGCGGCTTCGCTCGAGCCGGTGATGAGGCCGGTGTCCTGCTGCGGGAAGAACCCCTTGGGCAGCGTCGAACAGCCAGCCGGCCGTCCCGATCGTTGCGAAGAAGACGAGCAGCGTCAGGAACTGGTGGCGAAGCACGACGTCGAGCGCGCGGCCGTATCCCTTCAACGTGGCGTCGAAGCCGCGCTCGACGACGCGATAGAACAGCCCGTGGCGGCGCCCGTGCTCGTCCTTGAGGTGACGGGCCGCGAGCATCGGGGTGAGCGTCAGCGACACGACCGCCGAGACCGCGATGGTGATCGCGACCGTCATGGCGAATTCGCGGAACAGCCTTCCGATCAGCCCGCCCATCAGCAGCAGCGGGATGAAGGCTGCGACCAGCGACACCGAGATCGAGACGATCGTGAAGCCGATCTCGCCCGCGCCTTTCAGCGCCGCTGGAAACGGCTTCATGCCGTCCTCGATGTGGCGGGCGATGTTCTCGATCACCACGATCGCGTCGTCGACCACGAAGCCGACCGCGATCACGAGCGCCATCAGCGACAGATTGTTCAGCGAATAGCCGAAGCCGTACATCACCGCGCAGGCGCCGAGCAGCGAGATCGGCACGGTGATGGCCGAGATCGCGGTCGCGGCGGCGGACCGCAGGAAGACGAAGATCACCAGCACCACGAGGACGATGGCCTCGATAAGCACCTTCTGCCTCGGCCAGAGAGGCGCGGATGGTCGATGTCCGGTCGCTCATGATCGCGACCTTGAGCGAGGGCGGCAGCGAGGCGGTGAGCCGCGGCAGCTCCGCCTTCACCGCGTCGACCGTCTCGACGACGTTCGCGCCCGGCTGCTTGCGGATCACGAGGAAGAGCCCGCGCTGGCCGTTGACCCAGGCGGCCTGGAACTGGTCCTCGGGGCCCGTCACCGCCTGGCCGACGTCCCGCACCCGGATCGGCGCGCCGCCGCGATAGGCGAGCACCACGTCGTTCCAGCGCGCGGCCTGCGTGAGCTGGCCGTCGGAATAGATCGTGAAACTGGCGCCGCTGGCCGTCGATCACGCCGTTCGGGCTGTCGGTCGAGACGGTGGCCATGACGCCGCGGATCTCTTCCAGCGTCAGGCCCTTGGCGGCGATCTGGCGGGGTCGATCTGCACGCGGATGGCGGGCTTCTGCTCGCCCGCGATCGTCACCTGGCCCACGCCCTTGATCTGGCTGATCTGCTGGGCGAGCCGGCTGTCGGCGATGTCGTTGGCTTCGACCAGCGGCATTTCCTCGGAGGTGATCGACAACAGCAAGATCGCGCGTCCGCCGGGTTGGTTTTGCGATAGCTCGGCGGGGAGGGGAGGTTGGGCGGAAGGTCGCCGGCAGCGGCGTTGATCGCCGCCTGCACGTCCTGGGCGGCTGCGTCGATGTTACGGTCGAGGTCAAACTCGGCGGTGATCGTGGTCGCGCCGATCGCGCTCACCGAGGTGAGCTCGTTGAGACCCGGGATCTGCGCGAACTGCCGCTCCAGCGGCTGCGCGACCGAGGACGCCATCGTTTCAGGCGAGGCGCCCGGCAGGCTGGCGGTGATCTGGATCGTCGGAAAATCGATCTGAGGCAGCGGCGCCACCGGGAGGCGCAGGTATGCCGCAAGGCCAGCGATCAGGATCGCGGCCATCATCAGCCATGTGGCGACGGGCCGGCGGATGAAGGGGCCGGAGACGCCGCCGCTCGCGACGGGAGCCTCGGGGCCGCTCACGGCGCGCCGGTCTTCGGGGCGCCGTTGGCGGCCGCCGGCGCCTCGGCGCGCGGCGCTTCGGAGACGTCGAGCCGCGCGCCTTCCGCGACCCGCGAGGCCCCGGCGGCGACGACGCGCTCGCCCGTCACGAGCCCGCGTCACCACCGCGAGCCCGCCGGCCTGCAGCGACACGGTGATGGGCCGGCGCTCCGCCGAACCGTCGTCCTTCACCACGAAGGCGAAGGCGCCTTGCGGCCCGCGCTGAAGCGCGTCGTCGGGGATTGTGACGACGTTCTCGAGCGCGCCGACGCTCGCCGTCACGCTCACAGATTGCCCGGCCAGAGGGCGCCGTCGGCGTTGGCGAAGGTGGCCTTGGCCTTGAAGGTGCCGGTCGTCTGGTCGATCTGACTGTTGAGCACGCTGAGCTCGCCGCGCCCGAGCTGACGTCCGTCGGCGAGCTCGCGACGGCCTCGACGCGGCCGCGCCGCAGCGCCGCGGAGACGTCGGGAAAGTCGCGCTCGGGCAGGGTGAAGACGGCGGTGATCGGGTCGGTCTGCGACAGGGTGACGATGCCGGTGGCGTCCGACGAGCGCACCAGATTGCCCTTGTCGACGAGGCGAAAGCCCGCGCGGCCTCTCATCGGCGCCCGGATCGTGGTGTAGTCGAGCTCGATCTGCGCCGCCTCGACCGCGGCCCTGTCGGCCTCGATCAAAGCTTTCAGCCGCGCGACCTCGGCCGCCTGGCTGTCGACCTGCTGGCGCGAGGCGAAGTTCGACTGGGCGAGCTGCCTGAGAGCGCGCGAGATCTCGTTCGGCGTTGGAGAACTGGGCCTCGTCCTGGGCCTGCTTGGCCTTGGCCTGATCGAGCGCCGCCTTGTAGGGCCGCGGGTCGATCTGGACGAGAAGGTCGCCCTCCTTCACCTCGCGGCCTTCCTCATAGGCGAGCTCGACCACTTCGCCGTCGACGCGGCTGCGGACCGTGACGACGTTGAGCGGCTGGATCACGCCGAGGCCCGAGAGAACGAGCGGAACGTCGGCGCGCCGCGCCTCCACGGCCGTGACCGGAATGGCGGGCTTCGGCCGGGGCGCGGGCGCGGCGCCGCCGGCGTCGCGCTGAAAATGCCAGACGCCGACGCCCGCAGCGGCCGCGATCGCGACGGAGACGAGGGCAATTCCAAGACGCGCCATGAACTGAGCTCCAGAGCCAAGTCATACCACACGGCGTGCGCAAGAGGACCATTTCAGGGCTTTGCGAACGCCGTCGTGATGCTTGGCGTTAACGACCGCTCGTTCGGCCGCGCCGCCCGCGACGACGGGGGCGATCGTTGCCCCTCGGCAACGCGGCTGCCCGAAAGCGACGGGCGACGGAAGGCGGCGACGGGGGCGGCCGGAGGGGCGTGGCGGTTCAGAATTTAGAGGGTTCGGGCTTGCATCCGCGCTCAAACGCGAGGCGCTGCGAACGCGTGCTTGGAATCGATATAATTCATTGGCGTTGCACGTGAATTTCTGGCCGATCTAATCGTCTCGAGCTTGGCGTCAGGCCAGGCCTCCCGAGACGCGCCCGAATATGAGCTTCGATCGCCGGACTGAGATCGACGACGTTCGTTCCGAAGGCCAGACCACGCCTTCGAAGCCGCGCGGCCCTGCGCGGCCTCGCCCTGCGCCGGATGGGCGTGGGCGTCGATGAGGTGGGATCTTTCGTCGCTGTTCCGGCGCCACTCGAAGGAGATCGTCCGGTCGCTGCGCCGACGCGGCTTCGACGCGGAAGCCGCCGCGGACCTCACCCAGGACGCTTTCCTGAAGGTTCTGGCCTCTCCGCCCGCCGCCGCGACCGGAACCGACAATCCGCGCGCCTATCTGTTCGAGGTCTCGCGCACGCTCGGCCTCAATCATCGCCGGCGCGAGGCGCTGCTTCCGGTCGCCGATCTCGGCGAGGAAGCGCTCGCCCAGATCGCCGATCCGTTCCCCTGCGCCGAGACGGCCGTCTATTCCCGGCAATGCCTCCAGCAGATGGCCGAGGCGCTCGGCGAGCTGCCCGAAAAGACGCGCAGGGCTTTCGAGCTCCACCACCTTGAGGGCCGCACGATCGCCGAGGTCGCCGACGAGCTCGGCCTGTCGAACAGCCGGACCTGGGAGCTGATCCACCGCGCCTATCGGCATCTTCTGCTGCGCGTGGACGCCTTCTGACGTTTTTGGGCTATAGGGAGAAAATTCGCGCTCCTCGTTTGTACCAACAGGGCGGAGGGCTTCGCGGCCCGACAAGTCGGCCCTGGAAGGTCATGGATGGACGAGGCGCAGGACAACGAACGGCTGGTCGACGAAGCCATCGACCTTGTCATTCGTCTCCAGAGCGACCCCGACAATCCCGTTCCGGCCGAGATGGCGCGCGCCTGGCGCTCCCGCAGCCCGCTTCATGAAAAGGTCTGGGCCCGCGTCGCCCGCATCCACGGGGCCTCGGGCCAGGTTCTGACGAGCGAGCGCGACGCGGCGCGGCGCGCACGGGGCGCCAGGACGAGGCGGAGCGTCATGGTCGGCGGCGTCGCGGCGCTCGCCGCCCTTGGAGCCGGTTCGGTCGTCGCGCCGCGGCTCCTCCTTGGCGCGCGCGCCGACCACATGACCGCGACCGGCGAGATCCGCCGGATCGAGCTGCCCGACGGCAGCGTGGCGCTCGGACCGACGCGATCGGGCTGGAGTTCAGCGCGCAGGTTCGCCGCGTCGAACTGCTCGCCGGCATGTCGTATTTCGACGTGGCGAAGGACGCCGGGCGGCCCTTCGTCGTGCAGAGCGGCGAGGTGACCGCGACCGCTCTCGGCACGGCTTTCGATCTGTCGAGCGACGCAGGCGTCGTGACCGTGGGCGTCGGCCACGGCCTGGTGGAGGCGCGCGCGCCGGCGGCCTCGCTGTCGAGCGGACGGCGGCTCGGGCCCGGCGACAGCCTGTCGTTCGACGCGTCTTCGGGGGCGGTCGACCTGCACCAGATGGCGGAAGGCCAGATCGCGGCGTGGGCGGGACCGCACGATCGTGGCCGAGCGGGAGACGATTTCGGCGCTCGTCGCCCGGATCGGCCGGGTTCCGGGCCGGATCGTGATCGCCGATCCGTTCGTCGGGTCGCAGCGGGTCAGCGGGATCTACGACCTGCAGGATCCGATCCGCGCGCTGCAGGCCGTCGTGCATCCAGCGGGCGCGCAGGTGCGCGAAATCTCCCCTTTGCTGACGGTCGTTTCGCCCCTCTGAAAAAACTTTCGCCCGGGGGCGAATATTCCGGGCCGCCGATTGTAACAGCCTCAGGAGGAGCGCGGCGCCCGGGGGCTGGCGCGGATCCTCCGACTGTTCGATCAGGCGGAGCGGCTCGACGATGGCGCGGGGGACGGGGAGACGAGGGCGCTCGCGGCGGGCCGGCGCAGGCTGGCGGCCGCGCTTCTGTGCGCGACGGCGATCGGGATCGCGTCGGGCGCCGGGACCGGGCCGGCCGCGGCCCAGTCCGCGCGGACGCCGTTCGACATTCCGGCCGGCCCGTTGAGCCAGGCCCTGACCATCTACGGGCGTCAGGCGGGCCTCCAGGTCACCTATCTGGCCTCGATCGCAACAGGCAAGACGTCCGGCGGCTTCTCGGGCTCGGCGACGAGCGGCGAGGCGCTGGGGCGGATCCTCGCCGGCTCCGGGCTCGCCTATTCGTTCACGAACTCGACCACGATCGCGATCGTCGCGCAGGAGGCGACCGTCGACGGCGCCGCGGCGGAGGACGGTGCGACGCCGCTCCAGGCCATCGCGGTCCAGGGCGTCAATCCGAACTCCACGCTCGGCGCCCCTCCACCCTCCTTACGCCGGCGGGCAGGTGGCGACCGGCGGCCCAGCTCGGCATGCTGGGCGACCGCAGCGTGATGGACACGCCCTTCAGCCAGACGAACTACACAAACAAGACGATCCGCGACCAGCAGGCGCGCACCGTCAACGAGGTGCTGTCGAACGACCCCTCGATCATCACCACCGCGACGGGGGGGCGCAACGACGCCGAGTTCATCCGCGGCTTCCAGAACATCTCGACGACCGGCACGCGCAGCCTGAACGGGCTTGCGGGCATGGCTCCGATCGAGTTTCCGTCGGCCGACTACATCGACCGGGTCGAAGTGCTCAAAGGGCCGAGCGCGCTCCTCAACGGCATGGCGGCGGCGGGCTCCGGCGCGATCGGCGGGACCGTCAACCTCACCACGAAGCGGGCCTTCGACGAGCCGCTGACGGAGCTCACGACCCGCTACCTCTCGGACTCGATGTTCGGCGTTCATGCCGATGTCGGACGCCGCTTCGGGCCGGACGGCGCGTTCGGCGTGCGGATCAACGGCAGCGTCGACGGCGGCGACACGCCGGTCGACCGCCAGGAGGCCCACCACAGGGCCGCGGCCATCAATCTCGACTATCGCGGCGAGCGCGTCCGCGCTGCGATCGACATCGCCCACCAGAGCCAGCGGGACAGCCCGCGCGCGAATTTCGCCAGCGTCCGGTCCGTGCTGACCGACTTCAGCTTCAAGGTTCCGGACGCGCCCGACGGCGACAAGAGCCTGTTTCCGGACTGGGACAAGGGCCGTTCGGAGAACACGCTCGGCATGGCGCGCGTCGAGGTCGACGTCGCCGAGAACATCACGGCCTACGCCGCCATCGGCGGCCAGACATCCAAGAAGCGCTTCGTCGTCGGCGGTCCGGCGACGTTCCGCAGCGACGGGACGTATTCGCTGACGCCCTACTGGCAGAAGTCCGACTACGACGTGCTGTCGATGCAGGGCGGGGTCAGGGCGACGGCCACCACCGGACCGATCGAGCACCAGCTCAACCTCAGCCTGTCGCGCGCCGAATTCGAGGAGAAGAGCGCGTTTTCGTCCAGCGCGCCCTTCATCGCGGGCACGATCGACGACCCCGTCTTCCCGGACGGCAAGCCGACGCTGACCGATCCCGGAAAGCCCAAGACGGTGAACGAGACGACGGTGCAGAGCATCGGCGTCGCCGACACGCTGTCGTTCCTCGACGATCGGATCCTGTTCACCGCGGGCCTGCGCTACCAGGAGGTCAAGGTCGACACCTGGAACGCCTCGACCCGCGTCCAGGCCCCGGGATATGACAGCGACGCCTGGAGCCCGGCGGTCCGCCCTGGTGGTGAAGCCCTGGGAGAACGTCTCGATCTACGCCAGCTACATCCAGGGCCTGCAGGCTGGCCAGACCATCAACGAAGCGACTTACGCCAATCCCGGCGTCCTGCCGCCGTTCGTCAGCAAGCAGTACGAAGCCGGCGTGAAGGTCGATTGGGGCATGGTGACCACGACCTTCGCGGCGTTCCAGATCACCCAGCCGAACACCACCATCACCCCGGCGGCCCGGCCGGGCGACCTGCCGACGCTCGACCTCGACGGCGAGCAGCGCAACCGCGGCGTCGAGATCAACGCCTATGGCGAGATCGTCGAAGGCGTGCGCCTGCTCGGCGGCGTCACCTTCCTCGACGCGGTGCAGACCAAGACGACCGGCGGAGCGCTCGACGGCGAGCGGGCCTACGGCGCGCCGAAGGTGCGCCTAGTGATCGGCGGCGAGTGGGACACGCCGTTCGTCGACGGACTGACGCTGACCGGGCGCGTCACCCACACGAGCGACCAGGTGGTGGTGAATTCGCGCCCAGACCTGAAGATCCCGTCCTGGACCACGGTCGATCTGGGCGCGCGCTACGTGCTCCTGTCGCCCGTCGACGACAAGCCGATCACGCTGCGCTTCAACGTCGACAACGTGTTCGACAAAAACTACTGGAAGGGCGGATTCTCCAATGGATTCCTGTCGTTGAGCGATCCGCGGACCTATCGGCTGTCGACGACGTTCACGTTCTGATGCAGGACGGACGGCGACGCACCCGCCCGGGGATGTGGGCGGGCCGGACGCTCCGGCCCGCATTGCTGTTCGCGCTGGCTTTCGGCGCGATCGCTGTCGCCGCATCGAACGCGCGCGCCCAAACCGTCGTGACGGACGTCGCCGGGACGGCAGGTCGAGATCGCGGGTCCCGCAAAACGGATCATCGTCGAGGCGCCGGGCTATTATCCGGCGCTTGCGCTGCTCAGTCGCGACGCGGCCGATCTCGTCGTCGGCGTCGGGGCCACCGAGAGCCGGGGCCAGTTCGAGGCGGAGCAGGACCTCGCCGGAAAGCCCCGCCTCGGCACGATGTCGTTCGGCACGTTCGCGGTCGAGACGGCGCTCGCGCTGAAGCCCGACCTTCTGATCGCCACGCTCGCCGGCCCCGGACAGCAGGACGCGGTGGAGCGCGCCTTCGCGGCCGCGGGCGTGCCGGTGCTCTATGTCGATTTCTTCGTCGACCCGGCCAGGAACACGATCCCGAGCATCGAGCTCGTCGGCGCCGCGATCGGGGCGGAGAAACAGGCCGCCGCGTTCGCCGACTTCCATCGCCGCCGCATCGCGACCATCGTCGAGCGGCTCGCGGCGGAAAAGCCCGCGCGCCCAAAGCTCATGATCTACAGGCGATCGGCCGACGGAACCTGTTGCTGGTCCTTCGCCAAGGGCTTCATGTCGCCGTTCTTCGACATGCTGCGCGTCCGGAACATCGCCGAGGACAAGCTGCCCGGCATGGTCGGCCAGCTCAGCCTCGAGGCCGTGATCGAGAGCGACCCGGATATTTTCGTGGCGACCGACTGGTCGTTCTGGGCCGAATCCCTGTTCGGGCCGGAGCGGACCCGCGAACAGACGCTTGCGCGGCTCGAAGCGACGACCCGTCAGCCCGGCCTCGACGGTCTCGCGGCCGTCGCGAGCGCCGCGTGCACGCGATCGACACCACGCTGATGCGCTCGCCGCTCAACGTTCTGGCGGTCGAGCTCTTCGCCAAGTGGAGACACCCGACCCTGTTCGCCGACATCGACCCGCAGAAGAGCCTCGACGAGATCAACGGCCGCTTCCTCGCGAGGCCGCTCAAAGGATCGTTCTGGGCGAGCCTCGACGCCCCGTCCGAGACGTCTTCCGGGACCGCCCCGTGAGCCCCGACGCCGCCCAGCTTGACGACCGCGCCGGCAGACGCGAGGCCGTGCTCGCGGCCTACGAGCGGCGGACCTTGCGCCGCGTCGTCATCGTGGCCGTGCTCGCCGCCGTGCTCTTCGTCTCGTTCCTGTTCGATCTCGCGACCGGCCCGTCCAGCCTCGGGATCGCCGAGACGATCCAGGCGATCCTGAGGCCTGGCGAGGCGAGCCGCAGCACCCTCGCCATCGTCTGGAACGTGCGGATCCAGCCCGCCGTCATGGCGGTGCTGGTCGGGATCGCGCTGTCGCTCGCGGGCGCGGAGATGCAGACCATCCTCAACAATCCGCTGGCGAGCCCCTTCACGCTCGGCGTCTCGTCGGCGGCCTCGCTCGGCGCGGCGCTCGCCATCATCCTCGGCGTCGGCCTGCCGGGCGTGCCGGCGAGCTGGATCGTCACCGGCAACGCCTTCCTGTTCGCCTTCGGCTCGGTCCTGCTGCTGCAGAGCCTCACCCGCATCCGCGGCGGCGGGCCGGACAGCCTCGTGATGTTCGGCATTGCGCTGGTCTTCACCTTCAACGCGTTGGTGGGCCTCCTCCAGTTCGTCGCCTCGGCCCAGGCGGTCCAGCAGCTCGTGTTCTGGGGCATGGGAAGCCTCGGCCGCGCCAACTGGGAGTCGATCACGATCCTGGCCCTCGTGATCCTCGTCACCGCGCCGTTCTCGGTCGGCGCGTCGTGGAAGCTCACCGCGCTGCGGCTTGGCGAGGACCGCGCCCGAAGCTTCGGCGTCGACGTCGCCCGGCTGCGGTTCTTCTCGCTGCTGCGCGTCAGCCTTCTGGCCGCGACCGCGGTCGCCTTCGTGGGAACCATCGGTTTCATCGGGCTCGTCGGTCCGCACATCGCGCGCCTGCTCATCGGCGAGGACCATCGCTTCTTCCTGCCCGCGAGCGCGCTAACGGGCGCGGCCGTGATGTCGCTCGCCGACCTCGCCAGCAAGGCGATCATGCCGGGCGTCATCATCCCGATCGGCATCGTGACCTCGCTCGTCGGCCTGCCCGTCTTCTTCGCGCTGATCTTCCGGCGGCGGGGAGCGGCTGTGACCGACGGCGCGCGATCGCTCAAGGTCTCGGGGCTGAGCGCCGGCTATCGCAACCGCCCGGTGCTCAAGGACCTGACGTTCGCCCCGCTCGAGCCCGGCAAGGTGACGGCGCTCGTCGGCCCGAACGCGGCCGGCAAGTCCACGCTGCTGCGCAGCCTCGCGGGCCTCGTGCCGGCGTCCGGCTCCATCCGGCTCGGCGATCTCGACCTCTCCGCGCTCTCGCTCGCCGAACGCGCCGGCCATGTCGCCTTCATGCCCCAGACGCTGCCGCAGAACGCCGAGCTTTCGGTGCTCGAAGGCGTGATCGGCGCGCTCAAGGCCTCGCCGCTCGCCGACCTCGACGGAAGCAGCCCCGAGACCCGCCGCCGCGCCGTCGAGGTGCTCGATCGCCTCGACATCCTCGACCTCGCGATGGAGGGGATCGGGCGGCTGTCGGGCGGCCAGCGGCAGCTTGCGAGCCTCGCCCAGGCGATCGCGCGCGCGCCGCACCTTCTCCTGCTCGACGAGCCCACCAGCGCGCTCGACCTGCGCCACCAGCTCGACGTGATGACGATCGTGCGCGCGCTCGCGCGGGAGGGCCGGATCGTGGTGGTCGTGCTGCACGACCTGACGCTCGCGGCGTCCTGGGCCGACCATCTCGTCGTGCTGGACCGGGGCGCGGTGGCGGCCGAGGGTTCGCCCGATCAGGCCTTGTCGCCGGCGGTGCTTTCGGCTGTCTACCGGGTTGAGGCGCGCGTCGAGCGCTGCTCGCGCGGTCGTCTCCATGTCATGGTGGACGCGCCTGCTGTCTCCGCCGCGTCAGGCGTCCCGGATCGAGATGGCTGATCTGTCGGTTCGGTTCTCGTCGATCCGCTCCACAGGTTTAGACTGATCGTTAAATATTGAAGCAAAAGAGAAATTCGTCATGGATCAGCGCCGCGCCATCGTCGTCACCCCGTCGGGCAGCCGGATGCTGCAGCAATTGTGCAAGCACTGGAGCCACAAGTTCGAGGTCGCGTTCACGCCCGCCCATGGCGAGATCTCCCTGCCGATGGGCCGCTGCGAGATGGACGCGACGGACGACAGCCTGACGGTCGTGGTCTCCGCCGTCGATCCGGGCGATGCGCCCCGTCTCCAGAAGGTGGTGGAGGAGCATCTTCGCCGCTTCGCTTTCCGTGAAGATCTGACGTTCGACTGGACGGATGCGCAAGGCGTCCCGGTGGCGCCCGAGCCGCCCGAAGACCAGCCTCACGGGTGAAGCGCGGGGGGTGCGACCGCCGCCGGACGCCGGTCCGGCGACGGTCACGTCGATCGCGCTGAGGCCGGGGCCTGCGGCCTCGCGCGCGAGGGTCTTCGCGCAGCCAGCTGAAAGCCTTCGCCGCGGACCGACTTGATCTCGACGCCGGCTTCGATGTCCGAGAGCTTGCGCCGGGCGTAGCCGACATAGACGTCGACGAGATTGCCCGACACGCCAGGCGGCGCGCCCCAGGCGTCGCGCAGCACGTCCTCCCGCCGGACCACGCCGCCGGCGGCGCGTCCGAGCGTGACGAGCAGGTCAGCCTCACGCTTGGTCAGCCGGCAGACCCGGTCGCCGCTTCTCAGTTCGAGCGAGGCCAGGTCGATGACGGCGGGCGAGGGGGGCAGCAGCGGAACCGCGGCGCCCCGGGCGGCGCGGCGCTGGAGGGCGCGCAGCTTGGCGACGAACTCGCGGAAATGGAACGGCCGCGACAGACAGTCGTCCGCGCCGGCCTCGTAGGCGGCGATCCGCGCATCGACGTCGTCGTGGTCGCAGACGACCATCTGGGGCGTGGAGGGGCGGCGGATCCTGAGTTCGGAGATCACCGAGAGCGCGTCCGCCGACATCGTCCCGACGAGCACGAGGACGGCTTGCGCCACGGGCGCGGTTTCGAACTCGGCCGTCAGGCTCGCGGAGAAGCCTTCCTGCGCGAGCGCGTCCGCAAGAAATCCGGACGTGCTGCCCTCGAGCGCGATGATTGTGACTGTCATTGCGCCCATAAGAAGCTCTGGTCGCTCAAGCTGCAATATAAATAAGTATAGTGGCCCGTAATCTCTCGTTTTATTTTATGATCGTAATAATAATCGGATTCGCAGCGCCGCCGCTGATCATGTCATGTCGCCGGTCCTGGCTGCGGCGACGCGAGTTATCCGGCTTCCGAGGCCGGGCTTCGGTCGGCCCGGCCTCGGGACGTCGGGGAAAGGCTATTTCGCGTCCTTGCACCAAGACGCCGACGCCTCCCGGCAGCGCGCCGTATAGCTGGTCGTCAGCTTCTGCGCGGCCTTCCACTCGTCTTCGTCGACGCCGTTGTTGCTGTCTTCGTCCATGGCGGCGAAGTTCGGCGCATATTCGATCTTCAGCGCGCCGACGTTCTTCTGGTATTCGATACGGTCGATCACGCCGTTGCCGTTGGTGTCGAGTTTGTCGAAAGCGGGCCAGTCGGCCGCGACCGCGACCGCGCCGGAGAGCGTCACCAGCGCCGCGGCGGCGAGCAGCGTTTTTCTCATTGCGTTCCCTCACATGTTTTGCTTCTAAGCCGCCTCTGCCGGGCGACGGTCATGCCGCATCAGATGCGGCGACCTATCGCACGCTCGGTGCGACGTTTTCGCAATGGGAAAACTGCCCAACTGTTTTGGGATTATTGGAAGAGTTGCTTCGGCGCGTTGATATGGGGTGCCCGTTCTTAAGGTAATTTTATTCTACGACTTCGCTGTAGCCACGAAGTCAGTTCATCCCAGCCGCGGAAGCGACGCGGGTCGGGAAGAGCTTCTTGGCGCAGACGTTGGGCGCCGCGAAAGACGTCGCGTCCGCGACCTGCAACTGCCCCTCGGAGCGGTCGCCGATCGGATCGAACGACAGCGCGCCGTCGACGGTTGCGCGGAAGATCGTGTCGGTCGGGAAATGCATGTAGGGGCCGTCGGCCACCGCGCGCGCAAAGGTGCCGGAGCTTTCCGGATAACCGTAGGCCGCCATCAGGTCCTCGGTGCGGTAGACGCCGTGTTCGAGCGTCATCGCGAGAAACCGCTGCCGTTGGCGCGACGGCCCGGGCTCCGGATCTGGCGCAGCTCCGACGGCGGCCGCAGCGCGACGTCGGCCGCGCGCTTGCCGCCGTAGCGGGCGATCACGGCGCGCTGCTCGGGCAGGTCCGCGCCCTTGAGCTCGACGTTGAGCCCGCCGCTGACGCTGAGGCCGCCTGGCGCGTCCGTGAGCACGACGAAGCCCGGGCTCCAGATCGAGACGAGGCCCGGCGCGCTGGTGTAGGTCGTCCGCGCGCCGTCGCGGTCGAGCGAGCCGACCGCATAGACTCCTTCGCTCAGCGCGAGCGCGTTGACCGTCTGGTCTGGACCGGTGTTTCCAGCCGCGACGAACACCGGCACGCCGGCCTTGCGCAGCCGCGCCATCTCCCCGTCGATCTGCGCGTAGGGGTTTTGGGCGCCGTGGCTCTCGCTCAGCGCCTCGAGCACCTCGCGTTTGCGCGCCAGAACGTTCGACTGGTCGAACGGGCGGTCGACCCGCAGCCGCGCATTGACCTGCGCGAGGTCGACCGGCAGCACGATCGAGGAGACCACCGCTGCGGGCTTGGCGATCCGCCCGCTTTCGACGTCGCGGGCGAGACGGCCGAAGTCCGCCACGAGGCTGCGGACGTTGAACCTCGGATCGGTCTGGTACGCGATCGCGCCGGGATGGGAGGCCTCGGCGATCGCGGCCACAATGTCCCCGTGGAGAAGGCGTCGCGGCCGCTCGTCGCCCGGCTCGGGCGACGCTTCCTCGACATTGGCGGGCTTGAACACCCCGAACGTGTCGAGGACCACGAAGGGCGCGTTCGAGGCGCAGGCCTGGCGCGCCGCGGCCTCCGCCTCGGAGGTGGCGAAGCGGCTTGCGCCGAGCCGGCCGGTCTCGCGCGCTTCGCCGCTTATGAAGCCGCCGATCGCCGCAAGCCCGAGACCGGACGCGACAGCCAGACCCACGATCGTGCCACGCGACGATGGCGCCATGCCCGGACGCTCCCTTCGAAACAGGAGAGTAGAGCGATCCTGCGCGCGGCAAAGTTATTTTGCAACGCAAAATATATGAACTTCATAAGCAATTCTGCTCACGAGACAAAAATAAAATAATAATCTCAAGAATTGTGCTTGGCGCCGGTTACTGCGAAACCTGATGCATCACGGCGAGCCGCACGAGATCCTGCAGGCTTCCGGCGTTGAGCTTGTCCTTGAGGTTTCGAGCAGGTGTTGGCGACGGTCTTGTAGCTGACGCCGAGCGAGTCCGCGATCTGGGCGTAGGACCGGCCCTCGCCGAGCAGCGACAGGGTCTGGAGCTCGCGTGAGGTGAGCTCCGCCTGCTCTGCGCGCCCGCGCGAGCCGAGCAGCGCGACCTGCACGGCCATGTCGTGGGCGATGTAGGGCTGGTTGCGCCGGACCCGCTCGACCGCCTCGAGCAGCGTCTTCGGGCCGGTGTCCTTGGCGAGAAACCCCGTCGCGCCGGCCTTCAGCGCCCGCCAGGCGATGACCGGGTCGCTGTGCATCGAGAACACCAGGATGGGGGTCCGGTCGTCGTTGAGGCGCAGCCGCCGGATCAGCGACAGGCCGGCGAGCCCCGCGCCGCGGATCGCGAGGTCGACGATCACGAGGCTCGGCCGCGCGCGCCGATACAGCCGGAAGCCTTCCAGCGGCGCGGCCGCCTCGAGCACGTCCTCGAAGCCGGCGTCGAGCAGGACGCGCCGGCAGCCTTCCAGCACGATCGGGTGGTCGTCTATGACGAGAGCCGTGGCCATGGCGTTCGGTCCTTACTGGGGCGCAGCCGCGAGCCGCCGGGCGGAGGAGTGCGTGAGCGGCACCACGACGTCGAGCGCGGCGCCTTCCGAGACGTTGTGGAGATGAAAGCTGCCGCCGAGCGCGCGCAGGCGTTCGCCGAGTCCGATGAGGCCAAAGCCTGCGGGCGCGGGCTCGGTGACGCCGCCGCCGTCGTCGACCACCCGGACGAGCACGACGTCGGCGCCGGTGAAGTCCTTTCCCTGCTCGATCGTCACCGCGACGCGCGCGCAGGCGGCGTGGCGGATGGCGTTGGTCACGCCTTCCTGCACCGCGCGATAGACGGTGAGATCGACGGCCTCCCCGTAACTGCGGGCGAGCCTGCGGGCCACAAGCTCGAATCGACGTTCCGGGTGATGGCGGGTGAAATCGGCGATCAGGCCCGCCACGACGTCGGTGAGGGGAGGCGCCCAGCGCCATCGGCCGAAGCCGAACGAGCAGCCGCCGGTTCATGTCCGACAGACGCTCGGCGAGGTCGGTCATGGAAGCGAGGCGCTCCATCGCCGCGGGGCTCGGCTGCGGGGCGTTGGCGGCGAGCTCGCGCTCGAGCGAGGAGAGGTTCGAACGCAGCCCGAACAGGCAAGGTCCGAGCTCGTCGTGAAGCTCCTTGGCGATCTGGCGACGCTCGTCGTCCTGCAGCGTCACCATCCGCCAGGACATGCGACCGTTGGTGGCGCGCTCGGCCGCCAACGTCTGGCCGAGCGCGTTGAAGCGCTCGACGATCGAGGCGAGCTCGCGGCTCTTGGGCGTCTCCAGCCGGCGGTCGAGCCGGCCGACCCGCAAATCCGTCATGCCGTCCGCGAGCTTGGCCAGCGGCGCGAGCACCCGCCCGAGCAGCACCGCGAACACGCCGAGCGCAAGGCCGTTCAGGACGACGAACAGGACCGCGAGCGAGAACAGGTCGTCCCACACTTCGGCGATCTCGTCGGAGGCGTCGCCGTAGACGACCGCAGATCCCGCGGCTTCGCCCCGGATCAGCACGGGGATCGAGACCGAAGAGGGCGCGGGCTCGATGAGCCGCGAAAACCAGCCCGGCAGGTCGTCGCCGTCCGACCCGTCACGCAGCGCGTGGAGATCGCGCGAGGCGATCTGGCGGCCCTCTCCGTCCTTCACGACGATCTGCGCGTGGCGGACCGCCGGCAGCATGGTCTGGAGATCGGCGATGGTGCGCAGCCGGCCGACGTCGCGCTCGAGGCGCGTGACCGTCTCGCGAACGAGCCGGCTCGCGGTGTCGAGCGAGGAGGAGATCTCGGTGCGGGTGGCCTCGCGCGCGTTCAGCACGGTGACGACCGCGGCCGCGCCCGCGCAGGCGAGGTTGACGCCGGCGAGCAGCACGAGGATCCGCGTCCTGAGCGAGACGCCCGCGACGAGCCCGGTGCGCGCGAGCGCTCGCTCGAACGGATGGCGCAGGTCGCCCGCCGTCACCGCGGTCACCGCTCGTCGGCCCCGGTCGCCTGCGGCAGCGGCTGGCGGCGCAGGGCGTCCAGAGCCGCCACGCGCGAACCGCTTGCGGCGCGGGCGTTGACGTAGTGCTGGCAGGTCTCGCCGAACCCGGCCCGTTCGCCGAGCTGGCCGATGGCGACGAGGCCGTCGATCACGTCGCGCGCGGTTTCCGTGACCCCGCGCTCCGCCAGCATCGCCTCCACCTGAACGGCGCGGTTGGCGATCATCCGCGGGCCTTCGGAGAACCGCGCGTCCGCTTCCTGCAGGAGGGCGCGGAACGAGGCGGCGGCCGGATCGCCCGGGGCGACGTCGCGTCCGGCTTCGCGGCTTGCGAGCCAGACCGCGGGCGAGACGTCGTCCTTGATGTCGAGCCATCTCCGGCCCGCGATCGAGAAGGCTTCGGTCTTCGGCGCGGACGACGCCTGCCTGTCCGGCGTGGGCGCTGGCTCGTCGCAGGCGCCCAGAAGCGCGGCCGCGAAAACCACCGGCCACAGCCTATTAATAAGCGAATATTGTGTCGTTTGATTGCTGACCGGCATTTTCTGCGACTTTATATTTATGATGGGGCGAACTTCATGTCTCTCACCTTGCAGCAAACGCGCGCTCCGGCAAGCGCGCCGACCTTGACCCCTGCATCCCCGCCAGCTTGTTAGCATTCTGTGTTTGTTATCTTTTTCTTAGAATGACATTGGTCCTCACCTTACTGCCGGCTCCCGGCGCCCGCCATGCCAAAAGTTCCCGACTGCTTTTTCCACTTTGGATCAAGACAGCATCCGGTCGATTGTGAACAGTTGAGGCACTGCGAAACGCAATAAGCCCGCACGGCGTAAAGAAAAACTTCGCGACCTGATCGCCTCGGGTCCGCGCGTCGCAGAGCGCCCTACAGTCCGCCCTGACGGACCGGCGCCGCAGAAGAAGACTGGGAAACGCAAGGGGTTTCAGATGACAAAACTTCGAACGTCCGTCTCGGCGTTCACGCTGACGGCCGCTGCGGCGATCGGCGTGGCGGGAAGCATTCTCCCCGCCTTCGCGAACGACAAGCTCGTCGAGCTGTCGAACAGCGAAGAAAACTGGCCGATGACCGGCAAGACCTACAAAGCTCAGAACTACTCCAAGGCGACGCAGATCAACGCCGAGAACGTCAAGGGTCTTCGTCCGGCCTGGGCGTTTTCCACCGGCGTGCTTCACGGCCATGAGGGCACGCCGCTCGTCATCGGCGACAAGATGTACGTGCACGGGGCGTTCCCGAACCCGACCTTCGCGCTCGACCTCAACGAGCCGGGCAAGATCCTTTGGCAGCACAAGCCCAAGCAGGCTCCGACCGCCCGCGCGGTCGCGTGCTGCGACGTCGTCAACCGCGGCCTCGCCTACTGGCCGGGCGACGGCAAGACCGGCGCGCGCATCCTGAAGACCCAGCTCGACGGCCACATCGTGGCGCTCGACGCCGACACCGGCGCCGAGGTCTGGAAGATGGAGAACTCCGACATCAAGGTCGGCTCCACCCTTACGATCGCGCCCTACGTCATCAAGGACACGGTGCTGGTCGGCTCCTCGGGCGCAGAGCTCGGCGTGCGCGGCTACGTCACCGCCTACGACGTGAAGACCGGCGCCCAGAAGTGGCGCGCCTACGCCACCGGCCCGGACGACGAGGTCAAGCTCGCCAAGGACTTCAACTCGAAGAACCCGCATTACGGCCAGTTCGGCCTCGGCACGAACAAGACCTGGGAAGGCGACGCCTGGAAGATCGGCGGCGGCACCAACTGGGGCTGGTACGCCTATGACCCGGACACCAACCTCTTCTACTACGGCTCGGGCAACCCGGCCCCGTGGAACGAGACCATGCGTCCGGGCGACAACAAGTGGACGATGACCATCTGGGGTCGCGACATCGACACCGGCGAGGCCAAATTCGGCTACCAGAAGACGCCGCATGACGAATGGGACTACGCCGGCGTCAACGTCATGATGCTCTCGGAGCAGAAGGACAAGACCGGCAAGCTGCGCAAGCTCCTGACCCACCCGGACCGCAACGGCATCGTCTACACGCTCGACCGCGAGGACGGCACGCTCATCTCGGCCGACAAGCTCGACGACACCGTCAACTGGGTGAAGCAGGTCGACCTCAAGACCGGCGTCCCGGTCCGCGATCCGGAGTTCGCGACCCGCATGGACCACAAGGCGACGGAAATCTGCCCGTCGGCGATGGGCTACCACAATCAGGGCCACGACTCGTACGATCCCGAGAAGCAGCGCTTCTACATGGGCATCAACCACATCTGCATGGACTGGGAGCCCTTCATGCTCCCGTACCGCGCCGGTCAGTTCTTCGTCGGCGCGACCCTGTGGATGTACCCTGGCCCGAAGGGCGACCGCCAGAACTACGAGGGTCTCGGTCAGATCAAGTCGTATGACGCGATCAACAACAAGTACGACTGGGAGAAGATGGAGCGGTTCTCGGTGTGGGGCGGCACGCTCGCGACCGCCGGCAACATCGTGTTCTACGGAACGCTCGATGGCTTCATCAAGGCTCGCGACACCCGCACCGGCGATCTGCTCTGGAAGTACCGCCTGCCGTCCGGCGTGATCGGTCACCCGATGACCTACACCCACAAGGGCGTGCAGTACGTCGCGATCTACTACGGCGTGGGCGGCTGGCCGGGCGTGGGCCTGGTGTTCGACCTGAACGATCCGACGGCCGGTCTCGGCGCGGTGGGCGCGTTCAAGAACCTCGCCAACTACACCCAGATGGGCGGCGGCGTGCAGGTCTTCTCGCTCAATGGCAAGAACCCCTACGACGACGTCAATGTCGGCGAGTGGACGGGCAAGCAGGGCGGCTGACGCTCTGACCGCCTGACCTCAAACCAGCATGAGCTCCCGCCGGACCGCGCTCCGGCCCGGCGGGAGCCGCTTCCCCAAAGCATCAGCAATTCAAGGGTTCGCGCCCGAACAAGGACGGCCCGCCGGCGGACGCCGGACGAGAAGCCGCAGACGGCGCACAGGGAGACGACGTCCGATGATCCGCATTTCGACCGCGCGGCGCGCGCTGACTGGAGCCGCGCTCCTCGCCGCTCCGTTCGCAGCCTCCCAGAGCGCCTCCGCCGCCGAGCCGCTCAAGGTCTGCGCCTCCAAGATCGAGGCGCCGTACTCCACCGAAAAGGGCGACGGGCTCGAGAACAGGATCGCGAACGTCGTGGCCAAGGCCATGGGCCGCGAGATCGAGTTCGTCTGGTTCGACCGCGCCGCGATCTATCTGGTGCGCGACGGCCTCGACAAGAATCTCTGCGACGTCGTGTTCGGCGTCGACAGCGACGACGAGCGCGTGCTCGCCACCAAGCCGATCTACCGCACCGGCTATGTCTACGTGACCAAGTCCGAAGGCGGCCCGGAGCTCGGCTCGAACTGGAAGGGTCTGGAGAAGACCGACGCGACCCGCTTCGCGGTCCGCTTCTCCACGCCCGCGGAACTGATCCTCAAGGAGGCCGGCAAATACGAGGACAACGTGTCCTACGGCCTGTCGCTCGTGAACTTCCAGGACAAGCGGAACAAATACACCCAGGTCGAGGCCGGCAAGCTCGTCAGCGAGGTCGTCAACGGCGACGCCGACGCCGCGATCGCCTTCGCGCCCGACGTCGCCCGCTACGTCAAGGGCGCCTCGACCCCGCTCAAGATGACCATGATCGAAGACGACTTCGCCCGTTCCGACGGGCTGAAGATCCCGCTGCATTTCGATCAGTCGATCGGCGTCCGGAAGGACGACGAGAAGCTTCGCGCAGAACTCGACGCCGCGATCGCCAAGGCCAAGCCCGAGATCGACCGAGCTCTGAGCGATGAAGGCGTGCCCGTGCTGCCGCCCAACGCCTGAAACGGCGTCGGCGCAGCATCCCACACAGCTATCGATGTGAGTTCTTATGCTTGATCGTCTCTCTCTTTCCGCAGCAGCCGTCTGTCTGCTGTTCGCGCTCGGCGCCCCTGCGGCGCAGGCGGACATTTCGCTCAACAACACCGTCACGGGCGAGCCGCTGAACCTCGACGACGCGCCCGCCGACGGCAAGGACGTCGCCGCGTTCAAGGAGTTCATGCAGACCGGCAAGAACCCCTATCTCGGCAAGCCCGATTGCCTGGCCAAAGGCGAGGAGCTGTTCAGCGGGGCCTGCTCGGGCTGCCACGGACATCTCGCGGAAGGCAAGATCGGCCCCGGCCTCAACGACGACTACTGGACCTATCCGCAGAACACGACCGACAAGGGCATGTTCGAGACAGTCTTCGGCGGCGCGAGCGGCCAGATGGGTCCGATGTACAACTCGGTCAACGTCGACGAGATGCTGCTCGTGATGGCCTGGGTCCGCCATCTCTACGTCGGCTCTCCGGACAAGGCCGAATGGCTGGACGAGGGAGCGCGCAAGACGCTCGCGAAATACGACGGCAAGCCGGCTCCCAAGCCCGGCGCCGACGCGCCCGCCGAATGCAAGATGGGCGGCTGAGGATCTGCGCCGGGGGGCCGGCGCGGGACTGGCGCGGCTCACGTCCGCGTCCAGACGACTGCAGGACGACCAGAAGTCTGAAAGAACGAGGAAACGCACTCATGACCACCACGTCTCGCATCGCCGGCCTCGTGGCCGCAGCCGCTCTCACGGCCGCTTTCGCGTCCGCTCCCGCGCTCGCCTATGACGGCACCAACTGCAAGGAGCCCGGCGTCTGCTGGGAGCCCAAGCCCGGCTATCCGGAGAAGTCGAAGATCACCGGCTCGAAGTACGACCCGAAGCATGACCCCAAGCAGGTCGCCAAGCAGTCGGAGTCGATCAAGCAGATGGAAGAGCGTAACGCCAAGCGCGCCGAGAACTTCGCCAAGACCGGCAAGTTCGTCTACGACGTCTCGAAGATCTCGAATTGAGATGAGCGTCCCGTCCGAAAAACATGTCGGCGGGTCGCATCCTGATCCCAGGCGGTCCGCGAAACCATGCGGACCGCGCCCTCTCGTCGCCGGGGCGGGTGTCTTCCGACCGCCCCAAGGGATGGCGACGCGCACCTGACGGCCGCCGTCGTCCGAGCCCTCGCCACAAGCTGGCGGGACGGCGCGGCGGCCGCCTTTTCCAAGAAGAAAAAGGGCGAGGTCCAATGACCCCCACCTCGATCGCCGAGCGTCGGTCCGCCGGCGACGGCGCCCCGGACATTTCGCTCGACGACTGGCGCGCCAAGGCGCTCGCTTTCGAGGCCGAGGTCTCGCGCGCGGTGATCGGTCAGCCGCATGTGGTGCGTCTGCTCACCATCGCGCTGTTCGCCCGCGGCCATGTGCTGCTCGAAGGCGACGTCGGCGTCGGCAAGACCACGATCCTGCGCGCGGTGGCGCATGCTCTCGGCGGGCCGTTCGAACGGATCGAGGGCACGGTCGACCTGATGCCGACCGACATGCTCTACGCCGCCTATATCGATGACGCCGGCAAGCCGCGCGTCGATCCGGGCCCGGCGCTTCGCCATGGCGAAGACCTCGCGGTCTTCTTCTTCAACGAGATCAACCGCGCTCGTCCGCAGGTGCACTCGCTTCTGCTGCGCCTGATGGCCGAGCGAAGCGTGACGGCCTTCGGCAAGGACTGGAGCTTTCCCCATCTCGTCGTCTTCGCCGACCGCAACCGCGTCGAGAAGGAAGAGACGTTCGAACTGCCGGCCGCCGCCCGCGACCGCTTCCTGATGGAGATCGGGGTCGAGACCCCGCACGACGCCGACATCAGGCGCGAGCTCGTCTTCGATCCGCGCTTTCACGACGTCGACCGTCTCATCGGCGGGCTGAAGAGGGCGGTGCTCGACCATCGCGGCCTGAACGAAGCGGGCCGCGCCATCCAGACGTCGGTCTCCACGAGCCTGACGCTCGAGCATTACGTGCTCGCCCTCTGGGACGCGCTGCGCGCCCCGGCGCGCGCCGGGATCGTGATCGACGGCGTCGACATGGACCGCCTGATCCTCGCCGGCGGCTCTCCGCGCGGCGTCGGCGCGCTCGTTCGGGCTGCGCGCGTGCGCGCCTGGCTCGAGGGGCGCGACATGGTGCTGCCCGAGGACGTGCGCGCCGTGTTCGCGCCGGTGATGGCGCACCGCATCTTCCTCGATCCGATCTACGAGCCCCGCCGCGAGCGCATCGTGCGGGCGCTCTGCGGCCAGACGTTCGACAAGGTGCCGGCCCCGTGACGCGGACGGCCGGCGGCGGCGAACGCGCCGATCTGCCTTACCGTCTGTTCGGCCGGGCGCGCGGGGTCGCGCCGGGGATCCACCGGGCGCTCGGCGCCGGGCTCAACGGCGCGTTCCTTCGCCATGGCTCCCTGCTCGACGCGCCCGACGCGCGCCGCATCGACGTGCGCGCCTCGATCACCGATCCGTTCGGCGGCGTAAAGGTCCGCCGCTTCGAGAACCGCGCCCGCATCGACGTCTTCGTGGCGTTGGATCTCTCTGGCTCGATGGCGTTCGGCCGAGCCGAGAACGAGGACCCGGTCGCGGATTTCTGCGCTGCGGTCGCCCATGCGGCGCTGCGCAGCCAGGACCGCTTCGGCATGATCGCGGCCGGTCCTCGCCCGCGCGCAGACCTTGCGCTGCGCGCGACCCGCCGGGCCGGACTGCCGGACGAGATCTGGCGGAAGGTCGCGCAGGACGCCGGCGAGGGCAGGGGCGTCGCCGGCCTTCTCGACATGCTCGACGAGCTTCCCCAGCGCCGTTCGCTCGTCTTCGTGGTCTCGGACTTCTTGCTGCCGGAGCCGGATATCGAGGAACTGCTCGGCCGGCTCTGGCGCCACGACGTCGCGCCGATCGTCGTCCGCTCGAGCGCGATCGAGACGCGGCTGCCGCGCTTCGGCCTCGTGGAGACGCGCGATCTGGAGACCGGACGCCGCCGCACGGTGCTGATGCGCCGTTCGCTGCGCGAGGCCTGGCTCGCCCACGCCCGCGAGCGCCGCGCCTCGCTCGACCGGCTGTTCCGGCGCCACGGCCGGCCGGCCTTCGACCTCGTCGACCGGTTCGATCCCGACGCCTTCGCCGACCACCTCCTGTCGGGGGGCGTGTGATGCGGTTCGGCGAAAGAGCTGCGCGCTTCGAGACGCGCCCCTGCGGCCCGCTCCCCGGCGTGAGGAGCATGATCGCAAAGAAGCCTTGTCCTCATTTCGGAGACTTCGCCGATCCTCATGCTGGGGAGGCCGCCGCAGCAGGGCATTTCGAAGCGCGCAGCGTCGTCGCCGCTGCGGCGCTTGCGGTCGCTTTCGCGCTTCCGGCCCCCGCCGCCGCCCAGATTCTTGACCGATCGATGACCGCGCCCCAACCCTTCGGCGTGCTGCTCGGCGACGTCTTCACGCTGAAGACCCGGGTCGACGTCGCGCCGCCGTTCAGGCTCGATCCCTCGGCGCTGCCGAAGCCGGGGCCGGTGACCTACTGGCTCGATCTGCGTTCGGTCTCGTCGACCGAGCGCAAGGGTCCGAACGGCGCGACGCGCTACGAGATCTCGGCCGAATACCAGACCTTCTACGCCCCGCTCGAGGCGATCGAGCAGACCACGCCGCCCATGAAGCTGGTCGTGGTCGACGACGCCGGCAAGCGCGTCGAAGCGGACGGCGCGAGCTGGAGCTTCATCACCTCGCCGCTGCGCCCGATCGCGGCGACCGCGGGCGGCGGCTCGGCCTATGGCCTCAGGCCCGACGCCGCGCCGCGCCTTCCCTCGCTGCGTTCGGCTGAGATCAAGGTCGCGGCGGCCGGCGTCGCCGCGCTGCTCGCGCTCGCCTGGCTCGCCTTCGCGCGCGCCTGGCCGCCCTTCCACAAGCGCCCGGCGCGGCCCTTCGCGGCCGCCGTCCGAAGCGTGGCGCGGGCGGCGAGAGGCGGCGAGGAGGGGTGGCGCTCCGCCGCGCTCGCCCTCCACCGCGCCTTCGACGCGGCGGCGGGCAGGCGGCTCCTGGGCGAAGACCTCGCGGCCTTCCTCGCCGACCGCCCGTCGTTTCAGCAGCAAGATGCTGGAATCAGAAGATTTTTCGACGCCTCGCGGATCGCCTTCTTCGGGCGCGGCAGGCCGGGCGCCGACATGCCGGCGAGCGAACTCGTGGCGCTGTCGCGCTCGCTCGCCGCCGCGGAACGCGCCACGTGAGCGCGCTTGGCTTCGACCACCTCTGGCCGCTCCTCCTGCTCGCCTTGGGGGCTCTGCCGTTCCTGGCCTCGCCGCTGCGGCTGTCGCCGGCGCCCTCCGACGACGTCGTGCCGCCCGACCCGCTGTCGGCGGCGATCGGCGTCGGGCTGTCGGTCCTCGGCGCGCTGGCGCTCATCGCTCTGGTTCTTGGCCTCGCGGGGCTTCACCGGCGCGACCAGGTGGTCGAGCGCCGGGGGACAGGCGCCAACATCGTGCTGCTGCTCGACCGCTCCTCCAGCATGGATTCGACCTTCGCCAACCGCTCTCCGGACGGCAAGGAGGAGTCGAAATCCGTCGCCGCCCGGCGCCTCCTCACCGACTTCGCCGCCCGCCGCCCCGCCGATCGCGTGGCGGTGGCGGCGTTCTCGACCTCGCCGATGCCCATCGTCCCGATGACCGACCGCCACGAGGCGGTGCGGGCCGCCATCGCCGCGATCGACCGGCCGGGCCTCGCCCACACCGACGTCGGCCGCGGATTGGCGCTCGCCTTCTCGATGTTCGACGACGCGTCGTCCGAGAGCTCCAGGGCTTTGGTGCTGGTTTCGGACGGGGCGGCGGTGATCGACCGGCGGGTCCAGGACGCGCTGCGCGACGCCGCCGCCCGCGATCCGGTGCGGCTCTACTGGCTGTTTCTGCGCACACAAGGGTCCAAGGGGATCTACGACAAACCGCCGCCCGGCGAGCCCGACGTCCCGCAGACCTATCCCGAGCGTCACCTCGACATCTTCTTCAAATCGCTCGGTCTGCCCTACCGCGCCTTCGAGGCGCGCGGGGCGGCGGAGGTTTCGGCGGCCATCAAGGAGATCGACCAGCTCGAACAGCGGCCCACGACCTATTTCGAGACCGTCCCGCGGCAGGACCTCGACTGGCTCTGCTACTGGGTCGCGGCGCTTGCGAGCGCTCTCCTTCTTGGGGCGAAGCTGCTCGAGCGCCGCCTCGACGAACCGGCCGCCGGCCGCGACCTGAGGAGCGCGTCATGAGGCTTGGCGCGTTGAAAAGCCTGGCGCCCATGGTAGCGGTTTGCGCGGCGGCGGCGTGGCTTTCCGCCGCCATCTGGACGCTCCAGGGCGAGCGCGCCGAACGCGCCGTCTTCATCGCGCTCGCGTCGAAACGCGACGTCGCCCCGCCCGACGACGCGAGCGCCGAACTCGTCTTCGCCCGCGCCCATTTTCTGCTCGTTCGCGACCGGATCGACGAGGCCCAGTCGCTCGTCGGGCGCATCGTCGGGCAGGGCGACCGGCACGTCACGGCGCGCTTCTACTACGACGTCGGCAACGCCCGCGCGCGCCGGGCCGTCGGCGCGGTGGAGGCCAGCCAGATCGACAAGGCGATCCCGGAGGTGCGCCTCGCCAAGGACGCGTTCCGCGCGTCGCTGCGCGCCGATCCGGGCCTCTGGGACGCCCGCTACAACCTCGACGTCGTCATGCGGCTCGTGCGCGACTTCCCCGAATTCGAGGGGCTGGAGGAGGAGACCAAGGCCCAGCCGAAGAAGCTCTGGACGGATCTCCCCGGCCGCCCGCGGGGGCTGCCGTGAGGCGGCCGGACTGGCGCACGCTCGCGATCGGCGGGGCGCTCGTGATGAGCGCAATCGCGGCGCTGCAGCCGGAGATCCGCGCCGAGCGCGCGACCTATGACGTCGTCGGCTTCGTCGACATCACCGGCTCGATGAACGCGCGCGACTATGGCGGCCAGGGAGCTCCGCAGAGCCGGCTCGACGCGGTCAGGCAGCGCCTGCCGGCGGCGATCGGCCGGCTGCCCTGCGGCTCGCGCTTCGGCCTCGGCGTGTTCAGCGAGCGGCGCGTCTTCCTGCTGTTCGAGCCCATGGACGTCTGCCGCGATTTCGCGGCGATCGAGGGCGCGATCCGCGGGCTCGACTGGCGCATGGCCTGGGAGGGCGACAGCCGCATCTCAGACGGCCTCCAGCGCGCCATCGACATGACGAAGCCCATCGGCGCGGACCTGATCTTCCTGACCGACGGCCATGAGGCGCCGCCGCCGCGCACCGACATGGAGCAGCGTTTCGAGATCGAGAAGGACAAGGTGAGGGGGCTTCTCGTCGGCGTCGGCGGAACCCAGCCGGTCCCGATCCCGAAATATGACGACTTCGGACGCGAGTCCGGCTTCTTCTCGATGTCGGACGTGCCGCAGGCCTCCCGGCTCGGGCCGCCGCCGGAATACGCCGAGGGCCAGGAGCTTCCGGCCGGCTACAACGCCCGCAACGCGCCCTTCGGCGAGATGCCCGAGGGCGACGAGCACCTGACCTCCGTGAAGGAGGATCACTTGCGCCAGATCGGGGCCGCAACCGGCCTCGGCTATGCGCGCCTCGGCGATCCGGAGGCGCTCGCGGAGGCCATCGAGGCGAACGCGAAACCCCGCCCGATCGAGGTTCCGGTCGACCTGTCCTCCCTCCCGGCGTTCGCCGCGCTTCTGGCGCTGGCGGCTCTCTACGGAGCGCCGCTCGCCGCGAGCCTTCGCGGTCGCGCGCTTTTCCCCCGCCTCCGGCGCGCAAGCGCCGCGAGCCCAAGTTCCCGGCGCGACGGCGCCGTCAGCCCAAGCCTTCGGCGCGAAAGCGCCGCCAGCCAAGGAGTCGCCTGATGCGTTCCATCATCCTCGCCGCCGCCTTCGCGCTCGCCGCGCCCGCAACCGCCTTCGCCCACGGCCCGACGCCGCAGAAAGTCGAGGAGAAGGTCGAGATCAAGGCCGAGCCCGCCAAGGTCTGGGCGCTGGTCAAGGACTTCGGCGGGATCAAGGCCTGGCACCCGGACGTCGAGAAGGTCGAGGCCAAGGGGACCGACCGCACCCTCACGGTGAAGGGCGGAGCCGTGCTGGAGGAGGGGCAGGACGAGAGCGACGACGCCTCCATGACGCTCGGCTACCGGCTCTCCAACGAGGGCGTCGACGCCTTTCCGGTGAGCTCCTATTCGGCGACGATCGTGGTCAAGGCCGCGGGCGGCGGGTCCGAAGTCACCTGGCAGGGCCGCGGCTACCGGCTCGACACCTCCAACGAGCCGCCGGAGGGCAAGGACGACGCCTCGGCCGTCAAGGCGCTGTCGGACTTCTTCAAGGCGGGTCTCGAGGGCCTGAAGAAGAAGGCGGAGGGGCAGGGGTGAGGCTCCGCGCGCTCTTCTGCGCGGCGGCGGTCGCAGCCTCCTCCGCGGCTGTCGCCGAGGAGGCCGTGATCGCGGTCGTCGGGCAGACCGGAGGCGTGGTGCGCCTGCTGCCGGTCGCCGGCGGGACCGCGACCTATGTGGACGTCGGCGACCTGCCGGCGGGCGTCGCGGCCGGGCCCGACGGGCGCACGCTCTACGTCACCGATCCCGACCATGGCCGCGTCACCGTGGTGGATGCGCTCACGCGGCGCATCACCGCCCGTTTCCCGGTGAAGGGCCAGCCCTTCGGGGCGGCGGCGACCGACGAGTTCGTCTACCTCACCGACTGGACCCGCGGCGTGCTGATCAAGCTCGACGCGCTGACGGGAGCGCCGACCGGCGAGACCAAGGTCGGCAAGTCGCCCGCAGGCGTCGTGCTCGACAAGGCGGGCGAGCGGGCATTCGTCGCCCTGCGCGAGGACGACGCGGTCGCGGTGGTCGATCTCACGGGCAAGTCGGAGCTCAAGACCGTCAAGGTCGGCAAGGCTCCGTTCGCGCTCGCTCTGTCGCCAGACGGCGCGCGCCTCTACGTCGCCAACGTCCAGAGCGGAGACCTTTCGGTGGTCGACGTCGCGCAGGGCGCGGAGCTGAAGCGCGTCGCCGTCGGCAAGATGCCCTACGGCGTCGCCGTGACGCCCGACGGCGGGCGGATCGCGGTCACGCTGCAGCATGACGGCGCGCTCGCGGTGGTGGACGCCACGACCCTCGAGGTCGCGGGCCGGGTGAAGACCGGGGCCTATCCGGAGGGCGTGTCGCTGACGCCCGACGGCAAGACCGCCGCGGTCGCCAACTGGATGGACGACACCGTCTCGCTCGTCGATCTCGAGACCATCAAGGTCGCCAGGACCATGTCGGCGGAAGGCGGCCCACGGAACCTGGTGGTCGTCGCCGAATGAGTTTCGCCCAACCGGCCGTCGGAAGCGGCCGGACTTAAACAAAACCAACGGGAGAATCCCCAATGCGTCTCATGAAACGTCTCGTTCTCGCAGGCCTTGCCCTGCCGTTCGCCGGCGCGGCCCATGCGCAGCAGGCGCTCGACCTGCCGCAGATCGACGTGACCAAGGTGGTGGCCGAGATCGGGCCCGGCTGGGTCAAGAAGCAGACCGGCGAGGAGGGCGTCACCTTCGTGTGCGAGAGCGACGCCTGCGGCGGCCGCGGCGTGGTCGGCGTCGGCCAAGCCAAGCCCTCGCCCGACTATGTGAAGCTGGTGGTGGCCGAGCCCGACAAGGCGCTGCAGAGCTTCAAATACGGCACCGAGGAGTCGCTGAAGGCGACCGGTTGCGCGTTCAAGTCCTTCGACGTCCGGCGGCTCAGCGATCACCGCGTGCAGTATGAGGGCCTCGGCTTCTGCCCCGAGGGCGCGACCGCGGCCATGACCACGATCTTCGACTCGCAGCGGCTCGGCATGATGTCGGTGCAGATCCTGACGAAGTCCGAGGCCGGCGCGGTGAAGCTGCGCGACGATTCCGTGGAGAAGATCGTGGCCGCGCTCGACGCGCCGGCTGCCGACGCTCAGCCGGCGGCGCGCTGACCCGACGCGGGCTGGCCCGAGCCGGGCTGGCCCGGAAAGGGCGTGGCGGCCTGCCGGCATTTGCCCGGCAGGTTCTGGTAGTAGACGCTTTTCAGACTCGCCTCGCGCCAGACGCCGTCCGACCGGGCGGCGTCGAACTCGCGGAGTTCGATCGCGATCTCCTGCTCGGCGACGCCCGCGGGGCCGGGATCCGGGACGGTCACCTGGGCTTCGAGGAGCGTCGGGTCGCCGGCGCCGCCGAGCCGCCACTCCGGCCGCTTGTCCACCAGCGCGTTGTAGTCGGTCCGGTCGCCGTCGGCCTTGGCGACATAGAGCTGGCGGTAGAGCGCGGGATCGTCCGGCGCCTTCTCCAGCAGGAAGGCGACGAACGGCCGGCTCTCGACGAAGACGTAGAACTGGCACTGCAGCGTGAGGACGGTCGGCCGTGGCGGCGGCTGTTCGGCGACGGGTTTCGGGTTGTCGCCGCGCAGATACAGGGCGAGACCAGCCCCTGCCGCCAGAATAAATAATAAAGAAACCGTCAGATATTTCGAAGATCGAAGCATGGGATGAATCTATTCAGAACCGCCCCATGCGGTAAATATTTTATTCGACTGTTCGTACGAAGAATTTTCACTGCGAGGCGAGGCGTCGCTCGGGGCGCCTCGCCGGTCTCGCGGCTTCGCTCACTCGGCCGGCAGCTCGGCCTTTTTGTCGTCGCCGCGGGTGCGCCAGAGCGACACCGCGACGCCGCCGGCGATGAGCGTGAGCGTGACGCCGAGCGAGATCGCCGGGTCGACCTTGCCGAAGAAATGCGCCCAGAAGATCTTGGCGCCGATGAACACCAGCACGAGCGCGAGCGCGTATTTGAGATAGGCGAAGCGCTGCGCCATCGCGGCGAGCGCGAAGTAGAGCGCGCGCAGGCCGAGCACCGCCATGATGTTGGCGGTGAACACGATGTAGGTGTCGGTGGTGATGGCGAAGATCGCCGGCACCGAGTCCACCGCGAAGACCAGGTCCGCGATGTTGATCACCACGAGCGCGAGGAACAGCGGAGTGGTCCAGAGCACGAGCTTGCCCGTGGTCGGATGCGGCTGGCGCACGAAGAAGCGCTCGCCGTGGAGCTCGGGCGTCACGCGCATGCGCTTGGACAGCCAGGCCACCGCCTTGTTCTGCGAGAGGTCGGTCTCCTCGTCGCCCGCGAACAGCATCTTCACGCCCGTGACGGCGAGGAAGGCGCCGAACACCAGCATGATCCAGCCGTAGTCCTGGACGAGCTTGGCGCCGACGCCGATCATCAGGCCGCGGAGCACGAGCACCGCCAGAATGCCCCAGACCAGCGCGCGGTACTGGTACTTCGGCGGGATCGAGAAATAGCCGAAGATCAGCGCGATGACGAAGACGTTGTCGATCGAGAGCGCCTTCTCGATGGCGTAGCCGGTGAAGTAATTCATGCCGGCTTCCGGCCCCATCGAGGACCAGACCCAGCCGCCGAACGCGACCGCGACCGCGATGTAGAAGGCGGAGAGCTTCAGGCTTTCGGCGACGCCGAGCTCCTTGCCCTTGCGGTTCAGCACGCCGAGGTCGAAGGCGAGCAGAACGCCCACGAGCGCGAGGAAGCTCAGCCACAGCCAGGCCGGCTTGCCGACGAATTCAACGAACAGAAATTCCGGGATCATGCGCCGTCGAGGTCCTCTGGTCGCAAGGACGACGACGAGCGCCGACGCGGACGCTGCGCCACCGCCCTCAAAGGGTGGGTGGGCAGTCCGACATCACGCGCCTCCGCTTGGGGAAAGCACGCCAGAGGGGCCCGGACCAATCTGACTGCGTCGACATGGGCCGCGGCGGGCCGCAAGGCAAGGGACGACGGCCGGCCTGACGCAACCGTGATGCCGGGCGGCGCCCTCCACACGAAATCCGGCGATATTTCCGTCACTTCGCCGGGCTATGCGAGACGCGGCCGCTCCCGGCTCCTCTCGCACGGACAGACCCCTCATGCTCAGCGCGCTTCTCTCCAGCCTCCTCCAGACGTTCGTCGTCGATCCGGCGACGGCGGAGGTCGAGGCGGCCCTGCGCAGAGCCAAGGCGCCGGTCGAGGTCATCGCGCAGGTCGAGACCTGCGTCCGGAACGGCGTTCCCGCACTCGTGAAGCAGGTGGGCGACAGCCCCGCGCATGGGTTTTCGCTCGCGCTCGACGTCTGGCTCGAGCGGCTGAAGGCCGAGGACGTGATCGTCAAGGCCGCGCCGTCCTGCGCGCCCGTGGTGGCGGCGGCCCGGCCCTATCTGCGCGGGGAGGAGGAGGCCCCCGCCTCGTCCCGGATTTAACGGACCGTTCACTCTCTCGACCGGAGGATGGCGGCTTGCGGCGAGGCGTCCGTTCCGACTTGACTTCGCGTCCCGAACTCCCTGATGCATTGCGGCATGATCGATCGGTCTGAAGCGAAATCCTCGTTGCTCGGGCGACTCTTCGCCCGGCTGACGATCGCTTTGTGCCTGACGTTCTTCGGCTACGCCGGCGCGGTCGAGAAGGGCCATGCGGCCCATGTTGGCCCCGGTTCGGCGATCGCGCTCGCGATCACCGGCGAGGCCGGCGACCAGCACGCCGGCGACGTCGACGCCTCGGGCGATCGCATCGATCACGGCTGCCACGGCTGCGCGGCGATGCCCCAGCCGACGCCGCACGGCGCGGCCGCCCTCGTCGCCTTCGGCGAACGGCTGAACTGGTTCTCGGCGCCGTCCGAGCACGGCCGCGAGCCCCTGATCGACCTTCCTCCTCCCCGAGCCTGACCTGACGACGCCCTAGCCGGCGCGCGTCCTAGCGCGCGCCTCCGCTCGTCTTCTCATCAGGTCAGGTCATGTTTCTCAGAACCCGCGCGCTTGCGCTGGGGGCGGCGATCGCGCTGCTTCCGGCGCCGGCGACGCATGCCGCCAATCAACCTCCAAACAAGTCTGCGCGGACGCTAACCCTGTCGCAGGCGCTCTCGCGCGCCGTCGCCGCCAGTCCGGCGCTCGCCGCCGCCGATCGCGAGATCGGCGCGTCGGGCGGCCGCAACATCCAGGCGGGGCTGTTTCCCAACCCCGAGCTTTCGGCCGAGATCGACGGCGCGTTCGGCTCCAATGCCCGACGCAATCTCGGTGCGGCCGAAACCACGCTGCAGATCAGCCAGCTGTTCGAGCTGGGCGGCAAGCGGCAGGCCCGGATGGCGGCCGCCGCCGCCGAAACGGACCTTGCGCGCTGGGACCGGGCCGCGACCCGGCTGCAGGTGCTCGCCGAAACGGCGGAAGCCTTCGCGAGAACGCTCGGCGCGCAGGCCCGCGTCGCCGAGCTCGAGTCCCAGGTCGACGATCTCGACCGGCTGACGCCTCTGCTCGAACGCCGGGTCGAGGCCGGGGCCTCGTCGCGCGCCGAGATCGCCCGCGGCCGGGTCGCGACCGAGACGACGCGGGTCGAGCTCGCGAAAGCCAAGGCCTCGTTCCACGCGGCGCGGCGCGAGCTGTCGACGCTCATCGGCGACAAGGCCGCGTCCTTCGGCTCCGTCGGCGGCGACCTCACGCGCATCGGTGTCCCGCCGTCCTTCGAAAGCCTGATGTCGCGCGCGCTCCAGACGCCGCAGCTCACGCGCTTCACGGCCTTGAAGGCGCAACGCCGCGCGCTGCTCGCGGCGGCGGAGGCGAGGGCGGTTCCCGACGTCACCGCGGGCGTCGGCTGGCGGCACTATCGCGAGGACAAGTCCAACGCCGTGATGGCCTCGCTCAGCGTGCCGCTCACCGTGTTCGACCGGAACCAGGGCGGCGTGGTCGAGGCGGGCGAGACGCTCGCCAAGGCCGAGGCTGAGCGGGCGACCGCGCAGCGCTCGCTCACCGTGATGGTGGGCGCGGCCTATGAGGCGCTGCGCGGCTCCTACGACGAGGCCCGCCTCACCCGCGCCAACGTGCTGCCTGTCGCCCGCGAGGCCTATGACGAGGTCCGCGCGGGCTATGCGGAAGGCCGCTACTCGCTGCTCGAACTGCTGGAGGCCCGGGCCGCGCTCTCGGACGCCTCCCTCAAGGAGATCGACGCGCTCGTCTCCTTCCACGCAACCCTCGCCAGTCTCGAAGGCCTGACGGGATACGCCCTCGTTCTGTCCCGGAGAGACAAATGACCATGTTCAAGACCGCCTGCGCCGCAGGCGCGATCCTGCTCGCCTCGGCTTCGGCCGCCTTCGCCGGCCACGCCACGGCCCGCGTCGTCCCCGTGCCGGGAACCGGCGGGGCCTTCGTCTATGACGGCCGCACCCCGCCGACCTGCGACGCCCGCGACACGAGGCTTCGCCACTTCGCCGGCGACGGCCATCCGGACGCCCATGCCGACCACGCCCATCTCGGCCATGGCCACAAATGGGCCGGCCGCAACCACAAGGGCCAGAAGACCAAGCCGCCCTGCTATGCGCGCCGCGTCTCCGAGCAGACCAACGCCCTGATGGGAGACCGCTCATGAGCCGCTCCCTCGCACGCGACGCCGCCGTCCTGATCGTCGGCGGCCTCATCGGGGCCGGCGGGCTCTACGCGGCCCAGGTCGGGCCCTCAGAGGTCGGAACGCGAGCGCTCGCGCTCTACTCCGGCCTGATGGGCGGCGACGGCCACGCGCACGCCGAAGGACCGAAAACGGTCGCAGCCGCGGACGGCCACAGGCAAGGCGACGGTCACGCGCATGAAAAAGACGACGGCCACGCCAAGGATGACGGGCATGGCCATGGGTCCGGCAAGGACGACGGCCATGGGCATGGCGAAGACGACGGCCACGGCCACGATAAGCCGAAGCCCAAGGCCGACGCCGGCGCGCCGGCTCAGGTCGCGGCGGCGGACGATCACAAGGAGGGTGATGGTCACGCCCATGGAAAGGACGACCACGCCAAGGATAACGGGCATGGCCATGGGCCAGCCAAAGACGACGGCCACGGCCATGGCGCCGAGGACGACCACGGCCACGATAAGCCTAAGCCCGAGCCCAAGGCGGAGACTGGCGCAGGAGTGAAGGTCGCGGCGGTCGACGCCAAGGACGACGGCCATGGGCACGGCGCCGAAAAGCAAGACGACGGGCACGGCCATGGCGCGGAGCTGCCGGAGGGCGTGGTCGAGCTCGGCGAGGCCCAGGCGAAGGCGGCCGGCATCGGGCTTCGAGAAGCCGCAGGCGCGACGCTGCGCGAGGAGCTTCAGCTCAACGGGATCGTGCAGGCGAACCAGGAGGCGGTGGTGCAAGTCACCCCGCGCTTTCCGGGGATCGTGCGGACGCTTTCCAAGCGCCTCGGCGACGAGGTGAAGAAGGGCGAGCCGCTCGCGGTGATCGAGAGCAACCAGAGCCTCACCACCTACGAGCTCAAGGCCCCGATGGCGGGCGTGATCACCGAGCGGCAGGCCTCGCTCGGCGAATATGTCTCCGAACAGAAGCCGGCCTTCGTGGTGACGGACCTTTCGACGCTCTGGGTCGATTTCTCGGTCTATCGCCGCGACCTCGCCAAGGTGAAGGTCGGCGAGACGGTGCTGATCGATCCCGAGGACGGCGCCGATCCGATCGCGGCGAAGATCTCCTACCTCTCGCCGATCGGGGCCGCCGACACGCAGAGCGCGGTGGCGCGCGCCGTCATCGCCAATGACGGCCGCTTCCGACCGGGCCTGTTCGCGACCGGCGCGGTGGCGACCGCCGAGCAGCCGGTTCCATTGGCGGTGTCGCTCGACGCGGTTCAGTCGCTCGAGGGCCGCGACGTCGTGTTTGTGCGCGAGGGCGACCGTTTTGCGGCGCGCGACGTGACGCTCGGACGCCGCGACGGGCGCGTGGTCGAGGTCGTCACGGGCCTCAAGGCCGGCGAGGCCTACGCCTCGAAGAACAGCTTCGTGGTCAAGGCCGAGCTCGCCAAGGGGAGCGCGAGCCATGAGCATTGAGGGCCTTTTCCGAGACGCAACGCTGCCGGCCCCTCCCCCTTGTGGGGAGGGTAAGGGTGGGGGTGGCTCCGAACGCCGCGCCACGTTGCGCGTCGAGCGCCAGCGCCGTCTTCGCTCGATCCTGAACCACCCCCGACCCCTCCCTATCGCAAGTCGGATGCTTCCGACTTGCGCAGTCAGGATGGCCAACTCCGCCAGTACGGAGTTGGCGCGGGGGAGGGGGGAAGAGCGCGCTCTCTCGAACTGGAGCGCCCGGCCATGATCGAGCGCATCCTCGCCTTTTCCATCGCGCAGCGGTGGCTGGTGGTCTTCGCCTGCCTCGCCGTCGCGGGGGTTGGCGCATGGAACTTCCTGCGCCTGCCGATCGACGCGGTGCCGGACATCACCAACGTCCAGGTGCAGGTCAACTCCACAGCGCCCGGATTCTCGCCGCTCGAGGTCGAGCAGCGCATCACCTTTCCGCTCGAAACCAGCATGGGCGGGCTGCCGGACCTCGACTACACCCGCTCGCTCTCGCGCTACGGCCTCTCCCAGGTCACCGTCGTGTTCAAGGACGGGACCGACATCTATTTCGCCCGCCAGCTCGTGAACGAGCGGCTGCAGCAGGCGAAAGACCAGCTGCCGCCCGGGACCGAGACCGCCATGGGCCCGATCTCGACCGGGCTCGGCGAGATCTACAACTACGTGGTGGACGCCAAGGCCGGCGCGAAGAAGCCGGACGGGACCGACTACTCCCCGACGGACCTGCGCACGATCCAGGACTGGATCATCACGCCGCAGCTCCGCACCGTGCCGGGCGTCGTCGAGGTCAACACGATTGGCGGCTACGAGCGGCAATTGCATGTGCTGCCGAACCCCGCGCGGCTGATGGCCTATGGGCTCACCTTCCGCGACGTGATGACGGCGCTCGCGACCAACAACGCCAATGTCGGCGCAGGCTATATCGAGCGGAACGGCGAGCAGTATCTCGTCCGCACGCCCGGACAGGCGCTCTCGGCCGAGGATGTCGGCGGCATCGTCATCAACGCGCATGCGGGCGTTCCGGTGCGGGTGTCGGACGTGGCGGAAGTCCGCGACGGGCGGGAGCTGCGCAACGGCGCGGCGACGCTCAACGGCCATGAGGTCGTGCTCGGCACCGCGATGCTGCTGATCGGCGAGAACAGCCGCACCGTCGCCGAGCGCGTCGCGAACAAGCTCGGCGAGGTGCAGAAATCGCTGCCCGAGGGCGTCGAGGCGCGTCCCGTCTACGACCGCTCGACGCTGGTCGAGGCCACCATCGCGACGGTGGAGAAGAACCTCGTCGAGGGCGCGCTGTTCGTCATCGCGGTGCTGTTCCTGCTGCTCGGCAACATCCGCGCGGCGATCGTGACGGCGCTCGTGATCCCGCTCGCGATGCTCTTCACCGTGACGGGCATGGTCGAGAACAAGGTCTCGGCGAACCTGATGAGCCTCGGCGCCATCGACTTCGGCATCATCATCGACGGCGCGGTCATCATCGTCGAGAATTGCCTGCGCCTGCTCGCCCACGAGCAGGAACGCCGCGGGCGGCTGCTCAGCATGCAGGAGCGGTTCGAGACCATTCTCGCCGGCGCGAGCGAGGTCATCCGGCCGAGCCTCTTCGGCACCATGATCATCGCGGTGGTCTACCTGCCGGTGCTCACGCTGACAGGCGTGGAAGGCAAGATGTTCACGCCGATGGCCGTGACGGTGCTGATGGCGCTGCTCGGGGCCTCGATCTTCTCCATGACGTTCGTTCCGGCCGCGATCGCGATCTTCGTGACGGGGCGCGTCAAGGAGAAGGAGAACTGGTTCATGCGCGGCGCCCGCGTGACCTACGCGCCGCTTCTCGGGCTCATGATCCGGCTCCGCTGGATCGTGGCCCCGGCGGCCGCCGCGCTCGTCGTCGTCACCGGCGTCGCGGCGTCGCGGATGGGCGGCGAGTTCATCCCGAGCCTCGACGAGGGCGACGCGGCCGTGCAGGCGCTGCGCGTGCCGGGCACGAGCCTCACCCAGTCGCTGGAGATGCAGACGGCTTTGGAGAAGCGCCTCTTGCAGCTTCCCGAAGTGAAGGAGGTGTTCGCCCGCACGGGCGTCGCCGAGGTCGCGACCGACGCCATGCCGCCCTCGATCTCGGACGGCTACGTGATGCTGAAGCCCCGGTCGGAATGGCCCAATCCGGCCAAGACCAAGGCCGAACTGATGCTGGACGTGGAGAAGGCCGCGGAAGAAATCCCGGGGTCGAACTACGAGCTCTCGCAGCCGATCCAGCTCCGCTTCAACGAGCTGATCTCTGGCGTGCGCTCCGACGTCGGGGTGAAGATCTTCGGCGACGACCTCGATACGCTGCTGAAGGTCGCGGGCGAGGTGCAGACCGCGCTCGCACAGGTCCCTGGAGCCGCGGACGTGAAGACCGAGCAGGTCACCGGCCTTCCGATCCTGACCGTGAAGCTCAACCGGGCGGCGCTCTCCCGCTACGGGGTCAGCGTCGGCGACGTGCAGGAGATCGTCGAGATCGCGGTCGGCGGCAAGGAAGCCGGCCAGATCTTCGACGGCGACCGCCGCTTCGACATCGTGGTGCGGCTGCCCGAAAAGCTGCGCACCGACATCGAGGCGCTGAAGACCATCCCCGTGCCGCTGCCGACCCCGGACGGCGCCGAGCCGCAGGCCAGTCCTGCGGTTCTCGGGGCGCCTGCGGTCCGCACCCGCTACGTGCCGCTGTCGAGCCTCGCCTCGCTTGAGGTCGCGCCGGGGCCGAACCAGATCAGCCGCGAGAACGGCAAGCGCCGCATCGTGGTCTCGGCGAATGTCCGCGACCGCGACCTCGGCTCCTTCGTGGGCGACGCCCAGAAGGCGATCGCAGAGCAGGTCAAGCTGCCCTCCGGCTACTGGATCGGCTGGGGCGGGCAGTTCGAGCAGCTCGTCTCCGCGACCCAGCGGCTCACGATCGTCACCCCGATCGCGCTCGGGCTGATCTTCGTGCTGCTGTTCATGAGCCTGGGATCCTTCAAGGACGCCGCGCTGGTGTTCTCGGGCGTTCCGCTCGCGCTCACCGGCGGCGTGGCGGCGCTTCTGATCCGCGACATTCCGCTGTCGATCTCGGCCGGCATCGGCTTCATCGCGCTCTCGGGCGTCGCGGTGCTCAACGGGCTCGTGATCATCGCCTTCATCCAGAAGCTGCGCGAGCAGGGTAAGGATCTGGTCGAGGCGGTGAAGGAAGGGGCGCTGACGAGGCTTCGTCCGGTGCTCATGACCGCGATGGTGGCCTCGCTCGGCTTCGTGCCGATGGCGATCGCGACCGGTCCCGGCGCGGAGGTGCAGCGGCCGCTCGCAACGGTGGTGATCGGCGGGATCGTGTCGTCCACGATCCTGACGCTGCTCGTCCTGCCGGCGCTCTACGCGCTGTTCACGCGCCGGCGGAGGCCTGATCCGGCGCCTGCGCCGGACGCCGTTCCGGAGGGCGCGGCATGAGGGGCGCGGCCGCGCTGCTCCTCGGGGCTCTCGCGCTGGGGACCTCGTCCCCGGCGCGCGCGCTCGATGGGGACGTCATGCGCAACATTCTCTCGCCCGTCTTCCTCGCGCAGAACCTCGCGGCGGTCTGCGAGAAGCTCGATCCCGACTTCGCGCGGGAGACAGGAGGTAGGGACGGCGACGCCCATCAGGTCATCGCCCACGTCAAGGACCACATCCTCGCCGTCATGACGCGCGAGGAGGCGGCGCCGATCGTCGCGAGCGCGGCCGGCGCGGCGCGGGCGGTCGGCCTCGGCATGATCCGGCCGCTCTCAGGCGGTTCGGCCGAGGAGCAGGCGGGCCGTCTGAAGGCGCTCTGCGAGCAGACCGCGAAGCCGCTGGTCAGGGGCGTCGTCGACGCTCACGACCAGCGGCACGACTTCTTCGAACAGATGATCCGGGACGCGCGCCAGGCCCGCGGCTGAGGGTCGGGCGGCGTGGGAAGATCGCCTTGCGCAGACTATAGTTGAATGAAGATCGTGACTCGCTGCTTATGATAAAAATATATGAAATAAAGCAATCTTATATTTTGCTCATGGCGCCTAAGGACGATCCGTTCTTGAAATAACTCTCATGAATGGTCGAATGTTTGCTTCTAGGCTTGCTCCCAAGCGGTCGGCGAAACGGACCAGACCGCGGGGAGGAACGAATGAGCACATTCGGAAGAGCGGGCCCCCGGGGGCTGCTGATGGCGGGCGCGTCGGCGCTCCTGCTGGCGGGCGTCGCGCCCGCGCTTGCGGAACTGCCGGACCAGCGTCCGGTCACCTGGGAGGACATCCTCAACGACCAGAAGACCAATGACGACGTTCTGATGTACGGCCTCGGCGTCAAGGCCCAGCGCTACTCGACGCTCGACCAGATCAACGCCGACAATGTCGGCACGATGAAGCCCAAATGGACCTTCTCGTTCGGCGACGAGAAGCAGCGCGGCCAGGAAGGCCAGGCGCTGGTGCGCGACGGCGTGATCTACATCACGGCGTCCTACAGCCGCATCTTCGCGCTCGACGCTAAGACCGGCAAGAAGATCTGGTCCTACTCGCACCGCCTGCCCGACGACATCCGACCCTGCTGCGACGTGGTGAGCCGCGGCTCGGCGATCTACGGCGACAAGATCTATTTCGGCACGCTCGACGCCTCGATGGTCGCGCTCGACCGCAAGACTGGCAAGGTCGTCTGGTCGAAGAAGTTTGACGACCATCAGGCTGGCTACGCCTTCACCGGCGCGCCCGTCATCATCAAGGACGCCAAGACCGGAAAGGTGCTGCTCGTCCACGGCAATTCCGGCGACGAGTTCGGCGCGCTCTACGCCCGCGACCCGGAGACCGGCGAGGAGATCTGGAAGCGTCCCTTCGTCGAGGGCCATGTCGGGCGCCTCAACGGCAAGGAGTCGACCCCGACGGGCGATCCCAAGGCGCCGTCCTGGCCCGACAGCAAGGAGACCAAGACCGGCAAGGCCGAGGCCTGGAGCCATGGCGGCGGCGCCCCGTGGCAGAGCCCGATCTATGACGAGAAGACCAACACCATCATCGTCGGCACCGGCAACCCGGCGCCGTGGAACCACCACTACCGCACCGGCCCGAAGGGCGACTGGCAGAACTACGACAGCCTCTACACCTCGGGTCAGGCCTATATCGAGCCTTCGACCGGCGAGCCGGTCGGCTTCTACCAGCACACCCCGAACGACGCCTGGGACTATTCGGGCAACAATGAGATCATCCTGTTCGATCTCGAGAAGGACGGGAAAACGGTCCGCGCCGGCGCGCACGCCGACCGCAACGGCTTCTTCTTCCTGACCGACACCGACAAGCTCTCGGCTCGCGACGGCAAGATCTCGAAGCAGGCGGAAGGCTTCATCGCCGCCTATCCGTTCGTCCGCGACATCACCTGGGCGAAGGGCTTCGACGAGAAGACCGGTCGTCCGATCGAGGTCGAGGGGCAGCGGCCCCCGGCGCCCGAGAAGGGCGAGGCCAAGGGCAAGCCCATCAAGGTCACGCCGAACTTCCTCGGCGGCAAGAACTGGAACCCGATGTCCTACAGCGCCGACACCGGCCTGTTCTACATCCCGTCGAACGACTGGCAGGAAGACTACTGGACCGAGAACGTCACCTACAAGAAGGGCGCGGCCTATCTCGGCCAGGGCTTCCGCATCCAGCGCAAGTTCGACACCCATGTCGGCGCGCTGCGGCGCTCGACCCGAAGACCGGCAAGATCGTCTGGGAGCATCTCGAGCCCATGCCGCTCTGGTCCGGCACGATGACCACCAAGGGCGGGCTGGTGTTCTTCGGCACCTCGGACGGCTACTTCAAGGCCGCCGACGCCAAGACCGGCAAGGAGCTCTGGAAGTTCCAGACCGGCTCCGGCGTGGTCTCGGTCCCGGTGACGTTCGAGCTCGACGGCAAGCAGTATGTGGCGATCGCCTCGGGCTACGGCGGTGCGGTGCCGCTGTGGGGCGGCGACATGGCCGACCAGACCAAGCTCGTCAGCCAGGGCGGCTCGTTCTGGGTGTTCGAAGTGCCTGAGCGCACCGCGCAGAAGTAAGGCTGCCGGGCGGTCCGGGATCTCCCCCCGGGCCGCCCGCTCTGGCCGGCGGCGCCCCACTGACCCCGATGCCGGCGCCGCCGGTCCTTTCTCCGCGCATCGCTTTGGAAAAAGAGACCGAGATGTCCATCAAGACCGCCTCGCGCGCTCCGCGCCGGGTTCTGCGGACGCTCGCCGCGACGGCGCTTCTCGCCGCAGGCGCCGGAGCCGCGACCGGCCAGACCGTGATCCAGAACGTGGAGCCGCGCCCCGACCCCTGGATCGTCAACGGCTGCGCGATTGGTCTGCCCCCTGAGAAGTGGTCCTCCCTGATGTATGGCTTTTGGCCATGTGGAGGACTGAACGATGCCGAGGAAGGCACGCACCTGAAGAGATCGTCGCGAAGCTGCGGCAGGTCGAGGTTCTGACCGCGCAAGGTCGGCCGGTCGCGGAAGCGATCCGGTCGATCGGGGTGACCGAAGTCACGTTCTATCGCTGGCGCACCGAGTATGGCGGGCTGAAGGGCGATCAAGTGAAGCGCCTGAAGGAGCTGGAGGCCGAGAACGCCCGGCTTCGTCGAGCGGTGTCGGACCTGACGCTGGACAAGATGATCCTGGCGGAGGCAGCTCGGGGAAACTGATCAGCCCCGCCCGTCGCCGCGACTGCGTCGATCGTGTGGTGAGCAAGCTCGGCGTGACGGAGCGCCGTGCTTGCCTTGTGCTCGGCCAGCACCGATCGACACAGCGGAAGGTCCCAACGCGGCCCGACGACGAGGCGGCGCTGACCGCCGACATCGTCGCGCTGGCTGTCCAGTATGGCCGTTACGGCTACAGGCGGATCGCGGCTCTGCTGCGCTCCGCCGGCTGGGTCGTGAACCTGAAGCGGGTCGAGCGGATCTGGCGACGTGAGGGGCTGAAGGTTCCGACGAAGCAACCCAAGCGCGGGCGGCTGTGGCTCAACGACGGCTCATGCGTGCGGCTGCGGCCCGAGCGGCCAAACCACGTCTGGTCCTACGACTTCGTCGAGGATCGGACGCATGACGGCCGCAAGTTCAGGATGCTCAACGTGATCGACGAACCGAAGGTCGGCGCAGCCAGTTCACGCGCGAATGCCTGGCGATCCGGATCGGGCGGAGGCTCAGGTCGACCGACGTCATCGACGTCCTGTCAGACCTGTTCATTCTCCGCGGCGCGCCGGGCCACATCCGGTCGGACAACGGCCCGGAGTTCGCGGCCAAGGCCGTCCGCGAGTGGATCGTCGCCGTCGGCTCGAGGACTGCCTTCATCGAGCCCGGCAGCCCTTGGGAGAACGGCTACTGCGAGAGCTTCAACGCTCGGCTCCGCGACGAGCTTCTCAACGGCGAGATCTTCTCCTCACTCGCCGAGGCCAAGGCCGTGATCGAAACCTGGCGGCGGCACTACAACGCCATCCGCCCACACTCGGCGCTCGGCTACAGGCCGCCCGCGCCAGAGGTCGCGCTATGGCCGGCTGCGCAACCCCGACCAGCTCCGCCGGCCACACCAACCGTCGCGTCAGCGCCGCTCATGAACTAACATTCCAACCGGACCACTCGATGGGGGCCGGCCAGATGATAGCCGGAGTTCTTGGCAGCGCCGAATGCTGTTGCTTTTCGTCGGTGCCCATACCGAAGTAAAGTCCAAGCGATCGGCACGGCTGTGCAAGCGATCGTACCATTTCCCTTCTGGTTAGGGGCGAAGCGGCAGCGACTTTGCAAAGACCTCGCGCGTAGGCCTAGTCAAGCTTGAGGCATCCCAGTCACCGTCTTGGCGATTCCGATGGCCGGCCCCTCGATTCGGTGAAAGCCTCGGCGAACCGACCCGCGAGGAAGTCGACGAACACCCGGACCTTCGGCAACGGGTAGCGGCTGGCCGGCCAAAGGAGGCCCAGCGTGCCGGTCTCGGTGGCGTCCGGCAGGATCCCAACGAGCGTGCCGGCGGCCAACTGCCGGCGCACGACCGGCTCGGGAAGGAACGCGATTCCATGGCCCTTCTCGGCCAGAAACACGAGAGGGTCCTGCGCGTTGGCCGCGACCGTCGTCGGGAGGGACAGGCCTTCCGGGCCGGCCTCGGCCGGCCAGGGCACCAGCTTCCCCGTCTCCACGTAACGCTGGCGAAGGCAGCGGTGGCCGGCGAGATCCTGCAGGGTCGCCGGTGTGCCGCGGGCGTCGAGGTAGGCCCGCGACGCGACCAGGCGCCATTCGAAGCGTCCGAGCCTGCGGTGCAGCAACCGGCTGTCCTTTGGCTCCCCCGAGCGCACGACCACGTCGAATCCTTCCTCGATCACGTCGACGAAGCGGTCCCCGATGTCGATGTCGAGCTCGATCCCGGGATGTGTCTCGGCGAAGTCCGCCACCACCGGCAACAGCAGCCCCGAGGCCATGGGCAGGCTGACCTTTAGCCTGCCCCTTGGGGTGGCACGGGCATGCGTGAGTTCCGCCTGCGCCGCTTCGAGCTCGGCCAGGATGCGGCGGCAACGGTCGAGGAACAGCACGCCCTCCTCGGTCAAGGTGACCGACCGGGTCGACCGGTGGAACAGCCGGACCGCGAGTTGCTCTTCGAGACGCTGGATCGCCTTGCCGATGGCGGAGGCGGTTAGGCCAACCTGTTGGCCAGCGAGTTTGAAGCTCCGCTTCTCCGCCGCGTGCACGAAGGCCTGCATCGCGCTGAGGCTCTCCACGGTTACGGCCATGAGCGAATTCCGTTCCGCAGTGTTGTGAATTAAAGAATATTTATCGCCGCCGCGAACGGAGTTAGTCAATGGGTCACCGTCATCGAGTCAGGACCCATGACCGACCTGTTCACCCCCTTCGACCTCGCGGGGCTCCGGCTTCCGAACCGCATCGTCATGCCGCCGCTCACCCGCTCGCGCGGGCCGGAGGACGCCGCCACCGAGCAGGTGGCGCTCTACTACACGCAACGGGCAACGGCCGGCCTCATTGTCGCCGAGGGCTCGCCGATCTCGAACGAGGGCCAGGGCTACCTCCATAACCCCGGCATCTTCACCCGCGCCCAGGTCGAGGGCTGGCGCCTCGTCACGGACTCGGTCCACGCCGCGGGCGGCCGTATGTTCCTGCAGGTCTGGCACGTCGGGCGGATCTCGCACACCTCCATCCAGGAAGGCGGCCGCGCGCCCGTCAGCGCCACCGGCCGCACCGCCGAGGGCTCGATGGCCTTCGGGCGCAACGAGCGGGGCGAGCCTGACTTCGTCGCGGTGTCGAAGCCGCGCGCGCTCGGGACGGACGAGGTTGGGCGCGTGGTCACTGATTTCGCCAGGGCCGCGCGCAACGCCATGGAGGCTGGTTTCGACGGCGTCGAGCTGCACGCCGCAAACGGCTACCTGTTCGACCAGTTCCTGAACCCGCTCATCAACGACCGCACCGACCGGTATTCGGCCGCGACCCTCGAAGGGCGCCTGCGCTTCACGCTGGAGGTCGTCGACGCGGTGGCCGACGCGGTCGGGCCCGGCCGCGTCGGCATTCGCCTCACGCCCTACGGTACGATCAATTCGGTCCCGCCCTTCGACGAAACCGAGGACACCTTCGCCGAGCTCGGGCGCGAGCTCGGTCGCCGCCGCATTGCCTACATCCACGTCATGGACCAGACGGGCTTCTTCAACACGCCCGAGGGCCAGAAGCCCACGAGCGAGGCGATCCACGGGTTGCTCGGACGGTGGCGGCGGGACGCCCCGGGGGTGGCGCTAATGCTCGACGGCGGCCTGACCAAGGCGCGCGCCACCAAATTCCTCGCCGACGGCCTGATCGACCTTGCCGGGTTCGGGCAGCCCTTCATCGCCAATCCGGATCTCGTGGCGCGGCTGCGCAACGACTGGCCGCTGACGAAGGCGGACCGGCGACCTTCTACACCGGCGGCGCCAAGGGCTACGTCGATTACCCACCGTACCGTCCGGAGGCCGCCGCCAAGGCCGCCTGAGACGACGCGAAACCCTTTTTCGGACACCTCAAGCATCCCGGGAGCGAGCGATGCCGCGCTATGACGAATTCAAGGACAAGGTCGCCCTGGTCACCGGGGCGGGATCGGGCATCGGCCGGGCGACCGCGCTCGCTTTCGCCGAGCAGGGCGCCCGCGTGGTCGTCGGCGACATTCGCGCGGAGGCCGGCGAGGAGACGGTCCGGCTGATCCGGGACCGCGGCGGCGAGGCGACCTTCGTCCCGACGGACGTGAGCAAGGAGGCGGACGTCGCGGCCATGGTCGCGCGCGTCGTCGGGGCCTACGAACGCCTCGACTACGCCTTCAACAACGCCGGCCTGACCCAGAACTCGCAGCCGCTCGCCGAGCAGCCATCGGAGACCTACGACCGAGTGTTCGACGTGAGCGTTCGCGGCGTCTGGCTGTCCATGCGGGCGGAGATCGAGCAGATGCTCCGCCAGGGCGGCGGCACCATCGTCAACATGGGCTCGATGTCGTCCGTCGTCGGCATCGCCGGCCTGACGACCTACACCGGCTCCAAGCACGCCATTCTTGGCCTGACCCGCGGGGCGGCCCTTGACTACGCCCGGCAGGGCATCCGCATCAACGCGGTCGGTCCGGGCACCATCGACACCCCGATGATCCGCCGCTTCGTCGAGCTCGCTGGCACGGAATCAGTGATGGACCCGATCCGCGCCGCGCATCCGGTCGGCCGGATGGGCCGCGCGGAGGAGGTCGCGGCGGCCGTGCTGTGGCTCTGCTCGGACGCCGCCTCTTTCGTCGTCGGCCACATGCTGATGGTCGACGGAGGCTACTCCGCCCAGTAGCGGGTCACGCCCCCTCCGATGCGGGCCCTCGGACGCCCGGCGTTCGCGGGCCCGGACAAGGCTCGTCGGTGGTCACCCGCTTGCACTCCCCGGGGGCGACTGGCGCGCACCCTGTCCCCCTGGATGGTTCGTGCCCGCCCTTGGTCGAAGCTCGGCGGCCGCGGCGCCCGTGCCCGATCCTGCGGGCGCGGAATGGAACGGGCTAATCGTGGCCACGGTCGGACGGGCAAGCGGCTCCGGCGGGCGGGTCGCCATTCCGTACGCCCGACAGGATCAGGCAAGATCCGGCGGATCGGGCTAGGGGCCCGGAAGGCGCCGTTCCATCTCAAGGCAAGCCCGGACAATCCCGTTCGCGGCGTGAAACGACGGAGGTCAGCCGATGCCGACACGCGCGACGACGCTGCAGGTCAACGGCAGGGACATGACGTTCGAGATCGACCCGCGGGTGACGCTGCTCGACGCGCTGCGCGAGCACGCAGGCCTGACGGGAACGAAGAAGGGCTGCGACCAGGGACAGTGCGGGGCCTGCACCCTGCTCGTCGACGGCCGGCGCGTGCTCGCCTGCCTCACGCTCGCCGTGCAGGCCGAGGGCAGCGAGGTCACCTCCATCGAGGGGCTCGCCGGCGACGACGGCGGCATTCATCCGATGCAGGCGGCCTTCATCGAACACGACGCCTTCCAGTGCGGCTACTGCACGCCGGGCCAGATTCTGTCCGGCGTCGCCTGCATCCGCGAGGGCCATGCCGGCACGGACGACGAGATCCGCGAGTTCATGAGTGGCAACATCTGCCGCTGCGGGGCCTACCCGAACATCGTCGCCGCGGTCCGGGCCTGCGCCGGACGTCCCGGGACGGAGGCGGCGCGATGAGGGCGTTCGACTATCTCCGCGCCTGCGACCTGTCCGAGGCCCGACGGCGCGGCGGCGAGCCTGATGCGCGGCTGCTCGCCGGGGGCACCACGCTCCTCGACCTGATGAAATGCGGGGTGGAGCGACCGTCCACGCTCGTCGACATCGGCCGGCTCGACGGCCTCGACGGGATAGAGGTCGCGAACGACGCGGTCCGCATCGGCGGCCTCGCGCGCATGAGTCGCGTCGCCGACCACCCCGGTATACGGGAAGCGGCGCCGGCGCTGTCCGAGAGCCTATGGCAGGCCGCCTCGCCCCAGATCCGCAACATGGCGACCGTCGCGGGCAACGTCCTCCAGCGGACGCGCTGCACCTACTTCCGCGACGTCGGCGGCAACGCCCGATGCAACAAGCGGTCGCCCGGGTCGGGTTGCGCTGCCATGAGGGCATCCACCGCAACCACGCGATCCTCGGCACGAGCGATGCCTGCATCGCGACCTACCCCGGCGACCTCGCGGTGGCGCTGGTCGCCTTCGACGCGTCCCTCCGCATCGAGGGTCCGCGGCCCAGGTCCGTCCGGGTCGAGGACTTCATCCGCCTCCCCGGCGACCGCCCCGACCTGGAGAACGACCTCGCGCCGGCTGAGGTGGTGGTCTCGGTCGAGATCCCGGTCACCCCGGCCCTGCGGCGGTCGCGCTACCTGAAGGTCCGGGATCGCGCCTCCTATGAATTCGCCGCGGCGAGCGCGGCGGTCGGGCTCGATCTCGAACCGGACGGCCGCACGATTCGCGACGCCAGGGTCGCCCTTGGCGGGGTCGCCACGCGGCCTGGCGCGCCCGCAACGTCGAGGCGGCCCTGCGGGGCCGGACCTTCGACGAGGCAACGGTCCGCCGGGCGGCGGCCCTCGCCGTCGAAGGTGCGCAACCCCTCCGACATAACGCCTACAAGGCCGTCTTGGCGCCGCGGGTCGTCGCCCGCGCGCTGATCGAAGCGGAGACCCGGGCATGAACGACCTCCTCCGGCACGGCATCAGCCGCCGCGCGCTCCTCGGCACCGTGACCGCCGGCGCGGCCGCCGCGGCGCTTCCCGCCCGCGGCTTGGGCAAGCGACCGGCGAGGGCCGCCCTCGCCGGCCTCGGCGCGGCGCCGCCGCGGGCCGACGGTTTCTTGAAGGTGAGCGGTCGCGCGACCTACGCGGTCGAGCATCGCATGGAGCGGCTGGCCCACGCCGTGATCGTCCAGTCGACGGTGCCGGCGGGTCGGGTGGTCGGGACGGAAACAGGGGCGGCGCGCGCCGTGCCAGGGGTGCTCGCGGTGTACACCGTCGGCGCCGCGCCCAGGATCGCGAAGGCCGAGGTCTTCTCCAAGGGAGGCGCTGCGACCGAGAACTTCCTCCCCCTCCAGGACGACCTCGTCCGCTGGAATGGGCAGCATGTCGCCCTCGTGGTCGCGGAGACCTTCGAGCAGGCGACCGAGGCGGCCGCGCTCGTCCGTGTCGAGTACCAGGAGAGCAAGGCGGTCGTCGATCCGGAGGCGGCCGGAGCCGGAAGGACGCCCCTGGACAAGCTGTCGGTCGCCTGGGCGACGCACAGGCCGCGCTCGACGCCGCCCCCGTCAGGGTCGAGGGCGTCTATACCACCCCCCGCGAGTACAACCTGCCCATCGAGCCCCACGCCTGCATCGCGGCCTGGGAGGGCGATAGCCTGACGGTCTGGGAGCCGAGCCAGTGGGTGGCCGGTGCCCGCAGCATCATCGCCGACTGGATGCGCGTCGGCGTCGAGAAGGTCAGGGTCGTCTCGCCCTTCGTAGGCGGCGCCTTCGGCTGCAAGGTCTCGCCGCACCCGCACGTGGCACTCGCCTGCGCCGCGGCCCGCGAGATCGGTCGTCCGTCAAGCTCGCCCTGACGCGGCCGCAGACCTTCACCGGCTACGGCGGACGCCCGCGCACGCACCAGCGCCTCTCGCTCGGGGCTGACCGCAACGGCCGGCTGGTCTCCGTCGTTCACGATGGCTGGAACGAGACGGCCATCGACGACGTGCACGTCGAGCCCTGCAACGCCGTGACCCCAATCATGTACGCCGTGCCGAACCTCGCCTCCCGGCACAGCCTAGCGCCGGTGAACACCGTGAACCCGGGCTGGTTCAGGGCGCCCGGGGAGAACCCGAGCGCGTTCGCCATCGAGACGGCGATGGACGAGCTCGCCCACGCGCTTGGCATGGATCCGCTCGAACTCCGACTCCGGAACTACGCCGAGTTCGACCAGCAGGCGAAGCTTCCCTGGACGACCCGCAGGCTGAGGGAAGCCTACGCCGCCGGCGCGGAGGTCTTCGGGTGGTCGCAGCGCTCCCATGAGCCCCGCTCGATGCGCGAGGGGCGTGAGCTCATCGGATGGGGCATGGCCTCGGGGACCTACCCGGTCCGGCGCAGCGCCGGCGACGCGGAGGTCGTCGTAAAGGATGACGGCTCGGTGGAGGTGCGCAGCGCCGGCATCGACATGGGTACCGGCACCTACACGATCCTGGCGCAGGCCGCGGCCGAGGTCCTGACGATGCCCGCCGGACGAGTGAGGGTCGTGCTCGGTGACACGGACCTTCCGCTCGCCCCGCTCGCCGGCGGGTCGCAGCTCGCGAACCTCCTCGTCGCTGCCGTCGACAAGGCGGCACGCGCTGCGCGAGAGCGGCTGCTGGACCTCGCCGCCAACGATCCCCGCTCGCCGCTCTCGGGGGCCCGCGCGAACGATTTGGTGCTGTCCGACGGGCACGTGCGGCCCGCGAGGAACGCCTCGAAGGGCATCTTCGTCGGCGACCTGATCAGGGCGCTCGGCGACGGTCCGCTGGTCGCGCGCGCCGACACGTTCAAGCCGGGAGCGACCGAGGACGACCGGCGGCTGACCAACCAGACCTTCCAGCGCATGATCGCGCCGACGGACGGCGGCGTCTCCGCTCATGCCTGGAGCGCGCAGTTCGTCGAGGTCCGGGTCGACGAGGATTTCGGCACGGTGCGGGTGCGGCGCATGGTCGGCGCGTTCGACAGCGGCCGGGTCTACAACCCGCGCCTCGCCCGCAGCCAGTGGATGGGCGGCATGATCATGGGCTTGGGGCAGGCGCTGCTGGAGGAAGGGTCGACCGACCCGCGCACCGGCCGCATCGTCAACGCGAGCCTCGCGGACTACCTGGTCGCGGTAAACGCCGACGTGCCCGAGATCACGACCCTGTCGGTCGGGGTGCCGGACCTGACGGCCACCGCGCTGGGCGGCAAGGCGGTGGGCGAACTCGGGATCGTGGGCGTCGCCGCGGCCATCGGCAACGCGGTGTTCCACGCCACGGGCCGGCGTGTCCGGGACCTGCCCATCACGCTTGAGAAGCTGATAGCCTGAGGACCGTGGGGCGGGAGGGCTCGCGATGGTGCCGGAGACGACCGGGGAGGACGGAACGGAGGCGGCCCGGACCAGGATCGCCGCCATCGTGCGGCGGCACCTCGGTGGGGAGATGTCGCGCGACACCGTCGTCCCGGGACTGTCCATCCACGGGAAGACCGCGGCGATGGAGCCAGGCTCCTACCTGTACGAGCCGTCCTTCGCGTTCATCGCGCGCGGGGCGAAGCGAGTTGTGCTCGGCCAGGAAACCTACGTCTATGACGAAGGGCGCTTCCTGCTCACCGCCGTCGGCCTGCCGACCGTCGTGCAGGTCATCGGCGCCAGCGCCGAGAATCCCTACCTCTCGCTGAAGCTCGACATTGACCTGGAGATGGCGCGGGGCCTGATCACCGAGGTTGACCTGCACGTCTCCGGGGCCTCGGTCGCTGGCGCCGGCCTCGCGGTCGGACCGGTGACGCCGGCCCTGGTGGCGGCAACCTTGCGCTTGGCGGAGTTGCTCGACGCGCCGGGGGACGTTCCCATCCTTGCCGGTTCGGTGCAGCGGGAGATCCTCTACCGCGTGCTGACGAGCCCGGTCGGCGGCCGCCTCCGGCAAGCGGTCCGCCTCGGCACCCAGACCAACCGCGTCGCCGCGGCCATCCGCTGGATCAGGGAGAACTACACGGCGCCGCTTCGCATCGATGACCTGGCCGATGCGGTCGGCATGGGCGAGTCGACGCTTCACCACCATTTTCGGGCGCTGACCGCTATGAGCCCGCTGCAATACCAGAAGCTTTTACGTCTTCACGAGGCGCGCCGGCTGATGCTGGCCGAACATGCCGACGCTGGCGTCGCGGCCCACAAGGTCGGCTACGAAAGCGCGACTCAGTTCAGCCGCGAGTACCGCCGGATGTTCGGGACGCCGCCAAAACAGGACGTCCGTGCAATTCTTTCACCTCACATGGCCGTGCCACCAGCGTAAACGCTTCGAGTGACCCAGTTTGGCGCGCTATAGCCCCTGGCGAGCGCGGATCAGCCCCACAAGCTGCCGTAGCCCCGGCGGCGACTGCCGGCGGCTTGGATAATACATGGCGAAGGGCGGACCCGTGGACGTCCAGTTCGCCAGCACGACCTCGAGCCGTCCCTCACGGGCCTCGTCCTCAATCCGCCGTTCGAGGCAGTAGCAGAGCCCGACGCCGTCGAGCGCGGCCGCTACGCTCGCTTCGGTTTCGTTGGCAGTGACGGGCCCGCCAACGTCGATCCTGACCAAGGCGTCGCCGTCGCCGAGCTCCCACGGGAATATCGTGTCGTCGCCGACCCGCATCCGAATGCAGGAATGGCGGCGGAGATCTTCCGGCCGCTCCGGCCGGCCGTGGTTGTCGAAATAGACGGGCGAGCCAGCCACGACCCAGCGCAGCTCCTTCGTCAGCGCGACCGCGACCATGTCCATCGGCACGCTCGTGCCGTAGCGCACGCCTGCGTCGAAGCCGGCGGCGACGATGTCGACCGGGCGGTCGTCGACAATGATGTCGAGGTGGATCTGCGGGTGCTTCTCCGCGAATTCCGCCAGCACGGGGCCCACGACGAGCCGCGCCGCGTCGCGCGGCATGTTGAGCCTTAGGGTTCCGATGGCGGCCCCGCGATAGGCCTCGAGGCCTGCGAGCGCCTCGCTGATCTGCCCGAAGCTTTCGGAGAGCCGGGCCGCGAGCTCGGCGCCCGCCTGCGTCGGCGCGACCGAGCGGCTGGTGCGGTTGAGCAGCCGGACCTCCAGCCGATCCTCGAGCTTGCGCATCACATGGCTGAGCGCCGACGCCGTGACGCCGAGCTCGATCGCAGCCGGCCGGAAGCCGCCGTGCCGCAGGATCGTCAGGAAGACGTTGAGGTCAGCGAGATCGGATCGGGACAGCGAAACCATCGACGCGCCTCCGACGCTCATCGCGTCGTTGAGCATAACTCATTGATACCTGGGTTCCAATCAACGATGGCCCGCGCCACGTTTCGCCCATGCCGCGAGCCGACGCCGCGGCTCAACTGGAACCGAGGAGAAGCCCATGCCCGGCCAAAGCCAGCCCGGCCCGAGCGACCGCAGGGATTTTCTGAAGATGACCGCCGCCGCGATGGCGGGCGCGTTCGCCGCGCCGTCGTTCGCCCAAGCTGCAACCGACATTAAGGGAGGCCCCGCCATGGCCCCGACCAACCGAGCCAAAGAGATCTTCAAGCCGCAGTTCGCCTTCGGGCTCGGCGGCGTGCCGCTCGGCAACGAGTTCAACAAGATCACCGACCGAGAGGCGGAAGCGACGCTTCAGGCCGCGTGGGACGCCGGGGTCCGCTACTTCGACGTGGCGCCATGGTACGGTTTCGGGCTCGCTGAACGTCGCTTCGGGCAGTTCCTGCACAACCAGCGGCGCGAGGACTACGTGCTCTCGTCCAAGGTCGGAAAGCTGTTCCGGGCGTCGAAGACCAACCGCCACGCCGACATCTTCCCGCTGTCGGGTTCGCCCAACGACGTCTCCTACGACTACACCGCCGACGGCGTCCGCCGCTCGATCGAGGACACGCTGCAGCGCATGGGCGTCGACAGCCTCGACGTCGCCTTCGTGCACGACGTCTCGCCGGACTTTCCCTACTTTCCAAACGGCTGGGAGGAGCAGTTCGAGACCGCCCGCAAGGGCGCGTTCCCGGCGCTGTCGCGCATGCGCGAAGAGGGGATCATCAAGGCCTGGGGCGTCGGCGTGAACCGTCCGGAGCCGATCCTCAAGGTTATGGAGGTCGCCGATCCGGACGTGTGCCTCTGCGCCTCGCAATATTCGCTGATCGACCATTCGAACGCGGTCAGGGAGCTGTTCCCGGCTGTGCGCGAGAAGAAGGTTTCGTTGGTGATCGGCTCGGCGCTCAACGCCGGCTTCGTGTCGGGCAGCCCGCGCTACAATTACGGGCCGCAGAACCACCGCATCGCGCCGGCCCATATCGAGAAGCGCGAGAAGCTCCGCTCCGTCGCCGACCGGCATGGCGTGGACCTGAGGTCGGCCGCGTTGCAGTTCTCGGCAGTGCCCGACGTGGCGGTCTCGCTGGTGGTGGGCGCGAGTTCCGACCAGCAGATCCTCGCCGACTACAACTCGATGCAGGCCAAGATCCCGACCGAGTTCTGGCAGGAGCTCAAATCCGCGGGCCTCATCGAGCGCGACGCCACGCTTCCGGCCTGACGGCCTGACCGGCCCGGGACGACCCTTCCGGGCCTCTCATTGCGACATCGGCCGCGTCTTGCGGCCTCAACCGAAACAGCTCCGCGCGCACAGGCGCCGAGGACCAAGCCCGACTGTGCCTTCGCGCCGGGCAAGGAGACTTTTCATGACCCCGCTTCGTACCCTAACGCTCGCCGCCGCGACCGCGGTCGCCCTGACGGTCCCGTCGCTCGCCGAGGACATGCGCGTCGCGAAACCCTTCCTCGACCTTGGGTCCGAGATCAACACCCCGGACGGTCTCGGCATGGCCCCGGACGGGACGCTGATCCTGTCGGTCCCGAACTTCAACAACGACCACCTGCTCGAGACCAAGGCGATCGCCAAGGCCTCGCCGCCCTTCATGGCGGCGATCGGCAAGAATGATCGCCTGACCCGCTGGTACGAGTTCAAGCCCGCCGATCTGCACCCGAAGACCGGCCGCGTCGGCCCGATGGACAACGCTTTCGGGCCGGACGGCAACCTCTATGTCACCGACATGCAGGTGTTTTACGGCGAGAACATCTCGCGCATCCTCCGCATCGACGTCCGCGACGGCAAGGCGGTCGGATCGACCGTCGTGGCCGAAGGCTTCGGAGCCTCCAACGGTCTCTACTGGCGCGGCGACACGCTGTTCGTGACGGACAGCAAGATGGCCGCGAGGGGCAAGGGCCGCGAAGGCGGGCCGCTGACGAGCGGAGTCTATGCGCTCACCCTTGCCGAGATGAACAAGGGCCCGATCAGCATCGCGCCCTATGACGCCAAGAACCCCGATCCGCGGCTCGTCCACGCTTTCTCGTCCGACAACCACATGGGCTTCGGCGCGGACGGCGTAACGGGCGACGATCAGGGGGCGCTCTACGTCTCGGTGATCGAGGAGGGCCGCATCTACAAGCTGGCGCTCGACGGCGCGAACAAGGCGACGGACGTGAAAGCCTTCGCCGAAAGCCCGGAGATGACGTCCTCGGACGGCCTTGTGTTCGACGAAAAGCGCCGCGTGATCTACAGCGCCGACTTCCTCGGCAACGCCATCCACGCCGTCGACATGTCAGGCAAGGTCACGACGCTGCAGAAGAACGGTGACGTCACGGGCGAGGACGGACGCCTCGACCAGCCGGCCGAGGTTATCATCCGCGGAAATCAGCTCATCGTGGTCAACATGGACATGGCCTGGGCGACGCCGGGGCTGTCGGTCAACACGAAGGTCGACGGGAAGAACAACCTGTCAATGATCGACCTGCCGGCGTCGAGATAAAGGCGCGACGCTCGGTGCAAATCGATAGCGCGGAGCGTCGGCTTTCCGAGAGTGTGGGAACTTCCGTTATTGGCGCTCCGCGGCTGTGCGCCTCTGAGCGCGGATGACCCATATGTATGGACCGGCTGCTGTTCGCAACTGAGGCGTGCTGGTGCGGAAGTCGCTGATATGTATCCGGCCTGTTTGATCGGCTCGCGGGCCGTGGCCTTGATGGGAATACGCACGCGCATTTGGTCTCATTAGCGGACAGGTCGCCAAGCGACCCTAAGGGTCATCAGACTCCGAGCGCGTTGATCGATCCGTTCCATGCAGTTCTCGGTCGCGAACTTAACGAGGCTACGGCTTCAGATCGCCGTAGCCTCAACAGGGTGAGCGTCGAACGCCCTGTCATGACGTAGAACGCTCCAGGCGATGCGGGCGAGCTTGTTGGCCAGCGCCGTCGCCAGCTTGTTGCGGTGAAGGCGCGTCGCCGCTTCCTTCAGCCACGATCCGAAGCTGAACCGCTCCCAGTTCTGCGGCCGCATGAGGATGACGTTCGCAGCCTGGATGAACAGCGTTCTCAGATAGCGGCTGCCGCGTTTCGAGATGCGCCCGAGGATCGACCTCCCGCCAGTGCTGTACTGCCGCGGCACAAGGCCGAGCCAGGCGCCGAAATCGCGTCCGCGTTCGAAGGCTTCGCCCGTTCCGATCGCGGCGACCACGCCGGTGGAGATGAGCGGCCCGACACCCGGCACGCTCATCAACCGACGGCAGTTCTCTTCGGTCTGGCTGATCTGCTCGATCTCACGGGTGATGGTCTCGATGCGTTCGTCCAACCAGAGCCAGTCCTCATAAAGCCCAACGATCAGGTCGTGCATGCGCGGCGAGATCTCGCTCTCCCTGTTCCTCAAGATCTCGAACAGCGAGTTGCGCAGCGAGCGCGAACCTGTCCTGACCGCGATGCCCTGTTCGATCAGGAAGGCGCGGATCTGGTTGATGGTCGCGGTGCGGCGGGACACCAGCCGCGAGCGCACTCGATGACAGGATTGGAGATCGAGCTGATCCTGCGTCTTCTCCCGAACCAGGTTTAGGTTCGGCCGCAATGCCGCCTCAGCAATCGCCTCTGCGTCGTTGTAGTCATTCTTCTGGCCCTTCACGAAGGGCTTCACGTAGATCGCCGGAATGATCCGAGGCTCATGGCCGAGCTCACGCAGCGTCCGGCTGACAAAGTGCGCGCTCAGACAGGCCTCCATTCCGACGATGCAGGGCGGAAGCGCCCTGAACGTCTCGACGAGGGCAAGCCGTCGGATCTTCTTCCGGAACGCGATCTTCCCGTCGGGGCCAAAACCCACGACGTGAAAGACGTCCTTGCCGATATCGATTCCGACGGATGTCAGCGCGGGCGTTGTGGTTTCGCGGGTCGTTTGCATGGGCTGCTTCTCCAGGTCTTCGCGGGCAACAGCCTTGAAGGCTAACCCGCCGAGGGAAGCAGCCGGTCCATCCCATTAGCGGTCGCCGCAAGCGACTGCTTTCCGACGTCAACCGGAGAGATCGCGTGTTGCAGAAAACCTGATAGTGGCAGCGACAGCAGATAGAACCGTGCCTGAAGCAAGATCGACCAGCGCCAAGGTCGTTGGGAAGCCGCGGATCGCGGCTAAGTTGGTCAGGTCAGAGGTAGTGCCGCTTCCCTGCTGTCGGGCACTGCCCAGCGTGCGTTCGTGGCCCACGGGGCGGCTTCACGACTTGGGATTCAGGGTCTGCGACACCCGACGCGTGATCGCGCTAGGAAGGATTTTCATCACCAAAATGAAGGCTGATAGGCCAAGGCATGTCGCGTTCGTCACGATCAGCGGCCACTCTGTGCGGGCAAGTCCGTAGGCGAGCCACAGCGCGAAACCGCAAACGGTCACGGCGTACATCGGGGTCGACAGAGACTTGGTGTCGCCAGTCTTGATGATCTTCCACGCCTGCGGCGCGAAGCTTGCGGTCGAGCACAACGTGGCGAGAATCCCGATCACAAGCACGAGGTCGAAGGATTGCAGGCTCACGGAACCTCGTGGGCGTTGAGCACCCGGTAATGGATCGGCTTGAAGCTGTGGTTGTTGGACTGCTCGGCCGAGCAGGCGGTCAACCCGATCACAAGGTCCATTTCAGCGCGAAACCGGGCATGATCGCCGGCGTTGCTCTTGGGCGGCAGAACTCTCAGTTCACCCGTTTGACCGTTCACTTCGACATGCATGAAGACGTTGAAGGCGACCGGAATTTGGTCCGGGCCGATGCCCCAGGGCTCGAGCGCCGCGGTCAGGTTTCCATGACACCCGCGGTGGGGATGGTCGTGGCCGTAGATGATGCGGAAGGTGTCGGCGCTGCAGGGTGTTAGCAGGAAGTCGTGGCGGCCGACCGTGTCGGCGACGATCGTCATCATCACGCGGCTGCGGTTTGAGTAGATAGAATCGCCGGTGGTCAGGAAGATTTTTGAGGCGTAATCGATCGAACGACCGGACGAGATAGCCTCGTTGAGGTCGTCTCGCGAGAATGCGACCAGGTCGGCCACCTGCTCGCCCTGCGGATCGATCACCTCTAAAACCTGCCCCTGTGACAGCTCGAACGCGACGCCGGATCGCGGCGCAATGCATTGGGTCACGCAGCTTCTTCGCGTTCGGTAGGCTGGAATGGGCAGCGCCAGTTTTCCCCGACTTCCCGGCCGCTGTACTGCTTGGCTTCGCTGTCCTCGCCGTGGTCCGCAAGCATCGGATTGATCGACCCGTCCAGCTCCGTGTCGCGCTTGCGGATAGCCGTCTGAAGCGGCTCGTATTTGCCTTCCGCACGAAGCTTCTCGAACTGCTCGTGCAGATTGAAGACGAGTGTCGGGCGTTCGAAACGGCGCGCGGCGCGGCTGGCGCCGTCATGCAGGCCTACGACGAAGCAGGCCGCCGATTTTAGGCTGAAGCCGAACAGCGACGACTCCGGGTCTTTCGAGACTGTCTTGTCCCAGCGATGGCTCTCCGCATCAAGATGATGCAAGGCCTCGAGGCGGTCCCACAACGCCTGCTCGAACGCCTCCTCCGTCAGGCCAAGCGGGCCGTCGAATATGGCGACGAACGTGGCGAACATCGCGTCGTCCTGTTTGTACCAGTCTATGAACTCGTACAGGTTTTTGAGAAGGTCTCGATCGCCCGACCCATCGCGCAAGTCCACACCCGACCAGAACTTCGTTTGATCTCGGCGCAGCGCTGACTTGGCTCCGACACAAGGAAATTCGCTCTTTTCAATAAATGTACGAAAATCATCAGTTTTAATTGACGCATTAAAAGACATAATAACCTCAGGAACTGTTGACTCAGTCAACGAACACGTGAAGCGTTCGTTCCTCGTGAGATGCCAAGCCTGCTCAGTGGCCTCGTGCGGCGGTCCGGCAAGCTTGTTCAAGGCTCGCTGCGCGCCGGTGGGTCGCTGGCGGGAAACGTGTCCTCGAGGGCTTCGTCCAGCCTGTCGCCAACCTGTGTTTCTTTCAGCCGTTCGAGAGGGGCCGGGGGCGTGTTGACCCCCATGACATGATCCGGCTCCATGACCTTGCCGCCGAACAGCACCCAGGGGACCATTGCCTCCTTGGGCCCTGCGCCCTGATGGGCGGCGCGGATCGCTGCCTCGAAGGTCGAGAACACGTCGCCTGCCGCGAAGTCCGCCACCTCCGGGCGGTCGCCGTCGGGCATCAGCAGAAGGGTGGCGGTCTCGGTCATCTTGGCTCCAATTCAGTGGCTACGGGCCAGCGTCATCGGCCGGACCAGGGTTTGGCGCCCTTTGCGTGAGCCGCGGCGAGCACCGACGACGGAACCACGTTGGCGGCCGCCGAAATCAACTTGGCTTTCAGGCCGCTCGCAACGTCGCCGTCGCCTGCCATCATGGCCTTGAATCCGGTCGCCGCGACCTCGGCCGCGTCGTCCTTCTTCATAACGCCGGCCTTGGTGTCGCCGAGATCTCCGCGCTCGAAGATCGCAGTTTCGGTCGGTCCCGGCATGAGGACCGTGACGGTGACGTTCTCGTCCTTCAGCTCGTGTCGGAGCGCGAACGAGAAGTTGTTCAGGAACGCCTTGGTGGCGTCATAGACCGCGTCGAACGGCCCCGGAACATAGCCGCCGATTGACCCTGTGATCAGGATGCGGCCGGAACGGCGAGAGCGCATGCCCTGTCCGACACGGTGGATCAGATGGAGCGTGCCGGTAACGTTGGTGTCGACCAGCCCACGGACGCGGTCGAAGTCCTGATCCAGGAACGCCTTGCCGAGCGCTCGGCCGGCGTTTGCCAGCAGGGCGTCGACAGGACGGCCGTCGATCGCCGAGATCAGCGCTTCGACGCCGTCCGCCGTCGAGAGGTCGGCAGTAATCGCCGTGACGTCGGCCCCGCGCTCGCGAAAGAAGCCGGCTGCGGCATCGATCTCGCCGTCGTCGGACGCGACCACCAGGTCGAAGCCACCGTCGACGCACTCTCTGGCGAGCTCGAGCCCGATGCCGCTCGACGCGCCGGTGACGACGGCGAGCGGTCGCCGGCCGCCTGCGGTCTTGTTGCCCATGATCATGTCGCTCATGGTCTCAACACCACTTTTATGCAGCCGTCGTGCTTGTCCCGGAACGTCTTGTAGAGGTCCGGTCCGTCTTCGAGACCGCCGCGATGGGTGATCACGAAAGACGGGTCGAGCTCGCCCTTCTCGATCCGCTCGAGCAGGAGCGGAAGGTATTTCTGGACCGGCGTCTGAGCCATGCGGAACGTCAAGCCGCGGTTGATCGCCGAACCCATCGGCACCTTGTCGAGGAAACCGCCATAGACGCCGACGATCGAGACGATTCCGAAGTTGCGCGTGCAGTGGATCGCCTGGCGCAGCACGTGCGGACGGTCGGTGCCCATAAACAGCGCGGCCTTGACGCGGTCCACGATGCTGTCGGCGCTCGCCGTCACGTCGGCTTCGGTGCCCACCGCGTCGATCGAGGCGTCGGCGCCGCGACCATCGGTCAGGTCCATGATGCGCTCGTAGATGTCCTCGTCGTGGAAATCGAGCGTGATCGCGCCGGCGGCCTTAGCCAGCGCAAGCCGCTCCGGCACCGTGTCGACCGCGATGACGCGCTCGGCGCCGAGAATGAAGGCGGAGCGGATCGCCATCTGGCCGACCGGTCCGCAGCCCCAGATCGCGATCGTGTCGCCTTGGCTAATGTCGCAGAAGTCCGCCGCCATGTAGCCGGTCGGGAAGATGTCGGAGAGGAACAGCACCTGCTCGTCGGAGAGATGATCCGGCACCTTGATCGGCCCGACGTCGGCGTAGGGCACGCGCAGATATTCCGCCTGTCCGCCGGCGTAGCCGCCGAGCAGATGGGAATAGCCGAATAAGCCCGCGGGCGAGGAGCCCCAGAGCTTGGCCGCCGTCTTCTTGTTTGGGTTCGAGCGCTCGCAGCCTGAAAAGAAGCCGCGCTTGCAGAAGAAGCACTCGCCGCAGGAGATCGTGAACGGCACTACGACACGGTCGCCGACCTTCAGGTTCTTCGTGGCGGCTCCGACCTCCACGACCTCTCCCATCGACTCGTGGCCGACAATATCGCCGCTCTCCATGCTCGGGATCACCCCGTCATAGATGTGCAGGTCCGAGCCGCAGATGGCGCAGGCCGTCACCTTGATGATGGCGTCGGTGGCGTCGACGATGGTGGGGTCCGGCACGCTGTCGCAGCGGATGTCGCCTTTGCCGTGCCAGGTCAGAGCTTTCATCAAGACGTCTCCAGGCCGTCGCCGGTCTTGAGCCAACGAAGCGAAATCAAAGGCGCGGGGTCGCGCCATGGCCCGCGCGCTCTGCGACGCGCGGCAGGTCGGCGATCAGTCGTCGCCGTTGATCGTGCCGAGCGCCGGCTGGACCGAGCCGCTGTCGTCGGCGGCTCCTATTTCGCGTTCGGCCTGAGCCCAATGCGCTTCCGCCTGCCCGTCGGGCATTCCGGCCTCGACCCAGAGATCGTAAGCGCGCTGTTCGATCAGATTGTTGCGGTCGGTCATCGATGGTCCTCGATTGGGGGGATGGAAGGCGGTCTTAGGTCGGGCCTAGGGCCGCTGATCCACCCAAGCCCAGGCCGCGGCTTCGTTGGCGAGTTCGAAGGTCTTGGCGTCGACAGGCGAAAGCGACCCGAAGATTTCGATCATCGTGCGCGCCCAGGATGGGGCGCCGACAACGGCGTAGCGCCTCACGCGGGCGACGGAGCGCGACTGCACGCTCAGCGCCTCGCCGTCCAACATCGCGCTGAGCTCGGAGCCTTCGTAGTTCGTCATGAGCAGCAGCATGTCGATCTGCTCATGTTCTTCGAACGCGCGATCGACGATCCGCGACATCCATTCGATGTCCGCCTTTGGGATCTTCGACTGAATTTCAAAAACGAGCAGGTCCAGCCGCGGGCTGTCGCGACTGACGATCGAGCGTTCTGGCGCGTCGATCGGCACCGTCGTTACCGCTTGCCGGCGTCTTCGTCGATACCGGTCGCACGCTTGTAGGCGTCGCGATTGCTGCGCTTGCGCAGAAACCAGACCAGCGACACGACGCCGAACAGGATCGCTGCGCCGAACGTCATAAACATGAGACTGGGGACCATTTCATTGCCGGTCATGCGCTGTCTCCATGAAGCCGTGCGTGGCTCGATCATGGACGCAACCGTTCGAACCCCCGTTCGATCCCTACAAAAATCATTTCAGCTGAAATAAATCGTGCAATCGAACGAAATTATCCCAGATCGTTATACCGGTATAATACAATCTGCATTTGGATTTCATCGGGAAATTTGGTCGACGAATTGCAGCCGGGCGCCAGGAACTTTCGAGCCAATATTTAATTTTAGTTCCATCGCGCAGGTTGATCGCTCCGACCCGGAGCTGCGTCCCGGTCGCGTTTGGATGCCTAGATGAAAATGATTCTCGGCGCGGCGCTTGTCGTCGCCATGACGGCCGCTGCCGCTATCGCTCAGACCGCTCCGTCGACCTCCGACGGTCCGGCCCCGTCCGGCAGCCAGAAGACCACCGATCCCAAGCAGTCCTCGCCCGGCGCCACCGGCGCGATGTCCAACGAGGCGTCGCCGCTCGCGACCTCGCCCCAGGACGTCAAGCAGCAGCAGGAAGGTAAGGGCACGGCGGCGATGCCCAAGGCGCGCGACGACAACGCTCCTGGCGCGAGCAGCGCGCCGGGCGCGGTCGGCGCGGCGCCCGGATCGGACGCTAGTCAGGGAAAGTCCCGGTAACATGCGAGCGACGCTCTTGGCCGCATGCGCGGCCAGCCTTGTTCTGACGAGCCCGCCGACGATGGCTAGGGATCTCGTCACTCCCGGGCCGGACCGCAACTCCCACTCGCAAGGGGCGCTTGACGGCGCGAAGTCCTCGCGGGTCGGGTTGGTCCAGAGCGTCGAACTTGCGGAGAACGCCGGCCGCGCACGGGCGATCTCGGCCGTCTTCACGCCTTTCGCGATTGGCGGCGGCTCGCACGACGTAGTGGTGCTCCGGCGCGACGGTATGCTGGCGCACTACCACATCGACGCCAACAACGGCTCCTTCATCGGGGTGACCGATCAGAAGGTCGCCAGCCTGATGACGAGTCTGACGCCGGACGCGGGCGGGGCCGCGAAGCTCAGCTTGCGCGACGCGGTCTCGATCATCGAGAGCCGCGCGCCTGAACGGCGTGCGATCGGCGCGGCCGCCGAACAGTCCGGGACGACGATCGAGTACGAGATCACCGTCGCGACCGCCGACGGCGACAAGAGCTTTCATGTCAGTTCCAACGGCGACGTCTCCGAATAAGGAGGCGCGCCCGAGAGAAGGATGCCGAGATGATCGACGCCGACGACCGCAAGGCCCGGATCAAGGACGACGCGAAGGGCGCGATGGCTCCTTCGCAGGCTGATTCGCGCAACGACGGCGTTCACAGCGCCCGTCCGGAGGGCGAAGACGGCGACGCGACGCGCGAGGCCGACGATCATTCGGCCGCGGTGACGCCCGACACTGGACCCGTTCCGAGGACCGACCGATGACCGACGCCACCGATCTTCACGAAACCGGCCCTTTCGGCGCTTTCTTCAAGATGTCCGCGCTGACGGGCGAATGCCTGGAGGTCATCGGGCTGCGCACAGTCAAGGCGATGTGGGGCGGCTCGGCGGCGACCGAAGAGGCGATGCTCATGATGTCGGAGAAGGCCGAGGCCGCCATGCGGTGCGGTTCGGCGCTCATGGCGGGCGACTCGATCGAGGCAGTGATCGACGACTACCGGACCGTCGTGCGCGCCAACGCCGTCAGGCTGCATGGCGCCTGAGGGCGCGCCTCCGATCAGAAATTGCCCTCGCTGTGGCTCGCACGACGGCCGGGCGGTGAAACTGCAGGAATGTCGACCTCGACGCCTGACTGACCGGTCGCCTTCGTGGCCGTCGAACTCTCGAAGGAGAGCAATATGACAGACATTCCAATGGCGGGAGCCACCGGCCAGAGAACCTATGCCGCCGGCGACAGAGCGGATGCGGCCGATCGGACTTTCGCGCGCAGCAACATTTCATGGGGCGCGGTATTCGCAGGCGTCGTTATGGCGCTCACCGTCCAGTTCCTCCTCAACCTGCTCGGCGTTGGCATCGGCGCCGCCGTGATCGATCCCGGCACGGGCGACAATCCCGCGGCGAGTTCGGCTTCGATCGCCGGCGGCCTCTGGTACGTCGTCGCGGGCGTCATCGGCGCGTTCGCCGGCGGCTACGTCTCGAGCCGGCTTTCGGGTCGGACCGGCAGAAACACCGGCTCCTATCACGGGCTCGTGAGTTGGGCGGTCGCGACAATGGTCGTGCTGTACCTCCTGACGACGTCGGTCGGCGCGCTTATGGGCGGAGCGTTCAACGGCGTGACAAGCACCATTGGCGGCGTCGGCGGAGCGGCTTCGACCGCGATGCAGGCCGCGGGCCCCTCCCTCGCGACCATGAACCCGATGGCTGACCTCGATCGTTCGGTGCGTGAAAACAGCGGCAGCGATCCGCAGGCGCTCCAGTCCGGCGCCGTCACTGCCATGCAGGCGGTCGTGATGGGCGATCCGGCCAAGGCCGAGGAGGCCCGAGGTCGCGCGGCTGAGGCTTTGTCCAAGGCCCGCAACATCCCGGTCGACCGGGCGCGCGTGGAGATCGGCGACTATGAGGCGAAATACCGGCAGACGGTCGCTCAGGCCAAGCAGCAGGCGACCAACGCCGCGGTGACGGCCACCAAGGTCGTCTCGCGCGGTGCGCTGCTCGGCTTTGTCGCCCTGCTGCTCGGCGCTATCGCGGCCTGGTTCGGCGGAGCGATGGGCGCCGTCCGCCGCATGGTTCCGACAGCCGCGACCACAACGACGACGCGCCCGCGCGTCTGACGCATCCGCCCGGACGGTCGTCTGGCGATGTCTGGGCAAGACGACGGGCGGGATCCTCTGTGTGGGACCCCGCCCGTTCCTTTATGCGCCGCCTGTCAGAACCATGGCGCGCCCGTCCCTGGTTCAGCGGCGTCCGCCAACCTCGTCGACATGCTTCAACAGGTCCGCGGGATCGTCGTAGACGCGGAAAGCGCCGGCGTTCCGCAGCTCCTCGAGGCCGTAGCCTCCGCTCAAGAGGCCGACGCCGAGGGCGCGGCAGCGCATAGCCGCCAGCATGTCCCAGATGCTGTCGCCAATCACGATCGACGTTTCGATCGGAACGCCGAGCCGCTCGGCGGCGGCAATGAACAGATCCGGATTGGGCTTGGCGTGCTGGACCTGGTCCCTGGTCACGACGACGTTTCGATCGGGATCTACGCCCAGCGCCGCAAGGTTTACGGCGGCCGTCGCCATCCGACCGCTTGTCGCGATCGCCCAGTCGACATCGTTCTGCGACAGCCAGTCCAGCAGCGCCTTGGCGTCCGGCAGCGGGCGGACGCCGTCGCCGTAACGCCGATAGGCCTCGGCGTGAGATTCGCCGAGCCGAGCGATGCGCTCAGGGCTAATCTCGACCCCGATCTCGCGAAGCAGCTGGTTGGCGAACAGGCCGCCGCTCATCCCGATCTTGCGGTGAATGCGCCAGACAGAAAGCTCGATGCCTTCGGCGTCCAGCGCATCCTTCCAGGCCAATACGTGCTGATACACGCTGTCCACCAGCGTGCCGTCGAGATCGAACAGGAACGCGGACGGTTTCGGCGTCACGTTGTACGCCTGCTAGCGTGCGCGCCTTCTTCGGTAGGATCGCTCACACAATGAAGCCCCACGCCACGCCCATGCCGACGAGAGCGGCGAGAATGCTCGCTCCCAGCACGATCGGCATGCGTCTCGGGCGATCGGTCCCGCCCTTGGCGTCGACCTCCGACGTGACCTGGGTGGTGGCGCCGACGGGCGGCGAGTTGCGTTTCATAATCATCTTTGAGGGCTTTCATGGGGTCTAGACGCGCGAAGGCGGCCGGCATCGCTGTCGGCCGCCCCGTGTCGTCACATCTTGGCGTGGAGCTTCGCAGCGATGTCGAAGATCTCTTCGGGCGCGTAGTCGGTCGTGAACGCGGCGGAGGCGCCCACGAGTTCGTCGATCTTGGCGCCGTCCGGATGACCGGAGACGACCTCGAGATCGCCAGGCGGGTCGCCCGGAAGCGCCTGCTCGCCGCCGCCCCAGATCGCGGCCATGTCGCGATAGGTCTCCTCGCCCCAGGTATAGAGGCGGCGATGGCTGCCTTCGTCGAGATACTTCTGCGACTCCGGAATCTTCGATAGGTCGATGTTCGGGGTCGGCAGCATCTTCTCCATCTCGACACCGGTGAGCTTCTTCAGCGCGAGCGCGTAGGAATGTGCATGGACCGAGCCGCGCACCAGCAGATAGCCGCAGACTTCACGCCCGGTCGGATCCGACAGCGTCTCGTAGACGCGCAGTTTGTGCATCCGCGCGCCACATTCGAGGAAGAAATTGTGAAGCAGGTCGAGCACCAGATTGCCGGTCGAGAACACGAACGTTCCGTTCCACGGCAGTCCGTTGGAATCGACCGGCAACGCGCCGCCGCCGGCATGCAGGAAGGAGGCGGCCGACCTGATGTCGGTCATGTCCTTGAACGGCGCGGACGAGATGTCGCCCTTGTGGTCCTCGTCCGGCGTCGGCCCGTTGGCCAGCATCGTGATGCCATTCGCGACAAGCTCGACATGGCCGAGCTCCTCGGCCGTGATGCTGGAGACCAAGCTATAGAACGGCTTGACCTTCGACTTGTTGCGGAAGTTGAAGCTCTGGAACATGTAGTTGTTTAGCGTCGACATCTCGCCGAATTTCCCGCCGAGCAGTTCCTGCAGTGCGGCCGCCGCATTTGGATCAGCCTTCTTGGGCTTCGGCAGATTGGCCTGAAGCTTATCGATTCTCATAAACATTGAACGTCTTTCAATTTGAACGAATGAAGGTTCGCCGGCGCACGCGTCGGACCGACCGCGGCAGACAGTGTCTGCGACGGGCGAAATAAGACGCGGTTTGGATGTCCGGCACCGGCCGCCGGTCTCGTCAGGCCAACGGACCTTCGGCGCAGATGTTCCCGATCTTCAAAATAAAAAATACAGAGAACGTTGTATTTTCAAATTGAATGGCCATCTCTGATAGATAAAAACAGACATAGCAATAAATAGCGGAGATATTCAGTGTATTATGTCAATAATCTCATCGCCACGGCCGTGGCTTTAACGTGCATTTCGACTGTGGCGATCGCAGGCGAGTGCACCGATCAGATCAAGGCGCTGCAGCAGAGCGCGGCGATGACGGACGCCAAGAACAAGCCGGGCAATCAATCGACCCCGACCGACACCGGATCTGCAAAGACCGAAGGCACCGCAAGCGTTGGTGCCGACAAGGGCGCGGGCGAGCAGCCTAAGACGTCGGAGGCCGCGCCGATCGGCGCCGCCGGAGGCGGAACGAAAAGCGCGTCGGAACAGATTCTCAAGGCGACCGCCCACGACCAGCGCGGCGAAGAGGCCATGTGCATGGAGGCGATACAGGCGGCCAAGAAACTGCTCGACACCTGACGGTTTCCTCAACAGCGTCCGGCTTGGCTTAAGCCGACTGCGCAGCCGCGGGTGCATGGGCTTTTTCTCGCAGCGCTCGAACTCCTATCGGTAGATCGTGTCGTCGCCCAGCCTCTAATACAGGCAGCGATGGTCCGTTAGCTCGTCGGGATAGCTGGGCTTGCCGAAATGTTCAGGTAGCCGGGATTGGCGGCCGCGACCCACAGATGTCGGACGAAAGCTGCTGATTGATCATGCCCTCCGGCATTGCGCCGCCGTATCGGATCCCTGCGTCGAAGCCCCCGTTCGTCACCTCGACAACACGACTGGTGACGGCAAGGAATGCGACGCCCTTCAACGTCGGATGCCGTAGGTCCCCGACAGCATCCGGCCACGATACTCGATTTCGACCGTAGCCAACCCTTAGGACGCGATCTTTGCCGCGATCGCGCCGCAGCAAATTCGCTTCGAATGACCCCATCCCGATCGAGCCGAGTTGACCGAGACCCGCTCGGCGTCCTTCAGCTCGGTCAGGTTGAGCGAACGCGATCCAGACGAGTAGGCGATCTTGCCAAACGCGTCGATCTGAGGCGTTCGATTCAGGCTGTCCGTGCCTTATAGCGCCCGAAACGGCCGGTTTAAGCGAACGTCCGCTTCTGGAACGTACGCTAGTGTCTGCTGTTGGCGCCGAACGACTGCGCGTCTATGAGCGCGGCTGACCCAAACCGGTCGTGTGGACAGTCCGGTTATGGCCGACAGAGCGCCGCGCCCCTTCGCGCCACGAGATCGTGGGTGGGTTCACTGGACCGAGGCTCGTCGCAGGACGACGACGCGGCGGCAGCGCGGGACCGTCGGCGCCAGCCAGCGCAGCGCCAAGACACGCGTTTCAAGAAGCATTGGGCGCGGGGCAACAATTTTGCGTGATCGCTCGTTCAAGCGCCGGCCGTGTATTGGGGCGGGCCTTTTGGCGGTCGCTTCGTCGTTACCCTTGGGCATGAACGATCAGGTCCAGGTCACCGTCGAGCTCTCGCCGCTGCCCTTGATCGAGAACGTCGACTTGTAGTCCGCGACAGGAAGCGGGCTCTCAACGATCACGTAGGAGTAGCTGCTGCCCTCCTTCACGGCCGTCTGGTTCTCGACGATCGTGCCGCCTCCTTTCAACGACAGTGTGCGTGTCTTGCCCTCGTTCGACAGCGCGCACTTCTCAACCGCCGGATGGAACTGGCCGATGCCGCAGAAGTCCTTGGCGCTCGCCGCCCAGACTTTCTCCGGCGCGGCCTTGATCTCGATAGACTCGATCACCTCGACGGCGGTCATCCAACGAGCGCGGGAAGGGCGAGCAGAAGCAGCTTCTTCATGAGCATTTCCTCCTAAGGTTCTTAGTTATTGCGACTCGAGACGGATGCGTTTTGGTCGTTGGGCCGGGTCACCTCACATCACGCCTGTTACGGCGATCCGCCGTCCCGAGCCTGCCCGTTGGAGGCGCCGCCCGAGAGATTCCGCTGAGTCAGCCAAGCTTCAACCCGACGTCGACGTTGCCGCGCGTGGCGTTCGAATACGGGCAGACCTTGTGAGCTTCGTCGACAAGCTTGTGCGCGTCGGCCTCGTCCAAGCCAGGCAGCTTCACGAGGAGTTCGGCGGTGATGCCGAAGCCGCCTTCCGAGCGCGGTCCAATCCCCACCGTCGCTCTCACGGTCGCGTCGGCAGGGACCTTCAGAGCGAGCGAGGGCGCGACGGCCTTCATCGCTCCGATGAAGCAAGCCGAGTAGCCGGCCGCGAAAAGCTGCTCGGGGTTCGCCCCGTCGCCGCCGGCGCCGCCGAGCTCCTTCGGGGTGGAGAGCTTGACCTCGAAGGAACCGTCGTCGGTACGGGCAGATCCGTCGCGCCCCCCGGTCGCGGTCGCGGTGGTGCGATACTTCACGTCAACAGGCATCGGTCTCTCCTTCTGATTTCGATTACGTCCGACAGCTCTGGCCGGCCCCCATGGACTGGTCCGGTTACATTAGTAGTTCATAAGCGTCGATGACGCGACGGTTGTTGTGGCCGGCGGAGTTGGTCAGGGTTGCGCAGCCGGCCATAGCGCGACCTCGGGTGCGGGTGGCGTGTAGCCTAGCGCCGAGTGCGGACGGACCGCGTTGTAGTGGCGTCGCCAGCTCTCGCTTACGGCCTTGGCTTCGGCGAGCGAGCAGAAGACCTCGTCGTTGAGAAGATCCGTTGTGCCCACTCATCGGGGCTGACAGTTACATCTTAGGTATTTTCCGTATCTCGCCATGCGCTCGCCCGCGGGCTTTCATTCGCGGATGCAAAGTGGTCTGCCCCCTGAGAAGTGGTCCTCCCTGAGGTATGGCTTTTGGCCATTTGGAGGACTGCTTGATGCCGAGGAAGAGGCACGCGCCTGAAGAGATCGTCGCGAAGCTGCGGCAGGTGGAGGTTCTGACCGCGCAAGGTCGACCGGTGGCGGAAGCGATCCGTTCGATCGGCGTGACCGAAGTGACGTTCTATCGCTGGCGCACCGAGTATGGCGGGCTGAAGGGCGATCAAGTGAAACGCCTGAAGGAGCTCGAGGCGGAGAATGCCCGGCTTCGACGAGCGGTGTCGGACCTGACGCTCGACAAGATGATCCTGGCGGAGGCGGCCAGGGGAAACTGATCAGCCCCGCCCGTCGCCGGGACTGCGTGGACCGTGTGGTGAGCAAGCTCGGCGTGACGGAGCGCCGTGCCTGCCTCGTGCTCGGCCAGCACCGATCGACGCAGCGGAAGATCCCGACCCGGCCTGACAACGAAGCGGCGCTGACCGCCGATATCGTGGCGCTGGCTGTCCAGTATGGCCGTTACGGCTACAGGCGGATCGCGGCTCTGCTGCGCTCCGCCGGCTGGAGCGTGAACCTGAAGCGCGTCGAACGGATCTGGAGACGGGAGGGGCTGAAGGTTCCGGTGAAGCAGCCCAGGCGCGGGCGGCTCTGGCTCAACGACGGCTCATGTGTCCGGCTGCGGCCTGAACGGCCGAACCACGTCTGGTCCTACGACTTCGTCGAGGATCGCACGCATGACGGCCGTAAGTTCAGGATGCTCAACGTGATCGACGAACCGAAGGTCGGCGCAGCCAGTTCACACGCGAATGCCTGGCGATCCGGATCGGGCGGAGGCTCCGGTCGACCGACGTGATCGACGTTCTGTCGGACCTGTTCATCCTGCGCGGCGCGCCGGTCCACATCAGGTCGGACAACGGTCCAGAGTTCGCGGCCAAGGCCGTCCGTGAATGGATCGCGGCCGTCGGCTCTCGAACCGCCTTCATCGAGCCAGGCAGTCCTTGGGAGAATGGCTACTGCGAGAGCTTCAACGCCCGGCTGCGGGACGAGCTTCTCAACGGCGAGATCTTCTACTCGCTCGCCGAGGCCAAGGCCGTGATCGAAGGTTGGCGGCGGCATTACAACGCTGTCCGCCCGCACTCGTCGCTTGGCTACAGGCCGCCTGCGCCGGAGGTCGCGCTATGGCCGGCTGCGCAACCCCGACCAGCTCCGCCGGCCACGCCAACCGTCGCGTCAGGCCGCTCATGAACTAACATTCCAACCGGACCACTCGATGGGGGCCGGCCAAGATTTTTGAGGGGTTTTTTGGAGCGGGCGAAGGGAATCGAACCCTCGTATGCAGCTTGGGAACTTCCCTTCGCCTTTATTCCCAGAAGGATCTCAAACCTCCAATTCCTTAAACGTTTCAGGCCACTGTCGGCTGCGGGGGCGCCAGCTCCTCATTTCACTCCATCGCAAATCCTCAAAAGAGGAAGCGCGAAACTGGTCACGGGCTGGTAACGCCATGTCGCGCAAACCGCGGAAGACGCCCTTCGCTCTGACCCCGGCGAAAATCGTAAAGGCCGAAGACCTGGTCCGCCAAGGGCTGCAGACGCCAGGCCTCGAATGGCGCGAGGCCGGCGGTTTCTCGATCCGCTTCTCGACCCGTGGCGGAACCTACCGGCTGCGCACGGAGACCGCTACGCCCAAGCTCGGTGAGGTCGGGATCACTCCGGGCCACGTCGCCCGACACCTGGCGCACGAATGCAGGCAAGCGCTGCGCAGCGGGCGGGACCATAACGCCTATGTCCGCGTCTACACCGAAAGGTTCGAGGCCGGCGACGGCCACGACGCGGCCCACATCGAAGCGCTCCGGGTCTCCTCCGGCAAAAGCGGCGCGATCTCGTCCGATGCGATCTGGACCGTCGCGGAGCTCAGCAAGAGTTTCGTCGACTACAAGGTCAAGAACGTTTTCAAGGACGGGCGATGGGCGACGAGATTTCCTCGGCTTTTCGACGATCCGGTGTTCGACCCGATCCGCAACAAGAAGGTGTGCGACGTCGGTCACGCGGATCTGTTCGCCATAAGGCGGGCTCTCGTCCCCACTGGGGAAAAAGGGGGAAGTCGCGCCGTTGTCCTTGTTCGCTACATGGTCGGCATGTTCGATCATGGGCTGGCCAACGAAGCGGATGTGTGCGGATTGCTCGGTCGCGATCCGATCTGGCGCGCCGTGACCGTCGAGGCCGAAAACAATCCTCGCCGCCGCGCGCCGGAGCCCGTCGAACTCGCCCGGACGCTCCTGATCGTAAAGCAGCATGCGGCGCGCGAAGATGGCGTCGTCGTGGCCTCGCTCACCTTGCAGACGCTGCTGCTGTTCGTTTTCAGCACAGCGCAACGGACCGGCGCGGCGGCAAAACTGCGTCGAGAAAATCTGCTCGCCTATCCAGGCCGAGCCGACTGGCGCATTGCGCATTTTCCCGGGGCTCAGATGAAGGGCCTCAAAGGAAAGACGCTCGCGCACGCCGTCCCTGTGGCGCCGTCCATGGTCCGGGCGATCGAGCATATGTGGGCTGAAGTCGATCCGCAGTCCAAGAGCCAGTTCGTCTTCCCCGGGCACCGCGGCGCCGGCCCACGAGCCGCCGCAGGGCTCAACGGACTGTTCAGGCAGCTTCGAGGCGATGCGGACGACCGCCGACCGGCGCCCAAGACGTATTATGAGGGCAAGCCTGGGCCAAAGCCGCGCCCACCGCGCAAGCGCAAGCCGATCGACCTGCTGGAAACCTACTTGCGAGAATTGAAGTCGCACCCCGACGAGCAGACCGATTTTACCCCGCACGACGCTCGAAGGGGGTTCACGAACTTTCTGTCTGAGCGGGGCCTCGGCGGGGCGGCGTCGGCCGTCCTGGCGCATGCGCAGGGCGATAACCACAAACAGTTCGTGGAGGAGAGCGCCGAGGAGCAGATGGCGAGGACCACGTCCCGGCACTACTTCACGAGCCAACGCATTGAGCTCAAGACGAAGGGCGTCGAGCTGTGGACCGCAGCGCTCGATGAGGCGCTCGTCGCAGAAGCCGACCGCGTTCAGGAAATCGGGCGCGCGATCGCGTAAGCCCAGCTGATCCGCGCGACGAACCCGTCGCGCGCCCGGGCGCCGAAACCGGCGCCGTCGCTCTTCAGGAGCGAACCAGTTGTCCAACCGCAAACAGCCTGCCGCCAGGCCCGCATCCGTGGACCAAAGCAGGATCGTATTGAAAAAAATGATCGATAGAGATCTGCACAACGCGGACAAAAAGGGCAATAATGCCGAGATTCCAAACGGGTTAAGGAGGATTGTCGTAGCGCTCGGAAAACTCGGAAATTAGGTGTTGTGCAATTTCCACCCATGTGCTACATGTGGGTTGGTCAGGCTGGGGATGTGCACGCGCAGCCTCTGCCGATGCTTCGACCCGCCAACCGGAAAGAGGTGACCTTGGCCAACAACCACAACGTCGTGCCGTTCGCGCCCAAGCCCGTTCAGGCCTCGCCCGACAAGGACGACGCCCGCGCGCAGGGCGCCCACCCCGTCGGCGCCACGGCCCCGCGCATGGAGCTGACCAGGCTGGTCAGCCTCATCGGCGGCGAGATCGGCCCGGAGCTCTGCAGCGCCTGCCGCTGCGCCGTCTGCGGGGACCCCGTCGAGCCGTACGAGGAGCTCGTGCTGGAGCACCTGGCCTCGTAATCTGACTGTCCGGCGCAGCGCTTTCTGAGGCGCTGCGCGTCGAAACTGACTTCAGCGGACCGGCGCAAGACGCCGGTCCGCCAATCGTCGTGTGCGTTTCTTCACATCGGCCGCCGGGGATCCCGGCGCTCTTCGCACCTCAACCGTCCGAGGACCGATTGTTCGAGAACGTCGCAATGCGCGATGACGTCGTGCCGATCGCCATCAAGTCCTTTTCGCCGCCGCGTCTCATGATGCGCTGCGTGCCCGTGCGCGACTTCTAGCGCGCTTTCGAGACGCTCCGGCCCCGAGCCGCCGCGTCGCCCTTCATACGAGTTCGAACGCGAGCAGCGCCGGCGCAGCCGGCAGCTGATCGCCCGCGATCCTTCAGCATCTGCTCGCCCGCTGCGGGTGAGAGCGCTCGCGATCGGCGCAACGCCGACGTGTCCTTTTCAACCAGCCATGAGGCCCAGAATGTCCAACAGCAAGACCACCATCACCACCGAGGCCGAGACCTCCAGGATCGCCCGCGCCAAGGGCGCGACCGCCAAGATCGGCCGCGCCGCGCGTAAGGCCGCCCCGGCCGAGGCCGTGTCCGCGTCGCCGGCCCCGAAGGCCAAGCGCGGCAAGGCCGTATCGCCCAAGGCGGCGGCCGCGCCGGTCGTCACGGAAGAGGTCGTGCCCGCGCCGGCCCAGAAGGCCAAGCGCGCCAAGGCCGCGTCGCCCAAGGCGGCGGCTGCGCCGGTCATCCCGGCCGAGGTCGAGGCCGTGGCGGCCCCGAAGGCGAAGCGCGGCAAGGCCGTGTCGTCCACGGCGGCGGCCGCGCCGGTCATCCCGACCGAGGTCGTGCCCGCGCCGGCCCCGAAGGCCAAGCGCGGCAAGGCCGCATCGCCCAAGGCGGCGGCTGCGCCGGTCGTCACGGCCGAGGTCGTGCCCGCGCCGGCCCCGGAGGCCAAGCGCGGCAAAGCCGCGTCGCCCAAAGCGGTGAAGCTCAACGAGGCCGTCACCTCCGTGTCGATCAATCCGGTTTCGACCTGGTCGCCCTCGAGCGAAGAGCCGGCGGGCGAGGAGGGCTCCGCCCCCAAGTCGAAGCTCGATCGCGCCAAGGGGGCGAAGAGCCGCGTCGGCCGCAACAAGCCCACGAAGGGCCCCGAGACCGACACGGGCGCGTCCGGCGACGGCGAGATGATCGCCCTGCTCGAGAGCGTCGAAAAGCCGTGGTCAGACCTCGTGGTGACGGCGCTCACGGAGGAAGAGAAGAAGAGGCAGTTCAAACGCGCCGTCGGTTACCTGCGATACTCGACTCGCGGCCAGTCGCCGAACTCGCTGGTGCGTCAGGCTGAGCTCATCCGCCAATACGCGGCCGCGCATGGCATGACCGTGGTGGCGATCGTTTCAGACATCGCCACCAGCGGGACGCTCGAGAAGCGTCCGGGTCTCGATGAGGGGCTCGTCATGCTCGCCGACAAGCACGCTGACGTCCTGATCGGCGAGGATTGCGATCGCTTCGCCCGCAAGCATTCGATCTTCCCGAACCTGTTCGACAAGGTCAACGACCTCGGCGGGCAGCTCTGGACCGTGTCTAAAGGTCATATCGCCGATGGCACGACGGCCAATCTCTACGGCGCCATCGCCGCCGAGGATCGCCTTAGGACGGTTTCCCGCCTGTCCGCCGGGTTGCGCGTGTCCATCAATCATGGCCGCCGCATTCCCTATCTCGGCTATGGCTATGATCCCGGCGCCGAGAAGGGCCTCTGGCAGATCAACGAGGAGGAGGCCGGCCATATCCGCAAAATGTTCGATATGGCCGAAACCGGCGTCAGCCACCACTATATCGCGATCGTTATGAACCAGCAGGGCTTGCGCACCCGCAAGGGTCATCCCTGGCGATCGACGACGATCCGCAAAATGTTGTGCAACCCGATCTTCTCGGGCGTCTACCTGTTCGGCCGGAAAGGCTACCGTACCACCGCCGGCGCTCGTCCCACGCTTGTCGTCGAGTTCGAACAGCTGGCGATCATTTCGGCCAAGCAGTTCGCCGCCGTCGCCTGGCGCCTGAGCCAACGCGCCAGGGAGCGCAAGGTCAAAAACGCCCCGCGCGTCCAGTACACCGCTCATTTCCTGGACCGTCGCGTGACATGCGACGCGTGTGACCGCCATATGTATGCCAAGACCCGCCAGAGCGGCCCGGCTTATCGCCGCAGCCTGGAGTGCAGGGGTGGGGACGGGCTGTTCATAGCGGGCCACGGGCTCGAGGAAGGTATCGTGCGTGGCGCGGTGCTGGACTGCATCGAACGCAGGCTGCTGACCGACGAGGCGAGCGAACTGTTCGACGCCGAGCGCGCCGCCCGTCGCGAAAGGGAGCGCCGCGCCCTCGGCAAGGAGAAGATCTCGTTGTCGCTGCAGCTTCAGTCCGCCGAGGCGAAGGCCGACGCGTCGTTCGAAGACGGCTGGATGATCGGAGCGAGCGAAGATCGCCGCATCCGCAAGCGCATCGAGCTCGAGGAGAAGGTCACGGAGATCCGCGACCTCATCAATCAGCTCAGGCTCCGCGAGAAGGCCTTGCTCGCCGCCGACGAGAACCGCGAGACGCTCGCCGAGCGTTTCACGCGCTTCCGCGAGGAAGGCTCGAGCCTCAGCTCGCAGGCCGCGTTCGAGCTGGCGCATGCGCTGCGCTCGGTGCTCGTCGGGGTCAGGGTTTCGTTCGATCGCGAGAACGGGGCCTACGACCTGCGCATCGAGCTCGCGCCCGACGGCGGCGCCGACTTGATGGGGGCGGCGCCCCAGGAGACGGTGGTTGAGTATCGCCGTATCTACCGGCGGATCCTGCGCGATTCCGGGGATGAGTTCCTGACCCGTGTGCGCGCCGCTCTCGAAGCCGGCTGGCTCAGCCTCAGCCGTCAGGACTACCTGCGGCTCGTCGAGGCGGCCCCGGTCCTGACGACCTTGCCGAAGAGCTGGCCGGTGGAGACCCGGATCAACTTCATACGCGGGGTCCTGGCATGCGCGCTGACCGGGCTTGCCGCCACCGCCCTTGACGACCTCGTCGAAGCCGAGGGTCGTCGCAGCCGCAGCGGCGGCATCCACCAGCTGCGTGGCGGCTTCGAGAGGCTTGCTGCGTCGGGCGGGGTCGAACAGCTGCGCGATGCGCTGCTCGCACTCGACATCGCAGGCCTTCCCCGCATCGAGGGAGAGCTCATGCCCGACCGCCACAAGCTGCCGATCATGACCTGGCTCCCCGAATGGGACGCCCCCGAATGGCGGTCTCACGACGGCTCGCACGCGTTCTCAAACGATCAGGGCGATGTTGCGCCCTTCGTTTGCGACGCTCCGGGAATGCAGACGCCCGAGCCGTGCGACGGCGATTCCGAGGTCGACGAGCGCGACGTCTGGGCTCTCGCCGCCGCGGGCGACGACGACTGACGCAACACGTCAGTCGAGGTCGACATATGAGAAGGGCGGGATGATCATCCCGCCCTTTTTCGTGCCGACCGCTCTGTCGCTTTCGCCTGACACGCGCCATCGGGCTGCGGCGATCGGTTGGCGGACCCGTGCGCTGACTTGGCTCGCGCGGCAGGCGCTTTACGGCCGAGCATGCTTCGTGCCTGCTCCGCCGCCGAGCGCTGGTCGAACGGCCCGCCGTGCTTTTTGGCGTCGTACGCCCAAATGCTCAGTCGCTTCTCGAGAGGCCGGCCGAGCGCTTCCATCTCTCTCGCCAACGGCATCGACTTGAGCATGGCGCGAGCATGCCTCTCCGCCTCCTTGGACGAGCAGGCCAGCGAGACTATATCGTGCGAGAACAGCAGCCCAAGCGCCGTCAGGAGCGCGTCCCGGCACTTGGCGAGTTCGATATCGATGTCGGAGAACGGGCCGGTCGCCACGATAGCCAGCCGCTGCAGCCCGTCCCGGCTTTGCAGCGTGATGTGGGCGCCGGTCAGCTCGCTGAAGCGCTCGAGCTCCTCGAATTGAGGCATCTCGCGCAGGATGTGGTCCCGCACCGCCATTCTGAACGGCCGTGTCGTCCGATGGGCCAGCGACGGCTTCGTACGCCCGGCGCGGGCGGCGCGAGACCGTTCGATCAGCTTCTCGACCGTCATCTTGCCGCGTGCGAACAAGCGAGCCGCCGCGGTCGCGCGTCCACGGTTGAACTCACGCCACGTCCGAAGCTCCTCGACGACCGGGAGGGGCAAGGTGGACACCACAACCTTGGGAAAGGGATCTGTGGCCGCAAATTTATGAGCCGAGATCGCCCTGCGCAGATAGGCTGGGCTGACCTCGAGAACCTCGGCGAGATCCTTCGTCTTGCCGCCACGCTTGCCGAACGGCTGGGCCTCGATTTGGTCGCACGAACGCTCCGCCAGTTCGACCCAACGTTGCTCAAGCACCAAGTTTTTGAGGAATTACACCATCGCGATAGGCGCGCTTTGCAGCCCGCGTGGAATAGGCCAATCCCTCATTCGACAGAATGCTGTCCAGGGCCTGACTCCCAGCGAAAATCACAGCGGCAAGCGTTTTGGCTCGCCGCAGCCAGGCAAGATAGTCCCGTCTAACCGTTGATTCAAGAGGGGGTCTGGCTTGATGGGCGTCGACGATCTCGGATGACCCTCGTCGTACGACGAGGGTCATCCGAGATCGTCGACACCACAAACCGATCAGGAATTAGAGGTTCGCCAGCCGATAGCTTTGGGCCTGAGCGTTGTGGGAACAGATCATTGAAACAGGGATTGCAGAAAGGGTCGGAGGCGTTACGGAACGCCTCGTCGGCGTGGACCGTGCTGCCGGGCTTGATCCGGCGCTCAAGCGTCCAGACGGACTGCGCCTCGCGCTCGACCACGAACGGCAGGGTGCGGCCGCCACGCTCGCGCATGATGACGACCACCGTCGTTCGCCGTTCTGGTTCTTCGCCAGCCGGCGGTCGCGCCGGTTCTCCCAGCAGGCGCTCGCGGGCTTCACGTGGCCGCCGAAATAGGCACCGTCGACCTCGATCGTGCCGGAGGCCTCGATCTCGTCCATGCCCTTTCAGAAATTGAAATGAGGAAGGTGAAAGTGGCGCCTCACGATGCGCTTCATCGCCTCGTCGAATAGCGCTCCGTCTTGAAGCGTCCGGCATAGCGTTGGCCGACTCGATATGATCGGAGCCATATTGATTGAAAGCGGCGGTGACGATCGCCTGAGCGTGATCGATGTCGGAGATCACTCCTTTTTCACCGTCCTTCGGCCGGAGCTTCAGCGAGAGCAAACCGAGTGCTCCCTGGACCGTTAGACCAATGCTTTCTGGCTCGTCGGATTTCAGGCAGTGATTTGCGTTTGTTAGCTCGCGGCCGAGCAAAGCCGCGACAAGGCGCGCGCCTGTATCGTGCTCACCATTTCGTCTTTCCGGGCAGTTCGGGTTCCTTTCGTTGCATTGTTGAGGATGGTGCGTGACCAAATCAATCCCCGTGCAGTGGCTGAGCGCTATGTCGTCGTCGATCATGAGCTCGAGCGCGATGGCGCGGTTTCGGCGCCAATCGACGCCGTCGAACAGCAACGGTCCGAGATGCGACATCGGATCATATCTGGTGAGAGCAGGCAGCTCACTCGAAAGGTCACGTTCGGTGATCAAGAAGCGACACGCTGGCGGACTATATTCGATGCACTCGACCCAATAAAAATGCGACTGGTCAGCGAACAGGCTCCAATTGAAACCGAAACGCACGGAACCATACCGGTAGCCATCGCGCCAATGATTGGGAGACACCCAAGACACGGTGGTGCGCGTTTTATTCAGTTCGCTCTCATCATAAACCAGGCCCCGTTTGACCCTGCCGTCCTCGATGATCCTTGTAGCGGAGAGACGATGGGTGGTGTGGTAGACCTGCGAGAGCACCGGCCAGTTAAGGTCGTCCTCGGCCTTGAAGCTGCTTCCGAACGGCTCCCACGGCGCCATCTGACCTACCTTCACACGCTACCAGAAGGCCGCACTCTGTGCGGCGGGTTGGATACTGGGATGCGATCAAAGCCATAGGCCTGCCCATGGCTTCACGTGCCACCACCACTCGATGGGCGTCAGAAACCGGATCGGAAGGTTGTTCGCAAGATGGCGCTTCCGGATGATCGTCCGCTGGTCGCATGTGCAGAAGACATCGCAATTGAAGCCAATCGCGTTTCCGATGAGTTCGCGATCATGCTCGCCTGGAAAAGCCGACAGTAGCCGTGTTTCGACGAGAGATCGACCGAGGCGGTCCGCGAAGCCGTCATTGAGAGGGCTGACGAGTTCGATCGCGTAATCGGTCAGATCCGCCTTGAACTCCTCATCAGGGGTCTTCACGATCTCATCCAGCACCTTCCGTGATGCCAGAATGCTCCAGTCTGCGCGAGCCCCGGTCTGGAATACGTGCATTAAGGCTTCGACATCGTGGCGCTTGGTCGTGTCGAGCGTGTCATCGATCGGCGCTTGCTCGAACACCTGATCGCTGTAGCGAACGAGCAGGTTGACGACGTTCGTATCGAGGAAGATGCGCCGTGGCAGGGCTTCATATGGGAAGCGAGCGCAGTCTTCGCTGTGTCGCTCCTGCGTTTGGTAGAGTACCCATTTCGCCCGGCAGGCGTCCCATCGCTCCAGTCCCACAGAGCCCCCTAAGCATGCCGTCGTCAGCCGAGACGTTCCGGGATGAACCTTGGCTTAATCAAGGACCTTGTCCCGTTTCCAATAGAGAACGCGACGGTCAGGCTGAATGCGTCTTTTTCCAGTTCCGATAGATGTCGCCGAGCTGGTCCGCGAGATAGGCGGCGAATTCCGGGGCAGCCGCAGTCTCGAACCGAAATGTCGTGGCGCTCTTCGTTGCTTTGATCGATCCGATGGGGTCGTCGTCCACCACAATGTCGGTCGCTCCAGCCACGCCTAGTCGAACTGGCTGAAGGCGTTCGAGGAGCTCTGAAAATCGCTCGTCGCTGTAGAGCGTCTGGAACATTTTCGACTTGGCGAAAGAGCGAGCTTTCTTGAGACCGTCAGGCGCTTCGAGGCAGGCGATGAGCGCCTCCCAACGTTGACGACCGGCTTTCGGAGCGGGCCCGATCGCTTCAAGCAGCTCTCTCGGCGCCCGCGAGGCGATCGAAATCAGTCGGGAGAGGTCGGCTTTGTCGACGATCAGGGCGCTCATGATCGTCTGTCGATCGAACCCTCGTTGTTCGAGCCGCATCGCGAACAGGGCGCGCTCGATGAAAGACAGATCCTTGCGGGCGGCGTTCTCCTGACCTTGAGCGACGACCAGTTCGACGTCGGACAGGGTTCGCACGATCGCACTGACCTTCGTCCCGAGCGCCGACGCCGCAGCTAGCCGACGGTGGCCGTAGACCGCCTGAAATCGTCCCGAGTGCTCTGGATGGGGCCGAACGAGGATCGGAGCCTGCTGGCCGTTCTGTCGAATGAACTCGACGAAGTCGAGATCCTGATCGAGCGTCAGCCTATCCGACACGAATGAGGGATCGATGACTTCGGGAGCGAGTTCGATCACCTCCGCCATTGGCGGCGTCGGCAGCTTTGCAGGCTTTGGCGAGCGCGCCGGTGCCTTCGAAGCGTGTGCTCGGGGATCTGCTGCCATCGACCCGGTCCTATCGCGCGCCTTCGCAGTTGGGAGCTCCAACTGTTGGGAGCTCCCAACTCTGGCATCCTACCGTAGCGACTGTCGCTTTTCCGTTTCGGTTCCAGCAAGGAGTTCGCCGACTCCGAGACGCTGCAACTCGGCGACGCTCCCGCGGATCGATCCTGACCCTCAGCGTCCTCGTGCCTTGCCGGGGTTCTGGCTAGGCTTCGCTCTACGACGTGAACGGATTGCCCCCGGAAAATGACGCTCGGGGTAGTTGCGTAGCGTTCGGCGCCGGGCGATGATTTTGCAGAGCGTGATCAGAATGGTGACCTGGCGAGACGGTGGACGGGCGATCCTTGCGCATGCGAGACGGGCTGCAAAGGAGGTAGAGCCTTCTTGCAGAACCGACGCGGCGCGGGTGGCTCTCGTTCGCGATCTCCTTCGGGCTCGGGCAGGGACCGACGAGTTTTCGGGGCTTGCCCGCACTCTCTCGACGCTGGCGATCGACGAGCGCCACTACTGGGCGGGTGTTTTCTACACGCTCCTGCTCCCGGCGGAGCTACGACGCGAGCAGGCGGCCTATTTCACTCCGCCCTATCTTGCGTCGGCGGTTCTCAACCTGGCCGTGGAATACGGTTTCGACCTGAAGTCTGGGGCGGTCCTCGATCCAGCCGCCGGCGGCGCGGCGTTTTTGTCGACGGTCGCGGCGCGAATGACGTCCTACGGCTCCGATCCGAACGATGTCATGACGCGGCTTTCTGGCGTGGAGATCGACCCAGGCCTGGCCGAAATTTCGCGCGCGCTGATTGCTGAACGTCTCGGCCTTGGAGCGCGCGCCTCGATCGACGTTTCGGTCGGCGACGCATTGCGCCGCGACTGGGAACCCAAATTCGACCTGGTGATCGCCAACCCGCCTTACGGCCGCGTCAGGCCGGCTGCGCTGCTTGGCGAACATTGGAAGAAGGTCGCCCACAGCGGCAACATCAACAAATACGCCCTGTTTGTAGAATTGTGCCTGCGGGCCGCAAAGCCCGGATCGCTGACGGCGCTGGTCATTCCGTCGAGCTTTCGAACCGGCCCCCTCTACACGAAGCTTCGCGGCTTTCTGCGAGATGAGGCGCAGGTGCTGTGCGTCGCCGATGTCGGCCCTCGCGACGAGGTCTTCGCCGATGTGGCTCAGGACGTCAGCGTATTGCTGCTGCAGAAGGCCGGCGATCTCCAACAATCCGACACGCGGTTCTGCGCCATCAGCGCCTCGGCCGGCGTCACCGATATCGGCGCCTACGCGCTTCCCCAGGATCGCGAAGATCCCTGGCCATGCCCGACCCTGAACCTGATGCCGCGGGGCGGGGCGACCATCGCCGACTACGGCGTTATGGCGAGGGCGGGCTACTTCGTCTGGAATCGCGAGGGCGAACGACTCCGGGAGTCGGGTGAGGCGGACGCTTATCCGCTGATTTGGGCCAAGAACGTAAAGCCGGGCAGCCTCTGTCAGCCATTGGGCAAGACCGGCAAGGGAACGAACTTCGTATCGTTTTCGGCGCATTCGCCGTCGATCGTTCGTCAGCCGGCGGCCGTGCTCCAGCGAACGACCAACAACAAGCAGCCTCGGCGTCTTGTGGCGGCGGTGGTCGATCCGGCCGTCTATGCGCGATGGGGCGGCTTCGTTTCGGAAAACCACACCATCGTTCTGATCGGCGAGCGACAGAGCGACGTGGCCCTCGTCTGCGAACTCCTCAACACCGCTGCGGCCGACGCGCGCTACCGCGCCCTGTCCGGAACGTCGGCCATCTCGGTGCAACTGCTGAGGATGCTGGATCTGCCTTCGCCAGATCGTCTGCTTGCGGCGAAGAAGCTGCATGCCGATCCGGAACGAGCAGCAGTCCTGGCCTACGAGGGATCAATCCCTCAAACCGCGGATCGCCATGTCGCGTGATTGGGATGACCGCAGGCGCGACAAGCGCGTCGGGCTGCAGGAGCGCCGCGACCGCCAGCAGGCGTCGGCCGACCTGAAAAGCCAGCTCGCCCGGCAGATGGCGGAGACCGCCGCCAAGCGAACGGCCGCAGTGATGCTGCCGCCGCGCCCGAGCAGGGATGTCGATCTCTATCTCGACGCGCTTGGCCGGCTCCCGCTGCATCAGGTCGGAGCGCAGCAGCCGCTGGAAGTCGCGGTCGCCTATCGCAAGCTCGTTTCGCTCATCGCCAGAGCGGCGAGCGAAGGCGGCCGTCGCACCGTGATGTTCTGGCCTGCTGCGGAGTTTTCGCTGGCGGCCGGCGCGGTCCTGACATGTCTGGCCGACAGCCTGGCTTCGACTCCGATCGAGGTCGTCCACGACGGAAGGCGATTTCGGGCGCTGTCCACTCCGATCGGCATGCGGGCGCTGCTCTATCCTGCAGCGAACACGATCCACCGACCGCTCAAGGACGTCTACGCCGACAAGACGACGATCGAACGCTGTCACACCCAACATCACGTCAGGGCCATTCGGCAGACCGGCGAGGGGGCTTGGGTGGACTATCATCAGACGCTGTCGCGCGTGAAGACGCTCACGGGCAGAGCGCGAGACGGCAAGGTCTACGACGAATTCCGCCACCCCAGCCTCGACGAAGTGGTCGCAAGCGGCCCGCTCCAGGGACCTGTTCCTAACCACGGTCATCTGCTCTGGAACGTCCGCACCAAGACGGACTTGGGCGATCACACCCGGACCGGTCTGGCCGACGATCCCAAGGCCGCGCCCTACTTCTGTTTCTCGCTGCGGGCCGACGACGCGGCTGGCGTGCGAGCGACCGCCTCGACCCTTCCGCTCGACGTGCTGCTTCTCGACCTGACCCGGCTTGGCCGTATGAGGCTCGGCCTGAACTGGCGTCAGAGGGTCAAAGACCTCACCACCAGGATCGAGACGGCATATCGCGGCATCGGGGTCCTGGCTCTTACCGACGATCCCTGGTCATTCGACGCGGTCCGCTTCGACGCCCTCGCGATCGAAACGAAGTCGCGCCCCAGGGTCAGGCGCGACCCCTGTCCGTCGGAGGTGGTGTTCGCTGCGCACAGCGCCATCGCAGCTTCGGGGACTACGCCGCCGGCTCAATGGAGGGGATGCGAGCGCGTCTTTGTCGAAGGCTATGGCGGCGACCTCGTCAACGAGGTCGAGCGGCTTCGAGCTTTGGCGGCGAAGGCGACCGAAGCCAATGATCTGCGTGGAGCCGAGACCGCGCGCCAGGTGATCGGCAGGCTTCGCAGGGCGGCGTCGCTGCCAGCGTCGCTCGGCGCCTTCAGCGAGTACGTACGCGAGGAGATGGGGTCAGCGGTGGCGGCCGAGCAGGTGGCGGCCTACCGGATCACGACGCAGGTCGCCGAACTGAGCGAGCCGGGAAGCCCCTTGTCGCAACTCGCGTTCGAAGACCTCAACGCTTCGATATCCGGCGCTCGCGCGCTCCAGGAAAAAGTCGAGCGGACGACGCCAATGTCGTCGCTGGTCGAAACGGCGGCGCGGCGGTTTCTCGGATCGAGTTCGAAATGCCTGTTTGTCTTCCGGAGCGACCTGATCGCGGAGGTCGCTTACGACGATCTCGTCTCGCGCATCCCGGAACTCGAACCACGCATCGAAAGCGGGATGATCCACTTCACCGATGTTCCAGGCGCGCTCGACATCGCCAGCCTGCCGGACGGGGAGCGCAACCAGTTCTACAGGATGATCCTGGTCGGACCCACGCGGGCTCAGTTGCTGGGTTGGATGACGAAGCCCTGGCTTCCAAAGGAAATGCTTGTCCTGCTGGATCTGGACACCATGCGCGCCGTCAGCCGGGACGCGCAGCGACTGGCGCAATACGAAGAGTTCGAGCCCTTTCAACCGAGGCTGAGACGCCTCGCCCAGAAAACGCTCGAAACCTCTTCACAGCTGGGGGGGCTCCAATCAGGCTCGATAATCTCGAGACGCCGCCCGAGGACATCGAGGTCCCCATAGGCTCGGTCGTGGACCTCGCCGGACCGTCCCGCTCCCTGCGGGATCTCGTGGAGTTCACGCTCTCGAACGATCTCAGGTTGATCGCTCGCCGTCGAACTCGACTTGTCTCGAAATTGCCGAGCCATTCGCTCGTCAGCTACGGCGAGATCGAGGCGTCCAATGTCGACGTCGGCGATGAGATCTGCGTGATGGGGCAGGCGTTCGTCGAGAAGATGCGGCCGCTTCTCAACATTTCGGCTGTCGCGGCAGAAGAGATCCTGACCTACCACAGCCTCGTGCGTGAGAGGTTCGCCGGACTGGAAGGCGCGACCAGCGCCGCCAAGCAGCGCGTTCTCGCGGACAGGATGGGAGGGCCGCGTGTCGAGCTCGCCAACATCCGCTACTGGGTCACGCTGGACGACGAGACCAGCAAGGCGTTGCACGACGTGACGCCCCGCGCGCCGCGGGATCTCGAGACATTCCTGCGTTTCATGGCGGCTTTGGGCGTGTCCGAAGGCGTCGCGCGCAGGTTCTGGGCCTGGGCCGTCATCGCGCAACGTTCGGTACGGCAGCGCGTCGGAGTGGCGCTCTACGACGCCTACCGCAACATCCTCGTGGATCCTCACGGCGTCGACGCCGCCCATCCCGAGCGGCTATCCGGCATCAAGGCTGTGCGCTCCGCCGCCGAACACTTCGTCGCCAGAGTCACCGATCGCCGGGAGTTTCGAGGATGAGCGACGGCTATTCCGCCGCGCAGCTGCGGGCGATCGACCCGGAGGTCAAGGAAGCGGTCTGCGACGCCCTGGCGAACCTCGTCGTCGACCGCGTCTCGGGAGCCGACGCCGAGGGCAGGGTCATATTCGGTCGCTCTCCGCGCCGCGCGATCGTGTCAGGTCAGCTGCTGCCGCGTTTCAACGACGGCGATAATCCGCAGGACGAGACCTCCGACATCAGGATCGCGGCGATCGGGCTGGACTTCACTGTGCGATCCGGCGTCGAGGGAAACCTGACGGTCAGGCCTCGCGCATCTGTCTATGTCAGGGCGCTTCCGAGCTGGCAGGAGCTGCAGGATCCGCGTAACGGCCTTGAGATCGATTTTCGGCTGAGGGCGGCGATACAGGCCGACATCGACCAGACCATCCGCACGCGTCGACAGGAGCTGTTTGCAGCGCAGGGGCTCCAAAGCCCTGCCTGGCGTGACCTGAGCGAGACCGACCGGGCGGGGATCCGCGGGCGACGCGCGGCCATTCAAGAGCAGGTGCGGATCGAGGCCTACAGACGCCATCGCATCGAGCTTGTCCGAGGCGATCTGGAGGCCGAGGCGACCGTTCCGGCGCAAGACGGCCCGGACGTTGAAGCTGCGCCACCGGAACAGGACGCCGAGCCGCGCCCGCAGATAGCGGCTCTACTGCGTTCGCAGCGGCTCATTCCCTATGAGCACATCGATCCAGCGCCTCTCCCCGGAAAATGGATCCGCGTTCCCTTGGCGCTGCCGGAAGGGACGATGCCGCTGGCCGTTGACGATGCGGCCTTCACGGCGAGCGTCGAAGCCTATGGTGAGCAACTGCGGTTGGCGGCCGCCGCCAGCGTTGCTGCCTGGCTCGGGTCTGAAGAGGGAGGCAGAAGCACCTGGCGCAACGTCGCCATCCGTCCTGGCGACGCGCAGAGCGAAGCGACCTATGGCGCTTTTCTCGCCGCTGTACGCGGCCAGAACATCAATCCAGCCGACGTCGCACCTGATCTGACGCAGCTGACCTTCACCGCAGAACGGCAACGGGACTTCCTCGACCCGAGCGTCGCTTCCTACAGGCTCACTCTCGACAATCGGGCGCAGGAGCCGCCCATTCGCCAAGCCCTGAAGCGATGCCATGCTTGTTCGGCTGCTCGCTCGAAGTCACCCTTCCCCGGTCGGCCCATGTTCCGCTTCAGCTCGATCGGGTCGAGCCGTCGTATCGGTTTCGCCACTTCCTCCAGTATCCCGCGATCGGACTGAATTGCGGCGTCGAGGCCCGGAGCGAGGTGGAGAGCATCTCGCTCTCGACGACATGGGCTCCGCGTTCGTCCAGCCGCGCATCCGTCCGCGTGGGGCGGACGTGCCGACCGAATTCGCGCGACTGGCCGACCGGCGTTTTTGCGTCGGCGACCTGCTTGCGCTGCCGGCGGCCTATGTCGCCTGGGTACGGGACACGTCAGCAGCCTGAGCAGTCAGGTCAGGGAAGGGCTCTCGGCCGAGGACGCAGACATCGAGTCCGAACGGTTGGCGGTCGACGAAGCAGGTCAGCTCGCTGAGGCCGGATTTACCAGGCGCGGAGTCGAACTCCTAATCGAGGCGCAGGAAGCCTCGCAGAGGCTGGCGAGCGCGCCTGCGGGAGCCGAGGCTGCCGAGCTTCGCTTACGCGCCGCGCCCTATGAAGGCTGGCTGTTGATGAACCGCGCCTTCCTCGAGCGCGATGGTTCCGATCCGACCAGGGGGTGGCGCCTGTTTCAGCTGGCGTTCGTGCTCGCCCATATTCCCACGCTTGCTTCCCGCATGCCGGAATACCGCAGCTACCACGACGCCCGGCTCGATGAGGACACCGTCAGCCTCCTCTATTTCCCGACGGGCGGCGGTAAGTCGGAGGCGTTCTATGGAACACTGCTGTTCGGGCTGTTTCTCGATCGACTGCGTGGCAAAAGCCGCGGCGTTTCAGTTCTGATCCGCTATCCGTTGCGGCTGCTGACGCTCCAGCAGGCGCAACGTCTCCTTCGTTTGCTGGTGAACGCCGAACTCATCCGTCGCAGGGAGAATATCGGGAGCTGGCCGTTCGAAATCGCTTCTGGGTGGGCGCGTCGAACACGCCCAATCGATACTCGGCCATCCCCGCAGATGTGCCGCTCGCCGATGACGCCGAGCATCCGGACGACGCCCGCCTCGAAGAAGGCGCTAACGAAACAGACCGTCTGCGCGAACGAGGTCAGCGCTATCGCGATCTCCGGACGGCCTACGACAAGGTCCCGAACTGCCCCTGCTGCGGGTCATCGACTGGGCTTCGGCGCTTCGAGGCCGAGGGGCCGACGGCCGAGCGCCTTGCGATCATCTGTTTTGACCGCACCTGCATCTGGAACCGCGCTCATGGCCGCCTGACGCCGCTCCCGTTCCTGCTGACAGACGACACGATCTATGCGCGCGCGCCCTCGGTCCTTCTCGGCACGATCGACAAGCTCGCCATGCTGGGACAGCACACCGACACAATCGCCAAGGTCCTGGGCATGTTCGGCCTTGCCCGCTGGATAGGGCCAACCGGACATCTCCATAATCCGCGCAGGACGGAAACCTCAGGGACGGCCCGGATCGAGGTGGATACGAGCCGGTTTTTCCCTCCTACCGAAACGGGCGGCGGGTTTTCGTCGACCCCTTTCCCTCGCTCATCATCCAGGACGAAGCCCATCTCCTGGAGGAAAGCCTCGGCACCTTCAGTGGGCTTTTCGACACGTTGCTGGAGCACGTTTTCCAGCAGATCGCCACGGCGGCGGGCGTGGAGCTGGGGCTCTCGCGCGGCTGGGCCGAGAGCGGCCTGGGACCAGCCCGTATGCCTAAGGTGATCGCGGCGACCGCCACGATCTCCGATCCGGATCGCCAGATCGAGGTGCTCTATCAACGGCGGGCGCTACGGTTCCCGTATCCCGGCCCGGACATCTACCACTCGTTCTTCGCAGAGCCTACTCCGCCTCCCGGAGCCAACCCGGACCGTCTGCGGGTAGCTCAGGAACTACGGTCCTGGGAGGCGCCTGAGGCGACCTCACCCTGGATGAGGCTTTACGTCTCGCTGATGACCAACGACGCCACGCACACCGTCACGTCGGTACAGGTGCTGGGTGTCTTCCATACCTTGATCAGCGGTCTTTGGGCGGAACTCGCTGCGGATGAAACGCGTCATGCGGCTGTCGAGCGGATCCGGTCAGCGATCAGCCCCGGCCGCGCCGGCGACTGGCGACGCGCTGCGATCGACCGGTGCCTCAGCCAGGAGCGAAGCGAGGACGTGCTCGCCGTCATCGATCTTCACCGGATCGCGCTGGCCTACGTGACGAACAAGAAGGGCGGCGACCAGATCATGGACGCCCTGGACGCCGCAGTCCGCCTCGGACATCGAGCGGCCGGAATTTCGCTGGAGCGCTTCGACAGTCGTCTCATATCCGGCGGTGTCGACATGAAGGACATCCAGACCGTAATGGGCGATGCGGAGCGGAGCTTCGAAGGGCGAGCGTATCCGCCCTCGACGACCTCGTGCGAAACATCGTGGCGACGTCCGCAATCAGTCACGGCGTCGACGTCGACCGCTTCAACAGCATGTTCTTCGCAGGCCTGCCGTCCGACATCGCCGAATACATCCAGGCCTCGAGCCGTGTGGGACGAACGCATGTGGGCTTCGTCTTCCTCCTGCCGACGCCGCAAAGCCGGCGGGACCGCTATGTGGTCGAAACCCACGACATCTTCCATCGCTTCCTCGAGCGCATGATCGCGCCGCCCGCCGTGGAGCGCTGGGCGGAGAATGCGATCCGGCGGGTGTTCGCCTCGTTCATCCAGACCTGGGCGATGACGAAGGAAGCGCTGGAGTTCGTCCGCCAGCCAGACAACGTCAAGGACGCGGCGCGGCAGTACGATTTCGTGCAGCGTCTGAGGTCTGACGCAAGGCGCGACCCGATCGCCTTTCTGGACGAACTCGGCGGCTTCATCCGGCGGTCGACCGGCTTTGACGGTCGGGGCCGCGACCATGTCGGAAGCCCGGTCTACGCTGAGCCTTATCGGATCCTCGTCGACCAGTCCGCCGACCAGTTCTCGCGCGCCATGCAGGCCCAGGCGACCGAGGGGCGGCTCCGCGACTACTGGAACGACCAGACGGCCGTCCTGCGAAAGCCGATGACCTCTCTGCGCGACGTCGACGAGGTCGGGCTGATCGTGGGCTCGACCCACGATCCGGTAGCGCGGACGAGGAGCACGAGGGTTGATCTGGGCGCTCTGGCCCGGGTCATGCGGTCGATCCGCAGTCAACGCGGTGCCGGGGCGGAAACAGACGGCGAACGAGATGGAGACAACCCGTGAGCCGCTCGCCTACTGGTCGACCGCCGCTGCGTGAAGACGGCTGGCGGAACCGTCGTCCTGCCGGGATGCGCGCCGGGTTCGAGGCTCAGGCGAACCCGGACGCCGAGCCTCCCAAGATGACCCGCTCGCGCACCCAGTTGGCGACCTCCTATGCTCCGGGCGTCCTCCTGACCTGGGAAGGCGGCAAGGGCATCTGTCGGTCCGTTCCCATGCGCCGCCCGGTCATGCTTGAGCCAACGACGCAACGCCAGATATTCGATGGAATCCGTGAGTTCGCCGAGAATTGGCAGACCCGGGCGCTCTCGGTGCGACCAGCCGGCGAAGTCAGGCCGGCCTTGGTCCTCGATCCAGCTTTCTTCAACGTTCGCACCGACCGCGTGGAAGTCGACCCTCGTGGTTTCGAGCTCACCGATCCAAGCGTTGTCGGCTACGTCCCATATCCGCTCGTGTTTCAATGCGGAGTGTGCGGTCGCATCCGGGAGTTCACCTGCGTCGAGGAGCTCGATGACCGCCCTCTGCCGCGGCGATGCGGCGACCATGACGGACGATGGACTCAGGTCGACGTCGTCTACGTCCACTGGTCGGGCGGCCTCGAGCCGCTCAGTCCAGGCGGCGTTCGCTTCGACGCCGCGAGCGGCCAGGTCCAGCGGATCGAAGTCTGTGGCTGTGGGGCCCGGAACTTCTCGCTTCGGAACAGGGCGCCGGTATTTTCCGAATGGCGCTTCGCCTGCAACGATTGCGGCGCGACCCGGGAACTGAAGAGGCAGGACCCCGACACGTTCGAAGCCCTCGAAGCCGATCGCCAGGCCGGCGGGCGTCAGTACGAGTTTATCGAAGTGAACATGCTCCCGGTCTCCTACCGGGCGAACTCGGCCTTCTATCCACAGCGTGGCGCGTTTATCGAGTTTCGCAACGGCGACGTGGTCGATCTCCTGACAGAGGATCGCCGCGCCGACCTCGTCCGTGTCATCGCCCGCATCTATGGCATTCCGTTCTCCGAGCCGAGCGACGTGCAGATCGAGCAGGCGCTGCGCGCCGCCGGGCTCTCGGAGCAATGGAGCGAACACCAGGATCTTCGGGAGATACAGCAGCGCGCGCGGGAGAGAGGAGCGTCGGATGCGGTCGCGCGCTGGGGTCGCGATATCGCAGCGCTGCGTGAGACCTGGTACGAGCGTGGGATTGTGGAGCGGGGGCAGGCGCAAAGCCCCGAACTGATCCGGGCGTCGCTGGAGCGAGAGACCTGGGCGCGGCGCTACGATCCGATCCGCCTGTCGTTGCAGCACGAAGCTTTCGTCGAGGAGCACATCTCGTCTCGACTTCCTGTTTTCGAAGCCGTCGACGTCATGACGCCGGACGCGCGTCTTTCGGACGTGGCGGGCGACGACAACGCGCTTGCGCGCTATCGCGCGACGATCCGCCCGCTTCTCGACACGATGGGTGTCGAGCGGATGGTGCTCATACGTGGCCTGCCGATTTGCGAGTTCAGCTTTGGCTATTCGCGCGTGTCGGCCGGGCCGATCTACAATCGCGAGTCTCAGGGACGCTCGGTGGCGATGCCGGTGCGGTTAAAGGCGTTCGATGCGCTACCGGGTTTGGGGACGCGAACGCACCCCATCTACGTCACCCAGCAACGCAATGAAGCGCTCTATTTCAAGCTGGACGAAGAACGGGTTCGTCGCTGGCTCGAGCTGAACCAGGTGCCGGACACGCCCCCCGCCGGGGTGCGCATCGGCCAGCGTCTTATCGAGACCTATCGGGACTTCGGGCCGTTTCTCGATCATTACAAGGATCGCGAGCGCGGGGGAACGCCTCGCAGCCTTGGCTCATATGTCTACCTGCTGCTGCACAGCCTTTCCCACCAGCTGATGCACTCGCTGGCGGATCTGTCCGGTCTCGACGCCGACGGTCTCGGCGAACATCTGTTTCCAGCCGACCTGGCTTTTGTTCTCTACCGCAAAGGCATGACGCCCGATCTCGGCAATATCTCCGCGATGTGGCGCAACCATTCAGAGGACTTCCTGAGACATGCGATCGATCCCCGGCTGCTGCGCTGCGGGTCCGGCTCGCTCTGCGATTCTCGCGGCGGGGCTTGCCCGGGTTGCATCATGGTCAGCGAAATAACCTGCGTGGCCTCGAACCAGCTGTTGTCGCGGGCGGCTCTGGCGGGCGGACAACCCCCGACCTGGGAAGCATCCGACGCCCCCTGGATCGTCGGCTTCTTCGAGGACCGCGTTCGAGTTTGACAAGCATGCTCGCGAGGCATGCTTCGCGATCCGATTGATCTCGACGCGGTGATCTCGGCTTGCATGGCCGATCTCGGCATCATCCAGGTCATCTACTGGGACGTGGTCGATCAACTCGGGTCGGGTGAGTTGATCCGCATCCGTCTCGAGGACGCGGAGGACCGGGACAGCACCATGTGGGCCGTCTATCCATCCCGTCGCCAGGTGCCCCGCCGCGTCAAAGCGTTCGTCGAGATGTTGCGATCGCATCTTGGCTCGCTCGAGGACGCCGTTTGCGGGCCGGGAGCCGGATGTAGCTGACCGCCGCTTGCCTAAGCTACCGGGCGATAGAAGCGTGCTTACAGACGGAGCGACAACCGGCTTTGCTTTCAGGGGAAGTCCGAGGGCGTTGTCCAGCAAACAGCCAAATATCGTTGCATGACCCATAGCCGAAGTTCGAAAAGTCCGTTTCCATCCACGTCCCAATCTGGGCCCCCGCTGGTCTTGAAGCGGCTAAGCGCAGTTGCGAACCTCCCATTGAGCCATGATGTCGTCCTTGAAGACGTTGATCAGCTTGATCAAGACACAGAACGTGGCTCCTTCTGGTCGAACGATAGCGATCATGCAGGTCTCATGCGTGCGAAATGGCTTGGAAACCGGAACACGCCGGGATCGGTAATATCGCGCAAAGTTGCGTGCTCCTGCAGCGATGGTTACCGCGCCATTTGAGCTGGAAAGGTCCACGGAGTTATGCGCGGGCTGCAAGGTCCTCCAAGAAATCGGCACAGTTCGCTTGTCGGTCTCGCTGAACTGCACGGTGATATCAATGCCGCTACCGACTAAAAGAATCCTACGCTTTCCGTCAGCCATGGACCCGTCGAAGCCCGTTACGGCCGGCACGCTTTACAGCTTCATGTGGCGACAGCGGGATCTTGGGGTGATCCCGATCGTCACCAACCGCGATTTGCGGCGCACCTGAAAGACGCTCGCAGGCAAGGCCGGAGTATCAAAGGAAATTCGCGACCGGCTGCGGAACCACACGCTTCAAGACTTCAGCTCCAAGAGTTACGATCGCCGGATTTACATGCCGGAAAAGCGGGACGGCATGAAAAAGTGGAACCTGTGGGTGACCAAGCTCCTGGCAAAAAAGGTCCTCAAAGCGGCGGCTTAGCCTGCCGCCACGATGGCACGTCGTTCTCAACGATTCCAAGGCCGACTTCGCTCTCGCGCGGCCTCTTCGACTTTCTCCGCCCACTGTTCAAGCGATCGATCGCATTTCTCGAAAAGGCCGGAAACAGCGTCCATATCCGCAACCAGCGCCACGCTAACGAAGCCAGGCGCACCGTTCGGATCGGGGGGAAGCCTCCAGACTTCATACCGGGTGACGCCCGCTTTCGTGCCCTTCGGCGGCATCCCGCCATCAGTCCAATGGCTCGCGAGCTTCGGATCTCGCTTTGCGAGGTCATCGAGGTCAATGGTCCATCGATGATCCGAAACCGTGCCGAACGACGGAACGATCTGCGGAAGGAGGTAGTCGCGTACGATGTTGTCGAGGTCGTGCAGAACACCTGTTGGCGTGGAGGGGCTAGGCCTCACGATGACCTGCAGTCCGACGGCGACGACCAATGGGTCTATCAGCCGGCCCCATCGGGCTTTGAATTCCGCGATAGCAGCGGCGATTCTCTGTTTGAAAGCTTCCGAGGATCCGCTTGCGACCGGGAGCTCGCCGACCATCAGGCGGACGCCCGAGTTTTGGATAAGGTCTGCCCACGTCCCACTAGGGACAGGCTGGAACGGCCCTTTCGGCCGCCCATAGAGCCAACAGAGCACCGGGAGATCAATTTCGCTCACCGACAAGAGCGCGCGCTGTGCTGACCAGCGCGTCATCTTGAGCATTGCGTCGTAAAGCTCGTCACCGAGCCGCTCGCGTGAGCGAACTTCGTCACGGACAAGCTCGCGGAAGTCCTCAATAGAGCGGGAATTCTCGTCGCGTTGATACTCGATCATCGGGTCAGCCATTTCGGCCTCGCGGACCACCTCCAGCGCCAGTTCCAAGTCGTTGAGCATGGCTGTCAGTGAGCGCGCCTCGATCCGAATGCTGGGCCGGCTCTCCCCGTGCCGACAGGCTACGGCCAGCGCCTGAATCTGGGAGTCATCCTTGTAGAGGACGCTATCAACCGTTCCCGGCACCGTTGAACAGCGAGCAGCCAAGAGGTCGAGGAGGTTCTTGGCGATTGTGTGTGCCTGGGGCGCTGTCCTCGAGGTGGTCAGGAGGTCGATATTCAAAGCGATTGATCGAGCATAGGTGGGCTGGCCGACGCTCTTCAGGTGGTCGAGGATCTGCCTCTGAAATTCATCTCGATGATCGCCAGGCATCTTCTTCGACTGCGGCTCGACATCTTCGACATAGACGACGATGCGCTTCGCCTTCCGCCGACGGTAGTTCTGCAACCTTGTCTTCGTAGAGTCCTCAGCGCTTCGTCTTGCCTTTAGACGAAATGCCTTACGCCGCGTCCCCATTCACCGCCCCGATCATGGCGAGCACCCCGCTCCCCAATTGGATCTTCGTTCGGCCCGGCTTGCGCCCCTTTGGCCTGAAGTCTCTGCCCTAGCGCAACATGACGGCGTCTAATGCCGCGGAGAGCAACTGCCTGACCTTCCACAACCCTAACTTCGGAGCTGGATCGGCAAACTTCCTTAGGGCCGATCGTGCGGGCGCGAACAGATAGGCGCCCCCTGTGGGCGTTATCCAAGGGTCGACTGGGGCAGTGAAAGTAACATCGCCATGAGGACCCGACACTGCCATCGTCCTGACCCCAACTCCGCGACCGACAAGCAGATCACTTCCGCGCCCTGGGTTGAGGTCGCTATTCATCCATTGCTGAGTGAGGAACTCGAACTTCTCTCGGATTGACGACTGGTAGGCGAGGAACGCCAGCCCACGCTCCGGATCGCCAGGCGCTTCGTCGAACGGGCGTCCGAAGGGGACGCCACGCCGCAAGATTCTCGGGATCTGCAGCACATCCTTAGGCCCCTTGCGCGGGTTCACCTTTCGGATGTGCGCGCCAAGCGGACAGACTGAGCCGGCTTGGTCAGCGAGAAAATCGAAAGTGTTGTCGGGGGTTTGAGTGCCTGGGTCCGCCGCCTGCCCCGCCACCGGGACACCGGATGGCCACCGGCCGACCAAATACGCCCCGACGATTGAAGGTGATATGCCCGGCCAGGCTTGGGCGAGCACAGCGGCCTGGTCGGAGCAGAACTTGCGAAAGGCGCCGACATTCTGCTGCAGTCGACGGAAGACGAGCAACGATCCATTGTCGGTCACGCCACGCGGGTCGTTGACTGGGAGAAAGGGCGGGCCGCCAGGCGCCTGGGGGTAGCCGAAGACAACCGATCCCGGTTGAATCTCGCCTATCGTGTCATAACCGATCACTCCGGGCTGAGAGATCCCATCGCGAAAGCCAAAGTGCTCATGGTCATCTAGGCGACGAAGCGTCTCCCGGTAGCTCACCTCGAGACCGGCAGCCTGAGCGCTTGCACAGCGGCGCTTTCGTCGTTGGAGGCCACGATCAGAAACACGTCGACAGGCGCGCTCGGGCTACCAACTTTCCAAGCCTGTGGGTCGGTCGCGTCGTTCAGGATCGACGGGGCCCGCTTCACCATCCCGCCTTTGAAAGCATTGTCGTTAATGGTGACCTGCATCCACTGGAGGAGCCGACCTCCAACCGCGAGCCCGAGCCAAGTCACTTTGGATCCGGAGGCCTGGATCGCCGATCTCCCTGCGCGCACTTCGCTAACAACAGTGACGTCGTCGGCCCGTTGCGAAATCCACCTGGCCGCCGCCTCGAAAGAGGCAGGCGTCGGATTCGTCAAAGCGATCAGGACTTGGATGTCGGTATTAAACCCGGCAATGACGTTCCCTTGGATCTCGCCCAGCTCGAGCGCCCTAGCGTTCATCGCTTGTGAACCCGCACCCGAAATGGCGCACTCATCGCAAGCGAAAGAAGCGCGGCCTTGGGGACCGGCGCCGCGACAGGAGCCGGTTCGGCGGGATCCGGGAGGAGATCCGTATAGAGTGAATCGTATCCCTCGGGACACTCGCCGTTGGTGAGGGCCTTTTGTTCAGTGCCGTGTTTTTGGCAACAGGTTTTCTCGCACCCGACCACCGGTCCAATTGATGCATCGGCGCGCTTCCACCGGGTGACAAACAGGTGGACGGACAAAAGTTCGGCGATCTGTCCCGGATACTTCACGGGATCTCCGCCGATCAGGAGGTCGCTGATGGTCAATTTCTCGGTCGATGGAATCTCAAGCTCAAGCCTCAAAGTGCGAGGCGCTGTTGTACCGAATCCTTCGCCCCTGACCTCGCGCCACCACTCCTTCGGCACCGGCGTCTTGTTGTCGGGCAGCAGCAAGCCATCCGCCACGCCCGCGATATAGAGGCCGACGGGATTGGCGAGCGTGTAGCGATATCCCGCCAGCACCTGCGCATAGGCTTGGGCCGAGATCAGGGGATCGCTGTTGCGGTTCGGGTTCCCGCCAGCATTACAGCAAAGCAATTTCTCAGGATCGGCACCGTCCAGAGTTGTGCCGTCGACCTTCTTGCGGGCGATCCCGGATACCCCCGCCAGATTCACCTCAGCCCCAAGGGAATTGGCGCGGTGGGATAGGTGGACGATGCCGGGATTGATGTTGAAACGATTGCGTGGATTGAGCCCGCCCGGCTCCGCGACTGTCTCCGTTTCCCCTGAGGCCGCGGGGCTCCAGGGCGCAAACTGATTGCCCGTGTAGCGACGGTACACGCCATCCCTCGCGCGCAGGTCATCGGCGCTGATCGAGGGCGTTTCGGTGAACTCTCTGTAGATTTCGACGACGCGGACTTCGTCTGAGCGGAAATAGCTCTTGGAAGTAGTCGTAGCCCTCGGCGACAAAAGCGATCTTCGTCATCTTTTGATCGGGCGTCCATCGAGCGGCCCACTCAAGGTACTCATCTTGCCGGTCTCGCACCGGCAGGTGCAGCACATGGCCGTGCCGGTCAACGAAAACGCCGGCCCGGTGATCTTCGTCACCCAAGTGTTCGACAGCCCGATAGATGCCGTCGGCGTCCCCATCTTTTGGCGGATATTCGTCCCAAGGCACGCGGCGCTAACGGCGCGCGGGAAGCCATTCCAAGCCTGCACGGGGATAGTCTCGGCACCCGCCGGAACAGCCGTGGCGCTCGGATCGACATAGGCCAGCGAGGCAATCGCGGCGGCAAGTTCGGCTTCGCTCAGGCTCGAGGGATCCGGCACGGCCGTTTGCAGAAGGATCGAAATGATGTCCTGAGCCTGGCCAACCATGTTGGAATGCCAGTTCCAAGGATTGCGGAAGTCCTTCAGGCCACCAGGCGCCTGATACATCCAATCGGTCATTCGCTCCTCCCCGAGCCTTGCAACCCTGACGTTAATTGACCTGTGCGATACAGCCCTGACAACAGCGTTCTTCGATTGACGAGCCGTCAGCACGCGTTTTGCGCGTACCTGCCCATACCCCGAACCGAGGCGGCGATTTGGGGGGTAGACCTCCCCATCGATCTTAGCCGCAGCAGCGGCGTCAAATGCCTCCGCCCGAGGGTCCACACGTGGACGGGTTAGGAGGTCCAAATGCACACGATCGCAATCGTTAGCCAGAAGGGCGGCGCCGGAAAAACGACCTCGCTGTGAACCTGGCCTCAGCGGCTTCCGCCGAATTCGTGACGCTGATCGTCGACACCGACCCGCAGGCGACCGCTAGCCGCTGGAGCCAATGGCGAAGCGGCGCCGATCCTGAAGTGGTCGATTCCGGCGCGCCGTCGCTGCTCGCTGGCAAGCTTGCCAAGTCTGCCGAGCTTGGCGCTCAACTGTCAATCGGCGCTGAACTTTGACCCCTTCTCGGCGTCCAATGTTGCCCCCCTTGGAGCTTGGTGAGCGGTGTCGATCCCCGCCGGCGCGGAGCTGGTCGGGGTTGCGCAGCGCCGGCGAGATCGACGTCCAGTGGGCTGGGTTCGGGGACGGAGCTCAGGCGCGGGTCTTGAAGCGCCAGCTCTCGTTGCCGGTCTCGACGATGTCGCTGTGGTGGGTGAGCCGGTCGAGCAGCGCTGTAGTCATCTTGGCGTCGCCGAACACGCTCGGCCATTCGCCGAAGGCGAGGTTGGTGGTGATGATGATCGAGGTCTGCTCGTAGAGGCGGCTGATCAGATGGAACAAGAGCTGGCCGCCGGACTGCGCGAACGGCAGGTAGCCGAGCTCGTCTAGGACCACGAAGTCAAGGCGGCCGAGGTAGTCGGCCATGCGGCCCTGGCGGCCTGAACGGCCTTCTGCCTCGAGCTTGTTGACTAGGTCGACCACGTTGAAGAACCGGCCGCGCGCGTCGTCGCGGATGCAGGACCGGTCGACCGGTCGACTGCTTGAACTGACGCCGATCCCTATTGACGATGTCAAGAATGCAAGCCAAAGTTGAGTGGAAGAGCGAGGACCTGGAGGCGGGGATGCTCGAGAGCGGCGCTTCTAGTCGTGAAGCAGTTGCTACGTGTGACCCGCGCAGAGGGTGGCGCGTCGCTCTCGTCTACCCTCCATTCGATGACAAACGAGATCGCTCGGCCTACTATCTGGCCCCACCCCTAGGCCTTCTTTACTTGGCAAGCTACCTCGAGAAAGAGGGGCATGTCGTCGAGATCCACGACCAGATATTCGAACTCAAATCTGGAGCACTTCAAGCAGACTGCACCCTTTACCGACACGTGCTCCGAACGCATTCTCCGCACTTCTCCTGTTCGTTCTGCACTCAGTTTTAGCACTCAATGCACCACGAGCCCCGGGGCGGTAAATATTGCTCGCCTAATCAAGAAGGAACGCCAAGACATTCCCGTGATCTTCGGAGGTCACGACGTTTCGTTCATTGCTGACCGTTATCTGCGATCATTTCCAGAGATAGACTTTGTGCTAGCCGGCGAGGCTGGCTGTCTCTGCCCGCGCTGATTGCGGCCTTGCAAGACGGCTTGGACACCGCTTGGATTCCGGGACTTTTCGCCAGACGGACCGAGAACATCAGCTCCAGCGCGGTTCCGGCAAGGCGGATCAGAGAGTTGGACGAGCTGCTCCAACCTGCGCTTCACCTTGTTGCCCCCCTTTCCGAATATTTCTTCCATAGTCGACAACCTACGATCTTGGTCGACAGCGGGCGCGGCTGTGCATTCTCCTGCGAATTCTGTCAGACGACGCTGCTGAACGGAACAAAAGTCCGGTATCGTGGCGTCCCCTCGCTTGTGGCCGAGCTAGCCGACTACAGGCAAAAATACGGACCTTACGAAGCATATTTCGTCCACGACCTATTCACCGCCCGGCGCGACTTCGTCGAAAGCCTTTGCGATGCGCTGATTGAAGTCGATCTCGGCATTACCTGGCAATGTCGCTGTCGGCTCGATCAAGTAGATCGGCCACTGCTCGAAAAGATGGCACGCGCAGGCTGCCGCATGCTCCTCTATGGAGTCGAGTCAGGCTCCCCCGAGACGCTAGCTAGGATGAATAAGCGCGCGAAGGTCTCTCATCCTAAGGCTATCGTGGAACGCGTGGGGTGGACTGTCGAGGCAGGCATTTTTCCCTCGCTGTCCATGGTGGTTGGTACGCCCGAGGAGACATTGGGAGACCTCGACGCGACTATGGCGCTTGCCCACGCCTTCGTCCGCTTAGGTTCCGTTAACGCCTTTATTCAGTTGATGAGCCCTCTCCCGGGCACGGCCTTGGCCGCTCGCGTCGAGCACCGTTTTGCGTACCACGGGTCGAACGCTCCGACTGCTTTTTCTCAAGGCATTGAGTTCCTGTCAGGCCAGCGCCTCGCCGAAGATGAGATGCTGATCCAAGAGCATCCCGACATTTTTCAATCCTTCCAAGCCGTTGTTCCCGACCATGGTGACTTAGACCTTTGCATCGACATTTCACTGACTTATTGCAAGCTTCTCGAGATTTATCAGCGAAGCTTTGGCCGCCTCGCGGAGCTTGCCGGGCTCACTCATCTCGGCCTGTTTCGAGCATGGCGAGACGGTTGGCTGACAGTGTGTCGCGCCGGCAATTTGGCCGGCCAGCGCGATCATGACATCTGGAATGCGTTCGAGCGGTTCATCGAGGATTTTGGACGCGAAGAGCTGCAGAGTGACGGTCCTCTCGGAGAGGCGTATCGGTTCGAAAAAGTCCTCCGCCTCGTTAGCGAAGGACCGCCCATTCAATCGGGTGCGGGCACTACGGTGAAGCCCGCGCGACTCCAGCTCGCAGACGGCGCGCGATTGTTCGAGTCGCGCGAAACCATCGAGGGGTTCTCGCCAGCGCAGGCCGCGCTCATTTTTGCCACGCCCGACCGGCTTCACGTCCTGCCGTTAGGGAGACGAGCAGGCTCTCGTCCATGCGACTTTAGACGAACAAATCTGGGGCGCTCTTTCGGCCAAGTCCCGTGATCGCCTTCTCGCCTCACTGGATCACCTCGTGCGCCTTGGCGTGCTCGTAACCGAGGCCCGAGACGGATCGGCGGCGCTGGTCGACCTTTGTATCGAGGTCGCGTGATGTGGAGTGGCCGGATTGCGCTAGTAAACCCGCCAACGAGCATCGGCGCCGCAACTTACTTAGCACCGCCGCTTGGTCTAGCGCAGGTCGCGGCTGCCCTCGAGAGGCGTCGTTGGGGATCACAGGTCGATGTGCTCGACCTTGCCCTAGAGCTTGGGGAGGGCGCGCTTCCAGTTGGGCCAGATCTCCTAGCCGCCGCGACGGAACGTCTTCTAGCAAGCAGTTACGATATCTATGCCTTCTCTGTCCAATGCTTCAACCTTCCGATAGCAGCTGCGATCGCGACCCGACTCAAGCGTGCCGCTCCCCGCGCGAAGATCATTCGGCGGCCACCATGCCGGTCTCGCGCAGGACGAGATCCGTGCTTGCCTATCGGTCGACGACGTGTTGGGCCGATCGGCCGAACGAGAAATTCTTGGGGATGACAGCTTCCTACTGCCGCCCGCGCTCCACAAGCTTCCGGAGTTGTCGCGCTACTGGGCGTTGAGCCCACACCCAGCGGGTCTAGTCGAGACTGGGCGTGGCTGCCCGTTCGACTGCTCGTACTGCTCCATCCCTGCCGTGTTCGGGCGCGGTAGCGCCCGAAAGCCAGTTGCAACCGTGATGGCAGAGATCGCGGCTTGGCGGCAGGCGGGCTTCAACACAGTGCATCTTGTCGATGACACCTTTACGCGCAGCGCCCGGCAGCTCGAACCGCTCCTCTCCGCGCTAGGCGATGTCGGATCGGATTTTGCTTGGACGGCGATGACCCGCGCGGACCTAGTCAACCCCGCGCTGCTCTCCTGCCTGGGACGTTCGGGCTGCGTCGGCTTGCTTTATGGAGTCGATACGGGGAGCCCAGAGGCGCTAGCTCGCCTGTCGAAGCGAGCGGTCCGCTATCCCGACATCGCCGAGCTCGCGCTATGGAATGTGGAGGCAGGCATCGCCCCGACGTTCTATTTCCTCATCGATCTCCTTCGCGATACTATGCACGATCTAGAGTTGTCGCTGGCTCAAGCCGCTCGTGCCTCCGCAGTCGATCCGGGAAGCGTCCGCCTCATCTGGTGCGTATCGTACCTGGAACGCCCCTCGCCCGCGAAGCAGGATATGCATTGCATACTAATTTCGAGGCACCCTACGCTGACACGTTGCGGGCGACCGTCGGCGACGATTGTGACGAAGTTTGGGGCTTGATCGCCCGGCACCCGTCAGTGTTTTCAACCTACTTTGCGGCAGCCGCGGCGACAGGGCGGGCACCCGCAAACGCTTTGGCCCGCTACGGGTCGGATCTGATCGAAGCGTTTCCTTTAACGATCCTCGAGATCTGTTCGGCCCGCTGCATGAAGCCTGTCCTTCTCGGCTTTACGGATCGCGTCGGCGTAGCGAGAAGCTTACCGGCGGAACAGGTCAAGGATGCATTTGCGGAAGCAGTAGACGCTGTTACCGAGGCTGGAAGCGAGTTTCTCGCTTACGAGCGTTGGCGCGCTTCGGGCGACGCAAAGCGCTTGTCGTCTCGCGTCGACGCGTCTAGCGCTCGCCGAGCCGCTATCGTCGGCGTTCCGACCGTCCGAGACACTCTTTTGCGAGAACCGCGGCTTTACCAGGTTGCCGCGGCCTAAAAGCCAACCTGGTGGAGGGAGAGCAAATGGGCACGTCAAACACGCCAAATGAAGCGACCGGCAAAGAAACGCTGGACGAGAAGGTCCAGAAGCTAGAAGAGCGCCTCGATAAGCTCCTGTCCGGGGAAATCGACCTAACGGTCGTTGAGCTCGGCGATCTGCAGGTTTCGCCGCGCTCGAAGCTTCGCGTAGCGTGCGAGTAGGAGCGATCTGCTCCAGCATCAACAGTTCAGGCGTGGGCGAGCTTAACTCATTCGCGGCTCCGCGCGTTTACGCTCTGGATGTCATCATCCCGTCCGTAGGGTCGGGACGAGTGTCTCCGATTGTCGTCGACTTCAATGGGAGCCGCAGCGGGCTTTCCGCAGCCGAGGCCAAGTTCGGTGATTCTCGCATCGAAGTAGAAGTCCTCTCGGCACTTGCCGAGGCCGGCGCAGGACGGGTGCTCGCACCCGTTCTGCGCCGGTCCCCGGTACTGCGCGAGCAGATCTCGCTTGAAACGATTCTACGCGTCGACAGATCGTCAGCTGGCATCGGGCGCGCGCGCGATGCCTATATGCCCGTCGGCCGAACGTTCGCGCTAGACGCTGAAGAGCGTGTGGCGAAGCTCGCGCGGCGCATCGGCATTTTGTACGAAACGCTCATTTTTGACTGGGTGCCCGAGCGACGCACTCTCGTTGCTCATGGCCCAAAATCCCAGACGATGAACGACTGGAGCCCCGGAACGGCAGTCGTCTGGCCCTATACTTGGGACTGGCGCGCATTTGCGTTTCCTGCCGCTTCGCGGCTTGTCAATCCGCTCGCGCTCCAACTGCTCGCGACGAACAAGCTCTTCCTTGCGGCCGCTGACGAAGCCAGCCTCGTCGATCACGGAGCCTCCTATTCCGCATCGACAGCAGCGTTCGGGTTCCTGCGCGACGCCGGCGAGTGGGTTGAAAATACTCAGCGGACCAGCGCGAACAATTCTGGGCTGTGGGTAGTGAAGCCGGCCCAAGGCCGACGCGGATTTGGCGTCGCCCTATGCGGAGCGAACGGCTTAGTTGACTATGCTCGTATGGCCGGGATCGAGGGGGATGCCGCCTCACTTAAGCGTGGCCTTAAAGCGTTGGCAGCCGCCTCGCTGGCCGGCGACTTGCCCGAGGCTCTGACGCTGATTCAGCCTTATGTCTCGCCATCGATAAGGCGCCATCCCGATACCGGTTTGCTGCACGGCACCGTGCAGCGCGCGTGCGTGCTCTCCGACGGCCGGGGCGCTCGCTGCATCGACGTGACTTCAGTGCTCTTCCGAGAACCACGGGACGCAATCGCCCGTTCCGAAATGCGCGAGGCGCGTCTAATGACCGCCCAGTCGCGCCCTATTTGCCTCTCGCCGCGGCCTGATGAACATGACTCGGTGGCCGCTGTGGCAACCCGCTTTGTCGATGCAGTGGAGCAGTATGCCCGCTCTATTCCTCAGGAACCATTGGCGGCGGTTCGGCACGAAGCTGTCGAGACAGCTCGGTTCGCGGATCGAACCTTCCAGATCGCCTGCACACCGGTTGTCGAAGACGCCTGGCACTACGGAACTCCTCTAATGGCGGTTTTCGCGCAGACGTGTGCCCCAAGGGATGCCATGCCGTGATACCAGATTATGCTCTATTATGATTTTGTTCTTCGTCTAATTTACTAGAAATATGAAATTCCGTCTCGAACGACTTATCTTGGCGCACGGCGACTGCACGCCTTTGACCGCGGATGACCCTTTGACGACGTTCACAACGTCCATAATTCGCTTGGCAGCCAGCGATCTGATCGAAGATTCTCATTGGCTCATTCTCCGCAAGCGACGATGACGTTTAGGGGGCTGCAGCGCTGATCGACTGGCCAACTCGCGGCTAGGGCTCAAACGTCTGAGAGACGAACACTGACTCGAACAGCTTCTTGTCGGTCCGGACGACGAGCCGCTGCAGACAATAGAGACGCCATACCTTGTCCCAGAGGGGGGCTGTCCGCGGGACATACGTGACGGGGAGATTGAGATAGTCTCTAGCCTCCTCCACGCTGATGCGTTCGCCGTGCGACTTCCATTTCTTTTCGGTCAGAAGCTCGTCGGCGACTTTGGTGGCGTTTGTATTGTTGTTCCGGAGGAGCAGCTTTTGGGCGATCGTGCGCGCCCGGCTTTCTTGCCCCTGGAATTTACGAACGACGAAGGGGTCGAACTGTCGTAACATTTCTAACGAGACGACATCGGCCCGATCCTTGGCAAGCTTGTCGGAATACTCATAAAACGCCGCCAGATAGGCGGTGACCGACATTGGCATCAGTGCGCCCGTCTGACTCTTCAGCATCACCTGCGGGTCGATTTGTCCGAGCTCTGAGCTGTCGCTCATGAGCAGTTCGTTGGCCCCAAGTGCGATGAGGGTCCCAGCGCTTTTTGCGTAGTCAGGAATAATCACCCGAAGATTTCCCGTCGGCCCGATGCTGTCAAAAATGAAATGGATGAACTTGTCCGCGGCGTCGATGTCGCCGCCCGAGGTGTGCAGCATCAGATCGATGCTTTGGCCTTGAACGATGTTGTGCAGCAGGTCGACGAGACCAAGAATGTCGTCGCGCTCGATCTCCCGCTTGTCGCCGCTGATGTAGCAGAGCAACCGTCGGCCGGTCTCCCCTTCAATCGCCTCGATCTGCGCCCTGCGATGATATCGCGCCGCCTCAAAGGCTTCGAACAACGGCGTCTTCACATAGTGTCGCGGCGCAGGCGCGGTCTCGACCACTTCAGGGTCTGTTTGCGGATCCGGCTTCGAGGCGGCGCGTTGCGTCGGTGTCTTGTCACGCCGGGCGGTTTTCGATCCAGCTTCCGGCCTTTCCGATGATTCCGGAGGCGCCTTAAGCGACGGACTGCTCGGCGAGGTCTTGCCTTTTGAACGCGCTTTCTTGCTCTGGGACGCAGTTCTGGTCCGTCGCCCCCCGTCACGACTTGAAGTTGGCTTTCTGGGTGACGTCATCGATCGCTATCCGCCGCCCACGCCGTCCGGCCGTTGCGCACATGATAGTGACAGCGCCGCCCCCGCGTCTGGGCGTCGACGCTCGGTACGATGGTGTAGTGCCAGCGCTCCGCAACCGCAACGCGCCAGAAGGGTTTTCGAGAGTCGTCGAGATTGAGCATGATGCGGTGTTGGCGACCGCAGGGACAATCAAAGACCGCCCACTTCGGCGCGTCGGCACGGCCGACAAGCACGACCCCGCGTGCCGGCATCGTTTCGGGGACCTCATCAGCCGCCTCGACCACGTCGACCTGCCGCCACGGCTGAAACGGGAGCCAGTCCCACCACCGGATGCTCATGCGTCGGGCCAGACATGTTCGAGGAAGGGATCAGCCGAGCCGAACCCAACTTTGCCAGATGAAGGATTGCAGTAGTGACCCGGGCGGGGCGCGGCGGCGTTGACTGAGATTTCGCGGTCGTGCCACCGCAACAGTATTTCGCTTGGTCGGGGATCGGGGCCGAACCCGATGAGGCGCTCGAGCAACTCGGTCACCGCCGCCGACGCCACGGCTGTCGTGAATGTAACGACAGCCGGCTCGACGCCCCCCAAAGCCGGCGCGTACCCTTCGCCGGCAAGACGTTGACGCTCCTCTGGAGTCATCTGCTCGGCCGCGGCTCGGCGAAGGTCGATGCGGTCGCGACAGATCAGGCAGGCCGATCCCGGCACCAGCAGCGTAATGCGACCATCGATGCCGGTCAGCATGCCGTCGGCGTCGGAGCTGATCAGCACGCCCACGTCGATGACCGGCGTCATCAGGTAAGTCGAAAGCCTCGACAGCACCAAGCGGCCCGCATTGTCGTCCGTACAGCCGAATACGACGTCACAGGCCGCAAGCTCGCGCGCGACCCGTTGATTGGTGATCATCGCCTGCCGGATGGAGCAGACCAGCTCCGGCGCGATCCGAAGCAGATGGTCTCTCGCGACGTCGACCTTTGGGCGGCCGACATCGGCTGGCGTCGAGCCGTAGACCCGTGTCACGTTGCTGTCGCTGAGCACGTCGTTGTCGAACAGCGCCAGACGGCGAACGCCGAGACGGACCAATTGCTCGCAAACGGCCGAGCCGGTCCCGCCAACTCCCACGACGCCGACTGTCAGCGCGCCGAGCGTCGCCTGTATGTCAGCCCCGAAGGCGCGGACGCTTCGATCGAAAATAGGCGGGACAGCAGCTTCGGGCGCATCGAAGGCCTGGGTGAACTTCCAGCCGTCGCCGACCTCCCAACACCGCGAAATCGCGATCGGCGCCGTACTCAGGATCAAGTCGGCCGGTGAAACTGTAGCCCCCCGGTCGCGGCGAGACGATCATGGAGGCATACCAAGCCACGTCGGCGCGAGTGCGGAAAAGGTCGCCGATCAGGCGATCCACGACCGCGTCGCGGCGACTGGGCGTAGGGGCCGCAGCCTCGCCGGGATGAGTATGTAGCCAGATCGGCAACAGCCCCTCCGCGTCGGCCGCGCCCAACGCTGGAATGTACCCTTCGGACGTCAGTCCCATGCCATCGGACTGCCGATCGACATATGCGGTATCCGGAGCCCAAATGACGCGCTGGCCGAGCAGCCGGATCTCGCCGGACTGCTCCACAACGCGAGCGAGAAGCACTCCAGCTGTCTCGAGCGGCTCTCCCGCAACACGAGCGAGTTCGCCTGCAAGCTCGTTGCGGACGACGAGGGTCGCCATCATGACACGGCCGCCAACCGTGCGGCCGCGGCCAACTCCCGCCTGACGATCGCGAGGTAACTCTCGACGCAGTCGATCCCAGCGCGCCACTGTCCGGGGTCGAGATGGCGGCTCCATCTCTGCCACAGGCGGCCGAGATGGTGTTCACGCGCCTCGGTCGCGGCGATGATCGAACCGTTGCTCCGGCTGACATGGGATCGAACCACCACATGTCCGGAGCGAGGTCGGGATATCCCGGCATAAGCCGAAGCAGGAGATCCGCCGCCGAAACATTCAAACCGCCCGGCATCGGGAAGTTCGGGATTACGACGCAGAGGGCGCCGCCTTCCATCTGGACCTGGTGAGCAGGAAAGCGCTCCGCCAAAAATTCGGCGTCGTTCTTCGGCAACATCGTGGTGCCTCCGCTTAACCAGGATTGATCTGGGCCGGCGCGGTGAAGAACCGCAGACCATGCGCCATGGTCACGATGGCGTCCGCCGTAATCTTGAGATCCGACCCGCCGGGAACGACCTGAAAGAGGTCGCGGTCAGGTCCGATGTCCGGATCGGGCAAGGTCCGGAGCCTCTCGGCAGAGAGGGTTTCCTCTCGAACCTCATACACGGTGCGGTCGATCTTGATCTGGAACTTCGGCTTGGGATCGGGCTTGGGGTCCGGCTTTCCGCCGGATCCCGAATGAGGATCGTTGCTAGGCATATGAAACCTCCGTTAACTGACACCGTGATACCACGATACCAGACCTCTTGACAACCACCGCAAAAGTCCTCAGTTTTCAGCTATGAAGCCCGCGAAAGCCATGACGATCCGCTTGTCCGCCGAGCAAGCGGAAGCTCTCGAGACCGTCGCCACCGTCAAGGATTTGCCGGTGTCGGATGTCATCAGGGCCGCGATTTCGAATCACATCGAGACGCTGCGGCGGGATCCGGGTTTTCAGGACGGGTTGAAGGCTCGCATCGAACGCGCAAGCCGGCTGCTCGAGCGCTAGTCGGCGCTCTGTGGTCTATCTCGATCAGGCAGGCGCGAGGCCGACCTCGTAGGGATCGGCAACTTCCCAGAACCAGTCTGTGTCGAGATACACGATCCTGCTCGCCTCACGGACGGCAGGAAGTGCGCGATCAAAGACGGCGAAGCATGTCTGCCCGTCGTCATGCCGAGACCTGTATGCGATGCCGTCAGCGTTGACGGGATGCGCCTGCAGCTTTGCCGACCACGCCTGGGACAGATCGTAATTCTCTCCCGCGTGCGTCACCTCGGCGGTTGCGCCGAGCACCGCCAGTCCCGGTCCTTGAAGTTGAACGAACGTCGTAGGGCGGGTGAACTCGAGCTCCGCATACGCCTTGCTCGTTAGAAGGTCCGGCGGAATTAGGCGGCGCCCAGGCTGGCGCAAGAACGTTTCCGCGAATGCGCCCGATGCCGTTTCGGCGGCGTACAAGACGCCATAGGACCCGTCCGGCGCATTGAGACGGCCATCAAGGCCGGTGTCGAAATAGATCGGGTCGTATCCAGCCGTGAAGAACCTGGAGACCCGTGCGCCAGCCGGAAGCGTGATCAGCAGCGGAGACCGTCGCGCGAGGTCCGCCGGCGGGTTGGGGCGCGGAGTGGGTCTTCGGCTCACGCGCCCTGTTGGCCAACGCGTCGCGCAGCCGCCACGACGGAGTCGACCTTACCGGCCTGCAACGCCGAGATCGGGGTTTCTCCGCCGAGCCCGTCCTGAGGATTGATCAAAAAATTCAGGATAGCCCATGCGTTACGGGTCGGCAGCGCGGCCTGAACCTCTTTCAGCCCTCCAACCACCTCACCGTTCGCGTCGAATTGGACGGTTGGATATCGGCGTCGGTTGCCAGGGCCGGGAACCGCGAGCAGGCCGCCTTCTTTGACCTTCTTGTCAACCGACTGGCGGCTTAAGCCGCCGAGCACCTTCTGGACTTCGGCGAGGCTGAAGGCGCCGCCTGATTCCGCTAGGTCGTTCAACGCGTGATCGAGGCCACGAAGAATTGCGCGCGCTCGCGCACCGGGCTCGAAAGGAGAAGCCGACGCCGATTCGTCCCGGCCGCTCACCGCGGGCTCTGGAACGAGCGCCGAGGCCTCGTCACGGTCTTCGAGCCAGACGCGCTTGTACGAACGCACCTGAAGGCCTGATACGACGTTCTTTGACAAGACAGTGAGTTCATCGCCGTCAGAAAGATCGGCTGCGAGCGAGCGGATGCGGTCGAGCGGAACGCGGTACTGGTGAACGCGATCATCCTCGCGAAGCCTTATCCGGGTAGGTTTTCTGTTAGCGACCAAAGCGGTTCTCCTCACCCATATCAGATCGGGTGATTGCGAAATCGTGTCAACTTGGTCAACTTAGTCAATCTCCGATTTTTGCCAAGCGGCATGCGGTGTGACGTAGAAGCGTCCGCTCAGCGGCAACGAGCCAAGGTCCATCCGGCGCTTGTCGGCTCGAAGAAACTGTTCCGACCTGACCCATATGTATGGACCGGCTGCTGTTCGCAACTGAGGCGTGCTGGTGCGGAAGTCGCTGATATGTATCCGGCCTGTTTGATCGGCTCGCGGGCCGTGGCCTTGATGGGAATACGCACGCGCATTTGGTCTCATTAGCGGACAGGTCGCCAAGCGACCCTAAGGGTCATCAGACTCCGAGCGCGTTGATCGATCCGTTCCATGCAGTTCTCGGTCGCGAACTTAACGAGGTACGGCTTCAGATCGCCGTAGCCTCAACAGGGTGAGCGTCGAACGCCCTGTCATGACGTAGAACGCTCCAGGCGATGCGGGCGAGCTTGTTGGCCAGCGCCGTCGCCAGCTTGTTGCGGTGAAGGCGCGTCGCCGCTTCCTTCAGCCACGATCCGAAGCTGAACCGCTCCCAGTTCTGCGGCCGCATGAGGATGACGTTCGCAGCCTGGATGAACAGCGTTCTCAGATAGCGGCTGCCGCGTTTCGAGATGCGCCCGAGGATCGACCTCCCGCCAGTGCTGTACTGCCGCGGCACAAGGCCGAGCCAGGCGCCGAAATCGCGTCCGCGTTCGAAGGCTTCGCCCGTTCCGATCGCGGCGACCACGCCGGTGGAGATGAGCGGCCCGACACCCGGCACGCTCATCAACCGACGGCAGTTCTCTTCGGTCTGGCTGATCTGCTCGATCTCACGGGTGATGGTCTCGATGCGTTCGTCCAACCAGAGCCAGTCCTCATAAAGCCCAAACGATCAGGTCGTGCATGCGCGGCGAGATCTCGCTCTCCCTGTTCCTCAAGATCTCGAACAGCGAGTTGCGCAGCGAGCGCGAACCTGTCCTGACCGCGATGCCCTGTTCGATCAGGAAGGCGCGGATCTGGTTGATGGTCGCGGTGCGGCGGGACACCAGCCGCGAGCGCACTCGATGACAGGATTGGAGATCGAGCTGATCCTGCGTCTTCTCCCGAACCAGGTTTAGGTTCGGCCGCAATGCCGCCTCAGCAATCGCCTCTGCGTCGTTGTAGTCATTCTTCTGGCCCTTCACGAAGGGCTTCACGTAGATCGCCGGAATGATCCGAGGCTCATGGCCGAGCTCACGCAGCGTCCGGCTGACAAAGTGCGCGCTCAGACAGGCCTCCATTCCGACGATGCAGGGCGGAAGCGCCCTGAACGTCTCGACGAGGGCAAGCCGTCGGATCTTCTTCCGGAACGCGATCTTCCCGTCGGGGCCAAAACCCACGACGTGAAAGACGTCCTTGCCGATATCGATTCCGACGGATGTCAGCGCGGGCGTTGTGGTTTCGCGGGTCGTTTGCATGGGCTGCTTCTCCAGGTCTTCGCGGGCAACAGCCTTGAAGGCTAACCCGCCGAGGGAAGCAGCCGGTCCATCCCATTAGCCGACGTTCAGGAAGTCCGCTGTCGGCAGCCCCGGAGACACGAAAACGAAGCTTCGGCCATTATTCCAGAGCGCATCAGCGCGATGAGGCGGCGACCAATTAAGAAACGTCGCTTCCATCGAGCGCCAACGCCTCGCCAGCAAGGTGAAGCGACCCGGTGATTAGAATTCTTGGCCGGTCCAGCCAACTACGTTTTGCAATCAAATGCAGTGCGTCCGCGATCGATCCCGTCGCTTCAGCGACGTAGCCTGCCCTGCGAGCGGAAAGCACGACTTCACTTGCGCGCTGGCTGGCGACCGCCCTCACTGGAACGGCGATAACCGCGGGTGCATGGCGGGCGAACGCTTCGAGAAATCCGTCGGAGTCTTTGGTCCGCATCATGCCAGAGATGAGTACGAGCGGACGGCGGGAGGCTTGCTGGAGTTGGTCGAGCGTCAATGCGATCGCTCGGCCTCCGTCGGGGTTGTGTCCGCCATCGAGCCAGATTTCGGCGTCCATCGGAGCGATCTCTGCGATTCGTCCGTTCTGAAGCGATTGCATCCGCGCCGGCCATTTCGCGCGCAGCAGTCCGGCTTCTATGTGCCGAACCTCAAGAGCCCAGTCCGCGCATGCCCTGGCGACCGCTATGGCGCAGCCGGCGTTTTCGATCTGATGCGCGCCGATCAGGCTGGGAAGCGGCAAGGTTAGCCGTCCTGTCCTGTCTTCAAATATGAACGCGTCGCGCGCCTCGTAGGCGAGCCAGTCCCGACCAGCGACGTGAAGCCTGGTGCCGACCTGGGCGGCCGCCCGTTCGATCGTGGTTAGCGCGTCCGGTTGCTGATGGGCGATGAAAGCGGGCGTTCCGGCTTTCAGAATGCCGGCCTTCTCGCTTGCGATCGAGCCGACATCGTTCCCGAGAAACTCCCGATGATCGAGGCTGACCGAGGTGATGACGCTCGCCTTCGCGGACGGAATGACGTTCGTCGCGTCGCATCGCCCGCCAAGTCCGACCTCAAGCAGGAGCACGTCGGCGGGAACCTCGAAAAGAGGAGTAGAGCGGCCGCGGTCGTGATCTCGAAAAAGGTTATCGGTCGCCCGTCATTGATGCGCTCGACTTCTTCAAAGGTTTTCGCGAGCTGGCGCTCGCTGACGAACTCGCCGCCGCCTTTGCCTCCAAGCCGGATGCGCTCGTGAAACCGAAGCAGATGGGGAGAGGTGTAGGCGTGAACGGCCAATCCTCGGGCTTCCAGGATCGCTCTCAGAAACGCTGTCGTCGAACCCTTTCCGTTGGTCCCGGCCACCTGCACGGTGGGGGGGAGGCGCCTTTCGGGATGACCAAGATCGGCGAGCAAGCGCTGCATCCTCCCCAGAGAGAGCTCGATCTCCCTAGGGTGCATGCTCAGGAAGCGCGTGAGGAACGCGTCGCTGCGGCAAGACGGTTTCGCGGCTTCTTCTCCGAAGATCACGGACACACTGCGCGGGCTGGCGGTGCGTCGGCCGGTTCTGGCGGTCCCTGTCGAGGCGCTGGAGGAAACTCTAGCGATCATGGATGTTAGCCTCTCGCCGTTGCTCGGGCGTCGACCCTGACACGCGTTTCACGAGCCAGCGTTCGCCGCCACCTCTTGGGACAAATGCGCCGAGCCGCATTCCATGAACGCGCGGATCTTGCAGGTCTCGCAGATCTTCGGGTCGAGGCGCTGGTAGATTTTGGAGATGGCCTGTGTCTTCGAGTAAAAGATGTGGTCGGCGCCCATCCACTTTAGAAAGCCGGTCCTGGTCCAAAGCTCGAGCACTGGCGCTCTCGGACGGTGAAAGTAGATATCGCCCCCGATGGCGCGCCGGCGGGCGGCTTCCTGCCTCCACAGTTCTGCGCCCGCCAGGTCGACGAAGTTCATGCTTCTCGCCATCACCAGTAGATGCTTCTGATCGGGCGACCGCAGCCTAAGTTGGTGTAACTTGTCGCCGACGAATTGTGTCGCGCCGTAATAGGTGGCGCCCTCGATCCTCAACATCTTGAGCTGCGGACATTCGGCGGGCGCCTGTTCGAATTCATCGAGCGGCGTAAAGCGCCGCGAGGCGTCTGATGGGTCCGGCGTCAGGATTCGGAAGTGGGGCCGTGAGGTTCGCTGCAAATAAGCCGCGAGAGACATGCCTGCGCCGAGCATGATGGCGATGTGGAACGGCAGAACCGCCATGGCGCAGAATGTCGTCGCGGCGATCGCGAAGTCGACCCGGTTGAGACGGGCGAGTTCGACGAAGCGAGAAAAGTCGAGGAGGCTCCACGCCGTGTAGATCAGGAGTCCGGCGATGGCGGCTGTCGGAAGTTGCCGCAAGGGGGGCGGCGACTGCGACAAGGCCCATCAGCGCGGCCGCTGCGAAGATCGCGGCGGCCGGCGTCTGAGCGCCTGCCTCGAAGTTAGGAAGGGAGCGGTTGAGCGAACCGCAAGACAGGTAAGAGGAAGACAGGCCTCCGAACATGTTCGATAGGCCTTGGCCAACGAACTCGCGATTGACGTCTATGCGTTCTCCGGAACGCGCAGCGACCGCCTTTGCGATCGACACCGACTGCCCGAGCGCGATGACCGCAAGCGCCGCGGCGACTGATGCAAGGCGGGTCAAGTCCTGGAAGGGCGGCTCGGGGATGGCGAAGGACGGATCGCCGTCGGTATGGCGCCGATCACCGAAACCGCTTCTCCGCCGATGCGGAGGTTCAGCGCCTCCGACAATGCCCAGCCCACGAGCAGCCCGATCAGCATGAAGGGGATTTTCCGTGAGATCGCGCGCAGTCCGACAGCGACGACAAGGGTGGCCAAGCCTACGCTCGTCGCCGACCAGTTGATCGAGCGCCAGTTCTCTACGACGCCGACAAGCGCAGCTCCTGGCCCGTGACCGCTGGCCGACGGCAGGCCGAGCATATCGGGCAGCGCGTAACACGCGATCAACGCCGCCGCTCCGCTCGTGAAGCCGAGCAGAACGGCCGGCGAAAGGAAATCTGTCAGGCTGCCGAGCTTAAGGGCGCCCACGGCGAACTGGATGATCCCGACCATGATCGTCACCGCAAGGGCGAGCGCGATGTAGTCCGGGCTGCCGGCCATGGCGAGCGGGCTGACGGCGGCGAACATCGCGAGGGAATTCGCGTTGGTCGGGCCGGACACGACATGAGAGCTCGACCCGAACACGGCGGCGACGATCGTCGGCACGATCGCGCTGTAAAGCCCGTACTGGGGGGGCAGGCCAGCAAGCGTCGCGAACGCGATGCCCTGTGGCAGCACGAGCAGCGCGCCCAGCAGCCCGGCGACGAGATCCGCCTGCATTGTGCGTAGCGTTACCCGACGCCACCATCCGGACGTGATCGTCATGCCGACCTCCCCAGCGTATGGGCAGGCGTTCGGGCGCAACGGGTCGTCGCCGCTCCAGCGCATGGAGCGGCAGGGTGCATGTCAGTGCCAGACATCGTCGATCAGATGCGTTGAGGCGCTAGGATGTGAGCGCCGGGTTTGAACCAGTCGATTGATCGCCGTCGTCGACGGCGCTTCGGGCGTTAAGCGGGAACAGCCTTCCGTCCCGGGCGACCTTGATGGCCGGGCCCTGACCCCTGAAATGCGGCGGCCAGGACGAGGTGTGGCGCAACTCGGCAGGCACGGCGGGGATGATCAGGCGTTCGAGTTCGTCGAGACGCCCCGCGGACTTCGCGATGCGGGTACTTCGCGCTGTGAATGCATTCGCGATCGCGGAATTCACAGAGGTTCTTCGCAGTGCCTCCGCACGGACCGTTCGCCAGGCCCTTCGGGCATGTCTCAGGGCACACATACTGAGTGGCGGCAAGCCGACACATGCCGCAGGTTTCACAGCCGAAAATCGGGTTCTTAATCGCGCGCTCGACGCGCTCTGTGAACTTGCCTACAGGCGTCCGCCGACCGATCGCGCGGACCGCGGTCCCGAACAGTCGTGACACGGGTCCTCGCTCGAACGCCCAGTCGTGGACGAACTTCATCACGTGGTACTTCGCTCGCGCCTTCCCGGACGCGAACTGGGTCGTACCTTTAAGCAGATACCAAGGGGTGTCCCGAGGGGCGAGAGACGCGCGGTCGCTGCTAGGAAGCGTGCACGCCTCCTCCCAGGCTCGTCGCCAGGTGATCCGGTCTGGGCAAATCTCGGCGCATTCGCGGACGATTGCCTGAAGCTCCTTGACCTTGGCGAGCGAATGGATCCGGTAAGCTGGACCCCTGCATAGCCGAGGTAGCGCACGCCCAGGATCTGGAGCGCAAGACGCCTCATCGATCTCGCCACGCCCCTGTCTGAGGTCAGGGCTTCGTCGGCCTCCAGCAACGCCAGGAATGAATCCGTGACGGTCACGCCGGCAAGCTGATTGGCGCGAATATATCGAGCTCTCGCCGCCGTCATTGGCATTAGATTGGCGACGATCGGCGTGTTGTATTTTCTTCCCTCGATCCAGTACATCGCCTCTTCATGCTTGATGATATACCCGACCTGGGTAATGATCATATCGCATCCGGCGTTGATTTTCTTGCCCAGCTTTAGGTACTGAGCCATCCCGTCTTCTTCGCGGTATTTGAACGGGTTGAGCGCCCCCGCGACGAAGATGTTGGGGTTGAAGGCTTTCGCCATCGCAATGCCGGGAACGGACTCGAGATAACGGGGGCGAGAGCCCACAGGCTCCTCATGCAGACGGTCGCCTGTCAGCATCAGGATGTTCTCAAGGCCGTTCCCCTGCATCCGGCGCAGCGTGTCGTCGAGATGATGCGTCTCTCGGCCCTTGCCGGAAAAATGCACAAGCGGCTGCTTGCCGGTCTTCGCCAGAAGGTGGCCCGCGGCCGCAAGCGGATCCGGGTCGTGATCGGAAATCACCCGGTCGGTGACTGAAAAGCCGGTCAGGGTTGGCATAAGGCTGACCGCAGAGGCCAATTCGTCGAGCTTGGTGAAATCGTCCCTCAGGACTTTCTGGCTCGAGGGGATATACTCAAGCGACCAGAAAAACCGACGGTCCCTCAGCGCGCTTCGCAGTGCGTTCGACGATCCACCCGCACCCAGCTGGGGTGCGGAAGGACCACCCGCCGTGATGACTTTGTCATCCATAACTAGACTCCGACAGCCCCGGCGCGTTCCATGTCCTTGGCCCCGATCGCTCCCACGGCGAAGCCCTTCACGGCCTCCTCGTAGAGCAAATCGAGAACGCGCTCCTTCAGCACGCCGTATTCGGCCGATGTGAAGAGATGCACGTCACGCGGACGCGCGATCGGCACGTCGATGATCTCCTTCACGCAGGTCGGCTTGTAGCTGAGCACGATGATCTGGTCGGCGAGGAAGATCGCCTCGTCGACTTCGGAGGTGACGAACAGTGTCGTGGTGCGATGCTCTTCGAACAGTTGACCGAAGTATTCCTGCATCAGTCCACGAGACATGTGGTCCAGGCCGCGGAAAGGTTCGTCCAGAAGCAGCAGGTCGGGCTTGTTGATGAGGGAGCGCGCGACCTCGGCGCGCCTCTGCATGCCGCCCGAGAGCTGGTTCGGATATCGATCCTCGAAGCCACCCAGTCCGACCTTCTTCAGCAGCGCGTTCGCCTCGCTCCGCGCCTCGTTCGCCGGTTGTCCGGCCTGCAGGGGCCCGAACGCGACGTTCTCTGTCAGAGACATCCAGGGAAAAAGCGCAGTCTCCTGGAACACGAGCATGCGGTCAGGACCGGGCCCGCGAACCTCCGCTCCATTGACCTTCACGGACCCGAGACTCGGCTTCTCATGTCCGGCGAGCATTTTGACGATGGTGCTCTTTCCGGCACCCGACGGTCCGATCAGGACGGTCAGCTTGTTGGGCTCCAACGTGAAGGAGCAGTCGCGCAGCACCACCTCGGCCTCGCCGGCGGGAGTAGACCTTGCCGACGCCGTCGAGTTCGGCGCTGATTGACGTTCCGCTTCGAGCCACTGTCGCCTCCCTCACGCGAATTCACGTTCGCCGGCCGTGAAGGCTTTGACGGCCTCCTCGTGCACGGCCTCGATCGCCTCTTCCTTCCGGCGCAGGAACTCGGGGGTGCCGAGCATCTTGATGTCGCGCGGGCGAGGAAGGTCGACGAAAATGGTCTGCTTGATCCGCCCAGGACGGGAGGACATCACCAGAACGCGGTCGGCGAGATAGATCGCCTCCTCGAGATCGTGGGTGATGAAGAGCACGGTCTTCTTCGACATGTCGTAGAGCTCGAGAAGAGCGTTCTGCGTGACGGTCTTGGCCAGCGCGTCGAGGACGCGGAACGGTTCGTCGAGCAGGATGACCCTCGGATTGTGAGGATCGCGCGGATAATCTCCACTCGCCGGCACATGCCCGAAGAGATCATCCCGGGATAAAGATCCATTACGTCCGACAGGCCGACGCGGGCGAGCAGAGCTTCGGCGCGCTTCGTGACGCTCGCCTCGTTTTCCTGGCCGCGCAGCAGCGGCCCCCGGATGAGATTCTCCCGGATCGTGGCCCACGGAAACAGCGCTCCGTTCTGGAAGACCACGATGCGGTCCGGTCCGGGCTTGGGAGCCGATCCCGGTCGGTTGATCCATTCGCCGTCGAGATAGACGACGCCGTCGGAAAGTTCGTCGAAGCCGGCGATCGCGTTGAGGAGGGTCGACTTTCCGCAGCCGGACGGACCCACGATGGCGCAGAACTCGCCGGGGCGGATTTCGATCGAGCAGTTGTCCAGAGCGACGACTGCGTTCGGGCCCGGAGAATAGACCTTCGAGGCGTTGCGGATCGAGATCCAGCCCGACTGCCCTGTGGTCCTGAACTCGTAGCTCGCATAGATCCTGGCGAGCTCGCGGATCAGCGCCTCGCCCGACGCTCCGTTCCGTCGGCAGCTCTCCTGGAAGCGGCCGCCATCGATGGCGAGGACCTTGGTTTCGGTCTCGCAACGCGCGGAGATCACGCGGGCCGCGCCCTGGACGGCCGCGGCGTAACCGAACAGCTGTCCGGGCGTCGCGGTCTCTTGCGTGATGGACAGGTTATGATCGTTGAGCCGGACTTCCGGATGGCCGACACGCCCGTCGATCAGGATGTAGAAATCCGCCGCCTGGTCGCCCTTGGCGAAAATGAAATCGTGGGCGGCGAAGGTCTCCTCGCGAGCGTAGAACGAGATCTCGTCGAGCATGGGTCGGGGCGCCTGGCTCATGAAAGAGTTGAGCCGGAGAACGCTGAGTCGGTTTTCACGAGTGGTCATCGGTGCGCTCCCCCTCAACGCCGGGTCCAAGGCGCTGCGGTGCGCCCGATCAGGTTCATCGCCACGCTCGACAGCAGGCCTGCGACGCCGATGCTGATCATCCCGATGATGATGCCGACCATCGACTGGCTCATGTACGAGTTCCAGGTCAGATAGCCGAGGCCGTCGCTCCCGGAAGCCATCTCCGCTGCGATGACGACTTCCCAGGTGATCGCGATTGCGATTGTCAGTCCCGTGAACAGCGACGGCAGGGTGGCCGGCACGAGGATCTTCCAGAACATGGCGCCGCGCGAGGCGCCGAGCGATCGCGCCGCTTGGATGTAGCGAATGTCGACATTGTCGATGCCCGCGAGGACGTTGATGAAGATCGGAAAGAAGGCACCGATGAAGGTCAGATAGACCATCGTCATCTCGGACGACGGCCAGAAAAGAATCGCCAGCGGCAGCCAGGCGACCGGCGGGATCGGCCGGACGATTTCGAGGATGGGGAACACCGACTGTCGGGCGCGCGTGGATGTGCCCATCCAGATTCCGAGCGGCACGGCGAGAGCGGCGGCGATCCCGAAGCCGAGGAACACGCGGCGCGCGCTGCTCACCCAGCTCATCCAGTAGCCTTCCTGCTGGATGAACGAGGGAATGGCGACGGCGACCTCTGCCGGGCTCGGAAGCAGGACAAGATATCCAAGCGTCCGCACCATCTGCCAGACGGCGAAGAAGAGCAGAATCCCGACGGCTTGCTGGAGAAGCGTGGAGTTGATGGACATGCTCTTTGCCTTGTGGCGGACGGCCTGCGGCGGGCGTGATGGCGGCGGAGTCGGCTTGAGCGCTCATGCCTCACCTCTGGATTTCTGCTGCCAGCGCATAAGGAACTGGCCGACGGCCCGGATCATCGCGCTCGACAGCCGAGGACGCCGAGCGTGATCATGCCAATGAAGATGTTGGGAATGGCCACCTGGGTGTAGCCGTCGAAGATCATGTAGCCGAGGCCGGCGCGTCCAGCGATGAGTTCGCCGCCAACAAGCGAAAACCAGGCGACGCCCCATGGCGATCTGCATGCCGGTGAAGATGAACGGCAGCGCGCCCGGCACGACGACCCTGAACAGAACCGCGCGCTTGGAGTAGCCGAGGCAACTAGCTGCGCGGAAGTAATTTTCGTCGATCGAGCGCACGCCAAGGTATGTATTCAGGACGGTCGCAAAGAAGCTTGCGAGCATCGTCACGAAGATGACGGGCGTCTCTGTGCCTGCGAAGATCAGGACCGCGATGGGAACCCACGCCAGAGGGGGGATGGGCCGTAGGAGCTCAACGAGCGGAAACAACAGGTTCCGGCCGAGCTTGCTCATCCGATCAGGATGCCGAGCGGCGCGCCGAGCGCGATCGACAGAAAGAAAGCGACGTAGACCCGCAGGACGCTGGTAACGATGTGCTCATAGTAGTCCGGGGTGAACAGCGAAATGCCGTATTGCTCACGGCTGGTCCACTGCTCGAAGAGATAGAGAGGATTGGGGATGAAGTTGAACCGCGGCAGCTGAAATACTGCGGTCGCGAGATACCAGAGGACGAAGAAGACCACGAACCCGACGACGGTCCTGCGAACCGGCTTGCTGACCGCCGCGCGGCGCAGTCGGAGCAGCGGGGCGCCGCGTGCGATGGGCCAATCGGCCGATCGCCTCAAGCGCGCGTCGTAGTCGTCCAAGCCCGGCGCGACCGTCGCATCATGCGTTCGGTGCGCCGCAATCTGAGTTGTTGCCATGACGTGTCTCTCTCGTGTGCTGGCGGGATGGCCCGGACGTCATGTCTGTGACGCCCGGGCCGATCGTCGGCGCTGCCAGTCAGCCGCCCGACACGAGTTGGTCGCCCTTGTAGGGACAGTCTTCCGCCGCCTTGGCGGTGAGTTCAAACAGCCCTTTCGTCGGATCGAGATTGAGCTCCTTGAACGCTTGCTCGACGAGGTCCGTCCTGATGGCGTTGTCGGAGAGCGAGGGCGCCTGGACGACCTTCAGGCTTTTCAGGAACTCATAAATGCGGCCGACCAGCTCCCTCTCCTGCGAGGTGACCGTCATCATCGCCTTGAACGCCACGGGGCCGGCTTCAACTTCTCCGGCGGATTGCCGTAGATCGAGTGCCACAGCTCTTCACGCGTGTAGTCCGGCAGCTCGGCCTTGAGGGCTTCGATGGCCTCCTTCGGCTTGTCGCGGAGATAATAGAGGGCCTCGATGTTCGCCTTGAGCCAGGCGACCGCGACGGCCCGGTTCTTGTCGATGAAGTCGCCGCGCATCAGGATGGCGTTGGCGTCGCTCTCGCCGAGATCCGCCGAGGAGGGCCGCGAAGTCGGCGTAGCCGTCGAACACGGCCTTGGTCGCGTGCGGTTCGTAGACGGCCGCCGCGTCGATGCGGCCGGCCTGCAGGCTGGTGACGATCACTTCGGCCTGCATCTGCTGCCAGGGACGGGCTTGACGCCCGCCTTCTTCGTCACGCCCTGGGCCAGACGGTCGGCGCAGCTTCCTTCGGAACCCCGACCGTCTTACCGTCGAGCCATTTGACGGCCTCGTCGGTCGTGGCGAAATGAGGCGCGCCCTTGCGGACTAGGAGCACTCCGCACATCCGGCTTGGCGACACCGCATTCATGCCGACCAGGTAGACCGGCGCGATGGCGGATTTGGTCGTCGAGAGCACCGCAGGATTGTCGCCGAGGTAGCCGATCTGCTGCTTGTTGGCGAGCAGGTCGGTGATGACCGGCGGCCCCTGCAGATTGCGCTTCCACTCCACCTTGCTCCCCCCGGCAGCCATTTCTGCCAGAGGTTCAGTTGCTTCATCAGGATCGTGTCCCAGGCGCCGGTCCAGCCTACAAACAGGTTGGTGCTGATGGAGACCGGGTCGCCGGATGCGCGCTTCGCCTGCTGGGCGACTGCGTCATACGATGACGTATTGTATTCGGTGGCCGTGGCCGGGTCGGCGCCGATGAGCGCCCCCACGACGGTGACCGCCCACAGTTTTCTGTTGAGCTTCATCGCCATTGCGTTTCCTCGTTTTTTATTTTCTCGAGTTCTTGGAGCTTCTTATTCGGCAGCCTGGCTGGCGAAGCCTCCATTGTTTGTTCCGGCGCGCTTGAGAAACTTCTCGTTCTCTTCGGGCGTCATGCGGAATGTGTTCTCCTCGAGCGGATAAGAGCCCGCCACGACCGCGTCGCGATATTCGGTGAGCGCGGTTTCGATGATCGGACGGACGTCGGCGAACGCGCCGCGGTTCTTCGGGATCGGGAACGCGCTGTACCCGACCAGGTCGCCGCTGATGTGATAGACGCCGTCGTTCACCGTGCCGCCGCCCAGCGTGATCATTGGGGCCTCGAACGTCTGCGACAGATAGGCGGCGACATCGGTCGGCACCTGCTCGACGATGAATGCGAAGACGCCGGCGTCGATGAACGCGAGCATCGTCGATGATCTTCATCGCGTCATCGGCCGTGCGGCCCTTTACGCCGAAGCCGCTCTGCTCGGTGCGGCGGACGCCTGCATGCCGATGTGACCCATGACCGGGATGCCGGCGCGAACGATCTCGGCGATGTACTCGGCCGTGTAGCGATTGCCTTCGCACTTGACGCAATCGGCGCCGCCTTCCGCGACGAGCCGGGTCGCGCTGGCGATCGCCTGCTCTTTGGACGCGTGATAGCTCATGTAGGGCATATGGCCGACGACGAAGCCGTACTTGGTCACGCGGCTGACCGCACGCGTCAGCGCGAGCTGCTCCTCGAACTTCACCGTCGTCGGATCGGGATGGCCGAGCAGCGCCATCGGTCCGGCATTTCCGACCACCAGAAAATCGAACCCGACGCGATCGGCGATCGCAGCCATAGGCGCATCGTATACGCCAATCGACGTGATCTTTTGACCGGCCTTCTTCTTGTCGTGAACCGATTTGATCGTAACTTTCTTGCGCTTCACAGGATCCATATCAGAACTCCCTATGTAAAATCAGCACCTTCATCATTATCGTAGTGCTTGACATTTTTGGTGCAGGACTGACATTAGACGGATGAAATTAATAACAGCAAGCGTGACGGGATAATACACATGTTATTACTGTAACTAATCGGATCATAATTCGCAGTTATCAGTGAAAAATCTTGTGGCGATTTCATAGGCATACCCGGGAGGGGCCGAAATGAACTACTCTGCCAGGTATGCTCTTCTCGCCGATTTCGGCGAGTTTGATTGGAACCGGCTGCGGGTTTTCCGGGTCGCCGTCGAAGCCGGCAGCTTCACGCGGGCCGGAACGCTACTGGGCCTCAGCCAATCAGCGGTGAGCCGGCAGATCGCGGGTCTCGAAGCTTCGCTGAAGATCTCGCTGTTTCACCGCGGCGCGCAGGGTCTGGCGCTCACCGAAGTCGGCGAGATCTTTCACGCCACCGTCACGTCGATGTTCGAGCGCCTCGCCATGGGGCTTGCGCGCATCGACGATTTTCGCGGCGCGGCCTGCGGGCCCTTGCGGATCGCGACAGCGGTGGTTTTCGGGTCGTCCTGGTTGACGTCAAAGATGGCGAAGTTCCGCCGAGAATTTCCGGACATCAGCCCGACGCTCCTGCTGTCGGACAATATCGAGCTCGATCTGTCGACGCGTCAGGCGGACATCGCCATCCGCTTCTTCAATCAGACGCAGCCGAACCTCATCCAGCGACACCTCATGGCTCTGCCTTTTCGGGTCTACGCGTCGCGCGAATACGTCGCGAGAAAGGGCGTCCCCCAAACGGTCGCCGATCTCGATGAGCACGACCTGATCGCCTATGGCGACTACCTGCCGGCTCACGTCCACGATCTGGACTGGCTGGTGAAGGTCGGCATTCCGGCCGACCAGCCGAGGCCCGCCGTGATGCGGGCGAGCAGCGTGTACGCGATCCTCAGGGCGGTGAAGGGCGGCCTGGGGCTGGGCCTGCTGCCCGCTTACCTCCAGGAGGATCTTCTCGATCTGGTCGAAGTCCTAGAGGACACGCGCAAGCCCGTCGTCGAGGCCTTCCTCGTCTACCCAGAGGAGGTTCGAAAGTCCCGCCGGATCGAGGCGCTGACTAAGTTTCTCATGTCGGAAGCACGCGATGACTTCCAGCCGCTGCGGGAGACCGCCGTGTGAGGGGCATGCGCCTGCGGTCTACCCCGATGCGCGCCAGACGGCTTCCGCACGCAATCGATCGGAGCCTAGGCTGCAGTTATCGAAAGTCATTTGGGGATTTACATGCTCAACGATGCGCCGAACAGCTCTGCAACGGCTATCCATTCTCAAGACGTGACCGCCAGCGCAGCCGAAAATATCCACCTCTCCGATCTCAGCTACGGAGAAATGGCGCCGAATGTCTTGAAGCTTGCCTGCCCGAACAGGCGCGGGATCGTCGCCACCGTCAGCAATATGCTGTTTGAAGCGGGCTTTAACATCCGGGAGGCCGCGCAATACGACGATCACGAGACCGGCCAGTTCTTCATGCGCGTGGCCTTCGACGGCTCGGGCGCCCGGGCAGATCTCGAGGCCCGGCTCGGCGCCACGGAAAAGCACTTCCAGATGACGAGCTCCCTGCGGTTCGACAAGCGGCCGCAGCGCGTCCTTGTCCTGGTGTCCCGCTTCGATCACTGCCTCGCCGACCTGCTCTACCGCCAGTATGTCGGCGAAATGAATATGCAGATCGCAGGCGTCGTCGCGAACTATCCGCGGGAAACCTTTGCCCGTCTCGATTTCGACGGCGCGCCGTTCCACTACCTCCCGATCACCAAGGACACGAAGAAGGAGCAGGAGAAGCGCCTGTTCGAGGTCATCGATGAAACCGAGGCGGACTTGATTGTTCTCGCGCGCTACATGCAGGTGCTGTCAGACGAAGCCACAGAACGGCTCGCGGGCCGCTGCATAAACATCCACCATTCGTTCCTGCCGGGCTTCAAGGGCGCAAGGCCGTATCATCAGGCGCATGCCCGCGGCGTGAAGCTCATCGGCGCGACCGCCCATTACGTCACGGGCGAACTCGACGAGGGGCCGATCATCGAGCAGGACGTCGAACGCGTCTCTCACGGCGACACTCCCGATGCGCTGGTCCGCAAGGGTCGCGATATCGAGCGCCGGGTGCTCGCCCGGGCCGTTCGCTATCACATCGACGACCGCGTGATGATCAACGGTCCCCGGACCGTGGTGTTTCCGGACTGACGCCGCGATGACAGCCCAGATCATCGACGGCCGCGTGGAAGCCGACAAACTGCTCGCCGAAGTCGGGTTCGGCGTTGCGGAACTGAAGCGGCAGACCGCCGTCACACCCTGCCTTGCGGTAGTCCTTGTCGGCGATGATCCCGCAAGCGAGATCTACGTCCGCAGCAAGACCCAACTGGCCGCGGCGGTCGGGATCCGGTCGGTGAAGCATGCGCTGTCGGCTTCAACCACGCAGGCCGAACTTATGGAGATCATCGACGCCCTGAACGAAGATCCGGCTGTTCACGGCATCCTCGTCCAGCTTCCGCTGCCTCCGCACATATCGACCGACTGCGTGCTGAGCCGCATCATCCGGGAGAAGGATGTCGACGGCTTTCATCCCGCCAACGCCGGTTCGCTTGCGGTCGGCAGGCCGACGATCGTCCCTTGCACGCCGCTCGGATGTCTTCGGCTCGTCAAATCCGTTCGATCCGACCTGACGGGGCTGGACGTGGTCGTGGTCGGGCATTCCCGGATCGTCGGCAGGCCCGCGGCGCAGGTCTTCCTCAACGAGGACTGTTCCGTCACCGTGACCCACAAGGAGTCGCGCGACGTCCCGGGTCACTGCCGCGAAGCCGACATCCTGGTGGTGGCCGTCGGACATCCGCACCTGATCAAGGGCGACTGGATCAAGCCCGGCGCCATCGTCATCGACGTCGGCATCAACCGGATGGCGTCTGGCGACGCAGGCAGGATCGTCGGCGATGTCGATTTCGCGGCGGCTTTGCACGTCGCGGGAGCGATCACGCCGGTTCCCGGCGGCGTTGGACCCATGACGGTCGCCGCCTTGATGTCGAATACCGTAGCCTGCGCAAAAGGCCTGTCATCGGCGGGCGCCGCCGGTGACGTCTCGAGGATGAAAGGAGAAACCGTCTTCGTCTAGAACGCTTCTTCCCGATGCGCCGGCGGGAAACTGATGAAAACAAGCCGCGACTGAACGCGGTGGAGGAAACGCCGAATGCTGCTCCGCCACATGGAGTATGTGGTCGCACTTGCACAGGAACGGCACTTCGGCCGGGCCGCGGCGCTTTGCGGCGTCACACAGCCCGGCTTGTCCAGCGCGCTGAAGACGCTCGAAGCCGAGATCGGCACGCCGATCGTCCAGCGCCACCAGCGCTTCGACGGATTTACGCCGGAGGGCGAAAGGCTTGTGGAATGGTGCCGGCGCATCCTCGCCGACAAGCGGGCGATGCTCGACGAGATGGCGACAATGCGCAGCGGGCTGTCGGGCCGGCTGCGCATCGGCGTCGCGCCAAGCGCCGCGGCGACCGTCGCGAGGATCGTCAAGAATTTTCGCGTCATTCATCCGACCGTCCAGTTCGAAGTCATCCATGTTCGCCACGAACGTCTCCCTTCGGATCTTCAGGACTTTCAACTAGACGCAGGAATCACGTTCCTTGACGAAGAAAATAGACGTTTCGGCCATCACGTTCTAAGTCGACAGAAGATGGCGGCGCTGATTCCAAACAACTTTCAACTGGCGACGAGAGATTGCGCGACGTGGTCGGAGGTCGCTCAGTTGCCTCTGTCGCTACTTTCGCGACAGACTTACGAGCGTCGGGCGATCGACGCTCAATTTCAGGAAGCTGGATTTAATCCAGAACCTGTCATCCAATCGGAGACGATTGCAGAAATTTTTCAGAGCGTCGCAATTGGAGATACGGCGACCATCCTGCCGCTCAGTTGTATCGAGGATGCGTGTGTTGCGACGGCCAGTCGCACCATCGTTTTAACGTCCGAAACCGCGACGCATGAACTTGCCATGGTATGGCTGAATATCAGCAACCCCGCGCCCTTGATTAATGCAATAGTATCTGTGGTGAAATCTAGTTCTTCAACAGATCAGATAGCAGATCTGACTTTTTGATACACGCGCGTGATCTGCTCTCCAGCCCCGATTTACCCGTGAGCCACGTCGCGCCTGCAGTCGGCTGCCACACGCCTTCGGCCTTCGCGTCCAGCTACCAGAAGGCGACTGGCGCCACGCCGTCGGCGTTCCGGCAGGCGCTGTGATCACTCACCTAAGTGTCCGCTTCGCAGACGTCGGCGGATGCCCGTTATTGGCGCAAATCGGCTGCGTTCACTACGAGTGCGAATGGCGCGGACCGCCGACTAGCGAGCGACGCCTGACTGCATCGTCACCGACGCGTACGGCGCGGACTGGTCCCGGTGAAGCGGCCGGGGCCAGCCAGAGTCATGTCACGCAGCCGAAGGCCGATAGCGCTCCAGCCAATGAGCGTAAGGCGCGGGCAGCACCCAAGTCGGGCGCTCCTTTCCGAGCTTCTGCGCCGCCGTGTACGGGTAGTGAGGGTCGGCGAGATGCGCCCGGCCGATCATGACCAGGTCGAGCTTGCTCTCGGACAACATCCGATCTGCAACTTGCGGATCGTCGAACCCCCATGCTGACGAGACCGGAAGTCCGGCCTCGCGCCGAACGCGCTCGGCGACCGGGGCGAGGAAAGCCGGCCCCCACGGGATCGAGGCGGCCGGCGTCGAGAACCCGATGCTGACGCTCAACATGTCGAGGCCGCCGTCGCGCATACGCTTCGTCAGCGCGATCGACTCCGTCAGGGTTTCCTCATCGCGGCCGTCGTATTCGATCACGCCGAAGCGGGCGGTCAGCGGCAGGCGCTCCGGCCACTCGGCGCGGACCGCCGCGAGCGTCTCCAGATGGAAGCGTCCGCGGCCGTGGGCGTCCCCGCCATAGCTGTCGGTCCGATGGTTCGAGTGCACCGAGAAGAAGCTTTGGGCGAGATAGCCATGGGCGAAGTGAAGCTCGAGCCATTCAAAGCCTGCGTCCCGGGCTCGTGCCGCAGCCCTCGCGAAATCATCCCGGACGCGGGCGATGTCCTCGATCGTCATCTCGCGCGGAACCTTGGGCAAGTTCGCGCCATAGGCGACCGCCGACGGGGCGATGGTCTCCCATGCGCGAGGATCGCTGTCCGGAATGTGGTCGTCGCCTTCCCAAGGACGGTTCGCGCTGGCCTTGCGGCCCGCATGGGCGATTTGGATGCCGGGCACTGCCCCGGCGGCCTGGATGGCGGCGGCGATGCGCGCGAGGCCTTCGGCGTGCTCGTCGCTCCAGATTCCGGTGCAGCCCGGAGTGATGCGGCCTTCCGGCGAGACAGCCGTCGCCTCGACGATGACGAGACCGGCGCCGCCGCGCGCGAGGCCGGCGTAATGGGCGAGATGCCAGTCGCTGACGAAACCGTCGAAGGCGCTGTACTGGCACATCGGCGGCACCGCGATGCGATTGCGGAGCGTGACGCTCTCTTCAGGTCGAACGGCGTGAACAGTGCGGTCATGCGGATCTCGTCCAATGAAAGTCGGTGCTGGTCGCGCGAAATCGCAGCGCTTCGAGCGCGACCTGAATTGAACGATGTAGATGGTCGACGGCGGCGCTGCGCGAGCCGAGATTGGCAAATATGCATGCGGGATCGCCCGCTGGACCATGCCGTTCCGCAGGTGCGAGCTAGCGGCGCGCCTTCGCCCGTCGTGTGGGGGCATGAAAATCGTCCGGCTTCGTGCGCACCCAGACGATGAACGCCGCGATCTCGGGCTCTGCCCGGAGCGCTTCGATATCCGACAGCCGACGCTCGAGCTCCTTCTCGGAAAACAGCGCGTGGATGACGTTGTGGCAGATTTGGTGGAGCAGGACCTTCGGCCCAAACGTGCCGCCGCGCGATTTCGGGACCAGGTGGTGCTCGGACTGTCGCGCTGTCGGCGGGACCAGTCGCTGGCAGAGCGCGCAGCGCGGCGCCTCGTCGGCAGCGGTCTCAATTTTTTCGAGCTCCGCCTGAATGCGTTTTGCGCGGCTCATGGATCCTTTCGGACGTTCAATGTCCCTGGATTTCGGAAGCCAGCGAGCTAGCGCGTCCGCCATCGGATTGAGGCCCGCGGTGGGCTCTTCAGTCCACGGCATCTTGACTCCAACGTAACGGAATTAGAACAAAGAGCGAACAATGATGCCGCTCGACTTCGGAGGAAAACGACCGCGTGCAGCCGCAGCCTGCAATCGACGCTCTCCGCGCGCAGATCGAACGGATCGAAGGCCGTTCGAAGCGCGCGAGATCGGCGCTCCCGTTCGGGATCGCTGAGGTCGATTCTCGTCTTCCTGGAGGAGGCCTCGCGTTTGGTGCACTCCATGAGGTCGCCGGCGGCGGCAATGGCGCCATCGATGGCGCAGCGGCAGCGCTGTTTAGCGCAGGAATCGCGGCTCGCACGAGGGGCAAGGTCCTCTGGTGCGTCACGCGGCCAGACCTGTTCGCGCCGGCGATCGCGCAGGCGGGGCTCATCGCGGACCGGGTGATCTATGTCGAGGCCGGCGACGACAAGACTGTTCTGGCCTGCATGAGGAGGGGCTTCGCCATGGCGGCCTGGGAGCCGTGATCGGGGAGCTCGCCCGGCTCGCCATGACCGCGTCGCGGCGATTGCAGCTTGCAGCCGAAGGCACAGGCTCGATCGGCATCGCTGCGCCGTTGGCGGCGGCAGGCGGAAGCGATGGATTTCGGGCAGCCGACCGCGGCGACCAGGTGGCGGATCTCGGTCGTGCCCTCGGCGCCGCTGCCGCCGGTCCCAGGCGTTGGGCGCCATCGCTGGCTTGTCGAACTGATCCGGGCCCGGGCGGGCGAAAGCGCTGATTTCGAACTGGAGGCGTGCGATGGCACGGGTCGTCTCGCTCTTCCTACCGAGCTGGTCCACCGACAGGGTTCGGCGCAAGGCCAGCGCCGCGGCGCCGTCAGCTGAGGCGCCGCTTGTCCTTATCGGCCGCGAGGGGAGCAGGCGGGCAGTCGCTGCTGTCGACGCCGCAGCTTACGGCGCCGGCCTGCGCGTCGGCATGGCCGCCACCAAGGCGCAGGCGCTGGTCCGGGACCTGATCGTTCAGGACGCAGATCCTGCGGCGGACGCCGAGGCGCTCGAGCGGCTCGCGATCTGGGCGCTGCGGTTTGCGCCGATCGTGGCGCCCGATCCGCCGAACGGCCTTGTGATCGACACGACCGGCGCCGATCACCTCCATGGCGGCGAGGCGGCGATGCTCGAGACGCTGGTCGGGCGCCTTGCGATCGCTGGCGCGCACGCGCGCGCCGCCGTCGCCGATACATGGGGCGCCGCGCATGCGATCGCGCGCCATGTCGAGCGGCCGATCGCGATCGCGCGCGCGCGGCATGGCTCCGCGGCATTCGCCGAACTCCCGCTCGAAGCCCTGAGAATCCAGCCATCCACTGCGACCGCGCTGCGGACGCTCGGCTTCCAGAGCATTGGCGATCTGCTCGCGCAACCGCGCGCGCCGCTCGCGCTTCGTTTCGGCCCGGAGCTTGGCCGCCGCATCGATCAGGCGCTCGGAGACGCCGCCGAGCCGATCGAACCGATCCGGCCGCGCGGCCTGATCGAGGTCCGGCGCGCCTTCGCTGAACCGATCGGCGCCGCAGAGACCATCGCGCGCTACGTCGGCAAGCTCGTGAACGAGCTCTGCGAGCGACTGGAGGAGCACGGGCTCGGCGCCCGCCGCCTCGATCTCATCTGCCGTCGTGTGGATAACGACGCCCAGGCTGTGCGCGTGGGAATGGCCATGCCTGTATGCGACGCAAAGCGGCTGACGCGGCTGCTCTGCGACAAGATCGAGACCATCGCGCCGGGCTTTGGCATCGAGCTGATGACGCTTGCCGCCACCGTGGCGGAGCCGCTTAAGCGCCAGCAGGTGGTGAGCTCACTGATTGAGGAGACGGTCGCCGACGTTTCCGATCTTGTCGACACGCTGATGAACCGCGTCGGCGAGCGCGCGATCTACCGGTTCGCTCCGGTCGCCAGTGACGTGCCCGAGCGATCGGTCTGCCGGGTGCCCGCCATGGCGGCGGACAGCGGCGCAGATTGGCCCGGACACTGGCCGCGGCCATCCCGGTTGCTCGCCCATCCCGAACCCGTGGAAACCGTCGCGCTGCTTCCTGATCATCCGCCGGTCTCCTTCACCTGGCGCGGCGTGCGCCGGCGTGTGCGGCGCGCCGATGGACCAGAACGGGTTTTCGGCGAGTGGTGGAAGCGCGACGCCGAGCTCGTCGCCGTCCGGGATTATTTTCGGGTCGAGGACGACGCTGGCGAGCGCTACTGGCTCTACCGGGCCGGCGATGGCGAGGACGCGGCGACCGGATCGCACCGCTGGTTTCTTCACGGCGTGTTCGGATGAGCGGCCCGCGATATGCCGAGCTCCAGGTCACCTCGCACTTCTCGTTTCTTCGCGGGGCGTCGTCCTGCGAGGAGCTGTTTGCTCAGGCCGCAGTCTGCGGGATCGAAGAGCTCGCGGTCGTCGACCGAAACTCGCTCGCAGGGATCGTCCGCGCCCATGAGGCGGCCAAGGTCACGGGCGTGCGGCTCGTCGTCGGTTGCCGGCTCGATCTCGTCGACGGCATGTCGGTGCTGGTCTATCCGACCGACCGGGCGGCCTATTCCCGGCTCTGCAGGCTCCTGTCCGTGGGTAAGAAAACGCGGCGGCAAGGCGAGGTGCCGGCTCGAGTGGCAGGACCTCGTCGCCTATAGCGAGGGGCTGCTCGCTGTCCTTGTTCCAGACCTCGCAGACGAGGAGTGCGCCTTTCGCCTTCGCCGGCTGCGCGACGCCTTCGGCGACCGCTCCTATCTCGCGCTAACCCTGCTCCGCCGTCCGAACGACCAGCTTCGGCTGCACGAGCTGTCGAACCTTGCGACCCGGATGCGCGTGGCGACCGTGGTCACCAACGACGTCCTGTTCCACGAGCCGTCGCGGCGCATGCTGCAGGACGTCGTCACCTGCATCCGGCACACCGTGACGATTGACGCGCTCGGTGAGCGGCGCGAGCGTCACGCCGATCGCTACGTGAAGCCTCCGGAAGAGATGCACCGGCTGTTCAGCCGCTATCCGGAGGCTCTCGCCCGCACGCTGCAGATCGTCGACCGCTGCCGCTTCAGCCTGGACGAGCTCGCTTACCAGTATCCCGAGGAACGCGACGACCCGACGCTGACGCCGCAGGAGACCCTGGCGGAGCTCACTTGGGCGGGAGCGGCCGAGCGCTATCCCGAAGGCCTGCCGGAGAGCGTCCGCGCAGCGCTTGAGCACGAGCTTACGCTGATCGAGAAGCTCAACTACGCGCCGTATTTTTTGACCGTCAATTCGATCGTCCGCTTCGCCCGGTCGAGGGACATCCTCTGCCAGGGCCGCGGCTCGGCGGCGAACTCCGCGGTCTGCTTCGTGCTCGGGATCACCTCGATCGACCCGGGCCGAAATGACCTCCTCTTTGAGCGCTTCGTCTCGGAGGAGCGCCGCGAGCCGCCGGACATTGACGTCGACTTCGAGCACGAACGGCGCGAGATCGTCATGCAGTGGGTGTTCGAGACCTACGGCCGCGACCACGCGGCGCTGTGCTCGACGGTCATCCGCTATCGCGCCAAGGGCGCGCTCCGCGATGTCGGCAAGGCGCTCGGACTGCCCGAGGACCTGATCGGCACGTTGTCGGGACAGCTCTGGTCCTGGTCGGATCAGGGCGTCGAGCAACGCCATGTCGAGGAGCTGAACCTCAACCTCGCGGACCGCCGGCTGCGTCTGACGCTTGACCTCGCACGCCAGCTCATGGGCGCGCCGCGGCACCTCAGCCAGCATCCGGGCGGCTTCGTGCTGACCCATGACCGCCTCGACGACCTCGTGCCGATCGAGCCGGCCGCCATGGCCGATCGGCAGGTCATCGAGTGGGACAAGGACGATATCGACGCGCTGAAGTTCATGAAGGTCGACGTGCTCGCGCTCGGCATGCTGACCTGCATGAAGAAGGGGCTGGATCTCCTCAGCCAGCACAAGGGCGCGACCTACGACCTCGCGACCATTCCGGCGGAGGATCCGCGCACCTACGCGATGATCCGCAAGGCCGACACGCTCGGTACCTTTCAGATCGAGAGCCGCGCGCAAATGTCGATGCTGCCGCGCCTCAAGCCGCGCACCTACTATGACCTCGTGGTCCAGGTCGCGATCGTCCGCCCTGGGCCGATCCAGGGCGACATGGTCCACCCATACCTGAGGCGGCGTGAGGGCCTCGAGCCGGTCCACTTCCCAAAGCCCGAGCTCGAGAAGGTTTTGGGCAAAACGCTCGGCGTCCCGCTGTTCCAGGAGCAGGCGATGCGGGTCGCGATCGAGTGCGCGGGCTTCACGCCGGGGGAAGCCGATTTGCTTCGCAAATCGATGGCGACCTTCAAATTTTCCGGCGGCGTGTCGAAGTTCAGGCAGAAGCTCGTCGACGGCATGGTGGCGAACGGCTACGAGGCCGAATTTGCCGAGCGGACGTTCAAGCAGCTCGAAGGCTTCGGCTCATACGGTTTTCCCGAGAGCCACGCGGCGTCCTTCGCGCTCATCGCCTACGCCTCGGCGTGGCTCAAATGCTGGCACCCGGACGTGTTCTGCGCCGCCCTGCTGAACAGCCAGCCAATGGGGTTCTATGCGCCCGCCCAGATCGTCCGGGACGCGCGCGACCATGGCGTCGAGATCCGGCCGGTCTGCGCCAACTCCTCGAGATGGGACTGCACGCTCGAGCCGACGAACGACGAGACCAGGTTTGCGGTTCGGCTCGGCTTACGCATGACCAAGGGATTGTCGAACGCCCATGCGGCCGCGATCGTCGCCGCGCGCGGCGACAGGCCGTTAGTGTCGATGGACGATCTCTGGCGTCGCGCTGGCGTGCCGGTGATGGCGCTGACTCAGATTGCCGAAGCCGACGGCTTCCGTCCGGCCTTCGGCCTTGCGCGCCGCGAAGCCCTTTGGGCGATCCGGGGTCTGCGCGACGAACCGCTTCCTTTGTTCGCCGCCGCTTCGGCGCGCGAAGATGAATTTGTGCCGGAAGTTGCGGAACCGGCCGTCGCCCTTCGGCCGATGACGGCCGGCGGCGAGGTCGTTGAGGACTACCGCCATGTCAGCCTGTCGCTACGCGCCCATCCCGTGGCGTTCCTGCGCCAGGAGCTGACGCGGAGGCGGATGGTGACGTGTCTCGAAGCCATGGAGGCGCGCGACCGGCGCTGGCTGGAGATCGCCGGCGTCGTGCTGGTCCGCCAGCGGCCTGGCAGCGCCAAGGGCGTGATGTTCATCACGCTCGAGGACGAGAGCGGGGTCGCCAATCTCGTGGTCTGGCCGAATGTGTTCGAGAAGAACCGCCGCACGATCCTGAGCGCCGGAATGATCGCGGTTTACGGCCGGGTTCAGCGCGAGGGCGAGGTCGTCCATCTGGTCGCCCAGCGTTTGACGAACCTGTCAGCGGAGCTTGCGAGCGTCGGCGAACGAGACGGGGCGTTTCCATTGCCGCACGGCAGAGGCGATGAAGTCCATCATGGCTCGACGCCGGATCCGCGCGGATCGCGGTCACAAGGGTTCACGCCGCGGGACATCTATGTCCGAGACCTCCACCTCGACACGATCAAGGTGAAGACACGGGACTTCCGGTAGGATCGCCTCAGAGGACGCTTATCATCGGTCGAGCCCGGCCCGTCGGCGCATGGCTTTCCAGTTGGTCCTGACCTCTTCGAGTCGACCGGCCGGCGCCGCGCATGGACCGGCCGCGGCGCGAAGCGCCTGATCGATCATCACCGTGTGACTGGCCTCGTCGGTCAGACCCATGGCGTCCGCCATTGCGGTCGCGACCTGCGCCGCAATGTCGGGCTCCTCGATGTCGCAGGCGACGGCCTGGCCGGCGACATAGCCGAGCTGTCGCAGCAACTGAACGTCGTCGGCCGCAAGGGCCACGACGCAAGGAGCGAGCATCAGAAGTAATGTCGCTGCGGTTCTCACCCGCGACCTCCGTGGCGGTTCATTGCTGAAGCATCTGGGGCACGACTGTTCCCGGCGGGCTAGCCCATCCGCGCGTCAGGCCGCAATGTACGGGCATGTGCAATCTTTACTCGCTCACCAAGGGACAGGCCGCGATCCGTGAGCTGACGCGCTCGATGGTCGACCGCACCGGCAACATGCCTCCGATGCCCGGGATCTTCCCGGACTATCCGGCGCCCATCGTGAGAAACAACGGCGGCGAGCGCGAGATCGCTCTGGTTCGGTGGGGCATGCCCTCATCGAAGAAGGCGCTCTTCGAAGCAGCCAAAAAGCGCGCCGCCGCGCTGCAGAAGAAGGGCAAGGCCGTCGACTTCGCCGAACTGCTTCGGATGGAGCCTGACGGCGGCACGACAAACATCCGCAATGTCTCGAGCGCGCATTGGAAACCGTGGCTTGGCGTTGAGAGCCGATGCGTCGTGCCCTTCACGAGCTTCAGCGAATATGAGCGTGGACCGGACGGCAAGTTCTCGCCGACCTGGTTCGCGATCGACGAGGGCCGTCCGCTCGCCGTCTTCGCGGGCCTTTGGACGACGTGGGCGGGCGTTCGCAAGATCAAGACCGGTTGGGAAGATGGCGTCGAGGTCTTCGGGTTCCTGACGACAGAGCCCAACGCCGTCGTCGCGCCGGTTCATCCCAAGGCCATGCCTGTGATCCTGACGGAACCGGATGAGATCGAGATCTGGCTGACGGCGCCATGGGACGAGGCGAAAACGCTTCAGCGGCCGCTGCCCGACGACAGGCTCGTCGTCGTCGCCAGGGGCGCGAGCCGGGATGGTCTGGCTCCGGCCGATTGATCACGCCCGGAAGGCGCGGAGAGGCTTCGCCTCCGTGACGTCGATCGCCAGACGTCTTGCGCCTCGTCCTCTCGTTCGCCAATGCCGGTCACGAATGTAACATTTAGACTGTCGTCAGCATCCTTCGGACCTCTTCCAGTGCCGTTGTGGAGCCCTTCGCCGCCGGCGCGTTGCGCGCGACTTTCGCCGAGAATGTTAAAAGGCGCCGCCAACGCCTTGGCTGGAGCCAGGAGAAGCTCGCCTTCGAGGCCGACCTACATCGCGTCTACATGAACCGGCTCGAGGCCCTGGGCCGCAACGTCACGCTCGACATGGTCGAGCGTCTGGCGCATGCGCTGGGCGTCGATCCGGTCGAGCTGCTGCTTCAGCCGCGCCAGCCTGCGCCGCCGTCGCCTGATCAGGCTAAATCCTGAAAGCATCGGCGCAGCCGCTTCCTCAATCCAGCCTGCAATCCATGTTTCTCAGGCAGTATTGAGGAACAAATTTCGCGTTTTCAGGAAATATCATTGGCCTGCGCTCGCGCGCGCGAAGGCGCGTGCTGCATACGGCACATAGATTAGACGTTCAAGAGAACGAAGAACCATGTCGCCGTGAGGTTCCGATGCAGGATGCCGTCTGAGGCGGTCTGATAGGGCGTCAGCAAAGCGGCGAAAGAGGGAGGATGAGATCTTGTGAAGCCGATTGACAAGTCGCCCAGATGTAGTCTATAAACTTCCATAAGCTGCAGGGTCCAACACGGCAGCACGGAGATGACAGGTCGGCGACTCTCAGAGTCCAGACCGCCCGGGCGACCAGCATCCGAGGTCGCCGTCGATCATTCGATAGTTGGGGAATGTCATGCGTGTTGTGCGTACCGGGTCCGCCCAGGAAAAGCGGCTCATTCACGAAAGCAAGGTGCTGAGCCGGAGGCTCAGGCGGATGGCGCGCGATATCGGAGCCGAAGGCTTCGCTCGCGACTCCGACGCCGAAAAGCTCAATCACGAACTCGGCTGCGACATCGTCGGCCTCATTGCGCTGAAGGTCAGGCTCGGGCTGCGCGCCGCCACGCTCCTCTGCGCTCCCGGTTGTTACTTCAATGAGGCCAGGCCCGACGTCCGCGAGCAGATCGACAGGCTCTCCCGGGCGCGCCGCGTCCAGGGCCGCCGCACGGTCATCGTGCCCAAGCACGCGGTCCTGGGCCGGATCCCCTTCGATCTGACGGGCGCGATCGAGGGACCCGTCGGGCAGGACCGCCGCGGCCTGACGCGTCTGCTGTCGGCAACGGGGCGCCGCGTCCGCGGCGCTGCGGATCCGCGCGGAGCGGATCTGGCCCGCGGCGGCGCCCCGAACCCGTGGTCGGAACGACGGTCGCCAAGACCGCCGCAGGCGTAGCCTGATGTCGCTCGTCGAGACCGCGTCGCCAGACAGATGACGGAGCCGGCGCCGCGACGTCGCGGCGCGCAGGTGATCCGGGGGTGTTTCCGCCGCAAGCGGGCGCCACGCCGCCATCCGCGCGCCTATCAGGACTGGCGTTTCGCCATCTCCTCGTCCGACGAGGGGCGTCGGCAGGCGCTTGGGCGCGCCCTCGAGCGCATCGCCCTTCACGACGACCCCCGCTGGCCGGCCGCGGCCGGCGGGGACGCCAGCGCCGCCATCGCGCTCACGCTTGGCCGGATCTGGACACGAGAGCTCGTGGACGTGCGCCGCGACCTCATTCTGTGCGCGCTGTGGCTCAGCGCCTCGGCCGGGGACCCGGCGTCGATCCTTTTGCTGCGCGTGATGCGAGAGCGGATCGCCGAGACGGATCCCGATGCGAGAAAAGTCAAAAGCCGAGCTTGAGGAAGACGCGCTGGCCGACGCCCCGGAACCGTTCGATCCGGTCGGCGTCGTCGCGACCGAAATCCTGCACGCCGCGCTCCCCAGATCCGTGCTCGTCGCGGTCAGGCGCGGCGAACCGAGGATCTTCGCGCTGGACGTCCCTGGTTCAGGTTGGTTGAGCCCGATCGCGACTGCGCTGAGAGGCCGTTTCGAAAACGCCGACGTCCGCATCCCGATCGACATGGTCTCGACGCCGGCCAAGGGCCGCAGCTCCACGATCGTGCACGGGCCGACCTTCCTCGTGCTCGGCGATCCCATGCGCCTGCCGCCTGAGCTCGTCGCCGGCGCCGACATACGGATTTCGGTCCGGCCGACCGCGCGTGCGCTGCGGCGCGCTTTGACCAGGCTCTATGGCAAGCGCGCCGTCGTCCGCCCAGCCGACTTCGCCGGGCTCGACGGCCCGGAGATTTTCGTGGCCCTGCGCCCCGGCTCGACCCGAGAGAGGTCGTGGCGCGCTGGCGCAGGATCGCCATGAGCCTGAGCGCGCCGGTCGCGGCCGACCGCACGCCGGTCCTGGAGGATCTTGCAGGTTATGGCGAGGCGAAGTCTCGTCTGCTCGCGATCGCCGAAGACATCCGCCGCGTGCGCGACGGAAAGCTTTCCGGCGCCGAGCTGCCGTCGCTTCTGCTGCATGGCAGGCCCGGAACCGGAAAGACCATGCTCGCGCGCTCGCTCTCTAAATCCGTCGGCCTGCCGCTCGTCCAGACCAGCATCGGCGACTGGTTCAGCGGCGAGCGCGCGCATTTGGGGACAGTCATCGGGCAGGCTCGCCAATTCTTCGAGCGCGCTGCGTCCGCCGCGCCCTGCATCGCCCTGATCGACGAGCTCGACGCGCTTCCCGACCGCATGCATCTGGAAGCCCGCGACCGCGAATGGTGGACCCCGATCATCACCATGGTGCTGCTCTCGATCGACCGGCTCCGCGCGACGAGCCGCGGCGTCGTGCTGATCGGGGCGACCAATCATTATCGTCATCTCGACGAGGCGCTGGTGCGGCCGGGTCGCTTCGACAACCATCTCGAGCTCTCCGGGCCGACCACCGAGCAGGACTTTGCCGAGATCCTTCGGCAGCACCTCAATAGCGCGCTGCCCGACGCGGACCTGTCGGGCGTCGCCAGAGCCGCCCTGGCGCGCGGCGCGACCGGCGCGGTGGTCGAATCCTGGGTCCGCGCGGCGCGCGAGCGCGCGCGCTCCAATGCGCGCGACCTGATTTTGGCCGACCTCGTGGAGCAGGCGACGCCGTCGCCCGACCGTTCGCCCGAAAAAGAGCTGGCGATCGCGCTTCACGAGGCGTCCCACGCCGTGGTCGGCCGGATCCTTGGCTTCAAGGTCCGCTCCGTCACGCTGGTCAGGCAGGGCGCCGTGGCCGGCAAGGCCTCCTTCACCGAGGACGACGCCCCGACCACCAAAGCCCAGATCGAATCCCATATCGTGTGCGGTCTCGCCGGCCGCGCCGGCGACGAACTTCTGAACGGTGCCGCAGAAGGCGGGGCGATCGGCGACCTGCACACGGCGACCGGCCTGGTCGCCGCCACTCATGCCGCCTACGGCCTGCAGGGGCGTCTAAGCTCTGTCGGTTCGATCGAGGACGCCGTCGTGGCGCTCAGGTTCGATCGCAGCCTCGCGGGCAAGGTCGAGGCCGACCTGCAGCGTCTGATGGGGGAGGCGCGCCGTCTGGTGGCGCTCCATCGAGGCGCGATCCAGTGCCTTGCGCGCACGCTCGTCGCAAACCGGGTCATCACGCAAACAGAGGTCGACGATGCGATCGCGGCGGATCCCGCCAGTCGCGCCGCGGCGGTCTGGGGCAGAATCGTCGAGCGCGTCACGGAAGGCGGGCAGGACAGCGACGGCGCCGGCGAGCAGCCCGATGCGCTCCAGGGTCCAGCCCTTCCGGAGGGCGGTCGCTGATGACCCCCGATCCGATGGACGAGACGATGCGGCGCCTGCGTCAGGCGTGCCAGGAGGCGCTCGCAAGCGAGCCGCTGCTCGATCGCTGGCTGCTCGATCGTTCGCTCGGGGTCCCGTGCCTCGTCGGCGTCGTCACCGGTCACCCGCTGTTCCCCGACGGGCGCTTCGTGCGCACCAGCCGGCTGCGCCGCCTCGAGCCCGAGGCCGGATGGGCCCAGACCCGCAACCGCTTCTACAGGCTCGGCCAGAGCCTCGACGACTGGCGGAAGCTGCAATGAGGCATTGCGACATCCAGTCCCTCAAACGGGCTCCGATTGATCAGGGATCAATGGAAGCGCCCGCGAGCCCGGCCGGCGCCGGCCGAAACTGCCTTTCCCTCAAGCCGCAGGCCGCCAATGAGGGATTGGCGATGTCGGTCGCCTACGCGATCAGGAAACAGGCGAAACGCCCGGCGAAGGCTGGTAAAAGCTGGTAACGGCAGAGCTGACGACGAAAACAGCCGAGGCGATGTCGTCTGAAAGCCAAGAGAATGTAAAGGAAAATCTGGAGCGGGCGAAGGGAATCGAACCCTCGTATGCAGCTTGGGAAGCTGCCGTTCTACCATTGAACTACGCCCGCGGCGGCGGCGAACATAGGCCGGGCCGCGCGCGCCGAAGCGCAAGGCGCACGCTTCCTCGTGATCGTCGGAACCGTCGACGCCGGCGCGCCGAGGGAGTAGGAAACGCCCGTCATCACCCGCCGCCAGGGAGCCGGCTCTATGGGCCTTGCAGGCCACGGCGCTGACCGGATCGAACCGTCCGCGGCCGCACGCCCGCCGGCGGCGCGGCTCTGGGCGGCGGGCGGCTGGGCGGCGTTCGCCGGAGGCGCGTTCGCGCTCGTCGCGGGCGTGGTCCTGTGGGCCTCGGAAGGCGCGCGCGTGTTCGTCGAGGCGGGGTTTTCCGCCATGCTGGCCTGTCTGTAACGGAGCGTCCCCCATGTCCCCCCGCACGGCCTTCATCGCCGGAACCGTGGCGTTTCTCGTCGGCGCGGCGGGCCTTGCGGCCGCCGTCCTCCACATAAGCGCCTCGGGCGGCGGGCAGACGGCGACGCAGGCCTCGTCGGTCGGCGGGCCGTTCCGCCTCGTCGACCAGGATGGCAGGGCGGTCACGGAAGCCGACCTGAAGGGCAAGGCGACGCTGGTCTTCTTCGGCTTCACGCGCTGTCCCGACATCTGCCCCACGGCGCTCTACGAGATCAGCCAGGCGTTCGCCGCGATGGGGCCGGACGCCGCCAAGGCGCAGGCGCTGTTCGTCACCGTCGACCCCGAGCGCGACACGCCGGATGCGCTCAAGCGCTATCTGTCGAGCTTCTCGCCGCAGATCCGGGCCTCACCGGCACGCTCGAGGCCGTGCAGGCGATGACCAAGGAATATCGCGCCTACGCCAAGAAGGCGCCGACCAAGGACGGCGACTACACGATGGACCACACCGCGATCGTCTATCTGATGGATCGCAACGGGGCCTTCGTCGCGCCGCTCAACGTCAAGCGCAGCCCCGAGGAGATCGCGGCCGAGATTCGCCGCTACGGCTGAAGCGGGGTCGCGCGGCGGCGCGACAGGCCGTGCGGGGTCTTCTCCCAGCTGTGCGTCTGGCCGGCGAGGATCTGGAACAAAGCGCGCCAGGCCGCGAGCCCGACGAGCAGCCAGTAGATCGGCAACGTGACGAGCGAGAGCGCGAGCCGCCCCGGCAGTCGGCGGTCGACTCCCATCCAGCCGCAGGCGAGCGCGCCCGCAAAGCCCAGGATCAGGTTGGCGAAGTGGAACGCGGTCAGCGCCGCGTCCGCGACGCCGGTCGGCGCGGCGAACAGGCCGCCGGTCAATCCGCTCCACAAGAACGCGGCGAGCACGATCGGGAAGGCGAGGGCGGAGAGCGCGACGCCCGACACGGCGAGCTGGGCGGCGGCGAAGCCGAATGGGCCTGCGTGAAGGAGCAGCCGTCCCGGGCTGCGGCCGTGCACCAGCGCCGTGACCATGTAGCCCTTCATCCAGCGCGTTCGCTGCTTCAGCCAGACCCCGAGGCTGATCGGGGCCTCCTCCCAGGTCACGGAAGGGATGGTCTCCGTGCGCAGGCCCGAGGCCGCCAGACGCAGGCCGAGGTCGGCGTCCTCCGTCACGTTGCTCGCGTCCCAGCCGCCGAGCGCGCGCAGGGCCTCGACGCGAAAATGCGGCATCTGGCAGCAAACGCATGAGGCCATCGGCCCCTCATTCTCTTGACCTGCAGCCTGCTCCGACAGCCAGTTGAAAGAGCGCAGACACGATAGTTTAGAAAGAAAGTCTGAAGCGCGTTCTGGAGCAGGCTCGCTTGCAATGCGCCCACACAAGACCCAAGGGAATGAACGGTTATTGACGCTTTGAGGAACAGCCATAAAGCCATTTGAGGGTTCGGGACTTATAATCCTTGAACCTTGGCCTCTACTCGAAATCGGACGCGAAACCTCGTGGACATCGCTTTTCGGAAGTGCCTATCCTTGGCCGGAAGCGAATCAGGAGGTCGACGTGACCGATCTGAAAAGCCAGATAGCCGATCTCAGATCCGAACTGGATCGCTCCCACGAGCAGACGTTCGCGGTTCTGGAACAGGCCGTCTCTATGATCCAGAAATCGTTCCGATCGGAGATCGTCCGTCAGTCCGAAATCTGTCAGCGGCTGAGCCGTCTCGAGATCGTTGCCAAGCTCGCCGACGGTGAGGCCATCCCGGCGATCGAGGTCGAAGAGCACATCGTCGAGGAGAGGCCGCGCCGCTCGGCGTCAGACATCATCCTCCATCGATTGAGAGACAGCCGGTCGCCGGTCCCGACCAGTGAGCTGGACGAGCTGGTCACCGAGCAAGGGCTCACGAGATCTGCCGCGATCAAGGCGAAGTCGAACCTGAGGAAGGATGGCTTCGTGACCGCGGCGAAGTGCCGGTGGTCGATCACGGCCGCCGGCCGCCGAAAGATTAACGGGCACCACCCTCCGGGCGGCCCGTAAAAAGAAAACGGCGTCGGTGGCCGCCGACGCCGTTCCCAGATGCAGACGTAGTTTAACAGGCCAAAACCTGTCGGTTGCCCCCCGACAAGATGCGGGTCCGAATCCCGTCGTCTGCTCCGATTCGAACCGGATTCGAGCGCAGGTTCGCGCCGTTGGCGCCATGCGTCAAGGCTGGCGCGCGCTTGCTTGGCGAGCTCAGATCCTCAGGCGCGTGTAATGGAACTCGACGCCGAGCGGAATCTCCTCCTCGTGGTAGGTGAAGACGAGGCCTTCATCCTCGAAAACCTGCTTTAGCATCAGCATGTTTGTTCGAGATTGGCGTTCGCCGGCCCTTCTCGAAGTCACGCACGGTCGACAGCGAAAGGTTGGCCGCGTTCGCCAGCTCTTCCTGGGTCCAATCAAGCAGCGCGCGCGCCGCGCGGCACTGCTCCATGGAGATCACGTCAGGCATGTCAGTCAACTTTTATAGGGAACGTCAACGATTAGCGTTGACGTTCCGAGACTCAACGTTCAAGTGTAACGCCAACGATAATCGTTGGTCAAACGGGCGTGGATCGAGAAGCGGGCGATACGCGGAAGGGGCAGCACTTTCTGGGAGTCGGCCGACGCGCGCCAGCTCTCGCTGCTCGACATCGCCCGCCTGTCGGATGAAGACGCGCTCAAGCTCTTCGAGGGCGTGCGCTGGTGCGACACCCAAGGCGAGCCCGTCTGCCCGAAGTGCGGCTGTCTGACGGTCTATCGCCATAAGGGCAAGCGTAAGATCTTCACCTGCAAGGGCTGCGCGGCGCAGTTCAGCGCGACGAGCGGCACGATCTTCCACTCAAGGAAGCTGCACGTTCGCGACATCCTGTTCGCCATCGCGATCTTCGTGAACGGCGTAAAGGGCCACTCAGCGCTCCAGCTCTCACGAGAGCTCAACTGCCAGTACAAGACGGCCTTCGTCCTCGCCCACAAAATCCGAGAGGCGCTCGGTAAGGGCATGGACGAGCGCGAGGCCTCCGGCACCGTCGAGGTCGATGGGGCCTATTTTGGCGGGTACATCAAGCCTGCGAACTATTGGGAGAACCGGCGCGATCGCCGACTGGCGAAGAACCAGAACGGCAAGCGCCGGGTGGTCGTGATCATGCGAGAGCGCGGCGGCCGCACGCTGCCGTTCGTTGTCAAGCACGAGGCCCAGTCGGTCACGACGCTCGAACGGCGCATCCGGCCGGGCAGCACGGTCCACGCCGACGAGGCAAACTCGTGGAACCCGCTCCATTACGCAGGCCTCAACGTGAAGCGGATCAACCACAAATACGCCTACAGCGACGAGGGCGCCTGCACGAACAATGCGGAAAGCTTTTTCTCGCGGATCCGGCGCGCAGAGATCGGCATGCATCACCACATCGCCGGGCCCTACCTGGAGGCCTACGCCAAGGAGATGGCTTGGCGCGAAGACGCCAGACGGATCGACAACGGGACGCAGTTTCTGCTGATGGCGCTGGCGGCGATCGGCCATGAACCGTCAGCGATCTGGAAGGGCTACTGGCAGAAAGCAAAAACATCAAAAATCAGTAGGCAGTAACGCCTCATAGGTCCTGCGGCTCTGTTGAATTTTATATCATACAGGGATATATTAAAGCAGCATTGAGGAGAGAGCATGCCGATCGAAGCTTCGACCATTGAGGGCCTCTTTGCGAAGATCGGCGCAGAACTCAAAAAGCCAACAACGCTTTGCGTGATCGGGAGCACTCCCGGGATCGCCACAGGTCAAAATGAACGGCAAACCCCGGATATTGACGTGTGGTTTGCCGGTTCGAGCTTTGATGCGACAGAGTTGAATGAGGTCTGTCGCAAAATTGGCGTTCTTTATGATCCAAAATCAGAAGAAATCGACCCAGAAAAAATATACATTCAAATAATTCGTCCTGGTGTAGTTCAGCTTCCTAAGGAATTTGAAACGGAAATCATTGGGAGATATGGCAATCTTACTGTGATAATGCCAAGTCCTGAATTGTTGGCTGCAGCGAAGCTTGTCAGGTCGAGCCCAACTGATGTTCAGGACGTTGTTTGGTGGGTTAAGCAGAGGGGTCTTGATCTCAGTGACATCGAGTTGGCGATCAAGCAACTTCCCAAGGCATCACACCGCGAAGCAGCTGCTGAAAATCTGGTGTTCGTCGAACTAACCACTGGTCGAGATTGCAAATGAGCAGATCTCCTCGGGAACTGTATGTTTCTGCGCTAGACGCGCTACTTCGTGGAAACACGGCTTCTGTCGCCCACAGTCGAGATTGGGAGTTGCTCCGCGAAATTTCCCGCCTTGCGACGTCTGACGCTCCCACGGAGCTTGCGGCAACTGATCCGGCCCTATTCCTCACTTGGAGGTCGGCCGTGACTCGTTTCCACCTTGCAGGGTGGAGCGCCATGACGCCCGACCGGATCGACAATGTCGTTCACCGTCTGAACGATAAAGCGAATGCGCCAGTTATCTGAAGCGGAGCTTGTCTTAAAAGCCCTTACATCGAGAAACATAGATATTATCGCGACAATCAATGGCGATGCGCCTGAGAGCATTGCTGAGTTGGCAAGAATATTAGGAAGATCTCAGTCCAATGTATCAAGATCTTTGGTGCCACTTGTAAAACTCGGAATTATCAGCCTCGAAGGCGGCCGCCCGAAGCGACCGCGTTTATGCAGAGGGTCAATCTGTTTGGATCTTTCTGAGATCCAGAGCAGTCGAGTTTCCGGGAAGGTGCCCCGGCCAGACACGTCGTGACCAAAGCAGGTTGCCGTTTCCATCGGCCGCCGATCGCACGCGCCCATCGTCACGCTGCTTTCGAAGCGCCTTCGATGCGCGCCGCGTGACCTCCGACAGGAGCTTCCTGTCTCTGGCATCGTCGCCTCGTAATGCGATCACGCTCTGAGCAAGCTCCCGGGACGTCATCGGCCTATCTGCGTCCGCGATCTCCCGCATCAAGGCGCGGGTCAGCTCGCCGGTCCCGAACATGACCTGGCGCTTCTGACGGGGCATGGCGGCGTCCAGATCGCCCTTGTAGCCAAACGAAGCCAACGTCCGATCCAGGGCGTCAATGTCGTTCCGGATCTCGGCCATCCGATCGCGGATGCGCTCAGCCTCGTTGAAGAGCTCGGCGCGCTTCCTCAGCAGTCCGGAAATGGTGTGGTCGTAGCCGTCAGAGGTCGCTGATTTCATGACCTGAGAGTGCCTCAGGTAAGCGGAACTGAGAACGGATCGCGAGGTGCGTTTGCTACCGGATGCCGCGAAAATGGTTCGACGTGCCGCCGAGCGGGATCGGCAGCCGAAGCGTGGCGAGCGCAGGCAGCACCACATAGAACAGCGCCGCATATTCGATCGCGAAATGGCGGGCGAGCCAGCCGTCGCCGATGTTGTCGATCGCGAGCTTGGCCTGCACGCAGCCGAGTTCCGGCCCTGATCGCCGGAAGGCGTGGACCGCGACGCGCAGCTGGGCGGGATCAGGCCGATCCTCGGCGTCGTAGACGGTGACGAATTCGCCGCGCGCGCACAAAAGGCCGGCGTTGAGCGCCCTCGGCTTGGTGCGGGGTTCGCCGGGCGGCACGACGAGCACTTCGGTCCCGGCCCGCGGCGGCCGGCCCGCGAGCGCCGCCAGCGTTTCGGCGTCGCCTTCCTCGACGAGGATCTTCACGTCGAGTTTCGCCGGCGGATAGTCGCGGCCTTAGGTATCAAACGCACCAACGCGTGAGAGCCGAAGGCCGGGTAGGAGACTATCCGTGCTGAACTATTTGCTCGCTAAGTGGGCGATCGTCGTATTTTCCGGATTGAGAATCTGCACGCCGGAAGCGGAGAGCCATTACTCCTTTAGCGCCCTCTTCGGGACAGGTGGTCATAAGGGGTACGAAGACGTTTCTTCGTTCACCGGACAACGTTTCGTAATGAAACGTATAATCAACAGCAATGTGCCGTCCCGCCATAGATATCAAAGCATCTTCAGGATTTATAGTGATCTGAATGCGGTGCGTGAGATCATCATTAGGTCCAATAAAAGCGTAAAGTTCAGCATTCCAACTGTCGTACTGGTATTCTTCGTCTGTAAAGTGGGCAACGTAAAAAAACTTCAAGCCGAAAAACACTAATTGGAGACAGCCCATTATTAATAATGGTTGTCTTACAAAATGCAGTTCCGTTCAAAACTTTTACAGTACCCTTTTTCAAGTGTGGGTAAGAAGCAAACTGTTTGATACTGACGTCTCTAGCCGTTCTCGCCGCTTCAGTAGCGGCCCACGCAGCCCAGACAGTTGCAATAAGAGCCCCAAAAGCAGCAATTACACCGGCTATGGTGGCGATAAATGTTTTAAAACTCAGTCTATAGGACTCTCTAGCGGCATTAGCGGCTACCCACTGCGCGCAAAGATCTGGGCCGTTATCGCTCTCGCTATTCTCGCAGCGATCCTCATTAGTATAGGGGCTTGGAAGATCCCTGAGCGCAAGCAACAAGGCGTCATTGCCGGACTTGTTGTACTGCTCTCTGGTTTCGGCGTTTTGGGCTGCGCGTTGTGGGTACTCGCCGTAAGCTAAAGCAAACAGCACAAACCCGATTGGTATTATAGCTATCGCTAATCCGTACCCAACCGGAGAGAAGACGCGCCAATCGCTTCCAGCCATAGAAAAAGCAACACCGCCGTGAATCCGCCGCAGCGGATCTTATTGGCGATGTTCCGTTTCGTCTCGTGGATTCCGAATGCCGCAAGCTTTTCGGCGCGCAGGCTATTTAACTGGCGTCTTCCAAACTGTGGCAAGTTTTTCGATCAGTTGATTGATCGGATTGACGCTGCATTTTTCAGCGAGGACAACAAGTCCCACAAGTTGCAAAAGCCCGATCACAACGGGCGTTCCCCAATTGTTGGCTGATGTTAAAAAATACGTGTCGAATATAATTGTACACAGAACAACTGACAAGAACTTGTATTCGTTTAGCGTCTTTTGAAGATTTTCCTTATCGGATTGCAGAGATGCTATTACGTCATCGCGGGGGTCATCGTCTTCTCGACTGTCATCCCCAAGGCCGAGTGGCGGGCGCTCCGGGGTCGTTTGGAGCGGCGAAGTTCCAGTATTCTCGGTAAATGTCATGGTTCGGGATCTTTATGCCTCGAACGCCATTCCGGTAATTATCAGCCCAAGCGCCACCTTCCGATGGGTAAGGTCAACGAGATGGCCGGCCTCACGCCTTTTAAGCCATCCGCCGCGTCTTTCAGAATATTAAATTCGGTAGTCCCAGGCATTACAGGGACATACCAGCTGAAGGCGCTTGGACGGATTGGCGCGCTGCCAGTGCCTTTGGCTCGACCATAAACCTCCGGCACTACCGGTCCGTAATCCCACGCCTCGAAGGCTTCGTTGATCAACGGCTGCCCGGTCCGGCCCAGATGATACATGTGAGCAAGGTAAAGGATCTTCTGGATTTCGAGATTGGACAGAGTCCAATCCCTAAGCTCACCGAGAGTGCGAGCTGCGGAGAGTGCCGAAACGGTCATGACCAAGCCTGCTGGCGACACTCACAAAGATAATGATCAGATTGGAAAAGTCAATATAATTCAGTTAGATAGCTCAATTCTGGAAACGCCAATTGCTTCAAGGCATTGAATCATGAACACCGCTGTAAACTTCCCTCGCGCGAGCTTGTTGCGAATGTTTGGCTCTGTCTCGCTGACGCCGATCGCTGCCAGCTTTTCAACGAGCTGGGCGTAAGAGACCCCCCGACGCTTAAGCTCCGCTTTCAAGAGCCCCTTGGCGCGAGCTTCCCATTCTGCGTTATCGGTCATGATGCATCCCGTGCGTTACGTATGCCATCATATGAGATGCAATCGACATTGACAACGATACTCATTTGCCATCATATACGATGCATAAGCATCGGAAACGACGGCAATGGCTCAGCACTTTCTCTTATCGGCTCAGGCCCGCACCCTCTCCCTCCGCACGATCTACCAGGCGGGCGAGGCCAAGGCTTACGAGACGTTCAAGGCGATCCGTTGGGCCGCCACGAACGGCGAGCCCGTTTGCCCGCGCTGCGGCTGTGTCGAGAGCTACGGCATCCCGACCCGCCGCAAGTTCAAGTGCGTGGCCTGCCACCATCAGTTCAGCGTCACCAGCGGCACGATCTTCGCCAGCCGCAAGATGGCGTTCGTCGACCTTCTGGCCGCGATCTGCATCTTCACCAACGCCGTGAAGGGCATCAGCTCGCTTCAGATGTCGCGCGACCTTGACTGCCAGCAGAAGACGGCCTTCGTCCTTTGCCACAAGCTGCGTGAGGCGATGGCGGCCGAAGTCGAAGGCGAGACGCTCGACGACGTGGTGGAGATGGATGGCGCTTACTTCGGCGGCCATATCCGTCCGGCGAACCATTTTGAGGATCGCGTCGACCGTCGCCTCGCGAAGCACCAGACCGGCACGCGCCGCGTTGTGGTCGTCCTGCGCGAGCGCGGTGGCCGCACCCTCCCGTTCGTCTGCCGCGCTGAAGGCGAAGGCGTCGAGATCGCCAAGCGCGTCGTTGACCGCCTCGCGGTCATCCACGCTGACGAGGCGGCGCATTGGGACGCGTTGCACGCTGGCTGGAAGACCTTCCGCATCAACCACTCGCAGGCCTACAGCGACGGGATCGGCTGCACCAATCAGGCGGAAAGCTACTTCTCACGCCTGCGTCGCATGGTGACTGGTCAGCATCACGGCGTGTCGCCGCGCTACCTCAGCCAGTACGCCCATGAGGCGGCTTGGAAGGAAGATCATCGCCGCATGGACAATGGCGCGCTGGCGTTTCGCTCACTTGGCCTTGGCCTCGCGCACGGCGTTAGCCGCTCGTGGAAGGGTTACTGGCAGCGGTCAGCGTAACGCACGGAGAACAAATCGGGGAGAAGAGAGAACAGAAGATTGACACATCGTAAAGATGTGGAATCCTGAGTCGTTCTGCGGCGAGTCGCCAAAGAATAAGCCCAGCACGTGATGGGTTCACGCACTGGGCTTTGGTCAGAACCGCCCGGCCAAGGCGGCGATATGATCACGATCGGATCATTTGCTCCGATCTCGATTCATGTCAACCCGAGGCCGGCCTCATATAACGAGGTCTTTATGTCTAGTTGGAATGTCGCACTCACGAGAGAGCAAGGGCAGGTCTTTGCAATCGTGCTCGTGACGGAGTCCGCAATGGCGGACATCCACAATCGCGATCGCGTAATCATGGCGTGGCAGGACGAACTTGGGTGCCGTGTCGCCTTGCTAAGCGAACGACGGTTCCAGAGCTATGGCCCGTCTGACATTGTTCGATGGCTTCGGAATATCCATCCGTCACAGCTTCCGTGGCGCAAGATGACTTTGGCGGCGTAATTCCGGCAAGGATCGATAAAGCGTCCATAAGGACGCCAAAAACAATCGCGCGCTCGCCTTCGTTCATGGGGGCGAGCGCGTTGCTGCCACTGATCTCAAAAAGCTGATTTCCGTCGCTCTCAATTGTCAGACGAACGCCCATACTCGTAATCCCTTTCTTCTGCCGCGCCCGCTTACGCTGCCCCTCTTCTCCTGCATCCGCAAGGCCTGCACGATCCGATAAGTGATCGCCTTGCGTAGCTCCTCATCGGCCGCAAAGCCCTTAGCCTTCATGACCGCGTAAGCAAGCTCGCGCGTGTCCATCGGCCCGCGCTCAGCCAGCGCAGCCTTGCAGATCCCCGTCATCTCGCCCTTGCGGAACAGCCGGTGGACGTCCTGATAAACCCGCACGCCGTCTGGAGCCGCCGCAGCCTCGAATAGCTGGAGCGTGGCGGCGACGTGCTGGAGGTCGCGGCGCGCCTCCTCCAGCCTGCGCGTGTACGTGACGATCGCCGTTTCGATCTCGTCGCGCTTGCGGCGAAGGGTGAGGACGACGTTGGGTTCGGACATGGCCCGAGTTTAGCGGGTCGCTGCCGTTGAGGCTCTAGGGGTTGTGGTGCCGTTGCTACCTAAGGCCGGATAGTCGAGCCGCTCGATCGCGTCGAGGAGCGAGGGAACGACCGCCGCCTCCCGGTGAAGCGCCGCCATGACGGTGTAGACGGGAAGGGACGCGTCGTCGCTCCACAGTCGGCGGGGCGCCTCGGCCGGCGGCGTAAGCGCGAGCATCAGGCGAAAGCCGTTGGAGGTCGCGAAGACGAGGCCGCCGAGCAGCAGAAGCGTCGCCCAGACGCCGGGCGCGAAGATCGCCGCGGCGACGACGAGCGCGGCGATCAGCAAGACGCCGGCCTGCGCGCCGCGGCCGACCCGCGGCATGCCGCCCACGACGCTGAGCTCCGGCACCGTCGCGGCCGGGCCTTCGGCCGCCCGTGCGGACAGCCCGCCGCCGGCGCGCGCCGATGCAAGATCGAGAAAGGCGCGCGGGCCCGCGATCGCGAACGAACGCGTGCGCGGCCGTCCGCGGCGCGAGGCGGCGAGCCGGCGGATCGCGGGGCCGCGAGCCGCGATCACGAAGCGCGGTCGTCCGTCGGCGGTGAGGGACGCCAGATAGCCGCTCGCACAGGCGAGCTCGAAAGTGTCGGCGTCGATCGGGCCGGCGGCGGCGTCTTCCGGGCCCGCGACGTCGAGCCCGAGCGCGCGGGCGAAAGTTTCGATCAAGAAGGTCTCGTCGAACGCGCCGGACGCCAGCAGGACGTCGAACGGTTCGGCGCCGATCCGACGCGCCTCGACGAGCGCCGCATGGACCGGTCCCGGCGGCAGGCCGGCGCGCTCCAGCGCCGCGAGATCGGACGGGAGGCCGGGGCCCGCGGGCCTGAGAGCAGGGAGGCCGTCGGTTTCGCGCGCGTACGCCGCCGGCTCGGCGCGCAGGGCGCGGCCGTCGGACGGTCGCGCCGCCGAGCGCGATCGGATGCGCGAAAGCGCGCGCGGACTCGTGTATCAAGGCTGTGCGTCCCCCGACGCGCCGCCGGAGGGCGGCAGGCTCGACCCAAGCGGGTACGAGAGTACGATCGGCGCGGGCGAGGAGTCGAGTCGAATGCAACCAAAGAGCGGACGCCTCGCGCGAATGTTTTCGGCGCTTTCGGGCGCCGTCCTGGTCGCCGCCGCGCTCGCCGCCCCGGCGTCCGCCCAGTCGGACCAGGGCGGCGTCGCGATCCCGCGTTATTCGGATCCGAAATCCCGCATCGAGAAGCCCGACCTGCCGCGCAACCGCGTGTTCAAATGGGCGACGGGCGACGACTATCCGCCGTTCCACTACATCGACGCCGAGGGGCAGCCGACGGGCTTCGCGGTCGATCTCGCGCGCGCGATCTGCGAGGAGCTGAAGATCGCCTGCACGCTCCAGGCCTGGCGCTGGGACGCGCTGATGGACACGATCGAGAAGCGGCAGGCCGACGTCATCCTCGCCATGGCGCGCCCGACCCCGCAGCTTCGCCAGCGCTTCCTGATGACGGACCGGGTGCACCAGACGCCGGCGCGCTTCGTCGCGCGCAGCGACAAGGCGGTTCCGGACGCCACACCCGAGGCGCTGAAGGGCCGAACCGTCGCGGTCGTGAAGGGCTCGGCCCACGAGGCGTTCCTAAAGGCCTATTTCCCGGACGCGACGCCCAAGCCCTATGACCGCGCCGACGCCGCCCGCGCCGCGGTGAAGGCCGGCGAGGCAGATCTCGCCTTCGGCGACGCCGTCTCGCTCGCCTTCTGGCTGAACGGCACGGGCTCGGAAGACTGCTGCCGCTTCGTCGGCGGCCCCTATGTCGACGCGCGCTATTTCGGCGAGGGCGTCGGCGCGCTCGTCTCGCCCGCCGACGAGACGCTGCGGCAGGCCATCGATTACGCGCTGCGGCGGCTCGACGAGAACGGGACCTACGCCGAGATCTACCTCAAGCATTTCCCGTCGGGATCTGGTGAGGCGGTTTCGCTCCCCGAGGAACTGCGGGCTTCGAGACGGCGGCTGAAGCCGCCTCCTCAGCATGAGGATCGTTCCTAAAACGCCCTCGACCTTCCTCATGCGGAGGAGCGGCCTTCAGGCCGCGTCTCGAAACCCGCAGTTCGGCTGGAACGGGGTTCGAACCAGAACCCGGTTTCCACTCTTCCGCCGCATGCAGTAGTAGGATCGCTCCTCACGACGCATTCGGACCGGTTCCAAAAATGGCCTCTGACCTTCCGCCCCTCGACGTCGCTCTCGCCGCGAACGCCTGGCCGTTCGAGGAGGCGAAAAAGATCGTCGCGCGGCTGAAGAAGCGGCCGAAGGACGGGCCGGTCCTGTTCGAGACCGGCTACGGGCCGTCGGGCCTGCCGCATATCGGCACCTTCGGCGAGGTGGCGCGCACCACCATGGTGCGGCACGCCTTCCGGGTGCTGACCGAAGACAAGATCCCGACGCGGCTGCTCTGCTTCTCGGACGACATGGACGGCATGCGGAAGGTCCCGGACAACGTGCCGGATCCTGCGGCGCTCGCGCCGTATCTTCAAATGCCGCTGACCTCGGTGCCGAACCCCTTCGGCGGGAACTACGAGAGCTTCGGCCACCACAACAACGCGATGCTGCGGCGCTTCCTCGACACCTTTGGGTTCGACTACGAGTTCGCAAGCGCGACCGATTACTACCGCTCCGGCAAGCTCGACGCCGTGCTGCTGCGCGCGGTCGAGAAGTACGACGCCATCATGAAGGTGATGCTGCCCACGCTCGGCGAAGAGCGGCAGGCGACCTATTCGCCCTTCCTGCCGATCTCGCCGGTGTCGGGGCGCGTGCTCTACGTGCCGATGAAGGCGGTCGACGCCAAGAACGGGACCATCACGTTCACGGATGAGGACGGGCAGGACAAGACGGTTCCCGTCACCGGCGGCAAGGTGAAGCTGCAGTGGAAGCCGGACTTCGGCGCGCTGGGCGGCGCTCGGCGTCAATTTCGAGATGTTCGGCAAGGACCATCAGACCAACGCGCCGCTCTACGACAGGATCTGCGAGATCCTGGGCGGCGTCGCGCCGGAGCACTTCGTCTACGAGCTGTTCCTGGACGAGCAGGGCCAGAAGATCTCGAAGTCGAAGGGCAACGGCCTGACGATCGACGAGTGGCTGACCTACGCCAGCCCGAAAGCCTCGCGCTCTACATGTACCAGCGGCCGCGAGAGGCCAAGAAGCTGCATTTCGACGTCATCCCGCGCGCAGTCGACGAGTATTTCCAGTTCCTCGGCGGCTACGAGCGGCAGGAGTGGAAGCCGCGGCTCGGCAATCCTGTGTGGCACATCCATTCCGGGAACCCGCCGGCCGAAGGCCTGCCGGTGAGCTTCGGGCTGCTGCTCAACCTCGTCTCGGCCTCGAACGCCGAAAACCGCGACGTGTTGTGGGGCTTCATCGGCCGCTACGCGCAGGGCGTGACGCCCCAGACGCACCCCAAGCTCGACGAGCTCGTCGGCTACGCGATCCGCTACTACGAGGACCACGTGAAGCCGACCAAGCGCTTCTCGGCGCCCGACGAGGTGGAGCGCGAGGCGCTCTCGAGCCTCGAGAAGGCGCTGGGCGAACTGCCGGCGGGCGCGAGCCCCGAAGACGTCCAGACCGCGCTCTACGACGTCGCCCGGGCCGTGCCGCGCTACCAGGACTTCAACGCCAAGGGCGCGACGCCCGAGCGGCCGGGGGTGAGCCAGGAGTGGTTCGCGGCGCTCTACCGCACGCTGATCGGCCAGGAGAAGGGCCCGCGCTTCGGCTCCTTCGCGGCGCTCTACGGCGTCGAGGAGACCCGCGCGCTCATCCGCCGGGCGCTCGACGGGGAGCTGGCGAAGGCGGCGTGACCGAGGCGGTTCGCCTCAGAGGCGACGAAGGGCGGCGTCTACGTAAGATTACCTACACAAGTAGAGTTTACCGGCAGGAATATTGACCGTCGTTTCTTGATCGAGAAACAACAGCGCTCGGCATGGCTGCGTTCTGTTGAATTCTCGGGGAGATGGCGTGAAGTTTGTTTGGGTCGTCGTCTTCCTGTTCGCCTCAACCTGTGCGGCGCTGGCCGACGTCGGACCCCCGATGGCCGAGACGTTGCGCCGGAGCGCCGACGGCGGGCGGATCTCCGTCAGGGACGCGCGCGCCATCGCATCGGGCGCCGAGCCCTATCACCGCGTCTTCATCCACATGAAGGACGACGCGCCGGGCGGGGACGGGGCCGGCCGCCAAGCGGGCGCTCAGCCGTCGCCGCCCAGAAGGCGCGCGTGCTGGCGCGCCACTTTGGCGGAGCGGTCAAGGCCGAGGACGACTACGGTCTCTTGACGTTCAGGAGCGGCGGACTGCTGTCTGCGACAGTCTCGGCCGGCGAAGTCGAAGGCCTTCTCCGCGATCCGGACGTGTCGTTCGTGGCGATCGTGCCGCGCGGAACGTTCGCGGTCCGGCCGGCCGTCGCGCCGCCTCCGCCCTCTGGCGTGAACAAGGACCAGGTGCTGGTCGCCGCGCAGAAGCTTCTCGGCGTGGACAAGCTGGCGAAGGCTGGTCTGACGGGCGCTGGCTATTCCATCGTGATGATCGACGGGGGCGTCGACCTGACGGTGAGGGCGATGAAGCGGGCGGTCGTCGACGGTTTCTGCTTCTCTCGCACGGACAAGAAACTCGGCATGACGAGTTCGTGTCCCGCCGGCGTGAAGTTCGGGCGCGCGCAGCCTCGCGGCCGGATCCCAGACCTGCGCGTTCGCAGGCTGCGAGCACGGCACGATGGTGGCGTCGGTCATTGTCGGCTCGGACACGGCGAGCGAGTATCGCGGCTTTGCGCGCGACGTGAAGATCATCTCGATCAATACGTTGAGAAAGCTCGCGAAACCGGACAAGGACGGCAATCTCTACGCCATCTATTTCGACGACGTCCTGGCCGCGATCGAGCGCGTGAACGCGGAGGTCATGACGCCGAGAAGAAAAGCGCTGAAGTACCGGATCGGCGCGCTCAACATCAGCCTCGGCATGGAATGCAGCGGCTTCCGCTTCGGTATGGGGCCGACGAATCTACAATATGAGGCGATCTCGCAGAGTGGCGACGGTCGCGGCGGCGGGCAACGGCGGCTCCTTCGACGACGACGACGCGAAATCCGATTGCCGGCCTGCGCCACCTACGCGGAGCGGGTCGGAGAAGTCGCGATGGATTATACGCTGGGCGAGAACCGATCACCAATCGGGCGGATCGCTACGCGGTCAGCGAAGGCCTGCGGTGATGGCGGCGTCCGTGGGACAGGGGCGATACGCCATGGAGCGGCGCCGGGGAACGTCGCTCGCCGCGCCGCAACTGTCGGCGGCGCATGTCTTGGGGCTGCAGGCCGGGACCATCGGGCTGCTTGCGGCTCCGAAGATTCCGATCGCGCTCGGGAAGCGCGCTCCCGGCGTGGGAGCCGAGGGAGTGGGCTACGTGCCGCGCGTCGACGCCGCCGCCGCCTCACTGCGGAGGTTCGACACCTTCGTGCCGGCGGTTCCGAAGTTCGACTACTTCAACTGGACGACGAACAGGCCGGAAATCGCTGCGGCGTGCATCGACGAAGAGAAGTATGATCGAAACATAGCGAATAACACATTTTACAAATTCAGAACGTCCGGATGCCAATCGTCAAAGATTTTTACGTTCTATGGACCAAGCTTTAGTGGAAAGAAAAAACAAACTGAAGATTAAGGGGGTCGGGATGATCCGGGACGAGGGTGATTGACGGCGCCTCGAACGGAGAGTGGTTCACTGCCGGCAGGGAGCGCGACAACGAGACGGTCTGGAATTGGCCGTATCCCTTCTTCAACACCGAGGCGGTGATCGTGAACGCGGAGGGAGGCGTCGTCGAACGCCTCTCCGTCAACGTCGCGAAAAAGGTCGTCAGGTGCTCTGGCCGGCCGAGTCGACGAAGGACGAAAGCAGCACCTGCAAATGCGTCAGCGGGTGCGAGTACGACGTCGACTACAAGTAGCGGGGAGGGCGCAGGGAGACCCGCGCTTGCATGACGCTCGCGAACCGCTATCTCGATAGGCGGGCGCGAGAGGGAAGGAACTCACCTTGGTGTTTCGCAGGGACGGCGAGGCGGGAACCCGCTACGGCTCCGGAACGATGACGCGGATCTTCGGCGGCTCGCCGCTCGGCGTGCTGATCCGGCTGGCGCTGCTGTGCGTGATCGTCGGCCTGATCCTCGACCAGCTCGATCTCAACGCCTTCGAGCTGTTCCGCTGGGTCGCCGACGAGATCGAGAATCTCATCCGCAACTCCGCCGACGTGCTGCGGCTGATCGGCCGCTACTTCCTGATCGGCGCGGCGGTCGTCATCCCGATCTGGATCGTCATGCGGGTGCTCAACGTCGGCGGGCGGCGCTGACGAGCCGTCAGTCGCCGGGCCCCTCCGCCGCGACCGCTTGAGCGTCGCGGCCGACGAGAGCCGCGAGCGAGCCGACGCCCTCGCGGCCGAGCGTTGCGCTCAGTTCGGCGAGGATGCGGCGGACGAGGTCCGGACCCTCGAACACGAGCCCGCTGTAGAGCTCGACCAGCGTCGCGCCGGCGCGGATCTTGGCGAGCGCGTCGGCCCCCGACGCGACCCCGCCTACGCCGACGAGCGGCATCGCGCCTTCCATCCGCAGATGGGCCTGCGCCAGCATCCAAGTCGAGCGGCGCATCAGCGGCGCGCCCGAAAGGCCGCCGGCCTCCTTGGCCGCCGCCCCTTTCAGCGTCGCCGGGCGGGCGAGCGTGGTGTTGGAGACGATGAGCCCGTCGAAGCCGCGCGCGCGCGCCACCTCCACCACGTCGTCGAGGCCGAGCAGGTCGAGATCCGGCGCGATCTTGAGCAGCACAGGCCGTCGCGGCAGGCCTTGCGCCGCGGCCTTGTCCCGCGTTTCGATCGCGCGGGCCGCGAGGTCGTCGAGCGCGGCCTTCGCCTGCAGGTCGCGCAGGCCCGGCGTGTTGGGCGAGGAGATGTTGACGACGAAGAACGAGGCGTGGCGCGCGAAGGCCGAAATCCCGAGCGCGTAGTCGGCGGCGCGGTCCTCCGAATCCTTGTTGGCGCCGACGTTCACGCCCACGATCCCGGGGCGTCCGGCGCGGCGGGCGAGGCGGGACTCCGCCTCGCTCGCCCCGGCGTTGTTGAAGCCCATGCGGTTGACCACCGCGCGGTCCTCGGCGAGGCGGAACAGCCGCGGCTTCGGGTTGCCGGCCTGCGGGCGCGGCGTCACCGAGCCGATCTCGACGAAGCCGAAGCCGAGGCCGAGCATCGCGTCGGGCACGCGCGCGTCCTTGTCGAAGCCGGCCGCGAGGCCGACGGGGTTCGGAAAATGCAGCCCAAAGGCCTCGACCGCAAGCCGCGGATCCACGGCCGGCGGGCGGCCGCGCGGCAAGAGCTCCAGCGCCGCGAGGGTCGCCTCATGGGCGCGCTCGGGATCGAGCGCATGGAAGGCGGGCCGGACGAGCGGCCACAGCGCGCCGATCACGCCGGCGCTCCGGCAGGCGCCGCCTCGCTCGGGAAAATGTGCCGGCCGTCCTCGCCGAGCGGCAGCGCGCGGACCCAGATCGCGGCGGAGGTCGGCAGCGGCGCGTAGAGATGGGGAAACAGCGCGCCGCCGCGCGAGGGCTCCCATTTCAGCGCGTCGCCGAGCGGGGCGGTCGCGACGGCGATCAGCACGAGGTCGTTTTGATCCGCGAAATGCTTGGCGGCCGTTTCGCCGAGCTGGTCTGCGGTCGAGAAGTGGATGTAGCCGTCGGCGAGATCGACCGGCGCGCCGTCGAAGGTCCCGGCGCGCGCCGCCGCCTCCCAGAGCGCCGCGGGCGCGATCTTGTAGATGGTCGCATCGGTCATCGCGACCTCGCATCGGTTGGCGGTTGCGGAACGCAGTCCGTCATCGGACGTTGGACGGACTGGCGGCCGCGAGGTTTAGGACCACAGGGAGGCGTGAGGCAAGAGCGCGTGCGATGTCCGCTGGACATCGACGGTTAAAGGTAGTAATTCCTAGTTCTAGGTATCGTTGCCGTACTTTGAACCAAAGGCGGCCGCGAGGAGGCGACAGGCGCATGCTTGGCCATGGCCAGATATGGGCGGCGATCGACGCGCTCGCCGCAAAGAACGGGCTCTCGGCCTCGGGTCTCGCCCGCAAGTCCGGGCTCGATCCGACGACGTTCAATCGCTCGAAGCGGATCGCGGGCGACGGCCGGCCGCGCTGGCCTTCGACCGAGTCGATCGCAAAGGCGCTCGACGCGACCTCGACGCCGCTCGACGGCTTCATGGAGATCCTCACCGGGAATGGTCCGTCCGGACGGCGACGCACGGTTCCGCTGATCGGAATGGCTCAGGCGGGCGAGGGCGGCTATTTCGACGATGGCGGCTTTCCGGTCGGCCAGGGCTGGGACGAGATCGCGTTTCCGGACAACGAGCACGAAACGCCTATGCGCTCGAGATCGCCGGCGACTCGATGGCGCCGGTCTATCGCGACGGCGACGTCGTGATGGTCGCGCCGGGCGCGCCGATCCGGCGAGGCGACCGCGTGGTGGTGAAGACCACCGAGGGCGAGGTGCTGGCCAAGGAGCTGGCGCGCCGCACCGCCAAGCAGGTGGAGCTCCGTTCGCTCAATCCCGAGCATCCCGACCGCGTTTTCGCGGCCTCGCAGGTGGCGTGGATCGCCCGGATCGTCTGGGCGAGCCAGTAGGCCGCCGCCCCGCCGGCATGCGGCGAGGTGGCGTTGGCCAGTTCTCACGCCCGGACGACGTTGTCCGGGCCGATGTCGGCGATCTTGGTCGCGCCGACCTGGCGCATGATGGTCTCGAATTCGCGCTGCATGATCTTGAGCACGGCCGCGACGCCCGGCTCGCCGAAGGCCGCGAGGCCCCAGCAATAGGGCCGGCCGATGCACACCGCCGTCGCGCCGAGCGCCAGCGCCTTGAGCACGTCGGTGCCGCGGCGGAAGCCGCCGTCGACCAGAACCGGGATCTTGCCGTCGACGGCCGCGACGACCTCCGGCAGGGCGTCGATGGTCGCCATCAGGCTCTCCTCGGCGCGGCCGCCATGGGTTCGACACGATGAGGCCGTCGACGCCATGGTTCAGCGCTTCCGCCGCGTCCTCGCGCGTCATGACGCCCTTCAGCACCAGCTTGCCCTTCACGATCTTGCGCAGGCGATCGACATAGTCCCAGGTCATGCCGGTGCCGTAGAGGTTCGTGACCTTCGAGACGTCGAGGCCGTCGAACATCGGCTTGCGGCTCACCTCGTTCTTGAAGCCGCCGGCATGGCAGGCCTTGCAGTCGCGGGTGTCGTCGCGGCGCATCTCGAAACAGCGTCTCGGTGTTGCGTCCGCCCTGACGGTCGACGGTCAGCACGATCGCCGGCGCGCCGGCGGCCTCGGCGCGCTTCACCATGGCCTCGGTCACCGCTCAGTCGTCGGTCGGATAGAGCATGTACCAGACCGGCGCGCCGCGCTCGGCGGTCACGTCCTCGATCGAGGTCGAGCCGACGGTGGACAGGATCATGCCGTGGCCCTGGACCTTGGCGGCGCGGGCGACCGCGGACTCGGCCTCGGGGTGGAACGCGCCCTGGCTCGAGACCGGAGCGAGCGCGATCGGGCTGTTCCAGGTCTGGCCGAAGATCGTGACGCTGGTGTCGATCTTGCGGACGTCGATCAGCCGCCGCACCCGGATGCGCAGCTTCGAGAAGGCGTCGTGATTGGCGAACAGCGTGGCGTCGTCGTCGACGCCCGACGCCAGATAGCCGTAATGGGCCGGGGGCAGGCCTGCTTGGCCGCCGGCTCGAAGTCCATCACTTCAAGCGCCTGGTCAGGCGAGGCGATGACGTCGCCGACCTTCGAGGCCGGCGCGCGCAGCACGTCGTAGCTCTGGGCGAACGCCGCTCCCGAGGCCGCGGTCAGTCCGCCGACGATCGCGCTCACGCCGGCCGGCGTCATCAGCGGGCTCGCGGCGAGAAAACGGATGAAGTTCCGGCGATCGGTCGAGATGCGGTCCGGATTGGCGCTCATCGGAAGGTCTCCATCGGCCGCGCGCCATCGTCGCCGCGCCCGGAGGACCGGGCACGGATCGGGAGAGCGCGCGAGGGGCTGGACGCTGGATGCGCCGGGAATGGGTGCGAGACGAGAATTAGACTTAGACGAAAGTCTATGTCTGCGTGATCGCAGCCGGGCGCGGGCCTGTCTAGTTCAAATCCGGCGCGGCATGGGCGCCATGCGCCTCATGCAAGCTGTGGCATGCCTGACTTTGCGGATCCTATTCGGACATGATCCGGGACCCAGAGCCGACGCCCTTCAGGCAAAAAGGCGCTTCGGCCGTGACGTCTATCTTTGAAACCGAAGCGGTTTCGGGTCCCGGCTCGAGGCCGGGACAGACGGGCGCCGCTCACTCCTCGGGAAGCGCCACCACGCCGGCCGCGCCGTCTTCCGTCCCGAAGGCGAGGCGGTCTCCCCGGCCGTCCCAGCCGAGCGCCGTGACCGCGCCGCCGTCGCCCGGATTTCGGGCGAGGATCTCGGCTCCGTCGGAGATCCGCACGATCAGCGCCGCGCCGTCCTCATAGCCGAGCGCGACGACGCCGGCTTTCGGATGCGCGGCGACGCGGGAGACGCGCGCGGGGCGGATGCCGAGCTCCTTGGGGGCTTTGCCCATCGGGCCGTCCTTGGCCTGGAACGGCCAGAGGATCGCGGCGTCCGCTCCCGCGGTCGCGAGCCACTTGCCGTCGGCGGTCCAGGCGGTCGAGCGCACCTTCCCAGGGTATCCGGACATGCGCATGTGGCCGCCGGTCGCGACGATCCAGCCATGCAGCGCATTCTCCTGCATGGTGGTGACGACGAAGCGCCCGTCGGGCGAGAACATCGCGTCGATGTGGCTGCCTTTCCAGGTCAGCTCCTTGGGCGCGCCCGTGACGCGCGGAAACCAGAGCGAGACGCCGTTGTAGCGCGAGACGGCGAGCTGGTAGCCCTTCGGCGCGAAGGCGAGGCCGCGCGCGGAGGAGGGGGCCTCGAAGGTCTTGACCTCGCCCTTGCCGTCGCGGGCGAAGACGGTCTTGCCGGACGACCACGCCACCGCGCCGTCGGCGCCGATCGCGAGCGCGTCGATCCAGCCTTTCGCGGCGCCGAGCGGCTCCGGCGTGTCGTTTCCGGTGAATCGGAGCACCTTGCCGTCGTCGCCGCCGGTGACGAGCACGTTCTTCCCCGTCGCCGCGACGTTGACCGAGCCCTGATGGGCGGGCACGCGAAGTTCGCCCTCTTCGGTGACGAACAGCACCGCGCCGTCGGCGAGCGCGAACACGGCCGCCGTCCCGATGAAGCTCGCCGAGATGACGTAAGCGCCGGCCTCGATCGGGGTCAGGCGCTCGGTGAGCGAGGGATAGCCGGCGTCGTGGGGGAGGGACATGGGAGCGAGGATCTAGCCGAGTGCGTGCTTCGAGACGCCTTGGCTGACGCCAAGGCTCCTCAGCATGAGGGAGGTTTCTGGTTCAGGAAACTCCAACGGTCCTCATGCTGAGGAGCCGGCCCGAAAGGGCCGGCGTCTCGAAGCACGCAGTTCGTTGGGAGACAGCGGCCCCTTACGCCGCGCAGGCCTCGAAGCCCTTGCGGAGCTTGGCCTCGTCGAGCTCCTTGCCGATGAAGACCATCTTCGATCGCCGCCTCTCGTCCGTCTTCCACTCGCGCTGGAGGTCGCCGTCGAGGATCATGTGGACGCCCTGAAACACGAAGCGGCGGGGCTCGTCCTTGAACGCGAGGATCCCCTTCCAGCGCAGGAAATTCGCGCCGTCGGTCTGGGCGAGTTCGTTCACCCAGGGCATGAACTTGTTGGGATCGACGTCGCCGGGGATTTCGAGCGCGACCGACTGCATGGTCTCGTCGTGATAGGTCTTCAGGCCGCCATGCGAGTGCTCGCCATGGCCGTGGTCCTTGTGCTCGAAGCCCGGCTTTTCGTGCGCATGATGGTCGTGGCCGTGATCATGATGGTGGTCGTGCCCGCAGCCGCAGTCGGGCCCGTGCTCGTGATGCTCGTGCCCGTGGTCATGGCCGTGATGGTGGTGGCCATGGTCGTGCCCGTGATGATGGTGATGATCGTCGGCCTCGAGGAAGGCAGGCTCGATCGCGAGAATTCGGTCGAGGTCGAACGCACCCTTGTCGAGCACCGCGTCGAGCGCGACGTCGCACTTTTGCGTCCGGATGACGCGCGCGTAGGGGTTGAGGCCGCGGATGCGGGCCTCGACCTCTTCGAGGTCGTGCTCGGAGACGAGATCGGTCTTGTTGAGCAGGATCACGTCCGCGAAGGCGATCTGGTTCTTGGCCTCGGGCGCGTCCTTGAGCCGCTCGGTCAGCCATTTGGCGTCGGCGACCGTCACCACGGCGTCGAGGCGCGCCTTGCGGCCCACCTCTTCGTCGATGAAGAAGGTCTGAGCGACCGGCGCGGGGTCGGCGAGGCCGGTGGTCTCGACGATGATCGCGTCGAACTGGCCCTTGCGGCGCATCAGGCCTTCGAGGATGCGGATAAGGTCGCCGCGCACGGTGCAGCAGATGCAGCCGTTGTTCATCTCGAACACTTCCTCGTCGGCGCCCACGACGAGGTCGTTGTCGATGCCGATCTCGCCGAACTCGTTGACGATGACGGCGTATTTCTTGCCGTGCGGCTCCGAGAGGATGCGGTTGAGGAGCGTCGTCTTGCCGGCGCCGAGATAGCCGGTGAGCACGGTGACGGGCGTCTTGTCGTCTTTGGCGGCGTCGAGCATGGGGCCTCCGGGGGGATTGCGCGCGTTGGAGCGGCGAGGCGGAAAGGGTCGCGCCTGATATAGCGACGGCGGGGCGGGACGTCATCCGGGCATGCGGAACGGAATTCGCGCGCTTCGAGACGCCCGCTGACGCGGGCTCCTCGAGCATGAGGATCGTTGAGTTCCGCAAACCTGCCTCATGCTGAGGAGGCCCGACGGGCCGTCTCGAAGCGCGCACCATCGGAGCGACCATGTTCGACGGCGTGATCGACCTCTCGCACCACAACCATGTGGCCGACTGGACCGCCGTGCGCAGGGCTGGGATCGTCGCCGTGATCCACAAGGCCACCGAGGGCGCGACGTTCCGTGACCCGAGGTTCCGCGAGCGGCGCGAGGCCGCGCGGGCCGCGGGCCTGCTGTGGGGCTCCTATCACTATTCGAGCGGCGTCGAGGTGGCGGCGCAGGTCGAGAACTATCTCGCCTACGCCGATCCTCAGCCCGACGAACTCGTCTGCCTCGACTGGGAGGAGAGCACGGCCGGCGCCGACATGAGCCTCGCGCAGGCCGAAGAGTTCGTGGCGCTGGTCGAGGCGCGGATCGGGCGGCCTCCGGTGGTCTATGGCGGCCGCCACCTGCGCGAGACGCTTGCGGGCGTCGAGGCGTCGCCGCTGGCGCGCTGTCGGCTCTGGTACGCGCGCTTCAGCGATGCGCCGCGGGGCGTGCCGGCGCTGTGGGCGCGCTGGACGCTCTGGCAGCACACGGACGGCGCTTCGGGCGCCGAGCCGCGCGAGGTCGACGGGATCGGCCCCTGCGATCGCGACGCCTTCGACGGGACGGAGGACGAACTCCGCGCGCGCTGGCCGTTCTAAAGATCAAGCCGCCCGATCACCGCGCCGAGCATCGCGTCGGCGGCGCCTTGCGGGTCGGGCCCAAACGCTCCGTCGAGCGCGAGCCTCGCGAAGCCGTGGACGGCCGCCCACGCCGCGATCGTCCGCGGGTCGCGCGGGCCCTCGCACTGTTCCGCCGCCTCGCCGCGAATGGCCTCGTCGAGCAGCACGAAGGCCCGGCGGGCGGCGGCGTGATAGGCCTCGTCTGAGGTGTCGATCCGCGCTTTCCGCCACATCACGTCGAACCGCGCGGGCTCGGCGATGGCGAACGCCACATAGGCGCGCGCCTGGGCGTCGAGACGGGCGCGACGGGCGGCCTCGTCTCCCGCGGGCATGGGATGTGCGGCGTTCGCGGCGACGAGCGCCTCGCAAAGTCCCTCGAAGCCGAGCCGCGCCACGGCGGTGAGCAGACCTCGGGCGTCGCCGAAATGGTGCTGGGGCGCGGCGGCGGACACGCCGGCCCGGCGCGCCGCCTCGCGCAGCGAAAACCCGTCCACGCCACGCTCGGCGATCACCTCTTCGGCCGCGCGCACCAGCGCCGCGCGGAGGTCGCCATGATGGTAGCCCTCACGCTTCTGCGAGGTCACCGCCGGAGTCTTGACAGTGTAAAGATTATCGCTCATGGTCATCTGTACGATGTAAAGATAATGGATGGCAAGCCATGCTCACCCCTGACGACGTCTTCGCAGCCTCCAACTCCATCGCGCTTGTCGGCTGGCTCGCGCTCGGCCTTTCGGCCTTCTTGGCCCGCATCCGGCCCACGGTCTGGATCTCGACCGGGATCGCGGTTCCGGCGCTCTTCGCCGTCGCCTATCTCGGTTCGCTGATCGCGGGTCTGGCCGGCGGCGCGTCGGGCGGCTTCGGGTCGATCGACGAGGTGCGGGCTCTGTTCCAGAACGACCATGCGCTGACCGCCGGCTGGATCCACTACCTCGCCTTCGACCTCATCGTCGGCACGCTGATCGCCCGCGACGCCGCGCGCGCCGGAACGCCCGCGATCCTGGTTCCGCCGACCCTCGCCTTGACGTTCCTGTTCGGTCCGGTGGGGCTGCTGACCTATGTCATCATCCGCATCGGCCAGGGCGGGCGCCTGCAGGAGAGCCTGTCATGAGCGCCGCCGCCACGTTCGACGCCGCCGCGATCCGCAGCGCCTCGCCGATCGCGGAGCTTCGGGAGCGCCAGCCGGCGCTCGCCGCGGCGGGGTTTGCGTTCCTCGCGCTGTTCGCCGTCGCCTCGGCGCTTCAGCTGTTCGACGGACGGACGCTCGACGGCGTCTCGGTCTGGACCAAGCCCGCGAAGTTCTTCCTGTCGACGGGCGTGTTCCTGCTCACCTCCGCCTGGTTCTTTGGCTATGTCCGGCCCGACCGTCGAGACGCTCCGGCGTTGCGCTGGAGCGTGCGGATCGTCATCGCCGCGGGCGTGTTCGAGCTCGGCTACATCACGCTTCAGGCGGGGCTCGGCGAACGGTCGCATTTCAACCGCGCCGACGCCGCGCATTTCTGGCTCTATGGGGCGATGGGCGCGGCCGCGCTGACGATGCTCCTGACCAAGATCCCGCTCGCGCTCGAGATCTGGCGGCGTCCTGTTCGCGGGCTCGACCCGACGCTCAGGCTCGCGGTCGTGGCGGGGATCGCGCTCACGGTCGTGCTCGGGGCGCTGTCCGGCTTGTATATGAGCCAGCAATATGGGGCAGGGCACAATGTCGGCGCGGTCGGCGGCGCGACGCCCCTGTTCGGCTGGAACCGGGCGGGCGGCGACCTCCGGGTCGCGCATTTCTTCGGCATGCATGGCGAGCAGCTTCTGCCCGTCGTCGCCGCCTTGACGACGGGCGCGTTCGGGGCGCTCGGATCGCGGCGGTTGGTCATCGCCGCGGGCGTCGCGATCGCGGCGATCACCGTCGCGGTGTTCGCGCAGGCGGTGATGGGTCAGGCCTTTCCGTTGGGGTGAGCCCAGACGTCGCCCTCTCCGCCGTCATGCCCGCGAAGACGCGGGCATGACGGCTGAGGGTCCAGCGCTCCCAAACAAAAACGGCCGGAGGTCACCCTCCGGCCGTTCGTCATTCCGCAAAGCCCGAAGGCTCAGGAAAACTCAGTCTTCGCCGCCGACGTGGCCGACATGCTTCTGGGCGTAGAGCTGCTCGCCGAGCTGGGCCACGAGGTTGAGCTGCGTCTCGAGGAAGTCGATGTGGCCTTCCTCGTCGGTCATCAGCTCCTCGAAGAGATTCTTCGACGGCAGGTCGCCGATGTCCTGGCAATAGAGCGCCGCCTCGCGATAAAGCGCGCGGGCCTCGAGCTCGGCCGCGAGGTCGCATTCGAGGATTTCCTTGACGCTCTGGCCGATCCGCAGCGGGTCGAGCACCTGCATGTTCGGGAAGCCCTCGAGGAAGATGATGCGCGTTACGAACTTGTCCGCGTGCTCCATCTCCTCGATCGACTCTTTGCGCCACTTCTTGGCGAGCTCGAGATAGCCCCAGTCGTCCAGCAGGCGGTAATGCAGCCAGTACTGGTTGATCGCGGTCATCTCGGAGCGGAGGCCGCGGTTGAGATATTCGATGACTTTCGCGTCGCCCTTCATGGCAAGCTCCCTCGCGGCGTCGCCGCCGCCGTCCCAAAACCTAGAATGCTTCTAAACTAGGTGGCGGCCACGAGCAAGCCAACCCCGAAACGCATTCCTTGGAAGCGTTATAGGGGCAGGAACGCGGATGACAGTCGGAAAACGCCGCGGTCAGCCCGCGCGGCGGCGGTCGATCGTCGCGACCTCGACGACGTCGTCGACGAAGTCCAGCACCTCGCCGACGCCATGCGTCACGGCGGGGCAGGCGGCAGGGCACGTTCCGCAAGCCGAAGCCTCGTCGGTGCGCGGCTGCAGACCCTTGATGTCGGCGAGCATGGCCCGGATCGTGCGCGCGCAGCGCCCGCATTGCGGGCTGCAGCCGAGGCAGCGATAGACCTGACCGGGCGTCTGAGGCTTGGCCTCGACGTCGCCGATCGTCGTCCGAATCTGGGCGTCGCTCAGTACGTTACAGGAGCAGACGATCATTGGGCGTCCAACGGTGGTGTCTGACGTCTCTCGAATGCAGATTAGAATAGCTATAAACTACTGATCCAACTGCATTTTATTGATACCGGCGGAGGCGTCCCGCGTCAATGTCGGGGGCGTCGTCCCACAACTTCCCCACGGTAGGTGGGTGTTTTTGCAACGCCCCGCAACCGTGCGCTTCCCCATCCTCCTTCGGACCTCAGGCTTTCGCGCGAAGCTGATTTTCTCTAGGAGCAGCCGGGCAGGGGCCGTCGTGGCCCCGGCGGCTTTCCAGAATCCGGACGTTTTCGATGGCTTCTCGCTCAGACCTTATCGCGCCGCGTTCGCCGCGCGGATTCGCCGACCGCGGCGCGGCCGAGCTGAAAGCCGTGCGCGAGATGGCCGAGGCGATCCGCGCGACCTATGAGCTCTGGGGCTTCGAGGGGCTGGAGACGCCGGTGTTTGAATACACCGACGCGCTCGGCAAGTTCCTGCCGGACCAGGACCGTCCGAACGCCGGCGTGTTTTCGCTTCAGGACGACGACCAGCAGTGGATGTCGCTTCGCTACGACCTCACCGCGCCGCTCGCGCGCTTCGTGGCGGAGAACTTTCAGCGGTTGCCGAAGCCCTATCGCAGCTATCGCTTCGGGCCGGTGTTCCGCAACGAGAAGCCGGGCCCGGGCCGCTTCCGCCAGTTCCTGCAGTTTGACGCCGACATCGTGGGCGCGCCGAACGTCACGGCGGACGCCGAGATGTGCATGATGATGGCCGACACGCTGGAGGCCGTGGGCGTCAAGCGCGGCGACTACGTCATCAAGGTCAACAACCGCAAGATCCTCGACGGCGTCATGGAGGCGATCGGCCTCGGCGGCGAGGAGAACGCGGGTCGCCGGCTGACGGTGCTGCGCGCGATCGACAAGCTCGACCGGCTGGGGCCGGACGGGGTGCGGGCGCTGCTGGGCGCCGGCCGCAAGGACGAGAGCGGGGATTTCACTAAGGGCGCGGGGCTCGATGAGGCGGCGGCGAGCCGCGTGCTGTCGATCCTCGAGGCAAAGCGCGGCTCGAACGAGGAGACGGCCGCGGCGCTCGCGGAAGCCTTCGCCGAGACCGCGACCGGCCGCGAAGGCGCCGAAGAACTGGCGACGATCGCCAAGCTCGTCGATGCGGCGGGCTACTCAGGCCGCGTCTCGGTCGATCCGGCGGTGGTGCGCGGCCTCGAATACTACACCGGCCCGGTCTACGAGGCCGAGCTTACCTTCACCGTCCACGACGACGAGGACCGCCCGATCCAGTTCGGTTCTGTGGGCGGCGGTGGGCGTTATGACGGGCTGGTCGGCCGCTTCATGGCCGAGAACGTTCCCGCCACGGGCTTCTCCATCGGCGTCTCGCGCCTGCTCGCCGCGCTCTCGGCGCTGAAGGGCGAGGAGGAGACCCGGGCGGACGGCCCGGTCGTGGTGCTCGTCATGGACCGGGACCGCATCGGCGACTCGATGGCCCAGGCCAAGCGCCTGCGCGACGCCGGGATCACGGCCGAGGTCTATCTCGGCGGCTCGGGCATGAAGGCGCAGATGAAATACGCCGACCGGCGCCGCTCCCCCTGCGTCGTCATCCAGGGCTCGGACGAGCGCGAGAAGGGCGAGGTGACGCTGAAGGACCTCGTCGCAGGCGCCGCCGCCGCCAAGGCGATCGCCGACCGCGCCGAATGGACCGAGAGCCGCCCCGCGCAGGTGACGGTGGCGGAGGACCGGCTCGTCGAGGAAGTGAAGGCGATCCTCGCCCGGCAGGCGTGAGGCGAGCCGCCTTTCTTGTCCCGGACTTGATCCGGGACCCAGAACCGACGCGCTTTCGAAATCTGGGCGGACCGGCTCGGTTCTGGATCCCGGCTCTTCGGCCGGGATGAGGGGCGCCGCGCCGACGCTCCTCATGCTGAGGAGCGGCCCGACCGGGCTGCGTCTCGAAGCACGCGGTTCGGTTCCGAGCCCGGATTCAGTCTGCGGAGAGAGCGCGAAAGCCTCAGAACGCCTTGTAGGTCACGAGCGTGTAGGTGTCGCGGACGCCGTCGATCGCGTGGACGTTCTCGCCGATGAAGTGGCCGACGTCGACGCCGTCCTCGACATGGTACTTCACGATCAGGTCGTAGTCGCCCGCGGTCGAATAGATCTCCGAATGCAGCTCTTGATCGGCGAGCATTTCCGCGACCTCGTAGGTGCGGCCGAGTTCGCATTTGATCTGGACGAAGAAGGTCTGCATGGCGGGGTCGTCTTCGGTTCGCGATGGCGGTGATTCCGCGGCCGGATTAACTGGGCCACAACCGCGCTCATGCCATGTTGGGCGCGCAAAGTCGCGACGTCACGTTGAAGGCGGATCGATGAAGACGAAAATCGCCGTGACCGAACCCTCGCCGGAGGCCGAACGCTTCCGGGAAGCGATGTCGCGCATCGCCGCCACCGTCCATGTCGTGACGACCGATGGGCCGGCGGGACGCCACGGCGCCACCGCGACCTCGGTGGTCAGCCTCACCGACCAGCCGCCGACGCTCGTCGTCTGCCTCAACCTGTCGAGCCGCAGCCACCGCATCGCGAGCCAGAACGGCATCGTGGCCGTGAACGCGCTCTCGGCCGACCAGGAGGACATCGCCCGGGCGTTCTCGCGCTCGTCGGGCGGCGCGGGCGACGACCGCTTCGCCCATGGCGAATGGGCGCCGCTCATCACCGGCGCGCCGACGCTCGCACATGCGCTCGCGGTGTTCGACGGGCGCATCGTCTCCGAGATCGTGGTGGGCACCCACGCCGCCATGGTGGTGCAGCTCGAGGCGGTCCGCTTCGCCAAGGGGCCGACCGACGGGCTGTCCTATCACCGCCGCCGCTATCGCCCCTATTCGGGCGCGGCCGGCTGAGGCCTCACCGGCTCTTCACGCGCCCGACTGCGTCCGCCCATCCCGCGAGCTTGCGGCGGCGCGTCTCGGCGTCCATCGCGGGCGAGAACCGCCGTTCGAGCCGCCAGGCTTTCGCGAACTCCGCAGGCTCCGGACAAACTCCCGCCGCAAGCCCCGCGAGATAGGCGGCGCCGAGCGCCGTGGTCTCGCGGATTTCCGGCCTGTCGACCTCGACGTCGAGGATGTCGGCGAGGAACTGCATGGTCCAGTCGCTCGCGACCATGCCGCCGTCGACGCGCAGCGCGCGGCCGACCTCGCCGCGCGGCCAGTCCGCCCGCATCGCGTCCATGAGATCGGCGGTCTGGTAGCCGACGCTTTCGAGCGTCGCGCGGGCGATTTCGGCCTGTCCGGTCCCGCGCGTCAGTCCGATCAGCGCGGCGCGCGCCTCCGGGTCCCAATGCGGCGCGCCGAGGCCGACGAAGGCCGGCACGAGATAGACGTCCTGTTCGGGATCGGCCGCCTTCGCCAGCGCCTCGGTCTCGCTCGCCTCGCGCACGAGCTTCAGCCCGTCGCGCAGCCACTGCACGGCCGCGCCGGCGACGAAGATCGCGCCTTCGAGCGCGAAGGTCCTCCGCCCGCCGAGCTGCAGCGCGACGGTCGTCAGCAGCTTGTTGTCCGAGAACACCGGAGCGTCGCCGGTGTGGAGCAGCGCGAAGGCGCCGGTGCCGTAGGTGACCTTCGCCATTCCGGGCTCGAAACAGGCCTGGCCGGCGGTGGCGGCCTGCTGGTCGCCGGCGACGCCCAGGATTCTGATCGGGCCGCCGAAAAGGCCCGGAAGCGTCTCGCCGAACGAGCCGGAGGAGTCGCGGATCTCCGGCAGTAGTGCGGCCGGCACGCCGAACCGTTCGCACAGGCGCTCGTCGAAGCGGCCCTCGGTCACTTCGTAGAGCAGGGTGCGGCAGGCGTTGGTGGCGTCGGTCGCGTGGACCGCCCCGCCAGTGAGCCGCCAGATCAGGAAGGCGTCGACTGTGCCGAAGGCGAGGTCGCCCGCCTGCGCCCGCTCGCGGGCGCCGTCCGTCTCGTCCAGCAGCCAGCCGAGCTTCGTGGCGGAAAAGTAGGGGTCGAGCACGAGGCCGGTGCGCGCTGTGACCTCGGGTTCGTCGCCCGCCTCGCGCATCGTCGCGCAGATCGCGGCCGTGCGCCGGTCCTGCCACACGATGGCGTTGGCGGCCGCCTTGCCGGTGCGCCGGTCCCACAGCACGGTCGTCTCGCGCTGGTTGGCGATCCCGATCCCTGCGACGTCGGCAGCCGTGAGGCCCGCGCGCGCCATGGCCTCGGAGACGGTCGCGACGGTCGTCGCCCAGAGGTCTTCCGGGTCGTGCTCCACCCATCCGGGCTTCGGGAAGATCTGGCGGAATTCGCGGCTTGCGGTCGCGACAGGGCGCAGTCTGGCGTCGAACACGATCGCCCGCGTCGAGGTCGTGCCCTGGTCGATCGCGACGATATGGTCCGCCATGGCGCCGGAGCTTTCCCGTCGAAGGCCTGGCCCGCAACCGAAACCTTAGGGCAAGGCCGCCGCCCGAGCCGTCGTCACACGTCCCCTCCGGGCATGAACCGGGCGAGCGTCTCGCGCTCCTCGGCGCTGAAGCGCAGGCCGAGCTTGGTGCGCCGCCACAGCACGTCCTCGGCGGTCTCGGCCCATTCGCGCGCGACGAGGTAGCGGACCTCGCGCTCGGAGAGATCGGCGCCGAACACATAGCCGAGCGCCCGCGCGCTCGTCGCGCCGTCGAGAATGTCCCAGGCCCGCGACCCATAGGTGCGGGCGAGGCGGCTCGCGAGGGCTTCGGAGAGATAAGGGTGATGGGCGGCCAGGCGGTCGGCGAGCGGCTCGGCCGCCGGCACGCCGCCGCCCGGCAGCGGCGACCGGCCGGTCCATCGGCCGGGCGGGATCGACATCGCCGGCGCGAGCTTGTCGAGCGCGGCCTCGGCGAGGCGGCGATAGGTGGTGAGCTTGCCGCCATAGATCGTGAGCAGGGGAGGGCGGCCCTCGCCGGCTTCGAGTTCGAGCGCGTAGTCGCGGCTCGCCTTCTGCGCGGCGCCGTCGCCGCCGGCGTGGAGCGCGCGCACGCCCGAAAACGCCCAGACGACGTCCTCGCGCCGGACCCCTGCGCGAAAGACGTCGCTCGCCGCCTCGCACAGATATTCGATCTCGGCCTCGCTCGGCTCGACGTGATCGGGCGCGCCGTCGTGATCGACGTCGGTGGTGCCGATCAGGGTGAAATCGTCCTCATAGGGAATCGCGAACACGACGCGCCCGTCGCGTTGCTGGAGCAGATAGGCGCGGTCGTGCTCGAACAGGCGCGGCGTGACGATGTGGCTGCCGCGCACGAGCCGGACGTCGGCGGCGGCGTTGGCGCGGAGCGACCCTTGCGCGACGGCCGGAACCCAGGGGCCGGCCGCGTTGACGAGGCCGCGGGCGCGGATCGTCGAGCGCCCCTGCGGGCCGTCGAGCGTGACGCGCCAGACGCCGCCTGTCCGCTCCGCCGCGACGCAGGCGGTGCGCGTCGCGATCGTCGCGCCGCGTTCGGCCGCGTCCATCGCGTTCAGCACCACGAGCCGCGCGTCGTCGACCCAGCAGTCGGAATATTCGAAGGCGCGGCCGTCGGGCGAGCGCAGCGACGCGCCTGCGTCGTCCCTGGCGAGGTCGATCGACCGCGAGCCCGAAAGCGTCCGCCGGCCGCCGAGGCTGTCATAGACGAACAGCCCCAGCCGGATGATCGGCCAGGCCCGCAGTCCGGGCCGATGCGGCAGCACGAATCGCATCGGCCGCACGATGTGGGGCGCGATCCGCAGCAGCGCCTCGCGCTCGGCGAGCGCCTCGCGCACGAGGCGGAACTCCATGGTCTCGAGATATCTCAGGCCGCCATGGGCGAGCTTGGTCGAGGCGGACGACGTGCCGGAGCCGAGGTCGCCCTTCTCGCACAGATGCACGGCGAGGCCGCGGCCGGCGGCGTCGCGCGCGATCCCGCAGCCGTTGACGCCGCCGCCGATGATGGCGAGGTCGTAGAGCTTCATAAGCGGAACATTCGCGCGGTTTGGCCGCGCGGCATTGCGGAAGACGACGTGCTCACGAGGCCCTTATAGCGCGCGCGATCGAAATGGGGCGGGCCGCGAGGGGAAGTGATGCCGCACCATGGCGCAGGCGGTATCGGGGGTGACGAGACCAGGCGTGGCACGATGGCCACGCCTTGCCGGGATCGCCTGTCACGCCATTGCGTTGCAGTGCGAAAACGGGGCAAATGGCTCTCGATTTTCCGGCGGGCTTCAGCCGCGAAAAGTCAGGACAGGGTCGCAGAGTTCCATGGTTTTCCGCGTCGTCGCCACGGTCGTCTCGCTCGCCGCGCTCGGTTCGGCGTCGGCGTTTGCGGCCGACATGCCGGCCATCGACGCGCCTGTGGCCGCCGCCGCCGTGAACGAAGGCTGGATCGTGACCCTCAAGGGCACCGCCGTCGTTCAGCCCGAGTTCGAGGGCGCGGCGAAATACGGCCTGTCCGGCTATCCCGGCCTCAGCATCCGCCGTCCCGGCCAGCCCTGGAAGTTTGGCGCGCCGGACGACGGCTTCGGCTTCGCGGTGATCGACACGCCGTGGTTCCAGATGGGCCCCGTGGCCCGCATCCGCGGCGAGCGCGATTCGAGCGACGTAAAGAAGTTCTTCGGTATGAAGGACATCGACTGGGCGATCGAGCCCGGCGCGTTCGTCGAGGTCTATCCGGTCGACGTGTTCCGCATCCGCGGCGAGCTTCGCCACGGCGTGGGGCCATGAGGGCTTCGTCGGCAACGTCTCGGCCGACTACATCCAGAAGTTCGGCGCCTTCACGGTGTCGCTCGGACCGCGCATGGAGATCGGCGACAGCGACTTCATGAACGAGTATTTCGGCGTCTCGGCGAGCGAAGCCGCGGCCAACGGCCGGATCACGCCGTATAAGGCCAAGGGCGGCGTGAAGTCCGTGGGCGCGGCCGGGGCCGTCACCTATGACGTGAGCGACGCGTGGAGCGTGACCGCGTTCGGCGCCTACAACCGCCTCGTCGGCGAAGCCGCAGACAGCCCGGTGGCCAAGAAGCTCGGCACCAAGGACGCGTTCACGGCGGGCGCGGGCCTGTCCTATTCGTTCGGCGTCGACTGGTAAGCGGCCGAGTCGCGCCAGAAAACGACAAGTCCCTAAAATTCTATTGAATTTTGAAGCGAGGCCGTGAGGGGTCTCGTGCCAGATCTGCGGCGTTGCGGTCTCCATTCGGAGGCCGTGTGGGGGACGCCATGTCGATCAGTCCGATTTCCTCGCAGTCCGATCCTTATTCCTCGCGCACCTCTTCCACGCGGTCGTCGAACGCGGACACGGTCCGCACGTCGAAGACGGAGAGCCGGGACGACGCCTCCGACCGCGCCGCTGCGGCCGCGCAGCGCACCTCCGCCTTGTTCGGCGCGCTCCAGACCCCGACGGTCGGTATCGACCGTGTCTCCAAGCTGATCGCTTCGGCGAAGGCGGCGGCGGTGGCGGCGGCCGCCGAACCCGCGGCGGCGGCCGACGGCGGCGGCGAGAAGGTGAAGTCCGTCGACGAAATGCTGGCGAATGTCGGCTATGTCGAGACCACGCGTACGAGCGCCGCGGCGGCCGTCCAGCCGGAGGCGAGCGCAGCCGCGGCCGTCCCGGCGGCCTCGAGCCCGGCCCAGCAGACCGCTGCGGTCCAGCCCGTCGCCGTCGTCGCGCAGCCGACGATCCAGCCGACGACGCCCGCGCCCGCCCCGGCGATCCTCCAGCCCGTTTCCAGCCAGCCGGCGCCCAGCCAGGCCGAGCCGAGCCCGGCGACGCCTGCGCCTGTGGCGACGGTCCCCGCCGAACCGGTCGTCGAGCCCGCGGACGAAACGCCGGCTCCCATCGTCGCGGTGACGATCCCGACGCCTCAGCCCGCGCCTGCGCCGAGCGAGCCCGCGGCGGCCCCGGTCGCCGTCGCCCCGGCGCCTGTGGCTGCGAGCCCGGAACCGGCCCCGGCTCCGACGGAGCCCGTCGCCGCGCAGCCGGCCCCGGCCGCGCCCGCTCCGACGCCTGCGGCTCCGGCGCAGACCTCGCCTGCGCCGTCGTCCCCGTCCACGACGCCGACGACGCAGACCGGCTCGAGCTCGTCGACGGGCTCCTCGTCTTCGTCCGGCTCCACCCCGCCGTCCGGCGGATTGGGCGCCGTGATCGGGTCGCTGTTCAACCGACGCGTCTGAGCTCTCCGCTCTTGACGGCCGCGTGACGCTTCCGCAACAGAAGCGGAGCCACGCGGCCGTCGACGCCCGCCTCGCGTTGACAACGCGTTAACGCTGATCGTCAATCCTCGGGCGTTGGCGGCCCAGTCGGCCGCCAGGGAGGATGAAATGGCCAGCAAGAGCCCGGTCGCCTATCGCGGCCGCGAGCAGTCCGCTTTCCCGGCGGACGCGGCTGTCGCGCACAACGACGCCGAACCGTTCCCGACCCGCGAAGTTCATGTCGAGCTGAGCCTGCGAGCCCGGGTCGCGCCGCGGACTGCGGAGCCGGTGAAGAAGCGGGCCGCCGCGGCGAGCTGACCGCCGACACGGTTTCGACGACGCCATTCGCGCGAGATGCGAAGCGCGCCCGCACGGCGGTCGACGTCCTGCGGACGGGTCAGTCGGACGTTTTGTCCGCAACCGTCGGACGGCGCAACAGATAGCTGTCCATGATCCAGCCGTGAGCCGCGCGGGCCTCGGCCCTGACGCGCTCGATCTCGCCGGCGACGTCGTCGAGTTTTCCCGCGATCAGGATCTCGTCCGGCGTGCCGACATAGGCGCCCCAGTAGATGTCGACGTCGTCTTCGCGGAGCCGCCTGAAGGCGTTTTCGGCGTCGAGCATCACCACCACGCTGTCGACCCCGTCCGGAAACCGCTCGGCCAGACGTCGCCCGGGCGTGATCGTGACCGCGCGGCCGATCGCGTTCAGCGTCGTGCGGTGCCGTGCGGTCAGCGCCTGGACGCTGGTGATCCCGGGGATCACGTCCCAGTCGAGATCATGGCGTCCCGACGCCGCGATCGCTTCGACGAGCCGGATCGTGCTGTCGTAAAGCGAAGGGTCGCCCCAGACGAGGAAGGCCCGCATTCGCCGTCCCTGAGCTCCGCTGCGATGAGACGCTCGAACACCGCCTGTTTGCGCGCGTTGAGATCGGCGACGGCCGCGAGATAGTCGCCCTCGCGCTCCCGCTCGGGGTTGGCCGCGTCCACGAAGCGATAGGCGCGCTCGCCCATGTGCCGCGCGCAGATCTTCTTCCGCAGCGCGTTGAGCTTCTCCTTGGCCGGGCCCTTGTCCATCAGGAAGACGACGTCGACCTGGCTCAGCGCCTTCACGGCCTGGATGGTGAGATGGTCGGGGTCGCCCGCGCCGATGCCGATGATCTTGATCGTCTTGGGCATGCGCCCTCCCGCACCGCCGTCCGGCGTGTCGAAGCGCGACTGGTAGCGGCTCGGGCCGCAAAGCGCGAGATCCGATGGACGGTTCGATCACGGCTGCGCGAACGCCGTAAGTCCGATTGCGAAGACGATCGCGGACAGCTAGCGTCGCCTCTGTCTTCGGCTCGCGCCGAAGGCTTCGATCACGTCGGCGCTTCGAAAGAAGCTTAATTGGGAACTCGGTGAGAGCGACGTGTCGCTCAATTCCGAGGCTGTCCCTGCAACTGTAAGCGGCGAGTTCGATGCGCGTTGGAAGCGGGGCGAGGCCCTGAGCTTCCGGCCACTGGAAGGGATCCGCGAGTCGGAGCCGATCCGGGAAGGCCAGCGCGTCGGGCCGTGACCCGCGAGCCAGGAGACCTGCCGGCGTCCGATCGCTTGCCGCGGCCCAGGGGATGGCCGGGGCGCGGCTTCGTCCGTCTGAGCGACAACGGTGCGGCGGGGGCCGCATCGGTTCGTTCTGGCGGGCCCATGCGCCGATCCGCCCGAAACGCGCCGACCGTGATCCACGGAGTCCCCCGCTCGAGTCGCAAGGCGCGGGGACGACGCGATGAACTTCGGCATGACCTTGCGTGCGGCGGGCGCCTTGTCGGCCGCCCTCGGACTGGTCGCGCCGGCGTTCGCCCAGAGCGCGGAGGACGCCGAAGAGGCGACGCAGCTCGAGACCATCACGGTCGTGGGCGACGAGCCGAAGCTGAAGGACGTCCAGTCGCCGGGCGAGGTCTCGGTCGTCTATCCCGACGACGTGAAGGGCGAGCACAAGTCTCTGCCCGACCTGCTGGACCAGATCCCCGGCGTCTATGCGCGCCGGGTGGCGGGCACCGGCCAGTACACCACCGCCAGCATCCGCGGCTCCTCGCCCAGCCAGGTGAACATCTACATCGACGGCGTGCCGTACAACACGGCGAGCGAGGCCGCGACCGACATCTCCACGATCCCGATGTCGAACGTCGAACGGGTCGAGGTCTATCGCGGCACGACGCCGGCCCGGTTTTCCGGAGCTCCGCTCGGCGGCGCGATCAACATCGTGACGAAGCGGCCGGACCAGGCGCGCTCGAGCGCCTCGGCGGGCGGGCGCTCCTTCGGCGGCGGCAGGCTTCGGCAGCGTCACCGCCCCGCTTGCCGGCGGCACGCTGCTCATCGGCGTCGACGGCGAGAAGAGCACGGGCGATTTCGACTACACGAAATACGCCGTCAGTCGCTGGACCGGATCGTCTATTCGGACGGCACCACCTATGCGCAGCGCAATCCGAACTCGCAGCGCCCGACCGACCGCACCCGCCTCAACAACGACTACGAGAAGGCCAACGGCCTCCTGAAGTGGCAGAACGAGACCGTCTTCGCGAAGTGGTCCTACAACGCCATGGAGCGCTTCATGCCGACGGCGGTCGATCTCGGCGCGCTTCGGTGGGAGGACGTCAAGGATCCGCCGATCACGGGCGTCGACAGCGAGCGCCGCCGTCAGCGCGTCAGCGAACACAACGGCGCCTTCGGCTGGCGCGACACGTTCGGCGACCTCACCGTCGGCGCGACCGGCACCTTCATGGACCAGTCGAAACGCTACCGGAACCTCGACATGGTCGGGTTCCAGGGCGTCGGCGCGATCTGGTCGGACTACCGCACGCGCCGCTACGGGATCTCGGGCGACGCGGCCTACGAACTCGGCAAGGACTGGGCGCTCGGCCACCGGCTGGAAGTGCGGGCCGAGCAGCTCTGGGAGACGCTCTACGCCGATGCGAGCGACCGCGAGGGCAGCGATCTGCTGACCCGCTTTCCCCGCCGGCGCAGCACGATCCAGGCGCAGGACACGATCACGGTCCGTCCGCTCGGCGACCTCGAGGTCACGCCCGTCGGCCGCCTCGAAAAGCTCGACGGTCCGGTCCTCGGCAGCCGCCTGTCGCCGCTCGGCGGCGCCTCCGGCGACTACGGCTGGAAGCCGAGCTGGAGCCTCAGCGCCAAGAAGCGCCTGTTCGACGGCTGGGAGGTGTTCGCGAACACGGGCACGTACAACCGCTACCCGAGCTTCTACGAGATCTACGGAGACGGCGTTTACGTCTCGCCCGACCTCGACAGCACGAAGAAGGCCCGCCAGCTCAAGCGCGAGCACGGGACGAATTTCGACTCGGGGTTCGGCTGGACCGGCGCGCTCTGCGGCGACTGGAAGGGCGGTTTCCGCCTCACCTATTTCCAGCGCCGGAGAACGCCATCACATTCTACCAGACGCCCGCCGGCGCGAGATACGTCAACTCTGGCACGACATTGACGCGGGGCCTGGAGTTCGAGGGGAACCTCGCCTTCGGCGACCGGGCCGACCTTCATCTCGCCGGCACGCTGCAGGACGGCCGCTACGTCAAGGGCACCTATTATTTCTTCGGCGGGACCGACGCGCGCGTCGTCGACGGCAAGCTCCGCGTCCTGCGCAATCCGGACTTTAGCGCCAACGCCCGCCTCAACGTCCACTTCCTCGAGGGCGCGCTCACGACCTTCGCCGAGCTTCGTTACGTGGGCCGCGTCTACCACGCGCAGTTCGCGCGGGAGAAGCAGGCCTATGAGGAGCCGCTCACCACGATCGATCTCGGATCGCACTATCGGTTCGAGAACGGCCTCAAGATCTCTGGCGGCGTCACCGACATCTTCAATCGCGGTCCGAAGCAGAGGTTTTCGGGACTTCTGCTGCATCAGGACCCGACGACGTCAGAGCCAAAGTACTGGGATCTGCGACCGAACGTCTATTACCCGCAGCAAGGCCGCACGGTCTACGCGACCGCGACGATGACGTTCTGACGGCGAACGATTTTTCACATGGAGAGCATAAACATGACTGAAGTCTCGCTTCACGCCTCTCGCCGGACGGAGGGCGGACCGCTCAAGGCCCTCGTCGCAAGCGGGCTCGCGGCGCTCTGCCTCGCCGCCGCGCCGTCCGCAAGCGCCCAGGACGCCACGGCTACGCCGCCTACACGGTCTACACCTACAATGGCGGCCCGCAGGGCATGGCCGGCCGCATCCGCGACGACGGAAGCGCCGTCACCGTCATCCGCAATCTGCGCACCGGCCTCGGCGGCGATCCGATCGTCGAGGGCGTGGTTCCGGCCGACGGCAAGTTCCGCATCGCGGTGACCGACCGCGTCTCGGCGCCGGGCGCGATCCCGCCCACATACATCTACAACGCCGCGCCCGCCACGAACCCGCTGCCGAGCGCGAGCCCGACCTGGTCGAACGTGCGCAACATGTCCGGGCTCGTCCGCCTCGGCAAATATCTCTACGCGCTCGACTACGACAACGCCCGCGTGGTCGAGATCGCGAAGGGAACCTTCGCCGAGACGGGCGTCACCTATTCGCTTCCCGCGCGCCTCACCCCGGAGGGCTTCGCCGCCCGCGGCCAGGCGATCGTCGTCGTGAACGACACGCTCTACGTGCTGTTCGCCTTCCCCGACGGCTCGTTCTCGAACTACGCCGACAGCCTGCTGGCGCGCTTCACCGTCAAGGGCGGCAAGTCGATCACGCTGAAGGAGGGCGATTACAACGCCGGCCTCGTGAAGAACGCCTTCGCGATCGCGGCGAACGGCTCGGACCTCTACGTCGCCGGCATCGGCGGCTCGCAGGGCGGCGGCAGCTACAGCAAGGCCTCGCGCCTCCAGAGGATCGCGGCGACGCCGCGGACCTCTCGACCGCCAAGGTCAAGAACGTGCTGAAGCCCTCCAAGGATCGCCCCTACGATATCCGCGACATCAGCTTCAAGGGCTCGACCGCCTATGTCCTGCTCGGCGCCTATGACGCCAACTTCACGATGACGGGCAGCTCGTCAGCACGACGAACTTCGAGAACTTCAAGGTGATCAACGACTTCAGCGCCGGCGCGCCGGGCTATTTCTGGGCGGCGCAGTATGTGCCGGACAACGACCGGATCTATTTCGGACGCGGCAGCGAGATCCTCGTCTACGACGCCTCGAAGACGAAGACGCCCGCCGCCACGCTGACGCTCAATCCGGGCAGCCTGATCTCGTCGGGCGACCCGTACGACAACATCAACGACTTCGCTTATGTGGGAGCGAAAGGCGGCGTCACGACGCTGCGCGGCTACCGCTCGCCGGTCCAGGCCTCTGCGACCCCGATCGGGCAGGCCTCGCGCGCCGTCTCGAACGGCAAGCCGGAGCTGAGCCCCGCCGAGCGGGCGCAGGTCGAGCGGCTGCTGTCGGGCGGCAAGTGACGCAAACGTCGGGCGGCGCAGGCCGCCTCTGACGCCCTGAGCACAGGCGCGGCCGCCGCAGGCCGCGCCTCGAAGGGCCAAGCCGAAGACGCTTCGCCTCGCGACGCGGCCCCGACTTCGCCCGCCGGGCCTTACGCCGGCGACAGCGGGATGCTCTGCTCGAACCGGAACAGATTTTCGGGGTCGTAGTGACGCTTCACCGTGCTCAGCCTCGCAAGGTTGTCGCCGTAATAGGCCTGCCGCCAGTCCTTCAGCGTCCGGTCGGGGAAGTTCACATAGGACCGCGGAAGCACGAAGCGCTGCATGTCGGCGAAATAGTCGTCGAGCCAGCGGGCCTGCTTCTCCACCAGATCCGGCGGATCGAGCGGCGACCATGCCCGCTCCATCTCGAAGATGAAGTTGGAGCCGCGGTGCGCATAGGCGGTCTCGTCAGGCTTTTTGTCGCCGACCGCGCCGCCGATCGCGAACAGAATGCCCATGTTCGATTGCGCGATCGAGCCGCCGGGCCATTTCGTCATCCAGGACAACGACGCCTCCAGGGCGTCGGCGGCCAGTTGCTCCCGCACCATGCTCGAGCGGACGTCGAAGAACCCTTCCGGGTCGTCGGTCACCAGATAGTCGCGCGCCTCCCAGTAGCTCATCTGCTTGATGTAGGCGCGCGCCGGCGCGCGCTGGCGAAACAGCGGCTGGATCAGCTCGCGGAAGGCGCTTTCCTCTCCGTAGAACAGGCCGAGCGTCTGCGCGGCGAGCTGATCGAGCCCGGGGAACGGCCCCGCCCGTCCGGCCGCGACTTTGCTGCGTGGAGATGTCGCGCGCGTTCTTGAGCTGCAGATCCTGCAGCGCGAGCATCATCTCGACCTGCTTCTGCGCCGGCCAGACGATGTTGAAGACCGTCACGTTCCCGACCGGCACCAGGCGATAGGTCAGGCTCGTGTTGATCCCGAAGTTCCCGCCGCCGGAACCGCGCAGCGCCCAGAACAGGTCGGGATTGGTCTCGGCGCTTGCGGTGAGAGGCTCCAGATTCGCCGGGACGAGGTGGTCGACAGCAGTCTGTCGCAGGTCAGGCCCGCATGGGTGCTGGCGAAGCCCCAGCCGCCGCCGAGCGTCAGGCCGGTGACGCCGACGGTCGGGCAGCGGCCCGAGGGAATCGCGAACGGATAGGCGCTCGCGACGTCCGCCACGTCCTGATTGGTGGCGCCGCCCTGCACGGTGAGGGTCTGGTCGCCGAGATTGACGCTGACCCGGCGCAGCGCGCGCATGTCGATCAGCAAGCCCGGCGTCGTGGAGTAGCCCGCATAGGAGTGGCCGCCCGAGCGGACCGCGAACACCTCGCGATTGTCGCGCGCCCAGCGCAGGCACCGCACGACGTCGCTATCTGAGGCGCACAGCGCGATGGCGCGCGGCAGCACGTGGTCGTAGCGCGCATTGTTGGACCGGGCGCTGTAGCGGTACGCATAATCGTCGGGCAGCAGAAGCCGGCCCTGCATGTCGCGAGCGAGCGCCAAAAGGCCGCCATCGCCGGAGCCGATCACGAACTGCGCGAGAGCTGCGTTCGGAGCTGCGGAGACCGTCGCGCCCGCTGCGAGTCCGGCGCCGATGAAACCGCGCCGGGAAAATGACGTCGCCATCGCTGACACCCGAGAGACTGAGGGGAGGGGTTGCTCGCCGGGGTGGTGATGCTCCCCGCTTCTCACCCGGCGGACGCGCGAATCCTCTCGCGATTTGAGCGGTCGTCGACCGCAAGCGCAAGAGGCCGGAGGCGCACAGGCCGGGTTTCGCGGCGCTTCCGCCGGAGATCGTGGGGATGGCGCCGGCGTCGGCGCGAGGGCGTCATCCCGGCCGTTCCAACGACCGGCAGGCGCGCGCATGTGTCGGGAGCGGACGCTCCCGGCGCGTCTTCGGCGCTCGCGCCGACGCGGGAAACCCGGCCGTGAGCCTCGCGGGGGCTCGATGAAATGGAGTTTCTTCGGGGGTTCCCAAAGGAAGATTGGTACCGCCACCCCGGCTTGAACGGGGGACCTCTAGATCCACAATCTAGCGCTCTAACCAACTGAGCTATGGCGGCGTGGGAGCGTCTGCGCGGGCGCAAGGCCCACGGGAAGCGCGGCGGAACCTATGTGAAGGGGCGCCGCGAAGCAAGCGCCTCGGATCGGTTTTTGACCGCCGGAAAAATCCAGCCTGCGAACACGACGACGCCCGGGCCGCGTTGTGGCGGCTCGGGCGTCGAAAAGCTTGGCTTGACGGCCGCTTAGCGCGGCCGCTCGGGGCCCGTCACTGCGACTGGGCGAAGCGCGCGGTCTTGGAGGCGAGATCCTGGAAGGGCTTTGTGCCGTCCGTGGCCGCCTTCTGGGCGAGCGACGACAGCTCCTTGGCCTGGCCCGACAGGACCTCGAACTGCTGACGCGCGAACGACGTCTGCAGCTCGATCGCCTGGCTGACCGACTTCGCGCCGATCAGGGCCTGCAGGAAGTCGAAATGCGCGTTGACGTTCGAGCGGGTCAGCTCGACCGACTTGCGCGAAAACTCCTTGTAGCCCTTCGACGAGGTCGCAAGGGCGTCCTCGAAGGCGTCCGAGGTCTCTTCGGCGGCGGCCTTCCAGCGCGCGTAGCCGTCCTTGGCCTGCTGGACGGACTTTTCGGCGAGCTCGCGGACGGGCGCAGGCACGTCGGCGGCGATCTTGGACGCGGTCGCGAGGGTCTCTTCGACGGCTTCGTCGGACTTGGCGGCGGCGGTCTTGGGGGCGGTCGTGGCCATGGGTCTCACCTCTATGGGTCGGGCGGCGGACTTTTGGACATTAAGGCAGGCGCCGCGTTCCGCCGGACACGCACGGGCCTGCCTTGCACAGCGGATCCGAACGCCAAACCCATCGGAACGCCGCGTCTCAACCTTGTGTGCAGTGCAACATAATGTTGCGCTGCACTTGGATCAACCCCATGGCGAACATCAAAGCATCATTTCGTGTCAGGCCTGCGACCCGCCACGGCCCCCATCTCCTTCATCTGCTTGGTGAGGGTGTCGATTTGCGCCCGGGCGAATTCCGACTGAATCTTGAGCACTTCGTCGATCGTGGTGGCGCGCACCAGCTTCTGCGCATAGGCGAAGCTCGCCGCCATGTTCTGCTCGGCGAAACTGACCGCGGCGCCGGCGACGGCGCGGACGTTGGTCTGCGCGGTGTTCGCCTGAGTCTCCATGGTGTTGGAGGCTTTGTAGGCCGCGTCGAGGAAGCCGTCGAACGCCTTGCGGGCCTGTTCGACGCTCTTGTCCGCGAAATCGCGCATCTCGTTCGGAATTTCGTATCCGCCGTCCGCAGAACCCCTGCTGGCCATCGTCGACACCCCTCTAAAATCCCGACCGTTCGAGCCGAAACGCGCGACCGAGGAGCGCGGAGCCGAGGTCGTGAGCCTTGGTTAACAGCGGGGCCGGGCCTGCGCAAACCTGCTTTCGGCGCATGCAGCCCAGGGTCGCGTCCTGCGGCCCGGTCCCGCGTTAACTCTGCCGCGCGATGGCGGGGGACGAACGCGCCGCATCCGTGGACGCAAGGCCGCCCGGCCGATAATTAAGCTTTCATTAACCGATCTCGGACGCCCGCGTGGTTTTGCGGGAATTTCAAGGATCGCGATGTCGACCGGCACGCCTCCAGACGCCATGACGACCGAAGCCGGCACGCTCGCGCAGGAGAGCGCGGGCCGTCCCGCTTTCGTGATCGACGCCGACGGCGCCGTGGTGTGGGCCGGCCCGCTCGCCCGCAGGCTCATCGACGCCGGCGGCCTCGAGAGCGCCTCGGCCGCGACGCTCGTTCGGCTTGCCGCCTCCGGCGCCGCCACCATGGCGCGGCTGCGCTTCGGCGCGCTCGGCCGGGCGGCGCCGCTCGTCGTGCGGACGCGGCCGGCGGTTCTCGACGAGGGGCGGACGGTGCTCGTCGTCGAGGCGCTGAGCGAGATCGACCCGACGGTCGAATTCGAGCTCGACGATCCGGACGCCGGCGACGAGCCCGCCGTGACGGCGCCCGACGCGTCGGTTGGGCGGGCGGAAGTCGAAGTCCGGGCTGTCGACGCCCCTCCCGTGGACGACGCGCCAGAGCCCAACGAATCCAACGCCGAGCCCGAGCCCGAGCCCCTCACTGCGGCTGCTGAAGTCGAAGCTCCGGCGGCCTTCCAAGCGCCGGCGGACGAGGACCTCGCTGGCGTGCGCTTCGTGTTCGAGATCGACGCGGACGGACGGCTGGGCTTCCTGTCGCCGGACCTTGCGGATGCGGTCGGCCCGTCGGCCTCCGCGGCCGTCGGGCGGCTGTGGCGCGAGACCGCCCGCGCGCTGGCGCTCGATCCCGACGGCGCGGTCGAGCGGTCGCGGGAGGCCGGAGAGGGCTGGAGCGACGTTTCGATCGCCTGGCCGCTCGAGGACGGCCGCCGTCTGCCGCTCAGCCTCTCGGCGCTGCCGATGTATGACCGCGACCGCGCGCTCGTCGGCTTCCGGGGCCTCGGCCGCGCCGCATCGGCGCCGGTCGCGGAGCCCCAGGAGCCCGTCGTCTCGCCGGACGAGGAGGCCGCAGTGTCTCCCGGATTTTCGGAAGGCGCTTCGGTCGAGGCCATCGAGGCCGGTATGGCGTCGCAGGACGCCGAACTCGCCGTTCTCGACGATCTGGAGAGCGCCGCCGGTCCGGCCGAGCCTCAGGGTCCGGACGAGTCGGCCGTCGCCGAAGACGTCGCCGTCGCCGAAGAGCCCCCCATTTCGGATGAGGCGGTGGTCTCCGATCCGCCGCCGGTCGCCCGGCTGCTCGGGCGCAACGTCGTCACGCTGCGCGAGACCGCGCCGCCGCTGCTGACGACCAGCGAGGAGAGCGCCTTCGACGAGATCGCCCGGCGCCTGCGCGACGTCGGCGTGCGCACCTCCTCGTCTCCCTATGGCGACGACGGGGAGCAGGCGCCCTGGACCATCAACGACGTCGAGGCCCGTCTTGCGGTCGGCGCGCGGGCCGACGAGCTGCTGCGCCTGCTCGACCGCCTGCCGGCCGGCGCGCTCGCCCTGAAGCGCGGCGCGGTGGTCTACGCCAACCGCCACGCGCTCGAACTGCTCGGCCATCCGGACCTGACGAGCCTCGCCGAGCGCGACGCCGGCACGCTCTTCGCCGAACCGCTGCCGCGCGAGGACGACGCGGCCCCGGCGGCGCTGCGGCTGGTCGCGAGCGACGGGGCGGAGGTCGAGGCGGAGGCGCGGCTCTCCGCGATCTTCTGGGAGGGCGAGCCCGCCACGCTCGTCTCGCTCAAGCGCGCCGAGGGCGCGAGCGCGGCGGCCCGCGAGGCGATCGAGCGCGAGAAGGAGACCGCGGCGATCCTCGACACCGCGACCGACGGCGTGCTGACGCTCGACGGCGCGGGTCGGATCCTGAGCGCGAACCGCAGCGCCGAGGCGTTGTTCGGCTTCGAGGCGCAGGAGGTGATCGGAAGCCTCTTCACGCTCTCGCTCGCGCCGGAAAGCCGCAAGGCGGCGTTCGACTATCTCGACCGCATGCGCGCCAACGGCGTGGCCGCCGTCATGAACGACGGCCGCGAGGTGCTGGGCCTCGTGCGGCAGGGCGGCGCGATCCCGCTCTACATGACGATCGGGCGGATCGGCGCGCATGAGAGCGACCGCTTTTGCGCGGTCCTGCGCGACGTCACTCCCTGGAAGAAGGCGGAAGAGGAGCTCCTCGCGGCCAAGCGCCAGGCAGAGCGGGCGAGCGCGCAGAAGAGCGAGTTCCTCACCAAGGTCAGCCACGAGATCCGCACGCCGCTCAACGCCATCATCGGCTTCGCCGAGGTGATGATGGAGGAGCGCTTCGGCCCCGTCGGAAGCCCGCGCTACAAGGACTATCTGCGCGACATCCACGTCTCGGGCGGCCATCTCGTCGGCCTCGTCAACGACCTCGTCGACATCGCCCGCATCGAGTCCGGCGGGATCAAGCTCGAGCCGTCTCCGGTCGACCTCAACGAGGTCGCGGCCCAGGCGGCGACGCTGCTCCAGCCGCAGGCGAGCCGCGACCACGTCATCATCCGCGTCTCGCAGGCGCGCGGCCTGCCGCCGGTGATGGCGGACCGCCGCTCGGTCCGGCAGATCATGACGACGCTCACCGCCAACGCCGTGAAGCTTAGCCGGCCCGGCGGGCAGGTCATCGTCGCGACGGCGATGACCGATCTCGGACAGGCGGCGATCCGCGTGCGGGACGCCGGCGCCGGCATGTCGAAGCAGGAGGTCGCGGCCGCGCTCGAGCCGTTCCGCCCACTCGGAAGCGGCGGTGAGGCCAAGGGGCTGGCGCTGCCGCTCGCCAAGGCGCTCGCCGAGGCCAACGACGCGGCCTTCACGCTCACCAGCGAGCCGGGGCAGGGGACGCTCGCCGAGGTCGTGTTCCCGGCCGCGAAGGTGCTGGCGGGCTGAAGGCCGTCGCGCCGCCCGTCGTGGAAGGTTCATCCTAAACGCATCGCTCAGGCCAATGGACTGCGGCCGGCCGAACCGCCGGCCGCAGTCCCTGTCGTTCGACGCGCGTCGCCGCTTCCTGCGTTCACGCGCGTGTGGTCATCGCAGGAAGCAGGTGTAGCCCGACCGGGTGTCCTTCCAGCTGTAGGGACCGCACAGGCGCTTGCCCGCCGCCAGCGTGTGCTTGGCGATGTGCGAGATCAGCCGCTCGTACGGCCTGTCTCCCTCGATGTAGCCGGAGAAGTTGCCGATGTCGCCCGAGGCCGCATAGACGGCGTGAACCCCCGGCACCCTCGCGATCGCGGCCGCGTTCTTCACGCCCTCGATGGTCTCGATCATCACGATCAGCACGATGTTGTTGTTGAACGTGTTTCGGTAGCTGACGCCGGCGGGGAGCCACGGAGCGAGCCGCCGCGGTCTGGCTGCCGCCGTTGCTGCGCTTCCCCATCGGCGGAAAATACGTCCACTGCACGACTTCCCGGGCTTCTTCGACCGTGTCGACCGTCGGCACGACCAGAACCATGGCGCCGCCGTCGAGCGCATGCTGGATCTCCCGCTCGTCGGTATAGGCGACGCGGGCTCCGGGCACGGCCTTCCGGCCCGGGCATTGATCCGAGCCCGCATAGGCCCACATCCGCCACGCGTCGCCCCAGTCGACGCCGGAATGCTGCATCTCGGTCCAAGTGAAGTCGGCGTCGCTCTGGCTCGCTATGGAGCAGTAGGTCTCGTTCATCGTCTCCTGGTTCGTCGTGCTGACGGTCGGGCCGATGACGGGCTTGCCTTTGAGCAGTTGCTTCTTGGCTGGGTTCCAGATCAGGCCGCCGGTCGTGTCGTCGAACCGCGGACCGTAGACCCAGGTTTCCGGATCGATGGGGCCTTGGGCCTGAACCGCCTGCCCGCCCGATAAGAGGGTCAACGCGGCGGCTGCGATCGCGGCGGCGATCAACTTGGTGCTGTGACGCATATCCACTTCCTCCCTGTTGTTTTTTATTGAAGGCGCGGCGTTCTGATCGAACCGTCGCCCATGCGGAGTCAGAAAGCGTTCAGGTTTTCCGGCTGATCTCTGGTGTAGGTTCCTTTCATACGCGCCAGAGGCGGTAAATGCTCGGTCTTATTCAAGTCTGGCGTGTAAAATTATGTATCGACGCAGAGGAAAGCCGCATTTCATGTTCGCAGACGCAATATCACGCCTCTGTGAACTGCGTGCGCCACAGGATCACCTTGGCGACATCAGTAAAGGGTCGGTTGCGGGATCTGACAAGAAGAAGTTTTCGCCCTTGGCGGCGAAAAAGCAGAACGGCCGCCGAGCCAATATCTTGCGCGGCTTTCTTTGCGCCGTTCCAGGGACTGCGCCGCCGTCAGCCTTTGCCGAACAGCCCGGCGATCGTCTCCTCCGCGACCGCGAAGGCCGAGCTCGCGCCCGCCGCCGAGGCCGCCACCACGACCCGCACGCGCTCGGACGGCGCGTCCACGATCACCGGCCGCTCGCTCGAGAACGCGTAGGTGCCGATCCAGCGCGAGGTCACCTGCTTCGGGCGCTTGCCCAGAACCGCCTCGAACTCGCCGAGGATCAGGTCGTCGATCGCCTGGGACTGGAATGGGTCCGGCGTCGGGTCGGCCTGCCGGCTGCCTGACACCACGAGCGACCCGTCGGCCGACTGGGAGACGAGGCACACGACGCCGTTCGCCAGGCATTCGGGCTGCTCCGCCTCGAGCCGCGCCCGCAGCGCCGCGACGCCGTCGAGCTCCTCGAAACCGGGAAGGCGCAGGATCGCGAGGTCGCTCGCGACCGCCCCCGGCAGCTCGTAGCCGTCCTCGAGCCGGACGCGCAGCATCTGCGACTTCACCCGCGTCAGTCCCGCGGCGGAGAGGCGCTCGGCGAAGAGCGAACGGAAGTCGTCGCCCGCGCACACCACGGCGGCCTCCGCCGAGATCGGCCCACGCGACGTCGAGACTTCGCCGTCCTCGACGCCGATGACGGCGGTCTCCCACCGGAACGCGACGCCATGCGCCTCCTCGAGCCAGGACGCGATCTTCGCCATGGCGCTGCGGGGTTCGACGCGCAGCTCGTCCGGGCTCCAGAACACGCCGGCGATGTCGCCCTTGAACTGCGGGAACAGCGCGTGGGCGTCGTCGGGCAGGTAGAAGGACGAGCCGGCGCCGCCCTCGGTCGCCGCGAAGGCCTCGAGCGTGGTCGCGGCCTCCGGCCGGCGCGCCACGATCGCGAGGCCCTCATGCTCGATCCGCACGCTCGCCTGCGCGCAGACCTCGGCCCAGACCTCGCGCGAGCGCTTGGCTCGCCGCCACATCTGCCCCGGCGCATGGCCCGCGACGGTGACGAGGCCGGACATGCGCGCCGAAGCGCCGTTTGCGCGCGCGTCGCGATCGATCACGACGACGCGGCGGCCGGCGCGGGCGGCGGCGAGCGCATGGGCGAGGCCCATGACGCCTGCGCCCACCACCGCGAGATCGAAAGTGTCGGCCATTTTCCGTCCGTCCTGCCTCGGCAAGGACGGGACGCTTCCGTCATCGGCGCCGCGACGTCAAGGCGGGGCCTGGGGCCGCCTATCGCAGTTCGACGCGGAACGGCGGCTTGAAGCCGAAGCTCGCGACGGACTTCGACTGGAGCAGACCGAAGTCTCCGAACTCCGTCTCCGTCTTGCAGGCGGCGTTCGGGCCCTTGCGGCGCGACTGGGACATGTTGTGGGTGTAGGCGGCGTCCGGGAACAGGAAGCGGTTCGACTTCAGGGCCGCGACGGCCGGAACCGGGCCAGCTTTCAGATATTCGTCGCCGCTGCAGTCGTTCGAGAAGTAGTAGATCGTCGTGTCCTGGCTGAGGCCAGAGAAGTTCTTGTCTTCGTCGATCTTGAAGCCGAAGCGGGTGAAGGGCGCGAGGAACGTGACCGACTGATAGGACAGCAGCACGGAGTTCACGCCGACGAGCGGCCCGAGCGCCTTGCCATTGTCGTCCACGACCACGGGCTGCTTGACCGTCTGGGCCGACGCCGCCTGCGGCCCGAGGATCGAGGCCGCCAACAACGCGGCCGCCAAAGTAAATCTTATCATTTGATTATTTCCCCCACTGTTCTTTGAAGCAGGGGCGATTGCTAATGCTTGTGAACGAAAGAATCCACTCGCGTCGGCGTGATCGAACCTTCAGGCTGCTCCATCGAGCTCCGCCCAGCGCTCGCGCTTGCGATAGATGGTCGAGGGACTGAGCTCGAGCGCGGCTGCGGCGCGCGCCGTGTTGCCGCCGAAGGTGACGAGCGCCTGTTCGATGATGCGCCGTTCGGAGATCCAGAACGGCTCGATGTCCGCCTCGCCGACGGCAGGCTGCGCGAACGAGCGGACCGCGTTGAGGGCGCCGACCTCGACGGGCAGCATGTCGGGCGTCACCTCCTCGCCCTCGCCGAGCACCACGGCGCGGCGCACGACGTTCTGGAGTTCGCGCACGTTGCCCGGCCAGTCATGGGCGCGCATCCGGCGCATGGCCTCGTCGGAGAAACGGCGGAACGCGCGGCCCTCCTCGGCGGCGAAGCGCGTGAGGAAGGCCTGCGCCAGCGCCTCGACGTCCGATCCGCGCTCGCGCAGCGCCGGCAGGCGGATCGGCAGGACGTGCAGACGGTAATAAAGGTCTTGCCGGAAGCGGCCGGCCAGCACCTCGGCCTGGGGATCGCGATGGGTCGCGCAGACGATGCGCAGGTCCGCGACGCGGGCGCGCGCCTCGCCGACCCGGCGGAACTCGCCGGTCTGCAGCACGCGCAGGAGCTTGGCTTGGAGCGACAGCTCCATCTCGCCGATCTCGTCGAGGAAGAGGGTGCCGCCCTGGGCCGCCTCCACCGCGCCGGCCCGGTCCTCGCTTGCGCCCGTGAAGGCGCCGCGGACATGGCCGAAGACTTCCGACTCCATGAGTTCGCGCGGGATCGCGCCACAGTTCAGCGCCACGAACGGTTTTTGCGCGCGGCCCGAGCGGGCGTGGATCGCCTCGGCGCAGAGCTCCTTGCCCGAGCCGCTCTCGCCCATGACGAAGACGGGCGCGCGCGAGGGCGCGATGCGCTCGATCTCGGCGTAGAGCGCGCGCATGGCGGGCGACGAGCCCACGAACGAGTCGAAGTCGAAGCCGCCGCCGGGTTTCTCGGGCGTCGCCTCATCGTCTGCCGCGCGCTCGGCGATCTCCGCGAAACGCGGCGCGAGCCGCCGGGCGAGGGCGTCGGGCGTATAGGGCTTCAGGACAAAGTCGACCGCGCCGCGCCGCATCGCCTCGACGGCGAGCGCGACCGAGCCGGCGAGATGGTCGATGGTTTCGAGCGAGCACGAGGGCGCAGAGGAGAGGCCGGAGATGGTCGATGGTTTCGAGCGAGCCGCGCTCGGGCAGGTCCACCACCGCGAGCGCCGCGCCGCGCAGAGCGCCCGGAGACGCAGCGTCGGCGTGGGCGAGCGCCGCCACCACTTCGCCGCCGCCGGCGGTGGCCACGCCCGAAGTCGCGACGCGGGTCGAGGCGAGGTCGCCGTCCACCACCGCGACGCGCGTGCGGGCGAGCGGCGCAAGGCCTGCGGCGTCCCTCGTCAGCGGTCGGGCCATGGATCCTCGGTCGGGCGGCGGGGCCTGAAATGGCCGGGTTAGATCCTACGCCGGTTCGCCACGAAGGTCGTCGAACAGGGTAAACGAAAGATGATCGAGCGGCCGGTTCGCGCGGCCAGGGCGGGGGCCGAAACGCGGCCGGTCGCCGTCGCGGCGGCTCTGCGCCTCTCTCTTGCGACGACATCGTTATGGAAAAGCTCAGCTTCCGGGCTTGCGCATTAGGTCGGCGTCTGCGAATCGGCGATGATCTTTCAACGAATTCTTTTCCGCCGGACCTGCGACGCATGTCGAAACCCGCCGTCATCTTCGTCGCCGCCGCCATGGCGGTGACGGCGGGATGCGTCTCGGTCATCGCGAGCTTTGGGCTCGGGCTCGGCTTCGGCGAGTCCTTCGCCGCGGGGCTTGCGGCGCTCGCCGGCATGGCGGTGATCCATCTCGCCTTCCTGCGCGTCCAGCCGCGCGAGGACAGCCGCCTCGACGAGCTCGACCGCTTCACCAGCGACCTGCACGACCGGCTGGAGTCGATCGAGACCCGGTTCGAGCGGCTGGAGAGCGCGATGGGCGATCGGGCCCGCGCGGCCACGAAGCCGCTCGTCGAGGAGATCGCCGCGCTCGGCTCGCTCGTCACCACCGTGGCCAAGGAGGTCGCGGCCCACGACCTCACGATCAAGCGGCTGTCGGCGCCGAAGGTCGAGGCGCCCGAGCCGCCTCCCGCCCGCGCGCCCGAGCCGCCGGCTCCTCCGCCGCCGGCCTACCGGGCCGAAACGCCTGCGCCGCAGCCGCGTCGCGCGTCGGCGCGGCCGCAGATCCCCGCCCAGCCCGCGAAGATGCAGGCGCCGGAACCGTTCGATCCGGGCGCCGACGACGGCGCCGAGGCGCCCCTTCAGGCCCCGCTCGAAAGCCGCCTCGAACGCGCCTTGGCCGAGGACCGGATCGAGCCCTACCTCCAGCCGATCGTGACGCTGCCGAGCCGGCGCACCGCCCATTACGAGGCGTTTTCGCGCCTCGTGGAGGACGACGGCGTGCTGGCGGCCGCGCAGTTCGTCGACACGGCCAGCGCGGAAGGAAAGTTGCCGCAGCTCGACCGGCGCATTCTCGAACGCTGCGCTTCGGTCGCGCTGCGCGTCTCGGCGCGGGGCGGCGGGCTACTGTTCCTCAACGTCGCGCGCGACACGCTGGCCGATCCGGCCGCCTTCGGGGCGATCTCGGCGCTGCTGGAAGCGCAGCAGGAGTTGCGCCGTCTTCTGGTGTTCGAGACGCCCCAGGCGGTGTTCGAGGCGCTGTCGGAGCGCGAGCGCGGCTCCGTCGAGGCGTTGATTTCACAGGGCGTGAGGCTCTCGATCGACAAGGTCGAGGATCTGCGTCTCGATCCGCGCTCGCTCGCCCGCCGCGGCGTGCGCTTCGTCAAGATCCGGGCCGAGCGGCTGCTGGACCCCGGGGCGGCCTCCGGGCTCGCGATCCATCCGGCGGATCTCGCCAATCTTCTGGTGCGCAACGGCGTCGAGCTGATCGCGACCCATGTCGAGGAAGAGCGCACAGTGCCGGAGCTGCTCGACATGGAGGTTCGGCTCGCGCAGGGCGAATTGTTCGGAACGCCGCGCCCGGTACGGCCCGCCGCCTCCGATCAGGGGCGCCCGCAGCCCTCGAGCCCGCGTCTCGTTCCGCGCGCGGCGACGCGCTGAGCGGACAGGTCAGCCGGCCGGCAACACGAGCCTCACGCGCCTGAGGCTGAGATCGTCCGGATCCGGACGAATGTCGAAGCCCAGGTCGCGGCAGATCGCCAGCATCGCGCTGTTTTCTGTCAGCACCTCGCCGGTCACGGACTTCAGGCCTTCGCTCGCCGCCGCCCGGATCATCGCCTGCATCAGCAGCCGCCCGAGGCCGCGGCCCTTCTGGTCGGAGCGCAGCAGGATGGCGTATTCGCCGGTCTCGACGTCAGGGTCGGCATGGAGCTGCACGACGCCGACGGCGTCGCCCCAGTGGTCGATCGCGAGCAGGACCTGGTTTCGGGCGTAGTCGATCTGGGTGAGGCGGGCGATGAAGGCGCGCGGGACCTCCTTCACCGGCGTGAAGAAGCGCTGTCGCAGGTCCTCCGCCGCCACGCCGCGGAAGAAGGCCGCGACGACGGGCTCGTCGTCCGGCCGGATCGGGCGCAGCGTCACGGTCGAGCCGTCGCGCAGGCTGAGCTCGCTTTCGAGCGCCTTCGGATAGGGGCGGATCGCAAGCCGCGGATGCGGTCCGCCGGCGCGGGCGCGCGGCTCCGGAGCGACGCGGATGCGGGCGTCGAACGCGATCACGCCGCGGGCGTCGCGACCAGCGGATTGATCGAAATCTCGCGGATTTCGGGCAGGTCGACCGCGAGCTGGGCGATCTTGAGCAGCGTCAGCGCCACGGCCTCGCGGTCGGCCGCCGGTCGGCCGTCATAGCCGCCGAGCAGGCGCCCGGCCACGGTGCGGTCGATCAGATCGTTGGCGAGGCCGAGATGGAGCGGCGGCAGCTCGACCGAAACGTCGTGGCGCAGCACCGCGTCGCCGCCGCCGGCGCCGAACGCCACCACCGGCCCGAAGACCGGGTCGTCGGCGACGCCGAGATAGAGCTCCTGGCCGTCGTCGGGCTTGACGTTCGGCTGGACCACGAAGCCGTCGATCCGCGCCTGCGGCATGCGCTCGGCAACGCGCGCGAGCATGGCGCGGGCCGTCTCCTCGACCGCCGTCGGGCTTTCGAGCCCGATGCGGACGCCGCCCACAAGCGCGCGTCGCGGAATGTCGGGCGAGACGATCTTGAGCACAGCCCCGCGCGGCCCCATAAGCGCCTGCGCCACCGCGGCGGCGTCGGCCGGCGTCGCGACGAAGGCCTGCGGCAGCGACGGCGCGTCATAGGCGCCGAGCGCTTCGGCGACGTCGGTGGGCGAAAGCCAGTCGCGGCCCTTCGAAAGCGCGGCCTCGACCGCAACGCGGGCGCGCGCGACGTCCGGCGCGAAGCTCGTCGGCGTCGAGGGCGGGGCGGCCAGCAGCGCGGCCTGCGCCTCCACATGGGCGACGAGGTGCATCAGGCCCTGGGCCGCGGCCTCGGGCGTGCGGAAGAACGGGACGTGCGCGGCCTCCAGAATGCGGCGCGGCGCGGGATCGGCTCCAAGGAACGCGGCGAAGACGGGCTTGGGCGGATAGCGGCGCTTTCGCGCGCGCGCCGCGGCCTGCGTCACGGCCTCGGCGCACGGGGCGGCGGGCGAGATCGCGCTCGGCGCATGAACGACGAGGGCGGCGTCGACGCTCTCGTCGGCGAGCGCCGCGTCGAGCGCCGCGCCATAGCGGTCGGGCCCGGCGTCGCCGCAGAGGTCGATCGGGTTTTCGGCCGAGCCGTCGCGCGGCAGCGTCTCCCCGAGCGTTCTGGCCGTGGCCTCGCCGAACTTCGCCGCCGTCCCGCCGCGCGCCAGCAGCCGCGACAGCGCGAGCCGCCCGAGCCCGTCGCTGTTGGAGACGATCGCGACCCGCTTTCCGGTGAGCGGCGCGACATGGGCGAGCGTCGCAGCCGCCTCGAAGAGTTCGGAGAGGTCTGCGACCCGCAGCAGCCCCGAGCGTCGGAAGGCGGCGTCGGCGACGGCGTCCGCGTCCACGAGGCTCGCCTGCACGCCCAAGCCTCGCGCCACGGTCTCGCGCGGGGCAGCCTTCACCAGCACCACGGGCTTGATGCGGGCCGCGGCGCGCGCGGCCGACATGAAGCGGGGCGCGTCCGAGATCTCGTCGAGATAGAGCAGGATCGCGCGCGTGCGCCGGTCGGTGGCGAAGTGGTCCAGAAGGTCGTCGACGTCGACGTCGGCCATGTCGCCGAACGACACCACGCCCGAAAACCCGATCGTGCGGGCGTTGGCCCACTCGATGATCGAGGTCATGACGCCGTTCGACTGGGAGAGCAGCGCGAGTTCGCCTGCGCGCGCGGCGGGCGCGGAGCTGGCGTTGAGGCGGGCGTGCGGGCTCTGGACGCCGAGGCAGCCCGGCCCGACGAGCCGCATGCCGCGTTTGCGCGCAGCCCCCGCCGCGGCCTCCCGGAACGAGGCTGCGCCGGCCCCGGGGGCGAGCGTGACGACGACCGCTGCGCGCGCGCCGGCCGCGCCCGCCGCCTCGACGATCTCGGGCACCGCGGGAGCCGGGGCCGTGACGACCACGAGATCCGGCGGCGTTTCGAGATCTGCGAAGGCGCGCGCGGCCTCGACCCCGTCGATCGAAGCGTGATCGGGGTTCACCAGCCCGATCGGGCCCTTGAAGCCGGAGGCGCGGAGATTGCCGAGAAACACACGGCCGACGCTGCCCTCGCGCGGGCTGCCGCCCGCAAGCGCCACGGAGCGCGGCGAGAAGACGGCGTCGAGATTGCGGACGGTCATGGCGGGTTCCGGTTCGGCGCGCTCAACTTAGAGCAATCGCCGGCCGGACCTAGGGCCTGCGCCGCGAGCGCAGGCCTTCGGGCCGCGCCCTCAGGGCTGGGTGCTGGCGGGCGGATCGCTCGCCGGGAAGCTTTCGTCGAGCTCCTCGTCGAGGGCCTCGTCTTTATCGCCGGTCTTGTCGGCCTCGCCGGATTTCTCGTCGTTTTTCGGCTTTTCGTCCGGCGCTTTCTCGCCGCCGAACAGGACGCCTGCGATGGCCGTGACGGCGAGGGCGCCTTCGGCCTCGGTCCGATGGATGAAGTCAGTCGTCACGATGGAGATCATCCTCCGTTCCGCGCGCCGATAAGCCGGGTCGGCTCTCGATCGGCGGCGCGACGGGACTGTCACGGATGTCTTTGCGCGGCGACGTCCGCCGCGTCAGTGGACACAACGTGAGCGTGGGGCAAGAGTTCAGCGCGCCGGTTTCGGGAGCCCTGTTGTGCGTTCCTGCGCTGCGGCCACTTGAAACCGCTCCAGACACGCGGGCAAATGTCAGTCTGACGAGGCAGATGGCTTCGTCGTCGTCCGGCCCGGGGCCGCGCGTCAGGCGCAGGCGCCCATGCGTCGAGCGCGACTATCGCCTGCCGTGCAACTGATATATCAGAAGCGGCGAAGATGACCGGACCTGCGGCTGGCGAGACGGCTGCAAGAGAAGCCGGGGAACTGAGGGAGACGTCCATGACCGGCATCGCCATGCCCGATCCCGACCCGCGGATCCTCGCGCGGCGCGACGAGATCGTCGCGGGCCTGCGCGCGATCGTGCCGGGCGAGGGGGTGATCGAATCGGAGGACGAGCGGCGCGCCTTCGAGACGGACGCGCTCACCGCCTATCGCCGCATGCCGCTCGCCGTCGTGCTGCCCTCGACCACGCAACAGGTCGCCGAGGTGCTGAAGTTTCTCGACCAACAGGGCGTGCCCGTGATCCCGCGAGGCGCCGGCACCTCGCTCGCCGGCGGCGCGCTGCCGCAGGAGGACGCGGTGGTGGTCGGCGTCTCCAAGATGAAGCGCGTGATCGACGTCAATCTCGGCGACCGCACCATGCGGGTCGAGACCGGCATCACCAATCTCGGCGTCTCGGGCGCGATCGCCCATGAGGGCTTCTTCTACGCCCCGACCCCTCGTCGCAGCTCGCCTGCACCATCGCGGGCAACGTCGCGATGAATTCCGGCGGCGCGCATTGCCTGAAATACGGCGTCACCACCAACAACCTCATGGGCGCGACCTTCGTGACCATGAAGGGCGAGATCGTCGAGATCGGAGGCGACGCGATGGATGCGCCGGGCCTTGATCTGCTCGGGCTCATCTGCGGCTCGGAGGGCCAGTTCGGCATGGTGACCGAAGCCGTCGTGCGCATCCTGCCGATGGCGGAGGGCGCGCGCCCGATCCTGTTCGGCTTCCCCTCGAGCGAGGCCGCAGGCGCTGCGACCGCGGCGGTTCTGGCCGCCGGCATCGTGCCGGTCGCGATCGAATTCATGGACAAGATCGCGATCGACATCTGCGAGGACTTCGCCCACGCCGGCTATCCGATGGACGCCGGGGCGCTGCTGATCGTCGAGGTCGAGGGATCGCCGGACGAGATCGACGAGCAGCTCGCCCGCATCGGCGAGATCGCGAAGGCCAACGGCGCGACTTCGGCCAAGCAGGCGACGACCGCGGCCGAGGCCGCCGCGATCTGGAAGGGCCGCAAGTCCGCCTTCGGCGCGATGGGCCGCATCTCGGACTACATCTGCATGGACGGCACCATCCCGACCGGGCGCCTGCCGGAGGTTCTGGCCCGCATCACCGAGATCTGCGACGGCGCAGGGCTGAAAGTGGCCAACATCTTCCACGCCGGCGACGGCAACCTGCACCCGCTGGTGCTCTACGACATGAACGACCCGGCCTCGCGCTCGCGAAGGCCGAGAAGGCCGGCGAGGACATTCTCGTCGCCTGCGTCGAGGTGGGCGGGTGCCTCACCGGCGAGCACGGCGTCGGCATCGAGAAGCGCGAGCTGATGTCGACCCAGTTCAACGAGACCGAGCTCTATCAGCAGATGCGCGTGAAATCGGCCTTCGACCCCAACTGGCTGCTGAACCCCGCAAAGGTATTCCCGCTGTCGTTCAGCGCCGCGACGAGGAAGGCGGCGTGAGCGATCTCGTCGCGCCAGCCGACGAAGCCGGGATCGCGTCCGCGATCCATGAGGCGATGTCGTCCAAGACCCCGATCGCGATCCGCGGCGCCGGCACCCGCTCGGGGCTCGGGCGGCCCGTTCAGGCGGCGCGAACTGTGACGACCGAGAAGCTGACGGGCGTCACCCTGCTCGAACCCGCCGAGCTCGTGGTCTCGGCGCTCGCCGGAACGCCCGTTGCGGAAGTCGAGGCCGCGCTTGGCCAGGCCGGGCAGCGGCTGGCCTTTGAGCCCTTTGACCATCGCCCGCTCTATGGCGGAAACGGCGCCGAGCCGACGATCGGCGGGCTCGTGGCCACCAACGCTTCCGGCCCGCGCCGCGTCATCGCCGGCGCGGCGCGCGACGCGCTGATCGGGGTGCGGCTCGCGACCGGCCGCGGCGAGGTGATCCGCTCGGGCGGGCGCGTGATGAAGAACGTCACGGGCTACGACCTCGTGAAGCTCGCCTGCGGATCCCACGGGACGCTCGGCGTCGTCACCGAGGCGACGTTCAAGACCTCGCCGATCCCCGAGACCGAGGGCTCGCTCGTGATCGAGGGCCTCGACGACGCCCGCGCAGTCGCGGCGCTCTCGGCCGCCATGGGCTCGCCCTTCGAGCCGAGCGGAACGGCGCATCTGCCGTCCGTCGACGGCGGTCCGGCGCGCACGGTCGTCCGGCTCGAAAACTTCGAGAGCCAGCTCCGCTATCGGCTCGGCGAACTCGAAAAGCTGCTGAAGCCTTATGGCTCCGCCGCGCATCTCGATCGGGAGCCGTCTCGGGCGCTCTGGGGCGAGATCCGCGCCGCCGCGCCGCTGCTCGGCGATCCGTCGCGCGCGGTGTGGCGCGTCTCGGTCGCGCCGTCGCGCGCCGCCGCTTTCGTGGCGTCGCTCGGCCCGCTGGTCGCGGCGCATTTCTATGACTGGAGCGGAGGACTGGTCTGGATCGCGGTCGAGCCCTCCGACGACGCCGGCGCGGCGATCCTGCGTCCCGCGGTCAAGGCTGCGCGCGGCCACGCGACGCTGTTAAGGGCCGAAGATGTGCGCGCGTCGGTCGACGTGTTCGAGCCCGAGCTCCCGCCTTCGCGCGGCTCGCGCGCGAGGTGACGGCGGCGTTCGATCCCGCCGGCGTGCTCAATCCGGGGCGCATGCATGCTCGCAGCTGAAGCCGGGATCGCGGGTCGCAAGCCGGCTGCGGCGACGTCGGCGCTCTGGACGCTCGCCTGCCTCGTCGCCATGGGCGCCTTCGCCGCGCTCCTCGCCATGGGACGCAGCGCGATCTGCCCGTGCGGGACGGTCGAGCTCTGGCACGGCGCGGCGAACGACGACGGCACGTCCCAGCATGTCTCGGACTGGTACTCGCTCTCGCACGTGATCCACGGCTTCCTGTTCTACGGAGCCGCCCATCTCGTGGGGCGGCTGCGGGGCAGGGCGCTCGGCTTCGGGGCGGCGCTGTTCGCCGCCATCTTGGTGGAGGGCGGCTGGGAGCTCCTCGAGAACAGCGCCTTCATCATCGACCGCTACCGCGAGACCACCGCGTCCGACGCCTATGCCGGCGACAGCGTGCTGAACTCGATGGCCGACATCGCCTTCATGGCGCTCGGCTTCTTCGTCGCGCGGCTCGCTCCGGTCTGGACCGTCGTTCTGGCCGCGATCTTCATGGAGCTGTTGGCGCTTTACGTCATCCGGGACAACCTGACCCTCAACGTGCTGATGATCCTGTGGCCGCTCGACGCCGTCCGCGACTGGCAGGCGGCGGTCCGATGAGGCGGCGGGTCGAACGGGACGATCGGAATGAGGGTCTGGAGGCGGCTTCTGGCGGGCGGCGCGCTCCTCGCGCTGTCGGCGCCGGCCGCGGCGCAGGACTGTCCGCCGATCGAGGCGACGCTTGCGGCGGTGATCTCGGAGACGCTCGCCCAACGCGCGGACGTGACCGCGCGGCTATCCTGCCATTTCCCGATCGGCTCTCGTTCAACTCGACCGCCGTGACGCTCGAGAACGAGGGCTTCGACCTGCTCAACAAGACCGAGCGCAGTTTTCACACCTTCCGCACGCTCGGCGGCGAGGAGTTCGTCTCGCGCCGCTTGATTTCGACGGGCCGCGGCCAAGCCGAGTTCCGCGTCACCGTCGCGATGCAGAACCGCAGGCTCGTGCGGTTTTCCGCGCAGTATCTCGCCGCTCCCCGGTGATCTCAGAGTAGCCGCCCATGCAGACCGCCTTCGCTCCCGAACGTCTCGCGGCCGATCCGCAGCTTGCGTCGTCTGAAAAGATCCTGCGCACCTGCGTGCATTGCGGCTTCTGCACCGCGACCTGCCCGACCTATGTCCTGCTCGGCGACGAGCTCGACAGCCCGCGGGGCCGCATCTACCAGATCAAGGACATGCTGGAGGGCGGCAAGGACGCCACGCCCGAGATCGTCAAGCATGTCGACCGCTGCCTGTCGTGCCTCTCCTGCATGACGACCTGTCCCTCCGACGTGCACTACATGCACCTCGTCGACCATGCGCGCGCCCATATCGAGCAGACCTACCGGCGCCCGCTCGCCGACCGGCTGATGCGCGCGACGCTCGCCTTCGTGCTGCCCCATCCGGGGCGCTTCCGGCTGGCGCTTGCGGCCGCCTGGTTCGCCAAGCCGCTCGCGCCGCTTTTCTCTTCCGTGCCGGCTGGCGCGGCTTGGCGCGATGCTGCGGCTTGCGCCCGCAAAGCCCGCGGCGCGCTCCGCGACCGCGAACCAGCGCGTGTTCCCGGCGGCGGGCGAGCGCAAGATGCGCGTCGCCATTCTCCAGGGCTGCGCCCAGGGGGTGCTGGAGCCCGCGATCAATGACGCCGCGATCCGCTTCCTGACGCGACATGGCGTCGAGGTGGTGCAGGCGGAAGGCGAAGGCTGCTGCGGCGCGCTCGTCCATCACATGGGCCGCGAGCACGACTCGCTCGCGAGCGCCCGCCGCAACGTCGACGTCTGGACGCGCGAGATCGAGGCCGGCGGGCTCGACGCGGTGGTGATCACGACGTCGGGCTGCGGCACGACCATCAAGGACTACGGCTTCATGCTGCGCGAGGATCCGGCCTACGCCGAGAAGGCCGCGCGGATCTCCGCGCTCGCCAAGGATTTTTCCGAGGTCGCCATCCGTCTCGGGGTGACGCCCGCCCGCGAGACCGGACAGGCGGTCACCTATCACTCGGCCTGTTCGATGCAGCACGGACAGGCGATCCGCGACGAGCCGAAGGCGCTGCTGAAGGCGGCGGGCTTCCGCGTGAAGGAGCCGGCCGAGGGGCACCTCTGCTGCGGCTCGGCCGGCACCTACAACATCCTCCAGCCCGAGATCGCCACGCGCCTGCGCGACCGCAAGGCCGCCAACATCGCCAGGACCGAGCCCGAGATCGTGGCGGCGGGCAACATCGGCTGCCTCACCCAGCTTCGGCCCGCGCTCGGCGCGCCCTGCGTCCACACCGCGGAGCTGCTCGACTGGGCGACCGGCGGGCCGCTGCCCGAGGCGCTGCAGGGCCGCGTGACGGAGCGGAGGCTCGCGGCGGCGGAGTAAGGCCGGAAACCTTACTGCGAGTTCATGCGGGCGGCCGGCGTTCGGCCAAGATGCGGACACAACTCGGCGCGAGCCTGTCCCGCGTCGATCTTGCGAGGCCCCGGAGGCCCGATCCCATGAACCAAGCCGAACGCGATCTCATCGCGAGCCTGTTCGCCCGCATCAAGCGCACCGAAGGCGCGAGCCGCGACCCGGAGGCCGAGGCCTATATCTCCGACGAGGTCTCGCGTCAGCCGCACGCGCCCCTACGCCATGGCCCAGACCGTGGTGGTGCAGGACGAGGCGCTTAAGGCGGCGCAGGCGCGCATCGAGACGCTGGAGCGCGAGCTCGCGCAAGCTCGGACGGAGGCCGCGGATCGCGCGGAGTACGACCGGCGCGGATCGTCCGCGCCGTCGCCCTGGGGCCCGCGCGCCCGGGAGGCGATGGGACGGCCCGACGAGGACGACGAGCGCGACGGCTACGGCCACCGGGACTATGAGCGCCAAGATTATGAGCGGCGGGACGGCTACGACCGTCGCGACGACGACGCCCCGCGCGCGACGCCGGGCGCGCGTCCGAGCTATGGCGGTTCGGGGCTCGCCTACGGGGCGCCGCCCCAGAGTTCAGGGCCGCAGGGCTACCCGCAGCCGAGCGCGCCGCAGCCTCCGCAGGCGGAGGTTTCGCGCGGTGGAGGCGGATTCCTGTCGGGCGCGCTGCAGACGGCCGCGGGCGTGGCCGCCGGCGCGTTGATTTTCCAGGGCGTGCGTTCGCTCTTCGGCGGCGAGGAGGCGCAGGCCGGCGCGGCGGATCAGGCGGCGCGCGCCGCGGGCGGCGGCGCGGCGGACGACGGCGCGGCTGGCGGATCCACTATGGATCAGATCAGCGACCAGTTTTCCGGCTGGTTCGGCGGAACCGACAAGGCGAACGACGACCATCCGCAGCCTGACGGCGACGACGACGATTTCGACGGGGACAGCGGCGGCGACGATCGCTGGATCTGACGTCGTCCATGCAACCGATCGGCCGTTGGGCCGTTTGTCCGACTTCTGGGGGCAGGGCGCTCTGGCTGCGCCGGTCATCGAAGGAGCTCGACGATGACATTTGATCGCGACGGACATCCGCTCGACGCGCGGGACCGCGTCCTTGCTCCCGACGACAGGTTCGAGGAAGCCCTGCGGGCTTTCGCGGCCGCAGATGACGAGACCTCGTCGGACGACGTGGAGGCGTCGAATTTTCTCGACCGGTTTCCGGTCGCCGCGCGAGAGCGCCGGCGGCCGGACGAGGGGTGAGCGAAGCCCGCGGCCTTACGGGTGGCGGCGGCCGCCCGAGGCCGACGAGATCAGCTTCTCGATCGCCCGCTGGCTGTAGGGCTTGGAGATGAAGGCGACGTCGCGCAGATGCTCGGGCGTCTCGTCGGTCGCCGCGCCCGACACGAAGGCGAAAGGCAAGTTCCGCTCCTTCAGCGACGTCGCGATCTCGTAGGACTTGCCGTCCTCGAGATCGATGTCGAGCAGCGCGAGGTCGAAGGCGCCGCCGAGCGCGCGCTTGGCCTGCTCGATCGACCGGCAGGAGGTGACGTTGGCGTCGGTCCAGCAGCACACGATGGTGGCGAGATCGAGCGCCAGAATGGCGTCGTCTTCAAGAATGAGAACGTTGAACGGCGCCATCAGAACACTCCGGCGATACGCGACCCAGCGCGTAAACGCGGGCGGAGCCTACTGGTTTCATGGTGACGGCTTCGTGACCCGAAAAACTGAAAAGTCTTAATGATCGTTAGGGCTTAGGGCAATTTGTTTCATGCAGCCGGCGAATCGTGGGGCGGCCTGCATGAAGACCGTAGCGTTCGCCTCCTCCACCATCGCTGGCGCGATGGTCCCCCTCCTCTGCTGCGCGGAGGAGGATCAAGGAAGCGTCGAACCGCGCGCGCGGATCCTCCCCTGCGCTTCGGCGCGGGGGAGGGGGACCATGGGCGAAGCCCATGGTGGAGGGGGCCGGCAGGCGTCGCGATCCGCGATCGCCAGCCGGTCGCGTCACATCACCTTGACGGTCGTGCCGACGCCGACGCGGCCGTAAAGGTCGGTGACGTCGTCATTGGTCATGCGGATGCAGCCCGACGAAACCGCGCGCCCGATGGTCCAGGGCTCGTTGGAGCCGTGGATGCGATAGAGCGTCTTGCCGAGATAGAGCGCGCGGGCGCCCAGCGGATTTTCGGGGCCGCCCCCCATCATCACCGGCAGTTCTGGGCGGCGCTGGCGCATCTCGGCCGGCGGGTACCAGTCGGGCCATTCGCGCTTGGCCGAGATGGTCTCGACGCCCTTCCAGGTGAAGCCTTCCTTGCCGACGCCGACGCCGTAGCGGATCGCGGTGCCGTCGCCCTGCACGAGGTAGAGGTACCGCGTCTTGGTGTTGATCACGATCGAGTTCGCCGGCTCCGGCCCGTCATAGCGCACGGTCGTGCGCGCAAACGCCGGGTCCATGGCGCGCCGGCCTTCGGCCGCGCCCATCGAAGACGGCGGGCCGGCGAGGCGGCGCGGAGAGCGCTCGTAGCTCGGCTCGACCGACTCGTAGGAGTAGTCGCCGTCCTCGTAGTAGCGGCGCACGCGCGTGTCGCGGCCCGAATAGCGGCGCGGCGCGACGTAGTCGTCGCCATAGGCCTGCTCGGCGGCGCGCTCGCGCGCGCTCGGGATGCGGCGGACGCGGCGCTCGTAATAGCGGCCCTCGTCCTCCTCGAAGATGTCTTCGGCGTAGCGGCGGCCGTAATAGACGCGCCGTTCGGAGCGCGCGACGGGCGATCGTAGGCGTAGCTGTCGCCATAGGACTGGACGCGGCGCGGCTGGGTCTCGCGCGGGACGTAGTCGGGCGCGGGGATCACCACCGGGTCGGCGGAGACCGGCGCCGGCGAGGCCGCCAATACGGCGAGAGCGAGGGCTCCGCAGGCGCAGGCGGCTGCGAAAGCGCGGACGATGTTCAAGACTTTCGGCTCCTCGACAAAAGGCGCGGCCAAAGCGCGCGCCGACACTCCCATGCCCGCCCGCATGATGCGCCGCGGCGGGCCTCGCGCAAGTGCTTGCGCGTATGATCTGTCCGGACTTGGGCGTGCGAGAGCGCAAATCGAGCGCCGTTACGCTTTCGCAGGCTCCTGTCGCCAAATTGCATCGGGGTTTTGAGGGGATCGCGCGGCCTATCACACCGTCGCGATCCGTCCGTCCGGCTTCCTTTGGAACGCGGCCGACACATATGCGTCCCGGGGCCGAGCGATGGCCGGAGGCCGACCGTGACGCCCGAATTCCTGATCCGCGAAGCGACCGACGACGACGGCGAGGCCCTCGCGGCGCTGCTCGCGCGCGAATGGGCCGCCTATGGCGCGACCCTTTCGCAAGCCGAAAACAAGATGCTGGCGCAGCCGGCCTCGGCCTTCGCCGACGCGGGCGGCCGGCTCTGGCTGGTGACGCGCGACGGCGACGTCGCGGGCTCGCTCGGCGTCGCGCCCGCCGCCCGGCCGGGAGAGTTCGAGCTTCGGCTCCTGTGCCTCGAGACCTCGGCCAGAGGGCAGGGGCTCGCCGCGGCGCTTGTGGTCGGCGCCGACGCCTTCGCGGCGGCTTCCGGCGCGGCGCGGCTCGACGCCTGGGTCGACGAGCGTCTCGCCGACGGCGTCGCCTGCCTTGAACGTCAGGGGTTCGTGCGCGATCCGGGCGTGAGGCGGCGCGGCGACGACGAGCGCGCGCTCGACGCGCACTACTCTCGCGAGGTCGCGTCCGAGATCAGCTCACAGCCTTCCGAAGATCGCCCAGCCGCCGGCGGGTGACCTGCCACGAGCCGAAGCCGAGCCGTCCCTCGATCTCGCCCTGGGCCGAGCGCCACAGCGGCAGCGCGGCGTCGAGCGCCTCCTGGCCCTTCGGGGTGAGCGCCGGCTTGCGGCGCCCGTTCATGCCCTTGAGCGGCGAGACCAGCCCCTCCTTGCGAAGGAGCTGGAGGTTGCGCACCAGCGTGGTCCGCTCGATGTCGATGAGGTCGGCGAGATCCGTGATCGAGATGGCCTCGCCGGCCTCGATCGCGGCCAGCAGCACGAACTGCGTGCCTTTCAGCCCGGACGGGCGCAGCGCCTCGTCGTAGAAGCGCGTCACCGCGCGGGCGGCCATCCGCGTGTGCGAGCAGGCGCACATGTTGTGAATGTCGAGAATTTCATCGCGGGTCGGCATTTTGTGAAGATCGCCGGTGGTCGTTCGTAAATCAAGTGTTCCGGGCGTCGCAGAGGAGCGCGCAGGCTTCACGTCCGCAAATGCGCGAATTCGTGAACCGACTACGACTTTGGTCGAGAGATCAGCGCTCTAGCCTTACCGGTCGACCGCCGCCGACCCCCACGGCGGCTCCCATCGCCACGGAGGCTCTCCCATGACCACCCGCCGAACCTTTATCGCCGGCGCCGCAGCAGGCGTCGCCGCGGGCGCAGCGCTAGCGGCCGTGGCGGCCGCTCCGGCGGCGGCGCAGAACCTGCGGCCGCTCCCCATGAACAAGCCGGGCGGCCGCTATCGCCCGCCGATGCGGGTCGGCATGGGCGGCACGCAGGTCTGCGGCAACTTCTTCCCCACCGGCCCCGAAAAGGCCGCCGCGCTCGAGAGCGCCTGGGCGAACGGCGTCCGCTACTACGACACCTCGCCCTGGTACGGCCTGGGACTGAGCGAGCGTCGCTTCGGCGCCTTCCTGCAGGACAAGCCGCGCGAGGACTACGTGATCTCGACCAAGGTCGGCCGGCTGCTGAAGCCTGACCAGTCGGTCGCGGGCTCCAAGGTCGGCAATTGGGCCGAGGTGCCGCCCTTCAAGCACGTCTACGACTACACGGCGGAAGGAACCCGCCGCTCGATCGAGGACAGCCTGCAGCGCCTCGGGATCGCCTCGCTCGACATCGTGTTCATCCACGACCTCTCGCCCGACAACAAGGATCTCGGCGACTACGCGGCCAAGCTCGAGGAAGCCAAGAAGGGCGCGATGCCCGAACTCACCCGCATGCGCGAGCAGGGGTTGATCAAGGCCTGGGGCTGGGGGTGAACACGCTGGAGCCGGCGCTCGCGGCGTTCGAGGCCGCAGATCCCGACATCATCCTGTCGGCGACGCAGTATTCGCTGATCAAGCACGAGGACGCGCTGAAGCGCCTGATGCCGCTCGCCGAAAAGCGCGGCGCCTCGGTGGTGGTGGGCGCGCCCTTGAACGCCGGCTTCCTCGCCGGCAAGGCGCGCTACGACTACGCCGGCAAGATCCCGGCTGGGGCGCTCGAGAAGCGCGCCAGGATCATGGAGATCGCGGCCCGCCACGCAACCGACATGCGCACCGTGGCGCTGCATTTCGCGGCCGCCCATCCGGTGGTCTCGGCCATCATCCCGGGCGCGCGCGACGCCGCGCAGGCGGCCGAGAACGCCGGCTCGATGCGTATGACGCTCGCGCCCGAAATCTGGCGCGAGCTGCGCGAGGCCAAGATCATCTCGACCGACGCCCCGGTGCCGGAGGCGTAAGGGTCTGTCGCGCCGCCGTCATCGGGGCGGCCGATAGTGGACGGGGGAGCGCGCCGCATTAACCGCGCGGCGCGCTCCGCAAAAATCCTCGGCCCGCGCGCCTCTCGCGGCCTTGACTCTGACCGCCTCCGTTCGTATCTCGCCGACGCGCTGGCACTCTCTCTTCGGGAGTGCTAACAGCGCCGGCGGCCCGGCCGTCACGAGCCTTGAGTTTTCAGAAGCAGACGCCGCTTCAAGAGGATAATCCCCATGAACTTCCGTCCGCTGCACGACCGCGTGGTCGTCCGCCGCCTCACCGCCGAAGAGAAGTCGAAGGGCGGCATCATCATCCCCGACACCGCCAAGGAAAAGCCGCAGGAAGGCGAAGTCGTCGCCGTGGGCCCGGGTGCCCGTGACGCCGGCAAGCTCGTCGAGCTCGACGTCAAGGCCGGCGACAAGATCCTGTTCGGCAAGTGGTCCGGCACCGAAGTCAAGATCGACGGCGAAGAGCTGCTGATCATGAAGGAGTCGGACATCATGGGCGTGATCGCCTGATTTCCGGATCGTGAATTCCAGCCGGCGAGGCGCGGAACGATCCGCAGCCAGCCGGTTTCTTCTGAACCCCGTTTCAAGGAACTGAGAACATGGCTGCGAAAGAGGTACGGTTTTCCGCCGACGCCGCGAGAAGATGCTTCAGGGCGTCGACATCCTCGCCAATGCGGTGAAGGTCACGCTCGGCCCGAAGGGCCGCAACGTCGTGATCGAGAAGTCCTTCGGCGCTCCGCGCATCACCAAAGACGGCGTGACCGTCGCGAAGGAAATCGAGCTCGAGGACAAGTTCCAGAACATGGGCGCGCAGATGGTGCGCGAAGTGGCCTCGAAGACCAACGATCTGGCCGGCGACGGCACCACCACCGCCACCGTTCTGGCCCAGGCGATCGTCCGTGAGGGCGCCAAGTCCGTCGCCGCGGGCATGAACCCGATGGATCTGAAGCGCGGCGTCGATCTCGCCGTCTCCAAGGTCATCGAGCACCTCAAGGCCTCGTCGAAGAAGATCGCGACCTCGGCCGAAGTCGCCCAGGTTGGCACGATCTCGGCCAACGGCGACAAGGAAGTCGGCGACATGATCGCCCACGCCATGCAGAAGGTCGGCAACGAGGGCGTCATCACGGTCGAGGAGGCCAAGAGCCTCGAGACCGAGCTCGAAGTCGTCGAGGGCATGCAGTTCGACCGCGGCTACCTCTCGCCGTACTTCATCACCAACGCCGAGAAGATGATCGCGGACCTCGAGGATCCCTACATCCTCATCCACGAGAAGAAAGCTCTCGGGCCTCCAGGCGATCCTGCCGGTTCTCGAAGCCGTCGTGCAGTCGGGCAAGCCGCTCGTCATCATCGCCGAGGACATCGAGGGCGAGGCGCTCGCCACGCTCGTCGTCAATAAGCTCCGCGGCGGCCTCAAGGTCGCGGCCGTGAAGGCTCCGGGCTTCGGCGACCGCCGCAAGGCGATGCTCGAGGACATCGCGATCCTGACCAACGGCCAGGTGATCTCCGAGGACCTCGGCATCAAGCTCGAGAACGTGACCCTCGACATGCTCGGCCGCGCCAAGAAGGTGACGCTCGAAAAGAAGACCACGATCGTCGACGGCGCCCGGCGAGAAGTCGGCCATCGAGGCCCGCGTCGGCCAGATCAAGGCCCAGATCGAGGAGACCACCTCGGACTACGACCGTGAGAAGCTCCAGGAGCGTCTCGCCAAGCTCGCGGGCGGCGTCGCGGTGATCCGCGTCGGCGGCGCGACCGAGATCGAGGTCAAGGAGAAGAAGGACCGCATCGACGACGCCCTCAACGCGACCCGCGCGGCCGTGGAAGAAGGCATCGTCCCGGGCGGCGGCGTGGCTCTGCTGCGCGCCAAGGCGTCGATCCGCGACATCAAGAACGAGAACTCGGACATCCAGGCCGGCTTCAACATCGTGCTGAAGGCGCTCGAGGCTCCGATCCGTCAGATCGCGACCAACGCCGGCGTCGAAGGTTCGATCGTCGTGGGCAAGCTGCTCGAGACCGACAAGGCGACCTCGGGCTTCAACGCCCAGACCGAAGAGTACGTCGACATGATCGAGGCCGGCATCGTCGACCCGACCAAGGTCGTGCGCACCGCCCTTCAGGACGCGGCTTCGGTCGCGGCGCTGCTCATCACCACCGAGGCGATGGTGGCCGAGCTTCCGAAGAAGGACGCCGGCGCCCCCGCGATGCCGGGCGGCGGCATGGGCGGCATGGACTTCTGAGGACGTCCATAAAAGCCGCCCATCACCAAGAGTGGTGAAGTCGGGCAAGCCCGACTTCACAGGCGGCATGGACTTCTGATGAATTCTTTCCCGAGCGAATGACGAAGGCCACGGAGCGATCCGGGGCCTTTTTCTTTACCGCCTCACGCCCGTCAGGCTGAAGGACGCGGGCGCGCCGAAGGTGCGGCGGAAGTCGTGCGCGAAATGGGGCTGGTCGGAAAAGCCGGCCGCATGGGCCGCCTCGGTGAGGTTCGCGCCGCCGATCACCGCGCCGATCGCGCGGCGCATGCGCGTCCAGGCGCGGTAGCGGCGGAACGGCACGCCGGCCTCTTCGGCGAAGAGATGCTGAAGGCGCGACGGAGACAGCGAGACCGCAAGGGCGGCGTCGGCCAATGACAGGCGATCGTTGGCCTCGAGCAGCCCGATCGCCGCCGCGACCCGCGGATCGATGCTCCGCCGCGCGCGTCGCCCGCCGAAGTCCAGAACGTCGTCGAGCGCCTCGCCGGCCCAGGCCGCGCTGTCGCGGTCCTCGTGCAGGCGCCGGACCAGCGAGATCACGTTCGAGCGCCGACGAGCGCGGCGCCCGTCTCCTCGACGTCGCGCATCAGCGGACGGAAGGCGTCCGCCCCCGCGACGCTCGGCTCGACATAGAGCACGGCGATCGGATCCATCCCGACCCGCAATTCGTGGACGACCCCGGCCGGGACCATCGCGGCCTCGCAGGCGCGCCACGGTCCGTCCGCGATCCGGACGCCGAACGGGCCGCCGAGGCTCGACAGGAACACCGGCGCGCCGTGCTGGTGCGGGGCGTTGTAGTCGAGCGGGCCGACGAACAGGGTTCGGGCGGCGTCGACCCGCCACAGCGGGCCGGGGCCGGCAGCCGGTTCGTACAAGCGCGCAGCGCCCATGGAGGCTAGCGTCTCCTAATCGGGCGCCCGACCAAGAGGCGCCGCGGGGACGCTAGCCATGGCCCGGACCCAAGTCATCCTGTCCAGACGGAGGGTTCTGACGGCGGCCGGCGCCGCGCTCGCCGCACCCGCGATCCTGCGCCAAGCCTCGGGGCCGGCCGAGGCCGCGCCGGCGCGGCCCGAGACGCCGCTGTTCCGCCGCCTGCGGCTCGGGACGCTCGACCTCGTCGTCCTGTCCGACGCGAGCGTGATGATCGACGGGCCCTGGCCGATCGTGGGCGAGGACCGGCCAAAGGAAGAGGTCGAGCGGCTGATGCGCGACAGCCTTCTGCCGCCCGCGCGTTTCCGGCCGGGCTTCAGTCCCGTGCTGATCGACGACGGGCGGACCCGCACGCTGATCGACGCCGGCAACGGCGCGGACGGCTTCGTCCCGCGGCCGGCCGGCGGCCGCCTGGTCGAGGCGCTGGCGGGCGCCGGCTATTCTCCCGGCGACATCGATCTCGTGGCGCTGACCCACGCCCATGTCGACCACATCGGCGGCCTTCTCGACGGCGGCGCGCCGGCCTTCCCGAACGCACGCGTCGCGATCGGCGAGATCGAGCGCGCCTTCTGGAAGAACCCGCGCGGCTCTCCGCGCCGGAAGGCTCGAACGAGCTGAAGTCCGCAAAGCTCTTCGCCAGGACGATCGAGGCGCTCGGCGACCGGCTGGATGTGGTGAAGCCGGGCCAGGAGGTCGTCGCCGGCGTCTCGGCGCTCGGCGCCTACGGCCACACGCCCGGGCATCTCGCCTTCCATGTCGAGAGCGGGGGGCGGCGGCTGCTGGTTTGGGGCGACTGCGCGCATCACGAGGTCGCCTCGCTCGCCCATCCCGAATGGAGCGCGTTCTTCGACATGGACAAGGAGCAGGGCCGGGCGACGCGCGCGAAGATCTACGACATGGCCGCGGCCGAGCGGCTGCCCGTGCTCGGCTATCACACGTCGTTTCCCTCGCTCGGCTTCGTCACGCGCGAGGGGACGGGCTACCGCTGGGTTCCGGAGAGCTATCAGTTCGCGGAATGACGTCAGACCGTTCGCCCCTCACGCCGTCGGCGCGAAGCTGAACCGGCCGACGATCGGATAGGCGAACAGCGTGTCCTCGATCTTCGCTCCGCCGCCGATGTTGTGCACGACGAGCGGGCGCCCGCCTTCGCTTCGGCGCGCGGTGACGATCGCGATGTGGGGCAGGTTTCCGGGCAGCCGCTGGGTGACGAGATCGCCCGGGCGATAGTCCGTCCCGGCCTGCGTCGCGGGCTTTTCGGCGCCGCGGCGGCGGAAGAACGTCTCGAGGTTCGGCACCCGCCGGTGGTCGATGTTGCGGTCGGGCCGGCTCATGCCCCAGAGCCTGGGATAGGACGCGAAGGCGGCGCGCATGTCGCCGTTGACGAGCGCCTGCAGGTCCGTGCCGAAGGCGGAGCGATAGGCCCGGATCACGACGTCGGTGCAGACGCCCCGCTCCGGGGGCACGTCGCCGCCCGGGAAGGCGAGGCGGACATAGGCCGGATCGTAGATGGTGGTGACGCCGACCTGCGCTTCGGCCGCGGCGAGGAGACGGGCCCGCCAGTCGTCCCGGCCGGGATCTGCGAGCGCGCGCGAGGCGGCGGCGAGGCACGGCAGCGCGGCCAGAAAGGCGCGTCGGTCCAAGGTCATCCCGAAAACCCCCGAGGCTTCGGCGTCGATTGACGCCGCCGATCCGGGCGGTTGTTCGGCCGAAATGGGGAAGGCCCCGGACGCAGGCTTTCGCGCCGGGGCCTTCGATCGTCGTCCGGTTCGCGGCCTTCAGCCGGCCTGGGGCTCGAGCGTCGGCTCGGCGCCGAGCTTGTCGCGCCAGTAGCCGCGGATCTTCTCCACCGTTTCGGGCGGCAGCGGCACGTAGCCGAGCTCGGCAGCGACGGAGTCGCCGCGTTCGAAGCCCCAGTTGAAGAAGGCGAGCGCCGCGGCGGTCCCGGTCGCGACGGGCCTGGCGTCCGGCACGAGCGCGAAGGTCGTCACCACGATCGGGTAGGCGGCCGCGCCCGGCGCGTCGACCAGCGAGACGCCGAAGTCGTTCGCGGCGTTCCACGGGGCGTTCGCGGCGGCGGCCTGGAAGCCCTCGGCGCTCGGCGCCACGAAGGCGCCGGCGGCGTTCTTCAACGACGCGACCGTGAGGCCGGCCTTCCGGGCGGTGGCGAGGTCGAGATAGCCGATCGAGTTCGGCGTGCGGGAGATCATCTCCGCGACGCCGCCGTTGCCGCGGGCCGGACGGCCCACCGGCCACTCGACCGTCTGGCCGGCGCCGACCGTCTTCCAGCCTTCGCTGATCTTCGCGAGATAGCTCGTGAAGGCGAAGGTCGTGCCCGAACCGTCGGAGCGGCGCACCGGACGGATTTCGTCGGCGGGCAGCGCGAGGTCGGGGTTGAGCGCCTTGATGGCGGGATCCGACCAGGTCTTGACCTTGCCGAGATAGATGTCGGCGATGAGTTCGCCCGAAAGCTTCAGCGCGCCTTGGCTGACGCCCGGAAGATTGACGGCCGCGGCGACGCCGCCGACCACGATCGGGAACTGCGCGACGCCGTACTGTTTCGCCTCTTCGGGCGAGAGCGGAACTTCGCTCGCGCCGAAGTCGACCGCGCGGTCCTTGATGCGCATGACGCCGGCCATCGAGCCGGAGGCCTCGTAGTCGAGCCCGCCGGAGGGCTGGGACTCGGCGGTCCACTGAGAGCGCAGATTGTCCTGGTTCCAGCGGTTGAGGAGCGGCTGGACCAGCGTGGAGCCCGAGCCGGTGACGGTCTGGGCGTGGGTCGGCGTGGCGACGAAGAGGGCTGCGGCCATCGCGGCGAGCGCCGCGCGGCTGGCGAGCCGAAGAGTTCGGAGGCTCATGGGTTTTCTCCAGATCGAACGGGAGGCGCGCCGGCCCTTGCGGACCGGCGCGCCTGGCGTCGTCAGGCCGGGACCGGCGCGGCGCCGAAGCCGCCGACTTCACGGGCCGCCGCGGCTTCCGCCGGGACGGCGCGCGAGACCGAGCGGCGCTCGGCGTCGATGCGTTCGATCAGGAAGTAGGCGCGCTCGCGCTGCCGAGCAGCGCGAGGATCGCGCCGCGCTCGACCCACGGCAGCGAGCCGTTGAGGCGAAGCGCTTCGGCGCGGAGCTCGCCGAGCTGGGCGACGCGGGGCGCCGCTTCCGCCGAGAGGTTGTCGCGGCGGGCGCTCGCGGGGTCGGCGACAATGCGCATGGCGTCGCTCACCTGGTCCAGCAGGCGGTCGACGAGCGGGCGGCCCTTCTCGCCGAAGGGCTGGCGCTCGACGCGGCGGGCGATCTGGTAGAGCGCCTCGCCGAGGCTTGCGGTGTAGTCCTCTTCCTCGATCAGGCTCGCGACGAGATCGGCCCGCTCATAGGGCATCTCCGCCTTGAACTGACCCGAGGTGTAGGCGCGGATGTCGCGGTTGAGCAGGTCGAGCTGGTTGTAATGGACCTCGACCTTCTCCGGGGCGCCTTCCTTGCCGCGGGCGATGTCGATGAACTTGAGCGCGCCTTCGAGGTAGCGGGCGTTCTCGGCCAGGATCGCGGCGACGGCGGTCGAGGGAGCGTTGGCCGCCTCGGCGGTCAGGTGCTTCGGCGTCGAGTAGTCCTCGACGTCGTCGAGCGAGGAGGCGCCGACCTTCATCAGCACGCGTTCGAACACGCCCACGAAGGGGTAGAGCAGGACGACGTTGAAGATGTTGAAGAAGGTCGAGTAGAGGCCGATCGCGACGGGGACGAGCGGGTAGGTCTCCTTGCCCTTGACCATGACGGGCGCGCCCGGATCGCCGCCGAACCACTGCATGACGTAGGTCAGCACGTCCATCGAGACGAAGAACAGCGGGATGGTCACCATCACGCCGATCAGGTTGAAGGATATGTGGGCGTAGGCTGCTCGCTTGGCGTTCTTCGACAGGTTGAGCGAGGCCATCCACGAGGTGATGGTGGTGCCGAGGTCGGCACCGAGCGAGAAGGCGACGGCGGTCTTCCAGTCGATGATGCCGGCGGCGCCGAGGCCCATCACGATGCCGATCGTGGCCGAGGACGAGTGGATCATCGCGGTGACGCCGGCGGCGATCAGCACGCAATAGAGCAGGTTGACGTAGGAGTCGGCCTTCAGCGACGAGATGATCGACATCACCTCGGGCATGGAGCGCAGCGGCTTGAGGCCGCCGGTCATCAGGTTGAGGCCGTAGAAGATCAGCGAGAAGCCGATGCAGGCGAGCGCGATGTTCTTCACCTTGTCGGTCTTGGCGAAGATGTAGAGCAGCGCGAAGAGGCCCGCGAACAGCAGTCCGAGCGGCCCGAGCGGCAGCGCGATTAGGCCGTTGCCGAGCGTCGTGCCGATGTTGGCGCCCATGATCACCGAGATCGCGGGGCGGAGGCCGACGACGCCGGCGTTGACGAGGCCGACGACCATGACGGTCATGGCGGTCGAGGACTGGATGACGCCGGTGATGAGCGTGCCGGCCACGACGCCCTTGGCGGGGGTGCCGGCGAACTTGGCGAGCATCGCCCGCATCTTGTTGACGGCGAGCGACTGGATGCCGTTCGACATGAATTCCAGGCCGAGCATAAAGATGCCCAGGCCGCCGATGACCGGCACGATGATTTGCGTAAATATGTCGACTTGTTGCATTCGACGCTCTCCAGGCTGTTTGAAGCCGTGCAGCCGCGCGCAACCGCCGCGCTGGTCGAACGACCGGCGCGGAGGCGGTGAGGCGTCTGTCTACGGCAGGTGTTCGCGCGATTAATTGGCGCTTTACCTAAAATTAGGCTATTTAGCGCCCATGACGGTCCGATGACGGCGGTCATTGGCGAGTAAATCGCTGATTTCTTCTTGTTTTCGTTGAAAATACAGGGCCGCGGACCGCCCTCTCCAGCTCGGATTGACGGCTGGATGACAGCCGCTCCCGCCTGTCGATCGGCTGTCGAGGAATGCGGTCCCAAGAACTTCTTATGAAGCCGTCGCCGATAACATTTTCGTGAGCTTCTACTGACGAAGACGCGCCGCGCTAGCCGGCGCCGGCCTCGGCGAGGAACAGCCTCAGCGCCGGATTGAGGTTCGCCGGGCGCCAGGCGACCACATGCTCGATCTGCGGCGCGTCGACGAGGTCGCGATAGACGACGTTGGCGACGCCGAGCTTCCGCATCGACGACGGCGTCACGGCGACGCCGAGGCCTTCCGACACGAGGCTCACGATCGTCTGCTGAAGCTGAGCCTCGAGGCGCGCCGTCGGCTCGAAGCCGCCGCGCCGGCAGAAGCCGGTGATGGCCTCGCGCAGCGACGGCGTCGTCTCCGCCGGGGCGATGATGAGCGGGACGCCGCCGAGATCCTCCGGCGCGATCTCGACCTTCAGCGCGAGCGGATGGTCGGACGGCGCGGCCAGGCAGAGCGCCTCGCGATGGATGACGCGCGCCTCCAGCCCGCCGACGCCGCCCACGTCGAACATGATGCCGGCGTCGAAGCGCCCGCTCTTCACGGCCTCCTCGAGATCAGGCGGCAGGAGCTCGCGGAGTCTTAGCGCGACCCTCGGATGCTTGGCGGTGAAGCGCCGCGCGAGCGCGGGCAGGACCGTGTAGGCCGAGGACATCATGAAGCCGATCGAGAGCTCGCCAAGCTCGCCTCGATCCGCCATCCGCGCGTTCTCGCAGGCCTGGTCGAAGGCCGCGATCGTGGTCCGGCAGTCCTCGAGAAAGCGCTGTCCGGCGAAGGTGAGCGAGGCCTGCCGGGAATGGCGCTCCAGCAGCCGCACGCCAAGCTCGGCTTCGAGCGAGGCGATCTGCCGGCTGAGCGGCGGCTGGCTCATGCGCAACCGCTCCGCGGCGCGCCCGAAATGCAGCGTCTCGGCCAGGGCCACGAAATAGCGCATCTGCCGGATGTCGATCATGATGCCGATAAGGTATGGATGCGCCTTGGAATGGTATTAGATCATACCCAAAGGGCTTGGTAGAGGTCGCAGACGCCTCCTCACGCTTCCGGCAGCCGCCTTGCTCTCGACCCTTTCGATCGTCGTCCCGATTTTCGTGCTGATCTTCGCCGGCTGGCTCGCGCGGCGGCTGGACGTGCTCGGTCCCGGGGCGACGCGCGAACTCAACCGCTTCGTGGTCTATCTCGCGCTGCCGGCGCTGCTGTTCGACATCGTGGCCCACGCCCGTCCGGAAGACATCTGGCGGCCGGGTTTCGCGGCGGCCTTCGGGCTCGGCGTCGCGGTCATCTTCTGCCTCACGGTCGCGCTTCGCCTGCGCCGCCCGCGGCATCTGGCGGATGCGGCCATCGACGGGCTGAACGCGGCCTACGCCAATGTCGGCTACATCGGCTTTCCGCTCGTTCTCGTCGCGATCGGGCGGGAGGCGCTCGCGCCGACGCTGGTCGCGAGCCTCATCACCGTCTGCGGGGTGTTCGCGGTCGCGATCGTGATGATCGAGGTCGGCCTGCAGACGGAGCGCAACCGCGGACGGCTGATCGTGAAGGTCAGCGGGTCGCTGGCCAAGAACCCGCTCCTCGTCGCGCCGGCGCTCGCCGCGGTCTTCCCCGTTTTCGGCCTCATTCTTCCGGGGCCCGCCGACACGTTCCTGAAGCTGCTCGGCGGGGCGGCGTCGCCCTGCGCGCTGGTGGCGCTCGGGCTGTTCCTCGCCGCCAAGCGCGAGCCGACGCAGCGCGACGACCGGGCGGTCGCGGCGATCGTCGCCCTCAAGCTGCTGGGCCAGCCCGCGGTCACCTGGGTCCTGGCCACGATGGTGTTCGGCCTGCCGGCGCCGCTCACCCACACGGCCGTGCTGCTCGCGGCGCTGCCCACCGGCACCGGGCCGTTCATGCTCGCCGAGTTCTACGGGCGGGAGGCGAACCTGACGTCGAGCGTCGTGCTGGTCTCGACGGTTCTGTCGGTGGTCACGATCAGCGCCTATCTCGCGCTCGTGGCGTGAACGAAGAAAGGCCCCGGACGCATTTTGCGCCGGGGCCTTTCGCGCGCTCAGGAGGCGGATTTCGCGAAGATCAGTTCGCCGCGGCGGTCTTGCCCGTCGCGACGTCGGTGACCGAGCCGTCCTCGAGGCTGATCCGGTAGAGCTCCTTCACGACGTTGCCGGAAAACTGCAGCTCGACGATCGAGACCGTCTTCAGAGTCACGGGGAAGCCCTCGGGGAGGATCGCGTTGTAGGCCGCCGCGGTCTCGTCCATCGGGGCCTGGAACTTCGAGAACGGCTCCATGGAGTAGACGAGGGTGTTGTGCGGATTGTGCGAGGCGGTCGCCTTGCCGTCCTTCCGACGCTCTCCCTCTGAGCTACAAAGCCGACTTCGTCTGGCGGAACACGGGGCCGCAAGGCGGTCCGCGCCAGCCGGGCCATAAAACCCGGACACAAGGCCTCGCGAAGGCCGCGGCTTATGGCGCAACCGCCGGGCGAGCGCAACCCCTGTTTTGAAAAATTCTAAAACACGAGGCGATGAACGCGCCCGCCGTCGTCAGGCCGCCTGTTCGGCCATGAGGTAGAGGCCGAGCGCCAGCATCCCGACGAAGAAGACGGTGCGGAACGTCGTGGGCGAGATGACCGCCCGAAGCCTCTGCCCGAGCCACATTCCGAGCCCGGCCGGTGCGAGCGCCGCGACGGAGCCGAGCGCCATATGGGCGTCGAGCGCGCCGTGCGCCATGAGCCCGACCGCAAGCGCGGTGGTCGACACCGTGAACGACAGGCCGAGCGCCTGGACGAGGTCGTCCTTGTCGAGCCCGAGCGCCTGCAGGAACGGCGCGGAGGGCATCACCGAAACCCCGGTCGCGCCCGTGACCACGCCGGTGACGAAGCCGACCGGAGGTCCGGCCCAGCGTTCGGCCGAGGCTCCGAGCGACAGGCGCTTTCCCGAGAGGCCGAAGGCGGCGTAGAGCGTCAGGATCGCGCCGAGGCCGACGACCGCGTAGCGGGCGTTGTCGCCCGAGAGCGTTCCGGCGGTGATAACCGTCGCGATCGCCACCGCCGCCATCATCGGCCAGAAGCGCTGCATCGCGCCGGCCGGATCGGGGCCGGCCGACAGCTGCCAGACATTCGTCACGAGCGAAGGGACGAGCATCAGCGCCGCGGCTTCGCCGGGGGCGGCGACGGTCGCGAGCAGCCCCATGGCGACGGTGGGCAGGCCCATGCCGGTCACGCCCTTCACCACGCCCGCGAGCACGAAGGTCAGGAACATGAAGAGGGCGAGGGACATTGTGAGCTCTGGCATGGGGCGAGCTTGATCCCGCCGCGGCGCCGGGCGCAATCTGGACCTCGCGGCGTCAGCCTTCGGAAACTCCGAAGCCAATCGAGGAGCCGCCCATGCGCTTCGACCTGCCGGACCTTCGCCTCTTCGTCCATGTCGCCGAGACCGGCAGCATCACCGCGGGGGCGTTGCGCGCCAATCTCGCGCTCGCCTCGGCGAGCGAACGGGTGAGGGCGATGGAGACCTACGCCGGCGCCGCGCTCGTCGAGCGGCTGCACCGCGGCGTCGCGCTCACGCCCGCCGGCCGCGCGCTGCTGCACCACGCCCGCGAGATTCTCGAGCGCCACGAGCGGCTTGGGGCCGAGCTCGCGCGTTTCGGATCGGGGCTGAGGGGCCATGTGCGCATGGTCGCCAACACCACGGCGATCGCCGAGCATCTGCCCGAGCCGCTCGCCGCGTTCCTCGCCGCCCACCCGCATGTCGACGTCGATCTCGAGGAGCGTCTGAGCCGCGAGGTGTTCGAGGCGGTGGCGGCGGGGCGCGCCGAGGTCGGGGTCGCGTCCGACCAGGTCGATTGGGGCGAGCTCGACACCCGCACGTTCCGCCGCGATCAGCTCGCCATGGTGGCGGCGCGCGACCATCCGCTTGGCGGCCTGAGACGCGTCGCCTTCTCCGAGACGCTCGCCTACGAGCATGTCGGGCTCGGCGCGGGCGCCGCGCTTCAGGACTATCTCGCCGGGCAGGCGCGGCGGCTCGGCGCGACCATGTCGCTGCGCATCCGGGTGCGCGGCTTCGTGGCGGTGTGCCGGATGGCCGAACAGGGCGTCGGCGTCGGCATCGTGCCGGCGATCACGGCGCGGCGCGCGCGGCGGTCCATGGCGATCCGCGTCGTGCCGTTGTCCGACCCCTGGGCCGCCCGCGCGCTCGTGGTGGCGACGCGGCGCGGCGCGCTGACGCCCTACGCCGCGGCGCTCGTCGCCTGGCTCGCGGACGGGCCGGGGGCGGGCGAGGCTACTCGAACGTCACGGTCGTCTTGTTCGGCGCGATGATCGCGCCGAGCTCGGCCGCGTCCCAATTGGTGAGGCGCACGCAGCCGTGGCTCGAGGTCTTGCTGATCTCGGAGGGCTCCGGCGTGCCGTGGATGCCGTAGGTCGGCTTGGTGAGGTCGATCCACATCGAGCCCACCGGCCCATTCGGCCCCGGCGGCAGCACGAGGCGGCGGCGGTTCTTGCCCTGCTGGAAGTTCTTCTTCGGGTCGTAGATGTAGTGCGGATTCGGGAACGCCTTCGTCACCTTCATCGCGCCCGACGGCGAGGGCGTGTCGGGCGAGCCGATGGTGGCGGGAGCGGCGATCAGGATCTTGCCCGTATCGTCATAGGCGCGGAGCTCCCCCTCCTTCTTGTCCACCACGATCCGCGCCGCGCGGCCCGTCGGCGCGCCGGTCTCGGCGACCAGCAGACGCGCGCCGGCCGCGCCGAAGTCGGCGCCCGGGTTCATCGCCTTCAGGAAGCGCTCGTCCATGTGGAAGCGCTCGGCCAGCATCTCGGCCGCGTCGCGGAAGCCGATCTCCTTCATCTTCGCGAGCTTGGCGTAGTCCTTCGGCAGCGGCTTTCCGACATAGCGGCCCCCGACGTCCTCCCGGGTGAGCTCGTAGACCCTGGTGGCCTTGCCCTGGTCCACGGAGAGCGCGCGCCAGAACGGCTCGTCGATCCCGCCCTCGATCGGCATCGCGCGCATGATGCGGAAGGCGCGCACGGCCTTCTTCAGATTGTCGCCGTCGCGCCCGTCGATGACGCCGGGCGAGGCGTGGGCGCGGTCGAGCAGGATCTGGACGCGGATGAGAAACGCGTCGGGCGGCGCGTTGCGGCGGGCCTTCTCGGTCTCGGCCTTTTGCTTCAGCGCTTCCGCCCGCGCCTTGCGCGCGGCGCGGGAGCGGCCTTCGGCGGTCTCGAGCGCCTTGGCCAGCCGATCGTCCTCGGCGGCTTGAGCGTCCATGCGGGCGCGCCAGTCCTCGAAGCGCGCCGCGTCGATGTCGGCCTCGGAAGGCGGCGGAGGAGGCGGCGGCGGCGCGCCATACGCCGCCACGGGGGCGAGGAGCGCCGCGACGAGAACGAAGCGTGCCAGAAACGTCATGCGACCGCCGTCCGATGCGTCCGGCCGCGGGGGCCGCGCCGGAACGACCCTCCGGCGAAAGCCGCAAGGTCTTACCGTCTTCACACGCGCCGAGGGGACGGCGCCCTGCGGCGCCGCGACCGCAAAGCCGCCGTCGTTTAGCTTAAATGATGCATTTCCTCCGGTTTCGATCCCGCTCAGGCTATCGTGACCGGACGACGCGCGCCGCGGACCGTCGATGGTCTAGAAGAAGCGCCGGATCGGGGATGCGTATCGGAGTCTTCGGACTATGAGTTCCAGAATGGGCCGCAGGCGGCTCTCCTTCGCGGCGCTGGCGGGACTGGCGATCGCAGCCGCAGCGCCCGCCGCAGCCGAGCCGGCGCGGGACGAGGCGACGGGCCTCTCGGTCGAGCCGCCGGCCGGATATGCGGTCCGCAAGGCCGAGGGCGATCCGCGCTACGCCGTGGTCTACGCCGTGCAGAAGCAGGGCGAGGAGGACACCGGCTGCAAGATCGCGTTCCAGCCGACGCCGCCGACCGCCGGCTCCCCCGCGCTCAGCCAGGACGACATCAACGCCTTCACCCGCAAGAAGGAATGGACCGACCTCGTCCGCGCCACGCTCGCGCTGCGCTACGAGGTCGCGGCCGTGGAGCCGTTCGAGCATCAGGGCCTGATGGGCGCCGAGGTGGTGGCCGACTTCAAGCCCGTCGAGGGCGAGGAGAAGCCGCCGGAGGTGCGCTCCTATCTCGTCGTGATGGACACGCCGAAGGGCCGCACCACGATCGTCTGCGTCGGTGACAAGGCCGGCTTCGCCGCGCGGCGCGGCGAGTTCGAGGCGATCGCCCGCTCGGTCACTCCGCGCTGAGCCTTCGGGTTACGATGACGTGATCCCCTGACCGCAAGCCTTAGCCGCGGGCCGCGGGGCTGTATAGGGTGGCGGGAGCGGGATCCTCCGCGGGCTGCGACAGCGGGGCATCAAGCCGACATGACCGATCGTCCCGAGGCTTCGCGGCCCGACCGGTGCGCGATCGCGCTCTATGACCGCTTCACCCATGGCGAGATGAGCCGCCGCGAGTTTCTCGACCGGCTCGCTCTGCTCGCAGGCACCGCCGCAGGCGCCTCGGCGCTGCTCTCGAGCCTCTCCAACGACTACGCCCGCGCCGCGATCGTCGCGCCGGACGACCGGCGGCTCGCGATCGACCGCGTCTCCTACGACGCCGCCGACGGCAAGATCTCGGGCCTGCTCGCCCGGCCCAAAAGCGGCGACAAGCGCCCGGCGGTCTTGGTGATCCACGAGAACCGCGGCCTCAACCCGCACATCGAGGACGTGACGCGCCGGCTCGGCGTCTCGGGCTTCCTCGCTTTCGGCGTCGACCTGCTGTCGCCCGCCGGCGGCACGCCGGCCGACGAGGACAAGGCGCGCGAGATGATCGGCGCGCTCGATCTCGAGAAGGCGACCGCGGAGCTCGTCGCCGCCGTGACCTTCCTGAAGGACCACCCGGAGTCGAACGGCTCGGTCGGCGCGGTCGGCTTCTGCTGGGGCGGCGGCATGGCGAACCGGCTCGCGGTCGCCTCGCCCGACCTCAAGGCGTCGGTCGCCTATTACGGCAAGGCGCTTCCTCCCGACCAGGCAGCCAAGGTGCGCGCGCCGCTGCTGCTGCACTACGCCGGGCTCGACGAGCGCATCAATGTCGACGTCCCGGCCTTCGAGGACGCGCTGAAAGCGAACGAGAAGGAGTTCGAGGTCGAGTTCTACGAAGGCGTCGACCACGCCTTCAACAACGACGCCAATCCCGCGCGCTACGAACGACGCGCGGCGGCGCTCGCCTGGGACCGCACGATCGCCTTTCTGGAAGGGCGCCTGGGGGCGGCCGTTCCGCCCACCCGATAACGGTTCGAATTTTTTTTCAGAAGTCCGGAACCGGGTTCGGGGCTCTGCGTTCTGTGCTCGAAAGCTCGCCAAGACGAGCTTTTGGACAGGCGACCGGATCCCCCGACTGGTCAGCCTCACGAAGGCGGAACCGCTACCCCCCGAGGCGGTTCCGCCTTTTTCTTTTTCTGCGCCCCATCACGGACAGGCGGCAGGCGGCGGTTCGCCCATTTCGGCGAAAACGCACCCCGCTCTAGCGACGGCCGGCGGCGACGCCTCAAGCCTTTCCGATCGCCGCCTCGAATGTCGCGACCAGCGGCGGCTCCGGCTCGAACACGTCCTCGAGCGTCGCGACCGTCACGGTCCCGGCGCCGGCCGAGCGCAGCGCCTCGATCACCGCGAACACCGCCTTCTTGGGCGCATGAAGCACCAGCGGCGCGCCCTCGACCGGCGGGCCGAACGGGGCGCGGGCGTCGAAGCGGGCGGCGAGGTCCACGATCTGGCGCTCCATCCGGGTCGACATCTGGGCGCGGATCTCGCGCACGGCGCGGGCGCGGGTCTCCGCTGCGATCCGGGTCATGATCGTGCGGCCGGCCGCGCGCGCGGACGCGCTCCACGGCGCGGCGAGGCTCGCGACGAGCTGCGCCTGGCTCTTCAGCATCACGCCGTCGTCGAGAACCTTCAGGGCGTTGGCCTTCAGCGTCGCGCCCGTGGTGGTGATGTCCACCACGACGTCGGCCGCGCCGGCGGCGGGCGCGCCCTCGGTCGCGCCGGCGCTCTCCACGATCCGGTAGTTGGAGACGCCGCGTCCGGGCCGCCCGTCGGCCGGCGCCTTCCAGGCGAAGAAGCCGCGGGTGAGGTTCACGTATTTCGTCGCGCGCAGGCGCTTGCCGTGGCGCCGCCGCATGTCGTCGGCGACGTCGTCGAGGTCGGCCATGGTGGCGACGTCGATCCAGGCCTGCGGAACCGCCACGACGACGTCGGCGTAACCGAAGCCAAGCGGCTGCAGCAGTTTTACGCGCGTGTCCGCGTCGGAAATGTTCTCGCGGATCAGGTCTTCGCCCGTGACGCCGAGATGGATCGCGCCGCTCGCGAGCTGGCCGGCGATCTCCGACGCCGAGAGATAGGCGACCTCGACGTCGGCGAGGTCCGCGATCGCGCCGCGATAGTCGCGCGCGCCGCCGGGCTGCACGAAGGTGAGGCCCGCGCGCCCGAAGAAGGACGCGACGTTCTCCTGAAGGCGCCCTTCGAGGGCACGCCGAGAATGAGCTTCCCGCTCATGGCCGGGCCTCCCCGAACCGGTCGAGCCAGAGCGCGAAGCCGACGCCGGGCGAAGGCTCGCGCGCGCCGAGCGCCGAAAGCAGCCCGTCGTACCGCCCGCCGCCCGCGAGCGCCGCGCCGGTGGCGGGGTCGGCCAGCTCGAACACGAGGCCGGTGTAATAGTCGAGCCCGCGGCCAAAGCGCGCCGAGAACCGCATGTCGTCGACCGGCAGCCCGGCGGCGCGGAAGGCGTCGAGCCGCGCGCGCAGCGCGTCGACGGCGCTGCGCACCTTCGGCGCGCCGCCCTCGGCGACGAAGTCGAGTGTGGCGAGCGCGGCAGGCGCCGCCGCGTCGACCGCGAGGAGGCTCGTGAGCCGCGTCCGGTCCGCGCCGCCGAGCGTCACGGCCTGGGCTTCCGCGCGCTCGAGGAACCGCTCCGCGATCTCGCCCGGCGTGCGCCCGCCCACCGCCGCGATGCCGGCGAGCGAGAGGAGATCCTCGATCACCGCCTTGCCGGCCTCGGGCCCGGCGGCCGCGAGCGCGGCGTAGAGGCCGGCATGCCCGGCCTGGCCGGGCGTCGGCGCGCGGTCGTCGATCGTTCCGCCATGGGCGAGCGCGCGCTTGAGACGGCGGCGATAGCCGACCGGAGCGTCGAGCGAATCGACCGCGGAGTCGAGGATGGCGCGGTCTCCGAGCCGGATGGTCGGGGAGGGGGCGCCGAGCGCCGCGCAGGCCTCGAGCGCGAGCTTCAGCACCTCGGTCTCGGCCTCGACGGCGTCGGCGCGTCCGAAGCTTTCGACGCCCGCCTGCCGGGCCTCGCCGCCGTTCGAGCCCTGCCGGAACACCTCGCCTTCGTAGAAATAGGCGCCCGCGCCCGACGCCTCGCCCTGCGCGATGTGCGCCAGAGCGGTCGGGATGGTGAAGTCGGGCCGCAGGCAGAGTTCCTGGCCCTCGGCGCCGCTCGTGAGGAAGACGCGCTGGCGAAGCTCCTCGCCCATCACGTCGAGGAACGGCTCCGCCGGCTGCAGCACCGCGGGTTCGACGCGCGCGAAGCCTGCGGCCTCGAGGCGGTCGACGAAGTCTTTCGGAAGGGTCGCGGCGCGCGGCATCGGGAGGAGTTCGGCTGTTGCGGCGAAGAGGATGAACGCCGCGCGTCTAGCAGGCGCGGCGCCGCCGCGCGACTGTTTTCGCCGAACGCGGTTTCCGCCGCTTGCGCCGCGACCGATCCAGAGGCTAAAAATGTGATGTTATAACATTAACATTCGAGGCTTCGATGTCCGACCGCCGCCTTCCCGTCACCGTGCTGTCCGGCTTCCTCGGCGCTGGCAAGACCACGCTGCTGAACCACGTCCTGTCGAACCGGCAGGGCCTCAAGGTCGCGGTGATCGTCAACGACATGTCGGAGGTGAACGTCGACGCCGATCTCGTGCGCGACGGCGGCGTGCTGCGCGCCGACGAAACGCTGGTTGAGATGACCAACGGCTGCATATGCTGCACGCTGCGCGACGATCTTTTACGCGAGGTGCGGCGGCTGGCGATGAGCGGGCGCTTCGACCATCTCGTCATCGAGTCGACTGGGGTGTCGGAGCCTCTGCCGGTCGCCGCCACCTTCGACTTCCGCGACGAGGACGGCTTTTCGCTCTCCGACGTCGCCCGGCTCGACACCATGACGACTGTGGTGGACGCCTCGAACCTGCTGCGGGATTTCTCGAGCCGCGACTTTCTGGCGGCCCGCGGCGAGACCGCGGGGGAGGGCGACGCGCGCACGCTCGTCGACCTGCTCGTCGACCAGATCGAGTTCGCAGACGTGATCGTGCTGAACAAGGCCTCGGCGGTCGACGCCGAGACGCTGCGGAACGTGCGCGGCGTGATCCGCTCGCTCAACGATGAGGCGGCGCTGGTCGAGACCGATTTTGGCCGCGTGAAGCTCGCCGACGTGATCGGCACCGGACGGTTCGACTTCGACGCCGCGCGGCGGCGACCGACCTGGCTGAAGGAGCTGTTCGGTTTCGCCGACCACACGCCCGAAACCGAGGAGTACGGCGTGAGGAGCTTCACGTTCGCCGCCCGGCGGCCGTTCCATCCGGAGCGGTTCGCGGCCTTTCTCGCAGAAGCCTGGCCGGGGCTCGTGCGCGCGAAGGGCCACTTCTGGCTCGCCACCCGGCCGGATTTCGCGGGCGAGATGTCGCTCGCCGGCGCCGTCTGCCGCACCGAGGGAGCCGGGACCTGGTGGGCCGCGACGCCCCGCCACGCATGGCCTGAAAGCTCCGAATGGCGCGGCTGGCTGAATGCGCGCTGGGAGGAGGGCTGGGGCGACCGCCGTCAGGAACTGGTCTTTATCGGGATCGGTCTCGAGGAAGCAGCGATGCGGACCGCGCTCGAGGCGGCGCTGGTCGGGCCGGAGCGGGCGCAGGACGTGGACTGGGCCGCGCTTGCGCGACTGCCCGACCCGTTCCCGCATTGGCGGCGCGAGGCGGCTTGAGCGCACGAGCGGCCCGGGCGTAAGACATGGGCGCCATGGCGTTCCTGTTCCGACGCAATCCGGAAGACCCCGCGCGCGCCGACGCCTCCCGGCGCGTGGCGGCGCTCGTGCGCGAGATCGTCGGCCTCGACGAGGACGACGCCGTCACCGTGAGCGAGATCGCCTGCGGGGATCCCGCCTGCGGCGGCGCGGAGACGGTCGTGCTGCTGATGCGCGCCGGGCGAAAGACCGAGGCCGTGAAGCTGATGATGCCGATGGCGCAGGTCGCCGAAGAGCACGTGCGCCGGGAGTTCTCCGGGCGCTGAAGCGCGCGGGGCCCGCGGCGGCCGCGGAACCCCGGCGCCGTCCGCTCACTTTACGTATTTGCCGTTCGCCTTGAACCCGCAGCCGCCGAAGCTCGCGTCGGCCTTGAGGTCGAACTCGACGAGCAGCCGGCCCTTCTTCTCGGTCGTGCGGAAGTTGGCGACCGTGAAGGTGACGTTCGGGACCACCTGGACGCCCTTCGAATAGCCGATGCCTTCGCCGGCGAATTCGAGCGATCCGTTCTTGGCCGATTTCAGCTTGATCGCGGTGCCGCCTGCGATCCGCAGCAGCGCGCCGTCGCCCGAGACGCCGATCTCCGGAAGCACGATCGCCCCCGTCTTCGCGCCGTCGCCGCGGATGCGCGAATAGCCGATGTCGATATCCGAGGGTTCGGCGTCGAACTTCGGGAAGAAGCATCTGGCGCCGGCCGCCTGGGACCGGTCGAGCGAGAGATGGAGCTGGCCGTACTCCCATTCGCCGGTCGGCGTCTGGGCGTGGGCGGAGGTGGCGGCGAAAACCAGGCAGGCGGCGGCGATCGACTTGCGCATGTAGGACCCTGTGGAGAAGCGTTCCGCGGGAGCTCGCGGCGGCGACATGCTTCCATGGGTGGTATTAAGAGGGTGTGTGCGGACCGATTAAAGTGCATTCGGAATGCGGGATCCGTCTTCGACGAAACCGGCGATCGAGACCGACGCGCAGAGGTCTCATTCACTGTGAGGTGGATTATTTGATCCCCGAGAAACCCGTCATGCGTCGCCGTGGCGCGCGGGGCGCATGAGACTGCGCCTTGACGGCGACCGGCGCCGCGCTTAGCCGAGGCGCGATGTCCAACGTCTCAGCCTCGCCGTTCCCCGGCTTCTCAGCGCTCGCGCCCGGCTACGAGCTGGCGCTGTGCGACGTCTGGGCGTGCTGCATGACGGGCTCAACGCCCATCTCTCCGCCGCCGACGCGCTCACGCGCTTCCGCGAGGCAGGCGGGGCCGTGGTGCTGGTCTCCAACGCGCCGCGCCCGTCCGAATGGGTGGTGACGAGCCTCGACGAGAAGGGCGTGCCGCGCTCCGCCTGGGACGCGATCGTGACCTCGGGCGACGTCGCCAAGCGCATGATCGCCGACCGCGGATTTTCGCGCGTCCACCACATCGGGCCGGAACGCGACCTGCCGCTGCTGGGCGACGAGCGCATCGCGCGGGTTCCGCTCGAGGACGCGCCGATCGCGGTCGTCACCGGCCTCGTGGACGATCAGACCGAAGTTCCCGAAGACTATGACGAGCGCCTCGCCGTCATGAAGGCGCGCGGCCTCGCGCTGATCTGCGCCAACCCCGACCTCGTCGTGATGGTGGGCGAGCAGCGCCTCTGGTGCGCGGGCGCGATCGCCGACCGCTACGAGGCCATGGGCGGCGAGACGCTGTGGGCCGGAAAGCCCTACGCGCCGATCTACGAGGCGGCGATGCGGCTCGGCTCCGACGTGCTCGGCCGACCCGTGCCGCGCGAGCGCGTCATCGCCATCGGCGACGCGGTGCGCACCGACCTCACGGGCGCGACCGACGCCGGGATCGACTGCGTGTTCGTCGCCGACGGCATCCATGGCGAGGAGCTTGGCCGCGGCGCGCCCGACCCCCGAAAAGCTCGACGCCCTCTTCGCCGAGCACGGCTACCGCCCGGTGGCCGTCATGCCGCAGCTCGCCTGGTGACCGGAGGCGCGACCATGGCCGACGATGCGTCGCGGTCGGCGCCGATCGCTCCGCCGGCGATCGTGATCAGAAAGCAGGCGATCGCGGACAAGTCGGTCCATCTTCAGCCTGTTCTCGCGGACCTCGGCTTTCGCGACGCCCCCACCGAGACCGCCGACCTCGTCTTGCTCGGCCCGCTCTTCGGCGCGGAGGCCGTCATGGCCGTCATCAGGGCGCTGGAAGGTCAGGGGCTCGTCTATGTCGATGACTTCTACGCGGTTGAAGTCGATCTGCCCGATTGGCTTCGACTGAGCGCGTCTTGCGCCTGATCTCCATTCGATAAGCGAAGGAAAGCACCCATGAGCAACCGCATCGTCCTGCGCGCCGGCGAGGCGCTCGTCGCCGGCGGCCCTCCCGGAACCGCGGCCGAGCCCGAGGTCGTGATCGGCGAGCTCGACGGGCCGGTCGGGACCGCGATCGCCACGCTGACCGGCGACCAGGTCCAGGGCCACACCCGCGTGTTCGCGCTTCTGAACACCGACATCATGGTGCGCCCGGTGACGCTGTGCGTCTCCAAGGTCACGGTCGACAATTCGCGCTACACCAACATCCTTATGGGCACGGTGCAGTTCGCGATCGCCAACGGCGTGCTGGACGCGGTCCGCGCCGGCTACATCCCGAAGGAAAAGGCCAACGACCTCGGCGTGATCTGCTCGGTCTGGCTCGCGCCCACGATCGTCGACGTGAAGGACCTCGACCACAAGGTGCTGTTCGACATCCACCGCAAGAGCATGTGCGAGGCGATCCGCAAGGCCATGGCGTCGGAGCCGACCATCGACTGGCTGCTCGAGAACCAGGACAAGATCACGCACAAGTACTACCAGATGGGTCTCGACGGTAAGGTCTGAGATTGGGCCGAGGCGGCTGCGCCGAGTTGGCGCGACCGTCACCCCGCTCGTCATCCCCCGGCTTGTCCGGGGGATCCACGCCATGTCGTAGGGCGTCGTGGCGTGGAGACGTGGATGCCCCGGACAAGCCGGGGCATGACGAACTGAACTTGGCGCGCCGCCCCTTCAGGCCGCCACGCTCGCCCGCAGCGCCGCGAGCGTGTCGCGGAACCCGCCGGCCCGGCCGAACACCCGCTCCATCAGCAGCGCGCCTTCGAGCGTCGCGATGATCTGGCGGGCGAGCGCTTGGCTGCCGACGCCCGGACGCAAGTCTCCCGCCGCCTGTCCCTCGGCGATGACCGCCGCCAGCCACTCGACATGCTTGGCGAAGAACGCCGAAAGCGCCGTCCGGAAGGCCGCAGGCAGCGCCGCGACCTCGACCGCGAGCGCGGCGCAGAGGCAGCCAAGGTCGTCCTCCAGCCCCTTCAGATAGAGCGCCGCATAGGCGTCGATGCGCGCGGGCGCGTCGGCGTGAGCCTCAAGGATCTTGGCCATCGCGGCGTCGTAGCGCTCGTCATAGGCCGCCACGAGCGCCAGCCCCATCGCCTCCTTGGACGGAAAGTGGTGATGGATGCTCGCCTTGGTGATCCCGACCTCGGCCGCGAGATCGGCGTAGCTGAAGCCGGCGTAGCCGAGGCGGCGCACCAGCCTCTCGGCCTCGATCAGCAATCGGTCTCGGGTCTTCAGGGACATCGGCGAAGTATCCGGCGCAGCAGGGCCCCGTCAACGCGCGTCCAGGCGAGGGGGCGGCGATGAGTGAGTTCGGCCGGCAAGCCGGGGGACGCCGGCGGCGGCGCGCGGGCGGCGTCCGAAGGGTTCGGAAGGGGCATGTCGTTCACGCCGGCCTCCTTCCTTCGAGAGCGCTTTGCTTTGCCGAACTGCGTGCTTCGAGACGCCGACCTCCGGTCGACTCCTCAGCATGAGGGGGCGTGGGAGATTGGCGTCTTCTAAACCTCCCTCATGCTGAGGAGCCTGCGTCAGCAGGCGTCTCGAAGCACGCACTCGGCGTCATCCCAAGCTGACGCCTGATCCCACGCCCGCACGCCGGCGAGGTCCCGGAGCATCTCCTTCACGCCCGCCTCGATCCGCTCGCTCCGGCCGCCGCGTCCTTGATCCGCCCATCGTGCACCCTACTAGTAGGTTGGTGAATTTGGGAGGATACGTATGTTTGACTGGAACGGTTATCGCGACGCCCTCGGCGGCCGGCTCGGCGAGCTGGCGAAGCTCAGTCCCGACGTGATGAAGGGGCACGACACGCTGGCGGCGGCGGCGACCGCCGGAAAGGTTCTGGACGCCAAGACCCGGGAGCTGATCGCGCTCGCGGTGGCGGTGACCCACGCGCTGCGACGGCTGCATCGCGGTCCATTCCGAGGCCGCCCGCAAGGCCGGGGCGAGCAAGGAGGAGCTCGTCGAGGCGCTCGGCGTCGCGATCGCGCTCAACGCGGGCGCGGCGCTGGTCTATTCGGCCCGCACGCTCGACGCGTTCGACAAGTCCTGAAAGCGCGCCCGCCGGCCGCGACGCGCGGCCGGCGGGCCAGAACTCACTTCACGCCGAGCAGCTCGACGTCGAAGATCAGCGTGGCGTTCGGCGGGATGACGCCGCCGGCGCCGCGCGCGCCGTAGCCCATCTCCGGCGGGATGATCAGCGTGCGCTTGCCGCCGACCTTCATGCCCTCAAAACCCTTGTCCCAGCCCTGGATCACCATGCCGGCGCCGAGGCGGAACGAGAACGGGTCGCCGCGGTCGACGGAGCTGTCGAACTTCGTCCCCTTTTTGCCGCCGTCGTCGAGATAGCCGGTGTAGTGCACCTCGACCTGCTGGCCGGCCTTGGCCTCGGCGCCCGAGCCGACGACCGTGTCCTGATATTTGAGGCCGCCCGGGCCGGCCTTCGTCTCGACCGCCGCGGCGGGCGTCACCGCCATGGCGAGCGCGAGGCCCCCGAGCGTGGTGAGCGCGACCATAAGACTCATGCGTCTGATCCTTCCTTAGCGTGCCTTGGAGCCGATCGGCGGCCCCGCGTTCCGGCCGCCTTATAGCGGCCTTCCCGCCGTCTTGGCGCCCTTCGCGGGTCACATCCGATCAATAGCTCGGCTTCAGCGGCCGGCGCGCTCGATTCGTCCGCCGCGCGTAAACGCTCAAGCGGAGTTCGATCCATGATGGACGGCGGAGGCGAAATTTTCTGGATTCTCAGCGCAGTGGCCGGCGTGATCATGCTCGGCGGCGGGCTCGCGCTGTCCATGGTGCGCGAGCGCGAGCTCACCGACGAGGAGCGCGCCGCTTCCGACGAGGCGACGCGCCGGCTCTACGCCGAAGAGGCCCGCGACGGGGCGCGGTGAGCAGGGCGTCCCCCTCGCCCTTGCGGGGAGGGGCCGACGGCGCGGCGCGTTGACGACTGCGCTCTGGTTCCTAGCGCCGCGAAGGGTTGACGTGCACCGTCTTGCCGTTCGGCAGGATGAGGTCGCCGGGGATCTGGCCGGGCTCGCAATCGCCGAGGCGGCGGTCTCGATCGCGGTCGAAAACGTGCGGTTGAGGCCCGCGTCGCCGCCGTCGCTGCGCATGGTGGTGAGGGCCTGGGCGCGCGCGTAAGTCTCGAAGTCGCCGGTGACGGTCACCTTGTTGTCGACCGAGAGACCGCCCGACGAGCACACCGCGCCGGCCGCATAGCCGTCGGCGGTGCGCTTGAAGTCGTTGTTCTTGCACGTCAGCACCGAGGTCAGCTGCAGCACCAGCCGGTCGGTCGCGGCGTCGATGCACTCTTTCGCGCCGGTGCGCCCGGCGTCCGTGATGGTCATCGTCTCCCAGAGGCCGGGCGCGCGCTTCGGCACGGACGAGATGTCGGCGGACGCGAGGCCCGGCGCGGCCATCAGGAGCGCTGCTGCGAGCGCGGTCCGGAGTCCGGCGGTCGGCGTCATGGCGAGTAAGCCCTCGGGTGCGAATCTTCTGCGGCCGCGCCGCATCGCCTGAAGCTGGAGCGCCGCGCGTCGCACGGCAATGGGATTTTGGACGCCCGCCGCGCGCTGCGCGTTTCCGAACCCTCACGGGCGCGCTATCTGCTCGTGACAAGGGGCCGAACCGCCTTGTCAGGGGATGCGCGATGCGCTGGGACGATTTTCGCCGGAGCGACAATGTCGACGACGTGCGCGGCGAGGGCGGCGGCGGCGGCTTCCGCTTCCCCGGCGGCGGAGGCGGCCTCGGCATCGGCGGCCTCATCGTCGTCGGCCTCGTCTCCTGGGCGCTCGGCGTCGATCCGCGACTGATCCTCGCCGGCATCGACGCGGTCCAGGGCGGCGGGGGCGGCGGCTACGAGCAGCAGGACCGGCCGCAGGGGCAGCGGCGCGAGCTCAGCCAGGCCGAGCAGCGCCAGGGCGAGTTCGTGCGCGCGGTGCTCGCCCAGACCGAGGACGTCTGGACCGAGATCTTCCGCGAGCAGGGCAAGCGCTACGAGGCGCCGCGGCTCACGCTCTTCAGCGGCCAGACGCGCTCGGCCTGCGGGCGGGCGGTCTCGGCCATGGGACCGTTTTACTGTCCGGGCGACCGCCGAGTCTATCTCGACACCGAGTTCTTCGACGAGCTCACCCAGAAGTTCCGCGCGCCCGGCGACTTCGCGCGCGCCTATGTCATCGCGCATGAGATCGGCCACCACGTGCAGAACCTCATCGGCGTGATGGACAGCGCGCAAGGGGCGCGCGAGCGGGCGCGTTCGGAGGAGGAGTCGAACGCGATCTCGGTCCGGATCGAGCTTCAGGCCGATTGCCTCGCGGGCGTCTGGGCCGCGCGCGCCGACGCCAAGTTCAACATTCTCGAACAGGGCGACGTCGAGGGCGCGCTGAAGGCCGCGAGCGAGATCGGCGACGACAAGCTGCAGCGGCGCTCGGGCGGCGAGGTGGTGCCGGACAGCTTCACCCACGGCTCGTCGGCGCAGCGCACCCAGTGGTTCAAGACCGGCCTGCAGAGCGGCGACATGCGCCGCTGCGACACCTTCAAGGCGCGCCTCTGACGCTCTTGTCCCGGGCTTGACCCGGGACCCAGAACCGACGGCGTGTCCCAGTTTTCGGGATGTTCGCCGCTCTTAGCTGCAGCCGCCTCGGTTCTGGGTCCCGGCTCAAGCCCGGGACAACGGCGCTACCTCTCGTCCAGCGCCCTGGCGCAGAGAATGTCGATGATCGTCACCGCGCCGACGATCGCGACGGCGGCGATCGCGGCGTTGCGCTTCGGGTTCGCTCGCGTAAGCGCGGGCGCGAGCGTCCAGAGGTCCATGGCGTCGCCCGCGACCCGCGCCCAGATCCACATCGACCGGCCGCGCCCGCGCCGCCAGCCGAACAGCCCGGCGCCGGTCGCCATCTCGCGCGCGCCGAAACCCTTCAGGAAGGTGTGGTTCTCCCGCAGGCCCACCGACTTCGCGAGCGCCCCGGGTCGCGCGAGCTCGAAGGCCGCGAGCGCGAGCTGGGCGAAGCCGAGGCCGGTGGCGTAGCGCTCGGCCTCGCGCTTCGACGGAACCTTCAGGACGGGCAGGGGCATGCGTGGGGTCTCCGGCGGCCGTGAAAGGGACACAGGGTTTGGCGCGCAGGCGCGGCGCGTCCAGAGGCGCGTCGGCTCACGCAGGGCTCGCGATCGCGTGATCGAGCGCTATGTCTCCCTCATGCGCGGCCTTGGCCGATCGCTCATCCCACCGGAGACGACGAATGGCGGCCAAGGGCTCGAAGGCGGTGATCTATGCGGCTCTTGCGGCCAATCTCGGCATCGCCGTCGCGAAGTTCGCAGCGGCCGCCTGGACCGGTTCGAGCGCGATGCTTTCGGAGGCGGTCCACTCCCTGGTCGACACCGCGAACCAGGGCCTGTTGCTGCTCGGGCTGAAGCGGGCGGCGCGACCGGCCGACGTCGACCATCCCTTCGGCCACGGCATGGAGGTCTATTTCTGGGCTTTCGTGGTGGCGCTGCTGATCTTCGCGCTCGGCGGCGCCGTCTCGATCCACCAGGGTTGGCGCAAGCTCTGGGCCCCCGAAGAGATGCACGATCCGTGGATCAATTTCGCCGTGCTCGGCGTCTCGATCGCGCTCGAGGCCTATTCGTTCAGCGTCGCGCTCAAGGAGCTTCGCGCGGTCGACGCCAAGGGCACGACGTTCGCGGCGATCCGCCGAAGCAAGGATCCCAATGTTTTCGCGGTGCTGTGCGAGGACGCCGCCGCGCTGGTCGGCCTCGTGATCGCGCTCGTCGGCGTCGGGCTCGCCTATCTTCTTGAGGCGCCGGCCTTCGACGCGCTCGCGTCGATCGCCATCGGCGTGCTGCTCGTGCTGGTCGCGATCTTCCTCGCGCGGGAGACGCTGAGCCTGATCACCGGCGAAAGCGCCTCGCCGGAGGTGCGGGCCGACGTTCGGCGCATCCTGGGAGCGGACGCTCGGGTCGTCTCGGTGCAGGAGGCGCTGACCATGCATCTTGGACCGACCGAGGTGCTGCTCGCGGCCTCGCTCGACTTGCGCGACGATCTCGACGGGGCGGCGGCCGAGGTGGCCGTGCGCGAACTCACCGCCGCGATCGAGGCCGCGCATCCGGAAATCACGCGGATCTTCCTGCGGCCGATCCAGACGCCGGCCGCGGGGCGAACGCCGCAGCTCGCGACGGCCTGAGGCTCAGACTTCCGGACGGCGCGCCGCCAGGCGACGGGCGAGGCGGGCCTCGAGGCTTTTTGCGCCGCGGACCTCTTCGGCGGAGGCGACGAGCTCGGCGAGGCGGCGCGGCTCGCCCGCAAGCGCGATCGCGATCAGCGCGCCGGCGTCGTGGGCGATGAGCGCGCCGATCCGCGACAGAATCGCGGCGCTTGGGATCATGGCGCAGAACCAGAGGCCCGGAATGGCGTGCAGCCCCCGCGCGGCGTGATCTTGACGAGATGGAGCAGGACCTCGAGCCCGGTCGAGACGCCGTAGAGGAAGGCGAGCGCGGTGAGATAGCCGAGCCCTTGTCGACGCCGAGCACCGTCGCGCCCTTGTTCATGACGCCCCAGGCGAAACCGCCGGCGACCAGCGCGCCGATGAGCCCCCAGCACAGCGCGACGATGAGGCGTAGAGCGCGGCCGTTTCGGGCATGCCGGCGCCCTTGAGCGCCGCTAGCCGCACCGGCGTCGTCTCCGGCATCAGCCAGGAGACCTGCGGAGCCATTCCGGGGATCGGACGCCAGAGGTCGTGGCCGAGCCCGAACGCGATCACGCCCGCGATCACGGCGAAACCCGTGACGATCAGGGCGGTGCTCGCGCGGAACGATGGGGCTCTACTCATAAAGCGATCGTAGGGCGGCCCGAGGCCCCAGGCGACGTTCATTTTTCGTTATGGTTAACGCCGCTTAACCATGCGCGTTAACGAAGGTTAAGCAAGGGCTTGTCCCGGGAGAGGCGCGGCCTCTCAGCCCGCCGTCCAGCGCGCCGCGGCGTCGTCGTCCGAGCCCTTGGCCGCGACCCACGCGGCGCCCTCGGCGGTCTCCTCGCGCTTCCAGAAGGGCGCCGAGGTCTTGAGATAGTCCATCAGGAACTCCGCCGCCTCGAAGGCCGCGCGGCGGTGGGACGCGACGGTCGCCACCAGCACGATCGGCTCGCCCGGCAGGATGCGGCCGTAGCGGTGGAGAACGAGCGAATCCGCAAGGCCGAAGCGCTGGCGCGCCTCCTGCTCGATGCGGCCGAGCTCTTCTTCGGTCATGCCCGGATAATGCTCGAGCGTCAGCGCCACCAGCCGGGCGCCCGAGTCGGCCCGGTCGCGGCAAAGTCCCGAAACGTCACGACAGCTCCGACGTCGGCGCGGCCGAGCGTCAGGCGCGCGGCCTCGTCGCCGAGGTCGAAGGGCTCTTCCTGAAGGCGGACGACCATCGCCGGCTCAGCCGCCCGTCATCGGCGGGAAGAACGCGATCTCGCGGGCGCCGGCGAGCGACGCGTCGGCCTTCACGTGGCGGCGGTCGATCGCTGCGCGGATCGAGGGGCCGGCCTCGAAGGCGTGGGCGTAGTTGGGGCCGCGCGCGCGCAGCCAGTCGATGAGTTCGGCCACCGTGCCGACGCCTGCGGGAAGCTCCGCCTCCTCGTCGGCGCGCCCGACGCGCTCGCGCACCCAGGCGAAATACATCAGTTTCATTCGGCCGGATCCTCGAGCACGAACCGCAGTCCCGCCCGGAAATAGTCATAGCCGGTGTAAAGCGTAAGGATCGCCGAGAACCACAGCAAAGCGAGGCCGATCTCGGTGTTGTGCGGCAGCACCTGGTCGCCGGCGGGGCCTGCGAGCAAGAAGCCGAGCGAAACGAGCTGCGCGGTCGTCTTCCACTTGGCGAGCTTGGTCACCGGCACCGAGACGCGCAGCTCCGCGAGGAACTCGCGAAGGCCCGAGACCAGCACCTCGCGGCACAGGATCACCACGCGGCCCAGAGCGACCAGCCCGTGATGGTGTTGATGGCGCAGAGCATCAGCAGGCAGGCCGAGACCAGCAGCTTGTCGGCGATCGGATCGAGCATCCGCCCGAGCGGGGAGGACTGGCCCCAGATGCGGGCGAGATAACCGTCGAGGAAGTCGGTCACGGCCGCGACGGTGAAGAGCGCGAGCGCGAGCCACCGGGCGGTGTCGCCGCCGACGAAGAGACAGGCGCAGACCATCGGCACGATGGCGATGCGGCCATAGGTCAGGAGGTTCGGAAGGCTCAGCGCGTGGTCGCGCGAGGGATTGGCCACGCGGCTTGCCCTGCGCGCGGGGGCCGGTTCGAAGTGGCTTTCGGTGCTCATGTCGGGACTGCGCAGTCTTCGGGCCGGCGACGATCAATTCCGCTCGACGTCACCATGCGGGCGGGCGCCGCGTCAACCGGAGACACGCGTCCGGGGCGACCGGGGCGTGATCCGGCGCCGCGCCGGACCGCGCCCCGATCGCGGCGGCGCTACATCGTCACCACGATCTTGCCGACCTGCTGGTTCGACTCCATGAAGCGGTAGGCCTCGACGATGTCGTCGAAACGGAAGCTCCTGGCGATCGCAGGCTTCAGCGCGCCCGACGCCAGTCCCTCGACCACGAAGGCCTTGGCCTTTTCGAGACGCTCGGGGTTCTGCGTCACCTCGTGAAGCTGGTAGCCGCGGATCGTCAGCATCTTGCCGAGCAGCGCCATCACCGAGACCGGCACGTCGCGGACGTCGAGCGCGCCGTACTGGAAGAAGATCCCGAAGGTCGAGAGGCTGTCGAGGATCTTGGCGACCTCCGGCCCGCCCACCGGATCGAACGCGACCCGCGCGCCCTTGCCGCCGGTGATCGTCGCGACCTCGGCGACGAGGTCCTGCTCTTCGGTGGCGATGACGTGCTTCGCGCCGGCGGCGATGAGGGCGTCGCGCTTGGCGCCGCCGCGCGTCAGCGCCACCGGGACCGCGCCCAGCATGTTGGCGATCTGGATCGCCGCGAGGCCGACGCTCGAGGAGGCGGCGCGGATCAGCACGACGTCGCCGGCCTTGACGTCCGCGATGTCCACGAGCGCGCCATAGGCGGTGACGAACATCATCCAGGTGGCGGCGGCCTCTTCCCAGCTGAGGTTCTCCGGGTGCTTCACCACGCCGAAGGCCGGCGCGTTGACGAGTTCGCCGTGGAGGCCGAATTCGCCCAGCGTGAAGCAGGGCACGACGCTGACCTTGTCGCCGATCGCGAACCCCTCGACGCCGGGGCCGAGCTTCTCGACGACCCCCGACGCCTCGTAGCCGTTGAGCGCCGGAAAGACCGGGTCGCTCACATAGGTCCCGGTGCGGAACATCACCTCGGCGCGGTTGAGGCCGAGCGCCTTGGTCTCGATCCGGATCTCGCCGGCCTTCGGGTCCGGAACCTCTACGTCCTCGATCTTGAGAACCTCGGGCTCGCCGATTTCGTGGAAGCGGATGACGCGGCTCATGGCTGGGCTCCTCGTGTCGGTCGTCAGTTGCGGTGCGACGTGAGGTAAGCTGGCGGCGATTGCGCGACTATGCGTTCAAAACTGCTTGGGGAGGTGAGGCGGGCTCATCAATCGCGCGGCTGCGCCGCTTCACGAAGTCGATGAAGGCGCGCATGCCGAAGGAGAGGTTCGCGCGGCCGGGATAATAGAGGAAGAAGCGGATCGGGCCGGTGCGCCAGTCGGGCAGGATCTCGACGAGCCGGCCGGCCGCGACATGGGCGCGGCCCTGCGCCTCGAACATGTAGCCGACGCCCGCGCCCGCGAGCGTGGCGTCGAGCACGAGGTCCATGTCGTCGAAGGTGAGCGTCGCGGCCGGCTCGACCTCGATCGGCGCGCCGTCGCGCCGGAACCGCCACAGGAACGGCTTTCCGCTCGGGAAGCGATAGGCGACGCAGGAGTGGCCCTTGAGGTCCGCCGGATGGAGCGGCGGCGGATTTTCCGCGAGATAGCCGGGCGCGGCGTAGGCGGCGTAGCCGAGCCACGGGCCGATCGGCGTCGCGATCATGTCTTCGGCGATCAGCTCCCCGTGCCGCACGCCGGCGTCGAATCCGGCCGCCACCACGTCGTCGAGCTGGTCGCTGCCGGCGACCTCGATCCGCATGCCGGGATGGAGGCGGACGAAGTCGGCGATCACCTCGCCGACCGCGAGCCGCATGGCCTGACGCGGCGCGTTGATGCGCAGCGTCCCGCGGGGGGCGTCGCGGAACTGGTTGAGGTCCTCGATCGCCGCGTCGATGCCGTCGAAGGCGGGGCCGAGGCTTTCGAACAGCCGCTGGCCGGCCTCGGTCAGCGCGACGCTGCGCGTCGTCCGGTTGACGAGCTTGAGTGAGAGCCGGTCCTCGAGCTGCCGCAGCGAGTGGCTTACGGCCGAGGGCGAGACGCCGAGCTCGACCGCGGCCCGGCGAAAACTGCGGCGCCGGGCGATTGCGACGAAAGCGGCGAGCTCGGGAAAATTATGCGCCGGCATCGGTGAGCCCAACTCACGAGAGGGCCCGTGATAGCTGAGCCTCGTGGCGTGGTCGAGCAAAGCGAGGCGCTCTTAGCCTTTGCCGTCGTGAAAATGGTCGTAGACCGCCTTCGCCACCGTCTTGCTGACCCCGGGCGCCTTTTCGAGGTCCGACAGCCCGGCCCGCGCCACCGCCTTGGCGGTTCCGAAATGGGCGAGCAGAGCGCGTTTGCGCGACGGGCCGATGCCCTCGATCTCGTCGAGCGGGTTCGCCACGAACTCCTTCGAGCGCTTGGCGCGGTGGAAGCCGATGGCGAAGCGGTGGGCCTCGTCGCGCAGGCGTTGCAGATAGTAGAGGACCGGGTCCTTCGGCGGCAGGCGGAACGGCGTCTTGCCGGCCATGAAGAAGGTCTCGCGCCCGGCCTCGCGGTCGACGCCTTTCGCTACCCCGACAAGCGGCACCTGGGCGTCGAGCCCGAGCTCGGCCAGCGTCTCGCGCGCGGCGGTGAGCTGCCCCTGTCCGCCGTCGATCAGCACGAGGTCGGGCCAGGGCGGGGCGTTGTCGGGCGCCTTGCCGTTCTCGTCTTTGGGCGATTCCTTCTGCAGCCGCTGGAACCGGCGTCGCAGCACCTGCCGCATCATCGCGGTGTCGTCGCCGGCGGAAAGCTCCTCGGGGCGGATGTTGAACTTGCGATAGTGGTTCTTCGAGAACCCCTCCGGCCCGGCCACGATCATTCCGCCGACCGCCGCCGTCCCCATAATGTGGCTGTTGTCGTAGACCTCGATGCGGGCGGGCGGCGAGGGCAGTCCGAAGGCCTCGGCCACCCCCGCCAGCAGCCGCGTCTGGGTCGAGGTCTCGGCGAGCCGGCGGCCGAGCGCCTCGCGGGCGTTGTCGTGGGCGCGGACCACTAGCTCGCGCTTCTCGCCGCGCATGGGGACCGCGACCTCGACCTTGCGGCCGGTCTTGATGGTCAGCGCCTCCGAAAGCAGCGCGCGGTCCTCGACGTCCTCGGAAAGCAGCACGAGGCGCGGCGCCTCCTCGGCGTCGTAGAACTGCGCGAGAAACGAGCCCAGCACCTCGCGCGGCTCCATGCTGCGGTCGGCCTTCGGGAAGTAGGCGCGCGCGCCCCAGTTCTGGTAGGCGCGGAAGAAGAACGCCTCGATGCAGGTCTGCCCGCCCTCGGCGTGGATGGCGAAGACGTCGGCCTCCTCGACGTCGCGCGGGTTCACGCCCTGGCTCGACTGGATGGCCGCGAGCGCCGCGATGCGGTCGCGATAGACGGCGGCGCGCTCGAAATCGAGCGCTTTGGAAGCGCTCGCCATCGCCTCGTTCAGCTCGCGCTTCACCCGGTCGGACTTGCCGGTGAGGAAGTCGCGCGCCTCGTCGACCAGCAATCCGTAGTCATCGATCGAGATCTCGCCGGTGCAGGGGGCCGAGCAGCGCTTTATCTGGTGGAGCAGGCACGGGCGCGTCCGGCGCTCGTAATAGCTGTCGGCGCAGGAACGGAGCAGGAACGCGCGCTCCAGCGCGTCGATCGTGCGCCCGACCGCCCCGGCGGACGCGAAGGGCCCGAAGTAGTCGCCCTTGCGGTTGCGCGCGCCGCGGTGCTTGGCGATCTGCGGCGCCGCGTGGTCCATCGCGATCAGGATGTAGGGGAACGACTTGTCGTCCCGCATCAGCACGTTGTAGCGGGGCCGCAGCCGCTTGATGAGGTTGGCCTCGAGCAGCAGCGCCTCGGTCTCGGTCTCGGTGGAGACGAACTCCATCGAGCAGGTCTCGGCGATCATCCGCGAGATGCGGGTGTTGTGCCCGACGCCGCGCGCGTAGTTGGCGACGCGCTTCTTCAGCGAGCGCGCCTTGCCGACGTAGAGAACCTCGCCCTTGCCGTCGAACATCCGGTAGACGCCCGGCCCGTTCGGCAGGTGGCGGAGCTGCGCCTTGATGACCTCCGCGCCGCGCTTGAGGCTCTCGGGCGCGGCGTCGAGCTCGGCCTCGGCGGTCTCGATCTCGCGCTCCTCGACGATGTCGTCGTCGGGCTCGAGGGGAGGGCGGTCCTGTTCGGTCATTGAAACGAATCTAGTCGTGGCGAGGCCGCGCCGCGAGGGCGGAAAGGGAACTGCGCGCTTCGAGACGTTCGGCTTGCGCCAAGCTCCTCAGCATGAGGACCGCTGAGGAGCCGACTTCCTCGTCATGCTGAGGAGCCTGCGAAGCAGGCGTCTCGAAGCACGCACTATCGTCGCCGGCTTGTTCAGTCGATGGCGTCGGCTGTGCGCCAGGCGAGATGCTGGCCGGCGTCCACCGGGATCATGGCCCCGGTGACGCTGCGCGCGCCGAGGAGATACAGCGCCGCGTCGGCGATGTCCTCCGGGCTCGGGCCGCGGCCCATCGGGTCGCGGCGGCCTGCGCGGCGAACTGGTCCTGCGACTGGCGCGGGTTCGGCAGGGTCGGCCCCGGCCCGACCGCGACGACCCGTACCTTCGGCGCGAGCGCCTGGGCGAGCGTGGTGGTCGCGGTCAGGAGCGCGGATTTCGACAGCGTGTAGGAGATCGCGCGCGGCGTGAGCTTCAGCACGCGCTGGTCGACGATGTTGACCACGCACGGATCGAGGCCCTCGGGCGCCTGCGCCGCGAAGGCTTCGGCGAGGAACACCGGCGCGCGCAAGTTCAGCGCCATCTGCCGGTCCCACAGATCCGCGTCGAGCGACCCGACCGCGTCCTCCTCGAAGGACGACGCGCAATTGACGAGCGCCGACAGAGGACCAAGCGCCGCGACAGCCGCCGAGACGAGCCGCGCGGGAGCCGCGGGATCGCACAGGTCCTCGGCGAAGGTCTCGGCGCGTCCGCCGGCCGCGCGGATCTCTTCGGCCAGCGCGCCTGCGTCGCCGCGCGAGGATCGGCAGTGCAGCGCGACGGCGTAGCCCGCCGCCGCAAGCCGTCGCGCGATCGCGGCGCCGATGCGCCTGCCGGCGCCGGTGACGAGAGCCGCGCCGCTCACGAAAACGTTCCGGGGCGCGCCGCCGCCCCGTTGCTCTGTCGCTTCATCGACGTCCGACCTGTCCTGCGCATGGCCGGGCTTATACGCGAGACGCGCGCCGCGGGACGCAAATTTCCAGAAGAATCAACGTCGGCCGGCCGGTCACGTCCGCGAGAGGCCATGGCGTCGACGCGGGCGCGCCACAATCGGGAGTCTATCCGTCTCAGACCGTTGCTCTTTTTCGCAGGGGTCCGGCGGCCTGCGCGTGGAACCAAACGATGGGATCAACGTTGATGAGCCGATCGACCTTCGGGGGTCTGTGTCGCGCTTTAAAAGTCGCGACGTCGGAGTCGAACTGGATGTTTCGCAAGATTTGGCTCTCGGGCGCCGCGGCGCTCATGACGGCGGGGGCGGCGCAGGCCGCCGACATGCCGTCGTTGGAGCCGGTCGCCCCCGTCGCCGTTCCGTCGTTCTCTTGGTCGGGCGCCTATGTCGGCGTCCAGGGCGGCTACGACTGGTTCAAGGCCGACGCCCGCGGCGGCGGCGTCTCGCCCACGACCCGGCCCGAAGGTTTCACGATCGGCGGCTACGCCGGCTACAACCACCAGTTCGACGGCTCGCCGCTTGTCCTCGGCGCAGAAGCCGACATCAACTATTCCGACGCGCGGGACAGCCGCGTGACGAGCGCCTTCACGGGTCTCCCCAACGCGCGGCTGCGCGAGGAGATGAAGTGGACCGGCGCCGTGCGCGGCCGGCTCGGCTACGCCTTCGACCGCTTCCTCGTCTATGGCGCGGCCGGCGTCGCCTTCGCCGACCGAGAGCTCAGCGCCCGCGGGGCCGCGGGCGGCTCGGACGACACCGTCGCGGTCGGCTGGACCATCGGCGGCGGCGTCGAGGCCGCGCTCACCGACAACGTCACGGCGCGCGTCGAGTATCGCTACTCCGATTATGGCGCCGACACGTTCAGCGTTGCCGGCACCCGCATCAAGTCAGAGGCGACCGACAACCGGGTTCTTCTTGGACTCGGATACAAGTTTTCGACCGGTTGGTGACAATCTTTGCAAGACGAGATTGTGTCACTTTCTGGCCATTTGAGAGACGAAAGGTGGGCGATGAGCCCATTATCGGGGCCGCGAAAAGGTCTGCGCGGTTAAATCGGGGTTAAGGAACGGAAGTCACTGTCACCCGATAGCCACGGACTCTGTTTTGTGGCGATGGCAGGCTATCCGCTCGACTGCTCCGGCGTTAATTTGGGGCAACCAAACAAACTTAGGACTTGAGACAATGATCCGTCACATCGCTCTCGGGGTAGCCTCGGCCGCCGCTCTCGCTCTCGCCGTTCCGGCCGCTCAGGCGGCGGATCTTCCTGCCTACGAGCCGGCCCCCGCGGTCGTCGCTCCGGTGCCGTCCTTCAGCTGGTCGGGCCCCTATATCGGCGCCCAGGTCGGCCACGGCTGGCAGCGCGCCGTGAACCAGAAGTCGAACGGCTGGATGCTCGGCGGCTTCCTCGGCTACAACTACCAGTTCGACGCCTCGCCGGTCGTCGTCGGCGTCGAGACCGACTTCAACTGGAGCGATCAGGACGGCCGCAAGGCCGCCCGCGGCGGCACCACCCGCACCAACTCCGACTGGAACGGCGCGACCCGCGCCCGCGTCGGCTACGCCTGGGATCGCGTGCTGGTCTACGGCGCGGCCGGCCTCGCCTACGCCGATCGTGAGGTCAAGCGTTCGCCCGGCGGCAAGGACAGCAAGACCGCGACCGGCTGGACCGTCGGCGGCGGCGTCGACGTCGCGGTCACCGACAACGTCTTCGTGCGCGGCGAGTATCGCTACACCGACTACGGCAAGGACACGTTCCGTCTGCCGAACTCGTCGCTCAAGTCCTCGGCCACCGAGCATCGCGTGATGGGCGGCCTCGCGGTCAAGTTCGACTCGCCGTTCTGATCCGGCGGGCGGCCGCAGCGGCCGCCGCAGCCTCAAAATCGAGAACCCCGCGACGAAAGTCGCGGGGTTTTTGTTTAGGGCGGGTCAAGCTTTACGCCTCGCTAATGTTTGGCCGGTAAATTGACGAGGTCGCCGGGGGGCTTTGTGCATCGCCCCTGTCCGGCGCCGCGTTTCGTTTGTTCCGTCGCGTTCCGGACCTCCCCCGTCCGGATGAGTGCTGAGGTTTCGTCATGTTGCGTATCGTGTCCCTGGCGGCCGCCGCCGTCGTCTTCGCCGCCCCGGCCTTCGCCGCGGACCTCCCGGCCTACGAGCCCGCGCCGGCCTACGCCGCGCCCGCTCCCGCCTCCACCTGGACCGGCGGCTATGTCGGCGCCCAGGCCGGCTACGGCTGGAAGCGCTCCGACAACAAGAACGGCCGCCCCAACACCCAGCCGGACGGCGCGGTGGTTGGCGGCTACGCCGGCTATGATTACCAGTTCGAGGGTTCGCCGGTCGTCGCCGGCGTCGACACCGACCTGAACTACAACACCGGCTCTGACCGCAATGGCCGCGTGCGCAACGAGCTCAAGTGGTCGGGCGCGACCCGCGCCAAGATCGGCTATGGCATGGACCGCGTGATGGTCTATGGCGCGGCCGGCGTCGCCTACGGCGAAGTCAAGACCAAGGTCGGCCCGTCCTCCGACAGCAAGACCGCGGTCGGCTACACGGTCGGCGGCGGCGTCGAGACGATGATCGCCGACAACGTCACGGCCCGCGCCGAGTATCGCTACAACGACTACGGCACGGACAAGTTCAAGGCCGGCGGCGGCTCGATGAAGTCGAACCTCACCGAGAACCGCGTCACCGCGGGCGTCGCCTACAAGTTCGGCGGCTGGTGAGATCGGCCTGGCTTCCTTAAAGGGAGCAAGGTCTCGTGATCGGAAGGGCCTCGCGCGGAAAACCGCGCGGGGCCTTTTCGCGTCCTGAGGGTCGTTAACGCTCTGTTGACTCCGTCGACTCTTAATCGTCCGCGAAACGATCCGTTAACCCGATGGTCGCGCCTTGCGGGCGAGGCTTGGCGGATCAGACGGGCCGGTCGCGCCCGCCATCCGGACGGTTCATGACGGCTTCCGCGCTCAGATCTCTTGGCTTCAGGTCTCTTGGCCTTTGTCTCGCGCTTGTCTCGCCGGCTGCGGCCGCGGACCTGTCCGAGGCGGCCGCAGACCGCTGGACCGGGCCCTGGGTCGGCGTGATCGTCGGCGCGGGAGACCTCGGCGGATCGGGCGCGCTCGGCGGCGTCGCGGGCGGCTATGCGGCTCAGTTCGACAATCTCGTGATCGGGGCCGAGGGCGAAGTCTCCTTCGGCGGCCTCGACGGGCGCAGGCTCGGCGGCCGCTATGAGGTCGAGGCCTTCGGCGCGATCCGGGCGCGGGTCGGCTACGCCTTCGACCGCTTCGTCGCGTTCGGGACGGCGGGCGTCGCCTTCGCCTCGGCGGAGTTCGCGCGCGGCGGCGAGCGCGACCGCCGGACCCAGCTCGGCTGGACGGTCGGCGGCGGCGTCGAGGTCGCGATCACCGGGGCGCTGTCGGCGCGCGCCGAATATCTCTACGTCGATCTCGACCGGGACGGCTTCGACGTTCCGGGCGGCGCCTCGATCGGCCCGTCGGGCGGGCTCGCGCGGTTCGGCCTCAACTATCGCTTCTGACGCGCCGAAGGTCCTCTACCCCGAGTCCCGCCTCGCCCTAGACTACCTCGCGCCAGACACCAAACGGGGGCAGGATCCATGGGCGTTTTCGACTTCATCAAGGACGTGGGCGAGAAGCTCTTCGGCGCGAGCGAGGCCAAGGCCGCGCCCGCCGACAAGATCAAGGAAGAGCTGGCCAAGCACGGTCTCGACGGCGACGACGTGAAGGTCACGGTCGACGGCGACACCGTGAAGATCGAGGGCGCGGCACCCTCTCAGGAGATCCGCGAGAAGATCATCGTGGCGGCCGGCAACACGCTCGGCGTCTCGAAGGTCGAGGAGAACCTCACGGTCGCCGGCGGCGCCAAGGAGCCGAAGTTCTACACGGTGAAGAAGGGCGACACGCTGTCGGCCATCGCCCAGTCGCAACTCGGCAAGGCCAACCGCTATCCGGAGATCTTCGAGGCCAACAAGCCGATGCTGACGCATCCGGACAAGATCTATCCGGGCCAGAAGCTCCGCATTCCGGAGTGAAATGACGTGACGGGAGCGGGACGGCGCGAGGCCGCTCCGCTCCCTGTTCTTCAGTGCGGCGCGGTCTTGTCGTAAGCGGGAACCGCCGCCCGGAAGGCGTCGAGCCAGGCGACGAGCCCGGGATGGGTCGCTCGCCAACCGCCCTCGAAGCGCAGGTCGAGATAGCCGAGCGCGCAGGCGGTCGCGATCGCGCCGACCGTGGTCTCGACGGCGGGCGGAGCCGCCTCGATCGCCGCGAGCGCCCGCGTCACCTTGCCGGACTGCGACTCCAGCCAGCGCTCGGAGCGCTTGTCGGGCTCGCGAAGCCGCGCCTCGTAGATCTGGAGCAGGGCGGCGTCCATCAGCCCGTCGGCGAGCGCCTGCAGTCGAAGCGCGGCGAAGCGGGCCGCAGGCTCGGCCGGGATCAGTCGTCCGCCGCCTGCGAGATGGTCGAGATATTCAAGGATCACCCGGCTGTCGAAGAGGACGAGGCCGTCCTCGAGCACGAGCGCCGGGATCTTGCCGAGCGGATTGAGGGCGCGGATCGGGTCGTCCGGGTTCATCGTGTCGGTCGCCACGATCTCGATCCGGTCCGACAGTCCGAGCGCCGCCGCGGCGATCTTGACCTTGCGGCCGAAGGGCGAGGGCGGAGAAGACCGCAGAACGAGCATGGCCGAAACCTCCGTCATGGACCGAAGAAGCCGCGCGCCGGCGAGGCGCGTCGCGCGCCGCCCTCATGCCCGAGACGCGTCCCGGACGCCATGACTTTCTGAAGCTGCGGCGCGGCTGGAAGGCCGACGCGCAAAAGGCGACGCTCATCGGCCCGATGGGGCGCGGACGAGACGTCGGCTTCTCGCACGAATGGCCAGGGCGGCCTTGGGCCGCCCCCGGCCGGTCAGCCCACCGTGATGTTGACGGCCTTGGGGCCCTTGCCCTTGCGGTCTGGCTCGACGTCGAACGAGACCTGCTGGCCTTCCGACAGCGTCGCGAGGCCCGAACGGGTCACTGCGGAGACATGAACGAAGATGTCCGTCCCGCCATCGTCCGGCTTGATAAAGCCGTAACCCTTTTCAGTGTTGAAGAATTTAACCGTACCGCTCTGCGCCATCGAAGTTCCCCAAGCAGTCTGCCGGAGCAAGCTTTCTCTCCTCCGGCCGGCGCCGCCCCCGCGCGCCGTCTGGCCCGGCGAGCCAAAAACTCGACCGAACGCTACTTGGTAACGATATCGCCCGCGAGATGGCAAGGCGAAAAAATGGCGCTTTTGCCGCTCAAACGCCTCATTCCTAAACGCTGAGCGCCTCAATCTGCGCCTCGGCGCCTTCAGCTTGCGCGAGCGCCCGCGCAATCTCAGGGAGCCCAGCCGTCAATTCGTCCGCGAGCGTCCATGGCGGGTTGGCGATCACAAGTCCGGAACCTGCGAGCGTTTTGGGGTCGCGGGCGGCGCGGACCAGCAGGCGGACGTCCAGAAGCTTCGGCACGCCGGCCTCGGCGAGCGGCTTGAGGAAGGCGGCGTCGGCGCGCTGATCCTTGATTGGGCGCCACAGCGCATAGGTTCCGGTCGGCCAGATGCGGTGCGCCTTCAGGAAGGCCTCGGCCATGCGGCCATGTTCGCCCGTCTCCTCGAAGGGCGGGTCGACCAGCACGAGGCCGCGGCGCTCGCGCGGCGGCAGCCAGGCGCCGAGCGCCGTCCAGCCGTCGATCTCGGTGACCTTCGCGCGCCGGTCGCGCCCGACGACGTCGACGAGCGCGGCGACGTCCTTTGGATGCTTCTCGCAGAGCCGCAGCCGGTCGCCGGCGCGCGCGAGGCGCAGGACGATCTCGGGCGAGCCGGGATAGAGGGTCGGGCCAAGCTCGGCGAGCACCGCCCGCCACGGCGCGAGCAGCGTCTCGGCCGCCTCGCCGAGCCTCTTGTCGCGCAGGCGCCCGACGCCGTTGCGCCATTCGCCGGTGCGCTCGGCCTCCTCGCCCGAAAGGTCGTAGATCCCGACGCCCGCATGGGTGTCGAGATAGCTCCAGGGAGCGTCCTTCAGATTGAGATGCGCGACGATCTTGGCCAGCACGACGTGCTTCAGCACGTCGGCGAAGTTGCCCGCATGGAAGGCGTGGCGATAGTTCACGCCGCGTCCGGCTCGTCCTCTGCCGGCGGCGGCAGCATCACGACGAAGTCCTTCGAGCAGGGCTCGAGCACGCTCCAGACGCCGGTGAAGCCCGGCTCCAGCACCAGCGCGTCGCCGGGGCCGAGCGGCACGGGCTCGCCGTCGTCCGGGATCACGACGCAGCGGCCGGAGCGAAGTCGGCACCATTCCCATTCGTCATAGGCGATCTTCCAGGAGCCTTCCGTCGCCTCCCAGACGCCGGTGATCAGGCGTCCGTCCGGCGCCTCGTAGTGGACGGCGGTGCGGAAGGTCGGAGAGCCTTCGACGACGCGCTCGGCCGGAGGAACGCTCTCCTCCCAGATCTCGATGACGTCGGGGCGGTGCAGCCGCATGGCGGCGGTCGCGTCGTGGTCCATCAGCGGGCTCCTGAGGCCGGCACCGAGACGCGCGAGGCGCGGCAGGCGGCGGTCGACGTCGGCGCAGGGGCGAAAGGCGAGGTCCTTGGTCAGGCAGACCCTGACCTCCTGCATGTCGCCGTCGCGGCACTGGACCGCGATCCCCGACGGCTTCATGCCGGGATTGGCGTCGATGAAGGCGCGTTCGACGTCGGCGGGCGAGACGTCGCGCTCGCGGTCGGCGCTCATGAAGTCGGCCGGCGTCTTCACCTTGGCGGCCGCGGCCCGGACCGTGTCGAAATAGGCTCGCGGGTCGAGCCCCGAACAGGTTCCGTGCTTGCGCCACTCGTGCCGCACGAGCCCCGGGCTCGGCATGACGTCGAGCATGTCGTCGACCTGCGCGCGGGTCGGGAAGCGGCCCGTCACCCGGCAGTCGCTCGGGAAGCCGCGCTCATATTGCGGCCAGAGCCCGTGCACCACGAAGGCGAAGCGCTTTGACAGGCCGCATTGGGTCGGGTCCGGACGGTCGGACTGGGCGCAGTAGGTCGGAGACCACGACAGCGACAGCACGTAGAAATCGAACTCGCCGGCCTGGTGGCCGCCGCGGGACTGCGCCCGGCCGGGCCCGCGAGCGCAAGCGCGGCCGCGAGCGCGAGCCCGAAAGACCTCACGGGCGGGCCATCTTGCAGCCCGGCGCATAGGCGAGCGACCGGTCGAGCCCGCTCACGCACCATTCGACGCCCCAGGACAGGCTCGCGAAGCCCTGCTGCTCGGCGATGTTGTAGGAGACGAGGCGCTTGCGGCCGTCATTGGTGAAGCTGTGCGCGACGCAGAAACGGCGCGGAACGAAGGACAGGCCCCAGCTGCGATAGCCGACCTCGCGCGGGCGGCGGAACTCGACGAGCTCGAGGCCGGAATTCCAGTAGGCCTTCTCGCGATGCGCGAAGGCGCTCGTCACCGACTTCAGCACCGCCGGGTCGTCGCAGCCCGGCAGCAGGCCCGAATAGCCGCGCTCGAACGCCGGGTCATGGCGATAGGTCACGACCGAGCCGCGGGGCGAATAGTCGGCGGCCGAGGCCGCGCCGACGCCGAGAACGGCCGCGGCGAGCGCCGCCGCAAGGATCACGATCCGTTTCATCTCATCCGTCCTCGGACTGCCCGTCGCGAGTCGGCCGCCGACCCCCGCGCGTCGACGGACAATCTGTCGCCGTCCGGGCCAAATCAAGCAGCGCAGGGCGCGGTGGTTAAGCGGAGTCGCTTTTTCGTCAGGTGTGTCGGCGCGCCACGCCCGTGCGACCGGCGGCGCGCCGATCTCCGACGCTGTCCTCGACCCTGTCTTGGGATCGCCGCACGCAGGATGCTAGCGTCCGCGCCCCGACGCGAAGCAGGGAGGCCGGCCATCGGCATGCGACGTTTCGAGACCGCCCGCGAGGCGGCTTTGGCGCTCCGGCCGGACCGGCCGGTCTACGGGTTCCGCCCTCTCGTGCTGGAGGAGGACGCCAGGGCGTTCCTGTCGGCGTTCCGTGGAACCACCGCCTATGCGGTCAAGACCAACGGCGAGCCCTTCGTGCTGGAGCGGCTGGCGGCCGCGGGCGTCACCGCCTTCGACGTGGCAAGCCCCGCGGAGTTCGAGGCCGCGCGCGGCGCCTCGCCTGACGCGCTCCAGCTCTACATGCATCCGGTGAAGGCGCAGTCCGACATCCGCCTCGCGCTCGAGACCTACGGCATCCGCACGCTTGCGCTCGATCACGAGGACGAGGTCGCGAAGATCCTTCGGATCGTGCGCGCGCAGGATCTCGATCCGGAGGACGTCACCCTCTTTGTCCGCCTCGCCACCAAGGGGCATGCGGCCTACGAGCTGTCGAAGAAGTTCGGAGCCGCGCCGTCTCACGCCGTCGAGTTGCTGGAGCGGATCGACCGGGTGGGGTTCCGCGCCGGGCTCACCTTCCATGTCGGCAGCCAGGTCGAGGATCTCGGAACCTATGAGCGCGCGCTCGGCACCGCCGCCTGGGTGCGGGGCCGCGCCGGCGTGGAGCTCGCCGGGCTCGACATCGGCGGCGGCTTTCCGGCGCGCTACGGCGAGGATCCGAAGCGACCGGCGCCGCCGGCCCCGGAAGTCGGCAAGCTCGTGAAGGACATCGAAGGCGAAATCGACGCCTGGGGCCTCGGCGACCTGCCGCTCGTCGCCGAGCCCGGCCGGGTGATCGTGGCGCGCTGCCTGTCGGTCATCGTCCGGGTGCTGCTGAAGAAGGGCCAGCGGCTCTACATCAATGACGGCGTCTGGAGCTCGCTATCGGACAGCTGGACCGGCCGCATCACCCTGCCGGCCCGTCTCATCCCGGACCCCGCGCGCCGCCGCGCGCAGAAAACCTCGGGCGAGAAGCTTGCGCCGTTCCGCGTCATGGGCGCGACCTGCGATTCCGTGGACATTCTCAGCCGGCCGTTCTGGCTGCCCGACAGCGTCGACACCGGCGACTGGATCGAGATCGGCCATATCGGCGCCTACAGTCTCGCGCTTCGCACGCGCTTCAACGGCTTCTACCCGGACGACTTCGTCGAAATCGCGACCCCGTTCGAGGCCGGGGAGGGCCCGGAAGGCTTCGCGAGCCTCGAGACGCGCGGGGGCGCGGCAGGCTGATGGCGAGGCTCGCGCTCATTCCCGTAGACCTTGATGACGGGCCGAAAGATGATTGCGAAAGCAGCGGACCAAGGGTAGGACGTGGCGGCTTCTCGGATCACTCGCGACGAGATGTTCGATCCGATCTTCTCGGCGGACCCGTCTTTCCGTCCTCGATGGGTAGCGTTCACGGCGGAATGGTCCGATGAAGCGGAGCCGCCGCTCTATCTCGCCCTGGCCGAATTGGCCCGGCATGTCGTGGAATGTTTGAACGCGCAGCGGACTGAGAACCTCGACGCGATCTTCGCTGTCGTCGAGCCCTGGCATGCCGATGGAGACGCCTACGTTCGTGAAGCCGCGACGATCGGCATGCTCGAGTCCCTGCAGAACCTGCTGGGAGGCGACGACCGCGGAGGTTCGGCCGTGGAGGCTTGGCTCGGCCCGGAGAGCAAACGCTGGTGGGACAAGCTCGACCGTTTTTGGGCCGGGAACTCTGACGCCCTTTCCTGCTAACGCTGAAGGCTGCGTTCCGCCCTACCTCTCGCCCCTGAAGACGATCGGGAAGCTCTCGGGCTTTCCGGCGCCGTCGCATTCTTCCTTGGCGCGGTACTCGATCATGCGGAAGGCCGCTCCGACCCATTCCCAGAGCCCGACCTGCCCGCAATCGGCCGCGCTGCGGCCCTTGTCGAAGGCCTTCAGCTCGCGCCGTTCGGGGTCGTAGGCGACGTTGGCGAGGGTGTCGGTGCCGGTCCAGCCGATCGACTCCACGAAGGCGGCGAACAGCAGCGGGTCGAACCGGTCGGCGGCCTTCGATGGATCCTCGACGAACAGCACGTAGTCGACATTGTAGGAGCCCGAGGCGCAGACGATCGCCCACAGGGTGCGCCCGGTCCCGAGATCGGCCGCAAACGACTGTTCGGCGAGGAACGAGGGCGTCGTCTCGGTCTGGTCCCAGACCGGGCAGTCGCGCCCCACCATGATCTTGCGCAGCGTCTCGGGGATCTCGTCGCGCCCGACGTCGCGCCGCCGGCCTGACAGCGCGCCCGGCGCCGCGGCGCCGATCAGACCGGCGAGCGCGTCCTGCCGGGCGACGCGGCCCTGGCGGGCGTCGAGCTCGGCGGCCGCGGCCGCAAAGCCCGGCAGGGGGAGCGCCGCGGAAACCTGCTCGCCGCCTTCGCCCGACACCGTGACATGAAGCACCTTGCCACGCCGCAGGAACGGTAGCAGCCGCCGGGTCGCGGCGTCGGAGAGGCGAAGCTCGGTCGTGTCCGCCGCAGGGCCGGGGCCGCTCGACAGGTCCGAGCCCGAGGCGAAGCGCAGCGGCGGGCCCCCGTCGATAATGACGGCGATGCGCGGCCGCGGCGCCGGCCGCTCGGCTCCGACCAGCACGACGACGAGCCGCGCGGGCGCGTCCTTGGCGGGCTCGCGCACCACGGAGAGGCGCACGGACGTCGCGCCGGAGGCCGCCGCTTCAGTCGAGGCGCGGCAATCGCCGGGGGCGGCCTGCGCGGCGCAGGCCGTCTTCCAGGATTCGAACACGCCTTCGGCCGCGGCGGCGGTCGAAGCGGCCGACAGGCAGAGAGCGAACGCTGCGAGGCAGGTCTTCATCGAACGTCTCGCCTTTCTCCCGCGGGGCGGTCTTGTCGATCACGAACTCGTTACCAGATGGCTTGGGGCCGGAACGAAGGGTGGGGCCGAGGCCGCCGTTAAAGCGGTCTATAGCGAGGTGGGGCGGCGCCTTGAACGCGTCTTTCGGCCCGCTCGGCGGAAACTCCGCCGGAAGCCGAGGACGCAAGAGAGAAACCGGAGAAACCTATGAAGAGAATGTTCGTCTACGCAATCGCCGGCGCCATCGGCGTGACGGGAGTGGCCGAGACCATTCCGCAGGCTTTCGCATCCGAGAGCAAGGCTCCGCGTTCGCTGGAGCAGATCCGCGAGCAGGTTCGGTCCGAGGCGATGACGAGCCTCGCCAAGGCGACGTCCAGACGGTCGGCCGGCGCTGGCGCGGCGGCGGACGCCACTGGGGCGGTCGCCGCTATTACGGCGGACGCCGGTTCTACGGCGGTCGGCGCTATTACGGCGGTCGGCGCTACTACGGCCGGCGCTACTATTACGGCCCGCGCCGCTATTACGGCCGGCGTTATCGTCCCGGCATCTATTTCGGCATCTACTGATCGGTAGACCGATCTGGTTCGAAGAGCCCCGGCGCCCCCGCGCCGGGGCTCTTTCCGTTTCGGCCGCCCTATTTGCCCGCCGGCGCAACCAAACCGGCGTCCCGCGGGTTTGCGAAGCGAACGGCGAAACCGAGAAAAGAAAGGATCGCCCCATGAGGAAGTTCACGATCGTCGCAGTCGCGGCCGCATTCGGCGTCGCGGGAGCGGCCGAGACCGTGCAGCCTGCGGCGGCCGCAGAAACCAATGCGGCGCCGCGCTCGCTTGAGCAGGTGCGCGAGAACGCGATGACGGCGATGTACGCCGGCGACCTCCAGCAGGTGCGAGACCGCAGGGCGGGTCGCGCCTGGCGCGGCGGCGGCAAGTGGCGCGGCGGCCGCAGCTGGCGCGGCGCCGCTATTACGGCGGACGCCGATATGCCGGCCGGCGCTATTACGGCCCGCGCCGTTACTATGGCGGCCGGCGCTACCGTCCGGGCCTCGTGATCGGCATCCGCCCGTAAATCACCACGCCGCAACCAGAGGCCGGACCGGCTCGCCAGCCGGCCCGGCCGTTTTGCGTCCGGCCTCGATCACGCCGTGGTCACGCCGCTTTGACGCAACGCAAAAGCCCCTCCGGCTGTTGGCCTTGTGAGGACGATAAAGTCAGCCGCCGACCGGCGGCCGGCATGCAGGAGCAGCGCATTTCATGAGAAAGTTCTTCGCCATCGCGATCGCCGGCGTCATCGGCGTCGCGGGATACGCCGAGACGACGCCGCGCGCCCACGCCGCGGACGGTCGCGCCGCGCCTCGCTCGATCGACGAGATCCGCGCCAACGCGCTCGCCGAAATGCAGGCCGGCAACCTGATGGAGGTCCGCAAGGGCCGGAGAGCGGGCCGCAGCTGGCGGGGCGGGCGCAGCTTCCGCGGCGGCAGAAGCTATCGCGGGCGCAGCTTCCGAGGCGGCCGGAACTGGCGGGGCCGCGGCTACGGCTACCGGCGCCATTACGGCGGCCGGCGCTACTATCGCGGCCGGCGCGGCTATGGCGGCGCGGTCGCGGCCGGCGTCGCGGGCTTCGCGCTCGGGGCGATCGCGGCCGACGCGGCGCGCTCGGCTCCCCGCTCGCGGAGCAAGCAGTGGTGCGCCAACCGCTACCGGTCCTACGACTGGGCGTCGGGCACCTACGTGACCTATGACGGCGTCCGGCGCGCCTGCCCGTAAGGCGCGAGCCCGATCCGACGTCCATCCGCCCCGGCGCTGAGACAGCGCCGGGGTTTTTTGTCGGCTCGACAGCCGGAACGACGGGCCGCCGCGGACGTTCGCTTCATAGGGAACGAACATCGAACGGAGGCAGACATGCTGGACAAGAGCACCCCCTCGAGCCGCACCGACGAGCGTCGCGCGGCCGACCCGAACGCCCCGACGCCGGACACGCCCGTGCAGCGGGGTCGACCCCAATCCGAAGACCGCGCCCGATCCCGAAAGCAACGCGGAGAAGGATCCCTCCGATTGGGTGTCGGGCGATGATCCGATGACCGGCGCGCAGCGTCCTATCTCAAGACTCTCTCCGAGGAGACCGGCGCCGCCGCCTATCGCGACGACCTCACCAAGGCCGAGGCCTCGACGCTGATCGACGAATTAAAGGACGCGCGCAACGCCAAGAGGTGACGACGCGCGTCGCGGCCCTAGATCATCGTTCACCGCATGATCGTGACGGGCTGGAGCGCATGGCGCGACCCGGCTTCCGCCTCGAAGCGGGCCCCTTGGGCGCGGGGCGGGAGAAACCGGAGGACATGCCATGAAGAAGACGCTGCTCTACGCACTGGCCGGCGCGTTCGCGCTCGCGGGGATCACCGAGACGGTCCCGGCGCGCGCGGAAGGCGCCGGGCCGAGCCCGCGCTCGCTCGAGGAACTGCGCGCCGAGGTTCGCGGCGAAGCGATGACGAGCCTGAAGCTCGGCCAGCTTCAGGAGGTGCGCCATCGCCGCTGGCACAAGCGCCGCTACGTTCGCCGCCGCGGCGTCTTCCGCAGCCGGACAATGTCGCGCGTCCATCGCCGCGGCGCCTGGTGCGGCAAGTATGTCGGTCGCCGGTGCTACTACACGCCCCGGGCGCTCCGGCCCTTCCGTCAGCGTTGATCGAGACGACCTCCGGGCGCGCCTTCAGCGCGCCCGGACCTAGCCGCTGGCTGCGGCGGAGCCCTGCGGCTCCGCAAGACGGTCGAGCTGGGATCTGATGTGCGCGGCCTCGGCCGCGCTGTTGGCGAGCGCGATCGCCCTGTCGAAGGCGACCCGGGCCTCGGCCTTGCGGCCAAGCTCCAGCAGCAGCGCCCCGGTCACGCCGTGGAAGTAGAAATAGCCCGACAGCCGCTCGCCGAGCGGAGCGATGAGGTCGAGCGCGGCCTCCGGTCCCGAAACCTTCGACAGCGCGACCGCGCGGTTCAGCGTCACGACCGGCGAGGCTGCAGGCGCTCGAGCGCCGCATAGAGGGCGTCGATCTCGCGCCAGTCGGTCTGCGCGAAGGTCTTGGCGCGGGTGTGGATCGCGGCGATCGCGGCCTGGATCTGGTAGGCGCCCGGCCGGCGGTGGCGCAGAGCCTTGTCGACCAGCGCGAGGCCCTCGGCGATCATCGGCCGGTCCCACACGCCCCGGTTCTGGTCCTCGAGCAGGATAATCTCGCCCTCGGGCGAATGGCGCGCGGCGGCGCGGGCGTGCTGCAGCAACATGAGGGCCGCAAGCCCCATGATCTCAGGCTCGGCGGGAAAGAGGCGCAGCAGCAGGCGCGCCAGCCTGATCGCCTCGTCGCACAGCGCGGCGCGCGCCTCGACCTCGTCGGAGGAGGCCGAATAGCCTTCGTTGAACACGAGATAGACCATCGCGGCCACGACCCCGAGGCGCTCTGCGCGCTCGGCCGCGCCCGGCGTCTCGAACGGCACGCCGGCCGTCGCGACCTTGGCCTTGGCGCGCGTGATGCGCTGCTCCATGGCGCTCTCGCCGACAAGGAACGCGCGGGCGATCTGGCGCACGCTGAGGCCCGACACGATCCGGAGCGCGAGCGCGATCTGCTGGGTGGCGGGCAGGTCCTTGTGGCAGCACACGAACAGGAGCCGCAGGATGTCGTCGCGATAGTCGGACTGGTCGAGCCGGTCGGCCATGTCGGCTTCGGCGTCGTCGAGATCGGAGATCGCGTCCTCGTCGGGAAGCGCCGTCTGGCGGGAAAGCCGGCGCTTGCCGTCGAGCGCGACGTTGCGCCCGACGAAGATCAGCCAGGCGGCCGGATCGCGCGGCGGGCCCTTGTCGGCCAGGTCTTCAGCGCGCGCAGGCTCGCCTCCTGGAACGCCTCCTCGGCGACGTCGAGGTCGCGGAAGTAGCGAAGGAGCGCCGCGACCGCCTGCGGCCGCGCGGCGGCGAGCGCCTTGTCGATCCAGGCGATGTCGGTCATGGCACGGGATCTCGCGCGGGTTCGAGGGTCGCGGGGTCGTAGTAGCCGACTGGCCGGATCTCGTAGGAGCCGCCGGGATTGACCTTGCCGAGCGCGCGAGCGGCGTCGAGCGCCTCCTCGAGCGAGGCGACGTCGAGGATGTAGAAGCCGAGAAGCTGCTCCTTGGTCTCGGCGAACGGGCCGTCGATCACGAGCGGAGGCTCCACGGACTTGCGCAGCGTGGTGGCGGCGGTGGTGGGCAGCAGGCGGGCGTTCGGTCCGAGCTTGCCCTCGGCCGCAAGCTGGCGCTTCACGCCCTGGAGCTTCTCCATGACCGCCTCGTCCTCTTCCTTGGACCAGGAGGTGACCGTCGCTTCGGAGTGGTAGCAAAGAACAGCGTAGAGCATCGTCGCGTGACCCGGTTCGTGATCTGAGGACGAGCGAGCCTAGCGCGCGCCGACAGGCGGCCGGAAATTTTGTCGTAGGCGCGGCCTCAGGCGGCGTCCGACAGCCGCGCCGCGGCTCGCAGCGAGGCCCGGGCGGCGGCCTCGGCGGCGGATTTGGCCGCGTGCGCCGGAGCGTTGACGACCTGGAGGTTGCCGAGGCCCCAATAGGACAGGAGCTCTGCGTAAGGGCGGTCGCGCAGATCGCGCCAGACCTCGTGCAGCGGCGTGCGGTGGTCGATCTCCGCGCCCTTCAGGAGGCGCTTGTCGGTCAGCGCGCAGCGGTGGCGCTGGACCCGCGCCACGATCTTGCGGGCGCCCTGCGGGGCGAGCCAGAACCGCCACGCGGCGACGCAGGCCGAATGCCACGCGGCGCGCGCGTTCGGCGCGCCCGCGCCCCACAGATCTTCGTGCCATCCCAGGCGGAACACCGGCTGGCCACAGACGACGCAGCGCCCGGGCGCAGCGCCCTCGGCGCGAAACGGCTGCGGCGGCAGGCGAAATCCGGCCTTGATCTCGGGGCGCGCTCCAGCGCCAGCCCACGGGCGTCTCGCTCTTGGCGGCGAGCGCGCGGGCGAGCCGATCTGCACGCAATGGATGTGCACGCCAGTAGCCATCGACCGCGGCGCGTGCGGTCTTTGGAACCCAACGGCGCTCGAAAGCGTATACGGAAGTCGGGACTGGGAGCCGTGTTCGGGCCGCCTAAGTCTCTGTTCCGCCTCTGCGTTCCAGCGTAACCGGCGATCTTCGACTGACATGGTGTAATACGGTTCGACTCGTGTCATACTTGTGTGATGGGAAGGATTATCGATCGGTTATCGTTGCGGTACTTCAAAGCCGCTCTCCGATCGTACCGTTTTGAGACAAGGAGCGCGGAGTTCCTTCATGAATAACCGTGGCGGGTCCGCGCTCGGTATGTACGGATAGGCTTCCATGCCCCATGATACCCCCACTGCCCATCCATCCAGCCCTGACAAATACGATACGCTGAGGCTCGAAAACCAACTCTGCTTCGGGCTCTACGCCGCGGCGCATGCGATGAATCGCGCCTACCGGGTCGCGCTCGGGCCGTTGGGCCTCACTTATCCGCAATACCTCACCATGCTCGCGCTCTGGGAGATCGACCGTCAGAGCGTTTCGGAGCTCGGCCAGCGGCTGCGGCTCGACTCCGGCACGCTGACCCCGGTGCTCAAGCGCCTTGAGAGCGCCGGGCTTGTGCGTCGCTCGCGCAATCGCGCCGACGAACGCGAGGTCGAGATCAGCCTGACGGATCGCGGCTCGGCGATGCGCGACGAGGCGCTCGGCGTGCGGGAGACCATCGTCTGCCGGCTCGGCATGGGCGACGACGAAATCCGAAATCTGCGCAGGGACATGGGCAAGCTGCTCGAGCGGCTTGACGCGACCGAGACCGGCGATTTCGGCAGGCCGCGCCTGCAGAGCGCCGATGATCGTCGCCGCGGGGTCGTGGAGTTGAGCGAGACCTGGCGCGTCGGTTCGACCGGCGTTTCCGCGCGCGTGTCCGAGCACGGCGCGGAGCTCGTCAGCGTGACCGACAAGGCGGGCGAGGAGCTGCTGTGGCAGGCCGGGCCTGAATGGCCGCGGCATGCGCCGGCGCTGTTTCCCGTGGTCGGGCGGCTGAAGGGCGACGCGTTGAGGCACGGCGGCGAAAGCTACCGTGTCACTCAGCATGGTTTCGCGCGCGACCGCCGGTTCGAGTGGGTCGAGCGGAGCGAGGCGCGCGCCGTCCTTGCGCTGACCGACGACGCGGAGAGCCGGGCGATCTTTCCTTTCGCGTTCCGGCTCGATGCGACGATCTCCGCGGAGGGCTCGCGGCTCACCGTCGCGCACACGGTGTCCAATCCGGGCGACGTCGACCTGCCGTTCTCGATCGGCGCCCATCCCGGCTTTCGCTGGCCTCTGGTCGAAGGCGTGGAGAAGAGCGCGCACATCCTCGAATTCGAAGCGCGCGAGACCGGCGTTCGCCGCTCGGTGGTCGACGGCGGCCTACTAGGCGAGGAGAGCGACCTGCCGTTCGACGGCGTCACGCTGCCGCTCGACGAGGCGCTGTTCGCGCGCGACGCGCTGGTGATGCCGGACGTCGCGAGCCGGTCGGTGCGCTATGTCGCGCTCGGGCCCGACGGCGAGGAGCTTCGCGCGCTGACCGTCTCGTGGCGGGGCTATCGCGACCTCGGCGTCTGGTCGGCGCCGAAGGGCGCGCCGTTCCTGTGCGTCGAGCCGTGGCGCGGCATGGCGAGCCAGGCCGACTGGGACGGCGAGTTCGCCCGCAAGCGCGGCGTCGTGCTTCTGCCGCCCGGCCATTCTCAGCATTTCGAATGGAGCGTGGCCGTCTGAGGTCCGCGTCGCCGCTTGGGGGAGCGCATGGACAGGCTCGGCCGCAACAAGGCGAACGTCATCGCCTTCTATGAGCTGATGTTCAACGATTGCCGCCCCCGGGAGGCGATCGAGACCTATGCGGGCGACGACTACATCCAGCACAATCCGCATGTCGCGACCGGCAAAGCCGGCTTCATCGACTATTTCGAGCGCATGGCGCGCGAGTGGCCGGGCAAGCGCATGGAGGTGAAGCGCGCGGTCGCCGAAGGCGATCTCGTCGTGCTGCACTGCCTGCAGCGCTGGCCGGGCGACCACGACTATGCGGCGATGGACATCTTCCGGCTCGACGGGCAGGGCAAGATCGTCGAGCACTGGGACGTGCTCCAGGTCCTGCCCGAGACCTCGGCCAATTCGAACGGGATGTTCTAGGAGGGGTTCTGGCCGTCCGCCTGATCCGTGCTAGAGACCCGCCGCGAGACCAATCCCCGCGCCGGAGCCTGCAATGATCCCCCGCTATTCGCGCCCCGAGATGACCGAGATCTGGTCGCCGGAGACGCGCTTCCGCATCTGGTTCGAGATCGAGGCGTACGCCTGCGACGCGCTCGCCGAGCTCGGCGTGATCCCGAAGGACGCGGCGAAGACGATCTGGGAGAAGGGCGGGGCGGCCACGTTCGACGTCGAGCGCATCGACGAGATCGAGCGCGTGACCAAGCACGACGTCATCGCGTTCCTCACCCATCTCGCGGAATTCGTCGGGCCGGACTCGCGCTTCGTGCACCAGGGCATGACGTCGTCCGACGTGCTCGACACCTGCCTCTCGGTGCAGCTCGCCCGCGCCTCCGACATCCTGATCGCCGACGTCGACCGGATGCTGGCGGCGCTCAAAACCCGCGCGCTCGAGCACAAGTTCACGCCCACAATCGGCCGCAGCCACGGCATCCACGCCGAGCCCACCACCTTCGGGCTGAAGCTCGCCGGCTACTATGTCGAGTTCGAGCGCGCCCGCGAGCGGCTCGTGGCGGCCCGCAAGGAGATCGCCACCTGCGCGATCTCGGGCGCGGTCGGCACCTTCGCCAACATCGACATGGCGGTCGAGGCGCACGTGGCCGAGAAGCTCGGACTGACGGTCGAGCCTGTCTCCACGCAGGTCATCCCGCGCGACCGCCACGCCATGTTCTTCGCGACGCTCGGCGTCGTCGCCTCGTCCTGCGAGCGGCTCGCCATCGAGATCCGCCACCTGCAGCGCACGGAGGTGCTCGAGGCCGAAGAGTTCTTCTCGGAAGGCCAGAAGGGCTCGTCGGCGATGCCGCACAAGCGCAACCCGGTCCTGACCGAGAACGTCACCGGCCTTGCGCGCATGGTGCGATCCTACGCGCTTCCCGCGATGGAGAACGTCGCGCTCTGGCACGAGCGCGACATCTCGCACTCCTCGGTCGAGCGCATGATCGGCCCGGACGCGACCGTCACGCTCGACTTCGCGCTCAATCGCCTCGCGGGCGTGGTCGAGAAGCTCCTGATCTATCCCGAGCGCATGCAGTCCAATCTCGACCGGCTCGGCGGCCTCGTGCATTCCCAGCGCGTGCTGCTGGCGCTGACCCAGAAGGGCGCGAGCCGCGAGGACAGCTATCGGCTCGTCCAGCGCAACGCCATGCCGGTCTGGCGCGGGGAGGGCGACTTCCTGACCCTGCTCAAGGCCGACGCGGAGGTGAGCGCGCTGCTCTCGGACGCCGAGCTCGAAGAGGCGTTCGACCTCGGCTATCACTTCAAGGCGGTCGACGCGGTGTTCGCCCGGGTGTTCGGCGAGAGCTGAGAGGCCTGACGGCCTCTTTCCTGTCCGGGCAATGGCGTAAAAGTTGGGGCTCGGCGCGGGGGCGCGATCATCCATGACGTTCGAAAGCTTCGCCCAAAATGCTGAGGACGTTCTCGCCGAGCGGTGCTTCGGGTCCACGGCGGCCGGCGTCTACGTCGATGTCGGGGCTTCGGAGCCGACACGGCATTCGGTGACCTACGCTCTTTATCGCAGGGGATGGCGCGGCATCAATCTGGAGCCGATCCCGGAACGCGCTGAGGAGAACGAGGCGCTTCGGCCGCGCGACATAACCATCCGCGCCGCAGCCGGCCGCTCGGAAGGACAGGCGAGGTTCTTCCAGTCGCTCGGGCGCGGCGGCACGTCGACCATCGTCGCGGAGCTTGGCGCGGCGATGAAGGCCAGAGCGGTCGGGGTCGTCGAGTTCACGGTGCCGATGACGACGCTCGCTCGATGTCTGGAGGAACATTTCCCGGGCCGCCAAGAATACGAGCTGCTCAAGATCGACGTCGAGGGCGCTGAGGCCGACGTTCTCGCAGGGGCTGGCCTTTCATTCGTCAGGCCGATGGTGATCGTGATTGAAGCTGGCTTTGAGCCTCCCGCCTGGGAGGCGGCTCTGCTCGATCAGGACTACGCGTTCGCGACCTTCGACGGCGTGAACCGCTGGTATCATTCTCATGCGCGCAAAGATTTCGGCGAGGCGCTGCGGGCGCCAATCAGCGCCCACGACAAGTTTGTTCGAGTCAACGATTTGGGCTCGCCGTTTCTGAATGGATTGCACCCTGATCACGCTTGGGCGGCGCAAATCGGCCTGACCCTTCTCCGGTCGGTTCGGGAGATCGATGACGAGACCTTGGCGCGAAGTTTCCTGGACCGGTATCCCGAATGGGTGAGGAAGCGTGCGCCTTCCGACCGGGATGTCGTCGCCGCCTACCGGCTCGTTTTGGCCCGCAAGCCGACGGCGAGGGAGCAGAACGACGCTCTGGATAGCTTCGGGACGAAGTCTCTGCAGGAGCTGTATCTGGCGTTGGTTGGCGGCGACGAGTTCAGGGCGCGGCGCGGTCGCGCGATTGCGTCCGTATGAAGGCTTCAGCGGGCCAGATGCGGTTTCAGGATCGTCAGCATCCGTTCCGCCGTCGTGCCGGGCGGGAAGAAGCCGAGATACCGGCCTGACGGGTCCATCAGATAGATGAAGGCCGAGTGGTCGACGGTGTAGCCGCCGCCGGGCGACGCGACCTTCTCGTAGAACAACCTGTAGGCGTCCGCGGTCTTGCGGATCGCGTCGGGCTCGCCCGTGAGGCCGACGAGGCGCGGATGATAGGCCGCGACGTACTCCGCAAGGCGCGAAAGGCCGTCGCGCTCGGGATCGAGCGTGATGAAGAGCGGCTGCACCTTCTCGGCGTCGTCTCCGAGCAGCTCGAGCGCCCGGGAGATCTGGTAGAGGTCGGTCGGGCAGATGTCGGGGCAGGTGGTGAAGCCGAAATAGACCAGCAGGTGCTTGCCGCGATAGTCGGCGTCGGTCCGGGCGCGCCCGCTCTGGTCGACGAGCGCGAACGGGCCGCCGATCGGCTCGCGGCTCCACATCAGCACGTCCATCAGCTCCGCGGCGGAGCGGCGCGGCGCCCCGCCGTCCTGGGCGCGCGCGGCCTGATGGCAGACGAGCGCGGCCGCCAGAGCCGCGGCGAGGGCGGCGTTACGCACCGAACGTCAGCCTGCTGCCGGTCGTGGGAACGATGACGTTGGCGGGCATCTGCGCCTGCGCCTCGAGCGCGAAATTCAGGCCGCTGCAATGCATCGGGATGACGACGTCGGGCTCGAGCTTTTTGATCTCGGCGACGACTTGGACGAGGTAGTCCTTCGGCGCCGGGCCGAGATGGAAGCCGCCGACGATCGCGTGGACCTTCTGCACGCCGGACACCTCCTGCGCCTGCCGCACCGAATTCACGATGCCGACATGGCCGCAGGAGCTGATGACGACCAGCCCCTTGTCCTTGACGTTGAAGCAAGTGGCCTGCTCGTGGACGTGCTCGTCGGGGATGATCTTCCCCTGAAGCTCGGCCGGAGAATAGTGGCTGGGGTCGCAGCCGAGCCCGTCCTTGATCCCCCGCTCCACGAAGGTGTTCGGCAGCACGCGCTCGATCGACGAGCGCTTGATCTGGCCGGTGGTGAAGGCGTGGTCGGCGACCACCGTCGGGGTCTCGCACAGCACCGTCGTGATCTGGCGCGCCGCGAGCTCGCGGCGGTCGAGCTGGCCGAAGTCGGTGAACTGGCCCTGGACGCCGCTCGGGCTGACGCGGTGGCAGAAATTGTCCTCGCCGCCGGCGTAGAGCTTCACGTCCGGCGCGAGCTCCTTCCGGTAGCGATCGAGAAAGCCGGTGAGCCCGCCGTAGTGGTCGTGGTGGCCGTGGCTGACGATGAGCGCGTTCGCTTTTCTCGGATCGACCTTCAGGATCTCGATGTTGTTGAGAAGCGCGTCCGGGCTGTAGCCGAAGTCGAGCAGGATGGCGCGGGTCTCGTCGGCGCGCTGCGTCTCGGCGAACAGCGACAGGCCCCACTGGTTGTGCAGCACCTTGCGATAGTCCTGCCCGCGGCCGTTGCCGGGCGGCTGGTGCAGCACGCCCTGGACCGTGCTCGGCTTCAGGAACTGGTCATGGGCCGAGTCGATCAGCACCCGCAGCGTGAGCTTGTCGACGGTCGGCGCGACGATGGGAGCCGCGCTCGCGATCTCGACGCAGCTGAAGCCTGCGGCTGCGCCGGCCGCAAGCGCTGCGGACGCCTTCAGAAAGTCCGTCGTCCAATGTTCTCGGCCATGCCTGTCCACCCCAGGGCGATCCGTCGCCGGGCGGATTAAAGTCATTAAATCTATCAACTTACAAGCATGAGATTCTCCCGACATGCGCCGCAGGTCGGCGCCGGGCCGGAAGCGAAACGGGCGGCCTCTCGGCCGCCCATCCCGCAATCCAGATCTCGCGCTTTCCAGGCTCAGTCGCGCCCGCGGCCCTCGCCGCGTCCACCGCCGCCGCCGTCTCCACGACCGCCGCCATCTCCGCGACCGCCGCCGCCGCCACGGCCGGCGCCGTCGCCCCGGCCGCCGCCGCCGGCCCGGTCAAGGCCCATGCGGTCGCCGCGGTCGCGCGGCTCGGGCCGCGCCTCGACCCGTTCGGCGCGGCTCGTGCGCCCGTCGCCAGCGCGCTCTCCGCCGCCCCAGCGATCGTCGCGTCCGCCGCCGCGCCCGTCGCCGCGGTCACGGCCGCCGCCGCGACCGGCCTCGTCGTTCGGTCGGCCCGGGCGGTCGCGCCGGTCGTCGGCGCGGGGCGGACGGTTGGTGAAGCCGTTGCGGGTGTCGCCGGGGCGGCGATCGGCCCAGCGCCGGTCGCGGCCGCCCCAGGAGCGTCGCTCCTCCCAGCGCCGCCACGAACGCTCGCGCCAGCCGCGCAGGCCCGGACGCGCGCCGTACCAGCGGCCGCCCCAGTAATAGTAGCCGTCGCGGATGTAGTATGGCCGGTTGTCCCAATAGCCGCCGATGACGAGCCCGCGAACCACGACCGGGTCGTCCTGCTCGATAACGAAGGGCTCTTCGCCGTAGCTCATCGCCGGCGCGCGGCCGTTGAAGTCGAGCAGGTCGGCGAGCGCGAAGCCGGTGCCGTCGCGCCCCATGCTGATCTCGCACCAGGCGTCGTCGCAGCCGATGAGGTTGACGGTCTCGCCCTCGGGCAGGACGTCGATCACCTGATAGTTTTGGCCCGGGCCCGAGCGGACGTTGACGTTGGTGGAGGCTGTCGCGGACGCCGCGAGCGCCGCGCCCGAGGACAGGAGCAGCGCGCCGGAGGCGAGCAGCGCCTTGAGCTTGAAGGTCATGGGCGTCGTAACTCCCTGTTGGTCTCGTCGCGCCGGCTTGTCGGGCGGCTGCGACAGTCGTTCAAAGCTTCAAACGCGCGGCGTCGCCCGTCTGTTCGCTGCGTTACACGAGCGCGCCTTACGAAGCCTGCGCGGCGCGAAGATGGCGCCGATCACATCTTCGAATGTCGCGCCCGCCCGTCATCCGCCCGGGCCTTCGCCGGTCGCGGGCGCGTCGAACACGTCCGACAGCGCGCGTTCCGCGCCCGCCGACAGGAAGGCGAGGTCGGGTCCGAGCGCGATCATCGGAAAACCGCGGCGCACATAGTCCGACGCGAACGCCGAGGTGTTGGCGAAGATCGCCACGGGCTTTCCGACCCGCTTGGCCGCCGCCGAGATCTTCGCGAGCGCCGCAACCACGCCCGGATGAGCGGGATCGACGGCCGCGCCGGCCGACAGGGATACGCTGAGATCATTCGGTCCGATCAGAAGGCCGTCGAGCCCGTCGACGGCGAGGATCTCCTCGACGTTTCTAAGCGCGGTCTCGGTCTCGATCATGGCGAGGGCGAGCGTCAAGTCGTTGGCGGTCGCAAGATAAGCGTCGCGGGAGAGGCCGGTGAGCCCCATGGCGCGCACCGGGCCCCAGCTGCGCCGGCCGACCGGCGGATACTTGACCGCGTCCACGAAGGCGCGGGCGTCCGCCGCCGTGTCGATCATCGGCGCGACCAGTCCCGCGGCCCCGACGTCGAGCGCCCGGGCGCCGAGCGCGAAGCCGCCGAGCGGCAGGCGCACCATCGCGGGCTTGCCCGCAAGCGCGGCGGCCGCTACCCCCTCGGCGATGGTCTCGAAGGTCGCGAAGCCGTGCTGGGCGTCGAGAGTCACCGAATCGAAGCCGGCGCGCGCCACCGTCTCGACGATCATCGGGTAGGCGGTGAACATCCAGCCGGTGAAGTGCCGCCCGCCGGGCCCGAGGCTCGCGGCCGGCAGCGCTCCCGGGCGCGGCGTCTGGCGTTGGGCCGTCACTTCTCGCCGGCGAGCTGCTCGGCCGCGACCGCGAGGAGCTCGTCCATGCGGCGGCGGATCTGGTGGTCGGACTGGTCGACGCCTGCGACGTCGAAATCCTTGCGGATCTTGCGGAAGACGTCGTGGTCGCCTTCCTCCTCGAAGTCCGACATCACCACGGTCTTGGCGTAGGCTTCCGCGGCCTCGCCGGTCTTGCCGAGCTTTTCGGCGGCCCAGAGGCCGAGCAGTCGGTTGCGTCGAGCGAGCGCGTAGAACCGCGTCTCCTCGTCATGCACGTACATGGCCTCGAACGCCTGCTCGCGACTGTCGAACGTCGTCATGGAGATCCTCGAACCCTCGCCGTCGACGGCGTGTCCCGGCGGCCGCCGCCCTCGACGCGACTAGAGCGGGCAATTGTGGCGAAGCAAGGCTGCGCGGGCGCGAAACCATGTTGATTCTTCGCGCATTCGACAACGCGGCCTCGTCTTGGCAGCGGCCCTCCGCGCGCCTACATTCGCGAGCGACGCGCGCCGCTCCTTTCTCCCCCGGCGGCCGACGTCGCGAAAGGCGCGTGGATGAACCCGAATTTCCGGAACTTCGCCCTCTGGGTGATCATCGTTCTGTTGCTGCTTGCGCTCTTCACGCTGTTCCAGAACCCGGGACAGCGCGCGCAGACGAACGACATCTCGTTCTCCCAGCTCCTCACCGAGGTCGACAACGGCCGGGTGCGGGCGGTGACGATCGAGGGGCCGAACATCTCCGGCTCCTACACCGACGGCGCGCAGTTCCAGACCTACTCCCCGAGCGACCCTTCGCTCGTCCAGCGCCTCTACAACAAGGGCGTGGCCATCACCGCCCGCCCGCCCGGCGAGAACATGCCGTGGATCGTCGCGCTGCTGCTGCAGTGGCTGCCCTTCATCGCGCTCATCGGCGTGGATCTTCCTGTCGCGCCAGATGCAGGGCGGGGCCGGCAAGGCGATGGGCTTCGGCAAGTCGAAGGCCAAGCTCCTCACCGAGGCCCATGGCCGCGTGACCTTCGAGGACGTCGCCGGCGTCGACGAGGCCAAGGACGACCTCCAGGAGATCGTCGAGTTCCTGCGCGATCCCCAGAAGTTCCAGCGGCTCGGCGGCCGGATTCCGCGCGGCGTGCTGCTCGTCGGCCCTCCCGGAACGGGTAAGACCCTCATCGCTCGCGCGGTGGCGGGCGAAGCCAACGTGCCGTTCTTCACGATCTCGGGTTCGGACTTCGTCGAGATGTTCGTGGGCGTCGGCGCGAGCCGCGTGCGCGACATGTTCGAGCAGGCCAAGAAGAACGCGCCCTGCATCATCTTCATCGACGAGATCGACGCGGTCGGCCGCCATCGCGGCGCGGGCCTCGGCGGCGGCAACGACGAGCGCGAGCAGACGCTGAACCAGCTGCTCGTTGAGATGGACGGCTTCGAGGCGAACGAGGGCATCATCCTGATCGCCGCCACCAACCGTCCCGACGTCCTCGACCCCGCGCTGCTGCGTCCGGGCCGCTTCGACCGCCAGGTCGTGGTCGCCAACCCCGACATCGTCGGCCGCGAGAAGATCCTGAAGGTCCACGTCCGCAAGGTGCCGCTGGCGCCGGACGTCGACCTCAAGACGGTCGCGCGCGGCACGCCGGGCTTTTCGGGCGCGGATCTGATGAACCTCGTCAATGAGGCGGCGCTGCTCGCGGCGCGTCGCTCCAAGCGCATGGTGACCTCGGCCGAGTTCGACAGCGCCAAGGACAAGATCATGATGGGCGCCGAGCGCCGCATGGTGATGACCGACGAGGAGAAGAAGGTGACGGCCTATCACGAGGCCGGACACGCGGTGGTGGCGCTCTTCACGCCCGCCAACGACCCGATCCACAAGGCGACCATCATCCCGCGCGGCCGCGCGCTCGGCATGGTCCAGTACCTGCCGGAGAAGGACCAGATCTCGATCAGCTACGAGCAGCTGACCTCGCGCCTCGCAATGGCGATGGGCGGGCGCGTGGCGGAAGAGATCTTCTTCGGCGAGGACAAGGTGACGGCCGGCGCGCAGTCCGACATCCAGATGGCGACCAACATCGCCGCGGGATGGTGACGCGCTGGGGCTTCTCCAAGGAGCTCGGCACCGTGGCCTATGGCGAGAACCAGGACGAGGTGTTCCTCGGCATGTCGGTCGCGCGCCAGCAGAACGTCTCGGGCACGACGATGCTGAAGATCGACAACGAGATCAAACGCTTCGTCGACGAAGGCTACGAGACCGCGCGCCGGATCATCACCGAGAAGAAGGACGAGATGGACAAGGTCGCCAAGGCGCTTCTCGAATACGAGACGCTGACGGGCCAGGAGATCAAGGACATCCTCGCCGGCAATCCGCCGGTGCGCGACGCGACCGACGAGCCGCCGAGCCCGCGCGGCTCCGCGGTGCCGACCGCCGGCAAGCCGCGCCGCGCCCCGACGCCGGGCTGGAGCCGCAGCCGAGCGCGTAAGCGGCGAGCGCCATCTGAAGAAAAGGCCGGGCCCCAGCGCCCGGCCTTTTTTGTTTGTCTCTCCGCCGACGTCCTGTGATCGTCCCACCTCGTCGGCGCGCTCATCGGAGGCGCGAAACGCCAAAGTGATGCGCCGCGGCCACGCTCACCATTTCTGAACCTCGCCGTGCTAGCATCGACGCACTGACGCCTCCGCGGCTTCCCAGGAAGCGGCGGACGCCACGTGGAGAGCGGCCCAGATGACGCGCAAATATTTCGGCACCGACGGCATCCGCGGCCGCGCGAACCGGTTCCCGATCACCCCCGATCTCGCGATGAAGGTCGGCATGGCGGCGGGGCTGGCGTTCCGCCGCGGCGACCATCGCCACCGCGTCGTCATCGGCAAGGACACGCGGCTGTCGGGCTACATGATCGAGAGCGCGCTGCAGGCGGGCTTCACCTCGGTCGGCGTCGACGTGCTGCTGGTCGGTCCGATGCCGACGCCGGCGGTCGCCCACATCACCCGCTCCATGCGCGCCGATCTCGGCGTGATGATCTCGGCCTCTCACAACCCTTACGACGACAACGGCATCAAGCTGTTCGCGCCCGACGGCTTCAAGCTTTCCGACGAGGTCGAGCTCGAGATCGAGCGCCTGATCGACTCCGATCTCTCCCCGCGCTTCGCCCTCTCCGACGACATCGGCCGCGCCAAGCGCATCGACGACGCGCAGGCCCGCTACATCGAATTCGCCAAGCGCACGGTCGCGCGCAACCTCTCGCTCGAGGGCGTGCGGGTGGTGATCGATTGCGCCAATGGCGCTGGCTACAAGGTGGCGCCGGAAGCGCTCTGGGAGCTCGGCGCCGAGGTCGTGCGGATCGGCGTCGAGCCGAACGGCCTCAACATCAACAAGGACTGCGGCTCCCACCGCGCCGAACGCGCTGATCGCCAAGGTGCGCGAGACCCGCGCCGACATCGGCGTCGCGCTCGACGGCGACGCCGACCGCGTCATCATCGTGGACGAGAAGGGCCAGGTGGTGGACGGCGACCAGCTGATGGCCGTGGTCGCGGCCTCCTGGGCGGAGGACGGGCGGCTCTCCGCTCCCGGCCTGGTGTCGACGGTCATGGCCAATCTCGGCTTCGAGCGGTATCTCAGCTCGATCGGCCTCACCCTCGAGCGCACGCCCGTCGGCGACCGCTACGTCGTCGAGCGCATGCGCGCGCAGGGCTACAATCTCGGCGGCGAGCCCTCGGGCCACATCGTGCTGTCGGATTTCGCCACCACGGGCGACGGGCTGGTGGCGGCGCTTCAGTTGCTCGCGGTGGTCCAGAAGGCCGGGCGTCCGGTCTCGGAGGTCTGCCACCGCTTCGAGCCGCTGCCGCAGGTGCTCAAGAACGTCCGCTACAAGGCCGGCCGGCCGCTCGACGACGAAACGGTGCGGGCCGCGATCGCCAGCGCCACCGAGCGCTCGGCGCGGGGCGCCTGGTCATCCGCCCCTCGGGCACCGAGCCCGTGATCCGCGTGATGGCGGAAGGCGACGACGGCGATCTCGTGCGGCACGTCGTCGACGACGTCGTGGACGTCATCTCCAAGGTCGCGGCCTGACGGCCCGAAGCCCTTATTCTCAGCCTTATCGAGACGCGCGCCCGCTTTGCGGGAGCGCGTGTTCGCGTCTGACGAAGATCAGCCGAAAGTCGAGAGAGCACGGTTAAGAGTTAAGGTTAAACGTCCTTTAAGGATTAGCTGCCAGATTGCCAGTCGTCACATGACTGCGCGCCGCATTCGCCCTGGGGGGAGGGGCGGCGACACAAGCAAGGATCTGGCAATTATGGCCAAGCTCACGACCTACGCGCTCGCAGGCGCGCTCGCTGTCGCGCTCGCGCCGGTCGCGGGTCACGCGGCCGATCTTCCGGAGCCGCCGCTGCTCGAGCCCGCCGCTCCGGTTGAGTTCGCCTCGGCGTGGTACATCCGCGGCGACGTCGGATACAAGAACTACAACAACCCGGACGCGCGCTTCACCGGCCGCAACTATCCGGGCAACCCGAATTTCAAGGGCGAGAAGCTCGGCGACGCGGCCGTGATCGGCGGCGGCGTCGGCTACAAGTTCAACGAGCACTTCCGCTCCGACGTCACGGTCGACTACGAGACCCGGGCCAAGTTCACCGGCACGCTCTACTCCAACACCGGCGCCTGCGGCGCGGTGCAGTGCGGCAGCCGCGACGTCACCAAGATCGACGCCTGGACCCTGTTCTGGAACGGCTATGTCGACCTGATCACCATTCACGGCTTCACGCCTTACGTCGGCGGCGGCATCGGCGTCGCGCGCCTCGACGTCAAGGGCGGCTACGACACCAAGCCGATCGCCAATTGCCCGGGCTGCAAGCCCGACAGCTACGGCGGCGACGCCCAGTGGAACTTCGCCTGGAACCTCCAGGCCGGCGCCTCCTACCAGATCACCGACAACCTGCTGTTCGACGCCAACTACCGCTTCGTCGACCTCGGCGAGGCCCGGACCAAGACGGTCCCGGAAAGAACGGCGGCAAGGTGCGGATCGACGACGTGCAGGCGCACGAAGTCCGCGTCGGCTTCCGCTACATGCTCGACTGATCTTCCGCGTTACATGCGAGTTTCAAGAGAACGGCGGGCTTTCGTGGTCCGCCGTTTTGCTTTTTGGGGCCTTGCCCAAGTTCGCGCTTGACGAAGCGGGCGTCGGGGAAGTATCCGCGTCGACGGGCCACCCCTCCCCACCGAGGGGCGACCATCTGAAAGGATGGATGGACATGACGACGACTGCTCGCCCGGCCGTGCGGCCGGCAAACCCCAATTTCTCTTCCGGACCCTGCTCGAAGCGCCCCGGCTGGTCGCTCGAAGCCCTCAAGGACGCGTCCCTCGGTCGCTCCCACCGGTCCAAGCTCGGCAAATCCAAGCTCCAGGAAGCCATCGACCTCACCCGCGAGGTGCTCGAGGTGCCGGCCAGCCATCGCATCGCGATCGTGCCGGGCTCGGACACCGGCGCCGTCGAGATGGCGATGTGGTCGCTGCTCGGCCCGCGCGGCGTCGAGGTGCTGGCTTGGGAAAGCTTCGGCGCGGTGTGGGTCACCGACGCCGTCAAGCAGCTCAAGGTGCCGGGCACCAAGGCGACCGTCGCCGACTTCGGCAAGCTGCCCGACCTGTCGGCCGTCGACTTCGAGAACGACGTCGTGTTCACCTGGAACGGCACCACCGCGGGCGTGCGCGTCCCCGACGCGAACTGGATCCCGGCCGACCGCGCTGGCCTGACCATCTGCGACGCGACCTCGGCCGCCTTCGCGATGGAGCTCGACTACGACAAGCTCGATGTCGTGACCTTCTCCTGGCAGAAGATCATGGGCGGCGAGGCCGCGCACGGCATCCTCATCATGGGCCCGCGCGCCGTCGAGCGGCTCGAGAGTTACGTGCCGACCTGGCCGATCCCGAAGCTCTTCCGCATGACCAAGGGCGGCAAGATCGACGAGGGTCTGTTCCAGGGCGAGACCATCAACACGCCCTCGATGCTCGCGGTCGAGGACTATCTCGACGCGCTGAAGTGGGGCAAGTCGGTCGGCGGCCTGAAAGGCCTCATCGCCCGCGCCACCCGCAACGCCACCGCGCTCGGCGACTATGTGCGCCGCACCGACTGGCTCGATTTCCTGGCCGAGGATCCGAAGACCCACACCAACACGGGCGTCTGCCTCAAGGTCGTGGATCCGGCGATCGTCGCTCTCCCGGCCAAGGAGCAGGCGGCCTTCGCCAAGGGCATCGTCGATCGCCTCGAGGGCCTCGGCGTCGCCTACGACTTCGGCTCCTATCGCGACGCGCCGGCCGGCCTTCGCATCTGGTGCGGCGCGACAGTCGAGACCTCCGACATCCTCGCGCTCACCGAATGGCTCGACTGGGCCTACGCCGAGGCCCGGCAGGGACTGGCGCAGGCGGCCTGAGGCGCGACGCGTTGAAAACCTGGCGGCGGGGCGCATGTCCCGCCTCCAGTCGCATCGACACGCCCATCAGACCCCGGACGAACCCATGTTCAAGCCCGAGAACGACATCGAACGCGCCCTCGTCAGCGCCGCGGAAGACGCGCGTCGGCGCGCGCGCCCTTCTTCGAGAAGCTGATCGACGCCGAGCTGACGCTCGCCCTCGTCGAGTCCCGCGACAAGAAGGGCGGCGGCTACGAGGTGCCGGAGGTGATGTCCGACGACGTCGCCTTCGTGCCGATCTTCACCGCCGACAGCCGCGTCGAGGCGATGTTCGGCTTCGAGAAGATGATGAAGGTCCGCCAGACCTTCCGGCAGATCCTCGAGCAGATCGACGGCGCGAACTTCGTGCTCAATCCCGGCTCCGACTACGGTCGCGAGATCATGGAGGAGGACGTCGCCGCGATGCTCGCGGGCGACTTCGAAAAGGCCGCCGAGAGCGACGATTTCGCGGCCGACGGCGGTTTCGACGAGGAGGAGGCGCTGCCGCAGGTCGTCGGCCGGCCTTCGCCCGTGCCGACCCATCTGGTCAAGCCGCTGACGAAGCTGTTTTCCGGGCTGCGCGAGGTGCGCGCCGCCTATCTCGCCCAGTCGCTGTTTCCCGACGCCGACGGCCTGAAGCGCCTCGTCATCGGCATCGACTGCGACGGCGATCTCGACGTGGTGCTCGACCATGTCGGCGAAGTCCTGGACGAGGTCGCCAAGCCCTCGGACGTCATCGACTTCGTGCCCGTGCCGGGCTCCCCGCTCGACGGGTACTTCGAGAAAGACAACCAGCCGATCTATCGGCGGCCCTGATCTTCCGCGTCATGCGCCGGGCCGCCCAAGGCCCGGGCGCCCGGCATGGCGCGGGTTCCCCCAGCTCAGTTCATGAAAGAGCCCAGCCATGGCGCCCCGCGTTCTCGTCTCCGACAAGCTTTCGACCGCCGCCGTCGACATCTTCAAGCGCCGCGGCGTGGAGGTCGACTTCCGGCCGGACCTCGGCAAGGACAAGGAGGCGCTCGCGACCGCCATCGGCGACTATGACGGGCTCGCGATCCGCTCCGCCACCAAGGTGACGCCGAAGATCCTCGAGCGCGCCACGCGTCTCTCAAGGTCATCGGCCGCGCCGGCATCGGCGTCGACAATGTCGACGTTCCGGCCGCCACCGCCCGCGGCGTGATCGTGATGAACACGCCCTTTGGCAACTCCATCACCACCGCCGAGCACGCCATCGCGCTGATGTTCGCGGTGGCGCGCGAGATCCCGCGGCCGCGCCTCCACGCAGGCCGGCAAGTGGGAGAAGAACCGCTTCATGGGCGTCGAGATCACGGCCAAGACGCTCGGCCTCATCGGCTGCGGCAACATCGGCTCGATCGTGGCCGACCGGGCCATCGGCCTCAAGATGCACGTCGCGGCCTATGATCCGTTCCTCTCCGCCGAGCGCGCGATCGAGCTCGGCGTCGAGAAGGTCGAGCTCGACGAGCTGTTCGCGCGCGCCGACTTCATCTCGCTGCACGTGCCGATGACGGACAAGACCCGCAACATCGTGGACGCGGCCGCGATCGCGAAGATGAAGAAGGGCGTGCGCATCGTGAACTGCGCGCGCGGCGGCCTCGTGGACGAGGTCGCTGCGCGCCGCGCTCGACTCGGGCCATGTCGCGGGCGCGGGCTTCGACGTCTTCACCGAGGAGCCGGCCGAGGCCAATCCGCTGTTCGGCCACCCGGCGGTGGTCTGCACCCCCCATCTCGGCGCCGCGACCTCCGAGGCGCAGGAGAACGTCGCCCTGCAGGTCGCCGAGCAGATGTCCGAATATCTCATCCGCGGCGCGGTTTCGAACGCGATCAACGCGCCGTCGATCACGGCCGAAGAAGCGCCGCGCCTCAAGCCCTTCGTGGCGCTGGCCGAGCGGCTCGGCTCCTTTGCGGGCCAGCTGACCGACGCGGGGCTGAAGTCGGTGCGCATCGAATATGAGGGCGAGGTCGCCTCGATGAACGCCAAGGCGCTGACCTCGGCCGCCATCACCGGCCTGCTCCGTCCGCTGCTCGCCGACGTCAACATGGTGTCGGCCCCGGTCATCGCGCGCGAGCGCGGCGTCGCGATCGAGGAGGTGCGGCGCGAGGAGGCCGAGACCTATGAGAGCGTCATTCGCCTGACCGTCGAGACCGACAGCTTCACCCGGCACGTCGCCGGCACGGTGTTCGCGGACGGCAAGCCGCGCATCATCGACATCAAGGGCATCGAGATCGAAGCCGCTTTCGCGCCCTCCATGCTCTACGTCACCAACGACGACAAGCCCGGTTACGTCGGCGCGCTCGGCCAGACGCTCGGCGCGGCGGGCGTCAACATCGCGACCTTCAATCTCGGCCGCGCGGCGCAGGGCGGCGAGGCGATCGCGCTCGTCCAGATCGACGGCGACATTCCGGCCGAGGTGGTGGCCAAGGTCGAGGCGCTCGAGCACGTGACGCAGGCCCGCGCGCTGCGGTTCTGAGGGGCTTGGGGCCTGACCTCGATCGGGAGGACGGGCCTCTAGCCGCCCACAGTCTGCCCGGCGGCGAGCTGGGGCACGAAGCGGCGCTGCTCCGGCTTGGTCGGAGGGACGGTGGGCTCGGACTGCGGAGCAGGTTCGGCCGGCGCCTTGGTCGCGGCTGCGATCTGGTCCGCGACCTCGTCGAGGCGTCGGCGGAGAGCCGCGAGCGCCTCGGCGTCCGGCCGGTCGGCCGTCTCCGCGCTCTCCAGCGTCTGGTCGACATGGGGCATGCGCGGCGAGGCTGACGCGGAGGGCGCGCGCCTGTCGGCGCCCAGCATCACGAGTTTGGCGCGCAGCGCCGCGATCTCGGCTTCGCGCTCGGCGGCCTCGATGCGCGCCTGCTCCGTCGCGGCCCGCGAGGCGGAAGCGTCCTGACGGGCGGCCTGCAGATCCTTGGCGGCCTGGAGCGCGGCCGCGCGCGCCTCCTCCAGCGCGGAATGGGCGGACGCCGCGTCCGCGCCCTGGCGGTCGCGCTCGTCGCGCGCCTTCGCGCCTTCGCTTTCAAGCGCGGCGACCTGGCTCCGAAGCTCCGAGATGTCGGCGAGGTGGCCGAGCTCCGTGGCGCGGGCGCGGGCGCTCTCGACCCGGTCGCGGGTCGCCTCGGCGGTCGCGCGCTCGGCCTTTCGCTCGGTCTCGCGCATCGTCATCGCAAATTCTGCGCGCAGGCGGTCCTGCGCGGCGACGATCTCGTCGGCGGATACGGGAGGCGGTGAAGCAGGCGGCGGGTCGTCAGGCGCACGGCCCGGCCCCAGAAGAAGGGCAGGAACAGAAGCCCGAGAAGCGTGGCGAGGAGCGCGCCGAAGGAAGCGTAGAGGATCGGCTCGACCATTCAGGCTCGCTTGGCGCGTCTTGACCCGCGCCCGACGTGGGGACCGCGAAAGGCGCGCCGCCCGCGGCCCCGGTTTCGACCGGCACCATGGCACAGCCGCTCCGCGACGCCAAGGAAACGTGCCCGGAAACCAGAAAACTCTAAGGACCGCGCGACCCTTGCGCGGCCCTTCTCGGACCGTGTGGTCGGAACGCGTTCGGAGCTTAGAACGGGTTCCAGGTCGATTGCGGCGTGAACTTGAGGTAACCGACATTGACGCCGAGCCGCGCGCCGAGGCCGGTGCGGATCGGCACCAGCACGACGTTGTAGTCCTTGAGCGCCGTCATGCCGAAGCCGCCGACCAGATAGGCCGAGCCGTTGATGCCGGCGAAGCGCGAGTACAGCATGTCGGGCGAGGTCAGGTTGTAGACCAGGATCATGGTCCGCGCGCCGTCGCCGCCGAAGTCGAAGCCGAGCGAGGGGCCCTGCCAGTAGACGTGGCGGTCGCCCTGGTCGCCGCCGCCTTGCGTGAAGAGCTTGCCCTCGCCATAGCGCAGGCCGCCCACGAAGGCGCCGGAGCCTTCCTCGCCGAGGATGTAGGCGTCGGGCTCGCCCCAGGTGGAGACGGCCTTCTCGACGATCCCGCCGAGGCCGCGGGTGGTCGAGCCGAAGAACTTGTGTCCGCGGTCGACGATGTCGCCGGCCGAATAGGTCTGGCGGGGCGAACCGTAGCCGCCGTCTTCGGCGTAGTTCGCGTTGGCGGCCCGGGGGCCGGAATATTGCGCATGGGCGTCGGCGGCGGCCGTCAGCATGGCGGCTCCGAACGCGAGGCCCGCGACGAGGGCGTTCCACTTCATCGCGTCGTCCTTTCGGTCAGACGCGCGAATCCCAAGGGGGAGCGGGGTTCGCGCCGATTCGAAACAATTTGAGCGATCGGCTTTACCGGAAGGTGAACGGCGCCGGGTTAGAAGGAGGAAGACAGGACGAACCGCGCCAAAAACAGCGGTCGGGGACGATCAGATGACCATCGCAAAGCTCGCCGGGGCGCTCGCGCTCGGCGTCGGGCTGGCGTGCCTTGGCGGTCTCGCCGAAGCGACGCCCGGCCTCAACGAGAAGATCGTGGCCGATCCCTCGACGGGCGTCGCGCTCTACGGCTTCGATCCGGTGGCCTATTTCACCGACGGCAAGGCCGTGCGCGGCCGCCGCGACGTCGAGGCCGAGTGGAACGGCGCGCCGCCTGGCGCTTCGCCAACGAGGCGAACCGCGCCGTGTTCCTGTCCTCGCCCGAGACCTACGCTCCCCGCTTTGGCGGCTACGATCCGTCGGCGGTCGCGACCGGCGTCGCCGTCGCGGGCCATCCGCTCATCTTCCGCATCGAGGGCAAGCGGCTCTATCTGTTCAGCACCGCCCAGACCCGAGACGGTTTCGCGACCTCGCGAGCGCTCAGAAGTCGTGGCCCAAGCTCGAGGCCGAACTCACCGACTGACGGGCGCGCCGCCGACGGTCAGGTAGGCGGGGTCGGAGCCCATGTGGCGGTAGCTGTCGCCGACGGAGCCGCCTTCGCCGGGATAGATCTCCCGCACCTTGCGGGTTCCGGCGGGCGTGCCGTCGGTCGACCAGAGCTCCGAGTTGAACTCGGCTCGCAGGCAGCTGAGCAGGTCGAGCGTCACCTTGTCGACCGCGCTGAAGAACGTGCGGTCGCCTCGCGAGACCTGCTCGCGGACATAATCCTGCCGCCCGCCATAGCAGTCGGCGTCGCGGTTGATGTCTTTCAGCAGGCGCGCCGCGCCGGTCGAGACGTCGCCGACATAGAGCGCCGACTTCGACGAGCCTTTCGCCGCGCCCTCGAACAGCACGGCCTGGGGCGGCCCCTTCATGTCCGCCGCGCCGAAGGTCGGCCGGATGAGCCGGCCCTTGTCGTCCTTGAAGGCGAGCTTGCGCGTGCCCTCCGGCGTCCCGTCGGTGACGAAGAGCTGGTTCTTCGACGCGCCCGTGATCTTCTCGACCAGCAGCGTGTCGCCGACCGTCGTGAGCGTGTTGTTCTCGGTGTGGCGCGTCGTGAAATAGATCTGCGAGTCCGCCGGCCCCGGCTCGATATCTCGGACCATGACGGTCCCCTCTTCGGTGCCGTCCGTGCTCCAGAGCTCCGCGCCGTATTCGGCGCTCCTGGCGAGGAAATAGGCGCGCGCGCCTTCCGACCTCGGCCAGAACCGCGTCGGCGACCATTCGGGATCGAGCGCGCCCGCAGACCCCTTCAGAATGCCCTTGAGCGGGCGTTTCGCCTCGCTCGTTCCGTCCGAGACCCACAGTTCCTGGCCGTGCTTGCGCGTGTTCCGGACATAGACGAAGCGGTCGCCGACGACGGAGAGTCGCGGCTCCTCGCCGCCGTCGACGGTCACGGGCAGCCGCGTCGTGACGTTGGTGGCCGGATCGTGGAGGAAGGTCGCGAAGTTCGTCCCGGTCCAGGAACCGTCGCCCGGAGGCGCGACGAAGAGCGTCTTGCCCTTGAACGCGGCGACCAGAATCGTGTCGAGCCGATAGGGCAGTTCCGGCGCGCCGATCTCGACCGTGCCCTGCGCCGTGCCGTCGGTGGTCCAGAGCGTGCCGGTCTCGGCGGAGGCGAAATAGACGAGCGCGCCGTAGCGGCCGAGGATGCGCGCCACGCCGGTCCTGATCCGGCGCGTGCCGCCTTCGGTTCCGTCGGAGAAATAGAGAGCGGAAGTTTCTTGATCGAGAGCGGTCTTGGCGCCGAACACCACCCCTCCGGGGACCGGGAACAACCCGTCGCCGAAGTTTGTGCCCGAGACCCCGGGGGTGAGGTCGACGACCATCTTCGTGCCGGCCTTGGTCCCGTCCGAGACCCAAAGCTCGCGATCGTGCCGATAGTCGGTCGCGACGCAGAACAGCAGCCCCAGCGTTGCCGCGGCGGTCGCGATCGACATCATCATGTGGTCCCCGGGAACGTCGCGACGCTCGCATGCGCCGCGGCGATCCCAGGATAAACGCCGCCGAGCCGACGGTAAATCTCCACCGCGCTCCGCCGGCGGAGATTCGCCCGGCTCGAAAAGCCTTAAGCCCGCGCGCCCCAGGCGACGAAGGCGCCGTTCTTGAAGCCGGTCTCGGACTTGCCGTAGCGGAACTCGGAGCCGTCCGGGTTCAGCACGGCGCCGCCGGCGGCCGCGAGCACGGCGTGGCCGGCGGCGGTGTCCCATTCCATGGTCGGGCCGAAGCGCGGATAGACGTCGGCCTCGCCCTCGGCCACCAGGCAGAACTTCAGCGAAGAGCCTGCGGAGCGGCGGTCCGCCACCGCGAGCTTGGCCAAAAACTCTTCCGTGGTCGCGTCCGAATGGCTGCGGCTCGCCACCGCGCAGGGGCCGCTCTCGGGCGTGCTGCGGACCGAGATCGGCGTCCAGGCGCCGGCGTCCGGATCCTCCCGCACGCCGCAGCGCGCGACCTTGGCGCCGAGCGCCGCCGAGCCGATCCAGATCGCCCCGAGCGCCGGCGCGAACACGCAGCCGAGCACCGGCCGGCCCTGGTCCACGAGCCCGACATTGACCGTGAACTCGCCGTTCTTGGCGAGGAACTCGCGGGTGCCGTCGAGCGGGTCGACCAGCAGGAAGGTCTCGGGCGCCTCCGTCGGGACGCCGTCGCGGGACGCCGATTCCTCGGCGATCACCGGCATGTAGGGGAAGATGCGCGCAAGGCCGGAGATCAGGATCGCCTCGGCGCGCTCGTCGGCGTCGGTCACGGGGCTGCGGTCGTCCTTGGCGCGGGCCGCGATCGCCGGACCCTCGTAGACGTCGAGGATCGCGCGGCCGGCCTCGACGCAGAGGATCGCGAGTTCGTCGAGCAGGCGCGCGTCGTCGGAAGGGTCGTGCATCTCAGGCTCCAGCTGGGACAGGTCGTTGGCGGCGAGCCGCCTTGAGGGCGCGTTAAGCAACGTGTATCAGGCGGGGCAGCCGCGCACGGCCCTGAGTCTCAATGCCTGCGCGCCTCCGCTACTCAAAGCCGTGCCGGGAGCCGCGATGTCAACCTCCGAAGACGCCTCGACGGGCGCGGTGATCACGCTCGACGGGCTCGATCTCGCCGCGCTGGTCGCGAGCCGGGTGTGCCACGACGTCATCAGCCCCGTGGGCGCGATCGTCAACGGCCTCGAGATTCTCGAGGACGAGAAGGACGAGGGCATGCGCGGCTTCGCCTTCGACCTCATCAAGAAGAGCGCCGAGCAGGCCTCCGCGCGCCTGCAGTTCTGCCGCATCGCCTTCGGCGCGGCCGGGTCGGCCGCCGCCCAGCTCGACCTCGGCGACGCCGAGCAGGTCGCGCGCGGCTTCGTCGTCGACCAGAAGACCAGCCTCGTCTGGGAGGCCAAGCGCCAGCTCCTGCCGAAGAACATCGTCAAGCTGCTGCTGAACCTCGTGCTCGTCGCCACCACCACGATCCCGCGCGGCGGCGAGATCAAGGTCACGTCGGAAGGCGAGGGCGAGGCGACCTCCTTCGCCATCGTCACTACCGGCGTGAGCGCGCGCGTTCCCGCCAACGTGCTCGACCTTCTGGCCGGCAGGGCCCCGGAGGATCGCGTCGACGCCCATGTGATCCAGCCGTTCTATGCGGGGCTGGTCGCGCGCGCCGCCAACATGACGGTCACGATCGAGGCCGAGATCGAGGGCGAGAAGATCGTCACCCGGGCCCGTCCCGCGGCCGCCTGAGACAAAGAACGCACGATCGCGCCCGCGTGAGGGCGCAACCAAGCGTTATGCATTTTCGGCCACCATGGTCTTGCGGACGTCGGGCTTGTGCAGCCCGGCGCGGGGGCCGGGCCTGTGGACGACTTGCTAAAGGACTTCCTGACGGAGACGGCCGAGAATCTCGACCTCGTCGACGTTGAGCTCGTGCGCTTCGAACAGGAGCCCGAGAACGAGAAGATCCTCGGCAACATCTTCCGCCTCGTCCACACCGTGAAGGGCACCTGCGGCTTCCTCGGCCTGCCGAGGCTTGAGGCGCTCGCTCACGCGGCCGAGACGCTGATGGGCAAGTTCCGCTCCGGCGCGCTCGCCACGCCCGACGCCGTGACGCTGATTCTCGGCGCGATCGACCGCATCAAGGACATTCTGGCCGAGCTTGAGCGCAGCGGCGCCGAGCCGCTCGGCGACGATCAGGACCTCATCTGCGAGCTTGACGTCGCCGCCGCCAACGCCGTCGCGGCTCCCAAGGCCGAACCCGGCCCCGGCCGCCCGCTGAAGCCGGGCGAGGTGTCGCTCGAGGAGCTCGAGCGCGCGTTCCTTGAAGCCGAAGGCCCGGATCTCACGCCGGCCAACGATCCCGAGCCGGCCGCCGCCGCCGCGCCGAAGCCCGTCGAGATGAAGCCGGCCGAAGCCAAACCCGCGGCGTCCGAGGAGGTTCGCGACGGCTCGGTCGCCGGCCAGACGATCCGCGTCGGCGTCGACACGCTCGACCGCCTGATGACGATGGTTTCGGAGCTGGTGCTGACGCGCAACCAGCTGATGACCCATGTGCGTCGCCGTTCGGGCGCGGGCGCGGCCGACGACGAGCTCACCTTGCCGCTCCAGCGGCTGACCCACGTCACAGCCGAGCTGCAGGAAGGGGTCATGAAGACCCGCATGCAGCCGATCGGCGCCGCCTGGCGCGCGCTGCCGCGGCTGGTGCGCGACCTCGCGGCCGATCTCGGCAAGAAGATCGAGCTCGTCACCGCCGGCGCCGACGCCGAGCTCGACCGCCAGGTGCTCGACCTCATCAAGGATCCGCTGACCCACATGGTCCGCAACTGCGCGGATCACGGGCTCGAGACGCCCGCCGAGCGCGTCATGGCCGGCAAGCCCGAGACCGGGACCATCCGGCTCGAGGCCTTCCACCAGGGCGGCTACGTCGTGGTCGAGATCGGCGACGACGGCCGCGGCCTCGACGTCGCGCGGATCAAGAAGAAGGCGCTCGCCAACGGCCTCGCGAGCGAGGCCGAGATCGAGAAGATGACCGAGGCGCAAGTGCTGCGCTTCATCTTCGCGCCGGGCTTCTCCACCGCCGAGGCCGTCACCAGCGTCTCCGGCCGAGGCGTCGGCATGGACGTGGTGCGCTCCAACATCGAGCAGATCGGCGGCTCGATCGACCTGCGCTCGGTCGCGGGCCAGGGCGCGACCGTCGTCATCCGCATCCCGCTCACCCTCGCCATCATCCCGGCGCTGACGGTCGGCGTCGGCGGCGAGGTGTTCGCGATCCCGCAGCTTGCGGTGCGCGAGCTCGTCCATGTCGGCGGCGGCGGCGAACACCGCATCGAGCGCATCGGCGACGCTCCGCTGCTGCGCCTGCGCGACCGCCTGCTGCCGCTCGTGCGCCTCGCGGAGGTGCTCGGTCAGGCGCCCGGCCAGGCGACCGGCGCGGAGCCGGCCGGCGGCGAGAACTTTATCGTCGTGGCGCAGGCCGGCGAGGACGTCTTCGGCGTCGTGGTCGACGACGTGCTCCACACCGAGGAGATCGTCGTGAAGCCGATGGCCTCGCGGCTGAAGGAGATCCCGCTGTTCGCCGGCGCCACCATCCTCGGCGACGGCTCCGTGATCCTGATCCTCGATCCGAACGGCGTCGCGCAGGCGCTCGGGCCGGCGCGCGAAGTCTCGGCCGCGCGCGCGGCCGAGACCGTCGAAGCGATGGAGGCCGACGACAAGATCGCGCTGCTGACGTTCCGCGCCGGCGGACAGGCGCCCAAGGCCGTGCCGCTCGCGCTCGTGACCCGCCTCGAGATCATCGACGCCGCGACCATCGAAACGGCGAACGGCCGGATGATGGTGCAGTATCGCGGCGCGCTGATGCCGCTGGTGCCGGCCTCCCACGACGTCGTCGCGCGGACTGCGGGCGACCAGCCGCTGCTGGTCTTCGTCGACGACGGCCGCTCCGTCGGCCTCATCGTCGACGAGATCCTCGACATCGTCGAGGACCGCATGGAGATCTCCGTCGCCTCCGACATCCCCGGCGCGCTGGGCGCTGCGACCGTCGCCGGCCGCGCGACCGAGATCCTGGACGTCGCGCACTTCCTGACGCTCGCCTTCGACGACTGGCTGAAGCGCAAGGACCGGCCGTCCGCCGAACAGGACCGGCCCTCCGTGCTGCTCGTCGACGACAGCGCGTTCTTCCGCAACATGCTCACCCCCGTGCTCACCGCTGCCGGCTATCGCGTCACCGCCGTCGAGGGCGGCGCGGCCGCGCTCGGCCTCATCCGGCTCGGGCGGCGCTACGACGTCGTGGTCTCGGACATCGAGATGCCCGAGATGGACGGCTACGCGCTCGCCGGCGAACTCCGCGGCGAGCCGCTCGCCGCCGAAACGCCGATGCTAGCGCTCTCTTCGCTCACCGGGCCGAGCGTCGTCGCCCGCGCCCAGGAGGCGGGCTTCAGCGACTATGTGGCGAAGTTCGACCGTCCGGGCCTCATCTCCGCGCTGACCCAGCTCGCGCCCGGCTACAGGAGCGCGGCATGACCGACGCGCAGGGCGGCGAGCGCCGCTCCTTCGTCACCGTCGAGATCGGCGAGCAGCTGTTCGGGATCGCGATCGGCCGCGTGCGCGAGGTTTTCGCGCCGGAGCGGCTGACGCGCGTGCCGCTCAGCGCGCGCGAGATCGCGGGCGTGCTGAACCTGCGCGGCCGCATCGTCACCGCCATCGACATGCGCAGCCGCCTCGGCATGGCGCCGGCGCCGGCGGGTTCGAAGAACATGGCGATCGGCGTCGACCATCGCGGCGAGGCCTTCGCGCTGCTGGTCGACCGGCCGGGCGACGTCGTCGATCTCGACGTCGCGGGCCTCGAACCGGCCCCCGCAACGCTCGATCGCCGCTGGGCGAGCCTCGTCGAAGGCGTCTTCCGCCTCGACGACCGCCTTCTCCTCATCCTCGACGTCGACCGCGCGCTCGCCGCAAGCGCCGAGCCGGTCGCCGCCTGACCCCGATCCCGGCGCGTCGCCGCCGCCCCGAACCCACGGAGCCGAAGCCATGAAACACTGCCTCGTCGTCGACGACTCGAGCGTCATCCGCAAGGTCGCCCGCCGCATCCTCGAGGGCTGCGAGATGAGGATCTCCGAGGCCGAGAACGGCCAGAGCGCGCTCGCGCTCTGCAAGCAGGCGATGCCGGACGGCATCCTGCTCGACTGGAACATGCCGATCATGGACGGCTTCGACTTCCTGGCCGAGCTCCGCTCGCTGCCGGGCGGCGACGCGCCCAAGGTCGTGTTCTGCACCACCGAGAACGACGTCTCGCACATCACCCGGGCGCTGCGCGCCGGGGCGGACGAGTATGTGATGAAGCCGTTCGACAGCGAGATCATCACCTCGAAGTTCGCCGAAGTCGGCCTGCTCTGAGCGGACCGGCGCCGCGGGACGGACGCATATGATCGAGGCAGTCGCCGCGCGGCCGGTCGAGACGGTGCGGGTGATGATCGTGGACGACTCCGTGGTCGCCCGCGCTCTCGCCGCGCGCTGGCTCGAGGCGCAGCCGGGCTTCGAGGTGGCGGCGAGCTGCCGCTCGGGCCAGGAGGCGCTCGACCGGATCGCCTCCGTGCGGCCCGACGTGGTGCTGCTCGACGTCGAGATGCCGGGCATGGACGGCGTCGAGGCGCTGCCCCTGCTGCTCAAGGCGCGGCCCGGCCTCGCGGTGCTGATGAACTCGAGCTACACGACGCGCGGCGCGGAGCTTTCGCTGCGCTGCCTCGCGCTCGGCGCGACCGACGTGCTCGCCAAGCCGACGAGCGAGGCCATGCAGGCCGGCGAATATCGGCGCGAATTCCTGGCGCGGATGCAGGCGCTCGGCGATTTCGCGCGCCGGCGCCGCGGCCTTGCGCCGGCCCCGCGCGTCGCAGCCCAAGCCGCGCCGCCCGTCGCCGCCTCCCGGCCCGCCGCATCGCCTGCGGCCGAGGGGCGTCAGCGCGTGGAGTGCGTCGCGATCGGCTCCTCGACCGGCGGACCTCAGGCGCTGATGGAGATGCTTCGCGCGATGAGCGGCACCTTCCCGGACGCGCCCGTGATCGTCACCCAGCACATGCCGGCGGGCTTCACCGCCGCGCTCGCCGAACATCTGTCGCGCGGGGCGGGCGTCGAGGCGAAAGAGGCCGAGGATCGCGAGCCGATCCTGCCGGGCCGCGTCTATGTCGCGCCGGGCGGGCGCCATCTTTCGGTGCTGCGCGGCGGCTCGGGCGTCATCGCCAAGCTCGAGGACGGCCCGCCGGTCAATTTCTGCAAGCCGTCGGTCGATCCGATGTTCCGCTCGGCCTCGAAGGCCTATGGCGCGGGGCTGGTCGCGGTAGTTCTCACTGGCATGGGCAGCGACGGCGCGACGGCGGCGGCGGCCGCCGCCGCTGCGGGCGGACGCGTCATCGCGCAGGACGAGGCGACGAGCGTCGTCTGGGGAATGCCGGGCGCGACCGCGGCCACCGGCGCCTGCGCGGCGGTGCTGCCGCTCAAGGAAATCGGCCCGCGGGTCGTCCGCATGATGGAACGGGGGCGTTCGTGACACCTGCGCAGTTCGCGTTTCTGGCCAAGTTCCTGAAGGATCGCTCCGGCCTCGTGATCGGCGAGGACAAGCGCTACCTCGTCGAGGCCCGGCTCGGGCCGGTCGCGCACCAGCGCGGGCTTGCGAGCCTTTCCGACCTTGCGGCCGCGCTCGCCCGCGGCGCCGACCTCGACCTCGCGGCCAGGGTCGTCGAGGCGATGACCACCAACGAGACCTTCTTCTTCCGCGACGGCGCGCCCTTCACGCTGTTCACCGACGTCATGCTGCCGCATCTGATGGCCGCGCGCGCCCGCGAAAAGACGCTGCGGATCTGGTCGGCGGCCTGTTCGTCGGGTCAGGAGCCCTATTCGCTGGCCATGCTGCTCGCCGAGCGCAAGGCCCAGCTCGCCGGCTGGCGCGTCGAGATCGTCGCGACCGACCTTGCGGGCGAGGTGGTGGAGCGCGCCAAGGAGGGCCTGTTCTCGCAGTTCGAGGTGCAGCGCGGGCTGCCGATCAAGCTGCTGCTGAAGCATTTCGCCCAGGAAGGCGAGCGCTGGCGCATCGACGCCGCGCTGCGCCAGATGGTGCATTTCCGCACGCTGAACCTGCTGCGCGACTTCTCAGCGCTCGGGCGCTTCGACGTCGTGTTCTGCCGCAACGTGCTGATCTATTTCGACGCCGAGACCAAGGCCGACGTGCTGAACCGGATCGCGGCCTCCATGGCGCCGGACGGCTACCTCATGGTCGGCTCCGCCGAGGCGCCGGAGGCGATCACCCGCCGGTTCCGCGCGCATCCGAGCCGCGGCGGCCTGCTGGTGAAGGGCGAGGGCGCCGCCTCCGCCGCGCCTGCGCTCAGTCTCGTCGCCGCGCGATAAAGCGCTTCAAGCTCGGGCATGACGCGGCGATCGACCTGTCGTCATTGGGCCTTGGGCGACCGATGCCGGAGCGCTCTCGACGAAAAAGCCCCCCGCCGCGAGGCGAGGGGCTTTGTCGGTTAAGCCAGCGCGGGCGAGAAGATCAGCCGGCGGCGCGCATGTCCTCGGTCGGCTCGCGCAGCACGTAGCCGCGGCCCCAGACCGTCTCGATGTAGTTCTTGCCGTTGGTGGCGTTGGCGAGCTTCTTGCGGAGCTTGCAGATGAAGACGTCGATGATCTTCAGCTCGGGCTCGTCCATGCCGCCGTAGAGATGGTTGAGGAACATCTCCTTGGTGAGCGTCGAGCCTTTGCGCAGGCTCAGAAGCTCGAGCATCTGGTATTCCTTGCCCGTGAGGTGCACGCGGGCGCCGCCGACTTCGACCGTCTTGGTGTCGAGGTTGACGATGAGGTCCCCGGTCGAGATCACCGACTGGGCGTGGCCCTTCGAGCGGCGCACGATGGCGTGGATGCGGGCGACCAGCTCGTCCTTGTGGAAGGGCTTGGTCATGTAGTCGTCGGCGCCGACGCCCAGACCGCGGACCTTGTCCTCGATGCCGGCGAGGCCGGAGAGGATCAGGATCGGGGTCTTGATCTTCGCGACCCGGAGCGCCCGGAGAACCTCGTAGCCCGACATGTCGGGCAGGTTCAGGTCGAGAAGGATGATGTCGTAGTCGTACAGCTTCCCGAGATCGATGCCTTCTTCGCCGAGCTCGGTGGTGTAGACGTTGAAGCTCTCTGACTTGAGCATCAATTCGATGCTCTGCGCCGTCGACCTGTCGTCTTCAATAAGAAGAACGCGCATGCGAATCCTCCACCGAGCCCCGCGTGACCAACGCCCGAACTGCCTCGGGGGTCACGGTGAACCGATCGTTTCCGTTCCGATTCAAGCTTAACGACAAAAGGTTAACAGAGTGTGATTCTGCGCCGCAAGCCTGAACTGATTCCCGCCCAAATTATTCGTAACTGGCTGTTTCAAAACGATTTTCCGATTTCGCCAAGCTCATGTCGTTTCTTAACGAACAGGGCTAACTGACTCTATCGACTCAACGTTTCGGTGCACGTCACGGTTTTCGAGGCGTTAAGGTTCGAGCCCATAATTCGGCGCCTCGGTAAACGAAGGGTTACTGTGTGACGCCGAACGTTCATGATTCGACGGAGTTCCCTCGATGACGGCCATGACCGCCCTCGGCGGTCTCCTCAAAAACCTCGAGAGCGCGCCCGACCGCGAGGTCTATGGGCGCGTCGTCGGCGTGCGCGGTCTTCTCGTCGAGATCGCCGGGCCACTCGGCGCCATGGCGATCGGCGGCCGCGTGGTCATCGAGGGCCAGGACGGGCGCGAGACGCCCTGCGAGGTGCTGGGCTTCGAAGGCGAGCGCGCGCTCGTGATGCCGTTCGCGCCGCTCGAGGGCGTGCGCCGCGGCTGCCGGGCGATCGTCGGCTCGACCGAACCCGGGGTCCGGCCTTCGCCGCGCTGGCTCGGCCGCGTGGTCGACGCCATGGGGACCCCGATCGACGGGCTCGGCCCGATCGACCAGGGGCCGACCGTCTATCCCTATCGCGCCTCGCCGCCGCCCGCCCATGCCCGCAAGCGCGTCGGCGCGCCGCTCGATCTCGGCGTGCGGGCCATCAACACCTTCCTCACCTGCTGCCGCGGCCAGCGCATGGGCGTGTTCGCGGGCTCGGGCGTCGGCAAGTCCGTCCTGCTGGCGATGCTTGCGCGCAACACCCAGTGCGACGTCGCGGTCATCGGGCTCGTGGGCGAACGCGGCCGCGAGGTGCAGGAGTTCCTGCAGGACGACCTCGGCGAGGCCGGCCTCAAGCGCTCGGTCGTCGTGGTCGCGACCTCCGACGAGCCGGCGCTCAAGCGCCGCCAGGCCGCCTATCTCACGCTCGCGCTCGCCGAATATTTCCGCGACCAGGGCCAGGACGTGCTCTGCATGATGGATTCCGTCACGCGCTTCGCCATGGCCCAGCGCGAGATCGGCCTGTCGATCGGCGAGCCGCCGACCGCCAAGGGCTACACGCCGACGGTGTTCGCGGAGCTGCCTCGCCTGCTCGAGCGCGCGGGGCCGGGAACCGGGGAGGGGACCGCGACCGGCCTCTTTACCGTGCTGGTCGACGGCGACGACCACAACGAGCCGGTCGCCGACGCCGTGCGCGGCATTCTCGACGGCCACATCGTGATGGAGCGCTCGATCGCCGAGCGCGGGCGCTATCCGGCCATCAACGTGCTCAAATCGGTGTCGCGCACCATGCCGAAGTCGACGCCCGAAACCGAGCGTCCGGTGGTCGCGCGCGCGCGGCGCACGATGGCGACCTATTCGGACATGGAGGAGCTGATCCGGCTCGGCGCCTATCGGCCCGGCTCAAGCCCGGAAGTCGACGAATCCATCGATCTGAACGGCCCGCTCGAAGCCTTTCTCAAGCAGGGTAAGGAAGAAGCAACGGGTCTCGGCGACTGTTACGCTCAGTTGCGTACCATTCTAGGCGTTTCGGACACGGAGCGCTAACCGGGCTGTGCTTAGATGTCCGACATGAAGTCCAGAGACACCCTCATCCGCCTGAAGCGGTTCCAGGTCGACGAAAAACGTCGCCAGGTCGCTCAGATCGAGACCATGATCGCCGAGTTCGAGCGCATGGCCTCCGACCTCGACCGCGAGATCCTGCACGAGCAGGAGAAGGCCGGGATCCACGACGTCGGGCATTACGCCTACCCGACCTACGCCAAGGCCGCGATGACGCGTCGCGACAACCTCAAGCGCTCCGCCGACGAGCTCGTCGGGCAGCTCACCGACGCGCAGGACGCGTTGGCCGAGGCCTTCGAGGAGCTCAAGAAGGTCGAACTGCTCGAGGAGCGCGACGCCTCCCGCGAGCGCGTCGCCGAAGGCGCCCGCGAGCAGGCCGAGATGGACCGCATCGCGCTCACCATCCGCCGCGGCGAAGCCCGGGCCTACTGAGCGGCGGGGCCGCCCACCGGAAACTGCCGACCGGCAGGTTGCGCACCGCCCGGCGGCGCACGCGTTAACCATTGCTTAAGGATGTGTTTCTAGCGTCGGGCTCCCGCGGAGTCCGCGAACCGACACGTCTGTGATGAACCGCCGCCCCAATCCGTTCGAAGACATCGAGGCCGCCGTCGAGGCGCGGATCCGGGAAAACCCGCGCGGCTTTTCGCTCGACGAGGACATGGTGGAGGCGATGCGCCTCGCCGGCGTCGACGCGCGCGAGATCGACGAGATCGTCGGACGTCCCGACGTGCGCCTTGCGGTCGCGGGCGAACGCGCTCTCACTCTTGACGCCAGCGAGCGCGCCGCGCGCCTCGCGCGCATCGTCGGCCTCGCCCAGAAGGTGTTCGTCTCGTCCGAAAAGGCCTTCCTCTGGTTGCGTGCGCCGCATGGACAACTCGCTGGAGTGAGTCCGATCAGTTATGTTGGAAGCGAATCGGGGGCCCGTTTCGTCGAGAGCACGCTGATCCGGATCGACCATGGGATCGCAGCCTGACACAGGCCTGTTGACCGTCTGGCGCATCTCCAACCACCAGGACCTCAGCGGTCGCGGCGGGCTTATCGCCTCGGGCCGCTGGCACAGCCGTCCGCGCGCGGTGATGTGGTGCTCCGACGCGCCCGCGACCGCCTATGCCGAGATCCTGAGGCATGTCGGCTCGCCCGAGCTGCTGCCCGACGCCGTCTGCCTGCTGAAGATCGTCGCGCCGCGCTGGGCGCGGGTCGATGCGCTCGACGCCTCGCACCTGCCGGAGGACTGGCGGGATGATTTCGGCCCGGGCTTCACCGCCTGCCAGCGGGCGGGGGACGCGTGGCTGGCGTCCGCCTCGGCGCCGCTGCTGAAGGCGCCCTCGGTCGCGCGGCCGGGCGCTTACAATTTCCTGCTGAACCCCACCCACCGCGACGCCGATCATTTCGAGATCGTCGACGCCTCGGCCCGCCGCTGCCCGACTGGGCGGCGGACGAGACGTCAGCCGAAGCCGGGGTCTTTCAGCGGCGCGGCGGGAACGGGGTCTTGGCCGCGGGCTCGGACGAATAGGCGAGCGGGGCGGGGGCCGGCCGGGCCGTCGCGGGCGCGGGGCCGGCGGAGGCGAGCACGGGAGCGGCGACCGGCGAGATCACGCGCGCTTTCGCGCCGGCCGGCTGCTGCGCCGGGGCGACGGAAGCGACCGCGCGGATCGGGGGCGTGGGAACCGCTGGGCGCGCAGGGGCCGCGACGGCGATCGATCCCGTGGTCTGGGGGTCGGCGTTGCGGGCCGGGGCGACGGGAGCCGCGGCCGCAAGCTGAGCGCGGCGGGCGCCGCGACGCGCGGATCGGCCGGCCGGACCGGCGGAAGCGGCGCGACCGGCTGGGCCGACGCGGTCTGGATCTGCGGGGCGGCGGCGACGGGCCCGCGCGGCGTCGGCATGGGAGTGACCGTGGGCGTCGCGGCCGCGAGCACAGCCGGCGGCGTCGCGCCGCGCGGCTGCGGCACCGGGGCCTGCTGAGCCACGGCCGGGGCGGGGCTCGGGAACCATCGTCGCGACGCGCGCGCCGGGCGGCGTCGCCGTCGGGGCTGCGGAGGCGAGGGCGACGGGCGCGGCCGGCGGCGCCGAGAGCGCCCCGTTCCGGCCCATGCCGATCTGGGCCAGCATGCCCTTGCGCTTGGCGTCGTAATAATAGCCGCTGGCGTAGTAGCGGACCGCGCGGTCGTGGTCGCCAGCCGCCACCTTGTAGGCGCCGGCGAGGTAGCGCACGCCGTAGGTGAGGTTGACGTCGGCGTCGAGCAGGCCGGCGGCCGAGCCGCGATAGCCCATGGCCTTCGCGGTCGCGGGCTTGATCTGCATCATGCCGTAATGGCCGCGGTTCATCGCGCGCGGATTGTATTTGCTCTCGCGCACGATGACGCGGCGGATCAGCGTCTCGGGGACGCCGGTCGCCGCCGAGTGCTTGGCGATGACGGCGTCGTATTCGGCCGGGCCCTCGACCGCGCGCGCGTCTCCGCCGCCCGCGACCGCCATGCATCCGGCCGCCGCGAGGGCGAACCCGATCGTCGTTGCCTTCAAGTCCGCGTCCCCACGCCGCCGCGCAAGCGAGCTTGATCGCTTGCAAATAAGGCCAGAACGTGACTCGCCCGATTTGGGACGCATTTCCTTGGAGAGCGAGTCGCGGCCCAAGACTGCGTCGCCACAATCGGCTTTCAGTCCTTCATGCGCGATCGTGAAGAAAACCCGCGTCCGGCTCCGGCTCGTTGCGGCGCAGCTCCCGAATCGTTTCGCGCAGCCAGCGGTTGGCCGGATCGTCGTCGAAGGACGTGTGCCAGATCATCGAGATCGCGAAGTCCGGCAGCTCCACCGGCGCGGGGCTGACGGCCAGACCCATCGAGCCCGCGAAGAACCGCGCGACGCGCGAATGCATGGTGGCGATCACCGGCGCCTCGCGCACCACGAAGGGCACGGCGGTGAAGCGCGGCGAGGTGAGGGCGATCTGGCGCGTGAGGCCGAGCTTGGCGAGCGCCACGTCGACGACGCCATGGGCGCTCTCGACGAGGCTCGTCAGCACGTGGGGCAGGCGGACATAGTCCTCGAGCGAGATCGGCGGCTCGACGCCGACCAGCGCCGCGTTGAAGACGCAGAGGTAGTTGTCCTTGTGCAGCAGGCGCCGCTTGTGATGCGTCGCGCCCTCCTCGAACAGGCCGATGCCGAGGTCGACGCGGCCGGCGTCGAGGTCTTGCAGGATCCGGATGCGGTCGACGCTGCGGATCAGCAGCCGCACGCCGGGAGCGACCGCGCGCAGATGAGCGAGGAGCCGCGGCACCAGCAGCACCTCGGTCGAGTCCGGCAGGCCGACCGTGAATTCGCGCTCGGCTGTCGCCGGGTCGAAGGCCTGCGGCGGCGCCATGATGGCCTCGATGCGGGCGAGCGCGGCGCGCACCGGCTCGATCAGCGACGCGCCCTTGGGCGTCGGCCGCATTCCGGTCGGGGTGCGCACGAACAGCTCGTCGTCGAACGCGATGCGCAGCCGTCCGAGCGCATGGCTCATCGCCGACTGCCCGAGCCCGACCTTCACCGCGGCTCGGGTCACGGTGCCCTCGCTCGCCAGCGCGTCGAAGGCGACCAGGAGATTGAGGTCGAGCCGGTTTAGATTAACGTGGTCGATAGCCACTATGCATCCAATCGGTTTGATTCATGACGAAGGGATAAGCACATTCACCCTCAAGACGCGACGGGGTCTTCCCGCCGCAATCACTTGGGGTACTTACGATGTCCAACCGTATCGTCGCCATCTCAGCCGCCGCCGCGTTCGCGGCCTACGCCGCCGCCGCGGCCGTCGTTCTGAGCCCGGTCTCGGCCTTCGCCGGCGAGGTCGCCCTCGCTTCGACGGTCGACCGCCCGCTGGTCGCCATCGCGGCCACCAAGGCCGACGCCGCCGCGACCCAGAGCCCCGGCACCGTCGGCGCCATGCACTACGCGACCGCCGGCCAGCCGGTGAGCTTCAACGCCGCCGACCTCCAGGCCGGCCGCGCCACCGCCGCGACCGTCCGCTGGCTCGCCGCTCCCGAGCGCGCCGGCTCGTAATCTGAGCTGAACTGCGCCTCGCCGTCCGTCTCCTCCCTCCGGACCGTCGAGGCGACTTGGCCCTCCCCGAGCGATCGGGGAGGGCTTTTTTTCGTTCCGACCCGGCCGCGGCCCTGGCGGAGCGCTCGACCTCCAGGGAAAAACGCGATCTGATCGGCCATCGATGGCGCCGACCGGGGGGATGGCGATGAAGGCTTTGTGGGCGACCGCTCTCGCAATTGCGCTCGCCGTCGCGCCCGGCGCGGCCAAAGCGGGCGACGCGTTCACCTGCGGCAAGGGGCCGGGCTTCGAGGTTTTGACCCCGCGGACCGAGATGGGGTGGCCCGACAGGATCGAGGTCAAGATCTCGGGCCAGCCGAAGCAGGTCCTGATCATCGACAAGGAGACGCCCGAGCGCGCCTACTGGGAGAACGAGGCCTGGGGCGTCTATTCGTTCAAGCTGTTCGTGTCGCTGACCGACAAGAAGCGGAAGAAGGACTTCGATTGCCGCTGACGGCCGGCCGTCGCGCCGCCCCCTTGTCCCGGACGTGATCCGGGACCCAGAACCGATGCGGGTTCCGGGAAAGGCGGCGAGGGTTCGGAGTTCAGTTGACTGGCGGCGTCGGTTCTGGGTCCCGGATCACGTCCGGGGCAAGGGCGCTTGGCTCCAGTAGATCCGTTCGACCCCGACCCCCGACCTTCGCGCTCAGCCCGCCTTCTTGATCCGGACGATCTTGAAGAACCCGACCGGGAACGTCGGCTGCACGTCGATCACGCTCATGTCGCCGGCCTTGTCCGCCCAGCGGCGCAGGCGCGAGACCTTGAAGTCCGACGACCAGCCCATCTTGGCGACGAGCGGGGCGACCGCGCCCTCGACCTTGGCCACGAACCCCTGGTCGGCGCCCATTTTCGACGTCACGACGATCTCGCCCCCGGGCTTCAGCACGCGGCGCATCTCGTCGAGCGCAGCCTCCGGGTCCGGCACCAGCGTGATGACGAAGGGCACCGCCACCGCGTCGAACACGGCGTCCGGCAGGCCGAGCCGGCAGGCGTCCATGGCGACGATCGCGCGCACGTGGGAGAGCTTCTCCTCGCGCACCTTCTCGAGCGCCTTCGCCAGCATGTGGACCGAGAGGTCGACGCCGACGACGCGAACGGTCGAGGGATAGTGCCGCAGCACGAGGCCGGTGCCGACGCCGACCTCGAGAATGTCGGGCCCGCAGGCGGCCGCCGCGGTCGCGGTCTTGCGATGGGCGTCGGCCAGCAGCTTGACGTAGACGCGGTCGTAGATCGGCGCCCATTTCTCATAGGCGCGCTTCTGGCCTTCCAGATCGTACTGAACGCTCAACGCCCGCCCTCGCTTACGCCGCCGCGCGCTGAACGCCGGCCGCCGCCCGAATGATGCCGCCGCCGAGCACGCGCTCGCCGGCCTCGTCGTAAAGCGCGCAGGCCTGACCCGGCGCGACGCCGGTCTCGCCGTCGATGAGCTCGACCTCGGCCTCGTGGGCCCCGAGCGGACGCAGCCGCGCGGGCGCGGGCGCGCGGGTCGAGCGAACCTTGGCGAGCAGCGGCGCGCCCTCGGGGCCGATCGCCTCCAGCGCCTCGTCGCCCAGCCAGTTGAGGTCGCGCAGCAGAACCTTGCGCACGCCGAGCGCCTTGCGGGGGCCGACCACCAGCGTCCTGGCGGCGGCGTCGATCCTGACGACGTAGAGCGGTTCGCCGGCCGCGATCCCGAGCCCTTTTCGCTGTCCTACGGTGTAGCGCACGACGCCTTCGTGACGGCCGATCTCGGCGCCCGAAAGGTCGACGATCGGGCCGGGCTCGGCCGCGCCGGGCTTCAGCCGCTCGATCACGTCGGCGTAGCCGCCGGTCGGCACGAAGCAGATGTCCTGGCTGTCGGGCTTGTCGGCGACGAGAAGGCCGAGCGCGCGCGCGACGTCGCGCACCGCCGACTTCTCCAGACGCCCGAGCGGGAAGCGCAGCATCGCGAGCTGCTCGGGTCGTGCCGTAGAGGAAATAGCTCTGGTCGCGGCTGTCGTCGGCGCGGAACAGGCCGCGGCGGCCGTCCGGCAGCGCGCGGGAGGCGACGTAGTGGCCGGTCGCGAGCGCCGCGGCGCCGAGATCCCTGGCCATGTCGAGCAGGTCGAGGAACTTGACCGTCTGGTTACAGGCGACGCAGGGGATCGGCGTCTCGCCCTTCGCGTAAGCCTCCGCGAAGGGCTCGATCACCGCCTCGCGGAACCGCCGCTCGTAGTCGAGCACGTAATGCGGGATGCCGAGCCGGCCCGCGACCACGCGCGCGTCATGGATGTCGCGGCCGGCGCAGCAGGCGCCCTTGCGCGCGATCGCCGCGCCATGGGTCGTAGAGCTGAAGCGTCACGCCCACGACGTCATAGCCCGCGCGCGCGAGCAGGCCGGCCACGACGGAGGAGTCGACGCCGCCCGACATGGCGACGACGACCCGCGTCGAGGCGCGGTCGCCGGGCAGCTCGAGGTCGACGTCGGGAACGAGGTCGAGCGCGCCGGTCAGAGGCTGTGCCGTCATGAGCTGAGCAGTCATGGGCTCAGCTTGTAGCCGCGCCCGCGCCGCCTTGGAAGCGTGCGCCGGCTCTTTCGGCCCGTGTCCTTGATCAGATCATGTCTGCGGTCAGGGAATGAAGATCACGAAGGCGACGCTGTCCGACGGCTCGTTATTGCCGCCGGCGGTGAACTGGAAGGTTCTGACGGCGATCTCTCCGTCGTCGCAGCCCGACACGTCATAGTAGGCCGACAGGTTCTTGCCCGACGAGTTGCCGTATTCGACCGTGACCGAGGGGGTGATCAGCTCCCTGAACGGCATCAGCTTCGCGCCCAGCTTGAGGCAGTAAAGTCCCGTGCCGGCTTTCCGCAGCGACTTGAAGCCTTGCCTAAACGAAAACCTCTCGCCGATCACGAGGCCGAACGCTCGCGCCTGGGGGCCAGACTGCGCGGCCGCAGGCCCCACGCCGGTAGCGCTCCAGCAACCGATCGCGAAGACGAAAGCTGCCGCCGCGCAAATTGAACGCATGATCATGATTGCTTCCCCTTGATAAAAAGGAAGTCAATCCGAATTGTCGCTTTCAGTAAAGCGTAATCATCGATCAGATGAATCATGATCGTCTGACGATCGACTACGGCGTCCTTAGCTCGTCGTCGTCGCCTTGACGGCCTTCAGCGCGCCGAGCGGAATGCGCAGGTCGCCGATCAGCAGAATGGCCTGGCCGGTCGACAGGTCGACGCCGTCCACCACGCCGGTCACCTCGGAGGTGACGGTGACGGCGTTGCCGTCGGTGTCCTTGGCGTCGATCGACAGGGTGTAGAGGCCTTCCGGCGCCTTGGTGCCGTCGGTCTTCTTGCCGTCCCACTCGAAGTTCTGGTCGCCTTCCTTCAGCGAGATGTCGCCGGTGTAGACGATCGCGCCGGAGGAGTTGCGAACCGTCACCGTGCCGGTGACAGCGTCCTTCGGCGAGTTGACGCTCCAGACCGCCTTGTTGTCCTCGAGCTTCGCGGTGTCGCCGTCGGCCGTGATGGTGCGGCCGACGAGGCTGAGCGCGGAGCTCGCCGTCGCGGTCTGGCTCGAGACCAGCAGCGCCGCCAGCGTGTCGTTTGTCTTGAGCTGCTGCTCGACGCCCGCGAACTGCACCAGCTGCTGGGTGAACTGGTTGGTGTCGAGCGGATCGAGCGGGTTCTGGTTCCGGAGCTGCGTCGTCAGCAGCGACAGGAAGGTGGTGAAGTTGTTGGCGAGGCCCGACGTCGAGCTGGAGCCCGACGTGTAGCCGGTCGTCGTGGTGTTGGTGGTGATGCCGTCGATCGCCATCGCGATGTCCTCACACTGTCCTGTCGACGCCGGCCGCTGACAGCGGCGAGCGGGCGTAGGCCGCGAGCGCAGGCGCGGCCTCCTCGATGTCTTCGGCGACCGCGCCGTCGGAGCGGCGCTCGTCCGCGTCGTCGCGCACGAAGGTCTGGCGGCCGTCCTTGAGCTGGAAGGCGAGCCCGCCCTGGCCGAGCTGGAAACCGGCCTGCTCGAGCTGGCGCGTGAGCTCGCGCGCGTCCTGCTTGAGCATGTCGAGCGTCTCGGCCTTCTCGACGATGAGGCGGGTCGCGACGCGGCCGTCATGTCCGATGTCGAGCCGCACGTCGATGCGGCCGAGCTCGCCCGGATCGAGCCGGACCTCGAAGCGGGTGCGCCGGGAGCCGGCGTGGCTCGCGATCTCGGTCGCGACCTGGGCCGCGGCGGCGGAGGCGAGCGCCGAGGTCGGCTGGGCCTGGGCCGAAGACGTGGCCGACGAGGTCGCCGTCGTCTGCGCCTGAGCCGCGGGCGCGGACGCGCGTTCGGCCCCCGGCGCGCTTTCGGCGCGCGAGGCGGGCGCGGTCGCCGCAGCGTCGTCCGCGACCATCTCGTCGGCGGCGCCCTGTTCCTTTGAACCCGGGGCCGCCGCCTTGCCGGCGTCGGGCTTGGTGATCGTCGCCTTCGAGGCGTCCGACTTGGCTTCGGACTTGGCGCCGGCCGTCGCCGCGCCCGTCGTCGCCGTTGCGGCCGTCGCATTGTCCGCGGGCTTGGCGTCGCCGTCCGCGATCGCCGGCGCGGGCGCGGCGAGAGGGGCGGGGGCGTCGAGCTTCTGGCCGCCGGCGGCGGCCTGCTGGATCGTGGCCGCGTCGGCCTTCGAGACCGACGAAACCGATCCGCCGGCGCCCTGGTCGGCGGCCTTGGCCCTCGCCGCCGCGCGGCGCGCCGAGAGGATTTCAGAGGAGGCCGTGGCGGACGCCGCCGCATCCGCCGCCCGGGCTGGCTCGTCGCGGGCGCGTCGGCGGCGAGCCCGGTCTTGGCCGAAATCGACATGACGCCTTCCGCCAATGCGGGCGCCGCCGGCTGGGAGGCCGGTTGCTGGGCGGGCGTCGATCCAGCGTCTTCGACGGCCGGGGCCTGGCCGGCGAGCCCCGCGGCGATCGCCGCGAGCCCGGCCTGATCCTTCAATCCTGAGGCCGTCGTCGGGACGGACGCGAAGGCGAGCGCCTGCGCGGGGCCGGAAGGCGCCGCGGATCCGGAGGCCGGCGTCGCGCCCGTCGCTGCGATCGGCGCCGAGCCGGCCGGGGCGGCGTCGGCCTGCGTCGCGGCGATCGCCGGCGCCGCGGGGGAGGGGGCGAGCAGGGCGGCGACCGGCTGCGCCAAGGCGGCGGAGGCCTCCGCCGCGGCCTTGCGCTTGCGTTCGGCCGTGAGACCCGCGGCCTGCTGATCGGCCGCGCCCGAGGTTTCCGAAACGAACTGCGCGAATTTCCGTCCGACCCGACGGCTGCGGCCGGCTGCGCGACGGGCGCGGCGACAGGCGAGGTCGGGAAGACGAGGGCGGCTGCGACGGTCATCTGGTCCATGCGAATGAACGGTTTCACATGCAGATCAGCAAGCGCCGTGCCAGCGCTCCGTCCGAAAAAGGCCAATGATATCAACGTTATGCGCGCTGGCCCGTGGGGGCGTTTTTGCCGGGCGCGGGAAAATTTTGCCGATCGACCAAGGTTAGACAAATCGTTAAGGAAAAGAATTCGTTAGTATTTGAATTACTGGTCTTTAACCTTTGAAAAAGCCTCGAAATCCCCGCGTTCGCTTAGTCAAATGTTAAATGACGGAGCCTAATGTCTGCACGAACGGGTCAGTCGCGTGTGAGAGTATCTATGAGCGAAATGCCTCGCGGACGAACCAAATACGTGATCGGCCCCGACGGCAGTCCGCTGACGATTGCGGATTTGCCGCCCTGCGACACGAAGCGCTGGGTCATACGGCGCAAGGCTGAGGTCGTGGCCGCCGTGCGCGGCGGGCTTCTCAGCCTGGAAGAGGCGTGCCAGCGCTACACGCTGACCGTCGAGGAGTTCCTGTCTTGGCAGGCTTCGATCGACCGCCACGGACTTGCCGGACTTCGGACGACGCGCATCCAGCAGTATCGCGCCTAAAGTCATCGCAAGTCGTATTAACGATGTTTCGCGCCGGCCCTCGTGGCCGGCGCGGTCGTTTTAGGGCCCCGTCGACGGGCCGGTTAACGACCCGTTTACCATGCGCCGGGCAATTCTTGCCGGGTGGCGCCGATGGTTCGGTCCGGCGCCGCTTCGGGGGTTTGCCGGTGAACGCTCTGGGTCAGTTCCTCAAGTCCTTCGGCGCCGGCCGCGTCGCGGCGATGGGCGTCGTCACGCTCGCGCTCATCGGCTTCTTCGCGTTCGTCATCATCCGCTTCACCGCGCCCACGATGGTGCCGCTCTTCACCGACCTGTCGCCGCAGGACGCGGCCGCGGTCGTGAAGGAGCTCGAGAGCCAAAACGTTCCCTACGAGCTGAAGGGCGACGGCGCCGGCATCCTCGTGCCCAAGGACGACGTCGCCAAGCTTCGCATGCGTCTGGCCGAGCAGCCTGCCGGCCGGCGGCGGCGTCGGCTGGGAGATCTTCGACAAGGGCGACGGCTTCTCGGCCACGAGCTTCGTGCAGAACGTCAACCACCTGCGCGCGCTCGAAGGCGAGATCGCCCGCTCCATCAAGGCGCTCGACCGCGTGGCTTCGGCGCGCGTGCATCTCGTCATTCCCGAGCGCCCGCTCTTCACCCGCGACGCGCCCCAGCCCTCCGCCTCGATCGTGATCCGCGCCCGCGGCGACCTCGGCCAGGGCGAGGTGCGCGCCATCCGGCATCTCGTCGCCTCCGCGGTGCAGGGCCTCAAGCCCGAGAAGGTCTCGCTCGTCGACGAGGGCGGACGCCTGCTCGCCGACGGCGCGGAGGGCGAGGACGCGGCTGACGCGACCGCCGACGAGCGCGGCGCCGCGCTCGAGAAGCGCCTGCGCGACCGCGTCGAGGCGATCGTCGGCCGCGTGGTCGGGGCCGATCGCGCCCGGGTCGAAGTGCGCGCCGAGATCGACCGCACCAAGTCGACCCAGACCTCCGACACCTTCGATCCCGAGAGCAAGGTCGCGCGCTCGACCCAGACCCGCGAGGAGAGCCAGCAGTCGACCCAGCCGGCCGACCAGCAGGTCACCGCCGCCAACCAGATCCCGAACGCGGCCGCCCAGAACGCCGCCGCCCAGGCCGGCAAGGAAGCCTCCAACAAGAACGAGGAGGTGGTGAACTACGAAATCTCGCGCACCACCCACCGAGACCCAGGACGGCGGCCGCGTGAAGCGCCTCTCGGTGGCGGTGCTGGTCGACGGCGTCTACATCCGCGCCCCGAACGGCGACGTGTCCTACGCGCCCCGCGCCGAGGAGGAGCTCGACCGAATCGGCGCGCTGGTGCGCGCGGGCGTCGGCTTCGACCAGGGGCGCGGCGACACGGTCGAGATCGTCAACCTGCGCTTCGCCGACATTCCGGGCCAGAGCGCAGGCGACGCCGGCGCCGAGAGCTGGTTCGACTTCACCCGCGCCGACATCATGCGCGCCGTCGAGCTCGGCGTCCTCGCTCTGCTGACGCTCCTCGTCCTGCTCGTGGTGGTTCGCCCGCTCGTCAGGAAGACGCTCGGCGAAGGCGCCTCGGCGTCTCTCCCGGTGGCGCAGGCCGCCGGCGTCCCGGGCGCGGCGGTCGCCGCCGCTGGCGGGGCGGCGCAGCCGGGCGCTCCGGGCCAGATCGACGCCGGCCAGGGCGGCGCGGCGCAGCTCGGCTTCGTCGGCGACGACGGCGTGAGCCGGCGTCTGGCCGCCGCCGAGGCCGCGGGCCGCAGCAAGGCCGAGTCGATCGAGAAGATCGGCGAGATGGTGCGCGGCGATCCCGCCTCGAGCGCCAATCTCATCCGCCGCATGATGCAGGAGCCCGCGTAACCGATGGCGCCGCTTCCCGCCACGCCGAGCAACCGGACGCTGACCGGCATGGAGCGCGCCGCCGCCATCATGCTGGCGCTCGGCGAGACCCATGGCGCGCCGCTGTGGGCCCAGCTCGACGAGCTCGAAGTGCGCGAGCTTTCGGCCGCGATGTCGACGCTCGGCCCGGTCGATCCGGGCGTGGTCGAGGACCTGCTGGTCAACTTCGTCGGCTCGATGTCGAGCACGAGCGGGCTTGTCGGCAACGTCGACTCGACCGAGCGTCTGCTCACGCAGCTTCTGCCCAAGGAGCGCGTCAACCAGATCATGGAGGAGATCCGGGGGCCGGCCGGCCGCACCATGTGGGAGAAGCTCTCCAACGTGCAGGAGCAGGTGCTCGCGAGCTATCTCAAGAACGAATATCCGCAGACCGTCGCGGTGGTGCTGTCGCGCCTGCGCGCCGAGCAGGCCGCGCGCGTGCTCGCGATCTTCCCCGACGACTTCGCGCTCGACGTCGTGCGCCGCATGCTCGCGATGGAGTCGGTGCAGAAGGACATCCTCGAGCGGATCGAGCAGACCCTGCGTTCGGAGTTCATGTCGGGTCTGTCCCAGTCGTCGAAGCAGGATCCGCATGAGCAGATGGCGGAGATCTTCAACTCCTTCGACCGTCAGACCGAGGCGCGCTTCCTGTCGAAGCTCGAAGAGGCGGCCAAGGAGAGCGCCGACCGCATCAAGCAGCTGATGTTCACCTTCGACGACCTCGGCAAGCTCGACTCGGCCGGCGTCCAGACGCTGCTGCGCGACGCCCCGCGCGACAAGCTCGCGGTCGCGCTCAAAGGCGCGAGCCAGACCATGCGCGACTTCTTCATGGGCAACATGTCGAGCCGCGCCTCCAAGATGCTGCTCGACGACATCGAGGCCATGGGCCCGGTGCGCCTGCGCGACGTCGACGAGGCGCAGTCGATCCTCGTCAATCTCGCCAAGGACCTCGCGGCCTCCGGCCAGATCTCGATCGTCAAGAGCAAGGGGGAGGACGAACTTGTCTACTGACGCTTCGTTCGCGCCCGCGCGCCGTCGGAGGGCCGCATGAGCCAGCCGCAACGCTTCCTGTTCGACACCGACTTCGGCGCGCCGAAGGTCATCAAGGCGCAAGTCGCCACCGTCGCGCTCTCCGACCATGAGGCCGCGCTCGCCGAGGCCGAGGCCTCGGGCTATCGCCGCGGCGAGGCCGACGGCCGGCGCGCCGCGCGCGAGGCCGACGCCGCCCGCCTCAACGCCGCGATCGAGACGCTCGGCGCGCAGCTCGCCGTCGCGCTCGCCGACGCCGACGCGCGCGCCCTGACCGTCGAACGCGAGGCCGCGGTGCTGGCGCTCGCCTTCGCCCGCAAGCTCGCGGGCGCGGCGGTCGCGCAGTTCCCGCTCGCCGAGATCGAGGCGGCGGCGGCCTGCTTCGCTGAGATCCGCCAGGCCCCGCATCTCGTCGCCCGCGTCGCGCCCGACTTCGTCGAGGGCGTGCGCGCCTCTTTGACGGAAGCCGCCCAGCAGCGCGGCTTCGCGGGCCGCCTGATCGTGCTTGGCGATCCCGAGGTCGCCGAGGGCGACGCACGGCTCGAATGGGCGGACGGCGGCGTGATCCGCGACGCCGCGGCGGTCGCCCGCGCCATCGACCGGGCGGTCGAGCAGAGATTTGGGGCGCCGGACGAGTCTGGGCCCGAGGGATTGGACGGGCCTGAAGGAGACGACCGATGAGCGCCGACAAAAGCGTCCCGCTGCCGGATCTTGGCTCGGGCGGCGACGACCTCGACCTCGTCGACGGCCGCCGCCCCGGCGATCCCTCGACCGAGCCGCGCGCGGCCTCCGACCTCGAGGCGGTGTTCGACGTGCCTGTCGCGGTCTCGGCGGTGCTCGGCCGCGCGCGGCTCGAGGTGCAGCAGCTGATGCGGCTGCGGCCCGGCGCGATCATCGAGCTCGACCGCAAGATCGGCGAGGCGATCGACATCTACGTCAACGACCGGCTGGTCGCGCGCGGCGAGGTCGTCCTCGTCGAGGAGCGGCTCGGCGTCACCATGACCGAAATCATCAAGCCCGACAGGGCCTAACCGAGAGGGGGAGCGAGAAAATGCGCCTCACCATCGTCGGCCATCTGAAGGGCCAGCTCACCGTCGCCACCCGCATCGCCATGGACCGCGGCGCCGCCGTCGTCCATGCCGAGACCGTCGAGCAGGCCCTGCGGACGCTCCGCGCCGGCCGCGGCGCCGACCTCATCATGATCGACGTCGCGCTCCCCGTGCGCGATCTCGTGGGCGCGCTCGAGGCCGAGCGCTTCCACATTCCGGTGGTCGCCTGCGGCGTCGACAACGACGCCCGCGCCGCAGTCGAGGCGATCCGCGCCGGCGCGAAAGAATACATCCCGCTTCCGCCCGACCCGGAGCTCATCGCCGCGGTGCTCGCCGCTGTCGCCGACGACGGCCGCGACATGGTGTTCCGCGATCCCTCGATGGTGTCGCTGGTGCAGCTGTCGACCCAGATCGCCGGCTCCTCGGCGTCCGTGCTCATCACCGGCGAAAGCGGCTCGGGCAAGGAGATGCTGGCCCGCCACGTCCATACGAAGAGCCCGCGCGCCAACGCGCCGTTCGTGTCGGTGAACTGCGCCGCGATCCCCGAGCAGTTGCTCGAAAGCGAGCTCTTCGGCCATGAGAAGGGCGCGTTCACGGGCGCGACGGCGCGGCGCATCGGCAAGTTCGAGGAAGCGAGCGGCGGCACGCTGCTGCTCGACGAAATCTCCGAGATGGACGTGCGCCTTCAGGCCAAGCTGCTGCGCGCGCTGCAGGAGCGGGTGATCGACCGCGTCGGCGGCGGAAAGCCGGTTTCGGTCGACATCCGCGTGATCGCGACCTCGAACCGCAACCTCGCGGACGAGGTGAGGAAGGGCACGTTCCGCGAGGACCTGCTCTATCGCCTCAACGTCGTGAACCTGAAGATCCCGCCGCTGCGCGAGCGGCCCGCCGACGTGCTCGCGCTCGCCGCCCACTTCGCCAACAAATACGCCCGCATCAACGGCTTCCCGGTGCGCCCGCTCTCGGCGGAGGCCCGCGGCGAGCTCGCCCGCTCGCGTTTTCCCGGCAACGTCCGCGAGCTCGAGAACACGATCCACCGCGCCGTGCTGCTCGCGGCCGGCCCCGAGATCGGCGTCGAGGCGATCCGCACGCCCGACGGCGCGCCGCTCGAACCTCAGGCCGCCCGCAGCCCCGCGGCCCGCGCGGCCGCGACCGCAGAAGAGGTGACGCGCTCCTTCGTCGGCCGCACGCTCGCCGACGTCGAGCGCGACCTGATCTTCGACACGCTCGGCCACACCCGCGGCAACCGCACGCATGCGGCCAACATCCTCGGCATCTCGATCCGGACGCTGAGGAACAAGCTCAACCAGTACGACGACGAGGGCTTCGCCGTGCCGCCGCCGCAGGCGGGCGTGGCGGCGGCCTGAAGGGGAGAGTTCGATGACCGACGCCTCGGGGGCGGCGATCGACTACGCCAAGGCGATCGCCGAGGCGAGCGCCTATCTGGCGACCCGCTCCGGTGGGGGACATGAGGCGGCGCGCAGCCGCTGGGGCCTCTGGGCGTCGCTGCGCCCGAGCGAGGATCTGCGCTACCCCGTGCCGGAGCTCGACCCGACGCGGCGGTGAGGGCAGGCTGCCGTCCGCCTTCCTGCCGGGCCATGGGGCGCGGCGGCATGTGAGCCGGACTGAGCTATGACCGAGATGCCGCGCCGCGATCCCCGCGCGCTCGTCGACCTCGCTATCGAGCCGGTGGACGCGCGCGACTATGCAAGGCTGCTCGCGGCTTTGGCCGAAGCGCCAGGCATCGTGGTGAACTACGCCGAGACCGGCTATGCAGCGCTGATCTCTGGTCCGGATGAACTGACGCTGGACCGCTTGGTCCGCGACCTGAGAGAGACGTCCGGAATCCCTGTGCATTTCGGCGCTCCAGCCGTCGCCTATCGCGAGACTATTCTCCGTCCCGCGTCAGTCGACGTCACGAAAAGGGGGCAGGGCGCGTTCGCCCGCGTCGTCCTATCTCTAGAGCCGACACGAGGTGACCGCTGCTTCGTCAGCGAGGCGTCCGAGGGCGCGCTGCCGCCGGACCATGTCGCCGCGGTCGAAAGCGCTGTCGCAGAAGTTTTCGCCGCGGGAGTCGTGGCCGGTTTTCCGGTGGCTGGCGTTCTCGCCACCCTGCGCGACGGCGCTTGGCACGCGACGGACTCGTCTGCGAATGCGTTTCGCCTTGCGGCGCTCCATGGGCTACGCGAAGCGCTCACGAAGGCGGGCGCCGTTCTTCTCGAACCCTGCATGAGCGTTCGTGTGGTCGCCCCGTCGCCGGCGGTCGGCGCGGTCATGGCGGATCTGCGCTCGCGAAGAGGCAAGGAGATCCGAGGCGAACGACAGGCCGACGAGGCTATTGTGACGGCGGTCGTCCCGCTGCCCAACCTGTTCGGCTACGCCAACACGCTTCGGAGCATCACGAAGGGGCACGGCGCCGTCGAGATGACGTTCGCCCGTGACGAGGTCGTCAGCGACGATTCCGACGACCCGTTCGCGCCCGCGGCCGCGATGCGCGCCTGAGCCCTCAGATCTGATCTAACCCGTCTCGCCCACCACGCGGTCGCGGCCGAGGCGCTTGGCTTCGTAGAGGCGCTTGTCGGCCTTGGCGACCAGGTCGCGGAGGTCGCCGCCGCCGAAGTTCGACGTCGCGACGCCGACGCTCATCGTCACCTGACGGCCGCAGGCCTTGGCGACGTCCTCGGCGACAGCGAGGCGCAGCCGTTCGGCGACGTCGACGGCCTCCTGGCGTCCGACGCCGCGCAGCAGAAGCGCGAACTCCTCGCCGCCGTAGCGGAACACGAGGTCGCCGTCGCGCAAATGCGCCTCGAGCGCCCGGCCGAGCGCGCGCAGCACCGCGTCGCCGGCGTCGTGGCCGCCCTCGTCGTTGATCTCCTTGAAACGGTCGACGTCCGCCATCGCGACCGCGACCGGGCGCGCGTCGATCGCCGGCCGCTCCAGCCAGTCCCGGCGCAGCTGCTCGAACGCGGCGCGGTTCTTTACGCCGGTGAGCTCGTCGGTGTGGGCGCGCTCGAGCAGATCCTCGTAGCGGCTGCGATAGGTGAGCGCCTGGAACACGTCCCGGATCGGGCGCGGCCGTCGGGGCTCGGCGGCCGGCTCCAGCACGACGAGGTAGAAGCCCATCAGCAGGCTGTAGAGCGCCGCGGCCCCGACCTTGGCCACCCAGCCCCCGGTCAGCGCCTCGAAGGGCGTGCCCGTGACCCAGTGCAGCACGGGGAAGAAGGCGAGCTGGTCGAAGCTGAGCACGATCGCCGACCCGATGAAGGCGCTCGCCACGACGTTGCGCGCGAACACGCGCGACAGCCGTTCGTAGATGAGGATCAAGAGGATGCAGTCGACGAACAGGAGCAGCGTGCCCCAGACCATCAATGTGCCGATCTGGTCGAGGAACTTGAGGTCCGGCGCATAGCCCGGCATCTGCACGACGTCGGAATGAAACCGCAGGATCAGCGCGAGCACGACGAGCAGCATGTTGCCGATCAGCAGGCCGTAGATCGGCTGCCGCACCGTCTCCGCGTCCTCGCGGATGTAGAGCAGCAGGAACATCATCAGCTTGCCGGAGAACAGCACCGTGGAGCCCGGCGACAGCAGGCCGAACGGCAGCTCGATGAAGAACACCGCCGCCAGATAGGTCTCGAGGAAGTGCATCACCCCGAGCGCGCAGACGAACAGGCCGACGCCGTAAGTCTTGCGGGCGCGCAACAGCGCGGACATCACGCCGAAATAGACCAGCGCCTGAACGGAAAGCAACGCGACGCCGGCCATTTGCAGATTATCTCGACGAGAACCGCGGCGCCTGGCGGGCGCCGCGCCGGGGCTAACAGGCCCTGACGGCCGAGATTATCACGCCGCGTCGCGAGATTAAACGCCGCGTCGGCGCAAGCGGATGAAAGCGTAAAGGAAAAGCGCGCCGAGGCCTGTGAAGAACGCGATGTTGAAATAGGGCGTCACGCCGTCGGCGGGATCCCAGCGGCGGACGTTGGTGGCGTTCGGGAACCACGAGAACAGGTGGACGCGCCAGCCGTATTTCGTGACGAGCGCGACGCCGCGCTCCTGCGCGATCGAGGAGGCGATCGCCTGCTCGTCGGCGGAGTTGAACTTGAGGTAGGGCGGAAAGCCCCAGCCGGTGTCCTCGTTGCGGTAGACCCGCGGGCTTTTGTCGTCGACGTCTTCGGCGAAGATGTAGAACACGTCGCGGCTCGCCCCGACGTTCTCGCCGCCGCCCACCGGCTTGCCGCTGGCGTCGACCCTGCGGACCTCGGTGTTGACGATCCGGACCACGTCGTGGCGCGGCAGCACGTAGTGCAGGAAGGCGCCGACCGGCGCGAGGACGAGCAGGGCGACGATAAGCAGGACGCGCAACGAGGTTCTCCGGACGAGCGGGGAGGGCTTGAGGCTGATATTGGATCTCGCCGCCCGCGCGCCAAACGCTCCGCGACCGAAAACCGCCGGCGCGAGGACAGGACTTAGTCCGCCAGCGCGGCTTTTCGCAGACGTTTCGCCTTTTTGGCGTCGGCGAGAAGGGCCAGCCGGTCGACGGCGGTCATGATCAGGTCTTCGAGCTCGTCGAGCTCGGGCTTTGAGGCTTTGGCGGGCTCGAACATCGAGCGCGCGTAGGTCCTAGGCGGATAGAGCTCCGCCCAGCTTCGGCCGAACCGGGCCCGCGCGAAGCGTTCGTTGGTCGGGGCGTATTGCGAGCGGATGCGCTCGTAGGCCGTCTGATCAAGCGCCACATAGGGCGTCCTGTCGTAGCCTAGGCGCTGGCAGCGCTGCTTGAAGTCGGCGTAGACGGGACCGAACCCGTTAAGGCTCATGAGCTTGGGTCCCGCCCGCCGCATGATCTCTTGCGCGGCGTAGACGGACTTCGCCCCGGCGTTGGGATTGCGCAGCTGCACGTCCTCGAGCGTGGCGTCGTCCGAAATCCCGCAGCGTCGGATGAAGTCGCGTTCAAGCCCGGCCTTCGCCGCCTGCTCGAAGGAGACGACCTGGAGCTCGCAGCGCGGCTCGTCGACGAACCGCCTGAGGTAGCGCTCGGGATCCGCGCCGCCGCTCTCCGCCGCTTCGGCGCAGAACGCCTCGAAGGAGATGAGGCGCGACATCCGCTTCTGGCTCTGCACGTATTTGGAGTTCAGCCAGGCCGGCTGGTCGCGCACATAGGCGATCACCACCACGCGATAGCCGCGCTTCTCGAAGAAGGTCAGGATGCGCGGGAACATCTCGCGCACCGTGAACGAGTTGCAGAACATCTCGCTCGACAGCAGCACGTCCATGCCCGCCTTGCAGGCGATGTCGTCGATCTCGCTCCAGAGCATCGCGCCCGGCTTCAGGTCGCCGTTGCGGCGGATCTCCGGGCGCGTCCCGAGGTCCTGATGATTGCGGGCCGGCCTGCCATGCTCGCCGATGAGCAGCGGGAAGTAGAGCCCCAGCTCGACGAGGCGCTCGTAGTTCGTTCGGCAGAAATGCTGGATCGAGGTTGAGCCCGTCTTATGCGGGCCGATATGGAGATAAGCCGTCGGTCGGCGGCCGGGACCCATCGAGACGCGCTCCGTCGGCGGCCTGCCCCCCACGGACCGTCTCGCCACCCAAAGTGGTATTCGACAGGGGCGTCGGGAGCCAAATGAAGAACGGCTTGCGAGGCCATGCTCTCCGCTTTGTGATCTGCGCGGCGATCGGGACGGCCGCGGGCGTGGCCGCGCGGCTTGCGACCGGAACCCCGAACGCGCTCGCGTTGGGATGGGACGCCGCCGCGATCTCCTATACGGCGCATGTCTGGGCGACCCTGCTTCCGGCCTCGGCCGACGAGATGGTGGCGTGGTCGGGCCAGGAGGACGAAGGCCGCTGGGCGATCACGCTCCTGCTCACCGCGGCGGCGGCCGCGAGCGGTGTGGCGGTGTTCGACATGGCCTCGCAGGGCGCCGCGGCGCTTGCGGCGCTCACGATCCTCTGCTCCTGGACGCTCGTCCACACGGTGTTCGCCGCCCATTACGCGCACCGCTGCTTCTCGGGCGGGCCGAAGTCGCCCGGCCTCGACTTCCCGGGAGAACGGCCGCGCTTCTCCGACTTCGCCTACTACTCGTTCACGATCGGCATGACGTTCCAGACCTCGGACGTCGACACGCGGTCCGGCGAGATGCGCAGGCTGACGCTGGTTCACAGCGTGGTGTCGTTCATCTTCAACACGGTGATTATCGCGATCAGCGTCGGACTCGCGGGCGGCCTGATCGGCGGGAACTGATCGTCACCCGCGCCCGACCTCGCCGGCGACGAGCCGCGCGAGCAGCCGATCGACCACGGGCAATCGCGACAGCGGGGCGGCGAGCCGGTCGCGCAGCAGCGGCAGGAGCCGGCTGTCGGACTGGTAGACCGGCGTGAACAGCCGGCTGAACGCCTGATAGAGCCGCACATGCCCGCGCCGGGCCGCCGCATAGGCGGCCGCGGCCTCGGTCGGGTCGCGGGCCTCGGCGAAGGCGCGTCCGAGCGCCTCGGCGTCGAGCAGCGCCATATTTGCGCCCTGGCCGAGCTGCGGGCTCGTCGAGTGGGCCGCGTCGCCGATCACCGCGAAGCGCTCGCCGAACGGCCGCGCGAGCGTGTGGTGGCCGTAGGTCGCAAGAATCAGCTCGTCGGGATGCTGGATGTTCGCGATCGCCGTCGCGGCCGCCGGCCAAAGCGTCGCGACCTCATCTTTCCACGCTTCGAGGCCGCGCGCGCGCCACTGCCCGTAGGCCGCCGGCTTCAGGCTCCAGAAGAAGGCGGCCAGCGGCGCGTCCTCGCCAAACCGCCGGCCGATCGGCAGCAGCCCGACCATGCGCCTGGCGGCCTCGTAGCGCTGTTCGAGCGCGGTCTCGTCGAAGGGCGCGCCGGGCCAAGCGACGTCGCTCCAGAGCGCGCCATAGGCGAGCGCGCGGCGACGGTCCGAAAAACCCGCCGAGAGCGGCGAGCGCGAGCCGGCCGCGTCGATCGCCGCGTCGAAGGGCCCGAGAACGCGGCCGGATTTCGCCACAAGGCTCGGCCGGCCGTCCGCGCCGCGTTCCAGACGGTCGATCTCGAAACCGGTCTCGAAGGTGACGCCGTCCTGCCGCTGGGCGGCGTCCAGCAGCGCGCCGAACAGCGCCGAGCGGTGGACGCCGAGCCCTTCGCGGCCGAGCGCGCGATAGCGCACGTCGAGCACGGTCCGGCCGCTGGCCTCGCCGAACAGCCGGCGGATCGGACGGCCATGGGCGGCGACCGCCTCGCCGAGACCGAGCGCCTCGAGCGCCGAAAAGCCGGTCGGCTGCACGATCAGGCCGGACCCGACCGGACGCGGCGAGCCGAAACGCTCGACGACGACGACGCGATGGCCTGCGCGCGCCAGAAACAGCGCCGCCGCGAGGCCGCCGATCCCGGCCCCGGCCACGGCGATCTCCAGACGGGCCATGCGATGCTTCCTCCGATATGCGCCGAGGCTGGGCGCTAAGGCTGGGCGCCAAGGCGCCGACGACCGCCGCCCGTCATGCCCGCGCCTTCGCGCGGGTATCCACGACTTCGGCGTCGGGCGCTACGGTCTCCGGACGTCGTGGATGCCCGGCTCCTCCGGGCCTGACGGCGTCGTTTCCTGCGCCGTCAGGTCGATGGCCGCGACTTCGTTACCGGATCCGTTAACTCCCCGCTAACCATGCGCCCGGCAATTTCTGCCGAGCGCGATTTGGCGTTGCGCGGTGGGGTATCGCATGTCCGACGTGACGGTGGCAGGTCCGGCTCAGCCCGTGGTTCCGGGCGCGGGCGCGCCGTCGGGGGGCGGCGCGGGCTTCGCGATGCCGGCCTGGGCGCTCGGCATCTGGCAGATGCTCCGGCGGGGCGACCTGAGCCTCGCGCTTGGCGTCCTCGTCATCCTGTGCGTGCTCATCGTCCCGCTGCCGGCGCTGCTGCTCGACGTGCTGCTCGCGGTCTCGATCATCCTCTCCGTCCTCATCCTGATGACGGCGCTCTTCATCGAGAAGCCGCTCGAATTCTCGGCTTTCCCGACGGTCCTGCTCGTCGCCACCATGCTGCGGCTGTCGCTCAACCTCGCCTCGACGCGCCTGATCCTCGGCCACGGCCATGAGGGCACGGACGCCGCCGGCCACGTCATCGAAGCCTTCGGCAACTTCGTGATGGGCGGCAATTTCGTGATCGGCGTGATCGTGTTCGCGATCCTTCTGATCGTGAACTTCGTCGTCATCACCAAGGGTTCGGGCCGCATCGCGGAAGTCGCGGCCCGCTTCACCCTCGACGCCATGCCCGGCAAGCAGATGGCGATCGACGCCGATCTCTCCGCCGGCCTCATCGACGAGACCACCGCCAAGACGCGCCGCAAGGAGCTCGAGGACGAATCGACCTTCTTCGGCGCCATGGACGGCGCCTCGAAGTTCGTGCGCGGCGACGCGATCGCGGGCCTGCTGATCCTCTTCACCACCATCATCGGCGGCATGATCGTCGGCATCGCGCAGAACGGCATGACGTTCGCGAACGCCGCGCATTCCTACACGCTGCTGTCGATCGGCGACGGCCTCGTCTCCCAGATTCCGGCGCTGATCGTCTCGACCGCCGCGGGCCTGCTGGTCTCGAAGGCGGGCGTTTCGGGCTCGGCCGACCGCGCGCTCGTCCGCCAGCTCTCGGGCTATCCGAAGGCGCTCGGCCTTGCGGCCGCGGTCATGGGCGTGATGGCGTTCCTGCCCGGCATCCCGTTCATCCCCTTCATGGGCCTTGCGGTCGGCGCCGGCTATCTCGCCTATCGGGCCGAGCAGGGCCACAAGGCGGCGGACGCGGCGCGCATCGCCAAGGCGGTCGGCGACGCAGCCGGCGGCGCGGCGGCCGGGCCCCAGGAGGAGCCGGTCACGGCCGCGCTCAAGATGGACGAGGTCAAGATCGAGCTCGGCTACGCGCTGCTGCCGCTCGTCGACGCCTCCAGCGGCACCGACAAGCTCACCGAGCAGATCAAGGCGCTGCGCAAGACGATCGCCGGCGAGATGGGCTTCCTGATGCCGCAGGTGCGCCTCGTCGACAATCTGCAGCTGCCGCCGAACGGCTATGTGGTGAAGGTCAAGGAAGTCGACAGCGGCACGGGCAACGTCTACCCGGCCCAGTTCATGGTGATGGACCCGACCGGCCAGCAGGTCACGCTTCCGGGCGTCCACACGGTCGAGCCGACCTTCGGGCTGCCGGCCACCTGGGTCGACGCGAATCTGCGCGAGGAGGCCAACATCCGCGGCTACACGGTGGTGGACGCCACCACCGTGCTCTCGACGCATCTGTCGGAAATCGTGAAGGGCAACATGCCCGATCTCCTGACCTACGCCGAGGTCACGAAGCTTCTGAAGGAACTGCCCAAGGAGCAGCAGAAGCTCGTCGAGGAGATCGTGCCGAGCCAGATCTCGACCACGGGCGTCCAGCGCGTGCTGCAGCTGCTCACCGAGCGCGTCTCGATCCGCGACCTCTCGGGCATCCTCGAAGGCATCGCCGAGGCGGTGGCCTACACCCGCGCGCCGGCCCAGATCGTCGAGCATGTCCGCTCGCGGCTCTCCCGCCAGCTCTGCGCGCAATACCAGACCTACAACGGCTACCTTCCGCTGGTCGCGCTCTCGCCGGCCTGGGAGCAGGCCTTCGCCGAGGCCACGATCGGGACGGGCGAGGAGAAGAACCTCGCGATGGCGCCCTCCAAGCTCCACGAATTCGTCGCCGCCGTGCGCGACGCCTTCGAGGAGGCGGCCAAGATCGGCGAGAGCCCGGTGCTGCTCACCTCCGCCTCGGCGCGCCCCTTCGTGCGCTCCATCATCGAGCGCTTCCGCAGCCAGACGCCGGTGATGTCGCAGAACGAAGTGCATCCGCGCGCGCGGCTGAAGACGGTCGGGAGCGTGTGAGGGCTCTTCTGTCTCGATCGATGCACAGCCGCGATGCGCCGTTCGTGGACGTTGCCTGTCTGCTGAAAAGCAGACGATCGCGACAGCGGTCGAACGTGGCGACTCCTTCAAGCCGTCGATCGCTCCATCCGCGCCCGCCTTGCGATCGCCGCGGCGTCCTTTGATGGCGGCAGCCCGAACAGCCGGGCGTACTCGCGGCTGAACTGGGTCGCGCTCTCGTAGCCCACCCCGAAGGCGACGGACGTGGCGTTGCCCTCGCCGGCGACCAACAGCGATCGGGCGTGCAGCAGGCGGATGCGTTTCTGGTACTGCAGCGGGCTCAACGCCGTGATGGCCTTGAAGTGCCGGTGAAACGCCGAGACGCTCAGGGCCGCCATTTCGGCCAGGGCCTCAACCCGTAGCTGTTTCGTGAAGTTCTGGCGGATCCAATGGATCGCGATCCCGATGCGCGAGAGCGCCGTTCCGGGAGCGGCCATGTCGCGCAGCATCCAGCCCAGCGGACCCTGCAGGACGCGGAACAGCAGCTCGCGCTCATAGGCGGGCGCGAGCGCCGCCACCTCGCCCGGACGATTCATGAGCCGCAGCATCCGGACCCAGGCGTCGAGCAGGTCGGGCGTCACGGGCGCGACCGAAAACCCAGAACCGTAGAGCCCGCCGTCGGCAGGTTTAGGCAGATCTGAAAGCAGAGCCGCCACGACTGCGGGCTCCAGCGTCAGGCTGACGGCGAGGTAGGGATCGCCCGACTCGGAGGGATGGACCGACCCGACCGCGGGAAGGTCCACCGACATGACGAAGTAGGTCGCCGGATCGTACCGGAACGTCGTGTCCCCGACCGTCATGGTCTTATGTCCCGTGAGGATCAGGTTGACCATTGGATCATAGACGGCCGCGAGCTGGTGCTCGGGGACCTCGCCTGGACCATGGCGACACGCGGGACGCCTGTCTCGGTGCGCCTGTTCTGCGCCCTCGAGGCCAGCTTCCGCAGTTCCGCGAGTTGAGCGTCCATAGGTCGAGCTCTCTCACGTGCGGCACCGTGGAGGCAATGGGAAAGCAGGAATAGGCAATATCGGAGGAGGATTGAGGGAGCGCGGACCCGACCCTGAGACCTACCCTCCGCTTCGGCGACAAGCGCTGGAGAGACACATGAAAATCATCATCGTCACGGGCGGAAGCCGCGGCATCGGAGCAGGCGTCGCACGGCAGTGCGCCCGGCGCGGCATGGGCGTGATCCTCACCTACAACAGCAACGCCGTTGCGGCGGAACAGGTGGCGGCCGCCATCACGGCGGATGGCGGCAAGGCCGTCGCCCTCAAGCTCGACGTCACGGACGTCCCGTCCTTCCCGGCGTTCCGCGAAGCCGTCGGTTCGGCGCTGCGGTCGACATGGGGCCGGGACGGCTTCGACGGACTGGTCAACAACGGCGGCTACGGAGTCTTCAACCCGATCGGATCGGTCACGGAGGCCGAGTTCGACGGCCTGTTCAACGTGCACCTCAAGGGACCGTTCTTCCTCACCCAGACCCTGCTGCCGCTGATCAACGACGGCGGCCAGATCGTGAACGTCACGAGCGCGACGACGCGCGTGGCGACCGCGGGCGTCGCCCCCTATGCGAGCTTCAAGGGCGGGCTCGAGGTTCTGACCCGATACATGGCGAAGGAGTTCGGCCACCGCGGCATCCGGGCGAAACTCGGTCGCCCCCGGGGCCATCCGGACAGAGCTGGCCGGCGGCCTGAACGACGAGCTCGAAGCCATGCTCGCCTCCCAGACGGCGCTTGGCCGCGTCGGCGAGCCGGACGAGGTCGGCGGCGTGATCGCGAGCCTGCTCTCCGACGAGAACCGCTGGAAAACGCCCAGTCGATCGAGGTTGCAGGCGGCTACGTGATCTGAGGAGAAGCGCCATGCTCGACCATGTCTTCCTGTCCGTGAGCGACCTCGACCGGTCGACCGCGTTCTATGCCGCAGCGCTTGCTCCCCTCGGCGTCCACGACCGTCTCGACTACGACGGCGAAGACGGGCCGCCCGGACATCCGGACCTCAAGGGGTTCGGCTCCGAGGGGCGAATGTTTCTCTGGCTGCGCGAGGGCGCCGTCGACGGCCGCGCGGCGCATGTCGGCTTCGTGGCGAAGAGCCACGCCGAGGTCGACGCCGCCTACGCCGCAGCGATCGCCGCCGGCGCGACCGACAACGGCGCGCCCGGGCCACGGCACTACGACCCCGCTACTATGCGGCGAACGTCCTCGACCCCGATGGCTACAGTCTCGAGTTCGTCCACAAGAGCTGGCAGCGCTGACCATGACCAAGCTGATGATCTACGGCGCCACCGGCTACACCGGGCGCATGGCCGCCGAGCGAGCAAGGGCGGCCGGTCTCGACTTCGTCCTAGGCGGACGCGACGAAACAAGGCTCGCAAAGCTCGCTTCGGAACTCGACGCCGAACATCGGACGTTCGGCGTCGGCGACGCTTGCGCAATCGACGAAGCTCTGTCGGACGTGGATGTGCTTCTCAACTGCGCGGGGCCTTTCATGCGCACCGCTGCGCCGTTGATGAACGCCGCGATCCGGTCGGGGACCCACTACCTCGACGTCGCCGCGGAGCTGGACAGCTACCGGCTCGCCGAAGAGCTCGATGGGGCCGCGAGCAAAGCGGACGTGATGCTGTTGCCTGGAAGCGGCGGCAGCGTCGCAATGCTCGGGAGCCTTGCGGGTCATGCGGCGACCCGTGTCGCGGCGCCGGTCCGACTGCGGGTCGCGCTCCACGTTTCGGGCTCGATGTCTCGGGGCTCGGCGATCAGCGCGACGGAGAACCTGACTTCGGAGTGTCTTGAACGCGTGGATGGCGCGCTGGCGGGTCGAAGCCCGGAGGAACTGCGCGACTTCGATTTCGGCGCGGGACCAAAGGCGTGCTTCCCGGTGACGCTGCCCGACCTCGTGACGATCTGGCGAGCGACCGGGATCCCGAACATCGAGACCTTCGTGCACGTCTCTGGGGACGCTTTCCCCACGGGCGATGTGGCGACCATTCCGGATGGCCCGACGGCCGAACAGCGCGAGGCCAATCGCTACCAGGCCGCGGTCGAGGCGACCGGGGCAGACGGGACCGTGGCTCGCTCCATCCTAGACACGGTCAACGGCTACACGTTCACGCCCATGGCGGCGGTTGAAGCCGCGCGCCGCGTCCTGGGCGGAGAGGTTCAACCTGGCTTCCAGACGCCAGTAGGTCTGTTCGGCTATGGCTTCGCTGAGACCATCGCCGACACCCATATAGTCGACGTCTGATCGACCCGAGAGCGCCAGAAGCGGCCATCGGGTTCTGCGCAGGCAGCCGACATGAGAGCCACTGTCCGATGGACAGACGTCTTGAGGGTTTAGGTGTCTTTTCAGATGCTCGCGCTCTGCGTGATCAGATTGACAGACGCTCCGCCGACGCATCTGAGTGGGCTCCCGTAAGTATCCCGATAGGCGAGCGTAGCGTGACGGCCCAGAACCTCGATCACGCGCCCGCCGGAGCGCTCCCCAAGGCTCGCACTGGAATAGCTGGTCTCGACGCTGTCACGTTCGGCGGGCTTCCGGCCGGGCGGCCGACGCTCATCTGCGGCGCGGCCGGCTGCGGCAAGTCACTGTTCGGCGCGACCTTCCTCGTCAACGGCGCGACCCTGTTCGACGAGCCGGGCGTGCTGATGAGCTTCGAGGAGACCGACCGCGACATCGCCGCCAATGTCGCCTCGCTCGGCTATGACGTCGCCGGGCTGGTCGCGGCCAAGAAGCTCGCGATCGACTACGTCCGCGTCGAGCGCAGCGAGATCGCCGAAAGCGGCGAATACGACCTCGAAGGCCTGTTCGTGCGGCTGGCCTATGCGATCGACGAGGTCGGGGCCAAGCGCGTCGTGCTCGACACGCTGGAGGCGCTGTTCGCGGGCCTCGACGACGAGTCGCTGCTTCGATCGGAACTCAGGCGTCTGTTCGCCTGGCTGAAGGAGCGCGGCGTTACGGCCGTGATCACGGCCGAGCGCGGCGACGGCGCGCTCACGCGCCGCGGGCTCGAGGAATACGTCTCCGACTGCGTGATCTTGCTCGACAACCGCGTCGCGGACCAGATCACGACGCGCTCGCTCCGGATCGTCAAGTATCGCGGCTCCGCGCACGGCACCAATGAATACCCCTTCCTGATCGACAGCGAGGGCATCTCTGTCCTGCCGGTCACGACGGCGGGCCTTGCCCACGACACGACCCTCGACACGGTCTCCAGCGGCATCGCCGGGCTCGACGCGATGCTTGGCGCAGGCGGGTTCTATCGCGGCGCGAGCGTGCTCGTCACCGGCGGATCGGGAACCGGCAAGACGATCTTCGGGGCCCATTTCGCGGCCGCCGCCAGCGCCCGCGGCGAGCGCTGCATGCTGTTCGGCCTCGAGGAGTCGCCGAGCCAGATCATCCGCAACGTGCGCTCGGTCGGCGTCGACCTCGCGCCCCATGTCGAATCCGGGGTGCTGAAGCTCTCCTCGGCCCGGCCGAGCCTCTACGGGCTCGAGATGCACCTGACGCTGATGTATCGGGCGATCGAGTCGTTCAAGCCGAGCGTGGTGGTGGTCGATCCGATCTCAGCGTTCCGCGGGCCATCGACCGAAGTTCACTCGATGCTGCTCAGGATGGTGGACCTGCTGAAAGCTTGGGGCATCACGGCGCTTTTCACCAATCTCACCTCGCCCGGGCGCGACGATGCGACCGACCACGGGCTGTCGTCGCTGATGGACACCTGGATCGGCCTGCACGATCTCGAATCAAACGGCGAACGAAACCGCGGCCTGTTCGTGCTGAAGTCGCGCGGCATGAGCCATTCCAACCAGATCCGCGAATATGTGCTGACCTCGCAGGGCGTGCGCCTGATCGAGCCCTATATCGGCTCGGCGGGCGTTCTGACCGGCACCGCGCGCCTGACCCAGGAAGCCCAGGAGCGCGCCGACCACACCGCGCGCCGCCAGCAGGTCGAGAAGCGGCTGAGAAAGCATCAGGTCAAGCGCGACTCGGCCGAGCGCCAGATGGCTGAGACGCGCGCTGCGCTCGACGCCGAGGCCGCCGAGATTCAGCGGCTGGCCGACGAGGCCGAGCAACGCGAGCAGGACCGCGAAGCCGATCGCGCCGCCCTGTCGATCGCCCGGGGGGCCGCGGAATGACGATGGCGGACGACGGCGACATCCCGGACGGCCACTACAACCTGCGCCTCTACGTGGCGGGCCGCACGGCCAATTCGATGGAGGCGATCGCGAACCTGCGGCGCCTGTGCGACGAGCATCTGCCCGGCCGCCACACCGTCGAAATCATCGATCTGTCGCAGGATCCCAAGCGCGCCGCGCAGGACCAGATCGTCGCGCTGCCGACGCTGGTGCGACACCTGCCGCCGCCGCTCAAGCGCATCATCGGCAAGCTCGCCGACGTCGACAAGGTTCTGTTCGGTCTCGAGATCAAGAAGCTCAACCCGTGACCGACGCCGCGCAGTCCGGCGAACGCTATGTGCTCCGGCTGTTCGTGACAGGCTCCACCCCGCGATCGGTCCGCGCAATCGAAAACCTCCGCGCGATCTGCGAGGCCGAGCTCCCCGGCCGTTACGAGCTCGAGGTGGTGGACGTCTATCTGCACCCGGAGGCCGCAAAGGAAAATCAGGTCATCGCGGCCCCGACCCTGCTCAAGCTCCTGCCGACGCCCGTGCGTCGCGTCATCGGCGATCTCACCGATCACGACCGCGTCCGCTACAGCCTGGACATCGTAAAGAACGACGGGACGGCGCAAGATCCGTTCGCGTCCTTCGGCGGCGCCCCATCCGACAAGCCCTAAGGCCGGTTTGATCCCCTCGTCGCTCATGTCCGCACAGACCGAAGACTTCCAGGCACGATCCGCAGAGCTCGAGGCCCGACTGCGGGAGGCGCTCGAGACCATCGAGGCGATCCGCTCGGGCGAGGTCGACGCGGTCGTGGTCGGGGGCGCCAGCGGCGAACCGCTGGTCTACACGCTCGAAAACGCCGATCGGCCCTACCGCCTGCTGATCGAGCAGATGCAGGAAGGCGCGCTGACGCTCAATCGCGAAGGCCTCATCCTATACGCCAACAGGGCGTTCGCTGGGATGCTGGGCCTCGCGCCCGAGACGGTTGTCGGCCACACGCTCGGCTCGTTCCTGTCCTCGCCCGGACTGTTCCATGCGCTGTTCGACCGGCCGGGCCGCGTCGAGGCTGCGCTCAGGACCGCGAACGGCACGGACGTGCCCGTCACCGTGTCGTTCGCAGCGATCGAGGGCGACGGCGAGGGCCTGATCGGGGCGGTCGTCACCGACCTCAGCCAGGAACGCCGCCAGGCCGCGCAGCTCGGCGAGGCCAAGGCCACGCTCGCCCGGCGCGAAGGCGAAGGCTTCTCGCGGCTGATCCTGCAGAGCGCGACCGACTTCGCCATCATCGCCACCGATCTCGACGAGCGGGTGACGACCTGGAACGCCGGCGCGCAGAAGATCTTCGGCTGGTCCGAACACGAGATCCTCGGCGCGCCCGCGCCGTTGATCTGGACGCCGGAAGATCGCGCCGCCGGCGTGCCCGAGCTCGAGATGTCGAAGGCTGCGCGCGACGGCCGCGCCGAAGACGAGCGCTGGCACCTGAGGCGCGACGGCTCGCGGTTCTGGGCGAACGGCCTGATGATGCCGCTGCTCGTCGGCGAAGAGCACATCGGCTACCTCAAGATCCTGAGGGACCGCACCGAGAGCCGCCTTACGGAGGCGGCGCTACGCGACAGCGAGGCGCGCCTGCGCTTCACGCTCAAGGCCGGCCGGCTCGGCGCGTGGGAGCTCGACGTGCGTACCGGCGCGCTCCAGGCGAGCGAGACCTGCCGGGCGAATTTTGGCCGCGGCCCTGACGATCCGTTCGACTACGAGGATCTGAGGCGATCGGTGCTGCCGGACGACCGCGCCCGGATGGAGGAGGCCGTTGAGCGGTCACTCTCCGAACGCGTCGACTACGACATCGAATACCGCGTCGTCTGGCCGAGCGGCGAGATCCGATGGGTGCAGATCCGAGGCCGCCCGGTCTACGGCGAGGACGGCGCGCCGCTGCGTATGACCGGCGTCTCGCTCGACATCACCGAGCGGCGGCGGGCCGCCGAGGAGTTGGAGCGGCTCAACCAGACGCTCGAGTCGCGGGTCGCCGACGAGGTCGCGCGCCGCGGACAGGCCGAGGACGCGCTGCGCCAGTCGCAGAAGATGGAGGCCGTCGGGCAGCTGACCGGCGGCGTCGCGCACGACTTCAACAACCTGCTCACGATCGTGCGCTCGTCGGTGGACTTCCTGCGCCGCGACGACCTGCCGCCGGAGCGCAGGCGACGTTACATCGACGCGATCGCCGACACGGTCGACCGCGCGGCGAAACTTACAGGGCAGCTGCTGTCCTTCGCGCGCCGCCAGGCGCTCAAGCCGGAAATCTTCGACGTCAACCTCCAGGTCCATTCGGTCGCCGACATGCTGCGCACCATCGTGGGCGCGCGCGTCGGCGTCGTGGTCGAGGTCGACGACCGGTCGCCCTGCCTCGTCGAGGCCGACGTCAGCCAGTTCGAGACCGCGGTCGTCAACCTCGCGGTCAACGCGCGCGACGCCATGGCGGGCGAAGGCGTCCTCACGATCCGCGTGTCGTCCGACGAGAAGGGGCCGCTAGCCGCGCGCGTCTCGCCCGGCATGGTCCGGATCGAGATCGAGGACACCGGCGTCGGCGTCGCGCCCGAGCAGCTCAAGCAGATCTTCGAGCCATTCTTCACCACCAAGGAGGTCGGCAAGGGCACCGGTCTCGGGCTGTCGCAGGCCTACGGCTTCGCCAAGCAGAGCGGCGGCGACCTGACGGTGCGGAGCGCTCTGGGACAGGGCGCGACCTTCACGATCCTGCTGCCGCACGCCTCCGGCGAGGAAGAGCCCGCCGCGCGCGTGCGGGCCGAAAGCGAGATCGCGGGCGCAGGCCAGGGCCAATGGGTGCTGGTGGTCGAGGACAACAACGACGTCGGGGCGTTCTCGACCCAGATGCTCCAGGACCTCGGCTACAACACCGTCTGGGCCAACAACGCCCGCGAGGCGCTCGACCTGCTGCGGCGGGAGCCGCGCCGGTTCGACCTCGTGTTCTCCGACATCGTGATGCCGGGCATGGGCGGGGTCGAACTCGGCCAGGAGATCAACCGGCTCTACCCCGGCCTGCCCGTGCTTCTGACGAGCGGCTACAGCGACGTGCTGGTCGATCAGGGGCGTCTTGGGTTCGAACTGCTGCAGAAGCCGTATGCGGCGGAGGATCTCTCGCGGCTCGTGAGCCGGACCGTGAGGGACGCGAACAATGGCTGACCCGTCGCTCGACCTGCTCCAGAAATTTGCCTGATGATCCGGCGGTGACGAGACAGGCGTCTGCGATCACTGCTATCTCGGTTCATGGCGACAGAGATGATTCACATCGTGCTGACCTGGAGCGCCGACAAACGCGGCAAGCTGCGGGCCGAGACGCCGATGAAGTTCAAGACCGCCGCGGAGGCCAAGGGCCGCGCCGAGCGCGCGGAGGGCAAATTCGCCGGCGTCGTCGCGCTCAGCCAGGGCTACGACGTCGACACCGAGCAGGCGGACGAAAACCCGCTGGTGCTGTTCCGGGCCGGGCGCACGCCCGCGGAGTTCGAAGACTGACGCGACGACGCGATCGCCGTCACGCGTCTTGCTAGGCGCCCTGCTGACCCTGCGGGGCCTCGTCGACCTCATAGGTCCATACCCTGAACGCCTTCAGCGTATGCGGGCCGAAGGAGTTGATCAGCGGCACGTCCGCTGCGTCCCGGCCGCGCGCGACCACGATGCGGCCGATGCGCGGGATGTTGTTGCGCGGGTCGAAGGTGCGCCAGGCGCCCCCGAGATAGACCTCGATCCAGGCGCTGAAATCCATGGGATCGACGACGGGCACGCCGATGTCGCCGAGATGCCCGTTCACGTAGCGCGCGGGGATGTTCAGGCAGCGGCAGAACGCGACCGCAAGATGGGCGTAGTCGCGACAGACGCCGATGCGCTCGTTGAAGGCGTCGAATGCTGTGCGGGTCAAGCGCGCCTGCATGTAGTCGAAGGCGATGTGGCCGTTGACGAAATCGCACACCGCCTGCACGCGGCCCCATCCCGGTTCGACGGTCCCGAACAGGTCCCAGGCCGCCTGGCTGAGCCGGTCGGTCTCGCAGTAGCGACTGCCCATCAGGTAGAGCAGCGTGTCGTCGGGCAGGTCCGCGACGGGGTGTTCGCACGCCCCGGGAGCCGGCTCTTCCGGCAGCCCGCTGTCCCAGATCGTAGCGTCGCCCCAGAGCTTGAAGTCGCCGGCCGGAACCACGAGGCGTCGGCACTGGTTGCCGAACAGGTCGCGATAGGTCGTTGTGGGCGTGATCGGCGTCGTGAACACCTTCTCGGGATCGCGAATGTCGGCGCTGCGCTCGTCATGGACCGACAGGAGACAGACGACCGGCGTCGGCGACTGGCAGTTCAGCGTGATCTCGTAGCCGTAGCGGATCAGCATCGCGCTCTTTCATTGGAGGAGCGCCGACGAACGGTTCGACCGATTGCGCGGGATCGGACCGGGCTCACCCTAGCAAAGATCGCAGGCCGCGGACGCTGCAGTGCGAAAAACTTCCCGCCGCGCTCAAATCGCACCGCTTCGGCGCGGCAGCCAGGAGACCCCTTGGACGAGATCACGATCCGGCACCGGACCACGTATCGCTACCGCAGCCCTGTGCGGCTCAATCCGCACAGGATGGTGGCTCGCCCGCGCGAGAGCCGCGAACTCAGGCTGCTGTCGATAGACGTCTCGATCACGCCCGCGGCCTCGCTGTCCTGGAGCTACGACGTGTTTGGCAATGCCGTGGCGATCGCGAGTTTTGCGGACGCTACCGATCTCCTGACGATAGAGAGCGTCGCGAAGATCGAGCTCGATGCGCCGGCCTGGCCGGTCTTCGACGTCGCGGCGTCCGCGATCCAGTATCCGTTTCCCTATTCCGACGACGAGCGGACCGATCTGGGATCGCTGACGCTCAACCAGTATCTCGATCCGGCGGGACGGCTGCGCGGCTGGGCGCGCGGGTTCGTGTACGGCGAGCCGACCGATACGCTGTCGCTGCTGAAGGACGTTAACGCCGGCGTGGCGGCCGAGGTCGCGTATGAGATCCGCGAGGACGAAGGCGTCCAGTCGCCGCTCGAGACGCTCGATCGCCGCCTCGGCTCGTGCCGCGACTTCGCGACCCTGTTCGCCGAGACCGCGCGCAGCCTCGGCTTCGGAGCGCGGGTCGTCTCGGGTTATCTCCACGATCCGGGCGAGGGGCTGGTCGGCTCGAACGGGCTTGGCTCGACCCACGCCTGGGCGGAGGTTTATGTGCCGGGCGCAGGCTGGATCACCTTCGACCCGACCAACCGAAGTGTCGGAAGCGCCAATCTGATCCCTGTCGCGGTCGCCCGCGACATCAGGCAGATCATGCCGCTTTCGGGCAGCTATCTCGGGTCCGCGGACGCGTTTTCGGACATGTCCGTCGAGGTCTCGACCGTCGCGGCGGGTTCACCTGCAGCGGCCTGAGCCTCGCCGGGCTCGCGGCGGCAGACGCCTCTGGTGTGGGTCTCGATCATCGCCAGCGCCTCGTCGAGCGAGGCGAACGGGCCGCATCGCATGCCGGTCATGGTCGCGGTCGCCTTGCCGTCGGGCTCGATATGGACGTGTCCGCTGTCGGTGGTGCGGATCATTCCCATCGGGCGGCCGAGCAGATCGGTCAGCAGCCATTCCTTCCGGCCGAAAACCGGTTTGACCATAACGTCCAAAAGCGTTCCTCGAACTATCGCGACCCGGACACGATCCTAGAAAAATAAGACCGACGCGTCATTGCAAATGACGAAGCGGACATCATTTCAGTATCGTTGTTCAAGCGACGTAATATTTGGCGCTCCGAAATAAAAATATTTCGTGCGCCAGATTTTATTTTCATCAAACAGCACTGTAGGCCGCGCCGCCCTCGCGGGCGCGCGCATTTATTTTCGAGAAGGAACTCCCATGTCTTCGGGAACAGTCAAATGGTTCAACGCCCAGAAGGGCTTCGGCTTCATCGCGCCTGACGACGGCGGCGCTGACGCGTTCGTGCACATCAGCGCCATGGAGCGCGCCGGCATCTCCGATCTTCAGGAGGGCCAGAAGGTGGCTTACGAGCTCGTCTCCGATCGCAAGAGCGGCAAGATGACGGCCGACCGGCTGCAAATTCAGACCTGATCACAACGCCGGCCGCACCGGTCGCTCCGGGCGGCGCGGCGAAGCGCCCTGACGAGCGAGGTCGACCACGGATGTACTGGCGAACCTCGCTGGCGGCAGCGCTGCAGCATCAGATCCGAAGAGGCGCTTGAGAGCGCTTTCGACCCTGTCGCCTTTCGAGGCGGCGGGGTCTTCTTTTGGCTTTCGGCCCCGACGGGCCCAACCGGAGTACGGCGAATGGCCAAGGCACAGAAGCGCGGCAACAAGGAAGCCAAGAAGCCGAAGAAGATCAAGGCGGCGGAACCCGCCCCGACCACGGCTCTGAAGATCGGCGCCTCACCGGCCGGCGCGCCGAAGTCCAAGAAATCCTGACGGCGACCGACATGTCGCGCCGGACTCAGGAATCCACGGTGACGTTCCACCGGCCGTTCACGCTGAAGGCGCTCGATCATTGAGCTTCGGCGCGGCTTCGTTTCGCCCGCGCATGAAACAGATCGCCCTGCCGACAGGTCGTGGCTGGAAGGGCGAACATGCTTGAGATCGCGCGCAACATCCTGGCTCGCAGAGGCTCGGCGGCCCCGTGGGACGACGCCTCGCCGGTCCGCGAGGAGCTCTTCGGAGCCGAGCGGCTCGAGCAGCACGCCGAATCGCTCGCGGCCGCCCAGCCCATCGCCGAACGGCCGCCTTTCGTGCGGTCGCTTCGCGTGCGCCTGGGCGAGAACGCCATCACGCTGCTCGCCGCCTACAAGGCGAGCGCAGCCGAGCTAGAGAGCGGGCGCGGCGTGACGCCGGCGGCCGAATGGCTGCTCGACAACTACCATCTCGTCGAAGACCAGATCCGCGAGATCAGGGAGGGATCTGCCGTCGGGATACTATCGGCAGCTGCCGAAGCTCTCCGCGGGTCCGTTCAAGGGCTACCCGCGCGTGTTCGGCATCGCATGGGCCTATGTCGCCCACACCGACAGCCATTTCGATCCGGAGATCCTGAAACGGTTCGTCGCGGCCTATCAGAGGGTCCAGCCGCTGACGATCGGCGAGCTCTGGGCGGTGGCGATCACGATCCGCATCGTGCTGATCGAAAACCTGCGACGGCTCGCCGACCAGATCAGCGTAGCGCGCGCGGCCCGCGCCGACGCCGAGGCGCTCGCCAACCGGCTTCTCGCATCGGGCGGAGCGCGGTCCGCGCTCGACGCCGACATCGCCACGCGACCCGAAGGTCCGGTCTCCGAACTGTTCGCAGCGCAGCTCGCCAAGCGTCTGCGCGACCAGGACCCACGCACCAACCCTGCGCTCGAATGGCTCGAGCAGCGCTTGGCGCTGCAAGGCTCCCTCGAGGAGTCCGTTCGGCACGCGCAGATGCGACAGGGCGCCTCGAACGTCACGATCCGCAACGTCATCACCAGCATGCGCCTGATCTCGGACATCGACTGGGCGGAGCTGTTCGAAAGCGTCAGCCTCGTGGACGAGAGGCTTCGGGACGCCAGCGACTTCGCGGCGATGGATTTCCCCACCCGCAACCTCTACCGCAGCGCGGTCGAGCAGCTTGCCCGCGGTTCGTCGGCAAGCGAACTCGAGGTCGCCGATGCGGCGCTCGCGGCGTCGCGGCCCGGTACGGCTGCGTCTGCGGCCGGGGCGGAGCGCGTCCGCGATCCGGGTTATCATCTGATCGCCGAAGGCCGGCCCGCGCTCGAACGCGCGATCGGGTTCCGCCCGTCGCCGCGGCTGTGGTTCAACCGGCTTAGCATCAGACTCGGCATCGGCGGTTACGTCGGGGCGATCCTGGCGCTCACGGCCGCGCTCCTCGGCGGCGTCGTCTGCGCGCTGACCGCGGCGGGCGGCGGATCGGTCTGGCCGTGGATGATCGCGCTGCTCGGCGTCATCCCGGCCACCGAAGTCGCCACAGCGCTCGTCAACCGCGTGATCGGCTGGAGCTTCGGCGCCAACGCGCTTCCGGGGCTCGACCTATCGACAGGCGTGCCGTCGGAGCTCAGGACGCTCGTCGCGATGCCGACGCTGCTCACCGGCGAGGCCGATCTCGCCGAGCAGATCGCGCGGCTCGAAGTGCATCATCTCGCCGGCGCCGGCGGTGATATCTCGTCGCGCTGGTGATCGACGGCGTCGACGCCGACCGCGAGACGCTCGACGGCGACTCCGCGCTTCTCGCCATGGCGCAGGGGTCGATCGCGCGCCTGAACGCGACGCACGGCCCCGGCCCGAGCGGCGACCGCTTCCTGCTGCTGCATCGCCGCCGCGTGTTCAACGCCGTCGATGGCGTGTGGATGGGATGGGAGCGCAAGCGCGGCAAGCTGCACGAGCTGAATCGGCTGCTGCGCGGCGCGACCGACACGACGTTCACGTCGCTCGACGGACTTTCGCCGCGGGTCCCCGAGGGCGTCCGCTACGTCATCACGCTCGACGCCGACACGCGCCTGCCGCGCGACGCGGCGAGCCGGCTCATCGGCAAGATGGCCCATCCGCTGAACTGGCCGAGTTTCGACGCGGCCGGGCGGCGCGTGGTCGGCGGATATGGAATCCTCCAGCCGCGGGTGACGCCCTCCCTGCCCATCGGCCGGGAGGGTTCGGCCTACCAGCGGGCGTTCTCGGCGCCGGGCGGCGTCGATCCGTACGCCGCCGCGGTCTCGGACGTCTATCAGGACTTGTTCGGCGAGGGCTCGTACACCGGCAAGGGTATTTACGACGTCGACGCCTTCGAGGCCGCGCTCGCCGGTCGGACGCCCGACAACGCCATGTTGAGCCACGACCTGTTCGAGGGGATATTCGCGCGAGCGGGTCTGGCCTCCGACGTCGAGGTCATCGAGGATTTCCCGTCCCGCTACGACGTGGCGGCGCGCCGCCAGCACCGCTGGACGCGCGGCGATTGGCAGTTGCTGCCTTGGGTGCTCGGCGTAGGACAGGGCCGCGCCGGCCTGCCTGCCGTCGGGCGCGGCAAGATGCTCGACAACCTCCGTCGCTCCCTCGTCGCGCCCGCCGCGATGGCGACGCTTGCGGCCAGTTGGCTGGCGCCGGCTCCTGCCGCCGCATTGGGCGTGCTGTTCACGGTTCTCGCCATCGCCATTCCGGGCGCGCTGCACCTGTTCTTCTGCGTGGTGCCGCGGCGCTCGGGAATCCATCTTGGGGCGCACAACCGCGCGCTGCTCGGCGATCTCAGGCTCGCCGCGACGCAGATCGTTTTGTCGCTCGCCTTCCTGCCCGACCAGGCATGGCGAGGGATCGACGCCATCGCGCGCACGCTCGACCGGGTGTTCCGGACCCGGCGCCGGCTGCTCGAATGGACGACCGCCGCCCAGTCGAGCGCGTCGCCGCGGCTGACGCTCGGCGGCTTCTACAGCATGATGGCGGGAGGCACGGGCCTCGGGCTCGGGCTTGCTGCTCTCTCTCTGGCGATCGCTCCCGCGGCTTGGGCGTTGATCGTCCCATTCGCCATCGCATGGGGCCTTGCGCCTGCGATCGCGCTTTGGGCGAGCCGCTCGCCGAGCGCGGCGTCCGATCTCGCCGTCTCTCCCGCCGACGCGCACGAGCTGCGCCTGATCGCCCGCAGGACGTGGCGGTTCTTTCGAGACCTTCGTGACGCCGGCCGACACCATGCTGCCGCCGGACAACTTTCAGGAAGACCCTCGACCGGTCATCGCGCGGCGCACCTCGCCGACCAATATCGGGCTCTACCTGCTGTCGGCGGTCGCGGCGCGCGACTTCGGCTGGGCCGGAACGGCCGAGACCGTCGAACGGCTGGAGGCGACCTTCGCGTCGCTTCGAAAGTTGCAGCGCCATCGCGGGCATTTTCTAAAACTGGTACGGCACGGAAAGCGGCGAGCCCCTCATCCCGGCCTATGTGTCGACCGTCGACAGCGGCAATCTTGCGGGCCACCTCATAGCGCTCGCCAACGCCTGCGAGGAATGGGCCGCTGAGCCTGTGGCGCCGCCCATAAGGCAGGGGCTCGGCGACAATCTGGCGCTCGCCCGAAGCGCGCTGGCCGTGCTCGTGTCGCGCGAAGACGATCATGCCCGCCAGATCACAGCGATCCTCGACGAGATCGACGGCCAGCTGAATGGCGGCGTCGCGATTGCAACGCTCGCGCCGGTGCTCGCGCGGCTGGCCGAAAAGACCCTCAAGGTCGCGCGCGACGTGCTGCCGCCGGTCGCGTCGGAGGGCGGCTCGGACTTCCAGTTCTGGATCAGGGCGTTCGCGCAGGGCGTCGCGGAGCACGCGCGCGACGAAGCCGAACGCCCCAGTTTTGCGCTCGCCGAGCGGGCGCGCGCCATCGGCGCGGAGGCGCGCGCGACCGCCCTTGCGATGGACTTCGCGTTCCTGCTTGATCCTGAGCGCAAACTGTTCTCGATCGGCTACTCGCTGCCCGACAACCGGCTCGATCCGAGCTGCTACGACCTGCTCGCCTCGGAAGCCCGGCTCGCGAGCCTGTTCGCCATCGCCAAAGGCGACGCCCGACAAGGCACTGGTTCCGTCTCGGCCGGACCGCGACCCGATCGGCGGCGCCTCGGCGCTGATCTCCTGGTCGGGCTCGATGTTCGAAATATGATGCCGTCGCTCGTCATGCGCGCGCCGGCCGGCAGCCTGCTGGAGCAGACCAACCGCCTGATGGTTCGCCGCCAGCAGGACTACGGAAAGTCGCTCGGCGTTCCATGGGGCGTCTCGGAGTCCGCCTACAACGCCCGCGACCTCGAATCCACCTACCAGTATTCCAACTTCGGCGTGCCGGGCCTCGGGCTGAAGCGCGGCCTCGCCGAAAACGCGGTGTTCGCTCCTTACGCGACCGCGCTCGCCGCCATGGTGGACCCGCAGGGCGCCTTGGCGAATTTCGCGCATATGGCGGATATGGGCGGGCGCGGCCGCTACGGGTTTCTACGAGGCGCTCGACTTCACACGCTCGCGTCTGCCGGAAGGCGAGAGCGTCGCCATCGTCCGCAACTTCATGGCCCATCATCAGGGCATGACCATCGTGGCGCTTTCGAACGTCCTGCAGGACGGAAAGATGCGGGCGCGCTTCCACCGCGAGCCGATCATCCAGGCCTGCGATCTCCTCATGCAGGAGCGCATGCCGCGCGACGTCGCGGTGCTGCGGGCGCGCGCCGAAGAGGTCAAGGCGTCCGCCGGCGAGCTCACAGAAGCCTCGGTCATGCGGCGCGTCACGCCGTCGACGGGCGGCGGGCCGGTCACCCATGTGCTGTCGAACGGCCGCTACGCCGTCATGCTGACGGCGGAAGGCGCCGGCTACAGCCGCTGGCGCGACCTCGCGGTCACCCGCTGGCGCGGCGACGCCACCCGCGACGATCTCGGGTCCTTCGTCACGCTGCGCGACGTCGCGAGCGGACGGACCTGGTCGGCCGCGGCCCAGCCGATCGGCGCGCCGGCGGACCACCAGGAGGTCGTGTTCGGCGAGGATCAGGCGAGCTTCATCCGCCGCGACGGACCGCTGGCCACCACCATGGAGGTCATCGTCTCGGGCGAGGTCGACGCCGAGGTCCGGCGCGTCACTGACCAACGCCGGCAGAACCGCCTTCGAGATCGAGCTGACGTCCTATTCCGAGATCGTGCTCGCGCCGCCCGCCGCCGACGCCGCGCATCCTGCCTTCGCCAAGCTCTTCGTCGTGACCGAGCACCTGCCCGAGTTCGGCGCGCTGGTCGCCACTCGCCGCCCGCGCGCAAACGGCGAGGCCGCGCCTTGCGCGGCGCATTTCGCGGTGGTCGAGGGCGGCGAGACCGCCGCTCCGGAATACGAGACCGATCGCGCGAAATTCCTCGGGCGCAGTCTGGCGCCCCCTGCGGCTTTCGCAGGCAATGCGGCCCGGCCGCTGTCGAACACCGTCGGGACGGTGCTTGACCCGGTGTTTTCGATCCGCCGCCGCGTGACGGTCCCGGCCGGCGGCCGCGTGCGCGTCGCGTTCTGGACCGTGGTCGCGACCTCTCGCGAAGACCTCCTCGACCTCGTCGACGCCCATCACGACCGCAACGCCTTCGACCGCGCGAAGACGCTGGCCTGGACGCAGGCGCAGGTGCAGCTTCGCCATCTCGACGTGACCGCCGAAGAGGCCGCCGACTTCCAGCGGCTTGCCGCCCCGCTGCTCTATCCGGACGCGCGCTTCCGGGCGGCCTCCGACGTGATCGTCCGCGGCGCGGGTCCGCAGTCGGGCCTGTGGCCGTATTCGATTTCCGGCGACCTGCCCATCGTGCTCCTGCGGATCGACGACGTCGAGGACATGGACCAGGTCCGCCAGCTTCTGCGCGCCCACGAATATTTGCGGATGAAGCGGATCTCGGTCGATCTCGTCATCGTCAACGAGCATGCCTCGTCCTACCTGCAGGACCTGCAGGTCGCGATCGACACCGCGGTCCGCTCGGGCCAGTCGCGGCCGCGTCTCGGCGACGCGCCGGCGCAAGGCGCGGTCTACACGCTGCGCGCCGACCTGCTTTCAACCGAAGCCCGCAACCTGCTGCTGTCGGTCGCGCGCGTCGTGCTCGTCGCCCGCCGCGGCCCGATCGCGGCCCAGATGGCGCGCCTCTCCGCGCTCGCGCCCCTCGCGACGCCTGCGCGGCGCATGACGCGAAAGGCGAAGAGCGCCGAGGCGCAGCGCGCCGCGGCGACGGCGGGGCTCGAATTCTTCAATGGGCTCGGCGGCTTCGGCGACGACGGCCGCGAATATGTCGTCGCGCTCGACGGCGGCGCGACGACGCCCGCGCCGTGGATCAACGTCATCGCCAATCCAGCTTTCGGCTTCCAGGTCTCGGCCGGCGGCGCCGGCTCGACATGGTCGGAGAACAGCCGCGAGAATCAGCTGACGCCATGGTCGAACGACCCCGTCATGGATCCGTCCGGCGAGGCGATCTACATTCGCGACGAGGAGACCGGCGATGTCTGGACCCCCACCGCACAGCCGATCTGCGACGGCGGGCTCTACGTCGCGCGCCACCGCTTCGGCTCGAGCCGCTTCGAGCACGAGGCGAACGGCGTCGCGCTGGAGCTGACGCAGTTCGTGGCCGTTGCCGACCCGGTCAAGATCTCGCGGCTGACGCTGCGCAACACATCGGGCCGCCCCCGCAAGCTCTCCGTCACGGCCTTCGCCGAATGGGTTTTGGGGACCGCGCGCGGCGCCTCCGCGCCGTTCGTCGTGACGGGGATGGACGCCGACACCGGCGCGCTGTTCGCCCGCAACCCGTGGCTCGGCCTTCCCCGGCCGCGTGGCGTTCGCCGATCTCCTCGGCCGCCAAACCAGTTGGACGGCCGACCGCGCCGAATTCCTCGGCCGCAACGGCGGCCCGGAAGCGCCGGCCGCTCTGTTCCAGGACGCGCCGCTGTCGGGCGCGGCGGGCGCGGGCCTCGATCCGTGCGCAGCGCTCGCGACGAAGGTGTCGCTCGGCGTCGGCGAAAGCGTCGAGATCGTCTGGCTCCTGGGCCAGTGCCGCTCCGAGGACGAGGCCCGCGCGCTCGTGCTGCGGACCCGCGAGGCTGACATCGACGCCATGCTGGAGGAGGTCTCGGACGGCTGGAAGACGCGCCTCGGCGCCGTTCAGGTCCGTACGCCCGACCGGGCGATGGACATCATGCTCAACGGCTGGCTGCTCTATCAGGCGCTCGGCTGCCGCATCTGGGCGCGCTCGGGCTTTTACCAGGCGAGCGGCGCCTACGGGTTCCGCGACCAGATGCAGGACGGCATGGCGCTGTCGCTGATCGACCCCGCCGAGACCCGCTCCCATCTGCTGCGCGCCGCGAGCCGCCAGTTCCCTGAAGGCGATGTCCAGCATTGGTGGCTGCCGCATTCCGGCCAGGGCGTGCGCACGCGCATCTCCGACGACCGGGTGTGGCTCGCATATGCCAGCGCGACCTACGTCTCGACCTCAGGCGACGCCGCGGTTCTCGACGAGGAGACCGGCTTCCTCGACGGCCCGTTGCTGAAGCCCGGCGAGCACGACGCCTTCTTCCAGCCGATGGTGTCGGCCGAGCGCGCCTCTCTGTTCGAGCACTGCGCCCGCGGGCTCGACCAGTGCGTGGAACTCACCGGCCCGCACGGTCTGCCGCTGATGGGCGCGGGCGACTGGAACGACGGCATGAACCGCGTCGGCGAGGGCGGCCAGGGCGAAAGCGTCTGGCTCGGCTGGCTGTTTATCCGCACCGTCTCGCTGTTCGCGCCGCTCGCCGATGCGCGCTATCCCGGCCGCGCCTCGCGCTGGCGGGCGCATGCCGAAAGCGTTCGCGCGGCGATCGAGCGCGAGGCCTGGGACGGCGCATGGTATCGCCGCGCGACCTTCGACGACGGGACGTGGCTCGGCTCAAAAGACAGCGACGAGTGCCGCATCGACCAGATCGCGCAGTCCTGGGCGGTGCTGTCCGGCGCCGCAAACCCGGAGCGCGCCGCCCGCGCCATGGCCTCGGTCGACGAGCGCCTGATCCGGCGCGACGATGGAATCGCGGTCCTGTTCTCGCCGCCCTTCGTCTCGACCCCGCACGATCCCGGCTACATCAAAGGCTATCCGGCGGGCCTGCGCGAGAACGGCGGGCAGTATTCGCACGCCGCGATGTGGTCGATCCTGGCTTTCGCAAGGCTCGGCGACGGGAAGAAGGCGCACGACCTGTTCGCCATGCTGAACCCGATCAACCACGCGCTCGATGGCGCCGCGGCTGAGCGCTACAAGGTCGAGCCCTATGTGGTGGCGGCCGACGTCTATTCGGTCTCCCCCCATGTCGGACGCGGCGGCTGGACCTGGTACACGGGATCCGCCGCCTGGATGTATCGCGCGGGACTGGAAGGCATTCTGGGCGTCACCCGCGAAGGCGCGCAACTGCGCGTCGCGCCCGTGATCCCGCCGTCATGGCCAGGCTTCGAGGCGACGCTTACGGTCGAGGATACGGTCTGCCGGATCCGGGTCGGGCGGCGTGCGGCTGGCGATGACGATGCCCCGCGGCATACGCTCGACGGCAGCCCTCTCGATCCGACCGCAGAAGGCGCGCGGATCCCGCTAGACGCGCGCGCGCATGAGCTGACGATCACCTTGGCTAGGGGCGAAGCTTGACCGTCCCACCTCTGAGCCGACGTTTCGGCGCGGCCTCGTTCCAATCCGCCGCTATTCCGACGTGCGGCGCTGATAGGCTATCTCAATGACCCAGAACACCGAGTTCCCGGCGACCTCCAGCGTCGCCACCCTCACGATACCGGCTGATTCCGAGCTTCTCGCCAAGCTCGACGGCTGGATCGCGGCTCACCTCGACCCGATGTCGCGCGAAGAGGCGGCGCGGGCGCTGCTCGCGGCGGCTCTGTCCGGGGCCAAAACGACCAAGCGCCGACGGCCTCTATTCGGTCCCGTCGACGCCCCAATGGTCCGCGCTGGACGCAAAATGAAAGCGGCGGGCGCTCGCGCCGGCTCTTCGAAGAGCGGCAATCGCTGACGCGTCGCTTCAGCTGGCCAATATGCGGCCCACGCTACGTCCGCTAATGGGATGGACCGGCTGCTTCCCTCGGCGGGTTAGCCTTCAAGGCTGTTGCCCGCGAAGACCTGGAGAAGCAGCCCATGCAAACGACCCGCGAAACCACAACGCCCGCGCTGACATCCGTCGGAATCGATATCGGCAAGGACGTCTTTCACGTCGTGGGTTTTGGCCCCGACGGGAAGATCGCGTTCCGGAAGAAGATCCGACGGCTTGCCCTCGTCGAGACGTTCAGGGCGCTTCCGCCCTGCATCGTCGGAATGGAGGCCTGTCTGAGCGCGCACTTTGTCAGCCGGACGCTGCGTGAGCTCGGCCATGAGCCTCGGATCATTCCGGCGATCTACGTGAAGCCCTTCGTGAAGGGCCAGAAGAATGACTACAACGACGCAGAGGCGATTGCTGAGGCGGCATTGCGGCCGAACCTAAACCTGGTTCGGGAGAAGACGCAGGATCAGCTCGATCTCCAATCCTGTCATCGAGTGCGCTCGCGGCTGGTGTCCCGCCGCACCGCGACCATCAACCAGATCCGCGCTTCCTGATCGAACAGGGCATCGCGGTCAGGACAGGTTCGCGCTCGCTGCGCAACTCGCTGTTCGAGATCTTGAGGAACAGGGAGAGCGAGATCTCGCCGCGCATGCACGACCTGATCGTTGGGCTTTATGAGGACTGGCTCTGGTTGGACGAACGCATCGAGACCATCACCCGTGAGATCGAGCAGATCAGCCAGACCGAAGAGAACTGCCGTCGGTTGATGAGCGTGCCGGGTGTCGGGCCGCTCATCTCCACCGGCGTGGTCGCCGCGATCGGAACGGGCGAAGCCTTCGAACGCGGACGCGATTTCGGCGCCTGGCTCGGCCTTGTGCCGCGGCAGTACAGCACTGGCGGGAGGTCGATCCTCGGGCGCATCTCGAAACGCGGCAGCCGCTATCTGAGAACGCTGTTCATCCAGGCTGCGAACGTCATCCTCATGCGGCCGCAGAACTGGGAGCGGTTCAGCTTCGGATCGTGGCTGAAGGAAGCGGCGACGCGCCTTCACCGCAACAAGCTGGCGACGGCGCTGGCCAACAAGCTCGCCCGCATCGCCTGGAGCGTTCTACGTCATGACAGGGCGTTCGACGCTCACCCTGTTGAGGCTACGGCGATCTGAAGCCGTAGCCTCGTTAAGTTCGCGACCGAGAACTGCATGGAACGGATCGATCAACGCGCTCGGAGTCTGATGACCCGACCTGTCCGGTGCGCTTGGCGACCTGTCCGCTAATGAGACCCAAATGCGCGTGCGTATTCCCATCAAGGCCACGGCCCGCGAGCCGATCAAACAGGCCGGATACATATCAGCGACTTCCGCACCAGCACGCCTCAGTTGCGAACAGCAGCCGGTCCACACATTCGGGTCAGACTTGGTCTTTCGCCCAGGTCGTCGCGAAGGCGACGAGCGCCACCACCGGCGCCGCCGCGAAGCAGTATTCGTGGATGTAGGTGTAGGCGAAGGCCGCCGCGCCGCACCCCACGGCGAAGGCCCCGATCGACGTCGCCGTCAGGCCGATGCGCTTGCGCGTCGGGGCGCGCTTGTCCGCCGGCAGGCCGCGGGTGAAGTCGGCGATGTCGATCATCATCTGGGTGGTGGAGCCGGTCAGCACCGTCGAGGGCGGCAGCGCCGTCAGCCGGGTGCGGTGGAGCGCGTTCTGGATCGCCATGGCGGCGACGATCACGAGGCCGGTCGCGACCGCGGGCGCGGCGTCGCCGTCCGGGAAGGGGCCGAGCTTCAGGAACAGCCAGGCCCCGACGCCGAGCAGCGCCGCCTGCAGCAGGAACATCAGCCTGAGCGCCGGCCAGCCCTTACGGTCGATCGCGAGGCCGAGGGTGCGGGCGAGCAGGATCACGACGCAGAAGGTCGGCAGCGCCAGAAGCTTGGCCAGCACGCCGGTCGTGCCGAACGCGAAGGAGGCGCCAAGCGTCACGAAGTTGCCGGTGACGTGGGTGGTGAACAGCCCATGCAGCGCGAGGAAGCCGGCGGCGTCCACATAGCCGGCGTTCAGGGCGAGCAGAGCAAGGAGCGCGAGCCGCATCGAGGGCCTCTCCGGAACGTGCGCGTGACGAAAGGCCTGCAGCGTCCTGCCGCTCTGGTCAACCAGACGCTTGCGCACGACGTATGCCGACCATGAGCGAGCGCGACATCGAACGAAACCGTCTTACGGCCCGCATGGGCCGCTACGCCCGGGTCGGGGCCAATGTCGGAGGCGTCGCGGCGCGGATCGCCACCGCGCAGTTCCGCGGCCGCGCCGAAGGACGCGACCAGCGCGCGGCCGATCTTCGCGCGGCGCTCGGGGGGCTGAAGGGCCCGATCATGAAGGTGGCGCAGCTGCTCGCCACCATCCCCGACGCGCTGCCGCCCGAATACGCCGCCGAACTCTCCCAGCTCCAGTCCGACGCCCCGCCCATGGGCTATGGTTTCGTGCGCCGCCGGATGGCGGCGGAGCTCGGTCCGGACTGGCTGGAAAAATTCGGGTCGTTCGAGAAGGAGCCCGCCGCCGCCGCCTCGCTCGGGCAGGTTCACCGCGCGACGACGGTCGACGGACAGGCGCTCGCGGTGAAGCTGCAATATCCCGACATGGCCTCGGCGGTGGAGGCCGATCTCGGCCAGCTCCGCCTGCTGTTCGACCTGAGGGGGCGGTTCGACAAGTCGATCGACACGAGCCAGATCGTTCAGGAGATCGGCGCGCGCATCCGCGAGGAGCTGGACTATCGTCGCGAGGCCAAGCACGCCGCGCTCTACGCCCGCATCCTCGCCGACACGCCCGAGGTGCGGGTGCCGGGCGTCCATCGCGCGCTCTCGACCGGACGCCTGCTGACGCTCGACTGGCTCGAAGGCCGCAAGCTGCTCGAGTTCAAGGAGGCCTCTCTCGAGATCCGCAACCGCCTCGCCGTGGCGATGTTCAAAGCGTGGTGGCGGCCGTTCTCGACTCATGGCGTGATCCATGGCGACCCGCATCTCGGCAACTACGCGGCTTATCTCGAAGACGGAGAGCCGCAGGGCATCAACCTGCTGGACTATGGCTGCATCCGCGTGTTTCCGGCGAGCTTCGTCGGCGGGGTCGTGGATCTCTATGAGGGGCTGCGCGACGGGGACGACGCGCGGGTCGTCCACGCCTACGAGACCTGGGGCTTCAAGGGCCTCAAGCGCGAGCTGATCGACGTGCTGAACATCTGGGCGCGCTTCATCTACGGCCCGCTGCTCGACGACCGCGTGCGCACGATCGCGGACGGCGTCTCGCCCGGCGAGTATGGGCGAAAGCAAGCGTTCCAGGTCGCGCAGGAGCTGAAGAAGAAGGGTCCGATCACCGTGCCGCGCGAGTTCGTCTTCATGGACCGCGCGGCGATCGGGCTCGGCGGCGTCTTCCTGCATCTCGCCGCCGAGCTGAACTTCTCGCAGCTGTTCCGCGACGCGATGGCGGGCTTCTCGGTCGAGGGCGTGGCGGCGCGCCAGCGGGCGGCGCTCGAGGCGGTCGGTCTCGGCGGCGACGATCCGTCTCCGTCCCGTCCCTGATCAGGGACGGGACGGTTGGGCGAACTCGCCTGGCGTCACTGCGCCCGCCGCACCACCGAGATCGCGTAGGCCGGGGAGCGGATGGCGAACATCGGGTCGTCCTTCGGCCCCTCGACGCCTTCGGCCAGGATCGTCGGGTCGAACGTCTGTCCGTCGCAGGCCGAGGCCTGCTCGATTTTGGCGATCTCGACGGTTCCAAGCGTCGTGGCGGGGCGGCTCTCCTCGTCGGGCCACATCGCGGTGACGTCGTTCATCGGGTCGCCGTCCTTCGTCGGGATCGCCACGAGGTCGAACACGACCGGGCCCTTGGCGAGCCGCTCGGTCAGCTCGGCGACATAGAAATCCTTGCCCTTGGCCTTGGCCTCGTCGTCCGTGAGTCCGGGGGCCTCGGCCTTGGGCGTGAATTTCAGCTTCGCGACGGTCGCCTTGCCCGAGGCGTCCGTGAGCGTGAAGGCGTGCGCGCCCCAATAGGGAACCGTGGCCCAGCTCGCAGGGATCGGCTTTCCGGCGAGCCATTTCGACTGGTTGGCGGCTTCGGGGTTCGCAGCCGTGAAGGCCTTGATCTTCTCCTGGTCGGGCTTGCCGTCCGGCCCGGGCGCGCGCGCCTTGAAGCCGGCCAGCATCTGGTCCGGGTTCTTGGCCCCGAACACCGGAGCCGAGATGAACACGAATTCCGAGGCGTCCCCCTCCGGATCGATGCGGAGCGCGAAGCCGCGCGTGACGCCCTTGGTGAAGTCCGGGATGGCGGGATTGCCGCCGCCCATCGAGAACCGGGCGACGACCGGCAGTTCGGCCTTGGCGAACATCGCCGACTTCGACATGGCCTTGCCGTCGGCGGACGGCTTGAAGGTTCCGGCCACGCACTGGCCCTTGGCGCCGCTGATGCGCGCTTTGTGCTTGCCCGCCACCGCTTCCTGCGCGTTGACGATGGCGTTGACGTCAGGCGCCTGCGCGAGGGCGGGAGCGGCGAGGGCGAGGGGGCCTGCGAGCGCAAGCGCGAGGCGAAAGGACGGCGTCATGGGGGGATCTCCCGGAGGCCGGACCCTGATGGCCACGCCTGTCGCCCACGCTCTGCGCGTTTAGAACCGTTTTCAACTGGAGCTTGGCCGCGGTCCGCGGAGCCGTACGAGCGACGACAGGCGGTCGGAAACTGACGCCGGCGTCAAAGTCGTCGATCGCGCAATGGATTGGCGCGCGACCGGCCGCTTGCGGCCTTTCCGGTCCGGCCCAGGCGGTTCACGCTGTTGTCATCGCCTGAGCGTCGGATAAGCCGCCGCGGCGCTCGGGCGCGACGCTGGACCATGTGTCCTGGACCGTCGCCCGATCAGCTGATTTTCCGTCCGAATCCGCGGCGTTTGGCCGATTGCCCACGCCCGCCGTTTCGGCTAAACGCGATTTGAAGCAAGCAACAAGAACGCCGAGGAAAGCCTGCATGGCCGAGCACGCTCCGACCGAATACGCCACCGCGACCGGCAATGACTACGCCGAGCACGAAGGCACCTACTCGCTCGTCATGAAGCTCTCGAAGGTCGCCACCGCGGCCGTCATCCTGATCGTGATCTCGCTCGGCATCGGCGGCGTCACCGGCCACTGGGGCCTGTGCGGTCTCGGCGTCGTCGCGGCGCTCGTCACCGGCGTGATCGGCGGCCTCAGCGAGAAGGGCACGATCCTTCCCACCGTCGTCGCGGGCGTGGCCGTGGTCGGCCTCTGGCTCCTGATCAAGTGACCTGACCGGCGCGGCGCCGTCACGGGCGCCGCGCCGATCGACGTTTCGAAAGGCCGGACCGCGAGGTCCGGCCTTTTTCATCTCGGGCCGCCGGCCCGCGCAGAGTTTCGAGTTCGCCCGCATGACAGCCGAGCCGCAGCGTCTCCTCGTCCTCGTCCGCCACGGTCAGAGCCAGGACAACGAGCGCGACCTGTTCTCCGGCCTGCGCGACCCGTCCCTGACCCCGCGCGGCGTCGAGGAGGCGCGCGCGGCGGGCCGGGCGTTGCGCGAGCTCGGCCTGAGCTTCACCCACGCCTTCACGAGCGTCCTGACCCGCGCCCGCCAGACCATGGCGCTCGCGCTCGAGGAGCTCGGCCAGGCCGATCTCGCCGTGCGCGAGGACGCAGCCCTCAACGAGCGCGACTACGGCGCGCTCGCCGGTCTCAACAAGACCCAGGCGCGCGCCCGCTTCGGCGCAGAGCAGGTGCGGATCTGGCGCAAATCCTACGACGCCGTGCCGGAGGGCGGCGAAAGCCTCGCCATGACCGCCGCGCGGGTCTGGCCGTTCTACGAGCGCGAGATCGCGCCGGCGGTGAGGGGCGGGGGCCGCGTGCTGGTGGTCGGCCACGGCAACGCGCTGCGCTCGATGCTGATGCGGCTCGACGGCGTGGATCCGCAGGCGATCGAGGAGGTGAACATCGGCACCGCCGAACGCCTCGCCTACACGCTCGCCGAGGACGGCGAACGGCTTGTGAAGACCGAGCTGCGGCCGTTCAGGGCCTGAGCCTTCACCGCCTCATATGCTCGAGCGCGGTTTCGAGCGCAGCCGGCGAGACGCGGATCCAGCCGGAGAACGGCGCGTCCATGTCGAGGATGAGGTAGAGCGCCGCCGAGATCAGCGCCGCGCCGGCGGTCATCCACACGGCCACCACGACGTTTGGGGGCGCGCGATACGCGAAGCTCGCGAAGATCAGCGACACCCACCCCACCAGCACCACGATGAGCTGCGGCGGCATGGTGCCTTCCCAGTGCTGGATCAGCGTCCAGCGCAGCTCGGTGATCTTCTGGAAGCGTTGGCGCCACTCGGCCTTGAGCTGGAGGTCCTCGGGCTCGTCCGCCTCGATCTTGCGCATAGCCGCGCCGACCTCGTCGAGCTGGGCTTCGGCGGCCTCGTCCTCGACCGTCACGTCGCGGCCGACGGCGTCCCTGGGCCATGTGCCCGCGACCGCGCGCTCGACATAGCTTGCGAGCTTGGCGCGGGCCTCGGCGGTGTCGGGGCCATGCGCGCGCAGCGAGCGGTCGAGGATGATGATCTCGGTCGCGAAGGAATGGACGTTGTGGTCGATGGCGTCGAAGGTCGTCTTCGACGAATTGATCAGCAGGCCGATCGCCATCGACGTCATGGTGACGAAGATGGTGGCCACCAGCTTGATGACGTTGTGGGTGTCGTCGCGCTGCAGCCGCTCGGGCAGCCGCGAATAGACCAGCATGCAGCCGAACGACGCGCCCGTCAGGCAGAGGAAGGTCGCAAACGCGATCAGAAGGGGAGCCACGGCCCGCATCTCCGGATGAGTCGGCCGTCCCCGCGGCCGCGCCGGACCATAGGCGCCTGCTGGTTGACGTATCGACAACCGCTTTGAACCCTCCTAACCTCCGTCTCGGTCCGAGGGGCGTCCCGCTGCGATGCGGGGCTGAGATGGCGACACGCCGATCCCTTAGAACCTGATCCGGGTCATGCCGGCGAAGGGACGGGAACCTGCGAGCGGCGAGGCCATCACGGCCGATCGACCATTCGCCCCAGACTTTGCGTCGAACTCCCCCGGATCTCCGAAACGAGAAGCATTCGAGGAGGAGATCCCGCAATGAACGTCCATGTTCCGCCGAAAGACGCGCGCGCCGCGCCCGACAGCGTCACCACAGGCCCGATCGAGGGCTCGCGAAAGGTCTACGCCGCGCCGGCTTCGCATCCCGAGATGCGCGTGCCCTTCCGCGAAATCCGGCTGACCGACGCCAACGAACCGCCGGTCCGCGTCTACGATCCGTCCGGCCCCTACACCGAGACCGACGCGCCCATCGACCTGAAGAAGGGGCTGCCGCTCGTCCGCGAGCCGTGGATCGCCAAGCTCGGCCTCGAAACCATTCCCGGCCGGGCGGTCAAGCCCGAGGACAACGGCAATGTCGGCGCCGACAAGCTGGTGGCGGCGTGCCCGGCGATCCGCGAGATCCGCCGCGCGCGGCCCGGCCAGATGGTCACCCAATACGAGTTCGCCCAGGCGGGCGTCATCACGCCCGAGATGGCCTATGTGGCCCACCGCGAGAACCTCGCCCGCGAGGCCGCGCTCGACGGCGCCAACATCCGCCATGCTGACGGCGAAAGCTTCGGCGCGAGCGTCCCGGAGTTCGTGACGCCCGAATTCGTGCGCGACGAGATCGCCCGCGGCCGCGCCATTATCCCGGCCAACGTCAACCACCCGGAACTCGAGCCGATGGCGATCGGCCGGAACTTCCTGGTCAAGGTCAACGCCAATATCGGCAATTCGGCCGTGACCTCGGGCGCGGCCGAAGAGGTCGAGAAACTGGTCTGGGCGACCCGCTGGGGCGCGGACACGGTCATGGACCTGTCGACGGGCCGCAACATCCACAACATCCGCTCGTGGATCATCCGCAACTCGCCGGTGCCGATCGGCACCGTGCCGATCTACCAGGCGCTCGAAAAGGTCGACGGCGACCCGCTCAAGCTCGATTGGGAGGTCTTTAAAGATACCCTCATCGAACAGGCCGAGCAGGGCGTCGACTACTTCACCATCCACGCGGGCGTCCGCCTGCGCCACGTGCCGCTGACCGCGAACCGCATGACGGGCATCGTCAGCCGCGGCGGCTCCATCATGGCGCGCTGGTGCCTCGCGGGGCATCGCGAGAGCTTCCTCTACGAACGCTTCGACGAGATCTGCGACATCTGCCGCGCCTATGACGTCTCGTTCTCGCTCGGCGACGGCCTGCGCCCGGGCTCCATCGCCGACGCCAACGACGCGGCGCAGTTCGCCGAGCTCGAGACGCTGGGCGAGCTCACCAAGATCGCCTGGGACAAAGGCTGCCAGGTGATGATCGAGGGCCCCGGCCACGTGCCGATGCACAAGATCAAGGAGAACATGGACAAGCAGCTGCGCGAATGCGGCGAGGCCCCGTTCTACACGCTCGGGCCGCTCACGACCGACATCGCGCCGGGCTACGACCACATCACCTCCGGCATCGGCGCCGCGATGATCGGCTGGTTCGGCACCGCGATGCTCTGCTACGTGACGCCGAAGGAGCATCTGGGGCTGCCCAACCGCGACGACGTCAAGACCGGCGTCATCACCTACCGGATCGCGGCCCACGCGGCCGACCTCGCCAAGGGGCACCCGGCCGCGAAGGTGCGGGACGACGCGCTCTCCAAGGCGCGCTTCGACTTCCGCTGGGAGGACCAGTTCAACCTCTCGCTCGACCCCGACACGGCCCGCGCCTTCCACGACGAGACGCTGCCGAAGGACGCCCACAAGGTCGCGCATTTCTGTTCGATGTGCGGGCCGAAGTTCTGCTCGATGCAGATCACGCAGGAGCTTCGCGCAGAAGCCCGCGCGATGGGCGACAACGCGGCCAAGGCGCTCGAAGCCGAGACTCTCGCGGCGCGAGACGGCATGGAGGCGAAGTCGAAGGAGTTTCTGGAGACCGGCGGCAAGCTCTACGTCGACGCCAAAAGCTGACGGTCCGGGCCTCCTCCCTCGCGCTGCGCGAGGGAGGAGGCCGTTTCCGCCTGTCGCGACGGATCCTTCTGTCCCATATCCGCGGCATGACGGGATCCGCATCAGGGGAGCGCGCAGCCTTCGCCCGGGGCTTCACGCTTCTGGACCGGACGCTCGGCGCGCCGCGTCCCAATTCGCGCCTGTGGACGGTCGTGGACGTCGCCTACGGGCACGCGACCGACTGGCGGTTGCGGGTGACGCTCGAAGACCATCGGGAAACGACCGTCTGGTTCGAGAATCCCACGGTCTTCAGGGTGCTGGACGACGGCGAGCTGCTCGACTATTGGGGCCGCCGCAGCGAGGAGAACGTCGCAGTCGGCACGCTCTACAGCATCCGCGAGAGCCCGTTTCTCGCTCAGCTTGGCGCAGGGGTGACGGCGCAGTCGCTGGGCGTCGGCGAAAGCCTCACCCATTACCTGATCGCGGGCATGGACGTCTGCGTCGAGGTGATCTCGGGCGCTCCCCCGACATTTGCGGACGAATCCGGACAGCCGGCCGGGCGCGGCGGGTCGGACATCCGTAGTCGCCCGTAGTGTTGCGCCGCCCGACGCTTTGCTAGCGTCCCTGGCCATGGCGGGAGGCGGCATGTTCAGGCTCATTGCGGTGGCGTTCGCCACGATGCTCCTGGCGTGCGCGCCCCGCGCCGCGTCCGCTCAAGACGCGGCGATCGGGGAGCCGGACCTCTCGCCCGGCGAGGTCGCCGCGGCCAAGGCCGCATGCGCCAGCCAGACCCCGGGGCGGCCCGCCAGCGGCTCCATCAAGCGCTACGTCGAGACCTTCGTCGCCGCGCATACGGAGTACGATCCGAAGACCTGCAAGCCGCACGGAGCCGGAGAGTGGCTGCCGATCGACAAGCAGCCGTGCGATCTCGGCGCCGGCTGCGGAATGATGTCGACCGGCGTCCTCCAGAACCGCCCGCTCGCGAGCGGCGCCTGCGCCGGCCGCACCTACAACTTCGCCTCGCTCTGCTACACGTGGATCCTGCATTCGAACCTTTATCTGCGCGACCGGATCGCGGCGATGTACGTCCCGCCGCAGATTTCGCCGGTCACCGAGACTTTCGAGTTGAAGGTCAAGCTCGTGAAGCCCACCAGCGAGGCCAGCGAGTTCACCCGCTGGTTCGAGGACGGCCTCGGACTGTGGCAGCAGAAGCTCGCGGCCGCCGCTGACAAAGACCTCAAATGGTCGGGCACGAGCGTCAAGGAGACCAGTCCGAGGCCGGAGAAGAAGACCAACGACACGTGCTGGTGCGCCGGGTCCACGATCCTGCCGTTCTACGAGATCAGCGGCGGCGAGTGGACCGTCGACGAAGACACGGGCGAGTGGGGACCGGACGGCGTCGGCTGGAACACGGACGCGATCGACTATTATCGCGAGAAGCGGCGGGCCCCTTGCGGGACGAGATTCCGCCAGCAGATGCAGTTCATGGTCGTCGACACCCATCCCGACTGGGAGAACTACGGGAAGATGAACGTGCTCGGAGGCTCGTTCGATAACCGGACGATGACGTCGCTCCGCGCCGGGCTGTCGAAGACGCGCGAGTACAAGGTAGTCGCGAAGAAGGCGCGGCTCGCCTGCAGCAAGATCCGGTTCCCGGACCTGCCGCCCGCCGGGCCCGGGGCCATGGCCGTGATCGACGATCCCCGGCCGGTCGCGGCCGCCGCGATGGAGATCGAGCGCGTCTCGGGACGCGCGATCTCCTACGAGGACGCGCCCTTCCGCGACCGGCGCGCGATGGCCTCGATGGTCGAGGCTGCGGAGGGCGACGCGTTCTTGGCGCCCCGGGGCGACGTGCTGACGACGCCGATGCCGTCCTCGCCCGACCAGGCCGCGGCCGCCTTGCGGGCGGCCGTCGTCCGCTACGAGGCGGGCCGGCCGGTCGCCGCCTTCGACGTCATCGAGGACGGCATGATCCGGGTCGCGCCGCGGGCCGCCGTCGACGCCTCGGGCGCGATGCGCCCTCACGCCCGCGCTCGACCGAAGGATCAGCCTGAAGGCGAAGCCCCGCACGGGCATGGAGCTGCTCGGCGATCTGCGCGAGGCGGTGGCGGCGGCCGAGGGACGACGGGTGCTTATCGGCACGGTTCCGACCGGCCTGCTGTCGCGCCTGAAAGTCGGTTTCGGCGCGGCCGACGAACCGGCGCGCGCGGCGCTGGCGCGGCTCGTCGCGGCCTCCGGCCGCAAGATGGCGTGGAAGCTGCTCTACGATCCCGGCTTCGACGACTATGCGCTGAACCTGACCGTGGTGGACTGACGGCGTCGCGCCGTCAGTTTCGGGTGTAGCTCGTGCCGCGCTGGCCGCCGACGCGGCTGAAGCCTTCGAGCGCGCGCTTGTCGCTTGGATTGAGGTTCAGCGCCTGCGCGTAGGACGCTCGCGCGTTGCCGAGCTCGTTGCGCTTCTCGAAGGCGGTCGCTCGGCCGAGCCACGCGTCGATGTTCTTCGGCGCGAGCGTGCGGGCGGTGTTGAAGTCGTCGATCGCGGCCGCGTAGTCGGCGAGCGCGAGATAGCTCATGCCGCGCCCGATATAGGGCTCGGCCTGCGTCACCGAGATCGCGGTCGCCTTGGTGAAGTCGTCGATCGCTTCTTCCTGCCGGCCCTGCGCCTGGTGCACGAGGCCGCGATTGTGCCAGGCCTGCGCGTTGTTCGGGTCGAGCTGCACCGCCTTCTCGAAGTCGGCGAGCGCCATGTCGGTGCGCCCCGTCGAGCGGTAGATGTTGCCGCGGCCCACATAGGCGGCCGAATAGCTCGGTTCGGCGTCGATGGCGCGGTTGTAGTCGGCGAGGGCTTGCCCGGTGTCGCCCTTGGAGCGATAGGCCAGCGCACGGTTGGCGTAGGCCTTGGCGAAGTTGCCGTCGATCTGGAGCGCGCGGTTGAAGTCGCCGATCGCGTTGTCGTACTGGCCGAGCCGCGCATAGGCCGAGCCGCGCATGTTGAGCGCCTGCGGGTCGTTCGGGTTGCTGGCGACCACCTGGGAGAGCGAATTGAGGTCGGTCGAGCGGGCCGCGTAGACGTCGGGGTCGACGTCGCGGGCCGAACCGCCGCCGCCCATGGTCTCGCAGCCGGCGAGCGCGAGCGAGGCCGCGAGCAGCAGGCTTGCGTTCCGGAGGCGGACGGAGCCGGGACGACCGATCATGGCCTCACTCACCTGTTCGCTGTGCGGTTTGGAATCCGCCACAGACACAGGCGGATTGCGGCGACATTGCGTTAGCCCGCGGCAAAGCGGGCCGCTCCTGCGCCTGAAACGCCAAAACGCCCGTCGGCGTCGCCGAACGGGCGCTTTTTTTCCAAAGCTCGTCGCGCCGCGGAAGCCCGCGGCGGCCGACTCACTTCTTCTTCTGCGGCAGCAGGCCTTCGCGCTGGGCGCGCTTGCGGGCGAGCTTGCGGGCGCGGCGGACGGCCTCGGCCTTCTCGCGGGCGCGCTTCTCGGAGGGCTTCTCGTAGTGGCCGCGGAGCTTCATTTCACGGAAGATGCCTTCGCGCTGCATCTTCTTCTTGAGGGCCTTCAGGGCCTGATCGACATTGTTGTCGCGGACGAGAACCTGCACGTGTCGCCTCAGTCTGGTTTCGATATCGCGGCCTTCACCGCGTCAAAAAAACAAAAAGACGACGTCCACGCGGATCGCGCGCGGCGTCATCGTTGAGTCGTGTCTAGCAAAGGGCGGGGCGCTTGTCCATGCGGGAGGACGTCTTCCAGGACAGTGTTGAGGCCCAAAGGTTGGGCGTTCTCCCGTCCCTGGGACAGGGGAGGGCAGGCTGGGGCGCGGTTCAGGAGAGGGCTGGACAAATCGGGCTGCCGCGGCCGTCATCTACCGGCGCCCTAGACCGGAGGCCATCCCTCCCGCCACGCCGCTTCGCGGCGCGCCGCCCTCCCGAGCCAACTCCGCCGTTGCGGAGTCGGCCATTCAGAGTGGGCAAGTCGGAAACATCCGACTTGCCTGCGAGGGAGGGAGAAGAGCCGTCACTTCACCCGCGTGACGTGCCCCATCTTGCGGCCCGGCGCCGGCTCGCCCTTGCCGTAGAGGTGCAGGGCGGCGCCGGGCTCGGCGAGCAGCTCGCGCCAGCGATTGGCCTCGGCGCCGAGCAGGTTCGTCATCACCACCTCGCCGCGCGTGCGGGTCGAGCCGAGCGGCCAGCCGGCGATCGCGCGGACATGCTGCTCGAACTGGCTCGTAGCCGCGCCCTCGATGGTCCAGTGCCCGGAATTGTGCACCCGCGGGGCGATCTCGTTCACCACCACGCGCTCGCCCGCCGGTCCGTCGACGAGGAACAGCTCGACGCCGATGACGCCCACATAGTCGAGCGCCTCCACGATCTTCTTCGCGATCGCAATGGCGGAGGCGGCGGTCTCGGGCTTGATCGCCGCGGGCACGTGGCTCGAGCGCAGGATGTGGTTCTCGTGGCGGTTCTCGACGATGTCGTAGGCCGCGAAGTCGCCGCCGCGCCCGCGCGCCGCGATCACCGAGACCTCGGCGCGGAACGGAACGAAGGCTTCGAGGATCGCCGGCTGGCCGCCCATCATGGCGACCGCCTGGTCGATGCCGAGACCCTCGCGCACCAGCACCTGGCCCTTGCCGTCATAGCCGAAGCGCCGCGTCTTCAGCACCGCGGGACGCCCCACGGCCCCGAGCGCGGCCGCCATCGAGGCGCGGTCGTCGACGGCGGCGAAGTTCGGCGTCGGCAGGCCGAGGTCGCGCAGGAAGGTCTTTTCGACGAGCCGGTCCTGCGTGGTCGCAAGCGCCCGTTCGTTCGGGAACAGCGCCTTGTGGGCCGCGACGAGCTTCGCGGTCTCGGCCGGCACGTTCTCGAACTCGTAAGTGACGACATCGACCGAGTCGGCGAACAGCGCGAGCGCGGCCTCGTCGTCGTACGCCGCGACCGTGCGCTCGGCCGCGACGTCGAAGGCGGGCGAGTTGGGGTCGGGCGCGAACACGTGGGTCTTGAGGCCAAGCGGGGCCGCGGCGAGCGCGATCATGCGGCCGAGCTGGCCGCCGCCGAGAACCCCGATGCGGCAGCCGGGGGTGAGGGGAAGGGCGACCGCCATGACCTTAGCCCTCCGAAACCGGCGTCTCGGCGACGCCGCCGGTCTGCGTCGCGCGCCATGCGTCGAGCCGCTCAGCCAGCGGCTCATCGGAGAGCGCGAGCACCGAGGCCGCGATCAGCGCGGCGTTGATCGCGCCGGCCTTGCCGATCGCAAGCGTGCCGACCGGAACGCCGCCGGGCATCTGGACGATCGACAGCAGGCTGTCGAGGCCCGACAGCGTATGGGATTGAACGGGCACGCCAAACACCGGCAGCGGCGTCATGGCCGCCACCATGCCCGGCAGATGCGCGGCGCCGCCCGCGCCTGCGATCACCACCTTGAAGCCGTCGGCCTTGGCGCTCTTGGCGAAGGCGACCAGCCGGTCGGGCGTGCGATGCGCCGAGACGATGCGCGCCTCATGGCCGACGCCGAGCGCGGCGAGCGTCTCGGCCGCATGGCGCATCGTCGCCCAGTCGGACTGGCTGCCCATCACGATGGCGACGGGCGTCTGTTCGGCGCGGGCCTCCGCGGCCATTGGTCATGCTCCGGAAAGAGAGGGTTTTTGAGGCGGCGGACGATAGGCGCCGCAGACGCGCGAGGCAAGCGCGCCGTCCGGACGCGCCGACCTTTTCGCCGTCGCGCAGAACGGCGATCCGCCTTCGAGGCCCGCCGAAAGAACAGGGGCGCCTCTGGCGGTCGACGGCTTTGTCCGACTTTGGTCGCCGGGCTAAGCCGTCGGCGCAGCGGAGATCTGCGTCACCGCCCGCAATAGACCAGCACGTTGAAGGGGCGATCCGAGAGCTGGCCGCTCAGGTTGTAGGTCCTGACTAAGATGGAGTCGACCTCGCCGCCATTGTAGACCGATATCGATCCGGGCTCGTCAGGCGCTCCGAACCTGCTGCCCTGGGTCGCGGAAAATGTGCAGTCGTAGATGCTGCGGCCGAAAATGACGAAGTAGAGGCCGGGCCCCTCCCTTCGCGTTGCGACCACCCCTTCTCCGCCGTCGAGTTGGCCGTCCTTGAAAACGCGCGCCGACATCGTGGCGACGCCGAACTGGGCCATCGCCTGCGTGAAGCCGGCGGCCGTCGAAACGACGACCAGCGCGGCGACCAAGCTTCTCTTCGCGAAGGTCGTCATGTCGATCAATCCTGGCACTTCACGAGAAGGCTGAAGTCACGTTTGGCGAGCGCGCCTTTCGCGTCGAAAGTGCGGACTTCGAGCACACGCGGATCGGACGGCGGAGTCGACTTGCCGAGTTCTACGCCGACCGATCCTGCCGAGCGGCCGTGGATCGAGCCAAACCACCCGCATTTGTCGATCTGCCGGTAGAACTCGATCTCGAACACGCCCTTTTCCTTTCTCACGGACGAAACGATTCCGGACGTTCCCCCGATCTGCTTTCCGGCGCTCGAGAAATGGCCCCAAAATTCAGCCGTGCCGGTTCCTTCGCCGGGGCGGGCCGAGGCGGGCAGGGAGACTACGAGCGCGATCGAAGCGGCAAGCGCGATCGACGACAATCTGCTCGACGGCATTTCGCCTCCATGAATACCTTAAGTAGTATTTGGTTAGATAGTCATTAATATGCAGTCGACGCAAGCTCGATTTTGCCGCTGATTGCTTTCCGACGCGACGCAGGAGGAACGATCTTTTTAGTTGATTTAGATCATGTCTGGACGAGCGACGTCATCGCGCCGATCCGCTGTTGCGGAGGACATCGAACGTCGTCGTGGTCGCGAAAGCCCGTCACGCTCCTTGCCCTCAGGCGATGATGTCGGGCGTCAGCCTGTCTTCGAGAAAGATGATGCGGTCCTTGAGGCTCAGCTTGCGCTTCTTGAAGCGCTGGATCTGAAGCCTGTCCCCGGCGCCGAGCTTCTCGAGCGCCTCGATCGCGTTGTCGAGGTCGCGATGCTCTTCGCGCAGCCGGGCGAGCTCCTCCCGGGCCGCCGCTTCCTCGGCCCGCGCCTCGTCGTCCCGCACCGCCATTCGCGCCCCGCCGTTCAACGCACAACTGTCACGCCACGCCGACTATCGCCCGCGGCCCACCGGGCGGCAAGCCGGGGCGCGCCCACGGGCGTAAACCGGACGGTAAGCCTCCCACGTCGCTGTGAAGAATCGGTAGGCCGATGTGCATCGACAGCGTGACGGGACCGTGACATGATTCCGCTCGTCTATCTGAAACAGGGAGACGTGCTTGATGTCTATCGAGTCGCACATCGCCGAGCTCGAAAAGAAGCATCGCGCCATCGAGAAAGAGATCGAGGTGGAGATGATGCATCCGAACTCCGATGAAGTTAAGGTTTCGTCCCTCAAGCGTAAGAAGCTTCGCATCAAGGACGAAATGGTGCGCCTCAAGTCTCCGGAGCCCACGCTCCACTAGCATCACGCGTTACACAGTTTACGTGAACTTCGCGCCGCCGGTCTCCTCGATCGGCGGCGTTTTCGTTTGGGCGATATTGCTCTCGCGAGCGTGAGCCGAGCTCGCTTGCGACGCGAATCGGCTACGTATAAACCCGTATCCGCCCGCCGCTTCCGGCGCCTCGATCCTTGGAGGGAGAACGCATGACCACGACCGTCATCGCCGTCGCCTCCGGACGCATGCGCCTCGCCGGCCGATAGGTCCGCGGACCGCGCGGTCCACCGGGCCGCGCCGCAGCCGACGACGTCTCTCCACCGATTTCGACAGTTTCGGGCGTTTGATCGAACGCTGGCGTGCGGCCGCCATCGACGCCGCGCGCCTGACGCTTCGCGCGCCCCCAATCTGGGAGGCGGCCGCCGCTCAAGCGCGGGGCCGCGCCGTTTCATGACCCGATCTCTTCGGACCTCCGGAGCGAGCCCGTTCCTGCGGGTGCTCGGCTTCGTCTTCTCGCACTGGCGCCGCCAGCCGAAACGCCTGGCGCTCGTCGGCGGCGCGATCGCGGCCGCGACCGCCGCCGACCTCGCGATCCCGGTCTTCGCCGGCCGTCTCGTCGACGCGCTCGCCTCGGCCGACCGCGCGGCGGCGCTCCAGGCCGCGCTCGACGCGCTTTGGCTGATCGTCGCGCTGGGCTTTGCGATCGCGCTGTTCCGCCACGTCGCCTTCGAGGCGATCGTGCACATGACCCAGCGCCTGATGCGCGAGGTCGCGGCCGAGGCCTTCGCGCGCGTGCAGCGCTTCTCGACCGACTGGCACGCCAACAACTTCGCGGGCTCGACCGTGCGCAAGATCACGCGCGGGATCTGGTCCATCGACCAGTTCAACGACATCCTGCTGGTGGCGCTCGCGCCTTCGCTCGTCGTCCTTGTCGGCGCGACCGCGATCCTGGGCGCGTACTGGCCGGCCATGGCCTCGTCACGCTCGTCGGCTCGCTGCTCTATGTGGGCGTGACGGTCGCGGCCTCGCTGCTCTGGGTCGCGCCGGCGGCCCAGCTGTCGAACGCCTGGGACACGCGGCTCGGCGGCGCGCTCGCCGACGCCGTCACCTGCAACGCGGTGGTGAAGGCCTTTGGGGCGGAGGCGCGCGAGGAGGCGCGGCTCGGCTGGCTGATCGGCAAGTGGGGGCGGCGCACGACCCGCACCTGGATGCGCTCGGTCTGGAACAACACGTTTCAGAACGCGGCGCTCGCCGCCTTGCGCGCCGCGATCCTCGGCGTGGCCATCTGGCTCTGGTGGCGCGGCGAGGCGAGCGCGGGCGACGCCGCCTTCGTGCTCTCGATGTTCTTTGTGATCTACGGCTATCTCCGCGACGTCGGCATGCATGTCGCGGACGTGCAGAGGGCGGTGAACGATCTCGAGGAGCTCGTGGCGCTGCACGACGAGCGGATCGGCGTCGGCGACCGTCCGGACGCGCGGCCGATCTCGGTCGGGCAGGGGCGCATCGCCTTCGAAAACGTCACGTTCCACTACGCCGGCCACGTCGAGCCGCTGTTCCGCGGACTCGACGTCGAGATCCGGGCCGGCGAGCGCGTCGGGTTGGTGGGCCGCTCGGGCTCGGGCAAGACGACTTTCGTGAAGCTCGTGCAGCGGCTCTACGACGCCAACGAGGGCAAGGTGACGATTGACGGCCAGGACGTCGCCCGCGCCACCCAGTCGAGCCTGCGCGCCCAGGTCGCGATCGTGCCGCAGGAGCCGATCCTGTTCCACCGCACGCTCGGCGAGAACATCGCCTATGCGCGGCCCGGCGCGGGCCAGGCCGAGATCGAGGCGGCGGCCAAGCTCGCCAACGCCCACGAGTTCATCTCGCGCCTGCCGAAGGGCTACGGGACGCTGGTGGGCGAGCGCGGCGTGAAGCTGTCGGGCGGCGAGCGGCAGCGCGTCGCGATCGCCCGGGCGTTCCTGGCCGACGCGCCGGTGCTGATCATGGACGAGGCCACCTCGAGCCTCGATTCGGAGTCCGAAAGCCTGATCCAGCAGGCGATCGAGCGCCTGATGGACGGCCGCACCACGATCGTCATCGCGCATCGGCTATCCACGGTGCGCGCGATGGACCGCATCTTCGTGTTCGACCGGGGGCGGATCGTCGAGCAGGGAACGCACGAGGCGCTGCTCGAGCGCGAGGACGGCGCCTATCGACGCCTGTTCGAGCGGCAGTCGGGCGGGCCCGGCGAAGGGATCGCGGCGTAAGCGCAAGGAGCGAAGGACGATGCGGACGCTGTTTTATGTGGGCCTGATCTTCGCGCTCGTCGGCGGGCTCTTCACCGTCGTCGGCGCCGGGCTCGGGATCTATCAGAACCGGGCCTACGAGGGGCTGAGGGAAGCCTCCGGCCGGGTCGTGGCCAACGACTACAGCCGCGACTCGGACGGCGACGGCGGCTATCGCGCGGTCGTGCGCTTCGAGACCGCCGACGGTCGGCAGGTCGACATCCGCAGCCGCGTGCGCTCCAGCCCGCCGGCCTTCGACGTCGGCGAGAGCGTCGTGGTGCGCTACGATCCGGCGGTCCCCGACAGCGCGCGCATCGACAGCTTCATGGAGCGATGGTTCGGGCCGCTGATCTTCGGCGGGCTCGGCGGCGTGTTCCTGGCCATCGGGCTCGGCCTTCTGATCGCCCGCGGCCTGTCGCGGCGGCGCGACGCGCGGCTCAGGGAGACCGGCGACCGTCACGTCGGGCGGGTTCTGGGCGTGGCGCGGAACCCGAGCGTGCAGTTCAACCGTCAGGCGGCCTGGCGCGTAGAGGCCGAGTGGAGCGACGGGATTACCGGAGAGCGCCGCGTCGCGCTGAGCCGCAACCTCGACTTCGACCCGTCGCCCTGGCTCAAGAGCGACGTGCCGGTCTTCGTCGACCGCACGAACCGCGGCCGGACGCTCGTCGACGTCTCGGAGATCGAGGCGGCCGCTTCGAGATGAGGGCGCCGCCCTTCTTGTCCCGGACGTGATCCGGGACCCAGAACCGACGACGGCCGCCGGATGGGAACTCCCGGCGGCCGTCGCGTCTTCTTGAAGCGATTTCGTCTCTGGATCCCGAATCAGGTCCGGGACAAGCAATGGGTCAGCGCACCACGACCTTCGTGCCGAGCGGAACCCGCGAATACAGATCCTCGACGTCGAAATTGATCATGCGGATGCAGCCCGACGACATCGCCTTGCCGATGGTCAGCGGCTCGTTGGTGCCGTGGATGCGGAACAGCGTGTCCTTGCCGTCCTTCCACAGATACATCGCGCGGGCGCCGAGCGGGTTCTCCGGGCCGCCGGACATCCGCAGCGGAAGGTCCGGGCGGCGCTCCAGCATCTCGGGGGGCGGGACCCAGTCGGGCCATTCCTGCTTGTTCTGGACCGTGGCCTCGCCCGACCAGCCGAAGCCTTCCTTGCCGACGCCCACGCCGTAGCGCAGCGCCGTGCCGTTCGGCTGCACGAGATAGAGATAGCGCTGGCCGGTCTCGATCACGATGGTGCCGGGCGCCTCGCCGGTCGGATCCGGGATCTCGGTCTTGCGGAACTGCACCGGCAGGGCCGTCGGATAGTTCTTCGACATCGCGAAGGCGATGGCGGCCTCGCGGGAGCCGCCGCCGCCCGTCGTCGCGCCGCAGCCCGCAAGGGCGATCGACGCGGCCACGACGCCAAGCGCCGCGGCGCTTCGCGTGAACCCGAAACGTACTCTGGTCATCTGACGCTCGCCCAACACGCGGCGGTCGCCCGCACGCGCCACGCAGCCTCGCGGCCGCCCACTTCCCCGATCCATGAATACACTGAAGTCTTGCGGGCAAGTGAAGAGCATGGGCCCGCGCCCCGGCGTTTGCGCGCGCCTCGTGTCCGCTGCGCCACATGACGGCGGCGTGATCTGCAGGCGCCGAAGCGATGATCACTTTTGCGCCACGTTTCCGTCAGGTCCGACGCACGCCGCTGGGCGCCGCCGAAGCGCAAGGAGCGTCACGAAAATGTGAGGCCGGAGGCGGGCGGACGTGAAAGTCAAGCGCAGCAAGCGGCCGCGCGCTTCTTCGAAGATCTTGCCGGGCGTGTAGCTTTCCTCTCGCGAAACAAATTCGCTTCGTTGGCGCCCGGTTTGCCTCGCACGCCTTGGGCCGCCTCGCGTCGATCGCCGGGTTGGTCCGTCACGGGGATCACGGGGAAGACGGCGCATGACAGAGCACCTCACAGCTCTCACAACAATCTTCACGGAGTTTTACTTCTTTCTGACCGTCGTGTTGATGTTCTTCATCCACGTCGGCTTCTGCATGTATGAGGTGGGCGCCGCCCGCACCAAGAATGTGCAGCACACTCTGCTGAAGAACACGATGGCCATTCCGCTCGTCGGGCTGTGCTTCTTCCTGTTCGGCATGTGGATCTACATCGCGTTCCAGGGCTGGCCGGTGAACAGCCTGTCGCTCAGCTTCGAGACGGGCTTCGAGCCGTGGTCGCAGAAGATCGCGCCGAACCTCACCGACCGCATCTCGGGCGTGTTCTGGGCGGCCTTCGCGCTGTTCGGCATGACCGCGGCCTCGATCGTCTCGGGCTCGCTCATCGAGCGCACCAAGACCTCGGCCTTCTTCATCATCGCCATCTATGTCGGCGCGATCGCCTGGGTCATCCCGGCGGCCTGGGCCTGGGCCGGCAACGGCTGGATGGCCCAGTATCTCGGCTTCCACGACCAGTATTGCTCGGCGATCCTGCACTCGGTCGCGGGCTTCGCGACGCTCGGCGTGCTCATGCATCTCGGCCCGCGCATCGGCAAGTTCGCCGCCGACGGCACGCCGCGCGAGATCCCGCCGCACAATCCGTGGCTGGTGACGATCGGCCTGTTCATGATCTTCATCGGCTTCTGGGGCTTCTACGCCGCCTGCCACGTGCCGATCGTGAACGTCGCGGCCGAAGGCGCCACGCCTTACTTCACCGCCACCAACATCTATGGCGTGCCGATCACGCTCTCGGGCGTCGTGATGAACTTCTCGCTCGCCCTCTTCGGCGGCATGGTCACGGCCTACATCGTCTCGAAGGGCAACCCGTTCTGGACATATTCGGGCGGCCTCACGGGCCTGATCTCGGCCTCGGCCGGCAACGACTTCTACCACCCGGTCATCGCGCTGGTGATCGCGGTCGCCGGCACGATCATGGCCTACAAGCTGCACTACTGGGTCGAGAAGAAATACAAGATCGACGACGCCGTTGGCGCGGTCGCGGTCCACGGCTATTGCGGCCTGTTCGGCGGCGTGGTCGCGGGCTTCGCGCTCTGGGGCTATCCGGCGATCATGCCGTCGGCCGGCGTCGCGGTGACGCTCGCGGACGGCGCCGGCTGGTTCGGCGTCAACGCGGAAGGCCTGCCGATCGTCACCGATCGGCAACCTGATCGGCTCGCTCGTCTTCGCCCTCGGCTTCGGCTTCGCGCCGGGCTGGGCGCTCGGCAAGGTCCTGTCCTCGCTCGGCATGCTGCGCGTGTCGCCCGAGAAGGAGCTGCTCGGCCTCGACGGCAAGCACGTCGCCACGACCTACCCGGCGCATTCGGGTCTGGAGGCCGAGTTCGAGGCCATCCAGCGCGCCGAGGCCAAGATCTGATCATCGCGACATAAGGAGACAACTCATGAGCACTGGCATCACGTCCGTCGCCAACCTCCCGGAGCTTGCGGCGATGTATCCCTTCGCCGGCTTCGAGTGGCTGTTCACGCTGATCGTCGTGGCCTTCACGGTGATCTTCATCATGAAGCAGATCGCGATGGACAAGGACGAGTCGGCGGAAGCCGCGACGTCCCCGATCCCCGCGACCACGATCGCGCCGGCCGAGTAAGGGCGGAAGCCGTCCCCCGGGCTCGACCCGGGGTCTGCCGGCGACGCGAGCGCCAAGCCTGGCGAACCCGTGGTCCGAGAGGGCCGCGGGTTTCGTCTTGTCGAGAGGCGTCAACCCGACCGGAGCGCAGCGCAGAGCCCGGATGACGCCCGGTCCGGAGCCGCCGCCTCCGGTTCCTCCTCCGCTTTGCGCAGGAGGATCCGTTTCACCCTCCCGCGCGCGCTCCCGCAGCACGAATTTCTGCACTTTTCCCGTCGAGGTCTTGGGCAGCTCGTCGAACACGATCGTCTTCGGCAGCTTGAAGCGGGCGAGGCGCTCCGCCGACCAGGCGATCAGTTCTTCCGCGGTGGCGGACTTCCCCGGCTTCAGCTCCACGAAGGCGCAGGGCGTCTCGCCCCACTTCTCGTCGGGCTTGGCCACCACCGCGACCGCCGCCACCGCCGGGTGCTTGTAGAGCGCGTCCTCGACCTCGATCGACGAGATGTTTTCGCCGCCCGAGATGATGATGTCCTTCGAGCGGTCCTTGATCTGCACTATTTGTCCCGATGCCGGACGCCCAGATCGCCCGAATGGAACCATCCGCCGCGGAACGCCGCTTCCGTGGCCTTGGGGTTCTTGAGATAGCCCTTCATCACGACGTTGCCGCGGAACATGAGCTCGCCGATGGTCTCGCCGTCGTCGGGAACCGGCTCCATTGTCTCAGGGTCGATGACGCGGAAAATCCTCGAGCGCCGCATAGCGCACGCCCTGCCGGGCCTTGCGCTTGGCCTGTCCGGGCAGGGTCGAGCTCCGACCAGTCCTCGTGCCATCGTTGACGACCGGGGGCCCATAGGTCCGGTGAGCCCGTAGAGATGCGTCACCTCGAAGCCCGTCGTCCTTCATGCCGGCGAGCACGGCTTCCGGGGGCGGGGCGGCCGCGGTGAAGAACGCCACCTGACGGGGCAGGGGGCGCTTCTCGTCCTCCGGCGCGTTGATCAGCGTCGCCATCACGATCGGCGCGCCGCAAAGATGGGTCACGCCGTGGTCGGCGATGGCGTCATACATCGCTTTCGCGCGCACCTGCCGCAGGCAGACATGCGTGCCGGCCGTCACGCTGACCGACCAGGTGAAGCACCAGCCATTGCAGTGGAACATCGGCAGCGTCCAGAGATAGACCGGGTGCTTGCCCATGTTCCCGGTCACGACGTTGCCGGTGGCGAGCAGATGCGCGCCGCGGTGGTGGTAGACGACGCCCTTCGGGTCCCCGGTCGTGCCGGAGGTGTAGTTCAGCGAGATCGCGTCCCACTCGTCGCCGGCCCACTGGGGCGCCTCGCCGGGTTCGGCTTCGGCCAGCAGCGCCTCATAGTCGAAGTCGGAGATCGGCTCGCCGGCGCCATGGTATTCGGGATCGTTCACGTCGATCAGCAGCGGCTTCACCCTGGCGTTCGCGAGCGCCGCCGTCATCGCTTTCGAGAACTCGCGGTCGACGATCAGAACCTTGGTCTCGGCATGGTCGAGAGTGAAGGCCAGGATCTCGGCGTCGAGCCGTGTGTTGAGCGTGTTGAGCACCGCCCGGTCATCGGCACGCCGTAATGGCATTCGAGCATTTCGGGCGTGTTGGAGAGCAGCACCGAGACCGTGTCGCCGCGCCTGATCCCGCGCTTGGCGAGCGCCGCCGCAAGCCGCCGGGCGCGGTCCCAGAACTCGGCGTAGGTGCGCTTGAGCGGCCCATGAATGATCGCGACGCGTTCGGGAAACACCATCGCGGAGCGCGCCAGAAACCCGATCGGCGTCAGCGGCTGATGGTTCGCGGGCGTCTTGGGAAGGTCGTCATAGGGCGACGTCATGGGGCTCGGCTCTATCGGTCGATTTGTCGTGACGATCGATAGAGGCTCGCTGGCGTCCGGCCAATGCCGCTTTCGGGGGAGCGGAGCGGCAAGGTGAGCGCCTTGCGCCGAGGGCCGTTGGTGCGGGCGGAAATTTGTCCCATGGTCAGGCTACCACCCGCGTGGAGCGGATTGCGCAATGAAGGCGACCGTCAACGATGACCGATAGCAACGCGTTCTTTCGTTTCATCTGGCGCATGAACGCCTTGGTGATTTTTGGGCTGGCGCTGCTGAGCCTCCTGGCAGTGGTCTACTGGGTCGTTGAGCTGGTCGGCCCTCGCGCACGCAATGTCGTCGAGATCTCGTCGGCTGGTGAGAAAGACGCTCCGGCGCGCGAACCTGCTCGCGAACTGAAGGTCGGAGGCTTCCAGCCTTCGGGACCCTCCGTCTTCGAGGCGCCGCTGCTTCGCGCTTCGTCTTCGCGCAAGCGACCAGCATTGTCCTCCGGCTTTAAGGGCGGCGAAGATCAGATCGCGCTCAACGTTGTATTCTTCAACACGCAGACCGGTGAGATCAAGCGGGTGTTTCCGACGGACAGCGGGCTGGTCCTGCGGCGGCACGCAGTGCGCTTCAGCGAGAAGGACGATCCTGTCGCCCACCTCTACGTCTACGTGCCGGCGGACAGCAACGGAGACAAGTTGTTGACCGACGACGACGCAAAGCGCGTCGTGATGGTGCGGCCGGACGGCGGGAGCATGATCACGCTGGCCGAGGGCGTCGATGAGTTCGATCGTGCGGACGAGACGAACTACGGCAGCATGCTGGTGAAGGCCGACGCGCCCAAGCTCCGCTGCTTCGTCCGCAAGTACGACGAGACACGCTTCCTGGAAGTGGATCTCGCGACCTTCACCGTGACCAGTGGGCCGGTGGTGGCGCTGCCGAAGCTCTAGATGTTCCCGACCAGTTCCCGATAGAGCGCCGCATAGGCTCCGGCGCTCGCGTTCCACGAGACGTCGGCCGCCATGCCGTTCTGCTGGATCCTCGCCCACGCCGCCTTGTCGGCCCAGAGCGCCGCCGTGCGGCGGAGCGCGGTCTCGAGCGCCGACTGGCAGACCGGCGAGAACTGGACGCCGGTGGCGACGCCCGGGCCGAGCGCCGCGGGGTTGGCGTCGATCACCGTATCGGCGAGGCCGCCGACGCGCGCGACCACCGGGACCGCGCCGTATCGCAGCGCGCAGAGCTGGGTGAGGCCGCAGGGCTCGAACCGCGAGGGCACGAGGATCGCGTCGGCGCCGGCCTGCATGAGATGGGCGAGATCCTCGTCATAGCCGATGAAGCAGCCGACGCGTCCCGGATGCCGCTGGCTGAGCGCCGAGAAGCGCTCCTCGAGCCAACCTTCGCCGGAGCCGATCAGCGCAAGGTCGGCGCCGAGCTCGAGGATGGTGGGCACGGCCTCGGCGAGGAGATCGAGCCCCTTCTGGCTCGACAGCCGGCTGACGACGCCGAAGATGAGCCGCGTCCCGTGCGGGTCGAGCCCGAAGCGCTCGGCGAGCGCGCGCCGCGTGTCGCGCCGGCCGGACAGGTCGGCGGCCGAATAGCGCGCGGGGAGCCGAGGATCCGTCGCGGGATTCCAGACCTCCGTGTCGACGCCGTTCAGCACGCCGGAGACATCCGCGGCGCGCGCCGACAACAGGCCGTCGAGCCCGATGCCGCCGTCCGGTTCGAGGATCTCGCTGGCGTATGTCGGCGACACGGTGGTGATGCGGTCGGCGAAATAGAGCGCGGATTTGAGGAAGCCGACGCCGCCGTAATATTCGACCCCGTCCATGTCCATCGCATGGTCGGGCAGGCCGAGCGCGCCGCGCAGGGTCGGCGGAAACCAGCCCTGAAAGGCGATGTTGTGGATGGTCGCGACCATCTTGGGCCGCGGGCCGGGGGCGTAGGTGAGGTAAGCGGCCGCAAGGCCCGCCTGCCAATCGTGCATATGCACGACTTGAGGGATCGGATGGCCCGCCGCCCCCCGCGCGACCTCGGCGGCGACGCGCCCGAGCGCCGCGAACCGATAGGCGTTGTCGGGCCAGTCGGTTCCGTCCGGGCCGGAATAGGGGCCGCCTGCGCGGTCGTAGAGATGGGGGGCGTCGATCACCAGCAGGTCGAGGCCTGCGTGCTCGCCGGCGAGCAGCCGAGCGCGGCCGCCGAACAGGTCACCGAACTCCGCCACCGGCTCGGCCGCGCCGAGTTTCTGCATCACCTGCCGATAGCCCGGCAGCAGCGTCGTGGTCTCGACGCCGTGCGGCTTCAACGCCGCCGGCAGCGCGCCTGCGACGTCGGCGAGGCCGCCGGTCTTGATGAGCGGGTAGATCTCGGAGGCGACAGCGAGGACGTTGAGGGACATGGACGCGCGAACTCTGCTTCGACGAGCGAACCTTGGTCCGCCGACTGCCGCCGCGCAAGCCGGCCGCCCGGTCTAATCCCCGCGCAAGCTTAGGCTTTTTGGCTAGTGGGATCAGGCCGAAACGCCGCCTCCATCTCGCGCCGGACGCGCACCGCCTCGCTGTCGGCGATCTCGACGTCGCTCCAGGTCACGATCTCGCCCTTGGCGATCGGCCGCGTGAGCGTCACCCCGTGCGCGAGGCCGATCGGCAGCGCGCCGAGGCGCAGCGAGTCCTCCGCCGGCATCAGGCGGCCCCAGACGGTGCGGCCGCCCTCGCCGTCGAGCGTCGCGCCCGCATCGAGCGCGGTCTTGGCGCAGGCGCCGACATCGGCGCGAAATCCCGTCGGCGCGCCTGTCGGCTCGCCGCGGAGCGCGGCCGAGGCGACGCTCACCCCGAGCTCCAGCCCGATGAGATGCGAGGGCCGCCAGAGCGCCGCGACGCGCCCCGTCGGATCGGTCGACACGCCGTATTCGCGAAAGCAGCGGCGGGCGTAGTCGCCGCCGGGATCCTTCGGCTCGAACGTCACATAGACGCCCCAGCGCAGGTCGTTCGGCGTCTGCGACCCGTCGCGGTTGAGGCTCGACACGACCTCGACCATGCCGGACCCGTCCAGAACGCCGCCGTCCGCCCGCGGCCGCAGCACGCTCGCGAGCTCTCCGACGCCTGCGGGCGGGAAGGCGAGGCCGCCCTTCGGGGCCTTGAGCCCTGTGCCGTTCGCGATCGCGGCCATTTCGATCGCGGATTTGGTGCCGTCGAGGAAGGAGTTGAACATTTGCGGGTTCATGCCCGCCGCCTTCGCCTCCTCGGGCGAGAGCCCGTAATGGTCCCACACGGTGTCGGGCGTCGAGGCGTGATAGCTCGGCAGGTACTTCGTGCCCTTTCCCGCCGCCACGACCTCGAAGCCGCAGGCGCGCGCCCAGTCGACCATCTCGCAGACGAGCGCCGGCTGGTCGCCATAGGCCATCGAATAGACCAGTCCCGCCTGCTCGAACTTTTTGGCGAGCAGCGGGCCGGCCAGCACGTCCGCCTCGACATTGACCATCACGATGTGCCGGCCGTGCTCGGCGGCGAGCAGCGCGTGCCGCACGCCCGCCGACGGGCTGCCGGTGGCGTCGATCACGACCTCGAGGCCGCTCGCGCGGATCAGGGCCTCGGCGTCCTCCACAATGGCGACGCCGCCGCCGGAAAGCGCGGCGTCGAACGAGCCGACGATCGCTGCGTCGGCGTCCCAGCCCGTCGCCACGAGCGCCGCGCGGGCGCGGTCGGGCGAGAGATCCGCGATCCCCATGACGTGCAGCCCCGGGGTCGCGCGGGCCTGCGCGAGAAACATCGCGCCGAACTTGCCGGCCCCGATGAGGCCGACCCGGACCGGCCGGCCCTCCTCGGCGCGGCGGAGCAGCTTGGCGGCGAGGTTCATGGGACGGGCCTTTGCTGCGGGCTATCTGGCGCTCCGAAGAGCCAGCCGAGCTCGCTTGCCGCCTTTACCGTTCGGTCTTTCGGCTTCGTCGCCATCGCCCGCTCGATCGTCGCGCGAAGGTCCGGCACGGCGGGGAGAGGCGCGGCCCATTCGAGGCTTTCGTATTCGTCGGGCCGGGCCGGCGGCTCGATATCCTTCGGAGTCCAACCGTAGAGCTGAAAGCTTCGGAACCGGAGCAGAGCGCGCACGGCGGCGCTGGTGTCGGTCAACTTCGCGATGAAGGCGGGCGTCATGCAGATGTTGGCGAGTGACGTATAGCTGTCTGGATCTCGACTTGCCGCATAGACGTGGTTGAACTGGACGTCGCGCCCGCGCCGCGAAAGGCCGTTGGCCCACAAGAACGCGTCTGTCGGGCTCTTGTTGTCATCGAGAAGAACGGGACAGCCGTCGATTTCAGCGCGCTCGCCAACGCGGCGTTGATCTCGGATGGATCGAAAAATTGCTTTGCCGTCGGCTTGGTGAACCGTCACCGGATGGCTGAACAAAGTCAGCGACGCGACAGCCTGAGCGACCGATCCATAGCGTGAGAGTTCGATCAACGCCTCGAAAGCGGAGCGGCCGTCCAGATCGAAATCAGCAAGCGTTCGCGCTGCCAATTGTCGAGTTCGTTTTGGATCGGGCTTTTCGCGGCCGCGAGGCGCTACGCGCACGTCTTGAGAGCCGAGTTCGATGGACGTTGCTGTCGGGCCGCTCCTCTCCGTGTCTCGAAACCGTACGTACCAGAGCACAGAGCTCTTGTAGGACGCGAGATTGTTTCGAACATCGCCGACAAACGGGATTTTGGACGGATTGGGGCGGCCGTGACGGCTGTCGTCTACAGAGTACGTCAGCGTTTGAATCAGCGATCGACAGCGGTCGCGCTCGTAAAAGTCGTCAAGATCGCCGTGATGCGTTTCGACGCGGGACACCCGGTGAAGCTGAGCCGTGATAGTTCCCTCACTGTAGCCTTGCGCGCGCAACAAACGCGAATACTCGCCTCTCATTAAAACCCCCCGCGTCATCCCGCGAGAGGCTATAGCAATCCAAGATTGTGAAAAGCGCTCACATCCCGTCGATCATCGCTTGGGTGATGAGGCACACGCCCTTTTCGGTGCGGCGGAAGCGGCTGGCGTCGAACTCCGGATCCTCGCCGACCACGAGCCCCTCGGGGATCTTCACCCCGCGGTCGATCACCACGTTCTTGAGCCGCGCCGAGCGGCCGATGACGGCGTCTGGCAGGATCACGGCCCGGTCGACGTCGGCGTAGGAGTTCACCCGCACGCCGGTGAAGAGCAGAGACTCCTTCACCCCCGAGCCCGACACGATGCAGCCGCCCGAGACCAGCGACGAGATCGCGCGTCCGCGCCGGTCGTCGCGGTCATGGATGAACTTCGCCGGCGGGGTGATCTCGGCGAAGGTCCAGATCGGCCAGTCCTTGTCGTAGAGGTCGAGCGACGGGACGAAGTCGGTGAGGTCGATGTTGGCCTCGAAATAGGCGTCCACCGTCCCGACGTCGCGCCAGTAGGGCTCGTCTTCGGACAGGGAGCGCACGCAGGACTTCGAGAAATGGTGGGCGACCGCCTTGCCGCCCTTCACGATCGCCGGGATGAGGTCCTTGCCGAAGTCGTGGGACGAGTTTGGATCGGCGGCGTCCTCGCGCAGCAGGTCGAACAGGAACGGGGTGTCGAACACGTAGATGCCCATCGAGGCGAGCGCCATGTCGGGCTTGCCCGGCATCGCCGGCGGATCCTTGGGCTTTTCGAGGAAGTCGACGATGCGGTCGGTCTCGTCGATGTGCATCACGCCGAAGCCGGAGGCCTCCTCGCGCTTGACCTCGAGGCAGCCGACAGTGACATCGGCCCCGCTCTCGACGTGCTGGGCGAGCATCTGCTCGTAGTCCATTGTAGATGTGGTCGCCCGCCAGGATGATGATGTGGCGCGGCGCGTAGTCCTCGACGATGTCGATGTTCTGGTAGACCGCATCCGCCGTGCCGAGATACCAGGCGTCTTCCGAGACGCGCTGGCTCGCGGGCAGCACGTCGAAGCTTTCGTTGCGCTCGGCGCGGAAGAAGTTCCAGCCGCGAGTCAGGTGCCGGATCAGGCTGTGGGCCTTGTACTGGGTCGCCACCCCGATGCGGCGGATGCCGGAATTCAGCGCGTTCGACAGCGCGAAGTCGATGATGCGCGTCTTGCCGCCGAAATAGACCGCCGGCTTCGCCCGGCGGTCCGTCAGCTCCATCAGACGGGAGCCTCTGCCCCCGCGCGAGAACGAACGCCATGGCCGTACGGGCGTAAGGCGGTCCGAGCGGGGATGCAGGCGGCATAAAAACACTCTCCTCGACACGACTTCGCGGGGGCGGGCGGGACGCCCGGCCGCGTCAGGCCGAGGGCGTCACGTTCCAGATCTCTTCAGCGTATTCACGTATGGTCCGATCCGACGAGAACCAGCCCACTTTCGCCGTGTTGATGACGCTCGAGCGCATCCAGACCGGCCGGTCGCGCCATTTCTTGTAGACCGCGCGCTGGGAAGCGAAATAGGCGTCGAAATCGGCCGTCACCAGGAAGGTGTCGTGGTTGAGAAGCCCGTCCACGAGCCCGCGATAGCGGCCGGGATCGTCGGGCGAGAAGGTGCCCCCGGCGACCGAGTCCAGCACTTCCCGCAGCGTGGCCGAAGCCGCAACCGCCTCGCGGGCGTCGTAGCCGGCGCGCTTCTTCTGCTCCACCTCCTGGGCGGTCAGGCCGAAGATGAAGATGTTGTCGTCGCCGACATGCTCCTTGATCTCGACATTGGCGCCGTCGAGCGTGCCGATCGTCAGCGCGCCGTTCAGCGCGAGCTTCATGTTGCCGGTGCCCGACGCCTCGAGGCCCGCAGTCGAGATCTGCTCGGAGAGGTCGGCCGCCGGGATGATGCGCTCGGCGAGGCTGACATTGTAGTTCGGGAGGAACACGACCTTCAGCATGCCGCGCAGCGTCGGATCGGTGTTGACCGTCCGCGCCACGTCGTTGGCGAGCTTGATGATGAGTTTGGCGGTGTGATAGCTCGCCGCCGCCTTGCCGGCGAAGATCTTCACGCGCGGCAGCCAGGCGCGCATCGGCTGGGCGCGCATCGCGTTGTAGACCGCGACCGTCTCCAGGATGTTGAGCAGCTGGCGCTTGTATTCGTGGATGCGCTTGATCTGGACGTCGAACAGCGCGTCCGGATCGACCTTCACCTCGTTGCGCTCCATGATGATCTTGGCGAGCGCGATCTTGTTCTCGCGGCGCGCGGCCATCAGCCTGTCATGGAGCCCCGTGTCGTCGGCGAGCGCGGCGAGCTTGTCGAGCTGCGTCGGGTCGTCGAGCATCTCCGGCCCGATCGCGTCGATGATGACGTCGGTCAGCAGCGGGTTCGCCTGGCTGAGCCAGCGGCGGAACGTGATCCCGTTGGTCTTGTTGACGATGCGGCCGGGATGCAGCGCGTGCAGGTCGCGGAACACGGTCTGCTTCATCAGGTCGGTGTGCAGCGCCGAGACGCCGTTGACCTTGTGCGAGCCGATGAAGGCGAGCCACCCCATGCGCACGCGGCGCCCGTTTGCCTTCGTCGATCAGCGAGATGGTGGTGAGCAGCGCGTCGTCCCGGGCGCTTGGCCCGCGCGGCCTCGAGCTCGAGCGCGTTGATGAGGTAGATGATCTGCATGTGGCGCGGCAGCAGCCGCTCCAGCAGCGGCACCGGCCAGCTCTCGAGCGCCTCGGGCAGCAGCGTGTGGTTGGTGTAGGAGAAGGTCGCGCCCGTGATCTTCCAAGCCTCGTCCCATGAGAGGCCGTGGACGTCGAGCAGGATGCGCATCAGCTCCGGCACGGCGATCGCCGGATGGGTGTCGTTGAGCTGGATCGAGACGTGGCTGGCGAGGCTCTTGATGTCGCCGCGCTCGCCGAGATGGCGGCGGATCAGGTCCTGCAGCGAGGCGGAGGCGAAGAAGTACTCTTGCCGCAGCCGCAGCTCCTGGCCGGCCGGCGTCTCGTCCGACGGATAGAGGATCTTCGAGATCGACTCGATGCGCACGCGGTCGGCGAGCGCGCCCACATAGTCGCCGCGGTTGAAGGCGTCGAGCGAGATCGGGTCAGGCGCGCGGGCCGACCAGAGGCGCAGCGTGTTCACGTGCTTGCCGCGCCAGCCGACCACGGGCGTGTCGATCGCCACCGCCTCGACGGTTTCGGCCGGGCGCCACACGAAGCGCGGCTCGCCGCCCTCCATCACCTGCTCGACATAGCCGCCGAAGCCGATCGGATAGTCGACCTCGGGATGGGCGAACTCCCACGGATTGCCGAACGACAGCCAGTCTTCCGGATATTCCTGCTGCCAGCCGTCGCGCATGCCCTGGCGGAACAGGCCGTGATCGTAGCGGATGCCGTAGCCGAAGGCCGGCACGCCGATCGAGGCCATCGAGTCCATGAAGCAGGCGGCGAGGCGCCCGAGGCCGCCATTGCCGAGCGCCGCGTCGGGCTCGGCGGCCCGCACCTTGTCGATGTCAACGCCGAGGCCTGCAAGCGCCTCGCGGGCGTCCTCGATCAGGCCGAGATTGTTCATCGCGTCGAACAGCAGGCGGCCGATCAGGAACTCGAGCGAGAGATAGTAGACGCGCTTCTGCGGGGTCGCGGCGTTGTGCTCGGCGACCCAGCGGTCGACGATCCGGTCGCGCACCGCGAGCGCGGTCGCCACGAACCAGTCGCGGTCGCTTGCGGTGTCGGGCGTGCGGCCGACCGAATAGGTCAGCTCGGCCAGGATCTCCTTGCCGAGTTTCTTGGCGGCGGCGCCCGGTTCCGGGCGTCGGAGCCGCCGCGGACAGGACGCTCCAGATCGGCCGCCGTGGTGGATGCGGTGTCGTTCATGAGCCAGGTCCCCCGTCGCATGAGTCGGTCGACCGTCGACCTAGCAAGAGCCGGGCCGATATGTCGAATGCTGCAACGCAGTAGATGACGCGGGGGCGGGGGAGGGCAACCCCGGCGTCTCGGCGCGAGCGCGCGCAGGACCGGCGAAGGCCGTGGCGGGGGCGTCGCATGGATGGGGAAGGGGGATGGGGTTCTTGTCCCGGACTCGATCCGGGACCCAGAACCGATGCGTCAGCAGAACGGAGCGCGATCGTCAGATGATCTGGAAACGCGTCTCGGCTCTGGGTCCCGGGTCAAGCCCGGGACGAGGGCCTTTGGGTTTCACGCCCGCAGCATCCGGGCGTCACGCCCGTGCGGCGAACATCACGACGTTGGTGTCGGGATCGTCCAGCGCGTCCATGGTCGCGACGTGCCGGCTCGCCGTGTCGGCGAGGCGCGACCGCAGCGCGCGAACCTGCACCAGAAGATCGAGCCCGAGCCCGAGAGGCGTGCACATCAACGTCGTGGCGTAGACGTCGAGCGCCTGGGCAACAGTTCGGTGTCCTGAGCGGACAAAGACAGCTTGATGTCGTCCATTCGCCGGGCCCCCTCGCCGGAGGTGTCATCGGCCGCCCCCTGCGACCACCTCCAATGAATGGGCTGAATTGTGCGCAATTGAATATACGCAGAACGACTTACGCCTCAGGACGAAGACGTCAGAAAAGCGACGGGCAGAAGAAGCAGATCGCCCAAGAGCGTCTCGGCCTTCAGCCTCGTTGACCGTCCGGTGACATGGTCTGTCGCCTGCCTGTCGCGCAATGTCGCAGGCATGTTTATGACGTTCTTCTGCAACACTTTTTCGGCCATCCGCAGGCCGTCGGAGGCGTCCAGGCGCCCGCAGGCCTGCCGGAACGCGACGGCGACGGCCGTGTCGCCGCAAGCGTGCGGGCGAAGGCGACGACATGGTCGGCGTCCGGACCCTCGATCTCGAGCGGCTCGTAGGAGCCTTCTGAGAAGAGCCGCGGCGAGCGCGCGCGCTCGGCGAGAGTCGCGGCGATCAGCGCCTGCTTGACCGCGCCGTCCCGCCAATGGGCGGCGGCCTCGAGCGGCGTCTCCGCCTTTCCGAGCGCGGCTTCGCGGGCCGCGAAATCGACCGGGCGGCGGTTGTCGGGATCGACCAGCGACAGGTCCCAGAACTCGACGCCCTGATAGGTGTCGGGCACGCCCGGGATGGTGAGCTTGAGCAGCGTCTGCGTAAGCCCGTTGGCCGCGCCTGCTGGGCCGATGCGCTGCGCGAAGGCCGCAATCTCGGCGCGCAGCTTCAGGCCGGGCGTCGTCATCAGCTTCATGAGCAGGTCGCGCGCCGCGGTCTCATAGGCCTCGTTCGGCGCGCTCCAGTCGGTCTGGGCTTCTCTGAGCGCCTTCTCCTGCCAGCCCGCGACGCGGTCGGCGAAGGCCTCACAGCCCGTTGCGTCGTCGGGCGAGAGCCAATGAGGCCAGGCTCCGACGAGCGTCTGGCAGAGGATCTGCTCGTCTGCGGCCGACGGCCCGTCCGCGCTCCGCAGCTCGGCCGAGGCCTCGCGCCAGCGGCGGGCCGCGGAGGTCCACTCGTCCGGGATCTCGCTCAACACCGCGAGCCGCGCGCGCACGTCCTCGCCGCGCTTGTGGTCGTGGGTCGCGCCGGTGAGCATCGCGTCGGGAACGCCTCGCCGCGGGCCGCCGCCTTTCGGTGGAACTCGGCGACGTCCATCGAAAAACGTCGCGACGTCGAAGCCGACGTCGGTGCGCGAAAGCAGCCGGCCGTAGCGGTTAGAAGCCCGTGTCCTCCACCGCCTTGGCGGCGACCGGCGCCGAGAGCTGCTGGAACCGGCGGATCGCCTTGTCGAGCAGGATGCGCTGATCGTCCGGCGCCTTCTTGCCGCCGAGCCATCCGTCGAGCTGGTCCAGCACCGGCGCGTCGGCCGGCATGATGGTCAGGCGCGCCTTTTCGAGCGCCTTCGCGAAGATCGGCTTGTCGGCCTCCGTGCGTCCCTCGATCGCGTTGGCGTAGGTGCGGTAGGCCGGGAAATGCGCGAGCAGCTCGACGAGCGCCCGGCGGATCGCGGCGCGCGGCGTGTCGCGGGTCTCGTAGTCGAGCCGCGCCACCCGGTGCAGCGCGTCGGTCGCCTGGTCGAGCTGGGCCGAGAAGGAGCGGTCGAGGATCTCGCGCCGCGCCGTCTCCTCCTCGACATGGAAGTCGGCGGGCCGGCCGCTGATCTCGGCCCAAAAGACGTTAAGTTTCTCTTCACCATCAGCGTCGTGCAGCAGCGCGCTGACGTCGTCCATGAAGTCGTAGCCGCTCGCGCCGTCGACCTTCCAGTCGCGCGCGAGCTCTTCGCCGGGGCCGAGAATCTTCTCGATCACCAGATAGGCGCGTTGCTCGGAAAGCTCTCCCGGCCGCTCCGCCTGCCGCTCGTCGAGATGGTCGCGCAGGTTCCGCGCATAGCCGCCGGGGTCGGCGAGCCCGTCGATATGGTCGACGCGGAACCCGTCGATCAGCCCCTCGGCGTAAAGGTCGAGTAGCTTCTCATGGGTCGCCTCGAACACTGCGGGATCGGCGACGCGAAGCCCTGCGAGTTCGTTGACGTCGAAGAAGCGCCGCCAGTTGATCTCGTCGCCCGCCACCATCCAGTGGGCGAGCCGCCAGTTCTGCTTTTCGAGCAGCGCGTGGAGACGGGCGCGGCCGTCCTCGGTCGTCGCGTCGTAGGCCTCGATGCCGCCAGCGGTCTCGATGTCGTAGCGGTCTTCGGGGCGGATCGGGAACATGTGGTCGGCGTAGCGCAGCGTGATCCCGCCGCGCTTGCCGTCGCGCGCGAGCTTGAGGTCGCCCGAGCGCAGCGCCTCGCCGTAGGGCACGCCGAGGGTGGGCAGCAGGATCTTGTCGCGCAACGCCGGGTCGGCCGGCTCCCAGTCGATGTCGAAGAAATGCCCGAAGCGCGAGCCGCGGCCATAGGTCAGCACGTCGAGCCACCAGGCGTTGTCGTCCTTGCCGACCGCCATGTGGTTGGGGACGATGTCGACCACCATTCCAAGGCCTTCGGCGCGCAGCGCCGCCACCAGCTTGCGAAAGCCGTCCTCGCCGCCGAGCTCGGGGTTCACCCTGGTCGGGTCGACCACGTCGTAGCCATGGTTGGAGCCCGCGCGGGCGGTCAGGATCGGCGAGGAATAGAGGTGGCTGATCCCGAGCCTGCGCAGATAGGGCACGAGCGCGATGGCGCGCTCGAACGGGAAGTCCTTGTGGAACTGGAAGCGCATGGTGGCGCGGGGAGGGGCGGCGACGGCCGGAGCGTTGGTCATGGGGCGGGGCTCCGTTGGATCGCGACGCGGGTCGATGGTTTCTGGCGCTCGTCTAGGACGTGGCGCGACGTCTCAACTCCCTCCGCCTTGCGGGGAAGGTGAGGGTGGGGGTGGTTCAGGATCGAGCGCCTCGGTTCTGCGGAGAGCGACGTCGCCCTCTGAGCCTCATTCGGAGCCGCCCCCATCCCCGGTCCCTCCCCGCAAGGGGGAGGGGAGAAGGGCTGCGCTCGCTCCACGCGGCTCACCCCTCTCGTCTCCTGTTCAGGCTCTTCAGCCGCTCGGCGGCCTTCGGCTCCGCGAGCATCTCCGTCGCGGGCTTGGCCAGGCGCCTGCGCCAGTTCGGATGTTCGTCGAGCGTCCCGGGCAGGTTCGGCTGCTCGACCTGGCCGAGCGCGTCCTCGAGCGGCAGCAGCACGAGCTTCGAAGGGGTGGCGGCCAGGAACCGGATCGAGGCGGCGACGGCGGGATCGGTCTCGTCGGGAGCCGGCCGCGGCCCCCGCGCGACGCCCGCCTGCTCGAAGGCGCGCCAGAGCTCGCCGCGCTCGCCCTCGCGGGTCGCCGTGTCGTTCTCTGACGTCTCGCCGAACTGCTGGCCGCCGATCGAGGCCTTGAGCGCGATGTCCGCGCCCGACCACCAGCCAGCCATGGTGGGCAGGTCGTGCGTCGTCGTCATGGCGAGCGCGTCCTGCGGGTAATAGTCCGGCGGAAAGAAGCCGTGCGCGTCGTCGCGCTCGAACTGCAGCACCTTCATGCCGGCGACGCCGGCCGCGGCCAGCTTGTCGCGGAACCCCTCCGGCACGGTGCCGAGGTCCTCGCCCACGACCACGCAGTCGTTGCGCAGCGACTCGAGCGCGGTGAGCCGCAGCATGTCGTCGACGGGGAACGAGAGATACGCCCCGTGCTTCGAGCTCTCGCCCTCCGGGACCATCCAGAGACGGGCGAACCCCATGGCGTGGTCGATGCGGACGCCGCCGGCGTTCTTCATGCAGGCGCGCAGCGTCGCGAGGAAGGGCGCGAAGCCTTGGGCCTTCAGCGCGATCGGCGAGAAGGTGGCGAGGCCCCAGGCTTGGCCGTTCGGGTTGAACAGGTCGGGCGGCGAGCCGACCGAGAGGCCGACCAGCACGTCCTGCTGCCGGCTCCAGGCGTGGCTGCCGCCTGCGTCCATGCCGACCGCGAGGTCCGAGACGAGGCCGATCGCCATGCCGGCCTTGTGCGCCACGCTTTGGGCCGCGGCGAAAGAGCGGTCCGAGATCCATTGCAGGAAGAGGTGGAAATCGACCTCGCCGGCATGCTCGCGCGCGAAGGCCTCGACCTCGGGGCCGTTCGGATCCTTGAGGCCTTCGGGCCATCGCCGCCAGTCCCACTGGCCAGGATCCGCGCCGAAGCGCGCCGCGTGCAGCGCCTCGAAGCGGGCGTGCTCGATCAGCAGAGCGCCGCCCTCGCGAAGGTAAGCCGCATAGTCGAGCGCGAGATGGCTCGTGGTGTCCGCGCCGAGCTCGACGGCGCGGAAGCTGTCATGGAGCGTCCGGAGCGTCGCGAGCTTCACGGCCGCCGAGCCCGGCCAGTCGACGAGCGCCGCCTTTTCGAGCTTGGCCCGGCCGGCCGCCACGCCCGCGGCCTTGGCGGCCTCGCGCACGCGCTCCTCGCCGAACAGGAAGTCGGGATCGGCGTGCAGCGGATTGAGGAACAGCCGGCTCGACGGGGAATAGGGGCCGAAGTGGTGCGGGTCGGCCGAGAAGCCCGCGTGGAGCGGCGACAGCGCGAGCGCGTCGGCGCCGGCCGCGGCGGCGGCTTCTGCGAGCGCCGCGACCCCGCCGAGATCGCCGATCCCGCCGTCGCCCTTGCGGGTGAGGCCGTAGACCTGCGAGGCGAGCCCCCACATGCGCCGGCCCTGGCCGGCGTCAACGATCGAACGTCCGCGGCCGGGCGAGACCGCGACGACGATCGCTTCGTCGCCGAACTCCAGCTGGTGGTAGCCGGGCTCGAGGATCGGGCGCGCGCGGGCGCGGTCGTCGCCGGCGTCCTGCAGCATGAACTCGAAGATCTCGCCGTCTTCGCGCGTCAGCCGCGCCTGCACGGCCGTCGCTTCAGGAATGTCGAACGGCTCCCCGACGCGCGCGGTGACGAGGGGCGGGCGGGCGCGGTCGGCGGCGTCGAGCGACGCGAGCGCGTCCCGGGCCTGCGCCTCGGTCTCGCAGGAGACGCCGAGCGCGGCGAGCAGACGCTTCAGCGTTTCGGGCGAGACCTCCTGCGCCTTGCCGGCCTGATCGGTCCAGTGAACGGCGAAACCTGCGCGGGTCGCGAGGCGGCGGACGAGATCGTCCGTGGTCATGCCTTCTCCATCAACGCGACGACCGCAAAGCCCTCGAGCCGTCCCGCCCGGGCGGCGTCGGCGACGCCGGGCGCGCTCTCGTAGAGCAGGGGGCCCTCGATCGGGGCGACGTCCAGCGGGCTGTCGGCGAGATTGACCGCGAGCGTCAGCCGCGCCCCGTCCTCGAAGCGCCATGTCGCGCGCACCGCCTTGGGGCCGATCGCTTCCGCCTCGGCGTCGGCGGTCGCCTCGCGCGACGAAATCTCGGCGGCGCGGATCGCGAGAAGACGCTTGAACAGAGCGGCGCGCTCGCCCGCGAGCGTCGGATGGGGCTGTGGGATCGAGGCCTCGAAGGTCGACTTGGCGTTGGGGTCGGGGATCTCCTCGCCCGCAAAGGCCGCGAACTTGGAGAACTCCTTGCGCCGTCCCTCGCGCACGGCGTCGGCGAGCTCGTCCTGGAAGTCGGTGAAGAACAGGAACGGGGTCTCGCTCGCGACCTCCTCGCCCATGAAAATCATCGGGATCTGCGGGCAGAGCAGGAAGGCGGCGGTCGCGGCCTCGACGCCGCCCGGGGGCGCGAGCGTCGTCAGGCGGTCGCCGAAAGCGCGGTTGCCGACCTGGTCGTGGTTCTGCAGGAACGACACGAAGGCCTTGGGCGGCAGATGTCCGGACGGGGTGCCGCGCGGATGGCCGATATGGGCCATCAGCTCGCCCTGATAGACGAAGCCGTCCTTCAGGCAGCGCGCCAGCTTTCCGGCCGTATCCGTTGCGAAATCGTCATAATAGCCCTCGCGCTCGCCCGTCAGCAGCACGTGGAAGACGTGGTGGAAGTCGTCGTTCCACTGGGCGTCGACGTCGCCGGCGAGATGGCTCTGCTGATTGTTCTCGTTCTCCAGAACGAGATGGATGCGGCGGTCGCGCAGCTCGTGGCTGGAGCGGACGGCGGCCGCCATCTCGTCGATCCAGTCCTGCTCGCAGATCGCGTGCACCGCGTCGAAGCGCAGGCCGTCGAAGCGGTACTCGATCAGCCAGTAGAGGACGTTCTCGGTGAAGAAGGAGCGGACCTCCGGGAGGCGGAAGTCGATCGCGCCGCCCCAGGGGGTGTGAAGATCTTCGCGGAAGGCTGGCGGGGCATAGGCCCCAATGTAGTTCCCGTCCGGCCCGAAGTGGTTGTAGACGACGTCGAGGAACATCATCAGGCCGAGCTCGTGGGCGCGGTCGATGAGGCCCTTGAGCTCCTCCGGCGTCCCGTAGGCGGCGTCCGGCGCGTAAGGCAGCACGCCGTCGTAGCCCCAGTTGCGCGCGCCCGGAAAATCCCAGATCGGCATCAGCTGGATCGCCGTGATCCGATGTCCTTCAACCGCGGCAGAGCGGCGGCGACGCCGCGGAAGCCGCCGAAGCAGCCGACATGGAGCTCGTAGAGCACCGCCTCGCGCCATGGCCGTCCGGCCCAGTCGCCCGCGAGCCAGCGATAGCCGAGCGGATCGACCAGCACGCTCCAGCCATGGACGTCGCCGTCCTGGAAGCGCGACGCCGGGTCCGGGACGGCGAGCCCGTCGGGCAGGCGGTAGCGGTACCGCGCGCCGGCGGGGACGTCCACGGTGAGCGCGAACCAGCCTTCCTCGTCGCGCTCCATCTTGCGCGGGTCGTCGTCCCGGATCTCGAGCTCGACGTCGTCGAGGGCCGGCGCCCACAAGCGAAACGTCGTGCCGCCCGCCTTGTAGGTCGCGCCGAGGGGCAGGGGGCGGACGAAGGCGTCGCTCAAGCTTGGTCGTCTCCGGATATGGCTTCGAGCTTCGGCGGACGCCCGCGGCGCACGGGCGGATGGAGCGACATCAGCAGCACGGCGCTGCGACCCGCGACCGTGACGCGGTCTCCCTCGGCCAAGCGCTCCGGCGCCTCGGGCGCCGCCGTGTCGCACAGGATCGTGGTCGGCAGCTTCGGGGGCGGCAGGGCGAAGGCGCGGTCTTCCGGCGTCGGGTTCATCATCAGCGTCACGAGGGGAACGGCGCCGTCGGCTCGGGGTTTTGCGCGCCGCAGCGTCAACGTGCGTTCGCGATGGTCGTTCCAGGCGTCGGGAGAAACCGGCGCGCCGTTCTCGTCGAACCAGGCGATGTCGAGCACGCCGGGCGCGGGCTGGTCGAGCCCGTGCAGGAAGCGATTGCAGTGCAGGACCTTGTGGGCGCGCCTGAGCTCGATCAGCCGGCCGATGAAGTCGACGAGCGCCTCGCCCTCGGGCGTCGCCGCCTTGCGCCAGTCGACCCAGGAGGTCTCGTTGTCCTGCGCATAGGCGTTGTTGTTGCCGTTCTGGGTGCGGCCGAACTCGTCGCCGGCGAGCAGCATCGGCGTGCCTTGCGCGAACAGCACCGTGGCGAGCATCGCGCGGGCGACGCGGGCGCGGGTCGCGCGGATCTCCGGATCGCTCGACGGTCCCTCGACGCCCCAGTTGGACGAGTAGTTCTCGCCGTGGCCGTCGCGGTTGTCCTCGCCGTTCGCCTCGTTGTGGCGACGCTCGTAGGACGTCGTGTCGGCCAGCGTGTAGCCGTCGTGGCTGGACACGAAGTTGACCGAGGCCCAGGGCTTTCGCGAGCGCTTGTCGAAGAGGTCCGACGAGCCCGCGATCCGCGCCGCGAACTCCGGCCGCTGCCCGCCGTCGCCGCGCCAGAACCGGCGGGTCGAGTCCCGGAACTTGTCGTTCCACTCGGCGAAGCCTGGCGGATGATTGCCGAGCTGGTAGCCGCCCGGCCCGATGTCCCACGGCTCCGAGATCAGTTTGACGCGCGAGAGCGCCGGGTCCTGGCGCACGGCGTCGAAGAAGCCGGAGCCGGGGTCGAACCCGTGGGTCTCGCGGCCGAGCACCGTGCCGAGATCGAAGCGGAAGCCGTCGACGTGATAGTGCTCGACCCAGTAGCGAAGTGAATCCATCACGAGCTGCAGCACGCGCGGATGAGAGAGATTGACGGTGTTGCCGCAGCCGGTGTCGTTGACGCAGCGGCGCCAGTCATGGGTCTCCTGTCGGTAGTAGGACAGGTTGTCGAGGCCGCGGAACGACAGCGTCGCGCCTTCCTCCGAGCCCTCGGCCGTGTGGTTGTAGACGACGTCGAGAACGACCTCGATCCCGGCCGCATGGAGCCGGCGGATCGCGACCTTCATCTCGTTCAGAGAGCCGTCGGAGAGGTAGCGCGGTTCGGGCGCGAAGAACGCCAGGCTGTTGTAGCCCCAGAAGTTCTTCAGCCCCATCTCGACCAGCCGCCGGTCCTGCACGAAGGCGTGGATCGGCAGAAGCTCGACCGCGGTGATCCCGAGCCGCTTGTAGTGCTCGATCATCGGGGGGCTGGCGAGCGCCGCGAACGTGCCGCGCTCGTGGTGCAGCACGTCGGGCCGCAGCATGGTGAGGCCGCGCAGATGCGCCTCGTAGATGACGGTCTCGCCCCAGGGCACGTTCGGCGGCCGGTCGTCGCCCCAGTTGAAGCTGCCGTCGATCACCACCGCCTTCGGCATGCCGGGCGCGGAGTCGCGCCGGTCGAACGAGAGGTCGGCGCGCGGGGAGTGCAGGCGGTAGCCGTAGAGCGCGTCGGACCAGCGCACTTCGCCCGCGAGCTGCTTGGCGTAGGGGTCGAGCAGCAGCTTGTTCGGATTGAAGCGGTGGCCGTGCTGCGGGTTGTAGGGGCCGTGAGCCCGGAAGCCGTAGAGCAGCCCCGCGCGGGCGTTCGGCAGATAGCCGTGAAACACCTCGTCGGTCTGCTCGGGCAGCGCCATCCGCGCGATCTCGCGCCGGCCCGAAGGATCGAACAGGCAGAGGTCGATCTGCTCGGCGTGCGCGGAGAAGACGGCGAAGTTCACGCCGAGCCCGTCCCAGGTCGCGCCGAGCGGGTAGGGCAGGCCCTCTTCGAGGATGCTCATGGCTCTTCCCTTCTCCTGCTTGCGGGAGAAGGTGGCCGAGGCGAAGCCGAGGTCGAATGAGGGAAAGTCAAAAAGAACGGGCGCGCCGACTTCCCCTCACCCTTATCCTCTCCCGCACGGGAGAGGGGGGCGGAGGCGTCGCGCCGTGCTCAAGGCTTCATCACTCAGTCCGGCGTGCTCCCCCGAGCGCATTTGACCCCGCACCGTGTTCATTCCCCCAGTTCCCGAGCCTACCCCGCGCGCAGCGCGATCACCGACAGCGGCGGCAGCGAGAGGTCGAGCGATTGCGCCTCGCCGTGGCTCTCGACGGCTTGCGCCTCGAGCCCGCCGCCATTGCCGACGTTCGAGCCGCCATAGAGGCCTGCGTCCGTGTTGATGATCTCGCTCCACAGCCCGCCTTCGGCACGCCGATGCGATATCCGTGCCGCGGCACGGGCGTCATGTTGGCGACCACGAGAACCGGCGGAGCGCCGTCCTCCCCCTCGCGGCGGAAGGCGAAGACGGAGTTCGTCCGGTCGTCGCCGATCACCCAGCGGAAGCCTGAGTCGAGGTGGTCGCGCGCATGGAGCGCCGGCTCCTTGGCGTAGATCGCGTTGAGGTCGCGGATCAGGCGCTGGACGCCGGCGTGGTGCGGGTCGTCGAGCGCCGGCCAGTCGACCTGCGCGTCGTGGTTCCACTCGCTCCATTGGGCGATCTCGCCGCCCATGAACAGGAGCTTCTTGCCGGGGTGGGTCCACATCAGCCCGTAAAGCGAGCGCAGATTGGCGAATTTCTGCCAGGCGTCGCCCGGCATCTTGCCGATCAGCGAGCCCTTGCCGTGCACCACCTCGTCGTGGCTCAGCGGCAGCACGAACTTTTCGGAGAAGGCGTAGACCAGCCCGAACGTGATGCCGTCATGGTTGTAGGAGCGGTAGATCGGGTTCTGCTCCATGTAGTTCAGCGTGTCGTGCATCCAGCCCATGTTCCACTTGTAGTGGAAGCCGAGGCCGCCCTCGGTGGTGGTGCGGGTGACGCCGGGCCAGGCGGTCGATTCCTCCGCGATGGTGATGGCGCCCGGCACGCGCTCGCGCATCACGGCGTTGAAGTGCTGCAGGAAGCCGATCGCCTCGAGGTTCTCGCGGCCGCCGAGATGGTTCGGCACCCACTCGCCCTCCTTGCGGGAGTAGTCGCGGTAGAGCATCGAGGCCACGGCGTCGACGCGCAGGCCGTCGACATGGAACTGCTCGAGCCAGTGCAGGCCGCTCGCGATCAGGAAGTTCTGCACCTCGCGGCGCCCGAAATTGTAGATCGCGGTGTTCCAGTCGATGTGGAACCCTTCGCGCGGGTCGGCGTGCTCGTAGAGCGGCGTGCCGTCGAAGCGGTAGAGGCCGTGGGCGTCGGTCGGGAAATGCGCCGGCACCCAGTCCACCACCACGCCGATCCCGGCGGCGTGCGCGGCGTCCACGAACTTCGCGAAGTCCTCCGGCGCGCCGTAGCGGCCGGTCGGCGCGAACAGGCCGAGCGGCTGGTAGCCCCACGAGCCGCCGAACGGGTGCTCGGCCACGGGCAGCAGCTCGACATGCGTGAAGCCGAGCTGGGACACGTAGGGGATCAGCTTCTCGATCGCGAAGTTCCAGTCGACCGCGCGGCCGTCCTTCATCCACGAGCCGAGATGGACCTCATAGAAGGACAGCGGCTTGTCGGGCTCCTGCCGTCGCTCGCGCGAGGCCATCCAGTCGCCGTCGGTCCATTCGTAAGCCTTCGGATCGGCCACGATCGAGGCCGTGCCGGGCGCAGGCTCGGCCGACTTCGCCACCGGATCGGCCTTGTCGGGAAGCTCGCCGCCGTCGGGCCCGCGCAGCGCGAACTTGTAGCGCTCGCCCGGGCCGATGCGCGGGATGAAGAGCTCCCAGACGCCCGAGGGGTGGCGCAGCCGCATCGGGTTGCGGCGCTTGTCCCAGGCGTTGAAGTCGCCGACCACCGCGACGCGCTTGGCGTTCGGGGCCCAGACGGCGAAGCGCACGCCCTTGACGCCTTCGATCTCCATCGCGTTGGCGCCGAGCGCGAAGGCGAGCTCGAAATGGCGGCTCTCGCCGAGGAGATGCAGGTCCATGTCGCCGAGCAGCAGGCCGAAGGAGTAGGGGTCCTCGGTTTCCTGTTGCTGGCCCGGCCAGTCGATCTTCAGGCGATAGGGGTCCACGCCCCGCACCGCGCCTTCGAACACGCCGGTGTCCTCGATCTGCTTGAGCTTGCCGATCGACGCCCCGGTCTTGGCGTCGATCGCCTCGACCGAAAGCGCGCCGGGCAGAAGCGCGCGGATATAGGGGCCGTCGCCGTCGTCCCGGCGGCCAAGCGCGCCGAACGGGTCGGCGTGGGCGCCGTGAGCGAGGGCGTCGAGGGCGGAGCGGTCGAGTTTCATATGTCCTTCCGGGCCTGGGCGCATGGCCATGGCTCTGGCGGCGGTCATGATTGGCCTCCCTCTTCTGGAGCGAGTCGGGCCGCAAGGGCGTGCAGGCCCCCAAGCGGAACGTCGATCCATGCCGGACGGTTCGCCGCCTCATAGGCGATCTCGTAGGCCGCCTTCTCGATCAGGAACATGTCGAGCAGTTCGCTCGACACCGAAAGCCCCTCGGCTTCCGCGCGCGCCCGGTAGGCGTCGAGGAAGGCCTGGGCGGCGTCGACGCGGAAGCGCTCCAGGAACTCGTCGCGCCGCGGGCCCGCGACATGCGCCGAGGCCTGCTCGTTCCGGCCGACCATCGCGGCCGCATAATCGAAGGAGCGCAGCACGCCCGCGACGTCGCGCAGCGGCGAGGCCTTGCCGCGGCGCTCCTCGAGCGGCCGGGCGGGTTCGCCCTCGAAGTCGATAAACACGACGTCGCCGCTCGCGACCAGGATCTGGCCGAGATGGAGATCGCCGTGGATGCGCGTCATCGGCGTGCCGCCGCCGGCTTCCGCCAGCTGTCCGATCGCGGTCTCCAGCGCGTCGCGGCGGGCGATGATCGAGCCTGCGCGCGTCGCCTGCGCCGGGTCGACCCAGTCGGCCTTGGCGCGCAGGGCGTTGATCGCGCCTTCGAGCAGCCCGGTGGCGCGGGCCTTCCAGCCCTCGACGTCGCCGGTCGCGGCCGGCGCCGGCGCGAACCACGGGTCTGCGCTCGGTTTGGCGAGCGTCGCATGAAGCTCGGCGAGGCGCGTGCCGAGATTGCCGGCGAAGTCCGTGAACTCGCTGAAGCGCTCGACCTCGGTCATCTCGCCGCCGCCCGTCGAGCCGAATTCGTCGAGCTGGCGGGTGAGGTGGTCGAGCGTCCAGGTCCAGGCGTCGCCCTCGTTCTGGACGAAGCCCTGCACGATCGCGAGCGTCGATCGCGTGCCGTCGGTCGCGACCCGCACCATCTCGCCGAGGAAGGGCGCGGAAGCCGCGAACCCGTTCTCGGTGAGATAGCGGCCCATCTCGGCTTCCGGATGCGCGCCCGGCGCGATCTTGCGCAGAACCTTGATCATCATCAGGTCGCCGGCGATGAGCGAGGAGTTCGACTGCTCGGCCGAGAGCCAGTTGATCTCGGCGTCGGCCGGAAGCTCCGGCACGTTCGCGCCTTCCGCCTGCTCGAACACGATCTCGCCGTCGCCGCTCGGCAGCCGCGCGGACTGCTTCAGCGAGCGCGCCATCGCATGGGCGAAGGCCGGCAGCGCGAAGGCGTCGGTGAGGAGCTGCACCTCGCGGCCGCGACGCACGCGCGCCAAAGCCAGCCGCCCGGCGAGCGCCGGCAGCGGGTCGTCCTCGGACACGACCGCGATCGGCAGCAGCCAGCGCGACGGCTCGGCGCCGCCCGTGACCTCGATCTCGATGAGGCCGATCGGCTCGCCGTCGCCGGGCAGGCGCGACATGCCCTTGATGCGCGGGATGATCTGCTTCTGGTGTTTCCCGGAGAACCACCTGCGGCGCGCCAGGTAGTTCGGCAGCACCGCGGTCTCGAGCGTCTTGCGCGCCTCCACCTGCATGGCGTCGTCGACGCCGGCGCGCAGGACGAGCGTCTCGAAGTCGGCCATCGGCTCGGGCGCGGGCGTATGCCAGCTCGGCGCCTCGGCTTCCTTGGCGAGGATGAACCAGTAGAAGCCGTAAGGCGGCAGGGTGAGCAGATAGGTCAGCTGGCCGATCGGCGGGAACACCGAGCCGGCCGTCATCTCGACCGGCACGCGGCCCTCGAACTCGGAAAGCTCGAGTTCCACCGCCTGCGGGCTGCGGCCCATATTGGCGACGCAGAGGATCGTCTCGCCCTCATGCTCTCGCAGATAAGCGAGCACCCGGCGGTTCGACGGATAGAGGAAGCGCAGCGTCCCGCGGCCGAAGGCGATGTGCTGGCGGCGCGTCGCGAGCATGCGGCGCGTCCAGTTCAGCAGCGAATGCGGGTCGCGCGCCTGCGCCTCGACGTTGACGGCGAAGTAGCCGTAGAGCGGGTCCATGATCGGCGGCAGCACGATCGAGGCGAAGTCCGCCCGCGAAAACCCGCCGTTTCGGTCGATGGACCACTGCATCGGCGTGCGGACGCCGTCGCGGTCGCCGAGATGGATGTTATCCCCCATCCCGATCTCGTCGCCGTAATAGATGACGGGCGTTCCGGGCATCGAGAGCAGCAGCGAGTTCATCAGCTCGATGCGGCGCCGGTCGCGCTCCATCAGCGGCGCGAGGCGCCGGCGGATGCCGAGATTGATGCGCGCCCGGCGATCGGACGCATAGGTGTTCCAGAGATAGTCGCGCTCCTTGTCCGTGACCATTTCGAGCGTCAGCTCGTCGTGGTTCCGAAGGAAGATCGCCCATTGGCAGTTTTCCGGGATCGCCGGCGTCTGCCGCATGATGTCGGTGATCGGGAAGCGGTCCTCGCGCGCGATCGCCATGTACATGCGCGGCATCAGCGGGAAGTGGAACGCCATGTGGCATTCGTCGCCGTCGCCGAAATATTCCTTGGTGTCCTCCGGCCACATGTTGGCCTCGGCGATGAGGAACCTGTCCGGATAGGTGGCGTCGAGCTCGGCCCTGATCTTTTTCAGGATGTCGTGGGTCTCGGGGAGGTTCTCGTTCGAGGTGCCGTCGCGCTCGATGAGATAGGGCACGGCGTCGAGCCGAAGCCCGTCGATCCCGAGGTCCAGCCAGAACTTCATCACCTTGAAGACGGCTTTGAGCACCTGCGGGTTGTCGAAGTTCAGGTCCGGCTGGTGGCTGTAGAACCGGTGCCAGAAATAAGCGCCGGCCACCGGATCCCAGGTCCAGTTCGAGCGCTCGGTGTCGAGGAAGATGATGCGCGTGCCCGAATAGAGCTCGTCATTGTCGGACCAGACGTAGAAGTTCCGGTGCGCCGAGCCGGGGCTTGGCGGTCCGCGCGCGCTGGAACCACGGATGCTGGTCCGAGGTGTGGTTGATGACGAGCTCGGAGATCACCTTCAGGCCGCGCTTGTGGGCCTCATGGATGAAGCGCTTGACGTCCTGCAGCGTGCCGTAGTCGGGCGAGACGCCAGTGTATTCCTTGATGTCGTAGCCGTCGTCGAGCCGCGGGCTCGGGTAGAACGGCAGCAGCCAGATCACGTTGACGCCGAGATCGGCGATGTAGTCGAGCTTGGAGATCAAGCCCGGAAAGTCGCCGATGCCGTCGCCGTTGGAGTCCATGAAGGACTTCACGTGCAGCTGGTAGATGATGGCGTCCTTGAACCACAGCGGATCGACGCCGTCCTTGGAGACGAGCGTGCCGGTCGGCTTGGTCTGGGCTGAGTGCTGGACGTTCATGCCACGGCTCCCGCGGGCTTAAGCCGCCAGACGTGGAACGGCAGCTCGTGGGGGTTGATGTAGATCGAGTGGCTCTTGCCGGTCAGCGTGAAGCTGTTGCCGCGCATCAGATCCTCGACCTCAACGGTCCCGGTGTCCGGCAGCCCGAACTCCCAGAGCGGGACCTCGTATCCGGCCGTGCGCTCGGAATGGGGATCGAGCGCGACGAAGCACAGCACCATGTCGATCGGCGTTCCGTCGGGGGCGGTGCGCGCCTTGCCGTAATAGATGATGTTGTCGTCGAAGCAGTTGTAGAACTTCACGCCCAGATGGGTCTGCAGCGCCGGGTTCTCCTTGCGGATCCGGTTGAGCCGCGTGATCTCCTGGATGATGTTGCCCGGTTGGTTCCAGTTCCGGATGCGGATCTCGTACTTCTCGCTGTCGAGATATTCTTCCTTGCCGGGCAGGGGAGCGCTCTCGCAGATCTCGAAGCCGTTATACATGCCCCAGAGACCCGAGAGCGTCGTCGCGAGCGCCGCGCGGATCAGGAAGCCCGGCCGGCCCGAGGTCTGCAGGAAGAACGGGTTGATGTCCGGCGTGTTGACGAAGAAGTTCGGCCGAAAGAAGTCCTTGGGCGCGGTGGTGGTGAGCTCGATCAGGTAGTCCTCGAGCTCCTTCTTGTGGTTGCGCCAAGTGAAGTAGGTGTAGGACTGGCCGTAACCGACCTTTGCGAGCCGATACATCACCTTTGGGCGGGTGAAGGCCTCCGACAGGAACATGGCGTCCGGGTGCTTGGCCTTCACCTCGGCGATCATCCACTCCCAGAACGGGAACGGCTTGGTGTGCGGGTTGTCGACCCGGTAGATCTTCACGCCCTGCTCGGCCCAGAACAGCACGACGTCGCGCAGCGCCGCCCAAAGGCCCGGAACCGCGTCCGGGCCGTAGAAGTCGACATTGACGATGTCCTGGTACTTCTTCGGCGGGTTCTCGGCGTATTTCATCGAGCCGTCAGGGCGCCACTTGAACCAGCCCGGATGCTCCTTCAGCCACGGATGGTCGGGCGAGCATTGGATCGCGAAGTCGATCGCGAGCTCGAGCCCGTGTTCGGCCGCAGCGTCGACGAGCGCCTTGAAATCCTCGAGCGAGCCGAGCTCCGGATGGAGCGCGTCATGGCCGCCGGCCTCCGAGCCGATCGCGTAAGGCGATCCGGGGTCGTTCGGGCCGGGGGTGAGGGTGTTGTTCGGACCCTTGCGGTTCGACGACCCGATCGGGCTGATGGGCGGGAAGTAGAGGACGTCGAAGCCCATGTCGCGGATCATGGGCAGGCGCTTAATCACGTCGCGGAACGTGCCGTGGCGTGCCGGGTCGCCGCTTTCGGAGCGCGGAAACAGCTCGTACCAGCTCGCGAACTCGGCCTTGGTGCGCTCGACTTCGAGCGGGAACGGCTCGGTGCGCGCCGCGTGGTGGCGCGGGTCGCCGGCCTTTGCGGCCTGCGCGGCATCGGACGACAGCAGCTCGGCGACGCGCCCGGCGACGTCGAGCGGGCGCGTCCTCAGCGCGGCGTCCGCAAGCGCCCGGGCTAGCTTGGGCTCGGCCTTCGCCGAAAACTCCTCGAGCATCTCGATGCCCTCGTCGGTCTCGAGCGCCACGTCGAAGCCGGCGTCGCGCTTTTTCGTGAGATCGCGGCGGAAGGTGCCGAAGTCGTCCCACCAGGCCTCGACGAGAAATTCCTGACGACCGATCTCGTCGGGCGTGAAGGTCCCGGTCCAGCGGTCGTTGACGACCTCGGCCATGGCCGCGCGCTTCCAGTCGCCGCCGTTCGGCCCGCGCCAGAGGATCTCGGCGCGCAGCACTTCATGGCCGTCTGCGAAGATGTCGGCCTCGACCGTGATCGGGCGGCCGGCGATCGTCTTGACCGGAAAACGGCCGCCGTCGACGCTCGGCCTCACCGCCTCGATCGCGATCCGCGGGCGCTTTGCGGCGTCGACGGCGTCGATTGAGGCATAGGACATTCGAATCTCCGAAACGAATCAGTAGTCTGAGCGTCACTCAAGCAAGGCGGCGGGTCAGGGCGCCGCGCCGCAGCGGAAACCCACACATCGGTCGGCCGTTTAAGCCGACAACCCCTGAAGCGGGTGAAGGAGAGGGCGATGGGCGATCGAGACAGGCGTGTTCAGGACGAGGCGTACCGCATCTGGAACGAGGCCGGACGGCCGGAGGGCCGCGGCGACGAGCACTGGTACGAGGCCGAAAAGCGCATCGCGAGCGAAGGCGAGCCGGTCCCGTCGAAGGCGAAGAAGCCGAAGGGCGTGAAGCCGGTGGTCAAGGGCGCCGGCGCGAGCGGCGTCGTGACGAAGACCGTCGTCGCCAACGACGCGCCGAAGCCGCGACCGACCAAGGGCGCGGCGGTCGACATTGCGCCCGCCAAGCCGAAAAAGGCGAAGGTCGCGACCGAGGAGGCGCCGAAGGCTGCGGCGAAAGAGCCGGCCAAGCCGGCCGCCGCCAAGGCCGCGAAGCCCGTCAAGGACAAAGCCGAGGCGGACAAGCCCGGAAAGGCCGCGAAACCCAAGCCGAAGGGCTGACGTCGGCGGGCCCTGTCCTAGTTTCTTTGTGATCCGACGATCACCGGGAACGCGCGCGCTTGCGCGCCGTTCTCATCGCGGTGACGGGACACGAAGTCGGGGCTTGCCGCCTCGGGGAAAGGGCTAGCGACCGCATGAGCGACATCAAGACCGACCGCCGGGCGGAGGCCGGGCGGCCGAACAGGCTCGGCGCGACCTTCGACGGCGAAGGCACCAATTTCGCGCTGTTCTCGGCTCATGCGGAGCGCGTCGAGCTCTGCCTCTTCGACGAGAAGGACAACGAGGTCGAGCGCGTCACGCTCCCCGAATTCTCCGACGAGATCTGGCACGGCTACCTGCCCGGAATCCTCCCCGGCCAGCGCTACGGCTACCGCGTCCACGGCCGCTACGCGCCAGAGGAAGGCACCGCTTCAATCCCAACAAGCTGCTGCTCGACCCTTACGCCAAATCGCTCGCGGGCGAGATCACGTGGGACGACAGCCATTTCGGCTACCGGCTCGACGCCAAGGAGAAGGATCTCAGCTTCGACGAGCGGGATTCGGCGCCGTTTACGCCGAAATGCGAGGTCGCCGACACCGCCTTCGACTGGCAGGGCGACCGCAAGCCCGACGTGTCGTGGGACAAGACCGTGTTCTACGAAACCCATGTCCGCGGCTTCACGATGCTGCATCCCGGCGTGCCCGAGGACGTGCGCGGCACCTTCGACGGCTTGAGCCAGAAGGCGGTCATCGACCACATCAAAGCGCTCGGCGTCACTTCGGTCGAACTGCTGCCGATCCACGCCTTCCTCGACGACCAGCATCTTGAGGGCAAGGGCCTCAAGAATTTCTGGGGCTACAACACCATCGGCTTCTTCGCGCCGATGGCGCGCTACGCCGGCGGCAACGGCAAGTCCGGCAGGGCGCGGATCGCGAGCTTCAAGCACATGGTGCGCTCATTCCACAACGCCGGCATCGAGGTCATCCTCGACGTGGTCTACAACCACACGGCGGAGGGCAACGAGCTCGGGCCGACGCTCTCGTTCAAGGGCATCGACAACCTCAGCTACTACCGAACGATGCCGAACGAGCCGCGCTACTACATCAACGACACCGGCACCGGGAACACCGTGAACACCAGCCATCCGCGCGTGCTGCAGATGGTGACGGATTCGCTGCGCTACTGGGTCGAGGAATGCCATGTCGACGGCTTCCGCTTCGATCTCGGCACGATCCTTGGCCGCGAGCCCGACGGCTTCGATCCGCGCGGCGGCTTCTTCGACGCCGTGAACCAGGATCCGACGCTGCGCCAGGTGAAGCTCGTCGGCGAGCCGTGGGACATCGGGCCCGGCGGCTACCAGGTCGGCGGCTTCCCCCCCGGCTGGGCGGAATGGAACGACAAGTACCGAGACGACGTGCGCGACTACTGGAAGAAGAGCTCCGACACGCTCTCGGGCTTCGCGGCGCGGATCACGGGTTCGGGCGACGTCTACGACCGCAACGGGCGGCGGCCGTGGGCCGGCGTCAACTTCGTCACCGCCCATGACGGCTTCACGCTGCACGACACCGTCACCTACAACGACAAGCACAACGAGGCGAACGGCGAGGACAACAAGGACGGCCACTCGCACAACCGCTCGTACAATTACGGCGTCGAGGGCGAGACCGACGACGAGGGGATCGTGGCGACCCGCGAGCGCCAGAAGCGCAACTTCCTCGCCACGCTCCTGTTCAGCCACGGCACGCCCATGATCCTGGCGGGCGACGAGTTCGGCCGCACGCAGGGCGGCAACAACAACGGCTACTGCCAGGACAGCGAGATCTCCTGGGTCAACTGGGATCTCAACGACAACAACAAGGCGCTGCTGGCCTTCACCCAGAAGCTCGCCAAGATCCGCGCCGATCACCCGATCCTGCGCCGCTCGAGCTTCCGCGACGGCATGGAGATCTCGTGGCTCAATCCCGGCGGCGGCGAGCAGAAGCCGGAGCACTGGGCCGACTCCAACGCCGACTGCATCGGCCTGAGGCTCAAGACCGCGGACGAACAGGCGATCCTGATCTTCAACGCCCATGACGGCGTGGTGCCGTTCGTCGTTCCGGAAAAAGACGGCGGCGGCGACTGGACCGTCATGGTCGACACCGACCAGCCGGAGGCCGATCCGCGCCCGCAGCCGGGCGGCGGCGACGCCATCGACGTCGCGGGACGGTCGCTTCTGCTGCTGATGTAGGGACCGTGACCGTAATAAGGTACCGGATTGACAGCGGTCTCGACGCCGAAATATCTCGGTCTGACGATGGGCTCCAGTCCGCGACGGGTCGGCGGTGAAATCACAGTTTCCGGGACCGTGGCGCAGCTCCGTAGGCGATGCCTACGAACAGGGCGCGATCTGGGACGAGATCCTCGCAAAGGATTGGTCCGCGACGTCGCTCGGACCGGTCGAGGCCTGGCCGATCGCTTTGCGGACGATCCTGAGGACGGTGATCTCGTCGCGCCAGCCGATGTGCGTGTGGTGGGGGCCGGACCTTCTCCAGTTCCACAACGAGGCGTTCCTGCCGATCCTCGCCGACCGCGCGAAAGACGCGATCGGCGCGCCGATCGAGGTTCTCTGGGCGGACGTGTGGACGGACGTCGAGCCGCTCATCAGCGAGGCGCTCGCAGGCCGGGGCGCGTCCGTGAACGACATGCCGCTCGACATGATGCGTTTCGGCGTGTCCCAGCCGACCACCTGGACGTTCTTCTACAGCCCGGTCTACGACGACGCCGGCGAGGTCGCGGGCGTCCTCAACGTCACCACCGACACCACCGCGCAGGTCGAGGCCGGACGGCGCCAGCGCGCCGAGACGGACGCCCTGACCGAGGCGCTCGGCGACGCGAATGTGGAGATCGGACAGCAGCGGGAGGCGGCGCGGCTCCGCATCGTGGTCCAGCGCGAGCTCTCGCATCGGCTGAAGAACGCCTACGCCATGATCCAGTCGATCGTGAACCAGACGCTGAACCACGCCGAGTCGTTGCAGGAGGCCAAGGAGACCGTCGGCGCCCGCATCAAGGCGCTGTCGCTAGCGCAGGACGTGCTGATGGAGTCGTCGTCGGACGACGTCGAGGTTTCGGCCGTCGTCGCCGCGGCGCTCACGCCTCACCAGGAAGCCGTCTCGCGGATCATCGTGTCGGGCCAAAAGCAGCTTGTGGGCTCTCAGCAGGGGCTCGGGCTCGCCCTCGGGGTCCACGAGCTCGCCACGAACGCCGCGAAATACGGATCGCTGTCGACGGACGCCGGCTCGGTTCGCCTGTCATGGGCCTCCGAAGGCGGAGGCTTCCGCTTCGAATGGGCCGAGGAAGGCGGGCCGCCCGCCGCGCAGCCGGTTCGGCAGGGCTTCGGCACGCGCCTCCTGAAGCGCGTCGTGCCGGCCTATTTCAACGGGTCCGCGAAGCTGGACTACGCCGAGGGCGGCTTCCGCTACAGCCTGGCGGGCAAGCCGGACGACGAACCCGCGCCATCACTCTAGTTTGCGCAAGGCCGCAAGGAGTTCGGTCTTCCACGGCGGCTTGCTGACGAAGCCCAGCGGTTCGAAATCTGCGGCCGCCGCGATCACGCGGGCGTCGATCCTCGAGCTGACGAAGACGCTGCGCACGCCGAGCCGCCGGTAGAGCCTTTCGGCGGCGTCCAGCCCGCTTGTCTTCCGGGCGAGATCGATGTCCATCGTCGCCGCGTCCGGCTTTTCGCGCTCCGCCATCGCGAAGGCGGCGTCGGCGTCGCGCGCGACCCCCACCACCACGTGGCCGCCGTCCTCGAGAATGCTCTCGACCTCCATGGCGATGAGCGGTTCGTCTTCGACGACCAGGATCCGTTTCAAGCGGCTGAGCATTTTCGAGACGGATAAGCGCGGAGGATGCCGCTCGTTCAATCCGATGAACGCGTGGAGTTAGCGCAGCGGCGCCGATTGGTAAGGCGCGGGCGCGGACTTATCCGCCGCCGCGCCTTTCCAATCGGTTGGGCGTCATCGCGGAGGCGCGCTCGCCGCCTCGATCATCCCCGCGCCGTCGCGGATCGTCTGGAACGTCGGGAGGGCCTCGGCCATCCTGCCCTTCGCCGCCACGCAGGTGATGGCGTAGGCCCCGCTCGGCCGCTCGAACATCGCGACGTAGAACTCCGAGTCGCTCCAGCCGGGGGCGCCGGCCCTCGGCGTCTGGAACAGCTCGATCAGCTTCGAGCCCCGATAGTCGGTGACGGACGTGCGATCGACCGCGAGGCTGTTGGCCTCCGCGGCGCGGGTCTGGACGGCGAGCGCGCGGTCGACGCTCGCATCCTCGTTCAGCCCCTCCTGCGTCCGCGACGGGTCGTCGGCGTTCTTGAATCCGACGAGGCAGAGCGGCTCGTTCGGCGCGGCGTAAGGGGGAGGGGCGCCGGCCGCCGTCACCTGGACGCCCGCCGTGAGGCGGGGATTGTTGGGAAGCGGGTCGAGCAGGAAGGGCGGCGGCGTCTCGATCCTGAGGCCGAGATCGGTGTGGACGTAGAGCCGCCGGTCGGCCTCGTCGGTCGGCGCGAGCGTCATGATGACGGCAGCGTCGCCGCATGGGTCTCGCCGGGGATGTCGGCCGGCAGCGGGGGCAGCGATCCGGCGTCGCGCGCCATCTTGAGCGCGGCCTCGTCCGCCGGCCCGAAGCCGGAGGACTTCTCGATCCTGACGTCCGCGATCGAGCCGTCGCGCCGGATCTCGATGCGCACCACCGTCCGCAGCGAGCCCGCGACGCCCTTGACGCTGTCCGGCAACGGCCGGGCGCCCGCGAAGGTCAGTCGGGCCGCGACCGCCCACTCCTGGCGGTTCTGCGGGAGAGGCGGCTTTTCGGGCTCGGCCGGGGCGGGCGAGGCGACGGCGAGCGTCAGCGATAAGGCGAGGAGCGAGCGGGCGAACATCGCCGGACCCTATCGCCGTGCGTCCTCGCCGGGCAATCCGTCTCGCGGCGCGTCAGCCGCCGGTGACGAGATGGGCGAAGCAGGACGACAGCGCCGGCGGAATGCCGGCCGCGTTCTGCTCCACCTCCTGCCGGATGTCCTGATACTCGTCCGGGCGTCCAAGGCCGGGCGAGAGGTAGATTCGCTGCGTTTTCGCCGGATCGCCCTTGAAGAACAGCCACAGCGCGTCGGCGCTCTTCGGTTTGACGTGGAAAACGCTCCAGGCGCCGACCGACAGCTTGCTGTCGATCGGCAGCGCCCCGCTCGAGATCTGGCGGCCGACGGCGGCCGCCTCGGCCGGCGTCGCGGCGCCGTGCGCGACCGTCACGCCGGGGCAGGGCGGCGTCGCGAGGGCAGGGCTCGCGCAGCAGAAAACGGCGAGAAGTCCGAGGCGAATCCGGGGCATGGACGGGTCTCCGCAAAGCAGGCCGCGGCGCGCCGTCGGCGCGGGCCAGAAGAAGAGTCTAGCGCCGGCGGCGGCCCGCCGACAGAGTCTCGGGCGGACCCGCCCGCCGCGCGACTCTATGCCGGGGAGGGCGCAAGCCCGCGCTCATTGTGCGGCGCGGCCCGATCGCCTATGTTCCGCGCTCGCGCGGACGCCGCTTCTCGCGACGACCACACCCTTTTCCGCGCGCGCCGGATGAGACACGACCCTCCGGTCAGGCCCGACACACCCGGCAGGTGACATGGATTTCCTCAAGCCACGGTATACGCCGATGAACCGCCGCCGCCGCATCTACGAAGGCAAGGCGAAGGTCCTTTACGAAGGTCCCGAGCCCGGCACGCTGATTCAGCACTTCAAGGACGACGCGACCGCCTTCAACGCCAAGAAGCACGAGATCATCGACGGCAAGGGGGTGCTGAACAACCGCATCTCCGAGTACATCTTCCAGCATCTCAACGACATCGGCGTGCCGACGCACTTCATCCGTCGGCTCAACATGCGCGAGCAGCTGATCCGCGAAGTCGAGATCATCCCGCTCGAGGTCGTGGTGCGCAACGTCGCAGCGGGGTCGCTCGCGACCAAGCTCGGGCTCGAGGAAGGCACCCAGCTGCCGCGCTCGATCATCGAGTTCTATTACAAGAACGACGCGCTGAACGATCCGATGGTCTCCGAAGAGCACGTCACGGCCTTCGGCTGGGCGAGCCCGCAGGAGATCGACGACATCATGGCGCTGGCGATCCGCGTCAACGACTTCCTGTCCGGCCTGTTCCTGGGCGTCGGCATCCGTCTCGTCGACTTCAAGATGGAGACCGGCCGCCTCTGGGAGAACGACACGGTCCGCATCGTCGTCGCCGACGAGATCTCCCCGGATTCGTGCCGCCTCTGGGACATCAAGTCGAACGACAAGCTCGACAAGGACCGCTTCCGCCGCGACATGGGCGGGCTGGTCGAGGCCTATTCCGAGGTCGCGCGCCGGCTCGGCATCCTGCCCGAATCGGAGGTTCCGAACGGGCGCGGGCCGGTGCTGGTGACCTCCAAGGAGTGACCCGAAACACGCATGCGCCGCGGCCTTTCCGGACCGCGGCGTCATGCGCCGGAGGATCCCATGACACGTAAGGTCATCTCATGACCCGAATGGTCATCCCATGACCCCAATGGTCTTCGCGGCCGCCCTAGGGGCGGCCGTCGCGTTTTCCGCGCCCGCCGCGGCGCTCGACCTGTCGAAGCTTCCGAATCCCTTCGGCGGCGACTGGACGGTCAAGAGCGCCGCGCCTGACCTCGTGCGCTACGTCTGCGGCTCGCCCGCCTGTCCGCCCTCCGGCGAGATCGCGATCGCGCTCCGTCCGGCTCCCGACTCCGCGCGCGACGCGGTGATCGCCGATCCGGAAGGCACGCTCGCGGGCTACGAAAAGGGCTTCAAGAACAACCCCGCCAACAAGGCCTGCGAGTTCTCCGACTTCGCCGCCGCCAGGGACGGCGAGCAGGCCTCGCGCTTCGAGATGCGCGGCGAATGCCCGAGCGGCCTCGTGCTGATGATGGCGACCCTGTTCGACAAGCGGCAGCCCGGCACGATCAGCGTCGTGGCCTCGTCGATGGACGCTCCGAAGGCCGGCGCGGTCCGCGCCCGCGCGGTCGCGGCGATCGGCGCCGCGCTGTCGGCCGCGCGCTGACGGGCCGCCCTTCCGGCTGGCGTTCGGCCGCGCGAGCGCCTAAACGAAGGGCCCGCAATTCCCGACACCGGAGCCCATGACACCCATGAAGGCGCGCGTCACCGTCACGCTGAAGACCGGCGTTCTCGACCCCCAGGGCAAGGCGATCGAAGGCGCGCTCGGCTCGCTCGGCCTCGAGGGCGTGGAGAGCGTTCGCCAGGGCAAGCTGTTCGACGTCGAGCTCAAGACGTCGGATCCGGCCGAGGCCGAAGAGACCCTCAAGGCGATGTGCGAGAAGCTGCTCGCTAACACCGTGATCGAAAGCTACCGCTACGAGATCGCGGGCTGACCCCGAAAACGGGGCGGCGGACTCTCCAGAAAAAGAACAAGATCCGAGGGAGGATCGAACCCGTGACCCGCAGTCTTTCGCTCGCCGCGGCTCTGGCGCTCGCGCTCGCCGCGCCGGCCGCCGCGCAGTCTCCGGAAGGCGGTCCGCGCCTGTCGGCGCCGGGCGGCCAGCAACAGCCGTCGGAGCCCGCCGCCGCCGAAATGCCCGGACCGACCACCGAGATCATCGGGCCTGACGGCTCCTTCCGCCTTCAGCCCGACGGGACCACCTGGGAGCGCTTCCAGTCCGCGCCATCGGCGTGCGCTGCACCGACAAGGCCTGCGGCTCCGAGCGCGTGTTCTGCCTGATCCAGGTGCGCGGCGCGCAAGACGCCAAGGCCGGCCAGCCGGTCTCGCAGGCGGCCGCCGAAGAGTTCGGCGCGGGCGTGATCAGGAACTCCCCGAAGGAGATGGCGGCCGACTACGTCACCCTTCAGCGAGAAGACCTTCGGGCCCCATCCCGGCCGCTGGGCGGACCTCAAGGCCGAGGGCGAGCCGGGCTCGCTGCGCTTCGGCCTGTTCCTCACCAACGCCGAAAAGCACCTCGTCGCCTTCAATTGCGTTTCGCCGACGGCGAAATGGGACGAAAACAAGCCTAAGTTCGAAAGCCTCATCGCGACGTTGCGGACGCTCTGACGTTCGAGCCGCGCCGTAAGGAAAAGCCGTTCATGAAAGCCGCCGTCGTCGTCTTCCCCGGATCCAATCGCGAGCGCGACGTCGCCAAGGCGCTGCAGCGCGCCACGGGCCAGGCCCCCGCGATGGTGTGGGCACGCCGAAAGCGCGTTGCCCGAGGGCACCGACCTCGTGGTGCTGCCCGGCGGCTTCTCGTATGGCGACTATCTGCGCTGCGGCGCGATCGCGGCGCGCGCGCCGGCCATGGACGCGGTGCGCGCCCACGCCGGCCGCGGCGGCCTCGTGCTCGGCATCTGCAACGGCTTTCAGATCCTGGTCGAGAGCGGCCTGCTGCCCGGCATCCTCACCCGCAACAAGGGCCTGCGCTTCATCTGCAAGTCGCAGCACCTCAAGGTCGGGCGCGCCGACACCGCCTTCACGAGCCAGTATTCGGAAGGCCAGGTCATCGAGGTCTGCTGCGCCCATGGCGAGGGCAACTACTTCGCCGACGCCGAGACCATCGAGCGGCTCGAGGGCGAGGGGCGGGTCGCGTTCCGCTACTGCGACGCGGCCGGAAACGTCGGCGGCAACGCCAACGCCAACGGCTCAATCAACGACATCGCGGGGATCTACTCCGAAAACCTCAACGTGCTCGGAATGATGCCGCATCCCGAGAACCTCGTGGACGCGGCGGTCGGCGGCGTGGACGGTCTGGCGCTCTTCACGGCGCTCGCGAAGGCGGCGTGATGTCGGCCGCGCCCGGCCGCATCCGCATCGGGGTCGGCGGCTGGACGTTCGAGCCGTGGCGCGGGGCGTTCTATCCCGCGAAACTGAAGAAGGACGACGAACTCGCCTACATGGCCGAGCGCCTGACCGCGATCGAGGTCAACGGCACCTTCTATCGCGGCCAGAAACCCGAGACGTTTCGGAAGTGGGCCGACGCCGCGCCGGACGGCTTCCAGTTTCCGCTCAAGGCCTCGCGCTTCTGCACCAGCCGCCGCGTGCTCGCCGAGGGCGCGGAGTCGGTTCAGAAATTCTGGGACACCGGACCGACCGCCATGGGCGAGAAGCTCGGCCCCATCCTGTGGCAACTGCCCGCCACCAAGCGCTTTGACAGGGACGACATCGCGGCTTTCCTCAAGCTGCTGCCGGCGAGCCATGACGGCGTAAAACTGCGCCACGTCATCGAGGCCGGCCACGAGAGCTTCGCCGACCCCGCCTTCGTCGAGTTGCTGCGCGAGGCCGAGGCGCAGGTCGCGCCGGTCACCCTCGACGATCCGGACCATCCGACCATCGCCGACGTCACGGCCGACTTCGTCTATCTGCGTCTCGAGCGCAGCCGCGACGACGTCGAGACCGGCTATCCCGAGGATGAGCTCGACGCCTGGGCGTCGCGGCTAAAAACCTATGCGGCGGGCGGCGTTCCGGGCGACCTGCCGACGCTGAAGGGCGACACGCCTGTAGCGAAGCCGCGCGACGTCTACTGCTTCCTGATCTCGGGCGCGAAGGTCCGCAATCCCGCCGGCGCCATGGCGCTGATCGAGCGCGCGGGCCGCTGAAATTTTTGTCCGCCCGAACGCCCGCCCGCTACCCTCATAGGTGACTTTACGGATGGCCGCGCCGGCCGGCCCGGCGCTACCCTTCCGGGCGTCCCGATGCTTCGCGTCGGGACGGTTGCGTCCGCATCGCATCCGGCCGCGTCCTCGATTCGACAGCCGCGGCCGCCGGCGTCGCCGAAGCGCGACGATCACGCGGAGGATTTTCGGCATGGCGGCGATCAGGCGTCGCGTCGGCCGGCTCTCGGCGCTCTCGGGGGCGCTCGCGGCGGCGTTGACAACGGCCATTTTGGGTTTCGCGGGCGCCGCTTCGGCCGCGCCCGAACTCACCACCCTCTTCGCCTTCACGGACGGCGTCACCGGCGAGCATCCCTGGGCGGCGCCGATCCTCGGGCCGGACGGCGCGCTCTACGGCGTGACCATCGACGGCGGGGCGAGCGATGACGGCGTGGTCTACCGGCTGACGCCGCAAGAGGCGGGCAAGCCATGGAAATACAAGGCTCTGCATGAGTTCCGGGGCGGCCGCGACGGCGCGGATCCGATCGCGGGGCTGGCGATGGGCCCCTCCGGCGCGCTCTACGGCGTGACCTCGGCGGGCGGCGGCGGCGAGTGCTCGGGCGGCTGCGGCGTGGTCTACGAGCTCGCGCCCAAGGGCGACGGAAGCTTCGCCTATGACGTCATCTACCGGTTCAAGCGAGTGGCCGACGGGGTGCGAAGCTCGTCGCGGCTCGTGATGGACGATGACGGCGCGCTCTACGGGACGACCGCGGCCGGCGGCGCCTATGACAGGGGCACGGCGTTCTCGCTGAGAAAGGCCAAGAGCGGCTGGAAGAAGAAGATCCTTCACAGCTTCGCGGGCGGAAAGGACGACGGCCGGTTCCCGGACGCCGGCGTCGTGTTCGGCCCGGACGGCATGCTCTACGGAACGACGCGCGTCGGCGGCGCCGTCTCGGGCGACAGGGGGACGGTCTATCGGTTGGCGCGCTCGTCGGCCTCCGGCCTGTGGAAGGCCAAGCTTCTCCACCGCTTCACGGGCGGCCCCGACGGCGAGCAGCCGACCGGTCCGCTCGCCTTCGACCGGGACGGCGCGCTTTACGGCGCGACGTCGCTGGCGGCGGCGGAACCTGCTTCGGCGGATGCGGGACGGTGTTCCGCCTCGCCCTGCGCGCCGCGAAGGGCTGGAGGAAGGAGACGATCCACAGCTTCACGGGCGGCCAGAGCGACGGCGCCTCTCCGCGCGCCGGCCTTGTGGCCGACGGCGCAGGCGCGCTCTGGGGCGCGACGCCCGGCGGCGGGCCGAACCCGTCGGTCGGCGTGATCTTCAATCTGACCCCGCCCAGGAAGCCTGACGGGGCGTGGAGCGAGAAGATCGTGCGCGCCTTCACCGGCTCCGGCGGCGAAGGTGGCGTGCCCTTCGACGGCCTGATCCTCGACGGCGCGACCGGCGACTTCTACGGCTCGACCCGCGACGGCGGGAACGCCACCGGCTCCGGCACGGTGTTTCGTCTCAGGCCCTGACGTCGGGCCGCCAGTTAGGCCGCGACGTCGCGGATGAAGCCGCGGATGCGCTGCTCGAGCTCGGTCGTCGCGCGCAGCACGTCGGCGGCGTCGGTCCTGATGCGATCCGCCGCGACGCTGGTCTGCTGCGCGACGCCTTCGGAGCCGCGCGAGATCTCGGACACCGCGCGGGTGCCGGTCGCCACGCTCGAGGCGCTGCGCGAGATCTCCCGCGTGGCGGCCTGTTGCTGTTCGGCCGCCGCCGCGACCGCCTCGCCGAGCGTGCTCATCTCGTTGAAACGCGAGGAGAAACTGTCGATGGCGTCCACCGCCGCGCAGATCTCGCGCGAAACCGCGTCGATGCGGCGGGTGACGTCCTCGGTCGCGCGGCTCGACTGGTCGGCAAGGCTCTTGACCTCGGTCGCCACCACCGAGAAGCCGCGCCCGGCCTCGCCCGCCCGCGCCGCCTCGATGGTGGCGTTGAGCGCGAGCAGGTTGGTCTGGTCGGCGATGCCGCGGATGATGTCCACGACCTCCGCGATGCTGCGGGCCTCGCCGGCCAGCATCTCGATCGCCTGCGAGGTCTTGAGCGCGGAGCTCCGAGCCGAGCCGATCAGCTGCGAGGTCGCGGCGATCTGCCGGCTCATCTCGTCGGTCGAGGTCGCGATCTCGCTCGTCGCGCCCGCCACCGCCTCGACGTCGAAGGAGGCGTTCTCCGCCCGGCGGGCCGCCTCGGCGGCGCTCGTCGAGGCGTCGGAGGTCAGCCGGGCGAGGTCGGTCGAACGGCTGTCGAGGTCGGTCGAGCGGCTGCGAAGCGCCGACAGCAGCTGCGACACCTCCGCGCCGAACATGTCGAGCAGGCCTTCAAGCGACTTGCGGCGCTTCTCGTCGGATTTCGCCGATATCGTCCGCTCGCCGAGTAGCGCTTCGGCGCGGGCTTCGGCGGACTGCGCGCTCTCAAGCGCCTCGGCGTTACGCGCGAACAGCCGTTCGGCCTGGATGCAGACCACCGCAAGGATCGCGGTCTGGACGAAGACGATCGCCGAATGCAGCGCGACGCGCCAGATGTCCGGCTGGTCGGACGGGAACACGGCCGCGACGTTCATATAGTTCAGGATGAGGTGGTGGAACACCGTCACCGCCGCGAAGGCGACGAGCGGGCGCCAGTCGCACCAACATGCGGTCGCCGCGAGCATCGCGAAGAAGTACATGTGCATGTCGCTCTGGAGCGGATGCCCGGCGAACGAAGATCAGCAGCGCGACGAGCCCGGCGGCCGCGACGCCGGTGATCACGCGGGTCTCGACCCCGGTCGGGTTCGTGCGCCAGGCGAGCGTGGCGCTCGCCGTCATCGCGACCGCGGCGACCGGCACGAGGACGCCGTTCGACGCCGCATAGGCGGTTGCCGACACGAGGGCGACGTTGAGCCACAGGAAGGCCATGAAGGCCCTCCCGAACAGCAGCCGCATGTGGTTCAGGTCGCTCATGCAGTCCCTTCTCGGGCGTCGTCAGGACCCGCAGCGGGCCGCGCCTGCGGCGTCGACGACCGCGAGGGCGCCTGCGCCATAGGCCTTCCAGATGAAATTCGGGTCGTCCGACCGCGCCACCACGATCCAGTCCGCGCGCCCCGGTGCCATCAATTCGCCTCCCGCCAGCGTCGCGACGCGCGCCGCCGCGCCGGCTTCCGCGAAGGGCGGAACCACGATCGCGACAAGCGCGCCTTGCTTCGGCGCAAGCGCGGCGGCCGACAACGCGACGACCGCGAGGCCGAAGTTGAGGGCGATGGAGACCAGGGACGTCATGACTTCGTCAGCAGTGACCTGCGGACGAGGCTACCCGCTGGGAATTGAACGCGCGGTTAAGGCGCTCGGCCGGAAACCGCGGCTTCAGGCGTCGAACGCCGTCCTGTTTTCGGTTTTGCCGCGGGAGGGGGATCTCGGCGCCGCTCGCGGCGTCCTGCGCCCTAGCATCGCGCGCGCCTATGGCGTAGCAAAGCCCGGCGCCGCCGAAACGCACGAGTCCGATGTCCTCAGCCGAACCCGCAATCACGCCCGAACTCGTCGCGAGCCATGGCCTCAAGCCCGACGAATACGAGCGGATCCTCGCTCTTATCGGTCGCGAGCCGAGCTTCACCGAGCTCGGGATCTTCTCGGCGATGTGGAACGAGCACTGCTCCTACAAATCCTCGAAGGTCTGGCTGAAGACGCTGCCGACCACGGGCCCGCTTGTGATCCAGGGACCCGGCGAGAACGCGGGCGTGGTGGACATCGGCGACGGCGACGCCGTGGTCTTCAAGATGGAGAGCCACAACCACCCGAGCTTCATCGAGCCCTATCAGGGCGCGGCGACCGGCGTCGGCGGCATCCTGCGCGACGTCTTCACCATGGGCGCGCGTCCGGTGGCGGCGCTCAACGCCCTGCGCTTCGGATCGCCCGACCATCCGCGCACCCGGCATCTGGTGTCGGGCGTCGTCGCGGGCGTCGGCGGCTACGGCAATTCCTTCGGCGTGCCGACGGTCGGTGGGCTCGTAGGTTTCCACTCCCGCTACGACGGCAACATCCTGGTCAACGCCATGGCGGTCGGTCTCGCGAAGGCGGACGCGATCTTCTACGCCAAGGCCACGGGCGTGGGGCTGCCGGTCGTCTATCTCGGATCGAAGACCGGCCGCGACGGCATCCACGGCGCGACCATGGCCTCGGCCGAATTCGACGACGCGTCGGAAGAGAAGCGTCCGACCGTGCAGGTCGGCGACCCCTTCGCCGAAAAGCTGCTGCTTGAGGCCTGCCTCGAGCTGATGGCGTCGGGCTCGGTCGTCGCCATTCAGGACATGGGCGCGGCGGGGCTGACCTGCTCGGCGGTCGAGATGGGCGCCAAGGGCGACCTCGGCATCCGGCTCGATCTCGAGAACGTGCCGGTGCGTGAGACCGGTATGACGGCCTACGAGATGATGCTCTCGGAAAGCCAGGAGCGCATGCTCATGGTGCTGGATCCCGCGAAGGAGGATGTGGCCCGGGCGATTTTCACCAAGTGGGGACTCGACTTCGCGGTCGTCGGTCACACGACGGATGATCTGCGCTTCAAGGTCTACCTGAACGGCGAGCTCAAGGCCGACCTGCCGATCAAGGAGCTCGGCGACCAGGCGCCCGAATATGAGCGTCCCTGGGTCGAAAGCGCGAAGCAGCAGCAGATTTCGGCCGCGAGCGTCGAGACGCCGGAGGACACCCGCGCCGCTTTGCTCACGCTGATGGGCTCGCCTGAACTCTCCTCGCGCCGCTGGGTCTGGGAGCAGTACGACCACATCATTCTTGGCGAAACCGTGCAGAAGCCCGGCGGCGACGCCGCAGTTGTGCGCGTCGAGGGCGGCCCGAAGGGTCTTGCGGTCACCGCCGACGTGACGCCGCGATATTGCGAGGCGGACCCGTTCGAAGGCGGCAAGCAGGCGGTCGCCGAAGCCTGGCGCAATCTTACAGCGGTCGGCGCCAAGCCCTTGGCCGTGACGGACAATCTCAACTTCGGTAATCCCGAGAAGCCCGAGATCATGGGCCAGTTCGTCGGCTGCGTGAGAGGCATCGGCGAGGCCTGTAAGGCGCTCGATTTCCCGGTCGTGTCGGGGAACGTCTCGCTTTACAACGAGACGCAGGGGCGCGCGATCCTGCCGACGCCGACCATCGGCGCGGTCGGCCTCGTGGACGACGTCGCGAAAAGCGCGACGATCGCGTTCAAGCGCGAGAACGAGGCGATCATCGTGATCGGCGACGCCAAGGGCTGGCTCGGCCGCTCCTGCTGGCTGTGGCTGGTCGCGGGCCGCGAAGAGGGCGCGCCGCCTCCGGTCGACCTTGCGGCGGAAAAGCGCAACGGCGACTTCGTGCGTTCGATGATCGTCGCAGGCGTCGCGACGGGCGTGCACGACGTCTCGGACGGCGGCCTGCTGCTCGCGCTCGCCGAGATGGCGCTCGCCGGCAAGATCGGCGCGCGGCTCCACGGCGCGCCGCAGGGCGTTCCGGCCCATGGCTGGTGGTTCGGCGAGGATCAGGCGCGCTACGTCGTGACGGTCTCGGAGGCGAACGCCGCCACCGTGATCGACGCCGCAGCCGGCTCCGGCATTACGGCCGCGCGGATCGGCACGACCGGCGGCGACCGATTGATTCCGGGCGACGAAGCCCCCATCCTGTTGGATGAGATGCGCGAGGCCCACGAGGAATGGTTCCCGCGCTTCATGGCCGGGCCGCGGTCGACGCCGCGGCGGCCGAGTAGGCCAAGGAGAGATCTGCGATGCCGATGGACGCCCGCGAGATCGAGGAACTGATCCGCGCCGCCCTTCCCGACGCGCAGGTGAGCATTCGCGACCTTGCAGGGGACGGCGACCACTACGCCGCCACGGTCGTGTCGGAAAGCTTCCGCGGCAAGAGCCGCGTCCAGCAACACCAGATCGTCTATCAGGCGCTCAAAGGTCAGATGGGCGGCGCGCTCCACGCGCTCGCGCTTCAGACCAGCGCCGGGCCGGTCGCACAGACGGACGCCGGTTGAGCGGCTCCGAGGAGAAAACGAAATGAGCGCCAGGGACGACATCGCCTCCACGATCGAGACCAACGACGTCGTGCTGTTCATGAAGGGCACGCCGCAGTTCCCGCAGTGCGGCTTCTCCGGCCAGGTCGTGCAGATCCTCGATTATCTCGGCGTGCCCTATAAGGGCGTGAACGTGCTCGCCTCCGACGAGATGCGCCAGGGGATCAAGGAATTCTCCAACTGGCCGACGATCCCGCAGCTCTACGTCAAGGGCGAGTTCATCGGCGGCTGCGACATCGTCCGCGAGATGTTCCAGGCGAGCTGCAGACCCACCTGAAGGGCGCGGGCGTCGAGACGAAGCAGACCGCGTGACCGCCCGCGGCGACACCAGCGTCGCGTTCGAGTTCGGCGGCCGGGCGGTCGAGGTTCTGATCGCCGACATCACCGAGCTCGAGGTCGACGCGATCGTCAACGCGGCCAACCGCTCGTTGCTCGGCGGCGGCGGAGTCGACGGCGCGATCCACCGCGCGGCCGGCAAGGAGCTGCGCGCCGAATGCGAGTCGCTCGGCGGCTGCGAGACGGGCGGCGCCAAGATGACGGCCGGCTACAAGCTGCCGGCCAAGCACGTCATCCACGCGGTGGGGCCGATCTGGCACGGCGGCCACGGCAAGGAGGAGGCCGAGCTCGCAGGCTGCTACGCGAGCTCGCTCAAGCTCGCGGGCGAGGCGGGCCTGTCGTCCATCGCCTTCTCCTCGATCGCGACCGGCGTCTACGGCTTTCCGCCGGACCGCGCGGCCGAGATCGCGATCGAAGCGACGCTGAACGGGCTCGATGGCTCGCCCTCGGTCAAGCGCGTGGTGTTCTGCTGCTTCTCGGAAAAGAGCGCGCGCCATCACCTCGACGCGATCGAGGCGCAGGGAGCAAAGGCCTAACCACGTTCGAGGCCTGGGGCTCGACGTCGGCGGCCGCCGGGGCCATCTCGGGCCCGTCACGCCTTCCTGGAACGACCGCCTCGACATGACGATCATCACTCGCCGCACGTTCCTCGCCGCCGGCGCCGCAGGCTTCGTCGCCTCAGCGACGGGCGGCGCCTATGCGGGCGTGGTCGAGCCGACGATGATGCTCGGCGTCACGACCTACGAGCTCACGCCCCCCGGCTGGCCCGACGACCTGCTGCTCAACGTCGCGGTGATCTCCGACGTCCATGTCAACGAGCCTTACACGCCGATGTCGCGCGTCAAGCGCATCGTCGAGATCGCGAACGGGCTGAAGCCGGACATGATCGTCCATCTCGGCGATCACGAGGCGACACACCGCTTCGTCAAGCGGCGCGTGCCCCCGCGCGAGTGGGCCGCGGCCTACGCCGATCTTGCCGCGCCGCTCGGGCTCTGGACCGTGCTCGGCAATCACGACTGGTGGAACAATTCGCGCGAGATCCGCCGCGCGCTCGACGACGCGCATATCCGCGTGCTCGAGAACGAGGCGGAGCTGCTCGAGCACGGCGCGCGCCGGTTCTGGATCGCAGGGCTCGGCGACCAGATCGCCTACCGGCTCGGGCGCGGCTCGTTCCACGGCCGCGACGACCTTCCCGGGACGCTCGCGCAGATCCGCACCGACGATCCGGTGCTGATGCTCGCGCACGAGCCCGACATCTTCGCCGAGATGCCGCCGCGGGTGTCGCTCACGCTGTCGGGCCACACCCATGGCGGCCAGGTCTACATTCCGGGCCTGCCCGCGCCCTGGATCCCTTCAGGCTACGGCGACCGCTACCGCTACGGCCACATCGTCGAGGACGGCCGCCATCTCATCGTGTCGGGCGGCATCGGCATGTCGGGGCTGCCGATCCGCTTCGGCGTGCCGCCCGAAGTCCTGATGGTGCGGCTCGGCCGGCCGATCGCCGCGGCGTGAGCGCGCGCGCAGGGCGATGACCGATTTCGAGCGCTTCACGGCCCCGCTTCACGGCCTGTCCGTCAGCTCCGTCTGGCGCGGGGCGGGGACGGCGATTTTCCTCGAATTCGGCGAGGGGCCCAACCTCTCGGCCGACCGCTCGGACGAGCGCCGGACCGGCGCCTTCACGCTGATGCTGGAATGGAGCTGGCGGATCGAGGGCGAAACCAAAATCCTCGGCGGCAGCTTCAGCGACGCGCCCGTGATCGAGGAGGCGCTCTACGGCTGCGTCGGCCGCAGGGTCGAGAGCGTGGCGCTCTACGGGCGGCTGCCGGAGGTGAGGCTCGCGCTGTCGGGCGGGCGCGACGTGGTCTCGTTCATGACGGCCGAGGGCGACCCGGAATGGACCCTCTTCGACAACCGCGGCCCCGCGACGCGCTGGGTCCATGCGGTCGGCGGCGCGCTGGCGTTCGCGGCGGAGGACGCGTCCGCGCCGACGGGTCTCTAGGGGCTCAGTCCTCGACGCCGGTCTCGGGCCGGTCGCGGCCGTCGGAATGCTCGCCGTGCCATTGGCCGGCGGCGTCCTCCCACTCGATGTCCTCGTCCTCGCCCTTGAGGCGCTGCTCCTGCGCGGCCTGGACGGCCGCGTCGTGGGCGTCCTCGCGGGTCGCGAAGGTTTCGGAGAACACCTCGCCCAGGCGGTAGGCCCATCCGCCGTCGTGCTCGACGATCTTGTAGATCAGGCGCGTCATCGCGGTTTTCCCTCCTCGATCGAAGAGCGGCGCGGTCGCGACCATAAACGAAAAAGGCCGCCCGGAGGCGGCCTTCCCGAAATTCTGATCAGTCCGAACTCAGCGCGAGTAGAACTCGACCACGAGGTTCGGCTCCATGTGCACCGGGTAGGGCACCTCGGTGAGCGCCGGCACGCGGACGTACTTGGCGGTCATCTTGTTGTGGTCGACCTCGAGGAAGTCCGGCACGTCGCGCTCGCCCGAGGCCGCGGCCTCGATCACAATGGCGAGCTGCTTCGACGCGGCCTTCACCTCGACCACGTCGTCGACCTTGACGAGGTAGGACGGGATGTTGACGCGGCGGCCGTTCACCGTGACGTGACCGTGGTTCACGAACTGGCGCGCGGCGAACACGGTCGGCACGAACTTCGCGCGGTAGACGACGGCGTCGAGACGGCGCTCGAGCAGGCCGATCAGGTTCGCGTGTGCCCTTCATGCGGGTCGCCTCGGCGTAGACGCGGCGGAACTGCTTCTCCGAGATAGAGCCGTAGTAGCCCTTGAGCTCTGCTTGGCGCGCAGCTGCACGCCGAAGTCGGAGAGCTTGCCCTTGCGGCGCTGGCCGTGCTGGCCGGGGCCGTATTCGCGGCGGTTCACCGGGGACTTCGGACGACCCCAGATGTTCTCGCCCATGCGGCGATCGATTTTGTACTTCGAGGCGTGTCGCTTCGACATCGCGTCCTCCATTTTGAGTTTCGAGGAACGCGCCCTCCTGCTTCTCCCTGTCGGGAGACGACATCCGGTCGTCGCGAGAACGCCGGATCGCGGGTGCGTAAAACGAGCCGCGCGGGGCTGTTAACCCCCCGCGCGGTCGGCGGTTCTCTAGAAGGAGAGGGGCCGCATGTCAATCGCAAGACAGCGGAGCCTTGAGCCTCACGCGTCGAGGATCGGCGAAAAGCCGCCATAGATCATGCGTCGACCGTCGAACGGCCGGGGCGCGCCGCCCGGCTGCATGCGGGGGTCGGCCATGATCTTCGCCCAGCCGGCGTCGTGTTCGGCCTTGGAGGGCCATTCGACCCAGGAGAACACGACGGTCTCGTCGTCCTGCGCCTTCACGGCGGGCGTAGTCGGTGACCTCGCCCGCCGGCACGTCGTCGCCCCAGGCGTCCACGACGCGGCTCGCGCCGGCCTCGAGGAACACTTCGGCGGCCGTCTCGGCGAAGGCCCTGTAGGTCTCCTTGTTGGAGGAGGGAACCGGGACCACCATGCCGTTCATGTAGCCCATCGCGCCCTTCTTTCCGGCGTCGAGGATCGGCGCGAAGCCGGCGTAGATCATGCGCTTGCCGTCGAACGGCATCTCCTGGCCCATCGCGTCCATGCGCGGGGTCCGACATGATCTTTTCGTTCGCGGAGTCGCGGGTCGCGCGGTCGGGATATTCGAACCACGAAAACACCACGACCTCGTCGTCCTTGGCCTGCACCGCACCCTTGAAGTCGGTGACCGCGCCGTCCGGCACCTCGTCGCCCCAGGCCTCGACGTGACGCAGGGCGCCGAACTCCTTGAACAGCGGCGCGGCGTTGGCCGCGTGGCGCAGATATTCGTCCTTCTTGGCGGTCGGGACGGCGAGCACGAAACCTTCGACATAGGACATCTCAAAATTCCTTCGTTCGGGTCTGATAGGGGGCGGGCGGCGCTCAGGCCGCCTCGCGCGGCCGCTCGAAGGCGGCCATGTGGTCGGCGAGCGCGCGGGCGAAGGCCGGCCGCGCCTCGCAGCGCGAGATAGGCTTTGAGGTTTTCGTGCTCGGCTACGAGGTCCGTGTGACGGAGCGCGCGAAGCACCGAGGCCATCAGAAGGTCGCCGACGGTGAAACGGTCCTCGAGATGGTCCTTGTCGCCGAGCCAGCCGGACAGCAGCGTCAGCCGGCGGCGAACCTCCTGCTCGGCCTGCGGGCGGCGCGCCTTCGCCCAGTCCTCGCCGGCGTGGAACACGTCGACGTCGATCAGCGCGTTGATCGCGATCTCGACGCTGTTGATCGCGAGGCCCGGGGCGGCCCATGGGGTCGCGCGGCATCAGCGCTTCGGAGCCCTCGGCGATCTCGAGCGCGATCGCGACCGACTCGAACATCCGCACGTCGCCGCATTCATAGGCCGGCACCTGTCCGAAGGGCTGCTCTCGCAGAGCCTTCGGGCCGGGCGTCCTTGGCGTCGAACAGGCGGGCCCGGTAGGCGAGCCCGGCCTCCTCGAGCGCCCAGCGCACCCGGAGGTCGCGCACGTTGCCCTTGGCGAAATCCGGAACCCAGTTGAACGCGGTGATCTCGATGGCGGCCGTCGGGTCGAGCGGCATGGCCAGTCCTCCTCGTCGTGTTCTTGACTTATATGTTGATATCAACCTATATTGCGGGAGTCAAACGGGCTAGAAATCCTCATGATCACGCGTCCGTCAGAAGCGACCGGGGAGATGGAGGGCGCGGGCCGGCAGGGCGGGGCGCCCATGGCCGAGCTCGCCGCCTCTCACGAGACGACGCTGTTCATCCGCGACAACTGCCTGTGTCTCGCGTCCCAACGGGCCGCGCGTTCGCTGTCGCGCCTGTTCGACGAGGCGCTGAAGCCCGTCGGGATCACCAGCGGGCAGTTCTCGCTGCTGACCTCGCTCAACCGCGAGCATCCGCCGACCATCGGCTCGGTGGCGAACGTTCTGGCGATGGACCGCACGACGCTCACCGCGAACCTGAAGCCGCTTGAGCGGCGCCGGCTGGTGAGGAGCGAGGTCGATCCGAAAGACCGCCGAGGCCGGCGCCTGTCGCTGACGCAAGAGGGGCTCAGCCTGCTCGACGCCGCCACCCCGATCTGGGAGCGGACGCACAAGGCGGTCGAGGCGAAGCTCGCCGATCCGCACGTGCTGAGGGCGGGGCTCTCGGCGATCGCCTGAGGGCCTGTGAATAGCGGGTGCCGGGCCCAGGCCGGCTCTCGACGTGACGTCTCGGCCACTCCCGCCGGCTCGTTCGATCTTATATAAAATCCGATCGACCGCCTCTCCGTCCGGATTTTCGCGCCCGCACATGCGATTCACGCCCTCCTTCCTCGACGACCTGCGCCAGCGGCTTCCGTCTCGGAAGTCGTGGGCCGGCGCGTGAAGCTGAAGCGGCAGGGGCGCGAATATGCCGGCCTCTCGCCCTTCAACAAGGAGAAGACGCCGTCCTTCACGGTCAACGACCAGAAGGGGTTTTATCACTGCTTCTCGTCGGGCAAGCACGGCGACGTGTTCAAGTTCCTGATGGAGACCGAAGGGGTCACGTTCCCCGAGGCGGTCGAGCGCATCGCCGAGATGGCGGGCGTGCCGATGCCGAAGGACAATCCGGAAGAGATGCGCCGCGCCGAGGCGCGCGCCTCACTGATCGACGTCATGGAGATGGCGGCGAAGTTCTTCGAGGCGCAGCTTCAGGACCGGATCGGCGCCTCGGCGCGCGGCTATCTGGCGGGCAGGGCGCTTGGACCCGCCACGCAGGCGCAGTTCCGCATGGGCTACGCGCCGAACGATCGCACCGCGCTCAGGAAGCATCTTGCGGGGCAGGGCGTCTCGGTCGCCGACATGGTGGAGGCCGGGCTGCTGATCTCCGGCGAGGACGTGCGCGAGCCGTTCGACCGGTTCCGCGACCGCGTAATGTTCCCGATCGAGGACGTGCGCGGCCGCGTCATCGCTTTCGGCGGCCGGGCGATGCAGGCCGACGTGCCGGCGAAGTACCTGAACTCTCCCGAGACGCCGCTCTTCCACAAGGGCGCGACGCTCTACAACCACCACCGCGCCCGCGCGGCCGCGCACACGGCCGGAACCGTGGTGGCTGTCGAGGGCTATGTCGACGTCATCGCGCTGACGGCGGCAGGCGTAACCAACGTCGTGGCCCAGAACGGCACGGCGCTGACGCCCGAACAGCTCGAGCTGCTCTGGCGCATGGCCCCGGAGCCGATCCTCTGCTTCGACGGCGACAAGGCGGGCCGCCGCGCCGGCTTCCGCGCCATCGAGACCGCGCTGCCGCTGCTCCAGCCCGGCCGGTCGCTGCGCTTCGCCTTCCTGCCCGAGGGGCAGGATCCGGACGACCTCGTGCGGAAAGAGGGCCGCGGCGCGGTCGAGGCGGCGTTCGCGGCCGCGGTCCCGCTCGTCGACATGCTGTGGTCGCGCGAATTCGAATCCGGCCCGACCGACACGCCCGAGCGAGCCGCGGCCTTCGAACGGCGCCTGCGCGACGCGCTCGGCTCGATCCGCGACGAGACCGTGAAGCGCCACTACCAGATCGCGATCGACGGGCGGCTCTCCCGCTTCGGCCGGCCCGACCGCCCGCAGGCGCGGCGCGGGGCGGGGCGGCCTGCGCCGCGAAACGGCGGCGGCCGTCGCGGCGATTGGCGCGGCGGCTCCGAGGCTCCGCCGCTCGCCCCCACCGCGACGCTGCTTCAGAGCCCGATGGTGTCGTCCGGCGCCGGCAAGCTGCTCCGCCGCGAAGTCGCGCTCGTCGTCGCCATCGTCAACCACCCGGTTCTGCTCGACGAACTCGCCGAGGCCTTCGCCGAGCTGGAGTTCGGCGCGCGCGAGCTCGACCGCCTGCGCCGGGCCGCGCTCGAGGCCTATGTCAGCGGCGCGTCCGACCGCGACGCGGTGCGCGCCGCGATCTTCGACGGCGGCGAACGCGGCGCGCTGGAGCGCGCCGAGGCCGCGCTTCAATCTGGCGCGCGACTGGTGGGTGGGCGAGGAGGCCGATCCGGCCGACGTCTCCGTGGCTTGGAGGCACGCTTCCGCCTTGCACATCAAGGTGCGGGCGCTAAATACGGAGCTCCGCGAGGCCGAGCTTGATTTTGGTCGGGATTTCACGGACGGAAACTTTCTCCGAATCGTCGAAATCCAGCGCCAGTTGGCGACGGCCGAGGGGGCCGAGGCTTCGATCGAAGGGTTCGGCGGCGCTTCGGGCCGAGCCGTCCGGCCGATGTGAGGGTTGTCGAGCGGGACCGTCGAACCAAAACGGTCGGCCGTAAGCACGGTGTTTGGGCTGGCCGCCGCAAATCGGCCGCATGGTTAACGCGGGCGTAACGCGAATCCGCGGTAGCTGACTGGATTGGATGGGGCGGCGCCGGACGAGCGGCGATCCGCCCGCATGGTGTGATTTAGGCACGGGGGTCGGACGCGCGCTCCGGCCCGGAGACGATAACGAATGGCGACGAAGCTGCAAGCGAAGGACGAGGCCGAGACCGGAGCCCCGGAGACCGAGGCCGGTCCTCTGCTCGACATGAACGACCAGGCCGTCCGCCGGATGATCAAGGCCGCGAAGAAGCGCGGCTATGTCACCAACGACGAGCTGAACGAGGTTCTTCCCTCCGACCAGAACACGGCGGACCAGATCGAAGACATCATGTCGATGCTCAACGAGATGGGCATCAACGTGATCGAGTCCGAGGACGCCGAGGACAAGGAGCGCGAGGAGGGCGACGACGACGCCGAGGAGAGCGGCGGCGAAATCGTCGAGGCTCCGCGCCAGCAGGCCGTCACGGTCACGCAGAAGTCCGAGCCGACCGACCGCACCGACGATCCGGTGCGCATGTATCTGCGCGAGATGGGCTCGGTCGAGCTGCTCTCGCGCGAGGGCGAGATTGCGATCGCCAAGCGCATCGAGGCCGGCCGCGAGGCGATGATCGCGGGCCTCTGCGAAAGCCCGCTGACCTTCCAGGCCATCATCATCTGGCGCGACGAACTGAACGACGCCAAGATCCTGCTGCGCGAGATCATCGACCTCGAGGCGACCTACGCCGGCCCTGACGCGAAGAACAACGCCGGCCAGCCCGCCGCCGAGGGCGAGGAGTCCGAAGGCGGCGAGGAGGGCGAGTCGGAGAGCGAGAACGCGCCCGAGGGCGATCTCGACGACGACGACATGGAGAACAACGTCTCGCTCTCCGCCATGGAGACCGAGCTGAAGCCGAAGGTGCTCGAGACCTTCGACGCCATCGCCGACGACTACAAGAAGCTTCGCCGCCTGCAGGACCAGAACGTCGAGAACCGTCTCCAGAACAAGACGCTCTCGCCGGCCCAGGACCGCAAGTACAAGAAGCTCAAGGACGACATCGTCGTCAACGTGAAGTCGCTGTCGCTCAACCAGAACCGCATCGACGCGCTGGTGGAGCAGCTCTACGACATCAACAAGCGGCTCGTCGCGCTCGAGGGCCGGCTGCTGCGGCTCGCCGACTCTTACGGCGTCGATCGCGTCGACTTCCTGAAGCAGTACCAGGGCTACGAGCTCGATCCGAACTGGATCCGCCGCGTGGCGGGCCTCGGCACCAAGGGCTGGAAGGGTTTCGTCGGCTCCGAGAAGGACCTGATCAAGGACATCCGCGGCGACATCCACAATCTCGCGACCGAGACGGGCCTGGAGATCCAGGAGTTCCGCCGCATCGTCCAGATGGTGCAGAAGGGCGAGCGCGAAGCCCGGCAAGCCAAGAAGGAGATGGTCGAGGCCAACCTTCGCCTCGTGATCTCGATCGCCAAGAAGTACACCAACCGCGGCCTGCAGTTCCTGGACCTGATCCAGGAGGGCAACATCGGCCTGATGAAGGCGGTCGACAAGTTCGAGTACCGCCGCGGCTACAAGTTCTCGACCTACGCCACCTGGTGGATCCGGCAGGCGATCACCCGCTCGATCGCCGACCAGGCGCGTACGATCCGCATCCCGGTGCACATGATCGAGACGATCAACAAGATCGTCCGCACCAGCCGGCAGATGCTGCACGAGATCGGCCGCGAGCCGACGCCCGAAGAGCTCGCCGAAAAGCTCGCGATGCCGCTCGAGAAGGTCCGCAAGGTCCTCAAGATCGCCAAGGAGCCGATCTCGCTTGAGACCCCGATCGGCGACGAGGAGGATTCTCACCTCGGCGACTTCATCGAGGACAAGAACGCGATCCTGCCGATCGACGCCGCGATCCAGTCGAACCTGCGCGAGACCACGACGCGGGTGCTTGCCTCGCTCACCCCGCGCGAGGAGCGCGTGCTGCGCATGCGCTTCGGCATCGGCATGAACACCGACCACACGCTCGAAGAGGTCGGCCAGCAGTTCTCGGTGACCCGCGAGCGCATCCGCCAGATCGAGGCGAAGGCGCTGCGCAAGCTCAAGCACCCGAGCCGCTCGCGGAAGCTCAGGAGCTTCCTCGACAACTGAAGCTCGGCTAGGCTGACCCGATGGAAGGCCGCCGACGCTCCATCGAAGTGGACGAAGACGTGGCCGTCGCGCTGGAGCAGCGCGCGGCCGAGCGCGGGGTCACGCTCGCTGAGTTCCTGTCGGACGTTTCTGCGGTTGACGCCGGAACCGTCGCGCTGTCGCGGGAAGAACTGGCCGAACTCGACGAGCGCGTCGCCGACTGGGAGCGCGACCGAGACGACGTTTCGGCGGAGGAGGTCTTTGACCGCCTGATCGATCGAGCAGAGGCTCGTCTCCGCCAGACGTCGGGGGCGTCGCGCGGTTGAAGCTGCGAATGCTCAAGGTCGCGGAGCTGGATCTGGACCGGCTCGAGGTGTTTCTGGCGCAGGAGGATCCACGCGCGTCCGTCGAGGCCCTGCGCCGGATCCGGGCCGCCGCGAACGATCTGCTGGCGTTCCCCGCGCTCGCTCCGACGATTCACGGGCGCGCCTCCCGCCGCCTTACCGTTCCCTTCGGCCGCGGCGCCTATCGCGTCGATCGCGAGCGCGAGACCGTCGTGATCCTGCGCGTCCGCCACAGCCGCGAGGCGCGCTGACGTCGTTTCGCGGCGCCGGCGCAAACGAAGGCGTGAAATCCTGCGCCTTCATCTTGCCGGGCCGATCGATCAGAAGGGCGGCGATCTCCAGAAGGAAGCCCCCACATGAAGCTGTTCTCGTCCGCACTCTTGGCCGCATCGCTTGCGCTTTCGGCCGCGCCCGCGCTCGCGCAGGAAATGCCCGGCAAGGCCGACGTCGCGCTCGTCTCGGGCGGGACCTACAAGGTCGATCCGAACCACACCCAGGTCGCCTGGTCGGTGGACCATATGGGCTTCTCGACCCTGTTCGGCATGTTCGGCCAGCCCAAGGGCCAGCTGAGCCTCGATCCGAAGAACCCGGCAGACGCCAAGCTCGAGATCGAATTCCCGATCTCCGGCCTGGCGGTCACGTCGGAGAAGTTCGACGCGCATCTGAAGAGCGCCGAGCTGCTCGACGCCCAGAAATTCCCGACCGCGACCTTCCGCTCGACCTCGGTCGAGGTCTCGGGCCAGAAGGCCAAGGTCACGGGCGACCTCACGGTCCATGGCGTGACGCGGCCGGTCACGCTCGCGGTCGCGTTTCACGGCGCCGGGATCAATCCGATGAGCAAGGCCGAGACGGTCGGCTTCTCGGGCTCCACCAAGCTGAAGCGCAGCGAGTTCGGCCTCAGCGCCTTCGTCCCCGTCGTCTCCGACGAGGTCACGGTCACGGTGGTGGGCGCGTTCGAGAAGTGACGCCGTCGAGCGCGCCGCGCCTCTAGCGGCGGGCGGCGCGCTCGGCCGCCTTCACGGCCTCCTCGAGCGCGGCCTCGGCGCGGGTGAAGCAGTCCGAGGCGGCGCTCCAGTCCTGCGCGCGCACATGAGCGAGCATCGCCGCCGCCTCGCGGCGCACGACGTCGCGGGCGCGGATCGCGTCCTCGGGCCGCTCGTCCGCCGGCAGCGCGTCGAGGCGCGCCCCGAAGACGCCGGCGTCGAGCTCGGCCGACCCCGCGCCGATGAGGATCGCGCCGAGGCGGCGGTGAAGCTGGCCGGCTTCGGCGGCGAAGCGCAGGCATTCGAAGCCCCGAAGGCCGCGGCCGGCGGCGCCGTCGACGCCGGCGATCGCGGTCTCTTCCGCGGCCACGAGCTTGCCGAGTACGGCGTCGATCTCGCCGCGGGTCTTGGACGCGGTCGAGGCGATGCGCCCGACATTCTCAGAGATCTCATTGGTGGCCGCGCGCTGCTGGCCGAGCACGTCCGACAGCGCATGCATGTTCGACGTGATCAGCGAGACGTGGCGGCCGACCGCCTCCACCTTGTCGCCGGTCGCGCGGATGGTCGCCTCGCCGTCGGCGACGGCGCTCGCGCTCTCGCCGGTCGCGCGCTTGATGGCGTCGGTCTCCTCCATCAGCGTCGCGATGCGGGCGCGGATCTGTTCGGTGGCCTTGGCGGTCTGGCCCGACAGCGACTTCACCTCGTTGGCCACCACCGCAAATCCCCGGCCGGCGTCGCCGGCGCGCGCGGCCTCGATCGTGGCGTTGAGCGCCAGAAGATTGGTCTGGCTGGAGATCGCCTCGATCGCGCCCGCCATGTCGGCGATCTGGCGCACCGCGTCCTCGAGCACGCCGATGCGCGCCGCGATCGCGCCGACCCGGTCGCGGATCGCGTCCATCGACGAGGAGGCCGCGCCCATTTCCTGAAGGCAGAGGCCCGTCTCCTCGCGGGCGGAGGTGGCGTCGGCCGCGCCGGAGCTGCTCATCGAGAACAGCTCCGAGATCGAGTTCGCGAGCTCCTCCACCGCGCCGGCGATGGTCGAGGTGCTTTCGGCGACCTGGCGCACGTCGTGGGTCACCCAGCCGACGCCGAGCCCGGTCGCCGAGGCGTCGCGCGCGAAGGAGACGAGCGCGCCGAGATCGTCGCGGCCGCGCCGGGAGACCGCGTCGGCGAAGGCCCTCAGCGCCGCGCCCGCGTCGCCCTCCGGCCATTCGGCCGGCTCCGCGCCGCGCTTCATGGCGTCGAGCGCCGCGACGAGACGCATCTGGTCGAGCGCCACGGCCTCCGCGGCCGGGCCCGCCTCAGCCGCTTTGACGACCGACGTCGCTGCGCGCCCGAATCCGAAAGTCATGGGTGGTGTCTCGCTCGTTTCCCGGGAGCCGCCTGACGTGCTCCTTCTCCGGGCGCGAGTATTTCACCACAGGCTTAACGCGTAATGACCGGAAAATTGCGCGCGGCCGAACTCGCGCGCCTCAGTCCTCAAGCTTCCAGCGCACCGTGACGCGGGCGGTCAGCTCCTGCTCGCCCTTGGCGATCGGGGTCGGAGCGGCGTCCATGGCCTTGGCGCGCATCGCGAAGGGGCGCGCCGGCTCGCCGACGTCGCCGGCCTCCTCGATCGAGAGCGCCTGGCCGAGCTTCGCGCCGGCGGCCGCCGCATAAAGCTCGGCCTTGCGCCGCGCGTCCTTGACCGCCTCGCCGCGCGCGGCGTCGAGCTTCTCGTCGCGGTCCGAGATTTCGAAGCTGAAGCCCTCGATCTGGTTCGAACCCGCGGCCACCAGCGCGTCGACGAGGCCGCCCGCCTTGTCGATCTGGCGCACGCGGATCGTCACCATGTTGCGCGCCTCGTAGCCGGTGAGCTTGGGCGCGCGCGGCCGCTGGCCGTCGCCATAATCGTATTGCGGCTGCACCGAGAGTCCGGAGGTCGCGACGTCACGGTCCTCGATCCCGGCCTTCTTGGCGGCGGCGAACACCTTGGTCATCGCCTCGGCGTTGGCCTTGAGCGCGTCCGCCGCGCCCGGCGCGGACGTCACGACGCCCGACGAGACGATCGCGAGGTCCGGCGCGGCCGAGATCGATCCTTCTCCGGTGGCCGTGACGCTCCGGGGCTTGGGCTGCGGCTCGGCGAGAGCCGGAGAGGCGAGCGCGGCGGCGGCGAGAAGGGCGGCGGCGAAGAGCTTCATTGGGTCGCGATCCTCGCCGCGTCGTCGGGTCCAGACGGGGCGCCCGCGGCTCGACGCGCCCGCCTGCGGTGATCCCTGAACATTGCGTCGGCGATGGGGCGCAGGCGACGCCGAAAATCGCCCGCGGACGCGGAACGAAGCGGCGCCGGTTCTGTTGGATTCAGCAAGGGGCCGCGCATCGACGACGGCCTCGCCACACATCAGGAGGCTTTACGCCATGGGTCTTTTCACCAAAGACATCAAGACGTTCGACGATCTTTTCGTGCATCAGCTGCAGGACGTCTACTACGCCGAACAGCAGATTCTCTCGGCGCTCCCGAAGATGATCGAGAAGGCGACCGCGCCCGAGCTCAAGAGCGCGTTCCAGCATCACCTCAAGGAGACCGAGGAGCATGTGCGCCGGGTCGAGCAGGTGTTCGAGATGCACGGCGCGGAGAAGAAGTCAGCCAAGTGCCCGGCGATCAACGGCATCATCCAGGAAGCCAACGAGGTCGCGGGCGACATCGACGACAAGCAGGTTCTGGACGCAGCCCTCATCGCCTCGGCGCAGGCCGTCGAGCACTACGAGATGACGCGCTACGGCACGCTGATCGCATGGGCCAAGCAGCTCGGCCGCGCCGATTGCGCCGCGGTGCTGGAGAAGACGCTGAAGGAGGAGAAGGCCGCTGACAGCAAGCTCAACGGCCTCGCCGAAGGCGGCGTGAACCGCAAGGCGGCCTAACAAGGCGCTTCGTGACGCCCCGGCTTGTCCGGGGCGTCCACGGCTCCGCCGAGCGGCGCTCGATGATCAACCGTGGGTCCCCCGGACAAGCCAGGGGATGACGGCAGAGCGAAAACACGAAAAGCCCGCCGGCGAAATCCGCCGACGGGCTTTTCAAATTCTCGAGAGAAGCGAAAGAGCCTTAGGAGGCTTTGCGCTGCTGGTTGCGGTCGCGCGGCATGTTCATGCCGGCGATGGCGCTCGCCGCGAGGGCGTATTTCGAAGCCGCGATGATCTTCGGGCGGGCGGCGAGACGCTCGGCCTCGAGACGGGCCTCTTCGGCCGCCTTCTCGTCGGCGATGCGCTTCTCCTCCGCGGCCTTCTCGGCGGCGATGCGCGCCTCCTCGGCGGCCTTCGCCTCGGCGATGCGACGCTGCTCGGCGGCCTTGGCCGCGGCGCGCTCCTCGCGGGCCGCCGTCACCGCGGCGCGCTCGGCGCGACGCTGCTCCAGTCCGGGATCGTTGGCGATCGTACGGAAGCGCTCCAGCAGCTTCTGCTTGGCGTCGCGGGCGTTGTCCTGGCGGGTACGGAAGGTGTCTTCCTTCATCATATGAAGAATGCGGGCCTTTGATTGTTTCGGATGATCGGTGAGATAGTCCCAGCGGCCTGAAAATGCAACGGGATTCAGCGGGATTTCGCCGGATCGCATGGCTGGTGTGTCAGTAACGCCGCAAGGTCGCCGAAGGTTCAATCGCGCACGATCGTTTTTCGAAGCGACTTGATCGTCCCGCGCTTGGTCTTGGCGTCGACGCGCTTGGCCTTCTGGCCCTTGGAGACGCGCGTCGCCACCCGAGGCTTCGGCTTCTGGGCGGCTTCCGCGACCATCTCGACCAGCCGCTCCAGCGCCTCGTCGCGGTTGTCGCCCTGCGTGCGCCGCGACTGGGCGGTGATCACGATCACGCCGTCCTTGGTGAGCTTCGATCCCGCAAGCCGCATCAGGCGGATGGCGACGTCGTTGGGCAGCGAGGGCGAACGACGCGCGTCGAAGCGCAGCTGCGCGCGGTCGACACCTTGTTGACGTTCTGCCCGCCCGGGCCGGAGGCGCGCACGAAGGTGAATTCCAGCTCCTCCTCGTCGATCGAGAGCGTGTCGGTGACGCGGATCATGCGATCGACCTCACTCCTTGGCCGGCCAGCCGAGGGTGAGCGACTGGATGACAGGCCGCACCGCCCGCATCGCCGTGTCGGCGGAGGAGAACGTCCTGTCGCCGCTCACTCTGTCGATCGCCTTTTCGGGCGCGTCCTCGGCGTAGCCGAACTGGACCGAGAGGAAGCATCCGCCCGCAAGCTTGGCGAGCCGTCCGCCCTTCCAGTCGGTGACGTTGCCGCCCATGTCCCAGCCGAAGCCCGACAGCGAAAACGCCTTGCCGTTCGCCGCCTCAGCCGCGGCGAGGTCCTGTCCGAGCGAGAGCCCCGCGACCGAGACGCGGCTGTCGCCGCGCACGATCGCCTGCGCGCCGGACTTTTGGTCGTCGGCGCTCCATACCACCTCGATCCGGCGCGCAGGGTCGCTCGCGCGGATGACCACGGCCTCCATCGTCTCGCCCTCGGAGCCGTCGACCTGCGCGGTCGCGGCGACGCCCTTGCCGAGCTCCTTCATGAGCGAGGCCGGCGTGCTGTAGGCCTTCACGGGCCCGGCGCAGGAAATGGCGTCGGTCTCGGCCGACGCCGACGAAGCGAAGATCGCCGTCGCGGCGACGGCCGCGAAAAGGCTGCGGATCATGGTGTTTCGGGCCCCCGCGAGCCCGCCGTCGGGGCTCCCGCCGCCCTTATAGCAGAGGCCGCGTCGCGGTCGCGCGGGGAACGATGCGCGGGCCGCGCGTGTTCGGATCTCACAGACACGACGCTGGGAGGCGCCCGATGACCATCGCCAGAAGGATCGCCGCTCCGACGCTTGGAGCGCTTGCGCTCGCCGCGACGCTCGGCCTTGCGGCCGCCGCCGAAGGCGACCGCGGAACCGGAGCCCCGGGCCGCGGCGACGGCAGCGGCATGGGGCAGGACAACACCGAGATGGGAACGTCCAAGGGCCCGGGCGACAAGCCCGCCACGACGCCGCCCGACGTCACCAAGGAGCAGCGGCTCGAAGGAACCTCGCCCGAAGGCACGGGCATGATCGGCCGCTGCGACGACGGCAAGCCGCCGGTGAACGGCGCCTGCTCGAAATAGGCGCGCGGAGCCTGCTCAGCGCGCGACCTCGAACCAGAGCGGGCCGCCGTCGCACAGGCCGTCGGACAGGATCGCGACCCTCCAGGGATTGGCGTCGACGTCCTCGACCATGAGGCCTTCGGGCTTCACGTCGGCGAGGCTCTTCTCGTCGTTGCAGCCCTCGAGCTTGCGGCGCTTCACGCCTGAGAAGTCGAGCGTCCCGAGCGTGCGCGATCCCGTCTCGCCCGGCGTCGCCGGATCGAACAGCACGAGCGCGTAGCCGACGGGATCGTCGACGCCCCGGGGAGGGCCGGCGAGCAGCAGCAGCCGATCGCCGACGGCCTGCATGTCCCGGATCGTGCGGCCGGCGCCGACATGGGCGGTGAGCAGCGCGGGCTTCTGGTCGCCCTGAGAAAAGACGGCGTCGGCGTCGACCCGCAGCACATAGGCCCCGTCCGGCGCCTTCGGCCCGCGGAAGCCGAACCACAAATGGCCGCCCGAGGCCGCCAGCCCCTCGATGTCGAGCCCCATGCCGTCGGTCAGGCACTGCCTGTCGGCCGCCCTGAGCTCCGGCGCAGCGTCGATCGCCGGCTGAATGACGCCCGGCGTCGCCCGCCCGTCCGGCTCGATCCGCGCCACGAAGCGGGCGGTCGGGTTCCCGGCGCATTTGTGGATCGGATCGCGCTTCACGGCGTGCGAGCCGGTCACGTAGAAGCGGCGGTCGGCGAAGGCCGCGCCCTCCGCGTCCGCCTCCTCGCCGTCCGGAACAAGCGCGACCGGAGCGCCGGCCGCATATGTTTTCGGCGAAAGCTCCGCCCGCCGCGCCTCGATCCCCTCGTCGAAGACGACGACGCAACTTCGTGCGTCCGCGCAGGCGATCCCGCTCGCCGAACGGCGCAGCTTCTTCTGCTTGTCGCCGGAGAAGAACGAGCCTTCGAGCGCCTGAGGCCGCTCGTTCAGCGGCGTCAGCGGTTCGGCTCTGGCGAGCGCAGTCGCGGCGCAGAGCGCAGAGGCGGCGGCGAGACATGCGGCGATCGGGCGGCGCGTCATGGTTTCGATCCGGGCGCGAGGGGCGGGGAAGGGCGGTTCAGGAAGACGTTCGGCGCGCGCGGCGTCATTGGACCCTCAGCGCCGCGAAGCGGCCGTCGGCGAGCGCCGCGACCCGGCCGTAAAGCGCAAGCGTCGAGAGCGCCTGCCCGACGCTGTCGCGCCGGCCCTTCGCCCGGCCTTCGAAGGCGCGCGCGAGGTCGTCGGGCGCGAGCGGCCGTCCCGCCGCAGCCAGCGCGGCTTCCACCGCGAGCGGATGCTCGTAAGGGTCGCGCGGGAAGACGGGGCGCGCCGCGGCCGGAACCTCCGCGGCCGGCGCCTGCGCCGGCGTCCGCGGGGCGCGCGCCTCGCAGCCTCCCCGCCGAAGCGCGGCGCCTGGAACTCCGGCCGCAGCCAGCGCACCTCGCCCGACTGCTCCTCGCGCGCCCGCTCGGCGTTGAGCGCGACCAGCCGCTCGAGGATCGCCTCGTCGCCGAGGCTTCTCGGCCAGCCATAGGCGTCGAGCGTCGTCCGGTCGATCTCCTCATGCAGCTCCTTGATGACGAGCACGAGCCCGCGGCGCTTGGCGTCTTCGTCCTTATCCGAAAGCTCGGCGCCGGCGCGCAGCTTTTCGAGGACGTTGTAGAGGCCGGTGACGGTGAGGTCCGGATGCTCCTCCATCACCGCCTTGCGCAGCGCGTCGAGCTCCTCGCCGAGCGAGGCGATCTTCGCGCGCAGGGCAGGCGAGGGTTCGGGGAAGGGGAACGGATCGAAGCAGCGGGATTTGGAGTAGCGCGGATCGTTGCCGACCCCGAGCCACCCGCCCGCCGCCAGCGCCCAGACGAGATGCGGGCGCGACGAAAGGACGGCGAGGTGGAAGGCGTCGGCGGAGGCGATCACCACAAGCATGTTGTCCGCCAGCACGTCCTCGGGGAGAAACTGGAAGCTTCGGTGTTTCGACGTCTCGATCGTGACGATGTACCGATTGAGCGTGGCCAGCGCTGGGCGAAGCTCCCGTCGCGGCTCTCCGAACAGCCACCATCTCAAGCGATAAACATCGCGGCGATTGACGTCTCGCTCGGGCTTTACGGTTTCGACAAGGTGCTGAAAGACGGCTGGAAAGCGCTGTCTTACGTCTTCGCTTTCCAGGCCGAAGAGGTCGATCGCGAAGAGGTCACGGGGAGAATGGGCGAGATCACGTCCGTTGCGGAATGGTCGGATGTGCTCAGTCAATCCGGCGGTCCTGCCGAGGCCGAGGCGCTTCGCGTCCTGTCGAGTCACCAAGAACCCTGATCCATGCAGTTTCACGCCCGGCGAACAAATCCTGTCGTTGGCGCGCAGCGGGACGGCCTTCGTCACATCGACGCCGATCGTGAGATCGGAGTTTATCCGGCCCTCACGGATCGCAAACGCGATGACGGGTTCATCGGTGTCGAGGCCGGTTTCGGCGATGACAGTGGCTAGAACGCCGGCGCGTGATCCAGCCTCGACGACGGTCATGGCGATCCGCACGGCCGCCGAACCGTCGGCCGCCTTCGTCCATGGGTGATCAGGTACGGCGAAGATGAGCGAAACCTGCAGAACGGCGTCGAGCGAGCGTTCCATGACGCGGCGCTGAAACAGCTGGCTGATCGAATTCGTCGTCACCAAGCCCACACGGCGCAGCGTCGAGTCTTCGGTCGCCAATTCCTCAGAGGCCCGATCCCACCAATACATCACGAAGTCGGCGCTCTCGTTGATCTGGGGATGGGCGCGCCAGAGGGCTTCGGCGTAGCCGGGCCGCATGCGGGACCGCAGATCCTTGCCGCCGATAAACGGCGGGTTCCCCACGATGAACTCCGCGTCCGGCCAGTCCGGCCGCCGGGCGTTCGGAAAAGTCTCCACGCTCTTCCCGTCCCGCCGCTCCACGCGCGGGTTCGGAAATCCGTCCCAGGTCAGCACCGCGTCGTAAGGGCGCCCGGTCCCGAAATTCACGTTGGCGAAGGCCTTCAGGATCGGCTCGCCGGGATGGCCGGTGCGGGTCCGGTAGTGCTGCTGCAGATAGCCGATCCAGACCACGAGCTCGGCGATGGCGGCGGCGCGCGGATTGAGCTCGAGCCCCAGAAACTGGTGCGGGTCGACGGTCTCGCGCTCGAGCCCGAGCGTCTCGGTCTCGCCGAGCCGTGAAAGAAAGCGTCTCCAGCACCTCGCCCTCGAGCGCCTTCATCAGTTCGAGCGCCACGTAGAGAAAATTGCCGGTGCCGCAGGCCGGGTCGAGCACGCGCGTCGCGCAGAGCGTCTTGTGGAACGCCCGCACGGCCGCCACCGCGCGCTTGGGATTTCTGGCCTCGGTCGCGGCCTCGGCGCGGGTGAGCGCGGCCTGCCAGTCGGCGCGCAGCGGCTCCATCACGGTCGCCTCGACGAGGCGCTGCACATAGGCGCGCGGCGTGTAATGCGCCCCAAGCCGGCGGCGTTCGGCCTTGTCGAGCGCCTGCTCGAGCAGCGTCCCGAAGATCGCCGGATCGACCTCGCGCCAGTCGGCCCTGGCGGCGGCGATCAGCTCGGCGATCTCGGCCGCCCCGAGAGCGAACACCCGCGCCTCATGGAAGAAGTTGCCGTTGAAGTAGGGGACGTGGGCGCGAAGCGACGTCGAGAAGCGCTTCGACGCGTCCGGCTCGTCCATCTTGCGCCAGAGCTCCTCGACGAGCGGCGCGAAGCTCTTCGGCGACGCGAGGCAATCCTCCAGCAGCGTCTTGAAGCTGTCCTTCGGCAGCAGCCCGACGTCGTCGGCGAACATCGTGAAGATGCAGCGCATGAGGAAATGCGCCACCTCTTCGGCCGTGGTCGGCCTCGAGCGCCTTGGAGACCTCCGCGAGCCGCGCCGCGATCGCGCGCGTGACCTTGGCGGCCTCGCGCGCCGGATCGAGCGAGTGCGGGTCGTTCCAGATCCTCGCGAGGTTTTCACGGTCGGCGCGTCGCCGAGCTCGTCGAGATAGACCCGAAAGCCGCGGCGGTCCGGAAAATGGCGGTAGGCGCGGCCCGTGCCGGTGAAGTCGGCGTAGAGCTCGAGGCAGTGGCCGACGTCGCACAGGATCAGGAAGGGCGGGGCCGGGTGGTCGGCGTCGAGCAGGAACACGTAGTGCTCGGCCGCGGCGGCCATCCGTCCCGCGCCGGCGGCCCCGCCGCCCGGCGGGGGGCCTTGCCCGCGCCCTTGAGCCGCGACTGCTTGGCCTCGAGGATGAAGCAGCCGCGCTTGTAGAGATCGATGCGCTTGGGCCCGCCCGCGTCGGTCTCGCGCGGGCGGACGGCGCGCTCGAAACGCGTAGTCGTTGCGCGCGGCCGAGGCCCCGGCCACGTCCGGCCGCGCGACCCCAGCACGTCGCAGAGCTCGGCCAGGAACATCTGGTAGTTGGCCCGCTCCGCCCCGCCCTCGCGGCCGGACCAGCGGGCGATGAAGTGTTCGGCGCTCATGGGAGACCGGACCGCGCGTCACTGGCCGTCGGCTGAGACGGGCGGTCCGCCCGCGGCGGCGCAAGCCTTCAGCGCCGCCGCGCGCTTGATGTCGATCAGGTCTTTCGCGGCCCCGACCTGGATCGCATAGGCGCGTTCGTTGCTCTTCCTTCTCAGGTTGAGATAGTCGAACGTCTTCTCGACATCGTGGCAGCTCTCGCCGGTCAGAGACGTCTCGATCGAGTTGAGGTCCGTCCACAACACGCTCTCAACATGGTCGAGCGCGGTCGAAAGCTCGGCGTATTTCTTCGGGTCGCTGAACGTGAAGGACTCGGCGAGACGCGCGCGCAGATCCTCCGGCGGCAGCACCCAGCCGGATTTCGAGAGATCGGTGAGCGCCGAGACGGCCGTGTTCAGCGCGCGCCGCGTCATCGGCGCTTCGGGCGAGACCAGAGTGGCGTAGTGCGCCGCTTGCTGAAGCGAGGCGAGGAACCGCGTCCAGCGCCGCATCGGCTCGCGCATCCGCTCATAGGCGCGCAACGCGCCTCGCCGACGCCGGTGAAGGGGTTGGCCTCGACGCTGCGGGTCTCGTCGGCGCGCCATTTGCGCAGCACCAGCGGAACCTCGACGCTGAAGGCGTCGACGTTCGAGGCCGGGACGTCGATCGCCTTCGGCCTCCAGCCTATCACCACGATCCGCTCGACATAGGCGCCCGACGTGAACAGGGACCGGTCGTAGGCGAAGGCGTAGACGCCGTCGGACGCCGCGAGCCACACCGGATCGGCGAAAGGGTCTTCGCGCGTGCCGACCACTCGAACGCCGATGAGTCCCCGGAAATCTTCAGCGTTCCCGCCTGCGCCCCGCCGGACGCGCCGAGCAGAAGGGCGGCGGCGACGGCGGTCGCGGCGACGCCGTCCCGCAGCTTGATCCCGAGCAGGGCCCGCGGCGAGCGCCAGATAGGCGATGCGGCCCGCGACCGCGAAATTCGCGACATGGGCGACCGCGGTCTGAGTCTTGGCCGCTTCCCCCTGGTCGAGCACGGCGATCAGCGCGTCGCGCGCGACGTCCTGCGAGAGCACCGCGTCCATCCAGAGATAGGACGCCCATCCCACGAGGCAGATCGCGATCGAGGCGTTGAACAGCGTCTTCTTGTCCTTGGAGGGCGCGAGAAAGGCGAGCGCCGCCGCAAGCGCGACCGGGGTCGATACGCCGGCCAATGCGGCGTCCGAGACGATGGCGGGAGCGGCGGCGGAGATCGCCTTGGCGGCCGCGCCGCCAAGGCCGAGCGCATGCCCGCCGGGCACTTCTGCGAATTGGGAGGCGATGACCACGGCCGGCGCGACGCCGAGCGCGAGAATGCAGATGAACGCGAGACTCCTGCCGGTCATGCCGATCCCCCAACCTTCTGCAACCGAAGATAGAGGTATGTTAAAATAACAATCAATACGTGTTCTGCGCGGGCGTGGGCGCGATCAGGTTGCAGGGTCGCTCGGCTCGTTCCCGGCTCTTCTTCTCGCCCGCGAGACGCTCGAACCGCGCCAGCTCCTCGGGCGGCATATGGACGTCGCTCTCGGCCGCCGGATAGGCGCCGGCCACGCAGTCGTCGCGATAGGCGTCAGCGCGTCCTCGATGATCGCGCCGACATTGGCGTAGGCGCCGCGGTTTCGGGATCGGGAAGGCGGAGTAACCCACGAGGTCGCCGCTGATGTGATAGACGCCGTCATTGACCCGGCCGCCGCCGAGCGTGACCACGGGGGCGGAGAGTTCGGCGGTCAGGCGCGCCGCGAGCTCGGTCGGAATCTGCTCGGCGATGAAGGCGAAGCAGCCGGCCTCCTCGAAGGCGCGGGCGCCGTCGAGGATCGCGGCCGCCTCCTCGGCCGAGCGGCCCTTGATCCCGAAGCCGCTCTGCTCGACTCGGCGCGAGGCCTGCATGCCGACATGGCCCATGACCGGCACGCCCGCCGCCACGATCGCGGCCACATGCGGAGCGATGCGCCGGTCGCCCTCGCATTTCACCACGTTGGCCCCGCCCTCGCGCACGAAGCGCACGGCGCTTTCGACAGCTTGAGCCGGCGAAGCGTGGTAGCTGCCGAACGGCAGGTGCCCGACCACGAGACCGAAGCGCGCCACGCGGCTCTCACCGCCCGGGTGAGGAAGAGCTGCTCCTCGAACGTCACCGTCGTGGGATCGGGATGGGCGAGCAGCGACATCGGCCCGGCGTTGCCGACCACCAGCAGGTCGAAGCCGACGCGGTCGGCGATCGCGGCCATCGGCGTCGTAGACCCGATCGAGGTGATGCGCTCGCCCGCGGCCTTCTTCCGGCGCAGCGCGTTGAGCGTGACCTTGCGGCGCACGGGTTCGGCGGACATCAGCGGCTCCGATCAAAGAGAAGTCAGTCGATCGGATATATGGATTTCAATCGCCGCTCAACGCTGCGGCGAGGGCGTCAGTTCTCCGCGAACGAGCGGAGGTTCTCGGTGCGCCGGGTCGTGAGCGCGGCCGCAAGCCGGTCCGAGGACGTCTTGGAGCCGGCGGCGGCCGCAAACGCCGTGAAGGCGTCGCGATAGGCGAGCCAGGCGCGCTGCGTGGTCTTGATGCCGGCCTTGGTCACCGTGCCCCAGCGGCTTTCGTCCGGCTCGGCCTGCGCCGTCCTGTAGGCGGCGTTGAGCGCGCCGTCGGCGGTCGACAGCGCGGTCTTGACGTCGAGCGGGCCGGTCCCGAGCGCGGCGCGGAGCGTCGCGAGAAACGCCTCGTCCTCGTCCTCCTTCGCGCCCGTCACCATGGCGCCGCGGGCGGTGCCCGAGAGGTCCACCTCGTTCTCCCCGACGGCGTCGCGATAGGCCGTGAAGGCCTTGCGCAGTCTGGCGTAGGCGGCGCTCGCCGGCGGCGTCAGCCGGGCGGCGAGGCGCGTCAGCTCCGCGTCTCGGCCGACCGCGTCCTTCTTCGCGGCGCGCGAGGAGCAGAAGCCCATCATCATCCCCGAGGTGATGTCGTCGCAGAAGTCGAACCGGTCGGGGACCGCGGCGCCCTGGCGTTTGCGCTCCAGAAGATGCTCGACGCGGCCGGAGATCTCGGCCGGCGCGCCGCCGGCCGCGCAGGCGTAGGCGATCGCGAGGTCGTCGTTGCGGGGCGCGCCGTCGCCGTTGGCGTAGATCATCGAGAGGATCGCGGCCGGCGGGAAGGCGATGTCGGGCTCGCCGGTCGCGTTCAGCGCGCAGGCGCGGCCGGACCGTAGGCGGGGGCCGCGCCGACGCCGTCATAGAGGTCGAGCGCGTCGCATCCCTTCGGCGACGGTCCGGCGGAGCCGGCTTCGGCAGCCCGAGCTTTTGCGGCCTTGTCGCACGCGGCCTTGACCGCGGCGTCGTCGGCGAGCGCGGCGAAAGGCGCGAGCAGCAGCGCGACCACCGCGAAAGCGAGGCCTCGCGGTCGGAACGTCGTGCTCGTCATCTGTCGCCCCATGCGTCGGTTTCGGCGGACGTCCTAGCGCGGAACGGCGACGCGAAGAAAACGCTCGATCATGGCGTCGACCTGATCGGGGACCTCGAGCTGGCAGAAATGGCCCGAACCGACGGTCTGGCCGTAGAGCATGTCGGGCGCGAGTTCGCGCAGCCGCGCAAGATCGGTCCGCGGGGTCGGCTCGTCGGCCGCGACGTAGAGCGCGGGCGTGCGCAGGCGCGCCGTGGCGGTGGCGGGGTCGTAGTCGCGCAGGCCCTCGAAGGCCGCGACCATCACATGCCGGGGCGCGGCCGCCATGGCGTCGAGAATGCGGTCGCGCCGGTCCGGGTCGTCGGTCGGGATGAAGAGCGCCGCGCCCACATAAGCGCGCAGCGCCGCGGCGCCGTCCGGGCCGCGCAGTTTTTCCAGAAAGGCCGGGATCGCGACGCGGGCCGCGGCCGGCAGTGCCACTGCGGCGTCGATCATGACGAGCGCCTCGACGAGGTCCGGCCGGCGCGCCGAAAGGTCGAAGCCCACGATGCCGCCCATGCTGTGGCCGACGACGAGGGATCGCTCCAGCCCCAATTCTCCGCACAGCCAGGCGAGGTCGTCTGAGAACGCCTCCATCGGATAGGGCTGGACGGGCTTGTCGCTCGCCCCGTGGCCGCGCAGGTCGACCGCGACCACGCGCCGGCCGAGCGCCGCGAAATGGTCGGCCTGCGGCGCGAGATAGGACTGGTCGCAGCACCAGCCGTGGACGAGCAGGACCGGCGGTCCGTCGCCCGGCGTCTCGGCGAAGGCGAGAGAGACGCCGTCGCGCGTCAGCGTGCGAAGCCGGGCCTGCGCCGTCACCGCCGCTTCGGCCCCTGTCGCCTTCCGCCCGGCCGAAAGTTCTTCGTCATCATGTCGGGCTTCTCGCGCCGCGGGGCGTCGTCGTCGTGGAGCGGGGTCACGCGGTCGGTGCCGGGGCCCATGTCGTCGAGGCTCGGCTTGGCCACCCTGGACTGGCTTGTCGAAGACTTGGGCGGCGTGTTGGCCGAGCGCCCGTATTTGCGGTCCCCGCCATAAGAGCCGGCGCGGTCCTCCACCGCGTATTGCCGCGCCATCGGGTCGTCGGCGAGCGCGAGTTCGGTCTGCTGCAGGCGCTTGATCTCGTCGCGCAGCCGCGCGGCGGTCTCGAATTCGAGGTCGGCCGCGGCCTTGCGCATGCGGGTCTCGAGGTCGGCCAGCGTCGCCTTCATGTTGTGGCCGGCGCCCGGCGTGTCCTCGGAGAACCCTTGTCCACGGTGACGCGGTCGCGCTCGTAGACCGAGTTCAGGATGTCGCCGATCTCGCGGCGCACGCTTTCGGGCGTGATGCCGTGCTCTTCGTTGTAGGCGAGCTGCTTTTCGCGCCTGCGGTCGGTCTCCCGCGATGGCGCGCGCCATCGAGCCGGTCTCCTTGTCGGCGTAGAGGATGACCTTGCCGTCGACGTTTCGCGCCGCGCGGCCGATGGTCTGGACCAGCGAGGTCTCCGACCGGAGGAAGCCCTCCTTGTCGGCGTCGAGGATCGCCACCAGCCCGCATTCGGGGATTGTCGAGGCCCTCGCGCAGCAGGTTGATGCCGACCAGCACGTCATAGGCGCCGAGCCGCAGGTCGCGGATGATCTCGATGCGTTCCAGCGTGTCGATGTCGGAGTGCATGTAGCGGACCCTTATGCCCTGCTCGTGCATGTATTCGGTGAGGTCCTCGGCCATGCGCTTGGTGAGCACCGTGACGAGCGAGCGATAGCCCTTGGCCGCGGTCTCGCGCACTTCTCCCAGCAGATCATCGACCTGGCTGCGGGCGGGGCGCTGCTCGATCATCGGATCGATGAGGCCCGTGGGGCGGATGACCTGCTCGACGAAGACGCCGCCGGTCTGCTCCATCTCCCAGGAGCCTGGCGTCGCCGAGACGTGCACGGTCTGGGGCCGCATCGCGTCCCATTCCTCGAACCGCATCGGCCGGTTGTCCATGCAGGACGGCAGCCGGAAGCCGTATTCGGCGAGCGTCGCCTTGCGCCGGAAGTCGCCCCGATACATGCCGCCGATCTGCGGGATGGTGACGTGGCTCTCGTCGGTGAAGACGAGCGCGTTGTCGGGCAGATATTCGAACAAAGTGGGCGGCGGCTCGCCGGGTTTGCGGCCAGACAGCCAGCGCGAATAGTTCTCGATGCCCGCGCAGGAGCCCGTCGCCTCCATCATCTCGAGGTCGAACTGGGTGCGCTGCTCGAGCCGCTGGGCCTCCAGCAGCCGGCCCATCTTGGTGAGCTCGACGAGGCGGTTCTTCAGCTCGTCCTTGATGCCCTTGATGGCCTGGTTGAGCGTCGGCCGTGGCGTGACGTGATGCGAATTGGCGTAGATCTTGACGGCCTTGAGGTCCTGGTACTTCTGGCCCGTCAGCGGGTCGAACTCCTGGATCGTCTCGATATCGTCGCCGAACAGGCCGACGCGCCACGCCCTGTCCTCGTAATGGGCCGGGAAGATCTCGATCGTGTCGCCGCGAACCCGGAAGGTGCCGCGCACGAAATTCACGTCGGCGCGCTTGTACTGGAGCGCCACGAGGTCGGCCATCAGCTGGCGCTGCGCGATCTGCTCGCCGACCTGCAGCACGAAGGTCATCGAGGTGTAGGTCTCGACCGAGCCGATGCCGTAGATGCAGGACACCGACGCCACGATGATGACGTCGTCGCGTTCGAGCAGAGACCGCGTCGCGGAGTGCCGCATGCGGTCGATCTGCTCGTTGATCGAGCTTTCCTTCTCGATATAGGTGTCGGATCGCGCGACGTAGGCTTCCGGCTGATAATAATCGTAGTAGGAAACGAAGTACTCCACCGCGTTGTCGGGGAAGAACGACTTGAACTCGCCGTAGAGCTGCGCCGCCAGCGTCTTGTTGGGCGCGAGAATCAGCGCGGGACGCTGGGTCTCCTGGATGACCTGCGCCATCGTGTAGGTCTTGCCCGAGCCGGTGACGCCGAGCAGCACCTGGTCGCGCTCCTGCCGGCGGATGCCGTCGACGAGTTCTGAGATCGCGGTCGGCTGGTCGCCCTTGGGCTCGTACTCGCTCTTCAGGTGAAACGTCTGCCCGCTTTCGAGCTTGGCGGGCCGCTCCGGCCGATGCGGCACCCAAGGCTTGCCCTGAAGCTCGGGCCGGCCGTGCTGGATCAGCTGCTCGAGCGCCGCAACGGTGGCAGATACGCCCTTGGACGGATCGAAATCGGCCGGCAGCGCGCCGACGTCGGTCTCGTTCACCGCCCCGAAGCCGCGCGGCGCCTTCTGGGGATCGGGCGCCGGCTCGTGGTCCTGGATCTGCCGACGCTTGCCTTTGGGCTTGGCGGCCGCGGCCTTGGCGGCGGCGTCGGGGCCCCGGCCGAGCGCCTTCAGCAGGGCTGCGTCGGCCGTGACGTCTTCGAGCGGCGCGCCCTCGAAGGCGGCCTGCGGGGCTTCGGCGAATCCGGACTTTCGGGACGATTTCGGCATGGGCCGAATATAGCGCGTCGGTCCGGACGTGCGACGGCGCCGGCGCGAAAATCAGGCGGGTTTCGCCCAGAGGCCGCGGAGCGCGTCCCAAGCCGGCGCGAGCGCATAGCCGACCAGCGGGATGATGGCGAAGCCGATCGCCAGCCCGATCGCGCCCGCGGCGGCCGCGCCCACGGCCCATTCCGCGAAGCCCGCGGCGGCGGGAACCGCATGGCCCGCGGCCACGGCCCAATCGTGGATCGCGTGAGCGATCGCGCCGAGCCCGTATTCCTCGAGCCCGTGCACCACGATGCCGCCGCCGACCCACACCATCGCGGCGGTGCCAACGATCGCCAGAACCTTCAGGAAAACCGGCATGCCGACCACGAGCCCGCGGCCGAGCGCGCGCACCAGGGATCCGGCCTGCGACTTCGCCATCGCGACGCCGGCGTCGTCGGCCTTCACGATCAGCGCCACCACGCCGTAGACCGCGACCGTGATGCCGAGGCCCACCACCGCCAGCACCGCGGCCTTGGTCCAGAACCCGCCGTCCGGCACGGCCGCGAGCGTGATGGCCATGATCTCGGCGGACAGGATGAAGTCGGTCTTGATCGCGCCCGCGATCTTGGCGTCTTCGAGCGCCTTGGCGTCGGCCGGGTCGGCGATCGCGGCCTCGTGCGCGTGGGCGGCGTGGGGAAACAGCTTTTCGTAGATCTTCTCCGCGCCCTCGTAGCAGAGGAACGCGCCGCCGAGCATCAGCAGCGGGGTGATGAGGAACGGCGCCAGCAGGCTGAGCGCGAGCGCCGCCGGGAGCAGGATCAGCAGCTTGTTGCGCAGCGACCCGAGCGCGATGCGCCCGACGATCGGCAGCTCGCGGTCGGCCGCGAAGCCCACCACGTAGCGCGGCGTCACGGCGGCGTCGTCGATCACGACGCCTGCGGCCTTGGCGCCGGCCTTCGCCGCCTGGCCCGCCACGTCGTCCAGCGAGGCGGCGGCGACCTTGGCGAGCGCCGCGACGTCGTCGAGCAACGCGATCAGACCGACGGACATGCAAGACCCCCTTGGATGCCGGCCATCGGGCGGCGCCGCTCGTTCGGAACACGGACGCGCCATAGCACGCGCGAAATTCGACTTTTGCGACCGCCGACGCCAAATCCGTCGCGCGTCAAAGCACGATCGCTTTATTTAGCCGCCTGCGGCGACGGCGTCGGTCACGCCCTTCGAAGCGGTCCGCTCACGCGTAGCCCGCCACCGCATGCGGCTGATAGGGCGCCTCGAGCGTCGCGATCTCGTCCTCGGTCAGCTTCAGCGACAGCGCCGCCACCGCGTCCTCGATATGGCCCGGCCGCGACGCCCCGATGATCGGCGCGGTGATCCCCGGCTTCTGGATCACCCAGGCGAGCGCCACCTGCGCCCGCGAAACCCCGCGGGCGGCCGCCACGCGGCCCACCGCCTCCGCCACCTCTCGGTCGGAGGGCACGTAGAGCGTCTTGCCGAACTCGTCGGTGTCGGCGCGCGCGCTTCCCTCGTCCCAGTCGCGCGTCAGCCGCCCGCGGGCGAGCGGCGACCACGGGATCACGGCGATCCCCTCTTCGCGGCAGAAGGGGATCATCTCCCGCTCCTCCTCGCGATAGATCAGGTTGAGGTGGTTCTGCATCGAGACGAATTCGGCCCAGCCATGGCTGCGCGAGACATGCACGGCGTTCACGAACCGCCAGGCGCTCATCGACGAGGCGCCGATATAGCGGATCTTGCCGGCCCGCACGCAGTCGTTCAGCGCCTCCAGCGTCTCCTCGATCGGCGTGCCGTAGTCGAATCTGTGAATTTGATAGAGGTCGACATAGTCGGTCCCGAGCCGCTTCAGGCTGGCGTCGAGCTCTGAAAGAATAGCCTTGCGCGACAGCCCCGCGCCGTTTGGGCCCGGCCGCATGCGCTGGCACACTTTCGTCGCCAGCACGATCTCGTCGCGTTTGGCGAAGTCGCGGATCGCCCGCCCCACGATCTCCTCGCTCGAGCCCAGCGAATAAACGTTGGCGGTGTCGAGAAAAGTGATCCCGGCCTCGAGCGCCTGCCGGATGAGCGGGCGGCTCGTCTCCTCGTCGAGCGTCCACGGATGCGCGCCGCGGCCGGCGTCCCCATAGGTCATGCAGCCGAGGCAGATCTTCGAGACGTCGAGGCCCGTGCGGCCGAATTTCTCGTAGTTCATGAAAGCGCCTCCATGGCGGGCGAGGCGCGGGGAGTTAGGCGGCGGGAACGGAGAGGGAAGGGCGGCGCGAGGCGGGCCGGACCCGCGCCGTGCCGGATTGAAAATCCGCCCGCGCGCCCCATATCCTCAGCATCGTCGGCATTGCGTATCGGGCGCCGGCGGCTGAGAGCCAATGGAGCTCCCGCTCGCAGGGGAGAGAGCCATGGTCTCGAGAACAGCCGCCACGTCGCGTGAAGCCCAGACGAACAAGGCGTTTCAGGACATCGTGACCAAGGAACGGAACGAGCGGGACGCCAAGACCGCTCGCCTCAAGGCCCTTCGCCTCGCCCGCGACGCCGAAGAAGCTGCGCAGGCCAAGGCCGCTCCCGCCAAGGCCCCCGCCGCCAAGAAGGCCGCGCCCCGCAAGGCGGCGGCGAAGAAGCAGGCGGTGGGGTGAGAGGCTAAGCAGAGCGTCGGTCTGCTCGCGCGCAGCTCTTTGAGCGCGCGCTGGAGCGCCAATTGCTGGATTGATCGAGCAAGCGTGCGGCTGAAGTTTTGCCGCGGGAGCGCTTGTGACCGCTGCGGTCTGAGTTGGAATTGCGCCTGCCGCGCCCGCTGAAACCTTAGGGTGGATGCGGCGGATCTGTCTGTCGAAGCGCCTTTCCATGAAGACATATGTGACGTGTCGCGCTCGCTCGCGAATGGGAGCGCGGAGGTTCGCCTGCCCATCTTGCGGCTTAGCCAAATGGAGATTCGAGCGGGGCTGGCCGTCTTCCACAGCGAGACCCGAAGGCCACGAGATCATCCTAGCCGAGGGCGCGGCGGCCGAAACCTTCGTGGAGAACGTCACCCGACGCCTTCGAAGACTTCGAAGAGTTTGCGGCGTGAGCGCAGACGCGATCGCCGAGCTCGCCTAAGCCCCGCGCCATGAGCCCGTGATAGGCGCCGTCCGCCATCCGCGCCCGCACTGCGGATTCCGCCGGCCAGCGACTGGCGCAGGCGTGTAACGAACCGCGCAGCTTGACCGGACTTTTCGGGTGCTTCGGCCTTTCGGCGGTCGCGCGCTTGGCCCGCGGCATTAGACCCGGATGGTGTGCTTAGGATAAAATTCCTTGGCATCCGCCTCGTCCCATGCTCTCCTCTTTCGGCCTTTTCCCACACGGAAGGCGTGTCTGGACCGGCCGGGCGTGCGGGGAAGGGGGCGGCGCCCGCGGGCTGGGAGGACCGGATCTCCCGGCTCCCGGGGCGCATTGACGGCGGCGTCCGTCGTCGCGCGCGATCCCCGGCCGATCCGGCTGGAGACGAGGCGGGACGGCCTGATGTCGAGACCAGCCGGCACGATGACCGGTGCGCCTAGCGCAGGCGTAAGGGCGGGCGGCGGCGGCCCTCTCCGGCCTTCGGGATCGCGAGATCCCGGAACGCCGCGGGGCTGTCCGAGGACCTGACGGCCCCGTGCTCGACGAGCCGGGGGCCAGAAGGATCCGGGAGCGTCGCGACCGTTCGAGAGTCGACCGCCGCGAGCGCTAAGACGCCGTGCGCGGGGCGCCGGGCGACCGGTCAGCCCAGAACTACGGCATGTACGGTGGCCCGGCGTCCCGCGCCCTTCCGTATCCTGACCGACGGTTTCGTTTCGAAAACTGCGCTCTCTGACCCCGCGACCCGCCGTTGCTTCGCCGCCCATCCGGGCCCCGGAGGGTTTTGGCGCGGCGGCGCGACCCGCGGCGTCTGCGCGTCGCGGGGGAGGGCGACGGAGCGGCGGCGGCGCGGCCCGAAAGCGTCGCGCAGGCGCCCGTTCGCAGGGTCGTTCGACGGCCCGTCGGGAGTCCGGTCCGGCGCCTTGGCGGCGCCTTTTCGCGGGTCCGGGGGCGATCCTGTCGGCCTTCTGTCGGGAGAGCGGCGAAGTGGCCCAGAAGGTCGAAAGTGATCGGGTGACCTCAAGCCATGCGGTTTCGGAGGGGCCGCAATGCGCCGATGCCGCTTGTCCGGATGTCGTTATAAGTCCATGGAAACAAGCGTAATTTTGAGATTTCTCATCACCTTCCCGTCATCAATCGATAAATTATATAGACAGAGTCGATTTATTGAGGCCAAGTCCGTCGTCCAGCGATTGCGGGGATTGAATCGGACATGGCGCGAGACGTTTCGAGACGTGAGATTCTGGCGGCCGGCGCGGCCGTCGCTTTCGGGGGTGGGGCTCTGGCCGGACCGGCGCAGGCCGCCGTCGGCGGCGATCTGGCGGCGCCCGCCAAGGGCGGGGGCGGCGGCAAGCGCCCGAACGTGCTGTTCGTGGCGATCGACGACCTGAACGACTGGACCGGGTTCCTCGGCGGCTATCCGGGCGTTAGGACCCCGAACCTCGACCGCCTCGCCAAGATCGCGACCGGCTTCACCCGGGCCTATACGCCGGCGCCCGCCTGCAAGCCCGGCCGCGCCTCGATCCTGTTCGGCGTCGAGCCCCACAAGAGCGGCGTCTACACCAACGACAGCGGCGACTGGTGGCAGAGCGATCTCGCCGACAAGCCCTCGATCGTGCGGTTCTTCCGCGACGCCGGCTACAAGACGATCGGCACCGGAAAGCTGTTCCACGGCGGCTGGCGGCACAACGGCGACGAGCCGCGCGGCAACGATCCCGACGCCTGGACCGAGTTCGAGCCGCTGACCGAGCTGATCCAGAGCGGCAAGGAGATCCTCGAATGGGGGCCCGAGGGCAAGACCGAGAAGACCGAGGACGTCGGCCGCGCCGAGTGGCTCGTCGACAACGTCTTGTCGAAACGCCACGGCAAGCCGTTCTTCGCCGCCTTCGGGCTGCGCAAGCCGCACATGCCCTGGGTCGTGCCGCAGGAGTGGTTCGACCGCTATCCTGAGAACAAGCTCGACTATCCGCTGGGCGCGCTCGACGTCGAGCACACCGGCATCCGGGGCAACAAAGACGTGCGCGATCTCTCCGACGCCGGACGGGCGATGATCGAACAGCACGTGAAGGATCACCGCCGCATCATCGCGGGCAAGGGCTGGAAGTCCGCGATCCAGGCCTATCTCGCCGCGATCTCGCTCGCCGACCACGCCGTCGGCCTCGTGCTCGACGGGCTTAAGAAGGGGCCGAACGCCGCCGACACGATCATCTGCGTCTGGTCCGACCACGGCTGGCAGCTCGGCGAGAAGCTCGCCTGGCGCAAGTTCACCCTGTGGGAGCGCGCCACCCGCGTGCCGATGCTGATCGGCGGTCCGGGCCTGAAGGCGGGCCTGTCCGACACGCTGATCTCCAGCATCGACCTCTATCCGACGCTCGCCCAGCTGGCCGTGGGCGAGGCGCCCAAGCATCTCGACGGCGTGTCGTTCGCGAAATATCTGCGCGGCAAGGGCGGAGAGCCGCGCGACCACGTGCTGTCGACCTGGTCGCTCGACCTCAAGGAGGGCGGCGGCGCGAACGCGCACCGGCACTTCGCCGTGCGCGACAAGACCTACCGGCTCATCGTCTACGGCGACGGTTCCCGGGAGCTCTACGACCACCGCGTCGATCCGTGGGAGTGGACCAACCTGCTCGACAAGACGAACCGAGGCCAGGCCGACCAGGGCGCGGTCGCGGAGCTCGAGCGCTTCGTGCCGAAGCGGTCCGCGCCTGAGGTCGGCGACTCCAAGAACGAAGAAGATTAGGACGCGGCGGAACCGCTGGCGTCCAGGACGTTAGGCTCTCCGGGCGATTGACGCGCGCGGCCCGCCGCGCGCCTGTGCGAGCGATGATCCGGTGAGCAGGGGGACGGCCGCGCCAAGCGGCGAACTGCCGGAAAGCGGCGTGGTCCGCGGAGCGGCCCTGGACGATCGTCGTCATGGGCGTGGTGACCGCGCTCTATGTCGGCGCGGATCTGCTGATCCCGATCGCGCTCGCGCTGCTTCTGTCCTTCGTGCTCTCCCCGATCGTCAGTCTCGCCAAGCGGACCCGCGTCCCGCGTTCGGCCGCCGTGGTGTTCGCGGTCGCGCTCGCTTTCAGCGTGATCGTCGGCCTCGGCGCGATCATCGCAGGCCAGATGGGGCAACTCGCCGGCGACCTGCCCAAGTATCAATCGACGATGCGCGAGAAGGTCCAGTCGATGCGCGGCTGGACCTTCGGCTCCGGCACGCTCGAGCGGGCCGCAGACATGCTGCAGAATCTCGGCAAGGAGTTCGACGCGCCGGCCGGCGGCGTGACGCTGCGCCCCGGCGCCAAGCCCGAGCGTGACGGCGCCAAGGCCGACGAGCCTGCGCCTCCCACGCCGGTCGAGATCGTCACTCCGCCGCAGAGCTCGATACGGAACCTGCAGGACATCGTGACGCCGCTCATCCATCCGATGGCGACGCTCGGCATCATCGTCATCTTCGTGATCTTCATCCTGCTCGAGCGGGAGGATCTGCGGAACCGCCTGATGGCCTCGCCGGGGCGCGCGACATCCCGCGCACCACCGCCGCCATCGACGACGCGGCGCGGCGGCTGTCGCGGCTGTTCCTCACCCAGCTCGGACTGAACTCGGCCTTCGGCTTCGTGATCGGCGTCGGCCTGTGGGCGATCGGCGTGCCGAGCCCCGCGCTGTGGGCATCGTCGCCGGCGTGCTGCGGTTCGTGCCCTACGTCGGCGCGGTCATCGCCGCGGTGTTCCCGATGGCGCTCGCCGCCGCGGTCGATCCGGGCTGGACGATGCTGATCGCGACCGCGGCGCTGTTTGCGGTTGTGGAGCCGGTGGTCGGCCATGTGATCGAGCCGCTGGTCTACGGCCGCTCCGCCGGGCTGTCGCCGGTCGCCGTGGTGGTGGCGGCGACGTTCTGGACGGCGCTGTGGGGGCCGATCGGCCTCGTGCTCGCGACGCCGCTCACCGTCTGTCTCGTGGTGCTGGGACGGCATGTCGAGAGCCTCGGCTTTCTCGCGACCCTTCTCGGAGACCGTCCGGCGCTCACCCCCGCGCAGCTGTTCTATCAGCGTATGCTCGCCGGCGATCCGGCGGAGACCTCGGAGAAAGCCGAGGAGTTCCTGCGGGAGAAGTCTCTGGCCTATTACGAGGAGGTCGCGATGCCAGGCCTTCTGCTCGCCCAGCGCGACGCCGAGGGGCATCCTGAAGCCCGAACGGCTCGCCGCGCTCCGGAACTCGGTGAGCGAGCTCGCCGACGATCTGGCGCGCTACGACGACGCCGACCCGACGAGCGACAAGACCGCGACCGACCCAGAAGCCGTGGAGGCGATCGAAGCCGTCGAGGCCTCCGAGGCCAGCGAAAGCGCGCCGGCTGGGCGTTGCCGAGGCCGCTTCGGCGCGGCGGCGCCGGTCGAGGCGCCGAAGCCGATCGATCCCGATGCGGTGCTCTGCGTCGGGGCCCGCACGCCGGTCGATCAGGCGGCCGCCGTCATCGTGGCGCAGATCCTGTGCAAGAACGGGGTGTCGGCGCGGCTCGTCGAGGGAGACGATCCCCAGACGGCCGGCGCGGCGCCGCCCGTGTGGTGCCTCGTGGCGCTCGATCCCGGCGACGCTCAGCTGCGGCTCGGCGTGCGCCGCATCAAGCGGGCCGGCGAAGAGGCGCAGGTCGTGGTCGCGCGCTGGCGCTCGGAATCGACCGATTGGAGCGCCGAAGCGGCGCGCCGCGCGATCGACAAGGAGCGCGCCTCCGCCCGGGCCGACGCCGTGGCGCTGTCGCTCGGCGACGCGGTGGAGCTCTGCCGCGCGGCCAAAGCCGCCTCGGCCCAGCTCGGGCCCGCCCGCGCCGCTCTGCCGGCCTGACCCCTGCCGCTTCGGTTCAGCCGCCCCATATTCGGGTTGAAGTAGAGGGAGAAGCCGATGAGCACGACCGACGCCGCCTATGAGGTGACCCGCACCGAGGCCGAATGGCGCGAGCTGCTCACCCCCGAACAGTACGACGTCATGCGCCGGCACGGCACCGAGCGCGCCGGCACCTGCGCGGTCATGCTCTCGGAAAAGCGCCAGGGCGCGTTCTGCTGCGCCGGCTGCGGCCAGGCCCTGTTCCGCTCCGGCGACAAGTTCGAGAGCGGCACAGGCTGGCCGAGCTATTCCTCCCCGGTCGACGGTTCGGTCGAGACGACCGAGGACAGGAGCTACGGGATGCGGCGCACCGAGGTGCACTGCTCGCGCTGCGGCAGCCACCTCGGTCATGTGTTTCCGGACGGCCCGCCGCCGACGGGCCTGCGCTATTGCATCAACGGCGTCGCGCTGAACTTCGAAGCCGAGTGACGGCTCAGGCGGAGGGGAGCCGGCCGTCATAGACCGGCTCGACCTCCTCGATGACGCTCCAGAACCGCTCATGCGAGCGGTTCTCGAGCACCGCCTCCAGAACGTCGAGATGCGCGTGCCAGCCGCCGGAGACGCTGCGCGCCTCGTCGCGGTCCTTCAGCAGGCGATGGACGAGGGTGAGGCGGACTTTTCCATCCGCCGCCTCGGCGAGGTCAATCGCGACTTCGGAGCTGTCGCCGGGATCGCCCCACCAGCTGAACGTCAGCCCATGCGGCGGCTCCCAACGGAGAACGCGCCCGTGGCTTTCGATCTCGACGGCGTGTTTCTGGAAGCGCTCCGGGATCGTCTCGCCGGCCGGCGTCAGCGAGCCGTTGTCGAAGATGATCGTGACGTCGCCGCCGACCCGAGGCTCGATCTCGCCTGCGCCAAGCCAGAGCTTGCGCTTCTCGCCCTCGACCAGGAACGCCCAGACCCTCTCGATCGGGCCCGGCAGGATGCGATGGAAGGTGATCTCGCGCGCTCCGGTGATGGAGCCGAAGCGGGTTTCGTCGAGCGTGGCGGCGGTCATGTGTCGTCTCCAGTCGTGTTGGTTTCAACGTCGGCGACCAGCGCCGCCTCGAGCGCGTCGAGTTTGCCGGCCCAGAAACGGCGGTATGGGGCGAGAAAGGCCTCCGCCTCGGCGAGCGCCTCGGGGGCGAGACGGCAGACATGCGTGCGCCCGCGGATCTCCCGCGCCAGCAGCCCGGCCTGCTCCAGGACCTTCACGTGCTTGGCGGCGGCGGCGAACGACATCGCATGAGGCGCGGCGAGCTCTCCGACGCTTCGCTCGCTCAAGGCGAGCGCCGCCAGCATGCCGCGGCGGGTCGGGTCGGCGAGGGCGCGGAACACGGCGTCGAGCTGTTTTTCAACCATATGGTTTAATGTCATGCCATGCCGAGTATGTCAACCATACGGTTGAATGTCTGGATGCGCATCTGGCTACCGCCATGCAGCGGCGGGGCCTATGGTCTGAGACTCTTAAGGTCTTTGTGATGTGATGCGGCCACGATGGACCGTCTGCTTCCCTATCTGCGCGTCAAATCCGGCCGCCACGTTCTGCTCTGGACGGGACTGATCACGCTCATCGCGGTCGGGGCCCCGGTGCTTTCGCTTGCGGTGCCGATGGCGATGATGCCGCGTCTGCCGTCGAGCGCTTTCTGGGGAACGCTCGCGATCGCGGCCGCCATTCCGCTTCTGATCGCTCCGCCGATCTCGTTGTTCGCGCTCTCAATGCTGCGCCTGCTGACGATGACGATCGAGCGCGTCGACGACTACGTGCGCTACGACCCGCTCACCGGCGTGCTCAGCCGCGCCTATCTTCTTGGCCAGATCCGGGAACGGCTGGCGGTCGGCGGCGTCTTCCTGATGGCGGACGCGGACCGCTTCAAATCGATCAACCACACCTACGGCCATGACATCGGCGACGAGGCGCTGAAGGCGGTCGCGAGCGCGCTCCGCACGGCGCTCGGTCCCGACGCGCTGATCGGACGCCTCGGCGGCGAAGAGTTCGGCGTGTTCCTGGTCGGGGCGGACGAGGCGAGAGGCGCCTCCGCCGCCGCCGCGGTGTGCGCCGCGATGCGCGAGGCGGGCGCGGTCGTCGCCGACCATGAGCTTCGGCTGACCATCAGCGTCGGCTGCGCGACGCACCGCTTCGGGCGCTCGCTCGAGGAGACGATGAAACTCGCCGACCAGGCGCTCTACGAGGCCAAGCACGGCGGCCGCGACCGCTATTGCGTGGCGGGCGCTCCCGACGCGACGCCGACCATCGTGGTCCGCACGGCGGGCCGGAAGTTCCGGGATCAGCCGCCGACGTAGGAGACGCGGTAGATCGCGCCGTTGTGGTCGTCGGAGACCAGCAGCGAGCCGTCCCGCATCACATGGACGTCGACCGGACGGCCGACATAGTCGTCATCCTGCACGAAGCCGGTCAGGAACGGCTCGACCGTGATGACCTCGCGGCGATCGTTCAGGAAGGCGACCGCGACGTCGGCGTTCTTGCGGGCGCGGTTCCAGGGACCGTGCCGGGCGATGAAGATCGCGCCGCGATACTTCTCGGGAAACGACGCGCCCGTGTAAAAACGCATGCCGAGCGGGGCGGGCGTGCGCGCCGAGCAGCGCCGCCGGCCTTGCGAATTCCGAACATTGCCGCGCGCCGGCGAATTCGGGATCCGCCATCAGCCCCGAGTGGCAATAGGGAAGCCGAAGTTCTCGCCGGGCCGGGTGACGTGATTGAGCTCGTCGAGCGGCATGTCGTCGGAAATCCAGTCCCGCTGGTTGTCGGTGAACCAGAGATCGCCGGTGCGCGGATCGAAGTCGAGGCCGACGGAGTTGCGGATCCCGGTCGCGACCGTCTCAAGCCCGGTGCCGTCCGGGTTCATCCGGAAGATACGGGCGTAGCGGTCGCCGGGCGCGCAGATGTTGCAGGGCGCGCCGACCGGCACATAGAGCTTGCCGTCGGGGCCGAAGCGAAGCGATTTCCAGCCGTTCTGCGGGGAGACGGCGAAGCGGTCATACACCACTTTGGGCTCGCCCGGGTCATCCAGCCGGTTCTCGATGTCGTCGAATTTGAGGATGCGCCGCGGCGTCGCGACATAGAGCGCGCCGTCGCGGAACTCGACGCCGTTGGCGAGCGGCGTGTCGTCGAGGACCGTCTTCACCTCTCGGCGGCCGCCCTTGTCGACGACAGCGTAGACCTTGTTGGCGACGAACAGCGACGAGACGAACAGCGTGCCCCGCGCGCCCTCGCGCATCATGCGGGCGTCGAGCACGTCGCTCGCCCACACCTCGACCTTGAAGCCCTCCGGGGCGCGAAGCTTCCCGATCGGAAGCTGGTCGGCGGGCGTCGGCACCGGGAAGGCGGACACCGGCGCGAGGCGGTAGCCGTGCTCGGTTTTCGGCCGGCCGATCGCCCAGAAAATCCTCGCTCCGGTCGGCCGCGACCGCGCCGCAGGCGAAGATCGCGAGCGCCAGCACGGAACCGAGAATTAACCTGGCGTTCACCACGAAACGCGTCTCCTCGCCGCAAAGCGTCGTGCGGCGTCGATGGCTGCGGCAGGCTAGCCCGCGGCCTGCGTCGCCAAGCGCACCAAGTTCCGCATGTCATGCTTTGGCCGGAATGCGGGCGCGTCTCACGGTCGCGCACCCACTTATGGACGAACGCCAGTGAAGCACGCAGCGCTGATCGCCCTTGGATTTCTGGCGCTCGCTTCCGCGCCCGCCGCGGCTGGCGACTTCGAGCCCCGGTTGAGCTTCGCGGCGGAGGCCGGCCCGCGGACCGTCGCCCTGACGTTCGACGCCTGCGCCGGGGGCTTCGACAGGCGGGTGATGGACGCGCTGATCGCGGCGAACGCCAGGGCAACGATCTTCGTCACCGAACGCTGGCTGAAAAAGAACGCCGCGGCGCTCGCCGAGATCAAGGCGCGGCCGGACCTGTTCGAGATCGAGAACCACGGCAAGGACCACGTCCCGGCCGTGACCGACGCCGCGACGATGTTCGGCATCCGGACCGCCGCGACGATCGAGGGCGTGCGGACCGAGATCGAGGGCGGCGCGAAGGCGATCGAGACTGCGACGGGGAAGCGGCCGAGCTGGTATCGCGGCGCCACCGCCCGCTACAGCCGCGACGCGATGGAGCTTTCGCAAAGCCTCGGCATGAAGGTCGCAGGCTATTCGCTCAACGCCGACATGGGCGCGTCGCTTCCTGCGGCGTCCGTGGCGCGGCGGATGGCGGCGGCGCGGTCCGGCGACGTCGTCATCGCGCACATCAACCAGCCGGGGCGGCCGGCGGGGCAGGGCGTCGCCGACGGCGTCCGGGCGCTCGCGGCGTCGGGCGCGCGGTTCGTGAAGCTCGACGAAGTCCAGACGAAAAGCGACGAGGGCGCCGGTCGTGGTGGCGAGGCGCAAGCCGGCGGCTCCGAAGCCAGCCGGCTCCGAGATCCCGCCGGGCGCGGCCCCGACGCGGCGCGGCTGAAACGAAAGCGCCCTTGTCCCGGACTTGATCCGGGACCCAGAACCGATGGCCTTTCAGGAAGAGGCGCCGCCGTCGAGGTTCTTGATTCCGGGCGTGTCGGTTCTCGGTCCCGGATCAAGTCCGGGACAAGCGCGGAGGCCTTACGCGCCGCTGACGAAATCCACCACCAGCTTGACGTTCAGCACCACGATCGTGAGCGCGACCAGCGCGGCGAGCGCCGACATCCAGCGCGGGGCGACGAAGTCGCCCATCTTGGAGCGGCTGGCGGTGAACCAGACCAGCGGGATCACCGCGAAGGGAAGCTGAAGGCTCAGAACCACCTGGCTCAGGACGAGCAGCTTCGCGTGCCGCTCTCGCCGTACCAGAGCGTGACGAAGATCGCCGGCACGATGGCGATCGCGCGGGTGATCAGCCGCCGAAGCCATGGCGCGAGGCGGATGCGAAGAAAGCCCTCCATAACCACTTGCCCGGCGAGCGTCGCGGTCACGGTGGAGTTCAGGCCGCAGCACAGCAGCGCGACGCCGAAGGCTGTGGCCGCGATCGCGCCGCCGAGGAGCGGCCCGAGCAGGGTATGGGCCTCGCCGAGCTCCGCCACCTCGGTCTTGCCGTTGGCGTGGAAGGCGGCGGCCGCGAGGATCAGGATCGAGGCGTTGATCAGGAACGCGAAGCCGAGCGCGATGGTGGAGTCGGTCACCGCCCATTTGATCGCCTCGCGCTTGCCGGCGTCGTCGCGGCCATAGGCGCGGGTCTGCACAACAGACGAATGCAGGTAGAGATTGTGCGGCATCACAGTCGCGCCGACGATGCCGAGCGCGATGTAGAGCATCGCGGGATTGCTCACGAGTTCAGTTGTGGGCGCGAGGCCCTTGATGATCGCGCCGAGATCGGGATCGGCCATCGCGAGCTGGACCGCGAAACAGGCGGCGATCACCAATAAGAGGCCGATTACGAAGGCCTCGATCCAGCGGAAGCCGACGCGCTGAAGCATCAGCACGAGGAAGACGTCGAGCGCCGTGATGACCACGCCGATCTCGAGCGGGATGCCGAACAGCAGGTTGAGGCCGATCGCGGTGCCGATCACCTCGGCGAGGTCAGTGGCGCAGATCGCGGCCTCGGCCAGCACCCAGAGGCAGAAGGCGATCGGCTTCGGAAAGGCGTCGCGGCAGGCCTGGGCGAGGTCGCGGCCCGTCGCGATCCCCAGCCGCGCGCAGAGCGCCTGCAGCAGGATCGCCATCAGGCTCGACAGGGCGACCACCGCCATCAGCGCGTAGCCGAACTGCGAGCCGCCCGCGAGGGAGGTCGCCCAGTTGCCCGGGTCCATGTAGCCGACCGCGACCAGATAGCCGGGCCCGAAGAATGAGAGAAACCGTCGCAGGTTCGAGCGGCCCCCGACGCGCACGGAGGTTCACCTCGGCGAGCGAGGCTTCGCCGGGTCGGCCGCGCCAGCCGGAGAAAGGAGACGAGGGAGAAGCTGCGACGTCGGACATGAGCGGGCGGGCCATCGAACCCCAATTGTTTTGGATCGCTTCTGAGTTTCGTTCGCAACTGAGATTTTTGCAAGTGGTTCGCAAAAGCGATTTTGCGATGCGGGATGCTTCGAGACGTCGCAGGGGCCGGGACTGGAGCGTGACGGATCGACGGTCCCGGTTGGGGGCGGACCGGCGGTCGTCGGTTCAAGCTTGGGAGTGCAGCCGCGGTCCGCGCGCTATTCGAACTCGTCCCCGAGCCCGCGCGGGAAAGGCTGGCCGAAACCATGGCGGAGGCGCGCCAGGATCCAGACCGGATGCGTGCGGTAGCCTCCCCCGAGCGTCGGCGCGTAGCCGAAGGCTGGGCACTGGTCGATGACGGCGGCCTCATAGGCTCCGAGCGCGCTGCGGTCGAAGAAGTCGCTGTCCTCGACCACGCGCGGCGCGTAAGTCGAGCGACGGCTGCCGCGATCCTTCAGCTCGTTCGCCGTCGCCTCGATCCGCGCCTCGTCGAGCAGAACGCCGGCCGCCGAAACGATCCTGCGAAGTTCGTGCGCCGGATCGCTCTCAAGCGCCTCGTGGGCGATGAGGACCGAGCGTTCCGGCGGCTTTACGATCCACTTGTCGTGGAAGCGCTTGTAGTAGGCGAGGCGGTGGGCGAGGAAGTCGTAGAACCTTGCCCTGGCCGAAATCCCGTCCCGGGCTGGGCGCATCCCGGATCGCTTGCGGCGGAGTTCGGCGCCGGAAATGGCGTTGGCCACCGGCGAGCGATGCTGCACCAGATAGAGCGCGCCAGCCACGTCAGTCGGCAGGCGGAACGCGAAGTCGTGGCTCTTCTGATAGACGAATTTCCGGCCTTCCGTCTTCACGCACGGCGCGGCGCGGCAGCAGTCGGCGATGTCGTAGGTCGAGCAATATTTCAGCTGCGCGCCGAAATAGCCCTTCAGCAGCCGCGAGAGGTGGTGGTGGCCGGATCTCGGGATCGACGCTCCGAGAATTGAGGTCGTGACGATATCCGCGGGCTCGGTCACCGGCTGGTCGTTCTCCGCCGAAAGGACTCAGGCCGCCTTCTAACATGCGCGCATGTCCGCGTGTCCACACGTCGCCAAGGCGCCTGCTCCGCTGCCGGGCGCTTGTGCGTTGCGGCAGAGCGTGCCACGTGACGAGCCGTCCGCTGCGCGCCAGACGCGCAGGCGGGCCGAGACTTCAGGAGACCGGCTCGATGACCAAGTGGGTGCTGACCTTCGGCGGCGGCAAGGCGGAAGGGAGCGCCGAGATGCGCGAGCTTCTGGGCGGCAAGGGCGCGAACCTCGCCGAGATGGCGAATATCGGCCTGCCCGTTCCTCCCGGCTTCACCATCACCACCGAGGCCTGCACCTATTACTTCGCGAATGGCCGCAAGCTGCCGCCAGAGCTCGAGGCGCAGGTCACGAACGGTCTCGCCCATGTCGAGAAGCTCACCGGCCGCAAGTTCGGCGACGCCGAGAACCCGCTGCTCGTTTCGGTGCGCTCCGGCTCGCGCGCCTCGATGCCGGGCATGATGGACACGATCCTCAATCTCGGCCTCAACGACCGCACGGCGCAGGCCATCGCCGACAACGCCGGCGACCGACGCTTCGCCTATGACAGCTATCGCCGCTTCATTCAGATGTATTCCGACGTCGTGCTCGGCCTCGACCACGATGTCTTCGAGGAGCAGCTTGAGAGCCTGAAGGACCAAAAGGGCGTCCATGAGGACACCGACCTCGACGCCGACGACCTCGCGGGTCTGGTCAAGGTCTACAAGAAGAAGGTCGAGGAGGAGCTCGGCGAGCCTTTCCCGAGGATCCGCTCGCCCAGCTCTGGGGCGCCATCGGCGCGGTGTTCTCCTCCTGGATGAACAATCGCGCGGTGACCTACCGCAAGCTCAACCGCATCCCCGAGGACTGGGGCACGGCGGTCAATGTCCAGGCCATGGTGTTCGGCAACATGGGCGAGACCTCTCCGCGACCGGCGTCGCCTTCACGCGCGATCCGTCCACCGGCGCCAAGCTGCTCTACGGCGAGTTCCTGGTGAACGCGCAAGGCGAGGACGTGGTGGCGGGCATCCGCACGCCGCAACCGATCACCGAAGCCGCGCGCAAGGCCGGCAAGGTCGAGGCGCCTTCGCTCGAAGCCAAGATGCCGGAGGTGTTCGCCGAATTCGTCGCGACCGCCGACAAGCTCGAGGCGCATTACCGCGACATGCAGGACCTCGAATTCACGGTCGAGCGCGGCAAGCTGTGGATGCTGCAGGCCCGCAACGGCAAGCGCACCGCAAGGCCGCGATCAAGATCGCGGTCGACCCTCGTGAAGGAAGGCGTGCTGACCAAGGAGGAGGCGGTCGCGCGCATCGATCCGGCCTCGCTCGACCAGCTCTTGCACCCGACCATCGACCCGAAGGCGGAGCGCAAGATCATCGCGACCGGTCTCCCTGCTTCGCCGGGAGCCGCCCGCGGCGAGATCGTGTTCTCGTCGGAGGCCGCCGAAGAGATCGCCGGCAAGCCCGACGAGGACAAGGTCCGCAAGCAGGTTATCCTCGTTCGCGTCGAGACTTCGCCGGAGGACATCTCGGGCATGCATGCGGCGGCGGGCGTTCTGACGACGCGCGGCGGCATGACCAGCCATGCGGCCGTGGTCGCGCGCGGCATGGGCAAGCCCTGCGTTTCGGGCGCAGGCTCGCTGCGCATCGACGAAAAGGCCGGCACGCTCACCGTCGGCGGCAAGACCTACCGGGCCGGCGACGTCATCACGATCGACGGCTCCACCGGCCAGGTTCTCGAGGGCTCGGTCGCGATGATCGAGCCTGAGCTCTCGGGCGACTTCGGCGAACTGATCGCCTGGGCCGACGAGATCCGCCGCATGAAGATCCGCGCCAACGCCGAGACGCCCGCCGACGCGCGCGCAGCCCTCAGCTTCGGCGGGAAGGCATCGGTCTCTCCCGCACCGAGCACATGTTCTTCGACGAGGCCCGCATCGTCGCTGTGCGCGAGATGATTTTGGCCGACGACGAAGCCGGCCGCCGCAAGGCGCTCGCCAAGCTCCTGCCGTTCCAGCGCGACGATTTCCGCGAGCTGTTCGAGATCATGAAGGGGCTGCCGGTCACGATCCGACTTCTGGACCCGCCGCTGCACGAGTTCCTGCCGCACACCGACAAGGACATCGCCGAAGTCGCCGAGGCGATGGGCGCCGAGCCCGCGAAGCTGAAAGGTCGGGCGCAGGAGCTGTCCGAGTTCAATCCGATGCTCGGCTTCCGCGGCTGTCGTCTGGCGATCGCTTTCCCGGAGATCGCCGAGATGCAGGCCCGCGCCATCTTCGAGGCGGCGGTCGAGGCCGGCAAGTCGACCGGCGAGAAAGTCGTCTGCGAAGTGATGGTGCCGCTCGTCGTCGGCCGCGCCGACTTCGACTTCGTGAAAGCGCGCATCGACGCCATGGCGAAGGCGGTGCAGGAGGAAAGCGGCGAGACGCTCGTCTACCAGGTCGGCACCATGATCGAGCTGCCGCGCGCGGCGCTGCGCGCCGCCGAGATCGCCGAGACCGCCGAGTTCTTCTCCTTCGGCACCAACGACCTGACCCAGACGGGCCTCGGCATCAGCCGCGACGACGCGGCGCCGTTCCTGTCGCATTACGTCGACAAGAAGCTGCTGCCCTACGACCCCTTCGTCACGATCGACCGCGACGGCGTCGGCGAGCTGGTCTCGATCGCGATCGAGCGCGCCCATACGGTGCGCCCGAAGATCAAGCTCGGCATCTGCGGCGAGCATGGCGGCGACCCTGCCTCGATCGAGTTCTGCGAGGAGGTCGGGCTCGACTACGTGTCCTGCTCGCCCTTCCGCGTGCCGATCGCGCGCCTCGCCGCCGCGCAGGCGACGCTGAAGGCGCGGGCCAAGGGCTGACCCACTCTGCGGCGGCGCTCGGTGACGAGCGCCGCCCTCTTCCTCTTCCCCTCCTTAGCGGTCCTTATGCTGAGGAGCCTGCGTAAGCAGGCGTCTCGAAGCACGCAGTTGGCCTGTGCAGGGCATGCCGTCCACGAGCGGAACTGCGTCCTTCGAGATGGCCTTTCGGGCCTCCTCAGGATGAGGAGCGCGTGAGGCCGGGACAGCCGATTTTTCGATCTCTTCCGTCTGGATCACCTGTATTTCTTGCACCAACGGCATCGCCGCGTTGCGCCCCTGCGCCATCGGCGACGGAACGAACCGTCGCGCCCCCGGTTGTGCGCCAGACGGCGGCCTTTTCGGCCGCCTCCCAAGCTCATCGAGTTGAGCGCGTAACGTGGCCGCCGCCCGGGACGTATCTCAGCCGAACAGGCGAGAAGGAGCGCTCTCCCCTCATGGCCGCACATCCGCTTCGCAAAGCCGTCGCACCGCACGTCGACGCGCTTGGGCTCTACGCCCGCGTTCGCGCCGAGAGCGAGGCGCTCGCCGCGCCGCTCTCCGACGCAGACGCCACCGTGCAGTCCATGCCGGACGCGAGCCCCGCCAAATGGCATCTCGCACATACGACGTGGTTCTTCGAGACCATGGCGTTGAAGCCCAACGTCCCGGAATACCGGGTCTTCGACGAGACCTACAACTTCCTGTTCAACTCCTACTACGAGAGCGTCGGCGATCGGCAGCCGCGCCCGCGACGGGGCATGATCACGCGGCCCTCGCTCGACGAAATCCTGGCCTATCGCGCTCATGTCGACGCCGCTATGGAGCAGCTGATCGATTCCGGGCTACAGCGTCCGCTCGCGGACCTCATCGAGCTCGGCCTTCATCACGAGCAGCAGCATCAGGAGCTGCTCCTCACCGACATCCTACACCTGTTCGCCCAGAACCCGCTGAAGCCGGCCTATCGCGATCCGGCGCCGCTTCCCGTCGTGGAGACGCCGCGCGAGACAGCCTATGTTCCGTTCGACGGTGGGATCATCGAGATCGGCCATGGCGGCGAAGGCTTCGCTTATGACTGCGAGGGGCCGCGCCATCAGACGCTGATCCGCCCGTTCCGGCTCGCCGATCGCTGCGTCACCAATGCGGAGTGGCTCGAGTTCATGGCCGACGGCGGCTATCGCGACCCGCTGCTCTGGCTCTCCGACGGCTGGGCGCAGATCCTCGAGCACCGTTGGGCCGCGCCGCTCTATTGGGAGGAGCGCGATGGGGAGTGGGGCTCGATGACGCTCCGCGGTTTCCAGCCGATCGACCCGAACGCGCCGGTCGCTCACGTCAGCTACTTTGAGGCTGACGCGTTCGCCAGTTGGGCGGGCAAGCGCCTGCCGACTGAAGCGGAGTGGGAACACGCTTCATTAACCATAGATATGGACGGCGTTTTCGCCGACGGCGGCGCCGGCCGACTGCGGCCGGCGCCTGCGAAGGCCGGAACCGGCCTCCGCCAAATGTTCGGCGACGTCTGGGAGTGGACCCAAAGCCCGTTCACGCCCTATCCGGGCTTCCGCGCGGCGGAAGGCGCGGTGGGCGAGTACAATGGCAAGTTCATGTGCGGCCAGTTCGTGCTGCGCGGCGGCTCCTGCGCGACGCCGACGGGGCATGTGAGGCCCACCTACCGAAACTTCTTCCAGCCCGACAAACGCTGGCAATTCTCTGGCCTGCGCCTGGCGGAGGACGCCTAATGCTCGAGCGTGTCGATTTCCGCGCCGCCCAGCGCGAGGCCTTCCGCTCCGACGTCGCCGCGGGGCTTTCGGCTCCGCGAAAGACGCTGCCGAGCCGCTGGCTTTACGACGACCGCGGCTCCGAACTCTTTGAAGAGATCACGCGGCTCCCGGAATATTATCCGACCCGCACCGAGACCGGCATTCTCCGGGACAACGCGGCGGACATCGCCGACTTCTGCGGCTCGCGAGCGGTGCTGATCGAATACGGCGCCGGCGCGGGCGTGAAGACCGAGATCCTGCTCGGCGCGCTGGATAATCCGGCGCTCTATGTGCCGGTCGACATCGCGGGCGACTTTCTCGTCGACGCCGCCAACCGCATCGAACAGCGGTTCCCCTACATCGAGATCCGCCCCGTGGTGGCTGATTTCACCGCGGATTTCGACCTTCCGGCAGATCTGCCGAAGCTGCCGCCGCGCGTCGCCTTCTTCCCGGGCTCGACCATCGGAAACCTCGCAAAGCCGGACGCGGTCGAGTTTTTGGCGCGCGCCCGCGCCCATGTGGGTCCAGGCGGTCGGATGGTGATCGGCGTCGACCTGCGCAAGGACATCGGCACATTGATCCGCGCTTACGACGATGCGGCGGGCGTCACCGCGGCGTTCAATCTCAACCTTCTGGAGCGTATCAACCGCGAGCTCGGCGGCGATTTCGACCTAACCCGCTTCGCCCATGAGGCGCGCTGGAACGCGAGAAAGTCCGCGATTGAGATGCATCTCGTCAGCCTCAGCGAACAGGACGTCGAGGTGGATGGTCAGAAGATCCGCTTCGCCGAGGGCGAGACCATCCACACCGAGGACAGCCGCAAATACGAACTCGCGGAGTTTGAGGCGTTGGCGGCCTCCGCGGGCTGGCGTCTCGCGCAGACCTGGACCGACCCGGATGGCCAGTTTGCGGTGCTCGGTCTCGCCTGACGCCGCGGCGGATCGGCGCGGCGGGGTGACTCATCCGGACCGCCCGTGCCAAACGTAAGGCGTTCGTAAGACGACAAGCGCCCGGCAGACGGCGCGACGTCCGGAGGATTATTCTATGCGTATCTCCAGCCTTCTGGCCGCGGCCATGCTTCTCGCCGCAGGCCCCGCCTTCGCGCAGGGACCCGGCGGCGACGAGCCGTCCGCGCCGTCCGATCCCGCCCAGCTCAAGCAGATCGACGACGCCTATCGCGGCCGTTGCGAGCCGAACGCGCCCAAGGAGCTGTGCTCCTGCGTGATCGCGGTCGCCGCCACCCATCTCTCCGACGCCGCCGAGCGTCAGGTGTTCTACGACTTCATGATGGGCGACGTGGACAAGGCCAAGACCGCCCGCGGCATGTTCTCGCCTCAGAAGAACATGAAGTTCAACATCGCGCTCCAGAAGGCCGACGTGATGCTGGGCGATCAGTGCGACAAGCTGAAGCCGCAGCCGAAGGAGGCCCGGCGGGCCAGCCCGGCGGCCAGAAGCTGCCCTGACGAAAGGCGAGTTCGCGCCGCGGCGACGGACGTGGCAGAGGAGGGCGCGACCCTCCTCCGCCTGCCGGACGCCGACGTGAGCCTCAAAACCCTGACCGACCTCGAGACGTTGCGCGGCGCCGGCAAGGCGGGCCTCGCGCGCGCTCTCGCCCGGCTCGAGCGCGTCGCGCGTGAGGAGGAGGCGGCGCGGCTGCTCGACGAGGCGGACGCCAATCCGAGGGGCGAGGTGCTCGGCCTCACCGGCCCGCCCGGCGTCGGCAAGTCGACGCTCACCGGCGCGCTGGTGAAGGCGTTCCGGGACCGGGGAGAGACGGTCGGCGTTGTGGCGGTCGATCCGTCCTCGATGCGCTCGGGCGGCGCCATTCTCGGCGACCGCGCGCGCATCCCGACCGACCCTGAAGACCGTGGCGTCTTCATCCGTTCATTCGCCGCGCGGGATCGCCTCGGCGGCCTCTCGGACCTCGCCTTCGGGGCGACGGTGCTGATGCGGGCGCTCTACGACCGGGTGATCGTCGAAACGGTCGGGGTCGGCCAGTCGGAGGCCGACGTCGCGATTGTCGGCGACACCATCCTGCTCGCCGTCCAGCCGGCCTCGGGCGACGCGCTGCAGTTCATCAAGGCGGGCGTGATGGAGCTTCCGGACGTGGTGGCGGTCACGAAGTCCGACATCGGCGCGCCGGCCGGCGCGCGCGCGACGACCTCGAGGGCGCGCTTTCGCTCGGCGGCGGCGCGCAGGATCCCGGTTGGGAGGCGCCGGTCGCCCTTGTCTCGTCGCAGACGGGCGAAGGGCTGGACGAGCTGGTGTCGCATTTGAAGCGGCACTCCGAGTTTCTGCGCGCGGAGGGACGGCTGGCGCGTCGCCGCAAGGAGCAGGCGGAGGCTCGCCTGACGGCGGCTCTCAAAGGGCGCTTCGGCACGGAGGGCGTAAGAGCCGCGAAGGCGTGCTTTCGGATCTCACGGGCGGCCCCTTCGCGCGAGAGGCTGAAATCGCTCGTGTTCTCGGCGACAGGCTGACGGCGCGCTAGCCGTCCGATCGCGGTCCGTTGATCGCCCGTTAACTCCCCCGAAAGGTTAAGGACCGACAACCATAAGTCTGTGTCGGTTCGGTCCCGCCGACTGGCGCCGCTCTTGCGGCGCGGGCGCTCGGCGACCGCGTTGGGGTGCGTGGCGTCATGCGGGGACATGGGACGGCGGCGAGGCGACGCAAAGCGCGCCGCGGAACCTCGAAGGTCCGCCTGTTCGGCCTGATGCTCGCGGCCGCCATCACCCCGTTCTCGACCACTTCGATCGCTCGCCAGGACGCCACCAGCCTTCTGCCGGGCGCAGCGGATCTCGCGGACGCCGCCGGCGGCCGCTACCTTGCGGCCGTGCCGCGGCGGCCCGTCGATCTGGTCTCGCTCGAGACCGCCGATCTTTTCGGAGCCGGCCGCGGCCCGATGGCGCCGACCGCGCTCTTCGACGGCGGCGACGCGCTCATGGTTCTGGATCTGCCGGAGGCTGAGCCTGAGAGCCGTCCCAAGGGCGAGGGGCCGGCGCCGTTCGTCGACCGCACGCTCAAGACCGACCGCGCCCTGATCGCTCCCATACGGCCGGCCGAGCCGGCGGTGCGCCGCGCGGAGGTCGACGGGCCCGGTCCGTTCGACGCGCTGCCGAGCCTGTCGCAGGCTTTCGCGCTCGATCTCACCGGCCTGACGATGCTTCCACACGTGGACACCGCGCTGCTCGCCCGTCGCGCGCCGCTCGTCGTCGCGACCTCGCCCAAGGCGGCTCCCGTCGGCTCGACGCCGAGCGCCGGCAAGTTGCGCGACGAGACCCCGGACGAACCGCTCTCCGCCGACGCCGGCCTCACGGCCGTCCCGATGACGCCGAGAGAGGCGGGCGCGCGACACGACGGCACCACGCCTTCCGTCGCGGCGATGAACGGCGGGCGCACGCCAACCACCACGACGCCCGCAAGCGACGCGCCGCTCGCGGTCGCGGCGCTTCCCGTCACGCGCATGCTCGCCGAGCCGGCCGCGCGCGCTTCGCGCGTCGCGCTGACGCCATCGGCGAAGTCCGCCGCGCCGGAAGGCGAGACGGTGGCGATCCGCGGCGACATGGACGGCGACGGCACGATCGAAACCCGGCTGTCGCATCGCGTCCTCATGCCCGAGGCGCAACTCGCCAAAGCCGAGCAATGTCTCGCCGAGGCGATCTATTTCGAGGCGCGCGGCGAATCGAAGGAAGGCCAGTACGCAGTCGCCCAGGTGGTGATGAACCGAACGCGCTCCGGCTACTACCCGGCCGACGTCTGCGGCGTCGTCTACCAGAACGCGCACCGCCGGAAACGCCTGCCAGTTCTCCTTCGCGTGCGATCGCATCCCCGATCGGGTGACCAACAAATTCGCCTGGAACATCGCGACCGCAATCGCGCGCGACGTGACGCGCAACGGCGCCTGGCTGCCCGAGGTCGGCGATTCGACCCACTATCACGCGACCTATGTGCGCCCGAACTGGATCCGCGACATGATCAAGGAAGACCGGATCGGCAGCCACATCTTCTACCGCGTCCGCTGGCGCGCGCCGATCGGCGCATGATCGAACCTCAGCCCGTGTTCCGGGCCTAAGGGCTCGGTTCTGGACGTCGGCTTCTGGTCGGCAAACGGCGTATGCCGCCGCGCGGGCGCGCCCTATGATCGAGACATGCGCGACGACCTCCGGCCCGGACCCCGCAACGCTCTGACCGACGTCCACGGCGTTCTGGTCGGCCATGCCGGCGACGCCGCGCTCGCCTCCGGATCGACCGCGATCATCTTCGCCGAGCCTGCGGTCGCCTCGGTCGACGTGCGCGGCGGCGGACCCGGCACGCGCGAGACCGACCTCCTGTCGCCGGAACGCACCGTCGAACGCATCGACGCGGTGTGTCTTTCGGGCGGCTCCGCCTTGGCCTCGACGCGGCGGCCGGCGTGGTGGCGGCGCTCGCCGAGCAGGGCAGGGGTTTTGCGGTCGGCCCCGCCAGAGTGCCCATCGTGTCAGGCGCGATCCTGTTCGATCTAACGAATGGGGGCGACAAGGCGTGGGGCCGTTTCTCGCCCTATCGCGACCTCGGCTACACCGCCGCGATCTCCGCAGGGCGCGACGCCGCGCTCGGCTCGGTCGGGGCAGGCCTCGGCGCGCGCACAGGCTCGCTGAAGGGCGGCCTCGGCATGGCGTCCACCGCGCTCGGCTCGACCGGGCTGACGGTCGGGGCGCTCGCGGCCGTCAACGCCCTCGGCTCCGCGACAGTGGGAGACGGGCCGCATTTCTGGGCCGCTCCGTTCGAAATGGAGGGCGAGTTCGGCGGCCTCGGCTCTCCGTCGGAGACGCCGTCGTCCGCCTGGTTCGCCGACGGAAAGCCCCTCGCGGGAGCCAACACGACGATCGCGATCGTCGCGACCGACGCCGCGCTCACCAAGGCGGAGGCCCGCATGCTTGCGGTGATGGCGCAGGATGGGCTCGCGCGCGCCTTGGTGCCCTGCCACACGCCGCTCGACGGAGACACGGTGTTCGCCGTCGCCACCGGGCTCCATCCGCTCGCGGGCGACCGGGTCACCGCGCTCTCGACGCTCGGCCATGTCGCCTCGATGACGCTGGCGCGCGCGGTCGCGCGCGGCGTCTTCGAAGCCACGGCGCTCGAAATTCCGGGCGCCCAGCCCTCGTGGCGCGACCGTTTCGCCACGATTCGGTAACCATCCGGCGGTTCAATCGCTCGGAGGATTCTTGCGCGGGTGAGCAGGCTGGAGATGGGCGTCGATCTTTTCGCGGGGCTCGGCGCGGCGGCGCTTCCGCCGCTCGATCGAGCGCCCCGCATTCTCGTGTTCGACTCCGGGCTCGGCGGGCTGACCGTCTTTTCGGAACTCGCCAAGGCGCTTCCCTCCGCGAGTTTCGTCTACGCCGCCGACGACGCGGCCTTTCCCTATGGCGCGCTCGATGACCAGCGGCTCGTCGATCGTGTCGTGGCGGTGATGGAGCGCCTTGTCGCGCGAGAGGCCCGGACCTCGTGGTCGTCGCCTGCAACACCGCCTCGACGCTCGCATTGCCGAGCCTTCGGGCGAGATTCCAGCTGACTTTCGTCGGCACCGTGCCGGCCGTGAAGCCGGCGGTCGCAGCCTCGACGTCCGGCCTCGTCTCGGTGCTGGCGACGCCCGGAACGGTCAGGCGCGAGCACACCCGCGCCATGGTCGACGCCTTCGCCAAAGGCGCGGAGGTGACGCTGGTGGGCTCGCCCAAGCTCGCCGGTTACGCCGAAGGGGAACTTCGCGGCGAGCCGGCGTCGGACGCGGACATCGCAGCCGAAATCGCGCCCTGCTTCGTCGAGCGCGAGGGCCGTCGCACCGACGCCGTGGCGCTCGCCTGCACGCATTTCCCCCTGCTGACGAAACGATTCGCGGCCGTCGCGCCCTGGCCGGTGGCGTGGATCGATCCGGCGCCCGCGATCGCACGGCGGGTGCTTGCGCTCGTGGGATCTTTGTCGCCGAAGCAGGGAGAGCCGGCGCGGGCGCTGTTCACCTCAGGCGACGCTCGGCCTTCCGGACTCTCTACGGCCCTTCGACTGCGCGGCATAGGTTGCGTTGGAAACGAAGTCTTTCCGCTAAGTTGAATCCGTCAATATTGCTGTCTTTACATCGTCACATTGTGCGAGTCTGATGACCAGATCAGACCGATCGTCTTGTCTCGCGTGTGATCGGATTGCGCGAACGAGAAAAAGGCGGCCTCCATGCTCAGCCCGCGCTACCCGACGATCATCGAAATTGGCGGACTTCTCGCCGATGTCGCCCATGACGGCTACGAAGCGGCGCTCAGCGAAGCTTTCGCCGATCCCGAGGTGATGAATACGCTCGGCGGCGTGCGGCCCCCCGAGGCGGCGCGCAGTTTCATCTCGCGCACGCGGGCGCATTGGCGCGACGCGGGCTACGGGCTGTGGTTCTTGCGCGATCTGCGCGACGGCGGTTTCGCCGGCTGGGCCGGCCTGCGGCGCTGCGAGGCCGACGGCGAACGCACGGTCGAGCTCGCTTACGCATTGACGCCGCGGCTGCGCTGCAAGGGCCACGCGACGCGCGTCGGCGAAGTCGCGCTGCAACTTGGCTTCGACAATCTCGGCCTCGGCGAGATCGTCGGTTTCACGACGCCCCAGAACGACCACTCGATCGCGGTGCTCGACCGTCTCGGCTTCGATTATGACAAGCCGTTCGAGCATGCGGGGCGGCCGCACGCGCTCTACCGGCGCACCCAGGCGATGCACCGGACGAACTGAGAAGCCGCCACGCATCTGATCTGCGCCGGCCGCGCCGACGGCGGCGAGATGACGCCGCGCTTTATTCCGCTGCGATCTTCTGGGCGCGGTTCGGATCGTAGTTCAGAACCGGCGCGAGCCATTTCTCCATGTCGGCGAGCGCGTAGCCCTTGCGGGCGGCGTAGTCCGTCACCTGGTCGCGATCGATTTTTCCGAGGCCGAAATAGCGACTCTCGGGGTGGCTGAAGTAGAGCCCCGAGACCGCCGAGCCCGGCCACATCGCGTAGCTCTCGGTCAGCGTCAGGCCGATCTTCTCCGGCGCGCCGAGGAGATCGAACAGGACGCCCTTCTCGGTGTGGTCGGGCTGCGCGGGGTAGCCAGGGGCGGGGCGGATGCCCTGATAGTCCTCCGAGATCAGCTGTTCGTTGGTGAGCGTTTCGTCGGCTGAGTAGCCCCAGTGTTCGCGCCGCACCTGCGCGTGCAGCCACTCCGCTCCCGCCTCCGCGAGACGGTCGGCGAGCGCCTTGGCGAGGATCCCGCCGTAGTCGTCGTTGGCGCGGGCGAAGCGCTGGCTCATCGCCTCCTCGCCGATGCCGGCGGTGACCGCAAAGCCCCCCACATAGTCGGGCGCGCCGGCGTCTTCCGGCGCGACGAAGTCGGAGAGCGCGAGGTTCGGGCGGTCCTTGCCGCGCGCCATCTGCTGGCGGAGGGTGTGCAGGACCGCGAGTTCCTCGCTCCGCCCCTCGTCCTTGAACAGCACGATGTCGTCGCCGCGCGCCGCCGCCGGCCAGAAGCCGATGACGGCGCGGGCCTCGACCCATTTCTCGTCCGTCATCTGGCGGAGCATCGCCTGCGCGTCCTCGAACAGGTTGCGCGCGGCCTCGCCGTATTTCTCGTCCTTCAGGATCTCCGGGTAGCGGCCCTTCAGCTCCCAGGTCTGGAAGAACGGCGTCCAGTCGATGAACTTGGCTAGCTCGCCGAGCGGGATCTCGGTCAGCACCTTGGTCCCGAGGAAGCTCGGCCGCGGCGCGACTTTCGAGACGTCGATCTGCAGCCGGTTGGCGCGCGCGGCCGCGATCGGCGCGCGGGCCTTGTCCTCCTGCGCCCGGGCGTGCTGCTCGGCGAGGCGGGCGTAGTCGGCCTGGATGTCGGCCACGTAAGCAGGCGCGCCGCCTTCCTTCGAGAGCAGCTGCGACACCACGCCGACCGCACGGCTGGCGTCGAGAACGTAGACCGCCTGCCCACGCTCGTAGGCCGGGTGGATCTTCACCGCGGTATGGATCTTGGACGTCGTCGCGCCGCCGATCAGAAGCGGAACGGCGAAGCCCTCGCGCTCGAGCTCGGACGCCACCGTCACCATCTCGTCGAGCGAGGGCGTGATCAGGCCCGACAGGCCGATGACGTCGACGTCGTGTTCACGGGCCGCGGCGATGATCTTCTGCACCGGCACCATGACGCCGAGGTCGATGACCTCGTAGTTGTTGCACTGGAGAACGACGCCGACGATGTTCTTGCCGATGTCGTGTACGTCGCCCTTGACGGTCGCCATCAGGATCTTGCCGGCGTTTGAGCGCTGGGCGCCGCCGTTGAGGCGCTTCTCCTCCTCCATGAACGGCATGAGGTAGGCGACCGCCTGCTTCATGACGCGGGCCGACTTCACCACTTGCGGCAGGAACATCTTTCCCGAGCCGAACAGATCGCCGACGACGTTCATGCCGTCCATCAGCGGGCCTTCGATGACGTGCAGCGGGCGCTCGGCGGCGGCCCGCGCTTCCTCGGTGTCAGACTCGATGAACTCGGTGATGCCGTGCACCAGCGCATGCTCGAGGCGCTTGGCGACCGGCTGGTCGCGCCATTTGGTGTCGACGACACGGGCTTCCTGCTTGCCGCCCTTGAACTTGTCGGCGGCCGCCAGCAGTCGGTCGGTCGCGTCCGGACGGCGGTTGAGCACAACGTCCTCGGCGAGGTCGCGCAGCTCCGGATCGATGTCGTCATAGACCGGCAGTGCGCCGGCGTTGACGATGCCCATGTCCATGCCGACGGCGATGGCGTGATAGAGGAACACGGAGTGCATCGCGGCGCGCACCGGCTCGTTGCCTCGGAACGCGAACGACAGGTTCGAGACGCCGCCGGAGATGTGGGCGTGCGGCAGGTTCTCGCGGATCCACTTCGTCGCCTCGATGAAGTCGACGCCGTAATTCGAGTGCTCCTCGATGCCGGTCGCGACCGCGAACACGTTCGGGTCGAACACGATGTCTTCCGGCGGGAAGCCGACCTGCTCGATGAGGATCTTGTAAGCGCGCGCGCAAATCTCGGTCTTGCGCGCGAAGGTGTCGGCCTGCCCGGTTTCGTCGAAGGCCATGACGACCACAGCCGCGCCATAGGCCCGGACCTTGCGGGCGTAATGGACGAACTGCTCCTCGCCTTCCTTGAGCGAGATCGAGTTCACGATCGGCTTGCCCTGGACGCATTTGAGGCCCGCCTCGATCACCGACCATTTGGACGAGTCGATCATCACCGGCACCCGCGCGATGTCGGGCTCGGAGGCGATGAGGTTCAGGAACTCGACCATGGCCTTCTCGGAGTCGAGAAGGCCCTCGTCCATGTTGACGTCGAGGATCTGCGCCCCGTTCTCCACCTGCTCGCGCGCCACGTCGAGCGCCGCGGCGTAGTCGCCCGCGGTGATGAGCTTCCTGAACTTTGCGGAGCCCGTGACGTTTGTGCGCTCGCCGACATTGACGAAGCGAGAGGCGGCGGAAGTCATGAAAAATCCTGCGCTTAGGCGGGGAATTTACAGTTAACGAATGGCTTCAGGCGGCGGTCAGCTCGAAGGGCTCGAGGCCCGACAGCCGCATCTTCGGCGCGATCTCGGGGAGCTTTCGCGGAGCCTTGCCCTTCACCGCCTCGGCGATCGCCGCGATGTGGTCCGGCGTCGTGCCGCAGCAGCCGCCGACGATGTTGACGAGACCCGATGAGGCGAACTCGCCCACCAGCTCGCCCATCGCCTCCGGGCTCTCGTCATAGAGGCCGAATTCGTTCGGGAGCCCTGCGTTCGGATAGGCGCAGATCAGGGTGTCGGCCACGCGCGAAAGCTCCGCGATGTGGGCGCGCATTTCCTTGGCGCCGAGCGCGCAGTTGAGCCCGAAGGAGACCGGGCGCGCATGGTTCAGCGCGTTCCAGAACGCCGTCGGCGTCTGGCCGGAGAGCGTGCGGCCCGACAGATCGGTGATGGTGCCCGAAATCATGATCGGCACGCGGATCCCGCGTTCGGCGAACAGCTCCTCGATCGCGAAGATCGCTGCCTTGGCGTTCAGCGTGTCGAAGATGGTCTCGACCAGCAGCATGTCGGAGCCGCCGTCCAGCAACCCGCGAGCGGCCTCGCCATAGGCGGTCGCGAGCTCGTCGAAGGTGACGGCGCGGAAGCCCGGATTGTTGACGTCCGGCGAGATCGAGGCGGTTCGGTTGGTCGGCCCGAGCGTGCCGGCGACGAAGCGCGGACGGCCGTCTTCCTTCGCCGCGATGTCTCCGGCCTCGCGCGCGAGTCGCGCGCCCTCGACGTTGAGCTCGTAGGCGAGCTCCTCCATGCCGTAGTCGGCCTGGGCGATCGTGGTCGAGGAGAACGTGTTGGTCTCGACGATGTCGGCGCCGGCGCGGAAATACTGCAGGTGGATGTCGCGGATCTTGTCGGGCTGGGTGAGGATCAGAAGGTCGTTGTTGCCTTTCAGATCCCGCTTCCAGTCCTTGAAGCGCTCCGCGCGAAAATCCTCCTCGGAGAACTTTTCGCGCTGGATCATCGTGCCCATGGCCCCGTCGAGCACGAGGATGCGCTCCGAGGCGAGCTTGCGGATCGTGGTTTCGACGTCGGTCATGGTTTTGGCTCCGATGGCTGGGCCGGTCACGCCGCCGCGCTGCTTTCCGCTTTCGCGGTGGGCCTGAGGCCCAGCAGATGGCAGACGGCGTAGACGAGGTCGGCCTTGTTCATCGTGTAGAAGTGAAAGTCTTTCACGCCGTGGTCGACGAGGTCGAGCACCTGCTCGGCCGCGACCGCCGCAGCGATCAGTTGGCGGGTCTGGACGTCGTTCTCAAGCCCCTCGAAGCGTTCGGCGAACCAGCCGGGCACGCTCGCGCCCGCCTTCTGCGCGAAGCTGGACGTCTGCTTGAAGTTCGAGACGGCCACGATGCCCGGCACGATCGGAACGTGGATGCCGCGCTTGCGCGCCTCGTCGACGTAGCGGAGGTAATGGCCGTTGTCGAAGAAGAACTGGGTGATGGCCCGGTTCGCGCCGGCGTCCACCTTGGCCTTCAGCGTGTCGAAGTCCGCCTCGCGGCTCGGGCTTTCGGGATGCATCTCGGGATAGGCCGAGACCGAGAGCTCGATCTCCGGCGCGCGCCTGCGGATGCCGGCCACGAGATCGGCGGTCGACTGGTAGCCGTCCGGGTGCGCCTCGAACGTCGTGCCGACGCCGCCCGCGGGGTCGCCGCGCAGCGCCACGATGTGGCGCACGCCCGCCTCGCGATAGCTGTCCACGACCGCGTCGACCTCGGCCTTGGAGGCTGAGACGCAGGTGAGATGCGCGGCCGGCGGGACGTCGGTCTCCTGCACCATGCGCGCGACGGTCGAATGGGTGCGCTCGCGGGTGGAACCGCCCGCGCCGTAGGTCACGGACATGAAGGTGGGGCCGAGCGGCGCGAGGCGCTCGACGGCGCTCCACAGCGACTTCTCCATCTCGGGCGTCTTGGGCGGGAAGAACTCGAAAGAGACGCGGATCGGCCGGCGGGTGGCGCGGGAAAGACGATCGTTCGGCATCAGGCGACCTCGAGGTTCGAGGAGGGCAGGGGATCGGACACGATGCGCGGGTCGCGCGCGGGTCCAGAGCGAGACGGTGAGCTTGTCGGCCGCGCCGTCGGGCGGCGGCAGGTCGCGCCGGGCGAGCGGCTCGAGGCCCGCGGCGCGGAACCACGCCTCCATGGTCTCGGACGCAAAGCCAAGGCGGCGGTGCGCGTGGTCCTCGCGGAGCGCCTCGATGGCGTGGGGCGCGAAATCGACGACGATCAGCCGCCCGCCGGGGCGCAGCGCGCGCGCGGCCTCGCGCACCGCGCGGCCGGCGTCGTCGAGGAAGTGCAGAACTTGGTGGACGATCACGAGGTCGAAGGCGCCGATGGGGGTCGGCGGCGCGAAGATGTCGCCCTGCCGGACCTGCGCGTTGGAGACGCCGGCGCGCGAGAGCGTCGCGCGGGCAAGGGCGAGCATGTCGCGGTTGCTGTCGACGCCGATGGCGCGGCCGACACGCGGGCTGATGAGCTCCAGCATGCGGCCGGTGCCGGTGCCGAGGTCAAGCGCCGTTTCGATGCGGGCGTCGCCCACGGCCTCCAGTATCGCGGCCTCGACTGCGGCTTCAGAGACGTGAAGGCCGCGCAGGCTGTCCCAGCGGGTGGCGTTGGCGCTGAAATAGCCGTCGGCGACGCTCTGGTGGGAGGCGCGCACCTCCGCAAGACGCTCGCGGTCGCGCGAGATCGCCGGATCGTTGGGGTCGAGCCGTCCGAGCGCTACGCGGATGGCGAGGCCCGCTTCCGACTGGCCTGCGAGGCCGAAGAACGCCCAGGCGCCCTCGCGGTGGCGCTCGACGAGCCCCGCCTCGACCAGCAGCTTGAGGTGGCGCGAGATGCGCGGCTGGCTCTGGCCGAGGATCTCAGTGAGGTCGGAGACCGTCAGTTCGCCGGCGGCCAGCAGAGCGAGCACGCGCAGCCGCGTCGGCTCGCCTGCGGCCCTAAGGACCGAGAGCGCCGCCTCGAGGCCGACCGGAGCGATGGGCGCGTTCGAGAAAGACATAAACATGTCTTTATATGATCCCGCCGCGCCGGGCAACGGCGAACTCGCGCGATCAGTAAATCCACTGCTCCGGCAGATGGATCGTAACCGCGTCGCCGGGCAAGACGGGACCCGCGTGCTCGACCGAGGCCACCAGCCCACGCAGGCGCTTGGCGGCCTTGGGAAAACTGATCTCGTCGCTCGGCCGCTCAGTGTGGCGGGCGACTGCCCGGCCCGCGTGCCGGCAAGGCGCGTTCTGGCCCTCGACGACGACGGAGGCGCCGGAAGGGAAGAACATGCGCGTGCCGGCCGGCAGGAAAGACAGGCGCGCGACGCCTTCGACCACGAGATTCGCGCCGATCCAGCCGGCTTCGAGCGGCGGCAGGCCGAGCGCATAGCCGATCTCCCAGAGCTCTTCGGGCGAGACGATCGAGATCTGTCGGCCTGAGCGCATCTTTGCGCCGCGGCGATACCAAGGCTCGCGGGCGCCGCCTCGCGTGTAAAGCCGGCGTGGCGATCGCCCGAAATGCCCTCAAGAGCGAGGTTCAGCTGCTCGACCGGCTCGGTTTCGAAGTCGTCCGTCCTAAGCGTCGAGAGCGTCCCGATGAGCTTCGCCGTCAGGCGCTTCGCCGGGTGGATCACCACATGATCGAGCAGGTCGCGTCATCATGGCTGAAACCTAGCGCCGCGTCGCCGCCACGAACAGCCGCGGGAAGCGCAGCAGCGCCTTGCCGGTGGCGCGCTCCGGATAGAAGGCGCCGAGACGCTCGGTGTAAAGCGCGAGAAAATCCTTTCGCTCGTCCGCGTCGAGCGGATCGAGGAAGGGACGCAGGCCCGTGGCCTTCAGCCACTCGCCGATGGCCTTGGTCCCGTCGAGCGGATGCAGATAGGTCGTGCGCCAGATGTCGACCGAGCTGCAGAACGGCGCGAGCAAGTCGAAATAGGCCTCTCCTGCAAGGATCTGCGTTCGCGAGGCCGCCGCGCCCGCCAGCCGCTCCGCCCAGCGCCCGTCGCGCGCCACCTCGCGCATGACGGCGTGGCTCGGCTCGGCGAGATTGTCGGGCATCTGGACCGCGAGCGCCCCGCCCGGCGCGACGCTGCGCATCAAACGCGGGAACAGCGCCTCGTGGTCCGGCAGCCATTGCAGCACGGCGTTGGCGAAGACGACGTCGGGGGCGCGTTCGGGCGACCACGTGGCGAGATCCGCCTCGACGAACGCGACGTCCGGCAACCGCTTGCGCGCGGCGGCCAGCATGTCGGGAGAGGAGTCGAGGCCCATGACCTCGGCGTTCGGGAAGCGGCGGACCAGAAGCTCGGTCGAGTTTCCCGGCCCGCAGCCGAGATCGACGACGCGGGCAGGCGCCTCGACGGGCACTCGCGCGAGAAGGTCGGCGGACGGCCGGGTGCGCTCGTCCTCGAAGCGCAGATAGGTGGCGGCGGACCAATCTTCCTTGAGGCTCATGCGGTCGCCGCCCCTCGTTGTCTGAAGCGCCAGACTAGGCGCTTCGCCTCATCGCGTGAACTGGCGGTACTTGATCCGCTTCGGCTCGACGGCGTCGGGCCGAGGCGGCGCTTCTTGTCCTCCTCGTAGTCCTGGAAGTTGCCTTCGAACCATTCGACGTGGCTGTCGCCCTCGAAGGCCAGCATGTGGGTGGCGACGCGGTCGAGGAACATGCGGTCATGGCTGATGATCACGGCGCAGCCCGCGTAATCCTCGAGCGCCTCTTCGAGCGCACGCAGCGTCTCGACGTCGAGGTCGTTGGTCGGCTCGTCGAGCAGCAGGACGTTCGCGCCCGACTTCAGCATCTTGGCGAGATGCACGCGGTTGCGCTCGCCGCCCGAGAGGTCACCGACCTTCTTCTGCTGCGCCGCGCCCTTGAAGTTGAACGCGCCGACATAGGCTCGGCTGTTCACCTCGCGCTTGCCGAGATGGATCACCTCGGTGCCGCCGGAGATCTCCTCCCAGACGTTCTTGTTGGCGTCGAGCGCGTCGCGGCTCTGGTCGACGTAACCGAGTTGCACCGTCTCGCCGACCTTGAGGCTGCCGCCGTCCGGCTTGTCCTGGCCGGTGATCATGCGGAACAGCGTGGTCTTGCCGGCGCCGTTCGGGCCGATGACGCCGACGATCCCGCCGGGCGGCAGCTTGAAGGTGAGGTCCTCGATCAGCAGCTTGTCGCCGAACCCCTTGTTGAGGTTCTCGAAGTCCACGACGTTGGAGCCGAGGCGCTCGGCGATCGGGATGACGATCTGCGCGGTCGTCGGGCCCTGCTCGGAGGCGCGCTTGACGAGCTCGTCGTAGCGCTGGATGCGGGCCTTGTTCTTGGCCTGGCGGGCCTTCGGGCTGTTGCCCATCCACTCCTGCTCGCGCTTGAGCGTCCGCTGCAGGGATTCCTCCACGCGGCCTTCCTGGATCATGCGCTTCTGCTTCTGCACCAGCCAGGAGGAGTAGTTGCCCTCGTAGGGGATGCCGCGGCCGCGGTCGATCTCGAGGATCCAACCCGTGACGTTGTCGAGGAAGTAGCGGTCATGGGTCACGATCAGGATCGCGCCGGGGAAGTTGCGCAGGTGGTTTTCGAGCCAGTTCACCGTCTCGGCGTCGAGATGGTTGGTGGGCTCGTCGAGCAGCAGCAGATCTGGCTCGGAGAGCAGCAGCTGGCAGAGCGCGACGCGGCGCTTCTCGCCGCCCGAGAGCTTGTCGACCGTCCAGTCGTCGGGCGGGCAGCCGAGCGCGTTCATGGCCTGCTCGACCTTGCTGTCCAGGTCCCACAACCCGAGCGACTCGATGCGGTCCTGAAGCTCCGTCATCTCATCGGCGGTCTCGTCGGAGTAGTTCATCGCGAGTTCGTTGTACCGCTCGAGGATCGCGGTCTTCTCCGCCACGCCCTCCATGACGTTCCCGCGGACGTCCTTTTCCGGATTGAGCTGCGGCTCCTGCTCGAGGTAGCCGATCCTGGCGCCCTTGGCGGCCCACGCTTCGCCGGTGAACTCCTTGTCGATGCCCGCCATGATCTTGAGCAGGGTCGACTTGCCCGAGCCGTTGACGCCCAAGATGCCGATCTTGGCGTCCGGGTAGAAGGAGAGGTGAATGTTATCGAGCGTCTTCTTGGGGCCGAAGGCCTTGGAGACGCCGCTCATGTGATAGATGAATTCGCGGTTGGCCATGGGGGCGGGGCTCGCGGGGCTTTGCGCGGATCAGCGCGGAACGGAATGGGTCGCGGGCCTTCTAGCGCGGAGCCCGATCGCGCCACAAGGGGAGGGCGTATCTTCCGGGGCTGCGACCGCAGATGCTCCTCCGCGACTGATCGACGGCGCGTCATCACGTTCGCTCGCCCGAGCTTTCGCGGAAGCCGCGCGCGCTGTAGAGCCTCGTCATGATCTCGAACGTCACCCTTCCGGCGGTCTTCGGCGCGGGCGCGCTCAGCTTCCTGAGCCCCTGCGTGCTGCCGTTGGTGCCGCCTTATCTCTGCTTCCTCGCCGGCACGACGCTGGACAAGCTGACCGCCGAAACCGCGCCGCGCGCCGTCACCGGGCGCACGCTCGCCGCCGCCGCGCTGTTCGTCGCGGGTTTCGCCACCGTGTTCGTGGCGCTCGGCGCGACGGCCTCGGCGGTCGGGCTGCTGCTGAAGAACGCCCCGCTGCTCGCGACGATCGCGGGACTCGCCATCATCGTGATGGGCCTGCACTTCCTCGGCGCCTTCCGAATTCCGCTGCTGATGAGGGAGGCCCGGGTCGACGTCGAAAGCCCGTCGGGCTGTGGGGCGCATATGTGATGGGCCTCGCCTTCGCGTTCGGCTGGACGCCCTGCATCGGCCCGGTGCTCGCCGCAGTGCTTGCGGTCGCGGCGTCCGAGGAGACGGTGGCGAGCGGCGCCGGTCTGCTGGCGGTCTACGCCGCGGGCCTCGGCCTGCCGTTCCTGATTGCGGCCCTCGCCATGAGACCGTTCGTGGCGTTCCTGAAGCGCTTCAAGACCCATCTCGGCACGGTCGAGAAGGTGATGGGCGGCCTGCTCGTGCTGACCGGGATCGCGTTCCTCACCGGCTGGACCGCGACGGCCTCGTTCTGGTTGCTGGAGACGTTTCCGGGGCTCGCGACGCTGGGGTAGCGCCGCGCTTGCCCCGGACTTGATCCGGGGCCCAGAAACGCCCCGGGTCCGTGAGCTCTCAAGATGCTGTGGTTCTTTGTCCCGGATCAAGTCCGGGACAAATAGGCGGCGTTTGCGTCGCTAGACGGCCGACACGATCCGCGGATGTCCGCGACCTGCTCATCGCTCAGCGCACGCTTGGGCAGCACCTGGTATTGGTAATCTGACAGGAAGAACACGAAGGCGTGGCGGTCCTCGCGCAGCATCGCGTAGTCGCGCCAGGCGATGCGGTTGCGCATGCTCGGCTGGACGGCCTCGTAGGCCTCCTCGTCCCAGCTCGCCGTGATCGGCTGGACGAGCAGCTTGTCCTGCTGGAAGCGCTTGCTGATCACCCGCGCGCCAAGCAAGAGCGGAACTGCGACGTCGAGGACAAGCAGCCCGACCGCCGCGAGAGCCGCAAGCTTCGGCAGGCTGTCGCGCAGTTCGGGCCAGGGCGTTCCGCCAAGGTGATAGGCGCCCGCGATCGCCGCCGTGGCGACCAGCCAGATCGCAACGAGAGCGAAGAGCTTCCGCGGCTGGCGCAGCATCGCCAGCATATGGAGGCGCAGCGCGCGGCGAAGGTCGCGCTCGGCGAGCGTGAACGTCGTCGTTCGGTTCATGGTCGGCAGGCTCATCGGCTGCGCAGCAAAAAGCCCGCCGGTCGCCCGGCGGGCTCGTTCAGCTCAGGACGATCGACTCGTCACATCTGCTCGTAGGTGCCGTTCTTGAACTCGTAGAACACGAAGCCCGCCACCGTCGGGTCGCCCTTGTCGTCGAACTTGATCGGGCCGGCGACGGTTTTGAACTCCTGCTTGTTCATCTCGGCGGTCACGGCTTCCGCTTCCGTCGACTTCGCGGCGTTCGCGGCCGCGGCCCAGATCTGGAGAGCGGCGTAGGAATAGAGCGTAAGCCTTCCGGTTCGAACTTCTTGGCCTTCAGCTTCTTCACCACTTCGGCGGCTTCGGAGAGCTTGCGCTGGTCCGGCGGGAAGGTGAACATCGTGCCTTCGCCGCCCTTGCCCGTGATGCCCAGGAACTCGCTCGACTGCAAAGCGTCGCCGCCCATCAGGATCGCGTTCACGCCCTGGTCGCGCATCTGGCGAACGATGAGGCCGGCCTGCTGATAGTAGCCGCCGAAATACACGACTTCCGCGCCGGCCTGCTTCAGCTTCGAGACGAGCGCCGAATAATCCTTTTCGCCCGCGGCGATCGACTCGACGAGCACGGGCTTGCCGCCGCCGGCCTCGTAGACCTTGCGGGTCTCGTCCGCGAGACCCTTGCCGTAGGACGAGCGGTCATCCACGACCGCGACCTTTTTGCCCTTGTACTTCTCGAGGATCGCCTTGCCCGCGATGCCGCCCTGCTGGTCGTCGCGGCCGCAGACGCGATAGGTGGTCGGGCCGGGGCGCTTGTCGGTGTAGGCCGGGTTGGTTGAGGCCGGAGAGATCTGGATCACGCCTTCCTCGGCGTAGACCGCGGACGCCGGGATCGACGAGCCCGAGCAATAGTGGCCGATCACCACCTTGGCGCCGTCGCCGGCGATCTGGTTCGCGACGTTGACCGCCTGCTTCGGGTCGCAGGCGTCGTCGCCGACCTTCACGACCAGCTTCTCGCCGTTGACGCCGCCCGCGGCGTTGATGTCCTCGACCGCCTGCTCGACGCCGTTGCGGATCTGCTGGCCGAAGACCGCGTTCTCGCCCGTCATCGGCCCTGCGACGCCGACCGTGATGTCGGCGAAGGCCGGAGTCGAGAGGACGAGGGCGAGGCTGGCCCCTGCGATCGTTGCGAGATGTCTCTTCATGCCGATTGGTCCTTTAGGGCCGACGTGGGGAAAAGAGAGTGACGTCTTTCGCGCCATGCCCATTGTTGGCGCGTCGAAGCGGATCTGTCACGCCCCGTCGCGCTTCTCGCGCCAGCCGAACGGGCCCGCGCGCTCCAGCATCCAGCCATATTGCCGGACCATCCGGGTCGCGAGCGTCGAGCGATGCCCGGCGAGCCCGAGCGCGATCAGAATGACGAGGTCGACGAGATAGAAGTGGAGGGTCAGCAGCGAGCCTGAGAACAGCGCGAAGTGGATGAAGCGCACGGCGGCGGCGAGCGGGATCATCCAGAGCGCCGTCTTCCACATCGGCTCCCAGGCCCCCGCGATCGCGCGCCCCGCCATCCACGCCGCGCCGCCCCCGAGGATGAGCGTGACGAACACGAACTCGGCGAGGGAGATCTCCCAGATCAGGCCCATGCGCGAGGCTCCGAGGGGATGACGCGAACTGCGTGCTTCGAGACGCCGGCCAGGGGCCGGCTCCTCAGCATGAGGGAGGTCTTCGCTGCTCCGACGATCCTCATGCCGAGGAGCGCCGAAGGCGCGTCTCGAAGCATGCAGTCGGTCTCCGCTCTCACCGTCCGCCCTCCAGATAGGCCGCGCGGACCTCGGGCTTCTCCAACAGCTCCCGGCCGCCGCCCGACATGGTGATCTTGCCGTTGACCATCACATAGCCGCGATGGGCGAGCTTGAGCGCGTGATAGGCGTTTTGCTCGACGAGAAAGACGGTGAGCCCGTCCTTCTCGTTCAATTCCTTGACCACCGAAAAGATCTGCTTGGCGACGAGCGGCGCGAGGCCGAGCGAGGGCTCGTCGAGCATCAGCAGGCGAGGGCGGCTCATCAGCGCGCGGGCGATGGCGAGCATCTGCTGCTCGCCGCCCGAGAGCGTGCCGCCGCGCTGGGCCGCGCGCTCCTTCAGGCGCGGGAAGATCGCGAACATGCGCTCGAGATCCTCGTCATAATGGGCGAACTGCGTGACCGCCGCGCCCATCTTGAGGTTTTCGAGCACGCTCATGCGCGGGAAGATGCGTCGGCCTTCCGGCGACTGGGCGATCTTCAGCCGCGCGATCTCGTGCATCGGCGTGCGGGTGATGTCGCGGCCGTCATAGACGATGCGGCCGTCGCGGGCCTGGGGGCTGCCGAAGATCGTCATCATCAGAGTCGACTTCCCGGCGCCGTTCGCGCCGATCAGCGTGACGATCTCGCCTTCGCTCACCTCGACGTCGACGCCCTTGAGCGCCGCGATCGACCCGTAATAGGCGGTGACGCCTTCGAGGGAGAGGAGCGCGGTCACGCCTGCGCCCCCTCGATCTCACGCTCCACCGCCTCGACCTCCTCGTCCTCGACGCCCAGATAGGCGGCGATCACCTTCGGATCCTCGCGCACGGCCTGAGGCGTTCCGTCCGAGATCTTCTTGCCGTAGTCGAGCACGACGACGTGGTCGGAGATCTCCATGACGACGCTCATGTCGTGCTCGATCAGCAGCACCGCGACGCCGTCTTCCTTGCGGATCGAGCGCAGCAGGGCGTTGAGGTCCCCGCTCTCGCGCGGGTTGAGGCCGGCGGCCGGCTCGTCGAGGCAGAGCAGCACCGGGTCTGTGCACATGGCGCGGGCGATCTCGAGGCGTCTTTGATCGCCGTAGGGCAGGTCCGCGGCCGGGTCGTCGGCGCGGTCGATGAGGCCGATACGCTCCAGCCAGGCCTTGGCTTTCTCGATGGCGGCGGCTTCAGCCTTGTTGAAGCCGCCGAGCCCGAGCACGCCCAGCACCGTCATGCCCGACGCCTTCATCAGCGGCGCGTGCTGTGCGACGAGCAGGTTCTCGAGCGCCGTCATGCCCCCGAACAGCCGGATGTTCTGAAACGTGCGCGCGACGCCGGCGAGCCGCGAGATCTGGTGGTCGCGCAGGCGCTCCAGCAGCCAGCCACGCCCGCCCGCGCCGTTCAGCGTCAGGCGTCCGACCGTCGGCTTGTAGAAGCCCGTCACACAGTTGAACACCGTGGTCTTGCCGGCCCCGTTCGGGCCGATCAGCGCGGTGATGTCGCCGCGCTTCACGTCGAACGAGACGTCGTCGACGGCGGTCAGGCCGCCGAACCGCATGGTGAGGTGCTCGACGCGCAGCAGCGTGTCGTCGGGGAGCTTCGGCGCGTCCGCGGGGGGCGTCGTCATCCGTGGCCCTCCTGCACGAGGGAGCCGGAGATCGCCTTCTTCTCCTTCAGGAAAACCGACGGGCTGCGGGACGACACCAGTCCTCGCGGGCGCCACACCATGATCAGCACCATCACGAGGCCGAATATGATCAGGCGATAGTCCTGGAACTCGCGGAACCACTCGAAGCCGCCGATCATCAGGAGGGCCGCGACCGCGACGCCGAACTGCGAGCCCATTCCGCCGAGCACCACGATCGCGAGGATCAGCGCGCTCTCCATGAAGACGAAGCTTTCGGGGCTGATGAAGCCCTGCCGGGTGGCGAAGAACGAGCCGGCGAAGCCCGCGAACATCGCGCCGAGCGCAAACGCCGTCAGCTTGGTGTTGACCGTGTTCACGCCGAGCGAGCGGCAGGCGATCTCGTCCTCGCGCAGCGCCTCCCAGGCGCGGCCGATGGGAAGACGCCGAAGGCGGATGACGAAGTAGTTGGTGATCAGCGCGAGCGCGAGGATGAGGTAGTACATGAAGATGATGCGATGAAGCGGCGAGAACGTCAGGCCGAACGTCGCTGCGAAACCGTCGGGGCCGGTCTTGAAGTCGATGCCGAAGAAGCTCGGCTTCGGGATCCCGCCGATGCCGTTCGGCCCGCCGGTGAACCACTGCCAGTTCAGCAGGACGAGGCGGATGATCTCGCCGAAGGCGAGCGTCACGATCGCAAGATAATCGCCGCGGAGCCGCAGGACCGGGAAGCCCAGCATCACGCCCCAGAGCGCCGCCAGAATGCCGGCGAGCGGCAGACAGAGCCAGAACGAGAAGCCGAAATTCTGCGCGAGCAGCGCGTAGGAATAGGCGCCGACGGCATAGAAGGCCACGTAACCGAGGTCGAGCAGGCCTGCGAGCCCCACCACGATGTTGAGGCCCCAGCCGAGCATCACATAGGTGAGCACCAGGATGCCGAGGTCGATCTGGCCGCGGCCGACGCCCGGCAGGAACGGCAGGATGATCGCGAAGGCGACCGCCGCGGGGGCGAGGTAGCGGGCTGTCTTCGAGAGCAGCCGCTCGGTCTTCGGCGAGATCGCCGTGACCTTTTTCACCCGGCCGGGTCGCCAGATCGTGAGGTTGAGGATCAAGCGGCCGACGAAGACCAGCGCCACCGCGATCGCGACGCGCGGGCAGTGCGGCTCGAGCCCGAGGTCGCCGCCGACCTGCACGGTGACGAGGCCCATCATCGGCGCGGCGAGCCCGAGCGCGATCAGCGCCGTGACGAAGGCGTTCTTGAGAGCTTCGGGAAACGGCGAGGGGGCTGCGGCGGTCGTCATCCGCGCCTCAGACCTTCTCGACTTCCGGGCGCCCAAGCAGGCCGGAGGGCAAGAAGATCAGCACGATGATCAGGATGGAGAAGGCCGCGACGTCCTTGTACTCGACCGAGAAATAGGCCGACCAGAAGGTCTCGATGAGGCCGATCAGCAGGCCGCCGATCATGGCGCCAGGCAGCGAGCCGATGCCGCCGAGCACCGCCGCCGTGAAGGCTTTCACGCCCGCCACGAAGCCGATGTAGAAGTCCACCACGCCGTAATAGAGCAGGTACATCAGCCCTGCGACGCTCGCGAGCGCGGCGCCCATCACGAAGGTCAGCGAGATCGTCCGGTCGACGTCTACGCCCAGCAGCGCGGCCATCTTGCGGTCCTGCTCGCAGGCGCGCTGGGCGCGGCCGAGATTGGTGCGCGAGACGATCAGCGTGAACGCGACCATCAGCGCGACGGTGAGCAGCACGATGATGATCTGGACGTTCGAGATGTTGACCCCGAAGCCGTCGACCGCGCCGAACTTGTGGCCGCCGGTGACGACGGGCGGCAGCGGCTTGAAGCGGGCTCCCTGGGTCACCTGCGCGTAGTTTTGCAGGAAGATCGACATGCCGATCGCCGAGATCAGCGGCGCGAGCCGGAACGAGCCGCGCAAAGGTCGGTAGGCGACCCGTTCCACCGTCCAGCCGTAGAGCGCGGTCAGCGCCATCGCCACGAACAGCACCAGCAGCAGCGCCAGCGGCACGAAGGTGATGCCGATGGAGGTCAGCGCCAGGAAGACGATGAGGGAGAGGAACGCCCCGATCATGAACACGTCGCCATGGGCGAAATTGATCATGCCGACGATGCCGTAGACCATCGTGTAGCCGATGGCGATGAGCCCGTAGATCGAGCCGAGGGTGACGCCGTTGACGAGTGCTGGGCGAAATACTCCATCGGCCGGCGGCGTCTCCTGTGTCGGGGGAGGGCGCCCGAACGATGGGCGCGCGCGTTCGTTAGGCAGTCTTAGCAAGGCCGTTGGCGTCCGACAACGCGTCGAGTGCGCAGGGCGGCATTCGTGAGGGAATGACGAAGGGTCGCGCGGCGCAACCTTTCCCGATCGGCGTCGAAGGGGGTACTAGGGGCGGAATGCAAGCGCCATCGGGGGCTTGAAATGAGCGCGCGTTCGAAAATTTATCGGTTTTGGCGCGCCAGCGGTCGCGCCGCGCATGGTTCGGAGGGTTTCTGATCTGATGTCGAAGGGCGTTCGACTGGGCGCATTGGCGCTGAGCGCGACGCTCGCGGCGCCCTTCGGCGTGCGCGCGGAAGGACCTGTGGATCTCGCCTCCGCGTTCGAACGCGCTTTTTCAGGATCGGAAGCCTGCGTGGTCCTGCGCGACGTCGCGCCGGGCGCGGGCGCCGCGGTCTCCGATCCGCAGACCTGCGCCCGACGGTTGCCGCCCTGCGCCACGCTCGAGGTTCCAGCGACCGTGATCGCGCTCGACCGCGGCGTGACGCCGGACGCCAACGCCCCGGTCAAGCGCAATCCCCCGCAGGAAGGCGATCCGCCCGAGGGCGTCAATCTGCGCGACGCGTCGCGCAAACAGGTGGGCTGGGTGTTCGAAGAGGTGGCGCGCCGCATCGGGCCCGAAGCCTTTACGCGGGCGCTCGCTGCGATGCGCTATGGCGACGTCGAGGCGAACGGCCGCCCGCTCGAGCGCATCGACCGCGACGCCGACGGGCAGGGTCTGTCGCTCAGCCCGATCGAACAGGTCGACTTTCTGGCCCGCCTCAAGCGCGGCGAGCTGCCGACCTCAGCCGAAAGCCAGGCGCGCGCCGCCGAGGTGCTGGCGACGGAACGAATCGGCGATGCGACCATCTCCTGGAAGAGCGGGGCGTGCGACGGCGTCGCCTGGTCGGTCGGCTGGGTCGACCGCGCGCAGAGAAGCGTGATCTTCGCCGCCGCGATGACTGGACAGCAGCGCTCCACGGAAGAGGCTTCCGAGCGCATGAAGCGTCTGATGTCGGATCTCGCGCTGATCCCGCCGCCGCAGCCGAAATAGGCGCGCTCGATTGCGGCCGCGGGCGGTCGTGGCTATCTGGCGTGAAGCCGGAACTTCGAAGTCCCATGACAGATCCGATCCGAGACCCGCTCATTGTCGCCGAAGCCTGGGCCAGGGAGGGCCGTGCGGTCGCGCTTGCGACCGTGGTGGAGACCTGGGGCTCGGCCCCTCGGCCGGTCGGCAGCCATCTCGCGATCGACGCCGACGGAGCGTTCGAAGGGTCGGTTTCGGGAGGCTGCGTCGAGGGCGCGGTGGTGGCCGAGGCGGTGGAGGTCATCGCCTCCGGCTCTTCGAGGATTCTCGAGTTCGGCGTCGCGGACGAGACGGCCTGGGAGGTTGGACTCTCCTGCGGCGGGCGAATCCGGGTGCTGGTCGAGAAGCATGAGGCTCGAGCTTCTCGCCGCCCTCAACGCCGCCCGCGCGGAGCGCCGAGCCGCGGTGGTCGCGACCGCGCTCGACGGCGGCGCCCAGCGGCTGATCCTCGATTCCGCGGAGACCCGCTCGAAGCGGCGATCGAAATCGCAATCCGGGCTGGAACGAGCCGGCTCGTCGACAGCCCCGAGGGTCCGGTGTTCCTCAACGTCCACCGGCCGCCCACCCGAATCGTCGTGGTGGGCGCGGTCCATGTGAGCCAAGCGCTCGCGCCGCTGGCCGCCGCGCTCGGCCATCATGTGACGGTGGTCGATCCCCGCACGGCCTTTGCGACCGAGGCCCGCTTCAGCGGCGTCGACCTTGTGGCCGACTGGCCCGACCGCGCGCTGCCGGCGGTCGGCCTCGACGCCTTCACCGCGTTTGCGGCGCTCACCCATGATCCGAAGATCGACGATCCGGGCCTCGTCGAGGCGCTGAAAGCCAATTGCTTTTATGTCGGGGCGCTCGGGTCGCGTAAGACGCACGCCAAGCGCGTCGAGCGGCTTGCGGCGTTGGGCGTCGCGCGCGAGAAGATCAACCGCATCCGCGCGCCCATCGGACTTCCGATCGGCGCCTCGTCGCCCGCCGAGATCGCTTTGTCGATCCTCGCCGAAATCACCCAGGCCATGCGCCTGCCGGAGGCCCCATGAAGTTCGGCCCCGTCGCCATCGAACGCGCGGTCGGCGCGGTCGCGGCCCATGCGCTGAAGTCCGGCGGCCACGTTCTGCGCAAGGGCGCGCGCGTGACCGAGGAGGATGTCGCGGCGCTCGCCAAGGCAGGCGTCTCGGAGATCGTGGTGGCGGAGCTCGCCGCAGACGATGTTCCGGAGGACGAGGCCGCCCGGCGCATCGCGCGCTGCTCGGCCCCGAGGTGCGGTGCGAAGCGCCCTTCACCGGCCGCTGCAATCTCTTCGCCGAAAAAGCCGGCGTGCTGATCGTCGACCGCGCGGCCGTCGACGCGCTGAACGAGCTCGATGAAGCCGTGACCTTCGCGACGCTCAGCGAACACGCCGCGGTCGCCGCCGACGCCATGGTGGCGACGGTGAAGATCATTCCGTTCGCGCTGTCGGAGGAGATCGTCGCCAGGGCCGAGGCGCTCGCCCGCTCGCGCGCGCCGCTGGTCTCGGTCGCGCCCTATTCGGTGCGGCGCGTGGCGGCGATCTCCACCATCCTGCCGGGCCTCGACGCCAAGGTGGTGGACAAGACCATCACCACCTTCGAGCGGCGGCTGCAGCCGTCGTCCGCAAAACTCATCGCCGAGCGGAGGGTGCGCCACAACGAGGCGGCCTTGACCGCGGCGTTGAAAGAGATCGAGCCCGACAAGGCCGAGCTCATCGTGATTTTCGGGGCCTCCGCGGTCACCGACCGGCGCGACGTGGTGCCGGGCGCGATCGAGGCGGCGGGCGGCGTGGTGGAGCGGCTCGGCATGCCGGTCGATCCCGGCAACCTGCTGCTGCTCGGCCGAATTGGCCGCGCGACCGTGCTGGGCGCGCCCGGCTGCGCCCGCAGCCCCAAGGAAAACGGGTTCGACTGGGTGCTGAACCGGCTGCTCGCCCGCGCCCCCGTGGGCGCCAAGGAGATCGCCTCGATGGGCGTCGGCGGCCTCCTGATGGAGATCGTCTCCCGTCCGCAGCCGCGCGCAGCCGCGGAGACCCCGCGCGTGACGCCAAAGCCGAAGATCGCAGGGTTGGTGCTCGCGGCCGGCCGTTCGACCCGCATGGGCGGGCCGAACAAGCTGCTGGAGCCGCTGCTCGGCCGCCCGATGGTGCGCCACGCCGCCGCCGCCGCGCTTGGCGCGGGGCTCTCGGAAGTCGTGGTGGTGACCGGCCATCAGGGATCGGCGCTTGAGGCCGCGCTTTCAGGGCTTCCGGTGCGCTTTGCGTCGAATCCCGATTACGCCGAGGGCCTCTCGACCTCGCTGCGCGCAGGGCTCGCGGCGCTCAGCCGCGACGTTGACGGCGTCGTCGTTCTGCTCGGCGACATGCCGGGCGTGACGGCGCCGCTCGTCCGGCGCATCGCGGAAGCGTTCGAGCCGGAGACCGGCGCGCATATCGTGACGCCCGCCCGCGGCGGCCGGCGCGGCAATCCGGTGCTGTGGGGGAGGCGGTTCTTCCCCGACCTCGCCCGCGTCGAGGGCGACGTCGGCGGCCGTCATCTGCTCGAGCTTCATCCCGAGGCCGTGCGCGAGGTCGAGGCCGAAGACGACGGCGCGCTGATCGACGTCGACACCCCCGAGATGCTCAAGGCCCTGCAGGCGATCCGATAAAAAAGAGGCTCCCCGGGGGAAGCCGGGAAGCCTCTAGGGACTGCGCTGGGGAAAAGCGGATCAGCAGGCCGGACGCACGACCTTCACGAGCTCGCCACGGGCGTTATAGTGGCTCGTGACCGTCTGGCCGCAGGCCGGATAGACGACAGCCGGACGATAGGCCGCGCTGGCGATCGCGGCGCCCGCCGCAAGGCCGAGACCGCCGAAAGCGAGCGTGCGGCCGACGCCCAATGGCCGTCATGATGGTCCCAGCCGCCATGGTGATCCCAGCCATGGCCGCCCCAGCCGCCGCCGTGGAACGGCTCGGCGCTGGCGGGAGCGTCGCGCCGACGAGAGCGACGGCGCAAAGGGCGGCGGGAACGAGGGCGCGAAACGACGTCATGGACGTCACTCCTGAGAAAGGCTCGCCGAAGTCTGCGGAACAGCGCCGCCCCGGAATGGGAAAGCCTCGGTGGGCTCTCCCAAACAACGGAGCGGAGAAGTCGTCGTTCCCGGATGTCTAATCTTTAATATATGGCTGTTTGGTAATATTCGGCGAAGATGTGGCAGTCTTCGGTTCGCCTGCTGTCTTCGCGCGCCGGCAGCGCTCGGAGCAGTAAAGGACCTCGTCCCACACCCGCTCCCATTTCTTGCGCCACGCGAAGGGCCGGCCGCAGACAGGGCAGGTCTTGGTCGGCAGGTCGGATTTTGGGTGCGTTTTGGCATTGCTATCCGGTTCGCTCGGACGGGCCGACTGCGTGCTTCGAGACGCCTGGCTTGCGCCAGGCTCCTCAGCATGAGGACATTTGGCGCAAGCCATATCCCAACCCTTCCTCATGCTGAGGAGCCGGCGAAGGCGGCGTCTCGAAGCACGCAGTCGGCTTGCGCAGCTCTTCCGGGAACCGCCGCGCTCCGCCCTGCGTAACACCGCCATGCTCCTCCCTACACCCGGCCGCTGATGCCCAAAACTCTCCGCTTGCTGCTTGGCGACCAACTCACGCGCGGGATCGCCTCGCTGAAGGATCTCGATCCCGAGACCGACGTCGTTCTGATGGCGGAGGTCATGGAGGAGGCGACTTATGTCCCGCATCACAAGCAGAAGCTCGTTTTCCTGTTCGCCGCCATGCGGGCCTTCGCTGAGGAGCTTCAGGGCGAGGGGATCGAGGTCGACTATGTCAGGCTCGACGACGCCGAAAACACCGGCTCGCTCGGCGGGGAGCTGAAGCGCGCGGTGAAGCGCCACAAGCCGTCCCGGGTCACGCTCACCGAGCCCGGCGAGTGGCGGGTGCGCGAAATGTTCGACGACTGGCGCGAGGAGCTCGATTGCGACGTCGTCATCCGCGAGGACGACCGCTTCGTGTGCTCGCACGCTAACTTCGAGCGTTGGGCCGATGGCCGCAAGGCGCTCAGGATGGAGTTTTTCTACCGCGAGATGCGCCGCGCTGCCGGCCTCCTGATGGACGGCGACAAGCCCGAAGGCGGCCAATGGAATTTCGACGTCGAGAACCGGAAGAAGCTGCCGAAGAGCCAGAAAATCCCGAAGCGGCTGCGCTTTCCGGCGGACGCCAAAACGCGCGAGGTCATCGCGCTGGTCGAAAAGCGTTTCCCGAAGAATTTCGGGACGCTCGAAGACTTCGGCTGGGCGGTCACGCGCGACGACGCGTTGAAAGCGCTGAAGGAGTTCATCGCCTCCGCGCTCGAAAATTTCGGCGACTATCAGGACGCCATGAAGGCCGGCGGCCCGTTCCTCTTTCACGGGCTGGTCTCGCCCTACATCAACGCGGGCCTGCTGACCCCGCTCGAGGTCTGCGAGGCGGCCGAGACCGCATATCGGGCCGGCAAGGCGCCGCTCAACGCTGTCGAAGGCTTCATCCGCCAGATCATCGGCTGGCGCGAATATGTCCGCGGGATCTATTGGCTAAAGATGCCGGAGTATCGCGAGACCAATCATCTGGGCGCCAAGCGCAAGCTTCCGGATCTCTATTGGACCGCCGAGACCGACATGAACTGTCTCGCCAATTGCGTGGCGGACACGCGCGACCACGCCTACGCGCACCACATCCAGCGGCTGATGGTGCTCGGTAACTTCGCGCTGTTGGCCGGCGTTTCACCGCGGGAGGTGCAGGATTGGTATCTGCTCGTCTACGCCGATGCTTACGAATGGGTGGAGCTTCCCAACGTCCATGGCATGGTGCTGTTCGCCGACGGCGGGCTGCTGGGCTCAAAGCCCTATGCGGCCTCGGGCGCCTATATCGACCGCATGTCGGACTATTGCGGCGACTGCGCCTACGACGTGAAGGCGAAGGCGGGCGAGAAAGCGTGTCCGTTCAACTATCTCTACTGGGATTTTCTCATTCGCAACGAGAAGAAGCTCTCGGGCAACAACCGGCTCGCGATGCCGTATCGGAATCTCGCGCGGTTCGAGAAAACGCGGGTGGAGGAGATCCGGGCCGACGCGAGGAGGTTTCTGGAGAGCCTGCCCGCCACCTATGAGGGGTGAACCGCTCTCGTCCCGGACTCGATCCGGGACCCAGAACCGACAGACGCTCAGAATGCAGCACGGAGGCGGCGGAGCCTTGTTGAGAAACGTCTCGGTTCTGGGTCCCGGATCAAGTCCGGGACAAGGGAGCTATGGCCGCTCGAAACTCGCCGGCAATGGGTGCAGGTGTTCGAGCGTCACGCCGGTCAGCGCCGCTTCGACGCGTTCGGCCACCATCATGCGGTGGCAATGCTCGGGTTCGCGCTCGAAGCACAGCAGGCAGAGCTTTCGGCCGTCACGCACAAGCTGGATAAGCCCCGCCAGATCCTCCTGCGCGGCGTCGGTCTCCAACTGTTCGGCGAAGATCTTTTTCATCTCCGCATGCCGGCCGCCCGCGCCGCCGCTCGGCCCTCCGCCGGGGTGCCCAGCGCGCGCAGGTGCAGGTAGCCGAGGCCGCGCTCGTCGACGCCCGCGGACAGCGCGCGCTTCGAGAAACCGGGACGCCGGGAGTTCGCCACCGCGCGGATGTCCACCAGCACGTCGACGCCTGCCGTCACCAGCGCGTCGTTCAGCGCCGCGGGCGTTGCGCCCTCATAGCCGATCGTGAACAGGCGGCTCATTTCATCGGACACGCCCAGACCTTCTCCACTTTGGCGGCGAAACGCACCGCAGGATAACCGTCGAAGAACGCCGGGATCACGAAAACGCCTTCGCCCGCTGGCGGCACAAGCCCCGCGCCCGTGAACTCGATCGGGTTCAGGTCCATGTTCTGCGCCGTCACCTCCACCTTCGTCAAAGCCCTGTCGGCGAAGGGATTCTTGAAGTCCCAGACGAAGGTGTTGGACTGGACGTAATAGCTTGGCGTCTCGGCGCGCAGCTTCTTCAGGTCCTCCTTGCTGAGCGGCTCGGCCTTGCAGTCAGTGAGGGCAGCGAGCTTGCCCTCGCTCTGCAGCCTGTCGCGCACGGCGCCCTCGCAGGTTTGCCGGCATTCCTTGGCGGCGTCGCGGATCTGCTGGTCGTCGGACTGGCTCTGGATCTTTCCCCCGAGACATTCCCGGAAGCAGGTGGCGGAGGCCGGCGCGGCCGAGAGGGCCGCGAGGCTCAGCGCGATCACAAGGCGCATCGAGGTCTCTCCCGTGTCGCCTGTTTTGTGCGGCCGTCTCGCGGCCTCGGGCGACAAAGAGATTCTAGCTCTCGCGAGAGGAGGATCGAGACGTCCGCGCGGCCCTGTCAGCACTCATCGCGGAGCGCTGCCAAATATCTGTTCTACAAGGATTTTTAACGTTGCGGGATTGTCATGGAGCGACGGAGGCGTCCCTAATCCAAATGCGGCGCGAAGGCAACCGCGCCCATCGAGCGATGGAGGTTTTCCATGAGCGGATGCGCGAGATCGGACTTTCAGAAGCAGATCGACGGCTTCGGCCTCACCACGGCCGAGATCCTTTACCGGATGCCGGATCATCCGGGCCTGCTGCAGTCTTACGTCTGGCAGGACTACGACCGCTGCCCCGAATATCCGGTGCTGCGCGGCTTCCTCGACTGGTGGCGGCGCGAGATCGAGGGCGTGCTGCATTCGGTGCGCGTCGGCCACAAAGCGCTGATCGGCCCGGCGGACTTCAAGCCGGTGAGGGCGGAGTTCCGGCTGAACTGAACGCTTTTCGAGAACCGCCGCCCACCGTGTCCCGGACTTTGATCCGGGACCCAGAACCGATACCGCTCGCAACCACAAGCGCGACGCCGTGGAACTCTGCTTCTAAACGACGTCGGTTCTGGGTCCCGGATCAAGTCCGGGACAAGAAAGAGGGCGCTTTACGGCCGATACTCGAACCGCGCCGACTTGGTGTCCTCGGCGTCCGGGCCCGTCATGACCTCCACGCCGCCGGCAGCGATCTCGAAACCGGCGCCGGACGTCCAGTAGCCAAATCCTCGGGCTTGAGCTTAAGCGCCACTTCGCGCGTCTCGCCAGGCGCGAGCTCGACGCGGGCGAAGCCGCGCAGTTCCCTGGCGGGCCGGGCCACCCGAGCGCTCAGCGGACGGACATAGAGCTGCGGCACCGCGACCCCCGGTCGCTTGCCGACATTGGTGACGCGCACCGTGACCGTCTGGTCTTCGCCGCGGCGAAGCGTCGGGCGGGCGATCGTCGGCGCGCCATAAGCGAAGTCCGTATAGGCGAGGCCATGGCCAAACGGATAGAGCGGCTCGGGGCTCTGGTCGCGATAGCCGGAGGTGTAGGGGTCGGTCGGATCGTAGGGGCGTCCGGTGATGCGCTGATCGTGGTGGATCGGAACCTGGCCGAGCGCGCGGGGCATGGTCATCGGAAGGCGACCGCTCGGCGAGACGTCGCCCATGAGGACTGCCGCAAGCGCCGCGCCCCCCATGGTGCCGGGCTGCCAGGCGTAGAGGACCGCCGGCGCTTTCTCGGCGAGCTCGGTCAGCGCCAAAGGGCGGCCGGCGAACACCACGACGACGGTCGGCTTGCCGAGCGCGAGCACCGCGGAGGCGAGCGCCATCTGGTCGCCCGGCAGTCCGAGTTCGGCGCGGCTCGCCCCTTCGCCCGACTGGTCGAATTTCTCGCCGAGCGCCAGCACGACGACGTCGGCGCGGCGCGCCGTCTCGACCGCGGCCTCGATCTCTTCTTCGCGCGACGCCGCGGCCGTGCCGCCCGGCGTGAACGTCACCTTGCCCTCGCCGAGGCGTTTTTCGAGGCCCATGCGCAGCGTGACGGTTTCGGACGGCTCTCCGCGGCCCGCCCAGGGGCCGAGCGTGTCGGCGGGGGCGTCGCCAAGCGGTCCGATCAGCGCGACGTCGTTGACGTCCGGCGCGAAGGGCAAGGCGCGGTCCTTGTTCTTCAGCAGAACGAAGGATTTTTCGGCGAGATCCTGCGAGGCCGCCAGGTGCTCGGGCTTCAGCGCAGCCTGGGGCGCGGCGGTGAGCCCACGCATCGGATCCTTGAACAGTCCGAGCGACTTCTTGAGCGTCAGCACGCGTCGGACCGCCTCGTCGAGCGCCGCCGGCTCGATCTCGCTTTCCCGCACGAGCAGCGGGAGATGCTCGACGAAGGCCCGCGACTCCATGTCGAGATCGGCGCCCGCCGTGAAGGCGAGTTTCGCCGCCGACCGATCGTCCTCCGCCACGCCATGCGTGACGGTTTCGTGGATCGCCTTGAAGTCGCTGGTGACGACGCCTTTGAAGCCCCATTCGCCCCGGAGGACGTCGGTGAGCAGGCGGCGGTTGATCACCGTCGGCGCGCCGTCGGGGGCGTTGAAGGCCGACATCATGCACTGGGTTCCGGCGTCCGCCGCCGCGCGGAACGGCGGCAGATAGGTTTCGCGCAAGCCCCGCTCGGAGATGTCCTGGGCGGTGTAGTCGCGTCCGCCCTCGACGGCGCCGTTGGCCCCGAAATGCTTGACGCAGGACTTGGCGAAGCTGTGGCCGCCGTCTCCGTCGACGCCCTTCACGCGGGCCTCGGCGATCCTTGAGGCGAGGTAGGAGCTCTCGCCGGGGCCCTCCACCACGCGGCCCCAGCGAGCGTCGCGGGAGACGTCAAGCATCGGAGTCAGCAAGAGATTCACGCCGTCGGCCGCGGCCTCGCGGGAGGCGATGTCCTCGGAGCGGCGGATCGCCTCAATGTCGAAGCTCGCGGCCTGGGCGAGCGGGGTCGGAAAGATCACGCGGTAGCCGTGGACGACGTCGAGCGCGAGGATCAGCGGGATCTTGAGGCGGCTGTCTAGAGCGCGCTTCTGTAGCTCGCGGGCGGTCTCGAAGCCGTGGACGTTGAACAGCGAACCGACCGTCCCGTCCTTCAATCCCTTGGTGATCGGGTCGAACTTGGTCTCGTGCATGGGCACGAACGAGACCATGTTCAGCTGCCCAGCCTTCTCCTCCAGGGTCATCTTTCCGATCAGCGCCTCAATCTCCGGATCGCGCGCCGGCTCGGCCATGGCTGGCGCGGCGGCGAAGGCGGCGGCGGCGAGGAGGATGAGGCGGCGGAACGTCATCGGGCGCGGGTCTCCTGAAAGGCGCCGGGACGCTTAGCACGGACGGCGCGGAAATCGCCTGCTTGCCCGATCACATCGCGCGCGCCAAAACCGACGCCCTTGCATCTCCAGCCATGGAGCCGTCCCATGAGTTCCTTGCCGCGCGTCGCCTTTCTCGGAACCGGCCTGATGGGGTCGCAGATGGCCCGGCGGCTCATCGGCGCAGGCTATCCGGTCACGGTCTGGAACCGCAGCCGCGCCAAGGCCGAGCCGCTTGGCGGGGAGGGCGCGGTGGTGGCGGACGGCGCGGCGGAGGCGGTGGCGGACGCCGCCATCGTCATCACCATGCTGACCGACGGCCCGGCGGTCACCGACACGCTGTTCGGCGCGGCCCGCGTCGCCGAGTCGCTCGCGCCCGGCGCGCTCGTGATCGACATGAGCTCGATCTCGCCTGCGACCGCGCGCGACCACGCCCAGCGGCTCGCCGCCCACGGCAGGCGCCACATCGACGCCCCGGTGTCGGGCGGCGTCAGCGGCGCGGCGGCGGGCTCGCTCGCCATCATGGCGGGCTGCGACGAGACCGACTTCGCCGAGGCCCTTCCGGCGTTTGCGCCGATGGGACGCGCGACCCGGGTCGGGCCCTCGGGCGCGGGGCAGCTTTCGAAGCTCGCCAATCAGGTAATCGTTGGCGTCACCATCGGCGCGGTGGCGGAGGCGCTGCTGCTGGCGGCCGCCGGCGGGGCCGATCCCGCGGCGGTGCGCGACGCGATCCGCGGGGGCTTTGCCGAAAGCCGCATCCTCGACGAGCACGGACGCCGCATGCTGGAGCGCAATTTTCTGCCCGGCGGCAAGGTGCGAACCCACATCAAGGATCTCGACACCGCGCTCGCCGAGGCGCTCGACTCCGGCGTCACCCTGCCGCTCACCCAGAACGCCCGCGACCGCTTCGCCTTCGTGCGCGACGCCATGGGAGGCGGCGGCTACGACCACACCGCGCTGCTGCTCCAGCTCGAGGAGGCGGCCAACGGCGCAAGGGTCGGCGAAGGAAAGGATCAGCTGCCCGGATGACAGACTCCGCGGCGGGCGGCCTCCTGACCGAAGGTTGTTCCAGTTCGGCCCGGCTTTCCGCGACGGTCGAAAATGGCCGTTAAGACTTGCGGGGTACCTCATGACCGGGCGCCGGCGTTGGGCGCCGATGCGGGGGGCGGTCGTCATGGCGGTTTCGGGCATGTCTTCGGTCGGAATGCGCGCGCTCTGCCTTGCGGCGGCGCTCGGCCTGGGCGGCGCCGGCGCGGCCCAGGCCGGCTCGGTCCGCGACATCGTGCGGATGAACGCCGAACGGCTCGTCACGTCGGGGCAGGCGCCCGGCGTCGCGGTCGCGGTGATCGAGGGCGACAAGGCTCCGAAGTTCTTCACATTCGGCGAGGCCACGATCGCCGTCGGGGACGCTCCGGCGGTCCCGTTCGGGCCGAACATGCTGTTCGACCTCGCCTCCATGACCAAGGTCTTCACCACCAATCTGCTCGGCCAGCGGGTCGCCTCTGGCGCGCTCGAGCTCAACCAGCAGCTTGCGGACTTCTCGGCTCAGACCGGGCCGCTCCAGCCGAAGGCGGGCCGGATCAGGCTCAAGGATCTCGGCGCCTTCACCGCCGGGCTCTCCAACCAGCCTCCGGTCTGCATCAACGGCGACGCTCAGGGCTGCATGCCGTCCGACCGGCCGAGCTATTCGGCCTACACGGCGGCCGAACTGGCCAGTTATCTCCAGACCGCCGTCCCGATGGATTTCTCGAAGTGGCCCTACGAGGCGGCCAAGCGCCTTCCCGCGCCGTATCTCTATTCCAACATCAGCGTGGGACTGCTCGGCCTGCTGATGGGCGGCCCGGCCGGCCAGCCGATTTCCAACGCCAACGTGTTCGGCTGGTACGACGCGGTGAACGCCGAGATCCTCCAGCCGCTCGCGATGCGCAACACCTTCCTCATCGTGCCCGAGGCCGAGCAGTCGAGGCGGGTCTCCGGCTACGCCCAGGCGACGGCGCGGGCCCTCGTCTCGGGCGGCGCCGTGACAGACTTCCAGATGACGGAGGCCGGGGCCAACTATTCGGCGCCGCCGCAGGTCGTCGTCTCGGGCGGCGGCGGGACCGGCGCGACCGCGACCGCTGCGATCAACCCCAAGGGCGAGGTCCGGTCGGTCACTATCACCGGCGGCGGGCAGGGCTATGTCGCGCCCGCGCTGGTGACCTTTTCGAACGGCGGCTCGACGACCATGGCCGACGCCGAGCTCGTCGTGGCGAACGGCAAGGCGATCGGCGTCCGGGTGAAGGCGGCGGGAGCAGGCTATCAGCGGGCTCCGACGGTCACCATCACCGGCGGCCGCAGCGCCGGCGGCGCGGACGCTCAGGCGACCGCCTATGTGGCCAACGGACAGGTGGTCTACGTCTCGCTCGACGCGCCGGGCGCGGGCTATGTAGATCCGCTGACGGTGACGATCGCGCCGGGCGAGCCCTACATGAACGTGGTGACCGCCTGGGCGCCGGCCGGCGGCCTGAAATCGTCGATCAAGGACATGGCGAAGTTCGCCGCCGCCGCCATGGGGCGCCCACGCGACCCCGCGCCCGAGGCGCTGCTCGAAGGCTTCCGCATCGCCCAGCGCCCGCAGGCCTGCGGGGAAACGATCTACGCTCCCGCGCTCTCGACATGCCCGGCCGGCGTGCCGCGGTCGGCGCTCGCATGGGTGGTCGCGCCGCGCGACGACGCCAACCGGGTTCCGAGCGTGGTGTCGAAGGTCGGCGGCCTGCCGGGCTTCTCGAGCACGATCGCGCTGATGCCGAAGCGCTCGCTCGCCGTGGTGATCCTCGTGAACTCGCACTCCTCGCTGGAGGAGGCCGGCTCGGCCTTCGCGACGCGGACCGCGGAGAACATCCTCTACGCGCTCTATTACGAGCGCTGCGGCGGCAAGACGCCGGGCTCGGGAGCCTGCAAGTCGACCGACTGAGCGGCCGAACCATTACGGACGGCGTCCGAAGCGCCGTCAGCCGATCGTCGCAGTGGGCTTGGTCGCCCGCGACCGCTGCTGAATCGTGACGTGAACGCCCCGGCTCTCGCCGTCATGCCCGGCGGAGCCGGGTATCCACGACTTTCTAGGAACGTGAAGCGCTACGCCGAAGTCGTGGATACCCGCGCGAAGGCGCGGGCATGACGCGGCGGCTCATCCGAGCGCCATCGTGTTTCGGATCCGCCTTTCGACATCCATCGCCTATCGCCGTCGGCGAACGGCGCGTGGAAGCCCCGGCGCGCCTTGCGCGTACGTGCGACCGAGCCTAGAAACCGCGCCGTCGCAGCATCACGAGTTTTGGAGCCCTGTCATGGCCTTCCTCGCCGACGCGCTGTCGCGCGTAAAGCCGTCCGCCACCATCGCGGTGAGCCAGAAGGCGCGCGAGCTGAAAGCCGCGGGCCGCGACGTGATCGGCCTCGGAGCCGGCGAGCCGGACTTCGACACGCCGCAGAACATCAAGGACGCGGCGATCGACGCCATCCGGCGCGGCGAGACCAAGTATCCGCCGGTCTCCGGCATCGCCCCCCTGCGCGAAGCCATCGCCCAGAAGTTCAAGCGCGAGAACGGGCTCGACTACAAGGCGAGCCAGACGATCGTGGGCACCGGCGGAAAGCAGATTCTCTACAACGCCTTCGTGGCGACGCTTAACCCCGGAGACGAGGTCGTGATCCCGGCTCCCTACTGGGTGAGCTACCCCGAAATGGTGGCGCTGAACGGCGGAACGCCGGTCTTCGTCGACACCAGGATCGAGGACGGCTTCAAGGTGCGCCCCGAGGCGCTCGAGGCCGCGATCACGCCGAAGACCAAGTGGTTCCTGTTCAACTCGCCCTCGAACCCGTCGGGCGCCGCCTATTCGCGCGACGAGCTCAAGGCGCTGACCGACGTGCTGGTCCGCCATCCGCATGTCTGGGTGCTGACCGACGACATGTACGAGCATCTCGTCTTCGGCGGCTTCGAGTTCACCACGCCCGCGCAGGTCGAGCCCTCGCTCTACGAGCGCACGCTCACCATGAACGGCGTCTCCAAGGCCTATTGCATGACGGGCTGGCGCATCGGCTACGCGGCGGGGCCGGAGCAGCTCATCAAGGCCATGGACATGGTTCAGGGTCAGCAGACCTCCGGAGCCTGCACGATCGCGCAGTTCGCCGCGCTCGAGGCGCTCAACGGCCCGCAGGACTTCCTGCCGGGCTTCCGCCAGGCGTTCGAGCGGCGGCGCGACCTCGTCGTGTCGATGCTCAACCAGGCGAGCGGCCTCAAATGCCCGAAGCCGGAAGGCGCTTTCTACGTCTATCCGTCCTGCGAGGGGACGATCGGCAAGACCGCGCCGTCGGGGAACAAGATTGAGACCGACAAGGATTTCGTGACCGAGTTGCTCGAGGCCGAGGGCGTCGCGGTGGTGCAGGGCTCGGCCTTCGGCCTCGGCCCGAACTTCCGCATCTCCTACGCGACCGCCGACGCCACGCTCGAGGAGGCCTGCCGCCGCATCCAGCGGTTCTGCGGATCGCTGCGCTGAAACGGGATGAAATCGTTTTCGCCGAATTTCGCCGCAACTCGGACAGACGGCCGCCGTTAATGATCAGCCATCATGTGGCGTCGACGCATCGCCGCAGGGCCGGCGCCGACGCCGCGTGGAACCAAAGCGCGCCCGGCGGGGGCTTTTCCCCCGACGCTTCCGCCGGAAGCGCGCTTTCAGAGCCTTCAGTCTGGAGACTGAGATGACCCTCCTGATCCGTTCGGCGCTCGCGGCGGCGGCGCTCTCCGTCGCGGCCTTCGTCCTGCCCGCGGTCGCGGCCGACGACGCCCATCCCTTCGTTACGATCAAGAAGGTCGGCCGCAGCTACGAGCCGGTCTCGGGCTATCAGGTCGGCACGCTGCGCTGCGAGATCCCGGGCGGGATCGGCTACATCGTGGGCTCGCGCCGCGACGTCTCCTGCGAGTACCGGCCGAATGTCGGCCGCAACGCCGTCGATCTCTACATGGGCCACATGAACAAGATCGGCGTGGACGTCGGCAAGACCGGCCTGAGCGTGCTCGCCTGGGCGGTGGTGGCCCCATTCCAAGGATCTCGGCCCGGGCGACCTCGCGGGCAAGTATCGCGGCGCCTCGGCGAGCGTTTCGGCGCTCATCGGCGGCGGCGCCAACGTGCTGATCGGCGGCTCGGACATCACCGTCTCGCTCCAGCCGCTCAGCGTCGAGGGCCAGACCGGGTTGTCGGTCGCGGCGGGCTATTCGTCGCTCACGCTCAATCCGATCTGACGCTCCTCGCAGGATCGTGAGACTTTTGCGGCGGCCGGGGCGTAACCTTCGGCCGCCGCTTTGCGTAACGCCCATGACGACCTTAACGAGGAGATCGGCATGCTGATCCGGCGCGTTCCGTCCTGGGCCATTCCCGAAAGCCATGCGACGCCCGAGCGCGTCGCGCTGAACCGGCGCCTGTTCATGGCGGGGCGGCCGCGGGCGCCGCGGGCCTGACGCTCGCGCCCGACGCCGCCAAGGCCGGCATCTTCGACATCTTCAAGGCCAAGGAGCCTCCCAAGCCCGACGCGCCCGACCCCTCGGCCGGCCTCTATCCGGCCAAGCGCAACGAGCTCTACAAGCTCGACCGCGACGTGACGCCCGAGCGCTTCAATCTCGGCTACAACAATTTCTACGAGTTCGGGACCGACAAGGGCGACCCCGCGCAGAACGCCGGCGCGCTGAAGACGCGGCCCTGGACGGTCAAGATCGCCGGCATGGTCGAGACCCCGCGCGAGGTCGGGATCGACGACCTGCTGAAGGCGCTGCCGCTCGAGGAGCGGCTCTATCGCCCACCGCTGCGTCGAGGCCTGGTCGATGGCGCTGCCCTGGACCGGGATCCCGATGAAGGACTTCGTCGCCTGGGCCAAGCCGCTCGGCTCGGCGAAATACGTGACGATGAAGACCTTCCTCGACAGCGACGTCGCGCCCTATCAGGCGAGCCCGCTCTACGACTGGCCCTATACCGAAGGCCTCACCATCGAGGAGGCGACCAACGAGCTCGCGTTCCTGGCCACCGGCGCCTACGGCAAGCCGCTCGCCAAGCAGATGGGCGCGCCGATCCGCCTCGCCGTGCCGTGGAAATACGGCTTCAAGTCGGTGAAATCGATCGTGAGCTTCGAGTTCACCGACAAGCGCCCGAAGACGCTGTGGGAGGCCGCAGGCCCGCGCGAATACGGGTTCTGGGCAAATGTGAACCCGGAGGTCTCGCATCCGCGATGGAGCCAGGCGCAGGAGCGCGTGCTCGGCACCTCGGAACGGCGCCCGACCCTGCTCTACAACGGCTACGCCGAGCAGGTCGCTGGCCTCTACAGGGGACTCGAGGGCCAAAAGCTCTTCATGTGACGAGGCGCTCGTCGCTTCAGAACGTCACGACGGTGGTGACGCCGAACACGGTCGCATTGGGGATGCGCTTGCCGCCGTCTTCGGGCGGGCCGCTGCCCGGGCGAACCACATATTGCAGCGTCGGCTGAACGGTGAAGCCCGGCAGCAGCTGCGCCTTGTAGGTCGCCTCGATGATCCCCTCGAAGCGGCGGACGGCGCCAGCGAGCCCGCTCGCGGCGTTCTCCGCGCGGTCGACGTCGGCGAGGCGCGGCGAGAAGTCGGCGTAGGCGGCCGCGATCCCGAACTTGTCGTCGGGCCTGCCGGGCACGAGCCCGCTCGCGACGATCCCGCCGTCGACATAGAAGCTGATCGCGTTGCGGTCCGGGCGTCCGGCGATGACGCGGGCGAAGACGCCGATCCCGGCCTGCGGATCGTCTCCGGGCGCGCGCCAGACCTGCTGGTCGACGATGGCGTAGAAATTGACGTTCCCGCGGTGGCGACGCGGATCGTCGTTCGAGCCCGGCGAGCCGAGCACCAGCCCGTCGGTTCCGTATTTCAGGTCGTCGAAGCGGCCGAAATGGCCATAGCCGCCGAGCTTCAGCACGCCCGGCAGGCCGTTCAGCCCGTCGAAGGCGAGGCGCGACTCGAGGATGACGAGCGGCGGATCCTTCAGCCGGAAATTGAGGCCGTGGCGATTGGCTTTTTCCGGATCGGCGGCGTCGGGGCGCGCGGGCGTCCCGTTGTAGATCGCGCCGACGAGGGTCAGGTTCTCGCTCGCCTTCCAGGTCGCCTGGACCCCGAGCGAGGCGAACGGATAGGCCGGACCGCCCTGCGGCAGGTTCTCCGACGGCGGCGCGGCCCAGCCGAGCGTCGCGCCGATGAACATGTCCTCGGAGTATTCGCTTTTGATGAAACTCCTCGTCGGCCGCCATCTGGCCAAACCGCAGCGACAGCCGGTCGTCGATCTCCTGGTCCCACCAGAGTTCGAACAGCCGCGTGGTCGGTCGCGCGCCGATGTCGTTCACCGACATGAGGTTGCCGACATACTCGTCGGAGAGATCCTTGCCGTGGATCTGGAGCATGCTGGCGTGGAGCCGGCCGCCCTCGACGCCGAAGACCTTCTCGCCGTCGAGCTCGAGAGCGAGGTTCAGCAGCCCGCTATAGGTCGCGTCCTCGCGCATGCCGCCGTCGAGGATCGCGCGCGGGTCGGCGAAGTAGAAGCCCGAGAGCCGGAAGCCCTTGTCGGCCAGCGCGTCGCGCGCGTTCTTCAGGACGGATAGCGCCGGGACATGGTCGAGGATCGAGGGCTCCGCCTCGTCCTCCCCGGCCGCCGCGGGCGATGCGAGCCCAACCGCGACCGACAACGCCGCGACGCCCGCCGCTGACCGCCAACACACCCGCATGCCGCCCCCGATTCCGTCGTTCGTGAGCGCGACGGTCGGCGAACTTTGGCGAAGGGCGAGGGGACCCACAACGGCGTAATCGCCGAACTTTTTTCTAAGTGATTTTTAAGAGACAACCGAAGCGCTTAGGCGCAGGTCGCTCAAAGCTCCCTCATGGGTTGCTCTAGCTCTTTAGAATTATAAAAGATTGAAAACGAGACCGTGAGTTTCAGCTTCCTGTTCGGGCCCGGCGAAAGACCGGCCCGACTGGGAGGAGACCATGACGAAAATCGTCGATGAAGGGCGTCGCGTCGTCATTTCGCGCCGCATGGCGCTCGGCGGCGCGGCCGCGATCGCGGTGGGCGCGGCGTGCGCCGCCACGGGACCGGCGCGGGCGCAGACCAAGCAATCTCAGGCGGACGTGCAATATGTCGCCAAGGCCCCGGCCGGCGACAAATGCTCGGGCTGCGCGATGTTCCAGCCGCCGGAAGGGTGCCAGGGCGTCGAGGGCAAGATCAGCCCCGAAGGCTGGTGCAGCCTCTATACGCCGAAGGCCTGAGAACCGGCCGTCCGACCTGCCCGGCGCGGCCGGGCGGCCCTTCAGAGCGCTGTGAGCGCCACCTCGGGCGCTTCCTCGAGCGCATGCGCCATGAATTCGAGCGCGCGCGCGAGCTCGCTGCGGGAGATCGGCCCGCCGAGGCACACCCGCGCGGCCTCCGGCGGCGCGCCGGCGGCCACGAAGGCGTCGCTCGCAACGACCCCGAGTCCGCTCTGCCGCATGTGGGCCATGAAGGCCGAGCGGGTCCAGGGCGCGGGAAGCGAGAGCCAGAGGTTGAAGCTCAGCGGGTCGGCGCGGAACATGTCTTTCGGGAGGATTTCGGCCGCGAGCTTCTGGCGCGCCGCTGTCTCGGAGCGGATGAAGCGCAGCAGCGTGTCGGCCGTGCCGTCCTCGATCCAGCGCGTCGCGAGCGCGACCGTGAGCGGCGACGCCATGACGCTCGAGGCTCTCAGCGCCGCCGCGAACGGCCATGCGGCGCGCGCCGAGGGCGCCACCACATAGGCGGTGCGCAACCCCGCGCCGATGCATTTCGCCAGCCCCGCCACATGCCAGGTGATGTCCGGCGCGATCGCCGCGAAGGGCGAGATGCGCGCGGTCGGCACGAAGCCGTAGGCGTCGTCCTCGACGATCGGCACCTCGTAGCCGCGCGCGATCTCGGCGAGCACGCGGCGCCGCTCCTCCGAGATGGTGAGGGTGGTGGGGTTCTGGAGCGTCGGATTGAGGTAGAGCGCCCTAGGCTTCAGGCGCTCGCAAGCCTGCGAAAACGCCTCCGGCGTCACGCCGTCGTCGTCCATCTCGAGCCCGATAAGCTTCAGCCCGAGCTGCGCCGAGATCGCCCGCACGCCCGGATAGGTGAGCGCCTCGCAGAGCACCACGTCGCCCGGCCGCGCGAGAACGGTGAGGATCGCGAGCAAAGCCGGATGCGCGCCGGGGGTGACGAAGACCCGGTCCTGCGTCGGCACGAGGGCGCGGCGTCCGAGCCATGAGGAGGCCGCGTCCTTGTCCGGCTGCGCGCCGCCGAAGCCCTGATAGCGCAGCAGCGTGACGAGATCGGAGGCGATCTCCGAAAAGCCCTGCCGCATGAGGGCGAGAAGGGCCTCGTCCTCGGGCTCGGGCGGCAGGTTCATGGAGAGGTCGACGAGGCCGCGGCGCGCAGGCGAGGCCGGGGTCTGGGCCCGCGCGCAGACGAAGGTGCCGCTGCCGACCCGCGACTCGACGAGGCCGCGCCGCTGGGCCTCCACATAGCCGCGCGCGACCGTCGTGAAGTCGACCTCGAGGCGCCGGGCGAGCGCGCGCTGGGGCGGCAGCCGGTCGCCGGCCGCGAGCTTGCCGAGCGCGACGTCGGCCTCGATCTGGTCGGCGATCGCGAGATAGCGCGGCTTGTCGCTTGCGCTGAGATCCGCCGTCCATTCGCGCATGCGTTGTCCGCCCCGATGCGGCGCGCTCCTGCGCCGGCTGAATTGACTGCATAATGTTGCGCGGCGGTCCTGTCACCCTTCTTGCATGGAGGACTGTGCGCTTCGTCACGCCGGAGCGGCGCGGCCGAAAGCCCGGCGCTGCTCAATATGCAGGCGTGCTCAGCCTAAAACGTCATCGCTTCCGGCGACGTGCGCAATGACATTGAATGTATAATTGAATGCATATTGTTGGATTTTGAAGGGCAGTCAATCTGGCATGGGGGTTGCGTAAGGGTCGCTACCGTCGGTGGACACGCCGACCAGCCAAGGAGCGCGCAATGCCCGAAGTGACGATGCCGTTTCACAAGGACGGCGACTTCCTCGTCGACTACGAGGACAAGAAGTTCGAGGACGTCAAAGCCGCTCCCGGCGAAAAGGCGCTCGTCACCTTCCACACGGTGGCGTTCGAGGGCTCGATCGGCCTCGTGAACCTTCTCCAGGCCTCGCGGCTGATGTCGAAGGGCTTCGAGACCTCCGTCCTGCTCTATGGTCCGGGCGTGACGCTCGCGGTTCAGCGCGGCTTTCCGACGCTCGGCGCCGAGGCGTTTCCGGGCCATCTCAACTTCAACAACCGCATCAAGAAGATCATCGCCGACGGCGGCAAGGTCTACGCCTGCCGCTTTGCGCTGCAGGCGCTTTACGGCCACGGCGAGCCGTCGCTGATCGAGGGCGTGATCCCGATCAGCCCGCTCGACGTGCTCGACCTGATCCTGCTCCACCGCAAGGACAACGCCTTCATCCTCAACACCTGGACGCTGTGAGCTGAGCGGGCGCGGAGGACGCGCGTCATCCCGGACGGCGGCGCAGGCCGACGATCCGGGATCGTCCTCGAAAAAGAGGCGATGGCGCCAGACGCGGAGAGCGATCTCGGCTCTCCGCTTCGACGGGGCCGGGATGACGTGAGAGAACGGAGGCCGGCATGGCCGAAAAGCGCATCGTGAAGGCGGCCGCGGTCCAGATCTCGCCGGATCTCGACAGCGGCGAGGGGACGCTCGCCCGCGCTCTCAACGCGCTCGGCGAGGCGGCCGACAAGGGCGCGGAGTTCGTCGTCTTCCCCGAGACGTTTCTGCCCTGGTACCCGTACTTCTCGTTCACCCGCCCGCCGGTCGCGATCGGCGGCGAGCATCTGCGGCTTTACGAGCATGCTGTGACCGTTCCGGGCCCGGTGGTCGACGCGATCTCGGCGACCGCGCGGCGACGCGGCGTCGTGGTGGTGCTCGGCGTCAACGAGCGCGACCACGGCTCGCTCTACAACGCGCAGCTCATCTTCGACGCCGACGGTTCGCTGAAGCTCAAGCGCCGTAAGATCACGCCGACCTATCATGAGCGCATGATCTGGGGGCAGGGCGACGGCGCCGGCCTCAAGGTCGTCGACACCAAGGTCGGCCGCGTCGGCGCGCTCGCCTGCTGGGAGCACTACAACCCGCTCGCCCGCTTCGCCCTGATGGCGCAGCACGAGGAGATCCACGCGGCCCAGTTCCCGGATCGATGGTGGGGCAGATCTTCTCCGACCAGATCGAGGCGGCGATCCGCCACCACGCGGCCGAGAGCGCCTGTTTCGTGGTCAACGCCACGGGCTGGCTCACCGACGAGCAGCGCGCCGCGATCGAGCCCAACGAAGCGATGCGCAAGGCGCTCACCGGCGGCTGCATGACCGCGATCGTGTCGCCCGAGGGCGCGCATCTCGCAAAGCCGCTGACCGAAGGCGAGGGGATCCTCCTCGCCGATCTCGACATGGCGCTCTGCCTCAAGCGCAAGCGCATGATGGACTCGATCGGCCACTACGCCCCCCGAGCTCCTCAACCTCGTTCATGACGACCGGCCGCAGTCCGTTCTGCGCTCGGCCTTTTCCCCCGCTGAGAGCTACGGGAGCGCGCCCCGATGAAACCGATGGCGAAGCCAACGGCCTCGATGCCGACCGAGCGCCTGATCGCCGAGTTGCAGTCCTTCGGGGTCAGGCTCGAGGCGCCTAGGGAGGGCGCCGACAGCCGCCGCGGCGGCGCAGGCCCCTCCGACCACAAGGCCGTGACCGTCGACGGCGTGACCTTCATGGCGCCGGTGCACACCGCGCCGGCCTTCGACAGCCCTTACGTCATCGAGCGTCCGGACGCCTTCGGCCGCTCGCGGGTGACGCGCGAGGGCGAATTCGTGGGCGACGTCTCGTTCCCGGCGCGCCGAAGTTTACGACCTCACGACCGCGGACGGCGTGCCCTACAGCCACATCGCCACGCTTCACGGCCGCGACGTGCTGGCGACCACGGTGCTGCAGACCTGCATCCGCTACCAGTCGCGCACGAAGACCTGCCAGTTCTGCGCCATCGGCCAGTCGCTCGCGGCCGGCCGCACCATCGCGCACAAGACGCCGGCGCAACTCGCCGAGGTGGCGGAAGCCGCGGTGCGGCTCGACGGCGTCCGCCACATGGTGATGACGACCGGCACGCCGAAGGGCCTCGACCGCGGCGCGGCGGTGCTGACGGAGAGCGCGGCAGGCGTGAAGGCGCGCGTGAACCTGCCGATCCAGGTCCAGTGCGAGCCGCCGGAGGACGACGCCTGGTACGGCCGCATGCGTGAGGCCGGCGCGGACGCCCTCGGCATGCATCTCGAGGCGGTGACCGAGGAGGTCCGCCACCGCGTGATGCCGGGCAAGGCGAGCGTCTCGGTCGAGCGCTATTTCCAGGCCTTCGCCGCCGCCGTCCCGGTGTTCGGGCGGGGCCAGGTCTCGACCTATATTCTCGCCGGCCTCGGCGACAGCCGCGAGGACGTGCTCGGCGTCTGCGAACGGCTCGTGGGGCTCGGCGTCTACCCCTTCGTCGTGCCCTTCACGCCGATCTCCGGCACGCCGCTCGAGAGCCACCCGACGCCCCCGGCCGCCTTCATGGCCTCGATCCTCGCGCCGCTGTCGCGGATGCTGGTCGAGGCCGGACTGAAGTCGGCGGACGTGAAGGCCGGCTGCGCCAAATGCGGCGCCTGCTCGGCGCTTTCGGCCTTCGAGCGGAGGGCCTGCGCATGATCTTCGAGCCCTTCGCGCCGTTCGTCTCGAGCGAGTTCCAGCTCAAATACGTGACCGAAGCCTGGGAGCGGCGCGAGGCGGCGGCGCTGCGCCGGGAGGTGTTCTGCCGCGAGCAGAAGATCTTCGAGACCGACGACCGCGACGCGATCGACGAGGCCGCCACCACGATCGTCGGCCTGTCCTCTCACACGCTCGCCTTCGAGGCTGTGGTCGGCACGGTGCGCATCCACGAGGAGACGCCGGGCCTCTGGTGGGGCTCGCGGCTTGCGGTGGCCAAACCCTACCGGCGCATCGGGGCGCTCGGGCCTGGCCTCATCCGGCTCGCGGTGTCGTCGGCGCATGCGCGCGGCTGCACGACGTTTCTGGCCCATGTCCAGGCCGCGAACGCCATGCTGTTCCAGCGCCTGCACTGGGACGTGGTCGAACCCATCGACCTTCACGGGCGCCCGCACTTCCTGATGCGCGCCGATCTCGCGCATTACCCCGCCTTCGCGACGCCCGAGACGGGCTTCCGGGCGTTCCGTCGGGCGGAGGCCGCCTGATGCTCTCCGCATCCGCCTTCGCCGGGATCGCCGAGGGGCTTCGGGCCTCGCAGGGGCTGAAGTCCAAGGCCGACATCGCGCTCGCGGCCCGCCGCCTCGGCGTCTCGGGCGCCGACGCCGTTCAGGTCGGCGACGATTGCGCCGCGATCCCGAGCGGCGACGGCTGGCTGCTGTTTGCGGTCGAGGGCTTCATGAACCGCTTCGTGGCCGAGGACCCGTGGTTCGCCGGCTGGTGCGGCGTGATGGTGAACTGCTCCGACGTCGCCGCCATGGGCGGGCGGCCGATCGCGGTCGTGGACGCGGTCTGGGCGCAAGGGGAGGCGGGCGCCGCGCCCGTGCTCGACGGGCTGCGGGAGGCGTCGGACCGCTTCGGCGTGCCGGTGGTCGGCGGCCACACCAATCTGGACTGCGACCGCGGCCAGCTCTCGGTCGCGATCCTTGGCCGCGCCAACCGCCTGCTCTCCAGCTTCGACGCGGCGCCCGGCGATCGGCTCGTCGCGGCGATCGACCTGCGCGGCCGCTACCGCGCGCCCTTCCTCAACTGGGAGGCGGCGATCGACGCGCCGGCGGAGAGGCTGCGCGGCGATCTCGAGATCCTGCCCCAGATCGCCGAGGCGGGGCTCTCGCGCGCCGCCAAGGACATCAGCCAGGGCGGGGTCGTGGGCACCGCCGCGATGCTGGCCGAGGCGTCTGGCGTTTCGATCGAGATCGACCTCGACGAGATCCCGCGGCCCGACGGCGTCGCGCTCGACCGCTGGCTCCAGAGCTTTCCGAGCTTCGGCTATCTCCTCGCGGTCGCGCCACAGGACGTCGGCGCCGTCACGGCCCGCTTCGCGCGGCGCGGGATCGCGGCCGCCGACATCGGCGCGATCGAGGCGGGCTCGCTCGTCTCGGTGCGCTCGGGAGCCTCGCGCGAGACGATCTGGGATTTCGCGGCGCGCCCGCTGATCGGCTGCCGCGAGAGGGTGGCGGTATGACGTCCCGGGCGTCGGGGCCCTCGCGATGACGCGGACGGGGAGCCTGCGCATCGCGATCTGCTGCCACTCGGTCAATCCGCGCGGCGGGGTGGCGCATGCTCTCGCGCTCGCGGAGGCGCTGGCGGGCCTTGGGCATGAGCTCGTGGTCCACGCGCCGGACCCGGCCGCGATCGGCTTCTTCCGCAGCGCCTCCGTCGAGACGCAGGCCTTCGCCGCGGTCCCCGCGCCGGAGGGCGGAACGAGCGCGTTGGTCGAGGCGCGCATCGGCGACTATGCGGCCCATTTCGACGCCGCCCGCATCGCGCGCTTCGACATCTTCCATGCGCAGGACGGCCTTTCGGGCAACGCGCTGGCGAGCCTCAAAGAAGCCGGCGCGATCCGCCGCTTCGCGCGCACCGTCCATCACGTCGACGCCTTTCGCGATCCGCGCCTCATCGCCTGGCAGCGCCGCGCCATCATGCGGGCGGACGCGCATTTCGCGGTGAGCCGGCTGTGGCGACGCGAGCTGCTGGCGCGCGAGGGCGTCGAGGCCACTGTGGTGGGCAACGGCGTCGATCTCGCGCGCTACTCGCCCGAGCCGAGCGGCGGCGAGCGGGCGCTCGCCACCCGGCTCGGTCTGGGCGGCGGGCCCGTGATCCTTGCGGTCGGCGGCGTGGAGGAGCGCAAGAACACGGTGCGGCTGCTCGCCGCCTTCGTGCAGCTGCGCCGGCTGGTCCCGGGCGCCCAGCTCGTCGTCGCGGGCGGCGCGTCGTTGCTCGACCACGGGGCCTATCGGGCGAGGTTCCGCGAGACCCTCGCCGAGAGCCGCCTGCCGTCGGACGCGGTCGTGGTCGCCGGGCCGCTGCCGGACGCCGACATGCCGGCGCTCTATCGTCTCGCCGACGTGCTCGCCTTCCCGTCGGTCAGCGAAGGCTTCGGCCTCGTCGCGCTCGAGGCGATGGCGAGCGGGACGCCCGTGGTCGTTTCGTCGATCGAACCCTTCACCGAATATCTGAGCGCGAGCGACGTCGCCTGGTGCGACCCGCTGAGCGAGGGGTCGATCGCCAACGCGTTGATGGCCGCGCTTGGCGGCCTGTCCGAACAGCTGTCCCGCAAGGGACTGGAAGCCGCCGCCCGCCATGGCTGGGAGCGCGTGGCCAAGGCTCATCTGCCGGTCTACGCGCGTCTTGCGGAGCACGCCTATGCCTGAGATGCGCTTCCACATCCGCTGGCCGGACGGGGCCGAGGAGCGCTGCTATTCGCCCTCGCTCGTCGTGAAGGAGCATCTCGTGGTCGGCGAAAGCTATCCGGTCGCCGACTTCGCCGCGCGGAGCCGCACGGCGCTCAACATCGCGAGCGAGCGGGTGCGGGCGATCTACGGGCGGCCCTGCGGCCTCGCGCTGGCCCAGCGCGACCGCATCGAGACGACCGCCGAGCGGTTCTACGCCGACGCCGGAGCGCGGGTCGCCGTGCTCGGCTTCGAAGATTGACGCGAAAGGACGGACCCATGAGCGCGCCCATGAACGGATCCATGACGAGCGTTCCGCATGTCCCGGTCGTCGTCGTCGGCGGCGGGCAGGCCGGGCTTTCGACCAGCTACTGGCTGAAGAGCCGCGGGATCGAGCATCTGGTGTTCGAGCGGCGCACCGCGGCCCATGTCTGGGAGACGACCCGCTGGGACACGTTCTGCCTCGTCACTCCCAACTGGCAGTGCCGGCTTCCCGGCCACCCCTATGACGGGCCCGATCCCGACGGCTTCATGAAGAAGGACGAGATCGTCGCCTATGTGAAGGGCTTCGTCGCCAAGGTCGCGCCGCCGATCCGCGAGGGCGTCTCGGTCGAGCGCGCGTTCCGCCGCGGCGACGGCGTCTTCGAGGTCAAGACCTCCGAGGGCGACGTCACCTGCGACGAGATCGTGGTCGCGACCGGCGGCTACAGCGACCCGATCATCCCGCGCATGGCCGAACGCCTGCCGGAGATGATCGTGCAGATGCACTCCGAACAGTATCGGCGGCCCGAGGCGCTGCCCGAGGGGGCGGTGCTGGTCGTCGGCTCCGGGCAGTCGGGCGCGCAGATCGCCGAAGACCTGCATCTCGCCGGACGCAAGGTGCATCTCGCCGTCGGCCCCGCGCCGCGCTGCGCGAGGTTCTATCGCGGCCGCGACGTCGTCACCTGGCTCGCCGACATGGGCTATTACGAGATGACCGTCGACAGCCACCCGCTTCGCGAGGGCGTGCGCGACAACACCAACCACTACGTCACCGGCCGCGACGGCGGGCGCGACATCGACCTCCGCCGCTTCGCGCGCGAGGGCATGGAGCTCTACGGCGTGCTCGACGACTTCCGCGACGGCGAGCTGCGCTTCCGCCCCAACCTCGCCGAGAGCCTCGACTTCGCCGACCGCACCTACAACGGCATCAACGCCGCGATCGATAAGCACATCGCGCAGGCCGGCGTCGAGGCGCCGCCGCCGAGCGTCTACGAGCCGGTCTGGCGGCCGGACGCCGAACGGACCGCGCTGCCGCTCGACGGCTCCGGAATTTCGGCGATCGTCTGGTGCATCGGCTTCACGCCGAACTTCCGCTGGCTCGACGCGCCGGTGTTCAACGGCGCGGGCCGCCCGGCGCATCGGCGCGGGATCACGGAGTGCCGCGGCGTCTCCTTCATCGGCCTGCCCTGGCTCAACACTTGGGGCTCTGGCCGCTTCGGCGCCGTCGGCGACGACGCCGAGCACGTGGTCTCGACGATCGCGGCCCGGCTGGAGGGCGCCGCGCCGGCCATCCAGGCGGCCGAATGATCGGCCGCCGGTCGGAGCGCCGTCAGGCGGCGCTCGCGACCGAATCCTCCGGGTCCTCGCCGAAGGCGGCGTTGATCTGCGCGGCCTTGGTCGCGAAGGCGTGCGCGTCCTCTCGGCGCTCGAACACGTGCGGCGCGAGGCCTCGCTTCTTCAGCGCCTCCTGCATCTTCAGGCGCAGGAACCCGTTGGTCGCGTAGCGCGTGGTTGTCGCGTAATAGTGCTCCATCAAGTACTCGATCATCTCGGCGTAGTCGTCATAGAGCGCTTCCGAGATCTTGAACCCGTCGTGGTTCACCACCGAGTTCACGCGCTTGCCCGCCTCCTTGCAGCCCTCGATGATCGCTTCGCGCAGGTCGTCGATGTCAGCCTTCGTGCGGACCACGAAGCCTTCGAGGTTGAGGAACAGGATGTTGCGCGGCGCGTCGTAGCTCACGCGCTCGCAGAGATTGAGGTTCAGGAGGTCCTTGACCAGCTCCATCGGCTCGTCGCGGAAGATGCGGGTGTCCATGAGGACCGGCTGCTTGATGATCGGCCGGAACTCCATGTGGGGCAGGATGTCCCGCTCGATGTCGACGCCCGGCGCGACCTCGATGAGCTCGAGGCCTTCCTTGGTGAGCTGGAACACGCAGCGCTCGGTGACGTAGATCACCGGCTGCGCGCGCTCCTGCGCGAAGGGCCCCGAGAAGGTGTTCTGTTCGACCTGCCGGATGAACTTCTTCGACCTGCCTTCCTGGACGATCTTCAGCTCGCCCTTCTCGACCTTCACGTCGAGGCCGCCGACCGTGAAGGTGCCGGCGAAGACGACCGAGCGGGCGTTCTGGCTGATGTTGATGAAGCCGCCGCAGCCGTTCAGCTTGCCGCCGAACGCGGAGGTGTTGACGTTGCCGGCCTCGTCGCACTCGGCCATGCCGAGGCAGGTCATGTCGAGGCCGCCGCCGTCGTAGAAGTCGAACATCTGGTTCTGGTCGATGATGCAATCGGCGTTAGTGGCCGCGCCGAAGCTCGAGCCCGACGCCAGCACGCCGCCGACTGCGCCGGCCTCGGTGGTCAGCGTGATGTAGGGCGTGACCTTCTCTTCGTTGGCGACCGAGGAAATGCCCTCCGGCGCGCCGACGCCGAGGTTCACGACGCCGTTCGGCGGCAGCTCGAAGGCGGCGCGGCGCGCGATGATCTTCCGCGCGTCGAGCTTCATGCGGGCGATGCCGGTCACCGGCACGCGGATCTGGCCGGCGAGCGCGGCGGAATACTGCACGCCGTAGTTCATGCGGTGGTGCTCGCTGTCGGCCACCACCACGCAGTCGACCAGGATGCCGGGGACGCGCACGTCCTTGGGCAGCAGGAAGCCGTCGTCGACGATGCGCTCGACCTGCGCGATCACGACGCCGCCATTGTTTCGCGCGGCCATCGCCTGGGCGAGGCTGTCGAGGGTGAGCGCCTCGTTCTCCATCGAGATGTTGCCCGAGGGGTCGGCCGAGGTGCCGCGGATGAACGCGACGTCGATCTTGGTCGCCTTGTAGAACAGCCACTCCTCGCCATCGACTTCGACCACCTTCACGATGTCCTCGGAGGTGAGCTGGTTGACGCGGCCGCCGCCGTGGCGCGGATCCACATAGGTGTGGAGGCCGACCTTGGAGAACAGGCCCGGCTGCCGGCCGCGCAGGCGCGGTAGAGCTGGCTGATGACGCCCTGGGGCAGGTTGTAGCCGCGGATCCTGTCTGCTTGGCGGCCTCGGCGACCTTCGGCATGCGCCCGAAATTGGCGGCGATGACGGGCTCAGCAGCCCCTCATGGTGCAGCCGCCCGTGCCGAGGCCCTTGGAGTCGCCGGCGCCGGCGGTCATCACGAGCGTCAGGTTTCTTCGGGGAGCCGGTCTCGACGTAGCGCTTCTCGAGCGCGGCGTGCAGCCTCGGGGATGCAGCTCTGGACGAAGCCAGTGGTGGTGACGACGTCGCCGTCATTGACGAGCGCCAGCGCCTCTCGGCGGTGACCACCTTGTTCTTCTTCATGATCGCCATGACGTCCTCCCGCTGTCGCCCGTCTCGGCCCGGCGAAGGGCGGCGGTGGTCTTCAGAACAATTGAACGAGAGCCTAGGGGGCAGAAAGAGGAGCTGCAATGCAGCACTATGTCCTAGCCATAGGTAGTAGTGTGGCTCCGGCGTGCTCGCCTGCCGGATCAGCCGCCCTTCGGCGCGACGAGCGGGGCGGTCAGCGTGACCTTGAGGCCGGGGCGGTTGTCCTCGCGGATCATCTCGCCGCCGATCTGCTTGACGAGCGCGTCCATCATCCGCGAGCCGAATCCGCGACGGGTGAGGTCCGGCGCGCCGACGCCCTTGTCGGCGACGACGAGGCGGAAGCTGGCGCGATCCTCCATCACCGTCACCAGAAGCGGACCGGCTTCGCCGCCATAGGCGTATTTGGTGGCGTTGATCATGAGTTCGGTGAGCACGAGGCCGAGGCTGATGGCGCGGTCGGTCGCCAGCAGGATGGGCGCGAGATCGAGGGTGAGCTTGTCGCGCCAGTTTTCGCCGAGCGACGACACGACGTCGGCCACGAGCTCGTCGACGTAGCGCGAGACGTCGACGGTCTCGACCTGGTCGGAGCGGTAGAGCCGGCGATGCACCAGCGCGACGGCGGTCAGGCGGCGGCGGGCCTCCTCGAGCGCGGGCGCGAGCCCGGGCTGGTTGGACGAGCGCCCCTGCAAGGCGAGGAAGCTCGAGACCAGCTGAAGGCTGTTCTGGACGCGGTGGTTCACCTCGCCGATCAGGAACTCCTTCTGCTGGATGAGAAGGTCCTTCTCCTCGATGGGCGGCGAGGCGGCGGTTGATCTCCATCAGCCCGCGGCTCTGCCAGACCTCGATGACGGCCGAACGAAGCCGGCCCGCGGCCTCGACTTCGGCCGGCGTCCAGCGCCGCGACCGCCCGCGCACGGTCTCCCGCCACACCTCGAAGGAGGAGCGGGGGGTGAGGATCGCCTGCGGATCGGACGGGTCCTCCTTGTGCGGATTGCCCGCCCATTCGACGACTTCGATCTCCTCGGCGCGGAACCACAGCACCACCCAAGGGTCGCTGACCGACAGCGTCACGGCGAGCAGCCCGGCGCCGACGCCCTCGAAGGTCGCGGCGGTGGGATAGATCTCGACCAGTCGGTCGGTCGAGAACACCTGCTCGGCGCCGCGGCTGAGCGACCATTGGGCGAGCGCCCGGATCTCGCGTTCGGCCGGGCAGCGGCCGCTCGTCAGCAGATCGCGCCCGCGCAAGATCGCGACGCCGTCGCCGCCGAGCGCCGGCGGATCTCGTCCACATGGTTCGAGATCGCCTCTTCGAGCGTGCCCTCGCGCGACAGCAGCGCGACGAGGTCGTCCTGATAGCTGCGCAGCCTCACGCGCTCGCGGAAGGCGTCGGTGTCGTCCTTGACGCGGATCTGGCGGCCGAACGCTCCGGCGACGGCGCGGGCCGCCGCGCGCTGGTCGAAGCCGATCGGCTTCGGCGTCGAGTTGTGGCAGGCCGCGAGCCCCCACAGCACGCCGTCCTTGACGATCGAGACCGAGGCGGACGCGCCGACGCCCATGTTCTTCAGATACTGCACATGGATGGGCGAGACGCTGCGCAGCGCCGCGTCCGAAATGTCGACCTCCGGAGCGGCCCGTCGGCGAAGCGCAGCGGCGCAGGCGCGTAGCCGACGTCGGGAATGACGCGGACGAGATTGCGCAGGTAGAGGGCGCGGGCCTGCTTGGGGATGTCGGTCGCGGGAAAGCGGTGGTGCATGAAGGCGCGCATCGACGGATCGCGATCCTCGCCCAGCACCTGGCCGGAATCGTCGTCGAGGAAGCGATAGATCATGATCCGGTCGTAGCCGGTGATGCGCCGGAACTCCTTGGCGGCGATCGCGCAGAGCTCGTCGATGCTCGCGGCGCGTTCGAGCGCGGCGGCCGTCGCCTCGATCTCTCCGAGCAGCACGCCGCCCGGCCGCGAGCCGTGCTCTGCGGGTTCGAGCTCGACGATCACGCCGCATTCGGCGCGATGGGCGCTGGCGTCGAAGGCCTCGCCGTCGCTCGTGCGGAACTTGCCGAGATAGATCGCCGGCCGGTTCGCCGGCGCGGACTTGGCGCGGAGCGCGAAATCGGACCCGATCACGTCCTGAAGAGGCTGGCCGGACCAGTCGGACAGGCCGAGCTTGCTCTCGACGTCGCCGGCGACGCCGAGAAGCTTGAGGCTCGAAGGATCGGCGACGAGCAGCAGGCCATGGGGCTGAATGGCTCCCGGCGCATGGATCGGCTCGCGATCGCACGCGGTCAGGTCAAGAGTGTCCACGCGCAGATAATCCTAGGGAAACGATCCGAAGCCCTAGGCAGCTATGGCATGGTCAGCGCGTGATGAAAAACTGTTTTGACGTGTCCTGGCGCCGAAGTCCGGCTGTTTCCGCCCGGTCGAGATCCAACGGATTTCGACCGGGGCGCGCACTGGCCGATCAGTAGGGCAGGTCGGGCCATTTCTCGGCCGCGCCGCCGAACGCCTTGGGCATTTCGCGCGCTCGGTCTCGAACAGCTCCTGCATCAGCTTCTGGACCTTCTTCGAGCGCTTCGACGGCCGCGACTTCGCCTTGCGATTGAAATCCGGATTGAAGTTCGAGGACTCTCCGGGTCGCCGCCGAGGAACGAGATGATCTCGGCGCGCACCTCGTCGGCCGCGACGCGACGTCGTCGAGGAAGAAGTAGCGGAACCGGTCGCCGAAGGCGGCCTGCCAGCGCTTCGCGATCTCGCTCGGGAACGAGCGGGCCAGAACCTCAGGCTCGACGATGAACTTCTTGAAGGTCTTGAGCCGCTTCTCGGCGCGATGCGGCCGGCGCTTGCTGGCGTTGTGCATGCGCCACTGCGACCAGAGGCGCGAGACCGGCTCGCGCAGCATCAGGCAGATGCGCATGTGCGGAAATTCCGCCGCGAGCTTGCGGATCGTCTTCTCGTCGAGCGAGCAATAGGCCGGCGTCACGTCGCCCGTGACCTTCTCGCCCTTCATGGCGAACAGGCGGCCATAGGCGCCGATGTCGCCCTGGCGCGCGTCGTGCTCAAGCACCTTGGCGTAGAAGGCGGCCCCGCGCTCGTCGATCGGCGCGTCGCCGCGCTTGTCGCGCTTGGCCGTCACGCGTTCGGGCGACTCGGCGTAGTTCCGAGCCGCGCGGCCGATGTTGTTGTCCGGGAACCGGCGATCGAAATAGTGGATCTCCTTGTAGGGAGGCATCCAGAAGTCGTCGTGGTTCTGCAACTGGTCGTAGAGCCACTGCGTGCCGCCCTTCTGCAGGCCAACGCAGATGAAGTCGGGGCCGAGCTCGCTGCGCTTGGAGGACTTGGCGACCTTCGGCGCTTTGCCGGCCTTGTCCTTCTTGGCGGCTTTGGCGACGTCGTCCTTTTTCGCGGAGACCTTCTCTGTTTTCTTCGAAGCGGTCTTGGCCGCCGATTTCGCGGCCGCCTTCGCCGTCGCCTCGATGGCGGTCTCGGCGACAGCCGCTGCGACGGGCGTCTTGGCTCTCGGCTGCTTCGGCTTTGCGGGAACGGCGTCGATGGATCCGGATGCGGATTTGGCGGTCTTCGAGGCTCGGGTCATCGGGCGCAGGCGGTCTCCTTGTTGCGGCGCGACCATATGCGGTTCGTCTTCGACAAGGAAGCGCATGCTTTGGCGCGCCAAAAAAATACGGCCGCGCCCTAGAAAAGGCGCGGCCGATATCTGTCTGGAAGCTGTCAGAACGCGGGCGTCATCCCGCGAGCTTGAGCGCTCCGGCGGCGGGGGTGCGGATCTCGATGTCGACCTCGAGCGTGGCCAGCGTGTCCTGCCTGTCAAGCTTCACCCGGACCTTCTCCGGATCGATCGCGACATGCTTGGCGATGACGGCGAGGATCTCGTCCTGCAGCAGGGCGACGAGGTCCGTGCGGCCGAACACTGCGCGCTCATGGGCCAGGAGCAGCTGGAGGCGCTCCCGAGCCGCAGGCGCGGAGGAGCGACGCGTGAAGAACCTCAGAACGCTCATGCCGCGGCCCTCCGGCCGAAGAGGTTGCCGAAGAAACCCTTGCGGTCGCTCGGCACGGTCATCTGGATGGTCTCGCCGCGAAGACGCCGCGCGGCGTCGGCGTAGGCGCGGGCCGGCGCCGAGATCGGGTTCGCGAGCGTGACCGGCGACCCAAGGTTCGAGGCCTTCAGCACTTCCGGGCTCTCCGGGATGATGCCGAGCAGGCCGATCGAGAGGATCTCGAGGACGTCGTCGACCTTCAGCATGTCGCCGCGCTCGGCGCGCACGGGATCGTAGCGGGTGAGAAGCAGGAGCTTCTCCATCGTCTCGCCGCGCTCGGCCTTTTCGGTCTTGCTGTCCAGCAGGCCGATGATGCGGTCGCTGTCGCGCACCGAGGAGACTTCCGGGTTCGTCACGATCACCGCGAGATCGGCGTGGCGCATCGCGAAATAGGCGCCGCGCTCGATGCCGGCGGGGCTGTCGCAGATGATCCAGTCGAAGCGGCCCTTGAGCTCGTTGATCACGCGCTCGACGCCTTCGGCGGTCAGCGCGTCCTTGTCGCGCGTCTGGCTCGCCGGCAGCAGCGAGAGCGTGTCGATGCGCTTGTCGCGGATCAGCGCCTGGTTGAGGTTGGCGTCGCCCTGGACGACGTTGATGAGGTCGTAGACCACCCGACGCTCGGCGCCCATGACCAGGTCGAGGTTGCGCAGGCCGACGTCGAAGTCGACCACGCACACGCTCTGCCCGGTCTGCGCAAGCGCCGCTCCGAGGGCGGCCGTCGACGTGGTCTTGCCCACGCCCCCCTTGCCCGACGTGACGACCAGAACCTCAGCCATTTAAGTGTCTCCTTGAAAGAAGCATCGTCACGAAGTCAGTCGAGCGCCGAAACCTTCAGCGTCTCATGTTCGATGAAGGCGCGGGCGGGCTTGCCGCGCAGCGCGGGATCCAGCTCGTCGGTCGTCATGTAGACGCCGTCGATCGCGAGCAGCTCGGCGTCGAGGCGGCTGCAGAAGATGCGCGCCTTCGGGTTGCCGGCCGAGCCGGCGATCGCCCGGCCGCGCAGCGCGCCATAGACGTGGATCGAGCCGCCGGCCACGATTTCGGCTCCGGACGCCACCGACCCGCAGATCGTCACGTCGCCCTGGAACGACACCGCCTGGCCGGACCGCACCGTATGGTCGATCACGAGCGAGGTCGCGTTCGCGGCCTGCGCCTCGGGAGCGGCGATCTCGCCGGCCGCGCGGCCGCCGATCGGCATCGCGAGCTTGGCGTTGGGGCCGTCGAGGAACTTCGGGTCGCAGCCTTCGACGCCGATCAGCTTCACGCCGCGCTGTTCGAGGTCGCCGAGAAACGCCGCGAGCGTGCGGGGCGACAGCTTGAGGGCCGAGACGTCCAGAATGACGGGACGGCCGCCGAAAAAGCCCGGCGAGCGCGCGGTCAGTTCGTCGAGTTCGGCCAGCCATTCGACGACCGGCTGCTCGGGCGAGAGCACGAGCGCCATGAAGGAGCGCCCGCGGAACCGGACGGGCTTGCGCTTGGCGGGCGCCTCGGCTTCGGCCTCGGCGACTTTCGGGACGATCTGGAGGGCGGCTGGCGACACAGGCGGCGTTTCCGGGGCGACTCGGGTGGTTAAGGAAGCGTTGACCCGACAGTCGCGCCGGCGTGGTTAACGAGGCGTTAAAGGGCGGCAGATTTTGCCGGGCTCCGGCGTCCGCGCAGGCGGATTGCGACGTTTGCGCGACGCCCGCCGCGGTCGTCCTCGCAGGGGCGACGAGCGGACGATCGGCGGTTCCGGCGTCGGCTGGAGCGGCTCCCAGATCTTCGGTTGAAAGCCTTCCGGGGCTTCAGCGGATGCGTGCGCGCGCGCAACCGTAAGGAGGTAAGTGAATATTAGTCACTGTCTGACATATCTGATTGCGGCGTCTCCTCGCTTCTCGGCCCACCGCAATGTTCCGTTTCCGCCGCTTCCGCGCGACCGAATCCGGCAATGTGTCCGTCATGACGGCGTTGCTAAGTCTGCCGTTGATTCTCATCGCTGGCGGCGGGGTCGACCTCATGATGCACGAGCGTCAGCGGGTTAGGCTTCAGGACGCCCTCGACTCCGGTTTGATCGCGGCCTCCGCGCTGCTGCAGCCAAACGCCGCCGAGCCGACGGTCCGCTCCTATCTCGACGCGGCCGGCTTCAAGGACTACCGGCTGACCGTCAGCGAGACCAAGACGGTCTCCTCCCGCGCCGTGACCGGCTCGGTCGCGCTCGACATCAAGACCAGCTTTCTCGGTGTCGCGCGCATCCCCACCATGTCGGTGAAGGCCGCGGGCGCGGCCGAAGAGGCGTTCAAGGACATCGAGATTTCGTTCGTGCTCGATCTCTCGGGATCGATGCGCGGCGCCCGCATCAACGCCATGCGCCCGGCGGCCAAGAACTTCATCGCCCAGCTTCTGACGCCCAAGACCAAGGACTACACGTCCATCAACCTGATCCCGTTCGCCGGTCAGGTGAACGTCGGCCATGCGGCTTACAACGCCTTTGCGGGCGCGTCCGCGCGCAAGCATGACAAGTCGTCGTGCTTCTCGGTGCTCGAGCCGACCTACACGGAATCCATTCCGGACTTCCCGACCCAGGATCAGGTTCCGCAGTTCAGCACCTGGGTGGTGGGCACCAACACGGGCTTCGACCCGTGGAACTGCCCGACCGAAGAGACCTCGATCTCATACGTGTCGAACGACGCCGCCGCGCTTCAGGCGAAGATCGACGAGTACCATATGTTCGACGGCACGGCGACGCACATCGCGATGAAGTGGGGGCTCCATCTGCTGGACCCCGGCTTCCGCTCCATCCTGCTCAAGGCCAAGCTCGCGGGCGTCTCGCTGGCCCCTGCGCAATTCGCGAACCGGCCGGCCGCCTATTCGGACAAGACGCTGAAGGTGATCGTGCTCATGACCGACGGCGAGGTCGTCGGTCAGTTCCGGCCGAAGTCCGGCGAATACGTCAACGAGCAGCCGGTCACGAAGAGCCCGGACTCCAACAAGCAGATCCTCTCGGCCTCGACGAACCTGTCGAACATGAGCGCGGCCTGCGCCGCCGCCAAGGCCCATGGCGTGGTGGTCTACACCATCGGCTTCGAGGTGAACGGGTCAGACCCGAACTTCCTCTCCAAGCTCAAGGCCTGCGCGTCGAGCCCCGACAAGTTCTACGAGGCCAAGACGAGCGACATCAGCCGCATCTTCCAGGACGTCGCCCGCAGCATCTCGCCGCTGCGGCTGACCAACTGACATGGCGGCCCGCTTCGCTCTTCTCCCGACGGCGCGCCGCTTCGCCCGCGGACGCGACGGCGTCGCCGCGATCGAATTCGGCATGGTCGGGCCGCTGTTCCTGGCGCTGGTGCTCGGCACCTTCGACGTCGGCGGGCTGATGCTGCAGTCGATGCTGCTCGACCGCTCGGTCGACAAGGCGGTGAGGACCGTGCGCGTGCAGGGCGGCGTGTCGGCTGTCGTGCAGGACCAGTTCAAGGACGCGGTCTGCGGCGGGATGCTGCTGTTTTCGACCGGCTGCGCGGCCCGGCTCACCGTCGAGATGACGGTGATCAAGGCGGCGTCGAGCTTCCCGAGCACGGGGGTGACCTGCGTGTCGCGGACCGCGCCGAAGCCGACGGTCACCTACAACAGCGGCGCGCGCTCCGAGATGGTGCTGGCGCGCGCGTGCCTCAACGTCGATCCGCTGATGCCGTTTCTCGGAACCGGCCTCGGCCTGCCGCGCAACGCCTCCGGCGGCTTTGACGTGGTCGCGACCAGCGGATTCATGAACGAGCCATGAGCCGGGCGAGCCTCATAGGGCGCATGCGGCGCGCGATCGGCCGGCGGTTCGCAGCCGACGAGAACGGCGTGGCCGCGATCGAGTTCAGCGTCGTGGTGCCGATCCTGATCGTCGTGGTGCTCGGCGCCGCGACCTATTTCGTCATGGGCCGCGAGGACTACCGCAGCAAGCGCGCGACCTATGTGGCGGCCGACATCATCGCGCGGCAAAACAGCGTCAGCGACAGCTATCTCGCGCTGGTCAAGACGCTCGCCGAACGCATCGCGACCTCGAACGCGCGCACCATCGGGTTCCGGGTGACGAGCGCAACCAAGATCGGGCCGCTGTTCGTGGTCAACTGGTCCTACGCCACCGCGCCCTACGCCAAGCGCACGCTGATCGACAGCGCGCTGGTCTCGACGCCGCTTGCGGGGATTGGCGAGTCGATCCTGATGGTCGAGACCTCGACGCCCTACAGGCCGCTGTTCGGCCTCGCGGGCCTCGCCCAGGCCACGCATGAGAACGTCTCCTTCGCGCGGCCGCGCAACGTCTCGCAGGTTCTCAAGGTCGAGTAAGCGCGGGCGGCTGTCGCGCCGGCCGGGCGAGCCCGCTATCATGGGCGCGCAAGCCGGAAGGAGAACCGCGCGATGGGACCTTGGCGATTCGGACGCGCGGCGGCGCTGGCGCTGACCTTCGCGCTTGCGGGGCCGCAGGCGATCGCGGGCCCCTCCGACGTCTCCCGCGAGATGATCACGGCCGATCCCGCGGCGCCGGTCGGCGGATCGGCGGACGGCGACGTCACGATCGTGGCCTATGTCGATTACAATTGCGGTTTCTGCAAAAAGTCCGCGTCGGCGCTTGAGAAGCTGGTGAAGGACGACGGCAAGATCCGGCTGGTCTACAAGGACTGGCCGATCCTCGCCGAAAGCTCGGTCTTCGGGGCTAAGCTCGCGCTCGCCGCCAAGTATCAGGGCCGCTATGAGGCCGCCCACAAGGCGCTGATGACGCTGAAGGGCGGCTCGGTCTCCACCGACCGGATGGAGGCGGCGGTGGCGGCCGCAGGCGTCGACATGGCGCGGCTCAAGACCGACGCGGCGGCGAAGGACAAGGAGATCGTCGCGCTGCTGAAGCGCAACGACGCGCAGGCGCGCGGCATGCTGTTCCAGGGCACGCCGGTCTACCTCATCGGCCCGCTGAAAGTGGCGGCCTCGCTGGACTACGCCGAGTTCAAGGAAGCCGTGGCGCAGGCACGCGAACGCGCGGCCAAGCGCACGCTGTGACCTCGTCCGCGCCGGGCGGGGAGGGCGTGACGCCCCCTCCGGAGCCGAGCCGCGCCCAGAGGGTTCGGGCGAAGCTGCTGGCGGGCGTCGGCGGGCTCGCCGCGGCCGGCCTCTCGCTCGGGCTCGCCATCTGGGACAAGCGCCAGCAGCCCGACGTTCCGACGATCGAGCTCGGCCAGCCGGTCGAGGCCGGGCGGTGGACCGTGCGGCTCATCGGCGCGCGGCTGTCGTCCGAGACGCCGGACGGCCGTCCGGTTCGCGGCGGCGGGCAGGCGCTCGTGGTCGACATGTCGCTCGAGAACCGCACGGCCGAGAGCTCGAACCTCTATTCGGACGTGATCCGCCTGAACAACGCGCCCGCGGGACTCGAGCCGCGTCCCACCTTCTATCTCGCGCGCGACCGGGAGACGCTGCGGGCTCTCCAGCCGCGGCTCGTCGAGCGCGTCTCGGCGGTGTGGGTCTGGCCTGCAGGCGCCACGACGCCGGAAAACCTCGCGGTGACGCTGACGGGCCTCACCTTCAAGCCGCGCGACAACCTCTACGGCGCGCCGATCTGGAGCAACGCGCGCGAGGTCGCGACCGCGACGCTGCCGCTCGGGGCCGGGGGACGGCCATGACGCTGCGGGGGGCGCTCAAGAGCCTCGCCGTCGTGGCGGTCGCCGCCGCCGCGCTCGCGGCGATGCGCTTCACGACGCCGGGCTATGCGACGCTCACCGGACCGATCGAGCAGTCGGCGATGATCGGCGAGCGCGCCGAGGGCAGGGCGTTCGGCGCCAGGATAGGCGCGCCGCGCTTCGCCAGACGCGTGCGGGCGAAGATGATCGCGAAATCCGTGGTGCGGGACACCGAGGGCGTCTGGGTGGTGGTTCCGGCGGAACTCTGGGCCACGACCGAGACCGCGACGGTGATGGGCGCGATCTGGGCCGGCCCGAGCGGGCGCAGCTATTCGGCGGATGTGCGGGTGGACAAGGCGAAAGCTCTCGTCATCGGCAAGCCGCTGCAGCCGGGGCTCTCGCGGCGCGGGCTGATCGTGTTCGAGATCCCGGCCGACGAGGCGGCCGGCGCGCGGCTGAAGCTGTCGCTGACTTCGGACCCTCGGCTCGACACGCAGCTCTCGTTCGCGGCGACGGGCGAGGGGGCCATGCGGATCGAGGACGAACTGGATCTCGACGATGGCGACCTCCACGGTTGAGGCTCCGCGGGGGCGCCCGCGGCTCTGGAGCCTTCTGGCGCTCGCCGTGCTGCTGCCGGCCGCCTTCGCGATCGCGAGCTGGCGCGACGTGAAGGATCTCCTGTGGGCCGGGGAGCTCTCGCCCGTCGCCGTGCCGGCGGGCGCCGCCGCGCCCTACGCCGGCGCGCGCTTCCGGCTGGACGCGTTCAAGATCGTGACCGGCGAGCGCGGCGACCCCCGGCTCAAGATGCCGCCGGACCGCGCCCTCGCGTTGGTGCGGCTGGAGGCGGTCGCCGAGCGCGACGTCGGCGAGCTCGAATGGCTCGCCTGCGCGCTGACGGTGTTGGACGACAGGGGGCGGCGCTGGAAGCCGCTGTTCCTGACGCTGACGCGCGACGTCGAGAAGGCGATCGTTCCGGACGCGCAGGAGACCAAGGGCTGTTCCGGCGCCGCGCTCGCGCCGAAGCCCGCGGGAACGAGGCTCTTGGTGCAAGAGGCGTTTCTGGTCCCGCGCGATGCGCTTGCGAGCCTCAAGCCGTCCTTCTCTGTCGGCTCCGCGCGGCCCGAGGCGTTGCGCTTCGAAGGCGCGGCGGAGCGGCGATGAGGGGCGTCCCTCTCCCCGTGCGGAGAGGGTAGGGTGAGGGCTGAACCGCCGCCTTGTCCGTGAAGGGCGCCGCCCGCACCCCCCATCCGTCCTCGGCTTGGCCGAGGCCGCCTTCTCCTGCAAGGAGGGAAGGAAGACGGGCGGCGCGCTCACCCCCGCTTCCGAAACCTCGCGCCGCGCGAGAAGGCGATCTCGATCGTCGCGGCCAGCAGGCAGATCTTTAGCGGGGTGACCAGAACCCCGTCGCCAGGCGCCGAGGGCGTCCCGAACAGCAGCGAAATCCCGTTCGACAGCGCTTGCCATTCACGAAGCTCGTGCGGGCCGATGACGAGCGCCGCGCCGCTCCATGCCCAGGCGGAGAGCCAGTCGATGAGGCGGAACAGCACGACGGCGGTCGCGATCAGCGCGACGCCGCTCGTGAGCGTGAGCCGCACGCCGTTCGCGATGGCGCGGTAGCGCTTCAGCAGCCCGTCGACGAAATGACCCACGAAATCGCGTGCGGCCTTGGGCGACGACCGCCAGCGCGCCAGCGCCTGCGCGCCGCGGCCTGCCGCCGGCTCGTCCACGCCATGGACGTCGTAGCCATAGATCAGCGCCGCGATGGTGAGCTGGACGAGCGGATAGAGCGCATAGAAGAACACGCCGGCGAGCGCGTCGCCGAGCGCAGGCGGCGTCTGCTCGATCGGCGGCGGGACGCCGGCGGCCTTCGCCACGCCGATGAGGGCTCCGATCGTCTCGGGGACGATCGCGAGCGCGGCGAGGATCTCGTTCTTCCAGTTCGAGATGACGAACAGGCCGATGAAGGCCCAGAGCGCCTCGCAGGTGACGATCAGCCAGTCCCAGGCGGCCGTGCCTGTCTTCGCCCGCATGTGCTTGGCGAAACGCCTTATGGCCCAGGCGAGCGCGACCGAGGCCGCAAGCCACGCGCCGCCGGAGACGTCCAGAATGTTTCCGCTCTCGCCGAAGGGCGTCAGCGCCAGCGCGTGCTTGGAGTAGTCGCGGACGGCGTCGGCCAGGAACCCCCAGGCGGCGTAGATGGCGAAGAACGGCGCAAGGGTGAGCGTCACCGCGGAGGCGTAGCGCCGGGCGGTCTCGCCGCGCCGCCGTCGCGGCTGCGCATCGGGGAGGGGCTCCGCGCCGCTCGTCCGGGCGGCTTCGAGCGAGGGCAGGCCGGGGCGCGCCGTCTCGTAGAGCGCCACCACCATCACGAGATGCGCCAGCACCACAAGGGTGAGGGCGGTCAGCCCCGCGAGCCGGTTGAGGAAACCGAGCGCGACCGACGCCTCGATCAGCAGTTCGCGGGCGATGAGCCCAAGCGTCGCGACGACGGCGAGCTGCGGCCCGTAAGACCAGACGAGCCGGCCGGTCAGCGCGACGAGCGCGATCGGAGCGGGCGTTCCGGCGGAGGGGGAGGCGGCGGCGAGGTCGGTCATCGCGCGACCACTTAACGCTGTGGCGGCTGCGGCGTCGAGTTCTCCCCTCTCCCCTTGCGGGAGACGGCGGCCAGCACGAAACGCTGGTCGGATGAAGGGGGCGGCGGCGCGCGATGCGACGCCGCGGAGGTTCACCCCTCGCCCTCAAGCCTCTCCCACAAGGGGAGAGGAGATCGGCAGGCGTCGCGCCTTAGTTTCAGAAGGCGCGCGCGTTTCGATTACAGAATCTGCCCGAGGAACGTCCGTGTGCGCTCGTCCTTCGGGTTGTCGAAGAACTCCTCCGGCGGGGCGTGCTCGACGATCACCCCCTTGTCGGTGAAGTAGATGTGGTCGGCGACGTCGCGCGCGAACTTCATCTCGTGGGTCACCAGAAGGCAGGTCATGCCCTCTTCCGCGAGCTCGCGGATGGTGACGAGCACCTCCTTCACCGTCTCCGGGTCGAGCGCGGCGGTCACCTCGTCGAACAGCATGATGTCGGGCCGCATCGCGAGCGAGCGGGCGATGGCGACGCGCTGCTGCTGGCCGCCGGAGAGCTCGCCCGGATAGTTGTTCTCCTTGCCCGTCAGGCGGACCTTCTTGAGCAGAGCGTGGGCGCGCTCCTCGACTTCCTTCTTGTCCTGCTTCAGCACGTTGATGGGGGCCATCATGACGTTCTGCAGCGCGGTCTTGTGCGGGAACAGGTTGTATTGCTGGAACACCATGCCGACCTTGCGGCGCAGCTTCAGCTTGTCGAGGTTGGGGTCGTTGACCTCCTGGTTCTCGACGGTGATCGAGCCCTCCGTGATGTCGACGAGCGCGTTCATGCAGCGGATGAGGGTCGATTTGCCCGAGCCCGAGGGCCCGATGATGCAGATCGCCTCGCCCTTCTTCACGTCCATGGACATGCCCTTCAGCACCTGGAAGGAGCCGAAGGATTTGTGCACGTCCTTGACCCGGATGATGGGCTGGTCGGGGGTCCAGGCGGGGGCGGAGGTGGCTTGCGGCGCGGCCATGAGCGGGACTCCTTACGTCTTGACGTTGAAGCGGCGCTCAAGCCGCTGCGTGAGTTTCGAGATCGGCCAGCAATAGGCGAAGAAGCAGAGGCCCGCGAAGCCGTAGAGGGGCGCGAACAGCTCCGGCCGGCCGCCTTCGGCCGCGTGGACCTGGGCGGTGAGCGTCAGCATCTCGCCGACGCCGACGATCGAGGCCAGCACCGTCGCCATGGTGATGAGCGAGTAGAGGTTCATCCACGGCGGCAGCATGCGCTTCACGCACTGCGGCAGGATGATCTTCCAGATCGTCTGGGTGCGGGTGAAGGCGAGGCTCTCCGCCGCCTCCCACTGGCCGCTCGGCAGCGAACGGATGGCGCCGCGCAGGAGCTCGGAGACATTCGCCATGACCGGCAGCGAGAAGCCGATGATCGCCTTGAACCAGTCGGGCAGCGGGATGGTGACGCTTCCGATCGTGATCTGGAACGGGATCATGAACATCGCGAAGAACAGCAGCACCAGCCAGGGCGAGTTGCGGAAGAACTGCGTGAAGAACCAGCTGAGCTTCGCGACCCACTTTCTCTGGCTGATCTGGCCGAGGCCGAGCAGGAGGCCGGTGATAGTCCCGAGCGCCATCGAAGCGACCGAGATGACGATGTTGAAGATGAAGCCCTTGAGCAGCAGCGGGGCCCATTTGAGCACGACCGTCAGCGGCGTCGCGGGGGCCGTGGTGGTGGCCTCCGAGACGGGCGCGGCGGGCGCGTCGCCGGCCGGCGCCTGGCCGTTCGCGACCTGCGCCACCATCAGGATCGCGAAGGCGATCATCAGTGCGTCGTCGAGAGCTTCGGAAGCCTCGGCAGCGCCGGAAGCTTCGGGAACTCGAGCGGAGCGCGGGGCTTCGGCTCGAGCAGGACCGCCATGGGCTTTTCGGACGCCGGCCGGTCATAGGCGGGCGCGGCCGAGAAGGGGACGTCGCGAGCGAACATCGGGCTGCTCATCGGCCGCCTCCCTGGCCGTAGCCGGGAACCGCCATCGAGCGCTCCCAGGCGTTCATCGCCCACACCAGCACGCCGACGAGCGCCACATAGGTGAGCAGCAGCACCACCATCATGGTCGGCACGTTCTGCGCGTCGGTCCAGATGTTCTTCGAGGCGTAGAGCAGCTCCGGCACCGCGATCGCATAGGCGAGCGAGGTGGTCTTGAGCAGGTTCACGAGGTTGTTGTTGAGCGCCGGCAGACAGACCCGGATCGCAAGCGGCAGCACGATGTGGATGTAGGTGCCGAGCCGCGTGTAGCCGAGCGCGGCGGCCGCCTCCTTGGTGGAGTTCGGCACGGCCTCGATGCCGGATCGGAAGATCTCGATGTTGAACGCGCCGGCGAACAGCGACAGCGAGAAGATCGCCCACTGCACGTTCGTCAGCAGCGGCGCGCGCATGCCGTCGGCGTCCTCGATGTAGGGCAGCAGGTTCGAGATGCCGAAGTAGAAGAAGAAGATCTGCACCAGCGGCGGCGTGTTGCGGAACAACACGATGAAGCCGTTGATCAGCCAGCGGACCACCCGGAAGTCCGAGCCCTGCGCCCAGGCGCCCACGACGCCGATGATGAGGCTGAAGAACAGGCTGACGACGCTGAGATAGATCGTCATGCCGATGCCGGAGATGAACCGGTTCCGGTCGAACTCGTCGTGCAGGATGGTGAGGTTGACGCCAGTGTTGTCGAGGATCCAGCAGCCGACCGACTGGATGGCGTCGACGGAAGCGACGTCACACGCCATGCGCGCGCCCCCCGCGGCCGCGGGCCGCCTGTCCTGACGATTGATACGAACTCATCTGCCTGCCCGGCCCCCGTTCGATTGCGCCCAATCTTGTGGATAGGAACGGCGCCTGCGGCGGCGCCGAAAGAGGCGGGGCCGGCCGGATCGCTCCGGCCGGCCCGCTCGCCGAACTCAGCTGCCCTTGGCCTGCTCGTGCATGCGCTTGGAGTAGTCGGTCGACTCGATGCCCCACTTCTTCTCGAGCTCGATGACCGTGCCCTGCTTGAACCAGTCCTTGGTCGTGTCGGAGAGGAACTTGCCGAACGCCTCTTCGCCGGTCTTGGCGCCCATGATCCAGGGCGTCTCGAGGATGCCGGGGAGCGGCTTGTAGTAGCCGGACTTCCACTCGTCATCGAGCAGTTTGCCCTGCACGAAGGTCTGGTCGTAGAGGTAGCCGATGCACTCGCCCTGCTTCAGCGCGAACAGCGGCTTCTCCGAGCCGTCGAACGCCTTGATGGTGACGCCGTACTTCGACTCGACTTCCTTGTTGTAGAACGAGCCCGAGGTCGCGCAGAGCGTCTTGCCCTTCAGGTCTTCCCACTTGGTGTACTTGGCCTTCTGGGTCATCAGCACGTTGACCGCGTCGGAATAGTACTGCGGGTCGATGGCGAGCACCGACTTCCGGCGCTCCGGCTTGTCCGACATCGTCGCCATGACGAGGTCGATCTTGCCCTGGTTGACGAACTCGATGCGGTTCGACGCCACGACCGGCACGAGCTCGAGCTTCACGCCGAGGCGCTTGGCGAGGTCGGCGGCGAGGTCGGGCTCGATGCCGACGATCTGGCCCGAAGGATCGCGGAAGCCGAACGGCTTGTAGTCGGCCTTGACGCCGACGATCAGCGTGCCGCGCGATTTGATGTCCGCAAGGACATCCGCGGAAGCGGGGGCGACGGAGCCGAGGGCGAACACAGCAACGGATGCGGCGAGGATTTTTTTCATATGCTTCTCAGTCCTTTGCGATCGGTCGGGACGAGGGCCCCCCGCCGCGGACTGCCGCAGCGTCCCGTCGTCTTGGACGCAATGCCGCACCAAACGGACCGCGACGTCAAGCGAGGCCGCCGATTTTCTGTGCGGCGCCTAAAGGCACGTCGAGGGGTGGTGAAAAAAGCGCCGCAGGGCGCGGCGGACTGGAAAAAGAGGGCGTGCGGCCCGACCGTCAATGGAACCCGCGAAGCGCGAGCGCCCAGATCACGAGCGGCACGATCGAGGCGGTCCCTGCGACCCCAAGGGCGAGCGCGCCGTAGGCCAGCACGCTTCGCGTGCGATCCGTCGCCGCCGCGACTGCGCTCAATGACGACCACGTCGACATGTGTCCGCTCATATCCGCAGAACCCCACCCCACGCCGCCAAGGTTAACGAATTATGACGGTCTCGCCATAGGTGGAACCGCGTAGGCGTGCAAAAAAATCAGGCGAGCCGCTTAATGCGGCCCGCCGTCAGTCTGTTGAAAACTCGACTGGAGTCCGGTCGGCTTAGAACCGCTCTCCGCGGAAGGAGCGCCCGCCGCCCTGCTGCTGGCCCATATCTGACTGGCCGAAAGCCCGTCCGCGAAGCCCCTGGCCGTCTCCGCCCGAACGACGGGGCATGACCATCCGCTCGAGGTTCGGCGTCCGGTCCCGCCCGACCAGCCGCTCGGGCTGGCGTCCGCCGAAATCGCGCTGCGGGAAGCGGCTGTCCGGGAAGACCTTGGCGGGCGGGCGACGCTCGCCGACCTCGCGGTTCGGCTTGCGGCCGCGGCCGGGCTCGGCCTGCTCGACGTCGCGGTCGTTCAGGCCGGGTCCGTCCGTGCCCTGTCGGCCGGGACGGCGGCCGCGGATCACGACGTCGTCGGGCTGAGGCTCGAAGGTTCGGACCTGACGGTCGGGCCGGCGCGGCCCACGCTGCGGGACGTCGATGTCCTGCATGCGCGGACGGCGGCTGAGGCCAGGCGCCGGGGGCGGACCGTTGTCCTTGAGGCTCGGTCGGAACGGCTTCGGATTGTCCGGGCCGGGCTGGTCGACGTCCTTCGGCTGGTCGCCGTTCGGGTTTTTCGGGTCGTTAGGGTTCTTGGGATCCTTCGGCTTGCACTGGTTGATGGTCACGTCGATGTCGACGTCGTTGAAGACGCTCGTCCAGTTCCACACCCAGGAGCCGATGAAGGTCGGCGACCACGGCGCGAACACGTCGATGTCGATGTTGACAGACGGGCCGACGATCCAGCTCGGCAGCACGAATACCGAGACGCCGTCGACGAAGCGGATGTCGGTGACGTAGGTCGTGGACTTCCAGACGTCGCCGTAGTTCACGACGGTCGCGCCGGGTTCGCAGGTCGAGCCGAACTTCTTGGCGTCCATGAAAGTCCAGAGCTTGTCGTCGTCGAACGCCTCCATTTTGGCGGGCGTCAGCTCGGCGTCCGGCGGGGTGGGGGCCCAGCCGACCCACTCGTCGCTCGTGCGCCACACCACCCAGCCGGGGCTGAACTCGGCGCCCGGCTGCCACAGCCAGCCTTCCGTTTCGTCGTGGAACCAGCGGCCGTAGTGGTGGACGATCGCGCCCCACACGGTCTTGTCGGAGAAGTACCAGCCGAACTGCTTGGTGTAGACCCAGTCGCAGGCTGGATAGGGATGCCAGCCCTTCGGCGTGACGGTCGGCTTCCAGACCTCGCCGTGCTTGTCGTGGGCGATGAACTGGCCGTAGTCGGCGAGCGTCTGCTTCATCTCCGTGATGGTCGGGGCGCTCCTGGCCTCGGCGACCGCGGGGGCGATGAGGACCGCGCCCGTCAGGGCGAAAGGCGCGGCGGAAAGGCCGAGCGCGAGGGCGGCGCCTGCGAACGACGAACGGATGATCGGCTTCATGATGTCCTCCATGGCGGGCGCCGGACGGTGAAGGGGTGCGGGCGAGGCCGGCCTTTTGGGGCTTCGGCGTCTCGTCTCTCCCGCGGCTCCGATCGTCGTTCGTCCCCTTCGGCTGTTCAGGGGGCCGCGCCATCGCGGCCCTTGCGACGGTTTGGTCGGAGGGGCCGGGCCGGAGGTTCACGCCGCGTCGCAAGAATTTTTCGAGGCCGTGACTGCGTATCCGTCCATTCGTCTAAGCGCTTGGGCGGCTCGAACCTTTCGGCGTCGCGATGCGACCAAGGAGGTTGGGACGCCAGCGCGAGCAACCGCCAAGTCGAACGACGGCCAAAGCTTGCGTTGACGCCCCGCGGGCGCTGTGGCCAAGATCGCCGCAGGGTCGCTTGTTGAAATTGATCTGATGATCAGCGGTGGTAAGCGCCGCCGTGGGGATAGGCTCATGACATCGTCCGGCAGCGCCCGCCGTCCGTCGCGCTCCAGCCGCGCAGCCGCGGCGTCCTTGGTTTCCGCGCTCGCGATCGCGCTCGCCGTGGCGCCGCTTCCCGCGCTCGCCCAGTCGCGCGGCGACAAGGGCTACGACCGCGTGGCGCGGCCCGGAAAGCATCGCGGCGGCGGAGGAGGCGGGGTCGGCGCAGGGATCGCGGGCGCGATCATCGGCATCGGGGCCGGGCTCCTCATCGAACATGCGCGCGCCAAAGCGGCCGAGCGCGAGGAGATCGTCGAGGAAGAGGTAGAGCGTCCCCGCAGGCGGCCTGAGCGCCCGAAGACGGAGAAGCCAAGGCCCGAACGGCCGAAGGTCGTGCGCGCGACGCCCGAGGATCTCGGGCCGTCGCCGAAGCGGAAGGTGGAGCCCAAAAAGCCCGAGCCCAAGGTCGCGCGCCAGACGCCGCCGAAGGACCGCGCCCCGAGGTCCGCCGACCGCAACCGCCCGCCGGCTCCTCCCTCGGGCGCGGCTCCGCTCGTTCCGGCCGGGTCCGCCGCGGCGCTTGCGGCCAACGGCGCGACGAGGGCGCCGGACGAGGTGCTGTGCGAGATCCGCGTCGGCACGCCCGATCCGGAGATCGTCGCGATCGGCCGGCGCCAGGGGCTGGAGCGGCTGTCGATCGAGCGGTTCGCGCTGACGGGAACCACCGTCGTCAGATATCGCATCCGCAATGGCCGCCCGGTCGACGCGGCGATCTCAGGTCTCGAGCGCGAGCCGGCCGTCGCGAGCGCGCAGCCCAACCACATCTACCAGCTCAGCCAGCAGGCGAATTCGGCTCTGATCTCCACCCAATACTCGGTCGCCATGATGCGGCTCGAGGACGCCCATCGCGAGGCGACCGGCGAAGGCGTCGGCATCGCGGTGATCGACTCCGCGATCGATCCGAACCATCCGGCGCTGAGAGGCGCGGTGGTCGAGACCTTCGATCCGATCGGCGGCCAGGCGCGGCCCCATTCCCACGGCACGGCGGTCGCGGCGCTCGCGGCGGGCCGGGGCGCGCTCATGAGCCCGGCGCCGCGCGCCGGCATCTATGCGGTCCGCGCCTTCGCGCCCGAGCAGGCGGCGAAGTCCGGCGCCCAGGGCACGACCATGCACATCCTGCGCGGGCTCGACTGGGCCGCCGGCCGGGGCGTCAAGGTGGTGAACATGAGCTTCGCGGGACCAAGGGACGCCAAGATCTCCGAATTCATCGCGGCCGGCGCTGCCAAGGGGGCGATCTATGTCGCGGCCGCCGGCAACGCCGGCCCGTCGTCGCCGCCGCTTTATCCCGCGGCCGATCCGAACGTGATCGCGGTCACGGCGGTCGACGCCCGCAACGACCTGCTTCCGGTCGCCAACCGCGGACCGCATCTCAGCGTGGCGGCGCCGGGCGTCGACGTGCTGGTCGCGGCGCCCGGCGGCGGCTACGGCTATCTCAGCGGAACCTCGATGGCGTCCGCGGAAGTCGCCGGCCTCGTCGCCCTCATGGTCGAGGCCAAGCCCGGCCTTGCCGCCTGGCAGGCCCGGGCCGCGCTCGTGGGGTCGGCGCGCGATCTCGGCGCGCCGGGGCCTGACGCCGAGTTCGGCGCAGGCCTTGCGGACGCGCGGGGCGCGCTCGACGCGCTTGGCGAGCCTGGCGCGGACGCCGTCGCCGAAGCGCCGGCGGCCTCCGGCCAGACGGCGGCCGCAGCCGAGCTTGCGGAGCGTCCGTGACCTCGACGCGCATGGAAAATCCGCGTCGCGTCGAACCTTTCGCGCTCTCCGCGCGACACACTTCCGAACCGCGGCGCGCGCCGTGACGGAGGTCTCGGACGACGTCCTCATCCAGCGCATCGCGGGCGGCGACAGGGCCGCGATGCGGACGCTGTACGGGCGCCATTCCACGCGCGTGCTGCGCTTCCTCATCCGGCTCGTCCGCGACCAGTCACGGGCGGAGGATCTGATGAGCGACGCGTTTTTCGACGTCTGGCGGCAGGCCTCGCGCTTCGAGGGGAGGTCGAGCGTCTCGACCTGGATCCTCTCGATCGCGCGGTTCAAGGCGCTGTCGTCCATGAGGAGGCCGGGCGAGCGCGAGCTCGAATCCGAGATCGCCGAGGCGGTCGAGGACGAGGCCGACACGCCCGAGGTCGTGGCGCAGAAGGCCAGCAAGGCCGAAGCGCTGCGGCGCTGCCTCGGCCAGCTTTCGGCCGAGCATCGCGAAGTGGTCGACCTCGTCTATTATCACGAGCGAAGCGTCGAGGAGGCGAGCCAGATCCTCGGCGTGCCCGCCGCGACCGTGAAGACCCGCATGTTCTACGCCCGCAAGCGCCTCGCCGAACTGATGGCCGCCGCCGGCCTCGAAAGGGGCTGGCCATGAGCGCGGAGAGAACCGGCGCCGACAAGACCGGCCGCGGACCCGCCCATGAGGTCGACCTGCTCGCTCCCTGGGCCGCGATCGACCGTCCTCGACGCGGCCGACATGGCGGCGCTCGAACGCCTGATCGCCGACGAGCCTGAGCTCGGGCGGCGGCTGGAGAGTTCGCGCTGGAGGAGCGCGACGAGACCATCGCGCTCAACGAGGCGCTGCCTGTCCCCTCCAACGCCGCGCGCGAAAAACTGTTCGCGTCGATCGACGCCCATCAGGCGTCGCGCGCCCCGAAGGCCGCCGGCGCGATGCGCTGGTTTTCGGCGCGGATCGCCGCGCTCTCGCCGCAGACGCTCGCCTGGGGCGCGGCCGCGGCGGCGCTCGTGATCTTCGCGCAGGCCGGCATCATCGGCGGATCGTTTCTCGGAGGGGTGGAGGAGAGCGGCTCGACCTATCAGACCGCCTCCGACGGCTCGGCCTCGCAAGCCGCCGCGGGCCCGACGGCGCTGGTCTCGTTCCAGCCGTCCGCGACCGCGGCCGCCGTCGAGGCGGCGCTGCGGGAGGCCGGCGCGGAGATCGTCGGCGGACCGAAGCCCGGCGGCGTGTTCGTGATCCGCGTCGCCGGCGCCACGACGCCGGACGAGCTCGAGCCCTCGCTCAAGCGCCTGCGCGGCCATGCCGACGTGGTGAAGTTTGCGGCTCCCGGCGGACAGTAGGGCTGACAGGCCCGCCTCCGGTTGCTAGGAGGCGGGTCCGATCCCCATATCGGCGCTCAAGATGACAGGCACCACACGTACCGGCGAAGGCCTCGACGCCGACCGTCGCCGCGCCCTCTACCGTTCTTGGCGGCGCGGCACGCGCGAAATGGACCTTCTGATGGGCCGGTTCGCCGACGCCGAGATCGATCGCTTCACTCCGGAAGAGTTTTCGCAGTTCGAGGCTCTGATCGAGGTCCAGGACCGCGACCTGTTCGCCTGGATCGCAAATAAGGAAGCACTTCCGGAGAGTTACGACACGGAAGTGTTCCGGCGTCTCAAGGCCTTTCACGAGGCGTTCCCGACGACGGAACACATCGGGTAGCGCCGCCGCTCTTGTCCCGGCCGTGAGCCGGGACCCAGAACCGATGCGGCTGAAGCCAAGTCCGATCGCGCCGTTTTCTTCGGACGCGGCAACGTTTATGGGTCCCGGCTCAAGGCTGGGACAAGGCGTACGCGCTTTCGGCGCATGACATTGACGACCAGATGACCCTGAAGCTCCCAGCCCTTCTCGAACTTCGGCCCGCCACCGTCGGAAACGTTCCCGACGGCTTCGACGCCCTCGTGGTGGCGGACCTCGCCCGCGCGCTCTCGGCCAAGGCCCACGACGCGCAGGGCGTGCTGCATGTCTCGCGCGACGCCTCGCGGATGGCGGCGCTCGAGCGGGCGCTCGCCTTCATGGCCCCGGACGTCGAGCGGCTGACCTTTCCGAACTGGGACTGCCAGCCCTACGATCGCGTCTCGCCCAACGCCGCGATCGTCGCCGCCCGCACCACGACGCTCGCGCGCCTCGCCGGCTCGCGCGGCGGCGAGAAGCCGCGCGTGGTGCTGACGACGGTCGGCGCAGCCGTGCAGCGCGTCGCGGCGCCCGACGCGGTCGCGCGGCAGAGCTTCTCGGCCGCGCCCGGCAACGTCGTCGACCTGAAGACGCTCGCCGACTGGCTCGAGACCAACGGTTTCATGCGCGCCTCCACAGTCCGCGACTACGGCGAATACGCCATCCGGGGCGGCATCGTGGACCTTTTTCCGGCCGGCCACGCCGAGCCGATCCGGCTCGACTTCTTCGGCGACACGCTCGAATCCATCCGCCCCTTCGATCCGGAGACCCAGCGCTCCACCGGGCAGCTGCGCGCGCTCGATCTCGTGCCGATGTCCGAGGTGCAACTGACCTCGGAGACCATCCGCCGGTTCCGGCAGGCCTATACGGCGACCTTCGGCGTGGCGGGGCGCGACGATCAGCTTTATGCGGCGGTGAGCGAGGGCAGGCGCTATCCGGGCATGGAGCATTGGATGCCGCTGTTCCACGAGCGGCTCGCGACCATCTTCGATCACCTGCCGCAGGCGCGCGTGGTTCTCGATCCGCTGCTCGACGACGCGGCCGGCGAACGCCTCGCCCAGATCGCCGATTATCACGAGGCCCGCGCCGAGGCGTTGAAGCACGACAAGTCCGGCGCGACCTACAAGCCGCTTCCCGCGGACGCTCTTTATCTTGCGCCGAAGGAATGGAAGGAGCGGCTCGACGAAACCGCGCCGATCCGGCTGACGCCGTTCTCGCTGCCCGAGGACCGCTTCGGGCGCGTGTTCGACGCCGGCGCCCGTGGGGGCCGCAGCTTCGCGGCGGAGCGCGCCGACGAGAGCGCCAACGTGTTCGACGCGGTGGTGGCGCATATCAAGGCGCTGAAAGACGACAGGAAGCGCGTCGTCGTCGCCGCCTGGACCGACGGCGCGCGCGAGCGCCTCGGCACGGTGCTCGGCGATCACGGCCTCGCCGCCACCCGGCCCGTCGGCAGCTGGCGCGACGCGATGGCGCTGCCGCCGGACGCGGTCGCCCTCGGCGTTCTCGGGATCGAGCAGGGGTTCGAGACCGACGACGTCGCGGTGGTGGCCGAGCAGGACGTTCTCGGCGACCGCCTCGCGCGCGGGCCGAAAAAGAAGAAGCGCGCGCAGGACTATCTGACCGAGGCCGCGGGCCTCGCGCCGGGCGACCTCGTGGTCCATGTCGACCACGGCATCGGGCGCTTCGTGGGCCTGAAGACCATCGAAGCCGCAGGCGCGCCGCATGACTGCGTCGAGCTGCATTACGCCAATTCCGACAAGCTGTTTCTCCCCGTGGAGAACATCGAGCTCTTGTCGCGCTACGGCTCGGAGGACACCGAGGCCCAGCTCGACAAGCTCGGCGGCGTCGGCTGGCAGGGCCGCAAGGCCAAGCTCAAGAACCGCATCCGCGAGATGGCGGGCGAGCTCATCAAGATCGCGGCCGCGCGCATGACCAAGGAGGCGCCGCGTGCCACGCCGCCGGAAGGCCTTTACGACGAGTTCGCGGCGCGCTTCCCCTATGACGAGACCGAGGACCAGCAGGCCGCGATCGACGCCGTGTTCGACGATCTGGCGGCCGGGCGCCCGATGGATCGCCTCGTCTGCGGCGACGTCGGCTTCGGCAAGACCGAGGTGGCGCTGCGCGCGGCCTTCGTGGTGGCGATGACCGGCCGGCAGGTCGCCGTGGTGGTGCCGACGACGCTGCTGTCGCGCCAGCATTTCCGCACCTTCGCCGAGCGCTTCCGCGGCTTGCCGCTGAAGGTCGCGCACGCCTCGCGCTTCGTCACGCAGAAGGAGCTGAACGAGACCAAGAAGGGGCTCGCCTCCGGCGACATCGACATCGTGGTCGGCACGCACGCGCTTTTGGGCAAGACCATCGAGTTCAAGGATCTCGGCCTCGTCATCGTCGACGAGGAGCAGCATTTCGGCGTGGCGCACAAGGAGCGGATGAAGACCCTGCGCTCCGAGGTCCATGTGCTGACGCTCAGCGCGACCCCGATCCCGCGCACGCTGCAGCTCGCCATGACGGGCGTGCGCGAGCTGTCGATGATCGCGACGCCCCCGGTCGACCGCCTCGCGGTCCGCAGCTTCGTCGCGCCGTTCGATCCGCTGATCGTGCGCGAGGCGCTGCTGCGTGAGCGCTACCGCTCCGGCCAGTCGTTCTTCGTCTGCCCGCGCATCGAGGACATCGCGGACGCCCGAACCTTCCTCGCCTCCGAGGTCCCGGAGGTGAAGGTCGGGGTCGCGCATGGCCAGATGCCCGCGACCGAGCTCGAGAAGGTCATGACCGACTTCTACGAGGGCCAGTTCGACGTGCTGCTCTCGACCGCGATCGTGGAGTCCGGCCTCGACATCCCCAACGCCAACACGCTGGTGGTCTGGCGCGCGGACATGTTCGGCCTGGCCGCGCTCTACCAGCTGCGCGGCCGCGTCGGTCGCGCCAAGACGCGCGCCTATGCGCTCTTCACGGTCCCGGCCAACAAGACCATGACGGTCAACGCCGAGCGCCGCCTCAAGGTGCTGCAGTCGCTCGAAGGGCTCGGGGCCGGCTTCCAGCTGGCGAGCCACGACCTCGACATCCGCGGCGCGGGCAACCTGCTGGGCGAGGAGCAGTCGGGCCACATCCGGGAAGTGGGCTACGAGCTCTACCAGCAGATGCTCGCCGACGCCGTCGAGGCGCTGAAGGAGGGCGGCGAACAGGTGTTCGACGACCGCTGGTCGCCGCAGATCACGCTCGGCTCGCCGGTGATGATCCCGGAGGAGTATGTCGGCGACCTCGCGGTGCGCCTCTCGCTTTACCGCCGCCTCGCCGACATCGACGACGACGAGACGCTGGAGGCCTTCGCGGCCGAGCTCACCGATCGCTTCGGCCCCGCGCCTTCGGAGGTCAAGCAGCTGCTCGAGATCGCGGCCATCAAGGCGCTGTGCCGCCGCGCCAACGTCGAGAAGATCGACGCCGGCCCGAAGGGCGTGGTGCTGAGCTTCCGCGAGAACTCCTTCGCCAATCCGGACGGCCTCGTGATGCACATCGCGCGCGAGGAGGGGCCGAACGCGAAGGTGCGGCCGGACATGAAGGTCGTGTTCAAGCGCGAATGGGCGAGCGTGAACGCGCGCCTGAAGGGCTCGGCCAAGCTGCTCCGCGACCTCGTGAAGATCGCCGAAGCGCCGCGAAAGGCTGCTTAAGGCGCGTCTGCTGGTCGTTAAGGACGAGGCAGTGGTTTCATCGTAGCCTGCGCGCCGGGTTTCGCGCGCCGGCTCTCGCAGGGGGAGGTCGGCTCGGAAATCCGCGGGGATTTCGAGACATGGCGTTTGGATTGAGCTTCCACCCGTCGACGCTTCTCGCGGCGGCGATCTCGCTTGTGGCCGCCACCTGCGCGCAGGCGGCCACGGGACCCAACGAGGTCGCGACCGGCAGCTACAAGTTCCTCGCCCGCGACGAGCCGCTGGTGACGAACGACCGCAAGGTCGATCTCTGGGCCGAGGTCTACCGGCCGGCGCGGCTCGGCGCGAAGCCGGCGCCGCTCGTGGTCTTCCTCCACGGCAACCACTCGACCTGCGGACGGTTCGACAAGGACCTCGGCGTGCGCGTCGACGACCGGAGCGACTACACCGACACCGGCGAATGCCCGAAGGGCTACGTCGTCACCCCGAACCATCTCGGCTACGGCTATCTCGCCGAGGAGCTCGCCTCCTGGGGCTATGTCGTGGTCTCGATCAACGCCAATCGCGGCGTGACGGCAGGCGACCCGGCGCCGGGCGACTTCGGCCTCAACCTCATGCGAGGCAGGCTGGTCCTGCGCCATCTCGCGCTGCTGTCGGCCTGGAGCCGCGGAACCGGCGACCTCTCGCCTCCGAAGTCGCTCGGCTTCGACCCGCGCGGCGCGCTCGACTTCCGGCAGGTCGGCCTGATGGGCCACAGCCGCGGCGGCGAAGGCGTGCGCGCGGCGCTCGTCCAGTTCGGCGACGAGGGCAGCCCGTTCCCCGCGCTCATCGGCGACCTGAAGATCCGGTCGATCTTCGAGATCGGCCCGGTGGACGGGCAGACCGACCGCGTGCTCGACGCCAAGGGCGTCAACAGCATGATCCTGCTGCCGGCCTGCGACGGCGACGTCTACAACCTTCAGGGCATGAAGGTGTTCGACCGCGCCGTCACCCGCAAGGCGGACGACGACCGGAAGAACGCCATCCACGGCACGATCGCGGTCTGGGGCGCCAACCACAACGCCTACAACACCGAATGGCTGACCACGGATTCGCGCGGCTGCCATGGCTCCAAGCGGCTGTTTGAAGCCGTCGGCCGTTCGGCGCGGCAGGAGGCGACCGCGCTCGGCACGCTGGTCCCGTTCTTTCGCGCGACGGTCGGCCCCGACGCGGACGCCGACCGCGCGGCGCTGTTCGATCCGAACGTGACGCTGCCCAAAAGCCTAAAGTCGATCACGGCCTATGACCGCGGCTATCTGCCCGGCCCGATCGACAGCCAGACCCGGGTTCTCGAGAGCTTCAACAGGCGGACCGGCGTGAGCGACTCCCGCCTTCCGACCGAGACCGTGGGCGTTTCCGCGGTCCACGGGCCGGCGAGCTTCGAGCATGATCCGTCGGTGCGCGCGGCCTTCGTCGACCTCACCCAGGGCGTTTCGGGCGATCGCTATTTCCAGACCAACCTGTCGGCCGACGGGCTCGACCTGTCGGCGTTCAAGACCTTCGCGTTCCGCGTCTCGCTGACCTGCTTCGACGGCATCTGCGCGCGCGACTCGGCGGGGAGCCAGCTGGACTTCGCGGTGGCGCTCGTGACCGAGGGCGGGACGCTGTCCAAGGCGCTCAGCGTCGCGGATCGGGTCAAGCTCCGTCGTCCGGTCGGCCCGAAGGGCTTCGAGGAGCTGCACTCCACGCTCTACACGGCGGAGATTCCGCTCAAGGCGTTCGGTCTCTCAAAGACCGCCAAGGTCACCGGCGTGCGCTTCATCTTCGAGCCCGGCCAGAGGGGGAAGCTGTACCTCTCGGCCCTGACCGTCTCGAAATTCAAGGCGGCGCCCGCCGGCGCGGCGCGCTCGTCGGACGCCGCCGACGCGCCCGAGCTGATCGTCGCGGCTTCCGACGAGATCCGGATCCCGGCCGCCACGCCCGGCGGGGACGGCAATGCGATGAAGATCGTGCGCCGCCCCGCTGGCGCGCCCGCGGACGGCTCGCAGGCGCGCTCAGGCGGCGTCGACATCGTGTTGAGCTCGAAGCGCTTCTTCCCGGTGACGGGCGCGCTCCCGCGGCTCAAGGTCGGCGACCGCACGCTGAGCGGCGGCGAGATCTCCGCCGACGGCGGGACCATCGTGTTCGGCCTGACGGACGGCGAATTCGCCGCGCTCCCGGACGGCGCGGACGTTTCGCTCGACATTCAGGCGAGCTCGCCGACCTGGAGATTCGGGCGTCTCGCGAGGTGACCCGACGCGCCGCCGGCCGAGTGATCAGACCGAACGTGCGAATTCGCCATTTCGAGCTTGAACGTGAGCAACTTCCCGCGGCGCCCAAAAAGGCGTCGTGATCAAGGGATGGGCGCGCCATGCACGATTGTGGCCGACCGCCACATATTCGAGCGCATTGTGGCGATGGGCCATGTGGCAGGTTTGACATCAGGCGAGCCGGCGCCCGCTTTCGAGCGCGCCGGCTGATTGTCGGCTGATTATTTGAGCTTGGCCGCGACGAAAGTCGAAACCTAGCTTCGCGGGCTCGTGATCAGACGATCGCGACCTATCGGAGCAGAAAACCAATGAATGTGGGGCGTTTACTGCGCTGCGCGGCGCTTGCGGCCGTGGCGGCGTTGGGGACTGTCGTCAATGACGCGCAGGCCGTCGAGGGACCCTATGAGGTCCGAACCGGATCCTACATGCTGCCCGGCCGAGACGAGCCGCTGGTGGCGACCGACCGCAAGGTCGACCTCTGGGCGGAGGTCTACAGGCCCAAGACCCTCAAGGGAAAGCCGTTCCCGATCCTCGTGTTTCTCCACGGCAACCACGGCACCTGCGGCACCTATGATCCCGTTCGCCGCGTGCGCGTCGACAACCGGTCGGACTACACCCGCACGGGCGTCTGCCCCGAGAACTACGTCATCACGCCGAACCATCTCGGCTACGCCTATCTCGCCGAAGAGCTCGCCTCCTGGGGCTATGTGGTCGTCTCGATCAACGCCAATCGCGGCGTCACCGCGGGCACGGGCCTCACCGAGGACCGCGGCCTCAACCTGATGCGCGGCCGGCTGATCCTGCGCCATCTCGCGCTTCTGTCGGACTGGAACTCCGGCCGCGGCGACATCGCGCCGCCCAAGACCCTCGGCTTCAAGCCGCTCGGCACGATGGACTTCTCCGAAGTCGGCATCATGGGCCACAGCCGCGGCGGCGAGGGCGCGCGCGCCGCGCTCCAGCAGTTCCGCGACGCCACGAGCCCGTTCCCCGGCCTCATCGGCCCGATGAACATCAAGTCGATCTTCGAGATCGGCCCCGTCGACGGCCAGACCAGCCGGGTGCTCGACGCCAACGGCGTCAACAGCATGATCCTGCTGCCGAGCTGCGACGGCGACGTCTACAATCTCCAGGGCATGAAGGTCTTCGACCGCACCTTCGACCGCGCCGCGCCGTTCGACACGACGCAGGCGTTCCACGGGACGTTCGAGGTGAAGGGCGCCAACCACAACGCCTACAACACCGAATGGCAGACCTCCGATTCTCCCGGCTGCCTCGGCGTCAAGAACCTGTTCCCGGCCGCCGGCTTCTCGAAGGACCAGAAGGCCACCGCGTTCCACACGATGGTGCCGTTCTTCCGCGCCACGGTCGGCAAGAACGCCGACCCCGCTCTCGCCGCGATCTTCGACCCGGCGACCACGCTGCCTGCGACGCTTTCCGACATCACCAAGTACAATCGCGGCTATCTGCCGGGCCCCAACAACGAAAAGACCGAAATGCTGGAGCGCTTCTCGCAGGAGAGCGGCCTCAGCGACTCCGGCGTTCCGACCACTGTGACGGGCGTCACCGTGACGAACCAGCAGGCGAGCTACGAGCACCAGCTCGGCACCCGCGTCGCCCGCGTGACCTGGGACGAAAGCTCGCCGTCCGAGCGCTTCTTCCAGCTCAACTTCGCCGGAAAAGGCCAGAACCTGACGAGCTACAAGACGCTGGCGTTCCGCGCCTCGCTCGGCTGCTTCGCCAACATCTGCAACAAGAAGCAGTCCAAGAAGGGCGAGATGGACTTCACCGTCGCGCTGGTGGCGGCCGACGGCACGCTCTCCAACGAGCTCGCGATGGTGGGCCGCACGCGTCTCAGCCGTCCGGTCGGCCCGGCCTACGGGACGCAGTATCTCCACGAGACGCTCTATACGGTCGAGCTCCCGCTCGAGGACTTCGAGGGCGTGGATCTCGGCGCGGTGGCGGGCGTCCGCTTCACCTTCGAGAAGAAGCGCTCGGGCGTCGTGAACATCGGCACGATCTCGAAGTCCACGCTGCCGGCCGCGACCGGCGACGTGGACCAGGAGCCGGCCATGGCCGAAGCCGAAACGCCTGAAGCGATCCTCACCGCCTCGGCTGCGCCCCGCACCACCGCGGGCGCGGACTCAAACCGCATCCGCATCGTCCGCGCGTCCGGCCCGTCCTCGGCCCGTTCGTCGGGCGGCTCGGGCGACGGCGCGGTCGAGATCGTGCTGAGCACGAAGCGGCCCTTCCCCTTCACGGGCGCGCTTCCGACCCTCACGGTCGGCGGCGAGACCGTCGAGGGCGGCGACATCTCGGTCGACGGCAAGACGATGACGATCTCGGTGCCGGCCAAGGACTTCGCGAAGCTGCCGGATGGCGGCGAGGTCTCGCTGTTCGTCCAGGCCTCTTCGCCGGTCTGGAAGTTCGGCAAGCTCGCCAAGTAAGCGGCGCCGCCGAGCCTGACGAGAGGGCGCGCCTCCTGGCGGAGGCGCGCCCTTTCTTATTCCTCGGTTTCGTCCTCGTCGCCGAGGGCGCGGTCCATCGCCTCGACGAGCACCTCGGGCGGATGCGCGCCCATGACCACCAGCTTGTTCTCGAAGATGAAGCAGGGCACGCCCTCGACGCCGATCGCGCGCGCCCGCTGGATCTCCTCGCGGACGAGCTCGACGTCCTCGTCGCTCTCGAGCCGTTCGCGCAGCGTGTCGGCGTCGAGGCCGGCCTCCTCGGCCGCGCGCTCGATGACGGCGTGGTCCGAGATGTCGTCGCCTTCGGTGAAATAGGCCTCGAACAGCTGCTCGATCAGCGCGCCCTGGGCGACGAGCCCTTCCTCTGCCGCGAAGCGGATCGCCCGGTGGGCGTCGAGGGTGTTGGGCGCGCGCTCGATGTCGGCGAAGAGGAGCGCCAGCCCCTCGTCGCGGCCGACCGCGGCGAGCTGCTCGTGCATGGCGCGCACCTTCTCGTCGTCGCCAAACTTGTTCTCGAGATACTCGGCCCGGTCGAGGCCCTCGGCCGGGATCGTCGGGTCGAGCTGGAACGGCAGCCAGCGCACCACCGCCTCGACGTCCGGCCGGGCGGCGAGCGCCGCCTCGAGCCGCCGCTTGCCGATCCAGCACCAGGGGCAGACGGGATCTGCGAAAACGTCGATCGTAAGGGGTGCGGACATCGCGAAAGGCTCGGCTCAGACTGTAAGAACAGCCGCCGATATGGCCTCTGGCGCGCCTTCGCGAAACCCCTGACGTCGTCAGGCGGTCTTTCGCGCCGGTTCGGCCGCCCGTTCGACCGGCGCGACGGCGGGCCCGAAGCCGGCCGCGTCGAGCGTTTCGGCGGCCGCCGCGGCGTTGTCCGTCGCAGTCCCGGCGAGGGGTGAGGCGCGCGCCGAACAGCGGGTCGTCGACAAGCGTCGGCAGGCCCTTCGCCGGCGCGCCGATAGGCGGACTCGACGTCGGGCATGGCGAGCGCCACGCCCCCGATCTGCGCGACGCCGCGTCGACGCCCGCCGAACGCGACGTGCCCGGCGGCGGGATCGGCGACGGCCGCAAGCCCGGTCTCGACGAAGCCCTGCGGGTCGAAGGCGAGGTCGGGCGCGGCGGGTTGCGAAGGGCAGGGCGCCTGCGGGCAGGCGGGGCCGCGCAGCGCGAGGCGCCCGTCGTCGCCGATCTTGAACTCGATCAGCGGCGCGACGCGCTCGGCCGGCCGCGCGGGGCCGAGCGGCACGGGCGCATGGCGCGTGCGCGTGGGCCGCACCGTGGCGAACATGCCGAGTTCGCCGAACGCGACCGCGTCGACGATCACTGACGCGCCGGGAATGTCGGCGGCGGCGCCGCGCCCGTCCGGCGCGCGCCAGACCGCGACGGCGACGAGCCCCGCCTCGTCGAGGCCGCTGTCGGCGAAGGCCTCGCCGGCGACGCGGCCAGGCAAGGCGATGTGGGTCGCGTCGGCGGCCCGCACGACGTCCTTGAGCGCCGCCGCGGTCGAGACGGGATGGAACGCCGCGCCGGCGCCTGAGAGCAGCCAGGGCACGAGCCCGGTCGCGACGCCCGCGAGACCCGCGAGGTCGAGCGTGGAGACCAGGCTCGAGCCGGCCGTCAGGCGCATCGCGAGGATGGGGCCGAGCGCTGCCGCCGCGAGATCGTTGTGGCTGCGCGCGACCGGCGCGCCGCCGGCCTCGAAGGTGACGACCGCGATGTGGTCGGCGGCGTCCTCCGGCCGGTCGGGCCGGACATGGCGCGCCCCGTCCCGGTCGAAGGCGTGGTCGAGCGGCGTGGCGCCGTCGGGCGCGGGGCCGCCGAAGCAGCCGACGAAGCGGATCGTCTCGAGGCCCGCAGCGATCTCGCACGCGAACTGGGCGAGCGGCGCGCCGCCGCCTTCGACCGGCGCGATCAGCGCGGTCGCGCCGATCGAGGCGAGCGCGGCCGTGATCTCGCGGCGCCGCCAGGCGAGCGGCAGCATCGCGGGCGTGAGGCCGGCGCGCCAGAGCGCGAGGCATGCGAGCGCCGCCTCGGGCGTCGAGCCGAGCTGCACGCCGACCACGGCGTCTTCGCCGAGCGCCCACTCGGCGAAGGTCGCGGCGAGGCCGGATACGGCGCTGTCGACCCCGGTCCAGTCGCCCGAGAACGGCAGGCCGCGCGCCAGCAGCGCGAAGCCGCCCGGCGCGCGGGCGGCGTTCGCGGCCAGGATCTCGTCGAGCGTGCGGTCGCCCGCGGCCGGGTTCGGCAGGCTTGCGGCGAAGGGGGCGAGGCGCATGGGTCTTGTCTCGAAACGCGGGCGCGACCGTCAGCCGGCGGGCGCGCGCCACCAAGTCTCAAGCATGGGCCCGAAAAGTGAGGCGCGCTCGGGCCGATCGAGCGTTTTCCACCGCGCGATCCACGTCTTCTCGAGATGGAACAGCGGCACGACGTAAAAACCCGACAGCAAAACGCGGTCGAGCGCGCGCACGCAGGAGACGAACTCCTCCCGGTCGCGCGCCGCGATCAGCGCGTCGATCATGGCGTCGATCGCCGGCTCCTTGGCGCCCATGTAGTTGCGCTCGCCGGGCGTGTCGGCGGCCGACGATCCCCAGAACTTGCGCTGCTCCATGCCGGGCGAGAGCGAGGCGTACCAGTTGTAGATCACCATATCGAAGTCGTAGGTCTGCATCCGGCGGAACGCCTGGATGCTGTCGACGAGGCGGACCGTGGCGCGCACGCCCACGCGGTCGAGCCCGCGCGCGAAGGCGAGCGAGAGCCGCTCCTGTTCCTTGTTGGAGACGAGGATCTCGAAGCGCATCTGCTCGCCCGAAGAGGTCTCGCGCAGCTCGCCGCGCTGCACCTTCCAGCCGGCCTCCTCGAGCCTTGCGAGCGCGTCCCGGAGCTGGTCGCGGTCGCGGCCCGAGCCGTCGCCGTCGGAGGGGGCCCACTCGCCCTCTAGGATGTCGGCGCGGACGACCCCGGGGAACGGCTTCAGGAGCTCGCGCTCGCGATCGTCGGCCGGCAGGCCCGTCGAGGCGAGTTCGGAGCCCTCGAAATAGCTTCGGGTGCGCGCGGTCGCGCCGCCGAACATGTTGCGGTCGATCCAGGCGTAGTCGAACAGCAGCCCGAGCGCCTCGCGCACACGCTTGTCTGCGAAGGCGGCCTTGCGGCAATTGAACACGAAGGCGTTCATGCCGGCCGGCACGCCGGAGTCGAAGTCTTCCTTCAGCACGTCGCCGCGGCGCACGGCCGGGAAGTCGTATCCGGTGGCCCAGCGCAGCGGGTCGCGCTCCTCGCGGACGTCGATCAAACCTTTCTTGAAGGCTTCGAACATCGAGTTCGCGTCGCGATAGTAGTCGTAGCGGATCTCGTCGAAATTGTTCAGGCCGCGGTTCACGGGCAGGTCCGCGCCCCAGTAGTTCGTGTCGCGGCGGAAGCTGACCGAGCGGCCGGGGTCGACGTTGCTGACCACATAGGGGCCGCTGCCGGTGAGCGGCCGGAAGGTCGTCTCCTCGAACGCCTTGGCGTCGGTGGCGTGCGCCGGCAGCACCGGCATGAGGCCGAGAATCAGCGGCAGCTCGCGGTCGTCGCCCGACAGCTCGAAGCGGACGCGGCGCGGGTTTTCGGCGCTCGCGGACTTCACGCGTCGGTAGTTCGAGCGGAACGTCGGATGACCGCGCTCGCGCAGCAGCTCGAAGGTGAAGAGCACGTCTTCGGCGGTGATGTCCTCGCCGTCTGAGAAACGCGCGCGCGGGTCGATCGTGAAGACCACGTAGCTGCGGTCGTCGGGCGTCTCGATGGTCTGGGCGATCAGCCCGTAGAGCGAGAACGGCTCGTCGTAGTTGCGGGCGAGCAGGCTCTCATAGACGTAGCCGCGCAGCCCTTGCGCCTGCGATCCCTTGTAGGCGTAGGGGTTGAGCGTCTCGAAGCCGCCGAGCCAGCCATAGGTCAGCCGCCCGCCCTTCGGCGCGTCGGGGCGCACATAGGGCAGATGCTCGAAGCCCGGCGGCAGCGCGGGCTCGCCGTGCATCGCGACGCCGTGGCGGTCGGCCGGCGGCGTCTCGGCGGCGCGGCCAAGACGGGGCACCGCGAGCGCGGCCGCAAGCGTCGGCGCGGCCCTCAGGACAGCGCGGCGGGAGAGATTCGGGCCATGGGGTCGGAGCATGGTCATCGATCCACGTGACCCGGCGACGGACGCGATTCGCAACGCCGGAGGCCGAGCTATCACAGCCATATGAGGCGCCAGCCGGGCGGCGACGGCTTCCCAAGGCGCTCATGGGCTCTAACGTCACTGTGTTGCCGCAATTCGACGACAGACAGCCGGTCTCTCTTTCGGAGCGCCCGGCTCCTCGGACGCGCGGTAGGCCCCAAGAGCCGGCGCGCGACGGCCGCGGCCCGTAAGTCGTCCCGACGATAGGAAGGAACGTCGAATGACATTGGGGAAGTTTGCGCGCATCGCCATGATCTCCGCCGCCTTCTGCGTGCCGGCCAGCCATGGCTTCGCGCAGGACGCTAAGCCCGCTGCTCCGGCGGGCGGCGCCCCGGCGGCCGGTCCCGGCCCGATGTCGATGACCCCGCCGGAGCCGCCGCAGCCGAGCTGGGTTAAGATCTGCAACACCGACGAGAAGGCCAAGAAGGAGGTGTGCCTCACCTCCCGGGACGTGCGCACCGACACCGGCCAGAACGTCGCCTCGATCGCGGTCCGCCAGATCTCGGGCGAGCCGAAGAAGTTCTTCCTGGCCGCGGTTCCCCCCGGGCTGCTGATCCAGCCGGGCGTGCGCGTCGCGGTCGACCAGAACTCGCCCGCCAACGGCAAGTACTCGATCTGCTTCCCGAACGCCTGCTACGCCGAAGTCGAGATCAACGACGCCTTCTTCAAGAACATGCAGAAGGGTAAGAACCTCGTCGTCCAGGCCATGAACCAGCAGGCCAAGACGATCAACTTCCCGGTGAGCCTCGACGGCTTCCAGAAGGCGTATGACGGTCCGGCCATGGACCAGAAGGCCTTCGCCGAGGAGCGCAAGGAGCTGAACGACGGCCTCGCCAAGAAGGCGCAGGAAGCCCGCGACAAGCTCCAGGCTCCGGGCAGCGCCCAGGCGCCTGGCAACGCGCCGGCGATGCCGGGCGGCCAGGGCACCGTGAAGACGCAGTAAGGCGTCTCGCCCGATCGCTTTTGAAGACGCCCGGCCGCAAGGCCGGGCGTTTTTCGTATGCGCGAAGGCAGACGTGGAAGGAGGCTGAACGTCGCCGCCCGACGCGCCGCCGACCGTCATCTCTGCCTAGAGCCTGGATTGAAACGCCTTGAAATTCAGGATTTCTCGGCGGCCGGCGACGTTTATTGAGCTCGGGTCAGGCCCGATGTGACGGCGTCAGGCGCAAGAGCCAATCAGTCGATCGCGGTAGCCGCCGTCAGTGCCCAAGATCGCCGCGGAAGCGGTAGGTGCCGTCGTCGAGCCGCTCGAACATCTCGCCCACCTGCGGGTGCCGCACCGGTTCTCCGGTGGTGTCGGCCACGAGGTTCTGCTCCGACACATAGGCCACGTACTCGGTTTCCGAGTTCTCGGCGAACAGGTGGTAGAAGGGCTGGTCCTTGACCGGGCGCACCTCCTCGGGGATCGCCTCCCACCATTCCTCCGTGTTCGAGAACGTCGGATCCACGTCGTAGATCACGCCCCGAAACGGGTAGACGCGGTGATGGACGACCTCGCCGATCCTGAATTTGGCGAGGCGCTGCTCGGGAGCCATGGACGTCTGAAAACCCCGGTTGCGGGAACGGCGGACATGATCTGACCCGCGGCGGCGCGTCAACGCCGCTGCGAGCCGTCTGTCACGTCGCCGTCGGTCCCGCCCTGCGGTTCTCGACGTCAGAAACCGTAGCGTTCTGCGAGCTCAGGCTCGCGCTCGGCGATCTGCTTTGCGAGGTCGACGATGACCTTGGCCTGCTTCCAGGTGGCGTCGTCCTGCATCTTGCCGTCGAGCATCACCGCGCCGGTGCCGTCCGGCATCGCTTCGACGATGCGCTTGGCGAAACGGACTTCCTCGACGTCCGGCGAGAACACGGTCTTGGCGATCTCGACTTGGGAGGGGTGCAGCGTCCAGGCGCCCACGCAGCCCATCAGGAAGGCGTTGCGGAACTGCGCCTCGCAGGCCGGGCCATCGGAGAAGTCGCCGAAGGGCCCGTAGAACGGCTTGATGCCGTTCGCCGCGCAGGCGTCGACCATCTTGGCGATCGTGTAGTGCCAGAGATCCTGCTGGTAGAACGCGCGTGCCTCGCCCTCGGCGCCCTTGTCGACGAGCACGCCGTAGCCCGGATGGCCGCCGCCGACGCGCGTGGTCTTCATGCGCCGCGACGCCGCAAGATCCGCCGGACCGAGGCTCATTCCGTGCATGCGGGGCGAGGCGGCGGCGATCTCCTCGACGTTCATGACGCCCTGCGCGGTCTCGAGGATCGCGTGGATCATGATCGGCCGTTCGATCTTGTTGCGGGCCTCGAGCTGCGCGAGCAGGCGGTCGAGATAGTGGACGTCCCACGAACCCTCGACCTTCGGCAGCATGATGACGTCGAGCTTGTGGCCGACCGCCGAGACGATCTCGATGACGTCGTCGAGCGCCCACGGGCTGTCGAGCGCGTTCATGCGGATCCAGAGGCCGGCGGCGCCGAAGTCGTTGGCCTTGGCCATCTCGATGAAGCCGGAGCGCGCCGCCTCCTTGGCGTCGGCCGGGACCGCGTCCTCGAGATTGCCGAGCACGACGTCGACCTGCTTGGCCAGATCCCCGACGCGGGCGCGGATCTTCTCCACATGCGGCGGCACGAAGTGGATCATCCGCTCGACGCGGACCGGAGGTTCGCGGAACGGAGCCGGCGCGCCGAGCGCGAGGGGACGGTAATAGGCGCTCGGGACGATCATCGCGCTTGGCCTTCTTCCGGGGGACGTCGAATTCGGCCGCACCATCTGCGGCCAGGATGCTGCGGCGCAAGACGTCTTTGGTCGCAACGCGGCGGAGGCGATTGCCGGTCTCTCTGCGCGCAGCCTAAGGTTTGGCTTCCTCACGCGGAGACGAGCCATGAAAGACGCGCGCCTGCCGGCCTACATGCCGGCCAACCTTGCGCCTTCCAGCCTGTCGCAGAGCATCCTGCCCTGGACCTGGGCCCCGCAGTTCACCGGCCTCGGGCTCGGTCAGGTCACGGTCTATGTCGGCCAGTCCTCGAACCCGGACACGGAGCGCGAGATCCTCGACCGGGTCGGCTCCTACGGCCGGCAGCTCGGCCAGATCGGCGACGCGCTCGCGGTGATCATGAAACGGGTCGATCTCTCGGGCCTCAGCGAGGAGGACCAGGACGCGATCGACGAACTGAAGGATCAGCTGTCGGCGATCGCCCGGGTCAAGCGCCGGGCCGCCAGGGCGCGCGCCGCCGCGCGGTGACGGAGCCGGCGGTCAGAACTGCGGGCCGCCCAGAAGCCCCTCGCGCATCACGAAGCGGCGGAGCGGGCCGACGCGCGAGATCGCCGCGAGCCCGAGCCCGCGGGCCGCGTGGAGCGGGGCGAACTCCGTGAGCAGCGAGCGGTTCAGAAGGTCGGTCGCGGCCGTGCGGCTCCAGACGTCGGCCGAGCGCGCCCGCGCATAGGCGCGAAGGCTCGCGTCGCCGCCCGGATCGCGCCCTTCCGCGATCGAGCGCGCGACCACCTTTCCGGCCGCGGCGGCGTCGCGAAAGCCGAGGTTCAGCCCCTGCGCGCCGATCGGCGGCAGAACATGGGCGGCCTCGCCGACGAGCAGCGTGCGGTTCGCCGCGAGTCGTAGCGCGGATCCGATCTCGATGGGGAAGCGCCCGACGCGGCCCTCGACGGTCATCGGGCCGAGCAGCCGTCCGGCGGCTTCGGTCGCCGCACGGCCGAGCTCCTCGGGCGAGAGGCCGGCGAGCCGCTCGGCGCGCTCGGGCTGGCAGGCCCAGACGAGGCTCGATCGCTTGCCCGGAAGAGGCACGAGCGTGAACGGGCCTTCCTCGTAGTGAAGCTCCGTCGAGACGAAGTCGTGCTCGCGCGTGTGGGAGACCGAAAACGCCAGCGCCTCCTGCGGGGCCCTGCGGCTCTTGAGCGTCACGCCTGCGGCCTCGCGCATGAGCGAGCGGCGGCCATCGGCGGCGATCGCGAGCCTCGCCGTGATGGGCGTCCCGTCCGCGGCCTCGATCTCGACCGCGTCCTCGCCCGGACGGCTCGCGGCCGCGGCCTGCGGGACGATTTCGGCGTTCGGCTCGGCCCGGAGCGCTTCCGTCAGGAGCGCGGTGAGGCGGGCGTTGGCGACGTTCCAGCCGAAAGCCTCAAGGCCGAGCTCCTCGGCGTGGAACAGCGCTTCCGGCGCGCGGAAGAGCCGTCGCCCGGCGTCCGCGATCCGGAGCGATTTCAGCGGCGCGGCCTCGCTTGCGAGCGCGTCCCAGACGCGCGCCGCCTTGAGGATCTCGACCGATCCTCCGATCAGCGCCGTGGTGCGCGTGTCGGCGGGGGGAGGGGGCGCGACCAGAACCGTGACCGCGCCGCTCCGCGCGGCGAGCAGCGCGGCGAGCAGGCCAGCCGGTCCGCCGCCCACCACCGCGACGTCACAGGCCTTCGTCGTCATGCTCGGTTCCGCGTCTGTCATCGCACCGAGCATATAGCGTCGCGACGGCGGCCGCGCCAAAGGAACGGCCGCCGCCGGCCCGCTTATTTAAGGACCTTGTTCAGCGCCTTGCCGTCCACCGTTGCGGCCGGCGTCACGCCGAGCAGGCGCATCACGGTCGGCGCGACGTCGATGTTGCGCACCGCCTCGACCGAGCCCGAACGGATGCCGGGGCCGGCGGCGATGAAGGTCGCGGCCATCTCCGGGAGGTCGGCGTCATGGCCGTGCGCGCCGTAGAAGTTCGGCGTCGAAAGCTCGACCGTCGCCGCGTCCGCCGCCTTGTCGCCCTTGCGCTTGACCGGCGGGGTCTGCTGTCCGTCGAAGTTGTAGCCGACGTCGAGCTGGGCGAAGACGTCGCCGAAGTCCTGGCCGATGTGCTTGTCGACGCAGAAGCCGGGCTCGCCGCAATCGTCCGGACGAACGCGGACGTTCGAGAACAACCGGCCCTTCTTCAGGTCGCCGTTGAAGCGGCCGTTGGGGTCGCGCGCCTTGCGCAGGACGTCGGCCACCTGATCGACCAGAGCGCGGTACTCCTTCTTCGAGACCGTCCCGCCGTTCTCGCGGCCCTTGAGGTTCACGTAGACGTTCGCCGCCGGGCCCGAGGTGCGGATCGCGAGCTTCGAGACGTCGACCTTCGCGTTCCTGAGGATGTTGGTCAGGTTGGCGGCGGTGTGGAACGGCGCGAAGCCGTGGTCGGAGACTAGCAGCACGTTGGTTTTCGGGACCCGTCAGATCGAGGATCTTGGCGACCGCCTCGTCGGCGCGCTGGTAGGCGGCCGCGACGTAGTCGGCGTAGCGCTTCACCTTTTCCTGGTCCTGGCCCTTGCCGATCGTGTTCGGATCGCGGGGATCGCTCGCCTGACGCCTGTCGGTGAGCAGGAACTGGTGCTTCGAGCCGTCGGGCTCCTCGAAATAGATCATCGCCAGATCCGCGCCCGGGTTCTTTTTGATGGCGCGGGTCGCGACCTCGCCCTGATAGGCCACGAAGGTGGTGACCTGATCCTGATAGGCGGCCTCGAGTTCGGCGTCGGAGAAGGCGTCGAGGCCGGCGCTGAGGCGTTCGGGGATGCGGAAGTCCGGCTGCGGGGCCCAGAAGCCGACCTTGTGGTTGATGTCGTCGACCGCCGCGAGCGCCGGAGCGTTGCGCGGGATGTAATAGGCCGAGTAGCGGATGAAGCGGACGTTCGCGAGATCGGGCGCGACGGAGGCCGCGAAGAAGGAAAGGCCGGCCTTCGCGCCCGAGCCTTCGAGGTAGAATTTCGCGGAAGCGCCGCCGGCCCTGGCGAAGGCCGAGCCGGTGCTCGGGGCCTTGGCGTCGTCGGAGATCACGCCCGCATTGGCGTCGAAGAACACCAGCGTGTCGTAGTTCGTCACGCCGTCGTCCGTCGAGTCGAGCGCGGCGACGCGGATCCGGTAGCCGACGTCGAGCGCGGGGGTCGACGTGGTGCAGGTCGCAGGCAGCTCGGAGGCGCAGGAGAACGTATCGACGACGTCGGTCGCCAGCACCTTGCTGTAGGAGGTCTTGCCCGCCGCCTTCACGGCCTCGGCGACCTCCTTGTCGGCCGAGAACGCCGCGGCGCCGAGCGAGAAACCGGCGGTCGAGATCCCGGCGAAGGCTCCGAACGGCACCGTGTAGTCGACGACGCGGGTCGGCTCGGCGGCCTGCGCCACCTGTCCGTTGATCGACACCGTCGCGCCGTCGGCGCCCGGCCATGTCGCGGCCACGACGGACTTTCCGGCCTTGCGCAGTTTCACCCAGAGCGGCTCGGCGGTGGGCTCTCCGGCGGGCCCCGTCGGGCTGATCTCGTATCCGCCGATCGGCGCGCCGAAGCCACTGATCGACGTCCCGATGGGAGCCGCGACCGATGGAAGCTGTTGGCCGGGACGTCGTTGTGGGACGGCGGTCGAGCCGGTCGCGATCGCGATGTGCGACACGGCGGTGAGCGAGGGGTTGGCGGTGACGTTGCGCTCGGCCACCGCGCCCGCGGCGACGAGGCGGGCGATGCCGCCGTCGGCCGGCAGGACGCCCGACTTCAGATATTTCTGGATGAAGTCCGACGCGCGCCGTCGAGCGAGATCAGCACGACCTTCGGGGCTTTGGCGGGTTTCTCCGCCGGTTCGGCGAAGGCCGGACCGGCCAGCACGCCGGCTGCGGCGAGGATCGACAGACGCGTGACGCTTTTCGGTGACCAATTCATGTTCGGGCTCCCCCATCACGGGGCGGGCGTCGCGGCCTCGCCCTCGATGACGAGGGAGTTACCAGCCTTGGGCGAAACGCCTGTGACGCGCCTGGGGGCGAAAAACTGTCAACTGGCTGTCTGCTGACAGGCTTGTGTTCGCTCAACCCCTTCATATCGTTGCAATCGGGAGACCTCAGGCTATCTCGCAACCGCGAAAGGCCGGCCCTCGCGCCGCCCCCATGAGGCGACAACGACGATGCTCGAACTCCTTCAGAGCCCCGAAGCCTGGGCCGCGCTGCTGACGCTCACCGCCATGGAGATCGTCCTTGGCATCGACAACGTCGTGTTCATCTCGGTTCTGGTCGCCAAGCTTCCGCCCGAGCAGGCGGAGAAGGCCCGAAAGCTCGGCCTCGCGCTCGCGCTCGTGTTCCGCATCGCCCTGCTGTTCATGCTCTCCTGGCTGATCGCGCTGAAGGATCCGGTCATCGAGATCTTCGGCAAGGGCCTCTCGTGGCGCGACATCATCCTGATCGCGGGCGGCGGCTTTCTGCTCGTGAAGGCGACGCTCGAGCTTCACAACTCGATCGAGGGCGAGGAGCACGGCCAGGAAGGCGGCGCGGTCCAGAAGGCCTTCATGGTCATCATCGCGCAGATCATCGTCATCGACCTCGTGTTCTCGATCGACTCGATCATCACGGCGATCGGCATGGCCGAGGACATCGAGGTCATGATCGCCGCGGTCGTGATCGCGGTCGCGGTGATGTACGTCTCCTCCGGCCCGATCTCGGCTTTCGTGGCCAAGCATCCGACCACCAAGGTGCTGGCGCTCTCGTTCTTGCTGCTGATCGGCATGGTGCTTGTCGCCGACGGGTTCGGCTTCCATGTCCCGAAGGCCTATATCTACGCCGCGATGGCGTTCTCGCTGATGGTGGAGATCTTCAACGTGATGGCGAAGAGCCGGCAGGCGAAGAAGAAGGGCGCGCTCGGCGTCGAGGGCGTGCCCGCCAAGCCCGCCGAGCGGACCACGCATTGATCGGAGCGTTCAAATGACCGGGGCAGCGAAGGTCCTGGTCGTCACAGGCGCAGGGCGCGGCATCGGAGCCGCGACCGCCAGGCGCGCGGCGGCCGCCGGATGGGACGTGGCGGTGAATTATTCGCGCTCCCGCGCGGCCGCAGACGAGGTGGCGGCGGCCGTTGAGGCGGAGGGCCGCAGGGCCGCCGCCATCAAGGCGGACGCCTCCTCGCCGAAGGATATCGAGGCGATGTTCGAGGCCGCCGAGGCCCTGCTCGGGCCCGTGGGCGGCGTGGTCATCAACGCCGGCGTGACCGGCGATCCGCGCAGCGCGCTCGCCGACGCCGACCCGGACATGATCGCGCGCGTGGTCTCGCTCAACGTCACCGGCGCGCTGCTGGTCGCCCGCGAGGCCGCGCGGCGCATGTCGGTCTCGCGCGGCGGGCATGGCGGCTCGATCGTCGCGCTTTCCTCGGTCGCCGCAATCCTCGGATCGCCCGGCGAATATGTCTGGTACGCGGCGTCGAAAGGCGCGGTCGACAGCATGACCACGGGCCTCGCCCGCGAGCTCGGCCGCGAGGGCGTTCGGGTGAACGCGGTCTCGCCCGGCCTTATCGACACCGAGATCCATGACGGCGAGGAAAACCGCCGCCGCCTCGCCGAGCGGCTGCCGAGCGTGCCCCTGGGCCGCGCGGGAACGGCCGAAGAGGTCGCCGACGCGATCGTGTGGCTACTTTCCGACGAGGCGCGCTATGTGACGGGCGCGAACCTCCGCGTCAGCGGCGGCCGGTGACGATGAACCGACCCGAACGGACGACACGTGATCCCGATCAGATTTCTCGCCGCAGCATCCCTTCTGGCTTCACTGGGCGCGCCGGCGCTCGCGGCTGATCCAGCCGCCCAGGCCTGGGTCGAAAACAAAAGCGAACCAACGCTCTGCGCCGAGTTCGACAACGTCTACTACACCTTCACCAACCCGAAGGTCGGGCGCTTCGCCATCGACGTCACCCCGCCGGTCTACCTGCCTGACATGAAGACCGATTCCACCGGCCCCGACTTCGCCAATTGCGAGGCGATGAAGGACGATCCGAAGCACAAGTTCGAGCCGAAGAAGCTCACCCTCTACGAAGACGACCAGATCCGCATCGTCGGGCACACCTACGCCGAGAGCTGGCGGGCGCGCGGCGCCGAGGTGATCGTCGGCGACATCGACGAGGCCGACCTCCATCTCGTGCAGTGGTTCGAGAAGGTGAACGGCGATTTCCAGGAGTTTCTGGTCGTCTACCCGTTCGACGGCTATTGGCGCGCCAAGCCGATCCCGACCGAAGCCTTCCCGGAAGCCGCCTACGGCACGTCGTTCCTCGTCGGCCCGATCGAGCACCACACCGGCCGATCGTCGACATCGCAAAACTCAAGATCGACCCGAAGGCGCGCGCCTTCCGCATGACCTTCGCCAAGGGCGGGGTGGGCGAGCTCAAGATCGTGCGCTCGGACCGGGACAAGATCTCGCTGGAGCTGAAGGTCGACGGGCTGCCCGAGGGCGACGGCCAGCTGCCCTTCGCGGCGATCCGCTCGATGTTCGTGACGCCGACCAACGCCGACACCGCGCGCACCAACTGGAAGACCGACGCCGGCCTGTTCAACGAGCCGGTGATGGACTTCAAGGCCGCGAACGCGACCGAGGTGACGTTCGACCGGATCGAGCTCTCCAAACACAACACGAGCGCGCCGGACGTGACCTTCCGCAGCTTCGGCCCGGGCGACAAGAAGTAGGTTTGCGTCCGCGCCCGTGATGTCGGGCGCGGTTCCGCCCTTTTCTTTGACCTCGCCTCCTCCAGGTCGTGGACGCCCGGACACAAGCCGGGAATGAGCTGCGTCCAGAAGACGGCCGAGACATCACACTCAAGGAGCATCACATGGCGAAGGCGATCCGCGTCGAGGCCCCCGGCGGCCCGGAGGCGATGCGCTTCGAGGAGGTCGAGGTTCCGGCCCCGGCCAAGGGCGAAGTCGCGGTGAAGCACACCGCCGTCGGCGTGAACTTCATCGACGTCTACTACCGCACCGGCGCTTACGTGGCCCCGCAGAAGCCCTTCGGCCTCGGGCTTGAGGCGGCAGGCGTCGTGACGGCGGTGGGCGAGGGCGTCTCCGACCTGAAGGAGGGCGACCGCGTCGCCTACGCAAAGGGGCCGCTCGGCGCTTATTCGACCGAGCGCGTCATCGCCGCGGAGCATCTGGTGAAAATTCCCGCCGGCGTCAGCGACGAGATCGCCGCCGCCTCCATGCTCAAGGGCATGACCGCGCAGTATCTGCTCCGCCGCACCTTCAAGGTCGGGCCGGAGCACGTGATCCTGTTCCATGCGGCGGCCGGCGGCGTCGGCCAGATCGCCTGCCAGTGGGCCGCCCATCTCGGCGCCACGGTGATCGGGACCGCTGGCGGCCCGGAAAAGGTCGCGCTCGCCAAGACCAAGGGCTGCGCGCACGTCATCGACTACAAGACGGAAGACTTCGTCGAGCGCGTGAAGGAGATCACGGGCGGCCAGAAGTGCGACGTCGTCTACGACTCGGTCGGCAAGGACGCGTTTCCAGGCTCGCTCGACTGCATCAAGCCGCGCGGTCTCTGGGCGAGCTTTGGCCAGTCGTCCGGTCCGGTCCCTGAGTTCCCGATCGCACTGCTCGGCAAGATGGGCTCGCTGTTCGCGACACGCGCCAGCCTGTTCAACCACATCGCCACGAGGCCCGAGCTCGAGGCGACCACCGCCGACCTGTTCGACGTCATCGCGAAGGGCGTGGTGACGGTGGACGTCAGCCGCACCTTCGCGCTCGCCGACGTCGCCGAGGCGCACAAGGCGCTCGAAGGCCGCGGCACCACCGGCTCGGTGGTGCTGATCCCGTAAACCGGCGCGCGTCATCCCGGACGGCCGAAAGGCCGATCCGGGATTGTGTTCAGGATCAAGCGCAGGTCCTCCCTGCCCCGCGGCAGCGGGGAGGGGGGCCGAGGCGGAGCCGAGGTCGGGTGGGGACTTGGATCGTAGAGCTCCGTCCGGAAGTCCACCCCTCCCTTACCCTCCCCTGTCCCAGGGGAGGGAGTTCCACAACGTCGTACCCAGTCCCCGCCTGGGATGACGCTTCCCGCGTCGTTTCCTATACTTTCCAAGACCCGCAACGACCGCGAGCCCAGATGCCCGCCTTCCGCACCACCCGCCGCGTGCCGCATTCGCCGGACGAAATGTTCGACCTCGTGGCGGACGTCGAAAAATACCGCTGTTCCTGCCGCTCTGCGAGGCGCTGAGGGTGAAGGCGCGCGAGGAGCGCGACGCGCGGCCCGTGCTCGTCGCCGACATGACCATCGCCTACAAGATCTTCCGCGAGACCTTCACCAGCCGCGTGACGCTCGACCGCGAGGCCAAGAAGATCCTGGTCGAATATCTCGACGGGCCGTTCAGCCATCTCGAGAACCGCTGGACCTTCAAGCCGCGCGAGGCCGGCGGCTGCGACGTCGAGTTCTTCATCGAATGGGAGCTGAAGAGCCGCTCGCTCGCGATGCTCGTCGGCTCGGTGTTCGAGCGCGTGTTCCGCCGCTACGCCGAGGCCTTCGAGCAGCGCGCCGACCGCGTCTACGGCAGGCCTGCGCTCGCGTGAGGCGGCCCGGCGAGCAGGAGCTGATCGCCCGTTTCTTCCGGCCGCTCGCGACGGCGCCCGGCGCCGCCATGCTCTCCGACGACGCCGCCACGATCCCGCCGGCCGACGGCGCCGAGATGGTCGTGACCGTCGACGCCGTGGTGGCGGGCGTCCACTTCTTCCCCGACGACCCGCCGGACGCGATCGCCCGCAAGGCGCTGCGCGTGAACCTCTCGGACCTCGCCGCCAAGGGCGCGCGGCCGGCCGGCTATCTGGTGACGCTGGCGCTTCCCGACGACTGGGAGGTCGACTGGCTCGAAGGCTTCGTCGAGGGGCTCAGCGCGACCAGGAGGAGTTTTTCGGTCTCGCTGCTCGGCGGCGACACGGTGCGCACCACCGGCCCCCTGATGGTCTCGATCACCGCGCTCGGCCACGCTCAGGAGGGGCGGGTGCCGCGCCGGCACGGCGGCGCGCCGGGCCAACGGCTCTACGTCACCGGCACGATCGGCGACGCGGCGCTCGGCCTCGCGCTGCGGCAGGATCCGCGGCTCGCGCTCAAATGGGACCTGCGCCGGGCCGAACGCGAGTGGCTGCTCGACCGCTATCTGATCCCGGAGCCGCGGCTTGCCCTGTCGAGCGTGGTGGCGGCTTACGCGGCGGCCTCCATGGATCTCTCCGACGGGCTCGTCGGCGACCTCGCCAAGCTCGCCGGGGCCTCGCAATGCGGAGCGCTCGTCGAGGCGGCGCGCATCCCGCTGTCGCCGGCGGCCGGCCGCGCCGCGCTCGTCGACCCGACCACGCTCTCGACCGCGCTCACCGGCGGCGACGACTACGAACTGTTGATCGCGATCGATCCTGACGACGTCGACGCCTTCGAGGCGGAGGCGGCGGACTGTGGGGTGGCGGTCACCGACGTCGGCGCGCTCGTGGAAGGCGAGGGGGTGGAGGTCGAATCGAAGGGACCGCCGCTCGCCCTCGACAGGCCCGGCTACGCCCATTTCTGAGGCGATATTTGTTGCGCAAGGGCGACACGGGCCGGCCATCGGCCGCAAGCCGCGATTGAAAGCCCGCACCCTCAGCCTCATGATGCGCCGCAGCCCGAATCTTGGCCACATTTGACCGGCCCAAGTGAGGCACGCCAATTCCGGAAGACCGGACAACGCCAGATTCTAGGGCCGCCCCCATGCGACGCATCAAGACTGTTCTCGCCGCCGCCGTCATCGGGGCCGGGGCTCTGTCCTCCGCCGCGAACGCCGCCCAGTGCGGCAGCAACGGCGAAGGCTTCAACGAGTGGGTGCAGAGCTTCCAGCAGGAGGCGATCTCGCGCGGGATCTCGCAGCGCGTCGCCACCGCCGCGCTCACGGGCGTGTCCTACGACCGCGGGCTCATCGCCTATGACCGCACCCAGCGGCCCTTCAAGCTGACTCGAGCAGTTCATCGCCAAGCGCGCGCCGGCCTCCCTCATCAGCCAGGCGAAGAAGCGCTGGGCGAGCAACCGCGCTTTGTTCGACCGCGTGGAGCAGAAATACGGCGTCGAGGCTCCGGTGATCCTCGCGATCTGGGGCATGGAGACCGCGTTCGGCGCGATCCAGGGCCGCAAGAACGTGTTCAACGGCCTCGCCACGCTCGCTTATGACTGCCGCCGCACCGAGATGTTCCAGGCCGAGCTGCTCGGCGCGATGCAGCTCGTCGACCGCGGCGACCTCACCATGGCGGAGATGCGCGGCGCCGAGCATGGCGAGATCGGGCAGGCGCAGTTCCTGCCGACCTCGTATCTCAATTCGCGGTCGACGGCGACGGAGACGGCCGCCGCGACATGGTCCGCTCCTCGGCCGACACGGTCGCCTCGATCGCCAACTATCTGCGCGCCCATGGCTGGCGCCGCGGCGCCGGCTTCGACCAGTACGGGCCGCTCTCGGAGTGGAACAAGGCGAGCGTCTACCAGAAGGCGATCGCCTATGCGGCGAACAAGATCGACGAAGGGTCGAGCGCGGCTCGCTGATCGGCCTCTTCGAAGAATAAGTCTGAACGGGCCTCGCTTTCGCGGGGCCCGTTTTCGTTTGCGCCTCCCGCCTCCGCCATTCGTACGAATTGGCCGGAGACGCATCCTATCTCGTTGCGAAGGCGTAACTTCTCTGTCAGCCTCGCGGCCGCAGAACGGGCGGGCCTGACTTCCCCGAAACAAAACAAGATCCGCGGGCGTCTTCGCCGAAGGATCGGCCCGCGCCGTCGGTTGGAAACGTGTCGAGGAACCGAACGCGATGGCGCTGACGCTCATCATCATCTTAGGACTATTGTCCGTCGTCACGGCGTATGGGCGACGAAGTCGCTGCTCGAGGCCGACGCGGGGTCGCCCCGCATGCAGGAGATCGCAGGGGCGATCGCCGAAGGCGCGCAGGCCTATCTCAAGCGCCAATACACCACCATCGCGATTGTCGGCGTCGTCATCTTCATCGCCGTCGCCTTCTTCCTGTCCTTCACCGTCGCGGTCGGCTTCCTGATCGGCGCGGTGCTCTCGGCGGCCGCCGGCTTCATCGGCATGAACGTCTCGGTGCGCGCGAACGTGCGCACGGCGCAGGCGGCCTCGAAGTCGCTCGGCGCGGGTCTCGAGATCGCGTTCAAGTCAGGCGCCGTCACCGGCATGCTCGTCGCCGGCCTCGCGCTGCTCGGCGTCGCGATCTACTACGGCGTCCTCGTCGGGATCATCGGTCACCAGCCGGGCGATCGCATCGTGATCGACGCCCTGGTCGCGCTCGGCTTCGGTGCCTCGCTCATCTCGATCTTCGCGCGTCTTGGCGGCGGCATCTTCACCAAGGGCGCCGACGTCGGCGGCGACCTCGTGGGCAAGGTCGAGGCCGGCATTCCCGAGGACGACCCACGCAACCCCGCGACGATCGCCGACAACGTCGGCGACAATGTCGGCGACTGCGCCGGCATGGCCGCCGACCTCTTCGAGACCTACGCGGTCACCGTCGTCGCCACCATGGTGCTGGCCTCGATCTTCTTCGCCGGCCATGCGGCGCTGCCGAGCCTCATCCTCTATCCGCTCGCGATCTGCGCGATCTGCATCGTGACGTCGATCGCCGGCACCTTCTTCGTGAAGCTGCCCGCCAACAACTCGATCATGGGGCGCTCTATCGCGGCTTCGGCGTCGCGGCCGCGCTCTCGCTCGTCGGCATCGCGCTCGCGACCGCCGCGACCGTCGGCTTCGGACCGAATACACCACCACGACCGGGGTCACGTTCGACGGCTGGGATCTCTATCTCTGCGCGGTCGTCGGCCTCGTGATCACGGGCGTGATCATCGTCATCACCGAATATTACACCGGCACCAACTTCCGACCGGTGAAGTCGATCGCGGCGGCCTCCGTCACCGGCCACGGCACGAACGTGATCCAGGGCCTCGCCATCTCGCTCGAAGCCACCGCGCTCCCCGCCCTCGTCATCATCGCGGGCATCATCGTGACCTTCTCGCTCGCGGGCCTCTTCGGCATCGCGATCGCCGTGACCGCGATGCTGGCGCTCGCGGGCTTCGTGGTGGCGCTCGACGCCTTCGGCCCGGTCACCGACAACGCCGGCGGCATCGCGGAGATGTCCGAGCTTCCCCCGGAGGTCCGCACCTCGACCGACGCGCTCGACGCGGTCGGCAACACCACCAAGGCCGTTACCAAGGGCTACGCGATCGGCTCGGCCGGCCTCGGCGCGCTGGTGCTGTTTGCGGCCTACACCTCCGACCTCAACCACTTCATCGCCAACCCTCAGCAGTATCCGTACTTCGCGAATGTGAAGCTCGATTTCTCGCTGACGAACCCCTACGTCGTCGTCGGCCTGCTGTTCGGCGGAATGCTGCCGTTCCTGTTCGGCGCGATGGGCATGACGGCGGTCGGCCGTTGCGCCGGCGCGATCGTCGAGGAGGTCCGCCGCCAGTTCCGCGAAAAGCCCGGCATCATGCAGGGCAAGGACCGGCCGGACTACGGGCGCGCCGTCGACATCCTGACCCGGGCCGCGATCAAGGAGATGATCGTGCCCTCGCTCCTGCCGGTGCTGTCGCCGGTGGTGGCCTACATCGTCGTGCTGCTGGTCGCCGGCAAGAACGAGGCCTTCTCGGCCGTCGGCGCGATGCTGCTCGGCGTGATCGTCACCGGCCTTTTCGTCGCGCTGTCGATGACGTCGGGCGGCGGCGCATGGGACAACGCCAAAAAGTACATCGAGGACGGCCATCACGGCGGCAAGGGCTCGGACGCCCACAAGGCCGCCGTGACGGGCGACACGGTGGGCGATCCGTACAAGGACACGGCCGGACCCGCCGTGAACCCGATGATCAAGATCACCAACATCGTGGCGCTGCTGCTGCTCGCGGTGCTGGCATTCGGCCGGCTGACCGGCCGACCACGTTCGGGAACGGGCCGGCCAGTGAGCCGGCCCGTTTCGTTTCAGGAGCGGTTCTTGTCCCGGATTTGATCCGGGACCCAGACGCGCTTCGATGTCAGGAAGAGGCTCCGCAGGCGCGGCAGTGTTCGGGCGCCGCGACGTTTCTTAGCCCCCGGATCAAGTCCGGGGCGACGAAGGAGGCTCGCGCGCTTCGCCGGTCAGGCTTTTTCGACGCCGTGGCGCGCGGCGCGGCGGCGTTCCATGCGCCGCCACCACGACCGGGCCCGGCGCCTGGCGTATTTGGCCGCAAGCCCGAACGAGGCCTTGAGCGCGGGGAAGGGGCTGTTGGGATGGCCCGCGACGCGCCCGCCGGCCGCCCGCCAGGACGTCAGCCCGCCGCGCAGCGCGAGCGCCGACTCAAGACCGCTCGCGCGCGCGCTTGGCGGAGGCGAGCGGAGGAAAGTCGGGCCCGCCATAGAAGATGAAGACCTTGCCCGGCTCGAACAGCCGCGCGTGCAACGGGCTCGTCGGCGAGACGATGTTGGCGAACTCGCCGGGCGGGCAGTGCAGCGAGCCTTCGATCCACCCGGTCTGGTCGAGAATCTCCCAGTCGCGCAGGTCGACGAACACCGCCTGCTTGCGCCGCCACATCGTCAGCGCTTCGCGGGCGCCGACGGCGATCGAACGCCGGGGGCGCGGCGCCGCCTTTGCGCGCGACGCCGAGGTCATCGGCGCGAATCGGGGGGAGGCGGTGGTGGACGTCATGCCCACGATCTTTCGATAGATTGAGCCAACCGGCCAACGCACAACTTATGTCTTCGGTTGCTGAGCGTCAGCACAAAAGCGTCATCGGCCCACCGATATATTGTCGATGAGACGAACGCCTGAGAGGCGCACGGCGGCGAGAAGGCGGCCCCGCCGGCTCGCCGGCGCCGGCCCGGCAACGGGGCGAGCGTCTCCTCGTCGCGCAGCTCCAGATAATCGATCGTCATGCCCTCGGCCTCGATCGCCGCGCGCGCGTCGGCGAGCGCAGTCTCGACCGCCGCTCCGTCCGCGATCGCGGCCGAGGCGGCGCGCATCGCCCGGTGGATGGCCGGCGCCTTGGCGCGGGCGTCGGCGTCCAGATAGACGTTGCGCGACGACATCGCGAGGCCGTCGGCCTCGCGCACCGTCGGCACGCCGCGGATCTCGGTCGCGATGCAGAGGTCGCGCGCCAGACGCCGCACGACGGCGAGCTGTGGAAATCCTTCTCGCCGAAGCAGGCGACGTCGGCGCCGGCCTGGATCAGCAAACTTGGTCACGACGGTCGCGACCCCGCCGAAGAAATGCGGCCGCGCGACGCTCTCGAGGCCTTCGGACGGGCCGCCGACGGCGACGGTGGTCGCGGCGCCTGCGGGATACATCTGCGCTGCGTCCGGCGCGAAGACGAGGTCGGCTGGGCCGCCGGCGAGCGCGGCGAGGTCCTTGTCGAGATCGCGCGGATAGGTCGCGAGGTCCTCGTGCGGCGCGAACTGAGTCGGATTGACGAAGATCGTGACCACCACGCGCGCGGCTTCGGCCGCCGCCGCGGTCACAAGCGCGAGATGACCAGCATGCAGCGCGCCCATGGTGGGGACCAGCGCCACGCGCTCTCCAGCGGCCCGCCATCCGGCGACGCGCGCCCGCAACTCCGTGACGGTCGAGACGACTTCCGGCTTCATGGTGTCCTTCCGCCGTGTCCTTGCCCGCCCTTGCGTCGGTCTGCGGCGCGACAAGCCATGCGCGCTTCGCCGTGGTCAAGCCCCGGCTCGCCGTGCCAGTTTGCACGCGGCCGGCGCGTCGGCGGCGTAGAGGATTGGAATGATCTGGATCGTGTTCGGCGCGATGGCGGTGGCGACGTTTCTCGCCGTCAGCCAGATCCTGGTCGAGGCCGATCCCGAGCGGGCCCGCAAGCAGATCCGCACAGCCTCGGTGCTCACCTGGGTCGCGGGCCTTGCGCTCTGCCTGTTCGGAAAGGCGCTGTTCGGGCTGCCGCTGATGGCCCTCGGGGCGCTCGGGGCGTTTTTCGTCCCCAAGCGCCGGAGCCGGTCACGCGTCTCCGAAGGTCAGCGTCGCGGCGGGCCGGCCGGACGGCGACCGGACTTCCAGGCTCACGCGGACCCGGGGGCCGGAGAGGTCGGGCCCGACATGCGATCGGGCGTAGTGACCGAGCAGCAGGCGTATCAGATCCTTGGCCTGCAGCCTGGAGCGACCTCGGAAGAGATCGCTCGTGCGCATCGGGCGCTGATGAAGAAACTCCATCCCGACCAAGGGGGGTCGACGGAGCTCGCGGCGCGGGTCAACGCCGCCAAGGACGTTCTCGCGAAGCGGCGCCATGGCTGATCGCGCCTCCTATGCTCAGTTTTTGATCGCGAAGCAGCTGACGGAGCTGCGCTTCAGGGCCTTGCAGGCGGCGTCGGCCGACTGCTCGTTGAGCCCGGCGAAGCGCGCGCGGTAATAGGTCGTCGCGCCCTTCGTGAAGGTTTCGGTGAAGGGCTCGGCGGCGTTCAGCGCGCGGCCGCCCTTCGTCTTGGCGTCCGACAGCAGCGCCTGGGCCTGCGAGGGCTCGGTGGTCGCGCCGATCTGGATCATCCAACCCTTGCGGACCGGCTGCTGCTCGACCACGGGGGCCGACGCCTCGACGACGTCGCGAGCGCCGGAACGGGGCGAGCGCGCCGAAACCGGACCGGCCGCGGAGGCGAGCTGGGTGCGCGGCTCTGCTTCGGCCGCGACGCTGCCCGTCGTGGTCGGGGTCGCGCCCACGACCCAGCGCATCGGCTGCGGGGCCGGAGCGAGCGAGGCGGCCTCGACCGGCTCGGATTCGGCCGAGACGGTGCGAACGCGGGCCTCGACGATCCGCGCCTCGGGCTTCGGCGTCGCGCCAGAGGCGATCGGCGCCGGAACCGGAGCAGGCGGCGGGGTCGGAACGGTCTCGAGCGACGCGACGCGCTGGGCGCCGGGCAGCGGAGAGGCGATCGGCGTCGGCACGCTCGCCATGACGGCGGGACGCGCGCCGCGCACGGCGGCGGGCTCGCGGGCGCTGGCGTCGGCGACGAGCGGCGCGGTGCGCGCGCCGGGCTGCGCCTTCGGCAGGTTGAGGGCGATGAGCTCGCGCATGTGGTTGTCGCGCGAGGGGCCCGAGCGGCCGCCCATCACCACCGCGACGATCGACCGGCCGTTGCTCTTCACCGAGCTCAGCAGGTTGAAGCCGGAAGCGTTGGTGTAGCCGGTCTTGATGCCGTCCACGCCCTCGACGCGGCCGAGCAGCTTGTTGTGGTTGCCGATCGAGCGGCCCGCGAAGTTGAACACGCGGGTGCCGAAATAGCCGTAATAGCGCGGGAACCGATCCTGGATCGCGCGGCCGAGCGTGACGAGGTCGCGGGCGGTGGTGACATGGCTGCCGTTCGGCAGGCCCGAGGCGTTGCGGAACACCGAGCTCGACATGCCGATGGCGCGGGCCTTGCGGGTCATCCGCTCGGCGAAGGCGCTCTCGGAACCTTCCAGGTTGTCGCCGAACGCGCAGGCGACGTCGTTGGCGGATTTGGTGACGAGCGCCTTGATGCCGTCCTCGACGTCGATCGTCTGGCCGGGGCGCAGGCCGAGCTTGGAGGGCGCGCGGGAGGCGCATTCCGACGACATCGTCATGCGGGTGTCGAGGCGGACGCGGCCGCGCTCGAGATCCTCGAACACGAGATAGAGCGTCATCACCTTGGTGACGGAAGCCGGGAAGCGGATCGCGTCGGCGTTCTTCTCGTAGAGCGTGCGGCCGGTCTTGGCGTCGACCACGAGCGCCGCGTAGTTCGACGCGCCCGTGAAGGTCGCGCCGGCCGCGGCGTGGACGATGCGCGGCGCACGCTTCTTCGAGCGCGCCTCGGCATGGTCGAAGGTTGTGAGGAGCGCCGCTCCCGCGAGGCCGGTGATGGCGAGGCCGGTCGCGAGTCGGGCGCCGAACTTGGTTACGCTACGAGACATTTCTTCCGCCATTTCCGTCGTCGCCGTCCCCCGGCGCGATGCTTTTTCCGAGAGGCGCCGCCCCCGCGGCGCCGATCAGCAGCGCCGCGCGGGCCGAACCCGATGGCGCTGTCAACGACGGTAGGAATTTGCGGTTACGCTCCGGTTAAGCGCGGCGTTGTGCGTTGCAAAAAACTTCCTTGACACGAATGTTGCACTGCATATATCTCGCCTGACGGGACGCAAAGCGGATCCCGTTTGGATCGAAAGTGGTGGGTTTGTCGCAGCGGCCACGAATGGAGCGCGACGGATCAGACATTCGTCGAAGGAGGAGACAACTATGACGACGACGACTTTTGAAGATTTCCAGAAGTACGGCCGCGAGAACATGGATCTCGCGCTGAAGAGCTTCGGCTCGGTGAGCAAGGGTTTCCAGGCCATCGCCGTCGAAGTCGCGGACTATTCGAAGAAGAGCTTCGAAGACAATTCCGCCCTGGTCGAGAAGCTGGCCGGCGCGAAGACCCTCGACAAGGCGATCGAAGTTCAGTCCGCCTTCGTCAAGACGAGCTACGAGACCTATCTCGCCCGCATGACCAAGCTCGGCGAGCTCTACGCGGACATCGCGAAAGAGAGCTACAAACCGGTCGAGACGGCGCTCTCGAAGGCGAAGTGACGTTTCGCCGCGGTTCGCTCCGCGGCTGAACCAAGAGATTTGAAGCCCGGTCGTCAGGCCGGGCTTTCTTTTTGCGCCCCCGGCTGCGGCTGCGCGTCGGTCCAGTCGGCGCGCCCCGACGACCGTGCGGCCGTTCGTGACGACATTGTCATCGTTCGGATCTCCCCGAAGCCGGCGAAGCCGATACGGGCGCCAGCGGTCGGCGCGGCGGGATCGTCACGCAGATGTCGTCCGCCGGCCGCGCCGCGCAAATCGGGGCGTGCGCCGCCGCCGGTTCGACGCGCGCCGGGCGGCCTTTTTATCGGACGGGCGAGCCCATACCTGTGTGCTGAGGAGAACGGCCCGCCGCTCTGGCGCCTGCGCTTCGGCGTGCTAGGATCGCATGAACCGATGCGATGCGGCGCCGCGGCGGGAGGCGAGACGCGGGCCGCCAGCACGAATGGACGGCGCGACCGATCGATGCATGAACGACCGACACATCCCGACGACGGCCAGCGGATCCGCAGAGCGGGCGCGGCTTCGGCGGCGGGTCCGAGGGCTGCCGGTCCCCGTCGCGACGACGACGGGCCGGGAGCGGCGGTCGTCACCAAGACGCGGCCCAAGGTCAAGCGGCCGAGCCTCTATCGCGTCCTGATCCTGAACGACGACTACACGCCGATGGAGTTCGTCGTCCACGTGCTCGAACAGTTCTTTTCCAAAGACCGTGAAGCTGCGACGCGGATCATGCTCCACGTCCACAATCACGGCGCAGGAGAGTGCGGCGTCTACACTTACGAAGTCGCCGAAACCAAAGTGACGCAGGTGATGGATTTCGCCCGAAAGCACCAGCACCCGCTGCAATGCGTCATGGAGAAGAAGTGAGGTAATCCAGTTGCCGTCATTTTCGCGCAGTCTCGAGCAGTCCCTGCATCGCGCTCTGGCTTTCGCCAATGAGCGCCGCCACGAATACGCGACGCTCGAGCATCTGCTCCTGTCGCTCGTCGACGACCAGGACGCCGCCGCCGTCATGCGGGCCTGCAACGTCGATCTCGAGATCCTGCGCCGAAACCTCATCGAGTATGTCGACAGCGAACTCGACAACCTCGTCGGGGACACGCAGGAAGACTCCAAACCCACCGCCGGCTTCCAGCGCGTCATCCAGCGCGCGGTGATCCACGTGACGTCCTCGGGCCGCGAGGAGGTGACGGGCGCCAACGTGCTCGTGGCGATCTTCGCCGAGCGCGAAAGCCACGCCGCGTTCTTCCTGCAGGAGCAGGACATGACGCGCTACGACGCGGTCAACTACATCAGCCACGGCATCGCCAAGCGCCCCGGCCTCTCGGAGAGCCGGCCCTCGCGCGGCGTCGAGGACGAGGCGGGGTCGACCGCCGACGAGCCGGCCGGCGCGAAAAAGAAGGCCGACGCGCTCGAGGCTTATTGCGTCAACCTCAACAAGAAGGCGAGGGACGGCAAGATCGATCCGCTGATCGGCCGCGACGCCGAGATCACGCGCACGATCCAGATCCTGTGCCGCCGCACCAAGAACAATCCGCTGTTCGTCGGCGACCCGGGCGTCGGCAAGACCGCGATCGCCGAAGGGCTCGCGCTGCGCATCGTGCGCGACGAGGTGCCCGAGGTGCTGCTCGACGCGACCGTGTTCTCGCTCGACATGGGATCGCTGCTCGCCGGCACCCGTTATCGCGGCGACTTCGAGGAGCGGCTGAAGCAGGTCGTGAAGGAGCTCGAGGCGACGCCCGGAGCCATACTGTTCATCGACGAGATCCACACGGTGATCGGCGCGGGCGCGACCTCGGGCGGGGCCATGGACGCCTCGAACCTCCTGAAGCCCGCGCTCGCCTCCGGCCAGCTGCGCTGCATCGGCTCGACCACCTACAAGGAATATCGCCAGCACTTTGAGAAGGACCGGGCGCTCGTCCGGCGCTTCCAGAAGATCGACGTGGCGGAGCCTTCGGTCGAGGATGCGGTGGAGATCCTCAAGGGCCTCAAGCCCTATTACGAGAGCTTCCACCAGGTCCGCTACACCAACGAGGCGATCAAGGCCGCGGTCGAGCTGTCGCATCGCTACATCGGCGACCGGAAGCTGCCGGACAAAGCCATCGACGTGATCGACGAGACCGGCGCGAGCCAGATGATCCTGCCGGAGAACAAGCGCCGGAAGACCATCGGCGTGAAGGAGATCGAGACCACGATCGCCACGATGGCGCGCATCCCGCCGAAGTCGGTCTCCAAGGACGACGCCGAGGTGCTGCGCTCGCTCACCGCGAACCTCAAGACGGTGGTCTACGGCCAGGAAGCGGCGATCGACGCGCTGTCCTCCACGATCAAGCTCGCGCGCGCCGGACTTCGCGACCCGGAGAAGCCGATCGGCTGCTACCTGTTCTCGGGGCCGACGGGCGTCGGCAAGACCGAGGTCGCCAAGCAGCTGTCGTCGATCCTCGGCGTGAAGCTGCTGCGCTTCGACATGTCCGAATACATGGAGCGCCACACCGTGAGCCGCCTCATCGGCGCGCCTCCCGGCTATGTGGGCTTCGACCAGGGCGGCCTGCTGACCGACGGCGTCGACCAGAACCCGCATTGCGTGCTCCTGCTCGACGAGATCGAGAAGGCTCACCCGGACCTGTTCAACATCCTGCTGCAGGTGATGGACCACGGGAAGCTGACCGACCACAACGGCAAGCAGGTCGACTTCCGCAACGTGATCCTGATCATGACGACGAATGCGGGCGCGGCCGATCTCGCCAAGGAGGCGATCGGCTTCGGGCGCGGCAAGCGTCAGGGCGAGGACACCGAGGCGATCAACCGCTTGTTCGCGCCGGAGTTCCGCAACCGCCTCGACTCGATCATCGCCTTCGGCAACCTGCCCATCGAGGTGGTGCGCCAGGTGGTCGAGAAGTTCGTGCTTCAGCTCGAGGCGCAGCTCGCCGACCGCAACGTCACGATCGAGCTCTCGGACGAGGCGCGCGACTGGCTCGCCGAGCGCGGCTACGACCCGATGATGGGCGCGCGGCCGCTCGCGCGGCTCATCCAGCAGACCATCAAGACGCCGCTCGCCGAAGAGGTGCTGTTCGGGCATCTCAAGGGCGGCGGCGCGGTCCAGGTGATCGTGAAGGACGGCGAGGACGGCAAGTCGGAGCTCGGCTTCGAGTTCCCGGAAGGCCCCGTGACGCCGAAGCCCGAGAAGATCGAGCGCGACGCCAAGGGCGCGGACAAGAGCGATGCCGAGAAGGCCGAGCCGGCCCGCAAGGCCTCGCCCAAGCGCAAGTCCGGCGACGGCCCGCGCCGCACCGTCACCAAGACGCCGCCGCTCGTGCGCAGTGACGGCTGAGGCGGGCGGCCGGCTCCGCTCCGCGCCGCGGAGCTGAGCCTTTGGCCGAAGACGGTTCGAACATCGAGGCGCCGGACGATCCCGGCGCCTCGTACTGGTTCTGGAACGGGGCCCGGTCGGCGCTGAGCGTCCCGGGCCTCGTGCTGTTCTGCAGCTATTTCGGCTTCGGCGCGATGACGCACGACTTCGGCTGGTCGTGGTGGATCGCGGGCCTTTCGACCTTGCTGATCTGGGCCGGGCCCGGACAGCTGGTGCTGGCCGGCTCGCTCGCCAACGGGGCGGGCCTCGCCGCCTCCGCGCTTGCGGTCACGATCTCGGCCGTGCGCCTCCTGCCGATGGTCATCGCGATCCTTCCCGCCTTGCGCACGACGGAGACGCGGCTCGGCACGCGCCTGCTCGCGGCGCATTTCGTCGCCGTCACGGCGTGGTTCGAGGGCGGCCGGCGCACGCAGATGATGCCGCGCTCGGGGCGCATGCCCTTCTTCCTCGGCTTGGCGAGCGGACTTGCGCTCGGCAGCACGCTCGCCACGATCGCGGGCCATCAGGCCGCCGGCCTGCTGCCGCCGGCGCTCGCCATCGGATTGCTCGGCCTGACGCCGATCTACTTCCTGCTGTCGCTGGAGCGCGGCGCGAGGGGGCGTCGGCGAGAAGACGGCGATCGTCATCGGCCTCGTGACGGCGCCGGTCGTCGCGCAGATGTCCCCGAGTCTCGACCTGTTGCTGACCGGCCTCGCGGGCGGCACCGCGGCCTTTTTGATAGACCGCGCGATCGCCCGGCGAAGGACGCCGTCGTGATCCAGCACGACGACTGGTTCATGCTGCTGGCGCTTCTGGCCGCCTTCGCCGCGAACGAGGTCTGGCGCTCGCTCGGCGTCGTTCTGTCGGCGCGACTGCGCGAGGACAGCGCGCTGTTCGCCTGGGTGCGGATGGTGGCGACAGCGCTGGTGGCGGGGCTGGTGGCGAAGCTGGTGCTCTCGCCGACGGGCGCCTTCGGGCAGGCCCCGCTGTGGCTGAGGCTCGCCGCGGTCGGCTGCGGCGTCGCGGCTTACGCCGCTGGGCGGCGGTCGATGGCGCTTGGCGTTGGCGTCAGCGCCGCCGCGCTCATCGCGGGGATGGCCTGGCTCGGGCCGTAGCCGGCCGAATTTCGCGCGCGAACCATCGCCGTCATGCCCGTTCTTGCGCTGGTATCCACGACTTCGGCGGAGAGCTCTCCGATCCTAGAAGGCGTGGATGCCCCGCTGCCGCCGGGCATGACGGCGACGTTGCGCCTGCGATCGTCGCGTTGGCGGGTCCAAACGCAGTTCGGCCCCGACCGGAGGCCGGGGCCGAACCAAACTTGCGTCGGAACCCCTGCGCTCAGCGGCGCTGGGAGATCGGCATGTAGTCGCGCAACGGCGCGCCGGTGTAGAGCTGGCGCGGGCGGCCGATGCGCTGGGACGGATCCTCGAACATCTCCTTCCACTGCGCGATCCAGCCAACGGTGCGGGCGACGGCGAACAGCACGGTGAACATCGACACCGGGATGCCCATCGCCTTCAGCGTGATGCCCGAGTAGAAATCGATGTTCGGGTAGAGCTTGCGCTCGACGAAATACTCATCCTTGAGCGCGATCTGCTCGAGCTCCATCGCGACGTCGAGCAGCGGGTCGTCCTTGATGCCGAGTTCGCCCAGAACCTCATGGCAGGTCTTCTGCATGATCTTGGCGCGCGGATCGTAGTTCTTGTAGACGCGGTGCCCGAAGCCCATCAGGCGGAACGGGTCGTTCTTGTCCTTGGCCTTGGCCACGTATTTCGAAACGTTCTCGGGCTTGCCGATCTCGCCCAGCATCTTGAGCGCGGCCTCGTTCGCGCCGCCATGCGCCGGGCCCCAGAGGCAGGCGATGCCGGCCGCGATGCAGGCGAAGGGATTGGCGCCCGACGAGCCTGCGAGACGCACCGTCGAGGTGGAGGCGTTCTGCTCGTGGTCGGCATGCAGGATGAAGATGCGGTCCATGGCGCGCGCCAGAACCGGGTTCACCTTGTACTCTTCGCACGGCACCGCGAAGCACATGTTCAGGAAGTTGGCCGAGAAATCGAGCGCGTTCTGCGGATAGACGAAGGGCTGGCCGACCGAATACTTGAACGCCATGGCGGCGAGCGTCGGCGTCTTGGCGATCATGCGGATCGCCGCGATCTCGCGCTGCTCGGGATCGTTGATGTCGGTCGAGTCGTGATAGAAGGCCGAGAGCGCGCCGACGACGCCGCACATCACGGCCATCGGGTGGGCGTCGCGGCGGAAGCCCGAATAGAACCGCGACATCTGCTCATGCACCATGGTGTGGCGCGTGACCTGGCGGTCGAAGTCGGCCTTCTGGGCCGAGGTCGGCAGCTCGCCATGGAGCAGCAGGTAGCAGGTTTCGAGGAAGTCGCCGTTCTCGGCCAGCTGGTCGATCGGGTAGCCGCGATAGAGCAGCACGCCCTCGTCGCCGTCGATGTAGGTGATCTTCGACTCGCAGCTCGCCGTCGAGGTGAAGCCGGGATCGTAGGTGAACATCCCGGTGTTCTTGTAGAGCGTCTGGACATCGAGCACGGACGGCCCGATCGAGCCGTGGCGGATCGGCAGATCCATGCTGGCGCCGCCCACCGAGAGCGTGCCCGGAGCGTCGGAACTGATCTCGGCTTCCTTGAATTTGACCGTGCTGGCCGTCGGTGACATGCGCCATACCCCTTAGCTGAAACAGTGAGGTCTCACGCCGCTCTGACCGGCGCTTTCAGGCCTCGCTCGGAGGCCGCCGGGTCTCATGGCGGCTGCGAGCCTATACGACTATTGTTGCAGCGCAAACTAGGGCGCGGAGCGCCTTTGGCGAGTTTTTTTGATCGGTTTCAGACCTTCTGAATCTGCCGGGCCTGATCCTCAATTCGCCCAAGGCTTTCTTCGCGTCCGAGCGCCGCAAGCACGTCGAAAATGCCGGGCGACGTCTTGCGTCCCGTGAGCGCCGCGCGCAGCGGCTGGGCGACCGCGCCGAGTTTCACGCCCGCGTGCTCGGCGACGCGTCGCACCACGGCCTCGGCGTCGGCGGCGGACCATTCGGGAAGGGCCGCCAGTCCCTGATGGGTCGCGGCCAGCAGGCTGCGCGCCTCCGGCGTAAGCAGCTGTTCGGCGGCGGGCTCCATGGCGAGCGGGCGCTCGTCGGTTAGGAAGCGCGCGCCGTCGAGCAGCTCGACCAGCGTCTTGGCGCGCTCCTTCAGCCCCGGCAGCGCGAGCGCGAAGGCGTCCCACCGGCCGGTGGCGTCGAGCTTGGCCGCCGCCGCCTCGCCGCCCGGCAGGAAGGGCAGGGCCGTCCGGAACGCCGCCAGGAGATCGGCGTCCGGCGTCTCGCGCATGTAGTGGCCGTTGAGGTTCGACAGCTTGACCTGGTCGAAACGCGCGGCGGAGCGGCCGACCGAGCCGATGTCGAACCATTCGACCGCCTGTTCGGTCGAGAAGATCTCGTCGTCGCCGTGGCTCCAGCCGAGCCGCGCCAGATAGTTGCGCAGCGCCGCTGGCAGGAAGCCCATCTCGCGATAGGCCTCGACGCCCAGCGCGCCGTGGCGCTTCGACAGCTTCGCGCCGTCCGGCCCGTGGATCAGCGGGATGTGGGCCATTTTCGGCACGTCCCAGCCGAGCGCCTGGTAGATCTGCGTCTGGCGGGCGGCGTTGGTCAGATGGTCGACGCCGCGGATGACGTGGGTGACGCCCATGTCGTGGTCGTCCACGACCACGGCGAGCATGTAGGTGGGCGTTCCGTCCGAGCGCAGCAGGACGAGGTCGTCGAGGTCCTTGTTGGGGATCACGACGCGGCCCTGCACGAGGTCGTCCACCACTGTCTCCCCCTCGGTCGGGGCCTTCAGGCGAATGGCGGGCGCGCGGCCTTCCGGCGCGTCAGAAGCCGGGCGATCGCGCCAGCGGCCGTCATAGCGGGGCGCGCGGCCCTCGGCTTGAGCGGGTCGAGCGCATCTCCTCGAGCTTCTGCCGAGGCGTAGCAGCGATAGGCGCGGCCGTCGGCGAGCATCTGCTCCACGGCTTCCCGGTGGCGCTCGGCGCGGGCGAACTGGAACACCGGCTCGCCGTCCCAGTCGAGGCCGATCCATTTCAGTCCGTCGAGGATCGCGTCGATCGCGCCTTGCGTGGAGCGCGCGCGGTCGGTGTCCTCGATCCGGAGCAGCATCTTGCCGCCGAGGCTTCTGGCGAAGAGCCAGTTGAACAAGGCGGTGCGCGCCCCCCCAATGTGGAGGAAGCCGGTGGGCGACGGCGCGAAGCGGGTGACGACGGGTTCGGTCACGGGCGGACGGTCTGGCTCTCGGAAAGGTTGCGTGCGAGGCTCATGGAGCCGCGCGTTGCGGCCCTCCTAACACAGGCGGCGGACCGGGGAAAAGACGGCCATGGCCATCGCGCCGAGCGGGCGTGAGTCGGACGGAGTTCGGGGCAGGGCGCGCGCGATCGCGCTGCCCGGGACCCGCACGCGCGCCGGCGCGCTGCCGGGCCTTTGGCGCGCCGCGCAGGGCTGGCTGCTCGACCGCCTCGCCGAGGAGGCGGAAGCCGGCCGTCCCGCGCTCTGGCTGCCGGTCGCTTTCGGCGTCGGCTGCGCGGTCTATTTCGCCGCCGCGCATGAGCCGGAGCTCTGGGCCGCGGCGCTCGCTTTCGGGATCTCCGCCGGCCTTGTGGTCGCGGCGCGAAAGCGCTTCCTTATCCTTGGCCTGGCTGTCGGGCTTGCGGCCGTAGCGGCGGGGTTTTTGGCCGGAAAGCTCGCGACGATCCGCGCCGACGCGCCGGTTCTGGCGCGCCCGATGTCCGCGGAAGTCGTCGGCCGCGTCGCGCTGATCGAGCCGCGCGAGAACGCCAGGCGGCGGGTGACGCTCGAGGTCGAACGCTTCGGCCCGCTCGAGGACGAGGACCTGCCGCGCCGCGTGCGCTTCACGCTTGGGCCCGAGCCCGCCTTCACGGCCGGAGACCGCGTCTCGCTCGAAGCTTTCTGGCGGCCGCCCGAGGGGCCGGTGCGGCCCGGCGGCTACGACTTCGCGCGCGTCGCCTTCTTCAACGGGATCGGCGCGAGCGCCTTCGCGCCGAAGAACGTGAAGGCCTGGGGCCCTGCCGAAACGCAAGGCTGGGACGCGGCCCTTCAACGATTGCGCGAACGGCTGACGAAGCGCATCACCGCCGCAGTGGGCGGTCCTGAAGGAACGGTGGCGGCCGCGCTCGTCACCGGCGTTCAGGGGCCGATCCCGCAGCCGACCGAGGACGCGCTGCGCGCCGCGGGCCTCAGCCACATCCTGTCGATCTCCGGTCTTCACATGGCGCTGATCGCCGGGACGCTGTTCGCTCTCGTGCGCGCGGCGCTGGCGCTCATTCCGGGCCTTGCGCTGCGATGGCCGGTGAAGGGCGTCGCAGCGGCGCTCGCGCTCGCCGGGGCGACCTTTTACCTGGCGCTCTCGGGCGCGGAGGTCGCGACGCAGCGCTCCTACGTCATGATCGCGGTGGCGTTCGTCGCGGTGCTGGTCGGCCGCCCGGCGCTGTCGCTGCGAAACTTCGCGCTCGCGGCCTCGCCGTGATGGCGCTGACGCCCGACGCGCTGCTCGGGCCGAGCTTCCAGATGTCGTTCGCGGCGGTCGCGGGCCTCCTCGCCTGGTTCGAGGCGCGCAAGGGCAAGGCGAAGCCGCCGCCGCCCGAAACCCTTGCGGGCAAGGCGCTGCGCTGGTTCGCCGCCGCCGCGGCCGTCGCCGTGATGACGACGATCGTCGCGGGTCTCGCGACCGCGCCCTTCGCCGCCTATCACTTCCACCGCACCACCCCCTATTCGCTGGTCGGCAACGCGCTCGCCACCCCGCTGCTCGGGATCATCGTGATGCCGAGCGTCGTCGGCGGCCTCGCCTTCGCGCCGCTCGGGCTCGACGGACCTTGGTGGCAGGCCATGGGCTTTGGCCTGCGCGGCGTATTGGCGATCGCCGAGACCGTCGCCTCGTGGCCTGGCTCCGAACGCTTCGTGTTCGCCTTCGGGGAAACGGCGCTCATCCTGTTCGCGGTCGGGATCGCCTGGCTCTGCCTGTGGCGAACGGCGCTGCGCTATCTCGGCGCGCCCGCGATCGGCCTCGCGCTCGCGCTGGCGGCGTTTCCGGCGCGGCCCGACGTCGTGATCGACGCCTCCGGACGGCAGATCGCCGCGCGCGGGCCCGACGGGCGCCTGGCGATCCTCGGAGGCCGGGCGTCGAGCTTCTCGGCGAGGGTCTGGCGCGGGGCTGACGGCGAGGCGCCGGGGGGCCCGAGTCCCGACGGCGGGCGCTGCGACTCGCAAGGCTGCGTCGCGCCGCTTTCCGGCGGTGGAGAGGTCGCGCTCGTGACCGACGCGCGGGCCTTCGCCGAGGAGTGCCGGATTGCGACGCTCGTCGTCACGCCGCTCGTCGCGCCGAAGGCCTGCAGCGAAACCGCGGCGGTCGTCGACCGGCGGACGCTCGCCGCGACCGGCGCGCTGGAGCTGACGCGGCAAGGCGTGGCGTTCTCGGCCAAGGCGGCGCGCGATCCGGCCGGACGGCGTCCGTGGACGGGCCCTATGCTTCGCGATCCGCCGCCGGCGGAGGCGCTGCGGCTGAGCTTCGCCACGCAGCCGAAGGCGGCCGGACCGCCGCAGGATCACAAGATCGTCGATCCCACGGAACCGGACGATATGACAGGCGACGGCGAAGAGCCCTAGCGTCTGCGGCCGCTCGATGCCGCCGACATATCCGTCCCCCTTCCCTTGCGGGAGAGGGTTAGGGGGAGCCTCCGAACTTTACAAAAAGGCGCCGCCCGCGCCCCTCAAGCGGCCAGCGCTTCGCGTCGCCTACCTTCTCCCACAGCGGGATAAGGAGAGACGCCGTCGCGTCGAAAGGCGAAGCCTTCAATACCGGCGGATCAGCCCCACGAGCCGGCCCTGGATCGCGACGCGGTCGGGGCCGAAGATGCGGGTCTCGTAGGCCGGGTTGGCGGCCTCGAGAGCGATCGAGGCGCCGCGCTTCCTTAGACGCTTCAGCGTCGCCTCTTCGTCGTCGACCAGCGCGACGACGATGTCGCCGGTGTCGGCGGTGGTCTGCTTCTTGATCAGCACCAGGTCGCCGTCGAGGATCCCGGCCTCGATCATCGAGTCGCCGCGCACTTCGAGCGCGAAATGCTCGCCGCCGCCCAACATGTCGGGCGACACCGAGATCGTGTGGCTGCGCGACTGGATCGCCTCGATCGGCACGCCGGCGGCGATGCGCCCCATGACGGGGACGGAGACCGAGCGGGGATCCTCATCCTCGTTCGCTGGCTGCGGACGGCGGCCGAGGCTGCCCTCGATGACGTTCGGAGAGAACCGGCCGGTCGGCCGCGTGACGGCGGGAGCGGCGGCTTCCGGCAGCTTCACCACCTCGAGAGCCCTGGCCCGGTTCGGCAGGCGGCGGATGAAGCCGCGCTCCTCCAGCGCCATGATGAGACGGTGGATGCCGGACTTCGACTGAAGCCCCAGCGCATCCTTCATCTCCTCGAACGAGGGGGAACGCCGGTCTCCTTCAGCCGCTCGTGAATGAAGCGCAGGAGATCATATTGCTTGCGGGTCAGCATCGACGGCTCCGCGCGAGGCCAAAACAAATCATGAACACGACCGTAACTGTTCTAGACATGTTCCGCAAGCGTTAACATCCCGTTTCCGTCCGCGTGTCGGACAGACGAACGAGCGACGCGCCGCCGATGCGCCTCGCCGCGCAGCACGACCAGAGAGGGCGTAGGACCGATCTCCGACAAGCCGGGCGCCCGCGGCGATAGGTAGTCTTGCGGATGCCCGCCACGGTTGCCGGCGTCTAAACTTGTCGGAGTGCGGTCGCGCGTCGCGATCTCTAAGCAACCGACATCAGGAGACGACGATGCGTCGACTGGCCTTCGCGGTAGCGTGCGGTGTTGCGGCGTCTTGGTCCATGGCGGGCGAGGCGGCCGCGCGTGACTATTCTGGAAAATACAAGAGCAAGATCACGCTGCCGAACGGCGACGTCGTTAAGGCGAACGTCACGATCGTCAAGGTCGATGGTAGTATCTATCGATCTGAGTCAAAGTACGGGGATTTCATAGAGCTTTCGATGTGCTTTGCCGAGGAAGATCGCTTGAGTTGCGGATTTGCTCCCAAGTCCGGCGGCGGCTATGTCGGGTTCAGCATCTATGAGCCGGATGGATCGGGCAAACTGATCGGCAAATTCGCAGAGACGTCCACTCAGAAGCTCGGCAAGGAAGTCTTGACGCCCGTCGGGAAGTAGACGCTTCGGTCGGCCGCTTGCGGCGAGCCTTAGTAAGGATGCGGCAGCGCGAGGATCCGGCATGCGTCGCCGGCCTTCGCGGCCGGGGCGTGCGCGGGGCGGACCAGCAGGCATTCGGCGTCCGAGAGTCGGCGCAGCATCGACGAATCCTGCCGCGGAAACGCGGTCGCGACGGGAACGCCGTCAAGCCCGATTTCGAGCGCGGCGCGCATATAGTCCTCGCGCTGGTCGTTCTCGGGCATGTCGCGGCCGAGCCTGGCGGGCAGCAAAGCCGGATCGAGGTCCGCGCGCCCCGACAGCCGCCTGAGCGCGGGCGCGAGGAACAGCAGCGAACAGACGATCGACGAGACCGGGTTGCCCGGCAGGCCGAGCGCGAGCGTCGCGCCGCGGCGGCCCGCCATCATGGGCTTGCCTGGCCGCATCGCGATCTTCCAGAAGTCGAGCGTCACGCCCTCGGCCTCGAGCGCGGGCTGGACGAGGTCGTGGTCGCCGACCGAGGCGCCGCCGAGCGTGACGAGAATGTCGGCCTCTTCGGCGAAGGCGCGGGCGATCGCGGCGCGGATCGCCTGCGGCCGGTCGGGCGCGATGCCGAGGTCGAGCGGAACGCCGCCCTCGGCGGTCACGATCGCTGAGATCGCGAAGGCGTTCGAGGCGACGATCTGGTCCGGGCCGACAGGGTCGCCCGGCGCGACGAGCTCGTCGCCGGTGGCGAGGATCGCGACGCGCGGGCGTCGCGCGGCCTCCACCGCGGGATGGCCGAGCGCCGCCGCGAGCGCGAGGTCGCGCGCGCCGAGGCGCCGGCCGGCCTCGAGCAGCGCCTCGCCCTTCGAGAAGTCGAGCCCCGCCCGCCGGATGTGGCGCCCGGCTTGGGCCGCCTCTCGCGCGGTGATCACGTCGCCGTCGCGGTCGGCGTCCTCCTGGATGAGGATCGCGTCGGCGCCCTGCGGCACGGGCGCGCCGGTGAAGATGCGCGCCGCCTCGCCGGGACCGATCAAGCCGCCGAAGCTCTTTCCGGCCGCCGACTCGCCGACGACGCGCAGCCGCGCGCCCCCGGCTGCGTCCGCGGCGCGGACCGCGTAGCCGTCCATCGCCGAACAGTCGCAGGGCGGCTGGTCGCGGAGCGCATGGAGCGGAGCGGCGAGCGTGCGCCCAAGCGCCTCGGCGAGCACGACGCGCTCGGCCGGCAGCGGCGCGAGGCCCGCGAGGATGCGCGCGCGCGCCTCGGGGACGGGAAGCAGGCCGCTCACGCCGGCTCCCCGGCGTGGAAGTCGCCGGAGCGGCCGCCGGACTTCGACAGCAGCCGCACGCCCTCGATCCGCATGCCGCGATCGACCGCCTTGGTCATGTCGTAGACGGTGAGGCACGCGACGGTCACCGCCGTCAGCGCCTCCATCTCGACGCCGGTCGGGCCGGAGACGCGGGCGGTCGCGGAGACGCGCACGCCCGGCAGACTGTCGTCGGGCGTCAGCTCCACCGAGACCTTGGAGAGCGCCAGCGGATGGCAGAGCGGAATGAGCTCGTGGGTCCGCTTGGCCGCCATGATGCCGGCGATGCGGGCGACGCCGAGCACGTCGCCCTTCTTGGCCTCGCCCTCGACGACGAGACGCAGGGTCTCGGGCGCCATGACGACGCGGCCCTCCGCCGTCGCCTCGCGGGTCGTGGCGGGCTTGCCGCCGACGTCCACCATGTTGGCCTCGCCGGAGGCGGACAGATGGGTGAGACGCGGGGAAACGTCGGTCATCGTCAGGCTCCCGAGAACAGGGGGGCGAGGGCGTCGAACGAGACCGCCGCGCAGACGCCGAGGCCCGTCAGGATCAGCCCGACGAGATAGATCTTGGTCGCCTTGTCGTAGATCTTCTTTCGGAGCCCCTCGATCGGCAGCAGGAGCGCCAGCGCGCGGATCTGCAGCGCGACGCCGACGAAGATCATGAGGGCGGGCGGCGTGTCGTAGCTGTGCCAGACGCCCGGGCTCGACGCCCATTGCGACAGGAAGCCGAGAGAAAAGGAAACCGTGACGCCGAACGCCGTGATCGTGCCGTTGCGGAACGTGGCGTCGAGCGGCGGCGGGGGCGGGTCTTCCGGCGTCATGGTCGTGGTCGCTGGCTGGCGTGGCGCGGGCGGCGGCGCTTGGCGCGGCGGTTTTCGTTCGGAGCGGCGAGTGATGGCGGGTCGCGCGCCTCAACGCAACGGGCGCTGCTCGAGCAGGCGCGTGAGCAGGGCGATCTGCTCCTCCTGCTTGGCGACCAGCGCGACGAGATGGTCGTTCCTCAGCGCGTCGAGCTTGTCGTGCAGCGCCATGATCTCGATCTCGGCCTTCAGGTTCACCTCGTAATCGAGTTCGGCCTGCCGCCGGTCCTTCGCCGACTGGCGGTTCTGGCTCATCATGATGATGGGCGCCTGGATCGCGGCCAGCATCGACAGCATCAGGTTGAGGAAAATGAAGGGGTAGGCGTCGAACGGACGCGTCAGCAGCCAGACGTTGGCGACCGCCCAGATCGCCAGAATGACGCCGAAGATGACGATGAAGGTCCAGGATCCGCCGAACTGCGCCACGCCGTCGGCGAGCCGGTCTCCGAAGCTGTCGGCGTCGTCGTCGGGCGAGGGAGGCCGCGCGATGAGCTTGCGGCCGCGGGCGAGCTTGAGGACGCGCTTCTCGGCGTCGTCGAGGGCGTTGAGCGCGCGGCCGAAGACGCGGTGCGAGGCCTGGTCCAGCTCTGGCGAGGTCTCGTTCGTCATGGCAAGACCTCCTTGTCCGGCGGAAGCCTTCAGGCCGCGAGCAGCGACCGGTCGCGGCGGCGACGTCGGGCTGGCGCATGAGGCTCTCGCCGACGAGCAGCGTGCGGCAGCCGACGGCGGCCAGGCGCGCGGCGTCCGCGGAGGTGAAGATCCCGCTCTCGCCGACGAGGATCCGGTCGGCCGGAACGCGGGCCGAGAGCTCCTCGGTCGTTTCGAGGCGCACGTCGAAGGTGCGCAGGTTGCGGTTGTTGACGCCCACGAGGGCCGTGCCGAGCGGCAGCGCCCGGTCGAGCTCTTGGCCGTCATGGACCTCGACCAGCACGTCCATGCCGAAGTCGCCGGCGGCGGCGACGAGGTCGCGGGCCTGCGCGTCGGTCACGGCCGCCATGATGACGAGGATGCAGTCGGCGCCGAGCGCCCGGCTCTCGGCCACCTGGTAGGGATCGTAGAGGAAATCCTTGCGGATGGCGGGCAGCGGGACGGCGTCGCGGGCTTGGCCCAGGAACTCGGGCGCGCCCTGGAACGAGGGGCCGTCGGTCAGCACCGAAAGGCAGGCGGCGCCGCCGGCCGCATAGGCGCGCGCGAGCGCCGGCGGGTCGAAGTCGGCGCGGATCAAGCCCTTGGACGGGCTTGCTTTCTTGATCTCGGCGATGAGCGCGGTGCGCCCGTCCGCATGGGCGGCGCGGATCGCCTTGACGAAGCCGCGCGGCGGGGAGGCGGCCTCCGCCGCGCGCCTCACCTCGGCGAGGGGGCGGGCGGCTTTCGCGGCCTCGATCTCCTTGAGCTTGTAGGCGCCGATGCGCTCCAGCACGTCTGCGGTCATTCGGCCGTCTCCGGGTTCGAGACGCGGATCAGGGCGTCGAGGCGCGAGGCGGCGGCGCCGCTGTCGATCGAGGCGGCGGCGAGCTCCGCGCCCTCCAAGAAACTCTTGGCGCGGCCCGCCACGATCAGCGCGGCGGAGGCGTTGAGGATCGAAATGTCGCGATAAGCCCCTGACTGGCCATCCAAAACACGGCGCAGCGCGGCGGTTTTGCGCGGCGTCGCCGCCCTTCAGCGCTTCGGCCGGATGATGGGGGAGCCCAGCGTCCTCGGGCGAGATCGAAAAGGTCGTGACGCGGCCGTCCTTCAGCTGGGCGACCGAGGTCTCGCCCGAGGTCGTGATCTCGTCGAGCCCGTCGGAGCCGTGCACCACCCAGGCGGCCTCCGAGCCGAGCGTGGAGAGCGCTTCGGCGATCGGCTCGACCCATTTGGCGGCGAACACGCCCACCATCTGCCGCTTGACGCCGGCCGGGTTCGAAAGCGGCCCGAGCAGGTTGAAGATGGTGCGCATGCCGAGCTCGGTCCGCGCCGGGCCGACATGGCGCATCGCCGAGTGATGGTTGGGCGCGAACATGAAGCCGACGCCGGCCTCCGAGATACAGGCGGCGATGCGCTCGGGGCTGAGGTCGACGTCGACGCCGAGCGCCTTCAGCACGTCGGCCGAGCCTGACTTGGAGGAGAGCGCCCGGTTGCCGTGCTTGGCGACCGGCACGCCGCAGCCCGCGACCACGAAGGCCGCGCAGGTGGAGACGTTGACCGAGCCGGCGCCGTCGCCCCCGGTCCCGACGACGTCGACGGCCTCGGCCGGCGCCGCGACCGGCGTCATGCGCGCCCGCATGGCCGCGACCGCGCCCGCGATCTCGTCCACCGTCTCGCCGCGCAGGCGAAGCCCCATCAGAAAAGGCGCCGATCTGCGCGGGCGTGGTCTCGCCCGACATGATCTGGCCGAACGCGGCTTCTGCGGCTGCGCGATCGAGCGCGGCCTTCCGCGATCCGGGCGATGACAGGCTTGAAGGCGTCCATCGGAGCCGCCGTCAGCCCGCGCGCGCGGCGGCGAGCCGCCGGCGCTCGACGTTCCACTCGGCGGCGTCGGCGAGGAAGTTGCCGAAGATGGTCGCGCCATGCTCGGAGGCGATGCTCTCGGGATGGAACTGCACCCCGAAGATCGGCCATGCGCGATGCGACAGGCCCATGATCAGCCCGTCCTCGGTCTCGGCCGTGACCTCGAGCGCGTCGGGCAGTCCCTCGCGCCGCACGACGAGCGAATGATAGCGCGTGGCGCTCAAGGGGCCGTTGATGCCCCGGAACGAGCCGCGGCCCTGATGGCGGATGGTCGCGAGCTTGCCGTGCACAGGGGTCGGGGCGCGCTCCACGACTCCGCCGAACACTTCGCCGATCGCCTGATGGCCGAGGCACACGCCGAAGATCGGCGTCTGGCCGGCGGCGGCGCGGATGAGCTCGCAGGAAATCCCCGCCTCGCGCGGCGTGCAGGGGCCGGGCGAGATCACGATCGCGTCCGGGCCGTCGGCCAGCACTTCGGCGACCGAGGTCTTGTCGTTGCGGCGCACTGTCACCTGCGCGCCGAGCGCGCCGATGGCGTGGACGACGTTCCAGGTGAAGCTGTCGTAGTTGTCGATCAGGGTGACGGCGGTCATCGCAACGCTCCGAAGCGCCCGACAAAGCGCAAGCGCGGTCGTCTCGTCAAGGGCGGGAGCTCTGATCGCGCGGGCAGGGGCGTAGCGCGCTTCGCCTGGGCCTCGCCCGGCCAAGCCGGTCAGTTGTTCGGCGGCGACTCGAATTCCTGGTCGAGCGGCCGGCGCTGGACGGGGCGACGCTCGACCTGGCCTCGGTCGACCGGATCGCGGCGCAGGATGATCACGTCGTCGGTCGGCGCTTCGCGGCGCGGGCTCGCGCCGGTCTGGGTCGGGTCCGGGGTCGCGGTGCCGCCGTCGAGCGTGGGCGCGGGAACCGTGGGCTGCGCCGGCGCCTTGGGCCGCTGGCGCGCGAGCGCCTGGGCGGCGGCCTGGGCCTCCTCCGGGCTCTTGGCGCGGTTCATGTCGTTCGCGGTCTTCTCGTCGATGACGATGTCGCCCTTCTTCACCGTCTTGTCGTCGACGCCCTGCAGCGCCTCGGCCCAGTTCATGCCCTCCGGCTTGCACGAGCAGCCGGCGACGAACTCCTTGCGATAACGGAAGGCGTTTTCGAGCTTCGTGTAGGGCTGGCCGTCGACGTCGAACGCCATCTCCATCTTGCCGCCGGGATTGGGGTAGGCGAACAGCTTGGCCTCCGCCCCGGGGCAGGTCGCGTGGCAGATCGCCTCGTCGCGGTTAAACGCGTTCTTGGTGGTCTGGTAGGAGATCGGGAAGAAGAAGCCGTCGCAGGCGCGCACGCAGACGGTGCGGAAGGTCGAGACATGCGGCGTCGCGCCGGGCTCCATCTCGGGCTCGAGCACGGTCTCGCCGCCGACGGCGTCCTCCGACTGGCGGCCGCCGCCGCCGAACAGCATGTCGAGGAAGCCGCGCTTCTCCTGCTGCTGGGTCGGCGCGACGCGGCGCTCGACCAGCCGGTACTGCGGCCCGCACTGGCCGCGGGCGAGCGCGAACAGAAGCTCCCGGCGGCGCGGATCCATGCCGCCGCCCTGGGACGCCTGAGCCGCCTGCGCCTGCAGCCGGTCGAGATTGACCTCCATCTGCTTGATGCGCTGGCCGAGCGGGCCGCATTCGGCGGGCGGGTCGCCGAAGAACAGGAACTTCTTTCCGCAGCCGATGCCGCGGGCGTAGGCGTTGGTGCGGTCGAGCTCGTTCTGCTGGCGCGCGACCGACTGCTCGAGCTGGCGCGGATCGGCGCGCTTGGGGCCGGACCGATCGAGCCCGGCGAGCTGCGCCTCGAGACGCAGGCAGTCCTCCGATCCCTGCTGGGCGTCCGCCGGCGCGGCCGCGAGCAACCCCGCGGCCAGCGGCGATCGTCAGGATGGCAGACTTCATGCTCGTTCCTTCAGGCGATTCTCGCATGCCGGCGCACGCGCACCCCGCAAGGGTTCTAGCAAGCCTCGACCGCCTCGCACAGGGCCGCGCGAATGGACGGAAGTGAGAAGGCGGCGGCCGCGAACGCTCTCGACTCTGTGAACTGCGCGCAATCTTTCTGCGCTCGACGCAACGGTTCCTAAAGCCCCGGCCGGGTATCCAGACCAGGTCAAACCGCTGAGAGAAAAGGGCGCCCGCGATGAAAGCCGTTCGCCGGTTCATGCATGACCAGTCCGGCGCGACCGCCATCGAGTATGGCCTGATCGCCGTCGGGATCTCGATCGCCATCATCACGGTGGTGCGCGGCATCGGCACGAGCCTCAACTCGTCCTTCACCAAGATCAACAGCAACCTGCGCTGACGCGTTCTCGGGCCGGGGCCTGGCGGGCCCGGTTCCGCTTGGCCAGCGTCATGCCCAGCGGCGGTCAAGACGCGCCGCCCTCTTGTCCCGGACTTGATCCGGGACCCAGAACCGACTGCGGTCGATGGGCAGCCGAGGCGCTGCGGAAGGACTTGAAACGTTTCGGTTCTGGTCCCGGATCAAGTCCGGGACAAGAAAGTCACCTCGCCACGCATGCGCCGCCTGATCGCCCCATGGACGGGCTGCAGCCGGGCTGGGGGATCGAGATCCGGTGAGGCGAAGCCCCGTCATGCCCGCGTCTTCGCGGGCATCCAAAGCCTGGCTCAGACCGGCGCGCCGTTGCGCGTGATCTGCACGCGCGCCGCGTTTCCCGGCGTCGCGCCGAAGCGGCGATAGATGTAGTCGCGCCCGTCGTCCGCCGCGTCCTTGATCGCGAGCGACGTGATCTTGGCGTGGAACGGCGACAGCGAGCAGGCGGGATCGGCGTTGCGCGGATCGCCCGTGATGGCGAGCGCCTGGCAGCGGCAGCCGCCGAAGTCGATCTCCTTGCGCGGGCAGCTGGTGCAGGGCTCCTTCATCCAGTCCGTGCCGCGATAGGCCTCGAAGGCCGACCCGTTGGTCCAGATCTCCGACAGGCTTTTCTCGGTCACGTAGTCGAATTCGAGATGCGGGATCGTCTCGGCCGCGTGGCAGGGCAGCACCTTGCCCTGCGGCGTGACGTTGAGCGACTGCTTGCCCCAGCCGCCGACGCAGGGTTTTGGGCGCCGCGCGTAATAGTCCGGCACCACGGCGTCGATCACCAGCTTGCCCTGAAGCTCCGCGCGCAGGCGCTCGACGGTTTCGGCCGCCTTCATCACCTGCTCGCGGGTCGGCATCAGCATTTTGCGGTTTTCGAGCGCCCAGCCGTAATATTGCGAATGCGCGATCTCGACGCGCCGGGCGCCGAAATCGAGCGCCATGTTCACCAGCGCCTCGATGTTCTCGACATTGCCGCGGTGGATCACGGCGTTGATCGTCAGCGGCATGCCGAGCTCGAGCACCCAGCCGGCGAAGATCCGCTTCTTGTCATGCGCGCCTGAAAGCCCCGCGATCTTGTCGGCGTTCTCGGCTTCGGCGTCCTGGATCGAGAGCTGCACGTGATCGAGGCCGGCGTTCGCCAGCTCCTCGAGCTTTTCGCGCTGCACGCCGATGCCCGACGTGATGAGGTTGGTGTAGAGCCCGACCTTCACCGCGTGCGCCGTCAGCTCCACGATGTCCTTGCGCGCCGTCGGCTCGCCGCCGGAAAGGTGGAGATGCAGCACGCCCATGGCGGCGGCTTCCGAAAACACGCGTTTCCAGGTTTCGGTGTCGAGCTCGCCGGAACGCTTGTCGAGCTCCACGGGGTTCGAGCAGTAGGGGCAGGAGAGGGGGCAGCGATGGGTGAGCTCGGCCAGCATGCCGAGAGGCGCCGGCGGGGCCACGCGGGCGGCCTCCGAGGGGTTCGGAAGGGTCATGTCGTTCATGTTTTGCCTCCTTCCTTCCAGAGCGCCTTGCATCAACGAACTGCGTGCTTCGAGACGCGATCCCTCGGACCGCTCCTCAGCATGAGGGATGTTGAGTTTTGGCCTTCTCACCATCCCTCATGCTGAGGAGCCTGCGCCAGCAGGCGTCTCGAAGCACGCAATCGGCTTCATCTCAACTTCACGCCAGATCCAGCACCCGCTTGTCGGCGAGGTCCCGGAGCATCTTCTTCACGTCCGTCTCGATCTGCTCGCGCGGCGCGGCGTATTTCTGCGCGAGCTCGTCCACGATGGTCCCGACCGTGCGCGCGCCGTCGCAAAGCTCCAGCACCACGACCGCGATCGCGTCGGGCTTCAGCACGCGCTCGGGCGCGAGCAGCAGCCATTCCTGACGCACCTCGTCGCGGCGAAGCCTCACCCCGCGCGGCAGTTTCGGCGTCGCTTCGCTCGGGACGTCGCTCATTCCGCGGCCGCCCGGCGCATCTCCGCGGCTCCGTCCGGAGCGAAGGCGTCCGGCCAGGGCTTGGCGTAGACATAGGCGTGCTCGAGCGCGTCGAGCATGGTCCAGAGCATCGAGCACTTGAATTCGAGAGCGCCGATCGCGGCCTGCTGCTGCTCCGGCGTCTTGGCGTGCTCGAGCACATAGGCGAGCGCGAAGTCGCTGTCGCGCTTGGCCTGGACGGGACGCGCGGTGAAATAGGCGAGCGTCTCTTGGGTGACGTAGTCGTAATTCGAGAGCATGCCGGCGACGCGCGTCTTGATCACCATCGGCGAGAACAGCTCGGTGAGCGAGGAGGCGATCGCCTCCAAGAGCGAGCGGTCCTTCACGAAGGACAGATAGGCGTTCACCGCGAACTTCGTGGCGGGCAGCGCGAGCCGCCCCGACATCACGTCGCCGCGGTCGAGACCGAGATCGTCGGTGAGCTTCAGCCACTTGGCGATGCCGCCTTCGCCCTCGCGCTCGCCGTCATGGTCGATGATGCGCTGGCGCCATTCGCGGCGCATCGAGGCGTCCTCCATCCGGGCGAGGATGTGGCTGTCCTTCTGCGGGATGCAGGCCTGGTAGAGGTAGCGGTTGAGCGCCCAGGCCTCGACCTCGCCGCGCGTGCACTCGCCCGACTGCAGGCGAAGCTGGAACGGGTGGAGGTGGTGGTAGCGCGTTTCGCCGACCTGGCGCAGCCGCGCCTCGAGATCTTCAGGGGTCAGCAGTTCAGCCGAAGAACCGGCCATGGGTTCGTCTCCCGCGAACGTCGCGTCGCTTCAGGCCGCGGTTGATCCGCGGTTCGCCGAGGGCTCGCCGATCGCGATCTCGAGCCCGTCTTCCGACACGTCCCAGCCCTTGGCCTCGACGGCGCGGCGCTCGGCCGAACCGGAGATCAGCACCGGGTTGGTGTTGTTGATGTGAATGTAGACTTTCCGGCCGACGTTTACACCCTGGAACGCCTCCAGCGAGCCGCCCGGACCCGACATCGGCACGTGTCCCATCCGCCGGCCCGTCTTCACGCCGACGCCGGCCTTCTCCATCTCGTCGTCCTCGAACACCGTGCCGTCGAACAGCAGCAGGTCGGCTCCTGAAGCGCGGGCGCGGACGTCGTCGTCCACTACTGCGCAGCCCGGGATGTAGACGAGCCGCTTTCCGGCCTTCTCCATCGCCACGCCGATCGTGTCGCCGGAGGTGTCGCCGATCTTGAGATCTTTCGTCTCCAGATAGAGCGGCACTTTTCCGGGGACGCCGAAGAACTCGATCTCGGTGTCGTGGATGCGGAAGGGATTGTTGAGCTCGACCACTTCCCGCGAGACAACGTCCTTTGCTAGCACGCCGAAGATCGGGTTGGCGTCGAGCACCTTGGAGATCTGGGACGTGGCGTAGACGGTGAGCGGCGAGCGTTCGCGCAGCGTGATCAGCCCGTCGACATGGTCGACGTCGCCATTGGTGAGCGCGACGGCGGCGATCGGCGTCTCGCGCAGTCCGGTCGGCTGGATGGCGCGGGTGGCCAGGATCTGGGAGCGCAGGTCGGGCGAGGCGTTGAACAGCGTCCAGCGCCCGTCGCCGGTCTCGACCGCGATCGACGACTGCGTCCGCGCCTTGACGCGGGGGTCGCCGTCCCAGGCGAGGGCGCACACCGGACAGCGGCAATTCCACTGGGGAAAGCCGCCGCCGGCGGCCGAACCAAGCACGATCATGCGGAACGACATGGCGTGGGCCTTACGATCCGCAGATCTGCTGAAGTTCAATCACGACGTATAGCTCAGAGCTCGGCCGGGCTGTACGAGGTGACTTCGAGACCAACCGGGGTCTCTTCGACGATCGGAGCGGTCCAAAGGGCCATTGTTGCCTCCTCAAGGGTTCCTAGACTATGCTGCAGCGCAATAAATCACCCTGCGGCACGTCGGGAAGATAGCCCGGCGGCAGTCCCGCCGCCAGCCGCCGCCGCCTTAAATCTTGGTAATGCAAGGCCGCTAAATCTCAAGAAGCTCTTAGACTTGGGGTGGTCATGCCGGCCTCCGCCTATGGTCTATGCCGCCGCCTTGTCGCCATGATTTCAACGGCTTGCGCGCCCGCTTTCCAGCGGCGGCGGGGCCGCGGCGCTTCATTCGGGCGCGGGAAAGTCGACGTCCTCCATGTCGCGAATCTGCTCGGCCCCGCGTCAGGCCGGTCCGGCAGCCGATGAACTTCGTCGTGGCGGATTGGAATTGGACGCGCTTGACGCGCCCGGGGCCCGCGAGCATTGTCCGCCGCCATGAACACCGCCCGACGCGCGACCTGCCGGATCGTCATTATCTGCGGCTGAGCTGAAGGCTGGCCGCGGCGGTTTTTCTTGAACGTTTAAGAGAAGCGCGACACCCCGGCCGACGAGGAGGACGGGGCGTGACCACGCTCAAGCTCTACAATTCGCTGACGCGCGCGAAGGAAGACTTCGCGCCGATCGATCCCACGGACGTCCGGATGTATGTCTGCGGGCCGACGGTCTATGACCGCGCTCATATCGGCAACGCCCGGCCCGTCATCATCTTCGACCTGCTGTTCCGCCTGCTCCGCCAGACCTATGGCGAGGACGCGGTGACTTACGTCCGCAACATCACGGACGTCGACGACAAGATCAACGCGCGCGCCGCCGAGCGAGGGATCACGATCCGCGAACTGACCGAGGCGACCGCCGCCGGTTTCCACCAGGACGTCGCGGACTTGGGGTGCCTCTCGCCCACCCACGAGCCGCGCGCCACCGACTACATCTGCCGTGGCGCGGACGAACTCGATATGATCAAGGTGGTGGAGCGCCTGATCGCCGGCGGCCACGCCTATGCGGCCGACGGCCATGTGCTGTTCGACGTCGCCTCGATGCCGGCCTACGGCAAGCTCGCCCGCCGTTCGCTCGACGAGATGGAGGCCGGCGCCCGCGTCGAGGTCGCGTCCTACAAGAAGGGCCCGATGGACTTCGTGCTGTGGAAACCCTCGAAGGAGGGCGAGCCGGCGTGGGAGAGCCCTTGGGGGCAGGGCCGTCCCGGCTGGCACCTCGAATGTTCGGCGATGTCGGCGGCGCTGCTCGGCGAAGTGTTCGACATCCATGGCGGCGGCATCGACCTGATCTTCCCGCACCATGAGAACGAGATCGCGCAGTCGACCTGCTGCTTCGGCCACGACCGCATGGCCAATGTGTGGATGCACAACGGCTTCCTGCAGGTCGAGGGCGAGAAGATGGCGAAGTCCGCCGGCAACTTCGTCACGATCCGCGAGATCCTGAACGACTGGCCGGGCGACGTCGCGCGGCTCGCGATGTATTCGGCGCATTACCGCCAGCCGATCAACTGGACGCTGAAGAGCCTTCAGGAGGCCGAACGGACGCTGGCGGGCTGGTTCGAGGCGGCGGCGAGCGAGGCCGACGCGCGTCCGGCGCCGGGCGTCGTCGAGGCGCTGGCCGACGACCTCAACACGCCCAAGATGATCGCCGAGATCCACCGGCTGAAGTCCGAAGGCGGCCGCAAGGCGCTCGCCGGCACGCTGAAGTTTCTGGGCTTCCGCCCGGAGGTCTTCGCCGACTGGCGCGCCGCCAACGCGCCGGAGCTCGCGATCTCCGAGGCCGAGATCGAGCGCCTGATCGACGCCCGCCTCGCGGCGCGGCGCGAGAAGAACTTCGCCGAGGCCGACCGCATCCGCGACGAGTTCTGGCGCAGGGCGTCGTGCTGAAGGACGGCGCCGGCGGCACGGTCTGGGAGGCGGCGAGATGACCCGCGAGCGGGTCTATCTGTTCGACACCACGCTTCGCGACGGCGCGCAGACCGCGGGCGTGGACTTCACGCTCGACGACAAGATCGCGGTCGCGCGGCTGCTGGACGACCTCGGCGTCGACTATGTCGAGGGCGGCTATCCAGGCGCGAACCCGACCGACACCGAGTTCTTCTCGGCACCCCGCACCGAAAAGGCGACCTTCGTGGCCTTCGGAATGACCAAGCGCGCAGGGCGCTCGGCGGCCAACGATCCGGGCCTTCAGGGCGTGCTGCAGGCCAAGGCCGGCGCCTGCTGCTTCGTGGCCAAGACCTGGGACTTTCACGTCCGCGAGGCGCTCCGGATCACGCTCGAGGAGAACCTCGAGACGATCCGCGAGACGGTCGAGGCCTCGGTCGCGGGCCCGCGAGACCATGGTGGACTGCGAGCACTTCTTCGACGGCTACAAGGCCAATCCCGACTACGCGCTCGCCTGCGCCAGGACCGCGGCCGAAGCCGGCGCCCGCTGGGTGGTGCTCTGCGACACCAACGGGGGCACGACGCCCGAAGAGGTCGCCGAGATCGTGCGCGCGCGGCCGGGACCGTGGTTCCGGCGGGGCGTCTGGGGATCCACGCCCATGACGACATGGGGCTCGCGGTCGCCAATTCCCTGTCGGCGGTGCGCGCCGGCGCGCGCCAGATCCAGGGCACGCTGAACGGCCTCGGCGAGCGCTGCGGCAACGCCAACCTCACGACGCTGATCCCGAACCTGAAGCTGAAGAGCGAGTTCAACCGCGCCTTCGACGTCGGCGTGCCGGACGAGGCGCTGGCGGGGCTGTCGCAGCTCTCCCGCGCCTTCGACGAGCTCGTGAACCGCCCCTCGAACCGCTACGCGCCTTATGTCGGCGCCAACGCCTTCGCGACCAAAGCCGGGATCCACGCCTCCGCGATCCTGAAGAACCCGGCGACCTACGAGCACGTGGCGCCGGACGCCGTCGGCAACCACCGGCGCCTGCTGGTGTCGGACCAGGGCGGCAAGTCGAACCTCCTTTCCGAACTCGCCCGCGTCGGCGTCGATGTCGACAAGGCCGACCCGCGGCTCGACGCGCTTCTGGCGCGGGTGAAGGAGCGGGAGTCGCAAGGCTACGCCTATGAGGGCGCCGAGGCCTCCTTCGCGCTGCTGGCCAAGCGCGCTCTGGGCCGCGTGCCGGACTTCTTCACGGTCGAGAGCTTTCGCGTGATGGTCGCGCGCCGCCGCGACGGGCATGGCGGCCAGATCGCGGTTTCGGAAGCGGTGGTGAAGGTCACGGTCGACGGCGAGCCGCTGATCACGGCGGCCGAGGGCATCGGCCCGGTCAACGCGCTCGATCTCGCGCTGCGCAAGGATCTTGGCCGCTACCAGCCCTACATCGCGGATTTGAAACTCACCGATTACAAGGTCCGCATCCTCAACGGCGGCACCGACGCCATCACCCGCGTGCTGATCGAGTCGACGGACGGCGACGGCGAGGTCTGGACCACGGTCGGCGTCTCGCCCAACGTCGTCGACGCGTCCTTCGAGGCGCTCACCGACAGCCTCACCTACAAGCTGCTGAAGGCGGGGGCCGCCGCGCCTTAGTCGAAGCCTGACGATCTCAAGGGTGGTCGCCGTCATGCCCGCGCCTTCGCGCGGGTATCCACGACTTCGTCGCGGCGCTCGATCTTCTCGGAAAGTCGTAGATGCGCGGCTCCGCCGGGCATGACGCGGCGAACGGCCGCCTTACCCGTCCCAGCCGGCCGCCTTCAGCGGCTCCGACGAGAACTGGCGGCGGTGCAGGATGATGGTCACGAGCGTCGTGGTGGCGATCAGCACCCAGGGGCTCACGAACCAGCCGATCAGCGCCAGCGCGAAGAAGAGCGAGCGCAGGCCGCGGTTGAAGTGCTTTCCGGCCTCGATGTTCATCCGCGCCGCGCGCTCGATCGCGATCTCCATCTGCGGCGTGCCGAGCTCCTCGCGCGGAGGCGCGGCGGCGACCAGGATCGAGCCGTAGTTGAACAGCCGGTAGGACCAGACGAACTTGAAGAACGCGTAGGTGAGCACCGCCGCGACGCCCAGAACCTTGATGTCGTAGGCCTCGCGCGTCGTCGTGATGCCGAGGGGGAGCGCGGAGAACACCTCGATGGCGTTCGCGCTCGCGCCGAGCGCCGCAAAGGCGCCGCCGATCGCGATCAGCGATGTCGAGGCGAAGAACGCCGAGCCGTTCTGCAGGCCCGTCATCGTCATGGTGTCGGGCATGCGCGCCTCGCGCCCCGCCATCCGCCGCATCCAGTCGCGCCGGCGCTCTGCCATCACGGAGTTGAGGCTCTTGGCCGAACGTTCCGAAAAGGCGTAGTGGCCGAACCAGACGACAAGGAAATAGAGGATCGCCGCCGCGTCGATGAGGCCGAAACTGGTCACCGCCGGCGTCTCCCGAGACCGTGTCAAAGTCGCGCCGTGGGAGTACCACGCGGAGGCGACCCTGAACACTGGTTGGTCGGAAGCCGGCCCCAGGCCCCGGCGGCGGTCCGCCGGGCGCGAGTCGCCCCGTAGTGGCGCAACGGACGCTTTTTGCTCGGATACGTAGTTCTACGGATATCGGTGGTATCGGGCCGCCGATCTAATCGGCGGCATTGCTTCCGCGGGCTTGGCGATGCGCAGCTTGGTCTGGTCCGTGACGGCGGCGTGCGCCGTGTCGTTCATGATCGCTCCGGCCGTGGCGGACGACGAGCCCGCGACGGCGCCTGCCGTCGGGTGCGTGACCCAGACCGGCCAGGCTTCAGGTGCGCTCCGGTTGATCGTCGGTCCGGAAGACGCCTGCGCGCCGCAGGAGATGCGCATCGAGCTCGCCGCGAGCGGCCTCCGCTGGCTCGGCGACTGGAAGGTCGACCGCAGCTACAAGGTCGGCGACACGGTTTTCTACAAGGGCTCGAGCTTCATCGCAGTCGAGAAGAGCAAGGGCGCGGCCGTCGAACTCCGCGAAGTGGGACCTCCTCGCCGCGAAGGGCGACGAAGGTTCCAAGGGCCCGAAAGGTGCCAAGGGCGAGCCGGGCTCGGACGGCGCAGCCGGTCCCGCCGGACCCCAGGGAGCGGCGGGACCTCAAGGGCCCGCCGCCCCTCAAGGGGCCTCAGGGAGCCGACGGACGGCGGGCAGCGGGCCCGCAGGGCCCGGTCGGTCCTCAAGGCCCGGCCGGCCCGGACGTCATGATGGGGGCGGTCGTCAATGTGGACGGCTCGCTCGACCGCGGAACGGCGGGCGCGAGCTCTTTTCTGATCGGGGGCATCACCGGCAATTATGAGATCGGTTTCGATCGAGACGTCTCGCACTGTTATTATTCGGTGTCGATTTCAAACGGGCCCGGATATTTTGCTTTTACTCAGGAAAGATTTGGCAACCCCAACGCAGTTTTCGTCGGCACGCATCGGATGTCAGGAACCTCGACTGTGGCCACAAACGTGAAATTTCGTCTGATCGTGTTCTGTCCGGCGAGCTGACGGATCTGTTTTCGCGAAGCTGAAGTCTGCGTTCGACACCGAGAGCACCGGCGCTACAGCAGCCCGAGCGTCCTGAGTTCTGCGACGAGGTGCGCGGGCAGTCCCGGCGCCTTGCGCTCGTCGTCCGCGAGATCCGCCGGCGCTTCGCCGGACGGCAGGTAGCGCCAGCCCTGGAACGCGCGGCGCGGCGTGGGGCGCACCGGGATCAGTTCGGGCTTGAGCACCAGCTCGCAGCGCTCGATCCCGTCCGCGCCCGTCACGGCGCGCAGGTCGAGCAGCGGCTGGCGGACCAGAATCACGCCCTTGATCACCCAGTAGAGCGAGCCGCCGTCGAGCAGCTCGTCGCGGCGCTTCGGGGCCATGCGGGTGGTGTGGATCTGTTCTTCGGGCGCGCCGCGGCGGCGGCGCTCGGCCATGCGCTCGTCGATCCAGCCGCGCAGCTCCTCGGGCGAATCGCAGCCGACGCAGAGCTTCTGGAGGTTGAGCGGCATGCCGCGGCTTGTCCTCAGATGCCGGGAGCGTTCTGCCAGCCGGCGAGCGTCATCTGATTCTTGAGCGACTTGCAGGGCTTCACCGAGATGCCCGGCAGGGTCGGCAGGCGGCGCTTGTTGGCCTTGGCGAGCGCGTCGATCGTCTCCTTGCAGGCGATGATCTCGAGACCCGCGGGCCGCCGCTTCTTCATATATTCGAGCTGCGCGATCGAGGTGCTGGGGATCGCCACGATCACGCCCGCGGCCGCAAGGATGATGCGGAAGCGCCGGCCGCGCCCGCCCTTCACGAAATCCTCGCCGGCCCGCAGCGCTCTTACGAAGCCCTGCGGGGAATGGTCGACGATCGTGACGTACTGCATGTCGCCGGGCCCCGCCGCCGCAGGCGTGGGGAGCGCGAGCGACAAGGCGGCGGCCGCGGCCGCCGCCGGCAGGCTCAGGCGGCGCGGCGCGGGGGCCATGCGGATCAATCCTCGTTCGAGAGCAGTCCCTTGAAGACGTGCTCGAGGAAGTTGCGCTCCTGGCCCGCGGTCGGCGTGGTCTCGCCCACGAAGTCGATGATGCGGCCGTCCTGCACGCCGAAATGCGCCACCTTCTCGACCCGGCGGTCCTTGTTGAAATAGACCGCCACCACCGTCTGGTCGGTGATCGTCGGGTTCAGGAAGGCGACCGCGCGCTTCGAGCGCTGGGTGATGTAGTAATAGACCTCGCCCTTGAGCGTCGCGGTCGTGGACGGCGTGCCGAGCACGACCAGAACCTGCTCCTGGCTGGAGCCGACCGGCACCTGCTGGAGCGCGTTCGGGGCCATCACATAGCCCTTGGTCTGCTCCTCGCGCGCAGCCGCCGAGCGTCAGGACGCCGGCGGCCGCTACCGCGAGCGCCGCCGCGCGGACGGTCGAAAAACCCTTGGAAAACATGCTCGAACGTCCTCCCGAAACGCCACTCTTGCGCGGTCCGGGCCGCCCAGCCCATACCGCGGCGACGGGGCCTCTCCCCGCGAGGCTTGTTCCTTCGCCGGCCTTGGCGTAACCCGCAGGCCGTTCCGTTTCAACAGGCGACGCGCCGAAGCCACCGATTGCTCTCGATCACATGATCTTCGGCCTCTTCAGGAAACGCTCGCCCGAAGACCCGTCCGCGGGCGAGACGGTCTATGCGGCGATCGCCGCGGCGGCGCGGCGCCCCGCGCTTTACCGCGACCTCGGCGCGCCCGACACGCTGCCGGGACGCTTCGAGACGCTCGTGCTGCACGCAGCCCTCGTGACGCGGCTCGGCCGCGATCCCGACCCGCGAGCGCGGCCGCTGTCGCAGGAGATCTTCGACGCGATGATCGCAGCGCTCGAGGCGAACGTCCGCGAGATCGGCGTCGGCGACGTCACGGTGCCCAAGCGCATGAAGGCGATGGCGCGCGCGTTCTACGACGGGCGCGGACCTATGACGCGGCGCTCGACGCGCGCGACCCGGACGCGCTCGCGGCGGCGCTCGGGCGCATCGTCTACGGCGGCGCTCCGGCCGACGCGCGGGCCCCCGCGGCTCGCGGTCTGGGCGTTCGAGGCCGACGCGGCGCTCGCCGCGCAGTCGGTCGCGGAACTCGAAGCCGCCGGTCCGGCTTATCCCGAGGTGAGGGAGACGCGAAAGTGACGCCAAGCCCCATAAGCCGGCCGCTCTCGGTGGCCACGGTTCCGCCCGAGGGGCTGACGGTCGAGATCATCGCCGACGCGGCCGAGCGCGAATCGCTCGCCGCGGCGAACGACCTGCCGTCGGTCGGGCGCTTCACGGCGCGGCTCGAGGCCCGGCCGGTCGGGCGCGACGGGCTGAGGGTCACGGGACGGGTCGAGGCGCAGGCCGAGCGGACCTGCGTCGTGAGCCTCGAACCCTTCGTCGAGACGATCCGCGAGGACGTGGACGTGCGCTTCTCGCCCGAGGGCGCGCCGGCGCTGCACGAGGGCGAGGACGCCGATCCGCCGGACCAGATCGTCAATGGCGAGGTCGATCTCGGCGCGGTCGCGTGCGAATTCTTCACGCTCGGGCTTGACCCGCATCCCCGCAAGCCGGGCGTGGCCTTCGACGCCGCCGCGCACGGGGCGGAGGCGGAGTCGCCCTTCGCGGCGCTCAAGGCCCTGAAGGACGGAGCTCAAGACAAGTGAGGGCGAGGGTTGCCACGCGGGCCGCAGACGTTATGGTCCCGCCGCGCCCGAACCGCCGCCAGAAGCGGGGCCGCATCGGCGCCGCAGACCCGCGCATCGCGCCATCCCGGCCGCAGGACGAATGACAGACACGGTTCGCATCGCACTCGACGCCATGGGCGGAGATCACGGCCCGTCGGTCGTCGTTCCGGGCGCGTCCATCGCGCTGTCGCGCAAGCCTGACCTGCGCTTCCTGTTCGTCGGCGACGAGGCGCAGATCCGCCCGCTGGTCGACGCCGACCCGACGCTGAAGCCGGTCTCGGAGATTCTCCACACCACCGTCACCGTGGCGATGGACGACAAGCCCTCGGTCGCGCTGCGCAAGGGCCGCTACAAGTCGTCGATGTGGCTCGCGCTTGAGGCCGCCAAGACCCGCAAGGCCGACGCCGCCATTTCGGCCGGCAACACTGGCGCGCTGATGGCGATGTCGCGGCTCTGCGTGCGCATGATGCCGAACGTCGATCGGCCGGCGATCGCCGCCATCTGGCCGACCACCCGCGGCGAATCGATCGTGCTCGACGTCGGCGCGACCATCGGCGCCGACGCCCGCCAGCTCGTCGACTTCGCGGTGATGGGCGCGGCCATGGCCCGCATCCTGTTCGACATCGAACGCCCAACCGTCGGCCTGCTCAATGTCGGCGTCGAGGAGGTGAAGGGCGTCGAGGAGGTCAAGGAGGCCGCGCGGCTGCTGCGCGAGGGCCATTTCCCGGCGCTCGACTTCCGCGGCTTCATCGAGGGCGACGACATCGGCAAGGGCACGGTCGACGTGGTGGTGACCGAAGGCTTCTCGGGCAACATCGCGCTCAAGACCGCCGAAGGCACCGCCAAGCAGATCGGCGAATATCTGCGCTCCGCCATCACCCGCACGTTCCTGTCCAAGGTCGGATACGTGCTCGCCAAGCACGCCTTCGACACGCTGCGCGAGAAGATGGACCCCCGCAAGGTGAACGGCGGCGTGTTCCTCGGCCTCGACGGCGTCGTCATCAAAAGCCATGGCGGCACCGACGCGGAGGGCTTCGCGTCCGCGGTCGAACTCGGCTACGACATGGCCCGCTACGACCTCGAGGAGAAGATCCGCGAGGGCTTCGCGCAGGACGGCGCGGCGGCGCCCGATGCGCCGAGCGAGCCCGCGCTCGCAGGAGCGGCGTCGTGAGCCGCATCCGGTCCGTCGTCCGGGGCTGCGGCTCCTATCTCCCGGCCGAGATCCTCACCAACGAGGACCTTGCGAAGTCCGTCGACACCTCCGACGACTGGATCGTCCAGCGCACCGGCATCCGCCAGCGCCATGTCGCGGCGGCGGGCGAGATGACCTCCGACCTCGCCATCGCCGCGGCGAAGGAAGCGCTCGCCGACGCCAAGGTCGATCCGAACGAGATCGACCTGATCGTCGTCGCGACCTCGACGCCGGACAACACCTTCCCGGCGACCGCCGCGAGCGTCCAGGCGGGCCTCGGCATCACCACCGGCTTCGCCTTCGACCTGCAGGCGGTGTGCTCCGGCTTCGTCTACGCGGTCGCGGTCGCCGACAAGTTCCTGATCGCGGGCCAGCACAAGCGCGCGCTCGTCATCGGCGCCGAGACCTTCTCGCGCCTGCTCGACTGGACCGACCGCACCACCTGCGTGCTGTTCGGCGACGGCGCGGGGGCGATCGTGCTCGAAGGCGTCGAGCAGCCGGGCGAGGCGAGCGACCGCGGCGTGCTCACCACCCATCTGCGCTCCGACGGGCGCCACAAGAGCAAGCTGTTCGTCGACGGCGGCCCGTCCTCGACCGGCACGGTGGGCCATGTGCGCATGGAGGGCCGCGAGGTGTTCCGCCACGCGGTCGGCATGATCACCGACGTGATCGAGGACGCCTTCGCGGCGACCGGCGAGAGCGCGCAGTCGATCGACTGGTTCATTCCCCACCAGGCCAATCGCCGCATCATCGACGCGAGCGCGAGCAAGCTCGGCATCGCGCCCGAGAAGGTCGTGGTGACGGTCGACCGGCACGGCAACACCTCGGCGGCCTCGATTCCGCTTGCGATCGCCGAGGCGCGCAAGGACGGCCGCGTGAAGGAGGGCGACCTCGTCCTGCTCGAGGCGATGGGCGGCGGCTTCACCTGGGGATCGGCGCTCCTGCGCTGGTGATCAGGCGATCAGATTTATAAAAAGACCTCATAAGGCATGATTGACCGCGCGGGATCAGGCACATAGCCTCGCGAGCGTCGGTATTGGCGCAGGCACGAAGACCGCGCGAAAGACGCGGCGCTTGGGGGGAATTCGGCATGGCGGGGCGCACCGTTACGCGGGCGGATCTTTGCGAGGCGGTCTACCAGAAGGTGGGGCTGTCGCGGACGGAGTCCGCCGCGCTGGTCGAGATGGTTCTCGGCGAGATCGGCGACTGTCTGGAGCGCGGCGAGACGGTGAAGCTCTCGTCATTCGGGTCCTTCGTCGTGCGCGACAAGGGCCAGAGGGTGGGGCGCAACCCCAAGAGCGGGCAGGAGGTTCCCATCCCGCCGCGGCGCGTGATGGTGTTCAAGCCCTCCAACATCCTCAAGCACAGGATCAATGGCGGCGAGGGCGAGCCGCCGGCGGAGAACGGGGCGGCGTGACGGATCTTCCGGAAGACGATCGCGACGTCGCGGCCAAGGGCCCGGACGCGTTCCGCACGATCAGCGAGGTGGCCGAGGAGCTCGGCCTTCCCCAGCACGTGCTGCGATTCTGGGAGACGCGCTTTCCGCAGATCCGCCCGATCAAGCGCGGCGGCGGCCGGCGCTACTACCGGCCGGGCGACGTCGACCTTCTGCGCGGCGTCAAGCAGCTCCTTTACGGGCAGGGCTACACCATCCGTGGCGTGCAGCGGATCCTGCGCGAGACGGGCGGGCGCAAGAACACGCAGGAAGCCGGCCAGCGCGCCGGTCCCTCCTTCGCCCCGGCCGGGTCCGCGCCCTCGGGGCCGGGCCCCGAGATCTGGGCGTCGGGCCGCAGGGCCGCGATCGAAGAAACGCCCGATCCGGCCGATCCGACCGACGACCTTCTCGCGTATGACGACGAGGAATTCGAGGACGCTCCCGTCGCTGCGGCCGGCGCTCGCGTCGTCCAGCCGCACCTGGCGCCGGTCGTCGAGGCGCGGCCTGCTCTGAGCGCGGAGCAGATCGGGCGGCTCCGGGGCGCGCTCGAGGAGCTGGCGGCCTGTCGCCGTTTGCTCGCTGAGCGGACCTGAGGTGTCGCGGCGCCGCATATAAGGCGTTACAATGGGTCGCTATCCCGGTTAAGACGGTAGCCGGGTGGGACTTCGGGGGTGAAGAGTGGCGTTGAAGAGCCTGACGTGCGGAGTTTTTCCGCGGCTCTTCGCCGTGTCGGCGGCGTGCGCGATGGTCGCGGTCGCCCATGCCCAGCCTGCGCCCGACGGTCCTCCGCCTGCCGCCGCGACCGCGGTGCCGGGCGTTCCCTACACGCTCCAGATCCAGGTCGACGGCGGCGACGCCGAGGTCGAGAAGATCGCGACCGACACCTCGACGCTGAAGACTCTCGAGAAGGAAGCTCCGCCGGGGCCGCCGGGCCTCGTCGGCCGCGGCAAGGCCGACATCGAGCGCATCGCCGCCGCGCTGATGGCGACGGGGCGCTACGGGGCGACGGTCGGCGTGACCGTCGCGGGGGTCTCGGTCTCCTCGCAGAGCGCAGCCGACGCGGCGCAGCGCTCCGCCAAGCCCGTACCGGCCGTCATCCGCATCAATCCCGGCCCGGTCTTCACCTTCGGCTCCGTCCGTCTCCAGCCTCTCGACCGAGGCGCCATGGACACCCCCGTGACCCTGCGCAGGACCGGCCTCGAGCCCGGCCTGCCGGCCCCCTCGACCGCGGTGTTCGGGGCCGAATCGCGGATCGTCGACCAGCTTCGCGACGAGGGCTATCCGTTCGCCGCCACCAAGGGCCGCGAGGTGGTCGCCGACCACGCCCGCAAGCAGGTCGACGTCACCATCAACGTCGCGGCCGGCCCGCGCTCGCCCTTCGGCGACGTCACCATCTCGGGCACGCGCGAGGTCGATCCGAACGTCGCGCTCGGCCGAGTGCCGTTCCAGCCCGGCGACCGCTACGACCCCAAGAAGATCAAGCGCCTCAAGGACGATCTCGCCAAGCTCGACGTGTTCTCCTCGATCCGCGTGCGCGAGGCCGACAAGCCGGACGCCTCGGGCCGCGTGCCGATCGCGATCGAGGTCGAGGAAAAGAAGTTCCGCTACGTCGGCGCGGCAGCCAAGTGGGACTCGGTCGACGGCGCGGGCGTCAACGCCTATTGGGGCCACCGCAACCTGTTCGGCGGGGCCGAGAAGCTGCGCATCGACGCCGGCGTCGGCCAGCTGATCTCGAACCCGCCCTCCGAATACGAGTACAAGCTCGGTGTCCATTTCGAGAAGCCGGGGATCATCACCGGCTATGACGACTTGCTGATCGACGTCATCGCCCAGCGCGAGCGGCCGGACGCCTATTGGCGCGACGGCGTGAACGGCGTGGTGGCGATCCGCCGCCAGCTCACCGACGAGCTCGCGCTGCAGATCGGCGTCGAGGGCGACTATTCGAAGGTGCGCGACACCTTCGGCGAGAAGCGCTTTCTGCTCGTCGGCCTGCCGATCGTCGGGACCTTCGACAACACCGACGACAAGCTCGACCCCAAGAGCGGCATGCGCGTCACGCTGCAGGCCGCGCCCTATTACAACGCCAAGGGCGAGCAGAAGTCGCTCAACATCTTCAAGGGCCAGGTGTCGGCCTACTGGTCGTTCGACGAGGACGGCAAGTACATCCTCGCGGGCAAGATCGGCGCGGGCTCGATCATCGGGCCGAGCACGACCGAGGACGTTCCGGCCTATCGGCGCTTCTTCGCGGGCGGCGGCGGCTCGATCCGCGGCTTCGCCTATCAGAGCGCGAGCCCGCGCTGCGAGAAGATCCTCCCGCGCCCGAACAAGTCGCTGCCTTGCGTGCTCAAGGACGATCAGCCGCTCGGCGGCCGCAGCCTGCTCGAATCCTCGCTCGAAGCCCGCATCAAGGTCACGGACACGATCGGCGTCGTGCCTTTCGTCGACGCGGGCGCCGCCTTCGACAAGGCGATCCCGGACTTCAAGGAAGACGTCCGCATCGGCGCCGGCCTCGGGCTTCGCTACTACACCGCGATCGGCCCGATCCGCTTCGACGTGGCGATGCCGGTGGTGGGCCGCACCAAGGCCGATCCGCGGGTCGCGTTCTACGTCAGCATCGGGCAGTCGTTCTGATGCGAGACCAAGGGGTTAAGATCGCACACTGATGGCTGTTCTGAAGCGCGCCCTGATCGTTCTCGCGATCCTGCTTCTGATCCCGGTGGTGGTGCTGGCGGCTGCGCTCGCCTACGTCACGACCGCGCACGGCCTGTCGACGATCGCCTCGGTCGCCTCGACCTACGCCAGCTCCGACGACACCAAGATCGCGATCGGCGACATCGAGGGCTCGTTCCCCTACGACCTGACGCTGAAGGACGTCCGGCTCGGCGACCGCAAGGGCGAGTGGCTGACCGTCGATCGGGCGCGCGTGGTCTGGTCGCCGCTCTCGCTCTACTCCGGCAAGCTCAAGATCGATCTCGTCGACCTTGGCCGCGTCGCGGTCGCGCGCGAGCCCGACTATCCGGAGAAGGAGGAGAACCTCCCGCCGCCGGACCCGAACGCGCCGCTGTTCCCGGAGCTGCCGATCGAGATCCATCTCGACCGCTTCTCGCTCGCCGACCTCGACCTCGCCCAGCCCGTGATGGGCGTGCCCGCGCGGCTCGCGGCCACCGCCTCGGCGATGGTGCGCAAGCCGAAGGAAGGCGTCTCGGCCGAGTTCGACGTGCGCCGCACCGACGGGACCAAGGGCCAGTTTTCCGGCAAGGCGCGCTTCATCCCCGCGACGCAGGGCGTCGAGATCTCGCTGCGCGCTCCGAGCCCGCCGGCGGGCTGATCGCCCGCATGGCCGAGATTCCGGGCCTGCCGCCGATCGACATCGGCATGGAGGGCGCGCTCGACGCGCTCCGCACCCGGTGGTCACCGCCGAACCCAGGGCCGCATCGACGGCGCGGGCGAGCTTCGCCGCGAGGGCAAGGGCCGTCGCGTGAGCCTGGAGCTCGCGGGCGACGTCGGCCGCATGGTCAGCCCGAGATCGCGCGCTCGTGCGCGGCCAGAGCCGCATCACCGCCGGCGCCTTCGTGCCGGACGAGGGGCCGATCGAGATCTCCGAGACGGTTGTCGACATTCCGGCCGTTCGCCTCGGGGCGCGCGGACGGGTCGATCTCGACAAGGAGACCGTCGACCTATCCTATGATCTTCGCGCCGGCGACGCCGCCCGCTTCGCCAGCCTGCTGCCGGGCGTGCGCTGGTCCTCGCTCACCGTGCTCGGAACCGCCAAGGGCCCGCTCGACCATCCGACCGTGAACGCCACGCTCGACGGCGGGGCGCTGGCGGCGCCCCAGGGCGCGGCCGAGACGGCGCGGGTCGTCGTGACCGCGACGCCCAACGGGCCGTTCGCCGACGAAGCCACCAAGATCGCCGCGACCGTGGAGGCGCAGGCCGACGGCGTGAAGTTCGCCGACGATCGCCTCTTCAGCCTCGGCCGCGAGCTTCGCCTCTCGGCCGCCGCCGTCACGACGCCGAAGGGCGTCACCGACGTCGAGCGCGCCGAGCTGTGGCTGGCGGACGTGCGCGCGACCTATGTCGGCAAGGCCTCGCCCGACGCGGTCACGGGGCGCGCGACGGTGAACGCCGGCGACCTCTCGACCCTTTCGGGCCTCGCCGGCCGCGACCTCGCGGGCGCGCTGAACCTGTCGTCCGACCTCGACGTCGCCTTCGACATGTCGAAGCTCGAGGTTTCGGTGGACGGGACGGGCTCGGGCCTCAAGACCGGCGTGCCCCAGGTCGACGCGCTGACCGGCGGCTCGCTGCGGCTGCGCGGCGGGGTCTCGCGCGGACAGGACGGTTCGCTGACGTTCCGCGGCCTCGACGCGCGCGGCGACCACGTGCTCGTCACCGCCGACGGCTCGGTCACCGACGCGAACGCCGACGCCAAGATCCGCGCCGAGATCGACGACCTCGCGCTGGTCGACGCCAATGCGAGCGGCCGCGCGACCGCGACCGCCGACCTCACCGGCCGCCTCGACGATCTCGGCCTCAAGGCGCTGATCGCGGTGCCGGACGGCAAGGTGCTGGGCCGCGCGCTCGAAAAGCTCGAGGTCCGGGTCGACGCCGGCAAGCTCACCGGCGACGTGACGGGGTCCCTGGCGCTCTCCGGCAGCCTCGACCGCAAGCCCATCGCGGGCGGCGCCCGCCTCGTCACCGAGCCCTCGGGCGCGCGCCGCATCGAGAACCTCGACATCGCCGTCGCCTCGACGACGGTGAAGGGCGCGGTCACCGCGCTTCCGGGCGGGATCGCCACGGGCTCGGTCGCGATCGATTCGCCGGACCTCTCCGAGATCGGCGCGCTCGCGCTCACCGAACTCGCCGGCGCGCTCAAGGGCGACGTCGCGCTCTCCGAGCAGAACGGCGCGCAGCGCCTCGTCGTGAAGCTCGACGGCCAGAACGTCGCCGCGCCCGGCGCGAAGCTCGGCGCGCTGAAGGTCGACGCCGCGATCCTCGACCCGGCCGGCAAGGTGACGGTCGACGGGACGGTTTCGGGCTCCGGGATCGTGGCGAGCGGCCAGGCGATCGACACGCTGTCGGTCGTCGCCCGCGGCGCTCCGAACGGCATGGACGTCGCGCTCGACATGGCCGCCAGGGGCTCGTCGGCGAAGGCCGCGGCGCGCGTCGCCTATGCGCCGAACGAGACCCGCATCGATCTCTCGCGCCTTGATCTCGCAGGCGGTGGCAAGACCGCGGCGCTCAACGAGCCCGCGACGGTGCGCGTCGGCGCCGGGGCCGTGGCGATCGACGCCTTTTCGCTGCGGGCCGGCGAGGGGGGCGTGCTCGACGTCTCCGGCACGGCCGGCGAGACGCTCGATCTCAACATGCTGCTGCGCGACCTGCCGCTCGCGCTTGGCAACGCCTTCACGCCCGGCCTCGACATGGCCGGCATGGCGCAGGGAACCGCCAGGCTCACGGGCGCGGCCGCCGCGCCGGTCGTCGACTACGACTTCAACGTCGCCGGCCTCTCGATCGCCAAGCTCCGCAACGCCAAGGTCCCGGCGCTGTCGATCGCCACCCGCGGCCGGCTCGAAGGCCAGCGGGTGACGACCGACACGAAGGTCTCGGGCGCAGGCGGGCTCGAGGCCGACGTGACCGGCTCCGCGCCGATCGGCGAGGGCGAGCTCGACATGAACGTGCGCGTGCGCTCGCTGCCGCTCGCGCTCGCCAACGCTTTCCAGCCCGAGCTCGGCTTCGGCGGGCGGCTCGAGGCCGACGCGCGCGTCGCCGGACCGGTGACGGCGCCGAACGGGACCTATCGGGCCAAGGTCGTGGACTTCACCTCCGTGCGCGCCCGCGGCGTCGCGCCGATCTCGGTCGACGCCTCCGGCGAGCTTCAGGGCGCGCGCGTCACCACCGACGCCACGATCGCCGGCGCAGGCGGCGTGCGCGCGACCGCCAGGGGCTTCGCGCCGCTCGGCAAGGGCGACGTCGACATGGCGGTCAATGTCGCCGAGTTGCCGCTCAGCCTCGCCAACGCCTTCGCGCCGGATCTCGGCCTCGGCGGCGTGCTGCGCGGCGACCTACGGTCAGCGGCCCGGTGGACGCGCCGCGCGGGACCTACGACCTCAAGGTCTCGAACCTCGTGGCCGCGCCCGCCAAGGGCGTCCCGGCGCTCGAGATCCAGACCCGCGGCGCGCTCGAAGGCGAGCGGGCGACGACTGTCACCACCGTCACGGGCGGCGGCATCGATCTCTCGGCTCAAGGGTCCGCCCCGCTCGGCGACGGCCCGATCGACATGGACGTCGCGATCCGCGAGCTGCCGCTGAAGATCGCCGACGGCTTCCTGCCGAACTCCGGACTGGGCGGCGCCCTGATGGGGACCGCCAAGATCGGCGGCTCCGCCAAGGCGCCGGCCGGGACCTATGACCTCACGGTCAAGGATCTCACCTCCGCGCGCGCCAAGGGCGTGCCCGCGCTCAACGTCTACGCCCGCGGCGACTTCGACCCGAAGCGCGTCGTGACCGACGCGCTGGTGACGGGCGGCGGCGGGATCGAGGCCTCGGCCCGCGGCTCCGCCCCGATCGGGCAGGGCGACCTCGACATGACGGTCGGCCTCAAGGCGTTCCCGCTCGCGCTCGCCAACGCCTTCGCGCCGACGCTCGGCCTCGGCGGGCAGGCGATGGGAAATGCGCGCCTGACGGGCCCGGTCTCGGCCCCGATCGGGACCTACGATCTCACGGTGAAGGACCTCACCGCCGCGCAGGCCAAGGGCGTGCCGCCGCTCCAGATCGCCGCACGGGGCGACCTGACGGGCGAGCGCGTCTCGACCGACGCCGCGATCACCGGCGCGGGCGGGATCAGCCTCACGGCCAAGGGCTCGGCACCGATCGGCGACGGCGATCTCGATATGGCGGTGGCGATCCGCGAGCTGCCGCTCGCGCTCGCCAACGGCTTCAGGCCCGAGCTCGGCCTCGCCGGCGTGCTGCGCGGCGACGCGCGCGTGCTCGGCCCGGTGTCCGCCCCGCGCGGGGCCTACGATCTCACGATCGCGGATCTGGTCTCGGCGCAGGCCAAGGGCGTTCCGGCGCTCCAGATCGCGACCAAAGGCGCGCTCGAAGGAAACCGCGTCACCACCGACACGCAGATCACCGGCGGCGGCGGCGTCCAGGCCTCGGCAAAGGGCTCGGCCCCGATCGGGGACGGCGACCTCGACATGGCGGTGGCGATCGGCGAACTGCCGCTCGCGCTCGCCAACGCGTTCCAGCCCCAGCTCGGCCTTGCGGGCGCGCTGCGGGGCTCGGCCAACGTCTCGGGCCCGATCGCCGCGCCGCGCGGAACCTATGATCTCGCCGTCTCGGGCCTCACCGCCGCGCAAGCCAAGGGCGTCGCGCCGCTCGAGATCGTCACCAAGGGCGCGCTCGAGGGCGACCGGGTGACGACCGACACCGCGATCACGGGCGGCGGCGGGGTGAGCGTCACGGCCAAGGGCTCGGCCCCGCTCGGGACCGGCGACGTCGACATGAGCGTCGCGATCCGCGAGGTTCCGCTCGCGCTCGCCAACGCGTTCTCGCCGTCGCTCGGCCTTGGCGGCCGGCTCCGGGGCGACGTCAGGGTCGCGGGCCAAGTCTCCGCGCCGCAAGGAACTTACGACCTCTCGGTCGAGAACCTGACGTCGGCGCAGGCCAAGGGCGTTCCGGCGCTCCAGATCACGTCAAGGGGCACGCTCGAGGGTCAGCGCGTCACCACCGACACGGCGGTGACGGGCGGAGGCGGCATCCGCCTGACCGCCAAGGGCGCGGCCCCGATCGGGCAGGGCGACCTCGACATGGCGGTCGACATCGCCGAACTCCCGCTCTCGATCGCGAACGGCTTCTCGCCGGGCCTCGGCCTCGGCGGAAAGCTCGCGGGCGGCGCGAAGGTCGCAGGGCCCATCGCCGCGCCGACGGGCGACTACGACCTGCGCGTCACGGGCCTCACGGCGGCGGCCGCCAAGGGCGTGCCGGCGCTCCAGATCACGTCGAAGGGCGCGCTCGCCTCGGGCCGCGTGACGACCGACACCGCCGTCACCGGCGGCGGGGGCGTCCGCATCACGGCGAACGGCTCCGCGCCGCTGTCGGCGACAGGCCCGCTCGACGTCGCGATCGCGATCCGCAACGTGCCGCTCTCGCTCGCCAACGGCTTTTCGCCGGGCCTCGGCGCGAACGGCACGCTTCAGGGCGAGGCCAAGGTCGCGGGCACGGCGTCCGCGCCGGCCGGAACCTATGCGCTGAGGGTCACGGGGCTCTCCACCCAGGCGACACGCGGCGCGGGCGTGCCTGCGGCCTCGATCGACGCCAAAGGCCGGCTCGACGGCCAGCGGGTGTTCACCAACACGGTGGTGACGGCCGCGAGCGGCCTGCGCGTCACGGCCAACGGCTCGGCGCCGCTCGGCGCGGGCGACCTCGACCTCCAGGTCGGCGGCCGCGCGCCGCTCGGCTTCCTCAACGACACGCTCTCAGTCTCGGGCGACCGCATCGACGGGACCGCGACCTTCGACGTCAAGGTGGGCGGGCCGACCTCGGCGCCGCGCATCAACGGCTCGGGCGCGCTCCAGAACGCCTCCTACTCCAACCGCGCCGCGGGCCTGCAGCTGCGCGGCCTCTCGGCCTCGGTGGTGGCGAACGGGACCAACATCAACGTCGCGAGCCTGCGGGCCACGACGCGCAACGGCGGCACGATCTCGGGCTCGGGCCGCGTCGCGGTCGACCCGGCGGCGGGCTTCCCGGGCGAGATCAACTTCCAGGCCAACAACGCCGAGGTGGTGGGCACCGACATCGTCACCGCGATCACGGACGCCAACCTCAAGCTTGAGGGCCCGCTCGCGCGCCGGCCGGTGATCAACGGGACGATCCGCACCCGCTCGGTCGAGATCCAGATCCCGGACCGCATCCCGGCCCAGTACACGCCGCTGCCGGGCGTGCGCCACCGCAACGCGCCGGCCGCAGTCACCCGCCAGCTCGCGGCGCTCAACACCGGCGGAGGCAAGGGCGGCTCCAAGGACGACGCCTTCCTCGCGACGCTCGACATCGACGTTCAGGCCGAAAACCGCATCTTCATCCGCGGCATGGGCATGACGGCGGAGGCCGGCGGCCAGATCAAGATCACCGGCACCTCGGCGGCGCCCGTTCCGGTCGGCGCGTTCCAGCTGCGTCAGGGCCGCAGCTCCATCACGGTCATCGGCAAGCGGCTGAACTTCACGCGCGGGCAGGTGGGCTTTGCGGGCGATCTCGACCCGACGCTCGATTTCCTCGCCGAGACGCCCGCCAAGGGCATCACCGCGCAGGTGCTGATCTCCGGAAACGCGTCCTCGCCCAAGATCGAGTTCACCTCAAATCCGGCGGTGCCGCAGGACGAGGTTCTGTCGCGCCTCCTTTTCGACAAGTCTTCGGGCGAATTGTCCCCGAGCCAGGCCATCACGCTCGCCCAGGCGGTCGCCCAGTATTCGGGCGTCGGCGGCGGCGGCGCGGGGCCGCTCGACAGTCTGCGCAAGGGTCTCGGGGTCGACAACCTCGATCTCGGCGGCGGCTCCGGCGGAGGGCTCTTCGGCCTCGGCATCGGAAAGTACATTTCCGACAACATCTATCTCGGCGTGACGCAAGGCACGTCGCCGAGACCACCGGCGTGACGGTCGACATCGACATCACGAAGAACATCAAGGCCCAGGGGATGGCCGGCGCCGCCGGCAACACCTCCGCGGGCGTCGCGATCGAATGGGACTACTGAACGTCCGCTCTCCCGGCCGAACCCCGGACAGGCGGACGCGGCGTGAAGCGAGATGGATGACGACACCGACGGCGTGAAGCGCCGCACCAGCGAACGGATCGCCGAAGTGCGCGCCCGGTTCGCATCAGGGCTCGGCCAGCGGGCGGAGGCGCTGTCGGCGCTCGCCCGCGGCGCCGCGAGCGCCGACAGGTCCGTGGCCGACAAGGCCGCGGACGATCTGAGGCTCGGGCTCCACAATCTCGCAGGCGGCGCGCCGACGCTCGGCCTCGCCGATCTCGGCAAGGCCGCGGCGGCGCTCGAGAAGCGCCTGATCGCCGAACGCCTCGCCGACGGCGGCCTCGAGCTCTCGGTCGCCGAGCGGCTCGCCGGGGATATCGAAAGGTTGCCGGACCTCGCGTGAGGCGTCGCGCGGCCGCGGAGCTCCGGCCTGCGGTCAGCCTGCGCGGCGCAGGAGCGCGGCGGCCGGCGCCTCGGCGCGGTCGCGCGCCGGCTGGCCCTTGTCGGGCACGGGCGCAAGCGCGCTCATGACGCGCGAGGCCGGAAGGGTGACGATGACCTCGGTGCCTTCGCGCAGCCTCGACTTCAGCGAGAAGCCGCCGCCGTGAAGGTCGATCAGCCCCTTGACGATCGGCAGGCCGAGGCCCGCGCCCTGCTCGGCGGTCTTGATCGCGAGGCTGCCCTGGCCGAACGAGGCGAGCACGGTCGGGATCTCGTCCTCGGGGATTCCCGGTCCGGTGTCGGAGACCGAGACGTACTGGCCGCCCGACGTCGTCCAGCCGAGCTTCAGGCGGATCTCGCCGCCCTGGGGCGTGAACTTGATGGCGTTCGACAAGAGGTTCAGCACCACCTGACGCATGGCGCGCTCGTCGGCCCAGACGGGCGGCAGGTCGGGCTCGGCGATCTCGCGGATCTGGATGCCGCGCTTCTTGGCGCGCAGCTTCAGCAGGTGGTGGCAGTCCTCGACGATGTAGGCGAGCCGCACGCTCTCCTCATTGAGCTCGTAGCGCCCCGCCTCGATGCGCGAGAGATCGAGGATCTCGTTGATGAGATTGAGCAGGTGCTGGCCCGACTGGTGGATGTCGTCGGCGTATTCCTTGTAGGTCGGGGTCGCGTGCGGCCCGAACACCTCGGTCTTCATCACCTCCGAGAAGCCGAGGATGGCGTTGAGCGGGGTTCTGAGCTCGTGGCTCATGGTGGCGAGGAACCGGGACTTGGCGAGGTTGGCCTCCTCGGCGCGCCGGCGGGCCTCGTCGGAGTTGGACTTGGCCTGCTCCAGCTCGCCGATCAGCGCGTCCTTCTCGGCGCGGAACTCGAGCGTCTCGAGCGCCGTGGCGTGAAGGCGCTGGGCGAGGAGCAGGAAATAGATCTCGGCGCCGGCGCTCAGCGCCGCGACCGCAGTGGCGGCCGCGCCGCCTTTCAGCACGTAGGTGCCGATCACGATCGCGGCGATCGGCAGCGTCGCCGCGCAGGCGGCGATCGGAACGGTGGAGGCGAGCATCGTCGCGACCGCGACGCCGACCAGCATCACGAACAGCGAGACGATCTCGGCCGCGTCGCCGGTGTCGCCGGCGCCCGCCAGAAGAATGACGATCGACGCCCAGGCGATGCCGTTCAGCGCCTCCGCGCCGGCGAAGCGCGTGATCCAGAGCTTGAGATGGGTGGCCTCGACCTCGCTCGCGACGAAGCGCCGCGCGAGCGCGGCCACCAGCACCTGTCCGGCGAGCGCGAAGACGAGCCAGGCGAGCGCGATCGGCGGCACGAGCCACGTCATCGACACGCCCGCGATCACCGCCGCGACGGTGAGCGCCACGGGCACGGCCGAAATGCGATTCTGGGCGTAGATTCGTGCGAGCTCGAAGCCGAATTCAGGCCGCGGTCCGGAGCTCGACGTCAGGGTTTCGCGCGCGGCCCGAACCTTCTGGCCCACAAGCCGCCTTCGCTCGGACGTCTCGCTCGTCCGGCGGTCGGTCGTCCGCTCCGCCGGGAGTTCGAACATGTCCACGTGGCAAGGGCCTGTCTGTCGTTCCGCTCAGGCCCGAACCATGGCGCCCAAACCTTTAAGACCCGCTGACCCGATGGATCGATTTTGCAGGTATCGATCGTGAGTCGTTCGATTTCCTCCGGGTCGCCGGCGGCGTTCGACGCCCTGCTTGCGCGGGTCCGGGCGTGCCGGATCTGTCGCGACGCGCCGCTCGGCCGGCCGCTTCCGCACGAGCCGAGGCCGGTGCTGCGCGGGCGCCCTTCGGCCCGGATCGCGATCTGCGGGCAGGCGCCGGGCACGCGCGTCCACGCGAGCGGCGTGCCGTTCACCGATCCTTCGGGCGTCAGGCTCCGGTCCTGGCTCGGCGTCGACGAGGCGGAGTTCTACGACGAGGACCGCGTCGCGATCGTGCCGATGGGCTTCTGCTTCCCGGGCCTCAGCGAGGCCGGCGCGGACCTGCCGCCGCGTCGCGAATGCGCCCCGGCCTGGCGAAGCGAGGTGTTCGCGCATCTCGAAAATCTCGAGCTCGTCGTCGCGGTCGGGCGGCCGGCGCAGGTCTGGCATCTCGGGCGCCGCGAGGCGGGCGCGAGCCTGACCGAGGCGGTGGCGGACTGGCGGCGGATCGTCGCCCTCCCGGGGCGGACCGCGGTGTTTCCGCTGCCCCATCCGTCGTGGCGCAACAACGCCTGGCTGAAGCGCAATCCGTGGTTCGAGGCCGAGGCGATCCCGCGGCTCAAGGCGATGACGCGCGCGATCCTCGACCGGCCGGCGTGAGCCGATCCGGGAAGCGCCGCGCAGGGTTTTCCCCCGGGATGCGTGAGAGGCGGCGAAAGGGGCGACGCGCCCCCACAGGAGCGGTTCACATGATCCGACATTTCGCAGCGGCGAGCGCCGTGGCGATTTTTCTGGCCTCCGGCCTCGCGGCGATCGCGCCTGCGGCGGCGCAGGACGCCGGCGCCTCGCGCGAGCAGCGCGCCGAGCGCATGGTCAAGCGCTTCGAGAAGCTCGACCGCAACAATGACGGCGCGGTCGACCGGCGCGAGGTCGAGCGGCGGCTCGAGCGCGGCTTCGAGCGCGCCGACCGCAACAATGACGGCGTCGTCGACCTCGACGAGGTCAAGGCGCTCACCGAGAAGCGCGGAAACAAGGGCGGCGGGCGCCAGCGCGGCGGCGGCGACCGGATCGAGAAGCGGTTCCAGAAGGCCGACGCCGACCGCGACGGGCGCGTGACGCGAGAGGAGTATCTCGCGAAGACGCCCATCTGGTTCCGCCGCGCCGACGCCAATCGCGACGAGCGCGTGACACGGGCCGAGTTCGACGACTACATGGCGAATCGAAAGATGAAGGGCGGCAAGCGGAAACGGAACCGGGACGAGATGTGACCGACGAGGTGGGGGGGCGGAGGTGCCGGCTGATGACGGCTTCAAGCGCGACCGTGCTCGTGTTCGACGGACGGCGCGTGGCCTCGGGTGAGGCCGCGCGGCCCGAGCGGGCCGAGGCGAGCGAGGACGACGAGCTGATGGCGCGGGTCGCGGCCGGCGATCAGCGCGCGTTCTCGCGTCTCGTCGCGCGGCACGCCCCGCGCGCGCAGGCGCTCGCCCACCGGTTCACCGGCTCGTCCGCCGAGGCCGAGGACGTGGTGCAGGAGGCGTTCTGGCGGGTGTGGCGCTCGGCTGCGCGCTGGCAGCCCGGCGGCGCGCTGTTCTCGACCTGGCTTCACCGGATTGTGGTCAATCTCTGCGTCGACCGCGCCCGCAGGCAACGCATAAGAAAACTGGCTGCCCTTCGCCGACGCCTTCGACCCGCCCTCCGACGAGCCGGGCCCGGAGCGCTCGCTTGCCGACCGCGACGCGGTGGAGAAGGTGCGGGCCGACATTTTGACGCTTCCCGAACGGCAGCGCGCGGCGTTGCTGCTCTCGGCCGACGGGGAGCGTTCGAACGCCGAGATCGCGACCGTCCTCGAGACGAGCGAGAAGGCGGTGGAATCGATGCTGGTGCGGGCGCGCCGGACGCTCCGCGCCCGGCTCGCGACGCGTGAGGAGATGTGAGACGTGACTGACGAGAGGCGGATGGATCTCTTCGCCGAGCGGCTCGACGCGCTGGGTCCGGATTTTTCCCGCTGGCCGGCCGCGGAAGGCGCGGCCGCGCGCGCGCTCACGCTGCGTTCCGAGGAGGCCCGCAGGCTGCATGACGAGGCGCGCCGGATGCATGCGCTGGTGGGGGAGGCGGCCGCCGCCGACATGCCGAACGGCCTCGCGTTCCGCATCGTGGCGGAGGTCGCGTCGCGCCGCAGCGACAAGCTCGGCTGGCTGTTCGCCTCGCCGCGCCGCTTCGGCTTCGCCGGCCTCGGCTTCTGCGTCGCGGCGCTCGCCATCGGCGTCGCGCTCGGGTCGATCGGGCAGCCCGCCCAGGCCGACGACGGCGGCGACTTCGACTTCGGCTCGGCCTTCTCGCTGACGCTGACGGACGGCGACCTGTGAGCATGCGCAGGCGGCCGCATGGCCTCGTCTATGCGCTTCTTGCGGTCTCGCTCGCCGTCAACCTGATCGGGGCGGGCTATTTCCTCGGCGCGGGCTTCGCCGACTACCGCAGCGCCCGGCACGGCAAGCCGCCCCGCACGGTGGAAAGCACGATCGACTACGTGGCCGGCCGCTACCCTGCGCCGGTCGCCGCGAAGGTGCGGGCCAAGCTCGAGGCCAAGCGCCCCGAGCTTTCGACCGCGTTCGACGAGATGCGGCTCGCCCGGCGTGAGACCCGCAAGGCGATCAAGCAGCAGCCGCTCGACAAGGCCCGCATCGAGGCCGCGTTCGCCGCCTCCCGCGACAAGGCGGTGGCTTTCCAGCAGTTGATCCAGAGCGCCATCATCGAGGCGCTGCCGGACTTGCCCGAATCCGAACGCAACGCGATCGAGAAGGACGACGATCCGGACTGACGACGCTTTTGAAGCCGTCGTCGCCTGATGTGATGGAGAGGTCGCATGGACCTGCGCGAGCGCCTCGAACGGCTCGTCGAGATCGACCGGCCGAAGCTCTACGTGATGGGGGCCGGGATCGGCATCCTGCTGTCGATCATCGGCGTGTGGCTGACCCCGGTCGCGGCCGACATCGGAAGGCGCCACATGGACTGGCTCTACGGCGTCGGCGAGGCGACGCTCGTCGCGGGCTGCGCGCTGACGCTGCTCTGCGTCGTGATGATCGTGGCGGAGTCCTGAGGCCTCACGCGGCCGCGCGCCGCGTCAGGCGCCGCTCCATCGCGTTCCAGACGCGCCGGACGATCTCCACGACGATCAGATAGAGCGTCGCGGCCCAGACATAGACCTCGAAGTCGAGCGAGGCCGAGAAGGGCGCGCTTGGCGGCGCTCATGAGGTCGACCACCGTGATGACGCTCGCGATCGAGCTCGCCTTGATCATCAGCACGAGCTCGTTGCCGAGCGGCCGCAGCGCGAGGACGAGCGCCTGCGGACCGAGCACGAGCCGGTAGGTCTGGAGGCGCGTGAGGCCGAGCGCCTGCGCCGCCTCGACCTGACCGGCCGGAACCGATTTCAGCGCGCCGCGGATGATCTCGGCCTGATAGGCGGCGGTGTTGAGCGTGAGCGTCACCGCCGCGCACCAGAACGCCTCGCGGAAGATCCACCAGATCCCGACATCGGTCAGCGCGTGTCGGAACTGGCCCGTGCCGTAATAGATGAGGAACAGCTGGCAGAGCACGGGCGTGCCGCGGAAAAAGCCGGTGAAGGCGGCGACGGCCGCACGCGCCGGCGCCGGGCCGTCGAGGCGCGCGATCGCGAGCGGCCAGGCCAGCATGAAGCCGATCGGCACGGCGATCGCCACAAGTGACAGCGTGACGCCGAGCCCCTGCAGGAGGTTCGGCCCGTAGCGGCCGAGCAGGTCGGCGTCGAGGCCGATCCAGGAGGCTGCGGCGAGAGCCGTCTCCATCGCGCTCACCGGCCCGCCGTCGCGAGGCCGCGCGACGTCCTCGCCTCGATCCGGGCGACGACGAGCGCGGACAGACCTGCGAGCGCGAGGTAGATCAGGCAGGCGGTCAGGTAGAACAGGAACGGCTGCTTGGTGGAGAGCGAGGCGAGATAGCTCTGCCGCATCAGGTCCGGCAGCGCGATCACCGACACGAGCGAGGTGTCCTTCAGCAGCGTCAGCCAGTTCGCGCTGAGGCCGGGCAGCGCGAGCCGCCAGACCTGCGGCAGGATCACGAGCCGGAAGCCCTGCGCGCGGCTGAAGCCGAGGGCCTCCGCGGCCTCCCGCTGTCCGTCCGGCACGCCGCGGATCGCGCCGGAGAACGTCTCGCTCGCATAGGCCCCGAAGACGAGCGCGAGCGCCGTCGTCCCGGCCCAGAAGGCGCTGACGGCCGGCGTCTGGCCCGACGGCTCGAGGCCGAGGAGGCTTTCGGCGAGGCCAAGCGCGGCTCCGGCGAGCCGCGGCGCGCCGTAATAGACGAGAAACAGCGTCAGCAGTTCGGGAAGCCCGCGGAACACGGTGGTGTAGGCCTCGCCGAGCGCGCGCGGGGCCGCGCCGCGGGCGTTCTTCAGGGCCGCGACGCCGAGGCCGATCGCGAGCCCGATCACGAGCGAGGTCAGCGCGAGCCCGACCGTGACGCCGACGCCCGCGAGCAGCTCGTCGCCCCAGCCGCCCGGTCCGAAGGAAAGCGCGGCCAGGGGAGAGGGCGGCGTCACGCGGGCCGGGCTCAATAGAGGCTGAAGGGGAAGTAGCGGGCGTTGATGCGGGCGTAGTCGCCATTGGCGCGCAGCTTCGCCACCCCGTCGTCGATCAGGCCCTTGAGCGCGACGTCGCCCTTGCGGATCGCGGCCCCCACGCCGTCGCCGAAATATTCCGGATCCGAAATGTCGCCGCCGGTCGCGCGGCAACATTTGCCCTCGTCGGTCGTCTCGAGCCAGGGCAGCAGCACGAGCTTGTCGCAGAGCATGGCGTCGAGGCGCCCGGAGACGAGATCGAGATTGGCCTCGTCCTGCGCCGAATAGAGCTTCACCTCGGCGCCCGCCGGCCCATAGACCGCCTCGAGATAACGGGCGCTCACCGTCGCGGCCTGCGCGCCCACGACCTTGCCCGCCATGGCGTTCGGCGAGACGTCCATCCCGGCGTTGAGGCTGTCGACCGCGAACATCGCGGGCGAGGAATAGTATTTCTGCGAAAACGCCACGACCTTGAGCCGCTCCTGCGTGATCGACATCGAGGCGAAGACCGCGTCGAACTTCGAGGCGAGCAGGCCCGGGATCAGGCCTTCCCAGTCCTGCGCGACGAAGCTGCAGTCGAGGTTCTGGACTGCGCAGATCGCCTTGGCGAGATCGATCTCGAAACCCTGGAGCGAGCCGTCGGAGGCGATGAAGTTGAACGGCGGATAGGCGCCCTCGGTCGCGATCCGCACCTTCTTCCACTCACTCGCCTCGGCTTGTCCGACGAGCGCGAAGACGATCACGAGCGCCGCGGAAACGAGCCGGCGGCGCGCATGTCGCTTCGGGAGAAGCCCGCCGGTTGCGGCCATCACGCTCGCCCCATCGCCCGCCGCGCCGCTCGCGGCGTGGGAGGATGATTTCACCGCGCGGCCCGGACGGCAACGCGACGTTCCGCCTCCGCAAGCGACCTCAATAGGGGTCGAAGGAGAAGTACTTGCGGGCGATGGCCTGATAGCCGCCGTCGCTGCGCAGCCGGAGGATCGCATCGTCGATGAGCGCCTTGAGCTCGACGTCCTCCTTGCGCATCGCGGCTCCGATGCCGGCTCCGAGGAAGGGCGGCATGACGATGTCGTCGCCCACAACCTGGCAGCACTGCGCGACCGGGGATTTCTCCAGCCAGTCGAGCAGGGCGGTCTTGTCGCCAATGATGACGTCGAGACGGCCGCGCGAGAGGTCGAGCCGGGCCTCGTCATGGGTGACGTAGAGCCGGACCTCGGCGCCTTCGGGCACGTAGAGCTCCTGGATCAGCCGCGCGTTGGTGCTCGCGAGCTTCGCGCCGATCTTGAGGCCCTTCATGGACTTGGGATCGGTGGCGGCGATGGGCTTGGCGCGGTTGGCCACGAACATCGCGCGGGTGTCGTAGTATTTGTTGGAGAACAGCGCGAAGCGCCGACGCTGCTCGGTGATCGAGAGCGAGGAGAACACCACGTCGTAGCGCCCGGCGACCAGCGCCGGCAGCAGCCCGGCGAAGTCCTGCACCACGAACTCGCATTCGGCGCTCAGCCGCTCGCAGATCGCCTTTGCGAGGTCGATCTCGAAGCCCTGAAGCTGGCCCATGGAGTCGAGATAGTTGAACGGCGGATGGCCGCCCTCCGACCCGACGCGGATGCGCCGCCACTCCGTCGCCTCGCCCGACGCGGGGGCGAGCGCGGCCAAGAGCGCGAGAGCAAGGGCGGAGAGGCGGGCGGCGAGGATCAAGGGCGCGGGTCGCATGCTCGGGATCCGCGAAGCGCGGCGGCGGCGATGATGTCCCCGCGTGTCTTGTCGCTTTGCTAACGCCCCGGGGCTTCAGCGCCCCGACAGCAGCCGTTCGGCGCGCGCGACGTCCGCGGGCTCGTCGAGATCGAGAAAATCGAGCGGGCCGTCGAAACTGACCGCGGCGGCGCCGAGCGCCTCGAGCGCGCGCTTGGGCGAACGCAGGCCCTCGCGCGCGAGCGCCTCGAGCCGCCCGAGCGCCGAGACAGGCCAGAGCGCGTCGAGCGGCTCGACGCCGTGCGGCCCGTGGGCGACGGCGGCGCCGTCGCCGGCCGCCGCGGCAAGGCGTGCGACGAGGTCGGCGGGCGGGCAGGGGGCGTCGCCCGGAACGGTCGCGAGATGCGTAACGCCCGGCAGCGCCGCGGCCCAGGCGAGGCCGGCGAGGACGCCGGCGAGCGGTCCCTCGGGATCGCCCGGCCGGTCGGCGAGCACCGGCAGGCGGAGGCGGGCGAAGCGCGCCGGATCGCCGTTCGCCGACAGCGCGAGCGGCTCCGCCTGCGAGGCGAACCGGTCGAGCAGCCGGTCGATCGCCGCGCGTCCGGCGACCTCGATCAGGGCCTTGTCTCCGCCGCCCATGCGGGTCGCGCGTCCGCCCATCACGACGAGGCCGGCGATCGCGCGGATATTCGAATGGGGGGCTTGGGTTTGAAGCGTCACGAACGCATTTGACCCGAGGGGCGGCCAAGGTCCATAGGGCGTTCCGAGACGACAGGGAGTTTTGGCATGCCAACCGAAGACGACGTCAGGCGCGCCCTCGGCGCTGTTCCCGCTCCGGACGGCGCGGCGAGCCTCGCCGACTCCCCCTCGCTGTCGAAGATTTCGGTGCTGGGCTCGCGCGTCATCTTCTCGATCGAGACGACGCCCGAGAAGGCCGGCGCGATCGAACCGATCCGCCGCGCGGCCGAAGCCGCCGTGAAGGCGGTGCCCGGAGTCTCCGACGTGCTGGTGGCGCTCACCGCCGAGCGCGAGCCGGGCTCCGCGCCTGCTCCGCGGCCCGCCGCCTCGCCGATGGCCGCCCGCGGCGCCCGCGAGGCCGCGCCGGGGGCCGGAACCCCGCAGCGTCCGCAGGGCCACAGCGGCGCCGGCGTCCCGGGCGTCCGCCACATCGTCGCGGTCGCCTCCGGCAAGGGCGGCGTCGGCAAGTCGACCACGGCCGCCAACCTCGCGCTCGCGCTCAAGAAGCAGGGCCTGCGCGTCGGCCTGATGGACGCCGACGTCTACGGCCCGTCGGTCCCGACGCTCTTCGGCCTGCACTCCAAGCCCGAGATCGAGGGCAAGCAGATGAAGCCGCTCGAGGCCCATGGCCTCAAGATCATGTCGATCGGCTTCCTGGTGGACGCCGGCACGGCGATGATCTGGCGTGGGCCCATGGTGATGTCGGCGTTGACCCAGATGCTGACCGAAGTCGCCTGGGGCGAGCTCGACATTCTGGTCGTGGACATGCCGCCCGGCACCGGCGACGCGCAGCTCACCATGGCGCAGCGCGTGAAGCTCTCCGGCGCCGTCATCGTCTCGACCCCGCAGGACCTCGCGCTCGCCGACGCCCGCCGCGGCGTGGCGATGTTCCGCAAGGTCGACGTGCCGATCCTCGGGCTCGTCGAGAACATGAGCTACTATTGCTGCCCGGAATGCGGCCATCGCGCCGATCTCTTCGGCCATGGCGGCGCGCGGGCGGAGGCGCAGGCGATGGGAACGCCGTTCCTCGGCGAGATCCCGCTCGCGGTCGAGATCCGCGCGCAGTCCGACGCCGGCTCGCCGATCGTGGCGCAGGATCCGGAGGGCGCGCACGCCAAGGCCTATGGGGGCATTGCGGAGCTGCTCTGGAAGCGCCTGACCGAAGGCGCGCCGGGCCGCGTCGCGCGCGCGATCGTCATCGAGCGCTGACCCGTCCAGTCTCGAATTATTCTAACTTGATGACGAGGGCGAAAAAGCCGTTCGGTCAAAGGCTCTTAGGCGTGAATTGACAGGATCGTGATCGAAGCGTTCCGTCCGGCCTGACGTGTCCCGCGCGGCGTCGCGCGGGCGCCGGAGGAGACAAGAAGATCATGACCGCCAGATGGATCGCCGCGCTCGGCGCGGCCGGCCTGTGCGCGATGCTCGCCGCGCCCGCCTTCGCCGAGGAGGAGGCCAAGGCGCCTGCGCCCAAGGACGTGCTGAAGACCTACGCCGACGTCGCGCAGGCAATGTATGGCGACGCGGTGATCGGCGCGAAGGCACTGCAGGCCAAGGTCGACGCGCTGCTGAAGGATCCGACCGACGCCACGCTCGCCGACGCCCGCAAGGCCTGGATCGACGCCCGCCCCGCCTATCAGCAGACGGAGGCCTACCGCTTCGGCAACAAGGCGATGGACGATCTCGAGGGCCGGGTGAACGCCTGGCCGCTCGACGAGGGCCTGATCGACTATGTCGACCCCAAATACGGCGACAGCTCCGACGAGAACCCCTATTACGCCGCGAACGTCATCGCGAACCCCAAGCTCAAGGTCGGCCGCAAGACGGTCGACGCCACGAAGATCACCGCCAAGCTCCTGAACTCGCTTCAGGAAGTGGGCGAGGTCGAGGCCAATGTCGCGATCGGCTACCACGCCGTCGAGTTCCTGCTCTGGGGGCAGGACCTGAACGGCACGGGCCCCGGCGCCGGCAATCGTCCGGCCACCGACTATGCGCAAGGGGCGGCCTGCACCCACGGCAATTGCGACCGCCGCGCCGACTATCTGCGCGTCGTCACCGGCATGCTGGTCGACGATCTCGCAAACATGGAGAAGGCCTGGGAGGCCAAGGGCAAGGCCCGGACGGCGCTCATGAAGAAGAAGGGGCCGTCGGCGCTCGCCCCGATCTTCACCGGCCTCGGCAGCCTCTCCTATGGCGAGCTCGGCGGCGAGCGGATGAAGCTCGGCCTCATCCTGCATGATCCGGAAGAGGAGCACGACTGCTTCTCGGACAACACGCACAACTCGCACTACTACAACATCGTCGGCATGTCGGAGATCTGGCGGGGCCGCTACAAGCGCCTCGTCGGAACGGTGGTCGAGGGCCCCTCGATCAAGGCCTACGCCGAGGCCAAGGCGCCCGAGCAGGCCGAGAAGCTCACCGACCTGTTCTCCGAGACGCTCTCCAAGGCGCAGGCCATGAAGGACAAGGCCGACAGCGGCATGGCCTACGACCAGATGATCGGCGAGGGCAACGCCGAGGGCAACAAGGCGGTGCAGGACGTGATCGACGCGCTCGTGGCCCAGACCCGCGGCGTCGAGGCGGTGGTGGCCAAGCTCGGCGTGAAGATCACCGTCGAGGGCTCCGACAGCCTCGACGCGCCGGAGAAGGTCACGCAGTAAGCGCGTCGGAAACCGTCGTCCCGGATCGCGGGCCATGCGCCTGCGATCCGGGGCCGTTTTCAGGTCATGGCGCCAAAAACGCCGCGCTTGTGTCCCGGCCTTGAGCCGGGACCCAGAACCGATACCTCTTCTCGAAGAGGCGGACGCGGACTTGAGTGAAATGGTGTCGGCTCTGGGTCCCGGCTCAAGGCCGGGACAAGGTGGTGGCGGCTGGTTGTGATGTCGCGTCTTGGCGTTTCCCGCAGAACTCTTCTCGGCGGCGGCCTTGCGGTCGCGGGCGCCGCGCTGCTTTCGCCGCGGGGCTTCGCCAAGGGACCGGCTCCCAAACCGCTGCCGCCCCGGACCCTCAAGCCCGTCACCGGCGAAAAGCCCGTCTCGCTCGTCGCCGCCGAACGTCCCGCAAGACTGCTCGGGCGGGGCGGCCCCGAAAGCCGCCTCTGGACCTATGGGGACGAGCTGTTTCGCCTCGTTCGCCTGAGACAGGGCGAGACGCTCGCCGTCGACTTCGAGAACCGCCTGCCCGAGCACACCTCCATCCACTGGCACGGGCTGCGGATCCCGAACGACCAGGACGGCGTGCCCTATCTCACCCAGCCGCCGGTGAAGCCCGGCGAGCGCCACGCCTATCGCTTCACGCCGCCGGACGCCGGCACCTTCTGGTTCCACCCCCATTGCGACACCGTCTCCCAGCTCGGCCGGGGACTTGCGGGCGTGATGATCGTCGATGGCGACGAGACCAGGCCTTACGACGCCGACCTCGTGCTGGTGCTGAAGGACTGGCGGCTCGACGAGCCGAGCGGCGACTGGCTGCCCTTCACGACGACCCGCGGCATGCTGCGCGCCGGCACCTTCGGCACGGTGCGGAGCGTCAACGGCGAGCAGGCGCCCACGATCAAGCTGCCGGCCGGCGGCGACTGCCGGCTGCGCCTGCTCAATCTCGACTCCACCCGGGTCGGCGACCTGTCGTTCGAAGGCATGGAGGCCGCGGTCGTCGCGATCGACGGCGCGCCCGTCGCGCCGTTCCCGCTGACCGACTGGCGGCTCGGCCCCGCGATGCGGATCGACGTGGTGGTCCGCGCGCCCGCCCCGGGCGCGACCGGGAGGCTCGTCGACTATTTCTCGGCCAAGCCCGTGACGCTGGCGACCTTTGCGGGCGAAGGCGAGGGCAGGTCCGCGCGCGCGTTCGACCCGGCGCCGCTGTCGCGCGGCGCGATCCCCGAGCCGAAGCTGAAGGGCGCCGGAAGACTCTCCTTCGCCTTCGCCACCGCCACGGGCGGCAAGTCGAAGCTCGCGGCGGCGGCGGAGGGCGGCGACGCGCTCGACCAGGCGCTGCTCGACAGCCTCTGCGCGTCCGAGACGGTGAACTGGAGCATCAACCGCGAAAGCTGGCCTGCGGGCGACCATTCCCGCGTGCCGCCGCCGCTCTTCACCCTGCGGGAAGGGCGGACTTACGTCGCCGAGCTCACCAACGAGACGCCGCACGTGCACCCGATCCATCTGCACGGCTTCACGTTCAAGGTGCTGAAATCGACGCGCGCGGACACGCCCGAGCATTTCGCCGACACGGTTCTGCTGACGCCGAAGGACCGCATCACCATCGCGTTCGTCGCCGACCGGCCCGGCGATTGGATGGTCCACTGCCACCTGATCGAGCATCAGGAGACGGGCATGATGGGCTATGTGAAGGTCGCGTGATGGAGCGGGGCCGAAGCGCGACCTCTCTGTTCCCTCCTGCTTGCGGGGAGGGTGAGGGTGGGGGTGGTTCAGGATCGAGCGCCGCCGTCGCGCTTAAGGCTGCGTCTGTCGCTCCACCTCATACTGAGCGACCCCCGACCCCTCCCCGCAAGGGGGAGGGGAGCAGCGCGGCGATCCTCGTCCTTATCGCTTCCATGACGTGCGCCGCCCCCGCGGCCGCCCGCGACCTCGACGTCGCGATCGGCAAGGCGACGTTCGACCGGCTCTGGGTCCAGGCACCCGCCTCGACCAAAAGCGCCGACGGGCTCGGCCCGCTCTACGCCGCGCGCTCCTGCGCCTCGTGCCATGCAGGGAGCGGCGGACGGACGACCTTCCGGCTCGGCCGCGACGATCCGGCAGGGCATCCGGGCCTCGTGATCCGCTTCGGCGACGCATCCGGAACGCCCGACCCGACCTATGGCGCGCAGCTGCAGCCGGCGGGGCTTTCGGGCGCGGCCGGCGAGGGGCGGGCGGCGGTCCGCTTCGATCCGGCGGCGCACGGCATGCCGCCGCGGCCGCGCTGGAGCGTCGAGGATCTCGGCTACGGCGCGCTCTCTGCGGAAACCCACGCCTCGCCCCGCGTCGCGCCGTCGCTCGCCGGGATCGGGCTGCTGGCGAGGGTGAGCGAGGCCGAGATCCTCAAGCGCGAGGATCCCGACGACCGCAACGGCGACGGCGTCTCCGGCCGCGTGGCGCGGCTCGCCTCGGGCGAAATCGGCCGCTTCGGCTGGAAGGCCTCGGAGCCGACGCTCCATGCGCAGGCCGCCGCCGCCTTCGCGCTCGATCTCGGGCTCTCGAGCGACCTCCGCCCCGATCCCGCTGGCGACTGCACGGACGCGCAGACCGCCTGCCGCTTCGCGCCGCAGGGCTCGCAGGACGGCGAGCCCGAAGTCGCGCCGGCGCTGATGGCGGGGCTCGTCGCCTTTCTCGAGCGCCGCCCTGCGCCGCCCGCGCCGGCGACGACGAGGCGCCAAGACGTTCGCCGCCGTGGGATGCGCCGCCTGCCATGCGCCGAGCCTTGCGCTCGACGGCGGCGGCGAGGCGCGGGCCTTCACCGATCTCCTGCTCCACGACATGGGCGAGGATCTCGACGACGGCGCCGGCGAGGGCGCGGCGACGAGCCGGGAGTGGCGCACCGCGCCGCTCTGGGGCCTGTCGCGCGCGCTGGCGCAAGGATCCGGGCTGATGCATGACGCGCGGGCGGGCGACGTCGCGGAAGCCGTGCGCTGGCATGGCGGCGAGGCTTCCGGCGCGCGAAGCCGCTTCGACGCGCTGCCCAAAGGCGAGCGCGACGCGCTCGTCGCCTATGTGAGCGGGCTTTGACGATGGAGAGCCGGATGATGGCGCGCAGTCTCGCCGCAACGCTTGCGCTGCTCGCGCCCGCCGGACCGGCTCTCGCCAAGACGCCCGAGCCCGGACCGCTCGCCGTGAAGGCGATCGAGACCGTGATCGTGCCGCGCTACGAGGCTTTCGCCAAAGCGACGGCCGCGCAGACTGACGCCTGGACGAAGGCCTGCGCGGACGGCGACTTCGCGCCCGATCTTGGCGCGCTGCGCGAGGCCTATCAGACGGCGGCCGACGGCTGGGCGGCGGTCGAGTTCGTCACCACCGGGCCGATCGCCACCTCGCTGCGGCCCGACCGGGTGTTCTTCGGGCCGGACCGCCGCAACACGGTGGCGAAGGCGCTCGCCGAACTCACCGCCAAGGCCAGGGACGGCGACCTCTCGCCCGAGACGGTGCGCGGGGTGAGCGTCGCGGCGCAGGGGTTTCCTGCGCTCGAGCGCGTGCTCTACGAGCCGGCCGAGGGCGAGGCCGCGGCGCGTTGCCGGGTCGGCGTCGCGATCGCCAAAAACCTGTCCGGGATCGCGGCCGACGTCGTGACCGAATGGAAGGCCGAGACCGGCCCGCTCGCGCGGCTGAAGCGCGGGGAGGGCGACCCGCTGAGCTTCGCCGATCCGGCGCAAGCCGCCGCCCGGCTGATGACGGATCTCGCCGGCGGCGTGCAGCGGGTGAACGACGTCAAGCTGCTGCCGGTTCTGGGATCGAGCGCGGACGCCGCGCGCGCCAAGGCCGCGGAGGGCTGGCGCTCGGGCCGCTCGGCGCGCGCGATCCGGGTGACGATGGCGAGCGTCGCGGACCTCGCCAGGGTCTTCGCCGCCGCTGCGCCCGTCGATCTCGCGGCTGCCGACGCCAAGGCGTTCGCGGCGGCCCAGGCTTCGGCCGCGAAGCTGCCGGACGACCTCGGCGAGGCGGCGACCGAGCCGAAGCGCCGCAAGGCGATCGAGGCCGCGGTCGCGAGCTTCAAGGCCGCGCAGACCGACGTCGTCCAGAAGCTCGCGCCCGCGCTCGGCGTGCCGCTCGGCTTCAACGCGCTCGACGGGGATTGAGGCGGTGGAGCGGAAAGGAACTGCGTGCTTCGAGACGCCGTCCTTGCGGACGGCTCCTCAGCATGAGGAAGGTGAGAGGGGCGGTGATGGAACTGAGGCCGGGAAGGCTCTGAGACGTCCAAACCTCCCTCATGCTGAGGAGGCGCGCAGCGCCGTCTCGAAGCACGCAGTCGGCTTCGGCCACGCGCATCTCTCCCTGACGCGCCGCCAGGCGCTTGCGACGCTCGGCGCCGCGACCCTTGTCGGACTGTCGCGACTCGCCAGAGCCGACGCCCCGGCGGTTCTCGGCTCCGCCATCGGCCCGGACGGCGCCTTCCATGCGGCAGCTCTCGACGGCGAACTCTCCGAACGCGCCGGCGCCGGGCTCGCCTTGCGAGTCCATGCGCTCACCCCGCGGCCGGACGGGCGCGAGGCGGTGGCGGTCGGCCGACGCCCGCAGGACGTCGCCTTCGTGCTCGACGGGGCGGGCGAAACCCTCCGGGCGTCGTTCGACGCCACCGAGGGGCGCCGCTTTTCCGGCCACGGCGACTATTCGCGCGACGGCGTGACGTTCATGACCGCCGAGATCGATTTCGAGACGGGCGAGGGCGTCGTGGTCCTGCGCGACGTCGCGGGCGGCTACCAACCGCGCGCCGAATTCGCCTCGGCCGGGGTCGGTCCGCATGAGCTGATCGGCGCCGGCGGCCTCGTGGCGGTCGCGAACGGCGCGAAGGAGCCGAAGTCCGAGCCCGGCGTCGCCGCGCTCGGTCGCACGACCGCCCGCTCCAACGTCGCGCTGCTCCATGCCGGGACCGGCGCAGCGGAGAGCGTCGCGGCGCTCGAGGACGGCATGGAGACGCTCTCGCTCCGCCATCTCGTCGCGACGCCCGGCGGCGGCGTCATCGTCGGCGCGCAGGACACGGCGAAAGGCGCGCGCGACCTGCCGCTCGTGGCGCGCGTCGAGGGCGAAAGACTGCGCTTCCTCGAGGTCGACTACGGGCTCGCGGCGCGCTTCGGCGGCTATGTGGGACAGCTCTCGCTCGACGCCTCGGGCCGCTATCTCGCGGCCTCCGGGCCGGTCGGCGGCGTCGTCGGCGTGTTCGACCTGGAGACCGACGAGTGTCTGGGCCTCGTGCCCGCGCCGGACTGCTGCGCGGTGGCGGCCGACGGGACGACCGGCGGCTTCGTCGCCGCGACCGGGCTCGGCGAGGCGCTGCGCATCGCAGCGCATGAGAGCGGCGTCGCGATCACGGCCCGCCGGGCGAGCCGCCTGCGTTGGGACAACCATCTGGCGTCCCGGGCGAATTTCGTCTGACACGAACCCGCGACGGTCGCATCCGGCGCTTGCTCGCGGGACAGGAGTCTTCTACCTCTTCGCCTTGCCGCCTTCCGCAACATCACCTTGCGGGGACTTGACCATTCGGCAGGTCGTCAGAGCGGCGAAGCGCGCCGGCAAAGGCGTCGCTCAGGGAGACAAGTTCATGGAACGCCGCAAATTCCTCACGACCGCCGCAGTCGGCGCCGCCGGCGCGACCGCGCTCGCGGCCCCCGCGATCGCGCAGTCCCAGCCCAAGATCCGCTGGCGCATCACCTCGAGCTTCCCGAAGTCGCTCGACACCATCTACGGCGGCGCCGAGGTGTTCTCGAAGGCGCTGGGCGAGATGTCCGACGGCAACTTCGTCGCGCAGGTCTTCGCCGCGGGCGAAATCGTGCCGGGCCTGGAAGCCGCCAACGCGGTCACCAACGGCACGGTCGAGGCCTGCCACACCTGCTCGTACTACTACGTCGGCAAGGACCCGACCTTCGCGCTCGGCTCCGTGGTGCCGTTCGGCCTGAACAGCCGCCACCTCAACGCCTGGCAGCGCACCGGCGGCAACGAACTCATGGACGAGTTCTACGCCAAGCATAACTTCGTCGGCCTGCCCTGCGGCGGCACGGGCCCAGATGGGCGGCTGGTGGCGCAAGGAGATCAACAATCTCGACGACCTCAAGGGCGTCAAGATGCGCATCGCGGGCCTCGCCGGCCAGACCATGGCCAAGCTCGGCGTCGTGCCGCAGCAGATCGCCGGCGGCGACATCTATCCCTCGCTCGAAAAGGGCGTGATCGACGCGGCCGAATGGATCGGGCCGTATGACGACCACAAGCTTGGCTTCTACCAGATCGCCAAGAACTACATGTATCCGGGCTGGTGGGAGGGGAGCCTCGCGGTCCACCTCTTCATCAACAACAACAAGTGGAACGAGCTGTCGCCGGCCTACAAGGCGATGGTGAAGGGCGCGGCCTCGATCGCCAACGAGCAGATGATCGCCAAGTACGACGCCCAGAACCCGAAGGCTCTGCGCGAGATCGTGGCCTCGGGCGTCAAGCTGAAGCCGTTCCCGCGCGACGTGATGGAGGCGGCCTACAAGGCGAGCCAGGAGATCTACGCGGACCTCTACACCAAGAACGAGGCCTTCAAGAAGATCCACGAGAACCAGCAGGCGTTCCGCAACGAGGAGATCCTGTGGTTCCGCGTGGCGGAGCTGCCGTTCGACTCGTTCATGGCGCAGATGCAGAGCCGCGGCTGAGATTCGCGTCGGAAACACGCCGTCATGCCCGCATTCGCGGGCATCCACGACTTGGGCGTAGCGCTCTACGCTCCCAGCAAGTCGTGGATACCCGGCTCCGCCGGGCATGACGACGGCTGACCGTGGCGTCTGAACGCTGATTGAGATCACGCCCGCGGCTTGTCCGCGGGCGTTTTCGTGTGTGGCGCGGTCCTTAGGGCTCCCGCCGCAGGCGTGTCCCGGCTCGATTTCTCTGCCTAAGAGTTGTGCTTGCCGGTCGCAGGTCCCCGGTTACGATGCCCTCGCAAGACAGGCCGCGGCGAAAAACGCTGCGGCGACAACGGACATAAGTCCGCGCCGGCGCAAGCCGTGTCCAAGAGGGAAGACCACCATGGAACGACGCAAGTTTCTGACGAGCGCGGCTGTCGGCGCCGCGGGCGCGGCCGGGCTCGCGGCCCCGGCGATCGCGCAGTCGATGCCGAAGGTGAAATGGCGCATCGCCTCGAGCTTCCCGAAGTCGCTCGACACGATCTACGGCGGCGGCGAGACCTTCGCCAAGGCGATCTCCGACATGACCGACGGCAATTTCACCGCGCAGGTGTTCGCCGCGGGCGAGCTGGTGCCCGGGCTCGAGGCCGCGAACGCGGTCACCAACGGCACGGTCGAGGCCTGCCACACCTGCTCGTATTACTATGTCGGCAAGGACCCGACCTTCGCGCTCGGCACCGCGGTGCCGTTCGGCCCGAACGCGCGCCAGATGAACGCCTGGCTGCGCTCCGGCGGGCGCGAACTGCTCGACGAGTTCTATGCGCTCCACAACATCGTCAACCTGCCCTGCGGCAACACCGGCGCGCAGATGGGCGGCTGGTTCCGCAAGGAGGTCACCAAGCTCGACGACCTCAAGGGCGTGAAGATGCGCATCGCGGGCCTCGCGGGGCAGACGATGGCGCGGCTCGGCGCGGTGCCGCAGCAGATCGTGGCCGGCGACATCTACCCCTCGCTCGAGAAGGGCGTGATCGACGCCGCCGAATGGATCGGTCCCTATGACGACCTGAAGCTCGGCTTCAACCAGGTCGCGAAGAACTACATGTATCCCGGCTGGTGGGAGGCGGCCCCTGCATCCACCTCTTCATCAACAAGGTGAAGTGGGAGGAGCTGCCGCCGATCTACAAGAACATCGCCAAGGGCGCGGCCGCGATCGCCAACGAGACGATGCTCGCGAAATACGACAACCAGAACCCCAAGGCGCTGCGCGAGATCGTGGCGTCGGGGGTGAAGCTGCGGCCGTATTCCCGCGACATCATGGAGGCGGCCTACAAGGCGAGCCAGGACATCTACGCCGAGCTCTACGCCAAGAACGAGCACTTCAAGAAGATCCACGAGAGCCAGACCGCCTTCCGCAACGAGGAGGTGATGTGGTTCCGCGTGGCCGAGCTGCCGTTCGACAGCTTCATGGCGCAGATGCAGAGCCGCGGCTGATCTTCGCCGCGACGCACGTTTCGCGCGAAGGGCCCGGCGGCGACGCCGGGCCCTTTCGTTTTCGCTTGCGGAACGAGGGCCTTCCGGCCTTGCCGCGGGGGCGGCCCGCCCCTATCTCGCGCTCAAACAAAAGAGCATTCGTAGCGAGGGAGCGTCGCCATGGCTCGTCTATCCGCAGCGACGAGCGAGACGCCCGTCCGCGCTTCGCCGCCCGCGCGTCCGACGGGATATCCCGATGGCCTCGCGCTGTTCCTCGATCTCGACGGCACGGTTCTCGACCTCGCCGCGACCCCGGGCGCGGTGTCGCTGCCGGCCGAGACGCGCGCGGCCATCGCCGTATTGTCCGAGCGGCTCGGCGGGGCGCTCGCGGTGATCACGGGCCGCGAACTCGCCGACGTCGACCGCATCCTTGCGCCGCTGCGCCTGCCCGCGGCCGCGCTCCATGGCGCGGAGCTGCGTCGCCGGGGCGGGGGCAGGGCGGCGGCGGGAGCCGGGGATCTTCCGCAGCGCCTCACGGCGGCTCTCGGCGCTTTCGTCGACCAGCGCCCGGGCCTCACGCTCGAAGACAAGGGGGCTTCGGCCGCGGTGCATTTCCGCGCCAGCCCCGAGCGCGAGGGCGAGGTGCGCGACCATGTCGGCGACCTCGTCGAAAAGCTCGCCCCGAGCATGAGCTGCAGCCCGGCAAGATGGTGGTGGAGGTGCGTCCGCGCGGCATCGACAAGGGCGCGGCGTTGCGCGCGCTGATGGAGCAGCCGCCCTTCGCGGGCCGGACGCCGCTCGTCTGCGGCGACGACCTCACGGACGAGTTCGCCTTCGAGGCGGCCGCCGCGCTCGGCGGCGCCGCGATCCTGGTGGGCGAGGTCGCCCGGCCATCGGTCGCGGCCTATGCGGCGCCCGATCCGGCGGCGATGCGCGCCTGGCTCGCGGAGCTGGCGGCGGCCGACTGAGCCGGCCGCCGCAGGGGCGGCGTCAGGAGATGACGACGTCGTCGTAGTCGAAGTCGAGGCCGGGCTTGAGCTTGGCGATCAGCACCGCGTCCTCGCCGCCCGCGCCGTCGGCGTCGAAGAACAGCTTGCCGGTCTTGGCGTCGTAGATCAGGCGGTCGGAGGAGTCCTTGGCCTCCGTGCCGATCGTGAAGGCGCTTTCGGAAAGGTCGCCCTGCTCTAGGCCGAACTTCGAGCCGAGCGCGATCTTGTCCTGGCCGGCCGTGAAGTCCTCGATGATGACGATGTCGCCGCCTTCGCCGTCGCGGAAGCGGAACGTGTCGTCGCCGTCGCCGCCGATCAGCGTGTCGGCGCCGCCGCGGCTGACCAGCACGTCGTCGCCGGCGCCGCCCACGAGCTTGTTCGCGCCGGAGTCGCCGACGAGCCGGTCGTCATGCTCGGAGCCGCGCACGGTCTCGAAGCCCTCGACGCCGCCGGTCCCGGTCGCCTTGCCGGTGTCGAGATTGACCGTCACGCCCTTCGAAAAATCGCTGTAGTCGAGCCGGTCGCCGCCGTCGCCGCCCTCGGCGTCCCGACGATCTTCGAGCCGTCGAGGACCTTGAGCCGGTCGTCGCCGCCGCCGAGATCGATCGCGACGCCGTCGCCGCCGACGATCTTGCCGCTGTTGACGATCACGTCGTCCTGTTCGCCCACGATCTTGATCGCCAAGCCCGTGCCGCCCTTGATCAGGCCGTCGTTCTCGATGCGCGTCTCGAAGGTGCCGCCGCCCTGCGAGCTGTCGTCGATCAGGATGCCGACGTCCGCGCCGGTGATCTTCGCGCCGTCGAAATTGTAGATCTCGCCGCCGCCGGCCGCGATGCCCTCGGAGGTGTTGGGCAGGCCGTCGGAGCCGGTTCCGCCCGAGCCCGTGCCCTTGATCACGCCGTAGTTGAAGATGTGGGCGTCGAAATCGATGTCGACGCCGTCGCCGTCGCCGTCATTGATCCCGTCCGGCCCGCCGCCGTCCTCCTCGCCGACCTCGCTGCCATGCGTGTCGGAGCCTTCGGAGTCGGAGAACGCGCCGATGATCGTGCCGTAATTGACCACGGTTCCGGAGCCGTCCGAGCCGACGCCGGAGCCGTTGTGGCCGACGATGACGCCGCCGGCCTTGTTGGTCACCTTGATGATGGAGCCTTCGCCGGCGTCGACGCCGTGACGGTCGCCCTCGATCCGGCCGGAGTTGACGACCACGCCCTTGGCGTCGTCCTCGAACGACACGCCGTCGGCGCCGTCCGAATAGCCCTTGTCGTCGCCGCCGGAGATCCGACCCTCGTTCACGACGCGGCCGACGCCGCCGATCTTCACGCCGTCGTTCTCGCCCGAGGAGATGACGCCGAGGTTGTGGACGAGGCTGCGGAAGTCGCCGCTGGCGTCGGCGAGGTCGAGGCCCTGGCCGATGTCGGACCGGATCAGCCCGTCCTCGCCGTTGCGGATCGCGAGCTCGCCGGAGACGAGGTCGCCGCTGTCGATCTTCACGGCGTCGTCCTCAGAGGACATCTCGCCATAGTTCACGATCTCGGCGGTGAGGCTGTCGCCCACCTCCTCGTCGAACACGATCACCCGGCCTTCCTCGGCGAGGTTCTCCATGACGCCGTAGTTCACGATCGTCGCGCCGTCGGTCGGCTGTTCGAACCGGACCGTCTCGTCCTCGTCGGATACGGAGAACACGCCGCGCACGCGCAGCGCGTCGTCGGCCTCCATGTCCAGGCGCTCGGTGCGGGTCTGGTTCTCGCCGATCTTGATACGGGCCATGCGACGCTCCTGTCAGACGCCGCCTGCGTCGGAAGCAGGGTGGGCGAGGGTTGCGAGCCTATGGACCGGCGGCGTGACGATTGAACGACAAACCAAGGGTTGTGGTCAGCGCGCGATGTCGAACCCTGTCCGATAGGCCGAGGCGCGGCCGTCGTCGGGCCGGTAGCCGACCACGGTCTGCGACTGTTCGCCGAGGCCCTGGACCCCGAGCCGCATCACGTCGCCGGGCTTCAGGAACACCGGAGGGTCCATCGCCATGCCGACGCCGGGCGGGGTGCCGGTGGTGACGACGTCGCCCGGATCGAGCGTCATGAAGCTCGAGATGTAGCTGAGCAGATACGGATCCGGAAGATCATGGTCGAGGTCGAGCCGTTCTGCATCCGGCGGCCGTTGAGATCGAGCCACATGTCGAGATTGTCGAGGTCGCCGGCCTCGTCGAGCGTGACGAGCCACGGCCCGAGCGGGCCGAAGGTCGGGCAGCCCTTGCCCTTGGTCCACTGACCGGAGCGTTCGGTCTGGAAGTGGCGCTCGGTGACGTCGTTGCAGACGCACACGCCCGCGATGTGTGAGAGCGCGTCCTCCTCGGCGACGTTCTGGGCCCGGTCGCCGATCACGAAGGCGATCTCGACCTCCCAGTCGACCTTCTCGTGGGTCTTGGGGAGGATGACGTCGTCTTCCGGCCCGACGATGCAGTTCGGAGCCTTGTTGAACAGGATGGGCTCGCGCGGCACGCGCAGGCCGGTCTCGGCCGCGTGGTCGGCGAAGTTCAGGCCGACGCCGATGAAGTTGCGTACGCCCCCGACGCAGGCGCCGAGCCGCGCGCCCTCGGGCGCGAGCGGCAGCGAGGCCGGGTCGTGGTCGCGGATGCGCTTCAGACCGGCCGAGGTCAGCGCCGCGCCCGCGACGTCGGGAATGACGCCGCTGAGGTCGCGCGCACCTTGCCCTCGGCGTCGATCAACCCGGGACGCTCCGCGCCCGCCTCTCCGAACCGCACCAGCTTCATGATCGTCATCCCTTTGCGTTTCTTGTCGCGCCTGGCGTCGAGGCCGAGCGGCAGCGACGTAGCGATATGACGGCGCGCCGCCTTTGACGAGCGCGGCTAACGATCTAGAGCCTCCCGCCACTGGTGCGCGAGCGCCACGCTTTGGGCGAAACTGCGACGAAATGCGTCGACATTGTTGCGGCGGCCGCGGCGCCCATGCACCCTCGGCTCAAGGCTTCGTCGAATCGGAGCCGTCAAACAAGGCATGGCGCGTCGGGGGACGGGGACGCCGAGCCGGGGGTCGGGAAACCACAATGTCGGTGAATCTGAAGCGTCGCGTCATTCTGTCGTCAGGCGCGGTCGCGCTCTGCGCCCTGTGCGCCTCCTCGACGGCCTTCGCCGGCGCCTTCGCGCCGCGCGAGCAGAGCGCGGTCGGGCAGGGCATGTCGTTCGCCGGCATGGCGGCCGGCGGCGGCGACTCCATCTCCGGCATGTTCTGGAACCCGGCCGTCATCAACCAGGTCGAGCATTTCCAGGGCGAGCAGCACGTTTCGGTGATCGTCCCGGACTCCACCATCGACGTCACGAGCGCGCTCGGGGCCTTCGGCGACAGCGGCAACATCGGCAAGGTCGCGGCGCTGACCTCGGGCTACAGCGCCTATCGCGTGTCCGACACGGTGGTGCTCGGCCTCTCGATCAACACGCCGTTCGGCCTCGCCACCGATCCGAAGAGCAACTGGGGCGGCCAGATCTATGCGCGCAACTCGCGCGTCCGCTCGATCAACGCGACCCCGACGGTCGGCGTCCAGCTGACCGACTGGTTGTCGATCGCCGGCGGCGTCCAGATCCAGTGGTTCGACATCCGCCTGAAGCGCGCCGTGGGCAACGGCGTTCCCGGTGACGCCGTGCTTCCGGGCGCGGGCTCCGCGACGCTCAAGGGCGACGACATCGGCGTCGGCTTCACGGCCGGCATGACCATCGAGCCGATGAAGGCACCAGCATCGGCGTCGGCTTCCGCTCCTCGGTCTCGCACACGCTCGACGGCAAGCTCTACGGCCCGAACCCGCCGCTGCCGGCGGACTTCGACGTCAAGGCCAAGGTGAAGCTGCCCGAAGTCGTGACCTTCGGCATCCGCCAGAAGCTGACAAACGAGCTCACCGCCCTCGGCGGCTTCGAATGGACCAACTGGAGCCGCCTCAAGACCGTCAACGTGAAGACCGGCGGCCTCGGCACGATCCAGACTCTGCCGTTCAACTATGACGACGGCTACTTCGTCTCTGGCGGCCTCGAATACGCCTATTCGCCGGACCTGACGGTGCGCGGCGGCGTCGGCTACGAGTGGTCGCCGATCAGCACCAAGAACCGCGACGTGCGCCTGCCCGACGACAATCGCTGGTGGCTCTCGGCCGGCGGCAGCTACAATTACAGCGAAAAGCTGTCCTTCGACCTTGGCTACTCCTACGTGTTCGTGCCGGGCAAGTCGAAGATCGACATCGCGCCGGACCCGCTCGTGGGTGCCCCGGGGCTCCAGGGCAAGGCGAAGTCCGACGTGCACATCGTCTCGGCGGCGGTCCGCTACAAGTTCGGCGGCGAAGCCCCGGCGGCGCTCGTCACCAAGTACTGAGGCGCAATCACGCACTGAGGCGTTCGAAAGAACGCCTCGCCGCGCCGCGCGCGGTTCGAAGGGGTCGGCCTTGGGGGAGGCCGGCACCTTTTCGTTTCGGGGCGAGGCGGCGAGGCCGTTATGCCTGCGTCTTCACGCGGGTATCCACGACTTGGCGTGGCGCCTGACGATCCTGGGAAGTCGTGGACGCCCGGCTCCGCCGGGCATGACGCCGACGCGCGAGCTCGGTCTTGTCGCGGCGTCAGAACGCGCCCGGAAAATTGCCGCCGTCGATCAGGAAGTTCTGGCCGGTGAGATAGCCGGCCTGCGCCGAGCACAGGAAGGCGCAGAGCTGGCCGAACTCCTCCGGCGTGCCGAAGCGCTTGGCCGGAACGCCCGCCATTCGCGCGTTTGCGACCTCCTCCGGCGTGACGCCCTTGAGCTTGGCCTCGGCCGGAAAGCCGCCGCGCAGCCGGTCGGTGTCGAACATGCCCGGCAGCACGTTGTTGATGGTCACGTTCTTGTCCGCGACCGTGCGGGCGACGCCGGCGAGGAAGGCGGTCAGCCCCGCACGCGCGCCGCTCGAGAGATCGAGCCCGACGATCGGGGCCTTCACCGAGGCCGAGGTGATGTTGACGATGCGGCCGAAGCCGCGTTCGGCCATGCCGTCGATCACACGCTGAATGAGCTCGATGGGCGTCACCATGTTGGCGACCACGCCGGCGAGCATGGCGTCCCGCGAGAGCTCGCGAAAATCCTTGCGGGGCGGGCCGGCGTTGTTGTTGACGAGGATGTCGGGGGAGGGAGCCGCGGCGAGAAGCGCGTCCTGGCCCGCGGCCGTCGCGACGTCGCCTGCGACCGCGATCACCTCGGCGCCAGTCATGCGGCGGATCTCCTCGGCGACCGTTTCGAGCCGCGCGGCGTCGCGGCCGTTGATGACGACGCGGGCGCCTTCCGCCGCAAGCGCCTCGGCGCAGCCGCGTCCGAGCCCCTTGGAGGAGGCGCAGACGATCGCGGTGCGGCCGGCGATGCCGAGGTCCATGGTCAAGTCCTTCCCAGTCGATCACGAAAAAAGGCCGGTCCCTCGAAAAGGACCGGCCCGGTCTTAAGCGCGGTTCGGCTCCGCGTCAGCCCTGATGGCGGCCGGACATGAAGCGGTCGAACTCCTCCCGCTGGCGGCTGTCGTCATGGGCGCCGCGCTCGGCGCGCAGATGCGCCTCGAAGGCGGCCGTCGTCTCGTCGAGCTTGCGGCGCTCCTCGTCGAGGCGGCGAAGCTCGGCGTCGCGCCAGGCGTCGAACTGGGCGTTGCCGGTGCGCTTGAACGCGCCGAAGCCGCAGGAGCCGCGGCTCGCGCCGCCGGCGGCGTCGGCCGCGCCGCGGGGACGGAACTCCTCGCGGAAGGTTCGGCCGAGGTCTTCGGTCGCCCGTTTCACCTTGGCCGCGATCCCGCTTTCGCTGCGCGCCTCGGCGAGGATGCGCTCGCCCCAAAGCACATAGACGAGCATCGCGAGGCCAAGCGGCCAAAACACGACGAACCCGATCGCGGTCAGCGCGATCGTCAGCGCCGTCCAGCGGTGCGGCACGCCCGGGATGGCCGAGCCTTCGTCGATCGGAGGGTTCTGGGTCATTGGGGTCTGGGTCTCCTTCGAGGCCCGCGGGCGTCGGGGGAAAAGCCCGGGGTCTGTTGCCATTTGGCGACGGCGCGACCGCGCTTCAAGAGAGCGAGGCGCTTGCGCTGGCCCCGAGAGCGTCAACGCCCCATGTCCACAGGGATCCATGACGCGGTGCGTCATATGGGCGAGACGAATCTCAACTATCCGCGAGCTGACGGGGGCGATCGGAGGGAGCGCTGTTGACGAACGAGCCAGAGACGCGTCGCTACCGCACGCTGTTCATCTCGGACGTCCATCTCGGCACCAAGGGTGCCAGGCCGAGATGTGCTGGATTTCCTGAGAGAACGACGCCGACACGATCTATCTCGTCGGCGACATCATCGACGGATGGCGGCTGAAGGACGGCTGGGTACTGGCCGCAGGCCCACAACGACGTCGTGCAGAAGCTGCTGCGCAAGGGCCGCAAGGGCGCGCGCATCGTCTATGTGCCCGGAAACCACGACGAGTTCCTGCGCAACTACTACGGCACGCATTTCGGCGGCGTCGAAGTGGCCGAGACCGCGATCCACGAGACCGCCGACGGCAAGCGCTACCTCGTCATCCACGGCGACATCTTCGACATGGTGGTGCGTCATGCGCGCTGGCTGGCCTTCCTCGGCGATTGGGCCTACGAGACCGCGCTCGTCGTCAACACCTATGTGAGCTATGTGCGGCGCAAGCTCGGCCTCAGCTACTGGTCGCTGTCGGCCTGGGCGAAGCTCAAGGTGAAGAACGCCGTGAACTTCATCGGCCAGTTCGAGGCCTCGCTCTCGCAGGAGGCCAAGAAGCACGAGGTCGACGGCGTGATCTGCGGCCACATCCACCACGCCGCCATGCACGACATGAACGGCGTGGCCTATGTGAACTGCGGCGACTGGGTGGAAAGTTGCACCGCGATCGCCGAACATGACGACGGGCGGCTGGAGCTCATCCGCTGGGGCGAGCGACAGATCTCCCCGATCGTCGATTTCGAGGCCAAGCGCGCCGAGGGCGTCCACGCCGCGGCCTGACGGCCCCGCGCCGGGGATCCCGGCGCGCAGATGACCGGAGCAGAAGAAATCCCATGCGGGTGCTGGTTGTGACCGACGCCTGGCGTCCGCAGGTGAACGGCGTCGTGCGCACGATCGAGCACCTCGTGGAGCACGCCCCGGCCTATGGGGCGCAGATCGACCTGCTGACCCCGCAGCGCTTCCGCACCGTGCCGATGCCGACCTATCCGGAGATCCGCCTGTCGCTCGCGCGCACCTCGGTGGTGTCGCGGATGATCGCCGAGGCGCGGCCCGACAACGTCCACATCTCGACCGAGGGGCCGCTCGGCATCGCGGCGCGGCGCGCCTGCCTCAAGGCGGGGATCGGCTTCACCACGAGCTACCACACGCGCTTTCCCGAATATCTGCGGCGGCGCGCGCCGGTGCCGGAGCGCTGGACCTACGCCTGGCTGCGGCGGTTCCACAACGCCGGCGACGGCATGATGGTGGCGACGCGCTCGCTCTCCGACGAACTGTCGGCGCGCGGCTTCCAGCGCCTGATGTTCTGGGGGCGGGGCGTCGACGCCGACCGCTTCCGGCCGCGTCCGGGCGTCGACGTGCTGAAGCTGCCGCGGCCGATCTTCCTCTATGTTGGCCGCGTCGCGACCGAGAAGAACATCGAGGGGTTCCTCGCGCTCGACCTGCCGGGATCGAAGGTCGTGGTCGGCGACGGGCCGGCCCGGCGCGACCTCGAGGCGGCGTTTCCGGACGCGCACTTCACCGGCTCGCTCGAGGGCGAGGCGCTCGCCGAGGCCTATTCGTCCTGCGACGTCTTCGTGTTCCCGAGCCGCACCGACACCTTCGGCATCGTGATCCTGGAGGCGCTGGCGAGCGGCCTGCCCGTGGCCGCGTTCCCCGTCACCGGGCCGGTCGACATCCTGGCGGGCTCCGGCGTCGGCGCGCTCGACGAGGATCTGCGCGCGGCCGCGCTCGCAGCCCTCGACCTGCCGAAGGACAAGGCGCGCGCCTTCGCGCTCCATCACGGCTGGGCGGACGCCGCCCGCGTCTTCGTGGAGAACGTCGCGAGCGCCATGGAGCTGCGCGCGCGCCGCCGATCGGCCTGAGGCGCAGGGTTCAGGCGAACAGGATCGCCTTTTCGGCGGCCGAAAGCCGATCGAGCAGGGGCCGGGGACGGACCGGAGGCGGCGGTTCGCGCCAGGCGCTCGCGGCCCGGGGCGGCGCGGCCGGCGCCGGTCGCTCGGCCGGGCGGTCGATGCGAGGCTCGGCGGGAGGCTCGACGGTCTTCGCGGGTTCGGCGACCCCGGGCGCGGCGAGGGCGACGAGCGCGGCCGCCTGCGGCGCGCCGAGCGCGCGCAGCGCCTTCGTCAGGTCGTCTTCGACGGCCCGCAGGCCCTCCACTGCGTCGGCATCGGTGTTTTTCAGCGATGCGCGGACCTGCGTGGCGGTCTCGAGCGCGGAGGCGACCCGGCGGGCGGCCTCCTCGGCTTCGGGGGCGGACGCCGTCCGGCCCGAGAGCCGCGCTTCGACCGCCGCCAGCGCCTCCAGCACCGCGGCCGTGTCGGCGGCGCGGTTGCGGCGGGCGAACTCGGCGAGGAACCAGCGCCCGCGCTCGGTCTCCATCACCGCGGAGGCGATCTCGTCGTAGTCCTCCAGAGACAGCGCCGGCGGCGAAGACATGGGACGAACCTCAGGCCGCGGAATCATCCGCAAGGCGCTCGCCCATCTAAGGCCCATCCCCGCCGCGGCAAAAGCCTTGCGGGCTGCGCGCGGCCGTCATCCCCAGAGCTTTGGGTCCGGCGGGCTCATCAGGCTGCCGTCATAGACGAGGCCGTGCTCCCGATCGCGCGCGAGCAAAAGCGGGCCGTCGAGGTCGACCACGCTCGCTGTCTGCGCGACGAGGACCGCGGGCGCCATGGCGAGCGAGGAGGCCAGCATGCAGCCGACCATCAGCGAAAGACCGGCGTCCTGCGCCTCCTTCGCGAAGGCGAGCGCCTCGGTGAGGCCGCCCGTCTTGTCGAGCTTGAGGTTGACGGCGTCGTAGCGCCCGATCAGGCGCGCGAGGCTCGCGCGGTCATGCGCGCTCTCGTCGGCGCAGACCGCGATCGGGCGTTCGACCCGGGCGAGGATCTCGTCGTCGTCGGCCGGAAGCGGCTGCTCGACCAGCGTCACGCGCGCGGCTGCGCAGGCCGAAAGGTTCGTTGCGAGCGCTTCTCCCGTCCAGCCTTCGTTGGCGTCGACGATGAGTTCGGCCGAGGGCGCGGCGGCTCGCACCGCCGCGATCCGCTCGGGGTCGCGGCCATCGCTTCCGCCGAGCTTCACCTTGAGCAGCGGCCGCGACGCCGCCTTGGCGGCGGCCTCCGCCATGGCTTCGGGAGCGCCGAGCGAGAGCGTGTAGGCGGTGACAAGCGGCTTCGGCTCCGGCAGGCCGGCGAGCGCCGCGACGCTCGTCCCGGCGCGCTTGGCCTCGAGATCCCAGAATGCGCAGTCGAGCGCGTTGCGCGCCGCGCCGGCGTGAAGTCGCGCCTGCAGGCCCGGGCGATCGAGCCCGGCGGCGATCTCGCCCGCGAGCGCGTCGATCTCGGCCTTCACGCCCTCCGGCGTCTCGCCGTAGCGCGGATAGGGCCGACACTCGCCGCGGCCGCGATGGGCGCCGTCGGCAAGCTCCGCCACCACCGTCACGATTTCGGTGACGGCGCCGCGGGCGATCGTGAAGGCTCCGGCGACGGGCCAGCGTTCGATGCGGCAGGAGAGGGCGACGGGCATGGCGATCCGGGTCCGCTTCGGTTCGGGACAGGCGCGTCCCGGCCTGAAAGCCTTACCGGCTGCGGCCGCGCGACTGAACCCCGATCGCGGCGTCTTCCGGGTCTGGAAAATTCCGCGCCGCGAGGCGATGGTCGCCGCCACCCGTCCGACCCGGAGGTCTCGCCATCGCCCTCGTCTGGAAGATCCTGATCGGACTGGGCGCGATCTACGCGGCCGTCTGCCTCTTCATGGTGCTGGCGCAGGACCGCCTGACCTTCCATCCGCGCGGCGAGATGGGGCCGCCGGCCGCCTTCGGGCTCGACGACTTCCAGCGCGTGACGTTCCGCACGGACGACGGCGTCGATCTCGTCGGCTGGCTGCACGAGGCCGCGAAAAACGACAAGGCGATCCTCTATTTCTACGGCAACGCCGACGCGCTGCCGCCTTATGCCGGCTTCTTCCGGGCTCTGGCGGAGGCCGGCTACACGGTGCTCGGGGTCAATTATCGCGGCTATGGCGGCTCCGCCGGCTCCCCCTCCGAGGCCGGTCTCTACAAGGACGCCGACGCCGCGCTCGCCTTCCTCACGCAGCGCGTTCCGTCCGAGCGCGTGACGGTGATGGGCCGCTCGCTCGGCTCCGGGGTCGCGGTGGATCTTGCGGCGCGCAACTCCGTCAGGTCGCTTGTGCTGATCTCGCCCTTCACGTCGGTGACCGACGTCGCGGCTGAGATCTACTGGTTCCTGCCGGTGCGGCTTCTCGCTGGGGGGCGGTTCGATTCGCTCGCTGACATCCGCAAGGTCTCGGCCCCGATCCTGATGCTTCACGGCGACCGGGACACGCTCATCGCGCCCGAGCAGGCGCGGCGGCTCCTTGCGGCCGCGAACGAGCCGAAGCGCCTCGAGATCCTCGAAGGCGCCGACCATATCGGGATCGATTTCGACCGCGTGTTCCGCTCGCTCGTCGCGTTCGAGCGCGGACGCTGACGAAGCGACGAGTAAGGGTAAGGCGCCCCGAACGTTGGCGGTCATCCCGGCCGAAGAGCCGGGATCCAGACGCGCCGACGTCGCCGACCTCACGCGCCGTCTCGGTTCTGGATCCCGGCATGAAGCCGGGATGACGGCTGTGGTCGTTCGGACCGCCCGCTCCAAAACCTCAGCCGAACTCCGCGATCAGCCGGTCCACGATCGGCCCGGCGCCAAAGCGCACCGGGTCCGTCGCCGGGAGGCCATGGTCGGCCGCCGCCTTGTCGATCACCGCGCGGGCCTCGTCTTCGGAGAGCGCGGAGCTGTTGATCGCGATCCCGACGCAGCGGATGTCCGGATTGGTGAGCCGCCCGGCCGAGACCGTCGCCTCGATCACCTGCGCGATCGAGGGCAGGGGCGTCGCGACCCCGCGCATGTTGGTTCGGGTCGGCTCGTGGCAAACCACGAAGGCGTCGGGCTGGCTGCCGTGCAGCAGGCCGAGCGTCACGCCGGCGAAGGAGGGGTGGAACAACGAGCCCTGGCCCTCCACCACGTCCCAGTGGTCCTCGGCGGCCGCCGGCGTCAGCCATTCGGCGGCGCCGGCGATGAAGTCCGCCACCACCGCGTCGATCGCCACGCCCCGGCCGGCGATCAGCACGCCGGTCTGGCCCGTCGCGCGGAATTCGGCGTCGAGCCCGCGGGCCTGCATCTCGGCCTCGAGAGCGAGGGCTGCGTATTTCTTGCCGACCGAACAATCTGTGCCGACCGTGAGGATGCGCTTGCCCGGCCGCCTGGCGCCCTTGCCGGTCGCGAAGCGCTCGCTCGAATGGCGGACGTCGAACAGGCTCCGGCCGTTGGCCTTCGCGGCCTCGGCCACCCGCGGGATGTCGCCGAGCCGCATGTGGAGGCCGCTCGCGACGTCCATTCCCGAGTCGAGCGCCTCGACGATCACGTCGACCCAATGGTCGGGCAGCATGCCGCCGGCGTTGACGACGCCGATCACAAAGGTCTTTGCTCCCGCCGCGACCGCTCCGGCGACGTCGAGATCCTCGAGGCCGACATCGGCCCCGCAACCCTCCATCCGCATCTGGCCCACGCACCAGTCGCGCCGCCAGTCGACAACGCCCGACGCCGTCTTGGCCGCGAGCTGGTCCGGGGCGTCGCCCAGAAACAACAGGTAGGGCTTCGTGATCTCCAATGCGCGTCTCCGATGCCGCTTCGCCTCGACAGGCCTCTAAAGCACTGAATATTAGGACGCGATCTGCCCCGACAAGCCGCTCGCTCGCACCGGAGTTCACGGACCTCATCCCGCGTGGCCATTGAGACAGACGTCGCCGACCTGAAGGTCGAGGCCTTCGACGAAGGCCTCGTGCTGACGCCGCTCGGGCCCTGGACGGCGCAGACCGGCGACGGTCTGGAGACCCGAATCGATCGACTCGACCTGTCGGGCGTGTCGGGCCGGCGCGTCGCGATCGACATGGGCGAGATCGAACGCCTCGACACCGTCGGGGCCCTGCTGCTCGAACGCCTGAGGGGCGCGGCCGAGGCCGCCGGAGCCTCGTCGGATTTCTTCGACGCCCGCCCGCAGCACGAGCGCCTGATGACGGCGCTGCGCGAGCACGGCAAGGAGCCGCCGGTCGCGCTCAAGAAGCCGATCTGGCCGGTCGCCTTCGTGGAGGGGATCGGCCGCAGCGTCTGCGAGATCGGCGACGACGTGTCGCGCGGCCTTGGCTTCCTCGGCGCCGTGGTCGCGGTCTCGGGCCGGCTCGCGCTCACGCCCTGGCGATTCCGCTTCACCTCGACGATCCACCACCTCGACCGGGTCGGCGTCGGCGCGGTTCCGATCATCGCGCTGATCTCGTTCCTGGTCGGCGCAATCGTCGCGCAGCAGTCGATCTTCCAGCTCAAGAACTTCGGCGCGACTTTGTTCGTGGTCGACCTGCTCGGCATTCTGGTGCTGCGCGAACTCGGCGTGCTGCTGACCGCGATCATGATCGCGGGCCGCTCGGGCTCGGCCTTCACCGCCGAGATCGGCTCGATGAAGATGCGCGAGGAGATCGACGCGCTGAAGACCATGGGGCTCGATTCGATCGAGATCCTGGCGCTTCCGCGCCTCGTCGCGCTCGTCATCGCGCTGCCGATGCTGTCCTTCATCGCCTCGATGGCCGCGCTCCTCGGGGGCGGGCTGGTGGCCTGGGTCTATGGCGACATCACCCCGGTCACCTTCCTGCAGCGCCTCAAGGACGCGCTGACGCTGCAGACCTTCATGGTCGGGCTCATCAAGGCGCCGTTCATGGCGATCGTGATCGGCCTCATCGCCTGCACCGAGGGCATGAAGGTCGAGGGCTCGGCGGAATCGCTCGGCTCCCGCACCACGGCCTCGGTCGTGAAGGCGATCTTCGTCGTCATCGTTCTCGACGGCGTCTTCGCCATGTTCTTCGCCGGCATGGGGATCTGACGATGATGGATCCCAAAGAGGCGTCCGCCGCGGCAAACGAGCCCGAGCTCGTGATCAAGGTGAAGGACCTCGTGGTCGGCTTCGGCGACCGCAACGTCATCGACGGCTTCGACCTCGACGTCCGCAAGGGCGAGATTCTCGGCGTCGTCGGCCCCTCGGGCGCGGGCAAGTCGGTGACGCTGCGCGCCGTCATCGGCCTGCTGCCGAAGAAGGCCGGGACCGTCGAGGTGTTCGGGGTCGACATGGACGCGGCGACGCCCAAGGAGCGGCTCTCGGTCGAGCGGCGCTGGGGCGTGCTGTTCCAGCAGGGCGCGCTGTTCTCCTCGCTCACCGTCCTCCAGAACGTCGCGATGCCCCTGCGCGAGCACACCGACCTCGGCGCGAAGATGATCGAGGACGTCGCGCGGCTGAAGATCGAGCTCGTGGGGCTGAAGCCGGAGGCGGCCGACCGCTTCCCCTCCGAGCTTTCAGGCGGCATGATCAAGCGCGCGGCGCTCGCGAGAGCGCTGTCGCTCGATCCCGACATCGTGTTCCTCGACGAGCCGACCGCGGGCCTGGACCCGATCGGCGCCAACGCCTTCGACCGCCTGATCATGACGCTGAAGGACACGCTCGGCTTGACCGTCTACATGGTGACGCACGATCTCGACAGCCTCAACACCGCCTGCGACCGCATCGCGGCGCTCAAGGGCGGCAAGCTGCTCGCCGTCGGGCCGATGTCCGAGATGGTGAAGAACGACGATCCGTGGATGAAGGACTACTTCCGCGGCGAGCGGGCCCGCGCGGCCGGCATCGGCGCGGCGGCGTGAGCGTGGGAGAGTAGAAGACCATGGAAACCCGCGCCAACCACGTCGTCGTCGGAGCCTTCACGCTGCTCGTGGTCGCCTGCGCCTTCGGCTTCGTCTGGTGGTTCGCCGCCGCAGGCCAAAGCCGCGAGCGCGCGATCTACCGCGTGCAGTTCGAGGGCGCGGTTTCGGGGCTGACGCCCGGCTCCGGCGTGCTGTTCAACGGCATCCGGGTCGGCGACGTCACCAATCTGAACTTCGATCCGCAGGACCCGGCCAAGGTCGTGGCGCGCGTCGAGGTGTTCAAGAACACCCCGATCCGCACCGACACCCGCGCCCGCCTCGAAATGACGGGTCTGACCGGCGGCGCCGTCATCCAGCTCACCGGCGGCTCGCAGACGGCGGAAAGCTTCCCGCTGGTGACGACCGAGTCGGGCGACCCCAACAACGCCCCGATCCTCGTCGCGGAGGCTTCCGCCTTCCAGGACATCCTGGAAGGCGCGCGCAACGTGCTGCAGCAGGCGCAGACCACCTTCGGCGACATCCAGGGGCTGGTCGGCAATTCGCGCGGCTCGATCGAGCGCTCGCTGCAGAACGTCGAGCAGTTCACCGCGGCGCTCGCGGCCAATTCCGACGACCTCAAGAGCTTCATGCAGAACACGGGCGTGGCGGCGCGCCAGATCGGCAACCTCGCCGACAATCTGGTGCCGCTCGTCACCGACGTGCAGAACCTCGTGCGCGCCGTCGACGTCAACAAGGTCGACCAGACCATGACCAATGCGGTCGCGTTCACGGACTCGCTGCGCAAGGCGGGGCCGGACGTCGAGAAGGCGATGGCGCAGGTCGCCGGCCTCGCCGAGCAGCTCCGCGGCTCCGGCCAGAAGGTCGACGAGGTGCTGAGCCGCGTTCAGGGCATCGTCGCGGCGGTGGAGCCGAGGACCGTCAACGCCGCCGTCGAGCGCTTCAACCAGGTGCTTCAGTCGGTCGATCCGGCGAAGGTGAACTCCACCATCGCCTCGATCGAGGAGGCCTCGCGCAGCGCCAACCGCACCATCCAGGCGATCGACCCGGAGAAGATCAACCGTGCGGTCGACGGCTTCTCGGGCCTGATGACCTCGATCGACGGCCCGACCATCAACCGCACCATCGCGAGCATCGACCGGGCGGTCTCGGCCGTCGACGGCGACAAGGTCCGCTCCACGGTCGACAACATCAACCGCTTCGCCGAGGCGCTCGGCCGCAACAGCCAGACGGTCGACCAGATCATGGCGGACGCCAGGGGCATTTCGGGCCGCCTCACCGGCACCGCCGACAAGCTCGACTCGCTGCTCGACGACGCCAAGAAACTCGTCGGCTCGGGCGAGGCGCAGGGCGCGATCGCCGACTTCCAGAAGACCAGCCAGGCGATCCGCGAACTCGCGCTCAAGCTCGACGGCCGCACCGCCGAGATCGCCTCCGGCATCTCGAAGCTCTCGAGCTCGGGCCAGCGCGACCTTCAGGGCTTCATCGCCGACGGCCGGCGGACCCTTAACAATCTCGATTCCGTCCTTGGGGACATCAGGCGCAATCCGCAACAGTTCCTGTTCGGGACCAAGGGCGGCGTTCCGGAGTATCGCGGCCGATGATCACGTCTTCGCTCCGGTTCGCGGCCGTGCTCGGCGCGGCGCTTTCGCTCGCGGCCTGCTCGTCCTCCAAGCCCCCCCAGACCTTCGACCTCAACGCCCCGGCGCGGGTCGCGGCCGCCGGCGGCGTTCGCGGAAACCTGGTGGTCGCCGAGCCCGTCGCGGTCGCGACCATCGACGGCCAGCGCATCGTGGTGAAGCCGAACGCCGGCGAGGTCACGTTCCTGCCCGACGCGCAGTGGTCCGACCGGCTGCCGAAGCTCGTGCAGTCCAAGATGATCGAAGCCTACGAGAACTCCGGCCGCATGACCTCGGTCGGCCGGCCCGGCGACCGCCTCACGGTCGACTACCAGCTCGTGACCGAGATCCGCGCCTTCGAGATCGACGCCGCGACGGGGCAGGCGCGTGTCGAGATCTCGGCCAAGTTCATCAACGACAAGACGGGGCGCATCGTCTCCGCGGCGGTGTTCCAGGCCGCGCGCCCGGTCGGCGCGATTTCCGGCGCGTCCGCGAGCCAGGCGCTCGACCAGGCGCTTTCGGAGGTTCTGACCGATCTCGCTGGCGGACGCGCCGGACCTCCTGAGCCCTCTCACGCAGGCGTCATCGCCGGCGGGTTGCCGTGGGCGACCGGCGACCGACCTCACCCTCCGACGCCATTCGCGCGACGGAGGTCTTCCATGCGCTCGTCCCTGAAGCTCGCGGCCTTCTCCGCCGTGATCGCGACGCCGGCTCTCGCCCATCACGGCTGGTCGGCCTACGATTCGTCCAAGGCCTTCGTCATCGAGGGGCCGGTGGTGGAGTCGTCCTATTCGAACCCGCATGGTTCGGTGTTCCTCCAGCATGGCGGCCAGCGCTGGGAGGCGGTGCTCGCGCCGCCCTCGCGGATGAGCGCGCGCGGCCTCAAGGAGGAGGACATCGCGGTCGGCAAGACGGTGAAGGTCGAGGGCTACCCGTCCAACCGCACCAAGAACGAGATGCGGGTCGAGCGCATCACGGCCGGCGGCAAGACGGTCGAGCTGCGCTAGAGCGCGATGCGATCTCATTCGCTCACGCCGTCATGCCCGGCGACAGCCGGGCCATCACGACTTTCCGGGATCGTCGAGCTCGACGCCGAAGTCGTGGATATCCGCGAAGACGCGGGCATGACGTGGCGGTTCGTCCTGACATCATCGCGCCATCGGCAGGGACGCTGAGATGGAGCAGGCCGCCCAGGCGCCCGAATGGGCGGCGGCGCTCGAGGCGACTTGGGCCGGCGTCCTCATGCGGCAGTCGGCCGTCGCCTATCCGGTCGCGAATCTCGTCCACCTGCTCGGGCTGACGCTGCTGGTCGGGCCGATCCTGCTGTTCGACCTTCGGGTGCTGGGCGTCGGCCGACGGCTCGTCGGTCTCGAGGGGCTTTCGCAGTTCGTGACGCCCTTCGCGGTCGCCGGCGCGATCCTCGCGATCGCGTCCGGCCCGCTGCTGTTCCTCGCCGACGCCAAGGCGCTTTCGACCAGCCCGACGATGATCGCCAAGCTCGCGCTCGTGGCGCTCGGCCTCCTGAACGCGCTCGCGTTCCGCCGGGCCTATGGCGACCGCCTCGTCGGCTGGGACTCAGCGCCCGCCGCGCGGGGGAGGGCCCAGGCCGCGGCCTCGATCGTGATCTGGTTCACGGTCGCAGGGCTCGGGCGGATGATCGCCTATCTGTGAGCGCCGCCGTCATGCCCGGCGGCGGCCGGGCCTCCACGACTTTCTGGGATCGTCGAGCTCGACGCCGAAGTCGTGGATCCCCGCGAAGACGCGGGCATGACGCTGCACGGGCGGACTGCGCGCTTTAAGACGCCGTCCATCCTCGAGCCATGAGGACTGCTCTGGTCTCTGGCGTCCAGCCCTGCCCCTCATGGCTCGAGGAGCCCGCCTTTCGCGGGCGTCTCGAAGCACGCAGCTCCTTGGTCCAGCTCCATTCGCTCGCGCCGCCGCGCGCAAAAGAAAAGCCCGCCGGACGGTCTGTCCGGCGGGCCTTGTTTTCAATCGAGCTGTTGGTTTCAGCGCTGCTCGAACTTGCCCGCGGCGTGGGCCAGCATGGTGTAGACCTTGCCCGTCTCCGAGGTGAGGTAGGTCTGCGCGAGGGCGTCGTCGGAGCCCTTGGGCGCGACCTCCTCGAGCAGCTTCTCGAACTCGGCGACGTAACGGTCGACCGTCGTGCGGAACTCAGGCTCCGCGGCGTATTTGCGCTTTATGTCCTCGTATGTCTGCTGGCCCTGCAGCGTGTAGAGCCGGCGGGTGAAGACGCCCCGCTCGCCGCGGCGGTAGCGGTCCCAGAGCTCGGCCACCGCCTGGTGGTCGATCATGCGGGCGATGTCGACCGACAGGCTGTCGAGCGCCTCCAGGGTCTGCGACTGCGGCTTCAGCTGCGCCTCGCCTTCGCCGTCGTCGTCCTGGGACGCGCGGGCGAGCAGGCCCGAGATCCAGCTGGCGTTGTCGTCGCCGCGCGGCATGCGTGGGGCGGCTTTCGCGGGAGCAGCCGGAGCCTGGGCTTTCGCCGGGCCGGGGCCGCCTGCTTCTGCGCAGGGGCGGGCGCAGGCGCTGCGGCCTGCGCTTGCGGCTTCGGAGCGGCCGGAGCCGGGGCCTGAGCAGGCTGGGCAGGGGCGGGGGCCGCCTGAGCCTGCGGCTGCGGCGCGGGACGCGCGGCGGGCGCAGGGGCCGGGCGGGCCGCCGGGACGGCCGCCGCAGCGGCCGCGCGGGCCGGGCGCTCGGCGACGTCGAACGAAGCGCCGTGGCGCGCGGCGATCTCGCCGAGCGCGTTCAGCGCCTTGATCTGATCGGCCACCACGCGCCGCAGCTCGGCGGCGTTCTCCTCGGCTTCCTTCGGCATTTCGAGCACGCCGCGGCGCAGCTGCTCGCGGGTCTTGTCGAGCTCGGACTGGATCGAGACCGTCATGGTCCGCATCTCGCGCGACACCTCGCCGAAGCGCGTGGTGGTGTCGGTGAGCATGCGGCCGAGCTCGCGCGCGGCCTCGTCATTGGCCGCCTTGAACGCGACGGCGGTCTTCTGCCGCTCGCCTTCCGAGAAGGTGCGGACCTTCTCGAACTCGCCGGCGATCGACTGGGTGGTGGCGCCGACCTGCGCCGCCAGCCCTTCGGCCACCTGACGGGCGCGCTTTTCGGAGCGCGAGCGAGGCGTCGATCGTGGTCGAGAAGCCCTCGAGCACCGTGCCGAGCTCCTTGGCCTTCTCGCCGAGCGAAGAGGACAGCGTGTCGAGCGCGCCGCGGCGCTCCTCGAGCTGGCCGGCGAGCTGGCCCTGCGCGCCGTCGAGCGTCTCGATCACGCGGGTGATCGCGCCGGTCTGGCTTTCGAGCTGGCGGGCGACGTCGCTGACGCGCTCGAGCACCCCGACCGAGACGTCGCGGAGCGAGGCCACCTGACCGCCGACGCGGTCGCCCGTGCGGGTGGTGGTCTCGGCGATGTCCGCCATGATCTCTTCGAAGGCGTTCACGCGGCTCGCAAGGTCGGTCTCGACCGCGCCGAGCTTGCGGCCGGCGTTGTCGAGCAGGGACTGCAGGCTGGTGTTGGCCTCGCCGAGACGGGCGAGCGTTTCGGCGAGCTCGCCGGTGAGCGCCGTCTGCGTCTCGGTGAGCTCGGACACCGCGCGCTTGCTTTCGCGCGTGATCGTGCGGGCGAGCGTCGAGGTCGCCTCGGTGACGGCGTCCTGCAGCTTGGAGGACGACCCGTCGAGCAGCTCGACGGCCTTGGTGGTCTCGACCCCCATCGTCTCGCCGAGGCGCTGGGCGGTGAGGCGCAGGCGGTCGGCGACCTGGTTGAGATTGGCGATCGCCGAGGCGCCGCGGGTCTCAAAGGTCGCGATGAGGTCGCTGTTCAGCGCCTCGACGGTCTCGCGCAGCGCGTCGCCGCGCACGCCGAGCGTCTCGATCAGGGGTGGCGGCGCGCTCGTCGAGACGGCCCACCACGCCTTCGCCCACGACCGACAGCTCGCGCGTCACCGCGCCGCCATGGGTCTGGATGCGTTCGAGCAGGCCCGAGCCGCTCTGGTCGAGCGCCGTGGACAGCTCGCCGATGCGGCGGGTGATCTCGGCCGCGACGCCCTCGGCGAGGCGGGAGAGGCCGCCTTCGACGCGGGTCGATGCTTCGCCGAGCGCGCGGGTGACCTCGTCGACGCGGCCGGCGAGCTCGCCCGCGACGCCCCGCGCCGCGCTCGTCGAGCGCCGTGCTGACGCTGTCGAGGCGGCCGAGCACGGTCATCTCGAAGCGCGCGATGCGGGTGTCGAGCGTGTCGCCGACCTCGATCGCCTTGGCTCCGAGGGCGCGATTGACCGCTTCCGCCTTGCCGTCGAACGAGGCGACGAGATCGTCGGTGCGCGCCGAGAGCGTCGCGGCGAACTCGGCGGCGCGCTGCGAGAGCAGGGCCGCGACGCCGTTCGAGCCCTCGCCGAGCGTGCGGGCGAGTTCGAGCGTGCGCTGCGCGAGCGTCTCGTTGAGCGTGCGGGTGCGCGACGACAGGCCGTCGTCGATGCGCGTCATGCGGCTCTCGAGCGACAGCGCGAGGTCGCCCATGCGGGCCGACATCTGCTGGTCGAAGGCCTGGAAGCGCACCCGAGCTGACCGTCGAGGTCCGAGGCGCGTTCGCCGAAGGCGTCGGCGCGCTCGGCGAGGGTGCGCTCGAGCTCGGACGCCTTGGAGTCGAAGCTCGCGACATGGAGCGAGACCGAGCGGGTGAGCTTTTGGGCGCGTTCGTCGAGGTTCTGGAAGCTCTCGGCGATGGCGTCGCCCATGGCGCCTGCGCGCTCGTTCAGCGCGCCGACGCGGCTGCCGATCGATTCGTCGAGCGCCGAGACGCGGCCCGAGAAGCTCTCGAGCCGCTCGCCGAGCGCGGCGTCGAGCGCCGCGACGCGGGAGTCGAACGAGCCGAGCCGCTCGCCGATCACGCGGTCGAGCGTGCCGACCTTGGCGTCGATCCGGCCGATCTGCTGGCCGATCGTCTCGTCGACAAGCGCGACCTTGGCGTCGATCGCCGACACGCGGTCGGCCATCGCCCCGTCCATCTGGCCGAGACGGCCGTCAAGCTCGGTGATCTTGCCGTCGAAGGCCGTGACGCGCTGGTCGATCTCGGTCGCGGTGCGCAGGAGGCGGGCGTCGAGCGCTTCGCCCTGGCGCGAGAGGCGTCCTCGAAGGCCGCGATGCGGGCGCCGATTTCGCCGCCGGCGCGCGTGACGTGGGCGTCGAGCCCGTCGAGCTGGACGCGGGCCGCCTCGCCGAAGGCGGCGAGCCGGCTTTCGATCTCGCGGCCGGTCTTGGCCGCCTGCGTCTCGATCATCTCGACATGGGCGCGATTGGCCTCGCCGAAGGCGACGACGCGGGTCTCGATGTCGCGCCCGGCCTGGGCGGCCTGCGCCTCCAGGCTCTCGATGTGGGCGCGGTTCGCCTCGCCGAGAGCCGATGCGGGTCTCGATCTCCTGGCCGGCCTTGTCGGCGTGGGCTTCGAGGGTCTCGAAATGCGCGCGGCTGGCGTCGCTGAAGGCCGCGATGCGGCTCGCGAGGTCGCGGCCGGCCTTGGCGGCCTGGGCGTCGAGGGTCTCGAGATGGACGCGGCTGACGTCGCTGAAGGCCGAGATCCGGCTTTCGATGTCGCGGCCGGCGCGCTGGACGTTGGCCTCGAGGCCGGCGACATGGTCCTGGGTGAACTGGTCGAAGGCGGCGAGGCGCTCGTCGAAGCCCGACAGGCGGCCGGCGAGGACGCCGTCGAACTCGCCGAACTTGCCGTCCATCTCGGCGATGCGCTGGTCCATCCGCTTGGCGACCGTCCGGCCTTCGACGCCGAGCCGATCGGCGAGCGCGCCGCCGCGCTGGGTGACGATCTCGTCAAGCGCGGCGATCTGGGTCGCGAAGCTTGCCCCGACCTCGCCGCCGCGCGCCGAAATGGCGTCGGAGAGCTCGCGGGCCGCGATGGCGAGCGCCTCGCCGACCTTCTCGCCGCGCTGGCCGATCAGCACGCCGATCTCGGTCGCCACGCGATCGAGCTGCTCGCGGATCGCGGAGACGCGCTGGTCGAGCTGGCCGCCGAAGCCTTCGACCGAGCCTTCAAGCGTCGCGCGGGCCGAGGACGCGCCGTCCTCGAGCCTCGTCGCGACATGGGAGGCGGCGTCGGCGAGCATGCGCTCGGCGTTGGAGATTTCGCCCGCGAGGCGGTCGCCCAGCGTCTGGCCTGCGGCGTCGTAGCGGGTTTCGAACGCGGCGATGCGCTCGGCGAAGCCGCGGGCGGCGCGTTCGTCGGCCTCGCGGAACGCGGCCTCGGCGGCGTCGGAGCGGTCGCCGATCGAAGCGACGAGGCGCTGTTCGCTCGCCGCCATCCGCGCCTGGAGATCGGCGCCCTTGGTGACGATCGTGTCGTGGATGCGCTCGGCCGTGTCGCCGAGCGTGATGGTCAGGCGGCCGCCGCGGTCGGCGATGATGTCGGCGACGGAGGCGCCGGTCGTCGAGAGACGCTCCTCGAAGGCGCGCAGGCGGTCCTCGACGCTGGAGCCGATCCGGCCGGTCGCGGCGTCGAACGCCGCCTCGGCCGCCACGGCGCGCGCGTCGATCGTCTCGCCGAGCTTGTCGCCCGTCGCGGCGAGGCGGCTTTCGAGCTCGCCGCCGCGGGTGACCACGATCTCGTGGATGCGCTCGGCGCTGTCGCCGAGATTGTTGAGCAGGATCTGGCTGCGCTCGGAAAGCACGTCGGCGATCGTCACGCCGACCGCCTCGATCGAGTCGCGCACCTCGGCCGCGCGGCCGTCGATCGCCGAGACGATGCGGGCGCCGGCGGCGCCGAAGTCGCTCTCGATCGCGGCGCTGCGGTCGACCACCGCCTCGTAGACACGGTCGCTCGCGCGGGTGATGCGGGCCGCGACGTCGAGGCCCTGGGCCTCGAGCAGCGTCGCCATGCGCTCGCCGCCGTCGGCGTAGCGGCGCTCGAGCTCGCCGCCATGGACGACGATCGCCTCGTGCATCTGGGCGCTCGCCTCGGCGAGCCGGTCGGCGAGGTCGGAGCCGCGGACGCCGATCTCGTCGGTCAGGCGCGAGCCGGTCTCGTCGAGACGGCCGGTGATCTCGGAGCCGCGCTGGGTGAGGTCGTCGACCACGCGATCGCTCGCAGCCTTGAGCGCCTCGGTGACGTCGGCGGCGCGCTGGGCGAGCGCCTCGCGCACCTCGACCGCGAGCGAGCCGAGAGCGGCGGTCGCGTCGGCGACGCGCTCGGAGAGGTCGCGCAGAACCACGTCCGACCTGTCGGCGAAGCGCTGGGAGACGTCCGAGCCGGTGCGGTCGAGGTCGCTCGTGAAGCTTGCGCCGCGGGCCGCGAAGTCGTCGGACAGCCGCTGGGCGGTCGTCGCCAGCGCCTCGATCGAGCGCTCGCCGCGCTCGGCGAAGGATGCGGTGACAGACTCGGCGGTCGCGTTCAGCGTTTCGATCAGGTTGCGCGAGCGTTCGCCGAGCTGGTCGATCACGCCGCGCGACTGGAACTCGACGGCCTCGTGGAAGGAGGCGCCGGCGTCGGCCAGCGCGTCCGACATTTCGCGCGAGCGGGCGCTAAGCGCCGAGAGGACTTCGCCCGAGCGGTTCGACAGCTGGGCGTCGAAATCGGCGCCGGCGGTCGAGAGCGCCATGGACATGTCGCGCGAGCGGGCGTCGAGACGATCGATCAGCTCGCCGGAGCTGACGGTCATGCGCTCGTCGAACGCGGCGCCGGCGCCGGCGAGGGCGTCGGACATTTCGCGCGAACGGGAGCCCAGCGCCGCGAGGACTTCGCCCGAACGGGCCGACAGCTGGGCCTCGAAATCGGCGCCGGCGGTCGACAAAGCTTCGGTCATGTCGCGCGAGCGCGTGTCGAGGCGCTCGATCAGGTCGCCGGAACTCGAGGTCATGCGCTCGTGGAACTCGGCGCCCACGCCCGCGAGGGCGTCGGAGATGTCGCGGGAGCGCGAGTCGAGGGCGGTCAGAACCTCGTCGGAGCGTTCGGAGATGCGCTCGTGGAACGCGGCGCCGGCGGCGGCGAGCGCGGCGTTGAGCTCTTCGGCGCGGCCGGCGAAGCGGTCGCCGACGCCAAGGCCCGTGCGGTCGAGCTGGTCGACGATGGCGTCGCCGCGCTCGGCCAGCTGGTCGGCGATCGCGGCGCCTGCGCGCTCGATCTCGCTGACGACGGAATTGCCGCGCAGCTCGATCGCGCTCGCGGTCTCGGACGAGAAGCGCTCGACGCGGCCGTCGAACTCGGCGCTCGCGGCGGTCAGGCGGTCGACCACCAGCATCGAGCGGTCGTCGATCGAGCGCACCAGCGTCTCGCTGGAGGAGACGAGCGCGACGCGGGCGGCGTCGGAGCGCTCGGCGATCGTCGTGGAGAGCGAGCGGCCGACCTCGTCGAGATCGCGCGCGATCTCGGAGCCGCTGGCCGCGAGCCGCTCGATCATCTCCGAGCCGCGTCCCGCGATCGATGAGAGCATGTCGTCGCCCGCGCGCAGGATCGCGGTCGTGATCTCGTCGGTCTTGGCGCTGAGGTCGCCGGTGACGCGCTGGCCGGAGCTCGTGATGTTGTCGGACAGGAGGCCCGCGGCGGCGTTGAGGTCGCGCGCAGCCAGCAGGTCGTGGGCGCCTGCGATCGTCTCGCGCAGCTTCTCGGCGTTGCCGTCGATCGCCTCGCGCTGGGCCTGGATCTCCTCGATGAGGGTGCGGACCCGGACCTCGTTCTCGTGGAACGAGCGCTCGAGCGACGAGACCTCGCCGCGTACGAGCTGTTCGAGGTCGCCGGCGCGGCTGACCGCGCGCTCGATGCCGTCGCCCATGGCGGCGACTTCGCGGCGGACCGCCTGGCCGAGCGAGGAGACGGCCTCCGACGACGCCGTGTCGGGTTCGGCGAGGCGCAGCGCGACCTCGGTCATGGAGCGGGCGACGAGGCGCATCTCCTGCGCGCGCCAGGACATCATCGCGATCATGAAGAAGACGACGATCGGCGCGAGCGTCGCGAGGATGGTCACCGCGAGGTGGGCCTGCACGCCGCGGTCGGCGAAATCGAGCTCGCTCGTTCCAAGGCCGATCACGGTCGCGGCGTAGATCGCGGCGAGCGCCGCCCAGGCGAGCGAAACCAGCGTGGCGGCGAAGAACGGCGCGCGCGAGGGCTTGCGCTGCAGCGCATAGACGAGATGGGCGAAGGAGCGGGCGTCGTCATTGGCGGGGGCGCGGCGGCCGCGCTCGAGCGCGGCGCGGCGCTCGGCCGCGGTCGTCCTGGCGGGTTCGGCCGGCTTTGCGGCCTCGGCCCGCGGGGCGTCGGCGGGTTTGGCCTCGACCGCCGGAGCGGCGCGCTCCTCGGCTTTCGGGGCCTCCACCGTCGCCTTCGCGTCCGGGGCGACGAGGTTCAGCGCCTCCTCGATCGCGGACAGAGCCGCTTCGGCCGGATCTTTCGCCGGGGTCGCATTCGCCATGATCGTCGCCTCGCGCCGCACGCCACACACACTAACTCTGGCCGGGCCAAGACCGCCAAAGATCGCGCAACGCCTTGAGGAGCTCTCTCAAGATACGACGATCATTGACGAAATTTGTCTTGGCCTAAGCCCTTCCTTGCCCCGACGTGCGCCGCTTCGCCCGACGGGGCATACTCCTGCGCCGAGAATGCTACCGGCGATCTTAACTCTAGAGAACAGTGGAATCCGGCATTTGGCAAACATCGTTAACGTCTTGTTAACCATATGGAGCCTCGCGCCCCGGAGCCGCGCATGTTCTTGAGGTTTTTCGACGCGCTGCGGAGCGCCGGCGTGCCGGTTTCGCTGCGCGAGCATCTCGCTTTCCTCGACGCCCTCGGCCGCGGGCTGGGCGCCGCCGACATCGACGGGCTGCATGCGCTCGCCCGCACATGCCTCGTAAAGGACGAGCGATTCTTCGATCGGTTCGACCGCGCCTTCGGCGAAGTGTTCAGGGGCGTGGAGCGGCTCGAGGACGCGCTGTCCTCCGCCGACATCCCGCCCGAATGGCTCGCGCGCGGCCTCGGGCGGAGCCTCAGCCAGGCCGAACGCGACGCCATCGAGGCCATGGGCGGGCTCGACAAGCTGATGGAGACGCTGAAGCATCGGCTCGAGGAGCAGAAGGGCCGGCACGAAGGCGGAAACAAGTGGATCGGCACGGGCGGGACCTCGCCCTTCGGGGCCTATGGCTACAATCCCGAGGGGATCCGCATCGGGCAGGACGGAAACCGAAATTTCCGCGCCGTGAAGGTCTGGGACAAGCGCGAGTTCAAGGATCTCGACGACACCGCCGAGATCGGCACGCGCGCGATCAAGATCGCGCTCCGCCGGCTTCGCCGATTCGCACGCTCGGGCGCGCCGGACGAGCTCGACCTCGACGCCACCGTCGAGGGCACGGCCCGGCAGGGCTGGCTCGACGTCCACATGCGGCCCGAGCGGCGCAACGGCGCCAAGGTGCTGCTGCTGCTCGACGTCGGCGGCTCGATGGATTGGCACGTCCGGGTCTGCGAGGAGCTGTTCTCCGCCGCGCGGGTCGAGTTTCGGCGGCTCGAGCACTTTTATTTTCACAACTGCGTCTATGAGCATCTGTGGAAGGACAACCGCCGCCGACGCGCCGAGCTGACGCCGACCTTCGACGTGCTGCGCGGCCTGTCTCCGGACTGGCGCGTGGTGATCGTCGGCGACGCTTCGATGAGTCCCTACGAGATCATGGTCCCGGGCGGCTCGGTCGAGCATATGAACGAGGAGGCCGGGCAGGTCTGGATCACGCGTCTCGTCGACCGGTTTCCGAAGCTCGCCTGGATCAATCCTCTGCCCGAGGCGCAATGGGACTGGACCGCGTCGGTCGGAATGGTGCGCGATCTCGTGGGCGGGCGGATGCATCCGCTCACTCTCGAGGGGTTAGAGGCCGCGATGCGCCAGCTCGCGCGTTAACGAAAGATCAAGGATTGGGGCGACGGGAAGGCGACAGGCGCTATGATGGAGCGGATCCGGCGGCTCTGCCCGAGACGCATCGGATCCGCACGGGGTCCGACCGTCCGGCCGAACCTTCCTCCGCCGCCGGAGCGCCGATGGCCTTCGCCTCGATCGATCTGCCCGAACCCCGGATCGGAACGCGCGTCCACGCGGCCGAGCAGGGCGACAGCGACGGCGTCGCGATCGCGCGCGGCGCGGCCGGCCTCGGCGGGCTCGAGGCGGACTGGCGCGAGATCTCGGGACGCGCAGGCGATACGGCGGCCTTCCTCGGCTTCGGCTACGCGCTCGCGGCCGCCCGCTTCCACGAGGCGCGCGGCGAGAAGGTGGTGGTCGCGGTCGCGCATTGGCTCGGCCGTCCGGCCGCCGCGGTCGCCGTCGTCCTACTGCGGCGCGCGGGCGTCACGATCGGCACGGCGCTCGGCGATCCCGTCACGCAATATTCCGACGCGCTGCTCGCCGCCGACGCGCCGCGCCGGCTGGTGGGCCTCGCGCTGCGCGCGATCGCCGAGGCCGAAGGCGTCCATCTCTTCGATTTCCGGCGGGTGAGGGCTGAGTCTCCGCTCACCCCTGCGCTTGCGGCCATGACCCGCGCCGACGCCGTGCGCGCGGAAGCGCCTTACGCAGACCTCACCCGCGCCGCGGACGTCTCGACCCTGCTGCTCGAGGTGGCGGGCGCCAAGCACAGGCGCGAACGCGCGCGCTCGCGGCGCCGGCTCGCCGAGCGCGGCGACCTCGCCTTCGAGGTCTTCCGCGGCGAGGCGGCGGTCGGCCCGCTCGCCGAGGCGTTCCGGGTGAAGGGCGATTGGCTGGCGCGCAACGGGCATTTCAGCCGCGTCATCGAGGATCCCGCGGCGCTGGCGCTGCTGCAGGAGGCCGGGCGCGACCCGGTGGAGGGCGCGTCGCTCGTGGTCGCGCGGCTGTCGGTCGGCGGAGCGCCCGCGGCCTATGAGGTCGGGCTGGTGCGCGGCCGACGCTTCCACGCCTATCTCGGCGCGGTCGTCCACGACTTCGCGGGCGCAAGCCCCGGCAAGGTCGTGATGGAGGACGCGCTCGGCTGGGCCAAGGCCGAAGGGCTCGAGACCTACGACCTGCTCGCTCCGGCCGACCGCTACAAGCGCGAATGGTCGACCGGCGCGGTCGCGGTCCGGGACTTCGTCGCGCCGATGAGCTGGAAGGGGCGGCTTTACGCCGGCCCCTGGCACGGGACGCTGCGGCCAGCGCTTCGCCGCTCGCTCGACGGCCTGCCGCCCGTCGTCCGCCGCGTCGCCGCGCGCGCCGCCGCGGCGCTCGGGATCAGGTGAAAGAGCTGGCGCGGCAAAGCGCGCGCCGGCCGCTCACGTCACTTTCCGCCGGCGCGCTTCTTGGCCGGATGTCCCGATTTCACGGGCGCGCCAAGCGTCGGCCGCGCGCGATGGGGCTTGGCGAAGGATTTGCCCACGCCATGGTCGGCCGTCCCCGGCCGATCCCCATGGGGCCGGTCCCCATGCGGCCGGTCGCCGCCGCGGAACTTCGGCTTGTGCTTGCCCGGACGCTCGCCGGCGCGGTGGTCGCCTGCGTCCTTGCGCGGGCCTTGGGGAGCTCGCGGAGCGTTTGCGATGACGTCGGTGCTCGGCGCCCAGCTTCGGCTCGGACGCGGCGGAGCCTCCGGCGCGGCGTCGTCGGCGCGAGATCACGACGTCGCCCTTCTCGGTGCCGAGCGCGGCGGCGGCGAAGCGTTCGGCGGCCTCGGCGGCGATTCCCACCTTGGTCTCGCGGTCGAAGATCCGGATCGCGCCGATCTCGTCGCGGGTCACGCCGCCGCGGCGGCACAGCATCGGCAACAGCCACTTCGGGTCAGCGTTCTGCTTGCGGCCGACCCCGAGGCGGAACCAAACGGCGTCGCCGAACTCCTCGCGGCGATGGAGACGGGCGCCGCCGTCCGGCCGGGTCCCGCCGTCCGGGCGCGCGCCGCCCTCCGGCCGAGCGCGCTGGCGCGGCGCCGCCCAATCGCCGACGTCCTCGACCCGCTCGGGCTCCGGCAACTGCGCGCGCTGAAGCCGCAGCAGCGCGACCGCGACCGCCTCGGCGCCGCCGCGCTCCAGCAGCGCGCGGGCGCGGGCGAGTTCGTCGTCGCTCGCAGGCGCCGAGCCCGCAAGGTCGGCGGCGAGCCGCTCCTCGTCCATGGCGCGGATCTCGGCGGCGGACGGCGGGGCGCTCCAGATCGGCGTGACGCCGATGTCGCTGAACAGCAGCTCGGCCTTGCGGCGGCGCGAGGCCGGGGCGATCAGAACGCTGACGCCCTTGCGGCCCGCGCGGCCGGTGCGGCCGCTGCGATGCTGGAAGGTCTCGGCGTCATGCGGCAGGTCGGCGTGGACCACGAGCTCGACATTGGCGAGGTCGATGCCGCGGGCGGCGACGTCGGTCGCCACGCACACCCGGGCGCGGCCGTCGCGGATCTCCTCCAGCGCGCGGTTGCGCTCGCCCTGGCCGAGCTCGCCGGAGAGCAGGACCGCGGAGAAGCCGCGCTTGGCGAGATGCTGGTGCAGCCGGCGCACGCTCTCGCGGGTGGTGCAGAACACGATCGCGGCGGCGGCGTCCTGCTGGCGCAGCACGTTGACGACCGCGGCGTGGCTCTCGCGCGGGGCGACGCGGATCGCGCGGTGCTCGATGTCGGCATGGGCGCGCGCCTCGCCGACGGTCGCGATCCGGAACGCGTCGCGCTGGAAGCGGCGCGCGATCGAGACGATGGCGTCGGGAAGCGTCGCGGAGAACAGCAGGGTGCGGCGTTCGGCCGGCGCGGCCTCGAGGATGAATTCGAGATCCTCGCGGAAGCCGAGGTCGAGCATCTCGTCGGCCTCGTCGAGCACGACAGCCTTGAGCGCCGACAAATCGAGCGCGCCGCGGGTGATGTGGTCGCGCAGGCGCCCGGGCGTGCCGACGACGATGTGCGCGCCGTGCTCCAGACGACGGCGCTCCGAGCGGGGATCCATGCCGCCGACGCAAGCCGCGATGCGCGCGCCCGCCGCGGCGTAGAGCCAGACGAATTCGCGCTCGACCTGCATCGCGAGCTCGCGCGTCGGCGCGACCACGAGCGCGAGCGGCCTCGCGGCCTGACCGAGCGTCTCAGCGCCCTGGAGCAGGGTCTCGCCCAGCGTGAGGCCGTAGGCGACGGTCTTGCCGGACCCGGTCTGGGCCGAGACGAGGAGGTCGCGGCCTGCGGCCTCGGGCTCCAGCACGGCGCTCTGCACGGGGGTCAGCTGCGCATAGCCGCGCTCGGTCAACGCGCATCAGCGGCGACGTTTCGGGGAGGATGTTCACGGTTCGCCTTCGGGACATGAGCGAACCGGCGCACGCGACGCGGCGCGAATGGGATCGGCTCGGATCAGGGATTGCGGCTCCCATACAGGTTTTTTCGCCGATGCGCCAATGCAACCGCGCGCGTCAGGGCTGCGCGGCGGCGATGGCCGGCGTCTTCCCGATTTTCAGCCCGGCGCCTTCGCGGGGGCCGTCTCGGGCATGAGGACCAGCACGGGAAGCACGAGCGCCGCGACCGCCGCGATCATCAAGCCGGGCGTCCCGGGCCAGCCGGTCGCCTCGACCAGCCGATGGGCGAGATAGGGCGCGAGCCCTCCGAAGATCGCCGTCGCGCCGGTCGCGCCGAGCGCGAGGCCCGTGAGCCGGCCCTCGCCGGGCAGCAGTTCGGCGGTCGCGACGGCGCCGACCGCGCTCACCCCTCCGGCGATCGCCGCGAGTGTGACCGCGCCGGCGAGGGCGGCGGCCGCGGAGCCGTTCGCGACAAGCGCGAACATCGCGACGGGCAGGGCGGCGCTCAAGAGCGCGACCGCGACCAGCACGGGCTTCCGGCCGAAGCGGTCCGACAAAGCCCCTGCGACCGGCGTCGCGAGGATCACCGCGACGGCCGCCGCCGTGGAGAGCGACAGGGCTTCGCCTTCGGTGCGGACCCCCGCGGAGGCGAGGAAGGACGGCACGTAGGTGATGCCGACGTAGTAGGTGATCGAGCCGAGCGCCGAGATCGCGAAGCCCCGCGCGACGGCGCTCCTGTGCGTGGTCAGCATGTCGCGCAAGGGCCTGGCGGGAGTGGCGTCGGTCGCGCGCTGCCGCTCGAATTCGGGCGATTCCTCCATGGCCGAGCGCGCGATCCAGACGCCGCCCGCAAGCGCCGCGCCGACGAGGAAGGGAATGCGCCAGCCCCAGGCGTCGAGGTCGGGTCCCGAAAGCGAACCGACGACGAGCGCCGCGACGCCGACGGCGAGCAGGGCGCCGATCTCGCTCGTGGCCGAGGCCGAGGAGGTGACGAGGCCGCGCCGCTCCGCCTTCGCGCCCTCGAGCAGATAGGCCACCACGCCGACATATTCGCCGCCGACCGCGAAGCTCGAGACGCAGCGCAGCGCAAGCAGCGCCCAGCCGGCGGCGGCGCCGGCCTGCGCGTCGGTCGGGAGCGCCGCGGTGGCGAGCATGGAGGCGGTCATCAGCGCGACCGAGAGCAGCATGGCGCGCCGGCGGCCGAAACGGTCGCCGATCTGGCCGAAGACGAGCGCGCCGAGCGGCCGCAGCAGATAGGCGGCGGCGAAGCCCGCGAGCGTCTCGGCGAGCGCGCCTTCGCCCGTCCCGAAGAACACCCTGGCGAGCGTCGGCGCGAGATAGAGGTAGAGCGTGAAGTCGTACCACTCGACGACCGTCGAGACGGAGGCGATCGCGAGCGAGCCGCGCGAGACCTTTCGGGGCGGGAGCGCGGCCCCGGCCGTCACGCCACCCCGAGCTTCTTCTGCAGGCTCGTCGAGGAGGTGGTGTACTGGAACACGATCCGGCGGTCCGGATTGATGCGGCGCGCGGCCGCCTGCGCCATCAGCGCGCCCTCGTGGAAGCCCGAGAGAATGAGCTTCAGCTTGCCCGGATAGGCGTTGATGTCCCCGATGGCGAAAATCCCGGGCGTGGTCGTCTCGAACTTTTCGGTGTCGACCGGCACAAGGTTCTCGTCGAGATTGAGGCCCCAATCGGCGATCGGCCCGAGCTTCATGGTCAGCCCGAAGAAGGGCAGCATGGCGTCGCTCGCGATCTCGTGGATCGAGCCGTCGTTGAGTTTGACGCGGGCGGCTTCGAGCACGCCGTCGTCGCCGAGGAGCTCCGTCACTTGGCCAAGCGCGAGGTCGACGACGCCCTCATCGACGAGCTTGCGCATCTTGTTGACGCTGTCGGGGGCGGCGCGGAAGGCGTCGCGGCGGTGGAGCAGGGTGACCCGCTGGGCGACGGGGGCGAGGTTCAGCGTCCAGTCGAGCGCCGAGTCGCCGCCGCCACGATCAGCACGCGCTTGCCGCGGAACACGTCCATCTTGCGCACGGCGTAATGGACCGACTTCGCCTCGAACGCCTCGACGCCGTCGATCGGCGGCTTCTTGGGCTGGAACGAACCGCCGCCGGCGGCGATCACCACCACCTTGGCGTCGAAGCGCGTCCCGGCGTCGGTGGTGAGCAGGAAGCGCTCGTCGGGCAGCGGCTCCAGCCCCGCGATCATTTCGGAGAAATGGAACGTCGGCTGGAACGGCTTGATCTGCTCGAGGAGATTGTTGGTGAGCTCCTGACCCGTGACCACGGGCAGGCCGGGAATGTCGTAGATCGGCTTTTCCGGATAGAGCTCGGCGCATTGCCCGCCGGGGCGGTCGAGGATGTCGACCACATGGGCGCGGATGTCGAGCAGGCCGAGCTCGAACACCGCGAAGAGCCCGACGGGCCCGGCCCCGACGATGACGACGTCGGTCTTGATGGTCTCGGTCATGGCGCCCCGGCGCGAGAATGGCGGGCGCGCGATCGCGCCCCTTCAGGACGCCGATCTAGGTCATCGGGAGCAAAAGCGACAGGGCGACGGAGGTCGACGCTCGGTCAGCCCTGGCGTTCGGGGGTCGTGACCACTAGCCCGTCGAGCGCAGGAGTGACCTTGATCTGGCAGGAGAGGCGGCTCGTCGGGCGCACGTCGTAGGCGAAGTCGAGCATGTCCTCCTCCATCGGCTCAGGTCCGCCGACGGCCTCGGTCCAGGCCTCGTCCACATAGACGTGGCAGGTCGCGCAGGAGCAGGCCCCGCCGCACTCGGCCTCGATGCCGGGGACGTCGTTGCGGATGGCGGCCTCCATCACGGTCGAGCCGGGCTCGGCCTCGACGGTGCGCTTGCCGCCGTCCTGATCGATGAAGGTGATGCTCGCCATCGGTCGCCCCGCTCGAAGCCTCGTCGCGGCCCTTTGGGACCGCGGCGGCCGGCGGCGCTCACCGCCGGTCCGAGCTGGCTCTTTAGAGTCTTTCCGAACGACGCGCCAGCAAGCTGCGGCGCGTCAGGTCGTCGAGGCGGTCTGGAGCCGTGAGGCTCAGCGGTCGAGGCCGTAACGCAGCTCGATCGCCGAGGTCACCTCGGCCACCGACTCGGCGAGTTCGGCCAGCGCCTTGCCGGTCGGCTCGCCGGCCATCGCCGCGCGCTCCAGCTCGTCGGCCGCGAAGGCGACGCGATTGGCGCCGACGCCGCGGGCCGAGCCCTTGAGCGTATGGGCCACGTCCGCGCGCTCGGCCGGGTTGGTCAGCGCGTCGAAACGGAAGAGGAGGATGCGGGCCTGGCGGCGGAACAGCTCCAGCACTTCGCGCTCGAGGCTGCGGTCGCCCATGGTCTGGCGGTTCAGGTGTCCGACGTCGATCGCAGTCGCGAAGGCGGTGTCAGCTCGTTGTTCGAATTGTCTCATCATGCTCGACATTGTGGTCACGCTCCGAAGCCCGTCAGGGGTACGCGGCGGGCTGTGTCTCCAAATACTGCGCCTCAGTTGTCTAAATCTGGGCGGAACAGGTTCACCAATCGCTACATTTCTTTTCGTAGACCCGCCGTGGCTTTTGAGCCACTGGGGCAGCTTGGCCCAAGAATGCCTTGGCCGCGTTGAACTCCACCCGAACGACGCGTTCATCAGGCGTTCATTGCGCTGCACAATGAAGAAGTCGCCAACAGCGTTACCGGCGCGTGAACGGACAGGGTTGAGAAAGCCTGAACGCGCCCCCACCTCCGCCGAGGCGCGACGGGGTTGCGCGCCGGCCACACCTGACGGGAGTCCCATGCGTCGCCTCATCCTGTTCCGCCACGCCAAGTCAGACTGGTCGCAGGAGGGGCAGGAGGACCACGACCGCTCGCTCGCAGAGCGCGGACGGCGCGCCGCCGGACCCATGGGCGCATGGCTCGCGGGGAGGGGATTTCGGCCTGATTTGGTGCTGTGCTCGACCGCCCGGCGCGCGCGCGCCACTTGGGACATCGCCAAAGGGGCGTTCTCGCCGTCTCCGAAAGCGACCTTCGACGCGGACATCTACCACGCATCCCCCGGCGCGCTGCTTCAGGTCGTGAAGGGCGCGCCTGCCGGCATCCAGACGTTGATGATCGTTGGCCACAATCCGGGTCTCGAACAGTTCGTGGAACTACTTGCGTCGAAAGGCGACCCGGAGGCGCGGCGCGCGCTCTCGGCTAAGTTCCCCACGGCCGCGATCGCGGTGCTGGATTTTCCCCTCGACGATTGGGCCTCGGTCGAGCCCGGCTCGGGCCGGCTCGACCGCTTCGTCACGCCCAAGGCGCTCGGGATCGCGGACGAATGAGCCCATCGGGCATCAGCTTCGGCGGCTTGTTCGACGAGGCCCGAATCGTCGCGCGCAGCCTTGGCGAGGCGGTCTCGGGCGCGCTCGATCCCACCATCCGGCTCGGAGTGACGGGGCTGTCGCGCGCCGGCAAGACGGTGTTCCTCACCGCGCTCGTGCAGGCGCTCGTGAACGGCGCTCGGCTGCCTGCGTTCCGCGCCTATGCGGAAGGCCGCATCGCCGGCGCGCGGCTCGCGCCGCAGCCCGACGACGCGGTGCCGCGCTTCGAGGTCGAGCAGCATTTTCGCGCGCTGACCGGCGCCGAACGCGGCTGGCCGGACTCGACGCGGCGCATTTCGGAACTGCGCGTCGTGGTGGACTTCGAGGCGCACGGCTTCCTGACCGGTTCGCGCACCCGCCGCAGGCTCACCCTCGACATCGTCGACTATCCGGGGGAGTGGCTGCTCGACCTCGCGCTGCTCGGCCAGGATTTCCGCGAATGGAGCGAGCGCACCCTCGCCTCGAGCGACGGGCCGACCCGCGCGCCGATCGCCCGGAACTGGCGCACCCATCTCGACACGCTGGATCCGCTGAAGCCCGAGAGCGAGGACGCGCGCGCGCCGCCGCGGCGCTGTTCGCCGCCTATCTGAAGGCCGGCCGCAACGACCGCGTGGCCCTCTCGACGCTGCCGCCCGGCCGCTTCCTGATGCCGGGCGATCTCGAGGGCAGCCCCGCGCTCACCTTCGCGCCGCTGGCGCTGCCGGAGGAGGGGGGCGCGCCCTCGGGCTCGCTCTGGGCCATGATGGAGCGCCGCTACGAGGCCTATCGCTCCCATGTCGTGAAGCCGTTCTTCCGCGACCACTTCTCCCGGCTCGACCGGCAGGTGGTGCTGGTCGACGCGCTCGCGGCGCTGAACGCCGGCCCGGAGGCGGTGGCGGACCTCGAGAACGCGCTCGCCGACGTGCTCTCGGCGTTTCGCCATGGCCGCAATTCGTGGCTGTCGAGCCTGTTCCGCCCGAAAGTCGACCGGCTGCTGTTCGCCGCCACCAAGGCCGACCACCTCCACCACACCAGCCATGACCGGCTGGAGGCGATCCTGCGCCGCCTCGTCAGCCGGGCGATCGAGCGCGCCGAATTCGGCGGCGCGGCGGTCGACGTGGTGGCGCTTGCGGCCGTGCGCGCCACCCGCGAGGCGACCGCGCGGCAGGGTCGGCAGGAGCTTCCGGTCATCGTCGGCGTGCCCGAGAAGGGCGAGCGCTCCAACGGGCAGATCTTCGACGGCGAGGAGGAGATCGCGGTGTTTCCGGGCGACCTCCCGGCCGATCCTGAAGTCGCGCTGCGTTCCGGCGGCTATCAGGGTCTCGCCGCGAGCGAAGACGGCGGCGATCTTCGTTTCGTGAAGTTCCGGCCTCCGAAGCTGGTCACGACCGACCGCGCTCCCCAACTTCCGCACATCCGGCTCGACCGGTCGCTCGAATTCCTGATCGGAGACGCGCTGGCGTGAGAGCGGTGGAAACCAGGCTTCGTGTTTCGAGACGGCTCTGCGGGCCTCCTCGGCATGAGGGAGGTTCTCGGCTCCGGGCCGGCCTCGGCGGTCCTCATGCCGAGCAGCGCGCTTCTGGCGCGCGTCGCGAAGCACGCAGTTCCTCGATGCAGATCTTGATCCGATGACCGAAGCCCCCCGCCGTCCGACGACCTTTCGCCTGAACGATCCCGCGGTCGTGCTCGGAGCGAAGGGCGAGGAGGTTTCCGCCGCGCGCGGCGTGGTGGTGACGCCCGAGCCCGACGTCTTCGAGCAGCCCGAACCGGCGGCCGCGCCCGTGAAGCCGCGTCGTCGCGGCCTCACGCTCGGCGGCGTGTTCTGGAGCGCGCTCGGCGGCTTGCTCAGCCTTGCGGTCGGCCTCTGGGCGACGCGCGTGGTGGAGGACACCTTCGCGCGCGCAGACTGGCTCGGCTGGCTGGCGCTCGGCCTCGCCGGGCTTGCGGCGCTCGCCGGGCTCGGCGTGGTCATCCGCGAGATCGCCGGGCTGATGCGGCTCGGCAAGATCGAGACGCTGCGGGCGTCCGCCGACGAGGCGCACGCGACGGACGACGACCGCAAGGCGCGGAAGGTCGCGGCCGAGGTGGTGGCGCTCTACGCCGAGCGGCCCGAGACCGCCCGCGCCCGCGCCGCCGTCGCGACCCATGACGGCGAGATCGTGGACGGCTCGGACCGCCTCAAGATCGTCGAGCGCGAAATGCTGGCCGAACTGGACCGCGAGGCGACCCGCGCGATCGCCACGGCCGCCAAACGCGTCTCGGTCGTCACCGCCGTCTCGCCGCGCGCGATCGTCGATCTCGGCTTCGTGCTGGTGGAGTCGATGCGGCTCATCCGCAGGATCGGGACGATCTATGGCGGCAGGCCGGGAACGCTCGGCTTCCTCAAGCTCGCAAAGCATGTCGGCGCCCATCTCGCCGTCACCGGCGGCATGGGGGTGGGCGACGGCCTGCTGGAGCAGGTGCTCGGCCACGGCCTTGCGGCGAAGCTCTCGGCGCGGCTCGGCGAGGGCGTGCTGAACGGCCTGCTCACCGCCCGCGTCGGGCTCGCCGCCATGGCGGTGTGCCGCCCGCTGCCCTTCGTCGCCCGCCGCGCGCCAACGGTGCGCGAGGTCGCCGGCAATCTGTTCGAGGGTCAGCCGCGGGCCTGAGAGCGACTGCGTGCTTCGAGACGCCGCCCTGCGGACGGCTCCTCAGCATGAGGACCGTTGAGAGGCAGAAACCTCCCTCATGCCGAGGAGCTTGGCGACAGCCAATCGTCTCGAAGCACGCGATCGGCTCGACAAAAAAAGACCGCCGGCGCGTGACTGCATCCGCGCCGGCGGTGGACATCATGTCTCAAGTTGTCCGTCGCCCAAGGGCGACATCGTGGTTGCAGATACGAGCGGCCGCGCAATCTGGATTGCGCGCCGCCGAACCGCGCGCCTGAGACTTTCGTCGGCGTCAACCGACTGATCTGTCAGCCGATCTGGCCGCGATGCCTCAGCGCATGGTCGGCGAGCACGAGCGCCATCATGGCCTCGCCCACCGGAACCGCGCGGATGCCGACGCACGGGTCGTGGCGGCCGCGGGTCGAGACGTCGACCTCCTGGCCGTCGGCGTCGATCGAACGGCGCGGCGTAAGGATCGACGAGGTGGGCTTTACGGCGAAGCGCACCACGACCGGCTGGCCGGTCGAGATCCCGCCGAGCACGCCGCCCGCATGGTTCGACAGGAACGACGGCCGCCCGTTCTCGCCCGCGCGCATCTCGTCGGCGTTGTCCTCGCCCGAAAGCCTCGCGGCTCCGAAGCCTTCGCCGATCTCGACGCCCTTGACCGCGTTGATGCTCATCATCGCCGAGGCGAGGTCGGCGTCGAGCTTGCCGTAGATCGGCGCGCCAAGCCCCGCGGGGACGTTCTCGGCCGTCACCTCGATCACCGCGCCGACCGAGGAGCCGGATTTGCGGACCCCGTCGAGGTAGCCCTCCATCTCCTTGGCGGCGATCGGGTCGGGGCAGAAGAAGGGGTTCTGGTCGACTTCCGCCCAGTCCCAGCGGCTGCGGTCGATCTCGATCTGGCCCATGGCGACCAGCGCTCCGCGGATCCTCACCCCGGGGATCACCAGCCGCGCGATCGCTCCGGCCGCGACCCGGCAGGCGGTCTCGCGCGCGGAGGAGCGGCCGCCGCCGCGGTGGTCGCGGATCCCGTATTTGGCGTCATAGGCGTAGTCGGCGTGGCCCGGCCGGTAGCTCGAGGCGATGTTGGAGTAGTCCTTGGAGCGCTGGTCGACGTTGCGGATCAGCAGGCCGATGGGCGTGCCGGTCGTCGTCAGCACGCCTTCCGCGCCCTCGATCACGCCCGACAGGATCTCGACCTGGTCGGCTCCTTGCGCTGGGTGGTGAAACGAGACTGCCCCGGGCGGCGGCGGTCGAGCGCGGCCTGCACGTCGTCTCGGGTGAAGCTGAGTCGCGGCGGGCAGCCGTCGACCACGGCCCCGATCGCGGGTCCATGGCTCTCGCCGAAGGTCGTGAAACGGAACAGATGGCCGAAAGAGTTGTGGGACATGGCCGCGAGCCTATGCCATGCGGCGGTTTTTAGCGGAAGAGCGCTGGCCGCCGCGCGCGTGATTGCGTAGAAAATTGGGCGTAGCCGCCCTCTCGCGCCTTATGTTCCGAGTCCAAGGCCCCAAGAACCTCCATGTCGACGCCTCTCGAAGCCATCGCCGCCGGCGAAACCCCTTACGTCTTCTTCGATCTCGAGACGACGGGACTGACGCCCAAGCGCGACCGCATCATCGAGATCGCGGCGCTCCGCTTCGACCGCGCGAGCGGAGAACTCGACAGCTTCCAGACGCTGGTGAAGCCTGACCGCGCGATCCCGGCCTTCGTGCGCGCCATGACCGGCCTCGACGACGCCGCCTTCGCGGACGCGCCCGACGCCAAAGCCGCGCTCGCCGACTTCTTCGCCTTCGTCGGCGACGATCCGCTCGTGGCCTACAACATCGGCTTCGACCACGCCTTCCTGGTCGCCGAGGCCGAGCGCGAGGGGCTGAGCGCGCCTCCGACGACGGTCTGCGCCATGCGCTTCGCGCAGAGCCGGGTAAAGGACGTGCCGAACCATCGGCTCGAGACCATCGCCAAGGCGCTCGACTGCCCGCGTCCCCGCGCCCGCCGGGCGATGGAGGACTGCCTGACCGGCCTCACCGTGTTCGAGAAGACGCTCGAGCTCTGAGCACGGCCAGAACGTCGATCTGCGCGCCCCGGCATCGCGATCTGACCGGACCGGGGCGGTTTGACGTCCGCTTCTCGGTAGGACCCAAGCCGCGCGGCAGGCGCCGGCCGGACGGTTAGTGCGTCGAGGCGGTCGGTTCGCCGTCGTCGACGCCCGCGACCGCCTTCGCGACGACCGCGCCGCAGGTCGGATCGAGCCGGACGCCGAGCCATTTGAGCGCCGGCCCGAGCTCACGGCGCCACAGCGCCCATTCGTGCCGCCCGTCCACGATCCTGAGCGTCGAGTCCGCGTTGCGCCGGAGCAGCGCGAGATGGAGTTCGGTCGTGCCCTGGACGATGCCGCCAGGGTCGCGGTCGCCGGCGTTGAGGTAGAAGGCGGGCGAGGGCGCCCCCCCGATCCCGAGCCGCACGGCGCGCGGAAACAGGTTGAGCTTGTTGAACCGCGCCGCGACGAAGGGCTTTCCGAACGCCCCGTCATAAAGGCGCGCGGCGCGGCGGATGCGGTCCTTCATCTGCGGGCCGATGGGCGGCGAGATCGAGCCCGACAGGCTGATGGCCGCGCCATACTGTTTCGGTTTGTCGAGGGCGTAGAGCAGGGCGCCGTAGCCGCCGGTGGAAAGGCCTGCGACCGCGCGCCCCTGCCGGCACGCGGCGGTCGGCAGCGCCTTGTCGATCGCGCGCACGAGGTCGCGGGTGAGCGCGGTCTCCATCAGCCCCGCGCCTCCTGAGTCCGGATTGTCCACGTACCAGCTGTCGCCGGCCTGAGGCATGACCACGACGGTCGGCGGCATGTCGCCCGCGGCGATCGCGCGGTCCATCGTGTCGGCGAGGCGGCCGGCGTCGAGCCAGTCGGCCTCGCCTGGGCCGCCGCCGTGCAGAAGGTAGAGCACCGGCCAGCGCGCGCCCGGCGGCGGGGCTTCGGCGGGCCTGTAGAGCGAGAAGCGGATCGGTTTGCCGAGCGCCTTGCTTGGCGCGATCGCCTCACGCGTGACGAGGCCCCCTGCGTGGGCGTCCGTCAGCCAGAAGAGCGCGGCCGCAAGGGCTGCGATTGGCGGGATGAGGCGGCGAACGGAGAACGGCATCGTGCGCGCTCTGGAGCTTGGTCGAGAACTGCTCTCACGGAAAATCTAGACCCGTCATTTGCGCTGCACAAAGCGAAATTTTGTCACGGCGTTCCGTGGCTTGGAGGCTCGCCGCCGCCCGGAAGCGGAGCCGCGCGCGCGATCTCCTTTCCGCAGGACGGGTCGAGCCGCGGCCCGAGCCAGGCGAGCCCTTCGGCGAGCTGGTTTCGCCAGGTCGGCCAGTCGTGAAGGCCTGCGCCGATGCGCAGGGTCGAGTCGAAGCCGGCGCGCTTGGCCTCGACGTGGAGCCGGGTCGTCGAGAGCAGCAGTCCGCCGCGATCGGCGTCGCCGGCCGCAAGAAAAAGCGCCGCCTTCGGACCATGGGCGCGCGAGGCCTCGCGCAGCTTGGCGAACAGCGTCATGTCGTTGAAGCGCGCGCGATCCAGCGGCCGTCCGAACGCGCCGTCGTAGAACACGTCCGAGCGGGCGAGGCGCTCGGTCTCGTCCGCTCCGATCGGAGGCGCGATGGCGCCGGCGAAGCTCATGGCGCCGACATAGAGGTCCGCACGCGTGAGCCCGTAGAGCACGGCGCCGTAGCCGCCCATGGACAGCCCGCCGATCGCGCGTCCCTCCCGGCAGGCGGCGGTCGGATAGCGCGCGTCGACGGCGGCGACGAGGTCGCGCGTCAGCGCGGTCGCGACGAGGCCTTGGCCCTGCGGATTGTCGGCGTACCAGCTGAAGGGGGCGGCGGCCATGACGACAAGCGTCGGCGGAATGGCGCCCTCGGCGATCGCCCGATCGATCACCTCATAGACCGAGCCCTGATCGATCCAGTCCGACAGTCCGGGCCGACCCTCGAGCAGATAGACCACCGGCCAGCGCGTTCCGTCGGTCGGCGCGAGCGCCGGACGGTAGACGCTGAAGACCAGCGGATGGTCGAGCGCCGGGGTCGGCGAGGACATGTGGCGCTCGACCAAGCCGAGCCCCTGCGCCGCGGCGGGCGAGGCGGCGGCGAAGACGGCCCCGAAGACGCTGCAGAGAAGCAGGATGACGCGGTTCAGTCGCAACTCTGGCTCCGGCGCTTGAAGGCGGCTGTTCTGGCGAAGACGAAGTTGGAGATAGGGCTGCGGCGGCGCAAATCCTGCTCACGACTGTGCGACGCGGCGGAGCGCGCGTGACGACGACCGGCGCTTGGTCGCGCAGCCCGTCGGCAACGGTTTGTAACCACGCGTTATCGGCCGATCAATTGCCGGGCGAGAGGCGGCGCCTATCTGGCGTGTCAGGCCGCCTCGCGATACCCGCCCCTCTCGCGAAGCGGAACAGGCCGGAGGACCCCATGTCCGAAGGCCGCCATTTGGTCGGCCGCCTTCGCCGCGTCTCCCATCCGGGCGCGCGGCGGAAGCGGCCGATCTCGTTTGGGCCGGGTCGCTGGTCAGGATTGGTGCGGACGGCGGGACTCGAACCCGCACGCCTTGCGGCGCAAGATTTTAAGTCTCGTGCGTCTACCGGTTTCGCCACGTCCGCATGCAGGGGAAATCGTTCAATAATCAACGCTTTGGCCTCGGGGTCGAGGCGGAACGGGGGTGGAACGTGAGACCTCGAAAAAGTCTCACGTGAGACTTCCGTTCGGGCGGCGTTCTACAGCCTCATTCCTTGCGCCGCCAGCCAGGCCGTCAGCTTGTCGTTCGCGCGCCTGGCGTCGGTCTCGTCGATCAGCAGGTAGTGCTTGAGGATGGTGATGATCGTCGCCGGCGAATGGCCGGTGATCGAGCCGATCTCGGGGTAGTTCGCGCCGGCGCGGAAAAGCCAGGTCACAGCCGTGTCGCGCAGGTCGCGAAAGGTGAGGGTGTTGAGGCTTGGGCAGGGCTCGAGGCCGCGCGCGGCGTCGCCCGCGATCGCGAGATCGCGGACCTCGCGCCAGCGCTTGTCGAACTGGCTGCGGCTGACGAAGGGCGCCCCGCTGCGCTCGTCGACCAGCAGCTCGTCGCGCACGACGGCCCGCGCGCGCCGGCGCTCCTCCATCTGGGCGAGGCGGGCGACCAGCGGCGGCGCGCAGAACACAGCCACCACCGCGCCGGTCTTCTTCTGGCGCAGGCGGATCGGCTCGCCGGCGGCGGCGCGGTCCGCCGCCGATCGGTTCGACCCGAACGGGTCGGCGAGCAGCAGCACGTCGGTCTGGCGCTGGCCGCTGAAGAGCGCGAGGTAGACGGCGTCGACCACCGACCAGAGGCCGAGCGCCTCGGCGGCGCCGTCGAGCGCGCGGATCTCCGCCTCGATCGCGACCCGGATGCGCGCGTCGGCTGTCGGAAGGTTGAGCTTGTGGCACGGGTTCTCTCCCGTCAGCCGCCACGTGGTCGAGGTCGAGCCCCATTTCCATGCGGCCGAGACCAGCATGATGATGTGGCGGGCCGAGACGAGGCCGCGGGTCTTCCGGCAATGTTCGAAGAAGGCCTTGGCCTCCGGCTTGCCGATGGCGCGCGCGGGCGACAGCCCGAAGAGCTCGCGGGTCTCGGGCTCGCCGTGGCGGGCCGGGCGGAACTTGATCGCGCGCAGCTTCGAACGGGCGGTGTCCTGCGTGGTGGCGGCGAGGCGCGAAAAGTCGTCGGACCGCATGTAGTCCTCGACGAGGTCGACGACGCTCGCGCCGCGCGCCGCGGGCTTTGGGGTCAACGGCCTGGCGTCGGCCATCTCGGCGTTCAGCTTGCGCGCCGCCTCGATCGCCGCCTCGAGCCCGAGCCACGCGCCCTCGGCGCTCTTGAGGTCTGCGCCCTTCGCGCCCTTGGCGCGCAAGGCCGGGCCCGGAACCCATCGGGGCCGGCCGTCGCGCCAGACGAGGTAGGGAACTTTCAGCTTGAGCTTCGGCACGTCGGGCGCTCGGGCGGCGGAGGCCGGCATCTCACGACCGCCGACGGCGAGGGTCAAGCGCCATACTCGGCCGCGAGCGCGCGCCGCCACTCCTGCGCGTCGGCCTCGTCGAGGGCGAGCGCCGGGGCGGGGGGCGCCTGGGGCCGCGGCTCGGGCCGTGGCTCGGGCGTGGCCGACCGGGGCTTCGGCCGTTCGCCCATGAACCAGGCGTCGACCGCCTCCCGCGCATAACGGCGGTGGCCGAAGCGGGAGAGCGGCGGCGGAAATTCCTCTTCGGCGACGAGCCGGGCGATGTTTCGATAGACCCAGTCGCGCGAGCGGCCGAAGCGGCGGGCGAGCGCCGCCTCGTCGAGCGGCTCGACGGCGGATTCGGAGACGGACGCAGCGATCGCCTGCGGGATCAGGACGAAGCGCGGGCCGATCTCCTCAACGGCGCGGCGCGGCAGAGATGTGATGCGGCCGTCATGCTCGATCACGACCGTCGCGTCCGACACGTGCCGGACGCTGCAGGACAGTTCGACGAGCGCGACGGCCGCGGCGCTCACGCCAGCCTCACGTCGGTCCATGTCCAGAACCCCTGGGCGCCGCGGGCCGGGGCCGGGGGCTCCAGCACGAAGACGTCGGTGAGCGGCCAGCCCCAGTGGGCGTGATCGTGGCGATCGCTGTCGTTCACCGGGCCGCCGAATTCGGCGGCGATGTCGTCGCCGTGGCGCGGGACGCCGAGCATGGCGGTGCACACGACCGCCGAGAGAGGCAGGATCTTTGGGTCGCGATAAACGCGCTCGAGGACCGGCAGCGCGAGCTTGGCGTCGAGGCACGTCGTCCAGGCCCGGTCCGAGGTGAGGTCCTCGATCATCTCGACGACCTCGGCGATCCTCACCGGCCGGGCGGCGGCGTGGATCGCGATGCGGCGGCCCTGATAGGCGCGGGGCGCGCGCCAGCCGCGGAATTCATAGGGCTTCGCGCCGATCGCGATCAGCGACGCCCAAGGCTGCCAGACGGTGAGGGCGGGAAGGTTCGTCATGGCTGGCCGAACTCCGCCACTGCGGCGCGCTTGTCGAAGGTCCGGAGAGCGCACTGGCCGCGCGGGGTGATGCGCCAAGTGCGCACGGCCCAGTCGTTCGATCCGACGATCCCTTCGACGAAGCCCTCCTTTGCGAGGCGCTTCAAGAAGCGGCGCGCGGCGGCCGTGTCGAGGCTGCAGGCCTTGGCGATCCAGTGGGTCGCCGTGCCGGTTTCGGAGAGGCGGCGCAGAGCGGCGACCATCTCGGGCGACGGGAAGTCCTCGGGGTCGAGCTGCTCGTTCTTCACGAGCGCCTGCAGCGCTCCCTTGCGGGTGAGCACGTAGCAGTCGTCGCCTCCGGTGAGAGACGATCCCCCGAAGCGCCGGGCGAGGCCGTCGGCGACAAGCGCGGACCACGCCTCGAGGTCCTCGCCGCGCGGGCCGCCGAAGTGGTTTCGGTAGGAGCGGCACCGCGCGTTCGGCAGGCCGAGCGCATGGCGGGCGAGATCGCGCTGGATCGGGGTCATGGGCGCGGCTCCAGCGAGATCGGCGGGCAGCGCAGAAAGATCGAAGGGAACCGCTTGCGAGCCTCTTCGAGCATCTCGAATGGTTCGATCGTCAGCGTCGGCGCGAAGAACGCGCTGTTCGAGCCTCCGCGGGCGTCCACCGTGTAATCCCAGAAGGCGAGCGCGGTGAACCCAATGGCAGGCAGTCGGGTGACGCGCGCGACGTATCCCGCGCGGCTCTCAGGGCAAAGCTGGGCGTCGTACCTGTCAAACCGGCGGTCATAGACGCGGCGCAGCTTCTCGTCGTGCGACCCGTGGCCGATCACGTCGACGCAGCCAAAGTAGAACCACGCGCTCTCGGCCATCATCGCCGCCCTCCGGCGCGGGCTTTCAGGCCCGCCGCGACGCCGGCGGCGATCTCGTCGGCCCATTGGTCGTCGGTGATCGGGCCGGGGGCGGCGGCCGGCGCGGGCCAGCCGAGATAGTCGGCCTCGGCGGCGCGCAGCGCGCGGCGGGCGAGCTCGGCCTCGCGGTCCGGGTTCGACCCGTAAAGCGTGCGGTCCTTCAGGGTAAGCGACATGCGCGGGTCGGCGGTCGGCGCGTCAGACATGGGCGGCGGCCTCCGCCTCGACCGGCTCGAACCGCGCCGCGCCGTTCTCGACCACGAGGCGGTGCGGGACCGGGGCTTCCGACCAGCTGTAGGCCTCGACCTCCACGAGGTCGCCGTCGGCGCTCGCGACCTGGGCCTGCGCCGCGACGAAGTCCTTCCAGCTGAAAGCCATCGTGTCGGAGTCGTAGGGGATCCAGTAATGCGTCGCCTCGGGCGGCTCGCCGCCGGCGGGCAACTCGAAGGTTCCGTCGGCGCGAATGAGCGCCTCGAAGTCCTCGCCCGCCTCGTTCCAGTCGAAGTCGAGCGTCTCGCCCGGGGCGATCGCGCGGCGTGAGTTTCGCGGCCCTCGGCGTCTGCGCTCTCGTCACCGGCGATCAGCCAGCAGTCGCCGGCGGGACCGATGATCCAGTCGGACGGACTGTCGCGCGGCGGTGGCACCTGTTCGTCCTGCAGGTGGCTCGGCATCCATTTGCGATTGGGCATGTTCAGCCTCTCTCGTGGGCCCATGCGGCGCGGCGGCCGCGCGGCGTCTTAAAGACGGAGTCCCGTTCCTGGCCGGTGGTCTCCCGCCGCACATGCAGGCCGAGCTCGAAGTCGAAGGTTTCGGATCGCGTGCGATCGGGGATCCCGACGCCCGCAAGGACGTTGCTCGCGACGGTCTCGGCGCGGGAGCGGTCGGCTTGGGTCCAACTGGACACCGGCTTCGGGCGGCGGGTGAGCCGGTCCCAGAGGACCACGCTCGCGTGCCAGAGGGGCGCGCCGCCGAAGAACACCGCTCACTCCATGCCGACGTTGAGCGTCAGCATGACGCTGGCGTCGTCGAAGGGCGCAGGCAGCCGCCAGCCGAACGCCGTGTTGGCGCAGTCCTCCGGCGCGAAGCACGGATTGCGGCGGGCGAGCTTCTGCTGATGTTCGAGCGTCATCGGGCTGTCTCCGGGCTCAAGCCTGCGTGGATCACCAGCGCCGTGAGCCAGGCCTCGGCGATCGCCTCGGGCGCACGCTTGGGCTTCAGGCGGCCGTCGCGGAGCGGGGCAGGGTCGGGCAGATTCTCGCCCCAGCCGGCGCAGTAGGCGGGCGAGAACAGGTCGCGGCGCTCGGTCGACAGCGCGCGGCGGTCGGCCTCGTCGACCGCGCGGGCGACCGCGTCGGGCGGCGGGAAGGGCAGGCCCGCGGCGGCGTGGACGGCGGCGGCCGAGCGGCGCTCAAGTTCGCCGAGGGCGACGCGCACCGGCGGCCCGCCGAGCCGCTTCAGCGCCGACTTCACGGGCGTGACCCAGTCGCCCAAGATCCCTTCGTGGGCGTCGTGCAGCAGCGCGTGGCCGCGGGCCTCCGGCGGCGCGAGACGGGCGGCCAGCATCATGTGCTCGGCGAGCGACCAGTCGGTCTCGCCGCCGAAGCGCGGCATGCGGGCGAGCCGCAGCGCGAGGTCGCGCCAGCGCAGCGTCGCGGGATCGGGCGCGAGCAGGTCCCATTTTCCGCCGTCGGCCCACGGCATGAAGAGTTCGGGCCCGCGCGAGCCGGCCTCGTAAAGCTGTGCGGCGGCGCTCATGACGCTCGACCTCGCGCGGCGACGATCACGCGCTCGTGCGCGATCGCTTCGGCGGCGTTGCAGATCGCCGAGACGGCTGGATCGTCTTCCGGAAGTCCGGCGGTCTGGTCGCCGACGCTGCCCTTGAGCGACGGCCGCAGCCGCCCCTGCAGAGCGAGCGCGGCGGTGAGCCCTTCCAGCACGACCTCGCGGCTCTCGCCAAGAAACGCCTCAAGCGTGTCTTCCAGCGACACCAGGGACAGCGCTGTCGAGCGCGTGAGCGGCGGAATTCTGGCGGGCTGAAAATCGACATCCGCCTCGCCGCCGCGCGTGAGCCGGAACCCGAAGGCCTCGAACCGCTCGAGCGTCGCGGGCGACTTCAGCGTCAGCGCGTGGATCAGGAAGGCGATCGTCTTGGCGAGGTCCTGCGCCTCATGGGCGCCGCCGTCCTTGTGCTTGGCGCGGAAGAGATATTGCGCGGCCTGCGTCTCCCAGCGGTCGAGCTCGAAGGCGTCGATCACCTGCGCGAGCTCGAAGCCGCCGCGGCGGTAATGCGAGGGCGAGTTGACCGCCGAGCTCACGCCGCGCGCTCCTGGCCGGCGGCGCCTTGAGAGGCGAGGGCGGCGGCCATCTGCTTGACAATGAAAAAGTGGCGGTCGCCCAGGCGGGAGAGATCGCGCAGGAACTCGACGTCGCGCTCGGCGAGCGAGGCGAGCGCCTCCTCGTCGTTCTCCGCGGCGTCGTAATCCGAGCCCTCTGCGTAGAACCAGGCGATCGGGCGGCCGAGCGCCGCGGCGATCTTCTCCATGCGCGATGCCGCGACGCGGTTCACGCCCTTCTCGTATTTCTGCATCTGCTGGAACGAGACGCCGACGGCCTCGCCAAGCTTGGTCTGGCTGAAGCCGGCGAGCCGGCGGCCGAGGCGGATGCGCGCGCCGACGCGGACGTCGATGGGGTCGGGCGCCAGGCTCGAGGGCTTGGCGACGATGGGGCGGGCGAGGGTCTGCAGCATGGCTCAAAAGCCCTTGACGAGGGTGAGGCGCGGCGCCGGGCGGCGAAGCGCAAAGACGGAGGGATGCGGAGCGGAGGCCGCGAGCCGCGGCCGGGCGGCGGGCTCGTGCGCCTCGCGGGGCGCCTGGCAGGCGCAGGGCGCAAAGGTGACTTCGCCGGCTTCGCGGACGAGGCGGGCGCCGAGGCCGTCGCAGGATCGGCAGACGAAACGCTCAGAGGGCATGCGCGGAACCTCCGGAAAACGCGCGCTCGACGGCCTGTTGCAGCGCGCGGGCGGGCGAGAGCGGGCGGGGAAAGCACGGGCGAGGGGCGACGGCCGGGGCGGCCGGCGGCAGGTGGCCGACGGCGCGGCGGATCTCGTCGGCGGCGCGCGCCGCGGTTTTCGCCAGGCCCGGCGAGGGCAGGCGCGCGACCTGGTCCAGCACCATGACGGCGCGGAGCGCGCGAGGCCGGTCGCGGCGGGCGTCCAGCAGGCCCTCGAGCGCGACGCCCAGAACCTTCGGTTCGAGATCGGCGAGGCGAAATGCCGGGCGGCGGGGCGAGGCGGAACGCAGGGCCGCGGCGCTCATGCGGCGGCTCCGCGGGTTGTGGCTGTCAGCTCGTCGATCCCGCCGACCGCGGCGCCGACGGTGCGCCAGCCCTCGAACTGCGCGTCCGGGACCTCGATCCCGAACTCCCTCGATCGAGATCAGCAGCTCGACCATGTCGAGGCTGTCGAGGCCGAAGCTTTCGAACTCGGCTTCGAGCGTGAAGGCGGCGGCGTCGACGCCCTGCTCGTCGACGGCGATGCGGCGCAGTCGCTCCAGCGTGTCGGCCATCACGCGGCCTCCGCGGCGGGCCGGTGCAGCGCGATCACGCGCTCGATCTCGTCGCGGTAATCGACCGGATAGGTCCCGCCGGGCGTACGGGCGACATAGGCGAACACCGTCGTCATGTCGGAGGTGAGGCGGTCGTCGACGTTCCAGAGGTCGGAGAGGTCGAAGCCGCCGTTCTGGCCGGCGTTCCACCAGGCCAGAACGAAGTTCGCGCAGCGGCGGCCCTGGCCGGTGTCGGTGATGGCGACGTCGAGGAGGCGGGCGAGCGCCCCATAGGCCTCGACGCCCGAGGGGAAAAGCGCCGCGCTCACGCGTCGAGCCTCCGGGCCTCGCGGCGCAGGCGCGCCAGCACGGTCTCGCGGTGCTCGGCGATCTCGGCCTTGGTGAAGCCGGCGAGCTCGAGGTCGGACTCGTGCAGCTCGCCGCGCCGGAAGATCGTTTTGCGGGCGGCCTCGACCATGTCGGCGAGGGTGACGGCGCGGGAGCCGGGCGCGCGGACTTCCTTGGCGCGCGGCGCGGGCGACAGGCAAAGAGACATCGGCGGCTCCATCAGCGGTTGATGGAGAAAGCATGTCGATATCAGACATAATCGTCAAGAGAGAAAATGTCTAAATTCGACATATCGTCGCGGGGTGGATCGCGCTTGGCGGCTCAGTCTGTCCGAATCAGCCATGGCCGGCGGGTATGGCTGTGCCACTCTCGCGTGCGCGCGGGCGGCTCGGGGGTTAGCGACGCGCGAAGTCTTCGGGGCGAGCGATGGATCACGACGAGGCGCGGGACTGGCTGGCGGCGCGGTGCGGTGAAAATCTTGGGCCGCCGCCGGGCTTCTTCAGCAATGCAGGGATCGGTGATCCTGTTTCGATGATGCTGCGCGGCGCTCCGGCGTCCGCGGTCAGGCTCAGCCCGCTCGCCTGCGCGCTGATCTATGAGGGCGAATCCGAGGTGACGAAGCGGATCGTCCGCTTCAGCCGCGGCTGGTTCGATCGCGAGGTCTGCTATGTCAGCGCGTTCTGCACGCTGCGGTTTGAGCCGCGGCTGTTCCGCGCCGACCGCATGGTCGAGCTGATCGATCTTGGGACCGGCGAGATCATCGCCGACGCCGTCACCTTCTTCGAAGGCTTCGGCCTTTCGCGGAAAGACGATCCGATGCGGGCCACCTTGCGAAGGGCCAAGGACGGGCTCGCGGTGCTGGCCGCGATCGCCGCGTCCGACGGGGTGGTGCATGACGAGATCGAGTCCATGCTGCGCTTTGTAGACCGTGTCGCCGAGCTGGACGGCGTCATGCTGGGCGACGCCGATTTCGCGCGCATCGGGGTGGCGCTGACCGCGCTGCGGCCCTCGGCCGGCCATGCGGCCCACGCTTATGATCGGCTCGCCGCCGACCCCGCGGTCCTGCGGCTGCTTGGGCCTGCGATCGAGGATCTCGTGGCGGCCGACGACCGGCTCTCGTTCGAGGAGCGGCGCGCGATCGAAGCGCTTTACGGGGTGGCGGCATGAGGCGCGCGCTTCTCGCCGCGCTCCTGCTCGCGGTCGCCCTTGCGCCGGCGGTCGCGCAGACGCCCGAGATGGTGGCGCCGGCCTCGGAATGTCCCCAGCCCGACGCGTATCGCTCCTGCGAGCAGACCCGCGAGACGTTGCCGGCGACATCGCGCGCGCCTGGAAGGGGGACTATCAGGGGCAGCGCAACGTCGCGTTCTGCCTGCTGACGGGCTGCGACGACTCGATCCGGGTCGATCGGCTCACCGGCTGCGCCTGGCGCATCGTCATCGTGCAGAGCGGCGCGAGCGAGGTCGACCAGTCCGACACGCTCAATCTCGACGTGAACTGCGCCGCCAAGCTCAGCCGGACCGAAAAGCAAGCCGCCGTGGCGAAGGCCGCGACGATCTACAAAAAGGTCTACGGGCGGGCCGCGCCGAAATTCGCCTGGTAGTCGGGCGTCTCCCGCTTCACCGACCACATCACGCGGCCTATCGCCTGGACGAGCTCGCCGTTCTCGAAGGCGTCGTCGTCGAGCGGGATCGGCTGGAACGAGCGGTCGAAGGACTCCGGGATGAGCCAGCGCCGGCCGGCGGCGTCGATCTCGAACAGCTTGCAGGTGCCCTCGCGCTCGCCGTCGGGCCGGATGCGCTCGACGACGTAGCGCGCGCCCGAGACCAGCTGCTCGCGGCTCGAGAAGATCGAGGCGACGACCACGACCGATCCTTCCGGATATACCTTGTTCATCGACGGGCCGCGGATCTCGTAGCCCTCGAGGCGGATGTCGGCGAGTTCCGGCGCGTCCGGGACAGCGACCTCATAGACGTCGTCGGGGTGGGGCCAGTGGATCGCCTCGACGAACACGCCGGCCTGGACCGCGCCCACGACCTTGACGCGGCGCATCTTCGGCTGCGCGAACAGGATCTCGATCGGGTCGACCCGGAGCGCGTCGGCCAGCCGCTTCATCCAGCGCGTGTTGACGAGCGTGTCGCCCTTTTCGAGCTTGTTGATGGTCGAGGCCTCGACGTCGCCATGCGCGCGCCGAGTTGCGCCATCGACAGTCCCTCGGCCTCGCGCAACTCGCGAATGCGGTTCGGCAGGTCGCCGTGATCGGCGGCGCGAGGCTTGGCGGCGCGACCGCGCTTCTTCGGCATGAGGATCGGGGCGGACCCGCCAGGGGTTTTCGCTTTCATAGCAATGATATGTCGGAATTCGACATCGTCGGCCATTGCTGATCCCGACATGACGCTTGACAGGTTATGTCGAAATTGGACATGTTTTGCGCGAAGGAGCTTCGCGCATGGACCTCACGCTCGAGCAGTGGCGGATTTCGGAAGGGCTGACCTATGAGCAGCTCGCCGAGCGCCTCTGCGTCGCGACCGCGACGCAGGCGCGCCGTTACGCGCTCGGCCTCGCCGAGGCTCCGGCCGCGCTGAAGGAGCGGGCCCGCGCCGCGAGCGGCGGCAAGGTCACGCCGGAGGGGTTTCATCGGGCGCGGCTCGAAGCGGCGAAGCCGGAGGACGCGACCCTAGCGCCCGAACCGGAGCCGGTCGGATGAGCGTCGCGGATGTCTGCCTCGCTCTGGCGCTCGTGACGCTCGGCTGTTGCGCCGTGGCGCTCGTCGTGGCCTGGCCGCGGGAGCCGCAGCCGTGATCCGCAACGCCAACTCCCGCCGCGACGCGCCGCATGAGCGCGCCGAATTGATCGACGCGATCGCGGCCGCGATCGGGACCCGCGAGATCCCGGTCTCGATCGACGGCCGGGCCTACGCCATCACGCTCGAGGCCTATCTCGCCCATCTCTCCAACGTCGCGCTGGTCGAGGCCGGTCATGCGGCCTCAGCCGCGGCCTTGTGCGTGACGCGCCTTGTGGCGAGCCAGGACGGCCTCGGCGTCGCCGGGCCGCTCGGCGATGTCGACGAGATCGCCAAGAAGATCCTTGGCCGCGCCGCGGACCTCGTCCGTCTGGAGGCGCTCGGCCTCGACGCGGCCGTGGATGCGCAGGACCTCGCGGAGCTCCCGCGCGCGGCCGGCGGCGATGAGCGTCGCGGCGAGCGCCAGGCAGAGCCGGACGGCGAGGCGGGCGAAGAAGCGCCAGTCGGCGGCGGCGCGGTCGCGGGCGAGGATCAAGAAGCTGCTCCCGGGGCTGATCTCAATGTCGTGCTCTATGACCGCGCGGGCCTGAGCCCGCGGATGTTCTCGCTCGCGGACTTCGCCGCGATGCTGGACCGCGCCCGCCACTACGCCCGCGCAGCCGCGCCGCTGAAGCGCGGCGACGTCCTGCGCCGGAGCGGCGCCGGCGCCGTGGCGGGGGTCGACGACGTCCTCGTGATGGTGAAGGCGGCCGACGCGCTCGCCAAGCTGGAGCGTCAGGGACTTAACAGCCTCGGCGTGACCGAGCGGCATCAGCTGAACGAGCTTGCCCGCCGCGTCGCGGCCGTTCGGCAGGCGACGCCATGAGCGCGGCGGTCCAAAACCAATTCTTCGCGGCGGCGCGTCCCCCGACGCCGCCTCGGACGCGCGGGCGTATTTCCGCGCGCGCGGCCGGTCCGGTTTTCGCCTGCCGGGTCGGCCGCACCCCATTCGCGCGCTCGCCGCGCGCGTCCTCGAGCCTCTCGGCCGTCTCTCGTTCTCCCTGGACGGCGGCAGGCGTTTCCTCGACTGCCGGCGCGCGAATGCGCCGGGCTTTTCTCAACCGATCTTACTTCCGCGCGCTCCGGGTTGCCGCCCATGACCGCGCTTGTCTCCAGCATGCGTTCCTCCTCTCCGACGCGGGCCCGGGGGGCCGTCGCGAGGGCTCCGATGCGCAAAGCATCGGAGATCGACATGCAACATGCATTGGGATTTCGCCGACTTTCGTGGGCGAACGTCCAACATCTGTCGGCGGGCGAGCGGGTCTGCGCGTTCCTGCGCGCGCTTCACCCGGCGCGCACGGCGCAGAACGTCCACGCCGACACGCGCGGACGGATCGCCGTGAAGACGATCGAGCGGATGCTGGAGCGCGAGAGCGCGCCCTCGCTCGACAACTTCATCCACCTGTCCGAGGCCTACGGCTCGGCGCTGCTGGTGGCGACCTTCGGGCCGCACGCGCCCGACGGACTTGAGGCGCTCGCGCGCGAACAGCAGCGCAGCGGCCTCGACGACGAGATCGCGGCGCTTGTCGCGCTTCGGGACGAGCTCGCGTGAGCCCCCGCCGCGGCCTTCGAGAGATCTGGCTGTTCTGGCGCGCGCACCGCCTGCGCGAGCGCGGCCGCCGCATCGTGCGCGAGGCGCTCGCGCGCGGCCGCGCCTTGCGGGAGCGCGCCGACCGGTACGACGCCGAAGCGAAGTCGATCGCCGAGACGCGGGAGGCCGAGGACCGCGCGGCCGAGGAGGCGGCGCGATGACGACCAGAAATTCGAACGGCGCGCTGGAGCGTTCGCCGGAGACGGCGGCGAGGACGGGGATGGGGATCGCCAGCCTCGCCGCCGTCGCCCCTGCGGCTCTTGCGCCTCTGAACGGCGCGCAGGCGCCCGCGCCGGAGGCTGCGGCGGGGCAGGGGTTGGGCGCTCCCGGCTTCTCTCCCGTCCAGCCGTCCGAGCTCGCGCCCCTGCTGCGCGGCGAGGCGCGCGCCTGCGACGGCGCAGCGCTCGTCCTCGCTCGCCGCCTCGGCCTGCCGCCGCTCGGCGTGCTCGCCGCCCTTCCCCAAGCGCGGGCCTTGGCCCGCCAGAACGCGCGGGCGCTCGCCCGCCAGACCGCCGGAGCCTGACGCAGATGGCCAAGACGATCCGCAAGTTCTTCCAGCTGCTCGGGCTGATCGAGCGCAACCGCTTCGAGCAGGCCTGCGACGAGGCGCTCGCCAAGTCGATCGAGGCGCTGCAGGTCGCGCCGGAAGGCAAGGGCAAGGCGACGATCACGCTCACCGTCGAGATCGCGGTGCAGAAAGAGATGATCAACGTCGTCCCGAAGATCGTCGTGAAGCTTCCCGACGACAAAGCTTTCCGCGGGACGCCGTTCTTCCTCTGGGAAGGCGAGATCACCACGCAGCACCCGAACCAGATGGACATGCTCGAGCCGCGCGAGGTCGGCGCCTCACGCCACGAGCCCGCGCACGAGCGCGCCTGACGCTTGCCGCCGGTTTCGGCCGGCCGCCGCTTCTCTCCCCCGCCAGCCTGAAAGGAGCGCCCGATGGCGCAGCATTCTTCGAACGACCTGCCGACCTCGTCGGCCGTGAAGGACATCGCGCATCTCGCCCAGGCGGCGGTCGATGCGCAGATCATCGGCGTGAAAACCGACGGGCTTGGCCCCGGCCTGCCGGCCGAGGTTCCGGTGCTCTACGACCCGAAGCTGCACACGGCCTCGGCGATCGACCATGTGATCGAGGCCTATCGGCAGGCGCCGCGGGCCCGCGAGGGAACGGCGCGGATCCTGACCGCCCAGTCCTTCGTCGACCTCGTGAACCGCCACAAGGACGAAGGCTCGGCGATCTTCGCCGAGACGCGCTGGCCGAACCCGAAGCTTCTCGCCGTGCTCGACTATCACGACGTCGACGGCGCGCCGCGACACGGCCGCCATCGCGTCGAATACGCCTTCCCGATCTCGGAGGAGTTCCGGGCCTGGCACGGGCAGAACGGCAAGCCGATGGAGCAGGCGGCGTTCGCGGCGTTCCTTGAGGAGCACGCCGCCGAGCTCGCCTCTCCGGAGGACGGCGAGAAGTCCGAATATGAGCGGATCTTCAAGGCGACCTTCGGCAATCCGAACGAGATCCTGACGCTCTCGCGCGAGCTCGAGGTGACGGCGAGCTACCAGGTCAAAAACAAGGTCCGCCTCCAGACCGGCGAGACCGAGCTCAACTTCGTCGAGGAGCACAACGACCGCACCGGCAAGCCCGTGGTGGTGCCGGGCATCTTCATGGTGTCGGTGCCGGCGTTCCTCGACGGCGATCCGGTGCGCATCCCGGCGCGGCTGCGGTACCGTCTCGAGGGCGCGATCAAGTGGTCGTTCCATCTCTATCGCTGGGAATACTGGCTGCGCGAGCGCGTGCAGCACGACCTTGAGCGGGTTTCGAAGGACACCGGTCTGCCGGCCTTCGAGGGCCTGCCGGAAGCCGCGACGGGTCTCTGACCATGTCGGCGGCCGAGGGCTTTTCCGCCGGTCAGCGCGCCAAGCTCGGCGCGCTGACCGAGAGGCTGGCGCCCAACGACGCGGCGGCGCGGGCGGTGTGCCTCGTCGACGGCATCGGCGTGCGCCACCTCGCCCGCGCGATCGCTCGGCGGGCGCTCTCGGCCGACCCGCATCTCGCGCTCTGCGCCGTGCTGAAGGTCGACCCCGTCAGCCTCGCGCCGCTCCGCGAGCTCGCCCGGCCGCCGCGCGCGGTCGCCGGGCCCGTGGCCTGGTGGCATCTCGCCGTCGGCCTCGTGATCAAGCGCGAGGTCGACCGCATCGCGATCCGGGACGCGGCGGCCCGCGTCCATCTCTCGCCCGCCACCTTCGTGCGCGCCGAGCAGGGGCGGGCGGTCTCGACCGACGCGTTCTTCCGGCTCTGCGGCTTTCTCGACCTTCACCCGCATGACGCGACCGCGCGCGTGGGCGCCGACCCCTACGAGGTCGCGGCCGCGAACGTCGCCGTCACCAGCCATGTGCGGACCGCAGCGGCTGCGGGGCCGGATTGTTTCACGGGAGACATTCGGTGAAACACGTTGATATCGCTGATCTTTCAAAAAATGCAGCGACGCTGGTAGCGGCGATCTGGGGGCGGCGATGAGCGTCCACTCGATCCTATTCAAGGGCCCGATGGTCCGCGCGCTGCTCGACGGGACCAAGACGCAGACGCGGCGGGCGCTCAGCCGCGCGAACACGCTGTGGAACGGCGGCAGCTGGCCATTCGGACGGGCTTTCGACGATCTCAACCGGCATCGCGCGTGGGTGGACGGCGGCCCGTCGCCTTCCGGTCATCCCGGCCCGTATCTGAAAGCGCCGTGGGCCGGCGAAGAGGAAGGCTCATGGGCGCGGATCTATCCCAAGGTCCAGCCCGGCGACCTGCTCTGGGTGCGCGAGACCTGGGCGATCGGCTCGATCTATGACGGCTGCCGGCCGCGCGACCTCAATCCCGAGCGCATTCCGCTGTGGTGCGGGATCCGCTACGCGGCGACGCAGGAGCGGCTGGGGATCAAGGACCGCGCCGCGATCCACATGCCGCGATGGGCGAGCCGGCTCACGCTCGAGGTGACGGACGTCCGCGTCGAGCGGCTGCAGGACATCAGCGAAGACGACGCGATCGCGGAGGGCTGCGGCCAGTACGCCAGCAGCTCCAAGCTGGCGAGCGCGTTCGAGCCGGAACGCAAAGGCTCCTACCGCGAGGGCTATCGCGAGCTTTGGAACGTCATCAACGGCGCGGGCGCCTGGGACGCGAACCGTGGGTCGCGGTCTACGGTTTCGCGGTCCAGCGCGCAACGTCGACCAGCCGAAGCCGAGCCCGACCCGGCCGACTGCTTCGACATCGAAGAGGTCGACTCGTGAGCGCGGCGCTCGACGCGGCGGCGCGGGCGCTCGGCGAGGCCCGCAAGGTCCATGAACGGCGGCCCGGCGACCTTCGCGCCGAACTCGTGTTCGAGCGGGCGCGGGCGGATTTCGAGGCTGCGCGCGCGGCGGAAGCCGAGGCGCGGGCGGCAACCGCGGACGCCAGGCGCGCGAGCCTGCGGACCGAGATGGCCCGGCTCAAGCGGGAGTTCGAGGACCGGGCGCGGGCGCTGGTGGCGCGCGCCCGGCCGAAGCGCCGCCGCGCGCAGGCGCAGGCTCTCGGGCCGCTGTTCGAGGGGGCCGTTTTGAGCGCGATCTTAAATCTACGCCTTAATTGCAATTTTCGTGAGCGCATCAGTGCGAATGACAATCTCATCGAGATCATCAAGCGCAGCGATTTTGTGCGTTTCAACATATTGGAATGCAGCTTCGAAGGTAAATTTGACCTTATCAGCGCTAGCTCTTGTCACAATGGTCGTGAACTCGCCTTCGTCTTCAACAATTTCGAGGCCATCTCGAATAAATTGAGACACTTGCATGATTGCTTTTTCAGCAGCCACGCGCGTGATGTTGAGTCCAATGCCGTGCGGCTCTTCGAGCGCCACGTCCGCAAGCCGGCTCCGAATGTCGTCGAGCCGATCTGCGTAATTTGCGCCTCTTTCCGCCAGCAGTCTGCCGGTTATTCCTGTTGCGAAAACTTGGCGCATCTCGTCAAATATTGGCTTTACGTCTGCAATCGCCTTCGCCTCAGCAAGTCGACGTCTGTAAACCGGCTGAAGAGCCTGCAGAGCTGTGGCGGCCGACTGCCTGCGCATCTCCGACAGTTGGCCCTTGATGCCCGACAGGGAGAACCACGCGGCGCCAAGAGCGGCGTAGACGCCGAGCAAAGTCGCGATCGCGCCGAGCGCCTCGCCGGCGAACTCGTCATTCGCGAGGATGTGGGCGACGCACACATAGAGCAGCACGAAGGTCAGCGCGAAGCCGACGGTCAGGAAACAGAAAGCGGTTTTCGGGCCCATTGCCAAAGCCTGAGACCGCGACGGCGTTCCGTCGAGAGCGGCGCTCGCTTTGTGCACAGGCGGTGCGCATGACGCGACTCAGCGGCACGCCCTATGACCGGCTGGCGGCGCCGGGATCGCTTTCGGAGACGCAGGCTCGCGCCAAGGACCGCGCGGCGCGGATGGCGGCCGGCGGCGAGATGGTTCCGGCTGCGCGGCTTGCCACGGCCGAGGCGAAGGCGGCGGAGCGCTTGCGCGATCTCTCGGCCACAATCACGCGGCTCGAGGCGGCGCTCGCGCTGAAAAGCGCCCCGAAGGTCGACCCGGCGCAGGGCAGGCGGATCGCCGATCTCGAAGCCGCGCTCGGCCAGAGCAAGGCGGCGCTGGTGGCGGCCGAGACCGAGACCGCGCGGCTCAACGGCGAGGTTCTGGCGCTGCGCCGGCAGGCGAGCGAGGCCGAAACCTCCGAGGCGCTGATCAAGCGCAACGCGCAGGCCCGGCACGAGCGGCGCGTGGCGGCGCTCGAGGCGACGATCTCCGACCTCAAGACCCGGCTCGCCGCGGCGGCGTCCACGCCCGGGCGCGAGAGCGAGGTTCTGGGCGAGGTGACGCGGCTCGAGGCCGAGCTCGCGGCGGCGCGGCGGAGCGCGAGCGAGGCGATCGCCGACCGCGATCACGCGAGGCGCGAGCGCGACCTTGCGGTCGACCGGCTGGCGCAGGACCTCGTCGCGCGCGCGGCCGAGGCGCTGGCGCGGCTTGGCGGGGTGAAGGTCGAGGCCGCGCCGAAGGCCAAGCGCGCGTCGTCTAAGAGCCGTTCGGCGAAGCCCGCGACGGCGGCGCCGAAGGGCAAGCCCTATGTCTGGCCGGCGGGGTACGGCAAGTGAGCGCGCCTCATCCCGCCTACCGGATTAAGGGGCCGGCGCTCATCAGCTTCAGCGGTGGGCGCACGTCGGCCTTCATGCTGCACGAGATCTTGCGCGCGCATGACGGGCAGCTGCCGGAAGACGTTGTCGTGGCGTTCGCGAACACCGGCAGGGAGCGGGCCGAAACGCTGCGTTTTGTCCATGAATGCGGCGTTCGTTGGAGCGTTCGAATTCACTGGCTGGAGTATCGGCCAGCAGGGTTCGAGAAGGTTAGCTTCAACAGCGCGAGCCGCAACGGCGAGCCTTTCGAAGCTCTGATCGCAGCCAAGGGCTATCTGCCGAACGCGGTCACGCGGTTTTGCACGTCGGAGCTCAAGGTTCGTCCGATGAAGCACTTCGCCATGTCGCTCGGTTGGGAGCGGTGGGCGAACGTGATCGGGCTTCGCTACGACGAAGGCCACCGGATCATCAAGCAGCACGTCGCCAATGAGCGCCGAAAGGAGCGCTGGACGACGTTGATGCCGATGGCGCGGGCGCGTCACACCAAGCGAGCGGACGTCATGCCGTTCTGGCTTGGCGAGAACACCGACCCGCTGGCGCCCTTGATGCCGTTGCCGCAGGGTTTTGACCTTGGGCTGCGCGATTACGAAGGCAACTGCGACCTCTGCATGCTGAAGTCGCGTGGCGCCTTGAAGCGCTTGATCCGCGACAATCCCGGAATGGCGGACTGGTGGAAAGCCCGCGAGGCTTCGATCTCCGCCAGATCGGCTAAGGCGACGGCGACCGGCCGCCGCTTCGTCACCGAATACAGCTACGCCGATCTAGAGCGTGAGGTTACGACGCAGCCCTTTATGCCCGGCTTGCTGGGCGACGACGATGATCTCGAGTTTGACGTCGAATGCGGGCTGATCTGCGCGCCATCGCTCGAGGCCGCGGAATGAAGGCCCCCTCCGCCCGCGGGCTGTTCCGCGCGACCGGCAAGACGGCGAAGCCCGTCGCAGTGCGCGACGAAGAGACCGGTGCCTATGCCAAGGTGGCGGAGCGCCCGCGCAAAAAGGACGGGTTCGAGCCGACGCCGGCCGAGGCCACGGAAGCCTTTTGCGCGGCCGAGATCGACCGGTTGCGTGGCCGGACAATCTGGGAGCCGGCGGCGGGCGACGGCGCGATGCTGCGCGTGTTCGCGGCTTTCGGCCTCGACGTGGTGGCGAGCGACCTCGTCGACCGCGGCTGCGGCGCGACCGTGCGCTCGTTCTTCGACTTCGCCGCGCCGCCGGCGGGCGCGATCGTCACCAATCCGCCGTTTCACGAAAGCTCGTGGGGCCACGGCAAGGCGCGCTGGATCGCCCATGCGCTCGACGGGCTCGGCGTCGACTACATGGCGCTGCTGATGCCGCTGAACTGGTGCGGCGCGGGCGGGCTCGGCCCGACCTGGTCGCGGCGGCCGCCCGCGCGCGTCTACCTGATGCGCTGGCGGCTCGACTTCACCGGGCAGGGCGCGCAGCCGGCGCTGCACGCCTGGTACGTCTGGGACGGGCCGACGCGCGAGGGAGACACGCGCCTGCTGATGCTCGACCGCGTGACGATCGGGCAAAGCGACATGTTCGGGGGCGCGGCATGAGCGCGATCCGCCGCTCAGCCGCGTTAACGCGCGTCGTCGACTTCGCCGATCACCTGCGCCGAGAGCTCGTCGCGACGCTTAAACAAACTTACGAGGCGTCTGCCGACAGCTGCAATCCAGAGGCCGCGGTCACGGTTGTAGATGTTCATCGCCTCGAAAAGGGCACGACGCGCATCTTCCCGACTTTGAATGGCCGGTTTGACGCGAGGATCGTCAGGTTTGGCCCCTTCATCAAGTTCCTTTGCAAATCTGTCGGCGTACTCAGCAGTTTTCAACGCCTCAACGAGAGATGGAAGCGCTACGAAATCTATTGCTTCGAGGAGATTCCAGACAGTGCCTTCAGTCGGCTTACGGAAGCGAAATTTTCGTATGGATTCGCGGAGCATTTCGATATCAGTCGAAAGCTGCAAATACTCTCCATTGGAGTATTCGCGTCGTCTCAGGGCATTGGCCGCCGCTTCGTAGGACTGACCAATTGGGCCATGTCCGGCCGCGAAGCTGATCTCTTCCTGCAATTCGGCGATCTGCTTGTCGACGCGGTCGAGCGCAGCGTTGGCGTTTTGCCGAATGAGTTGGTCGAGCGACTTCTGCGCTGGCTCGATTGCATAGATCGCAGCGACCACAGCCGCGCCGCCTGCCGCAAGCGTGGCCAGAGCGCCGAGCGAGCCGCTCACCTCGAAACCCTTGGCGAGGTTGCTGACGGACCGGACGAGCGCGATCACGCCGCTGACGGCCGACACCACCAAGAGAATCCAGAACAGAACGTCGCTCATCGGCGGACTATCGCCGGGCGGTTGTGTTTCGTCGAGCGGAGGGCCGCGGCATGAGCGCGCCAGCTTACGCCGGCTATTCGCTCGACGGGCCGACGACCCATGCCGAGATGGCGGCGCGTCGCAAGGCTGCGCGCGCCCGCATGGCGGCGGGGCGGCCGAAGCCGATCGCGCCGCCGGCCGAGGCCCGCGCGGGCGCGGAAGCGGCGCTGCCGGACTTCGCCGTGCTGGCCGCGGGCGGCGGGCCTTACGCGCCCTCCGACGTCACGGCCGTCGTGGCGCGCGCGATCGCGCGGCCCGGCACGCAAGGCTTCGTCGACGCCGGCGCCTATTGGCTGCTCGGCCTCACCAGGATGACGCCCGAAAGCGTCGCCGAGCTGCTCGGCCTCGTGGACGGGGAGGGCGCGCGCCGCGCGGCGGCGGCCTACGCCGAGGCCGCGGGACTGCCGGCGGTGCTGATCGCGCCGGACGATTTCAGACGCAGGGGACGAGCATGAGCGGGCCGCGTTATTCGGTGATTCCGGCGGGCGCGATCTGCGACCCGAGGCTGGACGGCCGTTATGATCTCAAGGTGCTGGGGCTGCTCGGCACGCACAGCGACAACAGCGGCTGGTGTTATCGCAGCCAGGCCACCATGGCCGAGCAGCTCGGATGCGGCCGCGCGACGGTGCAGCGCGCGCTCGACCGGCTGGAGGAGTTCGGCTGGATCGAGCGGCTGGCGCAGCTGCGCGACGACGGCGCGACCTCGGTCAACGCCTATCGCGTCGTGCTCGACGTGGAGGACGCCGACCCCCCCGCCTCACCGGTGAGGCGGGCCCGCCGCCCTATGAGCGGGCGGGGGCCCGCCCGTTCCATGGGCGGGCGGGCATAAGAACGTCCCCTAAAAAAACGAATGGGAGAGAGAGCGCGGGCTGGCGGCAGGACAGGCAAGGGGCTGGGCGAGAGGACGAGGGCGACGCCGAAGCGCGGCGCGAGGCGGCCGAGGCCGACGAGCGGGACGTGGAGGCGCGGCTCGCCGCGTTCCGGCCGATCTGGCCGACGACGCCGACCGACGACGCGATGTCGGTCGAGGCGGCGATGCGGGCGCTCGACGCCGAGAGCCGGGCCGCGGCGGTGGCGGGCGCGCCGGTGTTTCTCGCCGCGCTGAAGGCCGACCGCCGCAAGATCACGATCAGCGGCGAGACCTTCCTGCGGCGGCGGCGCTGGGAGCCGGCGGTCGAGGCCGCGAAGGCGCAGGCGGCCGGGGGAGGCGCGGCGCGGCCCGGCGCGACGGCGGCCGTGTTCGACCCGCTGACCAAGATCTGGTGGGCCGGGCAGCTGATGCGCGCCAAGGCCGGCGTGACGGGCTTCGAGCTTCGCAAGACCATCACGCTGGCGCAGAGCCGCGTGGGCTGGCGGCCGGCGAACCCCGAAGCGCGCGAGGCGGCAGAGACGCTGGCCGACACCCTGCGGCCGACGCCGAGCGACAGCGAGCGGGCGGGGCGCTGGTTCGCCTGGTTCCGGGAGCGAGGGGCCGATTTCGGCGTGCTTCTCAGCGGCAAGGCGATGTTCGTGTTCCTGCCGGACCACGACCCGCCGGACGAGGGCGAAGACGAACTGGTGGCGTGACGGCGGCGAGACCGCGGGCAGGGTGAGCGGGGACGGCGATGACCAAGAAGCGGATGACGATCGAGCAGGCGCTTGGCTGGGCCTATCGGCAGGAACTGCCGAAGGCGCACACGATCGGCGGGGGCGAGGCGGCGCTCGCCTCCAGCTGGGGGGCGGTCTCGGCCTTCGGGGCGCTGCTCGCGAGCGTCGACGCGCAGCCGCCGGTGAACGGGTTCGGCTGCGTGATCGACATGAGGGCGTGGGACGCGCCCCACCCCGACGCCGTGCGGATCGGGGAGGCGGTGGAGCGGCTCGACGCGTTCGAGGTGGCGCTGCCGGCCGGCTGGGATCCGCTCGGCGACTTCGGCGGGACCGGCGACGGGCTCGACGGCCTTGGCGAGCTCGGCCGCGAGGCCGTGCGGCGGGGGCTCGCGGCGATCTGCGCGGAGGAGACCGACGCCGAGACCGGCGAGGTCCGGCTCGTCCCGCGCACGCGGCTCTCGCGGCTCGTCGCGGTGCGGGCCTCGCTCGGCGGCGCGCCGGACTGGCGGGGCGAAAAGCCAGCGGCGCGGCTCGTGAGCGGGCCGAAGGGCCGGGCGCTCTGGTTCCGGCGCATGAGCGTGGCGGTCGCCTCGCCGGTGCCGAGCGCGGCGGCGTGGGAGGTGGAGGCCGACGGCTGGGACGAGAAGCGCCGGCGGCCGTTTCCGGGCGCCTATCAGAAATGGCGGCTCGATCCGGACCCTGCAGGGCTGGTGGCGGCGCGGGGAGAATATGAGTTGTGGCGAGCTGGCTTGGACATGGTTCTTGAGACGGTGCGTGAGGGCGGCGGGCTCGACAGCGTGGAGCTGTGCGAGAGCGGCGCGCCGCTGCGGCCATGGGAGACGGGCGAGGCGGCGGTCCCGAGGGTTTTGCGCGCGATTCGGAGCCCGGAGCCGGAGCCCGTGAGCGGGCGTCGAAAAAGGCGCGCGAGAGGCTCTTGACGCGCGACATAAATTTGGCCACCTTCCGAAGCGTTCCAGTAGATGGACGAACCGAAGACCCGCCCGGGAGACCCGAGGCGGGTTTTTCTTTGCGCGGAGCGCGACAGGCGAGGGGTACGCGTGGCGTCTCGGATCAGCGTCGCGAAGCCAAGAATCGCCACGATCGACACGCGGCGGGTAAGGCCTCCTGCGAAAATCGCGGAGGCCGAACTGCAGACGCCCGAGCATCGTGCGTGGGCGGAAGAGGTGAAGCGGCGCGCCGGCTATCGCTGTGAGGCGATCCACGACGGCCGGCGCTGCGGCAAGGCTGCTCCCGCGCATCGGATGTTCGCTGACCACATCCGAGAGCGCCGGGACGGCGGCGAGCCGCTCGACCCGAAAAACGGACAATGCCTCTGCGGCTCGGATCACAGCCTCAAGACGGCGAAGGCGAGAGCCGCAAGATTTAAGGCTTGGACAGGCGCCGCGCGTTCGCGCGCACCTTACGGCGATAGCCGCTGATCACCGCTTCCTGGCTCGCCCCGGTCGCGATCTGGAAGCCGGCGTGCGCCGCAGCCAACAGCTTCTCGCTCACCATACGGTTCATTTCGGCCTGAACCTTTGGGCCCCCGAGACCGACCAGCATCATTCGCTGAGCGATGACGCCTTGGGCCTCAAACGCAAGCATGGCGACGCTCATGCTGTTCTTCCACCAGGTGCCGTACATCGTATCCGCCCTCCGCTGTCCCTCCGAAACTTCCCGCGCTGCACAAAGGATCCATTGTGGGGGTGGGGGGGTGAAGTCTGGGGGCGACAGGGGCCGGCACCGCATCGGGTCGCATTCGCAGATTTTTTTCGGGGTCGCCGAAATTTGGGAGCGAGTAGGTCCTTTGGGTCAACTCAATATGCTCAGAATTGAACGATCTCGGACTTAAGATTAGGGCTGAAGAGCGATTATTTTTCGGGACGACCAGATGAGCGGGTCAGTAGTAGATCGGGACATCTTCGGCAATCCGATCGAGCAGGCTGGCGAGCGCCGCGGTCGTCCGAAGCACAAGCCGACCGAGCAGAGTCGGATGGTTGTCCAAGTCATGTCGGCCGTGAACAAGCGGAACGGGGAGATCGCTGAGGCGATCGGAATTTCAGAGCCGACGCTGCGAAAGGCCTACAAGTCTGAGCTCCACAATGGCCGGGCTCAGATCCGTGCGGAGGTTCTGTTCCGAATGATGGAACAGGTGCGCGCGGGCAACGTCTCGGCGATGAACCTGATCCTCCGCCAGTTCGACCAGGCGGACGTGACCGAGGCCGCGCGGTACTTCGACGGCGCGGAACCGCCGCAGCCGCGGCAGACGCAGATCGGCAAGAAGGAGGCCGCCGCCGAGGCGGCGACCACTGCCGGCGTCGGAACGGACTGGGGCGACGACCTTCATCCTGGCGGATTGAAGCTCAACTGACATGACGGCAACGGCTTGGGACACGTCTTGCCCTGATTGGGAAAGGCGGATCCGCGAGCGCGACTCTCTCGTTCCTTCGCTTCCGTTGATCGTCTCGGAAGCGGACCGGGCGCTGCGCATCTTCTGTCGACTGCGGGTGCCCGACGTCGAGGGCACGCCGACCTACGGCGAACTCTGCGACGCTTGGGTGTTGGACATCGTTCGAGCCGTGTTCGGCTCATACGACCCCAGCATCCGTCGGCGGATGATCCGCGAGTTCTTCCTGCTGATCCCGAAGAAGAACGGGAAGAGCTCGATCGCCGCCGCCTTGATGGTGACCGCCGCCATCATGAACCGGCGGCCGGAAGCCGAACTGCTGCTGATCGCGCCGACCAAGAAGATCGCCGACATCGCCTACAAACAGGCGGCGGGGATCATCCGGCTCGATACCGAACTGCGAAAGCTGTTCCATCCTCAGACGCATCAACGGACGATCACGCACCGGGTCACCGGCGCCGCGCTCATTATCAAGGCCGCGGACACCGACGTCATCACGGGATCGAAGGCGACGTTCATCCTCGTCGACGAGACGCACGTCTTCGCCAAGAAGCCGAAGGCCGCTGATGTCTTCGTGGAGATCCGTGGCGCGCTGGCGGCGCGCTCGGAAGGGTTCATGATCCAGATCACGACCCAGTCGAAGGAGCCGCCCGCCGGCGTGTTCAAGTCGGAGCTTGCCAACGCTCGGGACGTGCGCGACGGCAAGTTGAAGCTGCCGCTCCTTCCAATCCTCTATGAGCTTCCTCGAGATCTCACGGTCGAGAACGGTTGGAAGGATCCAGCGACCTGGTCGATGGTCAACCCGAACCTCGGGCGCTCGGTCGACGAAGCCTTTCTTACAGACGAACTGACGAAAGCCGAACGCGAAGGCGCTTCAGCGCTCGCTTTGCTCGCCTCGCAGCATTTTAACGTTGAGATCGGGCTCGGGCTTCGCACCGACGGCTGGGTCGGAGCAGAGTTCTGGCTAAAGCGCGCAGACCCTTCGATCACGCTTGAAACTCTGCTCGAACGCTGTGAGGTGGCGACGGTCGGAATTGACGGCGGAGGCCGCGACGACCTTTACGGCATCTGCGTTCTCGGGCGCGAGCGTGAAACAAAGAACTGGCTGGCCTGGTCGTTCGCCACCTGTCACGAGATCGTCCTTGAGCGCCGCAAGTCGATCGCTTCGACGCTTCGTGATTTTGAGAGCGCCAAGGAACTATTGATCCTTAGCGACGAGGTCGACGACGTTCCCTTCGCGGTGGAGATCATTCAGCGCGTGAAAGACGCCGGGATCCTCGCCCAGGTCGGCGTCGATCCGGCAGGTATTGGCGAGCTCGTCGATGCGCTTGCTGAAATTGAGGTCACGCAGGAGAACAAGCTTCTCGGCGGCATTCGTCAGGGTGCGGACATGATGAACGCCATCAAGACCGCTGAGCGAAAGCTTGCGAGCGGAAAGCTACTTCACTGTGGTTCTGGACTGTTCCGATGGTGCGTCGAGAACGTGAAGATTGAGCCGTTGGCGACCATGATCCGCGCCACGAAAGTGAACGCTGGCGACGCCAAGATCGACGTCGCCATGGCTTTGTTCGATGCCGTCCGCCCATGTCGCTCAACCCAGAGCCGATCAAGATCGGGTCCGTCTACGAGCGTCGTGGCCTCAGGATGCTTTGAGGCCGACCGCGTGGGCATTTTGGACGTCTTCCTTGGCCGAGCTTCAGCGCCGGCCAGCCGGCCCCGCCGTGCCGGCCCGCGCGCGGATGCAGGCCAGTTCATATCGCTCGACGACGAGCGCCTTCGGGAGTTCTTGAGCCTCGGGACGATGACGCCATCGGGCGTCTCGGTCACGACTGAAAAGGCGATGAAAGTACCCGCGGTCTTCCGGTCGGTCAGCCTGATCGCCTACTCGGTCGGCATGCTCCCTCTGCACCTGATGGAGGAGAGCACAAAGAAGAAGGCGAAAGCGCACCCGCTGTTCAAGCTGCTGCACCGGGAGCCGAACAATTACCAGTCGGCCTTCGATTTCCGCACGCTGCTGCAGCGCTGGGCGCTCACCGAAGGCAACGGCTACGCGATCGTGGTCCGATCGCCGACGGACAAGCGCAAGATCCTGCGGCTGATCCCGGTCAACCCGAAGCACATGAAGCCGGTCCAGCAGAAGGACTGGTCGGTCATCTATCGACACACGCCGAGCGATCGCGGCGCCCGCGATTACGATGCCTCGGAGATCCTGCACATCCGCGGGATGACCGATGACGGCATCAACGGCGTCTCGCTCGTCAAGCAGGCCGCGGATGCGATCGCGCTCGCGATTTCGGCGGATCTTGCCGTAGGCCGGCTTTTCAAGAACGGCTCGTTCTCGAACATCTATCTCGCGGCTCCAGAGGGGCTGAGCGACGAGGCGTTCGATCGACTTCGGTCGGACTGGGACAGCTACTACTCGGGCGCGGACAACGCGGGCCGGTCGCCGATCTTCGAGGAAGGCGTCGAGCCGAAGTCCATGGCGCCGAGCGCCAAGGACGCGCAGTCGAACGAGACCCGCGGCCGCCAGGTTGAAGAAATCGCCCGAATCTTCGGGACGCCCCGGCCGCTTCTGATGATGGACGACACGTCCTGGGGCTCGGGCATCGACGTGCTCGGCCAGTTCTTCGTCCGCTACGGCCTCAATCCATGGTTCGAGGCCTGGCAGCAGGCGATCAGCCGGACGCTTCTCGTCGACGAGGACAAGGATCTGTTCTCGCCGAAGTTCAATCCGGGCGGACTGCTGCGCGGGTCAATGCAGCAGCAGGGTGAGTTCTTCGCGAAAGCGCTCGGCGCCGGCGGGCATCAGCCGTGGATGCACTGGGACGAGGTGCGCGACGTCTTCGATCTTCCGGTCCGCGAGCGGCCGGAGAACGCAATGATGGGCCACAACGGCGGCCCGCCCCTGAACGACAACTGAGGAGGCCGGAATGGCTGACGACCGCGACCGGGAAGCCCCGGCCGAGGCGGACCGCACGCGGCCGCCTGCGATCAATCCAGAAGCTCAGGACTCGAAGCCCGAGGCGGTTGAACGCGGTGACGCGGCGCGCAAGCCCGGCGAAGCGAAGCGTCCGCGCGGCGTGGTGGGCAAGATCATGGCGCGAGAACGCCCTGGCGCGCTGCCTGAGCCTGCCAGGCGCGACGTCGCCGCTTTGACGCCTCAGCCCGTGCTCGACAAATGGACCGTCGAGGCGGCGGGCGTCCGGGCAGTCGAAGCCGACGACAACGTCATCACCATGTTCGACGTGATCGGCGAGGACTTTTGGGGCGGCGGCGGCATCACCGCCAAGCGTGTAACCGCGCAGCTCCGCGCCATCGGCGACCGTCCGGTCGAGGTCCAGATCAATTCGCCCGGCGGCGACATGTTCGAGGGGATTGCGATCTACAACGTGCTGCGCGAGCACCCGCAGCAGATCACCGTAAAGGTCATGGGGATGGCGGCTTCGGCCGCCTCAATCATCGCTATGGCGGCCGACAGGCTCGAGATCGGCGCCGCATCGTTCCTGATGATCCACAACTGCTGGGTCGTCGCGATCGGCAACCGGCACGACATGGCCGAGACAGCCGCGTTCCTCGAACCCTTCGACAAGGCGATGGCCGACGTCTACGTGGCCCGTTCCGGGTCGGACGCGGCTGTGGTCGCGAAGTGGATGGACGACGAAACGTACATGTCTGGTTCGGTCGCGATCGAGCGAGGTTTCGCCGACGCGCTGTTGCCGGCCGACAAGCTGACGAAGGACGACGACGCCAAGGAGAAGGCGAAGCAGACCAACGATCTGCGCGCCATGGAGCTCCAGCTCGTCTCCGCGGGGCTTACGCGCTCTGACGCGCGAGACCGCATCAACCGCATCAAGGGCACGCCAGGCGCTGCCCCTGAAGACGACACGCCAGGCGCTGTCGACGACCTCAGCCTGATCGGCGCTCTCGCCGGTCTTCGAGACATCCTGAAGTCCTGAAGGGACACCCCCATGCGAACCTCCTGGCTCGCGGCGCTCGGCGTCGCGATCGCGGTCGCGTGTGTCGTCGCGCTCTCGCCTGACGCTCACGCCGCCGTCCACACCGCGTCGCCGTACATGGCGATGCTGGCCCTGCCGGCCTCCGCCGGCCTCCAGATGCCGCGCGCTATCGCCGGCGGCCTCGTGCGCGCCGACGCCTCGGGCGCTCTCGCCCGCGCGGCGAGGATGCACGCGGCGTCGCCTCTGCTCCTGTCTTCGGTCGCCGCGGCGCCTCGTGCTCTGGCGCACGCCATCGTTCGGGCGGACATGTCCGATCCGAAGAAGGTGATCGCCGAGCTGCAGGTCGCCTTCGAGGAGTTCAAGTCGGAGCACGACAAGAGCCTGAAGGCGAAGGTCGACGACGTCGTGATCAACGAGAAGGTCGACCGCATCAACGCGGTGATCTCCGACCTTCAGAAGGCGTGCGACGACCTCGCGCTGAAGATCGCGGCCGAAAAGGCGGGGCCGGGTTCGATCATCGGCGATCTGCCGCCCACCTCTCCCGAGGCGGTCTCCGCCTTCAAGGCGCACATGCGCAAGGGCGAGGTCAGCGCCGCGCTCACCAAGAGCTCGGACGCCGAGGGCGGCTACCTCGCTCCGATCGAGTGGGACCGCACGATCACGAGCAAGCTCAAGCGGATCTCCAAGATCCGCGAGTTCGCGCGTGTCGTGTCCATCACCGGAGCCGGCTTCAAGAAGTATTTCAACGACCGAGCCGTCGGTTCCGGCTGGGTCGGCGAAACCGCTTCGCGTCCCGCCACCACCACGCCGCAGCTCGGCGCGCTGGAATTCACTCCGGGCGAGCTCTACGCGAACCCCGCAATCTCGATGCAGCTGCTGCAGGACGCGGCGATCGACCTCGAGCAGTGGCTCTCCGACGAGGTCGAGGTCGAGTTCGCCCGTCAGGAGGGCATCGCCTTCCTGTCCGGCGACGGCATCAACAAGCCGCACGGGATCCTGACCTATGTGACCGGCGCCGCGAATGCCGCCCGTCACCCCTGGGGCGCGATCGAGGTCACCAACTCGGGTCAGGCGGCCGCTCTCACCGGCGACGGCTTCATCGACCTGATGTACTCGCTGCCGTCGGAGTTCGCCGCGGACGCCAAGCTCTACATCAACCGTCTCTCGGTCGGCGCGACGCGCAAACTCAAGGACGGGCAGGGCAACTACCTCTGGCAGCCGTCCTATGTCGCTGGCGAGCCGTCGACGCTGAACGGAGCGCCGATCGTCGAGGTCCCCGGCATGCCGGGCGTGGCGGCGAACAACATCGTCGCCCTCTACGGCGACATGGCCCAGACCTACCTGGTGATCGACCGTATCGGCATCTTCGTGCTGCGCGACCCGTTCACCAACAAGCCCTTCGTCCACTTCTACACGACGAAGCGCGTCGGCGGCGGCGTGTTCAACCCCGAGCCCATGCGGGCGCTGAAGGTCGCGGCCTGAACTAGCGGCCAGCCAACAGACGAGACAACCGCGGCGGACCCTTGGGCCCGCCGCCAGCCCCTCACGCCATGGAGGCCGAGATGGCCCAGACGAAAATCTCGACGGCGAAGCCGGGCGAGAAGGACGACGCCGGCAAGGCGCCGGCGAACATCCCCGCCGCAACCGACTTCTCGACCTCGGGCGCGCCGCGACAGGTTACCGACTTCGACCCGTCGCACCCGGCCGTGGACGACAACCCGCGGAAGGACACCACGCTCGACCAGAACCGGATCGACTTCAACGACCCGACGCTGAGCGAGAGCGAGGCCGTCGCGAAGGCGATGGCGGAGCAGGGGTCGGGCGACATCGCCAAGATCCCGGACGCCGACAAGTAAGGCAGACCCATGCTGACCGTCGTCACTCCCGCGGCCTTGCGAAGGCTGACGACGGTCGAGCACGTTCGCAACGACCTCGGCCTGACCGAGGGCGACGCCGACGACACAAAGGTCGAGCGCCTGATCGACCAGGCGACCGCAGTGGCTGAACGGTTCTGCCGCCGAGCCTTCGCGATTGAGACGGTGCGCGAGACGATCCGTGGCTGCGCAATCGATCACGTGATGCGGCTCGAGCGCGCTCCCGCCTTCGCCGTCCGGTCGGTCGCGCTGAACGGCGGAACCGTCGACGCTCTGGAGTACGAGCTCGACGGCGTTTCGCTTTATCGGCTGAGCGCCAGCGGCTCACGCTTCGCGTGGCGCGGCTCGATGTTGGTCGTCGAATACGACGCCGGCTTCGTGCTCCCCGGCGATGAGCCGGTCGCGGGAGCACAGGACTTGCCAGCGGACGTCGAGCTCGCGGCCATCCGCCTGGTCGGCGCGATCTTCTCGGCTTCAAGCCGCGACCAGCTGATCAAGAGCGAGGACGTCGACGGCGTGAGCTCGGTCTCCTACTGGGTTCCCGGGACGAAAAGCTCTCTCGCGTCGCCGGAAGCCGAGGCCCTGCTGAAGCCCTATAGGACCGTGAGGATCCGATGAAGCCGGCCGCCGCGCGTGCAGCTTACCGCCGGCAGCTGAAGGCCCACGGCGAAATCGTCTCACTGCGCCGCGAAGTGCCCGGAGGCCTGAAAGTGGCTGAGGGCCTTCGCGCCCGCGTGATGGGCTTCGACGCCGAGGAGATCGCCAGCGGCCTCAACCAGGGCGGCCGCAAGATCATCTTGCTCGCCGAAGACGTCGAGGCCGCGGTCGCGGCGGGAAACTGGCCGGCTCCAGCCGCGGGCGCAGTGGCCGTGCTGAGGAACGACAGGATCGTTGTCCGTGGTCGCGCTTGGGTCGTGCAGACCGCCGACGACAGCACGCGGCGGGTCGCCGGCGTCCTGATCGCCTACGAGGTCGCGGCGACCGGCCTCTAGTCCGCCTTCCACCTGAGAAGCAGGGGTTCAGCGATGATCAATCTTGATCGTCCTGTCGGCGATCGCGCTCACGTCTGCAGCGACGGCGCAGTCATACACGCCGTGGAAGCAGCCCGACGGATCGAACATGTCGGGCTCTGTCCTCAACTGCGCGATGGGGGCAGGCCGCCTCGCAACTCCTTGTGGCACTCCGTCCGCGCCGATCACCAGCGCCCCGGCCGTGCCGACGTGGATCGCAGCCTCGACGAATACTGTGAGCTCGGCAAACACCTACCAGCAGCTCTTCGCCGCCGGCCAGGCGCTTCGCGGCGGCTATATCGTCAACACGAGCGACCCGGGCGACGAGCCGATCTGGGTCGACATCACGGGCGCGACAGGCGCGACGCTCGGCAACGGCGCGATGCCGGTTTATCCGGCGGCGGCGGCCGGCACTGCGCCCGGCGCTTGGCGCATCCCGCCCACCACCTCGGCCGTGACGATCTACGGCCCTGCCGGCGCGACTTTCCGGGCGGTGCGCGGATGATCCGCCGCGCTGTAGTCCTCGCCGCCCTTCTCGTCGCCGCGTCGGCGGCCGCGCAGGACGCCGGCCCGCCGTCAGCGCCCGCGACGCCCGGCGCCATGCAGCACGGCTCGCAGTGGGGCTACGGCGCGCTGCGCTGCGGCGCGAATGTCGAGTGCGCCGACGGCGTCATCAGCGTCGCGCCGCCCGGTGCTGGCCCCGCAGGCCCTCAAGGGCCGCGTGGTGACGTTGGCCCCTCTGGTCCGACTGGTCCCGTGGGCCCAGCTGGTCCGCGCGGTGCCCAAGGCGTCGGCGAGACCGGGCCGGCCGGCCCGGCTGGCGTTTCAGGCCCCGTCGGACCCGTTGGTCCGCAGGGCGAGCGCGGACTGCTTGGTCCGGCTGGCGCAGTGGGCGCGAAAGGCGATGCAGGTTCGTCCGGACCGAAGGGTGACGTGGGCCCGGCAGGACCTGCGGGCGCTGCCGGCGCGCCGAAGCGCGTCGAGCGCTACACGGCGACCACGAACGCTGCCGGCGTCGCCGTCTTCAGCTGGACGGCTTGCGCGGCCCCTCCGGACGTTCAGGTCCTCGAGACGTGGTCGGGAGACGCGCAGATCGGCGGCTCGATCACGGCGCAGAGCCTCGGCGGCGCGACGGTGCTGGCCAAGGTCTCGCGCGGCACGCTCTTGCTGAGCGCCGGGCCGTTCCAGACGGCCGCCGCCGGCGTTGCCGTGACCGTGCGGGTCATCTGCTGATGAGCCTGCGCAGCCGCCTCGATCCGATCGACCGGGACATCGACGCGATCCTCGCCGAAGATCTGTCGCCGCAGGCGCGATCGTCAGCGCTCGCCGACGTCGCCCGGGGCGAGCTTCGAGCCGCGCAGGACGTCAACGCCCGCGCCATGGGCGGCCGCACGCCGCCGCACGACACCTTTGTGGACGGCCGCCGCGGCGCGATCGAGGACAGCGTCTCGCCGCAGGGCGTCATCGCCTACGAGTTCACGCTCCTCGAGGAGCTGTTCGCTTGGATCGCCGATCAGCTCGTCACGCATGCCCCGGTGCTCACCGGCAAGTTCTCGCGGTCCTTCGCCTTCTTCGCCGATGGCGTCGAGGTGTCCGAAGGCGCGCCTGCGCCCCAGGCTTCGGAATACGTCTTTCTGAACCTGCAGCCCTACGCCCGGAAGATCGAGCGCGGGCTGTCCTCGCAGGCCCCCGACGGCGTCTTCGAGGTGCTTGCCGCGATGGCGGCGGCCCGCTTCGGCAACGTCGCGCGCATCCGCTTCGGCTTCCGCTCCGTCCCGGCTGGCGCGGTCGGCGAATGGGCGGCGCGCACGAACCTTCAGTCGAGGGCGTCGTCTCGTAACCGGCCCGGCGCTCAGCGCACGGACTGGCTGACGCGCCAGCCCGCGATCGTCATCACCACGGGGCGATAAGGGGCCCGGACCTTAGCTCACCTTCGCCTTACGAGCCGGCGCAGCGGCGCCGCAGTTCTTCTTCATCCCGGCCTTGCGGACCGCCTCCTGCTCACCCTTAAGACGGGCGATCTCGGGGGCGATGTTGTCGCCGGACATCGACGAAACCGGCAGGCCGATGAGGATCACGCCGACTGTATCGTTGGCGCGGGCCTTCTCCTGCTGAGCCGACGCATGCGCCAGCGCGGTGCTCAGGCGCGAGCCTTCTTCGCCCAGCTGGACGCATGTGTAGCTCTGATAGCCGACCTCGCTGACATAGGCCGGGGCGATGCTTTCGGGGGACTTGGCGCAGGCGGCGAGGCTGACGCAGGCCAGGGCGACGAGGACGAGACGCATAATTTCATGATCCGCTGGAGTCGAACTCAGGCGGATGTCGCACAACGCAAGATCGTCTCGCATCCGGGTTTCTACGTACCTCCTCGCATTCTGGAGAGGTATGGTTTCGGTGCCATGGCGGGTCGATCGATCGCTTCCCCCGGAGCTCGGACATGGTCGCGAAAGTCGTCGCCGAGGCGATCGAAACCCGCCTCGCCGCCATCGGCCTGCCGGTCGTCGGCCAGAACGTTCAGGACGGCGCGCCGGCCGACGGGAGCGCCTTCCTTCTCGTCCAGTATCCGGTCACGAACGCCGAGCCGATCAGCGTCGGGGCACCGGGCGAAAACCTCTACCGCGACGAGGGCGGCGCGCGCGTCGTCATCAGCGTGCCGTCGGGATCGGGCCGCGACCAGGCGCTCGACTGGTCGGATGAGATCATCGCGCTCTTTCGCGGCCACACTGACGGCCATCTGGAGTTCCTCGCCCCGGCCGGCGGCCCGATCGACGATCGGAACGACAACGGCGCTTATTTCCAGCTGACCGTCGCCCTCCCGTATCGGTTTGACCAATTCGGATAGGTCGATAGGCTCTTTTGCTCAGCCGAACTGGTCGAAGCGGTAGTTGCTGGCAGACCATCGCGATCTCTGAGGATCGACCTCCAAACATCTCGACAGAGAGGCTCTCGACATAGTCGCGGGCCTCTCTTCGTTCGGCTGACCTTCGGGGTCAGGCCGGACCGTTACGCCTGCGCGTCAGACAGGTTTCGCCGGCCCGCGCCGGTTTTCAGCCGTGGAGACCCCGATGGCCGACCATTCCAGCACCCGCACCGCCTACATTAAGGAGGTGACGCCCGGCGTGACGCCGGCGACCCCCGTCTTCAAGATCCTGCGCGCCACGCGCGCCGGCGGTCTCCGCACCAACAAGGAGACGGCGGAGAGCGAGGAAATCCGCGAGGACGGCAACCTCGCGGCGCTTATCCAGACCGGTCAGGCTGTTTCGGGCCCCTATCCGTTCGAGCTTTCCTACGGTCTGCTCGACGACTGGCTCGAAAGCGTGATGTGCGGGACGTGGAGCACAAACCAGCTCCGCAACGGGCGGGTCGTGAACTCCTACACGGTCGAGGAGACCCGGCGCATCGGGACAAATTCGTTCTCGCGCTTCACCAACGTGATGGCGTCGCAGCTCGACCTCGAGGTGACGGCCAAGCAGAAGATCACCGGCACTCTGCAGCTGATGGGCGTGCGTGAGACGCTCGCGGCCGCGATCGTCACCGGAGCGACCTATGGCTCGGCCTCGACCGAACCGATCATGTCGGCGGGCGCGAGCGTCGGCGCCATCACCTTCCCCGGCCTTCCGGCCGGCGGCAAGATCCGCTCGTTCAAGCTCTCCATCGCCAACGGCCTGCGCGACCAGCCCTACATTGGCTCGCTCTACTCGGACGGCTTCGGCCTTGGGCAGGTCAAGGTCACAGGCGAGGCGGAGGTCTATTTCTCCGACCAGGCGATTTACAACGCCAGCCTGCAGCACACCGCCGGCCTCGTCTCGCTGATCCTAGGAAGCGCGGCGAACAAGAAGTACAAATTCGACGTCGGTCAGGCGCAGATCGGAGACGGCGAGATCGTCGCCGGCGGCAACACCGACGACATCATGGCGCGCATGCCGTTCACCGGCGTCTTCGACTCGTCGACGAGCGCGACGCTGTCGGTCGCCCGCGCGGTCACCTGACGCAGCTTCGACCGCGCCTGCCCCCTCAAATCTGGAGACCTCCATGCCCAAGGACGTCATCATCGTCGCGGCCTTCACCGGCTATCCGGACGGTCAGACGGAGCGCGTCTTCACGCCTTCGCCCGAGCCCGTCAGCGTCCCGAACGAGTTCGCGGACATCATCGTCGGCAACGGTCAAGCCAGGTGGCCCAATGCCGCGAAGGCGCCGGCGAAGAAGCCTTCGGCGACCCGCGCGAAACCGCCGGCCGAGGACAAGCCTGCGGACGCCAAGCCGCCGGCCAACGACACCCCCGAACCCAAGCCCGCCAAACCCGGCGAGGCGTCCGAAGGAGACGACGCTTGAAACTGTCCGCCATCCGCAGCAGCGGCAAGAAGGCTGAGAAGGGCGCATGGGTCGACGGCCTGCCCGGCGCCGGCGATCTCGCGCTGCAGGTCCGCGCCTTTGGCAACAGCGACTATGCCCGTCGCCGCCTCGCGCTTTACGAGGCCGAGCCCGCCGAGAACCGCCCGCGCGGCGTGCTTCTCCCCGATATCCAGAAGCGCCACGAAGACATCCTGCTCGTCGAGACCATCCTGACGGGCTGGCGTAACCTCGAGGATGACGAAGGCCCGATCACCTATTCGTCCGAGCGCGCCGCGGAGCTGATCGGCGAGCCTGACAGCGACTTCCGCCTTCTCGTCGTGACCGCCGCCAATTCGGTGAGGGACGCTGGCAAGCTCGACCTCGAGGAAGCCGCGGGAAACTCGAAGAAGCGCTCCGCTGGCGACTGACCTGGGGCAGCCGGGCCGGCTGGCTGCTTGAAAGCTGGGAGGAAGAGCGCGCCCAGCTGCCGCCCGACGAGGCGGTGCGCCATCCGATGCCCGCGGCTCTCATCGCAGAGCCGCGGCTGCCGGACGCCCTGCTGTTCTACCTCGAGGCGTTCTTCGACCTGACGAATGACCGGGCCGTCGGCATGGGCGGCGCGGGCGCGATCCCGTTCGGGGCGATCGACGCTTGGGCGCGGCGCTACAACGTCTCGGGCGACGCCTTCGATAGGCTGAAGGATCTGATCGGCCGGATGGACAGGGTCTGGTCGGATCTCCGTCAGGTCGAGGCGAGCTGAGGCTCGTCAGGGCTCGAACCGGAATAGGCGCGCTTGAGGTCGTCGGCGTCGCGATAATGCGTGACGCCGTTCGAGGACAGCACGTCGACCGAATTGTCCGAAAGAGCGTCGCCGGAATGCCGTCGACGACGATCTCGCGCACCCTCTCCCGGTTACGCTTCGGCTGGTAGGGATCGGCCGGCAAAGAATAGGGATTAGGGGCGTGCGTCATCCCCAATGACGCGCTGTCCCGAAGATAACTCTTCAGATTATCAATCCCGTTCTGGATGATGCCGCCGATGATCATGGCGTAACCGCCAAGAATAACGTTGTTGGCCATGGCAATCGCATGGACGTTTGCGACTTCGCGAACGCCGCCGAAATCGCCGTAAGAGCCGACGCGAACCGTCACGCCGGCGGCCAAGAACAGCCAGCCGGCTCCAGTGGCAAGAATACCCATCCAGACCAAAAACATTCGGGCGCTCCATGGCCAACATTAACGTCATCCGGACGGTGACCGTTCGCGGTCGGCCGGAGGGCCTCGATACCCTTGGCGCGGCCATGGACCGCGTCAAGCGCGGCTATGGCGAGGTCGCCTCGGCAGCCGCCGCCGCCGGCGGCGCGACAGAGACGTCCGCTCGCCGCTCGCTGAGCGCCAGCCAGGCCTGGGACCGGCTGGAGGCGCGCACGGACCCCGTCGCCCGGGTCTATCGCCAGCTGACGCGCGACATCAGTGTCGCCGACCGGGCGCTCGGCCAGGGCGTCATCAGCCTCGACGCCTATGGGGCCGCGGTCGAGCGCATGAAGCGCGGGATCGAGAGCGCGGGCGTCGTCAACCTGCCGGCCGTCGACCAGAGCGCCCTGAACGCGAGCCTTGGCGTCTTGCCGGACAGCATGCGCGCCTCCGCCCGTGAAAGCGCTTCGGCGTTCGAGGCCGAGTTCGCGCGGCTCGACGACATCGCTCGCATGCGCGCCGAACAGGCAGGCCGCGCCTTCCGCGACAGCTTCGACAGATCGATCGGCATCGGTGCCCCCTCGGCCACGAGCGCCGGCGCAACCTTCGGCGCGCTCGACGAGCTCGCGCAGCGCGAGGCCGAGATCGAGGCGGCTCGACGCGCGCAGGCTGCCGCGACAGCCCAAGCGTCATATGCGGACAGCTTTGGGATCGGCCGCGTTGCGCCGTCCGCCCGCGCATCCGCCGGCGTATTCGAGGACGCGCTCGCAGAGACTGAGCGCATGGAAGCAGCGGCTTCGGCGCTCCGCGCGCAGCTAGATCCCCTCTCGGTCGCACAAGCGCGCCTGAACGCCGAGATCGCGGAGTATCGTGGGCTCGCAGCTGCGGGCGTCATCACCACGCGCGAACTCGACGGCGCGACCGCCATGGCGCAGGGCCGCTTTAACGAGACCGCGCAGCGCATTGATCGGATGGGCAAGGCGGCCGGCGGGCAGGCGTTTCAGTGGGGAAACCTCTCCTATCAGATCAATGATGCGGCCACGATGGCGCTGTCGGGCTCGGGAGCTTTCCAAATCCTGGCGACGCAGGGTGGCCAAGTCTTCCAGATCCTGCAGGATGCGCCGGGCGGGGTTGTCGGTGGCCTGAAAGAGATCGGATCGGCGGCGCTTGGCCTGCTGACGCCCGTTAACATGATCGGCGTCGGTATGGTCGCCGCGACGGCCGGGATCGCCGCTTGGAGCCTCAGCGGCGGCCGCGCCGTCGAGTCTCTCGACGACAGCTTCAAGCGCCATGCGGACACGATCCGCGAGGTCAACGATCTCTATGGCGTCACAGGCGCGAAGCTCGACGAACTCGCGGACCGCGCCCCGAACGTTCTCGACGCGCTCGCGCAGATCAATCTGTCGAAGCTCCGGGCCCAGATCGAGGAGCAGACCGCGGCCGCGCTGCGCGCGATGGGTTCCGGCTCCGACCAGCAGCCAGCCCTCGACCCGATGGGCTTCGGTACGGGTTTCAACGACCAGCCTGTGTTCTCGGTCGACGGTCGGTTCGGTCGGTTTCGCGCCGAAATCGAGACGCTTCGCGAAAGCTTCCGGCAGGGAACGCCCGATGTTCTCGGGTTCGTGGCCGCGATCTCCGACCGCCGAAACCAGAGCCGGTTCGAGGACGAAAAGCAGGACGCTGAGGCGCTGCTCGGCGTCGTCAAGGACCTCGAAGCGACGGCGCGTCGCCTTCCCTCCGCGCTCGACGCGACGCGGGGACAAGACGCGGTCGACGAGCGCGACTTCTTTAACTTTCAGGATCGCCAGCGCGATCTTGACTTCTCTCGAGCGCTCGACCGACAGAACGCCGACGACCTCGCTCAGACGGCGATGGCCTTCGATCTTCGCGCCATCACGGCGCGGACGACGGCCCAGCGTGCGGCGCTTGCGGCCGATCGCGCTTATGCGGAGGCGATCGGCGACGTGACGCAGGCGCACCGCGCCGACGCCGCTGCGGCGGACGCCAGCCGCCTTGTCTATGCGCAGGCGGCCCGCGAGCAGGCCGACTTTACGGCGGGTCGGAACGAGGCCGCGCGCCAGCGAACCGCCGGCGCCGAGCTTGAACTCGCCTCGATCGGCGCGAGCGCCGCGGCGAGCGACAATCTGCGCTTCACGCTCGACGCGGTCGCCGAAGCGCGCCGCCGCGCCTACGACCAGACCGGCTCGTTCGAGATCGGTGCGGCGGAGCTTGAGCGTATCCGCCGCGAGGCCGACGTCTGGTCGGGTCTCCAGCAGATTATCCGCGAGACCAAGCTCGCCTACGACCTCGCGAACGAGGCCCGCCGCGCCGGCATGACGCGCAGCGAGCGTTCGGTCTATGACCAGCTCGATCGGGCCGGCATGTTGACCGCCGGCGAGATCGCGACGCCCGAAGCGCGCGCGATGGCGGACCGCATCCGCGCGACCGAGACCTATGCGGCGCAGACGCAGCTTGTCCGCGAGCTCACCTTCGAGACGCAGCAGCTTCAGCGCACCGAGACTGAGCGCGCGGTCTACGCCCGGATGAACGGCGCGGGACTGCTCGACCAGTACGGCGAAATCAGCGGCGCGACCAACAAGGCGATCGCCGACCAGATCCGGCTGAACGAGACGCTTGGGCAGGTCCAGCAGGCCTACCGCGGCATCGGCCGCGAGGCGATCGAAGCGCTCGCGAGCGGCGACTTCGGCGGGCTCGCGCAGAGCTTCCTCGACCGCACCAAGAACCTGATGCTCGACCGCGCCGGCGAGCAGCTCGACAACATGCTGATGTCGTCGGTCAGCAGTATGTTCGGCGGCAGCACGACGACGATCGGAAGCCTCTTCGCGGGCAAGCCGGACGGCTCGTCGGCGGCTCGGGCGCTGTTCGTGCAGATGGTGGGGTCGATCCCCGGCCTTCCGGGCGCTGGCGGCCTGCCGTTCGGGATCGGCGGCGTCCCGTCGTTCGCCGGCCTTGCGGCCAACAACAACTACATCTCGCGTTACACCGGCCTGACGGCCGGCCCGATGGCGACGTCGATCACGCCCAACTCGCGCGTGTCCAGCGCTTTCGGCGCGATGGACTGGCTCACCTACGCCAACCAGGGCGCGACGCGCAGCCAGCCGCTCGACCCGAAGCTCGTCAACGCCTTCTCGTTCCTGCAGGATCGCGGGATCCAGATGGAGGTTTTTTCCGGCGGGCAGCCGGGGATCGGGTCCGGCCTCCCGCGCGTCGGGTCGACGCGCCACGATCATGGCATGGCGGCCGACGTCTTCTTCTCACAGAACGGCCGTCGGCTCGACTGGGCGAACCCGCAGGATCAGCCGATCTTTCAGGACATCGTCAGCCAGGCGCGCGCGAACGGCGTTACCGGCTTCGGCGCCGGGCCGGGCTACATGCAGCCGGGATCGATGCATGTCGGCTACGGCTCGCCCGGCGTCTGGGGCGCGGGCGGCCGCGGCGCGACCGCTCCGAGCTGGCTCCGCAACGCCTACAACTCGCCGGCACCGACCCAGAGCATCGATCCCGGCGCCGTCAACGCCGCCAACCAGAACGTCCAGCAGTTCGGCGCGAGCGTCGGCCAGGCGACGCCGCAGGTCAGCACGCTCGGCGGCAACCTCGGCCAGCTGACGCAGTCGATCGGCCAGACGCAGTCGAGCCTCACCTCGGGCGGCGGCGGCCTTGCGGGCGGCCTCGAACCTGACGACGTCGAGCGCGCAGGTCGGCCAGGCCTCGACGGGCTTCGCCGGCGGGCTTCAGCAAGGGTTCGGTTCGATCTTGACCGGCCTCGGTTCGATCGGGTCGAGCCTCGGCGGCCTCTTCGGCGGCGGCGGCGGGGGCGGTCTGCTGGGCGGTCTGCTCATCCCCGGCATCCTGCATTCGGGCGGCACCCACGCGGACGCGTTCTATGGCCGGGCCTATCCCGCCTCGGCTTTCCGCGGAGCGCCCCGCTATCACACCGGCTTCGGCTCGAACGAGTTCCCGGCCGTGCTCGAGCGCAGCGAGCGCGTCCTTACCGGCGCGATGGACCGCCGCGCGACGCGCGCGATGGCGGGGCTCAGCGAGGTCGCCCGCCGCGGCGCGCCTGCGGCCGCGAATGATCGTGGCGGCGGCGGCCGTCAGGAGATGGTCGTCCGCGTGATGGTCGATCCCTCGGGCGAGTTCGATGCCCGGGTCGAAGAGGTCTCGAAGAAGACCACCGCGCGCGGGATCCGCCAGTTCAGCGATGGGCCGGACTTCACGGCGAAGGTCGAGCGCGCGCAGCGCCGCAACAAGACCCGCCGGGTCTCGGGGACGTAAACGCCCATGGCGCTCACCAACGTCCGGTCGGATCTGCTCTCGCAGATCGGGCTTCAGCCGCCGTTCGCCTTTGACCTCATGCGGCGCGACGAGGTCTCGCGCACGCCGAACGGCCAGTCGATCACGACCGAGCTCGGCTGGCCGCTCTGGAAGCTCGCCTTCACGACGTCCGAGCGCAACTTCGGTGACGTCGTGCGCCAACAGGCGATCCTGAACCACCTCGCGAGCGTCGGGAACCTGTTCTACGCACATGACGTCCGGCGGCCGTTTCCCGGCGCCTATCCATCCGGCTTCGACCTCGCGAACCCGATCTATAATCCTGAATTTGAGGACGGGCTCACCGGTTGGGTGGTGTCCGCCGATTGCCAGATCACCAATGACGGCCGCGGCGGATCCAAGTGCGTGCAGCTCGACAAGCTGCTGGCGAGCGGCGGTTCAGATCGCCGGGTTCAGAATGATGCCGGGTTCTACGTCAACGTCACCGCTAACGAACCCTACGATTTTTCAGTCTACATAAAAAGCAATGTCGAGACGACGACAGGTATTCGTCTCGCGGTCAACTTCTACGACGTTTCCGGACATACATTAGCCAGAGTGGCAACTCAGCCACAGCCGCCACGCCAGATTATGTGCAGAAGGTTCGGCGCGTGACCACGCCTCCGAACGCAGCGCTTGCCCAAGTTATCGTCGCGCTCACTGCATCGGCATCTTGTCGTTACCTCTACGTCGATAGCATCTCGTACCTGCCGACTTATGCAGGCTTCAGCGGTGTCGCCAAGATCCACACGCTCGACGCCAACAACAAGTCGCTCCGGCTCAAAAACACGATCTCGGGCTACAAGGTCAGCGTCGGCGATTACCTCGCCTTCAATTACGGCGGCGGCAGGCGAGCGCTCCATCAGGCGCTCGAGGATGTGGTCGCCGACAGCAACGGCACGACCCCGTTTTTCGACGTCATGCCCTTCATCCGGCCCGGCGCGGCGGTCGACGCCAATGTCGACCTCGTCAAGGCGACGGCGCTCTTCCGGATGGACCCCGGCTCCTTGCAGTCGCAGCTCGCGACCAAGATGTCCGGCAACCATTCGTTCTCCGCGACGCAGTTCGTAGGCCAGCCCTGATGCTTCAGTATTCGGCGGACCGTCTCGCGGTGCTCGCGAGCGGCGCCCTCGTCATGCGCGACGTCATTCGCGTCGAGGCGCGCAACCGCACGTCCGGCGCGGTCGAGACGCTCGCCTTCTGGTCCGACGACCATGACGTGACGCTGCCCGTGCTCGACCCGCTGACGGGCGCGACCGTCCAGCTCGCCTGCATCGGCGCCGGCGGGCTCGCGGAATACGGCGCGATCCCGGCGACCTGCGACCTCTCGGTCGAGGAGCTCAGCATCCACCTCGATCCGAACTCGCCGGCGATCCAGCTGCTGCGCACCTACGACGTGAAGTTCAGGCCCATCACGGTCTGGAGCGCGCTGTTCTCGGTCGAGAACCGCCAGATCGTCGAGGCCGCCGAGGTCGACTTCTACGGCCTGATCGACAATGTCGAGATCCGCACGCCGACGGAAAACGACGAGGGCGCGGCGGTGATCTCCTGCGTGAGCGACGCGCAGGAGATGTCGCGCGAAGAACCGGCCAAGCGCTCCGACGCCGACCAGAAGAAGAACCGCGACCCCGACGACGACTTCTACCAGTACGCAAACGTCGCCGGGAAATGGGAGATCTTCTGGGGCAAGGAAGGCGGCCGCCACCACGGCAAGGACATCAACTTCGAGCCGAACCCGTTCCGGGGCCGCCGATGATCGTTCGCCCCGCCGCCCTCTCGGACCTCGGGCCCGCGATCCTGATGTCGCGCCATTTCCACAAGGCGTCGGGCGTCGAATGGCGCTTCGAAACCGAGAAGACGCGCGCCTTCCTGCGCCAGTTCATCGCCTCGCCCGACACGCTCTGTCTCGTGGTCGAGCGCGACGGCGTGGCGCTCGGCATGTTCGGCGCGAGCTTCAACGACCACATGTTCTTCACCGGCAAGGTCGCGATGGTCTGGGGCCTCTGGCTTGAGCCCGAGATCCGCAAGACGTCGGCGTTCCGCGAGATCCTGCGCGCCTTCGAGGCCGAGTGCGGCCGCCGTCAGGTCCGCATGGCGGTGTTCGCTGCGCAGGTGAAGACCCCGCGGATCGGACGCCTGTTCGAGCGCCTCGGCTTCAGGCCCGCTGAAACCCACTACGTCCGGATGTTCGGCTGATGGCGGTTTTCAGCGTTCTCGGCGCGGCGCTGACGGCCGGCTCCTTCGCCACCGCCATCGGGCAGGTCGCGCTGGCGGTGGGCTTGAGCCTCGGCTCGCAGCTGCTGCGCCAGGCGCTCGCGCCCGATCCCGAAAAGCCGCAAACCGGCATCCAGGGAAAGATCCAGACCGACGGCGACAGCGTCGGGCGGTCCTTCCTGCTCGGAACGTCGTTCACGTCCGGCTCTCTGGTCTATGCCGGGACCTTCGGCACCGACGGCGATCAGGACAATCTCTATCTCGCGCAGGTCATTCAGCTCAGCGACCTGCCGATCCGCTCGCTCGACCGGATCTACGTTTCCGAGGACTGGCACGACATCCAGTGGAACGACACCAGCTGGCCCTTCGGCGCGCCGGTCAAGGACATGGGCAACATCCGCGACGACGGCACGGTCGCGACGCAGTGCATGTGGGTCCGCTTTTACGACGGCACCCAGACGACCGCCGACCCGAAGATGGTCAACTGGTTCGGCGCGCCCGGCCCGCGGCGGTGGACCAACAAGCACATCGGCAAGGGCTGCGCCTACGTCGTCGTCATCAGCCGCTGGAAGTCGAGCGTCTTCTCGAGCTTTCCGCAGCTCGGCTTCGAGTGTCAGGGCCTCAAACTCTACAACCCGGCGAATGACGGCTCGGTCGGCGGGTCGGGCTCGCAGCGCTTCGACAATCAGTCGACCTGGGGCGGCGTCACCGGCGACACGCTGAGCGCCGTCCAGATCTACAACATCATGCGCGGCCTGAAGTGGAACGGGTCGCACTTCTACGGCATGCAGAAGATGACGGCGCGCCGGTTGCCGGCTGAGCACTGGATCGCCCAGATCCAGAAATGCGCCGAGCTCGTGCCGGTCTCCAACTCGAACGACAAGGACGACGCGGCCGACACCGGAGCCGAGACGGAGCCGCGCTATCGCTCGGGCGCCGAGGTTCTGCTCGAGAACCCGGTCGCCGACACCATCAAGGATCTGATGAGCGCGTGCACCGGCCGGATGGCCGAGATGGGCGGTCTCTACAAGCTCCACGTCGGCAAGCCCGGCGACCCGGTGTTCTCGATCACCGACGAGGACATCCTCGTCACGTCCGAGCAGTCCTTCACGCCGTTCTTCGGGCTGGCCGACACCGTCAACGGCATCGTGGCGCGCTTCCCGAACCGTCGGGAAGGCTGGGCCATGAAGGACAGCAACCCGCTGACCACGCCCGCCTATGAGGCGGAGGACGGCGGGCGGCGGCTGCTGAAGGACGTGCAGCTGCCGATGGTCCCCTACAGGGGCCAGGTGTTCCGGCTGAAGCGCGAGGCGCTGAAGGTCCACCGCAACACGCGCCAGCATTCGTTCACGCTCGGGCCTCGCGCGCAGGTGCTCGAACCTGCCGACGTCATCTCGTGGTCGTCGGACCGCAACGGCTATGCGGCCAAGCGTTTCTCGGTCGACCGTCGCCGGCGCTTGCCGAACGGCAACGTCATGGTCGACGTGACCGAGTGCAACTTCTCGGACTACGACCCGCCCGCGCGGAACGAGTATCCGAAGCTCGTCGACGGGCCGCTCGTCCCCAAGCTCCCGCCCAAGAAGGTCGTCACCAACCTCGTCGCATCGCCCGCGACGGTGACGCAGGGCGGCAAGAAGCGGCCGGCGATCCGGCTCACCTACGCGGCCGGCAACCTCGTCGAGGACATGGACGGGCTCCTCTGGGAGCTGCGGATACCGGGCCAGAACGACAGGATCGCCGACGGCTACACCAAGGACCTCGACGGCGACGTCAAGATCCACCCGCAGGTGCTCGTCTCAGAGCAGGCCTACGAGGTCCGCGCGAAGTTCGACCCGAGCACGGGGCGGCGCGAAGCGCTGTGGTCCGACTGGATCGCGGTCACGACGCCGAAGGCCCGTCTTTCCGACGACGATCTCGACGACGACACCCGGCCGCTCACCCCGAACGCGCCGACCATCACCTCGAGCTTCGACCAGAAGGCCCGCGGCGCGCTTCGCACGCTCGTGTCGGTGTCGTGGATCGACAAGCCGAACGATCGCTTCGTCGATTACGAGGTGTTCTGGCGGCTGAACGCGGGGCAATGGGAGTCGAAGCGCACGGCGAGCAGCGACCGCCGCGTGCGCTTCCGCTGCAAGCCGGGCGACACGGTCGAAGCCTATATCCTCTCGCGCAACCGGCTCTGCAACGCCTCTGCGCCTTCTGCGACCGCGACCCATGTCGCCGCGTCGAAGTCGTCCAACGCCTCCGCGCCGAGCGGCTGGGATGTCGTCGGCACGTTTCGCGGTTTCCGGATCACGGGCAACAAGCCGACCGCGGACGACCACGACTTCTTCGAGGTCTTCTATCAGGACGCCGCAACCCCGGCGCCGGTCGGCGCGACGCCCGCGACCGTCACGGAAATCCGCAAGCCTCGCGTCGATCTGACGGGCTTCAACACGAACGATCTGCGGTTCTTCTGGGTTCGAGCCGTCGACACCTCGGGCAACCCGACCAACTGGTTCTATTTTGGCTCGGCGCGAGCTGACAAGAAGGTCGCCGACGACGACATAGACGACGTCACGGCTCCGCTGCAGCCCGACCCGCCGACGATCTCCTCGACGTTCCAGCAGAAGGGCCGGCGGGCGCTCCGCTCGCTCGTCACCGTCTCCTGGGTCGACAAGCCGGGCGACAAGTTCTCGGATTACGAGGTCTTCTGGCGCATCAACGGCGGCGCCTGGGAGTCGAAGCGCACCAAGAGCGACGAGCGGACGCTCCGCTTCCGCTGCGCGCCGGCGGACGCGGTCCAGGCGCGCATCATGGCGCGCAGTCGTCTCGGCAACGAGAGCGTCAAGTCGACGATCACGAGCCACACCGCGGCGGCGAAGAGCGCGAACACGACGCTCCCGACCGGCTGGGCGGCCGTCGGCGTCCTGAAGGGCTTTCGCCTCAAGGGCGACCGCGTCACGGTCGAGGACCACGACTTCTTCGAGGTCTACTACCAGGCGGCCTCGACGCCGGCGCCGACCGCCGCCACGGTTGCGACCGAGACCGAGATCCGGAAACCGCGGCTCGACCTCAGTGGGTTCGACACCGGCGACGTACGGTCGTTTTGGGTCCGCACCGTCGACACGAGCGGCTTCGCCTCAACGTGGGTGTCGCTCGGCTCCGCGACCGTCGCGACCAAGATCAAAGACAACGACGTCGACGACGTCGAGAAGCCGCTCCAGCCGAACGCGCCGGTTATCACGTCGGGCTTCCAGCAGAAGGGGCGCGGCGCTCTCCGGACGCTGGTGCAGATCTCGTGGACCGACAAGGCGAACGACAAGTTCTCGGACTACGAGCTCTCCTACCGGGTCAATGCGGGCTCCTGGCGCTCGACCCGCACGAAGAGCGCGGACCGAACCTTCTTCTTCCGATGCCAGCCCGGCGACGTCGTCCAGGCGCAGCTGATCTCGCGCAACCGGCTCGGAAACGAGAGCCCGCCGTCGGCGACGACCACGCACACGGCCGCCGCGAAGTCGAGCAACACCGACACGCCGAGTGGCTGGAACGCAGTCGGGACACTGAAAGGGTTCAGGCTCAAGGGCGACAAGCCGGCGGCCGACGACTTCGACTATTTCGAGCTGTTCTACCAGGCGGCGTCGAGCCCGGCGCCGACGCTGGCGACCGTGGCGACCGAGACCTTCATCCGAAAGCCACGCGTCGATCTCACCGGCTTCGAAACGGGCGACGTCCGGAGCTTTTGGATCCGCTCGGTCGACACCTCGGGATACATCTCGGCCTGGGTTTCGCTCGGGGCCGCGACCGCCGGCACGAAGATCAAGGATGTCGACCTCGACGACACGGCGCTCGCGACGCCTGCCGCGCCGACCATCACCTCGGTCTTCGCGCAGAAGGCCAAGGGTGGCCTGCGCTCACAGGTGACGATCGCCTTCGCGGCGAGCGCAGGCGCGGCCGACTACGAGGTCGAGTGGCGGATCGGCGCGTCGGGCGAATGGACGTCGCAGCGCACCAAGAGCGCCGACCTCAAGGTCAAGTTCAGAGCCTCGCCGGGCGATCAGGTTCAGGCGCGCGTCTGGGCCCGCAACAAGGTCCAGACAGAGTCCTCGAAGTCGGCGACCGCGACCCACACGGTCGTCGGCAAGGGCGGCGTGCCGGCGGCCCCAAGCGGTTCGGTCGAGGCCGCGTTCAAGGGCGCCAAGGTCACGCTCGCGAAGTCGACCGACGACGACTTCGACAGCTTCGAGCTCTTAGACCAGGCGACGCAGACGCCGGCGCCTACGGCTGCGAGCACGCCGACCGTCTTCGGCGTCACGACCACCCGCGTCGACCTCACGGCGCTCGCCAACGGCCAAGCCCGCCACTTCTGGGCCCGCCGGCGGGACACCTCGGACGGGGTCTCGGCGTGGACCTACCTCGGTCAGTCGACCGCCACGGGCGTCCAGAACAGCGATTTGACGGGCGTCATCGACGACACGTCAGCCGCGAGCGGCTTCACGTTCCCCGGCATCGTGGCGAACGCCGCGGCGCTGCCGGCGATCGGCGCGCGGACGCCGAAATTCATCTGGGCGATCGCGGAAAACAGGATCTATCAGCAGAATGCTGCCGGTACGGGCTGGACGGCGACGAACGACGCGACGCTGATCCTCGGGCAGCTGGTCGCCGCGCAGATCGCGGTCGGGACGCTGACCGCCGACCGCTTTGCCGTCGGCGCGCAGTTCGGCGCGAACCTTGTGGCGAACCCAAGCGCCGACAGCGGGTCCACGAACGGATGGGGGCGCGTTGAAGGCAACAACCGGGTTCTGACGACCACGGGCCCGGCTGGGCGCGGCGGGTCGGCCTCGTTTCGCATTACTGGCTCGGCCGGAGCAACGGCCTACGGCTGTCGCGCCTTCCCGGTCCAGGCGGGCAAGGTCTATTCGGTTCGTGCAGCCCTCCAGGCCTCGTCCGGCGTGGCGAACGGCGTCTTCGTGCGCATGTCCTACCTCAACAGCCGTCCGACCAACGAGAGCCTGTTGATCGGCAGCGGCGTCACGGGCGTCGACGCCCGGAGCGGGTCGGACGATCTCGACGGGTGGAACGGATCGAAGGCGCTCGCCGGCGACGTCTGGACTGATGTCTCGACGACATGGACGGCCCCGACGGGCGCGCAATGGGCGAGCCTCTCGTTCTATCGCTGGACCAACATGGGCGCGGTCGAGCTCTTCTTCGACGCGATTGAGGTCCGCGAGCAGCTGACCGGCGTCTCGATCGCCGACAACACAATCACGGCCGCCAAGGCGAACATCAACGACCTGATCGTCAGCGGCCTAGCGCTCTTCAACGGCGCCGCGTGGATCAAGAGCGCCTTCGTCGAAAGCCTTTCAGGCGACAAGGTCGAGCTGAACACGCTCCGCGTCGGCAAGCAGATCATCCTCGAGGACTTCGCCAACCTCATCCCCGACAACTATTTCCGATCGGTCGCGCCCTCTGGCGCGATGTGGGCGGCGGGCGGCTCGAACGTGCCGGTCGCCGCATCTCTCCCGCTGCAGGCGGACGGCGGCCGGGCTCTGGCCTTCGGCGGCGCGGTCGCTGCGCCCGCGGGCGACACGCTGCTCGGCTACGTCAATGCGACGCCGTTCCCCGTGAAGGCCGGTAAGAAATACAAGTGGAGCTGGTCGGCCCGCTATGACAACGCGGCCGGCACCGGCACCGCTCGGATGATGGTCTACTGGTACGACGTCAACGGCGCGGGCGTCGGCGCCAACACGATCGGGATCTGGAGCGCTGCGACCGAGGGCGTCAGCGTCCTGCCGTCGGCCGATGCGGGCGGATCCGACACAGTCACGGCCCCGGCCGGCGCGGTGTCCGCCGTCGTCCAGTTCCGGCGCGATGCGGCGGCGAACGGCGGGACCGACAGCGGCCTCGTCTACGTCTTCGACGCGATCTTCAAGCGGCCGGGCGACGAGACAATCATCAACCGCGGCGTGCTTACCCGCATGATCGAAGACAACGCGATCAGCGACTACGCCCAGGCGACGACCGGCGCGAACGCGCTCGCGCAGACGACATGGGTCGACCGTTCGGCCGCCGGCGTCGTCTATCCGGGCGGCACGGCGCGCGTTCAGGTCTCGGGCATGATCAGCCTCTCGGCGCTCGCGAGCGGGACCGTCACCGGCCAGTGCTCGGTCGAGATCCGGGCTTCGGCGCCCGGCGTGGCGACGGCGGTTGTGAAGTCGTGGACGCTGCCCGTCTTCGACAAGGCCGCCGCTTGGGGCTTCTCGTTCCTTCACAACCCCGGCCCGGCGGCGACGCTCACCTACACGATCTCGCTTCGGCGAGACACGACGCCCTCCTTCACCGTCGTCGAGAGCAACATCGTGGTCGGGAACGTGAAGAAATGACGATCTATTTCGGCTTCCACGACGCCAAGGGCGAGTTCCTGTCCTGGGGCGAATGCTCGGCCGAGCAGCTCGAGGCGCAGGTGAGCGCCGAAGGCCTGCGGCGCTACGCCTCCGACCAGCCGTTCTCGGCGGCGACGCATTACATGGACGAGCTCACGCTCGCGCCCCGACCCGAGATCGAGCCGCCGGCGACCCTCGCGGTCGCGGCCGACGGCGTCGACGAGGCGATCTGCTTCGCGCCGACAGGCTCGCTCGTCGTGATCGACGGGCAAGAGTTCGGCGTGATCGACGACGACGCCTTCGCGTTCACGTCCGAGGAGCCCGGCGCCTACGCGATCGAGCTTCGCCCGCCGTTCCCGTGGCGGCCCCTCGCCTTCGAGGTCGTGGCGTCGTGACCGCGTTCTCGGCTCGCAAACTCACCGACGCCCGCCGGGCGGAGGCCTGCGCGCGGATCGATGCGGCCGCTGAGGTCGCGCGCCTCGCCTTCATCACACCGGGCGCCGGTCAGATGCTCGTCTACGAGCAGAAGCTGCGCGAGGCCGAAGCCTTCTTGGCTGACGACACGATCGCCGAAGACCTCATTCCACACGTCGTCGCCGAGGTCGGCGTCACCGCCGAGACCAAGCACCAGGTGGCGACCGTCATCGTCTGGATGCGCGACGCCTGGCTGCAGGTGAGCCCGATGATCGAGCGCCGCCGCCTCGAGGCGAAGGCCGCCGCCATGAGCGCCATGACGCTCGCCGAGCTCGAGGCGGCAGAAGCCGCCCCGATGATCTGACCCCGCGGCCGTGGCCGCAACGAAGGAGACGACCCCGTGAAGTTTCAGCACAACTCCACCACGCGCCAGAGCGGCCGGCTCACCATGACGCTCGTCAACGACAACGGCGGCGACCCGACTAAGGCGCCGACGGACGAGGGCAACACCATCACGATCTACATCGGCGACCCCGACCAGTTCGGAGACCCGCGCCCGGCCGTGAAGGACGCGCTGAAGGCCGCGCTCGCAGCGATCGGCTGAGCTGCCGGGCGAGCGTCAGATCGCCACGAAGTTTTCGAGGAGACGTCCTCCTCGAAAGATCTCTAAGTGCTCCACGATCTCATCAGTTTCAGTATCGATCGTGCGCTTTGACGCTACGGCCACATTTCCGCGTCGAACAGCCGATCGCGCCCGTGCGACGGCTTGCTGCGCCGTGGCGAATCCGCAGGGGCGCCGGGCCTTCAGTCGGCCGCCTGCGTCCATGCGCCAGATGAGCACCACATAGACTGTGCTTTGGATCATGACTGCCGACTCACGCGAAACGCAGTATTCGACCGATGTCTGCAGTCACCCGTCCAGTCCGCATATCGCACTAGACATTTTACACTGGTGCGCTCGTAGCGATCGGCTGATCAGTCGGCGTTCGCCTTCGGGAGATGAGGCTTCTCTGCGTGCCGATCGACGACTGGAACAGCCGCCATTCGCGGCCGCTCTACCTCGCGGGCTGCTCTCAACGCGAGATTCCGGATCGCATCAGGCCGAGATAATCCCGGAGCACACGTAGCGATCCACAAGTCGATCACCTTCCATTCGTGATCGGCGAAGGTCGCATTCACGCTGCCGCGCATTGCGCGCGCCGCGCGACCGTTTCGTCTCGATGCTGACATCCTGATCTCAAAAAGGGCCGGCGCATTCGCGCGCCGGCAGTCATGGACTTGGAGTTCGGCGACGAGGTGCAAGTCGCCGACCGCCGATAAATGCCCAACCCCAATGATCGTTCCCGCCCGCTCACGCTGCGGGCTTTTTCATGCTCGGAGAACCCCTATGAACGTGCTGGCTATCCAGCAGCGGTTGAAGGCGCTCGGCTTCGATCCCGGCGCGCTCGACGGGATCTGGGGCCGCCAGACCATGGCGGCGGTCAAGCGCTTCCAGACGGCCCATGGTCTTCATGTCGACGGCATCGTCGGTCAGGCGACGACCGCCGCGCTCAACGCAGCGGCGGTTCAGGGCGGCCCCGGCAAGGCCGTGCCGCCGATCCTCGAACAGGGTCAGGTCGATCCCGTCTGGCTGGTCGAGGCGCGGCGCTGGATGGGTTTGCGCGAGATCGTCGGCGCGGCCTCGAACCCGAAGATCCTCGAATGGGGCAAGGCGGCCGCCGACTGGTTCGTGAACGACGACATTCCGTGGTGCGGCGCCTTCGTGTTCGGCCAGTTCGCCGCCGTGCTGCCCGACGAAAAGCTGCCGACGAACCCGCTCTGGGCTCGCGGCTGGGCGGTGTTCGGTCGGGGGCTGAGCAAACCGTCGCCTGGCGCGGTGCTGGTGTTCGAGCGCGGCCCGAACGCTGGCCATGTCGGCTTCTACGTCGGCGAGGACAAGACACGCTATCGCGTGCTTGGCGGCAATCAGTCGAACGCGGTCACTGAGACGTGGATCGAGAAAAAGCGGCTGCTCGCCATCCGCTGGCCGTCGACCGTAGCGCTGCCAGTCCCGCAGACCGTCGTCGTCAAGGGCGGCGGCCCGACCAGCACGAATGAGGCGTAACGGTTGAAGTTAAAGGCCGCTGAGCTTGAAGCCGACGTAGACGATCGCAACGCCGATCAACAGCGCCGCGATCATCGTCCATCCCGCGCGCAATGCTTATTTCCGCTACCGAACGCCATGCGTGCACCCTCGCTGTTGCACGATCACAGCGCTAATTGCGCTCTAACGTTCCGACGCTGTGAGCACATTCGTCTTTGCGGCATGATTTGCCGTCGACGACCTATTTTAGGTCGGCGACTGAGCCTCCTCAGCATCTTCTGGGCGCGCCACGTCGCCTTCGATCGTGTCGGCGCCGCTTGGGATAGCATCGGCGTCGGCTTCCTTCTTGGAGTCGTCACCCGGCGTAACGAGATCCTTCATGTTCTCGCCTGCAGGCGGCTTTGGCGTTGCAGCCGTTTCGGTTGACGGGCGGTCATTGTCGTTCTGCATCGCAATCTCCTTCGGTTCTGGGCTTAACCGCTCTCAATGAGCTGCGTTCCGCGGCTGATCTCCATTCGTCTGACAAACGAACCGCGCTCGGCCGGTCGCCGGACATCCAATCCATCATGGTGATGATCATGAACCTGCTCACGCGGACGGCCCTGTGCTGCCTCGCCGCCATCTCACTCGCCGGCTGCGCTGCGCTTTCGAACGAAGCCACGCGCCTTGTCGGCGACGTCTGGGCCGACGCCCGCCCGCAGCTCATCCCGATCCTGTCGGCCGCCATCCTCGGCGCGGCCGGCGTCACCGTCACGGCGGCGGGCGCGTGGGGCGCCGCGGCCTTCAAGGCGATCCAGCGCCGCGAGCTCTTCGCCGCGCTCTATCGCGGGATGGACAACGGGCTGAAAGCCGCCTTCGCGCGCAAGCTGGCGAGCGGCGTCCCGCTGCCGGTGAACCCGGCCCCCGGCGACGTGGTCAAGCAGGCGCTCGACTACGTGAAGGAGAACGGCGCGCGTGAGATCGTCAAGCTCGGTCAGTCCGACGCGACGCTGGTCGAAAAGCTGGTCGCGCGAGCGCCAGAGGCGAAGGCTGCTGTCGTGACGGCTGACAGGGCGGCCAAGGCCGCGGTCCACTGAGGGCGCACGCGCATGCCCGATCGCCTGACCACGCCCGAGGGCGTCGACAAGCTCACCGACGACATCGCGGCGAAGCTTGCAAAGCTTCGCATGTCGACGGACAAGACGCCCGCAAACGGCAATGGCAACGGCCAGCGCTACTCGCTGTTCAAGGACTGGAACATCACCCCGGCGACGGCGCTCGTGCTGCTGAGCCTTGTGTCTGCCGGCGGCTTTTGGGTCTGGGACGTTACGGCGAAGGTCGCCAAGGTCGAAAAGCTCCGCAGCGATTTCGACGAGGCGAAGCGGGCGAGCGAGAGCGAGCGTAACGACCTGAAGAACCGCGTGGCGGCGCTCGAGGCGCAGAACTTTCAGTACAAGGAAGATCGGGTCAAATATCGCGAGGGGATCGCCGGGCAGCTCCAGATCATGAAAGACGACATCGGCGAGCTGAAGTCGAAGGGCGGCGGCAGCGAGTACCGCATTGCGCGGCTCGAGGAGGGCCAGTCGGCCATCAACGCCAGGATGGACCGAGCATTCGACATCTACAACAAGCGGTTCGACGACGCGAAGTCGGCACAGGCCGACATGTCGGGCGACATCAAGGTGCTGCGCGAGCAGTCCCAGCGCATCATCAACTGGCTGGAGGCGAGGGATCGGGGTCCGAGCGGCCCTTTCGCCCCAAATCAGACTTGGAGAGGCTTCCCGGCTTCCCGGGCTCCGTTCATCCTAAGAGCGAGCCCCTCACCCCGAAGCGCGGTTCAAATCCGGGTCGCTGAGCATTTGCGATGAGCCGCCTTGTCCCTTTTTCGAAGCACATAGGTCGCAAAAAGCAGATCCACAATCGGATCGCACGTCCGTGAACATTCCGAAATGTTCTAGACCTTTTGCGCGCAATGTAACTGAACAAAACATTTACCACGAACCTAAGGCCGTCAATTGCCTGTCAGGTAACTCGCACTACGTGCAACTGAAGCGGCATTCGGGAGCGTTTTCATGGCGTCCGGTTCAGTCGATCATCTTGAGTTTCTGGTCGAGAAGATCGCGATAACGCTCGACGCAATGTCATCGCTAATGGAGACGATTTACAGGCTTGATTACCGAGGCTTCGATACGACTGACGCGCGAGGCAGGCTCGTTACGCTTCACCGTGAGCTTGTGGCATGGCGACAAACGCATGATGCGATGGCAGCTCTTCTAATTCGGTGCAGCCAGGCAAAAGAAAACCCGGCGCTTTGGGGCTTCGCGCCGGGTTCTCCACTAAGCGGTGTTCACTGGGCCGCGCCACCGCATTAGCTAGACGCACGAGCAGCGGAAGAGTTCCAACTGCGAGTAGCCCGACGCTTCGGGGAAGGGCGCCGGGCATCCCGAAAGACCCCCCGGACCTTACCCCTCGCTTCCCGGCCAATCCAAATAGGCATGCTCAGCGGCGGCCTGGGCCTCTTCCTTGGTCGCGCAGAACCCATCGTGGTTCGACGGCCAGCGCTTGCCGTCATCGCCGGCTGGCTTAAGCCGCGCGCTCACCCAGTACCAGAGCCCGTTCTGCGGGCCGCCGATAATCTGGAATACGCGAAGGACGTCGCATTCGGTGTCGAGAAGGCGCGCCGGGACGTGGCCGTCCTCGACCCGGTTCTTGTCGTTCGGCCAGGTGCGGGTCCAGACAAAGCGCGTCGGCATGGCGCGAGGATAGCGCCTCGAGGCAGGCTCGCCAGCTACCCCGCGACCAGCCCGCCATAGACCGGATCATGCGCCCGGCATTTCCAGACCGTCTGTCCGGTCGCCTGGCCCGGGCGTCCGAACGAGCCCCATGCGGAGCAGCCGGGAGTTCAAGGGCGCCGCCAATCTGGTTTGGAACCGATTGGAGCAAGGGGCTCTTAGAGTGCTGTGAACCAGCCGGGGTCGCAACGCAGCCTATCGGCGAAAGCGTGCTCGTGCTCTACAACGAGCGGGCCCTGCTCAAAAATAGCGAGTTCGATAGGTCGGTGGCTGTTTTACCGTGGAACCGGGTTAAGAGCTTGGCGGCGCTTCTTCGCTTCTTTGCGTCGAATGTCTCTCGCCTTAGGCTTGCGTTCAGCCTTGTTTTTAACAGTCGCTTTTTTGTCGCCACCAACTTCTTGTGGATTACCGTCTGCGTTTTTATCTCTATGTACTTTGGACTTTTTGACAAATTCACTCTCAAAGCGGCTTTGCTCAAGCCTTTGAGAATATCTTCTAATAGTTTTCTGATTTTTGGTTGGGATTTTGTTGGGCTTGCTGCATCGTAAATTGGTCTTGCCGTCGCTGAATTTCCGCCATTTCGAGATCAAGTTTATACGACCCGATTGCGGGCGACTGAGGCTAAGGCGGTAAGCGAAGTCAGCGCTATCTTGAAGCCATTACGAAGCAAGCTGCCAATTTTGGAGTTTGTCTTAGATACATTTTCTATGTAACTCTGCGGAGTTGTTTCGCCCCTTAAAAAGGCCAAGCTTTCCGCATTAATCTCACGCAGATTGGCTCTTGTTGTCGTTTCCCTAGATAGCTCTCTGACAATTTCGAGTGAAGTATCATAGAGGCCGTCAGCCACTTTTGCGTGCGGATACCTACACCGCGGGTTTTGGCAGGTTTCCTCGTTATCTCGGTTCCAGAACCGGGGACTTGAAACGTCGTAATTACGAGAGGGGAAAATTGATCCGCATCGGACATTGGGCCTGGACTCGGGGTCCCTTGCGGCCAGTCCAACCAAACTTGAGTGCGACTTGAAGCCGCCCCTTCCACTAGGGCGTTCGGATCCTGATTTATTCGCGTGCCTTCAATATTCACCTCATCAGAAGTTCGAATATCGAACGGCTTATAAACGTTATCAAATGTTGCATTACTGATTGATACGCCGGCGTCTCGTGCGTGTATTCCCACATCGTACCCGGATATTCTTGCATCTGTAATTCGGACGTTTTAGCGCCGTTTATAACTATCGCTTTGGAAACCACTAGATGCTCCGCCGCCCGCCTAACGAGAATTAATCGGTTGTACGAAGCATAATCCGGTGTAGGCGCGTACGGGATCGCAAACCTAGATCATGACCGTTAAGCACAAGCGCGTTCGACCTTGAGCGCATCCCCAAGCGACCGGGCCGAAGTGTGCGATGCACGTCCTTGCTGAAAATGCCTCCAAGATGAAATGAAGTGGGCCGACCGTTGAACGGACGGCCCAAGTATCAAACGCTTACCACTGACTTTCAAGCTGATGGTTGCCGCCGAGGCGCTGCCGGCGATATCGCGCTGCGTTCAATCGCAGGGGCTGCGCGCTCCTGTCCGTAGTTTCACGAACTCGACGTCACCAGTGCGAGTGAGATGAATTTACCTCTGCAACCGTAGGGGCATCTCATGATCGTAGCAAAGCTCGTCGTCGCGGCCGGCCTTATCCACGCGCAAGCGACCACCACCAACATCGACATCCCTCATGACAGCGCCGTGCGGGCGCTCGCGATCGCGGATCAATGCGATCCCGATAAGATCTATACGGACGTCATTCGGGTGGTAGCGCTCTCTGTCGGCCTCAACTTCGACAAGCCAAGCGAAGCCGACGCAGACATCATCGCCGCCACCCGAGCGCAATACAAACGCTTTCGAAAGACGGACGGAAGCTGGCCTGTAAGCTCGTCACCCGCCTGATGAAGAAGGCGGCGAAGGAAATTTCAGAATAGAAGACGACCGCAAAGCGCTCCGCCTCGGCCTCGGCCGGTCGGGGCGCTTTGCGTTTCAGGCTCGCGCGCCGGCGGCGAAGCGCACGCCGCCGGGTTGTGCTTGTCACGGTCTTTGGTGGGTCTCAGCGAATGCGCTGAAAGCTGTTCGGAAATGATCCCCTGGTGGCGCCTGGGGCAATGTCTAAAAGCTGCGTTAGCGTCTGGTCCTTGGGCGTGAAGAACCAAGGCTCATAGTTCGGAATGATGGAGCCTGAGACCTCGCAGGGCTCGGCCGTCTTGTACTGGCCCCAACGGTCGCTCATCCGAAGAATGAGGCCGTCGCCGATTGGGAGCATCTCGGATGCGTAGATACCGATATAGGTCGGAGCGCCCTGGTAATTATCAAAACAACCGTCCTTAAGATCGAACGAGGCCGTCGTTGTCTTACCATTCTTCAGATTGGTGGCGTTCAGCGTGACCTTGACGTATTTCTTGCCGCGCTCGTCATAAGGGGCGGTTTCGCTCTGAAAAATCAGGCGGTCGCCGACGATCGCAAGATCTGGGTTGCCGGGAATGTAGTGATAGGTCAACCGGGTAGACGGGGCGACCAAGGCCTGGGTCCCGCTCGGGGTGCCGTCCGTCGACCAGATGTCGGAATAGTGGACAAAGTCTCGGCGGAATAGAGGCGACCGCCATAGGCGGCCAATGCCCCTTGAACATTGACGAGCGCGCCAGAGGCATCAATCAGCTGTCGAGTTCCGTTTGATGCGCCGTCGGAGATCCAAAGCTGAGCAACCTGGCCTCTTGTGGCCCGAAAGCCGACCTTATCGCCAAACACCACGTAGCCACCGGGGTTGCCGCCTTCTTCACGAAAGCCAATATCTTTGAGGATCTGTCCCTTCAGCGGTGCCGTCCGACACCCAAGGCTCGTAACCTGACGCGTCTGTGCGCCGGGTAAGAATGAGCTTGTCGCCAAAAAGCGTCGGCGGTTCGGAGTAGGAGCCCCTGCCGCCCTGTCGCGGCATTAAGAACAAAACGCTCGACGACGCCGTGGCCTCGTCGATGATTTGAAAGGCTTCCGTCGTGTTCATCAGGCTGCTGATGAAAGACGTGCGGCCGTTGAACTCGAAGACACTCGTAACACTGTAAAATGGCGCAGCCGAAATTTCTCGCGTGCCCTTTTGCGTCCCGTCGGTCGAAATAAGCTTTCCGTTGTTCACGACGTAAAGACGTCCGCGTACCGGCGCGAAAGCCCTTGCTTCTGTAAGATTTTCAATAAGAGGATGATTCAGCTTCTGAAGTTTTCCGGATCGCGTCAGAACGTAAAGGCCTGTTTGATCGCTGACGCGGAGAGCGTCGTTTGTCACAAGCAAAAGAGATTTGTCACCGACCGGATAGGCGCTAAGCCTCAGCATTTCCTTAGAGCCAGCGATCAGCTCACTGGTGCCGGCCGACGTGCCGTCGCTGACGTAGACGCCCCAACCGCTCTTCGGCGATTGCGCAATAAAGGCGGTGAGGGCAACGCTCTTCTTCGCCGCTACTGGTTGGGGGATGGCGGCTGCGCCAAGCACGGCGACAGCGAGCGCTGACATCAAATTCCGAACGCTCATGAGACTGCGAATGCGCATGCGATTGCCCCGACAGGAATACCGCACGCTGAATAGCGTAAGAGTTGCAGAAAATCGCTATCTCACGCCGGCTCTAACAGAATTTTTGCCTAAAGCGTCATCTCGTGCCGCTCGATCAATGCGACCATGAGGGTCGACCGGGCCGACACGAGAAACGGCACCGGCCGCGCGCCGGTGAGCATCTCGCGCACCTTTCCGGCGTAATGCCGAACGGTCTCATCGCCGGGCTCCAGATGTTCGAGGGGCAACGAGCTCGCCCGGTTCCATGGCGCTTACCTCAGCCATGAGGCCAGCAGCGCGACCGGAGCGAGCCAGTAGAGCGCGCAGAGCGCGATCACAGCTGCGCCAAGAACTGCGCGCCAGGCTGGGCGGGAGAGCGCTGCGTCGATCTTCTCGGCTCCGCGCAGCAGCCAGTCCTTCGGCTCGTAAGGCGGCGGCGAGGCGCCCCGATTTCCCGCTTGTTCCATTTTCGTTCTCATGGAATCGATGGGGCTCAAACGGAGCGGCGAACATGGGTGAAGCGGCCGAGAACCCCTTCGAAGATGAGAGACTAGCGGCCGACGAGGCGGCCGTCGACGAGGCGATTCTCAGGGCCGGCGGCGAGCGCCAGGCGGTGCGGGCACTGCTCGTCGAGATCGGCGAGCGTGAAGTGGCCCTCGTCGCCTTAAGGTCGCGCGTCTCGCTCGGCTTTGAGCGAGGGCGGCAGCCGGCCCGGCCGGTGCGGTGACGATCGAGACCCTCGGCGACGCTCTGCGATCTGGCTGGCGCGTCCGCGTGCGCTGCGCGTTCGGCAACCGTGCAGGCCTGAAGTCGATCCGCGAATGCCAGGAGGCGAAGGAACTCGACCTGCCGTCTCTGGTTTGGACGCGCGGCCGCAACTTCCCGCTGGCGCGCCTCGGCGAACGCATGATGTGTCCGGCCTGCGGCTCGCTGAAGGTCACCGTGATGTTCGACCCGCCGGCGGGGGGAGGGCTCGCGGTACAGGTCGCGGCCGCACCGTCGATGGATCGCAATGCGGGGCTCAAGGCGACCGTCGACCATTTCGGCGCGAACGGCAGCATCAGGCGCCGGCTCGCTGCTGCGGTTCATACGGAGATTGCTCGAGGGGCCTTCGAGGTCGCCATCCGAGAGGTCGAGCTGGACGAAGGCGAGCAGATTATTCTTCGGCAGGGCTCTAGCTTGATCAAGGCCTACCCAGAGCTCACGCGAGCGCCGCACGACGCAGCAGCCGTTAACGCCGAATATGCGAAGCTCCGAGAGGGGCTTCCGAAGGGCCGGACGCGCCGGTGGAAGTAGCGAGACAGCCAATCGGCGGCAGGGCAGAGTAGGGCGCATGTGCAACCTCTACTCGCTCACCAAGGGTCAGGCCGCAATCCGCGAGCTCACCCGCGCGATGGTCGACCGAACCGGCAACCTGCCGCCGATGCCGGGCATCTTTCCGGACTACGCCGCTCCGATCGTTCGGAACGGCGCCGATGGTCGCGAGCTCGCGCTCGCGCGCTGGGGCATGCCGTCGAGCCAGAAGGCGTTGTTCGACGCCGCGTCGAAGCGCGCCGACAAGCTCCGGGCCAAGGGCAAGGATGTCGACTTCGACGAGCTGCTGAAAATGGAGCCGGACAGCGGGACCACGAACATCCGCAACGTCGCGTCGAAGCACTGGATGCGCTCGGCGTCGAGCACCGCTGCGTCGTGCCATGACGAGCTTCAGCGAGTTCAACCGCGACGCCGGCGGCGACGTCTGGTTCGCCCTGTCGGAGGAGCGGCCCCTCTGCGTCTTCGCCGGGCTTTGGACGACCTGGTCTAGCGTCAGGAAGATCAAGAACGGCTGGGAAGCTGAAATGGAGCTCTATGGGTTCCTGACGACCGAACCGAACGCGGTTGTCGCGCCGATCCACCCGAAGGCGATGCCGGTCATCCTGACCACTGAGGAGGAGATCGACCTCTGGATGCGAGCGCCCTGGGAGGAGGCGAGGGCGCTTCAGCGGCCGCTGGCAAATGATGCGCTGGTGATCGTGGCTCGAGGTGTGAAGAAGGACGGCGTCGAACAAGCGGCATAGCCCGGGATGCCTGCCGGATGCATCGCCCGACCGGGTCGCGGCCGGGCGCGCAGACTAGTCAGGCTGGCTCATGTAGACGAGCGACGCGCCCATTGCGCTCGCCTCGTCGGGCTTCAGCAGGATCTTCACCTGAACCAGGCCGGGATCGTAGATTTCGAGCACGATCTCGCCATCCACGACAGCAAGCGACCACCTTCGGGCTTCTTCTTCCATAACTTTCTCCTGCCCGCTTTATTGCGGGTCGAGGAGCGTTCCATCCGTGATGACGGCCGGTATCCGGGCGCCGGTTTGTCAACAAAATTTGCTTAAAATGATCGATTGGTCAGTAACTTGTCGTCCTGATTTGGGACGCGGCGACTTCCAGGACCCCATAGACGGGATCGTGCGCCCGACATTTCCAGACGGTCTGTCCGGTCTGGCCCGGCCGTCCGAACGAGCCCCATGCGGTGCAGCCTGGATGCTCGCAGCGATGATCGACGTGAACGGCCGTTTCAGCGGGCGGGGTAGGCTGGGGCGTTTCCATGGGCCGTCGTTTACGGGGTAGCGGGGGATTCTAGAAGGTGATCGACGCGGCCTCCCGGCAGCTTATAGAGGCTCGTTGGAAGCGGCCTCCTGGAGCGCCAACTGTCGGTCACGCCGTCGATGGCCGGGACGGGCCGATAGCGCTCACCGCGTCAAAATCTAATCGCTGGAGACCGGGCTGTCGGTCGTTAGCGTCGTTCCCACAGCCGGTCGCGTCGGGGATAGAGAACCGTCTCGTCTTCCTCGCCAGTGGCGATCCGAATGATCTTGATGGCGTTGCCGATCACGTTGGTGGGGCGCTTCTCGCCTTTAGGTCCGATCGGCATCGGTCACCTCCACAACCGCAATTTGTTCAGATGAGGAGAAGCGTGCTTGAAATCTTGCAACAATACGCTCGTCTTCGCCAACCAAATCTGCCGTATGCGGTTTATTTTTTCTGTTAACCCTGCTCCTGTCTTGAGCAAAAGAAAGCAACCGCGCTTTCGCATTTTCTTTCGCTAGATGGAGAGATTCGGGAGTAGCGACGACATCCAGGACGTCGCAGTCACCATATTCAGTGCGATAACATCGTATAACAAGAACTTCAGGTCGGCACATCATTGCCTCCCGTGCTTTCCGCTCCCCAGAGCGCTAGTAGTCCAGCGGACCGAACCCGGACGGCACTTTTTCGGAGAATCTGACACGCTGATGGCCGGCGATCGATGGACCGACGAAGTCGACGTAAAAAGCGTCTCCGCGCCAGATCCACCGATCTCCGCGCTCAGTTGAGATATAATCCGGAAGCTCGAAGGTCCCGGGCAGAGCCGCCTCCTCGAACGCGAAGCCGGCGAGGGTATGGCGGCTCACGCTTAAGCGTTGGCATTCTACGGTTATTGGCATTTTCTTCCCTTCTCGTCGCCCCGCCGCCAACGAATCGTGGCTGAGGCATCGGGATCGGTCAAGACGGGCAGACCCGGCCGGCTAAGGCGCGCACCAATCCGGCTTGTTCTTCTTGAACGGCCGCGGCCATGGCCGCGCGTGGCCCTCGCGCACGAGGATCGCCGCGAGATCCTCGCCCTCGACATAGACGACCGCGAGCGAGCGGTTGTGGCTGTCGCGGCCGCCGAGCCGGTCGATCGACCAATCTCCCGACGCCATCAACTCCACGACCCGCCGGCGCGCCGCCTTGGCGCGCTCGATCTCGCGCGCGCATTTGGCCGGAGCGAAGCCGTCTGCGTGAATCTCGGGCGCGTCGATCGGCCCGGTCTCGGACGTCACGCGGATTTTCTCGCGGCCGAGATAGATCGTGTCGCCGTCGACGACATAGAGGTCGGCGGCGAAAGCGGGGGAGGCGAGGAGCGCGGCGGCGAGCGTGAGACTTTTCCCAAAACCAGCCCGAAACCGAAGTCGGTGAGACGGCGAAAACGTTGATTTTCTAGATGCCGACAAAGATTTTAAGTCTCGTGCGTCTACCGGTTTCGCCACGTCCGCGCAGCACCGGGCATCGCCGAAAACGCGGCGCGCCGCAAGACGGCGCAGGCCCGCGCACTGGCACGCTCATTCCAGACAGCGCTTCATCACGCGACGCCCGAGCGTGCGCACGCTCGTCGCGTCGAAATGCACGTTGTCGCGCTTCGCAAGATCGTCGACGTCGACGAGACGCACGCGGAGCGCCGGATCGCCAGCGATGCGGGTCTGCATCGCGCGGAAGTTCTCGGTCGCGACGCGCGCGGTCTCCGTATTGTCGCGCCTCTGCGACAGGCGCGGCCAAACGATCGTCATCTCGGTTTGTCCGAGCGCAGTCTCGACGCCCGCGATCAGGCGGCGGAAGGCGGCTTCGTAGAGATCCCCGTCCTTCGCGCGGTCGGCTTCGCCCTGTACCCACACGAAACAACTCGCGACATGGCCTTCGGCCGCGATGGTCCGGAGATGGGCGCGCATCTGGCCGTAGAGATTGGTCGACGGGCCGTCGGGAGACCAATGATCCGGGTTCAGGAGGCTGGTCTTGCCGCGGGCGAATTTGAAGAACCTGGCGCCGTCGCCCTCGAAGGTCTCGACGTAGCGCTCGGCCATTCCCCATTCCGGTCCGAAATTGACGTGCTGGTGCTGCAGCGCCGGATATTGGACGGTGTTCTGCCCAAGTCTCATGATGACGAACGACGGTTCGGCGGCGTCGTTCTTCCAGATTTTGACATTGGGTAGGGTCGCGCCGGCGTCGAGGTCGGGAGCCATGTCGAGGACGCCGCCGGCCGCTACGGCGTTCGACTGTCCCGCGATCACGAACAGCCGCGTTTCGGCGGCGATAGACGGCGTCGTCGCACAGGCGACAATGCCGAGCAAAGCGGCGCGCAGAACGGCGCGCCCGGTCGCAATCATGGAGTGCCTCGCGCCGGTGATTGAACGAAGACAGGCGACGGACCCGACCAGCGGTTCCGATGGGCGCTAAATTCTACAAAATCGATAGACATATAAATGCGACCAAGCGTCCGGTGCCGGGCGCGGTCGATTTTTCCGGCGGCGCCTGACCACGACTCGCGCGCCGGGGCCTTTCCATTGTGCGGCGCACAAAAAGAAAAGGCGCGCCCTTGGGACGCGCCTTTTCCAGTATGCCGCGCGGGGGCGGCGCGGCGGATAAATTGTCCGGCGAGGTCAGCCGAGCGCGCCCGGCCTCAGCCGGAGCGGCGGCTCGAAAGCGGAGCCGCCGGGCCGGTCGTCAGAACCGGAAGGGGCCGCGGAGAGCGTTGAGACTCTCCAGACCGGTCGTCTTGAGGTCGTCCTGCGAGGGCGACTGGCGCGCCTCGACGGCCGCGCCGACCCGGCCCGCGGCGGCGATCAGGGCGATGGTCTCGAGGACCCCGCCGACCATCTCGCGGACGCCAAGGGACGGCGAAGCGGGCCGGCCGATGGCGAGGGACAGATTGCGTGCCACTTTCAGTCTCCAATCAGTTGTGAGGCGGTCGCCTCGTGTGACTGAAGGTAATCCCGATGCCGCAGCGCACAATGTGCTAAAGTCTAAGATGAGCCATGCGTGCATCGCATGTCTCCACAACCGTAGATTCGTAAAATTGTAAGGAGTCGTTCCGCGGCTCAGCCGGCGGCGGCGCCGGAGCGCATATCTGACAGCATGGCTTCGACCGCGGCCTTGGCGTTCGCCAGCGCCCGCTCGTCTCGCGATCGCAACACGAGATTGGTGTTGAAGCGGTCTCCGTCGGTGAACGGATAGCTGCCGATCGAGACAGAGGGATGGGCCTTCTGGACCTCGCCCAGCGCCATCGCGATGTCGCCTTCCTTGGCGTCGGCGCGCAACGTCGCGCTCGCGACGGGGACGCCGGTCTTGAGCTCAGGGATCACCACGTCGAGCATCGCCCGCATGATCGAGGGCACGCCCGCCATGACGAAGACGTTCTCGAGCCGGAAGCCCGGCGCCTTCGAGACGCTGTTGGCGATGAGGTCGGCGCCGAAGGGAATGCGGGCCATTCGCAGGCGGCCTTCGTTGAGATCGGCCGGGTTCGGGAATCGCTCGCGCAGCATCGCGACGGCGCGCGGGTCGTGGTCGACGGCGACGCCGAACGCCGCTCCGATCGCGTCGGCGGTCTTGTCGTCATGCGTCGGGCCGATTCCGCCGGTGGTGAACACGTAGGTGTTGCGCGCCCGGAGCGCGTTCACCGCCTCGACGATCGCGGGCTGGTCGTCCGAGACCACGCGCACCTCCATGAGGTCGACGCCGATCGCGCCGAGCGCCAGAGCGATGTGGTTGGAGTTGGTGTCCCGCGTGCGGCCCGAGAGGATTTCATCCCCGATCACGACGATGGCGGCGGTGACGGGGGCGGGCTGATCGGACATGGAACGCTCGGAGGCTCGACGGATCGGGCAGGCTATCGGAAGACGCGCGGCGAGCAAGCGGCGCGCCGCTTGGCGATCGGGCCGCCCGCGCGATAGACGAGATCGGACGGCGAGCCGAAAGGGACAGGATGCGGTTTCAGGGAACGAGCGGCTACATCGCGACCGACGACCTCAAGATCGCGGTCGACGCCGCGTCGACGCTCGAAAAGCCTTTGCTGGTCAAGGGAGAGCCGGGAACCGGCAAGACGGCGCTTGCGGCCGAGGTCGCGGCCTCCATGGGCGCGCCGCTGCTCGAATGGCACGTGAAGTCGACCACCAAAGCGGTTCACGGGCTTTACGAATACGACGCCGTGGCGCGGCTCCGGGACGGCCAGCTCGGCGATCCGCGCGTGTCGGACATCTCAAATTATATCCGCAAGGGCCCGCTCTGGACCGCGTTCGAAGCGCCGCAGCGCCCGGTGCTGCTGATCGACGAGATCGACAAGGCCGACATCGAGTTTCCCAACGATCTCCTGCGCGAGCTCGACCGGATGGAGTTCTTCGTGCACGAGACCGGCGAGACGATCCGCGCGCGGGAGCGTCCGGTCGTCATCATCACCTCGAACAACGAGAAGGAGCTGCCGGACGCCTTTCTGCGCCGGTGCTTCTTCCACTTCATCCGCTTCCCCGACCCGGACACGATGGCGCGCATCGTCGAGGCGCATTTCCCGGGACTGAAGAAGCGCCTGCTCGAGGAGGCGCTGCAACTGTTCTACGAGGTTCGCGAGGTTCCGGGCGTCCGCAAGAAGCCCTCGACCAGCGAACTGCTCGACTGGCTGAAGCTGCTGCTGGTCGAGGACATCTCGCCCGAGACGCTGCGCGAGCGCGATTCCCGCAAGGCGATCCCACCGATGCACGGGGCGTTGCTCAAGAACGAGCAGGACGTCCAGCTGTTCGAGCGTCTCGCCTTCATGGCGCGCCGCGGCGGGCGCTAAGCCCTTGATTTCAGCGATTGATCACCCGCGTCGGCTGTAGCGCGGCGTCGACCTGCGCTCCATAATGGCGCGGCGGCGAGAGGCCAATTGACCGAACTCGGGAAAGCCGCGGACAAGGCGACGGAGAGCGCCTTGTCTCTTTCTGCGTTCTGCGGCCATCTCTTCGACGGCGCCGTCACTCCTTTCTGGCGGGCGCGCATGGCGGCGCAGCCGTCGGCGTCATGGCCGAAGGACAAGACCGACTGTCAGGCCAGGATCGCGGGCCAGGAGCTGCTGTCGGGGGTCATGACGACGTTCAACGGCGTGCTGGCGCCTGCGGCCCGCGCGCTCGGGGCGGCGGACGCGCCGGTTCTCGCGATCGAAGCGCAGAAGCCTTACTTGGCGGACGGCGGTCGCCTCGTGGACGCGCGGTTTCGAATGTCGGCGAGCCGCTACATGCTCATGAAGGACCGGCTCGCCGGCAAAGTGCTGGTGATCGACGAGGCCATGAGCTTCGGCTACGCGAACAACGGTCAGCTGGTCGGCTACGTGTATGACGCGGCGGCGTTCAGGAAACGCAAAGCCGGAAATCGCGTCTTCAACGCGCTCGTCGATCCGGTCACCGACGAGATCGGCGACGTCGCCGAGAAATGCGGCCTCAAGGACAAGGCGCTCTGCTTCGGGCAGATCGTCGTCTACCAGAAGATGCTGTTCACGCAGGCCTTCGCATATCTGCAAGGCGTGCAGATCCGCGACCGCGTGAAGGTGCTGATCGACTGAGACGGACGGCGCGGCGTGGGAAACTCCCCGCCGCGCCTGATCCGGATCTCAGGTTCAGCTGCGCTCGCCGCCTTCGCGACGCTGCCCCTGCGGGCGCGGGCGGTTTCCGCCCGGCCGGCCGCCGCGGCGGGGCTTCTGCATGAAGGAGGCGGTCTTCAGCTCGCCGTCGCCGCGCGCGGCGGGGCGCTCGCCGCCCTGCGGCTGCGGGCGGCCGCCATGGCCGTGGGACCGGCGTTCGCCCTGGGCCTGCTCGCCCTGGGGCTGGCCGCCGTGACGGCGTTCGCCGCCGCCGTGGCGCTGCGGACGGCCGCCCTGGCGCTGCTCGCCGCCGCCGTGGCCCTGAGGGCGCCCGCCGCCGCGATTGCCGCCGCGGTTCTGCTGGCTCTTGGTCGAGGCCGCGCCTGCGCCCTCCGGCTCGGCCTTGCCGGCCTCGGAGCGGCGGTCGGTCGCCGGGATCGACTGCTTGATGAGGCGCTCGATGTCGCGGAGATAGGCGCGCTCATCGTTCGCCACCAGCGACACCGCGATGCCGGCCGCGCCCGCGCGGGCCGTGCGGCCGATGCGGTGGACATAGGATTCCGGCACGTTCGGCACGTCGTGGTTCACGACGTGGCTGACGCCGTCGACGTCGATGCCGCGCGCCGCGATGTCGGTCGCGACCAGCACCTTGATGTGGCCGGTGCGGAACGAGCCGAGCGCGCGCTCGCGCTGCGGCTGGCTCTTGTTGCCGTGGATCGCGGCGGCGTTGACGCCGTCCTGCTCGAGCTGGCGCACGACCTTGTCGGCGCCGTGCTTGGTGCGGGTGAAGACGAGCGCGCGGTCCATGTCCGGGCCCTTGAGGATCTCGGCCAGCACGACGCGCTTGCCGGCCTGCTCGACGAACACGACCGACTGCTCGACGCGGTCGGCGGTCTTGGCCACAGGCGTCACCGCCACCATGGCCGGGTCGGTCAGCATGGTGTCGGCGAGGTCCTTGATCGTCTTCGGCATGGTGGCCGAGAAGAACAGGGTCTGGCGGCGATGCGGCAGCATCGGCACGACACGGCGGATCGAATGGATGAAGCCGAGGTCGAGCATCTGGTCGGCCTCGTCGAGCACGAAATGCTCGACCTGGTCGAGGCGCAGCATCTTGCCGTCGACATGGTCGAGCAGGCGCCCCGGGTCGCGACGAGGATGTCGACGCCGTTGGCGAGCTTGCGGACCTGCGGGCCGGCGGCGACGCCGCCGAACACGACCGCGATCGTGAAGTTGAGATGCGCCGAGTACGCCTTGAAGCTCTCCGCGATCTGGCTCGCGAGCTCGCGGGTCGGCGACAGCACCAGCGCGCGGCAGCCGCGGCGCACGGGCTGGCGCGGGTTCTTGAGCATGCGCTCGATGATCGGCAGCGCGAAGGCCGCCGTCTTGCCGGTGCCGGTCTGGGCGATGCCCATCAGGTCGCGGCCGGCGAGCACGGCGGGGATCGCCTGTGCCTGGATGGGAGTGGGGGTCTCGTAGCCATGCTCGGAGAGCGCCTTGAGGACGGGCGCCGAGAGGCCGAGATCGGTGAAATTGGTCAAGTTTCAGGTCTTCCGGATACAGCCATAGGGCCGCGCAAGCGTCCATGCGGGCGCGCGGCTACAGCGGGTGCGTTAAGACGCGCCCCGCGTGATCTGGGCTGTCGATGATGGTTCGTAGGCGCTCGGCAGGTCCTGAAGGTCAGGCGTCACGCGGCCGCAGCGCGGGTGGTCGCTCGCAAGCGATGCGTAAGATGTGCGGGCGAACCCCGAGAAAGTCAAGCTTCGCCGCGATTTCGGGATCGTTTCCCAACGGGCGCGGGGCGCCCGCCACCTAGGCGTGCTCCCAGTTGTGCGCAAATCTTAAAGTTGCATTAACCATCTCCTCACAACCATGAGGTGATGGAATGATCGAAGCGTTTTCCTGGCGCGCCGCGCATCTGGCGAAGGATGGGCTCGCCGCGCAGGCCCGTTTGCGACACAGGGTGTTCGTGGAGCGCAGGGCGCTGCCGCACGCCACTTTCGACGGCATGGAGTACGACCGGTTCGACACGCCGGCCGCCGTCTATCTCGTCTGGCGCGACGGCGGCGGCGAGGCCCGCGGGCTCATCCGGCTGCTGCCGACGACGCGCCCCTACATGATGCAGACGTTCTGGCCCGAGATGGTGGCGGAGGGCGCGCCGCCGGTCTCGCCGAAGATCTGGGAGATCACCCGCGTCTGCGTCGACAAGGCCGCGATCCCGCGCGAGCGCCGCGTCATTCTCCCGGAGCTGCTCTGCGGAGTCGCGGAGTTCTTCGAACTCAACGGGATTTCGGCGATGGTCGGCGTCGCGCGAGCCCATCTCGTCGAGCACTACATCCCGCAGGAAGGCATCCGCTGGCTTGGCGCGGCGGCGGAGGTCGAGGGCGAGGTCGAGGGCGTTCCTCGTTCCGACGCGCTTCATCCGGCCGACGGCCCATCTCGAAAAGCTCGGCGTGACGGGCCGGGTGCTGAATCTGTTCGGCGACGAAGACATGGCCGAGAGGTCCGCGGCGTGAGGGCGGACCAAGAACTGGAGTCGAGCGTCCGTTATTACGGGCCTCGCTTTCCCGCGAGCTTCGCCAGCGCGCGCGGCAGCGAAATCGTCGCCGAGGACGGCCGCAGGATCATCGATTTCCTTTCGGCCTGCGGCGCGCTCAACTACGGGCACAATCATCCGCGGCTGAAGCGGGCGGTGGCGGATCATCTCGAGGGCGACGGCCTGCTCGCCCGCGCTCGACCTCGTACGCGCCCGCACGCGATTTCATGCGCGCCTTCGAGCGCGTCGTGCTGGCGCCGCGCGGGCTCGACCACCGCATCCAGTTCACCGGGCCCACGGGGACCAACGCGGTCGAGGCGGCGCTGAAGCTCGCGCGCAAGGTCACCGGGCGTACGACCGTGGTCGCGTTCTCGAACGCGTTCCACGGCGTGACGCTCGGCGCGCTTGCGATGAGCGGCGGACGGGGCGTGCGGGCGGCGAGCCGGGCGCTGCTGCATGGCGTCCATCGGCTGCCGTTCGAAGGCTATCAGGGCGCGAGCGCCGAAGATCTGCTGCGCTACGAGCGACAGGTCGCGGACCCCTCCGGCGGCCTCGAGCCGCCTGCGGCCTTCATCGTCGAGACGGTTCAGGGCGAGGGCGGGCTCAACGTCGCCTCGACGCGCTGGCTGCGCGCCCTGGCGGAGGTCGCGAAGCGGCTCGGCGCGCTGCTGATCGTCGACGACGTGCAGGCGGGTTGCGGTCGCACGGGTCGCTTCTTCAGCTTCGAGCGGGCGGGGATCGAGCCGGACATCGTGTGTCTCGCCAAATCTCAGCGGAATCGGCCTGCCGATGGCGATCGCGCTTGTCCGTCCCGGCATCGATCTCTGGGCTCCGGGCGAGCACAACGGCACCTTTCGCGGCAACGCGCTCGCCTTTGTGGCCGCGACCGAGGCGCTCGCGCTCTGGGAGGAGGGGCTGGTGGAGGACGCCGCGGCGCGCCGCGCGGAGGAGATCGCGGACTGGACCCGGCGCCTGCTCGCGCGCTGGCCCGGACGGGGCCTCTCGGCGCGCGGGCTCGGCATGATGTCGGGCGTCGCCTTCGCCGAGCCCGGCATGGCGGACGCCGTCGCGCGGCGGGCCTTCGAACTCGGCGTCATGATCGAGACCGCGGGCCCGAACGACGAGGTGCTGAAGCTCTTTCCGGCGCTCACCATCGATCCGGCGACGCTCGCCGACGGCCTCGGCCGGATCGCGGCCGCGGTCGCGGACGTGCTGACGGCCGGCGAGGAGGTCGGGCTGGTGGCTTGACGGTCACGCTCTCAGAGGGGGCCGCGGGTTAGGCGGCCGTCATCCCGGCCGTAGCGCCGGGATCCATGAACGCCGCCGAGGCGAATGTTTCGGCGTCTGTGTTCTTGGGTCCCAGGACAAGCCCGGGACGACGGCTTGGGGTTCGCGCGCCCTTCAAGCCGAGGATGGCGCTTTGCGCTGAAGCTCAATCCGCCCGCATCTCGTCGATGAAGGCGAGCGCGAGGGCCGCGAAACGCTCGGGCGCACTCCAGTGCGGGGCGTGCCCGAGCCCTCCTAGCCACTGGATGGCGCCGCGCCACAGGTGGTCGGCCGGTAAGGCTTTGAGATAGTCCATCGACAGGAACACGTCGGCGTCGCCCTGGACGATGGCGAGCCGCGTCGGGCCGGAGCGGAGCAGGGCGGTCTCGTCCGCGCCCTGTCCGGCGACGCCGTTTTCGATCATCAGCCGCCGGGCGCGGCCGTCTGTCCGAATCGCCGTCTCGACCGACTGAGGCGTAAGGTGCTCTTCGCCGTCGAGCATCGCGGCCGCATAGGCGCGGGCGTCGGCCTCGGAAAACTGCTCCTTGCCCGCCAGACCCATGACGGGCGTGGCCGCGAACGCGCTCTGGAGCGCCTCAAGCGATGGTCGGATCGGCGGCGCGCCGGTGACGAGCGCCGCGGCGATGCGGGGCTCAGTCGCGAGCAGCTCCATGGCGACATGGCCCCCGAGAGACCAGCCGATCGCGATCGCTCGTTCGATCCCGATCGCGTCGAGCAGCCCGCAGATCGCCGCGGCGTAGCCCGGAAAGCTGTAGGTCCGCTCAGGTTCGGTCGCGTCGTCGGACGCGCCATGTCCCGGAAAGTCCGGCGCGATGACCGGGAGGCCCGCTTGGGCGAGCAGCGGGATGAGCCGCCCGTAGGCTCCGGAGGACGACGAGTTGCCGTGGAGCAGGAGGACGGGCATGCCCGTGCCCTCGACAGCCCGGAAGGCGAGGCGGCCCGAAGCGAGCTCGACCGCGCGGTCGGAACTCACTCGGCGGCCCGGAGCTTCGCCAGATGCTCCACAAGCCCCTTGGTCGAGCCGTCGAGGCCGTCCGCGCCGGCCTCGCCCTTCACCACCGGGATCAGGCGGTTGGCGAGCTCCTTGCCGAGCTCGACGCCCCACTGGTCGAATGAGTTGATCGCCCAGATCGTCCCTTGCACGAACACCTTGTGCTCGTAGAGCGCGATGAGACGCCCCAGCGTCCTCGGATCGAGGATGCGATAGGCGATGGCGCAGGTCGGGCGCGAGCCCGGAAAGGTCTTGTGGGGCGCGAGCGTCGCGGCGTCGTCGGCGGATTTGCCGGCCTTGGTCAGGATCTCGGCCGCCTCAGCCGTGGTGCGCCCGCGCATGAAGGCTTCGCCCTGGGCGAGGGCGTTGGCGAGCAGCATCGCGTGCTGGTCGCCGACCGTCTCATGCGGCGTCGCGGCCATGAGGATGTCGGCCGGAATCACGTTCGTGCCCTGATGCATCAGCTGGTAGAAGGCGTGCTGACCGTTAGTGCCGGGCTCGCCCCAGACCATCGGGCCGGTCGCGAGCGTCACGGGCTCGCCGGCGAGCGTCACCGACTTGCCGTTCGACTCCATGTCGAGCTGCTGGAGATAGGCCGGGAAGCGCGCGAGGCGCTGGTCGTAAGGGCACGGCGTGGGTGGCGTAGCCGCAGACGTTGCGGTGCCACACGCCGATGAGGCCCATCAGCACGGGAATGTTCCTGTCGATCGGCGCCTCGCGAAAATGCGCGTCGATCTCATGCGCGCCGTCGAGGAAGGCCTGGAAGTTTTCCGCGCCGATCAGGATCTCGACCGAGAGCCCGATCACCGACCAGAGCGAATAGCGCCCGCCGACCCAGTCCCAGAACTGGAACATGCGGCGGTTGTCCATGCCGAAGGCGGCGACGGCTTCGGCGTTGGTCGAGATGGCGGCGAAATGGGCCGCGACGGCGTCCTCGCCGAGCGCGTCGACCAGCCAGCTCCGGGCCGCGCGGGCGTTCGCCATGGTCTCCATCGTCGTGAAGGTCTTTGAGGCCACCAGAACGAGCGTGCGGGCCGGGTCGAGGCCGGCGAGCACGTCGTGGATGTGCGCGCCGTCGACGTTCGAGACGAAGTGCCCCTTGAGGCCCTTTTGCGCGTAGGGGCTCAGCGCGATCGCGGCCATGGCCGGCCCAAGGTCCGAGCCGCCGATGCCGATGTTGACGACGTCGGTGAAGCGTTCGCCGGTCGCGCCTTTCAATTCGCCCGAGCGGACGGCCTCCGCGAACTCCGCCGCCTTCTCCCGTTCGGCCAGAACCTCCGGCATGACGTCCTTGCCGTCGACGAGGATCTTTGCGCCCGCAGGCGCGCGGAGCGCCGTGTGGAGGACGGCGCGCTCTTCGGTCGAGTTGATCTTCTCGCCCGCGAACATGGCGTCGCGCCTCGCCTCCACCCCGCAGGCGCGGGCGAGCTCCGAGAGCAGCGCGACGGTCTCCTTGGTGACGCGGGTCTTCGAGTAGTCGAACAGCAGGTCGTCGAGCGTCACCGAGAACGTCTGAAACCGCTCCGGATCGTCGGCGAACAGCTTTCGGGCCGGCGTATCGGCGATCTCGCGCCAATGCGCGCTGAGGCTCTCAAAGATCTCGTCGCGGCGAGAGGGCATCGCTCACGTCTCCGGAAAAGCAGGCGTCGGGCAAAATAGGATCTTAGTGCGCTTCGTCATGCCCCGGCTTGTCCGGGGCATCCAGATCTCCGCGGCGCGGCGGTCTGTGAGCCGGGGCGGGGTCTACGGACAAGCCGGGGAACGACGCGATCGCGTCGCTCTCTTCGGTCGGTTGAACGATCAGATCGCGCTCGCGCCGTGCTCGGCGGAGCCGACCAGCGCGCGGAAGCCTGCGAAGAGGTTCCGGCCCATGCCGAACTGCGGCTCGGTCTCCTCCACGGCCTGTTCGCGCGAGGCGAGCTCCTCGGGCGCGACCATCACCTGAAGCGTCCCGGCCTCGGCGTCGACGCGCACGACGTCGCCGTCCTGTATGCGGCCGATCGGGCCGCCGTCGCAGGCCTCGGGCGTCACATGGATCGCGGCCGGCACCTTTCCGGAGGCGCCCGACATGCGCCCGTCGGTGACGAGCGCGACCTTGTGGCCGCGCTTCTGCACCACCGCGAGCGAGGGGGTCAGCCGGTGAAGCTCCGGCATGCCGTTCGCTTTCGGGCCCTGGAAACGCACCACCACCACCACGTCGCGGTTCAGCTCTCCGGCGCGGAAGGCGGCCTCGAGGTCGTCCTGGTTGGAGAACACCCGCGCCGGCGCCTCGATCACCCAGCGCTCGCGGTCGACCGCCGACACCTTGATGACCGCGCGGCCCAAATTGCCGTCCAGCAGCCTGAGGCCGCCGTCTTCCTGGAAGGGCCTCGCGATCGGCCGCAGCACGCTTTCGTCGCCGGACGCCTCCTCGATCGGCCTCCAGACGATCTCGTCGCCGACCAGCGTCGGCTCCTTCTCGTACTCCGAGAGACCGGAGCCCATCACAGTCAGCACGTCGTCGTGCAGCAGCCCGCGGCCGCGCAGTTCGCGGATCAGGAACGCCATCCCGCCGGCGGCGTGGAAGTGGTTCACGTCCGCCGAGCCGTTCGGATAGATGCGGCAGAGCAGGGGGGTGGCGGCCGAGAGCTGATCGAAGTCGTCCCAGGTGATGGTGATTCCAGCCGCCTTAGCCATCGCGACGAGATGGATGGCGTGGTTGGTCGATCCGCCCGTGGCGTTGAGGCCCACGATCCCGTTCACGAAGGCCTTCTCGTCGAGCACATGGCCGATCGGCGCGTAGCCGTTGCTCGAGCGTGTGATCGCGAGCGCCTGGCTGACGGCCGCGCGCGTGAGCGCCTCGCGCAGGGGCGTGTTGGGCGGCACGAAGCTGGAGCCGGGCAGGTGCAGGCCCATGATCTCCATCAGCATCTGGTTGGAGTTCGCGGTGCCGTAGAACGTGCAGGTGCCGGGCGAATGGTAGCTCGCGCTTTCGGACTCCAGCAGCTCGGCGCGCCCGACCTTGCCTTCGGCGTAGAGGCCGCGCACCCGCGCTTTCTCGTCGTTGGAGATGCCCGACGGCATCGGGCCGGCCGGCACGAACACCGCCGGCAGATGGCCGAAGGCTAGCGCGCCGATCACGAGGCCGGGCACGATCTTGTCGCAGATGCCGAGGTAAAGCGCGGCGTCGAACATGTCGTGGCTGAGCCCGATCGCCGCCGCCATCGCGATCACGTCGCGCGAGAACAGGCTGAGCTCCATGCCGAGCCGGCCTTGCGTGACGCCGTCGCACATCGCCGGCACGCCGCCCGCGACCTGCGCCACCGCGCCCGCCTCGCGCGCCGCCTGCCGGATGATCTCCGGATAACCCTCATAGGGCTGATGAGCCGAGAGCATGTCGTTATAGGCGGTGATGATGCCGATGTTCGGGACCGCCTGGCCCTTGAGCAGCGCCTTGTCGTGGCCGCCGCAGCCCGCGAAGCCGTGGGCGAGGTTGCCGCAGGAGAGCGCGGCGCGATAAGGGCCGTCGGCGGCCGCCTTGGCGATGCCGTCGAGATAGCGCGCGCGGCCGCTCCGCGACCGCTCGACGATCGCGTTCGTCACGTTTGCGATGCGGGCGTCGAGGCTCATGATGAAGCCCTTTCCTGGAAAGCTGGCCGTCAGGACGGCCAGTCGTCGGTCACCACTGCGGCTTTTGCGGAAGGCCGTCGGCGATGTCGTAGAAGTCGGAACGTGACGCGACGAATATGTGCTCAGCAAGACGCAGGCCAGTCGGCGGCGTCAGCGTGCCGACCGTGACATAGGTCTCATCGCCTGGGTCCTGCCGCCAGAACAGGTTGCCGCCGCAGCGCGCGCGGAAACCGCGCCGGACCTCCGGCGAGGACTGGAACCAGGAGAGCGTCCCGTCGTCCGCGATCGTCAGCTCGTCGGTCCGGCAGGCAGCCATCGCCGCGTAATTGCCGCTCGTGCGGGCGCATTGCGAGCAGTGGCAGGCGAGCGGGGCCTTGAGGTCGCCGGAGATCCGGTAGGTCACGCCTCCGCAGAGGCAGCCGCCTTCGCGCGACATCAGCCCGCAGCCTTCGTCATGGCGCCCACACAGTCTCGAGCGGCTCGCGGGCGTTCGCGATCACGGCCCGGATCGGCATCTTAGCCGCGTCGTCGGACGACAGCGCCTCGTCGAGCACGTCCTTTTTCTTCTCGCCCTCGACATGCAGCACGAGCTTTTTGGCGGCGAGCAGCACGGGAAGCGTCAGAGTGATGCGCGGTTCGATGGCGGCGGTCGCCCGCATCGACATCACAAGCGCCTTGCCCGTGGGGTCGATCGCATCTTCGAGCCGGTCGCCGCTGGGGAAGAACGAGGCGGTGTGGCCGTCGTCGCCCATGCCGAGGATCGCGACGGTGAGCGGGCCGGAGAGCCCCGAGATCGCCTCCTGGACCTCCGGCAGCGCGCCTTCCGGCGCCGAAGCGCCGTTGTAGAGCGGCGCGAAAACGGCGCGGGCCGCCTCGTTGAGCAGCAGGTGCTCCTGAACGAGCCGCGCGTTCGATCGCTCCTCCGTATCCGGAACCCAGCGCTCGTCGACGAGCGTGACCGTCACCGACTCCCAGTCGAGCTCGGCCTTCGAGAGCGCATGGAAGAAGAGTTTCGGGGTCGAGCCGCCCGAGACCGCGAGCGTCGCGCCGCCGCCGTCGGCGATCGCGCCGCGAAGCGCCTCCGCGACCTCGTCGGCGAGCGCCTGCGCGAGCGTCTCGCGGTCGGGGAACGTTCGGAGATTGACGGCGAGCGCGCTCAAGAGACGTCCTCATGCCAGGTCCGGCCGTCGCGCTCTATCAGCGCCACCGCGGTGGAGGGACCCCAGGTGCCGGCGGTGTAGGGGTCGGGCACGCGGCCGAGCCTCGACCACGCCTCGAGGATCGGGTCGGCCCAGGTCCACGCCGCCTCGACCTCGTCGCGGCGCATGAACAGCGCCTGGCTGCCGCGGATGACGTCCATCAGCAGGCGCTCATAGGCGTCCGGGTTCGGGCCCTTGAATGTGTCGGCGAAGGAGAGGTTCAGCGGCACCTCGCGGAACCGCATTCCGCCGGGGCCCGGATCCTTGATCATCAGGTAGAGCTTCACGCCCTCGTCCGGCTGAAGGCGGATGACGAGGCGGTTCGGCGCGAGGAAGCCGCCGGCCGCCCCGAAGATCGACAGCGGCACGTCGCGGAACTGGATGACGATCTCGGAGACGCGGGAGGGCAGGCGCTTGCCGGTGCGCAGATAGAACGGCACGCCCGCCCAGCGCCATGTCGCGACCTCGGCCTTCAGCGCCACGAAGGTCTCGGTCGGGCTCGACGACTGGTCGGGAAGCTCGTCGATGTAGCCGGGCACCGACTTGCCGTCGATCGCGCCCGCCCGGTACTGGCCGCGCACCGTGAACTGACGGACGTTGGTCTCGTCGATGGGCTTGAGCGCGCGAAGAACCTTCAGCTTTTCGTCGCGCAGCGCGTCGGCCTCCATGGCCGAAGGCGGCTCCATGGCCACGAGGCAGAGGAGCTGCAGCATGTGGTTCTGGATCATGTCGCGCAGCGCGCCCGACGTGTCGTAATAGCCGCCGCGGCCCTCGACGCCGACTTTCTCCGCGACCGTGATCTGGACGTGGTCGACATGGGCGGAGTCCCACACCGGCTCGAACAAGACGTTGGCGAAGCGCAGCGCCATCAGGTTCTGGACGGTCTCTTTCCCGAGATAGTGGTCGATCCGGTAGATCTGGCTCTCGGGCAGCACGTCGGCGACCGCCGAATTGATCTCGACCGCCGAGGCGAGGTCGCGGCCGAGCGGCTTCTCGAGCACCACGCGCGTTTTGGGCGTCAGCAACTCGTGCTTGGCGAGGCCGTGGGTGATGGCGTCGAAGAGGTTCGGCGAGGTCGCGAGATAGAAGGCGCGCACGCGGTCGAGGCCGTCGGCGATGAGCTTCTTGAGGTCGTCCCAGCCGTCGTCGCCGGTGGCGTCCACCATCACGAAGTCGATCCGGTCGAGGAACTTCGAGACCTTCTTCTTCTCGAGCAGGTCCGCGGACACGAAGGTCTCGAGCGCGGTCTTCACCTCGGCCCGGAACGCCTTCCGGTCGAGCTTCGAGCGCGACACGCCGATGATCCGGCTCGGATCGGTGATCTGGCCGTCCCGGTCGCGCAGATAGAGCGATGGAAAGAGCTTGCGGTGAGCGAGGTCGCCCGTCCCCCCGAAGACCACGAGATCGAACGGTTCGACGGCGACGATGCGGCTCGACATCGGCGGGCGCGCTCCTTTGGAAACATCCGCGGGATAGGACTTTTTGCGGATGCGAAATCATGGGGCGCGGCAGGCCGCTGTCAAATGCGCAGGCGCCGCATGAGACATGCGTCCGGCCTGATCACCGTCCCGTGGCGAGCTCCGCCCAGTCGAGCTCCTCCTCGATCAGGTGGAAGGCGTCGTCGCCGATGACTGAGGCGCGGCGGAGCTCGATCGTTTTTTCGCGGGCGGCGTTCAGCGCCTTGCGGCGGAGCGCATGGTTCTGGGCGTCGGCGAGTTCGGTGCGCTCGGAGCCGGCGTTGAGCTCGATCGCCGCGCCGTACTCCTTGCGCAGGAGCTTCGCCGCGAGGCTGTCGTCGCCCTCGATCGCCGCAAGCGCCGCGCGATAGGCTTCCGCGCGCGCGAGCCTGGTTTCCCGGCCAACGGGATCGTCGTCCGACAGGCCGAGCTTCACGATCAACGGCTTGAGCGTCAGCCCCTGCAGCGTGAGCGTGCCGAGCGTCACCACGAAGGCGGTGAGCAGGATGAGGTCGCGATAGGGGAAGGGCGATCCGTCCTGGAGCGTCTCCGGCACCGCGAAGGCGGCCGCGAGCGTGACGATGCCGCGCATTCCGGCCCAGGAGATCACCACCGCGCCCGCGCGCGTCGGGCGCGCCATCGGCCGGGGAGGATTGAAACCGCGCCGGTCGATCCTGACGCGCAGCGCCTTGTTGAAGGCCATCACCCAGACGAAGCGCGCGAAGATCACCACGACGAGGACCGCGAAGGCGACCAGCGCATAGTCGTAGGCGAGATCGCCGAGGCGCTCCCAGATCGGCCGCAGCTGCAGGCCGATCAACACGAAGGCGAAGGCGTTCAGCACGAACACCGCGGTCTCCCAGACCGCGAAGACGGGCACGCGCATCCGCGCGGGCAGCGGCGAGCGCGGCAGGCGCGCGACCGTCATGGCGTAGACCACCAGCGTGAGGATGCCCGACAGGCCGACCGCCTCGGCCAGGATCCAGATCCCGAACGTCGTGGCGAACTGGATGATGATCGCGGTCGGCGCGTCGCCGGTCCGGCCAAGGGCTCGTGAGCCGCGCAAAGGCGTATCCGGCCACGACGCTGCCGAAGACGGTCAGGGCGAAGATCGGCGCGAACGTGGTGACGGTGAGGTCGCCCTGGGCCGCCGCGAGAATCGCGAGCCGGTAGATCAGCAGCGCGCTGGCGTCGTTCAGCAGGCTCTCGCCCTCGAGGATCTTCACGATGCGATGGGGCAGCCCGATCTGCCGGATGATGGCGCTCGCGGCCGCAGCGTCGGGCGGCGCGACCACGGCCCCGAGCGCGATCGCGACCGGCCAGGGCATGTCGGGAAGGATGAGCTTCACCAGAACCGCGACGGCGGCCGTGGTCGCCACGACTGCGGCGATGACGAGGCCTGCGACCGGCGCCCAATTGTCCCGGAGGTCGCGCAGCGAGGCGTCATAGGCGGCGTCGACCAGCACCGGCGCGACGAACAATGTGAGCGCCAGATGCGGGTCGAGCGTCCATTCGGGCGAGTTCGGGACGAAAGCGAGCGCCGCGCCGCCGATCGCCAGGAACGTCGGGTAGGGCGCATTGAGCCGCCGCGCGAGGGTCGACAGCAGCGCCGCGCCGAACAGCAGCGCGATGATCCACTCGAAGGTCTCCATGCCCCTGGCTCCCTGCGACGCCGTTCGCCTGACGCGACGCCCGGCCGAAGACCCGATATCCACGACGGCCTCCGCGGCGCGCCGTCAAGTCGCGACGCCCGAGGCCGCCTCGAAGCTCGTCGGGCGCCCCTTCGACCGTCCGCGTCATCGCCAGCCGAGTGCGATGCTGCAGCTGTGATCGATCACGGTCATGCATTTTCGCAATCGAACGATCTCGGCCATCGACTTGCCGCGCGGCGGACATGCGCACAGGTTCGCCGCAGCGCAACACGGGGCCGTCCGGCCTCACGCTTCAGGAGGCATGCGATGGCCAAGGTGCTGGTGCTCTACTACTCGACCTACGGACATATCGAGACGATGGCGAACGCCGTCGCCGAAGGCGTCAGGGAGGCGGGCGCCGAGGTCGTGGTGAAGCGCGTGCCGGAGACCGTATCCGAGGAGATCGCGCGCAACGCCCATTTCAAGCTCGACCAGGCCGCGCCGGTCGCGACCGTGGACGAACTTCCCGACTATGACGCCATCATCTTCGGCGCGCCGACCCGCTTCGGCACGGTCGCCTCGCAGATGCGCTCCTTCATCGACCAGACCGGCGGCCTTTGGTTCGCCGGCAAGCTGGTGGGCAAGGTCGGCTCGGTCTTCACCTCGACCGCGACCCAGCACGGCGGCCAGGAGTCGACGATCCTCGGCTTCATCCCGACGCTGATGCATCACGGCATGGTGGTGGTGGGCCTGCCTTACGCCTTCGCCGGCCAGATGAACATGGACGAGATCACCGGCGGCTCGCCCTATGGCGCGAGCACGCTCGCCAAGGGCGACGGCTCCCGCCAGCCGAGCGAGAACGAACTCGCGGGCGCCCGCTTCCAGGGCAAGCACGTGGCCGAGATCGCCAAGAAGCTTCACGGCTGACGGGCTGGAGCGTCATCCCGGACGGCCGAGGGCCGATCCGGGATCGTTCTCCGGAAAGAGCTCCATTCTGAACACGATCCCGACTCCTTGCTTCGCTGCGGCCGGGATGACGCCTTTCTCTTGTCCCGGACTTGATCCGGGACCCAGAACCGAGACGGTTCAGGACCTATTGAAAGCGTCCCGCAACTGACACCAATTGGCGTCGGTTCTGGGTCCCGGATCAAGTCCGGGACAAGGGGACGTCCCGCCAGCCATAGATCCAGTCGAGCCCGCGGATGAGCGCGGCTTCGGGCGCGAGCCTGAGCGCCGCGTTCCTCGCCGCCGCAGCAGCGCCCGACAGATGGTCGATGCGGATCTGGCGGCGGGAATTCATCTGGAGTTTCGCCACCCGCATGAGCGCGCCTCCTGATAGGCGTCGAACGGGGCCGGCCCGCCTTCGGCGACCAGGCGCGCCAGAACGACGGCGTCCTCGATCGCGAAGGCCGCGCCCTGCGCGAGCGAGGGCAGGGCGGCGTGGGCGGCGTCGCCGAGCAGCGCGATGCGGCCGCGCTTCAGGCGCGCGTCGGGCGAGCGGTCGTGCAGCGTCCAGGGCGTCCAGGTCGGGGTCGCGGCGATCAGCTCGCGGGCGGGCGCCGCCCAGCGCTCGGCGACGTCTGCGGGGCCGGCCACGCGGTCGTCGCCGATGATCACGACATTGGCCTCGCGACCCTTGCGCACCGGATAGAGAACGAGATGCGCCTTGGGCCCGAGCCACACGGTCACCTCGCGCATGTCGAAGGCGCTCGGGACGGCGCTCGCGGGCAGCACGGCGCGCCAGGCCTTGAGGCCGGCGCCTGCGACCGCAGTCGGCAGTTTTACCGCGCGGCGCACGACGGAGCGCAGCCCGTCGCAACCCGCGAGCCATGCGCCTTCGACCGGTTCCGAGCCCTTGTCCGTCACGGTCTCGATCGCGACGCCGCTCGCCGTCTCCTCGACGGCGCGGATCTCGGTCCCGAGCAAGATCTCGGTCATGCCCGCGGCCGCGACGGCTTCGGCGAGCGCCGCTGAGGTCCGCGCGGTGGACGACTCGGTAAGGCGCTCCCCAGCGGCGTTCGGCGCTCGCTCCGAGCGTCACGCGCTTCAGCCGGCTTCCTGTGAGGGCGTCGCAGATCGAGACACCCTCGGGCCGCGTCGCGACCGCGTCGAGCGCCGCTCCTAGGCCAAGCCCCTCCAGCACGCGGCCGGCGTTGGGCGAAAGCTGAACGCCGGCGCCGGCCTCTTCAAGGACGGGCGCGCGTTCGAACAGTCTTGACGTCACGCCCCGGCGCGCGAGCGCAAGCGCGAGCGTCAACCCTGCGATTCCCCCGCCTGCGATCAGCGCGGGGCCTTGCATCGGCCTCAGGCCTCGGCGGGCGGGCGCATCAGGCAGCCGGCCGGCTCGGACTGGTCGGCGTGCAGCTTGCCGTCGAACTTGTAGAGCGTCGAGCAGTAGGGGCAGACGATCTCGTGGTCGCCGCCCATGTCGAGGAAGACATGCGGGTGGTCGAAGGGCGGGTTCGCGCCCACGCACATGAACTCGTGCGCCCCGATGTGGATGACGGAAACGCCCGCGTCGTTGGCGAAATGCGGGATCGCGTGATCGGCCATGGCGGCTCCTTCGATGCGTTCCGCGAGGCTTACGAAAACTGGGGGAGGGCGGCAAGCGGAGACGAACTGCGTGCTTCGAGACGCCGTCTTCGACGGCTCCTCAGCATGAGGGAGGCTGGCGGTTTCCAGAGCTCAATCGGTCCTCATGCTGAGGAGCGGCCGGGAGGCCGCGTCTCGAAGCACGCCGTTCGTCTCCGCAGCCCTGCCTTGCATGCCAAACCTTCCGCAGCCGCCTCGCCCTCGCTATAGACCTTCGCGACTTCGAGGGAGCGCCCATGCCGAGTTTCCACCATGACGGAATCGAGATCGCGTTCCGCGACGAAGGCGCCGGCGACCCGATCCTGCTGATCCACGGCTTCGCCTCCTCGATCGACGTCAACTGGGTCGGTCCCGGCTGGTTCGACGCGCTGAAGAAGGACGGCCGCCGAGTCATCGCGATCGACAACCGCGGTCACGGCGCGAGCGAAAAGCTCTATGATCCGGCGTTCTACGGCGCGGATCTCATGGCCGGCGACGCGCTCGCGCTGCTCGACCATCTCGAGATCGGGCGCGCGGACGTCATGGGCTACTCGATGGGCGCGCGCATCACCGCGCTGATGGCGATCAACAACGGCGAGCGCCTGCGCTCGGCGATCCTCGGCGGCATGGGCGAGGGGCTCCTGCGCGGCGCGCCCAACGCCGACGCGATCGCCGAGGGTCTCATCGCGCCCTCGGTCGACGACGTCGTGAACCCGATGGCCAAGATGTTCCGCCGCTTCGCCGAGGCGACGGGCTCGGACCGCAAGGCGCTCTCGGCCTGCATGCGCATGCAGCGCTCGCTGGTCGACGAGAAGATGCTCCAGAAGATCGCCGTTCCGACGCTCGTCGCGGTGGGGACCGAGGACGAAGTGTCGGGCGATCTCGACGCGCTTGTGGCGCTTATCCCCAACGCCGAGGCCTTGCCGATCCCGCGGCGCGACCACAATCGCGCAGTGGGCGACAAGGTTTACAAGGACGGGGTCTTGTCGTTCCTCGCGGCGCGACCTTAATCCTCCCTTCAGGCCGGCTTGATCTTCTCTCTGGGGAAGCGAGCGGCATATGCTATGGGTCTCCCGTCCTCTCTGGAGGCCATCCTCTCGAATGAAAGAGCGGGCGCCATGGCGAAGCTTGCGCGCATCGACAATCAGAACCTGAAGACGCTGGACCCGGTCTGGGCGCGCATCCGCGCCGAGGCCGAGGACGTCATCCGGCGCGAGCCGGAGCTCGGCGGCTTCATCACCTCCACGGTGCTGAACCACGATCGGCTCGAGCGCGCCGTCGGTTCGCGTTTCGCCGCGCGGCTCGACCACGTCGACGTGCCGCGCGCCTTGATCTGGCAGGCCTTCGAGGAGGCGACCGAGAGCGATCCCGAGATCGGGCAGGCGATCCGCGCCGATCTCAACGCGGTCGTCGAACGCGACGCCGCCGCGCACCGGGCGATCGAGCCGCTGCTGCACTTCAAGGGCTTTCACGCCATCCAGGCCCATCGCCTCGCCCATTGGCTCTGGAAGCAGGGCCGGCGCGACTTCGCGCTCTACATCCAGAGCCGCGCCTCCAACGTGTTCCAGGTCGACGTCCATCCGGCCGCGCCATTCGGCAAGGGCGTGTTCTTCGACCACGCCACCGGCGTCGTGATCGGCGAGACCGCGGTCGTCGGCGACAACGTCTCGCTGCTCCATGGCGTGACGCTCGGCGGCACCGGCAAGTCCGACCAGGACCGCCATCCGAAGATCCGCAACGGCGTGCTGATCGGCGCGGGCGCGTCGATCCTCGGCAACATCGAGATCGGCCATTGCTCGCGCGTCGCCGCGAACTCCGTGGTGCTGCGCGACGTGCCGCCGAACGTCACCGTAGCGGGCATCCCCGCGCGCATCGTCGGCGCGAGCCCCTGCGCGGAGCCCGCCCAGTCGATGGACCAGGTGTTCTACGACGCTGGGATTTGACGGTTTCCAATTGGCTGCGTGAGCCGAAGAGGCCGCTGATCTCCCTGCGCCGCGGCGGCGGGGAGGGTGGCCCTGAGCGGTAGCGAAGGGTCGGGTAGGGACTTGGAGCGTAAAGCTCAATCCTGAAGCCCACCCCGCCCTTACCCTCCCCTGTCCCAGGGAAGGGAGGCGACTCATGTCGCGGTTCGCTTCCAGTTGAACCCCTCCGAACGCCGTCTTGCGCGCGCCACATCCATCGCACAACCCTTCCGGCCAGGGAGGAGCGAACGATGGCGGCGAGATCGTCGGCGCGAAAAAAGACCCAGGCCCGGCTGGACGAGGATGCGCTCGCCTCGCGGTTGGTCGCGGCCCCGGTGGTCGAGCATCGCCGAGACGCGCGCGAAAGGCTGGATGGGCTGCTCGACGAGGACGAGGGCGGGGAGCTCGCGCCCCTTGTCGCGCTTGAGCCCGTGCGGGCCCTGCTCGAGGGCGTCGCGGACGGCTCGCCGTTCCTCTGGGGGCTGATCAACCGCGATCCCGCGCGCGCCGCCCATCTGCTTTCGCGCCCGCCCGAGGAGCGGCTCGACGAGATCGTCGCCGGCATGGCCGAGGCGGCGGCGGCCGAGGACCGTTCCGAGCTCGGGGCCATGTTGCGCCGGGGCCGCGCCGAGGCGGCGCTTCTGATCGCGCTCGCGGATCGGCGGCGTGTGGGAGGCGGCCCGCGTGGTGGCGGCGATCTCGCAAGTCGCGGAAGCCGCGATCCGCGCGGCGACCCGATCGGCGCTCGCCGACGCGCATGAGGCCGGGCGGCTGAGGTTGCGCGATCCGGAAAATCCCGAGACGGGCTCGGGCCTGTTCGTGCTCGGCATGGGCAAGCTCGGCGCGGCGGAGCTCAATTATTCCTCCGACGTCGACCTCATCGTGTTCTACGACGCCGAGGTGATCCAGGCGGCGGAGGGCGAGGAGCCCACCACCCTCTTCGTGCGCGTCGCCCAGACCATGGCCAAGCTCCTGCAGGAGCGCACCGCCGACGGCTATGTGGCGCGCGTCGACCTTAGACTGCGGCCGGATCCGGGCTCCACTCCCGTCGCGATCTCGCGGGACGCCGCGCTGTCCTATTACGAGAGCGTCGGCCAGAACTGGGAGCGCGCGGCCATGATCAAGGCGCGCGTGGTGGCGGGCGACGCGGCGGCGGGCGAGGCGTTTCTCGCCGAGCTCCGCCCCTTCGTCTGGCGGCGCTCGCTCGACCATGCGGCCATCGCCGACATCCACGCGATGAAGCGCCAGATCCACGCCCACAAGGGCCACGGCGCGATCGCGGTCGAGGGCCACAATCTCAAGCTCGGCCGCGGGGGCATTCGCGAGATCGAGTTCTTCGTGCAGACCCAGCAGCTTGTGGCCGGCGGCCGAAATCCGGCCTTAAGATCGCGCGCCACTGTGGAGACCCTCGCGGATCTCGCCGACGCCGGATGGATCGACGCCAAGGCCCGCGACGAGCTGACCGAGGCCTACTGGTTCCTGCGCGGGCTCGAGCATCGCCTCCAGATGGTGGAGGACGCCCAGACCCATACGCTTCCGGACGCAGACGAGGCCCTGCTGCGCTTCGCTCATTTCGCCGGCTATGAAAGTCGCGACGCCTTCGCCAAGGCGCTGACGCGGCGGCTGAAGACGGTGCAGCGGCACTATGCGCGCTTGTTCGAGGATGCGCCGGGGCTCGCCTCCGAGATCGGCAGCCTCGTCTTCACCGGCAAGGAGGACGATCCCGACACGCTGAAGACGATCGCGGGCCTCGGCTACGCCGAGCCGGCCTCGGTCGCAGCTACCGTGCGCGGCTGGCATCATGGCCGCTACCCCTCGATGCACAGCGGCCGTGCGCGCGAGCTCCTGACGGAGCTCACCCCGACGCTGCTCGAGACGTTCGGGCGGTCCGGCCGGCCGGACGCGGCGATCAACGGCCTCGACAAGGTGCTGGAACGCACGACCGGCGGCGTGGCGCTGCTCGCGCTGATGCGCGCCCATCCCGAGATCCTGAACCTTCTCGCCGTCGTGCTGGGCGCCGCGCCGCGCCTCGCCGAAACGCTCGCCCGACGCCCGCGGGTGCTCGACGCGCTGCTCGACCCGGCCTTCTTCGGCCACCTGCCGAGCCGCGAGGAGGTCGCCACGAGGGTGGAGCAGGCGCTCGGCGAGGCGATTTCCTATGAGGACATGCTCGACCGCGCCCGCATCGTGGGCCAGGAGCTCAACACGCTCATCGGCCTGCGCGTGGCGTCCGGCACAGTCGCGGCCGATCAGGCCGGCTTCGCCTATGCGCGCGTCGCCGACGTCCTGGTCGGCGCCCTGTTCGACCGCGTGGAGGCCGAGCTCGCCCGCGTCCACGGGAGGGTGAAGGGCGGGGCCGCCGCGGTGGTGGCGCTCGGCAAGCTCGGCGGCGAGGAGATGACGGCCGCCTCCGATCTCGACCTGATCCTTCTCTACGAGCATCCGGACGGCGCGCTCGAGACCGGCGGCGACCGCCCGATCGCGCCCGCGCAGTTCTTCGCCCGGCTCACCCAGCGGCTGGTCGCGGCCCTGTCCGCGCCGACCGCCGAGGGCGTGCTCTACGAGGTCGACTTCCGGCTGCGCCCCTCTGGCCGCGCCGGCCCGCTGGCGACGCGCCTGAAGGCGTTCGAGAGCTACCAGAAGGACGAGGCGGAGACCTGGGAGCACATGGCGCTCTCGCGCGCCCGCGTGGTGGCCGGGCCGCTCGCCTTCCGCCGCACGGTCGGCCGGGCGATCGGCAAGGCGCTGACCATCAAGCGCGACCGCAAGCAGGTCTCCAAGGACGTGCGCGCGATGCGCGCGCTGCTCGACAAGGAGAAGGGCGGCGGCGGCCCCTGGAACCTGAAGCATGCGCCGGGCGGGCTGGTGGACATCGAATTCGTGGCGCAGGCGCTGCAGCTCGCTTATGCGCACGACAAGCCCGGCGTCCTCTACACCGTGACCGCGCCGGCGCTCGATCGCTCGCGCGAGCAGAAGGTGCTCGAGGAAGCCGACTGGGACGCGTTGAAAAGCGCCGCGCGGCTCCAGCTCGACCTCACCCAGGCGCTGCGGCTCGCGCTCGAGGGGCCGTTCGATCCCGACGAGGCGGGCGAGGGCCTGAAGCAGTTCCTGGCGCGCGTCGGCGCGGCGCCGGACTTCAAGACGCTGACGGCCCGGCTCGTCGACGAGCAGAAGGCGGCGAGGAAGGCGTTCGAGCGGGTGACGAAGGCGCTCGGTTGATTGACGGTGGCGGCGTCGTCCCCGAAGACCCATACTGTTCCAGCTGGACTGAGGAGCAAGTGATGGACGATCCTCGCACGGTCGCGCTGTCGGAAGATCAGGCCGCGTTCGTCGACGGCCTTGTCGCTTCCGGCGTTTACCAGAACGAGGGCGAGGTCATTCGCGCCGGTCTCGACGCATTGCGGACGCGCGAGGGCGAGCTCGCAGAGTGGCTGGCGCGCGAAGTGACGCCGGTGATCGAAGCGCTCGAAGCCGATCCGTCCCGCGCGATTCCTGCCGAAGACGTCTTCGCCGAGCTTCGTGCGCGTCACGCCGCGCGGTTCGATCAAGACGCATGACGCCGCGGCGAGTCGAGATCTCGCCAGAAGCAGCCAGCGATCTCTACAGCATCCATAGATGGATCGCGGATGCAGGATCACGCCAGAACGCGTCGAGCTTCATAAGCAAGATCGAGCGCTTCTGCCTCAACCTGGCGACGGCGCCTGAGCGCGGCAGACGGCTTCGCATCTATGGCGACCGTCACATTCGGGCGGTGGGGTTTCGACGGCAGGCGACGGTGCTGTTTCGCGTGGAGCCCGACCGCGTCACCATCTTGCGCGTCCATCGCGCAGGCATGGATTGGGCCGCCGATTTTCCGCAGGAGAGCTGAGGCCGCCTTACGCGATCTTCTCTTCCGCGCCGAGCGTGACGTCGGCCCGCGCCGGAAGGCGGATCAGCACCACGGTGCCGACCCCGACGGTCGAGCGGATGCGCATCGATCCGCCATGCAGTTCTGCGAGCGAGCGCGCGATGGCGAGGCCGAGGCCCGACCCCTTGTGGCTCTTCGAGAACTGGTTCTCGACCTGCTCGAAGGGTCGTCCAAGCTTCTCGATGGCGTCCTTCGAGATGCCGATCCCGGTGTCCTCGATATAGAGGTTCATGGCGTCGCCGACCGAGCGGGTGCGGATCGTCACGCGCCCGCCCGCCGGCGTGAACTTCACGGCGTTGGAGAGAAGGTTCAGCAGGATCTGCTTCAGCGCGCGACGGTCGACCTCCACGGTCACGCCGCAGGCGGCCTCGGCGCGCAGCGCGATCGACTTCTCCTCGGCCTTCGGCGTGATGACGCGCATGGCGTCCATCACCACCTTGTCGATGTCGACCGTCTCGCGGGCGATCATGAAGCGGCCGGCCTCGATCTTCGACATGTCGAGAATGTCGGAGATGACGTCGAGCAGATACTGGCCGCTCTCGCGAATGTCGCCGGCGTATTCGGCGTATTTCTCAGAGCCGAGCGGGCCGAACAGGCCCGACACCATGATCTCGGAGAAGCCCAGGATCGCGTTCAGCGGCGTGCGGAGCTCGTGGGAGATGTTGGCGAGGAAGTCGGACTTCGCCTTCGAGGCGAGCTCGGCCTCGCTCTTCTGCTCGGCGTATTTCTCGGCGAGGTCGGCGAGCTGCTGGGCCTGGACCTCGAGCGTCTGGCGCGACTTCCGCAGGTCCGCGACATTGGCCATCAGGGCCTTCTCGCTGTCCATCAGGCGTTCTTCCTGACGCTTCAGCGAGGTGATGTCGGTGCCGACCGACACGAAGCCGCCGTCCTTGGTGCGGCGCTCGTTGATGCGCAGCCAGCGGCCGTCCTCGATCTGGGCCTCGAACGACCGGGCGCCGTCCTCGACGCGCCCGTCGGGGCGCACGGAGTTGACGATGACCGGCTGGCGGCCCGCCGCGATGATGTCGGCCCGCGCCGCGCCGGGCGTCACGGACTCGTCGCCGAGCTCGTAGAGCTGCTGGAACTTCGAATTGCAGGTCACGAGCCGGTTGCCGGCGTCCCACAGCACGAAGGCCTCGGAGATGGTCTCGATGGCGTCGCGCAGGCGCATGTCGGCGGTCGCGGTGCGTTCGGCGAGCGTGCGGTGCTCGGTGACGTCGACGCAGATGCCGATGAGGCGCAGCCCGTCGTCCTGACGGTCGCGAACCACCTCGGCGCGGGCGCGCAGCCACTTCCATTCGCCGTCGGCGTTGCGGGCGCGGAACACGCGGTCGATGTTGACGGCGCGCCCGCAGACGATCTCGTCGGCGAGGCCGTAGAGGTCGATGTCGTCGGCGTGGGCGATGGCGTTGAACTCGCCGAACGACACCAGCTCGTCGCGTGGCGGATAACCCAGCATCTCGAACAGCGAGCGCGACCAGAAGATGCGCCCGCGCGCCACGTCCCAGTCGAACAGGCCGCAATGGCCGCGCGAGAGCGCCGTTTCGTTGCGGACCTGAACGCGCTCGTAGACGTCGTCGACGCGGCGCGTGCGGCTCGATTGCCAGTGGAACGCGAAGCCGAGCAGAGCCAGCACGAAGCCGGTGGAGGCGTAGACCGTGACGGTCGAGCGCGTCTGCGCCCGCCAGGCCGCCAGCGCGTCGTCGACGCCCTGCACCACGGCGATCTGGCCGGGCCGGCCGGTCAGGTTCCGCACGGTGGCGAGCGCCGCCGCGCCGTCGGGCAGGGTGAGCTTCATGACGCCGGCGCGCTCGCCGAAGGTGGTGAGCGGCTGCGCGGGTCCGAGCAGGGTGACGAGGTCGGCGGGCGGCTGGCCTTCGGGGGCGCCGGCGACCGCGACGACGCGGCCGGTCTCGTCGGCGAGGTAGAGCTTGCGGCCGCGTTCGGCGGCGTTGCGTGGCAGGGCGGCGACGAGCGCCTCGCCGAAGTCGCGGGCGTCCTGATGCTTGCTGACGCGGGGGGCCTCGTAGGCCGCGATCGCCGCGAGCGCGCCGAGATCGTCGGCCGCGGCCTCGAGCGTCTGGTTGCGGGCGTCTATCGTCTGGATCGCGACGACGCCTGCGAGGGTGATGAGGAACAGCACGATGAGCGCCGGGACGAGGCGCCTCAGCACGGGCTCGGCGGCGAGGATGCGGCGATGGGCGGGGGCGAACCACGCCGTCGTCTGGTCTCGCATTTCGCGACGACGCACGAATAGTCCCGCCACGGTGGCGCGCGCCATCGCAGTTCCTTCCGACCCGAAAGAGACCTTAAGTCGATTCGCGAACCCCGCTCGTCGAATCGACTTCAGTATTAGAATCAATACGCAGGGTCTCTGTCCAGCGGGAATTAAACGTCCGTTAATTACTTCTCGTGGTGTCGCCAAAAAGACGAGTCGGATGAATCACTTGGCGGCCTTGTACGGAAGAACCCGTATCAGGCCGCGGCGAGCGCCCGGCGCACGATGTCGGCGACGTCCGGCGAGAGCCTCGGCAGCTCTGCGAGGCGGCGCAACGCGGCCTCCGCCTTGGCCCGGCGTTCGGGCTCGAGCGCGCGCCAGGTGCGGAACGCGCCGAGGAGCCGCGCGGCGACCTGCGGGTTGGTCGAGTTGAGCTCGGCGGCCACGCCCGCGACGAAGTCGTAGCCTCGTCCGTCGGCGCGGTTGAACTGGGTCGGGTTGCCGGCTCCAAAGGCGCCGATGAGCGAGCGCACGCGGTTCGGGTTCTTGATGTCGAAGGCGGGCGAGGCCATCAGCGCCTCGACCCGCGACAGCGTGTCGGGAAGCGGCGCGGACGCCTGGATCAGGAACCACTTGTCGACGAGCAGCGGGTTGGTCCCGTAGGTCGCGGCGAACTCGGCCAGCGTCTCGTCGCGTTCGGGGGTCGCGGAGAGCGACAGCACCTGCATGGCCATCACGCGGTCGGTCATGTTGCCGGCGGAAGAGTACAGATTGCGGGCGGCCTCGACGCCTGCGCGCGCGCCGTCGGCGGCCAGGAGATCGAGCGCCGCGACCTTGAGCGCGCGACGGCCGGCGGAGACCGGGTCGGGCGCGTAGGGGCCGGTCTCGGCGAGCCGTTCGATCGCCCCGGCGAGCGCGCCCGAGAGCCCGTCGTGGAGCGCGCGCTTCAGGCCGAGGCGCGCGGCGTGGATCGCGTCCGGATCGACGTTCTCGCCGATCTCGCGCGCGACGTCGCCCTCGCTCGGAAGGCTCGCGACCTGCGCCGCATAGGCGTAGTCGGTCTCGTGCGGATCGAATGCGCGGCCGACGGCCTCGACGATCCGGGGATCGGGAGTGAGCGCGCGACCGTCCCGCGCCGCCGCCGTCGCCTCCACCAGGTGACGCAGCGCCACAGTCTGCAGCGATTGCCAGCGGTTGAACGGATCGGAGTCGTGGCCGGCGAGGAACAGCAGGTCGTCGTTCGAGATGTCGCTTGAAAGTTTGACGGGCGCGGAGAAGTTCCTGAACAACGAGAGCGCGGGCCGCTCCGCGAGATCTTCGAACACGATGGCTTTGCTGTCGGTCTCGAAGGTGAAGACAGGCCCGGCCTCCCTGCCGCCGACCTTGAGCGGCAGGTCGCGCCCGTCCTGCCCGACGAGGCCGATCGTCACCGGCAGCACCACGGGAAGCTTCGTGGGCTGGCCCGGGGTGGGGCGCGTCTTTTGCGACAGCTCCAGCGTCAGCGTTCTGGCGGTGGCGTCATAGGCCGAGGTGGCGGCGACTTCGGGCGTGCCCGCCTGGTCGTACCAGCGCATCCACGCGCTCATGTCGCGGCCCGAGACCTCGCCGAAGCAGGCGACGAACTGCTCGATGGTGCAGGCCTCGCCGTCATGGCGCTCGAAATAGAGGTCCATGCCGGACCTGAAATGCTCGTCGCCGATCCAGGTCTTGAGCATGCGGATGACCTCCGCGCCCTTCTCGTAGACGGTCGGCGTGTAGAAGTTGTTGATCTCGTGGTAGATTTGCGGCCGCACCGGATGGCTGAGCGGTCCGGCGTCCTCGGCGAACTGCAGCGCGCGCAGGTTGCGGACGTCCTGGATGCGCTTCACCGGCCGCGAGCGGCGGTCGGAGGTGAACTCCTGGTCGCGGAAGACCGTCAGCCCTTCCTTCAGGCACAGCTGGAACCAGTCGCGGCAGGTGATGCGGTCGCCCGTCCAGTTGTGGAAGTATTCGTGCGCGATGATCGCCTCGATGTTGGCGTAGTCGCCGTCGGTGGCGGTCTCGGGCGAGGCGAGCACGTATTTGTCGTTGAAGACGTTGAGACCCTTGTTCTCCATCGCGCCCATGTTGAAGTGCGAGACGGCCACGACCATGAAGACGTCGAGGTCGTATTCGCGGCCGAACGCCTCCTCGTCCCATTTCATCGAGGCCTTGATCGCCTCCATGGCGTGAAGCGCCTGATCCTCGCGGCCGTGCTCGACAAACACCTTCAGCGCGACGTCGCGTCCGCCCATGGTGACGAAAGAATCCTCGACCACGCCGAGGTCGCCCGCGACGAGCGCGAACAGGTAGGAGGGCTTCTTCCAGGGGTCATGCCAGACCGCGTAATGGCGGCCCTCGCCGGCCTCGCCCGTCTCCACGAGGTCGCCGTTCGAGAGCAGGACGGGGCACTCGTCCTTCGGGCCCTCGACGCGGGTGGTGTAGACCGCGAGCACGTCCGGGCGGTCGGGAAGTAGGTGATGCGCCGGAAGCCCTCGGCCTCGCACTGCGTCGTATAGGAAGCGTTGGAGCGGTAGAGCCCCATCAGCTTGGTGTTGGCCGCAGGATCGATCTCGGTGACGATCTCGAGCTCGAACGCCCCGCGGGGCGGATTGGCGATCACGAGCCGCTCCGGCGAGACGTCGAGGTCGCCTTCGCCGAGCCATTCCGTCGATCGACGCCGACACCAGCTTCAGCTCGTCGCCGTCGAGCTTGAGCGCCGCCCCGGCGTCGCCGAGCGGGTTCGGGCGCATCTTGAGCGTCGCCGTGACGCGCGTCGCCGACGGCTCGAGGCGGAAGTCGAGATGGACCTCGTCGATCAGGAAGTCCGAGGGGCGATACTCGGACAGACGGACGGGGCGGGGATCCTCGGCGCGCATGACGGCGGCTCCACTCGTGGGACGGACGGGCCGAACCGTTTAGGCCTCCGGAGCGGGCGGGAGCAAGGCGGCGCCTGTCGACGTGCTGCGAACGATCGACGTCGAGCGGCGCAATGACGTCCGTAACATGGCCGCCGGCCAGAGCTGGCCGCGTCTGAAAAGCGCTCGCTCAATCAGATGCATGTGCAGAAGGTCAGCATCGGTGACCAAGTCAATATATGATGAAAGCTTGACGGTAGTCGGATCTAGGAGAATAGTTAAAGCATGTCTGAGTTAATGATCAAGTGAATACTCTAATTCGACCAAAGATCGGGAGGGTAGCATGAGGTTGTTATCAGTAGTCTGTGTTTCTGGTTTGGCGCTCGCCACAGTCGTTCCTGCGCAGGCCGACATCCTGAAGTTCGTCGCGAACACAGTGGCCCAGACGTTCACCACCGCGCGGGACCTGACGATCAACGAGCAGAACGGCGCGTTCTCGACCAACTTCAAGGTCAAGAAGGAGAATTGGGTCGTCATCAACTTCTCGGCCGAGTGCCTCGTGACGGGCAGCAACAACAGCTATGTCGATATCGACATCGCCGTTCGATACGAAGGCACGTCGACCTTCGTGCCCCTGCCGCCGACGAGCGGCGACAATTCGTTCTGCGCGCCGGGAACGAACACCGGGTCCTACTGGGTGAGCGCGTCCACGGCGGGCGGCGCGGTGATGCCGGTCGGAAACCACACGGTCAAAGTCATCGCTCGGCCGCTTGGATCCGTGACTTCGGTGCGGATCGACGACCTGGCGCTCTACGTCATCGACTGACGTTGGACTGAGACGCGCGCCGGGGGACCGCTTGGGGTTCCTCCGGCGGCGCCGTCAGCGCTCGCTCCAGACGGGGGCGCGCTTCTCCCGGAAGGCCGCGACGCCCTCGGCGCAATCGGGGCTCGCGCCGGCCTGCGCCTGAAGGCGACGCTCCAGCGCGATCTGTTCCTCAAACGTGTTTTCGGCCGAGGCCGCGAAGGCGCGCTTGGTCAGCGCGATCGCGCTCGCCGAGCCCGCCGCGAGCTTTTGGGCGAGCGCGACCGCGTCCTCGACCAGCCGATCGTCGTCGAAAACCGCCCAGATCAGTCCCCAGTCGCGCGCTGTTTCGGCCGGCAGCGGCTCGCCGAGCAGGCAGAGCGCCTTGGCGCGCGCGGTCCCGACCAGGCGCGGCAGCGTCCAGGCGCCGCCGACGTCCGGGATCAGGCCGATCTTGCCGAACGCCTCGACGAAGGCCGCCGAGCGCCCCGCCACCACGATGTCGGCGAGCAGCGCGAAGTTGGCGCCGGCCCCCGCCGCGACCCCGTTGACCGCGGCGACGATCGGCAGCGGACAGGCGCGGATCTTGGCGATCACCGGCTCGTAATGGCGCTCGAGCATCCGGCCGACGTCGCGCTCTTCCGGCGGAAGGCTCGCGAAGGCGACGAGGTTCTGGCCCGAGCAGAAGCCGCGGCCGGCGCCTGTGAACACGACGGCGCGGACCTTCGCGTCGGCCACGGCCTCGTCGAGCGCGGCTCCGATGGCGTCGAGCAGCTCGGGCGTGAAGGCGTTGATCCGGTCCGGCCGGTTCAGCGTCATCAGCGCGACGCCGCCGCGGCGTTCCATGAGGAGAGGGGCTTCGGTCACCGGCGGGTCTCCGGGGTGTGTAGGCTCACGTCAGCGGCCAAACCAACAGCAGAAGCGGGGTCGCGACAAGCAGTACGATAATCGAAAGCGGCGCGCCGAGGCGGGCGTAGTCGCCGTAGCGATAGCCGCCCGGGCCCATCACCAGCGTGTTGCACTGGTGGCCGATCGGGGTGAGGAAGTCGCAGCCCGCCCCGATCGCGACCGCCATCAGGAAGGCGTCGGGCTTGTAATTCAGCGAGGCGGCGAAGCTCGCGGCGATCGGGGCCATGACGAGCACGGTCGCGGCGTTGTTGAGGAAGGGCGTCACCGCGATCGCGGCCGCCATGATGAGCGCGAGCGCGCCCAGGGCGGCAGCTGCTGGGCGAGCTGCGACAGGCCATGGGCGATGAGGTCGGCGCCGCCGGTCTGCTGCACGCTGTCGGCGACCGGGATGAGCGCGGCCAGCATCACGAGGATCGGCGCGTCGAGCTGGTGGTAGACGTCGCGCGCCGGCAGCGCGCCGGAGAGCGCCATCAGGACGGCTGCGGAGAAGAACGCGACCGGCACCGGCGCGAGACCCGTGGCGGTGGCGATCATCGCCGCGGCGAGGATCGCGACGGGCGCGAGGCGCTGGCGGGTGACGCCGAGATTGAGCGCGCGCTCGGCGAGCGGCAGGCAGTCCCAGTCGCGCAGCAGCTCCGGCAGGCGGTTGCGGTCGCCCTGCAGCAGGCTGACGTCGCCTTCCGCGATGGTGATTTCGTGCAGCCGCTCCCTGAACCGCTTGCCGCGGCGCGAGACCGCGAGCAGCGTCATGCCGGTGCGGCGGGCGAGCGAAAGCCGCTGCGCCGTCATGCCGGCCAGGCCGGAGTTCGGCCCTACGATCGCCTCGACGGCGCCGAGCTCGATCTTGGCGTCGCTGTCGCCCTTGTCGCTGGTGAGCCTGAGCTTGCCTTGGCTCACGATGCGGTCGAGCGCCTGCGGGTCTCCTTCCAGCATCAGCACGTCGGAGACCGCGAGCGTCGCGGCCGGGAAGGGGGTGCGCCGCCGGCCCGAGGCGCCGACGATCGCCGTCACCATGGCCTCGCCCTCGGCCAGCGCCTCGAGCTCCTTCACGGTCTTGTCCACGAAGGGGCTGTCCTTCGTGACGCGCCTCGGTTGTGTAGTTCTTGATCTCGATCGCCTCTTCGAGATCGGCCTCGCCGCTCTGGCGTTCGGGCAGCAGGCGATAGCAGAAGACGAGGAACACGACGCCGACGAGCGCGAGCGCCGCGCCGACAGGCGTGAAGTCGAACATCGTGAAGGGCTGGCCCGTCATCTCGCCGCGCACGCGACTGACGATGACGTTGGGCGATGTGCCGACCTGCGTCATCAGCCCGCCGAGCAGCGAACCGAACGACATCGGCATCAGGAAGAGAGAGGGCGACACCGAGGAGCGCCGCGCCATCTGGATCGCGATCGGCATCATGATCGCGAGCGCGCCGACGTTCTTCACGAAGGCCGACAGCACGGTGACGATGAGCACGAGCGTGAGCAGCTGGAGGCGCGGCTCCGACAGGTTCGGCGCGAAGCGCTGGATCGCGGCCTCCATGACGCCCGACCGCGCGATCGCGCCGCTGACCACGAGCGCGGAGGCGACGATGACGACGATGTCGTCGGCGAAGCCGGAAAACGCGTCTGCGGGCTTCACGACCCCGACGACGACGGCCGCGAGTAGCGCTCCGCACGCGACGAGGTCGTAGCGGACGCGGCCCCAGACGAAGGCCGCCATCATCAGCGCGATGATCCCGAAGGAGAGCGCTTGGGGAAGCGTCATGCGGGATGCGGGGAGGGGACGCGGAGGAGGCTCATCGCGGACTCATGATAGAGCGCGCCGCCCTCTTGTCCCGGCCTTGAGCCGGGACCCAAAGCCGAGACGTTCGAGGAAAAACTCGACCGAGCCGCCTATGACCCGATGCCGCGTCGGTTCTGGGTCCCGGCTCAAAGGCCGGGACAAGCGCCTCTTCAGCCGAGCGCGCGGCCGAGCACGCGGGCGAGCCGTTCCGAGAACGCGCGCGGATCGGCGGGCCGTTCGCCGTCCAGGATCTTGGCCTCGTCGAAGAGGAGATGCACGGCGTCCTCGCGCAGCCCCGCTTCGGCCTCGCCCTTGGCCGCAAGCGCCGTCACCAGCGCGTGGGTCGGGTTGATCTCGAGCACGGGCTTGGAGGCCGATCCCTGGCCCGACGCCGCAAGGATCTTTTCGAGCTGACGGTCGAGGCCGTGGTCGGGCGCGACGAGGCAGACGGCGCTCGAGGTCAGGCGGTCGGAGGCGCGCACGTCCGAGACCGTGTCGCCGAGCGTCTCCTTGGCGTAGGCGATCAGCCCGCGACGGCTTCGCTCGCTTCCGGCGTCTCGGCGGTCTCGCTCTCGGACTTCGGGAAGGCCGAGAGGTCGGCCGCGCCCTGGCTCGCGGACTTGAACGGCTTTCCTTCGAAGCCTTGCGCATTGGTCACCCAGAAGCTGTCGACGGGGTCGGACAGCAGCAGCACCTCGATCCCGCGGGCGCGGAAGCCCTCGAGATGCGGAGAGGCCTTGAGCTGGTCGAGATTGCCGCCCGCGAGATAGTAGATCGCGGTCTGGTTCTCCTTGAGGCCCTCGACATAGTCCTTGAGCGAACGCCAGCCGTCGCCCGAGGCGGTCGAGCGGAAGCGCGAGAGCTTCAGGAGCTGCTCCTGACGCTCGAAGTCCTCGTAGAGCCCTTCCTTGATCACGGGGCCGAACGCCTCCCAGACCGTCGCGAAGGTCTCGGCCTCGTTCTGGGCGAGCTTTTCGAGGTCGCCGAGCACGCGGTTCGTCAGGCCTTTGCGGATCGCGGCGAGCACCGGGCTCTGCTGGATCATCTCGCGCGAGACGTTGAGCGGCAGGTCGTGGGAATCCACGAGGCCGCGCGTGAAGCGCAGGTAGCGCGGCAGCAGCTCGGCGTCGTCGGTGATGAAGACGCGTCGCACATAGAGCTTCATGCGGCCGCGCCGCTCGGCGTCGAACAGGTCGAAGGGCGCGGTCGAGGGCACGAAGGCGAGCGCGGTGTATTCGTGGCGGCCTTCCGCCCGGTAATGGATCGTCACCGCGGGCTCGTCGAACTGGCCCGCGACGCTGCGGTAGAAGTCGGCGTACTCCTCCTTGGTCACCTCGGCCTTCGGGCGCGTCCAGAGCGCGGCGCCGTCGGCGATCTGCTGCGGCTCGTCGCCCGGCTTCTCGACGAGCGCGATCGGCACCGGGACATGGCCGGACTGCGCTTTCACGATGCGCTCCAGCGTCCACTTGTCGGCGTAGGACTTGGCCTCTTCTGTGAGATGCAGCGTCACGCGGGTGCCGCGCGCCGGCGCCTCGGCGAGATCGAGGGCCGCGATCGTGTATTCGCCCTTGCCGTCCGACGACCAGAGCGAGGCCTCCTCGGCCCCCGCCCGGCGCGAGGCGACATCGACCCGGTCCGCGACCATGAAGGCGGAGTAGAAGCCGACGCCGAACTGGCCGATGAGCTGCGCGCCGTCCTTGGAGCCTTGGGCCGCTTCGATGCGCTCCATGAAGGCCTTGGTGCCCGACCGCGCGATGGTGCCGAGCGCCTCGATCATCTCCTCGGCGCTCATGCCGACGCCGTTGTCCTCGATCACGAGGCGGCCGGCGTCCTTGTCGGCGGTGATCAGGATGCGGGGTTTTGGATCCTCGCCCAGCAGAGCCGGGTTCTGGATCGCCTCGAAGCGCAGCTTCTCGCAGGCGTCGGCGGCGTTCGAGATCAGCTCGCGCAGGAAGACGTCGCGGTCGGAATAGACCGAATGCACCATCATGTGCAGGAGCTTCGCGACGTCGGCCTCGAAGGCGCGCGACTGCGGGGCGGCGGTCGTCTCGGTCATTGGGGCGTTGTCCCTCAGCGTCTTTTCGGCGGCTCAGATGGCCGGGACGGCAGGGAAATTCAAGCGGCGGATCGGGACGTCGACGCGTCGGGCGGGGTGAACCGGCGATGAACGGCGCGAGACCGGCGCCGTTCACCGCCGAAGTGTTCTCATGGCGACAGGTCTTTTTCTCATGGCGAAAGGTCTTCGGGCCGCTTTCGCTTCACGGGAGCTCTGCGATGTTTTCCAATCTCATCGGCGGCCGGGCCGTCCGCGCGTCGCTTGTCGCGCTCACCATCGCGGCCGTCGCCGCCCCGAGCGCGGCCGAAGCCGGCAGGAGGACGCGCACGGCGGTCGGCGTCGGCGTCGCGGCCGGCGTCATGGGCCTCGCGATCGGGGCCGCGGCCGCCAACGCGCAGGACCGCGAGGTCGGCTACGAAGACGAGGCGCGGGAGCCGCGCTGCTGGACCGAGCGCCAGGAAGTCGAGGACGAGTACGGCGACATCCATCTGCGCCGCGTCCGAGTCTGCGACTGACGAAGAGACGCGCGGGTCTCCGCAGACGCACACGATCTCGTGAGCGCTCCTCCGTAGAATTGCTTACGGGCTTGCGGCGGAAAAGCAGTCCTCTTGCGAAATCTTAAGCGAGAACGGCCACTTTCGGCTCACCCGGTTCAGATTTCGTTCGCCGAACGACGAGGTTCGCCGGCTTGGCGACTTGAGCCTTCTCGCGACATCTTGCTAGATCACGTCAGCGAGATCCCCGTCGGGGGGATCCTGGGTTTCTATCGGGGGACGTCATGACCATCGACAAGCCGCGCAAAGCGGTCGCCATCGCGCTCGCCGGCGCCATGGGCCTCGCCATGCTGGTTCCGACCTCGGCCGAGGCCGGCCGTCGCAACTGGCGCGGCCATCATCATCACGGCGGCGGCGGGGCCGCGGCTGCGGCCGTCGGCATCGGCGTGCTGGGCGTTCTGGCCGCGACCGCCGCGGCGAACGCCGACCGCGAGTGCTGGTACGAGAAGCGCCGTTTCGAGACGGCCTCGGGCAAGATCGTGATCCGCAAGGTCAAGGTCTGCGACTGATCGCAGACGCCTTTCGGCTGGACTGGAAAAGCGGCCTCCGGGCCGCTTTTTCTTTGCGCGGAGAAAATCGAAAAAATCTTTCCGAGGTCATGAACCTCTCCGGCGGCCGCCACGACCAATGGTCATCGGGGCCGCGATGGGCGGCTTCAACAAGGATCCCGAAAGGACCGCCGCCATGACCGCCTTCTCGTCCAAGGTCGCCAAGACCGTCGCCGCCCTCGTCGCCGTCTCCACCCTCGCGCTCGCCGCCGCCCCCGCGGCCCAGGCCGGCGGCTGGCACGGACATCACCGCCATCACGGCTACGGCTACGGCGCGGCCGCTCTCGGCGGCGGCCTGCTGCTCGGCGCCCTCATCGCCTCGAACAGCCGCCCGGCCTACGGTTATGCCCGCGACTGCTGGATCGAGCGCCAGAAGCGCTACGACGCCTACGGCAACCGCTACTTCAAGCCGGTTAAGGTCTGCGACTGACGCGAGCCGGATGATCTCTGTCCCCGAGGCGGGGCGTCCTGTCGGGCGCTCCGCTTCTTCGCGTCAGACCCCGAACCGGCCGAGACCCGGCAGGTTGAGCGCAGGGCGGCGCAGCTCGACGCCGAATACGGCGCCGAGGACATTGAGCTCCAGACCCTCACGCCAGCCGACGGTGAGCCCGCCATAGCCGCCGAGCGTGAAGCGGACGCCGGTCTTCGACGGCGTGAGCGCGACCCAGTCGCCGCCATAGGGATAGTCTTTCCCGACCGCGGTCGTCGGAAGCTTGGCGTCGAGCTCGGGCGCCGCCGCCATCACCGCGGCCACGAAGGTGTTGGAGTTCGGCCCCGGCCAGGCGCGGTAGTCGCTCTGTTCGCGGAACTTGTAGCTCTCGATCGCCGCCCGGATCTGCGGGATCGCGCGTTCGGCGCGCTCGCCGTCGGCGGCGAACACGACGTCCGGAACCCTGCCGAACCAGCGCCCGTCCGCCACGAAGCCGTTGACGCGGATGGGCTCTCCCCAGGCCGTGTAGTCGTAGCGGGTGTAGCTCGACGCGCCCTTCGGCTTCACCACGATCCAGCAATGGGTCGCGAAGATGCCCTTCCAGCGCACGGTCCGGGCCGCGAAGACGCGCACGACCGCCTCCTGCTGCTCGGACGCCGGTTTCAGCAGGCCCGCGCTGGAGCGGTCCGCCGTGCGCCAGCCGGCGGCCTCGCCGTCGAGCGCGTAGAGCGCCGCCGAGACGGCGAGCGGGGCGAGGAACAGCAGCACGAAGGCGATTGCGAGCAGGCGGAGCACGGACACTGGCGGGTCGGATTCCATGAGTTTGCGCGGCCTCCGCCGCGCTCGCCTGACATGGGCGCCGGCTTGATCGGAGGGGAGGGGGCCGCACGCGGTCTTGATGCCGCAGCGTCACGCCGAAGCGGCTGATCGGCAACGCGCAAAGACCAAACCGCCGCCGTGCCGACGAGGCGCGTTGACACCGGGCGGGCGTCTGGCGCACCAAGATTCATGAGCAGCCGCCAGCCCCTGAACGTCTCGCTGACGCCCGAGCTCGAGGCCCTGATTTCTCGACGCCTCGCCTCCGGCGGCTATGCCGACGTCAGCGACGTCGTCCGCGCGGCGCTCCAGGCGTTCCATGAGGGCGCCGAAGGGCCGTCGCCCCGACCCATGGACGGATGGCCTTACGCCGGCGGCGACTGCGGCGCGCTGATCCGCTCGCGCGACTGGAGCCGGACGCCGCTCGGGCCGATCGACGGCTGGTCGCTCGAGCTTCGCGCGACCGTCGCCAACATCGTCAATTCGCCGGTCGCCAAAGTGCTGATGTGGGGGCCGTCCCACACGATGATCTACAACGACGCCTACAGCGAGATCGCCGGCTCCAACCATCCCCGCGCGCTCGGCGGCTCGGCGCCCGAGATCTGGCCGGAGATCTGGGACTGGAACAGCCGAATGCTCGAGGCGGGCTTCCGCGGCGAGCTGATGTCGTTCCGCGACCAGCCGATGACGCTCCTGCGCGGCGGGCGCGAAGACACCTTCGTCTTCGACCTGTTCTACACGCCCGTCTACGAGGCCGACGGCTCGATCGGCGGCGTGATGTGCACGGTCGTCGACAACAGCGTCCGCGTCGCGATCGACCGCAAGCTCGTCGAAAGCCACAGGCGGTTCCGCACCGCGATGGACGCGGTCCACGGGATCTTGTGGACCAACGACGCCTCCGGCCGGATGGCGGGCGAGCAGCCCGGCTGGGCGGCTCTGACGGGGCAATCCTACGAGGCGTATCAGGGCTATGGCTGGGCCGACGCCGTCCACCCTGAAGACGCGGCCGGAACGGTGTCGGCCTGGGAGGCGGCGCTCGCCGCCAAGGGCATGTTCGTCCACGAGCACAGGGTGCGCCGCGCCGACGGCGAGTGGCGGAGCTTCGCGATCCGCGCGCTTCCGATCATCGAGGCGAACGGCGAGATCGCCGAGTGGGTCGGGGTCCACACCGACATCACCCATCAGCGCGCGGCCGAGAGGGCGCTGCGCGAGCATTCCGAGGCGCTTGCGCGCCAGATCGCGCATCGCGAGCGCGCCGAGGAGCAGCTCCGCCGCCTGAACGAGGGGCTCGAGGCCCGCGTCGCGGCCGAGGTCGAGGAGCGCCGGCGCGCCGAGACCAAGCTCGCCCAGTCCCAGAAGATGGAGACCATCGGCAAGCTGACGGGCGGCGTCGCGCACGATTTCAACAATCTGCTGCAGGTCGTCTCGGGAAACCTCCAGCTGCTCGCCAGGGACATCGTCGGCAACGAGCGCGCGGAGCGGCGCGTCGCGAACGCCATGGCCGGCGTCTCGCGCGGCGCCAAGCTCGCCGCCCAGCTTCTCGCCTTCGGCCGTCGCCAGGCGCTCGAGCCGAAGGTCGTCAATGTCAGCCGCCTGGTGCAGGGCCTCGACGACATGCTGCGCCGCGCGATCGGCGAGGCGGTGGAGATCGAGACGATCTTCTCGGGCGCGCTGTGGAACACCTTCATCGACCCGGTGCAGGTCGAGACCGCGCTGCTCAACATGGCGATCAACGCCCGCGACGCCATGGAGGGCCGCGGCAGGCTCACGATCGAGCTCGCCAACGCCCATCTCGACGACGCCTATGCGCGCGACCATGACGAGGTGACGCCGGGCCAGTACGTGATGCTCGCCGTCACCGACACGGGCTGCGGCATGACGCCGGAGCTCGTCGAGAAGGTGTTCGAGCCGTTCTTCTCCACCAAGGCGGAAGGCAAGGGTTCAGGCCTCGGCCTCTCGATGGTCTACGGCTTCGTCAAGCAGTCCGGCGGCCATGTGAAGATCTATTCCGAGCCCGGCCATGGCACGACCATCCGCCTCTATCTTCCGCGCGCGGTGGAGGACGAGGACGTCGAGGTCGCGCCCGCCGCCGGCCCGCTCCAGGGCGGCACCGAGACCGTTCTGGTCGTCGAGGACGATCCCGAGGTGCGCGAGACGGTGATCGCGATGGTGTCGGATCTCGGCTACCGCGTGTTGCGGGCCGTGGACGCCACGAGCGCCCTCCACGTCATCGAAAGCGGCGTTCCGATCGACCTGCTGTTCACCGACGTCGTGATGCCGGGCGCGCTGAAGAGCCCGGAGCTCGCCCGCAAGGCGCGCGCGCGGCTGCCGGATCTCGCGGTGCTGTTCACCTCGGGCTACACCGAGAATTCGATCGTCCATGGCGGAAAGCTCGACGCGGGCGTGGAGCTCCTGTCCAAGCCCTACACGCGCGAGGCGCTGGCGCGGAAAGTTCCGGCATGTGCTGGCGAACCGCCGCCAGCGCGCCATCGCTCCGGCGCCGCAGCCCGACGTCAAATCCCCTTCGTCGGAGCCCGCTGCGAAACCGCCTGTCGACGCCTCCGCGCCGACCGTCCTGCTCGTCGAGGACGATGCGCTGATCCTGATGAACACCGCCGAGATGCTGCAGCAGGCCGGCTACCTCGTGGTCGAGGCCCGCAGCGCCGAGGAGGCGATGGCGGCGCTTCGCACCGCGCCGGTCGACGTGCTGGTGACCGACCTCAACCTGCCCGGCGCCTCCGGGGCGGCGCTCGCCGCCGAGGCGCGCGCGCTGCGCCCCGAGGCCGCCGTGGTCTATGCGACCGGCGACGCGACAGCGGTGCGCGACGAGGCGGGGGCCAACATCCTGTCGAAGCCCTACGACGCCGCGGAGCTCTTGCGCGTGGTCGAGGCCGCGCGGGGCGGCGCGACCCGGCGAGAGGCGTCGTCCGAGAGCGAGCCGGCCTGACGCTTCGGTCTGCGACCGGGCGCTACGGCTTGACCAGCAGGACGTTCACGGCCTTCGCCACCACATGGACGGTCGAGCCTTCCGAGATCCCGAGCTCGGCGAGCGAATCGAGCGTCATCACCGACGTCATGCGGTAGTCCGTGCCCGCGAGGTTCACGGTCACTTGCGCCATCACGCCGCCTTTCTTGATCTCGACGACCTCGGCGGGAATGTCGTTGCGCGCGCCGTGCTTCATCCTCGGGTCTCCCGTCTGGCGCGGGCCGCTCCCGCGCGCTCGGCCGCCATCTAGCGCGCAAGCGGCGCGCAGAAAGGCGAGCCGCTTGGGGGCGGATCGGATCGGCGTGCGAAGGAAGGGAGGATTGGCTGGGGGACCTGGATTCGAACCAGGACTAGCGGAGTCAGAGTCCGCATGTCCGATTCAGATTGCCTCGCGAAAACCTTGCGTTTATCAGCGATCTTGCTGGCCGTCCGCTTGTCGGGGAGAGCGGGTGCGGTCGGTTTCTAACAAGCTGCTAACAAGGGGGCTCCATCAGCGTAATCTGTGGATGGTCGTCTGACGGTGGGATCCAAACCTGTGGTCAGCAGCGCGTTGAGTGTCCGGCCCGCGCTCCGCTTTGGCCAGCAGTCAACCTTCAACCTCTTGGCAAGTCCGACGAACTCCAGACCTTATGCCCGCAGGCGGAAACGAACAGGCTTCCACGCGGCTTCACCACTCCGTGCAGGAACCAAGGGCGTCATCGCGCTGTTGCATTTGTGACCCCACGCACGCAGGAGCCCCTCATGCTCAAGAGCATCCTCAAAACGATCTTGATGGGTTGGCTGGCGAAAACGGTTCATGGGCCGCAGTTCGCGTCCGATGCCTCGCGGCCGCGAAGCCTATCGCCGCTGAGACGTCTCGTTCGTAGAGACAACAAGGCCCGGAGCGCCAACTCCGGGCCTTTGCTTTGGCGCCGCTTTGGCGCCGGCCGATGGACGATGCGGTTACCAGCCCGGGGCGGTGCGTGTCACTGAGGCGGTAGCCCCAAGCGTCGAACGTGATCCGGCCGGGGTGCGGGACGCCGTAGTCGAGTGTGAGGTCAGGCAGGTAGCCGACGACGTGTACGACCTGCTCAACGGTGTGGCCGGACTTCCGAAGGTTGTTCGCCACCAAGCGGTCGTTGATCGGAGCACGCGGCTGGCCGTCGAGGTCGAAGCGCTCGGCCCGGTTCATGACCGCGATGCGACCGCTTGGAGTTCGGCGGCTGGCGTAGGGATCCTCGCTCATCGCCCGCATCCTGTCCCGGGTCTCCGTTTCCTCACAAGGCTCCGACCGGAGTTCGTTTTGGATGGCGGCGCGCCCACCGCGTGGCTACGGTTGCCGCAACAACGGGGGCGTCGTCGTCTTGGAATATCTCATCGTCGCTGGCGTGCTGTATCTCGGCTATCGTTTGTGGCAAGCGAGGCTTGTGGTTCCCAAGGGACCAGTGCCAACCACCGAGGAAGCGGCATCTTCGGAGCGCTTCGTCCTCTACTATCTGTGCGACCAGGCCCGGTTTTCGTATTCCTACAGCGGCATGCCGGAAGTGTTCCGGGGCTTCGACACCGGGCGGCCTCCATTCGCTTTTCAGCAGTCGATCTTGGTCGCCCTCGGCAACTACCTCTGGTTCGTGGAGGGCCGGGATCGGACGGAGAGGGACTATGACCTCGCGCTGGCCAATGTCCGGCTAGCTCTTCGAAACGGTATCAAGCGGTCCCGCGGTGATGTTGAGGCGTTCAAGGCCTCGGCCAATGCCGCATTCGAGGAACGCTTCGGTCGCCCCTTCGAGGCTGTCGCGTCTGAGATCGATGCGGCGGTTCTGGAGAGGATGGACGGAGAGATGGAGAACCGCCGCATGAGCCTTCATAAACGCTGTCCCTGGGTTCGGGGCTCCGGGAGCTCGGCGACCAGACTATGTTGCCGACCTCACCCAGCTCGGAGGCTCCCATGTCAGTCGCTTTCACGAACCCGTCGAAGGTCAGCGGTCAGGCCATCGGCCTCGGTGCCGTCACGGGCATGGTGCTGGGCCAGGGCATGGCATCGGCGGTGCAGAATATAGTCGCGCAGGCCAATGACCGCCTGTCGAAGCAGGCCTACGGCGCGTGGCAGTCGGAGCTTGATGCGGCCCGCGGCTCGGCCGTCCACCTCGCGGACATCGCGGAGCGCACCATCGCGGCCTACGGCAAGGCTCTCAACCGCAACGACGACTCGAGGCCGAGGTTGCCCGTCTCCGCCGCGCGGTCGCGCAGCGTGACGCGGCACTTGGCGCGCTCAGCCGCCGGAGGGCCTCGTGACCGACGAGGAGTGGGGCGAACTGGTCGAGCGGTTCGGGGACGCGATCCACGAGGTGCCGGGACTGGGGAGGCGATCTCGGAGCGTCAGCGCCGCGGCGTGAAAAACGCCTCCTCCATGTCCGCGTCCTGCGAGAACGACTTGTTGAACAGCAACAGGTTTTGCCCGAACGAGTAGCGCTCGACCGCCATCTGGAGGTTCATTGCGTCGTTGCTCGTCGCGTATCTCTCGGGGATGGTCCACTTCAGCGTCAGCGGCACGTGCTTAATGCCCGTCACCGCCGCGAGGTCGCACATTTCCTTCAAGGCCCGTTCGGCCATCTCGTCGCCAACGATGGATATATTGACCAGAGGCCGTGTGTAGCTGTCGGGGTTGCTCTTGTAGCCACCGTAGATGGCCCCGCGGCCCTCGATCATGCTGTCGGTCTGCCTGAATTTGACGATGGCCCCCGGGGGAGACTTGTCGTTGATGGTCATCGCCCACCCGACCCGACCGAAGAACTCGATGCCGTCTTCGGGGTCGCCGTTGTCCCTCGCCGTCAGATTCCGGATGTAGCCCACGACCTCGACGCGCAGCCAGCCCTCCTGCTTGTCTCCGCGGATCGATTTGACGACACGCTCGGACCACGGCGGCTCGGCCTTTGTCGACCTCCTCTTGAACAGCTTCATGCGCCCCTCCGACAAGGGCGCACAATGCCTGATCAGGCCGGAGGGCGGTAGCTCGCGGCGGGCCAGGAGGCGTGGACGCGCTGTTATACAGTCGAGGCGTGAGCCGCTACGACCTCGGTCAGGTCGACGAGGGAGGGGCATCGCGCGCGGACCCCCGAGGAGCCCGCGTTCAAGCAGCGTGGTTGCCGAGGGCTCACGCCCAGCGCGGCGTCGCGCTGCTGTCGGCCTTAAAGCGGCGGAGGCGCTCCGCGAACGGGATGTCCTCCGGAATCTCGTCCTCGTCGCGAGCCGGGGCGTCGGCGAACTGACGATCCTTGTCATCTACGAATGGAACCGTCAGGCCCGAGCGTTCGCCCGCGAGGTGGAGCTCGCAAGTTTCCGGCCCGGCAACTGCGAGGTTGAAAAGCTCGGCCTCGGTGCGGGTGACCAGCCAACCCACCTGGGCGGGCGAAAGGCTCGAGAGGTCGATGCCGTCGCGGACAAAGGTGTCAGCGGCCGCGTAGGCGTGGACGGCCCGGCCGGCCGGAAGCTCGGGATCCAGCGTCGCCGCCATCGAAGCAGCGGTGATGCGCCCGCGCCCGATGCGGTCGAGCGCTTCGGTCACGCGGTCGACGGCAGCGTCAGCGTCTTCGCCGCGGGGGGCAGCCGGGAGCGGTGGCACGCCCTGACCGATACCCGCTACGTCGGCGAAGAATCTGACGGGGAGGTTCACAGCCCAAACGACGAAACCATAGAGGGACTCAAGGCCCACGAGCGCAGCGTTCTTGATGGCGTTCAGGATGGCGCGAAGCATGATGTCTCCCCCAGTTGACCCCCGAGATCTGCGCCGCCGGCCGGAATGGATCCAGGTTTCGCGCCGAGCGCGCCGTCAGCACATCCTTTCTGAAGCCGTTGGGGGATGGCCAACACACCGGGGGTGACCATGTGGCTGTCCGGCGGGTCGGCCGGGAGTGGTCACCGATTGGGAGGCGCTGTCCTCCGGGGCTGTCTGATCGTTTGAGCGCCGCGCCGCCGCATGGGCTGGACGAACAGTGTCGGCTGGGCCCGTGAATTCGGCGATCTCACCACGGAGACGCTCCCACGTGGGAGAATCGCCGAATGTGCCAATCCATCCACGATGTCGGCTTCCGTGTTTGGATTGGCACTGCCTCAAATTTTACGGACCTCATGCACGGGCCCTTTGGGGGTCTTCGGGTAGGGCTGCGCGGGCAAGGACTCGGGGGAGGATTCGCGTGCTCGACTACGGCAGTCTGTTCAGCGGACTTGAGACTGCGGCGGTCGCTTGGCACCCGCTCGGCTGGTCGACCCGCTTCGTCTCCGAAGTCGATGCGACCGCCTGCGCCGTCCTCGAAGAGAGGCTGCCCCACGTGCCGAACTTGGGCGACGTCACCGCCATCGACTTCGACTTCCGCGCGGTCGCGGCCGGCTCCGTCGATGTCGTCATCGGTGGATCGCCTTGCCAGAGCTTCTCGTTTGCGGGCGACCGCTCTGGACTTCAGGACCCAAGGGGCATGCTTGCCCTGAGATACACGGAGATAATCGATGCCACCGACCCTGCCGTCTGCGTCTGGGAGAACGTCGAAGGCGCGCTCTCGACTGAAGGTGGAAGAGGATTTGGAGCCCTCCTGGGCGCGCTCTCCGGCCACGGGGGTCCTCTACAGCCTCCAACAGGGTCCGGGTGGACAGACTTCGGTTGGGTGCATGGACCTCGACGAAATCTCGCGTGGCGGATACTCGACGGCCGCTTTTTCGGCCGCGCGGCCCGAGTCCGCCGCGCGAGATTTCGTCGAGGTCAAGTTCTCGACCCGACGTTGACCCTTATCGGATCCTTGCCGGAGCGCGAGATGTCGCCAGTGGCGGTCGCCAGGGTCTACCGACGGAGCCGAAGCCGGGGAAAACCGCTGCCGAGCGCGCTGATAGCATTCCTTGGTCCCGATCCCGCCGACACGGAAGCATAATCTGCGCGGCACTCCCGATGCCGCTGAGGGAACTCGTCGACGGCGACGTCTACGGGATCTCCGACTCGCAGACGTGGGGCTGAACCTGATGCCCACCCTCATGGCGAAGAAGACGGCAGGGGGACAGGAAAATTTCGTTCTGTACCGCCGGGGCGACGGAGCGATGATCTGCCGGAAGACGCTGGCGAAGGAGGAGGAGCGTCTCCACGGCCTGCCTGACGGCTGGACCGACGTTCCGATCGTCCACCGCAACGGCAGGCGCACACGCACTTCCGAGAGCAGCAGGAGCAAGCTGGTCGGGAACTCGATGCAGGTTCCGGTCTTCCGGTGGCTCGGCCGACGGATCGAGGCAGCTCTTGTAGAGGCATGGCGCGGCTCCCGAAGGTCCGAGGATGTGCGGCGGCTTGCGCGCTGGGAAGAGGATCGGGAGTGCTTCGAGGTCGGCGAACGCCCGGAGCCCGAGCAGCCCTTTGACCCTCGGAGGTTTACGCTCGGCCGGCCGGCGGCGTGACGTGGCCGCGCCACTGGTAAGGATTCAATCGACGGTCAAGGACGCGCACGCCGCGGAGGCCGTGGCGGGGTCGTAGGACCGCCGCACGCCCTCCTAGCAGCAGCACGCGCTGACGATCTGGCCATTGGCCTTCCTGAGGGCGGCGCGGGACCTCGCGAAGGCAGCGAACGCGCCGTCGCCCACGCGCAGGGTCGGCTGCGGCACTGGGCGCACGAGGTCTCCCGCCGCGCGAGATGTTGGGAGCAGCCGGGCTGGCACAGTCGATGCGGCCCAGCCGCTCAACATCAGCCCCGCTCAAAGCGCAATCCTGAGCCGGACGTGTTCGTAGTTACGTCTCATAGTCAGTGACCTTCTACGCGGCCTCGTTGGCCGCCTGCTCAATGAACGCCGTCTCGAGCGCTGCAGCAGACCCGGTGGAGCAGGCAGCAGCCGCGTCGCTCGAGGGCGGCGACATGCGCGTGGGCCTCGGTCACGAGCGCGGTGTGGTCGGCGATCTGCAACTGGAGGTGACCAACCTAGAGCCAGCCGGCCCCGAGGGCCGCGACCGCGGTGAGGGTTGCAAGGATTCGCCAGTCTCTGCGCAAGGCGAGAGCGGCGGTCATGAGGCGTCCCCTTCGCGCTTGCGGCGGTCCCCGATATAGCCCGCGATGATCTTGCCGAAGCTCCGACCGAGGGCCGTCCTCAGGTCGAGCCAGCCAATGCCGGCTGGCGGAAATCGCGGAGCGGGTGAAGCTGGGGAGAGCGGTCGCGGTCGCGCGCATCCGCGGCCGCGTACAACTACAATGCAGCCCGAATGAATCGGGCGGTGCTGGGATGGCCTTACGGCGCGACGCGAAGATCCTGAAGATGAAAGCCATCTGCTCGTTGCGGACGGCGATGGCGACCTTCAATTCCTACGACGACTCCGGTCGCGTGGACTCCGTGCTGCTGCACCTGCAACACGCTACCGAAATGCTGCTGAAGGCGGTCCTCCGGCAGGCCCAATATCAGGTGTTCGACAAGAAGAGCAGCACGTCGATCGGCTTTAAACGATGCCTGAACTTGTGCGTAGCGCAGCACGAGCTCACCGAGAGCGAGGCAGGGGTCATGAGGGCCGTCGACGCCTTACGGGACGAGGCGCAACATTGGTTCGTCGTCGTCGAGGAGGAGCTACTCTACCTCCACACTAGGGCCCTGATCACCGCGTTCGACGCCTACCTGAAGCGCACGCTGGACGACGACCTGAACGCACATCCCCGGCCGAGTCCTTCCGGTTTCGACCCTGCCCGTGAACGACTTCGATTTCCTGATCGACCGTGAATACAGGCTAATCGGCAAGCTCCTGAAGCCCGGCAACCGCCGCAGGGACGAGGCCCGCGGGCGCATCCGTGCGCTGCTCTCGATGGAGGGCCTCGTGAAGGAGGGGGAGCGTCACGAAGCGTGACGTGGACCGGGTCGAGAAAGCCGTGCGGGAGGGCAAAAACATCGGCGTCGTCTTCCCGAGGCTGGCGACCGTCCAGATGAACAAGTCCGGCGAGGGGCCGACGGTGAAGGTGCGCTTCATGAAAAAGGAGGGCGCGCCCGTCCGCATCGCCGCGGGTGACGACCCGTCCGAGGCCGGCGCGATCCGCGAGGTCGATATGTTGAACCGCTATCCCTACACGGCGACGCAGCTCGCGCGACGGGTGCGGCTGACCCCGAACCGGAGCTTCGCAGTCCGGGCCCACCTCGCGCTCGATGCCGACGATGACTGCTCCCGGGAATTCGTCCTGTCGGACAAGCAGAAGCCCCGGCGCTTCTCCGACAAGGCGGTCCGACGGGTTCGGGAGGCAATCGACGGCGGCTTGGACCTCGATGCGGTGTGGGCCGCCTACGTCGCGAAGATGCCCAAACGGGGCTCCCGGCGCAGGGCAGCTTGAGAACCGTTGTAGGTAGATCGCAATCCCCCTACAACGCCGCGCCGCTGTCCACATTTCGCGAAATGTGTATAGCCGCAACGGGCAGCATCACCACCCCGGAGAAGTTCGGTGGACGAGAAGCATCGGAGCCTTCCGTTCACCGACTTCTCGGTAACCTTCGACGTGCATGTCGAGGGCGAACAGGTCTTCGTATCAAGCGGAGCGACGCATTCGGCTCCGACCCCCTTTTCCATGTTCGGCATCTGGGCGATCCCTCCCGGAATCCCCGTCGGCTCCTACCACTTCGGCAGGGCCGACAACGTGCGGCCGCATCCCAGCGCGATGACCGTGGTGCTGGGGAGCGACCAGCTCTCGATGTGGGCGAGGCGCTGCCCTCACTGCACCTGGTATTGGCGAACTGAAGCCCCCGGACTCGTCGCCGCCGCCGTGTGTCCCTACTGCGGGAAGCACTCCGAGGCATGGGATGCCTGAGCGAGGCCCAGGAGGCTTACGTCGAAGCGGTGTGCGCGGTCCATGCTCAGGTGACGAACCAGCGGAAGTCAGGAAAATACAGCGTCTACGTCAAGGACCTGTTGGAGCAGTATTACTCTTCAGACGATGGACAGACGCCCGCGCCCCCCGAATTCTTCGTGGAGACCGAGCAGCAGTCGAAGTTCAAGTGCGACGAGTGCGGGATGACGAACAACATCCTTGGTCGTTTCGGCTATTGCTCGACGTGCGGCACGCGCAACGACATGGCCATGCTTCGCGCGGACATTACGGGCATCCGCAAGCGGCTGTCGGAGGGCGGGTCGCCGATCTCCGGGCTGAAAGATCTGGTCTCGAAGTTCGACAGTTTGGGAAGGCGAATCGCGCAGCAGCTCCTACTTCACGTAAGGATGGTCCACGTGCGTCGCTCTCGCTGGAAGGACGCGAACTTTTCCCAGCTCGCGTTGGTCTCCGAAGACCTGAAGCGTCACTTCGGCATCGAAATTTTCAGAAAGGTCGACGGTGGAGACCAGGCGCACGCCCGCCTGATGTTCCACCGCCGACACGTCCATGAGCATAACGACGGCATCATCGACGCGAAGTATCTCGAGGACAGCGGCGACACATCGGTCCGGCTAGGCGAGCACGTCACGGAGTCCATGGGGGACGTGATGCGGCTGACCGGGATTGTGGACAAGATAGCCGCAAACCTCATGGAAGGCTTCCACCAGATCATGCCCGTCCACGAACTGCCGATAAGGATCCATAAGGATCAGCGAGAGAGGATGAACAGTAGGGGCGGCTAAGACGAGTATCGTACCTAGCTTCTGGATGCGGGAGGCGATAGCGACTCCGGGCGGCGGTCACCAGCCGATAACCGCGTCGGTGGATTGCCAGAAACGACGCGTTGTAGCGCGATACTCTTGCAATGTATCATTGCAGCCGAGCCGCCTGTCGGCCCGGGGAACCAGCATGAAGAAGACCGTTCTGCTCGCGGGCGCCTTGCTCGCGTCGCTCCAGTCTCATGCGGTCACTGCCCAGTCGCTCCCGCGCTACGACGTGAAGGCGCACTGCCGCGAGGTCGCGGCTTTCGGCGGGGCCTTCTCCGAGAGCACGATGGACGGCTGCATGCAGATGGAACAGTCAGCCTACGACCAGCTCAAGAGAACCTTCCCCGACCTCTCCGCGAGCATGCGCAAGCACTGTGACGAGGTCGCGAGCTTCGGCGGGCACGGCAGCTACTCGACCCTGCAGGGCTGCATCCAGATGGAGCAGTCCTCCGCCCGCCGGAACGCGGGCACCGAGTTCAAGTACTGATGCGCGCCTGGAACCTCCTGCTAGGCGCGGTCGCCGTCGTCATGCTCATGGCCGGCGCCAACTGGGCGATGGCCGACCTGCCCGTATCGTCTGCCCTGTCCAAGGACTCCCGCAACGCCGGGATCTCGATGCGGGCCTACCACCGCTGGGGCGTCGATCCCGGGACGCTGGTGGTCGACCTCTGGGGCCTGCCGACTTCGGTGAGCATGGCGGACGTCGACCGCGCGCTGTTCACCGCGGCCGAGGCGCTCAAGGACCGGAAGTACGGCAAGGTGGTGCTCGCGTGGCGCGGCGGCGCCCGCTACGTGATGGACGGCGACTACTTCAACACGATCGGTCGCGAGTACGCCTACCAGAACCCCGTCTACGCCGTGCGCACGATGCAGGAGTACCTGAGGACGCCCGACGGCTCCCGCGTTCGGGACGTGGACGGGCGGCATGCTCGGGGTCCTGGGCAAGCAGATGGAGGACCACCAGAAATTCCACAGGGGATGGTACGCCGCCTCGGCGTTCTCGCTGTGAGGCCGGCCATCATGACCTTGGTCCGCGTCGACATGCTCTGCGCGCTTGCGCTGGTCGTCTGCGTGTCGTTCCCGTCCGGAGCTGAGGCAGCCGGGCGAAGCAGGCGGAACTGCCCGGTCGGCTACGACGGCAAGCCGCTGATCACGGGGCCGGCTGAGTGCCTCGACGGCTTCCAGCGCGACCTACTCGGGATCGGCCCGGAAACTGGGGAGCTCAAGCGTCACCAGCGCGCTGCGGATGAACTGCTTCGCAAGCACGGCCCTCGCACTGTGGCCGCGCGGTCCTGCACCCCCGTCGACAACTCAGCGCGGATCCTTCGCTCGCCCAACCCGAACGACCTCCATCCCGACTGGAAGGGCGAGGCTTACGTCGGCCTGTCATGGAGCCTTCGCGTGACGGGCAGCTCCGTCAGGAGCGACACGGGCAGCTACCTCAGGGGCGACTTGGTCTCGCCGCGTGGCGGCGTGATCAACAAGGGCGTCTATGTCGTCGCGCGAGTGGGAATGCAGGGGCTGAAGGAGGCGTCCGTTAAGTCGCCGAGACGGGAGCGCGCCAGCAGACGCTCCCTCCAACCGCTCGATAAGCCGGAAAGGCAGCAGTGAACATCGATCCCGAAGCGCTCTATCAATCTTTGGCAACCCAGGAACCGACGCCCCTGGCGGCGTTGCCTCGGACGCACGGCATGTACGCCCTCTACGACCACGAGGGAGTGATGCGGTACGTCGGGATCACTATGAACGACCAAAGTGGCTTCTACGGCCGGATCTACCAGCGCCATGTCGCAGGATCGGAAAGTCGCAGCCACAAGTTCTCTCACGCTTACAACACGGGCCGAATGTGGCGGGCGGCTCGGGATTCCCGACCGGACGCGAAGCTATCTAAAGGCCTGAGAACCGCTTTCGTCCGACGCTTCTGCCGAGCAACTGTGATCGAGGTTCCGATCGCACGGCATGCCGATCTCCCTCTCTTGGAGCGTACTGTGCAGAGGCTGGCGCCAGCCGGGCAGTTGACGTGGATCGACGCGAGAGGGTTCGAACCGATCGACGAACCAAGAGCGCTCGTTGATTTGCTGCTTGCCGAGTTGGCGTACACTTCCGACCGTGTTGAGGCGCTCTTGCGCCAGGCAGCCCTGCACTCTGCTCGACCTAGGTAAGACAGCCTCTGACCCATCACAGACGTCGGTGAGGTCCGCTTCGCGGCGATCAAACGACGCTGACGCTGGGGCTCAACGCTCCGCCTAACTTCGCCACACGAGTATGATCGTCGCGACGAGGTTCGTTGCAGCCACCGTCGCCAGCGCTGCCATCGTCGTTTCCGTCCCAACTTGCGCAATCACGAGCCCAGCCGCGAACGGCGCGGCTGCTTGCACCATCAGGTTTGGCGCCGCGAGCCGCCCTATGACGACCGCGTAGCGCTCGGCACCGAACAGCGCGAGCGGGACCGTGCCGCGGGCGATCGACCACACGCCGTTTCCGGCAGCGTAAAGCACCACGGCGACTGCCGCGGGGCCCGCGCCGAGCGCGAGCAACAACACTCCGACGGCCACCAGCGCCCCGGCCCATGCGAGGGTTGCGGTCGGGTCGAGACGGTCTCCGACCAGCATCTCAATTACGCGGGCGCCCACCTGCGACGGACCGATCAGCGCGCCGACCGCTACCGCTGCGACGAGCTGCATGCCCTGGGCCTGCAGGATCGTCAGCAGGTGCACCGACACCGTCGTCTGGACCGCGCCGTTCGCCATCAGGATTACGGCCAGCAGCCAGAAGGTCCGTCGCTCACGCGAGGTCGTCGTGCCGGCACCGGCACGGTCGAGAGCGCTCGGGGCCTTGCGCGCCTCGCGCGGCAGCAGGAGGAACAGCGTCGGCGCCATGACGAGCGCCTGGACGGCGGCGTAGGCGAAGCAGGCGCCACGCCAGCCGATGTGCTCGACCGCGAGCGCCGACAGCGGCCAGCAGACCGTGCTGGCGAAGCCCCCGAACAGGGTGAGGTGGGTAATCGCGCGCCGCGCCGACGCCCCGAAAATCCTGCCGAGCGTCGAGAAGGCCGCGTCGTAAAGCCCGGCACCCATTCCGAAGCCGATCACCGCCCAGCCGAGCAAGTAGGTCGCGATCCCGGTCGACGACCCGACCGCGGCGAGGCCGCGCCCATCAGCAGCGAGCCGGCCGCCATGGTCTGCCGACCGCCGAAGCCGTCGATCATGCGGCCGACGAACGGCGCGGCGATGCCTGAGCAGAGCAGCCCGATCGATCCGCCGCCGACCACCCAGGCGAGCGGCCATCCGGTGTCGGCGGAGATCGGCGTCGCGAGCACCGCGAGCAGGTAGAAGCTCGACCCCCAGGAGACGATCTGGGCGATCCCGACAGCGGGACCGCGAGCCTCCCGCCCGGCGGCGCCGACGTCGTCTCCACGCCTCAGACGGCCCGTTTGAGGTCGACCCTGGCCTCCAGCGTCGCTGCGCTCTCCTTCCGCTCGCTGTAGCGGTCGGTGAGGTGGTCGGAGACGTCGCGGGTGAGGAACGTGAACTTCACCAGCTCCTCCATCAGGTCGACCACGCGGTCGTAGTAGGCCGATGGCTTCATCCGGCCGTCCTCGCCGAACTCCTGGAAGGCCTTCGCCACCGACGACTGGTTCGGGATGGTGACCATCCGCATCCAGCGGCCGAGCACGCGCATCTGGTTCACGGCGTTGAACGACTGCGAGCCGCCCGAGACCTGCATCACCGCGAGCGTGCGCCCCTGGGTCGGGCGGACCGAGCCGACCGAAAGCGGGATCCAGTCGATCAGCGACTTCATCACGCCCGTCATTGCGCCGTGCCGCTCAGGGCTCGTCCAGACCTGCGCCTCGGACCAGAGCGACAGCTCGCGCAGCTCCTGAACCTTCGGATGGTCCACCGGGCCGCCGTCCGGCAGCGGGAGGTCTGCAGGGTCATAGACACGCGTCTCGCAGCCGAGCCGCTTGAGCAGGCGCTCCGCCTCCAGCGTCAGCAGGCGGCTGTACGAGACGGCCCGCAAGGAGCCGTACAGCAGCAGAACCCGCGGAGGATGGGTCGAGCGCGGACCGTGGAGCCTGGACAGATCGACAGGGCGAAAAGAGCTTTCGTCGACGTTCGGCAAGTCTGTCATCGGAAACCGCTCCTTTCCCATGAATGCGAGATGAACTTTCTTATTAGAATAAATTCAGACTGGGCCATGTAGCGTCTGCCGTGCTGATGTCGGCCCCCGCCCGGAAATGGCGCCGGACGCATACCCGCCCCTCTGCGTTCGGACGACGAAAGCATGGTCCGGTCGCTTGGGGAGTGGCCGGGCCGCTCGACGTTCATGTTGCGCCAAACGCCATTGCGGCCATGCAGACGCCTGCCACCACTGTCCAGGGCGGAGCGTTCCAGGCCGTAAGCGCGGCGAACCCCGCGGCCGCCACGAGGAAGTCACGAGGCGACAGCACCGCCGAGGTCCAGATCGGATCGTAGAGCGCCGCGGCGAGGACGCCGACCACCGCGGCGTTGGCCCCACGCAACGCGGCGCGAGCCGAAGGCTTGGCGCGGATCGAGTTCCAGAACGGCAACGCCGCGAGCAGGACGAGGATGCCCGGGAGGAACACCGACACCAAGGCGATGGCCGCCCCGGCCACGCCGTTCGGTTCCGGCCCGACCGCGGCGCCGATGAAGGCCGCGAAGGTGAACAGCGGACCGGGCATGGCCTGGGCCGCGCCGTAGCCCGTCAGAAACCGCCCGGCATCGATCCAACCCGTCGAGACGACCTCGGCCTGCAGGAGCGGCAGCACGACATGGCCGCCCCCGAAGACAAGGGCGCCTGAGCGGTAGAACGCGTCGGCGAGTGCGACCGACTGGGATCCGGTCATGGCCCTCAGGAGCGGTAGCCCCAGAAGGAGCGCGAAGAAGGCGAGCAGGCACGCAATGGCGGTCGCGCGGCTCAGGCGAGCGGCGATCCCTGTCCGCTGTGGCGCGGCGTCGGCGCGGCCGAACGCCGCGAATCCCACTACCGTTCCCAGCGCGATCGCGGCCAACTGGCCATGAGGCCCGCCCAGCACTACCGCGGCGATCGCCACGACCGCGATGGTCCCCGTCGCGCGGTCGGGCAACAGCGCGCGCGCCATGCCGAGGACAGCATGCGCAACGATCGCCACCGCGACGAGCTTGAGACCATGTGCGAGCGAGGAACCATGCGGCCCCGAGAACAGGTCTGCCCCGTAAGCGATCGCGATCATGATGGCGGCCGAGGGAAGCGTGAACGCCGACCAGGCCGCCATCGCGCCCATTGGTCCGGCCCGCATCAAGCCCAGCGCGAATCCCACCTGGCTCGAGGCTGGTCCCGGCAGGAACTGGCAGAGGGCCACGAGGTCGGCGTAGCTGGCGTCGTCGATCCATCTACGCTTGCCCACGAACTCGTCGCGGAAGTAGCCGAGATGCGCAATCGGCCCGCCAAATGAGGTGAGGCCGAGCTTCAGGAACGCCCCAAAGACCTCCCGAACCGAGCCGACGGACACTGGAACGCCTTCGACAGTCCTCACTCCTTCACCGCCATCCCGGCCTTCACGACCTCGCCGTCCTCTTTGGTGAAGTGGCCAGCGAGCGGCGCTGGCAGGATCTCCAGCACGATCTCGGAGGGGCGGCAAAGCCGAACGCCGCGCTCGGTGAACACGAACGGGCGGTTGACCAGGATCGGGTGCGCCAGCATGGCGTCGAGGATCGCGTCGCCGGTGACGGACGGATCGCCGAGGCCGAACTCCGCGAAGGGCGTTCCCTTCTCCCTGGCGGCCTCACGCGGGGTCAGCCCGGCGGCGGCGAACGCCTTCGCCAGCTCCTCGCGCGTCGGCGGCGCCTTCAGGTACTCGACGACAGTCGGCTCGACGCCCGCGGCCCGGATCATCGCCAGCGTGTTGCGGGACGTGCCGCAGTCGGGGTTGTGCCAGATGGTGACGGCCTCGGTCATGACGGCCTCCTCAGGAACGGGGTTCGGGGGCGGCCGCGCGAACGCCGCGGGCCTCGTACCAGGGCTTTGTGCGGTTCACGATCCAGACCACCGACAGCATCACGGGGACCTCGATCAGCACGCCGACCACGGTGGCGAGCGCCGCCCCGGACTTGAAGCCGAACAGGCTGATCGCCGCGGCGACCGCGAGCTCGAAGAAGTTCGACGCCCCGATCAGAGCCGAGGGGCCGGCCACGCAATGGGCCTCCCCGGTCGCGCGGTTCAGCAGGTAGGCGAGGCCGGAGTTGAAGTAGACCTGGATCAGGATCGGGACCGCGAGCAGCGCGATGACCATCGGCTGGGCGACGATCTGCTCGCCTTGGAAGGCGAAGAGCAGGATCAACGTCGCGAGCAGGGCGGCGAGCGAGAGCGGCTGGATGCCGGCGAGGACGCGGTCGAGCGCCGCCTGTCCGCCGGAGGCCAGAACCTGTCGCCGCAGAACCTGCGCCGCGATTACCGGCACGACGATGTAGAGCCCGACCGACAGGACCAGCGTGCTCCACGGCACGGTGATCGACGACAGGCCGAGCAGCAGGCCGACAAGCGGCGCGAAGGCCACGATCATGATCGCGTCGTTGACCGCGACCTGGCTCAGCGTGAACAGCGGTTCGCCCTTGGTGAGGTTCGACCATACGAACACCATTGCGGTGCAAGGAGCCGCGGCCAGAAGGATCAGCCCCGCGACGTAGCTGTCGATCTGGTCTGCGGGCAGGTAGGGCCGGAACAGCCAGCCGACGAACAGCCACCCGAGCAGCGCCATCGAGAACGGCTTCACCGCCCAGTTGATGAACAGCGTCACCGAGATGCCCCGCCAGTGCGAGCCGACCTCGCGGAGCGCCGCGAAGTCGACCTTCACCAGCATGGGGACGATCATCAGCCAGATCAGCACGGCGACGGGCAGGTTCACGCTCGCGACCTCGAGCGCGCCGATCGCCCGAAAGAAGCCGGGCGCCGCGTAGCCGAGCGCGACGCCGACGACGATGCAGAGGAAGACCCAGACGGTCAGGTAGCGTTCGAACAGGGACATGGTCAGGCCCTCGCGGCCGGGCCGCAGCAGCCCTTCTCAAGCTGCTCGAAGACGGGCGCGCAGACGTCGGGATGGCCCTTGCAGCAGTCCTCGAGCAGGTAGTTCACGAGGCCGCGCATGCCGTCGAAGTTCGCAGCGTAGAGGATCGACCGCCCGTCACGGACCCCGGTGATCAGCCCGGCCCGCACGAGGATCGCGAGATGGGTCGAGAGCGTGTTCTGAAGGCATCCGAGCGCGTCTGCGATCCCGCCCGCGGGCTGTGGATCGGGAGCCGTCGTGACGAGATGCCGAAAGATGCGGAGCCGCGTCGACTGTCCGAGCGCCGACAGGGCGTCGAGGGCCGAGGCCTCATGGTCGCGTTCGATGGAATGAGCGGGCGCGGACATGTCTCCTCCTGCATCAGGAGACCTCTATATCAATAAATCGACGACTGTCGATATGGTTCTCCTTACAGTTCCACATTTGGAGAGAACGGATCAGCCGGCATCGCCGGAACGTCCGGAGCCACAGGACGACAATCAGAGCGGCTTCGTCCTCAGCCTCAACGCGTTGCCGATTACGCTGACCGACGACAGCGCCATGGCTGCGGCCGCCACGACGGGCGAGAGCAGCAGCCCGAAAGCGGGGTAGAGCACGCCCGCGGCGATAGGGACCCCGGCGGCGTTGTAGACGAAGGCGAGCACCAGGTTCTGCCGGATGTTTGACATCGTCGCCTCCGACAGCCGCCGAGCCCGCACGATGCCGTTGAGGTCGCCGTGCACCAGCGTCACCCCCGCGCTCTCGATGGCGACGTCCGTGCCCGCCCCCCATGGCGATGCCGACGTCGGCGGCCGCAAGGGCGGGAGCGTCGTTCACGCCGTCGCCGGCCATGGCGACGACCCGGCCCTCGCGCTTCAGCCGCTCTACGACCTCGTGCTTGGCCTGCGGCAGCACGTCGGCCTCGACCTCGTCGATGCCAAGGGTGCGCGCCACAGCCTCAGCGGTGGTGCGGTTGTCGCCCGTCAGCATGACGACTCGCAGCCCCTCGGCCTTCAGGGCGCGGATCGCCTCGGCGGTCGTCGGCTTGATCGGGTCGGCGATCGCGAGCACGCCCGCGGGCTTCCCGTCCACCCCGACATAGATGGCGGTCGCTCCGTCACGCCGAAGCTGGTCGGCCCGGGCGGTCAACGAGGACACCTCGACGCCGCGAGCCTTCAGGAAGTCGGCGTTTCCGATCACCACCAGCCGCCCACCAACGTTGCCGGACACGCCTTTGCCGCTCGGGGCGTCGAAGTCATCGACCCCCGGGATGGCGAAGCTGCGGGCCTCGGCGGCCGCGACCACGGCGGCCCCAAGCGGATGCTCGGAGGCGCGCTCGACCGCCGCCGCCAACCTCAGGAGGTCGTCCTCCGCGAATCCTTCGGCAGCCACGACCGCCGTGACCGATGGCTTGCCTTCGGTGAGCGTGCCCGTCTTGTCGACCACCAGGGTGTCGACCTTCTCCAGCCGTTCCAGCGCCTCGGCGTTTCGGACCAGGATCCCGAGGCCCGCGCCCTTGCCGACGCCGACCATGATCGACATCGGGGTCGCGAGGCCGAGCGCGCAAGGGCAGGCGATGATCAGCACCGCGACGGCCGCCACCAGCCCATAGGCGTAGGACGGCTCCGGCCCGAACGCGGCCCAGGCGACGAAAGCGACCGCGGCGATCAGGATGACGGCGGGCACGAACCATCCCGACACGGTGTCGGCAAGACGTTGGATCGGCGCGCGCGAGCGCTGCGGCCTGGGCGACCATCTGGACGATGCGCGCCAGCATGGTGTCGCGTCCGATTTTTACGGCCCGGACGGTCAGGGCTCCAGACTGGTTCAGCGTTCCGCCCGTAACCGCGTCGCCGACGGCTTTCGCGATCGGCATCGACTCGCCCGTGACCAGCGCCTCGTCGACGACGGAGCGTCCGTCCCGACCTCGCCGTCGACGGGGACTTTTTCGCCCGGGCGGACGCGGATGCGGTCGCCCACGCGATCTCCTCGACCGCGACCTCCTCATCCGATCCGTCCGTCTTGAGCCGCCTTGCGGTCTTTGGCGTGAGGTTGATCAGCGCGCGGATCGCGCCGGATGTCTGGGTCGCGGGCGCGCAGCTCCAGCACCTGGCCGAGCAGCACCAGAACCGTGATCACGGCGGCCGCCTCGAAGTAGACCGCGACCGTCCCATCCGGGCCGCGGAAGGCCGGAGGGAAGACGCCCGGAGCGAGCGTCGCCACGACGCTGTAGGCGTAAGCGACCCCCGTTCCCCATTGCGATCAACGTGAACATGTTGAGGTTTCGCGACACGATGGACGCCCATCCGCGCTGAAAGAACGGCCACCCGGCCCAAAGCACGACTGGCGTCGCGAGCGCGAACTGAATCCAGACCGAGACCGACATCGGAACAAGGTGATGGATCGCGGGACGAGGTGCGAGCCCATCTCCAGCAGGAAGACCGGAAACGGCGAGCGCCAGCCCGATCCAGAAGCGCCGCGTCATGTCGGCGAGTTCGTGGTTGGGCTGGGGCCTCCGCCGTGACGAGGTCGGGCTCGAGCGCCATGCCGCAGATCGGGCACGAGCCCGGACCCTCCTGCCGGATCTCGGGATGCATCGGGCAGGTGTAGACCGTGCCCTCGGGCATCGGCTCCGGTTCGGCGGAGGACGGCGACGGGTACCTTTCCGATCCGCCTCGAACTTCGCCTTGCAGCCGGCCGAGCAGAAGAACTCGGTCTTGGGCCCAAGCTCGAGCCGATGCTTGGCTGTCGCGGATCGAACTGTCATGCCGCAGACGGGGTCGATCGCCATCGAGCCCCTGACGTCGCGTCCGTGGCCGTGCCCGCCACAGCACGAAGCCTTCGGCATCGCGCCGTGCGCGTGTCCGTGCGGGTCCATGGTCACCTCCCGTCGCTTTCCGATATACCCACCAAGGGTATCGTTCAGCAGTTGCGTGATATACCCCAATAGGGTACATGGTCAATCATGCAGTGCTGCACCAAGGCCTCTTGCGGGAAGCGACTCAACCGGATCGAAGGTCGGTCCGGGGCATCGCGCGCATGCTCGAGGAGGACCGCTACTGCATCGACGTGGTCACCCAGATTTCCGCCGTCCGGGCCGCCTTGAAGCGGGTCGAGGAGGAGATCCTCAAGGACCATGTCGGCCACTGCGTCGAGAATGCGATCCAGTCGGGGAACAAGGACGAGCAGCGCCAGAAGGTGGCGGAGCTCGTCGACGTCCTCGGGAGGGTGCGCGGATGACCGTCCGCTCGCTGCTCAGGATCGCCGCCGGCCTCGCGCTCGCGCTGTTCGTGGCGATGAGCTGGGCTACGCCCAGCGAGGCCCACGGCGCGCCCGCCGCGGCCACCCAGCAGGCCGAAGACTATGCCGCGACCTCGGACGTCGTCGCTTCGACGCCCGATCAGGGCATGGAGGCAACCTCCTCCGACTGCACAGGTCACATGGGTCAGTCCGGCTCGGGCAAGACCACCTGCTGCAGCAACACCTGCCATGCCGCCATCTCGACCGAGATGGAGCCGCTCCAGGCCGTGACTCTCAAGGTGACCGTCCTACCCGCGGTTCCGGCGAAGGCCGCCCTGTCCGGGCCGACCGTCCACATCAAGCGCCCCCCGAGAACGTCCGCCGCGCTGGTCGGCTGATGGTCTCAAACGCCTGACGCACGCCCTTATCCAGGGCTCCGTCGACACACTCCGAGACATCTGACCGACCACGCGCCTCGCCGGCGCCACGGCGCCCTTGCGCTTGCTCGTTCAGATTCCGGGGTTTTTCATGAAGCCGCTCGTCTCGGCCGCCGCCGCTCTATTCTTGGGCGGTTGCTCAACGCAATTGCCATCGCCCATCGCGGGGCGTGACGACCCAAGCAATCCGTCCGCGTCGGTTCCGACCGTCCGATACAGCTCCGTCACGGCGGGCACGGCGGACTACCGCCCGGTCGAGCCGAAGCCTTGGCTTGACCAGAACAAGGGCGTCGCGCCGAAGCCTGCGGAGGGCATGTGATGGCGGCGCTCCTTTCACGCCTCCCGAGGGCGGCTGCGGTCGTCGCGCTGTCGGCCTCGCTCGGCGCTTGCGCGTCGGTCTCGGCGGACGGCATGATCCCGGTCGTCTCACGGGTTTCGCTCGACCTCGGCAAGGACACGGCGAAGATCGTCACGGCGTCGGACGCCGGAGCGGTGAAGGCGCGCGTCGACCGCCTGCTCGCGAGGCCGCTGACCGCCGACGCCGCCGTCCAGATCGCGCTGCTCAACAACCGCGGTCTCCAAGCCGAGTACAACGCGCTTGGCGTGTCCGAGGCGGAGTTCGTCGAAGCCAGCCTGCCGCCATCGCCCACGATCTCGATCGAGCGGGTCGCCGGCTCCGGCGACCTCGACGTCGAGCGGCGTCTTATCGCCGATTTGCTCCAGCTCCTGACGCTGCCGCGCCGCACGAAGATCGCCGAGAGCGAGTTCCGCGCGGCCCAGTACAAGGCGATCGCGGCGACCTTCCGGACGGCCGCCGAGGCGCGCCGGGCGTTCTTCCGCGCGGTCGCAGCCCGGGAGACCACCGCTTTCCTCGAGACGGCGCGGGGTTCGGCGGGCGCCGCAGCCGAACTCACCAAGAAGCTCGGTGAAACGGGAGCCGCCACCAAGCTCAACCAAGCTCGGTCCGGCGCGCTTTACGCCGAGGTCGCGACCGAGCTTGCCGAGGCGCGTCTGGAGGCCGCCAAGGAGCGCGAGGCGTTGACCCGCCAGCTCGGCCTGTGGGGGCGTGATCTCGACTACAGGCTGCCCGCGCGGCTGCCGTCGTTCCCGCGGCTCAAGACCCAAGGCGATGTAGAGGCGACGGCGATCCGGCGCCGGGTCGACATCATCGGCGACCGCCTCGAGCTCGACGCGCTTGCGCAATCTTACGGCCTCACCGAGCAGACCCGTGCGATCTCCATGCTCGAGGTCACAGGGCTCGCGAACCACGCGAAGTCGGCCGAGGGCGAGAAGGCGAACCCGAAGGGATTCGAGCTCGCCGTCCAAATCCCGATCTTCGACTTCGGCAAGGCGCGTTTGGCGAAGGCCCGTGAAACCTACATGGGCGCGGTGAACCGGCTGCTCGAGAAGGCGGTAAACGCCCGCTCGGAAGCCCGAGAGGCCTACGCGACCTATCGCGGCCGCCACGAGATCGCGCGCGCCTACCAGAGCCGCGTGCTGCCGCTGCGCAAGGTCATCACCGAGGAATCGCAGCTCCAGTACAACGGCATGCTGGTCGACGCCTTTGAGCTCCTGACCAACGCCCGCGAGAACGTCGCGTCGAACGTCGCGGCGATCCGGGCCAAGCGCGACTTCTTCATCGCCGACGTCGACTTCCAAGCCGCCCTGATCGGCGGCGGCTCCCCGGCCGAGTCGGCTCCCGAGCCGAAGCTCGCTTCGGCCACATCCGCCTCGGCGGCGTCCCCCCAATGAAACCGGAGGCACCCATGACCGTCTCGCGCAGATCGTTCCTGTCCGCGTCCGCCGCCGGGGCGACGTCGTTGGTCGCGGCGTCCGCGGTGTCCGGCCGCGTCCAGGCCGCATCGATACCCGAGGCCGCAACCATGAAGGACGCGACCATGCGGCCGCCGCTCGTTCCGACGACCGGCCCCGACTACAACCCCGTCGTCACGCTCAACGGCTGGACCGCGCCCTGGCGCATGAACGGCAACTGGAAGGAGTTCCACCTCGTCGCCGAGCCCGTGATCCGCGAGCTCGCCCCCGGCATGGTGGCCCACCTCTGGGGCTACAACGGCCAGTCGCCCGGCCCGACCATCGAGGCGGTCGAGGGCGACAAGGTCCGCATCTTTGTCACCAACAAGCTGCCGGAGCACACGACCGTGCACTGGCACGGCATGCTCCTGCCCTCGGGGATGGACGGCGTCGGCGGACTGACCCAGCCGCACATCAAGCCCGGACAGACCTTCGTCTACGAGTTCCAGCTCCGTAAGAGCGGGACCTTCATGTACCACCCGCACGCCGACGAGATGGTTCAGATGGCCATGGGCATGATGGGCTTCTTCGTCGTGCACCCGAAGGATCCGGCGTTCCGGCGGGTCGACCGCGACTTCGTCTTCCTGATGTCGGCCTACGACATCGACCCGGGAACCTACGTGCCCCGCGTCGCGGAGATGACCGACTTCAATCTCTGGACCTGGAACACGCGCGTGTTCCCGGGGATCGACCATCTGGTGGCCGCCAAGGGCGACAGGGTGCGGGTGCGGTTCGGCAACCTCACCATGACCAACCACCCGATCCACATGCACGGCTACGACTTCAAGGTGTCGTGCACGGACGGCGGCTGGGTGCCGGAAGCTGCCGCCTGGCCCGAGGTCACGATCGACTGCGCGGTCGGGCAGATGCGCGCCTTCGACTTCGTCGCGGACGCTCCCGGCGACTGGGCGATCCACTGCCACAAGTCGCACCACACCATGAACGCCATGGGCCACGAGGTCCAAAACTTCATCGGCGTGAACAAGAAGGACGTGGCCAAGACCATCAAAAAGCTGGTCCCCGGCTACATGCCGATGGGTCAGGCGGGCATGGCCGACATGGGCGAGATGGAGATGCCGCTCCCCGACAACACGCTGCCCATGATGACGGGCTTCGGCCAGTTCGGCCCGATCGAGATGGGCGGGATGTTCTCGGTCGTGAAGGTCCGCGAGGGAATCGCGTCCGGCGACTACAGCGATCCCGGCTGGTTCAAGCACCCGGAGGGACAGGTCGCCTTCGAATGGAAGGGCGAGGCGCCCGCGGCGCGCAAGGCTGCGCCCGCGGCCGCCAAGCCCGGCGACATGCAGATGAACGTCGTGAAGCCGAAGGCAGGCTCCGGCGGGCACGCGAACCACTGAACCCGACGCCCAACAGGACCAATGAGATGAAGAAGTTCCTTACGCTTGCCGTGCTCGTCGCGGCGCTCGCTCCGGCCGCGGCGTCCGCGGACCCCGGCCATTCGCATGGCGAGGCCACGGCCTTCGGCGAGCCCGGCGACCCCAAGAAGCCCTCACGCACTATCGATGTGGTCATGAAGGAGACCGACGACGGCAAGATGCTGTTCGAGCCGATCTCGATCGCCGCGAAAATGGGCGAGCAGGTCCGATTCGTCCTCAGGAACGAGGGCCAGATCGACCACGAGTTCATGCTTGCGACGCGCGTCGAGAACGACCGGCACGCGGTCGCGATGCGGAAGAACCCGGACATGGAGCACGACGAGCCGAACGGCCGCCGCGTGGCGCCGGGCAAGTCCGACGAGATCACCTGGAAGTTCTCGAAGTCGGGCGAGTTCAACTTCGCCTGCCTGATCCCCGGCCATCGCGAGGCCGGGATGGACGGCACGGTCGCCGTCAAGTGACCCTACGGAGGCATACGAACATGAAGAAGACAGCAACGCTCCTCGGGGCCCTCGCGGTCGCCATCATCTCCACCGCAGCGTCGGCCGCAGACGGCACCGTCAAGAAGGTCGACGAGAGCGCGGGCAAGATCACGCTCGACCATGGCCCGATCAAGAACCTCGGCATGGACGAGCCGATGTCGATGGTCTTCAAAGCCGCCGACCCCGCCATGCTCAAGGGCGTGAAGCCCGGGGACAAGGTGCTGTTCGAGGCCGACCGGGTGAACGGACAGATCACCCTCACCAAGATCCAGAAGAAGTGACGTCCCGCTGGGCGGCCGCGGGACGTGGCCGCTCAGCTCCCATTGAACGAGGAAACTCAAAATGAACCGGATCGCACTTGCGGCCGCGCTTGCCCTGACCGTCTCGACGGCCATCGCGCAGGAAGCCAAGTCACCGCCGTCGGGCACAGAGAGCCTTCCCAAGGCTTGCCAGGACGCCTCCCCCGGACAGGGCGCAACGGGCAAGGCGATGGAGATGGGCGACATGGCGGCCCATTCGATGTCCGACATGGGCGAGGCCCGGATGGCCTCGATGAAGGCCATGCAGGACATGGGCAAGGCCATGCGCGCGACCCACGGGATCAAGGACCCGGACCTCGCCTTCATCTGCGGGATGATCGCCCATCACCGCGGCGCCGTCGCCATGAGCCGTATCGAGCTGCAGTCCGGCAAGGACGAGCAGGCGAAGTCATGGGCGAAGAAGATCATCGCGGACCAGGAGCGCGAGATCGCCGAGTTCGAGGCGTGGGCGGCCAAGTCCGACAAGGCGAAGTGAAGGTCCGGCGGCGGGCGGAGGCCTCGGTCGCCGCCGTTGCCGGGAGGACGACGATGCGCGTGATCCTCATCTGCCTCGCGCTCAGCGCTTCGATGGCGGTCGCCGCCCCTGAGGGCCAAAGTCCCCCCTCGGTTGACACGGACATGCTGGCGAACGTGCTGTCGACGGCGTTCCTCGCGAAGAACCTCACCCTCGTCTGTTCGCAGCAGGACAGGTGGTTCGCCGAGGACACCAGGATCCGAGACCTCGACGGCGTCGGATTCGCCGACCACGTCCAGCGTGAGGTGCTCGATCGCCTTTCGCAGACGGAGTCGGGGATCGTGGTGATCCGCGCCGCGAACGCGTCGCGGGCGGTCTCGATCGGCTTCATCCACGTCATGGGAGACGGGCCGGCGGACGAGCAATCGGAGCGCTTGGCCGCCTGGTGCAAGGCGACGGCGAAGCCCTTGGTGCAGGGGATCCTGGCCCAGCATGAGATCCGTCACGACCTCTACGACCGCATGCTGGATCAGGCGAAGCAGTGACCGATGCTTGCGAAGACCGACCGACTGACGTCTTCACGAGCGCTGTGTTTAGGCGCATGGTCGCTTGCATGAACCTCGGCGCCCGCGTGCGGCATGTTCTGATCTTCGTGCTGATGCTCGGCGTCGGCGCGATCCCGGTCGCGGCGAACGCCGCGGCGGTCATGGCCGCGACGCCTGTCGCCATGGACTCGATGGAGACCATGGCGGACGGCATGCCTTGCTCCCCGGATGACGCGCCGGTCATGCCGGACTGCCAGAAGAGCTGTCCGCTGCTCGCGACCTGCATGACGAAATGCGCCCCCGCCGCGCCGATGGCGGTCATGACCAGGTCACATCGGATCTTGGTGCTGTCCGCCGTCTTTCCCGGTGACGACCCCGCCAGGGCAGGCCCGGTCTCCGAACCCCCGGCCCGACCTCCCCGAAGCTGAAGTCCGTCTACGGCGCCTCAGCTCCCAGACTTGAACCGCAGAAGCCGAAGCGTGTCCGCCGTCGCCACGCGGAGACGACGGAGGAGCCGCTGCCGTCGGCAGCTCCAGGCAGACGTCGGGCCATTGTCGTTTGAAGGAGGGATCGCGACGGTTTGCGTCGACGAGGCCTGTCGACAAGTGGACGTGAGCCGGACGTGTGCGAAGGTGGCTGGGAAGAGAAGGAGGGCGAAGGCTATGACGATGGACCGCAGGACGTTCACGCTGGCGGCGGCCGGTGCCGCGCTGCTTCTCCCGGGCGGGGTCCGCGCCGCTCCGGCGATGACCGTCCACAAGGATCCAAGCTGCGGCTGCTGCGGCGCCTGGGTCGATCACGTCCGCGCGGCCGGCTACGAGACGCGGGTCGTTGAGACCGCGGCCATCAACGCCGTCAAGGCGAAGCTCGGCGTGCCCCCGGGCCTGAGGTCCTGCCACACGGCCGAGATCGACGGCTACGTGCTCGAGGGGCACGTGCCCGCGGCGGCGATCGGCAGGCTGCTCGCCGAGCGCCCGAAGGTTCGCGGCCTCGCCGTGCCCGGGATGCCGATCGGGTCGCCCGGCATGGAGGTCGAGGGCCGTGATCGAGAATCCTACGACGTGATGGCTTTCGGCGACGGCGAGCCTCGGGCCATAATGCGGTTCCACGGAGGCGTCGCGCTTTAGTGCTTCGTCGGGAGGCGTAAATTTAGTCCGCTTCTCGGCGACGATGCGATGTCTGCTGTCTGGCGCAGGCCAGCCTTACGTTCGTGAGCCAGAGGTCAGACCGTCCTCCCGCCACGTGCGGTTCCGGACCTGATCGACCTGCTCTGCTCCGCACCGAAAAGCGGGAGCGGAGCACCCAGCATGCGGAAGGAACGCCAGCAAAGCGCGTCGACCAGCCAGGGCTCCGCGGATCGGGTGGCGTTCTAGCGGGAAGCTAGAGATCGCGCTGCCGTGATGACAACGAGCGCTACGCCTCTGTGCTCTTGCGCCTCCCCACCATTGAAATTCTTTCATTGCATTCACGCGTTTGACGCGTTCCTACCGCTGCCTTGAAGCGACCGTTGTCCTGTGGCCGGCCCGGCCGTCTATTAAGGCAAGCTGCCGCTTGGGGTTCGGAATGGTGAAGCTACGCTACGGGGATCGCCGTGCGGTCGAGGACGCCTTCGACATGGGCGGCGGCTACGTTCTGCATTTCTCGGACCGCACCATCGCCGAGTTCTTCCAGGACGAGGTCGGCGTTGATCTTTACGACGAGAGATACGCGTTCAACGGCCAGTCCAAGGCGAAGCGTCTGCGCGCCTTTCTCGAGGTCGAGGACGAAAGGGTCGTGGCCCGCTGCCTGCGCGCCCTGTGGGCCCATCGCGAGACGCTCCCCGTGTACGCCCAGAAACCTGACCACGAACGCCTCAAGGCAGCCGTGCTCGATCTCGCGGACAGGCTCGAGCGCGGATCCGACCTGCCGCTGATGGATGCGCTTGACCGTTTCAAGCCCGACCTCACGCTGGACGAGTTGATCGAGGGAATCAGTCGCGACATCAGCGCGGACAAGCCCCAGGTCGCCTTGGACAGGCTGCACACCTACTGCATGAAGAAGTTCACGCACCTGCTCGATCAGAACGGTGTGGCTTGGAACGCCGAGGAGCCGCTCAACAGCCGGGTGGGCAAGTACGTGAAGGAGCTGGAGCGTAGGCACCCGCTCCAGGAGATGACCAAGCAGATCGTGAAGAGCTCGATCACGGTATTCGACCGGTTCAACTCGGTTCGCAACAACAAGACGCTGGCGCACGACAACGAGCTGCTCGATCCTCGCGAGGCTAGGTTCCTCTTCGACTCGATTTCCGCGATCCTGCGTTTCTTCCGATCCATCGAGTCAGCGCGCTTCGGGCCCTAGGAGCGGCGAGCTACCTCTGCTCGCCGCCGAAGAGCATCGAGATCCTGTTCGCCAGGCTGACGCACGGATAGCAGAAGCTCTCGCACGGCTCCTTGCGGTCACAGACAAGCTTCACGATGTCGTCCCGAGTGGGCTGGGTCGCGAAGGCCCTGACCGCGGCTGCCACAACCAGCGCCGTCTCGGGCTTGAGCGTCACGGTTCGGTCCGCCCTGAAGGCAGCCTCGAGACGCCGCGCAATGGTGTCGAGGCTCGGGCGCCTGCGTTTGTGCGCGGTCTCCATGACGTGAACATAGAGAGAACATTTGCTCGACCCGTCAAGGCGACTCGGGCACTCTCCGTGCTGTCAACAAAGGAGAGATTGCCATGGCGGAGGCCGCGAAGCCGATGGGACCGGACGAGGCGGCACTCGCGCTAGAGCGCGCCACCGACGAGGCGGTCGAGGCGTGCGATGGCGACGCATGGGCCGCGGTGCGGGCGCTTCTGATCGCCAACGCCGCCCTCGAGGAGGAGGTAGCCCGGCTGTCGTCTCGCGTGTCGAATGGCTACGCCCGCGGTCGTGTCAGGCGGGCTACGGTGCGATGACGGGTCCTAGGGTCGAACTCGCCGCCGAAGTCGTGAAGCAGCTTCGGAAGGAAGCTGCGGAAGCCGAGTGGAACGAGGACCATGAGCGCGCGGACCGGCTGCGACGGGAGGCCGATCGCATCGAGGCCCGCGGCGAGACTTGGGAGCCGAACTTCTGAACAGTCGCCCTCACGGCAACCGTTTGGAGATCCTCATCTGGGTCAGGGTGTTCCGTGCGGGAACGACAGTGAGGCAGCCCACGGTCTACGGCATCGGGATCTCGTGACCCCGTCCACGTCCACAACCCAGCGTAAGCTGCTAGGTTGGTGTTGAATGCTGGCAGCCCGGGCGGCCTTGAGGCTCCGGCAATCGTGGCTAACCCCGGGTTGCGCCAACGAATCCCGCGTGCATATTTTCGCGCGAGGTATCCGGAGGCGAAGCGAGGCCGGACCAGCGTTCAGGACTCGTGATGCCGCCCCCTGTCGAATCCCACACCGACCAGCAATCGGCCGTGAGGCTGCTCGCGGCCATCTGCGCGGCTGCCCAGCCTCCCGCCGACGACAAGGTCGGGGCGGACGTCGTGGGTGTCCTCAGGGCCCAGTCGCGCCTGCAGGCGCTCGACTTCTGGATCCGCTACCCGGACTACCTGGCCAACGAGCTGCTGAACGGGTTCGAGAAAACGGGTTCGAAGGACGAACTCGAGCTGGCGCGCCGGATCTTCGACGATCGCGAGCCGGACCTTCGGCGCGTGCCGATGATCCGGTACCACTTCGGCGCCTTCGAGCCACTCCACAACCCGCTCTCGATCCTGCGGTCGCGCGACCTCGTGAGGCAGCACCGTCACGGCCAGCCGGGACACGTGACAGAGACATGGTACCTGCTGACCAAGTCGGGCCGCGCGGCGATGGACGACCTGGCCGCCGCGGCGCCTGAACTGGCTTGGTATCGGGACCGCGCGGCCGTCGCGTCGCGGGTCGCCGGCGGAGCCGGGGGCGCAGCCCTGAAGGGTCGCCAGTACCTGCAGGACGAATACGCGGCGACGCCGCTCAAGGGGATGATCCCGTCGATCGCCCCTCGTGTGCGCGAGCGCCTGGAAGCGCTGGCGGAGAAGGCGGACGGATGAGCGATCGTTGGCACGAGCAGGTCGCCGAGAAGGCGGGCGTCGAGACGTCGCGGGTCGAGACCATCCTCAGGAAGAGGAACATTCGCACCCGCCTCGGGGCCAGGCCCGCGCGCAAGCTCAGGATCACGGCAGTCAGGTTTTCCGGAGAGAAGAAGGGCAAGGCCAGCGGCCGCATCGACTTCTCGTGGGACGGGCTCGGCGATGGGGTCTGGGCGGTCGCGAGCGACGGCACGAACCTCGTCGGGAAGTCGACCGTCCTCGAGATCATCCTCTGGTCGCTGCGCGGCGAGGTGAAGAGCCTGCAAGGCGACGTGAGGAAATGGCTTGAGCACGTCAGGGTCGACTTCGCGCTCGACGACCAGCCGTTCGCCATCGACTTCGCCGTGACGAAGGGCGTGCCGAAGGGCAGGCTGGTGCGCCTCCGCCCGGACGGAAGCGAAGACGCGAAGGACGGCTTCGAGACCCACGCTGCCTTCGCGGCGACGATGTCGGACTTCATGATGGAGGCGCTGGATCTCGATCCGATCCCGTACCAGCTAGGGAAGGACGAGGCGGCGCAGGTGGCCGAGCACGGCTGGAAGGCGCTAGCCGGCGGGCTTTACCTATGGGGCGCGCACACGCGCCTGCTCGGCGACACGGACTTCGGCGGACTGCCCGCGCGAATCCTTCAGATCTACGTGGGCCTGCCATGGGCCTCCACGGTCATGCAGACGTCGACGGCGCTGAAGGACCTCGGCACCGAGGACGCCCGGGCAAGAGCGGTCCAGAAAACGGCTTCCGAGCTCAGCGCAAAGGCGGTCGAGCAGGTTGAGAAAGACCTTTCGGACGCCCGTGAACGATTGTCGAAGCTCTCTGACAACGCCGATTTCGCACGGCTGGTCGACGGACTCGCCGAAGCGGTCGTTGAGGCGACCAACGCGTACAACGAGATCGAGCGAAGGCTCGCAGACGCCGAGGATGAGGAAAGGAAGCTTCGGGCCGCGAAGGATGCCGACGAGCGCGAGGCCCGCGACATCCGCGAGACGTTCGTCGCCTCGAGCTTCTTCAATGGCCTTCAACCGACCTGCTGCCCTCGCTGCGAAGCGGTGGTCACGAAGGACAGGATCAAGCGGGAGCAGACCGACTTCAGTTGTTCCGTCTGCACCGAATCGATCCCGGCCGAGAAGATGGAAGACGTCAACGAGCGCCTTGCGGAGGCCGACGAACGCGCCGCGGCGACGAAGGCCGCGTTCGATCGCGCCGCAGCTTCCGTCCGCGAGCTGAAAGGTCATGTGAAGATTGCCCGGGATGGGATGGCTGCCGCGCGCGACGCCCTCGCCGCGGCTCCCGCGTCGAGCGACCTGCGAAAGCGCCGCGACATCGAGCTTGAGATTGCCGGGCTCGAGGGGAAGCTCGAGGCGCATTCCGAAAGCGCGGAGGAGCCGGAAGCCGCGCCCGACCGCCCGGTCGTGGCGGCGGCGCATGACCTCGCCAAGAGCGCCATGGACGCTGCGGCGAATGAGCTTCTGACCACGCTGAACGCCGAAGTCCTCAAGCTGGCGCAGCGCTTCGGCGTCGTGACGCTGGAAGCGGTCGAGATCGATGCTCAGGCCCGCATGCAGCTCCGAAAGGGCGGGGCCTCGATGCCGTTCGGCGAGGTGACCAAGGGCGAGCGGCTCCGGTTGAGAATTGCCACCGCCGTCGCACTCTTGAGGGTGGGCAAGGTACTTGGGGTCGGGCGCCATCCGGGGCTGCTGGTCGTCGACTCCCCCGGAGCGGAGGAGACGGACGACAGCAACCTCGAAGCGCTCCTGAAGGAGCTCCGTTCCGTCGCGGAGGAGGTAAGCCTTCAGGTGTTCGTGTCGAGCGCGAAGGCGAGCGAGGTCCTCACGCTGCTCGCTCCCGCGAACTGTCGCGTCGCGGCCAAGGGCGAGTACCTTTGGTGAAGGAGATGGGAAGCCTGCATGTCGACCGTCATAGCCATAGACGACCTGCTGGAGCGCGGGGCGCCTGTGACGCTCGGCGCCGTTGGCGGGCGCGCCGCGGTCGAGGCTGACCTCGGCGCGCTCCTCGCCTCGCCGCACGTGGACGTCATGGTCGGATGGGCCGTCGACGCCGCTCCCGGCGACGAGTCCTTCACCGACGACCTCGTCATCAAGGGGTTCCAGAATGCCGGCTTCGCCGTCACGCTCCGGGCCGCGTCGCACGCCCTGATCGCCTCGGCGCCCGTCCGGACCCGGCTCGCTCCACGCATCGGAAGGGCGCTCGAAAAGAGGTCGGAGATCCGCGGCGACGAGCGGAACGGCCTCGTCGCCGCCTACGCCCTCGAGACATGGCTCCGTCTGGCTCTGGCCGAGGTCGTCCAGCGGCACCGCCTCGTCTCGATCCTCGTCGACATCGAGACCGACGAGAACGGCCTGTTCGCCGAGCATGCCGCGAAGATCGTGGGCACCGCATTCCACGCCTGGCGGGAGAACGACCTGCTGCCCGTGCTCGATCGCCTGCGCAGAAACCCCGAGGCCAGCGGCGAGGCGACGTTCGAGTACGCCAACGCCCTGCTCTCGGTCGCCCTCGACGGCGACGACCAGCACGAGGTGATGGGCGGCCTCGAGACCGCGCAGGTCCTGTTCGCGGAGGCCGGGCGCATCGACGCGGACCGATCCGACGCCCACCTCTACGCCGCTGTCATCGGCGTGGTCCGGGGCTTCGCGCAAGGCGCCGGGGAAGCCGACCTGGACGCCGCGGTGAAAGCCGTCGGGGAAGCCGCAGCCGATCGTGCGTTCCTGCTGTCGGCGGGCCGACTTCCCGATTGGCTGGCCCCGCGGTGGGACCGGGACGTTCAGTGGCTCGAGCTGGTCGACAGCGTCCCGCGCATCGCCTGCGACCTCGGCCGACCGAGCTGGCTACGCGCCTGCGCCGTGCTCGACGGCCTTCTCAAGGTCTACGACGCGGACCGCACCATCCCGGGCGCGGCCGGGTTCGGCGCCGTGCTCAGGCCGCGTATCGAGGCGAGCTTCGTGCGAGAGCGGGGGCTGCTCGCCCATCTCGACGATCGCCTGGGTGACGAGGCTTTCGTGGGCGCGGACCGTAATGCCGCCGTCGCCCTGCGGAGGCGGATCGAGGAGATCGCGGCGGAGCCAAACCCGCCGGGAAAATTCGGAGAGGGCGCCTTCGAGAAGCTCCGTGGCGCCCTCGAGGAAATCGGAGCAACGGAACGCTTCATTGAGCGGGTGACGGACCTCGTCGACAGCAAGCTCCTGGTCGACTTGGAGATCGCCAACCCGGTCGTGCAGCGGCTCTTCAACGACATCCGCTCAAGGCTCGAAGGCGCCACGCATTACGAGGGCAGGATACGAGTCACGTTTGACCGCCTCCTCCTGCAGGTGATCCTCTTCTGCATGGACCGACAGGACGCGGCCAAGCGAGAGTTAGGACCGCGCGGAGCCTATCTGTTCGAGAAAAACGCCGTCGAGGGCGACCTCCAAAAGGACCTTCGCGATTGGCTCAAGGGAAACATGCCCGAAGCCACGGTGCTCACGGAGATCGAGGGCATCGCGAAGGGTCGATGCGACGTGTACGTAGGTCACGGCGGCTGGCGGTTCTTGGTCGAGCTCAAGCGGCACGAGGATCTCGTCACGCCGGAGGAGGCCAGGAAGTACGTCGGGCAGGCGGCGAGCTACCAGGGCACAAACGTGAAGCTTGGCATGCTCGGAATTCTTGAGCTCGTCGATCGGACTGGGCCGCCGCCAGGGCTGGAGAGCTGCCTCTGGTACGACAGTCTCGTCCCGGAGGGCGACACCGAGGCGCGCCACCTTGTCATCTTCAGGGTGCCGGGACGGCTGAGGCGGCCGAACGAGCTTTCGAGGTGATCGATCCGGTAATCTGGACAGCTTCACCCTCCGAGTCTGAGACGAGCCCGTGGTCTGGCTCGCTCGGCGGGAGCAGGCTTCTTGCACTGTGGGATCCGGCTTGCAGCACGTTGTCCCGTTGACGTCTTCCCGCGCGTGAACAGCGGGTAGCGGGGCGCCGCATCCGCGTGTCATTGTCGCCGCATTCAACCCATGGGTTCGGCGGCCTCGCGTGACCTGGTTTTTGATTGCCCTCGCCATCGCGGCGTTCATCGTTTGGAAGGCGATGAAGAAGTCGAACCCCGGCCGTCCCGTCGGCCTGCCGGAATATGAGCGAGGCCAGCCGCGCGACGTCGGCGGAATGTCACGGAAGAACCAGGATCCAGTCTACACGCTCAAGCGGCAGCCAAGACCGGACAGGACCGCCGCGCAGTTCCGGGGCCTTCGGTCGGAACCTCCAAAACGGGAGGAGCGTCCTGCCCCTCCTAACCCTTCGCCGAAGCCTGCCTGGGAGCGATCGGCCCAACCCGAGCGCTCCGTCGCCACGCCCTCCCGGGGACGGTGGATCGCTCCCGGCGAGACCATCGAGGTCGCCGGGTTCCGCTACGCGGGCGGCATGGTCTACTTCGGCAAGGTGCTCGAGGCTCCAAGGGGCGGAGGCGTCGACAACAGTCTTATCGACCCGTCGCTGAAGGTCTCGCCGGGATCGCCCGACCGGGCCGGCCACTCGATGTACTACTGGCCGTCCTATTCCCAGATCCAGCCGCAGGCGCGCCGGGCCTATCTCGAGTGGCTCGCTGGCGGCCGGAAGGATCCGGAAGTCGGCATCGGCTACGTCTTCCTGTTCTTCTACGGCCTCGAGCGGAGGCTGTTCGTGGAGCGCGTCCGCGAGGACTTCCCCGCGATCGCCGAGGAGGTCCGCCGCCTCGTGTCGATCTACGGAGGCAACGGGTCCTTCCACGGCTACGCCAACAGGCTCCTCGACACCCTCGAGGTGATGTCCACGCAGCACGACGTCCGACCGGCGCTCTCGCCGGACATGCGCGTCGGCTACGAGATGCCGATGGCGGCGAGGATCTACCTCGGCCGCCTGCTCGACGGCGGCGCCGCGTTCGGGGCCGACGACGCCCTCGTCTGGCTCCTCGGCTCCCCCGAAACCGGACTGCGGACCCCGGCGACGCGCTGCTTCGACGAGCTGGTGCCGCTCTGGAGACTTCGGTTCGCCGAGCGCTACCCGAATGGGCTGAAGGTCCGGGCGCCCAAATCGCGGCTGAAGATGCAGTACCGCCCGGCCAGCGGGAACTTCGAGATCGACGTCGACGTGCGGCTGGGAGGACGGGAGCTTCCGGACGTGGCCGCGCTGTCGGCTCCGCTGGCGAACCTCCACCAGATCCTCGACGGCTGCACCGACGAGCTCGGCGCCTACAGCCGTTTCCTGGGCAAGAACCCGGAGGGCCGCGGCACCGTCGAGGCCGCCCACCTCCTGCCGAAGGAGCTGTTCGCGTCGGTCGGTGGACAGGTCGCGGAGGCGCGCCAGACCATCGAGGCCCTGTTCGAGGGTAGGTCGCTCGCGACGGTCAGGACGGAGCTGCTCCTCGAGACGCTCGGCATCGAGCTTCCCGCGGGCGCCAAGGTGAACACGGCGATGGCGAACCAGGTCGGAGCCTTCCTCGACCGCATCGACGTCGGCCACGAGCCCGACCGCAGGTACGGGCCGGGCGGGCCGGCCACGGGAGGGCGGGTCCTTCTGTTCAAGGCCGCGGGTGGCGCCCCCGTCGACGGTGAGGCGGGGGCCTACAAGGCCGCACGCACGATGCTCGAGATCTCGGCCATGGCGGCCCATGCGGACGGAGAGGTCGCCGAGGCCGAGTTCACGGCCATCAGGACGGACCTCAGGAACGCGACGGGCCTTTCCGAGATCGAGCGGGCGAGGCTCCTCGCGCACGCCTCGATCCTGCTGAAGGACGGGCCTCGCCAGCAGTCGGCGCTCGGCCGTCTTGCCAAGCTGCCGGACGCAGAGAAGCGGCAGGCGGCCAAGTCCGCGGTCGCGGCGGTGCTCGCCGACGGCCACGCCTCGCCGACCGAGGTCAAGTTCCTCGAGAAGCTCTACAAGACGCTCGGATTCCCGGTCGACGACGTCTACGCCTCGCTGCATCGGGGCGGGGTCGAGGTGGATGCGCCCGTCGCCGTGTCGAAGGCGGAACCGTCCCGCGGAGTGCCGATACCGGAGCGCCCCGCGCCCGCGGCCCCGAAGTCCAACGTGGTCGAGATCGACGCCGCCCGGCTGGAGCGCATCAAGGCCGAGACGTCGGCGGTGTCGAGCCTGCTCGCAGACATCTTCGTCGAGGACACTCCTCCGCCACCTGTTCCCGTCGCATCCCCAACGAGCGGGCCGGCCGCGTTCAAGGGTCTCGACGCGGCCCACGGCGAGCTGCTCGCGGCGATCCTGTCGGCCGGCAGCATCGCGCGGGGAGACTTCGACGAGCGCGCACGCGCCCTTCGGCTGTTGCCCGACGGCGCGATCGAGACGATCAACGAATGGGGCTTCGAGACCTTCGATGAGCCTGTCATCGAGGGCGACGATGACGTGACCGTCGCAGGGCACCTGCGCTCCCAGCTCGAGCAACTGGAAAAGGCGGCATGACGCAGACCATCAAGGCACGCGACCGCGACACCATCCTGCAGGCCCTCGCCGCGGGCGTGGTTCCGCGGACCGGACTTCGGCACATCCAGGTCGGGCGCGCCGCCGAGGTCGGGGCGCTGGTCCGCGACATCGACCGCATCGCGGACGGCGGATCGGCGATGCGGTTCGTGATCGGCGAGTACGGCGCGGGCAAGACGTTCTTCCTGAACCTCATTCGGCTGATCGCGCTCGAGCGGAAGTGCGTGACGCTCCACGCCGACCTCGCCCCGGACCGTCGCGTGCACGCGACCTCGGGCCAGGCCCGCGGCCTTTACTCCGAGGCCGTCCGCAACATGGCGACCCGCACGAAGCCCGAGGGCGGAGCGCTTGCCAGCGTCGTCGAGCGCTTCGTCACCGAGTGCGTGAAGGATGGCGAGGCGCGCGGCGTACCTGTCGAGAAGGCGATCGACGACCGACTGGCGCAGTTGCAGGAGCACGTCGGCGGCTACGATTACGCCGCGGTCCTCAAGGCGTATTGGCGCGGCAGCGAGGAGGGCGACGAGGCCCTGAAGGCGGCGGCGCTGCGGTGGCTCCGCGGCGAGTACTCGACCAAGACCGAGGCGCGCCAGGCGCTGAACGTCCGCAACATCATCGACGACGGCGACGTCTACGACAGCCTGAAGCTCCTGGCCGCCTTCGTTCGGCTCGCCGGCTACGCCGGGATGCTCGTCGTGTTCGACGAGATGGTGAACCTCTACAAGCTCCAGAGCGCCCAGGCGCGGAACCAGAACTACGAACAGATCCTGCGCATGCTGAACGACGTGCTGCAGGGCAACGTCTCGGGTCTCGGCTTCGTGCTCGGCGGAACGCCCGAGTTCCTCATGGACACACGGCGCGGCCTCTACAGCTACCAGGCCCTCCAGTCTCGGCTCGCCGAGAACGCCTTCGCCACGAAGGGTCTGGTCGACCTCTCCGGCCCCGTGCTGCGGCTCCAGAGCCTGACCCCCGAGGACCTGCTGATCCTGCTGTCGAACATCCGGGCGGTGTTCGCGGGCGGCGACCAGTCGGCCTACCTCGTTCCCGAGGAGGCCTTCCCGGCCTTCATGACCCACTGCAACCAGAGGATCGGCGAGGCCTACTTCCGAACGCCCCGCAACACGATCAAGGCCTTCGTGCAGTTTCTCGCGGTGCTCGAGCAGAACCCGGGGACCGACTGGAAGGGGCTGCTGGGCGGCGTGGAGGTGTTCTCCGACGTCGAGGCGCCGACCGAGGGGCCCGATGGCGAGGGATCGAGCGCAGGTGACGACGAGCTCGCCTCCCTCCGCCTCTGAGACCGTCGCGAGCTTCGACCGCCTTCATCCCGAGATCCGACGCTGGATCTGGGAGCAGAAGTGGGAGGAGCTGCGCGACGTCCAGGACCGCACCATCGGCGCCGTGCTCGGCGGCGACGGCGACGTGCTGGTCTCGGCCGCGACCGCCGCGGGCAAGACTGAGGCCGCCTTCCTGCCCGTGCTCACGGCGGTCGCCAACCGCGAGGAGCCTGGCCTCTCGGTGCTCTACGTCAGCCCGCTCAAGGCGCTGATCAACGACCAGTTCGGCAGGCTCGACCAGCTCTGCGAGCGCCTCGAGGTCGACGTCGTGCGCTGGCACGGCGACGCGCCCCAATCGGCCAAGGACCGCGCCCGGCGCAACCCGCGAGGCGTCGCGCTGATCACGCCCGAGTCCATCGAGGCTCTGTTCGTGCGACGGCCGGCCGAGGCCCGGAAGCTGCTCGGGGCGCTCGACTTCATCGTCATCGACGAGCTCCACGCGTTCCTGAAGGGACCCCGCGGCCTCCACCTCTCGAGCCTGCTCCGCCGGATCGACGCGTTGTCGAAAAAGCGCGCGCGCCGGATCGGCCTCTCGGCGACGATCGGCGACCCGATGGTGGCCGCAGCGTGGCTCGCCCCGGAGCGCCCCGAGAGCGTGGTGATGGTCGAGTCCTCCGGCGGCGCCCCGGAGCTGCTTCTGCAAGTCCGCGGCTATCTCGAGCGCCCGGAGGTAGACGACCCCGACGACATGGAAGCGGACGAAGGGGAAGCCGAGCCGATCGCGCTCGACCGCATCGCCGACCACATGTTCGCGACGCTGCGCGGCGCCAACAACCTGGTGTTCGGCGGCTCGCGGCGCCGCGTCGAAGCTGTCGCCGACCGCCTGCGCCGCCGCTGCGAGGCCGCGGGCGTCCCAAACGAGTTTTTCCCTCACCACGGCAGCCTGGCGAAGGGGCTGCGCGAGGAACTCGAGGCGCGCCTGAAGAAGGGCGACCTGCCGACCACGGGCGTCGCCACGACCACGCTGGAGCTCGGCATCGACATCGGCTCGGTGAAGTCGGTCGCGCAGGTCGGCGCGCCGCGCTCGCTCGCCTCGCTCCGCCAGCGGCTGGGTCGAAGCGGTCGGCGAAAGGGCGCGGCCGCCGTTCTGCGCATCTATGTCCGCGAGCTTGTCGTGACGGCCGATTCCGACCCGCTCGAGCGGCTTCGCGTCGACGTAGCGATGTCCGTCGCCGCGGTCCGGCTGTTGCTCGCCCGCTTCGTCGAGCCGCCGACGACCGATCCCGCCGTCGCGACCGTCGTGCTGCACCAGGTGCTGTCGATCATCGCCGAGCGCGGCGGCGCGAGGGCGCCCGACCTCTACGCCGCCGTCTGCGGGGCCGGCCCGCTGTCCAGCTTCGGCAAGGCGGACTTCGTCGAGCTGCTGCGCTCCATGGCCTCGCCGGAAGCCAAGCTGCTCGAGCAGTCGCCCGACGGGACGATCATGCTCGGGGAGAAGGGCGAGCAGCTCACGACCGGACGCGACTTCTACGCGATCTTTCCAAGCGATGAGGAATGGCGGCTGGTCGCCGGCGGACGGACGCTCGGCACGATCCCGATCGCGAACGCGGTCGGCGTCGGTAGCCTTGTCGCCTTCGCGGGCCAGCGATGGCGGGTCACCGCGGTCGACGACCGCAGCAACGTCCTCGAGGTCGAGATCCACCGCTCGGCCAAGGTCCCGAAGTTCGACGGCAAGGCGAACGAGCCGCTGCACGACCGCCTGCTTGCAGAGATGTTCGAGGTCTACCGATCCGGCGACGTGCCCGCCTTCCTCGATCCGGCAGCCAAGGCGATGCTGACCGAGGGCCGCGAGGCCTTCGACGAGCACGGGCTCGCCGAGACCCGCTTCGTAGCCTCCGGGCGTGACGTGCACGTGCTGCTCTGGCGCGGGACCGAGTTCTGCACGGTCTTCTCGATCGCGCTGCAGTCGGCCGGCCTCGAGGTGGAGGTGAACGACCTTGGGATCACCGTGGCGAACGCCACCGTCGAGGAGGTCCGGGCCGTGGTCGCCAATCTGGCAGGAATGCCGCCGATCCCGGCCGGGGACCTAGCCGAGTTCGTCGAGAACCTCCGGGCGGCGAAGTACGACGAGTTCGTGCCCGAGGCGTTGCTGCGGAGGTTCTGGGCTCGAGATCGCGCCCATCTACCGAGCGAGATCCTCGCCGTGGCTCAAGCGCTGGCTAGGGACTGATCGAGCGTGTCGGCAAATGCTGCTTGCTGACCAGCTTTAAGCAACGGGCCGACGTCAGGGGAGGGGCTTGCCCGCCACCCGAGACCGTTACGCCCGCCAGCGGGCTCGCTAGGAAGCCCACTGACGCCCGTCGATGGCGAGGGTGGGGTGATGTGACCCCGCTTCGAGGTCGCGGCCGAGGCGGTCGACGTATGCGGCCGCTGCCTCCCAGCCCGTCCATTCCGAGGCAACGGACACGCCGCGGCCCGTCACTTGCACACGCCACCAGTCGCCCGCGAGGACCACCGCGCATAGCCCCTCCGGCAGGTCGACGGCGAGGACAGCGTCGCGCAGCCTGTCGGCATCGGCCGGCTCGGAGACGAGGCCGCCCCCAAGCATGACGGCCGCGCACTTCGCGAAGGCGGACAACATCACCGGGCTCATGACGCGAGCGACAAGACCTTGATCTGCTCGGGCCGTAGACGGGTCTTCGTCGACCATGCGCCAGAAGACGATGCGGTCGCCGCGCAGCGTAAGGGCGCCGCCGCGCGCGTCCTCGACTCGACGGTCGCCGGGCGGCAGTCGTTGGCGTTCCATACCCCGGAGCAGCCTGCCGAGATCCTCCGGTTGTCCTGCGCTTGCCCGAGCGCCCAGCGCACGTCGTGCGGGCAGCGTGCCCGGAGGCCGTAGCCCTGGAGGCCGGCGGCGCGGGCCGCGGCGACGGTCTCGAGCAGCAGCCGCTTGAGGTCGGCGACGCTCTCGCCGTCCCAGCGCCGCAGCGCTCGGACCGCCCGACGAACCGAAGCCGGGTAGTCGTGGGCCTCGCGGGTCAAACTCGCCTCCGGCTGCGGGTCTTCTTTGGGACGAACAGCCAGAGGCCTTGGTCGACGCCGAAGCGCTCGAGCAGCGCTCGGTCGCCCTCGCCGGGAGAGAAGCGCCAGAGCCTGAAGTGCAGGCCCCAGTCGCGGTCGGCCGGCCGCGCCCGCCTTAGGCTCCCGAGCTTCTTGAGCGGCCACGACAGCATGCTGGCGACGTGCGTTTTCGAACGCTCGTCGTCCATGTCGGAGCTGGGGACGTCTGTGCAGCCGGCCACGACCCCCGAGCTGGTTTGGACGGCGTACACGATACCCACGGGCTCGATGACGCTCCGCACGGCCCAGACGAAGGTCCGCTCGGCTCCGGCCGCGACCTCGTCGGTGACGGTGAACCCGTCCTCGCGGATCTTGCGGACCACGTCCTCGGCCCTGTCGCGCAGCGTGAGCCGACCCTCGAGATAGCGGATCCTCAGGAGTTCGCCGAACTGGTCGGCGGTGAGGGTGAAGCCGGGCTCGCAGTCCGGCTCCGGCAGGATGTATGCGACCGCGCTCACAGCTCCCACTCCCGCCGCATCTCGTCGGCCTCTGGTCGGCGACGAGGCGCAGCTTCCGGAGCTGGAGCGCCGCGATAACGTCGGCACGGTGGTCGGGTTCGACGCTGACCCGTGCCGCGGCGAGGTCCCAGGCCTCCCTGCGGCTGGCGCCGGACATTTCGATCATCGCCTCGACCTCGGCGAGGTCGAGGGTCGCCGCGATCGAGATCGCGGAATCGAAGTTACTCACGTCGTTCTTCCTGGTTGGTGGCGCCCGTCCCCGACGGGCTGCTGTGTTCTTAGGAGGCCTTGCGGGCCGCCTCGGTCAAAGACAGCGCGAGGCGCTGCTGGTTCAGCCGGCCGAGCAGCGCGGCCATCGCGGACAGGCAGGCCTCGGAGGGCATGCCGCCGTCCTTGCGCTTGGCGAACCACTTGAGGGTGCCGAGCGGGACGTTGGTCTCGACGGCGATGACCTCGAGCGGCTGGCCGATGGCCCGTCGGAGCGAGCCAAAACGCTCCTTCGGGTCGGTGAGATCGACGGCCATCACGCGGCCCCGCCGAGAAAGATCTTCTCGAAGTCGCCCGTGCTGTCCTCTTGGTCGAGCCTCATGGCCTTCCGGCGTTCGGCGACCGCTTTCCTCACCACGACCGCGGCACGCTCGGACGCGGCTTCGAGAACGGGCGTCGAGGCTGTGAACTCGCTATGAGCCGCCTTGAACGCCACGGCCCAGAGGCTGCTATCCGCGCCTCGCGTGGACAGAACGGTCCGGTTGGCCTTGTCGATCGCCCACTGCTTCGCGTGCTTGCCGATGCAGTCGTGAAGCGCGGGCCAGAGCGCAGCGAGGAACCATTCCGCGTCCTCGACGCGGACCCACATGCCCGCCTCGCCGACGACGATAGTTTCCTCGTAGGAGGCCGTGTGGACGGCTTGCTCGACGACCTCCTCTGGGGTCGGCACGACGCCCTCAAGCAAGGACCAGTAGCGGAGCGTCTTCTTGCGGGTCAGCAGCTCCTGCGCCTCGTCGCCCTGCATAACGTTGCCACTGGCCTCGCTGTAGTGGATGCCGCGCTCGATGGCGTCAGTGACGGCCACCTGCTGCTCGGCGGCGGCGACCCGCACGTAGCCGGCCTTCTTCAAGACTTCGGCTGCGGGGGCGAGGTCGAGGGCGACGACCTGCTGTATTGCGGCCTCGGCGGTGCGCAGGTCCACGGCTCACGTCTCATGGACGCTTGAGGGCCTCTCGGGCTCCTACGAGGTCTCCGGCGCGACCCGGAAGCGGGGTGGCTACGAATTCTGGTCCGCCGAGGCCCACGGGTTCACTCGCCGGCGCCAGCTCAGGCGCGATGACGCTGTTCGCGGCGTCATCGCCGACGGCGTCCAAAGCCATGCCGAGGCTGGTCTCCGCGAACACTAAGGTGTAGTCGGCATGGCCGAAGCTCTTGTAGCTGAGGAAGTCGACGGTGTGCGTGGCTGCGGACGGCATCGGTAGTTCTCCCTGGTTGGTGGATGCCCGGCCCCCGCCGGGTCTCGAGTGGCTGCGCCCCTCGTCTGGCCGTCCCTCGAGGCGGCCGGAGGAGGGGCGGGGCAGAAGCCCCGCCTCAGGTCTCAGGCGACCTCGTCTGCGGCGAAGCTCTGCTCGAGACGCCAAGCGATCTCGTCCGCGCCGCCGAAGGCCGCGAGGGGCGTGCGGCGGGTTTCGATGCCCATCCGCGACAGCGAGCGCAGGGACCGCGACTGCGCCTGCCCGAGGTTGCGGCGGCGGAGCTTGGCGCTGCAGCGGGCGGTCCACTGCCATCCCTGTGCGTCCGTGGTGGCCCGGAAGAAATCGCCGTCGACCTCGAACACGCGGTCGACGATCTGGCCGTTGACGAGGATCTCGATGGCGCGGGCGTCGCGGACTTCGCGGTCGCGCAGGACCACCGACGCGCGGGCGGAGGCCGGATGGGCGAGGAGTATCTTGGCGATCGGGCGGATGTCGGCGGCGACGGCGTTCTGGATGGTCACGGTAGTTCTCCCTGGTTGGCCGACGCATCCCCCGACGCGCCGGAAAGAGAACTATCCGGTTTTGGATAGTATGAATCAAGCGCCGGCCGGCGCGAGATTTGTATCCTTGAAGTCGAGAGGGGCGACAAATCAGTTTACAGGTCCTTTCGGATCCTTGTGTGTAAGGATTCGTCACAAGGATTTGGGCGCGGCAACTATTGTTGACAAGCGCGAACTGACGCTGGAGCCTTACGAGTCCTTAAGATCACGAGTTCGTGACCTAAGGATTCGGTGGCGGCCGCCCTGGGGACAGGAAAGCGGCCGGCCGAGGTCAGATGACGTAGTCGGGGTCGCCGCGGTGCGCGTCGCACCAGGCCCAGCGCTCGGCGAGGCTGGCGCCTTCCGGCAGCGGCTCGCGCTTGGGGTAGGTCACCGGGGGCACTGCGGCGGAGCCGGCCGGGTCTTTCGGACGCGGAGGACATCGAGGTGCGCGCGCACCGCGGCGGCGGCCTCGGCGAAATCCCACCACTCGACTGTCCCGGCAAGCTGCGCGTAGAGCGCCGCCCACGCGTCGAACGAGGCGTGCGTCGATGTTCGGTGCTGCCACTTGCCCTCGACGATGCGGAGCGTCCCGTTCGCCAGCAGGTAGATCGTCATCTTGTCGTCGGTCGACGACACCTGCCGGGGCGGCTGAGCCCCCCGGTTGTCCTGAGACCAAGGGTTCGCCGGCCGGAGGAAAGCACCAAGCGCGGGGCGACGGCCGGCGCGCGGCCGGCTACGGTGCCGGGCATGGCAGACGTCCCAAAACACCCGGCGCACGGCTGGGGTCCCTACGCCGCCGACCCTTGGTCCGACGACCTCGACGGGGCCGCGGGGCCGGATAGCGGAGCGTGGGCGGCGGCGGTCGAGGAAGCCCGGCGGCTGAGGCTCGCGCTCCAGTCCAGGGTCGCCGACAAAAAGGGCCCCCGCGAGGACGGGGCCTGAGATTTGCCGTGGCGCGGCGCAGGAAGGCGAACGTCCCCAAGGGCAAGGTCGGCGCCGGCGGGGGCTGGGGCAACGGCCGCGCCGTAATCGATCCGCAGCCGGGAGGGGTCCGGTAATCGAAATGCAGCGCCGATAATCGATCTGCAGCGGCCGCCCCGGGGTCGAGCGGTCTAACGAATGCATAGAAAAACGCGTGTTGTATTAGACCGCTCGGCCAAGAATGTCTTGCGACGGAGGCTGTCACTCCAGTGAAAAACTGAGAGTTTCCAATAACTTCGATTCAAATTTCAAGATCTCTGTCGCGAAGCGAGGAAGTAACGGGGGGAATTCGCTGGACGTAGAACGTCACCCCGTGACGCGATCGTCGTCGGGGGAGCCGAGAGGCTCTTGCGGTCTCGGGAGACCGTGGCACGGCCTCCCGACGCGACCTCACGCCGGCGGGGAAACGACCCTTGTAGACGGCCTCCTGCGAGGCTTCCGAACACCCGCCAACAGACGGTTCTCGGCCCGGCGTTTCGACGGCTCCTCGCCGTAGCCGCGGACCACCAGTTCGTCGGCCACGTCCTGAATCAGGCGGTTCGACCAGGTCACGTCGCGTTCCGTAGACGCCGACATCTGGCGCTTGTCGCGGCCGGCCTCGGCGTTCGCCTTGGCCTCGGCCTTCATGGCCTCGACGATCTTCGCCAGCCGGCGGCGCACGACCGCCAGCAGCGCGTTGTCAACGTCGTCGGCCTCCGGCTCGGACAGCGCCTCGAGCGCCGCCCTGTAGGCCCGCTGGCGCTCCGAATGGCCGGGGTCCTTCGGCGTCCTTGACCTCGGCCGGCGGGCTTCGGCGCGGTCCGCTTCCTCGTCCTCCCCTCAGATCTCATGGTCTTGCCCCTGTCACTCCAGACACGAGCGAGGATGCGGCCGGGCCTCGCAAGCGACGACGGCCGCCGAGTGATCCCGGCGGCCGCAACGCTTTTCCGCAACTTGCGTCAGGTCGTCTTGCGTCGCCGACGACGCAGCTTGCCGAGCCGGGCCAGCGCCTCGACATGAGAGGCCGCCGCGGCGCGGCCGGGGAAGTGTGCGGCGACGACCTCGCGAACGATGTCCGCCCCCGGGCCGCCCTCGGCCAGGATTCGAGCCGAGGCGTTGGCCAGCGCCGCCATGATCTCGGAGGTGACCAGCTCCGGAGAGCCGGCCGCCTTGGAGGCCTTCCGGCGCTCCCGGACTCCCGCGCCTTGCGGTCGTGATATGCGGCCCGCTGCTCGTCGGTCAGGGCGTGATACTCGCCGCGCTCCCGAGCGCGCTCGAGGTAGGCCGAGTAAAGCGCGGCGGGGTCGAGCGCCTTCATGTCGGTCTCGGTCATCTTGGATCCCCCAGTCACGGCCAGCCCCCGCCGGCCCGCTGAGACGAGCCTGAGGCGTTGGCGAGAACGGTGCAAGTTTTAAGCGCTTAAAACTGAAACGAGCGGCACGCCGTGAAGCGGGTTCAGGGGACGGGGCCGGCGGCGCGGGGTCGGCGGCGGACGGCGGGGGCGGATCCTGTCCGCCTCCGGCGCACGGTCTCTCCGAGTCGTTGCAGGTTCTGTCGAATCCTTGCGCCGGAGGCGCCTGTTCGGTCAGTCGGGGTCGATCGTCAGGACTGGCTCTGGTCGGGCAGGACTGTCTCGCGATGCGGGGACGCTGGCCTTACCCAAAAAAATCCCCCCACGGCTCTTCCTTCCCTTCCCTGTCCCGGGGCCGTCGCAGGACCTCAGCCGCGGCATGGGGCGGAGCCAGGATCCATCGCGCCGGAGGCGACCGGAGACCGCGCAGCCGGAGGCTCGGTCACCGACGCGCTCCCGGCCCCTCGCGGGCGCGCGTAGGCGTCGCGTGCGCCAGTTTCTTACTTAGATAGAATACCCACAGTTCAGTTCTGTTGACGGGGCCTTGAGTCTCTTAGCCGGAAGAGCCGGAATCAGGCCTCTGACCGATTACACTTTCACGGACAGCGCCCGCCCATGGAGACGCGCCAGGCCCATGCGAGGGCGGGACGGCATCGGTTGACGGCCCGGCAACCGCGCTCGGTCGGTCAACGGCCTGTGTCGGCGACCGATTACGGATCCACGGCGGCGCGCGATCGCATCGGTCCGTGAAAATGTAATCGGTCGCGCCAATCCCTAGAGGGCCAGCCTTTCCGGCGACCGATCACATTTTTACGGGTCGGCGTAATTGATCCGTTCCCGCCGGCCGCACACCATCCGATTACGTCCTCGGGGAGGACGTAATCGGTGACCGGGGGATAGCATGCAGCGTGGCTTCGAGATGGCTCTGACGGGCGGGCGCTACCTGCCCGAGGTCCGTGCGGACGACCTCGCCGCGGCTCTCTCCGACCCGGCCGAGTTGGCCCGCCAGGACCCCGCGTCGCCGTCGCCGTCGGTGATGGTCGAGCGGATGAGGATCGAGGGCGGCGACCTGACGGCCCGCGACCACGCCGCGTTCGAAGCCATGATGGCGGTCGCCCGGGAGCGCCGCTTCGCCGACGACGAATACGTGCTGTCCGGCCGCGTCCTGCAGACCTACCTCGGCGTGAACGACTGGCGCGACATCGAGGCGACGCTCGAGCGGCTGCTCGAGGTTCGCGTCCGATTCGACGTGCGCCGCCGCGCCTACCGCGAGTGGGGCGTCCTCCCGCTGGTCCTGCCGTCTTCCCGCGAAGGCGCGGCCGGCCGGGAGGTCGTCTACTCGTTCCCGTCTCAGCTCCGCCGCCTCTTCGAGTCCGAGTTGGTGACCTACCTCGCTGGCGGCCCTGCCGCGCTTCAAGTCCAAGTTCACCGCCCGGCTCTACGCCCGGCTCGCCCGCCGCGCCGGGTTCTCTGCGGACAAGCGCCGCCCCTGGTCCATCGCGCCGGAACGCCTCGCCGAGGACCTCGGATGGAACTACAAGGGCTACGGCCCCTTCAAGCTGCGCGTCCTCGACAAGTCGGTCGCGGAGATCAACCAGCACGTTCGCCGCTTCGGCGTGACGCTTCGCGAGGAGACCGCCGCCCGCGGCAAGGTCACGGCCATCGTCTTCGAGACTTTCGAGCGCGAGCGCCGGGCCGACGAGCAGCAGGTCACGATCTTCGAGAACGCCCGCGCGCTCGACGCCCTCGGCGGGGCCGACCCGGCGCACGTCGGCGACCTCATCCCGGAAGACGGCTGGGTCCTGCGCGTCGCCAAGGCGCTCGACGTTCGGCCGGCCGACCTCGCGCACGGCTGGCGGGCCGCGCTCGACGAGGCCCGCCTCGGCGTCTTCCGCGAGGACCTGCCGGAGGCGACCCCGGCCGACCTCGCCGGGCAGGAGCTGCTCGACGCGATCGAGGAGGACGGCCTGGACGCGGCGTTCGAGATCTGGGCCGGCGGCGCGGCGCACACGGGCAGGCACCTCGACGGCGCCCAGGCCAACCGCGTCGCCCGGGAAGAGGCCGTCCGCGAGGCGATCGTCAGGCTCGACCGGGAATGGGAGATCGCCGAGGCCGTCACGATCCGTCTGGCTCGGAAGGGCGACGACAACGAGCATGTCGCGGCGGCAGCGCAGCGCGTCATCGCCTGGCCGTGGTCCGAAGGCCGCCCGGTCCATGTCACCGTCGTCGTGCCGGGCGAGGGCGAGGACCTGCACTACGACCTGTCGACGAAGTCCCTACCGAAGGCCGCGGTGACCGAGTTGAGGGCGCATCCCGGCGTGGCCTCGGTGGAGTTGATGTCTGTGCGGCCGGCCGCAGCGACCGCCGAGAGCGACGACTCACCGGAGGCCAAGGCGATCCACCGTCGCCGTACCCACTCTTCCGCGATGCTGGAATACGTGGCTTCGAAGCACTGCACGCCGGACATGGTCCCCGACCTCATCGATCCCGAGCAGTCCGTGTTCTCGCTCGCCCTCCGGGAGCTTCCAGAGAGAGACGCGGAGGCGCTGCGCAAGGCCTTCGTCCGCCTCCGTCGGCCGCTCAGCTACGCCATCGACGACGCCATGGCGGAGGACCCGCGCCGGATCGTCGAGGGCCGCGGCTGGGGAATGAAGGTCATCGGCCTGTCGGAGAAGGCCAAGGCCACGCTGACGAAGTGGAGCGAGGCCTACTTCGAGGGCGACCTCAAGAAGTTCTCTTCGATCTCGTGGGCGGTGGTGAAGTCGGTCCACGAGACCAAGGCTCGCCCTTGCAAGGCCTTCGGTCCGGTCCGTTTGCCGAAGCCCACGACGGTGAGCCACGCCCCGGGCGAGGAGACGGAGATGGTCCTCGACGCGTGAGAGCCCGGCGTTAACCCCGCCGGCCGACACGAGAATCCCCCGATTGACGCCCCACCGGGCCGCCGGCTACGTTGCGGCCGCCCGTCGGAGACAACCCGCCATGACCCTTATCTCGATAAGCCAGAGCCGCTGATTTTAAGCGCTTAAACGCGAGCCGTGCTGACGCGGCCGCGGGCATCGAGGGACGACATGGCATATCCCACCGAACGACCGAATCCGGCCCACAAGGGCCTTCCCGGCTTCGCCGCCCTCAAGGCGGCCATGGCCGTCGCCGACGCGCGCGCCGAGGACGACGACCGTCCCAAGGTCCCGGCCGACGCCCCCAGCCTCGACCTGTGGTCGCTCGCGGCCGCGGGCGGCCCGCCGACGATCGTGGGGCTGTGCGACCTCGGCCTGGTGACCGTCGTGGAAGTCGACTGCTGGAGCGAGGGCGCGCCCGGGCGACCCGCTTGGGCGCGTTGCACCAACGGGACCCTCGTTCGGCTCTTGCGCCCGGCGCCGTTGCCGCTGTCCCCGGAGACGCGCCCGTGACCGCCATAGCGACCATCGCTGACTGACCGCCGGGTCCCCGCGCCCGGCGTGAACCGCCGAGCCGAGGGGGACCCCATGACCGAGCCGCTTACGGAACTGCCGAAGGACCTCGCCGAGCGCGCCGCCGAGCGCCATCCGCTCGAGGCCCTGCACGACTTCTGCGTGGACGAGAACGCCTACCGCGAGGGGAACCGCGGCGTCGCGGGCGCCTCGCTCAAGCACCCGAACTCGTGGGTGGGGTCCTCCGACCTCGGCGGCGACGTGATCCCGGCGCTCAAGGGTCTCAAGAGCGCGATCTTCGAGGCCGAGCCGCCGGACCTCGCTGCGATGCCGGGCCTGCGGGCCGAGGCCGCGATCGCCGGGCTGCCCCACCGTCACCGCTGGAACCTCGCCGTCGCCTGCGCCGCCGCGGGCGAACGTCTCGCCGTCCTCGAGGTCGCGGCCGGCTGGGCCGGGATCGCGCGCGGACTGGAGCGGCTGCTGGTTGACATGTTGAAGCGCCCGCTCGAGGGGGCGGCGCTTAGCGAGCGCGAGCGGGTCGAGATCCGCCTCTTCAACGCCTCCTCCCGGGCGATCGCATGGGGGAGCCTAGTCGATCCCGTCATCGGTCGCGAGGTCCCCCAGGACCTCACCGATCGGCGAGCCGAGGTCGAGCGTCGGGCCACGAGCTTCGCGGTCAACGTCTTTCACGGCCTCGGGCAGCAGCAGTGGGCCGATGGCTACGCGGAGGGCGTCAACGACGTTGCGCGGAAGGAGGCCCGCGAGGCGAAGGCCGAGGCCGCTTCGAAGCCGGAGCCCGTCCTCGGCGAGGGTCTCATGTCCGAACTCGAGGCCCTTCAGGACCCTCCGCCGTCGACAAGATCCGCAAGCGGATGGCCGAGAGGTCGGTCGTGGTGGTCGCCGAGACCGCCGTGTCGGAGCTGGTCAAGAAGGACCTTCCGACCTCCATCAAGCAGGTCCTCGGGCGCATCTCGCGCCGCGCCGGGGCCACGCCCTCGACCACGTCCGCGCCTCCCTGCTCGAGGAGTTCCCGCACGCCGTTGAGGTCGTCGACGCCCTGCTGGACGGCCTCGCGGAGGATCGGGTCATCCGCATCCGGCCGGCCGTCATCGTGGGCGACCCCGGAGGCGGCAAGTCGCGTCTGGCGCGCCGGGTGGCCGAGCGTCTGCACCTGCCCGTCGCCACCCTCGACGCGGGGACGTGCAACGACCAGGCGGTCACCGGGTCCCCGCGGCGCTGGTATAGCGCCTATCCCTCGCTGCCCCTCGCGACGATCGCGGCGCACCGCGTTCCGAACCCGGCGCTCGTCGTCGACGAGATCGAGAAAGCAGGCAGGTCCTCGGCCGGGTCCCTGCACGACAGCCTGCTGAGCCTGCTCGAGCCGCTGACGGCGCGGGCGTGGAGGGACCAGTATCTCGACGCGGAAGTCGACCTCTCCGGCGTGAGCTGGATCTGCACCGCCAACACCCTCGACGGCATCCCGGCTCCGCTGAGGAACCGCTTGAGGATCCTGCGGCTGCCCCGGCCGGCCGCCGAGCATCTCCCGGTGCTGACCGCGTCGGTCCTCAGGGACATCGCGCACGAGCGCGGCGAGGACGAGCGCTTCCTTCCGCCCCTCGATGGCGAAGAGCTTTCGGCCCTCGCCGCGGCGTGGGGCGACAGCGGCAGCGTGCGGACCTTGCGCCGCTTCGTCGAAGCGCTGCTTGCGGCCCGCCGCGCGACGACGAACCCGAACTGATGGAGGCGACCGTGATGACAACCGACGACAGGAAGGTGGCGCGCTCGCTGGCGCTTTCCCACGACTGGCACCAGCGGATGGTGGCCGACTTCCCTGAGCTTTTCGCCCCGGGTTTCGGGTTTGAATGCCTCGGGGGATGGCGGTTCCTGCTCCGCGAAATGTGCAAGCGGATCATGCTGTTGGCTCCCGAGGACCGGGAGTGGACGATGTTCAGCCAGGTCAAAGAGAAATTTGGGACCTTGAGGGCCTACCACGCGGGCGGACCGCGCGTGGACGAGATCGTCGACTGGGCCGAAGAAGCCTCGGAGCGGACGTGCGACGTGTGCGGCCGGCCGGGGAGCCTGCGCAACTCCGGCGGCTGGTATGCGACCCGCTGCGACGATCATGACGGCTGGACGGGCTGATGGCGCGGCTCTGGGTCCTCTCCGATCTGCACCTCGAGCATTACTCCCTCGAGCCGCACGACATCCCCGAGATTCCGGCCGCCGACGTGTGCGTCGTCGCCGGGGACGTGGCCAGCCGGCCGCGCTCGGCAGTTCGCTGGCTGTCCCGTCACATCGGCAGGCACATGCCCGTCGTCTACGTCATGGGGAACCACGAGCTGTGGGGTGATCGCACCGACTGGGCGCTGCTCGGCGGTCTCCGCGCCGCCCGAGGCCGCCCTGTCCACCTGCTCGAGGACGAGGTCCGCGTCGTCGCCGGGGTCCGAATCCTCGGCTGCACCCTGTGGACCGACTACTCGCTCTACGCACCCGCAGCCGGGCGCGAGCGAGACGAGAGCGTGGCGTGGGCCATGCGCTGGGCCGACGGGACCAGCGCCGACGCCCGGCACGGCCTGAAGGCCGAAGTCCTGCGGCGGCGGCACCAGCGCTCGAGGACCTTCCTAGAGGGCGAGCTGGCTGTTCCCTTCGACGGCCCGACGGTCGTCGTCACCCATCACGCGCCGCACCCGCGGAGCGTCTCGGCGCCTTTCGCTGGCGCGGTGTCGTCGGAGACCTACGCCTCCGACCTGACGGACCTCATCGAGGCCGGTAGGCCGGACCTCTGGATCCACGGCCACATGCACGCGAGCGTCGACTACGTCGTCGGAGACACTCGGATCATTGCCAACCCCCGGGGCTTCGGCAGGGAGAATGCGGAGTTCGATCCGGCGCTCGTGGTCGAGGTCGGATGATGTCGGGCATCGAGCGCGACATGCTGCACGTCATCGACGATCTCAGGGAGCTCAACTGGGAGTCGTCGTTCGCGCTTCCGAAGGGGCACGCGCTCAAGAGGTCGCCGCACTACTGGCCCTGGCACGAGGACCTCCACCACGTGGACGGCTGGGCCGCTGACCTGAGGTCAGCAGGGGATCCCGCGCTCGAGGACCTCGCTCGCCGCTACGACCACGTCGCGGCAGAGCTTCGGGCCGCCCCACGCGTCCCGCCAGTCGACGAGGTCGTGGCTCGATACGCCGCGGGCGAGGTCGGCGACCGCACCGCTCGCTATGCGCTCGGGATGGAGCTGGGCGAGTTCTTCGACGCGGTCACGGCCCGTGGGCTGCCGCCGTGGTCGGGCAGCCAGGCGGACGACGAATGAGGCCGCTGCCGCCGACGTTCATTGCGCTGGGCGACGCGGTCGCGCGCGTCATCGCCAGAATCCCGCCCGGCGGCCTCGCGCCGGCGAGGTCTTGGACCAATGCTCCCCTCGGCGGGGGAGACGATGATGACCAGCAGGCGGCCGTAGACGGCGGAGGAGATCGAGGCGCTGATCAGGCGCTGGGGCGACGGCGCGAGCGCCGTCGAGATCGGCTTGGAGATGGACCGCACGGAGAGCAGCGTGGCGAGAGCCGCCACGGCCCGGGGACTGCCCCAGAGGACTCGCGGGAGATCGTCGGCGAGTGAATCCTTGGCGTCCGGGCGCCGGAGGCCGTGCCTGATGTGCGGCAGGGGCATGTGGTCGGCCGGCCCCGGGCAGCGGGTGTGCGTCCCCTGCAAAGAATCGGACGAGTGGCGGGCCGCCTAGTCCTCCGACAGGTCGTCGGGCCGCGTCTTCAGTAACGCCTTCAGCCCTTCCGACAGCGGCTTTCGCTCCGCCGCGGCGCGCGCGTTCTCTTCCTCGGCGCGGCGGGCCTCTTCGGCCTCCTGCTGCTCGCGATGGCGGTCTTGCTCCTCTTGCCAGCCGACAGGCATGTCGATGGTCACATCACCCGGCAACTCGACGACGGGGATGGGCTTGGACTCCGCCATGACCTTCGCGGTCCCTTTCTGGATCAGGCCGTCGCGGAGCATCCGGCGCCTAATGCCCGCCTGAACGATCGCATCCTTTTCGGCTTGGGCAGCGCGCAGCGCCTCGTATTCCTCGAACACCCGGTCGGCCCACGCCTCTAGCGTGAGATACTTCAATCGAGCCTTCGCGGACTTGTTGTAGTGCCGCCTCGTCACCTCGGACTCGACATGCGCCTCGTCGGCCTTGTCGCCCGGGACCTTGTGATCGAGGACCGCTGTGGCTCCGCCCGCGGGAAGCGCGAGGTCGGCAAGCTCGGTCGTGAGCGCCGAACGCAGCTTGTGCGGGCTGACGGGGGGCATGCCCTCGAGCAGGTCGATCCCCGACGGGGGGAGCTTGATCCCACCGCGGACGAGAGCCCGCTTGCCCCGCAAGCGATCAATGAGGATGTTGAGCGCGCTGTCGCCGAGGGGACGGTCGGTGTGGCTGTCCCGCCCGCGGTCCTTGCTGGTGGTCGATGGGAACACGTAGCGCGAACCCTTCCGCCTGTCGGGCGCGGCAAGCGCTCGGCCGATCGTCTTGTCGTAGACGCGCTGGCTGATGCTCAACGTGTGCCAGCGCCCGGACTTGGTCAGTAGCGGGTCGAACTCCACGTTCCACCACGTCGTCAGGCTCTCAGGCTCCGGCGGGTAGACATGCTCCCGCTCCACACCAGCCGACGCATGGCTCCACTGAACGCCGAGGACCAGCCACCACAGCGCGGCCAGCACGACCTCATCGGTCGGGTGCGACTGCTCGCGGCCCGGGACAACCCTGTGTTTCTCGGCAACGAACAGCAGCCGGGCCGCGTCGCGGGCGCCGAGAGGTCGCGGACCCTTTGAGCGGGTCACCGACGCACGCTGCGCTTTGGTGGGAGCGTCGAGATGCTCGACCGCAAGCCACCACGGCGCGACCCCATGCAGGCCTGATGCCGCGGCATGCTTCCTCATGGCCCACGTGAGAGCCCCGCGCACGTAGACCACGATCTTTCGCTGCGGCCCGGTCGCTCCCGTCGCCCAAGCCTCGTCTCGAGCGCGCTCGAGGTCGGCGACGGTCAGGTCACGCACGAGGCGGCCGCGCAGATGAGCAGTCGACGGATACGTCATGTAGCGGCGCACGTCGGACTCGGACTTCTTCTTGGGTGGCCGGACCTCGCCCGACTTCGTCACGCGCTCGCGGGTCTTGAGGGCGACGTAGCGCTCGACGAGGTCTTCGTATGTCCACGAGCCGGCGGCGACATGCTCGACGGTCGCCGCGGTGCGGTCGGCGGTCGCCGCGTCCTGACCGAGCCGACGCGCCGAGATCCAGGCGTCGCTCACGTCCAGCCCGGCGACGAACCGCTCGCGGACCTCGCGGGCCATGAGCCGCGCTTCCGAGACATTGCGCAGGCCCGGCGTGCGCTGCTCGGGAGGGAGCTTCGACTGGTCGGCGAGGACGGGGCCGAGGGTGCGAGTGAGCGACTTGCCCTTGTTGGAGCAGCGCAGAATGTAGACGGCGTTCCGGCCCTCGACACGGACCTGCAGTCCGGTGCGTCCGGTGTCGGTCCGAATCCACACGCCCGTCTCGTAGCCCGAGGCCGCGAGGGCCAAGGCTTCCTTCACCAAGGCGGGGGAGAGCGTGACCACGGCGCTTTCGGTCATTTCGGCCTCGTTAGAGATCGGGGTCTCTAACAAGCCTCTAACAAGGCCACTCTGTGGGGTCGAGGGGTTTCCGGGGTCGAGGAGCGCACGGCTCGGCCCTGCGGGATCTTTAGCCGCTAGGCCAAAATCCCTCATTTATGAACGATTTTTAGTGGTGTTGATTAGGAAGGAAGTGGCTGGGGGACCTGGATTCGAACCAGGACTAGCGGAGTCAGAGTCCGCGGTTCTACCGTTAAACTATCCCCCAGCAGGGGCGCGGTCGGCGATAGTCGCCGGCGAAGGCCGCCGAAGCGTTCTTCGCGTCGCGGCGCATCGTCTAGCGGGTTCGCGGGCGATGGGCAAGGGCGACGGCGCAGGGCAGGCGTCGCAAATTCACAGTTGCGTGGACAAACGCAAACGCCGCCCGGAGGGGTCCAGGCGGCGTCGCGGTCTTTCGGGGCGTTCCGGCGGCCCTTAGTGGCCGGCGGGCGCCGTCACGGCGGGCGGATGGATCACCATCTCGGTGAAGGGCCACATATAGGCCTGCGCCATCACCAGAAGCCCCATGAGGCTCGCCAGCGCGATCGAGTGGAAGAACACGTAGCGCAGGATGTCGCCCTCGTGCCCGTACCAGCGCGTCGCCGTGGAGGCGACGACGATCGACTGGGCGTCGATCATCTTGCCCATCACGCCGCCCGAGGAGTTCGCGGCCGCCATCAGCGTCGAGGAGACGCCGAGCTGCTCGGCCGAGATCTTCTGGAGCGAGCCGAACAGCACGTTGGACGAGGTGTCGGAGCCCGTCAGCGCCACGCCCAGCCAGCCGAGCATCGCGCCGAAGAACGGGTAGAGCCAGCCGGTCTTGGCGAAGGCCAGGCCCAGAGTGGCGTCGACGCCCGAGTAGCGGGTGACGAAGCCGAGCGCGAGCATCGCCGCGATGGTGATGAGCGAGTAGCGCACCAGCACCAGCGTCTTCCAGTAGACCTTCAGCATCTGGAGCGGCGAGAAGCCCATCACGAAGCCCGCGATGATCGCCGACAGCAGGATGCCGGGAGCCGGTGGCCGACAGCCAGTTGAGCTTGTAGATCGCGCCCTCGGCCGAGGCCTTGGCGACGACCGGCGGCACGCGCTCGATCAGCTTGTGGACATGGGCGACCTCGAACTGCACCAGCGAGATGCTGTCGAGCAGAGCCTTCACGCTCTGGATGCCCCAGAGGAACACGACCACCGAGAGGATCAGCCACGGGATCCAGGCGCGGATCACGAGCGCGCGGTCGTGGGTCTTGCCCACATGGCCGCCGCCGGCGCCCGCGCCCGAGGTCGGAGCCGAGCCGTCGGCCGAGACCCAGACCTCGCGCGGCTTCCAGGACTTCAGGAAGAAGGTCAGCGCGCCGATCGAGACCACCGCGGCCACGACGTCGACGAGCCAGGGGCCGTGATAGTTCGAGACCAGGAACTGCGGCACCGCGAAGCTGACGCCCGCGACGAGGATCGCCGGCCACACCTGCCACATGCCGCGGAAGCCCGCGAAGGCGGCCACAAGCCAGAACGGCACGATGACCGAGAAGAACGGCAGCTGGCGGCCGATCATCGCCGAGAGATCCTCGAGCGGAAGTCCGGTCACCGACTGCAGCGCGATCACCGGCGTGCCGAGCGCGCCGAAGGCGACCGGGGCCGTGTTGGCGATGAGCGACAGGCCGGAAGCCGCGAGCGGCGAGAAGCCGAGGCCGATGAGGATTGCGCCCGTCACCGCCACCGGCGTGCCGAAGCCCGCCGCGCCCTCGAAGAAGGCGCCGAAGCAGAAGGCGATCAGCAGCAGCTGCAGGCGGCGGTCGTCGGTGATGCCGGCGATCGAGTCCTGCAGGACGACGAAAAGGCCTTTCTCCTGCGTCAGCTGGTAGAGAAAGATGATGTTGAGGATGATCCAGCCGATCGGCAGCAGGCCGAAGGCGGCGCCGTAGAGCGCGGTCATGCCCGCTTTGTCGACCGGCATGCGTGGGCGAAGATCGCGATGGCGAGCGCCGCGATCAGGCCGGCGATGGCGGCCGTGTGCGCTTTCATGTGCAGGACGCCGATGCCGCCGAGCAGCACGACGATGGGAATGGCGGCGACGAGCGTCGATATCACCGCATTCCCGAATGGGTCGTAGACCTGTTGCCAGACCATGGGCTTGTGTCTCCTGCGCGCTTCGGATGGGCGCGCTTTTTTCAACGCCGGCAGCGCGGCGTCTCCCCGCGCGCGCTGTCGAAGGCCCGATGGTATCCCAAGCGCCCCGCACGATCACGCCTCCGTGTAGGTTTTCGGTGGAAATCTCAGGGCGTTCCGGGCGCGCGGCCTCAAAGCCTCCGCCATCGCGTGCTTGCGGCAGGGACGGCCGCTGCTACAGTCATGGGGAAGACAGCACATGGACCGCCCCGAATCTGCGCCCTTAGCGCGCGCGTTCCGAGCGGCGGTCGAAGGAACGGTCGCACGTGACTGAAACCACCGCGTCGCTTCGCGACGCAGGCCCAGCGGCCGCGCCGCCCCCGCCGGGGCGATCCGCGGCGGGGGCCGAGCCGGATCAGAGGGCTCCTGCGCGCACCTACGCCGCGCTCGACCTCGGCACCAACAATTGCCGCCTGCTGGTCGCGCGGCCCGATCGCGAGCGCGGGTTTCGCGTGGTCGATTCGTTCTCGCGCATCGTGCGGCTCGGCGAGGGGCTCGCGCATTCGGGACGCCTGTCCGACGACGCCATCGGCCGCGCGGTGTCGGCGCTCGCCATCTGCCGCGACAAGATGGCGGCGCGCAGCGTCTCGCGCGCCCGGCTGATCGCCACGGAGGCGTGCCGGCAGGCCGACAACGGCGAAGCCTTCCTCGAGCGCGTGCGCGAGGAGACAGGGCTCGAGCTCGAGATCATCGACCGCGCGACCGAGGCGCGGCTCGCGGCGGCCGGCTGCGCCTCGCTCGCCGATCCGTCGGCCGGCGGCGTCATCCTGTTCGACATCGGCGGCGGATCTTCGGAAGTGGTCTGGCTCGAGCGCAAGCGCGGCGGCGGGTCGGGCGCGCTCTCGATGCGCTCCTGGGCCTCGCTCCCGGTCGGCGTCGTGACGCTGGCCGAACGGCACGGCGGCGTGAAGGTCACCACGCAAGTCTTCGAGAACATGGTGGCGGAGGTCGAGCGGATGCTCGACGCCTTCCCGGAGCGCGAGACGCTCGCGGCCTCGCTCAGCGACATCCATTTCCTCGGCACGTCGGGCACGGTGACGACGATCGCCGGCGTCCATCTCGGCCTGCCGCGCTACGAGCGGCGTCTCGTCGACGGCCAGTGGATGGCCACCGCCGACGTCACCCGCGTCGTCGAGAGCCTCCGCGAGATGTCCTACGACCAGCGCTGCCAGAACCCCTGCATCGGGCCGGACCGCGCCGATCTCGTGCTCGCCGGCTGCGCCATCCTCGAGGCGATCCGGCGCGCCTTTCCGGTCGCGCGGCTGCGGGTCGCCGATCGCGGCCTGCGCGAGGGAATTTTGGTCGAGCTGATGCGCGCCGACGGCGTCTGGCGCCGCCGCGGGCCGCGCAGGCGCGGGCGGCGCGGGTGAGCGGGCAGGGCGGAAAAGGCGGCGGCAAGGGCGCCGGAACGGGAAGCGCGCGGCCGGGCGCGGGCGGCGGAGCGTCGCGCGGACTGGAGGTGCGGGTGCGCACCGCCAAGAAGCGCAGCCACGCCTCGACCCAGTGGCTCAACCGCCAGCTCAACGATCCCTACGTGCAGGCGGCCAAGCGCGACGGGTTCCGCTCGCGCGCGGCCTACAAGCTGCTGGAGATCGACGGCAAGAAGCGGCTGTTGAAGCCCAACCAGCGGGTCGTCGACCTTGGCGCGGCCCCCGGCGGCTGGAGCCAGATCGCCGCAGACCGCGTCGGTTCGACGGAAGGGCGCGGCAAGGTGATCGCGATCGACCTTCTCGAGATCGAGCCGATCCCCGGCGTCGACTTCATGCAGCTCGACTTTCTCGACGACAATGCGCCGGACATCCTGAAGGAGAAGCTTGGCGGGCAGGCCGACCTCGTGCTGTCGGACATGGCCGCCAACACCACCGGCCATCGCAAGACCGACCATCTGCGCATCATCGGCCTCGTCGAGGCCGCGGCGCTGTTTGCGAGCGAAGTGCTGGCGCCGGGCGGAGCGTTCCTGGCCAAGGTGTTCCAGGGCGGCACCGAGGGCGAGCTGCTCGCCGCGCTCAAGCGCGACTTCGCCAAGGTCGAGCATGTGAAGCCGCCCGCGAGCCGCGCGGACTCCGCCGAGCTTTATGTGCTGGCGACGGGATTTCGGGGCTCCGGGTCTGAGAGCTGAGGCGGACTGCGTGCTTCGAGACGCTTGGCTGGACGCCAAGCTCCTCAGCATGAGGGCTGTTAGAACATGCACGACGCTCCTCATGCCAAAGCGCCCGCAAAGCGGGCGTCTCGAAGCGCGCAGTTTCGTCCCGCGTTGGACGCGCTAGAATGCCCTCGTCACCGGAACGTTCAGCCATGGGCGCGGCCTACCAGTTCGACGACCTGATGATCTCCGAGGAGGAGAACTACGCGCTCGGCATCGAGCGCGTCACGGGCAAGCGCTACATCTCAGTCGACGTGATCGACGGCGACTCGATCTGCCCCTCGCATTACGAGATTTCGGACGCGGAGTTCACGCGCCTGCTGGACGATCCTGCGTCCGGCCAGGCGCTCGCCCGCCGCTGCAAGGCGGGCGAGGAGGAGGCGCGGCTCATCCGCGAGGGCTAGGCCTCACTTGATCGCCGCGCAGGCGACGCGGTCGCCGGCGCCGCCGATCGGCTGCGATTTGTGGTCGTCGGCCTTGGCGTGGATGATCAGCGCGCTGCCGTTGGCGTCCTTCAACCCGTCGAGCTTGATGAGGCCGGTGAAGAGCTCGACCTTGGCCGAGCCGTCGGCGCCGACGACGAGGTTCGGCAGGTCGCCGGGCTCCGGGCCGTTCGGGTTAAGCAGGCCGTGCTTGCCTTCGGCGTGGCCGGCGTGGCTGCCGGATTTCTTGTACTGGCCGACGTCGGAGCAGTCGGCGGTCTCGTGGAAGTGGAGGCCGTGCTTGCCGGGCTCCATCGAGCTGGGCTGGAGCTCGAGCTCCATCAGCACGCCGGACGGCGCTTCGGTGAGCGAGAGGCTGCCGATCGCCTTGCCGTCCTTGCCCATGATCTCGTAGGCATCTGCGGCGAGCGCGGCCGCCGGGCTCAGGGCGGCGACGAGGAGCGCGGCGGCGATGGTGCGTGTCATGTCGATCTTCCCGTGTCGTGAAGCGGCCGGACGCGACGCGCCCGCCATGGGGAAGGCATCGGAGCGCGCCGAGGTTCCGCGGCCTGTTCGTCTCGCGCTTCGCGATGGCGTGAGGCGGGCATGAGCGACGAGCCGCCGCCTCCGCCCGGGCCCCTGAAGGAGGCGACGCTTCGAGCGGTCTTCGAGGGCGAAGGGATCGGCCTCCACACGGGCCGCGTCTCGAAGTGCGCGTGCTGCCGGCGCCGGAGGGCCATGGCCGCGTCTTCCGCCGCGTCCTGAATGGCGTGGCTCATGACGTGCCGGCGGTCTGGACCAACCGGCGCTCGCGGCCGCTCTGCACCGCGCTCCAGCTTGGCGACGGACCGCTGGTTCGCACCGTCGAGCACCTGCTCGCCGCGCTGTCGGCCCATCAGATCGACAATGCGCTGATCGAGATCGAGGGCGAGGAGCTGCCGATCTTCGACGGCAGCGCCGAGCCGTGGTGCGCGCGCATCCGGGACGCAGGCCGCGTCGAGCAGGCGCGGGATCGCCGCTATCTGCGGGTCGTCAAGCGCGTGCGCCACCAGGCTGCGGACAAGAAGCAGACCGCAGAACCCGCGCCCGCCTTCGAGCTGCGCTCGGGCATCACCCTGTCGAACTTCGGGCAGATGCGGTGGGAAGGGCGGATCGACGCCGAGACCTTCGACCGGGAGCTCGCGGTCTCGCGCTCGTTCGGGCGCATGCGCTGGGCGATCGTCGGCAGGATCGCCGGGCTGTTCCGCCGCGAGCCGATGCTGCGCGGGGCGAGCCAGAACACCATCGCGGCGCTGGTCGGCAAGAGCGCGATCGGCGGCCTGCGCTTTCCCGACGAGCCGGTGCGCCACCGCGCGCTCGACGTGGTTGGCGACCTCGCCCCTCGCGGGGCTCCCGATCGTGGGGCGGATCATCGCCATCCGTCCGGGCCACGATGCGAATTTCGGGCTGCTGAAGACCCTCATGACGACGCCGAACGCCTGGGAGGTCGTGACCTACAGGGCCGACGGGACCCGGAAGAAGGCGAAGGACTGAGGCGTCTCGAAGCGCGCACTCCGCTTCAGCCGCGCTCGCGCGCCGCCGTCACCGGGTCGGGGCGCGGACCCACATGGCCCGAAACCTCCTCGCCGGCGTCCGGGGCCATGCGGGCGAAGATGAACACCGACGCCGCCGAAATCAGTCCGATGATCGCGAAGGCGATCGGGAAGTCGCCCGCCTGAAGCGTCGCGCCGCCGCGCGCGGCGAGAATCGATTCGAGCGCGAGCGCCGCCACGCTGACGCCGACCGACAGCGACAATTGCTGGGCGACGCTTGCGAGGCTCGTGGCGCCGCTCATCCGCGCCTGGTCGACGTCGGCGTAGCCGAGCGCGTTCACGGCGGTGAACTGGAGCGAACGGAAGAAGCCGCCCACCAGCAGCGCGACCAGCATCAGGAACGCGGGCGTCGCCGGGGTGAACAGCGCCGGGACCGAGATCATCGATGCGGCGACGAGCGCGTTCGACACCATGACGGCGCGGAAGCCGAAGCGCTTGAGGATGGGCTTGGCGGTGAAACTTCATCACCAGCGCGCCGAGCGCCGAGGCGAAGGTCAGCATGCCGGACTGGAACGGCGTCATGCCGAAGCCGAGCTGGAGCATCAGCGGCAGCAGGAAGGGCGCGGCCCCGATGCCGACGCGGAACAGCGAACCGCCGACGATCGCGGCTCGGAACGTCGGGATGCGGAACAGTTTCAGGTCGAGGATCGGGTGCTCCGCCGTCTCCGCGTGGCGCACGTAGAGCCAGATCGCGCCGGCCCCCACGCCAAGCATCGCGACGGCCGCCCAATGGGGCAGGGCGTCGAGGCCGAGCGCGGTCGAGCCCGACACCACCGTGGCGAGGCCGAAGCCGGACAGCAGAAAGCCTTTCGTGTCGAAGGGGGTCCGTTCCTCGGCGCGCACGTCCGGGATGAACAGCGTCGCGAGCACGAGGCCAAGCGCTGCGATCGGCAGGTTGATCCAAAAGATCCAGCGCCAGGAGAAATAGGTGGTGATGAAGCCGCCGACCGGGGGGCCGAGCACCGGGCCGATCAGCGCCGGGATGGTGAGCCAGGCGAGCGAGCCGACGAGCTCCGACTTCGGCACGGTGCGAAGGATCACGAGGCGTCCGACCGGCACCATCATGGCGCCGCCCATGCCCTGGACGATGCGGGCCGCGATGATCTCGGGCATCGAGGAGGAGAAGCCCGCAAGCGCCGACCCGAGCGCGAACACGGCGATGGCGGCGCGGAAGACGAGCCGCGCGCCGAGCCGGTCCGCAAGCCAGCCGGACACGGGAATGAAGATCGCGAGGCTGAGCAGGTAGGAGGTCAGCGCGAGCTTGAGATCGATCGGGTTTTCCCCGAGCTCGCGCGCGATCTCCGGCAGCGAGGTCGCGAGCACGGTCGAGTCGAGGTTCTCCATGAACAGCGCGCAGGCGACGATCAGGGGAACGAGGATGCGCGCAGGCACGCGTGTGTTGGGGAAGGTGGGCATCGGACTGAGCGCGATATAGGGTTGCGCGCGGCGCCAACGACCCGCCGCCGCGCATGCCTGACGGTTGAATGGCGCAAGGACGGCGCTGCTCCGTCCGCCCCCTGCGCCATCGCGTCATTTGCGCCGCGTCATCGCCGTGCTAAAGGTCCGCGCCAACTTCCCCCAGCGGCGCTTTTCGCGCATCAGGGGCCGGACGCCGACGGGCGGCGCCGGGCGCATCACGCACATCTCGTGCGCGCGCACCCATCCGAGGAGGTCGGCCATGTCTCGCTTCGAAGAGGTCTTCGCCAGGGAAGCTCTCACCTTCGACGACGTGCTGCTTAGGCCTGGTCTGTCGGAAGTGATGCCCGGCGAGGCGGATCTGCGCTCGCGGGTCACGCGCACGATCTCGCTCAACATCCCGATCATTTCGTCCGCGATGGACACGGTGACGGAAGCCCGCCTCGCCATCGCCATGGCGCAGGCCGGCGGCATCGGGGTGATCCACCGCAACCTCGATCCCGAGCAGCAGGCCGCGGAAGTGCGGCAGGTGAAGAAGTTCGAGAGCGGCATGGTGGTGAACCCGGTCACCATCGCGCCGGACGCCACGCTCGCCGAAGCCTTCGACCTGATGAAGCGCAACAACATCTCGGGAATTCCCGTGACCGAGCGCACGGCGAACGGCCGTCCGGGCAAGCTCGTGGGCATCCTGACCAACCGCGATGTGCGCTTCGCCACCAATCCGCGCCAGCCGATCTCCGAGCTCATGACGCATGAGAACCTCGTGACGGTGCATGAGGGCGTGACCCAGGAGGAGGCCAAGCGCCTGCTCCACACCCACCGCATCGAGAAGCTGCTGGTGGTGGACGGCGACTACCACTGCGTCGGCCTGATCACGGTGAAGGACATCGAGAAGGCGGTCGCCAATCCGAACGCCAACAAGGACGCTCAGGGCCGCCTTCGCGTCGCCGCCGCCACCACCGTCGGCGACAAGGGTTTCGGACGCGCCGAGGCGCTGATCGACGCCGGCTGCGACCTCGTCGTGGTCGACACCGCCCATGGCCATTCCCAGCACGTGCTCGACGTCGTCGCCCGCATCAAGCGGCTCTCGAACGAGGTCCAGATCGTCGCCGGCAACGTCGCGACCGGCGACGCCACCCGCGCGCTGATCGATTCCGGCGCGGACGCCGTGAAGGTCGGCATCGGCCCGGGCTCGATCTGCACCACCCGCATCGTCGCGGGCGTCGGCGTGCCGCAGCTCACCGCCATCATGGAGGCGGTCGACGTCGCCAGGCGCGAGGACGTGCCGGTCATCGCCGACGGCGGCATCAAGTTCTCGGGCGACCTTGCGAAAGCCATCGCCGCCGGCGCGGACGCCGCCATGGTGGGCTCGCTGCTCGCCGGCACCGACGAGAGCCCCGGCGAGGTCTACCTCTACCAGGGCCGCTCCTATAAGTCGTATCGCGGCATGGGGTCGGTGGGCGCGATGGCGCAGGGGTCCGCCGACCGCTACTTCCAGGCCGAGGTCAACGACCGCCTGAAGCTTGTGCCGGAAGGCATCGAGGGGCAGGTGCCCTACAAGGGCCCGGTCGCGGCGGTCCTCCACCAGCTCGCCGGCGGCCTGCGCGCCGCCATGGGCTATGTGGGCGCGCCGACCATCTCCGAGCTTCACAGCCGCGCGCAGTTCGTCCGCATCTCGGGCGCGTCGCTGCGCGAAAGCCACGTCCACGACGTGACCATCACGCGCGAGAGCCCGAATTATCCGAGCGTGGCCTGAGGCGCGGCGATGACCGTCCAGGCGGTCCTCGCTCCGCTCTTCGCGCAGGTTCTGCTGACCTTCGTGCTGCTGGTCGCCATGGGGCGCGCGCGCATCGCGGCGGCGCGCGCCGGCGATGTGAAGGTCGGCCGCGGCTCGCCCCGCGGCTTCGCCTGGCCCGAAAAGGCCGCGAAGGTCTCGGATTGCTTTCACAACCAGCTCGAGCTGCCGCCGCTGTTCTACGCCGTGGTCACGCTCGCGCTGGTCACGAAAACCGCGGATCTCGTTTTCGTCGGCTTGTGCTGGGTGTTCGTCGCGCTTCGCTACCTGCACGCTTTCGAGCACGTCGGGACGAATCGGGTCCGCCGCCGGTTCAGCCTGTTTCTCGCAGGCGCCATCGCGCTTATGGCGCTCTGGATCTGGTTCGCTCTCAAAGTGTTCATCGGGCTCTAAGACGTCGTGCGGATCCCGTCTGTCCAAGGCCGGACTCAGGCGCTGCAACGCGTTAGTAGATATTTGTTGTCGTCCGACAATATTTCGGACGTCTGATCTCGGGTAAGTAAGAACCCTTAGGAGAGGATTTTCGGCGGCCTCGATGCTTGCCGCTCGAAAATCTCTTCAGCATTGTCCGCCCCCGTAAATCGGGGGAACGGATATGCGAGTGCCCAAGGCTGCGACCACTTTCCTGCTGTCGACCGTCGGAACGGCTGCGATGCTGGCGCTGTGCTGCGCAGGGGGCGCGGCGGCGGCGGACTTTCCGACCACGCCCAAGGCCCTGACGGCGCCGGCGGCCGGAACCTCCGACAGCAAGATCAGCGCGGTCGGAACCTCGAGCGGGCTTGTGGTCGCGTGGAACCGGTCTTCGGGAACCTCCGCCACCATCCTGATCCAGCGTTTCAAGGACGACGGTTCGGCGGTCGGCCAACCGCTGCAGCTTGACGGTCCGGGCTTCGTCGAAGGTCTGCCGACGCTGGTCGACCTCGGCCGCGGCAAGGTGGGCGTCGTCTGGAAGGGGCCGAACGCCTCCTTCAGCCCCTCGCTGAAGGGCGCGGTCTACGATGTGGCGACCGGCAAGATCGGGGCGATCACTCCCGTGCTTGCGTCTGGCGCCGCGAGCTACATCCACGATCTCGCGCTGCTGAAGAACGGCAAGGTCGCGGTCGTCACCCGCAGTTTCGCGACCGGCGGCGAGGACACCACGCTGATCAAGCTCGACGGCGCGATGAAGCCCGTCGGCGCGTCGCGCGTGGTGGAGGACGACGTCTCCGGACCGTTCGGCGCCGCGAGCTACGAGCAGACCGTGGTGGCAAACGGCTCGGGCGGCGTCGCGATCTTCCGCGCCTCGGACAGCCAGCTCAAGGGCGTGCCGTTCGACGGCGCGGGCAAGCCCGGAAAGCAGTTCCAGATCAACAGCACGACGATGCCCGCGCTCGACTTCTTCGCTTTCGCGCGCTTCACCGTGAAGGCCCAGCCCATATCCAATGGCGGATATGTGGTGACCTGGGTGGCCTACGACGCCGGCCAGCAGTTGCGGTTCGACGTCTACGCCCGCGTCTTCGACAGCAAGGGTAAGGCGGTCGGAAAGGACTTCGTCGTCCACCGCGACGTGTCCGGCGATCAGGCGGAGCCTGAGATCGTGGCGTTCGACAAGGGCTTCGGGATCGGCTGGCACAACGTCCAGGTGGTCGGCGGCTTCGCCACGCAGCGGATGCGGTTCTTCGACCCCGCCGGCAAGCCGCTGTCCGAGGATCTCGTGACGGAACGCTTCGGGATCGACGGTCCGAGCGAGATCGCCATCCCCAACAACAACACCGAACACGCGGTCCTGCCCAATGGCGACTTCCTGAAGCTGTTCGCAGCCAATGGCGGCATCTGGGGCGACCGGATCGCCGCGCTGGCCGTCGGAACGCCGAAGGCGACAAGCTGGCCGCAAAGGCTGCGGCCGCCACGCTGCTCGCGCGCGAAGGCTCCGACGAGGTGAAGGGCGGCGACGGCGACGACCTGATCGACGGGGGCGAGGACGACGACGTCATCGTCGCCGGCGCGGGCGCCGACCAGATCGCGCCCGGCGGCGGGAACGACACGATCACGGGCGGGCCGGGCGCGGACGTCTTCATCTTCGCGCCGAAGGGCGGCAAGGACACGATCCTCGACTTCCAGTCGATCGACCGCGTCGACGCCTCCGCGTTTCATTACAACGGCCGCGAGGACGTCGTGGCGGCGGCCAAGCAGGTCGGAAAGGACGTGGTGATCACCCTCGTCGACCAGACCGATCCGAAGGGCGCGAGCGCGACCGTCCGGTTGAAGAAGTACAAGCTCGAGAACTTCACCTCCGCCAACGTCATCCAATAATCGCCGTCGCGCCGTCGGGGCTTGCAATCGGCGCGGCCCTCGTGCACCTCGCGGGGCTCGCTCCGGAGCCCCGCCGATGACCCCCGCCGCCCATGCGCAAGCCGCGATCGAGGTTTTGACCGAGATCGAGGAGCGACGCTCTCCCGCCGCCAAGGCGCTCAAGGACTGGGGCGCGGCGCATCGTTTCGCGGGCTCCGGCGACCGCGCGCGCATCGCGAGCCTGACTTATGACGCGCTTCGCCAGCGCGCCTCGATCGCCTGGCGGATGGGCTCCGACGCCCCGCGGGCGCTTGCGCTCGGGACGCTCGCCTTCGTGCGCGGGGTCACGGCCGACGGGCTCGCCGCGAGCTTTTCGGGCGACCGCCACGCTCCGGCGGCTCCCGACGAGGCCGAGCGCGCGGCGATCGCCGGCTGCTCGCTCGACGGCGCGCCGGCCCATGTCGCCGGCGACTATCCGGAGTGGCTCGACGCGGGGCTCGCCGAGGCGTTCGGCGACGATCGCGCGGCCGAGGGAGCCGCGCTCGCGCAGCGCGCGCCGCTCGATCTTCGGGTCAACGTGCTGAAAGGCGACCGTGACAAGGCGTTGGCGGCGTTGGCTCACCTCAACGCCGAAGCCACGCCGCTCTCCCCCTTCGGGCTCCGGGTCGCGCTCACCTCCGACGGCCGCGGCCCGCCCGTGCAGGCCGAGCCCGCCTTCCTCAAGGGCCTCGTCGAAGTGCAGGACGAAGGCTCGCAGCTCGCCGCGCTGCTGGCGGGCGCGGGCGTCGGCGAGCAGGTGGTGGATTTCTGCGCCGGCGCCGGCGGAAAGACCCTGGCGCTCGGCGCGCAGATGGACAATCGCGGCCAGCTCTACGCCCATGACAGCGACATCCGCCGGCTGGCGCCGATGCACGAGCGGGCCGAGCGCGCGGGGCTGCGCAATCTCCAGATCCGCTCGCCCCGCGGGGCGAAGGACGTGCTGGCCGATCTCGACGAGCGGGCCGATCTCGTGCTCGTCGACGCGCCCTGCACGGGGACGGGCACCTGGCGGCGCAATCCGGACGCCAAGTGGCGCATGCGCCCAGGCGCGCTCGAGCAGCGCATGATCGAGCAGGACGCCGCCCTCGACGCCGCCGCGCTTCTGGTGCGCCCCGGCGGGCGGCTCGTCTACGTCACCTGTTCGCTGCTGCCGCATGAGAACGGCGCGCGGGTCGCGGCCTTCCGCGAGCGGCGGCCCGATTTCGCGCCGAGGCCGGCGGCGGAGGCCGCCGCGGCTGTCGGCGCGCCGTCGCTTGCGGCCCATGCGACGGAGGACGGCGCGGCGTTCCTCTTCACCCCGCGGCGTTCCGGCACCGACGGCTTCTTCGTCGCGATCCTCACGCGCTCTTGACGCGGCCGCCCTCGGCGACATCTCCCACAGGACGGGCGAGCCGAGGGAATTCATGCGCACCATCAGAGGGTTTCTGGAGCTGATCGGCGTTCTGGTCGTGCTCGTCGCCGGGTACTGGATCTGGTACGCGAACTGGGGTCCGAACCCGAACGACCGGATCGGGACCACGGTGGCGGAGGTCCTGCCGCCCGCGTTCAAGAACTGGGGCTGCGGCAAGCTTTCGGCGCGCTTCGCCGCCGAGGCGCCGTCGGTCTGCAGCCCGGCCGCGTCGCCGACGAGCCCGCCCGCGACGCCGAACGCCGCGCCCGGAGAGCCGGCGTCGCCGGGCGGCGGACGGCTCTGACACGAGTCCGCGGCAAAAAACGACGGTTAGCTCTGCGCAGGCGCCGTTGCGGCGGCCCAAGGGTTCGGCGTACTGACTGCGCATGAGCGCCGCCCAAAATCACGACCGCATCCTCATCATCGACTTCGGCTCGCAGGTCACGCAGCTGATCGCGCGACGGGTGCGCGAGGCCGGCGTCTATTGCGAGATCACGCCGTTCAATCTCGCGGAGGAGACCTTCGCGACCTTCGGGGCCAAGGGCGTCATCCTTTCGGGCGGTCCGGCGTCGGTGGCGGACATCGGCACCCCGCGGGCCCCGCAGGCGGTCTTTGACGCCGGCATTCCGGTGCTCGGCATCTGCTACGGCCAGATGACCATGGCCGAACAGCTCGGCGGCTCGGTCGAGAGCGGCCATCACCGCGAGTTCGGCCGCGCCGACCTCAACGTCGTGGCGCCCTCGCGGCTCTTCACCGGCGTCTGGGAAGACAAGAGCAAGAACATCGTCTGGATGAGCCACGGCGACCGCATCGTCCGCATGCCGCCGGGCTTCCGCATCGTCGGCGTCTCGGAGAACGCGCCCTTCGCCGCGATCGCCGACGAGTCGAGGCACTATTACGGCCTGATGTTCCACCCCGAGGTCGTTCACACGCCCCAGGGCGGCAAGCTGCTGCAGAACTTCGTGCGCGACATCTGCGGCTGCTCGGGCGACTGGTCGATGGCCGCCTATCGCGACGAGGCGATCGAGAAGATCCGCAAACAGGTCGGCAAGGGCCGGGTGATCTGCGGCCTGTCGGGCGGCGTGGACTCGTCCGTCGCCGCGGTGCTGCTGCATGAGGCGATCGGCGACCAGCTCACCTGCGTGTTCGTCGACCAGGGGCTGATGCGCAAGGCCGAGGCCGAGGAGGTCGTCGGCCTGTTCCGCGGCCACTACAACATCCCGCTCGTCCATGTGGACGCGAGCGACATGTTCCTCAACGCGCTCTCGGGCGTCGAGGATCCAGAGGTCAAGCGCAAGACCATCGGGCGCCTGTTCATCGACGTGTTCGAGGACGAGGCCCGCAAGATCGGCGGCGCGGACTTCCTCGCGCAGGGAACGCTCTACCCCGACGTCATCGAGAGCGTCTCGTTCTCGGGCGGCCCCTCGGTCACGATCAAGTCGCACCACAACGTCGGCGGGCTGCCCGAACGCATGAACATGAAGCTCGTGGAGCCCTTGCGCGAGCTCTTCAAGGACGAGGTGAGGGCGCTCGGCCGTGAGCTCGGCCTGCCCGAGAGCTTCGTCGGCCGCCATCCCTTCCCGGGGCCGGGTCTGGCGATCCGCTGCCCGGGCGACATCACCCGCGAGAAGCTCGAGATCCTGCGCCAGGCCGACGCGATCTATCTCGACGAGATCCGCAAGGCGGGGCTCTATGACGAGATCTGGCAGGCCTTCGCGGTTCTGCTGCCGGTGAAGACCGTGGGCGTCATGGGCGACGGCCGCACCTACGAATATGTGCTGGCCTTGCGCGCCGTGACCTCGGTCGACGGCATGACCGCCGACTTCTACCCCTTCGACATGAATTTCCTCGGCCGCGCGGCGACCCGGATCATCAACGAGGTGAGGGGCGTCAACCGCGTGGTCTACGACGTGACCTCCAAGCCCCCCGGGACGATCGAGTGGGAGTGACGCCCGCGCGGGCGCTCGTTCAGACGTGACGCCGAGCGTCGCCGACGATCCGGACGACCGTCACGGGCACGGTTTCCCGTTCGGCAGCACGACCTCAGCGTCGGTCAGGATCGTGTAGGCGCCGCCGCCGCGCACGGGCCACGAGGCGACCTCGGACCATGTGAAGTCGAGGTTCAGGCCCTTGACGAACTTCGACGTCAGGCTTCCCAGCACCGGCCGGTAGGGCGTCCTGATCTCGGCGACGACGTATCTCGCCCCGAACCGCTTGAAGTTGTCCGGGACGTCGATGTCCGCGGCGAAACCGACCGAACGGGGTTTGGAGCCAGTCGTCCAGCTCGAGCAGACATAGGGAAGTCCGAGCTTTCCCGCATAGACGCCGACGGCCAAGACCCGGACCTCCTCCAGCGCGGACGCGTAGGGAGCCATGATCGGGACGGCGGAAGCGAAGATGTCGCGCAGGAGAGAGGCCGACATCGGGTTCTGGACGTCGCCCTGCGCCGTGAGATCGGCGATCGTGCGCGCGACCTGATTGACCTTGCGGCGATGGTCGATCGCGTTGACGAATTCGACGCAGCCGAGAAACAGCGCGATCAGAAGCGGCGCGAACAAAGCGAATTCGATCGCCGCGACGCCGCCGTCTTCCCGGGCGAACGACCGCCTTGATCGGGCCGAGGCGCGCCTCAGCATGACGCGCCCGACTGGTACTGTTCGACGCGGAACACGACGCTCGACTGGATGAGGGCGGCCCCGTCCGAAAAGCTCGAGAGCCCGAAGGACAGCGCCCGGACGAACAGCGGATATTTCAGCGCCGCCCGGATGACCGCGATGCTTCTGGGGCCGGGGCAGGCGTAGGACGTGCCGAAATTCTTCGCCCAGCCGCCCGAGGCGTCGAGCGCCGAGCCGCTTTGCGCGCCCGCGAACGCGCTGACGACCGAGACGTCGACTTTCATGTTCGCGCAGCTCAGCGAGAGGACCGACGCCTTGGCGCCTGAGCCGCACATCGACGAGCGAAGATTGGCGAGGATCGTCGCCGCGTCCTTGGCGTCGGCGTTGTCGGTCTGGAACGAGCCGGTGAGAACCGAGCGCGAGGCCGTCTGGAGCGAGGCCTCGAGGCTGTTGCGGGCCAGAAAGATCATGGCGAACTGGACGAGGCCGATCACCAAGACCACCAGCAGGCTGCTGATGATCGCGAATTCGACGGCGTAGCTTCCGTCCCGGGATCGCGCGAATGATCGCAGCGCCACCGTCGGCCGGAGACGCCCGATCACTTCGTCAGCCTCACCTGCGTGAACCGCTGGAAGATGCTGGTGAACGCCGCGCCCACCGAAGCCGTGGTCGACAGGTCCACGAACAGGTCGGCGGAGGTCGTGCAGGCCTTCAACTGGGGAACGATGTCGTCCCATCGCGTGCCGGGGCCGCCGATCAGGCTCGGGCTTCCGAGGGTGGCGTTGTAGCCCCAGTCCCAGGGCATCTTCAGATAAGGCGCGTAGAGCACGCCGATCGAGACGCTCGGGTCGATCTTGCGGCAGTCGTCCGGCGAGAACGGGACCACCTTCTTGCGGAGCGGGATGTTCCAAGACCACGTCCGATTGGGATCCTGCACGCCGTCAGTTGCGATGATGACGAGCTTTCGAGCGTCTTGAGCGCCGTCGCCGGATGCGCCGACCTCGTCGGAGAACTGGGCCATGATCTCGTTGAAATGCGTCGCGCCGTCGAATTCGCCGGAGGCGTCAGGGGCCTTCGGCAGATTGGTGGCCGCGGCGTTGAGCGTGGCCGTGATCGGAACGATCGTCTCGAGCGTGGTGCTGAAGCTGTGGACCGCGATCCTGATGCGCTTCGTCGAGGACGTCTGCGTCTTCAGCCAGGCGATGAAGTCGAGAATGCCGGCGTTGATCTCGTTGATGCGGAGAGTCACGCCGTTCGCGAGCGCCCATTCGAACGCATCGAGCTGGGTGTTCTTCACCTTGACGCCGTCATGACAGGCGAAGGCGCAGCCGAGGTTGGAGGTCAGCTTGTTGATGTCGGCCGTGGTGGCGCCGAGCGCCATCGAGCCGGAGACGTCGATCAGCAGATGGATGTCGACCATGGGCGACAGGTCGATCGCCGAGGCCGCCGTGCCGCCGATCGCGAACTTGTCGAACCCGATGATCTTCAGAAGAGACGCGGGCGTCGTCGACGTGTAGCTGCCTTCGACCGTGACCGTGCGGTTGTTCAGCTTGACCGTAAAGGTCGGCTTCGCCCCGACGGGGAGATTCGGAGCCGTGTTGAAGTAGTCGGTCGCCGCAGCCTTGGCGTTGGCGCGGATGGCCTTGTTGGTCAGATTCTTCGCGTCGTCCGACTGCGCCTGTTTCGCTCCGACGATGACGGCCGCGTCGAGCGCGTTGTTCAGTCGGGCCCGGTCGGCGATCGCCTTGCTGTAGTCGATGGCGCCTCCGGCGAGGCCTATCAGCGGCACGAGGGTCAAGGCGAACAGAACCGGAATCGATCCGCGGTTGTCCCGGCCTAACCTCCACCACGACGACATTCTGCCTGCTCACTCAAGCCAACCGCGTCCGACCCGCGCCTCCAGCGAGGCAAGTCGTCCGCGAGGCGGGATACGCAATAGGAGTTCGAGGCTGTTGCCGCTGAACTCTGCGTAGATGACGAATAGGCTCTTAGAAAAGATTAAATCTAGAAATATTAGTACAGATTACACTTTAAACCGTAAGTTGTATATTCTTGAGTTGGCGCGACGCAGGGGATGCTATTGGTGTTATTCAGTATCGTCGAGCCGCAACGGGTATATGTTCTGACGAGCCAAACCGGTGAGGTGTGCAGAAATACTTACGCCAGTCATGCGTTCATAACGGATGTGGTCTGCGACGGGCGGGGGCCAGCGCGATGACCAAAGGCCGACGGCGCCGCGCGCGCGCGGACCGGTTCGGCGCCCGCCCTGTCCGGACGGGCGCCGCGACCTTGAGGCTCCTTAGAGCTTCACCTCGTTGTCGACCGGCATCGGCGCTCCGCTCGGCGCCGCGACGCCGCCGGCCACGCCCGTGAGATCGGGCGAGGGGATCGACAGCTGCAGGGCGTCCGCGGTCTCCTTCCAGACCGAGGCGATCAGGACGGGATCGCCGTTGAGCTTCTTGCCGTAGCTCGGAACGATCGTCCGCAGCTTTCCGCTCCATGCGCCCTTCACCTGGTCGGGGAAAGCCTTCTCCAGCAGGCCGAGCATGATCGCGGGCGAGGTGGAGCCGCCGGGCGAGGCGCCGAGCAGCGCGGCGATCGAGCGGTCCTTGGCCATCACCACCTCGGTGCCGAGTTTCAGGACGCCGCCCTTCTTCGGGTCGTTGTAGATGATCTGGACGCGCTGGCCGGCCTGCCACAGGCGCCAGTCTTCGTCCTTGGCCTCCGGATAGTAGCGGCGAAGTTCGGTGAGCTGGGCGTCGTGGGACTGCACCAGCTGGCCGGCGAGATAATTGACGAGCGCGATCTCGTTCCAGCTCACCTGCAGCATCGACGACAGGTTCTCGATCGTCACCGAGTCCGGCAGGTCGAAATAGGAGCCGTTCTTGAGGAACTTGCTCGACCAGGTGGCGAACGGGCCGAACAGCAGCACGCGCTTGCCGTCGAGCACGCGGGTGTCGAGATGGGGCACCGACATGGGCGGCGATCCGACGTCGGCCTTGCCGTAGACCTTGGCGAGATGCCTGGCGGCGACCTCCTGGTTCTCGGTCACGAGGAACGAGCCGCCCACGGGGAAGCCCGCATAGGCCTTGGCCTCCTCGATGCCCGAAAGCTGCAGAAGCGGGAGCGCGGCGCCGCCGGCGCCGATGAACACGAAGCGCGCGTCGACCGTCTCGATCTTGGAGCCGTCCTCCGTGCCGAAGGCCGACACCCGCCAGGTTCCGCTCGGATTGCGGGTGATCGAGCGCACCTCAACGCCGGTTTTCAGCGTGAATGTCGGGTTCTTGGAAAGGCGCGCGAAGAACTGCCGCGTGATCTCGCCGAGATTGACGTCGGTGCCGAGCGGCGAGCGCGTCGCGACGAGGTTCGAGGTGTCCTCCCGGCCCTCCATCGCGAGCGGGATCCATTCGGCGATCTTGGCGGGATCGGTGGTGATCTCCATGCCGGCGAACAGCGGGCTGGCCTTGAGCGCCTCGACGCGCTTTGTGATGAACTCGACATTCTCCTCGCCCCAGCACAGGTTCATGTGCGGCGTCGAATTGATGAAGCTTCGCGGGTTCTCCAGAACGCCGGTCCGCGCCTGATGCGCCCAGAACTGGCGCGAGATCTGGAACTGCTCGTTGATGTCGATCGCGCGGGCGATCTGCACGTTCCCCTTGTCGTCCTCGGGCGTGTAGTTCAACTCGCAGAGCGCCGAGTGGCCGGTGCCGGCGTTGTTCCAGCCGTTCGAGCTCTCGTCGGCGACGTTCGACAGCCGTTCGAAGGTTTCGATCCGCCAGGTCGGCTCGAGCTCGGCGAGCATCACGCCGAGCGTCGCGCTCATGATGCCGCCGCCGATGAGAAGCACGTCCACGCTGCGGTCGGCGGTTTCGGCGCGATGCTGCTCTTCGGTCAGCCATCGGTAGGCGAAGAACGCCGCGCCGGCGCCGAGCGCTGTGCCGAGGAGGCGACGGCGCGTGATGGCGAGCGGCTTCGACGCCGCCTTGGCGCGCGAGGTTTCGTTTTCAGTCATGGAGCTCCGCGAAGGCTTTCGATGGCCGACGCGCGCTCGTAAACGAAGTCGTCGGTCAGATTTCTATAATCATTACAGCCACCTACAAGCGGCTCATACCAAAGTATCTATACCTGGGTCTGTTACGTGTCCAGATGTCGCCTCAATCAACCTATGCGGGAGCTCGCGACGGGCGTCGCATGAAAGCTCGAGCGATCGAGCCCATCCGCCCAGGCTTTCCGGACGTCCGGCGTGGCTGAAACGTGCGGGCGCCGGCGCAAGCCGCCCCGTGCGAGCGAGGTCGAGCGAGGCTCTCTATCTTGCTACTGGGACGCGCCGCCGGAGACTTGGTCATGACGACATCGCTCTACGACATAACTGTCCCTGTGCTTTTGCGGGGCTTGGGCAATCTCGAGGCGGTGCTCGGGAAGGGCGAGGCCTTCGCAAGCGAGCAGGGGATTGCGCCCTCGGCCTTGCTGGAGGCTCGGCTCGCGCCGGACATGTATCCGCTCGTCGGACAGATCCAGCGGGCGAGCGACACCGCCAAGTTCGCCGCGGTTCGGCTCGGCGGGTCGAGAACGTCCCGTTCGAGGACGCCGAAACCGACTTCGCCGATCTCTTCGCCCGCATCGCGAAGACGCGCGCTTTCCTTGAAGCTGCGCCGCGCGCCGCCTTCGAAGGCAAGGAAGACGCAGAGGTCGTGCTGAAGACGCCGTCGAGCGAGCGGCGTTTCCGGGGCGTCGACTACGCGCTCGGCTTCTTGCTGCCGAACTTCTTCTTCCACGTCACGACCGCCTACGACATTCTCCGCCACAAGGGCGTCCCGATCGGCAAGCTCGACTATCTCGGGCGCGACTGAACGCGCGCTTCAGCGCTCTGGAGACGTCTGCGGCGACGTCAGCCGCTCAAGAAGCTCGGCGCCGGAGAGGGCCGGCCGGTCCGGCTCATTCGGCAGGCCGGGGCAGTTGAGCGGCGTCGCGGCGGCGATGACGGAGCCGCTCATTTTCCGCCTTCGGCCGGAAGGATAGCGGCCCTGGTCGACGAAACGGACGCGGTATCGGCAGCCCGGCCGCAGCTTCTCCCAGAGCGCGTCGCGGTCCTCGTTCGCGATGGTGTCGATGCCGACTCCGAAGGCCATGCCGTCCGCGTCGACCACGCCCCGCAAGACAAGGTCGGGGGAGCCGTGCGTCTGTTTCGAGACCACGAGGATGGTGGCCGAGCGGGTCACCCACAGCTCCATGGCGAACCAGAGAACGGCGGAGCCGGCCGCGAGAGCTCCCGTCAGCTTGAGCGCTCGCTTCACCGATGGGCTCATCAGGGCGCCGCGCTCCTTGCGCGCTCAGATCAGGTCGGCCTCGATCCGCAGGATCATCTTGGCGCGATCGTCTTCGTGCACAAAGCCCAGCAGCGCGCCCGCGGCGGCGGCCCGAGCCCGCGGCTCCAGCGCGTCGTTCGACGTCTCGCCCACGGTCCAAAACGACAGCGCGCCGCGGAACGCGACGGCGAGCAGAACCGGCAGGGTCTTGAGCGCCGTGGCGCGCATATCCGGGGCGAGGCCCTCGCCGGACCCGAGCGCCTCCCTCCACAGCAAAGCGGACTGGGAGAACACGTCGCCGGGCGTCTCCGCGGGCGCGCCGATCGCGCCCATGACGGCGCGGTTCACGGCCGGCCGCTCCAGCATCACGGCCGTCGCGATTTCGACCGCCGCAAGGACGCGCGCTGCGGCCGCGTCAGGCGACGCCGTCTCTGAAAGCCGCAGCCGCATCGCTGCGATCCGGCGCTCCGAGAGCGCGAGCATGATCGCGCCCTTGGACCCGAACTGATTGAACGGCGTCGCGAAGCTCACCCCGGCTTCCTGCGCCAGCTCCCGCATCGAAAACGACGCGTCGCCTTGCGCCAGCAGCCGCTCGGCTGCGTCCAGCACGCGTTCTCTCGTCGGAAGCTTCGGCGGGCGGAGGGGGTTGTCGTCTGACATCCATTTTTTATATCATGATATAAGTTGGTTTCAATCACCCAGGCGAAGTCTCATGACCGAACGACAGACCGCAGGCTCCAAAACCTTTCTCATCACCGGGGTCAGCTCCGGGCTCGGCCGCGCATTTGCGGCCGGCGCGCTCGCGGCGGGCCATCGCGTCATCGGAACGGTGCGCCGCGCGGAGGACGCCAAAGCGTTCGGCGCGGCCGACGGCGCGTTCGCGCTTCAGCTCGACGTGACGGACTACGCCGCCGTTCCGGAAAAAGTCTCGGAAGCCGAGCGCGTCGCGGGACCGGTGGACGTGCTGGTCAACAACGCCGGCTACGGACAGGAGGGCGCTCTGGAGGAATCCTCGCTCGAGGATCTCCAGCGCCAGTTCGCCGCCAACGTCTTCGGGCCGGTGGCGATGATCAAGGCCGTGCTGCCCGGCATGCGCGCGCGCAGGCGCGGCCACATCGTCAACGTCACCTCCATGGGCGGTTTCGTGGGCGTTCCGGGCGTCGCCTACTACTGCGGCAGCAAGTTCGCCCTCGAAGGCGTCTCCGAGTCGCTCGGCAAGGAGGTGGCGGGCTTCGGGATCCACGTTACGGCGCTCGCTCCGGGCCAGTTCCGCACCGATTGGGCCGGCCGCTCGATGGACCGCGCGCCGCGCAGTCTCGCCGACTACGACGCCGTCATGGATCCGCTCCGCGCCGCGCGGCAGGCCAAGAGCGGAAATCAGCCGGGCGATCCGGAAAAGGCCGCGCAGGCGCTGCTCAGGCTGGTGGAGGCCGAGAACCCGCCGACGCGGCTGTTCCTCGGCGAAGACGCTCTCGCGCTCGTGGCGGGCAAGCTGGAGCAGCTCCGCGCAGAGATGGCCGCATGGGACGGCGTCTCGCGGTCCACCGCGTATTCGTCCTGATCGCGAAAAATCCATGGACCGATGTCGGATCCCGCGCTCCCGGTTCGTCTTCTCGACGACAGGCGGCGTTTTTTGCCGCCATGCAGGAGATGGAGACGGGACGATGCGCGTGATGGTTCTGGTGAAGGCGACCGCCGACAGCGAGAAGGGCTTCTTCCAGACGCCCGAGACCATGGCGATGATGGAGGCGATGGGCCGGTTCAACGACGAGCTTGAGGCCGCCGGCGTCCTGGTGACGGGCGACGGCCTGAAGCCGTCTTCGGAAGGAAAGCGCGTCGCCTTCGACGGCGCCGGCCGGATGGTGATCGACGGGCCGTTCGCCGAGACCAAGGAGCTGGTCGCCGGCTTCTGGATCTGGAACGTCGCCGACATGGACGAGGCGGTCGCCTGGGTGAAGCGCTGCCCCAATCCGATGCCGGGCCCGAGCGAGATCGAGATCCGCCCGTTCTACGAACTCTCCGATCTCATCGGCGACGGCGACGCGTCTTGAGCGGCCGCGTCGCCGTCGCGTTCGGCGTCTCAGCCCTCGACTTCTTTGGCCAGGGCCTCGAGGAGCAGGCGCGTGCCTTCTTCGCGGCCGGCGCCGTCGTCGGAGCCATCGAGATAGGCGCCCTGCTCGGTATGGACGAGCAGGGTGCTTTGGCCCGCGGCCGTCAGCTCGATGGTGGTGAGCGAAGCCGACATCGGCGCGCCGCCGAGCGTCATGCGGTAGCAGAACACGATGCGGGCGTCGGGAACGATGTCCTGATAGATCGTCTCGTTGGTGATCTCGGGCGACTGTCCGAACCGGAAGCGGGAGAATTCTCGGCCCCCGATGCGGAAGTCCGCCGCGTGCTCGAACACCTCGAACCCTTCGCCCTCGACGAGCCAGCGGCGCTTGGCGTCCGTGTCGGCGAAGGCGCGGAACACACGCGCAGGGCCCGCCTTGTAAAGGCGCTCGATCCGAAAGGTGCTGTGCACCGCGGGCTTCAGTTCTGTGCTTGCGTCAGTCATCGCCGTCGTCTCCCGTGGCGTCGGTTTCGGTGAGGAAAGCGGCCAGCCGGTCGAGCTTTCGCTCGGCCGGATGGCGACGCTCTTCGAGCCAGAGGGCGAGCGCGTCCATGCCGCCGGGCTCCAGCCGGCAGATGCGGACGCGTCCGACCTTCTCGCTCGCAATGACCCCTGAAGCCTCCAGCACCTGCAGATGCTGCATGATCGCGGCGAGCGACATGTCGAAAGGCTTGGCGAGCTCGCCCGCCGGAGCGGGAGAGCGGCCCAATCGCTCGACGATCGCCCGACGCGTCGGGTCGGCCAGCGCGCGAAGCAGGGCGTCGACGTCTTGATGCTTAAGCACGAGCTTAAGTTACAGCGCCGGGGTCGATAGTCAAGTGTGCGCTTAAGTGTTTTGGCTCGGGTTGTCGCGCTGGATCCCTCGTGGGATGTCCGGCGTCCGTCGACGCCCACGCAGGAGACGCTGAATGACCGCCGCCGTCCTGATCGCACGAAACGGTCCCGTGGAGCTGTGCACGCAGGCCTTCGGCGATCCGGACGCCCCGCCGGTCCTGCTCGTCATGGGCGCCGCCGCGTCGATGATGTGGTGGCCCGATCGCTTCTGCGAGGCGCTCGCCGAAGGGGGACGCCGCGTCATCCGCTTCGATCACCGCGACACCGGCGCGAGCACGACGAACCCGCCGGGACCCGCGGCCTACGCCGTCGAGGATCTCGCAGACGACGTCCTGGCCATCCTTGACGCCTATGGGCTGACGCGCGCGCATCTCGTCGGGATGTCGCTCGGCGCCTTCGTTTCGCAGCTGGTCGCGCTGCGCGATCCGGACAGGGTGTCCAGCCTCACATTGATCGCCGCCGAGCCGCTCGGCGGCGAAGATGCGCCCGGGCCGTCGATGAGCGAGGCGTTCCTTGCTCATTTCGCGACGCTGGACGACGTCGACTGGAGGGACGAAAGCGCCGTCGGCGCCTTTCTGGGACGCATCGCGGAACTGAGTTCCTCGCCGGCGCGCGGCGTCGACCGCGCCGTCACGGACGAGCGCATCGCGCGCGAATTCGCGCGGTCCCGAAATCTCAGGTCGGCGTTCAATCATGCGACCGTCGGCGGCGACTTCGACCATTGGGATCTCCGGGAGATCGCCGCGCCGACGCTCGTCATCCACGGGGCCCATGACCCGGTGCTGCCGCTCGCCAACGGAGAGGCGATCGGGCGGCGGATTCCGGGCGCCCGACTTCATGTCCTGCCGGACGCGGGCCATGAGCTCCATGGCGACGACCTCGACGTGATCGCCGCGCAGATCCTCGCGCACACCGCTTCAAATCGCCCGTCCGGCCGAGGCTGAGCCGGAACGTTCGTTCCGGTTCACGCGTTTGAGAGCACGGGCCGCAATTGCGTATCGGCCCATGACTGGGAGGTTCTCATGCTCTGGGCCATCGCACTGTTTCTCGTCATCGCCTGGGCGCTCGGCTTCGTGGTGTTCCACGTCGCCTCGTGGCTCATCCATCTGCTGCTGATCGTCGCCGTCGCGGTGGTGATTTTGCGTCTGGTCAGAGGCCAGCCGGCCGTCTAGACCCGGCTTCATGGCGAGCGTCACGATCCACGGCATCAAGAACTGCGACACGATGAAGAAGGCGCGCGCCTGGCTCGACGAGCACGGCGTCGCGTATTCCTTCCACGACTACAAGGTCGCCGGGATCGACGCCGCGACGCTGAAGCGCTGGGCCGGCGAGGTGGGCTGGGAGACGCTGCTCAACCGCGCCGGAACCACCTTCAAGAAGCTGCCCGACGACGAGAAGGCCGGGATCGACGAGGGCAGGGCGCTTGCGCTGATGCAGGCCCAGCCCTCGATGATCAAGCGGCCGGTGCTCGAGACGGGCGGCAAAAACTGATGGTCGGCTTCAAGCCGGACCTTTACGCCAAGGCGTTCGGCTGACCGAGATCAGCCGGGAATATCGCAGACGTCGATCCATTCCGCGCCGACCAGCTCCGCCATGCGGTGCGGCGAGACCCGCACGGAGCTCCGCGGCGAGCCCGCTGCGGGTATGACGACGTCGAAATCCTTCAGCGACACGTCGCAATAGACCGGAAGCGGCGCTGCGAGCCCGAAGGGCGACACGCCGCCGACCGGATGGCCCGTCAGCTGCGCGACCTCATCCACGCCAAGCATCCGCGGCTTGCCGCCAAGCGCTTCCCTGGCCTTGCGATTGTGGAGCCGCGCGTCGCCCCGCGTCACGAACAGCATGACGCGATCTCCGACCCGCAACGACAGCGTTTTGGCGATCTGCCCCGGCGCGCAGTCGTGCGCCGTCGCGGCTTCCGGCACAGTGGCGGTGCTCACTTCATGCTCGACGACCATGAGGTCGGGCGCATGCTCGAGAGGAAGGCTCGGACGCTGTCGAGGCTCAAGGGGCGATCTCCTTCAACGCCATGCGCACATAGGTCTCGACCAGCGCGTCGCCTTCCTCGCGCGGAACCGAGATCGCGATCCGCATCGCCGCTTCCCCGAGCTGCATCACGAGGAAGGCGGAGCGTTCAAGCGCCTCGCGATCGGCGTCTGGCCGCACGCGCGCCATCGCTGCGGCGACCAGCGCTCCGTCAGCCCGGCTGTTCTCTTGCTCGAAGGCGCGCAGCGCCTTGTCGGCCTGCGTCGCAGACCAGACGTCGCGCATGACGGGCTCGGCGAGGAACAGGCCGTAATAGATCTCGACCAGCCGCCGGAACGCCTCGCGCAGCTCGTCCGTGGTCGAGACGCCTGAAAGCTCCCGCGATGCAGGCGCGCCCCTCCGCGCTGATGCGCTCCGCCAGCACGCGGATGATCGCCGTCTTGTCCGGAAAATACTGGTAGAGCGAGCCGATCGAAACGCCTGCGCGCTCGGCGACCTCCGCCATGCGCATGGCGTCGCTGCCCTTCTCCGAAATCAGCCCTCTGGCGGCGTCCAGCAGCTTTTCGACGCGCTCCAGCGCCCGCTTCTGGCTGGGCGCGCGGCGCAGGCTCGGGCCGGTTTCGACATCAGACATGAGGGTTACTCACATTTTGCTTGACACATAATATGAGTACTCGTCACATTCTCAAAATATGAGAGATACTCATATTAGGGAGAAGGTGATGACCGGGATCGAGTTCAAGGCGCGTGAGGCCAAGCCGACGCTGGTGGTGGGCGCGACGGGAAAGACCGGCAGGCGCGTGGTCGAACGGTTGGAGCGGGCGGGTCTGCCCGTGCGGCAGGGCTCGCGCGGCGCGGCGCCGGGCTTCGACTGGGAGCATGAGGCCGGCTGGGCGGCGGCGCTCGAGGGGACCGGGCGGCTTATGTCGCCTACTATCCCGACCTCGCCGCGCCCGGCGCGGTGGAGAAGATCCGCGCCTTCACGAACGCGGCCCTTTCGGCGGGGGTGCGCCGCATCGTGCTGCTCTCGGGCCGCGGCGAGGAGGAGGCGCAGGCGGCGGAGCAGGTTTTGATCGGCTCGGGGGCCGATTGGACGATCCTGCGCTGCAGCTGGTTCGCCCAGAATTTCTCCGAAAGCTTCATGGGCGAGGGCGTCGCCGCCGGGGCGCTCGTGCTGCCGGCGGGCGCGGTTCCTGAACCCTTCGTCGATTGCGACGACATCGCAGACGTCGCCTTCGCTTCGCTGACCGAAAGGGGCACGTGGGAATGCTCTACGAGCTGACGGGCCCGCGCGCGCTCACCTTCCGCGAGGCGGCCGCCGCCATCGCCGAAGCGCGGGGCGTGGCGCTCGATTACGTGGAGGTTCCGTTGGACGCCTATGCGGCCGAGATGCGCGCCCACGACGTGCCGGCCGAGATGATCGACCTCGTCGTCTATCTGTTCGGCACGGTTCTGGACGGCCGCAACGCCATGACGGCCGACGGCGTCGAGCAGGCGCTCGGCCGCAAGGGGACGGATTTCCGGACCTATGCGGCGCGTGTGGCTGCGGAAAGCGGGTGGGGCTGAGGCCGCTCAGCCCGCTCGCGTCGCCGCGTAGCGCTCGAAGCCGCGCGCGCGAAGCTCGCAAGCGGGACACTCGCCGCATCCAAAACCCCAGGCGTGGCGCTCGCCGCGGTCGCCGAGATAGCAGGTGTGGGTGTCTTCGACGATCAGTTCGACGAGCGGCCCGCCGCCAAGTCGCTCGGCGAGCGCCCAGGTCTCGGCCTTGTCGATCCGCATCAGCGGCGTGTCGATCTCGACCGCCCGGTCCATGCCGAGGGTGAGCGCCTTCGCCAGCGTCTGGATGGTTTCGTCGCGGCAGTCCGGATAGCCCGAATAGTCGGTCTCGCACATGCCGCCGACGAGGCGCGTCAGGCCGCGGCGATAGGCGAGCGCGGCGGCGAAGGTCAGAAAGACGATGTTGCGGCCGGGCACGAAGGTGTTGGGCAGCCCGGCCTCCGTCATCGCGATCTCGGCGTCGCGGGGTGAGCGCGGTGTCGGAGATCTCGCCCAGAACCGAAAGGTCGATCGTGTGGTCCTCGCCCAGACGGTCGCGCCATTCGGGCTTCAGTTCGCAGAGCCCCTCGCGGAGCGTCTCCCGGCGCTCGAGCTCCACCCGGTGGCGCTGGCCGTAGTCGAAGCCAAGCGTCTCGACGCGGGAGAAGCGGTCGAGCGCCCAGGCGAGGCAGGTGGTCGAGTCCTGCCCGCCGGAAAAGAGAACGAGGGCGCTTTCCTGCGCGCTCACGCGGATTTCGCTCCCGGGCCGAAGTAGCTGCAGGCGTCGCCCTCGCTGTCGCGATAGACCGTGACCTTGTGGAGCCCGGACAGACGCCCTCGACCTTGCGCCAGATCCAGACAGAGAGGTTCTCCAGCGTCGCGGGGCCGAGATCCGCGACCTCGTCGAGGAAGCGGTGGTCGAGCCCGTCCCGCGCTTCCGCGAGCGCGCGGGAAAACAGGCCGAGATCGACCAGCATTCCGGTTTCCGGATCGGGACGGCCGCGCAAGCTCACCTCGGCCCGATAGGAATGGCCGTGGATGCGGCGGCTCGGCTCCACGTCGATCGAACGGGTGAGCGTGTGGGCCGCCTCGAAGCGGAACTGTTTGGAAAGTTCATGCACGGGCGTCTATCAGGGCAGGCCGATGAGCTTGTGGGTCTGGAGGCTGAGCCGCCAGGGCGGATTGTCGAGGCAATAGGCGGCGGCCGCGGCGGTGTTCTGCTCGCGCGCCGCGCCGTCCATCGGCTGCAGGAAGAAGTGCCGGAAGTCGAGCCCCGCGAAGATTTCTGGGCCAGGCCGTCCTGCGGATAGACGAGCTTGATCTCGTCGCCGCGAGCGAGCCTCAGCTCGGCTCCTGCCTTGGGGCTGACGCAGATCCAGTCGACGCCCGCGGGCGGCTCCTGCGTGCCGTTGGTCTCGATCGCGATCTCGAAGTTTTTCGCGTGGACCGCCTTAATCAGCGCATCGTCGAGCTGGAGCAGCGGCTCGCCGCCGGTGAAGACCACGTAGGCGCGGCCCGGCGCGCCGCCCCAGGTCCGCTCGATCGCCGCCGCGAGATCGTCGGCCGTCGTAAATTTTGCCCCGCCCGGACCGTCGGTTCCGACAAAGTCCGTGTCGCAGAAGCGGCAGACCGCGGTCTCGCGATCCTGCTCGCGGCCCGACCACAGATTGCAGCCCGCGAAACGGCAGAAAACGGCCGCGCGCCCGGTCTGCGCGCCTTCGCCCTGCAGCGTCTTGAAGAGTTCTTTGACCGCATACGCCATCGCGCGGCCAAAGACCCCCGGCGGGCCCGAAGGTCAAGCGGGAGGGAGGGCGCTTCTCCCTTCTCCGCTCATGGGAGAAGGTGTCCGGCGCGAAGCGTCGGGCGGATGAAGAGAGCGGGCGGCGCCATTCGGGGATGACGCGGAGGTTCATCCCGACCCTCTCCCGCAAGGCGAGAGGGGATCGGTCGGGTCGTCGCCTTCGCCTGTTTGGTCACTGCGTGATGATGATCCGCGCGTTCTGCATGCCGCGCTTCCTCACGAGATTGTAGAATGTGGCGGCGTTGCCCGGCGCGAGGCGCACGCAGCCATGACTCGCAGGCCGTCCGAGCGAGCGCACATAGCCGGTGCCGTGGATGGCGTAGCCGCCGCGGAAGAACACCGAATGCGGCATCGGCGACATGTCGTATTTCCGCGAATGCCACATCTTTTCAGTGCGGTACGGGCGGAAGATCCCGGTCGGCGTGACGTAGCCGCGGCGGGCGGTCGAGACCGGCCAGGAATAGGCCGTCGAGCCGTCGACCATGATGTCGGCGCGCTGGGCCGACAGGCTGATCTTGGCCACCACGCTCGCCTGCGCGAGCGACGGCGACAGGGCGAGCCCGAGCAGGCAAGCCAATGCGAACGCGACGCTTTTCATTGCTGGAGCCCCATGCGGTCCGCTCCCGCACGGCCGCGCCACAGTTGTGCCGCATATGTGGCGAGGTGTCGAATCACGTGTCTCGTGAGCGCAGGCGATGGCGTCGGGAGAGCCGCTCGGCTAGTTTCGAGCCGTTCCAACATCGGCCAGGCAGCGGATCCGCCTCATGGCTCTCCTCATTCTCGGACTGGCGCTGTTTCTTGGCGCGCATCTCGTAACCCGCGCGCGCGGCGTCCGCGCCGGGTTGATCGCGCGCTTCGGGGAGGGCGGCTACAAGGCCGCCTATTCGCTCGTCTCGCTCGCGGGTCTCGTCCTGATCGTCATCGGCTGGCAGGCTGCGCCTTACATCGAGATCTGGTCGCCCCGGCCTGGACGCGGCACGTCGTCATTCTGCTGATGTGGCCGGTCTTCGTGCTGCTCGCGGCCTATCGCTTGCCGGGCCATATCCGCGCCCGGGCCAAGCATCCCATGCTCGCCGCGGTGAAGCTCTGGGCGACCGCCCATCTCATCGCCAACGGCGATCTCGCCAGCATGCTGCTGTTCGGCTCGTTCCTGGCCTGGGGCGTCGTCGCGCGCATCGGGCTGAAGCGGCAGGAGCGGGCGACGGGCGCGCCGCCGCGGCCGGCCTCGTGGCAGAAACGACGTCATCGCGCTCGTCATCGGCACGGCGATCTACCTGCTGTTCGGCACGTTCCTGCACCCGCTGTTGATCGGCAGGCCGGCCTTCGCGATCTAGTCTCTCAGAGCATTGCGGCTCCGGGGCCGCGTCGATATGGTGCCGCGCGCCGCGGGACCGTCCGGCTCCGGGGTTTGACTGCTGTTCTGACGACCGAGTTCAATGGCCGACATCTTCCAAGAGGTCCAAGAAGACCTCCGACGCGACCGCCTCAAGGCGTTCTGGGACCGCTACGGAACCGCGATCGTCGTGGTGATGGTCGTCGTCGTGGCGGGCGTCGGCGGCTGGCGCGGCTGGCAATACTACGAGAATCAGCAGGCTGAGACCGCAGGCGACCGCTACGAGGCGGCCGCAGCCCTCGCCAAGGACGGCAAGACCGCCGAGGCGCGCGCCGCCTTCGCGGCGATCGCGGCCGATGGCCCCGCCGGCTACAGCGCCATCGCCAAGCTCCGCGAGGCCGACGAGGCCGCGAAGGACGACAAGGCCGGCGCGCTGAAGCTTTATCAGGCGATCGCGAACGACGCCGCGGCCGATGGCCAGCTGCGCGACGCGGCGCGGGTTCGCGGCGCCTTTGGCCGTCGACGCCGGCTCGCGCGACGACGTCAAGGCGCTGGCCGAGCCGCTCGCCGCGACCAACGGCGCCTGGTCGACGCTCGCCGCGAGGCGATGGGCCTTGCGGCCTACAAGGCCGGCGACATGGGCCGACGCCCGCCGACAGTTCGAGGCCGTGGTGGCCGATCCCGAGGCGCCCGGCGCGAGCCGCCAGCGCGGACCTGATGCTCGCCGTCCTGCCGGCGCCGGAAGCGGCCGGCAAGGACGCTTCCAAGCCGTCAACTGAGTGTTTCGGCGCTTGCGCGCCGCATCGACCGGAGTTCGCCAAGCCGTGACCAGCCGCCTCGCCACAGCGCCCGAGCCGCGCTTGCGCTCGCCGTCGTGGGCTCGCTTGCGGGCTGCGACACGCTTTCCAACATGAACCCCTTCAACGAGAAGGAGACGCCGCTGCAGGCGATCGCCGCCCTGTCCCGCGCGTCGCCCCGCCGCCGCCCGACTCCGTGCCGCAGCCGCTCTCGGCGCTGCCGGCGCCGGGCGTCGCCAACCTCGCCTGATCGATCGCCCGAGGCCATTTCGGCCCCGGCGGCGACGTCGCCGGGAGGCCTTGAGCCCGTGAGCGAACCACAAGTCCAGATCGCGATCGTCGGCCGGCCGAACGTCGGCAAGTCGACGCTGTTCAACCGCCTCGTGGGCAAACGCCTGGCGCTGGTCGACCGACCGGCCGGGCGTCACCCGCGACCGTCGCGAAGGCGAGGGGCGGCTCGGCGACCTCGTGTTCCGCATCGTCGACACCGCCGGCCTCGAGAACGCCGTCGGCGGCTCGCTCGAGGCCCGCATGCGCGAGCAGACCGAGGCCGCGATCGCCGAGGCCGACGTCGTGCTGTTCATGATCGACGGCCGCGCCGGCGTGACCGCCGACGACGAGCGCTTCGCCGAGGTGGTGAGGCGCTCCACCCGCCCGATCATCTTGCTCGCCAACAAGGCGGAGGGCCGAAAGGGCCTCGACGGCGCCTACGACGCCTATCGGCTCGGTCTCGGCGATCCGCTGCCGATCTCGTCCGAGCATGGCGAGGGATTGGGCGACCTTTACGACGCCCTCCAGCCGTTTTTTCCCGAACCCGTCGAGGACGAGGAGGAGGCCGAGGGCGACGACGCGCGCGCTCCGGATCGCGATCGTCGGCCGGCCGAACGCCGGCAAGTCGACGCTGGTCAACCGCCTCGTCGGCTCCGACCGCATGCTGACCGGCCCCGAGGCCGGCATCACCCGCGACTCGGTCTCGGTCGACTGGGAGTGGCGGGGCCGCAAGGTCCGCCTCGTCGACACCGCCGGCATGCGCCGCAAGGCCAAGGTGGTCGACAAGCTCGAAAAGCTGTCGGTCGCCGACTCCATCCGGGCGATGAAGTTCGCCGAGGTGGTGCTTCTCCTCGACGCCACCGTGCCGTTCGAGAAGCAGGATCTGTCGATCGCAGACCTCGTCGAGCGCGAGGGCAGGGCGCTCGTCATCGGTCTCAACAAATGGGATCTGATCGACGACCGCAAGGTGGGCTTCGAGCATGCGCGCGAGCGGCTCGACCGCCTGCTGCCGCAGATCAAGGGCGGAGCTCGCGCCGCTGTCGGGCGAGACCGGCGAAGGCGTCGACAAGCTGTGGCCTCAGTCGTGAAGGCCCACGAGGTCTGGAACCGCCGCATCCCCCGCCGCGCTCAATCGCTGGCTCGAGGAGACGCTGCAGCGCCATCCGCCGCCCGCGGTCTCGGGCAAGCGCATCAAGCTGCGCTACATGACCCAGGCGAAGGCGCGGCCGCCGAGCTTCGTGCTGTTCGGCACGCGCACGAGCGAACTGCCGACCTCCTACACGCGCTACCTCATCAACGGGCTGAGGGAAGCCTTCGACCTTCCAGGCGCCCCCATCCGTCTGAGCTTCCGCTCGGCAGAAAACCCTTACGCGAAAAGCTGACGCGCCATGCACGCGGCGGGCCGTCGACCGGCTCGCTTCGGCAAGCGATGATCGAGCGACCAAATCCGAGGCGCAGCCGCGGAGAGTCGCACGGTCGCGCCGGTCGGGGGCGAGGCCTGCGACAGCTGAAGCGTGTCCCGTGAAAGGTCCGTTCAGGTCGATGACGTCGAAGTGTCTCATCGCGGGAGCCGTCGGGGCGCTGGTTTTTGAAGCGGCCCTCTTGCCGGGGACCGCAGGCGCGGCCGCCGCCGAGCGCTCCGACGTCTGCTTCGACGAGGGGATCCTGAAAAAGGGGTCCAGGATGGACTACGACATGAAGGTGTCGGGCGACGGCGCGACGCCGCCGAGGCGCATCTCGATCGAAGTTGGCGGCGTGAAGACGTTCAACGGGAACGAGGCTGTCGAGACCAGGGCTAAGTTCTTCGACGACGCGGGCAAGCCCGCAGGCGTCAACCGCACCTACGCGGCCAAAGCCAAGAACTATCTGGTGACCTACGGCCTCGAAAGCGAGGGCGTGACGCAGTTCGTCGAGCCCGCCCAGCGCCTTCCGATCAATCTGAAGAAAGGCAAATCCTTCAAGCAGACCTTCCAGAACCGCAACGTCTACGGCGATGGGCGTGAAGAGGTCACCAAGACGAACGAGAAGTACACATTCAACGGGTTTGAAGAGAAGAAATTCGCGGTCGGCCGCTACAAGGCCTGCGTGATGTCGATCCGCGCGACGGCGAAGAACGCGGTCGGAACCTATCTCACGAACCGGACCGACTGGATCGCGGCCGAGGGCCCGTATCGCGGCCTCACGCTGCGCAGCAAGATCTCCGCGACCTATTCGGCCGGCTTCTCGATCAATCAGGCGCTCGAGGTCACCAAAGTGTGGACCTTCAAGCTGAAGTGACGCCCTGCTGGTGAACGCGTGGCAACGGGCCGGCTCTGTGCGCCGACGTGACATTCGCTCGCTCACCTTCTGATTTTCTTGCCGTCGCATGCGGGACGGCGTCTTCTCTTGTTGCCGCCCGCCACGCGCTGGCGGAAGCTCTCGACGCTATCTTGGGTAGCAGTCGCCCGGCGGCTCGCGCGGGCGGCTTCCGTCGCGCGCTGGGGGGGCACGTCATGGCAGGGCATTGACGATCGATCGTCGCGGGCGCCGTCGCGATCGGAGCGGCGACCGTTGGTCAGGCGCAGGCCGCGGACTCCGCGGCGTGCTTCAATCCCGGGCTCTATAAGAAGGGCGCGTTTCTCGACTTCGACTCCACCATTTCTGCGCTCGGGCGCAAGAGCGAGCAGCGCGAGCGCGTCGAAGTGAAAGGCGTCGAAGACTTCGAAGGCGTCGCGACCACGCTCATCAAGAACACCTTTGAAGACGAGTTCGGGAAATTCGTCTCGAACACATATGTGAGGGTCACGAAGTCTGCGCTCGTGTTCTACGGATACGCGAACGGGAGTAGCCGGACGGTGGTTACGCCTCCTTCCAAGACTCCGACGAACCTTGAAGAAGGAGAGACGTTCAAGCAGACGGTCACTTACAAGACCTTCTTTGGAAACGGCAGCACGGCCGGCAGCAAGTGGAAGAGCGCGATCACCTTCCTTGGGATCGAAACGATCAAGACCCCGCTCGGAAAGTTCGCCGCCTGCAAATTCGAGACGAAGTCGTCCTCCAAGATCACCGACGTGTCCGCGGCCGACGCGTCCGTCGAAACGAGCTGGGTCGCAGCCGAGGGACCTTATCGAGGGTTCGGGCTCAAGTCCGTGTCCGGAAAACCGGCGACGACCTACGAGGTCGTCAAGATCCGAGAATTCGACGTGAAATGACGAAGCTTTGCGCCGGCGGGGGCCGCGCGTCGACTGTAGGGGTCGGAGACAGTGAAGAGCATCGCAATTCTGGGCGCGTTCGGCGCAGCGTGTCTGTGCGCCACGACGGCCTTTGCGGGCGAGGTCGAGAGCGCGGCGGTGAAGACCTTCGGGTCCTGCCTGAACGACGGCGTCTACAAGACGAGCGCGTTCATCGACTATCAGGTGCGGCGTTCCGGCGACGGCGCCGGTGAGAGGCGGTTCGTTTGGGAGGCGGGGAAAGCGAAGAGGTTCGCAGGGGTCGACGCCGTCGAGATCAAGCTCCAGATCGGTTCGGAGACGGGCTTCGAATATTACGTCGCGACGAAAAGCGATCTCACCCGGTATGGGGGGAAGAGCGGGTCGCAGACCCTTAGCTATGACCCCGGCGAGAGGTTTCCCGGAGACCTGAAGTCCGACGCGACTTATGCTCAGACCTCCGACGTCACCGTCACTCAGGGCGGAAGGTCGCAGACGGGCGTCTCGAAGCGGACGCTGACGTTCGACGGCGTCGAAACCGTCCGCACGCCGTTCGGAAGCTACAAGGCCTGCAAGCTGACGGAAAAGTCGGTCGTCACGCCCAAGGGCTCGTCCCAGGTCGTCTCGACGCGCACGGAGATCGAGTGGTTCGCGGCCGAGGGGCCCTATCAGGGCTTCCGGCTGAGGGTGAAGCAGTTCGGCCGGGACTTCGGCGGGAACTTCAACTTCACCTACGACGTCCTCAAGATCTTCAAATACAAGGTGAAGTGACCCCCCCGGGCCGGTACGCCGCGCGCTCAGTCCGGCGCGCGGAAATCCATCATGCGATCGGACGGGAAATCATAGAACCGTCCGGTCTCGGTCCAGTCCGGACCGCAGAGCGCGACGATTTTCGGCGCGATGTCGGCCGGCGTCTTCAGGGTCGACTGGTCCTCGCCCGGCATCGCCTTCTTGCGCATGGCGGTGGCGAGCGGCCCCGGATTGACGAGCGTCACGCGCACGGGCGTGTGGTTCATCGTTTCGGCCGCATAGGCGCGGACGAGCGCCTCGAGGCCCGCCTTCGTGGCGGCGTAGAGGCCCCAATAGGCGCGCGCCTTGTGGGAGGCTCCGGAGGTCAGAAAGACCGCCCGGCCGGCGTCGGAGGCCCGCAGCAGCGGGTCGAGCGAGCGGATCAGCCGCCAGTTGGCCGTGAGGTTGACCGCGAGCGTCTTGTCCCAGTCCTTCGGCTCGATATGGCCGAGCGGCGAGATCCCGCCCAGCAGCCCGGCGTTGCCCACCAGGATGTCGAGCTTGCCGTGGCGCTCATGGAGCGCGGCCCCCAGACGATCGATCGCGCCGAAGTCGGTCAGGTCGAGCGGGACGAGCGTCGCCGAGCCGCCGGCCTTGCGGATGTCGTCGTCGAGATCCTCGAGCCCTCCTTGCGTCCGGCCGATCGCGACCACATGAGCGCCGGCGCTCGCGAGCGCGAGCGCCGTCGCATAGCCGATCCCGCGCGTGGCGCCGGTGACGACCGCGATCCGGCCGGTGAGGGAGGGGGGAGTGGTCAAGAGGCGCTCGGCTGTTCTTCCCTTCTCCTTTTGCGGGAGAAGGTGACCGGCGCCCGAGGCGGCGGTCGGGTGAGGGGTGACGGCGGCGCCATATCTGGAAAAGGCGCCGCCGTCACCCCTCACCCTTACCCTCCCCTACAAGGGGAGAGGGGAGTGACAGACGTCGCGTTCAAAAACGTGATCAGCTCGCTTCGGCGATCAGCGAGAGCTGGCGCGGCGTCTCGCCCGCGAGATCGGTGAGCGGGGTCGGATAGTCGCCCGTGAAGCAGTGGTCGGTGAACTCGGGCAAGTTCTTGTCGCGGCCCTCATAGCCCATCGCGCGGTAGAGCCCGTCGACCGAGAGGAAGGCGAGGCTGTCGGCGCCGATGAACTGGCGCATTTCCTCGAGCGTGTGGGTCGCGGCGAGCAGCTTTTCGCGCTCGGGCGTGTCGATGCCGTAAAAGTCCGAATGGGTGATCGGCGGGCAGGCGAGGCGGAAGTGCACCTCTTTCGCGCCGGCGTCGCGCATCATCTTGACGATCTTGAGCGAGGTCGTCCCGCGCACCAGGCTGTCGTCGACGAGCACGATGCGCTTGCCCGCGATCTGGCTGCGGTTCGCCGAATGCTTCATGCGCACGCCGAGCTCGCGCACGCCCTGGGTCGGCTGAATGAAGGTGCGGCCGACATAGTGGTTGCGGATGATGCCGAGCTCGAACGGGATGCCGCTCTCGCGGCTGAAGCCGATGGCCGCCGGCACGCCCGAATCCGGGATCGGCACGATGACGTCGGCTTCGGGCGCGCTTTCGCGGGCGAGTTCGACGCCCATGTTCTTGCGAACCTCGTAGACCGACTGGCCCTGAACGACCGAGTCGGGCCGTGCGAAATACACGAACTCGAAGATGCAGGGCCGCATCCGCTGCGGCGGGAACGGCTTCAGCGACTGGATGCCGTCCTCCGAGATGATCACCACCTCGCCGTTTTCGATGTCGCGAACGTATTTCGCGCCGATGATGTCGAGCGCGCAGGTCTCGGAGGTGAGGATGTGGCAGCCGTCGAGCTCGCCCAGGATCAGAGGGCGGATGCCGAGCGGGTCGCGGGCGCCGATCAGCTTTTTCGGCGTCAGGGCGACGAGCGCATATGCGCCCTCGATCTCGCGCAGCGCGTTGACGAAACGGTCGATGATGCGCGGACGGCGCGACTGCGCCACGAGGTGGAGGATCACCTCGGTGTCCGAGGTCGACTGGCAGATCGCGCCGGCGCGGACGAGCTCTCGGCGCAGCGTCAGCGCGTTGGTGAGGTTGCCGTTGTGCGCGACAGCCATGCCGCCGGCGTCGAGCTCGGCGAACAGCGGCTGAACGTTGCGGAGGATCGTCTCGCCGGTCGTCGAATAACGATTGTGCCCGATCGCGGATCGTCCGGGCAGGCGCGCGATGACGCGGGCGTCGGAGAAGTGGTCGCCGACGAGCCCGAGCCGGCGCTCGGCGTGGAAGCGATGCTTGTCGCGGGAGACGATGCCCGCAGCCTCCTGGCCGCGGTGCTGGAGCGCGTGGAGGCCGAGCGCGGTGAGCGCCGCGGCGTCCGGGTGTCCGTAAACGCCGAACACCCCGCACTCCTCGTGCAGGCGATCTGCGTCGAGGTCGAGGGTGGTGAGGGCGTCGTCGTCGGAATCGATCATCTCGTCCAACTCCCGCAAAGTCGGAAACTGGTGAACTCCGCCCGGATTCGGACGGAGGCCGTTACTGCCGGGGCTTGTCGTCCCGCTCGAGGAGTTTGTCGATCCCCTGTCTGTCCGCAGGGTTAGCGTCCGGCGCCTCGTCGGGCGCCGGAGGAGAGTCCGGGCCGCCTGGGGCCGCGGGGCCAGCGGCCTCGCCGGCGCCGTCGCGCCGCTTAAGCTTCTGCAAGATGGTGCTTTCGGGGTCTTCCGGCAACATGGCGAGAAGCTTGTCCCCGGCATCCTGCAGAATGACCTTGGACTGGGCGGTCCGGAACCACTCGGGCTGGCCCTTTTCGGGCACCAGCCAGGTGAAGAACAGGAAGGCCACGACCACCAGCAGCAGCCCGCGCGCGGCCCCGAAGCCGAAGCCGAGGATGCGGTCGACCGGGCCGACGCGGCTGTCGAGGATCACGTCGGAGATCTTCATGGTGATGAACGAGACCACCAGGAGCACGACGATGAAGATCGAGCCGGCGGCGATCACGTCGACGAGCTGCGGCGGATTGAACTTGATGTGCTCGCGCGCGATCGTGCGGGCGGGCTCGAAGAAATAGAAGGTGGCGGCCGCCGCCGCGACCCAGGACGCGATCGACAGCACTTCCCGCGTGAAGCCGCGCACCATGGCGAGCAGCGCCGAGATGGCCATCACGGCGAGCAGGATGACGTCGAGAAGCGTGATGGTCATTGACGCGCCGGAACCCTGGCTCGTGATCGTCGGGCCGCGCCTCGAGGCGGCGCCCCCCTCGGGCGCGGTCTCTATAACCCGCGTGACAACCTTCGTCACGCGCCTTGTCGCGGATCGCTCCCTGCGCGCGCCGCAAGGCGGGCCACCAGCGCGTCCAGAGTCGCGACCGGCAAAGCGACGAGGCCGGCGTCCTTGGCCGCCTCCTCGGCCGGAGCAGGGAGCGCCGCGCGCTTGAAGCCGAGGCGCGCCGCCTCTCTGAGCCGCGGCCCGGGATGCGCGACGGCCCGCACCGCGCCCGTGAGGCCGATCTCGCCGAAGAACACGGCGTCGACAGGCAGCGGCGCGTTGAGGAGCGAGGAGACGAGGGCGGCCGCCACCGCAAGGTCCGCGGCCGGCTCCTGCACGCGCAGGCCGCCTGCGACGGCGAGATGGACGTCGTGGCTGCCAAGGCGCACCCCGCAGCGCGCCTCGAGAACGGCGAGCACCATCGCGAGGCGCGAGCCTTCCCAGCCGACCACCGCGCGCCGGGGCGTGCCGAGGGTGGAGGGCACCACCAGCGCCTGGATCTCGACGAGGATCGGGCGGGAGCCTTCGAGGCCCGCGAGCACCGATGTGCCCGGCGCGTCGGGCTCGCGGTCGCCGAGGAAGAGCGCCGAGGGGTTGCGCACCTCTTCGAGCCCGAGGCCCGTCATGGCGAACACGCCGATCTCGTCGGTCGGCCCGAAGCGGTTCTTCTGGGCGCGCAGGATGCGGAAGTCGCGGCCCGAATCGCCTTCGAAGGACAGCACCGCGTCGACCATGTGCTCCACGACGCGGGGGCCGGCGATCTGCCCGTCCTTGGTCACATGCCCGACGAGGATGACGCAGGCGCCCGTGGTCTTGGCGTAGCGGATCAGCGCCTGCGCCGAGGCGCGGACCTGGGTGACGGTTCCGGGGGCGGACTCGACCTGATTGGTCCAGAGCGTCTGGATCGAGTCGATCACGAGGAGCTTCGGCGGCGCTCCGTCCTTGAGCGTCGTGAGAATGTCCTCGACCGACGTCTCGGCCGCGAGCGCGACCGGGGCGTCGGCGAGGCCGAGGCGCTGGGCGCGCAACCGCACCTGCGCGGACGCCTCCTCACCAGAGACGTAGACGACGCGGTGTCCAGCGCGGGCGAGCGCCGCGCTCGCCTGCACGAGCAGCGTCGACTTGCCGATGCCGGGCTCGCCGCCGAGCAGCAGCACCGAGCCGAACACGAAGCCGCCGCCGGTGACGCGGTCGAGTTCGTCGATGCCTGAGCGGATGCGCGGCGCCTCGTCGGCCTCGCCTTCAAAAGTCTCGAGCGCGACCACGCGCCCGCGCCCCAGCGCCCGCGCCGCGGAGCCGGGCAGGGGGGCGGAGGCCGCCTCCTCGACGATCGCGTTCCAGGCCCCGCAGGCCTCGCACTTGCCCTGCCAGCGCGACGAGATCGCGCCGCAGGCCTGACAGACGAAGCTGGACTTGCCGCGGGCCATCAGACGTAAGTCCGCTCGTAGCGCCGCCCGAGGCTCGTCAGGATCTCGTAGCCGATCGTGCCGCAGGCGCGGCCGAGGTCGTCGACGCCGACATGGTCGCCGAGAATTTCCGCCCAGTCGCCGCGCTGGGCATGCGGCGTGTCGGTGACGTCGATCGCGATGAGGTCCATGGAGATGCGGCCGACATAGGGGCAGGGCGTCTCGCCGACGAACGCAGCCGCGCCCGGAACGCCGTCCGCGCCGCCGCCTGCCCGAAGGATCCCGTCGGCGTAGCCGAGCGACAAGACGGCGACGCGCGAGGGACGGCGCATGCGCTCCACGCCGCCATAGCCCACCGTTTCGCCCGCCGCGACGTCGCGCACCTGTATGATGCGGGCTTCGAGCCGCACGACAGGCTTGAGCGGGGAGGCGAAACCCGCGATCGGGTTCGCGCCATAGAGCGAGACCCCGGGACGGCGGAGGTCGAAGGCGAGGTCGCCTTCGCTTGTCTCCGGCCGCAGGGTTCCGGCGGAGTTGGCGAGACTTGCGGGCGTTTCCGGAGCCAGAGCGCGAAGCTCGGCGAACAGTTTCCGCTGCCGCGCGGTCTCAGGCCGTTCCGGCTCGTCCGCGCAGGCGAGGTGGCTCATCAGGAGCGCGGGCGCGAAACCCGGGCCGCCGGCCGCCCGCATCGCGCGGAACTCGTCGGGGCTGAGGCCGAGCCGGTTCATGCCGGTGTCGACATGGATCGCGGCGGAAGGATCGGCGTCGGTCGAGGCGACGAAGGCCGCCCATTCTCCGATCTCCTCCCGCGATCCGAGCACTGGACGCGCGCCCGCCGCGGCATAAGCCGCCGCGGCGCCCGGCGGCAGGCCGTTGAGGACGTACACCGCGGATCCGGGGGCCGCGGCGCGCGCGGTGACGGCCTCGGAAAGCTGGGCGACGAAGAAGGTCCCGGCGCCCGCGTCGGCGAGCGCCGGCGCGGCGCGCCGCAAGCCGATCCCATATGCGTCGGCCTTCACCACGGCGGCGCATTCGCTCTGCGGAGAGATCGAGCGCAGCGTCCGCCAGTTGTCCGCCAGCGCCCCGAGATCGATCGTCAGCCGGCCGCCCGGAAAATCGGTCGTCAATGCATCTCCGGCAGGTTGCTCGACTGGGCGAGATTGCCGAAGCGGGTGTACTGCGCCTCGAAGGAGAGCTCCACCGTTCCGGTCGGCCCGTGGCGCTGTTTGCCGACGATCACCTCGGCCTTGCCCGAGACGTTCTCCATCTCGGTCATCCACTGGTCGAACTCGGGCGTGCCCTCGCGGGGCTTCTTGTTCTTCACGTAGTACTCCTCGCGGAACACGAAGATCACCACGTCGGCGTCCTGCTCGATCGAGCCCGATTCGCGCAGGTCCGAGAGCTGCGGGCGCTTGTCCTCACGGCTTTCCACCTGACGCGAGAGCTGGGAGAGCGCGATGATCGGCACCGCGAGCTCCTTGGCCAGCGCCTTCATGCCGGTGGTGATCTCGGTCATCTCCTGGACGCGGTTGTCGCCCTTCTTGGACGAGCCGGAGAGCAGCTGGAGATAGTCCACAACGAGAAGGTCGAGGCCCTTGGATCGCTTGAGCCGTCTTGCGCGGGCGGCGAGCTGGGCGATCGAGATGCCGCCGGTCTCGTCGATGAAGAGCGGCGAGCGCTGCATCTCGACGACCGCCTCGGTCAGCTTGAAGAACTCAGCCTCGGTGATCGAGCCGCGGCGGATCGACGAGGACGAGATCTCCGCCTGCTCGGCCAGAATACGGGTGGCGAGCTGTTCGGCCGACATTTCGAGCGAGAAGAAGCCCACGACCCCGCCGTTCACCGTCTTGGTGCGCCCGTCCGGCTGCACCTCGCCGCGATAGGCCTTGGCGATGTTGTACGCGATGTTGGTGGCGAGCGAGGTCTTGCCCATGCCGGGACGTCCGGCGAGCACGATCAGGTCCGAGGACTGCAGCCCGCCCATCAGGCGGTCGAGATCGTCGAGCCCGGTGGAGATGCCCGAGAGGCCGCCGTCGCGCTTGTAGGCGGCGGCCGCCATGTCCACCGCGTTTTTCAGCGCGGTGGAGAAGTTCTGGAACCCGCCGCCATAGGCGCCGGTCTCGGCGAGCGCGAACAGCTTGCGTTCGGCGTCCTCGATCTGGTCGCGGGGCGTGGCGTCGACCGGCGCGTCATAGGCGACGTTCACGACGTCCTCGCCGATGCCGATCAGCGACCGGCGGAGCGCCAGATCATAGATCGTGCGGCCATAGTCCTCGGCGTTGAGCACCGTCGTGGCTTCGGCCGCAAGGCGCGCGAGATATTGCGGCACGGTCATGCCGCCGAGGTCGAGGTCGGTCGGCAGGAAGGTCTTGATCGTGACCGGCGTCGCGGCCTTGCCGGCGCGCACCAGCGAGGCGGCGATTTCGAAGATCCGCCCGTGCAGCCCTTCGTAGAAATGCTCGGGCGTCAGGAAGTCCGAGACGCGCCAGAAGGCGTCGTTGTTGACCAGCACCGCGCCGAGCAGCGCCTGTTCGGCCTCGACGTTGTGAGGCGCCTGCCGGTACTGGGCGTCCGGTTCGGGCAGACGGCGGAGGGATTCGACAAGGGCCATGGGACGGGACTTCGCGGCGTCGGGGTTAGCGAGACGTTAACACGGACGGCTTGGCGTCAGTTGGGCGGACCAGCGCGGGGAGGGGTTGGTCCCGATTCCCACAGGCGACTCGGCGAGAACTTTTTTGGCGGCGGAATCGCTTGACCGCGAAGCCGCAGGAACCTCCGCCACCGCGTCCCGGCTTTTGAAACCCGAACCCATGACCGTGACGCTTCGGTGAATGGAGCTCCCAGGGCTGCGGCGTCTGACCGACGTAGCGTCCACGGCGCCCGGCTCAAGTCCGGGAGACGCCTGCGGCGGTTTGAGCGCGCGCCCTACTTCCCGGCGAGATGCGGCTCGATCAGCGCCGAAAACTGCTCGATCGTCATCATGCCGGAGGCCTTGCGGCCGTTGACGAAGAAGGTCGGCGTGCCGGTTACGCCTGCGATCGTCCCGCGGCGCGCGACGGCGTTGATCCCGTCCAGCATCTTCTGGTCGCCGAGACACGCGTCGACCGCCTCCCGGCCCATGCCGACCTGCTTCATGACGCCTCGAAGGCCCTCGAGCGGGTCGGGCGCATGCGCCCACGCGTCGTCGGCGCGGTAGAGCAGTCGACGATCTGGCTCCACCGCTTCTCGCCCGCGCAGCGCGCGAGCATGAAACCGCCGGTGTCGAGCGCATTCAGCGGAAATTCGCGGAACACGAACTGGATCCGTCCGGTGTCGACATATTTGGCCTTCACCTGCGGCCAGGTCTGAATGTGAAAATCGCGGCAGCGGTGGCAGGTGAGCGAGGCGTATTCGACGACCGTGACGGGCGCGCTCGCCGAGCCGAAGACGTTCTCGGGCAAGGGCCCGCTTTCTGCGAGCGCCTTTTCGGCCGCGGTCTTGTCCGCCTGCGCAAAGGCGCGGGTCCCCGGCAAGGATGCGAGCGTGGCGGCGCCTGCGACGGCGAGGACGCGACGGCGTTCGATCAGACCCATGGGGAGCGCCTCCGAAGGGGGCGATCTCGGCCCCCGGGGCGCGCAGCTAAATCGCGAGAGGTTCGCGGCCTCAACAGCGCGCTGGGTCAACAGGCGGTGATGACGCGCCTGCGAAACGAAACGGCCGCCCCGGGAGGGGGCGGCCGCTGAAGCGAGATCGGATCGGCGAAGGGCCTCAGCCCTCCTGCTCCTCGGTCTCTTCGAAGGCCTCCGGCTGGTCGTCGCGGTCGCGACGGCGGCCGCGGCGGTCGTCGTCCTCGTCGTCCTCGGAGAAGGTCTCGAAGGCCGGGCCTTCCTCGCGCTGGGTGAGATCCTCGCCTTGCGCCTGGCGCTCGGCCTCGGCCTCGGAGCGCGCGACGTTGACGGTGATCGAGACCTCGACCTCCGGGTGGAGCTGGATCGGCAGCACGTGCAGGCCGATGGTCTTGATCGGCGTGTGCAGCACGACCTGGTTGCGGTTGATGCTCGCGCCGTCCTTGGTCAGCGCCTCGGCGACGTCGCGGGGCGACACCGAGCCGTAGAGCTGGCCGGTCTCGCCGGCCTGGCGGACGAGCACGAGGACCTTGCCCTCGATGGTCTCGCCGACGCGCTCGGCCTCGGTCTTGAGCTCGAGGTTGCGGGCCTCGAGCTGGGCGCGCTGGCCCTCGAACTTCTTGCGGTTCGCCTCATTGGCGCGAAGCGCCTTCTGCTTCGGCAGCAGGAAGTTGCGGGCGTAGCCGTCCTTGACGCGGACTTCGTCGCCCATCTGGCCGAGCTTGGCGATGCGTTCGAGCAGGATCACTTGCATGGGTCAGTCTCCGTTCGTTTGGGTTTTGATCAGGGCAGGTTGGCGACGGCCGTGGGCGGGCCGCCGGGGGGAGGGCCGAAGCGCCTCCGGATTCCGAGGAACTGTTCGGCGAGGCCGAGGCCCGCGAGGAAGATCGCGATCCAGGGCATGAACACGAGCAGAGCGTAGAGGGCGAACAGCAGCAGCCCGCGGGCGGGAAGCGCGCGGGTGGTCACGTGCATCACGGCGAGGCCGAGCAGCATGAAGGCCATGAGGAACGTCGCGCTGACGAGCTCGGCCACGAGGCTCGGAAGGCCCGGCAGGAACGATCCCGCGAAGCCGCCGAGCAGCGCGAGGCTCGCGCCGCGCGGGAGTTCGAAGCGCGCGATGTCCGGCCACGGCCGCACGAGTTTGCCGGAGGCGCGCACGATGCGCCCGGCGAGCCAGAGATTGAACAGCGACGAGAGCGTCCAGAAGGTGGCGGCGAGGCCAGGAGCGAGCAGCGCCATGAAGTCGATCAGCGCCTTCGGATCCTGTCCGCCGGGAAGCTGCGGCGTGGGGCCTGCGGCCTGAAGCGCCTTCGAGAACACGTCGCGCAGCGCCGCCCGATACTCCTCGAGGGAGGTCGCGACGAGCGGAATGGTGGCGGCGACGAGGAGCGCGCCGATCGCCGCGCACCAGGCGACGAGACGGCCGACCGGATACCATTCGGCCGGGGCGCCGTCGGCTCCGTCGCGCGCGAGCAGCGCGAGATAGGCCAGCCACCAGGCCGGGAACCCGACCGCGATCGCGAAATAGACGCCGGTCTTCGGACCGACCAGCAGCGTCAGGGCGAGCGCGCCGAAGGTCGCGCCGACGATGCCGGCGTGATGGCGCCAGCCGATGCCGGCGAGCAGGACCGGGAGGGGCGCGACGTAGAGCAGGACGAGCGCGAGCGGCGACCCGGAGGCGGCGGCCGCATAGAGCAGCGCCGAAACCGCGCCGGCGCCAAGGCCGATAGGGAAAACGCCAGCTTGCATCGTCCGTCCTGCTGTCCCGAGGCCGATTGTTCGGCCGCGGTTAGGGCGGGTGATCCGCCCAGCGACGCCGGCCGAGGCCGGCGAAAGGGAACCAGTTTCGGCGCGTGCGCCAGAAACAACGTCGTCATCCCAGGCTGGTCCACGGGATGCGTGCACTTCTGAAAACGATCCCGGAGCGGCCTTTCGGCCGTCCGGGACGACGCCTTCGTCCGGCGGCCCTCAGGCCGCGGAACTCACTTGATCACGTAAGGAAGCAGGCCGAGGAAGCGGGCGCGCTTGATGGCCTTAGCCAGCTCGCGCTGCTTCTTGGCGGAGACCGCCGTGATGCGCGACGGCACGATCTTGCCGCGCTCGGAGATGTAGCGCTGCAGGAGACGCACGTCCTTGAAGTCGATCTTCGGGGCGTTGGCGCCGGAGAACGGGCAGGTCTTGCGACGGCGGAAGAACGGGCGGCGCTGGCCGCCGGAAGCTGCGGCAGCCATCAGTTGGCCTCCTCGTCACGACGGGGACGGTCTTCGCGGTCGCGGCGCGGGCCGCGATCGCCGCGGTCGCCGCCGCCGAAGCCGCGGCCGCCGCCGCGCGGACGGTCGTCGCGATCGTCGCGGTCACGGCGCTGAAGCATCGCGGACGGACCGTCCTCGAGCTCCTCGACCTTGATGGTCATGAAGCGGAGGACGTCCTCGGAGATGCCCATCTGGCGCTCCATCTCGGCGAGGGCCGGGGCCGGCGCGTCGATGTTGAGGAGCGTGTAATGCGCCTTGCGGTTCTTGTTGATGCGGTAGGCGAGCGGCTTGACGCCCCAGTGCTCGATCTTCGCGACCGAACCGCCCTGGCTTTCCAGGAGGGTCTTGTACTGGGCGGTCATGTCCTCGACCTGCTGCGACGTCACGTCCTGGCGCGCCAGGAAGACGTGTTCGTAGAGCGGCATGAGATATGGCCTTCTATCGGTTCCAAACGTGCCGTTCGGCGCGAAGCCCTCCGAGCCCGCGAAGGCCCGAACGAATTCTCGAAGGCGGAGACACGGGAGGCCGGAGTCTCGGGAGCAAGCTTCCGAAAATCCTGATCGGGCGAGCCCGATCCCTCCGTTCAGCCCCCAGCCGAACGACGGCGAAGGCGCGGCCTATAGAGGAACAGGGGCGCACGCGCAAGGGACGTGCGGCGGGAAAGGCGAGTGTTGCCAAAATGCTGCGCTGCAGGACGGCGGCGCCGCGGTCACGAAATGGCCACGTGATCACCATTCGACGCCACATTCCGGGTCGATACCGTCATCCGCTAGTTAGGTACGCATAAAAGGTTGCATCGCATGTATCGTTACGTTTCGGCGGCCGCCCTCGCGGTCGTGACCCTCTCCGCGGTTCCCGCTCTGGCCGCCGACCTCCCGGCTTACGAGCCGGCTCCGGCGGTCGCCGCTCCGGTGCCGTCCTTCACCTGGACCGGCCCCTATCTCGGCGTTCAGGCCGGCTACATCTGGGGCGACAGCAACGTCGGCCGGATCAAGCCGGAAGGCTTCACCATCGGCGGCTACCTCGGCTACAACTACCAGATGGACGGCTCGCCGGTCGTGGTCGGCATCGAGACCGACTTCAACTGGTCCGACGCTGACGACAAGGCCGGCCGCGTGAAGTTCGACCAGCGCTGGAACGGCGCGACCCGCGCTCGCGTCGGCTACGCCTTCGACCGCTTCCTCGTCTACGGCGCGGGCGGCGTGGCCTACGCCGACACCCGCGTTCGCGTCGGCGGCGCCAAGGACAGCAAGACCAACTTCGGCTGGACCGTCGGCGCCGGCGCCGAATACGCGGTCACCGACAACGTCTCGACCCGCGCCGAATATCGCTACACCGACTACGGCAGCGACAAGTACAACTTCGGCAAGGCGAGCCAGGACGAGCATCGCGTGATGGTCGGCGTCGCCTACAAGTTCGGCTGGTAAGCTCTCGGCTTCCACGTCGTTTCGGGCCTCCGCGGGCGACCGCGGGGGCCCTTTTCGTTCAGTCGGGCTTAAGCGGGGCGGCGGTTTACTGCCGGACCATGAGCGAGGCCCTGAACATTCGGCCGGAACGGCGAGGGGAGCTCGACGCGCTGCGGGGCGTCGCGGCGGTCTGCGTCGTCGCCTATCACGCGCTCGCGCTTCATCCGCCGTCCCGCGAAGCGATGTGGGCGCTGTTCTGCTCGCCGCTCTATCCGCTCGCGACCGGGCGGCCGGCCGTCATCCTGTTCTTCGTGTTGAGCGGCTTCGTGCTCCACGGAGCGCTTTCGGCGGAACGCCGGGCGACGGGGCGCGTCGACATAGGCGCCTTCGCGCTCAAGCGATTCTGCCGGATCTGGCCGCCTTTCGCGGCGGCCGGCCTGCTGGCGGCCGCGGTCGCGGCCGCGGCGTCTGTCTTCGCCACGCTTCCGGCCCAACTCCTGCCCGCGCCGATGCGCGGCTGGCCCGAGGACGGATACGGCCTTGCGGCGCTCGCCGGCACCTGACGCTCGACGGGATCGAGCGCCACCTCGCGCTCAACTCGGTGTCGTGGTCGCTGGTATACGAACTGCGGGTGGCGCTTCTGCTTCCCGTTCTGTCGATTCTCATCGTGCGGGCCCGCGGGGCGACGCTCGCCGTCGGCGTGGGCCTGGCGATCCTCGCCGACGTCGCCCTGTCGGCGTCAGCCCAGGAGAGCCTGGCGGAGCGCAACTACCAGGCGTTCGGCGACATCGGACTGAGCCTGCTCGGCACGGTCTACTGCCTGCCGATGTTTTTGCTGGGCGCCGCGACGTCCGAATCTCTCAGGCGGTCGGAGCTCGGGATCGAACGGCTCGGGCCTCGAGGCGCGCTTTGCGTTTTCGCGCTCGCCTGGGGCCTGATGTGGTTTCCGAACGACGCGCTGGTCGCGGTCGGCGCGGCGACGCTCGTGGCGCTCGCCGCCCGCGCGGTCCCCGCGCGTTCGGCGCTCAACCGCGCCGCTCCGCTGTTTTTCGGACGCATCTCCTACAGCCTCTATCTTGTCCATCTGCCGTGGCTTTACGGGGCCGTGCTGATTCTGGGCGGCGTCATCGGAGTGGGGCCTGCGATCGTGTTTGGGCTCGCGAGCCTTCCGCCGGTCGCTCTTCTCTTCCGGATCTGCGTCGAGCTGCCCTCGCAGCAGATCGGCCGCGGGCTTGGGCGGAGGCTGTCGGAGCGCCGCCGAGCCAGCAGTCCGGAGCCGGTCTGACCGGGTCCGCCAACCGCGGCCAGCGACGGAATCGCGACCGAGGCGCTTGGCGGATTTGACCCACGACCAAGGATACGTTGCCCCGACCATAGCGTGTCCATACCATCTCGAGTTGTGGCGTTCGGCTCCGGGAGCGGCTCTGCTGGGGTGGTTTCGAGGTCTGATCGCTGCGGCGCTGATCGGCGTCGCTGCGGCGGGGCAGGTCCGCGCCGAGGAGGTATGCCCGTCGGTGACGCAGGCGCGCTCGCTTGGCGTGATCGTGCCCGCTTATTTCTACCCGACGACTGATTACGGCGCGGAGTCGTGGACGCGGCTCGAGGGATACGCCCGGCGCAGCGCGGCCGCCGGGATCGATTTCGTGACGATCGTGAATCCGTCGAACGGCAGCTTCCGCGCCGCGGATCCGAACTATGTCGCCGTCGTCGATCGCATGGACGCGGCCGGCGCGACGCTGGTCGGCTATCTGTCGCGTCTCGATCCTGCCGGGATCGAGCGGCCGGTCGCCGACGTCCTCGACGACATAGCGGCGTGGAAGCGGTTTTATCCCAAGATCCGCGGCTTCTTTTTCGACCAGGTGCCGAACGACGACGCGGGCGAGAAGAAGGCGTATTACGATCAGCTCCTCGCCCGGGCGCGCGAGACCTTCGGCGAGGACGCGCTGCTGATCGGCAATCCCGGCCGCGCTCCGCACAAGCGCTACCGCGACCTGTTCGACGTTCTCGTGGTCTTCGAAGACGTCGGCGCGAACTTCAGCGACGTCGTCTTGCCCAAGGCGCTGCGCAAGCAGAAGGCGAAGCGGTTCGCCTGTCTCGTTCACACGAGCGGGTCGCTCGCGGCCCCCAGCGACCGGACGCGGCTCTGCCGAGTCGCGCGCGAGATTCGATTTCAGAAACCGACGGGGCAAAACGGCGGCTGGTGGTTCGTGACGACCGACGATCTTGTCGCGACCGATCCGAGCGGTTTCGCGACGCCTTACGACACGCTCGGCGAAAGCTTCGACCGGTTCTTCGACGTCACCTGTTGGGTCAACAGGCTCGCGCGTTGCGAGTGAAGCGACCGGAACGAGGCGGCGTTCAGGCGTCGTCCTGAAGGCTCTCCTCGGCGGCCGCGGTCTCGATCTCGTCGAACACCTCGCCCGCCGCCGTCAGCGCCCGAACGGCCGCCGGGAAGCCGCCATAGATCGCCATCTGCATCAGAATCTCGACGATCTCGTCACGGCTCAGGCCGACGTTCAGTCCGCCCCGGATGTGCCATTTGAGCTGCTGCTCCGCGTTTCCGAGCGCCGCGAGCGCGGCGATGGTCGCGATCTGGCGCGCGCGGAGATCGAGGCCCGGGCGCGAATAGACGTCGCCGAAGGCGTAGTCGACGAGATGGTCGGCGAAGTCCGGCGCCACCTTGGCGAGCCGGGCGGCCACCTCCCGGCCGAGCGGCCCGTGGATCTGGTCGAGCGTCTCGTTTCCCCGAGCGCGGCGGTCGTCGGATTGGGGCATCTCGTCGTCTCCTGGGTTCGGGCGGTTATATAGGCGCAGGACTTGCAGGAGCGGATCGAGCCCGCGCCGTCCGGCAACCATCACGGCGGCGGCGCGTTTCTTGAAGCAAGCGCCGCCCAGCCGGGTCGTCGCCGACAAAGGCCCGCCATGCCCATGAAGCCGCTTCCGTCGCCGCCCTCGGGTCTCGCGCGATGAAGATCCGCATAGGCTTCGAGATCGTCCAGACGTTTCCCCATCCGACGCCGATGCTCGCGATGCTGAACGTGCATCCGAGCCGGGATCGGGACCTGCTGACGCCAGACACCATCACATGCGAGCCCTACGTGCCGATCTCGGTCTATTCCGACGATTTCGGCAATCTCTGCAGCAGAATGACCGCCCCGGCGGGAGATTTCCTGCTCACCGCAGACGCGATCGTCGCCGACAGCGGAGAGCCGGACGTCGCGACGCCAGGGGCGATCCAGCACGCCATCGAGGACCTGCCCGACGACGTGCTGATCTTCCTGCTCGGAAGCCGCTATTGCGAGACCGACCGGCTGGTGGACGACGCCTGGAAGTTGTTCGGCGAGGGGCCGCTGGGCTGGGGGCGGGTCCAGGCCATCGTGGACTTCGTCCACGGCAGAATCGCGTTCGGCTACGAGCACGCCCGCGCCACCAAATCGGCCTTCGAGGCGTATCAGGAGCGGCAGGGCGTCTGCCGGGATTTCGCGCATCTCGCCATAACCTTGTGCCGCTGCATGAACATTCCTGCCCGCTACGCCACCGGCTATCTGGGCGACATCGGCGTCCCCGTGGACCCGGCGCCGATGGATTTCTCCGCCTGGATGGAGGTTTATCTCGGCGGGCGCTGGCACACTTTCGACGCGCGTCACAACCACCCGCGAATCGGGCGCATCGTCATGGGCCGCGGCCGCGACGCCTCGGACGTCGCGCTCACCAACGCCTTCGGCCCGAACCAGCTGAAAAGCTTCAAGGTGTGGTGCGACGAGGTGGTCGACTAAACCTCCTTGGGGGGCGGATCGGCGGGAGGCCGGCGGGCGCTGGCCGGGGCGCGGCGCTTGACATCGCCCGCGCTCGCCTGCTTTGCAGCCCCCGCCCGGATCGCCGGGCCAACAAAACCACGACAAGCGGCCTCCGCGCCGCGTCGAGGGAGGCGTAACGCCGTGACCATCGCGCTCATCTTTCCGGGACAGGGCAGCCAGCAGGTCGGCATGGGCCGGGCGCTGTCCGACAATTTCGCGGTCGCCCGCGCCGTCTTCGAGGAGGTGGACGCCGCGCTCGGCGAGAGCCTCTCGACCACCATCTTCGAGGGGCCGGACGACAGGCTCGTCCTGACCGCCAACGCCCAGCCGGCGCTGATGGCGGTGAGCCTCGCCGCGCTGCGGGTGCTGCAGGCGGAGGCGGGGCTCGAGGTCGGCCGCCACGCGGCCTTCGTCGCCGGCCATTCGCTCGGCGAGTATTCGGCGCTGGCGGCGGCGGGCTCGCTCACCATCGGCGACGCCGCCAAGCTTCTCAGGACGCGCGGCGACGCCATGCAGAAGGCCGTGCCGGTCGGCGAGGGCGCCATGGCGGCGCTGCTCGGGCTCGACCTCGAGGCGGCGCGCCAGGTGGCGGACGAGGCGGCGGAGGGCGAGGTGGTCGCCGCCGCCAACGACAACGCTCCGGGCCAGGTCGTGGTCTCCGGCGCCAAGGCCGCGGTCGAGCGCGCGATCGCGATCGCCAAGGGCAAGGGCGCCAAGCGCGCCATGCTCCTGCCGGTCTCCGCGCCGTTCCACTGCGCCATGATGCAGCCCGCCGCCGACGTGATGCGCGAGGCGCTCGCGGGCGTGAAGATCGCCGCGCCGAAGGCTCCGCTGGTCGCCAACGTGACCGCCGGCCCGCTGACCGACCCCGAGGCGATCCGCGCCCGGCTCGTCGAGCAGGTGACCGGCGCGGTGCGCTGGCGCGAATCGGTGGTCTTCATGGCCGGGGCCGGCGTGACCCGCTTCGTCGAGATCGGCGCCGGCAAGGTTCTGGCCGGCCTCGTGAAGCGCATCGCGCCGGAGGCTTCGGCCGAATCCGTCGGCACGCCCGACGACGTCGCGCGCCTCAAGGGCGAAGCCGCGTTCGACGCGGCCTGACGCAAGCTCTCCAAGGGAAGGCGAGACAGATGTTCGACCTCACGGGGCGCTACGCCCTCGTCACCGGCGCGACCGGCGGCATCGGCGGCGCGATCGCCCGGGCGCTTCATGCGCAGGGCGCGACCGTGGCGATCTCCGGCACGCGCGCCGAAGCGCTCGAGTCGCTCGCCGGCGATCTGGGCGAACGCGTCCACGTCACGCCGGCCAACCTCAAGGACGCCGCCGCCGTCGACGCGCTCCCCGGCGCGGCGGAGGCGGCGATGGGCGGGCTCGACATCCTCGTCCACAACGCCGGAATCACGCGCGACAACATCTTCGTCCGGATGAAGGACGAGGAGTGGGCGGACGTCCTCGAGGTCAATCTCGCGGCCGGCTTCCGGCTCTACCGGGCCGCCCTGCGCGGCATGATGAAGCGCCGCTATGGACGCCTCATCGGCGTGACCTCGGTGGTCGGCGTCACCGGCAATCCGGGGCAGGGCAACTATGCGGCCTCGAAAGCCGGGCTCATCGGCATGTCGAAATCGCTCGCCTATGAAGTCGCCAGCCGCAACGTCACCGTGAACTGCATCGCGCCGGGCTTCATCGAGAGCCGATGACGGACGAGCTGAACGAGAAGCAGCGCGAACTTTCGCTCAGCCGAATCCCGTCCGCGCGTTTCGGCCAAGGCGCGGACATCGCCGCGGCGGCTGTCTATCTCGCAAGCGGCGAAAGCTCTTACGTCACGGGGCAGACGCTTCACGTGAACGGCGGAATGGCTATGATCTGAGGACTTGTCCGCGCCTGCGCTCTTCGTCTGGCGCAGGCGTTTTTACATGTTACGAACCCGCCGTCTCGAAGGAGCGGCGGTCCTCGGCAAGGTCGCCGTCCAAAGGGTCGCGGCGGCTTCGTCGAAAAACGTTTGCCCGGGACGCCGTCCGCCTCCAAATAGCCGCTCGGAGGAATCGCGGATCCCGGACGTCTCGTCGGCCGGACCGGTTTGACGGGGCGATCTTCCGAACACCTTAGGATCAGGGAAAGACAACGATGAGCGACATTGCCGAACGGGTGAAGAAGATCGTGGTCGAGCACCTCGGCGTCGACGCCGAGAAGGTCACCGAAAACGCGAGCTTCATCGACGATCTCGGCGCCGACAGCCTCGACACCGTCGAGCTCGTGATGGCGTTCGAGGAAGAGTTCGGCTGCGAGATCCCGGACGACGCCGCCGAGACCATTCTGACGGTCGGCGACGCCACCAAGTTTCTCGAGAAGAACGCCGCCCAGGCCTGAGGGCCTGTCGCTGGCATAACTACGCATGGCGCTGATGGACTTGATGATGTCAGGGACGACTTCATGAGGCGGGTCGTCGTCACCGGCCTCGGAATCGTCTGTCCGCTCGGCTCCGGCGTGGAGACCGTCTGGAGTCGGCTCGTGGCCGGCGAAAGCGGGCTCCGGAACATTGACCTGTTCCCGGTCGACGACCTGCCCGCGCGAGTCGCGGGCCTGGTCCCGCGCGGCGACGGATCGAACGGAACGTTCAATCCCGACGCCGTCATGGAGCCGAAGGAGCAGCGCAAGGTCGATGATTTCATCACCTATGCGGTGGCGGCGGCCGACGAGGCCCTCGCCGATTCCGGCTGGAAGCCCCAGACCGACGAGGAGCGCTGGGCGACCGGCGTTCTGATCGGCTCGGGCATCGGCGGGCTCAAGGGCATCGAGGACGCGGCGATCGTGCTCGCGGAGAAGGGCCCGCGACGCATCTCGCCGTTCTTCATCCCCGGCCGCTCATCAATCTGGCTTCCGGCCATGTGTCGATCCGGCACGGGCTCAAAGGTCCCAACCACGCCGTCGTCACCGCCTGCTCGACCGGCGCCCACGCCATCGGCGACGCGGCGCGGCTCATCGCGCTCGGCGACGCCGACGTGATGGTGGCCGGCGGCACCGAAAGCCCGATCAGCCGCCTCGGCGTCGCGGGCTTCGTGGCCTGCCGGGCCCTCTCCACGAACTTCAACGACGAGCCCACCCGGGCCTCGCGCCCTTACGACAAGCAGCGCGACGGCTTCGTGATGGGCGAGGGCGCGGGCGTGGTGGTGCTCGAGGAATACGATCACGCAGTGGCGCGCGGCGCGAAGATCTACGGCGAGGTCGTCGGCTACGGCCTGTCGGGCGACGCCTATCACATCACCGCCCCGTCCATGGACGGCGACGGGGCGTTCCGCTGCATGCAGATGGCGTTGAAGCGCGCCGGGCTACAGCCGAGCGAGATCGACTACATCAACGCCCATGGCACCTCGACGCCGCTCGGCGACGAGATCGAGCTCGGAGCCGTGACGCGCCTCGTCGGCAACGCGGCGGCCAAGATCACGATGTCGTCGACCAAGTCCGCGATCGGGCATCTGCTCGGCGCCGCCGGCGCGGTCGAGACGATCTTCTCGCTGCTCGCGATGCGCGACAACGTCGCTCCGCCGACGCTGAACCTCGAGGACCCGTCGGTCGAGACCGCTCTCGACCTCGTGCCGCTCAAGGCCAAGCAGATGCAGATCGACGTCGCGCTGTCGAACTCCTTCGGCTTCGGCGGCACCAACGCGTCGCTCGTCTTCAAGCGGCACGCAGCCTGACGGCGTCGTGAACGCGAGGTCCGGCGCCGCTGCGCTCCGGACCGTGAACCGACGCGCCTTTCGCCACATTCGCGGTTAGAGTGCGCGGACCTTCGCGCAGGCGCCGGCTTCGGCGCTTGCCGACGATTCTCAAGGGAGCGCCCAGCGGTTGACGACGGAGCCGAACCAGCAGGCTGTCGAAGCTGAAGGCTCTTCGGCGAACGCGCCGCACGAGGCCGCGCTTCAGGAAAAGCCTGCGGGCCGCCCGCGCAAGCGCCGCCGCGACAGCGCCCTCGTCGGCTACATGAGCGGGCTGTTCACGCTCGCCACGCTCGGCGTTCTGGCGATCGGCGGCGTCGTCTACTGGGGCAAGGCCTCGTTCGACGAGCGCGGGCCGCTCGCCCAGGACGCCACCGTCATGATCAACCGGAACCAGGGCGTCGGCGAGATCGCCGACAGTCTCGAGCGCGCCGGCGTGATCTCGGACGCCAACGTCTTCAAGGCGGGCGTCGCGGCCTATGGCGCCAAGGACAGGATGCGCTTCGGCGAATACGCCTTCCCGCCGGGCGCCAGCATGCGCGAGGTGATGGAGATCATCGTCTCGGGCAAGTCGATCGAGCACGCCTTCACGGCGCCCGAGGGCCTCACCAGCCTGCAGATCGTCCAGCGTCTGCGCGACCAGCCGCTGCTCACCGGCGACGTCAAGGAAGTCCCGCCGGAGGGCTCGCTGCTCCCCGAGACCTACAAGTTCACCCGCGGCGCCTCCCGCGAGCAGATGGTCGCGCGCATGCGCCAGCATCGCGAGGCCGTGGTCGAGGAGATCTGGAAGGGCCGCGATCCGGCGACGAAGCTCAAGAGCCCGGACGAGCTCGTGATCATGGCGTCGCTGATCGAGAAGGAGACCGGCGTTCCCGAAGAGCGGCCGCAGGTCGCCGCCGTGTTCGCGAACCGCCTCGCCAAGGGCATGCGCCTCCAGTCCGATCCGACGATCGTCTACGGGCTCGTCGGCGGGCGAGGCACGCTCGGCCGCTCGCTGACGCGCGCCGACATCCAGTCCAAGACCCCGTACAACACCTATGTGGTGCGCGGCCTGCCCGCGGGGCCGATCGCCAATCCCGGCCGCGACTCGCTCGAAGCCGCGGCGCGGCCGGCCAAGACCAGCGACCTCTATTTCGTCGCCGACGGCTCCGGCGGCCACGCCTTCGGCAAGACGCTCGCCGAGCACAACCGAAACGTCGCGAACTGGCGCAAGATCGAGAAGCAGAGGGGCGTGCCCGCAGACCGCCTCGATCCCGACGAGCAGACGCCGGAGGCCTCCAACGACGAGGCCGACGCCTCCGGGACGGGCGCCGCGGGCTCGGCGGCGGCCGCGACCTCGACGCCGGCCGCGCAGCGTCCCAAGCCCGCCGATCCGCGCCGTCAGCAGCGGTGAGCGCTGACGCGGCGGCCGCGAAGGTAGGGACGCGGTCAGCGTCGATATCGAGACATGCGGGCGACGGCGGGGGCCGCCGGGCGCCTGGTCGGGGATGAGCAGTATGCCGCTAGCGAGCATGACGGGATTCGCCCGCGCGTCCGGCGCGCTTGGCCGGGCGCGCTGGGTCTGGGAGTTGCGCAGCGTCAACGCCAAGGGGCTGGACGTGCGCCTGCGGGTTCCGCCGCATTGCGACGAGGTGGAGCAGGCGGCGCGCGCCGCCGCGCAGGCGCGGCTGAAGCGCGGCTCGGTGCAGGCGACGCTGACGCTGGAGCGCCCGCAGAGCGAGACCGAGGTGCGGGTCAACGAGGCGGCGCTCGCGGCCGTTCTGGCGGCCGCCGAGGCCATCGCGGCCCGCGTGCCGGGAGCCGGCAGCCCGAGCGTCGACGCGATCCTTGCGCAGCGCGGCGTGGTGGAGTTCGTCGAGGCGGAGGAGACGGCCGACGAGCGCGCCGCGGTCGCCGGCGCCGTGATCGCTGATTTCTCAGGCGCGCTCGAGGATCTGGCCGCCGCCCGCGCGCGCGAGGGCGCGGCGCTCGAGGCGGTGCTCGCCGAACGCCTCGCCGCCATCGAGGATCTGACCGCCAGGGCCGACGCCTGTCCCGCCCGCACGCCGGAGGCGGTGCGCAAACGGCTCGCCGAACAGGTCGAGGCGCTCGTCGGGACCGGCGTCGGGCTCGATCCAGACCGGCTGCACCAGGAGGCGGCGCTGCTTGCGACCCGCGCCGACGTGCGCGAGGAGATCGACCGGCTCGCCGCCCATGTCGAGGCGGCCCGGGCGCTCATCGCCGAGGGCGGGGCGGTGGGACGGCGGCTCGATTTTCTGGCGCAGGAGTTCGGCCGCGAATCGAACACGCTCTGCGCCAAGTCGAACGACCGCGGCCTCACCGCGATCGGACTGGAGCTGAAGGCCGTGGTCGAGCAGTTCCGCGAGCAAGTGCAGAACGTGGAGTGACCGGCATGGCGGATCCCGCGACCACCCCCGCCTTCGCCCGACGGGGCGTGATGCTGATTCTCTCCTCGCCCTCGGGCGCGGGAAAGTCGACGCTGACCCGGAACCTCATCGAGTCGGATCCGCTGGTCGAGCTGTCGATCTCGGTCACGACGCGGGAGAAGCGCGGCAGCGAGATCAACGGCCGGCACTACCATTTCATCACCCGCAAGCGCTTCGACGAGATGCGCGACGCCGGCGACCTGCTGGAATGGGCCGAGGTCCACGGCAACTGCTACGGCACGCCGCGCGAGCCGATCGAGACCGCGCTCGCCACCGGCCGCGACGTGCTGTTCGACATCGACTGGCAGGGCACCGAGCAGGTCCGCGAGAAGATGGCGGCCGACGTCGCCACGGTGTTCGTGCTGCCGCCCTCCGCCGAGGAGCTGCGGGCGCGCCTGGAGCGCCGCGCAGAGGACACGCCCGAGGTCATCGCCCGGCGCCTGCGCAACGCCGCGGTCGAGATCGCGCATTGGGAGGAGTACGACTACGTGGTCGTCAACGACGACCTCGACCGCTGCTTCAAGGAGATTCGCGCCATTCTCGACGCCGAGCGCTTGAAGCGCCTGCGCCGGCCTGCGATCGGCGTCTTCGCCAAGGGCCTCGTCGAGACGCTCGGCCAGACTCTGCTGTGAGCGCGGCCGGCGACGGCGCCGACGACGCGCGGGAAGAGGATCTGAGGCTCGTCCATGTCGAGCGGATCAAGCTCTCCGCGACCTTCTTCAACACGCTCGCCTCGGGCTGCGTGCTGGCCGGGATTGTGATCCCTGCGGCCTCGATCCTGGTCGGTCTCGCGCCGAACGGGGCGCATGTGTCGGGCGGTCGCCTTATCTTGAGCGCGGGGATTTGGCTTTTCAGCGGTGCGGCACTACATTTCTTCGCAAGACGCTTGCTTGGAGCCATCGCACATGACGGCTGAGACCTACCTGCTTTATGTCGCGCCCCTGATGCTGCTCGGATTCGGCGCGGCCATGTACGCCGTGCTGTCGGCGATGGACGCGCGCCAGCAGGAGCTCAAGCCCGTCCGCGTCGTCTCGCGCCGCCGGGACATCCGGCGCTAAAGCGTTTCCTAACTTGCGCTGATCCGTCCCGCTTGGTCATGCCCGCGCCTTCGTGCGTGTATCCACGACTTCGACGTGGACCGCGACCATTCCAGAGCGTGACACGATCGCTTGAGCTCGCTGCGTCTCGCGCGGGGGCGAGGCGGCGGTTCGGTCGGAAGCCGTCCGGCTCTCAGGCCGATCGCCTCAATCGCTGAAGGTCGCCGTCATCGTGATGTCGAAGATCGAACAGGTGGTGTCCGGGTCCATTCGGTTCTTATTGAACCAGTAGCGAAATTCGGTCTTGCCCTTTTCGACCTCGAACACGCGTGTCGAAGCGAGATTCACCGCATAGCTCAGCGCCGGCCCCGGGGTCCCGACGATCGGAGGGACCCGCATCGCGAGCCGCACCGATCCTCCACCGCCGACAGGCGGCGCGCTCTTACCCTTTGAGACGACCGCGGTCAGGTCGATGACGCCGACATCGCCCTGCGTGTAGCTGGGATAAGCGCACTGCATCGAACCGTTCAGCAGGACGGTCGCGACGCCGCTCCTCGGCGCTTTGACCACCACATTCTGAATGTAGAGCGGCATGGTTTCGCTGGGGCCGAAGCTGTAGACGCAGCTGCCGTCGCCCGGGGGGCAGCTGCCAGACTTGAAAACCAGCGTTTCCGCCGCCGCCGGCGCGCAGGCCGTGAGAATGGCCGCCACAGTGGGCCAAAAAACCGATCGCTTGCGCATGTCGACCTCCGCCTGAAGGCATGGACGGTCGCCCAGCGCGGATGTTGCCGCTATTCGGAGAACTACCTACTCGGATACGTCTCCGACCGGTGAAGTCGCGGTTTAGAGCGCCGCCCGCCGCGCGCGGGCGAGCGCCACGAAGCCTTCCACCGGAATCTCCTCGGCGCGCCGCGTGGGCTCCAGCCCCGCGGCCTCCAGCAGCGCGGTCGCGTCGCCGAGGCTTTTCAGGCTCTGCCGCAGCATCTTCCGGCGCTGGCCGAACGCGGCCTGCGTGACGGCCTCGAGATCGCGCACCGGGCAGGGCAGGGGATTTTCGCGCGGGGTCAGGCGAACGATCGAGGACGTGACATTGGGCGGGGGCGTAAAGGCCTCGCGGCGCACGTCGAAGGCGATTCTCGCCTCGCAGCGCCATCCGCACAGTACGCCGAGCCGCCCATAGGCCTCGTCGCCGGGCTCAGCCACGATCCGCTCGGCGACCTCGCGCTGAAACATCAGCGTCAGCCCGTCCCAGAACGGCGGCCAGCTCTCGGTCGCGACCCAGCCGGTGAGCAGCGGCGTCGCGACGTTGTAGGGCAGGTTCGCGATGACCCGCGAGGGGCCCTCGCCCGCAAGCGCGGCCATGTCGACTTCGAGCGCGTCGGCCTCGACGATCTCGAGCCGGCCCGGATAGCGCTCGGCGATCTCGGTCAGCGCGGCGATCGCGCGCGAATCCTTTTCGATCGCCACCACCTTGGCCGCGCCCTCGGCGAGAAGCGCCCGCGTCAGCCCCCCGGGGCCGGGGCCGACCTCGATCACCGTCACGCCCTCGAGCCGTCCGCCAGTGCGCGCGATGCGGCTCGTGAGGTTGAGGTCCAATAGAAAATTCTGGCCGAGCGACTTCTTCGGCGCGAGCCCGTGGCGCTGGATGACGTCGCGCAGGGGCGGCAGGTCGTCGATCTGGCTCACGCGAGGGCGGGCTCCCGCGCCATGCGCGCCGCGAGCCTCAGCGCGGCGAGGAGGCTCGACGGGTCGCCCGCGCCCGTGCCGGCGATGTCGAACGCCGTGCCGTGGTCAGGCGAGGTGCGCACGAAGGGCAGGCCGAGCGTCACGTTCACCGCCCTGTCGAAGGCGAGCGTCTTCACCGGGATCAGCGCCTGGTCGTGATACATCGCGAGCGCGGCGTCGTAGCGGGCGCGCGCGGCGGCGTGGAACATGGTGTCGGCGGGATGAGGGCCGGTGGCGATGATGCCTTCGGCCTTCAGCCGCTCGACCGCCGGCGCGACGATGGCGTCGTCCTCATGGCCCAGCACGCCGTTTTCTCCGGCGTGAGGATTGAGGCCGGCGACCGCGAGGCGCCGCGGCCGCTCGATGCGGAAGCGCCGGCAGAGGTCGCGCGCCACGATCTCGCCGGTCGCGACGATGTCATCTTCGGTGAGGCGCTCGCAGGCCTCGCGAAGCGGCATATGGACCGTCACCGGCACGACCGCGATTTCTTCGGCCCAGAGCAGCATCACAGCCCGGAACGGCCGGCCCCAGAGCGTTTCGGAAAGCGCGCCGAGATATTCGGTGTGGCCGGGATGCGGAAAGCCGGCCTCGACCAGCGGCGCCTTGGCGATCGGCAGCGTCACGAGCGCCGAGCAGCGCCCGCCATGGACAAGTTCGACGCCGAGGCGGATCGCCTCGATCACCGTCTTCGCGTCGGCCGAATTCGGCTTGCCTGGCTCGGCGACGCAGCGTCCGACGGGCGTGACGGGAAAGCGGTCGGCGAAGACCGCCGGCGCGCCTTCGGGCTCGACCTCGGCGATCGGCGCGTCGATGCCGACGAGCCTGGCGCGGGCCGCGAAGGTCGCGGGGCAGCCGAGGACGGTGAAGGGCGGCGTAGAGAGGCGGTCGCGGTCGCGCCAGAGCGCGAGGGCGAGTTCGGGGCCGACGCCGGCCGGCTCGCCCATCGAGAGCGCGAGGGGGCGAGTCAGGGCTCCCTCGCGGCTCATGGCGTCAGCGACGCTCGATGACCGCGCGGGTCCGAAGCTGGGCGAGGTACTTGTCGGCCTGGGCCTGCGCCTCCTTCGCGCCGACCTCCTCCATCACCTGCGCGCGCAGCGACGAATCGTCGGCGATGTCCTTCTTCTCGCAGACCGCGATCATCTCCCAGCCCTGGTCGCCGCGCTGCGGATCGGTGAGCGCGCCGAGCTTGGTCTTGTCGAGGATGTCGGTCATCTCCTTGCCGAGCTGGCCGCTCGACCGGATCACCGGATCCTTGACGGCGACGTCGCGCAGCTGGCCGGCGAACTGGACGGCGCCGTCGCAGCCGGGGAAGCGGCCGCGCGCGCCGACGGCCTCGCTGCGGCGCTGGTTGGTCTGCGCGTCGCTCGCGCCCTTGGGCACCACGAAGATGATCTGGCGCAGCGTGTACTGCGTGGACTTGTTGCTCGCCGTCGCGCCGCGGCTGCTGAGCGCCGCCGTCACGTCGCGGTTGGCGTATTGGGCGGCGTATTTGCGGCGGATGAACTGCGCCCAACTGATCTCGGCCTTCAGCCGGTCCTTCAGCGTCTGAGCGGTGACTCCGCGCTGGCCGATGGCCTTGGTGAACTGGTCGACCGAGAGCTTGGTGCGGGAGGCGATCGAGGCGTAGGCCTGGTCGACCTGGGAGTCGCTCGCCACCATGTTGTAGCGCTTAACCTCGGCGAGCTTCAGCTTCTCGTCGATGAGTTCGTCGACCGCGCTCTTCTCGGGCTTGCCGCCGCCGAGCTTCGCGAGCGCGTTGCGCGCCGCGACCTCGCTCGACAGGATCGGCTGGCCGTTCACCACGACGGCGATCGACTGCGCCGAGGCGGGGGCCGAGAAGGCGACGACGAAAGCCGCAGCCGCCGGCGCGAGAAGGGAGAGGGCGCGGGACCGCCCCGCAACACGCAACTTCGATGACATCGCGACCCTTGTATGAACGGCGCTCGGGCGGCGCGGAAGACGAGACGCGCCGTTTTTCCGGCCTCAGCCGCGCCCCGTCAACATGCGCGCCGCCACGATCACGGGAGAACGGGGCCGATTTGAGCCGAAGCCGCCTTTTTGCGGAGATGGATCCTTCGGATCAGAAGCCGCTCTGATCGTAGTTGTCGCGGGTGCTGCGGTTCTGCGTCGAGGCGCTCGCGCTGCCGAGCGTGCGCAGGTCGACCCGCAGCAAGAACTTGTGATCGACGTCGTTGAGCTTGATCGAGTCGCTCGAGTTGTCGACTTCGCGGATGTAGGTGAAGCCGAGCGCGAGGCACTGCATGATGTCGTCGATGCCGAAGCCGACCTCGGTGCGGTCGAACACCTTGAAGTCGAAATTGTAGCGCGCGCCGCCTTCGACATAGACGTCCGGCGTCACATACACGCGCCCGCCGGTCAGCACGCCCTCGCGGATCGAATCATAGCCCTGCAGCGGCTGCTGATCGTAGCGGCCGTAGATCACGTTGGCCTGGAACCGGTCGAAGTTGGCGCGGGCGGCGATCTCGGCCGAGCGCAGCTTGAAATTGTCCTCGTCGAAGCGGAAGTGGCTGCCGAACGAGAGGTGCTGGTTGGGCGCGAAGGTCGCGCCCGCGACGTAGTCCGAGCGGTCGGTGTCGAGGCCCGAGTCGAGGCCGGTCCGTGTCGCGTCGATGGCGTCGTACGAGTTGCGGCCCCACAGGTGATAGGACTGGCCGACGATCGCCGAGAAGGTGGCGCCCGTGTCGGACGTGAAGGTGTAGCGCGCGCCGACATTCGCGCGGCTGCCGCCCTCAATGCGGTCGTAGCCCGAGAACTTGTTCCACGAGAACAGCGTGCTGTCGTCGTAGATCAGGCTCTGCGCGTCTTCGTTCGGCAGCTTGCCGATCTGGCCCTCGTTCGGCCGCAGGATGATCTGGGCGACCGGCTCGATCTGATGCGCGCCATTGGCGCTCTCGGCGATGAACGGGAAGCGGTATTCGAGGCCGACGCCCGCCATGCCGCGGAACAGCGCGTCCTGCCGGGCGTCGAGGAACGGGCCCATGCGCGGGTCGGTCTTCGGATCGGTGTAGATCAGGTCGCCGCGCATGAAGGCGAAGGGCGTCCAGACCTGGCCGATCGGGTCGATGAACTGGCGGCGCCAATGCATGTCGCCGGAGATGCGGCTGTAGGTGCCGGCCGCGCCCACGAGCGCGTTGTCCTGACGCGGACGCATGCGGTAGCGCGCGAAGTCGGCGTCCTCGCGATAGACGCTGGTGGCGTTCAGGTTGAACGCCAGCTCGCCGCCCGCGACCGGGTCCTCGAACACGTAGTTGTAGTCGATGACCGGGCCGACCCAGGGCAGCTTGTCCTGCTGGTCGTAGCGCGTCATGCCGTAGAACGAGTAGGCGCGCATCTCGAACCAGCTGCGGTCGCCCTGGCCGGCGAGATAGACCGTCGAGGTCGCGTCGTAGCGCGAGCCCCAGAGGTTGTAGTCGCCGCGGACCCACTTGTCCGAAACGGCGTTGATGTCCCAGCCCCAGGACCACTTGTCGTTGATCCAGAAGTCGCCCTTGGTCGAGACCGCCCAGCGGTCCTTCTTGTCGCCGGGGCCGACCGTGAGGCCGCCGTCGGGCGCGGGCGAGCCGTCGGGCTTCGTCAGCGGCACCTTGTCGGCGAATTCGCTGGTCTTCAGCTGGTGGATGCCGGCGCCGCGGATCGAATAGGCGCCGTCCATCAGCTGTTCGCGGTACTCGCCCTTCAGCATCACGCCCTGCTTCGAGCTGAAGACCGGCGCGAGGGTGAGGTCCGAGGTCGGCGACAGGATCCAGTAATAGGGCGTCTCGACCGCGACGCCGACGTCGCCGGAATAGCGCGCGGTCGGCGCGAGCACGCCGGTGCGGCGCTTCACGGTCGGGTCGGGGCTCGAGAAGAACGGCAGCCAGGCGATCGGCAGGCCGAACAGCTCGAAGGTGGCGTCCTCGTAATAGATCGTCTTCTCGTCCTGGCGCCAGATGATGCGCTTGGACTTGATCTGCCACAGCGGCGGCTTGGACGGGTTCTCGCGGCAGGGCTCGCAGGCCGTGTAGACGCCGCGGTCGAACACCATGACGTTGCCGTTCTCGCGCCGGCCCTTGGCGGCGGCGAAATGGGTGCGGTCCACGGTCTCGAGGCGGAGCGGCTCGACGAAGCCGTCCTTGAAGTTGTCCGTGACGTCCATCGACTCGGCGTAGACGACGTCGCCGGTGCGCTCGGTCATCTTGACCCGGCCGACCGCCTTCACGCGGTTCGCCTTCTGGTCGTAGATCACCTTGTCGGCCTGCAGCGCGCGGCCGTCGTAATAGATGTCGACGCCGCCCACCGCCGTCACGACCTCACGGTCGTAATCGTAGACGAGCTGCTTGGCCTCCATCAGCATCTTGGCGTTGGGGTCGTTCTGCTTGGCCGCCTTGCCCTTGAGGCCAGGTCCCGGCGCAAGCGGATTGGGAGCGTGCGGCCCGCTGAAGGACTTCGGGCGGGTCGGCAGCAGCTGGTCGATGACGGGAATGCCGACCTCGGCCGCGCTCACGGGCGCAGCCGTCGCCATCAGCGCCGCGGCGACGCCGAGCGCGACCGGCCGGATCAGCCGGACGGGGCGCAAACCGAGCGTCAACCGCCTTCCCGATCCCACCGAAACCTCACGCTTACGAGCCTGCCGAAGGCAGCGACGGACGGCGCCCATTCACGAGCGCGCAGAGCACCCGTCGCCCCCGAACCATCGGCGGCAACCGGGCAGAGATAAAGCACGAAGCCCGCGGCTGCGCCATCGCCAAAAACGCGTGGCGGGTTTCCGTCGCCGCAACGCGGCGAACGTTGAAAAAACGCATCGGAGCTTGCAGTTCGAGACCTTTCCTTCGCATCGCGCTCCGCCGCGGCCGGCGCGAAACCGGCGCGCCGACGCATCGCGGCAACAGGGGCCCGATCGCGGGTCCGGGGGAAGAGTGTCTCAGAGGCGCGTTTACGAGGCGTGACCATGCGGACCGGCGCTGCTGAAACGCGCTTGCCTCCCCTGATCGCCGCCCAGCCTGCCGTCATCCGCCGCCCGATTCGTCCCCGTCGCGGCGTCTCGACTCGGGTTGCAGTCCGACCGGCGACGCGCTCTGCGCCACATGAGACGCGGCCGTCGCCTGTTGCAAGCGGCGGCGAGGCTTCGGGCGCGCCCTTGCGCTGGAAGATGAGCGGCCTGTCGTATAGATGAGACACCGCACGCCCATTTCCCGGCGCGGCCCGCAAGCCGCGAACACGCCGCGCCCGGCCGCAACCTGCGAGGATCTTGCAACCGATGTCGAAGTCCCAGGAGCCGGCGGCGGCCCAGCCCGCGCCGCTGAAGATCGCCTTCCAGAAGCTGACCGCGTCCGCGAGCGGGGTGGTGGTGGCGCTGACCGGACCCGATCTCGCCTTCGGCTCCGCGACCGCGGCCTGGACCGAGCCGGTCCACGACACGCTGCTGCGCGCCGCCGCCAGCGACCGCTTCAAGGCCAAGGCCGGAGCGTCGTTCGAGCTGCTGGCGCCCGCGCTGCCCGGCGTCGACCGGCTGATCGTCGTCGGCATCGGCGACGGCAAGGAGCCGACCGACTGGGTGAAGCTCGGCGGCCAGATCCGCGGCAAGCTGCCGGCCTCGGCCGAAAACGTCGTCGTGCTTCTGGAGGCCGCGAGCGGTCAGGCGGCGGACGCGGACGCCGCCGCAGACCTCGCTCTGGGCTTGAGGCTCCGCAGCTATTCGTTCGACACCTACAAGACCAAGAAGAAGGACGACGACGCCGGGCAGCTCGCGAAGGTCACGATCGCGGTCGCGGACGAGAGCGCGGCCAAGAAGGCCTGGAAGTCGAAGGAGGGTCTCGCCGAGGGCGTCGAGATCGCCCGTACCCTCGTCAACGAGCCGCCGAACGTCCTGACGCCGACCGAATTCGCCATGCGCGCCGGAGAGCTCTCCAAGCTCGGCGTCGCGGTCGAGGTGATGGGCGAGAAGGACCTCAAGAAAGCGGGCTTCGGCGCGCTGCTCGCCGTCGGCCAGGGCTCCCAGCAGGAGAGCCGCGTCGTCGTCATGAAGTGGATGGGCGCCAAGGACAAGGACGAGCAGCCGATCGCCTTCATCGGCAAGGGCGTGATCTTCGACACCGGCGGCATCTCGATCAAGCCGGGCGCCAGCATGGAGGACATGAAGGGCGACATGGCGGGCGCGGCCTGCGTGGTCGGCCTCATGCACGCGCTCGCCTCACGCAAGGCCAAGGCCAACGTCATCGGCGCGATCGGCTGCGTGGAGAACATGCCGGACGGAAAGGCCTATCGCCCGGGCGACATCCTCACCTCGCTGTCGGGCCAGACCATCGAGGTGATCAACACCGACGCCGAAGGCCGCCTCGTGCTCGCCGACGTGCTGTGGCACGTGCAGGAGATCTACAAGCCGAAGTTCATGGTCGATCTCGCGACGCTCACCGGCGCGATCCTGGTCGCGCTCGGCGTCGACAACGCCGGCCTGTTCTCGAGCGACGACGAGCTCGCCGAAAACATCTTCAAGGCCGGCAAGGCGGTGGGCGAGCCGGTGTGGCGCATGCCGCTCGGCCCGGAATACGACAAGCTGATCGACTCGAAGTTCGCCGACATGAAGCAGACCGGCGGGCGCCACGGCGGATCGATCACCGCGGCGCAGTTCCTGAAGCGCCACACCAACGGGACGCCCTGGGCCCATCTCGACATCGCCGGCACCGGCATGGGGTCGCCCGCGAGCGACATCAACCGCAGCTGGGGCTCGGGCTGGGGCGTGCGCCTGCTCGACCGTATGGTTGCGGACGCCTACGAGAAGTGAAGCGCTGTTCCGGACCGGCGGCCGTGCGTCGCCGGTCCGGGACGTTCAGGGACCGGTTCCGCGGATGCTGCGTTCGTGGATGATGGCCAGGATGAGAACACCGGGCGGGCGCTCCTCATAATAGATCACGTGACGGCCATGCTCGAACCGGCGCGCGCCGCGGCGGGCTGCGTCGGCGGCGCGACCCATCCGTGGTTGTTCCGCGAGCGTCGCGCAACACGCCAAGAGCTGATCCACATAGGTCAGCGCGGCGGTTCGGCCGAAGGCCTCGGCCCCGTAAACGTAAAGATCCCGAAGATCACGCTCGGCTTGCGGGGCCAGAGTCCAATCAGTCACGGTAGGTTCCGCGCTGCTTCAGAATGCGGTCGCCTTCCGCGATGATCTCCTCGATGGTCCGATCGCCCGGCCCCGAAGCGCTCGCCTCGGCGAGTCTCTGCTGCAGCTCCTCCAGCGTCATGCGCGGCTCCCGCCGCTCGCGCTCGCGGCGGACGAGGTCGCGCATGAAGTCGCTGGTGCTGGCGTAGTCGCCTTTGGCCGTCTCGGCCTCGATCCATTCCTTCATCGCGTCGGGCATCGAGAGCGTCATCGTGGCCATCGAGATCCTCCTGACATCGCGCTTGTGATTTTATCACAAAATATCACAAGCGCGGCGGCTCAACTGTTGCTGACGCGGACGCGCCGATGGCGCATGGTCGGTCCACGATGACCGAAGTCCTGTTCTATCACCTCACCCGGCAGCCGCTCGACAAGGCGCTGCCGTCCCTGCTCGAAAAGTGCCTCGAGCGGAACTGGAACGTCGTGGTGCAGGCCTCTGCGCCAGAACGTGTTTCGGCGCTCGACGACGCGCTCTGGACGGTCTCGGACGAAAGCTTCCTGCCGCACGGCGCCGGCCCGGACGGCGCTGACGAGCCGATCTGGCTGACCGTCACGGACCAGAACCCCAACAAGGCTGCGGTGCGCGTGCTGGTCGACGGCGCCGCGCCGCCGGACCTGTCGGGCTACGAGCGCGCGCTCGTGATGTTCGACGGCCATGACGGCGAGGCGCTCGACGCCGCCCGCGCGCAGTGGAAGACCCTGAAGGCGCAGGGTCACGCCGTCACCTACTGGAAGCAGACCGACGACGGCCGCTGGAAGCGCGAGGCCTGAGCGGCGCGCCTGTTATGGCGTCACCAGCCCGTCCATCCGCACCACCTCGAAGTTGCGTCCGGCGACCTGACGAAGCTCGTCCAGAAGCCGTCCGCTCTTCCAGCGATCGTCGGGCGAGCCGGACAGGAACCAGTCGCTGCCGTTGTCGGCGACGAACATCCCGTAGGTCCTGAGCGCCTTCAGGATCGCTTTCGTCTCCCGGCTGAAGCCGTCTGGGACGGCGTAGGACGCCTTCAGCCGCACCCGCATGCCCATGGGGCGAGGTCCGGGTCCGTGTCGGACGACGCCCAGTGGGTGGCGGGCGGCGCATAGGCGCGGCGCGAGCGTGAGACGGTGAAGCGCAACGCGTGACGGATCGCGCCGGCCGGGGCCTCGTCGTAGCGCACGAGGCCGGGAAAGATCGGCAGTCCCGCGGCGTCGGCGCTGGTCCATCCGGGCTTGGCGGTTGGCCGGACGTCGTTGGAGTCGAGGTGGAAGACGGCGCCGGAGTCGGCGTTCCAGCCGCCGTCGTCGCGCTTGAACGCGCGGTAGAGCTCGTAGAGCCGGTCGTTGTCGCGGTCGATCACGATCACATGGCGGTCGCCGCCGAACGGCTTGCCGTTCGGTTTCCAACCCTCGATCCGCGCTTTGGGCGGAATGGGGAAGGGGCCTTTGTCGCTCTCGTCGCCGTAGGCCTTGTATTTGATCCTGACCTTCGGCCGGTCGCCCGAGACGACCACATAAGGAATGCCGATGATCGCGCCGGCGTAGGTTCCGCGGCCGAAATCGGGATGGAGCCCGCGATCAAGGCCGATCGAGGCGATGATGCGGTCGGAGTTCGGATCGACGGGGTCTCCGGAGACGTCGCGATTCCAGGCGTTGTCGGCGGGGAACGGGATCGCGCCGTTGAGGCTCGCGCCGACGCCGAGGGCCGCGCCCTCCATCGACCCGTACCGAGGATCGGCGGCGGCGGGAGCGCTCGCCAGCGCGAGGCCGAGCGCAAACAGAGCCTGGAACCGCGTCATCGGATGCGCCCTCCCGTGTCGGCCTTCGGCCTCGGCCATTGTGATCCCGTCGCGAGCGCGCGCAAGCGTTGACCGCGGTCGCCCATTGTTGTCATTTGATCATCATCGATTGCCGACGGGCTCGGCTGAGGCGCGAAGGACGGGGGACGAGCCAGATGGGCTTCAACTTCAATCCGATCGATGCGGTGAAGAACGTCGCGTCCGGCATCGGCGACGTCGCCGAAGGCGGCGCGCGGGCGTTCGAGAGCGCCGTCGACACGGCGCGAAGGGCCTCGATCTCCGACATCGGGCATACGGTCCTCGACGTGGCCGGCATGGTTCCGGTGGTCGGCGAGGCGGCCGACCTCGCAAACGCCGGCTGGTATGCGGCCGAGGGCGACTTCGCCAACGCCGCGCTATCGGGCGCCGCCGCCATCCCGTTCGCCGGAAACCTCGCGACCGGCGCCAAATGGGTGAAGCGCGGGGTCGAGGTCGCCGATCATGTCTCCGACGGCGCGAGGACCGTCGATCACGTCGCGGACGCCACGAGAACGACCGAGCGGGCGGTCGACGGCGGCAGGGCCGCGCCGCCGCCGGCGGGCGGAGGCGGAGGGCCGGGCGGGCCGAACGGCCCGGGGGCGCCTGGCGGCGGACCGAACGGACCGGATCTCAACGGCATCTCCTATCGCAGCGACCTGCCGCAGCATCTGAGGGGACCGGACGGCTTCAAGGGCACGCGGCTCAACGGAACCCACAACCAGGACGTCGCGATCGCCGAGGTCACGGCGAAGAACTTCCAGCCCACCGTTCGCCCGACCGGGACGAAGGGCGTCAACGAGGTCGAATGGAAGGTGCCGGATCCGAACAACCCCGGCGAGACGATCACGCGATCGAAGACCACCTACGACCCCAAGGTCTATGACGACCAGACGATGCTCGACATGGCGCAGGGCGCGGGCGAGCAGGGCTGGGCGAGACATCTCGACGGCGAGCAGGGGCCGTTCCCCGTCACGCAGGACGGCGTGAACTTCAACGTCCACATCAACACCGACCCGACGACCGGCGCGGCCTATGTCGGCAACGTCCATCCGGTTCCATAAGGCGGAGCGGCGCCCCATAACCATGGCCATGACGCTCGACGCCAGCTACCACGCGGCCGTCTTCGGCGGCTTCGCGCCGCAGGCCGATCAGGACGCCGCGATGAAGCTCGCCTTCAACGCGGTTCTGATGAGCCACCGGCTGCGCGACCTCCGCGACATGCTCGACCCCGCGACCACGACGTCGGGCCTCGGCGGCGAGCCCGGCTGGACGATCTCCTGGGGAACGCCGCGCGGGGAGCGCGACCGGCCCGACGCCGTCGTGCTCGCCGAGGTCGATCCGGACGATTTCGCGCTGGCGCATCCCGTGACGCGCATGCGCCGCGACGCCTTCCTCGACATGGTGGCGCGCGGCCTCGCCGAATATGAGGCGCGAGGCCCCGGCCAGCGCGGGGCCGCAGACCTTCCCGCGCTGAAGGCGGCGCTCGCCGAGGCGCAGGCGGCGACCGCCCGAGCGGCCTGAAGCCGCGTTCCCATCTGCGTGTGGGCGCCCTCGCAGCCGCGCGGCCGCCGCCTAGTTACGCGCGCATGTCGTACCGCGCCGCCTGTCGTTCCGCCCTCGTCCTCGCCGTGCTGGCCTCGTCTGCGATCGCGCAGGAGGGCGCGCCGCCGAAGGGCGGCAATCCGGCCGCGCTGCCGGCGGACGTTTCCGCCAAGGCCACCGTCGCGACGGCCGACGACACGCTCGCTTACAGAGTCGGCGTCGAGCAGGTGCCGCTGCACGATCCCAAGGGCGAGAAGGTCGCCGAGATCGTGGTGACGACCTACACGCTCGATCGCACCGACGCCGCGACGCGGCCCATCACCTACGCGTTCAACGGCGGCCCCGGCGCCTCTTCGGCCTGGCTCAATTTCGGCGGGCTCGGCCCGAAGCGGCTGCCCTTCGGCAACGCCGGGAACACGCCCTCCGACCCGCCGGCGCTGATCGACAACGCCGAGACCTGGCTCGCTTTCACAGACCTCGTCTTCGTCGATCCGGTCGGGACGGGCTACAGCCGAACCGCCGGCGGCGGCTCGAGCGAGCGGTTCTGGTCGGTCGACGGGGACGCCGAGACGCTGTCGCGGATCGTCGCCAAACACCTCGCAGCCAAGAACCGGCTAATGTCGCCCGTGTTCCTCGCAGGCGAAAGCTATGGCGGTTTCCGCATTCCCCGCATCGCCCGCGAACTCCAGGGCCGCGACGGCGTCGGCGTGCGCGGCCTCGTCGCCATCTCGCCGGTGCTCGATTTCCGGATCCGGCAGGGCGAGCCGACCTCGCCGCTGCCTTACGTCAACGTGCTGCCCTCGTACGCGGCCGCCAAGCGCGAGCGGGACGGCGACCGGGAGATTTCGCGCGAGCGTCTCGCCGACGTCGAGGCCTATGCGACAGGCGCGTTCATGGCGGACCTGATGAAGGGCCCGCGCGACAAGGAGGCGGTAGAGCGGCTGGTCGCGCGGGTCTCCGACCTCACCGGGATCGACCGCGAGCAGGTGCGCAGGCAGGGCGGGCGGCTCTCGATGCGCAGCTTCGCGCGCGAGCTCCACAGGGGCGGAGACCTTCAGGGCTCGCTCTACGACGCCAATGTCACGGCCTTCGACCCCGATCCGTTCTCGCAGCGCGGCTCGTTCGACGACCCGATCCTCGACGGCGCCCGGGCGCCGCTGACCCGCGCGGCGGTCGACTTCTATTTCCGCGAGATGGGCTACCGGGTGGATCGCCGCTACGAGCTGATCGCCGCCGACGTCAACCGCTCCTGGAAATGGGGGTCGGGCGTCGACGCGCCCGAGTCCATGACGGCGCTGCGCGAGGCGCTCGCCTCCGACCCGAAGCTGCGCGTGCTGGTGACGCACGGCGCGACGGATCTCGTGACGCCCTACATGGAATCGAAGATGGCGCTCGATCAGCTGCCCGCCTTCGGCGACCCGACCCGCGCGGCGCTGAAGGTCTATCCGGGCGGCCACATGTTCTACACCCGCGACGCCTCCCGCGCCGCGCTCATGCGCGACGTGAAGGCGCTCTACGAGGCGGCGTCGAAATAGGCGGCGGGCGTCACTTCGTCGGGTCGAACTCGACGCCGTCGCCGATCGCCTCGATGGCGGGGCCGATCTTGGCCGGCGCGCGCCGCCAGACTGTCTTGTAGTCCTTCGCGTCCTGGTCGATGCGCCCCTTGGCGTCGCTCATCTTGCCCGACAGATAGTTGATGCTGACGACCTCGACCTCGCCCGAGTTCCGCTGGGTGTCGTCGCGGTCGTAGCCGACCAGTTCGAGCGTCCCGCCCTTCAGGCGGAACGTGTAGGAGATGTTCGACATGCCCCAGCCGCCGGCGTTGGCGAACAGGGAGATCGCGACCTTCACCGCCCCGCGCGCGATCGAGAGGCCGCCGTCGGCCGAAAAGGCGTCGTCGATGTTGGGCTGGTCTCGCCTGGGTATGAGCGTCGCGTTCTGGACGGCGAGGCGGTAGCCGCCGTCGGTCGCGAGCGCGACGCCGAGGATGCGCGGATTGGTGTCGATCTCGTCGCCGCCGATCCCGTCCTTGTTGTCGATGACGAGCTTCGGGTCCGCGCCGTGCAGCACGAAGGCGGCGTCCGGCTTGCCGTCGCCGTCGAGGTCGCCTGCCGCCTTGGCCTCGACCGTCCAGCCCTGCGGCGCGAAGCCCTCGACCGACGACGCGGCCGCAGGCAGCGTCGGGATCGCGGCCGGCGGCGGGTCGTCCCAGGCGATCGCCGGGACGACGGCGGCGGCGAAGATGAGGGTGGAGGCGGCGAAGGCTGCGCGCATGACCTCGGATCCTCAGCGTGTCGTCAGGCCGCCTCTGCGGCCTGAGCGGCTGGCGGCGCGGACGGGACCGCGACGCGGTTGCGATAATAGGCGTTCGGCCGCACGCCGCCGAGAAGATAGCTCCACAGGCCGAAGGTCATGAACAGCGCGATGAACCATCCGGGCGCGTAGGACGGAATCAGCACCCAGAGCCCGGAAAGATCCATCCCGTTCTTCGCGAACATCGCCGCCTGACCTGCGATTGGGGACACGAGCCCGACCAGAAACTGGATCCCGAAGCCCGCCACCGTCACGGCCGGCGTCGCGCGGGCGCGGGCGAGCGTCATCACGAAGAAAACCACGCACAGGATCGAGAAGGTGAGGCTCGGGATCAGGAAGATCAGCGACGCGATCCTCATCGACTCCGACGGCGAGAAGAGCGCGTCGGCGAGCGGTTCGAGCCCGCTGACGCCGACCCAGGCGAGAAGCGCGAGAACGCCGAGCACGAACGGGATGGCGATCCATCCGGCGACGATCGTCAGCGCGAGTAGGCCGCCGCCCATCCGGCCGTGCGGCCACGCTTTCCTGCGCGCCTCGTCGAGTGGCTTCCAGTTCTTCGCCATTGTCGGCTCTCCGGGCGTGTCTGGTGCTCAGGGCGCGGTCATTTCGATCCGTGGTTCGAACGTCAGCCCGACGACGATTCCGAGCGACGCCGTGGCGAGAAAGATCCAGCCGGAGGCCGCGCCGATAGCGACGCCCGCGATCGCCTCGCCGGTGATCGCGCCGAGCGCCGTCATGGCCGAGAGCCCGAGCAGGAAGCCGCCGACGAGCATCGCGGCGCCCTCGCGAAGCGTGAAGCCGGCGATCGCGAAGCGCCCCGAGGACAGCGCGGCGGCGAACGCCCCGGCGATGAAGCCGGCGAGGATCACCACATGCTGGTTGAGTCCGAAGGCCTCGAGCGGAACCGCGATCCCGCCGACGCCCTCGCTGAGGCCGGGAAGCTCGGCGGGCGCGAGGCCGATCGCGGTGGCGAGGACGCGCGCGAGCGTCGCGCATTCGGCGATCAGGCCGAGCGGCTCGCCGGCCGCATAGCTGACCGCGACCAGCGCGCCGAGCAGCGCCCCCGCGGCCCATGCAGGCCATGGCGAGACGAGGAGGCGATCGCGAAAGGAACCGGCGGTTTCGCCCTTCGGCCGAAACCGCCACAGCGCGGCGGCCATCAGGACGATCGCGGCGATCTGGAAGGCGAGGGCGCCGAAATATCCGGTGACTTCAGGCAGCCAGAACCCCGGCGCGCCCGAGACCGCGAGATCCCAGGTCCACGGCCACAGCGCGACGCCGGCGGTGAAGCCCGCGAAGGTCGCGAGCATGGCGGGGAGGGCGATCAGCGAGCCTTCGGCGAGGCGGCGCATGTGCACCATCACGCCGCCGCGCGCGATCACCGACGCGACGCCGAAAAGGAAGCCCGCGACCGGCAGCAGCCAGTGAACGGGTCCGATCCGGGCGTGTTCGGGCGCCTCGAGCCCCAGCGCGCCGAGCGTCCCGAGCGTCAGCGTGGCGGCCATGGCGAGCGCGGCGAGAAAGCCGAGGAGCTGGCCGGCGTCCTTCAGCTGGAGGAGGTCGCGCCAGGCGCGCACCAGCGACAATTCTCCGCGCTGGAGCGCGACCCCGAAGGCGACGCCCGCGACCAGCGCCCAGCTGCGATCGCCGAAGCCGCCGTCAAGAATCGCGAAGAGGCCGGCGACCGACAGGGAGAACGCGAAGACGAGAAGGCCGAGCCCCGGCCGCGGCTCGGAAAGCCGCTTCCAGAAGAGCGGCCGCGTCGTCACGCGGCGGCGGCCTCCTCAAGCTCGGCGCTCGCGCCGAGCCAGGTCTCCTCGGCCTCGGCGAGCGCCTTGGTGAACTCGTCGCGCCGCCTGCCGAGGGTCGCGGCCTTTTTGGGCTCGTTCGGGAAGCCGCCGGCCGCCTCGAGCTCGCCGTCGATCTTGGCGATCTCGGCCTGGCACTGGCCCATCAGCTCCTCGAGCGAGGCGATCTTCTTCTTGAGCGCACCGACGTCGACCCGCTTCGCGCCGGCTCGGACGACTTGCCCGTGCCGCCGCCGGCGTTCTTCGAGGCGCGGCCGGAGCCGTCGGCGGAGAGGATGTATTTGCGATAGTCGTCGAGATCGCCCTCGAAGGCGCGCACGCCGCCGTCGGCCACGAGCCACAGCCGGTCGGCGGTGGCGTCGAGCAGGTGGCGGTCATGGCTGATCAGGATGACCGCGCCCGAAAACTCGTTCAGCGCCTGCGCGAGGCTCTCGCGGCTGTCGATGTCGAGATGGTTCGTGGGCTCGTCGAGGATCAGCAGGTGCGGGCCGTGGAACACCGCCAGTCCGAAGGCGAGCCGCGCCTTCTCGCCGCCCGACATCTTCTCGACCTTGGTGTCGGCCTTGAGGCCCGAGAACCCGATCTGCGCCACCTTGGACCGAACCTGCGCGTCGCTCGCGCCCGGCATCCGCTGGCGGATGTGGTCGTAGGCCGAGCCGTCGAGATTGAGGTCCTCGACCTGATGCTGGGCGAAGAAGCCGACCTGCATCCGCTCGGACTTCGACAGCCGCCCGCCCTGCGGCTTCAGTCGATCGGCGAGCAGCTTGGCGAAGGTTGACTTGCCGTTGCCGTTCGAGCCGAGCAACGCGATGCGGTCGTCCGGGTCGATGCGGAGATCAAGCTTCTTGAGGATCGTCAGATCGCCATAGCCGGCCGAGACGCCGTCGAGCGCGAGCAGCGGCGGGGCGAGCTCCTTCTCGGGCTCGGGGATGCGGAACGGCACCACCGAGCGCTCCACGATCGCGTTGATCGGCTGCATCTTGGCGAGGCGCTTGACGCGCGACTGGGCCTGCGTGGCCTTGGAGGCCTTGGCCTTGAAGCGTGCGATGAAGGCCTCGAGCCGCGCCCGCTCTTCCGACTGGGCCTTGGCGGCCTTCTGGTCGAGCAGCAGCTTCTCGCGGCGGGCGGCGTCGAAGCGGTCGTAGTCGCCCTTCCAGAGGTTCAGCTTGCCGTTCTCGAAATGCAGGATGTGGTCGACCGAGGCTTTCAGCAGGTCGCGGTCATGGCTGATGACGAGGACGGTGCGCGGATATTTGGCGAGATAATCCTGCAGCCAGAGCGTGCCTTCGAGGTCGAGATGGTTGGTGGGCTCGTCGAGCAGGAGAAGATCGGGCTCGGAGAACAGAACCGCGGCGAGCGCGACGCGCATCCGCCAGCCGCCGGAGAAGTCCGAGCAGGGCCGCTGCTGCGCCGCCTCGTCGAAGCCGAGGCCGGACAGGATCTTGGCCGCGCGCGAGGGCGCCTCATAGGCGTCGATGTCGATGAGGCGGGTGACGATGTCGGAGATGCGGTGCGGGTCGGTCGCGGTGTCCTGCTCGGCGAGCAGCGCCGCGCGCTCCTTGTCGGCGGCCAGCACCACGTCGATGAGTGCTTCGGGTCCGGAAGGCGCCTCCTGCGCCACGCGGCCGAGGCGCGCGGATTTCGGATAGGTGATCGCGCCGTCGTCGGGCTGCATGTCGCCGGCGATCAGCTTGAACAGCGTCGTCTTGCCGGTGCCGTTCCGGCCCACGATGCCGACGCGCGCGCCTTCCGGCACGGCGACGGTCGCGCCGTCGATGAGGGTCCGGCCGGCGATGCGGGCGGTGAGGTCGTTCACGTGGATCATGGCGGCGTTCTTGTGCAGCCGACCGCGCTGCGCTGCAAGAGGACGGGTCGCCGCGAGCGCCGATTACGAAAGCGTGATCAGGTTGTCGTCCGACTGACATGGCCCCCGATGCAATTGGAGCCGTTCCAATTCCAAAGTCATCGGGGACTGCCTAAATGACCGACCACAACGCGCCGCGCGCTGAGGAGCCGATCCTCGACGAAGAGGCGACCGGCATCGACCGTCCGGGCCTGCACGCCGCCGCCGGCGAGCGTCCGAAGAACGAGCACTTCGGCGAAATCATCGCGCGCAACATCGAGCGCCGATCCTTCCTGCTCGGCGCCGCCGCCACCGTGCCGGTGCTGATGACCGCCAAGCTGCCGGGCCTCTCGAACGAGGCGCAGGCGGCCGAGACCGCCGAAGACGCGATCGAGGCCGCGGCCGGCAAGAAGGCCGACAAGCTCTCCTTCACCCCCATCCAGCCGACCCAGGCCGACGCGATCGTCGTGCCGGAAGGCTATGAGAGCCAGGTGCTGATCAGCTGGGGCGACCCGCTGTTCGAAGGCGGGCCGGAGTTCGCCGCCGGAAAGCAGTCGGCCGAGTTCCAGGCGCAGCAGTTCGGCTTCAACTGCGACTTCGTCGGCTACTTCCCGCTCGAGGACGACAAGAGCGGGCTGCTCGCGGTCAACCACGAATACACCACCGGCACGGACATGTTCCGCGACTACGCGCCGGGCGTGAAGAAATTCCAGGCCGACGTCGAGATGGCCGCGCATGGCGGCTCGGTGATCGAGATCAAGAAGTCGGGCGGCCGCTGGTCGGTCGTGAAGAGCGAGAAGTACAACCGCCGCATCACCGCCGAGACCGAGATGAAGATCACGGGGCCGGCGGCCGGCCACAAGCTGATGCGCACTAGCGCCGACCCCAAGGGCAAGACCGTCTACGGCATGCTGAACAACTGCTCGGGCGGCAAGACCCCCTGGGGCACGTGGGCTCACCTGCGAAGAGAACTTCAACCAGTACTTCGCCAACGCCGCCCTCGTCGAAAACGAGGAGCTCAAGGCTCTCCACGCCCGCTACGGCGTCTCGACCGGCGCGACGGGCCGCCAGTGGGAGAAGTTCTACGACCGCTTCGACACCGTGAAGGAGCCCAACGAAGCCAACCGCTTCGGCTGGGTGGTCGAGATCGACCCCTACGACCCGACCTTCGTTCCGAAGAAGCGCACCTCGCTCGGCCGCGCCAAGCATGAAGCCGCGACCTGCATCCTCGCCAAGGACGGCCGCGTCGTCGTCTACACCGGCGACGACCAGCAGTTCGACTACGTCTACAAGTTCGTCTCGAAGGGCAAATTCGACGAGACGAACCGCAAGGCGAACTTCGATCTGCTCGACGAGGGCGTCCTCTACGTCGCCAAGTTCCATGACGACGGCACGGGCGAATGGCTCGAGCTGTCCATGAACAACCCGGTGCTCGCCGGCCAGTTCAAGAACGACGGCGAGATCCTGGTGAAGACGCGCCTTGCGGCCGACGCCGTCGGCGCGACCGCGATGGACCGTCCGGAAGACTGCCAGCCGAACCCGGTCACGGGCCGCGTCTACCTGACCATGACCAACAACTCGGCCCGCACCACGCTTCGCGAGGACGCCGGCGAGGTCAAGGCCAACCCGCGCGTTCCCAACCCGAGCGGCCACATCATCGAGGTCGACGAGGCCGAGGGCGACCACGCCTCTACCCTTCGAGTGGCGCATCTTCCTGCTCTGCGGCAATCCCGAGATCGACCTCAAGACCAAGCAGAAGCAGCTGAAGCCGGGCCTCGACTCCAAGGCGACGTTCTTCGCCGGCTACGCTGATCCGGCCGCGCTTGGCAAGGTCGGCTCGCCCGACAACATCGCCTTCGACGGCGAGGGCAATCTCTGGATCGCGACGGACGGCCAGCCTTCGAACGCCGACATCGGCAATCCGAACGACGCGCTCCACGTCGTCCCGACCCAGGGTCCGGACCGCGGCTATCTGCGCCAGTTCCTCTCCGGCCCGAAGGGCTGCGAGGTCTGCGGTCCGGAATTCTCGGACGACTTCAAGACGCTCTTCGCCGCGATCCAGCATCCGGGCGAGGGCGGCGGCTTCCCGAACACGATCAGCCGCTGGCCCGACGACAAGCCTTACGCCCGTCCGGCGGTGATCGCGGTCAAGAACTCCAAGGGCAAGAAGATCGGCCGCTGAGGCCGGGCGAGCTCTTCAGCCATGCAAAAAAAGAACCCCGGCCGCCTCGCGCGGCCGGGGTTTTCTTATGTCCGTCGGGACCGATCCTCTCCTCAGACGACCGAGTCCAGGATCTCCTTGAGCGACGTCCTGAAGCTGTCGCGCATCTCCGCGATACGCGCGCCGACCGCCGCGGCGTCGAACTCCGCCGCCGCCTCCATGATCGCGGCCCGATTCCTGGGCGTCTGGGTGAAGCTCACGAGCAAATGCTCGTGCCCGATCTGCTTGAACAACTCGCCGATCTTGGACGCCCGATCGGACGTGGAGTTCACCGTGCCGATGCACGGCGCCCGCGTTTCAGCGCGATGATGCACCCGTGATAGCGGGAGCTGACGACGACGCCAGACCCGTCGATCTGCTCGCACAGCTCAGACATCGTCGTCAGCCTGGCTGTCGGCGAGGCGGGGAAGGTGTCGAAGACGCCTGACGCTTCGTCGGTCGCCGGGAACATGCTGACCACGAGGTCGTCGGGCGCCAGCTCCGCCTCCAAGAGCGTGTAGACCTGACGGTAGCGGTCGGTCTGCTTGCGCGGAATGACGGTCAGCCGGCCCGGCCGCGTCGGCGCCGGCGCGGCGTCCAGGCGCGGATCGGTGAGGATCGGATCGTTCAGGTATCGGACGTCGCTGCGGATGCGCGAGATCATCTCGCACGAAAAATCGTCGCGTCCGGAGACCACTTCGGCCCGCTCCACCAGCGGGCGGCATTTTTCCAGCGCGTCTTCGGAGACGCCGAGGCTCAGCAGGATGATCGGGATCTTGACGCTCTCGACCCAGCTCTGGCTGTCCATCGGACGGTGGACGGACGCCAGGAGGCCGCCTCCGCCGATCACGAGAGCCGAATAGCGATTGACGACTTCGGGATCGCCCGATCGCCGAAGCCGGCTCGATCCTCTGGCCGAACTCAAACTCGTAGTCGCGCTCCGCCCGGCTGTTCGACGTCGCGTCGACGCCGAGATCGGACCGGACCGCACGAATGTGGGACGCGACCGAGGACGCCTGAAATTGATCGCCGATGTTGCCGTTCTTGTAGGCTCCAAACAGCAAAACCGACTTTTCCGGCCCCTGGTCCATCGCGCATGTCTTTCATCGTTCGGGAGCGCTTCGGGTCGACGCTCTTCGTAAAGCGAAGCGTGACGCCACGCCTCGTCGTCATCCGCATTAGGTTGCGAACGAAAGCCGGAATCTAAACGTGAATTCCGTTATCGCACGATACCACCAAAGATTTCCACGATTCGAAAGAGTGTTAGCATACCCATCATGCTACCCTTCGTGCAGTTTCGAATTGAAGGTTGAAGAAGTCTGCGACAGTAGCTTTGATCTATTACGTCGGTAGCTTACGGGCGGATGTCACGCGATCGCAACATTCTGTAGAGAACTTTTATCGATAAATTTTGTTGAATTTGATTGGCGGCGACAGATTCTGCACTGCACAAGATCATCTTGCTCGGTTGGACCATGTCTTCGTCTCGCACCGGGTCCGTTGCGACCTGTCGCGACGGTTGGAATGAAACCTTGCTGTAAAGTCGGTTCTTGGCCTGTTAACGAGTATTAATCAGCTTACATGATCGCCTCAGCTCTGGCGATTTGCCGGTATGCGCTAGGTTTATAAATTAAAAGGGCATTAGATTTTATAAAATCATTGACGTGGTCGAGTTTTAGTGGTGATTGAGTGACGCTTTTCAGTCTGCGCTGCTGGCGCATCCTTCGGACTCATCCATGACCTTCCCAAGTCCTCTGCCGCGCCTCGTCTCAAACACCTACGCCTATGAGACGACGCCGCTGGTGAAGCCGGCGGGGTTTCGAGAATACGACGCCCGCTGGCTCTTCGGAGAAGAGCTCAACCTGATGGGCGCGCAGGCGCTCGGCATGGGGCTCGGGACGCTGATCCACGAGCTCGGCGTCGCGCCGGATCTCGTGACGGGTCATGATTTCCGCTCCTATTCGGCCTCGATCAAGATCGCGCTCGTCCAGGGTCTGATGGCGGCGGGCGTGCGCGTGCGCGACATCGGCCTCGCGGTCTCGCCGATGGCCTATTTCGCCCAGTTCGAGCTCGACTGCGCGTGCGTCGCGATGGTCACCGCGTCGCACAACGAAAACGGCTGGACCGGCGTAAAGATGGGATGCGAACGGCCTATGACGTTCGGCCCGAAGGAGATGTCGCGACTGAAGGAGATCACCCTGGCGGGCGCCTTCGATCTTCGCGGCGGCGGCGCTTACGAGTTCGTCGCGAATTTCCCCGAGCGCTATCTCGCCTCGCTGCTCGACCGTCCGAAGCTGTCGCGCCGCATCAAGGTGGTCGCGGCGTGCGGAAACGGGACCGCCGGCGCCTTCGCGCCGCGCGCGCTCGAGGCCCTCGGCTGTGAGGTGGTTCCGCTCGACGCCGAGCTCGACCATACGTTCCCGCGCTACAATCCGAATCCCGAAGACCTCAAGATGCTTCACGCCATGCGGGACGCCGTTCTCGAGCACGGCGCCGACGTCGCGCTGGGCTTCGACGGCGACGGCGACCGTTGCGGCGTCGTCGACGACGAGGGCGAGGAGATCTTCGCCGACAAGGTCGGGGTGATGCTGGCCCGCGACCTCTCGTCGATCCATGCGGACGCGCAGTTCGTCGTCGACGTGAAGTCGACCGGCCTCTACATGACCGATCCCGTGCTCGTGGCGAACGGCGCGCGCACGGATTACTGGAAGACCGGTCACTCCTACATCAAGCGGCGGGTCAACGAACTCGGCGCGCTGGTCGGTTTCGAGAAGTCCGGCCATTTCTTCTTCAACCGACCGATCGGGCTCGGCTACGACGACGGGCTGGTCGCGGCCTTCGCGGTCTGCGACATGCTGGACCGCAATCCGGGCAAGCGGCTGTCGGATCTCCGCCGCGCCCTTCCCAAAACCTGGAGCTCGCCGACCATGTCGCCGCACTGCGCCGACGAGGCGAAATACGGCGTCGTGGCGGCGGTCACCTCCGCGATCGAGGCGATGGCGAGCGGCGGCGAGCGGCTGGCGGGCGAGGGGATCCGGGACGTGGTGACGACCAACGGCGTGCGAGTCACGCTGCAGGACGGCACCTGGGGCCTGGTGCGCGCCTCGTCGAACAAGCCGGAGCTCGTCGTCGTGGTCGAGAGCCCGGTCTCGGAGCAGCGCATGCGCGACATCTTCGTCGCCCTCGACGCGCTGTTGAGAACCCATCCCGAAGTCGGGGCCTACAACCAGACGATCTGAAGCAGGGCGGTTCTGCTGGGCGGACCGCGCCACGGCGGCGCGGTCCGCCCAGCGCTTCCCGAGGCGCCGGTCAGCCGGTAGGTCCTGGCTGACCGGTCGCCGGTCCTATCTGGTCACGCGCCGGTCGGAGCGACGGGCCGGATGCTTTCATAAGCGAAGCCCTGCTGGGCGACCTCGGCGCCGTCGTAGATGTTGCGGAGGTCGACGAGAACCGGCGTCCGCATGGTCTGCTTCAGGCGCTCGAGATCGAGCGCGCGGAAGGCGTCCCACTCGGTCACGATCACGAGCGCGTCCGCGCCCTCCGCGCAGTCGTAAGGGTCCTGCGCGAAGTGGACGTCGTCGACGAGGGGACGGGCCTGATCGGTTCCTTCCGGATCGTAGGCGCGCACCTTCGCGCCGGCGTCCTGAAGCGCGGCGATGATGGAGAGCGACGGCGCGTCGCGCATGTCGTCGGTGTTCGGCTTGAAGGTGAGGCCGAGCAGCGCGATCGTCATGCCGCGAACCGACCCGCCGCAGGCCTTGATGACCTTGCGGGCGATGGTGCGCTTGCGCTGCTCATTGACCTGCGATGCGGCCTCGACGATGCGCAGGGAGATGCCGTTGTCCTGCGCGGTCTTGGTGAGCGCGAGCGTGTCCTTGGGGAAGCACGACCCGCCATAGCCCGGACCGGCGTGCAGGAACTTCGAGCCGATGCGGTTGTCCAGGCCGATGCCGCGGGCGATCTCCTGCACGTTCGCGCCGACCTGCTCGCACAGGTCCGCGATCTCGTTGATGAAGGTGATCTTGACCGCCAGGAACGCGTTGGCCGCGTATTTGGTCAGCTCTGCCGTGCGGCGCGAGGTGAACAGCAGCGGGGCCTGGTTGAGGTAGAGCGGGCGGTAGATCTCGCGCATGACCGCCTCGGCTCGCTCGTCCTCGCGGCCGACGATGATGCGGTCGGGCCGCTTGAAGTCGGAGATCGCGGCGCCCTCGCGCAGGAACTCCGGGTTCGACACGACCGAAAACTCCGCGTCGGGCCGAAGGTCGCGGATGATCCGCTCGACCTCGTCGCCGGTGCCGACCGGGACCGTCGACTTGGTCACGACCACCGTATAGCCCTCGATCGCCCCGGCGATATCGCGCGCCGCGTCGCGCACATAAGTGAGGTCGGCGAAGCCGTCGCCGCGGCGCGAGGGCGTGCCCACGGCGATGAACACGGCGTCGGCCGCGCGCACGGCCGGCGCGATCTCGGTGGCGAAGGTCAGCCGCCCGAGGCGGACGTTGTTGGCGACGATCTCCTGAAGGCCCGGCTCGAAGATCGGGATCCGGCCGGCCATCAGGGCGTCGATCTTCGACTGGTCGAGATCGATGCAGCAGACGTCATGTCCGAAATCAGCGAAGCAGGCCCCCGAAACGAGGCCGACATATCCAGCACCAACCACGGCGACGCGCATGACCAATCCTTAATGGCGGTAGTTCTGACGCCCATCGGGCGACGAGACGCTTGAGACTGCGGCGGGCGAGGGGATCACGCGCCGCAGCAGCCGTCGGTGGGGCGGCCGCGCCCGATCATGGATCGTCGCCAGCCGTTGCGATCAAACGCGAGTTCTCGGGACTCTGCTAGGCGCGGCCTCAGCGAGGACAGCGACCTAAGGTCGCCTCCGCGCCGCAGGCCCCGCCACGGCCGCGTCGCGCGGAGAACGTCATATCGTGACCGACACCGGGATCTCGCCCATGAACTCGAACAGCCGCTTCTGCCGCTGGAGCCATGTGAACCGACTCGCATAGTCGACATTGGCCTCGATCGGACCTTTCGAGCGGGAGCCTGCGTCGAGCGCAGCCCGCAAGGTGGACGAGAACGTCTCCGGATTTTCCTGATCGTACCAGTGGACGGTCAGCTTGTCGGCGTCCCGATCCGTGATGGACTCGACCTTCGCGGCGACGATCGGAGCCCCGGACGAGAGGTACTCGTAGAACTTGAGCGGGGACGTGATCGCAGTGCGAAGCCCGCTGCTGCGCGTCAGGACGACGGCGTCGGCCGCCTGCTGCAGTTCGCAGACGACGTCGTGCGGGATGTAACCGAGGATCTTGACGTTCGAGAGGCCGTCGTCCCGCATCCGGGCGCGCCACTGCTTCAGGTTCTGCTCGTGCCCGCCGCACATCACGAACACCACGTCGGGCATCTGAAGGGCGGCGTCGAACATGTGGGCGATGCCGCGCTCCTCCTGCATGCCGCCGGCGTAGACGACGAGCTTCTGGTCGGCGAACCTCAGCAGCCGCCGCCGCCACATCGCCGCCGCGGCGTCGCGCCGGATGAACGAGGCGGAGCTGACCCCGCTGTCGAGGACGATGATCTTGTGCTCGGGCACGCCGAGCGACGCGAGCTCGTCGGCGACCGCCGAGGTGATCGCCACGACCGCGCGGCAGAACGGCGCCTTGAAGTCGACGGCGTCGTATTTCGAGAAGCCGCGCTGATAGTCTTCGTGATGGTGCTCGTAGACGAAATTGATCCTGCGCTTCGAGCAGCTCAACATCACCGCCGGATCCCGCGTGTGGACGATCGCGGCCTGCGGCAGCACGTGCATCAGAAAGTCGGTGGGAAGCGGATAGGCGGAGTCCTCGTTCTTGCTCAGCTCCTTGTGACGGAGAAAGAACAGGTCGTAGTTCGGCTTGACCGAATAGGTCTCCTGCAGGAGCCGCTTCACCGCGAAGGACGCGCCGAGCGTGCTCACGCGGTAGGGCAGCCCCTCGGGAGTTCCCGCCATCAGGGTGCTGACGCCGAGCTCGGCGGTGGCGGAGGCCGTGTTGGCGGCCCAGATCAGACGCGCGCGCGCCGTCCGCACGACCGGATCGTCGATCTTCGCGGTCACGACGTATTTTCCGGCCGAAATATAGTTCGAGTAACTGACCGGGCTGGCCTGCAGCATCACGTCGACCTCAGCTCGTTCTGACGGCGGCTTCAAGAAACGGTGACCGATCGGAACAACACGCAATTCGGGCGCCAGTCCTGAGCGATCGCTTCGATGTCCAGATTGATTTCATTCAAGCCCTCGTCGGTCGACCCGAACGAGATGGTCGCGGACTTCCGGGCCGCGGACGAAATCTGAACTTCGGAGATCTCGTCGTTTGCGAAGATCCGCAAGCCCTCGATGGACGCCGCGAAGCTCGGATTGATGTCGAACGCGATGTCGATCTGGGAGAACGGGGCCTCAGCGTAGATCGTGACGCCGCCGCGCCGGCTTTCGAGCACGAGGCCGGAGTCCGGGACCACGCGCCAACCCTCCCGGACGACGACGCCTTTCGTTTCTCCTCCGAAGTCGACCGTCTCGCCGTTCGGGACGGACGAGGACAGCAGCCGCCGGAACTCGAGGCCGAACTGCTTCCAGGAGTAGTTTCGAACCGTCGTGGAGACGTCCTCCGTCGTATGATCCTGGGCCCATTCGACGGCCTTCACCACGTCGACGAGGCTGGGTTCGATGTCGATCAGATACCCGTTGCGCCGATGTTCGACGATGTCCTCCGCGAACCCCGTGCGCGTGATCACCGGCATGCGGTTGCAGAACATCGCCTCGATCAGCGGGATCGGACCGCCCTCGAGGCTCGAGAGCGACAAGTAGACGTCGAACTTGTGATAGTATTCGCCATAGGCATGATACGGCGGCGTCACGTAATCGAAGTTCGGCAACGACAGGAGTTCGTCGAACCGCGGCCACGCCTCCCAGATCAGGTTCTGGTTCTCGATGTCCTCGCGCGCCGGTCCGATCAACAGAAAATTGGTTCCCGGCATCGCCCGCACGAGTTCGAGCAGCAGGGCCGGGTTCTTGCGCTCGTAGTAGGCTCCCACCACGCCGACGGTCCGGCCGGTGCGCGGCGCCGTCGTGAAGACGTCGGGGTCGGCGCCCCCCAGAACGGTCGCGATCCGCTCGCTCTCGACGCCCATGAATTCGAGCGCGCGGCGATGGAACAGGTTGGCGGTCACGATCTTGGTCGCCATGTTCATCTTCGCGACGAAGCCGTCGCGCTTCACGCTGTCGAACACCGGATGCGTGAACCAGACGAAGCACTGCTTGTCGGCGAAGAATTCCGGATCCTGATCTCTGGCCATGAGATAAAGTTTGTAGTGGCCGAAGAAGTATCGCGGCGCGTTGGGCAGCCAGTTGGTGAACGAGCTGTTCCGCTCCGTGAAGACGATGCGATAGGAAAGCCCGGTGTTCTCCGCAATCACTCGGCAGATCTTTTCGAGGATCCAGCCCTTCGAGTTGATGTTGAGGACGAACACGATGTCGTAGATCGTCGCTGCGCTTGCGGACCACTGCGGATTGGTTTCGGTCGGCTCGACCAGCGGGAACGCGCTGGTCAGCATCTCGGGCAGGATTTCGAACCCGGGATATCCGCCCTCGGGCATGCCGATGGCGACCAGCGAACATCCGCCGCGCTCGACGATTTCGAACACCTCGTCGTCGAGCGTGATCCGGAATGCGCCGTCCGCCTCGCCGCCCGGTTGCGTGCAGTAGAAATCCGCGACGCGCCCCTGCTCGTTCCAGATTTCGAGGGTGACGTTCTTGTCGTCGAAGACGCTCGTCCGGCCGATCAGCGTTTTTTCATGGATCGAGGCGACATGGATCTGTGGAGCGCCGACGCCTTCTTCGATGACGAAGGTTTCGACGCGCTGCTTCAGCGCGAATTCGCCGGCTTCGGCTCGAGCCGAGAATGTGTGGGTCTGCCCATCGCGAAACGCTTGGGGGATCTCCATTCGGAACGTGTAGCTGCCATCCTGGACTTCGTCGCCCTTGATCGTTCGATCAAGTTTGTCCGACATGACCGAAAAAGTCGTGTCGTCGATCTGGATGGTAACTGCATGTCGTCGGTCGGGATCGCTACGATCGCGCAACCAACCGCTCAAGAAGCCGCGCTGATCAAACTTAAGCCAACCACCGAACTTCATCTGGCTTCAGGCCTCCCGATGACGCATCGCGACCGCCCTACGCAACGCGGTTAGTCTCTTAACAGCAGTTTTCACGCCTGAGAAGCGCTGAAAGACAAAGTGTGGCGCTTCGCCATGCGGCGTCTCCGCGCTGTCCAAGAAGAAAAGCTCAGGAAAAGAGACAAAATTCCGGTCCTACTTGAGGTAGAGAAGATCGGGCGGGCTTTCCGTCAAGGTTGCCATAAAAGTCTGCGTTCGCGAGCGATCTGAACGCGTCCGACTGCGTCGGCGGCGTCGTAAGCTTTCTCCTGGTGTCTTGAGCCGGCTTATTTAACTGGGCTCCGATCCAGGCCGCTTGCCGCCGTTCGTCGTCATCAAGCGCTTTCGCCGGCCGGAGGCCCGTAATAGTCCGCGTACCAGCGCACGAAGCGCTCGACCCCGACCGCGACCGGGGTCTCGGGACGAAAGCCCGTCAGCCGGAACAGCAGGTCGGCGCTCGCATAGGTGGCGGGGACGTCGCCCGGCTGCATCGGCATCAGATTGCGGATCGCCTTGCGGCCGGTCGAGGCCTCGATCGCCTCCACGAAATCGAGCAGCCGCACCGGATCGCCGTTGCCGATGTTCACCACCCTGAACGGAGCCGAGGCGGTGAAGGCGTCGGGGTCGTCGGTCGCCGCGCCGTCTCCCGGTTCGGACGGCGCGACGTCGGCCAGACGGATGATCGCCTCGGCGATGTCGTCCACATAGGTGAAGTCGCGGAGCATCTCGCCGTTGTTGTAGATGTCGATCGGTTCGCCGGCGAGCACGCCCTTGGTGAACTTGAACAGCGCCATGTCGGGCCGGCCCCAGGGGCCGTAGACGGTGAAGAACCGCAGCGCCGTGCTCGGGATCGCCCACAGATGGGCGTAGGCGTGCGCCATCGCCTCGGTGGCCTTCTTGGTCGCCGCGTAGAGCGTCAGCGGGCAGTCGGCGCGGTCGGTCTCATGGAACGGCATTTTTGGGTTCGCGCCATAGACCGAACTCGTCGAGGCGAACAGCAGGTGGCGCGGCCGATGCGCCCGGGCGAGCTCGAGGATGTTGAAGGTGCCGACCACGTTCGCGTCGATATAGGCGCGGGGGTTCTCGAGGCTGTAGCGCACGCCGGCCTGCGCCGCGAGATGGATCACCACGTCGGGCTTGGCCGCCTCATAGGCGGCCGTGAGCGCCGGCATGTCCTCCAGCATGATCTCATGGGCCGTGAAGGCGTGCGAGCGAGCCAAAAGCTCGCTGCGGCGCTGTTTCAGCGTGACGTCGTAATAGGGCGTCATGCCGTCGACGCCGACGACCTCGTGACCCGCGGCGAGCAGCCGTTCGGCGACATGAAAGCCGATGAAGCCGGCGGTGCCCGTCACGAAATAACGCAAGCTGTTCTCCAAACGGCGTGAGAGCCGCGCCCGGCTTTCCGATCGTCGACCCGCCGGCGGTCGCCGACCTCGATTCCCGAGCCCGGCGCCGCCGCTGGCATAGAGGCCGTTCCGGGCGGCGATCCGTCAAGCGCCCTCGGCCCGGCGAGCCCGCGGCGCGCGAAGAAGTTTGCGCGGTCAGTAATGCGGCGGCGGGCGATCGACGGGCGCGACGCCCGCTGCGGCGTCCTCCAGCCGCTCGGCCAGATGGGAGATCTCCCGCTTCAGCCGGTCGATGACCGCCCATTGCTCTGCGACGGTCTCGTTGAGCTGCTCGATCGTCAGCTCCTGATGGGCGTAGCGCGCCTCGAGCGCGTCGAGCCGGTCTGCGAGGCCGTCGGCGGGCGTCTCAAGAGATGGGCGAGCCATGCGTCAGTCCTCAAGCGTTTTGGGCCGCGACGGCCGCGTGCCGACATAGAGCGCGCCGGCCGCCACGAAGGCGATGGTCGCCCAGACCGCGATCGGCGGCGCGCCGGAGACAGACACGAGCGCGATCGACAGCGCCATGCCGGCGAACGCCATCGCCTTGGCCTTGACCGGGATCGCGCCGTCGCGCCGCCAGGCGATCACCGAGGGCCCGAGCTTCGGATGGTTCAGCAGCAAGGCTTCGAGGCGGGGCGACCCGCGCGCGAAACATGCGGCGGCGAGAATGAGGAACACGGTGCCGGGCATCACCGGCAGAATCACGCCCACGACGCCGACGCCCGTCAGCACGACGCCCGCGGCGATCCACAGCAGGCGCGCCGACCTCCTGGGCGCCTGCTTAGTGGCCGCCGCTTCGGAGTGAGGCCGGGAGTCTCGCAGGGGCGCGGGGGTCATGATCCGACGGCGTTCTATCGCATCGGCGGCGCGACGCTCCATAATTATGCGCTATTGTGCGTCGCGGCGCCGCTTTGGCGGGCCACGTTTCGAGGATCGCATGACGCAGACCTCCGCAGGTCCGATCGGCTCCAGCCCGCTGGGCCCGCTGGGCGAACCGGTCCCGCCCCCAAAACCCCGGGGGCTTGCGCGGCTGCGCAATTATTTCCTCACCGGCCTCGTGGTGGCGGGCCCGTCGCCATCACCATCTGGCTGACGCTCTGGCTCATCAACCTGATCGACAATTGGGTGAAGCCGCTCATTCCGCCGGCCTGGAACCCGAACAGCTACCTGCCCGTGGCGGTGCCGGGCGTCGGCGTGCTGGCCGCGATGATCGGCCTCACCATCCTCGGCTTCCTGACCGCCAATCTCGTCGGCCGAACGGTCGTGCAGTCGGGCGAAAACGTGCTGGACCGGATGCCGATCGTGCGCTCGCTGTACAAGGGCGTGAAGCAGATCTTCGAGACCGTGTTCAAGCAGGACGGGACGAGCTTCCGCCGCGTCGGCCTCATCGAATGGCCGGGACCGGGGCTGTGGTCGATCTGCTTCATCACGGAGCAGGCCAAGGGCGCGCTCGCCGCAGGTCTGCCGGGGCCGGACCACGTTTGTCTTTTCGTGCCCTGCACGCCCAACCCCACGACCGGCTACCTGGTGATGATCGAAGCCTCGAAGGTGATCGAGATCGGCGTGACGTCGGACGAGGCGTTCAAGCTCATCATGTCGATGGGCATCATCCAGCCGCCGGACCTTGCGGCGCTCGGGAAGACCGTCGAGAGGCACGCGCCGGAGCCGCAGCCGAAAGCTCAGCCCGACAACGCCGCGGCGGAATAAGCTGCGCTTAAAGATGGGCCGTTTTCGTTAAGCGGCCATGCGCCTGTCGCACGTCTCCCGGCGCCGCGCTTGCTTCGCTCTCCATGCGACGAAAGTCGCAGCATCAATGGAGAGTGAAAATGGGAATGGCGGAACTCGTGGTTGCGATCTGTCTGCAGGCGGAGCCCAGCGCCTGCCGGATTTTTCATCATCGACAGGCGTCGGCCTTCAACGGGTGCGCCGTCGTCGAGGACGACAGCCTCCGGATCGAGCCGGGTTGGTACCTCGCCCGCTGGACCTGTCGTTGGCGCAGGTGAGGCGTCAGTCGGCGAAGGCTTCCGCAAGGCGTTCGATGAGCCGGGCCACCGCCTCCGCCCCCGGATCGGGCACGCCCGACAATGCTGCGGACGGCACATAGGCCGACCGTCCGGCCTTGGCGGTCGCCATGGCCTTGGTCGAGTCGGCGCCCTTCCGCGCGGCGACGGCCGCGTCGCGGAGCGAGCCCGTCCGCGCGAAGGCCTCGATCGCCGGGTCGAGCGCGTCGATCATCGTGCGGTCGCCGACCGTCGCGCCGCCATAGCGCGTCATGCGCGCAAGGCCCTCGCGGAACGCGCCGGCCCATGACGGATCGTTCTTGAAGGCGGCGCCCGCCGCGGTGAAGAACGTCGCGAGCAGCACGCCGCTGCTGCCGCCGGCGACGCGCGACAGCATGTGGCCGATCGCGCCGAGCAACGCGGAACCGTCGGCCATCGGCAGCCGGTCGATCCGCGATTCGACGGCTGAGGCCGCCGCCGCGAACGTGCCGCCGGCGTCGCCGTCTCCGACCTTGGCGTCGAGCGCGTCGATCTCGTCCGCGATCTCCTTCAGCCGCGCGGTCCCGACCGTCAGCGCCTTCCGGACGACCGGATCGTCCGAGGGCGCTGAGTCCGGCCCGTCGTCGATCGCGGGCGCATCGACGAGCCGCGTCGCCTCGAACGGCCTGGCGGGACGCCACGCGGCGCTGGTCGCCGGAGCCGATAGGGCCGTGCGGCGCGCTTCGTCGAGGGTCAGCGCGGTGAGCGAAAACCCTCGCATGTCGAGCGAGGTCATCAGCGGCTCGGGACCGACCACGAGATCGATCCGCCCGGCGATCGGCGCGCGCGCGACCGCGCCCATCACGATCGCCATTTCGAGCGGCGAGACGCCGCCGAGCGAGTTCACCATGAGGGCGATGCGGTCTTCCGCGGAGAGGCGCGCCTCGATCTGCTCCGCGACGCGCGCGACCAGCCGGTCGGCCTCCTCGAACGCGATCGTCTCGCGCCCGGGCTCGCCGTGGATGCCGAGGCCAAGCTCCGCCTTGTCGGCGGGGATGCGCTCCTCGCGCTCGGCGCCCGGGACCGCGCAGGTCGTCAGCGACAGACCGAGCGAGCGCAGGTTCGCGGCGGCGTCCTCGGCGCGGGCCTTCACCTCGGAGAGCGAGGCGCCGGAGGCGGCGGCGGCGCCCGCCAGCTTGTGCACGAGCAGCGTGCCGGCGATCCCGCGCGGCTGGGCGGCGTCGGGTATCGCGACGTCGTCGCCGACGACCACCATCTCGACGGCAAGGCCGAGGACGCGGGCGCGTTCGGCCGCAAGGCCGAAGTTCAGCCGGTCGCCGGTGTAGTTCTTCACGATCAGCAGGCAGCCGGGCTCGCCCGTGACCGCAAGGATGGCGGACAGAACGGCGTCGACGCTCGGCGATGCGAATACCTCGCCGCAGACGGCCGCGGTCAACAGGCCTTCGCCGACGAAGCCGGCATGGGCCGGCTCGTGGCCGGAGCCGCCGCCCGAGACCAGCGCGACGCGGGCGCGGTCCCAGTCCGAACGCAGCACCACCTTGATGTCCGGATAGGCGTCGAGACGGGCGAGCTTCAGGCCGCCGGCGCCAGCCAGGAACCCGTCGATCGCGTCGGTGACGACGGCGTCGCGGCCGTTCATGAAGCTCTTCATCGGGCGGTCCTCGGCCTCAGATCATCGGCAAGTGGCGCGGCTTCGGACCGCGCGGGAACGCGGCGTCGAGCGCTACGATCTGGGCCTCGGACAGAACGAGGTCGCCCGCCGTCGCATTGTCGAGCGCATGCGCGGCGGAGCCCGCCTTCGGGATCGGAAACACGGACGGACGCCGCGCCAGAAAGGCGAGGGCGACCGCGCGCGGGCTGGCGTCGACATCGGCCGCGACCGCGGCAAGCGCCTTGCCGGAAGGGGAGGATGGCGAGGGGAAATCGCCGCTGCCGAACGGGCTGTAGCCGACGACCGCGACGCCGTTCCGCTCACACCACGGGATGACGGCGTGCTCGATGGCGCGCTCCTCGAGATGGTAGAGCACCTGATTGCAGGCGATCCGTCCCGCGCCTGCGATCGCGAGCGCCTCGTCGAGGTCGCGGACGTCGAAATTGCTGACGCCCCACGAGAGGATCTTGCCGTCGGACACGAGGCGCTCGAACGCCTCGATGGTCTCGGCGAGCGGCGCCGAGCCGCGCCAATGCAGCAGGTAGCAGTCGAGGCGGTCTGTCTTCAGGCGCTTCAGGCTGCGCTCGCAGGCCGCGAGCGTGCCGGCCTTAGAGGCGTTCGACGGCAAAACTTTCGAGACCAGAAAGATTTGGTCGCGTCGCCCCGCGACGGCCTCGGCGACCAGCGGTTCAGCCTCGCCATACATCTCGGCCGTGTCGACATGGGTCATGCCGGCGTCGAGGCCGGCTCTCAGCGCCGCAAGCGCCCCGGGGCGGGCGTCGTCGTCGAGCCGCCAGGTGCCCTGGCCGATGCGGCAGACGGGGAGGAGGGGGCCGAAAGGAAGGGCTTTCATCGCCGATGGGTTTTGCGTCCGAAAGCGGGAGGTCAAGGGTCGGAGGCATGGCGGAGGCGAACTGCGTGCTTCGAGACCCGCCTGCGGCGCGCCTCAGCATGAGGAGGTCCGGGGTCTGCAAAGCGTTTGGGATCCGCAAAGCAGAAGTGGTTCTCAGCTCCGCTTCACCAACTGATGCATTCGGTGCGGCTGGCGCAGCGCAAAGCCGTTCGCGACGGGCTCGCCATGCTCGGCGACGAGCCTCTCGACGTCGGCCCGGGCGCCCGCAAGCGCGATTTCGCGGGCGGGATCTGCGGACACGAGCGCTCTGAGGAACGCCTCGACGTCCGGAAAGGCGTTGAGACGCTCATATTCCAGCGTTTCCATCAGTCGGAGCGGCCCGCCCTCGGCGCAGGCCGTCGCGATCGCTGCCTGGGCTTCGGCGCGCGCTTCCGTCTCGTCCTCCACCGGCCGCATGGCGGCGAAGAACGAGCCTTCGGCGAGCGGCTCCACGATCACGACCGGCGCGCCGGGCTTGGCCACCCGCCCCATCTCGGCCAGCGCGCCCGCCTGGGACGCGACCGGCACGTGGTGGAGGCTGTTCAGCATGACGACGCCGTCGAAGCTTGCATCGGGGAACGGCAAAGCCTCGGCGCTCGCCTGCTCGACGCGGGCCGCCGGCGCGGCGGTTCGCGCGGCGGAGACCGCGGCGGCGTCCGGATCGACCGCCGCCACGCCGGCGCCGCGCCCGAGCAGGGCTGCGGCGAGCCGTCCGTGTCCGCATCCGGCGTCGAGCACGCTGCGGCCCGAAACCTCGCCGAGCGCCTCGAAAATCACGGTCAGCGTGTCGGCGACCGGCCGCGCGCTCACGCGGCGGACTCGAGCGCCTCGGCGCGGATCGCCGCGGTGTGCTCTCCGAGCGCCGGCGGGGCGGCGCAGGCGGTGGCGGCGGTGAGCGGGGAGGTGGGCAGGTCGAAGGTCTCGCCCGACGGCAGCGTCGCGGTCATGCGGGTGAGCGCGGGGTGGCCCGCCATGTCGGCGACGTCCGACACTTTGGCCCAGGCGAGCTGGTTGGCCTCGAGCCTTGCGATCATCTCGGCGCGGGTGAACCGGCCGAACACCTCGTCGATGAGCGCGATCAGCGGCTCGCGATTCTCGACGCGGCCCGGATTGTCGGCGAAGCGCGGGTCGGTCGCGACCTCGGGGCGCTCCAGCACCTTGTCGCAGAAGCGGCGCCATTCGGGCGGGCTCTGGACGACGATCACCACTCCGCCGTCCCGGCAGCTGGCGACGTGATAGGGGAAGATCGACGCATGGCTCAGGCCCGTGCGCGGCGTCACCCTGCCCTGATGCTCATAGTGCAGGAACGGCACCGCCATCCACTCGGCCATCGAGTCGAACATCGCGATCTCGATCGCCTTGCCGCGTCCCGTCCGCTCGCGCTCGTAAAGCGCCTGCATCACGGCCGCATGGGCGTTCATGCCGGTGCCGATGTCGGCGATCGAGACGCCGACCTTGACCGCCTCGTCCGGCGTTCCGGTGACGCTGCAAACGCCGCTCTCGGCCTGCACCAACATGTCGTAGGCGCGCAAGGAGCGCGCCTCGGTCGACTGCCGGTAGCCCACGATGTCGACCGCGATCAGCCTCGGATATTTCTCCGTCAGCTCCTTGGCCCCGAGCCCGAGACGGACGCTCGCGCCGGGCGCGAGGTTCTGGACGAAGACGTCGGCCTTCGCGACCAGCGCATGGGCGAGGGCGAGATCCTCCCCGGACTTCAGGTCGAGCGCCGCGCTTTCCTTGCCGCGGTTCAGCCAGGCGAAATAGGCGCTGATCCCCTTCACGCTGCGGTCGTAGTGGCGGGCGGTGTCGCCGTCGAGCCGCTCGAGCTTGATGACGCGGGCCCCGGCGTCGGCGAGCCGCATGGTGCACATCGGCGCGGCGACCGCCTGTTCGAGCGCGACCACGAGAAGTCCTTCAAGCGGGCGGGTCATGGCTGTCCTTCTGTCCGCGGTTCGGGGCGGCGCGAGTATCCGCGCATAGGTCGCGCGAGACATATACCGATCCGGCATATCGCATCGAACGATTTGCTATTCGATGTATCGCGGCCGTCTTCCTAGCGTGCGCCCAAACAAACGACAGCGCCGGAGGAAGCCCCGATGCAGACCACCTATGGCGACCAGCATGTCGAGATCCGCGAGGCGGTGCGCGCGCTCTGCGCCGATTTTCCGGCCGAGTATCACCGCAAGGTCGATGAGGCGCGCGGCTATCCGGAAGAGTTCGTCGACGCGCTGACCAAGGCCGGCTGGATGGCGGCGCTGATCCCCGAAGCGTATGGCGGCTCGGGCCTTGGGCTCACCGAGGCCTCGGTGATCATGGAGGAGATCAACCGCTCGGGCGGCAATTCCGGCGCCTGCCACGGCCAGATGTACAACATGAACACGCTGATCCGGCACGGCTCGGAGGCGCAGCGCCAGACGTACCTGCCGAGGATCGCCGCCGGGGAGCTGCGCCTTCAGTCCATGGGCGTGACCGAGCCGACGGCCGGCACCGACACCACCAAGATCAAGACCACGGCGGTGAGGAAGGGCGACCGCTACGTCATCAACGGCCAGAAGGTCTGGATCTCGCGGGTCCAGCACTCCGACCTCATGATCCTGCTCGCGCGCACCACGCCGCTCTCGGAGGTGAAGAAGAAGTCCGAAGGCATGTCGATCTTCCTCGTCGACCTCCATGAGGCGGTGAAGACCGGCATGACGGTGCGGCCCATCGCCAACATGGTCAATCACGAGACGAATGAACTGTTCTTCGACGATCTCGAGATCCCGGCCGAAAACCTGATCGGCGAGGAGGGGCAGGGGTTCAAATACATCCTCACAGGCCTCAACGCCGAGCGCACCTTGATCGCGGCGGAGTGCATCGGCGACGGCTACTGGTTCATCGACAAGGTCTCGGCCTACACCAAGGAGCGCACCGTGTTCGGCCGGCCGATCGCCCAGAACCAGGGCGTGCAGTTCCCGATCGCCGAAAGCTTCATCGAGGTCGAGGCGGCCAATCTCATGCGCTTCGAGGCCTGCCGGCTTTACGACGCCGGCGAGCCCTGCGGCGCGCAGGCCAACATGGCGAAGTATCTGGCCGCCAAGGCCTCCTGGGAGGCGGCCAACGCCTGCCTCCAGTTCCACGGCGGCTTCGGCTTCGCGGCGGAGTACGACGTCGAGCGCAAGTTCCGCGAGACGCGGCTCTACCAGGTGGCGCCGATCTCCACGAACCTGATCCTGGCGCATGTGGCCGAGCACATTCTGGGGATGCCGCGGTCGTTTTGAGGTTTTGGCTGAGGAGAGGAGCTGCGTGCTTCGAGACGCGGCCTGAGGGCCGCTCCTCAGCATGAGGACCGTTGAGGCTCCTGAAAGCCCAAACCTCCCTCATGCTGAGGAGCCCGCGTCAGCGGGCGTCTCGAAGCACGCACTCCATCTCCGCCGTCATGCTCGCGCCTTCGCGCGGGTATCCACGACTTCGGCGTAGCGCTCGACGATCCCAGAAAGTCGTGGATGCCCGCAACGAACTCGCTGAACGCGCACCGGGCATGACCGCTGTGGTTCAGGCGGCGAGTTTGTGCCCAAGCCACACCCCACGCCCCACCAACTCCGCGGCCATTTCGGCGAAGGCGTCGCCCACGAAGCGCGCCGCGGGGCTGACCGGGCGGTCGGCCGGATAGGCGATCACCACCCGCCGCGTCGGCGTCGGATCGACCAGCGGCGCCGCCGTCAGCTCGCCGCGCTCCACCTGCGCGAAGATCGGCGCGAGCGGCAGGATGGTGGGGCCAAACCCCGCGCGCACCAGCGCGATCATGCCTCCATAGGTGTCGGCCTCGACGCTGGCGATGAGCTGGATGTCGGCCCGCCGGGCGCAGTCCTCCATGATGGCGCGGAGGCCGTGGCGCGGGCTCGGCAGCACCAGCGGCCGGTCGGCGAGGCGCGCGAAGGGCAGGGCCTCGTCGCGGCTGAGGCGGTCGGAGGCCGAGCCGACCAGCAGCAGGCTCTCGGTCAGCAGCGGCCGCACCCGCAGCGAGCGCATCGGCTGCGGGTCGTAAGTGAGGCCGATGTCGATCTCGCCGCGCTGCAGCCAGTCGATCACATGGCCGGAAAACGCAGAGGAAAAGCGCATCTGCAGGTTCGGATGCTCGGTCCGGATCTTCGCCGCGAGCGACACGGTGGCGATCTCCGCGATGGTGGACGTCATGCCGATCGCGACCATTCCGCGGAACGACTGCCGCCCTTCCGACGCCACCGCGCGGATCTGGTCGAGCTCGGCCATCACCCTGGTCGCGTGGGCGAGCACGTCGCGGCCGATCTCGGTGATCAGCATGCCGCGTCCATGGCGCTCGAACAGCGGCTGGCCGATCTCCTCCTCGAGCATCCGGATCTGGCGGCTGAGCGCGGGCTGGGCGATGTGCAGCCGGTCGGCGGCCTTCGAGAGACTCCCGAGCTCGGCCACGTGGATCAGCGTTTTGAGCTGCTGGACGTCCATGCAAAGCGCCTTCCGTGCCTTCGACGAATTCGAAAGCTGGTTTCGGAACATAACATTTCTCGAAGGCTCCGGCGCTCGCTAGTCTCGGGCGACGAGCGTCCCGCGATACCGCAGGGAGGCCGCTTCAAGGCCCGCACGAAGGCCGCACCGGGAGGACAGCATGAGATTTGGAAAGGCCGCGGCCGCAGCTGTGTTCGGCCTCGCGCTCGCCATGGGGCCGGCGAGGGCGGAGTTCCCGAGCGGTCCCGTGACGCTGCTGGTGCCGTTCGCGGCCGGCGGGCCGACCGACGTCGTGGCCCGCCTCGTCGCCAAGGTGATGGAGAGGGAGCTCGGCAAGCCGGTGCTGGTCGAGAACGCCACCGGCGCCGGCGGCACGCTCGCCTCCGGGCGACTGGCGCGTTCCACGCCCGACGGCCAGACCGTGTTGCTGCATCACATGGGCATCACCACGAGCGCCACGCTCTACCGCAAGCTCGCCTACGACCCGAAGACCGCCTTCGACTTCGTCGGGCAGGTGACCACGGTGCCGATGCTGCTCGTCAGCCGCCCGGATTTCCCGCCGGCCGACTTCAAGGCGCTGCTCGCTTATCTCAAGGACAACAAGGACAAGGTGACGCTCGCCAACGCCGGCCCCGGCGCAGTGAGCCATGTCTGCGGCATGTATTTCATGCAGCTCACCGGCATCAAGCTGACGACCGTTCCTTACAAGGGCACCGGCCCGGCCATGACCGACACGATGGGCGGGCAGGTCGACCTGCTCTGCGACCAGACCACCGGCGCGACCGGCCCGGTGAAAAACCACAAGGTCAAGGCGTATGCGACCGCCACCAGGGAGCGCATCGCCGTGCTGCCGGACGTGCCGACCGCGGCTGAGCAGGGCCTCAACGGCTTCGAGGTCGGCGTCTGGCACGGCATGTACGTCCCGGCGGGCACGCCGAAGCCGACGATCGACAAGCTCTCGGCGGCGCTGAAGGCCGCGCTGCACGATCCGGAGGTGAAGCAGCGCTTCGCAGATCTCGGCACCGCGCCGGTGACGGACGAGGAGGCGACGCCGGAGAACCTCAAGGCGAAGTATTTTTCCGAGCTCGACCGCTGGGCCCCGATCATCAAGGCCGCGGGGGAGTTCGCGGACTGAGGTCGGACGCATTCCTTCATGAGGGGCGAGCCCTCTCAGTATCCCTCCCCCTTGCGGGGAGGGTGAGGGTGGGGGTGGTTCAGGATCGAGCGCCCACTTGGGCGTAGAGCCATGTCACCCTCAGCGCTTCATCCGGAACCACCCCCACCCCTAACCCCTCCCCGCAAGGGGGAGGGGGAAAGAAACCGCAGCGCTCGCCAAAATTTCGAGGACCGCCGCCATGACTGACATCCTGCCCGCCTACAAGATCGTCGGCGAACGCCGCTTCCGGGAGATCTCGGGCCTCCACTGGGAGGATTTCGAGCCCGGAGACACCTACGAGCACCGCCCCGGCCGCACCGTGCTCGACGTCGACAATGTCTGGTTCACGCTGCTCACGATGAATACGCAGCAGGTCCATTTCGACGCGGCCTACGCCGACAAGACCGAATGGAAGAAGCTCTTGGTCGACTCGACCTTCACGCTGTCGCTCCTCACCGGCATGAGCGTACGGACGGTGAGCGCCCGCGTCGTCGCAAATCTCGGCTGGGACAAGGTGAGGGCGACCGCCCCGGTGTTCGCCGGCGACACGCTCTACGCCGAGAGCACGGTCATCTCGAAGCGCGAGTCCAAGAGCCGGCCGGGGCAGGGGATCGTCACAGTCTCGACCCGCGGCCTCAACCAGGACGGCGTCGAAGTGATGAGCTTCGAGCGCACCATGCTGGTCTATCGCCGCGGCCATGCGCCCGACGACGCCGCGAACTACTGACGGGGTGACGCGACGGGGCAGGCGGCCCCATATGGGATCGAAGCCCCATGGCCCCACGAAGCAAAAGGTCCCCGTGACCCTCAGCATCCCGTTCGACAACAGCTACGCCCGCTTGCCCGAAGCCTTCTTCGCGCGCACGCCCCCGACGCCGGTCGAGGCGCCGAAGCTCGTGGCGCTAAACCGGAAGCTCGCCGCGGAGCTCGGCCTCGACGCCGACGCGCTCGACACGGCCGAGGGCGCGGCGGCGCTCGCGGGCAACGCGATTCTTCCGGGCGCGGACCCGATCGCGACCGCTTACGCCGGCCACCAGTTCGGCCAGTTCGTGCCGCAGCTCGGCGACGGCCGGGCGATCCTGCTCGGCGAGGTGGTCGACAGGGCCGGACGCCGCCGGGACATCCAGCTGAAGGGGGCGGGGATCACGCCGTTCTCCCGCCGCGGCGACGGCCGCGCGGCGCTCGGGCCTGTCTTGCGCGAATATCTCGTCAGCGAGGCGATGGCGGCGCTCGGCGTGCCCACCACCCGCGCGCTCGCGGCGGTGACGACAGGCGAGCGCGTCTATCGCCAGACCGCGCTTCCGGGCGCCGTGCTGACCCGCGTCGCAGCGAGCCACATCCGCGTCGGCACCTTCCAGTTCTTCGCCGCGCGCCGGAACCACGAGGCGTTGAAGAGCCTGCTCGACCATGTGGTCGCGCGGCACTATCCGCAGCTCGAGCAGCGCGATGACAAGGCCGTGGCGCTGCTCGAAGCGGTGATCGCGCGTCAGGCCGCGCTCATCGCGCAATGGCTGCACATCGGCTTCGTCCATGGCGTGATGAACACCGACAACTGCTCGGTCGCCGGAGAGACCATCGACTACGGCCCGTGCGCCTTCATCGACGGCTACGATCCGGGAGCCGTGTTCTCCTCGATCGACGAGCGCGGCCGCTACGCCTATGGGGCGCAGCCCGGCATCGGGCTCTGGAACCTGACGCGCCTCGCCGAATGCCTGATCCCGCTGATGTCTGAGGAGGAGGATAAAGCCGTGGCGGCGGCCGAAGCCGCGCTGTCGCGCTTTGCGCCGGCCTTCGAGGCGGCGAGCATCGAGGGCTATCGCCGCAAGCTCGGCCTGACGACGAGCCAGGACGACGACGTGCGCCTCATCGGGGAGCTGCTGGCGCTGATGGCCGAGAACCGCGCGGACAACACTCTGACGTTCCGCCGCCTCGGCGCCTACGCCGACGGCTCGCGGCCCGACGCGATGGGCGTGCTGTTCGAGAACCCGACCGGATTCGCCGCCTGGGGCGAGCGCTATCGCGCGCGGCTTGCGACGGACGGCGGCGATCCCGCGGACCGTCGCGCGGCCATGGACGCCGCGAACCCGGCGATCATTCCGCGCAACCACCGGGTCGAGGAGGTTATCGCCGCGGCTGTGGAGGAGGGCGACATGGCTCCTTTCGAGCGCCTCCATGCGGCGCTCGAAAAACCCTTCGACCGCGCGGCCGATGACAGCCCCTACGCCTCCCCGCCGCCCGGCGACTTCGGGCCCTACCGCACCTTTTGCGGCACCTGAGCGAGGACGTTCAGCCCTCGACGCGGACCTGCGGCGCGCCGGCCTCGACGCGCCCGATGACCGCCGCGTCCGCGAATCCCGCGCCGCGAGCGAGGGCGACGAGTTCTGCGGCCTTCTCGGCGCGCAGCTCACCAGCAGGCCGCCGGATGTCTGTGGGTCGGTGAGAAGATGCCGGCGCCAGTCCGGGAATCCGTCCGGCAGGGAGACCGCCTCGCCATAGCTCTGCCAGTTGCGGTGCGAGGCGCCGGTGACGTAGCCGTCCTGCGAGAGTTTTTCGGCGAGCGGCAGCAGCGGCAGCGCGGCGGCCTCGACGACCACCGACACGCCGGCGCCGCTCGCGACTTCGAGCCCGTGGCCGAGCACGCCGAACCCCGTGACGTCGGTCATGGCGTGGACGGCGGGGTCCTTGGCGAACTCCGCCCCGATCCTGTTCAGCCGCGTGGTGGTCGCGACGAAATCGCGATAGCCTTCGGCCGACAGTCCCTCCCGCTTGATCGCGGCCGAATAGACGCCGACGCCGAGCGGCTTCGTCAGGATCAGCGCGTCGCCGGCCTTCGCGTCCGAGTTCTTGCGCAGCCGGTCGCGCGGGCAGGTTCCGACGACGGCGAGGCCATAGACCGGCTCCGGATTGTCGATCGAATGGCCGCCCGCGACCGGAATGCCGGCCTCTGCGCAGATCGCCGCGCCGCCTTTCAGGATTTCGGCCACCATCTCGGGCGCGATCTTGCCGACCGGCATGCCCAGAATCGCCAGCGCGAAGATCGGCGTTCCGCCCATGGCGTAGATGTCCGAGATCGCGTTGGTCGCGGCGATGCGGCCGAAATCGATTGGGTCGTCGACCATCGGCATGAAGAAGTCGGTGGTGCCGATCACGCAGGTCTCGTCGTCGAGCGCCCAGACGGCGGCGTCGTCCGAGGTCTCGGTGCCGACCAGCAGCCGCTCGAACGGCCCGTGCTTCGGCTGGCGCTCGAGCAGCGAGGCGAGAACGCCCGGCGCGATCTTGCAGCCGCAACCGCCGCCATGGGCGAGGCTGGTGAGGCGGACCGGTTCTCCGGCGGGCGGCTGGACGGCGATGGTCATCGGTTCTTGCTCCTCCGGCGCCACCATATGGCGACGCCCTGGCCGGAAGCGAGCGGCTCGCCGAACCATGTCCGCGCGAGGCCGCGCCGAGGGATTGCGCTCGCCGCGTCTGGCGCGCCAGAATGGCCGCGCTGGCCGGTCGGCCGCAAACTCGCCTTCGGCGTCGCTCGCGACGCTCTTTCGGGTCCGTCCGGCCGCGCGCGCAATGACAAGGCGCGAAACGCGCCGGCCCAAGGGGACCCGCAGATGACCATCAGCCGTCGTGAGTTTGGACTTGCCCTTGGCGTGGCGCTCGGCGCGCTGCCGCTCGCCGGCGCCGCCGCGCGCGCGCAGGACGCGCCGACCTTCGTGTTCACCGCGATCCCCGACCAGGACGAGAGCCGTCTGGTCCAGCGCTTCACCAAGGTCGCGACCTATCTCGAGGGCAAGCTCGGTGTGAAGGTGAAATACGTGCCGGTGAAGAGCTATCCGGCCGCCGTCACCGCCTTCACCAACGGCCAGGTGCAGCTCGCCTGGTTCGGCGGCTTCACCGGCGTCCAGGCGCGCAAGGCCAACGCCGGCGCGCAGGCGATCGCGCAAGGCGCGGAGGACGCGAACTTCACCACCTATTTCATCGCGAACGCCGCCACGGGTCTCGAAAAATCCGCCGACTTCCCGAAGGCGGCCGCGGGCAAGACCTTCACGTTCGGCGCGCGCTCTTCGACGTCCGGCCGCGTCATGCCCGAGCATTTCATCCGCCAGGCTTTTCCGGGCAAGACGCCCGAGCAGGTGTTCCCGACGGTGGGCTTCTCGGGCGACCACAGCCGCACCATCCAGCTCGTCCAGTCGGGCGCCTTCGAGGTCGGGGCGGTGGATTTCTCGGTCTGGGGCCTGGAGCAGAAGGCCGGCAAGATTGACGACGCCAAGGTCAAGGTCATCTGGCAGAGCCCGCCCTATCCCGACTACCAGTGGACGGTGCGCGGCGACGTCGACCAGACCTTCGGCGCGGGCTTCACCGAAAAGCTGAAGGCGGCGATCCTCGCGGTCGACGACCCGGCGATCCTGGAGCCGTTCGCCCGCTCGAAGTTCATCCCCGTGGACAACGCCGCCTACGCGCCGGTCGAAGAGGTCGCCAAGGCGACCGGCCTGCTCGACTAAGCCGGCGCGCAGTATGGGCGAGCCGCTTCTTGAACTCCGCGGGGAAACCGCGGGCTATCGCGGCAAGCCCGTCCTGCGCGACCTCGACCTGACGGTGAACGCTGGCGACCGGGTCGCTCTTCTGGGGCGATCCGGAGCCGGCAAATCGACTTTGCTGGGGCTGATCCACGAACGCCTGCGCGCGCAGGCTTCGCTCGTGCCGCAAGCCGCCGCCCTCGTGCGCACGCTCTCGGTGTTCCACAACGTCTATATGGGCCGGCTCGACCGGCGCTCGACGCTGCACAATCTCCGTACGCTCATTCGCCCCGCGCGAGCCGACGCCGAGGAGGTGCGGGCGACGCTGCGTCTCGTCGACATGGGAGGCGCATTTCTCCGCGCAGGCCGGAGCGCTCTCGGGCGGCCAGCAGCAGCGCGTCTCGGTGGCGCGCGCGCTCTATGACGGGCGGCCGGTGCTCATCGGCGACGAGCCCGTCTCCGCGCTCGACCGACGGCAGGGCGGGGCGGTGCTCGAACAGCTCAGCCAGCGCCACGAGACGCTGATCCTGGCGCTTCACGACGTGCCGCTGGCGCTCGAACGCTGCGACCGCATCGTCGCGATCGACGGCGGCCGCATCGCGCTCGACGCGCCGTCGCGCGACCTCGACGTCGCGGCGCTTGCGCGGTTCTACGAGGCGAGCGCGTGAGCGGCCCCGGCCGGGCCGCGTCGCTCGGCTACGCCTCCGTCAGCCGCTGGTTCATCGCGCTCGCCGTCGCGGCGCTGTTCGCCGCCGACCTCAAGATCACCAGCCTCGACCCCTGGGCGGACCTGCGCCGCCTCGCCGCGGGCCTCCTCGGGCCGGACTTCCCGGCGGTCGAGCTTTCGAGCGTGGTCTATACGGTCGCTTTCGCGGTGGCGGGCGTCGGGCTCGGGGCCGGGACCGGCTTTCTGCTCGCGATCGTGTTCGCGCGCTCGCGGGCCGTGCGGGTGTTCTGCGCCTCGATCCGATCGGTGCACGAGCTGTTCTGGGCGCTGCTGCTTATGCAGATCTTCGGACTCTCGGCCGCGACCGGGTGCTGGCGATCGCGATCCCTTACGCGGGCATGTGCGCCAAGGTCTATTCGGAGATGATCGAGGAGGCGGACCTTTCCGCCGTCCGCGTGCTGCCGCCGGGAACCTCGGCGATCTCGGCCTTCGCCTTCGCGCGGCTGCCCGACCTGATGGAGCCGATCCGCACCTACACGCTCTACCGGCTCGAATGTGGCATGCGCTCCACCCTGGTGCTCGGCTTCATCGGCCTGCCCACGATGGGCTTTCACCTCGAAAGCGCGTTCCGGCAGGGGCGCTATGCCGAGGCCGCGGCGCTGCTCCTCACGTTCTACGCGGTGGTCGCCACCAGGCGGCTCTGGACGCGCGCCGCCGTGCTGCCGTTCCTGATCGTCGGGAGCCTGCTAGCGCTGCCCTCGGCGCCCGCGGCGGGCTCGGCGCTCGCCAATCTCGGCCGCTTCTTCAGCCAGGCGACGCCCGCGCCCTTGCGCAACGGCGACCTGCTGTCGGCCGAGACCTGGGGCCGCTTCCTCGATTGGCTCTGGCCGATCCTGTCGAACCAGGCGCTGCCGGGCGCGTTCCAGACGCTCGTCCTGTCCCAGATCGCGCTGGTCGCGACCGCGTTCGGGGCGCTGATCCTGTTCCCGCTGGTCTCGCGGCGCTTCGCAGGGCGGCTCGGCCAACCGCTCGGGCGCCTGATCCTGATCGTGGTGCGCTCGACGCCGGAATACATGCTGGCCTACGTGCTGCTGCAGGCCTTCGGCCCCTCGATGCTGCCGGCGATCGTCGCGCTGTCGCTCCACAACGCAGGCGTCATCGGCTATCTGCTCGGCCGGCAGGCCGACGGGCTGGCCTATCGCGCCGACGCGCCGCGAGGCTTGAACCTCTACGCCTACGAGACCGCGCCGCGGCTCTACGGCCAGTTCCTCGCCTATCTGCTCTATCGCTGGGAGATGATCCTGCGCGAGAGCGCGATCTTCGGCATTCTCGGCGTCGCCACGCTCGGCTTCTATGTCGACGCCGCGATCTCGGAGCTCCGGTTCGACGTCGCCGTCGTGCTGATCGTCGTGACGGGACTGTTGACGCTTTGCGTCGACGCGCTGTCGCGCGGGCTGCGCAAGGCGCTGCGGATCGACGCGCTCCCGACACGGCTCTCGACGGCGAGCCTCGACGGAGGGGCGAGAGGTTGAGTTTTGCGGGCGTCCGGGCGGCGCGACCGGGGCGTCTTCCGCTTTCCCGGGGCCTGTCTTCCCGGGGCTTGGGCGCAGTCAGATCAACGGCGCTGGCCCGGAGGGTGAAAAGCCCAAACGACGAAACGCCCCGTCGGCGAGCCGGCGAGGCGTTTCAATCTGGTCGATGCGGCAGGTTCAACTGGTCGTAGGCCGGCCCGCTTGGGGGCGCTCGGCTGGTCACGAACCTTGCGCGTCGTCGATCTAATCCGGCAGTCGTTCGTGCTCGGCGTCAGTCTTTCAGGTGCCGTTCCGATCCAGCGGCACGCAAAAGATGGTCGTCGGCAAGATAGCTGTCGGTCGAGGTAGCCCAAATTTAATATCGGCCGCAATCTAAACGCGCTCCGGATGCGCGCAATTGCGGTTAGTCTACGCTTCGGCGGAGTCATTTTTTTAGACCTCCGGTGTCTGTGTTGACGCCGAGAATCATGCGCCCGTCTCCCGCGGTCGTCAAGCAAAGATGCATGCGAAAAAATGCGAACATGGAGGCTTCGTGAAAACGTCATACGGGATCGGCGGTTAGCGCGATCACGAAAAAGGGCGCTCCTTCCGGAGCGCCCTTCGCAGGCCGACAGGGTTCTGACGGGTCGCGTCAGACCGAGTAGTACATGTCGAACTCGACCGGATGCGGGGTGTGCTCGAAGCGGATCACCTCCTGCATCTTCAGCTCGATGAAGCTGTCGATCTGGTCGTCGGTGAACACGTTGCCCTTCTTGAGGAACTCGCGGTCCTTGTCGAGGCTCTGCAGCGCCTCGCGGAGCGAGCCGCACACCGTCGGGATCTTCTTCAGCTCCTTCGGCGGCAGGTCGTAGAGATCCTTGTCCATGGCCGCGCCCGGATCGACTTGTTCACGATGCCGTCGAGGCCGGCCATCATCAGCGCCGCGAAGGCGAGATAGGGGTTGGCGGCGGGATCGGGGAAGCGGACTTCGACGCGCTTGGCTTTCGGCGAGGTCGTCCACGGGATGCGGCAGGAGGCCGAGCGGTTGCGGGCCGAATAGGCCAGCAGCACCGGGGCTTCGAAGCCCGGCACGAGGCGCTTGTAGGAGTTGGTGGTCGGGTTGGTGAAGGCGTTGATGGCCTTCGCGTGCTTGATCACGCCGCCGATGTACCAGAGGCACTCCTGGCTGAGGCCGGCGTACTTGTCGCCGGCGAAGAGCGGCTTGCCCTTCTTCCAGATCGACATGTGGCAGTGCATGCCGGAGCCGTTGTCGCCATAGACGGGCTTGGGCATGAAGGTCGCGGTCTTGCCGTAGCTCGCGGCCACCTGATGGATCGCGTATTTGTAGACCTGCAGGTGGTCGGCCATGCGGACGACCTCCTCGAACTTCAGGCCGAGCTCGTGCTGGGCCGAGGCCACCTCGTGGTGGTGCTTCTCGACCTTGGCGCCCATGGCCGCCATCGCCGCCAGCATCTCGCCGCGCATGTCCTGCGCGCTGTCCATCGGCGGCACCGGAAGTAGCCGCCCTTGGTGCGGATGCGGTGGCCGAGGTTGCCGGTGTCGTATTCGGCGTCGGAGTTGGTCGGCAGCTCGTCGCTGTCGAGCTTGAAGCCGGTGTTGTACGGCGTCGCGGGCGAAGCGGACGTCGTCGAACACGAAAAACTCGGCCTCGGGGCCGAAATAGATGGTGTCGCCGATGTTCAGCGACTGCATGTAGACCTCGGCCTTCTTCACCGTGCCGCGCGGGTCGCGCTCATAGGGCTCGCCGGTGGTGGGCTCGAGCACGTCGCAGACCACGGAGAGCGTGGTGGCCGCGAAGAAAGGATCGATGCAGGCGGTGGCGACGTCCGGCATCAGCAGCATGTCGGACTCGTTGATCGCCTTCCAGCCGGCGATCGAGGAGCCGTCGAACATCTGGCCCTCGGCGAAGAACTCCTCGTCCACCATCGTGATGTCGAAGGTGACGTGCTGCCACTTGCCCTTGGGATCCGTGAAGCGGAGATCGACGTACTTCACGTCGTTCTCCTTGATGAACTTCATGATGTCGCCGACAGATTTGATCGCCATAGTTCTTGTCCTTGGGGTTGTCGCCCGCAGGTCTTCTCGCTCGAAGGCAGCCGCCTGCGTGGCGGTCTTGGTTCGCTAATAGCCCGTCCGCGATGACGAAAACACGTCAGATCGCGTCGGCGCCCACTTCCCCGGTCCGGATCCGGATCGCTTCCTCCACGGGGGACACGAAGATCTTGCCGTCGCCGATCCGGCCCGTCGCCGCCGCCTTGCGGACGGCCTCGACGGCGCGGTCGACCATGTCGTCGCCGAGCACGACCTCGATCTTCACCTTGGGAAGGAAGTCCACCATATTCGGCGCCGCGATAGAGTTCGGTATGGCCCTTCTGGCGTCCGAATCCCTTGGCCTCCGTCACGGTGATGCCTTGAACGCCGACGTCCTGAAGCGCCTCCTTCACCTCGTCGAGCTTGAACGGTTTGATGATCGCTTCGATTTTCTTCACGTCTTCGGGCCTCCTCGTCGCGCGCGGCCGCGCGCTCCGGAACCGGGCGCCGCGACGGCGGGACGCCGCGCACTTAGCAGCTAGCGTGCCACCCACCGGCCTCGCGGAAAACGGCTCCGTGGTCAAGAGACGGCGCGCCCGGAACAGATATCTTTGGTCAAAGCGGTCTCAAGATGGACAATTTATGAGCATGCCCGGCGCCATAGCTGAAGGCGGGCGGTCACAAAGCCGCGCGCGAAATGAGCATTTGCATCGCGCGCGTTCTATCTGGCGGCTCGCATGACCCAGGATCCGATCGAACTCCTCACGCCCTCCGAAATGGCCTCGGTCGACGCCGCCGCGATCGCGGGCGGGGTTTCGGGCGAGACGCTCATGGAGGCGGCGGGCGCAGCCGTCGCCGACGCCGCGTCGCGGCGGTTCCGCGAGGCGCGCCGGGTGCTGGTGCTGGCCGGGCCCGGGAACAATGGCGGCGACGGCTTCGTGGCGGCGCGGCTGCTCGCGGAGTCCGGACATGACGTCACGGTCGCGCTCCTGGGCGAGAAGGCCGCGCTCAAGGGCGACGCCGGCGCGATGGCGGCGCGGTGGGTCGGGCCGACGATCGACGTCAGGGACGCCAGGCCCTCGGGCGCGGATCTCGTGATCGACGCGCTGTTCGGTGCCGGGCTGTCGCGGCCGCTCGAGGGCCGGGCGGCGGCGGCCGTCGAGGCGGCGAACCGCTCGGGCAAGCCGATCCTCGCCGTCGACATTCCGAGCGGCGTCGACGGCGCGACGGGACGACCGATCGGCGAGGTTTTCATCCGGGCCGCCGCCACCGTCACCTTCGTGCGGTTGAAGCCCGGCCATGTCCTGCTGCCGGGGCGGAGCTTCTGCGGGTCGGTCGATCTCGCCGACATCGGCGCGCCGTCCGAGGCGGTGGCGGAGCCCGGCGCGAAGACCTTCCTCAACCGGCCGGCGCTCTGGCGCGACGCGATCCCCGAGCCCTCGATCGAGGGCCACAAATATTCGCGAGGCCATGTCGCGGTCTGGAGCGGGCCGGCGCTCGCGGGCGGCGCGAGCCGGCTCGCCGCGACGGCTGCGCTGAGAGCCGGGGCGGGGGCCGTGACGCTGCTCGGACCCCGGCCGGCGCTCGAGGCCCATGCGGCCCACGTCACCGCCGTCATGCTGCGCGAGACAGACGGGCGCGGCGGCTGGTCGAGCTTCCTCGGCGGCCGGCGCGTCGGGACCTGGGTGTTCGGCCCGGGCGCGGGGACAGACGCCAGACCGCGCGCAGCCCTCGACGAGGCCTTTCTCGCAGGCGGCAAGGCGGTGCTCGACGCCGACGTCTCCTTCGCCGACCGTCCGGAAGAGCTCGCGGCGGCGCTGGAGGACGGCTCCATCGAAGCCGTCCTGACGCCGCATGAGGGCGAATTCGCGCGCCTGATGGGCGAGCGGGCCGACGGCGCCGCGTCTAAGCTCGAACGCGCCCGCGCCGCCGCGGCGCTGATCGGCGCGACAATCGTGCTCAAGGGGCCCGACACGGTGGTCGCGGCGCCCGACGGGCGCGCCTCGATCGCCGACAACGCCCCGGCCTATCTCGCGACGGCCGGCGCGGGCGACGTGCTGGCGGGGCTCGTCGCGGGGCTGCTCGCGCAGGGCGCGCCCGCCTTCGAGGCGGCCTCGGCGGCGGTCTGGCTTCATGGCGAGGCCGCGAAGGCGGTCGGGCGGGGCCTCATCGCCGACGACCTGCCGGGCGCGATTCCCGCGGCGCTGCGGCTGATCGACTAACGCCGGCGCGAGGTCGCGCGGGGACGCAGCTCGTCGAGGACGTCGGCGTTCCGGCGGCCCCAGTCGTAGAGCAGTTCGAGCGGCTCGACGAAGCGGACGCCGAGCGGCGTCAGCCGGTATTCGACGCAGGCCGGCACGGCCGCGGCGTCCTCGTGGCGCAAGACCAGGCCGCTCTCCTCCATCTCGCGCAGCGTCTGGAACAGCATCTTCTTGGAGACGCCCGGAAGGCTGCGCAGCAGCGCGCCGCTGCGCGCGCTCCCGCCCCAGCGCAGGTGCAGGACGTGCAGCACCATGGTGGTCCATTTCGAGCCGAAGAGCTCCAGCACGCGGCGCGGCGCGCAGTCTTCGGCCCAGTCCTCGTCGGCGACAGCTGCTGGCATGCGCAGGCTCCGGAAATCGGGTTGGTCACCAATTGGGGCCCTCTGGCGGGGGTCTTCAAGGGCGCCTAGCTCGGCGCTTGAAGGAGACCCACCATGCAGAACAAAGCTCTCATCGTCGGCGCGAGCGGCATCATCGGATCGGCGCTCGCCCGGAGACTTCTGGACGACGGCTGGAGCGTCGCCGGGCTGGCGCGGCGGCCGGTCGAGGCCGCGGGCGTGACGCCGGTCGCGGCCGACCTGCTCGACGCAGAGGCCACCGCAAAGGCGCTGAAGGGGCTCGCCCCCACCCATGCGTTCATCGCCACCTGGTCCCGGCAGAAGACCGAGGCCGAAAACATCCGCGTCAACGCCGCGATGGTGCGCAACCTGCTCGACGGGCTGCGGCTCGAAGGCTCCGTGCGCCATGTCGCGCTCGTCACCGGCCTGAAGCACTATCTCGGGCCGTTCGAGGCCTTCGGCACGGGCAAGGTCCACGACACCCCGTTCCGCGAGGAGCAGGGCCGGCTCGAGGTCGACAACTTCTATTACGCGCAGGAGGACGAGCTGTTCGCCGCCGCCAGGCGCGACGGCTTCTCGTGGAGCGTTCACCGGCCCCATACGGTCATCGGCAAGGCGGTCGGCAACGCCATGAACATGGGAACGACGCTCGCGGTTTACGCCACGATCTGCAAGGAGACCGGGCGCCCGTTCCGCTTTCCGGGATCGCCGATGCAATGGAACGGGTTGAGCGACCTCACCGACGCCAAGCTGCTGGCGCGTCATCTCGCCTGGGCCGCGACGACGCCCGCGGCCGCCGACGAGGCGTTCAACGTCGTGAACGGCGACATCATCCGCTGGAGGTGGATGTGGGGCCGCGTCGCCGAATGGTTCGGGCTGGAGCCCGCGCCGTTCGACGGCGAGATCGCGCCGCTCGAGCGCCAGATGGCCGACGACGCCGAAGTCTGGAGGCTCATCGCCGAGCGCGAGGGGCTGGTCGAGAGCGACCTCGGGCGGCTCGCTTCGCCCTGGCACACCGACGCCGATCTCGGCCGCCCCGTCGAGGTCGTGACCGACATGGGCAAGAGCCGGCGGCTCGGCTTCCTCGACCACCAACCCACGGACGACGCGTTCTTCGCCCTCTTCGAGGAGTTGCGGCGCGACCGGCTGATCCCGTAGCCGCAGCCTCGAGCGGATCGCGAAGGGCGACGCGGGCGCAGTCGGCGTTTTTTTGGGCTCGCGTCGTCGGAGCGTCATGGTATAGACCGGCCCGCGCTTCGCGCCGGGAAACCGGCGGCGGCGGGGCGTTTCGCGCGTGGGCCGCGGGCGTGGTGGAACTGGTAGACACGCGGGATTTAGGTTCCCGTGGCGAAAGCCGTGGGGGTTCAAGTCCCTCCGCCCGCACCAGACGAAGCCGGCGCCCGTCGTCGCCTTTTCGATTTTCCGCGGACGCGGACGGCCCCCGGGCCGGATGCGTCCCACAACCGTTCAAGACTAAAAGAGACCGCTCCGATGCAGGTGACCAGACCCTCGACGAAGGCCTGAAGCGCGAATTCAAGATCGTCGTGCCGGCCTCCGATCTCGACGCCCGCCTCAACGAGCGTCTCGACACGCTGAAGGACCGGGTCAACATCAACGGCTTCCGCAAGGGCAAGGTGCCGCTCGCGCATCTGAAGAAGCTCTACGGCAAGTCGGTCATGGCCGAGGTGCTGGACCAGGTGGTGGCCGAGGCCAACCGCAAGATCGTCGACGACAACGGCCTCAAGCTCGCCATGCAGCCCAAGGTCAAGGTCACGGCCGAAGACGAGCCGGACGAGCAGAAGGCGGTTCTGGGCGTCATCGAGGGCAAGCATGACCTCGGCCTGACCGTCGCGCTCGAGGTGCTGCCCAAGGTCGATCTCAAGGACGTCTCCGAGCTCGAGGTCGAGCGTCTCACGGCTGAGGTCGCCGAGGCCGACGTCGACGAGGCGGTCGAGCGCGCCAAGCAGAATCGCGCCTTCGCGGCCAAGGACGGGCCGCCGCGCTCGGCGACCGCGTGACGATCGACTTCGTGGGCAAGATCGACGGCGAGGCCTTCGAGGCGGCTCGGCGACCGACGCTCCGCTCGAGCTCGGCTCAAACAGCTTCATCCCCGGCTTCGAGGAGCAGCTCGTCGGCGCGGCCAGCGGCGAAGAGAAGCAGGTCTCGGTGACGTTCCCGGCCGAGTACCAGGCCGCCCCATCTCGCCGGCAAGGACGCGACCTTCGACGTGACCGTGAAGGGCGTCGAGGCCCCGGGCGAGCTCGCCATCGACGACGAGTTCGCCAAGAGCCTCGGCATGGAGAGCCTCGAGAAGCTCAAGGAAGCGATCCGCGAGCAGATCGCCGCCGACTACGCCCGCATCTCGCGCCAGAAGGTGAAGCGCCAGCTTCTCGACGGCTCGACGCCCAGTACGCCTTCGACCTGCCCCCGAGCCTCGTCGAGCAGGAGTTCGACAACGTGTGGGCCAGGTGGTGGCCGACCTCGCCCGCCAGGCAAGACGCTCGCCGACGAAGGCGAGGACGAGGAGGAGGCCAAGGCCGAATACCGCAAGATCGCCGAGCGCCGCGTGCGCCTCGGCCTCGTGCTTGCGGAAATCGGGGACAAGCACGAAGTGAAGGTCGCCGACGACGAGGTCACCCGCGCGCTCGTCGAGCGGGCGCGGCAGTATCCGGGCCAGGAGCAGCAGGTCTGGGACTTCTACCGCAACAACCCCGACGCGCTCGCGGAGCTCCGCGCGCCGATCTTCGAGGACAAGGTGGTGGACGCCATCCTCGCCAAGGCGAAGGTGAACGAGCGCAGCGTCTCCAAGGAGGAGCTGCTGTCGGACCCCGAGGCCGACGAGGAAGCGGCCAAGGACGCGGCGAAGGCCAAGTCCAAGGCGAAGCCCAAGGCCAAGAAGGCCAAGAAGGCCGACGCCGAGCCGGCGGCCGACGAGGCGGGCTCCGCCGAGGCTTGACGGACGGGGCTATAAGACGGCCTCGTTTGCCGGAACGAGTCGGGCGGCGGCATTCCTCGCCGCCCGCGGACTTCTCAAGGATGAGGACGTGAAATGCGCGACTACCAGGACCTGACCACGAACTTCCTCATCCCGATGGTCATCGAGCAGACCAATCGCGGCGAGCGTTCGTTCGACATCTATTCGCGCCTCCTCAAGGAGCGCATCATCTTCCTTTCGGGCCCCTTCAACGACGACATGGCGGCGGTGATCTGCGCCCAGCTGCTGTTCCTCGAAGCCGAGAACCCGAAGAAGGAGATCGCGATCTACATCAACTCGCCGGGCGGCGTGGTGACGTCAGGCTTCGCGATCTACGACACGATGCAGTACATCCGCCCGCCGGTGGCGACGCTGTGCATGGGGCAGGCGGCCTCGATGGGCTCCTTCATCCTGATGGCCGGCGAAAAGGGCATGCGCGCCTCGCTGCCGAACGCGCGAATCCTCGTGCACCAGCCCTCGGGCGGCTTCCAGGGCCAGGCCTCGGACATCGAGCGCCACGCCGAGGACATCGTGAAGATCAAGCGCCGGCTGAACGAGCTCTACGTGAAGCACTGCGGCCGGACCTATGAGGAGATCGAGCGCACGCTCGATCGCGACACCATGATGTCGGCCGAGCAGGCCAAGGACTTCGGCCTCATCGACGAGGTGTTCGAGCGCCGCCCGGTCGACGGCGACAGCGAGCCGAAGACGGCGTGACGCTCGGGCGTCGGCCGCGTGACGAAAACGCGTCGTCAACGACGTTCTTTCGAGCGCGGCCTTCCGCCTGTTGCTGCGCGCGCGCAATCGCCTATCATCGACGGCGGCGTTGCGTCGCGCCTGGCGGATGCCCAGCTTTAGGCGCCGGCCGTTAAGGTGCGGCGGCATATGACGTGATGATGAAGCCCCTCCGCCGTTGGAGGGCGGCTTCGACCCGAAAGGGGTGACGAATGAGCAAGGTCGGCGGCGGCGACGCCAAGAACACCCTCTACTGCTCCTTCTGCGGCAAGAGCCAGCACGAGGTGCGCAAGCTCATCGCCGGGCCCACCGTCTTCATCTGCGACGAGTGCGTCGAGCTGTGCATGGACATCATCCGCGAGGAGAACAAATCCTCGCTGGTGAAGTCGCGTGACGGGATCCCGACCCCGAAGGAGATTCGGAAGGTTCTGGACGACTACGTGATCGGCCAGGACCACGCCAAGAAGGTCCTCTCGGTCGCGGTCCACAACCACTACAAGCGGCTCAACCACGCGACGAAGCACAACGACGTCGAGCTCGCGAAGTCCAACATCCTGCTGATCGGCCCGACCGGCTGCGGCAAGACGCTGCTCGCGCAGACGCTCGCCCGCATCCTCGACGTGCCGTTCACGATGGCGGACGCGACGACCCTCACCGAAGCCGGCTATGTCGGCGAGGACGTCGAGAACATCATCCTCAAGCTGCTGCAGTCGGCCGACTACAACGTCGAGCGGGCCCAGCGCGGCATCGTTTACATTGACGAGATCGACAAGATCAGCCGCAAGTCCGACAACCCGTCGATTACGCGCGACGTGTCGGGCGAGGGCGTGCAGCAGGCGCTCCTGAAGATCATGGAAGGCACCGTCGCCTCCGTGCCTCCGCAGGGCGGCCGCAAGCACCCGCAGCAGGAGTTCCTGCAGGTCGACACGACCAACATCCTGTTCATCTGCGGCGGCGCCTTCGCGGGGCTCGACAAGATCATCTCGGCCAAGGGGCAGGGCGCCTCGATCGGCTTCGGGGCCAAGGTGAAGTCGCCCGACGAGCGCAAGACCGGCGAGCTGTTCCGTCAGGTCGAGCCCGAGGATCTGCTGCGCTTTGGCCTGATCCCGGAGTTCGTCGGCCGTCTGCCGGTGCTCGCCACGCTCGAGGATCTCGACGAGGCGGCGCTCAAGACGATCCTGACCGAGCCCAAGAACGCGCTGGTGAAGCAGTATCAGCGGCTGTTCGAGATGGAGAACGTCGATCTCGCCTTCAACGAGGACGCGCTGAACGCCATCGCCAAGAAGGCGATCGAGCGCAAGACCGGCGCGCGCGGCCTGCGCTCGATCATGGAGCAGATCCTGCTCGACACCATGTTCGACCTGCCCGGCCTCGAGGGCGTCGAGCAGGTGGTGATCTCGGGCGACGTCGCCGACGGCAAGGGCCGCCCGCTCTACATCTACGCCGACCGCCAGAACGAGGCCGGCGCAAGCGCCTGACGCCTCTCGACGGCGAGCGAATCGGGAAAAGCCCGCGGCCACGGCCGCGGGCTTTTTTCATGCGGCCGGCGCGGGGGCTCTGGTCACTTGAGCGACAGCGCCGACGTCGGATTGCCCGAGCCGATGACGTTGTTTCCGAAGGAGCGCGCATTGGCGCCCGGGGCGACGTCGAGATCGATCGCGCCGAGGCCCGACAGGCGGCTGCCGTCGAGCAGCACGGCGCTGCCGGTCGCGACCTTGACCGCGGATCCGGTGGTGGCGTCCACGATGCTTTTCGAGATCGACACCTGATTGGCCGCCCCGTTGAGCCCGGCGACGTTCACGCCGTTGGGCGACTGGATGCTGCTGCTGTTGTTGATGATCACACGCGTGCCGGCGGGGCCGGCGACGTTGACGCCGTTCGATCATGCCGTCGCCGCGCGGACGGACGCGCCCGCCTCGTCGACAGCCGCGGCGGCTCAGACAACGTCGTATCGAGCATGCGTTTCGTCCGCAGATCTACCTATAAGCTCGGGCGCGTCGCGCGCCGGGGGAACCACAGGCCTTTCGGGCGAAACATTCTGTCCCATGGCGTGAGGCTGTCGCGTTCTTGACACGTCATGGGGTGGTGGCCACCTAATCGACATCCGGCCGCCCGCCCTCGTCGAGTCTTGGCGGGCCGGCCGCTCCCTCCGGGCGACGGACTAAGCGAGGCCTGCCAAGGCTCGCGCCACCGCCGCGCCGACCATGAGGCTCTTCCGCGCGCGTCCTCCCACGCACGGGCCGAGCCGGCGAAAGGATTGCCGAAATGACCGCCAAGTCGCGCTCTTCCGCAACGGCCGAAGTCCGCCCCGTCCTGCCGCTTCGCGACATCGTCGTCTTCCCGCACATGATCGTGCCGCTCTTCGTCGGGCGGGAGAAGTCGATCCGCGCTCTCGAAGAGGTGATGAAGGCCGACAAGCCGATCCTGCTCGCGACCCAAAAAAATTCGACCGACGACGATCCGACCGCCGACGCGATCTACGACGTCGGCACGCTCGCCTCGGTGCTCCAGCTGCTGAAGCTGCCCGACGGCACCGTAAAGGTGCTGGTCGAGGGGCAGTCGCGCGGCCGCGTGCTTGGCTACACCGACCGGACCGAGTTCTACGAGGCCGAGATCGAGCCGGTCGAGGACGAGATCGAGAAGCCCGTCGAGACCGAGGCGCTGGCGCGCTCCGTCGTCAGCGACTTCGAGAACTACGTAAAGCTGAACAAGAAGGTCTCGCCCGAAGTGGTGAGCGCCGTCAGCCAGATCGAGGAGCCCTCCAAGCTCGCCGACACGGTCGCCTCGCATCTTGCGGTCAAGATCCCCGAGAAGCAGAGCGTGCTCGAGATCACGGACGTGTTCGCGCGTCTGGAGAAGGTGCTGTCGCTGATGGAGAGCGAGGTCTCGGTCCTTCAGGTCGAGAAGCGCATCCGCACGCGCGTCAAGCGCCAGATGGAGAAGACGCAGCGCGAATACTACCTGAACGAGCAGATGAAGGCGATCCAGAAGGAGCTCGGCGACGACGACGGCCGGGACGATCTGGCCGAGCTCGAAGAGCGCATTGCCAAGACCAAGCTCACCAAGGAAGCGCGCGAGAAAGCCGACGCCGAGTTCAAGAAGCTGCGGCAGATGAGCCCGATGTCGGCCGAGGCCACCGTCGTGCGGAACTATCTCGACTGGCTGCTGTCGATCCCGTGGGGCGTGAAGTCCCGCGTGAAGAAGGACCTGCCGGCCGCCGAGGCGATCCTCGAGTCCGATCACTTCGGCCTCGAGAAGGTCAAGGAGCGCATCATCGAGTACCTGGCGGTCCAGAGCCGGGCCAACAAGCTCACGGGTCCGATCCTGTGCCTCGTCGGGCCTCCCGGCGTGGGCAAGACCTCGCTCGCCAAGTCGATCGCCAAGGCCACCGGCCGCGAATATGTCCGCATGTCGCTCGGCGGCGTGCGCGACGAGGCCGAGATCCGCGGCCATCGCCGGACCTATATCGGCTCGATGCCCGGCAAGGTCATCCAGTCGATGAAGAAGGCCAAGAAGGCCAACCCGCTCTTCCTGCTCGACGAGATCGACAAGATGGGCATGGACTTCCGCGGCGACCCGGCCTCTGCGCTGCTCGAGGTCTTGGACCCCGAGCAGAACCACACCTTCGCCGACCATTACCTCGAGGTCGACTACGACCTGTCGAGCGTGATGTTCGTGACGACGGCGAACACGCTGAACATCCCCGGCCCGCTGATGGACCGGATGGAGATCATCCGGATCGCCGGCTACACCGAGGAGGAGAAGGTCGAGATCGCGCGGCGGCACCTGCTGCCTGAGGTTCTCAAGAAGCATGGTCTGGCCGAGAAGGAGTTCTCGGTCGAGCCGGCCGCGCTCCTGACGGTGATCCGCCGCTACACCCGCGAGGCGGGCGTGCGCAATCTCGAGCGCGAGCTCGCCAACCTCGCCCGCAAGGCGGTCAAGGAGCTCGTGCTCGCCAAGTCGAAGAAGAAGTCGATCAAGGTCACCGAGGCCAAGCTCGCCGACTATCTCGGCGTGCCGCGCTATCGCTACGGCGAGATCGACTCCGAGGACCAGGTGGGCGTCGTCACGGGCCTCGCCTGGACCGAGGTCGGCGGCGAGCTGCTCACGATCGAAGGCGTCATGATGCCCGGCAAGGGCAAGATGACGGTGACGGGCAACCTGAAGGACGTGATGAAGGAATCGATCTCGGCGGCGGCGTCCTACGTCCGCTCGCGCGCGGTCGATTTCGGGATCGAGCCGCCTCAGTTCGACAAGCGCGACATCCACGTTCACGTGCCCGAAGGCGCGACGCCCAAGGACGGTCCCTCGGCGGGCGTGGCGATGGTGACGGCCATCACCTCGGTCATGACCGGCATCCCGGTCCGCAAGGACGTGGCGATGACGGGCGAGATCACGCTGCGGGGCAGGGTGCTGCCCATCGGCGGGCTGAAGGAGAAGCTGCTCGCGGCGGTCCGCGGCGGGATCAAGACGGTGTTGATCCCGGAAGAGAACGCCAAGGACCTCGCCGACATCTCCCAGTCGGTGAAGTCCAAGCTCGAGATCGTGCCCGTGCGCGTCATGGACGAGGTCCTGAGCCGCGCGCTGGTCCGTCGTCCCGAGCCGATCGAGTGGGACGAATCGCGGGCCGAACCGGCCGCGCTCAAGACGATCGAGGACGATCAGGCGGGCATGCGCGCCCACTGAGTCTTCAGGGATTTGGCGTCCCAAACCGGGACGTTTGGCGCCGAAATACCGCATTTGAGGCCCGGAGCCCCGCTCCGGGCCTCTTTTGCGTCGTCATCCACCGGGAATCCGTTCGAAAAAGAGAGAAAATCGCCGGTTCGTCCTTGCGCTTCCCGCGATTCCGTTAAAGGGTGCGCGCCTTATTCCTGCGGCCCCGCGACTCCGGTCGGGTCCCGTGGCTCTTACGGAGGACACTATGAACAAGTCTGATCTGATCGCCGACGTCGCCGACAAGTCCGGCCTCACCAAGCTCGACGCCGCCAAGGCGGTCGACGCGACCTTCGACGCGATCATCGCGACGCTGAAGAAGGGCGACGAGGTTCGCCTCGTCGGTTTCGGCACCTTCGCGGTCGTCAAGCGCGCAGCCGGCGTCGGCCGCAACCTGCGCACCGGCGAAACCATCAAGATCCCGGCGTCCAAGACCCCGAAGTTCAAGGCCGGCCAGGCCCTGAAGGACGCCGTCAACGGCTGAGGACGGGGTCGGGGGCCTGTCGGGCTCCCGGAACGTTCGCACGGATGACGGGCCGATAAGGCCCGGTCGTCGAAAAAGGGCGGAAGCGATCCCTCGCTTCCGCCCTTTTGCGTGCGGGGCGGCCCTGCTGCGGCGTCGAGGCCATATGGCCTTCCGCCGCGTTTTCTGCGAAGCAGACACGCGCGGCCGGGCGGTTAGCTCAGTTGGTAGAGCATCTCGTTTACACCGAGAGGGTCGGCGGTTCGAGCCCGTCACCGCCCACCACGGCGCTTCCAGGGAGCCTGCGACCGCCGCCGGCGGGCCAGCCCCCGAAATCGCCCCCGAAACGTTTCAGAGCGCCCTGTCGACGCTGAGCGGCAGGGAGGCGACCTCTCTGGCCTTCGACCGCGCCGCGCTCCGCCTCTCGCGCGGAGCGATGCGCTTGATCAGGCCCCGATGTTCGACATGCGGCTCTCAGCACTGGGCCGACACATAGAAGACGAGGCTCGTCAGAGACGCGTTTCCCCCAAAGAGGGTATAGGTCTGAACAGTGATCGTGTTTCCGTTCGCCGAGGCGGATGCGAGGTATGGGCCTCCTGCAATCGTGGCCTGGACGACGCAGTCCGTGACGTCCCGGTCGACGACGATGTTGTAAAAGCCGGCGGTGATCCGCTGCGTCGACACGATCCGGGTCGTCGCCCGATATGCGGTCCCGTTGGAATCCATATAGGCCGCGATCTGGGGGGCGTAGTAGCCGACGACGTCGGCGATGGCGTGGGCGTATCGCTTGGAATAGATCGCCATCCGTCCGTCGCCCAGGCCGACGATGGGGTTTCCGGTCGCGGTCGCGGTCTGTGGATATGCGAGCGCGATGACGCCGGGGTTCGGGGTTCCGGCCGCAAAGGCCGTGAAGAAGCCGGCCGAGGACGCGTTCGAGGCTCTCAGCAAAATGGCGACCGACGTCGCCGAGGCCGGAACGCCGCAACCGCCTGCCTTGCCGCCCTGCGTCTCGAAGCCGGCTGCGCCCGTCACCTGGAAGGTTCGGGTCTGAAGCCCCTGTATGGCGCCGCCTGCGCCGGCCTCCGCGGTGTTCAGCAGCCGGCAGGGCGCGACGGGGACGAAGACCTGCTCCATCGGCGTCGGGGTCGGCACGCCCACGACTGGAAGCGGCGGAGCCGCCTCCGCGCTCGGCTCCGGACGGCGGTCTTTTCCGTTGTTGTTGGGCGCAGCCTGGGCCAGCGCTCCTGAGACCGCAAGGAGCAACGCCGCGACGTAAGCCGCAGTGATCTTTAGCCTGCTTCGCATTGCGCTTCTTTCTTCAGATCGGCGTTTGAAGCCGAAGCCTAAAGCGCGACGCTGAAGCGCAATATCTGTGGAAGTACGTAGATCGGGATCGGGCCGGATTTGGCGGCGGACCGAGCGCCGCCCCGGCGAGCGTGCGTGCCGGAGAGAAACCGTCGGGCGCGAGGCGAGGCCGGATGACGGCGCGGCGGCGACGCCCAGGACGTCGCCGCCGTACAATCGCTGATGACGTCACAGACGTCTGCGGCTCAAATGGCGCTCAGCACTTCGCTGAGACGTTGTGATAAAGATCGATAGGACTCGCTGTGCCGTTGCTTATCGACCAAGTCTGAACATAAATACTGTTGCCGGACGGGTAGGCGCTGGCATAGTAATATCCGCCATCGATATTCACGTGAACCGAACAGAGTTGCAGGTTTCGGTCTGTTTCGATCTGATAGGAGCCCGTTCCGAGCTTGACGGCGCGAGGATGCGCGTCGTGGCGGCGTAAGCGGTGCCGTCGTAGTTCATGTAGACTTGGATCTGAGGCGCATAGTAGCCGACGACGTCAGCGATGGCGTGGGCATACCGCTTCGAATAGATCGACATCATCCCGCCGTTCCCGAGGGCGACAATGGGATTGCCGGTCACGGTCGTGTTCTGCGGATAGGCGAGGGCGATCACGCCGGGGTTCGGAGTTCCGGCCGCGAACGCGGTGAAGAAACCGGACGACGACCCGTTCGAGGCCCTCAGCACGATGGCGACCGACGTCGCGGAGGCCGGCACCCCGCAGCCTGCGCTGTTCCCGCCCTGCGCCCCGAAGCCGCTCGAACCCGTCACTTGGAAGGTGCGGGTCTGAAGCCCCTGGATGGCGCCGCCGGCGCCGGCCTCTGCAGTGTTGAGCAGACGGCATGGCGTGACGGGCACGAACACCTGCTCCATCGGGGCCGGCATCGGCGCGCCGGTGACGGGCAAAGGCGGCGCCGCTTTCGCGCTCTGAGGGGCAAGGCCGCCCCGCCCGACATTGTTCGGCGCGGACTGGGCGAACGCGCCGTCGACCGCGAAGAGCAGGGTGAGGACGCAAGCGGCGCTGATTTTCATTTTATTGCGCATGCCAACCACCTTGAGCGTTGGGGACAAGCCGTCAGCATAAGTTGCGCAATATTGTCTTTATATACGTGGGAATACGTAAACCAGCGGTAATGGATTGTTGCGTCTCTCTTGTGATCAATTGAATTCTAGGGTGCCGTCAGGATTATGGTCAGTATCAGTGACGTGTTATTTTGGCGTAAGTCGATAAGCGTGCGCGCTGACTTTTCGTTTTCATGTCGAACACACGAGGTCGGCGCAGGGGAGCCGTGAGGCGGCGGCGCCGATCGCCCGCAAGCGCCTGCGCCGGCACGACTTACGGATGTAAGGAAAGCGATTTCCACGGCCGCCGAGAGCCATCTTTCGCGATGCGTCGAAGGCCGCTTGACACGCCCCGGCGGCTCCCGTACCAACCGGCCTCTCTCCGGGGCCGAGCCCCGGTTCGGGGGTGTAGCTCAGTCGGTTAGAGCGCCGGCCTGTCACGCCGGAGGCCGCGGGTTCGAGTCCCGTCACTCCCGCCAACGTCTTCTTGGGTTCCCGGTGACAGCGGGGCCCAAAGTTCAAACTCTCCCAGCCAGCAAGTTCAGACTTTTTGAGCCCGTTCCGTTCCGGCGGCGGGCTTTAGGCGTTGCCGTCGCGGCGTTTGATGCGGCCCTTGATGCGCGCCTTGGCGACGTCGCGGAGCGGCGCGAGCTCGATCGGCGCATAGGTCTCGAAAAGCTGATTCGAATTCGACAGCGTGTTGCCCATCGCGCGGCTGAGCTTCTCGGCCGTCGTGTCGCCGGCGATCGCCTCGACGGCGCCGGATCGGCGCATGTCGCTCATCTTGCGATTCTCGGCCGCGCCGAACACCGCCGTGCGGACCTCGCGGAAATCCTCGGCGAGCTTGTCCTTCGTGAAGGGCCGCGACGGCCAGGGTCGGCCGCCGGCCTTGCCCGTCGGCTCGGCGCGGGTGCGGAAGATCTCCGCGTCGGGGTGAAGCTCGAAACCGAGGCTCGCCATATAGGCGTCGAGGATCGCGGTCGCGCGGCGGCTCAGGACGGCGCCCACGGGCGTTTCGGTCTTTTCGCGGGCGGTGACGAAGAACGTCCCGCCGAAGCCGTCCACGCGCCGCTGCGAGCGCTTGAGCTGGCGGACGTCGACCGGCGACATCTGCGTGTCCCACATGACGGCTAGGGCGGCGGCGAGGCCGCAATGGCCCATGCGCCACGAGGCCTTCACGAGGCGCACCGCCTCGCCATGAGACCATGTGTCCGCGCGGCCTTTCGCGGCGCTGTTGCGGACGCCGAGCGAAGGGTCGGCGTCGCGCTCGCATAGCTTCATCGCGGCCATGACCTTCCAGAGCGCGCGCCAGATCTTCATCGCGCGGTGGGCTTCGCGCAGGCCGTGCTTCTCCTCGACGAAGACGCGCCAGGCGTCCATCTGCTCGAAGCGGATCGAGGAGGGGCGCACGTCGCCGAAGAACGGCTTGATGCGCATCCATCCGCGCCACCAGTCGTCGCGGGTCGCGGGCTTCTTGACCGCGCTCCACTGGCTGGTCTTGCGATAGCGCGTGAACGCCCACCCGACCGTGTTCGGCGGCCAGACGATCGCGCTCTCGGCCTGGTCGCGCGTCACCCTAGCGTCGAGATGAGCGGTCGGCGGCTGCTCGCGGCCGGTGCGGACCGCCTCCCATTTGGAGGCCCAGAGCTTGGCGACCGTCCATGCGTCCGGCCCGTCCTTGCCGCAGGATACGAGCTTGAAGCCGAGCGCGCGCATCTTGGCGGTCGGCTGCCAATAGCCCCGGCCCTTGATGACGGCGTAGTAGGGGATCTTGACGTTACCCACGCCGCGCCGCCTCCAGCCGCGCCATCACGACGTCATCAGCGTCGCGCGCGCTGGCGGGGGCGGTCAAGCCAATGGCGAAGAGATGCGGGTTCCGACGCTTGCGCCAGGCGTCGATCGCCTCGAGGTCGTAGTTTCCGGTCGTCGGGTCCGCCGGGGGAAAGCCGCGGGAGAGCAACTTCGGCAGAAGCGTCTCAAAATCGGCGAGCGTGAGGCCCATGCGCCGCGCCGCCTTCTCGGCCGGCACGTCGCCCGGATCGACCCGATAGCGCATGACTGCCGCGGCGCTCATACGCTGGGCTCCGGATAGGCGTCGTGGATCACGCCGTCGAGCGTGCGGCCGGCTGCCTTCTTGCCGACGCGTTCGATGAAAGCCGCGCCGGCTTCTGGATAGAGCTCCTCGCGGCGCGCGACGTGGGGATGCCCGGCCAGGCATCGCCAGCCGGACCGGGGATTGCCGGCGGCCTGTTCGGGCGTCGACGGCGCCCATTCGCCCCACTGCTTGAAAAGGAAGGGCACGCCGGCGGCGGCGCAGCGATCGCGCAAGGAGCGGGCCCAGTCGGGGTGCATTGGCCTTGCTCCAGGGCCGCTCTCGCCTCCTGTCACGACCCAGCGGAGGCCGGGGCCTATCATTGTGGCGGCCGCCCGCACCAACGCGTCAAGCGCAGGAGAGCGAACGTTGTCCGGGTGGTGATGAACCTCGGGGATTGCTGCGCTCGGGTCGACCGGCCCGAGCAGCGGCTCGGCCGACCACCAGGTGAGCCACCCCGCCTTCGCGAGCGGTTTTACCGCCGTCCATCGCTCGTCGAACCGCTCCTGATCCTCGGCGCTAAAACCGAGCCAGACGTTGGGGAGAGGCGCGTGGCCAATCACGGTTTTCAGATCGAGCAGGACGTCGGCGAGAACCGCGACCCGGGATCTGAATCCCTTCGATCGACGCCGTGACGAGATCGTTTCGGGCGTTGAGCGCGCGGACATAGTTGCGCATCCGTTTCGGCCGCTTGGTGAGCAGCTGGAACACATGCTGCGGGCAGAGCGCCATGACGGCGAAGACGCGGTCGAGCATCTCGTCGGTGACGAAGTCGGCGAAGAGGTCGGTCATGGAGCCGACGAAGATCTTGCGCGGGCGCCGCCATTTGAGCGGCGCGGCGAGCGCGCGTTCGTCAACGAAGATATCGACGTCGCCGCGGTGGCCGGGCTTGTAGGGCAGGCCGGTGCCAAGCCGGCGGTTCATCGGCTCGGCGTAGCATTTGGCGCAGCCGGGCGAGACCTTCTCGCAGTGCCAGCCGGTCTTCATCTCCGCGAGATCGCCGGGCTCGGCGCCGGGCAACTTGACGGCGCGCACGGCCCGGATCGGGTTCCAGCTGGCGTCGGTCCACTCGATCGAGGTGCGGTCAGCCATGGGCGGCCTCCGGCATCTGCTCGTCAATTTTCTCTTTGAGCGTCTCGTAAGTGGTGGGCGTGACATAGAGTTGGTCGGCAAGCAAAACGCCGCCGCCGTCTTCAACGACGGCCGTTTCTTGCGTGAGTGGATCCGTGATCTTGGTGCCGGGCTCGACCTTGTTGATCCGGACACCGTTGTAGAAGCCGAACCCAAGGCCATAAAAGTTGAGGAAGCCGTAGCTCTTCTGGTCAGACATTGGGCGGATCCTGCATCATCTCTTCCGAGATCCACAGCATCGCCGCCGCAACCGACCTGAACCGAAGCGGTTCGCGCGGATGAGGGCGGTGCGGATTCCACCGCTCGTCAAACACGACGACAGCGCCCGGTTCGCCACGGATGCGGAACGCGCGTTCGCGCGCCTCGCCCTCAGTCTCCGACGTGCTGCTGCCGGGGTTCGCCTCAAGCCAGGCTCTGATCCGTCCAGGACATTGACGGGCTGACACGTCCCAGTGGCCAGAGTTGCGCCGATAGACGGTGAAGCCTCGAGGAAAGAAGGGCTGCGCGGCGTCGAAGTAATGCTTCTCGAGCGTGTGCTCGCGCGCGCGCCGCTGCGCTGCGTTCAGCTTCTCGTCGATGGTCAGGTCGCTCACCGCCGTCCTCCGGCGCGGGCCTTGAGGTCCGCCGCGACGCCGGCGGCGACCTCTTCGGCCCATTGGGCGTCGCTCGGCGGGGCGGGCTCGGCCGGCAGCGCCGGCCAGCCGAGATAGTCGGCCTCGGCGGCGCGCAACGCGCGGCGGCCGAGTTCGGCCTCGCGGTCCGGTTCGACCCGAACAGCGTGCGGTCCTTCAGGGTGAGCGACATGCGCGGGTCAGACATGGTCGACCCCGTCGAAGTCGTCGTCTTCGGGCGCGGGCAACGTCAGTCGCGAAGGCGACCGATAGGGCCGGTTCTGGCGCATCACCGTCGCCTCGTCGGTGAGCGTGAACGAGAAGATCGAGGCCCCGCCGTAAAAGTGCGTGCGCCAGCCGTTCGCGGTCGGGTCGCCGTCGACCGGCACGTCGATCCGCAGGAGCTTGGCGCCGAAGCGCTCTTCCTCGCGCGTTCGTCCGGCATGGCTGCGATGGCCGAAGATCTCGACCAGCGCCCAATCCCAGCCTTCTTCTTCCACGCCCTCGGTCACAGGTTCTGCCATTGTCAGCCTCTCTCGTGGACCCACGCGGCGCGGCGACCGCGCGGCGTCTTGAAGACGGAGTCCCGTTCCTGGCCGGTGGTCTCCCGCCGCACATGCAGGCCGAGCTCGAAGGTTTCGGAACGCGTGCGATCGGGGATTCCGACGCCCGCAAGGACGTTGCTCGCGACGGTCTCGGCGCGGGAGCGGTCGGCTTGGGTCCAACTGGACACCGGCTTCGGACGGCGGTGAGCCGGTCCCAAAGGACCACGCTCGCGTGCCAGAGGGGCGCGCCGCCGAAGAACCGCTCACTCCATGCCGACGTTGAGCGTCAGCATCACGCTGGCGTCGTCGAAGGGCGCAGGCAGCCGCCAACCAAACGCCGTGTTGGCGCACTCCTCCGGCGCGAAGCACGGATTGCGGCGGGCGAGCTTCTGCTGATGTTCGAGGGTCATCGGACCTCCGGGCGGTCGCCGACCTTCGCCAGCGCCTGGCGGGCGCTTGCGCTCTGTCGGTCGTAGGTTTCGAGGAAGGTTTGGGCCGCGCGATAGATCGGCGTGAGGATCTGCTCGGTCGCGCGGCGCTCGGACGAGTTGAAGAGCGTCGGGTCGAGGATCGCGCCGACGCTGTCCATGCTGCGCTGCTCGGCGAAGAACCGGTCGAGCGTGTCGCGATGCTCGCGGATCAAGCCGGCGACGACGCCGAGGGTGACGTTGAGGCCCCGCAGGGCCTCGGTCGCTTCGGCGGGTCATCGCGCCGACTCCCCGCGCAGCTCGGCGAGCGTCGGCAACAGGATCGGCTCGAAGCCCCGGGCCTGGTTGACGAGGCTGTCGGCGAAGCCGGCCCACCGGTCGTTCGTGCGGCCATGGATCGCCTTCTCCATGTGGTCGGCGCAGCGCTTGAGCAGCAGGACCGCGCGCAGCAGCTCCTCGCGCTCCTCCTCGGTCGAGTCCTCGACCACGCCGCCCGTTTCGATCGAGCCGTTCATGCGCGCGGCGAGCGCCTTGCGATCGGCCTCGCCAAGCCGCTCGACGGCGTAAGCGAGATGGGCCCGGAGGTTCTCGTTCTCGCGGTCGCAGAGGTCGTAATCGTCCTTCGAATAGACCTTCTCGCCGTCGGGCGAGACGACGCGCGGATGCTCGAGCATGAAGGCGAGGCTTTCGGTCAGGTCCTTCATGACCCGCCGCGCCGCGGCCTTCTCCCAGACGTGGCCGGCGAGAAGCTTGCGGGCCTCCTCGACGAGGATGTCGTAGCGCGACGTCATGCGGCGGCTCCCGCGTGAATACGGTCGGCGGCCTTGCGCAGCGCGGCGACGATCGGCGCGTCGGGGTCGAGATCGGCGAGGACGATGTCGAGCGCGGCGCCAGAGCTTCCCAGCCAGAGCTGGCCGCGGCGGGCGTTCATCACGGCTGTCGTGGCGTCGCCGTCGAAGTCCTCCGCGGGCACGCGCTTCAGCGCCTCCGCAAGCGTGATGGCTGGGCCGGGCTCGTGCGACGGCCGGTCGATCGATGCGCCGTCGGACTTCACGCCGCGCGTGAGCTGGAAGCCAAAGGCCTCGAACCGCTCAAGCGTTTCGGGCGACTTCAGCGTCAGCGCGTGGATCAGGAAGGCGATCGTCTTGGCGAGGTCCTGCGCCTCATGGGCGCCGCCGTCCTTGTGCTTGGCGCGGAAGAGATATTGCGCGGCCTGCGTCTCCCAGCGGTCGAGCTCGAAGGCGTCGATCACCTGGGCGAGCTCGAAGCCGCCGCGGCGGTAGTGCGAGGGCGAGTTGACCGCCGAGTTCACGCCGCGCGCTCCTGGCCGGCGAGCGCCGCGACGAGGTTCTTGACCAGCGCCCTGTGCTTCATGCTGAGCGCCGCGACGTCGCGGATCAGCGCCGGGTCGCTCGCGACCAGAGTGAAAATGACGGCGTCGCTTCCGTCCTTGGCCGCGGTTTCGGCGTCCCCGTAGAACCATTCGATCGGGCGGCCGCAGCTTCGCGCGATCGCAGTCAACCTGCTCGGGCCGCAGCGGTTCACGCCCTTTTCGTATTTCTGCAGCTGCTGGAACGTGACGCCGATCTCGGCGGCAAGCTTCTCCTGAGAGAACCGGAGAGCTTGCGGGCGACGCGGATGCGCGCGCCAAGCGCGACGTCGACGGGGTCGGCGACGAGGCCGCTCGGCTTGGCGACGATGGGGCGGGCGAGGGTCTGCAGCATGGCTCAAAAGCCCTTCACGAGGGTGAGGCGCGGCGCCGGGCGGCGGAGCGCGAAGACGGACGGATGCGGAGCGGAGGCCGCGAGCCGCGGCCGGGCCGCGGGCGCCTGACAAGCGCAGGGCGCGAAGGTGACTTCGCCGGCCTCGCGGACAAGGCGGGCGCCGAGGCCGTCGCAGGATCGGCAGACGAAACGCTCAGACATGCGCGACCTCCCCATGCGCGCGCCAAATGCGGGCCGGGGCGAGGCCCGCGGCGGCTACATGGACTGGGTGCATGGCGCGCAGGATGGCGCGGCGCAGCGCGTTGCGGGGCCGCGGGGTCGAGTGGCCGAGCGCGGCCCGGATCTCGGCCGCGGAGCGGCGGGCGAGCGGCGCGAGGTCGAGACGCGGAAGGGCGGCGACCTCGTCAAGCGCGAGCGCGGCGCTCACGGCGGCGAAGCGTTGGCCCTCACGGGCGGCGCGCAGGCCCTCGGCCGCGGCGTTGACCGCAAGCGCCGCAAGGGCGTCGCAGCCCACAGCGCCGGCGCCAACGGGCGTGATCGCCGCGCTCACGCGTCGAGCCTCCGGGCCTCGCGGCGCAGGCGCGCCAGCACGGTCTCGCGGTGCTCGGCGATCTCGGCCTTGGTGAAGCCGGCGAGCTCGAGGTCGCTCTCGTGCAGCTCGCCGCGGCGGAAGATCGCCGTGCGGGCGGCCTCGACCATGTCGGCGAGGGTGACGGCGGGGGAGCCGGGCGCGCGGACTTCCTTGGCGCGCGGCGCAGGCGACAGGCAGAGAGACATCGGCGGCTCCATCAGCGGTTGATGGAGCCATTTATACACATGCGTATAAGGGTGGCAATCAGAAAATACGCAAACGTATTATCTGATGGCGGAGTCGACGCTCATACGGGCTGCGCGTGCCTCGCTCTCCCGGCGGCGATCGTCCTCTTCTTGCCAAGCCGTTCGCGGTAATGGCGCGCGGCGGCTGCTGATGGCCGCCGATCTCCACCATGTCGGACGGCGCCACGAACATGAGGGCGCCCACACCGAAAAGCACCATTCCGCCGATCCAGACCAGCGCAAGGGCCGCGATGAAGCTGCTTGTTCCGACGCCGACGCCGGCGCTTGTCGTGCTGATCAGCCGTAGCCAAGTCTCGGCCATGAGCCATGCGAAACCGATGAAGCCCCAGGCCATGAAGAGGCTGGCGAAGATGGTCCGCCCTGCGCCCCATCCCGGCTTGATCACGTATCTCCGCCCGCTCTCCGCCACGCCCGGCCCCCCGTTGGCCTACATCAACAGCGTCGTCAGCTTCACTCGTCCGACGATTTTGGGGCTCAACCCCTGATCAGCATACAGCGTCGGATGCTCGAACGTCGAGACGGGCTCCCAGCGATCGGGGTTTGGTCGAAATCGCTTATAGGACGCTTCGCCGTCCTCGGTCGCCACCACGTAGCAAGCGTTCGCGACAAGCGTCCGATCCTTGCGGTTGACGAAGATGATCGACTCGGGCGGCGAAATTCGATCCATCGACGTGCCGTCCGCTCAGCGCGATCCAGTCGCCTTTGGATCGAGACCCATGGCGTAGGCCAGCGGATGATCGTCGCCGTCGAGCACGGCGTCGGGGATCGCGAGGCCGGAGGCGCTCACCCACGAGATGAGCGGCGCGGCGACGACGAGCTTCGACGCCAGTTCTATCGCGGCCGCCATCTTGTCCTCGCCGCGCAGCCTTTGCTCTAGCGCGCGGATCCTGTCCCGCTTCTCGCCGAGGGGTCGCTGCCGGCCAGCCACCGGGAGACCGTCGCCTGCGTGGCCTCGAGCTCAACGGCCAGGCGATCCTGCTTCCAGCCGGTTTCCTTCAGAATCCAGTTGAGTGTTTGGCGCACGTCCATGCTCTCGACATACGTATGGGAATAACTGCCGTCCAATACGCTCGCGCATATTCCGCTTGTCGGAGTTGATACGAATGCGTATAAGGATCGGCCATGAACGTAATCTCGGCCATCCGGAAACGCCTCGCGTGTCGCAGTCCGATCTCGCAGTGATTGCGGGGACGACGCAGGCGACCGTGTCGCGTTGGGAGCGGAGATCTTCATCCTGATCTTCCGCAGATGGCGGCGATCCGAGAGCGGCGCAGGGGCGCGACGTCGAGTGGGACGACGCCTGGTTTTTTACGCCTGCGCCCGCGCCTCGACCGAGGCCGCGGCATGACCCCGTTTTCCGAGGCCCGTGAGGGCGTGCCTGGCGTTTCCTCCCTCACTTGCGGGCGGGGCTTCGGCCCCGCCCGTCTTTCGCCTCGTCGTCACCGCGCAACCCTCCGTGTCGCCAAGGTTGTGGCGCCGCAGGGGGCGCCCGTCACTGAGCAAACGCAAAAGGATTGCGCATGACCGGCGCGCGCCAGCTCCCCGAGCGCGACTACCTTGCGCTGAAGGCCGAAACCCGCGCGCTCGTGAAGCGCTGCGGCGGCCAGGAGGCGGCGGCCGCCTCCACCCGCGTCAGCCACCAGGCGCTGTCGCGCTACGGCGCTCTGGAAGACGCGCCGAACTTCGCGCCGATCGACGTCGTCGCCGACCTCGAGGCCGAGATCGGCGAGCCCGTGGTCTCGCGCGCGCTCGCCGGACTGCTCGGCTTCACCCTCGTCAAGGTGGAGGCCGGCGCGCAGCTCACGCCCGCGCAGCGCTTCGCCCGGGTGATGAAGGAGACCCACGAGGTCAACGCCGCCTTCGCCGACGCGCTGTCCGACGGGGCGATCGACGAGGCCGAGCGCCGCGCGATCACCCGCGAGGCCCGCGACGCGATCGGCGAGCTCGAGCGCCTCATCGTCGCGCTCAATCTGGACGCGCCGCAATGACCCCGCGCGAGGCCGGGCTGCGCGCCCGCGAGATGATTGCGGCCGAGCGCGAGCGCCAGGTCGCGGGCGAAGGCTATTCGGCCGCGCACGACGATCGGCATCGCAACGGCTCGCTGCTCGCGGCCGCGCGCATCTATCTCCACCACGGGACCGACGGGCCCGCGCCGCTTGGGCCGGACGGGCAGGCGCTCGTTTGGCCGTGGGAGCCCGATAGCTTCAAGCCGCGCGACCGGATCTCGAACCTCGTGCGCGCCGGCGCGCTCTGCAAGGCCGAGATCGCGCGGCGCGTGCGCGCCGGGATCTCGACGGTGCCGGCCCATCACAAGCTGCAGGCGGCGATGGCCGAGCTCGCGCTCGCGCTGCGGGCCGCGGAGCCTTCGGCGTGAGCGCGGCATCTGACATTTCGAACGGCGCGCTGGAGCGTTCGCCGGAGACGGCGGCGAGGACGGGGATGGGGATCGCCAGCCTCGCCGCCGTCGCCCCTGCGGATCTCGCGCCCCTGCTGCGCGGCGAGGCGCGCGCCTGCGACGGCGCCGCGCTCGTCCTCGCACGCCGCCTCGGCCTGCCGCCGCTCGGCGTGCTCGCCGCCCTTCCACAAGCGCGGGCGCTCGCCCGCCAGAACGCCGGAGCCTGATGATGACGTCACGTCCGATCCGAAACTTTCTCGAACTGGTCGGCATCCTGCAGCGCGGCGTCGTCGCCGAGAAGCTCAACGAAGCGCTCGCGACGACGGTCGAGACGCTTCAGGCGCTGCCGGGCGGCAAGGGCAAGGCCGTCATCACGCTCACGGTCGAGGTCGCGTGCGATCAGGACCGGATCGACGTGCTGCCCGCGATCAAGTGCAAGCTGCCAGAGGACAAAGCCTTCGCCCGGACGCCGTTCTGGGCGTTCGAAGGCGCGCTGTCCACGCAGCATCCAAGCCAGATGGACATGTGGGGCGCGCCCCGAGACGCGACGGCGCCGCGCGCTGAGCCCGCCGCCGACCGCGCCTGATTGCGCGCTCGTCCTCCGCTTCCCCTGAGAGAAAGGAGCGCCCGATGGCGCAGAGAACGGAACTGCCCGACGACCTTCCGAAGACCGCCTCGGCGGTCGAAGCCATCGCCAAGCTGGCGCAGGCGGCCGACCACGCCCAGCTGCTGACCATCCCGACCGACGGCCTTGGTCCTGGCCTGCCGCCGGCGGTCCCGACCCTCTACGAGCCGCGCTCGCAGCGCCTCACCTCGCTGCGGCCGACGATCGAGGAGTTTCGGCAGGAGCCGCGGGCCCGCGAGGGCAAGGCGCTGGTGCTGACGCTCGCCTCGTTCATCGCGCTGATGAACCGGCACAAGGACGAGGACAGCGCGATCTTCGCTGAAACGCGTTGGCCGACCCCCAAGCTCACCGGCGTGGTCGACTATCACAAGCAGGACCACGCGCCGCGCCACGGCCGGCACACGGTCGTCTACGAGTTCCCGATCACCGAGGAGCTCAAGGCGTGGCAGGCCAATGACGGCGTGGCTATGGGTCAGCGCGAGTTCGCGGCCTTTCTCGAGGAGCACGCGGCCGAGCTCTCCGCCCCGTTCGATGGCGAGCGGCAGGAGTTCGAGGGCCTGTTCAAGGAGACCTTCGGCACGCCGTCCGAAGTTCTCGCGCTGTCGCGGGACCTCGAAGTGTATGTCGGCCAGCGTGTGAAGCGGCAGGAGCGGCTGTCCTCGGGCGAGCGTACGGTCGAGTTCGCAGAAGAGCACCCAGAACGGCAACGGCCAGAAGGTCACAATTCCGGGCATCTTTATGGTGGCTGTGCCGGCCTTCGTGGACGGCGAGGCGGTCCGCATTCCCGCTCGGCTGCGCTACCGTCTCGGCGGCGGCGACATCAAGTGGTTCTACCAGCTTTATCGCTGGGAATTCTGGCTGCGCGAGCAGGTTCAGAACGACCTTGAGCGGGCGGGCAAAGAAACGGCCCTGCCGACCTTCGAGGGCGTGCCCGAAGCCCGTTTGACGGGTCTCTGACCATGTCGGCGGCCGAGGGCTTTTCCGCCGGTCAACGCGCCAAGCTCGGCGCGCTGACCGAGAGGCTGGCGCCGAACGACGCGGCGGCGCGGGCGGTGTGCCTCGCCGACGGGATCGGCGTGCGCCACCTCGCCCGCGCGATCGCGCGGCGGGCGCTCTCGGCCGACCCGCATCTCGCGCTCTGCGCCGTGCTGAAGGTCGACCCCGTGACCCTCGCGCCGCTCCGCGAGCTCGCCCGGCCGCCGCGCGCGGTCGCCGGGCCTGTCGCCTGGTGGCACCTCGCCGTCGGCCTCGTGATCAAGCGCGAGGTCGACCGTATCGCGATCCGCGACGCGGCGGCCCGCGTCGCGCTCTCGCCCGCCACCTTCGTGCGCGCCGAGCAGGGGCGGGCGGTCTCGACCGACGCGTTCTTCCGGCTCTGCGGCTTCCTCGATCTCCACCCGCATGACGCGACCGCGCGCGCGGGCGCCGACCCTCACGAGGTCGCGGCCGCGAATGTCGCCGTCACTAGCCATGTGCGGACCGCAGCGGCTGCGGGGCTGGGTTGTTTCACGGGAGACATTCGGTGAAACACGTTGATATCGCACAACTTTTCAAAAACGCGGCAGGGCTGGCCGCGGCGATCCGGGGGCGGCGATGAGCGTCCACTCGATCCTGTTCAAGGGCCCGATGGTCCGCGCGCTGCTCGACGGGACCAAGACGCAGACGCGGCGGGCGCTCAGCCGCTCGAACACGCTGTGGAACGGCGGCAGCTGGCCGTTCGGACGGGCTTTCGACGATCTCAACCGGCATCGCGCGTGGGTGGACGGCGGCCCGTCGCCTTCCGGTCATCCCGGCCCGTATCTGAAAGCGCCGTGGGCCGGCGAAGAGGAAGGCTCATGGGCGCGGATCTATCCCAAGGTCCAGCCCGGCGACCATCTCTGGGTGCGCGAGACCTGGTCGATCAGCTCGATCTATGACGGCTGCCGGCCGCGCGACCTCAATCCGGAGCGCGTCCCGCTCTGGTGCGGCATTCGCTACGCGGCGACGCAGGAGCGGCTCGGCATCAAGGACCGCGCCGCAATCCACATGCCGCGCTGGGCGAGCCGTCTCACGCTCGAGGTGACGGAGGTTCGCGTCGAGCGGCTTCAGGACATCAGCGAAGCCGACGCGATCGCGGAGGGCGTCGCCCAACGCAGAGACGGATGGTTCGCGGTCATCGATGAGCGCCGTGGGCTCACCGGGGCGGCGCCAGACGCTCGTTCGGCTTACGCGATGCTTTGGGACCGCATCAACGGCGCGGGCGCCTGGGACGCGAACCCGTGGGTCGCGGTCTACGGCTTCACGGTCCAGCGCCGCAACGTCGATCAGCCGAAGCCTGATCCGGACCCCGCCGACTGCTTCGACATCGAAGAGGTCGCCTCGTGAGCGCGGCGCTCGACGCGGCGGCGCGGGCGCTCGGCGAGGCCCGCAAGGTCCATGAGCGGCGGCCCGGCGACCTTCGCGCCGAGCTCGTATTCGAGCGGGCGCGGGCGGATTTCGAGGCCGCGCGCGCGGCCGAGGCCGAGGCTCGGGCGGCGACCGCGGACGCCAGGCGCGCGAGCCTCCGGGCCGAGATGGCCCGGCTCAAGCGGGAGTTCGAGGACCGGGCGCGGGCGCTGGTGGCGCGCGCCCGGCCGAAGCGCCGCCGCGCGCAGGCGCAGGCACTCGGGCCGCTGTTCGAGGGGAGGCCGTTTTGATCCGGTATCTCTCCGTCTGCTCGGGGATCGAGGCGGCGTCGGTCGCCTGGGAGCCGCTCGGCTGGACGCCGGTGGCGTTCTCCGAGATCGAGCCGTTCCCCTCCGCCGTGCTCGCCCATCACTGGCCGCACGTTCCGAACCTCGGCGACTTCACGACGATCGACGTCGACGCGCTGCCCGAGGTCGATCTGCTCGTCGGCGGGACGCCGTGCCAGGCGTTCTCGGTCGCGGGCGCGCGGCGCTCGCTCGCCGACGCGCGCGGCAACCTCTCCCTCGCTTACGTGGACCTCGCCCATGCGCTCGCCGCAAGACGATCTCTTCGCATGGCCGTCTGGGAAAACGTCCCCGGCGTCCTCTCCACCGCCGACAACGCCTTCGGCTGTTTCCTGGGAGCGCTTGTCGGGGCAGACGATGCCTTGCCTCAGCCGTTCGGGGGCCGATGGCCCGACGCGGGTCTGGCTTCCGGGCCACGGGCACGGGCGGCATGGCGGGTTCTCGACGCTCAATATTTCGGACTGGCCCAACGACGCCGCCGTGTGTTCGTTGTCGTCGATCTTGGAGGCGGGGCCGATCCCGCAGCGGTTCTTTTTGAGCCCGCGGGCCTGCGCCGGCATCCTCCGTCGCGCGGAGAAACGGGGCAAGACCTTGCCCCCACTCTTGGCGCGCGCGCTTCTCGCAGCAGCACGACAGACTTCGACCTTGACGGAGGACTGATCGCCAAACCGCTGCTGGCGGGCGGGCACGGCAACAATCCTCTCGACGAGAACCTGGTCGTCTTCGACACGACGCAGATCACGTCCGGCGAGAACCGCAGCAATCCTCGGCCTGGCGACCCGTGCCACACTCTCTCCGGTGAAGGGCACCCGCCGGCGTTGGCCTGCATTCCGATCGCCGAGAGCGGAAAGCGGACCGGAGCTTCCTCGACCGATCTGAAGGCCGGGGACGGCATCGGGCGTGATGGCGACCCGATGTTCACGCTGTCGACCGACAGCCGGCACGCCGTCGCGTTCAGCTTGCGCGGTCGTGAAGGTGGCGCCGTTCCTGAGGTCTCGTCGGATGGGTTAGCTCCGACAGTCCGGACGCCCGGCGGCGGCGCGTCGCACACCTTCGTCGCGCAAGCTTGGGGGCTTCGAAACGATGCTCGAGACGGAGAAGCCAAGACGCCGAGCCTTGACGCAGAAGGGCGCGAGCGTCTCCGAGACGCAGGTTTTAACGTTTTGGAGGAGTGCGCTCCGACCCTCGATACTGGCGCAGCCCATTCGGTCGGTTCGGCCTCCGGTGTCCGCCGCCTGACGCCCGTCGAATGCGCGCGTCTGCAGGGGTTCGCCGACGACCACGCCGCGATCGTCTATCGCGGCAAGCCGGCGGCGGACGGGCCGCAATACAAGGTCTTCGGCAATTCGAAAGCCGTCTACGCCGTCCGCTGGCTCGGCGGCCGGATCGCCATGCATTGGCCTCAGGCGCTTCGCGAGGCCGCGGAATGACCCGGCTCAGCGGCACGCCCTATGACCGGCTGGCGGCGCCGGGATCGCTTTCGGAGACGCAGGCCCGCGCCAAGGACCGTACGGCGCGGATGGCGGCCGGCGGCGAGATGGTTCCGGCTGCGCGGCTCATCGCTGCGGAGGCGAAGGCGGCGGAGCGCTTGCGCGATCTCTCGGCCACGATCGCGCGGCTCGAGGCGACGCTCGCGCTGAAAAGCGCCCCGAAGGCCGACCCGGCGCAGGGCAGGCGGATCGCCGATCTCGAAGCCGCGCTTGGCCAGAGCAAGGCGGCGCTGCTCGCGGCCGAGACCGAGACCGCCCGGCTTAACGGCGAGGTGGCGGCGCTAAAGCGGCAGGCCGAGGAGGCTGCGGAGTTTAAGGCGCTCAGCCAGGCCAACGCCGCCGCGCGGCACGAGCGGCGCGTGGCGGCGCTCGAGGCGACGATCTCCGACCTCAAGACCCGGCTCGCCGCGGCGGCGTCTACGCCCGGGCGCGAGAGCGAGGTTTTGGGCGAGGTCACGCGGCTCGAAGCCGAGCTCGCGGCGGCGCGCCGGAGCGCGAGCGAGGCGATCGCCGACCGCGATCACGCACGGCGCGAGCGCGACCTTGCGGTCGACCGGCTGGCGCAGGACCTCGTCGCGCGCGCGGCCGAGGCGCTGGCGCGGCTTGGCGGCGCGAAGGTCGAGGCCGCGCCGAAGGCCAAGAGCGCGCCGTCCAAGAGCCCTTCTGGGAAGCCCGTGACGGCGGCGCCGAAGGGCAAGCCCTATGTCTGGCCGGCGGGGTACGGCAAGTGAGCGCGCCCGCACGGCCCGCGTTGCGCTGGCATGGCGGCAAGTGGCTGCTCGCGCCCTGGATCATCGCCCATCTGCCGCCGCATCGGGTCTATGTCGAGCCGTTCGGCGGCGCGGCCTCGGTGCTGCTGCGCAAGGAGTCGTCCTACGCCGAGATCTACAACGATCTCGACGACGAGGTGGTGGGGCTGTTTCGCGTGCTGCGCGAGCCCGCGAGCGCGGCCGAGCTCGAGCGGCGCCTGCGGCTCACCCCCTTCGCGCGGACCGAGTTCCGCGAGGCCTATGAGGCGACCGAAGAGCCGATCGAGCGGGCCCGGCGGCTCGTCATCCGCTCCTTCATGGGGTTCGGCTCGAACGCTCATGCGAGCCAGGCCAAGGGCCACCGCTCGACCGGGTTCCGCTCAAACGCGCATCGCAGCGGCACGACGCCGGCGTTCGACTGGATGAACTATCCGGACGCACTCGCGGCGATGACGGCGCGGCTCGCCGGCGTCGTGATCGAGAGCCGCGACGCGCGCGAGCTCATCGTCCAGCACGACCGGGCGGACACGCTGTTCTTCCTTGATCCGCCATACCTTCCAGAGACGCGCGCGCGGGGGAACCCGCATGACTTCCGCTGGCGAATGTATCGCCACGAACTCACGCGCGAGGACCATGCGGCCCTGCTGCAGCAGCTCCTCGGCCTCGCTGGCATGGTGGTGCTTTGCGGCTATCCGGCCGCGCTCTATGACGAGGCGCTCGCCGGCTGGCGGCGGATCGAACGGGCGGCTTTCGCCGACGGCGCGCGCGAGCGGACGGAAGTTCTCTGGATCAATCCTGCAGCAGCTCGCGCGATCGACCGCGCGCGCGGCGCCGGGACGCTGTTCGCGGAGGCCGCGGAATGAAGGCCCCCTCCGCACGCGGGCTGTTCCGCGCGACCGGCAAGACGGCGAGGCCCGTCGCAGTGCGCGACGAGGAGACTGGCGAATACGCCAAGGTGGCGGAGCGCCCGCGCAAAAGGACGGGTTCGAGCCGACGCCCGCGGAGGCGACGGAAGCGTTCTGCGCCCGAGATCGACCGGCTGCGCGGCCGAAAAATCTGGGAGCCGGCGGCGGGCGACGGCGCGATGTTGCGCGTGTTCGCCGCCTTCGGCCTCGACGTCGTCGCGAGCGATCTTGTGGACCGCGGCTGCGGCGCGACCGTGCGCTCGTTCTTTGACTTCGCCGCGCCGCCGGCGCACGCAATCGTCACCAATCCGCCGTTTCACGAAAGCTCGTGGGGCCACGGCAAGGCGCGCTGGATCGGCCATGCGCTCGACAGGCTCGGCGTCGACTACATGGCGCTGCTGATGCCGTTCAACTGGTGCGGGGCGGGCGGGCTCGGCCCGCTCTGGTCGCGGCGGCCGCCGGCGCGCGTCTATCTGATGCGCTGGCGGCTCGACTTCACGGGGCAGGGCGCGCAGCCGGCGCTGCACGCCTGGTACGTCTGGGACGGGCCGACGGCCGAGGGCGACACGCGCCTCTTGATGCTCGACCGCGTCGTGCTCGGGCAGGGCGCGCTCTTCGGCGGCGAGCCGCTCGAGGGCGGATCATGACCACGATCCGCCGCCGAAAGATCTCCAGCGCGGTGCGCGCGATCCTGTCGATCGAGCCGATGCGTCGCCGATTCCGCACGCTGCATCCGCCGCGGCGCTATTCGGTGAAAGGGCTGCGGCCGCCGTTCCAGCTGGACGGCTACGTCACGGTCAGCGTCGCGCGGGTGCGCTGGGCCGAGCGAGGGTTTTCGTGAGCGCCCGCATACGCCGGCTATTCGCTGGACGGGCCGAGACCCGCGAGGAGATGGCGGCCCGCCGCAAGGCCGCGTTGAAACGCATGGCGGCGGGCAAGCCGAAGCCTGCGGCCCGCGCCCCGGCGCCGAGCCATGCCGGCCTGCCGGAGTTCGCGATCCTCGCCGCGGGCGGCGGGCCTTACGCGCCCTCGGACGTCACGGCCGTCGTGGCGCGCGCGATCGCGCGGCCCGGCACGCAGGGCTTCGTCGACGCCGGCGCCTATTGGCTGCTCGGCCTCACCAGGATGACGCCCGAGAGCGTCGCCGAGCTGCTCGGCCTCGTGGGCGGGAAGGCGCGCGCCGCGCGGCGGCGGCCTACGCCGAGGCCGCGGGACTGCCGGCGGTGCTGATCGCGCCGGACGACTTCAGACGCAGGGGACGAGCATGAGCGGGCCGCGTTATTCGGTGATCCCGGCGGGCGCGATCTGCGACCCGCGGCTGGACGGACGCTACGACCTGAAGGTGCTGGGGCTGCTCGGCACGCACAGCGACAATAGCGGCTGGTGCTATCGCAGCCAGGCCACCATGGCCGAGCAGCTCGGATGCGGCCGCGCGACCGTGCAGCGCGCGCTCGACCGGCTGGAAGAGTTCGGCTGGATCGAACGGCTGGCGCAGCTGCGCGACGACGGCGCGACCTCGGTCAACGCCTATCGCGTCGTGCTCGACGTGGAGGACGCCGACCCCCCCGCCTCACCGGTGAGGCGGGCCCGCCCGCCCTATGAGCGGGCGGGGGCCCGCCCGTTCCATGGGCGGGCGGGCATAAGAACGTCCCCTGAAAAAACGAATGGGAGAGAGAGCGCGGGCGCTGTCGGGCAGGACAGGCAAGGGGCTGGGCGAGAGGACGAGGGCGACGCCGAAGCGCGGCGCGAGGCGGCGCAGGCCGACGAGCGGGACGTGGAGGCGCGGCTCGCCGCCTTCCGGCCGATCTGGCCGACGACGCCGACCGACGACGCCATGTCGGTCGAGGCGGCGATGCGGGCGCTCGACCCCGAGAGCCGGGCCGAGGCGGTGGCGGGCGCGCCGGTGTTTCTCGCCGCGCTGAAGGCCGACCGCCGCAAGATCACCATCAGCGGCGAGACCTTCCTGCGGCGGCGGCGCTGGGAGCCGGCGGTCGAGGCCGCGAAGGCGCAGGCGGCGGGCGGTGGCGCGGCGCGGCCCGGCGCGACGGCGGCGGTGTTCGACCCGCTGACCAAGATCTGGTGGGCCGGGCAGCTGATGCGCGCCAAGGCCGGCGTGACGGGCTTCGAGCTTCGCAAGACCATCACGCTGGCGCAGAGCCGCGTGGGCTGGCGGCCGGCGAACCCGGAGGCTCGGGAGGCGGCCGAGACGCTGGCCGACACCTTGCGGCCGACGCCGAGCGACGGCGAGCGGGCGGGGCGCTGGTTCGCCTGGTTCCGGGAGCGCGGGGCTGATTTCGGCGTGCTTCTCAGCGGCAAGGCGATCTTCGTGTTCCTGCCGGACCACGACCCGCCGGACGAGGGCGAAGACGACGAGATGGTGGCTTGAGGCGGCGAGAGGCGGGGATGGCGATGACGGCGAAGAAGCCCAAGGGGTGGTACGGCAAAGCGGCGAAGGCCGACCGGCGCGAGAAGCGCGCTCGGCGGGCTCGGCTTGAGCAGGTGCATCGGGCGAAAAAGGGTTTGGGGCCGAGGTCGGCGCCTTCGCCCGAGGACAGGGCGGCCGCAGCCGAGCGCTCGGCGATTGCCATCGCCAAGGCCAAGGCCGAAGCCGACGAGATTGGCGCGCGGGTGGAGGCGAAGGCGGCGAACGGGCGCGAGGCGCGTGCTCGATCGGTCAAGGAATATGATCGTCAGGCAAGAGCGTTGCGGCGCGATCTTCAACCAAAGCTTTCGGGCGTCGATAGGGGTACGCCGCATACCCGACGACAGCACCGCAAGACGAGCTTTGAGCGGCTTTGCGATGAACGGGCCGTGACGGGCGACATGGCGCAGGCGGCGCAGGAGATCGAGCGCGTCTACCTCGCGATCTGCGGCGCCGTGGTGATCGGCGGACTTGGGTTGGAGCGAGGCGGTGGAGGTGGATCCGCGGGGCCGATCTCGGACGGGGTCGCGATGGCGCACGCCAGTCGGTACAAGCCTTGGGCCGACGAGATGGCTCGCATGCGAAAGGGTGGAGACTGGCCGTTCCTCGAGATCGTCATTGACGTGGTGGTTGACGGTCGAACCTTCCGAGACGTCGAAACTGAGAAGCGGATGCGCAACGGCGCGGCACGTCACGCGCTGTGTTGGGCGTTGCTGAAGTACGGCGTCATGGCGAGGTGGTGCGATGTCAGTGTCCTGCGGGAGTACGAGGATCGCTACGATGTCCACAGACGGGCGCTGAAAGCCGCTTGACGGCGGGGACGGAATAGGGCCTCTTTTCGATCAAATCGGGTTGTGCGCCCGCTTCGGTCCGGCGAGGCGGGCTTTTCTTTGCCCATCCGGTCGCTCACCCTCATCGTCGGTCGGTCAACCGACCGCCCCGACCCAGCCCCGGCGGGTCCTTCCCCGCCTTCTGACGCAATGCGGTGAGCTTTAGCGCTTACGTTCTCTAGCCATTGGTCCGGTCAACATCGTTGACCGGGTTGACCCCACATGGGTGACGCGGATGACGCAGCAGGTTGACGGCCAGTCTGGCCTCGTCACCGCCGCCGAATACGCTCGCCTGCGAGGCGTCTCCAAGCAGGCGGCGTCGAAGTGGCCGCTCGTGAAGGTGCCGGACCCGAACCGGCCCGGCATGCACCTCGTCGACGTCGCCGCGACCGACGCCAAGCGCGGCGTCGAGCAGAACCCGCTGAAGCGCCAGGCCCCGATCGAAGTCGCGCCGGCCGAAGACGAGCCCCGCGCTCCGCAGTCGCCCACGCTGGTGCCGGACGAGATCCAGACGCAGGGCCGATCGGCCCGCGTTGAACGCGAGCACTGGGCGGCCAAGAACGAGCGGCTCAACTACGAGCAGCGCGTCGGCCGCCTGATCGACCGCCGCGCCGCCGAACACGCGCAGACCGAGACCGCCAAGGCGACGCGCGCGCGCCTCGCCTCCGTCGGCGCCCGCGTCGCGCAGCGCGCGTCCGAACTCAGCGATCCGCGCGCCATCCGCGCGCTGATCGACGACGAGATCCGCAAGGCCCTGACGGCCTCGGCCGACGACCTCGACGATCTCGCCGCCACGATCGAGGCGGAAGCCGCCTCCGAGCCCGAAACCACGGACGAACCCGCCGATGCTTGACGAGATCGACCCGCGCCTCTCGCGCGCCGCCGACCTCCTCCGGGCGTCGGCGCGCGCGCTCCGTCCCGACGCGCCGATCTCGGTCTCCGACTGGGCGCTTCGCCACCGCGTGCTGTCGCCGGAGGCCTCGAGCCAGCCCGGCAAATGGACCCACGACGCGATGCCCTATCTCGTCGAGATCATGGACGCGCTCGGGCCCGAGGATCCCTGCCACACGGTCGCGCTCATGAAGCCCGCCCAGTCGGCGGGCTCGGCCGGCGGCGAGAACTGGTTCGGCCACATGATGCACCGCGTCCCGGGCCCGGCCATGTACGTCCAGGCGACCATCAAGGCCGCCAAGGACTGGAAGACCGAGAAATTCGATCCGATGATCCGCGACTGCGCGGTTCTCGCGCCGGAGCGCGGCGGCGTGGTCCGCCCGCAGAAGTCGCGCGACGGGTCCGGCACGAAGGGCGACCGCGTCGTCTTCGGCGGCGGCTTCATCCTGCTCGCCGGCGCGAACTCGGCCGCCGGCCTTCGCCAGCACTCGATCCGCTACATGTTCAAGGACGACGTCGACGCATGGCCCGAGGAGGTCGTGTCGAAGGGCGGCGGCCGTTCGGAAGGCGATCCCGACGCGCTCGCTGACGGCCGCATCAAGACGTACAAGCGCTTCGGCCTGTCGAAGGAGTTCGTGTGCTCCTCGCCGACATGGAAGCGCTTCTCGCGGATCGAGAAAAAGTACCAGGCGGGCGACCGGCGCCGCTGGTACATGGGCTGCCCGGCCTGCCTGACGCGCACCGACTTCGAATGGGAGGACGTCGTACGCGAGGAGCGCGCGCCGTTCCGCGCCCGCATCGTCTGCCCGGGCTGCGAGACCGAGCTTCGCCAGAGCGACCGCGACGAGATGAACGCGATCGGCGGCTGGATCACGACCGCGCCGGACGCCGACGGCGTGGTCCCCGCGAAAAGCCTGTCGCCCGAGGACTTCGCGGTCTGGCTCGCGCGCTCGGCCGAGATGCTGTCGCCGATCAAGAGCTACGCCATCACGGGCGTCATGAACTTCCTCGACACATGGGACGAGCTCGCGGCCAAGCACGCCGCGGCCGGCTCCGATCCGGTCGCGCTCAAGAAGTTCGAGAACGTCGACCTCGGCCGGCCCTTCGACGCGCAGGACGAGCTCGTCGCATGGGAGACGCTGTCGGCCCGCCGCGAGGCCGACTTCCGGCTCCGTCGCGCGCCCCACGGTCCGCTCGCCTTCACCATGGGCGTCGACGTTCAGGGCTACGGAATCTATGTCGAGACCGTCGGCTGGGGGCCGGACCGCGAGAGCTGGACGATCGACGCCCAGCTCCTGCCGGGCGAGACCGACGCGCCGGGCGAGGGCGCCTGGCCGAAGCTCGCCTCGCTGATCGACCGCGGGATCACGCTCCCCTCGGGCGCGCGGGTCGAGCCCGACCTCGTGATGGTGGACTCCGGCTACAACGCCGAGGCCGTCTACAGCTTCGTCAAGCGCCGCCCGAACGCGATCGCGATCAAGGGCGTCGACGGCTGGAACAAGCCCGCGATCGCCCGCGCCGAAAGCGCCGAGGTGCAGAAGTCGGGGCTTTCGACCGGCAAGGCCAAGCGTCACGGCGTCAAGGTCTGGGTCGTGGGCGGCTGGTCGCTGAAATCCGCGATCATGATCTACCTGTCGCGGGCGCTGAAGGAGGCCGAGGCCGGCCAGTCGGTCCCGCGCGGCTACTGCCATTTCCCGGCCGATCTCGAGGACGACTACTTTCGCCAGCTCGTGGCCGAAAGCGTGATCGTTGAGACGGTCGCCGGCGAGCCGCGCCGGCGCTGGAAGCGCCACGGCGAGAACCACTATCTCGACTGCCGCACCTACAACCTCGCGGGCACGCATTTCCTCGGGCTCTGGAACTGGACCGAGGAGCGATGGGCGGCCCGTGCGGCCGATCTCGCGCGTCTGTCCGCGCCCGTCCAGGCCAGCATGTTCGGCGACGCCTCCGGGGCGACGCGCGAGATCACGAGCGCGCCGGCGCAAGCCGAAACGCCGCCGCAGGCGGACCCCGAGGCCCCGACGCAGAAGCCGGCCCGCATCCGCGGCTCCGTCTTCGCCGGGCTCGGCGACCTTGCGAGCCTCAACCAGTGAAGGAGACCGCCATGACCAAGCTCAAGGCCGACGACGCCGCGCCGTCGAAGGTGAGGATCGCGCTCGGCGACGTCGTCAAGCTGAAGGCGGGCGGCGACGAGATGGAGGTGACGGCGCTCCATCCGGGCCTCGTCACGACGCAGTGGGGCGAAGGGCTCTCTCGCATGCAGGCGTCGTTTCCGGCCGACGACGTCGTCGTGGTCCGCGCCGCGAAGGCCGCTGAGGCCTAAACGATGGCCCGCACGGTCGCCGAGCTCGAAGCGCTGATCGCCGCACTCGAGGCGGAGAAGATCGCGCGGCTGACGACCTCGCGCGCGACCAAGATCGGCTACGACGGCAAGGTCCAGACCGAGTTCGCGACCGCGACCCTCGCCGAGATCGACGCCGAGATCCTGCGGCTGAAGGCCGAGCTCGCCCGGCTCACCGGCGACCGCTCGCCGGTCCGCCCGGTCTATGCGGGCTTCGGGCGATGACGGCGGCGCCCGCCAAGCCCCGCGTGCGCGTTCCGGCGGGCTCGCGCCCCATGGCCGCGATCCCGCGCGCATCGCATCATTCGGCCGACATGGCCGCCCAGGCGGTCGCCGGCTGGATGCCGCCGCTGCTCTCGCCCGACGCCGAATGGCTCTACGAGCGCGACCTTTCGGTCGCCCGCATCCGCGACCTCGTTCGCAACGACGGATGGGCGCAGGCCGCCGTCGACCGCATGGTCGACATGACCGTCGGCGCGACGTTCCGGCTTTCTGCCAAGCCCGACGCCGTCGCGCTCGGCATCGATCAGGCCGAGGCCGACGCTCTCGCGCTCCGGATCGAGGCCAAGTGGCGCAAATACGCCCAGGATCCGACGTTCCGGGCGGACGCCGAGCGCGCGCTGCCCGTTGTGGGGCTCTTCGGGCTCGCGGCGCGCGAGCTGGTGGCGACCGGCGAGGCCTGCGCGGTGCTGCGCTGGCTCCCCAAGGCCGGATGGCCGTTCTCGACCGCGGTCCAGATGGTCGACGCCGACCGACTGTCGAACCCGAACAACCGCGCGGACGACGACAAGATCCGCGGCGGCGTCGAATGCGACGAGAACGGCGCGGCGGTCGCCTATCATTTCCGCGACGGCCACCCGTCGGACTGGTTCGCGGGCGCGAAAGGCAACATCTGGACGCGGATCGAGCGCTTCGAGACGCTCGGGGACTGGGAGCGGCCCAAGGTCCTGCACCTGTTCGAGAAGCGCCGGCCCGGCCAGCGCCGCGGCGTGTCGCGCCTCGTGGCGGCGCTCGTCAAGCAGCGGCTGCTCGCGAAGTATTCGGAGGCCGAGGTCAAGGCCGCGGCGCTGAACGGCTCGATCGTCGGCGCGATCTACACGCAGATGGGCTCGGAATACGCGGCCGAAGCGCTCGGGTCCGATACCGGCCAGCAGGACTGGGGCGCGTTCAACTCCGAGCGTGTCAAGTTCTACAATGACCGCCGGCAGATGGACGAAGCCCGCTTCGTCACGATGTTCCCGTCCGACCGGCTCGACCTCAACTCGACGCCGCGTCAGGTCTCCGGCTATCCGGCCTTCCAGAAGGCGTTCCTGCAGGGGTTCGCCGCCTCGCTCGGCATCTCCTACGAGCAGCTTTCTGGACTACGTCGACGACTCGCTCGTCGGCGCGGGCTGCGCTGAACGAGACCTGGCGCACGATCCAGCGCCTGCGGGCCGTCATCGTCTGGGGCTTCGTCCAGCCGGTCTATGCCGCTTGGCTCGAGGACGCGATCGACACCGGCGAGGTCGAGCTTCCGGCGGGCGCGCCCGACTTCTACGACGAGCCCGCGGCCTATTCGCAGGCCGAATGGGTCGGTCCCGGCCGCGGCTATGTCGATCCGGTCAAGGAAGCCCATGCCGCGATCATGCGGATCAAGGGCGGGATCTCGACCTATGAGCGTGAGGCGGCCGAACAGGGCGGCGACTGGATCCTCACGCTCCAGCAGCGCAAGCGCGAGCAGGACGCGTTCCGCGAGGCCGGCGTGCCGCTCGGCGACGACGCGGCCGCGGCTGCGCCTGCGCGTGCTCAGCCCGACGAGGACAGTCGCGAAGACGAGGAGGATCGCCGCCCGGGCGATCCAGAGGCCCGTGCGGCCGCATGACCACGAGGAAAGCCAGATGACGACCGTTCCCAGCACGTCCGACGAGCGGACCGTGAACAACACGATGCGCCACGCCTACCGCGTCCTGTCCGACGAGGAAAAGGCCGCGATGCAGGAGATCAAGGACATGGGGCTGGCGTTCCATGACCGCATCGCGGCGCTCGGCGCCAGCCGAGAGGTCTCGCTCGCGAAGACGAAGGTCGAGGAAGCCGTCATGTGGGCGGTCAAGCACCTCACCGCCTAAACCCACGGATCAGCGATGACCGATCTCGACCTCGCCCTGCGCACGCCGGGACGGGCGCTTCTGCTCGAGCCGCGCGCGGCGCGGGCGCACGCCTCGCGCCTGATGGCGGCCGAGCGGCCCCGCCGCTCGCGCGGCCTGGTCGCGGCGCTTGCCGGCGCCGTCGGTTTCGCCAAGGACGACGCTGCGCCGGAAAAGCCCGAGGCTCTGGTCTCACGGGTCGAATGGGCGAGCGAGGTCGCGTTCGGAGCCGGCTTCGCGATCTGCGGTCCGATCGCCGTCATCGACGTCTCGGGCGTCCTGACGGCCAAGGGCTACTACGACTGGTGGAACGAGGAGTGGGTTCCGGGCTATCGCGGGATCAGCGCCGCGATCGCCGCGGCCCGCGCCGACGAGCGCGTCTCGGCGATCCTGCTGCGCGAGGATTCGCCGGGCGGCCTCGTCTCGGAAAACTTCGACCTCTGCGACGAGATCCATGAGGGCTCGGCCCGCAACGGCGGCAAGCCGATCTGGGCCCATGTGTCGAGCCTCTGCTGTTCGGCCGCCTATTCGATCGCCGCCTCCTGCGACCGCGTTCTCGCGAGCCGCGAGGCCGAAATCGGATCGATCGGCGTCGTCATCGTGCATGTCGACGAGAGCGAGCTGCTCAAGGACTGGGGCCTCAGGGTGGAGGCGATCGAGAGCGCGCCGGGAAAGACCATGGGCGCGCCCTGGAAGCCGCTCGACGACGCAACCCGCGAGCATTGGCAGGCCGACGTGGACGAGCTCGCGGGCCGTTTCTCGGCCGTCGTCGAGCGCGGTCGCGGCCTTTCCGCCGAACAGATCAAGGCGCTCGACGCCCGCTACTTCCTCGCCGACCACGCCGACGCCGCGCGCTCCGCGCTCTCGCTCGGCCTCGTCGACGAGATCCTGACCGAACGGGCGGCCGCGGCCGCCCTCCTCAATTCCCTGTCGCTCCCCGATGGAACCGGGACGCCCGCTGCGGCAGGGGCTTCGCGCGCGGCGTCCCGGCCCAGAAAGGAACAGGCGATGTCGAAGATCGACGCCGCAATGATCGCGGCGCTCGAGGCCGAGGCCGAGAGCGACGACGAGGAGACCAAGTCCGCGGCCGACGACAAGCTCGGCCGCATCAAGGCGATCCTCGACGAGGAAGACGAGGACAAGGACGACGAAGAGGCCTCGACCGAAGACGACGACGAGACCGAGGCCAAGGCGAACGCCAAGGCCGGAAGGGGCAAGGCGAAGGCGTCCGCCTCGACGGGCGTCGCGGCCGTGATGGCCGTGTTCGACCTGCCCGAAGCGCGCGGCCGCGAGAAGCTCGCCCGCTCGCTGGCCGCGAAGGCCGGCGACGGCAAGATCTCGGTCGAGGAGGCCAAGGAAATGCTCGCCGCGTCGCCGAAGGCCTCGCGCCTCGGCGAGGCGATGGAAGGCCGGGACAAGGGCCTCAAGCCCGACGCCCCGGCCGGGGACGCCGAAGCGCTCGTGAGCGGCGTGATGGCGATGTACCGCGGCAAGCCCGCCGAGAAGAGGAGCGCGTGACATGACCGCATATTTCGGAAACGACGGCTCCGTCTCGGCCGACGACGGCCTCGTCTGCGGCGAGGTCGACAGCGCCCGCATCACTCTGGCGAGCGGGCAGAACCTCCAGCGCGGCGCGCTGCTCGGCAAGATCACGGCGAGCGGCAAGTACATCCTGAGCCTGTCGGCCGCGAACGACGGCTCGCAGACCCCTGCCGTGGTGCTGGCCGAGGACTGCGACGCGAGCGCCGCCGACAAGGTGACGGTCGCCTACTTCCGCGGGCGCTTCGACGCCGGCGCGATGACGTTCGGGACCGGACAGACGGTCGCGAACACCCGCGAGGCGCTGCGCGACGTCGGCGTCTTCATCCACGACAGCATCCGCTGAGGCAAACACAATGGCGCTCGATATCTATACGCCCGCGGTGCTCAACCGCGTCGTCGACGATCTGAAGGACGATCCGCTCGTCGGCACCCATCTCGTGAACCGCTATTTCTCGGAAGTCTCGCAGTCGCTGCAGGAGGAGGTCTATTTCGACGTCCTCACCGAGAAGCCGCGCCTCGCGCCGTTCTGCTCGCCGCTGGTCGAAGGCCAGATCGTGCGCTCGCAGGGCTACGCCACCAAGTCGTTCCGCCCCGCCTACATCAAGGACAAGCGCGTCCTTGAGGACGGCAAGGCGGTGCGTCGCCGTCCCGGCCAGGCGATCGCCGGCCCGCTCGACCCGATGCAGACGCGTCTTCTCCAGATCGCGGCCAATTCGGAAGACCAGATCCGTATGATCAACCGCCGCCTCGAATGGATGGCCTCGACGGTGCTGCGCACCGGCCAGGTCACGATCTCGGGGGAGAAGTATCCGACGACTGTCGTGGACTTCGGCCGCGACCCCTCGCTCACCGTCACGCTGTCGGGCGGGGCGCTCTGGAGCGATCCCGGCGCCGATCCGCTCGAAGACCTCGAGGACTGGTCGAGCCTCATCCGCGGCGTCAGCGGCGCGCGCGCGGCGGAGGTCCACATGGCGGACAATGTCTGGCGCGCCTTCCGGAAGAACGAGGGCGTCAAGGAGCTGCTGCAGGACAACCGCTATTCGCCGGGCTCCGCGCTCGAACTCGGGGCCCAGTCGGCGAAGCTCGGCGCGACCTACAAGGGAACGATCGGAGACTTCCAGATCTGGATCTACGCCGACAGCTACGTCGACGACGCCGGCGTCACCCGAAAGTACTTGCCGGACGACTATCTGCTGCTGGTGTCGCCCGACCTCGAAGGCGTCCGGCACTTCGGCGTCATCAAGGACGAGGAGTGCGGGTTCCAGGTCCGCGACTACTTCCAGAAGAGCTGGACCCAGCCCGATCCGGCGGTCCGCTACATGCTGATGCAGTCGGCCCCGATCGTGGTGCCGTACCGCATCAACGCCACTCTTTCCGCAAAGGTGCTCTGATGGGAAAGCTGATCGCGCGCCACACGATCCAGATGGTTCTCGACGGCAAGCGCAAGGCCGTCGTCCCGGGCGAAGAGTTCGAGGTCAAGGACGCGGCCGAGGAGAAGCGCCTCCTCGCGACCGGAGCCGCGTTCCGCAAGGGCGCGGTCGACCCCGACGAGGACGGCGTGGCGAGCGGCGACCCGCTGTTCTCGCCGCCGGCCGGCCCGGTCTCCGGCGAAACCTCGCCGCCTTCGGCCGCCGCGGTCGCCAAGGCCGCGAAGTAAGACCTCGACAGGGCCGCCTCAGGGCGGCCCTGTCGTTTTGACAGGACGCAGCCCATGCGACAGGACCTCGCCGACCTCGCCGTCGACGCGGCCTTCGTGCTTGGCGCGCCGGCGTCCTATCGCGCGCCGCTCACGCCGGGCGGCGCGGCCTGCAAGGTCATGGTGTTCTCGCCCGACGCCGATCTCGACATCGGGTCCTCGCGGGTGTCGGTCACGACGATGCGGATCGACGTCCGGGTCTCCGAGATCGAAAAGCCTCTGCGCGACGGCTCTTTCGACCTGCTCGACGCCACGGGCGCCGTGACACAGTCCTACCGCATCATCGGCGATCCCAAGCGCGAGGACGCGCTTCGCCGGATCTGGACCTGCGTCGCGGAGCCGGTCTGAGATGGTCTCGCTCCGGGCCGATGCGTTCTTCGATGGCCGCTACTTCAACCTGAAGGAATTCTACGAGGGAAAGCTCGCGGTCGCCGAGACCGGCCTGATGAAGGCTGCTGGCATCGGCGCAGGCGTCGGCCGCGATCGGTATCGCGCGCATGTCCAGTCGTCGGGTCTGGACCCGAAGCTCGCCAAGACGGTTCGCGGCCTCGTCTATCCGCGGCCTGGCGTGAAGACGCTCTCGCCGGCGGCCTTCATCTACACCAAGGCGCCCCGGATCCTCGCGGCTTTCGAGAGCGGCGGGACGATCCGGCCCGTCAAAGGCTCGAAGTTTCTCTGGATCCCGACCGAGAATGTTCCCCGCCTCGGGGGGCGAAAGATGAAGCCGCTCGAAGTCGAGAGCCGGTTTGGCGACTTCGATCTCGTGCCGTCCCTCCTTCGCCCCGGGACCTTTCTCGCGGTCGTGCGGGCGCGGAGGAACGCCAAGAGCGGGCGTGTCCGATCGATCATCAAGCTCAAGCGCCAGCCCAAGAAAGCCGACCGGATCGTCATGTTCACGCTGGTCAAGTTCACGAGCCTGCGAAAGCGCCTCGACATTGCGGGCGTCGAGCGCGGGCTCGAGGCCGAGTGGCCCGAGATCGTGGCGCGCTCGCTCGCCGAGGCCTTCACCAACGAGGATCGCGGGTGAGCAAGCCGTCGGCCTCGCAGTCCGCCTATCTCGCGCTGTCGGACGCGCTCGCGCCCGCCTTCGCGGCGATCGGCTATCCCGATTTCGGCCGCAACGTCTCGGCGCTGAGCGATCTCGTCGCCGTGCCGGCGGGCGGGCGCATGTTCGCCACGCTGCGCGACGCAGGCGTCACGGTCGAGGACGTCCAGCTTTCGCCGCGGACCTACGAGCTCGCGGTGCGGGCCGACCTCGAGCTGATCGTGTCGGAGTCCGACGACGAGGCCCGCGACGCGAGCTTCGATCTCGCGCTCGTCGCGGTCGACGACGCGCTCGAAGCCGATCGCATGCTCGGCGAGACGGTCGCCGACGTCGAGATCGAGGGGCTCGACCCGATCGACCTCGACATCGAGGGCGCGCCCCCGGTCAAGGGCGCGATCCTGAAAATCCGGATGCTCGTGACGAGCGACCGGCCGTTCTGACTTCCACGACAACCGAGGACTGAACCCATGCCGACGCTCCTCACGCCGCTCGGTAAGACGCTGGAGCTCGGTCTCGGGACCGAGGCGACCTTTGGCGTCAAGCCCGCCGGCCCGCTCGTCTCGACGCCCGTCTATACGAGCCAGCTCGACAGCCAGAAGCCGATGGAGAACGACCCCATCCTCGGCGGCGGCCAGAACAACTCGCGCGACGCGACGCCTCCCGCGCCCGGCCTCGTCACGGCCGGCGGTCAGATCGTGGCGCCGCTCGACGTCAACCACATCGGCCACTGGCTGCACCTGTTCTTCGGCGCCGCGGCCGCGAGCGGCTCGGGCGTTGTGACCCATGTGTTCACGAGCGGCAAGGCGCAGCTCCCGTCCAAGACGATCCAGCAGAAGCTCGCCGGTCGCCTGCTCCAGACCTACGGCGTCGTCGGCCGCACCATGCGCTTCGAGCTCGGCCAGGCTGCGGGCTTCCGGCGCGTCACCATGGATCTCGGCGCGAAGGACGACATGCCCTTCACGGGCGGCGACATCGCGACGAACGAGATCACGCGCGCCGCCGCGCTCGCCGACGCCAGGGTGCCGGCGACCCGCGGCGAGCTGCTGGTCGGCGGCGTCGTCGTGGCGACGCTTCTGAGCTTCGACGGCACCTACGACACGGCGCTCGCCGAGGAGCGCTACGTCGACAACACGGACACGATCTCGGGCTACGCCCCGGGCGACCAGGAGGCGTCCTGGCGCGGCTCCATGACGTTGCGCTGGAACGACGCGACCTATGACACGCTCGCCCGCGGCGAGACCGACCAGGCCATGACGGTGCGCTACGTCCGCGGCGCGAACCAGTCTCTCAGCCTCTCCGGCCTGATGCGTCTCGAACGCGCCGGCCTGCCGATCAGCGGGCCGGGCAAGCTCCAGCAGCAGGTCACTTTCCGCGGCATGCAGGGCCCGTCCGCGCCCATGCTCACCGCGACCCTCGTGAATGCGATCGCGAGCTACGCCTGATGCTGCGGCTCGTCGAATCCGGCTCGAAGGCGCCGGCGAGGATCGGGCTCGACGGCGGCGCCTGGGTCGAGGTCCGGATCGCGGACCTCGCCGACTACCATGCGGCGATGGCCGAGGCCGCCGAGATCTCGCGCTCGATCGAGGATGGCGGCTTCGCGCTCGCGGCGCTCGGCCTCGCGCTTCCCGACGAAATTGGCGGACCGCTGTCGCAGGCCGCGATCCGCGAATGGGCCTTCAATCTCGCCATCGGCGCGCGCTGCGTCGTCGCCTGGGGCGGGATCGGCGACGAGGACGGCATGGAAATCGCCGAGCCGAGCGCCGACATGGTCAAGCTCCTGATGGCGGACCCGATCGTCGCGACCAGGATCGTCGCGGCGGCGCTGCGGCGCGTCCATGAGGTCCATGACGAGGGGGAAGGATCGGCCGGCTCGCGGACTGGCGCGCGCGAGACGGCCTCGCTTACTGCCGCGCTTGCAGAGAAGAGGGCGAGGCCTGCGCGCTCACCGGCCGATCGGCCGACGGGCAGCGATGTCCCGAGCGAGAGCACGCGCCCGTGACGGTCGAGGGCCGCCGCGCCGCCGAAATCCTCGCGACGCCCGGCATGTGGCGACGCGCCGGCGCGGCCGGCCGCCTCGTCGGTCTCGATTACGGCTCGGCGCTCCTGGCCTCGCCGCGCTGCGACGCCGACGCGCTCGTCCATTGCCTCGAGCGCGGCGAGGCTGTGGTGCTGAAGATCGCGGGCGAGACCGCGGAGGCGAAAGCGAATGGCTGAGCGTTCGGGAGGCTCCGTCGTCATCCGCCTCGCGGTCCGCGACGGCGAGGTCGTGCGCCGCGCGCTGCAGGACATCGGCACGGACGGCCAACGGGCGCTGAAGGCGCTCGACGACGCCTCGCGCGCGCCGACCCGCGGGGCGCTCGCGCTCTCCGAGGCGGTCAACGAGGCGAAATCGTCGATCGAGGGCCTAGCGACGTCGAGCGGATCGCTTGGTCCTGCGCTCACCTTCCTGCGAAACCTCGGTCCGGCGGGCCTCGCCGCGGGCGTCGCGGTCGCGGCGGGCGCCGCCGCCGTGGTCGCCGGCGTCGGAAAGGCCAAGCAGGCGCTCGATAGCTTCGGCGCGACGGTCGACGCCGCGAACTCCATCGGCCTGTCGACCGACATCTATCAGGGGATCGCGGCTTCGGCCCTTCTCGCCGGCGTCAACGCCGAGGAGGCGACCGGCGCTCCAGAAGTTCTCGTCGCCTCGGGACAGGCGGCCGCGGGGCAGGGCGACCTCTACGACAAGCTCTCCCAGTACAATTCGGAGGCCGCGGAGGCGATCCGCAACGCCACCACGCAGGAAGAGCGGGTCCGGATCCTCGCCAAGGCGCTGTCCGAGGCCGCCAACGCCGAGGAGCGCAACGCGATCGCGGTCGCGGCGTTCGGACGGAGCGGCGTGGCGCTCGGCCGGGCCTTCGCGGAGGCCGGCGGCAATGTCGATCGTATGGTGGCGAGCGCCCGCGAGCTCGGGCTCATCGTTCCGCGCGAGGTTCTGGCGCGCGCCGAGGAGCTTGGCGATCGTCTCGACGTCGCAAGCCAGATCATAGACACGCAGCTCAAGCAGGCCGCGCTCGATCTCGCGCCCCTGATGGCCGATCTCGCCGAAAAGGCCGCGGACTTCGCCCGCTATCTCGCGCAGGGCTATGGCTTCATCCGCGACGGCACGCCGAACGTCCGCGCGCAGGCCGATGCGATGGCGAAGGGCGTGGATGACCCCGTCGCTCGCGCGGCGGAAGCGGTTGCGGCGACGTCCGCGCGCATTCGAGAGGCTGAAGCCGCCGGCAACGCCGACGTCGCTGCCACGCAGCGCAAGGTTCTGGCCGATCAGCAGGCCGAACTCGAACGACTGCAGGAGGCTCAGCGCGAGCGCAATCGCGCGATGGGCATGAACCGGGGCGGCGCGGACCCGGCGAGCGCGGAGGCGGGCTCGCAGGTCCCGTTCCCCCGGTCGGCCCCGACGCCGACCGAAGCGGAAGAGCAGCGAGGCGCCGCCGCCCGCGAGCGCCGGCTGAAGGAAGCCGAGCGGCTCGGGCGCGAGGCCGCCCAGGCGCGCGCCGAGCTCGGCGACGTCTCGGGACTGGTCGAGATCAAGAAGCGCGAGCTCGACGCGCTCGTCGAACGTGGGCTGCTGTCGAGCGAGGCAGCCGCGCAGGCGCTCGACAAGTACCGGCAGGCGCAGGAGAAGGCCGCTGCCGCCGACGGCGACCGGGAGGCGGCGCTGCGCAAGGCCGAACAGATCGAGCGCGAGGCCGCGCAGGTCCGCGCCGATCTCGGCGACGTCTCCGGCCTCGTCGCCATCAAGCAGAAGGAGCTGAACGAGCTCGTCGAGAAGGGCGCGATCAGCCAGGCGACCGCGACCGCGGCGCTCGTGAAGTACCGCGAGCAGGTCGAGCGGACGAACGAGTCGCGGGTCGCGAAGTCCTCGGCCTTTTCCGGCCTCGCGCGGCTGTCGGCCGAAGGGACCGACCTGCGCGGCATCTATGACGACGGCGCGACCGACCTGATCAAGGGCCTCACCGACGACCTGATGAAGCTCGACGAGGCCGGAGGCAGCGTCGGCTCGACGCTGAAGTCCATGGGCGCGACCATTGAGGAGATGGTCAAGCGCATGATCATGGCGCGCTTCGTGGCGAAGCCTCTGGCCGACGGCCTGACGCAGATCGGAGACCGTCTGTTCGGGCCGGCGCCGGGCTCCTCGCCCGCTCCCGCCGGCGCCGTGGCGCTGCGGGGCCCGGGCGGGATCGTCCGCGCGCCGCTCGCGCCTGTCGCCGGCGGCCCGGCGATCGGTTCGGGCGACTATGACGGCTTCGCCTCGCGCTTCATGGCGGACGCGCAGCGCGACTTCCCGGGCCTCACCCGGGCGGGGGCGGCGGGCTTCGCCGGCAATTTCGGGACCGAGACCGGCGGGCTTCGCTACGCGCAGGAGATCAGCCCGCGCGGCGGCCGCGGCGGTCTCGGCTGGGCGCAGTGGACCGGAGATCGCCGCGTCGCCTTCGAAAAGTGGATGGCCGAGAACGGCCACAAGGACGCAAGCTCCTACGACGCCAACTACGGCTTCTGGCGCCACGAGATGCGCAACACCGGCGAGGGCCGGGTGATGGGAAGCCTCGCGGGCGTCGAGGATCCGCGCGCCGCCGCCGACATCGTGCGGCGCGAATATGAGCGTCCCGGCGTGATCAACGCGGGCTCGCGCGCCGGTTACGCCGATCGCGCGTTTCAGGCGCCCAAGCTCGACGTCTCGCAGCTCGAGCAGAGCTTCAACGCGCTCACCACCACGACCAAGAGCGCCGCGGCCCAGATCCCGGCGATGACCCAAGGAGCGACCGCGGCCGGTCCCGCGCTCGGCGGCGTCGCCCAGCAGGCCGGCGGCCTCGGCGGCGTGTTCCAGTCGCTTCTGGGCGGGATCGGCAACGTCTTCACCGGCGGCGGCAACATGCTGAGCGGCCTGCTCGGCTTCAACCCCTTCGGCTTCGAGAGCGGCGGCTACACCGGCTCTGGCTCGCGCAAGGGGATCGCGGGCGTCGTCCACGGCCAGGAGTTCGTGAGCCACGCGGCGGCGACGCGGCGCTGGCGGCCGATGCTCGAGGCGATGAACCGGGGCGAGGAGCCCCGCGCCGCGGGCGGCGGCGAGGCCAGCGTCTCGGTCAACGTCGGCGCGCCGCCCGGAACCCGCGTCGAGGAGCGCCGCGACGGCCGCGGCGGCCGCAGCTTCGACGTGATCCTCGACGAGCGCAGCGCCGACGCGCTGTCGCGGCCCGGAAGCGCCACCTCGAAGGCGCTCCAGTCGAATTACGGCGCCCGGCCCATGATCAAGAAGCTCGGCTGATGGCGCTGCTGGAATGGCCAGCGGACCTGCCGCCGAAGGTGCGCGCGGACGGCTTCGAGCGCGTGATGCCGGACCTCATCAAGCCATCGCGCATGGCGGCCGGCGTCACGCTCACGCGTCCGATCGCGCTCGCTGGCGAGCAGACGATCTCCTGCATGATCCGCGGCGATCGCGGCCTGCTGGCGCGCTTCGACCGCTTCTTCCTCGTCGAGACAGGCAACGGCGCGCGGCCCTTCCTCATGCGCGACCAGCTCTATGACGGCGTCCCGCTGTTCGCGCCGATGGGCGGCGCCCTGACGACGCCGGACGACGAGCCGATCGCGATCTCGTTCTGGCGCCTCGTGCGCTTCACGCCGGCCAGCCGCCCCGCAACGGCCAAGCGTCCGGCGCGATGATGCGCGTGTTCTTCTCGATCGATCTGTTGCCCTGAGCCCCGATGCCGAAAAAGTTTCCCCTCGCCGCGACCCGCGAGCGTCTCGAGCAGCACTCCTCGGCGGTCGAGGTCGGGCTGCTGCGCATCCGGCCCGTCGACGGCTCGGACGAGATCCTGCTCTGCACGGGCTTCGCGGTGCGCTTGAGCGACGATCCGCTGCGCTACGGCTTCGTCTCGCGCGGCGAGACCTACGACTACCTGCCGATGAAGGTCGCGCTGCCGGGCTCCAGCCGCACGGCCCTGCCGGCGGCCGCGATCGAGATCGACAATAAGGGGCCGGAGGCCGTCGACGCCGTCCGGTCCTCGATCTGGCGCGCGAGCCTCGACATCCAGACCGTGCATGCGGCCCGGCCCAACGAAGTGGTGGACGACTATCCGGGCCTCGAGGTCGTGGACGCGGTCTGGAAGGACGACGAGGACCTGCTGTCGATCAAGGTCGGCTATCCCTCCCTCGAAAGCACGCCGCTCGTGCGTCATCGCCTCACGGTCCGCGTGAGCCCTGTCTCAGGAACATGGGCTGATGGCCGGCTGGGTGGCGGACTATCGCGGGCTTCCCTTCGAGGAGGACGGGTTCTCGCGCGAGGGTCTCTGCTGCCGCGGCCTCGTCTGGCTCGCCTATCGCGAGCTGCTCGGGATCGCGATCGAGGCGCATCGCGGCGTCGTCTCGGCGCTCGAACGCGCGGCGGCAGACCGGCTCTTTCGCGGGGAGATGGACGGCGGCCCCTTCATCACCGTCGAGCGCGAGCGCGAGCTCGACGTCGCCTGGTTTCACGAGATGCGCGAGCGCTCGGTGACGGCGACCCATGTGGGTCTCGTGATCCGCCCCGGCCTGATGCTGCATGCAAGCCGCGAGGCCGGGGTCGTGACGCCCGAGAACTATTCGCGCGGCCGTTGGGCCAAGCTTCTGATCGGCTTCCGCCGTCACGTCGAGGACCCGCGCCCGTGAAGCTCGACGACGGGATCCGGGCGAAGCGCGCCGACGTCCGCGTGCTGATGCGCGCGCTCGACGGCGCGAAGCGGACCGAAGGGGTCGAGATCCGCCCCGGCGCGAGCGTCGCCGAGGCGGTCGCGGCGCGCTCGCCGGACCTCACCGACGCCGAGCGCGCGGGTCTGCGCGTCGTGCTGCACGGGGCCGACGAGAGCCACGTCCTGGAGACCGACGACTGGGCGCGTCTGTCGCCGGCGGCGCGGCTGAAGCACTGGGCCAAGATCCGGCTTCGGCCGGGCGCCTTCCTCGTGATCGACGACGCGCCCCAGGGCGGCGGGCTGCGGTCGGTCCTGCAGATCGTGGTGGCGCTCGCGGCCTTCGCGATCGCGGGCCCGCTCGGCGGCTTCCTCGGCTTCGGCCAGCTCGGCGTAGGACTGCTCGGCGCGGGGCTCGCCTTCGCCGGCCAGTTCCTCGTGAACCTGTTGATCCCGCTCCGGACCGACAGCGAGAAGCCGTCCGTCTTCAACTCGCTCGAAGGCTTCAAGAACCAGAGCGACATCGGCGGCCCGGTGCCGCTTCCGGTCGGATTGCGGCACCGCTACGCCCCGAAATACGTGGTCCCGCCCTTCGTCGACGTGCAGGACGACGACGTCTATCTGACGGCCGCCTTCATGTGCGGATACTCGCCGCTCGCCGCCTGGGAGACCAAGATCGGCGACCGGCTGCTGTCGCGCTTCGACGCCCGCTTCTACCAGATCGAGCGCCGCGGCTTCTGCGCCATGAATTCGGAGGGCGTGGCGGTCTCCGAGCCCGATCACTCGCCCTTCACGCTGCTGCGCGAGACGGTGATCCAGAAGAGCCACCAGATCCGCCTCACCATGCGCGAGGAGGCGTTCAAGGAGGAGGGCGACGACGACGGGTCGGCGCCGCTCTCCGAGCCCACGATCCTCGAGCTCGAGCCGGACGCGACGAGCTTCAAGACGATCCTGAGCTTTCCGGGCGGACTGAGCCGCCGGAGCGGCAAGAAGAATAAACTCACGTCCCAGAACGTCGGGATCAAGGTGATGATCCGCCCGATCACGCCGACCGACGACGCCGAATGGGTGCTGGTCGAGGACTGGTACTACGAGCGCGAGCGCACCGCGCCGTTCTTCGTCGAACTGGGGCCCTACGACGTTCCCGGCGCCCGCGAACAGCTCTGGGAGGTGAGCTTCGTCCGGACCTATCCGGACGACTTCGACCTCGAGGACTCAAGCTCCGCGACCGAGCTCGTGGCGATCCAGTCGATCCTGCCGGAATACCCGATCAACCAGCCCGACGACGCGCCCTTCGCCATGGTGGCGCTGCGCGTCAAGGCCACGAACCAGCTTCGCGGGACGCTGGACGAGTTCAATGAGGAATACGCCTCGCTGATCGACGCTCTGGACCCCGCGACCGGCGCCTATCAGCCGCGCCGCGAGACCGGAAATCCGGCCGACATCTATCGCTGGCTCGCCACCATGACGCAGAACGCCAAGGCGATACCCGTCGATCGCCTGAGCGCCGCGGATCTCGCGGACTGGCACGCACACAATGTCGACCAGGACCTCATGTTCTCGCGGATCTACGACTATGTCGTCTCGGCCGACGCGGCCATGCGCGACGTCTGTGCGGTCGGCCGCGCCGCCCCGATCTTCTCTGCCGGCAAGCGCACGATCTCGATCGACCGCCGCAAGGACGCGCTGACGGCCTTTCCGCTGACGCCCTTCAATACCTGGGGCTATGAGGGCCAGCGCTCCTACAAGGAGAGCGACCTTCACGGCTGGCGCGTGAAGTTTCGGGACCGGACGAACGACTTCAAGTCGGCGATCCGCGAAGTGGTCCGGCCCGATCTCCCGTCCGGCGTCGAGCCGGTCAATTTCGAGGAGGTCGAGCCGCCCGGCGTCACCGATCCGGCGGCCGCCTATGTCTGGGGCTACAAGCTCTGGCTCGAGGCGATCCATCGGCCCGACGTGCATTATTCGAGCCTCAACTGGCAGAGCCGCCTGCTGGAGCACGGCGACCTCGCCGCGCTCTCGCATCGGTTGATCCACCGCGCCCAGCAGGCCGGATATGTCGAGAGCGTCGAGGGCCGCGTCGTGACGTTGAGGGCCCCCGTGGTGATGGAGGCCGGCAAGGCCTATGCGGCCAAGTTCCGCAAGGTCGTGGTGGCCGAGGACGGAACGTCGGGCATGACGGTCGTGCTGGTGCGGGCCGTTCGCTCGGCGCCGGGCGAGACGCGCACGCTCGTGCTCACCGGCGCGGGCGACGCGCCCGAGCCCGGCGACCTCGCCTGGTTTGGGGAAGCCTCGAACGAGGATCTCCTGCTGGTGGTGCAGGGCATGGAGCCGGGCGACGACGGCGACGGGCGACTGACGCTGCTCGACCAGGCCCCGCAGATCTTCGACATCCTCGACGCGCTCGTCGTGCCGCCCTGGTCGTCGCGCGTCGGCGTCATCCTGCCGGGCGACGATCGCCCGCCGCCGACGCCGCGCATGCTGCGCGCGCTCTCGGGCGAGAGCCTCTATGACGACGACGAGACCGTCGCCGATCCCCGCCGCGTCGCCGCCTATGTGGGCCACGGCTACGGGATCCCGAAGGCCGCGGAGTTTCGTTTGCGGCATCGGCTCGCTGCGGACTCGGTATGGACCGAAGGCCCGTGGTTTCCGGCGACGCGCGCGACGGGGCGGCTCGACGGCGTCTATCCGAAAGGCGCGAACATCCGCATCCAGGCGCGGGCGCGCAGCAAGGCGCTGGTCGAGAGCCCGGCCTGGAGCGCGAGCCTCTCCCATGTGGTCGGCCAGGCCGATCCGGTCGGGCCCGTGGCGAGCGACCTCCATGTCGCGCAGTTCGACAGCGGGATCGTGCGGTTCCGCTGGACGACGCTGTCGCCGTCGGACCGCGCGCAGCTCTTCGTCGGACCGGCGGACGCCGAGAGCCTGTCGGAGATGTCGCCGATCCATGACGGCTATCTCACCTCCTCGCCCTATGACGCTCCGGAGCCGCCGCCGCCGGGCTCCTATCTGCTCGCCGTGGTCCTGACCGACGAGGACGACGTCGTCGGAGAGCCTGCGACCCGGACCTTCGACGTCGCGGCCGAGGACCTGCCCGAGCATCCCGTGGAGCTCGCCGCCACGGTCACGGGCGCGACGGTGCGGTTTTCGGCGCGGGCCGCGAACGACGATCATACCTACCAGCTCGTCTTCCGCCGCGGGACGCCGGGCCAGAGCTTTGCGGCCGCGACCCCTCTCGGCGATCCGCTGCTCGCCTTCGGCGGCGACGTCCGAGAATATGTCGACGAGGGCCGCACGTCGGGCCAGAGCTACCGCTACTGGGCGGCCTCGAAAAACCGCCAGGGCGCGTTTTGCGAGACGCCGCAGAGCCTCGTGGTCGCGATCCCATGAGCGGGCCAGCCGACTACCGGGCCGAGGTCCAGAGCCTCCGCGCCCAGCTCGCGGGGCTCGCGGGCCTGCCCTCGCAATATGTGCAGATGGGCATGAGCCTGTCGGGCCAGTCGGCCCAGATCGCGGCGCTGCAGGAGGCCAACGCCGCGCTCTCCTCGAGCGTCGCGCAGCTCGTCTCGCCCGCGAGCTTCACGGTGAAACCCACGGCCCAGACGATCGGGGCCGTAACCTATCAGCCGCTCCCGGCCGCGAACGCCGCGACGGTCGGGAAATACGCCCGCGTGGTCGACCTGTTCTCCGGGCCGCTCGCGGCGGGGAGCGGATTGACCGACCTTCTGCTCTGCCAGGCCATGAACCTCAACGGCGTCGTGACCTATTACTGGCGACCGCTCCGCAAGGAGCTCTGCATGACCATGCCGGCGGCCGCCGACACGACGCTCAAGGCGCTCGAAAGCCCGTCGGAGATCGTGCTGACCGGCAACATCCTCGCGGGCGTCACGCGCCGGTTCACGCTCTCGACCGACCGCGTCTTCCCCGGGCACTCCTACCGGATCAAGACGCCGACGCTCGGTCTCGGCTCCTCGCTCCAGATCCTGTCGACGCTGAACGGCGTGGTCGGCTCTCTGCTGCAGTCGATCGGGCTGAGCGGGGCGGTCATGTCCTATTCCTACGACGTCTCGACCGAGAGCTACGTCGCCAACTGATCCCGCCCGAACCGTCGTCCCGAGCCCGCCCCTGAAAAGGCGGGCTTTTTGCTGGAGCGTCGCATGACCGTTAGGTCCGACACCCTCGATCTGCTGTCGAACTTCTCGCACCTGCTGGCGCATCAGTCGGTCGGCGGAAGGACGAGGCTCGGCCAGATCCCGAAGGACGTCTTCGTCACGATCCTGGCCGGGCTCGGCATCGGCGGCGGCTGGTACTCCTTCGCCAATTCGAGCGACCTGACGAGCGCCGAGGCGCTCGCTTTTCCGAACGGGACCGAGGTCCGGGTCTATGGCGGGACCAAGGGGATCTACCGGAAGAACGGCGCGCCGGGCGCAGGCTCCTACACCAAGATCGCCGATCTCCCGAACTACGACAGCCTGATCGACGTCCAGCTCGTGCTCGACGGCCTGACCAAGGCCAAGGTCATCCATCTGCGCACCGCGACCGCCGCGCAGAACGAAGAGGACGACACGGTCTACACCTTCACGTCCGATGAGCTTTCGGCAAACCCCGACCAATATGGCCGCTTCTACATCGGCGTCTTTCCCTCGACGAACCCGACCGGCTCGCCCCGGATCCAGATGGCGAACACGGCGGGGCTCATCGGGCCTGCGCGGACGATCCGCGTCGCCGACGACCGCAACCCGAAGCCGAACTCCATTCCGGTCGGGCCCGTGCTCTTCGCCGGCCGGCCGGGCAATTACGACCTGATCTCGGCCGGCGGCGCGCTTGGCTCCGGCTCGGTCGGCGACGTCGACGGGCTCGAAGAGCTGGTGCTCGCGCTCTCCGACTATTTCGCCTCAGGACAAGCTCGACGAGGTCGTCTCGCAGTTCGAGACGGCGATCGCCGACGTCGCCGACGTCGCCTCGCGGATGCGCGGAGCGGTCGTGGCGCGACGGCGCGTTCCATCCCGACCGTCCGGGCGAGGTCGGATGGCTCTCGACCTCGACCGCCGGCGACTTCGGCGCGGCGCTTGCGACGCTCGTTCCGGAAGCGTGGGTCGACGCGCTCCCGAACCACGGCGCCGTGGTCGTGCTCGACGGCGCGACGATCGTCTCGCCCGCGACATCGGTCGTCGGCCGCCGGCCCGACCGATTTCCGCTCAAGAGCGGCCAGTCCTATCGGCTCGACGCGACGCTCTTCCGGATCGACCAGGGCCAGAACCCGGGCGGCGACGTCGTGCGCGTCACGGTCCGCTTCTTCGACTACGAGCAGGTCTTCATCAGCGCCGCCAATGTCTTCAACCAGACCATGGCGACCGGCGAGGCGCAGGAACTCGTCCGCACGCTCGCCTGGTCCTCGGGCGGCGGCGCGACCGTGATCCCGGCCGGCGCGCTCTACGCCGACCTTGTGGTCGAAGCCTTCGGCACGACGCCCAAGACCGCCGTGGCGCGGATCGACCTCACCAAATCCGCCTGATCGGAGATCCGAACATGACCGACCTGACGCGCCGCGCGCTCAACGCGGGAGCGGCCGCGACGGCGCTCGCGCTCGCCATGCCGTCGCTTGCCTCCGCGCAGATCCCGGCGAAGCCCAACATCCTGTTCATCGTCGTCGACGACCTGAACGACTGGGCCTCGCCCTGGGGCGGCTATCCGCTCGTCACCGACGCGCGGACGCCCAACATCGCCTGGCTCGCCGCCCGCGGCTGCCGGTTCGACCGCGCCTACACCACGACGCCCTATTGCGCGACGAGCCGGACCTCGTTCCTCTACGGGCTCTATCCGACCACGACCGGCGTCTACACCAAGGGCGAGGACTGGCCGAAGGGCTCGCAGATCCAGAGCGGCCAGAAGAGCCTGCCCTGGCTGCTGCGGGACGCGGGCTATTACACGGCCGGGATCGGCAAGATCTTCCACACCGGCTGGCGCAACGACGACGGCGACGGCAAGCGCGCCGCCTCGCAATATCCGGGGGCCTGGGACTTCTTCGAGAATTGCGGCCGCGGCGCCTGCGTCGCGCCCAAGGAGCCGGGGGAGGGCGCGTTCGGGCCCGGCGAGGGCTACGGCCCGGCCAAGACCGCCAAGGAGCTGCGGCCCGACACGATCCGCGTCAATTACGCGATCGCGAACGTCATCAACGAGCCCCATGGCGGCAAGCCCTGGGCGCTGTTCATGGGGCTCCAGAAGCCGCATCTCAACTGGTATCCGCCGGCCGAGTTCCTCGCGCAGTTTCCGATCGAGGACATCGTCTATCCGCTCGGCGTGATGAGCGAGGACGCGCGCTGCGGCGTGACCTACGAGACCTCGAAAGACCTTCGGGACGAGCCCAAGGCCGGCTGGAAGATGAGCCAGCAGTTCAAGGACAGCCTGGGCTCGAAGGGCAAGCCCGGCTTCATGAACGATCCGGCCTGCAAGGCCTGGAAGGAGGCGATCCAGCACTATTGCGCCGAGATCGCCTATGCCGACTACAACATCGGCCTGCTGCGTCAGGCGCTCGAGGCGAGCGGGCAGCTCGACGACACCATCATCGTCATGCTGTCGGACCATGGCTGGCAGCTCGGCGAGAAGCTCGCCTGGCGCAAGTTCACGCTCTGGGAGCGCGCCACGCGCCTGCCGCTCGTGATCGCGGGGCCCGGCGTCACGGCGGGCGTCTGCAGGACGCCGGTCTCCGTGGTTGACCTCGTCCCGACGCTGATGGATCTCGCGACCGGCTCGGTCCCGGCCCGGGCCAAGATCGGGCGCTTCGCGCTCGACGGCGTGAGCCGCAAGGACTGGCTCGCAAGTCCGGAGACGCCGCGGCAGAACGCGGTCTGGTCCTGCTGGGGCCTCGGCCTCGACGAGGGCGGCCCGCTCACCGGCCGCGACTTCCTGAACTTCTCGGTGCGGTCGAACACGGCGCGCGGGATCTACTACGCCGACGGGTCGAGCGCGCTCTACCGCAAGGGCGGGCCCGACGACGACGAGTTCGAGTTCCACAACCTCGTGCCGCGCGGCGGCAAGGCGGCGCTCGCCGAGCTCGCGGCGCTGCGCGCCTCGGCCAGGATACCGGCTTCGGCGCGATGGGCTCCGCGCGCCGGCGGCGGCTCGGACGACGAGGACTGACGGCGATGGCCTATCGTCGCCACGGGGCTCCGACCCATCACCGCCGGCTCGACGAGGACTGGGTCGAGACCGATCTCATCGGCCCCGACGAGGACGGCGCGCCGGCCGACGTCGTCGGGCTCGACTTCACTGCGCGGCTCGTCTTCCTCCGCGCGATCGACGCCGCGAACGGTCGCTATGCGCCGGGCTAGACGGCGCTCGAGCTGACGAGCGAGGAGGGCGGCGTTCTCTTCGGCGACCGGCTGCCGGACGGCGGCGTGCCGATCGTGGTGCGCGCGCTCGCCGCCGATCTCGCCGAGCGCGTGCCGCCCGGCGCCTATCGCTACGACCTCCTCGCCCGCCGCGGCGGGCTCACGGCCCTCGTCGAAAGCGACGAGCGGTTCTTCGACTTTCCCTCCTGAAGGACAACACGATGGCGACTCCCCGTCTGGCGGGCCCCCCGGGCCCGGCCTTCGCAAAATGGCGTCCAGACTACGAGGCCGGCGACAGCGTCGACGCGCGCGACCTCGTTCCGCTCGCAGGCCGGCAATGGCTCGCGAAACGTGCGACCAGCCTTGTGCCGGGCGAGCCCGGCTCGGACGTTGATTGGGATCCTTATCTCGATTTCAGGCCGGCGGCCGAGGCCGCCGCGGCGGCCGAGGGTTTCGCGGGCGAAGCGGCTGGAAGCGCCGGCGCGGCCGAAGGGTTCGCGGAGGCTGCGACGACCAAGGCCGGCGAGGCGTCAGGCTACGCGCAGGCCGCGGGCGGCAGCGCCGGAGCGGCGGCCGGAAGCGCGCAGGCGGCCGCGGGATCGGCGGTCGTCGCCGGCACGGCGGTCGGGCAGACGCAAGGGAACGCCACGGCCGCCGCCGCCTCCAGCGCCGCCGCGAAAGACTTTCGCGACCAGGCGCAGGCGATGGTCGGCTCTGGGGCCTTGGTCGTCGACACGCTCGTCGAACTCAACGCGAACGCCACTGCGCTGGTCGGCTTCGTGGAGGAGGCGGCGAATGTCGGCCTCTATCTCCGCACGGTCCGCAATGATCCGGCGACCGACTGGCAACTCATTTCGCCCTGGACGCTGATCGGCCTCGGCCTGCAGGCCGAGCTCGCTCAGTCCGCCCTCGATCCGCGCCCGGCGCGCGTCGTTGGTGAGGACGGCCGGGTCTACGACTGGGCGGTCACGATGAACGAGCGTTTAGCGCTCGCCTTCGCGCGCGATGGCGCGGTTCGGCTGATGGGCGAGCTGCACTCTGAGGTCGCTCTGCCGGGATATCTCAAAGCCTGGCTCGACCGCGCTGAGCGGATCCTGCTCGCCTTCACGGAAAGCGGCGGCGTTCAGGTGCCGGGAATGACTTTCGAAGTCGTGTCGCTGCCGGGCTACCTGTTTGCGATGACCGACAAGTCCGGGCGTATTTTTCTGGGCTTCGATGAAAGCGGGGTGATGGTCCAGCCCGCGATCGGCGGCGGTGCCGTCGTCGATAAGCCGCCGCCCAGCGTCCACGTCTTCACCGACGTGAACCAGTTTTTCTTCAACGGCCAGTCTTTGGGCCACGGGAAAGGCGCGTTCCCGATCCTTTCGACCGTGCAGCCCTATGGAAACAAGACGTTCATTGGCGGCGTCTCCGCCGTCTTCAACGAGAGCGACGGAGACCGTTCGGCCTGGAAGCCGCTCGTCGAAGAGCACAACGGCGAGGACCATTACGAAAGTCCGACCTCCGCGACGCTGAACGGGATCGTCAAGCTGCTGATCGACGAAGACGGCGTCGCTTGGGGCGATCAGGACGGGGTTTGGTTCGGCTCGAACCCCGGCCGCGAAAGCCAGCCGATCAGCGTGCTGTCGCCGGGCGGCTTCTATTACAGCCGTCTTCTCACCCATATCGATGCCTGCGCTTCGCTCTGCGCGCAGGACGGCAAGTCGCATTCGGTTCAGGGGCAGGGATGGGTTCAGGGCACGGCCGACTACGGGCTGGAGACCTCGGCCGAGAGCTATAAGGCAGCGCTGATCGACCTCGCCAAACGCTTCGGCGACGACGCGGTCGCGCGCACGCGCCAGACGTTCCGGCCAATCACCGTCGTTAACCAGTCGGCCGACCACATCTCGTCTTACGGCCGGCCCCGCCCGACGATCGCGCTCGCGCAGCTCGCGGCCTGCGCGGAAAGCCCCGACCTCATCATGGCGGGCCCGACCTATCATCTCCCCTACCAGTCGGACCGGGTGCATCTCGCCAATGACGGCTCGCGGCTGATGGGCCTGATGACCGCGATCGCGACCAAGCGGACGCTCGCCGACGAGGTTCGCTGGCGCCCGCTCGAGCCGATCGGCCATGCGTGGGGTCTGCGCACGATCGACATTCGGTTCCACGTGCCGGTGGGCGGCCTCGTGTTCGCGACCGACGTCGTGTCGGCCGTGGCCAACAACGGCTTCGACCTCTTCGACGAAGAGACCGGAGCCCTGATCGACATCATCACGTCGGTTCAGGTCGTCGGCCCGAAGCGCGACCGCGTCCGCATCCGCACCGACAGCGACATCCCGATCAATGCGGTCCTCGCCTACGCGAGGGGGCGCACCGGCGAGACGTGGCCGCGCGGAAACCTGCGCGACGAGCAGGGCGCGACCATCACCTACACGATGTCTAACGGGGCTGTGCGCCGCATGGACAACTACTCCGTCCTTTTCGAAATCCATCAGGAGGCCTGACCGCCGTGACCGGACTTGTGAGCCTAGAAGGCGATACTTTGAACTCGGCCCTTCCGGCCGCCCATGTCTTTGATCCCGCGGGGCTGCTAGGGGCCTGGCGCTTTGGCGAGAAGCTGGAGAAATCCGCCCGTGATCTGTCCGGTCACGACGCGACGCTGACGCTCGAGGGCGCTTCGCCGCCGGCCTACGCCGAGCACTATTTCTCGCCGTCCTCCAACGGGGCCTACAAGACGAGCGTGCAGGAGACCGTCTCGATGACGCTTGCGGTCGTGATGCGGCCGAACGTCTTCGCGTCGAACGGCAACCGGTTCGGGATCTCGAACTTCGACACGGCAAACCAGCGCGGTTCTTCGGTCTATCTCGCCGACAACGCCACGACCACGCTCATCAAGTGGCTCGGCCAGAGCTATGTCGACAACGCCGGCGTGAAGGAAAACGTCTCGACGCCGGAGAATTCGGCGGCCTATTCGACCCGCGCCAATTTTCGATACATCGTCGTCGTGATCGACGCGGCGAATAATCAGATGCGGCTCTACGCGCCGCACAAGGGCGCGGCCCCGGTGGTCTACACGCCGTCCGGCGGCCGCAAGATCGCAGACCGCACGCTCGCCGCGGACGACGGCGGCCTGATGCGCATCGGCAAGTCGATCTCCGGGACGTCTTTCATCGTCGATATCGGCGAGGCGTCGATCTACGGCGTCGCCAAAAGCACCGAACAGGTCATGGCGATGTACGCCAAGTCCAAGAAGTTCTGGAAGAACATCCGCGGGATCGACCTCGCGGCCTGATCCCAAGTCCGCAAGCAACCTGACCCTTCCGCGCCGCCCTCGAGGCGGCTTTTTCATGTCGAGGACGCTTCCATGACCGGACGCCTTCTGGCGCTTCTGGCGCTTCTGGCCGCGCCGCTTCCCGCCGGCGCGGCCGTCGTCTCGCTGGGCGACTCTTTCCGCAAGATCGCCCCGATCTTCGCCGACACGCAGTCCCGCAGCCTCACGGCTGCGGGCGACGCGACCGAGGGTCTGCCGCTCTCCGGCCACCTCGCGGTGGCGATCTCGGGGGCCGCGACCGCCGTCGAGCTCGTCGTCGAGCGATCGGCGGTCGACCCGGCGGGTTCGCCGCGCTGGGCGAAGGCGGGCGACAGCGTCGTCCTGAACCCTTCGGCCGCGCCGACAGTGCGGGCCTATCTCGAGCCCGGCGCCGCCTGGTGGCGGGTGCGGGTGATCTCGATCGCCGGCGGCGCCGTGGTGGTCGACCTCACGGGAACGGGGGCGCGGTGATGGCCATGCTTCGCATGATCGCCGTCGCGGCGCTCGCCGCGCTCGCGACGCTCGCCGCGTCCGGACCCCGGGCCGCCGGCCTCGAGGTCGGGATCGCGACCGCGCCCGAGCGGATCGACGTCCAGAAATTCATGGCGAACGGGACCTGGATCAAACCCGCCTGGGCGACGCGCGTCGTCGCCGCCGCGATCTCGGGCGGCCATGGCGGCGGCTCGGGCGGCACGCGTGGCTCCGGCGTCCCGGTCTATGGCGGCGGCGGCGGCGCGCCGTGCACCATGTCGACGACCGAGATGCTGGCGGCCGATCTCCCGGACACGGTGCCCGTGATCGTCGGGGCCGGGGGCGTCGGCGGCGCATCGCAGGCCGGCGCTGACGCCAACGGCGTCGCCGGCACGAACGGCGCGATCTCGCAGTTCGGATCCTACGGCCGCGCCTCCGTCGTCGCCTCGGCGGCCGGGCCCGGCGGCGGCGTCTCCGCGCCGACCGCCGCCAGCGCGCCGGGAGAGCGCTTCAGTCCGGGCCTGATCGGAAGCCTGCTCGGCGGTCTGCCGGTGCTCGGGACGTCGGGCGTCGGCTCGGACGGGCCCGGGCTTTTCTGCTCGGGCGCGGGCGCGGGCGGCAGCCTGACGGCGGCCAATACCTTCAACGCGGGCGGCAACAGCGGTTTCGCCCGCCTCGCCGATCCGTCGTCGGCCCGCAGCCTGCGCGGCACGACCGAGGGCGCGGCCGGCGCCGCCGGCGTCGCGGCTTCGGGCTACGCCAGCCTGAAAGCCTTCGCGCCCGGCGACAGCGGCGGCGGCGGGGCCTCGGGCGTCACCATGGCGGCCGGCGCGGGGGGGAACGGCGCGATCCCGGGCGGCTCGGGCGGCGGCGGCGGCGCGGCGCGCAACGGCTTCGCGTCCGGCAAGGGCGGCGACGGCGCGCGCGGCGAAGTGTGGGTGTTCGCCTGGCGCTGATCGCCGGCGAGCCGAACCTCTCAACTCTGGAGACACGACATGGACGACAACGTCGCTGCGGTGCAGCGCCGGCTGGTGGCGCTCGGCTACACGATCGGAGCGAGCGGCCCGCTCAAGGACGGCGTCGACGGCGACTTCGGTCGGCTGTCGGCGGTCGCGGCGCTCGCCGCGCTCGAAACCGGCAAGGCCGCGCCCAAGGCTCCGACCTCGCCGCCGCCCGTCAAGCAGCCGGACAGCCCGGCGGCGAGCGTCGACCTCGTGGCTGCGGCGCTCGTCGCGCGCCAGCCGAAGACGAGCCGGTCGATCAAGGAGATCATCTACCACTGCGCGGCGACGCCCGAAGGCCGGTCGGTCTCGGTCGAAACCATCCGCGGCTGGCACGCCGAGCGCGGCTGGAAGGACATCGGCTATCACTACGTCGTCTTGCTCGACGGCACGATCGCGGCCGGCCGGCCGGAGGCGCAGGTCGGCGCCCATGTCGAGGGTCACAACGCCGGCACGCTCGGGATCTGCTACGTCGGCGGCCTCGCGGCCGACGGCAAGACCGCGAAGGACACCCGCACCCCGGCCCAGAAGGCCGCGCTGCTCGCGATCGGCCGGGCGCTGATCAAGAAGTACCCGACCATCGCGAAGGTGTCCGGGCACAACGAGTACGCCCAGAAGGCCTGCCCGTCCTTCAACGTGCGCCGCGACGCGCTCGGGGCTCTGGTCTCTTAGAGACCTAATGCTTTCGCTAAGGCGTCATGAGTGACTTCAGAGACTCGTCCGGCCTGATCTAGGACCGCGCCGTTATCCGAAAACTTCGGCGCTCCATACCAGTCAATCAGGATAGCGTTCTTCTTCATAGTCACGGTCCGAACGCGCTTCGTCAGGCCTGACCATGCGCCACGTAAGGACCCGCAGGCGCTTCGATGTCCATTCCGATTACACGAAGCGAGAATTCTGGACCCTGCCGAACAATCGACTCCAGAACAATTCTGGTCCGCAAAGCGCATCCTTTGCAAAGGTCGACAGCCTCTCTTTCAGAGAGGTCTACAAGGCATGAACTGTCGATTGCGGGATCTGATCTTTCTGCTTCCAGAGAAGCAACGCCAAGAAGTCGACGAATGACATATTGCTTCACGTCCTCCGGGGCGGCAGCGAGGTCTTCTAGGGTTAAGGCAATCATCATCTGATTATCCTTGGCTTTGTCATTCCGAATGATGGCGATCAACTGCAATATTATCATATCAAAAAAGGATAGATAGATGTCCAAATCCGTCACCGCGCCGAAGCTCGAGGACGTCGTCGCCGACATGGCGACCGACATCATCAAGCAGGCCGCCGCCGGCGATCCGATCACGCTGGGCGACGCGATGAACAAGGCGCGCCATGTCGCCCGCAAGGTCGTGACCGATGGGCGCATCGCGCCGGCTCTGGAGCCGGTGAAGTGGTGGCGGTCGCACGCGATCGTCGGCGCGCTCAACGCCGGCGCGGGCGCGCTCGTCGCCGCCCTCCCGACGCTGACGCCGGTCATCGTCGACCTCGCTTCGCCCGAGCAGGTGAAGTGGTGGAACGCCGCCGTGACGCTGACGGGCGTCGTCTGGGGCGTCGTCGGCGCGGCCGTGTCGGTCGGCGGCCGCGTGAACACGACCCGCCCAATCGGCTGAAAGGCAGGCCCTCGATAGCAGGACATCGCGGTGACAGGCAGGATGAGCACCATGGCGAACGGCGCATTCGACCCGGAGGCCCGCTACGCGCAGCTCGACGAGCGCGTCGCGAACCAGGGCTCGCGGATCAGCCAGCTCGAGCAGTCGATGAACCTCGGGTTTCGGCAGCTCGAAAAGTCGGTCGCCGACATCGGCGCCGAGTTTCGATCGAACCAGAAGCCGCAGTGGCAGGCGATCAGCGTCGCGGCGACGATCACGATCGCCTTCATGGGACTGATCGGGACGCTCGCCTACCTGCCCGTCACCGCGGGCCTGCGCGACGCCCGCGAGGACATTCGCGCCAACGCAAAGGACGCCTTGTCGGTCGAAGGCTTCAAGGACTTCAAGGCGACGTACGAGAACAACCGCGTCGTCTACCGCCAGGAGGTCGAGGCCAAGATCGCGACCAACGCGGCGGACCTGCGAGCGCTCGAGGCTCGCATTCGGGAAGACGGCAAGGCGATCGTCCCGCGCGGCGAGCATGAAGAGCACTGGCGTAGCCAGGACGCGCAGGACGCCAACCTGCAGCGTCAGATCGACGAGGTGAAGGCGCAGGCCGGCTCGACCTATGGCGTGCGCGACGTCATCCAGCGGCTCGAAAAACAGGTCGAGGATCTGCGCGAGGAGAAGTACCGCGCGATGATGCGCCCACCGTCGTAACGCTTAGCCCAATCCGTCAAAGAGCCCCGCCTTGGCTTCGGCCGAGGCGGGGCTCTTTTTGCGTTTACATGGCGCGGATCTCAGCAATTGTCAGCCGCCCGGCGTGCACGAGCCGCAGGAGCTTGGCGACGGCCGCGGGGACGCTCTTGTCGGTCGCCCAACGGCGGCCGGTGCGCTCGTCGACCTTGAACAGTCTTGCCGCCTGAACGTGCGAGAGCTTCAAGCGCTTGAGGGTGTCACGATATTCTGACGACGTCATCTCGTCGGCTTCGGCGACTGAGATTTGACGCTCATAGGCCGCCCGGCTGATGGCTTCGGCTTCAGCCTCGGGCAATCCGTTGAAGATCATGAGGTCCGTCTTGTGGGCTTCGCGCCGACGCTCACGGTCTGCCGAGATCAGATCTTCGCGCCGCGGGTGCAGCAGCGCGCGCACGGCTTGGCGGGCTTGCTCCCTTTCGTCGGGGGTGGCCAGATAAACACCTCCCGTCATTTCCTCGTAGGCGACGCGGATCTCTTCCTCGGTCGCAAGCGCAGCCGAAATGGCTCCCGACTTCCAAGTCACAACCATGTGGTTTGATGTAAGGACCGTGAAATCTGGCAGGTGACGGTCGGTAAAATAGACGGTCGTGATGACGTCGTAGCTGTCGAGGTATTCACCAGAAACCGCTTGCGTGACGACTTCCTGACGTTCGATGCGGGCGATACGTGCCATCTGCGTGATCTCCTGCCGGGCTCTATTGCCCTTGCTGAAATCATCAATACCGGGCAAAATGTCCGGCGTCAACTAAATCCGGGCAAAATGTCCGGTTATTTTTCGCCGCCGCGCGCTGCTTCTTCCGCGGTGAGCCCCGCCATCTCCAGCATGTAGGCGGTCATCGCGAGCCCTGCGCGCTTGGCGCGGGCCTGTAGCTCGCGGATCGCTGCGGCGATTTCGCGGGCTTCGTCTATCGGCTCTTGTTCCATTTTCGTTCTCATGGAATCCATGTCGCTCAACCGGAGCGACGGACATGGGCGAGGCGGCCGAAACCCTCTTCGACGACGAGACGATAGCGGCCGATGAAGCGGCGGTCGACGAGGTGGTGCGCGCCGCCGGCGGCGAGCGTCAGGCGGTGCGGGCGCTGCTCGTGCAGCTCGGCGAGATGTCGGCCGCTCTCGAGGTCGCGCGATCGCGCGCCTCGCTCGGCTTCGCGCGGGGGAGGCAGCCGGCCCGGCCGGCGCGCTAGAGCGCCGTGCGGCTCGTCCAGTTCCCGTATGTCGTGGTCCGCGTGGGCTGCAATCTCTGTCACCGCGAGGGCGTCTATCGCTTGGCGCGGCTCGCCGTGCGCTGCGGCCCGAACGCGGATCTCGAGGACGTGCTCGCCGAGCTCTCCAAGAGCTGTCCCTATCGCCGCGAACCGCACGAGCGGTCGCGCAGCCAGTATGTCCCGACATGCCACGCGCATTTCGTGGACCTGCGCGAAAGGACGCCGCCCGATCTCCCGCCCGGCATGGGCGGCTTGCGGGTGATCGACGGCGGGCTGCCGGACGACGACCCGACGCCGACGCCGGCGGAGATCAGGCGGCGCGAGAGGGGCTAAACCGGGGTTCTCGGGTTCAAACTTTTCAGCATTTTAGTAGCCCTATCGCCCGGGCTATGCTTTGAAAGAACCTTGAAGTGACACTCGAATCTACCGGCCTGTCACGCCGGAGGCCGCGGGTTCGAGTCCCGTCACTCCCGCCATCTTCTTCCGTTTGCAGGCTGGACAGAGCCTCGAACGGGCCGCCAGCCGGGCGACCGTCAGACCGACATGACCCGGCGCGCCCTCCTCATCGTCAACAGCAACAGCCGAAGCGGCGCCGAGGCGCTGGGGACCGTCGTGTCGGGCCTGCGCGACCGCGGGATCGATCCGCTGCGCCTCGACGCGTCCTCGCGCGAGGACGTGTCGAGGCTGATCGTCGAGAATCGCGACGGCGCCGACATGATCGTCGCGGCGGGCGGCGACGGAACCCTCAATGCGACGCTCCGCGGCGCTCTCGAGACCGGGCTTCCTCTCGGCGTGCTGCCGGTCGGCACCGCGAACGACTTCGCCCGCACGCTCGGCCTGCCGGTCGCCCTCGAAGAGGCGATCGCGGTGGTGGCCGACGGCGCGAGCCGGCGCGTCGACGTCGGCCTCGTCAACGACCAGCCGTTTCTGAACGTCGCGAGCCTCGGGCTCAGCGTCGCGCTGGCGGGCGAGCTCTCGGGCGACCTCAAGAAGCGCTTCGGCAAGCTCGGCTACGCCATCGCTGCGGCCAAAACGCTTTCGAAGGCCAAGCCCTTCCGCGCGCGGATCGTCGCCGGCGACAGGAAGGTGAGGGCGCTCACGCTGCAGATCGCGGTCGGCAACGGCAAGTTCTACGGCGGCGGCAACCAGGTGGACGAGGCCGCGGTCGTCGACGACGGGCTGCTCGACCTCTACAGCCTCGAATTCGCCCGCGCCTGGAAGCTGGTGCTGATGCTCAAGGCCATGCGGTTCGGCCAGCACCGGGCGCTGAAGGAGATCCGCAACATGCGCGGCGCGGCCTTCGAGGTCCGCACCCGCCGCCCGCGGCCCGTCAACGCCGACGGCGAGATCGTCACCGAGACGCCGGCGCGGTTCGCGATCCTGCCGCAGGCGCTCGAGGTCTTCGTGCCGCGCGGCGGCGAAGACTACAGGGCCTGAGCCGTGACGGGCAGGCGAGGGGGCGTCACGCGCCCTTGATCAGGCCCTTCAGGGGCTTGGCCGACCCGCTGTCGGGGAACACGGTGGCGTTGACGATCGAGTCCGGCACGTCGAGGTGCTCGCGCAGCACGCCCTTGAACACCGAGCGCAGATCGATGGTGGCTTTCAGGTCGCGCTTGTCGAGCAGCTGGGTCGGCGCGAGGCCGGGCCACTTGGAGAAGATGCGCCCGCCCTTCACCGCGCCGCCCGCGAGCAGCGCCACGGTGCCGACGCCGTGGTCGGAGCCGTGGTTGCCGTTGTTGGCGACCATGCGGCCGAATTCCGTGACGATCATCACCACGGTCTGGCTCCAGGCGTCGCCGACGCTCGTGCGGAACAGCGAGAGGCCGTCGTCGAGCTCGGCGAGGCGGTCGGCGAGCTCGCCGTCGACCGCGCCCTGATCGGTGTGGGTGTCCCAGCCGTTGACCGAGAGCGTCGCGATCCGCGGCCCGACCGGGGAGGCGAGCAACCGGCCGGCGCCCAGAAAGCCCATCTGAAGGTCGGTGACGTCGTCGGGCGTCGCGCCGAGGCCTTCGGCGAAGCGCTGGGCCTCGAGGCCGCGCTCGAGATTGTCGGAGAACACCTTGTCGCGGCTCTTGTAGAGCGTGCGGATCAGGTAGAGCGTCGGGTCGGCGACGTGCTCGAGCGTGCTGGCCGACCAGCCGAGCACCGGCTCGGAGCCGCGAAGGATGAGCGGCGCGGAGCCGATCTCGATCGCGCCGCGCTGGCGCACCGGCTCGCCGGAGGGCAGGGCCCGGAGCAGGCGGTTCAGCCAGCCGGTCGGATTGGCGACGACGGCCGGCGGCATGCCGTTTTCGAGATTGTCCTGGCAGTCGAAATGCGAACGCGTCCAGAGCGGCGTCGAGGTCGCGTGCACGATCGACGCGTCGCCGGCGGCGTACATTTGCCCGAAGCTGCGCAGCGCCGGGTGCAGGCCGAAGAAGTTCGTGTGCTTCTTGTCGGCGAGCCGGATCAGCGCGTCGGGCCGGATGTAGAGCTCGCCGCGGCCTTCCACATAGACGCTGCCCTCGCCATAGGGCGGGACGGCCGCGAGCCCGTCCATGCCGCCGCGCAGCACGACGACGAGCAGGCGCGGGTCGAGCGTCGCGGCGGAGGCGAGCTTCGGCGCGCAGGCCCAGGAGAACAGGCCGGCGGTGACGCCGAGCATCGAGCGGCGGCTGAGCAGCAGCCGGGATTCCTCGCAGCCTGTGGCGAGATCGCGCCTGAGATTATCGGACATGTGGGCGCTCATCTCCGCTGGAATTCCGGCGACGCGAACAGGATGGTGAGGCCGGCGAGCTGCGACCCGCCTGCGGCCACGCGCTCGCGGGTTTGGGTCGAGAGCGCCGCGCCGAAAAGGTCGCGAGAGAGCGTCGCCGGATTGACGAAGACGCGCCGGCCGATGACCTTGGCGATCTGCTGGACCGCGTCGAGGCGGAACGCCATCGCGTTGGGCGACAGCCAGTTCGGCGTCTCGTCCGCGAAGCCTTCCGGCGAGGGCGTGTCCCAGGTCGGCTGGTTCAGCGTCGTCAGGATCCGGTCCATCACTCCCGATTCTTCGTCGAGCAGAGCGCTGCCGAGCGCGCGGAACTGCGCGACGAGCATCTCGTAGGGCGTTCGGATCTTGGCCATCGGCACCGACCATGCGGCGTCGAGCGTGAGCAGCGCCTCGGCCGTGCGCTTGAGGTCGCCGCCGCTGTCGATGAAGGCCTGGGCGATCGGGGCGATCATCTCCTCGGTCGGCTGGTCGGCCACGAAGTGACGCGCGAGCTTCGTCGCGACGCGGCGCGCGGTCGCGGGGTGGGCGGCCAGAATCGCGAAGGCGCGGTCAGCCTGCTCCATGCCGCCTTCGGGAATGGTCTCGCCGAAGAAGCGCTGCGGGCCGGGCTGGTGCCAGTCGGGTCGGAACATGAACTGGCCGGCGCTGGCGGGCGTCGCCTCGCTCGCGCGCACGATCGACCATCCGGTGAGCATCTTGGCGAGCGCCTTGACGTCGTCCTCGGTGAAATTGCCCGAGCCGACGGTGTGGAGCTCCATGAGCTCGCGCGCGAGGTTCTCGGTGTAGCTGACGCGCCGCTTCAATCCGAGCGTCGACTCCTCGCCGATCGATTCGTCGTTGTCGAGGTAGCGGATCATCGCCGGGTGACGCATCGCGTCGTGCAGCATCTGCGGGAACGAGCCGAGCGCGTTGCGGCGGATGACGTCGCGCTCGAACTGCCCAATGGTCCCGCGCAGGAGCGGCGCCTTGCGGAACGACATGGCGAAATGGTTCGCCCAGAAGATCGTCAGCCGCTCCACGAAGCCGATTTCGGGCTGGAGGTGCTTGGCGATGCGCGCCTTGTACTCCCGCAGGCGCACGTTTTCGGGGCGCGGCGTCGGCGAGGCGCCTTCGAGGCAGGCCTGCGCATAGGTCGGCAGCGAGGCGTCCTTGATCAGCGCGACGTCGGGCGAATCGAGTTCCGCCACCAGCGCGGCGGCGGGATCGTTCGCGATGCGGGCGAGGCCGCCCCGCCGGGCGCCAAGGCCGAAGCGCTGAAACGCAAGCGTGGCCTGCTGCGCCTGAAGTTTGCTGGGAGCCATTTCTGTCGCTTCGGGTCGTCCGCTTCGGAATCCCGAGCGCGCGCACGCCCGGACGCCGTAAGGATGCAGGACGCCGGTGTCGTTAGTCTTAATGGTTGAGTTGGCATTTGGCATGCCAGATGGAACGTGACTCCCGATCGATCGCGCCCGATAATCGATCCGTCGCCGCGTCGTTCACGTAAGCAGGCGTGCGGCGGCGCGTCGCGGAAAGCGGCGTCGCAATTTCCGCATTGGAATTGTTACGCTTCGACCCCGGCGCGGCTTGCGCCTTAAGTCGCACCGGTCTAAGCCTCGCCGCGACCGGGAGAAGCGCCTCGCGCAAGCCCCGATCGACCGCAATCGGAACGGCCGCGCGGCGTCCTTTTTCCGCCGCCGGCGCAGCTCCACGAGGGCAGGACGCCGATGACCGATCTCCTCGCCGACTACCTTCCACTGGTGATCTTTCTCGGAGTCGCGCTCCTGATCGGCGTCGCGCTGCTGGCCGCGCCGTTCCTCGTGGCGTACCAGAATCCGGATCCCGAGAAGCTGTCGGCCTATGAGTGCGGTTTCAACGCCTTCGACGACGCGCGCATGAAGTTCGACGTGCGCTTCTACCTCGTCGCCATCCTCTTCATCATCTTCGACCTCGAGGTCGCGTTCCTGTTCCCCTGGGCGGTCGCCTTCAAGGAAGTCGGGATCTACGGCTTCTGGTCGATGATGGCGTTCCTTGGCGTGCTGACGATCGGCTTCGTCTATGAGTGGCGCAAGGGAGCTCTGGAATGGGACTGAGCGAATCCCGCGAGACGCTTGTCGCGCCGGCTCCAAAGGGCCTCGTCGACGCCTCGGGCCGCCCTATCGGTCATGACGACCGCTTCTTCGGCGAGATGAACGCCGAGCTGTCGGACAAGGGCTTCCTCGTCACCTCGACCGAGGATCTCGTCAACTGGGCCCGCACCGGCTCGCTGATGTGGATGACGTTCGGTCTGGCGTGCTGCGCCGTCGAGATGATGCAGGTCTCGATGCCGCGCTACGACGTCGAGCGCTTCGGCTTCGCGCCGCGCGCGAGCCCGCGCCAGTCCGACGTGATGATCGTCGCCGGCACGCTGACCAACAAGATGGCCCCGGCGCTGCGCAAGGTCTACGACCAGATGCCGGAGCCGCGCTACGTCATCTCGATGGGCTCTTGCGCCAACGGCGGCGGCTACTACCACTACTCCTACGCGGTGGTGCGCGGCTGCGACCGCGTCGTTCCGATCGACGTCTACGTGCCCGGATGTCCTCCGACGGCGGAAGCGCTGCTTTACGGCGTGCTGCTTCTCCAGAAGAAGATCCGCCGCATCGGCACGATCGAGCGGTGAGGGGAGAGCGATGAGCGTAAGCCCCCACGACGTTCTCGAGGCGCTGTCGGCGCATATCGCCGGCGGCCTTGGCGACAAGCTCGGCGCCGCCAAGATCGCGTTCGGCGAGCTGACGCTGACCTGCGAGGCCGCCGACGTCATCGACGTGCTGACCTTCCTGCGCGACGACCCGGACTGCCGCTTCGTCAATTTCATCGACGTCTGCGGCGTCGACTGGCCGGCGCGCGAAAGGCGCTTCGACGTCGTCTACCACCTGCTCAGCCCCTACAAGAACGTCCGGATCCGCGTGAAGCTCGAGGCCGACGACGTCGAGCCGGTGCCTTCGGCGTTCGGCGTGTTCCCCGGCGCGCTGTGGTTCGAGCGCGAGGCCTATGACCTCTACGGCGTGCTGTTCTCGGGCCATCCGGACCTGCGGCGCCTGCTGACCGACTACGGCTTCGACGGCTATCCGCTGCGCAAGGATTTTCCGACCACGGGCTTCGTCGAAGTCCGCTGGGACGACGAGGCCAAGCGCGTGGTCTACGAGCCGGTCCGGCTCAACCAGGAATTCCGCAACTTCGATTTTCTCTCGCCGTGGGAAGGCGTCGACTACGTCCTGCCCGGCGACGAGAAGGCCAAGCAGCCAAGCTGATGGCGATGGCGGCGGGCGAGCGCATCGACGGCAGGTGTTTGTGCGGAACGGCGACGTTCCGCGCGACGCTCGCCGACGGGACGATGAGCGCCTGCCATTGTGAGATCTGCCGCCGCTGGACCAGCGGGCCGTTCCTGAGCGTCTCGGTCCGCGCCGACAGCCTCGCCTTCGACGACGAGGCGACGGTCGGCGTCTATGTGTCCTCGCGCGAGGCGGAGCGCGGCTTCTGCCGCACCTGCGGCTCGACGCTGTTCTGGCGGGCGCTCGACGGCTCGTCGGCCGACGTCTCCGCGCAGCTCGTCGAGGACCCCGGCCGGTTCGACTTCGCGACCGAGATCTATGTCGATAAGAAACCCCGAACTACGCCTTCGCCCATGTCGGCCGCCGGATGACCGGCGCCGAATGGCGCGCGGCGAAGGGGGCGGCGCATGGCTGAGCTCGCCCAGAAATCCGGCCGGTGCCTGTGCGGCGCGGCGCGGTTCGCCGCGAAGGTGAGCCGGGACGTCGACGTCTGCCATTGCGGCATGTGCCGGCGCTGGAGCGGCGGCGTGTTCATGGCGGCCCACGCCGAGGACGTTTCGATCGAGGACGATAGCTCGATCGGCGCCTACCGGTCGTCCGACTACGGCGAGCGCGTGTTCTGCAAGACCTGCGGGTCGAGCCTGTTCTGGCGCATGCAGGACGGCTCGAGCGCCCATGTCGCGGTGTCGGCGCTCGACGACATGTCGGGGCTCGCCTTCGCGAACCAGATTTTCATCGACGAGAAGCCCTCGCTCTACGACTTCGCCAACTCCACCCGGACCATGACCGGCGCAGAGTTCGTGGCCATGGTCGAGGCGGGCCAGGAGCAGGCCGGTGGCTGAAGCCGACATCCGCAACTTCACCATCAACTTCGGGCCCCAGCATCCGGCGGCGCACGGCGTGCTGCGCCTCGTGCTGGAGCTCGACGGCGAGGTGGTGGAGCGCGTCGATCCGCATATCGGGCTGCTGCATCGCGGCACCGAGAAGCTGATCGAGACCAAGACCTACCTGCAGGCGATGCCCTATTTCGACCGGCTCGACTACGTCGCGCCGATGAACCAGGAGCACGCCTTCTGCATGGCCACCGAGCGTCTGCTCGGCGTCGAGATTCCGATCCGCGCGCAGCTCATCCGCGTGCTCTACAGCGAGATCGGCCGCATCCTCTCCCACCTCCTCAACGTCACCACGCAGGCGATGGACGTCGGCGCGCTGACGCCGCCGCTCTGGGGCTTCGAGGAGCGCGAGAAGCTCATGGTGTTCTATGAGCGCGCCTCGGCTCGCGCATGCACGCGGCCTATTTCCGGCCGGGCGGCGTGCACCAGGATCTGCCGCCGGAGCTCGTCGAAGACATCGACCGCTGGTGCACGGATTTTCTACAAGGCGCTCGCCGACATCGACGCGCTGCTGACCGAGAACCGCATCTTCAAGCAGCGCAACGTCGACATCGGCGTGGTGCCGCTCGACGAGGCCTTCGCCTGGGGCTTCTCGGGCGTGATGGTGCGCGGCTCCGGCGCGGCCTGGGATTTGCGCAAAAGCCAGCCCTACGAGTGCTACGCCGACCTCGATTTCGACGTGCCGGTGGGCAAGAACGGCGACTGCTACGACCGCTATCTCATCCGCATGGAGGAGATGCGCCAGGCGACCCACATCATGCAGCAGTGCTGCGCGCGGCTCAAAACCGAAAAGGGCCGCATCTCGACGCTGGACGGCAAGGTCGCACCGCCCAAGCGCGCCGAGATGAAGCGCTCGATGGAAGGGCTGATCCACCACTTCAAGCTCTACACCGAGGGCTATCGGGTGCCCGAGGGCGAGGTCTACGCCGCGGTCGAGGCCCCGAAGGGCGAGTTCGGCGTCTATCTGGTCTCCGACGGCACCAACAAGCCGTACCGCTGCAAGATCCGCGCGCCCGGCTTCGCGCATCTGCAGGCGATGGACCATCTGTGCCGCGGCACCATGCTGGCGGACGTCTCGGCCATTCTCGGCTCGCTCGACATCGTGTTCGGCGAGGTGGATCGGTGACGGCGCCGGCGGGCGACATCCTGATCGACAAGCGCACCGGCGCGGTCCAGGGCGCGTCCGGCCGCGAGGCGGTCGTGCTCGCCACGCTGAAGGCTGCGGCGGGCGCGCTCGCGCCGTTCGAGGACATCGGCTTTTCGCATGTCTGCAAGCTGATCCGCCCCTTCGCGACGGATCGCGCCGTGGCGTTGCGGCTGTCGGACGACACCCAGTTCCGCTTCCCCTTCGCGGACGGCTACTGGACGCCGCTCATTCTCAAGAACTACCGCTACGAGCCCGAATTGGCGGCGCTTCTGGTCGCCGTGGCCGACGTCGATTTCGTGTTCGTCGATTGCGGCGCGAACTTCGGCTACTGGTCATGCCAGGTCACGAGCCGCGCGTTCGGCGCGCATCGGGCGATCGCCATCGAGGCGGCGTCGACGAACGCCGCGCTGCTGTCGGCGAACGCCAGCCTGAACGGCGGCCGGTTTGAGGTGATCCACGCCGCGATCGGCGAGCGCGGCGGCGAGAGCGTGGCGCTGCGCGGGGCCAAGCACGAATCCTTCTCGATCGACGGCGCAAATGACGGGCCGGTTGTCGAGACCGTGACCACGCTCGCGCTCGACGACCTGCTCGACCGCCCGACCGTCGCCAACGCCAGCCACATCGTGCTGAAGCTCGACGTCGAGGGCATGGAGCAGGCGGCGATCCGGGGCGGCCGGAAGCTCTTGTCGAAGGACGCGGTCGTGATCGGCGAGGAGCACGGCAACGATCCGGGCCACGCCGTGTCGCGCTTCCTGGCGGATGACGGCTTCCGCCTGTTCTTCCACGACGCCGGCCGGTTCGTGGAGCTGACGGACCTCGTCCGCCAGCTCGACGCGTACAAGACCAATCCGCGCTGGGGCTACAACGTCTTCGCGACCAAGAGCGCGTTCTGGGCCGAACGGCTCGCGGCGGTGAAGCCGAGCGATTTGTCGAAGAGAAACACCTGATGTCCGTCCGTCGTCTCGCCGCCGAACAGCCGGCCGACTTCGCCTTCACGCAGGACAACCTGCAGTGGGCCGAACAGCAGATCGCCAAATATCCGGAGGGCCGGCAGGCCTCGGCCGTGATCCCGCTTCTGTGGAAGGCGCAGGAGCAGCATCACGGCTGGCTGCCCGAGCCCGCGATCCGGCGCATCGCCGAGATGCTCGGAATGCCGGTGATCCGCGTGATGGAGGTCGCGACCTTCTACACGATGTTCAACCTCTCGCCCGTCGGCGAGCACTTCGTGCAGCTCTGCGGCACCACCCCGTGCATGCTGCGCGGCGCGAACGCGCTGAAGGACGTTTGCCGCAAGGTGATCGGCGACGAGCGGCATGTCAGCGAGGACGGCAAGCTCTCCTGGCTCGAGGTCGAGTGCCTGGGCGCCTGCTCCAACGCGCCGATGGTGCAGATCAACTACGACTATTACGAGGATCTGACGCCCGAGAACTTCGAGACGCTGCTCGAGGATCTGCGGGCAGGGCGGCCGGTGAAGACCGGGTCGCAGACCGGCCGGTCGTGCTCGGCGCCCGAGGGCGGCGACACCTCGCTGTCGGACGAGACGCTCTATGACGGCTCGATGGTCGGCGCCTGGCGCCAGCGGTTCGAGCAGCAGGCGGCCGCCGGCGACGCCACTTTGGCCGACGCTGGCGGAAAGCCCGCGGACCAGAGCCGTCCGGAGGCGAAGGCCGCGGCCGACAAGGGCGACGCCGAGGCCGGCAAGGCGAAGGTCGAGGCCGTCGCGGCCACCGGCGCCGGCGAGCCCAAGGCGCCGTTCAGCGCGCCGACCGTCAGCGGCAAGTCCGACGACGCCCCGAAGGTTGCGGGTTTTGCGGGCCAGCCCGCGCCCGGCGCCGTCGCCGAGCCGGAGCCCGTCTCCGACGAGGCCAAGCCCGAGCTTCTGACCGCCCCGCGCGAGGGCAAGGGCGACGACCTCAAGATGATCTGGGGCGTCGGGCCGAAGCTCGAGGCGATGCTCCATTCCATGGGCGTGTTCCACTTCGACCAGATCGCCGCCTGGACCGACGACAACCTTCGCTGGGTCGACCAGAACCTCGGCAGCTTCAAGGGCCGCGCGGTGCGCGAGCGCTGGATCGTCCAGGGCAAGGTGCTGGCCGAGGGCGGCTCCGAGCAGGACGCCGAAGACGCCGCCCGACGCGACCGCGGGGAGACCGTGTGATGCTTCACGATCGCGACCGGATCTTCACCAACCTCAACGGCCGCCACGGCGCCGACCTGCAGTCGTCGCTCAAGCGCGGCGCGTGGGACGGCACCAAGTTCCTGCTCGAACAGGGCAAGGACTGGATCATCACCGAGATGAAGGCCTCGGGCTTGCGCGGCCGCGGCGGCGCGGGCTTCCCGACGGGCCTCAAGTGGTCGTTCATGCCCAAGCCCCAGGAGGGCCGGCCGCACTATCTCGTGGTCAACGCCGACGAGTCCGAGCCGGGCACCTGCAAGGACCGGGAGATCATGCGGAACGACCCGCATCTCCTGATCGAAGGCTGCATGATCGCGTCCTTCGCGATGCACGCCAACGCCTGCTACGTCTATCTGCGCGGCGAATACGTCCGCGAGAAGGAGGCGCTGCAGCGCGCCGTCGACGAGGCCTATGCGGCGAACCTCGTGGGCAAGAACAACGTCCACGGCTATCCGTTCGACATCTACGTCCATCACGGCGCGGGCGCGTATATCTGCGGTGAGGAGACCGCGCTGCTCGAGAGCCTCGAGGGCAAGAAGGGCATGCCGCGCCTCAAGCCCCCGTTCCCGGCGAACATGGGCCTCTACGGCTGCCCGACGACGGTCAACAACGTCGAGTCGATCGCGGTCGCGGGCACGATCCTGCGCCGCGGCGGCGGGTGGTTCGCCGGTCTCGGCAAGCCCAACAACACCGGCACCAAGCTGTTCTCGATCTCGGGCCACGTGAACCGGCCGTGCAACGTCGAGGAGGAGATGGGGATCACGTTCCGCGAGCTCGTCGAGAAGCATTGCGGCGGCGTGCGCGGCGGCTGGGACAACCTGATGGCGGTCATTCCGGGCGGCTCGTCCGTGCCGCTGCTGCCCGAGCACCAGTGCCAGGACCTGTCGATGGATTTCGACACGCTCCGGAATCTCAAGTCCGGCCTCGGCACCGCGGCCGTGATCGTGATGGACAAGTCGACCGACGTCATTCGCGCGATCGCCCGCCTGTCGTACTTCTACAAGCACGAGAGCTGCGGCCAGTGCACGCCGTGCCGCGAGGGCACGGGCTGGATGTGGCGCGTCGTGAGCCGCATGGCGGAGGGCCGCGCGGAAAAGCGCGAGATCGACATGCTGCTCGAGGTCACGACCCAGGTCGAAGGCCATACGATCTGCGCGCTCGGCGACGCCGCGGCGTGGCCGGTGCAGGGCCTGATCCGGCATTACCGCCATGTGATCGAGCAGCGCATCGACGACTACACGGCGCGCTCGACGCCGGCCGACCACCTCGTGGCGGCGGAGTGATCGAGATGGCCGACGAGCCCGACAACATGGTTCTCATCTTGCTCCGCAAGATGGATGAGAAGATCGACCGTCTGTCCGACGACGTGAAGGACATGAAGGTGAGAATGATCAATGTCGACGAAGGGCTGGCGGGCGTGAACCGCCGGCTGGACCGAATTGAGGCTCGTGTCGACCGCGTTGAGCGGCGGCTTGAGCTTTCCGATGCGACGCACTGACCGGAGCCGACCATGACCAAGATCATCGTCGACGGCGCCGAGGTCGACGTCCCGGCCGAGTACACGATCCTGCAGGCCTGCGAGGCCGCGGGCGCCGAGATTCCGCGCTTCTGCTACCACGAGCGGCTGTCGATCGCGGGCAACTGCCGCATGTGCCTCGTCGAGGTGAAGGGTGGGCCGCCCAAGCCCGTCGCGTCCTGCGCCATGGGCGTGCGCGACCTCCGGCCGGGGCCGGAAGGCCAGCCGCCGGTCGTCTTCACCAAGTCGCCGATGGTGAAGAAGGCGCGCGAGGGGGTGATGGAGTTCCTCCTCATCAACCACCCGCTCGACTGCCCGATCTGCGACCAAGGCGGCGAATGCGACCTGCAGGACCAGGCGATGGCCTATGGCGTCTCGGGCTCGCGCTTCGCCGAGAACAAGCGGGCGGTCGAGGACAAGTACATCGGCCCGCTGGTCAAGACGATCATGACCCGGTGCATCCACTGCACCCGCTGCGTGCGCTTCGTCGCCGAAGTCGCCGGCGTGTCCGAGATGGGCGCGATCGGCCGCGGCGAGGACATGGAGATCACGACCTATCTCGAGCACGCGATGACGTCGGAGCTCCAGGGCAACGTCATCGACCTCTGCCCGGTCGGCGCGCTCACCTCGCGTCCCTACGAATTCAAGGCGCGCTCCTGGGAGCTGTCGAAGACCGAGTCCGTCGACGTCATGGATGCGCTGGGCTCCGCGATCCGCGTCGACGCCCGCGGCCGCGAGGTCATGCGCATCCTGCCGCGCATGAACGAGGACGTGAACGAGGAGTGGATCTCCGACAAGACCCGCTTCATTTGGGACGGCCTCAAGACGCAGCGGCTCGACCGGCCTTACGTGCGCGAGGGCGGTCGCCTTCGCCCTGCGACCTGGGCTGAGGCCTTCGAGGCGATCGCCGCCAAGGCCAAGGCGACCTCGCCCGAGCGCGTCGGCGCGATCGCGGGCGATCTTTCGACGGCCGAAGAGCTCTTCGCGCTGAAGGATCTGATGGGTCGGCTCGGCGTCGCCAATCTCGACGCGCGCCAGGACGGCTCGGTCTCGCATCCCTCGAACGGGCGCGCCTCCTATCTCTTCAACGCCGCCATCGCGGGCGTCGAGGAGGCGGATGCGATCCTGCTGATCGGGACCAATCCGCGCCTCGAGGCCCCGGTGCTCAACGCCCGCATCCGCAAGCGCTGGCGCCATGGCGGCGTGAAGATCGCGCTCGTGGGCGAGCGCGCCGACCTCACCTACGGCGTCGATCACGTCGGCGCCGGGACCGACAGCCTGACGGAGCTCGTCGAGGGCAAGCACTCCTTCGCCAAGGTCCTGTCCGAGGCGAAGCGGCCGCTGGTCATCGTCGGCGCCGGCGCGCTTGCGCGGGCCGACGGGCTCGCGATCCTGTCCGCCGCGGCGAAGCTCGCCAAAGGGAGCGGCGAGGGCGCGGACGGCTGGAACGGTCTCTCGGTGCTCCACTCCGCCGCCTCGCGCGTCGCCGCGCTCGACCTCGGCGTCGTTCCGGGCGAGGGCGGCAAGACCGCGGCCGAGATGGCCGCCGCCGGCGCGCTCGACCTCGTGTTCCTGCTGGGCGCCGACGAGATCGACGTCGCGCCGGGCGCCTTCGCGGTCTATGTCGGCAGCCATGGCGACCGCGGCGCGCACCGCGCCGACGTCATCCTGCCGGGCGCGGCCTACACCGAGAAGTCGGGCGTCTACGTCAACACCGAAGGCCGCCCGCAGATGGCCAATCGCGCCGCCTTCCCGCCCGGCGAGGCGCGGGAGGACTGGGCGATCCTGCGGGCGCTCTCCGAGCGGCTCGGACACAAGCTGCCTTATGACTCGCTGCCGCAGCTTCGCGCCGCGATGTTTGCCAAGGCTCCGCATCTTGCCGCGCTCGACCAGATCGCGGCAGGTTCCGCCGCCGACCTCGACGCGCTTGCAGGCCTCGGCGGCTCGTTCTCGGGCGAGGCCTTCGTGAACGCCGTCCAGGATTTCTATCTGACCAACCCGATCGCCCGCGCCTCGGCCGTCATGGCCGAGATGAGCGCGCTGCGGCGCGGCGCGGTCGCGCAGGCGGCGGAGTAAGGGCGCATGGACATCTTCCTCAACGTCCTGCTGATCCTGATCCAGAGCATCGCGCTGCTCGTCGCGCTTCTGGTGTTCATCGCCTACATCCTGCTCGCCGACCGCAAGGTCTGGGCGGCGGTGCAGCTGCGTCGCGGCCCGAACGTCGTCGGTCCCTTCGGCCTGTTCCAGAGCTTCGCGGACCTGCTCAAGTTCGTTCTGAAGGAGCCTGTGGTTCCCTCGAGCGCGAACAAGGGCGTGTTCCTGCTCGCCCCGCTCGTCACCTGCTTCCTGGCGCTCGCGGCCTGGGCCGTGATCCCGATCGCGGACGGCTGGGCGATCGCCGACATCAATGTCGGCATCCTTTACGTGTTCGCGATCTCCTCGCTCGGCGTCTACGGCGTCATCATGGGCGGCTGGGCGTCGAACTCGAAGTACCCCTTCCTCGGCGCGCTGCGCTCGGCGGCCCAGATGGTCTCCTACGAAGTCTCGATCGGCTTCGTGATCATCACGGTGCTGCTGGTCGTCGGATCGCTCAACCTCTCCGACATCGTCCGCGCGCAGGACACCGCCGCCGGGATCTTCGGCTGGTACTGGCTGCCGCTGTTCCCGATGTTCGTGGTGTTCTTCATCTCCGCGCTCGCCGAGACCAACCGCCCGCCCTTCGATCTTCCGGAAGCGGAGTCGGAGCTCGTCGCGGGCTTCATGACCGAATACGCCTCGACGCCGTACCTGCTGTTCATGCTCGGCGAGTACGTGGCCATCATGACCATGTGCGCGCTGACCACGATCCTGTTCATGGGCGGCTGGCTTTCCCCGATCCCGTTCGCGCCCTTCACCTGGATCCCGGGCGTGATCTGGTTCGTGGCCAAGATGTGCCTGGTCTTCTTCATGTTCGCCATGGTGAAGGCCTTCGTGCCCCGCTACCGCTACGACCAGCTCATGCGGCTCGGCTGGAAGGTGTTCCTGCCGATCTCGCTGGTGATGGTGGTGGTCGTGGCCGCGGTTCTGCAGTTCACGGGCTGGGCGGGGCAGGGCGTCGGGTGACGCCCGGCGTCTGGGGCGCCGTTTTCGGCGCGCTCGCCGGATTGGCGATCGGGGTCGTCGGGGCGAAGGCGCTCAACGCCGGGCTCGACGGGCAGATCGCGCGGGCGTCCGAAGAGGACGCCAGGAAATTCACGACGATCCGCCGGCTCGCCGGTCCGGTCGTCATCGCGACGACGATCGTGGAGGTCGCCGTCGTGGGCTACGTCGCCGCTGAGGTTCTCTGGGGCTAGGGCCCGGCTTGTCGCCGGGCGCCGACGCCCCCAAAACGAAGGTCTTTCGGCATGCGCCTCGACCAGGCCGCCAAGTCGCTGTTCCTGAAGGAGTTCGTATCGGCGTTCTTTCTGTCGATGCGCTATTTCTTCCGTCCCAAGGCGACCATCAACTATCCGTTCGAGAAGGGCGCGATCTCGCCGCGTTTCCGTGGCGAGCACGTGCTGCGTCGCTATCCGAACGGCGAGGAGCGCTGCATCGCCTGCAAGCTCTGCGAGGCGATCTGCCCGGCGCAGGCCATCACCATCGAGGCGGGCCCGCGCCGCAACGACGGCACGCGGCGCACCACGCGCTACGACATCGACATGGTGAAGTGCATCTATTGCGGCTTCTGCCAGGAGGCCTGCCCGGTCGACGCGATTGTGGAAGGACCGAACTTCGAGTTCGCGACCGAGACCCGCGAGGAGCTCTACTACGACAAGGAGCGCCTGCTCGCGAACGGCGACCGCTGGGAGCGCGAGATCGCGCGCCGCATCGCGCTCGACGCGCCGTATCGGTGAGCCGGATGAGCGCCTCGAAGGCTTTACGACTCCCCGCCCACGCCGTACTCACCCCCCGCGCCCCCGGCCGGAGGACCGCCGCATGATCCTGCCATCGCTGTTCTTCTACCTGTTCGCGAGCGTGACCGTCGCCTCGGCGCTGATGGTCATCTCCTCGAAGAACCCCGTGCATTCGGTGCTCTTCCTGATCCTCGCCTTCGTGAACGCGGCCGGCCTCTTCATGCTGATGGGCGCGGAGTTCCTCGCGATGATCCTGATCGTGGTCTATGTCGGCGCGGTCGCGGTGCTGTTCATGTTCGTGACCATGATGCTCGACGTCGACTTCGCGGAGCTGCGCGACGGCTTCCTGCAGTATCTGCCGGTGGGCGTGCTGGTCGGGCTGGTGATGCTCTGCGAGCTCGTCTTCGTGCTGGGCGCCTGGGGCGCGGCCGGCTCGATGGCGAAGACCGTGGCCAAAGCCCCGATCCCGACCGACGTCACCAACGCCGAAGCGCTCGGCCGCGTGCTCTACACCGACCACGTCCTGCTGTTCCAGGCGGCCGGCCTCGTGCTCCTCACCGCGATGGTCGGCGCGATCGTGCTGACGCTGCGCGAGCGCCGCGCCGGCGTGAAGCGCCAGGACATCGCGACCCAGGTGGCGCGCGGCCCCGCGACCGCGATCGAGGTCGTGAAGGTCAAGCCGGGACAGGGCCTTGGCGAGCGAGGAGCCTCCTGATGATCGTCGGGCTCGAACATTACCTCGTCGTCGCCGCGATCCTGTTCACGATCGGCGTCTTCGGCATCTTCCTGAACCGGAAGAACGTCATCGTCATCCTGATGTCGGTCGAGCTCATCCTGCTCGCCGTGAACATCAACCTCGTGGCGTTCTCGACCCATATCGGCGACCTCAAGGGCCAGGTCTTCGCGCTGTTCGTGCTGACGGTGGCGGCGGCGGAAGCCGCGATCGGCCTTGCGATCCTCGTCGTCTACTTCCGGAACCGCGGCACCATCGCGGTCGAGGACATCAACCGGATGAAGGGCTGAACCGTGATCGGGGCGACCGCTTTGCATCGGCGGACTGCGTGCTTCGAGACGGCGGCCCGGAGCCGCCTCCTCAGCATGAGGACCGTTGGTTTCCTGGCATCCTCAAAGGGTCCTCATGCTGAGGAGGCGGCTCCGGGCCGCCGTCTCGAAGCACGCAGCTCCTTTGCTCCAAGTCGTCCGGCTCCGAGCGACGCAGCGGGAGCGAACTGATGTATCATCTCATCGTCTTTCTCCCGCTGCTCGGCGCGCTCATCGCCGGCGCGATCGCTCTGATCGGGGCGCGCAAGCGCCATCCCGGCGCGGTCGGTCCCGTCGACGCGTTCCACGAGGCGCACGGCCACGGCCATGACGGCCACGACTCGCACTCGCCTCATGACGCGCATGGCCACGACGATCATGCGCATGGCGATCACGGCCACGACGACCATCACGACCATGGCCCGGTCGAGCCCGCCGCCTGGGGCTCGCGTCCTGCGGAGATCGTCACCACCAGCTTCCTGATGATCTCGGCGCTGCTCTCCTGGGTCGCGTTCATCGACGTCGCCTGGGGCGGCGCCGCTGCGCATATCGAGGTGATGCGCTGGGTCACGGCCGGCTCGCTCCATCTCGACTGGGCGTTCCGCATCGACACGCTGACAGCCGTCATGCTCGTCGTCGTGAATTCGGTCTCGGCGCTCGTGCACCTCTATTCGACCGGCTACATGCACGAGGATCCGCATCGGCCGCGGTTCTTCGCCTATCTCTCGCTCTTCACCTTCGCCATGCTGATGCTGGTGACGTCCGACAACCTCGTGCAGCTGTTCTTCGGCTGGGAGGGCGTGGGCCTCGCGAGCTACCTGCTGATCGGCTTCTGGTACAAGAAGCCCTCGGCCTGCGCCGCCGCCATCAAGGCCTTCGTGGTCAACCGCGTCGGCGACTTCGGCTTCGCGCTCGGCATCTTCGCGACCTTCGTGGTGTTCGGCTCAGTCGAGTTCGAGACGATTTTCGCCGCGGCCCCCGGCGCAGCCGACAAGACCATCAACTTCCTCGGCCACGACTGGCACGCCATGACGGTGATCTGCCTGTTGCTCTTCATGGGCGCGATGGGCAAGTCAGCGCAGCTCGGCCTGCACACCTGGCTGCCGGACGCGATGGAGGGCCCGACGCCGGTCTCCGCGCTCATCCACGCCGCCACCATGGTGACGGCCGGCATCGTGCTCGTGGCGCGCATGTCGCCGCTGTTCGAACACGCGCCGGACGCGCTCGCGGTGGTGACGGTGGTCGGCGGACTGACCGCCATCTTCGCCGCGACCGTCGGTCTCGTGCAGAACGACATCAAGCGCGTCATCGCCTATTCGACCTGTTCGCAGCTCGGCTACATGTTCGTCGCGCTCGGCGTCGGCGGCTACGGGATCGCGGTGTTCCACCTGTTCACGCACGCCTTCTTCAAGGCGCTGCTGTTCCTGGGCTCCGGCTCGGTCATCCACGCGATGCATCACGAGCAGGACATGCGGAAGATGGGCGGCCTGCGCCGCCTCATCCCGACCACCTACTGGATGATGGTGATCGGCACGCTCGCGCTCACCGGCTTCCCGTTCACCGCCGGCTACTATTCGAAGGACGCGGTGATCGAGGCGGCCTATGCGGCCCACAGCGGGCCGGCGATGTTCGCCTTCACACTGACCGTGCTCGCGGCTCTGCTGACCTCGTTCTACTCCTGGCGCCTGATCTTCATGACGTTCCACGGAGCGCCAAGGGCTTCGCTCGAGACCATGAGCCACGTCCACGAGAGCCCGAAGGTCATGATCCTGCCGCTGCTGATCCTGAGCGTCGGGGCGCTGTTCGCGGGCGTCGTGTTCTCGGGCTCCTTCATCGGCCATTCCGAGGAGCGGTTCTGGGGCGAGGCGATCTTCCGGGGCGAGCACAACGAGATCATCCACCACATGCACGAGGTGCCGAAGTGGGTGGTGTGGTCGCCGTTCGTGATGATGGTGATCGGCTTCGCGGTCTCGTGGCTGTTCTACGTCAAGCGCCCGGACCTGCCGGTGCGGCTCGCCAAGCAGCAGCAGCTGATCTACCAGTTCCTGCTCAACAAGTGGTACTTCGACGAGCTCTACGACCTGATCTTCACGCGCCCCGCCAAGTGGATCGGCCGCTTCCTGTGGAAGCAGGGCGACGGTCGGGTCATCGACGGCATGGGGCCTGACGGCATCTCGGCGCGGGTGATCGACGTCACCAACCAGGTGGTGAAGCTCCAGACCGGGTACCTCTACCATTACGCCTTCGCGATGCTGATCGGCGTCGCCGCGATGTTCACCTGGTTCATGGTCGGGGGGCATTGATCCGTGACTGACTGGCCGATCCTTTCGCTCCTGACCTTCCTGCCGCTCGTCGGCGTGTTCTTCCTGCTGATGATCCGCGGGACCGACGACGCCTCGCTCGGCAACATCGCCACGTCGCGCTCTGGACGACGGTGGTGAACTTCATCGTCTCCTGCGTGCTGTGGGCGAAGTTCGACTTCAACGCCGCCGGCTTCCAGTTCGTCGAGCAGGCCGATTGGCTGGGCGGCGCGATCACCTACAAGATGGGCGTCGACGGCATCTCGACCCCGTTCGTGATCCTGACCGCCTTCCTGATGCCGTTCTGCATCTTGGCGTCGTGGCGCTCCATCACCCACCGGGTGAAGGAGTACATGATCGCGTTCCTGGTGCTCGAGACGCTGATGATCGGCGTCTTCTGTGCGCTCGACCTCGTGCTGTTCTACCTGCTGTTCGAGGCGGGCCTGATCCCGATGTTCCTCATCATCGGCATCTGGGGCGGCAAGCGGCGCGTCTATGCGAGCTTCAAGTTCTTCCTCTACACGCTGCTCGGCTCGCTGCTGATGCTTGTCGGCATCCTCGCGATGTACGGCTACGCCGGCACGACCGACATCCAGCACATCCTGACCCAGACCAAGTTCCCGGCCGAGATGCAGACCTGGCTGTGGCTCGGCTTCTTCGCCTCTTTCGCGGTGAAGATGCCGATGTGGCCTGTCCACACCTGGCTGCCCGACGCCCATGTCGAGGCGCCGACCGCGGGCTCGGTGATCCTGGCCGGCATCCTGCTGAAGATGGGCGGCTACGGCTTCCTGCGCTTCTCGCTGCCGATGTTCCCGCTCGCGAGCGAATATTTCGCTCCGATGGTGTTCGCGCTTTCGGTGGTGGCGATCATCTACACCTCGCTGGTCGCGCTGATGCAGGAGGACATCAAGAAGCTGATCGCCTATTCGTCCGTCGCCCATATGGGCTTCGTGACGATGGGGATCTTCACCCTGAACCCGCAAGGCGTGCAGGGCGCGGTGTTCCAGATGGTCAGCCACGGCATCGTGTCGGGCGCGCTGTTCCTGTGCGTGGGCGTGGTCTACGACCGCATGCACACCCGCGAGATCAAGGCCTTCGGCGGGCTCGTCAACGTCATGCCCTGGTACGCCTTCGCGTTCCTGGTGTTCACGATGGCGAACGTCGGCCTGCCGGGCACCTCGGGCTTCGTGGGCGAGTTCCTGACGCTGATGGGCGCCTTCGGGGCCAACACCTGGGTGGCGTTCTTCGCCACCACCGGCGTCGTCCTGTCGGCGGCCTATGCGCTGTGGCTCTACCGCCGCGTGGTGTTCGGCGAGATAACCAAGCCGGAACTTCACGGCATCGCGGATCTGAACCGCCGCGAGATCGTGCTGCTCGCGCCGCTGGTGATCCTGACCGTGCTGTTCGGCGTGTGGCCGGCCCCGATCCTCGACATGTCCGCGGCCTCGGTCGACGGCATTCTCTCCTCCGCCCAGGCCGCAATCGACGCGGCCGGCAAGACCGCCGAGGCCGTGAAGTGACGGACGCCCTTCCTCATTTCGCCCTCGCGCTGCCCGAGATCGCGCTTGCGGTCGGCGCGCTGACGCTGATCCTCATCGGCGCGATCGTCGGCGACAAGGCGACCTCGCTGATCAACGGCCTCGCGGTCGCGCTGATCGCGCTGGCTGGCGTGCTCGTCGCCGTCGCGCCGGTCGACCACGGCCCGTCGTTCGGCGGCGGCTTCACCGCCGACGCCTTCGCGCGCTTCATGAAGATCCTCGCCTATGTGGCCGCGGTCGCTGCGCTTTCCTTGTCATTTGACTACATGCGCCGCGAGAAGTTCGCGCGCTACGAATACGCCGTGCTGGTCGTGCTCTCCACGCTCGGCATGTCGCTGATGATCTCCGCGAGCGACCTCATCTCGCTCTATCTCGGCCTCGAGCTGCAGAGCCTGGCGCTCTACGTCATCGCCGCGATCCACCGCGACGACATCCGCTCGACGGAAGCGGGCCTGAAGTACTTCGTGCTCGGCGCGCTGTCGTCCGGCATGCTGCTTTATGGCGCGTCGCTGGTCTACGGCACCACTGGCGCGGTGGGCTTCGCCGACATCGCGGCGGCGCTGAAAGACGGCCACGCCTCGCTCGGCCTCGTCTTCGGCATCGTGTTCCTGCTCGCAGGCTTCGCGTTCAAGATCTCGGCGGTCCCGTTCCACATGTGGACGCCCGACGTCTATGAGGGCGCGCCGACGCCGATCACCGCCTTCTTCGCCTCCGCGGCCAAGGTTGCGGCGGTCGCGATGTTCGTGCGCGTGGTGACCGAGGCGTTCCCGACCGTCACGCAGGAATGGCGGCAGGTCGTCGTTTTCGTCGCAATCGCCTCCATGGCGCTCGGCGCCTTCGCGGCCATCGGCCAGCGCAACCTCAAGCGCCTGATGGCCTACTCCTCCATCGGCCATATGGGCTACGTGCTGGTGGGCCTGGCGGCCGGAACGCCCGAGGGCGTGCGCGGCGTCGCGGTCTATTCCGCAATCTACGTCGCGATGACGCTCGGCGCCTTCGCCTGCATCCTGTCGATGCGGGTCGGCGACAAATACGTGGAGTCGATCGACGACCTCGCGGGTCTCTCGCGCACCAAGCCCGCCATGGCGTTCGTGCTGGCCATGATCCTGTTCTCGCTTGCGGGCATTCCGCCGCTCGCGGGCTTCTTCGCGAAGTTCTACGTGTTCTACGCCGCGGTGAACGCCGGGCTCTACCCGCTCGCCGTGATCGGCTTCGTTTTGAGCGTGGTGGGCGCTTTCTACTACCTGCGAATCGTCAAGATAATCTATTTCGACGAGCCAACGGTTGAGTTCGCCCCTATGACGGGGGCGGCGAAGGTCGTACTGACGCTCGCGGGCGGCTTCACGCTGCTCTATTTCATCTATCCTGCTCCGCTCACCGCCGCCGCGGCGACGGCGGCGCAGTCGCTGTTCTGAGGACCGGTTTTGGAGCTTTCGATCGCGAGACGCACGTCCGCCCCTCGGGGCCAGGCATGAGCTTCGCGCTCGGACCGGCGGCACGCGAGGCCGGCCACGATCTCGTCGCCTACGACACGATCGGCTCGACCAACGCCGAGGGCATGGCGCTTGCCCGCGAGGGCAGGGCGCCGGTGTGGGTCGCGGCCCGCGCCCAGACGGACGGCCGCGGCCGCCGCGGCCGTCCGTGGTCGACCGAACGCGGCAATCTCGCGGCGAGCTTCGCGATGACGACCTCGGTCGATGCAGCGCTCGCGGCGACGCTCGGCTTCGTGGCGGGCCTTGCGCTCGAGCAGGCGCTGCGGCAGGTGGCGGAGTCGCTCTCGCCCCGCACCGCGCGGCCCGAGCTCAAATGGCCGAACGACCTCATCGTCGACGGCAAGAAGCTTGCGGGCATCCTGCTCGAGGCCGACAAGCTGGCCGACGGGCGGCTCGCAGTGGTGGTCGGCATCGGGGTCAACATCGTCTCGGCGCCGGAAGGCATGCCGTTCCCTGCGACGGCGCTCGCCGAGCGGGGAGACCGGACGAACGCCGAGGAGCTGTTCGAGGCGCTCTCCGATACGTTCGTCACCTGGCTCGACACCTGGGAGGACGGCGAGGGGCTCGCCGCCATCCGCAAGGCCTGGATGGCGCGCGCCGCCGGCCTTGGCAGCCAGGTGGAAGTCGATCTCGGCCAGCGCCGCCTGAAGGGGCGCTTCGAGTCTCTCGACGAGCGCGGCCGCATGGTGCTGCGCCAGCCGACCGGAATCGCGACCGCGATCTCCGCCGGCGACGTCTATTTTGGACCCGCGGCCACGATCCGCGCCGAAGGATGAGCATGAACGACGATCTGGTCTTCGTGCCCCTCGGCGGAGTGGGTGAAATCGGCATGAACATCGGGCTCTACGGCTACGGCCGGGGCTCGAAGCGTCGCTGGCTGATGGTCGATTGCGGCGTGATCTTCGGCGATCCGGCCATAACGCCGGGCATCGACCTGATCCTGCCCGACATCCGCTTCGCCAAGGGCCTGCGCGGCGCGATCGAGGCGCTGGTGCTGACGCACGCGCATGAGGACCACTACGGCGCGGTGCTCGACCTGTGGCCTGAGCTCAAGTGCCCGGTCTACGCGACCCCCTTCGCGGCCGCGATGCTCGAGGCCAAACGCGCCTCCGAGCGCGACGCGCCCAAGGTGCCGGTCACCGAAATCGCGCAGGGATCCTCGTTCAAGGTCGGCCCGTTCGACGTCGAGTTCGTGCCCGTGGCGCATTCGATCCCTGAATCGAGCGCGCTCGCCATCCGCACGCCCGCAGGCCTTGTGCTGCACACCGGCGACTGGAAGATCGACCCGACGCCGATCATCGGCCTGCCGACCGACGAGAAGCGCATGCGCGAGCTCGGCGAGGAGGGGGTCGCGGCGGTCGTCGGCGACTCGACCAACGCGCTTCGCGAAGGCGTCTCGCCGTCCGAGATGGATGTCGCCGCCACCATCGCCGAACTGGTGCGCACCGCGACGGGCCGCGTCGCCGTCACCACCTTCGCCTCGAACGTCGGACGTCTGCGCGCAGTCGCCGACGCCGCGCTCGCGGCCGACCGGCAGGTGGTTCTGATCGGCCGCGCCATGAAACGGGCCGCCGACGTCGGCCGCATGCTCGGCTATTTCGAGGGCATCCCGGAGTTCCTGGAGCCTGCGGCCTACGGCTACCTGCCGCGCGACAAGGTCGTGGCCATGATGACCGGCAGCCAAGGCGAGCCGCGCGCCGCGCTCGCCCGCGTCGCGCAGGGCGACCATCCGGAAGTCACAATCGCGCGCGGCGACCGCGTGATCTTCTCCTCCCGCGCCATTCCCGGCAACGAGAAGGCGGTCGGCCGCGTCATGAACGGCTTGATCGCCGGCGGCGCCGAGGTGATCACCGACCGCACTCATCTCGTCCACGTCTCGGGCCATCCGCGTCGCGGCGAAATCGCCATGCTCTACGGCTGGCTGAAACCCGATCTCGTCGTTCCGGTGCATGGCGAAGAGCTGCACATGCACGAGCACGCGGCCTTTGCGAAGGAAGCCGGAGCCAAGCGCGTGGCGCGCGTCGGAGACGGGCAGATGATCCGCCTGGCGGGCGGCCCGACCGAGATCGTCGACGAGGTCGCGACCGGCCGGATGCTCAAGGACGGCAAGGTGCTGATCCAGTCGACCGAGCAGACCATCGGCGAGCGCCGCAAGCTTGCTTTCGCAGGCGTTGTCTCGATCGCGATCGCGATCGACGAACTCGGCGACGTCGCGACCGATCCGGAGATCCGTTTCACGGGCCTTCCCGCCCGCGACGACGAGGGCGAGCTGATGACCGTCGTGCTGCGCGACACGGTTCTCGACTGCCTCGACGGCCTGCCGCGCCCGAAGCGCCGCGACTCAGGCGCGGTCGCGACCGCGGTCGAGCGCGCGGTGCGCGGCGAGCTCAACCTCGTCTGGGGCAAGAAGCCGGTCTGCCACGTCTCCGTGCTGAGCGTCTGAGCGCCACGTGTCCCGAACGTGATCCGGGACCGAGAGCCGACAGCGGTTCCAACAAAGGCGCCGAGCATTGTCCTGCATGCGGTCTCGGTTCTGGGTCCCGGATCAAGTCCGGGACAAGAAGGGCGCGGCTGCGCCGCTTGTCCGGGATGACAGTTTCTGGAAACGAACGAGGGCGGCTCCTTCCGGAAGCCGCCCCGCGTCGAAAATCCCGGTCGGATTCGAACCGACGTCCAGGCGGGACAGAGCCGCCCGCTCTGCCGCTGAGCTACGGGGCGTCCATCTGGCGGCGGACGGACGGCCCCGTCAATCCACCCAGACGAAGCGGACGTCCTTGCCGCTGAACCAGCGCGCCTTTTTCAGGTAGGCGGCGAGATAGGGGTTGTTGACCGCGACGCCGTGGACGAGCTCCGGCGTCGGCCGGAATTTCGAGACGTCCGTGCGCGGCCGCGGCGCCGACCAGCCCGACGTTTCCGGATCGACGCCCCGCCGACGGCAGGCGGCCTCGATGTCCGCGCGCGTGCATGTCGCGTCGCCGCGCAGCACGCTCCAGGGCTTTGGCAGGTCGCGCCAAACGGCGGTGTCCGGATGCACGCCGCCGCCGGTCGAGCGATGCCAGTGCGCGACGTCCCCGGCCATGAGGCGCATGACCTTGCCCGGCATCATCTCGTCGAACAGCTCGTCAAAGCCCATCGCGGTCACCAGCGCGATCCAGTGGTCGCGCGCCCGGTTCCAGGCGCCGGCGAGCAGGTTCCAGGTGGAAGAGTCGTTGCCTTGGCGCACGATCATGTCGTGCATGTCGATGCGCGTCTCCTCGCTCGCGCGCTTCAGCCGCTCGGCCGTCATGTCGAGAATCGCGAACCACTGGCCGAGCAGCCGGCCCTTCTCGTGATCGGTCAGCCGCGCCAGCACGTCCTCGCGCGGAAAGACATGCGCGACCGCGAACCAGCGCGTGGCCTCTGGCCTCTGGCCGCAGAGGGCGAGCAGCGCCTCGCTCAGCTGGTCGAACGGCTTCTGCTGCCCGAAGATGGTGAACTCCGAGCGCAGCTTCATCCGCGCGGCGTAATAGGCGACGAAGCCCGCTGTCGGCGCGTCGTCGCCGAGATCGTCGAGCGCGAGGCGCGGCGCGAGCGCGGCCTTGCCGACCAGGATGAGGCCCGCGCGCGCCTCAACGTCGGCGAGGCGCGCCGACTTCTCCTCGAGCCGCACCGCCAGACGAAAGAGCTTCGTGTAACGCCGCCGCGAAAGCTCAAGACCCGCCGCGGAGCGGGCTGCCCGATCGGTCCGACCATGGCGAAATCCTGCGCCAGGCTTGCGTCCGATCAGGGCGGAGAGGGCGTCGGCGGCGTCCGCCGCGCCGGCGCTGTCGACGGCTTCGCCGGAAGGAAGCGCTTCGCCGAGAAAAGCTCCGCCAGTTCGGCCGCCTTGGCGATCTGCTTGGCCGCGTCGGGCGGGGCCGCAAAATTCGTCGACATCGACGACCAGCCGAACCGTCGCCCGATCGAGCCGCGGCGGGCTTTGTCGAGCAGGCCATGCAGTCGCCGGTCGGCGTCCGGCAGCGCTTCCGCGACGAGCTCCGCCACGGTTTTCCGGCGTTTCGCGCCGCGCGAAGGTTGCGTGCAGCTTCTCGATGATCGCGGACACGAGGCGGTTCCCCGATGCGGCAGGACGGCAAGGGGTATCGGCGCACGGAGCGGTTGTCGACTTCGGACGGAGGGGGGAGCGCGCGATCGCTATCGCTCGCGTGTCTTGGATCGCGCCCTCGGTCACCCGATCGCGCGCCTCGAGACGCCGTCTTTTGGACGGCTCCTCAGCATGAGGGAGGTGGTGTATGCCATCGGCGACCATCCTCATGCTGAGGGGGCTTCCCCGCAGGAGGCCGTCTCGAAGCGCGCAGTCTGTTTCCGCACGTTCGCGGGGAGTGAAGAATGATCGGCCGCCTGAACCATGTCGCGATCGCGGTGCCGGACCTCGCGGCGGCGACCGCCGTCTACCGCGACACCCTCGGCGCGACCGTCACGCCCGCGACCGAGCAGCCCGAGCACGGCGTCACGGTCGTGTTCATCGAGCTGCCCAACACCAAGATCGAGCTGCTGGAGCCGCTCGGCGAAAAGTCGCCGATCCAGGCCTTCCTCGACCGCTCCCCGGCCGGCGGCATCCATCACGTCTGCTACGAGGTCGACGACATCATCGTCGCGCGCGACAAGCTAAAGTCTGAAGGCGCACGCGTGCTCGGCGACGGCGAGCCCAAGATCGGCGCGCACGGCAAGCCCGTGCTGTTCCTTCACCCCAAGGACATGCTCGGCACGCTGGTCGAGCTCGAGCAGGCGTGATCTTTTCGGCGATCAGCTGGGCCGCGGTCTATTTCGTCATCTGGTGGACGACGCTGTTCGCCGTGCTGCCCTTCGGCGTCCGCAGCCAGATCGAGGAGGGCGAGGTCACGCCCGGCAGCGAGGGCGCGGCTCCCGCTCGACCGCGGCTGCTGCGCATCTTCGGGCTGACGACCCTGGTCGCGAGCGCCGCCTTCGCGGTCCTGTTCGTGCTGCTGACGCAGCATCTCGTCTCGCTGGACTCGATCCCGTTCCTGCCGCGCTTCGATCCGGTTCGCTGAGCGCTTCGGGTCAGCGCTTTTCCAGGAAGGCGACGGCCTTCCCGTCGGCCCTTGGCTTGACCGGAAAACCTGTGGTCGTCGCAGACCTCGACGCGCAAGGCGGCTGATCCGGTCAAGCCGGGCCAAGACGCTGGTGGTTCAGGATTGGTCGAGTGGGGCGTTAAGCCCCTCTAAATCGGAATCGGGGGCAAAAAAAAGCAAGGCCGGAGCCCTGCTTTCTTGAAGGTCATCTTGTGTCCATTTCGATCCGGGCCGCGAGCGGTGCGGGACTTCGGCTCCGGTTCGCGCGGCGACGGCCAACGGCGCGCCGCGATGGACATCCTCCCAAGACTTGGACCGCGGTTTAGTCGACGAGGCAACGTCGTCGACCGGCCCTTTGTTATGTGACGACCTTAACGGCTAGTTTTCTGCTTGTCACCACTTTGTGCATGGGCGCCAAAAATTGAGGCGCCGATAAACCGCCTCATTTTGGAGGCGCCGCGTTCCACGCACGCTCTTGTGTTTTGAACCTGCATCGGGTTTCGTCGCGCGCCTCGCCGCCCCAACCGCCGGCCCGCGGCGGCCCAGATCACACCGGAACCTGCCCGAATGCGCCTCAGCCGCTTCTTCCTGCCGATTCTTCGCGAAGCGCCCAAAGAGGCCGAGATCGTCAGCCACCGGCTGATGCTGCGCGCCGGCATGATCCGGCAGGAGGCCGCCGGCATCTACGCCTGGCTGCCGCTTGGTCTGCGGGTGCTCAACAAGATCTGCGACGTGGTGCGCGAGGAGCAGAACAGGGCGGGGGCGATCGAGCTTCTGATGCCCACGATCCAGCTTGCGGACCTCTGGCGCGAGAGCGGCCGCTACGACGCCTACGGCAAGGAGATGCTGCGCATCAAGGACCGGCACGAGCGCGAGATGCTGTTCGGCCCGACCAACGAGGAGATGATCACCGAGATCTTCCGCGCGGGCGTGCGCTCCTACAAGGATCTGCCGAAGAACCTCTACCACATCCAGTGGAAGTTCCGGGACGAGGTGCGACCCCGCTTCGGCGTGATGCGCTCGCGCGAGTTCCTGATGAAGGACGCCTACAGTTTCGACCTCGACGCCGACAGCGCGCGCGTCTCCTACAACCGCATGGTGGTGGCGTATCTGCGAACCTTCGCCCGACTCGGCATGAAGGCGATCCCGATGCGCGCCGACACCGGCCCGATCGGCGGCGACCTTTCCCACGAGTTCATCATCCTGGCCAAGACCGGCGAAAGCGCCGTGTTCTGCCACAAGGATTTCCTGGACTTCGAGACGCCGGCCGAGGACGTCGATTTTCAGGATCCCGCGGCGTTGCAGGCGATCGTGGACAAGTGGACGAGCCTCTACGCGGCGACCGAGGAGATGCACGACGAGGCCGCCTTCGCGGCCGTGCCCGAAGAGGCGCGCGTTTCGGCGCGCGGCATCGAGGTCGGGCACATCTTCTATTTCGGCACGAAATACTCCGAGCCCATGAAGGCCGTGGTGGCGGGCCCCGACGGCGCCATGGCGCCGGTGCATATGGGATCCTACGGCATCGGGCCCTCTCGCCTCGCCGCGGCGATCATCGAGGCGAGCCATGACGAGGCCGGCATCATCTGGCCGGACGCCGTCGCGCCCTTCCGCGTCGGCCTCGTGAACCTGCGCCCCGGACGCGGCCTGCGACGCCGTCTGCGAAGATCTCTACGCCAAGCTCCAGACCGCCGGCGTCGATGTGCTCTACGACGACACCGACGAGCGCCCGGGCTCGAAATTCGCCACCACGGACCTGATCGGCCTGCCGTGGCGTCTTGTCGTCGGGCCCAAGGGACTGAAGGACGGCGTCGTCGAGCTCAAGCGGCGAGGCGAGGGCGAGGCCCAGACGCTGAGCCCCGAGGCGGCTTTGAACGCGATCGTGGGCTGAGGCGGCAGGCGCCGCTTTTCCTTCGTCATGCCCGTCGGCAGCCGGGCATCCGCGACTTTCTAGAGGCGTCGAGCGCTGGAACGACGTCTTGGAGACCCGCACGACGGCGCGAGCATGACGGTTCACGCGCATGTTATTAAATCCATTAATTTAATAGATTGTGTTTGGGCCGCACTCTGTCACGGTCTCGTTCGGTAAACCGAACGGGGCCACAGACGGTCATGAGCTTCATCAAATCCTTCGCCGCCGCCGGCGCGGCGCTTCTCGTTTCGGCGGGCACCGCCTTCGCGCAGGCCGGGCCGCTCGTCACCGCCGACTGGGTGGCGGACAATCTCAAGAACCCGAAGGTCAAGGTCTTCGAGGTCAGCGTCGACCCGGGCGTCTATGAGCGCGGCCATGTGCCGGGCGCGACCAACATCCGCTGGCACTCCGAGCTCGTCGATCCCATCAAGCGCGACATCGCGAGCCGCGAGAACCTGCAGAAGCTGCTGTCGAGCGCCGGCGTCGACAAGGACACGACGATCGTTCTCTACGGCGACAACAACAACTGGTTCGCAGCCTGGGGAGCCTGGGTGCTCGAGGCTTACGGGCTCGGCGACCGGGTCAAGCTGCTCGACGGCGGCCGCAAGGTCTGGGAGGCCAAGGGCTTGCCGCTCGACACCGGAACGCCCGAAGCCGCCAAGGGCTCAGTCGAGCTGACGCAGGTCAACGCAAAGGTCCGCGCGCGCCTCGGCGACGTGCTCAAGGTCGCCGAGGGCGACACGGGCTCGGTGCTGCTCGACATTCGCTCGCCCGACGAGTTCTCCGGCAAGATCTTCGCGCCGGAAGGCTCCAAGGAGCTGTCGATCCGCGCCGGCCATGTTCCGGGCGCCAAGAACGTGCCGTGGTCGAAGGCGGTGAACGCCGACGGCACGCTGAAGTCGAAGGATGAGCTCAAGAAGCTCTATGCCGACGCCGGCGTCGACGGATCCAAGCCCACGATCGTCTACTGCCGCATCGGCGAGCGCTCCAGCCACACTTGGTTCGTGCTGGCCAAGGTGCTGGGCTACGAGGTGAAGAACTACGACGGCTCCTGGACCGAATACGGCAATTCGGTCGGCGTGCCGGTCGCCAACCTCACCGGCACCGTATGGCAGGGCAAGTGAGGCGGGGCCTCCGTCCTTTTCCCTGATTGCGACCGCCGCGGTCGCCATTCCCCTCTCCCCTTGCGGGAGAGGGTTAGGGCGAGGGGGAACCTCCGACCTCTCCTTCGAGGGCGCCGCCCGCGCCCCTCATCCGGCCGCCGCCTCTTCCCTTGTCCCGCAAAGGGAGAAGGGAAGAGGCGCCTTCGCCTCGGAATTTCGAAAGCCGACTGCCTTTGACGACAGCGCCAGCGCCCTTGCCATCGCCAAAACCCCTCGCGGCCGCTTCGGCCGCGTTCGTCGTTCTGGTGATCCTCGTCTCCGCCTACCTCCTCGGCCAGGCACCCGGGACCGGCGGACGCCAGTCCTTTGCGCTGCTCGCGGGCGCGGCCTTCGGGATCGCGCTCCAGCGCGGCCGGTTCTGCTTCCTCTGCAATCTCCGCGACCTGACCCGCGAGGGCGATCCGCGCGGCGCGCTCGCGATCCTCGTGGCGCTTGGGTTCGGCGCGATCGGCTATGCGGCGGTGTTCGGCGCCTGGCTGCCGAACCCCTTTGGCGGGCGCCTGCCGCCGACCGCCCATATTGGCCCCGTGGGTCCCGCGCTCGCGGTCGCGGCGTTCGTCTTCGGCGTCGGCATGGCGATCTCGGGCTCGTGCCTCTCGGCCCATCTCTACCGGCTGGGGGAGGGGTCCCCGACCTCGCCCTTCGCGCTTGTCGGCGCGCTTGGCGGCTTCGCGCTCGGCTTCTCCACCTGGAACGCGATCTACGTCGCGGCGATCGCCGAGGCGCCGGCGGTCTGGCTCCCGGCGAGCCTCGGCTATCCGGGCGCGCTGCTGCTGACGCTCGCGGCGCTCCTTGCGCTTGCCGTGCTGGCGCTCCGCCTTGGGCGCGCCATTCCGTCCGAACCCGCGACCCCGCTGACGGCGAAGGGGCTCGCTGCGGCGGTGTTCAATAAGCGCTGGCCGTTTCTGCCGGCCGGCCTCGCCGTGGGGGCGATCGCGACGCTCTACTATCTCCGCGTCGCTCCGCTCGGCGTCACCGCCGAACTCGGCAGTCTCGCCCGCACCGCCGCCGCCTCCGCCGGCGCGCTCCCGACGACGCTCCACGGTCTCGACGGACTGCGCGGCTGCGCGACGGCGGTGAAGGAGACGCTTCTGTCCGACAACGGACTGTTCGTCGTCGGTCTGGTGGCGGCCAGCTTCTCGGCCGCGCTCGTCTCGGGGCGTTTCCGGCCCGCATTGCCGACCTCCGGCCAGGCGGCCCGCGGCCTCATCGGCGGCGTGCTGATGGGCTGGGGCGCGATGACGGGCCTCGGCTGCACCGTCGGCGTGCTGCTTTCTGGCGTCCATGCGGGCGCGCTGTCGGGCTGGATCTTCCTCGTCGCCTGCGTCGCCGGCGCGCTGACGGCCGATCGCGTAACGGCGCTTCTGGCCGCCGCCGGGCGTCCGCGCGCGGTCTGAGCGCTGGCGCGGCGCCCCGCCGCCGTCCACAATCTCCCGCACGGCTGGCGTCGCCGACGATTCGCGAAGGCCGCGGCCTCCTTGGTTCCGTCGCATTTCCAAGGCTTAGAGGCCGTCACGGCCTCACCGGGCGCCTGCGCGGCCAGCGCCCCTTCACCAACCCGCGGTCTTCCGTTCGATGTCCAACACTGACGCGACCGACCACGAGCCGCAGGGCACCAAGCCCTTCGCGGCCTTCGAGTGGATGATCGCCGGCCGCTACCTGCGCGCCCGCCGCAAGGAAGGCTTCATCTCGGTCATCGCCGGCTTCTCCTTCGTGGGGATCATGCTGGGCGTCGCGACCCTCATCATCGTCATGGCGGTGATGAACGGGTTCCGGACCGAACTCATCAACAAGATTCTCGGAGTGAACGGCCACGTCGTGGTTCAGCCGCTCGACGGGCCGCTGACCGACTACGCAGAGGTGGCCGACCGCCTCGCCAAGGTCGAGGGCGTGAAGTTCACCATCCCGCTCGTCGAAGGCCAGGCGCTCGCCTCCTCGCCCGCGGCCTCCAACGGCGTGCTGGTGCGCGGCCTGCGCGGCCAGGATCTCGGCAAGCTTCAGCTCGTCTCGCGCACCATCAAGGAAGGCAGCCTCGAGGGCTTCGACGACGGCGGCGGCGTGCTGATCGGCCGACGCCTCGCCGACCAGCTCGGCGTGCGCGCCGGCGACACGATCTCGCTCGTCTCCCCGCGCGGAGCCGTGACGCCGATGGGCGTCACCCCGCGCATCAAGGGCTACCAGGTGCAGGCGATCTTCGAGATCGGCATGTCGGAATATGACGGCGCCTTCGTGTTCCTGCCCTTCGCCGAGGCGCAGGCCTATTTCAACCGCGAGGGCGACGCCTCCTCGATCGAGATCTATCTCGAGCATCCAGACCGCGTCGACGAGGTGAAGCCCAAGCTTCACGCCGCGGCCGGGCGCCAGATCTATCTTCTGGACTGGCGCGACCGGAACAAGACGTTCTTCTCCGCGCTCGAGGTCGAGCGGAACGTCATGTTCCTCATCCTCACCCTCATCGTTCTGGTGGCGGCGCTCAAATCATCTCGGGCCTCATCATGCTGGTGAAGGACAAGGGCCGCGACATCGCGATCCTGCGCACCATGGGCGCGACGAGCGGCTCGGTGATGCGCATCTTCCTGATCACCGGCGCGTCGATCGGGGTCGTGGGCACGCTCGCGGGCTTCGCGCTCGGCATGATCGTGCTGGAACGTCGAGTCGATCCGCGCCTTCCTCGCGTATCTCACGGGCACCGAGCTGTTCTCGCCGAGGTCTACTTCCTCTCCAAGCTCCCGGCCGATCCCAACGCCCGCGAGACCGCCTCGGTGGTGCTGATGGCGCTGTTCCTCTCGGTCTTCGCCACGCTCTACCCGTCCTGGCGAGCCGCCAGGCTCGATCCTGTCGAGGCGCTGCGCTACGAATGACCGACGCGTCCCACCCCATGGATCCGGCCGCCGAAGAGCCTGTGCTGCGGCTCGAGAACGTCGTGCGACGCTACGTGCAGGGCGAGGCGTCGCTCGAGGTGCTGAACGGCGCCTCGGCCTCGATCGCGGCCGGCGAGGTGGTGGCGCTGATCGCGCCGTCGGGCACCGGCAAATCGACCCTGCTGCATGTCGCGGGGCTGCTCGAGAAGCCCGACGGAGGCGAGGTCTATATCGAGGGCCGCCCGACCGCCACGCTCGACGACGCCGCCCGCACCGCGATGCGGCGCAACCAGGTGGGCTTCGTCTATCAGTTCCATCACCTGCTGCCCGAGTTCACCGCGCTCGAGAACGTCACGCTGCCGCAGGTCATCCGAGGCCTGAAGGAGAAGGAGGGCGCGAGCGCGCGGCCGACCTCCTGGCCTATCTCGGCCTGGGCGCGCGGCTGACGCATCGGCCGGCCGAGCTTTCAGGCGGCGAACAGCAGCGCGTCGCGATCGCCCGCGCGGTCGCCAACGCCCCGCGGCTGCTGCTCGCCGACGAGCCGACCGGCAATCTCGACCCGACGACCTCGGCCTATGTGTTCAAGACGCTGACCTCGCTCGCCCGCGCGTCCGGGCTCGCGGCCATCGTCGCGACCCACAATCTCGACCTCGCCGCCACGCTCGACCGCCGCATCACGCTGCGCGACGGGCTTGTGGTCGACGTCTAAGAGGCCGGCGTCCGGCCTTCGTTCACCTTTCGCTAACCGCGATTCCCGTCGTCCCGGCGGCACCTCGCGGCTCGGCCCGGCGACGCTTGACTCGCGACCGCAGATGGGAACAGATAAGGAACATAAAGGATCCAAGAGGAGATCAAGATGTTCGTCGATCAAGTCAAGTCCTTCGCGTTCGGCTGCCTCGAGCTCTGCTCGGTCGCGGCGTTCATCGGCGCGCTCGCGCTGTGGGCGGACGTGCTGGCGGCGGTCTGACGCGGCCATTTGTTGTGGGCGCGCGCCCCTGAAGCGTCGGCTCGGGGCCGCGCCTCCGCTAGAGTGGGGACCGACTGAACGGAGGATCGGGATTTGGACGCGACCGCCGGCCTGAAGACCGACCCGGGCTTCGTGCATCTCAACGTGCGCTCGTCCTACTCGCTGCTCGAAGGCGCGCTGACGGTCGCGCGGATCGCCGCTCTCGCCAAGGCCGACCACCAGCCCGCGATCGCGCTCGTCGACGACAATCTGTTCGGCGCGCTCGAATTCTCCGAGAAGCTGTCCGGCGGCGGCGTGCAGCCGATCGTCGGCCTCACGCTCAGCGTCGATTTCAAGGACCGCGAGCAGCGCTCCGGTCGGCCGATGAAGGAGGAGCGCGCGCCCGCGATCGTGCTGCTCTCGCGCTCGGCGGCCGGCTACAGCAACCTGATGGCGCTTTCGAGCCGCGCCTTCCTGGACGGGGAGGGCGACGCCGCGCCCCATGTGTCCGTCGACCTGCTCGAGGCCCATCGCGAGGGACTGATCGCGCTCACCGGCGGACCCGAGGGGCCGATCGACCGGGCGCTCGCCGAAGGCGCGGACGACGTCGCGGCGGCTCGGCTCAATCGGCTCGCCGCGATCTATGGCGACGCGCTCTATGTCGAGATCCAGCGCCATGATCTGGCGGGCGAGAAGGCGGTCGAGGGCGGCCTGCTCAACCTCGCTTATGGCGCGGGCCTGCCGATCGTGGCGACCAACGGCGCGCGCTTCGGCGAGAAAGCCGACCACGAATCCCACGACGCGCTGATCTGCCTCGCGGAGGGCCGCGTGCTCGCCGAGACCGAGCGCCGCCAGATGTCGGCCGAGCACTTTTTGAAGTCGCGCGCCGAGATGAAGGCCCTGTTCTCCGACCTCCCCGAGGCGCTCGAAAACACGGTCGAGATCGCGCGGCGCTGCGCGCATCGACCGCGCACGCAGAAGCCGATTCTGCCGCGCTTCACCGCCGGCGAGGACGAGGCGGCGGAGCTTCGCGCACAGGCGGTGGCGGGTCTGAAGGCGCGGCTCGAGGCGCATGGCGTCGCGCCGGGGCTCGACCGCGAGACCTACGAGTCGCGGCTCGACTTCGAACTGGGCGTCATCGAGCGGATGAAGTTCCCGGGCTACTTCCTGATCGTCTCGGACTTCATCAAGTGGGCGAAGGCGCAGGACATTCCGGTCGGCCCGGGCCGCGGCTCGGGCGCGGGATCGCTCGTCGCCTGGTCGCTCACGATCACCGACCTCGACCCGTTGCGTTTCGGCCTGCTGTTCGAGCGCTTCCTCAATCCCGAACGCGTGTCGATGCCCGACTTCGACATCGACTTCTGCCAGGACCGCCGCGAAGAGGTGATCCGCTACGTGCAGGATCGCTACGGACACGACCGCGTCGCGCAGATCATCACCTTCGGCACCCTGCAGGCGCGCGGCGTGATGCGCGACGTCGGTCGCGTGCTCGAAATGCCCTACGGGCAGGTGGACAAGCTCTGCAAGCTGGTGCCGCAGAACCCGGCCAACCCCGTGACGCTGAAGCAGGCGGTCACGGACGAGCCGAAGCTCGCCGAGGCGCGCGAACAGGATCCGACCGTCGGGCGGATGCTCGACATCGCGCTGAAGCTCGAGGGGCTCTACCGACACGCCTCCACCCACGCGGCCGGCATCGTGATCGGCGACCGTCCGCTTTCGGAGCTCGTGCCGCTCTACCGCGACCCGCGCTCCGACATGCCCGTGACCCAGTTCAACATGAAATGGGTGGAGCCTGCGGGCCTGGTGAAATTCGACTTTCTCGGCCTGAAGACGCTGACGACGCTCACCACCGCGGTCGCGCTGCTGAAGCGCCGCGGGATCGAGATCGACCTCGGCAAGATCCCGATCGACGACGCCGCCGCCTACCAGATGCTCTCGCGCGGCGAGACGGTCGGCGTGTTCCAGCTCGAAAGCGCCGGAATGCGGCGCGCGCTCGCCGACATGAAGCCCGACCGCTTCGAGGACATCATCGCGCTGGTCGCGCTCTACCGCCCGGGCCCGATGGCCAACATCCCGACCTATTGCGCGCGCAAGCACGGGCAGGAGAAGCCCGAATATCCACACCCCAAGCTCGAGCCGATCCTCGGCGAGACGTTCGGGGTCATCATCTATCAGGAACAGGTGATGCAGACGGCGCAGTCGCTCGCGGGCTACACGCTCGGCGAGGCCGACATGCTGCGCCGCGCGATGGGCAAGAAGATCCGCGCCGAGATGGACGCCCAGCGCGAGCGCTTCGTCACGGGTTGCGTGGCGGGCGGCATCGGCAAGGCCGACGCCTCGACGATCTTCGACCTGCTGGCGAAGTTCGCCGACTACGGCTTCAACAAGAGCCACGCGGCCGCCTACGCGCTCGTCGCCTACCAGACCGCCTATCTGAAGGCCAACTACCCGGTCGAGTTCATGGCCGCCTCCATGACGCTCGACATGGGCTCGACCGACAAGCTGGCGGAGTTCCGCCAGGAGGCGGTGCGCCTCGGCATCACGGTGCGCCCGCCCGACGTCAACCGCTCCGACGTCGCCTTCGACGTCGAGAACGGCGAGATCCTCTATGCGCTCGCGGCGCTCAAAGGCGTCGGCGCCTCCGCCGTCGAGGGGCTGGTCGCCGAGCGGCGCGCGCGCGGCTTTTCCGACCTCAACGATTTCGCGCGGCGGCTCGACGTGAAGGCGTTGCCCAAGCGCGGGCTCGAAAGCCTCGTCCAGGCCGGCGCGCTCGATCCGCTGATGCCGGACCGCGCCTCGGCCTTCGCTTGCGTCGAGACGGTGATGGCGACCGCGGCCCGCACCAAGGGTGGGGAGGCGCTCGGCCAGTCGGATTTCTTCGGCGCGGCCGACGAGCCGATCCGGCCGCAGCCGCACGAGGCCTGGACCGCGGGCGAGAGGCTGAAGCGCGAATACGAGGCCGTGGGCTTCTTTCTCTCGGGCCACCCGCTCGACGACTACGCCGGCCTGCTCGACCGGCTGCGGGTCAAGCGCTACGCCGAATTCGTCGCGGCCGTGAAGCAGGGCGCGACCGCCGGGCGCCTCGCCGCGACCGTCCTGTCGCGCCAGGAGCGCAAGACCAAGACCGGCAACCGCATGGGCATCGTCACCCTGTCGGACCCGACCGGCCACTACGAGGCGGTGATCTTCTCCGAAGGCCTCGCGCTCCACCGCGACCTGCTGGAGCCCAACACGCCCGTCATCGTCACCGTCAACGCCGCGCTCGAGGGCGACGAGGTCCGCATCCGTCTCGAAGGGGTCGAGCCGCTCGACCGCGCCGCCGAGCGCCAGCAGAAGTCGGTGCGCGTGTTCCTGCGCGGTCCCGAGCCCTACGAGGCGCTCCAGAAGCGGCTCGAGCAGGGCGACGGCGAGGTCTCGCTCGTGATGCTGCTCGAGGCCGGCACGGAGGTCGAGATCCGGCTGCCGGGCCGCTATCGCGTCTCGCCGCAGGTCGCGGGCGCGCTCAAGACGGTGCCGGGCGTGGTGGCGGTCGAGGCCGCCTGACGGGGGAGGGCGGTCGGTCAGGGAGCCCCTTCGGCGGCGTCCGAAAGACGGCGCTTGCCGTTGCCGGACATGCCTGTGAACAGGCGTGGCGGCCGCAGCGGCCGCTTCAGGCCGGATCCGACGCTCCGCGCCCTTGCCTTTTTCCCTCCGTTCCGCCTATAAGCCGCGCCATTCCACACGCGGGAATTGACGGCGAGAACCAAGCCGTTCCGGATCGGGGTCCAGCCCATGGGCTCCGTCGAACCCCCGCGGAGGCGAAAACCGGAGAACTGACGAATGGCTTCCCCTGACTTCACGATGCGCCAGCTCCTCGAGGCCGGCGTGCACTTCGGCCATCAGGCCCACCGCTGGAACCCGAAGATGGGCCCGTACATCTTCGGCGTCCGCAACAACATCCACATCATCGACCTCGCCCAGACCGTGCCGCTGCTCGCCCGCGCGCTGCAGGCGGTGTCGGACGTCGTCGCCGGCGGCGGCCGCGTCCTCATCGTCGGCACCAAGCGCCAGGCCGCCGACGTCGTGGCCGACTCGGCCCGTCGTTCGGCCCAGTATTTCGTGAACTCCCGCTGGCTCGGCGGCATGCTGACCAACTGGAAGACGATCTCCGGCTCGATCCAGCGCCTGCGCAAACTCGAAGAGATGCTCGGCGGCGAAGCCCACGGCTTCACCAAGAAGGAGCGCCTCACCCTGTCGCGCGAGCGCGACAAGCTCGAGAAGACGCTCGGCGGCATCAAGGACATGGGCGGCCTGCCGAACCTCATCTTCGTGATCGACACCAACAAGGAGCAGATCGCCGTCCAGGAGGCCCGCCGTCTCGGGATCCCGGTCGCCGCGATCCTCGACACCAATTCCGATCCCGAAGGCATCACCTATCCGATCCCGGGCAACGACGACGCCGGCCGCGCGCTCGCGCTCTATGGCGACCTGATCGCCCGCGCCGCGCTTGACGGCATCGGCCGCGGCCAGGGCGACTCGGGCGTCGACCTCGGCGCTCAGGAGGCTCCGGTGATCGAGCCCGTGCTCGCCGACGAGGCCGAGGCCGCGGTGGTCGCGACCTCCGACGCGCCGGTCGAGACCGTCGAGGAGAGCTTCGAGCTCATCGCCGCTCCGCGTGGCGCTCCGGACGATCTGTCGAAGCTCTCGGGCGTCGGCCCGCAGCTCGAGCAGAAGCTCAACGAGTACGGCATCTACCACTACTGGCAGATCGCCGCGATGAGCCCGGTCGACGTCTCCAAGGCCGACGGCGACATGAAGCTCAACGGCCGTTTCGAGCGAGGGCTGGGTCGCCCAGGCGCGCGAGCAGCTCGCCAGCCTCGCGGCCTGACGGTTTTTCGTCCGTCCGTCACGTTAGCGACGGACGTTTGATGTTCATTTCCGTCGCCCGGACGTCGTTCCGGGCGACGACGTATGTTTGCTGAGGATCGATATGGCCAACATCACCGCCGCCATGGTGAAGGAGCTTCGCGAAGCTACCGGCGCCGGCATGATGGACTGCAAAAGAACGCGCTGCTGAACGGTCGAGGGCGACATCGAGGCCGCGGTCGACTGGCTTCGCAAGAAGGGTCTGGCCAAGGCCGCCAAGAAGGCCGGCCGCACGGCCGCCGAAGGCCTCGTGGCGCTCGCCGGCGACGGAGCCAAGGCGGTCGCCGTCGAGGTGAACTCCGAGACCGATTTCGTGGCCCGCAACCCCGAGTTCCAGGAGATGGTCACCTCGATCGCGACCGTCGCGCTCGGCGTCGGCGAGGACGTCGAGGCGATTCTCGCCGCGTCCTATCCGGGCGGCGGCACGGTCGCCGAGAAGGTCCAGGCGACGATCGGCAAGATCGGCGAGAACATGACGCTTCGTCGCGCGGCCGCGCTTTCGGTGTCGAGCGGCGTCATCGGCACCTATGTCCACGGCCAGGTCGCGCCGAACCTCGGCAAGATCGCGGTTCTGGTCGCGCTCGAGTCCGAGGGCAAGACGGAGCCGCTGGCCGCGCTCGGCCGTCAGGTCGCGATGCATGTCGCAGCCACCAACCCGGCCGGCCTTGACGCCGGCTCGATCGATCCCGCCGTGGTCGAGCGCGAGAAGACCGTGCTCGCCGACAAGGCGCGCGAGGGCGGCAAGCCCGAGGCCGTGATCGCGAAGATCGTGGAGAGCGGCATCAAGAGCTTCTACAAGGAGGCCACCCTCCTCGAGCAGCCCTTCGTGCACGACACCTCGAAGACCGTCGCGCAGGCGGTGAAGGCGGCCGAGGCCGAGGTCGGCGCGCCGATCAAGGTGACGGGCTTCGTCCGTCTCGCGCTCGGCGAGGGCGTCGAGAAGGAAGAGACCGACTTCGCCGCCGAGGTCGCGGCCGCGTCGGGCGTGAAGGGGTGACGGCGGAGGACTCTCGAGAGATGGCTGAGCCCCTCTACAAAAGAGTCCTCGTCAAGGTGTCCGGCGAGGCCCTCATGGGCCCCGCCGGTTTCGGCCTTCATCAGCCGACCGTGGACCAGATCGCCGCGGATCTCGCGGCGACACATGCGCTGGGAGTCGAGCTCGCGGTCGTCGTCGGCGGCGGCAACATCTTCCGCGGCGTGCAGGTGTCGGGTCAGGGCGTCGACCGGGCGACCGGCGACTACATGGGCATGCTCGCCACCGTGATGAACGCGCTCGCGCTCCATGCCGCCGTCATGCGGCAGGGCGCGCAGGCCCGGGTGCTCTCGGCGCTCGACATCTCGGCGGTCGCCGAAACCTACACGCGCCCGCGCGCGCTCGCCCATCTCGACCGCGGCCGCATCGTGATCTTCGCGGCCGGCACGGGCAATCCGTTCTTCACCACCGACACGGCCGCGGCGCTCCGCGCCATCGAGACCGGCTGCGAGGCGCTGCTCAAGGCGACCAACGTCGACGGCGTCTATTCGGCCGATCCGAAGAAGGATCCGTCGGCGGTCCGCTACGACCGCATCACTCATGACGAGGTCATCCATAAGGACCTCAAGGTCATGGACACCGCGGCCTTCGCGCTTGCGCGCGAGAACGCGCTTCCGGTAATCGTCTTCTCCATTCACGAGCCCGGCTCGATCCTGGCGGCGGTCTGCGGCGGAGGACGCGTGACCACCGTCACGAGCCGCTAGAGGCGGGTCCCACCGCCCCAAGGCCGAAGAAGAAAGGCCCCAAGTCCCCATGTCCGACGGCAAGTTCGACATCGAAGACATCAAGCGCCGCATGGCCGGCGCCGTCTCGTCGCTGAAGACCGACCTCGCGGGCCTGCGCACCGGCCGCGCCTCGGCGAACCTGCTCGATCCGGTGACGGTCAAGGCCTACGGCGCCGAAATGCCGCTCAACCAGGTCGCGACCGTCAGCGTGCCGGAAGCCCGCATGCTCTCGGTGCAGGTCTGGGACCGCTCGATGACGGGCGCGGTCGAGAAGGCGATCCGCGAGGCCAATCTCGGCCTCAACCCGATCACCGAAGGCCAGTTGCTGCGCATCCCGCTGCCCGAGCTCAACGCCGACCGGCGCAAGGAGCTCGTCAAGGTCGCGCACAAATACGCCGAGAACCAGCGCGTCGCCGTCCGCCATGTGCGGCGCGACGGCCTCGACGTACTGAAGAAGGCCGAGAAAGACGGCGACGTCTCCGAGGACGAGCACGTTAAGCTCTCCGACCAGGTCCAGAAGGCGACGGACGCGGCCGTGGCCGAGATCGACGAGGCGGTCGCGGCCAAGGAAAAGGATATTCTTCAGGTGTGATAGCCTGAAGGCTGACCGACTCGGGCGCCGGCGTCCGCGCCGGCGACGACCGGACAGGACTTCCGCTTCTCCATTCAGGCGCCTGCGCGATGTCCTCCACGAACCTCCAGAAATGGACCGCAAGCGACCTCGCTCCGGACGGCGCGGGCGCCGCGCCGCGGCACGTCGCCATCATCATGGACGGCAACGGCCGCTGGGCCGCGGCGCGCGGCTTGCCGAGGGTCGAAGGGCACCGGCGCGGCGTTGAGGCGCTGCGGCGCGCGGTGCGGGCCGCCCATGAGCTCGGGGTGAGGCATCTCACGCTCTACTCCTTCTCGGCCGAGAACTGGTCGCGGCCGGTCGAGGAGGTCTCCGACCTCATGAACCTGCTGCGCCTCTTCATGCGGCGCGACCTCGCCGAGCTCCACAAGGGCGAGGTGAGGGTGAAGGTCATCGGCGAGCGCGCGGGATTGCCGAGCGACATCCTCGGCCTGCTGGAAGAGGCCGAGGCGCGCACGCGCGGCAATTCAGGACTCCAGCTCGTGGTGGCGTTCAACTATGGCGGCCGGCAGGAGATCGTCTCGGCGGTCCGCCGCATCGCGGAGGCCGTGCGCGACGGCAAGCTCGCGCCGGAAGCGATCGACGTCGGCGTCGTGGCCGACCATCTCGACACCGCCAACATTCCGGATCCGGATCTCGTGATCCGCACGAGCGGCGAGCTCCGGATTTCGAATTTCCTTCTCTGGCAAAGCGCTTACGCCGAGTTCGTGTTCCTTCCTCTTCACTGGCCCGACTTCGACAAGGCGGCCTTCGAGGAGGCGCTCGCGAGCTTCAGCGCGCGCCAGCGCCGCTATGGCGGACGCACCGCGCGGGCAGGGGCGTGACCACCGGGCGCCCGGCCGCCGGGCGCGTCTCGGAGCTCGTGCTGCGCACGGCGTCGGCGGTCGTGATGATCGCGGCGGCGCTCGCCACCGCCTATTCGGGCGGGCTGCCCTTCGTCGCCTTCTGGACGCTCGCCGGCGTGGCGGTGGGGGTCGAGTGGGCCTGGCTCACGGCGGCCGAGCCCGTCGCGCGGCGGCGGGCCGCCCGGATCGTGGCGGTGACGCTCGCGATCGCGGGCGCGGCGCTCGGGCTCTCGCTCTATCTCGCGGTCGCGCCGCTTCTGATCGCAGCGGTTCTGGCGCTCGGCGCGGGCGCGGCGGCGTTCGCGGCGCGCCCTGTCCTGGTGGCGGCGGCGGCGGTGCCCTACGGGGCCGCGGCCTTCGTCGGGGCGATGCTGCTGCGCCGCGACCCGGTCGACGGCCTCGCGGCCACCGTCTGGCTGTTCGCGGTGGTCTGGGCCACTGACATCGCTGCGTTTTTCGTCGGTCGCTCGGTCGGCGGGCCGAAGCTCGCGCCGCGGCTCTCGCCGAAAAAGACGTGGTCCGGCGCGGTGGGCGGCGCGGCGGCCGGCGTGGCGGCCGGCGTGGCGGTGGCGGCCGCCGCCGGCGCGACCACGCTCTGGCCAGTCGCGATCGTCGCCCTGGTGGCGTCGGTTGCGGCCGAAGCCGGCGATCTTTTCGAGTCCGGGGTGAAGCGCGTCTATGGCGCAAAGGATTCGAGCAAGCTCATTCCCGGCCATGGCGGTCTGATGGACCGGCTCGACGGTTTCCTCGTGGCGGCGACGATCGCGGCGGCGGTCGGGGTGGCGCGCGGCGGCCTCGACGGCGCGGGGCAGGGGCTGCTGCGGTGGTGAGCCCAGCCGGCCCGAAACGCTCCGTCACCGTGCTCGGCGCGACCGGGTCGGTCGGCGGCGCGACGGTCGACCTGCTCGAACGCCATTCCGATCGATTCGAGGTCGAGGCGCTGGTCGGCGGCCGGGACGCCGCGGCGCTCGCCGAGGTGGCGGTGCGGCTCGGCGCCCGGCGCGCCGCGATCGCCGACGAGCGGCAGGGCGAGGAGCTGCGTCGCCTGCTCGACGGATCGGGCGTCGCGGCGTCGGCCGGCCCGCAGGCGGTCGTGGACGCGGCAGCCGTTCCCGTCGACTGGACCATGGCGGCGATCGCGGGCGCCGCGGGGCTCGCCCCGACGGTCGCGGCGGTGCGGCGCGGCGGCGTCGTGGCGATCGCCACCAAGGAATGCCTCGTCTGCGCCGGGACGGCCTTCATGGCCGAGGTCGCAGAGGCCGGCGCGACGCTCCTTCCGGTCGACAGCGAGCACAACGCGCTGCTGCAGGCGCTCGGAGGGCAGGGGATCGACGCCGTCGAGACCATGACCCTGACGGCGTCCGGCGGACCGTTCCGGACCTGGGACGCGGCCAGAATCGCGGCCGCCCGGCCGGAAGACGCGCTGCGCCACCCGACCTGGTCGATGGGCGCGAAGATCACGATCGATTCCGCCACGCTGATGAACAAGGGCCTCGAGCTCATCGAGGCGCATCACATCTTCGCAATCGCGGGCGAGCGGCTCGACGTGGTCGTGCATCCGCAGTCGGCGATCCACGGGCTGGTGACGTTCCGCGACGGCGCGGTGACCGCCGGCCTCGCCTCCCCCGACATGCGCGTGCCGATCGCCCACACGCTCGGCCATCCCGAGCGGCTCGCGACGCCGGCGGTCCGGCTCGATCTGGTCGCGCTCGGGCAGTTCACTTTCGAGGCGCCGGACCTCGCGCGATTCCCGTGCCTTGGCCTGGCGCGATCGGCGCTGCTCGCGGGCGGCGCGGCCGCGACCGTGCTGAACGCGGCCAACGAGGTCGCGGTCGCGCTGTTTCTCGCGCGCCGCATCGGCTTCATGGACATCCCGCGGATCGTCGAGGCGACGCTCGATCTCGCCGCCGGCCGGCTCCCCTGCGCGGCTCCGGCCACCGTCGAGGACGCGATCGAGCTCGATCGCGAGTCGCGCCGCATCGCTTCCGAGCGCTTGCCCGAAGCCCAGTTTCGCGCGCAGTAGAAGCCACTAGCAATTTCGCAACGCCTCTCCGATCTCAATGGACGCCGCGCGAGGCGGGCAGAGGGCCACGATGACGTTTCTGAATGACATGTTCGGCGCCGCCTGGTCCGCCGGCGCCTATCTCGTGCCCTTCCTGTTCGTGCTGACGCTCGTGATCTTCTTCCACGAGCTCGGCCATTTCCTCGTCGCGCGCTGGACCGGCGTGAAGGTGCTGGCCTTCTCGATCGGATTCGGGCCGGAGCTGTTCGGCTTCGACGACAGGAAGGGAACCCGCTGGCGCTTCGCCGCGATTCCGCTGGGCGGGTATGTGCGCTTCGCCGGCGACGAGAACGCCGCGAGCGCCCCCGACCAGGACGCGCTGGCGCGCATGAGCCCGCAGGAGCGGCGCTCGAGCTTCTTCTTCGCGCCGCTGCCGGCGCGCGCCGCGATCGTGGCCGCCGGGCCGATCGCGAATTTCCTGCTCGCCATCGTGATCTTCGCCGCGATCTTCTTCATCGCCGGGCGGCCGGTGACCGACGCCGTGGTCGATTCCGTGGATCCGGGAAGCGCCGCGGAAGCGGCGGGAATCGCGCCCGGCGATCTCGTCGTCGCGATCGACGGCCAGAAGATCGCGACCTTCGGCGACATGCAGAAGATCGTCGAGACCGCCGCCGACCGTCCGCTGCGCATCACCGTGGAGCGCGCGAACAAGCAGATCGACCTCACCGCGACGCCGCGGATGAAGGAGATCACCGACGGATTCGGCAACAAGCTGCGGCTCGGCCTGCTCGGCATCAAGCGCTCGACCAACGCCCAGAACGTGCGGATCGAGACCTTCGGGCCGCTCGAGGCGGTCGGCGCCGGCGTGCAGGAGACCTGGTATCAGGTCGCGCGCACGGCCTCCTATCTCGGGCGCCTCGTGGTGGGCCGGGAATCGGCCGACCAGATCGGCGGCCCGATCAGAATCGCCAAGACGTCAGGCGACTTCGCCACGCTGGGCTTCACGGCGCTCATGACGCTGGCCGCGATTCTGTCGGTGTCGATCGGCCTGCTCAATCTGGTGCCGATTCCCATGCTCGACGGCGGGCACCTGCTTTTCTATTCGATCGAGGCGCTGAGAGGCCGTCCGCTGGGGCCGCGCGCTCAGGACATCGGCATGAGGATCGGCCTCGCTTTCGTCCTGTTCCTCATGATTTTCGCCACTTGGAACGATATCGTTCACCTTTCCGGCCTAGGCTGAAACCGAGGGGGCGTGTCCGCGCCGCAACGCCGCGGTCGAAACGCCTGACCTGCGTTGAGTAGCGAGTTTGCACGTGCGTCAAAGTTCTATAGAAGCGGACGGTGTCGCCCCGGGGACGCCTGTCGATAATGACGGGCTCGGCGGCGTGGAATACGGCACGGGGGTCCGTCTGCCTATGATGCGTATGGTTCGGGTGTTCGGGCGTCTCGCGCTCGCGTCGTCGGTCGCCGTGAGCGCGATCACGGCAGGCGCAGGATTTGGCGTTCCCGGCGCTTCATCCTCGGCTTACGCGCAGAGCGGCGGCGTCACCGTCCGCGGCAACAAGCGCGTCGACGCTGAAACCGTCCGCTCCTACTTCACCGGGCGCGGCGCCCTCAATCAGGCGACCGTCGACGAAGGCATCCGCGGCCTCTACGCCACGGGCCTGTTCTCCGACGTGCGCGTCTCGCGCGCCGGCGGCGGCATCGTCGTGACGGTGACCGAGAACGAGGTGCTCAACCGCGTCGCGTTCGAAGGCAACAAGAAGATCAAGGACGCGGTTCTCGCGGCCGAGGTGCAGTCGAAGCCGCGCGGGCCGTACAATCCCGCGATCATCCAGGCCGACGCCCAGCGCATTCAGGACGTCTATCGCCGCTCCGGCCGCTATGAAGTGTCGGTCGAGCCGAAGACGATCTCCCAGCCGTCCGGCCGCGTCGATCTCGTGTTCGAGATCAACGAAGGCGAAAAGACCAAGATCGGCTCCATCAATTTCGAGGGCAACACCGCCTTCGACGGCGGCACCCTGCGCGACCAGATGACGACCACCGAGTCGAACTGGCTGAGCTGGATCAAGACGTCCGACGTCTACGATCCCGACCGCGTCAACGCCGACCTCGAGCTGATCCGCAAGTTCTACCTGAACCACGGCTACGCGGACTTCCGCGTCGTGTCGGCCAACGCCTCGCTCGACCGCGCGACCAACGCCTTCACGCTGAACATCGTGGTCGAGGAAGGCCAGAAATATAAGTTCGGCGCCGTCGACGTGGAGTCGAGCGTGCCGGACGTCGACGTCACGACGCTCCGCGGCAAGATCCAGTCCTCGTCGGGCTCGACCTACAGCGCCGACGACATCGACAAGTCGGTCGAGGCCATGTCGCTCGACCTCGCCTCGCGCGGCTACGCCTTCGCGCAGGTCCGCCCCCGCGGCGACCGCAACATGTCCGACAGCTCGATCGGCGTGACCTACGTTGTGGAAGAGGGCGCGCGCGTCTACATCGAGCGCATCAACATCCGCGGCAACACCCGCACGCGCGACTACGTCATCCGCCGCGAGTTCGACCTCGGCGAGGGCGACGCCTACAACCAGATCTTCATCGACCGCGCGGAGCGGCGCCTGAAGGCGCTTGGCTTCTTCAAGAACGTGAAGATCGGCACCGAGCCGGGCTCCTCGCCCGACCGCGTCATCGTGAACGTGGACGTCGAGGATCAGGCCACCGGCGAATTCTCGGTGGCGGGCGGCTATTCGAGCCAAGACGGCATCATCGGCGAAGTGGCGCTCGGCGAGCGCAACTTCCTCGGCCGCGGCCAGTACGCGCGCATCGCGGCCCAGTTCGGCCAGAACATCTCGGGCTTCGACTTCTCGTTCACCGAGCCGTACTTCCTCGGCAGCCGCGTCTCGGCGGGCATCGACCTCTACGCCAAGAAGCGCGACGAGACCGACTACACCTCCTACACCCTCAACACCTACGGCGGCGGCCTGCGCTTCGGCCTGCCGGTGACCGAGGAGTTCACGGTCGGCGCCCGCTACCAGATCTACCAGCAGGATCTGAAGGTTCCGGACCGCTACTCGCTGACGGTCGAGAACAAGAACGGCATCGACCGCCTGAACAGGGACCGCGCCTCGGCCGCGATTCTCGAGGCGGAAGGCAAGACGCTGACCTCGCTCGCCGGCCTCTCGCTGATCTACAACACGCTCGACAACCCGCAGGTGCCCACCAAGGGCTTCTACGCGGAGCTGAAGGGCGACGTCGCCGGCCTCGGCGGCGACGCGCAGTATCTGCGCGGCACGTTCGACGGTCGGTACTACCACCCGATCTTCAACGAGAACTTCATCGGCATGCTGCGCACGCAGGCCGGCCACATGAAGGCCTATGGCAGCGACGATCTCGCGGTGCTCGACCACTTCCCGGGCGGCCCGGACCTCGTTCGCGGCTTCGAGCCTCAGGGCTTCGGCCCGCGCGACGTCGGCGTGCGCAACGCCGCCGGCCAGCGCGTGCTGAGGAACGGCAGCCCGAACGACGATCCGCTCGGCGGCACGACCTATTTCGGCGGTTCGGCCGAAGTGCAGTTCCCGATCTTCGGCATTCCGAAGGAGATCGGCCTCAAGGGCGCGGTCTTCGCCGACGCCGGCACCGTGTTCAACTACGAGGGCATCAAGAGCCTGACGTCGAACGGCAAGACGGTGCTCGTGAACGTCGAAGGCGACGACAAGAAGCTGCGCTCCTCGGTCGGCGCCTCGCTGATGTGGAACTCGCCGCTCGGCCCGATCCGCTTCGACTTCGCCAAGGTGCTGTCGAAGTCCAAGTACGACGAGACGCAGTTCTTCCGCTTCTCGGGCGGCACGCGCTTCTGACGTCTGACGTGTCCTGAAGGTTTGGCCTTCCGTCAGGGTTGAAAATTGGATAAGCGGGCGGCGGATCTCTCTCCGCCGCCCGCTTTCGTTTGGCGGACCCCGCCTCCGACCCGATGACCGAAGCCGTCTTCCACACCCGCCCCCGACCGCTCGACCTCGCAGGGCTCGCCGCTCTGACGGGCGCGCGCGCGCACGGCCGCGGCGGGGAGGGGCTCGCGGTAACCGGCGTCGGCGCGCTCGACTGGGCGGGGCCCTGCGACCTCGCGCTCGTGGTCGACGAGGAGGCGGCGGCCGCGCTCCCGCTCAGCCGGGCCGGCGTCTGCCTGGTCGCGCCCTCGCTCGCCGGCCGCGTGCCCGCTCACATCGTCGCGCTCGTGAGCGACGAGCCGGCCCGAGCCTTCGCGCGCGCCGCGCGGGCGCTCTTTCCGGCCGCGGTCCGCCCCGAGCCGCTGTTCGGCCCCGGCGTCGCGCCGGGCGCGGTGATCCATCCGGACGCGCGGCTCGAGCCGGACGTGACGGTCGACCCCGGCGCCGTGATCGGTCCGCGGGCGGAGATCGGCCGCGGCGCGCTCATCGGCGCCAACGCGGTGGTGGGCCCGGAGGTGCGGATCGGCCGGGGAAGCGCGATCGGCTCCGGCGCGGTCGTGACCTGCGCGCTGATCGGCGACCGCGTCGTCGTCGGCCCGGCGCGCGGCTCGGGCATGCGGCGCCCGTGGGCCCCTCCGACGCGCCGAGTCTCGGCCGGGTCGTGGTTCAGGACGACGTCGTCTCGGCGCCAACGTCTCGGTCGCTCGCGGCGGCCTTCATGATACCGTCATCGGCGAGAAGAGCCTGATCGGCGACCTCGCCTGCCTCGGCCCCGACGCCTCGATCGGCCGCGGCTGCGCGATCTTCGCGCTCGTGCGCGTGCCCGCGGGCGCGACCGTCAGCGACTTTTCCGTACTCGCCGTGGATCCGGCCTCAAGACCGGCGCGCAGCGCCCAAGGACCAAACTGAATGACCGACGCAGCAGACACCACGACGCCCGAGGCGCCGACCTCGCTCGGGACGGTGGACATCATGGCGATCATGAAGCGCTGCCGCACCGCTATCCGTTCCTGCTCGTCGACAAGATCGTCGAGATGCGGGGCGACGAGTTCGGCATCGGCATCAAGAACGTCACCTACAACGAGCCGCAGTTCCAGGGTCATTTCCCGGGCCAGCCGGTGATGCCGGGCGTGCTGATCATCGAGGGCATGGCGCAGACCGCCGGCGCGCTGTGCGTCGCCTCGGCCTCCGCCGGCGTGCCGCGCATCGTCTATTTCATGACGATCGACAAGGCGAAGTTCCGCAAGCCCGTCGTGCCGGGAGACGTCCTCGAATACCACATGACGCGCATTAAGAAGCGCGGTTCGATGTGGTGGTACAAGGCGGAAGCGAAGGTCGCGGGCGTGAAGGTGGCGGAGGCCGAACTGTCCGCCATGCTGGTCGCCGAGTAAGGCCCGGCGACGGACGCGGGCAGGGCGTCGACGCTCCCGCCCGCGCCGCTCGCCTCAGAGCGTGATGCGACCTCGTTCGCTCACGCCGTCGTGCCCGGGGGATCCGGGCGTCGGCGACGTTCCGGGATCGTCGAGCGCTAAGCCGGAGTCGCGGACGCCTGCGAGGACGCGGGCGTGACGCGGCGGCTCAGCTTAAGATCATCGTGCTTCAGAGCGCCGCGCGGATCTTTTCGGCGTGGGCGGCCAGAACCTCGGGCTGCCCATCTTGCCGGTGTGCGGCTTCAGCGGCACGTCGGTCCAGCGCGGCAGCACATGGACATGGGTGTGGAAGATCACCTGTCCGCCCGCCGTCTCGTTGAACTGCTGGATGGTGACGCCCTCGGCGCCGAGCGCGGCCTTCACGGCCTTGGCGATCCTGGAGACGGTCGCGTAGAGCGGCCCGAGCACGTCCTCGCCGATGTCGAGCATGTTGCGCGAGGCGGCCTTGGGGATCACCAGCACATGGCCGTCGCCGCGCGGCATCACGTCCATGAAGGCGAGGGTGGCGTCGTCTTCGTAGACCTTGTGGGCCGGCAGGTCGCCGCGCAGGATCTTGGCGAAAACGTTGTCGGGATCGTAGTCGGCCATTCGCTTCCCCTTGGATCGGTGGCGCAAGGGATCGCAGGCGGCCGCCCGGGTCAAGCCGGGATGCGCGATCGGGCGACGGTCGGCGGCGCCCTGAGACTTACGAGCCGCGCCTGAAGGGCGTGGCGGCTTCGAGCTCGGTCTGCGCTTCGGCCACATAAGCGCGCTCGCGCTTCAGATAGTCGGCGACGGCGCGGGCGAGGCCGGGATCTGCGAAGAGATGGGCCGAGCGGGTGACGACCGGGCGGTAGCCGCGGGCGAGCTTGTGCTCGCCCTGCGCCCCGGCCTCGACGCGGGCGAGCCCCCGCGCGATCGCGGCGTCGATGGCCTGGTGGTAGCAGACCTCGAAATGCAGGAACGGGTGGTCCTCGACCGCGCCCCAATAGCGCCCGAACAGCGCGTCGCCCCGATGAAATTGAGCGCGCCGGCGATCGGACGCCCGTCGCGCTCGGCGATCACGAGCAGGATGGCCTCGGGCATCGCCTCGCCGACGAGGCTGAAGAAGCGGCGAGTGAGATAGGGCCGGCCCCATTTGCGCGAGCCGGTGTCCATGTAGAAGGCGAAGAAGGCGTCCCAGTCGGCTTCGCGAAGGTCGGCGCCGGTCGCGTGGCGGATCGTGATTCCGTTGGCGAGCGCGTCGCGCCGCTCGCGCTTCAGCTGCTTGCGCTTGCGGGAGGCGAGGCTCGCCAGAAAATCGTCGTAGGAGCCGTAGCCCTCGTTGCGCCAGTGGAACTGCTGGTCGTCACGCGGCAGGAAGCCTTCGCTGACGAGCAGCGCGCGCTGGCGATCCGTCGCGAAGGTCACGTGGACCGACGACGTCCGCGTCTGCCGCATGAGGCCGCGGAGCGCCGCGACGAGCCCGCCCTCCGCGGCGTCGCGGTCAAAGCCCGGCGCCGGCAAAAGGCGGGGCCCGGTCGCCGGGGTGAACGGCGCGGAGACCTGGAGCTTGGGGTAGTAGCTGCCGCCCGCGCGCTCATAGGCGTCGGCGAAGCCCTGGTCGAACACGTATTCGCCGCGGCTGTGGGACTTGAGGTAGCAGGGCGCGAATCCTGCCGGGCGGCCGTCCTCGTCCTCGAGAACGATATGGGCCGGCGCCCAGCCCGTGCCCGCGCCGACCGAGCCGGACTCCTCGAGCGCCACAAGAAACCGATGGTCGACGAAGGGGTTGTAGGGCTCGCCGCAGGCGGCCGCGGCCTCGTTCCACGCCTGCGCGTCGATGTCGGCGATGCGGTCTACGACCCGGGCGCGAAACGCGATGCTGTCGGCGGCCTGTGACGTGGCGGGCTCCCGTGGACGATGTGGGCCTTGTGAAAAAAATAAGCGAAAGCAGGCTTTTGCGCGGCGCCGCCGCGGGCCGGGGTGCGTCGAAGGGACCAGATGCGGGGACTTTATCCCGCCTGCGGGCTTTGGTTCTATGCCGCCACGGCCGCGAGGCCCAAGACGCGCGGCGACGGAAGACGTCGAACGCGCGATACGGAGGACATGAACGGATGAAACTTCATTTCGCCGCCGCGGCGGCGCTCGTGATCGGCGTGGCCGGCGCGGCGCAGGCCCATGGCCCGACGCGCCAGAAAACCGAGCAGAAGGTCGAGATCAACGCGCCGGCCGAGAAGGTCTGGTCCGTGGTCGGAAACTTCCAGGACATGAGCTGGCTCGGGATCGTCGAGAAGAGAAGGCTCGGGCGGCAACGACAAGGGCGCCAAGCGCACCTTGACGCTCAAGGGCGGGGCCAAGGTCGAGGAAGAGATCAACCAGTACGCCGCCGACAAGATGATGTACTCGTACCGCATCACCAACGTCGACGTGAAGGTGCTGCCGGTCTCCAACTACTCGTCCAAGATCATCGTCAAGGGCGAAGGCGACAAGACCACGGTGACGTGGGACGGCGCGTTCTATCGCGGCTTCCCGAACAACGATCCGCCGCCGGAGCTCTCCGACGAGGCCGCGCTGAAGGCCGTCAGCGGCCTCTACAGCCAGGGCCTCCAGGACCTGAAGAAGAAGGTCGAAGGCGGAAGCTGAGCGCCCCGCACATGCGCATTCTTCTCGCAGCGCTTTGCCTCGTCGTCGCGGGTCCTTCCCGCGCCGACGAGGCTTTCGTCACCAATCAGTCGAGCGACGACCTTTCGGTCGTCGACCTCGCCTCCGGCGACACGCTGGCCAGGATCCCGATCGGCGGCAAGCCCGCCGGCGTCGCCGTCACGGCGGACGGGACGCGGGCCTATGTCACGAGTCCCGACGGAAAGTCGGTCTCGATCGTCGACGCCGCCAAGCGCGAGGTCGTGGGCAAGATCGAGACGGGCGGCGGCCCGCTCGGCGTGGCCGCGCACCCCTCCGGCAAGCCCGTCTACGTCGCCGATTGGTACCAGCACGTCGTCTATGCGATCGATCCGGACGCCAAGACGGTCGTCCACAAGATCCAGGTGGGGCTCTCGCCGTCCGGTCTCGCGGTGACGCCCGACGGGTCCCTGCTGATCTCGGCTGACCGGGATTCGAACGAGATCTCGTTCATCGACACCGCCACCAACACGCGGACCGGCGGCCTCAAGGTCGGCGAGCGGCCGTTCGGCGTGACGATCGACAAGGACGGCAAGCGCGCCTACGTCGCGAACGTCGCGAGCAACGACGTCTCCGTGGTGGACATCGCCGAGAGGAAGGTGATCGCCCAGCCGAAGGTCGGCGACCGGCCCTATGCGGTCGCGCTCGCGGCCGGCAAGGCCTTCGTCACCGACCAGTACGACGCGCAGGTCTCGGTGTTCGATCTCACGACCTTCAAGCATGCCGGCGAGATCTCGGTCGGAGACTATCCGGAAGGGATCGAGGCGTCTTCGGACGGCAAGCGCGTCTATGTCTCGAACTGGTTCTCGAACACGGTGAGCGAGATCGACGTCGAGACGCTGAAGGTGCTGCGCGATCTCGACACCGGCGACGGGCCGCGCGCCTTCGGCAACTTCATCCGGCGGACGAAATAGCGAAGGGCGTTAGCGCCCTTCAGCGGTGCGACACCGCGCGCACCTGGGCGGCGAGCAGCATCGGGTCGAACGGCTTGGCGATGACGGCGCAGGCGCCGAGAGAGCGGAACCGCTCGACCTCGTGCGTCTGCGTGCGCGCCGTGATGAACACCACGGGGATGGCGCGCGTGTCGTCGCGCGCGCGCAGTTCGGCGAGCGTGGTGGGGCCGTCCATCTCGGGCATCATGACGTCGAGCAAGATGACGTCCGGGCGCCAGGCGGCGGCCTTGTCGATCGCTTCGAGCCCGGAGGCTGCGGTTTCGATCACCATGCCGTCATCGAGATCGAGCGCGATGCGCGCGATTTCGCGAATGTCCGGTTCGTCGTCGACATAGAGAACGCGCACGAGCGTCTGCGACTCTTGAAGTGCTCAGGCGTTCATGATCGCGGAACGTTCGTGCCGGCGCAATGGATGACGGGCGGTTTCGGAAAGAATCATCCGAACGCGCCCATCGCGCTCCAAAGGATTGCGCTCGACATCAGCGCAAGGCCGACCATGTCGCCGCGAAGCAGCTGGTGCTCGATCGCATTGTGAGGCGCAGGATTCAGGAGGGTGTCGTCGACAAAGTCGACGTCTTCGTCGACCGCCTGCGCATTCACTCCGGTCTCGTTGGACGAATACATATCAATATTGACATGGTCAGCGATGGTGATCGGCTGATCATTGGACTTGCGAGGAAGTTCGTAGAGGTAAAACATGTGAGTCGGGCCAAGCGTCTTGCCGTTAACTGGGCGAAGAACGCGACAAGCCGGCGCGGAGTTCCACGCCGGCTTGCAAAATTCACAGTTTCTTTACACGAGGCCGCGCGGAGGTCCGCGCGTCAGCGCTTTTCGGGGGCGTCCTGCTCGATCATGTGCTCGAGCGCGCCGATGGCGACCTCGAGATCGGCGATCTTGCGCAGCGCGTTGTCCGAGGGCAGGGCGCCGGCTTTGGCCGCAGCGTTGAGAAGCTCGGCCTGCGCCGTCTTCATCCGCTCCAGAAGGGCGAGATGTTCGTTCATCAAAAACCGTGGGCCGGGCCGGCGGGGACCCGGCCTTCGGCTTCAAACAGAGGAAAGAATGGTCGGAGCGGCGGGATTCGAACCCACGACCCCTAGTCCCCCAGACTAGTGCGCTAACCGGGCTGCGCCACGCTCCGACGCCCTTTGAAAGGGTGGGCATGCTCTATCGCCAGTCGGAGCGCCGCGCAAGCGGCCTTGCGAAGAAGACTGCGGGGCCCCGCGCCGCGAAAGTGAACGCCGGATGAACGGGGGTCGCGGCTTTCGTTCAGGCGAGGGTCTCTAGGGTAGGCTTCAAGTCGAGCGTGATCCCTGCGCCATAGCTCTGGCGCCGGCTGCGGAGCCCGCCCCTTTCCGCAGCGACATAAGGCTCGAATGTTTAGACCCGGTCGTAAGGGAACGGCCGGGTCTTTTTCTTGTCCGCCTCCCCAAGATCATGGCTGGCGATCAGCGCAGCAGCTGGTAGTCGGTGGGATCGTCCGGGCAGAGGCCCCCGCCGCATTCCAGCACCGTCGAGACGCCGTTGCCGAGCACGAGCAGCGCCGCGATCGCGAACGCCGCGACGCCGAAGGCTTTCAGCCCGGCGCCGGGAGAGGGCTCGGCCTCGAACTGGCGCTCGAACATCAGCAGCAGCGCGCAGCCGGCCGCGATGACGACGAACAGGATCAGCGCCCAGGTATAGAGATGGAGGCCGAGCACGGTCCGGCGGCCGGCGTCGCCCGGCATGATGTGCAGCAGAACCTGCCGGGTCGAAATCGCGCCGCCGACGAGCGCGGACAGAATCGCCAGCCCGTAATGGCTCGGCCGCGGTCCGCAGCGCAGATTGAGCGCGAGGCCGAGCCACGCCCGCAAAGCCCGCGCGTTGCAGGATGCAGAGCGGGCAGGGCAGTTCGTTTCGCGCGAGTTGATCGTAGAAGGCGGCGGCGAGCACGGCCGAGACGGCCAGCAGGCCGAGGCCGTTCAGGGCGCGGGAGACCGGAGCGGAGATCATCGGCGCGGCTCCTCAGAAGGACAGCGGCAGGCTGTCGGTCGCATGCCGCCTGAACAGCAGCAGCAGAACGACAAGCGAGACGAGGCCGAGGGAGAGGGCTGCGCCGCGGCGCTCCGCCCACGCCAGACAGAAGGCGGCGAAGAAGCCGAAGAACGGGAGGCTCATCATGGGCGCGCTCGGAATCGGACTGAGGTCGGTCGGGCGAGACTAGGCCGCCCATCCTTCTGTCCGGTGAACGACAGGACCGATCGCGGCCGCGCGATTTTCCGCCGCTTCGCGAGTCTGATACGCGATGCGGGCGGCCCGGCGATCGCGGCGGACAGGCTGGCGGAACGACATGATCACCCAGAAGGCCAAATACGCGCTGAAGGCCCTGGTGGCGCTCGCGCGCGCCGGCGGGGCGGCCCTCGTCGATCCGCGACCTCGCCGCCCGCGAGAACATCCCGCAGAGCTTCCTCGAGCAGATCCTGATCGAGCTCAGACGCGCCGGCGTCGTCGAGAGCCGGCGCGGCAAGGAGGGCGGCTATCTGCTCGCCTCGGACCCGTCGGCGGTGCGGCTCGGCCAGGTGCTGAGGCTGATCGACGGCCCGCTCGCGCCGCTGCCCTGCCTGTCGCGGACCGCCTATCGCCGCTGCCCGGATTGCGCCGACGAGGCGACCTGCACGGTGCGGCGCGTCTTCGAGGACATGTACGAAGCCACGGTCTCTATCATGGACCGGACCACGCTCGCGGACGCCATCTCCGATGACAGCGACGCGAAGAACGCCGCCCAAGTTCAACTGATCGCTCGATAATTTGAAATGGAATAAAATCGATAGAATGTTCGCCGATCTGCGTTGACAATCCCGACTGATCATGTCGGTATTGCGGCGTCGCACAATCGGAGACGCCGACATGAACCGCCGCCGCGCATCGCGCATCATCGCAGCGCTCGCTTTCGCCACGCCGCTTCTCGCCGGCGTGACCGGGGCCTGCGCCCAGGGCAAAATCACCAACGTCTCCTACGACCCGACGCGCGAGCTCTATAAGGAGTTCAACGCCGCCTTCGAGAAGAACTGGAAGGCCGAGACGGGCGAGACCATCAAGGTGCAGGTCAGCCATGGCGGCTCGGGCAAGCAGGCCCGGTCGGTGATCGACGGCCTCAACGCCGACGTCGTGACGCTGGCGCTCGCCGCCGACATCGACGCCATCGCCAAGGCCGGAAAGCTCCCCGCCGACTGGCAGAAGCGCCTGCCGCACAACTCCTCGCCCTACACCTCGACGATCGTGTTCCTCGTCCGCAAGGGCAACCCGAAGGGCGTCAAGGACTGGGACGACCTCGTGAAGGACGGCGTCCAGGTCATCACGCCGAACCCGAAGACCTCCGGCGGCGCACGCTGGAACTATCTCGCGGCCTGGGCCTACGCCCGCGAGAAGAACGGCGGCGACGACGCCAAGGCCAAGGAGTTCGTCGGCAAGCTGTTCAAGAACGTGCCGGTGCTGGACTCCGGCGCCCGCGGATCGACCACCACCTTCGCGCAGCGCGAGCTCGGCGACGTGCTGCTCGCCTGGGAGAACGAGGCGTTCCTGTCGTTCAAGGAGTTCGGCGAGGACAAGTTCGAGATCGTCTATCCTTCGATCTCGATCCTGGCCGAGCCCCCGGTCGCGATCATCGACCAGAACGTCGACAAGAACGGCACCCGCAAGGCGGCCGAGGCCTATCTCAACCTGCTCTACGACAAGGAAGGCCAGACGCTCGCGGCCAAGAACTTCTATCGCCCGATCAAGCCCGAGCTCGCCAACGCCGAAGACGTCAAGCGCTTCAAGGACCTGAAGCTCGTCACCATCGACAAGGACTTCGGCGGCTGGGCCAAGGCCCAGGGCGAGCACTTCGGCGACGGCGGAACGTTCGACCAGATCTACAAGCCGCAGTGATCCCGCATCACGTGCGCTAGCGCCGCCGCGGCCGGTCCTTCCGGCCGCGGCTTCATTTTGGTCTTTTGAGCGGGAAACATCTCTTGGCCCATGTTACGACGCTCGCCGACGGCGAGGCGGCGAGTTCTCCAGGCGCCCGGCGAGCGCGACGGAGATCGTTGATGCCCCAGTTCCGGACGCCGAGCGCAATCCCCGGTTTCGGGCTCACCTACGGCTTCGTCTGGCTCTATCTCTCGATCATCATCCTCATCCCGCTCGGCGCGGTCGTGCTCTGGGCCTCCTCGCTCGGGCCGGAGCGCCTCTACGCGATCCTGACCCGCTCCGACACCTTCGCGGCGCTCAGGCTGTCGTTCTCGCTGTCGCTGCTCGCCGCCGCGGTCAACGCCGTCTTCGGCCTGATCGTCGCCTGGGTCCTGACGCGCTACTCCTTCCCGGGAAAGAGGCTGCTGGACGCTTCGGTCGACCTTCCCTTCGCGCTGCCGACCGCGGTCGCGGGCATCGCGCTCACCGCGATCTACGCCCCGAACGGCTGGATCGGCTCGCTGTTCGCGCCGGGCAGTCTCTGGGCCTCGGTCTTCGGACCGCTGAAGATCGCCTACACTCCGCTCGGCATCTTCGTGGCGCTGGTGTTCATCGGGTTGCCCTTCGTGGTGCGCACGCTGCAGCCGGTGCTGATCGATCTCGACAAGGAGCTCGAGGAAGCCTCCGCCACGCTTGGCGCGCGCCGGCCGACGACGCTGTTCCGGGTGGTGTTCCCCACGCTGTTTCCGGCGCTCCTGACCGGCTTCGCGCTCGCTTTCGCCCGCGCCGTCGGCGAGTACGGCTCGGTGATCTTCATCGCCGGCAACATCCCGGGCGTGTCGGAGATCGCGCCGCTGCTGATCATCACGCGGCTCGAGCAGTTCGATTATGCGGGCGCGACCGCGATCGCCACCGCGATGCTCGCGCTGTCCTTCGCCATCCTGCTTCTGGTGAACGTCACCGAAGCCTGGTCCAGGAAGAGGCTCGGCCATGCCCGCTGACGCCACGCTCGCCGCTGCGCCTAGCCTCGGAACCTCGGCCCCCATCCAGTTGCCGAGCCCGATCGCCGAGAGCCGCGGCGCGCGGATCGCGCTGATCGCGCTCGCCGTCGCGTTCCTGGGCTTCTTCCTGCTGCTTCCGCTGGTCGCGGTGTTCGTCGAGGCGTTCCGCAAGGGCGTCGAGGCCTATTTCGAGAGCTTCGACGATCCCGACACGCTCTCGGCCATCTGGCTGACGGTGGTGGTCGCGGCCATCGCCGTGCCGCTCAACGTCGTGTTCGGCCTCGCGGCCTCCTGGGCGATCGCCAAGTTCGAGTTCAAGGGCAAGAGCTTCCTGCTCTCGCTGATCGACCTGCCGTTCTCCGTGTCTCCGGTCGTTTCGGGCATGTGCTACGTGCTGCTGTTCGGCGCGCAGGGCGTGTTCGGCCCGTGGCTCGCCAAGCACGACCTGCAGATCATCTTCGCGCTGCCGGGCCTGGTGCTCGCCACCATCTTCGTCACCTTCCCCTTCGTCGCGCGCGAGCTCATTCCGCTGATGCAGGAGCAGGGGACGAGCGAGGAGGAGGCGGCGCTCTCCCTCGGCGCCGGCGGGTTCCGCACCTTCTGGTCGGTGACGCTGCCGAACGTGCGCTGGGCGCTGCTCTACGGCGTGCTGCTCTGCAACGCCCGCGCGATGGGCGAATTCGGCGCGGTTTCGGTGGTCTCGGGGCATCTGCGCGGCCTCACCAACACCATCCCGCTGCAGGTCGAGATCCTCTACAACGACTACAATTTCGTCGCGGCCTTCGCGGTCGCCTCCGTTCTGGCGGGGCTCGGCCTCGTCACGCTCGCCATCAAGTCGGGGCTGGAGTGGCGCTACGGCGACCAGATCTCCTCCGCGCATCGTCACTGACTACGGAGACCTCCGATGGAACTGAAGATCAGGAATCTCCGCAAGGACTACGGGAACTTCCCGGCGCTGAACGGGGTCAATCTCGACATCCGCTCGGGCGAACTCATCGCGCTGCTGGGGCCCTCGGGCTCCGGCAAGACGACGCTGCTGCGCGCCATCGCGGGGCTGGAGTCGCCCGACGGCGGCCAGATCTTCTTCGGCGACAACGACGCCTCGCGGCAGAGCGTGCAGCACCGGCACGTCGGCTTCGTGTTCCAGCACTACGCGCTGTTCCGCCACATGAAGGTGCTGGACAACATCGCCTTCGGCATGCGGCACGGGCAGGGGCCGAAGCAGAGCGAGGCCGTGATCCGCAAGAGGGTGCTGGAGCTGCTCGACCTCGTTCAGCTCAACGGGCTCGAGGGCCGCTATCCGGCGCAGCTCTCGGGCGGCCAACGCCAGCGCGTCGCGCTCGCCCGCGCGCTCGCCATCGAACCCAAGGTGCTGCTGCTCGACGAGCCCTTCGGAGCGCTCGACGCGCAGGTGCGCAAGGGCCTTCGCCGCTGGCTGCGGCAGATCCACGAAGAGACCGGCCACACCACCGTGTTCGTGACCCACGACCAGGAGGAGGCGATGGAGCTCTCCGACCGCGTCGCGGTGCTGCACAAGGGCGACCTCCAGCAGGTCGGCACGCCGGACGAGATCTACGATTCGCCCGCGACCCCCTTCGTCTACGCCTTCATCGGCGACTCGACCTCGCTGCCGGTCACGATCACCAACGGGGCGGCGACCTTCGAGGGCGCGCCGCTCTCCGTCGGCCGCGTCGATCCGCCGGACGGGCCCGGCCGCATCCACATCCGCCCCCAGGACGTCACGCTGGTCGCGGCCGGGCAGGGCGTGGTCGACGGACGCATCATCGGCCTGCGGCGCTCCGGCCCCTACAGGCGCGCCGACATCGCGGTCGGCCAGCACGCCCATCGCATCGAAGCCTTGCTGCCGCCGGAGCTCGATGTCTCGATCGGCGACCAGTTCGGCCTCGCCTTCAAGCGCTACGCCGCCTTCGCCGACGACCGCGAGCCGCCGAAACTCGGCCTCGCGCGCGAGAAGCAAGCGGCCTGACGGCGGCGGCCCGACAAGGCCGCCGTCCGAAGCCGCTCTGGGCTTCCCATGCTTGACTTGCGCGCGAGCGCCGGGGGATGACCCTCCCGGTGGTCGCGCGTTCATGAGGGCGGGGAGCGATGTTCGGGATCAAGTATTTCAAGGCGGCGCCCAACACCCACGTGCTCGCCTACAAGAACGGCCGGGTCGCGAAAGAAGGCGCGGGCCTCTCGTTCTTCTACGCCACCGCCTGGACATCGATCGTCGCGGTGCCGCTCGACAGCGTCGACGCGCCCTTCATGTTCGCCGAGGTGAGCAAGGATTTTCAGGAGGTGACGGTCCAGGGCCAGGCGACGGTCCGGGTCGTCGATCCCAAGCAGCTCGCGAGCCTGATGAACTTCGCGCTCGACGCTAAGGGCCGCTACGCCTCCGACGCGCCGTTCAAGCTGCCGCAGCGCGTCGTCAACGCCGTGCAGGTTCGGCTGCGCGCCGTGCTCCAGACCATGACGCTGCGCGAGCTTCTGCGCAGCTCCGACGTGGTGGTGGAGCGGGTCGCCGCCGCCTTGCGCGAGCCGGACGCGCTGCCGAGCCTCGGGCTCGACCTCGTCAGTCTCGCGGTCCTGGCCATCAAGCCCAACCCCGAGACCGCGCGCGCGCTCGAGGCGCAGGTGCGCGAGGAGCTCCTGAAGGAGGCCGACGACGCCACCTACGCCCGCCGCAACTCCGCGATCGAGCAGGAGCGGGCGGTCCGCGAGAACGAGCTCGCGACCGAGCGCGTGGTGCTCGAAAAGCGCCAGCAGATCGACGACCAGGCGATGGGCGGCAGCATCGCGCTCGAAGAGCGAAACAAGGCGCTGACGTCGCTGCGCGCCGAGAACGCCCGCACCGAAGCGCAGGCCAAGGCCTTCGCGATGGCGGAGCTGATGAAGTCGGTCGCGGGCGTCGACCCGCGCGTGCTTCAGGCGCTGACCGTCGGCCAGGCCGACCCGAACGCGCTGATCGCCGCCGCCTTCCAAGGGCTCGCCGAGAACGCCGAGCGGATCGGCGAGCTCAACATCTCGCCCGACCTCCTGCAGGAGCTGGCGCGGCGCACGCCCGAGAAGGCGAAGCCGACGCGATGAGCGGCGCGCGCGAGCGCATCGTCCTCGTCACCCGCGCGACGCGGCTCGACGATCTCGTCGCGCGCTTTAACACGGTCGAGCAGGCCAAATTCTACGTCGAGCATCTCGGCGCCGACTTCTCCGACTATCTCGCCGAGCACGACCGCTATCGCGAAGCCGTGACGATCGCCGAGCAGTCGCTTGCGCGCTTCGGCCGCGTGCAGCGCATCGACCGCGAGTTCCTGCCCAATTTCCTGTTTCCGCCGGACGCGCTGGTGGTGGCGCTCGGACAGGACGGGCTGGTGGCCAACACGCTCAAATATCTCGACCGCCAGCCGCTCGTCGGGGTCAATCCCGATCCCGGCCGCTGGGAAGGCGTGCTGCTGCCATTCGGCCCGGAGGACCTCGACGCCATAACGGCCGAGGCGCTCGCCGATCGGCGGCCGTTCCGCACCGTCACCATGGCGCGCGCGCGGCTGACCGACGGGCAGGAGCTGCACGCCGTCAACGACCTCTTCATCGGCCCGGCGAGCCACGTCTCGGCGCGCTACCGGATCGAGGTCGGCGAGGAGAGCGAGAACCAGTCGTCGAGCGGCGTCATCGTCTCGACCGGCCTGGGCTCCACCGGCTGGTTCCGCAGCCTGATCGCCGGCGCGACGGGAATCGCGGGCGGGCGCAAGAAGGCGGTCGGGGCGCTGCGCGAGAACGGCTTTCCGTGGGACGCCGACCACCTCTATTTCACGGTGCGCGAGCCGTTCCCGAGCCGCGCCAGCGAGGCCTCGATCGTGTTCGGCCGCGTCGAGCGCGGCGCGCCGCTGAAGATCGTGTCGCAGATGCCGGACTACGGCGTGATCTTCAGCGACGGCGTCGAGGCCGATTTCCTGAAGTTCAATTCCGGCATGGAGGCGGTGATCGGCGTCGCCGACCGATCCGGGACGCTGGTGCTTTGAGCCCCGCCGCCCGCGCGGATAAGCTCCGGCCCGCGCGGATCCGACGGATTCGCCTCACGGGCGGCGCGATGCGAACCGGTTCACGTCTCACGGCCTTCGCTCATGTGGCGTAAGGCGGCTTCGGTCGGCGGACTGACGCTCGTCAGCCGCGCCTTCGGCTTCGTGCGCGACGTCATGATGGCGGCGCTGCTCGGCGCAGGGCCGCTCGCCGACGCCTTCATGGTGGCGTTCCGCCTGCCGAACCATTTCCGGGCGATCTTCGCCGAAGGCGCGTTCAACGCCGCCTTCGTGCCGGGCTACGCCCGCGCGCTGACCAAGGAAGGCGAGGCGGCCGCGAAAGAGTTCGCCGAGGACGTGCTCGCCATCACGCTCACCGCGCAGTTCGTGCTGCTCATCCTCGCGATGGCGTTCACGCCTTACGTGGTCTCGGCGCTCGCGCCCGGCTTCTCGGACGATCCGGCGCAGCTCTCTCTCACCGCGACGCTGACCCGCATCACCTTCCCCTACCTGCTGCTGATCTCGGCCATGACGCTGGTGGCGGGCGTGCTCAACGCGCATGACCGCTTCGCCGCCGCCGCCTCGGCCTCGATCCTGCTCAACGTCTGCATGATCGGCGCGCTGCTCTGCGCCTCCTGGTTCCCGACCGTCGCGCATGCGCTCGCCTGGGGCGTTCTGGTCTCGGGCTTCGCCCAGCTCGCGCTCGTCTGGAGCGACCTGCTCAAAGCGGGCAAGCGCCTGAGCCTGAAACTTCCCCGCATCACCGCCAATGTCCGCAGTTTCCTCAAGGGGTTCGGGCCTGCGGTTCTGGGGTCGGCCGGCGTCCAGATCGCGATGTTCGCCGACACGATCCTGGCCTCGCTGCTGCCGACGGGCTCGGTCTCCTACCTCTATTACGCCGACCGGCTCTACCAGCTGCCGCTTGCGGTCGTCGGCATCGCGGTCGGCACAGTGCTGCTGCCGGAGCTGTCGCGGCGGCTCGCGGCCGACGACAAGGCCGGTGCCCGCGACCGGCTCAATCGCGCGCTCGAGGGCGCGATGCTGATGACGCTGCCCTTCGTCGCGCTGTTCGCCGCGGCCCCGGAGCCGATCGTGGCGGCGCTCTTCGGGCGCGGCGCCTTTGACGCGGCGGCGGTCGCGGGCTCGGCCGCGGCGCTCCAGGCCTATGCGGTGGGACTTCCGGCGATCGTGGCGCTGAGATGCGTGACGCCGGCCTTCTACGCCGCCGGCGATACGGCGACCCCCGTCAAGGCGCTGGCGCTCGCGACGCTCGTCAACATCGCGCTGAAGCTCGCGCTCGTCGGAACCTACGCCAGCGCCGGCCTCGCCTTCGCGACCGCGATCGGCGCCTGCGTGAACGTCGCGCTGCTGAGCTGGCTGCTGCGCGGGCGCGGCGGGTTCGAGCCGGACCGGCGCTTCGTGATCAATCTTCTCGGCTATGGCCTTGCGACCGTCGCCTCGATCGCGGCGATCCGCTGGTCGCTCGCGCCGGCCGCGGAGCTGAAGGGACTGATCCCGGCGTTTCCGGACATCGCCCCTGCGGCGCTCATCGGCGTCGTCGGCCTCGGGGCCTATGGCGCGGTCGCGCTGCCGAGCCTTCTGCTCGCGCGCAGGGCGGCCGGGCGGACGGCCCGCTGAGAGCCGCCCGCCCGGAGCCTGGTCGGATTACGGACCGACGGTGCTGCGCGCGACGCCGTCGGTGCCGACCGCCGCGCACATCACCTTGCCGATCTCCAGCGCGAAGCAGCTCGGCGTGCCGACGAACGTCCCGCCCATCGCCGTGAAGCCCGAGAAGGTGCCGTTCACGACCTGGTAGACGAACAGCTGCGAGTCCGTGCCGACGAGCGCGCAGCCGATCTGGTTGAACGCGATCGCGCCGCAGCTCGAGGCTCCCGCCACCGAGCCGCCGATATAGGCGTAGGCCGACCAGCCGGTGGTCTGGAAGGGGCCGCCCGCGAACGAGGTCAGGTAGAGGTTCGAGAACTGGTTCTTGGTGACGCAGGTCACGCGGCCGCCGGTGCCCTTGCCGAGCTCGGTGCAGTTGACCTCGGTGTAGGTGAGGCCTGCGAGGTCGAGCGCGCCGGTCGCCCCCTTGCCGTCGAAGCGGCGGGCGTAGATGTGCCCGTCGGTGTTGCCGTACATGCAGATCGCCATGCGGGTCGCGGTGAAGCGATTGTCGGGCGAGCAGCGCGGCGGGACCGTGGTGGCGCCGTTGAGCTTGGTGAGGCCGCTGGTCTTGTCGCCGTCGGACTTCAGCCAGTAGAGGGAGCCGTCGACGCCGCGCGTGACGCAGACCGCGCTGTCCTCGCCGACGCCGGCGCAGCTCGGGGCCGAGCTCGTGTCGCCCTTCACGATCTCGGGCTTGCTCCACTTGCCGTTGTACGTGACGACCATCACGCCGCCGCTTTCATGGCGCGCCGCGCACACCACGAGCTTGCTCGTCGCCTGGGCGCAGCTGGGCTTGGAGACGACGCCCGCGCCGATGAGATCCCAGCCGCTCCATTTCGAGCCGTTGTACTTGTTGACCGCGAGCTTGGAGTCGATGCTCTGCGCCGTGCAGACCGCGCCCTTGGGCGCCGCGATGCAGGCTACGTCGCTCAGCACCTTGTCCTTGCCGAGACTTGAGAATTCGCTGAACGCCGCGCGCGCCTGCGGCGCGGAGACCGAAAGCGCCGCGACGACAGCCGCCGCGACGCACGCCAACCGATGATGCAAAGCCATGCTCACCCCCACCGTGCGCCCAGCGTCCCGCCGGACGATCTAAGACGGTCGGGAGCGTACTCTCGTATGGCGTAAGGTCAAACGAAGTTTCGACGACGCGAGTTCTTGTGATTGTGATCTTCCGATCAAATAATGGTTTCTAGTTACCTTTAGTGATTTCTCTGAATGCTTTGCCGGCGTTCCCAGGCGAGGTTGGCCGCGACGAAGCCCCATGTCATGCCGAGCAGGGCCCACTGGTGGCGCCAGTGGTCGACGTCGATGACCGCGGCCTCCATCATCAGTACCGCCCAGGTTGAAAACGCGCAGATGAAGACCGACCGCCACGGCGTCGGCGTCAGCACGTAGCGCAGTCCGAAGAAGGCGGTGAGGCCCGTCAAGGCGAGCAACGAGACGCCGCCGAGCCAGCCATAGGACAGGAAGCCGTTCAGATAGGTGTTGTGGACGTCGATGCCGACGAGCTTCGAGAACTGGAAGATGCCGATGCCGAAGGGCTGATCCAGCACCACGCGCCAGCCGATGGTGTGGTTGGTGAAGCGGCCGCCATAGCCGGTGTCGTAGCTCTTCTCGAGCACGGCGCGCTCGAGGAACAGCTGCTCGACCGACGGGATCTGTAGCAGCGCGACGATGAAAAGCGCGGCCGCCGCGACCGCGACGACGCAGGTGACGAGGATGCGCGCGCGCCGGCCGGGCGAGGGGGCGGCGAGCAGCGTCAGCGCCGTCATTATGGCGGTCGAGGCGACGAGATGGCCCCAGGAGCCGCGCGAGAACGACAGCAGCACGCCCGCGACCACGAGGCCAAGGGGAACAAGCGTCAGGAGCGAGCGCTTCAGATCGGCGAAATAGAGGCGTTGGATCAGGATCAGCGCGGAAGATGAGGTGCGGCGCGTAGACGTTCGGGTCCTTGAACGCGCCCTTGGCTCGGCCGTAGAGCAGCAGGCTCTCGGAGAACGGCGCGAGGCGGAAGTAGCCGATGATGGCGAGCGCGCCGCTGATCGAGGCGGCGACCACCCAGGCGTTGGAGATGAGCCTGGCGCGTTCCTCGGTGCGGTCGACGACGAACAGCGCGAAGAACACGCCGGTCGCGGCGAGAAACACGCCGACGATCGTCCACATGATGGTCTTCGGCTGGTCGTAGATCTTGGTCAGCGCGACCACGGCGCCGAGCTGGTAGAGGATCACGAGCAGCAGGAAGGGCAGCAGGACGCGCGGCAGCCGAAGGCCCGTGAAGGCGAACAGCAGGCGCGCCGACGATCAGGAGATCGTAGGCCGCCGGCTCGAACATCACGAAGAAGCTCGAGACGACGGCGATCCAGACGACGCCCTCGCGGAGCGCCTCGCGCGAGACCGTCAGCGGGCGAGGCGCGCCCCGCTCGTAGGTCCCGACGACGCTCATCTCAGTAGGCGTTCTCGCTCTTCGTCAGCGCGAAGGGCGTCTTGGCGAGGATGACCGCGTCGAACAGGATCGACCAGTTCTCGATGTAGTAGAGGTCGTGGTCGACGCGCTTCCTGAGCTTCTCGTTGTCGTCGATCTCGCCGCGCCAGCCGTTGATCTGCGCCCAGCCGGTGACGCCGGGCTTGACCTTGTGGCGGGCGAAATAGCCGTCGACGACGTCGTTCCAGAGCCGCTGCGAGGTGTGGGCGTTGACCGCGTGCGGACGCGGGCCGACCAGAGACAGCTCGCCCTTCAGCACGTTGAACAGCTGCGGCAGCTCGTCGATCGAGGTCTTGCGGATGAAGCGGCCGACGCGGGTCACGCGCGGGTCGCCCTTGGTGACCACGACCTTGGCGTCGGGGTCGGCCATCTCGTGCTTCATCGAGCGGAACTTGAAGATCGAGATGACCTCGTTGTTGAAGCCGTAGCGCTTTGGCGGAAGAACCGGGCCCTTGGTGTCGAGCTTGATCGCGATCGCGGCGCCGATCATCAGCGGCGCGAGGAAGATCAGCGCGAGCGTCCCGACGATCAGGTCGAACGCGCGTTTGGCCACGAAGTCCCAGTTCTGGATCGGCTTTTCGGCGAGCTCCACCATCGGGATCGCGCCGAGATAGGAATAGGCGCGGGGACGGAAGCGCAGCTTGTCGGTGTGGGCGGACAGGCGAATGTCGACCGGCAGCACCCAGAGCGTCTTCAGGATCTCGGCGACGCGGCCCTTGGCCGAGACGGGGATCGTGACGATCAGCAGGTCGATCTTGGCCAGGCGCCCGAACTCCACGAGCTCGGCGATGTTGCCGAGCTTCGGATAGCCGGCGACGATCGCGGGCGAGCGGTCGTTGGAGCGGTCGTCGAACACGCCGCAGATGTTGACGTCGTTGCCGGGCGTCGATTCGAGCGCGCGGATGAGGTCGGCGGCCGGCTCGCCGCCGCCCACGATGACCGCCTTTCGGCCGAGCCTGCCGTCGCGGGCCCAGCGCTGCACCATCACGACGAGGCAGGCGCGCGAGAAGATGAAGCCGCCGGCGCCGAACACGAACCAGAAGCCGAGCCAGTTCCGCGCCACCATGCCGCCGAAGTCGAAGAACGCGCCGATCACCGCAAAACCGGCGAACACCAGCGTCCAGGCGCCGAGCAGACGCCCGACCTGGCCGCCGAGCGAGCGGAAGGCGACGACGTGATAGGCGTCGGCGGCCTGCGCGAAGATCGCGAGGAGCACGACGCTCGCCGTCATCGCGGCGAGATAGGGCCAGGCGATCGCGGGCGAGCCGGGGAAGGCGTATTCGTGCGCGCCGAGGCCGGCGCCGATCACGATCGCGGCGTCGAGCAGGCGCACGCCTCCGACCAGCAGCACCTGCGAGATCGACGCCGCGCTGAACTGCTCCGCGATCTCGCGGGCCTGGGCGTTGAGGCTCGCCTGACGGGGCGTCGCGGCTTCCGCCGGAGGTTCCTCATGTCGAACTGGGCCATGCTCATGTCGGTCGCGTCTCCGGGCTTTCCCCGTACGATCGGGAAAGCATGCGCCGGAAAGCCGAAAATATGCTTACGAGCGGGACTCAGAACGCCTTGCGTCGGTTTTCGATGCCGCGGTAAACAGTCTCGATCCGCGACGACATCTCATCGAGCGAAAACTCGCCGCCGACATGGGCGCGGCGGGCCTCGGCGGCGTTGCGGGCGGCGTCCGGATCGGCGCGCAGCCGCGCCATTGCGGCCGCAAGCGCCGCAGGGTCGGCGGCCGGAACGAGCTCGTCGGAATGGGGTCCGAAGATCTCCGGGATGCCGCCGACATTGGTCGCGACCATCGGGACGCCCGCCGCGACGGCCTCGAGAACGACGTAGGGCATCGATTCCGCGCGCGACGGCACGACGATGGCCCGGCCAAGCGGAAAGGCGTCGCGGGCCGGCGTCGGCGGCACGAAGCGGACGTGATCGGCGATCTCCGCCTCGGCCGCGAAAGCGCGGTAGCGCGCCTCGTCCGGCCCGTCGCCGACGACGACCGCGGTGGCCGGCGTCCCGCCGTCATGGAGCCGCTTCATGGCTTCGAGGAAGACGTCGACGCCTTTGAGGTCGCGCAGCATCCCGAGATAGAGAAAATCGGCGGCGTCGGGGCGGGGCTGGACCGGCTCGAACTCTTCCGCGGTCAGCCCGTTGCGCACCACCACCGCGCCGCAGGCGGGGCGTCCGACCTTCTCTTCGTAGACCCGCGCCTCGTAGCCGCTCACATGGATAAGCGAATCGGTGACCCGTTCGAGCGCCCGCTCGACGGTGAAGTAGAGCCGCCCCTCGCGCGACTTGCGGTCGTAATGGAGGCTGCCGCCATGGGGGGCGTAAAAGCGCGCCAAGGGCTGGCTGCGCCCGAGCCAGGCGCCGACGACGCGGCCGAACACGCCGCCCTTCGCGCCATGGGCGTGGACGACATGGGCCCGAGCGGCCCGAGCGCCCGGCGGACCTTGGCGAGCGGCGAGATCCGACGGCGCGACGTCGCGCGCGATCGGGAGCCGCACGACGCCGAGCGCGAGTGACGCGCCGAGCCGCGCGATGCGTTCGTCTTCGAAGGCTCCGCCCGTCAGGCTGTCGCAGACGAGGCCGACGCTGTGGCCGGCGGCCGCCTGCGCGGTGGCGAGGTCGGCGATGTGCCGGAAGATGCCGCCGACGGGCGACCGCACGACATGGACGATACGCAGGGCGTCGTCGGTCGGGCTGGTCTGCTCTGTCGCGGTCGGGTGGGACATGTCGGCTTCGCGCGCGGCCGGACGCATGCCTGAGGGCTGCGGCCAGCGAGGTTCTGCCCTCAGGGTAGCGCTCAAAGCCTTAAGCCCACGTCTTCAAAGGCGGCGGTCGGCGGGATGCGACACGTTTTCCGTGTCAGGAAGAGACGCTGCTCAGAACCAGCGCTCCTGAACCGTGATCGTGTCGCCCGGCCGGATCGGGTAGGTGAGGGGCACCTCGGCCTTGAACACGCGGTCGCCGTTGCGGCGGGTCAGCTCGACCCGGTCCTTCTCGGCGCGCGGGCTGAAGCCGTTGGCGATCGCGACGGCGCTCTGGGCGGTCATGCCGGCGACATACGGATACTGCCCGGCCTGCGTGACCTCGCCGAGAATGAAAAACGGCCGGTAGGACTCGATCTCGACCGAGACGTTGGGGTCGCGCAGGAAGCCGGCCTTGAGCTTGGCCTCGATGCCTGCGCGGACCTGGTCGGAGGTCTTGCCGTCGACCTTCATGCGCCCGACCAGCGGCATCGCGATCGCGCCGTCCGGTTCGATCGCATAGGTGTTCGAGAGGTTCTGCTGGCCGAAGACGTTGACCCGCAGGCGATCGCCGGAGGCGAGCATGTAGGGCTCGTTGAACTCCGCCGCGAGCGGCGGGGGCACGGCCTTCGGCGCGGCGCAGCCGCCCAGACCGGCGGCGAGGATCAGCCCGATGGTGACGCTGCGCGGCCGCATGAAGATGACCCCCGAATGGCGACAAGGTTTATTGTTCGTTACGCCAACAGGGTTAACGATCGGTTGCCGCGCCGACTTCGAGCCTCAAGACGATTAACCGTGCGGCAACCATGACATGGTGAAGTGAGCGTTGACGAAACCCGCGAGCGCGCGGACTTCGAGGTGCTCGGCATGGCCGAAACAAGCGTTGAAGGCAGGATTGGCGAACGCTCCGACGGGGGCGAGGTCGACCTGCGCGCGCTTGGGCGCGGCATCTGGCGGCGGCGGATGGCGATCATCCTCCCGACGCTGCTCGCCGCGGCCGCTGCGGTGGCGTTCGTCCAGCTCTCCTCGCCCTACTACCGTTCGAACGCGCTGATTCTCATCGAGAACCGCGAAATCGCCGCGCCGCGCTCGGCGACCGACCGCGAGTCGCTTCCCGACGAACAGGCGGTGGCGAGCCAGGTCCAGCTGATGCAGTCGCGCGACCTCGCGCGCCAGGTGGTCAAGTCGCTCGACCTCGCGGCCAATCCCGAATTCGCCGCCGACCGTCCGGGCCTTGTGGGCGGGCTGATGCGCGCGCTCGGCCTCGGCGGCGCCGAAAGCGCGCAGCCCTTCAACGAGAAGGTCGTGGACAACGTCGTCCAGGATCTCACCGTCTACCCGGTCACGGGCTCGCGCGTGGTCGGGGTCGAGTTCACCGCCAAGAACCCGGACGTCGCGGCGCGGGTCGTCAACGGTTTCGCGGACGCCTATCTCGACATCCAGCGCGACGCCAAGCGCGCCACGAACCGGCAGACGAGCCAGTATCTCGCCGACGAGATCGAGACGCTGCGCGCCAAGGTCGGCGAGGCCGAGGAGCGCGTCGAGCAGTTCCGCGCCAAGGCGGGCCTCCTGGTCGGCACCAACAACACCACCGTCGCGGCTCAGCAGCTCGGCGACACGACCGTTCAGCTTTCGGCGAGCCGCTCCCAGCAGAACGACGCGCAGGCCAAGGCCGACAACATCCGCGCGACGCTTCGGCAGGGCCGCCCGGCCGAGGCGCTCGACATCGCCAATTCCGAGCTCATCCGCTCGCTTGCGCAGGAACGCTCGCGACTCGCCGCCCAGATCGCGAGCGAGGGCCGCACGCTGCTGCCGCAGCATCCGCGCATGCGCGAGCTGTCGGCGCAGCTGAACGGCCTCGACGGCCAGATCCGTTCCGAAGCCGAGAAGCTCGCCCGCGCCTTCGAGAACGACGCCAAGACCGCCGGCGCGCGGGTCGCGGCGCTGACGAAGCAGCTCGAAAGCATGAAGGGCGACGCCGCGAGCGCCAACAATCAGGACGTCCAGCTGCGCGCGATGGAGCGCGACGCCCGCTCGCAGCGCGAGCTGCTCGAGCAGATGCTGAACCGCTATCGCGAAACGAGCGCGCGCGAGAACCCCGAAGGCCTCCTCGCCGACGCCCGCGTGATCTCGCGCGGCGCTGCGGCGGCCGAGCCCTATTTCCCGAAGAAGGGCCCGACCGTCCTTCTCGCGACGATCGGCGCCTTCGTGCTGGCGCTGTTCGCGGCCGCCGCCGCCGAGCTGTTCTCGACGCCGGTTCGCCGTCCCGAAAGCGGCGACGCCACGCCGCCGCCGGCCGTCGGCGAGACGACGACGGCGTTCGGGCGGTTGCGCGGGCCGATCTCCAAGCCCGCCGCCGAAAAGCCCGCGGCCAAGCCCGCGCCGACCACGGCGCGACAGCCCGACCTGACCGCGATGTCGGCGCCGCGCCCCGCAAGGGAGCCGGCGCACGAATCGCCCGCGGTCGCGCAGACGCCTGCCGCCGAACCCGCGCCTGTCGTCTCCGAGACCGCGAAGCCCCAGGCCGCCAGACCGCAGCCGGTCAAGCCCCAGCCCGTCAAATCTCAGCCTTCGAAGCCCCAGCCCGTCGCGCCGCAGCCGGCGATGGCGGAGGCCGCGGCGATCGAGGTCGCGGACGCCAGCCTCGTCGCGGCGCTTGCGCGCCAGCTCGCCTCGGCGCCTGCCGACAACGGCGCGCTCAGAATCCTTTCGGCAGGCGCGCGGCCGGGCCTCGACGTCTTCGGCGTCGCCTCGCGGATCGCCTCGACCGTGTCGGAGCAGGGCAGGCGCGTGGTGCTGATCGACGCCTCGGGCGGTTCGGAGTCCGACGGTTCGCCGGGATTGTCCGACCTGCTGCTCGGCGACGCGACCTTCGCGCAGGCGATCCACCGCACCGACGGATCGCGCGTCCATCTCGTGCCGCAGGGCTCGGACGCCTTCACGCGCCTCGACGCCCACGCGACCGCGCGGCTCAACATCGTGCTCGACGCGCTCGCCCTCACCTACGACTTCGTCATGGTGGCGGCGCCCGGCGGTCTCGGCGGCGCGGACGCCTTCGCGCCGTTCTGCGGCGCCGCCGTGCTGCTGTCGGACAAGAGCGCGGCGGACGCCACGACCGTCGAGGCGCATGAGCGCCTCAAGCGGACGGGCATCGACGACGTCGTGGTGCTTCTGGTGCCCAACGACGACGACCGCCCGCGGGGCCGCTGGCTCGCGGCCTGACCGGTCTTGGAAAACCGGTCGTAAGACGGATCCTTAGTCGGCTGCCGGGCCGGCGACTTCGGGCCTGTGGCCCGCGCGGGCCTTTCGGAGCTTGCCGATGAGGCCGTAAGCCCAGGGCGTCGCCTTGATCCTGGCTTTGAGCGCCGCGGCGGCTGCGGCGGCGCCTGCGACCGCCCGGCCCTTAGCGGTCACGCCGAAGATCGAATCGAACAGCGGCTCCGGATCGGGGCAGTACATCTTCTTGTAGGTCGCGGCCCCGACGCCGAGGTCGAAGCTCGACAGGCCGCGGCGGATCTGCTCCTCGACGACGAAGTTCATCAGCATCTCGCCGGGGCTGTATTTGGCGTGCTCGCTGCTGGTGATCGAGATGAACATGCCGCAATAGCGCGAGCCGTCGGCGACGCCGCCATGCACGGCCACGACCTCGTCGTCCATGTCGAAGCCGTAGAGGTCGATGGTCGCCGCTTCGCCCGTGAGACCGGCGGCCTGCGCCAGGAACTCGTAGACGCCGGGGCGCTCGAACACGTTGTCGACGCCGCGCGCGGCGAACTGCTCCGCCTTCTGCCGGAAATAGGCGTCGAGCAGGCGACGGCGCTGCTCAGGGGTCTCGGCGCGGTAGAGCTTCGGCGCTCCGCGCTCTTCGAACCGGCGCATCTTGCGGCGCTGGTTGGAGCGGGACTTCGCCGAAACATAGAGGCGCAGATGCTCCTCGAGGCTGGGCGCCAGCGGCCCGCAATAGGCGTCGTCAGCGGAGGGCTGGCTCGGCAGCGAGGCGAGCGGATTGGGGGTTCCCATCCACAGCCGCGGCTGGTTGACGAGGTGATAGGCGTCGACGCCGGCCTCGCGCGCCGTCTCGACGAGCAGCCGCTCGGCCTCGCCGCCCGCGAAGGCGTCGAGCCGGTCGCGGCGGATCACCGCCAGATTGTAGTTGACGTGGCTGCCGCCGATGAAGCGCGCGGTGGCCACGCCGAAACGGCGCCGGACGCACAGCGGCAGCAAAGCGACGGGCTCGCCGCGCTCGTCGCGGGCGATCGCGATCAGGGGCGAGGCGCCTTCCGCCGCGCCGGCGTGGCGCGCCCAGGCGGCCATGAAGTCCGGGTTCTGATAGGGTCCCGCGAGGGCGTCCCCGAGCAGGCGCGACCAGTCGGCCGCAGCCGAGGCGACGTCGCGGTGGATCTCGACGCTGGTGAAAGCGCGCGCGCCGTCGCCGCCGGTCGCGACCGACGCCGAGGCGGCTTTGCCGGCCGGAGCTTCGGTTCGCTGAGCGCCGCCGAGGCTCTGGCGCGCCGCGGATGCGGACGTCGCCGTCCGCATCGAGCGGTCCTGCGCCTGCGACAGCATCGCGCCCGTCATTTGCTGACCCGGAGCTTCGACAGCGCGCCGCGGATCAGGTCGAAGGACTTGATCAGCTCGCTCGAGCTGCCGGCGTCGAAATAGTAGCTGGTGTTGGTCGCGCAGGCCTGCAGCATCGACTTGGTCGAGGCGTCCGGATTGTCGTAGGCGATGGTCATCACGGTGATGTCGTTCGCCTTCATGCTGTTGCAGACCTTCTTGAGCCGGTCGTCGAGCTCGCTCTCGGCCAACGAGCGCTTGGTTTCGCCCAGCCTTCCCTCGCTCAGATAACCGTAGGCGCTGTAGTATTTCGGCGTGAAGCTGTTCTCGCCGTCGGTCATGATGACCGCGACCTTGCTCATGTTCTTCGTGCCGTAGGCGAGCGGCTGCTTGTTGGCCAGCATGTCGCCGCCCCAGAAGCCGCGCCAGTTCGGCGACAGCATGCGCCAGCCCCACACCGCGCCGATGTTGATGAAGGTCGAGCCCTGGGCCGTCATGGCGTTGATGGCGGTGAGAAGCTTGGTCTTGTTGTTCGTCATCGGCGTCATCGCCTGCGGGCAGTAGGCCGCCGGGCCCTGCTGCTCGTCGACGCCGTAGCCCGTGTAGAAGACGTTGTAGTTGTTGCCGAGCCAGGTGGGCGTGATCCAGTCGTTGACCTGGGCCTCGGAATCCTTCGCCTTCACTTCCTTCTTGGTCGCGGTGTCCGGGCTGTAATAGGCCTTGAACAGGCTGTTGGCGTTAAGGAGCACAGGCGGATCATCGGTGACGTCGAGGCCGCCGGTGCGCTCCTCGAGGCAGCCGGTGTAATAGGTCGTGTAGCCCGTCTTCACGAGCGAGGTGGCCTGGACGTAGGTCGCCGGGAGGCTGAGGGCCGCGCCCGTCGTCAGGCTCGGCCCGATGCTGACCGCCTGGGAGAACGGCACGAGGCCGATGAAGACGTCGGTCGGGCTGTTGGTGAACAGGCCCTCGACCAGCGAACTCGCGCCGGACTTCAGCGACGGCATGCTGCCGCTCTGGCCCATCGAGCCGGTGTTGTCGAGCACCAGCACGAGTTCGAGGCCTGTCGAGGCGCGGGTGATCTCGGTTGAAGCTTTCACGGTCACTTCGTTGGAACCGAAAAGCTTCATGAAGATCGTCGGCATTGTCGCGCTGGCTGCGAGCGTGATCGTCGACTTGTCAGCGCTTAGAGTCGCGGTCACGGTGTTGACGGTCGCGGCCGCGTAGTTGGCCTTGAAGTTCGCGTCGACGAACTTCCGCGCGTCGGCGGTGTAGTCGACCGTCGTCGTGCGCGCGCCGACCGCAAGCCCTGCGGCGTCGAGCGCGCTGACGAGGCGGGCTTTCACCACCATGGAGCGGCCGGTGTCGATCGCGATGCCGGTGCATCCGATCAGCATGAGAAGCATGAGGCCCATGAGCGGGGCGACCGCGCCCTCTTCGGAACGGGCGGCCGGGCGAGCGAGGCGGACGATCCGCCTGATGGTGCGCGTGATCGTCAGCATGGCTTCGTCGTCAACGTGCCCAGACGCGGGCGATAGATCGAAGAGGTGTAGATCATGAAGCCGTTCTTGAAGAACGTCGAAAGAACCGGCGTGAAGCGGTAGTAGACTTCCGACACCATCAGGTTGTCGTTGGCGTCGGCGAGCAGCGCCGTGTTCACGGCGGCGGTGTTGCCCTCGACGCCGATCTTGCTGGTCCAGGCGGTGCCGGTGGTCGAGTAGCACTGCCACTTCACCTTGGGCGTCTTGTTGTCGAGATAGACCGAGGTGAGGATCGTGACGCCGTTCGTGCCGGAGGTGTAGTTCGGCATGCTCGAGCCGGTGACCATGAAGACCTGCCGCATGGCGGCGCTGGTGAGCTCGCGATACTGGGAGGTCACGTCCGCGACCGAAAAGCCGACCTTGTCGACGTTCGAGCGGATGCTCACGAAGCGGGCGACGTCGTAGCCGCCGAGCAGGAGCAGGCCGAGCACGGGCGCGAACAGCGCCGTCTCGAGCGCGGCGAGGCCCGTCTCGGACCGGCGGAAACGCGCGAGCTTGGCGCGGAGGAGGGCGAGGGGCGCCATCAGAAGGGCTCGTTCTTGACGACGACGCGGGCCTGAAGCGGCACCACGTTGTTCTTGCCGATCAGCCGACCGATCATCGGGGTGAAGAGCGTCCAGTTGTAGGTCGCGGTGTAGAGGACGACCTGGCCCGAGGCGCCGTAGCCGCTCGAGCCGACATTGGTGTCGTAGGAGCCGTTGCCGTTGACGTCGACGAACGGCTCGCCGGCGTCGCGGACGCCGTTCTTGTTGGTGTCGGTGAACGGCTCGGGCTTCATCGAGTCGTAGTCCGAATAGGCCGTGCTCGTGACGATGATCTTGTTGGGATCGAGGTAGGAGGACGCAGCCTTCTGGATCGCCTCGGCGATCTGCTTGTCCTGCTTCTTGTCCTTGGTCTCGTAGCCGGTCTTGCCGATGCGCGAGGCGACGAACGTGGCGTTGTCGAGCACCGCCTGGCCCGCCATCATCAGCCCGAGCTCGACGATGCCCATGATCATCAGGGTGAGCACCGGCGCGATCAGCCCGAACTCCACCATCGTGACGCCGCGGGCGTCGCGGTTGAAGCGTGCGATCTTGCCGAAGCGGGCGGGCGTCATCTGTGGCTTTCGCGCTCGAGGCAGTTGTCTCGAACGACGGTCTTAGCCCTCAAAGTTCTACAATCGATGAAGCCATACGAGTAAAAGTCGAGCAAAGTTTTAATGAAGCGACGACAACCGTCAGTTTCAGGCCGGTTTGGAGAAGTTTCGTTTACCTTGTCGAGCGAAGTTCTCGTGCGAAGACGCCTGCCGAGGTGCTGAGGTAATGCCAGACGCGCGCACGAGTTTGTTCCGGATCGCGTTTTCTGCGCTCGATCACTTCGGCGCGAACAAAGCGCTCGCCAAGCATGCCCGTGGGCTGGGCGTGATCCTGACGCTGCACCATGTGCGCCCGTTCTCGGGCGGGGCCTTCGCGCCCAACCGACATCTCGAGATCGAGCCGACGTTTCTCGACCTGGCGCTGACCCGCGCCCGAAACGCAGGCTTCGACTTCGTGACCCTCGACGAGGCGCTGAGCCGGGTGAGGGCGGGCGTCTCGCCGCGCCCCTTCCTGCATCTGACCTTCGACGACGGCTATCGGGACGTTCGGGATCACGCCTTGCCGATCCTGCGCCGGCACGGCGCGCCGGCCACGCTCTACATCGCCTCGGACTTCGCCGACGGCCACGCGCGGCTGTGGTGGCTCGAGCTCGAGGCGGGCCTCGCGCGGGCCGATCGCGTCGAGGTCGACCTCGGGGACGGGCGGAAATCTGTGTCGTGCCGGACCGTCGATGAAAAGGCGAACGCGTTCAAGACCATCCTGCGAGCGCTTCGGCAGGGGCCGGAGGAGCGGCTGCGGGCCGAGACGCTCAAGATCGCCGAGGCCGGGGGCGTCGACGCCTCGGCTTTCGCGCGCGATCTCTGCATGCGCTGGGACGAGCTCGCCGAGGTCGGCGCCGACCCGCTCGTCGAGATCGGCGCGCACACGGTCTCGCACCCGATGCTCGCGACGCATCCGCCCGAGACCGCCCGCGCCGAGATGGCGGGAAGCTGGCAGGCGATCGCCGAGCGGCTCGGCGCCGCGCCGGCGCATTTCGCCTATCCGGTCGGAGACCTCGCGGCCGCCGGCGACCGTGAATATGCGCTCGCGGCCGAGCTCGGCTTCGCCAGCGCCGTCACGACGCGGCCGGGCCACCTGACGCAAGCGCATGCGCAGACGCCGACGGCGCTGCCGCGCGTCTCGCTCAACGGCCATTTCCAGACCCGCGCCGCGGTCGACGCCTATCTGTCGGGCGCGCCCTTCGCGCTGATGGCGGCGGCCAAGCGCGTTCTGGGCCGCTAGCCCGTCATCGTTTCGGGTCGACCCGCTCCATCCAGCGGATCAAAAACGCGGCGGGCACGATCCAGATCAGGCCGAAAAAGGCGAAGAAGGCGAGCTGCGCGCCCGCGCCCGACTGCGCGAGCTTGATCTGCCCGATCATCATGACGATGAGCGCATAGACCGAAACGCCGACCACCAGGACGACCCCGCCGATCAACTTCTTCGCACGCGGGGGCATCGCCGGCTCCGGGCATCGTGTCGAGACGCCGCCTTGTGCGCGCCAACACAGCGACTTAAAGCAGCCGGCGGCGCGCCTGCAAGGCGCAGGCCCCGACCCTTCGCCGCTTGAAGGAGCGCCCTTTGGCACAGCGTACAGAGAGTCCGCGCCGTTTCGTGGCCGCCTGGCTCTTCCTGACCCTCGCGCTCGTCGCGCTGATGGTCGTGATCGGCGGCGCGACCCGCCTGACCGGCTCCGGTCTCTCGATCACCGAATGGAAGCCGATCACGGGCGCGATCCCGCCGCTCGGCGAGGCGGCCTGGGCGGAGGAATTCGCCAAGTATCGCGAGAGCCCGCAGTACCGGCTGCTCAACGCCGGCATGTCGCTTGGGGAGTTCCAGTTCATCTACTGGTGGGAGTGGGGCCACCGGCAGCTCGGCCGCGCGATCGGCTTCGTGTTCGCCTTCGGCCTGTTCTTCGCCGCAGTCACCCGGCGCGTCAGCCTGAAGGAGGGTCTCGTGCTCTTCGCCATGGGGCTGCTGCTCGGCACGCAGGGCGCGATCGGCTGGATCATGGTGGCGTCGGGCCTCCAGCCCGGCATGACCGCTGTCGCGCCGGTGAAGCTGACGCTGCATCTCGGCTTCGCGCTGCTGTTCTTCTCGACGCTCGTGCTGTTCCTCGCCTATCTCGGGCGGCTCGGCCGCGACGCCTCGGCCGCGGGTCCGGGCCTTCGCGCCGGCGCCTGGGGCGTGCTCGCCCTGTCGTTCGGCCAGATCCTGCTCGGCGGCCTCGTGGCGGGTTCGAAGGCGGGCTTCAGCTTCAACACCTGGCCGCTGATGGACGGCGGCCTCGCGCCCTCGCGCGAGGCGCTCTTCGCCGTGACGCCGTGGTGGGAGAACTTCGTCGACAACGTCGCGCTGGTGCAGCTCAACCACCGGCTGGGCGCCTATCTCCTCCTCGCCGCGGCGCTCGCCTATGCGATCTCGGCCATGCGGCCCGACATCGACGGGCGCGCGCGGACGCGCGCCGTCTGGCTCGCGGGGCTAATCGTCGCCCAGGCGGCGCTCGGAATCGCGACGCTGGTGGCGGTGGTGCCGGTGTCGCTCGGCCTTGCGCACCAGTTCGGCGCGGTGGTGGTTCTGGCGGTGGCGGTCGCGAACGTCGCGCTTCTGAGCCAATCCGCCCGCCGCGACCGTGTCCATGCGCCGCTCGGCGCCCCTCAGCCGGCCGAATGAGCGACGGCGATTTAGGCGAATGCATGTATTGTGAGCATGTCTGCAATTTAGGCGATAGGCGCGGAACGATCGCCGGCGATCTACATTGGTCGGGCAGACGGGAGGCGCAACGGCCTCTCGCTCACCTCATGCGGAAGGATCCCACCATGGTTCGCAAGACGCCCTTGCTCGCCGCGGCTGCGCTCGCCGCCGCCGTCGCTTCGCCGGCGCTCGCCGAAGACATGACAGTCAAGCCGGGCACGCCCTGTCCGGCGGGCTATTCGAACGCCGCCACGACCCAGAAGGACATCGACGCCGCCAAGGCCGAGGAGGAGGGGCGTCCGGCGCCCGCCGACACGAGCCCGCAGTCGACCCAGGCCGCGATGACGTCCGGCTACGCCAACCGCGCCACGACCAAAACCGACATGGCGATGGCCGAGCGCGCCGAGAAGGCCTCGGAAATGAGGTGATCGGCTTCGGCCGGACGCCTGCGGCGCCGCGCTCCCTTGGGGGCGCGGCGTTTTTTGTGTCAGTGGTCGCCGAGGAGCTCGATCTTCGGGCAGCGGTCCATGACGACCGCGAGCCCCGCAGCCTCGGCGCGGACAGCCGCCTCGGCGTCGACGACGCCGAGCTGCGTCCAGAACACCTTTGGCGGCGTCGGCAGAGCGAGCGCCTCGTCGAGCACGGCGGCGACATGTTCGGACGCGCGGAACACGTCCACCATGTCGATCGGCTCCGGAATGTCCGCGAGGCTCGCATAAGCGGGCAGGCCCGCGATCTCGCCGCCGCCATGCGCCGGATTGACCGGGAACACGTGATAGCCGCTCCGCGCGAGGAACTGCGCGACGTCGTAGCTCGGGCGATCGGCCTTGGGACTCGCCCCGACGACCGCGATGGTGCGGACGCCTTCGAGGAGATCGCGGATGTCGGCGTCGGCGACCGGCATGTCGGCCGCCTTACGGCTTCTGGCCGCTGCCGGGGTCGGTCTCGTCGTCGCCGAACAGATCCTTGATCTTGTCGAGATAGGGCTTCACGGCGTCGACGTTGCCCGGAAGCGGCTGGAAGCTCTCGAGTGCCGCGAACTGCTCGTCGAGATCCTTGAGCGCCGACTTCTTCTCGTCCTCCGAGAGCGCGGCGTCGCCATTGATCTCGTCCTGCACCTTCTTCTTCTCGGCCGCGAGGTCGGCGCCGCCGCCGTCCGGGTCGCTCGCGCCGAAGGCGAGCAGAACGGACTGCGCGACGTCGGCCCAGTCGGAATAGGTCGCGAAGCCGTGCTTCTTGAGGATCTCCTCGATCTGGGGCTTGGCCTTGGCGTCGTCGAGATAGGCCGCGAGCGCGCCGATCGGATCCTCGGCCTCGCCGACCTCGGCCTCGTCGCTCTCGGGCTGGTTCTGCGGGTTCTTGTCCTGCTCCTTGGCCTGCGGGTTGGCCGCCGCGAGCTTCTCGCGCAGCGCCTCGAACTCCGGCCAGGCCGCGATGAAGGCCTCGACCTGCTTGCCCTGGAGCGGCACCTGCTTGGGTTCGAGATCGCCCGCCGAGGACTCGGTCTGGGAGGGCGCGCCGGATTGCTGGGCGAACGCCGGGGGAGCCCAGATCGCCGCGCTTGCGGCGAAGGCTGCTAGAAGCATGACGCGCGACGTGCGGCCCGCGGCGATGAGCATGAAGACCTCCGGAAGGGCGATTCCCGCGCGGGGTTGCGCGCAAGCCTCGATGCGGCTTCATCGGCCGCTTGGACATTGTAGCGCCCCGGACGGGGCATTCTCGAATCGGGACTATGACGGGGGAATATGGACGCGACCATGACGCAAAAGCCACGCCTTGCCGAGGATCGCGCGCCGCGCCTTTCCCTCGATGAGGTCAACGCCTTTCTCGCGCGCGAATTCCCCCAGATGCAGGAGGGCGGGCCGACCTACGAGATCGAGACGATCGGCTATGGCGAGGCGCGCATGCGGCTGCTGGTGAGCGAGCGGCACCTGAGGCCGGGCGGCACGGTCTCTGGCCCGGCCATGATGGCGCTCGCCGACGTCGCGCTCTACGTCGCGCTGCTCGGCGCGATCGGCCCGGTGAAGCTCGCCGTCACCACCAGCCTCAACATCAATTTCCTGCGCCGCCCGGCGCTCGCCGATGTCGTCGCGGAGTGCCGCTACCTCAAGATCGGCCGGACGCTTGCCGTGGGGGAGGCGGAGCTGACGTCGGCGGGAAGCGACGACGTCATCGCGCATGTGACCGCCACCTATTCGATTCCGCCCAAGGGGTAGGGCGCGACATGTGGGACCCGTCTCTCGCAGGCGGGGGCGTGAAACGGCCGGCGTCGCGCATGCTTTTCAGGCCCCTAGAGAGGGGTAATAAAATACCAAAATTATAAGCCATTGTTTTCGTTGTGAAATTGGCGATCGGCGTGCCTTGCCAATTCAAATGGCTTGGCGTATCAACCGCTCCGTCGCGCGGGACTGGTTCCCGCGCATTTCTTTTGTCTCATCCCAAGGGTTCCTCCTATGCGACCTGAGCCGGCCCGGTCCTTCGTGACCAAGCCCGCCGACGTGGAGAAGAAGTGGGTCGTGATCGACGCGTCGGGCCTCGTGGTCGGCCGTCTCGCCTCGCTCATCGCCATGCGGCTTCGCGGCAAGCATCTCGCCTCCTTCACGCCCCATGTCGACGACGGCGACAACGTGATCGTGGTCAACGCGTCCAAGGTCCACTTCACGGGCCGCAAGCGCGATAACAAGTCCTACTTCTGGCACACCGGCTATCCGGGCGGCATCAAGGAGCGCAAGGCGCACCAGATCCTCGACGGCCGTTTCCCGGAGCGCGTGATCGAGAAGGCCGTGGAGCGCATGCTCCCGCGCGGGCCCCTTGGCCGCAAGCAGCTCGGAAACCTCAAGGTCTATGCGGGCGAGAGCCATCCGCACGAGGCCCAGCAGCCGACCTCTCTCGACGTCGGCGCCCTCAACCGCAAGAACAAGCGGAGCGCCTGAACATGGCCGAGAACATCTCCTCGCTCGGCGAGCTCGGCGGCGCCCTCGGGACCACCCAGGAAGCCCCGAAACACGTCAAGAAGGTCGACGCCCAGGGCCGCGCCTACGCGACCGGCAAGCGCAAGAACGCCGTCGCGCGCGTCTGGATCCGTCCGGGTTCGGGCAAGGTCACGATCAACAAGCGTGACCTCGAGGTCTACTTCGCGCGGCCCGTGCTGCGCATGATCCTCGAGCAGCCGCTCGGCGTCGCCAACCGCGCGGGCCAGTACGACATCATCGTCACCGTCGCGGGCGGCGGCCTCTCGGGTCAGGCGGGCGCGGTGCGCCACGGCCTGTCGAAGGCCCTGACCTATTTCGAGCCGGAACTGCGCGGCGTCCTCAAGAAGGGCGGGTTCCTCACCCGCGACAGCCGCGTCGTCGAGCGCAAGAAGTACGGCCGCGCCAAGGCTCGCCGCAGCTTCCAGTTCTCGAAGCGCTAAAACTCACGCAAACGCCGGATCAGGTTTTGCGTGCCGGAGAGGCGGGCCCCCAAGGGGCCCGCCTTTTGCGTTTCCGGGGACGGCCGGACGCGTCGTGCCTGCCGATGGCGGCGCGGTTCTCGGATCCTCTTCCGGACGGGCGCGCGATCCTTGTTCCGGCCTTGAGCCGGAACCCAGAACCGACGCGGCCGAAAGCGAGAGATCGATCGTTCCCCGTTCTGATCTTGATCCGTCTCGGTTCTGGGTCCCGGCTCAAGGCCGGGACGACGGCGGCGCGGTTCTCGGATCCTCTTCCGGACGGGGCGCGAGATCCTTGTTCCGGCCTTGAGCCGGAACCCAGAACCGACGCGGCCGAAAGCGAGAGCTCGATCGCTTCGCGTTCCGACCTTGATCCGTCTCGGTTCACTGTCCCGGCTCGAGGTCGGGACAAGGGGCGGCGGCGCTGCTATCAGAGCCCCGTCCTTCAGAACGATCCCGGCTCTCCGCTTGCGCTTCGGCCGGGATGACGGAGACCTCGATGGCCGCCCTCAACGCCGATCCGCTTCATCCCCGCCCGATCGACGACGCCCTGGACCCCAAGCGCCGCTTCGGCGAGTCGAGCGAGGCGAACTACGCCGGCGCCGTTTCGTTCCTGCGCCGCCCCTACGCCCTGTCCGCCGAGGGGGCCGAAGTCGCGGTCTGGGGCGTGCCGCTCGACACTTCGGTGTCGAACCGGCCGGGCACGCGTTTTGGACCGCGCGCGATCCGCGACGCCTCGACCATCATGTGCGGCGATCCGGCCTATCCGTTCGGCTTCGACATTTTTGGCGATCTCGCGGTGGTCGACACCGGCGACTGCTCGCTCGACTACGGCCGCATCGAGCAGATGCCGGCCGCGATCGAGGCGCAGGCGGCCGAGCGCTATGCGGCCGGCGCCCATCTCGTCACGCTCGGCGGCGACCACTTCCTCACCTACCCTGTGCTGAAGGCGCTGGTGAAAAAGCTCGGCCGGCCGGTCGCGCTCGTCCAGTTCGACGCCCATCAGGACACCTGGGACGACGACGGCAGCCGCATCGACCACGGCACCATGATCACCCGCGCGGTGCGCGACGGGCTGATCATCCCCGAGCGCTCGATCCAGATCGGCATCCGCACCCATGCGCCGACCGATTGCGGGATCTCGATCGTCGACGGCTTTCTCGCCGACGAGCTCGGGCCGATGGCGACCGCGAGCCGCATCCTGGGACATGTCGAGGACCAGCCCGTCTATGTGAGCTTCGACATCGACTGCCTCGATCCGGCCTATGCGCCGGGCACCGGCACGCCGGTCTCGGGCGGGGTGTCGTCGGCCTTCGCGCTGCAGTGCCTGAGGCGGCTCGGCGCGCTCGACCTCAAGGGCTTCGACGTCGTCGAGGTGTCGCCGCCCTACGACCATGCGGGCGTGACCTCGCTCGCCGCCGCCCATCTCGGGCAGCTCTATCTCGGCCTGCTCGCCGAGCGGAAGCGGGCAGGGAAGAGGATCGCGCCGTGAGGGCGCGTCGGATCGCGGCTGTCGCGGCGGCTGCGCTGGCGCTCTCCGCCTGCGCCGGCGAAAAAGTCTGGATGCGGTCGGGCGCCGGCCCGAGCGACGCCGAGATCGACGAGATGTCCTGCGCCGAGGAGGCCGAGCGCAGCGGCGTATCGGTCAGCATCGGCGGCGAGGCCTCTCCGCCGATGGACCGCTTCAGCCAGCGTTACGCCTGCCTGCGCGCGCGCGGCTACAAGCTGGTGCCGCTCGAGGCGGAGGAGGCCACGAAGCTGAAGTCGCTCGGCGGCGCGGCCAAGGAGGACTACTGGCGCGAGCTGCTGACCAAGCGCGGCTTCGCCGCCGCGCCCCCTCGCGCCGCCGCCCCCATCGTCCACCCCGCGCCCTTGCCGCGCCCGAACGGTCCGGCGCCCGCGCTATGACGCGGTTGCGCGGCTGAAGAGTGGCGACGCCGAATGCGGGAAAGCCCATGTGACCGACGGCTCGACCGCAAATCTCGAGGGATGCGGCGATGCGCGGCCAGAGGTCGCCTCTGGTGGATTTCCTCCGATTCCAGATTGCATCCGTCGCGACCATGACGATTATCTCCGGTTGCGAATGCGGTGCAGGGAAATGTCATGTCGGGAGGACGGACGCGCGCGGGCCGCGCGGCGCCCAGCGAGCAGTTTTACGCCTTCGTCTCGCAGATCGTCGGCGTGGCGCGGACGGTCGCGCCCGACGTCGCGGACATTCTCGATCCGGATGGCGCGTTTGCGGCGACGCCCTGGCGCGGTTCGCGCCTGCGCGGGTTGAAGCTCTGCCGGTCGATGATGCGTTACGCGCGTGACGAACTCGCCGACGATCTCGGGATCAGCCGCCTCGACTGCGCCATCGCGGCCGTGGACGAGCACATCGACGAACTCTCAGACGAGCGCGACGTCTAGCCCGAGGTCGAGGGTCGGGGCCGAATGGGTGATGCGCCCGACCGAGATCAGGTCGACGCCGGCTTCAGCGATGGCCGCCACGGTCTCGAGCGAGACGGTGCCGGACGCTTCCGTCGTCATGCGGCCGGCGACCCGACGGACGGCCTCGCGCAGCGTCGCGGGATCCATGTTGTCGAGCAGCACGGCGTCCGCGCCCTCCGAGATCACGCGGTCGAGCTGATCGAGCGTGTCGACCTCGATCTCGATTTTCACGAGGTGCCCGATCTGGGCCTTGGCGGCCCGAAGCGCCGCCTCGACGCCGCCCGCGACCGCGATGTGGTTGTCCTTGATGAGGATCGCGTCGTCGAGGCCGAAGCGGTGGTTCTGGCCGCCGCCGCAGCGCACCGCGTATTTCTCGAACACCCTGAGCCCGGGCGTCGTCTTGCGCGTGTCGCAGATCTTCGCGCCCGTATGCGCGATCTTGTCGGCGAAGACGGCCGTGAGGGTCGCGACGCCCGACAGATGTCCGAGGAAGTTCAGCGCCGTCCGCTCGCCGGTCAGCACCGCGCGGGCCGGTCCCTCGATGCGCGCGACGACCGAACCCGGCTCGAGGCGGTCGCCGTCAGAGCGCTCGGCGACGAAGCGAATAGCCGGCTCGATAGATGCGAAGGCGGCTTCGGCGAGCTGCAGCCCGGCGAGCCGCCCAGGCGTGCGCGCGACGATCGCGACGCGCGCCTGCGCGTCGGCCGGAATGGTGGCGGCGCTGGTGACGTCGCCGGCGCGGCCGAGGTCCTCGGCGAGCGCGGCTTCGACCGCGCGGGCGACCGACAGCCGGTCGAGCGGGGCGGGGCGGGTCACGAGGCGGCGAGCTCCGCGGCCGGCGCGCCGAGGGCGTCGAGCGCCTCGCCGAGCGTGATGGTGGAGCGGCGCCGCCACTCCTCGCGCGGAACGTCGAAGTCCGAGCGCATATGCGCGCCGCGGCTCTCATGCCGCCGCTCCGCCGAGATCGCGATCAACAGGGCGGCGGTCGCCATGTTGGCGAGGTCGGCCGAGCGCGCTCCGCGGCGCAGGCGATCGATCGTCTCGATCGCCCGGGCGAGCCGGGGGCCGTCGCGCACCACGCCGACATTCTCGGTCATCGTCCGGCGCAGCGTCGCCGCGGCTCCGTCGTCGGCCGGGGCGGAGGCGAGCGTCGCGCGCTCGCCCGTCACGCGTGCCGGCGCCGGGGCGAGCGGCGCGATGCCCGAAATGTCCTCCGCGATGCGCGCGCCGAACACCACGGCCTCGAGCAGCGAATTGGAGGCGAGGCGGTTCGCGCCATGCGCGCCGGTCGAGGCGGTCTCGCCGCAGGCCCACAGCCCGTCGAGCGAGGTGCGGCCGTTCGCGTCGGTCAACACGCCCGCCCATGTGGTAGTGCGCTGCGGGCGCGACCGGGATCGGCTCGCGCGCCGGGTCGACGCCGGCCGACATGCAGGCGGCGTAGACCGTCGGGAACCGCGTCGCGAAGCGTTCGCCGACGGCCGCTCGGGCGTCGAGGAAGGCGCCGCCGTTGCGCGCGGCCTGGTAGACGCCGCGGGCCACCACGTCGCGGGGGCCGAGGTCGAGATCGGGGTGCAACCCGTCCATGATGCGCCGCCCGTCCGGGTCGACGAGGATCGCGCCTTCGCCGCGCAGCGCTTCGGTCGCGAGCGGCGCAGGGTCGCGCCCGATCGCGATCGCGGTCGGGTGAAACTGCACGAATTCGAGGTCGGCGAGCGCCGCGCCCGCGCGCGCCGCCATGGCGAGACCCGCGCCGCGCGCTTCCGGCGGGTTGGTGGTGACCGCGTAGAGATGGCCGACGCCGCCCGAGGCGAGCACGACGGACCGGCCCGCGACCGCCACGGGCTTGGCGAGCGGCTGGCCGACCGGCCGCGCGACGACGCCGGTGACGAAGCGGCCTTCCGCCAGAAGCTCCTCGGCCGCAAGGCCTTCGAGCACGCGGATCGACGGCGTGCGGCGCACCGCTGCGACGAGCGCCGCCATGATGGCGCGGCCCGCGAGGTCGCCGTTGACGCGCACGATCCGGCGCTCGGAATGGGCGGCCTCGCGGGAGAGCAGCAGCTTGCCCTCGAGGTCGCGGTCGAAGGGGACGCCGTAGGAGAGCAGGTCCGCGATCCGCGCAGGCGCCTCGGAGGTCATGAGCCGGGCGATCGCCTCGTCGACGATGCCGGCGCCGGCCGCGATCGTGTCGGCGGCGTGCGCTTCGGCGCTGTCGCCGAGGCCGACGGCGGCCGCGATCCCGCCTTGCGCCCAGGCGGACGAGGCGCCGTCGCCGAGCCGAGCGGCGGTCAGGATGGTGACGGGACGGGGGGCGAGCTTCAGCGCGCAGAACAGGCCCGCGAGCCCGCCGCCGATGATGACGACGTCGTCCGCGCCCGCCCAGGACTGGGGCGCGAAGTCGTCGGGAGAGACGAGGGAAGGGGCGTCGGTCATTGGTGTCCTACTCCGCTTCAAGCTGCGGGAGCGAACTGCGTGCTTCGAGACGGCGGCCTTGCGGCCGGCTCCTGAGCATGGGGGTCGCTGAGGCTTCGAATCGCGGGCCGGTCATGGAGCGCCGATCGCTCCTCAAGCCGGGGAGCCTGCGGAGCAGGCGTCTCGAAGCAGGCGGTTCGCTGCTCCGAAACGCCTCCCGCCTCAGATCTTCAGATTGACCATCCGCTCGACGCTGAGCCGGGCGCGGTCGGCGACCGCGGGATCGACGATGATCTCTTCGCGCATATGCACGAGAGACTCGAGGATCTTTGGCAACGTGATCCGTTTCATGTGCGGGCAGAGGTTGCAGGGCTTCACGAACTCGGTCTCGGGCGATTCCGACATGATGTTGTCGGCCATCGAGCACTCGGTCACGAGCACGACCTTCTTCGGCTTCTGAAGCTTCACGAAGTCGGCGAGCTTGGCGGTCGAGCCGGTGAAGTCGGCCTCGGCGATCACGTCCGGCGGGCATTCCGGATGGGCCAGGATCGTGACGTCCGGATCGGCCTCGCGATAGGAGCGCAGCTCCGCGCCGGTAAAGCGCTCGTGCACCTCGCAGGCGCCGTGCCAGGTGATGATCTTCACCTTGGTCTGGGTGGCGATCCACATCGCGAGATACTGATCCGGAAGCACCATCACCTCGGGGCTCCCAAGCGACTCCACCACCTCAACGGCGTTGCCGGAGGTGAGGCAGATGTCGGCCTCGGCCTTCACTTCCGCCGTGGTGTTGACATACACGGCGACCGGAACGCCGGGGTGGCGGCGACGCAGTTCGCGGACGTCCTCGGCGGTGATCGAGGTCGCGAGCGAGCAGCCGGCGCGGCTGTCGGGGATGAGAACCGTCTTGTTCGGGTTCAGGATCTTCGACGTCTCGGCCATGAAGTGCACGCCGCACTGCACGATCACGTCGGCGTCGGTCTTGGTCGCCTCGCGGGCGAGCGCGAAACTGTCGCCGACCACGTCCGCGACGCAGTTGTAGATTTCCGGCGTCTGGTAGTTGTGGGCCAGAATGACGGCGTTGCGGACCTTCTTCAGCTCGTTGATCGCCTTCACGTACGGGGCGAAGAACGGCCACTCGACGGGCGGCACGACGGTTTTGACGCGCTCGTAGAGATGCGCGGTGGCGGCCTCCACCTCCGGCGTCCATTCAAGCGACGGCATCGCCACAGGCTGAAACCTTCGCGGCGCTGGCGCGGCCGGCGAGAGGGCGGAAAGCTGAGAGGCGGCGAGCGGGGACATGGCGTCCTCCAATGATCAACCGAACCATATGCTCGTTCTGAGCATAACTATGATAGTTGGGATCGAAGCGGATTTGAAGGGCGGACGACAAAGAAATGTCATGAGGTCGAAATCGTGACGCGGCCACGACCGTCCGCCCGGCGCGACGACCAACGGCCTACGTAGTCATGCGGATACGCCGGACTAAGAATTCCGGAGAGTATCGGCCTCAAGAGCTCCGACGTCGTCGTGGAAGCTCATGAGGAAGCCGGCGTCATGACAGAAAATCGACAGGTTTCGGCGCTCGCCTTGGCGGCCGCCGCCGTCGCGGCTTTCGGAGCGTTCGGCGGGCGGGCGGACGCCCAGACGATCGGCCAGCCGCAACGCTTCGGCTCGCATTATCAGCAGTTCGCGACCAACAGCTGCGACACCTCCGACTCGACGCCCTGCACGGTCGCCTTCAGCACGATGACGCGCGGGCCGCTGAAAGTGATGAAGGCCTCCTGCACGATCCTGACCTCGGAAGGCGGCTCGCCCTCGAAGGAGGTCACCGGCGCGGTGCTCGGCCGGCTGTCGGACAACCAGAAGAACTTCATCGCCGGCCAGTACCTCGCCCCGATGCAGTCCGAATTCGCCGGCCCCGGCCAGATCGTCCTCAACTTCCTGGTCGACACGCTCTGGGTCATCCCGAACAACTGGCGCCCCGCGATCCAGATCTCGCGGCTCAACGCGCCGCCGGTCGCCGCGAGCTGCAGCGTGTCGGGCGAAGAGCTGGAGAACTGATCGAGGCGGACCGGCGCCCTCCGGGGTCCGACGCCTTCGATCTCGCTCGCGCCGGCATTCGCCGCAGCGATCCGACGCATGACGCCTTTTCATGGGCGAAAGCGCGCGGCGGCCGCTAGATTGCCTTCCGATTTTCGGGAGGCCCCATGTCCCAGACGCCCGCCGCGCGGCCCGCAGCCGCCACGAGCCTGCCGCTGATCATTTTCTGCGGCTGCGCCATCGCGTGCCTGACCTTCGGCCCGCGCGCGACCGCGGGCCTGCTGCTGACGCCGATCTCGGAGACCAACGGCTGGGGCCGCGACGTCTTCGCGCTCTCCTTCGCGATCCAGAACCTGCTCTGGGGCGTGGGCCAGCCCTTCGCCGGCGGCTTCGCCGACCGTTACGGCGCGCGGCCCGTGCTGATCGTCGGCGGGCTGCTCTACGCCGCGGGCCTCGCGCTCATGCCGCTGTCGAGCGCGCCGGGCGCGATGCATCTGTCGGCCGGCGTCCTGATCGGCTTCGCGCTCTCCGGCGCTTCGTTCTCGATCGTCATCGGGGCCTTCGGGAAGCTGCTGCCGGCCGAATGGCGCACGCTCGGCTTCGGCTTCGGGACGGCGGCCGGCTCCTTCGGCCAGTTCCTGTTCACGCCGCTCGCCTCGACGCTCGTCGGCGCCTATGGCTGGCAGACCACGGTGCTGATCTTCGCCGGCCTGATGCTGCTCGTCCTGCCGCTCTCGATCCCGCTTGCGACCCGGCCGGTGGCGGACGCGTCTGTGACGGTCCGCGACCAGACGATCGGCGAGGCGCTGCGCGAGGCCTTCGCGACGCCGAGCTACTGGCTCCTGGTGATCGGCTTCTTCACCTGCGGCTTCCATCTCGCCTTCATCACCGCGCATCTGCCGCCGTTCCTGATCGACCAGGGCATCAGCCCCCAGGTCGGCGGTTGGGCGCTGGCGCTGATAGGGCTGTTCAACATCGCGGGTTCGCTGTCGTCCGGCGTTCTCTCCGGCCGCATGCCGAAGCGCCACATCCTGGCGGCGATCTATTTCGCCCGCGCGATCCTGATCGCGGGCTTCATCGCCCTGCCGGTGACGCCCACGACGGCGCTCATCTTCGGCGCCGGCATCGGCCTGCTCTGGCTCTCCACCATCCCGCCGACCTCGGGCCTCGTCGCGACGATGTTCGGCACGCGCTACATGACGATGCTCTACGGCGTGGTGTTCCTCAGCCACCAGATCGGCTCGTTCATGGGCGTCTGGCTCGGCGGCGAGCTCTACGAGGCCTATGGGAACTACGACCTGATCTGGAAGATCGCGATCGCGCTCTCGATCATGTCGGCGCTGGTCAACCTGCCGATCCGCGAGCGCGCAGTGGAGCGCCCGGCGACGGCGTGAAGGCGGGGAGGGGGCGCTGGGGCGTCATCCCGGACGGCCCGAAGCCCAAGCCGGGATCGCGTCCCGATGGCGGCTCGCCGGAGGATGACGACTGAGGTTCGGGCTATTCTCCGGAAAACGATCCCGGCTTTCGCTCCGCTCGGCCGGGATGACGGCCATTCACTGGCCGCGGGCTGAATTTCCCGCCGCGGCGCCTATCTAGCGGCCCATCCGAAACCTTTCCTCCGGAGCCCAAATGTCCGCCTTCCGCGCGCTTCGCATCGACAAGACCGACGACGGCCAGACCGTGTCCGTCGTCGACTTCCCCGAAAGCGAACTGATGGAAGGCGACGTCGTGGTGCGCGTCACTCACTCGACGGTGAACTACAAGGACGGCCTCGCCATCACCGGAAAGTCGCCGGTGGTGCGCCGCTTCCCCATGATCCCGGGCATCGACTTCGCGGGCGTGGTGACGGCCTCCGAAAGCCCCGAGTACAAGGCCGGCGACGAGGTGGTGCTGAACGGCTGGGGCGTCGGCGAGACCCATCTCGGCGGCTACGCCGAATGCGCGCGGGTGAAGGGCGACTGGCTGGTGCCGCTCGTCGACGGGCTGTCGGCCGCCGACGCCATGGCGGTGGGAACCGCCGGCTACACCTCGATGCTCTGCGTGATGGCGCTTGAGCGCCACGGCGTGACGCCCGAGCGCGGGCCGGTGCTCGTGACGGGCGCGGCCGGCGGCGTCGGGTCGGTGGCGATCGCGCTGCTCGCCAAGCTCGGCTACCACACCGTCGCCTCGACGGGCCGACCGGAAGAGGGCGACTGGCTGAAGGCGCTCGGCGCGAGCGAGATCATCCATCGCGACGAACTCGCAGCGCCTGGAAAGCCGCTGCAGAAGGAGAAGTACGCCGGCGTGGTGGATTCGGTGGGCTCCGTGCCGCTCGCCAACGCCATCGCGCAGACCAAGTCCGGCGGCGCGGTCGCGGCCTGCGGGCTTGCGGCCGGCATGGACCTGCCGACCTCGGTCGCGCCCTTTATCCTGCGCGGCGTCTCGCTGCTCGGCGTCAACAGCGTGACGGTGCCCAAACCCATCCGCATCGAGGCCTGGGGACGGCTCGCCAGGGATCTTGATCGCGAGAAGCTCGCCTCGATCACCAAGACGATCTCGTTCGACGAGATCGTGCCGACCGCCAACGCCATCATCGACGGCAAGGTCCGGGGCCGCGTGGTCGTGGAGATCTGATCCGAAGCGTCAGCCCGGACGGCCGGCAGGCCGATCCGGGATCGTCATCCGGATGAAGCGCGTCTATGAGATGCGCCCACCATTGAGAACGATCCCGGCTCTCCGCTTCGCAGCGGCCGGGATGACGGCGAAGCAGGAACGATCATGACCGACCTTCTGAACGTCGCGATCCTCGGCGCCTCGGGCTACACCGGCTCGGAGCTCGTGCGTCTGCTCGCGCGCCATCCGAAGGTCGCGCTCAAGGCGCTCACCGCCGACCGCAAGGCCGGCCAGGCGATGGCGGACGTCTTCCCGCAATTCGCCGCGCTCGATCTGCCGCGGCTCACAACCATCGCCGAGGTCGATCTCGCAGCGATCGATCTCGTCTTCTGCGCGCTGCCGCACGGCACCACCCAACAGGTGATCGCGGATCTCTTCGCCAAGAAGCCCTCGATCAAGGTGGTGGACCTTTCGGCCGATTTCCGCCTCGCCGATCCTGAGGCCTACGCGACCTGGTACGGCCACCCGCATCAGGCGCTGGAGCTCCAGAAAGACGCGGTGTTCGGCGTCAGCGAGCTCTATCGCGACCAGATCAAGGGCGCGAAGCTGGTGGCCAATCCCGGCTGCCACTCCACGACCTCGATCCTGCCGCTGGTCCCGCTGCTGCGCGAGCGGCTGATCGAGCCGGACCTGATTTCGATCGTCTCGGCGACGGGCATGTCGGGGGCGGGCAGGGCGGCCAAGGAGGAGATGCTGTTCTCGGAAGTCTCCGAGGGCGTGCACGCCTATGGCGTCGGCAAGCACCGGCACACCGCCGAGCTCGACCAGGAATTCGACAAGGCCGCGGGCCGCACCGCGCGCGCGACCTTCACGCCGCTGCTGATCCCGATGAACCGCGGCATCTACGCCACCATCACCGCGACGCTCGCGGCCGGCGCGACGGCGGAAGCGCTGCATGCGGCGCTCGAGGCCGCCTATTACGGCGAGCCGTTCGTGAAGGTGCTGCCCTTCGGCAAGGCGCCGCAGTCGCGGCATGTGCGCGGGTCGAACAACGTCCAGCTCGGCGTGGTGGCGGATCGCGGCCCGGACCGCGCCATCGTGGTCTCGACGCTCGACAACCTCGTCAAGGGCGCGTCGGGTCAGGCGGTTCAGAACATGAACCTCGTGGCGGGGTTCGAGGCGACCGAAGGCCTCGGGCAGCTCGCGATCTTCCCGTGAGCCGCTTGGCGTCGCGGTTCTGAGTGTGTATATTGTTACACACGAATGATCGGGCGGCGATGTGGAGCGAAACAGTCGAAAGCTCATTGCGCTGCTGAAAGCGGACGGCTGGACGCCTGTTTCGCAGGACGGCAGCCATCAGACGTTCAAGCATACGTCCAACCCGCTGCTGATCACGGTGCCGCATCCGCGCAAGGACCTGCCCGTCGGCCTCGTCCGCCGGATCTATCGGGACGCCGGATGGCGGACATGAGCGCCGCGGAGGATGCATGAACGCTAAGCGATACTTCGTCGGCGTCATCGAGAAGGACGAGGACAGCGCCTTTGGGGTGTGGTTCCCGGACGCGCCCGGAGCCTATGGGGCGGCCGACGAGTTCGAGGACGTCATCAGCGCGGCCGGACGGGCGCTTCGCCATCACGTCGAGGCGCTTCAGACGGCCGGGATGCCGACGCCGGAACCGCGCGCCTATGACGAGGTGATCAACTCGGCGGACGTGCGAGCCGCGATCGCGGCCGGAGCCGCGGCGATCGTCGTGCCGCTTCTCGCCGATGGGGGCCGGACGGTGCGGGTGAACGTCTCGATCGAACGTGACCTTGTCGAGCAGATCGACGCCGCGGCCGAGGCGCGCGGCCTCACGCGCTCCGCATTTCTGGCGCAGGCCGCCCGCGACAAGATCCTGGCGGGCGTGGTCTGACGGCGGACGGACACGCCGCCGGTCAGCTCTTCACCTTCACATAGCTCCCCGGCGCGTCTTCCAGCGCGGGGTAGGGGCCGTCGCCCGGCGTGCGCGCGGGAACCATCGTCGCGTCCATCGCGGCGAGCCAGGCGCGCCAGTCGGGCCACCACGAGCCCGGCCGCTCCTCGGCGCCGTCGAGCCAGTGCGACAGCTCGCCCTTCACGTCGCCGCCGACCCAGTGCTGGTACTTCATCTTGGCCGGCGGATTGACCACGCCCGCGATGTGGCCCGAGCCCGCGAGCACGAAGCGGGTCGGCCCGCCGAACAGCTGCGCGCCCAAAAACACCGACTTCGCCGGCGCGATGTGATCCTCGCGCGTCGCGAGGTGATAGACCGGGATCTTGACCTTGCTGAGATCGAGCAGCTCGCCGCCGACCTTCATGCGGCGATGGGCGAGATCGTTGTTGAGGTAGCAGCCGCGCAGGTAGAACGAGTGGTTGGCGGCCGGCATCCGGGTCGCGTCCGAGTTCCAGTAGAGCAGGTCGAACGGGAACGGCGCGCGCCCGCGCAGGTAGTTGTTCACGACATAGGGCCAGACCATGTCGTTCGAGCGGATCATGTTGAAGGCGTTGGCCATGCTCGAGCCTTCGAGATAGCCTGACTCGGCCATCTTGGCCTCGACGGCCGAGATCTGGTCCTCATCGACGAACACCTTCAGGTCGCCCGCATGGGTGAAGTCGACCTGCGTGGTCATGAGCGTGGCCGACGCGATGCGGTCGTCCCCGGCCGCCGCCATATAGGCGAGCGTCACCGAAAGGAGCGTGCCGCCGACGCAATAGCCGATGGTGTCGGCCTGTTCGGTTCCGCAGATCTCGCGCGCGACGTCGACCGCGGTCATGACGCCGTCGCGCATGTAGTCGTCGAAGCCGAGCCTTGCGTGGCTAGAGTCGGGATTGACCCACGAGATGCAGAAACACCGTGAGGCCTTGCGACACCGCCCAGGCGATCATGCTCTTCTCGGGGGTCAGATCGAGCACATAGAACTTGTTGATCCAGGGCGGCACGATCACGAGCGGGCGCGTGCGGGCCATCGGTGGTCGGGGCGTATTGGATCAGCTCGAACAGGTGGTTGCGGAACACGACCTTGCCGGGCGTCACCGCGAGGTTGCGGCCGACTTCGAAGTTGGAGGGGTCGGTCTGGCGGATTCGAAGGTCGCCCGCGCCGGCGTCGATGTCCTCGGCGAGCATCCGCATGCCGCGCACGAGATTCTCGCCCTTCGATGTGATGGTCTCGCGGATGAGCTCCGGATTGGTGGGCAGGAAGTTCGACGGCGAAGCCGCGCCCGAGAGCAGCTTCACGTAGAACGTCGCCTTGTGGCGCGTGATTGGGTCGAGGTCGTCGGCTTCCTCGACCATGCGGTCGGCCCAGTTCGAGGCGTGCAGATAGGCCTGCTTCAGGAAGTCGAAGACCGGATGCTCGCTCCACTGCGGGTCCTTGAAGCGGTTGTCCTTGGGATCGGGCCGGACGACCGGCTCGGCCTCCTCGCCCGAAAGACGCTTGAGCGTTCCCGCCCACAGCTCCATGAAGCCGCTCGTGAACGCCCGCTGCGCTTCGGCGACGCGGGTCGGATCCTTCATCCACCGCTCGACCACCTGTCCGAGCGTGCGGGCGATGTCGACGACCTCGGCGTTGTTCGGCGTCGGGGGACGTCGCCCGCTTTCGCGCGGGCGCATATAGGCGGACATCGCCTTGCCGCCTTCCTCCCAGAGCCGCGCCATGTTGGCCGCAAAGGCCTCGACCTCGGGCGTGAGGAAGGGGTTTGCGGGCGCGCCGTCGCCGGCGTCCTGGCCCGCGCCAGAAGGGCGCGCGGACGCGGCCGAAGGTTTTTCCGGCTGCGGGGCGGCGGCCGGCGCGGGGCGCGTCGATTCGGCTTTCGCTTCCGCAGGTTTGCCGGCGCCACGCTTCGGCGAGGGCTTGGCCGCCCCGGAGGGCTTTTCGGCCTTGGCGGCCGGCTTCGCCTTCGGCGCGGCGGAACGGGTCTTGGCGGGAGCTGCAGGCTTCGCAGCCGCTGCGGTCTTGGGCTCGGAGGCGGAAGCCTTGGGCTTGGCCGCCTGGGGCTCGGGCTTCGTCGCCGCCGCTTTGGGCTTTGCGGAGCGCTTGCGGGCGGCCGGCTTGTCCGGCGCGGCGGGAGCCGGCTTGGCGGCGGCGCGGGCGCGCGTCTTGGTCGAAGGCTTGGCCGTCTCCGGCTTCGGCGCTTCGCCTTCGACAGGTTCCGGGCGCCGTTTCAGCGCGCTTCGGCCCATAGGACGCGGTCCTCCCCAACAGGAATCCCGCGGTTGCGACAGACGGAGATCGTGATCGGCCGGTCCGCGGGTTGCTTCGTGACGTCGCTCCGTGACAATAGGCGCAAGCGGCGCGTCGCGCCACGGTCGAGGCGGTTCGTCCGTCTCGGCAAAAAGAACGTCCCGCCCGTCCGCCCTGCCGAGAGCGCCCGATGATCGAGTTCCGGAAAGCCGTCCTCGCCGCGGCGGTCCTCGCCGCCGCAGCGTCGCTCGGCGCCTGCAGCGCTTACGGACCGAAGGGCGACCGCGGCCTGCCGCCGCCGCCCGAGCATGTCGCCTATCCAGATCTCAACAGCACGCCGGGCGACGGCGGGCGGACGCTGAAGTCGCCCGAGGAGCAGCGGCGGCTGCGGGCCGAGCTCGAGGCGCGCAAGGCCCAGCGGCGCTGATTTCGCGGGCGGCCTCGCTCAGACGAGCGAGAGGTCGTCCTTGGAGAAATCGTCGACGTCGACGCCGTTCAGCACGATCTCGGTCTTGCCGAAGGTGATGACGGTGAAACCGTCTTCGCCCGAGATCTTGAGGTCGCCGGACGCGATCACGGCGTCGATCGAGGTCGCGCCAGGGTTCTTCACGTCGATCGCGACGTGGTCGACGCCGAGCTCGAAATCCGACACCTGAACCTGCGCGCCGCCGCGCGACACGAGGAGGACGTCGGACCCCGAGCCGGTCGTGACGTAGTCGCGGCCGTTCGTGAAGATGAAGACGTCGTTTCCGGCGCCGCCGTCGAGTCCGTTCTGGCCGGAACCGCCTTCGAGCGTGTCGTTCCCCTTGCCGCCGATCAGGACGTCGTCGCCCTTGCCGCCCTTGAGCGCGTCGTTCCCGGAGCCGCCGTCGAGCGTGTCCGAGCCGGTCCCGCCGAGGAGCACGTCGTTCCCGCTTTCGCCCGCGAGATAGTCGTCGCCTTCGCCGCCGCTGACGAGATCGGCGTGCTTGCCGCCGAACATCACGTCGTCGCCCGACCCGCCGAACAGCTCGTCGCGGCCGCCGCCGCCAAAGAGCGAGTCGTCGCCGGCCCCGCCCGAAAGCATGTTGTCGCCGGTGCTGCCGACGATGAGGTCGCTGAACGAGGAGCCGACCACGTCCTCGATCGAGACCAGCGTGTCGACGTCTTCGCCGAAGGTGGCCAGTCCGGTCGAGAGGTTGACGTCGCCGCCCTGGGTCTGGTCCGAGAAGTTCGCAAGGTCGCGGCCTTCGCCGCCGTCGATAAGGTCGGAGCCCGCGCCGCCGAAGAGCGTGTCGTCGCCGGCGCCGCCGCGCAGCGTGTCGTCGCCCGCGCCGGTGCGCAGGTCGTCGTCGCCCTTGCCGCCCTCGAAGAGGTCGTCGCCGGCCGAGATCAGGTCGTAGAAGGCCTCCGTTCCGCCCTTCAGGAGAAGCGCGGCGGGAACGTCGAGGCCCTTGATCGTGAAGAGCGCCTTCCCGTCGGCGTCATAGATCGTGTAGGCGCTGATCGAACCGGAGACCTCGCCCGTCTTCGGGTCGATTTCGCCGCCTACCGTCTTGATCTTGATCGCCTCGTCGCCGTAGGCGGCTTTCCACGACAGTCCCTTGCCGGTTTCCGAAACGGAGCCCTTCGGCGCGCCAAAATCGAGATAAGCGCTGAAGCCACCCTTCAGAACGACATGGGCCATCACGGGATCCTTCCGTTTCTACGGTTCTGACGCGTCATCTCTTCGTCTAATTTTCAGCCCTTTCGATTTGACGAACGGCTGCAAAGCTTGGCGTTGTTTTTTTGGCATCAGCGTAAACGCTTCGCTATGGCGATCGGCGACGCGTTTCGCCGTCCGCCTCATGTTTGCCCGCAACTTCGCGGTAAGCTAAAGCCCTCAAGATTCGGGCGCGGCCGTTCTCCCCGAGAGCCGCCGCCTTGAACCATCGAACAGCGCCATGACCGAATTTCACTCAGTCCGCCGGCTTCCGCCTTACGTCTTCGAGCAGGTCAACCGCGTGAAGGCCGCCGCCCGCAAGGCCGGCGCCGACATCATCGATCTCGGCATGGGCAATCCGGACCTTCCGACCCCGGACCACATCAACGCCAAGCTGGTCGAGGCGGTGACCAAGCCGCGCACGAACCGCTATTCGGCCTCCAAGGGCATTCCGGGCCTTCGCCGCGCGCAGGCCGCCTATTACGAGCGCCGCTTCGGCGTGAAGCTCAATCCGGACACGCAGGTGGTCGCGACGCTCGGCTCGAAGGAAGGCTTCGCCAATATGGCGCAGGCCATCACGGCGCCGGGCGACGTCGTGCTCGCGCCGAACCCGAGCTACCCGATCCACGCCTTCGGCTTCCTGATGGCGGGCGGCGTCATCCGGAACGTGCCGGCGACGCCGGGGCCGGAATACTTCTATGCGCTCGAGCGCGCGGTGATCCACTCGATCCCGAAGCCGATCGCGATCATCACCTGCTATCCGTCGAACCCGACGGCCGAGGTCGCCGACCTCGACTTCTACAAGGACGTCATCCGCTTCGCGAAGCAGCACGATCTCTTCGTGCTGTCGGATCTCGCCTATTCCGAGATCTATTTCGACGACGTGCCGCCGCCCTCGATCCTGCAGGTGCCGGGCGCGATCGACGTCGCGGTGGAGTTCACCTCGCTCTCGAAGACCTATTCGATGCCGGGCTGGCGCGTGGGCTTCGCGGTCGGCAACGAGAGGCTCATCGCGGCGCTCGCGCGGGTGAAGTCCTATCTCGACTACGGCGCCTACACCCCGATCCAGGTTGCGGCGTCCGCCGCGCTCAACGGGCCGGACGACTGCATCGCGGAGATGCGCGACATCTACAAGAAGCGGCGCGACGTGATGGTCGATTCGTTCGGCCGCGCGGGATTCCCGGTGCCGAGCCCCAGGGCCTCGATGTTCGCCTGGGCCCCGATCCCGGAGAAGTTCCGCCCGCTCGGGAGCCTCGAATTCTCGAAGCTCCTCGTCGAGAAGGCCTCGGTCGCGGTCGCCCCCGGCATCGGTTTCGGCGAGCACGGCGACGAATATGTGCGCATCGCTCTGGTCGAGAACGAACACCGCATCAGGCAGGCCGCCCGTTCGATCCGGCGCTTCCTTGAAACCGCGGACGAGACGTTGCACAACGTCGTCCCGCTCGCCGCCGCCCGGTAATCCCAAGCTTTCCGGGGGCGGTTTCGACCTCTCCCGGACGCGACGCCGTGCCGGGCGAGGCTTTTCTCGCTTTGGACGGAATAAGCTGATGACCGAACCCCTCAAGGTCGGCGTGGCCGGTCTCGGCACGGTCGGATCGTCGGTGGTCCGCATTCTGAACGAGAAGGCGGAGCTGATCGCCGCCCGCGCCGGGCGGCCCGTCGTCGTGACCGCCGTTTCGGCGCGCGACAAGGGCCGCGACCGTGGGCTCAAGCTCGACGGCGTCGCCTGGCACATGGATCCGAGCCAGCTCGCGCGTTCTCGCGACGTCGATCTCGTCGTCGAGGTGATCGGCGGCGCGAACGGGGCGGCCAAGTCCTGCGTCGAGACGCGATCGAGGCCGGCCGCCCGGTGGTGACCGCCAACAAGGCGCTGCTCGCCAAGCATGGCGTCGAGCTCGCCCGCGCGGCCGAGGAGGCGGGCGTCGCCATCGGCTTCGAGGCGGCGGTCGCCGGCGGCGTGCCGGTGGTCAAGGTTTTTGCGCGAAGGCCTCTCGGCCAACGGCGTCAGTCGCGTCTTCGGCATCCTCAACGGGACGTGCAACTACATCCTGACCCGGATGGAGAAGGACCGCCTGAGCTTCGCCGAGTGCCTCGCCGAGGCCCAGCGGCTCGGCTACGCCGAGGCGGACCCGACCTTCGACGTCGGCGGCCACGACGCCGCGCACAAGCTCGCGATCCTGTCCTCGCTCGCCTTCGGAGTGGAGACCGACGCAGACGGGGTCTATGTCGAGGGCATCACCTCGATCACGCCGCTCGATCTCGAAATGGCCGAGGAGCTCGGCTATCGCGTCAAGCTGCTCGGCATCGCGACCCGGGGGCCGGAGGGCGTCGAGCAGCGCGTCCACCCCTCGATGCTTCCGCGCGACAGCGCGATCGCGCGCGTCGACGGCGTGACCAACGCGGTCGAGATTGACGGCGACGCGGTCGGCGCGCTGGTGCTTGCGGGCCCCGGCGCCGGCGGCGACGCGACCGCCTCGGCGATCATCGCCGACATCGTCGACATCGCCCGCGGGATCCGCACGCCGGTCTTCGGAATTCCGGCCGTCCAACTCACGAGCCCGACCCGCGCGCCGATGGGCACGCATGAGGGCGGCTACTACATCCGCCTGTCGGTTCTGGACCGTCCCGGCGCCGCGGCCGCGATCGCGACCCGGATGGCCGAGCAGGGCATCTCGCTGCGCTCCATCGTCCAGCGCGGCCGCGAGCCGGACTTTGATCGGCCGAGCGCCGATCCCGTCGCCGTCGTCCTAATTACTTACGCCACCAACGAGGCCGCGCTGCGCCGGGCGCTGGACGCCATCGAGGCGGACGGTCATATCGATGGTGTCCCTCAGGTGATAAGAATCGAGAAGCGCTGAGGGGCGCGGGCCTCGCCGACAGAGCGGAGGCGTCATGCGCGGATAAAAAACCGCGCGGGAGGAACGGGCCGATGGCCAAGAACGCTTCGGTCAAGCGCCCGGCTGCCCCGATGAAGGGCGCCGAACCCCCCTCCGTGTCGACGGGCGAGATCGTCGACAGGTCGCTCGCGATCGAGATCGTGCGGGTGACGGAGCGCGCCGCTGTAGCCGCCGCCCGGTTCCGCGGGCGGGGCGACGAGCGGGCCGCCGACCAGGCCGCCGTCGACGCCATGCGGCGCGAACTCAACCGGCTCGCCATCCACGGCGAGGTCGTGGTCGGCGAGGGCGAGCGCGATCATGCGCCGATGCTGTTCGTCGGCGAGGAGCTCGGCGACCTCACCGGGCCGCGCGTCGACATCGCGCTCGATCCCCTCGAGGGCGTGACGCTCTGCGCCAAGAACCAGTCGAACGCCATCGCGGTCGTCGCGATCGCCGAGCCCGGCACGCTGCTCAAGGCGCCCGACGTCTACATGAGCAAGATCGCGATCGGGCCGGGCTATGCGCCCGACACGGTCCATCTCGACGCCGAACCCGCGCTCAATCTGCGTCGCCTCGCCAAGGCCAAGGGCGTCTCGGTCTCCGAGATCACCGCCTGCATCCTCGACCGCCCGCGCCACGCGCGGCTGATCGAGGCGGTGCGGGAGACCGGCTGCGCGATCCGCCTCATCAGCGACGGCGACATCTCCGGCGTCATCGACGTCGCGCGCCCCGACGAGACCGGCGTCGACATCTATCTCGGCTCCGGCGGCGCCCCCGAGGGCGTGCTCGCGGCGGCCGCGCTGAAGTGCATCGGCGGCTTCATGCAGGGCCGGCTCATCCTCGACCAGCCGGACGCGCGCCGCCGCGCGCAGGACCTCGGGATCAAAGACTTCGACCGTCTTTACGGCGTCGACGACATGGCCCGCGGCGACGTCTTCTTCGCCGCGACCGGCGTCACCGACGGCGGCTTGCTCGCGGGCGTGCGCTTCGGCGCGGGCGCGATCTTCACCGACACGATCGTGACGCGCTCGTCCTCGGGAACGATCCGTCGGATCCAGGGCGAGCATCGCTCGACCGACAAATTCCATCTCGGCTGAGCCGCGCCAGAACCGCCGCCGCCATCCACCCGGCTTGTCCGGGGCGTAGCCAGCGCTTTCTGAGAGCCGCTTCTGCGAAACCGGCCGTCTACATCCACAGCTTCCCTCGGCTCCTCGATTCTCTTCGCGCCGATGCGCAGCTATGATTCGCGTCATGAAGACTCGCGCGTGCCACTGCCGGTCCGGGGCCTCGCGGCCATGACCGCGGCCGCCGTGCTGCTGTCGCAGGCTCCGCGCAGCGACGCTTTTCTCGGCGTCGAGCGATCCTTCGGCGACCGGATCTGGCGCGACCGGCTCGACGCGCGCGGACGCGCCTCGGCCGCCGAGATCACTCGGGACCACGGCCTGTCGGATCTGCTCGCCCGCGTGCTTGCCGGACGGGGCGTCTCGAGCGCGGGAACCGAGGCCTACCTCGCTCCGGCGATCCGTGACCTCATGCCTGACCCCGATAAGCTGACCGACATGGGCGCGGCGGCCGCGCGGCTCGCCGACGCCGCCGAGCGCGGCGAGCGCGTCGCGGTGTTCGGGGACTACGACGTCGACGGGGCGACGTCCTCGGCGCTCATCGCCGGCTTCCTCGGGCAGGCGGGGCTCGCCGTCGAGATCTATATCCCCGACCGGATCTTCGAAGGCTACGGGCCGAACGCCGCCGCGATCGACCGGCTGGCCGAGAACGGCGCGAGCCTGCTCGTCACCGTCGACTGCGGCTCGACGAGCCACGAGGCGCTCGGCCACGCCCGCGCCCGCGGGCTCGACGTCGTCGTGCTCGACCATCACCAGATGGGCGCGGAGGCGCCGCCGGCCGTCGCCCTCGTCAATCCGAACCGGCAGGACGATCTCTCGGGCCTCGGCCATCTCGCGGCCTGCGGGGTGGTCTTCATGACCATCGTCGCGACCGCCCGCGAGCTTCGCCGCCGCGGCTTCTGGTCTAACGCGGAGGCGAGCCGGACCTGCTCGCGAGCCTCGACCTCGTGGCGCTCGGCACCGTGGCCGACGTCGTGCCGCTCACGGGGCTGAACCGCGCCTTCGTGGCCAAGGGCCTGATCGCGATGCGCGCGCGCGCCCGCCTCGGGCTTGCGGCGCTGATGGACGCGAGCCGCCTCGACGGGCCGCCGAGCCCCTACCATCTCGGCTATCTCATCGGGCCGCGGATCAACGCCGGCGGCCGGGTCGGCGACGCCGGGCTCGGGGCTCGACTGCTGCTCTGCACGGACGACGAGGAGGCGCGGCGCGTGGCGGCCGAGCTCGATCGCCTCAACGGCGAGCGGCAGGCGATCGAGCGCGAGACGCTGGCCGAGGCCGAGGCCGAGGCCAACGCGGCGCTCGGCCTCGACGGCGAGGGGGCCTCGGTCGCGGTCGTTTTCGGGGCAGGGCTGGCATCCGGGCGTCGTCGGCCTCGTGGCGGCGCGGCTGAAGGAGAAGTTCCGGCGCCCGGCCTTCGCGGTGGCGGTGGGACCCGACGGCGTGGGCACGGCTCGGGGCGTTCCGTGCCGGGCGTCGATCTCGGCGCGGCGGTGCGCGCGGCGGTGGAGGAGGGCCTGCTCGTCAAGGGCGGCGGCCATGCGATGGCGGCGGGCGTCACCATCCGCGCCGACCGGCTCGGAGCCTTCCGGGCGTTCCTCGAGGGAGGCTCGCGACCGCCGTGTCGGCGTCGCGCGGCGACCGTTCTCTCAAGATCGACGCGGCGCTGACCGCCGCGGCCGCGACGCCCGCACTTGTCCGCGAACTCGACCGGGCGGGGCCCTTCGGCGGGGGGCGCCCGAGCCCGTGCTGGCGCTTGCGGCCCACACCGTCGCGTCGGCCGACGTCGTGGGGCAGGGGCATGTCCGGCTGCGGCTTCGAAGCGGCGACGGCTCCGCAGTCGGGCGAATCGCGTTCCGGGCGGCCGAGACCGATCTCGGACGCGCGCTGCTCGCCCGCCGCGGCGCCCTCGTGCATGCGGCCGGCGCGCTCACGATCGACCGTTGGGGCGGCTCCGAAAAGCCTCGCTGCGCCTCATCGACGCCGCGTCCGCCGAAGCCTGAGGCGCGTCGCGCCGCCCCGCCGCGCTTGTCTGACGCCCGCGATGCGCCACGTGGTCTTGCAGCGCCATGCGTTGTTCATGATTTTGGTGTTGTTCGAAGGCGGCCCGCCGAGGCCGTGATCGGGCCTCAGACCCCGGAGCCTCAGGACCGCCTTGACCGATCTCGCCAGCCGCCCCCACGCCGCGACAGACGAGCCGACCTCCTCGCCGGAAGGCGGGCCGACCCTCTCGAGCCAGGGCGAGCCCGACCGGCCGACGCATGGCGACCCGTACGACGGCGACCCGCACGACCCGCAGGCGCAGCCCGGTCCGCCGCACAGGCGCGGATTTTCCGCGGTGCTCGCCGATCTCGCCGCCGGCGACAGCCCGCGCGTCAGCGTCGGCCAGATCCTCCACGCCTTCGGCGATCGGGCCTTCGGCGCTTCTCCTCGTCTTCGCGCTGCCCAACGCCCTGCCGATGCCGCCCGGAACCTCCGCGATTCTCGGCAGCCCGCTGCTCTTCATCGCGTTCCAGCTGATGAGCGGCCGCCCGGTGCTCTGGCTGCCGAAGCTCATCACCGACGGTCCCTGAAGCGCGAGGACTTCCGGACGCTCGCGGCCAAGATCGATCCGTGGGTGAAGAAGTGCGAGCGCCTGCTCAAGCCGCGCGTCCCGCTTGCTCACCACGCCGTTCGCCGACCGGCTGACGGGGGCGGCCTGCTTCATCCTGTCCATCATCCTCACGCTGCCGATTCCCCTCGGCAACATGCCGCCCGCGGTCGCGATCACGGCTTCGCGCTCGGCATGATCGAAAGCGACGGAGCCGCGATCGGCGTCGGCTGGGCGGCCACGATCGGAAGTTTTGTGATCCTCGGCCTGTTCGCAGGCGTGGTCACCGCGGGATTGCAGTATTTCGGCGGACCGCTGCTGTCTTTTCGGCTTCTGATCCACAGGCCTCGCCTCGCGGCTTGCGGCCCCCGCCGAACCTCCGTATGAAGCGCGGGCGCACGCGCTCTTCGTCTATCGGTTAGGACGTCAGCCTTTCACGCTGAAAAGACGGGTTCGACTCCCGTAGAGCGCGCCACCGGCCTTCAGCCTCCCGTTTTGTCTTAACCGTCGTGCGCGGCCCATGATTGACGGCTGCGCGCGCAGGCGTAGTTGAGGGTGTCGAGCTGCCGGTTCTCGACCGGCCGACGCCGGACCGCGCCGCATGAAGACATCGGCCCAGATCGCGATCGGCATCGCCTGCGCCTTCGGCGCCTTGCTGGCGTTCGGGATCCTCGACATCAAGCCGTCGGGTCCGACGCTCGAGCAGGCCGCCGAAGCCGAACGCGCCGAGCAGCGCGCCCAGAACGCCGAGATCTGCCGGCTCGCGCGTGATCGCCTCAGCCGTCTCAAGGCGGAGGACGATGGCGCGAAGCAAGAGCGCGAAGATGACGAACACGTCGTCCGCGTGAAGTGCGCGCCGCTTGGGCTTTGACTCGCCCGAGCGACGTTCGCCCGGCCGTAGACGAATGCGGGCAGGCCTGCCCGTCATAAGCTCGCCGGAAGCGTCGTCAGATGAGCAAGGCGGCTGCGGATCATGACCGTCCGGCGCTTGATCGACCGGCGTTCGGGTCGATCTTAGGCCTGTTCACATCGCGACTCCCCATCGCAGCCTTGGGCTGCGCCGCGCTTGACAGTGCCTCGGTCGGTGGCATACCAAATACCAATCTTAGCGCCGTTCTAGGGACGGTGGTCGAGATCAGCGGCGCGCCGCCCTTCGCGAAGCGTCCTCGGGTCAGCGGATCGGTGTCCGATGTCGGAAGCGATAAGCATTGACGACCTTGTGGCGAACGCCGGCGACGCGGTGATCGTGTCGGACGCCGACGGCGTCATCGTCGTCTGGAACGACGCGGCGAGCCGCGTCTTCGGTTTCAGCGCCGACGAGGCGATGGGCGAGACGCTCGACATCATCACGCCCGAGCGTCACCGCAAACGCCATTGGGACGGTTACGCGAAGTCGATGGAGACCGGGGAGACCCGGTATGGCGACGGCGAATTGCTGAAGGTGCCGGCGCTGCACAAGGACGGCCGCAAGCTGTCGATCGCATTTACCGTCGGAATGCTGTTCGGGTCCGACGGAAAGCCTTCAGGGGTCGCCGCGATCGTTCGGGACGAGACCGACCGGTGGGCCAAGGAAACAGACATGCGCAAGCGGATCTCGGAGCTCGAGGCCCGCGTCACAGACCTCCAGGGGCCGGTTCAGACCGGAGCCTGAACCTGAAAGCGTCCGAAAGGGCGCTCGATACGCAACGAAGACGAGACCCGCCGACGAAACGATCGCGGGCAATGGAGAGGACCCAATGAGCCAGCCGCTTGAAGGCATCAAGATCATCGATTTCACGCACGTTCAGGCGGGACCCGCTTGCACGCAGCTCCTCGCCTGGTTCGGCGCCGACGTCATCAAGGTCGAGCGCCCTGGCGCCGGCGACGTCACCCGCACCCAGCTGCGTCACGTCGAGGACGCCGACGCGCTCTACTTCACGATGCTGAACTCCAACAAGCGCTCGCTCACCCTCGACACCAAGACTCCCGAGGGCAAGGAAGTCCTGACGAAGCTCATCAAGGAGAGCGACGTCATGGTCGAGAACTTCGGCCCCGGCGCGCTCGACCGCATGGGCTTTTCCTGGAAGCACATCCAGGAGCTCAACCCGGGCATGATCCTCGCCTCGGTGAAGGGCTTCTCGGACGGCCATCACTACGAAGACCTGAAGGTCTACGAGAACGTCGCGCAGTGCGCCGGCGGCGCAGCCTCCACCACCGGCTTCTGGGACGGGCCCCCCACCGTGTCGGCGGCCGCTCTCGGCGACTCGAACACCGGCATGCATCTCGCGATCGGCATCCTCACGGCGCTGCATCACAAGAACAAGACCGGCCAGGGCCAGAAGGTCGCCGTGTCGATGCAGGATTCGGTGCTCAACCTCTGCCGCGTGAAGCTGCGCGACCAGCAGCGCCTCGACGCGCTCGGCTATCTCGAGGAATACCCGCAGTATCCGCACGGCGAGTTCACGGACGTGGTTCCGCGCGGCGGCAACGCCGGCGGCGGCGGTCAGCCGGGCTGGGTTCTGAAGTGCAAGGGCTGGGAGACCGATCCCAACGCCTACATCTACTTCACCATTCAGGGCCACGCCTGGGCCCCGATCTGCAAGGCGCTCGGCCGCGAGGAGTGGATCGACGATCCGGCTTACAACACCGCCCGCGCCCGCCAGGACAAGATCATGGACATCTTCGCCACGATCGAGGAGTGGCTGAAGGACAAGACCAAGTTCGAGGCGGTCGACATCCTGCGCAAGTTCGACATCCCGTGCTCGCCGGTGCTGTCGATGAAGGAGATCGCCGAGGACAAGTCGCTGCGTGAGAGCGGCACCGTCGTCGAGGTCGACCATCCGAAGCTCGGCAAGTATCTGACGGTCGGCAGCCCGATCAAGTTCTCGAACATGAAGGTCGAGGTGAAGGCTTCGCCGCTGCTCGGCGAGCACACCGACGAGGTTCTCAAGGGCCTCGGCTACACCGACCAGCAGATCGAGATGCTGCACCAGAACCGCGCGGTCTGATCCGCCGGATCCGACCCGCTAAGGTTCCGTCCTTGCGGCGGCGCGCATCCCTCGCGCGCCGCCGCCTCTTTCGTTCGATGGCGTCGGCCGCGCCGGCGCCGTAAGGCGAAAGCCGATGATGCACGCATTTTTCCGCCGCTTCGTTCCCGATCTCCCGCCGATCGGCCCGCGCGAGCGCATCCGCGGGGCGTTCGGGGCGCTGTTCGGCATCCTCGTCACCGGCCTCCTGAGCCACGCCGCTCTCGGGGACGGGAGCGCGCTGCCGATCATGATCGCGCCGATGGGCGCGTCCGCCGTGCTGCTGTTCGCCGCGCCCGCGAGCCCGCTCGCGCAGCCATGGTCGATCCTCGGCGGCAATCTCGTCGCCGCGCTCGTCGGCGTCACGGCGACGAAGCTGGTGCCCGATCCTTATCTCGCCTGCGCGCTCGCGATCGGCGTCGCGATCGCGATCATGACGGCGCTCAAATGCCTGCACCCGCCGAGCGGCGCGGTGGCGCTGACCGCGGTGCTGGGCGGTCCCGCCGTCACCACGCTCGGCTACGGCTTCGTGGTCTGGCCGGTGCTCGCCAATTCCGCGCTGCTGCTGGCGTCCGCGCTCGCCTTCAACAATCTCGCCGGCCGTCCCTATCCGCATCCGCGCGCGCAAGGGACGTCGCCGCGGCCGGTCGAGCCGGCGCGCTCGGCGCAGGAGGCGCTCGCCAGCGCCGACATCGACGCCGCGCTCGAGAATTTCGGCCAGCTGATCGACGTCGAGCGCAGCGACCTCGAGGCGATCCTGCGCGACGCGCAGCTGCGCGCCTACGCCCGCCGCTCCGGGCTCACCACCTGCGGCGAGATCATGACGCGCGGCGTGGTCGCGGTCGGACCGCACGCGCCGCTGAAGGAGGCGCTGGAGCTTCTCCGCCGCCACCGCGTCAAGGCGCTGCCCGTCACCGACGAGGGCGGCAGGGTTCTGGGCGTCGTCACCCAGACCGACCTGCTCGACAAGTCCGAATGGAGCGCCGCCGGCCCGCGCCTCGGCTTCCGGCGGCGGGTGCGGCTGGCGCTGACCCGCGTGCGCGCGCCGCACGGCGCGGTGGAGGACATCATGACCGCGCCGGCCATCACCGCGACGCCCGAGACGCCGGTCTCGGACGTCGTGGCGGCGATGGCGCGCTCGGGGCTGCATCACCTGCCGGTCGTCGACGGCGACGGAAAACTGCTCGGCGTCGTCTCGCAAACCGACATCGTCTCCGCGCTGCTCGCCGACGGCGCCAAGGCCTCGGAGATCGCCGCGTGATCGATCCGCACCTCGCAGGACGGCTCGACTTCGTGCATCGGCCGCCAAGCAGGGAGGCGCTCGGGCCGGGCCTGCACGAGCTCGGCCTGTTCGACGAGCGCGACGCCGTTCTCCTCGTGCCGGAGAGCGTCGATCCCCGCAGGCCGGCCCCGCTCATGACGCTGTTCCATGGCGGCGGCGGGTCGGCCCAAAAGATCCTGCCGATGATGCGCGATCACGCGCAGTCGCGCGGCTTCCTCCTGCTCGTTCCCCAGTCGCTGTTCCCGACCTGGGATCTCGTCATCGGCGGCAACGGACCCGACCGCGAGCGGCTCGACAGGGCGCTCGCGGAAGTCTCGTCGCGCTTCTTCGTCGATCCGCGGCGCTTCGCCTTCGCCGGCCACTCCGACGGCGGCAGCTACACCCTGTCGCTCGGGCCGACCAACGGGCATCTGGTCACCCACATGATCGTGTCGTCGGCGGGGTTCATGTCCGTGTTCCTCCAGACAGGCGCGCCGAAGGTCTTCATCTCGCACGGGACCAAGGACGAGCAGATCCCGATCGAGCGGAGCGGGCGGGTGCATTCCGCCAAGCTCAGCGAGGCCGGCTACGACGTCACCTATGTCGAATATGACGGGCCGCACGCCTGGCGGCCGGAGATCGCGCAGCGATCGGTCGACTTTTTCCTGGGATGACGCTTGCCGGATCGTCTGACGATCCCGGCCTCGATCCGCCATCTTTTTTGACGAATCCTCGGACCTCTAGGGGGCGCGGCGGTCATTCCGCCGCCGCGCGGCCGCCGCGCTGCGCCCGCAATTCAGGCGCTCGATCGCCGAAAGACTAGCTGGAACAAGCAGATCGTCGGCGCCATTTTCGCGCTCACGAAACGATCACGAACAGATCACGCGCCGGTGAAGATTGTTCTTGCCTTTTGGCATGGCAGGTACCAGCATTCTGGCATGCCAAAAGAACGCGATACGCGTCGGCAGTTTGGAAACGCAATTTAGAGGGTGGCTTATGAGCACTGAGCTCCGAGCCGGAGCGCCCGCCGAACGGGTGAGCGACGGCTATCGTTGGCTGCAATTGGCGGTCGGCGTGATCTGCATGGTGATGATCGCGAACCTCCAGTACGGCTGGACGTTCTTCGTCACCGACATCGAAAAGCAGTTCGGCTGGGATCGCGCGTCGATCCAGTGGGCCTTCACGCTGTTCGTGCTGTTCGAGACCTGGCTGGTGCCGGTCGAGGGCTGGTTCGTCGACCAGTTCGGTCCGCGCATCGTCGTGGTCTTCGGCGGCGTGATGTGCGGCGTCGGCTGGGTGATCAACGGCTTCGCGGATTCGCTGCCGATGCTCTATCTCGGGCAGATCATCGCCGGCATCGGCGCCGGCGCCGTCTATGGCACCTGCGTCGGCAACGCGCTGAAGTGGTTCCCGGACAAGCGCGGCCTTGCGGCCGGCATCACCGCGGCGGGCTTCGGCGCGGGCGCGGCGCTCACCGTCGCCCCGATCCAGTCGATGATCGCGAACTCCGGCTATCAGGCCGCGTTCATCTGGTTCGGCATCGGTCAGGCCGTCGTCATCGTCGCAATGTCGGTCTTCCTGCTCGCGCCGAAGGCCGGCCAGGTCCCGGCCCCGGTGGTCAAGGCCAACCTCGTGCAGACCCGCCGCGACTACCGGCCGCGCGAGGTGCTGAGGCATCCGATCTTCTGGCTGATGTACTTCATGTTCGTGATCGTCGGGGCCGGCGGCCTGATGATCACCGCCAACCTGAAGCCCATCGCGGCCGACTTCCACATCGACAAGATCCCGGTGACGCTCGCCGGCCTCACCATGACGACGGTGACGTTCGCCGCCACCATCGACCGCATCCTCAACGGCCTGACCCGTCCGTTCTTCGGCTGGGTTTCCGACAAGATCGGCCGCGAGCCGACGATGTTCATCGCCTTCGGCTTTGAAGGCGTCGGCATCTATCTGCTTTACCTTTACGGCCACGACCCGGTGCTGTTCGTGATCCTGACCGGCCTCGTGTTCTTCGCCTGGGGCGAGATCTACTCGCTGTTCCCCTCGACCTGCACCGACACCTTCGGGTCGAAGTTCGCCGCCACCAACGCCGGCCTGCTCTACACCGCGAAGGGCACGGCCGCGCTGCTGGTGCCGTTCGCCAGCACCCTGCAGACCGCGACCGGCAGCTGGGACTCGGTGTTTCTGATCGCGGCGGGCGCCAACATCCTCGCCTCGTTGCTCGCCATCACGGTGCTCAAGCCGTGGCGGCGGAGCGTCGTCGCCCGCGCCGAGCGCGAGGTGTCCGGCGCGCACGCCGTCCCGGCGGAGTGACGCCTTCCGGGCGCGCGGGATCTCCAGGGTCTCGCGCGCACGCCTCGAACGAAGAACGCCCGACGCGACGCGTCGGGCGTTCTTTTTGAGATCCGCCTGAAATCGTTTTCTGTTCAGGGGCAATGCCTGCGCAGCACGCGCATCGCGTCGCTGACGCCCTTAAGCGAGAACTCGTAGCGCGTCTGCGAGCCACGCTTCGACACCGTCGAGACCGTCATCTTGGCGCCCGACCTCATCGCGGCCAGAAGCTCGTCCTCGCGAGGGCGGGACAGCCAGGCGGCCTTTCCCTCGGTCAGCAGCTGGAAATTTTCGCCGCCGATCACGGCGCGCCCTTCCGCTTTCGCCGACTGGTCGTAGCCGAACTGAAGGCTCGCCTCCGACCGGACGTCCTCCCGGGTCGTGCTGCGCACGAAGAAGGACACCAGCCCGTGGTCGGCCGCGCGGGGGAACGCCGCCGAGGGGTTGGCGTAGATGAAGCAGCCCTTCCGCTCGCCGTCGTCATAGGTCCAGACGCTCCAGCTCTCGAACCTGCCGAGGTTCTTCTGCGTCGCGGCCTCGGCTGCGGAGCCGAGCATAAGGATGAGGACTGCGGCTGACAGGCCGGTGCGCTTCATTTTCAACGCCTTTACGCTACGAACGATGCGCCTGGGGGAAGGGCGCGCCGCAATGCTGCCGCCCAGATTTCGCAGAGTCGTTAAACGCGCGATCACATCTGTGCGGGCGCCGACTTTCGACGAGCGCTATGGGGTAGTAGGGTGCGAGACAGACAATCAGAGCGACGTCGTCAGGCGCCGGGTCTCGAGTCGATGAAAGCCGTTCGCCAATGACGACGCCATACGCCGACCTGCCCCCGGAGCGGTATTGGCGCTCCGGCGTCGCGGACGTCCATGCGACGGGACTTTCCGGCCTCTACCAAAAAAAGTTCGACATCGCTCGAAAAGACAGGATCGCGACCGCCGGAAGCTGTTTCGCGCAGCATGTCGCCCGCCACTTGACGAAGCACGACTTCAATGTGCTCGACGCCGAGACGTCGCCCCTCGATCTGCCGGACGAGGTCGCGCGCCGCTTCGGCTACCGCATCTATTCCGGCCGCTATGGCAACCTCTACACCGCACGCCAACTGCTTCAGCTGCTGAAGGACGCGGCGTCGGGGACGGTCCGGCCGGAAGACGTCTGGGAGAAGAACGGCCGTTTCTACGACGGGCTGCGCCCGTCGGTCGAACCCGATGGCCTCGCCTCGCCGGAAGAGGTGATGGCGCATCGGCGCGAGCATCTCGGCTTCGTCGACGAGCTGTTCTCCAATGTCGACGTGCTGATCTTCACGCTGGGCCTCACCGAGGCCTGGGTTCACCGCGCGAGCGGCGCGGTCTATCCGATCTGTCCCGGCGTGATCGCCGGCGCGTATGACCCGGCCGAGCACGCCTTCAAGAACTTCGAGTTCGACGAGATCCTCGCCGACATGCTCGAGGTCAACGAGATCCTGAAGGCGCGCAACGGGAACTTCCGGATGATGGTGACGGTCTCGCCGGTCCCGCTCACCGCGACCGCGTCCGGCGACCATGTGCTCGCCGCCACGACGTTCTCCAAATCGACGTTGCGGGCCGTCGCGGGGTCGCTGCGGAACCGCTGCGACAACATCGATTACTTCCCGTCCTACGAGATCATCACCTCGCCGTCGTCGCGGGGAATGTTCTACGAGCCGAACCTGCGCTCCGTGACCGAGATCGGGGTCGAGACGGTGATGAAGACCCTGCTGTCGCAGCATGCCGGCGACAAGCCTGCCGAGGCCGCGCCCAAGGAGCGGCCGGCGCCTGAAAAGGACGACGCTCCGCGAAAGGCCAAGCGGGGCGGCGGCAAGAAGAAAAAGGACGACCTCGTCTGCGAGGAGATCCTTCTCGAGGCGTTCGCTCGCTAGAGGCGGCGACCGCAAGGCGTTTGAAAGTCGGCGTGGCGTATCGATGAAGACAGCATGCGTGATCGGCAACTCCCACATCGGGGCGATCAAGTCCGGGTGGGACCGGATCGACGAAGCGTCGCGTCCTGTGGCGCTGGAGTTCTTCGGCAGCAAATCGCAGTCGCTGCAGCGGACCTTCGTCGAGGACGGCGTCCTCAAGTCCGATGACGAGCAGATCCAGCGCAGCCTCCTGCGCACCGGCGGCGCGCCGGAGATCGATCTGCGCCGCTACGACATGTTCGTGCTCGTCGGGGGCGGGGTGCATTTCAAGGCGCTCGGCAGGATGCTGCGCAACGCGACGCTTTACCCCGACGCGACGCCCGGCCGTCGCCTGGTGTCGCAACCCGCGCTCACCGAAGCGTTCCGTCGCCGGGTCGAGGCGTTGGCGGCCTGGGATCTCTCCGTCATGATCTCGAGCGTCACCGACGCGCCCATCTATGTCCTGCCCGAACCGTTCTTCGACAAGGACGTCATGAAGGCCACCCACAAGCCCTTCATGAAGCAGATCCACGAGCTGGGGATCGGCGAGCAGGCGGCGGCGGCGTTCGACGCGGCCTGCGAACGGACGTTCTCGCGCTTCGGCGGCTTCGTCGCGCAGCCCCGGGAGACGCGGGAGGACCACATCTTCACCGCGTCGAAATACGCGCTCGCGCCGGTGAGCATGCGGCGCATGATGGACATGGATCTCGACGCCCGCGACGACGACTTCGTGCACAAGAACGACGAGTACGGCGAGCTCATGATGCGGGCCTTCCTCGCGCTCGCCGGATTGAGCGCTTCGAAGTGACGGCCGGGCGTCAGCGCTTTCCGTAGAGCACGTCGCGCAGGGCCGGGCTGCGGATCCAGAGGCCGCCCCACATCACCGCGCCCACATAAACGCCGAACAGCACATGCGTGAACAGCGGGCTTCCGACGCGCACATGGGTCGCGATCGCCCCGCCGAGATAGCCCGTCAGCAGAACCGCGCCGAACACGGAGGAGGGCGGATAGGCGTAGAGCAGCGTGGCGGCGATCTGGATGACGCCGAGCGTGCGCAGCAATGCGGGGTCCGTCGGCCAGCCGAGGGCCTGCATCGTGTCGGTGACGGGCTGCAGCGGAACGAGCTTCATCGCTCCGTCGGCGAGCAGGAACAGGATCGCGAGCCCGCTGAGCGCCCGCCCGGCCCAGGCCTCGCGCGAGCTTCGACCTGCGGGCGGAGGAGGCGAGGCGGTCATGGGTCGGATCCTCTGGGCCGGAAGGCGCGAGCACGAAGTCGCACGCTAGCGCGATTCCGGTCCTGACGTGCGAGCGCCCGCCTCCTCGCGGGGCGGGCGCGCCGCAAAGGCGTCGCGGCTCAGTCTTCGATGACGCGGACCACCCGATGGCTGCCGGGATCGACGATGAAGATGCGTTCGTCGTCGGTCTCGAAATAGCTGTAGGTCGTGTAGGTCGGCTCCGTCTCGACCACGGTCGCGGGCACGCGCCGGACAGCGATGGTGCGCGGCACGGCCGTTCCGACCGAAACGTCCGAGCCTTCGAAGGTGGAGCGCGATACGCGGCGGCCGCCGCCGTCGTCGCTCGCAAATCGCTGACGGATCGAGCGACGCTGCTCGACGTCCACGTCCGACGAGGCCCGCCGCGCGCTGCGCCGCGCCACGTCGACGTCGTCGCGCGAGGACACAGTCGTCCTGGTCCGCGAGCGGCCATTGTCTTCGTCATAGCCGCGGCGGTCGCGATCGCCGACCTTCACCTTGACGTCGAGGCTGTCGCGCTCACGGTCGGCGCGCTTGCCGTCTCGGTCGCTGTCGCGGCGATCCTTGCCGTCCCTGTCCGAGATCTTCACCTTGGCCGAAACCGAGGCGTCGTCGCGGTCCGCGCGATCCTTGCGGCCGTCGCGATCCTTGCCGCCGCGCTCAGCGGAGACGCGGGACTTTTCGCCGTCGTCGCGCCGGTCCTTTCCGTCCCGGTCCCCGCGAACGTCCATCGCCGCCCGCTCGTCGCGATCGGCGCGACGATCGTCCTCCTCCGCGCCGCGCGCCCCACGGACATCTTGCGCTGCAGCAGCGGTATCGGAGGTAGGCTCCGACGTTCTGGCGTCCTGCCTGTCGGCGGACTGAGACGGGTCGCGGTCGCCCGACTTCGACGCCTGATCGAGCTGCGCGTTCGCGTTCCGGGAGGCGCTTCCGCCCGACATCTCGCGATCGCCGCGATCCTGATCCTGAGCGAAAGCGGTCGCCGGCGCGACAAGCAACGCGACCGCGGCGGCGGTCGTCATAAGAAGATGTCTCATGGAATTGGCCCTCTCAGACCGTGCGATACGGTCAGTGGCGCGCCCTCGGGCTGAGAACGTCGATGTCTGTCGATGGTTCCCGACAGCGTGATCGTCGCGTAAGGGCGCAAGTCTGGTCGCGCGTGCGGCGCTTCGAGCGTCGTTCGGATCTATTCTCCGCCAGCGTGATGTCTTGTTATGGCCCTGGAAGTCCGTTCGGACCGAAACCATCGCCGTTCGCGCGGCTGATGACGCCCGCCTCTCGGACCGCGCGCTTGCGACGGCCCGAAGCTCGATCGCCATGCTGCACTGCATAATAATTGTGCGCTTGACGCATCAAAATTAGGCGATAGGGTTTCCCAATAAGATCAAAAATATCCTCGCAAGAAATGTGAGGAAGGGGACGAACGCCTATGTCGAACCACGAGTCGCGCGTCGACGCGATGTACGGCCGCGACAAGCTCGCGGCCTATATTTCCGTCATAACCGTTTGGGCGGTCTATCTTTTCGTATTCTGGAGGATGGCGGACCACATCGCCGCCAGCGGCCTCACCTGGCTGATGCTTGGGCTCGGCGCGATGGTGCTGCTGCTCAACACCGCCGCGGTCATGGCGCTCATCCGCCACTACCGCGAGGACAAGGCCGCGATCTACGGCACCGACATCTACTATCTGGACCGTATCGCCGCCGAGAAGAGGGCTGCGCGATGAGCAAGCCTCCCTACGAGCCGCCCGCCCAATCGGTCTTCGGCCAGGTGGTCGACGCCTTTCTGGTGCTCGCGCTGGTGCTGGTCACGCTCTATCTGCCGCTGCTGCTTGGCCTCGCTGGCGGCGGCGTCGACGTGAAGACCTTCGACGCGCCGACCTGGGAGGCGCTCGGCCAGAACGCCGCGATGGCCGAGCAATGGACCAAGCTCGGCTTCGATCCGGCCAAGGCCGCCGAGATCATCGGCAAGCGCTTCGACTACGCGTTCTCCTGGGGCGCGCTGATCGCCACCATCGTGGTCATCGTCGGCTACTTCGCCTTCATGCTGCGCTGGTCCGACAAGGAATACCGCGACGTCATCGCCGAGCGCTTCGCCGACGGCGACGGGCCCGCGGAGCCCATCCGCCGCCAAGTGCCGAACGACTGACCCCACAAGGACCCGAAGCCATGATCATGGTGCTCAACTACGGGGCCTGGGCGATCTCCGCCTGCCTCGCGCTCTGGATGCTCTGGGACATGCTGTCCACCAACCGCAGCTACAGCGAAGCCTACCTCACCTCCTCGGCCGAGGGCGAAATCATCGACGCCGAGATCGGCGAGACGGCGGCGAGGCGCTGATGGTCGACATCTCCAACACGCCCGGCGCGATCGCCGGAACGACCGCCGCCGCGACGCCCAAGCGCGTCGCCCTGAAGCGCGTGCTCGGCCCCGCGCATGTCTGGGGATTGGGCGTCGGCATCGTGCTCGTCGGCGAGTTCATGGGCTGGAACTTCGCGGTGGGGAAGGGCGGGGCGCTCGCGGCGCTCACCGCCTGCTGGCTCGCGGGCATCCTCTACACCTGTGTCGCGATGATCGACTCGGAGGTGACCTCGACGGTCGCGGCCGCGGGCGGGCAATATGCGCAGGCCAAGCACATCATCGGGCCGCTCGCGGCGTTCAATGTCGGGCTCTACCTCGTCATGGCCTACACCATGCTCGAGGTCTCAAACGCGATCGTCACCGGCGACCTCATCCAGGCCTTCGCGGCCAACATGGGTCTTGCGGGCGAGGTCGACAAACGCGCCTTCATGGTGCTCGTCATCGTGTTCCTCGCCTGGCTGAACTATCGCGGCGTGCTCGCGACGCTCACCATCAACTACATCATCACCGCCATCGCCTTCGCGGCGATCCTGACGCTGTTCGTCGCCGTGAACCCGCTCACCCCCCGGCACGGTGGTGATGCACGACCAGCTGCTGACGGGGCTGCCCTATGGCGGGCTCGGCATTCTCGCCGCGATGCATTTCGGCCTGTGGTTCTATCTCGGCATCGAGGGCACCACGCAGGCGGCCGAAGAGGTGCGCTCGCCGGCGCGCTCGCTTCCGCTCGGCACGCTCACCGGCATCATGACGCTGCTGATCGCCGCGACGCTCACCTGGTACATCGGCTCCGGCCTGATGCCCTGGGAATATCTCGGCCAGGCGGTGACCCCGCTCTATGACGCCGCGCGCCTCACCGGCTCGCTGCCGCTCGAGATCTTCCTCTTCGTCGGCACGCTGTTCGCGACTTTGGCTTCGGCGAACGGCTGCATCAACGACGCCTCGCGGGCCTGGTTCGCCATGGGCCGCGACCGCTACATGCCGGTCTGGTTCGGCGCGGTGCACCCGAAGTACCACACGCCCTACCGCTCTGTGGTGTTCTTCGTGCCGATCGCGATCCTGTTCGCGATCTCGACCCCGCTCGACCAGACCATCACGCTGTCGATCCTGTCGGGCCTGCTCGGCTACACCATCATGGCCATCGGCGTGATGATGTTCCGCAAGAAGTGGCCGCTCGGCTCGATCACCCGCGGCTATGTGCACCCGCTGCACCCGCTGCCCGCGATCCTGCTGCTGGGCCTGTGCGGCATCACCTATGTGGCGGTGTTCCTCGGCTACGGCACGCAGCTCCTCGCCATGATGGTGTTCTACATCGGCGCCTCGCTCTGGTTCGTCCTCCACCGCTACAAATATGTGCGGCGCGGCGACCAGTTCACGATGCCCTGGCCCAAGCCCAAGGGGTACTGAGGCCGATGGCCGGAGCCCTGCTCCTCGTTGCGGCCGTCGCGGTTTTCACCGCGGCGGCTGTGGCCGTCATGCGCGCGGGCCGGCGCGAACGAGCGGCGAGGGCCAGCGTCCTCGCCGACTGCGGCGGCCTCCTCTCAGGCTCCGTGGCCGCGCTGACGCCCGCCGGCTATGGAACGCTGCGCGGACATTTCGCCGGCTATCCGGCGGCGCTGACGCCGATCGCCGAGGCTTTGGCGTTCCGACGCCTGCCGCAGCTCTGGATCTCGGCCGCGATGAAGCGGGACGGCGGGGCAGGGGCGTTCGAGATCATCCCGCCGCCCCACGGGGGCGGAGTTCTTCGCCGGCGGCGCGGGCCTTCCCGCCTCAGCCGCGCCGCCCCGGCTCTGGCCGCAGGACACGAGCGTCCGGTGCGACGAGGCGGGGCGGGCGCTTTTGCGCATGTGCGAAGCCGCGCTCGCCGTTCCGCTGGCCGATCCGCGCGTAAAAGTCGTCGCAGTTACGCCGCGCGGCGTGCGCGTCGTCCGGCAGGCGGCGCAGGGCGAGCGCGGGGCCTATCTTTTGTTCCGCGACGCGAAGTTTCCGCGCGGCGGAGTTCCGCGCGAACAGGCGCTCGCGGCGCTGTCGCTCGCGGCCGCCATCGCGCGGCTGCTGTCGGGAGACGAGATCGATGTCCGCGACGCCGCCTGATCCTCGCCTCGTGCTCGTCCTCGCCGCGGTTTTTCCGGGGATGGGCCATGTCGTCATCGGCCGGGCGATGCGCGGGCTCGGCTTCGCGTTCTTCACCGTGATCGGGTTTGGCTGACGGCGAAGTTCGCAGCGCCCGACGTCTCCTTCGTCGGGCGACACGCGGCGGGCTTCTTCGTCTGGGCCCTGTCGATCCCCGACGCCTATCGCGCCGCCCGTATGGATTTTGAGCGCGCCCGCGTTGGTCGATAGGCGAGGGAGCCGCTGCCCTTGTCCCGGACTTGATCCGGGACCCAGAACCGAACCGGATGCAGACAGACGCGGCGAGGTCGCTGATCTTTCCGGGTGGCTCGACGGTTCTGGGTCCCGGATCACGTCCGGGACAAGAACGCGGCGTTTCCAGCGCTAACTGAGCCTCACTCGAACCGCGCGCTTTTCGGCGTCATCCCCTCGGCCTTGGCGAAGTCGCCCGCCGGCGCCTTGGCCTCGCCCTCGGGCTGAACGCGCGTGACCTTCATGCGGCCGTCGGCGCAGACGACCTGAAACCCGTCTTCCTCCACGGCGACGATCTCGCCGAGCTTGCCGCCGATCTCCTTCGGGGTCTTGGCGGGCATCGGCGTCGCGTCGAGGATCTTGACCGTCTTGCCGTTGAGCGTCGTCCAGGCGCCGGGCGCCGGATTGCCGCGGATCAGACGGTCGATCTGCTCCCAAGGCTTGCCCCAGTCGATCTTGGCGTTCGCCGCGCGGCAGAGGCCCTCATAGGTCGCGAGCGCCTCGTCCTGTTTGATCTTGGGCGCCTTGCCGGCCTTCACGAGATCGACCGCCTCGAGCATCGCCTCGACGCCCATGGAAACAGGCGGTCGAAATAGACCGAGCCGAGCGTGTCCTTGGGGCCGATCGGCGTGGTTTTCTGGAGAAGCACGTCGCCGGTGTCGAGGCCGTCGTCGGGCCAGAAGATCGAAAGGCCCGTCTGCGTCTCGCCCTTGATGATCGGCCAGTTGATCGCCGAGGCGCCGCGATAGGCCGGCAGCAGGGACGGATGATACTGGATCGAGCCGTGGGTCGGGATGTTGAGGAACCCCGACGGCACGAACAGGGTCACGAAGGCCATCACCTGCAGGTCCGGCTTCAGCGCCCGAAACTCTTCCGCCACCTGCTCGTCCTTGTAGGACGAGGGCTGGCGCACCTCGAGGCCGGCGGCGAGGGCGGCCTCCTTCAGCGGGTCGGCCTTCTGGCCTTCCTTTTCAGGCGCCACATAGACCGCCACGACCTCGTCTCCGCGCGCAAGCAGCGCCTCGAGCACGGCCTTGCCGAAAGCCTGCTGTCCGTGGACGACGATGCGCATGGTGGCTGATCCCTGTCTTTTCTCGATCGACGCGGATTGCGTGCTTCGAGACGCCGACCCTCGCGGGCCGGCTCCTCAGCATGAGGACCGTTTGAAAATCTCCAAACCGACCTCATGCAGAGGAGCGCCAAAGGCGCGTCTCGAAGCACGCAGTTCGCTTCCGCACGCGTTTTAACGCAAAAGCCCGCCGCGCCGAGGCGCGACGGGCTTAAAAAGCAGGGATCAGGCTGAACCTATTCGGCCGCGAGCTTGGCCACCTGGCCGACCGCGCCGGAGTTCTCGATCTCGGCGATCTCGTTGTCGTTGTAGCGCAGAACGTCCTTCAGGATCTCGCCGGTGTGCTCGCCGAGCAGCGGCGAACGCGTGACCTCGACAGGGCTGCCCGACAGCTTGATGGGGCTGCCGACCGACAGATACTTGCCGCGGGTCGGATGATCGACCTCGACCACGGTTCCGGTCGCGCGCAGGGCCTCGTCCTCGGCGATCTCCTTCATGGACAGGATCGGACCGCACGGGATGTCGTACTCGTTGAGGATGTCCATGGCCTCGAACTTGTCGTGCTTCATGGTCCACGCCTCGATGCGCGTGAAGATCTCGTTGAGGTGCGGCAGGCGCGCCTTCGGGGTGGCGTAGCCCGGATCGGTCTTCCAGCCCGGCTCGCCGATGATGTCGCAGATCGGATCCCACACCGCGGCCTGGGTGATGAAGTAGATGTAGGCGTTGGGATCGTGCTCCCAGCCCTTGCACTTGAGGATCCGGCCCGGCTGGCCGCCGCCCGAGTCGTTGCCGGCGCGCGGGGTCGCCTCGCCGAACTCCACGCCTTCGCCGAACTGGCTGTATTCCTTGAGCGGGCCATGCTCGAGACGCTGCTGGTCGCGCAGCTTGACGCGGCAGAGGTTGAGCACGGCGTCCTGCATGGCGCAGTCGACGCGCTGGCCCTTGCCCGAATGGGTGCGGTGGTAGAGCGCCGTGACGATGCCGAGCGCGAGATGGAGGCCCGTGCCCGAGTCGCCGATCTGGGCGCCGGTCACCATCGGGATGTCGTCGCGGAAGCCGGTGGTCGAGGCCGAGCCGCCGGCGCACTGCGCGACGTTCTCATAGACCTTGCAGTCCTGGTAGCGGCCGGGGCCGAAGCCCTTCACGGACGCGACGATGAGCTTGGGGTTGGCTTCCTGCAGCTTCTCCCAGGAGAAGCCCATGCGGTCGAGCGCGCCGGGCGCGAAATTCTCGACGAGCACGTCGCACTCCTTCACCAGCCGCCAGAGCACTTCCTTGCCCTTGGGATTCTTGGTGTCGATCGTGATCGAGCGCTTGTTGTGGTTCAGCATCGTGAATAGAGGCTGTCCACGTCAGGAATGTCCTGAAGCTGCTGGCGCGTCGCGTCGCCGGCTCCGGGGCGCTCGACCTTGATGACGTCGGCGCCGAACCAGGCGAGGAGCTGCGTGCAGGTCGGGCCCGACTGGACATGCGTGAAGTCCAGAATGCGGACGCCCTGGAGAGCCTTTTCCATGATGTGTTCCCTGTAATGCGTCGCGCGTCGTCCGCCGGCGCGCCTTGACGCTTAGATGACCGCGCGGAACGCGCGCCGTCAATTCGTCTCTGGCATACCCTATACCTGATCTTACGGCCGCCGGCGTTTTGCGCCGGCGGCCGCAGTGCAGACTTTAGGATAAGCTAGAGGTCAGGCTTTCTTCTTCTTGACGACGCTCTGCGGGTTGAGGCTGCCGATGTTGCCGCTCTCGCTGCCCGCCGCCGGATCGATCTCGGCGTTGATGAGCGTCGGCTTGCCGCTGTCCATCGCGGCGTCGACCGCGCGCTTCAGCTCGTCCGGGGTCGTGACGTTGACGCCCACGCCGCCGAAAGCCTCCATCATCTTGTCGTAGCGCGCGCCCGGCACGAACACGGTGGTGCCCGGGTCACGGCCCGTCGGGTCCGTGTCGGTGCCGCGATAGATGCCGTTGTTGTTGAAGATGACGATGCAGACCGGGAGATTGTACCGGCAGATCGTCTCGACCTCCATGCCGGAGAAGCCGAAGGCCGAGTCGCCCTCGACCGCGAGCACCGGCTTGCCGGTTTCGATCGCGGCCGCGACCGCGAAGCCCATGCCGATGCCCATGCCCCAGGTGCCGACGTCGAGGCGCTTGCGCGGCTTGTACATGTCGATCACGCCGCGGGCGAGGTCGAGCGTGTTGGCGCCCTCATTCACGAGGATCGCGTCCGGACGCTCCTTGATGACCTGCTTCAGCGCGCCGAGCGCGCCGTGGAAGTCCATCGGGGCGGCGTTCTTGCCGAGCTTGGCCGCCATCTTGGAGATGTTGGCTTCCTTCTTGGCGTTGATCGTCGAGGTCCACTCGGACGGCACGCCCGGCCAGCTCTTGTCGATGCCGGCCAGCAGCGCCTTCACCACCGAGCCGATGTCGCCGACGAGCGGAGCCGCGATCTCGACGTTCGAATCCATCTCGCGCGGCTCGATGTCGACCTGGATGAACTTCTTCGAGCCCGGCTCGCCCCACTGCTTGCCCTTGCCGTGGCTGAGCAGCCAGTTGAGGCGCGCGCCGACGAGCAGCACGACGTCGCTGTCCTTCAGCACGGTCGAGCGCGCGGCGCCGGCCGAAAGCTCATGGTTGTCGGGCAGCAGGCCCTTGGCCATGCTCATCGGGATGTAGGGGATGCCGGACTTCTCGACGAGCTCGCGGATCTCGTCGTCGGCCTGCGCGTAGGCCGCGCCCTTGCCGAGGATGATCAGCGGCTTCTTGGCGCCCTTCAGCAGGTCGAGCGCGCGCTTGACCGCGTGAGGGGCCGGGATCTGCTCGGGCGCGGCGTCGATCACCTTGACGAGCGAGGCCTCGCCCTTCGCGGCGTCGACCACCTGACCGAAGAGCTTGGCGGGCAGGTCGAGATAGACGCCGCCCGGACGGCCCGAGACCGCGGCGCGGATGGCGCGCGCGACGGCGATCCCGATGTCCTCGGCGTGGAGCACGCGGAACGCCGCCTTGCAGAGCGGCTTGGCGATCGCGAGCTGGTCCATCTCCTCGTAGTCGCCCTGCTGGAGGTCGACGATCTCGCGCTCCGAGGAGCCCGAGATCAGGATCATGGGAAAGCAGTTGGTGGTGGCGTTGGCGAGGGCGGTCAGGCCGTTCAGGAAGCCCGGGGCCGAAACCGTGAGGCAGATGCCCGGCTTCTTGGTGAGGAAGCCCGCGATCGCGGCGGCGTTGCCGGCGTTCTGCTCGTGGCGGAACGAGATGACGCGCAGGCCCTCTTCCTGGCACATGCGGCCGAGGTCGGTGATCGGAATGCCCGGGACGCCATAGATCGTCTCGATGCCGTTCAGCTTCAGGGCGTCGATGACGAGATGGAAGCCGTCGGTGAGCTCCTGCTCGGTCTGCGGCTCTTCAACGGTCTTCAGTACGGCCACGCTGCTCATTGGTGTTTCCTCCAGCCCTTCGTTTCTTTGTTCGCGCGCGGTTCAGTCCAGCGTCACGAAACGGTCGACATGCTCGCGAAGCTTGAGCGTGTGCTCGCGAACGAGACGTTCGGCGCGTTCGCCGTTTCTCGCCTCGATCGCCTCGACGATGTCCTTGTGGTCGACGACGGACCGCTTGGCCCGGTCGCGCTCGTAGATCGTCCGGCGCCTGATCGCGCGAACGTGCACGAAGAGGCCGTTGGCCATCTCCTCGATCATCTTGCAGCGCGATAGCGAAATGATGGCCTGATGGAACCGGATGTTGACGTCCGAATACTCGAACATGTGGCTGCCGACGTCCGCGCCGTTGAAGCCGTCGACCAGCGCATGGAGGCTCACGATCTCCTCGTCGGTCGCGACTTCGGCGGCCAGTCGCGCCGCCATGCTCTCGAGCGCGGCCCAGACCGTGATCATCTCGAGCATTTCAACTTTGGTCTTGCGCGCGATGTAGATCCCGCGGCGAGGACGATGCGCACGAGGCCCTCCAGCTCAAGCTGCGCAAGAGCTTCTCGGAGCGGCGTGCGGCTCACGCCGAAGCGGAGCGACAGAGCACGCTCGTCGAGCCGCAGCTGTGCGTCTTCTTGATAGATATCCATCCCCGCGATCGCGCTCTTTAAGGCGTCGTAGGCGCGCCACTTGAGGCTCGGCGAATCGTCGATCGGCTGGATGTCCAGGTCGGCGTTGGCCATGGAAAGAGGCGCCTCGTCCCGCGTCGGGCCGGTCTCTGCGGGCCCGTGGTTCTTGGCATACCATATACCGAGCCGATTTCGGCTTGCAACTATCGTTTTACACGTGGCTCGGCTGCTGCAATGCAACGTAAAAAGGCATATTGCATACCAGTTCAGCCACAGATAGCGTCTTTGTCAGAGCACGTCGGGATCGGGCGAGAAACGCCCGGCCAGTAAAGACGGCCATCGGGGTGGAGGAACGCGCATGGAGGAGCTTGGCTCCCTGCTGGGCGGATTCGCGGTCGCGATTTCGCCTTACAAACATCATGCTCATGGTGCTCGGCATCGTTCTGGGCGTGGTGATCGGGGTGCTGCCGGGGCTCGGGGGAGCCAACGGCGTCGCCATTCTTCTTCCGCTCACCTTCTCGATGGATCCGACCTCGGCCATCATCATGCTCACCTCCATCTACTGGGGGGCGTTGTTCGGCGGGGCGATCACCTCGATCCTCTTCAACATTCCAGGCGAGCCATGGTCGGTCGCCACCACCTTCGACGGCCATCCGATGGCCCAGAGGGGCAAGGCCGACGAGGCGCTGGTGGGGGCCTTCACCTCGTCCTTCGTCGGCGCGATCTTCGCCGTCATCCTCATCACTTTCCTCGCGCCTGTCATCGCCAAGTTCGCGCTGCGCTTCGGCCCGGCTGAGTTCTTCGCGGTCCAGTTCCTGACCTTCGCGAGCTTCCTCGGCATGGGCCGCGGCTCCGCGTTCAAGACGCTCGCCTCGATGTGCCTCGGCTTCGCGCTCGCCTCCGTCGGCCTCGACGGGGTGACGGGCACGCTGCGCCTCACCTTCGGCTATGACGAGCTGCTGAACGGCTTCAAGTTCCTGGTCGCGGTCATCGGTCTCTTCGGCATCGGCGAGATCCTGTCGTCGATGGAGGAGGGCCTGAGCTTCCGCGGCGCCGCCGCCAAGCTGAAGATGGACGCGGTCATCCGCACCTGGCGCCAGCTGCCCAAGATGGGGTTCACCTTCCTGCGCAGCTGCATCGTCGGCGCCTGGATGGGCATCACGCCCGGCGGCGCGACGCCCGCCTCCTTCATGGGCTACGGCCTCGCCAAGCGTTTCTCCAAGAACGGCCGCAACTTCGGCAAGGGCGAGCTCGAGGGCGTCGTGGCGCCTGAGACCGCGGCCCACGCCGCCGGCACGGCCGCGATGCTGCCGATGTTGACGCTGGGCATCCCCGGTTCGCCGACCGCGGCCGTGCTGCTCGGCGGCCTGCTGATCTGGGGCCTTCAGCCCGGCCCGCTGCTCTTCGTCGAGCAGAAGGAGTTCGTCTGGGGCCTCATCGCCTCGATGTATATGGGCAACCTCGTCGGCCTCGTGATCGTGCTGACCTGCGTGCCGCTCTTCGCCGCGATCCTGCGGGTGCCGTTCTCGATCGTGGCGCCCGCCATCGTGGTGGTCTGCGCCATCGGCGCCTACACGGTGAACAACTCCATGTTCGACGTGTGGATGATGCTGGTCTTCGGCGTCATGGGCTACTTCTTCACCAAGCTCGGCTACCCGCTGCCGCCGCTGGTCCTTGCGCTCGTGCTCGGCGACCAGGCCGAGAGTTCGTTCCGCCAGGCCATGCTGTCGAGCCAGGGCGACGTCACCATCTTCTGGCACAACTGGCTGAGCGGCTCGATCATGACGCTCGGCGTGATCCTCGCGCTTTGGCCATTGGTATCAATGCTGTTCAACAAGAAAGGTGATGACGCGGCGCGCGCCGCCGCGTGAGGATGCATGACCTTGGGATTTGGCGCGCCAAACCCCCGAGACACGAGTTCAAAGGCGAAAGCCGCGAAACAAGCGGCGACCTGGGAGGACTGCGCATGCTCACCAACACACTCAAGAAGACCGCGCTCGCGCTTGCGGCCGGCGTCGCGGTCCTCGCCGCGCCGGTCGCCGCCATGGCCGCGTGGGAACCGACGAAGCCCGTCACCTTCATCATCCCGGCCGGCACGGGCGGCGGCGCGGACCAGATGGCCCGCTTCATCCAGGGCGTGATCCAGAAGAACAATCTGATGGAGAAGCCCGTCGTCGTGCTCAACAAAGGCGGCGGCGCGGGGGCCGAAGGCTTCCTGGAAATGAAGTCCTCGGCGCGCGATCCGCACAAGATCATCATCACGCTGTCGAACCTGTTCACGACCCCGCTCGGGACCGGCACGCCGTTCTCCTACAAGGACATGAGGCCGGTCGCGATGCTCGCGCTCGACCAGTTCATCCTGTGGACCAACGTCGAGAAGAACTACGCCGACGCCAAGGCCTACATCGACGCGGTGAAGGCCGCGCCCGACCGCCAGTTCAAGATGGGCGGCACCGGATCCAAGCAGGAAGACCAGATCATCACCGCGGCGATCGAGAAGCAGCTCGGCGACAAGCACTTCACCTATCTGCCCTTCGACGGCGGCGGCAAAGTCGCGGTGCAGCTCGTCGGCGGCCATGTGGACAGCTCGGTCAACAACCCGATCGAGGCGGTGGCCCAGTGGCGCGGCAAGCAGCTGAAGCCGCTCTGCATCTTCGACGCCAAGCGCTCGACCTACACCGACAAGGTGACGGACGACATGGCCTGGAGCGACATCCCGACCTGCCACGAGGCTGGTCTCGACGTCGAGTACCAGATGCTGCGCGGCATCTTCACCACCTCCGGCGCGACCGACGAGCAGGTCGCCTTCTACGTGGATCTCTTCAAGAAGGTCATGGCGACCGAGGACTGGAAGGAGTTCATGAAGAAGGGCGCGTTCAACCAGACCTTCATGACCGGGCCCGAGTTCGACAAGTGGCTCGCCGCGACCGAGGCCAAGCACAAGGAACTGATGCAGGGCGCGGGTTTCCTCGCGGCCTCGCAGTAACCAGCAACGGGCCCGCAGAGGCCTGACGAAGAACGACCGGAGGCGACGAGGTTTCACCGATGAGCGACATCACCGAACCCCGCAAGGACGACGACGAGCCTGCTCTCGTCAGTCACAGGACGGCCGACATCGTCGTCGCCTGCCTGTTCCTTGTCGCCTCCGCCATCGTCATCAAGGACGCGACCCGGCTCGGCTTCAGTTGGCGGCCGAACGAGGGGCCGGCCCCTGGCTACTTCCCGTTCTACATCGCCGTCGTGATGGCGATCTCGAGCGCCATCAACCTCGCCCGGGCCGTCATCTCGAAGGCTGAAGCCGACGAGACGCTCACCACGAAGACCGGCGTGCTGCGCATGTCGGCGATCTTTGTGCCGGCGCTGATCTACGTCTTCGCCACGAGCTACATCGGCATCTATGTGGCCTCGGCCATCTATATCGCCGCCTTCATGTACTTCTTCGGCAAGTTCCCGATTTGGAAGTCGCTTGCGGTCGCGCTCGGAATTTCGGGCGTCAGCTTCGTGATGTTCGAGATCTGGTTCCTCGTGCCGCTGCCCAAGGGCCCGATCGAGGCCGCCTTCGGCTTCTGAGCCTGCGCTTAAAAGCAGCGCTTCGCCAGGGTTGGCGAGGCGCTGTTTTCTTGTCTGACGCCGCCTGGAGGCGCGTCGACGCGAGCGCCCCGTGGAACGATCGCGCCTTGCTCGAAGATCTCCCCAAGTAGACGGCATGGCGGCGCTCGATCACGCGCCAGCGTTTTGCTGCGTTGCGGCGTAACCGAGAGTTGATCGAAAGTTTTCGAACCGTTTCGTCACGGCGGCGCTTGACAAGGCGAGGGTCTGGCATGCCAAATGCCAGTCGTCAGCCGCCGTTCATGCGGCCTGAGGATCTGGCCGCAGCAGCCGGCACAACGGTCCGATCGAGGCCTTTTCAGGAGACCCGGGGACGCCGTGACGCCGATCGCATCGAAAAGCGCCCGGGCCGCCTCACTGGACGTCGCCGAAAGCGTGCGCGCGGTTCTCGACGGCGTGCGCGCCGCGGGCCGCACGGCTCTGACGGCGCCGGAAGCCAAGGTTCTCTGCGACGCCTACGGCATCCCCTTGCCGAAGGAGGGGCTTGCGACGTCGGCCGACCAGGCCGCGCGGCTCGCCAACTCGATCGGCTATCCGGTCGCGATGAAGATCGTCTCGGCCGAAATCCTGCGCAAGTCGGATGCGGGCTGCGTGGTCCTGGGCGTGAAGTCGGACAGCGAGGCGCGCGCGGCTTTCGAGCGGATCGTCGGCAACGCTTATCGCCATGCCGGCGAGGCGATCATAGCCGGCGTCCAGATCCAGCAGATGCTGCCCTCGGGCGCGGTCGACGCGCGGATCAGCGCTGAGTCCGACCCGTCTTTCGGCAAGCTGGTCGCCTTCGGTCTCGGCGGCGCGTTGGGCGACGTTCTGGGCGACCGGACCTTTCACCTTGCGCCGGTGAGCCACGAGCAGGCGCTCGGCATGGTCTCGTCGATCCGGGCGCAGGAGCTGCTCGACGGCCTCCGCGGCTCTCCGCCCGTGAACCGGGAGGAACTCGCCGACCTGCTCGTCAACGTGTCGGCCCTCATCGGCGACTGTCCGGACATCCTGAGGATCGATCTCGACCCGGTGTTCGCAGCCGAGCATTTCGCGACCGCGGTCGACGCGCGCATCGTCTGCGATTTCCGGCCTCGCGGGGAGCGGGGCCGGCGCGACGTCGCAGCGACGAACTCTTCCGTCGATCTGCGCGTCAGCGCCGGCGCGGCGAAGCTCCCGGCGGGCGCTTCCGGCGGACGCGGAGCGGCGTTCTCCTCCCGGTCCGGCGCTGTGGCGACGTCGATCATCGGCTTCGCCCGCTCGACCGGCATGGCCGTCTCGGCGGTCGTCGGTCTGGACGATGCGTCCGAGATCGACGAGGCCGATCTCCTCGCTTTCTTTGGACAAGAGCCGGCCGCCTCGGTCATCGCGATCCAGTGCGAGGAGCTCTTGAACGGAAGGGCTTTCGTCGAGGTCGCGAGCCGGGTCTCCAAGACAAAGCCCGTTCTCGTGTTGAAGGCGGGACGCAGGGCCTCGGACGCTGTCGCGGACCGGGCCGAAACCGACGCGCGGGACAAGATCTACGACGACCTCTTGAGAGCGGCGGGCGTCATCCGCTCTCGCTCGCTCCGCTCGATGCTCGACTGCGCGCGCGGCCTGCCGGCTCTGCCGACGCCGAAGGGCGAGAACGTTCTCGTCATCAGCGCATCAAGCGGCCTGGGAGCGCTGCTGTCGGACGCCTGCCTCGACAGCGGGCTGACGTTGATGGAGGCGCCCAAAGGTCTCGGCGCGGAGCTCGAAGGCCTGGCTTTGCGGGAAGACGCCGGAGAGAGCCCGGTCGAGGTCGCGGAACCCTCGCCGTCGGAGAGCTATCGCGAGGCCGTCCAGTCCGCGCTCGCGGACGAGGCCGTGCATGCGCTGGTCCTTGGCTGGGGTCAGACGGCGGCGTCGCCGCTCGCCTTCGCCGACCAGTTGATCGAGCTCGTCGCCGGAATGCGGGCGAAGGGCGTCGACAAGCCGATCGTCGCCTGGCTGGCGGGCGAGGCGGAGGTCGAGGCGGCCTGCGAGAAACTCTACGGCCACGGCGTCGTGGCCCGCCCCTGCACGGCCGAGACCCCGGTCGAGGTGCTGGGCGCGAAGTATCAGTGGGCGCGGGGAGCGGGTCTCGTCATGGCCTGAGCCTTTCCGCGTCGTCGGCGGACTTCCCTCATCCGTCCTGGTCCGTCCGCGCGCATGGGGCGCGGACGGACGCCTCACAGGCGGCCGTTCCATCTCCCTGGACGGCCGGCGGCGAGCCCAAAGCGGCTCCGTCGCGCGGATGAGGGCTTTTTGTTTTGCTCCGCCGAGCTGTTCGGGCGGGGCGGGGGCGCGTCCTTCTGGCAATGGACACCTGAAGAGCGCCCGTCATATAACTCATAAAACCTGAAAAGGGCGGCTCCAAGGGTCGCCCTTTTTGCTATGGCGAAGCGCAAGATTCGCCACTTAGACTTGTGGTCGGGCCCGTCGCGCGCGGTCCCGATGCGTCAAGCCGAGCGGGCGGCCGACGCTGAGACTTTGGGAGCGCGTGTTCCGTGAGATCGACGATGACGACGCCGATGGCCGAAGACACGAGCGGGGCCTTCGTCCTCGAGAAGTTCGCGCCCGAACAGACCTACAAGACCAAGGTCTACGCCGCGCTGAAGCAGGCCATCGTCAACATGGACATCTACTCCTCGTCGGAAGCCACCTGGCTCGACGAGCGGCAGCTGTCGGAGAAGCTCGGCGTGAGCCGCACGCCGGTGCGCGAGGCGGTGGCGATGCTCGAACAAGAGGGCTTCGTGAAGTCGGTGCCCCGCCGCGGCATCATGGTGCTGCGGAAGACCCGCGTCGAAGTCATCGAGATGGTCCAGGCCTGGGCGGCGCTCGAGAGCATGGCGGCGCGGCTCGCCGTCGCCAACGCCAGCGACGCCGGCATCGCCAAGCTCCGTCGCCTGTTCGAGAGCTTCGACGAGGGCCACAAGCCGGCCGACTACCTGAACGAGTATTCGGCGGCCAACATCGAGTTTCACCAGACGCTGGTGCAGCTGTCGGGCTCGTCGGCGCTGATCGACATCACCTCGAACATCTTCATGCATGTCCGCGGCATCCGGCAGATCACCATCGGCCGCGACGACCGCGCCACCAAGTCGATGTCCGACCACCTCGCCATCATCGAGGCGCTGGAGCGCCGCGACGTCGACGCGGCGGAGCGGCTGTCGCGCGAGCACACGCTCGGCCTGGCCGCCTATGTCGAGGAGCACGGCGACATCTTCGACTGAATGGCGGTAACGTCAGTCAAAATCGCGTCCCCGCGACTTTCGGTTCAGTTGCGCTGAACGCGAACTGGTATTTAATATGCCAGACAACGAGGCGCGGTCAGCGCGTCCGTCCAAGGGAAGGAGGCGCGTACGATGCGGCTTCATGAGTTTCAGGCCAAGCGCCTGCTGGCCGACTACGGCCTGCCGGCGCCGCGCGGCTTCGTGGCGCTGACGCCCGACGAGGCGGAGGCCGTCGCGCGCGACCTCGGCGCGGCCAAGATCGCGGTCAAGGCGCAGATCCGCGCCGGCGAGCGGCTTGCGGCCGGCGGCGTCAAGATCGTCCACGGCCCCGCGATGGCGGGCAAGGCGGCCGCCGACATGATCGGCCAGCGCCTCGTCACGGCCCAGACCGATGAAGGCGGCGAGACCGTGCGCCGCGTCTATGTCGAGGAGGCGGTGACGAGCGACCGCGCCATTCATCTGGCGCTGCTCGTCGATCCTTCGGTCGGCGGCCTTGTGGCGATCGGCGCGGAGGACGGCGGCGAGGGCGTCGAGGAACGCGCGCGCCGCGGCGTGCTCAAGCAGGAAAGCGTCGCGCTGCCGCTGACGGGCGGGATCGATCGCGAGGCGGTCGGGGCTTTCCTCGGCAGGATCGGCCTCAAGGGCGCCGAGATCGAACCCGGCTGCGACCTCGTCGAGGGACTGCGCCGCGCCTTCGTGGAGCTCGACGCCGCGCTCATCGAGATCAACCCGCTCGCGGTCACCTCCGCGGGAGAGCTCAAGGCGCTCGACGTCAAGATGACGCTCGACGACAACGCGCTGTTCCGTCATCCCGACCTCGCCTCCCTGCGGGACGACGACGAGGCGGCGCGCACCAAGCTGTCGGCGCATCGCGACCAGCTGAACTTCGTCCAGCTCGAAGGCGACATCGGCCTCGTGTCGAACGGCGCGGGGCTTGGCCTCGCCACCCTCGACATGGTGATGGCGGCGGGCGGCAAGCCCGCCAACTTCATGGACGTGCGCACCACCGCGCGCAGCCTCGACATCGCTCACGGCTTCGCGCTGCTGCTCGACAATCCGAAGATCCGCACGCTGCTGATCAACGTTCATGGCGGCGGCATGCAGTCCTGCGACACGATCGCCGAAGGCCTCGGGGTGGCGCTCCGCCGCTCGGGCCGGAAGCTTCCGATCGTGATCCGGCTCGCGGGCCAGAACGCGGAGTTCGCGCGCTCGCGGCTCGCGAATTTCGGCTGCGCGGTGATCGAGGCGAACGACATGGGCGAGGCTGCGACCCGGGCGGTCGCGGTCGCGGCTGGGAGGGCTTGATGGCGATCCTGCTCGACAAGGACACCACGATCGTGGCGCAGGGCGTGACCGGCTGGGCCGGCACCCATCACGTCGCGTCGATGATGGAGTACGGCTCGCGGGTCGTCGGCGGCGTGCGGCCGGGCAAGGGCGGGCGCTCCCACCTCAACTTGCCGATCTTCGACACGGTCGCTCAGGCGCGCGAGGCCACCAAGGCCAACGCCTCGATCGTGTTCGTGCCGCCCGCGACCGCGGCGGCTGCGATGATCGAGGCCATCGAGGCCGAGACGCCGCTGGTCGTGGCCGTCACCGAACGCGTGCCCGTGCTCGACATGATCCGGGTGAAGGACGCGCTGAAGGGCTCGCGCACCCGCCTCGTCGGCGCCAACAGCCAGGGCGTGCTCGCGCCCGGCGTCTGCAAGCTCGGCGTCATGGCGACGGGGTCCGAGCGGCCGGGCGGCGTCGGCGTCGTGTCGCGTTCGGCCTCGCTCACGAGCGAGGTGGTGGCGCAGGTCACCGCCGCGGGGCTCGGCCAGTCCACGACGGTCGGCGTCGGCGGCGACGCGGTCCATGGCATGTCGATGCGCGACTGCGTCGAGCTGTTCCTTGCCGACCCCGACACCGACGGGCTCGTGCTCATCGGCGAGATCGGCGGCCACGAGGAGCAGGAGGTCGCCGACTACCTGACCGAGGTGAAGCCCAACAAGCCGGTCGTCGCGCTCGTGGTCGGTTCCCACGCCCCGCGCGAGCGCCGCATGGGGCACGCCGGCGCGCTCGCCTTCGGGGCGCAGGACGACGCCACCGCCAAGATCAAGGCGCTCGAGCGCGCCGGGGTCAGGGTGGCGCCGAGCGCGCATCTCGTCGGCCGCACGATCGCCGAGGCGCTCGCCCAGGCTCGATAACGCCGCACCGCCTTCAGCATTCATCACCTTCTTCACGCGCCGGCGGACCGGGTCCGGGCGCCAACGGGGACGCTTGCGATGAAGATCTGCATCTACGGCGCCGGCGCGATCGGCGGCTACATGGCCGTCCAGATGAAGCGCGCCGGGATCGACGTCTCGCTCGTCGCGCGTGGCCCCCATCTCGCGGCGATCCGCGAGAACGGGCTGAAGCTCCTCATCGACGGCGAGGAGAGGGTGGCCAAGATGCCGGCGACGAAAGTTGCGGCGGAGCTCGGGCCGCAGGATTTCGTGATCGTCGGGCTGAAGTCCCATCAGGCCTGGGAATCCGCCGAGGACATGGCCCCGCTGTTCCATGACGAGACCGCGGTCGTCACTGCGCAGAACGGCGTTCCGTGGTGGTACTTCTACGGGCTCGAGGGTCCCTACAAAGATCTTCGCCTGTCGAGCGTGGACCCAGGCGATCGCCAGTGGAACGCGATCGGACCGCAGCGTGTCATCGGCGCGACCGTCTACCCGGCGACCGAGATCGTCGAGCCGGGCGTCGTCAAGCACATCTACGGCGACGCCTTCGGCCTCGGCGAGCCCGACCGCACCAAGTCCGACCGCCTCAAGGCCTTCGGCGACGCGCTCGACGCGAGCGGCCTCAAGGCGCGCTACTACGACGACATTCGCGACGACATCTGGCTGAAGCTCTGGGGCAACCTCTGCTTCAACCCGATCTCGGCGCTGACGCGCGCCACGCTCGACGTCGTCGCCACTGATCCCGGCACGCGGGCGCTCGCCAAGAACATGATGCTGGAGGCGCAAGGGATCGGCGAGGCGCTCGGCGCCCGGTTCAGGGTGAATGTCGAGCGGCGCATCGACGGCGCTGCCAAGGTCGGCGCGCACCGGACCTCGATGCTGCAGGATCTCGAGGCCGGCAAGCCGCTCGAGCTCGACGCCCTTCTTTCGGCCGTGCAGGAGATGGGCCGGCTGATCGGGCGGCCGACCCCCTATATCGACGCCGTTCTCGCGCTCGCCAAGCAGATGGGCCGGTCGTTCGACGTCTATCCGACGTTTCCCGAAGCGGCGCCTCAGGCGGTGGCGGCGGAATAGGCGACGCTGTCAGCGCCGTCTGCTTGCGCTCGCGCATTTTCGAACGGCGCTACTCATCACACGTTTCGGCGATCCGCGCTCGCTTCCGCCGCGCAGGTCGCTAGAACCTCTCGGAAGACGCGTATCGATTCCGAGAGGCCTTCCCCATGAATGACGCTGCGCTTTCCGCCTGGACGCCCCGCGTGTTGAGCATCCTGCGCATCATGGCGGCGCTGCTGTTCATGCAGCACGGCACGCAGAAGCTCCTGGACTTCCCGATCCCGGGACCGGACCCGCTGCCGCCCCTCATTCTCGTCGCGGGGATCATCGAGCTGTTCGGCAGCGCCGTGCTCGCCATCGGGCTGTTCAGCCGCTGGACCGCTTTCCTGCTGTCGGGAATGGCGGCCGCCGCCTATTTCGTCGGCCACGCGCACAACGGCTTCTTCCCCATCGTCAACAAGGGCGAGCTCGCGGCGCTCTACAGCTTCACGTTCCTCTACCTGTTCTTCGCAGGCCCCGGCCCCTGGAGCGTCGACGCCATGCGGGCGAAGTCGCGCGTCTGAAGCGGCGTCACGCCGGACCGTCGAGCGGCTTAAGGCCTGAGCGCGCCGTGCGGCCAGCCGCGACGGCGGCCGCGCGGGCGCTCGCGATCCGGCGGCCCAGGCGCCCGAGCGCGGGCGGCGGCGCGGCCGCGGCGTCGAACAGGTGCCGGTCGAGTTCTGCGAGGCCTGCGCGGGCCTCCGGATCTCGCGCCCAGAGGCGCGACGCTTCCGGCTCGGCGCGCGCCAGCCGCGTGACCGCCGCCCGGAAGGCGACCGGGTCGCGTCGCCATGCGGCGATCCGCATGGCGTAGAGCGCGCGCGGCGGAAGCCGGGGCGCGCCGGCTCCGCGCCTGCCGATCGTCAGGAGCGCAAGCCCTGTAAGAAAGGCGAGCGCGCCGGCGCCCGCCGTCGCCCATGGCCCCGGGGCGGCCTCGGCCGGCGCTGCGCTTGCGTCAGCTGGCGCTCCCGAGACCGCCCACGCCATCCGCTGAGCCGGGATGACGGCCTTGCGCATCGTCCGCGATCGCGTGTCGAACCACGGGATGTCGATCGGCTCCACGATCGCCGGATAGGCGGTGGTCGGCCGCATGTCCCAGCGATAGACCGCGCGCGCCACCGGTCCGTTCTCGGTGACGCGCGTCTCGCGGTCGATCGGGCCGCGGAACGAGATGACGCCGGGCGAGCGCATGACGGGCGAGGGCGGGAGCTGCTCGGCCATGACGCCGTCTGCCTCGATGGTGACGGTGCGCCGAAGCGTCTCGCCGCGCGGAACGCGGTTGGGATCGCCCGACCATTGGTCGGTGACGCGCACCCCGGCGGAGGGCAGCCACCACTGTTTCGGGTCGCGGGGGCCGCCGGGGCCCGTCCATTCCGCGACTTTCAGTTTGATGGGCGCCGATTTCACCTCGAGCGTCCGTTGGCCAGCCCCGTCCACGACGCTGAGCTTGTGGGTGAAGCTGCCGATTTCGAGCTCGCCGGATTTTTCCGGGAAGATCGCGATGACGCGTTCGAACGTCTTGGCCGGAAAGCCATCGAACTCGGCGTCATAGGCGACGTCGCGCGTCAGGTTGGTCCAGCCGAAATTGGTGAGCGGCGGCTGGATCATGTGCGCGATGTTGATCAGCGGCCGATACGTGCCGCGGATCCGCAGCATGACGAGCTCGTTCGGATAGGGGTCGACGCCGTGGCTCTCGGGCGTCACCTCGATCCTCACGTCGTCGAAAATCGAGCGCTCCTGCGCCGCGGCCCCGAGGGGCAGGACCGTCGCGCAAACCAGGAGAAGGCGAGCCGTCGTCCTCACCATGGGTCTGTCTCCGCGGGCGCCGCCAGGCCCCGCTCCGCGCGTCCGGCGCGCTCCGCCGCGAGCTTGAGGCTGATGAAGCGGCCCGGATCGTCGGCGATCGTCTCCAGCCATTGCGGCGAAGGCTGGACGACCTGCTGGCTCATGCTCAGCTTCGGCAGTTTCTGTAACTCCTCGAACGGTTTGGCCACCTTCGCGCCTTCGCCGCCCGTGCGCCCGCCGCCTTCTGACGCGCTGATCGAGCCGCGCGCCTCGCCGCCGCGTTCGTCGATGCGGGTCTGCCGGGCGGCGCCGACGCGGGACACCTGGGCGCGGCCGGGGCTTTGCGCCTCGCGTCCGGAGTCGCGGTCGCCGGCCGCGCCTTCGCCGGTCGAGTTCACGTCGTTCTCCGCGTCGGTCGGAGCTTCGCCGCCGCGCTTCTGGCGCGCGGCGTTGGCGTTGGCGGCGCCGGCGGCGTCCGGGGCGGCGCGCTCGGTCTTCGCCCGCAAGGCTTCGACGAGCGCGAGATTGTATCGGGCGTCCTCGTCGTTGGGGTCTTGCTCAAGCGCGGCTTCGAGCGCGAAGACGGCCTCGCGCAGCCTTCCGGCTTTGGCAAGCGCGGTGCCGCGGTCGTAGTCGGCGGCGGGCGCCGTCGCGAATGCCTCGGCCGCCTCGGCGAACCGGCCGCGCGCATAAAGCGTCGCGCCTTGCCAGGCAGGACCGTCGAGCAGCAGGCTCGCGAGCCACGGCGCCCCCGAATGATAAAGCGCGCGCCCGACCTGATCGGCCGGCGCCGCCGCCGCGACCGACGCCGCCGCGAGGCCAAGGACCAGGGCGCCGCGGACCATTCTCAGCCGCCCCGCCGGAACAGCAGGAGCGCCGGAACCGCCGCGAGCGCGAGCAGCCAGCGGCCGTAGTCGTACCAGACGAGAGAGGCGTAAGCGCCCGCGCCGAGCCGGTCGGCGGGGCGGCTCGCGAGTTTCTCGTCGACAGGCAGGTGGTCCTCGACCGTCCCGGACGCGCCGCCGCCGAGACTCGCCAGGGACTCGAGTTCCGGACGCCCGGTCGCCTTCGGGCCGGGCGGCCCGTCGGTCGCGGTCTTCGGCTCGACGAACAGCGTGTGGAGCGCGTTGCCGTCGGCCGCCAGCCCCCGCGCCTCGCCGCGCGCGCCGTCGTCGATTCCGCCGCCGTCGGTGATCAGCACCACGTCGCCGCCGACCGCGCCGGCGTCCTTCAGCGTGCGCCGCGCAAGGCCGAGCGCGCGCGCCGGGGCGCTGCCGAAGTCCGGCACCGTCTGGCCGTCGAGCGCGAACAGGGTGGTCTCGAGCCCCTTTCGGTCGGTGGTCGGCGGCGCGACCAGATAGGCGTCGCCCGCAAAGGCGATCACCGCGACCTGGCGCGCGCCCGCCGCCTCCGCCGCCGCGAGCGCCGCCACCTTGGCGTCGCGGAACTGGGGGCTCTCGGCGACCGAACGCGACAGGTCCAGGACGACGATGACCGTGTCGAGATTGCGGAAGGTCGCGGCGTCTCCGCGCTCGGCCGCCGGCCCGACAAGGGCGATCGCGATCAGCGCGACGGTCGCGGCGGCGGCGAGCGCGCCGCGCCCCTTGCCCGCCACCACGCCGCCGCGCCGGGCGATGGCGTCGAGCAGATGCGGATCGACCGCGAGCCGCCAGTCGCCGACGCCGCCCGAGCGCCGGACCGCCGCCGTCACTACGAGCGCCGCGACCGCGAGGCCGAGCAGCCACCATGGCCGCAGAAGCGCGAGGCCGAAGATGTCGATCATCCGCCTCGCGTCCTCACGAGCGCGGTCGCCGCGGCGGCGAAGAAGGCGAGCGCGGCGGGCCATGGCCACAGCTCCCGCCAGATCGGCGCGGGCGGCGCGAGGCTTCGCGTCGGCTCGATCTGGTTCACGGCCGCCATCGCCGCCTGAAGATCCTCCGTGGTCTTCACCCGGTAGGTCTGGCCGCCGGTGATCTCGGCCATCTCTCTCAGCGTCTTGACGTCGACGACGTCGGGATTGCCGTCGCCCTCGGGAATGTCGCGCGGTCCCATCGCGATGGTGTGAACGCGCACCCCCATCTCTTTGGCGAGGTTCGCCACGTCCTTCGGCGCCGAGACGCCGGCGTTGTTGACGCCGTCGGACAGCAGCAGGACGACGCGGGACTTGGCGTCGGTGGCCGAGAGCCTGCGGAGCGCGAGGCCGAGTCCGTCGCCGATCGCGGTCGAGCGTCCGACGAGGCCGACCGCGAAGCCGTCGAGCGCCTTGGCGACGGCTTCGACGTCGTAGCTCGGGGGCGAGACCACATAGGTCTGGTCGGCGTAGGCGATGAGGCCGACGCGGTCGCCGGCGCGCGCGCGGATGAAGGTGGCGGCGACGGACTTCATCGCGTCGAGACGGCGCGCGGTCTCCCCATTGAGGAAGAAGTCGGTCCGTTCCATCGAGCCCGAAAGGTCGAGCGTGACCATCAGGTCGCGTCCGGTGGTCGGAAGCGCCTGCGCCGGGAGCACGACGCGGGGGCCGGCGAGCGCGATCACCAGCGCGATCCAGGCGATCCAGGCGGCCACGCGCCGGCCGCCGGTCGCGACCGAGGAGGCGTCGGACGCGCCGTGGCTCGCTGCGATGGCGCCCGGCACGCGCAGCGCGCCGCCGACGCGCCCGTCGGCCGGCAGCAGCCGCGCCGCGAGGAAGGGCAGGGGAAGCAGCAGCAGGACGAAAGGCGCCGCAAGCTGCCAGGCGGAGAGCTGCCACATCGCCGCTAGCGCCTCAGCGTCGCGATCAGCGCGCCGAGCTCGCGGTCGAGCGCTCGGTCGTCGTCATTGGCGGCCGGGGGCCGTGCGTAGAGCCCGTCGACGAAGACGCGGCCCGCGCCCTTGCCGAACAGCTCCGTGCGAAACACGCGGTCGAGCGTCTCGCCCCATGCCGGTCCCGTCGCTCGCGCGGCTTCGTCGCCCTCGATCGTGCGGACGACGCGCCTCAGCACGGCGGCCTGCGCCGCGCGGCGGTCCGGCCCCGGAAGGGCTTCGGCGGCGGCGAACTCCTCCATGGCGGAGGCGCGCAGCGATCGTCGCGGGCGAACCAGCAGGCGCAGCGCGAGCGAAACGACGAGGGCGAGCGCGAGGCCCGCCGCGACCGCGAAGCCGAGGTCCGCCTGCCACGAAGTGGTCTCTGCCGGCAGATGCAGGGCGCGCAGGCCGTCCAGCGGATCAACGGAGGCCATCGAGACGCTCCAGCAACGGCGCCACGCGTTCCGGGCCGGCCGAGGCCTCGATCGTGATCGCCGGCACGCCAAGGCCGACGAGCCGCGCGCGCCGGGGATCTTCGCCGTCGCTCGGGCGCCGTCGGCCCGACAACCAGCCGCTGCGGCCGCCGCGGGTCTCGAACGCATAGGCGCCGCGCGGCGCCTCGCGCTCGAAGGCGTCGGCCACGAGCAGGACCGTGATGGAGATGCGCGAGCGGGCCGCCCTCAGCACGTCGTCGAAGCGGTCCCCGGGCTCGTCGAGGCCGGTGGCGAGGATCAGGTGGCCGCCGCGCGGCAGAGCGCCGGCCGCGGTCTCGAGCGCGGCGTCGAGCGGCGGGTCGGGGCGGTCGACGTCGGCGAGCGCGTCCGCATGCGCCCGGGCCATGACGCCGATCACCGCGCTCATCGCGCGCTCGCCGCCCTTGGGGCGCTGGAAGGCGGGCTGGTCGCCGGCGCCGATCGCGAGCAGGCCGATGCGCCCGCCCTCGGCCGCCGCGCGCCAGCCGACCATCGCGAGCGCCTCGGCGCCCGCGACCGAGCGGAAGGCGCGGCGGGTGCCGAACAGCATCGCGGGCCGGAAGTCGGCGACGAGCAGCACCGCGCGTTCGCGCTCGTCGCGAAAGGTGCGGACATGGAGCTCGCCGGTGCGCGCGGTCGTGTTCTTGTCGATGTGGCGGATGTCGTCGCCGTCGATCCAGAGCCGGACGTCGTCGGTCTCGCTGCCGCGTCCGCGGCGGCGCGTGACCACGCCGCCCGGCCGCGCGGCGAGCTTGCGCGTGGCGAGGTTCGGCGCGCGGCCCGTAAGGCGCCGCAGCCCGATCAGGGCCTGCGCGTCGAGATCGACGCCGGGAACGGCGACCGCCTCCATCAGACGCCGACGCTTTGCACGGCCATCGCGCCCGCTCTCACACCGGCCGAACCGCGTCGAGCAGCGGGCCGACGAGGTCGCGCGCGGTGCGGCCGTCCGCTGCGGCGCGCCAGGTGAGCACGAGGCGATGGGCCAGCGTGTCGGCGGCGAGATCGGCGACGTCGTCCGGGATGGCGTGGTCGCGGCCGTGGAGATAGGCGCGCGCCTTGGCTGCGGCGGCGAGCGAGAGCGTTCCGCGGGGGCTCACCGGATACTCGATCGCGCGCCTGACGTCCGGAACCGTGTTGGCGTCCCGCGTCGCGGCGACGATGCGCACGATGTAGTCCTTGAGCGCCGGCGCGAGATGGACGCCGGCGACCTCGCGCCGCGCGGCCCGCACTTCTTCTCCGGAGAGCCGAAGCGGCATCGCCTCGCTGTCGCCCGACGTCTCGCGCTCGACGAGGTCGAGGATCTTGCGCTCGGACTCCATGTCCGGCAGCCCCACCACGACATGCAGCAGGAAGCGGTCGAGCTGCGCCTCGGGCAGCGGGAACGTGCCCTCGTGCTCGATCGGGTTCTGGGTGGCCACCACCATGAACGGGTCGGGCAACGGATAGGTGTTGGAGCCGGCCGTCACCTGCCGCTCGGCCATGGCTTCGAGCAGCGCCGACTGCACCTTCGGGGGCGCGCGGTTGATCTCGTCCACCAGCACCAGCGAGTGGAAGATCGGGCCCGACAGGAACTCGAACCGTCCCTGGTCGGGTCGCCACACGGTGGTGCCGGTGAGGTCGGCGGGCATGAGGTCCGGCGTGCACTGGATGCGCGCGAAGGAGGCGTCGAGGCCAGCCGACAGGCGCTTCACCGCGCGCGTCTTGGCGAGGCCGGGCGCGCCTTCGACCAGCACATGGCCGCCCGTGAGCAGGCCGATCAGCAGCCGCTCGACGAGCCCGGAGGCGCCGATGAGGCCGGCCTCCAACCCTTCGCGCAACGCGCCGAACTTCTTGCGCAGCCCCTCGCTCGAGGCCGCCACGGATCTCTCCTGGACGTTCATCGGGAGGCGGCCGCTCGGACCGGAACACGGGTCTCGGCGCGACTGGCCGATGCGGCGGCGATGAACGCCATGTCTCCTCCGGGTTTCTTAGCCGAGGCCTCTTTAAGGGCCTTTTGAGGAGATCAGACCCTTATGGCCGCCCGCGTCAATCCCGAAACACGTTGCGCAGGGGCGAAGCCGTCGGCGCATTGACGCGGGTCTGCCCGGCTCGGCCATGGGTCGACGTGGCGATCGCGCGGCATATGTCCCCCTGCCGAGCGGAACAGGGCGGGCATCGCCCGAACACGGGACGGGATCATGCATATCGGCGTCATCGGACTTGGCCGCATGGGCGGCAACATCGTTCGCCGCCTGATGGACAACGGCCATCAGTGCACCGTCTACGACGTCAGCGAGAAAGCGGTGGCGACGCTCGCGGGCGAAGGCGCGACGCCGGCCGGCTCGATCGAGGAGATGGTGGAGGGGCTCGCCGCCCCGCGCGCCGTCTGGGTGATGCTGCCCGAGGGCAAGATCACCGCCGACGCCGTCGAGGCGCTGGGCGCGGCGATGTCGGCCGACGACGTCATCATCGACGGCGGCAACTCCTTCTACAAAGACGACATTTCGCGCGGCGCGGCGCTGAAGGAGAAGGGGATCCACTATGTCGACGTCGGCACGTCCGGCGGCGTCTGGGGCCGCGAGCGCGGCTATTGCCTGATGATCGGCGGCGACAAGGACGCGGTCGACCGGCTCGATCCCGTTTTCAAGACGCTGGCCCCGGGACGCGGCGACATCCCGCTGACGAAGAACCGCGAGAGCCGCGATCCGCGCGTGCTCGAGGGCTACATGCATTGCGGGCCGACGGGCTCGGGGCACTTCGTGAAGATGGTGCACAACGGCATCGAATACGGGCTGATGCAGGCCTACGCCGAAGGCTTCGACGTGCTGAAGACTAAGGCGTCGCCGAATCTGCCCGAGGACCGGCGCTTCGATCTCGACGTGGCCGACATCGCGGAAGTCTGGCGGCGGGGAAGCGTCGTGTCGTCGTGGCTGCTCGACCTGACGGCGTCCGCGCTCGCCGGCGACGAGGAGCTGTCGGAGTTCGAGGGCCGGGTCGCCGATTCGGGCGAGGGCCGCTGGACCATCGAGGCGGCGATCGAGGAGGCGGTGCCGGTCGACGTGCTCGCCACCGCGCTGTTCGCCCGCTTCCGCTCGCGGCAGGACCACACCTTCGCGGACCGGCTGCTGTCGGCGATGCGCTTCCAGTTCGGCGGCCACGCCGAGGCGCCCGGCGGCGAGAAGCAGAAGGTGAAGACGTAAGGGGCGTCATCCTGGCCGGAGCACGAGCGGCGTGCCAGGACCGCTTTAAGAAGACGGCGCTCGGAACCTCAGTCGTCTTGCCCCGATTAATCCGGGGCATCCACCGATCGTCATAGGCCGCGGCGCGCAGAGACGTGGATCCCCCGGACGAGCCCGGGGATGACGATGGTGGTTCCGGCGCGTCCCTTGTCCCGGACTTGATCCGGGACCCAGAACCGACGTCGTCGCCAGAAGAAACGGCTCGGTCAGAGTGATATTCGGACAGCGCAATCGGTTCTGGGTCCCGGATCACGTCCGGGACAAGGGAGCGCTTCACTCGGCCGGTTGCAGCGCTTCCTCGTCCGTCCGCCGTCTGCGCCGCAGCCGGTCGAGCAGCAGGTAGATCGCGGGGGTCGTGTAGAGCGTCAGAGCCTGGCTTACGATGAGCCCGCCCACGATCGTGATGCCGAGCGGACGCCTCAGCTCCGAGCCCGGACCCTCGCCGAAGGCGAGCGGGACCGCGCCGAGCAGCGCCGCGAATGTCGTCATCATGATCGGGCGGAAGCGCACCCGCGCGGCCTCCACGATCGCCTCGCGCGGGGAGAGGCCGCGACTCCGCTCGGCCTCGAGCGCGAAGTCGACCAGAATGATGCCGTTCTTTTTCACGAGCCCGATCAGCAGGATGATGCCGATGAGCGCGATGACCGTCAGGTCGTCGCCGACGGCGTTCAGCGCCAGCAGCGCGCCAAGCCCCGCGGGCGGCAGCGTCGAGAGAATCGTGAGCGGGTGAAGTAGCTCTCGTAGAGCACGCCGAGCACCAGATAGATCACCAGAAGCGCGGCCAGGATGGTCATCGACTGGCTGCCGGCCGCCCGCGCTAGCTCGGCGGCGTCTCCCGCGAATTCGGCGTTGATCCCGTCCGGGAGCCGCAGTTCGGCGACGGCGCGGGTGATCTGCTCTTGGATCGCGCCCGGAGCGGCGCCGGGCGCGGCGTCATAGGTGATGGTGATCGACGGGTACTGGCCCTGATGGTTCACCACCAGCGGCGCGACGGTGCGCGTCATTGTCGCCACCGCCGAGAGAGGCGCCTGCCCGCCGTTCGAGGTCGGCACGTAGACGTTCAGCACGTCGGCCGAGTCGCGCGCCCTTTCAGGCACGACCTCGATCACCACGCGGTACTGGTTGCGCCGACCGTAGATCACCGAGATCTGGCGCTGCGCGAAAGCCGTGTTGAGGGCTGCGTCGATCGCCTCGATCTCGACGCCGAGTCGTGAGGCGGTCTCGCGGTCGATGTCGATCGCGAGCTCGATGCCGTTGGCCTCGCGGTCGGTCGAGACGTCGCGCACGCCCTCTATCTTGCGCAGCCGCTCGACGACGCGCGGCGCCGCCTCCTGCAAGGGTTTCAGATCGCGCGACCAGAGCGTGAACTGATATTGCGAGCGCCCCTCGCGGGCGCCGGCGCGGATCTCCTGCTGGGCCGACATGAACACTCTGAGCCCGGGGATCTCGGACAACGGCTTTCTCAGCCGTTCGATCACCTGCCGGATGGGCGGCCGCTCTCCGAGCGGCTTCAGCGTCATCTGGATGCGGCCCTCGTTCGAGGTGTTGCGTCCGCCCCCGAGCGCCGGCGCGACCGACGCGATCGCGGGATCGGCGGCGATGATGTCGGCGGCGCGCGACACCAGCCCTGAGATCTCGTCGAAGGAGACGTCCGGCGACGCCTCGACGAAGGCGTTGACGAGGCCGACGTCGTCGCTCGGAAAGAAGCCCTTGGGCGTCGCGATGTAGAGCTGCACGGCCCAGACGGCGGCGGCGACCATCAGCCCCGCCATCAGCCATGGGGCGCGCATCGCGACTTCGAGCGATCGGGCGTAGGCGTCGGAAATCCGCGCCATGACGCCGGCGCGTTCTTCCCTCGTCTCCCGTTTGAGAAGTTGGCCGCAGATCATTGGCGTGACTGTCAAAGAGACGATCGTCGACACCGCGATCGCGAACACCAGCGTCATCGAGAACTCGAAGAACAGGCGGCCGGCCAGCCCCCCCAAAAAGAGCAGCGGGATGAAGGCCGCGACCAGAGACAGCGAGATCGCCACCACCGTGAAGGCGATCTCCTCCGCGCCCTTCAGCGCCGCTTCCTTCGGCTCCATGCCCTTCTCGAGATTGCGGTAGGCGTTTCTCGATCATGACGATCGCGTCGTCGACCACGAAGCCGACCGCGATCGCGAGCGCCATCAGCGAGAGGTTGTTGACCGAGAAGCCCGCGACCCACATGCCCGCGAACGAGCCGGCGAGCGCGAGCGGCACCGTGACGCCCGCCGCGAAGGTCGGCGCGAGACGGCGCAGGAAGGCGAACACCACCAGCATCACCAGCGCGATCGAGACGCCGAGCGTCAGCTGCATGTCGTGGACGCTGGCGCGGATCGTCGTTGTGCGGTCCGCGAGCACGGTGACGTCGATGCCTGCGGGAATCCAGCGGGAGATCTCCGGCAGCAGCGCCTTCACGCCGTCGACCGTCTCGAGCACATTGGCGGCTGGCTGCTTGGTCACCGACAGCAGCACCGCGGGCTTGCCGTTGAACCAGCCGGCGTTGCGCGTGTCGCGGGCGCCTGCGGAAATCTCCGCGACGTCGCCGAGCCGCACCGTCGCGCCGCTCGCCACGCGCACGACGACGTCCCTGTACTTTTCAGGCCGCGAGCCGAGTTCGCCGTCGAGCGCGATCGTAAGCTGCGCGTTGTCGGTCTCGATCGCGCCGACGGGGGCGAGCACGTTGGCGGTCGAGATCGCCAAGCGCACCTCGTCGAGGCCGAGCCCCATGGCGGCGATCTTGTCGGCGTCGAGATTGACGCGCACCGCGGGCTGTTCGGCGCCCTGCACCCGCACCTCGCCGACGCCCGCCACCTGGCTGAGGCGCTGCACCAGAATGCTGTCGGCGGCGTCGTAGATCTCGGTCTTCGGCGTGGTGTCGGAGGTGAGCGCGAGCGTCAGCACCGGGATCGCGGCCGGGTTGATCTTGCGGAAGGTCGGCAGGTTGGGAATGTCGGAGGGCAGGTTCACCTGCGCCTGGTTGAGCGCCGCCTGCACGTCGCGGGCTGCGTCGTCGATGTTGCGGCCAAGGTCGAACTGGATCGCGATCCGGGTCGAGCCGAGCGAGGAGGCCGAGCTCATTTCGGTGACGCCCGAGATCGCCCGAGCGCGCGCTCGAGCGGCGCCGCCACCGTCGAGGCCATGATCTCGGGCGAGGCGCCGGGGCGGCTCGCCTGCACGAAGATCGCAGGGAACTCGACGTTCGGCATCGAGGCGACGGGCAGGCGCATATAGGCGGTGAGCCCCACCAGCACGAGCGCGATCGCCAGCAGCGTGGTGCCGATCGGCCGGTTGATGAAGGGCGAGGAGAGCGACATCAGGCGAGGCCCCCCCGGACGTCATCCCGGCCGAAGCGCAGCGGAGAGCCCGGATCGTCATCCGTGTGAGGCGCGCGACGGGAGCCCTTTCCGGATGACGATCCCGGATCGGCCTGCGGCCGTCCGGGATGACGCGCTTGTCCGCCGCCCCTCACTCCGCCGGCTCCGCGACCGGCTTCGCGCCGCCGAACCAACGTTCGCGCAGCCGCTCCATCGCGAGATAGACCACCGGGGTCGTGTAGAGCGTCAGCAACTGGCTGAGCAGCAGCCCGCCGATGATCGTGACGCCGAGCGGCACGCGCAGCTCCGCGCCGGGGCCGGTGGCGATCCGCGAGGGCAGCGCGCCGAGCAGCGCCGCGAGCGTCGTCATCATGATCGGGCGGAAGCGCAGCACAGCGGCTTCGACGATCGAGTCCTGCGGCGCCATCCCGCGTTCGCGTTCGGCGTCGAGCGCGAAGTCGATCATCATGATCGCGTTCTTCTTCACGATGCCCATCAGCAGGATGATGCCGATGAGCGCGATGATCGAGAGGTCGAGCCCGAAGAGCTCGAGCGCGATCAGCGCCCCGAGCCCCGCGGAGGGCAGGGTGGAGAGGATCGTGAACGGGTGGATGAAGCTCTCGTAGAGCACCCCCAGCACGATGTAGATCGCGATGACGGCGGCGAGCACGAGCGCGGGCTGGCCGGCGAGCGACTCGGCGAACTCCGCCGCGTCGCCCGCGAAGCGTCCGACCACGGTCGAGGGCAGGTCGATTTCGGCCTCGGCCTCCTCGATCGCCGCCACGGCGTCGGAGAGCGAGGCGTTCTCGGCGAGGTCGAACGAGATGGTGTTGGCCGGGAACTGCTCCTCGTTGGTCACGACGAGGTCGGCGGGCTCCAGATCGACCCGCGCCACCGCCGAGAGCGGCACGGGCGCGCGGATCGTGTCGTTGGTCGAGGTCGCGGCGGAGGTCGTCGTCTCGGAGGTCGCGGCCGTCGGGGTGACGTAGAGCCGACCGATCGCCGAGACGTCGCGGGCGTCGTCCTTCGAGGCCTCCAGCACCACCCGGTACTGGTTGGCCTGGCCGTAGATGGTCGAGATCTGCCGCTGGCCGAAGGCGTCGTAGAGCGCGTCGGCGATCGACTGCACGGTGACGCCGAGACGGCCCGCCGCGATCCGGTCGACCGTGACCTTGGCCTGAAGGCCGCCCGCGCGCGCGTCCGACCCGACGTTGCGCAGCGCCGGCGAGGCGCGCAGGCGCTCCACCAGCTTGTTGGCGTTCTCGGCGAGTTCGCGCGGATCGCTGTCGGTCAGCGTGTACTGGTAGCGGGCGCGGCTGACGCGGGTCGAGATCTGAAGGTCCTGCGTCGCCTGGAACACGATGGAGAGATCGGGCAAGGCGGAGAGCCTGCGGCTCAGCCGCGCGATGACCTCTTCGGCGCTCGCGTCGCGCTCGGCGTGGGGCTTTAGGACGATGGTCAGGCGGCCGGCGTTCGAGGTCGGCGTCTGCTCGCCGACGCCAAGCACCGAGACGACGCTGCGCACCGCCGGGTCCTCGCGGATCTCCGCGACCGCCGTCGTCGAGCGGGTCTTGAGTTCCGAGAAGGAGACGTCCTGGCTCGCCTCCAGCGTCGCCGAGATCAGCCCTGAATCCTGCGCGGGGAGAAAGCCCTTGGGGGCTACGACGTAGAGCCAGCCGGTCGCGAGAAGCGTCGCGAGCGTCACCAGCAGGGTGAGTCCCTGATGGCGCAGCACCATCAGCAGCGACCGGCGGTAGCGCTCGATGAATCGCGTGGTGGCGGCCTCCGCCGCCTTCCCGAGGCGCGAGGTCTCGCCGTGCTTCGGCGCCTTCAGGAGTCGCGAGCACATCATCGGCGTGAGAGTGAGCGAGATCACCATCGAGACCACGACGGCGATCGTCAGCGTCGCCGCGAACTCCCGGAACACGCGGCCGATCAGCCCGCTCATGAACAGCAGCGGGATGAAAACCGCGACGAGCGACGCGGTGAGCGAGACGATCGTGAAGCCGATCTCGCGCGCGCCCTCATAGGCCGCCTTGAGAGGATGCTCGCCGTCCTCGATATGGCGCTGGATGTTCTCGATCATGACGATGGCGTCGTCGACCACGAAGCCCGCGCCGACCACGAGCGCCATCAGAGACAGGTTGTCGAGGCTGTAGCCGAACCCCCACATCACCGCGAAGGTCGCGATCAGCGACAGCGGCAACGCGACGCCGGCGATGAGCGTCGCGCGCAACGTCCTCAGGAAGACCAGCACCACGAGGATCACGAGGCCGACCGAGAGCGCGAGCGTGATCTCGACCTCGTGGATCGAGGCCTTGATCGTGTCGGTGCGGTCGTCGACCACGTCGACCTTCACGCCCGCCGGCATGGCGCGCTGGATCTCGGGCAGCGCCTTTCGCAGCGTCTCCACGGTCTCGACCGTGTTGGCGCCGGGCTGGCGCTGGACGTCGATGACGATGGCGGGCTTGCCCTGATGGGTCGCCGCGACGTTCTCGTCCTCGACGCCGTCGATCACGTCGGCGACGTCGCGCAGGCGCACCGGCACGCCGTTGTTGGTCGTGACGATGACTTCGCGATAAGCCTTCGCGGTCTCGATCTGGTCGTTGGCCGAAATGGTGAAGGACTGCCGGTCGCCGTCGATCGAACCCTTCGGCCCCGCGACGCTCGCGCCCGCGACCGCAGTGCGGAGCTGCGAGAGCGTCAGCCCGTAGGCCGCGAGCCGCCGCACGTCCGCCTGAACGCGCACGGCCGGTTTCACGCCGCCGCCGACCGAAACCCGGCCGACGCCCACGACCTCCGCCAGCCGCTGCGCCACCAGCGTGTCGGCGAGGTCGGAGACGTCCCGGATCGGCATCGTGTCGGAGGTGAGCGCGACGGTCAGCACCGGGGTGTTGGCCGGGTTCACCTTGGCGAAGACGGGCGGGTAGGGCAGGTCGCTCGGCAGCGTGGAGTTCGCGGCGTTGATCGCCGCCTGCACGTCTTGCGCCGCGCCGTCGATGTCGCGGTCGAGATCGAAGCGCAGCGTGATGCGGCTGAACCCGAAGGAGCTCGCCGAGGTCATTGTGGCGAGCGAGGGGATCTGGCCGAGCTGACGTTCGAGCGGCGCGGTGACGAGCTTGGCCATCGTCTGGGGGTTCGCGCCGGGCAGGCGCGTCGTCACCTGGATGGTCGGGAAGTCGACCTGCGGAAGCGAGGAGACGGGCAGCTTCAGATAGCCGAGCACGCCGACCAGCAGCACCGCGATCGCAAGCAGCGTGGTGGCGACGGGGCGTGCGATGAAGGGCGAGGAGACGCTCATGGACAGCGCCCTTGTCCCGGACTTGATTCGGGACCCAGAACCGACAGCGGTTCAAATCGACGCCTGGACTGGCCCGCCTTTTCCTCGGGCGGCATCGGTTCTAGGTCCCGGATCAAGTCCGGGACAAGAAGTGCGGCGCTTCTCAGCCTCACCGCCCGGCGCCTTCCGCGCGGCGCTGCGGGCTCTCGCTCGACGGCGCGCTACCCGAAGCTCCGGGCGCATCCGTCTCCGGCTCCTGCGTCGCCCGGGGCGCCGACCGCGACCTTCGCGCCGGTCCTGAGCCGCGCGAAGCCGGTGGTGACGATCGTCTCGCCGGCCTCCAGCCCCTTGGCGATCACCGCGAGCTCGGCGTCCTGCCGCGTGATCTCGACGGGCCGCTGCTCGACCGTCTGGTCGGGCTTCACCACGAAGACGAACGGTCCGTCCGGCCCCTGCTGCACCGCCTGGCCGGGCGTCGTGACGACGTCCTTCAGCACGTCGACCGCGGTCCGGATGGTGGTGAACTGGCCGGGCCAGAGCGCGAGCTCCTTGTTGTCGAAGATCGCCTTCAGCCGCACCGTGCCGGTGGTCTGGTCCACCTGGTTGTCGATCACCTCGAGCCGGCCGCGGTCGAGCGTCGTGCGTCCGTCGCCGGTCAGCGCCTCGACCGCGACGCTTCCGCGCGCCAGCGCACGGGTGATCGCCGGAATGTTCTGCTGCGGCAGGGTGAACAGCGCCGCGATCGGCTGCACCTGCGTGATGGTGACGATGCCGGTGGCGTCGCCGGCCGTGACGTAGTTGCCCTGGTCGACGCCGCGCACGCCGGTGCGGCCGGAAATCGGCGCGCGGACTTGCGTGCGGTCGAGCGTCGTCTTGGCCTGGTCGATCAGGGCGCCGTAGTAGCGGACCTGCGCCTCGAGCTGGGCGATGGTGGATTTCGCCGTGTCGGCCTGCTGCTGGGTGCCGTAGTCGTTCTTGGCGAGCCGCGAATAACGCTCGAAGTCGCGCCGGGCGTTTTCGAGCTGCGCCTCGTATTGCGCCTTTTGGGCGACCGCCTGGTCGTACGCCTGATAGGTCGCCGGATCGATGCGGGCCAGCACGTCGCCGGCCTTCACGTCCTGTCCCTCGCGAAACGCGACCTCGACCAGCACGCCCTCGACCTGCGCTCGGACAGTCGCCGTGTTGGGCGCCTGGAACGAGCCGACGCCTTCGAGGAAGACCGGCACGTCCCGACGCGCGGCCTTCGTCGCGATCACCGGCGTCGGTTCGTCGCCAAGCCCGCCGCGCCGTCCGCCGCGGCGCGGCTGCTCGGCGCCCGCGCCGCTGTCCCGCGAGGCGAGAAGCGCCGTCGGCCAGTATTTTTCCGGCAGGAGCTTCCACGCCGCCACGCCGGCCGCGACGATCAACAGGAGGACGACGAGCTTCCGCATCAGCGTGACACCGCCGAGACCGTGAAGGCCGGCAGCGGACCGCCGACGGAGCCGGCGGGCTGACCCGAGCCCGCCCAGCCGCCGCCGAGCGCCTCGAACATCGACACGAGCGCCTGGTAGCGGGCGAGCCGCGCGGTGACGAGATTGTCCTGCGCGTCGAACAGCGTCTGCTGGGTGTTCACGACCGTCACGATGTCGACGGCTCCTTCCTTCAACTGCGCGGAAGCGATGTCGTAGGCTTCGCGCGCGCTTTTGACCGCCGCCTCCTGCAGTCGCACCTGCTCGGCGCTCTTGCGCACCGCGATCAGCGCGTTCTCGACGTCGACCAGCGACTGCGTCGTCGCCTTGCGATAGGCGAAGAGGTTCTCGCGGAACTGGCCCTTGGCGAGATCAAGATTGCCGGGCAGCGTCTGGTCGAGGATCGGCTGGGTCACGCCGGCGGCGAGCTGGTAGGCGACGTTGGAGCCCGAGATCAGCGTCTTTAGCGCCGTGCTTTCGAACCCGCCCTGGCCCGTCAGGGTGAACGACGGCAGAAAGGCGGCGCGCGCGGCGGTGATGTCGGCGTCGCTCGCCGCGAGCGTCGCCTCGGCCTGGCGGACGTCCGGGCGGCGGAGGAGAAGGTCGGACGGCATGCCGGGCCGCACCGCGGCGCCTTCAGTCCCGCGAGCCTGCCGCCCTTGATCGAGACCCGCACCGGAGGCCGGCCGAGCAGCAGCGCGATCGCGGTCTCGTTGGTGCGCACCTCCTCCTCGATCGGCGGGATGGTGGCGCGCTGCTGGTCGAGAATGGCGCGCTGCTGCGCGCGGTCGAGCGCGGTCGCCGTTCCGACGTCGAGCCGTCCCTGGATCGCGTCGAGCACGGTCTGGGCGGATTTCACGTTGCCGCGCGCGATCGCGAGCCGCTCCTGCGCGGACATCAGCGCGAAATAGGTGTTGGCGACGCTCGTCGTGACGCCGAGCGCCACCACCTCGGCGTCGAAGCGCGCCGCGACGGCGGTCGCCTGCGCGGACCGTACGCTCGCGCGGTTCCGGCCCCAGAAATCGAGTTCGTAGCTGGCGTCGAGGCCGAGCTGATACTGGCGGACGACGCGGTTGCCGGTCGCGGCCGGCTGCATGCTGGCCTGTCCCGAACCGCTCACGAGCGGAATGAGGCTCGCTCCGTTAATGCGCACCTGCGCGTCGGCCTGCTCGATCCGACCCTTCGCCGCGCCGATGTCCTGGTTGGAGCGCTCGGCCTCCTCGACGAGGCTCGTCAGCTCCGCCGATCCGAAGCCCCGCCACCATGCGGCCGCCGGCCAGACGGGTTTGGGGTCGCGCACGTCCTTCCACCCGGTCGGCGCGTCGACGCCGAGCGGCGGTCGGTTCCATTGATCGGCGCAGCCGGCGAGCCCGAGCGCGCCGGCGATGGCTGTCGCGAGCCTGAGCCCCCTCAATCCCAGCAAACTGGTCGCCTCGCAGTTACGCATGCACGCTGCGCGTTTCATCGCACGACCCGGACGGCGCCGCCATGGCGCGAAGGCGACACAGGCGAGGCGGAACGTGGCCGAAGGTTTCCTGAATGTCCGACTGTCACGCGGGTTTTGAACCAGTCCTGCGACCGCTCTCCCGATCGTGAGCCATCAATCCGCGAGACCGCGCAGGAGCGGGACCGTGACCATGGCCTTTCCGGCGCCTGCGCCCGCGAGGTGGCGGGCGGGAGCGGTCGGCTCGCCAAGCTGGTCGAACACCGCGGCGGCGCCGGCGAAATTCTGGTCGTCGCTGTACTCGCTCGGCGTGACGAGACAGCGAACGCCGGCGGCGCGCGCCGAGCGCAGGCCGTGGCTCGTGTCCTCGAACGCGATGGCGGCGGACGGCGGGACGCGCAGGCGCTCGAGCGCAAGCAGATAGACGTCGGGCGCCGGCTTCTTGGCCGGAGCCTCGTCGCCCGCCGCGATCGCGTCGAAGAGGTCTCGCCAGTCGTCGCCGATGGTCGCGGTAAGCAGCGCCTCGACGTTGCGGCGGCTGGTGGTGGTGGCGATCCCGATCCTGAGAGCCTCGCCGCGCGCCTCCCGCAACAGCCGCTCGACGCCCGGGCGCAGCGTCACCGCGCCGTCGCGCACCAGTTCGGCGTAGCGGACGTTCTTCGCCGCGTGGATCTCGTCGAGGCGGTCGAAGGCGCGGTCGGCGCCCTCGGGGCCGTCGAACTCGATGAAGTGCAGCAGCCGCTCCTTGCCGCCCATGATGCGGAGCAGCCGGCGATAGGTCGCGCGGTCCCAGTCCCAGGGCAGGCCGAAGGACGCGAAGGTGTCGTTGAGCGCCCGGCGGTGCGTCTCCTCGGTCTCGGCCAGCGTGCCGTCGACGTCGAAGATCAGCGCCTCGAGGGCCATCAGGCGGCTTGCGTCTCGGAGGCCGCGTCCGCCGCCGCCCTGATCGCGGCGATGTGGCGGGCGTAGTGATCCGGCCCGTCCTTGAACACGGCGTTGCCGGCCACGAAGGTGTCGGCGCCGGCCGCCGCGCAGAGCGGCGCGGTTTCAGGGCTGACGCCGCCGTCCACCTGGACGCGGATCGGGCGGTCGCCGATCATCTCTCGGATGCTCGCGATCTTGGGCAGCATCGCGGGGATGAACGCCTGCCCGCCGAAGCCCGGATTGACCGTCATGACGATGACCATGTCGATCCTGTCGAGCACATATTCGATCGCGCTCTCGGGCGTCGAGGGGTTGATGGCGACGCCTGCCTTCTTGCCGAGCGAGCGGATGAACTGGAGGGACCGATCGAGATGGGGGCCGGCCTCGGCGTGGACCGTGATCTGGTCGCAGCCGGCCTTGGCGAAGGCCTCGAGATAGGGGTCGGCGGGCGAGATCATCAGATGGCAGTCGAAGAAGGCGTCGGTCCAGCGGCGCAGCTTCTTCACGACCTCCGGCCCGAAGGTGATGTTCGGCACGAAATGCCCGTCCATCACGTCGAGATGCACCCAGTCGGCGCCGGCGGCGACCACGGCGGCGGTCTCCTCGCCGAGCTTCGAGAAATCGGCCGAGAGGATCGAGGGGGCGATGACGATATCGGACATTCGGGTCGCTCAGGTCAGGCTATTGCGGCGCAACATGCTGTTAGACCGAATGACGGCCGAGGTGAAGCGCGCAGTCCCGCTCAGCCGATCTCCGCCCGCCGCTTCTTCTCGACGAGGTTCAGGATCATCGGCGTCAGGATCAGCTGCATCGCGAGGTCGAGCTTCCGCCCGGGATCACGATCGAATTCGCCCGGGACATGAAGCTCCAGGAGATCATCGAGAGCAGATACGGAAAATCGATGCCGTGCGGATCGCGGAAGCGGATCACCACCATCGATTCTTCCGCTGAAGGGATCGTGCGGGAGATGAACGGGTTCGACGTATCGACGGTCGGAATGCGCTGGAAGTTGACGTCGGTGGCGGTGAACTGCGGGCAGATGAAGTTCACGTAGTCGGGCATGCGCCTGAGAATCGTGTGGGTCACGTCCTCGGCGCTGTAGCCGCGGTCGTTCTTGTCGCGGTGGATCTTCTGGATCCACTCGAGATTGATGACCGGCACGACGCCGACCTTGAGGTCGGCGTATTGCGCGATGTCGATGCCGTCGCCCATCGCCGCGCCGTGGAGCCCCTCGTAGAACATCACGTCCGTGGGCGCGGGCAGGTCGGTCCAGTCGGTGAAGGTTCCCATCGGCTGGCCGAACTGCTGGGCCGCGATTAGGTCGTGGACATAATGGCGCGAGCGGCCTGTCCCGGTCTCGGAATAGCTGCGGAACAGCTCCTCGAGCTCGGCCATCAGGTTGGCCTCGTGGCCGAAATGCGAGAAGTGGTGGTTGCCCGCCGCCTCCTGCTCCAGCGCGTGCCGGCGCATGCTCTCGCGGTCGTAGCGATGGAAGGCGTCGCCCTCGACGAACGCCGCCGCGATGTGCTCGCGCCGGAAGATCTGCTCGAAGGTCTGCCGCACCGAGGTCGTGCCGGAGCCCGACGAGCCGGTGACGGAGATGATCGGAAAACGGACCGACATGAGCGCGACGCCGGCCGTCAGGCCAGGAAGAGGCCGCGCTTGGCGAAGAGCGGCGACGACGACGAGGAGCGCGCGGGCTGCTCGTAATAACGGGCGATCCGCTCGACCTCCTCGGCCGAGCCCGCGATCAGCGCGGCGCGCTGGTGCAGCTTCTCGGGGATGAGGTCGAGAACGCGCGTCGTCCCGTCGGTGGCCGCGCCCCCGGCCTGCTCGCACACGAAGGCGATCGGGTTGCACTCGTAGACGAGGCGCAGGCGGCCCTGGCCGTAGCCCTCGCGCGCGTCGCCCGGATAGAGATAGACGCCGCCGCGCACCAGGATGCGGAAGACGTCGGCGACCAGCGAGCCGACCCAGCGCATGTTGAAGTTCTTCTCGCGCGGGCCCGTGTCGCCGGCGAGGCAGTCGGCGATATAGGCCGACATCGGCTCGTTCCAGTGGCGCTGGTTCGAGGCGTTGATCGCGAACTCCTTGGTCTTCTCGGGGATCTTCACGTCCTTGTGGGTCTGCAGGAACGCGTTCGAGCCATGGTCCAGCATGAAGACCTGCGTGCCGGCCCCCACGGTCAGCACCAGCGCGGTCGCGGGCCCGTAGACGATGAAGCCTGCGGCGAGCTGGCGCGAGCCCGGCTGGAGGAAGGTGTCCTCGCCGATGTTCGGCAGCACGCCGAACAGGGTGCCGATCGACACGTTGGTCTCGATGTTGGAGGAGCCGTCGAGCGGGTCCATGGCGACGGCGAGCGGGCGGCCCTCGTCGAACACGACGACGTCTTCGGCCTCCTCGGAGCCGACGCGCGCGACGGGCGTGTCCTTGAGGACTTCGAGGGTCATCTCGTGGGTTCGGACGTCGAGCGCCTTCTGGGTGTCGCCGCCGGCGTTGCCGCCGATCGCCGCGGCCATGTCGCCCTCGAGCGCGCCGCGGCCGACGACCAGAGCGATCCTGCGGCCGGCCTCGCACATCGCGAGCACCGTCTTTGCGACGTCGCCGCGTCCCGCGTCGTCGCCCGCCCAGCCGGCGAGATAGGCCTCAAGCGTCATGGTGTCAGCCACGTAAGGTCTCCTGAGCGCGCCTGCGCCGCACCCTTCCAGTCTCGGCGCCACCTAGCCCTGCGGATCCGCTGCGCGACAACGCAGCAGTTTGTCGTAAAGGCCTTGGAGGCGAGCCTGAAAAAGCGTCGATCACGATAAAGGTTCAGGGACGGGCATGCGAAAAGCCGCCCCGCGCCCTGCAAGCCTCATATACGGATTGCTCAGCTAAGCCAAATCCCCTAAAGCGCTGTTTCAGTATGTCTGAAGACCTGATCCGCTCGCTGACAGTGAAACAACTACGCGCGCTCGCCGCCGTGGCGGAGACGGGCGCGGTGAGCGCGGCCGCGCGCCGACTGGGCGTCACGCCGCCGGCCGTGACCATGCAGGTCCAGCTACTGGAGGCTGCGACCGAGCTGCCGCTGCTCGACCGTTCCGGCGACAAGTTCCGCCCGACGGACGCCGGCCGCGAGGTCGTCGAGGCGGTCGGCCGGATCGAGTCCGCGATCCGCGACTGCGTCGCGGCGCTCGAGGCGATGAAGGGTCTCGAGGGCGGCCGGGTCTCGGTCGCGATCGTCTCGACCGCGAAGTATTTCGCGCCCATGGCGCTCGGCGCCTTCGCGCGCGCTCATCCGAAGGTCGAGCTGAGCCTTGCGGTCGGCAACCGCGCCGACGTGCTGAACCTGCTGCGCGGCGACAAGGTCGACGTCGCGATCATGGGGCGGCCGCCGGAGGACATGGAGACCATTCGCACCGTCATCGGCGACCATCCGCACATCGTCGTCGCGCCCATCGACCATCCGCTGGTCGGTCGCCGGGTGCAGCCGCATGAGCTCACCGGCCAGGTGTTCCTGATGCGCGAGGCTGGCTCCGGCACCCGCGCGCTGATGGAGCGGCTGTTCGCCGAGCGCAAGGTCGAGGCCAAGAGCGGCATGGAGATCGGCTCCAACGAGACGATCAAGCAGGCGGTGATCGCGGGGCTCGGCCTCGCCTTCATTTCGGCGCACACCGTCGCGGCCGAAATCGCCGACGGGCGCCTCGCCCAGCTCGACGTCGAGGGCCTGCCGATCATGCGCCAATGGCATGTGGTGCGCCGCGCCGGCAAGCGCCTCACTCCGCCGGCGGCCGCCATGAGCGCGTTCCTTTCCGAGCGCGGCGCCGAGTTTCTCCCCAGCATCGTCCGCGTCGAAGCGGAACCTTAGAAGCCCCGCGCGCGTCTTTGACAGACAGTCTTGCGATCGGCCGGTCCTGGCGTCGCGACTGTGGGTGGAGTTCTCCGCGCATGCGCGTCCTGATCGTCGAGGACGAGCCGGTCATCGCCCTCGAAATCGAGGCGATCGTGCTCGACCGACTGCCGAGCGTCGAGACCGTGGTCGCCTGTTCCGTCCGCGATGCGCTGAAGATCGTAGACGGCGCGCCTCTCGACCTCGCATTTCTCGACATCGACGTGACGGACGGGAAGACCTATTCGCTCGCGCTCGAGCTCAGGCTCAAGCATGTGCCGTTCGTGTTCGTCTCCGGGGCCGACCGCGGCGAAGCCCCTGACGAGCTCAAACTCGAGCGCAGGGTCCCAAAACCGTTCAGGCCGGAATCGATCGCCCGCGAGCTCGACGCGCTGGCGCGCAAGGACGAGAGCTGAGCCTCAGCCCGTCCCGTCCGGCCGCCAGGGCTGCGCGAGCCGCGAGAACCCCTGGTCGCCGCCGACCGCCGCCGCGTCGCGGATCGATCGGCCGTCGAGGATGAGGTCGGGCCGGACCTCGGCCAGCGGCGTCAGCACGAAGGCGCGGTTGAACATTTCCTTGTGGGGGATGATCAGCCGCTCGGAGCGCACCTGCGTCTCGCCGAGATAGAGGATGTCGATGTCGATCAGCCGCGGACCCCAGCGGAACGTGGTCTCGCGCCCGAGCTCCGCCTCGACGCTCTGGGTGAAGGCGAGCGCTTCGTCGGCCGAAAGCTCCGTGCGGCCGACCGCGCAGGCGTTGGCGAACCAGTCCTGGTCAAGATAGCCCCACGGGGCGGTGCGCCAGATCGAGGACGCGGCCACGAACGAAAATTCCGGCCCGGCGAACAGACGTTCGAGCGCGCGCCGGACGTTCTCGATCTTGTCCCCGACATTGCTGCCGAGGCCGAGCCCGATCTCGGTCATTTCGCTCAGGTCCCGGCGCGTCGTCGGAGGATCTCGACGCCGACGTCGGAAAACACGCCGGCGATCGGCGCGCCGGGCTTGTGGACCTCGACGCGCACCTGCTCGATCGTCGGGAAGGACGACAGCAGCTTTTGGGCGATCTGTTCGGCCAACGCCTCGATCAGATTGATGCGCGGACCCTTGGCGATCTCGACCACCGCGTCATGAACGTCGGTGTAGGAGACCGCGCCCGAGAAGTCGTCGGCCTGCGCGTAAGGCTGCGCCTGCACCCAGTAGTCGACGTCGAAAAAGAACTTTTGGCCAAGCCGATGTTCTTCTTCGAAAACGCCATGATACGCGTGGACCTGAATGCCGCGTATGAAGATCCGGTCGCTCATTTAAGCCAAGTCTCGACAGGCGTTTGAGGGCGTGTCCGCCGCGCTGTCAGGCGCTGAGGGCGGCGGCGTAGAGGCGGGCGACGGCGACGGCCGGCGCGCAGTCGGCGGCGGCTCCGGCGAGGCGCGCGTCGTCCGTCCACAGTTCGCCGACGTCGCGATACAGGAGCCCAAGCCGTCGCGCCAGCCTCGCGGTGAGAAACTGTCCGACGCCCGCGCCGTAGATCGTCGGCGTTACAGGGCTTCCCCGCCGCGACTGGACGCAGGACGCAGCGTCGCAGAGCCGCCGCAGCACGGCCTCGGCGATCCAGCGGGCCAGCGGCTCGACCAGCCTGCCTGTCTCGGCGTCGAGGTCCGCGCCGACCATCCGCAGCAGACGGCGGGCGCTGGCCTCGCGGGTTTTCTCGCCGCCATCGGCCGCCGGATGGAGGTCGGCGTCGTCGGGAAGGTCGCCGGTGAGGCGGAAGACGTCGGCGGTGGTGGCGAAGTGCTCGGCCATCGGCGTGATCCAGGCGCCGCCGAAGGGCAGACGGGGCGCGACGGCCATCACGGGCGTGCGGGCGACGCCGAGATAGACCAGCTCCTCAGCGGCCATCCGCGAGGCGTCGGTCGAGCCCAGCGCAGTGACGTCGCCGCCGCTGAACAGGATGAGGTCCGCGGTCGTCGAGCCGATGTCGATGAGCAGCCCGTCGCCGCCTCCGAGCGCGAGCGCCTCGGCGGTCGCGCGCCAATTGGCTGAAGCGACGCAGGCCCAGCGTTTGGCGGCTTCCCCGGCGGTCAGGAAACCGTCCGCTCCGCCGTAAAAGCGGGTTTGCGGGCCCAGTCGCTGAGAGAGCCGATCGGAAAGCGCCGCGACCCCTGTCGCGCGATCCGGCCAGAGATCGACCAGCTCGCCCGTCATGGTCACGGCCGAAACAGCGTCCGCCGGGGCGTCGGCCCCGAGCGCGTCCAGCGCGCGGTCGAGCTCGTCGAGGCCCTTCCAGAGGGGGCAGGGAACGATGCGCACCGCCTCAAGCGCGCCGTCGCCGCCGAGGCGCGCCAGCTTCAGATGCGCGCCGCCGACGTCCCAGCCGAGGACCTCGCCGCTCACAGCCTCACCTCGACGGGACGCGCGCCTGCCCACGCCGCGAGTGGCGCGACGTCGAACGGCGGAACCAGCGAAACCGGGTTCAGGCCAAGCGACTCGCGCAGGCCGCAATACGCGGTGGTGAGGCGCGGATTGATCTCGATCACCACCGGTCCGTCAGCGCCGAGCACGAGGTCGATTCCGAAAATCCCGTCGAGGCCCGGGAGGGCGTCGCCGACGGCTCTCGCGAGCGCGGCGAGCCTGCCGTCCGCATCTTCGATCGCGCCGACGGTGAGGCCCTGGAACCGGAAGGCGCCGTCCTCGATCGCCACATGCTGCCGGTTCGCCGAGAGCAGCCGCGTCGCGCCATGGGCGCGCAGCACGGTGAGGCTCGCGGCCTCGCCGGCGACGAAGGGCTGTACGATAGAGCCGGCGGGGATGCTCGCGGGCGGTTCTTCGAGGAACAGGGTGGCGTCGCAGCCTGCGCCGTCGTCGGGCTTCACCACCACGGGGCTAGTGTGATCAGGCGCCGCGCTCACGCGCCAGACCGGCGGCGTCGGGACGCCGCGTTCGCGAAGGCGCTGGGCGGTCAGGAATTTCGAGGACGCGATCGCGATCGCCTCTTCGCTCGGCCCGATGACGTCCACGCCCGTTTCGCCGAGCAGTCTCGCGAGACGGGACAGCACGCCGCCGGTCTCCGGCGCGATCGGCCAGGCGACGTCGCAGCCGCGCGCGAGCGAAGCCCAGGCCTTCCAGACGTCGTCGCGCTCGCGCACGTCGTGGATCTCGCCGCAGGGCGGCGGCGCCAGCCGGTCGTCGGAGGTGGCGACGGCTTCGACGCCGGCAAGCTCGGACAGGTCCCGCAGCAGCGCGTCGCGCATCATCGCGCCCTCGCGGGCGAGCGAGGGCGGCAGATGCTCGCTCCGCATGCCGCCGCCGGTGACGAATTCGCAGACGAGAACGCGCAAACGGAAGGTCCCTGCCGAAATGAACTGCGTGCTTCGAGACGCCGTCCTCCGGACGGCTCCTCAGCATGAGGATCGTTTGAGCGCTGCAAGCCACAAACATTCCTCATGCTGAGGAGCCCGCCTTGGCGGGCGTCTCGAAGCACGCAATCCGTTTCCTGCGTCTCCCGGCGGTTTCGCGCAAGCGGGAGTTCAGGCTAAAGCGCTCGCCTGCTTCTGGAGGCCGCCATGGACGTCATTCCCGTGATCGACCTGATGGGCGGCGAGGTCGTGCACGCCCGCCGCGGCGAGCGCGGCTCGTATCAGCCGATCCGCTCAGGGCTTGTCGATGGCTCGGGACCGCTTGCGATCGCCGGCGCGCTGATGAAGCTCGCGCCGTTCCGCCGGCTTTACGTCGCCGACATCGACGCCATCCGCGGCGGGCGGGGGCATGATCACGCGGTGGCGGCGCTCGCCGCGGCGTATCCCGACCTCGAACTCTGGATCGATCGCGGCGCAGCCGACGTCGAGGAAGCAAGGCGGGGGCCTGGAAGGCGTGGCCGTGATCGGGTCCGAAAGCTTCGAGGACGCCCGCACGCTCGGCCACGCGCTGAAGGCCTCACAGGGCGTGCTGTCGCTCGACCATGACGCCTCGGGACCGATCGGCCCGGCGGCCGTCCATGACGATCCGTCCCTGTGGCCGGAAAAAATCATCGTCATGACGCTCGGCCGGGTCGATTCAGGGCCGGACTTCGAGCGGCTGCAAAGCGTCGTGTCGCGCGCTGACGGCCGCGCCGTCTATGCGGCGGGCGGGGTGCGCGGGATCGAGGATCTGAGGGCGCTGCAAGGGATCGGCGTCGCGGGCGCGCTGGTGGCGAGCGCGCTGCATGACGGACGGCTCAGCGGTCGTGAGCTTTCGGCCCTTCAAGCAGCGCCGCGGTGAAGAGCGCCGCGACCGTGAGGTCGGCGGTCGTTCCCGGATTGAGGCCGCGCGCCTTCAGGTGCAGGTCGAAGGCGTCGAGCGCGCGCTCGCGGTCCGCGCGAAAGTCCAGCCCCTCCGAGAACGCCGCCGCCTCGCGCCGCAGCGCTTCGGCCGTCTCGGCCCCGAACTTCCGGGCCACGTGGCTGTCCGGGAACAGCGCCAGCAGGCCGAGATAAAGGTCCTCCACCGCCTCGCGGCCGGGCGCCTTCGCGCGATAGGCGCGCGCGGCCGCGAAGACGTCCTCGAAGCCGGAGACATATTGCTGCGCGATCCGGTCGCGGCCGGCCGCCGCCGCCATCGCCTCAAGCAGCGTGATTCTTGGCGGCTCGGCGACGTCGTGCTCGTCCGTGCGCCCGAGCCCGCCGGGATTGGCCGCCGCGATCGCCCGGTAGGCGGCCTCGGCGTCCTCGACGGTGAGGCGCTTCAGAACATGGTCGAGCGAGGACTTGAGCGGTCGTCCGTGGGCGTTGAGCGCCGCATGGGCGAGCGGCGCGCAGAGGAGCACGATGCCGAGATTGGCGTTGAGGCCGACAGCGCCAAGCGATGCGCGGGTCGCGCCCTCGATGCGCTCGCCGACCGTGGTCCCCGCCACGAGCCGCACGGCGGCGACTTCCGCGGCGCGTTCGAAGGTCGCGACCGTCATGCCGTGTCCGTCGCGAAACTTGTGGACGTTGCCGGGCTTGAGCGCTGAAAGCTCCGCCCGGCACGCGGCCACGAACGCCTCGGCGACGCCCGAAAGGTCGAAGGTCTTAGGCGGCATCGGGGCGAGCGAGTTTCTGGGCGAGGTCGCCGGCGAGCGCCGCCGCGACGTCGACGCCGGTCGCGGTCTGAAGGCCCTTCCAGGCCGGCATGGAGTTGACTTCCAGCACCAGGAAGCGACCGTCCTCGTCTTCGATCAGGTCGACGCCGGCGTAATCCGCGCCGACCGCCGCCGCCGCCCGCACCGCATAGTCGGCGGGCGCGCCGGTGGGATCTGCAGGTTCGCCGTCAGCGCCCTGAAAGATGTTGGTGACCCAGCCGTCCGAGCGCCGGATCATGGCCGCGAGCGGTTTCCCGCCGAGCACGAACACCCGCCAGTCATGGGCGCCGCCGCGCGCGAGCCGCGGCTCGCGACGAATTCCTGCAGGTAATAGAGGCCGCCGACGTCTTCCGACGGGGGCAGCGGGTCGCCGTCGCGAAGGCGGACCAGCCCTTTGCCCTGCGCGCCGAACAGCGGCTTCAGCACGACGTCGCCGCCGAGCGTTTTACGCGCCGCTTCGGCGGCTTCCGGCTTCTCGGTCACGATGGTTCTGGGCGTCGGCAGGCCGGCCTGCGCGAGCAGGAATGTGGTCATCGACTTGTCGACGCAGGCCTCGATGGCGCGGGCGTCATTGACCACGCGCACGCCCGCCGATCGCGCGGCGTGCAGCAGGCCGAGTCGCGCGGTGATCTGCTCGGTGGTGCCGGCCGGCACGAGCCGCACGAAGATCGCCCCGGGCAGGCGGCCGTCGAGGCCCGGCAGCACGAGGCCGGACGCCCGGATGCGACGTCGAAGCCGCAGTCGGCGATCGAGAGGATGATCGGGCAAAGGCCTGCGTTCGCGCAGGCTTTGGCGAGACCGTTCGAGTGCCAGTCGGCCTTTTCGGTGAAGATGACGACCGTGTCGGGGAGGATCATGGGGTCTTGTCGCACGTCATCCCGGCCGGAGCGAAGAGGAGAGGCGGAATCAGGAAAGGCTCGAAGCCACAGCGCTCGTCATGCCCCGGTTCATCCGGGGCATCCACTGTTCCGATACGCGGCGCTTTGTGATCTGGCGTGGATCCCCCGGATAAACCGGGGGATTACGCTGCGGTTCTTGAGGCTTCGTGGGAAGACGATCCCGGATCGGCCGGGAGGGCCGTCCGGGATGACGCCCTTACTGGCTTTACGCGCCGCGAAACGACTTCTCGACCAGCGCCGGCTCGAACGCGCCGGCGGAGAAGCTCTTACCGGTCGAAAGCGCGGTCACCGTCACGACCGCAGGCGAGAACAGGCCGGCGTCGCAGGCGTAGAAGTCGAAATTGTAGCCCGCGAAGATCTCGCCGAAGGGGCGGCCGTGGTCCTTCGAGGTGGAGGAGGGCAGGCCATTGGCGAGCTGCTCGGCCTCGTCCTCGGGACCCTCGACATAGAGCGCGATCTCGCCGCCGTAGAGCACCGCGTCGTTGGTGCGGCCCATGCCGCCGAGGAAATCGGCGGCCGGCGGGGGCACCGGGGCGACGCCCGTGCCGTCGACGATGCGCTCGAGCGGGAAGTGGATGGCGTGCGCCTTGTGCAGCGCGACCTCGAGCACGCGGCCGACGACCTGCACCGAGCCCGCAAGGCTGGTGGTGGGCGTGAGGATGAGCGTCAGCTTCTCCTCGGACACGCCGCACTCCTTGGCGATGAAGGAGATCAGCGAGTCCGGCGGGCGCTTGTCGGTCTCGAGCACGAGCGCGGCGGTCGCCGCCTCGTCCTTGTAGCAGAGCTCGCCAAAAAGCTCTTCCTTGGCCCAGAGAGCGCGGGCGGGGCCGGAACCGAGCGCGAAGAAGTCGCCCTCCGAGAGGCTCCAGCCGGCGTACTGGCTGCCGAGGCAGGCGGTGACGGGGTCGAGCGTCGTGATCTGGATCGCGGTGGTCCAGCCGGGGAACCGGCTGTCGGCGACGAACTTCGCCTGGCCGAGGCCGCCGAGGCAGATCTCGGTGATGCGGCGGCCGGCCTCGAGGCCGCCCCGCACCGAAATGCCGCCGTCGACGATCGTCGCGCCGGTCGAGGTCTTCTCGATCCCGAGGCGAAGGCTCTCGGCGTCGCGCACGAGCGCCTCGACGAGCGGGGCCGAGAGCGTTCCCACGCTTGGTCTTTTTGTCATGTGCGTCACCATTTTTGGTTCGTGGGCGCGGGGACACGCGCGGATGGAAGGCGGGCGAGAAGCGCGTCGCGTCGCTCCTCGAGAAGTCGGCGGGCGGCCAGAGGGTCCTGGCCGGCGGCGAACACCGTGCAGAACGGCGCGCCTGCGGGGACGGTCTCGTCGCATGAAGGCCAATCGGCCGTCCAGTGCGGACGCGCGACAGCGCCCGCGCGGGTTGTCGCTGGGGCGTGGACGACGGCGGCGGCGAATGCGGTCTCAAGCCGGGGCAGGGGGCCGGGCAGGCGGCCCGCGCAGGCCTCGATGTGGAGGTTTATGAGCGCCGGCATGTCGCCGCGGTCGAACACGTCGAGCGTCGCGCCGGGGCGGGGATTGATCTCGAGCAGGACGAAGCTTTGGTCGTCCGGCAGGATCATGTCGGCGCTGGCAAGGCCTTTGAGGCGCGTCGCGGAGACGAGGCGGTCGAGCGCGGCGTCGATGCTGGCGGCGACCCCGTCGGAGATGGTGACCGGCCCGACCGCTCCGCCATAGCGGAAGGGCGCGGCGGGCGCGGGATCTGGCCATTGTTCCGAGAAGCCGAGCACATGCGCTTTCGCGCCGTCGGCGAGAAACAGCGCCGAGACCGCGCGGCCCTCGACGCGCTCCTGCAGGTATCGTCGGGCTCTGACCGCGGTTCCGGTGCGGATATGCGATCCGCCCGAGGCTCCGGCGCGCTTCGAGAGCCAACGGGCCGCATCCAGGTCGGCGGCGCCATGGGGCGCCATGGCGGGGCGGCGGACGCCGAGATCGTCGAGCAGACCCGCAAAAGCTTCCGGATTTTTGAGCAGCGCGACCGTCTCGGACGAGGCGCCCAGCACCGGATTTCGCCGCGCGATCGCCCGCATCAAGTTCGGAGCGTGCTCGAAGCCGGCGCCGAATACGACCGGCAACCCTTCGGGAGCGTGGCTCGCCAGCGCGTCGAGCAACGCCCGCCGATCAAAAGCCACCACGCTCCGGCGCATAGGTACGCGGACCGCTTCCGCCGCGTGCTCGCGCGTGTCGTCGTCGGCGAACAGGTCGAGCGCCAGCACGTTGAGGCCCGCGCGCCTGGCCGAGCGCGCGAGCGCCCGGGCCGAGAGCGCGATGACCGCAAGGTCGAAGGGCGGCTGGTCGGTCAACGTAGGCGTCGTCAGGCTGAAAGCTCGCGGGCGAGCTGGAAGGCCTCCGGGAAGCTCACCTGCAACGCCACATCCGACTCGCGGATGCGCTTCAGAATCTGGTGCTGCACCTGGTACTTCACCTGCCCGATGACGAGCGCGCCGATCCCGACGCCGTTTGCGAGCTTCACCCCGTCTTCGTTCGAGCCGACGCCGGAAATCCCGTTCGGCGGCACAGCGTTGATGTCGGCGGCGACGATCAGCTTCTTGGCCGCCTCCAGAACGGGCGTCGAGATCACCTCGATGCCGGCCGAAGCGCAGGTGAGGATCACCTCGGTGTCGGCGACCAAACGCCTTTTTGTCCTCGTCGGTCTTAGCGACCGCGCAGTTGAGCTTCACGCCGAAGCGCTTCTTGAAGTCGACAGCCTTGGCCTCGACGTCCTCGATCACGAGATGGCTCACGATGGTGACGTCGGCGCCGGCCTGCGCCGCGATCACCGCCGCGATGCCGCCGATGATCCCGGTCGCGCCGTAGACCTGCACCTTGGCGCCCGTCAGGCCGCCCTCGCGCTTGCCGCGGAGGTTTTTCTCGACGAGCGCGATCATGGCGGCCGCTGTGGTGAAGGCGCCGGAGGGGTCGGCGAAGAGCGAGATCTCGAAGGGCGGAAACAGCGCCTTGGCGGCCGCCGCCATCTGATCGAGCGCGAGGCTCGCGTCCTTGCCGCCGATGAACATCACGGTGCGCTTGGCGGCGTCCGGCGAGCGCGAGAACATCGCGTCCTGCGTCAGCCCAGCGACGTCGCCGAGCGCGACCTCGGAATAGGTGACGATCGAGGAGAAGCCTGCGTCGACGGCCATGTTCACGTCGAACGGGCTCGTGTTCCGGAGCGGCGTGATCATGTGGATCGGGACGGCGTCGGACATTTACGTCTCCTGCAGGCTGCGGCCCTGTCCGGCCTCCGCGTCGGAAAGCTCGGTCAGGACGGCGCCGTGATTGTTGCCGCGCACCACGTCGAACCGGAGGTTCGTCCGGTCGGCGAAACGCGCGCGAAGGCGGGCGACGGCGGCCTCGGCCGACGCCGGATCGCCGAAGATGGCGAAGCCGGTCGGCCCCCACGAGCTCTGTCCGACGCCGGTCGCCCCTTCAGCTTCGCTTACGCTTAGCGCGTCTGAGACGTCAGGAGACGTGAAACGTCCGCCCTGAAACTGCGAAAAATGGTCGCCGAGGCGGCGCTGAATCTCGCTCGCGGCGCGTCCAAAGGCGACCGCGTCGCCGAGCGAGACGGCGGGCATCAACGTCATGAGAGTCAGGCGACAGAGCCGATCTGCGAGCGCCTCCGGGAACACCGGCAAACGACCCATCGCGCGGGTCTCCTCGCCGCCCGAGAGCCCGCTCATCCCTTCGTCGAAGATCAGGATGAAGCGCCAGTTTTCCGGGACGGCGACGCGCGAGATGAGCGGCGGCGGGCGGTGGTCGCCAGGCTCGGGCGCGACCGGCTGTCCGCCGTCGAGCAGCACGCCGCCGCCTTCGAACGCCCCGAGCCCGATCGCCGAGCGCATGCCGCGGCCGATGGCGCGGGAGACCTCGTGGGGCGTCATGGGCGCGCCGCCGACGCGACTCGCCCCGACGCCGACCGCCAGCGCGAGCTGCGTGCCGGATCCGAGGCCGGCATGGGCGGGCAGCGCCTCCTCCACCGTGACTTTCAGCCGCGGATCGAATTCCGGGACGGCGCGGGCGAGCGTTTCGATCGTCGCAACGACGCGGGCGGCGTCCGGTCCCTCGGCCGAAAGCGCGTCCGCGGTCTCTATCCTGAGCCGCGTCACCGGCCGCTCCACCGCCACGCCGATGCTGCCGAAACGGCGGCCGAGGCTGCCGTTCAGGTCGAGAAAGCCAATGTGCAGCCGTCCGGGCGCGGTGACGCTGAGCGCCCGGGGGCTGCGCGACTGGCGGCTTCCCCGCTCGTGTTCGGCTTGGCTGTTCATGGGTTTCTTCGATCGCACATTAGGCGTGGAGGGGGTGTGACGCCAACCGCGCCTATAAGCCTAAGTCCTTAACCGGGGCCGCGTTGCACGGCCGCGGGCGCCTGTGTAAGCCTCGCCGCAATTCACCAAAAGGGGGACGCCGATATGGCTGAAGCCAAGGCCACGACGGTCATTCCGGCCGATGAGGTCGAAAAGCGCCTCGCGAGCGAGCTGCCCAAGTGGAAGCTCGAGGACGGCTGGATTCGCCGCACCTACAAGACCAACAGCTGGAAGGGCACGCTGATGGTGATCAACACCGTCGGCCACCTCGCCGAGGCCGCCTGGCACCATCCCGACATCACCGCGTCCTACGCCTGGGTCGAGGTTCGCCTGATGAGCCACGACGCCAAGGGGATCACGGACCGGGACTTCTCGCTCGCGAAGAAAATCGAGGATGTGGTGCAGTGGCAGCCGGGCTCGGAAGGGCAGGGCCTCGAGGGCACGCCGCAGGGCGACCAGCGCTTCGCCTACGTGAAATATGACTGACCAGGCGAGCGGCGGCGTGACGCATGAGGACGTCGTCTGCCCGTTCTGCGGCCTCGGCTGCGACGACGCGACGTTGAAGGTCTCGGGCGAGGCCGTGGAGGCGGGCGAGGGCGTGTGCGGACGCGCCGCGGCGCTGTTCCGCCGCGGACCGGAGCCAGCGCCCTCAGCGCGGGTGAACGGCCGCGACGTGCCGCTCGACGTCGCCGTGTCGGCCGCGGCCGAGCTGCTGGCCGGCGCGCGGTCGCCGGCCTATGCAGGCCTTGGCGCGGATGTCGACGGCGTGCGCGCGATCCTGAAGCTTGCGGCCAAGACCGGCGGCAGCGTCGATCATTACGCCTCGCCGGGGCTCTACAAAAATCTCGCCTCCTCGCAGCGCAAGGGCTGGATCGCCACGACCTTCGCGGAGGTCCGCAACCGCTGCGACCTGTTCGTGGTGGTCGGGCCGGACCCGTCCAAGGCGTTCCACCAGCTCTATTCGCGCGTGACGCCGAAGACCGGTCGGTTCCTCACCGGGCCGCGCAAGGTGGTGTTTGTCGGCGGCGAGCCGACTGCGGAGGCCAAGGCCCAGCTCGACGGTTCGACAGTCGAGACGATCCCTGTACCCGACAGCGGCCTCGTCGACGCCATGTCGCGCCTGCAGGCGCTGGTCGCCGGACAGGCGCCGGTCGCCGGCGCGCCGGACCTCGCGCCGCTCGCGGAGGCGCTCAAGTCGGCCAAGTACGCCGTGCTCGCCTGGAGCGCCTCGTCGCTCGGGGACGACGGCGACCTCGTGGTCGAGCGCGCGGTGTCGGTCGTCGACGCGCTCAACGTCTCGACCCGCGCCGCCTGCCTGCCGCTGTCGGGCAAGGACAATCTCACTGGCGCCTATCACGTCTCGCTCTGGACGACGGGCTTTCCGCTCCGCCTCGGCTTCCGCGACGGCGTTTCCGAGCACGACCAGTCGGCCTATTCGACTGAGGCCGCGCTCGAGGATGCCGACATCCTTGTCTGGACGTCTGCGTTCCGCCCCGAAAAGCCGCCGTCGTCCGACGCGCAGATCATCGCGATCGCGCATCCAGGAACCGAGTTCGAGCGCGAGCCGGACGTCTTCATTCCCGTCGGTCAGCCCGGCCTCGACCATGCGGGCCTCGTGTTTCGTGCGGATTCGGTCGTGGGTCTGCCGCTCAAAAAGTATCGCGACGCGGGGCTGAAGAGCGTCGCCGAGGTCGTGACCGGCATCGCGGAGGCCCAGCCATGAGCGCGGTGCGCATCACCAACGGCAAGGTTCTGGACCCGGCGAACGGCGAGGCCGCGACGCTGCGCGACGTCGTCGTGGTGGACGGCCGCGTGGCCGCCGCCGACGCCGCGCCCGCGAACGCCGAGACCATCGACGCCAAGGGCGGGATCGTCATGGCGGGCGCCATCGACATCCACAGCCACATCGCCGGCGGCAAGTCGAACATCTCGCGTCTGCTGATGTCCGAGGAGCAGCGGGCGATCCGCGAACCCAAGGGCGAGTTCTGCGGCTGCGGCGGCGGGCTCTCGACCATGACCGCCCACGCCACCGGCTGCCGCTACGCCGAGATGGGCTATACGGCGGTGTTCGAGCCCGCGATGGTCGCGTCCAACGCGCGCCACATGCACGCCGAGATGGCCGACATCCCGTTCCTCGACACCGGCGGCTATCTGGTGCTCGGCAACGACGACAAGCTGCTGGACTTCATCGCCACCGGCGCGAGCCAGCAGGAGGTCAACGACTACGTGGCCTGGATGCTGGCCGCGACCAAGACCATGGCGATCAAGATCGTCAATCCGGGCGGCATCAACGCGTTCAAGTTCAACCAGCGAAAGCTTGATCTCGACGAGCAGAACGAGCGCTACGGCGTCACGCCCCGCAAGGTTCTGCAGACGCTGGTGAAGGCGGTGAAGGAGCTGGGGCTCGCCCATCCGATCCACCTCCACGGCTGCAATCTCGGCGTTCCCGGCAACGAGCAGACGACGCTCGACACGATCGCGGCCGCCGAGGGCCTGCCGCTGCACCTGACGCATGTGCAGTTCCACAGCTACGGGACCGAGGGCGACCGCAAGTTCTCCTCCGGCGCGGCCAAGATCGCGGAAGCGGTCAACAAGAACCCCAACATCACAGTTGATGTCGGGCAGGTGATGTTCGGCCAGACGGTGACCGCCTCGGCCGACCTTATGTCCCAGTACCGCAACCGCGGCATCGCCACGCCGAAGCGCTGGCTCGGCATGGACATGGAGATGGACGCGGCCTGCGGGATCGTGCCTTTCGAATACAAAGACAAGAACTTCGTCAACGCGCTGCAATGGGCGATCGGGCTGGAGCTGTTCCTGCTCATCGAAGACCCTTGGCGCGTGTTCCTGACGACCGACCATCCGAACGGCGGCCCGTTCACCACCTATCCGCACCTCATCAAGCTGCTGATGGACCGCAGTTTTCGCGAGGAGCAGTTCGCGCGGCTCAACAAGGCGGCGCGCAAGGCCTCGAACCTGCTCGAGATCAAGCGCGAATACACGCTCGAAGAGATCGCGATCGTCACCCGCGCGGCGCCGGCGAAGATCCTCGGCCTCACCGACCGCGGCCACCTCGGCGCGGGCGCGGTCGGCGACGTAGTGGTCTACCGCGAGGACAAGGACCGCGAGGCCATGTTCCAGAAGGCTGACTACGTGCTGAAGGACGGCCGCGTCATCGTGAAGGACGGAGAGATCGTCGATCTCGTCTATGGCCGCACGCATCAGGTCGCGCCGGACTACGACAAGTCGATGGACTCCAAGATGGACCGCTGGTTCGACGAGGCGATGGGCTACAAGGCGAAGACCTTCAGGCTCTCCGACGACGAGATCCGCGGCGGGCGAGGGACCGTGCGCCACCAGACCGTGAGGGCGTCATGATCCTGAACGGCGTCGAGATCCGCGACAGTTTCGCGGAAGCCTTCCCGATGGTCGGCACGCGGCTGATCATCACCGCCGACACGGCCAAATGGGCCATGATCGCGGCCAAGACCATGACGGGCTTCGCCACTTCCGTGATCGGCTGCGGCTGCGAGGCCGGCGTCGAGCGCGAGGTGCCGGCTGAAGAGACGCCGGACGGTCGCCCAGGCGTTGCGGTGCTCATCTTCGCGATGGACATCAAGGGCCTGAAGTCGATCGTGCCGAACCGCATCGGCCAGTGCGTGCTGACCTCGCCGACCTCGGCCTGCTACGCAGGCGTCGAGGGCGGCGACTCGATCTCGATCGGCAAGGCGCTCAAATATTTCGGCGACGGCTGGCAGATCGCCAAGAACGTCAACGGCAAGCGCATCTGGCGTATCCCCGTCATGGAAGGCGAGTTCGTCTGCGACCATGAGACCGGCTCGGTCTCGGGCGTCGGGGGCGGCAACATCCTGATCCTCGCGACCTCGCGCGGCGAGGCGCTGCAGGCGGCGGAAGCCGCTGCGGAAGCGATGAGCAAGGTGCCGGGCAACATCCTGCCGTTCCCCGGCGGGATAGTGCGCTCGGGCTCGAAGGTCGGCTCGAAATACGCCGGCATGTTCGCCTCGACCAACAACGCCTACTGCCCGACGCTGCGCGCTCAGGGTCAGACCGCGCTGCCGCCCGAGGTCGCCTCGGTGATGGAGATCGTCATCGACGGCGTCTCGGAGAAGGCGGTGTCGGACTGCACGCGGGCGGGCATCGAGGCGGTCGTCGCGCTCGGCCGCGCCAAGGGCGTGGTGGCGATCGACGCCGGCAATTACGGCGGCAATCTCGGGCCGTTCCACTTCAAGCTCCGGGAGATCATGAAGTGACCGGGCTCGTCCTCACCCCGCGCGAAGAGTTCGAGGCGCGCGTCGATCTCGGCGGCATGCTGCCGGGCATGGCGGATCTGGCCAAGCACAAGATCGGCTATGGCGGATCGACGGTGGAGCTTGGCGAATTGTTCGACGTGTCGGGCTCAGCCAATGGCCGTCTGACGATCGAAGGCGGCGGGCGGCTCGACCGCGTCGGCGCGCGGCTGGTTGAAGGCGAAATCGTCGTGAAGGGCGATGTCGGGCATTCGCTGGGCTCGCGCATGACCGGCGGGGCGATCGTGGTCGACGGCTCCGCAGGTGATTTCACTGCGGCGGAGATTTCCGGCGGAAAGGTCGCGGTGGCGGGCTCAGTCGGCGCGCATCTCGGCGCGGCGGGTGACGGCTCCCGGCGCGGCATGAGCGGCGGCGTGGTGGTGGTGGCGGGCTCGGCCGGCCGCCGCGCCTGCGAGCGCCTGCGCGGCGGCGTGGTGGTGGTGGGCGGCGACGTCGCGGAAGAAGCCGCGACCGACCTCATAGCGGGGTCGCTCGCGGTCGCGGGCAAGTTGGGCGCGAACGCCGGCCGCGGCATGAAGCGCGGGACGCTCTTCCTGCGTTCCGCCGATGGCCTCGCGTCGGGGTTCCATGACGCCGGCGACCATGACCTCGTCATGCTGCGCGTGCTGGTCCGCCGTTCGCCGGAGCTTGCGGCGTTCCTCGGCAAGGACGTGACCAAGGCGCGCCGCTACGCCGGCGACCTCAACATCGCCGGCAAGGGCGAGGCGCTGATCGTCAGCCGCTAGGCTTCGTCGCGAGCCGGGAGAATACGAGGCCGCCGACCAGGCCCGTCGCGCACATCGCCGCGAGGCCGAACGGGCCTCGCACGGCACCGACGAGCGTCGGCATCGGGGTGAAGTGCCCCATCAGCCCGAAGGCGGCGAACAATCCCAGCACGCCGGCGAGCGAAAACAGGATCGTCGGGCTTCTGTCGGCGAGCCACACGAAAACGCCCGCGACGAGAAACGCCGGAGCCATGGCGGCGCCGGCGATCGCGGCCATCACGGGCCCGAAGCCCAGCATGTCCTCTGCGGTGGTGGCGGCGCGAAGGCCGAGCGGCACGGCCGGCCCGATCGACTCGATCGCCGCGATGTTGATCTGGGTCTGCAGGACGCTCCCCAAAACCGCCGTCGCCGCGACGGCCGCGAGGAAGGCGATGGCGACTCGGGCAAGGCGGGCGAGGGTCAAAGGCGGCTTTCTAACATGTGGCGAACGTTCATCGCCCACTGCGGTCATGCCCGGTGGAGCCGGGCATCCACGACTTGGTCGTCGAACGCAGCGCTTGCAAAGTCGTGGATACCCGCGGGAAGACGCGGGCATGACGGGAGGTTCACGAGTCGATCGACACGCCGTTCTAGCGTGATCTCCTCCAGCCGAAAGCCCGCCTCTCCGGGACTTGATTGGGCTTTCACGTCCTGCTCGCCATATCCGCCGCGAGCCGCTCCGGCGTTCGCGGCGCGGAGCATCCCTTGCGACTGATCCTTCTCGCCGTCTCAATCATGGCCGCAGCGGCGTTCCCGCCGGCGCGGGCCGAGCCCATCCCGCGCGTCGATCCCTCCACCTACCGCGTCGAGACGGTCGTTTACGGGTTCCTCATGCCGTGGTCGGTCACGGTTCTCCCAATGGCCGCCGCCTCGTGACGGAACTCGGCGGGCGCCTCATGGCGCTCGAGACGGACGGGTCCAGAACCGCGATCCGGATCGGATCTCTTCCGGACGTCTATTTCACGAAGAAGACCGGCCTCATGGACGTCGCGGCCGATCCTGAGTTTTCCTCCAACGGCCTGATCTACCTGACGTTCGCCTATGGACGCCGCGAGGCCAACAACACCCGGCTCGTCCGCGCGCGGCTCGACGGCGACGCGCTCCGTGACATGCGCGTGCTGTTCAGCGCGACGCCCAAGGCGGGGAATTCGCATTACGGCGGCCGCATCGCCTTCCTGCCGGACGGGACGCTGCTCCTGACGCTCGGCGACGGTTTCGACCGGCGCGAGGACGCTCAGGACCTGTCGAACCATCTCGGCAAGCTCGTGCGCCTCGATCGCGAGGGCAGGGCCCCGGCCGACAACCCGTTCGTCGCGCGCGCGGGCGCCGCGCCGGAGGTGTTCAGCCTCGGGCACCGCAACGTGCAGGGCGTGGTGGTCGATCCCGCGGACGGCTCGATCCTGATCTCCGAGCACGGGCCGCGCGGGGGGCGACGAGATCAAACCGCGTGTCGCCGGGCAAGAACTACGGCTGGCCGATCGTCACCGGCGGACTCGACTACACCTTCGCGCGCGTCTCGCCGTTTCGGGACTTGCCGGCTATGAGCCGCCGCTCCTCGAATGGACGCCCTCAATCGCGCCTGCGGGCCTCGCGATCTACGATGGCGACCTGTTCCCGGGCTGGCGCGGCGACCTACTGGTGCCGGCGCTGAAGGAGAAGGCGGTGCGGCGCGTGAGGCGCGAGGGCGGCCGCATCGTGGGGCAGGACCTGCTTCTGGCCGAACGTGGCGAGCGGATCCGCGACGTGAAGGTCGCGCCCGACGGCTCGATCCTCGTGCTGACCGACGGGCCCAAGGCGCGCCTGCTGCGGCTGACGCGGGCGCGCTGAAACGAAAAAGGCGCTCCGAAGAGCGCCTTTTGGCGTTCAGTCCAGAGAACCCAGGATCACTTGATCTTGGTTTCCTTGAAGTCGACGTGCTTGCGCACGACCGGGTCATACTTCTTCATGACCATCTTTTCGGTCTTGGTGCGCGAGTTCTTGCTGGTCACGTAGAAGGTGCCGGTGTCGGCGGTGCTCAGCAGTTTGATCTTGATGTTGGCGGCCTTCGCCATGTGAGAAGTCCTCGAACGGGCGGACGTCGCGCCCGCGAAAAGTCTGACGTCCAGACGGTCTGGATTGGAGCGCGCAAGCTACTCAGGAACGCCGGAAGTCAAGGCGCCCGGGCGGCTTTGGCGCCGAAGGCGGCGACGGCCGCGTAAGCCGCCAGCATCAGCGCGATCAGGGCCGGGGCGCCGTGCGGATTCCAGACGTCCATGCCGACGCCAAGCACCGGCGGGCCGACCAGCATGCCGAAGGGTACATCATCACGAAGGCGGCGTTGGCGGTGGCGAGGTCGACCCCTGAGAATCGCTCGCCCAGCATCGCAAGACCAACGGTGTAGAGGCCCGTGATGACGCTGCCCCAGACGGTGGCCAGCGCGAAATAGGCGATGATCGAGCCTTGCGTCAGCGGGATCGCCGCCGCGCCCACCGCGCAGCCCGCGCCGATGAGGATCAGAAGCTTGCGCCGGTCCATCCGGTCCGACAGCAGGCCCATGGGGATCTGCGACACGACGTTGCCGAGCGCGACCGCCGAGCCGATGAGCGCGGCGGCGTCGGCGTCAAGCCCGGTGCGCACCCCGTAGAGCGGCAGGAAGGTGAAGGCTCCGGTCTCGATCGCTCCGAAGGTGAAGCCCGCAAGCGTTGCGGCTGGCGCGAGGCGGATGAAGAACAGCACGCCGCGGCCGGGCTCGGGCTTCTCGATCGTCGGCGCGCCGGCCCCGAACAGGAGAATCGGGACCATGGCGACGACGAACAGCGCCGCGCCGACGAGATAGGGCAGGAGGCTCGCGGTCCCGGTCATCACGAGAATCGCTGGCCCCGCGGCGAAGCCGAGAGACAGTGCGGTGACGTAGGCCCCATCACCACGCCGCGCTGCTGGGGCGGGGCGAGCGAGGTGATCCAGAACTCCGACAGCACGAACATCGCGCCGAGGCTGACCCCAAGCGCGAAGCGCAGCGGAAACCAGGTCCAGAGCGGCCAGGGGGCCGCGAAGCCGAGCATGGTCGCCGCCCCGAGCGCGAGCGCGAGGAACAGGAGAGGGCGCACGCCGAGTATCGCGGCCGCGCGGGGGATGAGGGGCGTCGCCGCCAGCACCGCGACTCCGCCCATGGCGGTGTTGGCGCCGATGAAGGTTCCCGAGGCCCCGCGCGCCTCCATGGCGAAGGCGAGCAGTGGCACCGACAGTGCAAGGCTCACGCCCGCAGTGGTGATGCAGGCGATCGCGGCGATGATCGGGGGAGTGAGGAGGCTTTTGAAGCTCGTGCGGGCGGTCATGGCGCGCTGTCTGGAGCACGGCGCGGGGCGGAACGCCAGTGTCTCGGGCGCAATGGGAAAAATGCCGCTGCTGTGGAGACGGCGCACGCCACGCCAACCGCTCCCCCCCTTGCGGGGAGGGTAAGGGTGGGGGTGGTTCAGGATCGAGCGTTCTGCGCCGGCGTAGAACGGCGTGACCGTCTGAGCCTCTTTCGGAGCCACCCCCACCCCCGACCCCTCCCCGCAAGGGGGAGGGGAGAGACCCGCGCCTCACGAAGTCACAGCAGCTCCCGCACGCCCGAAGAGCCCTTCGGATAGAACGGCACGGCGAGATCCCGCTCGAGGCCTTCCTCTATGCGCTCGGCGAGATCTCCCAGCACCGTCGCGGTGATGTTCGGCAGGTCGAGTGTCCGGGCTTCGGCGAGCGTCACCCAGACGAGCTCGACGAGCTCTGCGTCCGGCGTCACCACGCCCTCCTTCCGCGCCCCGATCGCGCTCGCGTCGGCGGCGAAGAAGCGCGCGTCGAAGCGGCGAGGGCGGCCCGTGGGGGTGATGGCGCGGGCGATCAGCGTGAGGCTTTCGAGAGACGGAAACACTTCCGCTTCGGCGAAGGAATCCCAGGTCGAGCCAGGCGAGGCAAAGGGGCCCGATTCGCGGTCGCCCACCAGGATGCCGGTCTCTTCCGCAAGCTCCCGGATCGCCGCGAGGCCATAGGCGCGGGCGCGACTGATCGAGGGGCGCTGCACGCGTTCCTGCAAGCGGCGCTCGACATGGGGCGCATAGACGCCCGCGACGTTGACCTTGCCGTCGGCGGCTTCCACGCGCCCGCCCGGGAACACGAACTTTCCGGGCATGAAGGGCGAGGCCGAATGGCGCTTGCCCATCAGCACCTTGGGTTCGGTCTCCGATCGGTCGATCAGGATCAGCGTGCCGGCGTCGCGGATCGGCTGGGGCTTTGGCTTTGCTGTCTCGGTCACTGTGTCTGCTCGGGCTTGAGGCCGCCGTCGGGGGGCATGTCGTCGTCTTCGCCGCCGAAACCATGCATCCTGAGCGCCCATTGCAGGCCGACCAGCGCGCCCTTCACGGGCGGCAGCAGCGCGAGCGACAGAATGACGGTGAGCGGCAGCCACATCGCCATGTGCAGCCACACAGGCGGCTGGTAGGCGACCTCGACCCACAGGAGGGCCCCCACCACCACATGGGCTACGATCGTGATGACGATGTAGGTCGGCGCGTCGTCGGCGCGCTGGTGGTGAAGCTCTTCGCCGCAGGATGCGCAGGCCGGCGTGACCTTGAGGTAGGCGGAGAACATGCGGCCTTCGCCGCAGGCGGGGCAACGCAGGACCGCGCCGCGCCGCATCGAGCGCCAGATGGGGCGCGCGGGCGGATCGGCTTCCGCTTCGCTCCCGTGCGCGTAGTCGACGCTCATCGCTTTCCTTTTTTGCCCTTCGGCTTCGACTTAGCGGGTCCCGACCGCGTTTTCGATGCGCCGAAGGACTGAGCGCCGGCGCGCCGCATGCCCCGCTTGCCGCGGCCGACTGGCTTTCCCTGGCGCCCTTCCGACAGCATCTCGAAGCGGAGAGCCCCCGCGACCGGCGCGGCCTCGACGAGCTTCACCTCGACATGGTCGCCGAGCCGGTAGCTTTCGCCGGTCGCCGAGCCGACGAGCGCGCGGGCGGCTTCGTCATGCACGAAATAGTCGAGCCCGAGCGTGCCGACCGGCACGAAGCCGTCCGCGCCGGTCTCGTCGAGTTTTACGAAGAGGCCTGAGCGCGTGACGCCAGCGATGCGGCCGGTGAAGGTCGCGCCCACGCGGTCGAACAGGAAATGGGCGATCAGCCGGTCGATGGTCTCGCGCTCGGCCGCCATGGCGCGGCGCTCCGAGGCCGAGATGCGCGTGCCGATCTCGTTCAGCTCCTCGACCGAGACCGCGTCCGGCAGGCCGTCGCTCCCGAGGTCGAGCGCCCGCACCAGCGCCCGGTGGACGATGAGGTCGGCGTAGCGGCGAATCGGCGAGGTGAAGTGGGCGTAGCGGCGGAGATTCAGGCCGAAATGGCCGTAGTTTTCGGCGGCGTATTCGGCCTGCGCCTGCGTGCGCAGCACCACCTCGTTGACGAGACTGGAGGACTCCTCACCCGCGACGCGGGTCAGGATGCCGTTAAAGTGCGCCGGGCGCAGGTTCCCGGATTTCGGCAGCTCGATGTCGAGCGTCTTCAGGAGCTCGCGCAGCGCCTCGAGCTTTTCGAGCGAGGGCGCATCGTGGACGCGGTAGACCAGCGGCGTGCGCTTGGCTTCCAGCGTCTCGGCCGCGGCGACATTCGCCTGGATCATGAACTCCTCGATCAGCCGATGGGCGTCGAGGCGGGGCGGGACGACGACTCGGTCGACCGCGCCGTCCGGCGTCAGCACGAGCTTGCGCTCCGGCAGGTCGAGGTCGAGTGGGCCACGGGCGTCGCGGGCGCGCTTCAGGGCGTCATAGGCGGCCCAGAGCGGCTTCAGCACCGGCTCGAGCAGCGGCCCGGTCTTGTCGTCCGGCGTCCCGTCGATCGCCGACTGCGCGGCCTGATAGGAGAGCTTCGCGGCCGATCGCATCATCACGCGGTGGAAGGTGTGACGGAGTTTTCGGCCGTCCTTGTCGAAGATCATCCGGACAGCCAGCGCCGGGCGGTTCTCGGCCTCGCGCAGCGAGCAGAGGTCGTTCGAGATGCGCTCGGGCAGCATCGGAACGACGCGGTCCGGAAAATAGACCGAGTTGCCGCGGTCGAGCGCCTCGCGGTCGAGCGCGGAGTTCGGCCGCACATAGGACGCGACGTCGGCGATCGCGACGATGACCATATGGCCGCCGGGATTGTCCGGGCTCACGTCCGGCTCGGCATGGACGGCGTCGTCATGGTCCTTGGCGTCGACCGGATCGATGGTGACGAGCGGAATTTTCCTCCAGTCCTCGCGGCCTTTCAGCGTCGCGGGCTTGGCGTCTTCGGCCTCGGCGAGCGTCTCGCGCGAAAACACGTGCGGGATGTTGTGCGCGTGGATCGCGATGAGGCTGACCGCCTTCTCGTTGGACAGCGAACCGAGCTTTTCGCGAACGCGGGCGGCGGGCAGGCCATAGTGCTTGCGGGACTTCAGCAGGTCGGCGGCCACGAGGTCGCCGTCCTTCGCGCCGTCGGCGTCCTCGGCGGCGATCTGCAATTCGCGGCCGGCGTTGCGCTTGTCGACCGGCTGGAGGCGGCCCGAGCCGTCCGGCAGCGCCCGGAACACGCCGAGCACCCGGGCCGACTGCTTCGACAGGATCTTGATCACCCGTCCTTCGTGCGTCGGCTCGCCGGGCTCGGCGTCCTCGACCGGCGTCACGCGGATCAGCACGCGGTCGCCCACTCCCGGCGCGACGCCGGGCCTGCGCCCGCTCGACGACGTCAGGACAAGGATCTTGGGCGCCTTGCCCAAGTCGTCTTCGTCCCAGTCGGCGGGCTCGGCGATCAGTTCTCCATGGCCGTCGCGGCCGGTGACGTCGGCGAGGGTGACGTTCGGCAGGTATCCGGCGCGGCCGAGCGTCTTTCCGCGGCGGTTCACGACGCCGTCGTCCTCGAGCTCGTGCAGCATGCGCTTCAGCTCGACGCGCTCGTCGCCCTTCACATGGAAGGCGCGCGCGATCTCGCGCTTGTCGGTCTTGCCGCCTGACTGCGTGATGAAGGCTACGAGTTCGTCGCGCGACGGCAGCCCGGGCTTCGGCATGGCGGCGACCGCCTTCGGCAGGCGATCGCCGGCCGGCTTGCGGGATTTCGGCTTGAAAGGTGAGGGCTTCGACGCCATCGCGTTGGCGGACCTGTCCTGTGAAAGGAGTAAGGTCGACCTCTACGACGTATCCGCCTTAACCGCGAGCTTTCCGACGAGATTGCGGACGAAGGGGCTCTCCCTCCCCTGGGACAGGGGAGGGTAGGCCTCAGGATGGGGCGATGAGCGGCGCGCCTAATTCGGCGCCGCCTTCGCAGCCTCCGGCTCCCCGGCGATGTGATCGAGCAAGGCCACCGCCGCACGTTCCACCGTCATCAGCGGATTAACCTCGCAGTACTTGTCGACCCAGGCGGTCAGCGCCTCGGCCTCGAACTTCACGTCGCGCCGGATGTCGAGCCCCTCGCGCCCGTAGGCCGCGCCCGTCATGAAGGCGTGGACCCAGGACTGGAAGGTCTCGGCCCGTTCCTTGTTGGTGAGCCTGGCTTCGGTCCAGGCCCCGCAGGTCTTGGCGCCAACGCCCCACACCACGTAGTTCTTGGCGTTCGCGCCGGCGCTCAGGCCGAGCGCCGTCGCGGCGCCCAGCGCAAAAAGTTTCAACGGCCTCATTGCTCGCCCTCCCGAGGCGGCTATTCCGCGGCGTTCTTCGCCGGGGCCTTCTTGGCTGTGGCCTTCCCCGAAGCCGCCTTTGAGGCGGGCTTTTTGGCCGCGGCTTTCTTGGCCGCGGGTTTCTTGTCCGTTTTCGCCGCGGTCTTGCGGGCGGGCTTCTTTCCGCCTCCGCCCTGCGCCGCCTTGGCGTCCACGATCTTGATCGCCTCTTCCAGCGTCACCGACTCGGCGTCGACGCCCTTGGGCAACGTCGCATTGACCTTGCCGTGCTTGACGTAGGGGCCGTAGCGTCCGGCATGGACCGTCACCGGCCCGCCGTCCGGATGGTCGCCGAGCGTGCGGCCAGCCGCCGCCGCGCCGCGTCCGCCGCCGCGCTTGGCCAGCTTGTCGGCGATGACCGCGACCGCGCGGTTGAGGCCGACGGTGAAGACCTCCTCGGCCGTCTCGAGGTTGGCGTAGACGCCGTCATGGGCGACGTAGGGGCCGTAGCGGCCGATATTCGCCTCGATGGGCTTGCCGGTCTCCGGATGCGCGCCGACGAGCCGCGGCAGCGCCAGAAGCTTCAGCGCGTCTTCCAGCGTCAGTTCGGCCGCCGACCAGCCCTTCGGCAGGCTGGAGCGTTTGGGTTTTTCCTTCTCGACCGGCTCGCCGAGCTGCACATAGGCGCCGAAGCGCCCGTCGCGAAGGCTGACCTCAAGGCCGGTCTCGGGATCGGTCCCCAGCACCTTCACGCCGTCTGGGCCGGCGGCCGATCCCTCCTCGCCGTTCATCTCGCCGCCGAGCGGACGGGTGTAGCGGCATTCGGGATAGTTCGAGCAGCCGATGAAGGAGCCGTATTTGCCGAGCTTCAGCGAGAGCTGGCCGGCGCCGCAGGTGGGGCACACGCGCGGGTCGGAGCCGTCGGCCTTCGCGGGGAAGACATACGGGCCCAGAATCTCGTTGAGCGCGTCGAGAACCTGCGCGACGCGCAGCTCCTTGGTGGCGTCGACCGCGCCCGTGAAATCCTTCCAGAAGCGCCGCAGCACCTCTTTCCAGTCGAGCTCGTTGTTGGAGATCTTGTCGAGATCCTCCTCGAGGCTCGCCGTGAAGTCGTACTCCACGTAGCGCTCGAAGAAGCTCTCGAGAAAGGCGGTCACCAGCCGGCCCTTGTCGTCCGGCATGAGGCGCTTCTTGTCGAGCTTGACGTATTCGCGGTCGCGCAGCACCGCGAGGGTCGCGGCGTAGGTGGAGGGGCGCCCGATGCCGAGCTCCTCCATGCGCTTGATGAGCGAGGCCTCCGAATAGCGCGCCGGCGGCTCTGTGAAGTGCTGCGAGGACTCGATCGGCGCGACGCGCTTCAGCGGGTCGCCCGAAGCCATCTGCGGCAGACGGGCGCCGTCCTCGTCGCCCTCGTCGTCGCGGCCTTCCTGATAGAGCTTCAGGAAGCCGTCGAAGGTCACGACCGTGCCGGTGGCGCGCAGCTCGACGTCGCGGCCTGAGCCGTTCGCCGCGATGTCGACCGTGGTGCGCTCGACCTCCGCCGCCTCCATCTGGCTCGCGACGGTGCGCTTCCAGATGAGGTCGTAGAGCTTGGCCTGATCCTCGTCGAGGCGGCGGGCCATCTCCTTGGGCAGGCGCGTGGGATCGGTCGGGCGGATCGCCTCGTGGCTTCCTGCGCGTTCTTGGCCTTCACGGTGTATTTGCGAGGGCTGTCGGGCAGGTAGCGGGCCGTAGTCGCCGCCGATGAGCGAGCGGACGGCCGCGACCGCGCTCGGGTCCATGTCGACGCCGTCGGTCCGCATATAGGTGATGAGGCCGGTGGTCTCGCCGCCGATGTCGACGCCTTCATAGAGCCGCTGGGCGAGCTGCATGTGCGGTTCGGCGCGAAGCCGAGCTTGCGGCTCGCCTCCTGCTGAAGCGTCGAGGTGGTGAAGGGCGCGGCGGGGTTGCGTCGGCCGGGCTTGGCCTCCACCTCGCGCACCACGAGGTTCGAGGCCTCGATCGCTTGCTTGAGCGCGGTCGCGGTCTTTTCGTCGCCGATGTCGAGGCGGCCGATCTTCTTGCCGTCCGCGGCCGAGATGCGCGCCTCGAACACGTCGCCCTTCGGCGTCGCGAGCTTTGCGATCAGCGACCAGTATTCGCGCGGAACGAAGCGCTCGATCTCCATCTCGCGCTGGCACACGAGGCGGAGCGCGACCGACTGCACCCCGGCCGAGCGCGCGCCCGGCAGCTTGCGCCACAGCACGGGCGAGAGCGTGAAACCGACGAGATAATCCAGCGCCCGGCGGGCGAGATAGGCGTCCACCAGCGCGACGTCGATCTCGCGCGGCTTCTTCATCGCGTCGAGAATCGCCTGCTTGGTGATGGCGTTGAAGACGACGCGCTCGACCGGCTGGTCCTTCAACGCCTTCTTCTGCCGCAGCACTTCCAGCACATGCCACGAGATCGCCTCGCCCTCGCGATCCGGGTCGGTGGCGAGGATCAGCTTGTCGGCGTTCTTCACCGCCCGCGCGATCTCGTTCAGGCGCTGCGAGGCCTTGCCGTCGACCTCCCAGATCATGCGGAAGTCGTCGTCCGGATCGACCGAGCCGTCTTTCGCCGGCAGGTCGCGCACGTGCCCGTAGGACGCGAGGACCTCGTAGTTCGAGCCGAGATACTTGTTGATCGTCTTCGCCTTTGCGGGCGACTCGACGATGACGAGACTGTGCATGAGGAAAGAGCCTTTCGCCGGCCGTGCTGCCTTCGGCGGCGGGCGGAAAATGGGAGAGCGGCAGGGGCGTGTCAAATGGCGAGGCGATGGTCGGGCTCGGAACAGAGGCTTCCGAGCGTCGTCGCCTGCTTTTTGGAGAGATCGGCCGGGCGGGTTTCGGTCGCCTCCCGTCTCGCACGCCAGGTTGTGGCGGCGACGCAATCAATGGTTTATGAAAATTAGCGACACAACCAATTGAGCCGGGGCCCGACGTGCGAGATCAGAACGGCGATACGATCCCGAAGGGCGGCGAGCATGTCGCGGATTACATCGCCGGAATGAGCCGGGACCTCAGCGCGCTCGCGAGACGCAACAGGCTGACGACGCTCGCCTATCTTCTCGAGATGGCGGGACTTGAAGCCGAGACCATCGCGCGCGAAGGCGACCAGGACGACACGCGCCGGGCTCCGTCAGACGAAGGCGTCGACGCTTCTTAGCGCGACCCGGCCGTCCTCTCGGCGGTCGAGCCGGCCGGCGAGCTCGAGTTCCAGCAAGACCACCTGCACGATCCTCGGCTGCGCGCCCGACTGCCGTACGAGATCGTCGATCGTCGCAGGCGAAGGACCCAGCAGTTCCAAGACCTTCGTCCGGTCGTCGTCCGCCGCGGCCGGCGTCTCGAACCCGGCGGCGCCGGCCTGCGCGAGCGAGATCGGCGGCGGGGGAGGCGGCCCGCGGTCGATCAGGGGGCCGAGCGCTTCGATCACATGTTCGGAGCGCGTGATGAGGGTGGCGCCCTCTCGCAGCAGCGCGTTCGAGCCCTCGCAGCGCGGATCGAGCGGGGAGCCCGGCGCCGCCATGACCTCGCGGCCGATCTCGGTCGCGAGCCGGGCGGTGATGAGCGAGCCGGAGCGCATCGCCGCCTCCACCACCACCACGCCGAGGCTCATCGCCGCGATGATGCGGTTGCGCCGCGGAAAATCCCGTCCGCGCGGCTGCCAGCCCATCGGCATCTCGGAGACGAGCGCGCCGTCCTCGACGATGCGGCTGGCGAGATCCGCGTGCTCGGGCGGATAGAGGCAATCGAGCCCGCCCGCGAACACCGCGACCGTCCCGGTCTCGACCGAGGCGGCGTGCGCGGCGGCGTCGATCCCGCGGGCGAGGCCGGAAACAACGACCCAGCCCGCGCCGCCGAGTTCGTGGGCCAGCCGCTGCGCGAAGCTCCGACCGGCCGAAGAGGCGTTGCGCGCGCCGACGATCGACACCATCGGCCGTTTGAAGCAGCCGGCGGCGCCGGCGACCGCGAGCAAGGGCGGCGCGCCCTCGGTCGAGGCCAGGATCGCAGGATAGTCGGGCTCCCCGAGCGCGATCATCCGGACGCCGCGGCGGGCGCATTCGGCGAGTTCGTCCTCGGCCTCCGCGGTCGAGCAGACATGGATGGTCCGCCCGCCGCGGCGCGCAAGGTCGGGCAGGGCCTCTAGCGCCGCGGCCGCGCCGCCGAAGTGGTTGACGAGGTTGCGGAAGGTGCGGGGGCCGACGTTCTCGGATCGGATGAGCCGGAGCCAGGCTATGCGCTGCGCGTCGCTGAGCCCGGGCATCTTCAACGTCCTAGCTTTGGGGATCCGGCGCGGCCGACTTCTCGCCGATCCGGCTTTCCTCGCCCGCCATCAGGCGGCCGATGTTCTCGTGGTGAAGCTGCCACAGCGCGATCGAAAGCCCGGCGAAAACGATCGCTGTGATCGAGTCGACGAAGATCGCGAGGAGAAGCGGCGCGCAGAGGCTCGCGGCGAGCGCGGAGGCCGAGGAGTATTTCGTGATCTTGGCCACCGCGATCCATACGCCTGCGAAAGCGAGCGCGACTGGCCAGAACACGCCGATCAGGGCGCCGAGATAGGTGGCGACGCCCTTGCCGCCCTTGAATTTGAGCCAGACGGGGAAGACGTGGCCGAGGAAGGCCGCGGCTCCGCCGACGAGGCCCGCGGTCTCGCCCCAGAAATGGCGCGCGACGAGCACCGCGACGGTCGCCTTTAACATGTCGCCGAGGAGGGTGGCGGCCGCGAGCTCCTTGCGGCCGGTGCGCAGCACGTTGGTGGTGCCGATGTTGCCGGAGCCGATCTTGCGGAGGTCGCCCGCTCCGCCGAGGCGCGTCACGATCACGCCGAAGGGGATCGAACCGAGCAGGTATCCGATGAGGGCGGAGAGAAGGAGGTCGGTCACGCTTTATCGCTCTGCACGAAAGAAACTGCGTGCTTCGAGACGCGCCCCTGCGGGCCGCTCTTCAGCATGAGATATCCTTCGCGTGGCATTCTCAACGCCCTCATGCTGAGGAGCCCGCGAGAGCGGGCGTCTCGAAGCACGCACCTGGCTCGTCCAAGGATCCCGTGCGCCTCAACCGTACGCGTAGACCGTCCGCCCGGCAACGACCGTGCGCAGCACGCGGCCCTGGAAGCGGGCCTGGTCGAAGGGCGTGTTCTTGGACTTCGAGCGCAGCTTCGTGGCGTCCAGCACCCAGGGGGCGTCGGGGTCGAAGACGATGAGGTCGGCGGGGGCGCCGACCTTGAGCGCGCCGCCGGGAAGGCCCAGAAGCTCCGCGGGTTTCGTCGACATGGCGGCGAGCAGGCGATGCAGCGGCACGTCGCCGGAATGGACGAGCCGGAGGCCCGCGGCGAGCATCGTCTCAAGCCCGATCGCGCCGTCCTCGGCCTCGGCGAAGGGCCGGCGCTTGGTCTCGACGTCCTGCGGGTCATGGGCGGAGCAGACGACGTCGATCAGCCCGTCGGCGAGCGCCTGGACGAGCGCGATGCGGTCGTCCTCATGGCGCAGAGGCGGCGCGAGCTTGAAGAAGGTGCGGTACTCGCCGACGTCGTTTTCATTGAGCGTCAGATGCGCGATCGAGGTCCCGCAGGTGATGTTCGGCGCGCCCTTCTTGGCGCGGGCCAGAACCTCCAGGCTCTCCGAGCAGGTGACGACGTTGGCGTGGTAGCGCGCGCCGGTGAGCCGGGCGAGGCGCACGTCCCGCTCCAGCATCAGCGTCTCCGCCGTCGAGGGACGCCCCGGCAGGCCGAGGCGCGAGGCGTATTCGCCCTCGTTCATGGCGCCGCCGGACGCGAGGTCCGGGTCCTCGACATGGCAGCAGATCAGCGCGCCGGAATCGCGCGCGTAAGTCATGGCGCGGCGGAGAACGCGGGCGTTCGCGACCGAGCGCGGCCCGTCGGTGAAGGCGACCGCGCCGGCGTCGAGCAGCAGCCCGACTTCCGTCATCTCGCGGCCCTCGAGCCCCTTGGTGAGCGCGGCCATCGGATGGACATGGACGCTCGCCGTGTCGCGGGCGCGGCGTTTCAGGTGGTCGACGATCTCGGGCGAATCGACGGGGGCGTGGTGTCGGGGCGGGCCACGATCGTGGTGACGCCGCCGGCCGCCGCCGCGAGGCTCGCGGTTTCGATGGACTCGCGATGCTCGGCTCCGGGCTCGCCCATGAAGGCGCCGAGATCCACGAGGCCGGGGGCCAGAACCGCGCCCCGACAGTCGACCGTTTCGGCGCGCGAGGCGGGCGGCACCTTGGGCCCGAGCTCGACGATCTGGCCGCCGTCGACCAGCAGCGAGCCGGTCTCGTCGCGCCCGGTCGCCGGGCAGACGAGCCGGGCGTTGACGAACAGGGTGGGGCGGGCCTCGGAGGGCTGGTGCTCACGCATTGGGAAGATGCCTCGCGAGCGCTTCGAGCACCGCCATGCGGACCGCGACGCCCATCTCGACCTGCTCGCGGATCAGCGACTGCGGGCCGTCGGCGACCTCCGAGGCGATTTCGACGCCGCGGTTCATCGGACCGGGATGCATGACGACCGCGTCGGGCGCCGCGTAGGCGAGCTTCTGGGCGTCGAGGCCGAAGCGCGCGAAGTATTCCTTCACGGACGGCACGTAGGAGCCGTTCATGCGCTCGAGCTGCAGGCGCAGCATCATCACGACGTCGACGCCCTCAAGGCCCTCGCGCATGGTGCGGAAGGGCGTCACTCCCATGCGCTCGACGCCTGCGGGCAGCAGCGTGGAAGGGGCCACCACGCGAACCTCCGCGCCGAGCGCGTTCAACAGGATGATGTTCGAGCGCGCCACGCGCGAATGCAGGACGTCGCCGCAGATCGCGACCTTGAGGCCCTCGATCCGCCCCTTGGCGCGCTTGATCGTGAGGGCGTCGAGCAGAGCCTGGGTGGGGTGCTCATGCGCGCCGTCGCCGGCGTTCACCACCGAGCAGTCGACCTTCTGGGCGAGCAGCGCCACCGCGCCCGCCGCGTGATGGCGGACCACGATGATGTCCGGCCGCATCGCGTTCAGCGTCAGGGCGGTGTCCAGAACGGTCTCGCCCTTTTTCAGCGAGGAGGAGGCCACCGACATGTTCATGACGTCGGCGCCCAGCCGCTTGCCCGCGATCTCGAACGACGACTGCGTTCGGGTCGAGGCCTCGAAGAACAGGTTGACCTGCGTGCGTCCGCGCAAAGTCGATTTTTTCTTCTCGACCTGGCGGGACAGAGATACCGCCTCCTCGGCCGAGGCCAGAAGGCCCTCGATGTCGCTTGGCGACAGACCCGCGATCCCGAGCAGATGTCGGTGCGGGAACGCGAACGGCGGGTTCGGTTCTGGGCTCATCAAGGCCGGTCTCTTAAGGCTCCGGAGACCTCTTTCGCAAGGCCCGCGGCGCCCTTGCCCACCGTTTGAGACGCGCCATCTCGTCCGGCATGAGGGCGCGCCGGCCATTTTTTGTGGCGTGTAGCCGCAAGGCCGGCCAGTTCGCGGCGTTTAACCTTCCATCAAGAAGGCGAGACGCTCGCCAGGAGGCTTCGAGTCACATGAATCCGCTTCAGAATGTCGTTATCGCCGGCGCCTGCGCGCTCGGCGTCGCGGCGCTGGCTTCGCCGGCCAACGCCGCTTCGAAGAACGCTGCGTCCGGCGCGACCGTCGGCGGCTACGCCATGAAGGACATCCAGCCAGTCGGCCGCCGCGGCGGCGGCGGCTGGGGCGGCGGCGGGCGCAGCTTCGGCGGCGGCAGGTCGTTCGGCGGCGGTCGATCGTTCGGCGGCCGCAGCTGGGGCGGCCGCAGCTGGCGCGGCGGCGGACGCTACGCCTATCGCGGCGGCTACCGCGGCTGGCGCGGCGGCTATTATCGCGGCGGGGCGCTACGGCTGGCGGCGCGGCGGCTACTACGCGGCCGGCGTGGTGGGCCTTGCGGCCGGCGCGGCTCTCGCGAGCCCGTACTACTACGACGACTATTACGACGACGGCGGCTACGACTACGCCCGCGCCGCGTCTATTCGGGCGCGGAGTGCCAGGTGATCAGCAAGCGCCGCGACGCCAGCGGCCGGCCGGTCAAGGGTCATCCGCTACCGGCCCTGCTGAGGCGAGCCGACGACGCGCTCACGGCGGAGCTGCGGCCCCGCTCACGGCGGGGCGCCGGCCCCGCCGGCGAGCCAGACGGCGACCGGCAAGGTCGCAAACGCCAGGATCGTCTGGGTGGTGATGAGGGTGGCCATGAGCTCCGCGTCGCCGCCCATTCGTCGCGCGAGGACGTAGGCGCTGCTCGCCGTCGGCGTCGCGCCGGTGATCGCCACGACCGCGAGCGCCGCGCCTTCGACGCCGAGGGCGATCGCGTAGGACGTCATCGCGACCGGCATTAGCACGAGCTTCAGCGCCGTCGAGGCCGCGACGTCGACGCGCGGCGCAAGCGCCTGCAGGCGCAAGCCCGCCCCGACAAGGAGCAGCGCTAGCCGAGCGCGCCCCGGCCGACGAGATCGAAGGTCTCGACGAGCGGCTTGTAGAGCGCAAGGCCCGACGCGTTGACCAGCGCGCCCGCGACCGTGCCGATGATCAGCGGATTGAGCGCGATCTCCTTCGCCAGACCCGCGGCCCGCGGCGGCGTGGCGGAGGCCCATGTCGCGAGCGCGCTGACGCACAGGACGTTGATGAGCGGCACGATCGCGCGACCGCGCCGAGCGCCGCGAGCGCAAGCCCTTCGGCGCCGAACAGCGCGCCGGAGACCGCGAGCGCCACCGCCGTGTTGTAGCGGATCGCGCCCTGCAGATGGCTGGTGAAGGCCGGGCCGTCCGCAGCTCCCAGACGCGGCCAGAGGCGTCGCGACACGATCATGAGCGCCGCGACGGTCGCGACTCCGAGCGCCATCGCGGCTCCCGCGGAGAAGACGGGCGCAGATCTGAGGTCGGCCCGCACCACGCTCACGAACAACAGCACCGGATAGAGCAGGTAGTAGTTCAGCCGCTCGACGCCCTCCCAGCCTTCGCGCGACATGATCGCGGTCCTGACGAGGCCGGAGCCGAGTCCGATCAGGAGAAGCGAGGGCAGAAGGCTTTCGATCGCGACGATCACGGCGCGTCGTTGCGGGCGAGATACGACATCCGGTCGAGAGCGCCCTGCAGGATGTAGGCCGCCGCGAGCTTGTCCACGACCTCGTCGCGACGCTTCCGGCTGGTGTCGAACGAGATTAGCATGCGCTCGACCGCCGCCGTCGACATGCGCTCGTCCCAGAAGGCGATCGGAAGCTCGGTCAGCGGCGCGAGGTTGCGGGCGAAGGCGCGGGTCGCCTGAGCGCGAGGGCCCTCGGTGCCGTCCATGTTGACGGGAAGGCCCAGCACGAGCCCCGCGACCTTCCGGCTGGCCGCGATCTCCAGCATGCGCGTCACGTCCGGCGTGAATTTCTTGCATGACCGTTTCGAGCGGCGAGGCGACGCGCCGCGCGGGATCCGACACCGCGACGCCGATGGTCTTGGTCCCGAGGTCGAGCCCCGCCAGCGCGCCCATGGGGGGCAGCGTTCGGGCGAACTCCTCGAAGGACTGGAACACGGCGGCTGGCATGCCGCTTGGCTAGCACGGCGATGAAGGGCCGCGCCATCCATGACGTTTCGTCCGCTTGCCGGGGGCGGCCCGGCGCTTATGTGTCGCGCCAAGCTCGATGCTCGCCCGGACGACGGAGGTCGCGAAGCCACAATGCGGATCACCTGGTATGGTCACTCGGCCTTCAAGCTCGCCTTCGGCTCCTCGGTGGTGCTGGTCGATCCCTTCTTGGACAACGGGGTGTTCAAGGGCGACATCGCAGCAGCGACCGCCGGGACGACCCACATTCTCTTGACCCACGGCCATTTCGACCATGTCGGCCAGACGGTCGAGATCGCCAAGCGAACCGGCGCGACGCTGGTCGCCGACTTCGACCTCGGCCAGTGGCTCGTCTCCCAGGGCGTCGAGAAGTTGGAGCCGATGAACACCGGCGGCTCGGTCATGCTGCCGGGCTTCAAGGTCACCATGACCCAGGCGTTCCACTCGTCCGGCAAGCTGCTGGACAACGGCGTCTCGATCTATCTCGGCGACCCGCACGGATTGATCATCGCCCCGGAGGGCGAGGACGAGCCGGTGGTCTACGCCATGGGCGACACCGGCATTTTCGGCGACATGAAGCTCATCAACGAGCTCTACGCCCCGAACGTCGGCTTCGTGCCGATCGGCGACCGCTTCACCATGGGCGCCAAGACCGCGGCCTACGCCTGCCGGCACTTCTTCGACTTCGACCTCGTCGTGCCCTGCCACTACGGCACTTTCCCGATCATCGATCCGAGCGCGGAGAAGTTCACCGCCCTCATGGACAGCGTGCGCGGAACGACCGTGAAGGTTCCCGAGGTCGGGGTGGAGTTCGAGGCCGAGGGGTGAGGGCTCTCCTCGCCGCCGCCTTCTGTCTCGCGGCGTTTCCGGCCGTGGCCGCTTCGCCGGACGCCTGGGCCGCTCATGAGGCGGAGGTGGCGAAGACCTGCGCGAAGGCCTCGGGCCTCGCCAAGGCCAGGACCCTCAAGTCCGTCGACTTCGAACTGCACTCGGTGACGCGGGTCGCGGGGCAGATCGCCAGCGGCCGGATGAAGGGAACGCGCGAGACGATGCTGTGCCTGTTCGTCAAGAAGACCCGGAAGGCGACGGTGTCGCCCGTCCCGCCGGACGCGGGCTGGTGAACCGCCGCCGCAGGCTGGCGCAGTCAACTGCGCGCTTCGAGACGCCGTCCTTCGGACGGCTCCTCAGCATGAGGATCGTTTGGGCTACACAAACCGTCCTCATGGCTCGATGAGGCCCGAAGGGCCGTCTCGAAGCGCGCACTAAGGCCGCGTCTCGAAGCAAGCAGTGCGTTGCGGGCGCGAAGAGCGCTGTGCTAAGCCGCCCTTCGTCGCCGGGCCTTGAATTCGCAGGCCCGAAAATTGCCGAAGGGCCCGAATGTCCGTCGATGAAAACACCGTCCGCCGCGTCGCGCGGCTCGCCCGCATCGCGGTCGCGGACGACGAAGTGTCCAAGCTCAAGGGCGAGCTCGACGCGATCCTGGCTTTCGTGGAGGAGCTGTCGGAGCTCGACGTCGAGGGCGTCCCGCCGATGACGAGCGTGATCCCGGCCACGGCGCGCCTGCGCGACGACGTCGTCAACGATGGCGAGGACGCCGAAAAGGTGCTCATGAACGCGCCGGCGCGCGAGGCTGATTTCTACGTCGTCCCGAAGGTCGTCGAATGACCGCGGCTCTGCTTCGCCGCAGCCGTCCGCACTCCGAACCGAGCCGTCCGATCCGATGACCGAACTCTGCGATCTCACTTTCGCCGAAGCCCGCAAGGCGCTCGCCGCCAAGGAGTTTTCGGCCGTCGAGCTGAACAAGGCTTATCTCGAGGCCATGGAGGCTGCGCGCGGCCTCAACGCCTATGTGCTCGAGACCCCCGAAATCGCGCTGGAGCGCGCCGCGGAGTCCGACGCCCGCATCGCCCGCGGCGAGGCCGGGGCGCTCGAGGGCCTGCCGCTCGGCGTGAAGGACCTCTACTGCACCGAAGGCGTGCGCACGACCGCCTGCTCGAAGATCCTCGGCGACTTCACGCCGCCCTACGAGAGCCATGTCACCTCGCTGATGCGCTCCGCCGGCGCGGTGATGCTCGGCAAGCTCAACAATGACGAGTTCGCCATGGGCTCGTCGAACGAGACCTCGGCGTTCGGCACGCCGGTCAATCCCTGGCGCCGCAAGGGCTCTGACGCCAAGCTCGTGGCGGGCGGTTCGTCGGGCGGCTCCTCCGCGGCGGTCGCCGCGCGCATCTGCCTCGGCGCGACCGCGACCGACACCGGCGGTTCGATCCGCCAGCCGGCGGCCTTCACCGGCACGGTCGGCGTGAAGCCGACTTACGGCCGCTGCTCGCGCTGGGGGATCGTCGCCTTCGCGTCCTCGCTCGACCAGGCGGGACCGATCGCCCGCGACGTGCGAGACGCCGCGATCCTGATGGGATCGATGGCCGGCTACGACAAGCGCGACTCGACCTCGGTCGACACCCCCGTGCCGGACTACGAGGCCGCGGTCGGCCGCTCCGTGAAGGGGCTGCGGATCGGCGTGCCGAAGGAATACCGCGTCGATGGCATGCCGGCCGAGATCGAGAAGCTGTGGAGCCAGGGCGCCGAGCAGCTGAAAGCGGCCGGCGCCGAGATCGTCGAGGTCTCGCTGCCGCACACGAAGTATGCGCTGCCGGCCTATTACATCGTGGCCCCGGCCGAGGCCTCGTCGAACCTCGCCCGCTATGACGGCGTGCGCTACGGCGCGCGCGTCGCCGGCCGCGACATCACCGAGATGTACGAGAACACCCGCGCGGCGGGCTTCGGCAGCGAGGTGCGCCGCCGCATCATGATCGGCGCCTATGTGCTCTCGGCGGGCTATTACGACGCCTATTACGTCCGCGCCCAGAAGGTGCGGACGCTGATCAAGCAGGATTTCGAGACGGTTTTCGCCGCCGGCGTCGACGCGATCCTCACGCCCGCGACCCCCTCGGCCGCCTTCGGCGTCGGCGAGATGGCGAACGCCTCGCCCGTCGAGATGTATCTCAACGACGTCTTCACGGTGACCGTGAACATGGCGGGACTGCCGGGCGTCTCGGTGCCTGCGGGGCTCTCGGCCGAGGGCCTGCCGCTCGCGCTGCAGCTGATCGGCCGGCCGTTCGACGAGGAGACGCTGTTCGCGACCGCCGCCGTCATCGAGGACGCCAACGGCCGCTTCACGGCGGACCGCTGGTGGTGAGCGCTCGTCCGACCTATCGCGACATGAGCGAGGTGAGGGCCGCGATCGACGCCCTCGACGCCGAACTGATGCCGTTGATGGCGGCCCGCGCGCACTGCATCGCCGGCGGCGCGCATCAAGGGCGATCCCGAGATCGCGCTGGTGCCTTGGCGCGTCGAGCAGGTCGCGGCGCATGCCCGGGAGCTCGCGTCAGGCCATGACATCGACCCGGACCTCGCCGAAGCGCTCTGGCGCGCGATGATGGGCGAGTTCATCGCTCATGAGCGCAAGCTGATGGAAGCGGCGCAAGACTGAGCGTCGTTGCGTCGTCAAAAGGCGGCGCGGTAAAAACGTCCAAGACTTCGCCGCCCGAAGGTGCGAGCCCCATGAACGCCCCCTCCAAGATCCCCGCCTCGTCCAAGCTCATCGCCGGCGCCACCGGCGACTGGGAGATCGTGATCGGGCTCGAGATCCACGCGCAGGTGACCTCCGAGGCGAAGCTGTTCTCAGGCTCCTCGACCGGCTTCGGCGCGAGCCCGAACTCCCATGTCAGCCTCGTGGACGCCGCCATGCCCGGCATGCTGCCGGTGCTGAACCACGAATGCGTCCGGCAGGCGATCCGCACCGGGCTCGGAGTCAAGGCGCAGATCAATCTGACCTCGACCTTCGACCGGAAGAACTACTTCTATCCGGACCTGCCGCAGGGCTACCAGATCTCGCAGTACAAGAGCCCGATCGTGGGCGAGGGCGTCGTCATCGTCGACATGGGCGAGGGCGAGCAGATCTCCGTCGGCATCGAGCGCATCCATCTCGAGCAGGACGCGGGCAAGTCGATCCATGACCAGGATCCGCGCTTGTCCTTCGTGGATCTCAACCGCTCCGGCGTCGCGCTGATGGAGATCGTGTCGAAGCCCGACATGCGCTCCTCGGACGAGGCCAAGGCCTACGTCACCAAGCTCCGCACGATCCTGCGCTACATCGGCTCCTGCGACGGCGACATGGACAAGGGCAACCTCCGCGCGGACGTGAATGTCTCCGTGCGAAAGCCCGGCGCGCCGTTCGGCACGCGCTGCGAGATCAAGAACGTCAACTCGATCCGCTTCATCGGCCAGGCGATCGAGACCGAGGCGCGCCGCCAGATCGAGATTCTCGAGGACGGCGGCGCGATCGACCAGGAGACGCGGCTGTTCGACCCGGTGAAGGGCGAGACGCGGGCGATGCGCTCCAAGGAAGAGGCGCACGACTACCGCTATTTCCCCGATCCCGATCTGCTGCCGCTCGTGGTCGAGCAGTCGGAGGTCGACGAACTCGCGGCGGGCCTTCCGGAGCTTCCGGACGACAAGAAGGCGCGCTTCATCCGCGACTACGGCGTCACGCCCTATGACGCCATGGTGCTGACGCTCGAGCGCGAGTCGGCGGACTTCTTCGAGCAGGTGGCCAAGCGCGGCGACCCGAAGACGGCCGCCAACTGGGTCATCAACGAGCTGTTCGGCCGCCTCAACAAGGACGGGACGCCGATCACCGAGAGCCCGGTTTCGGCCGCCCAGCTCGGCGGGCTGGTGAAGCTCGTGGCCGACGGCACGATCTCGGGCAAGATCGCCAAGGACCTGTTCGAGATCCTCTGGACCGAGGGCGGCGACCCGCGCGAATTGGTCGAGAGCCGCGGCCTGAAACAGGTCACCGACACCGGCGCGATCGAGAAGGTGGTGGACGAGGTCATCGCCGCCAATCCCGACAAGGTCGAGCAGGCCAAGGCCAAGCCGACGCTCGCCGGCTGGTTCGTGGGGCAGGTGATGAAGGCCTCCGGCGGCAAGGCCAATCCGCAGGCCGTCAACGACATCCTGAAGCGCAAGCTCGGGATCTGACGCGCGGTCTTTCCGGAGCGCCCCGATGTGGGGTCTGACGCCGTTCGAGATCGACGCCGCCCTGAGGCTCCTTGCCGCGGCCGCCTGCGGCCTCGCGGTCGGTTTCAACCGTGACCTGAAGCACAAGCCCACCGGCATGCGCACGCTCGGCCTCGTGGCGCTCGGCGCGTGCCTCGTCGCATTGGTCGGGCTTCAGCACGAAGCGCTTCGCTCCGAGCCCGACGCGATGAGCCGCGTCGTGCAGGGCGTTCTTCAGGGGGTCATGACCGGCGTGGGCTTCATCGGCGCCGGCGTGATCCTGAAGCTCCCGGGCGACAGCCGCGTCCGCGGGCTGACCACGGCCGCCGCGGTCTGGGCGACCGCCGCTCTCGGAGTCGCTGCGCGCTCGCCAGCTGGCCGCTGATCGGGTTCGCGGCGGCGCTCACATTGCTCGTGCTCGTACTGCCGCGCCGGATCGCGAAGTCGATGGGACACGACTTCGCCGACGATGATGACTGACCATGCAAGAAAGGCCGGAGGCGCGAAGCCTCCGGCCTTCTGTCGTGGTTCTGGGGCCGCCGGGCGTCAGCCGCTGTTGGCGTTCGAGCTTCGGCTGGTGCCCGCGCCCATGTTCGGCGTGCTGTCGAGCGCCTCAGACGTGTTCTGGCCGAGAAGCCGGGCGCCGGCGTGACGTAGCCGTCATCGTGGAACTCGTAATTCGTGCCCTGGCTCGGGCTGTAGACCTCATCATACGAGGCGACGGTCTCGCCGTCGGGCGCATAGCCGTAGGGCCTTGCTCCTGAATGACGGCGGACTGTGCGAAGGCCGCGCCCGTGGAGAGCGCCAACACGCCAGCGGCTGCGATCAAGGTCCTCATATAAATCTCCTGTCGTCATGGCGGACAAAAGTCGTCCGCCTCTTGGGAGATGAACTGGGGTGCGGCATGCGAAATTAAACCGCGCGCAACCTCAAATGAGTTTGACCGCTGGATGACAGAGAGTGATGGAACCCCACGCAGCGAACTCTCAGGGCGAGAAACTCTCGCCCTGTAAGCCGTCCAAGGCGTGGACGACAACTCGCTCAGTGCCCGTCGATCTTGTTCTGAGCGCCCTGCCAAGCGAGGAAGTTCTTTCGGGCTTCCTGCACGAACGGGCTGCGACGCACCGCGCCCATGAAGGCGCGGCCGATGGCTCGGCCGGGCTGGCGCATCGGGCGCTCGAACTGGACGAGCAGCACCACGCGGGTCTCGTCGGTCTCGTTCCAGACCTCGTGGTGATAGGTGTCGTCGAACACGAGGCACTTGCCCTCATGCCAGTGCACCATCTGGTCGTGCACCGCCATGCGGACGGACCTCCAGTCCTTCGGCACCACCACGCCGAGATGGCAGGTGATGAGGCCTTTGGTGACGCCGCGGTGACGCGGGATTCGGGCGCCGGGCGCGAGAATCGAAAAGAAGGCGCTGTTGAGCCCGGGCACGCGGCTCGCGATCTCCGCCGTCACCGGGGCCTTCGCGCAATTGTCGTCGACCCGATAGCCGTAGCCAAAGAGGAAGAACGATTTCCACTTCCGGTCCGCGCCCAGCCGTCCGTGGTCGGGGGAAATGTCGGGCAGGACGGGAATGTCCTCGAACTCGAGCACCTTCAGCGCTTCGACCCGAATCTTGTCCCAGTTCGCCTCGAGCTCGGCCGTCCAGGGAAAGGTCGCGGGATCGAAGACCGGAGGATTTCCCACCGCTGAGGACTTCGCGAGGATGTCGTCGAACCACGGCCGAAGCTTCTTGCCCGTCCGATAGATGAAGCTGCGCTTCGGCTTTTTCGCCTTCAAAGGCTGTGCGAGGTCGACCATCGTCATGCTCTTGGATCAAGGCCGCCGTCCGCGGGTCGAACGGAGGCTGTCGGTTACCTGTCAAAAGGTACCGCAGATGACCAAGTCATGACAGTATCGGCGATGCAACATCGCGTTGCAAAGAACGCAGTTTTGAACGCTTTCAGACGCTATGCGCGGCCCGTCGCCACGGGTCGTCCGCCCGCGCCCCATTCCGCCCAGGAGCCGTCGTAGAGGCCGTCGGCGGACTTGCCGAGGCCTTCGAGCGCGAAGGCCAGCACGGCCGCCGTCACGCCCGAGCCGCAGGTCGTGACGATCGGCTGCGCGACGTCGACGCCGGCCGCCTCGAAGGCGGCGCGCAGTTCCTCGTCGTCCTTGAGCCGGCCGTTTGCGACGAGCTCGGAGAACGGCAGGTTCAGGGCCCCCGGCATGTGGCCGGATGCGAGGCCCGGCCGCGGTTCGGCGGCCTCGCCGCGGAAGCGTGGACCCGATCGGGCATCGACCACCTGGCCCGAACAAGCATCGAGCGCGGCCGCGACCTCGTCGGCCGATTTCACCGCGGAGGCGTCGAAACGCGCCTTGAACGTCTCGGGCTTGCGGGCCGAGGGGCCGGTCTCGGTCGGGCGGCCCTCGGCGAGCCACTTCGGGAGACCGCCGTCGAGCACGTAGACGGTCTCGACGCCCATCGTCCTGAACGACCACCAGACCCGAGGCGCGGAGAACAGGCCGCTCGCGTCGTAGACCACGATGGTCGCGCCGCCGCCGACGCCGAGGCCGCCCACCGCGTCCGCGAAGGCCTGCGGGGAGGGCAGCATGTGCGGCAGGCCCGAACTCGGATCAGAAATCGCGTCGACGTCGAAGAACGCCGCGCCCGGGATGTGTCGCTCGAGAAACTCTGCCCGTCCGTCGCGCTTGGCGTCCGGCAGGTGCCAGGAGCCGTCGACCGGGATCAGGGTCGGGTCGCCGAGTCGGTCGGCGAGCCAGTCCGTCGAGACGAGATAGGGATTGCTCACTGCGTCACCTTGGCGAGATCGACCTTGGGGGCGCGCTCCAGCCAGCCCGGAACGGGCAGCTCCTTCGAGCGCAGGAACGCCGGGTCGAACAGCTTCGACTGATAGCGCGTGCCGTAGTCGCAGAGGATGGTCACGATGGTGTGGCCGGGCCCGAGATCCTTCGCCAGCCGGATCGCGCCGGCCACGTTGACGCCCGACGAACCGCCGAGGCAAAGCCCTTCATGTTCGAGCAGGTCGAAGACCACCTGGACCGATTCGGAATCGGGAATCTGGTAGGCGTGGTCGACCGTAAGGCCCTCGAGGTTCGCGGTGATGCGCCCTTGCCCGATGCCTTGTGATGGACGAGCCTTCCGCCTTCAGTTCGCCGCTCGTGTAGTAGCTGTAGAGCGCGGCGCCGGGCGGATCGGCGATCGCGACCTTGATCGCCGGATTGCGTTCCTTGAGCGCCATGGCGCAGCCCGCAAGCGTGCCGCCCGTGCCGACCGCGCAGACGAAGCCGTCGACCTTGCCTTCGAGATCGTCCCAGATCTCCGGGCCGGTCGAATCGATGTGCGCCTGCCGGTTCGCGACATTGTCGAACTGGTTGGCCCAGATCGCGCCTGCGGGCTCGGTTTTCGCGAGCTCCTCGGCGAGGCGGCCCGACAGTTTCACGTAGTTGTTCGGATCCTTGTAGGGGACGGCCGGAACCTCGACGAGCTCGGCGCCGGCGAGGCGCAGCATCGCCTTCTTCTCCTCCGACTGGGTCTCGGGAATGACGATGACGGTGCGATAGCCGAGCGCGTTGGCCACCAGCGCAAGGCCGATGCCCGTGTTGCCAGCCGTGCCCTCGACGATGACGCCGCCGGGCTTCAGCTCGCCCCGCTTCACCGCGTCCTCGATGATCCAGAGCGCGGCGCGATCCTTCACCGACTGGCCCGGATTCATGAACTCCGCCTTGCCGAGGATTTCGCAGCCGGTGGCCTCCGAGGCGCGCGCGAGCCGGATGAGCGGCGTCCGGCCGATGGCGTCGACAAGACCGCTGCGGATCTGCATGGGCGATTATCCGGAAGAAGAGGGATCGGGACGGGTTTTGGAGCCGCGCAATCTAGGCGCCGGCGCGCGCCTTGGGAAGCGCGACGCGCATGCGAGGGCGTATTGATCCGAGGTTGCAGGCGTGGCGTAAGTCGTGTCCGGGGGACGGCGCATGTGGCGACCGCATCCGGCTCGAGGCCGGGGCCTCGCCTTAAGGACTGCTCGTGCTCGAACCGCCCACAGGCCTGACGCCGTCCGAGACGCCACGGCCGGTCGACGCCCTGCTCGCCGGCTATGTGGCCGGCGCGCTGGGGCCTCACCTCCACGCGTTGGTGGAGTCGCATCTCATCCTGTCGGGCGAGCACCGGGACGTCGTCCGCGCCATGGAGGCGCAGATCGGCGAGGAGATCGAGCAGATCGAGCACCGCCCCTATGAGCCGGCCGCGCGCGACGCCGTGTTGGGAGCGATCTATGCGGGCGGCTGGTACGGCCGGCCGAAGCCCGAAAAATTCGATCCGGACGTTCCCGAGCCGCTCGACCGGCTGATCGGGATGAGTCTCGCGCAGGCGCCCTGGCGGTTCGCGGCGGCAGGCGTTCTGGAGCATGTCGTGTTCGCCGACGGGACGACGAAAGCCTCGCTGCTGAAGATCGCGCCCGGACGGGGGGCGCCCAGGCACACCCATTCGGCCATGGAGGCGACGTTGGTCTCAAGGGCGCGTTCACCGACGAGATCGGACATTTCACGCGCGGCGACATCGCGGTCGCCGACGGCTCCATCGATCACCGGCCGGTGGCCGATCGCGACGAGCCCTGCGTCTGCTTCGCGGTGACCGAGGGACCGTTGCGCCTCACGGGACCGGTCGGTCGGCTCCTGCAGAAGATGTTCGGCCGATGAGCGGCGAGATCGTCGTCAAGGGCGTGCGCGTCGCCTGGGTGACGGGCGCGAGCTCCGGAATCGGCCGCGCCGTCGCGCTCGAACTTGCGGCCTCGGGCGTCAAGGTGGCGGCGACCGCGCGCCGCTCCGACGCGCTCGCCGAGCTCGCGGCCGAGGCGCTCGGCCGCGGCGGCGTCGTGGCGGCCTTTCCCGGCGACGTGACGGACGCCGAGGCGATGGCGTCGATCGTGGCCGAGATCGAAGCGAGCCTCGGCGCGATCGACCTCGCTGTGCTCAACGCCGGGCTGTTCATCCCGGTGAAGGCCGAACCTTTCGACCTCGGCGCGTTCCGGAAAACCTTCGACGTCAATCTCGGCGGAACGGTCGGGTGCCTCGCGGCGGCTCTGCCGGGAATGACGGCGCGGCGGTCCGGAAACGTGGTGATCGTCGCTTCGGTCACGGGCTATGGCGGGCTGCCGAGCTCGGCGGCCTACGGCGCGACGAAGGCGGCGCTGATCAACCTCGCGGAGGGGCTGAAGTTCGATCTCGACAAGCTCGGGGTCGGCATCCAGGTGGCCAATCCCGGCTTCGTCGACACGCCGGCGACGAAAAAGAACGCGTTCGCGATGCCGGCGCTCATGCAGGTCGACGAGGCGGCGAGGCGCATCGTGCGCGGGTTGGGGGAGGGGTTCGAGATCACCTTCCCCAAGCGCTTCACCTATGTGCTGAAGGCGCTGAGATTGCTGCCCTATCCGCTGTATTTCCGGCTCGTCGCGAAGGCGACCGGCTGGGACAAGCGACGCTGACGGTCCGGCTTCAGCGCGCGGCGGCGATCTTTCGCGCGAGCTCGTTCTGGGAGGCCTCGTCGAGCGGAAAGCGCCACATCAGCGCGACGGCGAGGAGCTTCAGCGCCACGGGCAGGCCGCCATAGAGCCAGGCGAGCGTTTCGAGGCCGGCCGGCGACCTCTCGCCCGCCGCCGGGTCGAAGCCGGCGAGCGCCAGGACGGGAAACGCGATCCCGACGGCGGCGGCGAGCGCGAGCTTGGTGGCGAGGCCCCAGGCGGCGAGGTAAAGACCGGAGCGCTGGTCTCCGAGGTCGCCGTGTCCACGTCGATCGCGTCAGCCTGGATCGCCGGCGGCAACACGAGGTCGGCCCCGACCCCGAGACCCGACAGCACGCAGATCGCGCCGAACGCCGCCACGTCGCCGGGGCCGAGAAACGGCGCGAACAGGAACACGGCGCAGGCGAGCAGCATGGCCCAGCACCAGGCTCGATGCTTCGACGTTCGCCGCGCAAGCGCGAGCCACAAGGGCACGCCCGCGATTCCAGCGGCGAAGTAGGCGACGAGGAATGGTCCCGCGAGATCCTTGGCGCCGAGCCGCTCGGCGACGAAGAACAGGAAGAGGGTCGCGGGCAGGCCGTTGGCGAGGCCGTTGACGAAGAAGGCGGCGAGCAGCCGCAGGAACGCGGCGTTGGCGCGCATCGCCCTGAGGCCTTCGCCGATGTTCAGGCGGGCTCGGCTGCGGTCCTCAGGCTCTGGCGTCAGGGCGACGGCGACGAGGGTGAGGATCGGCAGGCCGATCCCGACGAGGATGGCGTAGGAACCGAGCACCGCGCTCTGGCCGCCGCCTGCGACCGCCGGCGCGATCGCCTGCAGGGACAGCGCGACGAGCGTGCCGACGAGAGCGGCGGTCTCGCGCCAGGCGGCGATGCGGCTGCGGCCGGCGTAGGTCGTGGAGAGCTCCGCGCCCCAGGCCGAGTAGGGGACCAGCGCTGCGGTCCAGGCGATCGAAAGCGCCGAGCCCCAGAACAGGAGATGCAGGGCGCCGGCGCCGTCGGGCGGCGAGAAGATCATCCAGGCGGCGATCGCGGTGGGGACAGCCGCGCCGGCGAACCACAGGCGCCGTCGCCCGAAGGCCGGCCGCCAGCGGTCGGCCAGCAGCCCGACCGCCGGATCGGCGAGGGCGTCGACGACGCGCACCGCGAGCAGCGCCTGTCCGACGACGGCGAGCGGCAGGCCGAGATCTTCGGCGTAATAGGCCGGGACCACGATGTAGAGCGGCAGCGTCAGCACCGCGAACGGGATCGCCGGGAGCGCATAGGCCGCCAGCGCAAGCAAGGAGAGGTCGCGGCGGCCCGTCACGGGCGCACCACTTCTCGTCCAGGCGCTAAGCCGGAATTCAAACGCACGACGCTTCCCGCTTGCGCTCTACGCACAGCCCGTAGCGCATCTGGATCTCGGCTCTGCGGCCGGGACACGAGGGCGGCGGCTGTTCGATCTCGTCCGCTCACGCTCGCGCGAACACGACCTGCCGGACGTCGATGTTGCCGGAGCGAAATCCGCCTTCGCAGTAGGCGAGGTAGTACTCCCAGAGACGCCGGAAGCGTTCGTCGAAGCCGAGCGGCTGGATGGTCGGCCAGGCCGCCCGGAACCTCTCGCGCCAGAGGCCGAGAGTCTCCGCGTAGTCGAGGCCGAAGACGCGCTCGCCGGCGATGCCCAGTCCCGCGCCGGCCGCAGCTTTCCGGAGCGCGGACGGCGAGGGCAGCATGCCCCCCGGAAAGACGTAGCGCTGGATGAAGTCGGTCTCGCGCCGGTAAGACTCGAAGAAGCGGTCCTGGATGGTGATGACCTGGACGCCCGCTGCGCCCCCGGGCTTCAGCCGGTCGCGGATCTGGCCGAAGAACGCCGGCCACCACTGTTCGCCCACCGCCTCGAACATCTCGATCGAGGCGATGCGGTCGTAGGATCCGCGCTCGTCGCGATAGTCCTGAAGTTTGAACGTCACGCGTTCGGCGAGCCCGGCCTCGAACACGCGCCTGCGGGCGAATTCGAGCTGCGCGGGCTGATGGTGAGGCCTGTCACCTTCGCGCCGACCTCCTTGGCCGCGAACTCCGCGAAGCCCCCCCAGCCGCAGCCGATCTCCAAGACGTGGTCGCCGGTCCGCATGCCGGCGGCTTCGGCGAGCGCGGCGTATTTGCGGCGCTGGCCTCTCCCGAGGTCTCGCTCCTCGCCCTCGAACAACGCCGAGGAGTAGGTCATCGAGGGGTCGAGCCACTGCTCGTAGAAGGCGTTGCCGAGGTCGTAATGCGCCTCGATGTTGCGCCTGGAGCCCTTCTTCGTGTTCCGCTTCATCCAGCGCCCGATGTTCTGGAGCAGGCCGTAGAGCGGCTTGGCCTGCAGATAGGCGTTGACGTGGTCGGCGTTGACGCAGAACAGCTCGAGGAACTTGGCGAGGTCCGGGCTTGTCCAGTCGCCGGTGAGAAACCCGTCCGCGACGCCGATGTCGCCGTCCCGGAGGATGCGCCGGGCGAAGCGGTGGTGGTTGACGATCAGCGTCGCCTCTGGGCCGGGAGCGTCGCCGCGAAACTCCAGACTGCGCCCGTCGGGCAACACGACCGTCAGCGCGCCGATCTTCAGCCGGGCCGCCACCTGAAGCGCGAGCTTCACCTCGAGCGGCAGCCCCTTCGTAGCGGCGGCGACGGACTCGGTGGTCACGCGCAGGGACGGGGAGGGCAGGTCGATCGCCGTCATTCGGCTGCCTCCGGAAGGCGTCCATGCGCGCGGCGGATTGGTCCCGGCGCGTCGAGGCTCGTTTTCTCGGCCGGCGCCTTCGGATGGTCGGCGAGGGCGATCCCCTTCAGCCAGAGCCGCAGCGCCTCGAAATGGATGGCGGCCGTCACCTTGAGGGTCATCAGCGGCGTCCTCACGAGCAGGCCGGCGAGCGAGCGGCTCGTCAGATCGCGTCGTTCGCCTGCGAAAGTCGCTGAGAGAATCGGCCCTTCGGCGTCGCTTTCAAGAATGCGCAGCCGCACGTTTTCGCCCGGCGGGCGCAAGCGGAACGCATAGCTCATGCCCATGTCGAGAAAGGGCGAGACATACATCAGCTTGTCCCGCGTCTGGCGCAGCCCCGCGGGCGTCAGCTCGCCCGGGCGGACGGGCGCCACATAGGCGTGGCGCTCATGGAACGTGTTGGTGACCTCGTAGACGACGGCCTTCAGCGCCCCGTCCGCGCCGTAACACCAGTAGGTCGCGAGCGGATTGAAGACGTAGCCGAGAATGCGCGGGTAGCAGAGCAGAAGCACGCGGCCGCCGTCAATCTCGACCCCGGCGCGGGCGAGGACCGCGCGGATCTGGTCGCTGAGCGGCCCCTTTCCGACGCCGTGGTCGCCCTCATGGAAGCTGAGGAGATTGCGGCGTCCGACCGAGAACAGCCGCGAGGCGCGGCCGGCCTGCTCCAGCCGGTCGAGATCGATCAGCAGCGAGAAGACGTCATAGACGAAACGATGCGGCTTCGGCTTCAGCCGGGCGTGCATCACCGGGCCGACATATAGCGAGGCCGCGGCGGCGGGCGGTGGAAAGGACGCCTGGCCGCTCACTCGGCCGCCTGCGCGTCAGGGCGCCGCCACGGGGCGAAGGCCCCTAAGCTCTCGGCGACCGTCAGCCCCGAAACGAGCCCGTCCTCGTGGAACCCGTTGCCGGCCCAGGCCCCGCAGAACCAGGTGCGGTTCAGCCCCTGTATGGCCGGGAGGCTCCGCTGCGCGGCGAGCGCGCTCTTGTCGTATTGCGGATGAGCGTAGCTGAACCGCCGGAACACCTTCGCGGGATCCGGCTCGAAAGGCGGGTTCAGGGTGATGAACAGCGGGCGGTCGGGGTCAAGGCCCTGGAGCGCGTTCATCCAATAGGTCACCGCGACGTCCCGGCCGGCCGCCTCCGGGTCGCGGCGGGAGCCGAGATAGTTCCAGGCGGACCAGACCGCCTTGCGCTTCGGCATCAGCCGCTCGTCGCGATGCAGCACCACGTCGTTCGGGCGGTAGGTGATGGCGCCGAGCGTCGCGCGTTCGGCGGGCGTCGGCTGGGCGAGGATCTCGAGCGCCTCGTCGGTGTGGGCCGCGACGATCACGGCGTCGAATCGGTCCTGCCCGCCAGCCGCGTCGACGATCGTGACGCCGCTCCTGTCGCGCTCGATCGAGACCACCGGCGTCGCGCGGCGGATCTCGCCGCCGTGTCGGGAGATGGCCTCGACGTAAGATCTGCTGCCGCCCTCCACGGTTCGCCAGATCGGCCGGTTCATGTCGATGAGCTTGTGGTTGTCGAAGAAGGCGATGAAGCTCTCGGCCGGAAAGTCGAGCACGTGGATCGCAGGCGTCGACCAGATCGCGGCCGCCATCGGGATCAGGTAGTCGTCGCGAAACCGCCGGGAGAGACCGTGGCGGTCGAGCCAGGCCCCGAGGCTGAGGCCGGAGAGCAGGCCGGCTGCGCGGTCGGCGCGGCACAGCTTGTTGAAGCGCAGGACCTCGCGCAGCATCCACAGGTAGGACAACGCGACCATGTTGCGGCGCTGCGCGAACAGGGTGCCGAGCGTCTTGCCGGACCACTCGAACGCCCCGCGTCGAGCGACAGGCCGAAGCTCATCTCGCTCGCCTTGGTCGCGACGCCGAGCTCGGCGAAGAGCGAGGTCAGGTTCGGATAATTGAGTTCGTTGTAGACGATGAATCCGGTGTCGACCGCGATCGCGCGGCCGTCATAGTCGATGTCGACCGTGTGCGAATGTCCGCCGAGCCGCGGCTCCTTCTCATAGAGGACGACGTCGTGGAGTCCGTCGAGCGCCCATGCCGCGGCGTTGCCGGCGACGCCGGCTCCCACGATCGCGACCCGACGGCGTCCCTCGGCGATGTCCACGCTCATCAACTCCTCGACTTCAGCTTGTCGAACGCCGCGAGGGCGCGGCCGCGCGCCTTCGCGTGGTCGACGATCGGCTTCGGATAGGTCTGGCCCAGCGTGACGCCCGCTTTGGCGAGCACGTCGTCGGGGGCTTCCCACGGCGTGTGGATCCACTTTGCGGGCATCTCCGAGAGCTCCGGCACGAAGGCGCGGACGTAGTCGCCCTTCGGATCGAACTTCTCGCCCTGGGTCGTCGGATTGAACACGCGGAAATAGGGCGCGGCGTCGGCGCCGGAGCCCGCGACCCACTGCCAGTTGGCGGGATTGTTGGCGTGGTCGGCGTCGACCAGCGTGTCCCAGAACCATTCCTCGCCGTCGCGCCAATGGATCATCAGATGCTTGATCAGGAACGAGGCCGTGATCATTCGCACCCGGTTGTGCATCCAGCCGGTGGTCCAGAGCTGGCGCATGCCGGCGTCGACGATCGGGTAGCCGGTCAGGCCCTTCGTCCAGGCCTTGCGATGCGCGGCGTCCGGTTCGCCCCAGGGGAACTCGTCGTAGCGCTTCTGGAAATTCTCGGTCGCAAGCTTCGGATTGTAGAACAGGATGTGGTGGTTGAACTCGCGCCAGCCGAGCTCGGCGCGAAACGTGTCGACGTCCTTCGGGCTCGCCGGACCTTCGCTGCGCGCCTGCTCGACCGAGTGCCAGAGCTGGAAGGGGCTGACCTCGCCAAAACACAGATGCGGCGAGAGCCGAGACGTGCCGACGCGGTCGGGGCGGTCCCGATCGCTCGCATAGCCCTTGAGGCTGTCGTCGAGAAACCGCTGGAGCTCCTTGCGCGCTCCGGCCTCGCCGGGCGTCCATGACCCGCGCAGTCCGCCGGCCCAGTCGGGTTTCGAGGGTTCTAGGCCGAGGTCGTCGATCTTGACGCCCTTGAGCGCCTTGCCGGCCTCGATCTTGGCTTTCGTGGGCTTCGGCAGCGGCGGGCGCGGCCCCCCGCGCGCCTGGGCCGCGCGCCAGTAGGGCGTGTAGACCTTGAGCGGCTCTCCCGCCTTGGACTTCACCTCCCAAGGCTCGTTGAGCAGGCGGCCGTTGAAGCTTTCGGCCTCGAACCCGTCGTCGCGCAGCGCCGACTTCAGGCGCTCGTCGATCTTCACGCCGGCCTCGAAATAGCGCCGGTTCCAGAACGCCGAACCGACCCCGGCCTCGTCGACCGCCTCGCGGATCACCTCCTCGGTCTTGCCGCAGCGCACCGCGAAGGGGAGGCCGATCGCCTCGCAGTCCTTGGCGAGGCTCTTCAGCGATCTTGCGAGCCACCAGCGCGAGGCGCCGCCGAGCGGACGCATCGCCGCCGTCTCCTCGTCGTGGACGTAGAGCGCGGTGACCGGACCGCCGGCCTTGATCGCGGCCGCGAGAGCGGGATTGTCCGCAAGTCTCAGGTCTTCGCGCAGCCAGACGAGCGCGCCCGACGGCTGGTCTTTCCTCGACGATGTTCGATCGGCCATGGGGCTCCGCTCGCGGACGTTCCGGACCGCCGCGCGGTTGGCATTACGACGGAGGTCGGGGTCCGGATCATGAGCAGGCGCGCTGTGATCGACACGCTTGGCCGGCGTCCGGGGAATCGGAGGTGACGTCGCCAACGAAAAAGGGGCCGACGCGGCGCGCCGACCCCTTTTTGAAACTGGCTCCTCGGGCAGGATTCGAACCTGCGACAACTCGATTAACAGTCGAGGGCTCTACCGCTGAGCTACCGAGGAACGGGCGGACGTCGTCGTCACATCCCGAGGGGCGGCGCTATAGCAGACGGAATCGGACGGCGCCAGCCCGTTTCGCCGCTTTGCGGTGCCATGGTGAAACTTTGGGGAACGCAGAGGCGACAGTTCCCCGCGCTTCTCGGTGAGTTTCCAAGGGATGGCGTTTTGACGCGCGGCGGGCGCCCGCCGCGCACGAGTCGCTGACGGCCTGCCAGTCTGTCCGGCGGATCGATCTCGACGGCTGATAGGAGAAGAGGTGGAGGCCACGCCCGGAATCGAACCGGGATACAAGGATTTGCAGTCCTCTGCGTAACCATTCCGCCACGTGGCCCCGTGTGCTGGTCTCGAAGGTCATACGACCTTCAGAAATCGGCGTTCGCGGAAGGGACGCTCTCCATAGCGGAGGGGCCGCCCGCCCGCAACACGCAGCGCAAGGCTTGCGCGCGCGCGTCGCGCCCGCTTGAAAGCGCCGGCGCGCTGCCGCAAAAGATCGAACGAGCGCCTGCGGTCCTCGCCGCGGGTCCTGCGGCCGAAGGGACGATGACGATGACGGATTTCGAGCGCCTGCGGCTCGGCATGGTGGACGGGCAGATCCGCACCGCCGACGTCACTGACCACCGCGTGATCGGCGCCTTCCTGTCCGTGCCGCGCGAATCCTTCGTGCCTGAAGCCCGCAAGGGCCTCGCCTATCTCGACGCGCGCGTCCCGCTCGGGCCGACGGGGCGCGCCATGCTCGAACCGATGATTCTCGCGCGATTGGTTCAGCTCGCCGCTCCGGTCGAGGGGGAGCGGGCGCTCGTCGTCGGCTGCGGGCTCGGCTACACCGCCGCAGTGCTCGCGGCGCTCGGCCTCGACGTGGTCGCGCTCGAAGAAGAGGCCGACCTTGCGCGCGGCGCCCGCGAACGCCTTGTCGGGGTCGACGTGGTGGAGGGGCGGCTGGCCGACGGCGCGCCGCAGGCCGGGCCCTACGACCTGATCTTCTGCGATGGCGCGATCGTGACCGGCGCGGATCGCCTGGGCGCGCAGCTTACCCCCCGTGGACGGCTCGTGGCGCCGGCCGGCCAGGGCCGCACCACGCGGGCCACGGTGTTCCGGCGTTCCGACCAAGGCCTGGCGGCGGCGACGTTTTTCGACGCTGCCGGCGCGACGCTGCCGGGCTTTGGCCCGGTCGAGGCCTTCGCGTTTTGAGACATGCCAGTGTGGCTGCTTTGCGCCACCCGGCCGCTACTTTTTGCCAATGCGAAAGCGGCCGTTTCGCCCGCTGACGCGGAACGATAGGCTGCTCCCCGGGACGCGTCATGGACCTGAACCGCACGGAAAAATCCGGCGGGGAGAGGTCGCAATCCGGTGAGTTGAATGTCGACGAGCGTTAAGGTCCGTCGCCGCGGGGATTTCTATGCCGCCGCCGCGTTCGGGTTCGCATGCCTGCTGGCGAATACGAGCGCGCAGGCGCAGACGCTCGAACAGGCGCTGTCGCGCGCCTATCTGGCGAATCCCACGCTGAACTCGCAGCGCGCTTCGGTGCGCGCGACCGACGAGCAGGTTCCGCAGGCGCTGTCCGGCTACCGGCCGATCATCAACGCCACCGGCGACGTCGGGGTTCAACGCAGCAGCACCAAGCTCGACGACAGCGGCAGCGGCGCAATCCCGGACCTCAGCGCTTTCAACCGCCGCCAGCGCGCGCAGATCGGCGGGTTGCTCTCGGAACTAGGCTCCTCGCCGACCAAGGGCACCGCCTACCCTCGCGGCGTCGGCATTCAAGGCCAGCAGACGATCTACGACGGCCAGCAGACCTACAACCGGGTCCGCACCGCCGAATCGAACATTCTCGGCGCCCGTGAGCAGCTCCGGAACTCCGAGCAGAACGTGCTGTTCGACGCCGCCCAGGCCTATATGGACGTGCTGCGCGACTACGCGATCCTCGACGTCCGCAAGAACAACGTCGACGTGCTGCAGGAAGAGCTCCGCGCCGCGCGCGAGCGCTTCAACGTCGGCGAAGTGACGCGCACCGACACCGCGCAGGCCGAAGCGGCCGTGGAAGGCGCGCGCACCGCGGTCAGCCAGGCCGAGGCCAATCTCAACACCAGCCGCGCGACCTATCGCCAGATCGTCGGCGAGGACATCGGTCGCCCCCGCGCTGCGAAGTCGATCGACAAGCTGCTGCCGAAGTCGCTCGGCTCCGCCATCAATCTGAGCCAGGCCCAGCATCCGGCGATTCTCGCCGCCTTCCACGGCGTCGACGCCGCCACGCTCCAGATCCGCGTGCTCGAGGGCGCGCTGCTGCCGCAGCTCGGCGTCGAGGCGGCCTTCTCCCGCCGCTGGGACGACAGCCTGCAGCAGCCCGGCCGCACGACCGTCGGGTCGCTCGTCGGCCGACTCACCATCCCGATCTATCAGGGCGGCTCGGAATATTCGTCCGTCCGCCAGGCCAAGGAGACGGCCGGGCAGCGTCGCCTCGAGGCCGACATCTCGCGCGACCAAGTGCGGCAGGCCGTGGTTTCGGCCTGGGGCAACGTCGAATCGACGACCGCGCAGATCTCCTCCGCCCAGGCCCAGATCGAGGCCAACCAGGTGGCGCTGAACGGCGTGCGCGAGGAGGCCAAGGTCGGCCAGCGCACCACGCTCGACGTGCTCAACGCTCAGCAGCTCGTGCTCGACTCGCGCGTGACCCTGATCCAGGCGCAGCACGATCGGGTCGTCGCCTCCTATGCGTTGATGTCGTCGGTCGGCTGGCTCACCGCCGCCAAGCTCGGTCTGGCGGTGGCCAAGTACGACCCGAACGTCCATTACGAGCAGGTCCGCGACAAGTGGATCGGCCTGCGGACGCCGGACGGCCGCTAAGGCGGCCCAACCGCTCGCCTCAGCTGTGGGCGACGGGGTCCGGGCGCTTGTTCTGACGCGCTCCGATGCAATACTCGACGCGGATGTGGGGTCGGCGTCCCGAAGCGATTCGTGAGCTCCGCCGGAGGCTTGTGGCCGGCGGCGCTTCGGGCGGCTCCATGAACCGAGCGGAGAGCGTATGAGCAGCCCGGCGAAGGCTCACGAGCCCACGATGGAGGAGATCCTGGCGTCGATTCGCCGGATCATCTCCGACGACGAGCCCGGCGCCGCGCGTCCGTCGTCGAAGCCCGTCGAGGCCGAAGCCGTGAAGCCCATGGAAGCTCCGAAGCCGGCGCCCGCCGCCGATCCCGAGCCGGCCGCCGCCGATCTCGGGCAGGACGACATCGACGCGATGTTCGCCGCGATGGACGCCGCGCCGACGGAAGCGAAGGCGCCGCCCGCGCCGCCCGCCGCCGATCGACCTCGAGGATGATCTCGAGGTGCTCGAGCTCACCGAAGACCTGGTGGAGGAGCCCGTCGCGCCGCCGCCGCCGCCCCGACCGGAGCCTGCTCCCGCGCCCATGTCCGCTCCGGCGCTGCGCGAACGGATCGCGGCCGAGACCGACCGGCTGCTTTCTCCCCGGACGGACGAGTCGGTGCAGGCCGCCTTCGGCAGCCTCGCCAACACGGTGCTCGCGGGCTCCGCGCGCACGCTCGACGACATCGTGCGCGAGATGCTGCGCCCGATGCTGAAGGCCTGGCTCGACGACAACCTGCCCCCGCTCGTGGAGCGGCTCGTCCGTCAGGAGATCGAACGGGTGGCGAGGGGCGGGCGATAGCGCCTTTCCCGGCGGTGCGCATGAGGAGCTGCGGGTCATGAAGGACGAAGCCCTTTATTTCGGCCACAAGGTCGATCCCCGGCAACGACGTCGTTTATCTCTGCCTCGACCGCTGCGTGCGGATCGGCGGCGAGCTCGACCGCCTCATCAGCTTCGACCTTCGGAGCGAGGCCGAGGTCGACCGCGCGGTGGAGGAGTTGCGCCGCCAGCTCGACGCCGCCGCCAAGGGCGCGAAGGCCGCGCTCAAGCGGCGTTCGGCCAAGCGCAAGCAGTGAGACGCCTGGTCAACGCGTCGCGGCCTTGACGCCCGGAGCGCGCTTCGCTTCAACGGCTCCCCGATCGGAACCTTGAGCCGCGACCCTCGGGCGCGGCGGTAATCGCGAAGACGATGCTCGAAAAAACCTACTCGCCGGCCGACATCGAGGCCCGGATCGCTTCCCGCTGGGACGAGGCCGGGGCCTTCAAGGCCGGGGCGGGCTCAAAGCCCGGCGCCGCGCCCTATTCGATCGTCATTCCGCCGCCGAACGTCACCGGCTCGCTCCACATGGGGCATGCGCTCAACAACACGCTGCAGGACGTGCTGGCGCGCTTCGAGCGGATGCGCGGGCGCGACGTGCTGTGGCAGCCGGGCATGGACCATGCCGGCATCGCGACGCAGATGGTCGTCGAGCGCCAGCTGATGGAGCGTCAGGAGCCCGGTCGCCGCGACATGGGCCGCGACAAGTTCGTCGAGCGCGTCTGGGAGTGGAAGGCGGAATCGGGCGGGCGGATCTTCAGCCAGCTGAAGCGGCTCGGCGCCTCGGCCGACTGGTCGCGCGAGCGCTTCACCATGGACGAGGGCCTGTCCCGCGCGGTCGTCAAGCTGTTCGTGCGGCTGCACCGCGACGGGCTGATCTATCGCGACAAGCGCCTGGTGAACTGGGACCCCAAGCTCCAGACCGCGATCTCGGACATCGAGGTCCAGTCGATCGAGACCAAGGGGCATCTCTGGCACCTGAAATATCCGATCGAGGGCACGGACGAGTCGATCACGGTCGCCACCACGCGGCCCGAGACGATGCTCGGCGACGCCGCCGTCGCGGTGCATCCCGAAGACGAGCGCTACAGGCATCTCGTCGGCAAGAACGTCGTGCTGCCGCTCGTCGGCCGCCTCATTCCGATCGTCGCCGACGAGTACTCCGATCCGGAGAAAGGCACCGGCGCGGTCAAGATCACCCCGGCCATGACTTCAACGATTTCGAAGTCGGCAAGCGCCACGGCCTTCCGCTCATCAACATCCTCGACGCAGAAGGGCGGCTCGCGGTCGCGGGCAACGAGGCGTTCCTCGCGGGCGTCGCGGCGTCTGCGGATCTCGATCTCGTTCTGGCCATGCAGGGGATCGACCGCGCCGAGGCCCGCAAGCAAGTGCTGGCGCTGCTCGAAGAGCGCGAGCTGATGCTCGAGGCCGAGCCGCATGTCCATCAGGTGCCGCATGGCGACCGCTCGGGCGTCGTGATCGAGCCGTTCCTCACCGATCAGTGGTACGTCGACGCCAAGACGCTCGCCGTCGAGGCGATGGCGGCGGTGCGCGACGGACGCACCAAGTTCACCCCCGAGAACTGGTCCAAGACCTATTTCGAGTGGATGGAGAACATCCAGCCCTGGTGCGTGTCGCGCCAGCTGTGGTGGGGCCACCAGATCCCGGCCTGGTTCGGGCCGGACGGCGCGATCTTCGTCGAGGAGACCGAGGAGGCGGCGTTGGCCGCCGCCGAGAAGCATTACGGCTCGAGAACCGCGTTGACCCGCGATGAGGACGTGCTCGACACGTGGTTCTCGTCGGCGCTCTGGCCGTTCTCGACCATGGGCTGGCCGGACGAGACGCCGGAGCTCGCAAAGTATTACCCGACCTCGGTGCTGGTCACCGGCTTCGACATCATCTTCTTCTGGGTCGCTCGGATGATGATGATGGGGCTCTACGTGACCGGGACCGCGCCCTTCGCCGACGTCTACATCCACGCCCTCGTCCGCGACGAGAAGGGCGCGAAGATGTCGAAGTCGAAGGGCAACGTCATTGACCCGATCGACCTCGTCGACGCTTACGGCGCCGACGCGCTGCGCTTCACTCTGGCCGCGATGGCCGCGCAGGGGCGCGACATCAAGCTCGCGACGAGCCGTGTCGAGGGCTACCGCAACTTCGCGACCAAGCTCTGGAACGCCTCGCGCTTCGCCGAAATGAACGGCTCGGCGCCGGTCTCGGATTTCGACGCCAAGACCGTCAAGGCGACGCTCAACCGCTGGATCCTCGGCGAGGCGGCGAAGGCGACCGCCGAGACGACGGCGGCGCTGGAGGCCTATCGCTTCAACGAGGCCGCGGCTTCGGTCTATCGCTTCGTGTGGAACGTGGTCTGCGACTGGTATGTCGAGCTCGCCAAGCCCGTGCTGCAGACCGAGGTCGAGACCGGCGAGGCGGTGGAGACCCGCGCGACGCTCGCCTTCGTGCTCGACCAGTCGTTGAAGCTGCTGCACCCCTTCATGCCGTTCGTGACCGAGGAGCTCTGGGCCGCGCGCGCGGCGGACGCCGGCCGCGACGGTCTGCTGATGCTGTCCGGCTGGCCGGCGCTTGAGGGGCTCGGCGACGCCGAGGCCGAAGCCGAGATCGGCTGGCTGGTCGAGCTCGTGACCGAGCTGCGCTCGGCCCGCGCCGAGATGGGCGTGCCGGCCGGCGCGACGCTGCCGCTCGTGGTCGTGGGCGGCGACGCGACGACGAAGGGCAGGGCCGAGCGCTCCGCGCCGACGCTCGCCCGCATCGCGCGCGTTTCGGGCGTCTCCTTCGCGGACGCCGCGCCCAAGGGCGCGATTCAGCTCATCATCCGCGGCGAGGTGGTGGCGGTTCCGCTGGAAGGCGTCGTCGACATCGCGGCCGAAAAGGACCGGCTCTCGAAGGAGCGCGACAAGGCGATCGGCGAGATCCGGCGCATCGACGGCAAGCTCTCCAACGAGAGCTTCGTCGCCCGCGCGCCCGAGGAGGTCGTCGAGGGCGAGCGCGAGAAACGCGCCGGCTATCAGGAGCGCCTCGCCAAGATCGAGGCGGCGCTGAAGCAGCTCGGCGACTGACCGGCCGAGCTAAGCCGAACTGCGTGCTTCGAGACGGCCGTGAGGCCGCGTCTCGAAGCGCGCACCTGCGCCCCGATTGCGCGAACCCGCCGCATCAACATCCCGGCCCCGCGCGCTATCTCCGCGTATTGAGGGCGTAGCGGAGTTCAGAAACATGCTCACCCGGCGGGACACGATGGCGTTGATCGGCGCGGGGGCGCTCGCGCCGATCAACGCCCATGCGCAGGAGCAGGCGGCGGCGGGAGGGCGCAAAGTGTTCGACCACGGCGTCGTCATCGAGAAGGCGCGGCAGCTCTCGCTCCAGCCCTATGCGGCCCCTGACGCGAAGCTCCCCGAGGCGCTCGACAAGCTGTCCTTCGACGACTTCCGCGCGGTTCGCTTCAAGCGCGACCGAGCGCATTTCGGCGGTTCGAAAGCGGGTTCCGCATGGAGCTGTTCCATCGCGGCTTCCTCTACAAGAACCCGGTGACCGTGAACCTCGTGCGCGAGGGCAATCCGGCCCCGATCCCCTACGATCCGTCGTTCTTCGATTTCGGGCCGACCAAGATCCCCGGCCGCATGCCGATCGACTTCGGCTTCGCCGGGATCCGCATCCTGTTCCCGCTCAACAAGCCAAGCGTGATGGACGAACTTGCCGTCTTCCTCGGCGCGAGCTATTTCCGCTTCCTCGGGGCAGGCCAGCATTACGGCATCTCGGCGCGGGGAATCGGCGTCAACACCGGCGAGCAGACCCCGGAGGAGTTTCCGGATTTCCGCGAGCTCTGGGTGGAGGAGCCGCAGGCGGGCGCGAGCGAGATCGTGGTGCACGCCCTGCTCGACGGGCACTCGCTCACCGGCGCCTATCGCATGGTGATCCGGCCGGGCGAGGAGAGCACGGTCGCGGTGGGCTCCACGCTGTTCCCGCGCGTCGACTTGCCGAAGCTCGGCGTCGCGCCGCTGACCTCGATGTTCTTCTATGGCGAGAACGACCGCGAGCATTATCGCGGCTTCCGCCCCGAGGTGCATGACTCCGACGGCCTGCTCATCCGGACCAGCGTCGGCGAGTGGACCTGGCGGCCGCTGACGAACCCGAAGGCGCTGCAGAATTCGGTCTATCCCGAGCCCGCCGTCCAGGCCTTCGGCCTGCTGCAGCGCGACCGGCTGTTCGAACACTATCAGGATCTCGAGGTCCGCTACGACCTGCGCCCGAGCTACTGGATCGAGCGCGAGGGCGACTGGGGCGCCGGGAGCGTCAGGCTCCTGGAGCTGCCGACCGACAACGAGACCTTCGACAACGTCGTCGCCTACTGGACGCCGGACGCTGCGCCGAAGGCCGGCGAGACGCTGCGCTATTCCTACAAGATCCGCTCGCTGAAGCTCGCCGAGCGACTCACGCCGAAGGCGAGGGCGATCCACACCTTCGTCACTGAAGCGCGCGCATCCGGCGATCCCAACGCCGGCCCGCAGGACGTCCGCCGCTTCATCGTGGACTTCGAGGGCGGCGAGCTCGACTACTGGCTCGACGAGCCGAAGCGCGTCGTCACTGACACCGGCGCGAGCCTCGGCAAGATCGAGGCCGCCTATGTGGTCCCGAACCGCGAGATCGGCGGCTTCCGCCTGTTCCTCGACCATCGCATCGAGCAGCCCGGCCAGGAGGCGCAGCTGCGCGCGGTGCTGAAGGTCGGAGACAAGGCGCTCACCGAAACCTGGGTGTTTCCGTGGAAGCGCGAGGGCTGAGGTTGGCGGTCCAAGCTGCGCGGCACGCTACCGAAGTCCGATGGCGGCCGGACGGCGAAGGCGGGATACCGGTCGCGCGGAGCGCGTAGCGAGTCCTTGCGGACTGCGGGCGATGCGGGGAGGGGCCGTTTGGACGTCCTGTTCGTTCACAACAACTTCCCCGGCCAGTTCGTGCACGCCGCGCAGGCCTTCGCGCGGCGTCCGGGGGTGAGGGTGTTCGGCGTCGGCGGTCCGACCGCGCGGCCGCGGCCCCATGTCGGGCTCGCCGCCTACCGCATCCCCGAGAAGCCGCCGAGCGGCGGGCATCCGCTCGGCGAGCGCTTCAATTCAGACGTCATCCGCGGCGAGCTCGCCGCCGGCGCCATGCAGAGGCTGAAGAAGGAGATGGGCTGCGATCCCGCGCTCGTCGTCGGCCATACGGGCTGGGGCGAGACCCTGTTCGCCCGCGACCTCTTCCCGAACGCAAGGCACGTCGCCTTCTGCGAGTTTTTCTACAACGCGTCGGGCGCCGACGTCGGTTTCGACCCCGAGTTTCCGGAGCAGGGGCTGCGCACGGCGCTGCGCATCCGGGCAAAGAACGCCGGAATGCTGACGGCGCTTGCGGCCGCCGATCTCGGCCTGTCGCCGACCGAATGGCAGAAGAGCCAGCACCCCCGCTTCCTGTGGGACCGCATCGCGGTCGCCCATGACGGGATCGACACCCGCGCCGCCGCCCCGAAGGCGAACGCCCGCTTCCGCCTTCCCGACGGCCGGGAGCTGCGTCCGCGCGACGAGGTGATCACCTTCGTCAACCGCCAGCTCGAGCCCTATCGCGGCTATCACGTCTTCATGCGCGCTTTGCCGGAGATTCTCAGGCGGCGGCCGGAGGCCCAGGCCCTAATCGTGGGCGGCGACGGCGTCTCCTACGGGCGCAAGGCGCCGGACGGTAAGAGCTGGAAGGACATCTTCCTCGACGAGGTGCGCGACCGGCTCGACATGAGCCGCGTCCATTTCCTCGGCCAGATCCCGAAGCCCGATTTCCTCGCCATGCTCCAGGTGTCGACCGCCCATGTCTATCTGACCTATCCCTTCGTCCTGTCGTGGTCGCTGCTCGAGGCGATGGCGGCCGGCGCGCCGATCGTGGCCTCGGGCACCGCGCCCGTTCGCGAGGCGGTGGAGGACGGCGTGACCGGGCGCCTGTTCGATTTCTTCGACGTCGCGGGGCTGGCCGAGGCCGTTTGCCGGACATTGCAGGACCGCGAAACGCTCGGGCCCATGCGCCGCGCTGCGCGCGACTTCGCGGTCTCGCGCTACGACCTTGCAAGCGTTTGTCTTCCAAAGCAGATGTCGCTGTTCGACCAGCTCGTGAGCGGCGCCGCGGCCGGTTGACTTCCCGCCCCGAAAGGCCAGTGGCGCAAACGCAACAGCCTCGGAATGGAGCGCGTTCCGCCTCAGACTGCGACCAAATCGCCGCCATTACGCCACAAAGGAGAGGCTAGAACGTCTGTAACCCGCTGAAAGAAAACGCGAGTTTGGTTAACGCCGGCCGGGGGGCCGGGGACGTTCCGAAGTCAGCGGGTTGCGAACGTGTCTGGGCGTCTGTCGACCGGGGGGTCGGAGGCGGCTCGCCCAAGCGTCCGCCGGAACGTCCGTCATGGAGGCGGTTCGCCTCCGAGGGGTGCGTAAGCGGATGGACGCCAAGGTCTTCGACAAGACGAAACTTCCGAGCCGTCATGTGACGGAAGGGCCGGCGCGCGCGCCGCACCGCTCGTATCTCTACGCCATGGGGCTGACCAAGTCCCAGATCCACCAGCCGCTGGTCGGCGTCGCCTCGTGCTGGAACGAGGCCGCGCCCTGCAACATCTCGCTGATGCGCCAGGCGCAGGCGGTGAAGAAGGGCGTCGCCTCCGCCAACGGCACGCCCCGTGAATTTTGCACCATCACGGTCACCGACGGCATCGCCATGGGCCACGAGGGCATGAAGTCCTCGCTGGCCTCGCGCGAGGTCATCGCCGACTCTGTCGAGCTCACCATGCGCGGCCACTGCTACGACGCGCTGGTCGGCCTCGCCGGCTGCGACAAGTCGCTGCCCGGCATGATGATGGCGATGGTGCGCCTCAACGTGCCGTCGATCTTCATCTATGGCGGCTCGATCCTGCCCGGCACCTTCCGCGGCCAGCAGGTCACCGTGCAGGACATGTTCGAGGCGGTCGGCAAGCACTCGGTCGGCGAGATGTCCGACGAGGACCTCGACGAGATCGAGCAGGTCGCGTGCCCCTCGGCCGGCGCCTGCGGCGCGCAGTTCACCGCCAACACCATGGCGACCGTCTCCGAGGCGATCGGCCTCGCGCTGCCCTACTCGGCCGGCGCGCCCGCGCCTTACGAGCTCCGCGACAAGTTCTGCGCCGCCGCCGGCGAGCAGATCATGGAGCTGATCGCCCGCAACATCCGCCCGCGCGACATCGTCACCCGCAAGGCGCTCGAAAACGCCGCGACGGTCGTCGCCGCTTCCGGCGGCTCGACCAACGCCGCGCTGCACCTGCCGGCCATCGCCCATGAGTGCGGCATCGAGTTCGACCTGTTCGACGTCGCCGAGATCTTCAAGCGCACGCCCTACATCGCCGACCTGAAGCCGGGCGGAAAATACGTCGCCAAGGACATGTTCGAGGTCGGCGGCATCCCGCTGCTGATGAAGACGCTGCTCGACCACGGCTTCCTGCACGGCGACTGCCTGACCGTCACCGGCCGCACCATCGCCGAGAACCTCGAGAAGGTGCGCTGGAACCCGGATCAGGACGTCGTCTATCCGGCCGACAAGCCCATCACCCGGACCGGCGGCGTCGTCGGTCTCAAGGGCAACCTCGCCCCGGACGGCGCGATCGTGAAGGTCGCGGGGCTCAAGAACCTGAAGTTCACCGGTCCGGCGCGCTGCTTCGACAATGAGGAGGAGTGCTTCGCGGCGGTCCAGAAGCGCGACTACAAGGACGGCGAAGTCCTGGTCATCCGCTACGAGGGCCCGCGCGGCGGACCCGGCATGCGCGAGATGCTCGCGACCACCGCCGCGCTCTACGGGCAGGGCGCGGGCGACAAGGTCGCGCTCATCACCGACGGGCGCTTCTCGGGCGCGACGCGCGGCTTCTGCATCGGCCATGTCGGGCCGGAGGCGGCGGTCGGCGGCCCGATCGCCCTCCTGAAGGACGGCGACATGATCACGATCGACGCCGTCGAAGGCGTGATCGAGGCCGCGGTGAGCGAGGAGGAGTTCGCCGCCCGCGCAAAGGACTGGACGCCGCGCGACCACGGCTTCGGCTCGGGCGCCATCTGGAAATTCGCGCAAGGGGTCGGTCCGGCCCGCTACGGCGCCGTCACCCATCCCGGCGGCAAGGGCGAGCAGCGCACCTATGCGGACGTCTGATCGTCTCGGAGCCTTCGCGGTGGTCACGCTGGCGGGGCTCACCCTCGCCAGCGTCGCCTTCGCCTTCGAGGGCACGACCTCGAAGAAGGACCAGGAGTCGCCCTATCAGGCGTTCCGGGCCGGCGCCCGCGCCTACATCGCGGGCGACAAGGCGAGCGCGGTCAATTCGCTGCTCGACGCCGCCAAGCGCGGGCACGCCATGGCCCAGTGGAAGCTCGGCCGGATGTACGCCGAGGGCGACGGCGTCGAGAAGGACGACGTCAAGGCGTTCGACTATTTCAGCCAGATCGCCAACGCCCACGCCGACGACGCGCCGGACACGGTGCAGGCCCGCTTCGTCGCCAACGCCTTCGTGGCTCTCGGGAACTATTATCTCGAGGGCGTTCCCGGCAGCCCGATCCGCGCAGACCAGGCGCGCGCCAAGGAGATGTTCTCCTACGCCGCGTCGTACTTCGGCGATCCGGACGCGCAGTACAATCTCGCCCGGATGTATCTCGACGGCGGCGGGCCCAAGGACGCCCGTCAGGGCGCGCGGTGGCTCGGCCTTGCGGCCAACAAGGGCCAGCGCGAGGCGCAGGCCGTGCTCGGCCACATGCTGTTCAACGGGATCGACATCCCGAAGCAGTCGGCCCGCGGGCTGATGTGGCTGACGCTCGCCAATTCCGCCGCGGGTTCGGGCGACAAGTGGATCCGCGACCTCTACGCCGAAGCCGCGGCGGCCGCGACGCCCGAAGAGCAGACCAAGGCCGCCGACTATGTCGAGGCCTGGAGCAAGGACAGGGACTGACTTGCGCGGCGACCTCTTCGCCAGACGCCGCGCCGGTTACGGCTTGAGCGTCTGGACGAACAGGTCGCCGTCGTTCACCGAGACGAGCGCAGCCACGTCGCCGTTGGCCAGCCGCTTCATCGGTCCGCGCCGCTGGCCCGAGATCCACTTTGTCTGGGCCGACGCGCCAGCCGCTTTGAACTTGCTGTTGAAACGGCGATAGACGATCCGGCTGACGCGGTCGGCGTCGTATTCTTCGAGCGCGAGCAGGAAGCCCGCTCCGTCAAGGGCGACCGCCATAAGCGATTGGTTTTCGGCGCCGCGCGCCAAAACCTTCGGCTTGCCGACCTTCTTGCCCTTTTCGTTGAACCGCTGCGCGGTGACGTCGCAGACGGACAGGCCCGTCGGCGGGAAGCAGTTCAGCAAGGCGAATTCGCCGTTTGAAAGGTCGATGGGCAGCGTGTTGTAGGACGGGGTCGCCGACGCCTCCATCAACACGATGACGCCGCCTCGCGTTTTCCCGTCGCCGTCGTAGATCTGACCCACGACCTCGACCTGAGAACCGAAGACCGTGCGGAAGGCGACCGCGATCACGCCGTCTTCGAACGGATAGAGAATCGGCCGTGAGCTCGCTCCGGCGACGTCGAAGGCGAGCTTGGGCTTCCCGAGCGTTCCGTTCGGCTCGACGAAGCGTCCGATCAGGGACGTCGGGGCGGTCGACCGCGACCAGCCGACGATCGCCCGCCCGCCGGCGATTTCGGTCGTTCGGGCGAATGACACCTGCGCCTCATTTTCGAGCCGCGTGATCTTCGCCGCGGGCTCGCCGCCCTCGAAGAACCGGCCGACGCCTTCGGACGGAGAACCGTCGGGAAACCCCGAGGCCGACCACGTCGCCAACATTCTGCTCCGCCGATCGCTGCGGCGCTGAGCAGGCTGGCGGAAGAGGGCGTCCTGTCGCCGACGCGGCCGTCGGCGCGGATCGGGCCGCCAACGGGCTTCGCCTTCGACGAATAGAAGCGAGCGTAGACCTCGCTTGCCGGAGCCGGGCTTGAGACTTTGCGCCAGACCACGGCGAAGCCGCCCGACCCATCCGCAGTGAGGGTTGGCTGCGAGACCGTGTAGTCCTCATCAGCCTTCGGATTGACCTGGGCGGTCAGCGCCTTCAGCTCGACGGCGGAGGCGGGCCCCGCGCCGATCATCAGCGCGTAGCACGCCGTCACAATCATTTTCCGCACGTCCGTCCCTCCGGCTCGACGCAACCCTAAGATGGTAGGGGCGTCGGCCTCCGGAGCGGTCGATCATCTTCATGGGGGCTTGTCACGATCGCGTTTTCGACCGTCCGGCAGACGGTCGGCGACAACGCCGGATCAGGCCGCGAGTTCGATCACCACCGGCACGTGGTCCGAGGGGCGCTCCCAGCTCCGCACATGTCTGTCGACCCGGACTGCGAGCAGCCGGTCGGCGGCCTGCGGCGAAAGCAGCAGGTGGTCGATCCGGATGCCGTCGTTCTTCTGCCAGGCGCCGGCCTGATAGTCCCAGAAGGTGTAGACGCCGTCGGCCTCGTCGGTCGCGCGCAGCGCTTCGGTGAAGCCGAGCGCCAGCAGCCGCCGCCACGCCGCGCGGGTCTGGGGCAGGAACAGCGCGTCCTTGACCCAGACCTCCGGACGCTTGGCGTCCTGCTTGGCCGGGATGACGTTGTAGTCGCCGGCGAGCACGAAAGGCTCCTCCAGCGCGAGCCGGCCGCGGGCGTGCGCGATCAGCCGCTCCATCCAGGCGAGCTTGTAGTCGTATTTCGGTCCGGGCGCGGGATTGCCGTTCGGCAGGTAAAGCCCGCCGACCCGCACCGCGCCTTCTCCGGTCGACACGACCGCCTCGACGAATCTCGCCTGCTCGTCGGCGTCGTCGCCGGGCAGTCCGACCGTCACGTCCTCGATCGGAAAGCGCGAGAGGATCGCGACGCCGTTGTAGGTCTTCTGTCCGTGAACCGCGACGTTGTAGCCGAGCGCCTCGATCGCCTCGCGCGGAAAGGCCTCGTCGACGCATTTGAGTTCCTGGAGGCAGACGACGTCGGGGCGCGCCTCCTCGAGCCATCGGACCGCCAGGTCGATGCGCGACTTGATCGAGTTGACGTTCCAGGTGGCGATCAGCACAGGCGGGCGCTCCGGGCGATGGACGCGCGACCCTAGGCCCGCGGACTTTGCGAGGAAAGCCGGGCAAGAAAAAAGGGCCGCCCGAAAATCGAGCGGCCCAAGTCTAGGGAGGAAACGCCCGAGAGGGCAGCAACGGCGGCCAAGGGCGCGCCGTCACGAGGAAACACTTGGTCTAAAAATGCGGACTTTCCTAGGCGCCGAATACGCATGACCGCCATGCGCGCGCTTTCAGGGACTCTGTGTCGCGGGGCCCACGGACTTAAGGGGGGCTTGCATATGATAGATCTGTCAGACCGCCCGGCGGGACTTTAGCGCGCGGAGCCCGTCGCGGCTTTCAGCCGGACTTTCATCGCGAAGTTGGCGCTGGCTCCGGTCGTCGGCTGCGCTCCGATCCGCATCGTCGTCCGGTCGGCGTAGCTGGACGTGACGCTGAGGCTCGCGAGCTCGCACGTTTCAGCGATGGTCTCGAGCAGGAGGCCGCAATCGCGATCGATCATCCGGTAGATCATCCGCACCGCATCGTCCTGGCGCGTTCCGGCGTCCTCCAGGCGTTCGACGGGAAGCGTGACGCTGCGCCGGGCCTGGACGAGGATCTCGCCCTCTTTGAGTTCGGCGGCCGGCCCGACGCGCCGTGACGCGTAAGGGGAGGGGGTCTGAGCCATCGCCTCGGTCGCAGCCAGAGCGACGAGCAAGGCGAGGGCCAACGGCTTCCGGGTCATGCGGCGCTCCATCAGGATGTTCCCGTCGATCACGGGCGTCGTAATGACTTGAGGCCGCCAGACGCGATTTCGCGTCGGCCGCGGACAATCCGCCGCCGGCGGCTGTCACGCTTTCGAGAGCGCGATCAGACCGAGAAGCTCGTCCCGCAGCCGCACGACGCCGTGGCGTTCGGATTGGTGATCTTGAACGATGCGCCGATCAATTCGTCGACGAAGTCGATCTGGGAGCCGGCGAGGAAGGGCAGGGACACGGGATCGATCAGCACCGTGGCGCCGTCGTTGGCGATGACGAGATCGTCGGGCTGGGCGCTGGTGTCGAAGCCGAAGTCGTATTGGAAGCCCGAGCAGCCGCCGCCGAGCACGCTGACGCGCAGTTTGGTCTCGGGCGTCTCCGTCGCGAGGATCTCGCGAATGCGGGCCACGGCGCGGTCGGTGACGACGACGGGAATTTCGGTGGTCATGTCGAACCTGTCCAGATGATGTCGGGCGCGGCCTGTCGTTTGCGGCCGTTGCCTTTCGTCTTGTTGAAGAGGTAAGCACGCTCGCGGCGCCGGTCAACGAAACGGCGTCTTGCCGGAGCGCATCCCCGTGGACGTCGCCGCCTGGATCGAACGACGGCGAGCCCCTTACGCCGCCGATCCGAAGAAAAGCCGCGGACGCCTCGTGGCCGAATCCGCAAGCCCCACGCGCACCGACTTCCAGCGCGACCGGGACCGCGTGCTGCACTCCACCGCGTTCCGGCGCCTGAAGCACAAGACGCAGGTCTTCGTCTATCACGAGGGCGACCACTACCGGACGCGCCTCACCCATACGCTCGAAGTCGCGCAGATCGCGCGCTCGATCGCCCGCGCGCTCGGCCTCGACGAGGATCTGGCGGAGACGATCGCGCTCGCCCACGACATCGGGCATCCGCCCTTCGGCCACGCGGGCGAGCGCGCCCTCGACGGCCTGATGGAGCCCTATGGCGGCTTCGACCACAACGCCCAGACGCTGCGCGTGCTGATGCGGCTCGAGCGGCGCTACGCCGAATTCGACGGGCTGAACCTCACCTTCGAGTCGCTAGAAGGCGTGCTGAAGCACAATGGCCCGCTCGACGCCTTCGGCGCGCCGAAGGCCGCGATCGCGGACGCCGCCGAGCGGCTTGGCGCGCCGTTCGCCGGCCATGCGAGCGGCGAAGCGCAGGCCGCCGCCATCGCCGACGACATCGCCTACGACGCCCATGACGTCGACGACGGCCTGCGCGCGCGCCTGTTCGTTCTCGACGATGTCGCCGACGCGCCGCTGCTCGGCGACATCCTCTCCGAGGTGCGCGGACGCTATCCGGCCCTCGACGACCATCGGGCCGGCCACGAGGTCGTGCGCCGCGTCATCACCCGGCTGGTCGAGGACGCGATCGCGGAAGGCGCGCGCCGGATCGACGCGCGCTCGCGCCGGCCTCGCTCGAAGACGTCCGCGCCTCCGCCGAACCCGTGATCGCTTTCTCCAAGCCGATGGCGGAGCAAGAGCGCGAGGTGAAGCGCTTCTTGCGCGCCCGGATGTACCGTCATCCGCGCGTCGACCGGGTGATGAAGGACGCGGCGGGCATCGTGTCGGATCTGTTCGGGCGCTATTTCGCCGATCCGTCGGCGCTGCCGGCCGACTGGGCGCGTGAGGCGGGCATGGGCGGAGAGACCAGCCACGCCCGCGCCGTCGCCGATTTCATCGCCGGCATGACCGACCGCTACGCGATCGACGAGCACCGCCGGCTGTTTGACCTCACCCCTGATTTGCTTTAGCCGCCGGACGTTCCCCCGCCCGGAAAAATCATGAACTCGAACGTCTCAAACGTTTTCGCCGACTTCGCCGCGCGGCTGCGCGCGATCCTCGTCAGCCTCAGCGCGGAGGGCGCGATCGCCCGCCTGCCGGATCTCGCGCGCGTGGTGGTGGAGCCTCCCCGCGACGCCAGCCACGGCGATCTTGCGACCAACGCCGCCATGGTGCTGGCCAAGGAGCTCGGCCTGAGGCCGCGCGACCTCGCCGAGGCGATCGCGAAGAAGCTCGAGGCCGACCCGGACGTCGAGGCGGCTTCCGTGGCCGGGCCGGGCTTCGTCAACATGCGGCTCTCGGGCGACTATTGGCGCGGCGCGCTCGCCGCCGCTCTCGCGGCTGGAAAGGACTTCGGCAAGCCGGTCGCCGCCGAGCGGACTCCGATAAACGTCGAATATGTCTCCGCCAACCCCACCGGCCCGATGCATGTCGGCCATTGCCGCGGCGCCGTGTTCGGCGACGCGCTCGCCAACCTCCTCGTCTTCGCGGGCGAGGACGTCACGCGCGAATATTACATCAACGACGCCGGCGCCCAGGTCGACGTGCTCGCCCGCTCGGCGCATCTGCGCTACCGCGAGGCGCTGGGCGAGGACATCGGCGCCATTCCCGACGGCCTCTATCCTGGCGACTATCTGAAGCCGGTCGGGCAGGCGCTCGCCGCGCTGCACGGCGCCGAACTTCGGGACAAGCCGGAGGCGCAGTGGCTGCCGGTCGTCAAGGCCGCCACCATCGCCGCCATGATGGAGATGATCCGCCAGGACCTCGCGAGCCTCGGCGTGCGCCATGACGTCTTTTTCTCTGAGTCGACCCTCCATGGTCCCGGCGGCCCGATCGTCGAGGCCGTCGAGGCGTTGAAGAGTCAGGCTCTGATTTACGAGGGCAGGCTGTCCCCGCCCAAGGGCCAGCTTCCGGAAGATTGGGAGGACCGCGAGCAGACCCTGTTCCGCGCCACCGCCTTCGGCGACGACGTCGACCGGCCGCTCATGAAGTCGGACGGCTCCTACACCTACTTCGCGGCTGACGTCGCCTACTTCCGCTCCAAATATGAGCGTGGCTTCAAGGAGATGGTGTTCGTTCTCGGCGCCGACCACGGCGGCTACGTGAAGCGCCTGGAGGCCGTCGGGCGGGCGCTGTCCGGCGGCTCCGCCAAGGTCACCGTCGAGCTTTGCCAGCTCGTGCGCCTGTTCCGCGGCGGCGAGCCGGTGCGCATGTCGAAGCGGGCGGGCGACTTCGTCACGCTGCGCGACGTCGTCGACGAGGTCGGCCGCGACGCGGTGCGCTTCATGATGCTGTTCCGCTCGAACGACGCCGTGCTCGACTTCGACTTCGTCAAGGTCGCCGAGCAGTCCCGCGACAATCCGGTGTTTTACGTCCAGTATGCGCATGCGCGCTGCCAGTCGATTCTTCGCAACGGGCTCGAAATGCACGGGAGCCCGAAGTCCGAGCCGGATCTCTCGTTGCTTCAGGACCCGGGCGAGCTCGACCTCATCCGGCGGATCGCGGCCTGGCCGCGCGCCGTCGAGCAGGCGGCCGCCGCCCGTCAGCCTCACAGGATCGCGTTCTTCCTGCACGATCTCGCGAGCGACCTGCATTCGCACTGGAACCGCGGCAAGGATTCGCCGGATTTACGCTTCATTATGGAAAATAATGAATTGTTGTCTCAGGCTCGACTTCGCTTGGTGGACGCCGTCGCTCTGGTGCTCGCGGCAGGTCTTGCTATTCTGGGGGTCTCGGCCCCTGACGAGATGCGATGAGTTTACGGGTTCTGTCTCAACGGCGTCCGGCGTTCCGCCGGCCGTCGGACGGGCCCGCGGGAGGCCTGCGGGATGCGTAACCAAGCGGTGAGGCGCGGCGAGATGGCCGGCGGCCGGAACGATCAACGCTACGACGATCAGCAGGGCCAGTGGGCGGAGGACGGCTACGAGCTGCGTCCCGGCCACCACTATGGCGACGACTACGATCGCCAGCGCTACGGCCACGCCCAGGGCGAGCCCGAGCCTGATTACGATCCGCGCGCCTATGCGCCGAACCCCGAAGAGCCCTACGGCTTCGACGATTCCGGCCAGCCGCTTTACTATCAGCCGGAGCCCCGCAGCCTGAAAAGCGGCGGCCGCAGCGGCATGTTGATGGTCGGCGCGGTGCTCGCGGTCGCCATCGTCGGCGGCGCCGGCGCGGTCGGCTACAAGATGATGGGTTCGAGCGGGTTCGGCGGCGAGCCGCCGCTGATCAAGGCCGACACCGAGCCGGTCAAGAGCGTGCCGGATAAGTCCGCCGAGTCGCAGCAGCAGAACAAGGCGATCTACGACCGGGTCGAGGGCGGCGCTCCGGCGAAGTCCAAGGTCGTGTCGCGCGAGGAGGAGCCGGTGGACCTGCCGCGCGCTCCCGCAAGCGAGCCGCGTCCTGACGGCTCCCGCATCATCCTGCCGGGCGGAACCGCTTCGACGGAGACCACCGCGCCCTCGACCAACGGATCCGAGCCGCGCCGCGTGAAGACGGTCGCGATCCGTCCCGACCAGCCGGTGGCCGCTCCCCAGCCCGCCACCCCGCAGATCCCGGCGCCGCAGCAGCTCGCCTCGCGCGATCCGATCGCCGAGACGGCCCGCACCGGTGAGGCTCCACGCGGCAGCGAGTTCGACAACGGCATCATCGCCGACGGCGACTCGCCGCGTCTCGCCGCCGCCCCGAGCCGTCCCGCGCCGCAGCCGACCCCGGCGGCCCGGCCGGCGACGCCACCCCAGCAGCAGCCGGCTCCGGTCAGCCGCTCGACGGCGGCTCCGGCTCCGGCTCCCGCTCCTCAGCGCGCTGATCCTCAGCAGGTCGCGGCGGTGGCGCCGCGCGCCGCGGCTCCGGCGGGCGCCGCCGCGCAGCCGCGGCCGTCCGCCGGCGGCTTCGTGGTCCAGGTGACGTCGCAGCGATCGGAAACCGACGCTCGCACCGCCTACGCCAACCTGCAGAAGCGCTATCCCTCGGTGCTCGGGCCCTATCAGCCCTCGATCCAGACCGCGACGGTCGGCGACCGCGGCGTTTACTACCGCGTCCGGGTCGGGCCGTTCGGGTCGAGCTCTGACGCTTCGACGGTGTGCAACAATCTCCGCGCGGCCGGCGGCGACTGCGTGGTCGCCCGCAACTGACGCGGTTTGAAACTGAATTTCGCCCGCGGCCGGCCGGAAGGCCAGCTGCGGGCGTCTCGATTCTCAAGGGGCGCAGATGACCGCCGGCGCGTTCACCGTGGGCTGCAGCGGCCCGACCCTCACCCCCGGTGAGCGCGCCTATCTGCGCGACGCAAACCCTTGGGGCCTCATCCTTTTCGGCCGCAACGTCGTCTCGCTGGAGCAGATCGCGCGGCTGACCGCTGACTTTCGCGACTGCGTCGGCCGGGACGACGCGCCGGTGCTGATCGACCAGGAGGGCGGCCGGGTCCAGCGCATCCGTCCGCCGCTCAGTTTCCCGCATCCGCCGGCCGCCCGCTATGGCGCGCTCTATGAAACCGACCCGGCGGCGGCGCTCGCGGCGGCCCGCGCCGGCGCGGAGCTTATGGCGGCGGAGCTCGCGGCGGTGGGCGTCACCGTCGACTGCCTGCCGGTGATCGACGTGCCGGCCGCAGGCCTCACCGACGCGATCGGCGACCGCGTCTATGGGCGCACCGCCGAAGCCGTTGCGGCTCTTGGGAAGGCGGTGATCGACGGGTGCCTCGCACAAGGGGTTCTGCCGGTCATCAAGCACATGCCGGGGCACGGCCGGGCCACCGTCGACAGCCATTACGAGCTGCCGAAGGTGGCGGCGGATCGCGCGGCGCTCGAGGCGGCGGATTTCGCCGCCTTCCGCCACGTCGCCGACGCCCCGCTCGGCATGAGCGCCCATGTCGTCTTCGAAGCCATCGACCCGGACCGCCCGGCGACCCTGTCTCCGATCGTGATCCAGGAGATCATCCGCCGCCATATCGGCTTCGACGGGCTGCTGATGACCGACGACCTCTCGATGAAGGCGCTCAAAGGTCCGGTCGGCGCCTCGGCCGCGGGCGCGATCGCGGCGGGCTGCGACATCGCCTTGCATTGCAGCGGCGACATGGGCGAAATGATCGAGGTCGCGGCGGCGGCGCCGCGGCTTGAAGGTCGCTCGGCCGAGAGGGCCGCGCGGGCGCTCGCGCTGCTCGTCGGGCCGCGGGAGGTCGACATGGCGGCGCTCGCCGCGACGCGCGACCGACTGCTCGCGGAAGCGGTCGCCTGACGCCGCCGGGGAGCGGCGCTTGACCGGAACGCAGACGCCGGACGCGGACGAGTTCGAGGCCGACCAGCGGCCGAGCCCCGAGTCGCCGGCCCTGCTGCTCGATCTCGACGGTTTCGAAGGCCCGCTCGACCTGCTGCTCGACCTCGCCCGTCGCCAGAAGGTCGATCTGGCGAAGATCTCGATTCTCGAACTCGCCGAGCAGTATCTCGCCTTCGTCGAGGCCGCGCGCGCCGACCAGCTGGAGCTCGCGGCCGACTATCTCGTGATGGCGGCCTGGCTCGCTTATCTGAAGTCCCGCCTTCTCGTGCCGGACGCGCCCTCCGAGGACGACGAGATCCCGCCCGAGATCGCGGCCGCGGCGCTCGCCTTTCGGCTGCGGCGGCTCGAAGCCATGCGGCGGGCCGGGGCCGCGCTGCTCGATCGCCCGCTGCTCGGCCGCGACGCGCTGCCGCGCGGCGAGGCCCCGGCCCAAGGCGCCGAGGCGCCGACGCTCTGGACCGCGACGCTCTACGATCTCTTGACCGCCTATGCCCGCCAGAGGGTCAAGACGCTGCACACGCAGGTCACCGTGCAGCGCCGGCCGCACTGGACGCTCGCCGAGGCGCGCTCGGCGCTTGAGCGGCTCGTCGGGCGCTCGGCCGACTGGGCGCGTCTCGACGGGCTGCTGCTGCGCTTCATGACGCCGCAGATGCGCGCCTCGGTGCTCGCCTCCGGGCTCGGCGCGTCGCTCGAGCTCGCGCGGGAAGGGCGGATGGAGATCCGGCAGGAGCGCGCCTTCGGGCCGCTGTTCGTGCGCTCCGGCGCTCCGCTCGCGCTCGTGTCGCCGTCCGGAGACAAGCGGTGAGCGAGGAGGAGCCCACATTTCCGGGCCCCGGCTTCGACGGCCGTCTGACGCCGGAGGACCGCGCCCGCGCGCCTCTCGATCATCTGCGGCTCGTCGAGGCCGTTCTGTTCGCCTCGCAGGCGCCGGTGGAGGAGCGGGCGCTCGCGGCCCGGCTGCCGGTCGACGCCGACCTGCGCCTGCTGATGCGGGTTCTGGTCGAGGACTACGCCGCGCGCGGCGTGAACCTGCGCCGGGTGGGCGACGCCTGGGCGTTCCGCACCGCGCCCGACGTCGCCGCGGCGCTGTCGGGGGAGGCGAGGGAGCCCAGGAAGCTGTCGCGCGCGGCGATCGAGACGCTCGCGATCATCGCCTATCACCAGCCCGCGACCCGCGCGGAGATCGAGGAGATTCGCGGCGTCGCGACCTCGCGGGGCACGCTCGAAACGCTTCTGGAGGCCGGCTTCGTGCGGTTCCGGGGGCGCCGCAGGGCGCCGGGCCGCCCGGTGACGTTCGGCACCACGGCGGGCTTCCTCGATCATTTCGGGCTCGAGAAAGTCTCCGATCTGCCCGGCCTTTCCGAAATGAAGGCCGCGGGCCTGCTCGACGCCCGCCTGCCGCCCGGGCTCGAAATGCCGCCGCCGGTCGACGACGAGTCGCTGCGCGACGACGAGGAGCCGCTCGGCGACGGCGATCCGTTCTCGGGCGAGCTCCCGTCGGGCGGCGAGGAGGAGCGGTAACCACTCCGCGTCTCGTTGACGCGCGAGTGACCCCTACGGACGTCTAACTTCTTGTGTTTGTCGTCCGCCGCTCTTAGGTTCCGATCTCGCCGGGGAGCCATTGCGCGGAGAGATGACCGCGTGCGTCAATCGTCGGCGGTTCGAAAGGGAATGTCATGAGCCTCACGCATTGGTTGGTCGTCGCGGTGCTCGTGCTGCTGCTGTTCGGCCGCGGCAAGATTTCCGAGCTCATGGGCGACATGGCTAAGGGCATCAAGAGCTTCAAGAAGGGTCTTGCCGAAGAGGACGAGGTCGCCGACGGCATGTCGCAGCAGAACCGTCCGGCGCAGACCATCGAGCATCGCGCCGATCAGCAGGTCCGTCCGACCGTCGGCAGCGTCGACGGCCGGAAGTCGTCCTGATCGTTTAAGCGGGAGGCGGCCGCCCTCTAGCGGCGGCCGCGCAAGCGCCCGTTCCGGCGCTGGACCACGCCCATGTTCGACATCGCCTGGTCCGAGTTCCTCGTCGTCGCGGTCGTCGCGCTCGTCGTGGTGGGCCCCAAGGATTTGCCTGCTCTGCTGCGCACCGTCGGCAAGACGGTCGCGAGTCTTCGCCGCATGGCCGGCGAGTTCCAGGGCCAGTTCAACGAAGCCATGCGCGAGGCCGAGCTCGACGGCCTCAAGGACGAGGTGACGGGCCTCAAGGACAAGGCGTCGCGCATGGTCGGCGCGAGCCCGTTCCAGATCGCCCGCGACGAGATCAAGAACGCGCTGAACGGCAGCGACCAGAAGTCCAAGGACGCGCCCTCGGCGCTCGCCGGCGGATCCGAAGACGCCGCCAAGCCGTCTGTCGCCTCGGACGTCCCGTCCGCGCTTGCTCCGCCGGCCCCGACCATCGACCCGACGCCCGAGCCGCCTGCGCCGACCGAGGCCGAGTTCCGGCCGACGGCCGCGCCTGCGATGCGGCCGGCCGAGGCGACGTCGACGTCCTCCGATCAGGCTGCGAAAGCCGCCAGGACCGCCGCCGCAACCGACGGAACCGCGCCCGCGCCCAAAGCAGCGGTCAAGAAGGCCGCCAAGGCCGCGAAGCCCGCCGCCGAACCGGCGACGCCTGAAAAGAAGCCTGCGGCCAAGCCCGGCGTTAAGGCTGCGTCCAAGACGACCACCAAGTCGACGACCAAGGCGCCCGCCAAGGCCGTGACGGAGACGAAGCCCGCCAAATCGGCCGGCAAGTCCGCCGGAGCGTCGGCGGCCGCCGAGGACAAGAGCGAGCCGACCCCGCCCGGAGCCGCTGCGTGAGTCAGGCTGACATCGACGCCACCAAGGCGCCGCTCATCGAGCATCTGATCGAGCTCCGCGCACGACTGATCCGATCCATCATCGCCTTTGCGATCTCGTTCGCGCTCTGCTTCGCGGTGGCCGGGCACATCTTCAACATCCTGCTCGTTCCCTACGAGCTCGCGGCCGGCTCTTCCGCCGCGATCCGGCTGCAATACACCGCGCCGCAGGAATATTTCATCACGCAGATCAAGCTCGCGATGTTCGGCGCGGGCTTCATCTCGTTCCCGATCGTGGCGAACCAGATCTACAAGTTCGTCGCGCCGGGCCTCTACAAGAACGAGCGCGACGCCTTCTACCCGTACCTGATCGCGACCCCGATCCTGTTCTTCCTCGGCGCGGCCTTCGTCTATTTCGCCGCGATGCCGCTCGCGATGAAGTTCTTCCTGTCGATGCAGCAGGTGGGCGCGGAGGGGCGGCCGTCCATCGAGCTGATCGCGCGGACGAGCGAATACCTCTCGCTGATCATGACGCTGATCTTCGCCTTCGGCATCTGCTTCCAGACGCCGGTGATTCTCACGCTCCTGGCCCGCGCGGGCTTCATCGACGCCGCCTGGCTCGTGGCCAAGCGCCGCTACGCCATCGTGGTGGTGTTCGCGGTCGCCGCGGTGCTGACCCCGCCCGACGTCATCAGTCAGATCGCGCTCGCGGTGCCGACTTTGCTGCTCTACGAGATTTCGATCTGGGTCGTCAGGATGACCGAGAAGAAGCGCGCGGCGGAAGAGACGAAAGAGCCGGACGAGGACGACGAGGCGTAAGCCGTTCGTCTCCAGGCCGAACTGCATGCTTCGAGACGCGCCTCAGGCGGCCATCAGCATGAGGCGGGTTTGCGCCCGGCACTTGATCCTCTTCGCTCCTCATGCTGAGGAGCCCGCGTAAGCGGGCGTCTCGAAGCACGCAGTCCGACGCCGCCAGAACTGTCCGCAATGACGGAAGCGATTCTCCGATGCACGACATCCGCCTGATCCGCGACAATCCGGACGATTTCGACCGCGGCCTCGCCCGCCGGGGTCTGGCGCCGCTGTCGGGAAAGCTGATCGCGATCGACGAAAAGCGCCGCGAGGTCATCGGCCGCCTGCAGGCGCTCCAGGAGCGCCGCAACGCGGCCTCCAAGGAGGTCGGCCAGGCCAAGGCGCAGAAGGACGAGGCCCGCGCCGCGGCGCTGATCGAGGAGGTGGGGCGGCTCAAGCAGGACGTGCCCGCGGCCGAGGCCGAGCAGGCCGCGATCGAGCAGGAGCTGCAGACCTCGCTCGCCGAGATCCCCAACATCCCGCTGCTCGAGGTACCGGACGGGCCCGACGAGAGCGGAAACGTCGAGCTTCACCGCGTCGGCGAGCCGCGCGAGATCCACGACGCCAAGGCGCACTACGACCTCGGCGAGGCGCTTGGCCTGATCGACTTCGAGGCCGCGAGCCGCATGTCCGGCGCGCGCTTCGCCGTGCTGAAGGGCGGCGTCGCGCGGCTCGAACGCGCGCTCCAGAGCTTCATGCTCGACCTGCATACGGGGGAGCACGGCTACACGGAGGTCGCCCCGCCACTGTTGGTGCGCGATGAAGCGATGTTTGGCACGGCGCAATTGCCGAAATTTAAAGACGATCAGTTTCAATCAACAATCTATTCTTTTCGTTCGAAAAATATAAAGCCGCGAGGTCCGGGATCGTACGACTCTTTCGACCCATCTCTGATGTTCGAGATTACGGATGCCGACGAACGGCGGGCGTTTGAGAAGCTAAAACACTCTGGGCGAATAGGCATAAGCTTCGGAAAGAAACCGACGATTAGCGTCTCAAATCGGACTTGGCTCATCCCCACCGCCGAAGTCTCTCTCACCAATCTCGTCCGCGAACAGATCCTCTCCGAGGAGGAGCTCCCCCTCCGCTTCACCGCCGGCACCCCTTGTTTCCGCGCGGAAGCCGGCGCCGCCGGGCGCGACACGCGCGGGCTGATCCGCCAGCACCAGTTCACCAAGGTCGAGCTGGTCTCGATCACCGCGCCCGAGAAGAGCCTTGAGGAGCACGAGCGCATGCTCGGTTGCGCCGAAGAGGTTCTGAAGCGGCTGGAGCTGCCGTTCCGCACCGTCACGCTCTGCACGGGCGACATGGGGTTCGCCTCGCAGAAGACCTACGACATCGAGGTCTGGCTGCCGGCGCAGAAGACCTATCGCGAGATCTCGTCCTGCTCGGTCTGCGGCGAGTTCCAGGCCCGGCGCATGAACGCGCGCTACCGCCCGGCCGAGGGCAAGGGCCCGCGCTTCGTCCACACGCTCAACGGCTCAGGGGTCGCGGTCGGCCGCGCGCTGGTCGCGGTGCTGGAGAACTACCAGCAGAGCGACGGTTCCGTCGCAGTCCCGTCGGCGCTGCAGCGCTATATGGGCGGGCTGGAGCGCATCGAGCGCGCCGGCTGAGATCCATTGCGTGCTTCGAGACGCGCCTACGGCGCTCCTCAGCATGAGGCGCGTTCGAGCAAGCAAGACGGTCCTCATGCTGAGGAGGCCGCGCAAGCGGCCGTCTCGAAGCACGCAGTTCGCCTTATGAAAGCGTTTGATCGATGAGAATTCTCCTCACCAACGACGACGGCGTGAACGCCCCGGGCCTCGAGGCCCTCGAGGAGATCGCCGCGGCCATTTCCGACGACGTCTGGGTCGTGGCGCCGGAGGCCGACCAGTCGGGCGCCTCGCACTCGATCTCGCTCTCGGACCCGCTGCGCCTGCGGCAGATCGGCGAGAAGCGCTTCGCGGTGCGCGGCACGCCGAGCGACTGCGTCATCATGGGCGTGCGCCACGTGCTGAAGGACAACCGGCCCGACCTCATCCTCTCAGGTGTCAACCGCGGCCAGAACGTCGCCGAGGACGTCACCTATTCGGGCACCATCGCCGGCGCGATCGAGGGCACGCTGCTCGGCGTCCGCTCGATCGCGCTCAGCCAGAATTTTGATCGCAAGCGCGAGGACGTCGAGGACATGTTCGCCGTCGCCCGCGCGCGCGGTCCCGAGGTGGTGAGGACCATCATCGAGGCCGGCTTCGAGCGCGACCGGCTGGTGAACGTCAATTTTCCGGGATGCCTGCCGGAGGAGGTGCGTGGCGTCTCCGTCGCGCGCCAGGGCCAGCGGAACCAGGAGCTTCTGACGGTCGAGCAGCGCGCGGACGGGCGCGGCAACCCGTATTTCTGGCTGATGTTCGGTCGCGCCGAGTTTGATCCGGGCGAGGGCACCGACCTCGAGGCCATCCGCCAGAAGCGGATTTCCGTGACCCCGCTCAAAATCGACTTGACCGACGACGCCTCGTTCGACCGACTGCGGAAAGCCTTCGCAGAGAGCTGAGTCCAAAAATGTCCGAGTCCGGCGACGAGATCGAGCGCACGCGCCGCGCCGAGCTCGTGCTGTCGCTGCGGAGCCGCGGGATCCGGCATCTGCGCACGCTCGCGGCGATCGAGACCATTCCGCGCTCGGCCTTCGCCCCGTCGCGGCTCGCCGAACACGCCTATTCCGACCGCGCGCTGCCGATCGCCTGCGGGCAGACGATGGAGCGCCCCTCGGAGATCGCCAAGGCGATCGACGCGCTCGGCGTGGGCGAGCTCGACACGGTGCTCGAGATCGGCTCGGGCTCGGGCTACGCCACCGCGATCTTCGCCCAGATCTCACGACGCCTCTTCACCGTCGAACGCTGGCGCACGCTCGCCGACAACGCCGAGCGGCGGGTGAGGGCGCTCGGCAACGCCGACCATGTCGTGTTCTCGGTCGCCGACGGGTTGCTCGGCCTGCCCGATCAGGGGCCGTTCGAGCGCATCTTCGTGTCGGCCGCGGTCGAGGCGCCGCCGTCGGCGCTGCTCAACCAGCTGAAGCCCGGCGGCGTCATGGTGCTGGCGGTCGGCCCGGTCGCCGGCCAGCGGCTCACGCGGATCACCAAGGCGCGCGACGGCTCGCTCGAGGAGTTCACGCTCGGCGCGGCGCGCCTGCCGCCGGCCGTCCCCGGGGTCGCGGCGGCGCTCTGAACGAAGGCGTTTTTTCGGATAACGGCGAAGCCGCCGCCGGGCATGACGGAGAGGCGGCTCCACGGTCCGAAACCAGCGCCCGTCCACAGCCCCCGATCGCCTGCAAGCGGCGCGTTTCTTGGGACTGCGCCGCTCAACCCCGCGCGCCAAGCTTTGCGGCGACTTTTAGGCGAATGCCGCGTTCAGCTAACCGGCTGTTTACCTCAATGGGTTTTAACTGAACTCATGTTGGTCGAGTTGGTCGCGAGTGCCCACCATGCGTAACTTCGTCCCGTCTCTGCGGACCCGCCTCATGGTCCGCGTCGCCGCGATCGCCCTCGTGTCGGGTTCGGTCGCAGCTTGCAGCTCGGACTCGAGCCGCTTCTCCGAAAGCCCCTTCTCCAATCCGTTCTCCTCGGCCTCGAACGACGCGCCGCGCCAGCAGCGCTCGTCCGACACCTACGCGACCGGCTCCGTCCAGGCCGCTCCGACGACGCGCATCCAGCGCGCCCCGCTCGGCGCGCCGAACGCGGTCCAGCAGCGCCCGATGTACGGCTACGGAAACGGCGCCTCCTCCTCGTCGTCGTCCTCGGGCGGCTCCTACCGCGCCTCGAGCCTTCCGCCGGTCCAGCAGCGCTCCGAGCCCGTCTCGACCGGCTCCGTGTCGGGCCGCTCCACCGGCTGGTCGGCCGACAGCGGCACCACGATCACGCTCGGCCGAGGCGAGACGGTCACCACCGCGGCCAACCGCTACGGCGTGCCGGCGAGCGCGATCCTGCAGGCCAACGGCCTCCAGAACGCGAACGGGATCGGCGAAGGCAGCCGCCTCGTGATCCCGAGCTATTCGGGCGGCTCCTCGCGCATGGCCGCCGCGCCGCTGCGCCCCGCCGCGCCGGTCTCTTCGCCGGTCGCGACGACGCGCCCGGCGCCGATGCGCCCGCAGCCGGTCGCCGCGGCGCCGGCCACCGCCTCCGCTCCCAAGATGCAGTTCATCCAGGGCGCGCAGCCGAAGGTCGCCGAAGCCAAGCCCGCGCCGGTTCCGGCCAAGCCTGTCCAGGTCGCGGCCCAGGCCCCGGCCAAGCCCGCCCTGAAGCCGAGCGTCGAGGCCCCGCGCGAGCAGGCCTTCGCGGCCCAGCCGGTCAAGCCCTCGGCGGCTCCGCAGCCGAGCGAGTCCGACAACGTCAAGACCGCGGCGCTCAAGGCCGATCCGGCTCCGGCGGCTCCCTCGGTCGCCGACAGCGGCCCCTCGTTCCGCTGGCCGGTCCGCGGCCGCGTGATCTCGGGCTACGGCTCGAAGACCAGCGGCGCATCGAACGACGGCGTCAACATCGCGGTGCCGGAAGGCACCGAGGTCAAGGCCTCGGACGACGGCGTCGTCGCTTACTCGGGCAGCGAGCTCAAGGGCTTTGGCAACCTCGTGCTGATCCGCCACTCGAACGGCTGGGTCACGGCCTACGCGCACAACAGCGCGCTCAACGTGAAGCGCGGCGACACGGTGCGCCGTGGCCAGATCATCGCCAAGTCCGGCTCGACCGGCTCCGTCTCCTCGCCGCAGCTGCACTTCGAAGTGCGCAAGGGCGCCTCGACGGTCGACCCGATGAAGCATCTGCCGGACGTGTGAGTATCTGTCCGGTAGTCAGCGAGGGCCCGGCGGAGCGATCCGCCGGGCCTTTTCGTTTGCGGCCGACCGTCATCTCGGACGCGCGAAGCGCGAGCCGGGATCGTGATCGGAAATGGGCTCGTCATGCCCCGGCTCGTCCGGGGCATCCACTGTTCCGATGCGCGGGGCATTGGCCCGCACGTGGATCCCCCGGACGAGCCGGGGGATGACGATTGAGGGTCAGGCGCGCTTTTCGGAAGACGGTCCCGGATCGGCCTTCGGCCGTCCGGGATGACGTCTTGGGGCTCTTCAGCCCTCGTCGCGGCCCGCCAGATCCTGGATGAACTGCCACGCCACGCGGCCTGAGCGCGAGCCGCGCGTCGTCGCCCATTCGAGCGCCTCGCGGCGCAGCGTCTCGGGGTCGGCTTTGAGCCCAAGATGCTCGGCGTAGCCCGTGACCATCGCCAGAAACTCCTCCTGGGAGCAGCGATGGAAGCCGAGCCAGAGGCCGAAGCGGTCCGACAGCGAGACCTTCTCCTCGACCGCCTCGCCGGCGTGGATCGCGGTCGAGCGCTCGTTCTCGATCATCTCGCGGGCGAGCAGATGCCGGCGGTTCGAGGTGGCGTAGAACAGCACGTTTTCGGGCCGTCCCTCGATGCCGCCCTCCAGAACCGCCTTCAGCGACTTGTAGGAGGCGTCGGCGAGATCGAACGACAGGTCGTCGCAGAACAGCAGGAACGGGAAGGGCGCGGCCCGCAGCAGCGACATCAGCGTCGGGAGCGTCTCGATGTCCTCGCGATGGATCTCGACGAGCTTCAGCCTCGGCCGGCCTTCGCGCTCCATCGTCTCGACGACCGTCGCGTGAGAAGCCTTCACCAGCGAGCTCTTGCCCATGCCCCGCGCGCCCCAGAGCAGGGCGTTGTTGGCGGGCTTGCCGCGGGCGAATCGCAGCGTGTTGTCGAGGAGGGTGTCGCGGGCGCGGTCGACGCCCTTCAGCAGCCGCATGTCCACGCGGCTGACCTTCGCGACCGGGATCAGCCGCTTTTCGACCGCCGACCACACGAAGGCGTCGGCGACCTCAAAGTCCGGCGCCTGGACGCGGGGAGGGGCCATGCGCTCGAGCGCCTCGGCGATGCGCGCGAGAAGCTCGTCGCGCGTGTCGGTCGCGGGCATGGAGTAGAACGGATCGGACACGGCGAAAGCCCTCGACGGCGGAAAACGGCGCGCGGCGTCCGGACCCGGCCCGGACGATCCGCGTTCGCGCGAAGCTCTACGCCCGTCATGGGTGGTGCGGTCAAGCCGGGACGGGGCCGCAGGGCGTCGCGACGAGCCGTCGAAGGTCCCATCGGGCGCGTGATTTGATTTCGCGGGGGCCGTGGCTATAGTCCGCGCCGCCTCGCCGGGGGCACGACGCCCGGCCGTCATTTTCAAAGGTTCTGCCGCCTCGGGCTCAACGACGTGGCGCGAATCCCACGCCGGAGCTTCCGCAGATGTTCGTTACGCCCGCCTTCGCCCAGGGCGCCGCTCCCGCGGGAGGGCTCGATCAGACCCTGATCAGCTTCTTCCCGCTGATCCTGATCTTCGTGATCATGTACTTCCTGATCCTCCGTCCGCAGCAGAAGCGCGTGAAGGAGCATCGCGAGATGATCAAGAACGTGCGCCGCGGCGACACGATCGTCACCGGCGGCGGCATCATCGCCAAGGTGGTGAAGGTCGTGGACGACGCCGAGGTCCAGGTCGAGATCGCCGACAACGTCCGCGTCCGTCTCGCCCGCAGCATGATCTCCGAGGTTCGCGCCAAGGGCGAGCCGGTCAAGACCGAAGGCGCCTGACGCCCGTCGCGGCCGCGGCGCGGTTCCCCGCGCCGCCGCCTGTTGAAAGCCGCCGATAATGCTTCATTTCTCGCCCTGGAAGATCGCCGGCGTCCTCGCGCTCTGCGCGCTCGGCGTTCTGCTGCTGATCCCCAATTTCCTGTCGCAGCAGGCCCGCGACGCCTATCCGAGCTGGTTCCCGGCGCGCACGGTCGTGCTCGGGCTCGATCTCCAGGGCGGCTCGCAGCTGCTGCTCGAGGTCGACGGCCCGGCGCTCCGCCGCACCCGCATCGCCGCCACCCAGGACGACGTCCGCCGGGTGCTGCGCGAGGCGCGCATCGGCACCACCGCGATCGCGCTCGACGGCCAGACGGTGCGCGCCACGCTGCGCGATCCGAGCCAGATGAGCCTCGCGCTCGAAAAGCTCCGGACGCTCGCGGTCCCGGCCTCCTCGGGCGTGTTCGGCGGCACGGGCCCGAACGAAGTCGAGGTCGGCCAGCAGGGCGACAACATCGTCACCGCCACCGCGACGGAAGCCGGCCTCCAGGCGCGCATCCGCTCCGCGGTCGACCAGTCGATCGAGATCGTGCGTCGCCGCGTCGACGAGCTCGGCACGGTCGAGCCCTCGATCCAGCGCCAGGGCGCCGACCGCATCCTCGTGCAGGTGCCGGGCCTCCAGGATCCGCAGCGCCTGAAGGACATCCTCGGCAAGACCGCGGCGCTCTCCTTCCGCCTCGTCGACCGCTCCGTGCCGCCCGAGCAGGCCGCCGCCGGCCGTCCGCCGGAAGGCTCGGAAGTCCTGTTCGAGACGCAAGCCGGACAGCGCGTGCCCGTGCTCGTCGAGAAGCGCGTGATGGTGTCGGGCGAAGACCTCGTCGACGCTCAGCCGGGCTTCGACCAGCGCACGCGCGAGCCGATCGTCCAGTTCCGCTTCAACAATCGCGGCGCCCGCCAGTTCGGCGCGGTGACGCAGGCCAATGTCGGCAATCCCTTCGCCATCATCCTCGACAACGAGGTGATCTCGGCGCCGCGCATCAACGAACCGATCACCGGCGGCTCGGGCCAGATCTCCGGCAACTTCACGGTCGAGAGCGCCAACGACCTCGCGGTGTTGCTGCGCGCGGGCGCGCTGCCGGCGCCGCTCACCGTCATCGAGGAGCGCACCGTCGGCCCAGGCCTCGGACAGGACTCGATCGAGGCCGGCACCCGCGCCACCTGGTACGCGGCCGCCTTCGTCGTGGTCTTCATGTTCGCGACCTACGGCGTGTTCGGCTTCATCGCCAACATCGCGCTGCTGGTCCACGTCGTGTTCATCTTCGCGCTGATGTCGGTGCTGGGCGCGACGCTCACGCTTCCGGGCATCGCCGGCGTGGTGCTGACCATCGGCACCGCGGTCGACTCCAACGTTCTGATCTACGAGCGCATACGCGAAGAGTTCAGGGCGGGACGAAGCATGGTGTCGGCGATCGACGCCGGTTTCCGGCACGCTTTCGCAGTCATCATCGACTCGAACTCCACCATGGGCATCGCGGCCGTGATCCTGTTCCTGCTGGGCTCGGGCCCGGTGCGGGGCTTCGCGGTGGTGTTCATCCTCGGCATTCTGACGACCGTGATCACGGCCGTGACCATGACGCGCATGATGATCGCGCTCTGGTACCGCCGCTCGCGTCCGCAGACGCTGCCGTTCTGAGGAGGCGGATCCAATGAAGCTTCTCCGTCTCTTCCCGGACGACTCGAACTTCCGCTTCGTGCGCTGGCGCGTGCTGAGCTTTCCGTTCTCGGCCTTCATCTCGGTCGCGACGCTGATCCTGTTCCTGACCGTCGGCCTCAACTACGGCATCGACTTCACCGGCGGCACGCTGATGGAGATGCAGGCGAAGTCCGGCCAGGCCGACCTCGCCAAGGTGCGCGAGACCGCCACTCGTTCGAAGTGGGCGAGGTCGAGGTGCAGGAGTTCGGCCAGGGCGGCCAGGTCTCGATCCGTTTCCGCATCCAGCCGGGCGGCGAGTCGGCGCAATCGAAGCTCGTGGCGGACGCCCGCAAAGCCTATGAGAGCGACTACGAGATCCGCCGCGTCGAGACGGTCGGTCCGCGCGTCTCGGGCGAGCTCGTCCAGGCCGGCACGCTCGGCGTCGTGCTCTCGATCGTCTCGGTGCTGGTCTATCTCTGGTTCCGCTTCGAGCTGAACCTTGCGATCGGCGCGGTGATCGGCACGCTCCACGACATCGTGCTGACCGTCGGCTTCTTCCTGATCACGCGGGAAGAGTTCAATATGACCTCGATCGCCGCGATCCTGACCATCGTCGGCTATTCGCTCAACGAGACCGTCGTGGTGTTCGACCGAACGCGCGAGCTGCTTCGCAAATACAAGAACATCCCGACCGACGAGCTGCTCGACCTCTCGATCAACCACACCATGTCGCGCACGGTGATGACCGCCACCACCACGGCGCTGTCGCTGCTCGCGCTTGTGCTGTTCGGCGGCCAGGCGATCCAGGGCTTCGCCAACGTGATGCTGTTCGGCGTGGTGATCTGCACCTATTCGGCGATCTTCGTGTCGTCGCCGATGTTGATCTATCTCGGCGTAAAGACGTCGGCCCGGGCGGTGGCGGACGACAAGGCCGAGGCGCGCTCCGCGAAGCCGGCGCCCGCCGCAAGCCGGCGACAAGCTGAGACGACGGGGCCGGACTGCGTGCTTCGAGACGCCCGCGGGCGCGGGCTCCTCAGCATGAGAACCGTTGAGGAGGCTCAAACGGTCCTCATGCTGAGGAGCCGCCTGCAAGGCGGCGTCTCGAAGCACGCAGTCCGGTCCCGCCGCGAGTTTTCATGACCGACGACCGCCACCTGCCGGGCCGCCACCTCATCGACGCCTACGGCTCAGCGGGTTTCGGCTCGCCGACCTCGGCCATCGCGGATCGCTGCTCGGCCTGCCGTCGGGCATGTGGGCCTGGCCCTACGCCAGACCCGCCGAGCTCGACGAGGCGGCCTTCGCGCGCGTCTTCGCCGAGGCCGACGAGATCGACACGCTGCTCATCGGCATGGGGGCCGACATCGCGGGGCTGAAACCGGCGCTGCGCGAGGCGTTCCGGGCGGCCGGCATCGTGGCGGAGCCGATGGCGACGGGAGCCGCGGCGCGCACCTGGAATATTCTCGTGGGCGAAAGGAGGCGGGTGGCGGCGGCGCTGCTCGCGGTTCCATGAGCGACGACGCGCTCTCCGATCCGGTCGCGAGCCTCGTCCGCGAGGTCGATTTCGGCCGCTACGCCGCGACGCTGTTCGCGCCGGCGCCGGTCCGCTCGCACCTTTTCGCGCTCTACGCCTTCGACATCGAGATTTCGCGCGTGCGCGATCTCGTGCGCGAGCCGATGCCTGGGGAACTCCGTCTGCAATGGTGGCGGGACGCGCTCGAGAACCCCGAGCGCGCCGACGTGCTGTCGCACCCGATCGCGCGCGCGCTCCACGCGGCGATCGTTTTCGGGCGCCTGCCCACCGAGGCGCTTCTTGCGATCGTCGACGCGCGCGGGGACGATCTCTACGACGATCCGGTGGCGAGCCTCGACGAGCTCGAGGGGCGGCTCGGGACGACCCACGGCGCGGTGCTGCGGCTTGCGAGCCTCATCGTCGCCGAAGGGCGCGATCCCGGAGGCGCGGCGGCCTGCGGCCTCGCGGGCGTCGCGCAGGGAATCGCGAGCGTTCTGGGCGGCCTGCCGAAGCTCGCGGCGCGCGGCCAGGCGTTGATCCCCGCCTACCTGATGGCGCAGACCGGCGCGCAGCGCGACGATCTGCTCTCGGGCCGCGCGACCCCGCAGCTTCGGCTGGCGGTCGAGCGGCTGGCGGGCCACGGCGTCAGCCGCCTCGGCGAGGCGCGCGCCGCCATGGCCGAGATGGACCGCGGCGCCCATCCGGCGCTTCTGCCCGTCGCGCTCGCGGCGGCAGCGCTTGCGCGGATCGAACGACGGCCGGACCCGTTCGGGGCCCCACGCGACCCGGCGCGGTGGCGCGAGCTCATCCGCCTCTGGCGGTTCAGCCGGCGCGACCCGCCGTTTTGACGAATCAGAGCTGGTGGATCGAGGCCACGGGCTCGGCGTCGTCGGCGATGTCGGCGACGATCAGCAGCGCGCCTTCGAGCGCCGGCAGGATCTCCTCCACCGCGGTGGCGACGATGTAGGGCGCCTCGAGGCCCGGCCGCAGGAAGCCTTCGGCCGACATGTGGTCGAGCAGCGCCGTCAGCGGCGACCAGAAGCCATGGAGATCGGCGATGAGGATTGGCTTGGCGTGGCGGCCGAGCTGCGCCCAGGTCATCTGCTCGACGAGCTCCTCGAGCGTGCCGATGCCGCCCGGCAGCGCCACGAAGGCGTCGGAGCGCTCGAACATCAGGCGCTTCCGCTCGTGCATGTCCTCAGTGACGACGAGCTCCTGAACGTCGGCCAGCATCACCTCGCGCTCGACGAGGAACTTCGGGATGACGCCGGTCACGTGCCCGCCGGCCGCGAGCGTCGCGCGCGCGACCGCGCCCATCAGGCCGATGTTGCCGCCGCCATAGACGAGGCCGACCCCGGCTTCGGCGAGAAGACGGCCGAGTTTCTCGGCGTCGGCGATGTGTTCGGGCATCGCGCCGGGGCTCGAGCCGCAGAAAAACGCAGACGGTGCGGAGTTTTGTCATGTGTCGAGTGAGCCTTTGGCCGGTCCCGGGGTCAAGCGGCGAACGCAAGCCGTGAACCGATTCCATCGAAGGTGATGCATGTCGCCCCATCTCCTTGTAAGTCATGGAGATTGATGGAACTGCGACGGCGGCCCGCGGGCCTCGCCGAGGGGCGGAATGAGAATGTCGGCTTCGGTCAGGATCGGCTTTGCGATCGGCTTCGCGCTCGCCGCGATTTCGGCGGCGCGTGGGCGTGGCGCGAGGGATACTGGCGGCCGGCCGAGGAGAAGCGCGCGGACACGCAGACGCCGCCCTCCAGATCTTTCACGCCGCAGCCTGACGGCGAGCCTAGCCGTCCCGGCGCCGCGCCCGAACGGCCAGCGGGCGGCGCCGCGGCGCCGTCCGTCGCGCCGACGACGCCCGCGACCCCGCCTTCGGCGACGCCGACGCCGGGCGCCACGCCGCCCTCCGTCACCCCGCCCAACATGTCGCCGCCCTCCTCCACGCGGCCGCCCAACGCCGCCGACGCCGGATCGACGCCGGGAAGCGGCGCGGCCGCGGCCGCCGGCCGGGCCGGCGAGGCCAAGGGCGCCAAGCCCGACGCCGCCAAGCCCGACGCCGCCAAGGGCGCGTTCGACGTCGTCCGCGTCGAGCCCTCGGGCGACGCGGTGGTGGCTGGCCGCTGCGCCGCCGGCTGCACGGCCGAGCTCACCGCGAACGGCCGCACGATCGACACCGCGAAAGCTGACTCCGGGGGCTCCTTCGCCATGACGCCGCCGGCGCTGCCGCCCGGGGATCACCAGCTGCGCCTCAAGCTGACGACGCCTGACGGCAAGCAGGAGACCTCCGAGCAGAGCGTCACGGTGTCGGTGCCGAAGGCGCCGTCGAAGGAGGTGGTCGTGGTGCTGAACGCGCCCGACGCGCCGTCCCAGATCCTGCAGCGGCCGGGCCAGGAGCCTGCGGCCGCCGAAGCGCCGAAGCCCGCGGCCGGCGACCGCGTCGCCGCGCGGCCCGACGGCGCGGCGCCCGCCCGGGGCGGCGACGGCGCTCTCGCTCGGCGCGATCGACGCCGACCAGGGCCGGTTCTTCCTTCAGGGCACGGCGCCGGCCGGGTCGAAGCTTCGGATCTATCTCAACAATTCGCTCGTTTCCGAGGCGACCGCCGGCGCCGACGGCCGCTGGTCGCTGCGCGTCGAGCGGGGGCTGACCGAGGGCAAATACACCGCGCGCGTCGATCACGTCGACGCGGCCGGCAAGGTGGTCAAGCGCGCCGAGACCGGCTTCGACTACGAAGGCGAGGTCGCGGCCGCGGCCCCGGGATCGCAGGACAAGACGTCGGGCCGGCAGGCGGCCGGATCGCCGACGTCGGCGCCGTCCGGGACGAGCGGCGCGGCCGGCCCGCAGGCGGCGGTGGAACAATCGTCCGCGGGCGGCGACGGACTGGCGCGCCGCGATCGCGGAGCTCCCGGCGAAGGCGAAGGCGCGAGCGGCGAGGCGGCTGCGCCGGCCGCAAACTCCGCGGACGCCGCCGCAGCCGGATCGCCGGCCGAGGGGCCGGGCGGAGCGGGCGCGCCGCCTGTCGCCGATCCCGCGAACCCGGTCGTCGCCTCGATCGACACCGCCACCGTCAAGCGCGGCGACAGCCTGTGGCGCATCTCGCGCACGGCCTATGGCCAGGGGCGGCGCTACACCATCATCTTCAGCGCCAACGACAAGCAGATCCGCGATCCGGACCTGATCTATCCCGGCCAGGTGCTGGTGGTGCCGAACCAGGGCGCGGAAGCCGCTGCGGCCGAGAAGCGCTGACGTCTTGCGCCGCAGGCCCGTGAGGCCTACCTGCGGCGGATGATCCTTCAAACCGCTCCTTTCGGCGACGGCCGCCAGCGCAGCCGTCGCGGCGACCTCGCATGGTGAGGCGCCGCCGCGGCGACGGCGGTCCCCAGAGCGAGGTTTCGGCCGGCGGCTTCGCGTTCTTCCAGACGATGCGCCGGCTCCAGCCCTATATGTGGCCGGGCGAACGGCCGGACCTGAAGCGGCGCATCGCGATCGCGATCGTGTTGCTGGTGGCGACCAAGCTCGTCACCGTGCTGGTGCCTTACGGCTTCAAATGGGCGACCGACGCGCTGACGTTGATCCAGCAGGGCAGGGCGCCGGACGCCTCCGCCGGCGGTTGGCTCGACGACTGGCGCGTGCTGGCGCTCGGCGCGCCGGCCGTGATGGTGTTGGCCTACGGTTTCGGCCGCATCGCCATGGTGGCGTTCGCGCAGGCGCGCGACGGCGTCACGGCCCCGGTCGTGATGCATGCGGTGCGGCGGCTCTCGCTCATCGTCTTCCGCCACATGCATCGCCTCAGCCTGCGATTTCATCTGGGACGGCGCACCGGCGCGGTGAGCCGGATCGTCGACCGCGGGCGGCTCGCGATCGAGACGCTGACGCGCACCGCGCTCCTCACCGTCGTGCCCACGATCCTGGAGTTCGCGCTGGTGCTCGGCGTTCTGGCCTGGCAGTTCGGCTGGCGCTATTCGGCGGTCGTGGCCGGCATGGTCGTGGTCTATCTCGCCTTCACCTATCTCGCGACCGAGCGGCGCATCGCGCATCGCCGGGCTTTGAACGAGAACGACACCGAGGCGAGCTCCAAGGCGATCGACAGCCTGCTCAATTACGAGACGGTCAAGTACTTCGGCAACGAGGGCCGCGAGGCCGATCGCTACGACCGGTCGATGGCCGGCTATGAAAAAGCGGCGGTGCGCACCTACACCTCGCTCGCCTGGCTCAACTTCGGGCAGGCGGCGATCTTCACCGCGGGCCTCACCGCCTGCATGGCCATGGTGGCGGCGGACGTGCGCGCCGGAAACAATACGGTCGGCGACTTCGTGCTGATCAACGCCATGATGATCCAGCTCTACGTGCCGCTCAATTCATGGGGTTCGTCTACCGCGAGATCAAGCTGGCGGTCGCCGATCTCGAGGCGATGTTCCGCCTGCTCGAGCAGGATCCGGAGATCGAGGACCGCGAGGGCGCGAAGCCGCTCGAGATCGGCGCGGGCGTCATCCGCTTCGAGGACGTCTCGTTCTCCTACGACCCCGAGCGGCCGATCCTGAAGAACGTCAGCTTCGAGGCGAAGGCCGGCCAGACCATCGCGATCGTTGGCCCGTCGGGCGCGGGCAAGTCCACGATCGCGCGGCTTCTCTATCGGTTCTACGACGTGAGCGGCGGCCGCATCACGATCGACGGGCAGGACCTGCGCGACGTCAGCCAGGCGAGCCTGCGGGAGGCCATCGGCATGGTCCCGCAGGACACGGTGCTGTTCAACGACACCGTCCGCTACAACATCCGCTACGGCCGCTGGGACGCTTCCGACGCCGACGTCGAGGAGGCCGCGAGGCTCGCCCAGATCGACGGCTTCATCCGCCTGCTGCCGCTTGGCTACGACACCGAAGTGGGCGAGCGCGGCCTGAAGCTTTCGGGCGGCGAGAAGCAGCGGGTCGCGATCGCGCGGACGATTCTGAAAGGCCCGCCGCTGCTCATTCTCGACGAGGCCACCTCGGCGCTCGATTCGGCGACCGAGAAGGACATCCAGGACTCCCTCGACGGCGTCGCGCGCGGGCGCACGACGCTCGTGATCGCGCATCGCCTGTCGACGATCGTGGCCGCCGACGAGATCATCGTGCTGGAGGCCGGCCGCATCGCCGAGCGTGGGACGCACGCCGAGCTGCTGGCGCAAGGCGGGCTCTACGCCGGCCTCTGGAACCGCCAGCGCGAGGCCGACGAGGCCCGCGAGACGCTGGCGCGCATCGGAGAGGACGAACTGCCCGACGAAGGCCGCCCCGAGGACGACGAGGAGCCGAGGGACGCCGCGCAGTAGGTCGGGCTCTTGTCCCGGACTTGATCCGGGACCCAGAACCGACGGCGTTTCAAACCTGAACTCGCCGTCTCGCCCTTGTCCTCGAACGGTCTCGGCTCTGGGTCCCGGATCAAGTCCGGAATAAGAAAGGGAGACTGGGGCGCGGACGCCTCACGTCCGAACAGGCATGACGAGTTATGCCCAGACCCTCCGGCGACGATCACTACGCCTTGTCCCGGACTTGATCCGGGACCCAGAACCGAACCGGCTTCTTCGATGATCGCGACGGTGGCCGCATCATTCGGAAGCCCCGTCGGTTCTGGGTCCCGGATCAAGTCCGGGACAAGGGCGGGGGCTCAGGCCAGCGTCGCGGAGAGATCCGACCAGTCCGGATTGACGCTTTCGATCAGCGTCGTCTTCCAGTCCCGCCGCCAGCCTTTGAGCGTTCGTTCCCTCGCCCGCGCCTCCAGGATGCTGTCGAAGGCCTCGTAGTAGACGAGCCGGGTGACGCCGTAGGCCTTCGTGAACCCCGGGACTGCGCCCGACCGATGCTGTTCGATCCGGCGTGAGAGATCCGTCGTGACGCCGACATAGAGCGTCCCGTGCTGGCCGCTCGCCAGAATGTAGACATAGGCGGCCAAGACTCCCCTTGTCCCGGACTTGATCCGGGACCCAGAACCGACGGCGTTTCAAACCTGAGCGCTCGCCGTCTCGCCCTTGCCTCCGGACGGTCCCAATTCTGGATCCCGGAGTCAGGGCCGGGACAAGGTTGTGCTTCACCTCTTGGCTCTCTTGGTTTCGCCGCCCTCGATCGCGTAAACAGCCGCCCATGTCAGCGCTCGACGACGTCAAAGCCTCCATCCGCAAGGTGATGGTGCCGATCCACCCCGAAGGGCGGATCTTCATCGCCGCATTCGCGATCGTGGCCTTTATCCTGTTCCTGATCTGGCAGCCGCTGGGGTGGCTCGGCGCGGGTCTGACGATCTGGTGCGCGCTGTTCTTCCGCAATCCGGACCGCGTCACCCCGATGCGCGACGGCCTCGTGATGAGCGGCGCGGACGGGGTGGTGTGCGACGTGAAGGCCGCCGTGCCGCCGCCGGAGCTCGGCCTCGGGACCGCGCCGCTGCCGCGCGTCGCGGTGTTCATGAACGTGTTCGACGTCCATGTGAACCGCGCCCCCATCGGCGGGCGGGTGGCGAAGATCGTCTATACGCCCGGCAAGTTCCTCAACGCCGACCTCGACAAGGCGAGCGAGGACAACGAGCGCAACGCGCTTGTCATCGAAACGCCTACGGAAGGTTCGGCGTGATCCAGATCGCCGGGCTCGTGGCCCGCCGCATCGTGTGTTTCACGCGCGAGCAGGAGCAGTTGGCCCCGGGCGAGCGCTTCGGGCTGATCCGCTTCGGCAGCCGGGTCGACCACTATCTGCCGGCCGGCGCCGTGCCGCTCGTCGGCGTCGGACAGCGGACGGTCGCGGGCGAGACGGTGATCTGCGACCTGACGCGGACCGACGACCTCCGCGCGTTCCGGGCCGGGTGAGGGCGAGATGAGCGATCCGCTGATGGAGCCTCCGACCACCGACGGCGAAGCCACGCTGCAGAAGCGCAGCCGCATCCGCCGCGTGCCGTTCCGCGTGCTGCTGCCAAACTTCGTCACGTTGCTCGCGCTCTGCACAGGCCTCACCGGCGTGCGCATGGCGATCGAGGGGCGGATGGAGATGGCCGTCTATCTCGTGGTGCTGGCGGCCGTCCTCGACGGCGTCGACGGGCGTTTGGCGCGGCTCGTGAAGGGCACCTCGCGTTTCGGCGCCGAGCTCGACAGCCTGACCGACTTCGTGAACTTCGGCGTCGCGCCGGCGCTCATCCTCTACATGTGGGGGCTGAACGGCCTCGGCCATGTGGGATGGATCGGCGGCCTCGTGCTCGCGATCGCCTGCGCGCTGCGGCTCGCGCGCTTCAACGTGGCGCTCGACGATCCGAACAAGCCCGCCTGGGCCGGGGCGTTCTTCACCGGCGTTCCCGCGCCCGCCGGCGCGATCGGCGCGATGCTGCCGATCTATCTCGATTTCCTCGGCTTTCCGCGCGCGCCGATCGGCGCGCCGCTGATCGTCGCCTATGTGGTGCTGGTCGCGTTCTTCATGGTGAGCCCGCTGCCGACATGGTCGGGCAAGCAGCTCGGCGCCCGCATCAGCCGCGCCTGGGTGGCGCCCGCGCTGATCGGGGCGGCGTTCTTCGTCGCGTTGCTGGTGAGCTATCCGTGGGCGGTGCTGGCGCTGGTCGTGCTGGCCTATCTCGCCACCATGCCGTTCGCCTACATGCACCACGCGCGCCTCAAGGCGCGCGACAAGGCGGCGGCTGCTGCGGCCGCGGCGCCTGAAGCTTAGAGCCGAGGATCAGGCCTCGGCGAGACCGCAGGCCGCGACCCGAAGGCTGAGCGGCGACTCGGGGTAGGCGTTGCGGAGCAGCCTCAGCGCCTCCGACGGGCTCTGCGGCCGCGCGCGGGCGAGGAAGGCGCGCATGTCGCCGAGCGCGCGCTGCTGGGCCGAGGCGAGCGGCCCGGCTTTCGGCGCGAGGGACTGAGAAGCGAAGACGGAAGCGGTTTGCATCAGCGGAGTTTCCAACCCGATCGAACCCTTAAGAAAGCGTGACCCAAACCACTTTAAGAATGGTTAACGCGCCTCGCCGCTCATGAGCGAGCGACGAGAAAGCGTCGGCCACAGGCAAAGGTTCCACGAGCTTCAGATGTTTTTTTCACTGCGTCACAGGCGACACATGCGGATATCCCGAATCGACGTCTCCAATGTGACGGCCGCCGTCGCACTCGCGCTGGTCGTGGCGGGGTCGGCGCTTCCGGCGTCCGCGGCCGTGGATCGGCCCCGCGTCGAGGCGGATTTTCGCGTCTGGGTCGAGCGGCAGCTGAAGCCCGCGGCCGCCAAGGCCGGCGTGTCGGCCGCGACCTTCGAGGCCGCGATGTCGGGCGTGACGCTCGACTGGACGCTTCCCGATCTCGCGCCGCCCGGCGCGCCGAAGCTCGAGGGGCCGCAGCGGCAGGCCGAGTTCAGCGATCCGGCCAAGTACGTGGCCGAGCCGAATTTCGCCGCGCTGACGGCCGAAGGGCAGGCGGAGCTGAAGAAGCACAGGGCCACCTTCGACGCGGTGGAGAAGCGCTTCGGCGTGCCGCGCGAGATCGTGGCGGCGATCTGGGGCCGCGAGTCGCGCTTCGGTCGGGCCAAGATCCCCTATGTGGCCGTGCGGGCGCTCGCCACCGAGGCCTTCATCGGCGCGCGCAAGGAGCGCTTCTTCGGCGAGCTCGTCGCGGCCCTGAAGGTTCTGGACGGCGACCACGTCGCGCTCGGCGACATGAAGAGCTCCTGGGCCGGCGCGATGGGGCAGCCGCAGTTCCTGCCGTCCAAATATCTCGAGAACGCCGTCGACATGGACGGCGACGGCAAGCGGGACATCTGGAACTCTGTTCCCGACGTGCTCGGCTCCATCGCCAACTACATGAAGCGGCACGGCTGGGTGTCGGGGCGGCCGTGGGGGGTGGAGATCGACCTTCCGGCCTCGGTGTCCTGCACCGTCGAGGGGCCGGACCAGGCCAAGGCCGCGGCCGAGTGGCCGAAGCTCGGCGCGATGGCCAAGGGCGGAGCGGCGCTGCCGAAGGCCGGCGACTACAATCTCATGGCGCCGGCCGGCCGCACGGGCCCCCAGTTCCTCGTCTCGAAGAACTTCTACGTCATCAAGGAATACAACGAGTCCGACCTCTACGCGCTGTTCGTCGGGCATCTGGCCGACCGGATGAGGGGCGGCGGGCCGATCCTCGGCAAATGGTCGACGCCCAAGGGCATGACCCGGGCCGAAGTGGCGGCGATGCAGGAGCGACTCGAGAAGCAGGGCCACGACGTCGGCTCGGCCGACGGGCTCGTGGGCTTCCGCACCCGCGTCGCGGTCGGACGGTGGGAGGAGAGCAAGGGCCGCGCGCCCACCTGCTTCCCGGACGCCGGCGACGTGCGCGACGTCGGCCGCTGACGATTTCGCGATTAAGCGCTTTTGGAAACAAGGGCTTGGGGCGGTCGACGGCGGCGCGGCGGCATGCCACAGTCGCGCCTAGCCCGGCCGCTCGGCCGGGAACACGACCGCCCGACGGAAGGGCGGCGCCCGGAGCCGTCTAGGAGCTGAACATGCGGAAATCCCTGTCACTTGCGGCGCGCCTTGCGGGCGCGGCGGCGATCGCGCTTGCGGCCTTCGGCGCGCCGGCTTCCGCCGCCGATTATCCGACGCGCCCGATCACGCTGGTGGTGCCGTTCGCGCCCGGCGGCTCGACCGATCTCGTGGCCCGCATCGTCGCGCAGAAGATGTCGGAGATCCTCAAGCAGCAGGTGGTGGTCGACAACCGCGGCGGCGCCGGCGGCAGCCTCGGCGCGGGCGTCGTGGCCAAGGCCGAACCGGACGGCTACACGATCCTGATGGCGACGGTCGCGACCCATGCGCTCAACCCCGCGCTCTACAAGAAGATCACCTACAACGCCGAGACCGACTTCACGCCGATCACCCTCCTGGTGAACGTGCCCAACGTCCTGACGGTGAACCCGAAGTTCGAGGCGAAGTCGGTCAAGGAGCTGATCGACATGGCCAAGAAGGACCCGGGCAAATACGCCTACGCCTCGTCGGGCAACGGCTCGCCGCTGCATCTGTCGGGCGTGCTGTTCAACAAGCTCGCGGGCGTCGAGCTCACCCACATTCCCTACAAGGGCTCTGGCCCCGCGCTCGTCGACGTGATCGCCGGCCAGGTGCCGATCCAGTTCGACAACCTTCCGTCCTCGATCGAGCACATCAAGGCGGGGCGCCTGCGCGCGCTCGGCGTCACCACCGCGCAGCGCGTGCCGAACCTTCCCGACGTGCCGGCGATCGGCGAGGCGCTGCCGGGCTACGAGACCTATTCGTGGAACGCGCTGTTCGGCCCGAAGGGCATGTCGCCCGAGATCGTCAAGAGCTGAACGAGGCCGGCGTCGAGGCGCTGAAGGATCCGGTCGTGAAGCAGAAGCTGACCGACGCGACCGCCGTGATCGTCGGCTCGACCCCGGAAGAGCTCGGCGAGCACGTCAAGAAGGAGCTCGCGAAGTGGACGCCGATCGTGAAGGAGTCCGGCGCGACGATCGACTGAAGGCGCGAGGAGCCGCATCCGGTCATCCCGGCCATGGGGCCGGGATCCAGAACCACGGACGCGGCGTGATTTCGGCGCCGGCAGCGTGTCTGGATCCCGGGTCAGGCCCGGGATGACGGGGAGGTTGCGGCGCTCGAAGCGGCGGCCGACCGAGAATGCTGTGGAACCGTCGCCGGTCATCCCGGCCGGAGAGCCGGGATCCAGAACCGCGGACGCGGCGTGACTTCGGCGCCGGCAGCGCGTCTGGATCCCGGGTCAGGCCCGGGATGACGGATGAGGTTGGGCGCTTGACGCAGCGGTCGACCGGAAATGCTGCGGAACCGTCGCCGGTCATCCCGGCCGGAGAGCCGGGATCCAGAACCTCGGGCGCGGCGTGATTTTGGCGCCGCCAGCTCGTCTGGATCCCGGGTCAGGCCCAGGATGACGGGCGAGGTTGCGGCGCTCGAGGCTGCGGCCGACCGGGACTGCTGTGGAACCGTCGCCGGTCATCCCGGCCGGAGAGCCGGGATCCAGAACCACGGACGCCGAGTGATTTCGGCGCCGGCAGCGCGTCTGGATCCCGGGTCAGGCCCGGGATGACGCGGGAGAGGGCGGCGCTCGAGGCTGCGGCCGGCTGTGACGCTGATCCAGGGAACACGAAAAAGGGCGGAGCCGGCGGCTCCGCCCTTTTGTCGTTTCAGCCTCTGTCGAGGATCAGAGCCAACCGCCGCGCGGGCGCTCGTACCAGCGGCGCTCGTCTTCCTGCGAGGCGTAGACGATCGCGGCGATCACGCCGATGCCGACCGCGACGCCGAGGAGGGAGAGGCCGGGATTGTTCTTCACCACCGTGCCGGCGCGGCGGCCGTAATAGAGCGCGGCGTCGCTCGCATGGCCGAGCGCCTCGGCGCCGTCGTCATACAGGCTGGCGCTCGTCGCGCGGGCCGACTTCGCGGCGCTGCGGGCGCTGCGGCGCGCATCGCGGCCTCGCGCGGCGGCGATCTCCGCCACGCGCTCGCCGAGATCGGCGATGGTGTCCTTGAGCTCGGCCAGCTGGGCGCCGGCGTCGTTGGCGAGCGAGCTCGCTTTTCTGTCCGCCATGATGGAATCCCTCACGTCTTCGATGGGAGGCGGAAAAAATGCCGCCGTCGCAGCGTATAACGTCTCCTCCCGCGCCGGGTTCCTGCGAGCGCCGCGAGCGTTCCCGGACTCACGCGCGGCGGAAGGTCGCGCCAGACGCCGCCTGCCGCTTGCGTTTGGATCGCCAAGGCGCGACGACGGATTTATGGCGGACTGTCCCGGCATCGTTCATCTGGCGCTGATGGCCGACGGCGGCCTCGCGCGGCTGCGCGCGCCCGGCGGTTTGCTGACGGCCGGCGAGCTTGGCGCCGTTGCGGACGCCGCCGAACGACTGGGATCGGGCGTCGTCGACCTGACGAACCGCGCCAACCTGCAGATCCGCGGCTTGGCCCCGGACGGCGGTCGGGCGCTCGCGGCCATGCTCGAGGTCGCAGGGTTCCGCTTCCACGGCGAAGCCGACCGGCGGCGCAACATCCTGATCGATCCGTTTTCCGGCCTCGACCCCGCGGAGCGCCGCGACATGCGCCCGCTCTCCGACGCGCTCGACCGCGCGCTCGTCGCCGCGCCCTGGATCGCCGCCCTGTCGCCGAAGTTCTCTTTCGCGCTGGATGGCGGCGGGGTCTCGAACGTCTCGGCGATAACGTCGGACGTGACGGCGATCGCCTGCGAAGAGGGGATCGAGATTCTGGTCGGCGGCCGACGGGCGGCGTCGTTCGAGGAAGAGGCGTCGGCCGTCGATGCGATGATCGGTCTGGCCGAGACGGCCGCGCGGGCCGGCGCGGACATGCGGGGCAAAGATCTCTGGGGCGATGGGTCGCCGGAGGCCGTGGAACGCGGCCTCTCCGCCTCCCTTTCCCTTGCGGAGAGGGTGACGGTCGGAGCGGCGCGGGTCGGCGTAGAGCAGCGTCAGCCTCGGCGCCCGATTCTGGCCCACCCCCGACCACTCCCCGCAAAGGGGAGGGTGGACGAACTGTCTCCGCGCTTCGGAACGGTTCTGAGCGCTGACCCGGCCCGCGTCGCTGTCAGCCTCGCGGCGCCCGTCGGGCGGCTCGACCCGAACATGCTGCGCGTCCTCGCCGACGCTGCGGAGCGAGAGGGCGACGGCGTCGTCCGCCTCGCGCCATGGTCGGGCGTCGTGCTCGGCGGCGTCGCGGCGGATCGGGCGGGGGCGCTGATCGAGGCCGCGACCTCGGTCGGCTTCGTCCCGCCGGAGGTGGCCAGGCGGCTTCGCGTCGTCGCCTGCGCCGGCGCGCCGGCTTGCGAGCGCGCGACAGAGCCCGCGAAGGCGCTCGGCGCCGCGGCGCTCGCGCTCGCCTCCGCAGAACCCGAACGCCTGCCGAAGAGGCCCCGGACCCTTCATCTCTCGGCCTGCGCGAAGGGGTGCGCCGGGTCTGCGCCCGCCGATCTTCTGCTGCTCGGCGCGAGCGAGCGCGAGGGCTGGACCCTTCACCGCGACGCCGCGCCCCGCCGGCCGGGCCCTGCGCTCGAACGGGACTTCGACGCCAAGCCCGCAGATCTTCTCGCCCGCCTCGCCGCCGACGATTGACGCGCGATCCGGCCGTCTCGCCGGAAAGAACGCCTTGCGTCCCGGACGCTTGGTCGTCACAAGGCTGTCGCGGATCACGGGGACGCGAAGACCGGCATGGACTACGTCAGGGACGGCGCGGAAATCTACCGTCGCTCATTCGCGACGATCCGCGCGGAGGCGGACCTCTCGGGTCTGCCCGACGACGTCGCCCGCGTGGTCGTGCGCATGATCCACGCCTGCGGCATGACCGATCTTCCCAAGGATGTGCGGTTCTCGGCCGACGTGGTGACGGCCGCGCGTTCGGCCATCAAGGCCGGGGCGCCGATCCTCTGCGACGCCAAGATGGTGGCGTCCGGCGTCACCCGCGCCCGCCTGTCCGCGAACAACGACGTGCTCTGCATGCTCGACGCGCCGGAGACGCCCGGCCTCGCCAAGGCGCTCGGCACCACGCGCTCGGCGGCTGCGGTGGAGCTCTGGCGCGAGCGGATCGAGGGCGCGGTGGTGGCGGTCGGCAACGCGCCCACCACGCTGTTCCACCTGTTCGAGAAGCTCGACGCCGGCTGGCCGAAGCCGGCCGCGATCGTCGGCCTGCCGGTCGGCTTCATCGGCGCGGCGGAATCGAAGGACGAGCTCGTCCGCGATTCCCGCGGTGTGCCGTATCTCACCTTGCTCGGTCGCCGCGGCGGCAGCGCCATGGCGGTCGCGGCCCTCAACGCGCTGGCGGACCCGTCCGAATGACGCCCGGCAAGTTCTCAGGCGTCGGCGTCGGCCCGGGCGATCCGGAGCTCCTGACGCTCAAGGCCGTGCGGCTCATCGGCGAGGCGCAGGTCGTCGCCTATCCGGCCGCGAAGGCGGGAAGGGGCGTCGCGCTCTCCGCCGCGCGCCCGCACATCCGCGACGACCAGGAGCTGCTGCCGCTCGTCTATCCGATCACCGCGAGCCCGGAGGCCGACCTCCCGACCTATCCGCAGGTGATGCGCGACTTCTACGACCGCACCGCCGAGGAGATCGCCGGGCATCTCGACCGGGGCCGCAACGTCTGCGTGCTCTGCGAGGGCGACCCGTTCTTCTACGGCTCCTTCATCTACTGGCATGCGCGCTTGAAGGACCGCTACGACACCACGGTGGCGCCGGGCGTCTCCTCGGTGATGGCGGGACCGGCCGCGCTCGGCCGGCCGCTCGTGTTGCGCAAGGACACGGTGACGGTCATTCCCGGCACGCTGCCGGAGGGCGAGCTCGTGCGCCGCCTCAAGGCCGCGGACGCCGCCGTCGTGATGAAGCTCGGGCGCACCTTCGCCAAGGTGCGGGCCGCGCTCGTCGAGGCGGACGCGCTCGACCGCGCCTTCTATGTCGAGCGCGCGAGCCAGCAGGCCGAGCGCGTGATGCCGGCCGCCGAGGTCGACCCGGCCTCCGCGCCGTATTTTTCGATCATCGTGGTGCCGGGGAGGGAAGTTCCGTGAACCGTCCGGCGGTCCTCGCTTTCAACATGGCCGGCGCCGCGATCGCCCGACGCGCCGCCGACGCGGTCGGGGGCGACGCGCTCGGGCTTGCGAGCCGCGTCGAGGGGCTCGACGGCTCCTTCGAGGACGCCGAGGCGCAGGTCCGCGAACTGTTTCGCGCCGGGCGTCCGATCATCGGCGTCTGCGCCTCCGGCATCCTGATCCGCCTGCTCGCGCCGCTGCTGAAGGACAAGCGCTCCGAGCCGCCGGTGCTCGCGGTGAGCGACGACGGCGAGACCGTGGTGCCGCTGCTCGGCGGGCTGACGGGCGCCGATCCGCTCGCCCGCAAGCTTGCGGCCGCGCTCGGCGGGGCGGCGGCCCTCACCGGCGCCGGCGCGCGGCGCTTCGGCGTGATCTTCGAGGCGCCGCCGCCCGGCTACGCGCTCGCCAATCCCGACGACGCCAAGGCCGTGACCTCGACGCTGCTCGGCGGCAAGGAGGCCCGGATCGAGGGCTCGGCGCCCTGGATCGAGAATTCGAACCTGCCCGTCTCCGGCGACGGCGACATCGTGCTGCGATTCTCGCCCGAGGTCGGCGCGCCGCCGGAAGGCGGACTGCTGTTCCATCCCAAGGTGCTGGTCGCCGAGTTCGACCGGCCCGACGCCGAGACGCTCGACCGGCTCGACACGGCGATCGCCAGCCTCGGCCTCGCGCCCGCCGCGCTTTCCTTCGCGACCGCGCCCGAAGGCGCGCCGATCCACCACGTGTTCGTCGAGCGGCTCGACGCCCGCGGCGTTCCGCTGAGGCTGATCGAACAGCGCATCGAGGGCGGCGAGATCGTCCATGGCGAGCCGGGCTTCAGGCTTCATCGCTTCGCCGAGCCGCAGCCGCCGCATGCGAGCGGCCGCGCCTCCGGCCGCGTCACCGTGGTGGGGCTCGGGCCGGGCTGGAAGGGCTGGCTCGCGCCCGAAGCCGCCGCCGCGCTCGACCGCGCGCAGGATCTCGTCGGCTATGAGGGCTATCTCGCGATGGTGCCGGAGCGCGCCGGCCAGCGCCGCCACGGCTCCGACAACCGCGTCGAGCTCGAGCGCGCCCAGGCCGCGATGACGCTCGCGGCGCAGGGGAGGGAGGTCGCGGTGGTGTCGTCCGGCGACAGCGGGGTGTTCGGCATGGCGGCCGCCGTGATGGAGGCCGCCGCCGCCGAGCCCGCGCGCTGGCCGGGCGTCGCGATTGAGGTCGCGCCCGGGATCTCGGCCATGCAGGCGGCGGCCTCGCGCCTCGGCGCGCCGCTCGGCCACGACTTCGCGGTGATCTCGCTTTCCGACCAGCTGAAGCCCTGGGAGACGATCGCGGCCCGGCTCGACGCCGCGGCGAGCGCGGACTTCGCGCTCGCGCTGTACAATCCCGCCTCGCTTCGTCGCCGCAAACAGCTCGACGACGCGCTCGAGATCGTCCGCCGCTATCGCACGCGCGAGACGCCGGTCGCGCTCGCCCGCGACATCGGCCGCCCGGCCGAAGGCATGACGCTGACGACGCTCGGAGACCTCGACCCGGCAGTCGTGGACATGCGCACGCTGCTCGTCGTCGGCTCGTCCAAGACGCGCGTGTTCGCGCGGGCCGACGGGCGGCTCTGGATGTACACGCCGCGGGTCTACGAGAGCGGTTTTGGCGATCCGGACGAGATGTGACCGGCTGGCGGCGGTTTCGTTAAGGATACCGACGGGTAAACGTGCAAGCCGCCTTTGCGCCCTTGCTCCGCGGCGGCCGCCCATGGGAAATTCCCGTCGCGGCCCGGTGGGGGAATGGCTACCCAGGGGGCGGGAACGTCCTCGCATCCTGGTTCAACTCCAGGTCGGGCCTCCAGATGACGAAACGGCGTCCAGCTTGCGCGGGACGCCGTTTCGCATTTGGGGCTTCGCCAGCCGAAGCCTGGGGTCGCCAGTCGAAACCTTAAGACTGGTCGCCCGGCCGTTCCCCAGACGGCCGGGCGTCCTCGTGCGCTTCCGGTGCGGAGAGGGGCGGGAATCCGTCACCGACGCCTGTCAAGGCGGGGGTCAACGCCCGAGGGGGCTCTGTTCGAGGAAGCCCGCCGCGCCCAGTCGCTCCAACGCCGAACGTCCCCCGCCCGTCGTCGCCGTCGCAAGCGCAGCGAGAGCGGCGACCGCATAGAGGATCGCGAAGGCGGCGATCGCCGTCTTCAGATGCCCCGTGCGCGTCTCCGTTCCCGTCATCGCGTGCTCCCTTGATGTTCGTGGGACACCATATCGACCGCGACTGAACGCACTCTGGCGCCCCTGTTCATCGATCGTTCACTGGCGGAGATCGGGCCGCGAGGGTTGCGGAGCCCGTGCGCGCCGGGGTAAGGGACGGCCGGCCCCGCAAAGGGCCGAGCGCCAAGAACGCCTTGGCGCGCGGCCGGGACCACAGCGCCTCGCCCTCGAAGCTTCCGGATCTTATGCCGCGCGTCGCCTTCTATCCCGGGTCCTTCGATCCCGTGACGAACGGACATCTCGACCTCGCCGCGCGCGCCTGCCGGCTCGCCGACAGGCTCGTGGTCGCGATCGGAACCCATCACGGCAAGACGCCGCTGTTCTCCGTCGAGGAGCGCCGGGCGATGCTCGAGGAGACTTGTGGTCCGATCGCGCGCGAGGCCGGCTGCGCCTTCGAGGTGGCGACCTTCGGCGGGCTCGTCGTCGAAGCCGCCGCCGCCGCCGGCGCCTCGATGCTGATCCGCGGCGTCCGGGACGGGGCCGATTTCGACTACGAGATGCAGATGGCCGGCATGAACGCGGCGATGGCGCCCGCCATCCAGACCGTGCTGCTGCCGGCAGGCGCCGCCGTCCGCGCGGTGAACTCCACCTTCGTCCGCCAGATCGCCGCGATGGGCGGCGACGCCTCCGCCTTCGTGCCGCCTTCCGTCGCCGCGCGCCTCGCCGCGCGCGCCGCCACCTGACCGCCGCCTTCTCCCGAGAGGTTCCGCCGATGAAGCTCTGGCTTTCCCTCCTCACGGCCCTTGCGCTGATGACCGCGCCGGCGCTCGCGCAGTCGAAGCCGCCCGCAGGGCCGACCGTCGTGCTCGACACCTCCAAGGGCGCGGTCACCATCCGCCTGCGCCCGGATCTCGCGCCCAAGCACGTCGAGCGCATCACGACGCTGGTGAAGGAGAAGTTCTACGACGGCGTGCCGTTCCACCGCGTGATCTCAGGGTTCATGGCCCAGACGGGCGACCCGACCGGCACCGGCACGGGCGGCTCCAAATATCCCGACGTCGACGCCGAGTTCTCGCGCGAGAGCTTCAAGCGCGGCACCGTCGGCATGGCGCGCGCGGGCGATCCCAACAGCGCCAACAGCCAGTTCTTCATCTGCTTCGCGGCGGCTCCCTGGCTCGACGGCCAGTACACGATCGTGGGCGACGTCGTGAGCGGCATGGACGTCGTCGACCAGCTCAAGAAGGGCCAGGGCCAGAGCGGCTCCGTCAGCGGCCCGGACATCGTCAAGACCGCCCGTCTCGGCGGCTGACCCTCAGGAGACCAGAGACAATGAGCGATCCCGAAAACACGCTTCTGATCGAGACCACAAAGGGCCCGATCAAGGTCGAGATGCGGCCCGACCTCGCGCCCGGCCACGTGGCGCGCGTCAAGGAGCTGGTCCGCGAGGGCTTCTACGACGGCGTCGCGTTCCACCGCGTCATCGACGGCTTCATGGCCCAGACCGGCTGCCCGCACGGCACCGGCACCGGCGGCTCCGGCAAGAAGCTGAAGGCCGAGTTCTCCAAGGAGAAGCATGTGCGCGGCACCGTTTCGGCGGCGCGCGCCATGGACCCGAACTCGGCCGACAGCCAGTTCTTCATCTGCTTCGAGGACGCGCCCTGGCTCGACGGCCAGTATTCGGTCTGGGGCAAGGTGACCGAAGGCATGGACAACGTCGACAACATCAAGCGCGGCGAGCCCGTGCGCGATCCCGACAAGATCCTGTCGATCAAGGTCGCGGCCGACGCTGGCTGAGCCAAAGGCTCCCCGGGGGATGGACAAGCTGCTCTACGTCATCCCGGTCTTCGCGGCCGGGATGGGCCTGTCGCTGCAGGGCATCGTGAACGGGGGCCTCGCACGGGGCCTCGGCTCCGCGGTGCTCGCGGCGACGGTGTCGTTCTGGGTCGGCGGGTTCGTCCTCACCATGCTGGCGCTCGCTTCGGGCGGCGTCGGCCAGGCCTTCGCCTCGGCGAAGGCTCTCGGGCCCGGATGGTGGATCGGAGGCGGGCTGCTCGGCGCCGCCTTCGTCACGGCCGTGACCTTCGCGGCCCCGCGGGTCGGGATCGCGGCCACGATGGCGTTCGCGATCGCCGGCCAGCTGATCGCGGCCTCCGCGCTCGATCATTTCGGCGCGCTCGGCACGCCGGTGCATCCGTTCAACTACGTTCGGGCGGCCGGGATCGGCATGCTGATCGGCGGCGCGCTGCTGGTGCGCTTCTTCTGAGACTTCTCGTGACGCTCCGGCCTCCGGAGCCAAGGCTTCCGGAGCCCCTTTGGACGTCTCGCTGTTCGATTTCGAGCTCCCCGAGGAGCTGATCGCGCTCCGCCCGGCGAGCCCGCGCGACAGCGCGCGGCTGCTCGTGGTGCGGCCGGGAGCCGAGCGCGAACTCGAGGACCTATCCGTTCGAGACCTCCCGCGCCTGTTCACCGAGCGCGACGCCATGGTGGTGAACGCCACGCGCGTCATCCCGGCGCGGCTCCATGGGCGGCGGTTGCGCGGAGAGACCTCGGCCAAGGTCGAGATCATGCTGCACCAGCGCCTCGACGGCGCGCGCTGGAAGGCGTTCGCGCGGCCCGCCAAGAAACTTGGCTCCGGCGACCGGATCGAGATTGGGGAGGGCGGCGAGGCCTGCCTTCTCGGCCGGCTCGACGCGACCGTTGAGGCGAGGGGCGACGAGGGCGAGGTCACGCTCCGCTTCGATCTCTCGGGGCCCGCCCTCGACGCCGCGATCGCGGCGGCCGGAGAGCTGCCGCTGCCGCCCTACATCGCGGGCAAGCGCGCGACCGACGCGCGCGACGCCGACGACTACCAGACCCTGTTCGCGCGCGAGCCGGGCGCGGTCGCGGCCCCGACCGCCGGACTGCACTTCACGCCGGAGCTGATGGAGCGGCTGCGGGAGCGGGGCGTCGCGCGCCACGAGACGGTGCTCCATGTCGGCGCCGGCACCTTCCTGCCGGTGAAGGCGGAGAACACCGACGACCACCGCATGCATTCGGAGACCGGCCACCTCGACGCCGGGACCGCCGCGGGGCTCAACGCGGTTCGCGAGCAGGGCGGGCGGGTTCTGGCGATCGGCACCCACGTCGGCGCGGCTGCTCGAAAGCGCCGCGACGCCGGACGGACTGATCGGTGAGTTTTCGGGCGAGACCGACATCTTCATCACGCCGGGCTACCGCTTCCGCGCGGTCGACGCGCTGCTCACCAACTTCCACCTGCCGCGCTCGACGCTGATGATGCTGATCTCGGCCTTCGCCGGCCTCGACGTGGTGAAGCGCGTCTACGCCCATGCGGTCGCCGAGCGCTACCGGTTCTACTCCTATGGCGACGCGTGCCTGTTCCTGCCGGAGGCGAAGCGGTGACGGAACTGCGTGCTTCGAGACGCCTGCCCGGGCGGGCTCCTCAGCATGAGGACCGTCGCGGCTCCTCGGAACCTTCAACCGTCCTCATGCTGAGGAGGCCCGCAGGGCCGTCTCGAAGCACGCAGTTCATTTCCGCAGGCGCCCGATGAGCCGTATCCCCTTCAACGTCCACGCGACCGACGGCGCGGCGCGCACAGGCGAACTCGTGTTTCCGCGCGGAAGCATCCGCACCCCGCCTTCATGCCGGTGGGGACGGCCGCGACCGTGAAGGCGCTCTACGCCGACCAGGTGGCCGCGACCGGGGCCGACGTCGTGCTCGGCAACACTTATCACCTGATGCTGCGGCCGGGCGCCGAACGCGTCGCGGCGTTCGGCGGGCTCCACGAGTTCATGCGCTGGGACAAGCCGATCCTCACCGATTCCGGCGGCTTCCAGGTGATGTCGCTCGCCGCGCTGAGGAAGCTCGACAAGGACGGGGTGACGTTCCAGTCGCACATCGACGGCTCGACCCACCGGCTGACGCCCGAGCGTTCCGTCGAGATCCAGCGGCTGCTCGGCGCCGACGTCACCATGCAGTTCGACGAATGCGTTCGGCTGCCGGCCCCGCGCGACGACGTCGAGCGCGCCATGCGGCTCTCGCTCGCCTGGGCGGAGCGCTCAAAGGCGGCGTTCGGCAGCCCGCAGGGGCGGGCGCTGTTCGGCATCGTGCAGGGCGGCGACCAGGCGGACCTGCGCAAGGTCTCGGCGCGCGAGCTCGTCGCCGTCGGCTTCGACGGCTACGCGGTCGGCGGGCTTGCTGTCGGCGAGCCGCAGGACGTCATGCTGGCGATGCTCGGAGAGACGGTCCCGGAGCTTCCCTCGGACCGGCCGCGCTATCTCATGGGCGTCGGAACGCCCGACGACATCCTGAAGTCGATCGCGCGCGGGGTCGACATGTTCGACTGCGTGATGCCGACCCGCGCGGGCCGCCACGGCCAGGCCTTCACCCGCTTCGGCAAGATGAACCTGAAGAACGCGCGCTTCGCCGAGGACAAGAGGCCGCTCGACGAGACGAGCGATTGTCCTGCTGCGCGAGACTATTCGCGCGCTTACCTCCATCATCTCGTGAAGTCGGGCGAGATCCTCGGCATGATGCTGCTGAGCTGGGCCAACATCGCCTATTACCAGGCGCTCACGGCCGGCGCCCGGTCCGCGATCGCCTCGGGCGCGTTCGCCGACTACGCCGCCGAAACGACCGCAGGATGGGCGCGCGGCGACGCGTAAAACGGTTGCGCTCGACGGGGCGCTTGCAAATTTCGGTTGTCGCTTCACGAATGGTTGTGATCCGTCGCGCATCCTGCCGCGCAGCAGCCGTGTTGCAGGAACATAAGAGGCTCCGGCGACGGGACGTGCTAGATAGCTCGCGCGAGCGTCGGCGCGAGACGCGTGGCCGCAGGACGGGTTGAGACATCGATGGCGAAGGCCGAGAACGAAGGCGCAGGCGCCAAGATCCTGAAGTCGGTGCGGGTCGAGATGCGCGCCGCCATCGGGCTGCTGGCGGTGTTCTCGGTCGCGATCAACCTGCTGCTCCTCGTGCCCTCCATCTACATGATGCAGATCTATGACCGCGTGCTGCGCAGCGGCGTGGTCGAGACGCTGATCTACGTCACGCTGATCGCCGCCGGCGCGATCGCGGTCTACGCGCTGCTGGAGTCGCTGCGCCTGCGCGCGCTCGCCCGCGTCGGCGAGTGGATCGAGGACACGCTGTTCGAGCCGGTGTTCGCCGCCGCCATGGGAGCCGAGCGCGGCATGGTGAAGTTCGGCGCGCAGGAAGGCGCGCCGTTCCAGGATCTGCGGCTCGTGCGCACCTTCCTTTCGGGCTCCACGCTGCCCTCGCTCTGCGACGTGCCGTGGATGCCGGTGTTCCTGCTCGGCTGCACGCTGATCCACCCTATCTCGGTCTGCTGGGCGCGGTCTTCGCGCTCCTCATCGTGATCCTGGCGCTCGTCAACGACCGCCTGACCAAGCCCGCGGCCGAGAAGGTCCAGCAGGGCCATCAGGAGGCGCAGCGCGTTCTGGCGGAAGCCGCGCGCAACGTCGACACCGTGGCGGCCATGGGTCTGGCCAAGCCGCTCGCCGAAAAGGCGGGTCGCGCCAACGCGCTTTCGATGGCGCTGCTCGCCGAGGCCACCAACCGCAGCTCGGCCACGATCGGCTCCGGCAAGTTCCTGCGCGTCGTCGCGCAGATCATGACGCTCGCGCTCGGCGCCTGGCTTTCGCTCGGCGGCCACATCACGCCGGGCGGCATGATCGCGTCGTCCATCCTGCTGTCGCGCGCGCTCGCGCCGCTCGACCAGTCGATCGCGGCCTGGCGCGGCTTCCAGCAGTGCCGCCTCGCCTGGAAGCGCATCGAGGCGCTGCTCAACGCCGCCGGAGCGAGCGTCGAGGATCCGATCGCGCTGCCGAAGCCCGAGGGGCGCCTCACCATCGAGAACGTCACGGTGGTCGCGCCGGGCGGCGACAAGGCGATCATCAACAACGTCTCGATGCAGATCGCGCCGGGCGACAGCGTGGCCTTCATCGGCCCGTCGGGCTCGGGCAAGTCGACGCTCTGCCGCGCGATCGTGGGATCGCGCGCGCCCCATCGCGGCAAGGTCAGGCTCGACGGCGGCGACGTCATGCTGTGGCGCGACGACCAGCGGCGCAAATATGTCGGCTATCTCGCGCAGGGCACAGAGCTGTTCACCGGGCGCGTGCGCGACGTCATCGCCCGCTTCGACGAGCCTGACGACGAGGCCGTGGTCGAGGCCGCCAAGCTCGCGGGCTGCCACGAGCTGATCCTCGGCCTGCCGCAGGGCTACGACACGCTGCTCGCCAATGGCGGCGGGATGCTCTCCGGCGGCCAGCGCCAGCGCATCGCGCTTGCGCGCGCCGTCTACGGCGAGACCCGCCTCGTGGTGCTGGACGAGCCCAACGCCAGCCTCGACGGCGAGGGCGAGCGGGCGCTCGTCAACTGCATCTCGACGCTGAAGGAGCGCGGCGTGACGGTGATCATGGTGACGCACAAGCCAGCGCTCGCCCATCTCGCCTCGAAGGTGGCGGTGATGCAGAACGGCCAGCTCAAGAAGCTCGGGCCCGCGACCGAGGTGCTGCGCGAGCTCGTGGCGCCGGCGCCGTCCGAAAACGTCCGCTCCATCCCGGGAGGCTCGCGATGACCGGACGGCTCTCAGGCCCTGACGACGGAACCGATTTCGAGGCGCTGCCGGACATGCGTCCGCGGCCCGCGCGGCTCGCCACGCGCCTGCGCGGGGTCGCGCTCGCGGGCGGCGTGGTGATCTTCGGCTTCATGGGGGGCTTTGCGGTCTGGGCCTCGACCGCTCCTCTCTCGGCCGGCGCGGTGGTCAAGGGCGCGGTCGGCCCCGAGGCGAGCCGCAAGTCGGTCCAGCATCTCGAGGGCGGCATCGTGAGCGAAATCCTCGCCCGCGACGGCGACCTCGTTCAGAAGGGCCAGCCGCTGATCACGCTCGAGCGCGCGCAGGCGCTCGCCGCGGTCGGGCAGGTGCGCAACACCATGTCGCGCCGCGAGGCAGAGGCCGCGCGTCTCTTCGCCCAGATCACGAACGCCAAGGAGGTCGATTTCGCGCAGTCGATCACCGACGCCGAGGGCGACCCGACGTTCCCGGATTTCGTGAAGGGCCAGCAGGCGCTGTTCGTCTCAAGCGTGCGGGGGCTGAAGGAGAAGCAGGATCTGCTGCGCGCCCAGATCGACAAGCTCACCGCGCAGATCGAGGGCTCGAAGGGCAAGATCGCCGGCTCGTCCGACCAGAAGCGCCTGATCGACATCCAGCTCGAGGACATCAACAGCCTCATGGAGAAGGGGCTGGCGCGAAAGCCCCAGATGCTGGAGCTGCAGCGCCGTCGCTCCGAGCTCGACACCGAGATCGCGTCGCTCAACGCCCAGATCCGCACCGCGGAGATCGAGAAGGTCGAGAAGCGCATCAGCCTCGAAAACGCCGAGACCACCTTCCTCAACGACGCCTCGACCGAGCTCGCCAAGGCCCGTTCTGAGATCGCCGGCATGGCCGCCAAGCTCTCCGCGAGCGCCGACATCCTTACGCGCACGCAGGTGATCGCGCCTGCGACCGGCTACGTCATCAACAGCCAGGCCAAGACGGTCGGCGGCGTCGTGCGGCCCGGCACTGACCTGATGCAGATCGTGCCGACCGAGGGCGACCTCATCATCGAGGGGCGGGTTTCGCCGCAGGACATCCGCAACATCGAAACCGGACAGATGGCGCGGGTGTCCTTCACCACCTTCCCGATGCGCGACATGCCGATGATCCCGGGCCGCGTCATCCCACGTCGCGGCCGACGCGCTGAAGGACGAGCAGACCCACGAGACCTACTATCTCGCCAAGGTCGCGGTCGACCGATCGGCGTTCGCGGCCTACGCCAAGGTCGAGGACATGAAGCCCGGCTCGCCGGTCGAGGCCTATGTCGAGGCGAGGAAGCGGGTCGCGATGGAGTATTTCCTCGAGCCTGTCATCCACTCGTTCCGGCGCAGCTTCCGGGAGCAGTGAGCGAGGGCGGCGGGAACCTCCGCCGCCGCGCTTTGTTGGTCTTCCAAAGCCTCTTTGGGAGACCTTCCATGTCCAGCACGTCCGACATCGACCGCCTGCACGACCTCGTCGAGGAAATCGCCGTCTGCATGCTGACGTCGAAATCCGGCGCAAGCCTGCGGGCGCGCCCGATGCACGCCAAACTTGACCGGGCGACGGGCGAGATCTCGTTCCTCACCGACGTCCGCCACCACAAGGACGAGGAGATCGCGGCCGATCCGGAGGTGTGCCTCGCCTTCGCGAGCCCGAAGGGCCAGGACTACGTCTCGATCTCGGGGAGGGCGCGCGTCTCGAACGACCGCGCCGCCATCAAGGCCCGCTTCAACGAGATGGCCAAGGTCTGGTTTCCCGGCGGCCCGGAGGACGCGAACGTGCGCCTGCTGGTCGTCGATCCGCATGCCGGGGAGTTCTGGGACGGCAAGAGCAATCCCGTGGCGGTGGCGTTCGAGATCGCGAAGGCGCGCTTGTCGGAGGAGCGCCCCGATCTCGGCGAGAACCGCAAGGTGGCGATGGGTGGCCGCAGGTGACCGGGGGCCCCAACGTCCCGAACCCGTCCGGTCCCGGGCCCGACATCCCGCCGCCTGGAGGGCCGGGCATGCCCCCGCCCGGGCCGGACGGCGTTCCGGTGCAGGATCCCGATGTCGTGCCGAATCCCGACCCCGGCGTCGATCCGTCGATCGATGAGCCGGTCCCGCCGGAACAGCCGGTGATCGACCCGCCGCAGCGGTGAGCCTGATCTGCTTCGAGGATGCCGGACGAAGACTGCGCCGCCTGCCGACAAAGACAGGCGGTGGTGAGCGCGCTGGGACTCGAACCCAGGACCTACTGATTAAAAGTCAGTTGCTCTAACCAGCTGAGCTACGCGCCCTCCCGCAGCGGCGGGCGCGGCTCCTGTAGCATCGCGCGCGGCTTCGCGCGAGCCTTCTTGGCGAAGATCGGGCGATCCGTCGCAACGCGGTTGACCGCATATCGCGGTCGCCCGCTTCGGCGCTCGACGCGCCCGCGCGCTCAGAAGCAGTCGTAGCTGTAAGAGACGTAGTGCTTCGCGTTCGTCCACAATCTCGATTCGTTGAACGCGACGCCGAGCAGGACTTGGTCGCCGGCGTTCACGCTGAACGTGGCGCTCCGGTTCGAGGCCGGCTGCGGCCAGGTGAACGGCGCGGTCGAGGGAGGAAGCGTCGCGTCGCCATAGATGTAGGTCGGAAAACGACGTGGCGTAGGCGTCCGTCTCCCACACGCCGTTGCGGGTCATCGTCAAATAATAGGTGGTGAGCGAGCGGCCGGAGCGCGGGCTGCTCGGCAGGTCGTAGGCGTCGATCTCCAGCCTGAGATTGACGGAGGCATTGGGCGGTCCGCGGCGCGGTGAACGTGGATCCAAGGTTCAGGGCAGACAGCGCGGTCGAGCTCTGCGAGACGAATGCGCCGGCGCTGCGCGGGCCGGTCGGGCCCACCGGCCCTTGCGGACCCGCGGGTCCGGCTGGCCCGGCCGGTCCGGCGTTCCCCTGAGGGCCCGCGGGCCCTTGAGGCCCGGCTGCGCCGGTCTCGCCCTGGGGGCCTGCGGCTCCTGGGGGCCTGCGGCTCCTTGCGGGCCGGCCGGGCCCGCGGGGCCGGTTTCGCCCTGCGGTCCCGCCTCGCCCGCCGGGCCCTTCTTGCCGTCCTTGCCGTCGCCGCCCTTCGCCGCAAGCCGGCCCCAGGCCGTCTGGTCGGTCGGCTTCGCCTTGGTCTTCTTCAGCGCGATGTAGCTCGAGCCCTTGTAAGCGACGGCGTCGTTCGCCCCATAGGACACGCCCGCCGTCCAGTCGCCGCGTCAGGTCAGTCCCCCCGCCGCGAGCTCCGCGCGGGTCTCCTCGGGGCCGCACCCCGACACGCCGTCCGCGGGCACGAGCCGCACCCGCCCGGACTGCGGCCCCGTCGGCGCGTAGCAGGCGAAGAGCGGCTGGTCCGAAATCTCCGCCTGGACGGCGGGAGCCAAAAGAAGGGCCGCGGCCGAGCCGGCGACCCACGAGGAGCGTGACAAAGCGCGGCGCATGGCGGGGGTCTCGACGAGCGGGAGGTAAGCCATGGTCGACGTCGCGACGCTGCGCGGCAATAGGGAATTCTACGTAGGCGCGCAGACCCGGCGCGGCGTCGGCCACGTCTTGTTCCCCCGATGACGCCACCGCGTGCGCTCAAGGCTAAGGCGCGCCGCACTGCGGCGTCACGCGCTCGATTCGCGCTTGCGGATGCGAAACACACGCGCCGCGCCTTCGCGCCGGACGTCGACAAGCGCGTCGCCGCTCTCGCGCACGAAGTTTGGAACGTCGACGGCGGCGAGCGGATCGTCGGTCACGGCGACCAGTTCCAAGCCTGGACCAAGTCCCGCCAACGCCTTGCGAATCTTGAGGACGGGCAGGGGGCAATGGAGCCCCCGGAGGTCGAGCGCGCGCGCGACGGCGCCACCAAGGGCTTCAGCCGTAACCACAGTTTTGCGATCAACCAATAGAGAACTCCTTAAATCACTCTCAAATCACGGTTTTTGCGTCGCAAAACAGATTAGAGGCGTTTGACATTCGAACGGTTCGAACTCTAAATCGGAAGCGATACGTCGGCCGAGGGCCGGCGAGGGATCGGCCGTTTCCGATGGGGGACGGCGGCTTTAGAGAGGGAGGATGCTTCCCCTATGATCGGCGAACTTTCGCGGCGGCAGTTCCTTCGGGCTGCGGGCGCGGGCGTCGCCGGGACGACGCTCGGAGCGATGGGCTTCGGCGGCGCAGAACAGGCTCTCGCCCAGACTGTGCGGCCGTTCAAGCTCGCGAAGACGACGGAGACCCGGAACACCTGCCCGTACTGCTCGGTGGCCTGTGGCGTCCTGATGTATTCCACGGGCGACGGTTCGGCGAACCTGCCCAAGACCGTCATGCACATCGAGGGCGATCCGGACCATCCGGTGAACGCGCGGGACGCTCTGCCCCAAGGGCGCGGCCCTGCTCGACTTCGTGCGGTCCGACACTCGCCTGAAGTACCCGATGCACCGCAAGCCGGGCTCGGACAAGTTCGAGCGGGTCTCCTGGGACGTGGCGCTCGACCGCATCGCGCGCCTGATGAAGGACGACCGCGACGCGAACTTCGTGGCGAAGTCCAAGGACGGCGTGACGGTCAACCGCTGGGCGACCACGGGCTTCCTCGCCGCGTCCGCGACGACCAACGAGACGGCCGTGCTGACCTACAAGGTCGTGCGTTCGGCCGGCATGGTGGTGTTCGACAACCAGGCGCGCGTCTGACACGGACCGACGGTGGCGAGTCTCGCCCCAACATTCGGTCGCGGCGCCATGACGAACTCCTGGGGCGACATCGCCTCGACGGATCTCGTCGTCGTCATGGGTGGCAACGCTGCTGAAGCTCACCCTTGCGGGTTCAAATGGGTCGTCAAGGCCAAGGAGAACCGCGGCGCGAAGCTCATCGTGGTCGATCCGCGCTACACGCGCACGGCCTCGGTCGCCGACTACTATTGCCCGATCCGTCCCGGAACCGACATCGCGTTCCTCGGCGGCGTCATCAAGTACTTGCTGGAAAACGATAAAATCCAGCATGAGTACGTCAAGAACTACACCAACGTCGCCTATCTGGTGAATCCGGGCTTCGGCTACGCCGACGGCTTGTTCACCGGCTACGACGAGGCCAAGCGCGGCTACGACACCTCCACCTGGGACTACCAGATGGGCGAGGACGGCTTCGCCAAGACTGATCCGACGCTGCAGGATCCGAACTGCGTCTTCCAGCTGATGAAGAAGCACTTCGCGATCTACACGCCGGAGCTGGTCGAGAAGATCTGCGGCTCGCCCAAGGACAAGTTCCTGAAGGTCGCCGAGATGATCGCAACGTGCTCGACGCCGACCAAGACCATGACGTCGATGTACGCGCTCGGCTGGACCCAGCATTCGAAGGGCTCGCAGAACATCCGCTGCATGGCGATGATTCAGCTGCTGCTGGGCAACATCGGCGTGCGCGGCGGCGGCATGAATGCGCTCCGCGGCCACTCGAACATCCAGGGCCTGACCGACCTCGGCCTGATGTCCAACCTGATCCCCGGCTATCTCACGATGCCGACGGAGAAGGAGCCGGACTTCAACGCCTACATGTCGACGCGCGGCTTCAAGCCGTTGCAGCCGGGCCAGATGAGCTTCTGGCAGAACTACAAGAAGTTTCTACGTGTCGTTCGCCAAGTCCATGTGGGGCGCGAGCGCGACGGCCGAGAACAACTGGGCCTATGACTACCTGCCCAAGCTCGACGTCACCTACGACGTCCTGCGCGCCTTCGACCTGATGGCGCAGGGCAAGATGACCGGCTACTTCTGCCAGGGGTTCAACCCGCTGATGACCTTCCCCGACCGGGGCAAGCTCACCAAGGGCCTGTCGAACCTCAAGTTCCTCGTCACGATGGATCCGCTCGAGACCGAGACCTCCCGCTTCTGGGAGAATCACGGCGAGTACAACGACGTGAAGAGCGCCGACATCAAGACCGAGGTGTTCCAGCTCCCCACGAGCTGTTTCGCCGAGGACGAGGGCTCGCTCGTGAACTCGGGCCGCTGGCTGCAGTGGCACTATCCGGGCCAGGAGCCGATCTACGAGTCCAAGCACGACACGTGGATCATGGCGCAGATCCATCTGCGCCTGAAGAAGCTCTACGAGGCGGAAGGGGGCGCGTTCCCCGATCCGATCACCAAGCTGAACTGGCCCTACGCGGATCCCGGCGAGCCGTCTCCCATGGAGCTCGCCAAGGAGATGAACGGGTCGGCGCTCGGCGACGTGTTCGATCCCAAGGACGCGACCAAGGTCATCGTGGCGAAGGGCAAGCAGCTCGACGGCTTCGCGCAGCTTCGCGACGACGGCTCCACCACGTCCTTCTGCTGGATCTACGCCGGCTGCTGGACGGAGTCCGGCAACAACATGGCCCGTCGCGACAACACCGACCCGGAGGACGCAGGACTTGCGCCCAAATGGGCCTGGGCGTGGCCGGCCAACCGGCGCATCCTCTACAACCGCGCCTCGGCCGACCCTGCGGGCAAGCCGTGGGACGACACGAGAAAGCTCGTCTACTGGACGGGCGAGAAGTGGGGCGGGATCGACGTGCCGGACTACGGCGCGGCCTTCAAGCCGGAGCAGAACGTCGGCCCCTTCATCATGAACCCGGAAGGGGTGGCGCGGTTCTTCTCCCGCAAGATGATGCGGGACGGACCGTTCCCGGCCCACTACGAGCCCTTCGAGTCGCCGGTCGCGAACGCCGTCGCCCCGAAGATCCGCGGCAATCCCGCCGCGCGCATCTTCAAGGCGGACTTCGCGGCGCTCGGCTCGTCGGACAAGTACCCCTACGTGGCCACCAGCTACCGCCTGACCGAGCACTTCCACCAGTGGACGAAGCACAATCGGGTCAACGCGGCGCTGCAGCCTGAATTCTTCGTCGAGATCTCCGAAGAGCTCGCGAAGGAGAAGGGCATCACGAAGGGCGGCTGGGTCCGGGTCTGGTCGAACCGCGGTTCGATCAAGGCCAAGGCCGTGGTCACCAAGCGCATCAAGCCCATGATGGTCGACGGCAAGCCGACGCACATCGTCGGCATCCCGCAGCATTGGGGCTTCATGGGCGCGGCGAAGAAGGGCCACAACCCGAACTCGCTGACCCCCTTCGTGGGCGACGCGAACATCGAGACGCCGGAATACAAGGCGTTCCTGGTCAACATCGAGGCCGTGGCCTCGGGTCCGATCGCGTAAGGGAGGGCGAGAGATATGGCGAACCAATCCCTCAACCTGCTGCGCCGCTCGGCCTCGACCGACGTCCCCGCCGTCGCCGGCGGGGCCCAGATCGAGGTGGCGAAGCTCATCGACGTCTCGAAGTGCATCGGCTGCAAGGCCTGCCAGGCGGCGTGCCTCGAATGGAACGACCTCCGCGAGGAGGTCGGGGTCAATACGGGCGTCTACGACAACCCGCATGACCTCACCCCCCATTCGTGGACGCTGATGCGCTTCGCCGAATGGGACAACCCGGACACGGGGAACATGGAGTGGCTGATCCGCAAGGACGGCTGCATGCACTGTTCCGACCCGGGCTGCCTCAAGGCGTGTCCGGCCCCGGGCGCGATCGTGCAGTACACCAACGGCATCGTGGACTTCATCCACGAGAACTGCATCGGCTGCGGCTACTGTCTGAAGGGCTGCCCCTTCAACATTCCCCGCATCTCGAAGGTGGACCACAAGGCCTACAAGTGCTCGCTCTGCTCCGACCGCGTCGCGGTCGGCCAGGGGCCGGCATGCGCCAAGGCGTGTCCCACCACCGCGATCATGTTCGGGACCAAGGACGCGATGAAGGCCCAGGCCGAGAAGCGCATCGTGGACCTGAAGTCGCGCGGCTACGCCAACGCCGGCCTCTACGATCCGGCGGGCGTGGGCGGCACTCACGTGATGTACGTGCTCCACCACAACGACAAGCCGGAGATCTACGCCGGCCTGCCGCATGAGCCGAAGATCAGCCCGCTGGTCGCGGCGTGGAAGGGCACGGGCAAGGTGCTGGCGCTCGGCGCTCTCGCCTTCGCGGCGATCGGCGCCTTCGTCCACCACACGGTGGTCGGGGCGAACCGCGTCTCCGAGCATGACGAGGAGAACGCGGCCGAGCTGATCGAGGCGACCAGGGCGAAGACCTCTGGCGGAGACGGTCCGGAGGCGCGGGTCTGATGGCGATCGACATCGAACACCGCGCTCCGGCGGCCCGGGAGCGGACCTACGTCCACCGCTACTCGGCCTTCGCGCGGGTCAACCACTGGATCACGGCGCTCACCTTCGTGGCGCTCGCCCTGAGCGGTCTCGCGCTGTTCCATCCGAGCCTGTTCTTCCTCACCGGGCTCTTCGGCGGAGGCGCGCTCACGCGCGTCATCCACCCCTGGCTCGGCGTGCTGCTCGTCATTTCGTTCTTCGGCATGTTCCTGCAGTTCTGGAGGGCCAACCTCTGGAACCAGGACGACACGAAGTGGATCTCCAAGATCGGCGACGTGGTGAAGGGCGACGAGGAGAAGCTGCCCGAGCTCGAGAAATACAACGCCGGCCAGAAGGGCGTGTTCTGGGGCCAGTCGCTGATGATCCTCGTGCTGTTCTGCTCGGGGCTCATCATCTGGGACCAGTATTTCGGCGGGTACGTGTCGATCGACACCAACCGGCTGGCGGCGCTCGTCCATGCGGTGATGGCGTTCTTCGCCATCCTGCTGATCGTCGTGCACGTCTATGCCGGCATCTGGGTGCGCGGCACGGTGTCGAGCATGACGCAGGGCCGGGTCACCGGCGGCTGGGCCTGGCGGCATCACCGCAAATGGCTGCGCCGCGAAGCCCGCGGCGGCAAGGAAGCCGGCGAGTGAGCTGATCGGGCTGCGGCGGGATCGGGCCTCACGGTCGGATCCCGCCGCCGACCTCTTGTCCCGGCCTTGAGCCGGGACCCGTATCCACGACATAGTTCAAGAAGTCGCCGGCCGACCCGCGTCGTCCGGAACGGACGACGTTTCTGGGTCCCGGATCAAGTCCGGGACAAGGGCGGCGCCGGTTATTTCCGAACGGAGCGTAAGCATGGCCGGACCGAGCGTCCTCGAGCCGTCCCCCAACGTCATCGGCGTCACCCGAAGCCGCCCTTCGCGGTGCTTCCGGCGCCCGAGACCATGTTCGCGGCCCGCGCCGCGCGGTTTCGCGACCTCGCCGAAGATCATCCGCTCGCCGACTACCTGACGTTCCTCGCCGAGCTCAGCCAGATCCAGCACGACATCCAGCCGAGCCTGCCCGCGCCGCGCCCGCCCTCGACCGAGGCGATGGAGCGCGCGCTCGATTTCTCCATGCCGCCGCTCGACCGCGCCCGTTTCGAACCCGACGGGGCGGCGCTCACGACGCTTGAGCGGCTGCTCGACAAGGCGGTGGCGGTGAACATGCCGGAGCCCGCGGCGGCCGCGCGCGCCAAGCTCGCAAACGATGCCGAGGCCCGCCGCACGGCGCTCGTCCAGGCGCTCGAAGGCGCGCCGGGCGTCGAGACGCTCGCCTCCCACGTCTTCGCCGCGGCGGCGCTTCAGGTGCATTTCGCCCGCGTCGCCGCCGGTCTCGACGCCGAGAGGCTGTCGCCGGTCGGCACGGGCGCGTGTCCGGCCTGCGGCGGGCCGCCGGTCGCGAGCCTCGTGGTCGGCTGGACCGCCGCCCACGGCGCGCGCTTCGTCTCCTGCGCGCTCTGCGCGACGTTGTGGAACCATGTCCGGGTCAAGTGCGTCGCCTGCGACTCGACCGCGGGCATCGCCTATCGCGAGCTCGCGCCCGAGGAGGATGGGGCCGAGCCCAAGGCCACGCGCGGCCTTCGCGCCAAGGAGCAGGCCGAGGCCCGCGCGCCCGTGCGCGCCGAGACCTGCGACAGCTGCAAGACCTACGTGAAGATCATGCACCAGCATGTCGTGCCGGACGTCGATCCGGTCGCCGACGACGTCGCCACCCTCGGGCTCGACCTGAAGCTGCGCGAGGAGGGCTGGGCGCGCGCGGCTTTCAATCCCTATCTTCTGGGCTATTGATGAGCGGGCGGGCGGTTCGGCCCGCCCTCAACGTCCCGACGAGCGACCGCAAGCCGAGATGAGTGACCAGTCGAGCCTCGCTCCGGCCAACGCCCGTGCGCCGCTGCCCTCCGTCGACCGCGTTCTGGCCGCGGAGGCGGCGCAGATCGCCTCCGAACGCCATGGCCGGACCGCGACCGTCGCGGCCGTCCGCGCGGCGCTGTCGGAGCTGAGGCCCGCCTGGCTCTCCGGCGTCGAGCTCGACGTCTCGCCCGAGCGGATCGCCGCCGCCGCCTCGCTTCGGCTCGAGGCCGACGAGCGGCCGAGCCAGCGCCGGGTGCTGAACCTCACCGGCACTGTGCTGCACACCAATCTCGGCCGCGCGCTCCTCGCCGAGGAGGCGATCGCGGCCGTGGTGGCGGCCATGCGCAGCCCGACCGCGCTCGAGTTCAACCTCTCGGGCGGCGCCCGCGGCGAGCGCGACGATCATGTCCGCGGCCTCCTGCGCGAGCTCACCGGCGCGGAGGACGCGGTCGCGGTCAACAACAACGCGGCGGCCGTGCTGCTGACGCTCAATTCGCTGTCGGACGGGCGCGAGACCATCGTGTCGCGCGGCGAGCTGATCGAGATCGGCGGCGCGTTCCGCATGCCCTCGATCATGAGCCGCGCCGGCGCGCGGCTCGTCGAGGTCGGCACCACCAACCGCACCCATCTCGCCGATTACGCCGACGCCATCGGGCCCGCGACCGCGCTTCTGATGAAGGTGCATCCGTCGAACTACCGGATCGAGGGCTTCACCAAGGAGGTGACGGCCCGCGAGCTCGCCCCCGTCGCCCGCGAGCGCGGCGTTCCGCTGGTGGACGATCTCGGCTCGGGCGTGCTGGTCGACCTGACGACATGGGGCCTCCAGCGCGAGCGCACGGTGCAGGAAGCGGTCGCGGACGGGGCCGACCTCGTCACCTTCTCGGGCGACAAGCTGCTGGGCGGCCCGCAGGCCGGCGTCGTGGTGGGACGCCGCGATCTCGTGCGGCGGCTCGCCAAGAACCACCTGAAGCGGGCCCTGAGGCTCGACAAGCTTCGGCTCGCCGGCCTCGAAGCGACGCTGCGGCTCTATCGCGATCCGGACCGCCTCGCCGAGCGGCTGCCGACGCTCGCGTTGCTCACCCGTCCGGCCGAGAAGCTGAAGCGGCTCGCCGAGCGCTTCCGGCCGAGCCTCGAGGGCGCGATCGGATCGCAGTTCTCTGTCGCGACCGTCGATCTCGAAAGCCAGATCGGCTCCGGCGCGCTGCCGCTCGCCTCCATTCCAAGCGCGGGCCTTGCGATCGAGGCGCTCTCCGGCGGCGGGGGAGCGCTGACGCGTCTCTCGGCCGCCATGCGCGCGCTTGCGACCCCCATCATCGGCCGCATCGCCGACGACAGGCTGCTGCTGGACCTGCGCGGGCTCGACGACGAGGCCGAATTCGGCCGCAGCCTGTTCGAGCTCGGACTCGCCGCGGGCGCGGAGGGACGGCCATGACCTGGTTCCAGAAGCTGCTCGGCTCAAGCCTGCTCGTTCCGCGCGACCGCGAGGCGGAGCGGCGGACCGAGGAGGAGCAGGACGTCGCGGCGCTGATGGAGATGGCCTACGAGGCCGCCGAGCGCGGCGACTACGACATCGCCGTCGGCGTCTGGGGCCCGCTCGCGGCCCAGGGATGGCCGCCCGCGCGCTCAGCAATCTCGGCGCCTGCTACGTCGAGGGGCTCGGCGTCAGCCGGGATCTCGCCAAGGCCGCGAAGCTGTTCGCGCGCGGCGCGGAGGCCGGCGACTCGGTCGCGCAGCGCAATCTCGCGACGCTGCATTTCAAGGGCGAGGGCGGCGTCGAGCAGGACGACGCCGCCGCGCTCGAACTGTTCGAGGCGGCCGCCGAACAAGGCGACGCCGCCGCGCAGGACATGCTGAGCTGGATGCTGCTCGAAGGGCAGGGCGACGAGCCCGACCCGCAGGGCGCGCGGCGCTGGGCGTTGGCGGCCGCCGAGCAGGGAGTGGCCTCCTCGATGACCCGGCTCGGGCTCATCGCCCACAATGCGCTCGGCATGGAGCGCGATCCGGAAGAAGCGGCGCGGTGGTGGTACGAGGCCGCCCGCCGCGGCGACGCCGACGGACAGGCGATGCTCGGCGCCTCGCTCCATCTTGGTTCGGGCGTCGAGAAGGACGACCGCGCGGCGCTGATCTGGCTCATCCGCGCAGGACAGGGCGGCAGTCCGCTCGCCGCGTCCTTCGTCGCCGCCGTCCGCGCCGCGCTTGGGCCCGAGGACATCTCGGCCGCCGAAGCCGTGGCGGCCCAGCCGCCGATCCAGGAGGGCGCGGCGTGATCATCGGCACGGCGGGACATGTCGACCACGGCAAGTCCGCGCTCGTGCGCGCGTTGACCGGCGTGGATCCCGACCGGCTGAAGGAGGAGAAGGCGAGGGGCGTCTCGATCGACCTCGGTTTCGCCTATCTGCCGCGGGACGACGGCTCGGTGCTCGGCTTCGTGGACGTGCCGGGCCATGAGAAGTTCGTCCGCAACATGCTGGCGGGCGCGAGCGGGATCGATCTCGCCTTGATCGTGATCGCGGCCGACGACGGGCCGATGCCGCAGACGCGCGAACATCTCGCGATCGTCGACCTGCTCGGCGTGCGGCGGGGGCTCGTGGCGCTCACCAAATGCGATCTCGCCGACGAGGGGCGCCGCGGCGAGGCGGTGGCCGAAATCGAGGCGCTGCTCGACGGCTCCTCCTTCGAGGGGGTCGAGGTCGTGCCGGTTTCGGTGGTGACCGGGGAGGGGCTCGAGGCGCTGCAGGCGCGGCTCGACGGTCTCGCCTCGGAAGTCGCGCGACCGGCCGCCGACGGGCGGTTTCGGCTGTCGGTCGATCGCTGCTTCACGCTGTCGGGCGCCGGCACGGTGGTGACCGGCTCGGTGCGCGACGGCGTCGTCAGGGTCGGCGATCCTGTCATCGTCTCTCTCGACCGGCGTCGAGGCGCGGGTGCGCGCCATCCACGCCCAGAACCGGCCTGCCGAGGAGGGGCGCCCCGGCGAGCGCTGCGCCCTCAATCTCGTCGGGCCCCGCGTCTCCAAGGAGGCGATCCGCCGCGGCGACGTGGTGGGCGCGCCGGAGCTGCACCGGCCGACGGCGCGCATCGACGTCGAGATGACGGTGCTGGCGGGCGAGCCGAAGCCGTTCGGTCCGTGGACGCCGCTGCGCCTGCACCATGGCGCGGCCGACGTCGCGGCCCGGCTCGTGCCGCTCGAGGGCGAGGCGATCCGGCCCGGCGAGACCGCGCGGGTCCAGCTCGTGCTCGACCATCCGATCGCCGCGGTGGCGCTCGACCGGTTCGTCGCCCGCGACACCAGCGGCGCGCGCACCGTGGCGGGCGGGCGGATCCTCGACCTGCGCGCGCCCGAGCGCCGGCGACGCTCGCCCGAGCGCCGCGCCCAGCTCGCCGCGCTCTCGCATGAAGATCACGCCGAGGCGCTCGGCGCTCTGCTCGCCGCGCCGCCTCACGCGGTCGACGTCGACGGCTTCATGCGGGACCGCAACATCGGCCCGCAACAATCTGAAAAGATTATAAGAGACGCAGGCCTTGTGCGTCTCGGATCGAAGGGCGTGGCGCTCTCAGCCCGCGATTTCGCGGCCTTTTCGGCGAGCGTCGACGAGGCGCTCGCCCGCTATCACGCCGAGCACCCGGACCTTCAGGGCGTCGGCGCTGAGCGGCTGCGACTGTCGGTCGAGCCGAGGCTGCCGGCCCCGTCTTTCCTCGCCGCCGTCGCGACGCTTCAGCGTCAGGGCGCGGTGGCGGCGGAGGGGGCGTGGATCCGCCTCCCCGGCCATGCCGTGCGCCTCGCCCCCGCCGACGAGGCGCTCTGGGAGGAGGCTGCGCCGCTGCTTGGCGGCGAGGCGCGGTTCCGGCCGCCGCGGGTCCGCGACATCGCCGGCGAGATCGGCGCCGAGGAGGCGGAGGTGCGGCGCACGCTCAAGCTCGTCGGTCGGCTCGGCCAGGTCGACGAGGTCGCGCACGACCACTTCTTCCTGCGCGAGACCATCGCCGAACTCGTCGACATCGCCGCAGACGTCGCGCGCGAGGACGAGGTGGTGACGGCGGCGCGGTTTCGCGACAGGCTCGAAAACGGGCGGAAGGTCGCGATCCAGATCCTCGAATTTCTCGACCGCCACGGCGTCACGATCCGCCGCGGCGACGACCGGCGGATGAACCGCCACCGCATCGACCTGTTCCGTCGCCGCGACGTGACAGGCGGCGAAGGAGCCGAACCATGACGTTTCGTCCTGCAGCGCTCGACGTGCTAGAGATGACGGCGCGCGAGGCCGGCGCCGCCGAAACGCGGTTCCGCGAGGAGTTCGCGCGCGAGATCCTGCGCCTCGAGACCGAGCGCCGACGCGCCTATCGGCGCATGAATTTTCTGGCGGCCCTGGTGGCGGCGGACGCCCGGTCCTCGAGCCGCGAGGAGTCGCGGGGCGCGCAGCGCCGCGCCGCCGCTGCGGAGTTCGACTGGGAGGAGCTCGACCAACCCCGCGCCGCAGCTCTCGACGAGCTGGAGCCGCTCTCCGACGCCGTCCATGACGAGCGTCTGCTCGAGGAGACCGAGGACGCCGCGGAGGGCCACGACCGCGCCGCCGCGCTCCTGATGGCGCTCGCGGACTTCGAGGCCCGTTTCGAGACCGCCCGCGGCCAGTCCTTCGTGGTGGCGTTCGACCGCTACATGCCGGAGACGCCGCTTGTCGATTTCTGATCAGGACGTTGCGGACGCCAACCCGCCGATGCTGGACTTCGACGACTGGCTGAAGGCCGCCTTCGCCGAGACGGAAGGCTTCACGGCGCTCGTCGTGCTGGTCGAGATCACCGAGACCGACGCCAAGCCGGTCGCCTCGACGTTCTTCCACGTGATCGGCGACGAGGCGACGTGGAAGGACGTGCGGAAGATGTTCGCCTCCGCGCCCGGCGGCTGGGACGGCGCGGTGTTCTTCACCGCGACCTCGCGCGACGGCGGGCCGATCGAGGAGCCGCTCGCGCGGGTCGAATTGCGCCGCGTTGAGGCCGAGATCGGCGACGACCGGTTGCGCATCAACGACGGCGCGTTTTTCGACCGCAAGGGACGGCGGATGCGCATCGACGAGGACGAGGCCGCCGCATGAGCGCCGCGCCCCCGGCGCTTGCGGCCGACCCCTGCGACGCCCCCCGAAAGGGCCGCGGGCTGCTGACGGTCGAGCAGGCGCAGGGGCTCGCGGCGGGTCTTGCGGACGGACCGGTGGGCGTCGAGACGCTCCCGATCGCCCGGATCGCGGGCCGGGTGTCGGCCGAGCCCGTGACGAGCCCGACCCCGCTGCCGCCCTTCGATCATTCGGCGATGGACGGCTACGCGCTCGCCTCGCTTGGACCCGACCATGTGGTGAGGGGCCGCTTCGCCGCGGGCTCGCGCGGCGCGCGCGAACCGCTCGCGCCCGGGGAGGCCGCGCGGATCATGACCGGCGCGCCGATGCCGCCCGGCGCGGTCGCTGTCGCGATGCAGGAGCGGGTCGAGGCGTCCGGCGACCGCATCGCGCTTCGCGGGCCGCTGGAGGCCGGCGCCAACATCCGCCGCCGCGGCGAGGACGTCGGCGTCGGCGACGTGATCGTGCCGGCGGGGGTGCGGCTCGACGCCCGCCATGTCGCGATTCTCGCCGCCGCGGGCGTCTCCGAAATCGCTGTGCGGCGGCGCGTCGTCGTGGGGCTGATGTCGACGGGCGACGAGCTGGTGCGCCCCGGCCGGCCGCTCGCGCCCGGCATGATCCACGACGCCAACCGCCCGATGCTGGCGGCGCTGCTCGGCGCCCAGCCCGCGCTCGAGATCGTCGATCTCGGCGTCGCGCCCGACGATCGCGAGGAACTCGCCCGCCTCGTCGCCGACGCCGCGCGCCGCTGCGACGCGCTGGTGACGAGCGGCGCGACCTCGGTCGGCGAGGAGGATCATCTGGCCGCCGCCGTGACGGCCGCGGGCGGGCGGCTGCGGCTCGCAAGCGTCGCCATCAAGCCGGGAAAACCCGTGGTGGCGGGCCGTCTCGGAGGCGCGACGCTGATCGGGCTGCCCGGCAACCCCTTCGCGGCGCTGGTCGCATGGCTCCTGGTCGGGCGCGTCGCGCTCGAGCGGCTGGCGGGCCTTCCGCCGCGTCCGCTCACGCCGCTTGCGGCGGTCGCAGGCTTCTCGCAGAAGGGGCCGGGCGGCCGCACTGAGTTCGCGCCGGCCAAGCTCATGGGAACGGCCGAGAACGGCCTGCCGGTGGTCGAGAAGCTCGGGCGCGGCGGCTCCGCCCGCCTTGCGCCGCTGATCGCCGCCGATGGGCTCGCGGTGATCGCCGCAGGCGTCGACGAGGTTCGGGAGGGAGATCCGGTCGGTTTCCTGCCGTTCGAGGCCGCGGCGGAGCTTTAGTCCGCCGCTCCGTGCGCGGACGCCCTGCGGTTGAGCTCTCGCGCACGCGGAGATTGACGCGGTTCGCCCGCGCGAGCACTCTCGGCTAAATAAGCCGGGGGGCGGACATGAAGATTTTGGCGGGTGCGCTTGCGCTTTGCTTCGTGACGTGCGCGGCCGACGTCGCCGTCGCCGATACGTACAAGTACGTCTTCACCAAAAGCAGCAAAGCGAAAGATTTCAAGACGATCCGGACCAAGTGGGTGGTCCGGGCTCGGGCCTACAGGCCGTTGTCGAGCCCGACGGGATATTCGGCGACGCTGTTGAGAAACAAGAAGTTTTCCAACGTGTCGGTCGCGACCATGATCGTGTCGGATCCGTACCACTATGAAGGCGGTCCGATCCTGCGCGTGAAACGTTCAGGAGACGCGATTTCCGGCTATGGCGGCCTGGTGCTCGGAAACAACGGCATCTTTTCCGTCTACATCAATCGATACGACAGATACTCGCTCGATACGATCGGCGGGAGACTGACGAACCTCTGTTTTGCGTATTTCACGGCGACAAGGCCAGGACGATCGAGTTCGTCGCCGAGAAGAAGTCGCTGAAGCTGTATTACGACGGCAAGATGGTGTGTTCGACTGAGGACAGCACCTACACGAGCGGCGACGCCGGGCTCATGACGACGACGACGCCGACCGTCGACGACCCGAAGGTGGCGGACTTCAGCCGGGTGAGCTTCAGCGACTGAACGGCCGGGGGATCGGCGTCGACAGGCAAGCCTTCGCGAGGTCGGAGCGCGCTCAGGCCTTGCCGAGCTTCACCGCCATGGCGAGCAGCGCGCGGTCCTGGAACACGACGGTCTTTTCCTTCGCGCTCAGCCAGCCGATCGCCTCGCCGAGCGTCTCGGCCTCGCTGAGCTTGGCCGCGGCCATCACGCGGTCGGGCTCGATCTGGCCGCGCGGACGAGGCGGGGCGGCCGGCAGCATCTTCTCGTGGGCGCGGTAGAGGTCGGGGTCGCGCGCGATCGCCTCCAGGCCGTCGCCCTCGTCGACGCCGAGCGCGGCGAGCCGCCGCCCGTTCTCGCGCGCCGAGACCGCGATCGCGGGTGGTTCGGTCTCTTCCGGGATCATCATGAGGCCGAGGCGCTTCAGGAAAAGGCCGGAGGCGAGGTGGCCCGAGAGCCAGGAGAGCGGGATCGCGAGCAGGAGTCCGGCGATCGTCGGCGACATCCAGCCGGCGAGCGAGGGCGCGATCATGAGCGCCGAGACGAGCGTCACCGCTCCGAGCGCGGTGTGCCACTGGTGGCGGCGGCGGATGTCGCTGAACGGGATCGAGCCGTCGTCGCGCCGCTGCGGGTTCCAGCCGGTGGCCTTGCCCGCGAGGATCTGGAACACCGAGCCGGACTGCACCAGCATCATGATCGGCGCGAACAGCGACGACAGGATGATTTCGAGGAAGGCCGAGACGAGGATCCGGAACGCGCCCCCGCTGCCGCGCCGCGAGCGGCCGTTCAGGATGTGGACGATCAGTCCGAAGATCTTCGGCGCGATGAGGATCGCCATGGTGATCCCGAACAGCGCGAGCGCGCGTTCGGCGTCGAAGCGCGGCCAGGCCGGGAAGAGCGAGAACTCGTCGGTGAAATATTCCGGCCGGATGAAGCGGGCCTGCAGCGCGAGCGCGATGCCGCAGAGCAGCATGAACATCCACAGCGGCGAGGCGAGATAGGAGAAGATGCCATTGAGGAAATGCTGGCGGCTCAGCGGATAGAGCCCCTTGGTTCCAAGCAGCGCCGTGTGCTGCAGGTTGCCCTGGCACCAGCGGCGGTCGCGCTGGCTGAGGTCGATCAGCGACGGGGGGCTTTCTTCGTAGGAGCCCTCGATCCGCGGCAGCATGTAGACCGCCCAGCCCTTGCGGCGCACGAGCGCGGCCTCGACGAAGTCGTGGGACATGATGAGGCCGCCGAAGGGCGGGCGGCCCTTGAGGTCCGGCAGGCCCGCGCCTTCCGCGAAGGCCTGCATGCGGATGATGGCGTTGTGGCCCCAATAGTTGCCGTCGCGCCCGTACCAGACCGCGATGCCGGCTGCGATGACGGGGCCGTAGACGCGGCTCGCGAACTGCTGCACGCGGGCGAACAGCGTGTTGCGGTTGATGATCAGCGGCAGCGTCTGGATGATGCCGGCGTCCGGGTCGGCCTCCATCGCGGCGGCGAGCGCCACGACGGCGTGGCCGGTCATCAGGCTGTCGGCGTCGAAGATGACCATGTGGTCGTAGGCGCCGCCCCAGCGGGTGACGAAATCCTCGATGTTGCCGGCCTTGCGGCGGTGGTTTTTGGCGCGGTGGCGGTAATAGACCCGCGCGTCGGGCCCGAGCGCCTCGCGCAGCGCCACGAAGGCGCGCTCCTCGGCGATCCAGACGTCCGGATCGGTGGTGTCGGAGACGAGGAAACAGTCGAAGTGCTCGCCGAAGCCGAGCGCCTGGATCTCGTCATAGATCGCCTGGATGCCGCCGAACACGCGGCTCGGCTGCTCGTTGTAGATCGGCATCACGAGCGCGTTGCGCGACGAGAGCCTCTCGGGCGGGGCCGGCGTCTCGATCGCGGGGCGGCCGAGAAGCGCGAAGAAGCCCACGATCGAGCTCGCGAAGGCGAGCGCGATCCAGGAGAAGTTGATCAGGAACAGGCCGAGCAGCGCCCATTCCAGCACCGTGACGCCGCCGACCTCGACGACGCCGTACATCTCGCGCCCGCCGAGCGCGATCGCGACGGCGAGCCCGGAAAACACGAAGATCCGGCTGAGCCAGGGGGTCTTCCAGAGCTTCGGCGCCTCGAGCGGGCGCACGTGCTTCTTCGACCAGCGCGACAGCGGCTGCGCCGGCATGGCGAGCGGCGTCTCCGGCGGCATTGCGGGGCGCTCGTTCACAGGCGTCGGATCGGTCACTCGGTCCACCGGTAGAGCCAGGTCTCGCCGATGCGGCCGGCGTCGCTTTCAAGAACGAGGCGGAGCTCGCAAAGATCCTCGTTGGCCGGATCGAGCGTGAAGGCGACGCGGTAGCCCTTGAGCTCCGGATTCGCGAGGCCGACCACGTCCCGGATCCCGCCGGCCGAGGTCGAGACGTTGGGACGGATCGACGCCGCGCGGGCCGGGTCGGCGACCGCGTCCCCGGCGAAGTCGACCACGAAGCGACGACGGCGGTCTCCGGCCGAACCGGACGAGGTGCTCACCACCGAAGCGCCGCCGGCCCGGTCTGGCGGCGACCAGCACCAGTGCATCCGATAGGCCATCGAGAACGGCTGGCCCGGCTCGATCGCGCGCTTGGGGCGCCAATAGGCCACCACGTTCTCGTTGATGTCGGTGTCGGTCGGAATCTCGAGCAACTGGAACTGGCCCTCGCCCCAGTCGCCGATCGGCTGGATCCAGACGCTCGGCATGCGATCGTAGCGGCGGCCGAGATCGTTGTAGGGCTGGAAGCCGCGCTGGCGCTGCAGCAGCCCGAACCCCTTCGGATTGACGTCCCCGAACACGCTGATCTGGAGATCGCTCGGGTTCGACAGCGGCCGCCACACCCATTCGTCGTTGCCGGTCCACATCTGCAGGCCGTCGGCCCGGTGCACCTGCCCGCGGACGTCGTCGACCCCCACGCGGTCGTTCGGGCCGAACAGGAACATCGACGTCATGGGTCCGACGCCGACATGCCTCAGCGGTTCGCGGGCGAACAGCGTCAGCTCGACGTCCACCACCGTGATCTCGCCCGGGCGGACGGTGAAGCGGTAGGCGCCGGCGACGCGTCGGCTGTCGAGCAACGCATGGACGACGATCGCGTTGGCGCCGGCGTTCGGGCGCTCGATCCAGAACGTGCGGAACAGCGGAAACTCTTCGCCGTTCGCTTCGCCGACGTCGAGCGCGAGGCCGCGCGCCGAGGCGCCGAAGATCTGGCCGCGGGCGATGGCGCGGAAGATCGTCGCGCCCTGGAAGGTCAGGAAGTCACGGAGCTCGTCGGGCCGGTCGAGCGCCGTGCGGCCGGTGAAGCCCGACAGCGGGAACGGACGGTCGGCCGGAGGCTTGGGCGCGCGGCCGAAGTCGAACCAGTCCTGGGACTCCGGAAGCATCTTCACGCGGCCGTCCTCGACCTGCGCGATCCGCACCGGCGAGCGGTAGATGAAGCCGCCCGGAAGCACGTCGAGCGCGAAGCCGCGGTTCTCGCCGTTCCAGACGGCGCGCTCGGGCTTCATGCGGATCGAGCGGAAGACGTCCTGCGGCAGCTCCGCGAAGCCGTTCGGCAGAAAACCCTTCGGCGCTTCGTAGCCGCGGCCGGCGAGCGAGCGCGCGGTCTCGAGCAGCGCGTCGGTCGAGAACGGCGTTCCGTCGGCGTGGATGTCGGGCGGCGGGGGCGGCGGGGTCTGAGCCTGAGGCTGCGGCGCCTGGGCGCGCGCCGTCCCGCTCGCGAGCGCGGTCGCCGCGACGGCGCCGGAGACGAACTCTCTGCGGTTCATGAGCCCTGCGGCCGCCGGACGAAACCGGCGTGGTCCCGGAGGAGGGCGCAGGGACGATGTCGCGGCGAATGCGGCAAAATCATAGGTCCGGAGCAGCGAACGGAGGGCGTGCGACGCAAGGCCTGTCAGGGCCGTCCGATCGGGTCGCCCGCATATCCCGTGGTATCGCAGGCGAGGCCGGCGTCCGCAAGGGTCGTGCAGGCCCGGTCGGCGTCTGCGCGGCTCGCGAAGGGCCCGGCCACGAGGCTGACGAGCCCGGTGCCGCCGCCCGTGCGCTGGATCCGCGGCGACAGTTTGCCGAGCTGCTGGGGATAGCGCGAAGCAAGCGACGACCATCGGCGGCGGATCTCGTCGGTCGTGCCGTCGTGGCCGATCAGGACGCCGATCGGACCGCCGGCGTCGGCGGGATCGACCACCACATAAGGAACGGTGCCGGGCGTGGTCGCCGCCGCGGACTGCTGCGGCCGGGCGATGGAGCCCGTGGTCTCCGGCGCGCCGGCCGCGCGCGAGGCGAGCCGGAATTGGCCGAAGCTGCGCTCGAGCGATGCGAGGCGGCCGGCGAGCTCGTCGCGTTCGGTCGAGAGCTTGGCGACCTCGCTCTGCAACGAACGGTCGTCGGAGGCGACGAGGCGCTCCTGACGGTCCTGTCCGGAGGAACGCATCACGGTCGCCGCGGCGCCGACGAGCGCGACCGCCATCAGCGCGCCCCAGACGATCGCGGGCGCCGCAGGCTGGAGATTGTAGGTCTCGACCTCCTCGTCATAAGGACTGCGGTTCACGCGGCTCTCCAAAAACCCTCTATTGCGAGGACGATAGCTGAGTCGCGGCGGCCGCGCGCGGCCGTCCCTCCTTCGTCGAGCCGGATGGCGGTTGCGGCCGGAGGCGCGACGCGCCACTGTCGCGCCGCCTCGTCGGCCCTGTCCTGTCCCCGCGGCTTCCCGCGCCGCCTCGTTCGAGCCCCTGCGATGTCCGATCCCGCCGCGTCCCGCAGTTGCCTCACCGTCGTGCTCGCCGCGGGCGAGGGCACGCGCATGCGCTCGGCCCTGCCGAAGGTGTTGCACCGCGCGGCGGGCCGTACGCTGCTCGGCCATGTCCTGGCCGCCGCGCGCGAGGCCGGCTCCTGTTCGCTCGCCGTGGTCGTCGGGCCCAACCGCGAGGATGTCGCGGCGGAGGCAGAGCGGCTCGCGCCCGGCGCGCCGGTGTTCGTGCAGGCCGAGCGGCTTGGGACCGCGCACGCCGTGCTCGCGGCCGCGAGGCGATCGGATCGGACTACGACGACGTGCTGATCGTCTACGGCGACACGCCGCTGGTGCGGCCCGAGACGCTGAAGCGTCTGCGCGCGCCGCTCGCGCACGGCGCCTCGGTGGCGGTGCTCGGCTTCGAGGCGCAGGATCCGACCGGCTACGGCCGGCTGATTTCCGAAGGCGAAAGCCTCGTGGCGATTCGCGAGGAGAAGGACGCCAGCGAGGAAGAACGCGCCATCCGCCTCTCGAACGGCGGGCTGATGGCGGTCGCCGGCCGCCACGCGGTCGGGCTGCTCGAGAAGATCGGCAACCGCAACGCCAAGGGCGAGTTCTATCTGACCGACGTCGTGGAGGTCGCGGTCATGAGCGGGCTCGCGGTCGCGATCGAGCAGGCGGCGGAGGCCGAGGTGCAGGGGGTGAACACCCGCGCCCAGCTTTCGGTGGTCGAGGCCGAGTTCCAGCGCCGGCTGCGCGCCGCCGCGATGGAGAACGGCGCGACGCTGATCGCGCCAGAGACCGTGTTCTTCAGCCATGACACCAAGATCGGACGCGACGTCCTGATCGAGCCGAACGTCTTCTTCGGCGAGGGCGTGAGCGTGGCGGACGGCGCGGTGATCCACGCCTTCAGCCACCTTGAAGGCGCTCATGTCGGCGAGGGCGTCTCAGTCGGCCCCTTCGCGCGGCTGCGGCCGGGCACGCGGATGGCGGCGGGCTCCAAGATCGGCAATTTCTGCGAGGCCAAGAACGCCGAGATCGGCGAGGGGGCCAAGCTCAACCATCTCACTTATGTGGGCGACGCCACCGTCGGCCCGCGCGCCAATCTCGGGGCCGGCACCGTCACCTGCAATTACGACGGCGTTCTCAAGCACCGGACCACGATCGGAGCGGACGCGTTCGTGGGCGTCCATTCGGCGCTCGTCGCGCCGGTGAGCGTGGGCGAGGGCGCCTATGTCGGCACGGGCTCGGTCATCATCGAGAGCGTGCCCGACGGCGCGCTCGCCATCGCCCGCGCGCGGCAGGTGACGAAAGAGGGTCGCGGCGCGGAGCTCAAGGCGCGGCTGAAAGCCGAGAAGGGCGGGTGAGAGGGGCGCTCGAAGTCGAGCTTTCCTTTCAACTCCCGCTAAGCCTTCCCGTGCTATGAGCCTCCAGCGGGACCAACCGGAGAGCGCCAACGCATGTGCGGAATTGTCGGCATCCTGGCCAAGGACGCGGCCGCGCCGCAGCTCGTCGACGGGCTGAAGCGGCTCGAATATCGCGGCTATGACTCCGCCGGCGTCGCGACGCTCGAAGGCGGGCGCATCGTGCGCCGCCGCGCCGAGGGCAAGCTCCGCAATCTCGAGGCGCGGCTGAAGGGCGAGCCCCTTGCCGGCCACGCCGGCATCGGCCACACCCGCTGGGCCACGCACGGCGCGCCGACCGAGGCCAACGCGCACCCGCACGCCTCCGGCCCGGTCGCGGTCGTGCACAACGGTATCATCGAGAACTTTCGCGAACTGCGAGCCGAGCTCGAGGCCGAAGGCGCCGTTTTCGAAAGCCAGACCGACACCGAGGTCGTGGCGCATCTCGCAGCCCATGCGCTCAAGGGCGGCGCGAGCCCGCGCGAGGCGGTCGCCGCGACGCTGAAGCGCCTACGCGGCGCCTTCGCGCTCGCCTTCCTGTTCGAGGGCGAGGAGAACCTCCTCATCGGCGCGCGCCGCGGCTCGCCGCTCGCGATCGGCCATGGCGAGGGCGAGGTCTTCCTCGGCTCCGACGCCGTGGCGCTCGCCCCTTTCACCGACGCCGTGACCTATCTCGAGGACGGCGACTGGGCGGTTCTGACTCGCTCCTCGATCGAGATCCTGGACGAGGCGGGAGATAAGGCCGAGCGCGAGACGGTGCGCGCCTCGGTCGCTTCCGTCATCGTCGACAAGGGCTCCTACCGGCACTTCATGGCGAAAGAAATCGCCGAGCAGCCGGAGGTCGTGGGCCATACGCTCGCCCGCTATATCGACATGGCGGCCGGGCGCATCCGCCTGCCGCATGGGTCGGACTTCGACTTCTCGAAGCTCGACCGTCTCGCGATCTCGGCCTGCGGCACCGCCTATTACGCCGGCCTCGTCGCGCGCTACTGGTTCGAGAAGTTCGCGCGCCTGCCGGTCGACATCGATATCGCGTCGGAGTTCCGCTACCGCGAGCCGCCGCTCGTCCCCGGCTCGCTCGCGATCCTGATTTCGCAGTCGGGCGAGACCGCCGACACGCTCGCGACGTTGCGCCACTGCAAGGCGCAGGGCATGAAGATCGGCGCCGTGGTCAACGTGCCGACCTCGACGATCGCGCGCGAGGCCGACGTCGTGTTCCCGACGGTCGCGGGCGTCGAGGTGGGCGTGGCCTCCACCAAGGCCTTCACCTGCCAGCTCGCGACGCTCGCGGCCCTCGCCATCAAGGCCGGCCGCGACCGTAAGGTGCTGTCGGAGACCGACGAGGCCAAGCTCGTCTCGTCGCTGATCGAACTGCCGCGGCTGATGGTCGAGGCGCTCCACCTCGAAAGCGAGATCGAGCGGCTCGCGCCGGTCTTCGCAAAGGCCGACGACGTGCTTTATCTCGGCCGCGGCACCAGCTTCCCGATCGCGCTCGAGGGCGCGCTGAAGCTGAAGGAAATCTCCTACATCCACGCCGAGGGCTACGCCGCGGGCGAGCTCAAGCACGGGCCGATCGCGCTCGTCGACGAGAACGTGCCCGTCGTCGTGCTCGCGCCGTTCGATCCGCTGTTCGAGAAGACCGCCTCCAACATGCAGGAGGTCGCCGCGCGCGGCGGCAAGATCGTGCTGCTGACGGACGAGGAGGGCGCGGCGCACGCCGGCGAAACGCTCGCCACCATCGTCCTGCCCAAGGCCTTCGCCTTCGTGAGCCCGCTGCTCTACGCCGTTCCGATCCAGCTCCTCGCCTATCACACGGCGGTGTTCATGGGCACGGACGTCGACCAGCCGCGCAACCTCGCGAAATCGGTCACGGTGGAGTGACGGGAACGTCCGCCGAAGCCTCCTGACAGGACGCCTCCTCCAAAGGCCGCGCCCCTCCAAGAGCTCCGCCTTCAGGGGCGAGACCATGGACAAGACGCGCGGCGCCGGGGTGAAGACTGGCGACTTCGTCTATCTGCCCGACATGCCTCATTCGCTCTGGAACGGCGACGAGATCACCGTGCTGCCGGTGAACGGCGCGGGTCCGTTCATGCCCAAATACGTCAACCCGAATGGCGACCCGAGCGGCCAGTCAATGCAGCTTTCGCATCTCATTCGCAACTGCATCCGGGGCGATCAGTTGCGAATGAATTGCATAATTATTACAAATACTTAGTATTTGACATGGCGGCCGCCGGGAGATACTTGCCGCGGGCGGACGGGCCATGGCGCGGGCCGCTCCCCGACTCTGTTTCGAGGCCGCGCCCATGTCGCCTTTCGCGATCGCCCTGCTCGCCGTGGGCATGTCTGTCGACGCGTTGATCGCATCCGTCAGTCGGGGCGCGGCGATGGGGCGGCCGAGCTTCGCGGAGGCTGCGCGCACCGGCGTGGTGTTCGGCGTGGTCGAGGCGCTCACGCCGCTCATCGGCTGGGGCGCGGGCGTCGTCGCGAGCCAATATGTCCAGGCGGTCGACCATTGGGTCGCGTTCGCCCTGTTGGGCGCGGTGGGCGGCCGCATGTTCTTCCACGCGTTGAAGCGGAGCGGGGACGCCGCGCCCTCGGCGCCGTCGCAGTCCTTCGGCGTCCTGCTCGCGACGGCGGTCGGGACGAGCCTCGACGCCATGGCGGTGGGCGTCTCGCTCGCGTTCCTGCAGGCCAACATCGTGGTGATCGCGCTTTCGATCGGCCTCGCCACCGCGCTGATGTCGACCGGCGGCATGCTGGCCGGGCGTCTCATCGGCGCGCGCTTCGGGCGCTACGCCGAATTGGCCGGCGGCCTGATGCTGGTGGGACTGGGGGCCTCGATTCTGTTCGAGCACCTCAATGCGGCCTGAACGGACGTTCCGCGACACGCCGGCGGCCTATGGCCGGGCGACGCGCGCTCTTCATGCGGTCACAGCCGCGCTGGTGCTGTGGCAGTTCTCGATCGTGGCGCTCTACAAGATCTTCGGCGAATCTCCCGGGCTCAACGCGGTCGCGAGCTTCGGGCCGCACGGCTATGTCGGCCTCGTCATTCCGGCCTTCGCGCTTGCGCGCATCCTTTGGGCGCTCGGCAACGCCGGGCGTCGGCCGGCCCTTCGGCCCGGCGTCGCCGGCGCGCTTGCGGGCGCGGCGCACAAGACGATGTACGCGCTGATGCTGATCGTTCCGACGCTCGCGGTCGCGCGGGTCTGGGCGAAGGGCGAGGGCTGGACCATCGGCGGCGTCGAGATCTTCGCCGTGACCGGAACGACGGTCCCGTTCGTGGTCGCGCTCGCCGACGCGCTCCACGGACCGTTGTCGTGGGTCTTGCTCGCGATCGTCGGCGGCCACGCCGCTGCGGCGCTGGCGCATTCCCTCGTGTGGCGCGACGACCTTGCGGGCCGCATGTTCGGAACGCCCGCCGCGAGCGGGCGCTGAAAGGAGAGGGGTGCGTCAGGCCTTCGCCGGCTCTCCGCCCTTCTCCAGCATGATCCGGGAGCTCTTCTCGACGAAGTCGCGGATCGCGCCCGACATCATCGAGAGCATCATCGGCACGTCGATGTCTCCGCGCACGACCGCGTCCTCCACCTCGATCGCCACGTCGATCGACTGGCCCATGGCCGAGATCGTAAGCGACAGGCGATCTTCCGCCGTCCATGTCGAGGCGACAGTTCCTCCGCCCGGTATATGCTTCTCGAGCGCGGGGAGGCCGTTTTCGATGCGGCGCCGCGCCTCCGACTTGCCGAGGCTGTGAGGAACTTCGAACTGCATGGGCGTGGGCTCCCTGGGCCAACTGTGTAGCGACACATAACACGACGCCGCGCTGGCGGCGACGAGGTTCGGAGGCGTGAATGGACGCGGAGTTCTGGCGCGAGAAATGGCGGGAGGAGCGGCAGGGATGGCGGCAGGCGGCGCCCAATCCGCTGCTCGTCCGCAACCTGGACGCCCTGGATCTCGCAAAGGGCGCGCGGATCCTCGTCCCGCTCTGCGGCGACAGCGTCGACGTCGGCTGGCTGCTTTCGAGAGGTCATCGAGTCGTCGGCGTCGAACTGGTGGCTTCCGCGGTCGAGCGCCTGTTCGCCTCTGCGGGCGTCGCGCCCGAGCTGTCCGACATCGGCTCTCTCAGAAAATTTGCCGGCGAAGGACTTGAGGTTTTCGTCGGCGATCTCTTCGATCTCGACGCAGGGACGCTCGGGCCGGTCGAGGCTGTCTACGACCGCGCCGCGCTCGTCGCGCTGCCGCCTGAGACGCGCCGCGCCTACGCCGCTCATCTCGTCGCGATCACGGCTTGCGCGCCGCAGCTCGCCATCACTTTCGACTACGAGCAGAGCGCGATGGCGGGCCCGCCCTTCGCCGTGCCGGAACGGGAGGTGCGGGCGCTTTACGGCGGCGTTTACGCCGTCACGCCGCTTGAGAGCGTCGCCGTCGATGGCGGCCTGAAGGGCTTTTGTCCGGCGCTCGAGCAGGCGTGGCGGCTGACGCCTGCTGCGTGATCGAACCGTCGTTTCAGGCGTCTGCGCGCGCCGCGTTCCTGGCGTCGACGAGCCGTTTGATCCGCTCGGCCGTGTCTTCGGTCGCGGCGGCGTAGACGATCATTCCGAGGTCGCTGCGTCCCTCGACCGCGAAGGACGAGAAATCGAGCTCGAGCAGGCCGAGCTCCGGATGGCGCAGCCGCTTCGTGCCCTCGCCCTGGGCCACGATCGCGTTGTCGCGCCAGAGCGCTGCGAATTCGGGGCTGCTGTTCGTGAGTTCCTCGACGAGATCCGCGATCTCGCCTCCAACCCCTGCGCGCGCGGCGTCGGCGCGAAACGATCCCACGACGAAGCGCGCGACGCTCCGCCAATCCTCCTGCGCCGCCTTGACGCGAGAATCCCGGAAGACCAGCCGCAGGATGTTGCGCTCCCTGCGCGGCAGTTCGGCGTAATCGGTGAGGATCGCGGCCGCGGCCCTGTTCCACGCCACGACGTCCCAGGTCGCGGTCTTCACGATCGCGGGGCTGTAGGGCATCGCCTCGAGCAGCCGCTGCAGCCGCGGCGTCACGCCCTCGACCTTCCGGAACCGCGGCTCGGGCAGGTGCCCGAGGCCGAGCATGAAGAGATGCTCGCGCTCCGGCTCCGTCAGCATCATGCCGGCGGCGAGACGGTCGAGGACGTCGGCCGACGGCGCGCCGCCGCGGCCCTGCTCGAGCCACGTGTACCAGGTCGGGCTGATGTTCGCCCTCTGGGCGATCTCCTCGCGACGCAGCCCCGGCGTGCGGCGGCGGCCGGCCGGAAAGCCGAAGGCCGCGGGATCGAGCTTCGCGCGGCGGTCGCGGAGGAACGCGCCGAGCGCGCCGGAGCCTTCGAGCGGCATAGGCGATCCTGTCAGTGATTATACCAGGATAAGATCACTACTTTTACAGGATGGAGTTTGGGCCGATGTCTCGCCGCGGGCAACCACGGAGACATGTCCATGCGCATCTTTCTCACCGGCGCGACCGGCTTCATCGGGTCGCGCGTCACAAGCGAACTCCTGAAGGCCGGCCACGAGGTTCTGGGGCTCACCCGGTCGGACGCTGGGGCGAGAACGCTCGAAGCCGCCGGCGCAAGCGTCCATCGCGGAGAACTGACCGATCTCGACGGCCTGACCCGCGGCGCGGCCGCAGCCGACGCCGTCATCCACCTCGCCTTCGACCATGATTTCTCGAACTTCGCGGCCAACTGCGAGAAGGACGCCCGCGCCGTCGGCGCGCTGTCGTCGGGGCTCAAGGGGTCGGACCGGCCTCTCGTCGTGACCTCGGGAGTGGGCATGGGTTCTGACGGCTCGGGGCGGCCGGCGACCGAGGACGTGTTCGACGCCGCCAATCCGCATCCCCGGGCGGCCAGCGAACGGGCGTGCGAGGCCGCGCTTCAGGCGGGCGCGAACGTTTCCGTCGTGCGGCTCCCTCAGGTCCACGACACGCGCAGGCAGGGACTGATCACGCCTTATGTGGAGCTGTCGCGCGACAAGGGCCTAACCGCCTATGTGGGCGAGGGCGGCAATCGCTGGTCGGCCGCCCATGTCGACGACGTCGCCCGCCTTTATGTGCTCGCGGTCGAGCGCGCGGGGCCGGGCGTCCGCCACAACGCCGTCGACGAGGAGGGCGTGCCGATGCGCGACATCGCCGAAGTCGTGGCCGAAGGGCTCGGCGTTCCCGCGATCTCGCTGTCGGCGGAAGACGCCGGGGCGCATTTCGGCTGGCTCTCGATTTTCGCCGGCCTCGACATGAGCGCCACAAGCGCGATCACGCGCGCAAGGCTCGGCTGGAGCCCGACGGGCCCCGGCCTGATCTCGGACCTCCGGAGGATGGATTATTCGCGCCCGCTCGCCGCGTGAGCTCCCGGGTTCAGTCGAACCGGGAGACCGAGAACGGGCCGAGCGGCTTCCAGTCTCCGCCCGCGACCGCCGTGGCGACGGCCTCCCCGATGCCGGCGGAGTGCTTGAAGCCGTGGCCCGAGCAGGCGGAGATGGCGACCACTCGGTCCATGCGCGGGTGGCGGTCGATGATGAAGCCGTTGTCGGGCGTCACCGTGTAGAGGCAGGCCGCGGCCTTGGCGACGCGCGCCGAGGCCGCGGCGAGGCGCCCGTCGACATGCGTTCGATGCATCCAGGCGGATTCTTCGGCCGAGACGTCGCGCGACATCGCGTCGGGCGTGGTGGCGGCGGCGTATTGCTCGGTCGCGACCTTGATCCGCGGATCGCCGGGCAGGGGAGGGAAACCGTAGAGATAGTCGACGTCGGTCGGGCCGTGCATCCAGATGAAGACCGGCGCGTCCGGGCCGTAGGGCGCCATGTCGTCAAGCTCGAACCAGTGCAGCACCTGGCGGTGGCGGTTGACCGTCAGGAGACGGTCGAACGGCGCGCCGAGAAGTTCGCTCGCCCATCCGCCGGCGGAGACGATCGCCTGGCCGGCGACGATCCGTCCGCCGGCGGTCTCGACGACGACCTGATCGCCGTCCTGCGCGATCGAGAGAACCTCGACGCCGGTCCGGATTTCGGCGCCCAGCTCCGCGGCGCGCGACAGCTGCGCCTCGATGCACCGCTCGGGAAACACATAGCCGCCGCCGGGCTCGTAATAGACCTTCTCGTCGCCCGCCAGATTGGCGAACTGCGGAAACCGCCGGGCGGCCTCCGCTCCGGTCATGATCTCGTGCGGGATGGCGTAGTCGACCGCGACCTCGCTCGAACGCGCCACGAAATCGGGCTTGCCGTGGTGCGAGCTTTCGCCCGAGCCCGGCGCGATGACGATCGCGCCGCAGGCCTCGAACAGTTTCTGGCCTGTCTCGGCCTCGAGCTCGCGCCAGATCCGATGCGAGGCGGTGACGAGCGGCACATAGGCCGCGCCTTCGCCGACAGCCTGACGGGTGATGCGGGTTTCGCCGTGACTGGAGCCGACGGCGTGAGGCGGCGCGAAGCGATCGAGCCCCAGCACTTTCAGGCCGCGTTTGGCGAGCTGATAGGCGCAGGCCGCGCCCATGGCGCCCAATCCGACGACGACGACGTCCGCATCCCGGGTCATGACGGCTCTGCCCTTTCTGGAGCGCTCTGGAATATGCGTTACGCATACGATCCGCAAAATCGGCGGTATCTATAAAAGAAAGTTATTCTCAAGCGGCGCTGCGTCGCCGCTGGCGGGACCGCGGACAGAATCTGTGAACGCCGGGCAGACCGCCCTAGCGGCTTGTCATGCGACTCGGGCAGCATCGCGTCGTCCAGAGTAAGGGAGCGTCGCCATGGCGGAAGCTGCACTGAACATTCACGCCGACGAACTGGAAGCCGCCACCGACGAGGCGATCGCCGCCTTCGACGGCGACGTGCGAGCCGCCGTCACGGCGCTGCTGGCCGCCAACGCCGAACTCGAGGCGCAGGTCACGCGGCTCTCATCGCGCGTGTCGACGGGCTACGCCCGCGGGCGCACGATCGGGCGCTGACCCGCGTCCGCTGTCAGCCTCGACCGCCGGTTTCTGTCCTGCGCGCCGCCGCGAGGATGACGCGGGACAGTTCCTCCCGCGCATCCTCCGCGTCCGCGTCGCCGGCGGCGGCGGCGTGCGAGAGCGCGTCGGCTGCGCCGAGCGCGCCGATGAGAGCGATGCGCGAGATCCCGGCTTCCACGAACGGCGCGAGCGCCGCTTCGCACTGATCGAGGAACGCGGCGTCGCACTGGCGCCTCACCGCGCCGAGTTCAGCCGATCCCTCGAGCGCGGCCGCGACGCCGAACAGCTCGCGGCCCTGCTTCAGCACGCAGTCCACATAGGCGTCGGCGATCACGCGCGCCTTGTCCTCGAGCGTGTCGGGACTGGCTGACAGCGCCGCCGCCATGGCCGCGCCCACGCGCTCGTCATAGTCGCGATAAAGCTCCGCCAGCAGGCCGTTGCGCGTGCCGAAATGGTCGTAGACGACAGGCTTGGCGACCTCGGCCTGCTCGGCGAGGCGGCCAAGCGTCAGCGCGTCGGCGCCTTCCGCCTGCGCGATTCTCCACGAAACCTCGATGAGCTGCCGTCTCCGATCGTCCCGCGTGAGGCGGCGACGAGGGGCCTTGCGATCGACGGCGTCGGCTGTTGACATCGCTATATACCAAAAGTAACTTACGAAAAGTATATAACGATCGATCCCTGACGCCAAGCCTTCGCTGGAGTTCGGCCATGCGCACGCTGATCGTGCTGTCTCATCCCGACAAGACCTCGCTCACCCACGCGGTCGCGCGCCGGATCGCGGAAGCAGTCCGCTCGCAAGATCCGGCCCCCGAGGTCGAGGTCGCGGACCTTGCGGCCGAGGGCTTCGACCCACGCTGGAGCGAGGCCGACATCGCGGCCTATCGCAAGCAGGCGCCCGCGCCCGACGACGTGGCGGCCGAGCAGGCGCGTCTCGACGAAGTCGACGCGCTGGTGCTGGTCTATCCGGTCTACTGGTGGTCGATGCCGGGACTGTTGAAGGGGTGGATCGACCGCGTTTTCAACAATGGCTGGGCGTATGACGAGCGTCCCGACGGGTCGGTCGCGAAGCTTCTGGGGCGGTTGAAGATCCATCTCGTCGCGATCGGCGGCGCGGACGAGGGCGTCTACCAACGCCACGGCTACGCCGAGGCGATGCGCGCCCAGATCGACCACGGCATGTTCGATTATTGCGGCGCGCCGGTGCTGAGCTCGAGCCGGCTTGTGCCTGGCGATGACGCGTTCCCGGCTTCCGCGCTCGAGCGAGCCGATAAGATCGGCAAGACGATCGCGGGCGCGGCCGTCGCGGCTTGAACTCGCCTAAGGCGGGCGCGACAACACGGACCCCGCCGCGTCGCCTTCCGGGACTCTCATGTCGCTCAACGCCGATCCCGCCTTCTGGGCCGCCGCCCGAAAACACCTGACGCGCTACGGCGGCAGCTTCGAGGAGATCATCGTCGAGCGCGCCGAGGGCAGCTTCGTCCACGACGCCGACGGCCGCGCGATTCTCGACTTCACTTCCGGCCAGATGAGCGCCGTGCTCGGCCACACCCATCCGGACGTCGTCGCGACCGTCGAACGGCAGACGCGCGCGGTCGCTCATCTCTTCAGCGGAATGCTGTCGCGCCCCGTGGTGGAGCTTGCGCGGCGTCTCGCCGAGACCGCGCCCGGCCTCGATCGGGTGCAGCTTCTCACCACAGGCGCGGAGTCCAACGAAGCGGCGATCCGCATGGCCAAGCTCGTCACCGGCGGGCACGAGATCGTCGCCTTCGCCCAGAGCTGGCACGGCATGACGGGGGCGGCGGCCTCCGCCACCTACAGCGCCGGCCGCAGGGGCTATGGGCCGGCGACCCCCGGCTCCTTCGTGATCCCCGCGCCGAACGCCTATCGTCCGCGCTTCAGGAACCCGGATGGCTCCAACGACTGGCGGTCCGAACTCGACGACGGCTTCGACCTGGTCGACAGGCAGTCCACCGGCGCGCTCGCGGCGTTCATCGCCGAGCCGATCCTCTCGAGCGGCGGCATCCTGGAGCTTCCCGAGGGCTATCTCGCTGCGCTGAAACAGAAATGCGACGAGCGCGGCATGCTGCTGATCCTCGACGAGGCGCAGACCGGGGTCGGGCGCACCGGCCACATGTACGCCTTCCAGCGCGACGGCGTGACGCCCGACATCCTGACGCTGTCGAAGACGCTCGGCGCCGGCCTGCCGCTCGCCGCGGTGATGACCACGCAGGCGATCGAGCAAAAGGCCTTCGAGCGCGGCTTCCTGTTCTACACGACGCACGTCTCCGACCCGCTGCCGGCGGCCGTCGGCGTCACGGTGCTCGACGTGGTGGCGCGCGACGGGCTCGTGGGTCAGGCCCGCATGAGGGGCGAGCGGCTGCAAGGCGGCCTCGACGCGCTGAAGCAGCGCTTCGACTGCGTCGGCGACGTGCGGGGCAGGGGCCTGCTGCTCGGCCTCGAGATCGTGCTCGATCGCGGCGCGAAGACGGCCGGCTACGAGCTCGGCGCGAAGATCTCGGAGGAGGCGATGCGGCGCGGCTTGAGCATGAACATCGTGAAGCTGCCCGGCATGGGCGGCGTGTTCCGCCTCGCGCCGCCGCTGACGGTTTCGGACGGTGAGATCGATCTGGGGCTGGAAATCCTGTCGGACGCGATCGCGGCGGCTGTCGGCTAAGGGCTCGACGGGCGGAGATGACGAAATCTGTTCGCTTGATAGTAATCGATCGAACAGGCGTCAGGAAGCCGGCTTCTACACGGCGTATCGCGAGGTCGTCGAGAGACGAGCGGAGACGTCGACTTGCCGCGACATGTTCCGTGACTTAAGCCCTGCGGCGCAGGCGCCGCGCCGCCCGATCATCCGGCGGCCCGCCTGACGAACTCGGGGGAGTTCAAAGAACCATGACGCGCCTGCGCCTCGCCGTGACGATGCTGTTGTGCTCCGCCGGCGCCGCCGCCGCGCAGTCGGGCGACGCGGCGTTCTGCCGGTCCTACGCCGCGACCACCGCGGTCGTCGCGGAGGACGCGATCCGCATCGACGGCGCCTGCCAGGACTTCAGCAAGGGCGTCCACGGGATCGAGAAGATGCACCGCGACTGGTGCATGCGGACCGCGCAGAGCGAGGTGGAGGGCGCCGCGACCTATATCCGCCGGCTCGCCAGCCAGTGCGTCAAAGGCCGGCTCGCGCGGCCGACCGACTATGGCGGCTACGACATCGCCGGGAATGAGGCGTTCGAGCGCAGCTATGGAGAGGCGCGCGGCTGGCAGGTGACGTCGGCCTTCAGCGGCCGGACCTTCATGTATTGCGCCGCGACCAAGGATGTCGGCCGCGGCGACGTGCGGCTGGGTCGCGACCTCGTCGAACCGGGCGCGTCCGGGCAGTGGCGGCTTGCTGTTCCGGTGGCGTCGAAGCCCGACTGGCGGGGCGCGCTCGAGATCGACGGCCGAGGCTCGGGCCATGGCGGCGGCGAGAGCGTCGGCGGCGCGGCGCGCGACGGCTGGACGATCGCCTGGCTGTCGATGAGCGACGTCGAGGCCCTGCGGCAGGGCAAGGCGGCGAGGCTGAACGCCGGCGCGGCCGGTTTCGAGTTCGCGCTCGACGGCGCGGCGGCCGCGCTCCTCAAGGTCGAGGAATGCGTCGCGCGCAAAGGCGGCGCTCCGGTCGCCTCGCCGACGCAGGCGTCCGGCGCGAGCGTCGGGCCGGAAATCGCCGCCAAGGGCGCAGTCGCGCATTCGTTCGAGGCGCAGATCTTCATGTCGGCCAAGGCGCAGGCGCGGCTGAAGAAGATCGGCGAGAAGGTGAAGGTCGCGGCTTATTACTCCGGCGAGCCCGTCCCTTCGAAGCGCAAGCTCGCCAACGAGGTCGGCGAGATTTCGCTCGGCGACGAGGAGGTCGTGCTGCCTCCGGAAGGCGGAGCCGCGCGGATGAAGGGCGAGATGCCCGCAAAGAAGATCGGCTGGGTGAAGGAGCTGGTTTTTCTCGGCCCGCCTCGCCCACCAGGACAACCTGCTGAACTGCGGCATCTTCCAGGACTCGATCAAGCGGGCGCAGACGCAGCCGATCGTGATCACCTGCAAGCTGATCGACGAGGGGTGACCGCACCCTCGTCCCGGATCGAGTCAGGGACTCAGAGCCGAAACCGTTTCCGATGGAAATTCCGAGAGGCCGATCTCTCTCTGTCTCTGAAGCCGCATCGGTTCTAGGTCCCGGATCAAGTCCGGGACAAGAGGGGTCTGCTTCCGGTCTCGCCGCCGCCCGGTTATCGTCTGATCAGAAGTTTCCGCCGGCCATGCCCGGCCGATCGGCGAGACGACGATGGACGCCATTTTCGCCGCGCTGCAATGGCTCGCGACCGCCGGCCTGCTCGCCTGCGGGTTGCGCTTCTGGTCTGGGCGTCGCTCCACGCCATGCTCGCAGCGCACGAGGCCGGCCATGCGGCGGCCGCCTGGCTGACGGGCTATCCGGTGCGGCTGGTCGAGGTCGGAAGCGGCTACGTGCTGTTCCAGGCCGTCGTGGGCCTCACGCTGATCCGCTGGCGTCTGCTTCCGGGCCGCGGGGCGACGTTCCTGTATCGACCGTTCCTACTAAGGCGGCGAGCGCGCATCGCCTTCTTGATCGGCGGCTGTGCCGCCAACGTCCTCGCGATCGTCGGCCTGTTCGTCGCGATGGACGGCGCGTCCGAGCAGGTGCGGGGCTATCTGCTGTTCTTCGTCGTCGGGCAGTTTCTCGGACTGTTCGAACTCCTGTCCGTCCGCCCCTCGCGGCTGACGGGCCTGACCCCCGACGGCGGTGCGCTTCTGGCTGCGTTCCGCGCGCGCCCGGGCTGGGATCGGGCGTTGATCAGGGACTATTTCGCCGGAATCCGCCGCGGCTATCGCGGCGCGGGGCCCGAGCGCGCCACGAGGCTGTCGGCCGTCGCGCTGCACGCGGTCCATGTCGGCGGCCCCGACCGCGACCCGGACGCGACTGAGCCGCAGGAGCCCGGCGACCGGTATCTTTCCCGGGCCTGCACGCCGCATTGCTGCGGCGAAGGGCGCTGACGCCGGCCGAACGCGCGACGCTGCTGGACTCGCTCGTCACCGGGGATCTTCTCGTCGGCTCCGGCGACCTCGCCAATCTCGACCAGTGGTCCGCCGAGCTCGTCGCGCTGCTGCCTGAAAATCCCAACGCCAACGCCAGCCCGCGGGGCGGTTCTGGCGATGCTCGGCCGTCCCGAGGCGAGACGACATCTGGAGATGGAGTTCGGCCCCGAGGCGACGCCCTTCGCCTGCTCGCTCCGGCACGCTTTCCTGGCCCGCGCGCTGCTGAACGAGGGGAACGTGGGGGCGGCGAGGGAGGAGATCGAAAGATCCAAGGGGCGCTGGGCGGAGATGGGCATACGCCTGACGCTGCCGGTCATCGCCGCGATGGAGGAGGAGATGGCGGAGGAGGGAGCCTGAGGGGCCGCGGCGCGATGACGGCGACGATGCGCAGCAGCCGCGCCCGGACTTCCTGTCGCAGCAGCGGCGTGGCGGGCGTCCGCGTTCGTGCGGGGCGCTTCTGAACCCTACCACCAGAGGGGCGTCCATGTCGCGACGGCGACCGTCGCAGGGTTCGTCATGCCGGCGGAAGGCCCCGCGAACGCAGCGAAGGCGTTCCGGACGCTGCGCGGCCAGAAGGCGGAGGCGCGGGAGTTCGAGAGGGGCGTGCACGCTGAAGAGGTGAGGCGGTATGGGCCTCTAAAAGAAAACGGCCCGGGTTCGTCCGGGCCGTTTCTTGATTGAAGGCGCTCGGCTCAATCTCTCATCGATGAGCCGTTCGCTCAGCTGCACCCGCTCGTCGAACCACACGTGTCGCACTTCAGGCACGTCCCGTTGCGCACCATCGTGTAGTTGCCGCACTCCGAGCAGTTGTCGCCCTCATAGCCCTTCACGCGCGCTTCGGCTCGGCGGGCCTCGGCGGTCTTGGCGGCAGGGGCGGGCTCCTTCGGGGCCTCCCAGGCGAGATGGCCGAGCGCAGGCGTCTCTTCCCGCGCGGGCTCGCGCTTCAGCGCGGTTGCGGCGCCGCCGGACGAGAGAGCCGTCACCGCCGGGCGGCCGCCGATCGCGGTCACGTTTGAGGCGCTGGCCGCGCCGCGAGGCTCGCCGTTGGTCGTGGAGGAGGGCACCGCGGAGAGCTGCCGGCCGCGCACAAGACCCTTGGAGACCGGGACCGGGGAGGGGGCGCGGTCCTCGCTCACGCCCTCGCCGATCGCGTCGGGCGTGATGCTCGACGGGTCGACATGGGCGAGGTCGTAGCGCGACAGATACGAGATCGCGAGTTCGCGGAACACGTAGTCAAGGATCGACGTCGCGTTCTTGATCGTGTCGTTGCCCTGCACGAAGCCGGCCGGCTCGAAGCGGGTGAAGGTGAAGGCCTCCACATATTCTTCGAGCGGCACGCCGTATTGCAGGCCGAGCGAGACGGCGATGGCAAAGTTGTTCATCACCGAGCGGAAGGCCGCGCCTTCCTTGTGCATGTCGATGAAGATCTCGCCGATGCGGCCGTCGTCATATTCGCCGGTGCGCAGATAGACCTTGTGGCCGCCCACGATCGCCTTCTGGGTGTAGCCCTTGCGGCGGGACGGAAGCTTCTCGCGCTCGCGGGTGAGCTGCACGCGCTCGACGATCTTCTCGATGACCTGGGCCGTCCGCGCCGCTTGCGGCGCGGCCACGAGAGCCTCGATCGCGTCGTCCTCGTCCTCCTCGTCGGAGATCAGCTGCGCGGAAAGAGGCTGGCTGAGCTTCGAACCGTCGCGATAGAGGGCGTTGGCCTTCAGCGCGAGCTTCCAGGAGAGGTCGTAGGCCGCGGCGCAATCCTCGACGGTCGCGTCGTTCGGCATGTTGATGGTCTTGGAAATCGCGCCCGAGATAAAGGGCTGGGCGGCCGCCATCATACGGATGTGGCTCTCGACCGAGAGGAAGCGCTTGCCGGTGCGCCCGCAAGGGTTGGCGCAGTCGAACACCGGATAGTGCTCGGCCTTGAGGAAGGGCGCGCCCTCAACGTCATCGCGCCGCAGACATGGGTGTTGGCGGCCTCGACCTCGGCCTTGGTGAAGCCGAGATGGACAAGCAGGTCGAAGGACGGATCCTCGAGCTTCTCGGCCGGCACCTTCAGCTGGTCGCGCAGGAAGGCTTCGCCCAGCGTCCCACTTGTTGAAGATGAACTTGATGTCGAAGGCCGACTTGCAGGCGCCTTCCAGGGTCTCGATGGCCTCGTCCGAAAAACCCTTGGTGCGGAGCGTCGAGGGGTTGACGCCCGGCGCCTGGCGCATCGAGCCGTGGCCGACGGCGTAAGCCTCGATCTCGGCGATCTGGTGCTCGGCGTAGCCGAGCGCCCGGAGCGCCTCCGGCACCGCGCGGTTGATGATCTTGAAGTAGCCGCCGCCCGCGAGCTTCTTGAACTTCACCAGCGCGAAGTCGGGCTCGATGCCGGTGGTGTCGCAGTCCATCACGAGGCCGATCGTGCCGGTCGGGGCCACCACCGAGACCTGCGCGTTGCGGAAGCCGTGCTGCTCGCCGAGCGAGAGGGCCTTCGCCCAGACGTCCTGCGCCGCGGTCGCGATCTCGCGCTGCTTCACGGAAGCCACGTCGAGCGGCACGGGGAGCGTCGAGAGCGCCTCGTAGCCGCCGGCCTCGCCGCGGGCGGCTCGGGCGTGGTTGCGGATGACGCGCAGCATGTGGTCGCGGTTCTCGGGGAAGCCGTCGAAGGCCCCGAGTTCGGCCGCCATCTCGGCGGACGTCGCGTAGGAGACGCCGGTCATCAGCGCCGAGAGCGCGCCGCAGAGCGCGCGGGCTTCGGCCGAGTCATAGGCGACGCCCGAGGACATCAGCAGGCCGCCGATGTTGGCGTAGCCGATGCCGAGCGTGCGGAACTTCCACGACAGGGCCGCGATCTGGCGCGAGGGGAACTGCGCCATCAGCACCGAGATCTCGAGCACGATCGTCCACAGCCGGCAGGCGTGGGAATAGGCCTCGACGTCGAAGCTCTTATCCGCGCGGCGGAACTGCAGCAGGTTGAGCGAGGCGAGATTGCAGGCCGTGTCGTCGAGGAACATGTACTCCGAGCACGGATTCGAGGCGCGGATCGGGCCTGAAGCCGGGCAGGTGTGCCAGTCGTTGACGGTGGTGTGGTACTGGATGCCGGGATCGGCGCAGGCCCAGGCCGCGTAGGAGATCTGGTCCCACAGCCCGCGAGCTTTCAGCGTCTTGGTGACCTTGCCGGTGGTGCGGCCGATGAGGTTCCAGTCGCCGTCCTGCTCGACCGCGCGGAGGAAGTCGTCCGTGACGCGCACCGAGTTGTTGGAGTTCTGGCCCGCGACCGTGAGGTAGGCCTCGCCGTCCCAGTCGGTCGTGTAGGTGTCGAGATCGATGTCGGTCTTGCCCTGGGCCGCCTGCTGCAACACGCGCTTGATCAGCGAATCCGAGACCTGCGCCTTGCGGGCGAGCTTCACCTCACGCTTGAGCGCCGGGTTCTTCTCCGGGTCGCAGCAGTCATGGCCGGGACCGTCGCAGTTCACGCAGGCCTTCAGGATTGCCTTGAGATGCTTCTTGACGACCTTTGAGCCGGTGACAAGCGCCGCGACCTTCTGCTCCTCCTTCACCTTCCACGAGACGTAGGTCTCGATGTCGGGGTGGTCGGCGTCGACCACGACCATCTTGGCCGCGCGGCGCGTCGTGCCGCCCGACTTGATGGCGCCGGCGGCGCGGTCGCCGATCTTGAGGAAGGACATGAGGCCCGACGAGCGCCCGCCGCCCGACAGTCGCTCGCCTTCGCCGCGGAGCTGGGAGAAGTTCGAGCCGGTGCCCGAGCCGTACTTGAAGAGGCGCGCCTCGCGGACCCACAGGTCCATGATGCCGCCGTCGTTCACGAGGTCGTCGGAGACGCCCTGGATGAAGCAGGCGTGCGGCTGCGGGCGCTCGTAGGAGCTCTCGGAGGCGCGCACTTCGCCGGTCTTGTGGTCGGCGTAGAAATGGCCCTGCGAGGGGCCGTCGATGCCGTAGGCCCAGTGCAGGCCGGTGTTGAACCACTGCGGCGAGTTCGGCGCGGCCTTCTGGGTCGCGAGCATATAGGCGAGCTCGTCGAAGAACGCCTGCGCGTCCTCCTCGGTGTCGAAATAGCCCTGGCCCCAGCCCCAATACGTCCAGGTGCCGGCCAGACGATCAAAGACCTGACGGGCGTCGCGCTCGCCGCTGAAGCGCTCGGCCTCGGGCAGGGACTGAAGCGCCGCCTCGTCGGCGACCGAGCGCCAGAGCCAGGAGGGAACCGTGTTCTCCTCGACTGGCTTCAGGCGCGCGGGGACGCCGGCCTTGCGGAAATACTTCTGCGCCAGAATGTCGACCGCGACCTGGCTCCAGGCCTCCGGAACGTCGATGTCGGCCGCGCGGAAGACCACAGAGCCGTCCGGATTGCGGATCTCGCTCGTCGCCTTGCGGAACGCGATCTCCGCGTAACGCGACTGGCCGGCCTTGGTGTAGCGACGGTCGATGCGCATGGTCGTCCAAAGCTCCAAAAGTCAGGCCGGCCGCGCCCCCGAGACGCGTCAGCGTTCCAGATGCAGTCGCCGGAGCGCAAGAAGCCGCTCTCGCGCAGGGCGTGCGCAAGTTTGGCCGGAAGGCCGGGAGGCCTTGCGCGGGCGATGCGTTCGATTGTTCCGTCGCTGTCTGGCGCCGACGATCAGGTCGGCTGCGACGGGTCCGAAGCTGGTCGAGAATCGTGTCTCAGTCGAGTCTCTTTTTCCCGTACGTATCCCAATCTGTGGGGCCATGTGGTCCGTTCGAGACTAGATATAGTGTCGCCCGACTCCTGAATCAAAGGTTGACGACCTGTTCACGGCGCTGTCTCAAACCGTCGTTTTTCAGCGCTCGTTAACGGCCCGGCCCGATCCGGCGCGCTGTGGAAAACTGCGGGGACGATTGTGGCCGCGGCCGCCGTCAAGCGGAAAACCGGAGGGTCGTCGAACACCGGGGATAAGCGGCGGGCGACAACGTTCACGGCCCCGCGAAAGCGGCCTCCGAACGGCTGTGCGGACTGGACAAACGCAGCCTGCGGGCCGATACCCATCGGACCTTTCTCGGCGGGCGGCGACCCATGTCCCTGATGAGCATCCTCACGAGCGTCTTCACCTGGTGGAACGGCTCCACCATCGGAACGCGCGTGGCCATTTCTCGGGCCAAGGGCGAACTCGTGGGCGAGGACGAGTTCGGCAACAAGTATTATCGCCTGCCGAACGACCCCGCGAAGAACGCCGCCTTCGGGACCGAGCGGCGCTGGGTGATCTATTCGGGCTACGCCGAGGCCTCGGCGATTCCCGCCGGCTGGCACGGCTGGATGCACCACACGGTCAACACGCCGCCTGCGAACGAGAACTACGTCGCGCGCGAATGGCAGAAGCCGCATCTTCCGAATCGCACTGGTTCGGCCGACGCCTATCGCCCGAAGGGCTCGGCGCTCTCGACGGGCAAGCGTCCGGCCGCGACCGGCGACTATCAGGCCTGGTCGCCCGGCGACTGAGGCTCCGTTTTCGCCTCGTCCGCGCCTGAATTTCCGGGCTTGCTCACGGCGTCGAAAATCGTCGCGTCTCCTGTCCGAGGCTTGAAAGCCGTTTTGTCGTCCCTTCGCTGTCTGCTGATCGCCGCCGCGGCTCTCGTTCCGGCGGCCGCGCTCGCCCAGAACCCGGCACCTCCACGCTCGAGCGCCAGCCGCGCGCCGCGCGGCCCGAGGTCGTGCAGCCGACGCCGCGGATTTCGAACCCGGTCGCGGTGTTCAACGGGCTCGACAAGATCACCGGCCGCATCACCGAATTCGACGCGCCGATCGACAAGGTCGCGACTTTCGGCGCGCTGAAGGTGACGCCGCATGTCTGCTACACGCGCCCGCCGACCGAGGCCCCGAACACGACCTCGTATGTCGACGTCGAGGAGATCACGCTCACCAACGAGCAGCGTAAGATCTATTCGGGCTGGATGTTCGCCTCGAGTCCCGGCCTCACGGGCGTCGAGCATCCGATCTACGACGTGTGGCTGATCGACTGCAAAGGCGGCGCGCGCCCCGAGGCCCCGCAGGGGCCGACGCTCGGCGAGTGAGCTTCATACGGCGACGAGCCTGCGGTCGCTCTACGCCAAGCTCGGCCGCCGCGAGGACGTGACGCACTTCGACATCGACCCGGAATGACGCCGCACGACGGCGCGCGCTCGGCTTAGATGTCGCCCGGCACGTTCGCGCCGTAAGGCGGCCGGGGAATCTGCATGTGGGCGTCGCGCAGCGCCTGCGACCAGCGCTCCCGAAGATCGAGAAAATACTGGTCGTTCGGCTCGATCCGGAAATCGAGCTCGGGTTCGAGCGCGTCCTTCCGCAGCACGAGGACGTCGATGGGCGGGCCGACGCCGAGATTGGAGCGCATGGTCGAGTCCATCGAGATCAGGCCGATCTTCAGCGCGTCGTAGAGGTCGGTGTCGTAGGTGACCGCCCGGTCGAGAATCGGCTTGCCGTATTTGTGCTCGCCGATCTGGAAATAGGGGGTGTCGGGCGTCACCTCGATGAAGTTGCCGGCGGCGTAGATCATGAAGAGACGCAGGCGTCCGCCCGCCACCTGACCGGCGAAGAGCATCTGGACGTCGAAGCGCGCCGTCATTTGTTCGAGGCTCGCGCCGTCGACGCGCCAGACCTCGCGCACCGCCCGGCCGACGAGCTGCGCCGCCTTGAACATGGTGGGCTGCTGGTCGAGCGTCTCGAGCTCGCCCGTTTCGGGATTCTCGACGCCCTCCGACAGCAGCGACAGCACCGACTGGCTGACCGACAGGTTCCCGGACGTCGCGATGGCGAGCGTGCGCCGTCCCTTCTCCGAGACGATCTTTAGCTTGCGAAAGGTCGCGATGTTGTCGATGCCCGCGTTGGTCCGCGTGTCAGCGATCATCACGAGCCCGTCGCGGACCAGTATGCCGACGCAATACGTCATGGAGAAATACGATCCCGAGCTCCCGCGCGCGGGAGGCTAGCAGGGGAGAAGGCCGCGGCACAATGCGCGAGTCTCCGGCGCCGCCGAAAGCTGGGCGCCGAAGTTCGAAAGCTGCGGCGTCAGGCGCGGCGGAAAGCGCGCGGACCGCCCGAAGCTTCGACCGACACGTCCACCGAAAACGTCTCGCCGATCCCGCCATATCGCGAGCCGCGGGTGGGCGCCGCGCCCAGATGATCGAGGCCGATGGCGACGCGGACGTGCGATTCGGTGGTGCTGAGGCCGAGCGACGGATCGAAGCCGACCCAGCCGAGACCCGGCGCATAGGCCTCGGCCCAGCAATGCGCGGCGTTCTGCGGGCGAGGCCCGTCGTCCTCGTCCTCCGCCTCGGCCGCGCCCATGCTTTGCGTCTGCCCGTCCTGGCTCTGGCTGAGCGAGGCGGTGGCCGACTGCCCGCCGTCCTTCAGGTGCAGATAGCCGGTGACGTATCGCCCGGGCGACCCCAGGCTGCGCGCGGCGGCGAGGAAGACATGGGCGAGATCCTGCGGCGTGCCGCGCTTCACGCCGAAGGCCTCCGCCGCGCTGCCGGCGGGATCCTTCGCCTCCGGATCGAGGGCCACCGTCTCGTGGACGGGCGAGCAGGCGGTGGAGCGCGTCGAGCGGATCCTTGGCGCCGGCCGCCGCGTCGGCGGCGAAGGCGCGGATGTCGAGGTCAGGCGTCGAGAGGTCGGTCTCGCGCAGATAAAGCGGCGCCGGGAACCGCTCCACCGCGCCCCGCACCACGCCGCTGACGTCATGGGTGTCAACCTCGCCCTCGACGAGGACGCTCAGGCTTTCGACCGGCCCGTCGACCGCGAAGACGTGGGTCTGGTTGCCGAACGCGTCCTCCGAGGCGTGGAGGCGGCAATTGCGGTCGATGTCGAGCCGCCAGCGCACCACGTGCAGCCCCTCGAAGCTGCGCGGGGTGAGGCGCAGCGTCTGGATCACAGAGGCCGGCGCCGTCTCGAAATTGTAGACCGTCTCGTGACGGATCTTCAGGCGCATGTCGCAGCCACCGTCATGCCAGGCGTCGTCATGCGAGATACTGCTCGTGGATCGCCGAGCCGAGCCGGTTGTTGTCGCTGATGAAGCCGGTGATGAACTCGTGCAGCCCGCCCTGGAACACCTCCTTGATGTCGGCGTTGTCGAGCCTCACCCTGCTCGCCCGCGCGAGCCGCTGCGCCTGGCCCTGGCGGCCATAGGCGCGCGCGAGGTCGTCGAGATGGCGCACGAGCTCGCCATAGCAGGAGGCGAGCGAGCGCGGCATCTGGTCGTTGAGGATCAGGAGATCGGCCACCAGCCAGGGCTTCAGGCTCTCGCGATAGACCCAGTGGTAGCTGTTCACGGCCGACACGGCGCGCAGGATCGCGGACCACTGGTAATAGTCGAGGCCGCCGCCGACCTCGTCCTTGTCGGGCAGCAGCAGGTGGTACTTCACGTCGAGGATGCGCGCGGTGTTGTCGGCGCGCTCGAGCAGCATCCCGAGCTGCGAAAAGTCGTAGATGTCGTTCCGCAGCATCGTCCGCGCGGCCGAACCGTCGAACCGCAGCGAGATCTCCTTCACCCAGGTGAGGAAGCGGGTTAGCTCCTCGCCTGCGAGCTTGCGGTCGGAGGTCCGGCGCAGCTCGATCCACGCGCCGTTGATGGCGTCCCACATCTCCATGGTGAGCGCGGTTCGGACCGAGCGGGCGTTGTGCCGGGCGGTCTCGAAGCAGCTCAGGATCGACGAGGGGTTGTCGCGGTCGAAAGCGAGATAGCTCACCACGTTCTCGTGGTTGGCTTCCTCGTACTTCGCGAAGAAGGCGGTGGCCACGCCCGCGGTCTGCAGCGCGCTTTCCCACTCGTTGGTCTTGCCGCCATAGGCGACGGGAAGCGAGGCGAGGCGCTGGGTCGCGTCGAGGATGCGCGCGAGCGAGTCGGCGCGCTCGATGTAGCGCGAGAGCCAGAACAGGTTGTCGGCGGTGCGGCTCAGCATGTCAGTCGTCCAGCACCCAGGTGTCCTTGGTCCCGCCGCCCTGGCTCGAATTCACGACCAGCGATCCCTCCTTCATCGCGACGCGCGTCAGCCCGCCGGGCACGATGCGCACGGCGTCCGTGCCGGTCAGCACGAAGGGCCGCAGATCGACATGCCGCGGCGCGACGCCGGAATTGACGTAAGTGGGGCAGGTGGAGAGCGCGAGCGTCGGCTGGGCGATGAAGCCCGCCGGCGAGGCTTCAGCTTGGCGCGGAAGAGCTCGATCTGCTCCTTGGTGGCGTGCGGGCCGACCAGCATGCCGTAGCCGCCGGAGCCGTGGACCTCCTTCACCACGAGCTCGGGCAGATGGTCGAGCACGTATTTGAGCGCTTCGGGCTCGCGGCAGCGATAGGTCGGGACGTTCTTCAAGATGGGCTCTGCGCCGAGATAGAACTTAATGATCTCGGGCATGTAGCTGTAGACGGCCTTGTCGTCGGCGACGCCGGTGCCGACCGCGTTGGTCAGCGTGATGTTGCCGGCGTGGTAGGCGCTGATCAGCCCCGGAACGCCGAGCGAACTCTCGGGCTTGAACACCATCGGGTCGATCCACTCGTCGTCGATGCGGCGGTAGATCACGTCGACGCGCTTGGGGCCCTCGGTCGTGCGCATGTAGACGACGTCGTCGCGCACGAAGAGGTCGCGGCCCTCGACCAGCTCGACGCCGAGCTTGTCGGCCAGGAACGAGTGCTCGTAATAGGCCGAGTTGTAGACGCCCGGCGTCATCAGCACGACGGTGGGGTCGGCCGAGGCCGACCGCGGCGCGATCGAGCGCAGCGTGGCCAGAAGCTCGTCGGAGTATTTCTCGACCGGCGCGACGCGGTGGCGCGAGAACAGCTCGGGGAAGAGGCGGATCATCACCTCGCGGTTCTCGAGCATGTAGGAGACGCCCGACGGCGTGCGGGCGTTGTCCTCGAGAACGTAGAAAGTGTCGGCGTCGACGCGGACGATGTCGATGCCGGCGATGTGGACCCAGAGGTCGTGAGGCGGTCGCTTGCCCGCCATCTCGGGCCGGAACGCCTCGTTCTGGAACACGAGGTCGTCGGGGATGATCCCGGCCTTCAGGATCTCGCGCCGTCCGTAGACGTCGGCGATGTACATGTTGAGCGCCCGAACGCGCTGCTCGAGGCCGACCTTGAGCGCGTTCCACTCAGGGTTCGTGATGATGCGCGGGATGATGTCGAACGGGATCAGGCGCTCCTGCGCCTGCTGGTCGCCATAGACCGCGAAGGTGATGCCGATGCGCCGAAACAGCAGCTCGGCTTCCTTCACCCGATATTCCAGGAGATCGGGGGGCGCCGCGCTGAGCCATTCGGAAAGCTTGCCATAGGCCTCGCGGATTGAGCCGTCGGACAGCGTCATTTCGTCAAAGGCGAGGGCTGGCAAGCGAACGGACTCCAATAGAACGCGTCTGGAGAGATGCTAATCCACGAGCGGCTCGTGGAAAGGGGGGCGGCGCCCCTTTTTCAGGCGCCGCGGCGCCTCCCGACCCGTCAGAACAACTTTAGCGCGCGAAACGAGGCGTGACCCTCGCGACCTACAATCACATGGTCGTGGATCTCGATCCCGAGCGGTTTGGCGATCTGGACGATCGTGCGAGTCATCTCGATGTCGGCGCGGCTCGGCGTCGGGTCGCCGGACGGATGATTGTGGACGAGGATGAGCGCGGAGGCGCGAAGCTCAAGAGCGCGACGGACCACCTCGCGCGGATAGACGGGCGTGTGGTCGATCGTGCCGGACTGCTGCACCTCGTCGGCGATCAGGCCGTTCTTCTTGTCGAGGAACAGGATGCGGAAACGCTCGCGGTCGTCGAACGCCATGGCGGTGCGGCAGTAGTCGATCAGCGCCGACCAAGACGACAGCACGGTCTTCTTGCCGATCGCGCCCTTGGCGAATCTTCGTGCTGCGGCTTCGATCACCTTGAAGTCGGTCGCGGTCGCGTCCTTGACGCCCTTGATCTCGACGAGCCGTTCATAGGGCGCCGCCAGCACGTCCGCGAAGGAGCCGAAGGCGGCGATCAGCTGCTTGGCGAGCGGCTTCACGTCTCCGCGGGGAAGCGTGCGGAAGAGCACGAGCTCGAGCAGTTCGTAGTCGGGGAGAGATTCGGGCCCGCTGTCGAGGAAGCGCGCCTTCAGCCGGGCGCGGTGGCCGAGATAGTGGGGCTCGGCGTCGCCGGCGGGCGACGCCGTCTTGCGCGCGGGCAGCGCGTCGTCGAAGCCGGGCAGGGCGCTTTCGGCGTCTGTGGACATGCGGGCTCTGGCTCGCGAACGGGGCGTGACCCCATCGTGGCCCCAGCCGCGACGATCGGCAAGGAACTGCGTGATTCCGGACGCCTGCCGACGGCCGGCGCCTCAGCCTCAGGATGGTTTTCGCTTCTCCACGATCCTCATGCGAGCGGCGTCTCGAAGCGCGCAGTCGGCTTCGTTCAGGCGCTCGCGAAGCTCGGAGCCATCAGGCCACGGGGCGACTCCGTGAAGATCTCGTAGCCGGTCTCGGTCACGCCGATCATGTGCTCGTACTGCGCCGAGAGCGAGCGGTCGCGGGTCACCGCCGTCCAGCCGTCGCCGAGCACTTTTACGTGCGGGCGGCCGAGATTGATCATGGGCTCGATGGTGAAGAGCATTCCGGGCTTGAGCTCCGGGCCCTCGCCGCGGCGGCCGTAATGCAGAATGTTGGGCTCGTCGTGGAACAGGCGGCCGATGCCGTGGCCGCAGAAGTCGCGCACCACGGAGCAGCGCTCGCCCTCGGCGTAGTCCTGGATCGCCGCGCCGATGTCGCCGGTGGTGGCGCCGGGCTTCACCGCCGCGACGCCGCGCATCAGCGACTCGTAGGTGATCTCGATCAGCCGTTCGGCGCGGCGCGGGATCGCGCCGACGGCATACATCCGGCTCGAATCGCCGTGCCAGCCGTCGACGATGTAGGTGACGTCGACATTGACGATGTCGCCTTCGCGCAGCGGCTTGTCGTTCGGGATGCCGTGGCAGACCACGTGGTTGATCGAGGTGCAGATCGTGTGGGTGTAGCCGCGGTAGTAGAGGCAGGCCGGCAGCGCGCCGTTGTCCATGCCGAACTCGAGCGCCAGCCGGTCGAGCTCTTCGGTCGTCACGCCGGGTTTCACGCGTTCGCCCAGCATGTCGAGCCCCTCGGCGACGAGGCGGCCGGCCTTGCGCATGCCCTCGAACGCTTCCGGACCATGAAGCTTGATGGCTCCAGTCTTGCGAAGGGGCGAGGTGTCAGCGTCGACGAAGGTCATTTGGGGCCGAAGTTGCGGGGCTTGGGAACGCCCCGCAAACATAAGCGCATGCGCGGCCGGCGCAAGCGATCCGGCCGCGGGAGCGCGGTCAGCGGCTGGCGGTCTGCCCGCCGATCACGCGCTTGCCAGGGGCTGGGACGGACGGCGTACGAGCTGCGTGGAGCCTGTCCGGGGCCCGGCGGCGAGCCGTACCCTGGGAAATCCCGCGCCAGACCTTGCGGGCGTCTCAGCTGGACGCCGCGTGCCGCTCGTCGAACGCCTTGCGCGCGCCTTCGATCACGCTCTGGTTCTCGATCGCCCAGCCCGCGAGGGCGATCGCATGCCGCTGCAGGGAGCGCCCGAGGTCGGTGAGCTCGTAGTCGACCCGCGGCGGGATCGAGGGCGTCACGGTGCGCGTCACCAGCCCGTCGCGTTCGAGCCCGCGCAGCGTCAGCGTCAGCATCCGCTGCGACACCCCGCCGATCTGGCGCTTCAGTTCGTTGAACCGCCTCGGTCCGTCCGCAAGGATCGTGACGACGAGCACGCTCCACTTGTCGCCGACCCGCGCCAGCACCGAATTGACCATGCGGCAGTCGTGGTTCTCGGCGCCGGTGTAGCCGTGGGCGGGCACATCGGTGTGGCTGCGTGTCAAATCTGTGCCTCCTTGCGCGGCGCGCTCGAAGGTAACTTATGGAGCCTCGGTCACAAACCTATACCGAGGATCAAGATGAAACTGCTTCATGTCGACGCCAGCATCCTTGGCGACAATTCGGTCAGCCGCACGGTCTCGGCCGCGGCCGTCGCGCGGTTCAAGAACGAAGCTCCGGAGCTTGAAATCGTCCGCCGCGACCTCGCAGGCGCGCCGATCGCGCACCTTTCGGGAGCCCATCTGGCGGCCCTCGCTCTCGGTTCGGACGCGCCCGCGGGCGTCCGAGCCGAGAACGAGGAGGGCGCCCGCGCGCTGCAGGAGTTTCTCGACGCCGACGTGGTGGTGATCGGCGCGCCGATGTACAATTTCGGCGTGCCCAGCCAACTCAAGGCCTGGGTCGATCGCGTGCTCGTGGCGGGCAAGACGTTCCGCTACGGCGAGGACGGCAGGCCGGTCGGTCTTGCGGGCGGCAAGCGCGTCGTCGTCGCCATCTCCCGCGGGGGCTTCTACGGCGCGGACACGCCGATGGCGGCCTTCGAGCATGTCCAGAGCTACTTGAAGGCGGTTTTCGCCTTCATCGGCGTCACGGACGTCGAGTTTCTGGTCGCCGAAGGCGTGATGGCTGGGCCCAGCCTGCGCGAAAAGGCGATCGAAAGCGCGGTCGGAGCGACCGTCAGGCTGAAGGCGGCCTGACGGGCCGGCTTTCACGCGCCCTTCAGTTCGAGGTAGCGGAGCCGTTTGGCTTCGCGCCTCGCCTCGGCGATGGCCTCGACGACGATGCCGCAGACCAGGCTGAGCACCGAAAGCTGCATCACGCTCGCGGCGAGCACGGCGGTCGGCAGGCGGGGCACGAGTCCCGTCTCCAGGAACTCCACCACCACCGGCGCGCCGAGGACCGCGCCTGCGCCTGCGAGCGCGAGCGCGATCGCGCCGAAGAACCGGAACGGCTTCACCGCGCGGTACATCATCGCGATGGTCCAGAGGATCCGGAAGCCGTCGCGGAACGTGGAGAGCTTGGAGGTCGAGTTCTCCGGACGCTTGCCGTAGCGGACAGGGATCTCGTCGACCGCAAGGCGCAGGTCGAGCGCATGAATCGAGAGCTCGGTCTCGATCTCGAAGCCGTTCGAGGCGGTCGGGAACGACTTGGCGAAGCGTCGCGAGCACACTCGGTAGCCAGACAGGATGTCGGTGAAGCCGGTCCCGAACAGGCGCGTGATCATGCGGTTGAACATCGCGTTGCCGGCGGCGTGGCCCTTGCGGGCCAGCATGCCTTCGCCCTCGCGCGTCGCCACCACCATGTCGAGCTGCTCGGAGACGAGCCGTTCGATGAGAAGCGGGGCGGCCAGCGGATCGTAGGTCAGGTCGCCGTCGGCCATGAGGTAGACGTCGGCCTCGACGTCGGCGAGCATGCGGCGCACGACGTTGCCCTTCCCCTGCCGCCGCTCGCGGCGGACGATCGCGCCGGCCTCTTCGGCCTTTTCGATCGTGCGGTCCTTCGAATTGTTGTCGTAGACGTAGATATCGGCGCCCGGCAGCACGGCCCGGAAGCCGCGCACGACGTCGCCGATCGCGGCCTCCTCGTTGTAGCAGGGCAGCAGCACCGCGACCTTCAGCGGCGCAGCCTGCGGCTTGAGGTTCGCGAGCTCGTAGAGGCGTTCAACGACCTGCGGCATGGGCGTGCGTCCGTGAGAGGGCGAAGAGGGGGGGTCGCGGCTCGCGGCGAGCGCGAACAGCGTCAACGTGGCGAGGAAGCCGACCGGGATCAGCGTGAGTTCGGCGAGCGTGCGCGCGACGAGCGGCGCGGCCCAGACGAAGGCGAGCGCGGCCGCCTCGAAGCGGCGGAAGCCGAGCTGGAGCGCGTCGCGCACCATGAAGGCGAGGGCGGGCGCGAGGATCATCAGGTCGTAGTCGAGCGCGTAAGGCGTCACGAGAACGGAGCCGGCGAGCAAGGCCGCGGCCTTGGCGCCGAAGGGCGCGTCGTTCCGCCAGAGCCGGATCACGACCGCGAGCGTCGCGGCCGCCACGATCCCTTGCGCCGCATAGGCGGTAGGCAACCCGCCGCCGAGCGCGCGCGCCGCCGCGAAGACGCTCATGATCTTGTGCCAGCCCGTGTCGCCGGCCTCGAGCACCACCGTGCGGGTGAAGGCGGCGCTCGCGGCGAACGCCTGCCAGGTCTCGACGCCGAAAAGCGCAAGAGACAGCGCGCAGGTCGCCATGACGGTGGCGGCGGCGGCGAACGCGGTCCGCCAATAGCCGCCGGCCGCGAGCGCGAAGGGCAGCAGCACGCCGAACTGGGGCTTGTAGGCGAGGAGGCCGAGCAGAACGCCGGCGAGGATCGGCCGGCTGCGCAGCAGCGCAAGGCCGAGGCCGAACAGGCCCGCGGTCAAGAACCCGTTGTGGCCGTGGGTGAGGTTCACGAACACGGCCGGGAAGGCGAGGCCGGCGAACAGCAGCTCGCGGCGGCTCTCGCCGAAGATCTTCACGAGGCCATAGAGATAGATCGGAAGCGTCGCGGCCTGCCAGACGAGGAGCGCTCCGAGATAGGGCAGGGCGCCGAGCGCCGCCGCGAGCGCGAGGAACATCGGGGGGTAGTGCCAGCCGAAGAACGGCACGCCCGGACCGAACTCCCTCACCTGCTCGGCGTAGTGACGCGCGAGGTCGTAAGACGCCTGCGGAGCGCCTTCGAGCGTGAGGCGGCCGGCCGCCCAGACATTGGAGAAGTCGGTTCCGAGCGGGCGGCCCGCGGCGTCGAGGCCGCCCGACGACGTCGCCCACATGGCGCCGAGCGCCACCGCATAGGCCCCGATAAGCGCGAGAGTCACGGGGACGATGCGGGCGCGGATGGCGAGGGCGGTGGGGTCGGGCGCGGTCACGCCGTGGGCTCTCCCGGAGGTCTTCGGAAGAGCCTGGCCCAGCGGGACTTAAATCCGCGTTTAAAGCTCGGCGCGTTCGATCACGAGGCCGCGGTCGGTGACCACGACCCACTGGCCGTCGCGGCGCTCGATCGAGCGGACGCGGCCGATGCCCGGGGCGCGGGCGCCGCGCACCACTTCGATCATGCCGTAGCGGCCTTCGAGCAGGGCGACGCCGCGGGTGACCTCGCGCACCGTCCAGTTGCGGACGATCTTGGCGTTGTCGCGGGGCTTTTCTTCGGCTGCGGTGGCGGCGCGAGCGTCGCGGGAGACGCTGCCGGTCGCGATCTGATCGTCGGCGCGCGCAAGACGCTGCTGTTCGTTCTGCCTGGCTTCCGCGGCCTGACGAACCTCGGTCGCCTGCTTCTCCATGCGGTCGAGACGCTCCTGCATCTCGGCCACGCGCTGGGCGTCGCCCTTCGACTGGTCGAGCTTGGCCGAGAGCGTCTCGATCTTGGAGCTCGATTGGTCACGGGTCGCGTCGAGCGTCTTCTGGAGGCCGGCGAGCTCGGACTTGAGGGCGCGGACCTCGTCCTGGCTGTTGGCGGCGGCGTTGGCGGCCGACTTCGACAGCTGCGACTGGCTCTGCTTCGACTGGTCGAGCGCGCGCTGGAGGCGCGAGACCTCGTTGCGGAGCGCGGTCATGTCCTTGTTGAGGGCCGCGGCCTTCTTCTGCTGGCCGCTCGGATCGATGTTCGAGTCGAGCCCGACCGCGCGGGCGTCGAGCGCCGCGACGGTGTCAAGCGAATCGGTCAGCGCCGGCGCCGTCGCGAAGGAGGCGGCGGCCGCCCCCGCGCCGATCGCGAGCGCCGCCGCGAGCGCGTAAGGGGCGAAGGACCAGCGCGCACGATCGCGCTCGTAAGGGGGCTCGAGCGGATCGCCGGACGAGAAGGCGGCGTCCTCGGCGGGTTCGCCTTTCCAGTCCGCGATGGCGCGGCTGAAGGATTGGTCAGGCTTGGGGAGAGCGGCGGTCATCGGTGTAACCCTCGGGCGACATCCGACGAGTAACGTTCGAATGTCGTTACCGAAGCGTTACCGGAGCGACTCCAATCGCGCCCAAGGCTTCGGCGCCGCTCATGATTTTTTCGCGGGGCCAGACGAAGAAATCGCCCTCATGCGCAAGCGCGGCCTCGAGCAGACGATGATAGTCGCGCCGCGGCGTCTCGACTGCGCCGAATCGACGAAGGTGGTCCGTCACGAACTGGGTGTCGAGCAGATGGAAGCCGCCGACCTTCAGCCTGGCGACGAGGTGGACCAGCGCGACCTTCGAGGCGTCGCGCTCGACATGGAACATGCTCTCGCCGAAGAAGGCGGCGCCGAGCCGCACGCCGTAGAGCCCGCCGACGAGACGGCCGTCCGCCCAGGCCTCGACGCTGTGGCAGCGCCCGATCGCGTGGAGGTCGCCGTAAAGCTTCCGGATGCGTTCGTTGATCCAGGTCTTCTGCCGCCCGGGGGCCGGCGCGGCGCAGCCCTCCATTACGGCGTCGAACGCAGAGTCGATCCGGATTTCGAAGCGGTCGCCCCGCACGGTGCGCGCGAGACGATCGGAAACGCGGAAATCGTCGAGCGGGAGAACGCCGCGCTGCTCCGGTTCGATCCAGAACAGGCCGGGGTCGTTCGCGCTCTCCGCCATCGGAAAGATCCCGCAGGCGTAGGCCTTGAGCAGGACCTCCGGCGTGATCTCGACGAGGACGTCGTTGATGCGGGTCATACGGGAGCGACTCGGCTGCGGGCGCGAACTGCGTGCTTCGAGACGCCTTCCTGCGGAAGGCTCCTCAGCATGAGGACCGTGGAGCGAAAATATACCGAAACGTTCGGGCCTCCACCTTCCTCATGCTGAGGAGCGCCGAAGGCGCGTCTCGAAGCACGCAGTCGGCGTCCGCGCGTTTCACTCCCCGCCCTGCGACTCCGCCAGCATCTTCTCGAGCCAGTGGATGTCGTACTCGCCGTCCTGGATCGAGGCGTTGCGCACCAGCCGGCGGAACAGCGGAAGGGTGGTGTCGACGCCGTCGACCACGAACTCGTCGAGCGCGCGCCGCAGCCGCATCAGGCATTCGGTGCGGTTGCGGCCGTGGACGATCAGCTTGCCGATCATCGAGTCGTAGTTCGGCGGGATCGCGTAGCCCTGATAGGCCGCGCTGTCGACGCGCACGCCGAGGCCGCCGGGCACGTGGTAGTAGGCGATGCGGCCGGGCGAGGGCCGGAAGGTCTCGGGATGCTCGGCGTTCACCCGGCACTCGATGGCGTGGCCGCGGAAGATCACGTCTTCCTGGGCGATGCCGAGACGCGCGCCGCCCGCGATCCGGATCTGCTCGTTGATCAGATCGATCCCTGTGACCATCTCGGTCACCGGATGCTCGACCTGGATGCGGGTGTTCATCTCGATGAAGTAGAAGCGGCCGTTTTCGTAAAGAAACTCGATCGTGCCGACGCCGCGGTACTTCAGTTCGCGCATCGGGCCGCGACTGTCTCGCCGATCTGCTCGCGCTCGGCCGCGTTGAGCGCAGGCGAGGGGGCCTCTTCCCAGACCTTCTGGTGACGGCGCTGCAGCGAGCAGTCGCGCTCGCCGAGATGGATCGCCGCGCCTTCGCCGTCGCCGAGCACCTGGATCTCGATGTGGCGCGGCTGGCCGAGATATTTTTCAAGATAGACAGCGTCGTCCCGAAGGCGGCCTTGGCCTCCGAACGCGCGGTCTGCAGCGCCTCGACGAGATCGTCCTCGGTCTTGGCGACCTTCATGCCGCGCCCGCCGCCGCCCGCCGCCGCCTTCACGAGCACCGGGAAGCCGATCTCTTTGGCGACGCGCATCGCCTCGACCTCGTCGGTGACGCCGCCGTTCGAGCCCGGCACGACCGGAATGCCGAGGCGCTTGGCCGTCTGCTTCGCCTCGATCTTGTCGCCCATGATCCGGATGTGCCCCGGCTTGGGGCCGATGAAGGTGAGGTTGCTCCTCGAGGATCTCGGCGAAGCGCGCGTTCTCCGAGAGAAAGCCCGTAGCCGGGATGCACCGCGTCCGCCCCGGTGATCTCGCAGGCGGCCAGCAGCGCCGGGATGTTGAGGTAGCTGTCGCGCGCGGCCGGCGGGCCGATGCAGACGCTCTCGTCGGCGAGGCGCACATGCATGGCGTCGGCGTCGGCGGTCGAATGGACCGCCACCGTCGCGATGCCGAGCTCCTTGCAGGCGCGCAGGATGCGCAGCGCGATCTCGCCGCGGTTGGCGATCAGGACCTTGTCGATGCCGGCCATCGGGTCAGTCGACGATGATGAGCGGTTCGCCGAATTCGACCGGCTGGCCGTCGGCGACGAGGATTTCGCGAACCGTGCCGGCGCGCGGCGCGGGAATCGCGTTCATGGTCTTCATGGCCTCGACGATCAGCAGCGTCTGGCCCTGCCGGACGCTGGCGCCGACCTCGACGAAGGCCTTCGCGCCGGGCTCGGGCGCCAGATAGGCGGTCCCCACCATCGGCGACGTCACGACGCCCGGATGCTTGGCCGGATCGTCGGCGGCGGCGGCCGGCGCGGCGGATGCCGCCGCGGGAGCGGCGTAGACCGGCGCGACGGCCGGGCCGGCGGTGAGCTGGCGCGCGACGCGGACGCGGAAGTCGCCGCGCTCGATCTCGATCTCGCTCAGGCCTTTCTCCTCGAGCAGCTCGGCGAGCTCTCGGACGAAGGCCTGGTCGTCGTTGTGGCGGACGGGTGCTTTGCTCATCGGCGGCAAGTCTTCATGTGGGTATGCTCCGTCTCCGGGGCCGCTTTCCGCGGTCAGACCGCGATCGTCGCGGGGCCGCCGTCCCGGCGGATGCGACGCGCGAGCGCGTGAAGGGCGAATTCGTATCCGTCGATCCCGAGCCGACGATGACGCCGTCGGCGACGGCGGAAATGTAGGAATGGTGGCGATAGCTTTCGCGGGCGTGAATGTTCGAGATGTGGACCTCGACGATCGGTTTTTCCACCGCGCGCAGCGCGTCCTGCAGGGCGACCGAGGTGTGGGTCAGCCCGGCGGCGTTGATCACGACGCCGTCCGCCGCCTGCCTCGCCTCCTGGATCCAGTCGATCAGCTCGCCCTCATGATTGGACTGGCGGAACACGACCGACAGGCCGAGTCCGTCGGCGACGTCGCGCGAACGAGCCTCGACGTCGCCGAGCGTCGCCGAGCCATAGACCGCCGGCTCGCGCAGCCCGAGCAGATTGAGGTTCGGTCCATTGAGGATGAAGACCACTGGGTTCAAGGGACGCTTCGCTGAGGCGGCCCGGCTGGCCGCCGGGACGGGCGCGGCCGGAAGCCGCAGAACGCCGCCTTATAGGAAAGACGCGGCCCGAACCCAAGCGATTCCGGAACAGGAGGGTTCGAAGGCTGCGCGGAACCGCCGGCGGTCGGGCGCGCCGGACCGCCGGCGATCGGCTCAGCACATGGCCTTGCCGCACTTCCGAAGCGCCGCGACCCGGCCCTTGAGGTCGTCGACGATCCCGCGCGTGTTCGGCACCACGGCCTCGCCGATCACGTAGGTCGGCGTCGCCTCGACGCCGAGATCGTCGGCGAGCTGTTTCGATTCGAGCAGGGTCGCCTCGACCTCCGGCGCGCCCATCGCGGCCTCGAGCTTCTTGCGGTCGACGCCGACCTCGGTCGCGACCGCGAGCGCTTTGTCGCGGGTCGCGAGCGACTGGCCGCCGAGCAGCTTGTCGTGGAAGGCGCGGAACTTGTCCGGCGATGCGGTTCAGGGCGATCGAGACCTGCGCGGCCCCGACCGACTCTTCGCGGATGACCGGAAGCTCCATCACCACGACGCGCAGGTTCGGGTCGTTGTCGACGAGCGCGTCGATGTCCTTGATGGCGCGGCGGCAGAAGCCGCAATTGTAGTCGAAGAACTCGACCAGCGTGACGTCGCCCTTCGGATTGCCGAGGACGGCGTGCAGCTTCTTCTCGTCGATCTTCGACACATAGGTCTTCAGCACGTCGGCGCGCTGCTCGGCGAGCTTGGCCTGCTGGCGCCGGTTCCACTCTTGCTGCGCCTCGTAGAGCACCTCTGGATTGGTCACGAGATATTCGCGGACGATCTTGCCGATCTCCTCCTTCTCCTTGGCGTCGAAGGCGAACGCCGGACCTGCGGCCGCGGCGATCAGCGCCGGCGAGGGCGAGGCGGGGGAAGAGGGGCATGGTGGTGGTTTCCGTGTCAGATCGGAGCGGTGCGGACGACAGAACGTGCTGCGTGCTTCGAGACGCCGGCTTTGGCCGGCTCCTCAGCATGAGGAATGTGGCGGAGTTTGGCTATTCGATGTCGTGCGCGCCAAATCTCCCGCCGAGACGTCACCGACGCTTCTCATGCTGAGGAGCTCGTCTCCGACGAGCGTCTCGAAGCACGCAGTTCGCCTCAGTTCATCTTCTGCGGCGTGTAGGTCGCGATGTCGTCGGCCTTCAGCCAGTTCGGCGTGCCCGTCTTGAAGCCGGCCTTGGCGCGGTTCGCGATCTGGCGCGCGGTGCCGTAGTCGCCCTCGGCGAAGGCCGCCTGCGCCGAGGCGAGGTCGGCCTCGGGAATCTTGTTCTTCTTGGCGAGCGCGATGGCGAGCTGCCGAAAACCCTCGGCGTTCTTCGGATCGCGCGCAGTGGCGCGGGTGAGTTCGGCCACCGCGTCGCCGCCCTTGCCGCCGCCGGCGTTCATCGCCTGTCCGAGCATGGTGCGGATCGGCGTCGCGCCCGGGGCGAGCGACAGCCCTTGCGAAGCTCGGGCACGGCCTGCGCCGGGCGCCCGTTCTCGAGATAGGCCTGCCCCTTGAGCTCGTGGAACCAGGGATTGTTGGGCTGGGCGCGGATGAGGTCGTCGATCTGCGCGGCCGCGCTGTCGATCGGCGACGACCGGTAGGAGGCGATCGCCCTCGCGTAGCGGGCCGGCAGGCTCATGTCGCTCGGCGGGTAGCGCCGGCCGACGCCCTGCGGCGTGTCCGTGAAGCCGTAGAGCTTGGCGCGCATCATGTCGTGGCGCGCCTGAAGCGCCGGCGGGTCGAGCTTGTCGTAATAGGGGCTCTTCTTCGCGAGATCCTGAAGGTTCGCGATGCGGTCGGCCGGCATCGGATGGCTCTGCGCGTAGGGGTCGATGAAGCGCTTGGAGAACGCGATCTGGCTCTCGAAACGCTGGAACGTCGTCAGCATGCCCTTGGCCGACTGGCCGGACTTGTTCAGGTAGCTGATCGCCGATCGGTCGGCCGCCTGCTCCTCGCCGCGCTGGTAGGAGAGCAGCGAGCGGCGGATCGCCTCCTGCGGCGCCATCACCGCGCCTGCGACCGCGCCGCCGGCGTTGTCGCCCGGGCGACTGGTCGCCACCGCTCCGGCCGCGGCTCCGATGCCGAGCAGCATCGCGACGATCGACATCGTCTGGGCCTGGTCGAGCCGCTGGCGGAGTCTGGCCAGATGGCCGCCGACGATGTGGCCGGTCTCGTGCGCGAGCACGCCGATGACCTCGTTCGGGTCTTGGCTTCCATCAGCGTGCCGATGTTGACGAAGATGCGCCGGCCGTCGGCCACGAAGGCGTTGAACTCCTTCGAGTTGATGATCGTGATCTCGACCACGCCCTCGTTGATGCCCGCCGCCTTGAAGATCGGCGCCATGTAGTCGCGCAGCAGCCCCTCGATCTCGGCGTCGCGGATGACGGGCATGCCGCGCGGCGTCTGGGCGGAGGCCGGGGCGGTCACGCCGACGAGCGCCGTCGCCGCGGCCGCGACGAGCGCTGTCGCCCGCCGGAGCTGGCGACCCAGGAAGGTCTGCGTACGCAAAGTCGGGATCATCGCTCCTCGCGTCGGGGATCGTGCGAGCGCTCGGATGCTATCCGCGCGGAAGGACGCGGGCAACGCGCAGGCGCGCGCGGCCGCCTTTCGCCGGCGCCCTTTGCGCGAGGGGAGCCCTTCGGTCTATTAGGGGCGACGGCCCGAACGCACGTTCTCGCGATCCCGCCTCCCGGCTTCGTCACGGACGGCGGGCGCGCGTGCGTTTTGGGGTCTGCGATGTGGACAAGGGACGGCGCCGGCTCCCCGAATCGGGACGGCTGCGTCTAAGGCTGACGAGTCGTGGTTCGCCGCGGCGTCGGCCGATCAACCTGAGAGACGGAATGGCGCGCTACGTCTTCATCACCGGCGGAGTGGTGTCCTCGCTTGGCAAGGGCCTCGCCTCCGCGGCGCTCGGAGCCCTGCTTCAGGCGCGCGGCTATTCGGTGCGGCTGCGCAAGCTCGATCCCTATCTCAATGTCGATCCGGGCACGATGAGCCCGACCCAGCACGGCGAGGTGTTCGTCACCGACGACGGCGCCGAGACCGACCTCGACCTCGGCCATTACGAGCGCTTCACCGGCCAGCCGGCCTCGATCCGCGACAACATCACGACAGGCCGCATCTATCGCGACATCATCGCCAAGGAGCGCCGCGGGGATTATCTCGGCGGCACCGTGCAGGTGATCCCGCACGTCACCGACGCCATCAAGGCCTTCGTCCGCGAGGGCAACGACGACTTCGACTTCGTGCTGGTCGAGATCGGCGGCACGGTCGGCGACATCGAGGGCCTGCCGTTCTTCGAGGCGATCCGCCAGCTCGGCAACGACCTGCCGCGCGGAGACTGCATCTACATCCACCTGACGCTGCTGCCCTACATCCCGAGCGCCGGAGAGCTGAAGACCAAGCCGACCCAGCACTCCGTCAAGGAGCTGCGCTCGATCGGCATCCAGCCCGATATCCTGCTGTGCCGCTGCGACAGGCCGATTCCGCCCGAAGAGCGCCGCAAGCTCGGCCTGTTCTGCAACGTCCGCGAGACGGCCGTGATCGAGGCCCGCGACGTCGGCACCATCTACGAGGTGCCAGAGGCCTACCACCGCGAGGGCCTCGACGTCGAAGTGCTGCGCGCCTTCGGGATCGAGCCGGGCTCGCCGCCGGATCTGTCCGGCTGGCGCAACATCACCCACCGGATCAAGAACCCGGAGGGCGAGGTCACGATCGCGATCGTGGGCAAGTACACGGTCTGAAGGACGCCTACAAGTCGCTCTACGAGGCGCTCGTGCACGGCGGCGTCGCCAACACCGTGAAGGTCAACGTCGACTGGATCGAGAGCGAGATCTTCGAGCGCGAAGATCCGACGCCGTTCCTCGAGCACGTCCACGGCATTCTGGTTCCGGGCGGCTTCGGCCAGCGCGGCGCTGAAGGAAAGATCAAGGCCGACCTTCGCGCGCGAGCGCAAGGTCCGTATTTCGGCATCTGCTTCGGCATGCAGATGGCGGTGATCGAGGCGGCGCGGAATCTCGCCGGCGTGACCGAGGCCAACTCCACCGAGTTCGGCCCGACGCCCGAGCCGATCGTCGGCCTGATGACCGAATGGGTGAAGGGCAACGAACTCGAGAAGCGTTTCGCGGCCGGCGATCTCGGCGGCACCATGCGTCTGGGCGCCTACGACGCGACGCTGAAGCTCGGCTCGAAGGCGGCCGAGATCTACGGCGCGACCGACATCTCCGAGCGCCACCGCCACCGCTATGAGGTCAACACCGCGTATCGCGACCGGCTGGAGCAGCGCGGCCTGATCTTCTCTCTGGCATGTCGCCCGACGGGCTGCTGCCGGAGATCGTCGAGCATGTCGACCATCCCTGGTTCGTCGGCGTCCAGTTCCACCCCGAGCTCAAGTCGCGGCCGTTCGAGCCGCATCCGCTGTTCGCGAGCTTCGTCGGCGCGGCGCTGACGCAGAGCCGGCTGGTGTGATGCGGTCCACGCCCGCAAAGTTCTGGGCGTGGTTTTCCGTGAACGCGGGTCGTCTCGCGCGAATCGTGGAGCCGGAAGCCTCGGAGGACGAGCGGATGAAGCTCTACGCGGAGCTGAACGAGCAGTTCGACGCCGCGTTCGAAAACGTCATCTGCGAAGTCGGCTTCAAGGACGGTTCGGCGCAGTTCGTCATCTCGGCCGACGGCCAGAGGGAGCGGTTCGGGGCGGTCATCGATTATGTGGAGGGCGCGCCCGAGATCCCCGGCTGGAAAGTGGTCCCCTTCCGGCAGCGCATGCCGGTCGACTACATGCTCAAGATGTTCGGCGTCGACTATCCGCCCGCCGACATGAGGCTGAAGCCTGCGGCGGCGGCGGACAATGTGGACATGGCGTTCTACCTGAAGACCGACGGCCGGCTCGACGACGCGAGTTTCAGTCAGGTGACCTACATCGTGCTCGACGGCCTCCTAGGAGAGTTCGACGTCGAGGCTTATGTGGGCGTCGTCGAGAAGACGCTGCTGGCTCCAAGCGCGCCCTGGCCGGAAGGCGCGCTGGGCCTCGACGAAGCCCGCGACGAATTCGACCGGCTGAGCGCGCGCCTGAGGCCCGTCAGGCGATGACGGCGCGCGGCCTTGATCACCTCATCCACCTCGTGCGCGACCTCGACGCTGCGGCTGCGGCTTATGAGCGGCTCGGCTTCAGGGTCTCGTCCGAGAACCGCCATCCGTTCGGCACCAAGAACCGCATCGTCCAGTTCCCCGGCGCGTTCATCGAGATCCTGGCCATAGGCGACCACGCGCCGGTTCCGGACGCCGCGCCGGGCCAGCCGTCCTTCGCCGCCTTCCATCGCGACCTGCTTGCGCGGGCAGGCGAGGGCGGCTCCGGCATCGCGCTCGAATGCCCCGATGCGCGCGGCGACGCCGCAGCATTCGCGCGCTTTGGGATCGGAGACTTCCAGCCGTTCTTTTTCGAGCGGCGCGGGACGCGCGCCGAGGGCTCAGACGTCCATGTCGCGTTCGAGCTCGCTTTCGCGCAGGACGCCGCCTCGCCGGACGCGCTCTTCTTCGCTTGCGATCACAAATTCCCGGACTTCTGGAGCGAAGAGGCGCAGCGCCATCCAAACGGCGCGACCACAATCCTCGGGGCGATCCTGACGGCCGAAAATCCCTCGGATCACCACGTCTTCCTCAAGGCGTTCACAGGCGTCCACGATTTTCGCGCCACCTCGCTCGGGCTGTCGATCGCGACGCCGCGCGGGACGCTCGACGTGCTCACCCCGTTCGCGTTCCGCCAACTCACCGGCGTCGAGGCTCCGCAGGGGGACGGAATGCGGCTCGCCGCCATCCGCATCGCCGCGCCTCGCGCGCAGATTGCGCCGGGGACGGATCATTTCGGCCTCACGCTTGTGCTGGAAGAGGCGCGCGCGGCCTGATAGGTCGCACGGCCGAACGAACCGGAGCACCGCCCGATGAACGCACCTGTCCAGAACCGCCCGCAGGGCGTCGTCGAAATCGGCGAAGGCGCCGGCAAGGTCCGCTTCGGCAACGACCTTCCGGTCGCGCTCATCGCAGGCCCCTGCCAGATGGAAAGCCGCGAGCACGCGCTCGAGGTCGCCTCCGCGCTCAAGGAGATCGCGGGCAAGCTCGGGATCGGGCTGGTGTTCAAGACCTCGTTCGACAAGGCCAACCGCACCAGCGCGAACGCGCAGCGCGGCATGGGGCTCGAGGCGGCGCTGCCGGTCTTCGCCGAGATCCGCGAGAGCCTCGGCCTGCCGACGCTGACCGACGTCCACGACGCCCATCAGTGCGCAGCCGTGGCCGAGGCCGTCGACGTGCTGCAGATCCCGGCGTTCCTCTGCCGCCAGACCGACCTGTTGCTCGCCGCCGCCGCGACGGGCCGCGTCGTCAACGTCAAGAAGGGTCAGTTTCTCGCGCCCTGGGACATGAAGAACGTGGTGGCCAAGCTCACCGGCGCCGGGAACCCGAAGGTGCTGCTCACCGAGCGCGGGGCCTCGTTCGGCTACAACACGCTCGTCTCCGACATGCGCGCGCTGCCCGAGATGGCCAAGACCGGCGCGCCGGTGATCTTCGACGCCACCCATTCGGTGCAGCAGCCGGGCGGGCAGGGCACGTCTTCGGGCGGCCAGCGCGAATACGTCGCCGTTCTCGCGCGCGCCGCGGTGGCGGTCGGCGTGGCGGGGCTCTTCATCGAGAGCCACCCGGATCCCGACCACGCCCCCTCGGACGGTCCGAACATGGTCGCGCTCAAGGACATGCCGGCGCTGCTCGAGCGCCTGATGGCGTTCGACAAGATCGCCAAAGCGGCCTGATCCGCCTCAGGTTCGTCCTGTTGATCAATTGATTGATTGCGACAGTCCGCCCCGATACTGATCGAAGCCGCGGCGGCAAGACCGTTCCGGCTTCGACGGGGGAAGACGGCATGCCGATCATCGCGACGATCCTCAGCGGGCTCTTCTTCTGGGGAGTCTACTGGTTCATCTTCATGGACGGCCACAAGGCCGTCGGCGGCATGCTCACCGGGCGGCGCAACGCCAAGCGACGGGCGGCGGCCCTCGACGCCGAGGCTCGCGCGCCGATCACGTTGATCGCTGATCCGCGCGACGCCGCGACCGTCCTGATGTACCTCGTCGCGCGCCAGAAGGGCGATTATTCAGCGGCCCAGCTCTCCGCCATCGGGGCCGAGATGCGCGGCGTGCTGTCGCTTGAGGGCGACCTCGCCGAGCGCCAGTCCTATGCGCGCTTCGCCTGCACCAAGACGCCGAGCGTCACCGCCGCGATCCAGGACGTCGCGCCCTTGCCGAGCGACCGGCTGACGCCGGAGGAGCGCGACGATCTCTTCGCCATGGTGGACCGCATCGCCAACGTCGACGGTCCGCCGAGCGATGAGCAGGCGGCCTCGCTGGCGGCTCTGCGGAAGGCGCTCGAACCTGCGGAGGCGACCGGCCAGGGCTTCGGCTGGACACGCGCCCGCGCCTGAAAGGCCTAAGTCTGCGCCACGAGCTGCGCGTTGGCGCGGTCGTAGCGGATATAGGCTGCGGCCGACACATGCGTGCCGCCGACCCAGTGGTCGGCGCCGTTGACGACCCGGTGGTCGAGCCGCCCCGACAGCACCGCGCGCCCCGTGCGGGTGAGCCGCAGGCGCGCCCGGGCGAACTCGCGTAGCCCCGGTCGGCGTGGGCCTTGAGCCGCAATGGTCCTGCGAGGGCCCGGGCAGCCCTTCGATCAGCGGCCTGTCGCCGAACGCCAGCCCGTCGAGCCGGCGAAAGAAGCTGGCGTCGCCCAGAAACTGCGCGTCGTCCTCTTCGCTCACGCGGCGGAAGAGTTCGCCGGTGGTCGTCTCCTCGCGCGCAAGATGCGACAACGCCCGCTCCTCGGTGAGGGTGAGCCCCATCAGCGGGTCGGGCAGCTCCGCCAGCAGGCGGTTCAGCGCGCGGCCAAGATAGGGCAGGGCGCTGGTATCGGACTGGGCGAGATCGGCGAGCCGATGGGGGGTCGGCGCAGTGAACGCCTCCCAAGCCTCGCTCGCGAGGCTCTGTTGCTCGTGCGTCACCGGCGCGGCCGCCTCGGCGAGGCGCCGCATCGAGTCCGGTCCCTGATGGCCGAGATAGTCGTCGGCCTGGACGAGATGGAGCCCCTCGAGACGATCTTCACCGCGGAAGAAGTCGAGGATCTGCAGCAGTTGCAACTGGTCGTAGAGGTCGTGCTCGAGCCAGATCTCGACTCTTTGGAAGCCCGAATGCCGGCGAATGGCGGCGTCGCGCGACCGGAATTCGGTCGCGACCTCCTCGGCTCCGAGCCCGAGGTCGGAGGAAATGAAAGTCGCGCGGATCGCCGACAGACGTTCGAGGCCGCTCATCGCCGGCACCGGGCCGTCATGCAGGACGTCGCGCCAGGCGAGGATCCGGCCGGCGACGCCGGCTGCCTCCAGCCGGGCGACTGCCGCGTCGCCGTTCGTGATGACCAGCACGTCGTCGGGGCGCCGCTCGGAATTCGTATCGGGGATCATCAGCGCCTTCCAACTTCGCATGCGTCGTTCACGGCATGGAAGGTGGGGGGCGCTTGGGGCGTATTCGCGGCGGCGGCGTCTCACGAGACCGCGTCCTAGCGGCTCTCGGCGCGGGAGTCCGCCGGCACGGCCAGCGTGACGGTTCGGCGACGGCGCGCCGCCGTATTTGCGCCCATTCCGTTTCTGGCGCGACACATGCGGTCACCCCCGTCCGCGATACGGCGGCACGCCCTGGTCCGGCGCCCAGAGGCTTGCGGGGCGTTCGCCGGTCTCGAAGAATACGTCGATCGGAATGCCGCCGCGCGGATACCAGTAGCCGCCAATCCTCAGCCACTTCGGGGCGAGCGCCGCGACGAGCCGCTTGCCGATCGCGACCGTGCAGTCCTCGTGGAAGGCGCCGTGGTTGCGGAACGAGCCGAGATAGAGCTTCAGCGATTTGGACTCCACCAGCCACGCGCCCGGCGCGTAGTCGATGACGAGATGGGCGAAATCCGGCTGGCCGGTCACGGGGCAGAGCGAGGTGAACTCCGGCGCGGCGAAGCGGACGACGTAGTCGACGTCCGTATGGGGATTGGGAACGCGGTCGAGCTCCGCCTCTTCGGGGGATGCGGGAAGCGGCGTCTGCCGGCCGAGCTGAAGGTCGCTCATGGGATCTCCTGAAATCTCGGGCGGATTTAGCGCAGCCTGGGCCAAGCGCGATCTTTCGCGGTGGCGCGCCATCCGCTAGAGGTGCGCCGACCTCCTCCATCTCAGCCTTCGGAGCCCGCCACATGACCGCAATCGTCGACATCGTCGCCCGCGAGATCCTGGACAGCCGCGGCAATCCGACCGTCGAGGTGGACGTCACGCTCGAGGACGGCAGCCAGGGTCGCGCCGCGGTGCCCTCCGGCGCCTCGACCGGCGCATGAGGCGGTCGAGCTCCGCGACGGCGACAAGAAGCGTTATCTGGGCAAGGGCGTCACCAAGGCGGTCGACGCCGTCAACGGCGAGATCTTCGACGCGATCGGCGGCTTCGACGCCGAGGAGCAGGTGAAGATCGACGAGACCCTGATCGCGCTCGACGGCACGCCCAACAAGGCGCGGCTCGGCGCGAACGCGATCCTAGGCGTCTCGCTCGCGACCGCCAAGGCCGCGGCGGCGAGCTCCATGACGCCGCTCTATCGCTATGTCGGCGGCGTCTCGGCCCGCGTCCTTCCGGTGCCGATGATGAACATCGTCAACGGCGGCGCGCACGCCGACAACCCGATCGACTTCCAGGAATTCATGATCATGCCGGTGGGCGCCGAGAGCTTCTCGGAGGCGCTGCGCACCGGCGCGGAGATCTTCCACACGCTGAAGAAGCAGCTGAAGGACGCCGGCCACAACACCAATCGGCGACGAGGGCGGCTTCGCTCCGAACCTTTCCTCGGCCGAGGTCGCGCTCGACTTCGTCATGAAGTCGGTCGAGAAGGCCGGCTTCAAGCCGGGCAAGGACGTCTACATCGCGCTCGATTGCGCCGCGACCGAGTTCTTCAAGGACGGCAAGTATGTCTACGAGGGCGAGGGCGAGACCCGCGACCCCGAGAAGCAGGCCAAGTACCTCGCCAAGCTCGTGAAGAACTACCCGATCGTCTCGATCGAAGACGGCATGGCCGAGGACGACTGGGAGGGTTGGAAGGCCGTCACCGAGCTCGTCGGCGACAAGTGCCAGCTGGTCGGCGACGACCTGTTCGTCACGAATGTCGAGCGTCTGTCGAAGGGCATCAAGAAGGGCGTCGCCAACTCGATCCTGGTCAAGGTCAACCAGATCGGTTCGCTGACCGAGACGCTCGCCGCCGTCGACATGGCCCAGCGCGCCGGCTACACGGCCGTGATGAGCCACCGCTCCGGCGAGACCGAGGACGCGACCATCGCGGACCTCGCGGTCGCGACCAATTGCGGGCAGATCAAGACCGGCTCGCTCGCCCGTTCGGACCGGATCGCGAAGTACAATCAGCTGCTGCGCATCGAGCAGGAGCTCGGCGCCCAGGCGATCTACGCCGGCAGGGCGGCGCTCAAGGCGCTCGACTGATCTCTCCGAGCGTCGCCTTGGGCGGCCCGTGAGCCAACAAAAAGCCCCGCGGCCGAAACCGCGGGGTTTTTCTTTGGTCCGATCGTGCGGATCAGAACTTGTAGGCGAGGCCGCCCATGACCCGGTTCTCGGTGAGCTTCACGCCGCTGCGGCGGCCGTAATCCGCGTAGCGGTACTCGGCGCGGCCCACGACGTTGTCGGTGAAGGCGTATTCGGCGCCGCCGCCGGCCGTCCAGCCGGTGAAGCTGCGGGACTGGGTCGCCGCGCCGCCCGTGCCGGTGCCCTTGACGCGCGCATAGGCGACGCCCGCCGCGCCGTAGACCATGACGCGATCGAACGCGACGCCGACGCGGCCGCGGGTGGCGCCGGCCCACTTCACGTCAGCCTTCACGCTGCCGAACGGAGCGAAGCTGACCTTGTCGTCCTGGTCCGACCAGTTGAAGTCGGTCTCGACGCCGACAACGAGCGGGGAAGCGTCGAACTGATAGTTATAGCCGGCGTAGCCGCCGATCAGCGCGCCCTTCGGCCGGAACGCGCCGCCGCCCAGACGATCCTTGCCGTAGCCGGCCTGGACGCCGAGATAGGCGCCGGTCCAGCTGAAGGACGGCACGGCGATGACGGCCGGCGCGGCTTCCATCGGAAGGTCGGCGGCGAAGGCCGAGGTGGAGAGAAGGGCGGCGGAGAGAGCCGCGCCGAGAGCGAGAGAGCGAACCATCGAAATTTCCCCGACAAGAAACCCGCGGTCCTTGCGCCGGCGGGTCGTTCGAGGGCGTGAATGACCCCGGCCGGGTTAAATGTCCCTAAATCGCCACCCCGTTGTTTTTGCTGTGCTTAAGAGAGAATTGTTGGTCGAATGACGAGCATAAGTCTTCGTTCACCACCAGACTTACGGATGCGTCAGGCCTGACCGAGCTGTTCGGTCGGGATGGCCTCACCGTCGTTCCGGCCGAAGCGCAGCGAAGAGCCGGAATGAGGGGCAGGGGCTCTGCGCGCTCTCCGCGTGACGTCGCGCCCGCGCGGCGCCATCTTCTGCTCATGCAATGGACCGATGACGGACTGATCCTCGGGGTGCGGCGCCACGGGGAAACCTCCGTGACGCTCGAGCTGTTCACGCGCGAGCATGGTCGCCATCTCGGCCTCGTTCGGGGCGGGCGTTCGAAAAGACTGCGGCCGACGCTTCAGCCCGGCAACACGGTGCGGGCGACATGGCGCGCGCGGCTCGACGACCATCTTGGCGCCTTCGTGGTCGAGCCGCTCGCCTCGCGGGCCGGGCGGCTGATGGAGCGCGCCGAGGCGCTGCACGGCGTCGGCCATCTCGCCGGCCTGCTGCGGCTGCTCGCCGAGCGCGATCCTCACGCAGCGCTTTACGAGACCGCCGAGATCGTCGCCGACCATCTCGACGATCCGGAAGCGGCGCCTGCGTTGCTGGTGCGCCTCGAGCTCGCCGTGCTGGAGGAACTCGGCTTCGGACTTGATCTCACGGCTTGCGCGGCGACTGGCGAAACCGACGACCTCGCCTATGTTTCGCCGAAATCCGGCCGAGCGGTCGGCCGGGAAGCCGGCGCGCCTTACGCGCAACGCCTGTTCGCGCTGCCGCCTTTTCTGCTCGCGCGCGGACCCAACGCCTCGCCGACGCCCGATGACGTCGCGGCGGGTTTCGCGCTCACCGGCTTTTTTCTCAACGCCCATGTCTGGGAGCCGCGCGGCATGAAACCGCCGGACGCGCGCGCGGCGCTGCTCGCAAGCTTCGCCAAGCGGGCGGTCTGAGGCCAGACTCAGCCGCAGGCCGCAAGCTTCGGCGCGGTTCTCATGCCCGAGACCTCCGCGACGATCTCGTAGGAGCGCTTGCGCGCCTCGTGGTCCCAGATCGCGGCCGCGACGATGAACTCGTCCGCGCCCGTGCGCTCGGCGAGCTCTTCGAGCCCGCGTCGGACGGTCTCCGGAGATCCGACCACCGAGCAGGCGAGCATGGAGGAGGCCTGCATCTTCTCGCGCGGGCTCCAGAAGGCGTCGATGTCGTCGATCGGCGGCGGAAGCTTGCCGCGGGTCCCCCGGAACATGCGGGTGAAGCTCTGCTGCGCCGAAGTGAACAGCCGCCGCGCCTCCTCATCGGTCTCTGCCGCGCGATCACGTTGACGCCGACGGCGGCGTAGGACGCGCCGAGCTGCTGTGAAGGCTGGAACCGCGCGCGATAGATCTCGAGCGCGGGATCGAGGGCGTCCGGCGCGAAATGCGAGGCGAAGGCGTAAGGCAGGCCAAGCGCCGCGGCGAGCTGCGCGCCGAAGAGGCTGGAGCCAAGGATCCAGAGCGGCACCTCCGTCCCGGAGCCCGGCACGGCCTGCACCTTCTGGGTTTCGCCCGCCGGGGCGAGCAGCGCCTGAAGCTCCAGAACGTCCTGCGGAAACGTGTCGGCGGCGTTCGGATCGCGCCTCAGCGCGCGCAGCGTCATCTGGTCGGTGCCCGGCGCTCGGCCGAGGCCGAGGTCGATGCGGCCCGGAAACAGGGTCTCGAGCGTGCCGAACTGCTCGGCGATCACGAGCGGCGAGTGGTTGGGCAGCATCACGCCGCCGGCGCCGACCCGGATCGAGGTCGTGCCCGCCGCCACATGCGCGATGGCGACCGCAGTCGCGGCGCTCGCGATGCCCACCATGTTGTGGTGTTCGGCGAGCCAGAACCGCCTGTAGCCGAGCGCCTCTGCGCGCTGTGCGAGATCTCGCGACCGGTGGAGCGCGACGGCGGCGTCGCCGCCCTCGGGAATGAAGGCGAGGTCGAGGACGGAAAGAACGGGCATGGGGCTTCTCGCCTCCTGTCGGTCTGGCGTCACGGGAGGTCGGCGCGCAAAGCCGCCCGCGCAAGGGCCTCGGGCGCAAAGCTCCTTTGCGCGAGGGGCCGCATCGGAACGATATCCCAGTTCTGGCCATTGAGACCGCGAGAGGCGAACGAGACGGCTTCGGCCGTCGGACGACCCGAACAGGGAGAGCCCGATGAAGACCTCGATCCTGACCCTTTGCGCGACCATCGCCGCGCTGGCGCTCGCGAGCGCGGCGCAGGCCGACGAGATCGTGACCAGGTCGACCACGAGCGGCGTCTATTCCGCGCCGGTCGCCGGCGCGACCCCGCAGGCGCGCGACCATCCGGCGCCCGACACCACCATGCGCGAAGTTCACAAGAAGACCACGGTGGAGCATGTCCCGGGCGAAACGACCGTGATCCGCCAGGGCGGTTCGGTCGACGCCGAGGGCGCCGGCCGCTGAGCCGATCTCAGAAAGCCCAAACCGTCAATGAGCCGGGCGTTCCCCACAGGCGGAACGCCCGGCTTTTCTTGAAGCGAATCGGATCCCGGCCTAACGAGATGCGATGAGCGAACTCGCGCCTCCGCCCGAAGACGGCGTCTTGCCGGTCGACCTCCGGTCGGCGCTGGAGGAGCGCTATCTCGCTTACGCGCTCTCCACCATCACGCAGCGCGCCCTGCCGGACGTCCGCGACGGGCTGAAGCCGGTGCATCGCCGGGTTCTCTGGGCGATGCGGGAGCTGAAGCTCGACCCGGCTCGGCCTTCAAGAAATGCGCGCGCGTCGTCGGCGACGTCATCGGCAAGTACCATCCGCACGGCGACCAGTCGGTCTATGACGCGATGGTGCGCCTTGCGCAGGACTTCGCGCAGCGCTGGCCGCTGGTGGAGGGGCAGGGCAACTTCGGCAACGTCGACGGCGATAACGCCGCGGCCATGCGCTACACCGAGGCGCGCCTCACCGAGGTCGCGCGCCTGCTGCTCGACGGGCTCGACGAGAACGCGGTCGATTTCCGCCCAACCTATGACGGCTCGGAAGAAGAGCCGATCGTCCTGCCCGGCGCCTTCCCGAACCTGCTCGCGAACGGCTCCCAGGGCATCGCGGTCGGCATGGCGACCGCCGTGCCGCCCCACAACGTGTTCGAGCTGGTCGAGGCCGCCCGGGTTCTCCTCGCCGATCCGAGCGCCGAGACCGAAGCGTTGCTCGGCCACGTGAAGGGCCCGGACTTCCCGACCGGCGGCGTGATCGTCGACAGCGCGTCGGTCATCGCCGAAAGCTACCGCACCGGCCGCGGCTCGTTCCGCACCCGAGCGCGCTGGTCGGTCGAGGACCTTGGCCGCGGCACATGGGTGGCGGTCGTCACCGAGATCCCGTGGCTCGTGCCGAAGAGCCGGCTCGTCGAGCGCATCGCCGAGCTCATCAACGACCGCAAGCTTCCGCTCGTGGTCGACGTGCGCGACGAGTCGACCGAGGACATCCGCCTGGTGATCGAGCGGGCGCGCCAGGTCGATCCGGTCGTGATGATGGAGAGCGTGTTCAAGCTCACGGAGCTCGAGACCCGCATCCCGATCAACATGAACGTGCTGGTGCGCGGCACGACGCCTGTTGTGCTCGGTCTCAAGGACGCGCTCCGTCACTGGCTCGACCATCGCCGCGAGGTCATCCAGCGCCGCGCCCAGCACCGGCTCGACGCCATCGTGCGCAGGCTCGAAATTCTCGACGGCCTGCTGATCGCCTTCCTCAACATCGACGAGGTGATCCGGATCGTCCGCCAGGCCGACGACCCCAAGGCGGACCTCATCGCGGCCTTCGACCTGACCGAGCTTCAGGCCGACTCGATCCTCAACATGCGCCTGCGGTCGCTCGCCAAGCTCGAAGAGATCGAGATCAGGCGCGAGCACGAGAAGCTCACCAAGGAGGGCGAGGACTTGCGCGCTGCTCGGCTCCGAGCGGAAGCAGTGGAACCGCGTCGGCAAGGAGCTCGACGCGCTCGCCAAGTCCTTCGGACCTGACACGCCACGCCGCTGGGCAAGCGCAGGACGACCTTCGAGGCGCCGCCCTCGGCGACGGCCGCCGACGTCGCAGACGCCTTCGTCGAGCGCGAGCCGATCACCGTGGTGGTGTCTGAAAAAGGCTGGATCCGCGCGCTCAAGGGCCATGTGGCCGACGTCTCGAACCTGTCGTTCAAGGCCGACGACAAGCTCAAGCTCTCGTTTCCGACCGAGACCACGGCGAAGCTCCTCGTCGTCACGTCGAACGGCAAGGTCTACACGCTCGACGCCTCGAAGCTCCCCGGCGGACGAGGCAACGGCGAGCCGATCCGCTTGATGGCGGACATCGACGACGGCGCCGAGGTGGTGGACGTCTTCGCGCACAAGGCCGCAAGAAAGCGCCTCGTGGTGACGACCGGCGCGCGCGGCTTCTTGGTGGGCGAGGACCAGCTCCTGTCCTCCACCCGCAAGGGCAGGCAGGTGGCGAACCTCGAGACCGGCGCCACCGTGCTGAAGTTCGCGGAGGCGTCAGGCGACACGGTCGCGATCGTGGGCGAGAACAGGAAGCTTCTGCTGTTCCCGATCGGCCAGGTGGCCGAGATGGCGCGCGGTTCGGGCGTTCGCCTCCAGCGCTACAAGGATGGCGGCGTCTCCGACGCCAAGGTCTTCGCGCTCGCCGAAGGACTGAGCTTCACCACGAATGGCGGCGTCGCGCGGCTCGTGAAGGGCGAGGAGCTGCGCGACTGGCTCGGCAACCGCGCCGAGGCGGGCAGGCTCCCTCCCCACGGGTTCCCGAAGTCGAACCGGTTCACCGGCTGACGGGTTCAATTTCGGCTAAGAAGTCGTCGGCGGACAATCTTCTCGCCCGACGTTGTGCGGGTCGCCCTCGACGAACCTTCTGCTCGCGCCCGACGGATCGCTGTTCGGGACGACGGAAGGGGGCGGCCCGTCGAACTGCGGCCTCGTGTTTCAGCTGAAGCCTCAGAAGAGCGGCGCGCTGCCCTGGAAGTTCAAGACGCTCGCGACCTTCGCCTCCGAAGTCGGCTGCACGCCGCGGTCCGCGCTTACGCGCGACGACGCTGGAAATCTCTACGGCGCGCTTTTCACGGGCGGGGCCGCCAATCTCGGGGCGGCCTATATGCTCAGGCCGACGTCCGGCGGCTCATACAAGCTCAAGACGCTGAAGTCCTTCAGCGACCCGAACCAGGTCGGGTCGCCCATCGGCGACATCGCGCTCGATGGGGTTGGAGCCGTGATCGGCGCGGCGCGCAACGGCGGCGCGGACGGTTGCGGCGGCGTTTATCGCCTGGCGCCTCCGTCGGGGAGCGGAAAGAAATGGAAGTTCCAGAAGGTTCGTAAGCTCGCCGGCGGCGGGGAGGGATGCTTTCCGCTCGGCGTGGCGCGCGATGCGGGGAGCGGGGCGCTCGCCGTGACGACGTATCAGGGCGGCGTGTTCAACGTCGGCGCTCTGCTTGAACTCACGCCGCGCGCCTCAGGGCCTGCGGACTATCGTCTTCGGCTGCGGGAGAGCTTCGGGCCGAGCTACAACTATCCGCAAGGGTCGCCCGTCTGGGGGCCGGATGGAGAGGTCTACGGCTCCACGACGGACGCGATCGCGATCTGGCGCTCCTCGCCGGCGCCGTAAGCGGCGCAGATCCGACAGCCTACTCGCCCTCGCGCAGCGTCCAGCCGGTCGGTCCGAGATATTCTTGCGGGCGGAAGCGGCGCTTGTAGTCCATCTTCGGCGAGCCATCGACCCAGTAGCCAAGATAGAGGTAGGGCAGTCCGAGCGCCCTCGCGCGCTCGATGTGGTCGAGGATCACATGCGTGCCGAGGCCGCGCTCGCGCTGGGCGGGATCGTAGAAGGAATAGACCAGCGACAGCCCATCCGAGAGCCGGTCGACGAGCGCGACCGCGAGAAGCGGACCTGCGCCCCGGCCGTTGATCGCTGTGTCGGGGCCGCGGCGGCGATACTCGACGAGGCCGGTGCGCACATGGCTGTCCTCCACCATGGTGGCGTAGTCGAGCACCGTCATGTCGGCCATGCCGCCGTCGGAATGGCGGCTGTCGAGATAGGCGCGGAACAGCGAATACTGCTCCGACGTCGGCGTCGCGCCGATCTCGGCGCGCACGAGGTCGCGGTTGACCGCGCGGTTCCGCCGGAACGCCTTGGTGGGCGCGAACTCGGCCACCCGCACCCGGACCGACACGCAGGCCCGGCAGCTTTCGCAAGCCGGCCGATAGGCGATCGTCTGGCTGCGGCGGAACCCGCCATGCGTCAGCAGATCGTTGAGGGTCGCGGCCTCTTCGCCGACAAGGTGCGTGAACACCTTTCTCTCGAACTGGCCCTTGAGGTAGGGACAGGGCGAGGGCGCGGTCAGATAGAACTGCGGCGTGTCGCGCGAATGAGCGGTCAAGGCGTCGTCCAGCCGAGCGCCGCGGTCCCGCCCGCGACGCAGCGTCGATCAGGATATCAGCGCTTCGCCGCCCGGCAAGCGGCGCGTCAGCGCCGCCCTTCGAGCGTTCCGCGATCCACGAACAGCGTGCCGAGCACGAGGTCGTGCAGCAACTGCTTGCGACGCGTGAACAGTCCGACCGCAAGGATGAGCGGCGTCAGGAAGGTGATCGAGACGTAGAGGAACACGACATGGGCGGCGGCGATGACGAAGCCGGGCTTCGCGCCGTGCCACAGACGGCAGGTGAGGCCAGTGAGCCGCATGCCCCAGGTCGCGGCTCTGTCGCCGCCGAGCGTCGCGCCCGAATAGAGAATCGCGACCGCCGGGAAGACGCCGCCGAACAGAAGCCACGCAGGCCGAACGTCAGAAAGCCCAGCATCAGGATGACGCCGCTCGCCACGAAGGTCAGCAGGCAGACCATCACGAAGTCCACGCAGAAGGCGAGGATGCGCCGGCTGAGCACGCCCTCGTAGAGCCGCGGCTCCACCAGCGGGTCGAAGACCTCGCGGGGCGGCTGGGCTGCGGGATAGAGCGGGGCAGAGGTCGTCATGTTTCGGCTTCGGCTCCAGTCGGTCGCGCGAGGCGTCGCGCGTCAGAAAATCTGGTGCGGCTCGAGCCTTCGCGCAAGGCGCGCAATTGACGGGGAGCCGCGCCGGATTGATCGTCGCGCGACGAGGGAGGCCGCGATGCTGGATCGAAGGGCGGCGCTGACAGGCGGGGCGGCGTTGGCGCTCGGCGCCTCGCTCGCGCCGGCCGTGCGCGCCGCGGCGATCGGTCCGCGAGAGATCGAGCTCGTGCTGCGCCTCGAGCCGCCGATGACGCTTGGCGGGGCGGGCGCCGACATTCCGCTTCCCTCCGCCGCCACCGCGATGCGCGTCGCGGGCGATGCGGTCCGCGTCCGTAGGACCGCCGACGGAATTTCGGCGGCCTGGGCCGGCGGCGCGCTTTCGCCCTGGATCGAGATCACGATCCGCATGCCCGCACCCTCTGGGAACGATGCGTTCGCGCCGCCTGCTCCGCAGGTGCGCGCCGCCGCCGGCCCGCTCGAACCGTCGGACTATCGATGGTCGGTCCTTCGGCGCTGACGCGAGGCGCGCGAGGAGGAGGGTTCAGCGCTACGCCTCGACGCGTATCAGTTTCTCGGGGTTGCGCGTCACGTAGATCGCGACGACGCGCTCGTCCTCGGCTTCGAAGGGGTCGAGACGCGCGGTCATGGGAGAAATCCTCGTTCGAGATGACTGACGAGGACATGACGAGGCGGCGGGATCCGGCGTGACGTGACGGAGCGAGAAACTTCGGCCTCGCCTTCGGCTCGTCTGGCATGCCAGAGTGCGCGCCAAGAAGATTGAGCAAAAACGATCCGGAGGACGCTGATGAACGCCCATGTCTACGACCTGACGCTCGCGGACGGCCGTCGCCTGAGCCCCTATTGCTGGGCCGCCAAGCTTGCGCTCGCGCACAAGGGCGTGGCGTTCGAGACGACCGCGGCGCGCTTCGTCGACATTCCGAACATTCGCGGCGGCGGCTTCAAGACCGTGCCGGTGGTGGAGCTCGGCGACGAGGTGGTGGGCGACTCCTTCGAACTCGCGCTGAAGCTGGAGCGCGATTTCCCGGACCGGCTGACGCTGTTCGCCGGCGATGGCGGCGTGGCGCTCAGCCGTTTCGTCGGCGCGCACGCCGCATACCTACTCGGCAAGATGTCGCGCGCCATGGTGCTGGCGATCCATGACGGTCTCGACGCCGAGACGCAGGCCTACTTCCGGACCTCGCGCGAAAAGATGTTCCGGCGACCGCTCGAGGAGGTGGCGGCGAACCGGAACATTCGATCGCGTCCGCCCGCGAGGCCATGACGCCGATCAAGATCCTGCTGCGGCAGCAGCCGTTCCTCGGCGGCGACGAACCGCTGTTCGCCGACATGCTGATCGCGGGCCTCTTCCAGTGGGCGCGGGTCGTGGGCGCGGTCGATTATCTCGACGGCGAGGACAAGCTCGCCGCCTGGTTCTCCCGGCTGGAGGATCGCTACGGCGAGACGCTGGCGAAAACCCGGGGGTAAGGTCAGGCGATCCGCCTGATCGGCCCTCCTGAAGACGGCGGCGTTCCGGGAAGAGCCCGCCGTCCCATCGCTCCATCTATCGCGGCTGTGGAAGCCTGACGGTCTCTCCCACGACATCGATCGCCAGCTTGCCTCGAAGCCCGCGGGCGCCTCCGCTTTCGAGCACGTCGTGCGCTTCGCCGATCCGAGCCAGAGGCAGCACGGCGCCGACGACAGGTCGGATCAGGCCGCGTTCGACCAGGTTCGTCAGCGCGTCGAGTTTGCCCCGGTTCTGCCGGGTGAAGACGAAATGGTAGGCGGCGTTCTTGCCCCACGCCTCGATCAGGTTCTGCGGCTGTGCGATATCGACGATGCTGACGACCCGTCCGGCGTCCGCGAGGACGAGCGCGCTTCTCGTCAGGGCGTCGCCGCCAATCGTGTCGAACACGACGTTCACGCCATGCCCGTTGGTCAGTTCCGCCACGGCCGAGACGTAGTCGTCGGACGTGTGGTCGATCGCCTCGTCGGCTCCAAGCGAACGCACGAACTCATGGTTGCTGCGGCGCGCCGTGGTGATGACCCGCGCGCCCATCGCTTTGGCGACCTGGATCGCGATCGTGCCGACGCCGCCAGCTCCGCCGTGGATCAGAATGGTCTCATGGACGGCGAGCTGGGCGCGGGTCACCAAGGCTTCCCAGACCGTGCCTCCGACCAGCGTCAGGCTGGCGGCCTCCAGATGGGTGATGTTGCGCGGCTTGCGGGCGACCAGATCGACATCGGCGACGTGCTGCTCCGCATAGGAGCCGGGGCCGCCGAAGATCTTGGGCGTGTAGTAGACCTCGTCGCCTATCTCGAACTCGCTGACCGACGTCCCCGTCTCTTCCACGACGCCGGAAACGTCGTGACCGATGATGGCGGGGAGCGGCACATAGTCGGCGTAGTCGCCGCGTCGGATCTGATAATCCAGCGGGTTGAGGGCGGTGGCGTGAACCCGCACCCGGACCTGTCGAGGTCCGACTGGCGGCACGGCCACATCGCGCATCTCGAAAGCGTCGAAACCGCCGAACTTACTCAGGACGATCGCCTTCATGGTGTCGCTCATGCTCTTACCCTTTCAGTAGCCAAATGGAGGATAAGAGCTCACCTAGCGGGTACGCGCGATCTCCGTAATACGTACAAATTCTGCTCTAAGCACGAAAGGATACCGTCATGGCCAAACGGCGCCACTCCAGTTTCGACGACAATCCTGGTTGCGCTGTGGAGGCGGCGATCAGCTTGATCGACGGAAAATGGAAGTGCGTCGCGCTTTGGTATCTTCAGGAGAGAGGCGCGGTTCGCTTCAATGAATTGATGCGCCTGATGTCCGGGGTCACGCAGAGGACGCTGACCAATCAGTTGCGCGAGCTGGAAGCCGACGGACTGATCAATCGCGTCGTCTACGCTCAGGTGCCGCCCAAGGTCGAATACAGCCTGTCTGATCGGGGCCGGACATTCGTGCCGATCCTTTTGGCTCTCTCAGATTGGGGAGAAGCCAATATGGACCTGTTCCAGCAGTCCCAGACCGCGGCCTCGGAGCCAGCGCCGGTTCCGCGCGGCGTCTGAGACTTTCGCCCCGGGTAAGCGCGCGCTATAAGCCGCGCGCTTTCAACCCTTCGAAGCGTGAAGAGCGCGCGTCATGCCGACGCCGCCCGCGCCGCACAAGACAAGGCGTCCAAAATGGCCATCGAGCGCACCTTCTCCATCATCAAGCCCGACGCGACCCGCCGCAACATCACGGGCAAGGTGCTGTCCTATCTCGAGGCCGGCGGCCTGCGCGTCGTCGCCCAGAAGCGCATCCACATGACCAAGGAGCAGGCCGAGGGCTTCTACGCGGTCCACAAGGAGCGCCCGTTCTTCAACGACCTCGTCTCCTTCATGATCTCCGGCCCGGTCGTGGTCCAGGTGCTCGAAGGCGAAAACGCCGTGCTCAAGAACCGCGAGATCATGGGCGCGACCAACCCCGCCAACGCCGACGCCGGCACGATCCGCAAGGACTTCGCCGAGTCGATCGAGGCGAACTCGGTGCACGGTTCGGACGCGCCCGAGACCGCCAAGGAAGAGATCGCCTACTTCTTCAAGCCGGAAGAGATCGTCGGCTGAACGATAGAAGACGCCGCTTCCCCGATCTGCGGCATGCATGATACCAAGCGTGCGCCGGCCGGCGCACGCTTTCGTGAACGCCTCCCGGTCTCAAGCGCCGCGTCCGACGGCGCCCAACAACGGGGGAGGGGGCCATGGGTTTCGGCTCCGCTGAGTGGCTCGCGCTTGGCGGATCATCTGGATCAACGCGCTTCTGTCTGGCGACAACGCCGTCGTCATCGCGATGGCGTGCCGGTCGTTGCCGGCCAGGCAGCGAAAAATGGGCATGGTGGCGGGCGCTGGCGTCGCCATCGCGCTGCGCGTGCTGTTCACGCTCATCATCGTGCGCCTTCTGGGCGTGCCTTATCTCAAGATCCTCGGCGCGCTCGCGCTGCTCTACATCGCCGTCGATCTCGTAGGCCCGCAGGGCGCCGAGGACGAGCAGGGCGTGAAGAGCCACGAAAGCCTCTGGCGGGCGATCGCCACCATCGCGATCGCCGACGTGGTCATGAGCCTCGACAACGTCATCGCCATCGCGGGCGTCGCCGGAGACCACTTCGGTCTGCTTGTTCTCGGACTCGTGATCTCGGTTCCGATGATCGTCGCGGGCAGCGCCGTCATTTTGGCCATAATGGATAAGTTCCCGCTCATCGTGTGGGCGGGCGCGGCGCTGCTGGGCTATGTCGCAGGCGAAATGCTCGTGTCCGACAAGGCCTTGGAGGATCACTTCGGCGGCGAATACGTTTCACAGTTGGGAGACGACGGCGGCGCTCACGCTCGCGGTCGTGGTTCTGCTGGTCGGCTGGCTGGTGCGTCGGATGAAGGTCAGAAGCCGCGTCGAAGAACACGCGGGATGATCACGGTCTCGATATCGGATCCGGGGCCTGCTACCAAAGTGTAACGGCGGGCCCCCCTCTCTCGGAGGCGTCCCGCCTTCGGGAGGGACCTCATGGAATTCAATTTCGCGTTCGATCAGCCGGCGTTCTGGATCTCGTTGATGCAGATCATCTGGATCGACCTGCTGCTGTCGGGCGACAACGCCGTGGTCATCGCGCTCGCCTGCCGCAAGCTGCCGGCCGATCAGCGCAAGATGGGCATTCTGCTCGGCGCGGGCGCGGCCGTCGGCCTGCGAATCATCTTCGCCTTCTTCATCACCTTCCTGCTCGGCGTGCCCTTCCTGAAGATCGCCGGCGGCGTCCTTCTGTTCTGGATCGCCATCAAGCTCGCGACCGACGAGCATGAGGAGCACGCCGACGTCGAGGCCTCCTCGAACCTCTGGGGCGCGGTCCGCACCATCGCGATCGCCGACGCCGTGATGAGCCTCGACAACGTGGTGGCGATCGCCGCCGCCGCGAAGGGTCATCCCGAGCTCTTCATCTTCGGCCTGCTGCTGACGATCCCGCTGATCATCATGGGCTCGACGCTGCTCTCCACGATCCTCCAGAAGTACCCGTTCCTGGTCTGGCTCGGCGCGGCGCTGCTCGGCTGGATCGCGGGCGAGATGATCCTTGGCGACGTGCTGGTGGTCGGCTGGCTGCAGGGCTTCGACCCGGCGCTCGTGGTTCCGGATCCGGAGACGCAAGGGCAGTTCACCGCCGTGAAGTGGCTGCACTACGCCGCGGCCGCGGCCGGCGCCGCGATCGTCATCGCGCTCGCCTACTTCGTGAAGCGCAAGAAGCACGCGACCGCCGAAGGCACGATCCGCGACGCGTCGTGATCGCGGACTGACAAAAACAGGAAAGGGCGCGGAGCGATCCGCGCCCTTTTTCTTTTGGGGCGGGGCAAGCGAACCGGGCGCTTCGAAAAGCGAACCGCAGGAAGATCGCGGAGATCGACGCGCCTTAGGCGTAAGGCGTTCCGTCCTTGCGGCGGAACAGCCCGTCGGCGTTGGCGCTCATCATGTCGACGTCCGAACAGGTGATGACGTCGTCCGGGTTCCGCGAACCGACCTCGAGATAGACCGCGGTTCGGTCCGCGGTTGATCATGTGGTGGCCGTCTCCGGTCCCCTTCGGAAAGGCGACGCTGTCGCCGGCCCGAAGCAGGGTTTCGCCGCCGTCCTCGACCAGCGTCAGCTCGCCTTTGAGCACATGGACGAACTCATCCTCGCGGCTGTGCCAGTGCCGCTGGCTCGACCGGCCGCCGGGAGGAAGGCGCATGAGATTGACGCCGAAATCCGTCAGTCCGCCGGCGTCGCCGAGCCGGCGGCGGATCCGCGACGCGCAAGGCGCGGCGAACTCCTCAGGATAGCCGGAGCCTTTTTGCTCCGGGGCGTCGGCGAGGTCGATCTTGGGCATGGCGCGTCTCCGAGCCGACCGTGGTCGGCAGGCGAAGATAGCGCGAAGGGCTCGCGTGGCCCTTAGGGCCAGATCAGCGCCTCGGGAGCTTCGACCGCCCGGTCCCAGACCACGCGGTCTCCCGCGAGCCGGGCGCGGCGTCCGCCCAGGCTTTGAGCGCATGGACGTAGAGCTTGTGCTCGGCCTTCAGCACACGGGCCGCGAGCGCCGCCTCGTCGTCGCCGTCGAGCACCGGCGCCGCCGCCTGCGCCACGATCGGGCCGGCGTCCATTTCTGCGGTGACGAGATGCACCGTGCAGCCGTGGAGCCGGACCCCCGCCTCGAGCGCCCGGGCGTGGGTGTCCAATCCCTTGAAGCTCGGCAGCAGGGCAGGGTGGATGTTGAGCATCCGCCCCTCCCACTTCGAGATGAAGCCGGGCGTCAGCAGCCGCATGAAACCCGCCATGCAGATGATGTCGGGGCGGTGGCCGCGAAGCTCCGCGTCGAGCGCCTCGTCGAAGGCCTCGCGGGACGGAAACTTCTTGTGGTCGACGACCGCGGTCGCGATGCCGGCGCCCGCCGCGATGTCGAGCGCGCCTGCGGTCGGGCGGTTCGAGATCACGGCGACGATCTCGGCCGGAAAGCCCGGCTCCTTCGCGGCGTCGATGAGCGCCGCCATGTTGGAGCCGCGGCCCGAAACGAGGATCGCGACGCGCATCGTCAGAACCCGAGCGAGCCCGAGAACGTGACGGGCTCGTCTGCGGCCGAGATCGCCACGATCTCGCCGATGCGCGCGACCGTCTCGCCCTCGTCGGCGAGCTTCGCCACGATCGCCTCGGCCTGGTCGGCCGAAGCCACCACCACCATTCCGACGCCGCAGTTGAAGGTGCGCAGCATCTCGTGCTCGGCGACCCCGCCCGCCTGCGACAGCCATCCGAACACCGGCGGAGCCTTGATCGCGGACAGGTCGATCGCGGCCCCGAGGCCGTCGGGCAGCACGCGCGGAAGATTGTCGGGCAGGCCGCCGCCGGTGATATGGGCGAGCGCCTTGATCTCGAACCCGGCCTTCAACGCGGCGAGCAGCGGGCGGACATAGATCTTGGTAGCCTTCAGCAGCGCGCGCCCGAGGCTCTCGGCCGGCGCGAAGGGCGCGGCGTCCTCAAGCGACAGTCCCGAGCGCGCGACGATCCGGCGGACGAGCGAAAAGCCGTTCGAATGAACGCCCGACGATGCGAGGCCGAGCAGCACGTCGCCGTCCTTCACGTCGCGGCGCGGCAGCAGCTTGCCCCGTTCGGCCGCGCCGACCGCAAAGCCTGCAAGGTCGTACTCGCCGTCCGGATACATGCCCGGCATCTCGGCCGTCTCGCCGCCGATCAGGGCGCAGCCGGCCTCCATGCATCCTGTGGCGATGCCCTTGACGACCTCATAGGCGGTGTCGCCCGAGAGCTTTCCGCAGGCGAAATAGTCAAGGAAGAAGAGGGGTTCGGCGCCCTGCACCACGACGTCGTTGACCGACATCGCGACGAGGTCGACGCCGACCGTGTCATGGACGCCGGTGTCGAAGGCGAGCTTGAGCTTGGTGCCGACGCCGTCATTGGCGGCCACCAGCACGGGGTCGGCGAAGCCTGCGCCCTTGAGGTCGAACAATCCGCCGAAGCCGCCGATCTCGGCGTCCGCGCCGGGGCGACGGGTGGCCCGAACGAGCCCCTTCAGCCGTTCGACCAGCGCGTTGCCCGCATCGATGTCGACGCCGGCGTCCGCATAGGTGAGGCCGGCCGCGTCTTTGTCCTGTCCGGCCATTTCGGCTCCATTCGAAAACGTGCGCGACCCTTAGACCGCCGGGGCGTCTCGACGCAACCGACGCCGGCGGCGCGGGCCCCAGTCATCCACGGCGCAGCCGCCCATCCGCTCGACGCCTCGGACGTCCTCGTCCGGCCCGTTCTCCGGCAAGCCCGCCTTGACGCTCGCCTCGGCGGGCGCCTATCTCCAGGCATCGTCAGGCGTTTCGGCCGATGGCCCCCGGGCCCTGGCCGCCCGCGCCGGCAAACCGCAACGGGAGCAGGGCCATGACGCTGCAACGCCAGGCGCTGTTCTGGCTCTGCGCCTTCGCAGGGCTCATGCTGTTCCTCTATCTGTTCTCGAGCATCCTGCTGCCCTTCGTGGCTGGGCTCGCGCTCGCTTATCTGCTCGATCCGCTCGCTGATCGGTTGGAGCGCGTCGGCCTGCCGCGCGTCTGGGCGACGGTCGTCATCCTGATCGCCTTCGTGCTCGTGCTGGTCCTGGCGGTCATGCTGATCGTGCCGGTGCTCGGATCCCAGATTTCCGGGTTCGTCGAGCGCCTGCCCTCGACGGTGCAGCGGCTGCAGGAGCTGATCGCCGCGCAGAACGAGCAATGGCTCGGCCGAATGGTCGGGCAGGGCGTCGGGCAGCTCAAGTCCTCGATCGGCACGGTCGTGAGCCAGGGCGTGGACTGGCTGACGTCGTTCCTCGTCTCGCTGTGGAGCGGCGGGCAGGCGATGATCTCGCTGCTCAGCCTCCTCGTCGTCACCCCCGTCGTCGCCTTCTACATGCTGATCGACTGGGACCGGATGCTCGGTACGCTCGACGACTACGCGCCCGTCCGCCACAAGGACACGATCCGCCGGCTCGCCCGCGAGATGGACGAGGGGATTTCGGGCTTCGTGCGCGGGCAGGCGCTGGTGTGCCTCATCCTCGGCACGTTCTACGGCATCGCGCTGACGCTGGTCGGGCTCAACTTCGGCCTCGTCATCGGCCTCGGGGCCGGCTTCATCGGCTTCATTCCCTATGTCGGCTCGATCACGGGCCTGCTGGTTTCGGTCGGCGTCGCGATCGTGCAGTTCTGGCCGGACTGGACGATGGTGATGGTCGTGCTCGGCATCTTCGTGTTCGGTCAGTTTGTCGAAGGCAACATCCTCCAGCGCGCCTCGTCGGCCGGTCGGTCGGGCTCCATCCGGTGTGGCTGATGTTCGCCCTCGTCGCCTTCGGCTACCTGATGGGCTTCGTCGGCCTGCTGGTCGCGGTGCCGCTCGCGGCCGCCGTCGGCGTGCTCGCGCGGTTTGCTGTCGACCGCTATCTCCAGAGCGAATTCTACACCGGCGACACGCCGAACGAATTGCCGATGGGGCTTGCGGCCCGGCCGCTGCCCGGCCGCGGCGCGCCGCCGACGCTGCCGCCCAGCCAGAACGCGGGCGCGCCGCAGGCCGGCGCGTAACCCATGCCGCGCGAGGCTCCCCGGCAATATCCGCTCGCGCTGCCGGTCGAGCACAGGTTCGGGGCGGAGGACTATTTCGTCGCCGGCCCGAACCACGCCGCGCATGCGCTGGTGACCTCCTGGCCGCGATGGCCCGACCGGATCCTGCTGCTGGCGGGGCCCGAAGGGGCAGGCAAGAGCCATCTCGCCTCGATCTGGGCGGCGACGGCGGAAGCCGCGGCTGCTTCGAGCGCCGCGGACGCGCTCGACGCCCTGAGAGCCATGCCGGAGCGCCCGATCCTGCTCGACGACTGCGACGCGCCGGGCGCGGACGAGACTGCGCTGTTTCACCTGCTCAACGCCGTACGGGAGGCGAGGGGCGAGCTGCTTCTCACCGCGCGGAGCACGCCGACCCCGACGTGGCCGCGCCTCGCCGATCTCGCCTCGCGGCTTCGCGCTGTCCCGGTCGCGCGGCTCGAACCCGCCGACGACCAGATGGTGGCGGCGGTGCTCGTCAAGCTCATCGACGACAGACAGTTGCGCGTCGAGGCCGACGTGGTGGAATTTCTGGCGCTGCGGGCCGATCGTTCGATTGGCGCCGTCCGTGCGCTCGTCGAAGCTCTCGACCGCGAGTCGCTCGCGCGCGGTCGCGCGGTGGGTCGTGGATTGGCGGCGGACGTCATCGCCCGCATGCAGGAGGAAACCGACTAAATGGACGTTGCGAAGCCGTCACACGGCCGTCGTATAGAGCGCGCTCCCCGCCGCAAGCCCGCCCCCGCGGAGCCGAATGGGGAAGGAGCCGAAGAGATGAACGAGAACGTCCGCGTTCCGCCGCGCGCCGCCATCGCCGAGGTCGAGCTGAAGGCTCCCGAGGCTGAGAAGCCCGAAGTCGCGCCGGGCGATCCGTCCCGTTTCGTCAACCGTGAGGCGTCCTGGATCGGCTTCAATCGCCGGGTTCTCGAAGAGGCCTCCAACGCCAATCATCCGCTGCTCGAGCAGCTCCGCTTCCTGTCGATCTCGGCCAACAATCTCGACGAGTTCTTCATGGTTCGCGTCGCGGGCCTGCGCGCACAGTCGCGCACCGGCCTCACCACGGTGAGCCCCGATGGCCTCTCGCCCGCCGAGCAGATGGTGCGGATCGCCGAACTCGTCTCCTCGCTCGCCCGCGACCAGCAGGTGCGTTGGCTTGAGCTGCGCTCCCAGCTCGCCGACACCAAGATCTTTCTGGTCGAAGGCCCGCAGCTGACGAAGGCCGAGAAGGTCTGGCTCGAGGATCATTTCCTCAACTACGTCTTCCCGGTGCTGACGCCGCTCGCGGTCGATCCGGCGCATCCTTTCCCCTTCATCCCCAATCTCGGTTTCACGATCGCGCTGCAGCTCGCGCGCCAGTCGGACGGGCGCCCGCTCAACGCGCTCATCCGCATGCCGGCGCGCTTCGAGCGCTTCATCAAGCTGCCGGACGGCGGAAACGAAGGGACGCGGTTCATCAGCCTCGAGCAGGTGATCGGCCTGCACATCGGCAGACTGTTTCCCGGCTACACGGTGTCCGCCCAGGCGGCGTTCCGCATCATCCGCGACAGCGATCTCGAGGTCGAGGAAGAGGCCGAGGATCTCGTCCGCACCTTCGAGAGCGCCCTCAAGCGCCGTCGCCGCGGTTCCGTCATCCGGCTTGAGATCGAGAACACGATGCCGCCGGAGCTGCGCGCCTTCGTGATCGCGGCGCTCGCGGTGGCCGATGACGAGGTGTTCGTGGTCGACGGCGTTCTGGCGCTCGGAGACCTCAGCCAGATCGTCGGCGTCGACCGGCCGGACCTCAAGTTCAAGCCCTACAATCCGCGTTTCCCGGAGCGGATCCGCGAACAGGCCGGCGACGTCTTCGCGGCGATCCGCGAAAAGGACTTCATCGTCCACCACCCGTACGAGTCGTTCGACGCCGTCGTCCAGTTCCTGTTCCAGGCGGCGCGCGACCCGAACGTCGTCGCGATCAAGCAGACGCTCTACCGCACCTCGTCCGACAGCCCGATCGTCAAGGCGCTCGCCGAGGCGGCCGAAGCCGGCAAGTCGGTCACCGCGCTCGAGCTCAAGGCGCGCTTCGACGAGGAGGCGAACATCCGCTGGTCGCGCGACCTCGAGCGCGCCGGCGTGCAGGTCGTGTTCGGCTTCATCGAGCTGAAGACGCACTCCAAGCTCTCGCTCGTCGTGCGCCGCGAGGCCAGCGGGCTGCGGGCCTACTGCCATGTCGGCACCGGCAACTACCACCCGATCACGGCCAAGATCTACACCGACCTCTCGGTGTTCACGGACGATCCCGTCATCGGCCGCGACGTCGGGCGGCTGTTCAACTTCATCACCGGCTACGCCGAGCCCGACGAGCTCGAGTTGATGGCCGCTTCGCCCCACACGCTGCGCAAGCGCTTCATCCAGCATGTGCGCGAGGAGATCGAGCACGCCAAGGCAGGCCGGCCGGCCGCCATCTGGGGCAAGTGCAACAGCCTGGTGGACCCGGAGACGATCGACGCGCTCTACGAGGCGAGCCAGGCCGGCGTGCAGGTCGATTTCGTGGTCCGCGGCATGTGCTCGCTGCGTCCGGGCGTGCCGGGCCTTTCGGAGAACATCCGGGTGAAGTCGATCGTCGGCCGCTTCCTGGAGCACAGCCGGATCTACGCCTTCGGCAACGGCCATGGGCTTCCCTCGCCGCAGGCGCACGTCTATATCGCCTCGGCCGACCTGATGCAGCGGAACCTCGACCGGCGAGTCGAAGCGATGCTGCCGATCACCAACCCGACCGTCCACGAACAGGTTCTTGACCAGATCATGGTGGCGAACCTCAAGGACAACCAGCAAAGCTGGACCATCCTCCCCGACGGAACCTCGCGGCGCATCGCGCCGGCCGAAGGCGAGGAGCCGTTCAACGCGCATCAGTATTTCATGACCAATCCCAGCCTCTCCGGACGTGGAAAGTCGGTGAAGACCAGCTCGCCGCGTCGCCTGGCCAAACGTGGCTAAGTCCGGCCAGAAAGCAGAACCCGGCGCGGCCCTCGGCCGCGCCGACCGACCGCTTCTGCCGCCAGGCCGGCTTCCTTGCGGCCCGCCCGTCGCGATCGTGGACATCGGCTCGAACTCGGTGCGCCTCGTGGTCTACGAGGGCATTTCACGTTCGCCCACAGCGCTCTTCAACGAGAAGGAGCTCTGCGCGCTCGGCCGTTCGGTCGCCGTCACGGGCAAGCTCGCCGACGAGTCGGTCGCCAAGGCGATCTCGGCGCTGAAGCGCTTCCGCACGCTCGCCGACGGCATGAAAGTCGGAAAGGTCTACGTGCTCGCGACCGCCGCGGCCCGCGACGCCGAGAACGGCCCGGCTTTCCTGCAGGAGGCCGAGCGCATCTGCGGAGCGCCGGTCGAGCTGCTTTCAGGCAAGCGCGAGGCGCATCTCTCGGCGATGGGCGTCGTCTCGGGGTTCTTCCGTCCGGACGGCGTGACGGGCGATCTCGGCGGCGGCAGCCTCGAGCTCGTCGACGTCGCAAAGAAGCGCATCGCGGCCGGCGTCACCTATCCGCTCGGCGGCATCCGCCTGCAGGACGTCTCGGACCGCTCGATCAAGAAGGCCGGGTCGTCCGCGACGAACTCGAGAACTCCGCGCCGCTCGAAAGGCTGAAGGGGCGCACCTTCTACGCCGTCGGCGGCACGTGGCGGGCGCTCGCCCATCTCCACATGGTGCAGAAGCACTACGCGCTGCACGTGCTCCACGGCTACACGATCCCGGCCAAGGAGGCCCTCGAGTTCTGCCGGCTGGTCCGCCGCGTCGACCCGGACACGCTTCCGGCGATCGGCGTCGTCTCCTCGGACCGTCGCCCGCTGCTCGCATACGGCGCGCTGGTGCTCGAGCACATCATCCGGATCGGCAAGCCGACGGAGGTCGTGATGTCCGGCCTCGGCGTGCGCGAGGGGCTGCTTTACGAACTCCTCGACGACGAGGGCCGCCGCGAGGACGGGCTGATCAGCTCCGCGCGAGACCTCGGCTGGCTGCGCTCGCGCGCGCCGCGCCACGGCGACGACCTCCTGGAGTGGACCGACCGGCTGTTCCGCTCCGTCGATCTCGACGAGACCGCGGAGGAGCGCCGCTGGCGCCACGCCGCCTGCCACCTCTCCGACCTCGCCTGGCGCGCCCATCCTGACTATCGCGGCGAGCAGGCGCTCGACGTCATCGCCCACGCGGCGTTCACCGGCGTCGATCATCCGGGCCGCGCCTTCATGTCGCTTGCGATCTTCTACCGGCACATGGGGCTTCTGGACGACGAGGCCTCGCCCCGGATCCGCGAGATCGCATCGACGCGCATCCTCGACCGGGCGCGCACGCTCGGCGGGGCGATGCGGGTCGCGTTCCTCGTTTCGGCCGCAGTCCCCGGCATGCTGCCGCGCGCGCCGCTCGTCATGAAGCGCGACGTGCTGACGCTGAAACTGCCGTCCGAGCTCGGCGACCTCGCCAGCGACAAGCTCAGGAACCGGCTGAACAAGCTCGGCAAGCTGCTGGGAAAGCAGACCGCCATCGAGGCGATCTGAAGCGCTTGCCGAACGAGGCGCGCGAACCGCCTCGTCATGCCCGAGCCTTCGCTCGGGCATCTGAGACTTGGAACAGCGCCGGGTCCTTCGACCAAGTCGCAGGTACCCGGCTCCGCCGGGCATGACGCCTACGCAAGTCTCTCGTCAAATCAGCAAGGCCCGCCGGGCTTTGCTGCAGACGCTTTTCAGATCTCCTGCGTCGCCTGCTCTCCGCCGTTGCCGCCGCCGCCGCCACGACGGCCGCGGCTCCGCCTCGGCTTCGGCGCGGGCAGGGGGCCGTCCTCGCCGGGCTCGCGCTCGAGCGCCACGACCCGGCCTCGTTCGATCCCGAGCGCCAGCGTTCCGGCCTTGAGCTTCAGCGCCTGCTCGCCGAACAACTCGCGCCGCCAGCCCGAAAGCGCAGGAACGTCGGCGTCGTCGTCGGCCGAGATGCGTTCGAGGTCTTCGGTGTTGGCGAGCACCTTGGCGGCGACCGCATGCTTCTCGGCGATCATGCGCAGAAGCACCTTGAGGAGCTCGACAGTCGCCGGATTGCCGCCATTGCCGCGCTGGGCCTCGAGCGCGGGGAGGTCGGCGGGATCGCGCTTGAGGCCGCGCTCGACGGCTTCGAGAATCTCCTGCCCGGCCTTGGACCGTTCGTAGCCGCGAGGGAAGGCGCGCAGGGATCCGAGCGCCGCCACGTCGCGCGGCGCGCGCGTCGCGACCTCGACGATGGCGTCGTCCTTCAGCACGCGAGAACGCGGCACGTCGCGCCCCTGCGCCTCGCGCTCGCGCCAGGCCGCCACCTCGATCATCACGGCGAGGTCGCGCGGCTTGCGCAGCCGCGAGGCGAAGCGCCGCCAGGCGTCGTCGGGATGGGCCTCATAGGTCGCGGGCGAGGTCAGCACCTCCATCTCCTCGCTCACCCAATCGGCGCGGCCCCGCTTGTCGAGGTCGGCCGCGAGCTTCTCGTAGACGTCGCGCAGATGCGTGACGTCGGCGATCGCGTAGGTCACCTGCTCGTCGGAGAGCGGGCGGCGGCTCCAGTCTGTGAAGCGCGAGGACTTGTCGATCACGCCGCCGGTCGTGCGCGCGACCAGCTGGTCGTAGGAGATCGAGTCGCCGAAGCCGAGAACCATGGCGGCGACCTGCGTGTCGAACACGGGGTGCGGCACCTTGCCCGACAGGTGATGGAAGATCTCGATGTCCTGCCGGCCGGAGTGGAAGACCTTCAGGACGTTTCTGTCGTCCATGAGCTCGAACAAAGGCGTAAGGTCGATGCCCGGCGCGAGCGCGTCGACGACTTCGGGCCCCTCGGCGTCGGCGAGCTGCACGACGCAGAGCTTTGGCCAGAATGTGGTCTCGCGCAGGAACTCGGTGTCGACCGTGATGTAGGGCGCTTTCGCCAAGCGCGCGCAGACGGTCTTGAGGGCGTTCGTATCGGTGATCATCGTCAGGTCGCTATAGCGGGTTCGGCCCGCAGTGTCTTGGGAGAAGGTCGAGCTTACACGCCCAAGTCGATCTGGACTGCGTGCTTCGAGACGCCCGCTCACGCGGGCTCCTCAGCATGAGGAGCGTCTGGGATGCTCAACGATCCTCATGCTGAGGAGCCGTCCGGCAAGACGGCGTCTCGAAGCACGCAGTCCGTGTCCGACCCGTTCGCCTTGACAATCGAGGCGCCCCCATGCGGATTTCCGCGCGCTTGTCGGGCCCGCGCCTTCTCGCGGCCCGAACGAAGGACCGACCACGATGCATCGCTACCGCTCCCACACCTGCGGCGCGCTCCGTTCGGAGCATGTCGACCAGACCGTCCGGCTCTCGGGCTGGGTGCACCGCGTGCGCGACCATGGCGGCGTCCTGTTCGTCGACCTGCGCGACCATTACGGCGTGACGCAGGTGGTCGCCGACCCGGATTCGCCGGCCTTCAAGACGGTCGAGACGGTGCGATCGGAATGGGTGATCCGGATCGACGGCAACGTCCGCACCCGCCCTGCAGGCACGGAGAACGCGGAGCTCCCGACCGGTCAGGTCGAGGTCTACGCCCGCGACATCGAGGTTCTGGGCCCGGCCGCCGACCTGCCGCTGCCGGTGTTCGGCGACCAGGAGTACCCGGAAGAGACGCGTCTCAAATACCGCTTCCTCGACCTGCGCCGCGAGAAGCTTCACCGCAACATCATGACCCGCGGAAAAATCGTCGACGCCATGCGGGCGAAGATGAAGGACCAGGGCTTCTTCGAGTTCCAGACCCCGATCCTCACCGCCTCCTCGCCTGAAGGCGCGCGCGACTTCCTGGTGCCGAGCCGCATCCATCCGGGCAAGTTCTATGCGCTGCCGCAGGCTCCGCAGCAGTACAAGCAGCTGATCATGATGAGCGGCTTCGACCGCTATTTTCAGATCGCGCCCTGCTTCCGCGACGAGGACCCGCGCGCCGACCGTCTGCCGGGCGAGTTCTACCAGCTCGACCTCGAGATGAGCTTCGTCGAACAGGAGGACGTGTTCGCTTCCGTCGAGCCGGTGATCACCGGCGTGTTCGAGGACTTCGCGAACGGCAAGCCCGTCACCAAGAACTGGCCGCGAATCCCCTACGCCGAGGCGATCACGAAGTACGGCACCGACAAGCCGGACCTGCGCAACCCGCTCATCATGCAGGACGTCTCGGAGCATTTCCGCGGCAGCGGCTTCAAGGTCTTCGCGCGGATGCTGGAGACCGAAGGCAACCAGGTCTGGGCGATCCCCGGGCCGACCGGCGGCAGCCGCGCGTTCTGCGACCGCATGAACTCCTGGGCGCAGTCGGAAGGCCAGCCCGGCCTCGGCTACGTCATGTGGCGGGAAGGCGGCGAGGGCGCCGGCCCGATCGCGAACAACATCGGGCCGGAGCGCACGGCCGCGATCCGCGAGCAGCTCGGCCTGAAGGACGGCGACGCCGCCTTCTTCGTGGCGGGCGACCCGCAGAAGTTCTGGAAGTTTTCGGGTCTGGCGCGCACCCGGGTCGGCGAAGAGCTGAAGCTCGTCGACCATGACCGCTTCGAGCTCGCCTGGATCATCGACTTCCCGTTCTACGAATGGAGCGAGGAGGAGAAGCGCGTCGACTTCTCCCACAACCCCTTCTCCATGCCGCAGGGCGGGCTCGAGGCGCTGAACGGTCAGGACCCGCTGACCATCAAGGCGTTCCAGTACGACATCGCCTGCAACGGCTTCGAGATCGCCTCGGGCGGCATCCGCAACCATCGCCCCGAGGCGATGGTGAAGGCGTTCGAGATCGCGGGCTATGACGAGCAGACCGTGATCGACCGCTTCGGCGGCATGTATCGCGCGTTCCAGTATGGGGCGCCGCCCCATGGCGGCATGGCGGCCGGCGTCGACCGCATCGTGATGCTGCTCACGGGCGCGACCAACCTGCGCGAGATCTCGATCTTCCCGATGAACCAGCGCGCCGAGGACCTGCTGATGGGCTCGCCCTCCGAGGCGACGCCGCAGCAGCTCAAGGAGCTCCACATCCGCGCGGCGCTGCCGCCGGCCAAGCAGGGATGAGCGGGGCTGGCGGGCTTGTTCTGACTTGCACAAGCCAACTGCGTGCTTCGAGACGCCGTCCTTCGGACGGCTCCTCAGCATGAGGGACGTCTGTGTTCTGGCATGCGCAAAGGCGCCTCATGCTGAGGAGCCTGCCCTTCGGCGGGCGTCTCGAAGCACGCATCTCCATGCGTCCCGGCCTTGGCCGACGAGTTCGCTCGCTCAGCGCTTGTAGAGCGCGGCGACGTCGATCACCTGTGCGATTCCGGCGGGCCCAAGATCAAAGGCGCGGATCAGCTCGAGCAGGTGCGCGACGCTCGCGCGCGGCGTGACGGTGACCTCGAGCGTGCGCGGGTCGCGGATGAAGCGCGCGGCCGACTCTGCGGAGTTCTCGGCCGGCGGGCCGAACACCCGCATCATCGTCTCCTGCGCGTCGCGGGCGATCTGCTCGCGATAGAGTTCGGCCGGCATATGGGCCTGCTCGGCGGCGCGGCGGATCAGTGTCTCGACCGCGCCGCCGTCGGTGATCTTGATCCTGAAGGTCCCGACCTCGATCGCCGAAAACTTGTCGACGAAGGCCGTTCCGCTCGCGACCGCCAGCATCGGGTCGAAGGCGGCGAGCTCGCCCTTCGCTTTCACGACGCCGAGGTCGGCGAAGCGGTAGTCGAAGGCGTCGAGCGCGAGGGTCTCGGCGCCGGGATCCAGCGTCAGCGCAAAGCTCAGCCCGCCGCGCAGGCTTTCGAGCCGCATCGTTTTCCAGAGCGGCCGCGCCGCGCGAGCCCGCGGCCGGGCGGGCGTCGAGGTCGTCGAGGTCGAAGGCGACATGCTGCGGCACGACGTTCAGCGGCGCGTTGAACTCGACGCGTACGGAGCGCGCCGTCACCTCGCCGTCAGGCCCCGCGGCGTCGACCCCCGAGGCTTCGGCGCTTGTGAGCCTCGGCGCGTGCCGGACGAGCTCCGCTGCGGTCGGAGCCGTCGTCATCAGCACCTCGTCGCGGCCCACCTTGTCGGCGTAGTCGAGCACTCCGGAGGCCTCGAAGCCATGCGCCTCGGCCTTCTCGACGGCGAAACGCACGCCGTCCTCCCGATCAAACCGCGCCGCCTCGAGCTTGACCATGTCGAGCCGTCCGTCCGCATAGGGGCCGATCTCGGCGGCCCCGACGTCGAGCGCGCGGCGGAGCTCGCCGTCTCGAGCGATTTCGACCTTGGCGCCGTCGATCCGAACGCGGTCGAAGGACACGGCCCTCAACCCGTCGGCCCCGTAAAGCAGCTGCTCGCGGATCTCGGCCGGCGTCGTGGGGACGCCCTCGCGCAGCTTTGAGATCACGACGTCGATCGCCGTCACCGGGAAGGCGAGGGGGCGGACCTCGACGTTTTCGACCTTGAGGCGCCGCCACGACGCCCGGATCTCGCCGCCTGGCCGCAGCGTCGCGACCGCCGAGACATTGACGATCACGCCGGATTTCAGGAAGGGCTGGCGGTCGCCGGCCCCGTCGCCGGCGTAGAAGCGCCAGAGCGTCGGCAGGTTCACGCCCTCATAGACCAAGGGCCCGGCCGACGCCGAAAGCGACGAGGTTTGGGGCGAGCTGTCCGGCGCGAGGTAGGGGATGTCGAGCGAAACGCCGTCGACGGTCGCGCTCTCGACCGCTCCCTTTACGACCCGATTGACCGAGAGATTGCGAAGCGTCCGGCGAATCTCGCTTCTGTCGCCGGAGAAGGTCACGAGCGGCGCCGTCGCGCGCTCGAGCGACACCATCGCGATGAGGTCGGCCTGAGTGCGGGCGTTGCGGCCGATCCCGGGGGTCGCGGTCAGGCCGCGTTCGGGTCCGGAGTAGTTTTCGATGTCGATCCGCGGGATCGTGATCGTCTCGCCGGCCGACCGGATCGTCACGTCGTCGAACACGACCCGATCGGCCGTCAGAAGCCCTTCGGACGCTTGGGCGCCGACGATCTTGAGCGACTTGATCTGGATGCGCTGCTCGCGCCTGGCGCTCTCGACGTAGAGATCCCGCACCGCGACCGTTTGCGAGGCGAGGTCGAGGCTCACGTCCCCGCGTCCCGCGACGGAGGTCGTCTGGACACGGATGCGGCTGAGCGCCTTGTCCACCTGCGCCTCGGCGTAGCGCTGCGCGAGCATCGGGCCGAACAGCGCGCCGGCGCCGCAGACGACGGCGATGACGATGGCGGCGGTCGCAAGCGCACGCTTCATGTTCGGCCCGTTTCCCCCTTGTCCTGTCCGCGTCCGCGCCGAAATAGGCGGTCCGGCGCCCGCGGCGACCGTCTCTGCCACGCTTGGCCGGGTCGCGCCCTGCGCGGGGCTGGGGCGGCGCTTCGCGCTTGACGCTCGCGCCGCCCTCGCGCCATTCCGAAAGGAAGGCGAAGAAACGCGGCGGAGACCTCCGTCGACAAGGCCGGGCTTATAGGGAGATGGCGGCATGGGCAGCAAGATGTCGGACGACCTTCGCACCGGAGCGCTCGTCTATCACCGCGGCAACGCGGCCACCGGCGCCCGGCCCGGCAAGATCGAGATCGCCGCCACCAAGCCGCTCGGCAACCAGCGCGATCTCGCGTCGCCTATTCGCCCGGCGTCGCGGCCGCCTGCGACGCCATCGCCGAGGATCCCGAACAGGCCGCCGAACTCACCATCCGCCAGAACCTCGTCGCGGTCCTGACCAACGGCACCGCCGTTCTCGGCCTCGGCAACATCGGCGCGCTAGCGGGCAAGCCGGTGATGGAGGGCAAGGCGGTGCTCTTCAAGAAATTCGCCGGCATCGACGTCTTCGACATCGAGGTCGCCGAGACCGACGCCCAACGGCTCATCGAGGTCGTGTGCGCGCTCGAGCCGACCTTCGGCGGCATCAACCTCGAGGACATCAAGGCGCCGGAGTGCTTCGAGGTCGAGGAAGCCTGCAAGGCGCGGATGGGCATTCCCGTCTTCCACGACGACCAGCACGGCACCGCGATCATCGTCGCGGCCGCGATCACCAACGGCCTCGAGCTCGCCGGCAAGCCGCTCTCGTCGGTCAAGATCGTGACCTCGGGCGCGGGCGCCGCGGCGCTCGCCTGCCTCAACCTCCTCGTGACGCTCGGCGCCAAGCGCGAGAACATCTGGGTCACGGACATCGAGGGCGTCGTCTACGAGGGCCGCGAGTCCCTGATGGACCGCTGGAAAAGCATCTACGCCCAGAAGACCGACGCGCGCACGCTCGGCGAGGTGATCGGGCGGCGCGGACGTGTTCCTCGGCCTGTCGGCCGGCGGCGTGCTGAAGCCCGAAATGGTCGCGTCGATGGCCGACAAGCCGATGATCCTCGCGCTCGCCAATCCGACGCCCGAGATCATGCCGGACGAGGCGCGCAAGGCGAAGCCGGGCGCGATGATCTGCACGGGCCGTTCGGATTTCCCGAACCAGGTCAACAACGTGCTCTGCTTCCCGTACATCTTCCGCGGCGCGCTCGACGTTTCCGCGAGCGAGATCAACGAGCAGATGAAGGCCGCCGCGGTGCGCGCCATCGCGGCGCTCGCCGCGAGGCCTCGTCCGACGTCGTCTCGAAGGCCTATGGCGGCGAGACGCGCCTCTTCGGACCCGACTCGCTGATCCCGAGCCCGTTCGATCCCCGCCTCATCCTGCGCATCGCGCCGGCGGTGGCGCGCGCCGCGATGGAGAGCGGCGTCGCCAAGCGCCCGATCGCGGATCTCCGCGCCTATGAGGAGCAGCTCAACCGCTTCGTGTTCCGCTCCGGCTTCGTGATGAAGCCGGTGTTCACCGCGGCCCGCGCCACTCCCAAGCGCGTCATCTACGCCGACGGCGAGGACGAGCGGGCTCTCCGCGCCGCGCAGGTCGCGCTCGAGGAGGGCATCGCCGTTCCGGTGCTCATCGGCCGCCCGCACGTCATCGACGTGCGCGCCCGCCGCTACGGCCTCACCTTCAAGCCCGGAACGGACGTCGAGATCGTCAATCCGGAAGACGACAAGCGCTATCGCGACTACGTCGCGCTCTATCTCGAGCGCGCCGGCCGCAAGGGCGTGACGCCGGACCGCGCCCGCACGGTGGTGCGCACCAACACCACCGTGATCGCCGCGCTCGCCGTCCAGCGCGGCGACGCCGACGCGATGATCTGCGGGCTGGAGGGCCGGTTCCACAACAACCTGCGCTACATCGACCAGGTCATCGGCCTGGCTTCCGACGCGCCCGACTACTCGACGCTGTCGCTGCTCATCAGCGGCCGCGGCGCCTACTTCCTGACCGACACCTACGTCACGCCCGATCCGGACGCGCAGAGCATCGCCGAATGCGCGATCCTCGGCGCGCGAAGCGTCGAACGCTTCGGGCTGACGCCCAAGGTCGCGCTGCTCTCGCACTCGAACTTCGGCTCCGACGACACCCCGTCCGCGGTGAAGATGCGCGAAGCGCTGGCGATCCTCCGGCAGACGGCGCCGTCGCTCGAGGTCGACGGCGAAATGATGGGCGACGTCGCCCTGACGCCGGCCCTGCGGGAGAGGCTGCTTCCGACGTCGAGCCTGACGGGCGAGGCCAATCTGCTCGTCTTCCCGAACCTCGACGCCGCCAACATCGCGACGCAGCTGATCAAGACGCTCGCGGACGCGCTGCCGGTCGGGCCGATCATCGTCGGCCCGGCGAAGCCTGCGCACATTCTGACGCCGTCGGTCACCGCGCGCGGCGTCGTGAACATGACGGCCGTCGCCGTGGTCGACGCGGCCCAGCAAAGCGCCGCCGCGCAGGGCTGACCCGCCGCGTTCGCAGGGCCGGCCTTAGGGCGACATTAAGCCTGTCGTCCCACCATGCCGACGACGGAGGGCTGCCGGGAGCCCTCCAGGATTCGGTGCGGCCTTGGCGCAGGACGGCGGATATTCCCTCAAGCGGACGTTGTTGACGGCCGCGCCGATCGTCGTCGCGCCCGGTCATCGCGTTGAACGCTCTGCTCGCGTTCAACCTGGGCACGACCGCGCAACGAGAGATCGACGGCGTCGCGAACGAGGTGCTGAGGATCACCACCTCCCGCCTCGACGACGCCGCGACCGCCCTCATCGGCCTCGGCATGGAGAACGCCCACGATTGCAGTCCCGCGAGCCGGGCGGCGCTTTCGGCGGCGTCCGCGAGGGTGGGGGCGGGGTCTGAAGTCGCGGTCGTCGACCCGACCGAGCGGCCATCTGCGCCGCTCAGGGAGAGCCGCGCGTCGTCACCCAGGTGTCGCCGGAGCACGGCGCGCTCGACGCGGACGTGGCCTTGTCGGTCGTCTCGATCGGCGCCGCGTCCTCGCAGCAGATGATCCGCCTGCAATGGCGGGGCGACGACGGCTACGGCTTCCGGATCCTGATCCCGAGCGAAGACGTCTTTCCCTACTTCCTCAAGAGCGAGTTCACGCCCGCCTTCCTGGCCGAGGCCGTGATGGTCGACGGCGCGGTGATCGCGCGCAAGCTCACGGATCCGAGCCTCACCAAGCCCGACGGGTCGCGCCTACCCGCGGTGAAGGCGACGGCGGCGTCGCAGCGCTATCCGATGCGCATCAACGTCGCGACCCCGGGCCGCGCGCTTGTGGAGGCCCACGGCGCCTTGTTCCTCTACGCCAACATCGGCGGCTTCGTGCTGGCGCTGGTGGCGGCGGCCATCGCCCTTATCGTGGGCCGCCGTTCCGGCGGACCGGTCCGCGAGATGCACGACGCGATCCGGAACCGGGAGTTCGTGCCCTATTACCAGCCGGTGATCGACATCGTGTCCGGGCGGCTTGCGGGATGCGAGGTGCTGGTGCGCTGGATCAAGCCGGACGGCAAGCTTGTGCCGCCGGGGCGGTTCATTTCGCTCGCCGAGGCGAGCGGCGAGATCTTCCCGATGACGCTGGCCCTCATGGAGGCCGCGCGCGACGACCTCGGCGAACTCTACGGCGAGCGCAGCCAGCTCAAGCTCGGCTTCAACCTGTTCGCCGGCCACTTCGACGACGTCGCCATCGTGGACGACGTCGAGCGCATCTTCGAGGGCTCGCAGATCCGCATGACGCAGCTGATGTTCGAGGTGACCGAGCGCCAGCCGCTGCAGGACATTCCGCGCGCCCGCCTCGTGATCGCGAAGCTGCAGGCGCTCGGCGCGCGCGTCGCGCTCGACGACGTCGGGACAGGCCATGGCGGTCTGTCCTATCTGCTCAAGCTAGGCGTCGACGTGATGAAGATGGACAAGATGTTCGTCGACGCGATCGGCACCGACCGCTACTCGGTCGCGATCGTCGACAGCATGGTGAAGCTCGCCGAGGACATGAACCTCGACCTTATCGCCGAGGGCGTCGAGACGATCGAGCAGGTCGAGTATCTGAGGGGCAAGGGCGTGCGGATGGCCCAGGGCTACGTGTTCGCGCCGCCGCTGCCGGCTTCTTCCTTCAAGCTGCTCGTCGAGGCCATGGCGCCGATCGAGCGCCGGGCGAAGCGGGCTCCGGCCGGCCGCTATGTCGGGGCGATCCGCGCCGCTGGGGCCTGAACGCTTCGGAAGGGGTCACGATGAGCGACGGCGCAGGCGCCAAGGTTCTGGGCGTCTATTGCGAGCGCGGCTTCGATCCGACGTTCTGGGCCGAGCCCGTCAACGCCGTCACCAACGCCGCCTTCATCATGGCCGGCGCCGTCGCGCTCGTGCGCTGGCGCGGCGACCGGGCGGTGGAGCTGCTCGCCGCGACGACGCTCGCGATCGGCGTCGGAAGCTTCCTGTTTCACACTTTCGCGACGCGCTGGGCGCTGCTCGCGGACGTGATCCCCATCCAGGCGTTCATCGCGCTCTATTTCTTCTTCGCCATGCGGCGGTTCTTCGGGCTCGGACCGCTGGCGGCGATCTGCGCCACGGGCCTGTTCATGGCGGCGGCGGCGACCGCGCCCAGCCTTCTGCCCCGCGATGGGCTCTGGCGCGGCCTTGGAGGCTATGTGGGCGGGCTGCTCGGCCTCCTCGGGGTTGGCGCGGCGCTCCTCGCCAGACCCGCTCCAGGGCCCTCCGACGGCCGCGCGCTGATGGCGGTGGCGGCGCTTTTCGCCATGTCGCTGACGTTTCGCACCCTCGACGGCGTCGTCTGCGAGGCTGCGCCGACGGGCGCGCATCCGCTCTGGCACATCCTCAACGCGGCGGTGCTGTTTACGCTGATGGCGATCCTGGGGCGCCGTCCGCCGCGAATCCGGCCAAATCCGCCGCTGCAATAGGGAGCGCTTGGTCGCATCGGGGGTCACGAGTTTGTTTGGACAGGGTGGCCGTTCGGGTCGACCCGCCTAAATTCGGCTCGTCAGTAGAACGGAGCTTCACGCCCATGAAGAAAGTCGGCTCACTCATCGCGGTCTCGGCGCTCGCGCTTGGCCTTGCGGCCTGCGGCGAGACCCGCAACGAACGCACTCTCAGCGGCGCCCTTATCGGCACCGCGGCCGGCGCCGCCATCGGCGGCGCTGTCACCGGCAAGGCCGGCGGCGCCCTTGTGGGCGGCGCGCTCGGCGCAGGCACCGGCGCGATCATCGGTTCGCAGACCCGCGGTCCGCGCTGCTACGCCCGCAACCGCTACGGCGAGCGTTACCGCGTCCCCTGCGACTGATCTCGTCGCGGAACCGGGCGTGATTGCCTCGACGGGCGCTCTTCGGAGCGCCCGTTTCGTTTTCGGGGTTAACTCGAAAGACGCCGGCTACTGGCCGCGCCGTCCGGCGCTTGCGAAGCGGCGCGCCTCTTCGGCGGCGCGGAACAGGGCCTTGGCCTTGTTGACGCATTCCTGCTGCTCGGAGGCCGGGTTGGAGTCCGCCACGATGCCGGCGCCCGCCTGCACGAAGATTCGGCCGTCCTTCACCACCGCGGTGCGGAGCACGATGCAGGTGTCCATCTCGCCGTTCGAACCGAAATAGCCGACGCAGCCGGCGTAGACGCCTCGCTTGTCGCGCTCGAGCTCGTCGATGATCTCCATCGCGCGGACCTTCGGCGCGCCCGACACGGTGCCGGCCGGAAAGCCCGCGACGAGGGCTGCGAGCGAATCATGCTCGGCCGAGAGCCTGCCTTCCACGTTCGACACGATGTGCATCACGTGGCTGTAGCGCTCGAGGAAGAATTGGTCGGTGACCGTCACCGACCCGATCTCCGAGACCCGGCCGACGTCGTTGCGCCCGAGGTCGAGCAGCATCAGGTGCTCTGCGCGCTCCTTGGGGTCCGAAAGCAGCTCCTGGCCGAGCGCGCGATCCTCCGCGGGCGTCGCGCCGCGCGGCCGCGTGCCGGCGATCGGCCGGATCGTGACCTTGCCGTCTCGGGGGCGGACGAGAATCTCGGGGCTCGAGCCGACGATCTGGAAGCCGCCGAAGTCGAGATGGATGAGAAACGGCGCCGGATTGGTGCGGCGAAGCGCGCGATAGAGCGCGAAGGCCGGCAGGTCGAACGGCGCCTCGAAGCGCTGCGACAGCACCACCTGGAAGATGTCGCCGGCGGCGATGTATTCCTTGGCGCGCATCACCATCGCCTCCTCGTAATCGCCCGCCGGCGTGTTCGAGACCATGTCCGTCGAGTCCGCGAGGCGAGGCCGGCTCGCACGCTGCGGTCGAGCCCGTCGACGATCTCGGTCGAGCCTGTCGACCGCGCGCGCATGCGCGATCTCGGCCGAAACGCCGGCCTCGGGCCGGGCCGGGGTCACGAGCGTGATCTCGTCCTTCACCGCGTCGAAGACGACGATGACCGTCGGCCGATCAGGATCGCGTCCGGTCCGCGAGGGCGTCCGGATTGGGGGAGGGGAGCTCCTCCATCTCGCGCACCATGTCGTAGCCGAGATAGCCGAAAACGCCGGCGGCCATCGGGGGCAGGCCCTCCGGCGTCTCGATGCGCGATTCGGCGAGCAGAAGCCGCAGTTCGTCGAGCGGACGTCCAGCGCAGGGTTCGAACGCCTCGCGGTCCTGCGCGGCGCGGCGGTTGATCTCGGCGCGGCCGCCCTGGGAGCGCCAGAGCAGGTCCGGCTTCAGCCCGATGATCGAATAGCGGCCGCGCGTGGCCCCGCCCTCGACCGACTCGAACAGGAACGCCTCCGAGCGCCCCTCCGCAAGCTTCAGATAGGCCGCCACGGGCGTTTCAAGATCGCTGACGAGCGTCGTCGAGACGAGCTGCGGTCGGCCCGAGGCGTAAGTCGGCGCGAAGTCTTCGAGCGCGGGCGAGATCAGCATGGGAGTCGTTCGGTTCGCGTGGAGGCTCGCCGCCGTCTCGCCCATGAGGGCAAGATTGCGAGGCGCGATGGGCGTCCCTCGCCGAGGGAGACCGCGGCCGCCGAGGTCGCGGCCGCCGCGTTGCTTACGGCAAAACGGCCGCGGCGTCAGCCTGCCTGACGGCCGGTCACCTGGGCGATGGCCGCCGGATCGAGCCTGGCGCCGAGCTGGTCGCGCAGCTGGCGGACGAGCGAGGTGACCACGTCGCTGCCGATGCTTTGCGAGATCTTCTCGATCTGGCCCGAATCGTCGGGCTGGCCGGGGTCGAACGGCCGATCGTTGTCGGCGGTGACCTTGTAGACGAGCCTGCCGCCCTGTTCGTCGCTCGGCGTCTGGCCGAACTGCTCGACCGGCGTCTGGAAGATCGCCTTCGCCTGGGCCGCCGTGATCGAGGGCGCGCCGCCGAGGCGGGTCGTCTCCGCCTGCTCGACGCTGGTTTTCAGGCCGGACGCGACCTGATCGAGCGCCTTGCCCTTCTTCAGCTCCTCGAGCGCGCCCTTGGCGCGGGCGTCGAGCCGCTTCTCGGCCTCTTCCTGGCGCCAGCGGCTTTCGACGAGCGTCTTCACCTCGTCGAAGGGGCGCTCGCGCGGCGGCGTCACGCCGCGCACGTCGATCCAGGCATAGGCGTCGCCGTCCTGGATGGTGCCGGCGACGTCGCCCTGGTCGGTGCGGAAAGCGGTCTCGAGGACCTGACGCTGAAGCGGAATCTGGGCGAGCGGCTTGCCGTCGGGGCCGTTGCCTTCGCTGTCGACCGCCGCAAGCTCGCGCACCGTCAGGCCGCCGGTCTTCGCCGCCTCCTCGAGCGTCGCGCCGCCAAGCCGCGCCTCGTCGATCTTGTCGTGCTGGGCGAGCACGTCGCGCTTGGCGCGCTCCTCCGCCATGACGCGGCGGATGTCCTCGCGAACGTCCTCGAAGCGCTTCAGCTGCTGCTGCTGGATCCCGGTGATCCTGAGCAGAACGTTGGCGTAGGACCCCTGGACCGGCTCGCTCACCTGCCCCTGAGGAAGAGAGAAAGCGACGTCGGCGATCTTCTGGTCGAACATCTGCGCCTTGGTCATGTCGCCGAGAAAGATGTCCTGCGGCTTCAGGTTCTGCTCGGCCATGATCTGCTCGAACAGCTTGCCGCCCTTGATCTCGTCGGACGCCTTCTTTGCGGCGTCCATGGTGGGGAAGGTGATCTGTTCGATCGAGCGCTTCTCCATGTCGGCGTAACGCGGCTGGTTGCCGTCGAAATAGGCCTTGAGCTCCGCCTCCGGGATCTGCAGCGTCTCGCCGATGGCCTTCGGGTCGAGCGCCAGAACCGCGACCTTGCGGAACTCCGGAGCCGCGAAGCTCGCCTTGCGCTCGTCGTAGAACGCCTTGAGCTGGTCGGCGGTCGGCGCGGGCACCGCGGAGGCGGCCTCGGGCTTGAGCGATACGAAGCTGATGGAGCGGCTGTCGGTGTTGTAGGCGTGGATCGCGCGCCGGAAGACCTCGGGGGCCTCGACGTTGGACATCAGCGCGTCCGTCATCTGGCGGCGCACGGTGTATTGGCGCTGCAGCTCGAGATAGCGGTTCTCGGTCAGGTTGTTCTGGCTGAGAATCGCCTGGAACGTCGAGCGATCGAAGGAGCCCGTCGGCCCCTGGAACATGTCGTCCTGCTGGATCTCGCGCACGACCTGATCGTCGGAGACCGAGAGCTTGAGGGCCTTCAGCTTCTCGTCGATCGCCGCCTCGTTGACGAGATCGCCCAGCACCTTCTCGCCGATCCCCGCCATCCGCGCCTGCTCGGGCGTGATCTCTCGCCGCGCCTGCTGGCTGATGCGGCGCAGCTCGTTCATGTAGGCCTGCCGATAGTCCTCGATCGAGATCGTCCGGTCGCCCACCGTGGCGGCGTTCTTCGATGACCCGCCGATGCGGAAAATGTCCCTCGATCCCCCACACCGCGAAGCTCAGCACGAGCAGCAGGAGGAAGATCTTGGCCACCCATCCGGCGGCGCCGCTGCGGAGAGTCTGGAGCATCTGCGGGTCACATATTCGCGTTCGAGGCCTCCTGATCCATAAGGACGCGGAAGCGATTTGAAGAGCGGGACCTTAGACGGGCTCGCCTGACGCGGGCAAATCGCAAGAGCGGGAGGAATTTGCAAGCGTTCGGCGCCGGCGGCGTCCGCGGAGCCCGGCTCTGTTGTGCGCAAGGCCGCGGGTCTGCTACGTCGCGGCCGGCCCGGCGCGAAGACCGGGCGGTCTCGACGGGAGAACCGGATGGCGGCGCGCAAGAAGCTGATCGCGGGCAATTGGAAAATGAACGGGCTCGCGGCCTCGGCGCCCGAATTCGTGCGCGTCGTGGGCGCCTATCAGGCGCCATGAAAAACAGCGTCGACCTGATGGTGTTTCCGCCCTTCACCCTGCTGACGAGCTTCGCCAGCGCGAGCCGGGGCGCCGGCGTCACGGTCGGCGCGCAGGATTGCCACGCCAATGCGTCGGGCGCGCATACCGGCGACGTCTCGGCCGAGATGATCGCGGACGCCGGCGGCGGCGCGGTGATTGTCGGTCATTCCGAGCGTCGCCAGGATTACGGCGAGACCGACGCGGCCGTCCGCGCCAAGGCGGAGGCCGCGCGGCGCGCCAAGCTCACGGCCGTGATCTGCGTCGGCGAGACCCGGGCCGAGCGCGAGTCGGGCGAGGCGAACGCCGTCGTCGGCCGGCAGCTCGCCGGCTCGATTCCCGACGACGCGAGCGCGGCCGACACGGTCGTGGCCTACGAGCCCGTCTGGGCGATCGGCACGGGCCTCACGCCGACCACGGCCGAGGTCGCCGAGATGCACGGCTTCATCCGCTCGGCGCTGGTCGGACGTTTCGGCGAGAAGGGCGGCGCGATCCGCGTGCTCTATGGCGGCTCGGTGAAGCCCGGCAATGCGGCCGAGCTTCTGGCGGCCGCCGACGTCGACGGCGCGCTTGTCGGCGGAGCGAGCCTCAAGGCCGACGATTTCCTCGCCATCGCCAAGGCCGCGCTCGCCTGATCCTCCTGCGGGCGCCCCGAAATGACCGCACGCCAAAGGTAGCGGCGAGGCGCGCGGGCGTGTAAGAGGGCCCGCTTAGCCCCATATCCTGGGTCGATGCGTCGCCGCGAGGCGCCGCTCCGTCGAAGCCGGCAGTAAAGCGCAACGCGACATGCAGACCGTTCTCATCGTCATCCACCTCATGATCGTGCTCGCGCTCGTGGTGGTGGTGCTTCTCCAGAAGTCGGAAGGCGGCGCGCTCGGCATCGGCGGCGGCGGCGGCTTCATGGCCGGCCGCAGCGCCTCCAATCCGCTGTCGCGGCTCACCGCCTATCTGGCCGCCGGCTTCTTCGCGACCAGTATCGCGCTGACCATCATCGCCGGCTATGGCGGCGGGTCGGCCTTCGACCGCCTCCAGCCGAGCGCCGCTCAGCCGCGGCCCGCCACCGCGCCAAGCGGCCCGCAGGCGCCGCTCGGAACGGGCCAGGGCGGCATCCTGCCGGCCCTCAAGCCGGCCGGCGGCGCGGGCTCGCCCCCGCAGCCCGAATTCGCACCGCCGTCCTCCGGCGAGCCGACGCCCCCGATGGGCGGCGCCGCGGCCCCGTCGGCTCCCGCGCCGGCCGCGCCCGCCGCTCCCGTCCCGGGCGGCGACGTGAACAGCCCGCCGACCGATGGCGACCGGCAGGTCCCCGGCGGCGCGCAGACGGCTCCGATGCCCCAGGACGCGACCCCGGTCGCGCCGCAGGTCTCCGATCCGAACGCGCCAAGGCCCAGGAGGAGGTCAAGCAGGCCCCCGCCCAGCCGACCTCGCCGGACGCCGGCCAGACGCCCGGCGCCGCGCCCAACGCCGCTCCGGCCGCGCCCTCCGGCGCCCAGTAAGCGAAAGCCGCAGTTCAACGGAAAAGGCCCGGAGCGATCCGGGCCTTTTCTTTTTGCGCGGGGCGATGGCTGTCCGATGGTCCCGCTCCAGGCGCCGTCGCGGCCTTACGCCATGATCGTCCTCGTTCTGCGGTTCTCGCCGGTCGCCGACGCCATCTCGGCGGTGGAAGGTTCTGAACAGCGCAAGCCGGGGGAGGGCGCCCTTCTCCGCTGTCTTCCTGCCAGACTTCAGGACTTCTCGCTTGGCGTCGAGCTGGCCACGAAGCGCGGATGGTCCCGGTGGAGCCGGGCCATGGCGGCCGTCGTTCAAAGCGGGCGCGGAACGTTGCAGTCGCGGATGCTCGCGCTTCGAGCGGGCCTGACGGCCGCGCGAGGGGAGACGCGCCCCGCTCGACCGCTGTTTGCGGGCCGAGTGCTGTGGCGGATCTCGGCTCGGTCCCGCGAAGGACTGAAGCTTTCGAACAGAAAAAGCGGCGGGACTTTTGGTCCCGCCGCTTTGAGAGCTTCGTCCTGAGCGTCCGTCAGCCGGCGCGCTTGCTCCACCAGCCGGTGCGGCGGGGACGGCTCGGATCGATCTCGGCCTCGGGCTGAGGCGGCGTCGAACGCGCGCGGCAGGCGCTTCCGGCTCCGGCTCCTGAGCCTCCGCGACGGGCTCGGCGGCCGGCGGCGTCGCGTCTTCGGGCGCGGGATCCTCGCTCGGCGCCGCCGCCGCTTCCGCGATAGCCGGCGAGTCCTCGGTCACGGTCTCGACCGGAGCGGCGGTCTCGACGACAGTCGCGTCCTCCTCGCCGGCCTCGGCCGCGGCCGCGCCACGGCTCCTGCGGCCGCCGCGACGGCCCCGGCGGCGGGGCTTCGAAGTCGCGTCGTCGTCTTCGGCCGCCGCTTCGGCTTCAGCCGGCGCGCCGTCGCCTTCGGGAGCGGCCGCCTCGACCGGAGCAGGCTCGCCGTCAGCCACATCGCTCGCCCGCGACGTCGCTTACGACCGTCTCGCCCTCAGCCTGCTCGGCCGACGTTTCGTCCTCGTCGTCCGAGCCGTCTTCGTCGGCGTCGGACGAGGCCTGGCCGTTCTCTCCGCCATTGCCGCCGCGACCGCCGCGGCGCCGACGCCTGCGGCGTCGACGGCCGGAAGACCCGGAGCCGTCGCCGCGATCTTCGCCGGACGGCTTCTCGGCCTCGGCTTCAACCTCCTCGGAGGCCTCGACCTCGACCTCCTCCACGACCTCGTCCGGCTCGATCGAGTCGATGCGAACCTGGGTGACGGGCGCGCGGACCTCGCCGGTCGCCGGATCGGTGCGCTCGATGACGAGATGCTGACCGGCCGGAAGATGACCTTCGGCGCCGAACGAGATCGACACGCCGAAGCGGCCCTCGATCTCGCGGATGTGCGCGCGCTTCTGGTTGAGGAGATAGAGCGCGACCTCGGCGCGGGTCTTCACGAACAGGTTGCGCGAGGCGTCCTTGCGCAACGTGTCCTCGACCATGCGCAGCACGTGAAGCGCCACGGAAGGCACAGCGCGCACCGAGCCGACGCCGTTGCAATGCGGGCAGACTTCGCTCGAGCTCTCCAGCACGCCGGTGCGGATGCGCTGGCGCGACATCTCCATCAGGCCGAAATGCGAGATCCGGCCGAGCTGGATGCGGGCGCGGTCGTTCTTGAGGCAGTCCTTGAGCTTCTTCTCGACCGCGCGGTTGTTGCGCGACTCTTCCATGTCGATGAAGTCGATGACGATGAGGCCAGCGAGGTCGCGCAGGCGAAGCTGGCGCGCGACCTCCTCGGCCGCCTCCATGTTCGTGCGGAGCGCGGTGTCCTCGATGTTGTGCTCGCGCGTCGAACGGCCCGAGTTCACGTCGATCGCGACGAGCGCCTCGGTCTGGTTGATGACGATGTAGCCGCCGGACTTCATCGTCACGACGTTCGAGAACATCGCGTCGAGCTGGGTCTCGACGCCCATCTTCGAATAGAGCGGATGGCTGTCGCGGTAGGGCTGGACGATCTTGGCGTTGCTCGGCATGAGCATCCGCATGAAGTCCTTGGCCTCGCGATAGCCGTTGTCGCCGGAGACCAGAACCTCGTCGATGTCCTTATTGTAGAGGTCGCGGATCGAGCGCTTGATCAGCGAGCCTTCCTCATAGACGAGCGAGGGCGCGCTGGACTTCAGCGTGAGGTCGCGCACCGTCTCCCAGAGGCGCATCAGATATTCGAAGTCGCGCTTGATCTCCGGCTTGGTGCGCGTCGCGCCCGCGGTGCGGAGGATGACGCCCATCCCGTCCGGCACGTCGAGGTCGCTCGCGACCTCCTTCAGGCGCTTGCGGTCCTGCGCGCTCGTGATCTTGCGCGAGATGCCGCCGCCGCGCGCGGTGTTGGGCATCAGCACGGAGTAGCGGCCGGCGAGCGACAGATAGGTCGTCAGCGCCGCGCCCTTGGTGCCGCGCTCTTCCTTGACGACCTGCACCAGCAGGATCTGCCGGCGCTTGATGACTTCCTGGATCTTGTAGGAGCGCAGGCGGCGGGGACGACGCTCGGGGACTTCCTCCAGCGCGTCGCCGGCGCCGATCGACTCGACCGGATGCTCCTCGTGGTGCTCGTCGTCATGGCCGTCCTCGTCGTCGGAGACGTCCTTCGCCTCGACCTTGGCGGCCTGTTCCTCGACATGCTCGGCGACGGCTGCGTCCGCCTCGGCGGCCTCGGCCGGCTCGAGTTCGGGAACGCCGTCCTCGTCAGGGGCGGCTTCGCTGGTGGAGTCGCCGGACGGCGACGCCTTCGGCCGCGCGCGTCCGCGGCGACGGCGGCCGCTCGCGGGCTTTTCCGCCGGCTCCTCGTCATGGTCCTCGGCGGCTTCGGTCTCTTCTTCGGCGAGAAGCGCCTGCCGGTCGGCGACCGGGATCTGGTAGTAGTCCGGATGGATCTCGCTGAAGGCGAGGAAGCCGTGGCGGTTGCCGCCATATTCCACGAAAGCCGCCTGAAGCGACGGCTCCACCCGCATCACCTTGGCGAGATAGATGTTCCCGCGAAGCTGGCGACGGTTGGCGCTCTCAAAATCGAATTCCTCGACCTTGGAGCCTCGCACCACCACGACGCGGGTCTCTTCCGCGTGCGTGGCGTCGATGAGCATTTTGTTGGCCATGTGACTGACTCGGCTGTGCGGCCGGGCGGCCCGCCCGCCGTCTTGGACGGCGAGGGCGGCGCGCAAATCTCGCGCGAACGGCGCCCGACTGTGGTTGAAAGGGGGCATGGGAAGCGCGCGGCGAAGGCGGCGCGTTCCGAAGGCGAACGCCGGCGGCGCCGGCGGATCGAGGTCCCGGACGAAGCGAAATCGGCGATGAGCGCCGTGCGCATTCCCGGTGAGGCCTCGCTATCTGGCAGGACGGCCGGGTTTGGTCCGAACGCGTCCTGGCGGAACGTCAAAAACGGCCGACGACGGCGCCGTCGGCGGCTCGACGTCGATCCGTCGGGTCGAGGGCGGGTGTGACGCTTGGGTCGATCCGCGCCGCGGGTCGCGGCTGCGGGATCGGTCCGTCGCGCCGCCGATGAGTCTGATGCGCGGAACGCCCGCAAGAGTTGCGGGCAAAAGCGCCTCAGACGTCGCGTCCAAGACCACGAGCGCGGGGCGAATCTCGATGGGGGAGACTCGCTTCGCCTCGACGTGAGCTTTCGTTCTCTAGCCGAGAAGAGGCAAGTTTGACAAGCGCGCGAAGCTTTGGCTCGCCCCAAAGTCCAAGACGAGGCGGCTTTATTTGTGGGCCAGGCGCCACAGGTGTCCTGTCGCGGACCATGAGGGTTTAACAACCGTTAACCGTGCAGGCTTAACAACGAGTAAGCCTTTGGCGGTTCGAAGCCAACGCCTTTCCGGGGAGCGATCCGAAAGCGATGATTCTCAGGCTTTTCGCCCTGATCGTTTTCGCCTTTCCGCTGGTTCTGGGGGCCGAAGCGCGCGCGCAACGCGCCGAGCCCGCCGTGGTCGCGACCGACGCGCGGCTCGCGGGCGACGATCAGCGCACGCGCCTCGTGATGGATTTGTCCGCCTCGGCCACGATCCGCGCCTTCACGCTCGCCGACCCCTATCGCGTCGTCATCGACTTGCCGGAAGTGGCGTTCCGGTTGCCGGAAAGCGCGGGCCGCGAGGGCAGGGGGCTGATCTCGGCCTATCGCTTCGGCGTGCTCGCGCCCGGCCGCTCACGCATCGTGGTCGACGTCAAGAAACCGGTCGCGATCGACAAGGCGTTCGTGCTTGAGCCCGTCGAGGGGCAGCCGGCGCGCCTCGTCATCGATCTTACGCCGAGCGACCGCAAGAAGTTCCTGCAATCCATCTCCGCCGCCGAACCGGACCCGAGCGACAAGACCGGCGCCATCTCGTCGAAGGCCGCCGACGCCGGCGAGCTCCCTCTCGTGGTGATCGACCCCGGACATGGCGGCGTCGATCCCGGCGCGGCGGGCCCCGACGGGGCGAGCGAGAAGGAGATCGTGCTCGCCTTCGCCAAGCGGCTGAAGGAGCGGATCGACGCGAGCGGGAAACGCCGGGCGGTCCTCACCCGCGACGACGACACGTTCGTTTCGCTCCCGGGCCGCGTGGAGATCGCGCAGAAGGCCGGCGCGGCGCTCATGATCTCGATCCACGCCGACACGCTGTCCGATCCGTTCGGAGTGCGCGGCGCCACGATCTACACCCTTTCGGAGAAGGCCTCCGACCGCGAGGCCGAGCGCCTCGCCGAAAAAGAAAACCGCGCGGACCTGATCGCCGGTCTCGATCTCTCCGACGAGCCTGCCGAAGTCGCCGGCATCCTGTTCGAGCTGACGCGGCGCGAGACGGCGTCCTTCACCAGCCAGTTCGCCAAGGGCCTCGTCCGGGAGTTGAAGAAGACCGCGCAGATGAACAAGAACCCGTTGCGTTCGGCGGGCTTCCGCGTTCTCAAGGCGCCCGACGTGCCCTCGGTCCTGCTCGAGCTCGGCTACCTCTCCAGCAAGGAGGACGCCAAGCTGATGATGTCGGAGGCGTGGCGGGAAAAGGCGACCGGCGCGGTGGCGCAGGCGATCGACCGCTATTTCGAAACCCGTGTCGCCCAGGGCGCGGCCGGGCGCTGATTTGTCGGAGGCGGCCGCGGCGCCGTACATTCTCCACAAAGCGCCACGATTCCGGTGCCGTCGGATGACATCGGCCCATCCCGCCTGAAAGGCGGGGCCGGTCGGCGATTGGGGGCGGCGGTCACGCGTCGCGGGGTCTCGTAAAGGATCGGGGTTTGCGGCTACTCGTTCGAGCCATCGGCTTCCTGTTCGCGACCGGCGCGCTGCTCGGGCTCATCGGCGCGGCGGTCGTGGGCTATTTCGCGCTGAAATACTCGCGCGAGCTGCCGGACTACGAGCAGTTGGCCAACTACGAGCCGCCGATCATGACGCGGCTGCACGCCAATGACGGCCGGCTGATCGCCGAATACGCCAAGGAGCGGCGCCTGTTCCTGCCGATCCAGTCCGTGCCGAAGCGGCTCACCACCGCGTTCATCTCGGCGGAGGACAAGAGCTTCTACGAGCATGGCGGCCTGGACTTCTTCGGCATCGCGCGCGCCGCGCTCTCGAACTTCCAGAACGCCGGCCGTCGGCCGCAGGGCGCCTCGACCATCACCCAGCAGGTCGCCAAGAACTTCCTCCTGACCAACCAGCAGAACTACGAGCGCAAGATCAAGGAAGCGCTGCTCTCGCTGAAGATCGAGCAGACCTATTCGAAGGACCGGATTCTCGAGCTCTATCTCAACGAGATCTATTTCGGCCTCGGCGCCTATGGCGTCGGCGCGGCCTCGCTCGTCTATTTCGACAAGTCGGTCGGCGAGCTCGACCTTGCGGAAGCCGCCTATCTCGCGGCGCTGCCGAAGGCGCCCAACAACTACCATCCGTTCCGCTATCCCGAGCGCGCCATCGAGCGCCGCAACTGGGTGATCGACCGCGTGGTCGAGAACGGCTACGCGACCAAGGAGGAGGGCGAGGCCGCCAAGCGCGAGCCGCTCGACGTCAAGCCGCGTCCGACCGGCTTCCAGCTCGCCTCGAGCGAATATTTCAACGAGGAGGTCCGTCGCGTCCTCTACGAGCGCTACGGCGAGAAGGGCCTCTATGAAGGCGGCCTTTCGGTCCGCACGACGCTCGACCCGAAGATGCAGGCGCTGGCGCGAAAGTCGCTCACCGACGGCCTGATCGGCTTCGACGAGGCGCGCGGTTGGCGCGGGCCCGAGCGCGAGATCGATCCGAAGGGCGACTGGGGCGTGGCGCTCGCCGACGTGCCGGCCTATGGCGACGTGCCCTGGAAGCTCGCGGTGGTGCTCGACAGCGGACAGAGCGAAGCCACGATCGGCCTGCAGCCCGAGCGCGAGCGGTCCGGCCAGGTAAGTCGCAACCGCGTGACCGGCAGGATCCCGCTCGAGGGGCTGCGCTGGGCCAAATGGGCGAAGGGCGATCTCCGCGGCCGCCCGGTCAAGACCGCCGCTCAGGTGCTGAGGCCGGGCGACGTGGTCTATGTCGAGGAGTCCAAGCAGGGCTCCGGCGACTACAGGCTCCGCCAGGCGCCGGAGATTTCCGGCGGCCTCGTGGCCATGGATCCGTTCACCGGCCGCGTGCTGGCGCTCGCCGGCGGCTTCTCCTACGAGGCGAGCCAGTTCAACCGCGCGACGCAGGCGCTGCGCCAGCCGGGCTCCTCGTTCAAGCCGTTCATCTACGCGGCCGCGCTCGACAACGGCTACACGCCGTCCTCCGTCGTGCTCGACGCGCCGATCGAGATCGACCAGGGCCCGGGCATCGGCATCTGGCGGCCGGAGAACTACGCCAAGAAGTTCTATGGGCCGCAGACGCTGCGCTTCGGAATCGAGAAGTCGCGCAACGTGATGACCGTGCGTCTCGCGCAGGACATGGGCATGCCGCTCATCTCCGAATACGCCAAGCGCTTCGGCGTCATGGAGGATCTGCCGCGGATGCTCTCGATGTCGCTCGGCGCCGGCGAGACCACCGTCCTGAAGATGACCGCCGCCTATTCGATGTTCGCCAACGGCGGGAAGCGGGTGACGCCGACGGTGATCGACCGCGTGCAGGACCGCACCGGCAAGACCATCTATCGGCATGACGACCGGCAGTGCGTCGGCTGCACCTCGACCGCCTGGGCTCGCCAGGACGAGCCGAAGCTGATCGACGCCCGCGAGCAGGTGCTCGACCCGATGACCGCGTACCAGATCACGTCCATGATGGAGGGCGTGGTGCTGCGCGGCACGGCCACCAGCCTTAAGTCGATCGGCAAGCCGATCGCAGGCAAGACCGGCACCACCAACGACTACAAGGACGCCTGGTTCGTGGGCTTCTCGCCCGACCTCGTGGTCGGCGTCTATCTCGGCTACGACAAGCCTCGTTCGATGGGCGAGGGCGAGACCGGCGGTTCGGTGGCCGCTCCGGTGTTCGGCGAGTTCATGAAGGCGGCGCTTTCAGATAAGCCCGCGACGCCGTTCCGCGTGCCGCCGGGCATCAAGCTGATCCGCATCAACCCGTCGAACGGCATGCGCGCGTCGGGCGGCAAGACGATCCTCGAGGCGTTCAAGCCCGGCACTGCGCCGCCCGACAGTTACTCGATCATCGGCCAGGCGAGCTCGCAGCCTGAAAGCGTGACGCCGGACCAGGATCGCGCGGTCCGCTCGGGGACGGGCGGGCTCTACTGAAGACTTCGACCGGCTGAACCCGACTGCGCGCTTCGAGACGCCGCTCTCCGAGCGGCTCCTCGGCACGGGGATGGGTTCAGTCTACGCCAAGGTCCCTCATGCTGAGGAGCCCGGCATGGCCGGGCGTCTCGAAGCACGCAGTTCAACTCCGCAGTCAGAAACAAAAACGGCCCGAGCTGAACTCGGGCCGTTGCGATTGAACTCTGTGAAAGCTCAGCCGTCGGTCGCGTCGATGACCGCGATCGTGGGGGCGTCCGGCGAGTAGTTCGGGATGTCGGCGACGGCGTCCTGGCCGGCCGGGGAGGACAGAGCCGCGCCGAGCGCCTCCTTGCTGTCGAAGGTCCCGACGAAGATCCAGAAATAAGCGCCTTCGCCGCCGTCCGGGCCGGTCGAGGGGCCGAAGCTGAAGGACTTCAGGCCCGGCATCTTCTCCACGAGCGGCATGTGGGTGCTGCGGAAATAGCTGTCGAACTTGGCCGGGTCCGCAGGCTTCGGATACATGACGACGAGCTTCACGCTCATGGAAAAGTCCTTCCGATCATCGTTTCGTCGGCGGCTCGAACGGCCGCGTGGCCCACATAGGGCGAGGCTGCGCGGAAGTCGCGCGGTTTACATGCGGCGGGGGCTCGGGCTAACAGTCGCGGCCCCGCAGCCCCAGCCGGATTCAGCCCAAGGCCCATGCGCGCCGAGATCGAAACACTCGTTCAGGACATCGAGCAGTCAGTCGGGCTGCTGAGGAGGCATCTTTGACTGGGATGTCGCACAAGCCCGCCTCGACGAACTGAACCACATCGCCGAAGATCCCACGCTCTGGGACGATCCCCAGCGCGCGCAGAAGATCATGCAGGAGCGCACCTCGCTCGACGACCAGATGTCGGGCGTGGTCCGGATCGAGAAGGACCTCAAGGACAATCTCGAACTGATCGAGCTCGGCGAGATGGAGGACGACGAGAGCGTCGTCACCGAAGCCGAGGGCGCGCTTCGTTCGCTCAAGGACGAATGCGGACGCCTGCAGCTCGCGGCGATGCTGTCCGGCGAGGCCGACCAGTTCGACACCTTCCTCGAGATCCATCCCGGCGCCGGCGGCACCGAGTCCCAGGACTGGGCCGAGATGCTGCTGCGCATGTACACCCCGCTGGGCGGAGCGGCGCGGCTTCAAGATCGACGTGATCGAGCATCAGGACGGCGAGCAGGCCGGCATCAAGGCGGCCACGCTGCAGATCAAGGGCGACAAGGCCTATGGCTGGCTGAAGACCGAGGCCGGCGTGCACCGTCTCGTGCGCATCTCGCCGTTCGATTCGAACGCGCGCCGGCAGACGAGCTTCGCTTCGATCGACGTCTATCCGGTCATCGACGACACGATCAAAATCGAGATCAATGAGAGCGACGTGCGCGTCGATACGATGCGCTCGGGCGGCGCCGGCGGCCAGCACGTCAACAAGACCGAGTCGGCGGTGCGCCTCGTGCACAATCCGACCGGCATCATGGTCGTCTCGCAGGGCGACCGCTCGCAGCACAAGAACCGGGCTACCGCCTGGGACATGCTGCGCGCCAAGCTCTACGAGGCCGAGCTCAAGAAGCGCGAGGCGGAAGCCGCCGCCGACCAGGCCGCCAAGACCGACATCGGCTGGGGCCACCAGATCCGCTCCTACGTGCTGCAGCCCTATCAGCTCGTGAAGGATCTCCGCACCGGCCACACCTCCACGTCGCCGCAGGACGTGCTCGACGGCGAACTCGACGACTTCATGAAAGCGACGCTCGCCCAGCGGGCCTATGGCACGACCGCCGGCGACGTCGACGACGTGGACTGAAGAAACACCAGCTGGGTTCTGGCCTTGAGCCAGGACCCAGAGCCGCGACGCTTTTCGAGTTTGGCTCGACAAACCACGCCTTGTTCTGAAGGCGCTTCGGTTTTCCCGGATTACGTCCGGGACAAGAAACTCACCGCGACGCCAGCAACCGTCCGGCGTTCAGGAACCGCATCGGATCCACCGCCTCGCCGTTGACGCGGGTCTCGTAGTGGAGATGCGGGCCGGTGGAGCGGCCGGTGGAGCCGACGCGGCCGACCACCGAGCCGATCTCGACCTGGTCTCCGTCCTTCACGAGGATCGACGACAGGTGTCCGTAGCGGGTCACGAGACCTCCGCCATGGTCGATCTCGACCATCAGGCCGTAACCCCCGCTCCACTCGGCGTTGGTCACGCGCCCGGCCGCGGTGGCGCGGGCCGGCTCGCCCTGTTCCCGTTCAAAGTCCACGCCGGCGTGGAAGGCGACGCGGCCGAGGAACGGATCGGGCCGCGCGCCGAAACCGCTCGAGATCGTCGCGGCGGGGACGGGCAGGCGGATGGGCGCCCGGCGAGCCCGCGCTCGAACGCCGTGACGGCGACGCGGTCGGCCTCGACCTCGAGCGCCCGACTTTCGAAAGTGAGGGCGCCCGCGGGGAGGGGCTCGAACGGCCCGCCGCGCGCCCGGCCGTCGCCGACGGCGGGGCGACGGATGCGCGCCGCGTCATAGACCTGCTCCAGCGTCTTGCGGCGCTCGGAGGTGCGGATCGCCAGCCCTTCGAGCGCGCGGGCCTGATCGACTTCGATCGCGTCGAGCGAGGCCGACATGCGATCGGCGGCGTCGCCGGACGACGAACGCAGTTCGGGAGCGCCGTGGCTTTCGACGTCGAGCGGCTGTGGCTTCGCCGCCGCCGCCGGAGACGGGCGCTCGGCGCGGGCGGAAAGGCCCGCCCCGAGATCGGCGAGCTCGTCGAGACGGCTCTGACGTTTTTCGATCGCGGCCTGGCGCGCCGCGAGTTCGGCGAAGCGATCGTCCATTCCCGAAGCCGCCACGAGACTGCGGGTGCGGGCGCGCTCCAGCTCGTCGCGCAGCGTGGCGAGATGCGCCTCATAGACGTTCGCGGAGGCGTTGGCGCCGGCCCTGAGCTCGGCCACGACGGTGTCGTGGAAGATCATGTAGGCCGCTGACGACAGCGACCAGACGACGATCGCCAGCAGGGAGGCCACGACGGCGAAAACGCCGTAGCGCGGCAGCCGCACCGCCATGCGCCGTCCGCCGCGCTCGATGACGATCCGCTCGCCCTGGCTTGCGCCATACCCCTTGGCCCCTGCGACCGGCATCGAATCCCTCCAGCGGAAACACTGAGGGATCGTGGGCGGTTAGGGTTAATCAGCAGATAACGCCGGGGTCTTGGGCGGCAGGTTCGCCTAGAGCGCCCTGACCGCGGCGAGCACGGCGTCGGCGTGGCCGTCGACCTTCACCTTCTCCCACACTTTTGCGATGTTTCCGTCGCGGTCGATCAGCACCGTGGTGCGGGCGACGCCCATGAAATTCTTGCCGTACATGCTCTTTTCCCGCCAGACGCCATAGGCTTCGAGCATCGACTTCTCCTCGTCGGCCGCAAGATCGAAGCCGAGACCGTGCTTGGCCCTGAACTTGTCGTGGCTCGCGACGCTGTCGGGCGAAACGCCGACCACCACCGCCCCGGCGGCTTCGAAGTCGCCCTTCAGGCGATTGAAGTCGATCGCCTCCTTGGTGCAGCCGCTGGTGTCGTCCTTCGGATAGAAATAAAGCGCCACCGCCTTACCCTTGAGAGACGCGAGGCTGATCGATCCGCCTCCGGACGCCGGAAGCTCGAAATCGGGCGCGGGCGATCCGACGGTAAGCGCATGTGGCATTGGACGTCCTCCAGAGGCTTCATGAAAACGCCGCTTAGGGCGTGGAATAGCTTGCGGCGGACGTCAGGATGAAACACGGTCCCGCGGCCGGGTCCAGCCGCTTCGGCGAGACGGTTGAGTCCCGCCGTCACACGCGCGTCCGACGGGGCGCCTGCCCGGAGGAGACCCGTATCTCGGAATGCCGGACGCGTCAGGGATCGAAAAGCCGGTGATCGATGGCGGACGGACGGACTCGTCCGCGGCCGCGCAACCGTCTGTGAGCCGGCGCAAGCGGCTTGCGGCGTTCGCGTTTCCACGCCGGCGGGTTCGGGCCGACGGGCTTCCCGCCTCGCCGAAGCCGACGGCGCGGCGGATCCTCAGCCTTGCGCTCAGCGGCGTCGCGGCGCTCGTCGCAGTCGCGGCGGCGGTCTGGCTCGCCATCCTCTATCTGCCGATTCCCGCCTCTCAGGTCGCGCCTCGCGTGCAGGCGGCGCTGCAGGAGCGGCTCGGCGCAAGTTATGCGGTCAAGATCGACGACGCCGAGCTCCAGCGCGGACCGGACGGCGTCGAGCTGCGGCTCGTGGACCTCACCATCACGGAAGCCGGAGGCGGCCCTGTGGTGGCGAGCGTTCCGAGGGCGGAGCTTCGTCTCGACGGGATGAGCCTGCTTGCAGGCGACGTGAAGATCCGCACCGTCCATGTGACCGATCCCCGGCTCGACATGCGCTTCGACATGGCGGTGGACGCGGCGTCGAAGAACTCCGACTTGCCTGACCGCATCCTCGCCGCCATCGGAGACCTCGACCGTCTGCTCGGCGCGGACGGGGCCGCGGGCGCGCTCGAGGAGGTGGAGGTCACGGGAGCGACCGTCCTGATCGCGCCGCGCGCCCGCGCGCCGCTGTCGCTTGACGGCGTCGACCTCAGACTGTCGCGCGGGGCAGGGGGGGCGCTTGCGCTCACCGCTTCCTCGGCGCGGGCGGAAGACCGCTGGACCACGGCGGTGACGGTCTCGGCGTCGGCGCCGGACCAATCGCGTTCGCTCGACCTCGGGCTCGAGAACGTCGATCTCGCGCCCTATTCCGCGCCGTTCGCCGAAAAGGCCGGCGCGTCGCCCGCCAAGGGACGCCTGTCCGGTCATTTCAGCGCCCGGATCGGACGAGAGGCGACGCTGCTGGCCGCCGAAGGCCGGCTCGAGGCCCGCGGCCTTCAGTTCGCCTTGCCAGGACCTGCCCGCGCCGAAGGAGAACGGACGGCGGTCCGCCATCTCGGTGGACCGCCTTCAACTTGCGACCCGCTGGGATCCGGTTCGACGGGCGCTCGTGATCGAACCGTCGCAGATCCGCGGGCCCGGCGGTCAGTTGGCGTTTTCCGGCCTACTGACGGCGCCGTCCGGGCCCGGAAAGCCGTGGGCGGCCGAGGTCTCGGGCGGGGACGTCCTGCTTTCCGGCGACACCCAGGCCGATCCCCCCTTGAGGCTCGACCGCATCGACCTGTCCGCGACCTTCGATCCGACCGCCGGCGTGCTCGAAATCGTGCGCGGCCAGCTTCAGGGCCCGACCGCTCACGCCGCGCTGACGGGGCTCGTCCGCTTCGAGGGCGCCAGTCCCGCGGTTCGCCTCGGTCTGGTGTCGACCTCCATGCCGGCCTCCTGCAGTGAAGCGGCTCTGGCCGTTCTTCCTCGGGACTTCGATCCGCGAGTGGGTGGTGGAGAATGTCGGCGCAGGCACGGTCGATGGTCTCTCGCTGACCCTCGACGTGCCCTCCGGAGCTTTCGCCGCCATGGGGCCGCACGATCCGCTGCCTCCCGGTTCGATGTCGCTCGACATTCCCTTCACCGAAGGCACGCTGCGGGGCTCCGCCAGCTTGCCCTGGATCGAGAAGGCGAAGGGCCGGGTGCTCGCCACCTCGCGCAAGGTCGACGTGACGATCGAGCGCGCCGAGATCCCAAGCTCGGAGGCCGACGGTCCGCTTGCGGTGCAGAACGTGCTGTTTCGCGTCGACGATCTCGCGCCGCGCTATCCGAAGGCGCGGGTGACCCTGACCGTCGACGGGTCGCTGCGTCGCGCGCTCACCCTCGTCGGCTCGGGCCAACTCGGCCAAAACCCCATTCCGCAGCAGCTCGACGTCAGCAAGGTCTCGGGCAAGGTGACCTCCGACGTCGCGATCGACGTCGAGCTCAGCCATCCGCCGGGCCAGTCGCCGCCGCCTGTCGTCAAGGTCACGGCGGAGGCGCGCGACGTCAGGATCGCGGGCGTGTTCGCGGGCCGCAACTTCGAGCGGGGGACGCTCTCGCTGAAGGCAGGCGACCAGCCGACGACGCTCAGCGGAAAGGGACAGGTGGGCGGCGCGCCCGCCGTCGTGCAGATCACCGAGACGCCGGGCTCGGACGGCGCTCCGCCGCGCCGCAAGCTTGCCGTGACGCTGACCGCCGACGCGACCGACCTCCAGAAGCTCGGTCTCGATATACCGGGCGCGCTGACGGGATCGATCCCGCTGTCGGCCGACATCATGCTCGACGACCAGAGCGCGCCCATGGTGGTGAAGGCCGACCTCGCCGCGGTCGGCATCGACGGCGTGGTGCCGGGCTTCAGGAAGCCCGCAGGGCGCGCAGGCCGCCTCGGCTTCGTGGTCGAGAAGGGGTCAGACAAGACCACGCTCAAAGACTTCGTGCTGGAAAGCGGCGACAGGAGCGTTCGCGGCACGATCGAATTCGGCCCGAAGGGCGATCTTCTCTCGGCGAACCTGCCGATCTACCGGCCGGGTCCCGGCGACGACGCGAAGGTGGAGATCGACAAGGCCAAGGGCGGCGTCACGGCGATTGCGGTTCAGGGCGCGGCGCTCGACCTCAAGCCGATCCTCGACAAGGTTCGCGGGAAGCCCGGCCCTGGCGGCGGCGCGGCGAAATCCGACAGCAGCTCGGCCCCGAAGAACCTCGACGTCACCGCCAAGCTCGGCACCGGGCTCGGCTACGGCGACGAGGCCGTAGCGGGGCTCGACGTGAAGCTCGCGGTGCGCGACGGCAAGGTGCGCGAGGCGGAGGGATCGGGGCGCGTCGGATCCGCCCCGATCTCCTTCGCCACCGGCGAGGACGGGCGGCTTGCCGTGAAGGGCGGCGACGCCGGTTCCTTCTTCCGTTTCGCCGACCTCTACGGCCGCATCGACGGCGGCGCGTTCGACCTCAACGCCTCGCTCGCCGGCGGCCCAGGCGTTCTGCGCATCCGGAATTTCTCGGTCCGCAACGAGACCGCGCTGGAGCGGGTGCGGCGAACCACCAACGCCGATCAGGGCGCGGCCGCGGCCGCGGCCTCGCGCGGCGCGACGCGCTTCGACCGCCTGCAGGTGCAGTTCGTCCAGTCGACCGGAATGATCAAGGTGGACGAGGCCGTGGTCTACGGGCCCACGATCGGCGCGACCATGTCGGGCACGGTGAACTACGCCGCCGACAAGGTCGATCTCGTCGGCACCTTCGTGCCGATCTACGCTCTCAACAATCTCGTCAGCCGGGTGCCGATCATCGGAGCGCTGCTCGGCGGCGGCAAGAACGGCGGCCTCGTGGGCGTGACGTTCCAGGTGCGAGGCGCGACCAACCAGCCGGCGGTCGTGATCAATCCAATGTCGGCGGTCGCGCCGGGATTTTTCCGGAAGCTGTTCGAGTTCCGCCAGAGCGCGCCGAGCGGGGACGCCGCGACAGGAAGCACGAGCGGCGGCAACGCCGCCGATGGGGCGACCGCGCAGTAGCGGCGGCTGAAGCCGACCGCGCGCTTCGAGACGCGCGCAGTTCAGCCCGAGCGCGTCAGCCGGCTGGCCGCAGCAGCACGTGCTTCTTGCGGCCGAGCGAAAGCTTGATCACGCCGTCGACGAGATCCGCCGAGGTCAGCGTCGCGCGCTCGTCGGTGACCGGCGCGTCATTCACCCGCAGGCCGCCGCCCTTCACCTGACGGCGCGCCTCCCCGTTCGACGCGACGAGCCCGGCGAGTTCGGCGAACGCCGTCAGCACGCCGACGCCCGCCGAAAGCGCCGCGGCGTCGACCTCGACGGTCGGCAGCGATTGGGCAAGCGCGCCTTCCTCGAAGGTCTTGCGGGCGGTCTCGAGCGCGGCCTCGGCCGCCGCGCGGCCATGGACGATCGCGGTGGCTTCGGTGGCCAACACCTTCTTGGCCTCGTTGATCTCGTTGCCCTGGAGCGCGCCGAGCCGCGCGATCTCGTCGAGCGGCAGGTCGGTGAAGAGCTTCAGGAACCGCTCGACGTCGGCGTCGTCGACGTTGCGCCAGTACTGCCAGAAGGCGAAGGGACCGGTCATGTCGGCGTTGAGCCACACCGCGCCGCCCGCGGTCTTGCCCATCTTGGCGCCGGACGCGGTGGTGATCAGCGGGCAGGTGAGCGCGAAAAGCTGCGCCTGGTCGACCCGGCGGCCGAGCTCGATGCCGTTGACGATGTTGCCCCACTGGTCCGAGCCGCCCATCTGCAGCCGGCAGCCGTAGCGGCGGTTCAGCTCCAGGAAGTCGTAGGCCTGCAGGATCATGTAGTTGAACTCGAGGAAGGAGAACGGCTGCTCCTGCTCGAGGCGGCTCTTCACGCTGTCGAACGACAGCATGCGGTTGACCGAGAAGTGGCGGCCGATTTCTCGCAGGAACGGCACATATTCCAGCTGGTCGAGCCACTCGGCGTTGTCGACCATGACGGCGTCGCCCGCGCCCTCGCCGAAGCTCATGAACTGGGTGAAGACGCCTCTGATCGTCGCCTTGTTGGCCGCGATCGCGGCGTCGTCGAGAAGCGGACGCTGGGTGTCGCGGAACGAGGGATCGCCGATCTTGGTGGTGCCGCCGCCCATCAGCACGATCGGCTTGTGGCCGGCCTGCTGGAGCCGGCGCAGCATCATGATGTTGGCCATATGGCCGACATGGAGCGAGGCCGCGGTCAGATCGTAGCCGATATAGGCCGTGACCCGGCCCTCCGACGCCAGCTTGTCGAGTTCGTGCGGCTCGGAGACCTGATGGATCTGCCCGCGCTCGTCGAGCAGGCGCAGAAGGTCGGAGGCGTAGGCGGTCATCAGAAAAGCTCGGTCGGCGAGGCGGAAAGAAGAGCGCGGTGTGTAGCAGGTTCGCGGACCAAATCCACGCCGAACGCCTGTTCGATCGCGCACGCAAAGATGGTTAACGTTTTTGCGCCACCATCTGGAGGACTAAGCTGAAGCCTCACGACGCCGATCGTGTCGGGCCGCGGCGAAAGTCTTGGGAGTAACCGACCGCGCCGTTGGCGTCGGGGGATGCCGGTCGATGAGTGCAAGCGTTCGCGTAGCGGGTTCGGGCCGCAGGGGCCGGCTGATCTGTGTCGGGGCGGGGCTGTTCCTGGCGAGCGGCGGCGCGATCGCGGCATTGCTTGCCGTGACGTCGATGGCGACCGCAAACCTCGTCGCCGCGGCCTCGCATCGCCCGGGAGCGCTCGCGGATTGGCGCCAGCCTCAGGTCGCTTCGGGGGCGGGGACTTCAGCGGGAAAATGGTCCGCGCTGTTCGCCGAACATGACGCCGAGTTCGGGCGTGGGGGCTCCAAGGCTCTCGGCGAGAAACTGGCGACGCTCGGCGCCGAGATGAGCGAGGCTCGCGTCGCACAGGATCAGAGGCCGTCGGCCGTCAGGATCGCCTCGCTCGGACCGGCGCCGGCCCGGGCGATCGAGCCGGTGCCAGCTCCTCGCGTGATCGCGCCGGCGCCGCCCGTCGAAGCGTCCGTGGTCCCGCCGACGCCTGTCGTCCGGCTCGCCGCGCTGGAGCAGCCTGCGCCGGCTCCGGCGATTGTCGAGCCGATGGCGGTCGAACGGCCCCTGGTCGCGGAGCCGGTCGTCGTGCCTGTCCCGAGGCCGCGTCCAGTCGAGTTCGCCCGCCTGTCGCAACCGGTCGCGCCCTTGCGCGCCGAGGCCACGGTCGTTCGGCCGGAGACCAAGGCGCCCGGGGCTCCGTCTCCTCGGCCCACTGCGCTCGCCTATGCGGCTCCCGAGACCGAAACGAAGACCGACACCCCCGGCGGCTTCTTCAGCAGCCTGCTCGGCCGCGACGACGCTTCGCGTCTGCTTTCCGGCCGGCGGGGGATTGCGATCTACGACATCGCCTCCGCGACCGTGCGCCTGCCGAACGGCGAGCGACTCGAGGCGCATTCGGGCCTCGCGCACAGGCAGGACAACGCAGCCTATGTGCGCGAAAAAAACCGCGGCCCGACGCCGCCCAACGTCTACGACATGAGAATGCGCGAGGCCCTGTTCCACGGCACTGAAGCCATTCGGCTGCTGCCGCGCGATCAGAAGAAAGTCTTCAATCGCGACGGCCTGCTGGCTCATTCCTACATGTACGCTGGCGGCGGCCCCCGCTCGCAGTCGAACGGTTGCGTCGTCTTCAAGGATTACGGCCGCTTCCTGAGAGCCTTCAAAGCCGGCGAGATCGCCAAGCTCGTCGTGGTGCCGAACATGGCGGCGCTGCCCACCTACATGGCGGGTCTCTGAGCGTCCGGGCGCGCAAAAGAAGCGTTCTTGCCTGTCCGCTGCGTTGTATGTGCCCATACGCAACGGGACTTCGGATAAGCGCGCCCTAAGTCGCGCGCGTCGCCAGTCGCCGCGAGACTGCGGCCGCGGCGAAATCCAAAGGATCATTCCATGTTTTCATGCACCGGATATGCCGCCGAAGCCGCCGACAAGCCGCTCGCTCCGTTCAGCTTTGAGCGTCGCGCCCTGCGCCCGAGCGACGTGCGCATCGAGATCGCCTATTGCGGCGTCTGCCATTCCGACCTGCACCAGGCCCGCAACGAGTGGAAGAACACCGTCTATCCCTGTCTCCCGGGCCACGAGATCGTCGGCAAGGTTGTCGAGGTCGGCCCGCAGGTGACCAAGTTCAAGGTCGGCCAGAACGCCGCGATCGGCTGCCTGGTCGACAGTTGCCGCAGCTGCGCGAGCTGCAAGGAAGGGCTCGAGCAATATTGCGAGAACGGTTTCGTCGGCACCTATAACGGCGCCGACAAGCAGACCGGCGAGAACACCTACGGCGGCTATTCCGACCAGATCGTCTGCGACGAGAGCTTCGTCCTCCACCTTCCGGACAATCTCGATCTCGCGGCCGCGGCGCCGCTGCTCTGCGCCGGCATCACCACGTATTCGCCGCTCAAGCGCTGGAAGGTCGGGCCCGGCCAGAAGGTCGGCATCGTGGGCCTCGGCGGCCTGGGGCATATGGGCGTGAAGCTCGCCCACGCCATGGGGGCCCATGTGGTGCTGTTCACCACCTCTCCGAACAAGGTCGAGGACGCCAAGAAGCTCGGCGCCGACGAGGTCGTGATCTCGAAGGACAAGGAGCAGATGCAGGCCCACGCTTCGAGCTTCGACTTCATCCTCGATTGCGTCGCGGCCAACCACGACATCAACGAATACATCTGGCTGCTGAAGCGCGACGCGACGCTGTGCCAGGTCGGCGCGCCGGAAGATCCGCTCGCCGTCGCCGTGTTCAGCCTGATCTTCTCCCGCCGCAACTTCGCCGGTTCGCTCATCGGCGGCATCGCGGAGACGCAGGAGATGCTCGATTTCTGCGGCAAGCACGGCATCACCTCGGACATCGAGCTCATCAACATCCAGGACATCGAGAAGGCCTATGGCCGGATGCTGAAGAGCGACGTGAAGTATCGCTTCGTCGTCGACATGGCGTCGCTGAAGCAGGCCGCCTGACCACGGCCGGGGCGGGGGCCGCGACTGCGGCTCCCGCCCAGCAGTCTTGACGCCGCGTTCTCTGCGACGAGCATGGGAGCGCTAAGTCGCCGCGCCCTTCGGCGCGTGCTGGAGGGCGGCGCATGCGCGCGATCGGGCTGATGAGCGGGACCTCTTTCGACGGGGTCGACGTCGCGCTCGTCGAGACCGACGGCGAGCGCATCACGTCGTTCGGGCCGACCGGCTATCGACCCTATCATGCCGCCGAACGCGCGGTGCTCGCGCGGGCTTTGGGGGAGGCGGTCGGAATGACCGACCGTGACGCCCGGCCCGGCGCCGTCGCCGAGGCCGAGGAGATCGTCACCGGCGCGCACGCCGCTGCGGTCAACGCCTTCGCGGCCGACAACGCCATCGATCTCGCGGGCGTCGACGTGGTCGGCTTTCACGGGCAGACGGTGCTGCACCGGCCGGAGGATCGCCTGACCGTCCAGATCGGCGATGGCGCCGCCTTGGCGCGGACGCTCGGACGGCCCGTGGTCTATGATTTTCGCGCCGCGGACGTCGCCGCGGGCGGGCAGGGCGCGCCGTTGGCGCCGACCATCCACCCGGTGCTCGTCGGCGGGCTCGGCCTGCCGCGGCCGCTCGCCGTTCTGAACCTTGGCGGCGTCGGCAACGTCACCTTCATCGGCGAGGACGGCGAACTGATCGCCTTCGACACCGGCCCCGCGAACGCCCTCATGGACGACCGGCTTTCGCGCGAAACGGGCCAGGCCTTCGACGAGGACGGCCGGATCGCGGCAACGGGACGCCCGGACGACGCCGCGCTCGGCGCGCTGATGGCGCATCCCTATTTTTCGAGGCGGCCGCCGAAGTCGCTCGACCGCAATGCGTTCGACGCGACCGTCACGGACGCGCTTCCGCTCGCCGACGCGCTGGCGACGCTCGCTGCCTTCACGGCGGCGTCGGTCGCAGCGGCCGCCGCGCATCTGCCGGCCAAGCCCGCTCTCTGGATCGTCGCAGGGGGAGGGGCGAGAAACCCGACGCTCCTCACGATGCTGCGGGAGCGTCTCGGCGCCAAGGTGAAGACCGCCGACGAGATCGGTCTGGCGGCCGACGCCATCGAAGCGCAGGCCTTTGCGGTGCTGGCGGTCAGAAAGCCTCAGGGGCCTGCCTTTGACCTATCCGGGAACGACAGGGGCGCCGCGTCCGATGACCGGCGGAGTGCTGGCGCGGCCCTGACGCAGACCCCGCGGGTCCTCAGAAGCCCATGTATGGAATTTCAATTGGTCCTTCGACGCGGCAACGGATCGCCCGGTTCGGCCGGTCCTCAGCCATTTCCACTGGAACGTCGTTGCGGAAGCCGACCCTCATGCAACAGTGCAGGTCTCCAGCTCGTGCGACGCATTCCTCAAAAATCACGCCTCTCGGATAGCTTCGCGCGATCTGGCGGGCGTCGGTAGCGAAGCCGTAGCTCGCCGACGGATTGGGGTGTGATCCCACCACATCCTCGGCCAGGCAGCGGAGAAACCGGACGTCTCCTGTCAGGGGGTTCGATGCGTCGCCTGGTCCCGTAATAACGAAACCACCAATGCCGCAACGGCGTGAAACGGCGTCTACGACTTCCCCGGTGATCGAGCTATTCGCAAACTTGAATCCCCAGCTGTAACAGTCCTCCGCCACGCCGCGGATTACGCGAAAACGTTCGTTCGCTCCGCTGCCGCTGAAGTCGACCGCCTGACCGACTCGTCGAACGTCTAGATCTTCAACCGAAAAGTCGTTGCAGCCCGCAACTGCAAGCCCACGATTATTGTCGAACACGGCCCAGCGTTTGTCTGTGCCGCCAATGTCCGACGCTTTCGCGTGCCGTAGCTTAAACTTCGAGCAACGCGCCATCCAAATGCCTTGGATCGCGTCGTCCTTCGGATGTTCATCGAGGCGATAGCGCATGTCCGAGGCCGAAACGTCATCGGCCGTGAAGTTATCGCAGTAGAGAAACGCAATTCCCGACCCGATGCCGCCGCCGCCGACGGCGAGGCCCCTAACAGAGAAGTTAGTGCATTTGCTAATGAAAATCCCGCCGTTGTCATTCACCATCTTTAGCTCGGGATGCTCTCGACCGGTGCCGCCGCGGCGCACCGTGACGTTCTCAAGCACAAAATCAGAGCATTCGAGATCGCCAGCGTGCGGCGGTTGGGTCCGTCTGGCTCAAGCTGAATGAGCCGGGCGTTGACCAGCCCCTTGAAATTCTCAGCCCCCTCAAGATTTCCGCGAACCGCGAAGGCGCCGCCTTGGCCATCGACCACGGTGCCGGAGTTCAGCGCTTTTGAGAGCGCCGCCCGCATGTCGGTCCGCCCGTCTGCGGTGAGACCGAGAGATGACGCTGTTACTGTCGCCGTGCGGCCGCCGACCTCGCGTCCGTGCGCTTGGTGGAACAACGACGCAGCCAGCGCTCCGCCGGCCGCCAGAACAATCTCTCGTCGCCGCATCATCGTTGGTTCCAAGCCAGCGCTTACGCCGCGCTCTCGCCGCCCTCGACGATCGGATCGCCGGTCGGGCCAAGGCGCTTGTCGAGATAGGAGTTCACCTCGACGAGCAGCTCGTCGACGCGGTTCTCGAAGAAGTGGTTGGCGCCCGGGATGATCGACTGGTCGATCACGATGCCCTTTTGCGTCTTGAGCTTCTCGATCAGCGTCTGGACGTCCTTCATCGGAGCGACGCGGTCCTGGTCGCCATGGACGAACAGGCCGGACGACGGGCAGGGGGCCAGGAACGAGAAGTCGAAGCGGTTGGCGGGCGGGGCGACCGAGATGAAGCCCTCGACCTCGGGACGGCGCATCAGCAGCTGCATGCCGATCCAGGCGCCGAAGGACACGCCCGCGATCCAGCAGGCGCGCGCGTCGGGATTGAGAGCCTGCGCCCAGTCGAGCGCCGAGGCCGAGTCCGACAGCTCGCCCGAGCCATGGTCGAACGCCCCCTGGCTGCGGCCGACGCCGCGGAAGTTGAAACGCAGGACCGAAAAACCGCGGTTCAGAAACGCGTAATAGAGATTGTAGACGATCTGGTTGTTCATCGTGCCCCCGAACTGCGGGTGAGGGTGCAGGATGAGCGCGATCGGTGCGCGGCGGCGCTTGGCGGGGTGGTAGCGGCCCTCGAGCCGGCCGGCGGGGCCGTTGAAAATCACCTCGGGCATGACGAATCCTTAATGCTGTCGCGCGCGGCTGTTGAGATATGCCGTCTTGCGCGGCGGGACGGTCGTCTCTAGCACGGATGGTCGGTCGCCTTGCAAGGATCGCGTGACGTTCGCCGGCGTCCGCGCGGCGGCTCGAGCGAAGAGCCAGCATGACCGTCGCCCGCGTCTATCTCGATCACAACGCCACGACTGCGACGCGCCCCTCCGTCGCAGCCGCGATGGCCGACGTGCTCGCAGCGACCGGCAATCCCTCCTCGGTCCATGCGGAAGGCCGCGCCAAGCGCGCGCTCGTCGAAGAGGCGCGCCGGAAGGTCGCCGCGCTCGTCGGCGCGGACGCGGCCTGCGTCACCTTCACGAGCGGCGGCACCGAAGCCTCGAACCTTGCTTTGACCCCGACGATCCGCGACTCGCGCGATCTGCGGCGCGTGACCCGGCTTGCGGTCTCCGCCGTCGAGCATCCGGCCGTCGCCGCCGGCGCGCGGTTTCCGTCCGCCGCGGTCGAAACCATCCCGGTCGACGGTCGCGGCGTCGTGGACCTCCAGGCGGTGGAGGCGGCGTTCGCCCGCCACGCCTCGGTCCATCCCGATGAGCGCATGATCCTCGCGCTGATGGCGGCCAACAACGAGACCGGCGTCATCCAGCCGGTGGCGGAGGCCGCCGCGATCGCCAAGCGCCACGGCGGCCTCGTCCACGTCGACGCCGTGCAGGCGGCGGGCAAGATCCCGGTCGACATCGGCGAACTCGGCTGCGACTTCCTGGCGATCGCGGCCCACAAGTTCGGCGGGCCGGCGGGCGTCGGCGCGCTGGCGCGAGCGCATGAAGGACTTTCGGTCGACGAGCCGCTCGTCCGCGGCGGAGGCCAGGAAAAGGGCTGGCGCGGCGGCACCGAAAACGTCGCTGGCTTCGTCGGGATGGGCGTGGCGGCGGAGGAGGCGGCGGGGCTTGAAGCCTTTGCGGACCTTGCGCAGGTCAGGGATGCGTTGGAGGCGGGGCTGCGCGCTCTGGGCGATCTCACTGTGTTCGGGGAGGGCGTGTCGCGTCTGCCGAACACCAGCTGCTTTGCGGTTCGCGGCCTGTCGTCCGCGAACGCCATGATCGCGCTCGATCTCGCAGGGATCGCGGTTTCGGCAGGCTCGGCCTGTTCTTCCGGGAAAACCAAGGCGTCGCCGGTGCTTGACGCGATGGGGATCGATCACGATCTCTCCACCGGAATGCTGCGTGTGAGCTTCGGCTGGTCGTCGGGCGCCCAAGACGGCGAGGCCTTTCTGAAAGCCTGGACGCCGATCGTCGCGCGGCGAAAACCGGGCGCGGTTATGACCGCCGCGTGACGTAGGGCGTTCCGCCTACGGCAAAGCCCTGCTAGAGACGTTCCAGATTGACGCCGCGGCCCCGTCCGCGACGAGGGAGTTGAGGAAAATGCCGGCAGTTCAGGAGACAGTCGCCCGCGTCCGCGCGATCGACGTCGACCAGTACAAGTACGGCTTCGTCACCGACATCGAGTCCGATCTGGCCGAAAAAGGCCTGTCGGAGGACACGGTCCGCTTCATCTCGATGAAGAAGTGCGAGCCGGAGTGGATGCTCGAATGGCGTCTGGAAGCCTATCGGCGCTGGCGCACGATGACCGAGCCGAACTGGGCGCGCGTCGACTATCCGCCGATCGACTACGAAGACCTCTATTATTACGCCGCGCCGAAGGGCACGAAGTCGGGTCCGCAGACGCTGGCCGACGTCGATCCGGAGCTGCTGCGCACGTATGAAAAGCTCGGCATCCCGCTCGTGGAGCAGGAAATCCTCGCCGGCGTCGAGCAGCGCCGCGTCGCGGTCGACGCCGTGTTCGACAGCGTCTCGGTGGCGACCACGTTCAAGGAAGAGCTGTCGAAGGCCGGCGTCATCTTCTGCCCGATCTCCGAGGCCATCCGCGAGCATCCCGAGCTGGTGAAGAAATATCTCGGCTCGGTCGTTCCGACCTCCGACAACTTTTTCGCGACGCTCAATTCCGCAGTCTTCTCGGACGGCTCCTTCGTCTATGTGCCCAAGGGCGTGCGCTGCCCGATGGAGCTCTCGACGTATTTTCGCATCAACGAGAAGAACACCGGCCAGTTCGAGCGCACGCTGATCATTGCGGATGAGGGCGCCTACGTCAGCTATCTCGAGGGCTGCACCGCCCCGATGCGCGACGAGAACCAGTTGCACGCGGCCGTCGTCGAGCTCGTCGCGCTGGACGACGCCGAGATCAAATACTCGACCGTCCAGAACTGGTACCCGGGCGACGCCGAAGGCAAAGGCGGCATCTACAATTTCGTGACCAAGCGCGGCGACTGCCGCGGCAAAAACTCCAAGATCTCTTGGACGCAGGTCGAGACCGGTTCGGCCATCACCTGGAAGTATCCGAGCTGCGTGCTGCGCGGCGACGGTTCGCGCGGCGAGTTCTACTCGATCGCGATCTCGAACGGCCGCCAGCAGGTCGACAGCGGCACCAAGATGATCCATCTGGGCAAGAACACCACGTCCAAGATCATCTCGAAGGGCATCTCGGCGGGTAAGTCGCAGAACACCTATCGCGGCCTCGTCTCGGCGCATCGCAAGGCGACGAACGCGCGCAATTTCACCAATTGCGACAGCCTCTTGATCGGGCACGACTGCGGAGCGCACACCGTGCCCTATCTGGAGGCCAAGACCTCCACCGCAGTGTTCGAGCACGAGGCCACCACCTCGAAGATCTCCGAGGACCAGATGTTCTACTGCCAGCAGCGCGGGCTGTCGGAGGAGGAGGCGGTGGCGCTCATCGTCAACGGCTTCGTCAAGGACGTGCTGCAGCAACTGCCGATGGAGTTCGCGGTCGAGGCCCAGAAGCTGATCTCGATCTCGCTCGAAGGCAGCGTGGGTTAACGACGATCGCGTCATCCCTGGCGACCGAAGGTCGATCCGGGATCGTTCGCAGGATATGACGCCCTTCTTGAAGGGCGATCCCGGTCGGGCGAAGACGCGGCCGCCGGGAGGACGAGTTGGGAAACGGACAGGAAATGCTCTCGATCAAGAACCTCCACGCCTCTATCGAGGACAAGCCGATTCTGCGCGGGCTCGACCTCGAGGTGAAAGCGGGCGAGGTCCACGCCATCATGGGCCCGAACGGCTCCGGCAAGTCGACGCTGTCCTATGTCCTGGCCGGCAAGCCCGACTACGAGGTCACCGACGGTTCGGCGACGCTCGAGGGCGAGGACCTGCTTGCGCTTGAAGCGGACGAGCGGGCCATTCGCGGGCTGTTCCTCGCGTTCCAGTATCCGCTGGAGATCCCGGGCGTCGCCACGATGACGTTCCTCAAGACCGCCCTCAACGCGCAGCGCCGCGCGCGCGGCGAGGACGAGCTGCCGACGCCGGCCTTCATGAAGCTGGTGCGCGAAAAGGCAGACGGTCTCGGTATTTCTACCGACATGTTGAAGCGCGGTCTCAACGTCGGATTTTCGGGCGGCGAGAAGAAGCGCAACGAAGTCCTGCAGATGGCCTTGCTCGAGCCCAAGCTCTGCGTGCTCGACGAAACGGACTCCGGCCTCGACATCGACGCTCTGAAGATCGTCTCCGAAGGCGTCAACGCGCTTCGCGCGAAGAACCGCGGCTTCGTGGTCATCACCCATTACCAGCGCCTGCTCGACCACATCCGCCCGGACATCGTCCATGTGATGGCCAAGGGGCGGATCGTGCGCACCGGAGGGCCGGAGCTCGCCCATGAGCTCGAGGCCCAGGGCTACGCCGCTTATGCGGCCGATGCGGCGTGAGGACGGACGACGGCATGAACGCTGACATCCGCCCCATCCGCACGGCCGCCGAGAGCTCGCTCGGCGACATCTTCGCCGCCGCGCGCGAAGAGCTGCCTGGCGGCGAAGCGGCGCTGAGGGTCCGCGACGAGGCTTTCGCGGTCGTCGGCCGCAAAGGTTTGCCCAACCGGCGCGTCGAGGACTGGAAGTACACCGACCTCCGCGCCCTCATGCGCGAAGCGCGTCCGCTCGCCGACACGCCGGGCGCCGACGAGGTGGAGGCCGCGCGCGCGCTGCTGCCGTTCGGCGAGGTGGCGGCGCGGCGCGTCGTGTTCGTCAACGGCCGGCTCTCGCCCGATCTCTCCGACATGGACACGCTGGAGGAGGGGCTCTCGATCGCGCCGCTCGCCGTCGCGCTCGCGGGCGACGCGGTTTCGGCGCTGGCTCTGAAGGGCGTTCCGAATGACAACGCTGTCGTGGCGCTGAACACGGCCTTTGCGGCCGACGGGCTGGTGATCGCCGTGTCGGACGGCGCGAAGATCGATCGCCCGATCCATGTCGCCAACATCCAGACCGGCGCGGCGCACGCATCGTACGGCCGCGTGCTGGTGTCGGTCGGCAAGGGCGGCTCGATCACGCTGATCGAAAGTCATGTGGGCGACAGCGGGGCGCATCAGACCAACACGCTCATCGGCCTCGACATCGCCGACGGCGCCTCGGCCAAGGTCTTGAAGCTCCAGGACGAAGGGCTCGGCACGCTGCATCTCGCAACGCTCGCCGCCCGCCTCGGCGCGAAGGCGTTTTTCGAGAGCGTCTCGCTTGCGACCGGTTCGTCGGCCGCGCGTCAGCAGATCTACCTCGATTTCGCCGGCGACAAGGCCAAGGCCGAAGTGTTCGGCGCGGGTCTCGCCGCCGGCGGCAAGCGGCATCTCGACACCACGCTCGTGATCGACCACCGCACGCTCGGCTGCTCAAGCCGCGAGCTGTTCAAGACCGCGCTCGACGGCGAGGCCCGCTCGGTGTTCCAGGGCCGCATCACGGTTCGCCCGGGCGCCCAGAAGACCGACGGCAAGATGATGGCGAACGCGCTGCTTCTGTCGGAGACCGCGGAAGCCGACGCCAAGCCCGAGCTCGAGATCTTCGCCGACGACGTGGTCTGCGGCCACGGAGCGACGGTCGGCGCGATCGACGACGAGCTGTTGTTCTACCTGATGGCCCGCGGAATCCCGAAAGCCGAAGCCGAGGGGCTGCTCGTCCAGGCCTTCGTGGGAGAGGCGCTCGAAAGCGTCGACGACGACGCGCTGCGCGACGCCCTGTCGGCCCGCGCAGAGCGCTGGCTCTCCGAGCGCGTTTGACCGGTGAGCCCGGCGGGCGAGCCGTCTCCTGAGGTTGGGAGCGGCTATTCGGCCGCTCTGCTCGCCCGGCATCTCACACTGTGCCTCACCCGCATGCGGCTCGTCGTGCGCGAAGCGTTCGAGGCGGGAGCAGGGTGGGGCGCGTTCGCGGCGATGACCGGCGCGAGCGCCGTGGCGATCGGCGTCGAGACCGCCATGCGCGAACACGCCGCGCCGCCGACCGATCCGCATCTGAGCGCCGAAGCGAGCGATTTCGCGATTCTCGGCGTCGGGACGTTCTGCCTGTTCGTCGTCATCGCCGTTTTTCTGACGCTCGTCTGGTGGTGCGCGGCGCGCCTGTTCGGCGCGAAAGTGACGCTCAGGACGAGCGCGATCGGCGTCGCGGCGGGCGCGCTTCCCCAGGTCGCGTGCAGCGCGGCCGTGATCGCGAGCGCTTTCGCGTTCCGGTTCCTGCTCGGCGCGGAGCAGGGCGTCGCCGCTCTCAACATCCTCGACTACGTGCTCATCCTGCCGCTGTTCGGCTACGGCCTCGTCGGCTATGCGGCCGCGACCGGGTTTTCGCTCGGGCAGGCCTTCGCGATCCAGGTCATCGGCGCGGTCGGCGGGGCGGCCTTGCTGTTCGGCGTGATCTCGGTCGGCGGGCTCGCCTTCGACCAGTCGCTCAACTGGCTCGTTCAGCTTGTTCTCGGCTGAAAAGCGTTTAAGTCAGGCGCATGTCACTCGCCGAAACCATCGCGCCCGCCGCGGCCTATGACGTCGAGCGCCTACGCGCCGACTTTCCGGCTCTGTCGCTGACGGTTCACGGCAAACCGCTCGTCTATCTCGACAACGGCGCATCGGCGCAGAAGCCGGTCCAGGTGCTGGACCGGATGCGCAGGGCCTACGAGTCCGAGTACTCCAACGTCCATCGCGGGCTGCACTACCTTGCGAACGCCGCCACGGAAGGTTTTGAGAACGCTCGCGAAAGCGTCCGGGCCTTTCTCAATGCGGCGACCATCGACGAGATCATCTTCACGCGTTCGGCCACCGAGTCGATCAATCTCGTGGCGAACGGCGTCGGCCTGTCCGGGATCGGGGAGGGCGACGAGATCGTCCTCCCCATCATGGAGCATCACTCCAACGTGGTGCCCTGGCACTTTCTGCGCGAGCGTCGCGGCGCGGTGCTGAAGTGGGTGCAGGTGCGCGAGGACGGCTCCTTCGACATCGAGGCCTTCGAGGCGGCTCTGAGCCCCCGCACGAAGTTCGTCGCCGTCACCCACATGTCGAACGTGCTCGGCACCGTGGTGCCCGTGAAGGAGGTCTGCCGCCTTGCCCATGAGCGCGGCGTGCCGGTGCTCGTCGACGGCAGCCAGGGCGCGGTCCATCTCGCGCCGGACGTCCGCGAGATCGACTGCGACTATTACGTCCTGACCGGCCACAAGGTGTACGGCCCGACCGGCATCGGCGTGCTCTACGGCAAGACCGCGGCGCTCAACGCCCTGCCGCCCTTCAACGGCGGCGGCGAGATGATCCGCGACGTGACCGAAGACAACGTCACTTACGGCGACCCTCCGCATCGCTTCGAGGCCGGCACGCCGCCGATCGTTCAGGCGATCGGCCTTGGGGCCGCGCTCGACTACATGCGCGGCGTCGGGCTCGAGGCGATCGCCGCCCATGAGGCCAAGCTCGGCGCCTATGCGATGGAGCGGCTTTCGCGCATCAACGCGGTGAAGATTTTCGGCCACGCGCGGGACAAGGGCGCGATCGTCGCCTTCAACGTCGAAGGCGCCCACGCCCATGACGTCGCGACCGTGCTCGACCGCTCCGGCGTCGCGGTGCGGGCCGGCACCCATTGCGCGCAGCCTCTGCTGAAGCGTCTCGGGGTCACCTCCACGTGCCGGGCGTCCTTCGCGCTTTACAACACGACCGATGAGGTCGATCGTCTCGCCGACGCGCTCGTCAAGGCGCGCGATCTGTTTGCGTGAGAAAGGCTTAAGCCATGAGCGACGCCGCAACGGCCGAGAAGCCCCAGACCGACGCGCAAGTCTCCGCGATTCCGCCGGAGGAGCTTGACCGGCTGACCGACGACATCATCGCGGCCTTGAAGACGGTCTACGATCCGGAAATCCCGGTCGACATCTATGAGCTCGGCCTCGTCTACCGCATCGACGTGGCGGACAACCGCGACATCGCGATCGACATGACGCTAACCGCCCCGGGCTGTCCGGTCGCCGGCGAAATGCCGGGCTGGGTGGAGAACGCCGTCGGCGCGGTTCCGGGCGTGGGCGCGGTCAAGGTCAAGATGACGTTCGACCCGCCGTGGGATCAGTCGCGCATGTCCGACGAGGCCCGCGTCGCGCTCGACATGTGGTGAGCCGCAAGCGGTCGCCGACGCTCGCCGGCAGGCTTCCCAGCCTCGCAAAACCCGCGGGTCGCGCTTATCTTCGAACGACATGGAGGGCGCGCGGACGCGTCCTCGAGGAGTTCCGCAAATGGCTCGCCCGCGCCCAAAAGTTCTGACGCTGACCGACCGCGCCGCCGATCGCGTGCGCGCGATCATCGCGCGCTCCGAGACGCCCGTCGCAGGCTTGCGCATCGGCGTCAAAACCGGCGGCTGCGCAGGGATGGAGTACGTGCTCGACTACGCCGCGCAAGCCGGGCCTGCCGACGAGGTCGTCGAGGACAAGGGCGTCACGGTGCTGATCGATCCGAAGGCGATCCTCTATCTGCTCGGCACCGAGATGGACTTCGTGACCGAGAAGATGACGCAGCGCTTCGTGTTCAACAATCCGAACCAGGTCTCGGCCTGCGGCTGCGGCGAGTCGGTCTCCATCACGCCGGCGCTGCCCGAAAGCTATCAGCCGGTCGCTTGACGACATGGATCAGGACCAGGCCGACGAACTCTTCGCAGCCTTCGGTCCGGTCCGCGTCAAGCGCATGTTCGGCGGCCACGGCCTCTACGCCGACGGCGTGATGTTCGGCCTCGTGGCGGACGACGAGATTTTTCTGAAAGCGGGCCCCTCGAACGCGCCGGACTTCGACGCCGAGGGCCTCGGCCCGTTCGCCTACGACACGAAGACCGGCCGCCACGTCATGACGTCGTATCGGCGCGCGCCCGAGCGAGCGCTTGACGATCCGGACGAGATGGCCGCTTGGGCGCGACGCTCGCTCGCGGCGGCCAAGGCCGGCAAAACGCCGAAACCTCGCTCAGAAAAACGTCCGCGAAAGAACGCAGCCGAATGAGCGCGGGCGAGGCCAAGAAGGCTGCGCCGCCGTCGAAAATCGACTGGGCGGTCACGCCGTTGGTCGGCGTAGGCCCCCTGCGCCTGGGAATGTCGACCGAGGAATGCGCGGCGATCCTCGGCGAGCCCGTAAAGCGCGTTCCGAGAGCCAAAGGGTTCCTGGAGTTTCGCGAGGTGATTCCGCGCAAGCTGCCGGTCCTGCTGTTCGAGTCCGACACGCTCGTGATGATCGATTTCGTGAAGCAGACGAAATCCCTTCGTCTCGACGACCTGTATCTCTTCAAGCTCACGCGGCAGGAAGCGATCGACGCCCTCATGGAGCGCCGCCATCGTGTTCGAGGATTTCGAGGGCTATCAGTTCCTCGATATCGGCCTGTCGATGACCTTCGCCAGGAATTTCCGGAGCGAGTCCAATATCGCGCTGACCAAGCGCAGCTATTACGAGAAAATCAGGAAACGTCAGCTCGAGAGCGGCCGGGGCCGCTACGTCAAGGGCGGAAGCGAGGCGAAGGCCTGAAGGAGGCCCGACGTCGAACCGGATGTCTCGGAATGGATCGGGCCGCGAGCAATCATTCCGGGTCTCAAGCCACAAGGCCCCGCGGCGGTGCAAGCGCGGATTTGCGCCGCAGATCGCCGCACCGCCCTTTGCCGCGGCGCACCATGGCCCCTATCTCCACTTCCGAAACCGGCGGACCGCTGATGGCCACGCCTGAACTGTGATTTGGAGATCATCCATGTCCGTCGACGCCTTGTTCGAGCCGCTGAAGCTCGGCCCTCTCGACCTTCCGAACCGCATCGTCATGGCGCCGTTGACGCGTTCGCGCGCCGACGCCAAGACGCTGGCTCCGCGCCAGATGAACGCCGACTACTATGCGCAGCGCGCCTCGGCGGGCCTCATCATCGCCGAGGCCACGCAGATCATGCCCGAGGGGCAGGGCTACGCCTGGACGCCCGGCATCTATTCCGACGAGCAGATCGCGGGCTGGAAGCTCGTCACCGACGCGGTCCACGCCAAGGGCGGGCGCATCGTGCTCCAGCTCTGGCATGTCGGCCGCATCTCGCATCCCGATATCCAGCCGGACGGCAAGCTGCCCGTCGCGCCCTCCGCCATCAAGCCGGAGGGCCAGGCTTTCACTACGGACGGCTTCAAGCCGATGGTGGAGCCGCGCGCGCTCGAGCTCGATGAAATCCCGGGCATCGTCGCCCAGTACGGCAAGGCGGCCGAAAACGCCCGCGCCGCCGGGTTCGACGGCGTCGAGGTCCATGGCGCGAACGGCTATCTGCTGGACCAGTTCTTGCGCGACGGGACCAATTATCGAACCGACGCCTATGGCGGGTCGATCGAGAACCGCTCCCGCTTCCTGATCGAGGCGGTCGAGGCGGCCGCAAACGCGATCGGCGCGGATCGCGTCGGCGTGCGCCTGTCTCCGCTCAGCCCCTTCAACGATATCTCGGACTCGAACCCGGAGCCGCTGTTCGTTCATGCGGTGGAGCGGCTGTCGGCGCTCGGCATCGCCTATCTCCACGTCATCGAGGGCGAGACCCAGGGAAATCGCACGCCAGAGGGCGGTTTCGACCTCGCCAAGCTGCGGAACGCCTTCAAGGGCGTCTACATCGGCAACAACAACTACGACGCGGCGCTCGCGGCCGAGCGGGTCTCAAGCGGCGCCGTGGACCTCGTCGCCTTCGGGCGGCCCTTCATCTCGAACCCCGATCTCGTGGAGCGCATCCGCGAAGGCGCTCCGCTCGCCGCCCTCGACAAGGCGACGCTCTATGGCGGCGGAGAGAAGGGCTATGTCGACTACCCGACGCTCGAGGGCGCGACGCTCAGCGCGGCGTAACCTGACTTGGTCTCGGCAGGTCGCCGACGTCAGGCGACCTGACCGGCCATGTCGGCGGTGACGCGCGGATCGTCTTCGGAGACCACGAGGTTCCGACCGCCGCGCTTGGCGAGATACATGCAGCGGTCGGCGCGATCGATGATCGTCTGGCCGCTGTCGCCGCGACGCCAGGTGGCCGCGCCGATCGAAACCGTGATGCGGCCGAGATGCTCGCCGGTCGAGCGCTTCACCAGATCCTTCGTCATGACCGCGCGGCGGATGCGCTCGGCGACGGCGACCGCGCCGGCGAGCGGGGTGTCGATCAAGACGATGGCGAACTCCTCGCCGCCGAAGCGCGCGGCGAGGTCCTGGCCCTTGACGTTCTGCTTCAGCGCCTGAGCGACGAGGCGGAGCACCTGGTCGCCGGTGAGGTGGCCGTAATTGTCGTTGAACGCCTTGAAGTGATCGATGTCGATCACGAGCACCGAGAACCTCTGGCCCTTGGCCGCGTCGGCGATCGAGGAGTCGAGCGTGCCCTGCAGGAATTTCCGGTTGGCGAGGCCCGTCAGCGGATCGGTGAGGGACTCGGCGCGGATGACCTCCAGCGTGTTGTGGAGCTCCTGCATCTCGTCCTGGGAATTGGCGAGCAGCGACTCGAACTCGCGCGTGCGCGCGACCATCGCGTTTGTGGCCGAGACCATCGCGCGCGCCAAACCGCCCAGAACCTTGCCGGTGTCGCCGAGGCCTTCGGCTTCGCCGGCGAGACGCTCCAGCGTGTCGGAATAGCCGCCGTTCGCCTCTCGGGCGTTCTTCAGGACGTCCGTGACTTCCGAGATTTCGCTGAGGATCCGCGTGCCGATGTTGTCGACGCGCTCGGAAAGGCGCAGCGGCGAAAGATAGGTCTCGTAGAGAAGATCAAGATCCTGCTCGGACAGGAGAGGGGCCCGCTCAAGCGCCTCGTTGATCGCGCGGTTCAGCGCCGAGTTGTAGCCCGTGGCGTAGGTGTACCAGAGCTCGTAGTTGCGAGGGTAAGCCGGATGCCTGTGCGCGCGCAGGCGCTGAATCGCCGCGTCGCTGAATGCGATCGTGCGGTCGAAATCATTCACACGCGCCATGGTTGCAGTTCCCCCTGCAGGCGTATCCGCCCACGAGGGCATCTTCGGCGCCCACAGTGAATCTTCTCTTAAACTTCACAAAAGCGTCAAAGCTTACGCGCGCTTGAGACGCACCGGCTTTAGAAGGAACGCGGGGACGTGGTCGCCGAGGCCGACGACACGGCCTTCGTTGGCCTCGCGAGGCGCCGGCTCGCCGTTTCGCGCATAGGGCGCAGCAGGCGCCGTGTCGCGGGATTTCGGCGCGGCCTGCTCGGCGACCTTGTCGGGGCGACGCGATTTCGGACGCGCCTCGCTTGGCTTTTCCTCGCGGACGGCAGGCTTGGCGGCCTTGGCGGGTCTCTCGGCCTTGGCGGGCTGCTCGGACCGGCGGCCAGACCGGGCGCGGCCTCGCCGTCCGCCCGCCGCGGCCATCTCGTCCTCTTCAAGCGCGTCGCCCTGCCAGGCGATCTTGGAGCCGGTGAGCTGCTCGATCGCGCCGAGGTTCTTGCCGTCCGACGGCGCGACCAGCGTCAGTGAGACGCCGTTCTTGCCGGCGCGGCCGGTGCGCCCGATGCGGTGGACGTAGTCCTCGGCGTGAATCGGCACGTCGTAGTTCACGACGTGGCTGACGTCCGGAATGTCGAGGCCGCGCGCCGCGACGTCGCTTGCGACCAGCAACTCGACGTCGCCGGTCTTGAACCGGTCGAGCGCGGCCATGCGGGCCCGCTGATCCATGTCGCCATGAAGCGCGGCGACGTTGAAGCCGTGCTTCTCGAGCGACTTGTGAACCACGCCGATGTCGCGCTTGCGGTTGCAGAACACGATCGCGTTCTTGAAGTTTTCCTGGCTCCGGAGCGCGCGGCGGAGCGCGTCGCGCTTCTCGGAGGCGTCGTCGCTCGCGCGCACCAGCAGCTGGGTGATGTTGGCCGAAGACGTATTGGGCCGGGCGACCTCAATGCGCTCGGGATCGCGCAGGAACTGCTCGGTGAGGCGCTGGATCTCCGGCGGCATGGTGGCGGAGAAGAACAGCGTCTGGCGCGCCGGCGGGATGAGCTTGCAGATGCGCTCGATGTCCGGGATGAAGCCCATGTCGAGCATGCGGTCGGCCTCGTCGATCACGAGGATCTCGATGCCGGTCAGCAGCAGACGACCGCGCTCAAAATGGTCGAGCAGGCGGCCGGGCGTCGCGATCAGAACATCGACGCCGCGCGTCAGCTTGGCGTCCTGGTCGCCGAACGACACGCCGCCGATCAGCAGCGCCATGTTCAGTTTGTGGTTCTGGCCGTAGCGGGTGAAGTTCTCCTCGACCTGCGCCGCGAGTTCGCGCGTCGGCTCGAGGATCAGCGTGCGGGGCATGCGCGCGCGGGCGCGGCCGCTTTCGAGCCGGGTGAGCATCGGCAGCGTGAAAGAGGCCGTCTTGCCCGTGCCGGTCTGGGCGATGCCCAGAACGTCGCGGCGGGCGAGCACGTGGGGAATGGCGGCCGCCTGGATGGGCGTAGGCGCCGTGTAGCCGGAGGCTTCGACGGCGGCGAGCACCTTCGGGCTGAGGCCGAGTTCGGAAAAGCTCATTGGGTCCTTAAGGCATTGCGATCGAGGACGGCGGCGCCATGGGCGGGTCGCCTTGGGACTGTCGCGCCGAGCGGCGGTAAGCTCCACGATCGCGTTGGGAAATGAGGGTTTTGGCCCCGTTTGTCAATGCGGGACGCAGTTTAGCGGGCGGTTTCGCCGCGCTGAGCGCGCCCGCGCACGTAAAGGCGACGTCGCGCAGCCGAAGTTTTCGGTCGATCCGGCGCGTGGAACGATGGTCCGACTGTGGCTATAGGGGCAGGGGGAGCCCCATCCGGATCAGTTCGTGGCGGGGCCGAAGCGCGCGTCTCCCGGCTCGCCGATCACCAGCACCCAGGTGTCGCTCAGGCCGTCGGCGTCCCGCAGCGTGTCGATGAACATTGTGACGCCGCCGCGGTCCTCCGGCTCGGCCCGCATGTCGCCGAAGGTGAGCTTGGCGGCCTCCTCGTCGTTCAGCTCCACCGCGTTCACCACGCGTCCGTCAGGTTCGGCGAGCCATTGGACCGTGAGCTTCTGGCGGTCGCCCTCGAAGGTGCCGATCACCCGCGAAAAGCCCTTCTGGCCGTTCGCCTCCCAGCCTCCCGCGATCCGCATCGCCCAGACCCTGGCGGGCACGCCGATGCGGTCGCCGCCGGCTGCGGGGGCCTCGGACGCCCCGGCCTCAGGCGTCACCGGGACCGGATCGATCTTGTCGGGCGGCGTCGTCTGCGACGGCGCGGCAGGCGAGGGGGCCTGCGCGAGCGACGGCCCGGCCGCGGCGGCGCAGGCCAGGGCGGCGATGAACAGGATGGTCGCAGGTCGCATCGGGCGCCTCCTAAGGGTTGGCGTCAGGCCCCTATAGCGGTTCACGTTCGCCAGAGGCGCGCCCTGCGGGCGCACGACCGGTCAAATGTCGATGAGGTCGCCCGCGAAGGCCGCGCGCTCCTGGATGAAGCGGAACCTCGCTTCGGGCTTGGTCCCCATCAGCCGGTCGACAGCGTCGCGGGTGCCCTCGCCGTCCTCCTCGTCGATGGCGACACGCAGCAGGGTGCGCTTGGCCGGCGCCATGGTGGTGTCGCGAAGCTGCGCCGGCATCATCTCGCCCAGACCCTTGAAGCGGCCGATATCCACCTTCTTGCCCTTGAACTTCTTGGCCAGAAGCTCGTCCTTGTGGGCGTCGTCGCGGGCATAGACCGTCTCGCTGCCGACGGTGAGCCGGTAGAGCGGAGGGACGGCGAGGAAGAGATGGCCGTGGCGGATCAGCTCCGGCAGCTCGCGATAGAAAAACGTCATCAGGAGCGAGGCGATGTGCGCGCCGTCGACGTCTGCGTCGGTCATCACCACGACGCGGTCGTAGCGCAGATCGGCGTCGAGATAACGGCTGCGCGTCCCGCAACCAAGCGCGAGCATCAGGTCGGCGAGCTGTTGGTTCTGGGCGAGCTTGTCCGCGCCGGCGCTTGCGACGTTGAGGATCTTTCCGCGCAATGGCAGCACCGCCTGGGTGGCGCGGTCGCGCGCCTGCTTGGCGGAGCCGCCGGCCGAGTCGCCCTCGACGATGAAGAGCTCCGAGCCCTTCGAGCCCGCTTGACTGCAGTCGGCGAGCTTGCCGGGCAGGCGCAGCTTCTTGGTGGCGGACTTGCGGGCGACGTCGCGCTCCTGGCGGCGCCGCATGCGGTCCTCGCCCCGCAGGATGACGGCCTCGAGCAGACGGGTCGCGGCCTGCGGGGAGGCCGCAAGCCAGTGGTCGAAGGCGTCCTTGACCGCCGTCTCGACGATGCGGGCGGCTTCGGGCGTCGCAAGCCGCTCCTTTGTCTGGCCCTGGAACTCGGGTTCGCGCACGAACACGGAGAGCATGGCGCCCGCGCCCGCCATCACGTCCTCGGCGGTCAGGATCGAGGCGCGCTTGACGTTGGTGAGCTCGGCGTAGGCCTTGAGGCCGCGCAGCAGCGCGGTGCGCAGGCCAAGCTCGTGGGTGCCGCCGTCCGGCGTCGGGATCGTGTTGCAGTAGGAGCGCGAGAACCCGTCGTCGCCGTCGTCGGTCCAGGCGACGGCCCATTCGACGCCGCCATGGCCGCCGGCGCGGTTGTGGGAGCCTGCGAAGATCTCGGCCGCAAGGCTGCGCTCATTGAGACTGACGCCGAGAAACTCCTTCAGGCCGCCGGGAAAGTGCAGAGTGGCGCGCTCCGGCGCCGCGTCGGCGTCGCCCAGGAGCTCGGGCGCGCAGGTCCAGCGGATCTCGACGCCGGAGAACAGGTAAGCCTTGGAGCGCGCCATGCGGTAGAGCCGCCCCGGCAGAAGGCGCGCGCCCTCGCCGAAGATCTGAGGGTCGGGCCGGAAACGGACCTTCGTGCCGCGCCGGTTCTGGATCGCGCCAACCTCGACCAGAGGCCCGAGCGGCACGCCGCGCGAAAAGACCTGGCGGTAGAGCCGCTGGTTTCGCGCCACCTCGATCTCGACGCTTTCGGACAACGCGTTCACCACCGAGACGCCGACGCCGTGCAGGCCGCCGGAGGTCTCGTAGACCTTGCCGTCGAACTTTCCGCCCGAGTGCAGGGTGGTCATGATGACTTCGAGCGCCGACTTGCCCGGAAACTTCGGGTGGGGATCGATCGGGATGCCGCGCCCGTTGTCGGTCACCGCCACCGAGCCGTCGGACAGCGCCTCGACCGCGATGAAGGTGGCGTGGCCCGCCACCGCCTCGTCCATGGCGTTGTCGATCACCTCGGCGAAGAGGTGATGCAGCGCCTTCTCGTCCGTGCCGCCGATATACATGCCCGGCCGGCGGCGCACCGGCTCGAGGCCCTCGAGCACTTCGATGCTGGCGGCGGTGTAGCCGGCTTCGCCCACAGGAACGAACGGCGTGGCGGCGGACTTGGCCTCGCGTGCGGCGCCGCGCCGCGGCTCCTCAGCGGTCGGCCCCGCAAAAAGGTCATTGGATTTCACCATATCGGTCCTGTGACGTTCGCCGATTCGCCTGCGTGGGCTCGCGCGCAAGAATGGCATGGCTCGGCCCGTCGCGCGTGACGGACTGCAAGGATCGCAGGGGAATGCGTAAGGATCCGACGAGACAAGTCAGCCCGCAGGCCCGCATGCTGCGCGCGTTCCTGCGCCATGTGGTGAAGCATCATATCAATGGCGAGCAGGATCTGCTCCGTCTGCGGAAAAACGGCGACGCCGTCGCGGTGTTCGCGCCCGACGCGCCTCGCGGCGTCACCCGACGGCGCGCGCGTCTCGGCGGGCTCGCCTGCGACAGGCACGAACCGCGCGGCGGAGCGGGCAGGGGCGTCGTGCTCTACCTTCACGGCGGCGGCTTCGTGATGGGCTCCTCTCGCACGCATCGCGGCATTTCCGGACGCCTCGCGCGGGGCGTCGGGGCCGCGGTCTACACGATCGACTACCGGCTCGCGCCCGAGCATCCCTATCCGTGCGCTCTCGAAGACGCCGCGACCGCGTATCGCGCTCTGTTGGCCACGGGATCGATCCGTCCCGGATGGCGGTTGTCGGCGACAGCGCGGGCGGCAATCTCGCTTTCGCGCTGATGCTGAAACTGAAAGGCGAGGGGGTCTGTCTCCCCGCCGCCGTCGTCGGCCTCTCTCCCTTCGTCGACATGACGGGCAGCGGCGCCAGCATGACCGCCAACGCCACGCTCGATCCGTTTCTGGACGTGGTTCGGCTTCCGGACGTGGTCGGCGCTTACGCCCCGGGCCTCGATCCGCTCGATCCGCTCCTGTCGCCGCTGTTCGGCGACCTCCAAGGCCTGCCGCCGAGCTTCATCCAATGCGGCGGCGACGAGATCCTGCTCGACGACGCGACGCGGATGCACGCCGCCCTGCTGGCCGCAGGCGTCGCGTCGAAACTGGAGGTCTGGCCGCGCATGCCGCATGTCTGGCAGGCCTTCGCTCGCTTCCTGCCGGAGGGTCGCGAGGCGATCGACCACATCACGGCATTTCTACGCGACCAGATCGGAAAAGAGCCGATACCCGCGGACGTTGCGGCCTAAGGCGCTCTCCGGGGCTGCGGCGTTCTGACTCATGCGCGGCCCTTCCGGGGCGAAACTGAGTCATCTCAACGACGTCCGCCCGGCGGCCAGCCGTAGAACCATAAGGTTGCGTTAAAACGTGGTTTGACGGCCCCGAACGAGGCGTGAGAAACTCTCCCTGTTCCGGGGGATTATCCTTATGTCTCAATTACTTATAGCGGGCGCGACTGCCGCGCCCGTCAAGGATTCGTCGTCCCTCGAAACGCCGACGCTGCTTGCGCGCTCCGATGAGCCCGACGGCGTCGAATGCTCCGACAACCTCGCCTTCGTGCGTGAGGTCCGGACACTGATGAATACGATCCTCGGCTATTCCGAGATCATCGAGGATCGCGACGTCGACCTCACGGACGCGCAGCGGGCGGCGTTCGGAGACATCGCCGCGACCTCGGGCGAATTGCTCGCCGAACAGCTTCGCCGCCGCAGCGAGGAGCTTCGGCTGGCGTCCTGATCGGGCTCAAAGGGGCAAGGGGCTGCGCGCCCTACTCCGCGGCCTTGGCCGCCTTCTCCCGAGCCTTGGCTTCGTTCCAGAGCCCGTCCATCTCCCAAAGGTCGCTGTCGGCGGGGGTCCGCCCTTGGGCGGCGAGCGCGGCCTCGATCGCGCGAAAACGGCGCTCGAACTTGGCGTTGGACCGCCGGATCGCAGCCTCCGGGTCCACGCCGGTGTGGCGCGCAAGGTTCGCCACGGCGCAAAGCAGGTCGCCGATCTCGTCCTCGATCGCGTCCCTGTCGCCGGACGCCACCGCCTCGGCCACCTCGCGGCCTTCTTCCTCGACCTTGCCGACCACCAGAGACACGTCGTCCCAGTCGAAGCCGACGGTCGCGGCCTTCTGCTGGAGCTTGATCGCACGGGTGAGGCCGGGGAGGGCGGCCGGGATTCCGTCGAGCAGGCCCGCGGCCCTCGCCGGTTCCTCGCCGCGCTCGGCCGCCCGCGTCGCCTTCTCTTGCGCCTTGATCTGCTCCCACTGCGCCTCGACGGCCGGCGTCGCCATGCCGCCCTTGTCGCCGAACACATGCGGGTGCCGTCGGATCATCTTGGCGGTGATCGCCTCCACCACGTCGCCGAACGCGAAGGCGCCGGTCTCCTCGGCGAGTCTTGCGTGGTAGGCGACCTGGAGCAGCAGGTCCCCGAGCTCGTCGCGAAGGTCGAGCATGTCGGCGCGCGCGATGGCGTCCGCCACCTCGTAGGCCTCCTCGATCGTGTAGGGGGCGATCGTCGAAAAGTCCTGCGCCAGGTCCCACGGGCAGCCGGTCGCCGGCGTACGGAGCGCCGCCATGATCTCGATCAGGCGCGCGACGTCTCGGGAGGACTGCATGACGGGCTCCGGGATTCAGCGAAGATGCGGCCCCGCACGCGCGTTCAGCAAAGCCACGAGGCGAGGGTCCATGAAGTCGAAGTCGTCCGGAATGTCGAGGCACAGGATCCGCGCATGTCCCACATGCCGGCGGAACCGGCGAGACAGCGCCGCCCGATGCCGCTTCTCCATGACGAAAATGATTTCGGCCCAGTCCAACAGTTCCGGCGTCACCGGCTCTTCCGCGTCTGGCGCCAGACCCGCGGAGGCGACTTCGAGATCGGTCCTGGTCCCAAACACGCTCTCGGCGGTCGGGCTGCGGAGACGATTGCGGCTGCAGAGAAAGAGGACGCGCCGGACCGCCATCAATCCACCTCCAGAGCCGGACCCATGAGTCGCATAAGATATATTATGGAACATTCCGATGGGTGAAGTTGATGGCGAGGCGTCAGGATGGCCTCGCGGAAGCGATCCTGCAACGGTCCGCCATGACGTCAGGAAACGTCAATCCGCTCAACATCATCGAACGACAATATGAAGTTTGCGCCGAACGCCGTGGCCGGCGTCTGGTAGCCGGTCGGGCATTCTCCAGCCGCGACGCGGCGCGCGATCTCGACGGCGGTCCAGGCGGTCAGCCGATAGGCTTCCGGCGCGATCAGACGGCTCACCGCATGGCCTCCGGCGGCGTCCCAGGCCTCGGCCACGATGAGGCTTTGGCCTGCCAGCCGCTCGTCTTCGGATGGGCCGGGCGGCATGGCGCGCTCGATCAGGCGGTTCAGCGCGCCGCGCACGAGCGCCGTGCCGACGAGCCGCCGCGCGAAGCCCGGCATGGCGGCGGCGCGGCGCATGGGCGGCGTCGCCTCGAAGGCGACGTCGATGTCCGGGACGCCGGTCGAGCGATAGGCGGTCGAGACGTCGCCCCAGCCGACGCCGACCGTGGGACGCGGACCGTCGCCGAAATCGGCGACGCCGGGCGGCGCGGCGTCGAGCGTCACGATCCGTCCGCCGCGGCGCGCGCGCAGCCGTCGCCGATCGCCTCCAGCATGGTTTTGGCCGTCCCTCGGCTCGCCGAACCGAGCCCGCCGAAACCGCCGATCGACAGCTTCAGCCGTGTCGCGCCGGGCAGGCGGCCGACGACGTGGGCCGCGAGACAGTCGCTCGGAGCGACGTCAAAGCCGGCGCCGGGAGCAGGGCGACTCCCCTGCCCCTCGCCTCGGAGTCGCGCGCCGACAGCGCTTCGAACACGTCGATCTCGCCGGTGACGTCGACGTAATGGACGCCCGCCGCAAGGCACGCCTCGACCATCGGCCGCGCCGTGGCGGAGAACGGGCCGGCGCAATTGAGGACGGTAGAGACGCCCGTCAGGCCCGCTGCGATCGCCGCCCGGTCGCCGAGCGCAAAACTGCGCGCTTCGAGGCCGAGCCTCAGCGCGAGCCGATCGACGCGATCGGCGTTCCTGCCGGCGAGGATCGGGCTGAGGCCCCGGCCGGCCGCGTGCTCGGCGCAGAGTTCGCCCGTATAGCCGGTCGCGCCATAGAACAGGATGTCGGTCATCGGCGGTCCACGGTCGGCGGGACGGCGTGCTTCGAGACGCCGCCTTGCAGGCGGCTCCTCAGCATGAGGGAAGTTTGCGCGTGCATTGATTCAACGCCCCTCATGCTGAGGAGCCGGCCATCGGGCCGGCGTCTCGAAGCACGCAGTTCCCGCTCAGCCAGTCTCAATGACCATCCCGTCGAACGCCACATCGATCCCGGGCGGCAGCCTGTCCTTCAGCGTCCGGTAGTCGAGATCGGTGTGGAGGTTGGTGAGGATCGCCCGGCGCGGACGGAACCGTTCGATCGCGGCGAGCGCGTCCGACAGCGAGAAATGGCTCGGATGCGGCGTCTCGCGCAGAGCGTCGATGATCCAGAGATCAAGACCCGACAGAGCCTCTTCGGACTCCGGCGGGATTCCGTTGACGTCCGGCGTGTAGGCGAGGGCGCCGAAGCGAAAGCCGAGCGCGCGATAGGCGCGGCCGTGCATGAGGTCGATCGGCAGCGCCTCGATCGCGCCGCCCTCCCCGTCGATCGAAACGGCGCGGCCGTGCTCGATCCTCCGGTCGGTCAGGATCGGCGGATAGTCGCTGCCCGGCGGGCACTCATAGGCGTAGCCGAAGCGCGTCTTCAGCACCTCAAAGGTGCGCGCGTCCGACCAGACGTCCATCCGGCGGCGCATCTTGAGGACGAGCGGCCTCAGGTCGTCGACGCCGTGCGTGTGGTCGGCGTGGTCGTGGGTGACGAGGACGCCGTCGAGATGGCGGACGTCGGCGCCGATCAGCTGGTCGCGAAGGTCGGGGCCGACGTCGACGAGAACCGAGGTCACGCCTTCGGGCGACGTCCGCTCGACCAGCAGCGCGCAGCGGCGGCGACGGTTCCTGGGCTCGGCCGGGTCGCACGCGCCCCAGCCGACCGCGACGCGCGGCACGCCGCCGGACGACCCGCAACCGAGGATCGTGACCCGCAAGCTCATGCCGCGTCGGCGCCCTTCGGCGTCACTAGAGAGTGTCGCTTCACCTTGTTGAACAAACGAAAGAAATTGTCCGTCGTGATGCGCGCGGCCTCGGCCTCGCTCCAGCCCCGCACCTTGGCGAGCGTCGCCGCGGTGCGGACCGTGTGCGCCGGTTCGTTGCGCTTGCCGCGGAAGGGTTCAGGCGCGAGGTAGGGCGCGTCGGTCTCGACCAGCAGCCGGTCGGCCGGCACTTCGGCCGCGATGGCGCGCAGCTCCTCGGAGCGCTTGAACGTCAGGATGCCGGAGAACGAGACGTAGAGCCCGAGAGCCACGCCCCGCCGGGCGAGCTCGGCGCCGGACGAGAAGCAGTGCAGGACGGCCGGGAAAGCCCCTTTCCCCGTCTCCTCCTCGAGCACCTCGATCATGCGCTCGTCTGCGGCGCGAGCGTGGATGACGAGCGGCAGCTTCGTCTCCCGCGCGGCGGCGATGTGCGTGCGTAAGCTCGCCTCCTGTGCCGCGTAGTCGCCCTCGTAATGGTAGTCGAGGCCCGCCTCGCCGATGCCCGCGATCTTCGGGTGGCCGGACAGCCGCACGAGCTCTTCGAGCGTGACGTCGAGCTCCTCATGCGCGTTGTGCGGATGGGTGCCGACCGTGCCCCAGACGCTGTCATGCGCCTCGACGAGCGCGAGGATCTGCTCGAACCGTCGCACGCGGGTGGAGATCGTCACCATGAGGCCGACTCCGGCCGCATGGGCCCGCGCCACGACCTGATCGACCTCGGGGGCGAAGTCCGGGAAGTCCAGGTGGCAATGGCTGTCGACGATGGTCATGCCGCCGCTCCTTGATCCTCACCCGCCAACGCAGGGGAGGAAAAGGAAACGCCGCCGCTCATTGCGCGGCCTCGGGCGTCGGCTCGACGTAGCGCGGAACACAGGCTGCGGCGTGGGAAGCTCGGCGCCGGGCGCGAGCCGCCTGCCAGCCTCCAGCGCGTTGAAATTCCGATCGCTTTCCGCCGCCGCCAGAAGGTCGAGCAACTTTCCGGCCGCCGTCGGCACGAAGGGCTGCGCCAGCAACGCGACGATCCGCACCGTCTCGGCGGTGACGTAGAGCACCGTCGCCATCCGCTCCGGGTCGGTCTTCTTCAGTGACCACGGCTGCTCGTTGGCGAAGTAGCGGTTGGCTTCCGCCACCACCGCCCAGATGCCCGCCAGCGCCGAATGCAGCGCGAGGTCGTCGAAGGCCTTGCGTGTCTTCGCCAAAAGCGCGTCGGCGGCGTCGAGCATTGCCTGGTCGGCCTGCGTGAACGCGCCGGGCGTCGGCGCCCTGCCCTCGCAGTTCTTCGCGATCATCGACAGCGAGCGCTGCGCGAGGTTGCCGAGATCGTTGGCGAGGTCGGCGTTGATGCGCCCGATGATCGCCTCGTGGCTGTAGGAGCCGTCCTGCCCGAACGGCGCCTCGCGCAGCAGAAAATACCGCACGGCGTCGACGCCATAGCCTTCTGCGATCGCGAACGGATCGACGACGTTGCCGACCGACTTCGACATCTTCTCTCCGCGGACATTCAGAAATCCGTGGGCGAAGACGCGCTTGGGCAGCGGAATGGCCGGCAGACATCAGGAAGGCCGGCCAGAACACCGTGTGAAAGGCGGATGATGTCCTTGCCGATGACGTGCAGGTCAGCGGGCCAGTAGCGCCAGAGGTCCGAGGCCTCGTCAGGGAAGCCCGCGCCGGTGATATAGTTGGTGAGCGCGTCGACCCAGACATACATGACGTGCTTCGGGTCGTCCGGCACCGGCACGCCCCAGTCGAACGTCGTGCGGCTGATCGAAAGATCGGTGAGGCCGCGCTTCACGAAGGCCGTCACCTCGTTGCGGCGCGCGTCCGGGCCGATGAAGTTCGGCTGGTCCTCGTAGAGTTTCAGCAGCCGGTCCTGATAGGCGGAGAGGCGGAAGAAGTAGCTCTCCTCCTTCACCCACTCGACCGGCGCGCCGGTCGGCGCCCTGCGGGTTCCGTCCTCGGCGAGCGTCGTCTCGCTCTCGTCGAAATAGGCCTCGTCGCGGACCGAGTACCAACCTTCGTATTTGCCGAGGTAGACGTCGCCGCTGGCGGCCATCCGCCTCCACAGCTCCTGGCTCGCGGAGTAGTGGTCCTTGTCGGTGGTGCGGATGAAGCGGTCGAACGAGATTCCGTAGAGCTCGTCCATCGCCTTGAAGCGCGCGGCGTTCTTGGTCGCCCAGTCGAACGGCGTCACGCCCTCGCGCGCGGCCGTCTGGGACATCTTCAGCCCATGCTCGTCGGTGCCGGTGAGCAAACGGACGTCGCGGCCGTCGAGCTTGTGAAAGCGCGCGATCGCGTCGGTCGCGATCGCCTCGTAGGCGTGGCCGATATGCGGCGCGCCGTTCGGATAGGAGATCGCGGTGGTGACGTAGAAAGGCGTCTTGGCGTCCGGCATCGCTGGTCCCAGAGCTCAGGGGCCCGCGTCAGCGGCGCACGAGGCCGGAGAGCTCGGTCAGCGTCTCGAGGACGAAGGGCCGACGGTCGAGGTTGAAGATCTCGACCTCGCGGGCGGCGCGGGCCGTCTTTTCCCATACCTCCGCAAAGCGCGCAAGGCGCGGCTCCCGCACTGCGGCGCCTGCGCGGGCGCGATCGTGCAGCCAATCCTGGACGAGGCCGACGAAGAGCGCGAACCGCTCCTCCGCGCCGCGCTTGGCGAGGTCCTCGGCGAGCGCGTGAGTGGCCTTGACGTCGATCGAGGGCAGCCGGTCGAGCAGACCCGAAACCGTGCGCCGAAGCGAAGCGCCGTCGCTCGCGAGCAAAGACAGCGCCCGGGCGACGCTGCCCTCGGACAGCTCCGCCGCTGACACCAAGGCCTCCTCCTCGTGCTCCTCGGCGATTTCGGGCAAGCCTCGTAGGATTTCGGCGACCTCGGCGACGCCGAGCGGCCGCAGCGCGAGCGTCCGGCAGCGCGAGCGCACCGGCGCCGGCAGCAGGCGAGGGGTCGCGGAGACCAGCAGGAAGATCGCGCGCGGCGGCGGCTCCTCCAGCACCTTGAGCAGGGCGTTTGCGGCCGCGCCGTTGAGGTCGTCGGCGGCGTCCACGATCGCGACGCGCCAGCCCCCCTCCCCGGCGGTCGAGCCGAAAAAGCCGGTCGCCCGCCGCACGTCGTCGACGCGGATTTCGCCGTAATGGGTCTTGCGATCGGCGTTCCAACCGCGGCGCAACAACAGCAGGTCCGGATGCGACAGCCGCGCGATCCGCCGCGCCGCGGGAGCGTCGAACGGGACGGAAAGATCTCGGGCGGCGGCGACTTCGGTCGAGGCGTCGGGATGCGACAGGGCGAAGCGCGCCATGCGGTAGGCAAGCGTCGCCTTGCCGACGCCCTCGGGTCCGGTGAGCAGCCAGGCGTGATGCATCCGGCCGGACGTGAAGGCGGAGACGAGTTCACGCTCGGCCGCCGCGTGCCCAACGAGCCGCTCGGTCTCGCGCGGATGCGGGCAACCGTCGCGGCGGTCGGCTTCGGGCGGTCCGTCGGGCTCGATCATTCGGCCGCTCCTGCGGCCGGCATGGCGACGGCGAGACCCAGCCGGCGCGAGACTGCCTCCCAGACCCGCTCCGCGACCTGGTCCTCGGACCCCTCCGCGTCGATCAACGCGCAGCGCTCCGGCTCGGACTTCGCGATCGCGCGGAAGGCGTCGCGCAGCCGCTCGTGGAATGTGAGGTTCTCGGCTTCGAAGCGATCCGCCGTCGCGCCCTCCCCGGCTCGCTTGCGCGCCCGGGCGAGGCCGCTCGCGGGCGAGGCGTCGAGCACGAGGGTGATGTCCGGCCGGCAGCCATGGGCGGCGACGTCAGCGAGCGCGCGAATGGTCTCGGGCGGAACTCCCCCGAGCGCGCCCTGGTAGGCGGCGGTGGAGTCGATGAAGCGGTCGCACAGCACGTCGTCGCCGCGTGCGATCGCCGGCCGGATCACCCGGTCGACATGGTCGGCGCGGGCGGAAGCGACCAGGATCGTTTCGGCGAGCGGTCCGAACCGCTTCGCCCCGCCTCCGAGCAGCGTCTCGCGCAGCGCCTCGGCGCGCGGCGAGCCGCCGGGCTCGCGCGTCACCACCACCTCGCGGCCAAGCGCACGAAGCCGTGCGGCGAGCAGACGGATCTGGGTCGACTTGCCGACCCCCTCCCCGCCTTCGAAGGTGACGAAACGACCGGGCATCACATCCTGTCGGCGAGCTGGCCGACCCAGCCGCCGACAAGCTCCATCGCGCCGTCGAAGGCGCGCCGGGGAAGATCGCCATGCGGCACGTCCGCGCCCGCCGTCAGCGGGGTCTCGACAATCAGCGTCTCTCCGCGCCAGACCTTCAGCACGCCGATGCGCGTTCCCTTCGCGATCGGCGCCGTCACCGGCCCGGCGTAGTCGACCCGGGCCGCCACGCGGGCGTCGTCGCCCTTCGGCGTCAGCAGGTCGATGGCGCGCTCTGAGACCAGCGGCACATAGAGCGAGGAGCCTCCGAAGACGCGGGCCTCGGCGACCGGCGCGTTCTGCTCGAACAGGCGTCGCTGTTCGAAGGCAGAAAAGCCCCAATCGAGCAGCTTGCGGGCCTGTTCAGCCCGGTCCTTGGCGGTTTCGAGGCCGTTCAGAACGATGATCAAACGACGTCCGTCGCGCACCGCGGACCCCACGAGGCCATAACCGGAATCCTCGGTGTAGCCGGTCTTGAGCCCGTCGGCGCCCTGGTAATCGGCGAGCAGCGGATTGCGGTTGCGCTGGGTGATCTTGCTCCAGGTGAACTCCGGCTCGGCGAAGATCCTGTATTGCTCCGGATAGGCTTCGATGAGATGCGCGGCGAGCCGCGCGGAGTCGCGCGCGGTCATCTTCTGGTCCGGGTCCGGCTGGCCGGTCGCGTTCCGGAAAGTCGAGCGCGACAGACCGAGCTCCTTCGCCCGGCGGTTCATCTCGTCGGCGAAGGCCTGCTCGGACCCCGACAGGCCGACCGCAAGCGTGATCGCCGCGTCGTTGCCGGACTGGACGATGACGCCGCGCAGCAGATCGGCGACCGAGACCTCGGAATTGAGCTTGGCGAACATCGTCGAGGAACGCGAAGGCGCGCCCCCGCGCCGCCAGGCGTCCTCGGTGATGCGGAACGTCTGTTCGCGCTTCAACCGGCCCTCGGCGAGCGCCTTGAAGACGAGCTCGAGCGTCATGAGCGTCGCGACGCTCGCAGGCGGCGACGGCAGGTCCGCCTGTTTGGCGAAGAGCACCGAGCCCGCGGTCTCGTCGTAGAGGAAGGCGATCGGAGCGTCGGTGGGCGACGCGGGCTTGGCCGGCTCTTTGGCGACGGCCTGGACGGCGACGAGCGCGCTGACAAGCGCTGCGGCCGCGGCCCTGGCGAAGCGACCGGTTCGGAACGTCATCACGACCATCGCGCCAAAACCCTTACGCTCACTGGCCAGAAGATACGGCGCGATCGTCCCCCGCACAATCGGCGCGGCGCGACGCGGCTCGCTTTCCAGGAGACAGGGTTATCGGTCGGCGCCGGAGCGCAGGCGCGGCGCGAAGGCGTCGAAGCTGTCGAAACCGGCCGCGATGCGCGACGTGACGTCGACCGACGCCGTCTGGACGGGAGCCGGGGCGACCGAAACCGGAGCCGCGCTCGCGAGCACCGGCTCGGCGGGCGCCACCACGCGCGGCTTCTGCGCGGGCGCGCCGGTGATCGCCGCCGGCATCGAGGCGAGAGCAGGGTTGGGCGCAGCGTAGGCCGCGGGAGCGCCCGCGGGCTGCGGCGCGGCCGCCGCGACCTGAGTCGGCGTCTGGGTCTTCTTCGCTTGCGAGAAGGTCGGCAGCGCCTTGCCGACAGCCGCCGTCGCGCTCGAGGCCGCGTCGGACGCCTTCGCCACCACCGCGGACGCCGACGTCGTCACGAAGGCGGCGGACTTCGTCACCGCGGCGCTCGCCACCGCATAGGCGCGGCCGCCATAGCCGAGCGATTCGTTGGCGAGATCCTGGTCCGACACCGGCGCCATGGCGAGCTGCTGTCCGGGCGCGGCGGTCGGATGACCGAACTCCTGGTAGGACGCGAGCAGCCTGCGGTCGTCGCTGCCGGACTCCGGCGCCGGGCCGATGAGATCGAGCTTCACGTTGCCGACGCCGCCGTGCCGGAAGCCGAGAACGTCGGCGGTGCGCCGCGAAACGTCGATCACGCGGTTTCCGTGGAACGGGCCGCGGTCGTTGACGCGCACGACGATCGAGCGGCCGTTCGAGACGTTGGTGACGCGCACATAGGACGGCAGCGGAAACTTGCGGTGGGCGGCGGTGAACCCGCCCATGTCGAAGCGTTCGCCATTCGCGGTCGGCCGGCCATGGAAGCGCGAGCCGTACCAGGAGGCGAGCCCGCCGCCCGACCGCCCGATCTTCGCCGTCGAGGCCGTCCTTACGGCGGCTGGCGCGGGGACAGGCGCCGGCGCGGCCGCCACGACAGGCTGGGAGGCTCCCGCCGGACCTGCGGCGGCCGGAGCCGCGGCGGCGGTCTGCACCGTCTGCGCCTGCCCGGGAGCGGCCGCCACGACATCGGCGCTCGCCGACGCGCCGACCGAGACGCCCGCCTGCTCGGCCGTCGCCGGCGTCTGCGAAGACGCGACGCCCCGCTCATGCGCCGAACACGCCGCGAGGCCGCCGCACAAAAGCGCAGCCGCCGCGACGCGGGCGGCGCCCCCCGAAAGTTCGCTGATGATGGAGACGCGAGGATCGTCGACGACGGAGCCGGCAAGCTGCAGAGCCTTTCGGCGAGCGCCGGCGTCGATCATCAATTCCGTCCCCGTATTCCCCCGAGAGACCGCAGGCGTGGACCTCGTCGGCCCTGCCCTGCGCCGCCGACGTCAATCGACGTCCGCCGCCTTCTCGAGACAAGGCGACCGTCACCGGATCGCCATGTTTCCACGTCCACGTGGCCGCCAGAATATGGCGTGAATGCGGCAAAACAAGCCGGAATTAACGGATCGGACACCACGTCAGGGCGTTTTGACGGTCACATGCGCGCCAGCGCCGACCCAAGGTTGCGAACGCCAAACCCGTTATCGCGACGCGAGGCGCGACGATGTGGTTGCGGCGCGCCTCGGCTTGGCCCAAAGAATGGCGCGCCGGAAGGGTGGCCGAGTGGTTTAAGGCAGCGGTCTTGAAAACCGCCGTGGGGGCGACTCCACCGTGGGTTCGAATCCCACCCCTTCCGCCACTTTGCCGGTCCGCCGCAGGCCGCCGACTAAGTCGGGCCTGAGCCGATCGCGCCCACGCTGAACTCGCGTTCGTCCTCGGGCTCGATCGGCTGGTCGAGGATCACCGCGCTGCTGCGAACCGGCAGCGAGACCCGGATGACGCGCAGCCACAGGGGCTGGCGCGCTCCGACGATCTTGAGGGCCCGCAAATCCCCAGCGGGCGCCTTCGCGATGAAATCGTTGCGGCAGGCCGAGACGAGTTCGACGCCGTCCGAGAACACGCGGAGCCCCTGCTCCGCGAGCGACATCCCGCAGGGCTGCACCTTGTTCGTGCCCGAAAGCGAGTCGTTGTCCGCGAGCGTGATCCAGATGTCGCCGTCCTTCAGCGTGCGGATCAGCCGGGACGCGTCGCGCTTGTTGATGGCGGTGTAATGACCGCCTTCGATCGCCCGCCCCTTCAGGTCGGCGGGATCGACAGTGCGATAGTCATGCTCTGTCTCCCGACCTCGGTACGCCTCGAAGCGAGGGGAAAAATCCTCGAACGGATCGTCGCCCGGCGTCTCGCGCGCAAGCTCGCCGACATTCGGCAGGAAGTAGTCGCAGAGGAGCGCGTAGCGGATGCGCCGGCGCCTGTTGAGGCTCGGGGCGTGAAGCAGGCGGTGGTGGATCAGAATCGCGTCGCCGGCCGCCCCGGAAAGCTCCACCGGCTCGAGGCGGCGATAACGCTTCATGATTTCCCGGTAGGAATCCCGAGCGATGAAATCGACCTTCGACTCGAACGCGGGATAAAGGTCGCGATGGCTGCCGGGCCACACCAGAAGCCCGCCGCCGCCCGGCCGGACGTCCTGCAGGTAGGTGGTCGCGATGATCTGGACCGGGTGAGCCTCGACATGCGGGAGGGCGTAGCGCGCGGCGTCTTCGGACCCTTGAAACGGCACGATCAGGTAAAGGCCCCGGTAGCGCGGACGCGTCGGCCGGCCGATCAGCGAGGCGATCATCTTCTCGAACGGCGACTTTCGGCCGAACGTGGCGTTGGCGAGGTCGTCTGTCGGGAGCTCGCCCTTCTGGAATTTGAGAAGCCCGCGGCGAAAGCCCAGGCTTTCGGTATGGCAGGAGTCGGTGACGAGCCCCGTCCATGTCTCGGGCTCGCCTCACCCAATGTTCTGGAAGCCGGCGCCACGCCATTCGGCGCAGGTGGTCGCAGGTCGACTTGGCGACGGCGCCCGGCACCTGCAGATAGCCGTCTCGGGCGAACCGCTCGAACTGGTCGTCAGACAGCATCGCGAGCCCCCGCCCCGGTTGCATCCAGGATCGTCCCACCGGCGACTGGGCGGCGTCAAGCGCGAGCCAGTCAGGCGTTTTGGCGAATCCCGCGCCGTCTCCGCATCGCCACCTATGCGGGTTTTATCCCGGCGGGTTCGCCTGCTTTCACGACGGATCCGCTAGAGCGTGGGTCAGGGCCTTGGAGCTCCGATGTCTCCGACGAAGGCCGCCTCGCCTCGCAGAGGTCCGAAGGTTTCGATCGAACGGGTGGGATTGGGGCCCGACACGACCGGAGCGTCGACCGAGACGTCCGCGGCCGCGGCCGCGACGGTCAGAGCCAGGGATTCTTCGGCCACGTTGACGGCCCAGAACAGCGGATTGCCGGTCGGCCCGGTTTCGAAGGCGATAAGCCAGCCATCCACGCCCTCCGCATCCTCGACGTTCACTGGCGCTGTCCTTCATCCGGTTAGGGCGAGACGCCGGCCGCAAAGGTCGGCGCCTCTGGCCGTCTCCGGGTTTGGAGGGATCGGAGGCGGTTGCGCCATTCTACGCGGCGAGGACGTAGAGGGACTTCCGCCGTCATGCGGCCCTCGGTCGCCCGACTTTTGTCTTGGCCGAAGGGCGCTCGCTCAAGGATGGCCGCCGCCGCGCCCGTTACGCGGCTGCGAGGTCGGCTTTGGCGGCGCCGTATTCCGCGACCATCCGGGCGATGGTTTCGCCAGCGCTCGGCGCGTCCGAGATCGCGCCGAGGCCTTGTCCTGCGCCCCAGATGTCCCGCCAGGCCTTTGCGGCGGATCCGAAATCCATCTTCGACTTGTCGGCGTCGGGCAGCGCCTCGGGATCGAGCCCGGAGGCCGCGATCGACGGCTTCAGATAGTTGCCGTGCACGCCCGTGAAGAGCGACGAATAGACGATGTCGCTCGCGGCGCCCGCCACCAGCATCTCCTTGTAGCGCGGGTCGGCGTTGGCCTCCTTCGTCGATGAAGCGCGTGCCGACATAAGCGAGGTCCGCGCCCGCCGCCTGCGCGGCGAGCACCGCCCTTCCGTCGCGATGGCGCCCGACAGCACGATCGGACCGTCGAAGATCGCCCTCACCTCCTGGGTCAGCGCGAACGGGCTGAGCATGCCGGCATGGCCTCCTGCGCCCGCGCAGACGAGGATCAGCCCGTCGACGCCCGCCTCGAGCGCCTTTTCGGCGTGGCGGACCGAGATCACGTCGTGCAGCACGACGCCGCCCCAGTCATGCGCCGCTTTGACCACTTCGTTCGGCGAGCGCAGCGAGGTGATGACGATCGGGACGCGACGGCGGGCGCAGACGGTCATGTCCTCGCCGAGGCGCGCATTCGAGGAATGGACGATCTGGTTCACGGCGTAAGGCGCGACCGGCGCGCCGGGATTGGCGTCGGCGAAGGCTGTAAGCTCGTCCTCGATCCGGCCGAGCCAGACGTCGAGCTGATCGGCGGGCCGCGCGTTCAGCGCCGGGAAAGAACCGACCACGCCCGCCTTGCACTGGGCCACGACGAGCTCGGGGCCCGAGACGATGAACATCGGCGCGCCGATCACGGGGATCGACAGCCGACCTTCGAGAAGCTTGGGAAGCGGCATGAGCGGCTTGATCCTCTTGAAGGTGTGCAGGAGCAATAGCCGAGGCGCCGCGCTTCGTCATCCGCCTCGTGATCGGCGCGGGTCTTGTGTCGCCGGTCGCCCCACGTAAGCTCGCAGCGACGCGCGCCGCCCGGCTCGCGCCTCGGAGGATCGAGATGCGCGCCGGACTGCTCGTCGCCTCGCTCGCCGTCGTCGCGGCGCCCGCTCCCGCCTTCTCCGAGATCGGCTCGTCGCGAAAAGTCGCCTGCGCCGCGCCGACGCTTCTGCAATGCTCGATCGTCGCGCCGGGCTTCACCAACTGGATCATCGCGCCGTTCGGCCTGGCGCCGAGCGACGCCGAGATCGCAGCCCAGGCGTGCCGCACGGGCGTCGTTTCGGCGAAGCGGCGACCGCCGGGGGAAGAGATCGTCAGGCAGACGACCGTGGTCGACGTGATTTGCGGGACGGCGCCGACCGAAGCCCGGCGCGCGCCGCCAATCAGAACGCCCGCTGTGGAGAGGGCCGCCCTGCCGGACCGGGCGCGAACGGTCGAGCGGACGCCGGTGCTCGCGGGCTCGCCGCAGGATTTCGAACCGGACGTCGCGCCCCGCCGCCGGAGCCCGCAAGCATCCGAGCGACCGCCCCGCGCCGAGCGCCTGTCGGAGCGTTCGGAGACGCGCCGCCGCGTTCGCGAGCCGGATCAGGATGCGCTTCCCTCGCGCGTCAGGCAGCCGGTCGAAGATCGCGTGGCGGCGCCTACCGTTCGACCAGGCCCGATCGCAGCTCCCGAGCGACTTCCGGAGCCCCCTCCGCCGGCGCCTGCGACCGCCGCCGACGTCCGGCCCGAGCCGCCACGGTCGGAAACGCCGCCCTCTCCTCCGGCCCCGTCGACGCCACGGCCGGCGCCCCCTTCAAAATGGAAGGACGATCCCTCGATCTCCTACGACCACTTCTGACGGGGCTTTAGCGGACGAGACCTACTCTGCCGCGACAGCCGCCGGCCGCCTGGCCGCGCGGGCGGCCTTGAGCCGAGCGAAGTCTTCGCCCGCATGGTGGGACGAGCGGGTGAGCGGGCTCGCCGACACCATCAGGAAGCTCTTGGCGTAGGCCATCGTCTCGTAGGACCGGAACTCGTCCGGCGTCACGAACCGCATGACCGCGTGGTGTTTCTTGGTCGGCTGCAGGTACTGGCCGATGGTCAGGAAATCGACGTCGGCGGAGCGCAGGTCGTCCATCAGCTGGAGGACCTCGTTCCGCTCCTCGCCGAGACCCACCATGATGCCGGACTTGGTGAAGATCTCCGGATCGAGCTCCTTCACGCGCTGCAACAGACGCAGGGAATGAAAGTAGCGAGCGCCGGGGCGGACCGTGAGGTAGAGCGACGGCACGCATTCGAGATTGTGGTTGAAGACGTCGGGCTTCGCCGCGACCACTGTCTCGAGCGCGCCGTCCTTTCGCAGGAAGTCGGGCGTCAGGATCTCGATCGTGGTCTGCGGGCTCGCGCGCCGGATCGCGCCGATGACGTCGGCGAAGTGCTTCGCTCCGCCGTCGGCGAGGTCGTCGCGGTCGACCGAGGTGATGACGACGTGGTGGAGGCCGAGCTTGGCGACGGCGTCCGCGACCCGTTCCGGCTCGCCGGCGTCGACAGCCTCGGGCATGCCGGTGCGCACGTTGCAGAACGCGCAGGCGCGGGTGCAGGTGTCGCCGAGGATCATGAAGGTCGCGTGCTTCTTCGACCAGCACTCCCCGATGTTCGGGCAGCCGGCCTCCTCGCACACCGTCACAAGCTTGTTGGCGCGAACGATCTCGTTGGTCTCGCGCCAGACCGGCGAGCCCGGCGCCTTGACGCGGATCCAGTCCGGCTTGGCGAGCTTGAGCGTGTCTTCGCGGCGCGCCTTTTCAGGATGACGCGCGCGGGGAAGTCCATTCGTTCGGTCGAGAACCGTGACCATGGCGCCCAGATCGTGACGCGGCGGAGGATACGCAACGGGCCGCCGCGAATGAAAAAGGAGAGCGGGCGTTTCGCCTGCTCTCCTTGTGAATTTAACCGAGGCCGGAGCCCGCGTCATCCGCTGCTCCGCGCCCGCAGAGCGGACGCGGCGCGAATGCAGGGCTCAGGTCGATGCGCGTCAGGCCGCGCGCCGCCCGCGGATCGCCCGCCAGACGAAGATCAGCAGGCACGCGCCAGCGATCGCCACGATGCACTGCCAGATCCAGCCGCCGGGCGGCACGACGCCGATCGCGCCGAGGATCGCGTTCATCACCAGCGCCCCGACGATCCCGAGGATGATGTTCATGATCAGTCCCATGTCGGACTTCATGATCTGCTCGGCGATCCATCCGGCGATGCCGCCGAGGATGATCGCCATTAACCAGCCGACGCCTGTCATTCCTGCATAACTCCCGCGAAGCGTTGTCCCGTCGCGTAAAGAACTCGGGCGGCGCCGACCAAGTTCCAGTAGGGCAGGAATAAATTACTGATAGCGGGCGTGTGATATGTCCGCCGCGCGCCCACTCCGCCCTCATGCCCGCGCGGCGACACAGGCGCCCACGACTTTCTGAGATCGTGAAACGCGACGACGAAGTCGTGGATATCCGGCTTCGCCGGGCATGACGGTCGAGGCGCGTCCGCCCGAATGGATACGCCTCAGGTGTGGATCACCCGCCCGTAAGCGTCGAGCACGCTCTCGTGCATCATTTCGGAGAGCGTCGGGTGCGGGAACACCGCATGCATCAGCTCTTCCTCGGTGGTCTCGAGGTTCATGGCGATGACGAAGCCCTGGATGAGCTCGGTGACTTCCGCGCCGACCATATGGGCTCCCAGAAGCTCGCCGGTCTCGGCGTCGAAGATGGTCTTCACCAGCCCATCGGGCTCGCCGAGCGCGATCGCCTTGCCGTTGCCGTTGAACGGGAAGCGGCCGACCTTGACCTTGCGGCCCTGCTCATTGGCCTTCTTTTCCGTCAGCCCGACCGAGGCGATCTGCGGCTGGCAATAGGTGCAGCCCGGGATCTTGGCCTTGTCCATCGGATGGACGTCGAGACCCTTGATGCCCTCGACGCAGATCACGCCCTCGTGCTCGGCCTTGTGGGCGAGCATCGGCGGACCGGCGACGTCGCCGATGGCGTAGACGCCCTTCACATTGGTGCGGCCCAGCCCGTCGGTGACCACGCAGCCCTTTTCAGTCTTCACGCCGAGCGCCTCGAGGCCGAGGTTCTCGATGTTGCCGACGACCCCGACCGCCGAGATGACGCGGTCCACTTTGAGCTTCTCGGTCTTGCCGTCGGACAGCTCGATCGTCGCGGTGACGTCGTTCGAGCCCTTGTCGAGCTTCGTGACCTTCGCGCCGGAGAGGATCTTCATCCCCTGCTTCTCGAAGCGCTTTCGGGCGTGCGCCGCGATCTCCTCGTCCTCGACGGGCAGGATCTGCGGCAGCACTTCGACGACCGTGACTTCGGCGCCCATGTATCGATAGAAGCTTGCGAATTCGATGCCGATCGCGCCCGAGCCGATCACCAGCAGCGACTTCGGCATCTCGGTCGGGACCATGGCGTCGAAATAGGTCCAGACGAGCTTCTTGTCGCCCTCGAGGCCCGGCAGCGAGCGGGGCCGCGCGCCGGTCGCGACGATGACGTGCTTGGCCGAATAGGTCCCCTCCCCGAGCGCGCCCTTGGGCGCAGGGACGGGAGGGCCCTGCACGGACTTCTTGGGGCCTACGACCTTCACCTCTCCGGGTTTCGTGATGGTCGCCTCGCCCCAGATGACGTCGACCTTGTTCTTCTTCATCAGGAACCCGACGCCGCCATTGAGCTGCGACGACACCCCGCGCGATCGCTTCACCACCGCGGCGATGTCGAAGCCGACCTTCTCGGCTTTCAGGCCGTAGGCGTCGGGGTGCTGCATGTAGTGGTAGACCTCGGCCGAACGGAGCAGCGCCTTGGTGGGGATGCAGCCCCAGTTGAGGCAAATGCCGCCCAGATGTTCGCGCTCCACCACGGCGGTCTTGAAGCCGAGCTGCGCCGAGCGGATGGCCGTGACGTAGCCGCCCGGCCCGCCGCCGATGATGAGCACGTCGTATGCGTCAGCCATGGGTGGTCCCTGCGGTTTTCTTGTGTGTCGGCGGCTCTGCGGCCGCAGCGAAAGCGAGGCGCTTTGAAGCCGCCGCGAGGCAGGCCTCGAACGGATCAAGGCCGCCCGGCGCGGCCCAGGGGCCGCCCGCGGAGGTGAAGAAGCGCCCGCCCGAGGCCGTGATGGCCTCGATGAGCATCAGATTGTCGGCGAGCCCGAAATCCTCGACCACGAGACCGTCCGCGTGCAGCAGGCGGCCGTCGGGCAGAACTTCGAGATTGTCGCGGGATACCCCGCCGACCGTGCGCTCGAACAGCGGTTCAGCCGCGGCCGAAAACCCGTAGACCGGCGTCCCGGCCGCGAAGGCGAAACCGAGTTCGAAGGCGGTGCCGGGATCGGCGCTTGGCGATCGGAACGGCGACAGCTCCGCGATCACGACGTCGGCTTCGCGCATCATCGCGATGTTGGCCCGGAAGATCGCGCCGGCGAGGTCATGGGCGGCGAGCCCGTCGAGCGCCTGGTCGAACGGATGCAGCGCCTCGACGCCATAGGTCGCGCAGAGCTCCTTGCGCCGGGCGGCGATCTCCGCCGCGTCGGCGCGGAAGACGTCCGGGCCGGCGAGATAGGCTTTCATCGCGCGGCGCCCGCCTCAGGCATATTGCGCGATCCCGTCGCCGAACGACCAGTTCTCCTTCTTCACCTCGACGAGGCTGATGAAGACGTTGTTCCTGGCGACGCCCGCGGCCTCGAACTTGTCGGCGATCGAGGCGTAGAGCGCCTTCTTCATCTCGAGGCTGCGGCCCTCGTTGCAGGTGATCTGGACGATCACCAGGCCGTCGTCATGCGCCACGCCGAGATAGGACTTGGCGTAGGAGAACTCCGCCTTGCCGTGCTCGTGCATGACCACGAACTTGTCGTCTTCCGGCACGTTGAAGACCTCGCGCATGGCGTCATAGACGCCCTCGCACATGGCGTGCTTGACGGCCTCATTGTGGCCCTTCAGGAGCGAGATGCGGACGAGGGGCATGGGGTCAGGCTCTCATTTGGGGAAACGAACTGCGTGCTTCGAGACGCTTCGCTGGCGCGAAGCTCCTCAGCATGAGGGACGGCTGAGGTTCGCCATTTCTCCACAGCCCACATGCTGAGGAGCCGGCCCGGAAGGGACGGCGTCTCGAAGCACGCAGAACCACGGAGGCTCGCCTTCTAGACCAGCATGCCCATCGGGTTCTCGATCAGGCGCTTGATCGCCGAGATCAGCGTCGCCCCGAGCGCACCGTCGACCGAGCGATGGTCGCAGGAGAGCGTCAGGCTCATCACGGTCGCGGCGACGATCTGGTCGCCCTTCACCACCGCGCGCTTCTCGCCGCCGCCGACCGCCAGGATGGTCGAATGCGGCGGGTTGATCACCGCGGTGAAGTCCTTGACGCCGAACATGCCGAGGTTCGAGACCGCCGTGGTGCCGCCCTGGTACTCCTCGGGCTTCAGCTTGCGCTCCTTGGCGCGGGCCGAAAAGTCCTTCATTTCCTTGGCGATCGTCGAGAGCGTCTTGGTCTCGACCGCGCGGATGATCGGCGTGATCAGGCCGTTGCCCGGAAGCGCCACCGCGACGCCGACGTCGGCGTGCTTGTGTTTCAGCATCGCGCCTTCGGTCCAGGAGACGTTGGCGTCCGGCACCTGCGCGAGCGCGACGCCGAGCGCCTTGATCACCATGTCGTTGACCGAGACCTTCCAATCCGGCTTGCCGTCCTTCTGGGGCGCGGAAGCGTTGATCTGCTCGCGCAGCTTCAGCAGCGCGTCGATCTCGCAATCCACTGTCACGTAGAAGGTCGGCACCGTCTGGCGCGCCTCGGTCATGCGGCGCGCGATGGTCTTGCGCATCCCGTCGTGCGGAATTTCCTCGAAGGATCCTTCGGGGAAGAGCTTCTTGATGGCCTCGTCAGACGCAGGCGCCGAAGCCTTGGCTGCGGGAGCCGGCGCGTCGGCGGACGTCGCGGCAGGCGCGGCCGCTTGCTTGGCGCCGCCGGACGCCTTCGCGCCTTCGACGTCCGCCTTCACCACGCGGCCATGCGGGCCCGAGCCGGAGACCGCCGAGAGGTCGATCCCGGCCTCCTTGGCGAGACGGCGGGCGAGCGGCGAGGCGAAGACGCGCGCGCCCTTGTCGTGGCCGTTCGAGGCCGGCTTGGCTTCGGCCTTGGGCTCCGGCTTCGGCGCCTCTTCCGACTTCGGAGCCTCGGCCTTGGAGGCCTCAGGCTTTGAGGCTTCGGGTTTGGGCGCTTCAGCCTTCGCGGGTTCGGGCGCCGCCTTCGCGTCGCCGGCGTCCTTCAGCGCGCTCTCGTCCTCGCCGTCGCCCAGCAGGATCGCGATCAGCTCGTTCACGGCGACGTCCGCGGTGCCTTCGGCGACAAGGATCTTGGCGATCTTGCCCTCGTCGACGGCCTCCACCTCCATCGTCGCCTTGTCGGTCTCGATCTCGGCGATGACGTCGCCGGACTTGACCTCGTCGCCCTCCTTCACGAGCCATTTGGCGAGATTGCCCTTTTCCATCGTGGGCGAGAGCGCGGGCATCAGAATGTTGGTCGGCATCGGTCTTCAGGCCTCTTCGGAAGGCTTCTGGGGCGTATCGGGCGTTTCGATCGGTCTCAGCGCTTCATGAACCGGTCGAGGACCATGCGGATCAGCGTATGCGCCGCGCGGCTCTGGGCCTCGCCGATCGAAGTCGGCGGGAGCCGGCGGGGTCCGGTTCCGGTCTGCGCGTGGCGGCGGCGCAGAAATTCGTTCGCGGCGATCTTGATGAGGCGGCCGATCATCTATCGATACCCCTCACTGGATCGCCTGCGTGGTGGAGTCGCGCGGCGCGTCCCATTCGGCATCGAGCGTCGCCTTGATGGCCTCGAGCGCCTCGTCCTGCGAGCAGACGTTCTCGGTCTCGAAGATCTTGGCGACGTGCCGGGCGACGTCGGAGAGCAGCACGCCCCAGACCGCCGGGTCCTCGAAGCCCCGTTGCAAAGAGACATGAAGCCCGCTGTCGACGATCCAGGCGCGCAGCACTTCCGAGGCCTCCTTGGCCTCGTGGGCCGCGAAGGGCACGGCGAGCTCCCTGGGCGCGCCGGGGGCCGCCATCAGCGGTAACAGACGGATTTCGCCGCCTGGACCACTTCATCGACGCTCGGCAGCGCGAGCTTCTCGAGATTCGCCGCGTAGGGCATCGGCACGTCCTTGCCGGTGACGCGCACGACCGGAGCGTCGAGCCAGTCGAAGGCGTGTTCCATCATCCGCGCGGCGATCTCGGCGCCGACGCCGGACTGCGCCCAGCCCTCCTCCACCGTCACGATGCGGCCGGTCTTCTTGACCGACTCCACGATCGTATCGGTGTCCATCGGGCGGATGGTGCGCAGATCGATGACCTCGGCCTCGATCCCCTCCTCGGCGAGCTTTTCGGCGGCTTTGAGCGCATAGGTCATGCCGATCGACCAGGAGACGATCGTCACGTCCTTGCCCGGCCGGGCGATCTTGGCCTTGCCGATCGGCACGATGTAGTCGTCGAGCTTCGGCACGGGGAACGACTGGCCGTAGAGGATTTCGTTCTCGAGGAAGATCACCGTGTTCTCGTCGCGGATCGCGGCCTTCAGCAGGCCCTTGGCGTCGGCGGCGGTGTAGGGGGCGATGACGGTGAGACCCGGCACGTTCGAGTACCAGGCGGTGTAGTCCTGGCTGTGCTGGGCCGCGACGCGAGCCGCGGCGCCGTTCGGGCCGCGGAACACGATCGAGCAGCCCATCTGTCCGCCGGACATGTAGAGCGTCTTGGCGGCCGAGTTGATGATCTGGTCGATCGCCTGCATGGCGAAGTTGAAGGTCATGAACTCGACCACGGGCTTGAGGCCCGCAAGCGCCGCGCCGACGCCGACGCCTGCGAAACCGTGCTCGGTGATCGGCGTGTCGATGACGCGGTCGGGGCCGAACTCGGTCAGCATGCCCTGCGTGATCTTGTAGGCGCCCTGATACTCGGCGACCTCCTCGCCCATCACGAAGACGCGGTCGTCCTTGCGCATCTCCTCGGCCATCGCGTCGCGGAGCGCCTCGCGCACCGTCATTGTGACCATCTCGGTCCCCTCGGGGACGTCGGGTTCGGGCTGCGTCTTCGGCTGGGGAGGGTTGGCGGCGGCGGATTCGACCTTGGCGGACGCGTCCTTCTTCGGCTCGGCCTTGGCCTCTTCTTCGGCCTTGGTCGGCTCCTCGGCCTCGGCTTCCTTGGCCTTGGCGGGAGCGGCGGCGCCATTCTTCAGCGCGCTTTCGTCCTCGCCGTCGCCGAGAATGAGCGCGATCGGGGTGTTGACCTTGACGTCGTCGGTCCCCTCCTCGATCAGCAGCTTGCCGATCTTGCCCTCGTCGACCGCCTCGACCTCCATCGTGGCCTTGTCGGTCTCGATCTCCGCGATCACGTCGCCGGAGGTGACGCTGTCGCCTTCCTTCTTCAGCCACTTGGCGAGCTTGCCCGCCTCCATGGTCGGCGACAGCGCCGGCATGAGGACTTCGATCGGCATGGGACGTCCCTTTCGCCCAGAGGGCTTATTGTCTTGAGCGCCCCCGTCTTCGCAGGGGCTTGTTCGGTCGACCGTCTCAGGGACCGCGATCAGCGCAGAATGTCGGTCCAGAGCTCGGACGGATCGGGCTCAGGATCGTTGGTCGCGAATTCGGCGGCCGCGTTGACGATCTCGCGGACCTCCTTGTCGACCGCCTTCAGGTCGTCCTCGCTTGCGAAACCGGCCTCGATCAGGCGCTTGCGCACCATCTCGATCGGGTCATGGGTCTCGCGCATCTTCTGGACCTCCTCCTTGGACCGGTACTTCGCCGGGTCCGACATGGAGTGGCCGCGATAGCGGTAAGTGACCATCTCGAGAATATAGGGGCCCTTGCCGGACCGGGCGTGCTTCACGGCGCGGTCGCCCGCGGCCTTCACGGCGCGCACGTCCATGCCGTCGACCTGCTCGCCCGGGATTTCGAAGCTCGCGCCGCGCTGGCTGAGATTGGTGTTCGACGAGGCGCGCTCGACCGAGGTGCCCATGCCGTACTTGTTGTTCTCGATGACGTAGACGACCGGCAGGCTCCAGAGCTTCGCCATGTTGAAGCTCTCGTAGACCTGCCCCTGGTTGGAGGCGCCGTCGCCGAAGTAGGCGAGCGTCACGCTGTCGTTCTTGCGGTACTTGTTGGCGAAGGCGAGCCCGGTGCCGAGCGAGACCTGAGCGCCGACGATGCCATGGCCGCCGTAAAACTGCTTCTCGACGCTGAACATGTGCATCGAGCCGCCCTTGCCCTTGGAGTAGCCGCCGCGGCGCCCCGTGAGCTCGGCCATCACGCCCTTCGGGTCCATCTCGCAGGCGAGCATATGGCCGTGGTCGCGGTAGCCGGTGATGACCTGGTCGCCCTGCTTGAGCGCCATCTGCATGCCGACCACAACGGCTTCCTGGCCGATATAGAGGTGGCAGAAGCCGCCGATGAGGCCCATGCCGTAGAGCTGTCCGGCCTTCTCCTCGAAGCGGCGGATCAGCAGCATTTCCCGATGGGCGTGGAGTTCCTGGTCCTTGTCGAAGGACAGAGCGCCGGAGGATTTGGTCGAAGCGGATTTCGCGGGGGCCGACTTGGCCGCGGGGGATTTGTCCGCGGCCGCTCGCGAAGCGCCGGCGGAGGATTTCGCGGCGCGTTTCGGCGCGGCCTTAGCGGCTGTGGCTACCATGACGTCCCCTTGGTCGTTTCTTTTGTCTTTTTAACCAAGCTAAGGCGCCGGCCACGCGAAAGCGAGCCGACCCCTGCCTGAGCGTTGGTTGGAAACCTGACAGAAGCTAGACCAAAGTCGCAAGCCCGCCCCGCCACACGTTTCCGCATGGCTGTCCCGCGCCGCCTGCGAAAGACGAGGGGTCAGTCGTTCTGAAGGACGCGGTCGGCGGGGCTTAGCCAGCCAAGGTCGGAACGGGCCTGTTCGTCAAGAAGATCGGGGTCGAGACGCTCGGACGTCATCAGGTCGATGCGGTGTTCGACGGAGGAGCGCTCCGCCTTCACTTCTGCGAGACGGGTCTCGAGCTTGGCGATCTCCTCCTGCATCGCCTTGCTGGCGACGAGGCCGTGAGCGCCCACATAGGCCTGCTGCCCGAAATACGTCACCGCTCCCGCGGCGACGATCCAGAGCGCGAGCTGGGCGGCGACCATGCGCCATTTGGTCCGGACGATCATGGGACGAGCATGCGTCCGACATGGTTTCCAAACCGTTTAGAGGCGCCGTCAGCCAGCCCCGATCTGCGCCTTCACTTTCTCGGCGAGGCGCTGGATCGTGGCCGCCGGCCCGGCCTTGGCGGGCGTCTCGGCGGCGGGCGCGAGCGAGGTCATCGGCTGGTCCGGCCCCTCGTCCTCGATGCGCAGGCCCGCGCGGGTCACGCGGCCTTCGTCGACCGCCCGCACGATGAGCGTCGCCGGTCCGAGCTCGAGCAGGTCGCCGACCGCCGGCTCGTTCTCGAACCGCGCGGAGAACACTTCGGCGACCGTCAGTCCGGCCTCCTCCGCGTCGACGCCGAGGCCGTAGAGCTCGACCAGCGTCGCGAGCGGGGTTTCGCCGCGCATCGGGAACTCGCCGAGCGACGGACGCGCCCTGCCCGCTTCGGTCGACGCGAACAGTCCGTCGAGTTCGGAGACGCGTTCGGGCTCGGTGAGAAAGTAGCCGTAATCCCCGGGCTTCAGCGCGCCGGCCTGGAGCGGATCGAGAATCCGGTCGTCGCGCACCACGAAGACCGGCTTCGCCCATTTCGGCACCGAATCGCGGTTGAGGATCGGGCAGTGCGGCGTGACCACGTAGCCGACCATCTCCTGCGACAGCTGGCCCGGCAGATCGATCTCGACGCGGTGGACGCTTCGCGTCATCTGGCGCACGGCGAGATGGAGGCGCTTCGCCAGCGGCGTGATGGTCCAGCCCTGGACGATCAGCGAGACGATCACCACCACGAAGGCGACGTTGAAATAGATCTCGGCGTTCGGGACCTTGGCGAGCGTCGGGATCGCCGCGAGAAAGATCGAAACGGCGCCGCGCAGGCCGACCCAGCCGACGAACGCGATCTCCTTCCGCGAAAAACCGAACGGCAGCAGGCAGAGCGCGACGGCGACCGGACGCGCGACGAAGATCAGCACGACCGAGATCGCCAGCGCCGGCAGGATGGAGGAGATCATGGTGGAGGGCGTCACCAGCAGCCCCAGCACCATGAACATCACGATCTGGCAGAGCCACGTCACCGTGTCGTGGAACGCGATGATCGACGGCAGAGCGCGCACCGGCCGGTTGCCGACGATGATGCCCGCCAGATAGACGGCGAGGAAACCCGAGCCGTGCAGGACCGCGGTGAGCGAGAACAGCGCCACCACGAACGCCACGACGAACAGCGGGTGGAGGCCCGACGGCAGGTCGACGCGATTCAGCATGAAGGCGAGCGCGAATCCCCCCGCGACGCCCGCGAGGCCGCCGATCAGCGCCTCTTGGAGGAAGTGGCCGACGATCGCCCCGGTCGTATGGCCTGCGGCCGACGTCACGAGCCCGACGAGCAGCACGGTGAGGAACACCGCGACCGGATCGTTGGTGCTCGATTCAATTTCGAGGGTCGCCCCGACGCGGCGCTGAAGCTGCAGGCCGCTCGCCCGGATGAGGAAGAACACCGCGGCCGCGTCGGTGGAGGCGATGGTCGCGCCGATCAGCAGTCCCTCGATCCAGCGCAAGCCCAACGCCCAGGCGGCGAAGGCGCCGATCAGTCCTGCGGTGATGAGCACGCCGACGGTCGCAAGGCTCACCGCCGGCCAGAGCGCTCCTGCCAGATGCGATATCCGCGTCCTGAGCCCGCCGTCGAACAGGATAATGGCGAGCGCGATCGACCCGATCAGGTAGGTCACACGGTAGTTGTCGAACGCGATGCCGCCGGGGCCGTCTTCGCCAGACAGCATGCCGATCAGCAGGAAGACGAGCAGCAGAGGCGCGCCGAACCGCGACGCCACGAGCGACGACAGGATTCCCACGAGCATCAGCGCCGCGCCGAACAGCAGGATGGCGTTGACGACCGCGATGTTTTCCATGCCCGCCCGATTGGAGACGAGGCGACGACAGGAGAGCGCCCGCGGTTCCCCTCGCGGTCGTCGTCCGAGCGCCGAAGCCTCAGAGAGATCGATCGAATTTCGTGGACGATTGGCGCGATATCAAGGCGGCGTGAGCCGCGCGTGAGCGCTACTTTGGCCGATGCAGGACGCCCAAGAGGCGTCCATCCGGCCCATCGAAGCGAGAATTGGTCGCGTTCGGAACGACCCGGCGGACCGCGCGGCCGTCATTCCGGCCGCAGAGACGGACTCCAGACGCGCTGGCGGCGCGGCTTCGTTCGCGATCGTCGATTTCCTGGATTCCGGATCAAGCCCGAGCTGGAGGTCGGCGTGCCCACGCCCTTTGGCCTCAGCCCTTGGGAAACTCCAGCCCCATCTCGCGATAGCGCTCCGGGTCGTCGGCCCAGTTCTCGCGCACCTTCACGAACAGGAAGAGATGGACGTCCGTCTCCGCGATCTCCGAGATCTCCTTGCGGGCCTCCATGGAGATCTGCTTCACGGTCTGGCCGCCCTTCCCGATCACGATGCGCTTCTGGCTCTCGCGTTCGACATAGATGGTCTGCTCGACGCGCGCCGAGCCGTCGGCGCGGACCTCCCACTTCTCCGTCTCGACCGTGGAGGCGTAGGGAAGTTCGTCATGGAGCCGCGCGAACAGCTTCTCGCGGGTGATTTCGGCCGCGAGCGCGCGCAGCGGCAGGTCCGAGACGTCGTCGGCCGGATAGAGCCAGGGCCCGGCCGGCATCTCGTCGGCGAGATAGGCGGGCAGGTCCGAGACGCCGGACCCGGTCTTGGCCGAGATCATGAACACCCGGTCGAACGAGACGCGCGCCGCCGCCTCCTGCGCGATCGCCAGCAGCTTCTCGCGGTCGATCATGTCGATCTTGAGGATCAGGATCTTGCGCTGGGGGCGCCCGCGAGCTTGTCGAGGATCGCGAGGTTGTCGTCGTCGAGGCCCTTCCGCACGTCGATCAGCAACGCGATCACGTCGGCGTCGGTCGCTCCGCCCCAGGCGGTCGAGACCATGGCGCGGTCGAGCCGGCGCTTGGGCGCGAAGATGCCGGGGGTGTCGACGAAGACGATCTGCGCGTCCTTCTCGATCACGAGGCCGCGGATCAGCGCCCGAGTCGTCTGCACCTTGTGGCTGACGATCGAGACCTTCACGCCGACGAGCCGGTTGACCAGCGTCGACTTGCCCGCGTTCGGCGCGCCCACGAGGGCGACGTAGCCGCAGCGGGTCGTCGCCTCAGGCGTGTCGGGCGTCTCGGTTTCAGTCATGGTTCGCGACGCCTTCGCGCTGGAGGAGAGCTTCGGCGGCCGCTTGCTCGGCCGCGCGTTTCGAACGGCCCGAACCTTCGACCTCTTCGGCGCCGTCGACCAGGACGACGACGCGAAACTGCGGATTGTGGTCGGGCCCCGAGCGCGCGACCTCGCGATAGACGGGCGGCGGCAGACCGCGCCCCTGGGCCCATTCCTGAAGCTCGGTCTTGGCGTCGCGCAGCGGACGACGCGGCGCCAGCAGACGTTCGCGCCAGAACCGTCCACGAGGTCCGCGGCGGCGGGAAACCCTGCGTCGAGATAGACCGCGCCGATGACCGACTCGCAGACGTCGGAGAGGATCGCCGCCTTGCGGCGCCCGCCAGAACTCGCCTCGCCCGCGCCGAGCCGGATGTAGGGGCCGAGATCCATCGCCTGCGCCACCTCGGCGCATGTCTCGGCGCGCACGAGCTCGGCGAGGCGCCGGGACATCTCGCCCTCGTCGGCGGTCGGATAGGTCTCCATCAGCAGCGAAGCGATCGCAAGGCCCAGAACGCGGTCGCCGAGGAATTCGAGCCGCTGATAGCTGCCGAGCCGCCCTTCCTTCGAGGTCGCGCCCGAAATATGCGTCAAAGCGCGGTCGAGCAGGGACTTGTCGGCAAAGTCGTGGCCAAGCCGGTTTTCGAGGAGGCCGTCCGTGACCGGACGGCGCTTCATTCGAGCAAGGTCCCGATCCTCGACCAGCGGACCGACCACGGCCACTTCCAGAACGCCCAGGCGGCCTCGCCGCGCTCGACCGAGAAGAACAGCATCTCGGCGCGGCCGACGAGGTTCTCCATCGGCACGAAGCCCACCGCCGACTGCACGCGGCTGTCGGTGGAGTTGTCGCGGTTGTCGCCCATCATGAAGAGATGGCCGGGCGGCACCTCATAGACCGGCGTGTTGTCGAGGAAGCCGTTCTTGTCCATGTCGAGGACTTCGTATTTCCGCCCGTTGTCGAGCGTCTCCTCGAAGCGCGGAATGTGGCGCGCCGCGCCCCCGGTGCCCTCGATGTAGTCCTGCGGCAGCCGGACCTTGGGAACCGGCTTCTCGTTGATGATCAGCTGGCCGTCGACCATCTGGATGCGATCGCCGGGCAGGCCGATCACGCGCTTGATGTAGTCGGTCCAGCCGTCGCCCGGCACCCAGACCTTGAACACCGCGATGTCGCCGCGCTCGGGAACCGCGCCCATGACGCGGCCCGAAAAGATCTTCGGGCTGAACGGCAGCGAATGGTGGCTGTAGCCGTAGGAGAACTTGTTCACGAACAGGTAGTCGCCGACGAGGAGGGTGTCCTCCATCGAGCCGGACGGGATGTTGAACGGCTGGAAGATCAGCGTCCGGATCACCACCGCGATGATCAGCGCCTGCGCGCAGATCTTCACGATCTCGGCGAAGCCGCCTTCGGACTGGCCCTTCTTGTCGGTGGTCGCGCTCATTCCAGTCCTGTCCGAAAGACGCCGCGGCGAGAGGAGCGGCAGGCGCGTGATAGCCCCGGGCGCGGCCGCTGGCAAACGGCGCCCGTCCGCCTCACGTCACGCGCTCGCCTTGGGAACCGCGCTGATGATGACCACGGCGGAGGCGAGCGGCGGCTCGTCCGTCAAAGTGAGGTCGATCCGGGCTTCGTATCCCTCCGGCGTCATCCGGTCGAGATGCTCCTTGGCGCCGCCCGTCAGCGTCAGGGTCGGGCGTCCAGAGGGCAGGTTCGTCACGCCCATGTCGCGCCAGAAGGTGCCGGCGCGAAAACCGGTGCCGAGCGCCTTGGCGCAGGCCTCCTTGGCGGCGAAGCGCTTGGCCAGCGTGTTGGCGGGCTCGGCCTTGGCGAAGGCGCGCTTGCGTTCGGTCTCGGTGAACACGCGCTGGAGAAACCGGTCGCCGAAGCGCTCCAGCGTCTGCTCGATGCGCCGGATGTCGCAGAGATCGTTGCCGAGACCGAGAATCATGCCGCCGCCTTTCGCCTGCCGCGCGCGATCGCGGCCTTCATGAGCCGGATCGTCTCGGGAAACCGACGGCGAGCGCCTCTCCCACCAAATAGTGGCCGATGTTGAGTTCTGCGATCTCGGGCAGCGCGGAGATCGTCTCGGCGCTGGCGTAGTCGAGCCCGTGGCCGGCATGGACCTCGAGACCGAGCGCGGAAGCGCGGCGGGCGCCTTCGGCGAGTCGGTCGAACTCGCGGGCGGCTTCGTCGGCGCGGCCATGCGCGATCGCCTCGCACCAGGTGCCGGTGTGGAGCTCGACCACCGGCGCGCCCATGGCGGCTGAAGCCTCGAGCGTCGCCGCGTCGGCCTCGACGAACAGCGACACGCGGACGCCCGCGGCCACGAGTTCGCGCACGGCCGGCTCCAGGTGCCTCCGCTGGCCGACGACGTCGAGCCCGCCCTCGGTCGTGCGCTCCTCGCGCTTCTGGCACGAGGCAGGCGGCGTGAGGCTGACGCCTGAGCGCGATGGCGACCATCTCGTCGGTGGCCGCCATTTCGAAATTGAGCGGCCTATCGATCTCGGCCATCAGGCGCTCGATGTCGGCGTCGCGGATGTGGCGACGATCCTCTCGGAGATGCGCCGTGATGCCGTCCGCGCCGGCCGCGATCGCGAGCTTGGCGATCGCCACGGGATCCGGATGGACGCCGCCGCGCGCGTTCCGGACGGTCGCGACGTGGTCGACATTGACGCCGAGGCGGATGATTTGGGCCATGGCCTTCACCACTGTGCTGCGTGCTTCGAGACGCGCCTTTGGCGCTCCTCAGCATGAGAGGCGTTTCGAGTGTCCCAATCGGTCCTCATGCTGAGGAGCCGTCCGTAGGCCGGCGTCTCGAAGCACGCAATTCCTCGTTCGGCCCTCAGCCGTTCACCCGCTCGGCGTTCGACACGACCGGCGTCTGCCTCAGATCCGCGATGATCGCGCTCAGGTGCTTGGAGTCGAACACCCCGAGGTCGAAGACGATGTCGTGAAAGTCGGGCGAGTGCGAGACCATGCGCACGTCGTCGATGTTCGCCTCGTAGTTCGAGATGATCCCGGCGATGAGCGCGAGCGAGCCCGGCTCGTTCATCGACGTCACGGTGACGCGCACGGGAAACCGCTCCCTCCGACCGAAATCCACGTCCCAGCGGACGTCGAGCCAGCGCTCGGGTGATCGTCGAAGGCCTTCAGCGCCGGCGACTGGATCGGATAGATCGTGATGCCGGCGCCCGGATCCAGAATGCCGACGATGCGGTCGCCCGGCACCGCGCCGCCGTCGGGCGCGAAGCGCACCGGCAGGTCGCCGCGAAGACCGCGGATCGGGATCGAGGGGAGAAAGCCGTCCGCGGGCTCGCCGTTCGGCGCCTTGAAACGCAGCGAGCCGGCGTGCTCCAGCCCGAACCATCCGTTCGACGGCGCGCCGATCGTCGGCGACCGCTCGTCCTTCACCTCCGGATGGACGGCGCGCACGACGTCGTTGGAATGCATCTCGCCGCGGCCGACAGCCGCCAGCACGTCGTCGACGCTGCTGCGCGCGAGGCGATGGAGCGACGTCCGCAGCTTCTCCTCGACGAAGGGCTGCCCGGCCCGATCGAAGGCGCGCTGGACGATCTGGCGGCCGAGGCCGGCATATTGCGCCCGAACCGCTGAACGCGTCGCGCGGCGGATCGCGGCTCGCGCCTTGCCGGTCACCACCACCGCCTCCCAGGCGGCCGGAGGCGTCTGGGCTTCCGAGCGGATGATCTCGACTTCGTCGCCGTTCGAGAGCGGCTGGACGAGCGACTCGGTCTTGCCGTTGATCTTGGCGCCGACGCACTGGTTGCCGACGCTGGTGTGGACCGCATAGGCGAAGTCGATCGGGGTCGCCGCGCGGCAGCGCGATCAGGCGGCCTTTCGGCGTGAAGCAGAACACTTGGTCGGAGAACAGCTCGAGCTTGGTGTGCTCGAGGAACTCCTCCGGGTTGTCGCCCTCGGCGAGCAGCTCCACGGTGCGCCGCAGCCAGCCATAGGCGCGGCTCTCGCGCGCAAGCCCCTCGACGTCGCCGCCAAGCCCGTCCTTGTAGAGCGCATGGGCCGCGATGCCGTATTCGGCGAAGCGGTGCATCGCCTCGGTGCGGATCTGGAGTTCGACGCGCTGGTGCTCGGGACCGACGATCGTGGTGTGGATCGAGCGGTAGTCGTTCTCCTTGGGCGTCGAGATGTAGTCCTTGAAGCGCCCGGGCACGGTCGGCCAGCCGCTGTGCAGCGCGCCGAGCGCGCGGTAGCAGTCCGGCACGTCCTTCACGATCACGCGGAAGGCGAACACGTCCGAGAGCTGCTCGAAGGCGACGGACTTGCGCTCCACTTGCGCCAGATCGAATAGGGCTTCTTGGCGCGGCCCGTGATCTGCGCCTCGACGCGCTGGTCGGCGAAGCGCTTCTCGAACGCCGTCTTGATCTCCTCGATCGATTCGGCGCTGCGGGAGGCGAGCCGGTTCAGCCGCGACACGATGGTGTCGAAGGCTTCCGGAAAGAGCGTGCGGAAGCAGATGTCCTCGAGCTCGTCGCGCAGCGCCTGCATGCCCATGCGGCCGGCGAGCGGCGCATAGAGGTCGAGCGTCTCCTGCGCGATCCGGGCGCGCTTGGCCGGCGGCACGAAATGGAGCGTGCGCATGTTGTGGAGGCGGTCGGCGAGCTTCACCAACAGCACGCGCACGTCGGCCGCGATCGCAAGCAGCAGGCGCCGCAGGTTCTCGGCCTGCGCGGCTTCCTTGGTGACGAGGTCGAGCTTCTTGAGCTTGGTCAGCCCCTCGACCAGCGCCCCGATCTGTTCGCCGAACAGCGCGTCAATCTCGGCGCGGGTGGCGTCGGTGTCCTCGATCGTCGTGGAGGAGCGCTGCGACGATCGTGGAGTCGTCGAGACGCAGGTCGGTCAGGATCGCGGCGACTTCGAGCGGATGGGAGAAATACGGGTCGCCAGAGGCCCGGGTCTGCGCGCCATGGGCCTTCATCGCGTAGACGTAGCCGCGGTTGAGCAGCGCCTCGTCGGCGTTGGGATTGTACGCCTTGACGCGTTCGACGAGCTCGTACTGCCGCATCATGTCGTGAAGACTGGCGCTCCTCTCGGGAGCGTGAGGCTCCCCGGCCGAATATCGCGGCGATCATCGCGCCGCACAAGATTCGCGAACGCTTCAAAAAGCGAAACGCCGCCGCGGCGGTCCGCGACGGCGTTCGAATCTGCGGCTCAGTTAAGAGCGGCTTACTCGTCGTCGTCGGTCTCGGCCGGCGGCACGAGACCTTCGAGGCCGCGCAGAAGGTCTTCTTCCGTCATGCGGTCGAAGGCGACGTCGCCGGCGTCGTCCGACGCGCCGGCGGAGCCGGCGAGCGCCGGAACAACCTCGGCCTCGGGCTCGTCGACTTCGACGTACTTCTGCAGCGAATGGATCAGATCCTCGCGCAGATCATCCGGAACGACGGTCTGTTCGGCGATCTCGCGAAGCGCGACGACGGGATTCTTGTCGTTGTCGCGGTCGATGGTGATGGGCTGGCCGGAGGAGATCAGCCGGGCGCGGTGCCCTGCGAGCAGAACGAGGTCGAAGCGGTTCTCGACCTTGTCGATGCAATCCTCGACGGTGACGCGGGCCATGGGGGCCTCCGCTGTTGTGTGAGTTCGACGGTTCGGAAACGAGCGCGGTCTTTACCGCGGGACCGATCTCGTGGCAAGGACCGGGCGTAATGCTCCGCGCGGACGTGGAGCGGCCATTCGGCCTTTATTCGCAACGGCTTTCAGATCTGCGTCTTCGTCGGTTGCGGCGGGTTTCAAGCAAGGGATGTTTCAAGCGATGTTTTATTCGGACGAACGGCTCGGCCTCTTCATCGACGGCGCCAACCTCTACGCCACGGCCCGCGGCGTGGGCTTCGACATCGACTTCCGCCGGCTTCTCCGCGAATTCCAGGGCCGCGGCTATCTCATTCGCGCCTATTACTACACCGCGCTCAGCGAGGACCTCGAGGTCTCGACCATCCGCCCGCTGATCGATTGGCTCGACTACAACGGCTACACCGTGGTGACCAAGCCCACCAAGGAGTTCACCGACAGCCAGGGCCGGCGCAAGGTGAAGGGCAATCTCGACATCGAACTCGCGATCGACGCGCTCGAGATCGCCGAGAAGATCGACCACATGGTGCTGTTTTCCGGCGACGGCGACTTCACGCCGCTGGTCGCCGCCATGCAGCGCAAGGGGGTGCGCGTCACCGTCGTCTCGACCGTGACGACCCAGCCGGCGATGATCGCCGACGACCTGCGCCGCCGCGCCGACCACTTCCTCGACCTCGCCGACCTCGCCTCCAAGGTCGGCCGTGACCCGGCCGAGCGCGCCGCCCGCGAGGCGAGGCGCGCCGCCGCCGTCGACACCACGCCGGAACCTTGATCTCCGCCGCCACCGCGCCGGCCGAGCCGCCGCGGGACTGCCCGCTCTGCCCTCGCCTCGTCGCGTTCCGAGAGGAGCAGCGGGCCAAGCACGCCGACTGGCACAATGCGCCCGTCCCGTCCTTCGGGCCGGTCTCCGCAAAGCTTCTGATCGTCGGTCTCGCCCCGGGCCTTCAGGGCGCGAACCGGACCGGTCGTCCCTTCACGGGCGACTGGGCCGGCGACCTGCTCTACGCGACGCTGCTGAAGTTCGGATTCGCCGAAGGGGTCTATGACGAGCGGCCCGACGACGGCCTGGCGCTCGTCGGCGCGCGCGTCACCAACGCGGTGCGCTGCGTGCCGCCGCAGAACAAGCCCGAGACCAGGGAGATCGCGACCTGCCGGCCGTATCTGACGTCGGAGATCGAGGCGCTCGGTCACGGCGCCGCGGTGGTCGCGCTCGGGCGCATTGCGCATGACAGCCTCTGCCGGACGCTCGGCGTCGCGCTCAAGGCCGCGCCGTTCGCCCACGGGGCGCGCCACGCGCTCGGCGCTGTGACGCTCTTCGACAGCTATCACTGCTCCCGCTACAACACGAACACCGGCGTGCTCACCACCGAGATGTTCGAGTCGGTGTTCGCGAGCGTCCGGGCGTATGTGGACGCGCGCTAGCGATCGAGCTCGGCGGCCGCGATCTCGGCCATGGTCAGGTCGATCGCCTCGGCCTCGCCGTCCTCGACCATCCAGACGGCCGAGAGGCCGAACCACGCCAGCGCCCACATGAGCAGGCGCGTCCGATCGAGATCCGCGGCCTCCGCGACGACGTCGGCCTGACGGGCGAGGCGACCCGGCGTCTGCGCCGTATCCGGATCCGGGTTGCGCAACAGGTTCGCGAAGTCGAAGCCGCGTTCGCCCAGAAGCCCCTTGGGATCGATCGCAAGCCAGCCGCGCGGGCCGAAATCCAGCACGTTGCCGTGGTGAAGGTCGCCATGAAGCGCGACCATGTCCTTGGGCTCAGCAAGCAGTTCGCACGCGGTCTCCGCGCAGCGGACAAGCAAGCCGCCGTGGCTGTCGGCGACCGAAAACAGAGAGCGGAACCAGACGTCGAGAGGCGTCAGTCCTGCAGGCGGATCCTCGCGGCGGCCGTGAAGCGCTTCGGCCGCGCCGCAGATCACCCGCGTGGCCTCGTCGTCGTCTCCGCCGCGCGCCATCGCCGCGAGGGAACGCTCGCCAGCCGCGCGCTCGAGCAGCAAGACGTCGCCCTCATGGGCCAACACCTTCGCGGCCCCCTGCCCGCCCCACCACGCCATCACCTCGGCGCCGAAGCGTTCTTCCGGCGAATGGCTGATCTTGAGAATCGCCGCCTCGCCGGCGGCGGTGTGGACGGGCTGGAGGAAACTGGTGCGGGTCGCCAGCAGGTCGCCGTCGGGGGCCAGGCCCCATCTGTCGAGCGCGCCGCGAAGCCTTCCGGCGAGCGGCTCGTCGCTCACCCGCGATCGCGCATGATGCGCGCCTTGTCGCGGTTCCAGGTCTTTTCCTTGTCGGCCTGCCGCTTGTCGTGGAGCTGCTTGCCGCGCGCTAGCGCGATCTCGACCTTGGCGCGGCCGTGGTCGTCGAAATAGATCTTCAGCGGCACCACCGTCATGCCGTCACGGGTCACGGCCCCCGATAGCTTGTTGATCTGGCTCTCGTGCAGCAACAGCTTCCGAGGCCGGCGAACCTCGTGGTTGAAGCGGTTGGCCTGCAAATATTCCGGAATGTAGGAGTTGTAGAGGAAGAACTCTCCGCCGTATTCGCCGGCGTACGACTCCCCGATCGTCGCCTTGCCTTGGCGCAGCGACTTCACCTCTGTGCCGACAAGCACGATGCCGGCCTCTATCGTGTCGCCGATCTCGTAGTTGTGGCGCGCCTTGCGGTTGTCGGCGACGATCTTGTAGCGGGGATTGGGATTCTTCGAGCTCATGAAGGTCTAGATCTGGCTGAGCGGCGAGCCGTTCAAGCCCGCTCCGCCACCATGATGCGTGGCTCCTCCTGAAGGAGGCCGGCGTGCAGAAGCGCGGCGCGCACCTTGGCGCGGCTCGCGTCCGAGATCGGCACGAGCGGAAGCCGCATCTCCTCGCCGCAGCGGCCGAGCATCGCGAGCGCGGCCTTCGCGGGTCCCGGATTGGCCTCGCAGAACAGGTCGATGTGCAGCGGCAGCAGCCGGTCCTGATAAGCGAGCGCGGCGCGGTAGTCGCCGGCGATGCAGGCTTCCTGGAACGCCGCGCACTGCGCCGGGGCGACGTTGGAGGCGACCGAAATGGTGCCATGGCCGCCATGGGCCATGAAGCCGATGGCGCTCGCGTCCTCGCCGGAAAGCTGAATGAAGTCCGGCCCCATCGCGGCGCGCTGCTGGCTGACGCGCACGACGTTGGCGGTCGCGTCCTTCACGCCGACGATGTTCTTGATCTCGTAAAGCCGCGCCATGGTGTCGACCGACATGTCGATCACCGAGCGGCCCGGGATGTTGTAAATGATGATCGGCAGCGCGGTCGCCTCGGCGATCGCGGTGTAGTGCGCGATCAGGCCCGCCTGGGTCGGCTTGTTGTAGTAGGGCGTCACGACCAGCAGGCCGTCGGCGCCGTCCTTCTCCGCCTGACGCGCGAGCGCGATCGCCTCGCGGGTGGAGTTGGAGCCCGCGCCGGCGATCACAGGCACGCGGCCCCTCGCCTCCTCCACGCACCAGCGCACGACGGAATTGTGCTCGTCGTGGCTCAGCGTCGGGCTCTCGCCCGTGGTGCCGACCGGCACGAGGCCGTGCGTGCCTTCGGCGATCTGCCAGTCGACCAGCCGGCGGAACGCGGCCTCGTCGAGCTTGCCGTCCTTGAAGGGCGTGACGAGCGCGGTGATGGAGCCGTGAAAGATCGGTTGGGTCATGACGAGACGCTTTAACGTGTCGGGCGCGGTTTTGCGCCTTGGCGCAGCAGACGCGCGGAAAGGTGATCGCGCTCGCCATGCCGGCGCCGCGGTCGGCCGGTCTTGATAGACCCGCTCGCGCGCAAGTGAAAGCCCGCCGTCCGTCGGAGGCGGTCTTAGCGGGCGTCGTGTTCTCTCGGTTAGCGTTTCGTAAAGCCGGCATGGCGAAACTGAGGCCAGTTCCCGAGTCCCTCGCCCGGTCCCTCCCGCCGGTCGCTCAGCCGAAGCCGAGAGCCATGCCCCTTTTGAGCTTTCTCCTTCGCGGCGTGGCCGCAGTCGCGCTGTTGTCGACGGCGTCCACCGCCTTCGCGGCGTCCGTCGGCGGCAAGCCCGAGCCTCTGACCGAGGAGCGGTTCATCCCCGCGGTCGAGGGCGACAGCGACCAGCTTTCCGCCGACACGATGAAGTCGGCCGGCATGGTGCTCGCCTATGACGCGACCGCGACCGGCTCGATCTCCACCTCGTCACGCGCCGCCCCGACGGCGTCGGTGTCGGCCAACGACGTCGCGCTGGTGCGCGCGGCGATCTCGGCCTTCGAGCGCGGCGACACCTCCGGCGCGATGGCCGTGAAGTCGCAGCTGGCCGATCCTGGCGCGATGGCGCTGGTCGACTGGCTGGGCGTGCGGCTCGCTTCGCGGCAGGTCGGCTTCAGCCGCATCGACGCCTTCTATCGCGCCCATCGCGACTGGCCGATGGCGAGCTGGGTCCGCCGCCGCGCCGAAGAGGCGCTCTGGCTCGAAAACGTGTCGCCCTCGACCGTGCGCGGCTTCTTCGCCGCCAACGGCAAGCCCGAGCGGCCCGAAGGGCGCCTGGCGCTCGCACGCGCGCTGCTCGCGAGCGGCGACAAGGCGTCCGCCGCCGCCGTCGCCCGCGAGGCGTGGCGCCGCGACGCGCTCGACGGGTCGCTTGAAGCCCAGGCTCTCCAGACCTTCGGCTCGCTGCTCAGCGCTTCGGACCACCGCGCCCGCGCCGAAGGCCGCTTCCTCGCTGACGAGATCGACGCCGGCATGCGCGCCGCCAACCGCGTGGGCGGCTCCTATCTCGCGATCGCCAAGGCGCGCGCGGCGGTGATACGCAAGAACCCCTCAGCCGGCGCGCTGATCGCGGCTGTGCCGAGCGGCGCGCGGTCCGACCCCGGCTTCCTGTTCACGGTGGCGAAGTTCAACCGCCGCGCCGACAAGCCCCGCGAGGCAGCCGCCGCGCTGAACGCCGCGCCGCGCGGCGCCGCCCTCGTCGACGCCGACGCCTGGTCGATCGAGCGCCGCGTGGTCGCCCGCGACCTGCTCGACAACGGCGACGCCAAACTCGCCTACCAGACCCTCGCACGCGACGACGCCGAGAACGACAGCGACAAGATCGAGACCGACATGCTTGCGGGCTTCATCGCCCTGCGCGCGCTCGGCGACGCCAAGACCGCCTACAAGCACTTCACCGCCGTCCATAAGGAAGCCACGATCCCGGGCACCACCTCGCGCGCGCTCTATTGGCAGGGCCGCTGCCTGGAGGCGATGGGCGACACCGCCTCGGCCCGCGGCGCCTATGAGCGGGCGGCGCGCTACGTCACCAGCTACTACGGCCAGATCTCCCGCGCGCGTCTTGGCCTGTCCGACCTGCCGATCCGCTCGCTGCCGCAGCCGAGCGCGACCGACCGCGCCACCTTCGGATCGCGCCTCTCGGTCCGCGCCATCGATCTTCTCTACCGCGCAGACCAAAAGGAGCTCGCGCTGCCGCTCGCCGGCGCGCTCGCCGAAGACCTCAAGAACCCCGGCGAGGTCGTGCTGCTCGGCGCGCTCACCCAGAAATACAAGGATCCGCGCGCGACCCTCGTGGTCGGCAAGGCGGCGCTGAAGAACGGCTTCCCGATGGACGCCCTCGCCTATCCGACGAGCGGCATTCCGAGCTTCAAGGCGGTGGGGCCCGCGATCGAGACGCCCGTCGTGCACGCGATCGCCCGGCAGGAAAGCGCGTTCAACCCGAAGGCGGTGAGCCACGCCAACGCGCGCGGCCTGCTCCAGCTTCTGCCGGGCACGGCGGCCAAGACCGCAAAGGCCGCCGGCCTGCCCTTCGACGCCAAGCGCCTGACCACCGACGCCGCGTTCAACGCGCAGCTCGGCGCGGCCCATCTCGGCGAGCTCGCCGAGAAGTATGACGGCTCCTACGTCATGGTGTTCGCCGCCTACAACGCGGGTCCCGCGCGCGTCCTCGAATGGACGCAGCGCTACGGCGACCCGCGCAAGGCCGAGGTCGATCCGGTCGACTGGGTCGAGCGCATTCCCTTCGCCGAGACGCGCAACTACGTGCAGCGCGTCATGGAGAACACCCAGATCTACCGCACCCGCCTCAACGGCCGGACCGCGCTGCTGATCGAGCGCGACATGGCGCGCGGCGCACACCGGTGACCGACTCGGTCGTTTCGACCGAGGATCGCTTCGTCACAGTCCCGGACGGGCTCAAGCTTCACGTCCGGGACTGGCGGCCTGCCGCCCATCGCGGCGCGCCGGTCGTCTGTCTCCCAGGACTTGCGCGCACGCTCGACGACTTCGTCTTGCTCGCCGAGCGGCTCTCCGCGCAGGGACGCCGCGTGATCGCGATCTCGGCGCGCGGCCGGGGTCTCTCCGAACGCGATCCGGATCCCGCGCGCTACCAGCTCAAGACCGAATCGGAAGACGTCCTGGCGACGCTCGACGCGATAGGCGTCGACGCGGCGCATGTCGTCGGAACCTCACGCGGCGGACTGCACGCGATGACCATCGCGGCCTTGCGGCCGAGCGCTCTGCGTTCGGTCGTTCTCAACGACATCGGGCCAGTGGTTGAGACCGAAGGCCTCAAGCGCATCCGCGAGGGCCTCGCCCGCCATCAGGCTCCACGCGACTTCGCCCACGGCGCAAGACTGCTCGCCATGGCCTATGCGGAGCGCTTTCCGGCGCTGACGGCGCAAGATTTCGACCGCTGGGCCCGCCGCGCCTGGCGGAGCGCCCCGACAGGTCTCGAACCGGCCTGCGATCCCGCGCTCATGCGAATCTTCGAGGGCGTCGACCTCGATCGCCCCACGCCGGCGATCTGGCCGGTGTTCGATCTGCTGGCCGGCGTTCCGCTGATGGTCGTGCGCGGCGAACACTCGGACATCCTGAGCGCAGAGACGGTGCGGGCGATGACGGAACGCCGGCCGCTGACCGTCGTCACGACGCCCGGACAGGGCCACGCGCCGCTGCTGGAGGACGAGCCGACGATGTCGGCCATCGCGCGCTTTCTCGACGAGGCCGACCCAGCCTGACGCAAAAGCCCCGCCGGAGCGGGGCTTTCGTCAAGATCGGCGGCCGGCGCCGAGGCTCAGAAGGCCACCTGCGTGCGGACGCCGAGCACCGTCGCGTTCTTGATTCTCCGCGTCGGATCATTGGGCCGCGGATCGCCGCCGCCCGGCCGCACGATGTACTGGGCGAACGGCTGAACCTTCAGCCACGGCGCGACCGCGGCCTGATAGGACGCCTCGAAGGCGAACTCGGACGACCGCACCGGCGTGCCCGGAACGTCGCGGTTGGCGCGCTGGGCGGTCTTGCTGATGTGGGCGTAGGCGGCCGCGATCCCGAAGACGTCGTCGGGACGGCCGGGCGTGAAGCCCTTCGCGTTGAAGCCGGCGTCGAAATAGTAGTCGATCAGGTTCCGGTTGGCCTGCGGGGCGAACACCGCGCGGGCGAAGACCGACAGACTCTGCGCGGGCGCCGGCGAAGGATCCTTGAGATCCCCCCCTCCGCCGCTCTGCCAGATGGTCTGGTCGATGACGCCGTAAAGCGCATAAGAGCCTTCCCGGTTCACGCCGGTGCGCAGGTCCGCGAAGTCCATCGAATTGTACCAGGCGCCGATCTTGTAGGCGCCCGGCAGTCCGCCGCCCTCGCCCGCATTGGCGTAGATCAGTTCGCCGATGGCGAAGGCGCCCGGGCTGAACGGGAAGTCGGTGTTGTGCTTGTTCTTGAGATCACGGCCGGCCGGATCGCCGGTGTAGACGCCGGCCTGGAACGACCAGGCGTCGTTGAACTTGACGAGGGCGTGGGCGCCCGGCGTCGGCACCGGATAGGCCGGGCCGCCAGACGGAAGATCGGTCCCGTTGAGCCCCGGCCAGCCGAAGGTCGAGTTCACGAACAGGCCGGCGGTGTCGCTGGTCGCGAAGTCGCCGTCGGCCGCGAGCTGGCCGACCTTGATCTCGAGATGGTCGTCGAGAAGCTTCTGCTTGAGATAGACCTCGCCGAGGCGGATCGCGGGCGTCGCCTCGATGTTCGAGATCGTCAGGAGGTTGCCGATCTCGCCGGTAGTGAGTCCTTTGCCGTCGATGAAATAAGAGCCGACGTAGATCTCGCCGCCGGTCCAGCCGACGAGCTTCTCCATATCCAGCGTAAGGCCGAGCTGCAGAAGGCCCGAATAGGCCTCGCCGCGCCGGATGCCGCCCGAAGGGTTGAACGAGGTGTCGGCCGTAAAGCTCGCGTCGAACTGGACGCCCTGTTCGAGCAGCTTGGTGCGCCCGCCGCCCCAATCGCCCGTCAGCGCCTCGCGCTCGGAGAGATCGCCCGCATAGTTCGGCGGCGCGTCCTCGGCGCGCACGCCGAGAGCTCCCGCTGCGACGAGGGTGAGCGCTGCGGCGGCGGACAGGAGACCTGCGCGCGACGAGGCTTTCTGCATGTGTTCGATCCCCCGATCGACAGAGGTCCGCAGCGACAGATGCGGAGCATGGCTGGTGCCGATCCGTCGAGCGCAGGGCGCGCCAAGACCGGATCCGAGCAGAGAAGAAAAGATAACGGTTCCGTGACCGGCTCGAAAGCGTCGAGCGACCGCCCGCAGGCGATTGGCCGACGCTGTGGCTTATGGATCTTTTCTAAACCGGAAGGACGCCAGTCCTTAAAACGAAAAAGGCCCCGGCGAACCGGGGCCTTTCCGTTTGAGCGTTGATCGTGAAGGACGATCAGAAGTCGCGCTGGACGCGGAGACGGCCGATGAAGGCGTCCTTGTCCTTCGGGCCGGTGTAGCCGACGTCGGCCTTCTTGAGGTTCTTCACGTAGACGACTTCGCCGCCGATATCGAGCTTCTTGACCGGCGACCAGACCAGGTTGCCGGTGATCGTGCCGGCCTTCCAGTCGTCGGCGATGCCGGCGTTGGCGACCGCGTTGTTGTACTTCACCTGGGCGTAGCTGGCCTGCAGGGTCGAGCGCCACTTCGGCGACCAGTAGTGCAGCACGCCGAGGTTGGCGTTGAAGACCTGGGTCTTCTGGACCTTGCCGTTCACGCCCACCCAATCGAAGATCGGCTGGAAGTTGTTGACGATGTTCTGGGTCTGGCCCGAGCCGATGTTGTTGTCGGTCAAGCCGTTGTACGAGACGCCCGCGCCGTCGGTGTAGGCGGCCTGCGCCCAGATGAAGTCGCCCTTGGCGTCAGAGGTGTTAGCGGTCGGCAGGTTCAGCTTGACGCCGCCCTGAACGCCCCAGCCCCACTCCTTGTCCGTGCCGGCGAGCGAGCCGACCGGAACGAGGCGGTTTTCGCTGCCCGGCTCGATGCGGTGCAGAACGCCCGAGAGCTGAGCCTCGCCCCAGCCCTGCTTGACGCGCAGGTTGGCGACGATGTCCGGGATCTGCTGGCCGGCGTTGTTGAGCGAGTCGTTGGTGCTGAAGTAGCGGGCGGTCTTGTCTTCGAGCGAGACGCTCGCCGAGAAGTCGCCGACCTTCATCGTGTAGGCCAGAACCGCGAGGGTGCGGTCCGAGATGAAGGGGTTCTGGAAGGTGGTGTAGGGCTTGAAGTCCCAGAAGGAGTCCGTGACACCGGCGGTCAGGCCGGCGAACTGCACGAAGGCCTGGTCGAACAGCGCGTCGTCGCCGAAGTTGGCGTTCTGGATCTGCGCGCGGCGGTCAGTGGTGTTGGCGGTGCCGGTCTCGCGCTGGAACTGCAGGCGGACGAAGGTGCGGAGCGCGCCATACTCGGTGTCGGTGCGGGCGTCGAACCAAACGCGAGCGCGGACGCGGTAACCGGTCTGGTTGAACTCGTCCTTCTTGTTGGTGAGGTTCGGACGGTCGAGCACTTCGCCCGAGGTCATTTCGAGGCGGGCGAAGCCGCCGATCTGGAGGCAGGTCTCGGTGCCCGGGATGTAGAAGAAGCCCGTGCTGCCCTTGATGTCGCAGACCTTGACGTAGTCGACGGGCTCGGCGCCCGGAAGGTCAGCCGCGTTCGCGACGCCCGTCATGGTGACGAGAGCGGCGGCCGAACCGAGCACCAGGCTCTTGACCAGTTTCATTAGGAAGTCCTCCAAACCCCGTTCGGCGGGCGCAAACACCCAGCCTTCGCCGGCCCGACCGGCGTGACATAAAATTCGGTGATGACCGCCGATCCCCCGACGATCGCGACTCTCTGGCCGAGGCCCCGTGTCGCAGGACGACCATATTCGTGGCGGCGCCCGGCGCAAGCGAGATCACGATTGTGACGGTTCCAAATCCGACCTTTGGATCCCGCTGTGGCTGGAATGCCACTCAAATGTTGGCCTTCTGCCTGAAAAGCGAGCCGGCGCACCGCCGCTTTTGTGTCACCGCAAGAAGATCGCGCGCGCCACAATTGCCCGGCGGGCCGGACTGCTTCGCCTTATTTCGGAAACCTGACGGTCGGCCTGTCGCGCTGGCTGCCCGCGCGACGGAAGGGTAAGGACCGGGCGCACGCCGCGCGAAGAGATCCCGCCATGCCAGACATCGACCGTCCCGAAGCGCCGGGTGAAGAGCGCTCCGCAAGCAAGGCCGCCTTTCTCGGCAGCCTGCTCGCGTTTCTGTCGCTCGTGGCGCTGTCGGTCATCGGGGTCGGGCACGCCCGCACGATCGAAGGGGCGGCGAACGCTCAATACTGGATCGTCGTGGCGGGGATCGCCGCAGCGCTTGCGTTTGTCACGACGGCGCTCGCTCGAACCCGCGCACGAGGGCGGACGGGCGAGACGCTCCGGCGGGTCGCGGTTCCCCTGGCGACCCTGTGGCTCGTCATATTCCTCTGGGAGACCGCGGCGGTCGGCGCCGGCGCCTTCCCTGGACCGTTCGAGCTCGGCTGGGCGGCCTGGAAGGGATAAGCGTCACGGCGATTCGTCCGATTGTCGGCCGCCGCCTGCTCTGCTAGGCCTCGCTCATTCGCTTCGGCTCCCGCAAGGGACGAAGAGGGAATCCGGTGGGAGGACATGCGCCTCGAGTCCGGAGCTGCCCCCGCAACTGTGAGCGGCGAGCGGCGCGTCGACTTTGGCCACTGGGCTTTCGACCCGGGAAGGCCGGCGCGCATGCTGCGACCCGCAAGCCAGGAGACCTGCCGGACGAGCAACCCCAAGGGCCCTCGGTGGGAGGGCCAAGCGAGGCAGACATGTCGAACGTCACCGCAAACTCCTCGAGCGCCGCGGATCTTGCGCCCGCCCGCCTCGCGCCGATCCTGTCGGCTTTCCTCCTCGGCGTGGTGGTGATCGCCGGAGCCGGATTCGCTTCGGTCCCCGCGCTGCACAACGCTGCGCACGACCAGCGCCACTCGATCGGCTTCCCCTGCCACTAAGGGGCAAGTCCGTTGAACATTTTCCGGAACATCGTCTTCACGGCGGCGCTCGCCGGCGTGCTGGCCGGGCTCGTGCTCACCGCGCTTCAGCAGTTCGGCACCCAGCCGCTCATCGTGAAGGCGGAAGTCATCGAGCAATCGAACGCCGAGGCCGCAGCCAAGCCGCATGACCACGCCGCAGCCGGCGAGCATGACCATGCGGCCCTGACAGCGCAGGAAGAAGCAGCAGCCGCAGCGCATCAGCACGGCGCGGACGAATGGGAGCCGGCGGACGGCGCGGAGCGATTCGCCTGGACGCTGGTCGCCAACATCGTCGCGGGCGTCGGCTTCTCGTTGCTCCTCGTCGCGGCGAGCGAGCTCAGGGGCGGCCTGTCGTCCTGGCGCGAGGGCCTGCTCTGGGGCCTTGCAGGCTTCGTGGTCTTTACGCTCGCTCCCTCGGTCAGCCTTCCGCCCGAGGCCCCTGGCGTCGAAGGCGCGGCCTTGATGGACCGCCAGATCTGGTGGGTGGGAACGGCGGTCGCGACGGCGGCGGGACTGGCGCTCATCGCTTTCTCGCGCGCCCCTCTCGCGGCTCTGGCCGCGGTCGCGCTCATCGCTGCGCCGCATGTCATCGGCGCGCCGAAGCCCCCTGCCCCGCCCGCGATTCCCCACGACCTCGAGCACGGCTTCGTCGTCGCGGTCATCGTCACGGGCTTCGTGTTCTGGGCGGCGCTCGGGGCGCTTGCGGGCGCAGTCCGGCCGCGCTTCGGCAAGGCCTGATCGATGGCGCCCGCGCCGCGGGCCCTCACGCTGATCCTCGGCGGCGCGCGCTCCGGAAAGAGCCGCTTCGCCGAGGACCTCGCCCTGCGAAGCGGCCTCGCGCGCACCTATGTCGCGACCGCCCAGCCGTTCGACGACGAGATGGCGGAGCGCATCGCGCATCATCGGGAGAGACGGGACGGCGGCTGGACCACGGTCGACGCGCCGTCCGATCTCGCGACGGCGCTGGCCGCTTCGGCCGGCGGGACGCGAATCGTCCTCGTCGACTGCCTGACGCTCTGGCTGTCCAACGTGATGCTGGCCGGCCGAGACGTCGAGGCGGCGATCGACGAGCTTGTGACCGGCGTGTCCCTGCTCACCGGCCCCGCGATCCTCGTCTCGAACGAGGTCGGCTCCGGGATCGTGCCCGAAAACGCCCTCGGCCGCGCGTTTCGCGACCATCAGGGCCGGCTGAACCAGCGCGTGGCCGCGGTCGCGGACCGCGTGACGCTTGTGGTCGCCGGCCTTCCTCTCGATCTCAAGCTCCCGAAGGAGCCATGACATGAGCGACCACAAGATCCCCGCCACCGTCGTCACGGGCTTTCTCGGCGCCGGCAAGACCACGATCATCCGCCACCTGCTGGAGAACGCCGGCGGCCGAAAAATCGCGTTGATCGTCAACGAGTTCGGCGATGTCGGAGTCGACGGCGAGGTGCTGAAGGCCTGCGCGAGCGAGGCCTGCGACGAGGACGACATCGTCGAGCTCGCCAACGGCTGCATCTGCTGCACGGTGGCGGACGACTTCATCCCTGCGATGGAGAAGATTCTCGCCCGCCCGCAGGCCGTCGACCACATCGTCATCGAGACCTCGGGCCTCGCGCTGCCGCAGCCGCTGGTCAGGGCGTTTCGCTGGCCCGAAATCGCGACCCGCGTCACGGTCGACGGCGTCGTGACGGTCATCGACGGTCCGGCGGTCCGCGAGGGTCGCTTCGCCCATGACGAGGAGGCGCTCGCCGCCCAGCGCGCCGCGGATCCCAATCTCGACCACGAGGACCCGATCGAGGAGCTGTTCGAGGACCAGGTGCGCGCCGCCGATCTGCTTGTGGTGCACAAGGCCGACATGCTGACCGAAGCCGAGATCGCCTCGGTGCGCGCCGCCGTTCTCGAACATTCCAGCGACGGCGTGCGCGTGGTCTCGGCGGCGCGCGGCGCGCTGCCCGCCGACGTCCTCCTCGGCATCGCGTCCGGCGTCGAGGACAAGATCGAGAGCCGCCCCACCACCCATGAGATGGAGGGCGAGGTCCAGCACGACCACGACGACTTCGAGAGCTTCATCGCGCCGACGTCCGAGGCCGCCGACGCCGCCGAACTGGAAGCGCGGGTGCGCCATGTGCTGGACGCCCACGACGTTCTCCGGCTGAAAGGCTTCGTGGCGGTCAAGAACAAGTCCGCCCGGCTCGTCGTGCAAGCCGTGGGGACGCGGATCGAAACCTATTTCGACCGCCCCTGGCGCGCCGAAGAGAGCCGCGAGGGTCGCCTCGTGGTGATCGGCGAAAAGGGCGTCGACCAGGCGGCGATCGCCGCAGCGTTGAGGGGCTGAGACCGACTGCGTGCTTCGAGACGGCCGCGCCGCCGCCTCCTCAGCATGAGGAAAGCTCGCGCCTCTCCATCGCCTCAACGCTCCTCATGCTGAGGAGCGCCAAAGGCGCGTCTCGAAGCGCGCACTGGAGCGTCTGAATGCATCTCCTCAAAGCCCAAGGGACGCCGATCGGCGACGGAACGGAGGCGGTCGATCTCGACCTCTCTCCGGCCGACGTCGTCATCGTCTCCGCGGCCGACACGGAGATCGCGGGTCTCGCGCGCGCCCATGCGGCTCTCGGGGCGGACGCGCCGAGCTTGCGGCTCGCGAACCTCCAGCGGCTGCGCCACAACATGTCGGTCGACCTCTTTCTCGAGAAGACGGTGGCGCGTTCGAAACTGCTGGTGCTGCGCCTCCTCGGCGGCGCGGCCTACTGGCCCTACGGCGTCGAGGAGGCCGCGAGGATCTGCCGCCGCCACGGCGTGAAGCTCGCGGTGATGCCCGGCTGCGGCAACGCCGATCCAGATCTCGTCTCGCGCTCGACCGTCCCCGCCGATGAGGCCGATCGGCTGTGGCGGACGCTCGTCGAGGGCGGGCCGGACAATCTCGCGGCGGCGTTGCGGGCTTGCCGCGCCTGGCTCGACGGCGCGCCGTCCGCGCTCGATCCCGCGCCGCTGCCTGCCGCCGGCCTGTTCTGGCCCGGCCTCCCATCGCCTGATCTGGACGCCATTCGCGCGCAATGGCCGGAAGGCGCCGTCGCGGCGCCGATCGTGTTCTACCGCGCGCAGTTCCAGGCGGGCGACGTCGCGCCGGTCGAGGCCATGGTCGAGGCGCTTCTCACGCGCGGACTCGGCCCGCTGCCGATCTACGTTTCGTCGCTGAAGGACGCCTCCGCCGCGAGCTTCGTGCGGAAAACCTTCGCGGAAGTCCGGCCCGCCGTCGTGCTGAACGCCACCGCCTTCGCCGTCTCCAAGCCTGGCGCGGCCTGGGAAGGCTCGCCGCTCGATTCGGCCGACGCCCCGGCTGCAACTGGTGTTTTCCGGCTCCGACCGCGCGGCCTGGGAGGCGTCGTCGCGAGGCCTTTCGGCCCGCGACCTGGCGATGGCGGTCGCCTTGCCCGAGATCGACGGCCGCGTGCTGACGCGCGCCGTGGCGTTCAAGTCGGCCGGACGCTTCGACCCCGCCACCGAGACCGACGTGCTGGCGCTGGAGCCGATCCCCGACCGCGTCGCCTTCGTGGCGGACCTTGCGGCCAACTGGTCGCGGCTGCGGTCGTCGCCGCGAACCGAGCGTCGCGTCGCGCTGATTCTCGCGAATTACCCGACAGGCGCGGCGCGGCTTGCGAACGGTGTCGGGCTCGACACGCCGGAAAGCACGGCGGTGATTCTCGAGGCCCTGCGCCAAGCCGGATACGCGGCCGACGGCGCGCCGGAGACGGGCGCGGAGGTGGTGGCCGAGATGACGGCGGCGCTCGAGTCCGCCATCGAGCCCGAAAATCGCCGCCCCCTTGTCCCGGCCTTGAGCCGGGACCCAGAACCGACGCCGCATGAAACCGAGGCGACCACCGACGAGTTCCCTTCGGCCGCCTTGGCGGATCCGGGTCCCGGCTCTGCGCTTCGCTTCGGCCGGGATGCGGCGAGCCTTTCGCTCTCCGACTACACGCGCTTCCTCGCCAGCATCCCCTTCGTCGCCCGCGAAAAGATCGCCGCCCGCTGGGGCGCGCCCGAGAGCGACCCGAGCTTCGACGCCGCTTCGCAAAGCTTCCGTCTCGCGCTTCGACGCTACGGAAACCTCGTTCTCGGCGTCCAGCCCGGCCGCGGCTTCGACCTCGATCCCAAGGCCGCGCATCACGACCCCGACCTGCCGCCGCCCCACGGCCACCTCGCCTTCTATGTCTGGCTGCGCCAGAACTTCGGCGCTCAGGCCGTCGTGCATGTCGGAAAGCACGGAAATCTCGAATGGCTCCCCGGAAAGGCGCTCGCGCTTTCAGCCGAGTGCTTTCCGGAGATCGCGCTCGGCCCCCTGCCCCACGTCTATCCGTTCATCGTCAACGACCCCGGCGAGGGCGCCGCGGCCAAACGGCGAGCCTCGGCGGTCATCGTCGATCATCTGACCCCGCCGCTCGCTCGCGCCGAAGGATCCGCCGCGTTGCGCGAGATCGAGACGCTGGTGGACGAATACGCGGAAGCCGAAGGGCTCGACCCGCGCCGGGCGAAGACGCTCGCCAAGGAGATCCTTGTCCGCGCCGCCGATCTCGGGCTCGACCGCGACTGCGGCTTTTCGATCGCCGACGATCCCGACGACGCCCTGACGAAGCTCGACGCGTTTCTGTGCGAGGTGAAGGAGCTTCAGGTCCGCAACGGACTGCATGTGTTCGGCCGCTCTCCTCTGGGCACGACGCGCGCCGAACTGCTTGTGGCGCTGGTGCGGAGCCCGCGCGGCTCTCGACCGGGGGACGCGTCGCTGACACGGGCGCTCGCGGCGGATCTCGGGCTCGACGGCTTCGATCCGCTTGCGCCGGAGTTTGCGGCGGCGTGGGAGGGAGCGAGATCGGACGCGCTCGCAGAGGTGTCCGACGCGCCGTGGCGCACGGTCGGCGATACGGTCGAACGGCTGGAAATGTTGGCGCTGCTGCTGGTGGAAGAGGCGTCCCTGTCTCCGTCGTCATCCCCCGGTTTGTCCGGAGGATCCAAGGAGCGGCTCCCACGCGCGATTGGGTCGTCCGCGCCTGCGCCAGAGGTCAATGCCCCGGACGAGCCGGGGCATGACGAACCTCTCTCTGAGACCCACCTCACCCTTCTCTCCCCTGTCCCAGGCAAGGGAGTTGAGCCCTTCCCCCGCGCTGCCGCCGTCCTTCGCGAGGTCGCCTCTGTGGTGGCCCCGCGCGTCGACGCCTCGGGCGCGGCGGAGATCGCCGGCCTCATCACCGCCCTCGACGGACGCTTCGTCGCGCCCGGACCCTCCGGCGCGCCGACCCGCGCTCGGCTCGACGCCCTGCCGACCGGGCGCAACTTCTTCGCGCTCGATCCGCGCTCGGCCCCGACCGAAGCCGCCTGGCGGCTGGGGCGGCTTGCGGCTGACACGGTCTGCCGCCGCCATTTCCAGGACCACGGCGAATGGCCGCGGCGGCTCGCGATCTCGGCCTGGGGCACCGCCAACATGCGCACCGGCGGCGACGACGTCGCGCAGGCGCTCGCCCTTCTCGGCGTCGAGCCGCAATGGGAGCCGGGATCCTCGCGCGTGGTCGGCCTCGCGCCGATCGCGCTCTCCGAGCTCAAACGCCCCCGCGTCGACGTGCTGTTCCGCATCTCCGTTTCTTCCGCGACGCTTTTCCGTTCCAGATCGACCTGTTGGACGAAGCCTACGGGCTCGTGGCCGCGCTCGATGAAGACGACAAGGCCAACCCCATTCGCGCGCGCGTCCTCTCAGAAACGGAAGCGGGCCGCGACGCGCGCGCGATCTTCGGCTCGGCGCCCGGCGCCTATGGAACCGGCCTCGCGCCGCTGTTGAACGGGTCGGCTTGGGACAAGCGCCAGGACCTCGCCGAGGCCTATCTCGCCTCGAGCGGGTTCGCATACGCCCAAGGCCACGACGGCGCTCCCGCCCGCGGCGCGCTCGAGGCCATGGCCAGCAGCGTCGACGGCGTCGTGCAGGCGCAGGACGCGCGGGAATTCGATCTGTTGGACTCGGATGATTTTCACGAGTTCGCCGGGGGCCTTTCGGCCGCGATCGAGCGGCTGAAAGGCGAGGCGCCGGCCGTCTATCACCTCGACACGTCGCGTCCCGAGTCTCCCAAGGCGCGGACGCTCGGCAAGGAGATCGCCCTTGTGATGCGCGGGCGCGCCGCGAGCCCAAAATGGATCGCGGCGATGCGCGAACACGGCCACAAGGGCGCGGCCGAGATGCTCGCGACGGTGCGCAACCTCATGGGTTTCGCCGCGACCACAGACGCGACCGGCTCTCACCAGTTCGAGGCCCTGTACGACGCCTATCTCGGCGACGACGAGACGCGCGGCTTCATCGCGGACGCCAATCCCGCGGCGCTGACCGAAATGGCGGCGGCCTTCCTCGAGGCCGAGCGCCGCGGCTTCTGGCGCCCGCGCCGCAACAGCGCCCACCACCATCTTTCGACGCTTGCAGAAGGAGCCGCCCGATGACTATCGACGCCGAACGCCACGCCGAGAAGATGAAGGCGCGCAAGGCCCACCAGGACAAGATCGTGGCCGAGCGCCAGACGGAGAAAGGTCTCCTCATCGTTCACACGGGCAAGGGCAAGGGCAAGTCGACCGCCGCCTTCGGCATGGCGATGCGCGCGATCGCGCATGGCATGAAGGTCGGCGTCGTTCAGTTCGTGAAGGGCCCTTGGGAGAGCGGCGAACGCGATCTCCTGCGCCAGTTCCCGCAACAGGTGGAGATACACGCCATGGGCGAAGGCTTCACCTGGGAGACGCAGGACCGCGAGCGGGACGTCCGCGCCGCGCGCGAGGCGTGGGAAATGTCGAAGAAATTCATCGCCGATCCGGACGTCCGGCTCGTGATCCTCGACGAACTCAACATCGTGCTGCGCTACGATTATCTGGCGCTCGACGAGGTTCTCGAGGCCATCAGGAGCCGGCCGGCCGATTGCCACGTCGTGGCGACGGGCCGCAACGCCAAGGACGAACTGATCGAGATCGCCGACCTCGTCACCGAGATGACCCAGGTGAAGCACCCGTTCCGCGACGGCGTGAAGGCGCAGGCGGGAATCGAGTTTTGACGCGCCGCCTGCGTTCGGGCCTTGCGCCGGGACCCGGATGCGCGACGACCGCTTTTACAAACGAACTGCGTGCTTCGAGACGCGAGCCAAAGGGCTCGCTCCTCAGCATGAGGGAGGTTTGAGGTTCTTCATGCTCCCAACCCTCCTCATGCTGAGGAGCGGCCGTCAGGCCGCGTCTCGAAGCACGCAGTTTTTCGCCGCATCCCCGCTTGAGGACGATCCCTGCTCGGCCTGCGGCCGTCCGGGATGACGCGAATGTCCCCCACCCCCGCGATCATGTTCCAGGGCACCGGCTCGAACGTCGGCAAGTCGCTGATCGTCGCCGGGCTGTGCAGGCTGTTCGCGCGCCGTGGCCTGAAGGTCGCGCCGTTCAAGCCGCAGAACATGTCGAACAACGCGGCCGTGACCCTGGACGGCGGAGAGATCGGCCGCGCCCAGGCGTTGCAGGCGCGCGCGGCTTTCCGCGAACCGGTCGTCGACATGAACCCGGTGCTCCTGAAGCCAGAGAGCGAAACCGGCAGCCAGGTCGTCGTGCAGGGCCGGCGCGTCGGCAGCTATCGTGGAGCGGCCTATTCCGGGCTGAAGCCAAGCCTGATGGCGCCTGTCATCGAGAGCTTCGAGCGGCTGGCGGCCGACGCCGATCTCGTTCTGGTCGAGGGCGCGGGGAGCGCCGCGGAGGTCAATCTCCGCCAGAACGACATCGCCAACATGGGATTCGCACAGTCGGCTAATGTTCCGGTCGTCCTCATCGGCGACATCGACCGGGGCGGCGTCATCGCCTCTCTCGTCGGAACCTCGGCGTTGCTGCCGCCGGACGATCGCGCTCTGATTCGAGGCTTTCTGATCAACCGCTTCCGCGGCGATCCCGCGATGTTCGCCGGCGGGCTTACAACGATTGCGGAGCGAACCGGATGGCCCTCGCTTGGCGTCGCGCCGTGGTTTCCGGAAGCCGGCAAACTTCCAGCGGAAGATTCCGTCAATCTCGTGGGGCGCGCTCGGCCGGCGCGCGGCGAGATCCGGATCGTCACGCCTGTCCTGCCCCGCATCTCGAACTTCGACGACCTTGATCCGCTGCGGCTGGAGATCGGCGTCTCGCTGGAGCTCGTCGAAGGCGGAGCGCCGCTGCCGGTCGACGCGGATCTCGTGCTGTTGCCGGGGTCGAAAGCCACGATCGACGACCTCGATGCGCTCAGGCGCTTCGGCTGGGACCACGACATCCATGCGCATGTCCGTCGCGGCGGCCGGGTTCTGGGCCTCTGCGGCGGATACCAGATGCTCGGCCGCACGATCGCGGACCCGGACGGCGTCGAGGGCCCTCCCCGTTCGGTCGAGGGCCTCGGACTCCTCGAGGTCGACACCGTGCTGGGCGGCGAAAAGCGTCTTGCCCGCGTGACCGGCCGCCATATGCCGAGCGGAGAAGCGGTCGAGGCCTACGAGATCCACATGGGGCGCACCGCGGGTCCGGACACGGCCCGCGCGCCGTTCGAGGTCGAGGGCCGGCCCGAAGGCGCGGCGTCTCCGAACGGGCTCGTCGCCGGCGCCTACCTTCACGGCGTCTTCGCGGCCGACGGGTTCCGCCGCGCCTATCTCAAGGCGCTCGGCCTACCCGGCTCCGCGCTCGCCTATGAGGCGACCATCGAGGCGACGCTCGACGCGCTCGCGGCGCATCTCGAAACGCATCTCGACGTCGACGCGATCCTCGCGATCGCGCGCAGTCGCGGCTAGCCCATAAGCGTCGCGACCCCGAACACGGCGAGAACCGCCCCGGCATGCGCGGCGCAGGCCGACCGGAACAGTCTCAGCGCCGCGCCGATGTCTTCGGGGCGCGCGTCCTGCCTGCCCCGACGGTTCATCCACGGATCGTCGACGGCCACGCCCGAATAGATCCGCGGGCCGCCGAGCGCGAGACCGAGCGCTCCGCCGAAGGCTGACTCCGGCCAGCCCGCGTTGGGCGAAGCGTGGCGGCCGGCGTCCTCGCGCATCGCTCGAAAGGCGGCGCCGGCGGAACGCCCCGTCAGGGCCGCTGCGATCGCCACGATCGCGCCCGACAGCCTCGAAGCCGGCAGGTTGACCAAGTCGTCGAGCCGCGCCGCCGCCCAGCCGAAGGCGCGGTGGCGCTCGGTCTTGTGCCCGATCATGCTGTCAGCGGTGTTGATCGCCTTGTAGGCGAACAGTCCGGGCAGCCCGAAGAGCACGAGCCAGAAGACCGGCGCGACGACGGCGTCCGAAAAATTCTCCGCCGCCGACTCGATCGCGGCGCGCGACACGCCCGCCTCGTCGAGCTTCGAGGGATCGCGACCGACGATCATCGAGACCGCGTGCCGCGCCGCGCCGATGCCCCCCGCAGCAAAGGCGTCGCGGACGGCGCGGACATGCAGATAGAGGCTCTTCTGCGCCACCAGCATCGAGGCGAGAACGCCCTCGAGCAGGTAGCCGTACGGCAGACCGCCAAGCGGCAAGGACAAGGCGAAGCCGACCGGCCGAGCACGAGCGCGAACACGGCGGCGACGCCCCGCCTGCGCCGCACCGCCTCGTCGAGCTCCAGCCGGTTGAGGCGGCGGTCGAGCAACGCGACGCCCGCCCCCATCACCGCCACCGGATGCGCGACGCGCCTCCAGAGCCGGTCCGGGTCGCCGATCACGGCGTCGAGGGCGAGCGCGACAAGCGCGATCGCCGCGGTGTGCGCGATGTCCAAGGCGTCCAAATCCGGCTTTGCTCGTCAGGCCGCCGTCTTTAGCGGTCTCGAGCGCGCGGTCGAGCCGCGCGAAGGCGTCCGGCCCGCCGGGCAGTCCGAAGCGCAGATGGTCGGGCCGCTCTTCGAAGGCGCGCGTCCACACCCCGTCGCGCGCCAGACTGCGGTGGATCTCGGACGCGCGCGGATGTCGAACCATGCGGAACAGATCGCAGCCCCGCACCTGACTGAAGCCCGCGCTCTGCAGCAGGCTCTCGAGCCGGAGCGCGTCGACAGCGAGCTGGAGGCGCATCTCGGCCGCCCAGGCGTCGTCGGCAAGCGCGGCCCTGCCGGCATGGAGCGCAGGGCCGGAGACCGGCCACGGCCCGAGTTCGGCGGCAAGCTCCGAGATCATCTCTTCGTCGCCCGCCGCGAAGCCAAGGCGAAGGCCGGCGAGCCCATAGAACTTCCCGAACGACCGCAGCACCACCACGCCCTTGGACGCCACCTTGGAGCCGAGCGCTGTCTCCTGGCTCACATCCGCGAAGGACTCGTCGACCACCAACAGGCCGCCGCGGCGCGCGAGCTGGGTCGCAAGACCGGCCAATACGTCCGGCTCGAAGGTGCGGCCCGTGGGATTGTCGGGGTTCACGACGACGACGACGTCGGCCTCGCTCGCATGCGTCAGCGACCAGGCCTCTTTCACCTTGTGGCCGGCCCGCGCCCAGGAATAGGCGTGCTCGGCATAGGTGCGCCCGACGACGAGCACTGGCCCGCGCGTGCGCAGGTACGGCAGCAGCTGGATCATCGCCTGCGCGCCGGGCCCGGCGACGACGGGCGTATCCGGGCGCCAGCCATAGGCGCGCCGGGCCACGGACAGGAGTTCCTTGAGGTCTTCGGGTCGGGAAGCCTGGTCAGCGCCTCGGGCGGAAAGGGCCTGAGCGGATAGGGATGGGGATTGACGCCGGTCGACAGATCAAGCCAACCCTGCCGCGGCTGGCCGAAAGCGGCCTCCGCCGCAGCGAGATCGCCGCCATGCCTCATGAACGCTCCTGCCTGTCCCCACGCCAAAAAATTGAGCAGATTTGCGGCCGCGTCAACGCTGCTGAGGTCTTGCGGCCCGCGGCGAAGACGCCACTGCCGGGCCGCGCGGGGAGCGATCGGGCGTGAGCGCGGCTTCCGCCAGCCGCGGTATCACGGTGGTCGCCGTCTGCCGGACCTGCAAACCGGAGGGCGACGTCGCTGCGGAGCCGCCCGGAGCGCGGCTCGGACGCGCGACGGTCGCGGCGGTCGAGCGGCTTGCAGGTCCCGACAGCGTCGTCGAGGTCCGGGCGATCGCATGCCTGTCGGCCTGCGGGCGCTCCTGCGCCGCCTCGGTGGCGGCCCCCGGCAAATTCTCCTACGTGGTCGGCGGCCTCGTTCCCGAAGACGCGGAGGATCTCGCCCGCTTCGCCCTCGCTCATGCGGACGCGCCGGACGGAATTCCGCCCTGGCGGACGCGGCCCGAAAAGATCCGCAAGAACACGGTCGCGCGGGTGCCGCCGCCCGGCGCCGAGCATGCACTCGTCGAAGACATCTCAGTCGCAGTCGAGGACGTGCAGGAAGGATCCTGAGACGTTTGCGCGGCGCAGGCCCGCGCGGCCGCCGTCCTGTAGCCTGAAGAGCGGCTCCTCGCCTCTTCGCGCAGGATGGTGGCGTAGTGGAACTCGTGGGCCCGCACGTCCGTCCCGGATGGGCCGAGCGGGCCGCCGGCGGCGAGGCGGGCGCGACGATAGCCGAGATGAAGATGCCGGCTGGAGAAGGACGTTTCGAGCGCAAGCAGGCCGAGGCCCTCGTGGCGGACGCCGTCGGCGTCGATGATGGCCTCGCCGAGCGTCATGTAGCCGCCGCACTCGCCATAGATCGCGACGCCGTTCGCGGCCGCGGCGCGCATGCCGTCCCTGAAGCGGCCGCCGCCGCGAGCCGCCCGGCATGCAGCTCCGGGTAGCCGCCCGGCAGGAACACGGCGTCGGCTCCGACCGGCGGCGCTTCGTCGTCGAGCGGCGAGAACGGCATGATCTCGGCGCCAGCCCGCCGCCAGCCGTCCAGAAGATGCGGATAGGCGAAGCGGAACGCGACGTCGCAGGCGAGCGCGATCCTGCTCCCGAGCGGTCGAGCGGGCGGCCCCGGCGCCGCGGCCGGCGGAGCCGCGAGCGGCCGGGCGGCGTCCCGAAGCGCCGGAAGGTCGACATGGTCGGCGACGAGACCCGCGGCCGCGTCCAGGATCGAGGCGAGACCCTCGATCTCCTCCGCCTGCACGAGACCGAGGTGCCGCGAGGGCGTCGCGAGGCCCGCAGTCCGCGGCACGGCGCCGAACACTCTGAAACCCGCGGCCGCGCAGCCGTCCTGCGACAGAGCCGCGTGCCGGGCGCTCGCAACCCGGTTGAGAATGACGCCGGCGATCTCGACATCCGGATCGAAGGCCCGGAACCCGGCCGCCACCGCGCCGGCGGACTGCGCCATGCCGCCGACGTCGATCACGAGCACGACCGGCAGGCCGAGCGTCTTCGCGACCTCGGCCGCGCCCCCATAGCCGTCGACGCCGCGTTCCGCGGCGCGGTCGAAGAGGCCCATGACCCCCTCGACGACCATGACGTCAGCGCCCTGCCCCGCTTCATGCGCAAGGCTGAGCAGCCGGTCCCGCCGCATAGACCAGCCGTCGAGGTTCGGAGACGGGCGGCCTGTCGCCGCCTCGTGGAAGCGAGGGTCGATGTAATCCGGACCGATCTTGGCGGAAGCGACGGCGAGGCCGGCCCGCCGGAAGGCGCCAAGCAGGCCAAGGGTCAGGATCGTCTTGCCGGAGCCGCTCGACGGCGCGGCGACCACGAAGCTCGGCGTCACCGTACGGCGTCCGCGATCGCCGCGTCCGCATGCGCGGCCGCCATGCCGAGCACCGGCGCGAGCGCCACCACGCCGCCCACCACCACGATCGCCGGCGGCTCGACGCCTGCGACATCCTCGCCCGCCGCAAGGCGAGCAAGCGTCGTGAGAACGACCTGCTGGCGCGGCGTCGTGGCGTTGGCCACCACCGCGACAGGCTCGGCTTCCGGGCGCCCCGCCTCCAGCAGTTTTCGGGCGATCACGCGCATTAGCCGGAAGCCCATATAGACGACGAGAACGGGCGCCCCGGCCGACAGCGCGGTCCAGTCCAGCCGCTCCGACAGCGCGCCCTTCGCGTCGTGCGCGGTCAAAAAAGTCACTGACTGATTGACGTCGCGATGGGTGACCGGGATGCCGGCGGCCGCGAGGCCTCCGACGCCCGCCGTCACGCCCGGAGAGGCGCGGAAGCGCGTCCCGGCCGCCACCAGCCCCTGCGCCTCCTCGGCGCCGCGGCCGAACACGTAAGGGTCGCCGCCTTTCAGCCGCACGACTCGCTTGCCAGCGCGCGCGGACGAGATCAGAAGGGCGGTGATCTCGGACTGCTTCGGCGACGGGCAGCCGGCCCTCTTTCCGACGAACACCCGTTCGCAATCGTCCCGCGCGAGCCTCAAAACCTCCTCATTCACGAGCGCATCGAAGTAGACCGCGTCGGCCTGGGCGAGCGCCCACGCCGCCTGCAGCGTGACGAGGCCGGGATCGCCCGGACCGGCCCCCACGAGCCAGACGGTTCCGGGAAGAAACGGCGGCATTGCGCGCGCCAGCGCCGGCGGCAACACGAGCGGCGTCGAAGGACATTCGGCATGCGGCAGCATCGGCGACATGCGGCGGACCATGACCCCTCTCGCGGCGCCGCACAATCCCACGTTCGAGGGGGAAGCCGCTCCGCGGGTTCTCATTCTCGGCGGCTCGTCGGACGGCTTCGAGGCCGCCGAGCGGTTCACCGCGAGCGGCTACGAGGTGGTGACGTCCTTCGCCGGCCGCACCGAGACGCGGCGTACGCCCGCAGGCCTCTGGCGGGTCGGCGGCTTCGGCGGCGTCACCGGCCTCAGCGCCTATCTCGCGGTCGAGGACTTCGCCCTGGTGGTGGACGCCACGCATCCCTTCGCGGCGCGGATCAAGGACAACGCCGCCAAGGCCTGTCACGCGGTCGGCGCGCGCCTCGTCCATGTCGTCCGCCCCGCGTGGCGGCCGCGCGAAGGCGACGACTGGCGTTTCGCGTCGGACGTCGAAGCCGCGGCGCAGCTGACCCCGCGCACGGACGGCCCCTGCTTCCTCACCGTTGGGCGCATGAAGATCGCGCCGTTCGCGAAACGCCGCGACCTGCGCTTCGTCATCCGGACCGTCGAGCCTCCGGAGCCGCCCTTCGACCATCCGAACGCGATCGTGGTCAACGACCGCGGCCCGTTCTCGCTCGCCAACGAGCACGCGCTGTTCGAGGAGCACGGCTTCGGCGTGCTGGTGACGGCGAACAGCGGCGGCAAGGGCGCGGTCGCCAAGCTCGACGCGGCGCGGGAACGCGGCGTGCCCGTGGTGCTCGTCGATCGCCCGCCGCCGCCCGCCGGCCTCGTGGTCGAGACCGTGGAGGAGGCGCTCGAGCAGGCCAAGGCGCTGATCGGAGATCCGGGCGTCGCCTGATCCGGAAGCCGTCTTGCTCTTGGCCGTGCGCCCGCCGATAAGCGAAGTTCGACTACAGACGCTTCCGGATCTTCCGCGTGCCCGCACAAGCCTCCGCCCCCTGCCCGACCCGCGCTGGCTGACCGTCGTCGGGATCGGCGAGGATGGTTTCGGCGGGCTTGGCGAGGACGCGCGCGCAGCCTTGGAACGGGCCGAGGCCCTCGTGGGCGGCGCGCGGCATCTTTCGCTCGTGCCGGCGGACGCCGCGCCCCACGCCGAGCGCCACGCCTGGCCCTCTCCCATGCTGCCCTTCGTCGAGACGATCGCGGAATGGCGTGGTCGTCGCGTCGTCGTGCTGGCGAGCGGCGATCCCCTGCTCTACGGCGTCGCCGCGACCCTGCTCGCCCGGATCGCGCGCGAAGAGGTCGCGGTTCTTCCGACGGTCTCCTCGTTTCAGCTCGCCTGCGCCGCGATGCTGTGGCCGGTTCAGGAGACCCGGCTGGTCTCCGCTTGCGGACGGCCGCTCGAAGCGCTTGCGCTCGAACTGTTCGACGGCGCGCGCGTCGTCCTGCTCTCGGCCGGCGGAGGCACGCCGGCCGAGGCCGCACGGCTTCTCGTTTCGCTCGGGTTCGGACGCAGCCGCATGACGGTGCTGGAGCGCCTCGGCGCGCCGGCCCAGCGCGCGCTGTCCTGCGCGGCCGCCGAGATGGACGATCATCGCTTCGACGCGCTCAACGTCGTGGCGATCGAGATCGTGGCGGGGCCCGGCGCATCCCGTCTTCCCCGCATTCCGGGCCTGCCGGACGACGCGTTCGAGAACGACGGCCAGATCACGCGCCGCGAGATCCGGGCCGTCACGCTCGCGCGCCTTGCGCCCGCCCCGGCGCCCTGCTCTGGGACGTCGGAGCGGGCTCCGGTTCGATCGGGATCGAATGGCTGCGCGCCGAGCCGGACGCTCATGCGATCGCGCTCGAGCCGCGCGCCGACCGCGCGGAACGGGCGCGACGGAACGCGCGGCGGCTCGGCGTTCCGGCGCTCGACGTGCGCGAGCAAGCGGCGCCTGAGGGACTGGCGGGCCTGCCGCGCCCCGACGCGATCTTCCTTGGCGGCGGCGCCACGGGCGAGCGCGTCGTCGAGATCTGCTGGGCTGCGCTCAAGCCCGGCGGACGCCTCGTCGCCAACGCCGTGACGCTCGAGACCGAGGCGAGGCTGACGGCCGCCCGCGCGGCCTATGGCGGCGATCTCGTGCGCCTCCAGGCGACCTACGCGGACGCGGTCGGCCGGATGACCGGTTGGCGCCCTGCGATGCCCGTCACGCAATACGCCGTCGTGAAGCCGTGACGGTCTATTTCATCGGCGCAGGGCCGGGCGATCCCGACCTGATCACGGTCCGCGGGCGCGACCTTATCGCCCGATGCCCCGTCTGTCTCTACGCAGGCTCCCTCGTGCCCGCAGCCGTCGTGGCGCATGCGCCGAAGGACGCGCGCGTCGTCGACACGGCGGCGCTGTCGCTCGACGACATCGTGGCGGAGTTCGAGGCGGCGGACGCCGGCGGACTCGACGTCGCGCGCGTGCATTCCGGCGATCCGTCGATCTACGGCGCGACGGCCGAACAGTTCGCCGCGTTGAAGGCGCGCGGCATTCCGTACGAGATCGTGCCCGGCGTGCCGGCCTTCGCGGCGGCGGCGCGCGGCTCGGCGTCGAGCTCACGGTTCCGGAGATCGCCCAGACGATCACGCTCAGCCGCTTGTCCGGCCGCGCCTCCAGAATGCCCGAGGCGGAAACGCTTCAGGCGGTGGCGGCGGCGCGCGGCACGCTCGTGCTCCACCTCGCCGCAAAGCAGCTCGCACGCATCGCCGATGAGCTTGCGCCGCTTTACGGCGCCGACTGTCCCGTCGCGCTCGTCGCCCGCGCGACATGGCCCGACGAGGCGATCGTGCGGGGAACGCTCGCCGACATCGTCGAGAAGGCCGCGCCGTTGGGGATCGAGCGCACGGCGCTCGTCATCGTCGGCCGCGCGCTCGACGGCCTCGGCGAGACGTCGAGCGCGCTTTATGCGCCGGAACATGTCCGGCGGCTGAAGCCTGCGGCCAAATAAGGACAGGCCGAGAGGAACTGCGTGCTTCGAGACGGCCCTGCAGGCCTCCTCAGCATGAACGATGGCGGCGATCCAAAGACGGTCCTCATGCTGAGGAGCCGACCCTTGTCGGCGTCTCGAAGCACGCAGTCCACCGCTACAGCAGCGCCGATAGGCGGACCTAAAAGATCAGAACTCCAGACAGATCTTGCCGAAATGCCGGTTCGACTCTTGATGCCGGAAGGCCTCGCCCAACGCGTCGAGGCCGAAGCTGCGGTCGATCACCGGCTTCAGCCCGGTCGCCTCCATGGCTTCGACCATGTCCTGCTGATGCCGGCGCGAACCGACGATCATGCCCTGGAGCCGCGCCTGCTTGGCCATGAGGGCGAACGTCGGCACCTCGCCTGAAAGCCCGGTGAAGATGCCGATCAGCGAGACATGGCCGCCGACGCGCGCGGCGGCGAAGGACTGGGCGAGCGTTCCCGGACCGCCGATCTCGACCACATGGTCGACGCCGCGCCCGTAAGCGAGACCGTGGGCCGCCTCGCCCCAATTCTCGGTCGACCGGTAGTTGATCACGTGGTCCGCGCCGAGGCTCTTCAGGCGCTCCATCTTCTCGTCCGACGACGAGGTCGCGATCACGGTGGCGCCCATCGCCTTGGCGATCTGCAGCGCGAAGATCGAGACGCCGCCGGTTCCCATGGTCAGGACGACGTCGCCGGCCTTCAGCCCGCCGTTCACGACGAGGGCGCGCCAGGCGGTCAGTCCGGCGCAGGTGAGCGTCGCGGCTTCGGCGTGCGTCCAGCCCTTCGGCGCGCGCGTGAACGAGGTCGCGGGCGCGGTGACCATCTCGCAGGCGTAGCCGTCGACGCCGTCGCCCGGCGTGAGCGAGAAGTCCGAGATGTCGGTGCGGCCGTCGATCCAGGTCGGGAAGAAGGTCGAGACGACATGGTCGCCGGCGGCGAACTCGTCGACGCCGGCGCCGACCTCCTCGACCACCCCCGCACCGTCCGACATCAGCACCCGGCCGGCCTGCGACGGCAGCATGCCGGTCGCCACCGCGTAGTCATGAAAGTTGAGCGAGCTCGCCTTCAGCCGCACCCGGATCTCGCCGGGACCCGGCCCGCCCGGCTCGTCCTTGTCGACCAGAGCCAGCGTGTCGAGCCCCGCCGGGCTTCCGAGCGTCATCGCCTTCATGATCGGTCTACTCCCACAGAATTCCGTCGTCCGGACGCGCCTATCTGGCGCGCGAACGCCCGGCTTCGAGGCGCGATGGGATTCAAACCCTGACGACGGCGCGTCTCGACCGCGCGAGACCCAAGGGGCGGGTGCGGGCCCACAGGGAGAAGCAGAGGGCGATCGAGGCCGCGCAGGCCGAAAACGTCACGAGGAAGTCGATCGAGACATGCGAACCAAGCCGGGCGGCGTCGATCTCGGACGCGAACTGGCGCACGACCATCGCGGGCGCGAGGATCACCATGAGCCAGAGCGGATAGAACAGCAGCGCCGCGAGCGCCTTCGCGCCCCATGCGCGCTCGAACGCCCCGATCGAGACCGAGGGGGCTGCGGCGGCCAGGATCGCGCCGAACAGGAACCTGAGCGCGTCCGCGGTCTGGCCGGGGCTGTCGCGCACCACCGGCGTCGCATAGAGCGTCGCGGTGACGGCGTTCGAGGCTGCGACAACCAGTTCCCAGACGACGTCGGCGGCGACCAGAGCGGAAGCGATGGCCGAAGGCGCGACGACGATCGCGATCACGAGAGCGGCGAAGCCCGCCTTTTCGCCGGCCGTCCTCGCCGCCGACGTCAATCTCGCGATCGCAGCAGATTTCGGCATCGCCCCGCCCCCAGTTTGTTAGGGATCAGACTACCGCCTGATGAGGCGAGCGCCAGACGCATCCACAACCCGTGAGTGTTTTTTTTCGAAATGCTTAACGGCGAAGTCAGCCGCCGGCGCCTCGGCGCGCCATCAGCCGGTCGACGCCAAGCGCGGCGACGAGCGAAAGTCCAGCGAGCGGGAACAGGATCCCGATGACGAGCGTGATCGTCGCCACCGTGCGCAGCCGCGTCGGCTCGAGCGTCCGCGGCGCGGCGAGCTGGCCTTTCGGTCGTCTGCGCCACCACATGATCGGCCCGGTGATCGACAGCGCCGCGGTCCCGACGCAGGCGAGCAGCATCACGAACTGGTTCGCGCGGCCGAAATAGTTGCCCATGTGGAGCTGGACGCCGAGCTCCACCGCCTTGGCGGCCACGCCGTAGTCGGCGAAGCCGACGTCGTTCAGGATCGCGCCCGAGTACTGGTCGATCTGGATCGTCCGCTGCCCCTGCGGGCGATCGGGATAGACATAAGCCGAGTAGACCCCGGCCGCCCCCTTCGGCAGCGAGAGCCGGTAGGGATGCGCCATGCCGGCCGCGGCGAGGATCTCGCCCGCGCGGTCGACGCCGATCGGCGCGGCGGCGGCGTCCGCGGGGGCGCTCATGTGGCCGCCATGATGGCCGGCATGCTCGTCCCCGGCCTGCTCCCGCGAGGCCGGCATCGGCGCGGTCTCGAGCGTCCAGGGCGCCTCTCCGGTCGCCTGCTTCATCGTCTCGGCCGAGGCCGGCACGGCGCCGTGGTTGCGGTGGCTGACCGGGTAGCCGATCCCTGCGGCCTCGGTCCCGGCGCGCAGGAGCGTTCCCCACACATTCGCCCATGGCAGTCCGGTCAGGATGAGGAACAGCAGGACGGCCGCCGTCCAGACGCCGATCGCGGCGTGAAGGCTCTTCCAGAACGGCCGGCCGGTCCCCCGGAGTTTCGGGACGAGAGCGTCGGCGAAACGCCGCGCTCCCCGGGGCCACCAGAGATAGAGCCCCGTCACGATGAGCACGACGCCCCAGCAGGCCGCGAGCTCGACGATGGCGTGGCCGCCGAGCAGCGACGAGCCATGGAAGCGGTCCGCGAAGCCCACCAGCGTCCGGTCGTAAACGTAGGAGCCGAGCACGGCGCCGGTCCCCGGATCGACGAAGACGCGGCGTTCTCCGCCCTGCCCGTCCTTGACGTAGACCTGCGCGCTCCGGTCGGCGCCCGCCCAGGTGTCGATCCGGGTGGCCTCGCCGCCCGGGACGCTCGCCGCGGCCGCGGCGACGAGGCGGCCCAGCGGCAGCGTCGTCTCATGCGGCGCGACGATGCGCTTGTCCGCATGGAGCGCGTCGTTGATCTCGTCGTTGAAGAGATAGATCGCCCCCGTCACGCTGAGGATCAGCAGGAACGGGGCGACGATCAGCCCGGCGTAGAAATGCCAGCGCCAGACCGCGCGGTAGAGCGCCGGGTTCTGGAAAAAGCCCATCGCCGCCTCCCCTCTCAGAACTTCACGCTGTAGGTCAGGTCGAAGCTGCGCGGCGCGCCGACATAGACCTGGGTCGAGGAATAGCCCGACCACTCGGCGTAGAGCTTGTTGGTGAGGTTCCGGCCCCGGAGCGTGACGACGCCGCCCGCCGGCACGTCGACCGCGATTGACGCGTCGAACAGCGTGCGGCCGGCGACGCGGATCGTGTTGGCGTTGTCGGTGTAGAAGCTTCCGACATGGCGAAGGCCGGCCCCGAAAGTGATCGGCGCCTCGGCCAGCCGATAAGTGGTCCAGAGATTGATCGTCCGCTCCGGAACGTTGAGCGGCCGGTTGCCCTTGAGGCTGACGCCGCCTTCCGAAAGCTTCGTGAACTCCGCCTTGAGGAAGGCCGCGTTGGCGTTGACCTTCCACTGGCTCGTCATCGCCATCGAGACGTCGAGCTCGACGCCGCGCGAGCGCTGGCTGCCGCCCTGGACGGTGAGTGCCGGCGTGACCGGATCGCGCGTCAGGATGTTGTCCTGCTCGATCTGGTAGATCGACGCCGTCGCGGCGATCCGCTCGTCCCAAAGAAGCGTCTTGACGCCGCCCTCGACCGACCGGCCCTTCGTCAGGTCGAAGGCGGCGCGCGCCGAGCTCGACAGCAGGAGCGAGCTGACCGGGGTGATCGCGGTCGTGTACTGGCCGAACAGGCTGACTTGCGGCGTGAGGTCGTAGACCGTGCCGATGCGCCAGGACGTCGCCTTGAACTTGTTGCCGAAACGGTCCGACAGCGTCGGGTCGTTGAGGTCGTCGACCTTGCGGTCGAGGTCGATCCAGTCCTGCCGGACGCCGCCGACCACGATCCATTCGGGCGTGAGGTTGAGCGCGTTCTCGACGAAAACGGCGGTGTTGTCGACCGTGCTGTCGAAGTTCTGCCGGGTGGCGAAGCCCGCGGTGTCGGGAAAGTCTCCCCGGTCGAAGTCGAACGGATCGACGAAGTCGACGGTCCCGAACCGGCGCCTCGAGCCGAACTCGGTGCGCATGTATTCGACGCCCGTCGTGAAGCGGTTGCGCATGCCGCCGATCTCGCCGTCGAAGTTCGCCGTCGTGCGGTTGGTCCAGGACTGCTGGTCGTGGGAGATCAGCGTCGCGTCGCGCCGCAGCTTGGCGTCGCCCGGCTGGGTCGCCACGTAGGTGTAGTCCTCCGAGTTCCGCCACAGCCGGTCGGCGCTGTAGAAGCCGAAGTCGTTCTTCAGCGTCCAGGCGTCGGTGAGCTCGTACTCGGCGCCGGCGCGCGCCCACACGGCGTCGGACTTCATCACGCCGTCGTCGACGTTGAAGTTCTTCTTCCAGATCGACTTGTCGAGCACGAAGCCGCGGCCCGTCACGACGCCGCTCGGGTCGCGCGCGACGTCCGAGGGCAGCAGCGGCGTGCCGAAATAGGCGGTGCGGAAGTCGTCGTGGAAATAGTCGAACGCCGCCGTGATCTTGAGGCGATCGGTCGGCTTCAGCGCGATCGCGGTGGTGACCTGCACGTTCTCGCTGTCGGTGTCGTTCACATAGCCGTCGGAGCGTCCGTAGAGCACGCTCGCCGCGGCGGCGACGTTCTCGCTCGGCGCGACGTTGACGGCCGCTCCTGCGCGCACGCTGTCGAACGAGCCGTAGGAAAGCAGCCCGTCGGCCTTGAAGACGTCGAACTCCGGCTTGCGCGTCACGAGGTTGATCGTGCCCGCAAGCGCGCCGGCCCCGTCGACCACGGAGGGCCGGACCTTTGAGGATCTCGATCCGGTCGAAGCTGTAGGTGTCGTAGTTGCGCGAGGCGATCAGCGGATCGATCGCCCTCACCCCGTCGATCACATAGCCGACCGCCCCGCGCGAAAAGCCGCGGATCGCGGTGACGCCGGTTCGCCCGGCAGGTTGCCGGCGACGACGCCCGGCGCGGAGTTGTAGGCCTCGATCAGCGAGCGGCTGCCCTGCTCCTGCAGCTGCTGCTGTGTGAGCACGTCGACGGTCGCCGGCGTTTCGCGCACGGTGAGGCCGAGGCGGCTCGCGGCCTCGCTCGTGCGCTTGAGCCGCGCGGCCGGCGCGGAGGCGTCGCCCTCGCCGCGCCCTTCGATCGCGATCTCGTCGAGAGGGGTCGCAGCCTCGCCGTCCCCTTCCGGGGGTTGCGCCAGTGAGGGGGAGGCGACGAGCAGGGCCGCGACGGCGGCGGCGGAAAACAAGGCGCGGCGACGCGCGGCGCTGCGCGCCGGCGAGAAACGAACGGACACTTCGGAAAACTCCACGCGAAAGGGCTTGGCCCGCGCGGCGGCGGGCGACGCCCTGCCCGGCCGGCGAGGTCTTGGCGAAACGACGCGCGGCCTTGCAGGCCGCGATCACGCCTCGCGCGGAGGAGCCCTTGGATTTCGTGGAGTTCGTTTTTGCGCAGGCGGCGCGAGCGCGTCCGCCCAAAGCCGCTCCGTTCCGCCGAGAACCTGCGGAACGTCCGGAACGATCTGAACGTCGCGCGGCGCGGCGGCGACCGCATGGAGCGCGCATCCGGAAACGCAGCAGTCGGGCAGCGCCTTGTGGCTCTTGTCCGAGCCGCCGTCGTCCGGGGCCGACGTCTCGTCCGCGATCGTGCGGCACAAAACGCCGAACGGATCGGCGGCCGCCGGAGCCGCGCCGAGCGCGACGCCCGCCAAGACGGCCTGCAACACGACGAGATAGGCGGCGAGAACGCCCCCCGCCCGTCGCATCAAGCCGCCTCGTGCCGCCACCACTTCGCCCCCGCGTCGCCGTCGCGCGGCCATAGCATGGCGCGCGCATCCGTCAAACCATGACCAACGGACGCTGGGGCCGAGGTCGGGGATCGGACCCGCTCCGGCGGCTCGAGATCAGAAAGGTTCTGTGCGGTACAGAAGCGCCACTGTGTGTTACGGCGTTGAGCAGCTTCAAGAATCCTTGGACGTGATGAGCGACAAATGTCGTCTGTCGCTCATTTGGTCGATCTGACGGTGGTTGGCGAACATGCTGGAGCGGCCCTCGCCGATCCAGTTTCGAGCATATCACGCTACCGCGTGATCCCGCCAGAACGCAGGCCTTCCGAGGCCGGTCTCACGCCTGCCGGCGGCGGAGGGCTGGCGAACGGCTTCTGCAAGAACGTCAGCCTCGCCGATGAGCACGACCCGATCGGTCGCGCGCGTGACCGCGGTGTAGATCAGGGACCGATCGAGCAGCCGCGAGCGCGTGACCGGGACGACCACGCTGCGGAACTGAGATCCTTGCGCCTTGTGGACGGTGACCGCGTAGGCGAGCGACAGGTCGTCGAGAGCTGACCCTACGAACTCATGGCGCTCGCCGTCGAAGTCGACCTCAACGGCATCGTCGATGCGCACCACGACGCCGAGGCTGCCGTTGCGCAGGTCGCGACGATAGTCGTTTCGGCCGAACATGACGGGCTCGCCCAGCGCAAGGTCGCGACCGGGAACCCGGGCCCTTCCCACACTAAGAAGGCGATGGAACAGGCCGTTCAGCGCCTCCAAGCCGGTATCACCAGCCCTGAGCGGGGTAAGGATGCGAAGGTCGTGGCCGAAGCCTCCGAGGCGCTCGACGACATCGACGACGTGGTCGGCGGTCGGGGCGCTGTCCGTGCTGACTAGGGCGACGCCGTCCAAACCGACCTGATGCTCGAGCGTCGGCCACTGACCCTCTCGGATCGCGGCCGCTACGACCGGGATGCCCGAAGTCGCCGCCTGGCGATAGATCCGTCTGAGCCGGATGGCGGGAACCTGAGGAGCTTCGGCGAACGCGTGGAGGGTGAGGCCGAAGCCGATGGGTCCGAGCTGGGCCTCATCGCCGACCAACAGCAAGCGGCTCTCCTCGGGCATGTGCCGCAGCAGGCGGTAGAGCGTCGGCAGGTCAAGCATGGAGCTCTCATCGACGACGATGAGGCTCTCCGGCCCAAGAGCCACCTTTTTCGCCTCACAGGCTTTCAGGAAGGCCGCGATGGTCGATGCTGGCCGACCAGTCGCCTCGCGCATCCGGACCGCTGCACGGCCAGCCAGGGCCATCTGGTGAACAACTCTGCCGAACGCCTCGTTCGCCGCGCAGACGGCCTTCAGGACTGTCGTTTTCCCGACGCCCGCTCCCCCGAGCACCATGCCGAACCGAGACCGGACCGCCAGGCGGACCGCGGCGCGTTGTTCCTCGTTCAGCTCGACCCCGACCTCACGTCTCGCACCATCGAGCCACTGATCGATTTCTTCTTCGGGTACCTCACGGGCGATCAGGTCGCCTTGGACGGGCTCTGACAGCGCGGTCAGGAGCCGGGACGCAACGTAGGCCTCCATCATAGCCGCGCCGGCCGGCTGCCACCCTCCATCGCTGCTCACGACGGCCCCAACGTCCCGGGCATGGTCGACCGCGCGAGACGTCAGAAACAGCTCCTACAGGGCCGAGAAGCTTCCGCAGGCGGGCTCGGAGGGTGGCGTCGCTCGTCCACGTGTGCTGGCTCTGCAGGCGCTCGTAGAGCACAGCCTCGACGGCGGCGATCAGTCGGGCGGGATCGTCCTCGGCCGTCCCTATGCGCTTCGCGGCGGCGTCGACGGTCGGCCAAGAGGCGAGCGCCATCATGGCGTAAGGCTGACTGCGAATGCGTTGGGCGGCCTCCGCTCCCCAGAGGCGCATCACCTTTCCGGCCAGGCGCGGATCGAAGCCGCGCTCCTCGAGCCAGACCACGACGTCTCCTCGCGCGAGATCCTCAGCCCAAGCTCGAACCAGCGTCTCGGCCTCCCGCTCTCCCACCACCGTCGCCAACGGGTTCGGGTCGCCGCCGGCGAGGAGCCGTGGAAGATCCGGCCCGAAGACTTCCGCCAGCCGAGCGGCCTTCGCCCAGCCGATACCTTCGAAGGCTGGCGTCTCAGCGAGGTGGCGGATCAGAGCGGCCATCGGGACGTGCCCCGCCGACCCACGCCCACCATGCCACCGTGCTCGGTCCAGGGAAGGGGCAAGCGCAAGCGGCGCGCCGAGGCGCGCCCCCTTCCCTTCCCCTGCGCGCGGCGGCCTGCTGTTCGCAGGTCGGCTCCGAGGAACGGTCATTCCCCGGTCTCACCGAGGAACGGGAGAGAAGAGACCCAGCGTCCCGTCTCCACCATATGCGTCTCGACATGCTCGACCCGCCGCAGGCGCTCCCGCAGGCCGGCGACCTCGGCGCGGAGCGCCGCGTTCTCTTGTTCGAGCTTGTGGATGCGTCGCTCGCGCCGGTCCGGCGTGCGGACTTCCGGCTTTACGTCAGGCTCCTCAGCGTTCTCGGGCGCGAGCCCCATCGCTTCGACCGAGGTCCAGCGCTTCCTTCGCCGCCGGGTTCTTGTAGAGAACCTGCCGGTCGAAGCCGCAGGCCAGCGCCACGGCCGAGACGTTGACGCGACCGTTGCGCATCGGAAGCGGGCGACGTTCGGCCGCGAGCGCGTCGAGATACTCCTGAAGGCGGCGAGAATTCTCGGCGCCGGCCGCCGCTCCAGACTGCCCTGCGGCCGCAGTCAAAACCTGCTCCGGTCGATGGGCGGAAGCGCCTTCATGAGTTCGGCCTCGCTGACGCCCTTCACGGCCGCGTTGCGCAGCATGATGAGGTGCCGCTCCTCGTACCAGGCGTTGCGTTCGGCCAGTTCCTTCATGCGCTCCTGCAGATCCTCGACCTGTCGTCGAAGGATGACGACCTCTGGATCACGGGAGCGCCGCTTCGCGCCGCCGGCCAAGGCGACCTTACGGGTTTTGACGGCATCGACGATCTCGGGCTTCGCCGCCAGCGCCTGCCTGGTCCACGAACCGACGCCGAGCTGTTTGAGCGCCGCTGATATCCTCCCAGCGGAGCGGAAGAGCCGCCCAGGTCAAGATGACCTCGCGGATCCGCGCCACGGTCGCTTCGTCGAGATGCCGCCGGCTGCCCGTCCGCGGAGCGCGGGCTGGCGAACGTCGACTACCCTTCTCCTTCACGGCCATCTGCCCCACCCAGACTGGGCTCGACGGTGATTCGGCCCGGAGCCACCAAGTAGACAGCAAGGAGGTGAACACTCCCCTCCGACGGCCCCTCAGGGCCTTGCGATCTGAACCAGCGTGCCGTTGGGAATGCTGGGGTCATGATGCACGGCGACGATAGCCTCGAGGCCGCGAGCCGTCCGGCGGTGAGCCTCCACCCAGCGCGCCGCGCCGTAGGTCCTTTCGTCTGCTTCGACGGCCGCGCTTTCCAGCAGGGCGTTGGTCTCGGCAAGCAGCCGTTCGGCCGCACCGCACTGGCCCGCATCGCCCTTCTTTACGCAATGCTCGGTGCAGTCAGGGCAACTACCGTGCTTCGTGCAGGGCAGCAGGCTCCAGTCGTGAAGACACAGGCCGATCTCGGTCAGGTGCGCTGTCGCAATCTGGGTCTGCCGGAAGGAGGCGCGATCGCGCGGAGGCAAGCGTTCGTGCGCTTCGGCGAGAGGCCCTCTCATCTCGCCGTTCTCGACCAGCTTGCGAACCTTGCCAGCGAGCTCGGCCCCCGACACGTGGTCATAGGCCGCGTTCTGCCGGACATCCTTGCGGCCGGACCAGCGCGCGATCTCCATCTGGCTCATCCCGCCGGCCTGGGCCAACGTGTTGAGCCAATGCCGCAGCTGATGGCTATTCATCCGGATAGGCGACCCGTCGTCCTCGACCATGCCGAACCGCTCAAAGATCGACGGTGCGCCCTCTTTGCCGGTGATGAACAGACCGATCATGCCGTCGGTAAGGAAGCGCACCGATCCAGGGATCGAGGTGCGTCCGGGATGGGTGAAGTTCTGAGGTATGAGAAATAGATGCTCATCCAGCCGCAAAGGACTATCCGGCGGCACTTGCGGCATTTCGCGCCTAATGACTCTCGATACGTCTCGACGGGTCGCGGACATTCCGACAGCGCTTTGGACGAGCGGCACACTCCACGAACGACACCACTGAAGGCCGCTTGTGCGATGCGTCATCCCTAAAAGAGCGCCGACCGCGCTGCACTCAATGAGACACTCGGGATCACCATCGTCGAGGCCTTCAACTTTCACCCCCCACGGGTGACGAGCGGCGTACGCAGCTGCTTCTCGGGTCGGTTCGGTGATGCGGCGGATGTCCGCGATCGCCCGCCGCGCGACGTCCACGAGGGCTGACGGGATCCACTTCGGCGCTGGCGGCGCGCCCTTCTCCGCCCAATACCGGATGCCGTAGCGGACAACTGGGTCACCCTTGTCGTCGAGCACCGGTTTGCCGTCGCGATAGGCTGCCTCCTCAACCTCGCAGTTGGCTGGGATGCTCAGAAGTTCGTTGATGCGCCAGCCGCCGCAGACCAGCAACTCGATCACGCGAATGCGGAGAATGTCGACGTCTTCGGTGACGAGGTTGGCAAGCCTGGCGAGCGCATTAAGGCTCGCGTCGGTCGGCAGCTTCTCCTCCCGCCGCTCCCGCGCTGCGGCATCCAATCGGCCCTCGGTTCCGTCCGGTCGTTTGATGATCGGGTTTCGGAATTCGATGCGCGTGCGACCGACACCAAAGCGATCGACCCAGCCTGCGATCTCGACAAGTTTCTTGCCGGTCGAATAAGCCGTCGAAGCACTCTGAGCCTTCTTGGCGGCGATGGCGGCGCGGTAGAACGTATCTGGGTCCAGAGAGCAGGGGTCGAAGCCGATCTCGGCCATTTCCTCATGGAGGAACCGAGCAGCGGCGATCAGCGCGGCATGGTCGTCGAGATGCTTAGCTCCATCGCTTTCTCGGGATCGAACGACTGCCTTCAGGAAGCTCGCGAAGGGTTCGTGCAGGGGGACCCGCCCATCTTCGCCTCGTCCTCCGGCCAGCACCTCGGTAAAATACAGTCGGTTGACCCCGGACCTGCCGCTGCTTGCACGTTTTTGCTTGATCAGCGTCACGGCCCAGATAGGCGCGTCGAAGTCGACTGCGCCGAATGCCGTCAAGGCGCGAGCCTTGGCGATGAAGTTCTCAAGGTTCGTCTGCGCGTCGAGATGTCTGGCAGACGGAAGAACGTGGATATTCATGCCGCGCGCACCTCCGTGATGCGCTGGATCACATCGCCGATAGCGAGGATGGTCGCGTCGTGGATCGCCACCATCCGACCATCCATGCCCGCAGCCTTTTTCCGCTCTCGCTGCGCAAGGAGATCGTCCAGGATCTTGTCGTGAGGCCCATCGATCCAAGGCTGGAACTGACTGCAGGTGTAACAGGCGATCGGAGCGAGCAGGTCACAGAACGAATGCTCTCCGCACGTGCCGAGACCAGCCGGGCGTCCAGAGGCTTTGTCGACCGCCATCACCCTGCTGCTGGGATCGTCTCCACGCTCGGCCTTCCTTTCCGAAGCAACCAGTTTCCCGAGGAAGGCCTGGGCGACCGGTCCAAGTTTCAGGGCCATGGCGCGGTCGAGAGAATCGACGATGTCGCTCTTGATGTCGAAGTAGACCCTGACGTTCTGGAGATCAGTGTGATCCAGTGCCTCGCCAATCTCCTCCATGCTTGCGCCTTCGCGGACAAGGCGGGTCGCGAACGTGTAACGTAAGCGCCGTGTAGTCACGGCCAGCGGAAGTCCCGTTCGGACCGAAACAACGCCCAATCTCCTGACGCCGTCGGAGACTAACTTTGTAAATTCGCTCGGATAAAGGTGGCGTCCATATTCTTGCATGGCACCTGCGGAATGCATCCTGACATTACGGCGCATGAAAATAGGACTGTTTGGACCTGTGACTCGACCATAACCTTCTTCACGAGCGCGATTTTCTGCTATTAAGCTTAGGAGAACATTGCCAATTTCTACCGTCAACTTTCTCGTACGGAATGCGGCACGAGGAACGTCGTGGTTTTTCTTCACACGCGGCACTTTAAGATGGAAAAAGCGGACCCCACTCTCTTCCATGAGCTGAAGATCACATTCCCGAAGTAACGCCATCTGTTTTGGATTACAGCCCAAGGCAATACACAACCAAATTGCCGCTGCATGATCAAGACGAAACGTTTTTCGCCGACGCTCATCGTTCAACGCGTTCAGAAGAGCGGTTATCTCAACATCGACGAGCGGACCCTCTTCAGGATCTAACGACAGTACAGCACGACCTTTCCTATTACCGCCAATCGTTTTCTCATAAAGCTCGAACGCTACTTCAGGTGAGAACGCCGCACTACCGTAATCGGCACAAGAGCGATACCAGTGCCGCACATGATGCAATCGCCAGATGCTATTTTCAAACCGCCCTTCGAGGAAGCCTCGCACTTCATTAAATACGTCGATTGACAACTCATCATTACCGTCTGCGGCGGCAACAAAACTCGGACTATGAGACAAATATAGCAATGTTTCGAATGTTGCATACACCGCATCAGGAGATTTTGACTTAATTCTTCTAGCAAAGTATCTAACAGTATCCGTTAATACCTCGTATGAACATCGCGGAAATCTTTCCCAATTGAGATAAACTTGTTCTCCCGCGCTGTTCAGTACCCACCGCCAACCACTCGCATCGACGTTAAGTCCCGCGCGATCAACGATGATGCCCATCGATGGAAACGAAGCTTGATTTTGTGATAGTATATTAGGCTTCACTAAGATTACTCCGGTGCGCTCTTACGCTGAATACTGGCGACATAAGCTTCGGACATTTTTCTCACGTATTCTTTGTTGTAATGGACCCCTTGATCAGACCCCTTTACCCATCCAAAATGATAATTCCTGGCAAGCGCGGTCTCGGCGTCATTCCAGCCGAGCTCCTTGCTCCCGGCGGAGAAACGGGAGTTCGCGGCGTGACGGTTGGCGTGTGTCGTGAGCTCAGCGGGCAGCCCTGCGACCCTCTTCCGGAGTAACTCATACATGTCGTTGACGGTCCTGAGCCCGAGCGCCTGACCGGCCCGGGACACGAAGACAAACGGGGTACGCCGCGCGTCGGGGTACCGCCGAGCGTCGGTCCGGTGCTCGGTTATCCAAACTCGAAGAGCGTGAGCGAGATGCTTGGTAATCGGGATCGTACGCCCGAGGGTCTTCACCTGCGGCGCGACGCGCCGTCGGTCGTCGGCGTCATCAGGACGTCGGGCAACGGTGACAGATGGATTTTCGCCCTGAAGGTTGAGATCCTGCCCCTTAAGCTTCAGCGCTTCGCCGCGCCTCATGCCTGTCTCGTAGTAAAGCAAGAGCAGCGCAAAATTTCGATGCTGATGCTGGGTCTGAAAAGGGTTTTCATCGCATCCGGGCGCTGCGGCCGCGAGCATCGCTTGAAGCGCACCATCGCCGACAACGACCTTGTCCGACTTGCCGCTTCTCGGAAGTCCGTCGTTCATCATCTTGATGAAGCGATCGAGGCAAAGCCGTGCTTCACCTAGCCGCGGATCTCCGACGCGAATGCGCTGAAGCGCCGTCTTAGCGTGCCAAGCGACATAATCGCGAACGGCGTGACACCGATCGACGAACTGCGCCGCTCCGACGACGCTCTTTGCCCCTTGGCCTTTCGTAGCGCGGGCGCTGACGCGCAGGGCGTCCTTGAGATCTTCGACCTCGTACGAGCTCAGAAGCTCGAACGTTTCGATCCTAGCCTTGAAGTTGAGCGCCCTGCTCTCCGCCCAGTTGAGCGCCGTGCAGACTGCCCTCAAGCGCTGTTCGCTGGTTGCCGCCGCCTGCTCTCGCGGGCGCAAGGAGAGCAGAGCGTAAACGTTGGGCTGCGCTGCCAGCAGCCCCCGGCAGTCAACGACGGCCGGGAAGCGCTCACCATTGCGGAATCGTAGCAGCTTTACACTGAACGGGGCAATTTCATCGGTCATTTCAGAAACTTAGCTGACAGTAGTTTACGAAATTGAACTACCGCCAGATACGACCCTGAAATTCCTCAATCGGCCCCCGACCATGTTCGCTTAAAAGTTAGCGATTAGAATCGGTTATCACATACAGTGGACAAAACCACATGTACCGCATTCTAGAACGGGATGTCGTCGTCCATGGCGTCGCCATAGCCGCCGCGACCGCCGCCGCCTCCACCACCGCCGCCGCCGGCCGGCGCAGGCTGGCGGCGCTCCATCGGGCTCGACGGCCGAAGCTGTCGCCCCCGCCGCCGCCCTCATAAGCGTCGTCGCCGCCCCCGCCGCCACGGCCCTCGAGCATGGTCAGCTCGCCGCGATAGCGCTGCAGCACGATCTCGGTCGAGTATTTCTCGGCGCCGGAGGCGTCCGTGTATTTCCGGGTCTGGAGCTGGCCTTCGATATAGACCTTGGAGCCCTTGCGCAGATACTGCTCGGCGACCTTGGCGAGGTTTTCGTTGAAGATCACGACCTGGTGCCATTCGGTGCGCTCGCGGCGCTCGCCGGAGCCCTTGTCGCGCCAGGTCTCGGACGTCGCGATCCGGAGATTGACGACCGGCTCGCCCGAATTCAGGCGGCGCACCTCGGGGTCGCGCCCGAGATTGCCCACCAGAATGACCTTGTTCACGCTGCCCGCCATCGTCGTCTCTCCTGCCGTCCTTCGCTAAAGGGCCAAGGCCCGCACCCTAGTGCGCCGCCGCGCGGAAGTCGCCCGCCCTCGGGGCTTGTCCACAAAGCGCCGCCGCGCCGGACGAGCGGGCCGATAAGTTCTTTCTTTGTTCTCTTCTATATCGCGACCCGAAAGTTGTCAAAACCAAGGCGCAGGGCTTTCCTTGGCCCGGCGCCAATGCAAGAAGGCAGCGGGATCAAGCGTACTGGGGGACTGCCGATGGCTGCCAACGAACCGATCGCGAAACGGCTCACCGAACTTCAGACCAAGCTCGCAGAGCGGGCTGGGTCCATCAAGGATCCGAAGAACGCCGATCGGGCGTTGATGCTCGAAAGCCTGGGCCTTCTCGCCGAAGGCCTCGCCAAGCTCAGCCGCGACGTGCGCGAACTCAAGGCCGCCAAGCCGAAGCCCGGCGGCGCGAAGAAGCCGGCGGCGGCCAAGGCGGACTGATCTCACCGCTCCAGGATGCGGCCCTAGCCCTTGGCGAGCCGCATCCTGAGCTTGCGCAGCGCGACGGCCTTGAGCTGGGTTTCGACCGCGCTCGGTGGGCCGACGACCACCACCTCGACTCCGGTCGCGGCGTCGATCGCCGCGCAGCGCGTCGCGTTTCCGCGGGTGATGAACTCAAACAGCACTTCGCCCGGCGCGACCGCGTCGACGCCGGGCGAATTCGATGGACGACCGAAGGGCCGCCTCGGCGTCACCGCTGCGACGACCCCGTCGCCTGGCTCGCACCGCCGTCGGCCATGGCGAGCTCGCCGGTGCCGTCCTGTCCGTAGATGTCCTCGCGGAACTGCACGGTGCCGTCGGCCGCGCCCCAGCCCGAGACATAGCGCCAGTAGACCGGCACCGGCGGCGTCACCTGGATGTCGGTGCGGTTGCCGGTCTTGATCGCGGCGTCGAGCGCGCGACGGTCCCAATTGCCCGAGGGTTTCAGGAGCCAGGTGCACAGCTCCTTGACGTTCTGAATGCGCATGCAGCCCGAGGAGTGGAACCGGGCGTTGTCGCCGAACAGGTTCTTGGACGGCGTGTCGTGCATGTAGACGCCGTGCTGGTTCTGCATGTTGATGCGCACGGTTCCCATCGAGTTGTCCTCGCCGGGATCCTGCTTGTACATGTAGCGGGTGGCCTCGTCGGTCTGCCAGTTGACCTGCTCGGGCGAGATCTCGACGCCGCTGCGGTCGATGATCCGGATGTTCTTCTTGGTGAGGTACTGGGGATCCTTCTGCATCTGCGGAATGAGATCTTTCCGCACGATCGAGGCCGGCACCGTCCAGAACGGGTTCAGGTTCACCTGCAGGATCTTGGCGTCGAGCACCGGCGAGGCGCGGTCGACCTTGCCGACGACGGCGGTGTAGCGGGCCGCCACCATGCCGTTCTCAACCGCCTCGACCTCGGCCGCCGGAATGTTGGCCATCACGTAGCGCTCGCCGAGATTGCCGTTCGCCATGGTGCGGATGCGCACGAGGTTGATCTCGAGCTGCCGCAGGCGCGTCGCGGCCGGAATGTTGAGCGACTGCAGCGTGTCGTCGCCGACGACGCCGACCGGAATGAGGCCGTGGCGGGCCTGGAAGCGGCGCACCGCGCCCTCGACGTAGGAATCGAAGGTCGGCGACATTCCGAGGTTCGGGGACAGGTCGCCCGTGACCATCAGGCGCCGCCGCAGCGCCGTGACGCGCTCGCCGGTGGAGCCGAGCTTGAGCCGATTGCCGTTCGGCACCGTGTCCCAGCCACCGTTCGAGACCAGCTCGCGATAGCTCGCGATCGCCTGTTCGGTGGCCTGCGCGGTCTCGGGGCTGAGCGTCGGCACGCGCGAGGAGGAGGTCCGGGTCGCGACGCCGCCGGCCGCGTCGTAGCGGTCCTTCCACTCGGCCTGCGAGCTGAAGAGGTTCATTTCCTGAGCCGCAGCCGAACCGGCGAAAGCGCCCGCCGCGGCGGCGCCGAGACCGAGCTTCAGCGCGCCGCGGCGGGTGGCGGCGGAAAAATCAGAGGGGCGATCCGTCACGGCGTCTACGAGCTCCTGCGATCCGGACATGCGGGCACGGGCTCCTCGCCCGCTCTCCGCGCGAAGCCGCAAGGTGCCTCAGCCATGGTTAACGAACCCCGACCCCGGCGGCCAAGCGGCCTGAAAGGAAGCCGTCGCGACCGCGACCCTTTGACCGCGCAAAACGCCTGACGGCCGAAGGACTTCCCGAGCGTTTCCGAATGCCGCGCCTTTGAGGCGGAACGATGTCGGACGACGGGCGAGGCGCCGCGCGCGCTGGATCGTGAAGCGCTCGCGACCGCCGCTCCGCGCGCCGACGCGCCCGCCTCGCGTCGGGCGGCCAAACGCCGATGCACGGACCCGTGATCAATTGAAAATATGAACTCGCGAAAACATCAGAACTATCCGTCAATTTTGGAGATTTTCATACCGGACAACCATGTGTTGTGGGCGCGCGTCATTCATGTATTGATGATCATGTTTATTTGGTATTGGAGGTATCCAGTGGACATCCGTTACGCCAGATACGCACTTTTGTTCGCTCTTGCAGCAACTCTGATGGGTTTCAGCTACGCTAATGCAGCTGAACCCGTGGCCGCGACGCCGACGCCGGGCGACTGGCAGCAGTTCAAGCAGGGGCCGGCTCGCACGAGCCTCAATCTTGACGAAGCCGTCGTCGGCGTGGGCGACGCCAAGAAGTTGAAGCAGAAGTGGAAGGCCTCGCTTCCGGCCGGCGTCTATACGCAGCCGGCGGTCGTCAAGGGCGTCGTCTACGTCGCCACAAGCGATTCCGCGCTTCGGACCTTCAAGGCGAGCAATGGCCAGCCGGGTTGGTTCAGGCAGCCCGGCTGCAAGATCACCACCTCCCCCGCGGTCGTCGACGGCGTCGTGTATTTCGGCTGCCAGAACAACTTCGTCTATGCGCTGAACGCCAAGACCGGCGCGCAGATCTGGGCTTCGCCGACCGGGGGCATCGTCGACCGCTCGTCGCCGCTGGTCGTCGACGGGAGCGTGATCATCGGGTCGCTCGACCAGAGCCTTTATTCGTTCAACGCCAAGACCGGAAAGAAGCTGTGGAGCCCCAAGACCGGCGGCGGCCTCTACTCGTCGCCGGCCTTCGACGGCGGGCTGGTCTTCGTCGGCTCGGGGGACGGCTCGACCTATGCGTTCGACGCCAGGACCGGCAAGAAGAAACGGTCGAAATCGACCACCAACTCGATCTTCTCGTCGCCGGCCGTCTCCGCCGGCCTCGTGTACATCGGCTCGACCGACGCGACGATCAACGCCTACAAGACCGCCAACGGCGCCCCCGGGTTCAACCTCAACATCGGCTGCACCATCAACTCCTCGCCGGCGGTGGCGAGCGGCATGGTGATCTTCGGCTGCGACGACCGGCAGGTTTACGCGCTCGACGCCAAGACCGGCGTCACCAAATGGACGTTCCTGACCGGCGGAATCGTCCGCAGTTCGCCGAGCGTCGCCAACGGCGTGGTCTATGTCGACTCGCAGGACGCGAAGGTCTACGGGCTTGAGCTTGCGACCGGAAAGCAGCTGTTCTCGTTTGCGACCGGCAGCATCGTCGACTCCTCGCCGGTGATGTCGAACGGCGTCCTGTACTTCGGATCCGCCGACTCCTCGCTTTACGCCTTCAAGACGAAGTAGCCGCAACGCAAGACGCGCCGCGGGCTTGCCCGCGGCGCGTCTTTGTCGTCGACAGATCTGAAAGGCGCGTCGATCAGAGGCGGAAGCGGATCTGATCGGTCCAGAAGCGCTCGAGGCGGACGAGCGCGACGTTCAGCGTCTTGAAGTCGTCGGCGTTGATGCCGCCGACCTGCTCGATCGTGCGAACGTGCTTGGCGTAGAGGCTCTCGACGATGTCGTGGATCTCGCGGCCCTGCTCGGTCAGGCTGATGCGCACCGAGCGGCGGTCCATCCGCGAGCGCTGGTGGCTGAGATAACCCATCTCGACCAGCTTCTTGAGGTTGTAGCTGACGTTCGAGCCCAGATAGTAGCCGCGGGTGCGCAGCTCCCCGGCGGTGAGCTCGGCGTCGCCGATGTTGTAGAGCAGCAGAGCCTGCACCGAGTTGATGTCCGAGCGACCGCGACGGTCGAACTCGTCCTTGATCACGTCGAGCAGGCGACGGTGAAGACGCTCCACGAGGGTGAGCGCCTCGAGGTAGAGCGGACGAACGGCCGGCTGGGCGGCGTCGACGGCGGGAGCGGTCTCCATTCGGCGAGCGGTGTTCTTCATGACTGACGCCTTCCTGTCTGTCGATATACTTGAGACGTCGTTTTGTTTCGCGTCTCTGTTGGTACCGAAGATAGGCCGCGCTTCTGAAAATGCGCTTAAATGGCGTGATGAAAATTGTATTTATCCAGCAGACTAAACAGACTCTTGCCGCCCAAGGTCTTCAGAGAGTTGCTGCGACAGACGTAAATCGATCTTCATTTTTCATTCAAATTGCAGAAACCATCGCCGGCGGAACTCGCGAAGGAAATGTGGTCCGCCGATCAGCTCAGCGGCCTTCGCGCCGCGCCATCATCGACAGCGCCACATAGGTCGCCATGGCGGCGAACACGAGCCCCGCCGCAGCCCATCCGCCAAAGGCCTCGACGCCAAGCGCAACCGCAAGGATCTGGCCGAGCGCCGCGATGAGCCAGATGGCGACGCCCCAGGCCGCCCCGACCCACAGCCCGACGCCCGCGACCGGATCGGCGACGGCGAAGAACACGGTGGCGAACATCCAGCCGGGCGCGACGGAGCCGAGCGGCTCGGCCGCGCCGCCGGAGCCGATCAGCAGCGCCCAGTGAACGAGGCCCTTGGCGATCTCGGCCGCCGACAGGACCCGCAGGAACACCTCGAGCCGCCAGCGCCACGGGCGCGTTCCCCTGTCCGCCGACAGGCGCTGGTCGCGCGCCGAAATCGGCGGCGGATCGCTCCGGTCGTCCTCGGCCGACATCGCGTCTCCCGGGTCGCCGGCGGAGGGGGCGCCGGCTTCAGGCGGCGCACTGTTGTCCGACTCCCCCTCTCCACGCAAACCCGCCCTGCTTTGTGCCATGGCCTCGCGCGGTGCTATGGCTCTCGCCAATCCAAAGACGGTCCGGAGGCCGCCGCATGCACGAGACGATCGGAACGACCGGCCGGACCCGGGACGGCGCGCTCGATCTGCCGCGCCGCCCGCGGCGCAATCGCCGGGCCGACTGGACGCGCCGCCTCGTGCGCGAAACGACGCTGAGCGTCGACGACCTGATCTGGCCGATCTTCGTCATCGACGGCGCGAAGCGCCGCGAGCCGGTGGCCTCGCTGCCGGGCGTCGAGCGCATGAGCGTCGACGAGGCGGCCCGCGCGGTGGCTGACGCCGCGGCGCTCGGCATTCCGGCTGTCGCGCTCTTTCCCTTCACCGACCCTGCGGCGCGCGATCCCGAAGGATCGGAAGCCCTCAACCCGCAGAACCTCGTCTGCCAGGCGTTGAGGCTCATCAAGCGCGAGGTTCCCGAGATCGGGCTCATCACCGACGTCGCGCTCGATCCCTACACCAGCCACGGCCATGACGGGCTGATGGAGGGCGAGCGCATCCTGAACGACGCGACGGTCGAAACGCTCGTCCGGCAGGCTCTGGTGCAGGCCGAGGCCGGCGCCGACGTGATTGCGCCCTCCGACATGATGGACGGGCGCGTCGGCGCGATCCGGGCGGGGCTGGACGAGGCGGGCTTCGCCGACGTCCAGATCATGTCCTATGCGGCGAAATACGCCTCGGCATTCTACGGGCCGTTCCGCGACGCCATCGGCACCAAAAAGGCGCTGGTCGGCGACAAGAAGACCTATCAGATGGACCCGGGCAACGGCGACGAGGCGGAGCTCGAGGCGGAGCTCGACATCGCCGAGGGCGCGGACATGCTGATGGTGAAGCCAGGCATGCCCTATCTCGACGTCGTCCGTCGCCTGAAGGACAGGTTCCGCATGCCGACCTTCGCGTATCAGGTGTCGGGCGAGTACGCGATGATCCAGGCGGCCGCGCAAAACGGTTGGCTCGACGGCGACGCCGCCATGATGGAGAGCCTGCAGGCCTTCAAGCGCGCGGGCGCGGACGGGGTGCTGACCTATTTCGCCGTCGAGGCCGCACGGAAGCTGAGGGCCGGATAGGCCGATCGCCCGGCGCTCGAACCTTCGCGCGTCATCCGGCCGCAGAGCCGGGATCCAGATCCGAAAGCGGGGCAGGAAACATCGAGACGACGGCGTTTCTGGATCCCGGCTCTGCGGCCGGGATGACGGCCGCGGTTCCGGCGTGTCAGCCGGTCGTTTTGGGCGTCACGTCATAGTGGAGGCGAACCACCTCGCCTTTCGCCTCGCAGCTCCTGAGCTTGAGCCCGACCGTGTCCGCGAGGCTGTGCGCGCCGGACTCGAACACCGTACGCTCGCCCGACAGTCCGACGATCGACGGCCAGATCAGCAGAACGACGTCGTCGACCACGCCGGCTTTGAGAAACTCGCCGTTCACGCCGCCGCCGCCCTCGAGCAGCAGTCGCTTCACGCCGAGTTCGCGCGCGAGCAGCTCGAGCGTCGCGCGGAGGTCGATCTCTGGGCCCTCAGCGACCACATAGGAGGCGCCGTCGGCCTTGAGCTCTGCGAGATGCGCATCCTCGACGCCGCCGGCGAGCAGGACCACCACGTGGTCGCCGCCGATGTCGGCTTTCTCGAAATGCAGCTTTCCGCGCGGGTCGACGATGATCCCGTAGGCGGCCGCGTCGCGCCGGGCGAAGTGAAACGGCCGCGGCGGGGCCTCGAAGTTCGCCGGCGGATGCGCGAGCGCCTTGGACATTTCCGCGCCCGTCACGCGGCCGATGATCCAGCCGTCGCCGCCGAGCTCGTCATGGGCGTCTTCGAACGCCTTGCCGCGGGCGGCGATCTCGTCTTTCGCGCCTTCGCCCGACCGGCCCGAGCCGAGCCGGCCGTCGAGCGAGGAGAGCATCAGGCAGGTGACATGCGGCTTCATGGAAACAGCTCCGGCGGACTGGACGCGCCGAGTTAGCGCGCCGAACGGCGACCGCCAGTCGGAGAAGCTCCGTGACGAGACTCGGGCGCGCGTGCTACCCCGCGGACCATGTCGCGCCTCTATGTCATCCTCGACGTCTTCACCGACCGGCCGCTCGCCGGAAACCCGCTCGCCGTCGTGCTCGACGCCTCCGGGCTCGACTCCGAGGGGATGCTGGCGATCGCCCGCGAGTTCAACCTGTCCGAGACCGTCTTCCTGCTCCCGGCGGAGGACGAGGCGCGCAAGGCGCGGCTTCGGATCTTCACGCCCCAGACGGAGTTGCCTTTCGCCGGACATCCGACGGTCGGAACGGCGGTGCTGCTCGGGCTGATGGACGCGGTCGCGGGCAAGGGGCGCGCGGCCCGGTTCGAGATCGAGGAGCAGGTCGGCGTCATCGCCTGCGACGTCGAGGCGACCGGCAAGCGGTCCGGCCGCGCGACGTTCCGGCTCACGAAGCTGCCGGCGCCGGTGGCGCCGCCGCCGTCTCCCGCCGCCGTCGCGGCGGCGCTCGGGCTGGACGAGACCGACATCGGCTTCGACGCCCATGTCCCGTCCCGCTTCGACGCTGGCAACGCCTTCACGCTAATCCCGGTGAAGAGCCTCGCAGCGCTCGGCCGCGCCCGGCCGCAGCCCGGCGCATGGGCGGCGGGCGTCGCCGACCGCGGCGCCTATCTCTACACGCGCGAGACAGGTGATCCCGCCCTCGCCTTCCGGGCCCGCATGCTGCGCGCGGACGCTTCGGAAGATCCGGCCACCGGATCGGCCGCGGCTTCCTTCGCGGGCGCGCTGACGGCCTTCGAGGCCCCTGCGGAGGGAACCCACGCGTTCAGGATCGGCCAGGGCTTCGAGATGAAGCGGCCGAGCGTCATCGAACTCGGGCTCGAGATCTCAACGGCACGCTCGCCGGGGCGACGATCGGCGGCGCGGCCGTGGTCGCGGCTGAAGGCACGCTTTTCTAGAGGTCCGACGCGCCAGCGGAACAAAAGCCTTGTCCGACTTAAGTCGGCCGGGCCACTCTGGGCCGTGAGCGGCCCCCGCCTCGCCTCCCCCCCCTCGGGCCGCCGACGCGACCTTCAGGAGAAGAGGACCGATGACCCGACCCAAGACCGCGTTCCCCTCGCGCCGTCCCGCCGCCATGCTGGTCGGCGCGCTCGCCGTCGCCCTTGCGGCCGCCTCGCCCGCCTTGGCGCAGGAAGCCTCGCCGCAGGCCTCGCAGACGCAAGCCGCCAAGAAGCCCAACATCGTCATCATCGGCACCGGCGGCACGATCGCGGGCGCGGGCGCGTCGAGCGTCAACACAGGCGACTATGACAGCGCCAAGGTCGCGGTGGAGAAGATCATCGCGGCGGTTCCCGAGATGAAGGAGGTCGCCAACGTCAAGGGCGAGCAGATCTTCCAGATCGGCTCGGAGAGCTACAACGACGAGCGCATGCTCAAGCTCGCCAAGCGCATCTCCGAGCTCGTGAAGCAGCCCGACGTCGACGCCGTGATGGTGACGCACGGCACCGACACCATCGAGGAGACCTCGTATCTCCTCAACCTCACGCTCAAGACCGACAAGCCCGTGGTGATCATCGGCGCCATGCGCCCCGGCACCGCGCTTTCGGCCGACGGCCCGCTCAACCTCTACAACGCCGCGGTGGTGGCGGCCTCGCCGGAGTCCAAGGGCAAGGGCGTGCTGGTCGTGATGAACGACGAGATCCATTCGGCGCGCGACGTCACCAAGTCGAACGCGCTGAAGGTCGAGACCTTCAAGTCGCTCTACGGCCCGCTCGGCGTCGTGGTGGAGTCGAAGCCCTACTACTACCGCCTGCCCGCGCGCCCGCACACCACCGCGACCGAGTTCGACATCGACCAGATCACGGCGCTGCCTAAGGTCGACGTGTTCTACGCCCACACCTCGATGGACCCGACGATCCTGAAGGCCATCACCTCGAACGGCTCGAAGGCGCTGATCTATGGCGGCACCGGCAACGGCTCGGTCGCCGACTACATGGAGGAGCCGCTGAAGGAGGTGCGCAAGTCAGGCGTCATCGTCGTGCGCGCGACCCGGACGGGCTCGGGCCAAGTGGTGCGCAACGGCGAGGAGAAGGACGACGAGAACGACTGGATCGTCACCGCCGACCAGTCTCCCCAGAAGGCCCGTCTCCTGACGTCGCTGGCTCTGACCAAGACCCAGGACACCAAGGAGATCGAGAAGATCCTCTACAAGTACTGAGGGCTCCGGCGGCCGCCCGGCGACCTGCCGGGTCGGGCGGCCGCCGTCTTTCGCGAAGGCCCTGCGCGCGGCTAGGAGCAGAAATAGCTCGCCTGCGTGAACGCCGTCGCCCCGCCCCAGTTGAGCGTGTTCTTCAGGCTGACGCCGAACCGCACCGCGGTCCCGGCCGGCACCGAAACTGCCGAAGAGCGCGTCACGGAAGGCTGCCGGCCCGCGATCCCGTTGCTGACATAGGTCTGGTCCTCGCGCCGGTCGTCATCGCTGCCGAGCCCGCGGTTGAACGCGATCTTGACGAACATCGAGGCGTCGCCGGCGGGCGGCGGCGACGGGTCGGACAGCTGGACCGTCGCGATCACGAGGCACCTCATATCCCGCTCCGCCGTGAAGCTCGGCGTCGTCATAAGGACTTGGCTGACGGTCGGCCCGAACGCCCCGACGCTGTGCGTGGTCACCGTCTGGGTTCCGCCCGTCACCCCGCCGGGACCGGCGGGCCCCTGCGGCCCCGCAGGTCCTTGCTCACCAACCGGTCCCTGCTCCCCGACAGGACCCTGAACGCCGGCTGGCCCCTGGGCGCCCGCCTCGCCCTGCGGTCCGGTCGGGCCTTGGGGGCCGGAGGGTCCCGCTGGTCCCTCAGGCCCTTGCGGACCCGCAGCGCCTCTGGGACCTGTCGGGCCACGGTCGCCGTCGGCGCCCTTCGACGCCATCAGGCTCCAGTTGGTTTCGTCCGGCGGGCGCACGCCCTGGCTCTTGCGCCGCGCGATGAAGGACGACCCCTTGAACTGGACGGCGTCGTTGACCGCATAGGTTTTCTTGGCGCTCCATGATCCGCGCCAGCGGATCCCGGTGGCCTCGAGCTGGGCCGCGACCTCGTTCGGCGCGCAGCCGGCGTCCGCGTCGTCCGGGATGCGGACGCTCGCGCGGTCGGGCGAATAACACGCGGTCGTCGCGGCCGCCGACGTCGACGCGAGGCCGGCCAGGCAGACCGCGGCCGCCGCCGTCGTCCAACGGGGCGAAACCCGTTCGTGTATCCACCGCGACATGAGCTCCCCCGAGCAAATGCGCCCTCCGCCGGGCGTCTTCGCTCGTTATATTTGACTGCGAAGACCCGTCCACGCACATCGCCGTATTCCGATGACGTCTCGGGCCCTTCACTTCGTCGTTGTCAGATGAATACTTCCGCGCCCGGACGGGTCTGGCGTCGCCGCGCCGAAAGCGCGTCGGCCTTCGCCGCCCCCGCGCATATCGGCCATGACGAGAAAGCGCGGCCCATGCCTAACCGCCGTTAAGATTTTCCGGTTAGAAATGAGTCTTCCATAAGACTCTCTCCCGCATGCGCCCGATGTCCGCCTCCGATCTCGCCTACGCCTCCGACAAGTCCGGTCTCGATCCCACCGCCCGCGGCGTCATCGCCATGGTGGCGGGCATGGTCGTGCAGGCCACCAACGACACGGTCATCAAGCTCGCCTCCGCCCGCTTGCCGGCGAGCGAGATCATGGCGCTGCGCGGCGTCATGGCGATCGCGCTGGCGCTCGCCGTCGCGCTCGCGCTCGGAGAGGCGCGCCGGCTGAAGACGCTCGCCAATCCGCTGGTCGCGCTGCGCTCCGGCCTCGAGGCGATGGCGTGCCTCACCTACATGACGGCGCTCGCGCATCTCTCGCTCGGCGAGTTCACCTCCATCGTGCAGACGACGCCGCTCATCATCACGGCTCTCGCGGTGCTGCTCGGCTGGCAGACGGTCGGTTGGAAGCGGTGGGCCGCGATCGGCGTCGGCTTCGGCGGCGTCCTGCTGATCGCAAAGCCCACGACCGGCGGCGTCAACGTCTATGCGGCGCTCACGCTGCTGTCGGCCTGCTTCATGGCGGTGCGCGACCTCGTCACGTCGCGGATCCCGTCTTCCGCGCCCTCGATGGTCGTGACGCTCGGCTCCACCATCGCGGTGACGGCGGTGGGCTTCGGCGCCGGCGCCGCGCAGGCCGGCCCCTGGCTGATGCCCGACGGCTTCGAGACCACGATGATCGTCGTCGCGGCCGGGCTCGTGGTCGGCTGCAACATGCTGATCGTGATGGCGTTCCGCCTCGGCGACATGACCGTGGTCGGTCCGTTCCGCTACAGCGTCATCCTGGCGGCGCTAATCCTCGGCTGGGCGGTCTGGGGCCACACCCCCGACGCGCTGTCGCTCATCGGCTCCGCGCTGATCGTCGGGTCGGGCCTCTATGCGCTCAAGCGCGAGAAGAAGAACGAGCCGGAGCCGCTCGCCAATTCGGCGGCTCCGCTCGCCTGAACGGGGCCTAAAGCTCTCCGTCGCTGTCGAACAGCGGCTCGAAGCCGCCGAAGATCATGCGATCCATCGAGAACGGCGCGTCTTCGGGCGGGGTCATGCGCTCGTCGGCCTCCATCTTGGCCGCGGCCGCGTCGCAGGTCGCCTTGTCGGGCCAGACGATGAAGGAGAACACGATCTCCTCGCCGTCCTTGGCCCGAACGGCGCGACGGAAGTCCGCCGTCTCGCCGGGCTGGACGTCCACGCCCCAGCACTCGACGATCCGGAGCGCGCCGTACTCCTTGAACATCTCCGCGGCCTGCTCGGCCATCTCGCGATAGTCGTCCTTGCGGCCCGCCGCCGCGGGAATGACGAAACCCTGCACATACGCCATCGGTCGCTCGCCTAAGCCTCCCCCTTGACGGGCGGACTCACGCCGCCCGTTTCCCCGCCGCGGCCTCGATGGCGGCGACGTCGATCTTCACCATGCCCATCATGGCCGTGAAAACCCGGCTCGCGACCTCCGGGTCGGGATCGGCGATCAACTCCGAGAGAGCGCGCGGCACGATCTGCCACCGCACGCCCCAGCGGTCGTGGATCCAGCCGCAGGCGACCTCCTTGCCGCCTTTGTCCCTGATCGCGTCCCAGACCCGGTCGACCTCGGCCTGGTCGGCGCAATCGACCGACAGCGACACGGAGTCGGTGTGCTGCGGCGCGCTGCGGCCGTTCAGCGCTTGGAACGTCTGGCCGGCGAGCGTGAACTCGATCAGCAGGACGTCGCCGGCCTTGCCGCCCGGAAAGTCTCCCGGGCTCGTCGTGACGCGGTCGATGCGGCTGTCGGGCAGCAGCGAGACATAGAAGTTCGCGGCGTCTTCGCCGTCGCTGTCGAACCAGATGCAGGGCGAGATCTTGGACATGGGGGGCCTCCGGGATCGAGTTTTTTCTGATGTTCTGGCGCGCTCACGCGGCCGGCGGACCGCCTGCGGCCGCGGCCGGATCCATCCACATCACCTCCCAGATGTGCCCGTCCGGATCCTCGTAGGAGCGGCCGTACATGAAGCCGTAGTCCTGCAGGGGCGTCGGATCGGCGGTCCCGCCGGCCGCCGTCGCCTTGGCCACCTGCCCGTCCACCGCCTCGCGGCTCTCCTCCGAAACGCACAGCAGCACCTGCGCCGAGGCGCGCGCGTCAGGGATCTCTTTGGAGGTGAACTGCCGGTACTTCTCGTGGGTGAGAAGCATCACGAAAATGGTCTCCGACAGCACCATGCAGGCGGCGGTGTGGTCGGAGAAGTTGAGGTTCTGCTCCGCGCCCACCGCCTTGTAGAAGGCGATCGAGGCGGGCAGGTCGGCGACGGGCAGGTTGACGAAAATCAGCTTCGGCATCGTGGGCTCCTCATCGTGCGCTGATCGTGGCTCGTTCGATCCTAGGACGAACGAGGCGACGGCAGCCCGACACACGGCCGAAGATTTTTTTGGAAGACAGCGCCGGCGCGGTCAGAGCGCCTTTTCGAGCAGCGCCGCGATCGTCTCTTCGCGCGTGTCGCCGACCGAGCGTCCGACCTCCTTTCCACCCTTGAACACGAGGATCGTGGAGCGGTCGGGCGCGTTGAGCGCCTTCAGCGTCGGCTTCTCCGAATCATAGTCGATCGCGAAGGCCGCGACCTTTGCGAACTTCGGGTCCGCCAGCAGCTTCGTGACGATCGGCTTCTGGGCCCGGCAGGTCGGGCACCATGAGGCGTCGATGAGCGCGATCACCGCGCCCTTTCCGCGCGCGGCCTCGAAATTCGCGGTTCCGAAGGGTTGCAGGCTCGCGGCGAAGGCTGGCGCGACGGACAGCGCCGCAGCGAGCGCCAAAATTCCGAGGGAGGAGCGACGGTCGAACATCGGCTTTTCCTTGCGATCGGTCTCGTCTCGGGCCTTTACGTATGCGCGCAGGGTCCGGTTTCGCCAACCGGGCCCGGGAAGCGTCTTCGATGACGTCTGCGAGTACGGGAGCGAGTTCGCGTGGCCAACCATCTGTTCGACGCCGTCAGGGCCGCCGCGCCGGGGCGCGACGAAACCTTCATGGAGACGACGGACGGCCGTCGCTGGAGCTACGGCGAGCTGGTCGACGAGACCGCGCGCTTCGCCGCGGCGCTGGTCCGGCTCGGGCTCGAGCCCGGCGACCGCGTGGCCGCGCAGGTCGAGAAGAGCCCCGAGGCGCTGCTGCTCTATCTCGCGACGGTGCGGGCCGGCGGCGTCTTCCTTCCACTCAACACCGCCTACACGCCCGCGGAAATCGACTATTTCATCGGCGACGCCGAGCCGCGGCTCTTCGTCGTGTCGCCCCCTTCCGAAGCCGCCCTCGCCCCGATCGCGACGACGCGCGGCGCCCGTCTCCTGACGCTCGGCGGCGCCGGCGAGGGGTCGCTCATGGACCACGTCCGCGGCGAAGACGGGCGCGGGTTCAGCGACGCCGCCTGCGGACCGAACGACCTCGCGGCCATCCTCTACACCTCCGGCACGACCGGCCGCTCCAAGGGCGCGATGCTGACGCACGACAATCTGCTGTCGAACGCGCTCGCGCTCGTGAAGACCTGGCGGTTCACCGCCGCCGACCGGCTGATCCACGCGCTGCCGATCTTCCACACCCACGGACTGTTCGTGGCGACCAACACGGCGCTGCTCGCGGGCTCGTCGATGATCTTCCTGCCGCGCTTCGACCCCCGCCGAAGTCGTCGGCCTGATGGACCGCGCGAGCGTGCTGATGGGCGTGCCGACCTTCTATGTGCGCCTTCTCGGCCATGCCGGGCTGACGCGCGAGGCGACGGCCGGCATGCGCCTGTTCGTCTCGGGCTCCGCGCCGCTGTTGGCCGAGACCCACCGCGAGTTCTCCGGGCGCACCGGCCACGCCATCCTCGAGCGTTACGGGATGACCGAGACCAACATGATCACCTCCAACCCCTATGAGGGCGGCAGGATCGCGGGAACGGTCGGATATCCGCTGCCCGACGTCGAGCTGCGCGTCGTCGACGCCGAGAGCGGCGCGCCGCTCGCCGACGGCGAGGTCGGGATGATCGAGGTGAAGGGCCCGAACGTCTTCAAGGGCTATTGGCGGATGCCGGAGAAGACCCGCGCCGAGTTCCGCGACGACGGCTTCTTCGTCACCGGCGATCTCGCCCGGCGCGACGCGGACGGGCGGGTCTCGATCGTCGGGCGCGGTAAGGACCTCGTGATCTCGGGCGGCTTCAACGTCTACCCCAAGGAGGTCGAGGAGGAGATCGACCAGCTGCCCGGCGTCTTCGAAAGCGCCGTGATCGGGGTGGCGCATCGCGACTTCGGCGAGGGCGTGACGGCGGTCGTGGTGCCGGACGGCACCGCCGAGATCGACGAGGCCTCGATCCTCTCCGCGCTGAAGGAGCGGCTCGCGCGGTTCAAGCAGCCCAAGCGCGTGCTGCTCGTCGACGAACTCCCGCGCAACGCCATGGGCAAGGTGCAGAAGGCCGCGCTGCGCGAGCGCTACGCCGACCTCTATCGGTAAGGCTGAACCGCGCGCGCCGTCACCGCCGCGACGAACAGCGCGAGGCCTGCGGCGATCAACCAGGCCTCGGGCGCGCCGAGCGTGAAGAGCGTCATCGCCGCATAGAGCGACCAGAGGGCCGGAACGGCGGCGAGCGCCGCCGCAAGAAACGGCCGGCGGACCAACGCCGCGACGCCGAGCGCGGCGAGCGCGCTCGGATCCGGCATGACGCCTGCGATTTCGGCCGCGCTCCACGGCTTTCCGAGCGACGGCGCGGCGAGCGGATAGGCGATGACGGCCAGCGCAAGCAGCACGGCCGCCAAGGCTCCGGCCGGCCTGACGGTGGGGCGCAAGGGCGCGTTGAGAAGCGCCGCGACTGCGGCGAAGCCTGCGCCTGCGGTGAGGAACGCCGGAGCCGCATAGGCCGCCGCCCAGTTGATCCCGGCGTATCGGCTCCAAAGGAAGCCCCAGCCCGACATAGCCAGTCCTGCGCCCGCGAGCGCCAGCGCGGCCCTGCCGGACTGCGGTCCACCGCGCCGCACAAGGCCGATCAGGACGAGTCCCGCCGCCAGCGCCGCGAGCTGCCACGGCCAGACCCCGGCGTTGTGGCTCTCGATCAGCCGCTCATAAACCCGCGGCGAGAACAGCAGGAAATCGGACGGGCGGTAGGTCCACCACTCGCTCATGAGGATTTTTCGCTCAGATCTCAGTGAGCGCCTTCGCGATCCGCTCCCTCATGGCCTCGTCGGGCATGGGTCCGGAGACGGCCGCGAGGTTCTCGCGCACATGCGAGACGCTTGTCGTGGCGGGGATCGCGCAGGTGACCGCCGGATGCGAGGCAACGAATTTGAGGATCAACTGCGCCCAGCTGGTCGCGCCGAGCTCTCCGGCGAAATCGGGCAGCTTTTCGCCCTCGAGCTCCTCGGTGAGGTCGCCCTGCCGGAACGGCCGGTTGACGATCACCGCGATCCCCCGCTCGCGCGCGAGCGGCAGCAGCCGCTGCTCGGCCTCGCGGTCCACCGGATTGTAGGTCAGCTGCACGAAGTCGAGCTTCCTGGTCGCGAGCAGCTTTTCAAGGTCGCCGTGCCGGCGCCCCTCGGAGGTCGTCACGCCCACATAGCGAACCTTGCCCTCGGCCTTCATGGCCTCGAGCGTTTCGAAATGGCTGTCGAAGGCGAGCAGGTTGTGGACCTGCAGCAGGTCGAAGCGCGGCACGCCCCAGAACCGACGGGTCTGCTCGATCTGTCCCGGGCCGTCGCGCCCGGAAGAAATCCACACCTTCTCGGCCGAGAACAGCGCCTGCTGGCTCCCGAGCTTCTTCAGCCCGTGGCCGACGACGGCCTGGGCCGATCCATACATCGGCGAGGAGTCGATCATGCGCCCGCCGGCCTCGAAGAACGCCCGCATCACCTCGGCGCTTTCGTCGCGCAGCGCCTGATCCTCGCCGACGTTGAAGGTTATCCAGGTGCCGAGCCCGACCGCTGGGATCGCTTCGCCGGACGACGGAATGGTTTTCATCAGCGGCTTCGGGGCCTGCTGCGCGCCCGCGGCGCCGACGAGCCCTGCGGCGCCGAGCGCGGCCATACCGGCGACGACGGCGCGGCGGTCGATCTCGGGCATCTGAAACCTCCGCGGTCGGGCGAGCGGACAAAACCGCCGGCGCGGGCCGCGCCGGCGGTTTCTCATCTAGGCCCTCACGGCGATCGATCGAGACGCGCGGAGTTCACGGACCGGAGAGACCGTGAACTCCGCGGCAGCGCCGTTACTTCGACTTGGCGCCCTTGTCGTTCGAGGCCTGCGCGTCGCCGGCATGAACGAGCATCCCGTCCTTGCCGATCTCGACGCTCTGGCCGGAGGTCGCCGCGAGGCCGTAGGAGTTTCCGGTGTTGACGCGCAGCTCGCAGCCGCCCGGGCAGTTGATCTGGGCCGACTTGCCGGCCTCGATCGTGGTCTTGGGCTCTTCGGTGCCGAGGTCGGCGGTCACCTCGACGGCCTTGTCGAACTTGTTGGCCACCGTCACCGCAAGCGCGGGAGCCGCGGCGAACGCCGTCGCGCCGAGCGCCAGAACTGCAGCTTTCGCAAAAGTCATCATGGTTATGTGCCTCTCTTCACATGTTTTATCGATCTCGGACCACCTTGACGGCGCGAGGCGCTGACCTGTCATCCGGAAACGTCTTTGCATGACGTGAGCACAAAGATGATTTCTTGAGAGAATAAGAAAAGCCCATCTACGAACATGTCATCCTGCATGACGCGTTACTGACGAGCGTGTGATATGAATTTCATAATAAGCTTTGCAGATGACGCCGCCGAGCCCGTGTTCGGCAAACCGAACGAGAGCGCAAGCCTAGGATTATGCGCCATCCTAGGACTATGACCCCAGTGAATGTCAGGACTATTGTCCGCCGGGACATAAAGTCGGCTCACGAGATCGCCGCCGGCCGGACGCGCCTCGTGTCCCGAACGCCGGCCCTGTAAAAAGACGCCCGCCCTCTTGCGCCCTGTCGGAAAGACGCCTTGCCCCGCTTCGCCGCGAACCTCTCGTTCCTCTTCGCCGACCGCGCTTTGCCCGATCGCATCGACGCCGCGCGCGCCGCAGGGTTCGATGCCGTCGAAATGCTGTTCCCCTACGAGCATGCGCCGGAAACGCTTGCGGAATGGCTTAAGGCCGCCGATCTCGAGCTTGTCCTGTTCAACATGCGCCCGGGAGACTGGGCGGCGGGCGAGCGGGGCCTCGCCTCCTTCCCTCACCGGTCCGAGGAGTTCCGCGCATCCGTGGAGGAGGCGCTGCGCTATGCCCAGCGTCTCGGCACGCGTCGCCTCCATGCGCTTGCGGGCCTCGCACAGCCGGACGACGCCCGCGCGGCCAGCGCCTATCGCGACGCCCTGGCCTTCGCCTGCGACCGCGCCGGTCCCATGGGCGTCGACGTTCTGATCGAGCCGATCAACGGCCGCGACATGCCGGGCTATCACCTTGCGAGCTTCGAGCGCGCCGCCGAGATCATCGCGGCGCTCGGGCGCCCGAACCTGAAGCTGCAGTTCGACGTCTATCACCGCCAGATCCTGCGCGGCGACGTGATCCGCGGCCTCGAGGAGCTGATGCCCTTGATCGGCCATGTGCAGGTCGCGAGCGTCCCCGGCCGCAACGAGCCGGGAACGGGAGAGCTCGACGATTTCGCGGTGTTCGCGGCGCTCGACCGGTTGGGCTATGCGGGCTTCGTCGGCTGCGAGTATCGGCCGCTCGGGCGCACGGAAGACGGGCTGGGATGGATGGACCGCGCCGCCCCCTTGTCCCGGACTTGATCCGAGACCCAGAACCGAGACGCTGGGTTTTAAAGTCTCCGGACGTCTTCGCCTTTTTCGTCTTCCGGCGCCGTTTCTGGGTGCCGGATCGGGTCCAGCACAAGGGCCGCGGCATACGGGGATGACGCCTTGCGGTTCGACTCGCGCTAAGACGTCTGCCTCCAACCTCCCTTCCCCGGAGAACGCATGCGCTGGTCGCCCCAGCAGGACGACGCCCTGAAATCGGTCGCGGAGTGGCTCGCGAAGCCGCGCCAGCAGGTGTTCCGCCTGTTCGGCTACGCCGGCACGGGAAAGACGACGCTCGCCCGCCACCTCGCCGAGGACATCGACGGCGACGTCGCGTTCGGGGCTTACACGGGCAAGGCCGCGCTCGTGATGCGGTCGAAGGGCTGCGTCGGCGCGAGCACCATCCACGCGATGATCTACCGCCCGCGCGGCGGCGACGAGGAAGGGCCGTCCTTCGCCATCAACCGCCAGGGCTCGGCCGCCGAGGCCGACCTCATCGTCATCGACGAATGCTCGATGGTGGACGAGGAGCTCGGCCGCGACCTGCTCTCCTTCGGCAAGAAGGTGCTGGTGCTGGGCGACCCGGCGCAGTTGCCGCCGGTCAAGGGCGGCGGCTTCTTCACCGAGGCCGAGCCGGACGCGATGCTGACGGAAGTCCACCGGCAGGCCGCCGACGATCCGATCATCCGGATGTCGCTCGACGTGCGCGAGGGCCGCGAACTCGCTTACGGCCAGTATGGCGAAAGCCGCGTGGCGTCGCGCCGCGAGATCGCGACCGAAGACGTCACCGGCGCCGACCAGGTGCTCGTCGGCACCAACCGCACCCGGCGGCTCTACAACGGCCGCCTGCGCGAGCTGAAGGGGCTTATCCACCCGATGCCGGCCGTCGGCGACAAGCTCGTGTGCCTGCGCAACGACAAGACCAAGGGCCTGTTCAACGGCGGCACCTGGATCGTCCAGCGCCTCAAAAGCTCAGACGCCTCGCGCGTGAAGCTCGACCTCATGCCCGACGAAGACGGCGCGAAGCGCTCGGTCTCCGTCTCGGTGCTGAAGGCCTTCTTCGAGGGCGACGTCGAGGCCGTTCCCTTCGCGCAGCGCCGACGCTCCGACGAGTTCGACTACGGCTATGCGCTCACCGTCCACAAGGCGCAAGGCTCGCAATGGGACGACGTGGTGCTGTTCGACGAGAGCTACGCGTTCCGCGAACACCGCGACCGCTGGCTCTACACCGGCCTCACCCGGGCTGCGAAGCGCGTCACCGTCGTCCGCTGATCAACCTACCAATCGGTAGATTGCGGAAACCGCTGCGCGTCATATAATTCGGATTGAACAACCGCCGAAGCAGGCGGACGCCGGACGCGCCGTCACAAGAGCGCGCCGCCACCCATGGGAGAGAAGATCATGACGTTCCGTCTTCGGTCCGCATCCGTGAGCGCGCTCGCGATCGCGGCGGCGCTCGGCCTCTCCGCGGCTCCCGCGCTCGCCCAGAGCCCGGCAGAGCAGCAGCAGCAGCAGAGCCAGAACACCGACAAAACGTTCGAGAGCTTCAAGGCCGACGCCTTCGGCGACAAGGCGATCGCGGCCAACGCCGACTTCATCAAGATGACCGCGCCCTACCGCGCGGAGGACGCCGCGGTGGTGCCGATCGACGTCGCGGTCGCGCTGCCCGAGGGCGACCAGCGCACGATCTCCAAGGTGACGCTGATCGTCGACGAGAACCCCTCCCCGGTCGCCGCGACCTTCACGCTCGGCCAGAACCGCAAGGAGTTCTGGATTTCGACCCGTCTGCGCGTGAACGCCTACTCAACCGTGCGCACCGTGGTCGAGACCAGCGACGGCAAGCTCGCGATGAACGGCAAGTTCGTGAAGGCCTCGGGCGGCTGCTCGGCGCCGGCGCTCAAGGACCAGGACGAGGCCATGGCGCGGATCGGCCAGACCCGCTTCCGCAACCTTGCGGCCCAGACCGAAGGCGAGCCCGCCGCCACCAAGTTCGACCGGGCCCAGCTGATGATCCGCCACCCGAACTATTCGGGCCTGCAGATGAACGTGGTGGACCGAAGCTACATCCCGGCCTGGTTCGTGAACCACCTCGAGATCCGCCAGGGCGACGAGATGGTGTTCACGATGGACGGCGGCATCTCGCTCAGCGAGGATCCAATGATCCAGTTCACCTATCACAAGAAGCCCGGCGCCAAGCTCGCGATGAACGGCACGGACACGCAGGGCAAGGCGTTCTCGGCCGATCTCCAGCAGGACGCCGCGAGCGCCCAGCCGCGCTGAACGGCGCACGCCTCAAGAAACGCGAAGGGCCGGTCCAATGACCGGCCCTTTTCATGCGCGCCTGAAACGTCGGCCGTCTGGACCGCTCCCATTTGTCCCGGATGACAGCCGGGACGCGAGCGTCAGCGCCTTACGGGAAGCACTTCACCTCGGCCTCGGCCTGCGCGCGGCGCATGTTGGCGACCTTGTCGTGCAGGTCGCCGCTGGTGCGGAACAGCTCCGATGACTGGCCCGCGATCTTGTTCATCCGCAGGATCACCTCCGCCTCCTCGTATTCGGAGTACGGAAGGATCGACGCGATCGTGTCGATCGAGCACGAGCAGCGCTCGAGCGAGTCGCGGGTCTGGCCGTTGGACGCCATGCAGCCGAAGATGTAGTCGGCCTTCTCGACCGTCGGATAATCGTTCGAGACGTCGGCCATCGCCGTCGCCGGGGCGACGATGAGCGCGGCGGCGACCAGAAGACGAGCGACCCGGCTCACTTGGCCGCTCCCGACGGCGCGGCCGCGTCCGCCTTGACGACCTTGGGCTTCACGCGAAGCTCCTCGGTCAGCAGCACGCCGCCGTCCGGCTTCGGGGTCACGGTCTTCAGGGCGTAGAGGCCGCCGGGAACCTCGTCGGAGAAGGTCAGCTCATAGCTGCGTTCGGCGAATTCACGCAGCTTGCCGCGGTTCTTCGCGTCGTCCTGGAACGGCTTTATGGAGACCTTCCAGCCGTCGATCGTCTTGCCGTCGAACTCGATCTTGGTGGGCTCGGCCGGCGTCTGGGCGGCGAGCGCCTCGCGCAGCTTGGTGCGGAAATAGAACGGGCTTCCGCCGAGAGTCTTCTGCATGTCCTTCACGTCCTCCTCGAGGATCGCGACGATCACCGGGTTTCCGGTCTTCGACATGTTGCCCAGCACCTGGCCGCGGTCGCCGGTGAAGAGGTCGATGCGCACCGAGTCCTCGGCGCCCTGGGGGCCGACATTGACCTTCACCTCGTCCTCGAAAGACGGGGTCGCCTTCGGATCCTCGGACTTGCGCACGAAGCTGTAGGAGATCGTGCTGCCGTTCTCGAGCTTCTGGAAATGGGGCGCGTAGAACACGAGGTCGACCGAGATCGGGGCCGCCGCAAGCGCGGCGGACGCCGTCATCAGGGCGACGCAGGCGGCGAGCGGCGCCGCGCTCAGGCGGCGTAGAGAAACGGAGATCATCAGGTCTTCCTCGATCGGGCCGGCCCTTCAGGCGCGCAGATGCGCGGCCGCGAGCCGTTGTTCTGTCCCGCCATTATGGAGCGCCCAATAAGGCCATGCCAAGGCTTTGGCCTGCGGGGCGCTTCGCCGCGCGCCTTTAGACTGACCTCGCCGAAGCCAGCGTCAGCTCGACTGGAACATGAAACCGCGGCCGCGAACGGTCACGATCAGGCGCGCGCCTTCGGGCGTCGCCTCGCCGAGCTTGTGGCGCAGATAGCCGATATAGACGTCGACGACGTTGAGCGACGCGCCGCCGTGGCCGGCCCACAGGGCGGCGAAGATGTCGGCCCGGCTGAGCGGCTCGCCGACGTGGCGCATCAGCAGGGCGAGCAGGTCGACCTCACGTTCGGTGAGGCGAGCCGAGCCCTTGTCGGTCGTGACGTTGCGGGTCTCGAGGTCGAGGTCGAGCGGCGGCACGATGAGGTGGCGCTGGTCCTCGCCGCTGTTTTCGCGCTTGAGCTCCTGCACCCGCACGCGCGCCAGAAGCTCCTCGAAATCGAAGGGCTTGACCATGTAGTCGTCGGCGCCGGCCATCAGCCCTTCGGTGCGCTCCGACACAGACGACTTCGCCGACAGCATGATGATCGGCGCGGTCTGGCCCGCCGCCCTCAGCGCCTTGCAGACCTCGATGCCGGACCGTCCGGGAAGCATGACGTCGAGGATGATGGCGGAGAGCTGCTTGCCGGTCGCCGCCGCCAGAGCCTGCTCGCCGTCGCCCACCAGTTCGACCTCGTAGGACTCGGCCGAGAACCCCCGGCGCAGCACGGAGCCGATGTCGACGTCGTCTTCAACGATGAGAATGGTCATGAGCCGGCTCCGATAGCGAGACGCGGGGTCAGCGAGGGCAAGGTGATGGTGACGATCGTGCCGGGCTTGCGCCCCGGCGCGGCGGTGCGGCTGTCGATCGTGATCGCGCCGTTGTGGCGTTCGACGATCCAGCGCGCGAGCGCAAGCCCGATGCCGAAGCCCGAGCCCTCCTTCTCGCTAACGCCGCGGTAAAAGCGCTCGAACACGTGCGGAAGGTCGGCTTCGGGGATCCCCTCCCCGTCGTCCGACACCTTGAGGACGGCGCCGTCCGGACCGTAGCCGACAGCAAGGCGGATGTGCCCGCCGGAGGAGTGCCGAACGGCGTTCGCCACGAGCCCCTCGACGACCTGACGCAGCCATTCGGCGTCGGCCTCCACGACCGGATCCTCGGTCGACGGCTCGACGACGATCGTGACGCTCCGCGCCTTGGCCGCCGCGCTCACTCCGTCGCGCGCCTGCTCGACGATGGCGACGAGCGAGACCGGTTCGAATTCAAGATCGAGCTGGCCGTTCTCGGAGCGGGCGACGCGCAGGAGATCCTCGACGCGGCGATGGAGGCGGCGTGCACGGGCGCGGATCGTGACGAGCGCCTGGGCGAGATCCTCGCTCGCGGGCTTACCGCGCAGCGTCACGTCCACCTCTCCCAGGATGACGGTGAGCGGCGTGCGGAGTTCATGGCTGACGTCGGTGAAGAAGCGTCGGCGCGCGATGTCGATGTCGGAGAGCCGCTCGTTCGCCGACCTGAGTTCGACGGTCCGGGCGTCGACGATCTCCTGCAGGCGCGACTGGGCGAGCAGAAGCCGCCGCTCGCGCCGCGACAGGTGCAGCGCCATCCGGTTGAAGCGCGTGGTGAGCAGGCCGAGCTCGTCGTGTCCCCGCACCGCGAGGCGCACGTCCGTATGCCCCTGCGCGATCTCCCGCGCGGCGCCGGCCACCTCCGAGATGCGAGACAGCAGCGGGCTGACGATCCAGCGATAGAGCAGGAACGCGATCAGGGCCGCGATCCCGAGCGCGAGCGTCGACATCGGCGCGAGCTTCGAGCGCAGACGCGCCATGTCGGCGTCGGCGGAGCGGGCGGCGACGCGTTCGTTGTCGATCGCCTGCGCGATCGTCGGTCCGAAGCCGCCGCCGAACAGATCGAGCGACGCGCGCACCTTCTCCTCCGCGGCCTGTTGCGCGCCCTCGCGCGGTTCTCGCCCCTCGCGGATGGCCTGCATGACCTGCCGGTCGAGCAGGCCGAAATCGCTCTTCATCCGCGCCAGCGCCCGTCCGCGAGAGGCGGCGATGGCGGAGGCCTCCTCCTCGCCGCGGCGCCTCACCTCCTCGATGATGTCCTGCCCGAAGCGCTCGAAGGCTTCCTGGATGCGCTTGCGCGGAAGCGACAGGCGGTCGCTCTGGAGTTCGTGGGATTCGGTCGTCTGGAGCGCGGCGAGCGCATAGTCGCCGACACGGCTCGATGCGGTCGACAGATCCTCGAGCCGCCGCTGCGCGGAGGAGAGCGCCGCGACGTGCTGGTTGGCGATCGAGAGCGTCCAGGCCAACACACCACCGCCGCCGCGCCGGTCGTCACGACGACGGAGGCCACGAGCACCGCCAGCCGGCCCCGCAGCGACCGGAGCCATGACCGCGCGGCCGCGAGCCGTCGCCGCGCAGTCACGGCCGGCGTCGGAGACGAGGCGCTCACGCGCCGTCATCCGACGCGCGGCGCGCCGCCGCGGACGCCGCCGAAAGGCAGTCGCGCGCGGCGGCGGAGGTCATCGTCCGAGCGCCTTCTTGGCGTCGGCGACGGCGTCGAGGCACTCGTCGTATTCCTTCTCGCCCTTCTCGCGCTTGGCGACGCGCAGCGCGGTCTTGAGCGCGTCGGCGGTAGCCTTGGGGTGCTCTTTCGCGACCTCGGACGAGATCATGGCGATGCCGGCGTCGCAGTCGGCCGCGTCGTCGGCGAAGGCCGGCGCTGGAAGAGCGAGGGCGGCGAGCAAAGCGAGGCCCGTCAGGGCGCTGTGGGTCCGGGCGCTCATTTCGCGACGATCTTTCCGGTCATGCCCTTCGACTCGAGACCGTCGATCCACCATTTGAACTCGCCCGGACGGATCACCACGAACTCAAGCCGGATCGCGCCGGCGTCGTCCCATTCGAGATGATGCGGAGACCCCGGACCGTGGATCTCAAGATGATTGATCACGATCTGGTTGATCCAGATGTGCCGGAAGAATTCAGGTGAGAAGAATTTGTATTCCTTGCCTCCCTTCGACACGATGTCGAGCTGGTAGGCTTTACCGGACTCGAGTTCGAAGTCCTTCTGGCTGACCGCGTAGTCGTCGCCCTGATCGTTGCCGAAGACGAGGTCGGGCAGCGTCTGGCGGCCTTTGGCGAGGTCGACCGCGGCCGCTGGCAGCGCGACCAGCGCGGCTGCGCCCAGCATCGCGGCCCTGACGAAATATCGAAACATCTCAACGCGTCTCCCGTGGTTCGAGACCTCTTTCGGATCTCTTTGCCTGACGTCGGACTGAAGCGCGTCGCCGGAATTCGTCGGCCCCGACGCCGACGGGGACCGCGCGTCGAACGTGCGATCCCGGTCCGCCGACGTTCCCCGCGCGACGTTGCGCGGCTCCGGTCCGACTCCGGCAAGAATAGATACTCGGAACTTTCGCGTCTATGATCTTCTAATTTATTCTTTTCTTATGATTGCATTCTCGGCGGGATATCTTTGACGTTAGTTGTAGTTTCGCGTCAATCGAGCATTGGCGTCGGACCCGCACTTCCAGCGCGAGATCTGCCATTCGGGATGGGCGTCGGCCCATTCGGCAATGATCGGAACCGACCCCATCATGCAGCTGCGCGCGTCGGCGAGATCGTAGCCGACCAGCAGCCGCTCCTCGCGGCAGGTTTCCGGAGACGCGGCGAGGCACACGAGCAATACGAGGTTCATGAGCTGCTCCTTTCAGGCGCGCGCGGCGCCCATCGGCCTCCGCGCCCCATCGCTGGAGGCTCGAAGATGAGGATACGCTCATGATGGTGCGTCGCAACAGGAATATGGTGCGTCGCGTCAACAACCGGAGCGCGTTGCAGCAAAGACGCACTCGCTCTGGCCCGCGACGGTTTTGCGCCCTAAGAAGCGCTTGCGATGCGAAGCGGGTCGCGACTAGTGTGCGCCCGCATGTCCAAGCACAGCGCTATCCGGCCAACCGGTTCGGGCTCCCTAACCGAACGCTGACGCGACGATAGATACGGGCATCGGCCGAGCGGCGCTCCCCCAGCGCTGGCGGCGACACCACGGACCAACCTGGGAGGATGCTTCTTTTATGGCGAAGATCACCAAGACCCTCATCGGCGAATCGCTTGTCGGCGACGGCAACGAAGTCGCCCACATCGACCTCATCATCGGCCCGCGCGGGTCGACGGCTGAATCGGCCTTCGTCAACGCGCTGACCAACAACAAGGACGGCTTCACCTCGCTTCTCGCGGTCGTGGCGCCGAACCTGCTCGCCAAGCCGAACACGATCCTGTTCAACAAGGTCACCATCAAGGACGCCCGCCAGGCCGTCCAGATGTTCGGCCCGGCCCAGTACGGCGTCGCCAAGGCGGTCGTCGATTCGGTCGCCGAAGGCGTGATCCCCGAGGACGAAGCCGACGACCTGTTCATCGGTCGGCGTGTTCATTCACTGGGAAGCGGCCGACGACGCCAAGATCCAGGAATACAACTACCAGGCGACGAAGGAAGCCATCGCCCGCGCCATCGCCGGCGAGCCGAAGGCCAAGGACGTCGTGGCTCAGTCCGCGACCGCCAAGCACCCCTTCGCCGCGAACGCGTAGAGCGGAAACCACTCTGGACAGAACGCCCCTGCAGCGAAGCCTCCAGGGCTGCTCCAGCGGTTGGCCGCCATCTTATTCGGTAAGTAAGACTGTCGGCGAGGGCCCGAAGCGCAAGCTTCGGGCCCTTACCTTTGTGGGGCGCCGAAGGCGCGCCGCCCATGATTGTCGAGGCGCGGCGTCTTCCGCCTCCCTCCCCTGGGACAGAGGAGGGTAAGGGCGGGGTCGACCTCAGTATGGCGCTCGGCGGATGACGCTGCGCTTCGCGGAAGCGGCGTCATCGCCAGTCTGGGTGCTGGGCTCTGTTGGGAAACGCCCCACGCCCCACCCTCCCCTATCCCGGGGAGGCAGAGCGCCCTTTCCTCAATACCCGGGTTCCGACCGGCCTTTAGCCAGCTTGCAGCAGTTCGCCCCGGAAGCGGTCGACGTCGTCGGCGCGGCGACGGTTTTCGGCGCTCAGCTCCACGCGCACGTCACGCTCGATTCTCACCGGGGGGCCGCCGAGCACCACCACGCGGTCGGCGAGCCGCACCGCCTCGCGGCTGTCATGGGTCACGAAGAGCACGGTCGTCGGCCGGCGAGCGATCAAATCGGCGAGAAGATCGCGCAGCCGCTCGGCCGTCGCCTCGTCGAGCGACACGAACGGCTCGTCCATGAGTAGCAGGTCGGGCTCCAGCGCGAAGGCGCGGGCGAGCGCGACGCGGCGCTGCATGCCGAGCGACAGGCGCTCGGGAAAGACGTTGTGGGCGTCCGAAAGGCCCATCTCGGCGAGCACCGTCTTCGCGCGCTCGCGCTGCTCGGCGCCGGCGGGCAGCGGCAGCGTCACATTGTCGAGGACGGTGCGCCATGGCAGCAGGCGGGCTCTGGAACGCGTAGCCGATCCGCGGCTCCTTGGCCGTGAACGCGACGCGCCCGCGGAAATCGCGGTCGACGCCCGCGAGCATGTTGAGCAGCGTGGTCTTGCCGAGCCCCGACGGCCCCAGCAGCGCCACGAAGGATCGGTCGGCGACGTCGAGCCGGAAATCGCGATAGAGCGCCCGCTCGGGCGCGCCATGGGCCGCCGGAAAGGTCTTGGCGGCGATCTCGAGCGTGACGCCGGTCATCGCCGCCACCTGTTGGCCGCATGCTCCCAGGGCTGGATGATGCCGAGCTCGATCGCCTGGACGATGAAGCCGAAGGCGAGCGCGTAAGCGAGAATCGTCGCCACGTCCCAGAGTTGGAAGGCGGTCTGGAGTTCGAATCCGACGCCGTTCGGCCGCCCGAGCAGCTCCACCACGAGCACGATCTTCCAGACGAGCGCGAGGCCCGACCGGGCGGCGGCGGCGAAGTAAGGCGCAAGCTGCGGCAGAATGACGTGGCGAAGGGTCTTCCAGCGGCTGAAACGGTAGATCGCGGCCATCTCGGCGAGGTCGCGGCTAAGGGCCGCGGCGCCCTCGCGGAGCGTCACCGCGACGTTCGGGATCTTGTTGATCGCGACCGCCGCCACCGCCGCCGCCTCGATCAGCCCGAACCAGACGTAGCAGAGCATGATGATGACGAGCGCCGGCAGGTTCAGGAACAGCACCACCCACGGCCCGAGCAGCCGGTCGGCGGTCTTCGACAGCCCCATGAAGATGCCGAGCGCCGAGCCGATGGTCATGGCGAGCAGGAAGCTCGCGGCGACGCGGGCGAGCGTGATGCCGAGGTTCGAGAACAGCTCGCCGGTCTTGGCCGCGGCGATCAGCGCGTCGACCACCAGCGGGGGCGTCGGAAGCAGCTTCGGATCTGCGTAGAACAACGCCGCGGCCCACCAAACGGCCAGGAAACCGGCGAGCGAAACCGCCCACCATCCAAGCCGCGACGCAACCCCCAACGCCCCTGCTCCCATCGACGCTTTACACCCTGGGCGACCAGAACAGGCCCGGGTCGAACCGCGGATTGGGTCCGACGAACTCGGCGCCGCCGAGATCGGACAAGAGGCCGTAGAGCTTTTGGGAGGACGCGGCTTGCGCGGCGTCCCAGGGGCCCGGGATTCCGGCGCGGAAATAGTCGCGCAGCCGCTGGAACTCGGCGTCGGACTTCACCTGCATGCTGGGCTTGAGCCGGGCCCAGGCCTCGTCCGAGGTTCTCAGCGTTTCGTTCGCGGCCGCGACCGCCTCGAAGAAGCCCTCGAGCGCCGGCCCCGCTGTTTCGAACAGTTGCTCGCGCCACACGAAGCCGACGAGCGGCGGCGGCGGCTCGAGGCCGAGCTTGCGCATCACCTCCGCGACGTCGACGAGCCGGCGATATCCTTCGGCGTCGAGGCGCGCGGCGAAGTTCCAGAACGTCAGCGCCGCGTCGATGCGTCCGAGCCTCAGCTGCTCCGAAAGCAGCGGCGGGGCCCCGAACACCGGCTCCGCCATGGTGGCGATGTCGCCGTCGACCTCCTTGTGGGCGTAGGCGCGGAACAGCAGCCAGCTCTTGTCGATCGGGCCGCCAGCGACGCCGATCTTCTTGCCCTTGAGGTCCGCGAGCTTCTGGATCGGCGAGTCCTTCGTCACCATCAGCGCGCCGAGCGCGGAGGAATAGGGCGCGAAGCGGAACGTCTCGCCCTCGATCCGGCGACGCATGGCCCACGGCCAGTCGCTGACGGTGAGGTCCGCCTGCCCAGCCTGCAGCGCGACGGTGAGCGCCTGGTGGGGAGGCGAGGTCGATGCGCTCGAACGGCGCAGGCGCGCCCTTCGCCTCGGCCTCGGCCTTGATGGTGTCGAGCAGCCAGTTGACCGTGCCGAACTTGAGCGAGGCGATCTTCAGCGTGCGATCGGCGCGCGCGGCCGTCGGAGCGAACGCCGCGGCGGCCGCAAGCGCGGCGGCTCCCGCGAGTGCGTCCCGGCGGGTGATGCGACAGCTCATAGCGCGCCCGCCTCCGGCATCGGATCTTTCAGGATGTTGCGGGTCATCAGATACTTGGTCCCGTGGTCCCACGTCTCCTGCGTGTTGCCGCGGATGTCCGCGCTGCCGCCGCGCACCGTCTTGCCGGTCTTCACGTCGACGATCTGGACGTTGATGTTGAGAATGAGGTTCGAGACCTTCTGGATGTGGCCGACGACCACGAGATCCGCGCCGACCGCGCCCGCGGCCTTCGTCGCGCAGGGAATGCAGTCCTTCAGCGACTTCACGTCCTTGAGCCCCGCCTGCGCGGGCGTCGCGTCGACCACGTCGATCGAACCCTTGCGCAGGAACTCCGCGACCTGCTCGGCGACCCGCTTCACGCGGTCGGTCTCGTCCTGCCGGGGGCCGTTCGACTCGCCTTCCTGGCTGGAGTCGATGAATTCGAACGGAAACACAGCCGCCTTCGCGGGCGCGGCCACCGCGTGACCACCCGAGAACATCGCGACGGTGGCGGTCGCCAACGCAGCTTCTCGCCAGTTGCGCATCAGTCGTCTCCCTAAGTCGCAGTCTTATTCTTATCGGCGTGCGCGAGCCGTGCGACGGTACTCACCACGCATATCGAGGAAGATTTTGCAATCCGACATAGGACCTTCAAGCAATCGTCAGAACTTATTATTTTTTTATCCATTGCTTTCGCTTGAGCGGCGCTATGAATTCGGCGGCGTCCGCCGCCATGCGGTTGACCAAGAGCGGGCTTGACGGATCCCGCCGCGCCGCCACGTTGCGGCTGTCTGCGAGGATCTGTCGTCTCGCGACCACGGCCGCAAAGAGCCGACGGAGGATCTCGCATGCCGGGACAGGCGAAGCTGGCGCGGAGCGTCGCGAAGTGAAGCGTGGTCGATCGAGTTTCGCGTCTTGCGCGGCCGGCTTGCTCGCCGCCGCCTGCCTCGTGTCCGTCGTCCCCTCCCCGGCTTCGTCGCAGGAGGCCTCGCCGCCGGCCGCCCCGGGTCCGGCTCCGAAGAACGCCCCCGCCCCGATGGAGCTCAGCTTCGGCGTGCTCCGCCAGTTCCCGCCGGATCCGCCGTGGTGGAACAACATCCTGACGACCTCGCCGGAAGATGACGGGATCGCCGGCGCGGCTCTCGGGATCACGGACACAACACGACCGGGCGCTTCCTCAAGCAGGACTTCAAGATCGCCGCACAGGAGCTGGTGCCGGACGGCGAGGACCCGATGCCGGCGTTCCAGCGGATCCTCGACTCGGGCGCCAAGTTCATCATCGTCGCGGTTCCGCCGGACGCGCTCCTCAAGATGGCCGACGCCGTGAAGGGCAAGGACGTCATCCTGTTCAACGCCGGCGCGTCCGACGACAGGCTGCGGGCGAAGGACTGCCGCTTCGACATTCTCCACACCGCGCCGAGCCGCGCGATGCTGACCGACGCGCTCGCGCAGTATCTCGTGTCGAAGCGCTGGAACAGCTGCTGCTCACCGGCCGCCGCGCGGAGGACCGGCTCTACGCCGACGCCGTGAAGCGCTCCGCGAAGAAGTTCGGCGGCAAGATCGTCGAGGAGCGCACCTGGAATTTCGGTCCGGACGCGCGCGAGACCGGCAACGACATCATCCCGGTGTTCACGCAAGGGGTGTCCTACGACGTCATTGTGCTCGCCGACGAACTGGGCGAGTTCGGGCCCGCTCATCGGCTATCGCAGCTGGGATCCGCGCCCGACCGCCGGCACCCAGGGCCTGACCCCCACGACCTGGAACGTCACCGTGACCGGCTGGGGCGCCGAGCAGATCCAAAACCGCTTCGCCCGCCAGTCCAAGCGCGGCATGCGCCCGCTCGACTTCCAGATGTGGCTCGCGATGCGCACCATCGGCGAAGCCTCGGCGCGCATCCGCTCGAACGACGTCGGCAAGCTCCGCGAGTTCATCTTCGGGCCGAACTTCCAGCTCGCCGGCTTCAAAGGCGGCGCCTTCTCCTATCGACCTTGGGACCATCAGCTGCGCCAGCCGATCGTGCTGTCCTCGCCGGCCGCGATGGTCGCGGCCTCGCCGAACGCCGCCTTCCTCCACCAGACCAACCCGCTCGACACGCTCGGCTTCGACAAGCCCGAGAGCGAATGCAAGTTCCCCTCGCAGTGACCCCGCAGGCCGCCCGCCCCGACGCCTCAACGAGAAGGCGGCGCCGCGCTCAGGAGACGCAACCGATGACCACTCGCCTCTTCCCCGCCCGCGCCAGCGTGACGGCGCTCGTCGCCGCGGGCGCGCTCGCGACGCTGGTCGGCTTCGCGGGGCCCGCGAACGCCGGCAAGATCTTCGTCACCAACGAGCGCGACCACACCATGACGGTGGTGGACAGCGACACGCTCAAGGTGCTGGAGACGGGTGAAGACCGGGCGGCGCCCCGCGGCCTGACCGTCAGCCCCGACAACAAGCTGATCTACATCTGCGCGAGCGACGACAACCGCGTCGAGGTCTACGATCCCAACACCTTGAAGCTGATCAAGACCCTGCCTCGGGCCCCGACCCCGAGCTCTTCGTGCTCCACCCTTCGGGCAATCCGCTTTACATCGCCAACGAGGACGACGCGCTCGTCACGATCGTCGACACCAAGACCAACCAGGTGCTGAGCGAGATCCCGGTGGGCGTCGAGCCGGAAGGCATGGGCATCAGCCCCGACGGCAAGATCCTGGTGAACACCTCCGAAACCACCAGCATGGCGCATTTCATCAACACCGAGACGCGCCAGATCGTCGAGAACGTGCTGGTCGACACCCGTCCGCGCGTCGCGGAGTTCACGCCGGACGGCAAGCAGGTCTGGGTCTCGGCCGAGGTCGGCGGCACGGTCTCGATCATCGACGTCGCGACCCACCAGATAACCAAGAAACTGAACTTCGAGATCCCCGGCGTCACGCCGGAGGCGATCCAGCCGGTCGCGTGCGCATCACCAAGGACGGCTCGACGGCCTTCATCGCGCTCGGGCCCGCCAACCGCGTCGCGGTGGTCGACGTGAAGACCGCCGAGATCAAGAGATACCTGCTGGTCGGACAGCGCGTCTGCAGCTCGGCTTCTCGCCGGACGAGAAGTTCCTCTACACGACCAACGGCAACTCGAACGACATCTCGGTCATCGACGTCGCCAACGACAAGGTGGTCAAGTCGATCGCGGTCGGCCGCGGCCCGTGGGGCGTCGTCGCGATCCCCTGACGCTCGACGTGGACGCCCGACGCTTTAGATAGTTCGTGAGCGGCCCCCTCTCCCGGGGGCCGCAGCGCATGAACGCTTAGGACAGCCTCTTTGGCCACCGATCCAGAAGCAGACGACGCCGGTTCGACGCCCGCTCTCAGCGTGGCGGGAGTGACGCATTCCTTCGGCTCGAAGACGGCTTTCGGGCGTCTCGCTCGAAGCGCCGGCCGGCGCCTTCACCGCGCTCGTCGGCCAGAACGGAGCCGGCAAGACCACGCTGTTCTCGCTGATCACCCGGCTCTACAACAACACGAGCGGCTCGATCCGCGTGCTCGGCGCGGACGTGCGCCGCGAGCCCGCCAAGGCGCTGTCGCGGCTCGGCGTCGTGTTCCAGGCGCGCACGCTCGATCTGGAGCTCTCGGTCTTCCAGAATCTGCTCTATCACGCGGCGCTTCACGGCATCGGCCGCTCGGAGGCGAGGACGCGCGCCGAGGCCGCGCTCGCCCGCGTCGGCCTGTCGGATCGCGCGAAGGACAAGGTCCGCGCGCTCTCCGGCGGCCAGATGCGGCGCGTCGAGATCGCCCGGGCGCTGCTGCATGGGCCCGCTTTCCTGCTGCTCGACGAGCCGACCACCGGCCTCGACATCGGCTCGCGCCGCACCCTCACCGAAGAAGTGCGCCGGCTCATCCGCGAGGACGGGATCGGCGTCCTCTGGGCCACTCACCTCACCGACGAGATCGCGGCCGCCGACCGCGTCGTCGTGCTCCATCAGGGCAAGGTCATGGGCACGGGCTCGCCGCAGGAGCTCTGCGCGCGGGCCAAGACCGACGACGTCGGCCAGGCCTTCATGACGATCGTCGGCGAAGCCCCGCCGGCTCAAAGGCTTCCGCATGAGCGCCGTGTCCGACCTGCCCGCGCGCCTGCCCCCCTTTCGCATGGCCGCGAGGTGACGTTCGGCGGCTATCTGGTCGTGATGTCGGGCATCGTCTGGCGCGAGGGCCTGCGCTTCCTGCACCAGCGCGGCCGCTTCCTGTCGGCGCTCGTTCGCCCGCTCGTCTGGCTCTTCATCTTCGCGGCCGGCTTCCGCGCGACGCTCGGCGTCTCGATCATCCCGCCTTACGAGACCTACATCCTCTATGAGGTCTACATCGCGCCCGGCCTGATGGCGATGATCCAGCTCTTCAACGGGCTGCAGTCCTCGCTCTCGATGGTCTACGACCGCGAGGTCGGCGCCATGCGCATTCTGCTGGTGAGCCCCTATCCGCGCTGGTTCCTGCTCGTCTCCAAGCTCGTGGCCGGCATCGCGGTCTCGCTGCTCCAGGTCTACGCTTTCCTGCTGGTGGCCTGGTTCTGGGAGGTGCGGCCCGACGATCCGATGGGCTACCTCTACGTGCTGCCGGCGCTCATCGTCACCGGCTTCATGCTCGGCGCGATGGGCCTTGCGATGAGTTCGGTGTTCAAGCAGCTCGAGAATTTCGCGAGCGTGATGAACTTCGTGATCTTCCCGATGTTCTTCGCCTCGTCGGCGCTCTATCCGCTGTGGCGGGTGCAGCAGTCGAGCGAGCTGCTCTACGCCATCTGCAGCTACAATCCCTTCACGCACGCGGTCGAGCTGATCCGCTTCGCGCTCTACGGCCAGGTCGAATGGACCGCGCTCGCCGTCGTCGTCGGCTGCTCGCTCGTGTTTCTGATCGCGGCCGTCTTCGCCTACGATCCCTCGACGGGCCTCACCGCCCGCCGCGGCGGTCCCGACGCCGCCAAATGAGACGACGTCGCCTGCGCCGCCTATAAGAACGTTCCAAGACGGCCCCTCGCTCATATGGCGCGAGGCGAAGGCCGCGATGACCCGGGAGACCGCCCAATGACGACGCCGAAGGCGAACCGCCCGACCCGCTCGCAGGCATGCGCCGCCGCGCTCGCGGCGTCGCTCCTTGCATTCCCCGCCTTCGCGCAGGGCGGCGCCGGACAAGGCGGCTTGAGCGCCGACACGCCCGTGCTTGCGCCCCAGCCCGCGGGGCCCAACAGCCCGAGCGACGCCCCCGAAGCCGAAGACGGCCCTGCCCCCCCGCGACACGCCGCGCGCGCCTCAGCCCGGCCAGGACGCCGCCGGGCCCAAAACCCCGCTGCCGCCGCGCGACACGCCGCGCGCCCAGCAGCCGGGACAACAGCGCGCCGCCCATACGATCGATCCGGACTGGCCGTGCGTCCAGGTCAAGGTCGCGGAGATGTCCTACGGGCAGATGTGGGGCGGCCCGCCGCTCGAAAAGGCGCTGGAAAGCTGGAGCGCCGACGGCGACGTGAGCGAGATCGTCGACGATCTCGTCGCCCGCCGCACCAAGATGGACGACGCCAAGGCGATGATCGCCAAATTCGCCAAAGCCGCGGGCGACAAGCGCGACGAGAAGCTGTCCATGCTGTTCGCAGGGATCTTCACAGAGATCAACGCCCAGCGCTCGCAGATCGTGAACGGCATCGAGCGCTATTCGCGCAAGCAGAGATCCTTGTCGGAGAAGATCAAGACCGAGAGCATCAAGATCGCCGACACGCAGAAGGACATGGCTTCGCAGAACACGCCCGAGGCCCTGCAGCAGCAGCAGACGCTCGACTGGGACACGCGCATCTATGACGAGCGCCAGCAGCAGCTCACCTATGTGTGCGAAAGCCCCGTCATTCTTGAACAGCGCCCTTCGACCTCGGACGCGAGATCCAGGCGAATCTGACGACGGCTCAATGACGACCAAGACTGCTTGGGGCCCCGACAGGCGCGTCGTAGCTTCCGGCCTCGGCGCCGCGGCCATCGCGGGCCTGGCGGGCGGGTCGGCGGCGGCCCAGACTGTCGGCCTCGAGATCATCGCGGCCGGACAACCGGGCGACGGCGACGACCAGCTCGCACGCGCGGTCGCCGAAGGGTTCGGCGTGACGCAGCTTCTGCCTCGCGCGATGGCGATCGACGTGCCCCGCACGCCGGACGCCGCGGCGGAGTTTCTCGACGGCAAGCGTCCGCGCGCGTCGCTGATGGTGCTCAGCCTCTCGGCCGTCGGGGCGCTCACGATTGCGGGCGCGGCCGGTCGGCTGCGGCAGTTCCGGCCCGTCGCGCGGCTGATCGGCGAACGTCAGCCGATCGTGGTCCGGGCGGACTCGCCCTATCGCACCCTCGATGACCTGATGGCCGCGATCGCCCGCGACCCCGCAGCCGTGCGATGGGCGGGGCGCCCGCTCGGCAGCGCCGATCACCAGCTGGCGCTTCGGCTCACCAAGGCGGCCGGCGCGGATCCGAAGCGGCTCTCCTACCGCGCTGCAGACACGGCGGCGCGCGTCGCCTTCTGGGCGCTGAAGGGCGAGACGCCGGTCGCGACGGGAGCGCTTCTCGAATTCGCGTCCCAGATCCGCGGCGGAACGCTGCGGGCGCTCGCGCTCGCCTCGCCCGACCGGACGCCGGACATCGACATTCCCACGCTGCGCGAGCAGGGGGTGGACCTCGCCATGTTGAACTGGCGCGGCCTCGTTTCCCGCGGAGCGGTCAGCTCGGCGCTGATTGACCGTTTCGGCGAGGCGATGCTGAGGGTCTCGCGCTATCCAGGCTGGCTGCAGATGCTCGACCAGCGCTTCTGGGCGAACCTCTACGACGAGGAAGACGCGTTCGAGCGCTTCATCGCCGAGGAGGCCGCGCAGGTGACGCGCCTGCTCACGGAAGGCGGCGCCATCTAAGCCCCGTCACTGCGTCGGCGAGAGCGCATAGGGCGTCGCGCGCTCGAGCGGCAGTCCCGCCTCGCCCCAGCCGTCCGTTCCCGCCGAATACCAGATGACGTCTGTGTATCCCCACTCCATGGCGCGCTTGGCCGCGTTCCAGGACATCCAGCAGGCGGCGCGACAGTAGAACAGCAAGGGCTTCGCCTTGTCGCCGCCGGACAGGGCCGTCAGCGCGTCGCGAAAATACGCCTCCGTCTCTGGGACGAGCGCGCCGTAGCCGACATTGGCCAGCCAGACGCTGCCCGGAATGTCTTCGCGCGGCTTGTCGCGCCACACCGTGCCGGGCGGCAGGTTCGGCGGGTGACGGTCACGCGGCATCGTGTCGAGAAACACCGCGCTTTTCGCGCGCCACAGCGCTTCCGCTGATTTGGTGTCGATCGACCGCGCGCCGCTGAGCGTCAGCGGCGTCGGGGTGCGGTAGTCGTCCATCCGGTAGCCCGACGGCTCGGACGGCGCCGCGCCCTCGACCGGATCCTCCATGGCAGGCCCGGCGGCCTGAAGCGGCGCGGCGGGAGCGACCGCCGCGCCGGCGGCCGCGAGCGCGGCGGCGGCGAGAGCGCCGCGCCACCGCCGCCTGTTCATTTCGCCGCCTGCTTGACGTTGTCCTGCTCGTCGACCAGCGGAACGCCGTAGTCCGACAGGATCTTGTCAATATCGGCCTGATGCTTGGAGATGAACTCGTTCAGCCTATGCTTCCAGTTGTCTTCGCCAGGCCGCACGCCGAAGGTCATCCGGTAGATCATCGGCGGCTGTCCCTTCTCCTTCACGAGCGGAATGGACGAAAGGGCCGACGACTGCTTGACGTAATAGCCGCCGAGCGGACCCCAGATGATCGCGGCGTCGACGTCGCCGGACTCGACGTCCTTCAGCATCTGCTCGACCGGCGATTCGTATCGACGGTCGACCGTCAGGCTGTACGGCTTGGCCCGGGCCATGAGGCCGTTGCGAATGAGGTGGCTGGCGGCCGGCGTGCCTGCCGTAACGCCCACGCGCTTGCCCTGAAGCTTCGGATCGGACAGCTGGTCCACGCCGTCGAGCTCTCCGCCCTTCTTGGTCACGATGATCGAGGTCGTGCGCATGAAGGCGTTGGTGTTGAGATACGGGTCGGCGCCCTGGCTCACCCCGAGCACCACGTCGCAGCGCTTGATGCCGAGCGTCATCCGGTAGAAGCCCGTCGCCTGCGGGAACCAGGTGTAGGCGAGCGGCACGCCGAGATCCTTGGCGAGCAGCTCCGCGATCTTGTTCTCGTAACCCTCGCCCTTTTCGTTCGAGAGCGGCATGTCGGCGGGGTCCGCGCAGACGCGCAGCGTCGCGCGATTGACGAGGTCGGAGGTCTGGGCCCCGGCCGGGCTCGCAAGTCCTGCGGCAAGCGCCAGCGCGGCGGCGAACCCTGCAAGGCGACGTGCGGCTGCGCCGTTCGGCATGTCGGTGATCGGGGATTTGGTCATGTCCACCCTTCCGGTCGCCCGCGCCGGTTCGGCCGGCTTGGCGGGCTTTTCTTATTAGACGTCGCGGCGCGGCGTGTTTTGGCGCCGTCTCGCCGCGGCCGGGCCGGCGCGTCGTTACAGGACGCGCAAACGGCTCTGCGATCGCGTCAGTATATAGACGTCCGCCGTCAATTCCGAGCCGATCGTGGAGAGGAGATCGAGGCGGGGACGCGTCGGGCCGTCGCGGCGGCTCATGAAAAAAGCCCGGCTTCCGAAGATCGGAGAGCCGGGCTGAAGGCGGAGGCGCGGTTCCGAAGAACCGCGCCCCTTATGTCGCTGTCGACTTAGTTGGTCGGCAGCGTGAAGACGGTGAGCTGGCCGCCGAGAGCGGTGTACTGCGACAGGGCCGCATAGCCGCCGACCGCGCCGAGGCCGTCGGTGGAGTTGGTCAGGCCGGCCGCAAGGCCGATGCCCGCCCAGCCACCGACGCCCGAGAGCACCGCGACGTACTGCTTGCCCTTGTGCTCGTAGGTCATGACGTTGCCGATGATGCCCGACGGGGTCTTGAACTTGTAGAGTTCCTTGCCCGACTTGGCGTCGACGGCCTTCAGGTAGCCTTCGAGCGTGCCGTAGAACACGATGCCGCCGGCGGTCGCGAGAGCGCCCGACCACACCGAGAACTGCTCCTTGTTCGACCAGACGATCTTACCCTTCTTGCCGTCCCAGGCGATGAAGTTGCCCATGCCGCCATGGCTGTTGGGGGCCGGGTACATCGACAGGGTCGCGCCGACATAGGGCTGACCGGCGGTGTAGGAGACGCGGAACGGCTCGTAGTCCATGCAGACGTGGTTGGTCGGCACGTAGAACAGCTCGGTCTCCGGCGAGTAAGCCGCAGGCTGCTGGTCCTTGGTGCCGAGCGCCGCCGGGCAGATGCCCTGCGAGTTCACGTCCTCGCCGTTCTGCTCGGTCGAGTACTTGGCCACGACCAGCGGACGACCGTAGGTCTTGCTGTCCTTGTCCCATGTCGACCTTGGTGGCCCAGTTCACGACCGGATCGTACTTCTCGGCCACGAGCAGGGCGCCCGTCTCGCGGTTCAGCGTGTAGCCGAAGCCGTTACGGTCGAAGTGCGTGAGGAGCGGCTGCTTCTTGCCGTCAACGGTCTGCTCCGTGAGGATCATCTCGTTGATGCCGTCGAAGTCCCACTCGTCATGCGGGGTCATCTGGTAGACCCACTTGGCCTTACCCGTGTCGACGTCGCGGGCGAAGATGGTCATCGACCACTTGTTGTCGCCCGGGCGCTGCTTGGGGTTCCAGGTCGAGGGGTTGCCCGTGCCGTAGTACATCAGGTTGAGCTTGGGATCGTAGGAGTACCAGCCCCAAGTGGAGCCGCCGCCGATCTTCCACTGATCGCCCTGCCAGGTCTTCAGCGAGGAGTCCTTGCCGACCGGCTTGCCGAGTTCGGTGGTCTTCTCCGGGTCGATGAGCATCTCTTCGTCCGGGCCGACCGAGTAACCGCGCCAAGCAAGCTTGCCGTCGGCGATGTTGTAGGCGGTGATGTGGCTGCGCACGCCGAATTCAGCGCCCGAGATGCCGACGATGACCTTGTCCTTGACCGGAAGAACGGTCGCAGTGTTGGTCTCGCCCTTCTTCGGGTCGCCGTTGACGACCGACCACTTCTTCTGGCCGGTCTTGGCGTCGAGCGCCACGACCGTCGTGTCGGCCTGGTGCAGGAAGATCGTGTTGTCGGCGTAAGCGAGACCGCGGTTAACGGTGTCGCAGCACATCACCGGGATGACGCTCGGATCCTGCTTCGGCTCGTATTTCCAGACGATCTTGCCGCCTTCGTCGAGGTTCAGCGCGAACACGTTGTTCGGGAACGGCGTGTGCACGTACATCATGTTGCCGATGACGAGCGGCGCGCCTTCATGGCCGCGAAGAACGCCGGTCGAGAAGGTCCAGGCGACCTGAAGCTTCTTGACGTTGGAGGCGTTGATCTCGTCCAGCTTGGAGTAGCGCTGGTTGGCGTAGTCGCCGGTCTGGATGCCCCACTGCTTGGGGTCCTTGGTGATTTCCGTAACGCTGTCGTTGGCGAAGGCCGGCAGCACCACGGCGGCGGAGACCATCAGGCCTGCCGCGATTGCGACTTTGCGCATTCGTTATTCTCCCTCTTTCACGCAGTCCTTAGTCAGTCTCTCGTGAGCGTTGCCCTTCTGAGAGACGGATCTCGTTTATTGTTGGACTTGCGCCTTCAGCCTCGTGTCACGGCTTTGCCGGCAACCCATCGTCGCGTTGGACGACCCCGTATCGGCAATCCTACGAACCGCGTTGATCCCTAGAGACCCCTGCGTAGCAGCGGAAGACTGGGCGGAACGTAGACCGCTTCGTTTGGGGGTGCAACAGGACTTTAAGATATAAGAGCGTTATTATGATTTTGCTGCACTTGCTCACTTATTATATTGCGTCGCGTTATCTCCATTCCAGTTCTCGATAAACCGCTATTGCGTTGCGGGCGTTGAATTCGTCGAACAGCGCCCAGGCCTCCCGTTCGGACAGTCCCGCGGTCCGCGACGCCGTCGCCAGGTCCACCCCCTTGTCGAGCAGCGCCTCGACGTCGGTCCTGAGCCTGTCGAAGTATCGCTGCTGCGGCTCGAGCGCCGCCGGCCATCCGGCGGACACGGGACCGTGGCCCGGCACCACCCCGCCGCTTTGCGCTCCCTAAGCCTGGCCATCAGCTTCACCCATCCCTCGAACGAGCCGTCGACGCTCGGAAGATGCGTCATGAACAGGAGATCGCCGAGAAACCAGGTGTCGGTCTGGACGTCGCGCACGGTGAGGTCGTTGTCGGTGTGCGCGGTCGGCTCCGCCTCGAACTCGAGCGCGCGGCCGCCGAGATCGAGCGTCAGCCTGTCGGCGACCTCGATGTCCGGCTTCACGATGTCGTCGAGCGTCGGCGCGAGCGCGTCGCCGGCCTGGCGCTTGGCCGCGTCGACATAGGACTGGGCGCGCGCCGTGAGCGCCCGCGCGAATTTGGCGTGCGCCACGAACTTGGCGCCGGTCGCCCTGAAGGCCGAGTCGCCGAGCGCGTGGTCGGGATGCATGTGGGTGTTCACGACGTAGCGCACCGGCAGGTCGGTGCGGGCCTTCACGGCCGCGAGCAGCCGCGCGCCGGCCTCGGGCGTGTTGCCGGTGTCGATCACCGCGACTCCTTCCCGCCCGACCACGAAGCCGACATTGGCGATCGCGCCCTGATTGCCGGGCGCCAAGAGCTGGAACGGCGCCTGATAGACGAACACGCCCGGGGCGATCTCGGTGGTCGGCAACGGCTCGACCGCCGGCGCGGCCTCTGCAGGCGCGCCGGCGACGAGACTTGCGCACAGCGCGGCGACGGCCGCCGCCGCTCCCGGCCGCGCGCGCGTCAGAAGGTCTTGAGGCATGGTCGTCTCCCGTCGGGCCGGCTCTTGGCGGCCGACCTACTGGTAAGGAGACTTACTTGCTCGCGCCGCTTTCGTCGAACCCGGCGAGATAGGCGATCAGGTTCTTGCGGTCGTCCTCCTTCTTCAGGCCGGCGAACGCCATGCTGGTGCCGTCCACGAGCGTCTTGGGGCTCTCGAACCATTTGTCGAGCGTCGCCTCGTCCCACGTCTTGCCCTCGCCGAAGGCCTTGAGCGCGTCGCTGTAGCTCGAATAGTCAGCGACGCCCGCGATCTTGCGGCCGACGAGGCCGTTGAGCTCCGGGCCCGCCTTGTTGGCGGCCGACGGCCCGACCGCATGGCAGGCGGCGCAGCGCTTGAAAACCTTCTCGCCGGCGGCGGCGTCCTGGGCGGAGGCGGCGCCCGGCGCGAGCGCAATGGCGGCGAGCGCGACGGCGCTCAGGATCAGTCGATGGGTCACGAGCGTCGCTCCGGGGGAAGGCCGCGATTGCGCGCGGCGGATGAAGGGCGACCCGGAATTAGAATCACGTCAAAGCGGGCCACAACCGTCCGAAAGCACGAGGCCTTGCGGGCGCCCGGCGCGCGGCCATGCGGCGCGGTCGGGCGTGTTGGAAAGCCGGGCTGCGGCTGGTAGCGTCCCGCGCCTCATTTCGCAGCCTCTCCCGAGGCGCCAGGGAGCCTCGCGCAGTCAATGATCACCGTGGTGAAGTTCGGCGGCAGCCTGCTGGGCTCGCGCGAACGTGAGGGGATCCTGTCGGCCGCGGCGCGCGCGGGCGTCGTGCTCGTTCCCGGCGGCGGCCCGTTCGCAGACGGCGTGCGGACGGAGCAGCGGCGGCTCGTCTATGGCGACCGGGCGGCGCACGCCATGGCGTGCCTCGCCATGGAGCAGACCGCCTGGGCGCTCAACGACCTCGGGCCGGACTTCGTCGCCTGTTCCGATCAGCCTGCTTTCGCGGCGGCCCGGGCCGCGGGACGGCCGGCGATCTGGCTGCCCTCCGCGATGGCGATCGAGGCGCCCCTGCCCGCTTCCTGGGACGTGACGTCGGACAGCCTGGCGCTCTGGCTCGCGATCGAGCTCCGCGCCGACCGGCTGATCCTGCTGAAGGCCGCGGCCGCAGCCGAGGGCGGACTGGAGGCCTGGGCCGCGGCCGGGACGGTGGATCCCGTCTTCGCGCCGCTCGCCGAGGAGTTCTCGGGAGAGATCGCTCTCGTCGGCCCGGCGACCGCGGCCGCCTTCGAGGCCGCGCTCGCGGCCCCTATCCGGCGCGCCGCGTGAGCGAGAAGGTCGCGCTCATCACCGGCTCGCTCGCCGAGGCCCGCCTCCAGAAGATGGCCGAGGAGCTGAAGAGCGACGCTCTCGATCCGGTCGTCGTCAATGTCGGGGTCAAGGTCGCGGCGCTGATGACGGCCGACATTCTCGACCGCCGCCTGAAGCTGCCCGACGAGGTCGGCCGCGCCATCCTGCCGGGGCGGTTCCGCGGCGATCTCGCCCGGCTCGCCGAGCGGTTCGGCGTGAAGTTCGAGCGCGGCCCCGAAGAGCTCGCCGACCTCCCGCAGTTCTTCGGCCGGGGCGGCGTCGAGCCGGACCTGTCGCGCCATGACTGCCGGATCTTCGCCGAGATCGTCGACGCCACCACGCTCTCGGTCGACGAGATCGTGGCCAAGGCGCAGGCCCTGGCGAAGGACGGCGCCGACGTCATCGACCTCGGCTGCATGCCCGACACCGAGTTTCCCCATCTCGAGGAGACGATCCGCGCCCTGAAGGAGCGCGGCGTCGCGGTCAGCGTCGACTCGGCGAACGACGACGAGCTCGCCCGCGCCAACCGGGCGGGCGCCGACTATCTGCTGAGCCTCAGCGAAAAGAACCTCTGGATCGCCGACGAGGGCGAGGCGACGCCGATTCTCGTGCCCGCGACCCAGGGCGACATGGCCTCGCTCTACCGCGTGGCGGACGCGCTCGAGGCCCGCGGCCGGGCCTATTTCGCCGATCCGATTCTCGACCCGATCCATTTCGGCTTCACCGAGTCGGTCGTGCGCTACGCCGAGTTTCGCCGCGAGCGGCCCGACGCCCCGATGCTGATGGGCATCGGCAACGTCACCGAGCTCACCGACGCCGACACCACGGGGATCAACGCGATCCTGATGGGCATGATCTCGGAGCTCCGCATCACCGCGGTGCTCGCGGTCCAGGTCAGCCCGCACTGCCGCACGGCGGTGCGCGAATTCGACCGGGCGCGGCGGGAGTTTTTCGCCGCCCGCGAGGACGGAGCCCTGCCGAAAGGCTATGGCGGCGGCCTGATGGCGCTGCGCGATCGTCGGCCGGTCGCCTCCTCGGCCGCCGACGTCGAGGCGCTGGCCAAGGAGATCCGCGACCGCAACTTCCGCATCGAGGTGTCGGAGGCCGGCGTCCACGTGTTCAATCGCGACGGCTGCCGCACGGCGGTGGATCCGTTCGAGCTCTATCCCCATCTCAATGTCGAGGACGACGGCGCCCACGCCTTCTACCTCGGCGTCGAGACGGCGCGGGCCGAGATCGCCTACCGGCTCGGCAAGCGCTACGCGCAGGACGAGGGCCTGCGTTTCGGCGTCGCCGGCGAGACGTCGGAGAGCGCGGAGGAGGCCCATCGGCTTGAGTTCAAGAAGGTCGGGTCGACGCTCGCCAGGAAGAGCGCCGACGCCGGCGACGACGGAGCGGCTTGAGACCGCCGTTATTGAAGCGCTAACCATCGCGGCGCGACTCGGGCGCGCCGCCGTCCGCCGAGAGCGGGTCGCGGGCCGCGCCCCGTGTCATCCGCGCTGAACGGACCGAATGAGGACGAACTGGCGTGATCCGCGAGACCATCGTGACGACGGCGTCGCCGGACGGCCGCCCCCACGTCGCCCCCATGGGCGCGACGCCGATCGAGGGCGGCTGGCTGCTGCAGCCCTTCCGTCCTTCCACGACGCTTGAGAACTTTCTCACAACCCGTTGCGGCGTCGTGAACTTCACGGACGACGCCAGGATCTTCGCCGGCTGCGTGACCAAGCGCCGCCCCGAGTGGCCGACCGTCAGGGCCGAGACCGTCGACAGCGTGCGGCTCGCCGCGGCGCTTTCCCATCACGAGGTCAGGGTCGAGCGCGTCGAGGACGGCGAGCGGCCGAAGCTCATCTGCTCGGTGGTTCACAGCGCCAACCATCGCGCCTTCGGCGGGCTCAACCGCGCCATCGCCGCCGTGCTCGAAGGCGCGGTGCTGGTCAGCCGGCTTCATATGCTGTCGGCCGAGAAGATCGAGCAGGAGTTCGCCTATCTCCAGATTGCGATCGACAAGACCGCGGGCGAGGCCGAGCTCGAGGCCTGGAGCTGGCTCATCGACGCGGTCGAGGCTCATCGCCGGAGGGCGGCGTCGTGACCGGTTTCCTGGCGAGCGTCGCCACGCTCGACGAGATGGAGGCCGCGCGCGCCGGCGGGGCCGACATCGTCGACCTCAAGGATCCCGCGCGCGGCGCGCTCGGCGCCTGGGAGATCAAGGCGCTGCAGGAGGCCGTGTCGCTCTGGTGGTCGTGGGGCGAGCCCAAGCCCATGCTGAGCGCCACGATCGGCGACAGGCCGATGGACCCAGAGGACGTCGCGGCCGCCGTCGAGCGCGTCGCCTCGAAGGGCGTGCCCATGGTCAAGATCGGCCTGTTTCCGGGCGGCGATCCCCTCGCCTGCTTTCAGGCGCTTCTGCCGCTCACGGAACGCACGCGCCTGATCGCCGTGTTCCTCGCCGACGCCGAGCCGGATTTCGATCTGCTCCCGGAGCTCGCGGGCTGCGGCTTCGCAGGCGTGATGATCGACACGGCCGACAAGACCTCGGGCGGGTTGCGCAAGCAAATCGACGACGGCGCGGCCGGCGAGTTCGTCCGCCGCGCCCGCGCGCTCGGCCTCATGACGGGCCTCGCCGGCTCGCTGAAGCTGGAGGACGTGGGCCCCCTCACCGCGCTCGGGCCCGACTATCTCGGCTTCCGCGGCGCCCTGTGCTCGGGCGTCAGGACCGGGCGCATGTCGCCGCAGGCCGTCGCCCGCATCCGCAGCGCGCTCGACGCGCGCCGCCCGGCCGCCTGAGCGTTTGGGGCCTGCATTATGAGCCCAGGCTCCTAGCCTCCCGACGCGCAGGAATAGTCGCCGCCGCCGGCCGCGACCGCGCGCGTGAGGCCGCCGGCGGTCGTCGGCCCCAGCACCACGCAGACGTCGTAGTCGATCGAGCGGTCGGCCGGGAAACCGTCGAAAGCCACGGATTGCGTCCCGTCATAGGTCGAGGACAGGCTCATCCCGTAATAGGGCGTCGAGCCCCAGGCGATCTTCTCCGACGTCGTGGCCCCGTTCCGATTGTCGTAAGGAAGCTCGTACTGGGCCGACTGGTAGGGCCACTCGTAGTCGCACGGGATGATCTGGTCCTGAAACGGGCAGCCGTTCCCGCCGAAATAGGTCGCCGACGTCTTGCCCCGACCGTCCGAATAGCCATCGTTTGTGAGCGACTGCGCGAAGGGGCGCGGCTCGACGATCCCCATTTCGCGCGACCCGGCGATCAAGGCGGTGAAGCGCGCCCCGGCGTTCGGGGCGTTCCAGGTCCATGTCGCGTTTCGCGTCACCGGCGAGGCGGTCGTCTCGAAGGCGAAGCGATCGGCCCACATCACCTTCGCGATCGCGGCCTCGCCGTCGTCGAAGTCGAGTTTTCCGTAAGGGCCGCGCACGTCGAAGCTCAGCCGGTCCGGCCCCGGAACCTTGCCGAGGTCGACCTTCACGGCGATCCGCGGATGGTCCTTTCCGTCCTCGAAGGTCCAGCGAATCGTCACCGGCAGGTCGTAGCGCTTGAAGAGGCCGGCGTCCGTGCCGATGCGCGGCTTGTCCTCGCCGGTGTTCTGGTCGATGCCGCCGGGACTGCGGGTTCCGTACTTCGGATAGGCGAGCTTGAACTCGACCGCCTTGCGGCCGGGCTCGTCCAGAACGGTCTTCTGCTTGACCGGAAACCCCAGTCCGAGCGGCGAATCGTCGGCGCCGAAGATCTTGGCGGCGATCGGGGCCTGGTCGCCGTCGGCGAAGGTCCGGTAGCGCTCATGGGCGACGAAATAGCCGAAGCCGCCGTCGCGGGTCTTCGGAGCGATCGCCTTCAGCGTCTTCAGCTTGCCGGCGTCGTCGTAGCGATACGTCATCCGAACCGCATAGCCGCCATGGCCCGGATTGCCCTCGCCTTCCCGCTTCAGCGAGACGCTGCGCTTGCGCCCGGCCGAGTCGTTCCACGAGAAGGTCACGACCTTCAGGCCCGCGACCGTCTCGTTCTTGCGTTTGACGGCGAAGGCGTCGGTCGCGCCCACAGCGAGAATCGCCGCCGCAAGCCCTGCGGCGGAAAGGATCGACGCAACGCTCGGCATGGACGCCCCCGCTCCAGCATGGGCCTCGGCGAGTGCGGGCCCTCGCGGGATGCTAGGCGAAGATCCACGACTCCGACATCCGGAGAATCACCGACTTGGGAGCCGACTTTAGGCGGCGTCCGCCACGACCCGGTTCCGGCCGTCCGTCTTGGCCTTGTAGAGCGCGACGTCGGCGCGCTTCAGAAGCGCGGCGGCGTCGTCCTCGCCCCCGAAGAAGCTCGCGACGCCGACCGAGACCGTGATCTCAAGCGCGCCCGAGCGGATCGGGAACGGCTTGCCCGCGGTCTTGGTGCGGATGCGCTCGGCGACGATGCGCGCGACCGCGGCGTCGGTCTCCGGCATCACGACCACGAACTCTTCGCCGCCGAGCCGGACCGCGAGGTCGATGCCGCGCACGCTCGCCTTCAGGCGGCGGGAGAACTCGCGCAGCACGTCGTCGCCGGCGTCGTGGCCGTGGCGGTCGTTGACCTGCTTGAAGTGGTCGATGTCGACCACGAGGATCGAGATCGGCCGATCGCGGCTCGCGGCCTGGTCGAGCAGCGCCTGGAGATGCATCTCCATGTAGCGGCGATTGTGCAGGCCCGTGAGGCCATCGGTGATGGCGAGCGCCATCGAGGTCTGGAGATTGGCGCGCAGACGCTCGGTGTAGCGGCGGCGGCGGACCTGGGTGCGGATGCGCGCCACGAGTTCGTTCGGCTCGAGCGGGCATCAGGTAGTCGTTGACGCCGACCTCGAGGCCGCGCAGCACGCGCGCGTTCTGGTCCGGATCGGCGACCAGCACCACCGGCGTCGCGCGGGTGCGTTCGAGCGAGCGAATCTGCGCGCAGAGCCGCAGCGCGTCGAAGTTCTCGAGCGAAAGGCTGACCACGACGACGTCGTAGTCGCCCTCCGCCGCGCGGAACAGCGCCTCGTGGGGCTCGGTCTCGATCTCGACGCCCTGGTCGCCGACAGCGCGTCGTAGATCCGCGTCGAGGAGCTCTCGCGATCGTCGACGAGCAGCACCTTGCCCTGCTCGCCGGTGTCCGACACCGCCTCGCGCAAAGCGTCCGACATGCCGATCTCGCGCGTCGTCTGGGCGCGCAGGCGCAGCTCGTCGCCGAGCATCTTGAGCCGCGCGAGCGACCGCACGCGCGCGAACAGCGCGACGTCGGCCACCGGCTTGGTCAGGAAGTCGTCGGCGCCGGCCTCGAGCCCGCGGATGCGGTCGGAACGGTGGTCGAGCGCGGTGATGATGACGACGGGAATGTGGTGGGTCTTCGGATCGGCCTTCAGCCGCCGGCAGACCTCGAACCCGTCCATGCCCGGCATCATCACGTCGAGCAGCACGAGGTCGCACTGCGAGCGCGAGCAGAGCTCGAGCGCGGTCGGCCCGTCGGCCGCGGTCATGACGTCGAAATACTCGGCCGTCAGCCGGTCCTCGAGCAGCTTCACGTTTGCGGCGACGTCGTCGACGACGAGGATGCGAGCGGTCATGGCCGGGTCACCCCTCGCCGAGATAGTGACGCACGGTCTCGAGGAACTTCGAGACCGAAATCGGCTTCGAAAGATAGGCCTCGCACCCGCCCTGGCGGATGCGCTCCTCGTCGCCCTTCATCGCGAAGGCGGTGACGGCGATGACGGGAATCGCGCGGGTGCGCTCGTCTTCCTTGATCCACTTGGTGACGTCGAGGCCGGAGACTTCCGGAAGCTGGATGTCCATCAGGATCAGGTCGGGCATGTGGGTGCGCGCGAGCTCGAGCGCCTCGACGCCGTTGCGCGTTTCGATCGTCGAATAGCCGTGCGCTTCCAACAGGTCGTGGAAGAGCTTCATGTTGAGCTCGTTGTCCTCGACGATCAGAACGGTCTTGGGCATCAGGCGCAAACACTCCTCCGCGCAGGCGACACGCGCGGTCCGCCGCCGTCCGGGCGGCGCGGTTCCTCGCGAAATCATAGACGTTTCGCGCGTCCGCGCCGAACTCTTCTTAATGTCAGAGGATAGCGCTGATGTGTTAAGAAAGGGGCATGCCGATCCGACCCGAAAGAGACCGTCCTGCGGTCGCCGACGAAATCGCCGCGCGGGCCCTCGCCTATCTCGCCGGCGACCCCGAAAGGCTCGGACGGTTCCTCGCGCTGTCGGGGCTCGACCCCGCCACCATCCGCGTCGCGGCGCAGGATTCGGGCTTCCTGCCTTCGGTCCTCGACCACGTGCTGTCGGACGAGCGGCTGCTGATGGATTTCGCGGACGCGGAGGGCCTGCCGCCGGAAGCGGTGGGACGCGCGCGCGCGGCGTTCGGCGGATCAGACCGGGAGTGAGCGCGCCGGGCGGCCAGCTCGCCTTCTGCCGGGACTGCCTGACCGAAGCCGCGCCCGCCGCGCGGCGCTGCGCGCGTTGCGGAGGGCCGCGGATCGCCAGCCACCCGCAGCTCCGGGCGATGACCATCGCCCATGTCGACTGCGACGCCTTCTTCGCCACCATCGAGAACGCGACGACCCCTCGCTCGCCGACAAGCCGGTGATCGTGGGCGGCGGCAAGCGCGGGGTGGTGTCGACCGCCTGCTACGTCGCGCGCATCCGCGGCGTCCGCTCGGCCATGCCGATGTTCAAGGCGCTGAAGCTCTGCCCGGACGCGGTCGTGGTGAAGCCGCGCTTCGAGAAATACGTCGAGGCGAGCCGGGCGGTGCGCGCCAAGATGCTCGCGCTCACCCCGCTGGTGGAGCCGCTCTCGATCGACGAGGCGTTTCTCGACCTCTCGGGCACCGAGAAGCTGCACGGCGCGCCGCCCGCCGTGACGCTCGCCCGCTTCGCCCAGGAGGTGGAGCGCGATGTCGGTATCACCGTGTCGGTCGGCATGGCGTCGAACAAGTTCCTGGCCAAAATCGCCTCCGAGCTCGACAAGCCCTGCGGCTTCGCGACGCTGTCGGTCGAGGAGGCGCCGGGCTTCCTCGCGCCGAAGCCGATCGATTTCCTGTGGGGCGTCGGGCCGGCCTTCGCCGAGACGCTGCGCCGCGGCGGCCTCTCGACGATCGGCGACCTTCAGCGCGCCGACCCCCGCGACCTCGCACGGCGCTACGGCGACCAGGGGCTGCGGCTCTCGCGCCTCGCCTTCGGGCAGGATTCGCGCCGCGTGGAGCCCGACCGCGCCCGCAAGAGCGTGGGCGCCGAGACCACCTTCGACGTCGATCTCGTCACGCTCGAGGACCTCGAGGCGCGGCTCTATCGGCTGTGCGAGAAGGTCGCGGACCGCATGCGCGCCGGCGACGTCTCCGGCTCGGTGGTGACGCTGAAGCTCAAGACCACGGATTTCCGCTCGCGGACCCGCGCCCATGCGCTTTCGACGCCGACCCGGCTCGCCGCCCGCATCTTCGAGGCCGCGCGCCGGATGCTCGCGAAGGAAGCCGACGGTTCGGCCTTCCGCCTGATCGGCGTCGCGCTGTCGGATCTCGGGCCGGGGTCTGAGGCCGACCCGCCGGACCTCGAGCGCCGCAACGCCCGCCTCGACGCGATCGAGACCGCGGTTGCGAGCCTCAGGGCGAAGTTCGGCCAGGATTCGGTCGACCGCGCCTTCGCGCGGAGGCCGCCGCGGGACGGGCGGTAGGGCGCGTTTCGCAGCGAACTGCGCGCTTCGAGACGCCCGCCGAAGGGGCGGGCCCCTCAGCATGAGGAAGGCGGAGCCAAGGACAAGAAGATTGAGGGCGCAAAAGGTCCTCATGCTGAGGAGCCGTCCGTCAGGACGGCGTCTCGAAGCACGCAGTCCGGCTGCGCACAGTAAACGCCGCCGGTCCATCCCGGGACTGCGCCAGAACCACCACCGTCATCCCGGCCGGAGCGCCGGGATCCAGGAACGCCACGTTCTCAGAAAAACCTCGCGCCGCCCACGGTTCTGGATCCCGGCTCAAGGCCGGGATGACGGGCGCGGGCGCCCGTGACTTCTTGCAGGCGCCCGGCGTCATCACGTCGAGCTCGACGAGATCACCCGCCCAGGTATGGGGCGGCAAAGCGCGTTTCGCAGCGAACTGCGTGCTTCGAGACGCCCGCCGAAGAGGCGGGCTCCTCAGCATGAGGGAGGGCAAAGCCTAACGACGCGAAGATTGAGGGGCGCAAACGGTCCTCATGCTGAGGAGCCGTCCGTCAGGACGGCGTCTCGAAGCACGCAGTCCGGCTCCGCACAGTAGACGCCGCCGTCATCCCGGGACTGCGCCTGAACCACCTCCGTCATCCCGGCCGAAGAGCCGGGATCCAGGAACGCCACGCTCTCAGGAAAACCTCGCAACGCCCGCGGTTCTGGATCCCGGCTCAAGGCCGGGATGACGGGCGCGGGCGCCTGTCATTTCTTGCAGGCGCTCGGCGTCATCAGGTCGAGCTCGACCAGGTCGCCCGAGATGACGAACTCGCCATAGTCGATCTTCAGCGAGCGGCTGACCCCGTTCTCATAGAGGTCGAAGCTCATCTGGTAGTCCGGAGTCTGCTCGCCGTCGGTCTTCTTGCCGCGCTCGAAATAGCTGATCGACACCGGCCAGAAACGCTGCTTCTCGAGCTCGGGGCGCTTGGCCGCGGCCTCCATCTCGGCCGGCGGCGCGGTCTCGGCTTTCCCCACGACGCTCAACGTGTCGTAGATCTTGTCGCCCGCTTCCGAGCCGTCATAGACGGCGGCCTCAAGCAGCGTCTTCTCGGTGCGCGCCGCATCGAGGATCTTCAAAAGATGCTCGGTGGGGAACAGCGTCTTGACGTCGTAGTCCTTCGTGACCGACGTGGGCTTGGAGACCCGCACCTTGACCGCGTCCGACGCCCTGTCGGCGCGCCCGTCCGTGTCGCGGTCGAGTTCGTCGTTGAGATAATTCTTCGCCTGGAACTTGAACGACTTCGCCGCGCCGTCCTCCCAGGTCTCGGAGCGCAGGTCAGAGACGTTGGTCTGGCCCTCGCCGTTGCCGATCTCGGTGACCTGACGGAAATTGAGCGCGTAGCCCGCGCAGGAATCGCCGGTGAACTGGTAGACGATGCCCCGCGCACCCGGTCGACGCCGGCCGAACCGCGCTTTTCCTGCAGCTTCAGCTCATAGACGGCGCGGTGCGGCGCCAGCGCGACGTCAGCCAAACTGGCCGACGTCGTCGCCGCGAGGCCGGCGAACAGGACCGCGCGGTGGCGGCGGAGCGGAGGAGGATCGCGTGCATCAGGCCTCGTTCGATTGCGTCGCGTCACAAATGTGCGCCGTCTGCGACCAAAGGCAATGATCTCGTCGCTTTCGGGGCGCTTGCTGGGCGACGCGCGCCCCGCCACAGGATGACGCGGCCAAGCTCCGCGGAGGTGAAAATGCCCGCATCGCCGAAACGCCCGCCGCCCTCGCCCGTCGTCGACCGCTGAGATGGCGCGGCTCGACTGGCTCATGGCGCGGCCGATCGCCCATCGCGGCCTGCACGACCGAACGGCGGGCGTCGTCGAGAACACGCCGACGGCCGTCGGCGAGGCGATTGCGGCGGGCTACGGCTGCGAGATCGACGTCCAGCTCTCCGCCGACGGCGAGGCCGTCGTGTTTCCATGACGAGACGCTCGACCGCCTGACCGAGGCGAGCCGGTCGCCGCCTCCCCCTCGCCGACCTGCGCCGCGTGGCGTTCCGCGAGACCGCCGATCGAATCTTCACGCTCGACGACTGCCTCGACCTCGTCGCGGGCCGGGGCGCGCTGGTGGTCGAGATCAAATCGGCCTTCGGCGGGGACGACGGCTCGTGAGGCGGGTCGCTGAGCGGCTCGCGGCCGCGGCGGACCCGTCGCCGCGAAATCCTTCGATCCGCGCGTCGTGACGGCGCTGCGGCGGCTCGCGCCGGACGCGCCCCGCGGGATCATCGGAGAGGCCTTCGCGGACGGCGACCCGCACTGGGCGGCGATCTCGCCGCGCCGGCGCTTTTCGGCCCGCAACCTGCTGCACTGGCCGGCGACCCGGCCGGACTTCCTGTCCTGGAACGTGGCCGACCTCGAACGCCCCGCGGTGCGGCTCGCGCGCTCGCTCGGGCGCCCCGTCATGACCTGGACGGTGCGAACGCTCGAGGATCAGGCGCGCGCGGCGCTCCATGCCGACCAGATCGTGTTCGAGGGGTTCCGCGCCTGAGCGCCCAATCGCTTCAGAACTTCAGCCCGATCCCGAGCGAGGCGCCCTTCTCGTCGAGCGAATCCCGGCCCATCGGCGAGAAGAACGCCGCGCCGATGAGCTGCAGGCTCTCGGTGAGGTCGAACAGCGCCGCGAGCTGGAGCTTGTGGATGCGCTGCTTAAGCGGCAACGGCCCCTTCCATCGCCCATTGCCGATCTGGTTGAAGCTCTGCGCGATGAGCAGCAGCCGCTTGCCCGGCCGGATCCCGAAACTGGCGTCGACGCGGATCTCGTCGGCCGGGTCGCCGCCCCGGAAGCGGTAGCCGGCCGCGACGTCGACGAAGGCCGGCTTGCCGAAGACCTCGAAGCTGCGCGCCACGAGGCCGCGGATGTCGGCCTGATCGTCGGTCTCGCCGATGGCCGCGATGCCGTCGCCGCGGCGCGCGCCTGCGACCACGACCGAGCCCTGCGCCGAGACGATCCACCGTCCGTCGGCCCAGAGCCGCGCCGCGCGCCGAGCTCGGACCGGCCGAGGCCCTTGCGGTCGAAGGTCGCGCCGTCTTCCGCGCGGATCTTCTGGAGGCCGGTCGAGCCGAACACGGTGAGCCCGTCGAGCGCGCCATGCTCGACGAACAGCTGGAGGTCGTATTTGCGGTAGTCTCCGCGCGCGCGGAGCTTGCCCTTGCGGTCGAAATACTCGTCGCCCGCCGACAGCAGGCCGAGCACGAAGAGCTTGGTTTCGCCGGGCTCGAGCGTGAACGCGCCGCTCCGGGCCTCCCCGGCGGTCAGCGCCGAAAGGAGCCCGGCGGCGGCGATCGCGCGGACGCCTCTGACGAGCGCCAAGCCTCTCTCCCGACGGCCGCCGGCGCGACTGCGCCGGGAACGCCACGATCTTGCCGCAATCCAGGCGGGCAGCGCAAGAAGATCGATTCGCGTCAGCCGCCGCGGTTCGAGACCGCGGCTTCGGCGAAGGTCGCCATTCCGGTGTGGCAGGCGCAGGCGGCCTTGATGACGGCGACCGCCAACGCCCCGCCCGAGCCTTCGCCGAGCATGCCGAGATCGAGGATCGGCGGCAGTTCGAGCCGCTCCAGCAGGCGGCCGTGCGCGGCTTCGGCCGAGCGATGGCCGGCGACGCAGTGTTCGAGCGCGCTCGCGTCGAGCGCGTGAAGGACGGCGGCGGCGGCCGTCGCCACGAAGCCGTCGATCACGACCGGCACCCGCTCCATGCGCGCCGCGAGGATCGCGCCCGCGATCGCCGCGAATTCACGGCCGCCGACGCGGCGCAGCGCCTCGAGCGGATCGCCGAGATGGGGTCCGTGGACCCTGACCGCGGTCGCGACCGCGTCGATCTTGCGCCCGAGCGTGACGTCGTTGGCGCCGGTGCCGCGGCCGACCCAGTCCTCGGGCCTGCCGCCGAACAGCGCATGGGCGAGCGTCGAGGCCACGGTCGTGTTGCCGATGCCCATCTCGCCGACGACCAGAAGGTCGATCCCGCCATGGATGGCCTCGAAGCCGTAGGCCATCGTGCCGGCGCACTCGGCCTCGCTCATGGCCGGCTGCTCGCAGATGTCGGGCGTCGGGCGCTCGGTCGCGAGATCGAACACCTTGAGCCCGATGTCGAAGCTCTTGCAGATCTGGTTGATGGCCGCGCCGCCGCCCGCGAAGGCGTCGAGCATCTGGCGGGTCACGGCCGGCGGATAGGCCGAGACGCCGCGCTCGGCGACGCCATGGGCGCCGGCGAAGATCGCCACCAGCGGCCGCGCGACGGTCGGCGGCGTCTTGCCCTGCCAGGCGCAGAGCCACTCGGCGATGTCCTCGAGGCGCCCGAGAGCCCCGGCCGGCTTCACGAGTTCGGCCTCGCGCGCCTTCGCCCGCGCGGCCGCCTCGCCGTCGAGGCGCGGCAGGCGCGCCATCAGCGCCCGGATGTCGTCGAAGGGCAGGCCGGAAGCCTCTCGCCGCGGATGCGGCTCACTGTGCAGAACCATGCGTCGATTGACATGTCTCGAAACGGAAGCGTCAGCGCATAGCCGAATGTCTCGTGGCGGCCAAGCCCGCGGGACGTCGTCGCCCGCTCACGTGATGGCGAAGACTGTGGGCGGCGGCCCGGATCCGCGCTAGCAACGGCCGCAAGACACCCGCGAGCGCTTCATGCCCGACGAGCCGACGTCGCCCATCGCCGGAAAGCTTGCCGCGGCCCTCGACGCCGCCGCGGACGCCGTCCGATTCTTCACCCGCGTTCCGGTTCCGATCGGCTTCGGGCCTCCGGGCGGCGACTCGATCGGCGGGATCGCGGCCGCCTCGCCGCTCGCCGGCGCGGTCGTGGGCGCAGGCTCGGCGCTCGCGCTCGCCCTCGCGCTCTCCGCGGGCCTGCCGGCGACGCCCGCGGCGGTCGCGGCCGCGGCGGTCGCGGCGCTGGTCTCCGGCGCGCTTCATCTCGACGGCCTCGCGGATGTCGCGGACGGGTTCGGCGGCGGGGCGACGCGCGAGCGAAAGCTCGACATCATGCGCGACAGCCGGCTCGGCAGCTTCGGCGGCGCGGCGCTCGCGCTCGCGCTGATGGCGCGCGTCGCGCTCGTCGCCGGGCTCGCCGAGCGCCTCGACCTCTGGGGCGCGGCCGGCGCCGTGATCTCCGCGGCCGTGATCGCGCGCCCTCTCGCCTTCCTGCCCGCCGTGCTGCTCGATCCGGCGCGCGCCGACGGCCTCGGCCGCGCGGCCCGGCCCTCCGTCAGGGCGGTCGCGCTCGGGCTTGCCGTCGCGGCGCTCGCAGCGCTGGCGCTCGCCGGAGCCGGCGGGCTGCTCGCGCTTGTCTTAGGCCTGGGAGCCGCGGCCGGCGTTGCCGCCCTCGCCCGCCGGCAGATCGGCGGCTACACCGGCGACGTCTGCGGCGCGGGCTCGGAACTCGGCGAGATCGCGGCCTTGGCCGGATTGCTGATCGTCGCAGGCGCCGGCTGACGCGATGTTCGGTTGCGCATCCGCGCGGCATCCGCCAAGCATCCGCCATGCCTCAGCCCGCCCCGATCAAATCCCCTTGCGTCAAGATCTGCGTCGTCGACCCAGCGACGGGCTGGTGCGAGGGTTGTTTCCGCACCATGGCGGAGATCGGCAGCTGGATGCGCTACTCAGCGGCGGAACGCGACCAGGTGCTTCGACTGCTTCCCGCCCGGCGAAAGACCTTCGCCGCGACGTCCCGCGCCGAGGCCCCCGAATGAACCGATCGATCCCCGAGATGCTCGTCGCGGTGGTGCTCGCCGCGATCGTCACCTTTGTCATCGCCGATCTTGCGGGCGGCTTCGGCACGTTCCCGAACGAGCGCTGGGCCGCGGCCATCGCCATGATGTGCCTTGCGGTCTGGATCGGCCCCGGGCTGCTGCGCCGCTACGCCGGCAACGCCAACGCGGCGCTGAAGGCGGTGGCGCTCTGGCTGCTGATCATCGTCGCGGTCGCGATGCTCTACGTCTACGGTAAGGATTTCCTGATCTCGATCGGCGTCAACGTGCCGTGAGATCGGCGCTCAGAGCAAAAGCGACAGCGTGAAATGCGCGGCCACGGCCGCGAGGAAGAGCCCGAACCCGACCTCCAGCTTGCGCTTGGTGAGCCCGTGGGCGAGCCGCACGCCGATCGGCGCGACGAGCGTCGACACCGGCGCCATCAGCGCGACGCCGATCAGCGACACGAAGCCGAGCGACAGCGGCGGCAGCTCGGCCATGTGGGGCCAGCCCGCGACCACGAAGGCGAGCGCCCCGGGCACGGCGATGATGGCGCCGAGCCCCGCCGAGGTCGCGATCGCCTGATGGATGGGGCGGTTGTGCAGCGTCATGATCAGGCTGCCATAGGTGCCGCCGCCGATCCCCATCAGCGCCGAGACGAGGCCGATGAAGAGGCCGTAGGCCGCCATGCCGAGCCGGCCCGGAAGGGTGTCGGCGATGGTCCAGCTCGCCTTGGCGAAGATCAGGCGCGCCGACATCGACAGCGCGAACACCGCGAACACCGCCTTCAGCCATTCGGATCTGAACAGCGACGCGGCCGCCGCGCCGACGACACAGCCCAGCACGACGCCAGGCGCCCAGGCCTTCAGCACGCTCATGTCGACCGCGCCGCGGGCCCGATGGGCCTGGAAGGAGCGCAGCGACGTCGGAATGATGATGGCGAGCGAGGTGCCGACTGCGAGCTGCATCTCGAGGCCCTTGGCCATGTGGAGATGGGCGAAAAGCTCGGCGAGCACCGGCACGATCACCGCCCCGCCGCCGACGCCGAAGAGGCCCGCCAGAACGCCCGTCACGACGCCGGCGGCCAGAAGCCCCGCGGCGAGCGACAGGAGTTCGCCGACCGGCAGGGACGCGAACGCTTCCATGTGGGGAGAACTCCGAAGGAGCTTTGGGGCCTGTCCTTGCGACCGAGGCCCGAAAGCATGGTGGCTTCGAGCTTGACCGCTGCGTCATGCCGGCGTTTCCGCGCGGGCATCCACGCCTTCGACGTATCGCTCGACGTGCCTGGAAAGTCGTGGACGCCCGGCTTCGCCGGGCATGACGGCGGCGAGCGGGATCAAACTCATCGCCCCCAGCGCGGCGTCACGCCGCGTGGGCCTCGAGACGGTTCAGAGAGACCGGATCGCGCACGAGATCAAGCGCGCGGCGGAGCACGTCGAGCCCCACGCCCTCGCGCGGCGCCTGCTCGCTGAGGAAACGCCGGTAGGCGCGCGCGCCGGGCCGGCCCTGGAACAGGCCGAGCATGTGGCGCGTGTAGTTCGAGAGCCGGCCGCCCGCGGCGAGATGGGCTTCGATTTCCGGAAAGAGGCTCTCGACCGCCGACCGTGCGTCGGGATGCGGCGCGGGCTCTCCGAAGAACAGGGGATCCACCTCGAGCAGCAGCTCCGGCGATTGATAGGCGGCGCGGCCGAGCATGACCCCGTCGAGCGCGACGCCGTCACGCGGCTCGAGCAGCGCGCGCGCCTCCCCGATCGAGCCGATCCCGCCATTGATCGAGACATGAACATGCGGAAGCCGCGCCTTCAGGCGGAACACGCGGCCGTAATCGAGCGGCGGAACGTCGCGGTTCTCCTTGGGGCTCAGGCCCTTCAGCCACGCCTTGCGGCGTGGACGATCAGCTCTTCGCAGCCCGCCGCGACGACCGCTTCGGCGAGCGCGTCGAGCGCCTGCTCCGGATCCTGCTCGTCGATGCCGATGCGGCATTTCACCGTCACCGGGATCGCGACCGCGGCCCGCATCGCCGCGACGCAGTCGCCGACGCGCGCGGGCTCGGCCATCAGGCAGGCGCCGAACCGCCCGTCCTGCACCCGATCTGACGGACAGCCGACATTGAGGTTGATCTCGTCATACCCTTGCGCCTCGCAGATGCGGGCGGCCTCGGCGAGCTCCGCGGGCTCCGAGCCGCCGAGCTGGACCGCCACGGGGCTCTCATGCGCCGAGAAGCCGATCAGCCGCTCGCGCGGACCGAAGCGCACGGCGCCGGTCGTGACCATTTCGGTGTAGAGCAGCGCCCGCGCGGTCAACGCGCGATGGAAGGAGCGGCACCGCCGGTCAGTCCAATCCATCATGGGCGCGACCGAGAACCGGCGCGGAGCGAAACTGGTCAAGAGAGGCTGCCTCGGCGTGAAGAGGCGGGTTATACGCGGGAGGCCGAGAAACGGAAACCGCCCCCGTTTCACCTCGGCTAACGGCTGCCCTACGCCGCATCGAAAAGCCGTAGCCTGCCCATCGGGGCTGATGTATAGGTCCGGGTACGAGATGCATCCAAGCAAAGATGGAAGCATTCGGGTTCTTTTGCAGCAGCAATTGCACGTCGCTTTCTCGCTAGCATCGCCTGCCGGCATCACCAGTTCTGATCCGAATTGGACAAATCAGATCGATTTCCACAACCCTTGGTATATCTACCAAATTTGTGTAATTAAGATCTGGATTTGGACAAGTTTCGAACGACTGCGCTCCGTTATTTAATCTTCGGTCGAAAACCTTCAGGGACGCAGCTTACGCATGACCACGCGTCGCGTACTTCTCGCCTGCGACATCGACAGCCAGGTGTTCGGCGCGCTTCCGCTCGCGCTCGCCTTCGCGGCGCGCGGCTGGAGCGTGACCTTCGCGATCGAGTCGGTGCGCACCCTCCCGCAGCAGCTGCTCGAGCGCCTGACGCGCGACTTCGCCATCATCGAACGCTCGATCGGCGCGCTTCCGACCGAGGACGTCGTGTTCGACCAGGACGCGGTGGGCGTGTTCGTGACGGGCAGCCGGCTCGCGATGTTCCGCCACCTGCTCGAGCTGTCGTCGCGGGTGAAGGAGCGGCCGCGGCCGGCGCTGTTCTGCAACTTCAACGGGCTGGTGTTCGAGAAGTTCGAGGAGGGGCTGGCCTGGCGCCTCGGCTATGACGTGATCGGCCTCAACGGGCCGCGCGACCGCGACGCCTTCGTCGACTTCCTCCACTCCACGCAGTATTCGCGGCAGCCTTCCGTCATCGTCGGCCTTCGGCGCAAGACCGACACGCCGCCCCGGCCGTTGAAGATCCCCGCGCCCAAGCCGGAGCCGGACGCGGCGGCTTCGGACGACGGCGCGCCGGTCGACGCCGAAACCGCGCAGCCGTCGCCCGAAGCCGCCCCCGCGGAGGCCGACGAGCCCGCCATCGTGGCTGAGGCGGCCGACCCCCGCCCGGAGGACGCCGAGGACGCCGCTCCCACGGACGCCGGCGCCGTCGCGGAGGACCCCGTCGAAGAGGCGGCGAGCGACGACGCGGCTCCCGTCGAAGACGCAGCCTCGACGCCGACCGCCGCGCCGAAGAAGCTGTTCGTGTTCGCCGAGCAGGTCGTCGTCCCGCGCAGCCTGCGGGAACGGCAGAACCTCGTGTCGGTCCTGGCGCGGCTCGCCTCCGCGAGCCCCGACTGGCAGGTCGTCATCAAGGCGCGCACGCGCCCCGACGAGCAGACCTTCCACCAGCAGCCGAACCACATCTCCAAGCTCGTCAAGGCGCTCCGCAAGAAGCCGCGCAACCTCATCGTCTCCTACGAGCCGCTCGACGACCTCCTGGACCGGGCGGACCTGTTCGCGACGGTGTCCTCGACGGCGCTGTTCGACGCCTTCGACTATGGCGTGCCGAGCATGGTCGCGACCGACTTCGGCCTGCGCAACGCGGACGGCGCGCATGTGTTCTTCGCCAGCGGCCTCCTGGCGCGCCTCGGCGACCTGAAGTCGCTCGACGACGCCCCGATCCGCTCGCCCGACGAACGCTGGATGCGACGCATGGGCTATGGCGCGCCCTATTCGCCCGACGCCCTGATCGACTGGCTCGAGACCTTCGATCCGGACCGGCCGATGCCGGCCGCCTTCGTGTCCTTCAAGTCGGCGACGCATGTCGCGTCGGGCAGCGCGGCGCAGGCGGGACGCATCTGCGAGATCTGGAGCGGGATCGAGACGTCGCTGCTGCCCAAGGACAAGGCCGAACCGGCGGCCGAGGAGCATGAGGCGGCCCAGGACGAGGCGGCTCAGGACGTGACGACCGCCGCGGTGGAGCGCCGCGCCGCGCTCTTCAGGCTGGCGTCGCTCATCAGCGACGCGCTCGGCTCGGCGGGGCCCGATCGCGGCGCCAAGGCCGCCCCGCGACGGCAAGACACCGGAGACGCGTCCCGCCACGCGCACGGCCGTCGTCAAGGAGGGGCCGATCGCCTCGTTCTCCCGGAAGCTCGGGATGTACTGGTTCTACAAGCGCGTGCGCGCCAAGCTCGGCGTCCCGGTCCGCTGAAGCCGGCGGCCCGGCGCGCCGTCAGCGCGCCGCGGCTTCCGCCTCGATGATCGCCTCGCAAAGCTCGCGCAGGGCGCCGCGGCCGCCCTCGGCCTGCGTCACGTGCCGGGCCACCGCCTTGGCTTCGGGCCGCGCGTCGGCGGGCGCCACCGCGAAGCCCACAGCCTTCATGCAGTCGAGGTCGTTGACGTCGTTGCCCATATACATGGTCTCGGCGCGCGAGATCCCGTGCTCGGCGAGCCAACGGTCGAGTTCGGGCAGCTTGTCGTCGATGCCCTGCCGCACCTCGATCGCGAGCTTGCGGCCGCGCGCGGAGACGACCGGATTCGGCTCCTTGGACAGGATCAGCATCCGGATTTCGGTGAACTTGCGCAAACGGCCGAGACCCATGCCGTCGGAGCGGCTGGCGAACACCGCCTCCTTGCCGTCCTGGTCCACAAGCACGCGGTCGTCGGTGAAGACGCCGTCGAAGTCCATCACCAGCGCCTTGAAGCCCGACGGCACGGCGGAGGCGGGCTTCGGCGCGGAAAGGCCGAGCATCGCCTCGGCGAGCGCGAAGTCGTCCTCTGTGTCGATCTCGACCGGGGCCGCGTCGACGCTGACCAGCGCGGCCGGGCCGCAGAAGCGCACGCCCGCGGCGCGGAACGCCACGGCGTTCATCGCGTAGACCGCGCCGGTCTCGAGATATTGCGGCGGCAGATCCTGCCGGCGCTTGCGGGGCTTCGTGTGGTCGTGGTTGACGCCCGCCGCGAAGCCGTCGGCGTCGCCCCCACAGGAAGCCGTGATTGGGCGAGGCCGTAAACGAGCAGGCCGCGCCGTTCTTGCCGATCGCGTCGGCGCAGGCGTCGATCTCCGCCGCCGTGGTGAAGGGCGAGGTGCATTGCAGGAAGACGAGCACGTCGACCGGGTCGCCCTCGGCCTCGATCATGTCGAGGGCGTGGAGCAGCGCGCTTTCGGACGAGGCCTGGTCTCCCGAAATCTCGGCCGGGCGATCGACGACCTCCGCGCCAGCGGCGCGCGCGGCGGCCGCGATCTCAGGATCGTCGGTCGAGACGTAGACGGCGTCGACAAGGCGCGCGGCGCGGGCCGCCGCGACGGTCCTGGCGATGAGCGGCGCGCCGCCCAGCGGACGGACATTCTTGCGGGGCACGCCCTTGGAGCCGCCCCGGGCCGGAATCACCGCAACGCACCGCACCGATCTCAATCCCCGCAGACAGACACGAATGAGGGCGGCCTGTCGCACGGGCTGGGCCCGGCGGCAAGCCGCCCTCAGAAGCTTTTACGTCCCGGCTTCAGAAGCCGGATCAGCCGACGGCGCGAAGTTCAGGCTGCCACTTGAGCTTCTTGCGCTGGACCTCTTCGACGTCGAGCACGTCCTTGGACTTGAAGGTCAGCGCCTTCTCGACGTTGTGGAGGTCGCGCACCAGGCGGCGCATGCCGTCCGGCTCGAGCGAGGCGGCGTGGTCGGTGCCCTTCCAGGTGCGGTCGAGCGTGAAGTGCCGCTCCACCCACTCCGCGCCGAGCGCGAGCGCCGCGACGTCGGCCGCGATCCCGAGATGATGGCCCGAGAAGCCGATCTTCTTCACGCGCTCGCCGTACTTGCCCTTGAGGCGCTCGATCTCCTTGAGGCACAGGTCCTCGAAGGCGACCGGATAGCCGGAGGTGCAGGAATAGACCACGAGATCCTTGGCGCGGCCGCGCTCCTCGTAGAACTTGATCAGGCCGTCGATCTCGTCGCGGGTCGTCATGCCGGTCGAGACATGGATCTCGCCCGCATAGTTCTCCGCCAGGAAGCCCTGCAGCTCCCAGTTGAGGTTGGTGGCCGACGGGATCTTGATGTTGTCGGGCTTGAGCCCGGCGATCTCGCGGGCCGAGGTCATGTCCCACACCGAGGTCGTGTAGCCGATGCCCTGCGCCTCGCAGAACTCCTTGAGCTCGGCGTGCTGGTCGACCGTGAACTCGAGCGCTTCGCGATGGGCGCCGTAGGTGTCGCCGTAGGAGTTCGCCGGCACCGGGTGCGGGGCGTTGTACTGCGCCGCCGGCAGCAGCTCCTTGTTGTTGCGCTTCTGGAACTTGGCGTAGTCCGCCTTGCAGACATGGGCCGCGACGGAGATCAGCTCCTTCGCGATGTCCATCTTGCCCATGTGGTTGCAGCCGATCTCCGCGATCACCTTGACCATGAGGGGTCTCCAAGCCTGTCTTGTCGTAGCGGTCCGCGCGTTCGGCGGCCTGCGCTGATTGGCGGTCGGGGCCTTGCGCCACGACCTCAGCAAGCCCGGCCGGACGCCGAACCCACTCGTTCATGTTCGCGATAAACTAGAGGATCCCAAGACGGAATGCACCATCTCGCCGCGCTGTTCCGCGCTCACCGCGACGGCGGCCCTCGCCGTGCGTTGCGGAGCCGCGCGGCGACGGCCGACACGAAGCCGAGCCCCCGCCTCGGCTTCTCCATGAGATGCGGCGCATGGACCGCCACGGGTCCGCCGACGCCGAGCGCGTAGCCGAGCCAGGCGGCCGAGCCGTAGGCGGGCGCAAGCGGCCTCAAGGGAAGCGCCGAGCCGCGCGCGTCCTGCGCGCGAAGCAGCACGTCGCACTGGCCGAGCAGCGGTTCAGGGTCGGCGGCCGCGCCGGAACGCCCCTCCACCCATTCGGGCCGCGCCGAATCGGGCATGTCCGGCGAGAGGTCGGCGAGCGCCGCGAAGCAGCCCGAGCCCACGAAATACGAGGTGCCGAGCGCTTCGGAAACGCCGAAGTCCGAAACGATTCGGGTCGGGATTCCGCGCGACATCGCCTCCACGGCGACGGTCGACGACACCGTGACGGCGAGCGCCGCCCGGTCGAGCAGCTTCGGCGCGGGCTCGTGGGTGAAGGTTCTCGGGCCGCCCTCCCCGCGCCAACAGCTCTCGGGATAAGTCGTCGAGATGGAACCGCGTCGGGTGGTGCGCGGTCTCGTTGCGGGCGTGGCGCAGCTTGATCAGCACGTCGGTCCCGGGAGACCGGCGCGCGAGATCGATCATGCCGGCGAGCAGGTGCATGCGCTGCATGCGCCGGGCGGGAATGACCGGCTGCTCGAAAAAGACGACGCAGGGGCGCCCGTCCGAGTTCGGCTGGCGCGGCCGGCGGTCGAGCCCGAGCAGGCCCGTGACGATCGCGTTCGAGGAATCGACGCCGATCTCGTCGGCCGCCGCGACGAAGGCGGCGCGCTCGTTCTCGGCGTTGAAGCACAGCACGTCCGCGGGCGCGCGACTCATGAAGCCCTGCAGCAGCTCGGTGAGCGCCACGCCGGGCGAGGCCACCACGACGATCGGCCGAGCGACCTCGCGCGACAGGTCCGCCGCCGCGCAGGACAGGAACAGCTCGCGCGCCCTGCCCCCGTCAATGACCGCGATCACCACATGGGCGTCTCGAAACAGCCGCGAGGCGACGAGGGCTTCGGGCGGTCAGCACCGGAACGGTCTCGTGCACCCGCCGGCGCGGAGCTGGCGGGCGGAAAGCTGCTCGGTCTTCTCCGAAGCCGACAAAGCGGCGAAGCGCACGCTCGCGCCTTCGGCCTCGAACAGGCGCGCGATGACGCCGGCGGGTCCGGACGAAGCTGTCGAAGGTGCCGAGCGCGAGCACCCGCCTGCCCGCGAACCGCTTTTTCGCCTCCGGATCGGGGGTCCCGGTCTCGTCGGTCATGCGGTCGCGTCCGGATGGATCACGCGGAGCCTCGGGTTGAAGGCGTCGTGGGCGGCGACGACCGCTCGGATGTGGTCGGCGCGCTTTCGAAGATAGCCCGGCGGGAGCGCGATCCGGGCGATGTCGAGCGAAGGGTCGAGCGCCGCGAGCGTGTCTGCGACCGAGGAGGCGAACACCAGAACCGTCGCGGGCCGTTCCAGCGCTTCGACATAATCGAGCTCGGCCGGCGCCGTCGAGGGGTCGAGCGCCATGCCCGCGGCTTCGGCGAGCTCGGCGGCCTTGGCGAGGCCTTCGCCGCGATGGCGGCGATAGACGATCGGATCGCGGCCTTCCGCGCGGAGCCGTTCGACCGCCGCGAGCGCGAGCCTGCGATAATCCTGCGCCGCGCAGATTCCGGCCTCGACATGGTCCGCGCCGATCAGCCAGGCGGCGTTCCCCCGCGCAACGGAGCCGGCTCGACCCCAGACGGCGTAGCGGTTCGCCGCCGCCTCGTCCGCCGCCCCCATCCTTGCCCGCACGAGGCTCTCGTAGATGGTGAAATAGGTGACCCGGGAGGGCTCGGCAGCGCGGCGTCGCCGAACAGGCGGCGGGCGAGACCGGTGCGGAACCAGGCGAGATCGAACTGCTTGGGCTCGGGCGCCGAGGCCGGATCGGCCCGGAAGGCGGCCGCCTGCGGCGTCACGGAGCCATCGTCGAGCAGGGTCAGGTCCGCCCCGGAAAGCCGGGCGGCCAGAAGGCGTTGCGAGACGTTGCGGTAGTCCCCGATCGCGATCCGGGCGTAGCGGGTTTCGGCGAGCCGGGCCGCGAGCCGTTCGAGCCCGGCGCGATGGCCGGCGTCGAGCAGGTCCTTGACGAGGCGCGGGACGATGCGGGCCGGACGGGGCCGGCGGCCATGGCGATAGACGGTCCGCCAGGGGGCGTGGCGGCGCATCAGCGCGTCGATCTTCCCGCAGCCGCCATGCCGGTCCCCGATCAGGACGAGGTCGCAGGGGCCGCCGCCTAGACTCGCACGCCATTCGACCGCGTTCATGTATTGCAGCGGCGAGGAGGCCGCCACGAGATCCGCCGCCTGATCCGCCGCCATGCTAACGGCCGCCCGCCGAGGCGCGGCGCAGGCCCGCCGACGGCTCTCCGGCGTTGAGGATCTCGTCCCAGACCGTCGCGAGCGTCTGGGCGAGCCGCGCCGGCGCATAGGCTTCGACCACCCGCTCCCGGCCCGCCGCCCCCATCCGCGCCCGCGCCTCGCCGTCCGCCGCAAGCCCCGCCAGCGCCGCCACGAAAGCTGCGCGGTCGCCGCGGGCGACGAGCCGGCCGGTGACGCCGTCGACGATCGTCTCCGTCAGTCCTCCGGAAGCGTAGGCGACCACCGGGCGCCCCGCCGCGGCGGCCTCGAGCGGCACGCGCCCGAACGGCTCGGACCAGAGCGTCGGAAGCGCCACCACGTCGCAATCCCGGTAGAGCGCCATGAGGGCGTCGTGGGCGACGTGGCCATGCAGGCGGATCCGTCCCTCAGCGCCCAGGCGCCGGATCGCCGCTTCGAGTTCGCGCCGGGGACGCGCCCTGCCCGGCGATGTCGATGCGAGCGTTCGGAACGCGCTTGAGAATCTCGGGCCAGGCCTCGACCAGATGGGCCTGCCCCTTGTTGTTCGTCAGCGACCCCACGACAAGGATCGAGAACGCGTCATGGTCCGGCGTCGGCCACGGCTCCTCGAGCTCGACCGGCTCGAGCGGGACGCGCCTCAGACGTTCGGGCTCCGCCACCGCCTCCAGCGTCGAGGCGAGATGGGCGCTCGTCGCGATCACGACGCCCGCCCGTCGAAGGCAGGTCTGGCGGTAGGCGAGCGCGGCGCGGGCGCAGATCGCTTCCAGCCGCCCCCTCAGGCTCAGGCGTCCGGGCTCCAGCGGCGCGAGCGTCTGGTCGAACTTGAAGCTCGTGAACCGATGGTCGCGCACCAGCGCGACGAGCGGCTCGGGCCTGTCCTTCAACACGTCGGCCGCCATCATGATGGAGCGCGCGTTGTCGGCGTGGACGAGGCTCGGCTGAAGGCGATCGAGGATCTCGCGGATGTCCGCCTGGGCGCGCCCCTCGGGCACCGTGGCGTGCGCCATCCGCACCCCTCCGGGCGGAGGACCAGCGAGTTGGAGGGCGACGGCCGGCGCGTGGGTGCGCGGATCGCGGCAGGCGCCGACGAGCGTCTCCCGCGCAAACGCCAGCCACTTCAGCCCATAGGGCAGACGCTTAAGCCGCTCGACCTCGTCCTGAGACAGGCGATGGAGCGGCCAGGCCGCGTTCGCCGGAAGCGCCAAGACCTCGACGCCGTCGAGGTTTCGCCGCGTCGGCTGGGCGAGCGACTTGTCGAAGGTCACGACGAGAACGCGGTCCCGGAGCGGGGCCTCGCGCAACAGAAGGTGAAGACTCAGCTCGGCGCCGCCGGCTGTGTCCGGGGGGTAGCGGTCCGACAGGACGACGACGGGGCGCGGGCCGACGCCGGCCACGATCCGTCCCAGTTCGCCTGCGCTCATCGCCCGACCTGCCGAAACCCCGCGGCCGCCGTCCTCGCCCCTGATACCGAACGCCGCACCGCCCCTTTAGCACGCCGGCCGACGCCCGGCGCAAGTGTCTGACTCAACTTATGCGGGGATGTCTCAGACCGGCTCCAGCTCGAACCGGTCGACGTCCACCATGCCAAAGTCGGTGATCTTGAGATGGGGGATCACGGCGAGCGGAAGGAACGCGACCTGAAGGAACGGTTCGGCCAAAGGGCAGCCCAGCGCCTTCGCGGCGGCCCTCAGCTTGAGGAGACTCTCGCGCACCGCCTCGTGCGGCTCGAGGCTCATGAGGCCGGCGAGCGGCAAGGCGAGCTCGGCCTTCACGGCCCCGCCCGCCGTCACCACGAAGCCGCCGCCGAGTTCGATCACCCGGTTCGCCGCCGCGGCCATCTCGGAAGCGTCCGTCCCTACGACGCAGATGTTGTGGCTGTCGTGCCCGACCGACGAGGCGATCGCGCCCTCGCGAAGGCCGAACCCCTTCACGAAACCGCGGCCGATGTTGCGGTTCACGCCATGGCGCGCGACGACCGCCACGCCGAGCGCGTCCTGTGAAAGATCGGGCGCGACGCCGCCGCCGGAGGCCTGCAGCTCGATCTCCAGGCGCTCCGTCACGATCTTGCCCGGCACGACCCCGATCACCGCGCGCGGGCCGGCCTCGCCCTTCACCGCGAGGTCAGCGGCCTCGACCGGCTCCGCCTTCATGCTTTCGAGGCCGACGGGCTGAGGAACCTGGCGGCCCTCGAAGGTCTGCGGTCCGACGATCTTGCCGCCCGCGATCACCGTCTTAATCCGGCAGGTCTCGAAATCCGACAACAGCACGAGGTCGGCGCGCCTGCCCGGCGCGACGACGCCGCGATCGCGCAGGCCGAACACGTTCGCGGCCGACCAGCTCGCGACGCGATAGACATGCGCGGGGTCGACGCCCTGCGCGATGGTCCAGCGGATCATGTGGTCGATGTGGCCCTCTTCCGCGATTTCGACCGGATTGCGGTCGTCGGTGCAGAAACCGAGAAAGGCCGAGGTCTCGGGGGTGATGAGCGGCCAGAGCGCATGGAGATCCTTGGCGATGGAGCTCTCGCGGATCAGCACGCTCATGCCCTTGCGGAGCTTCTCGAACGCCTCCTCGTAGTTGTTGGCCTCGTGGTCGGTGCGGATGCCCGCCGAGAGATAGCCGTTGAGGTCCTTTCCGCGGACAAGCGGGGCGTGGCCGTCGATGTGGCCGGACTGGAAGGCGGCGAGCTTGGCCAGGCACCCTGGATCACGGGCCAGCACGCCGGGGAAATTCATGAACTCCGCGAGACCGATGACCTTCGGATGGCCACGATAGGGCTCGAGATCCTCGACCTCGAGCCGCGCGCCGGACGTCTCCAGCGGAGAGGCCGGAACGCAGGACGACAGGTTCACGCGGATGTCCATCACCGCCGTCTCGGCGCAGGCGAGCGCGTAGTCGATGCCGTGCGTCCCGAGGACGTTGACGATCTCGTGCGGATCCCAGATCGCGGTCGTGACGCCGTGGGGCAGCACGCAGCGCTCGAACTCGGGCGGGGCGAGCAGCGAGGATTCGATGTGGAGATGGGCGTCGATGAAGCCGGGCACGACCGTCAGCCCGCGCCCGTCGATCGTCTCGACGCCCTCATAGGCCTCGAAGACCCCGACGATGGTGTCGCCGCAGATCGCGACGTCGCCTTCGAAGAATTTCGTGGTCACGATGTCGAGGACGCGCGCGCCCTTGATGACGAGATCCGCGAGTTCGAGCCCCCGTCCCTGCTCGATCCGGCGGGCGATGACGGCCTCGGCTCCTGCGGGCGTCTGCGTCATGGTCGTCTCCGGGCTCGCTCTGGTGGAGGGATCATCGGGCGGAGACGGCCCCGTCTCAAGCCGCCCGCCGCTTCAAGGGCGAAAGGCCGCGATCCTCGCCACTGCCTCGTCGAGCGTCGCGTCGTCCTTGGCGAAGCAGAAGCGCGCGACCGTCCTCACGGCGTTTTCCGCATAGAAGGCCGACACCGGGATCGACGCGACGCGCGCCTCGCGCACCAGGCGTTCGCAGAACGCGACGTCGTCGGCGACGCCGATCGAGGAGAGGTCGACGTTGAGGAAATAGGTGCCGGCGCTTTCGAGCGGCGCGAGGCCGACCCTGGCGAGGCCGGCCGCGAAACGGTCGCGCTTCGCCTGCAGCCCTGCTCGCATCCCTTCGAACCAGGCCCGCTCCTTCCCAAGTCCGTAGGCGACCGCGCTCTGAAGGTTCGGTGGCGTCGTGAAGGTCAGGAACTGGTGAGCCTTGGCCAGCACCTTCAGAATGTCGGGTCGCGCGCAGAGAAAACCGACCTTCCAGCCCGTCATGCCGAACATCTTTCCGGCCGAGCCGATCTTCACGGTCCGGTCGGCGAGCCCCTCGACGGCCATCGCCGACACATGTGCGCGGCCGTCGAACACCACGTGCTCCCAGACCTCGTCGGCGATCACGAGCGCGTTCGAATCCTGAATCGCCCGCGCCACGGTCTCCAGATCTTCGCGCGAATAGACCGCGCCGCTGGGATTGAGCGGGTTGTTGAGCAGCACCGCCTTGGTCTTCGGCCCCACGACGGCGCGCAGCGCGTCCTCGTCGATCCGCCAGTCGGGGGGAGCCAGGCTCACGAAACGGGGGACCGCGCCGGCGCGACACACCAGCGGCAGATAGGCGTCGTAGAGCGGCTGGAGCAGAACCACCTCGTCGCCAGGCTCCACGAGGCCGAACAAAGCGCAGGCGATCGCCTCGGTCGCGCCGGACGTCACCATGACCTCGGCGTCCGGATCGAGCTCGAGGCCCTGCCAGCGCCCGTAATGCGCAGCGACCGCTCGGCGCAGCTCCGGAAGACCCATCATCGGGGGATATTGATTCGATCCGCTGACGACGGCCTCGGCCGCTTTTCGGCGCACGTCTTCGGGGCCCGGATCGTCGGGAAAGCCCTGTCCGAGGTTCACCGCGCCGCATTCACGCGCGAGTTGCGACATGCGCTCGAACACCGTCACGGGCAGCGCGGAATAGACGGAATTGAGGATCATGAACCCGAACTGTTCGAATTAAAGAACGATTTGGTCGGTTTTCGCGGCGGCGAGACGCATTGTTGCAAACGCGAGCTTCGGCGCGATCCTTTCGTTATCTGGCTTCATTTTAGACTGTTTCATCACTCTCAGTGGACAGCGCCATTCAGCAAGGTGGGCGTCTCGCGGCTTGACACGTTCGCTAATCCGAACGAGACTCACCTTGCGCCGAGACGCTGGCTTCACGCCCGCGCGGACCCCGGCGCCACCAGAGATTGGATCGCCCCGGACATGTCGATCAGCGGTCGTCCGGCCGCAGCCGCCAGGAGCAGCGTAATGACGATGGTATCGAAACGCACCGGCTGTTGAAGCCCCGCCTCTGGGCGCGGCGCAAGCCGGCCCGCGTCTCGTAGTCCTCGTCCCCTCGCCGTCAGGCCTGATTTCCCGGAGGCCGCTCATGAACGCTCCCCTGAGACTGTCCCCAGCTCCCGCGGCCGCCGAAGTCGCGCCGCTCGTTCGCTTTTCCGACGTCCGTAAGACCTATGAGCCGCGCCGGCGCGACGCGCGTCGCGCTCGACGGCGTGAGCTTCGACCTCGCCGAGGAGAGATCCTCGCCATCATCGGCCCGTCGGGATCCGGCAAGTCGACCGTGGCGCAACTCGCGGCGGGCCTCGAGGCTCCCTGCGGCGGGACCGTGGCGTTCGGCGGGGCGGATTACGAGGCGGCCGGCGCGCGAGTGCGCCGCGGCGTCGCCGTGCTCGGCGCAGATCCCGATCTCCCGGACGACCGGACGGTGCGACAGATCCTGAGCGAGCGCCACGAGGCGTCCTGCGCGGCGGGACAACCGACCGCCGCCGCCGTCGACCGGCTGATCGACCTGCTCGATCTCTCCGACGACGCCGACCGGGACGCCGAAGAGCTGTCCGACGGCGGCCGGCGCCGCAGCTCTCGGCCGCGCCCTCGCCTGCTCGCCGCGGCTCCTGATCCTCGACGAGGCGACATCGGCGCTCGATCCGGCGATCGTCGAGACGTTCCTCGCCACGCTGTCGCGGGTGAACGCGGAGACGCGCATCTCGATCATCGTGATCTCCCACGACATGGGACCCGTCACCACGCTCGCGCCGCGCGTGATCGTGCTCGACGACGGACGGATCGTCGAGGAGGGCCCGACCGCCCGCGTCTTCGCGCGGCCGGAGCATCCGGTCAGCCGGCGCTTCGCGGCCGCCGCCACCGGCGCGACGCTTCCGCCCTTCATCGCCGGACGCCTGATCGAAGCGCCGAGACCCAACGGCCGGGCGCTGATCCGCCTCGCCTTCGAGGGCGAAGCCGCGACGCGGCCGGTTCTGACTTCTGTCGCCCGCGATCTCGGCTTCGACTTCGGCATCGTTGCCGGCTCGCTCGGCGCCGCCGGCGGCGCGCCCTATGGCGTGCTGATCATCGCGGCGCCCTCGGACGAGCCGTACTTCACGGCCTCGGTCGAGCGGCTGGAGGACGCCGGGGTCGGCGTCGAGGTTCTGGGGTTCATGGGATGAGGTTCGGGCTTTCGCGCGCCGACCCTCACTCCATCACCGCAGCCTTCATGATGCACACCATGGTGGCGTGAAGCGGTTCGCGCCCGACCGCGCGGATGACGTGCGGCCGGTCGCAGCGGTAGCGCAGGGTCTCACCCGCCCGCGCAGCCTCGACATGGCCGGCGATCTCGACTTCGGCCTCTCCCGACAGCACCGACAGGCACTCGAGCGAACCGCGCTGGTGCGCGTCAGATTCGAGCGCGCCGCCGGCTTCGGCCTTCAAATCGTACCACTGCAGCCATTCGACGGTGCGGATCCAGCCGATGATGGCGAGCCGGACCTTGCCGTCGTCGGAAACGAGCATCGGGGTCTCGGCGCGGCCGAGCTTCTCGACGAAAGGCTCGTCTTCGGCCGAGGCGAGCACGCGCTCGATCGAAACGTCGAGCGCCTGGCTCAGCCGCCAGATGGTGGCGAGCGTCGGATTGGTCTCGTTGCGCTCGATCTGGCTGATGATCGATTTGGCGACGCCCGACTGTTCGGCGAGCTCCGACAGCGAGAGGTTGTAGGCCTTGCGCAGCCTTTGAACCGTCTTGCCGAGCTGGCCGGAGACAATCTGCGCGCCGGTCTCGAGCTCGCTCCGGGGACGCCAGGCCATCACAGGATCTCGTTTGAAGAGCCGAACGAGCGTCCGGCAGGACGGACGACGCTAGCCGCCTGCGGCCTGGCGCACAAGGCGGCTCAGAGGTCCGCGTCCCACCATCCGTGGAAGTGGTGCACCGGCCCGTGGCCTCGGCCGATCGTGAGGCGGTCGGCGGCGGCGATCGCAGCCGCCACATAGGCTTTTGCGGTCGACACCGCGTCGACGAGCCCGCGTCCCTTGGCGAGCTCGGCGGCGATCGCCGAGGACAGGGTGCAGCCGGTTCCATGGGTGTTGCGCGTCGCGATTCTCGGTGCGGCGAAGCGGCTCGCCGCGCCGTCCTCGCCGACGAGCACGTCGGCGGCTTCCGCTCCCTCGCCGTGACCGCCCTTAACGAGCGCGGCCCGCGCGCCGAGCCGGCGCAGCGCCCTCGCCTGCTCGGCCATGTCGACCTCGTCGCGCGCGATCTCGGCGCCCAGCAGCTCCGCGGCTTCAGGCAGGTTGGGCGTGACCACGAGCGCGAGCGGCACCAGCCGGTCGCGCACCGCCGCGATCGCGTCCGGGGCGAGCAGGCGCGCGCCGGACGACGCCACCATCACCGGATCGAGCACGATGCGCTCGACCTTGTGGCGGATGAGCGCGTCGGCGATCGCCTCGATGGTCTCGACGCGCGACACCATGCCGATCTTCACGGCGCGGACGTCGAGATCGTCCATCACCGCGTCAATCTCGGCGGCGATGAACTCAGGCGGCGCATCGTGGATCGCGGTGACGCCGAGCGTGTTCTGGGCGGTGAGCGCGACGATCGCCGAAGCGCCATAGACGCCGAGCGCGGAGAAGGTCTTGAGGTCCGCCTGGATTCCGGCGCCGCCGGAGGAATCGGAGCCTGCGATGGTGAGGGCGATCGGCGTCATCGACCTGAGATAGCGGGCCTTCGCCTCCACGTCACGCGGCGGGCGGCGGCGGCGTCGCCTTGCGCACCCGCGCGCGCTTGATGCCGAGCTGACGCTCGCGCAGCGCGACCGCGACGCCCGACGCCACGACGATCGCTCCGCCGATCGCCGTCCAGCCCGACGGCAGGTCGCCGAAGGCGAGGTAACCGATCGCGAGCGCCCAGAGGATCGTGGAATATTCGAACGGCGCGATCAGGGATGCGTCGGCGCGGCGGTAGCTCTCGGTCAGCAGGATCTGCGCGACCCCGCCGACGCAGCCGATCGCGACAAGCGTCAGCCCGGTGGCGACGTCGGGCCATTCCCAGCCGAGGATCGGCGCGCTGGCGAGACCCGCGACCGCGGACCACACCGAGAAATAGAACACGATGGTCCCGGTTCCCTCCGACTCGGTCAGGCGGCGGATCTGGATCATGGCCGCGGCGGTCAGAACCGTCGCGCCGAGCGCGAAAGCCACGCCGAGCGCCGTCTCGTCGGCCTGCGGACCGTCGTGGAGCACCTTCGCGAGCGCCCCCGTCGAGAGCTGCGGCCATAGCATCACCACGACGCCGCAAAGCCCGACCGCGACCGCGGTCCAGCGCATCGCATGGATCTTCTCGCGCAAAAGCACCGCGGCGAAGATCACCACGAAAATCGGGGAGGCGTAGCCGAGCGCGGTCGCGTCGGGCAGCGGCAGACGCGCAAGGCCCGCGAACATGAGGAACATGGACGACACGCCGATCATCCCGCGCAGCATGTGGCCGACATGGCGGTCGGTGACGAGCGCGCGACGGGCGACGCCGCGCCACCGGAGCCAGATCATGATCGGGATCAACGCGAAGAACGAGCGCGCGAACACGATCTCGCCGAGCGGCACGTCCAGCCCGACGCTTCGGATCAGGGCGGCCATGACGGTGAAGAGGAACGCGGATGCGAGCTTGAAGAGAATGCCGAGGGTCATGACAGGCGTAGGGAAGAGCGCAGGAACCGGCGCGGCCCGGGCGGCGCGCAGCGCGTGCGCTGTCTAACATGCCAGCAGAATTCCGCTATGACCCTGTTAGCGCGCCGCACCCATCCGAGCGTCGGAGTTTCGATGTCGCGACCAGTCCCCCTGCCCCGCGGCGCCTATCGGTTCGCTCATCGGATCACGACCCGCTGGGCCGACAATGACGTCTACGGGCACGTCAACAACGCGCTCTATTATTCGTTCTTCGACACCACCATCACGTCGTTCCTGATCGCCGCCAGGGTGATGGCCGACGCCGAGCGCGATCCGATGTTCTTCGTCGTCGCAAGCGATTGCGCCTATTTCCGCGGCTTCTCGTTTCCCGAAACGATCGAGAGCGGGCTCGCGGTCGCCGAGATCGGGGCCAAGTCGGTCACGTGGCGCATCGGCCTCTTCGGCGAGGGCGAGGACGCGCCGCGCGCGCAAGGGCGGTTCGTGCACGCGTGCGTCGATCGCGACACCCGTCGCCCTTGCGAATGGCCGGCAGCTTGGCGCGAGACGTTCGAAACGATTCTGGCGGCCCCAGGCGTCATCTCGACCGAGGCGTAGTCGAAGGCTGAGACGCCGCTCTTCAGCTTGCGCCTAGGCCGGCTGTTCCGTCTCGTTGTCGCGCGGCCTGAGCCAGCGGGCGACCAGCCAGCAGAGCAGCGCCCATGCGGCGCCGAGCGTCCAGCCGGCCAGCACGTCGGTCGGGTAATGGACGCCCAGAAACACCCGCGTGACGCCGATCAGAAGCGTCAGGAAGCCAGCGACCGCAAAGATGTAGCCGCGGACAGCGCGCCGCCGTTCGGTGCGCGCAAGCAGGGCCCCGAGCGTGAGATAGACGACAGCAGACGCCATCGCGTGTCCGCTCGGAAAGCTCAGCGACTGCACGGCCACCAGGTGGTCGACGACTTCCGGACGTGGGCGCGCGAAGCCGATCTTGAGCACGCTGGTGAGAATGGCGCCGCCCGAAATCGACAGCGCGACGAGCGCCGCGTTGCCGAAGCGGCGCGCCACCAGAAGGTAGATCACCACGAGCGCGGTGATGAGCGTGAGCGTCGGCACGCCGCCGAGGCCCGTGAGATCCACCATGGCGGTCTCGAGCCAGGCCGGGCCTATTGGGCGCTTCAGGTCTGCGGGATCGCGCAGCGCGAGCAGGATGCGCTCGTCGAAGGCGCGCGTCTCGCCCTCGACCATTTCGTCGGCGATGCGCACGAAGCAGAAGGCGAGCGCCGCGCAGCTCATGAAACCGACGAGCGGGGCGAATTCCGGCAGCCGCCAGGACGGCGTCCATCGCAAAATCGAGAACAGCGGCTTGTGATCGACGCTCACGCGCCCTCCCCGGGGAATGGATCTCGCCACGGGAAGATAGGCGGCTCTTGGCGATGGACGAGACTTAAGCGCCGGCCGAACTCAGCCGAGCCCCTGCTTCGTGACTTCCGGCGGCGCCTCGCCTGCGCGCTGCTGGCCGGTGTCGATCTTGCCGGCCTCGCCGCGCGTCTTGATCTGGCCGGCTTCCGCGAGCTTCAGCTGGGTCAGCGCCTCGAGCACGTTGGCGTCGAGGCCAGCGCCGCCGCCCTCGTCGATGTGACGGAAGATCTCGGCGCGCATGCGCGGATCCCAGAAATGCTGGATGTGGTCCAAAATGCCGGGGATGCGCAGTCCCTCCGGCTGGCTGTTGAAGAACCAGCCGATCTGGTTGCCCATGTAGATCAGGCGGTCGAGCGTCGACTTGTGATGCTCTTCGCCTTCATGTGCGAGTTCTGCTTCCCGGCTCATGGTTCAGGCGGCTCCCGTGCGGGCGTCTTGCGCGCCCTCGATGATGCGATGCGGATGGGTGAAGACTTCAAAGCCGTCGCCGCGCGCGATGGCCGCGAGCGTGATCCCGGCCTCGGCGGCGAGGCGCACGCCGAGCGCGGTCGGGGCGGAAACGGCGACCACGAGGCCGGTCCCGATGACCGCGGCCTTCTGGATCATCTCAACCGAGACGCGGCTCGTCAGCACGACGAAGCCCGTCGAGGCGTCTTCGCCGGTTCGGGCGAGATGGCCCGCGAGCTTGTCGAGCGCGTTGTGGCGGCCGACGTCCTCGGACCGCAAGAAGCCCATGCCCCGGCCGGAAGAAGCCCGCGCCGTGGACCGCGCGGGTCTCGAAATTAAGCGCCTGCGCCCGCGACAGCGCTTCGAGCGCCTCGTGGACATCGGCGGAAGTGACGATCGTGTCGGCAGAAACCAGCCGCGCGGGCTTCACCGCCTCGGCGAGACTGTCGACGCCGCAGAGCCCGCAACCGGTCGGCCCGGCGATGGCGCGGCGGCGCGCGCCGAGTTGGCGCGCCGGGTCCTTCGCGAGCCACATCCGCGCCTCCAGGCCGAGCTCGTGCGGCACGATCTCGAGGCTTTCGATCTCGCCGACGCTCCGGACGATGCCTTCGGTCAGGCTGAAGCCGACGGCGAAATCCTCGACGTCGGTCGGGCTCGCCATCATCACGGCCTGCGTGGAGCCGTCATAGACGATCGCGACCGGCGTCTCCTCGGGCGTCGCCCGCTCGGAGGCGTCGCGCAACGTCCCCGCGCGCCAGACGGCGCGGGTGAGACGGGCGACGGGGGACGGGAGATCGGTCATGGATCCAAGATAATGCGCAGGAAGCAAAACCGCTCGTCCCGGACTTGATCCGGGACCCAGACCCGCGACGCGTCACAACTGAAGCGCCGCGCGATCCCGCATCGTTTCAGTTCTGGGTCCCGGATCAAGTCCGGGACAAGGCGAAGTTCTCACGCCTTCTCAGGAATGCGATCCCGGACGGCGCTCTCACGCCGTCCGGGATGACGCTTGTCAGGCTTACTCCGCGGCCTGCGCCGTGATGCGGCGCGAGAGCTGCGAGTGCTCCTCGTATTCCTGCTGCCAGGCCGACGGACCGTTGGACGGCGCCACCTGCACGGCCGTGACCTTGTACTCCGGGCAGTTGGTCGCCCAGTCGGAGAAGTCGGTCGTGATGACGTTGGCCTGCGTCGTCGGGTGGTGGAACGTCGTGTAGACGACGCCCGGAGCCACGCGGTCGGTGATGAGCGCGCGCAGGCTGGTCTCGCCCGCGCGGCTGCGCAGGGTCACCCAGTCGCCTTCACGCACGCCGCGGTCCTGTCGACGGGATGGATCTCGAGGCGATCCTCCTCGTGCCAGCGCGAGTTCTCGGTGCGGCGGGTCTGCGCGCCGACATTGTACTGGCTGAGAATACGGCCCGTGGTGAGCAGCAGCGGGAAGCGCGGGCCGACTTTCTCGTCGGTGCCGACATATTCGGTGATGACGAAGTTGCCCTTGCCGCGCACGAAGCCGCCGATGTGCATCGTGGGCGTGCCTTCCGGCGCCTTCTCGTTGCAGGGCCACTGGATCGAACCCAGTTCCGCCAGCCGGTCGAAGGACACGCCGGCGAAGCTCGGGGTGGAGCCTGCGATCTCGTCCATGATCTGCGAGGGATGCTCGTAGGTCATCTCGTAGCCCATGGCCTTGGCGAGCAGGAGCGTGACCTCCCAGTCGGCGTAGCCGTTCTTGGGCGCCATCACCTTGCGGACGAGCTGGATGCGGCGCTCGGCGTTGGTGAAGGTGCCGTCCTTCTCGAGGAAGGAGCAGCCCGGCAGGAACACATGGGCGTAGTTGGCGGTCTCGTTCAGGAACAGGTCCTGCACGATGACGCATTCCATCGCCTTGAGGCCGCCGATGACGTGCTTGGCGTCAGGGTCGGACTGCGCGATGTCCTCGCCCTGCACGTAGAGGCCCTTGAAGGTGCCGTCCATCGCCGCGTCGAGCATGTTCGGGATGCGCAGGCCGGGCTCGCTGTCGAGCGGGACGCCCCAGAGCTGCTCGAACATCTCGCGGGTGGCGTCGTCGGAGACGTGGCGATAACCCGGGAACTCGTGCGGGAACGAGCCCATGTCGCACGAACCCTGCACGTTGTTCTGCCCGCGCAGCGGGTTCACGCCCACGCCTTCGCGGCCGATGTTGCCGGTCGCCATGGCGAGGTTGGCGATGCCCAGAACCGTGGTCGAGCCCTGGGAATGCTCGGTGACGCCGAGGCCGTAATAGATCGCCGCGTTGCCGCCGGTGGCGTAGAGCCGGGCGGCGTCGCGCACGAGGTTCGCGGGCACGCCGGTGACGAGCTCGGTCGCTTCCGGAGAATTCCGGTCCTGCGCCACGAACTCGGCCCAGGCGTAGAAGGTCTCGAGGTCGCCCTGCTCCTGGACGAACTTCTCGTCGATCAGGCCCTCAGTGACGATGACGTGCGCGAGGGCCGTCACCATCGCGACGTTGGTGCCGGGCTTCAGCGGCAGGTGATAGTCGGCGCGGATGTGCGGGCTCTTCACGAGGTCGATCCGGCGCGGATCGATCACGATGAGCTTGGCGCCCTGGCGCAGACGCTTCTTCATGCGGCTGCCGAACACCGGGTGGCCGTCGGTCGGATTGCAGCCGATCACGAGAATGACGTCGGACTGCTCGACCGAGTCGAAGTCCTGCGTGCCGGCCGAGGTGCCGAACGCGGTCTTCAGGCCATAGCCGGTCGGCGAGTGGCAGACGCGAGCGCAGGTGTCGACGTTGTTGGTGCCGAAGCCGGCGCGGACCAGCTTCTGGACGAGGTAGGTCTCTTCGTTGGTGCAGCGCGACGAGGTGATGCCGCCGATCGAGGAGCGGCCGTATTTCGCCTGAATGCGCTTCATCTCGGAGGCGGAATACTCGATCGCCTCCTCCCAGGAGACCTCACGCCACGGATCGCTGATGTTGGAGCGGATCATCGGCTTGAGGATGCGCTCCTTGTGGGTGGCGTATCCGTAGGCGAAGCGGCCTTTCACGCAGGAATGGCCGTGGTTCGCCTTGCCGTCCTTCCACGGCACCATGCGCACGAGCTCGTCGCCGCGCATCTCGGCCTTGAAGGTGCAGCCCACGCCGCAATAGGCGCAGGTGGTGACGACCGAATGCTCGGGCGTGCCGATCTCGGTGACGGACTTCTCCATCAGCGTCGCGGTCGGGCAGGCCTGCACGCAGGCGCCGCAGGACACGCATTCGGAGGTCAGGAACGGTTCGTCCATGCCCGGCGACACGCGGCTCTCGAAGCCGCGGCCCGAGATCGTCAGCCGAAGGTGCCCTGCACCTCTTCGCAGGCGCGGACGCAGCGCGAGCAGACGATGCACTTGGCCGGATCATAGGTGAAGTAAGGGTTCGACTCGTCCTTCTTGGAGACGATGTGGTTGTCGCCTTCGTAGCCGTAGCGAACTTCGCGCAGGCCCACGACGCCCGCCATGTCCTGCAGCTCGCAGTCGCCGTTGGCCGAGCAGGTCAGGCAGTCGAGCGGGTGGTCGGAGATGTAGAGCTCCATGACGCCCTTGCGCAGCTGCTTCAGCCGCGGGGTCTGGGTCTTGACCACGATGCCGTCGGCGACCGGCGTGGTGCAGGAGGCCGGCGTGCCGTTGCGGCCCTCGATCTCGACGAGGCACAGGCGGCAGGAGCCGTAGGCCTCGACCGAGTCGGTGGCGCAGAGCTTCGGGATCTCGTTGTTGAGCTCCATCGCGGCGCGCATGATCGAGGTGCCTTCCGGCACCGAGACCTTCTGGCCGTCGATGGTCAGCGTGACGCGCTTCTCCGCTTTCGAAGCGGGCGTGCCGTAGTCGATTTCCTGGATGAGAGCCATGTGCTTTCTCCTCACTCCGCCGCGACGGACAGGTGGCCCCGTCCGAAATCTTCGGGGAAGTGTTTGATGGCGCTCAGGACGGGATAGGGAGTGAAGCCGCCCAGAGCGCACAGCGAGCCGAGCTTCATCGTGTGGCAGAGGTCTTCGACGACCTGCAGATTCCGTTCGCGATCCTTGTTCGCGATCACCTTGTCCAACGTCTCCACCCCGCGGGTGGATCCAATTCGGCAGGGCGTGCATTTCCCCGCAGCTTTCGACCGCGCAGAACTCCATGGCGAAGCGCCATGCGGGCCATGTCGACGTCCTCGTCGAAAATCACCACGCCGCCGTGCCCGATGAGCGCGTCGATCTTGGTGAAGGCCTCGTAGTCGAACGGCGTGTCGAACTGGTGCTCGGGCAGATAGGCGCCGAGCGGGCCGCCGACCTGGCAGGCGCGGATCGGCTTGCCCGTGAAGGTGCCGCCCGCGACGTCCTCGACCAACTCCCGCAGCGTCACCCCGAAGGCGATCTCATAGAGGCCGCCGTACTTCACGTTGCCGGCGAGCTGGATCGGCATGGTGCCGCGCGAGCGGCCGAAGCCGACGTCGGCGTAGGCCTTGGCGCCGTTCGCGAGGATGAAGGGCACCGAGCAGAGCGAGATCACGTTGTTGATCACGGTCGGCTTGCCGAACAGGCCCTTGTGGGCCGGCAGCGGCGGCTTGGCGCGCACGAGACCGCGCTTGCCTTCGATGCTCTCGAGCAGCGAGGTTTCTTCCCCGCAGACATAGGCGCCCGCGCCCTCGCGGACCTCCATGTCGAAGTCATAGTCGGAGCCAGCGATCTGCTTCCCGAGATAACCCGCCTTGCGCGCTGCCTTAATTGCGACGTTCATCGCCTTGATGGCGTGAGGATATTCGGATCGGCAGTAGACGTAACCCTTGGTCGCCCCGACCGCGAGGCCCGCGATCGTCATGCCCTCGATGAGCGTGAAGGGGTCGCCCTCCATGATCATCCGGTCGGCGAAGGTGCCGCTGTCGCCCTCGTCGGCGTTGCAGACGATGTATTTCTGGCCCGGGGGGCACTGGGCGACGGTGCGCCACTTGATGCCGGTCGGGAAGCCTGCGCCGCCGCGGCCGCGAAGCCCGGATTCGAACACTTCTTCGACAGTCGCCGGACCGCCGAGCTCGACGGCGCGCTTCAGGCCCTTGTAGCCGTCATGCGCCACGTAATCCTCGAGCGAAGCCGGGTCGACGAGACCGACGCGCGCGAAGGTGAAGCGCTGCTGGCGCGCGAAGAACGGGATCTTTTCGACGTCGCCGAGACGCAGCTCATGCTCGCCGCCCTCGAACAGGCCGGCGTCGATGAGGCCGGCGACGTGCTTGGCCTTGACCGGCCCATAGCCGACGCGCCCCTGCGGCGTCACGGCTTCGACCAACGGCTCCAGCCAGTGCATGCCGCGCGAACCGTTGCGGACGATCTCGACGTCCATTCCCTTCTCGGCGAAGGCTTTTTCGAACGCCTTCGCGACGCGGTCGGCGCCGAGAGCCACCGCCGCGGCGTCGCCGGGAACGTAAAGCTTGAACGCGCTCATGCCCGGCACTCCGCGGCGATCTCTTCGATCTCCTCGTCGTCGAGCCGGCCGATCAGCCGACCGTCGACCATGGCGGAGGGCGCGCAGGAGCAAAGGCCGAGGCAGTAGATCGGCTCGAGCGTCACCTGGCCGTCGGGACGGGTCTCGCCAAAGGCGCAGTCGAGCGCCTTCGAGACCTTCTCGGAGGTGACGTGGCCGCCCGCCGCCTGACAGGCTTCCGCCACGCAGACCTTCACGACGTGCTTGCCCGCCGGCTCGTGCCGGAAGTCGTGGTAGAACGTCATCGTGCCATGGACTTCCGCGCGCGACAGGTTCAGCGCGTCGGCGATCAGCGGAACGGCGTCCTGCGGCACGTAGCCGAAGGCCTCCTGCATCGCGTGCAGGATGGGCAGCGTGGCGCCTTCCATCGCGAGATGGTCGGAAATGATTTCAGTGCCGCGGTTGGGCGTCCATGCCTCGTACCGCCCTCTTGCACCGCCGCTTACGGCGTAGCCGGTGCTCATGGCTAGCATTCCTCCGGGATATCGCAGTCTTATAGTTTTTCTTATCCCAGAGAGTGAGCCGACCTTATCTCCAAATCAATGGCGCATCGCCGTGGCGCAATAGAACAATTCTATCAATGGCCGCCGGACGCCGAACTCTGTGTCTCCAGCCGCGCGGCCAGCGATTTCGCTTCCGAAACCAATGCCTTGGTGGCCGGAGTCATGGGATCCCGATGGGGCACCACGAGGCCGACCGTATGCACCACTTCCGGCTCGACGATCGGAATCGATCGGACGTTGGCGGGCAACCCCATCGTCTCGGCGAATGTCTGGGGCAGCACGCTCGCCCAGGCGCCGGTGCGCACATGGGCGAACAGAGCGACGGTCGAGTTCGATTCGAGCGTCGGCGACGGCGCTGACCCTGCCTCGCGCAGCAGGCCCTCGACGATGCGGCGGTTCTGCATGTCGGGGGTCAGAAGGCAGAGCGGCACCCGGCCGACGTCGCGCCAAGTCACGGTCTCGCGGAAGCCGAGTTCGCCGTCCGCCGAGGTGAGCAGACGATAGCCCTCGCGCCAGATCGGGACCGCGGAGACGCGGCCCAAAGGCTCGTTGTCGAGATAGGTGACGCCGGCGTCGATCTCGAGATTGTCGAGCGCGATGCCGATGCCGAGCGAGGTCGAGGACAGCACCGTGAAGCGGACGTCCGGATGGCGGGCGCGGAACGGCGTCGTCAATTGCGCGACCAGCGGCAGCGCGGTCGGGATGCAGGCGATCCGCAAGTGCCCGACGACGCCGCGCTTCAGCGCGTCGATGTCCTGGCGCATGGCGCGGGCGTCGCCGACGATGCGCCGCGCCCATTCGAGCGTGCGCTCGCCCTCGGGCGTAAAACCGTGAAACCGCGAGCCGCGCTCGACGAGCCGCACGCCCAGCATGTCCTCGAGTTGCTTCACGCCTGCGGAGAGGGTCGGCTGGGTGACGCCGCAATCCTCGGCCGCCCGCCCGAAATGGCGCTCCTTGGCGAGCGCGAGAAGGAAATCGAGCTTGTCGAGCATGATTCATCCGCCGGCTTGCGCCGCATCATAGAAAATTGGCCACCGCTCAATAGCCTAGCTTAATCGACTTGGGGAACCCTTTCAGGAGTTTGTTGGGGATCGCGCCCGCATGGCGAGGCGGACGGCCCTGGCCAGGGCCGTCCGCAAGTCGTCGTTGACGTCGGGCGGAAGTCGTTACGAGGCGGGCTTCCAAGCGATGTCGGTCGCCTCGGCCGCGCCCTCGATCGCGCCGGCCTTCTTGGTCGCGCCACTGGTGAGGTCGACGGAGTAGAGCTCGCCGCCGGTCAGCAGCCAGCCGGCGTTCTTGCCGTCGGCGCCGGACGAGATCTCGAAGGCGGCCGGACCAGAGATCTTCACGCCGATCTTGCCGATCGCGTTCAGCACGCCGTCGTTCGGCGGAGCCTGCTTCACGAGCGCCGGGATGGTGGCGTCGATGTTGAAGAGCTCCGTCTTCTCCGCCTTCTTGCCCACGACCGAGTTGGTGTAGGCGCCCGCCACCACGTTCGGCTTCTCGCCCTTGTGCATGTCGGTCTCGGCGAACTTGTGGGAGCCGTCGACCGTCGCCTTGCCGTCGTCGACGTTGACGCGGAGGCTCACGCCGCCGTCGGTCATGATGCGCAGGCGGTCGGCCATCGGGTTGAAGTCCACGGTCACCTTGGCGCCGGCGGGGATCTTCTCCGACAGCGTGCTCTTCTTGGTGGCGGCTCCGGACGTGGCGTCGATCGTGACGATGTCGCCGCCGGCGGTGACGCCGTAGAGCATGCCGTCGGCGGGACGCACGTCGATGCCGACGACGTCGGACGCGCCGGTGATGTCGGCCTTCGAGACGACCTTGAGGCTGTCCGGATCGACGACCGCAAGGGACTTGCCGCCGACGAGCGCGATGATCTGGGCCGAGGCCGGGGCCGCGAAGCCCAGGGTGGCGGCGGCGAGCAAGAGCGCGCGAAGCGATGAGGTCATGACGATCTCCTTGTGTGAACGGCGCGCCGATTCCCCGACGCTGACGCCGCTACACGGGAGCGACTGCGGATGGATGCAGTCTGTTTGATCCCATTTTGTTGATCGGCGATGCTCGCGCGCTCGTGCATCCGGAAGCCGGCTCGCCGGGTAAGGTGCCCACGACCGCACGTCGATACCGGTTCGTGCATGCGTCCATAGCGTGAGAGCGATGAGTCCTCCCCTGTCCGCATCCGAAGACCTGAACGCCGCCGCGCTCGCCGCCTGCGCGCAGGGAGATCGGTCCGCGCTGCGCGCCATCTACGATCGCGAAAGCCCGAAGCTGCTGGCCGTGGCGCTTCGGATCGTGCGCCGCCGCGACCTCGCCGAAGAGGTGCTGCAGGACGCCTTCGTCCAGATCTGGCGCAAGGCCGGCAGCTTCGATCCGGCGCTTGGAGCCGGCCGCGCGTGGATTTTCGCGATCGTGCGCAACCGCGCCCTCAACCAACTGCGCGACGATCGCCACGTGCCGGTCGAGGACGAGGCGCTGGAAGCCGCCGCCGCGCGCGACGGAGAAATCGACGACGCCTATGAGCGCCTCGCCGAGGCGAGCGCGCTGCGCCGCTGCCTCGGCCGACTTGAGCCCCAGCGCCGCCGCGCGGTGCTGCTCGCCTATGTGCAGGGACTGACCCATGGCGAGATCGCCGGGCGGCTCGGGACCCCGCTCGGCACGGTGAAGGCCTGGATCCGCCGCTCGCTGCTCTCGCTTCGGGAGTGCATGTCGTGAGCCCGGACGAGATCCGCGCCCTCGCTGGCGAATATGCGCTCGGCCTGATGGATCCGGTCGCGGCTCTCGACGTCGAGCGGCGCGCGGCGCGCGACCCGGTTCTCGCCGCAGCCGTCGCGGACTGGCGCGGCCGGCTCATCGAGCTCGACGACGCCGCCTCTCCTCAAGCGCCGTCCGACGGTCTGTGGGCGCGCATCGAGGCGGGCATCGAGACGCCCTCGCCCACCCCGGCGGCGGCTCTCGAGCGGAAGCCCTCGCTGTTCTCGCGCCTCTGGAGCGACGTCACAGCTCTGCGCGGAGCGGCGCTCGCAGGCGCGGCCGCAAGCGTCGCGCTAGCGATCCTCGCGGGCGCCGCCTATCGAGAGGCCCAGCGGACGCCGCAGGTCATCGCCGTTCTGCTCACCTCCGACAACCGTCCCGGCGCGATCGTCGAGGTGTTCGCCGACGGCTCGTCCTATGTCGCGCCGCTCTCCGACGTCAGCGTGCCGTCCGACCGCATCATGCAGGTCTGGACCCTGCCCGACCGCGAAACCGGCCCGGTGTCGCTCGGCCTCCTCGCAGACGATGGCTCGGCGCGTCTTCAGCCGGTGTCGCTGCCTGCGCCGAAGCCGCAGCAGCTCTACGAGATCACGCTGGAACCCTCCGGCGGCTCGCCGACCGGCAAGCCCACCGGCCCGATCCTGTTCAAGGGATTTGCGGAACGGCCGAGGTGATCGGAGAGGCGCTCGATCCTCGCCGTCATGCCCGGCGAAGCCGGGTATCCACGACTTCGACGTAGAGCTTTACGATCCCAGTAAGTGGTGGATGCCCGCGCTGCCGCGCGGGCACGACGGAGATGTCCACGCCAGACCCACTGCGGCGTCATTCGTTGCGGCGTGTTGGCCGACCGCCTTGTCTCCGCGCCTTCGCTGTCTAGCTTCGGAGCCAACGAAGCGAGGAGCGTCGCGTCATGGCGGAAGCCGCCCAAAACCCCATCGACCTCTATTACTGGCCGACACCGAACGGCTGGAAGATCACGATCGCGCTCGAGGAGCTCGGCCTGCCCTACCGGATCGTTCCCGTGAACATCGGCAAGGGGGACCAGTTCCAGCCCGACTTCCTGAAGATCTCGCCCAACAACAAGATGCCGGCGATCGTCGATCCCGACGGGCCGGGCGGCGAGCCCATCTCGATCTTCGAATCCGGCGCGATCCTGCAATATCTCGGCCGCAAGACCGGCAAGCTCTATCCCGCCGACGAGCGAGGCCGCACGGAAGTCGACGAGTGGCTGTTCTGGCAGATGGGCGGCTTCGGGCCGATGCTCGGCCAGGTGCATCATTTCCGGAACTACGCGCCCGAAAAGATCCCTTACGCGATCGACCGCTACGTGAACGAGGCGAACCGCCTCTACGGCGTTCTGAACGACCGGCTCGAGGGGCGCGAGTACATCTGCGGCGACTATTCCATCGCCGACATCGCCTGCGTCGGCTGGGCCAAGCTCTGGGACAAGCAGGGCCAGGCGATCGAGGACATGCCGAACGTGAAGCGCTGGCTCGACGCGATGCTCGCCCGGCCCGCGGTCGCGCGCGGCCTGAAAGTGGAGGTGGATCAGCCGAAGGCCGATCTCGCCAGCGACAAGGCCGCCCAGGCGGTGCTGTTCGGCCAGCGCGCCCGCCGCGCCTGACGACGTTCGCCCCGGAACGTCCGCGATCCGGCGGGCGTTCCGGCTCATGAAGGACGGGGGTTTCCCGTCCTCGCCGAATCCTCGCGCGGTCCGCGCGGTCCACCACAGGAGACTTTCATGGCCGACACGATCCCCGGCGACGACGCGCCCTCGACGCTCGACGCCGACATCGCCACGCTGAAGGACGACGTCGCGCGGCTCACCGACACGCTTCAGACGCTGCTCGCCGACAGCACGGCCGCCGCCCGCAACGCGGCCCGCGAGGGCGTCGACACCGCGAAAGAGACGGTGTCGAACGCCGCCGAGGACCTCAGCGAGACCATCGTCGAGAACCCGCTGACCTCGGTGCTGATCGCGCTCGGCGTCGGCTACGTGGTCGGCGCGCTCGGCCGGAGCCGCCGCTGATGCTCCGCCTGCTGATGCAGGCGGGCCTGGGTTTCGCGACCTTCGACATCGGCCGCCGCATCGGCCGCATGAAGCGTCTCGCGGTCGCCTTCGCGATCGCGGGGCTCATCGGCCTGCTCGGCCTCGGCGCGCTGACGGCGGCGGGGATCATCTATCTCGAGCCTCGCCTCGGCGCCGCGGGCGCGGCGGCGGCGGTGGGCGCGGGCCTGCTGGTCGTTGCCGGACTGATCGCGCTGATCGGCAGCTGGAACCCGAGGCCCAAACGGCCGGCGCCGATCTTCGACCGCGTCCGCGCCGAAGTGGGGGCGGCCGGCGCGGCGTTTAGCGAGGCGCGCGCCGCGCGGCCCCGCCGCGCCGCGGCCATGAGAATGACAGCCGACGACGTGGCGGTCGACGACGCGCCTCCGCCACCGCCCGGCTCCAAGCGCAAGCGGGCGCTCAACATGGTGCTGATCGCGACCATCGCCGGCGTCGTCCTCGGACGCCGGCTCTGATCGATCGGTCCACAAGCTCAGCGCCAAACAAAAAGGCCCGCCGGTCTCCCGCGCGGGCCTTTCGTTTGTCTGACGGCCTCTGACCGTTACTGGTTCTGCGTGCCCGTCGCCTTCTTCGGGCTCGAAGCCTCCGGCGCGCCGCTCGAGCTCGCGGACGAGGCGTCAGGCCGCGACATGCCGCTGCCGGACGTGCTGCCCTGCGTCGGCGCGGCCTTCATGCTGGACGCCGCAGGCGCGCCGCCGGTCGTGCCGGTGGTCGCGTCGGGCCGCGCTTCGCCGCTGCCCGAGGTCGCGCCGCCGCGATTGGTGTTGGTGTCGTAGCCCGACTGGGCGTTCGCGAGCGGCGCGAAGGTGACGGCCGCGAGCGCGCCCGAGAGAGCGATGGTCATGATCTTGCGCATTGTCGTCCTTTCCTGACGCCCGCCGTGAAGACTTGAGCCCGGACGGCGAAGCGGGCTGGCCTCGACTGAAGCCATTCGGACACACAACGCCGCGGCGCCGCGCAAGCTCCCGAACGTTCTGCGAAAAAATATAATGTGAGGCCGGAACGAACTCTCCGCTTGCGCAGGAACAAACGAAGACGTCTCCAAGCGAAATCAGTCCGCTTCCAGACCTGCGTCTTGCACACAAGGCCGCCGAGCGCGCAGCCTTTGACGGTGAGCTGCGCGCCCTCTTCCGTCATGTAAGCCTTGTATGTGCGGCCGTCTTCCGGGTTGTAGATCTGTCCCTGCCATCCGTCGCCGCTCGGCTTCATGCCGCTCAGCACCGAGACGCCGACGATCGGGCGGGTCTGCTTGGCTGCGTCCGGATTGTTCCTGTCGACCTTGGGCTGGCCCTTCTCGTCGTTGGGCTCCTTCAGCGAGATGACGGTGGCGCAGAGGCCGGACCCGCAATCGGAGACCCGGACCTTGGCCTTCGGCGTCGTATAGACCCCGGCGGGATCGGCGGACGCCGTTCCGACTCCGAGCGCGAGACAGAGCGCTGGCGCGATCGCGGCTGCGCGGATCATGGCGGATCTCCCTTCATGCGCCGGCTCTTGCGGCCGGCTGTCGGCCCCGAAGAGCCGTCGAAGAGGATCATGCTCCCGCTCCGGCCCGCAGGAAAGTCGCCGAAAGACGTCCCGCCTTCGCCGCACGTGGTTGACCGATGGTCAACGCGCCGACGCCGCCCTGTCGCGCCGTTCATCCAGGAGTCGTTGGCGCTCTCGGATTCCGACGGTAAACGGAGACCTAAATTTAGATCGCATTTTCATTTGATTCAATTTGCATTTATCTCGACTTTTAAGCGGATGGTAGCGCGCTCGACTGATTATCGTCTTCAGAACGCCGGCGCTGAACAAAGCCGACGCAAGACGAATTCAGGCAGGATCAAGCATGGCTCGTTTCGACATGTCTTCCGCTGAGTGCGGCGCGCTGGGCGCGGTCGCTTCCGGCGCGGTCTACCTCCAGCTCGGCCTCATGTACTCGATCGGGCGCAGCGTCCGGTCGACCGCGTCACGGCCCACAAGTGGTTCAACCTCGCGGCCCGCGAGGGCGTCGCGGACGCCGCCCGCATGCGCCGCGAGCTCTCGCTCGAGATGACCTCGGACGAGATCGCCGACGCCCAGCGCGCCGCCCGCCAGCACCTCGCGACGGCGCACTGACGGCACCTCGGGCGGAAGGCGCAGAAAACCTGCGGACGCTCAGCGCTTTCGCAGCGCCCGCTTGTTGACCGCCCGCGGCCTCGCGTGTACCCTCTCGACCTCCGGAGACGTGGCCGAGAGGCTGAAGGCACTCGTTTGCTAAATGAGCAGACCTGGAAACGGGTCTCGAGGGTTCGAATCCCTCCGTCTCCGCCATTTTCCTTTTCAACGCATTGATTTCCTACGCGTTCCCGGAAGCCCGGGGTCAGGCGGTCGCCCGCCGACGCGTTTGCGATCCGCGGCGTCCGGCGAGAGGCCACTTGCCGGGTCGGCGAGCCGGTCTAAGTCCTTTGCCATGCGCTTGGCTCTCGCACTTCTCGCCGTCTTCGTCGTTTGCGCCGTCCCCGCTCAGGCCGCGGAGGGCGATAAACGCACGTTCGACGCCGTCCAGCCGCCCGAGGGCGACGCCAACACCCCGCCCAGGGACGCCGACCGACAACAGTCCGGCGGCGCGCAGACGGCTCCGATGCCGAAGGACGCCATGCCCGTCGCGCCGCAGGTCTCGGACCCGAGAGAAGCCGGCGGAAACCAGGGGGTCAAACAGGCCCCCTCCCAACAGGCCGCGCCCGAGGGCGGCGGCGCGCAGCCCCAGAACGCAGCGCCGAACGCCGGCCCGCCCGCGCCCGCCGGTCCGTAAAGGCACGCTTTCCCGATTCTGCCGCCGAGCGCTTCGTCCGCCCTCGCAGTGGCAGGGCGCGCGCTCCATCGCCGCGGCCGACGGTTATCGAAACGGTAAGCCCCGTCCCCCACATTGTTGAAAAGTGTTCGGGGTCTGGCGGCGGAGCAGCGTTATGCGTACCGAAATCGACCTTCACGTGATGCAGGACATTGGCGCGATCATCCGCGCTGGGGCGCCGGCGATCGAACCTCTCAGCGCCGAACTCAAGGCCCTGCTCGAGGCGCTCCGGCGCGTGACGCCGCAGGGCTGACGCGCAGCATTTTCCGGAGCAAGGCGGCCTTCGCGACGCTCAACCCGGCGGAGGCTGAGGAGAGACCGAACAGGAGCGCGAAGCCGAGGCTTTCAGCTTTTTTGAGGTGTAGCGAGCACAGCCCGTCTTCGACGGCTTTGTGAGAGCACTGAAATTTGCGAGGGGCCCAAACCTCCTCGCCGTGTCTGGGGTCGGAAACAAGCACGCGGCGCGTGACGACCGCGATACAACGCTCTGGCACAGCCACCTCCCGGCACTGCATAGCGGCGCACAGCTGCCCAAAGACTGTGCAAGGAAGTAGTATACAGCCTCTGTGATCTGGCGTCCCAATATGAGACGTTCGATTTGATTGAGCGCAATCTATGTTCGCTCAGGCGCATCGTCGGCAGGCCGAGCGGCCTTATCTGATCCCGGGCGCATCGACGACGTCAAAGCTTACGCTGACCAGGGTGACGCCGGACGGATCCGTGACGTCCATCCGCCATCTGTCGCCGAGACTGTTGATTCGTCCGGCGTCATGAAGCAATGCGCCGGCGTATCGGATCGCCTCCACTCTGGCGGATGCGAGATCGGGAAATTCGAGGTCGCCGTTATCTGAGATCTCGGCGCCGTCCAGAATCCTGAAGCGGTAAAGCGGCATGAGCATCCCCCCTCAGCTCGAGCGGGAGCGCGGCTTATGTCCTCAACGCGCCGACGCTCTGGGCATGGCCATTGTGGGCCGTCTACGTCTGCGCACGCTGAGTTGGATTGTTCCAGTTACAAATAAGCGCGACCAAGGCGGCGCGCTTGAGAGCTGAGTTGGTTTCTGAGGCGTCGGCGCAAAAACGCACAAACCTGGCGGCGAAAATCCGTTCCTCCCTCGGGCTCATATTGCGTCCGAGGCTTCGGATGGGCCGTCTACCTCCTGAAAGCGCGGAATTCTTCGGGCCGGAACCGACGCAAAGCCATCGGCCGGGACGACTTTTGGCGCTGGCCGTCGATCGAGGCGGGCGCTATGCGAAAGCCATGACCGCGCCGACAGACGATCAGCTCGCAGCCCTCGGCTCCGCATTCGACGTGTTCGCGCGTCGATACAAGCTGTCGGCCGCCGCCGGCGCCGAGACCCCGCTCAACGAAGTCGACACGCAGATCCTGCTTTACGTCGGCGGCCATCGCGACTGCGGGCCGACCGACGTCGCGCGCTTCTTCGGACTGCCGGCCACGACGATCTCCTCGGCGACCGACCGGCTCGCCAAGCGCGGGCTGCTCGAGCGCAGCCGGACCGAGGGAGACCGCCGCGCCGTCGCGCTCGGGCTGTCGGAGGACGGCGCGGCGCGCGCCGCCTCGATCCGCAAGAGCTACGAGGACATGTGCCGGATGATGCTGGAGCGCCTGACGCCGGAGGAACGCGACGCGTTCATCGCGATGATCACGAAAATCGTTCTTCACGAAGATTGAATTGTACGAATTTCGCAGTACCTTTGGCTTCGGCGCTCGATGGAGCGTCGCCGCGTCAGCCGGAGGAACCGCATGGCGATCGAGATCAATGGCCGGCCGGTGGAGGCGCCGCGGGATCCGCGGGTCTCGCTGCTGGACCTGCTCCGCGAAAGCGAGGGCCTGACCGGGACCAAGGTGGGCTGCAACCAGGGCGCCTGCGGGGCCTGCACGGTCCAGCTCGACGGCGAGCGGGTGCTGTCCTGCCTCACTCTCGCAGTCCAGGCCGACGGGCGCTCGGTGACGACGATCGAGGGTCTCGGCGAGAACGGCGTCCATCCGCTCCAGGCCGCCTTCATTGACCATGACGGCTTCCAGTGCGGCTACTGCACGCCGGGCCAGATCTGCGCGGCCGACGCGATGCTGCGCGAGATCGAGGCCGGCGCGCCGAGCTATGTGACGGCCGATCTTTCAGCCGGGCGAACGGCGCTCACCCGCGACGAGGTCCGCGAGCGGATGAGCGGCAACCTCTGCCGCTGCGGCGCGCACAACGGCATCGTGGACGCGATCCTCGACGTCGCCGCGAGGCGCGCGGCATGACCCCGTTCGACTACAGCCGCGCGGCCTCGGCGGCCGACGCCCTCCGCCTCGCCGGACAGAGCGGCGCGATGCTGCTCGGAGGCGGGACGAACCTCGTCGACCTCATGCGAAAGGGCGTCGAACGCCCGACGCGTCTCGTCGACGTGACGGGCCTGTCGCGCGAGATCGCCGAGACGCCGGAGGGCGGCGTGACGATCGGCGCAGCCGCCCGCAACAGCGCGGTCGCGGCCCATCCGCTGATCCGCGCCCATTATCCGATGCTGTCGCGGGCGATCCTGGCCGGGGCCTCGGCGCAGATCCGCAACATGGCGACGGTGGGCGGCAACCTGATGCAGCGCACCCGCTGCGCCTATTTCGCAGACGCGGCCGGCAGCCGGTGCAACAAGCGCGAGCCCGGCTCGGGCTGCGACGCGCTGGGCGGCTTCACGCGCTATCACGCGATCCTCGGCGCCTCGGAGGCCTGCGTCGCCACCCACCCGTCCGACATGTGCGTGGCGCTCGCGGCGCTCGACGCGCAGGTGAAGGTCCTCGGAGCAGAGGGTGAGCGCACCGTTCCGATCGTCGAGTTTTACCGCGCGCCGGACGACAGGCCCGACATCGAGACCGTGCTGACGCCCGGCGAGACGATCGTCGCGCTCGAGTTGCCGCCGTCGTCGGTCGCAGCCCGTTTCGCCTATCGCAAGGTGCGCGACCGGGCGAGCTACGCCTTCGCGCTGGTCTCGGTCGCCGCCGGCGTCGAGCTGCGGAACGGCAGGATCGAGGCTGTCCGCATCGCGCTCGGCGGCGTCGCCCCGCGGCCCTGGCGGGCGTTCAAGGCGGAGGCCGCGCTGCGTGGCGAGGCGCCGACCGCAGAAGCCTTCGCGGCCGCGGCCGAAGCCGAGCTCGCAGGCGCTGCGCCCCTCCCCGGCAAACGCGTTTAAGGTCGGACTCGCGAGACGCACGCTCGCCGCGGTCCTGTCCGAGATCTCGGGAGACGATCGATGAGCCGGATCCAGAACGCCGTCGGCTCGGTGCGGACCGCCATCGGCTGGACGCCGGAAAGCTGGCTGCCCGGCGGCACGCCCGATCCGCTCATCGGCCGCAACGCGGCGGTCGGCCGGCAGGCGTCCCGCATCGACGGGCCCTCGAAGGTCGCAGGCAAGGCTCGCTTCGCCGCGGAAGTCGCGATGGAGGGGCTGACCTACGCCGCGCTCGTCCACAGCACGGCGACGCGCGGGCGGATCGCGCGGCTCGACACGGCGGCGGCCGAAGCCGCGCCGGGCGTCGTGCTCGTCATGACCCACCGCACCATGCCGCGCCTCGCGCCGCTGCCGCCCATCAGCGTCACGGACCTCGGCGCGGTCGGCAACAGCCATCTTCCGGTGATGCAGGACGACCGCGTCCGCTACAACGGCCAAGTGGTGGCGGCGGTGCTGGCCGAGACGCAGGAGCAGGCCGACCACGCCGCCTCGCTGATCGAGATCGACTACGCCGTTGAAGAGGCCCGGACCTCGTTCGAGGACGCCAAGCGCCACGCCCGGACGCCGGCCTCGATCCTGGTCGAGAAGAACCATCTGAAGATCGGCGACGCCGGGCGCGAACTTGACCGCGCGTCCCACCGCGTCGACGCCGTCTACCGGACGCCGCCGCAGAACCACAATCCGATCGAGCTCCACGCCGTCACGCTCGCCTGGCGGGGCGACGAGCTGATCATCCACGACGCCAGCCAGATGATCGCGGCGAGCGCCGGCGCCTTCGCCAAGCTCTTCGGGCTGAAGAAGGGCAAGGTCCGCGTGCTCTCGCCCTTCGTCGGCGGCGGCTTCGGGGCCAAGGGCGTCTGGGACCACCAGATCGTCGCGATCGCGGCCGCCAGGCTCGCCGGCCGGCCGGTCCGTCTCCAGCTGACCCGAGAGGGGGTCTACCGCATCGTCGGCGGACGCTCTCCGTCGGAGCAGCGCGTCGCGATCGGCGCGGACGCGGACGGCGCGTTCACGGCGCTCATTCACACCGGCCATTCGGTGATGCCGACCTATGGCGTCTGCCCGGAGCCCTACACCAACGGCGCGCGGGCGCTCTATCGGGCGAAGAGCTTCGAGATCGTCCAGCGGATGCTCGACCTCGACGTGGTGCCCAACACCTTCATGCGCGCGCCCGGCGAGGCGATCGGCAGCTTCGCGCTCGAAAGCGCGATCGACGAGCTCGCCTGCGCCATGGGCGTCGACCCGATCGAGCTACGGCTCAAGAACCTGCCCGAGAAGCACCCGACGACCGGACAGGCGTTCTCGCAGCACGCGCTGCGGCAGGCCTATGAGGACGGCGCGGCGCGCTTCGGCTGGGAACGGCGCACAGCGACGCCCGGCGCCCGGCGCGAAGGCGAATGGCTCGTCGGCATGGGCTGCGCCACGGGGAGTTTCCCTACGCGAGGATGCCCGGCGCGACGATCCGCCTGACGCTCAAGCGCGACGGCTCGGCCGCCCTCGCCTGCTCCGCGCAGGAGATGGGGATGGGCACCGCCACGGTTCAGGCCCAGCACGCCGCCGATCGGCTTGGCCTTCCCGTCGAGGCCGTGACCTTCGAGCTCGGCGACAGCGCCCTGCCCGCATCGCCCTTCGCGGGCGGCTCGTCGCAGACCGCTCGATCGCCGGCTCGGTGGCGGCGGCCGCCGAAAAGCTCGCGTCCGAACTGCTGCGGCTTGCAGGCAACGACACCCCGCTCGCAGGGTTGAGGGCGGGCGAGATCCGGCTCGTCGAGGGAGGCGTCGCGTCGATCAGCGAACCGGCGCGGCGCGAGACCTACGCCTCGATCCTCTCCCGCGCGGGCCGCGACGAGATCACGGTGACGGCCGCCGGCAGCGCGCCGCTCGAGCTCTTCAAATACGCCATGCACAGCACCTCGGCGATCTTCTGCGAGGTCCGCGTGAGCGCGGTGACGGGCGAGACGCGGGTCGACCGCATGCTCGGCTCCTTCGACTGCGGCGTGATCCTCAACCCGAAGACCGCCGCGAGCCAGTTCCGAGGCGGCATGATCATGGGGCTTGGCCTCGCGCGCTCACCGAGGAGACGCTGTTCGACGAGCGCACGGGGCGGATCATGAACCCCTCGCTCGCCGACTATCACGTGCCGGTCCATCTCGACGTGCCGGAGATCGACGTGATGGACCGGCGTCCCGGACCCGCGCACGCCGCTCGGGGCGCGAGGGATCGGCGAGATCGGCATCGTGGGCGTCGGCGCGGCGGTCGCCAACGCCGTGTTCAACGCCACCGGCAAGCGGATCCGCGATCTGCCGATCACGCTCGACAAGCTGGCGTAAGGCGCGTCGGCCGGCGGGCTCTCCGAGCCCGTTCGGTCGGCGCGGCCTCGGATGGCGCTGACTTGCCGCCCTGTCTCCGGAGCATGCCGGCCATGCGCGCGTAACGAACGCGGCCCTCGCGACGAACCCCCAGCATCACCGGGCTTCGTAGGCGTCTCTCAGGCCCTGTCGTTCCTCACTCCTGACATCGAAGGGAGACGAGCATGTCCATCGACGACGCACATCATGACATCCCGACGCCGGCGCTGAGCCGCCGGACCGTGGCGACAGCTCTGGCCGGGCTCGGAGTTCTGGCGGCGCTCGGCGTCAAGGGCGCGGCGGCCGAGACCCCGCAGGTCCGCAACATCGTGCTCGTGCACGGCCTCTTCGCCGACGGCTCCTGCTGGAGCGAAGTGATCCCGCCGCTGCAGGCGAAAGGCTTCAACGTCACGTCCGTGCAGAACCCGCTGACGAGCCTGCCCGAGGCGGTCGCCTCGGTGCGCAAGGCGCTCGACCGTCAGGACGGGCCGACCGTTCTCGTCGGGCATTCGTTCGGCGGCATGATCATCTCGGACGCCGGCGCGCATGAGAAGGTCGCCTCGCTCGTCTATGTGGCGGCCCGCGCGCCGGACGCCGGCGAGGACTATGCGGCGCTCGCCAAGACCTATCCCACGCCGCCCGCCTCCGCCGGCGTCGTCTTCGACGGCGACGAGGGCCGGCTGACCGAAGAGGCATTCCTGCGCGATTTCGCGGGCGACCTGCCGGCCGCCCAAGCGAAGGCGCTCTACGCGGTGCAGCAGCCGTTCGACAAGGCCCTGCTTGCGGGCAAGACCGCCAACGCCGCGTGGCGCTCGAAGCCGTCCTTCTATGCGGTGTCGAGCGAGGACCACACCATCAATCCCGACCTCGAGCGCTTCATGGCCAAGCGCATGGGCGCCAAGACCATCGAGGTGAAGGCGAGCCACGTCTCGATGATCTCGCAGCCGGACGCGATCAACGCCCCTGATCCTCGAGGCCGCCGGCGCCCGCTGACAGCGCCGGAGGCTGGAGGCTCCCGCCCCGCGCAAACGGCCGCGTCAGCGGCGCGAGCGCGGGGCGGAGGGCTTTAGAACGGGAACTGGGCGCTTGCCCATCTGCAGCGTCACCCACTTCACCTCGGTGAGCTCTTCGAGCGAATAGCGCCCGCCCTCGCGGCCGAAGCCCGAATTCTTCACGCCGCCGAACGGCACGTGCGGCTCGTCCGAGATGGTGGTGTCGTTGACATGCACCATGCCGGATTCGAGCCGCAGCGAAAGGTCGAGCGCCTTCTGCATGTCGTTGGTGATGAGCGCCGCCGAGAGCCCGTATTCGGTGTCGTTCGCCACCTTGAGCGCCTCTTCGGCGTCCTCGACCTTGATGAGCGAGACGACGGGTCCGAAGCTTTCCTCGTGATAGATGCGCATCTCGGGCGTGACGCCGGTCAGCACGGTCGGCTGGAAGAAGTGGCCCTCATAGGTCCCGCCCGCCACCACCTTGGCGCCCTTCGCGGTCGCGTCCTGGAGCTGGCCCTCGATGAAGCCGCACTGGCGCGCGCGGATGAGCGGCCCGATGACGGTCTCGGGATCCTTCGGGTCCCGACCTTGACGCCCGCGGTCTTGATTTTGAACTTTCGACGAAGGCGTCGAACAGCGGAGCCTCGACGATGACCTTCGAGCTCGCCATGCAGACCTGTCCCTGGTGCAGGTACACGCCGAAGGCCGCGGCGTCGACCGCGTAGTCGAGATCGGCGTCCGCGAGCACGATCAGCGGGCTTTTCCCGCCCATCTCCAGCGTGAACTTCTTGAGGTGCTTCGCGGCCTCGACCGCGAGATGGCGCCCGGTCTTGGTCGAGCCCGTGAAGGTGATCATCTTGACGCGCGGATCGGCGATCAGCTGGTCGCCGACCTCCGAAGGCACGCCCGGCGACGTTGAGCAGGCCCTTCGGCAGCCCCGCCTCGTCGAACAGGTCCGCGATGATCGCGCCCGAAAGAGGGGTCTCCTCGGACGGCTTCAGGATGAAGGCGTTTCCGACCGCGAGCGCGTAGGCGATCTTCTTCATCGAGAGCAGGAAGGGCGAGTTGAACGGCGCAATGCCGGCGATGACGCCGAGCGGCTTCCTCACCGACATCGAGATCTGACCGGGCATGGTCATGGGCATGGTCTCGCCCATCACATGGCGGGCGTCGCCGGCGGCCACGCGGAGGGCGTCGACCACATAGTCGATCTCCCAGAGGGCCTTGGAGAACACCGAACCGCATTCCTCGATCAGGAGGTCACGGATCTCAGGCGTGCGGCGCACGATGACGTCGGCGGTCTTCAGCAGGATCGTCTCGCGCTCGGCCACCATCGCGGCGGCCCAGGCCTTCTGGGCGTGTCGGCGGCCGCGATCGCGCGGTCGACTTCCGCCGCGCCCGCAAGCTGGGTGCGGACGAACACCTTCCCGGTCGCCGGGTTGATGTCGTCATGCAGCATGTTGCGCGACGAGTTCGTCCACTCCCCGTCGATGAAGAGCTTGTAGTGGGGGACGCCGTCGACGACGTCGAAAGCTGCGGGGTTCATGTCGTCTTCCTTGTCGCTCGGCGGATCGCGCGGCGTCCTGAACAGTCACATGCAGGGGGCGGGCCACGCCCCTGCCGGGGCCTGCGCTGTGAGCGCAGGCCCTGGTCATCGTCAGCCTGCAACCGCCTGCTCGGGCGGCAGCCAGGCGTTGATCGCGGCGGCGTGCTTCTTGAAATCCTCGGCGTGGCGCGCCTGGGAGATGGCCTCGGCCTGCAGAAGACGCGGCAGCGACGGCTGGAAATGCGGGATCACGTGGCGCGCGAACAGCTCGTAATGGCGCTGCGTCGCTTCCCAGTTCGCCCAGTCATGCGCGAGCATGAGGATGCATCCGAAGTCGCCGGCGCGCGCGGCGAGCCGCTTCAGGAAGTCGACCGCGTCGTCGGGCGTGCCGATGACGCCGATGCCGGTCTCGTTCATCCCCGCGATGCGCTCCTCGAACGTGTCGCCGATCGCCACGATCGAAGGCATCGCGATGGTCCGCTGCGTGTAATCGCAGAAGGCGTCGAAGCCGTAGCGCATGTCCTTGATGGCCTGTTCGCGCGTCTCGGCCACATGGACGTTGACGACGAGGCGCCAGCGCGAGCGGTCGGGCTTGTGGCCGGCCTTCAGCGCTTCTTCCTCGTAGACGTCCCAGTGGAGCGGCGGCGCGGGCATGCCTTCCTTCGGCGAGACGACGCCGGTCGACAGCAGGCCGAGGCCGTGGCGCCCGGCGATGCGCGGTCCGGCTTCGGAACGGGTCGCCGCGACGCAGACGTCCATCACCGGATCGGTGAAGGGCGCGACCTGGCAGAACGCCTCGACCAGCTTGTAGCGGCTGGTCTCGACGGTGACCGGGTCGCGCGTCGTCAGGAGCTTCATCAGCACGCCGATGTCGTGGTCGAGCGCCGGGCGCAGCTCGCGCGGATCGAGGCCGAACATGGCCGCGTCGCTCGGCAGGCCGCCGGGGCCGAAGCCCGCCATGAAGCGGCCGCGCATGAGATGGTCGCACAGGATCATCCCGGTCGGCGGTCAGCAGCGGGTTCTGGTAGGGCAGCGGCACGATGCCGGTGCCGAGCCGGATGTGCCGGGTCTGCGCCGCCACATAAGCGAGGAAGATCATCGGATCGGCGACGATCTCGCTGCCGGCCGAATGGTGCTCGCCGACCCAGGCCTCGTCATAGGCGAGCCGGTCGATCAGCTGGATCGTCTCGAGATTACGCTGGAGCGAGACCGTCACGTTCTGGGTGGGAGGCGAATTCCACGGCGGCATGAAGATGCCGAATCGGACCTTGTTCATTTCAACGCCTTCCAGGAATGAGTGGTCTCGGGAGGATCAGGCGGCCAGCTTTTCCGTCGCCGCCGCGACCGCCGTCAGGGCGGCGGCGAGCTCGGCGGGCGCGGACAGGAAAGGCGAGTGGTCGCCGTCGATGTCGAGGGTCGCCTCGCAGGGCGTGTTCGCGAGCATCACGTCCTGGTAGGCGAGCGACACCGCCATGTCGCGCAGGCCCCGGACGTAGAACCTCCGCACGCGGCCGAAGCGCTCCGGGTCAGCCGCAGCGGGTCGCCATAGACCTTGGTGCGCTGCTCGCCGAGGCGGGCGGAGGCCCATTCAGCGGCTTCAGTTGTGCAGGACCCGTAGAAGACTTCCGGGGCTTTCGCGGCCGGAAAGCGCGCGGTCGAACCGTCCTCGGAGACCTGCATGTTCTTCAGCACGAGGTCGTCGACGTCGAGATGGGCGTTGTCGCCAAGAAAGCTCGCGAGGCTTTCGCCGTCGCGCAACAGCAGCCCGTTGACATAGACGGCGGCGAGCAGCCGATCGGGGCGAAGCTCGCTCACCTGCGCAGAAACGATTCCGCCCATGCTATGGCCGACGAGGATCACGGGTTCGGCGAGGCTGTCGATCGCTTCGACGACATGGGCGGCGTAGCCCGCGAGGTCCGCTTCCTCGGGAGCCGTGGGGAGCGCCACGGTCGTCACCTGATGGCCTACGGCTTCGAGCAGCTGCGCGAAGCGCTCCCAGCACCAGGGGCCGTGGAACGAGCCGTGGACGAGGACGAAGCGCGCCATCTAGGGCCTGCACTCATGATGGAGGCCGACCCGACGCGTGTCGTTTTGGTATGGCAGGAGCCGGGCCGCAGCAAACCGCCCGGTTTGCAAGGTCTGGCGACGCACCAGACGGCCAAAACGGCCGCGCCCCTCCGGGGTGAGGCGAAAACGACCGACGGCTGCGTCGTCGCATTTGCGCGATGCACAGGCATCGCGCTGCAAGCGCCTCCTGGCCTCGAGCGTTTTGGCCTCATCGGGACGACCTCCATCATGAGTGCAGGCCCTTAGCCCTTCACGCGCCGAGGGTCAGGCCGCGCACGATGTGCCGCTGGAGCAGCAGCACGACGGTGAGCACGGGGATGAGCGCCACGATGCCCACCACCGCGACCTCGCCCCAGCGCACGCCCGCGCCGTGATGAGCTTCGGGATCGCGACGGGCAGCGTCTGGATGCGGTCGCCGCCGAGCATGAAGGCGAACAGGAACTCGTTCCACGCGAAGATGAAGCAGAGCACCGAGGTCGCCACGATCCCGCTGCGCAGGAGCGGCAGCGTCACGCGCCAGAAGATCTGGAGCCGCGACCAGCCTTCGAGAGCGGCGGCCTCCTCGAGCTCCACCGGCAGGTCGCGGCAGAAGCTTCGCAGCACCCAGACGTAGAACGAGAGGTTGAAGGTGAGATAGGCGATCGTCAGTCCCGTGAAGGTGTCCAGAAGCCCGACCTTGGCGAAGATCAGGTAGAACGGGATCACGAGACAGACGGGCGGGCCCATCCGGGTTGCGAGGATGAACAGGAACAGGTCGTCCTTGGCCCTCATCTCGAAGCGCGCGAAGGCGTAGGCCGCGGGCGTGCCGATCAGCACCACGAGCGCCGTCGAGATCGAGCACAGCACGAAGGACGTCAGCAGGTTCCAGGCGAAGCCTTCGGCGACGACGTAGTTGAAGTTCGCGAGCGTCGGCGTGAACAGGAACTCGGTCGGCCGCGCGAACATGACGTCGGCGGGCTTGACCATCATGGAGCCCATCCACAGGACGGGGAACAGGATCAGGAGCGCGTAGATCGCCGCGACGGCCGTCCAGATGAGGCTGGATTTCTTCGCCATCTCAGAACGCCCCCAGCTTCTTCTTGGCGATCTGGTAGAAGACGTTGCAGAAGATGAAGAACGCCGCCCAGACCAGCACGGCGAGCGCCGACGCCTCGCCGATGTTCCAGAACTCGAAGGTCATCTTGTAGGCGAGCACGCTCGGCGTCTGGGTCACGACGCCCGGGCCCCCGCCCGTCAGGATGAAGACCGTGTCGAACACCTTGAAGGCGTCGATCAGCCGAAGCAGCGTGATCACGACGAGCAGAGGCGTCATCATCGGCAGCGTGATCTTGAAGAAGACCCGCAAAGGCGAGGCGCCGTCGACCGCGGCCGCGCGGTAGGGGCCGACCGGCATCGCCTGAAGCCCGGCGAAGAAGGCCAGCATCATGAAGGGCGACCACTGCCAGATGTCGACGAAGATCAGCGCGTAGAGCGCGAGGTCCGGCGAGGCGAAGACCGACTGGTCGCCGAGCATGCCGAAGCGTTCGAACACGTTGAAGGAGATGAGGCCCCAGGAGCCCGCCAGCATGATCTTCCACAACAGGCCGACGACGATCGGGGCCATCATGGTGGGAATGAAGAGAAGCGGCACCAGCGCCGAGCGGCCGCGCACGCCCGCGCTCAGCACCAGCGCGCCGCCAAGCCCGATCATGAACTCGATCGGCACCGCGATCCCGACGAAAAGCCCCGCGACCTTGAGCGAGTTCCAGAAGGCCGGATCGGACAGCAGCTTCACGTAGTTTGTCGAAGCCGATGAAGTCGCCGACGCGGCCGTACTTCGCCTTGTGGAAGCTCAGATAGATCGCGTAGGCGAAGGGGATCAGCGAGACGACCACCAGCGTGATCATCGTCGGGGCGATCAGCAGATACGGGTACCAGAAGCCCTGCTCTCGGGGCTTCCGGCGCGCTGCGGGCGCGGCTGATGCTTCTGTTGCGACGGACATGCGGTGTTTTTTCCGTTGGGCTGCGGGGCCCTAAACAAGAAGAAGTTCCGGACGCACGGACTGCGTGCTTCGAGACGCCCGGCCGACGGGCGGGCTCCTGAGCGTGAGGGGCGCGGCGGACGCCAGGTCCCAAACCTCCCTCATGCTGAGGAGCCGTCCGGAGCACGACGTCCCGAAGGACGCAGTCCCTTCGATGCAGCGGTCTAGAGAGGCTCCGGACGGCGGACCGCCCGGAGCCTCGCCGTCGTCACGTCAGAGCGTGCACTTCTCGCCGCAGATGCGGACGAGCGCCTTCTGGCCTTCGGCCGCGCCCTGTTCGGGCGTCAGCTTGCCGAGGCCGACCTGCTGGACGATGCCCGAAAGCGCGTCCGACATTTCGAGGTATTTCGGCAGGCGAGGCTTGGCCGCCGCGACGTCCAGCGTCGCCTTCATGGCGGTGAATAGGCTTGGGTTCGCGGCGTCCTTGAGGACCGGCGCCGCCCACGAGCTCTCGCGGATCGGCACGCCGCCCTTGCCGGCTTCGAGCAGCGTCGCCTGCTGCTTCTTGTCGGTCAGCCACTGCATGAACAGGAAGGTCGGCTTCGGGTTCTTGCTGCCGGCCGCGATCGCGATCATCGAGGGCTCGGCCTCGGCGGAGGCGAATTTCGGATCGGCGCCCTCTTTGACCGGAATGCCCGCGTAGACGAACTTGCCGGCGAGCGGAGAGGCCCCCGGCTTGTCGACGCCGAGCACGAAGTCGGAGAAGGCGACCGCCTGCGCCGCGATGCCGTTGCCCATGACGGTCGGCACGTCGAGCAGCGAGTATTCGGCCGTGCCGGGAGGCGCGAACTTCCAGAGCTCGGCGTAGGTCTTGAGCGCAGCGACCGTCGCGGGCGTGTCGAAGGCCGGCTTGCCAGAGGCGTCGATCAGGTCGCCGCCATAGTTCTTGAGGATGTCGTTGACGAAGGTGAAGAGCGACGCCGGACCCTTCACGCCGTCGAACACGATGCCGTAGAAGTCGCCGTCGAGCGGCTTGCCGGCGAGCGTCGCGCCTTCTTGCGGGTGAAGAACTCGGCGATGTCGCGCAGCTGCCCGAGCGTCTTGGGCGGGGCGAGGTCGTAGCCGTACTTGGCCTTGAACGCGGTCTTCTCGCCGTCGTCGCCGAGCAGGTCGGCGCGGGCCCAATAGACCTGATTGTAGTTCCAGTTGATCAGGCCGTACTGCTTGCCGTCGTGGAAGGCGACCGACTTGAACGGCTTTCTGGATGAAGTCGGCGGGTCGAGGTTGGGGTTGGAGATCGACTTGTCGGCGACGAGGTCGTCGATCGGCAGCAGCGCCTCGGCCTCGAGCATCTGCCCCATCTGGAAGCCGTGCAGCATGACGGCGTCGAAATGGCCGCGGCCCGAGAGCATGTCGGCCTGGCCGCGGTTGATCACCTCCATGTGGCCGAGCAGCTGGTACTCGACCTTGATGCCGGTCTCTTTCTCGAATTCCGGCACGAGCTTGGCGAGCGCCTCCTGCAGCGGCGTCACCTCGTCGAGCACCCGGATCGAGACGCCCTTGTAGGGCTTGGCGGCTTCCGCATAGGAGAAGTCCGCGGCGCCCGCCGGACCGGCGAGCCCCAGGGCGAGCACGGCGGCCGAGGCCCGCGGTCGCAAGTTTCCCGAATGTCATCGTGGCACCACCCCGTCTGTTGGCCGCCGAGCCCCGCTGCGGTCGGCGAATGGCTGTTTCAGTTCCTCACGCGGCCGAGGCCGAAATCGCCCTGCCGGTTTCCCCGTCGAACAGCGCGATCGCGGCGGGCGGACAGGAAAGGCCCGCGGCCTCGCCGATCCGGACCTGCGCGGCGTCGCGCGTCTTGATCTTGATCTGCGCGCCGTCGCTCGCGCTGAAGGTGACGATCTCGTGCTTGCCGAAGGGCTCGTGCGAGTAGATCCGCCCGTGACCGCGCCGGCCGCGCCCGCAGGCGCAAGCGCAAGCTCCGACGCGCGAAGGCCGAGCCAGACGGTTTTGCCGCGCGCCGCCGCCGCCATGCCGTTCGGCAGCGCGATCTGAAGCCCTGCGCGCCGGAACGACGTCGCGCCGGCCTCCTCGACGAGTTCGCCGCCGAGCACGCTCATGGGCGGATCGCCGATCAGCCGGCGACCGTGACGCTCGCGGGCCGCAGCCAGATCTCCTCGGGCGTTCCCACCTGCTCGATCCGGCCGCCGTCGATCACCGCCACCTTGTCGCCGACCGAGAGCGCCTCGAGCCCGTCCGGCGTCGCCCAGATCGACGGCTGTCGCGCGTCATCAGGCGCTTGCGGATCGCGCCGCGCAGCTTGTGACGGAGCTTGGCGTCGAGATGCGAGATCGGCTCGTCGAGCAGGAGCGCGCGCGGCGCCTGCACGAGCGCGCGGGCGAGCGCGGCGCGCTGCTTCTGGCCGCCGGAAAGCGCGACGGGAAGCCGATCGCCGAGATGCGCGATCTCGAGCAGCGTCAGCACCTCCTTGACCGTCGCGTCATGACGGTCGCGCGGAACCGCGCTTCCGGGAGCCTGGAGGGGCGACAGGGCGTTCTGGCGGACGGTGAGATGCGGATAGAGCGCGTAGGACTCGAACAGGAACGCGACGCCGCGCTTGCCCGGCGCGACGCCCTCCATCGACTGCCCGCCGAGCCGCACGGAGCCGGCGTCCGGCTTTTCGAGGCCCGCGACGACGCGACAGAGCGTGGTCTTGCCGGCGCCCGAGGGACCGGTCAGCGCCAGCACCTCGCCGGGGCCGACGGACAAGCTCACGCCGTCGAGCGCGAGCGTCTCGCCGAAGCGCTCGGCGACGCCCGAGAGCGCGAGGCCGCTCATGCGAGCCGCTCCACGTTGCGTTCGCTGGCGCGATGGAACAGGTGGACCTTCGGGCGCGATCGACACGCAGACGAAGTCGCCGGGCCGGACGTCCGAGGGACCTGCGATCTCGACGAGGATGTCGACGTCCGCGCCGGTCCTCGGCTCGAGAACCAGCGAGTCCGCGTCGCCCCGGCATTCGCGGTAGCTGACGATCGCGTCGGCTTTCACGCCGTCGCATCGCGTGATCGCAAGGTGCTCGGGCCGCATGCCGACGATGAGGTCGTCGCCGCGCGCCTGCGCGAGCGCCGCCCTCAGCGGCGACACGGCGAAGGAGCGGCCGAACGCCTCGACAAAGACGGCGCCGTCGTCGGCGGGCCGGCCGGCGAGCATGTTCATCGGCGGTTCGCCGATGAAGTTCGCGACGAACACGTTGGCCGGCCGCTCATACATCGCCTCGGGCGTATCCACCTGCTGCAGCACGCCGTGGCGCATCACCGCGATGCGGTCGGCCATCGCGGTCGCCTCGGTCTGGTCGTGGGTGACGAGGATCGAGGTGACGCCGCGCGTCTTCTGCAGGCGCTTGATCTCGGTGCGAAGCTGGACGCGCTGGTCGCCGTCGAGATGGGAGAGCGGCTCGTCGAAGAGGATGAGGCGCGGGTCGCGCACCAGCGCGCGGCCGATCGAGATGCGCTGCATCGCGCCGCCCGAAAGCCCCGCAACGGGCCGGTCGGCCATGCCGGTCAGGCCGAGCAGCGCGAGCGCGTCGTCGACGCGCGCCTTCGCGGTCTCGCGATCGACGCCGCGGGCGGAGAGCGGAAACGCGATGTTCTCGCGCACGCTCATGCGGGGGTAGAGGCTGTAGTCCTCGAACACCATCGCGATGTTGCGCGCGCCGGGCTCGAGCCGCGACACCGGCTCGTCGTCGAAGCGGATTTCGCCCTCGGAGAGATCCTCGAGCCCGGCCGCCATCTTGAGGGTCGAGCTCTTGCCGCAGCCGGACGGCCCGAGCAGCGCCAGCATCTCGCCGTCGCCGCAGACGAGGTTGAGATCGGCGACCGCCGGCGTCTCCACGCCGGCGTATCGTTTCGTCACCGCCTCGAACCGCACCACAGTCATCAGTGTACGTCCTATTTGTCGTCGGAGCAGTCGCGGACGTGCGCCTGGCGGGCGACGCCGGACCGATCCGGAAGCCGACTTAGACAAATTCTGGCAATCAAGTTGCATGCCAAGCGCTGGAAACAGCGGGCGCGGCCGGCTAGCGGCGACGTCTAGCGGGAACCTGTCGGGCGGCCATGACCAGAATCGTGACGCCTGCTCACGCCCGGCGCCTCATCGAAAGGCAATCGTCATGGTACTGATGATTTTGACTGGAGAGCCTGCTGTGGCGCTTCGCGCGCGGCGCGGCCGTCAGCCGACGACCGGCGAGCGGCTCATCGAATTGCTGTTCTCGACGAGCGCCGCCAGATCCTCGAGGAACCGTTCGCGCCGTTCCGGCGGCAGGGCCGCGAGCGTGCGCTCGTGAGCCCGCGAGGCGCTCTGCTCGACGCGTTTCAGCGCCGCTCGTCCGATGTCCGTCAGCATCGCGAGCTTCATCCGGCGATCCTCGGGCGACAGCTTGCGGCGGACGAAGCGGCGGCGCTCCAGCCGCACGATCACCTCGGCGACGTTGGTGCGGTCGAGCCCCACGGCGCGCGAGAGCGCCGCCTGCTCGACCGCGCCCATCTGGTCGAGCGCCGTCAGCACGCTGTACTGCACCGGCGTCAGTCCCTCGGACGCGCATTCCTCGAGAAACAGCGCGACATGGATCTGGTGCAGCCGGCGGATCAGGAAGCCCGGCCGCGCCTGCAGGGGCCGAAGGCGCCAGCCTTCGGCGGCCTCCTCGGTCGGCTCGGCGATCTCCGGCTCTGTCACGCTCATCGGCTCGGTCGGCTCCTCCACGCGACCTCGCCATGGCGGGTCGGCGTGATCAACCCTGCAAAAGTCGCGCCCCGCGATCTTTTCCGCCTCGAACCTCCGGTGGCCTGCGCATGACCCTGCCTGTCAAAGAGTCCTATGACGTCGTCGTCTGCGGCGGCGGCGCGGCCGGCTGCGTGATCGCAGGGCGGCTCGCCTCGCTTGGCGAGGTCAGCGTGCTGCTTCTCGAGGCCGGCGGCCCGGGCGACGTGGTCGAGGTGACGGATCCGAGGATCTGGATGCGCAACATCGGCTCCGAGCGCGACTGGCGCTTCGCCTCCGAGCCTTGCGCCGGGCTGAACGGCCGCCGCGCGCCGCTGCCGATGGGCCGCGTGCTCGGCGGCGGATCGAGCGTCAACGGGCTCGTCTGGGCGCGGCCACAAGGCGGACTTCGATCTGTGGGAGGCCGAGACCGGCGACGCCGGCTGGGGCTTTGATTCCGCGGTGGCGCTCTACAGGCGGATCGAGAGCTGGGACGGACCGCCTTCCGCGATGCGGGGCGCGTCCGGGCCCATGACCATCACGCTGCCGAAGGATCCTGTCCCGGTGGTCGGCGCGCTGCTGGAGGCGACCTCGGCGCTCGGGATCCCGCGCGTCGACGACCACAACGCCGAGGCCATGGCCGGCGACGGCTGCTGCGCGATCGCCAACGTCAACGTCGCGCCGGACGGAACGCGCGTCTCGACCGCGCGCGCCTATCTCGCCCCGCAGATGGAAAGGCCGAACCTGACCGTCCTGACCGGCGCGACCGTCCGCCGGGTCCGGATCGAAGGCGGCCGCGCCACAGGCGTCGAATTCGAGTCCGGCGGCGAAATCCGGCTCGTGGAGGCCCGTCGCGAGGTCGTGCTGTCGCTTGGCGGGATCCACACGCCGAAGACGCTGATGCTGTCAGGCGTCGGCGACGAGGCGGAGCTGAAGCGCCACGGGATCGAGGTCGCGCAACGCCTGCCCGGCGTCGGCGGCAATTTTCAGGACCACATCCTCGTCGGCGGCTGCGTGTTCGAATACCGGACCCCGGAGCCGCCGCGGAACAACTCGGCGGAGTTCACCTTCTTCTGCAAAAGCGACGCCTCTCTGCCCTCGCCCGACCTCCAGCCCATGCTGGAGGAGACGGCCTTCGGCTCCGAGGTGACCGGCCCCGCCTATGGGCTGCCGACCGATCCGTCGCTGGCCTTCACGCTGGCGCCCGGCCTGATCCGTCCCAAGAGCCGCGGCCGCGTCTCGCTCACGGGCGCGCGCCCTGAAGACCCGGTCCGCATCGACGCCAATTTCCTGAGCGAGGCGGCGGACGTCGCGGCGCTCAGGATCGCGCTGGAGCTCTGCCGGGAGATCGGCAATTCCGAAACGCTGCGGCCTTTCGTGAAGCGCGAGCTAATGCCCGGCCCGCTGGCCGACGCGGAGCAGCTGACCTTCCTGCGGAACGCGGCCGGCACCTACTTCCACCAGTCCTGCACCGCCAGGATGGGGCGTGATCCGATGGCCGTCGTCGACGGCAGCCTGAAGGTCTATGGCGTCGAGAACCTGCGCGTCGCCGACGCGTCCGTCATGCCGGCGATCGCGGGCGGCAACACGCTCGCGCCCTGCGTCCTGATCGGCGAACGCGCGTCCGACCTGATCGCGGGAGACCTTGGCTTCGCGCCGCGCTGGTGAGCGGCGGCGGCGCCCAAGGCCGTCGCGGCCGGACGATCGGCGACCGCTCAGGCCGATCGCGGGGACGCGCCCTCGGACGACAGGAAGTCGAGCAAAGCCCGAAGCGTCTCTTTGGGCAGCTCCTCCTGCAGCGTGTGGCCGCAGTCGAGCGGGCGGCCGGTGACGTCGACCGCCTTCTCGCGCCAGGTTTCGAGGACGTCATACGTCCGGCCGACCACGCCGCGCGCGCCCCACAGGGCAAGGAGCGGGCATGCGACGCGGCTTTCCGCGTCGGCCGCATCGTGCTCGAGGTCGATGGTCGCGGCGGCGCGATAGTCTTCGCAGACCGCGTGGACGCCCTCGGGCGAGCGGTAGCAGCGCAGATATTCCTGGAACGCCGCCTCCTCGGTCGCGCCAGGGATCTTGTTCTGGCGCTCGACGTGCTCGCGCAGAAAGAACTCGACGTCGGCCAGGATCATGCGCTCGGGCAGCGGCGCGGGCTGGATCAGGAAGAACCACCAGAAATAGCGGCTGGCGAAATCCTTGTCGGTGCGGGCGTACATCGTCGCGGTCGGCGCGATGTCGATCACGCAGAGCTTCGTCAGGCTTTCCGGATGGTCGAGCGCGAGCCGGTGGCCGACCCGCCCTCCCCGGTCGTGGCCGACCATCGCGAAGCGCTCGTGGCCCAGCGCCCGCATGGTCGCCACGACATCCGCGGCCATGGCGCGCTTGGAATAGTTGACGTGGCCCTCGCCGCCCTCGGGCTTGGGCTGTCGCCATAGCCGCGCAGGTCCGGGCAGACGACCGTGAAGCGCCGCGCGAGCTCGGGCGCGATCTTGCGCCAGGTGATATGCGTCTGGGGGTGGCCGTGCAGCAGCACGAGCGGCGGACCCTCGCCCGCCATCGCCGCGCGGATCGTGACGCCGTCGCCGAGCTCGACGTCGACCAGCCGGAACCCTTCGAGGAAGGGATCCGGCCCGATCTCGCGGAGCTCGCTCACGACAGCGCGTCCGCCACCGCCTTGCCGCAGGTGACCGTGTGTCGGCCTTGCCGCCGAGGTCGCGGGTGCGCAGCCGCTCGTCCGCCAGCACGGTCTCGATCGCCGTGACGATCGCCTTGCCGGCTTCGACTTCGCCGAGATGCTCCAGCATCATGGCCGCCGACCAGATCTGGCCGATCGGGTTCGCGATCCCCTGACCCGCGATGTCGGGCGCCGAGCCGTGCACGGGCTCGAACAGCGAGGGGTGCTTGCGCTCCGGATTGATGTTGCCCGACGGCGCGATGCCGATCGTGCCGGTGCAGGCGGGGCCGAGGTCGGAGAGGATGTCGCCGAACAGGTTCGAGGCCACCACGACGTCGAACTTTTCCGGTCGCAGCACGAAGAAGGCGGTCAGGATGTCGATGTGGTACTTGTCGGTCTCGATGTCGGGATACTGCGCCCGCATCTCCTCGAAGCGCTCATCCCAATAGGGCATCGTGATCGCGATGCCGTTGGACTTGGTCGCCGAGGTGACCTTCTTGCGCGGCCGGGTGCGGGCCAGCTCGAAGGCGTATTTCATGATGCGGTCGACGCCGGTGCGCGTGAAGACCGTCTCCTGGATGACCGCCTCGCGCTCGGTGCCGGGGAACATGCGCCCGCCGATCGCCGAATACTCCCCTTCCGTGTTCTCGCGCACGACGTAAAAATCGATGTCGCCGACCTTGCGGCCCGCAAGGGGACACTTCACTCCAGGCATCAGCCGCGCGGGGCGCACCGAGGCGTACTGGTCGAACTCGCGACGGAACTGGATCAGCGATCCCCAGAGCGATTCATGGTCGGGCAGAACCGCCGGCCAGCCGACCGCGCCGAAGAAGATCGCGTCCTTGGGCGCGATGTCCTCCTTCCAGTTCTCCGGCATCATCCGCTTGTGCTTTAGCCAGTAATCGGCCGAGGCGTAGTCGTAGTCGGAGCCGCGGATCTCGAAGCCGAATTTCTTGGCCGCCGCCTCGAGCACCCGGACGCCCTCCGGAACCGTCTCCTTGCCGATGCCGTCCCCGGGAATGTTGGCGATGGTGTAGACGCGGTTGGTGTCGGGCATTGTCTTCACATCCTGCTCGTTCAGTGGCCGTCGGGCGGCCGAGAGGGAGTGCGTGCTTCGAGACGGCTGCTCGCGCAGCCTCCTCAGCATGAGGAGCGTGGAGGATCGAGACCGAAACGATCCTCATGCTGAGGAGCCCGCCCGGTCGGGCGGGCGTCTCGAAGCACGCTGTTGGCTTCTATCAGGTCACGACGTCAGTCCGCGAACTGGCCCGCGGCCTTGATCACCGGGCCCCAGCGATCGATCTCGGAGATCAGCCGCGCCTTAAGCGCGGCAGGCGTCGCCTGATCCTTGGTTGCGGCCGTCGTCGCGATCTTGGCGAACTTCTCCTGCAGCGCCGGATCTGCGAGCGTCGTCTGCAGCGCGCCGGAGAGCTTCTGGATGATCGCGTCCGGCGTCCCGGCCGGCGCGTAGATGCCGTGCCAGGTCGACATTTCGAACCCCTTGAGGCCCGCCTCCCCGGTGGTCGGCACGTTCGGAAGCTGCGTCAGGCGCTTGGGCGCAGTCACCGCGAAGGCCTTCACCTTGCCCTCGGTGATCGGACCGGTGGTGTTCGTCGCCTGGTCGCAGGTCATGTCGATCTGCTTGCCCATGAGGTCGGTCATGATCGGGCCGTTGCCCTTGTAGGGCACCGTCGTCATCTGCGCGCCGATGGCGGACTGGAACAGCACCCCGCAGAGATGCGACGACGCCCCGAGACCGGCATGGGCGTAAGTCAGCTTGTCGCCGTCGGCCTTGATCTTGGCCACCAGCTCCTCGAGCGTGTTGGCCGGGAAGTCGGTGCGCGTGATCACCGTCGAGGGCGCGTCGGAGATGAGGCCGATCGGCGCGAAGGCGGTCTTGGTGTCGAACGACAGCTTCCGATAGAGCGCCGGCGCGGTCGAGATGCCGATGTGGTGGACCATCAGCGTGTAGCCGTCGGGATCCGAGCGCGCGACGCGCGTCGAGGCGAGCGTGCCGCCCGCGCCGGTGACGTTCTCGACCACAAACTGTTTTCCGAGCGCCCGGCCCATGCCCTCGGCGGTCATTCGCGCGATGGCGTCCGTCGGTCCGCCGGCCGCATAGGGCACGATCACGGTGACGGGGCGGCTCGGATAGTCGTCCTGGGCGTGAGCTGCGCCGGCCATGAGGCACAGCGCGGCGAGAGCGGCGATGATGCGCATGTCAGTTCCTCCCATGATGGCGGATCGAGCCGCCTTTTCTTGTTTTTCACCGGGGTGGTCCCCGTCCGTCTTGTCTCCCCGTCATGCCCGGCGGAGCCGGGTATCCACGACTTTCTGAGGGCGTGGAGCTCCTGCCCCAAGTCGTGGATACCCGCGAAGACGCGGGCATGACGGCGTTGTTTCCGCGCCAGACCTCACACGTTCGACGAGTGGATCGCGTCGACCACCGCGTCGGTGACCTCCTTGGTGTTGGCCGTGCCGCCGACGTCGGGCGTCAGGATGCCTGCGCCCGTCACCTTCTCGACCGCGCGCATCAGGCGCGCCGCGCCATCCGTCTCGCCGAGGTGGTCGAGCATCTGCGCGGCGGTCCAGAAGCTCGCGACGGGGTTGGCGATCCCCTTGCCCGTGATGTCGAAGGCAGAACCGTGGATCGGCTCGAACATCGAGGGGAAGCGGCGCTCGGGGTCGATGTTTGCGGTCGGCGCGACGCCGAGCGAGCCCGCGAGCGCGCCGGCGAGGTCGGACAGCACGTCGGCGTGGAGGTTGGTGGCCACGATCGTGTCAAGCGACTGGGGTTTGAGCGTCATCCGCACCGTCATGGCGTCGACCAGCATCTTGTCCCAGGTCACGTCCGGGAACTCCTGCGCGACCTCGGCCGCGATCTCGTCCCACATCACCATGCCGTGGCGCTGGGCGTTGGATTTCGTCACCACCGTCAGCAGCTTGCGGGGACGCGACTGCGCGAGCTTGAAGGCGTAGCGCATCACGCGGGTGACGCCGACGCGGGTGAAGATCGCGACCTCTGTGCCGACCTCTTCGGGCAGGCCGCGATGCACCCGCCCGCCGGCGCCGGCGTATTCGCCCTCGGAGTTCTCGCGGATGATCACCCAGTCGAGGTCGCCGGGGCCGCAATTCCTGAGCGGCGGGGTGATGCCCGGCAGGATCTTGGTCGGGCGGACATTGGCGTATTGGTCAAAACCCTGGCAGATCGGCAGCCGCAGGCCCCACAGCGTGATGTGGTCCGGCACGTCCGGCGCGCCGACGGCGCCGAAATAGATCGCGTCGAATTTTTTGAGTGTCGTCAGACCGTCCGCCGGCATCATCACGCCATGCTTCTTGTAGTGATCCGAGCCCCAGTCGAAGGTCTGGAAGTTGAACGTCACGTCGCCGAGCCGCTTCTCAAGGCTCTTCAGCACGGTCTCGCCCGCGGCAATGACTTCTGGGCCGATGCCGTCGGCCGGAATGCTGGCGATGGCGTATTCGCGCATGGGGCGTGTCTCCCGAAGGTCTGGCGCCGGCTCATGACAAGCGGCCCGCGTCCGTTGATTTCGGAGGGAACAATCCGCCTGGTGCGGCCGAAGGGTCCAATGCCGACATGGCGTCGCGTCATGCCGAAGCGGCATGGGAAGAGGCATAGCTCCCCGTCTCGCGCCCTCGACGCTCCTCATCCTGAGAAGCCCGCGCAGCGGGCGTCTCGAAGGACGCAGTCCGCCCATGGAGCGCCCGCCTCGGAACGCGACTGCGTGCTTCGAGACGCCGACCTGCGGCCGGCTCCTCAGCATGAGGATCGAGGGAGGTTCTGAATACAGGCGGCGCTCAGCCCTTCAGCGACGTCCAGAAGGCCTCCGCCGCGGGCCCGAGCCTCCCCGCCCCGCGAAACAAACGGATTCGACCTCGATCGAGACATCCATATCCGCCGCAACTGTCAGGCGCCCGTCCCTCAGCGGCTCTTCGGCGAGCGCGAGCGGCAGCCAGGCGAGGCCTTCGCCGGCGCAGGCCATGGAGAGCAGCGTCGCGCCGAGGTGGCTCGTGAAGGCGATCTCGGCGTCGCGGGAATTGAAGCGCGCCGCCACGATCCGGCCGATGCCGGACTGTTCGGCGTAGGACAGCAACCGCACTCGCCGCCCCTTTTCGCCGGGCCACGGAAAGCGCGGACGGCCCTCCCCGTCGGGCGAAGACACGGGAAGGATGCGGTCTCGCCCCACAACCACGCTCGGGAAGCGGTTGGCCTCGAACAGTTCCGGCAGTTCCGGATCGTGGTGGCAGAGCAGGAACTCGGCGTCGCCGCGCCGCATCACCTGCTCGCACGCCGCCATGTTGTCGGAGATCAGCCGGATCGAGCCGAGGCCAGGCGCGGCCGTCCGCACCCATCCCGGAAAGAACGTGAAGGACAGAGCGTGGGTGCAGCAGAAGCGCACGGCGTGGGCCTCGCGGCCGGAAATGGCCTTCACCTCGCGCTTCACGTCGTGGATGCGCCGGACGATCTCGCCCGCATGGGCGAGCACGTGCGCGCCCGCGGGCGTCAGCGACACGCCGCGCGGCCCGCGCTCGAACATGTCGGCGCCGATCCAGTTCTCGAAGGACTTTATGCGGCGGCTGAACGCGGGCTGCGTGACGTTCCGGGCGTCGGCGGCGCGCGAGAAATTTCGCGCTTCGGCGAGGGCGAGGAAGTCTTCGAGCCAGACGAGTTCCATCGATCGACACCGTCTCCGCCGCCACCGCCGTCATGCCCGCGCTTTCGCGCGGGTATCCACGACTTCCTTTTGCATCGGCCGAGCTCGACGCCCAAGTCGTGGATACCCGGCTTCGCCGGGCATGACGGCCGAGGTGTAGCACGCCTCCGGCGCTATGCGCATCCGGCATCGATTCTTCAGGCATCAGCATTGGAGTTCGAGCGCGGACCCATGCCAAACCCGACGTCGAAACACGAAGGAGCATGCCATGCGCATCGTCGACGTCCGCGAGGTCACCAAGCCGATCTCCTCGCCCATCCGCAACGCCTATATCGACTTCTCGAAGATGACCTCGAGCCTCGTGGCCGTGGTCACGGACGTGGTGCGGGACGGCGAGCCGGTCGTCGGCTACGGCTTCAATTCGAACGGCCGCTACGGCCAGGGCGGCCTGATCCGCGAACGCTTCGCCGACCGCCTCACCGGGGCCGATCCGAAGTCGCTGCTGAACGAGGCCGGCGACAACATCGACCCGGACAAGTGCTGGGCCGCGATGATGACCAACGAGAAGCCGGGCGGCCACGGCGAGCGCTCGGTGGCGGTCGGCACGCTCGACATGGCGATCTGGGACGCGGTGGCGAAGATCGCAGGCAAGCCGCTGTTCCGGCTGCTCGCCGAACGTCACGGCTTGCAGGCGAATCCCAAGGTCTTCGTCTACGCCGCGGGCGGCTACTACTACCCGGGCAAGGACGACACGCAGCTTCGCGGCGAAATGCGCGGCTATCTCGACCGCGGCTACAAGGTCGTGAAGATGAAGATCGGCGGCGCGTCTCTGCCTGAGGACTGTCGCCGCATCGAGGCGGTGCTGGCCGAGATCGGCTCGGACGCGCAGCTCGCCGTCGACGCCAACGGCCGCTTCGACCTCGAGACCGGGATCGCGTACGCCAAGGCGCTGCGGGAGTATCCGCTGTTCTGGTACGAGGAGATCGGCGACCCGCTCGACTACCAGCTGCAGGCAGCCCTCGCAGAGTTCTATCCCGGCCCGATGGCGACGGGCGAGAACCTGTTCTCCCATCAGGACGCGCGCAACCTGCTGCGCTACGGCGGCATGCGGCCGGACCGCGACTGGCTGCAGTTCGACTGCGCGCTCTCCTACGGCCTGTGCGAATACCAGCGCACGCTCGAGGCGCTTAAAGTGGCCGGGTGGTCGTGGAGCCGCTGCATCCCGCATGGCGGCCACCAGATGTCGCTCAACATCGCGGCCGGGCTCGGGCTCGGCGGCAACGAGAGCTATCCCGACCTCTTCCAGCCCTATGGCGGCTTCCCGGACACCGTGCGGGTCGAGAACAGCTATGTGACGATGCCGGAGCTTCCGGGCATCGGCTTCGAGGGCAAGTCCGACCTCATCAAGGTCATGCGCGAACTCGCCAGCTGAGACCGCCGATCCTCCCCGTCACGCCGGCTCTTCGGGCGGCATGACGGCGGAGGCTCTCTCACTTCGCCGCCTTCTCCCGGTCGATCAGCGCCTGCTTGCGCTCCGCGCCCCAGCGATAGCCGGAGAGGCCGCCGTCGGCCCGCACCACGCGGTGGCAGGGGATCGCCACCGCGATCATGTTGGCGCCGCAGGCCATGCCGACCGCGCGCGCCGCTTTAGGTTCGCCCATGCGCCGCGCGAGCTCGGCGTAGCTGACCGTCTCGCCCATCGGAACGTCGCGCAAAGCTGTCCAGACCCGCTGCTGGAACGCGGTGCCGCGAATGTCGAGCGGCAGGTCGAGCCCCACGCCCGGCGCCTCCACGAAGCCGATCACCTGCGCGACCAGCGCTTCGAACGCGGGCTCGCCGCCGATCAGCTCCGCTTTCGGAAACCGGTCCTGCAGCGCGCGGGCGAGCGCATCCGGATCGTCGCCGAGCAGGATGGCGCAGACGCCCCGCTGGCTTGCCGCGACGAGAATGGAGCCCAGCGAACACTCGGCGATCGCGAAGCGGATCTCTGCGTCGCGGCCGCCGTCGCGATAGGCGCCGGGCGTCATGCCAAGCATCCGGTCGGCGCTCTCGTAAAACCGGCCGTTCGAGTTGAAGCCGGAGGCGTAGATGGTCGAGGTGACGTTCTCCTGCGCCTTCCCTAGGTTCTCCCGCACCCTGCCCGCCCGCACAGCGTCGGCATAGGCCTTCGGGGTCAGCCCCGTCGCCGCCTTGAAGGCGCGGTGGAAGTGAAAGGCGCTCAAGCCGGCGGCCTCCGCCAGTCGGTCGAGCGTCGGCGGCTCGTCCGCCTGTTCGATCATCCGGCAGGCGCGCGCGATCTTGTCGGCGTGACGCCCGCCTGCCTCCTTCGGCCGGCAGCGCTTGCAGGCGCGAAAACCCGCGGCCTCGGCGGCTTCGGTCGTGGCGTGGAAGGCGACGTTCTCGCGCTTGGCCCGCCGCGAGGCGCAGGATGGGCGGCAATAGACGCCGGTCGTGCGCACCGAATAGACGAAGCGGCCGTCCTGGGCCGCGTCGCGCTCGACGACCGCGCGCCAGCGCGGGTCGCTCTCGGCCGGATCGATCGTGGAGGCGGGGTCGGCGGTCATTGTCTCAGCATGCATCTTCTCGGCGTACATGGCGTCTCTCCTTGCCGGATCGAAGGTCATGGCGCTGAGATAACCGCGGCCGCCCGGCCGCGCGCTCCGCGGCTTGCGGCGCAATCGAAAGAGTTCCGGCGCAAGAATCGGAGCGCCGAGAGCGCCGTTCGGGCGATGATCGGAAGAGGAAACGGGAGGGAGCAGCGATGCGCAGTTTAGGACGAGGGTTCGCTTTCGCGCTGTCCGCGACGCTTGCGTCGCCGGTCCTCGCGCAGAACCCGGCCGTGCCGGACGGTCTCTACGAGGTCGAATACCGCCTCGACCTGCCGCATCTCGAGAACCACGACGTCCAGACCCGAAAGGTCTGCCTGAAGGACGTCGGCGGCGGCTCGGCTTTTCCGGTGCTGAGCGCCAACAATCCGCTGGCCGCCTGCCCCGCCGACAAACTGAAGCGCGAAGGCGCGGACGTCTCGTTCGAGATCCGCTGCCCCGGCGGCGGCGCGGCGCGCGGGCTCGCGCTCTATTCGATCATGGCCGACCGGTTCCAGGGCTCGATCGCCATGACCATGGGCGGCAAGAACATGACGATGACCGAGGTCCAGCGCGGCAAGCGCGTCGGCGACTGCGAGGCCGCGGCTCCGACGAACTGAGGGCCGCGCGCCGAACGCGCGGCCCCCGGACGTTTCAAAGCGCGCCCGCGAGGATCGCGACGCCCGCAAGCGCCGCGAGGCCGCCCGCCGCGCGGGTGACGAGCGGCCCCTGCGCCTCGCCGATCCGGCCAATCAGCGCGCCGAAGCCGACGCCGGCCGCATGGAGCGCGGCGGTCGCGAGCATGAAGCCAGCCGCATAGGCCGCGCCGCCTCCGGTCTCAGGCGCCTCGGCGCCGTGCGCGTAGCCGTGGAACGTCGCGAAGACGCCGACTGCGGCCATCGCGACGGCGACCGGCGCCTTGAGGCCGAACGCGACCGCCGCGCCGAGCGCGACGATCGAGAGCGCGATGCCGGTCTCGACGAACGGCACCTCGATGCCCGCCATGCCGAGGCCGCCGCCTGCAGCCATCACGACCACGAAGGTCGCGGGCACGAGCCAGAGCGCGCGGCCGCCGAGCTGGTAGGCGAAGACGCCGACCATCACCATGGCGAGCACATGGTCGAGGCCGCCGACCGGATGGCCGAGACCCGCCATGAAGCCCACGGCCTCGCCGTGGCCGGGATGGGCGAAGGCGGCGGTCGGGACGAGAAGGGCGGAGGCCGCAAGGAGCGGGCGGAGAGTGCGGAAGCTCATGGGTCTATCCCTTCAGCTCTTCGAGGTTTCAAAGAAGGAGGCTTCGCTGCGGTCGGCGAGCGACTTGGCGGACGCGAGATCAAGCCGCTGGATCGCCTGCCCGTCGTGGAACAGGAAGGCGAGGCGCCGGCGGCGGGAGGTCATCTTGGCGGGCAGCGGATCGTAGCGCACGCCCGCGCCGCCGAGGAGCGGCGCGACCGCGCCGACGTCGACGAGGTCCTCGGTCTCGACCCGCAGGAGGTGAAGGCGCTTGCCCGAGCCGTCCTCGCCCACAAACGGCACGCCCGCGACGCGCAGGAAGCTCGTCACGTCGGAAGCGTGCATGAAGGCCTCGACGAAGGCCGCCTCGACGAGGTCGAGGTCGGTCTTGCGCGGATCCACGTCCGGATGAGCGTGTCCGTGCGGCAGATGCGGCGTCTGCCACTGCACGGATTTCGCGGCTGGCTGGTTGTGGCCGTGGCCGTGAGAGTGCGAATGGCTGTGGCTATGCCCGCCGCCGCTATGGTCGTGATGGTGATCGTGGCCGTTGTGCATGGCTCAGATCCTCCCTCGGACGAGCGCAAGCGCGTGCTTCGAGACGGCGCTTCGCGCCTCCTCAGCATGAGGAGGGACGAGACCTCCGTCACGCGTGCTTCCGCAATTCTCCACGTCCCTCATGCTGAGGAGCCCGGCGCAGCCGGGCGTCTCGAAGCACGCAGTCGATCTCCGCGCGCGCATCAGAACGTCACCGGCTTGTCGATGATCGACTTGTGCTTGCCGAGAGTGCCGTTCGACACCATCGAGCCGAGCGCCTCGACGATCACGCGGGTGCCGAACAGCGCCGTGATGTCCGATGTGTCGTAGGGCGGCGAGACCTCCACGACCTCGAGGCCGCAGATGCCCGGCGCGGTGACGAGGCCGAGGATCTTGAGCGCCTCGCGCGGCAGGAAGCCGCCCGGCTCCGGCCAGCCGGTGCCCGGCACGAAGCCGCAGTCGATCGAGTCCACGTCGAACGAGATGTAGACCGCGTCGGCGTCCTTCCAGGCGAGCTCCAGCGCGATCTCGGCGGTCTTTTCCAGGCCGAACTTCTCGATGTCCTCGATCGTCAGCACGTTGGTGTCGCGCCGACGCGCCTCGGAGACGCCGTAGCGCGGCACCTGCCAGCCGCCGATGCCGAGCTGCACGAGGTTTTTCGGCGAAACGTTCGGCAGATTGGTCGCCCAGAACCACGGCGTGGTGTGCATCCGCTCGTCGAGATCCTTCTCCTGGATGTCGATGTGGCGGTCGAAGTGGATGATGCCGATGCGCTTCGACGTGCATTCGGCGATGCCGCGCACGCAGGGGAAGCCGATCGAATGGTCGCCGCCGATCATGATCGGCAGCGCGCCCGACGAGGCGACATGGGAGACGCCGCGGGTGATCTGGTCGAACGACTTCTCGAGGTTGGCGGGGATCGTGAACACGTCGCCGGCGTCGCAGAGCGTCATCTGCTCGCGGAGATCGACGCCGAGCTCGTAATTGTAGGGCGTGTAGAGCGCCGAGATGCGCCGCACGCCCTGCGGCCCGAAGCGGGTGCCGGGGCGATAGGTGGTGCCGGAGTCGAACGGGATGCCGAGCACCGCGGCGTCGTATTTGCCGACGTCGCGCACGTTCTCGACGTAAGGCGCCTTCATGAAGGTGTTGATGCCGGCGAAATGCGGAAGCTCGCCGCGCGCGAAGGTCGGAATCGACTTGTCGGTGATCGAGTCGGCGCCGGGCAGGCCCATGTCGAGCGCCCATTGCTGCTCTTTCCGCCACATGGTCTCGGGCAGGCGGCTCTCGGCGTCGAGCGCCTTCCAGCCTTGGGTCTCCATCTTCGAGAAATCGGGATGGTGGCGACGCAGACGCTCGCGCGAGGGCGCAAGACCTGCCGCGCGGCCGCGGCTGGCGCGTGACGGGATCATTCGGCTTCTCCTTGGGTAAGGCTGGCCGTCTTCCCGAGCCAATTCGGGAACGTCATCAGCGGGTAGAACTTGTGATGAGGCGTCGTCCCAACAGGCGCCGGGACCATGCGCGGGAAACGCCGCGCCCTTGTCCCGGACTTGATCCGGGACCCAGAACCGATGCGGCTCCCAAAGAGAGAGCGGCGCTCGAAGCGCGTTTCCGGATACGCTGTCGGTTCTGGGTCCCGGATCAAGTCCGGGACGAGGGGCGCGAGCCGCATGCTCACTGCGCGGCCATCAGCGGAATGGGCCTCGCAAAGCCCAGCACCGGCACCGCGCCCTCGCGCGTGAGATCGAGATCGTAGGTGACGCGCGCGCCGTAGCGGCCCGGCGCCTGCGGGTCGTGGCGCACCTTGTCGAAGGCCACCACCCGTGTGCCGAGGTTGAACGCCTCCTTGAGGTCGTGCGTCACCATGATCACCGTCATGCCGGCCTGCTCCCACAGCGGCTTGATGAGCGCGTGCATCTGCGCCCTCGTGCCGGGATCGAGCGCGCCGAACGGCTCGTCGAGCAATAGCACCTTCGGATCTTTCGCCAAGGCTTGAGCGATTGCCAGCCGTTGCTGCATGCCGCCCGAGAGCGCGCTCGGATGCTTGTCGCGATGGGCCCCGAGCCCGACGGCCACGATCAGCTCCTCGGCGCGCTCCTTCGCCCGGCGCTTGGCCGCCCCGAACAGCTTGCCGAGGAACCGCGACTGGCCGAGCTCATAGGCCAGCACGACGTTGCCGAGCACGGTGAGGTGCGGGAACACCGAGTAACGCTGGAACACGACGCCGCGGTCGGCGTCGGGCTCGTCGGGCAGCGGCTTGCCGTCGAGCAGCAGGCGGCCGCGGCTTGGGCGGTCCTGGCCGAGCACCATGCGCAGGAACGTGCTCTTGCCGCAGCCCGAGGGGCCGACGACCGACAGGAACGCGCCGGACTTCACCTCGAAATCGAGGTTCTCGATGACGATCTGGTCGCCGAACTCGGCCCAGACGTTCTCGACCGTGATCGTGCTCATCGGCGTTCCCCCACATAGGCCCATGGGAAGGCTTTTCGCGAGAGCTTTGCGAGCAGCAGGTCGAGCGTGAAGGCGATCAGCGTGATCCAGGCGACGTAAGGCAGGATGACGTCCATCGCGAGATAGCGGCGCACGAGGAAGATGCGGTAGCCGAGCCCTGAATCCGAGGCGATGGCTTCGGCGGCGATCAGGAACAGGAACGCCGGGCCGAGCTGCAGGCGCACGACTTCGATCAGCCGAGGCGTGATCTGCGGGAGCACCACGCGAACGACCGTCGTCCATGTGGAGGCGCCGAGCGTCTGCGCCTTCACCAGTTGCTCGGTCGGGATCGCCTGAACCGTCATGGCGATGTCGCGCACGATCGGCGGCGCGACCCCGATGACGATGAGGATCACCTTCGAGAGCTCCCCCAGCCCGAAGATGATGAAGAGGATGGGCAGGATCGCCATGGGCGGGATCATGGAGATCACCGCGACGAGCGCCCCGCCGCCGGCGTTCGCCACCGGCAGGATGCCGAGCGCGATCCCGAGCACGAGGCCGACCACCGTCGCGAAGCCCAAGCCCAGCGCCAGGCGCTGCAGGCTCGAGAGCGTGTCGGCGAGCATCGTGATCTCGCCGGTGCGCCGGTCGGGCTCGAAGGCGAGCCGCGAGGTGGTCGCGGCCATCTCCGAGACCGGCGGCAGCAGCTTGTCGTTCGGGTTTTCGGCGCGCCGCTCGGCCGAGCCGATCACGTAGACGGCGGCGAGCAGCAGGAACGGCAGGATCGCGAGCAGCAGCCGCGGCCCGGCCGCCGGCCGTATGTTCATCGCACGACGCATGAAACCACCTTGAAGCCACCCGTCATCCCGGACGGCCGCAAGGCCGATCCGGGATCGTTTTCAGGAGAGGGCGCGAGCTCGGAAGACGATCCCGGCTCTACGCGGCTGCGCCGCTTCGGCCGGGATGACACCCTTGGTCCCGCGCGCCTTACGCGGAGGACGATCCCGGATCGGCCTTGCGGCCGTCCGGGATGACGCTTGTCCAAGCCCTCACAGCTTCCCTTCGGCCGCCATCTTCATGAAGGTCGGGTCGAAGCGCAGCTTCACGTTCTTCTCGTCGCCGAGCGTCTTGCCGCCCGAAAACGCCATGCCGACCGCGTCCTTGGACTTCGCGCCCTCGCCGAGCAGGCCGTGGTCGAACGAGAAGCTGCGGACGAGGTCCATGGTCTTCGTGATCGCGGGGCTCTCCGCGAAAGCGACCGCGTCGGCGGCCTTCGAGAACAGGTTGGTGTCGGCGAGCTGGGCGTCGAAGCCGGCGAGGTCGGTGCCGGACTGCTTGCCCATGGCCGCGCGCGCCTCCTTGCCGGCGTCGCCTTCCATGAGCTTCAGGGTCTCGTACCAGATGCCGACCAGGGCCTTGCCGAAGTCCGGATTGTCCTTGAGCGTTTCGGTGTTGACGCCGAGCATGTCGATGATTTCGCCCGGGATCTTGGACGAGTCGAACAGTTCGGTCGCGCCGGGCTCGGCCGTGACGTCGGCGAGCATCGGGTTCCAGGTGACGACGTGTTCGACGTCCGGCGTCTTGAACGCGCCGGTGATGTCGGCGTCGGAGGTGTTGACGACCTTCACGTCCTTTTCGGACATGCCGTTCATGTCGAGCGCGCGGGCGAGCAGGTAGTGGGAGACCGAGAGCTCCACGAGGTTGATGCTCGAGCCCTTGAGGTCGGCGATCGACTTCGCCTTCTTCGAGACGATGCCGTCATTGCCGTTCGAGAAGTCGCCGATCACGAGCGCGGTGGTGTCGACGCCGCCGGCGGCGGGAATGGTCAGCGCGTCCATGTTGGTCAGCGTCACGCCGTCGAACTTGCCGGCGGTGAACTGGTTGATCGACTCCACGTAGTCGTTGAGCTGCGTGACCTTGATGTCGATGCCGTATTTGTCGGCCCACTTTTTCACGATGCCGTTCTCGGCCGCATAGGGCCAGGGCATGAACCCGACATAGATCGTCCAGGCGATCTCAAAACTCTTCTTGGGCGCGGCGTGCGCCGGCCCGGTGAACGCGGCCGCAAGCGCGACGGCGGAGAGCGAAAGAGCTGCGAGCAGGCGGCGGCGCATCAATGACTCCTCGGTCAGTCGGCCTTGTGGCCGATGGCGTCTCAGGAGTTCGCCGCGCACGAATTGGAGGTCGGTCCGCGGCGGCGAACCCGTGCAGTGACCTCCCGGGATTTTGCCCCGCCGTGTACCTCCGGCTCTCCCGGAAGCGCGTCTCTCGGACCAGCGCCGCCGGGGATGGCGGCCGGAACCCTAGACGCTCTGCACGACGGCGGATCAGCAAACGTCGTGCCAGCGCACCGAACGGCGCCGCGGCGCGCCATGGCGCAGGCCAGCGGGTCCAGCCCCCGCCTTTCAAGCGATCACATTGCTCACTAATTAATCAAAACGTCCCGTTTGCTCACCTTATAGGCAGCGCGCGCGCCGAACGGACGCCTCGCCGCGAGCCCGCCTCGATTGCAACCGGAACAGGCGCTCGGGGTGGCGCCGCACTTGCGTGGCGTGTCTTCAGCGGGCCGGGGAGCCCGGATCAAGAGACGGCACGGGAGTGAGCGATGAAGAGGTTTTTGAGCGCGGCGCTCGCCGCCGGCGCGATCGCGGGCGCGACTCTGTCCTGGGCGCCGGCGCGGGCGGAAGACACCATCAAGGTCGGCATCCTGCATTCGCTCTCGGGCACGATGGCGATCAGCGAAACCACGCTGAAGGACGCCATGCTCATGCTCATCGACGAGCAGAACAAGAAAGGCGGCGTGCTCGGCAAGAAGCTCGAGGCGGTGGTGGTCGATCCGGCCTCCAACTGGCCGCTATTCGCCGAGAAGGCCCGCGAGCTGATCTCGAACCAGAAGGTCTCGGTGGTGTTCGGCTGCTGGACGAGCGTGTCCCGCAAGTCGGTGCTGCCGGTGTTCAAGGAGCTGAACTCGGTCCTGTTCTATCCCGTCCAGTACGAGGGCGAGGAGAGCGAGCGCAACGTGTTCTACACCGGCGCCGCGCCGAACCAGCAGGCGATCCCGGCGGTCGACTACCTGATGAAGGAAGAGAGCGTCCAGCGCTGGGTCCTGGCCGGCACCGATTACGTGTATCCGCGCACGACCAATAAGATCCTCGAGGCCTATCTCAAGGACAAGGGCGTGGCGGCCGACGACATCATGATCAACTACACGCCGTTCGGTCATTCCGACTGGCAGACGATCGTCTCCGACATCAAGAAGTTCGGCTCGGCGGGCAAGAAGACGGCGGTCGTCTCGACCATCAACGGCGACGCCAACGTGCCGTTCTACAAGGAGCTCGGCAACCAGGGCGTCAAGGCGACCGACATCCCCGTGGTGGCGTTCTCGGTCGGCGAGGAGGAGCTCGCAGGGATCGACACCAAGCCGCTGGTCGGCCATCTCGCCGCCTGGAACTACTTCGAGAGCGTCGACGATCCTGCCAACAAGGACTTCATCGCCAAGTGGCAGGCCTTCACCAAGAACCCGAAGCGCGTGACCAACGACCCGATGGAGGCCCACTACATCGGCTTCAACATGTGGGTGAAGGCGGCTGAAAAGGCCGGCTCCGTCGACGCTGACAAGGTGATCGACGCCCTGCCCGGGACCGAGCAGGCGAATCTCACCGGGGGCGTCTCCAAGATGCTGCCCAACCACCACATCACCAAGCCCGTGCTGATCGGCGAGATCCGCGAGGACGGCCAGTTCGACGTCGTCGAGAAGACGCCGGACCTGGTGCCGGGCGACGCCTGGTCGGACTTCCTGCCCGGCTCGAAGGACCTCGAGGCCGACTGGGTGGGCAAGAAGTGCGGCAACTTCAACGTCAAGACCGGCAAGTGCGGCGGCCAGGGCACCTGAGGCGCCTCCCCGCATGAGCCCTCGCGGAGGGCGGCGCCTCCTCCCCGCCGCCCTCCGCGCCTTGATCTTGAACTGACTCCGCGCGTCGTGCGCGCCTCTCCCCTCCCCGAGCCAACTCCGCTCGCGGAGTTGGCCAAATGAGATGCGCAAGTCGGAAGCGTCCGACTTGCGCTGGGGAGGGATCGGGGGTGGGGGTGGCTCCGGATAGGGCGACAAGAGCGACGCTGCTCTACGCCGAACCGAACCACTCCATCCTGAACCACCCCCACGCTCACCCTCCCCGCAAGGGGGAGGGCTCGGTCGGCCTCGCGCTCAGGTGACCCAGTGCCCAGATTGTTTCGACTGTTCTTTCCCGCCTTCGCCCTTCTCGCGCTCGCGTGCCTGAGCTCGGTCGCGCCCGCCTTCGCCGATCCGGTCGACGACGCCCTCGCGCGCTTTTCGGCCGACAAGTTCGACGAGACCGACAAGGCGATCGAAGGCCTGGTGGCCGCTCAGGCCCCGACGGGCGCGGAGATCTTCGAGGCGCTCGGCGCCGGTCGCCTGCTGTTCGACCCCGAGAGCAAGACGATCCTGATGAAGGACGCGGCCGGCGCGCTGAAGCTCGCCAGGACCGGCGAGGCCGCGCCCGCGGAGCTCGGCGCAAAACCGCTGAAGCCGGTGCGCCTCAACAACCGCGTGCGCCGCTCAGTGGAAGCCGCCCGCGGAGCCTTCGCGCTACAGGCGCCGGAACCGGAAAAGCGCGTGGCTTCGGCCCGCGCCGTGTTCAAGAGCCGCGACGCAAGCGCCCTGCCCGCCATCGAGGCGGCGCTCGCCAAGGAGAAGGATCCTTCCGCGAAGGAAGCGCTGACGCAGGCCCGCGCCGCCATCATCCTCGTGAAGCCGGACGCGCCCGAGGCCGACCGTGTCGCCGCCGCCGACATCGTGGCGGACGTCGGCGACCAGGACGCGCTCGCCGCGCTCAATTCGCTGCCGGCCAACTCTCCGCAGGCAGTGCAGGACGCCGCGAAATCGGGCGTCGCGGCCATCCAGCGCTGGCTCGGGGTCGCGAACGCGGTGCAGGACCTGACCTACGGGATCTCGCTCGGCTCGGTGCTGCTGCTCGCCGCCATCGGGCTCGCCATCACCTTCGGCGTGATGGGCGTCATCAACATGGCCCATGGCGAGATGGTGATGATCGGGGCCTACGCCACCTTCCTCACCCAAGGCTTCATCCGCGACAACGTGCCGGCGATGAACGGCGTCTCGCTGCTGATCTCGATCCCGGTCGCATTCTTGGTGGCGGGCGCGGTCGGCGTGCTGATCGAGCGCACGGTGATCCGCTTCCTCTACGGCCGGCCGCTCGAGACGCTGCTCGCCACATGGGGCGTCAGCCTCATCCTGCAGCAGGCGGTGCGCACCGCCTTCGGCCCGACCAACCGCGAGGTCTCGACGCCGGACTGGCTGCAGGGCTCGATCTCGCTGCTCGGCGTGTCGCTCACCTGGAACCGCGTCGCCATCGTGCTGTTCGCGCTCTCGGTGTTCTTCGCGCTGCTGCTGCTCCTGAAGCGCACCAGCCTTGGGCTTCAGGTGCGCGCCGTGACGCAGAACCGGCGGATGGCCGGCTCCATGGGCATCCGCACCCCATGGGTCGACGCGATGACGTTCGGGCTCGGGTCCGGCGTGGCGGGGATCGCGGGCGTCGCGCTCAGCCAGATCGACAACGTCTCGCCGAACCTCGGCCAAAGCTACATCATCGACAGCTTCCTCGTGGTGGTGTTCGGCGGCGTCGGGAACCTCTGGGGCACGCTCGTCGGCGCGCTCTCGATCGGCGTCGCCAACAAGCTGCTGGAGCCCTTCGCTGGCGCGGTGCTCGGCAAAATCATACTGCTGATCGCCATCATCCTGTTCATCCAGAAGAAGCCCCGCGGCCTGTTCGCGCTCAAGGGGAGGTTCGTGGACGCATGAAGACGCGAACAGTCAGCAAGCGTCGCGCTCTCAGTTCCCCCTCCCCCTTGTGGGGAGGGGTAAGGGGTGGGGGCGGCTCCGAAGGCGGCGCCACGGGCGACAGCGCCCCACGCGCAACCTTCCGCTTAGTTCTGAACCACCCCCACCCATACCCTCTCCACAAGGGGGAGGGGTTCGGAGAGGTTCGCGCCGAGTCGGGGGCCCGCCCGTGAGCCGCTACCGCTTCCTCGACGGCGCCGGGCTGATCTTCCTTGGCGTCGTGCTCGCCATGGCGATCCTGATCCCGGCCTCCAACCTCCTGCTGCCGCCGAACTCGGCGCTCCACGTCTCCGACTATCTCGTGCCGCTGCTCGGCAAGTATCTGGCCTTCGCGATGCTCGCGCTCGCGCTCGATCTGGTGTGGGGCTATTGCGGGATCCTGTCGCTCGGCCACGGCGCGTTCTTCGCGCTCGGCGGCTACGCGATGGGCATGCACCTGATGCGCCAGATCGGCCCGCGGGGCGTCTACGGCAATCCCGTGCTGCCGGACTTCATGGTGTTCCTGAATTACAAGGAGCTGCCCTGGTTCTGGCTCGGCTTCGACCAGTTCTGGTTCGCCGCCCTCATGGCGATGGCGGCGCCCGGCCTGCTCGCCTTCGGCTTCGGCTGGCTCGCCTTCCGCTCGCGGGTCACCGGCGTCTACCTCTCGATCATCACGCAGGCGCTCACCTTCGCGCTGATGCTCGCCTTCTTCCGCAACGACATGGGGTTCGGCGGCAACAACGGCCTGACCGACTTCAAGGACATTCTGGGCTTCCCCGTACAGGCTCAAGGGACCCGCGCGACGCTGTTCGCGCTGACCGCGCTCGCGCTCGCCGGCTCCTACCTCATCTGCCGCTGGGTGGTGACGTCGAAGCTCGGCAAGGTGGTGGTCGCGGTGCGCGACGCCGAGAGCCGCACGCGCTTCATGGGTTATCGGGTCGAGCAGTACAAACTCCTGGTTTTCACGCTCTCCGCGATGATCGCAGGCGTCGCGGGCGCGCTCTACGTGCCGCAGGTCGCATCATCAACCCGTCGGAATTTGCGCCCGCGAACTCGATCGAGGCGGTGATCTGGGTCGCGGTCGGCGGCCGCGGCACGCTGGTAGGGGCGGCGCTCGGCGCTTTCCTCGTGAACGCCGGCAAGACCTGGTTCACGGGCGTGCTGCCCTCGATGTGGCTGTTCGCGCTCGGCGGCCTGTTCGTCGCCACCACGCTGCTGATCCCGAAGGGGATCGTGGGCTCGGTCACCGATCTGCTCGGCCTCAAGCGCAAGAGCGAGCTGCCGTCCGAGCCCGCGGCCGCCCCTGCCCCGCCGCCCAAACCAGCGCCTGCGGAGTAAGCCAATGGCGATCGGCGGCCTCACCACCAACGCGCTGCTCTATCTCGACAACGTCTCGGTGACGTTCGACGGGTTCAAGGCGCTGAACAAGCTCTCGCTCTCGATCGACGACTGCGAGATGCGCGCGATCATCGGCCCGAACGGCGCCGGCAAGACCACCATGATGGACGTGATCACCGGCAAGACCCGGCCGAACACCGGCGTCGCGGTGTTCGAGGCGACCCACGACCTCACCAGGCTCGACGAGGCCTCTATCGCAGGGCTCGGCATCGGGCGGAAGTTCCAGACCCCGACCGTGTTCGAGATGCACACGGTCGAGGACAACATTCTTTTGGCGCTCAAGACCGACCGGCGGCCCTTCCCCGTGCTGTTCTCCAGGCGCACGGCCCAAGAGAAGGAGCGCGTCGACGCGCTGCTGGAACGCGTGCGGCTGACGGGATCGCGGGACCGCAAGGCGGGCGAGCTCTCCCACGGCCAGAAGCAGTGGCTCGAGATCGGCATGCTGCTGGCGCAGGAGCCGAAGCTGCTCCTGGTCGACGAGCCCGCGGCCGGCATGACGGATCAGGAGACCGCCGACACCGCAGACCTGCTGCGCGAGATCGCCAAGACCGCCTCGGTCGTGGTGGTGGAGCACGACATGGTGTTCGTCCGCGACCTCGGCGTGAAGGTCACGTGCCTGCACGAGGGCTCGGTTCTGGCCGAGGGATCGCTCGACGCGGTGTCGTCGAACGAGCGCGTGGTGGAGGTCTATCTCGGGCGATGAACATGCGCGGCGGAGATCAACTGCGTGCTTCGAGACGGCGCTTCGCGCCTCCTCAGCATGAGGCTCGTTGGTGGTTCCGATCAAGCTCAACGGTCCTCATGCTGAGGAGCGGCGGCGCGGCCGACGCGTCTCGAAGCACGCAGTTCGTTCGTGAGCGAAAGATCGCCACATGCTGAGCGTCGAAGACGTCTCGCTCTATTACGGCTCCTCGCGGGCGCTGCGCGGCGTCTCGGTCACGGCGGCGGCCGGCGAGGTCACCTGCGTGCTCGGGCGCAATGGCGTCGGCAAAAGCTCCCTTCTCCGCGCCATCACCGGCCAGCGGCCGATCTCGGCCGGCCGGATCACGCTCGAGGGCCGGCCGATCTCGACCCTCAAGCCCTACGACCGCGCGAGCCTCGGGATCGCCTATGTGCCGCAGGGCCGCGAGATCTTTCCGCTGCTGACCGTCAAGGAGAACCTCGAGACCGGCTTTGCGCCGCTGAAACGCCGCGACCGCACCATTCCGGAAGACGTCTACGACCTCTTCCCCGTGCTGAAGTCGATGCTCGGGCGGCGCGGCGGCGACCTGTCCGGCGGCCAGCAGCAGCAGCTCGCCATCGGCCGCGCGCTCGTCACACGGCCAAAGCTGCTCGTTCTGGACGAGCCCACGGAGGGCATCCAACCCTCGGTCATCAAGGACATCGGCCGCGCAATCCGCTATCTTCGCGACAAGGGGAACATGGCGATCGTGCTGGTCGAACAGTATTTCGACTTCGCCCAGGAGCTCGCCGACCGCTTCATCGTGATGGAGCGCGGCGAGGTGGTCGAAAGCGGCGACGCCACGGCGCTTCAGGGGGACGATGTCCGCAATCGCCTACATTTCTGAAGCTCCGCCAGCGCGAGACAACTTCGGCCGCCAGCGCGCCCATGGCCGCATCGCGCTCACCGTCGAGGCGCGCGGCGGCGCGAGCCGCATCGTGCGCGTCCATGAGAGCGGCGCGTCGCGGCTGAGGCTTCCGAAGTCGCCCCACGGGCTCGACGGCGTGATGCTGAACGTCGCGGGCGGCATCGCATGCGGCGACGCGATGAGCGTCGAGGTCGAAATCGGCGAAGGCGCGGCGGCCTCGCTCTCCACTCCCGGCGCCGAGCGCGTCTACCGCTCCGACGGGATCAGCGCGACGGTGGAGAACCGCCTCGCCGTCGCGGCCGGCGGCCGGCTCGCATGGCTGCCGCAGGAGACCATCCTGTTCGATCACGCCCGGCTCGAGCGCCGGCTCGAGGCCGACGTCGCGGAAACCGCAAGGCTCACCGTCTGCGAGCCGATCGTGTTCGGCCGCCGCGCCCGCGGCGAGGCGGTGCGGTCCGGCCTCGTCGAGGATCGCTGGCGCGTGCGCCGCGGCGGGCGGCTGGTTTTCGCCGAGACGCTGAAGCTCTCCGGCGACATCGAGGAGCTGCTCGCCCGCAAGGCCGTCGCCCGCGGAGCGACGGCGCTTGCGACCGTGCTGCATGTCGCGCCGGACGCAGAGGCGCTCGTCGAGCCGGTGCGCGCCTCGGTCGCTGCCCTCGAGGCGGTCGAGGCGGGCGTAACCTCTTGGAACGGCCTCATGATCCTGCGTATGCTCTCCCCCTCGGCCGAGCGCCTGCGCGACGCCCTGCGCGAGACTTTGCCGATCCTGATCGACCGCCCCCTCCCCCGCGTCTGGACCTGCTGATGAACCTCACGCCCCGCGAAAAGGACAAGCTGCTGGTCGCGATGGCGGCGATCGTGGCGCGAAACCGCCTCTCGCGCGGGGTGAAGCTCAACCATCCCGAAGCGGTCGCGCTCATCACCGATTTCGTGGTCGAGGGCGCGCGCGACGGCCGCACGGTCGCGGAGCTGATGGAGGCCGGCGCGCATGTCGTGAGCGCCGAGCAGTGCATGGACGGGATCGCCGAGATGATCCACGACATCCAGGTCGAAGCGACGTTCCCGGACGGCACCAAGCTCGTGACCGTGCACCACCCGATCCGCGGCGCGGCGTCGGAGCTTGCGGCCGGCGAAGTGATCGCGGCCGAGGGCGACATCGAGCTCAACGCCGGCGCCGAGACCGTCAGCGTCACGGTCGCCAACACCGGCGACCGTCCGATCCAGGTCGGCAGCCATTACCACTTCTTCGAGACCAACCCGGCGCTCGACTTCGACCGCGCGGCCGCCCGCGGCATGCGGCTCGACATCGCGTCCGGCACCGCGGTGCGCTTCGAGCCCGGCCAGACGCGGACCGTGACGCTCGTTCCGCTGTCGGGCGCGCGAAAGGTGTTCGGGTTCCGGCAGGACGTGATGGGAGGTCTCTGATGCCCGCCAAGATCTCCCGCGCGGCCTATGCCGACATGTTCGGGCCGACGACCGGCGACAGGATCCGGCTCGCCGACACGTCGCTCGTCATCGAGGTCGAGAAGGACTTCACCACCTATGGCGAGGAGGTGAAGTTCGGCGGCGGCAAGACCATCCGCGACGGCATGGGCCAGTCCCAGGCGACGCGCGCGGACGGGGCGGTCGACACCGTCGTCACCAACGCGGTGATCCTCGACCATACGGGGATCTACAAGGCCGACATCGGCCTGAAGGACGGCCGCATCGCCAAGATCGGCAAGGCCGGCAATCCGGACGTCCAGCCGGGCGTCGACATCATCGTGGGGCCCGGCACGGAGGTCATCGCGGGCGAAGGCAAGATCGTCACGGCCGGCGGCTTCGACAGCCACATCCACTTCATCTGCCCGCAGCAGATCGAGGAGGCGCTGAATTCCGGCGTCACCTCCATGCTCGGCGGCGGCACGGGACCGGCGACCGGCACCTTCGCCACCACCTGCACGCCCGGCCCGTGGCACATCGCGCGCATGATCGAGGCCGCCGACGCCTTCCCGATGAATCTCGGCTTCACGGGCAAGGGCAACGCCTCGCTGCCGGCGGCCCTCGAGGAGCAGGTGCTGGGCGGCGCCTGCGCGCTCAAGCTCCACGAGGACTGGGGCACGACGCCGGCCGCGATCGACTGCTGCCTCTCGGTCGCCGACGCGTTCGACATCCAGGTGATGATCCACTCCGACACGCTGAACGAGAGCGGCTTCGTCGAGGACACGATCGCGGCCTTCAAGGGCCGCACCATCCACGCCTTCCACACCGAAGGCGCGGGCGGGGGCCATGCGCCCGACATCATGAAGGTGGCGGGCCTCGAAAACGTGCTGCCGTCGAGCACCAACCCGACGCGGCCCTACACCCGCAACACGATCGACGAGCATCTCGACATGCTCATGGTCTGCCACCACCTCGACCCGTCGATCCCCGAAGACCTCGCCTTCGCGGAAAGCCGCATCCGCAAGGAGACGATCGCCGCGGAGGACATCCTCCACGACATCGGCGCGCTCTCGATGATGTCGTCCGACAGCCAGGCCATGGGCCGCGTCGGCGAGGTGGTGATCCGCACCTGGCAGACCGCCGACAAGATGAAGCGCCAGCGGGGCGCCCTGCCCGGCGAGACGGGCGACAACGACAACCTCCGCGCCCGCCGCTATGTGGCGAAGTACACCATCAATCCCGCCATCGCGCATGGCGTGTCGCGGCATGTCGGCTCGGTGGAGGAAGGCAAGCTCGCCGACCTCGTGGTGTGACGCCGGCCTTCTTCGGCGTGAAGCCCGACCTCGTGGTCAAGGGCGGGGTGATCGCCTGCGCGCCGATGGGCGACCCCAACGCTTCGATCCCGACCCCGCAGCCGGTGCATTACCGGCCGATGTTCGGCTCCTTCGGTCCCTCGCCGCTCGCCAATTCGCTCACCTTCGTGTCGAAGGCCGCGATCGACGGCGGCCTCGCCAACCGGCTGCGCGCGCAGAAGCCGATGGTCGCGGTCGAGAACGTGCGCGGCGGGATCTCCAAGAAGTCCATGATCCTGAACGACGCCACGCCGGTCATCGAGATCGACGCGGAGACCTATGACGTGCGCGCCGACGGCGAGCTGCTGGTGTGCGAGCCGGCGCTCGAGCTCCGATGGCGCAGCGGTATTTTCTGTTTTGAGACCTGGATCGGGCGACGGCGCGCATCGAGACGCCCGCCCAAGGCTGGCTCCTCGGCATGAGGAGGTTTGCTCCTTCCTCAACGCCCCTCGTGCTGAGGCGCGGCCGTCAGGCTGCGTCTCGAAGCGCGCAATTCGTCTCCGCGTCCCATGACCCGCGCGCTCTCCGTCGTCCGCCGCCCCGCGGTGAAGACCGCGCTCGTCGCCGACCGCATCACGCTCGATCATGAGGCGCGCAACCGCCGCCGCCTCGCCATGACCAGCGACGGCGGGCTCGATTTCCTGCTCGATCTCCCCCGCCCCATTGCGATCGAGGACGGCGACGCGCTTGCGCTCGATGACGGGCGCCTCGTCGAGGTGTGTGCCGCCGACGAGGACCTTGTCGAGGTCACGGCCGGGACGCCGCTGCGCCTCGCCAAGATCGCCTGGCACCTCGGCAACCGGCACACGCCCGCGGAGGTCGCCGAGGAGGCGATCTACGTGGCGCCCGACCATGTGCTGGTCGAGATGGTCCGCGGCCTCGGCGGCGCGACGAGGACGGTGCGACGGCCCTTCCGGCCGGAGAAGGGCGCGTATCACGGGCATGACCATGGGTGACGGTCCGGCGCGACCCTCAGCCGTCAAGCCCGCGCGACGCGCGGGTATCCACGACTTTGACGGCAACGTCCCCGACAGGAGAAGTCGTGGACGCCTGGCAGTTGGCCAGGCATGACGGAGAGAGCGTCATCGGCGGCGGCGCACATCAGGCGACCACCGCCACCCTGCTCGCCTGGCTCTCCCCCGCCTTCCCGGTCGGCGGATACGCCTACAGCCACGGGCTCGAACAGGCGGTCGAGGACGGCGACGTCAGGGACGAAGCCTCGTTGCTCGTCTGGCTGAACGACGTCCTGGCGCTCGGCTTCGCCCGCAAACGACACGATCCTTCTCCATGCCGCCCACCGCGCCGTCATGGCGGGCGACCTCGCGGCTCTCGCCGCCGCCAACGAGGTTGCGCTCGCCTTCGCGGCCACGAAGGAACTCCACCTCGAGACCTCCCAGCAGGGTCGCAGCTTTCTCGACGCGGCGCTCGCCGCATGGCCGACCGACCGGCTTTCCGCCGTCGCGCCAGCCCTCCCGGCGAAGTCGCCTATCCGATCGCGGTCGGCGCCGCGGCGGCGGCCCACGGACTTCCCGAACGCGAGACGGCCGCGGCCTTCCTCGTCGCGATCTCCCAGGCGCTGGTGTCGGCGGCGGTGCGGCTCGCGCCCGTCGGACAGACGGCCGGCGCGCGGGTGGTGGCGGCCTTGAGCCCTCTGGCGCAGTCCATCGCGGTTGAAGCCGAGGCGCTCACGCTCGATGATCTCAGCTCATCGACCTTCAGGCTGGATCTCAGCTCCGCCCGCCACGAGACGCAATATACAAGGCTTTTTCGCTCATGAGCTCTTCTAACGGACCCCTCCGCGTCGGGATCGGAGGCCCGGTCGGCTCGGGCAAGACCGCGCTGATGGAGGCGCTCTGCAAGCGCTTCCGCGAAACCTACGACATCTGCGCCATCACCAACGACATCTACACCAAGGAGGACGCTCGCATCCTGGTGGACGCCGGCGCCCTCGACGCCGACCGGATCATGGGGGTGGAGACCGGCGGCTGCCCGCACACCGCCATCCGCGAGGACGCCTCGATCAATCTCGCGGCGGTCGCCGAGATGAGCCGCAAGTTCCCGGCGCTCGACCTGATCCTGATCGAGTCGGCGGCGACAACCTCGCCGCGACCTTCTCGCCGGAGCTCGCCGACATCACGGTCTACGTCATCGACGTCGCGGGCGGAGAGAAGATCCCGCGCAAAGGCGGGCCGGGCATCACCCGCTCCGACATTCTGGTCGTGAACAAGACCGACCTCGCGCCGCTGGTGGGCGCGGATCTTTCGGTGATGGAGGCCGACACGGTCCGCATGCGCAAGGGCGCGCCCTACGTCTTCGCCTGCGTGAAGCACGGCGACGGCGTCGAGGCGGTGGCGGCCTTCATCGAAAAGGCCGGAGGGTTGCGGGCGGCCTGAGCCGACGCCCGACCGAAGCGGACTGCGTGCTTCGAGACGCCGTCCTGAGGGACGGCTCCTCAGCATGAGGACCGTTTTTGGTAACCGCCAACCTTCCTCATGCTAAGGAGCCTTGGCGCCAGCCGAGGCGTCTCGAAGCACGCAGTTCCTTTCCGTCGCCCGTCACCGGCCGCTTGCGCCCCGGCTCTGCTCCCGCCTCTATCGCATCCATGCGCGACTCCCGCCTCGATCCCCTGTTCGCCGAAGCCACGACCCTTCAGGGCGTCGGCCCGAAGGTCGCCAAGACGCTTCAGCGGCTGCTCGCGAGCGCGCCGGAGGAAGGCCCGCGCGTCATCGACGTGCTGGGCCACGCGCCGACCGGCGCGATCGACCGCAGGGCTCGGCCGACGATCTCGGAGCTCGTCGCCGGCGAGGTCGCCACGATCGAGGCGGTGGTCGAGCGCCATCAGGCGCCGCGCTCCTCGCGCGCGCCCTACCGCGTCGTGGTGGCGGATCCGACCGGCGCTCTGACGCTCGTCTTCTTCCGCGCCCAGGGCGGCTACATCGAGAAGCTTCTCCCGCTCGGCGAGACGCGCTGGATCTCGGGGACGCCCGAGCTCTTCGACGGCGCGTTCCAGATGGTGCATCCCGCCCATGTGGTCGACGCCGAGGGGCTGGCGAAGCTGCCGGCGGTGGAGCCCACCTACCCGCTCGTCGAGGGCGCCAGCCACGGCCTCGTCAACCGCATCGCGCGCGCCGCGCTCGAGCGCGTCCCGGAGCTGCCCGAATGGCTCGACGCCGCGTTTCTGGCCTCGCGCGAGTTTCCGGGCTTTCGCGCAGCGCTTGAGCGCCTGCACGCGCCGCAGAGCCCGGGGGACGTGGCGCCGGACGGCCCTGCGCTGACCCGCCTCGCCTATGACGAGCTGCTCGCCAACCAGCTCGCGCTTCGCCTGGTGCGGGCGCGGATGCGGCGTGGGTCCGGTCGGGCGAGAGTCGGCACGGGACGCGTCTCGGAGCGGATCGAGGCGGCGCTTCCCTTCGCGCTCACCGGCGCGCAGACGCGCGCGGTGGCGGCGATCCGCGACGACATGGCGTCCGACGAGCGCATGCTGCGCCTGCTGCAGGGCGACGTCGGCTCGGGCAAGACCGTGGTGGCGCTGCTCGCCGCCGCGACCG